>CBDHHG010000028.1:0-400603 GCA_965263225.1 Saprospiraceae bacterium
CGATTGTAAGCACATCTTGGTAGCCATTGACGCCTGTCACTCCATCACCTTTGATCCCAACTGGAAAACCAAAACCAATCGAAACTTTAACCGCCCAGGAGAACGCTACAGTGACCAGGTATTGCTCAACCACAAAAACTACCGCGCCCGCCTCTTCTTCACCTCTGATGCCGAGGGTAATCAAACCCCGGACCGCTCTACCTTCGCCGAGCAATTTCTAGCGGGTCTCCGCACCCATCGTTCTTCCAGCCGCTACCTCACCTCCAGCGAGCTATTTGCATCCTATATGAAGAAGGCCGCACCTACTCCAGGTGGCGGTTCATTTGGCAGTAATGATGCTGGCTCTGCTTTCCTGTTCTTCCAGCAAGTCTCCAGCCCTGGTGTAAACAGTGCCCGCTCTGACCAAGTCGCTTGGCGCAATGCCCAACAAACAAATTCTATTGGCGCCTACCAACAGTATCTTGCTCAATATCCCCAAGGAGACTTTGTGCCGGTGGCTCGACAAAAACTGCAACAACTGCAAGGTGAGGAACAGGAATTGCTCGATTGGCAGTCCACCAAGCATACCAACACTGCGCTAGCCTATCGCTCTTTTATGCAAAAATACCCAGAGAGTATTTACAAGGACGTGGCGGCTATCCGCTTAAAGGAGTTAGCTCCTCCTCCTAAGGTCGATTTGGACAATATGGTCTTTGTCCAAGGTGGTACCTTCCAGATGGGGAGTAAGGATGGAGAGAGTAATGAATGGCCGCACTCGGTTACCCTCAGCGATTACTATATGGCTCACCACGAAGTGACTGTAGCTGATTTTAATGAGTTCGTAACTGCAACAAACTATAAAACCACCGCAGATCTTGAAAATGGCAGTTACATTTGGAATGGTAGTGACTGGGAGAAAAAGGTCGGAATAAACTGGCGTTTCGATGCCACTAGAGAAATGAGAAAACGTAGTGAGTATAAACATCCAGTATTCTATATTAGTTGGTACGATGCAGTGGAATATTGCAACTGGTTGAGTTCAAAAGAAAGCTTGCAAAAAGTCTATACGATCAATGGCCTTAACGTTACCGCCAACTGGCAAGCCAATGGCTATCGCCTACCCACCGAAGCGGAATGGGAATATGCTGCCCGTAGCCGCGGCAAAGATCAAAAGTGGGGCGGGTACGTCCTCAGAGGATCAGCTAACTTCATTTGCGAACGGTACAGGTGAGACGGACGGATATGAATACACTTCACCAGTTGGCACTTTCAAAGCCAACGATCTGGGGCTTTTTGACATGAGTGGTAATGTATGGGAATGGTGTTGGGATTCGTATGACAAGAATTACTACGTTAAAAGTCCTGATAGCAATCCCCAAGGTCCTGATACTGGCTCGAGCCGGGTTCTTCGCGGTGGCTCATGGGTCTTCATGCCAGCCTACCTACGTTGCGCTTTTCGTAGCTGGGTTAATCCAGATTTTCGTAGCTACCTTATCGGGTTTCGTCTTAGCAGGGCAGCACCTTAGGGAGGAGGCAGATTTCAGAGGTCAGAACGCTTTGCTGTCAGACTGGTAGAAAAAGTAGTACCAGCTATAAATACCCGAAGTTTTCCCCAGCCAACTTCGGATGTTTCGCCTAGCCGCTTATTCCCATACAAACCATACTTTCCCTATCTTTGAATATAAACCGTACCCTAAAATCCATGAGATTGCTTCTTTTATTGATTTTTCTGCTATTTGGTCCTTCGGTCTGGAGTCAAAACGGGCGGCAGGGAATGGACCGCGCCCTCTTCTTCGCCGTAAACGATTACGAGCGCATGACGGACCTAAGCAATCCTATCCAAAATGCCCGGGATATCGCTGCTGAATTAGAGCGTCGCTATGGCTTCGAAACCGAAGTCGTACCCAACCCCAGTCTGGAAACCATAGAAAGAAAAATTGCTGCTTACAAAAGACAGTATGCCAGTGGCCGATATACCAAAGAGGGGCAACTGCTCCTCTTCTTTACGGGGCACGGCATAGAAAAAGGCCCCAATGGCTACTTTATGCCTGCCGATGCCAACCCTGATCGGCCGCATGTATCTGCCTTGGAGTATGGCTATTGGCGAGATGAGATTAATGCTATCGATTGTAAGCACATCTTGGTAGCCATTGACGCCTGTCACTCCATCACCTTTGATCCCAACTGGAAAACCAAAACCAATCGAAACTTTAACCGCCCAGGAGAACGCTACAGTGACCAGGTATTGCTCAACCACAAAAACTACCGCGCCCGCCTCTTCTTCACTTCCGATGCCAAAGGCAACCAAACCCCAGATCGCTCCACCTTCGCCGAGCAATTCCTGGCGGGGCTCCGCACCCATCATTCTTCCAGCCAATACCTCACCTCCAGTGAACTCTTCGGCTCCTATATGAAGAAGGCCGCACCCACCCCGGGAGGCGGTTCATTTGGTAGTAATGATGCTGGTTCTGCTTTTCTTTTCTTTCAGAAAGTCTCAAGCCCTGGTGTAAGCAGCGCCCGTTCCGACCAAGTCGCCTGGCGCAGTGCCCAACAAACAAATTCTATCGCCGCCTACCAACAGTATCTTACTCAATATCCCCAAGGAGACTTTGTGCCCTTAGCTAGACAAAAACTGCAACAACTGCAAAGTGAGGAACAAGAATTGCTAGATTGGCAGGCCACCAAGCGGACCAACACCGCGCTCGCCTATCGTTCTTTTATGCAACAATACCCACAAAGTGTCTATAAGGACGTAGCAGCTATCCGGTTAAAGGAGCTAGCTCCCACACCCAAGACAGAACTGGACAACCTGGTCTTCATTCAAGGTGGGACCTTTCAGATGGGGAGTAAGAATGGAGATAATGACGAAAAACCACACTCCGTCACCCTCAGCAACTACTATATTGCTCGCCACGAAGTAGCTTTTGAAGAATACGACAGGTTTTGCCAAGCTACTGGCAAGACAAAACCGAGTGACGAAGGATGGGGAAGAGCGAAACGACCAGTTATTAATGTTTCTTGGCACGATGCGGTTGAGTATTGCAATTGGATGAGTGCTCAGCAAAGGCTGCAACAAGTTTATACAATCAATGGCACTACCGTCACCGCCAACTGGCAGGCCAATGGCTATCGCCTGCCCACCGAGGCGGAGTGGGAATATGCAGCTCGCAGCCGAGGGAAAGATCAAAAGTATGGAGGCACTTCGATAAAAGGCAAGCTTTCATCCTATGGTAATTTTTGTGATAAGAACTGTACTTATTCTTGGAAAACAAAATCTCAGAATGATGGATATGCATATACAGCACCGATTGGCACTTTCAAAGCTAACGACTTGGCACTTTTTGACATGAGTGGCAATGTGTGGGAATGGTGCTGGGATAGGTATGACAAGGGTTACTACGCTAAAAGTCCGAAAAGCAATCCCCAAGGCCCTGATACTGGCTCTCGCCGGGTTCTTCGGGGCGGCTCTTGGAACAACTCGCCAGCCTACCTGCGTTGCGCTGATCGTGACTACCGCTACCCGGATGATCCCAGCAGCGATCTCGGGTTCCGTCTTAGCAGGGCAGCTCGTTAGGGAGGAGGCAGAGGTAAGAAGTCTGATCACTTAGCAATCAGATAGGCTTCCAGTTTGGTATTTTCCTTCGTATAAAAAATTATGGATTTTGCCTACCTATCTAAAGTCTTCAAAATTCTCTCCATCAAAGCGATAAACCCCATCCAATGTTCCAAACCACATCTGCCCCTGACGGTCCTCTAAAATACCAAAGTACATTCTTTCATAGACGCTAAGCTCGGTAGACTTGATCTGTTCTGGAGAAAGTGTAGCTCCTTCATAACGAGTCATCGCCCAGTTGTTACCAAAGCCTGAACTGGTCCAGATATTTCCCTTGCTATCTTCGTATATATAGCCGACAAAAGTTTTGCTAAAGTTGACCCAGGAACGCCCGTCGTAGCGCCACAGCCCTGCATTGCCACCGAGCCAGATGTTTCCCTCACTGTCTTCAATGACAGAGCGAACGTTTGAAAAGGAATCCCCTTCATCATTGGTAATTATCTTGAAGCTTTCGCCATCCCAAGTACAAGCTTGTCCGCGAGTACCAATCCAGAATAGCCCATTTTTATCCTCGACAATGGAGTTGATATCATTGGCTGGTAGTCCATCTTCGGTGGTGAAGTTGGTGAAGCTTTCGCCATCATAACGACTGATCCCTCCTTCGGACCCGATCCAAATATTTCCGGCACTGTCTTCCGATAAATTGGTCACTCGATCATTCAATAGTCCATCTTTGGTAGTGAAGTTGGTAAAGGTTTCGCCATCATAGCGGTAGATACCCGCCCCAATCGTCCCAAACCAGAGGTCCCCCTTGCTCGCTTCCATGACTGCAAAAGCATGGAACTTGCGCAAGCCCGCCTTATTCGTGAAATTGGTAAAGGTGCTGTCGGAATATCGCAGAATCCCTTCCCAAGTTGCTAGCCAGATATTCCCGTCTTTGTCCTCTATCATATTCCGCGTGATGCTGCTTGGGCCATTGGCACTACTGATGCTTTGAGTCTCGGCAAAGAAAGGATCAAAATCTGGTGGTAGCAGAGCTGTGGGGTCCACTTGTACGCTAGGAGGATCCACTCTTTCTTGTCCTTGGCAGGCGGTTAGGGATAATAAAAAAGGAATTAAGATGCAAATCGGGAAAGCCAAGTATAGGTCGATTCTATTAGATTTCATACGACGAAGCATAAGTATGTTTTGGAATGTAGGCAAATTAGCCTTTTTGCACGCTTGGACTTTATAAACGGTGTAAAAGGATGTAACGGAAGTGTAAATTGATCGGAGCGAAGAGCTATTTGTCTAGCCATTAACTCAATTTCCAGCAAATATTGTAACTTGAAAAAAACTTGTCAGAGAACCAAGAAAACGGAAGCTCTCCTATGCGCATCAAAAAATTATTACTAAAACTAGCTGGTACCGTTTTATTCCTAATGGTACTACTCCTTACCTTCCTATTGAACCCGTCTCTGCTATACGCGAACAAGACGGTCTACCAAAACATCACCATTCACCATCAGGGGCCACTTCGCGCCGACCTATTTGAATTGATTGACCAAAGCTTGGAAACAGTTCAGCAAGCAGAAATTACTGATATGAACTGGAAAACGGATCTTTGTTTAAATGATGGCTCATTCTATCCGGGCTTAGTGCGAAGACTGCTAGGAGAGGATGTGTTTACGGCCTTCAGCAATAAGGTGGTCTTCCTAGGACAAGATGTAGATGCCTATAATCGATTCTATCTTTGGGATCGCGAACTCAAATACAGCCAATTTTTCACGCACGGGCTGGTGCACAATCTTCAGTTTAGACACCATTGGCTTCTGGGATGCCAATCCGCTAGGGGGATACCCGATGTGGCGCTGGGAAGGTTATGCCGAATACGTTACGCTAGGAACGAAATATGATCTCAAGTGTCTGATAGAAGAATATGAAGAAAGAAAACTAGAACCTTATGAGTGGTTTTCCCTATCCGAAGGAGAAGGCACCATTAGCCTGCATGTCCGCCATCTCATTCTCACCAAATACGCTTTTGAAGTCAAAAAGCAAGGGTACGATCAGTTCCTACATGATCTACAATCTGAAACAGAGGCTTATGAAGAAGTCCTTGTTTGGGCTCGTGAACACTGAGTTTTCGTAAGATCTTAGGAGAGCAGTTAAGTGGACTTTAGGGGCAGATTTAGGCTCCGAATGGTATTTTATACATTTTTGTGAATAAAATAATAGCCAATCTATTGACAGACGCCAATGTTTTATTTACATTTATGGATAATATAGCTTAAACGGTATAAAAATCTAATGAAAGGTACGCATTTAGGAGAATTTGAAGAGTTGATCTTGCTGACTGTAGCTGCCCTACACGGCGAGGCTTATGGTTTGGCGATCAAGAAGGAATTGGAAGAACAATCGGGTAGAAAGGTGACCATTAGCGCTGTGCACACCGCGTGCAATCGCTTAGAGGGGAAGGGCTTTTTGACCGCTGCATTCGGCGAAAAATCTGAGAAAAGGGGAGGGAAGCGGAAGAAAATGTATACGGTGAGTTTGAAAGGACAGCAAGCGCTGCTGGATACCCAACATTTGAGGCAGCGGCTGTGGTTACGGATTCCACCTGGTACCTTCCAAATTGAGTGGTCATGGTAGGTAACGACCCCGAATATCACGACCCACCACCACGGATGATGCGCATTTTGCGCTGGTTTTGTGCAGACATCTACCTCGAAGAGGTGGAGGGGGATCTCTATGAATTGTTCCAGGAAGAAGTGGAGGAGCACGGCCTGAAAAAAGCTAGACGAAGATTTTTCTTTACCGCGATACGCTATCTGAAACCCTTTTTCTTCGGGAAGAAAGACTTTACCCTACAACTTGAATATCACCTGACTATGTTAAAGCATTATCTAAAAATCGCCTTTCGTCAACTCAGAAAACAAAAAGCCTACTCTTTCATCAACATTAGTGGCCTAGCTATTGCGATGGCTTGTTGTATTGTGGTCTTGATTTTCGTGCATGACGAAACCTCATTCGACAATTATCACCCCAAAGCAGAACAGGTTTACCGGCTATCTATTCGATCCCTGGAGGTCGGAGATCCGAGCGACGTAAGCGAGATAGCGGCCTCTCCCATTCTTTGGGGACCAGCCTTGAAAAAGGATTACCCGGAAGTGGAGAACTTTACGAGATTCATTCCCCGCACCAGCCCTGACAATCCGTGGGAAGTGATTGTAGGTGATCGCTCCTTTTCGGAGGCTAGAATTCTATATACCGATCCGGCTACTTTGGACATGTTCAATTGGCCACTAGTCAATGGAGATGCAGCCACTGCACTAGCTGATCCAAATACGATTGTGATTACAGAAGCCATGGCAGAAAAGTACTTTAAGGGGGGAGATCCCATCGGTAAGGTGTTGACGATCGATCCCAAAGAACGAGATCGAGAGGGAAATCTTAACGGAAACACCTACGATTTTACCATCTCTGCAGTCATGGCTAATGTGCCAGAGCGATCACATTTTCGATTTGATTTTTTACTTCCTTCCAGCATTTTAAATGATGTGTATGGGGGAGATATCAATGGAGAGGCCGATATCAATCCCTGGTACTGGAGAGGCTTGATTGGATATACCTATCTGGAATTGAAGCCGGGGACCGATGTAGGGGCCTTTGCCGCCAAGTTCGAGGATTTTCAAGATCGCTACGTGGGGGATGCTACTCGCTCTCGCGGGTATTATTATGAACCAGATCTTCAGCGCCTGGATCAGATTTACTTGGAGGGAGAACGTTTAGGGCAGATGCGCGCGGTAGGAAATATGACCTACGTCTGGGGGGCCTCCTTAGTTGCCCTTTTTATTCTTTGTCTAGCCTGTATCAATTTTATGAACCTCGCCACGGCACGCTCTGCTATGCGGGCTAAGGAGGTAGGACTGCGCAAAGTGGTCGGTGCTTTTAGGAAACAATTGGTATCACAGTTTTTGGGAGAGTCCGTGCTCATCAGCTTCCTTGCCTTTACCATTGGTGTGGTTCTAGCCTGGTTGGCTTTACCTCTGTTTTATGAATATCTAGGCAAGGAGCTTTTTATCGATTATGCTCGAGAAGCCCCTTTTTTACTCAGCTTGATTCTGTTGGGGTTGATTGTGGGGATTTTAGCGGGTAGTTATCCTGCCTTCTTCTTGTCTCGTTTTCGGCCAGCCTTGGTGTTAAAGGGCGTATACAGCAAAACCAATAAAGGAGCATGGTTGCGCAAAGGTTTAGTGGTTTTCCAATTTGTGATCTCTGCTTTCTTTATCATTGTTACGATCACGATGTTTAAGCAAATCCGCTATATGCAGAACCGCGATCTAGGGTTTGATCAAGAAAGAGTGGTCGTTATTCCGCCAAGCGTAGGTCAATCTTTGACTAGCCATTATGATGCCGTACGGACAGAACTATTGGCTGATCCTCGCTTTAAGGATGTGACCATGTCTTCTGAGGTTCCTGGGCAGGATGGTAGAGGAGGAGATCTTTATGTGGAAAAAGGTGGTAAAATAGAATCCAGTTTCTCATTAGATGAGGCTTTTGTGGATTATAATTATGTAGACTTATTTGGTCTAGAGTTGTTGGCAGGGGAAGACTTCAAAAAGAAGAATCTTGAAGAAGGAGGAACAGAAAATCAAGTAGTCCAAGCTATATTAAATGAGGCGGCAGTTCGGCAGTTTGGGTGGGCAGACGCGAAAGCGGCGATTGGGAAACAGATTGTTCGCGATCCAAATGCTAAGGATTGGATTGCTACAGTCATAGGAGTAGTTAAGGATTTTCATTCAGAATCACTCCGTCAAGAAATTGGCCCGAAAGCATTGATCCAGATGCCACGCTTCGGCTTCATGAGTGTTAAGTTGGAAACAGATGATTTGCAGGGAGGGATCGCCACCATTCAGAAGACCGTTGAAAAGTTTGTAGCCGATACTCCATTCGAATACAATTTTTTAGATGCTACTTTCAAAGAACAATACGAAACTGAAGCTAAACTGAGCCGGGTGTTTACCTACACTTCAATGTTAGCGATATTTATTGCTTGTTTAGGTTTGTTCGGCTTGGCTACATTCACCACCGCGCGTAGAGTGAAAGAAGTAGGCATTAGAAAAACCTTAGGTGCGTCGGTTCAGGACATAGTGATTTTGCTCAGTAAAAATTTTGCTTGGCTCATTTTGATTGCGGGTTTGGTAGCCATACCATTTGCCTATCTGGTCACCGAAAAAGGGCTAGATCTCTTCGCTTATCGCGTATCTAACACCATAGACACGTATGTCTTGGCGGTCACGGGAGCTGTGCTTGTTGCCCTGCTAACCATCGCTTTTCAGACGATCAAAGCAGCCTTGTCGAATCCCGTTGAGAGTTTACGAGCCGAGTAAGTTTACATACGCTAAATATATCGATGATCAATGTCTAATACACCTCCTCCTTTTCCGGAGCCGCCGGGGCGAATGATGCGATTATTACGTTGGTTCTGCGCCGACGTTTATCTTGAAGAAGTAGAAGGAGATCTCTTTGAGTTGTTTCAGGAAGAGGTGGAAGAATATGGCTTAAAAAGAGCCCGAAGGCGCTTTTTCTTTACGGCAATACGCTATGTAAAACCCTTTTTCTTCGGGAAGAAAGAAACCGGATTGAATTTAACCTATCACCTGACCATGTTAGCACACTATTTCAAAGTATCCCTGCGGAGTTTTCGCCGCAATGCTTTATATACCTTCATCAATGGCTTTGGCCTTTTCCTTGGCATTTTAGTCAGTATTTTAATGCTGCTCTGGGCTTATGATGAATGGCAGATTGATCGATTTCATCCAGATACGGATCGCTTGTATCGAGCGTACTTCAATGGTGTTTCGGAAGAAGGAGAGATTACTTTTACGCAAGGGGCGTCACCCTATGCTTTATACAAAAAGTTACTAGAAACACCTGGGGTGGAAGATGCCATTTTCTTCGATGAACGAAGTGCAGCTGTCATGAAATTTGGAGAAAAGTTATTAAAGGAAAAAGGAGCATGGGCTACTCCTTCCCTATTTGAAGTACTCGACTTCCCCATGTTAATGGGAGGAACAGCGAATACGGTCGGTGAGGATAAATCTTTGTTCCTCTCCGAGGACATGGCGCACCAAATCTATGGACGTGAACTCTCGGATACCTTGATCGGTAGCTATCTACAGTTGAATGAAGAGATAGACCTCAAGATCGCAGGGATTTTTGAGAATGTTGAGAAGAATAGTAGTATAGATTTTGAATATGTGATCAATGCTCATTTTTTGCGTACCGCAGCTGGAGACGGATGGGAAGACAATTGGGGAGCGAAGCAGGCAACAGTCATTGCAAAATTGTACGAAGGTACTAGTGCCAAACAGATTGAAGATGTGATCAATCCGTACTATGCCACGACAGATGGATATGGTATTGGTGGAGAAGCTCTGATGTTGTTCCCTTTTGAGCAAAACTATCTGTGGACCAAATTTGAGCAGGGTAAGGCCAGTAGTGGGCGGATTCAATACGTTCGGATCTTCATTGGAGCAGCTATTTTCCTCTTATTAATTGCTTCTATCAATTTTATCAACCTTAGCACAGCACAAGCCACAAAGCGTGGTAAAGAGGTGGGAGTACGCAAGACGGTTGGGGCTTTGAGTACCAATCTGATCCGCCAATTTCTAGCTGAAGCTGGTATTTTGATTTTTCTCGTCTTGATCGCTGCTATGGCCGCAGTAGGGACCTTGTTGCCCTATCTCAACGCCCTATCGGATAAAGCTATACAAATTGCTTGGACCAGCCCCCAATTCATTTTAACTGTCATTTCTTTTGGGCTATTGTTGACCGCCTTATCTGGCCTATACCCCGCTTTCGTGCTCTCTCGCTTTAAGCCGGTTAGTATTTTGAAAGGACAATTTTCTCCACGGGTTCAGAAGAACTACCTACGTAGGATGCTGGTTGTTTTTCAGTTCGTTTTATCGGGGATTCTGATCATATCCACCTTGACCGTGCGAAACCAGCTACATCTGATTCAATATGAAAATCTGGGTTTGGATCGCAATAATGTCATTTCTATGGACATGAACGGTCCGATCTATGATCAATTCGATATTATTCGGGAAAAACTACTTCAGTATGGGGATGTCGAGGAAATAGCTCGAACCTCTGATACCCCTGTGAATTTAGATTGGATTGGAACCCGTTTCACTTGGGAAGGTCAAGAACCGGATGATGGCAATTACTTCTATCTTATGAATACCGAAGATAGTTTCGAGGAGGTATTCCAAATAGAAATGAAAGAAGGACGATTTTTTGATCGAAATATCCAATCTGATAAGGATGGTATTGTGATCAACGAGAAAGCACTGGACTTCATCAAAATGGAAGAGCCTATTGGGAAGCCCGTAAAAGACGCAAATGGTAAGACTTGGACCATTCTAGGCATCGCGAAGAACTTCAACTTTAGATCCGTACACAATGAGATTGAACCCCTGATGATCCGCCATAATCCTACCTATACCGGGCAGATGTACCTGAAAATAAAAGAGCGTAGGACTACAGAGGTAGTGGCCCAGCTCAAGAGCCTTTGGCCGGAAATGGCTCCAGGCTACCCCTTGGAATTTGAGTTTGTAGATGATGAATATGCTAAACTTTATGAATCGGAACTATTGGTTGGCCAGCTCTCTTATTGCTTCGCTGCCATCGCGATTATTGTTTCTTGCCTCGGCCTCTTCGGTTTGGTAACTTTTATCGCGTTACAAAAAACGAAAGAGATTGGCATTCGAAAAGTGCTTGGCGCTTCCATGACACATATAGTCGTGCTTTTATCTAAAAACTTCCTGGGCCTAGTGCTTTTATCCTTAGTGTTGGCTGTACCCCTAGCCTGGTACATGCTGAATGGTTGGTTGGAGAACTTTGCCTTTAGAGTAGACTTAGGTTGGCAAGTCTTTGTCCTGGCCGCTTTCGTTGCTGTTCTCGTTGCCTTATTGACGGTTAGTTATCAGGCCATTAGAGCGGCATTAGCCAATCCTGTACAGGCTTTGCGTTCTGAATAGGACTTTATTTTCCTCTATAAATCTATCTGTCATGAGAAATATGCTGCTCAAGTATATACTGATACTCCTATTGCTCCTCGGGAATGTCCGCCAATTAGCCGGACAGATCTCTGCGGAGCAATTGGCCTCCATTGATCAACTCTTGGTTGGGCGAAAAGTATCGGATCCGGGCTTTTTATTAATGAATACAAAGGGTTAAGGACGGTATCTCATGCTGGCGACATGGGCGGCTATCACAGTCAATTTCTACAGTTTCCTAAAGAAAAGATAAGCATTATCCTATTGACCAATGCAGCTGATTTTAATGTCTATAGTACCAGCTACCAGATAGCAGATATTGTACTGAAGGATAAATTGGTAAATCCAGTGGAAGTGAAGGACTTGCCCATGATTCAAGTACCTAAGAAGAAACTCAAACAGTACGCTGGAGCTTACTGGAATGAAAGCATTAACCGTCCTCGCATCGTCTATGTTCAAGGTGGATCGCTGCGCTATAATCGCCCGGATAACTATGAGAGTAGATTAGTCCCCGTTGCAGAACACCAATTCAGAATAGTGAATGCTCAGCAAAAGCAAAGCTCCACCGTCGAATTTGTGATGTATGGAGGTGAGGTAAAGGAACTCATCTTTAGACCCATGCAGGGGCAGGAGCGTTCAATGAAGCCATATGAATACCCAGATTATAGTGCTAAAGATTTAGAGGATTTTGCAGGTACTTATTACTGTAAGGAACTGGAAACTACCTATAAGCTCAGCCCGAATAAAACAAAGCTGGCCATTCAGCTAAAAGGTAAGCAAATGTCCAATATGGTGGCGATAAAAGCCGATTATTTTAAGGATGGTTATTTTGGTGATTTTCGATTTGTGCGAAATGAGGATAATGAGCTAGAGGGGTTCTACCTCAGCACTAAAAGTAAAAGAGCCCTCAATATGTATTTTGAAAAAAAGAAGTAATTGTATGCTCTCCAGTTAAGATTAAACCGATAATTATGCGAAGGGCTCTCAGTCTTGCAAAGTGCTGCGCTAAAGTTAATGGCTTTGCAAGGCTGAGGGCTTTCTTTTCCCCCCTAACTTCTCCATAAATCATGTCTACTTGATGGCATTCAAGATCCCCCGCAGTCCGAACAGTCCCACTATATTCTTTCTCCATGCTTGATTTTTTTATTGGGTTTACCATCTGATTTTTAAGTAGTTGCAAAAAGTGACTTGAAAAAATATAATCGGCGACTTGCTTTAATACTACAAGTGTAGTAGTTTTGTACTACAGCTGTAGTATTAAAATGAGTTGTCAATGGAAAAACTAAAGTTAGACGATTTGCAATTGAAGATCATGCAGGTGTTGTGGAGAGAAGGAGAGGTAGGGGTGAGTGGTATTCAGGAGCAACTCAAGTCCAAAGAAGATCGTGAACTGGCGATTACTACCTTGAATACCGTCCTGCAAAGATTGTATAAGCGGGGAATTGTCAACTATCGCAAGGAAGGCCGGCAGTATATCTATCGCGCTGAGGTTACGGAGAAGGAAACTCAGTCTTCCATGGCTTCTAGTTTGATAGATAAACTCTTCAAGGGAAGGTCTTCCGTTTTGGTGAATCACCTATTGGAATCCTCGGATTTTGATCAGGATGAATTGGAAGATTTAAAAAGAAGGATCGCTGCTGCTCAACAAAAAAAGAAAGACAATGAGTAATCTCTGGAATGAATACCATCTACTGGCTCTTGGACTTACTTATCTGTTGCACAGTTCCGTATGGATAGTATTGGTTGGTTGTGTGATAAAAGCCAAGGGCTTACAATCTCCTTTTATAGAAAATGCCCTTTGGAAAGTGGCGCTAGTAGGAGGATTTTTCACCACCACTATTGCTTTAGGGATTGGCCAGCAGCAAGTAGAATTGAATAAGCCCATCGCTGAGGAGATATCCGTACCAGTGAAAAGAGTGGACCTGTATAAGTCGCTTGACACGCCCCTGGCAGCTACTCAAATGCTAGAAGGAGAGCGAGAGGGAACGCTAGACTTCGAGCGTTCCTTTATGCAGGAAGGTACACCAGGCTTAGGAAAACCTAGCCAAACCAAAGAAAACAGGAGTTTAATGTGGTTGATACCGATTATCTGGGGAGGGATAATGCTGTTGACCCTACTTTACAGAACGGCGCAACATTTCTGGTTTTTCCACCAACTAGGCCCGCGCAAAGTAATAAAAGACCCGACTGTTTTACATATCATGAAATCTATTCAGCGAAGGACTAAGCGGCCTATCCAATACCGGATCAGCGCCAGTCCTTTTCTGGATAGCCCCATTGTAATCCGTGGGCGTGAAATCTGCCTGCCCAGTATGGCGCTGCAAACTATGAATCAGGATCAATTAGAGGCCATGATCGCTCACGAATGGGCACATATTGTTCGTCGAGATCATCGCTGGGCCTTGTTCCTAAGTTTGCTTAATACCTTGTTTTTTTTCCAACCTCTGCATCGTTTAGCCAAGCAAGGCATCGAACGGACGAATGAACTATTATGTGATCAGCAGGCAGCCCAGCTTACCGGTAATGCCCTGGCACTGGCAGAGTGCTTAGTGGCAGTAGCCAGCTGGATCAAGCCCGTTCCTCGAAAACCACTCCTAGTGGCAGGCATGGCGCTTAGGAAATCAGAGTTATCATCTAGAATTACACAATTATTAAACATACCCGACATGAAAATTCAAAAGTTTAGAAAACTAAAACTAGGCCTACCTAGCCTATTGCTATTGGCTGTAACAGTTTTGGTATTACCTGGCTTTCGCTTTGTTTCGCAGCCGGTCAATCCGAAGTTAGTATCCGAAAAGGCAACTCCAGTAGCGAGTTCATCGGTGGCAGTAAGTGCAGAAAATGTCACCACTGTCAATGCTGTTCCATTGCTTGATGAAACGACCCAAGCGATGATGACAGAAGAAGACAATGTGGAATCAAATGCTACAGAGATTGTTGATGGGGCAAGTAGCCTTCCTAAGGCTATGCCTAGCATGCAGACCTTATCAGGTCAACCCCTTTCTGAAGTACAATCCGTACAAGCCAGTATGGCTGAAGAGGTACAATTTACAGCGCTACCCATTTCTACCGTATCAAAAAAGGCTTCCTGTGCTGACCTACTACGGGCTGTCAAAGCCGGGAATGCCAAGTTGGTGAAGGAATTACTGAAATCGGTTGATCCAGATTGTACCTACCGTGATGATGGAGAACCTCGCTCTTCTCTGGTAGCAGCAGCACGCATGGGCAACATGGAAATTACGAAACTGCTGCTAGCAGCTAAGGCTAGTGTAGAGTACAAAGCCAGGGGAGATGAAAGCCCACTGATGGCCGCTGCGAACCATGGGCACTTGGAGTTAGTGAAGTTGTTAGTGGAGAAAGGAGCGAAAGTTGATCGTAAAATCAGTGGAGATGGCACGGCTTTGATTGGGGCCGTACGTTCTGGACATTACGAAGTAGCCAAATATCTATTGGACAAGGGAGCGAATCCTTTCACCGTTGTTTCCGGAGACGAATACGCCATGTATCACGCCCGCATGAACGAAGATAAGCGCATGATCAGATTGCTTAAATTGTTTGAAGAGAAGGAATAGGAAGTATCGCGTAACCGGGATTGAAAGAGGGAGGTTTAAAATTTGTGCGATGCAAAAACGCTAAACTTACCTCTTTCAACTTCCCCCTTTCAACCTTCCGCTCAAAAACTACCCCCCCAACCGCTCAAAAACTACCCCCCCAACCGCTCAAAAACCGCCTTCTTATAACTCCCCCCAATCGGTATCTCTTTCTCTCGGATTTCAACATCATGCGCCGTATAGGCTGTGATTTTTTTGGTATTGACGATAAAGGAGCGGTGTATTCGTAAAAAATAGGCAGGAAGCTTTAGCTCAAACTCGCTAATCTTTTCCTTGGTAGTGATACTGTCGTTGGTTTGATGAATACGGATATAGTCTTTTAAACTTTCTATGTATTCCACATCTTCAAATGATACTTTAATCCGCTTTTTATTGGCGTTGACATAGAGGAAGGACCCTTCCGGTGCTTCGGCAATGGGAGCAGCTTGTGGAGTGGGTTGGGGGGCAGGAGAGGGTTGACGCTGATTGAGGTATTTATTGAGGGCTTTGAAAAAACGGGTGAAGGTGATCGGTTTAAGCAGGTAGTCTACGACCTCTAATTCATAGCTCTCAACCGCATATTCCCGATAGGCGGTGGTGAAAATGATACTGGGCGGATGCTGGAGTGATTTGACGAATTCGATTCCCGTTAATACCGGCATTTGAATGTCCAGGAAAACCAGATCAATTGGTTCTTTCTTTAAGAGTTCAAAGGCTTCCAAGGCATTTTGGCAGGCTGCTACAATTTCCAATTGTGGGAGTCGCTCGATATGTGCTTGGATCAATTGTAATGCCAAGGGCTCATCGTCGACAATCAGGCATCTTACCTTCTCACTCATAATTGTACGTTTAAGTTAGCATGCAGTTGATTCGGATCGGCTTTCCAAAGTAGTTGATATCGATCAGGATAAAACCAATTCAATTGCTGTCGGAGGGGGGTAGGCTCTTCGACATGATCGTCTCTAATTTGAGTGCTATCCAGGGTAATCTTCAACTCCTGATCTCGATAATCCATTTGAAAACTGAATTCAAAATCCTTCTGCTGAGCTCTATCCTCTTGCATTAGCGCATTTTCTACCATGGAGAAGAGCAAAAGCGGTTTAATTTGAGCACCATTTACGTGCTCAGGCCAAGTAAGATGGAGCCTCATATTGCCGTTCTGGCGCAGCGCTTCAATTTCAAAAAAGGTCTGCAAAATCTCTACTTCCTGCGCCAATGGAACTTGCTTGGACTGTGCCTGGTACAACATATAATCCAGCATATCTGATAAGCTGGCAATCAATTCTGGAGCTGCATCGGATTGCTCTATACTGAGTCGATAAATAGTCTTTAAGGTATTGGAGAGAAATCTGGGATGCAACTGCGCCTGTAAGGTGTCCAATTCAACTTGTATTTTTTCTTTTTCCAGCTCCTGAAGGGCTGCTTTGCGCTCGAAGGATTGCTTGATCAACTTCAAGGAAGCAAATACGACTGGGACCCAGTAAACCCAAACCACGTATAAAACATCTATTTGCTTAAAACGGAAGAATATATCTCGCCAACTTGTACGTTCCGCTTCCGGCGCAAAATTGGGGATCAATAGCTGATCTATAATTCCATGTGTAAGGGTACTGAGTAGATAAAAACTTGTTAACAAGGAAAAGAAGAAGGCCACATATTTACCCGGATAAAGCAATTTCGGTAGTTGGAAGTACACCAATAGGTAAGCGGCGATCATTTGGGTGGGGAGATAGAATAGTTTAATGATCACAGCGCCAGAAAAGGACTGCTCCATGCCCAGGGAAAGAATGGGGTAGGAGAGTAGTACCCCCAACCAAAAAAGGGTATGGCTAACCCATCGCTTATCCAGGAGGTGAGTCATTGCTGTATTTACGGCTTCCATTAGCTGATTGATTCCATCGCTTGCGTTTGTAGATGTATGTCCAGAATTACTTCATAGCTGGCTGGTTCTTCATTTATTTGCAGTTGATAGCTGGCTGGATATCTAAGTCCTAATTGCCGTTTGATATTGGCTACCCCAATTCCTTTCTTGTAGGCGGTCTCATCGACCTGAACGCTCTCCACTTTGCTATTAAAAACCCGGAAGTATAAATGTCCTTTTGTAATCTGAAGGCTGATTTCAATGATGGGTTTACCCATATCTCCACTCGCACCATGTTTAAAAGCATTTTCTACCATAGAAAGTAGGACTAGTGGTGCAATGTAAGTATCTGCTTCGTCAACTTCATGTTCAAAAGACAGCGCCAGCCGATCCCCATAGCGCAATAATTCCAGGTCGATGTAATTCTGCAATAGTTGAATTTCTTTTTGAATGGGAACTTGATCCGCCTTACATTCCTCAAACATGTAATCCACAATCTCTGATAGCTTCCACACTAGAGTGGGAGTCATTGCCGATTTTTGTAAACTTAAGGTGTAGAGGTTATTGAGGGTGTTAAAGAGAAAATGTGGATGCAATTGGGCTTGTAGGAAATTCAATTCAGCTGTAGCCTTTTCTTTCTGTAGCTGTTCGTAGCGTCCCATTTCCGCAAAATGGGTTTTGAGCAATTTTAAAATGATGGCCAAGGCAGGGGGGATGGCCACCCAAAGTAGATACTGACCGAGTAAGGGGTAGATTTGGGTCATAATGGACCAGATACTGTCCTGGGCCAAGCTTTGATTCATTACCGGTTCGTACACATAAATCTTGATCCATCTTGCCAAGGCCGTATTGAAATACATACTGACCACTAAAAGAAGTACAAAGGCTAGATATTTTCCCTTATAGATTTGTTGAGGCAGTTGATAATATAGCAATAGATAGGTAGCGATAATCTGCGGCGGCAGATAGCAAAGCTTATTAACCACCAATTCATATAAATTATTCCCCCACATAGAAGCATAGATCAACCATCCGATCACAAAGCCAAGCCAGGCCAGCACATGCAAGAGCACTCGCCGTTTTAAAAGCTGTTGGATATAAGGTTGAAATCTATTCATGCCCTCAAAATACGATCTATCGCGCTTATCTGACCACTTCTCGCCGAACTGGCATTTCCTACCCCCGAATCAAGCCTCACTATGGTCCAATAGGTTGGTCGACGCTAGCAAACCGTCCGGCATATACAAATCCTTACCAGTCGCTTTCTTGAAAAAGGCCTTCTTTTTTCCCTCACCTTTGAATTGTCAATAACAAAACACACTACAAAAACTCAAAAAATAAAAAGATATGAAACAGCTCAATTTTATGGCCACCTTGCTTATCATTTGCTTAAGCCTTACTAACCTCCTCGCTCAACAAGCTCAACTATTAACGAATGCGGACAAAGCTCGAATCAATGAAAAAGCAGATTCCCTCTTACAACAGCACATCGCCTTACAAGAAATGGTGGGCGTATCTGCGGGTATCTACTATCAGGGAGAAACCGTCTGGAAAGGCGGCGCAGGTTATCGAGATTTAGAAAATCAATTGCCTGCGACCAGCGAAATGCGTCACCGCATCGCTTCTATCACCAAACCTATGACTGCCATCGCGATTATGCAGTTGGTTGAACAGAGTAAGATTGAGCTGGATGCTCCTATTCAAACTTACTTAAAAGATTACCCCCGTAAGCCGGAAGGAGATATTACGGTGAGACACTTGCTAGGCCATGTGTCAGGCATCCCTTTTTACGCTAGCAAGCAGGAAGGCTTTCCAAGTATGCATTTCAATACTTTGGATGAGGCCATTGATTTATTCAAAAATCGCCCTTTGAAACACAAACCCGGATCAGCCTATTTGTATTCCACCTATGGGTATACGATCTTAGGTAGTATGATAGAAAAAGTGACCGGACAGCGCTATGCAGACTATATGAAAAAGAATGTGTGGAGTGTGGCAGGAATGCCAAATACACACCTAGAGATTTTTGGACAGTCTTATCCCAATCAATCCCGTTTGTATAAGAAAAATAGTAAGGGTAAAATCGTAGCCGATAAGCAGACAGATTTGAGTCTAAAGTACCCTGGAGGAGGATTACTATCTACCGTTCAAGATCTGTTGAACTTTGGTAAAGCCGTGCTGGATAATGAATTGATTACGAAAGAAAGCTTAGAACAGATGGGACAGGCTGCGGATGTAGAGTGGAAAGGCACGCCCTACGGTTTAGGTTGGTACCTGATGAATGATGAGGTGTATGGTCGCATCCTTCGTCATGGTGGACAGCAGTCTGGAACCAATACCTACCTCAGTGTTTTCCTAGATCATGACCTAGTAGTGGCTGTATTGGCCAATACCTACCATGCCAGTGGCCCTGTCTACAGCTTACATGAACACCTTCGGGACATGGCGGTCAATCCTGAGCAACGTTTTGCCCCGATTCGCTCAGCCATCAGCATGAGCAAAAAAGAGCTTAAGCCCTTCGTCGGAAAATACGACTTTGGAAAAGGTCAAATTATGCATATCTCTGAAAAAGCCAACTTACTTCATTCTAAATTAGGCCAATTTCCACTGACCCCAGTCTATGCGGAAGCGAAACAGAAGTTCTTCTACCGTGGATTTGATGGACAATTAGAGTTTGTGAAAAATGACCAGCAAGAAGTAGTAAAAGTGATTTTTTACCAACAAGGTCGCCCCGTGGAGGGCAAGCGCCTAAATTAGGTACAAGTTGGACTAAATTTTGCTAAAAACTGAGATGGAAACTAATCCCACCTCAGTTTTTAGTTTCTAATTTACCTTCCTCCGATTGTCCTCTGGCTGTATATCGATGAGCTTATGATAGGGATCAATCCCTACTTCCACTGGGCGTTGATGGAGACGGATCGAAAACACCGTATCCATAGAGGTTATCTTATGCCTTTGTAAATAAATGGGCAATGGCTCTCCGTCCCGCTCCTGCTCTCCAAAGACGCCAATTTCAATGTAATCTTGTAAGGGGAGTGAGTGCTGGACTTTGCCATTATCCAGCATCACACTTAAGGAATCTAGATCATTATCACTGTACAGTCGATTACCGTAACCATCACTCCTAAATTTTCCTGCTTGAACGTGTAGCTGCACTACATAGCTACTATCAGTCAATTGTTCCCAATTTGCTTCCACTGCCTTATTATCATAGAGCGTAATCGTTTCGAAAAAGTCTCTGAGTAGATAGGATAGGGAATCCGGGACAATTTCTGCTATGGCATCACGCAGGCCTAATGAATGGGGCAAGGGAGGGCCTTGATAAGCATGTTGGGATAAATAGGAAGCAAAAACAGTATTTAAATTCTCCTCTCCCAGGTAATCGCTAAGCGCATAGAAAAGGAGGGCACCTTTTTGGTAGTTGATGTATTCTTGATGTGGATAAGCAGTAGTGAGTGTCGTTTCTTCACCTCGCTCATTAGCACGTCCTTCCAAATAAATATCTAAATCTTGGCGTAAGAAACGGCGGATCATTGCTTTACCATAGCGCTTTTCCAGGACTTTAAGTCCTACGTACTCGGCCATGGATTCAGTTACCATTTTTCCCCCTCTGATATTGGCTGGATTCACTTGATGCCCCCACCAGTGATGGGTGGTCTCATGTGCGGAAACATAGTAGGGAAGATCGATACCATCCGCAGCAACATCCCCGATCCAGTACAATTCCGAATAGGGCATTAGATTGCCCATTACGGTGGCATAGGTCCCTTCTGTGCGAGGATATTCTACAATGCGCAATTCCTGATGCTTATAAGGACCGAAGTATTTGGAGTTATAATCCAATGAAGCCTTTACCCCCTCCACAATGCTGGTCAAGTTGTAGGTGTGATCGGGGTGATAATAAACTATAATATCTACATCTTCCCATGTGTGCTTTTCTATAGCAAATTGGCCAGAATGGAAGCTAAACTGCGGGGTGATACGGTGATCGGTTTGATAGTGATAGTATCTTCTACCGCCCTCTTCCCATTCTCGTTGCAGGATGCCTGGGGCTAAAGCTATTTGGTCATTAGTGGTGGATACAATGGTCTCTAGCTCAATCCAATCTATTTCATTGGCTGGGTAAGCATAGCCCAAGGCAGTGCTATCTGAGGGCAAAGGGAGGTCAGTATCTCTTGTAGGAAGACCCTGTTTTTTACGTTTTTCATTGTCGGTTAGTTCAACGGATCTGTATCCTAATTTTGGAAATACTTGGCTGCCTAAGAAGGTCCCATTCTTGATGACTCTGGGGTCGGTGTGAAAGAAACTATGGTCTTCGCTCGCCACCTGAAATTCTAGTAGGCAACTATCTCCTGGCAGCATGGGGTCTTCCAGTTGTATTACATCAAATTTGACGAGGCTATCCTGTTTGATAAAGGTATGGGGCCAGGCAAGCTCGTAGGTGCTTTTTTCCCGATAACTGTGCGCTATCAATAGGGTATCGATCGCTTGGTCAGAATGATTGATGAGCGTATAGGCCCCCTTGGCTAAAAAGCGTTTTTGCTCAGGATAAAGATCAACTGCTACTACCACCTTCGTTAATTGAGGCTGAAGGATGTTTTCATAGCTTTTATAGCGCTTTTCATTTTCTACTTTGAAAGTGGTCTCATCATCATTGCTTACGCGGGTTTTGTGCCATACATTTTCCTCCCAAAATATCAAAGCTCCTAAGGAGAAGAACACAATAAACGAAAGCACTAATCCCATCCGAACGGGCCGATTTAACCTCCTTTTTGCGATAGCTAACCTTTCCCGAAAGGAGAATGCAATGCCTCTGGCTTGGAAGAGATAGGCCACCATCAATAAGCCAAAGCCGCCGACCAACCAGTAGGTTTTATAGGCCCAATAGGTGGGCAAATAGGAGCCATATTGATTAAGGTCAGAATAGTTGAAACCGATGATGAAGCCCGGTACTTGATTGTACCAGAATACCTCTTGCGCTAAAGAATTAAGACCTATTTTATCGGCGAAGCCAGGCAAGGTAATCATGCCCATGGGAATCAATAACAAGAAGAAGAACCCCAGATAAGGATTAGACAAGATACTTTGGATACAAACCGCCAGGCAAGCCCAAATGATAAAGTGAATCATGTACAAGCCATAGACCTCAAAGAAGTACAGACCAAATTGAAAATCATAGAACCCATTTATCATTTGCACCGTCACCCCCGCAATGATGATGAAGGATAATAGCAGCATCTGAATCTTTACCAGTGCGATCAGCTTAGACAGGAGAAAGGCCCAGTTGGGTAGGGGACTGATATCTATCAAGTGATTCATATGGTTCAAGCGAGCCCTATGCAGTAGCAAGCCTGCGAATAGGAAGGTGATCAGGTTGACCAGTCCAGCATAAATAAAACTGGGGATATGCAGCATCTTCCAGGTCATCGGTAGCAGCTTGAAACCGTAGGCTGCATTCATTTCAGCTTGCTGGAAGAAGATAGCCAAGAGTCCCCCTAATACAATGCTAATAAAGGACCAACTCAATACGATTGCTCGAAAGTCAAAGCTTGAAAGCTGCCAAGCAGTGCGCAATTGATGGACTAGGGTGAAATTGAATTGGCTGAGGGGCAATTCTATGTCGATGATAGGGGCTAAGTTTCCTTTGACCAATTGTTGGGTAGGCTTCTTCTTTACGGAAAGTGAAAAGGCTTGTTGCTGGAAGGAAAAGTATCGAAAAACAAAAACAAAAATGCTCAGTGCAACCCCTGTCCACAAGAGCCGATTGTAGAGGATTACACCGGTAATAGGTAGAGGTAAAGTATTGCGTTCTGCCAGAGTCCAATGGCGGGTATAGTACTTTACCGCCTCATCGCCCAGGGGGTCTAATAAGGCAGCGAGATACCGCCATTCCACTCCTCTTAGAATGCTCTCGGAGATTAACTGCAAAATAAGGATCAAGATGACAGCAATAAAACCCGCATAGATATTACGACTAAAGCTTACGATAGCAAATACGATGGCCCCGAAAAGCAAGATGTTAGGGATCAAGTAAAGGCCATATAGCTGCGCATATACGGTGACATCAAATGGAACGACTGCTTCCAGCTGGACGCCAGGCAACATGGCTCCAAGCGCAAAACCTAGACCAATCATGCCTATGACGATTATTACGATAGTTACAGCGCTGAATAGTTTAGCGAGCAAATAATCTTGTTTTCTAAAAGGGAAAGCATAAAGGAGGGTATACATTCCGCTTTGAAAATCCCTGTAGATCGATAAACCAATGATGGACGGCAGTAAAAATAGCATGAGTGTATTGAAAAGGTTGGCCATTATGTTGATCTGGCGTGGCGAGTTGATGATGCGAACTACTTCCGTAGAAGCCTCTGCGGCCATCCCCCACATGGTCCCCATAGAGATAACAACAAAGAAAGTGGCATAAATATAGATGACCGGTTGCCGGAGCCAATGGCGGAATTCGTAGCTGAAGATCGTCGTGAACATAAGCCTGGGTTTATCCTGGAAGGTTGAAAAAATAGAAGGGGAGAAGTACTGATCAGCTCTTGGTATTGGAAGTAGCGCGCTGCAGAGCCAAGAAGTAAGCGTCCTCTAAATTGGGCTCATCAGGGTTGAAGGCTGGCCCTGGATTTTCAATGCTATGGATGCGGACGTAAAGTGAATTGTCACGCTTAAAGTGAGAGGACAAAAGCGTATAATCTACCTGTATTTCACTCAATTCCTCTCGCTGTATAGGTTTGGTCCAAATTTGACCTGCAATATCAGCAGTAGCAGCTTCCGGAGTGGTTTGCTGGAGGATGCGCCCGCCATTCATAATGGCCATTTCATGACAAAGTTCTTTTACATCGTCCACAATATGGGTGGAGAATAGGACCGTATGTTCGGTGCCGATTTCTCGCAGAATATTGAGGAATCGTTGCCGTTCGGCGGGATCTAGTCCGGCTGTCGGTTCGTCAACGATAATCAGTTTTGGATTACTCAAGAGCATTTGTGCGATGCCAAAGCGTTGTTTCATTCCTCCGGAGTATGAGCTAACGTGTTTTTTTCGCACCTCATATAGGTTGGTTACCTCCAATACCTTTTGGATGAGTGTTTGTCGATCTTTTTTCTTTTCGACACCTTTGAGCTTGGCAAAGTATTCCAAAAGACGTACGGCTGATACTTTAGGGTATACGCCGAATTCTTGAGGTAAATAGCCCAGTATCTTACGCAATGCCATCGGGTCTTGTAAAACATCGATATCACGGAAGTGGATACTACCCGTATCTGGGCTTTGCAAGGTGGCGATGGTGCGCATCAAGGTAGACTTCCCAGCACCATTGGGGCCTAGCAGACCGAACATACCAGGAGCAATCTCCAAGTTGAGTTGGTCTACGGCCTTTACGCCATTAGGATAAGTTTTTGTTAACTGCTTAATACTAAGGTTCTTCATCGTTGGTAGGTGTTGCATTCCTCCCAAATCTCGCGCCTAACGATTCAGAGAACAAGAAAAGATGGAGAGCGCTGCTAAAAGCGTGATGAAAGCGCCATATCCCTTTGCCAAGGTATTTTACGGCTTTCATCATCCATTTTCTTACCTTAATCATTAGGAATTGATCAACTGCTGCATTTTCCTTTACTTCAGTATGAATTGCTTATTACCACAAAACGGTCAGTATTGATACCGAAGAAACTCCAAGGTGGGTTTGATAGATTGGCGGACTTTCTAACTAGACAGTCAGCTTGGATCTATGTGGTTCTCTTCTTATTTCTAAGTTACTTATTAATGCTTACCGTGACGAAGGATAGTTGGGCTGGCTATTTGTCAAATTTTGTGGTGCTTTGTGGGTTGTATACGCCGGTTCTATTCTTTAGTACCTTTCGATCCTTCACTCGTCAAATTAAATGGTCTGCTGTGGTTACCATGCTTTGGATTTACTGCTTCATTGGCCATTCTTTTGTATTGTACTACCACCGAGTCACTTTGGTGAATTGGGGAGGATTCTTGAGTAGAATAAAAATTGCTGATGGAGGTTGGGATAATTTTATTCCCATCATTGGGGGGGTGATCTTGTTAGTGGAACTGGCCATTTTGTTAAGTGATAATCTAAAAAGAGGTTTCTTACCTATGAAATGGCTGGAAGCCTTAGGTTTGGAAAAAGTTATTCTGCTTATTCTGGCTTTGTTGACCATTATTGGTGCAAGCTTTACGACCTACGATTATCTTTTACATTCCTCCCATACAGGAATATATGTTCTGCTAATTGGAATCGGCGTCTTTTTATTGGATAGCTTGCAATTGTATTTAATCTACTTGTCCTACTACTTCTTTTATTATGTCAATCACTATTTTCTGATTCCAAAAATATTTAAGGAGAAGGGCGTAGTGCACTATGGCTTTTCGGTGGCGGGCTTAATCCTGTTATGTTATCCGGTTTTTGTATCGATCTTGAGCTATTTACCGATGGTGCAACGTATGCAATTTGATCGCTTTACCTCGACAACTAACATCTTCTCAGGGGATGGAGGGGGCTTACCGTTTGTAATTATGGTGCTCAGTGTACCCGTAATTATCGCTTACGAATGGTTCCGACAAGACCGCGCACTAGCTATCTTAGAAAAGGAAAAAACCGCTACAGAGCTCAGTCTACTGAAGCAACAGATTAATCCCCACTTCTTTTTTAATACCCTAAACAACTTGTATGCGCTTAGCATCACGAAGGATGAACAAACGCCCGAGGTGGTGCTACAGTTGGCTGAGCTCATGCGGTATGTTATTTACCGAGGAAAGGAGGAAAAAGTCGGTTTACTCGAAGAGATAAAATACATAGAAGATTATGTACAGCTCCAACAAATTCGTTTGCATAAGCAACTTGATTTTCAGTTCGAAAAAAACCTTGATGACCCTGTTCCCGAAGTAGCGCCTCTATTATTTATTGTTTTGGTGGAAAATGCCTTTAAGCATGGTATCGAACCTGCCGAAGCGCCTTGTTATTTGCATCTGAGCCTAAAAACGAAGGAGGGGAGAACGGAATTTGTTTGTGAAAATTCCATTGAGCAGGCTGCTATATCATCTGGGGGGATTGGCGTGGAAAACTTAAGACGACGCTTAGCTTTATTGTATCCAGAAGCTCATCAGTTACAGATTGAGGAAGGATCGAATCGGTACAAGGTAAGCCTGACCCTGGATACTATTGCCCCAGCCTAATAACTCAAACAAAAGAGATGGCATGAATCTACGCGCATTGATTATTGACGATGAACCACTTGCTCATAAGATTATCCTAGAGTATGCTGGTGCTACGCCCTATCTAGAGATCGTTGGACAATGTCACCTGGCAACCGAGGCCTTGGAATTACTACAGCAGCAGGAGATAGATTTGGTATTTCTTGACATACAGATGCCAAAATTGAAAGGACTGGATTTTTTGAGAACACTTGCCCACCCGCCTTTAGTCGTCATTACCTCGGCCTACGAAGAATATGCTTTGGAAAGTTTTGAGCTGGCTGTGTGTGATTATCTCCTGAAGCCATTCCGTTTTGAACGTTTCTTAAAAGCGGTCAACCGTGTGCTAGAATTAAAGAAATTACAGACTCCCGCAGCGGCGCCTACCATCGAAAGCCCCTCCCCCGCAATGGATGAGCCCGAACGCTTGTTTATCAAGTCAGAAAAAAGGATGATCCAACTAAATATCCGAGACATCCATTACCTGGAAAGCTATGGCAACTATGTCAAAGTCTGGCTCGCCAATGAGTATCATTTGACGCCACGTACTTTAAGTAGCTTTGAGGAGCAGATGCCAACGGACTTTCGCCGTATCCATAAATCCTACATTGTCAATAAAAAACAGCTTGATTATATTGAAGGGAATCAAGTGATGATGAAAAATAAGAGGCTGCTCCCGATCGGTAAGAATCACCGCCAAGGCATCAAAGACTGGACCTCTTGATCTATGAATAAGAAATGGTACCATCTAGAGTTTCTTTTACTTATGTTGTTGCGACTATTCCTGATGGCAAGTCTCCTGTGCCTTTGCCATCTGATTACCAAGGTGGTGATATCAATGTGGGGGTTATATATACAAGTACCACAAATGCAGGCACTTTTAACTCTAGTTTTGCCGTACGGCCTCTACGCTCAGCAACAGAAGCAAAGCCCCTAGTCAACCTCTATCTATCAGGATAGGTGACTAGGAGCCTTTGATTAGTATGAATAAGGATTTATCGGGCGATTTCTAGGGTAGGTACTAGATGTATTTGGTGCTTAGGTGTTTACTTTAATCCGTATGTTTCCTCAATCTCGGCTCGCGCCTCATCAGAAGCTATATCGACCCCTCCCTGGCTACCAAAGAATTGATAGCCATACTTGATAGCATGTATTCGATCGATTAGCATTTTTAGTGGAGTAGGGTGGAGGTCGCCTGCTTGTACCCCAGCATGCACAATAGGGAGATATTCTTCCATTTTCTCAATGGTAGAGTGTTGAATTACGGCCCACATAGTGGAGGAAAACTTTTCACCCACTAAGCTTTTCCCAAGGTAGGATTTATGCCTTTGGTAAAGGCTGTCAATAATCTGCATGTTGCGCTCATCTAATGGGGTTTGCAGAGACCAATCTACTTCCGCTTCGTTGCGATACTTCTGGTCGGTTTCATTTATCCCCATCATAAGGTTCACCAGTTGCAAGTCTACTTCGTGCTCCTTTGCGTAAGCGACTGGATCAAAGACCTCCTCTTCCGCTAGGATTTCGGCGCATCCGGCGTAGAATTGCCTGGATCGTTCCGGGATATGCTTGGCTAGGAAGGTCAGTGTCTTCTCCCCATAGGCATCCAGCACGGAACAGAGTGATTTGGCGTCACTATCTGCTGCCATCTGAAAGGATAGCGCGATGTGTTCTTTGGGTTCCTGTAGTTTGATAAAAGCCATGGTGATATTCCAATAATCTACGGCGTTTAACTTATCAGGATTTCCTTCGCTAGATTTAACGGTTTGTTCTAAATAGAAGGCTCCTCGACTGAAATCTTTATCAGAAACCCCCTCCCGCTGAGTGGGTTGATAAGAGAGAACCGCTTTGTGGAAATTCTCGCTACTGAAGGTGATACTTTGGGCGATACCACTAGTATAGGCCAGGATGAAAATTAGTACTAATACTAGATCAATAATTGAAGGCTGCTTTTTCATGAGTAATCTTTTTTGCTACAAAGAAAAAGCCTCTTAATGCCCTTGTAAACCTTGGAAAAACGAAGGAAACTAAAGGAGAAACAAAAAAGCTTAAGGAAAACTTAAGCAGCTGGAAGCAGTGCTTAAGAAAGCGTATTTTGCTGTGGATATGAAGCGAAAACCTCTGTCACACCAAGGAATTATTGTCCTAGCATCGTTCGCTTTGTTAGGGATGATGCTTGTCCAGGCTAATTGGATCTGGACTTCCTATGAGTTGAAGCGAGAGGATATCCATAATGAACTCATGAACCTGACTCCCAAAGTGACGGTTCAGGTGAAGATCGCAGAGGATATTGTTCCGAAAATCATGATGACAGAAGGGGAACTCCCCAATATCCAGAATATGGAACGTATCGTCGATTCCGTTATGCAAGCAGCGGGCTTCATGGAACCTGTTTATTTTGCGCTTCATCAAAAAAGTAGTGATAGTCTATACTTGAGTAATACGGTTTCGTATGAAGAGGAATTGAGAGCATCGCCCTACAGTACCTGCATGTCTTGTATCATTACCTACCGCTTTCTCAGTGATTCGGCCGAGGCCGTTACACCAGAAATGACATCGATTCGCCCCATTTCTGAAATGAAACGCCTCCCAGGTTATCTCCCCTCCGAAGAGTTTGTTTGGATGAGCTTATACATGCCTAATCAACAGCTTTTGTCTCAGCGCGCTATACTTGGCCTCTTTATCCTGAGCATTCTTATGATGGGTATTCTTGTCTACCTTTTTGCCCACATCTTGAATGCCCTATCCCTACAGAAAAAATTGGGGCAAATGAAAGATGATTTTGTCAATAACCTAACCCACGAGTTTAAGACACCATTGGGAGCCATACGTTTAGCTTCCTCTGTACTGAGGCATAGTGATAACCCCGCAAAGCGGACTACCTATCTGGACCTGATTGCCAACGAAAGTAAGCGATTAGAAGAGCAAGTGGATCGTATGTTGCAATTGTCCACGCTGGATGCGGGTAGAGATGGATTAGAAAAAGAGCACCTAGACCTGCATCATCTGCTAGAAGAAGTCGTTGAACGCTTGCGCCCCTTTTTGACCAAAGAAAAAGGGGAAATAGATCTTCAACTGAGCTTAGAAGATACAGAAATAGAAGTAGATCGAGATCACTTTGGCAATTGCTTGTATAATTTAATTGATAATGCGATTAAATATGGAGGTAAAGCACCCAAAGTTGAAGTGGTCACTCGGGTGAAAGGAGACGCTCGACAAATCATCGTCAGAGATCAAGGCCCCGGTATCCCGCCGGCGCATCAAGATTCAATCTTCGATCGCTTTTATCGGGCGCAAGAAGATGATCGTTACAAAGGAAAGGGCTTTGGAATTGGTCTGAGTTATGTAAAGACCATTGTAGAGGCACATGGAGCTAAAGTTTACCTCAATCGCCATTACAAGGAGGGCTGTGAATTTATCATTGACCTTCTTTGACAAATCTCGTGGACAATCATAAAATGAGCGGCACAAGCGACCAAAGGAAGCGTTGCATTTCATTTTTGAGTGTCTTCAAACACGAGATTTGTCAAAGAACATTATTGAATTGACCTGGAGATTATGCATAATATTATACTCATTGAAGACAACGAGAGCTTTGGCTATATTTTGGCGGAGTACCTTAGTTTACACGATTACGCTGTGGACTGGGCCAAAACTGGAGCGGAAGGCATGGAAATGATTGCACAAAAGAAGTATGATCTGGGTGTCTTTGATATTATGCTCCCCGATCAGAATGGTTATGAAGTAGCGACTTGGGTCAAAAAGCAGGTGCCGCATCTGCCATTTATCTTTCTTAGTGCCAAATCCTTAAAGGTTGACAAGCTTAAAGGCTTCAAACTGGGAGCGGATGACTACATCACCAAACCCATCGATGAAGAATTGTTTTTGGCCAAAGTGAAAGCCTTGATCAAGCGGACGGAACATCAGACGCCTTTACAGGAAGAATACCAGATTGGGCAGTATTTGTTTCAGCCCAGTTTGCAGAAATTGCATTGGCAAACCGAAGTGGTACAATTAACGAAACGCGAAGCCGAATTGCTACAAATGCTTTGCCAATGCCAAGGTCAGCTCCTTGCCCGCAAACGCGCCCTACAGGAAATTTGGGGAGCTACCGATGAGTTTAGCCGCAAAAGCATGGATGTCTTTATTTCCCACCTTCGCAAATACCTAGCTAAAGATCAACAGGTCAAGATCACCAATATTCATGGTAAAGGTTTCGTGTTGACAGTAAATGGCGCTTAGTACATCGTACATTGAAGGATCAGCAAAAAAGGGGTGATTTGCTACCCAAAGGGTGATGGCTAAACATGTACTTAACTTCTTCTCTGCTATTTCCTCTTTGTGTCAAAAGCTATTCCGTAGATTGCGATATTCCCAATTTACCCTTATCATTAGGCCTTGTCGCCTTAATGATGTAATATGGATACTAGAAAATGGGTAATTTCTGCTGTCCTCACCTTCTTGATCCTTTTTTTGGGAATGGTCGGGTACCAGATGCTAGCCAATAGAGAGCAAACTCCCAATACATTAACTGATCCTGACCAAACACGGAGACGTGTCCAAGTGCAACGCTTCCTTCCTCAGGAAAGCGCTCATCAAGTTCCGGTTGATGGCCGCCTGGTCGCTTTCGAAAAAATCAACTTCTTTGCTAATATCGGCGGAATTCTGTTGCCTTCTTCCAAAATCATCAAGAAAGGGACCTATGTAAAGAAAGGAGAATTACTTTTTGATATTGATCAACGGAAAGCTAAGTTTCAACTCTTGGCCCAGCGTAGTCAATTATTGAATACGATTACTCTTATGATGCCTGATCTGAAACTAGATTACCCAACCGCTTTCCCGAGGTGGACGGCCTACTTGGAGGCATTTGATGTGGAACAAACTACTCCCGCTTTTCCAGATTCCGAAGACGCAAAGGTGAAAGCATTCATTGCTACACGAGGAATCCAACAACAGTTTTACAATATTAAAAATGCTGAAGCTACCTTAGCGGATTTTAAAATATATGCTCCCTTCTCAGGCGTGATTACCCAGGCTTTAATCTACCCAGGTACCATGATCAATCCAGGACAACAACTAGGAGCCATGATCAATAACCAGAGCTTTGAACTCGAGACGGCAGTCAGTGAGAAAGAATTGAATTATGTTGATGTTGGGGCCCAAGTGAGACTAAAAGGAAGTTTACCGAGCCAGGAATGGTTGGGACGTGTACAACGGATTGGAACAGAGATTGATCCCGTGACGCAAAACGTTCCAGTATTTGTAAGCCTAAAGGGAGGGCAATTGAAAGAGGGGATGTATCTAAGTGGAACCATCGCCGGCCGCCCCTTGCCAAAGACAGTCGCGTTACCCAAATCGATGGTTGTTGACCAAAACTATGTGCTTACCGTGGTGGATTCAAGCGTTCAGCGTCTTAAGCTGGATATCGTTAAGCGAGATGAAGAAAATGTCTATGCGCAAAACTTAAAACCAGATCAATGGGTGATTTACAGTTCGTTGGCGGGTTTGTTTGAAGGACAGCAGGTTATTCCTGAACAAAAAACCGAAGAGTGAGCCGCATCATAACCTACTTCTTAAAAAATCCAATCATGGGGAACACCCTCATGATGGTGCTATTCGTACTTGGATACTTTGGGTTCACTGGGATAAAGACGACACTTCTACCAGAAATAGAATTTAGGGTTATCACGATTCAGGTCATCTACCCGGGCGCTTCGCCGGCTGAGGTCGAAGAAGGCATAGTGATTAAGATAGAGGAAAAGTTAAAGAGCATTAGTGGTATTGAACGAACCACTTCAAGCTCTTCCGAAAACCTGGGGTTGATCACCGTTGAAGTACTGAAAGGATTTGAGGTAGACTTAGTTTTACGGGATATAAAGAATGCGGTAGATGGTATTAGCTCTTTTCCCTTGGGTATGGAACCTCCGGTGATCGAAAAGCAGGAATACGAAGGTTTTGCCATTAATTTCTCCTTGAGCGGAGCAGTAGATCTTAAGATGCTTAAGCGCTTTGCAAGAGAGGTAGAAAGTGATTTGCTCGCTATTGATGGGATTTCTAAAGTAGAGCTAAAAGGCTTTCCGGAAGAGGAGATAGAAATTAGTTTTCGGGAAGAAGATCTTCGCAGGTATCGGCTTACTTTCGATCAAGTGGTGCAGCGCGTTCGGGAGGCGAACCTTGAGCTGACAGGGGGAAAGATTAAGACATCGCAGGAGGAGCTCTTGATAAGAGCTAGAAATAAGGGATATATAGCTGCTCAACTGAGAGAAATTCCGATCCAGCAGCAAGCAGGTGGAGGACAGCTCACCCTGGGAGATATCGCGATTTTGCGCGACCAGTGGGAAGACGTACCTACGCGCTCCTACATTAATGGCGAAGCAGCCGTAATCGTCATTGTTCAAAACACGCTACAGGAAGATATGCTGGAGGTGACCGATCTGGTTACTGCCTATGTAGAGCAATTCAATGCTACCCATTTAGAGGTGCAAGCCACGATTATCGAGGATGCTTCCGAACCCTTGAATGATCGGATCCAGCTGATGCTCGATAATGGCCTAATGGGATTTTTCTTAGTGATTATTCTGTTGGCTTTCTTCTTGCATTGGCGATTGGCTTTCTGGGTAGCTATTGCCATCCCTATCTCTTTCGCGGGTATGTTCATTTTCGCCGGAATGTTAGGTGTGACCATCAATATGATGTCTTTATTCGGGATGATTATAGTAGTAGGTATTTTGGTGGATGATGGAATTGTGATCGCTGAAAATATCTATCAGAAGTTTGAGCAGGGTATGCCCCCGATGGAGGCTGCGTTACAAGGAACGATGGAGGTGCTTCCAGCTATCTTTGCCGCTATCATTACCACTGTGGTGGCCTTCTCTGGATTCTTTTTTGTAGATGGAAACCTCGGAGAGTTTGGGGTGGAATTGGCCATCGTAGTGATCATCAGCCTGATCTTCTCTTTGGTAGAAGGGACCTTTATTCTCCCCGCTCACGTAGCCTATAGCAAGGCCTTGCAGTCGCCGGAAGCCCGGCCCAATCCCGTACTGCGCTGGCTCAATAGCTGGATGGAATTCCTGAGAGATCGAATCTATCAACCTGTACTTAGGTTTGCTATGCAGCACAGCTTCCCCATGATAGCTTTGTGTGTGGCGGGGTTAGCGTTGACAGTCGGGGCCTTCCAGGGCGGATATATCCGCAGCACCTTTTTTCCCACCGTTCCCAGCGAACGTTTCACTGTGGAACTCCGTTTACCTGCAGGTGCCAGGGAGGAGTTGACCCTCGCTGTCCTGGATCGTATCGAACAGACGGCCAATGACCTAAACCGAGAATATAGAGAAAGCTTATTTGACGGAGAAAGACCGCTATTTACAAAGATCGAAAAGAGTATTGGCCCAGCTACCAATTTTGGTACCGTCACTGTGTCACTGATTGGCAACGAATTTCGAGAAGCCCTGACCACCCGAGATATTACTGCGATCATGAGAGATCGCTTGGGACCGGTAGATGAGGCAGAGTCTTTGCAGTTTAGAATCAGAAGTGCCTTTGGGAAGCCGGTGGATCTGTCGATCTTAAGCAATAACTATGATGAATTAGAGGGAGCAGCGCAAGAAGTGGAAACAGCTTTGGCGAAAATGGCCGATTTACGAGACGTGACGAACAATAATCGAGAAGGCTTAAAGGAGATTAGCATTCAACTGAAACCCAAAGCCGATCATCTAGGCATTGGATTAGGAGAAGTGATCAGGCAGGTTAGACAAGCTTTCTTTGGGGCAGAGGTGCAGCGCTTGCAGCGAGGCGTCGATGAGGTCAAGGTTTGGGTGCGCTACGAGGAGCGTAACCGCACAGATCTAACGGACCTCGCTGATATGCGTATTCGAACGGTAAATGGTTTAGCTGTACCTCTAGAAGAGATCGCCACTTTTTCGGTTGAACGAGGTGTGATTAGCATTGAGCATTTAAATGGACGCAGGGAGGTCAATCTGGAGGCCGAAATCGAAAATGACAATGTCTCGGTGTCGGGTATTCAATCCATTATCCAAAATGAAATTCTTCCTCCAATCCTGGAAAAGTATCCTTCCGTTGCGGTGGAATATGGAGGCGAAAGTCGGGAACAACAGAAGACCATGGGTACCTTGTTGCAGACGATTGCCATGATCTTTTTGGGGATATTTTTTATCATTCTACTTACGTTCAAATCGGTGAGCCAAACGATCATTATTTTCGTCATCATCCCCTTTGGTGGCATTGGCATTGGCTTGGGCCACTATCTAATGGATACGCCGCTAAGCATGGTATCACTACTAGGGTTTACCGCCTTGATTGGAATTCTGGTAAATGATGCCTTGGTATTTGTCACCACCTTTAATGACAAGATCAAAGAAGGCCTTGAATTTGAGAAGGCGTTATTTGAAACAGGGCTATCGCGTTTCAGGCCGATAGTCTTGACTTCAGTAACGACCATCGCTGGGCTAGCGCCGATATTGCTAGAAAAGAGTCAAGGGGCCCAGCTACTCATCCCGATGGCGATCTCGGTAGCCTATGGTCTCCTGATTGTCACCGTGATTATTCTCGCCTTGATTCCCGCCCTCATGAATGTCTCAAATGCTATCAAAGTGGGTATTATCAGCTTGTGGGAAGGGGAAGCGGTCAGTCGAAAAGAAGTAGAACCATCATTCCCAGGACGTAAATCCTACCATCTCTTGACCTCTTCAAGTGCCTTAATCGCCGTAAGCCTATTTGCTGCACTCCTCTGGCTCGCTTGGTCCTTGGCCACGGTCCTTTTTTAGATACGTTACTACAAAAGAATGGGAACGAAAGTGTGTAAATTTATGTAGATTGAACTTTAGCTATTTAACCCAAGTTGCGCTCCTTAGAATGAATTGCAACTTGCATTAATTAAGATCAATCTATGGATTATCTCAGCATAAATAAGTCAAACTGGAACGAGCGGACCGATGTGCATTTTCGATCCAAAATGTACGATGTAGACAATTTTATCCGAGGAGGGAATGTGCTGAATAGCATTGAACTGGAATTGTTAGGAGACATCAAAGGGAAGCGTATTTTGCATCTTCAATGCCACTTTGGGCAGGACACTATATCTCTTTCGCGAATGGGGGCTGAGGTAACCGGCATTGATTTCTCTGACAAGGCTATTGCACGTGCTCGGGAGTTAGCAGAGCAGACCCAATCTGACACACGCTTTGTCTTATCCGATGTATATAGTTTGCCGGAGATTTTGAACGAAAAATTCGATATGGTCTTTACTTCCTACGGCACCATTGGTTGGTTGCCAGATGTCGAACGTTGGGCAGCGGTTGTTAGTCATTTTTTGAAGCCTGGAGGCACCTTTGTATTTGCGGAATTCCATCCAGTGGTGTGGATGATGAGTGATGATTTTACCAAGATCGAATATCGGTATTTTACGGACGAGCCCATTGTAGAGGAAAGTGACAGTACCTATACGGACGGCCAATTATCCAAGCGCATGAAATCCATAGGCTGGAATCACGGTATGGCAGAAGTAGTGCAAGCATTACTGGATCAGGGCCTACGTTTGGATGCTTTGAGAGAGTTTGATTATTCCCCCTATGACTGTTTTGATAAGGTAGTAGAAGTAGAGACTGGGAAATATCAGATCAAGGGCTTGGAAGGGAAGATTCCCATGGTATATGCCTTAAAAGCTACCAAGGAATGACCTTGGAGCATATCTACAATACCCAATCCTATATTCAAGAGCACTATAATCGGCCGCTTTCCATATCGCACTTGGAGCAGCTTTCTTGTTATTCCTATCGTAACCTTCAACGTATTTTTAAATCGGTGTACGGTGAGACCCTTGGCGCTTATCAAAGTCGATTGAAGTGCGATCACGCCTTTAAAAAGATTCTCTTCTCACAGCTACCCATCTCAGATATTGCCCTAGAAGTGGGTTATGCTGATCTACAAACCTTACGCAAAGCCTTCAAAAAACGCTACGGTTTCCCACCCAGCGGAGCACGCCAAAATAGGGAGGCATTACTACTCGAAGATCTGCCAGCCATAGAACTATATCTTACCTACATATTCATCCCCTTGGTCCGATAACACTACTCGTCTTGGAATGAATGCTGGAGCCCCAATCTCCTGGAGTCCTAAATTAGCAGATGCGCCTTAGTGGGCGGCCGTTTGCGCTGGTCGGTTGTTCCCGCCATAGCCGTCAGGTTAAGGACTCATTCAACAACTCCCAAAGGCAGATTGACCAGCAAATTGGACATAACCCCATGCGAGAGGCCCGGCAAAAAACTGTTTGATGCGTCGCGCTTGAGTTGATTACTCAACCAGCTAAGCAAGTTTTTTTAGCTAGGCTCTTTGAGCCACTGGTTCAAGCCAACCCAGAAGCGTTCTTTGCTGACTTTCTTCGGCGATTGTAAGAAAGTCAGTCGCCGAAGGCAATTTAAAGGGAATATCCAAATCTAAAGGGCATCAACTATGAATAGAAATAGTTGAAATACCGCTACACAATGAACCTGCAACAAGACCAAAAGGAATTTCCAAAAGGAATTTCCAAAAGGAACAATTTTTATTTCTTCCAGCTTGTCCATTTTGGACTACCCACCCCTTGCTGCATCCCCATACTTTTGTTGGGAACAAATTCTTATTTTACCAAAGTACATACCAAGATGAGAACATCCATGTTTTTGACCCTAATGGCCTTAGTAGCCTTAACCAATTGCCAATTATTGCGAGATATGGAAAACCCGCAACAGCCCGAACTAGGAGATGGTACCTACACCATGCCATCAGAAGAGAGCCCCCATGAAGGTACCTGGCTACAATGGCCACATAACCATACCTATCCAGGGCATACGGAGCGCCATGATGAGACCTTCATTGCCATCACTAAAGCACTACATACTGGTGAGCGGGTCCATATAATTGTCTACGATCAGGAGGAAGAGCAAAGAGTTCAGGCTTTACTGCAGCAAGCGCAGGTAGAGCTTACACAGATCGACTTTTTTCAATGGAAAACGGATGACTATTGGGTGAGAGACAATGGCCCAATTTTTACCTTTGATGAAGATGAAAAGTTAGTTGTGCAAGATTGGGGGTTCAATGGCTGGGGAGAGAAGACGCCCTTTCAGTACTGTGATCAAATCCCCGCCAAAGTCTCAGAGAGATTGGATTTGCCTAAGGTTCCCGTGTCGATGATCAATGAAGGAGGCTCTGTTGAAATCGATGGCCAAGGCACTTTGCTGGCGAAGAAAAGTTCGATCCTGAATAGTAATCGTAATCCGGGGCTGACTCAAGCGGGCGCCGAAGCCTATTTTCGTCAATATCTAGGTGTCACTAATTTCATTTGGCTAGAGGGAAAAGCTGGTCAAGAAATTACAGATGATCATATCGATGGGACGGCCCGATTTGCTAATGCACATACCCTGGTGACCTATGAGGAAGAGGAATCAGATCCAGAAGAGTATCGTCGACTAGTAGAAGCTAGGAATGTAGCCGGACAAGCCTATGATATGGTACAGCTGCCACTGACCCGTTATCGCTTACCGGGTTCCCGAGATTATGGAATTTATATCAATTTCTATGTAGGGAATGAAGTGGTTTTGGTACCAAATTTCGAGGACCCTCACGATGACATCGCCAATGCTAGAATACAAGCCATATTTCCGAATCGCAAGGTCGTAGGTATACCGGCTATTGAATTAGGCTTGGATGGTGGCGGCGTGCATTGTGTGACGCAGCAACAGCCTCGCGCTCAGTAAGAGAAGGCGCTGCCGTGATGGAAGCCCTGCGTATAATTTCACCGACAGAGGATGTACTAGGAAGTAGAATTTAGACGTCTTAATAATAAATACCACTCTGCTAATTTAAACTAAAACCCAATGATGACAAAGCGCTTCTTCCTGGGACTGTTTAGCTCCCTTACGCTTCTGGTTAGTCTTAGTGCACAAGTATCCTTATTCGGCGTACTAGAAGACGCTAATACAAAAGAGCCCATCCCTTTCGCCAATATATTTTTTCAATCTAATCAGGCACGCGGGGTGATCTCGAATCAATACGGCGAATTCTTTATCAATATTTATGAGCAAGATCGATCTGATCAGTTGGTAATCAGCCAGCTTGGATATGAGAATTATCGACTCTCCTTGAAAAACCTCTCGGTGGATACGATCCATGTCCAAATGAAACCTAGCTTTCATGCCTTGCAAGAAATTACCGTGGTGTCGGATCGGGGATTGCGAGGGATCATTAGGGAAGCGCTCAATCGTATCCCTCAAAATTATGGAACCAAGCAGTATTTGCTAAAGGGATTTTATCGTGAGTATGCGATCAGTGACTCGGTCTACGCGGAAGTGATAGAAGCCTTTGTAAATATTCAAGATGGTCCCTATAAAGAGCCTAAGAAGAAGAGTAAAATGTTTTGGAAGGCCATGCGACGTAGCGATGATCTGCGGAATTTACCCCAACGCTTTCTACGTTATACCCATAATCGACTTTACAATGTATATGAAATATCCAACCCGCTCCGACGTCGGTTTTTTCACTTCGTAAAACCTGGTATCGATGGATTCATGGAGGGGTGCCATTTCTCTAATCGCGGGGAATTCCTCGAACAAGGAGACACCTTAATTCGAATTGGTTTTCTACCTAAGTGGTTTGATCGATTTGATGATGATTTTAAGGCAGAGTTCGGGTTTGGAGAGTTATTGATCAATAAGTCGGACTTTGGTATTGTTAAGATTAGTAGAGGAGACTCTAAACGCAGCACTTACAATGAGACTATTTATCGAAAGCTTGGGGGGAAATATTTTCTAAGTAGTTTGCAGATGGCCCTCGCTTTTCGCTATGACAATAAAACACGCTACTACCGCAAGACTCGCTTGCTACACATCTATCAGGTGCATCCCCGCGCCTCAAAAGTTAAGAAGAAAGGGAAGCGTCTCCCCAGGTCTAAACAATTTAGAGATATCAAATATAAATATGACCCTAGTATCTGGGAAGAGAACCCCTTCATGATAGAGTTACCTGCTCAAAAAGCCTTGGAAGCGGACTTGAGTAGAGTCAAGAAAATTGAGGACCAATTTCGCGAAAATGCAAAAAAGGGCAAGGTGATAGGAAAAGAGGGGAGAAGATAAGCGGAATGCTATGTACCCATTATTAGACTGCTATTCAGGCATTTGGTAGTACGGATAACTCCTGCCGTCAAGTTTTGACGGAAAAACACTACTTTTTCCGTTTTTCGACTATTTCCTTACTGTTCTTAGGGCGATCTTTGTGTAAGCAGAGTACCACAAAGACAAATCTTATGATTCTTATTCCACAGCGGTTGTTTGAAGATAAGCAGGTAAAGACCATTCTCCGAGATGGCAATACAGCGATCCTGACCAAATCATTGGATCAGCCGATTGTGGATAGGCAGGGGTATATTTCTAATCATGTCATTTCCATTGTACTTGCTGGTGAGCAACATATTCGCACCTATGAAGATGAACTGATTAAGGTGTCTGCTAATGAAATGCTTTTTGTACCCAGGGGCTTGTATTACGTTTCAGACCTTATGCCGAAGGGTGAGAATTTCAGAAGTTTACTATTTTACTTTGATGATGATGTCATTCATTCCTTCCTGGCAAATAGCAAGCTTACTTCCTTTGGAAAAGAGGATATACCTACTTATCTAAAGTTGAGTACTGTTCCTATGATGACGGTATTTGCAGATACTTTACTTCAGATATACGATAATCAAGTAGTCCGGGATCGTCAACTATTGCGATTGAAGTTGCTGGAACTGCTACACCTAATCAATACCTTGGTGCCGGAGCAGCAACTAGCCAATTTTCTTTTCCGGCTGACCCTTCCCAAAAAACGTAGAATCAAGGATCTGATGGAGAAGAATTACGATAAGCCGCTGAAGATTGAGGATTATGCCTACCTATCCGGAAGAAGCCTAAGTTCTTTTCGACGTGATTTTAAGGCTTTTTATCACAGCACCCCACAACAGTGGCTCAAAGATCGTCGCTTGGATAAAGCCATTCAACTATTGGCAGAGGAGGAACGCTCCATTAGTACCCTCGCTTACGAGGTAGGCTACGAAAATACTTCCTATTTCATCAAGGAATTCAAAAAGAAAGTGGGACAATCTCCCAAACAGTATATTCTTTCAAATCGACCAAAGCCCTAAGCGCCCTAGCTTTCCAAGATCTCAAAGAGATGGCAACTCTAGCGCACCTCAGGGTGAAATTCTAAAAATTAAAAAGATGAAGATTACCTTTATTGGCCTCGGCATCATGGGAAGCCGAATGGCCTCCAATCTTATTCAGCATGGAGTTGACATTACAGTTTACAACCGTAGTAAGGCTGCTATCGAACCCCTTGTTTCAGCAGGAGCAAAAACTGCCGAATCTGCTCAGCTTGCCGTAAAAGAGGCAGACATCGTCTTCAGCATGTTATCTACACCGGAAGTGGTGAAAACTATCTTTTTTGGAGAGGAGGGAGCGTTAGCCCATATGAAAAAAGAGGCACTGTGGGTGGATTGTACTACAGTTAATCCTTCCTTCACCGCCGCTGCGGCAGTGGAAGCTCGGGATCATGGCATTAAGTTCATGGATGCTCCCGTAGCCGGTACCAAGCCGCATGCAGAAAAGGCAGAATTGGCTTTTTTTGTTGGAGGAGAAGCTGAGCAGTTAGAAAGGATTCGTCCCTATTTAGAGCAAATGGGTAATAAGATTATGCATGCCGGAGAAACTGGAAAGGGAGCGGCCTTTAAAATGCTAGTCAACATTATGCTAGCACAATCCATGTTGATCTTCTCCGAAGCTACCTTGTTGGGGGAGAAGCTGGGCTTTACGAAAGATTTTCTGCTAAATACCCTGCCTAATCTAGTGGTTTCCGCCCCCTTCACCAAATTCAAGGCAGAAATGGTACGGCAAGACAATTACGAGGTTCAGTTTCCCTTAGAATGGATGCACAAGGACTTACACCTGGCAGCTGTAACCGCCTATGAACTCAATCAACCTCTTTACTTGGCTAATGTTACTAAAGAAGTATTTGCCGAAGCTCGCCGGAAGGGGATGGGACGTTTAGATTTTGCTGCCATTCATCGGTTTTTAGAGGAGCAGGGCCAGCCCCAGGCTTGAAAAATACTTTCAGGTGGTGTAAAATGATCAGGTCGTTAAGGCAATTGGATGGGTTTTCCCTATTTTGAGGGGTAAGCTACTTTTCAGTAAGTTGTTGATCAGAGCTTGGAACAAACCTATTTAGTATGAAATGGACACGATACACCTTCCTAATCCTGGTGGGACTACTTTGGGGCTGTACTAATGAAGAATCGGATCAATCGACTGTTTGGGCGATCACCAACGTAACCGTAATTGACAGTAAGCAAGAACAACTAGATCAGCAAACGGTCCTGGTGAATGGAAATAAGATTGAAGCCGTTGGACCAACCGCCAAGATAGAGCTACCCCAATCTACAACTGTCATTGATGGTACTGGAAAATTTTTAATCCCGGGGCTGTGGGATGCTCATGTGCATTTGACCTATGATCAGGGTATAGGACCCTCTATGTTCAAGCTTTTTATGGCGAATGGAATCACTAGCATTCGAGATACGGGGGGGCAACTCGATCTGATGAAGCCCTATGCAGATGCCTCAGAAGCTGAACCTACTAAGATGCCTCGACTAAAATTCTCTGGCCCCTTGCTAGATGGCCTTCCTCGTGTATATGATGGAAGTACTCCTTTCCGCCCTAATCTTTCAGTTGGAATCAAATCCGTCAATCAAGCTAGAAATCGAGTTAATGAGCTTGCGGCGGCGGGGGTAGATTTGATCAAGGCCTACGAAATGTTGCAGCCTGAGGCCCTGGAGGCAGTACTAGAGGCAGCGGCCAAGAAAGGCTTGCCCGTAACGGGGCATGTGCCTTTAAGTACGGATGTGATTTCTGCCTCGAATGCAGGCCTCCGTAGTATTGAGCACATGCGCAATCTGGAAATGTCCTGTACGGCAGATTGGGAGAGGTTGATGGAAAACCGCCGGAAGGAACTAAAAGAAGGGGCGCGAGAAGCGGGAGGAGATTTACGTAGCCGCCTGCATCAATTGCAGCGAACATATGCGATTGAAAATCAGGATTCTGCAATGCGTGCAAAAGTCCTAGGAACCCTAGCAAAAAATAATACCTGGGTAGTCCCCACTCTAACTATCTTGGCCTTCCGGGAGAATAGAGTGTATGCTCGACCAGCTTGGCGAAAACAGTTTAAGTATTTACCAGATTCCATTGGCTCCCGATGGCTGGCTAGTGCAGAACGGCTGACTAGGATGCCATTGGATTCAGCGGGTATCAGGTTTGCTCAATGGGGATACGATATGGTTGCCCGCCTACCAGCGGCAGGAGTGGGGATTATGGCTGGAACGGATACGCCCATCGCCTTCCTGACACCTGGCTTTAGCTTGCACGAGGAATTGCGATTACTGGTCAACAGTGGCTTGAGCCCCATCCAAGCCTTGGAAGCAGCCACGGTACAACCTGCCGAATACTTTAATATGCAAGACGAATTGGGAACTATCGAGGTAGGTAAAATTGCGGATTTGCTCTTACTTGATGCTAATCCACTAGATCAAATCGAAAATACCCAGCGGATTCGAGCGGTGATCAAGGATGGACACTGGCACGATCGAGATCAATTAGATGCCTGGTTGCAAGAATTAGAGGAAGGAAAGATAAACTAAAGGGCAGGTATACCACCAATTTTTACGTGGATAGCAAATTATTTACACAAGGTTATCGACATTGTCGTAAGACTCATTAATTTAGGGTCAATAGACTTCATGTAGGCTCTGTTCTCGAAGACTTGCATGAAAATCACCCAATACACAACTGTTTAACCAGCTACAGCTTAGAACTAAACATGAGTCTTACCATTGTTTCCCGTGTAATTGGCGTTTTACGCCAGGATGAACGATTCGATGATTGGTGGGAAGGGCCTAGTGTCCCGATACCGCTCTTGGATCAAAAGCCTCTCCCGGTTACGTTTATTAACCTTTCGGCTGACGAAACTTTAGATTTCCTACTGGATGCAGATATTGCGCTTACGAATTTCCTCGCTATAGGAAGGGATAGCAGCGCGGCGTTGGCTCCTCATATCTGGCAAAATTGTAAGGAATTTCTGGAAGCCATAGGGTATGAAGAAGAAGATCAAGCCCTATGGGATATTAAGCATGCCCATGAGATTTGGCCTTTTGTCGATTTCCGAAATGTCTACGTAGAACGACGGCACCGGAGAGACCAAGATATTTATATTAGTCTGAAAGGGGAGTGCGAGTGGGAACAAGAGCACGGCTTACAGCTGGTTTTTCGTCAGGGAAAGAAATTAACGAGAGTAAGCCAAATTGATGGGCACTTGACGGAGTCAGATGCTTACAATAAGGCCGATACACAGGACGAATTACTTTCCGCCTTTTAAGCTGCACATGCTCTTGACTTAATGGCGTCCTTAGGCTAAATTGCTCGCCTATGGACTTACCCTTATATCAAGTTGATGCCTTTACCAATCATTTATTTGCAGGTAATCCGGCTGCGGTTTGCCTATTGGAAAAGTGGTTGCCAACGGAACAGATGCTGCGTATTGCCCAAGAAAACAACTTGGCGGAGACCGCTTTTTGTTTAATCCAAGGTGATACCCTCTCCATTAAATGGTTTACACCTGAAATAGAAATGGACCTTTGTGGTCATGCCACTTTGGCCACAGCTCATATCTTGTTTCAGCATTATTACCCGGAACGGAATCTACTTCAGTTCCAATCCAATAGCGGAACATTAAGTGTAAGTAGAGAGGGAGAATGGTATCAGATGGATTTTCCCGCCAGAGAACCTCAGCCTGCGGAACTTCCAGAAGTGATTTTACAAGGTATCGGAGTAACTCCTAGGGAAGTGCTTAAGGCAAGAGACTATGTCCTGGTTTACGATACGCAGGCGCAGATTGAATCGATCCAACCGGATATAGCTCTGCTCAATACGATCAATATTGACCCGGGAGGGGTTATAGTGACGGCTACAGGAGAGGAAGTGGATTTTGTTTCTCGTTTCTTTACCCCTCAAGCCTCAATTTTTGAGGACCCGGTCACCGGTTCTGCTCATTGTAGCCTGATTCCCTTTTGGAGTAAGCGATTAAACAAGACTAAATTGACAGCTGAGCAGCTTTCTAGTCGCAGGGGCGTCTTACGATTGGAAGATAGAGGGGAACGGGTTTTGATTAGTGGTCAGGCCGTAACGTATATGCAGGCGATGATCAAAATTTAGCAGATAGCGATTGCTAGCTCCATTATAACTATCAACAAGATTTCATGAGGAACCTCTTTACCCTAGCTTTGCTCTGCTTAGCTACAACAACTTTTTACGGACAACCTACCCAGCTTGGAGGGATGATTAATATCTCCTTTGCTAAAGGGCAGCTAAACAGCCAATTTGTACTCACCCATCTACCCAATGAGGATCTCACCTTGTCTTTTATGCTAAATAGTGACCTATCCGTAAATGGGATAGCCCTAAATGACCGGGAGATTGCATTCAAGAAGACAAAGGAGGACTGTTATGATTGTACAATATATTCCATCACTTTCGATCAAGCCTTGGAACCTACCGATCGTCTACTAATCGAAACCGAGGGACGTTTCAAGACCTATAAAGCGGGGCAAAACAAAAAGGATTACAAAGGGAAAATTGCTAATAATTATGGCATTCTACGGGCGAGTGAACAAGCTAAGTGGTATCCGGTGATCATCAGTAAAGGAAAGAATCTCCCGGCCTTCCTACGTAAGTATCCCTATACCTTTGACCTAGAAGCAACTTGCGACTGTCAAAGCATCTACGTCGGGAGAGGAGCCCCGCAGGCCAGTGGCGGCCAATTTGTCAGTCAAGCCCCGAGTAAGGACATCATGCTCATTGCGGGTAACTATGAATGGGAAGAAGGGGAAAAAGCCATTTTTATAAACATGACGGATCAAAAGCTCATTGCCCAACTAGATAGCCTCTTCTCTTCCATCTCGGCCTACTATGAACGTTTTACTCAAATACAGATGCCTACCAAGTATGTGATGGCACATTTGCCTTCTGATAATTCGCGTTGGGGAGGTTTTATGACCTATCCTACTATTGTCAGTGTCCGGAAGTCAATGGGAGATCGAAATCTTACCGCCTATCTTTCGCATGAAGTGGCCCATTATCTCTTTGGAGATGTATATCAGGCAGAAGGGAATTTATTTTGGTTCTACCTAGAATCTTTCGCAGAATACTTTAGCTATAAATATCTATTGCAACACGATCCAGGCGCTATGCGAGCTGACTACAAGAGATTGACTAAACAAACAGAATTCGTTCGCTTGGATCGAGTGAAAAGCTTCAATGAAATAACCAGCAGTGCAAGATACCTCATAGGCCCTTTTCAACTCCTAGCTCTAGAACATAGGATAGGAGAACAGAAGATGCTAGAACTTATAGCAGGTGTATTTCCCAAACTCAAAGCCAGCAAGGATGGATATCAAGCTTTGATGGATACCCTGGCCCAAATTGGAATTGAGCAAGAAGTCATCAATAGTATTGAGGCGGATTTGTTCCATCAATTTGATCCGGCGATCTATGAGTTTGTAGGGAATAAATTACCAACAAAGTAGTCCCCTCACCACTCCTGAAACTTGTTGTCCAGGAAACCAAAGTTGCTGGGGTCTCTATCGACTTATCTTTAGCAATTTTTCCCTGAACCTGCTTCCATCAGCCAACTGTAGGGTCAGGAAATAATATCCATCTTGCCATTCACTTATATCTAAGGCATGCTGAACAAAAGATTGTCCACGGAACGTTTGAGAAAGCAGGAGCTGTCCCAAAGAATTGTGGATGCTTAGCTGGATGTCATTGGTGTTGGCCAGTTCTGCGGTCAGTTGCAGCCAGCCGGTGTTAGGATTGGGAAAAAGTTGCGCGCGGATGGGTGGCCCAAGATCCCTGGTGTGATTAAGCAAGGTAAATTCCAGCCAATTGACATTGAATAGGGGTTGTGTAATGAGCATGCGGAGTTGCTGCCGCCCCGCAGGTAGGTCCAGGGTTTGGTGGGTGGTTATCCAGGTTTGCCATCCTCCTGTAGCTGGGAACGTGCTAGTAACTAAGGGGGTGGCACTGCCATCTTCCTGCACCAACTGAAGTTGTACCTGTCCCTGCTCACTTAAGGCTGCCGTACGAAAACTTACTTGGTAGGTACCCGCATTGGCTACCTCTACATAATAGTCCAAATAATCACCATTATCCAAAAAGCCAATATTCTGTCCTCCTCCGGCATCACTTGTGTTTTCTAACTGAACGCCGGATTGGAAGAAGTAATCTTCCGCTTGGATTCTGCCGGGAATACTATGGATAGTAGCTATGGTATTGGTAATCTGTTCTTGAAAGAAGTTTTCCAGATCTGTGCCGTCGGTTGCCAGGATGTTATTGCCGGTGTAGGTAGCTCGGAGTGTTTCTCGGGATTTAATGGTATGATCTAACTCTAGGATAATGATCCTAGGATTAGTGGGATCAAGGGTAATATCTGTGACAGTTAGTAGGTTGCCATCTGCGGTAATTTCAAAATCGGATAGGGATGTACCTACTACTCCCGCCAGGGTTTTACTAGTAGAAATGGCTATATGCTGCTCGTCCTGAGTGGTTCCTTCTACAAATCCGGCAGGAATGTTTTCCGCATTTCCTTTTCGCACAAACTCGAAACTGCCCAAGTTAAACCCTCCTGCATTCGCGTGAAACTGCAATAGACTATCATTTTGTTCTAGGATTACATTGGTGACCGAAACGGTTTGCCAATTTTGCCATCCACCTGTATTGGTGACCGTAGCAGGAGAGGAGAGGGTAGCACCATTGATAGTAAAGTAGAATTGACCACCATCCACATTGGCAGCGACTCTGACATGGATATCATAAATCCCCGCTTCGGTTACCTCCAGGCTATATTGCATCCATTCATTTGGCGCAATCCAACCCACATTAAAGCCATTGGTATTCACAAGGTCCTGCGTTTTTTCTATATCAACCCCATCATTCCGATAGGACCAACCATTATTCCAGGCCGTGAAACTACCCGTTGAAACTTGATAGTTCGCAACATCTGAATCTGAGTAGGCAATTCCTTCTCCCCCCAGGTCAAAGTCTGTGGCATATACCACTCCGGGTACTTCCTGTACACGAAAGGGCTTGGCTGCTGAAGTGGTTTGCTGGCGAAACATGGCATCAATCACATCTTTCTGGTAAACACAGTTTTCTAGCTTGAAACCTTCTGCCATACTCATGAGCGTAGCTTTTGCAAAAGCGGCGCTCGGGCTGTTTCCTCCATTATTCCAATAATCTAGAAGTGTTTGATATTCTGGCGTTTTAATCCAGGACAAAGGACCTGCAATCGACTCGACCTTCTTCATAGGCCACCAAGCCCAGCCCAACTGATGCTCGTCGAAAAGCCGAATGGCGTCTTTAAACCAGGTATTGGAATTCTCACCCGTTTCTCCAAAGTAAATGGGCACATCAAACTCTTCTCGGATGTCCAACACCCATTGGATGGATGCTTGATCATTAAAGTTCCAATACTTGTGCGGGCTATATACCAAATTATCATCCCAGGGGGGAGTCAAACCAGTAAAGTCATTAGCAAACCAGTTGCCCTCAATAAATAGGATGTGCTTGGTGTCAACCGTCCGAATACTATCTGTGATTTCATAATATAAGTCGCGCAATGGAATATTGCCCTCCATTGGCCAATTGGTCTCATTAATGAGGTCATAGCCAGCGATCCAGGGTTCATCTGCATAGCGAGTCGCAATTTGCTGCCATAGGGCTACGGTTTTGGCTTGGTTGGCGGGGCTATCCCAGAGGGAGGGCTTATCCTCGTCGCGGTCGGAGATCCCTTGATCATTGCCCTGTCCTCCTGGCGCGGCATGCAGATCGAGCACGATATACATCTCATTTTGTTGGCACCAACTGACTAGACTATCAGTTAGCGCAAAACCCTTTTCTAGCCAGGTGTGCTCGCCTGGAATCGGTTCTTCTTCGATGGGCAGCGTGAATAGGTTATAGTGCATAGGTAACCTAACAGAATTGAAGCCCCAGGATTTTAGGGAGTCGATATCTATCTTTCGTACATGGTTGGCTAGCCAAGCATCATAGAATGCATCAGTATCCTCCCTGCCAATCAAGGCTTCGATCTTTTCTCTGATCTGATGCTGCGGGTTGGCGAAAGCAGCAGTTTGTAACATATACCCTTCCTGTAACATCCACCCTCCTAGCCCCATACCTTTTAGGATGACGGTATCGCCATTTTCATTGACGATATGTTTGCCATTGGTAGAAAGGAAACCTTGTGCATTCAGAGAGATGGAAAAAAATAATACGAGAGTGATCAGGAGCGTGAAGTGCTTAATACGCATTGTGCTTGTTTTAGTTTTGGAGCTAATTTTTAGCAAAAGAGTTGCCAGCCACTACACTGTTGTGTACTTGTCCTAGCAGTTATTAAGCAATAAAGATGTGATGACGTCAGCTTAAAGATAAGCTTTTTAGGTAATCACGGGGGGTGATCGGCAGTCCAACTGGGGTGTTGGCGTTTCCTACTGATAATAAGGAGTGACTGGCACAATCATGCCCGCTTTTCTGCCCCTTTTATCCCCATCCCATTCTCCAACAAGTTTAACATCTTGATGGTGGCTTTAATGGCGGCCACTGCCTGGTCCGAATCCAAGCCGGTAGTTTTGAATTCTTTATCATTCATTTCCCAGGTGATGGTAGTGCGACAAAGGGCATGGGTTTCACCGCCGGGAGGGATAACAACCTTGTAGTCGATGAGCGTAGGGTAGGGCTTTTCTAGACGTTCGTAGATGCGCCAAAGGGCATTCATGAAGGCGTCGTACTGACCATCGCCAGAGGCGGTTTCCTCGTGCAATTGGCCATCGATCTCTATGCTAAGAGTAGCCATAGAACGCAGACCAGCGGCAACGGACAAGGCATAATTCTTTACGATAATCTGCTGCTTGATGGGCATGCTTTCCAGCACATCGGCAATGATGTAAGGTAGGTCAGCTTGTGTTACAACTTCTTTTCGGTCTCCGAGTTCATTGATCTTGCGAGTGAGCTTTCGCATGGACTCGGTGTCTAGTTCAATGCCTAATTCATCCAGGTTTTTCTTAATGCTAGCCTTACCCGCCAATTTACCTAAGGCATAAGTGCGTTTACGGTCGAATCGTTCTGGATGGAGGTCGTTAAAGTAGAGATTGTTTTTATTATCTCCATCTGCATGAATTCCACTGGTTTGAGTAAACACGTTTTCGCCGATCAATGGCTTATTCGGTGGAATACGGATACCAGAAAAGGATTCTACCATTTTGCTGACCGCAAAAAGCTTTTTCTCATTTACATTCATTTCATGATGCAACATATCTTTCACCACACCAATCACACTAGAGAGGGGCACATTACCAGCCCTTTCCCCTAAACCATTGAGTGTGGTATGCAGACAATTGATTCCTGCTTTGACGGCTGTATAGATATTCGCGGTAGCTAGGTCGTAATCGTTATGCGCATGAAAGTCGAATTGCACTTCTGGAAAGCGCGCTAGCATCTGCCCGCAGAAATCTCCGGCCTCATCCGGGTTCAGGATGCCCAAGGTATCGGGTAACATAATCCTGGCTACCTTCTTTTCGGCCAGGGCTTCCACCATCTGAAAGACATAGGATGGACTATTACGCATCCCGTTCGACCAATCCTCTAAATAGACATTGACGGTGATGCCCATCTCCTTGGCGTGTTGAATTACTTCAGCAATGCCTTCAAGGTGCTCTTCCGGTGTCTTGCGCAATTGTTCCTGGCAATGCTTCAGGGAACCTTTACATAGTAAGTTGATTACCTGACCACCTACCTCTTTAATCCAGCTTAAGGAGCGATCTTTATCTACGAAACCTAGAATCTCCACTCGTTCGCCAAATCCATTGGCATTAGCCCAGTCCAGTATCTTCTTAGCGCCTTGAAACTCGCCATCGGAAACCAGGGCTGAGGCAATTTCAATACGATCTACCTTTAGCTCTTCCAGTAGTAATTTGGCAACTCGCAATTTCTCACTATCCGTAAAAGATACGCCAGATGTTTGTTCGCCATCTCGCAAGGTGGTGTCCATCACCGTGATTTTCATGGCCTTAAGGTTTGCAGAATACCTTTGGTAGAGGTACCCTAAATTCGATATAGAAAATAGAAAAGCCTAGCTGGTTATTGAGCCAGTAGTGGCGCTAAGCAGTTGAAATGGTCTTGAAAAATTTGCCCCATTTCAGTGGTTAGGGATAGCAAAAATATAAATTGTGGAGAGAATTAGGCTTTTCTGCTAGAAATAAACAACCAGCCAAGCGCAATCCCTGCGATTAACAAACCTAGAAATTCACGGGTAAGTTCCACATGTGGAGACTCTGCTTTCATGCTGCCAGTGATGGTGGGCATGCCCATATTGATCCAGTTGATAAAATCTGGCAGTAAGGTCGCCATCCAAATGACAATGATGGCTAATCCCCCGATCGTTGCGTATACATGATTTCTTCCTACGCCCGATAAACCAAAGAGGAGCGCTACATAAACATACAGGGCTACCCAAGCCCAGGGATCTACATCGTTTAGTTGTACCACTGCAAATAGGACAAAGAGAACACTGAGGACGATCTTTACAATTTTCATGTTTCTTAATTATTAGGTTGGATTTTCGTTTTGCATCAAAAAGATACCCGGTAGCTTAGGATAGGAATAATTGTCAATTGGTTTTTGACAATGACTTCCCCCAATAAGGCATCAAAGTAACTGAAGGCTGTATTCTTTCGATTGGTAAGATTTTGAATGTCCAATGACCAGGTATTGCTGCTGTTGCCTTTACTGGTCTTATAATAAATCCGAAGATCCGTACGGAAATAATCCTTTTGCCGTTCGGTAAAAGCCAAATCATCAAGAAAGATGGTGTTACCACTGTTGATCGAAGCCTCTACATCTATCGGAGTGGCGCGGAATCCCCCTAGGTAGGCAATTCTTCCATTGAGCCCTAATCTGCGATCTTTGTTTTTGCGACCTTGCCAATGCCATTCTTTGCCTAAGGTAGCATTGAAAATGTAGTTTCCGTTAAAACGAGAATCTCTTGCCACTCCATCGCTTCCAGTATAGGTAGATTCATACAGGCTTGCATTAAAAAGATAGTATAGCCCCGAGGTGACGAACTTCTGGAGGCTCAATTCTACTCCATAATTCTCACCAGTCCCGGAGTTCATTAAAGGAAATGCCAAACTAGATGCTTGTTGATTAATTGCCGAAAATGAATTCTTTGTGTTTGCTGCAATCGGTACATCAAAAAGCCGCTGATAATAGACTTCTCCACGTAGGACCAAAGTTGGCTCTGGATGGTATTCATAACCAAACACCAAATGGTGGGCTCGGGTGAAATCCAGATCTTCGTTTGATTGATCATTAATTGTAACTGCAAAATAAAGCTCGGGCTGCTGGAGCTGGCTATGCAATCCATATGAAAGACTAAGTTGATGCTTTGGACTAGCGGTCCATTCTAGAGAAGCCCGGGGTTCTACTGAAGTACTTTTGGTGAAATCAAAATGAGCCAATTGAAGCCCCGTATTGAGCTGCCATCGTTTTCCTAAGAAAGTCTGAAGATTGACATAGGGTTGATAGAGCCAGCCTCCCCCCGCCCGGTCTTTTCTTCCCGATACCGGGGCATCTGGTGGATTTAGATCAAAGGTTTGATTGAGCAGATGAAGACCTGTTCTAATTTTAGTTCTAGAAGATAACTTGTGCTGGTAAAAACTGTGGATGGATAATTTCTCCTGCTGGTAGTAGTCAGCTTCCCAGGGCTGAGGGGATAAGTTTGCGTCCAATATCTCAGAAACTCTGCTACTGGTGATAGCAGATAGGGCGACACTGGTTTTCCAATTGCCCTTTGACCCTATGGTTTGACTATAGGTAGCACCCAAGGCACCCATTCTAGAGGCATAATCGATATCAAAACGATCTTTATTTTCATCCCAAAGTGTAGAATCTCTTTCCGCATTGAATATATTATCACTAACTCCGCCCATCCCAAAAAGCGTCAAGCGTCCGCCTTGCTTGTTTGGGAAAACGAGGTTGAAAGACAGATCTTGAAAAGAAATGTCCTCATCACCAACGGGAACTCCCATAAGACTGAGTAAACCCACAAAGGAGTATCTGTAATTGACTAGATAGGAGGCATCTGTATCATCATTGATCGGACCCTCAGAGGAGAGTTCTAAACCGATCAAGCCTGCTTGAGCAGTGAATTCGTGTTTTTCATTGTTACCCGCTCGAAGATACATGTCCATGACGCCGGATAAAGCATTGCCATAGGATACGGGAAAAGCGCCAGTATGGAAGTAGGAGGTTCCTAGAAGTTGAGCACTCAAAATATTAACGCCCCCACCATTGGCGGTGGTTTGATCACTAAAGGTACCAGCATTAGGCGTATGATTTGGGTTGACAATGTCAACTCCTTCCAGTCGCCACAACATATTATTGGGAGATTGACCACGGATCGATATTCCGTTAGCCTGATCATTCGTTTGCACAACGCCGGAAAAGGTGCTGGCCAGTCGTGCGGGATCAAAGAAGGTAGCTGGAAAACGAAGCGTTTCCTCGACGGTGAGTGTCTTGACGGTTGGGGCCATACTTTGTATGTCACTCCTTTGCGCACGGACTACGATGGCATCGATGTCTGAGATAGACTCAGTTAACTGAAATTCCACGACCAACTCCTTCCCACTTTCGAGTAGTAGCTCTGTCAGCGTCTGAGATTGGTACCCCAGATAACTAACCTGCACCTGATATCGTCCTACGGGCACATCGATAAGCTGAAATTTCCCCAAGCTATCAGTACTCGTCCCTAGGTCTGTTTCCAATAAAACTACCGAGGCACCCATTAATGGCGTACCTGTATCACCATCGATTACCTGGCCTCTGATTGTTTCGGTGTGGACCTGCCCGAATAAAGGAATTGCGAGACAAATGAACAAGAATGTAAGGGGCGATTTTGGGATTTGGAAAACGCCTTTTTTCATAAACCACAAATTTGGCTCAAAGATAGAGTATTAGCCGATATGAAAATATAACTTTTGTCACCCTATATTCATTCTGCTAAAAGTCTTTCTATCAGCAGTTTTTCTGTCTTGAATTGAGCCTCTAAGTAGGTGTAATAGGATTTAGCCTAATTCACTACGAAGAAATTGAATAGCTAGGTTAAATTCGGCCAAGTTTGCAGCATTTTGTACTTTCGAGCTGTAAAAAAATCGGTACAGATCAACGAAAAATAGATAATCCTATGAAACGTATATGGTTCATAATTAGTGTGCTGCTTGTTATTGCTGCTTGTTCTGCTAAGGAGCCTGCGCAACAAACCGCTTCTGCGACTTCAACTAGCAATGATGGCCCTACCATCGCCGCAGTAGCAAGTGGTCCGGCCAATATCAATGTGCAAGTAAGAGGCTTGAGTGGCGGAGTAGCTAAACTGATCGGCGTGTATGCAGAAAACCGGTATTTGGCAGATTCAGCAGCAGTAGATGCTAGTGGTAAATTTCGATTCGCTAACCCCAGCGGGTATACGCCCGGGCTTTTCTTCGTATTGCTCCCTGATAATTCCAATTTTCAACTACTACTCGATCAGGATCAGGAAATGGATGTGGTTACCGAAGCAGGTGCCATGGCTTCAACGATGCAGGTAACTGGAAGTTTGGACAATGAATTGATGTATCAGAGCTTTGCCTTTGAGCGAGAGCAACGAGCCAAGTTCGATCCTATCTCCCAACGCATGAAGCAATTGACACCCGGTACACCTGAACATACACAAGTAAAAGCACAGTTTGATGCGGAAATAGCCAAAAGGAAGCAATACTTAGATGATTTACAGCAACAACATCCCACTGCCTTTTTTACGAAATTTAAGATTGCTGGCCAAAACCCAGAAGTGAAGGAGTTTAAAAACGCTGATGGCTCTACAGATCAGTATGCACAAGTGCGATACTTCCGACTTCATATGTGGGATAATGTAGATTTTAATGACGAGCGGCTGGTTAGAACGCCTGTTGTCCTTAATAAACTGAAAAGGTATCTCACCGAATTGACGGTGCAACATCCAGATTCAATCAATCAGGCGGCTGACTTCTTAATTCAGAAAGTCTTGAATAAACCAGAGTTCTTTAAATTCTTTGCCAATTGGATTACCCTACAATACGAGCCGACGAAAACGACGCTCATGGACCCAGAGGCTGTATTTACGCATATGGTACAAACCTACTTTACCTATGAGCGTGCCTTCTGGTCAGATTCTGTACAAGTACATGGCTTACAATTGCGCGCCCACGAAATGTCAGCCAGTTTAGTGGGTAAGCAGGGGCCAAATGTCACGGCTCAAGATCAAAATGGTCAGACTCGATCCCTGATGGATTCTAAGAAACCTTACATCGTAGTGTACATGTATGATCCGAATTGTGATAATTGCGCGATTGAAACGCCTAAATTGGCTCAATTCTATCAGGCCAATAAGAGCTTAATCGACGTGTTTGGAATTGTACTGAATACCAATGATCAAGAGTGGAAAAATTATATCGCCAAGAATGGTTTGCAGGAATGGACACATGTCTATGACCCTACTAATCGGGCCATCTATGCTACTTACTTTGTAGATCACACGCCAGAGATTTATGTGCTGAATCCCGATCGTAAGATCATTGCGAAGAACTTGAAAACGGAGCAGATCGCTGAAGTAATCAATCGAGATCAATCGGGGAGTTAGGGGTGAGGTAGAAATTGAGTGCCTGTAAAATCGGTACAATTCAAAAAGCTAGATCTACCGCAGATCTGGCTTTTTGAATTGATGGCTAGTCGTTTACAGAATCTTTTGATGGCGTAAAACAAGTAGGATCAGACAAAGAATAAATACCCCCGCTGCCAGACCTACCTGCATCCATTGAGATTGAATCTGCCTAATGCTACTTTCGACATAGTAGGGATTCGGGAAGTTTGGAGAACCTACTCCGGATTTGATTTCCCAGTTTTCAATATCACTATTGTCTAGGGTCGGTAATAATAAGCTTAAAGTGAAAGTGGAATCTGTAGGCGGAACTTCGTAAGCCACGCTATCCACGGAAGCCCCCAGTTTAGAAAATAACTGTAGCCTTTCCTCTCGCTTATTGATGCCAAACCCTAACTCACCTAGCACGTTGTAAGCCTCAGGGAATTGCTTGCGGAACTTTTCTTCGTTTTCACAAACTACTAAATAGTCATTAGGACCTAGCGTCACATCAGGAAAAACAAAGGTATTGCGAGGGTCTGCCAGTGTCCAGTCCTTAAGACTAACCTCTTTGTCGGAACGGTTAAAGATCTCGATCCAATCCTTGGTCTTTTTATTGTTGGGACTAATTTCATTAATCATGACCTGGCCTACCAAGGGATGCACAAAAGGAACAAAAACGGCTTTGACTCGATAGCTATCTTCCGCCAAGCTTAAATCAAAGGCTCTTTGTCCCTCTTCAATATCAACGCCTTCCCAATGAGAGAAGCGGTAGCCATAATCGGCAATAGCTTCGATGTGAATTGGAAAATTGGTAAAGTATTTACCCTGAAAGGGCTTGCCCGCCACTACAATATTTCGATTGATCCGAATTCGTCCTCCAAGACTGGCCTGAGCTACTACTTCTTTGATGGCACCTGTATTGAAGCGTTCCATGAGATGCATGCGCATATAGTGCGGCCGTTCTTTGGCAAAGGTGCGCATGAGTTTGATGTGATATTCCCAGCGTTTTTTGCTCAAACGCCAACGCTTCAAGTGTCGGTCGATTTCCGGGGCGAGTTGCTTGTGGAGATCATCGATCTTTTTATTAGCATTTTCGGTGGAGAAGCAAGTGTTTAAGTAGTCCGCAAATTGATTAACAAATTGCGCCTCAAAATCAGGATTCTGCAATAGCTTCCGGAGTATGAAGGTGCTCCAAGGCGGATTGGGCCAGTGCGGACCATCCTTTTCAGTGTGAAAATCTAAGCTATTGTTGTCAAAAGCTTGGCTTTCATGAAGCCCGTACCCCCAGTCTGTATCATATAGTATCCAACGCCATCGGCCATCTGGACCTTGAGGGCGCCAAAACTTAATATTCCCACCTGCATCTTGATTATCGAAATAGATCTGTGCGATTTGATAACGCATAAAGTTGTCTATTTCCATTTGCGTGTTGAGGTAATCATAGTTGGCAGCAATACTCAGATCGTGTTTTTCCAGGAAGCGAAGCATTTCCTGGTAATGCTGGCGTGAACCTCGTTTCTTAATCATCCGATGTTCGATCAGATCTATGCTATCTTTATCTGCTTCACTATGGGCCGAAACAAAGTATCGGTTTACTTTTTCTCTTATGTTGTAGATCCCCCAGTATTTCCCATTGATATAAACATGTGCCGGTCGATAGGCCTGCGTTTCTATGTCCCAATCCTCTACCAAGCCGGTCATCAAGGCATCCCGAAAATGGGACTTTCCAAAATCACTACCAGAATTCCGCAAGACCAAAAACTTGTACTTCTTAGGTTTGCCTTTTCCAAAGATGGGATAGTCGATCCGACTCTGTCCATACCTTTTGCGTGCCACCAAGGCCAATGACTTTTGCGGGAATAGACGGCTCATCCCACCAAATAAGCGAAATCCGGTGGTATTATTATAGACACAATTTCCATCCACTTCGTAGAATTCCGCATGTATAGGAAATTCGCGGCGGGTCCAGAAATTGGCACCCGGTTTTTGCCAGAGGGAATCCACTACTTGATTGCCTTGCATGAATACCCCACGGATTGGGTCAAACAACATGGAAGAAGTGACGGCAAGAGAAATGACGGGAAAGCGAGTAGGTGGTTCTTTAATGAAATAGGTTTGCCCAAAATAGGCCTTGCGACCATCCTTGCCAAAAACGGCTACCCGGAGAACACTAGTCTTATTGATCCGGAAAGGCCTGCGATAACGTTTAGCCCGCTTACCTGGCTTGCTTCCATTTAAGGTATAATAAATAGCACCTTCAGAGGCATGCAAAGTAATATCAACCGAGTGATCATAAAACCCTCCTTCTTGATTGAATATCAGTTCAATGGGAGGTTCGGACAGCTCTTCTATCGACTGGGCCCACAATCCGCCCAGAGCCAGCCAAAACAGTACTAGTAGTAAACTAATTCTCAAAATGGGCATTGGTTGATCTGTGGTACAATTTAGACTATTTTAACAAAAGTTGAAAATAGGGAGGTAATTTGTTGATTTACAACCTCTCACCTTATACGTGTAATTGGATAGAGTGTTCCAATAAGTCATTGGATTTAATCTCACAGATCGATACCCAGGTTTTTAAGGAATAAGAGAGGAGGTCGCCTAAGTCACCGATTGCTTGACAACCTCCATTTATATAGAAATGGTAAACTTGTTTTGTGTAAAGCTGCTTTGATTAGAAAGTGGGCCGTATTCTTTACTTAGATTCGACTGGGCAGCTGCTTAGACCGAATACAGCATAAATGGGACAGAAACTCACTACACTGGTCAAGACAAATATGCCCGCTACAGCTAGCAATACGATCCCCAGCACACCACTTATTACCTTAGTGAAGAACAATGCAGCCACTACAACTGCTATTAATACGCGAATGATTTGATCGGTAGAACCCATGTTCTTTTTCATATGATGTAAGATTTAAGCTATGGATTTCCAAGGACAGGTATCCATAGGGGTTAGCGTAATGGATTTTGCTTCTATAACAAAGATAGGGTAGGAGGGAGGTGAGATGCAGTGACCAAAGTCACCAGCCGTTAAGTCAGTGGGTGAGTACTTCAATGCCATGCTGATGCTGAATGACCCATTTCTCCTGTTCCAGCTTTTTCATGACTCTGCTGATCACTTCACGAGCAGTTCCCAGTTCGCGGGCAATCTGATGGTGGCGGAGATCAAGTAGGTTAGTGCCGAGGCGTTCGGCTCTTTCGCGCAGGTAGGTTAATAGGCGTTCATCCATGCGCTGGAAGAGGACTTGATGAATGGTTAATAGTAGATCCTCGTAGCGTTTATTGAACTGTCCGAAAAAGAGTTGGTTTAAGGTGGGATATTTACGCACCCATTCATTCACATGCTGGACGGGCAGAAGCATTAGATCTGATTGTTCCTCTGTGATAGCAAAGACCTTACTGGGCAAATCCCAAAGACCTGCGGAGAAGGACATGACGCAACTTTCCACAGGCTCAATGTAGTACAGCAGTAGGTCTCGTTCCTCATACCTACTAAACACCTTCACCAGCCCCCCCAACACCAGGGGGATAACTTTTACATATTGCCCTTCGCGCACTAATTCAGTGCCGGCAGGAACCTCCTTTCGGATGCCCATTTTAAGGATCTCCTCGCGGAGAGAAAGGGGGAGCGAGGGAAGTTTTGAGTGTAGTGGATCCATATTGGTTCAATTGCAAGACTAGAAATAGTGATCACTTTATTCATTTGGTAAACCCTACTAAGACTGCTATCTTGTCAAATCAATTATAAAGCGACTTTATGTTTAGTAAGATTAGTGCCTTTATTTTAGGGCTTTTTGGGTGGAAAGTGGAGTTAGCCTTCGAAAAATTTCCAGACAAATATATCATAGCTGTTGTACCGCATACTTCTGCCTGGGATTTTCCCATTGGAGTACTGTCGAGATCAATAATGAAACAGAAGATCAAGTATGTAGCTAAAGCCTCTCTATTTAAGTTTCCTTTGGGGGGAATCATGAAGTTATTGGGGGGAGTACCCGTGGATCGATCCAAGCGGAATAACTTCGTAGATGGGGTAGTGGATATTTTTAATGAAAGAAAACAATTTGCGGTTTGTATAGCCCCGGAGGGTACACGCAAGCGGGTAGAAAAACTGAAGACGGGGTTTTATTATATGGCTAAGGGGGCAGGCATTCCGATACTTCTATGCCGCTTTGACTATAGCATTCGCCGGGTACAAATTGCGGCGCCTTTCTACACGACTGACGATATGGAGGCCGATTTTGAACACATCGAGGGATATTTTCGGGGCATTCCGGGACGTTATCCAGAATTTAGCTTCTAGCGAGCTTAGCATCTACCTACCCACTCCATCTGAGGTTTGGGCAGGTAGATCCGCCAGCCTTTAAACCATCATTTTCCTTAAGCTCTTGCAGAAAAGCTTAACATCTTCCGTGGTGCCAGTACTAATTCGACACCAATCCCTCAATGGGGGAAATGGTCTGCCCACCCGTACTTTGTGCTCCAACATTGCTGGAATAACCTCCTCTATATCTCTTCCGGTATGGAAAAAGACGAAATTGGTGCTGGAGGGAACATACTTGAGCTTTAAATCATCTAGGGTGTCATAAATCAGTTGCTTAGTGGATTTGTTTTGAGCCAAACTGGCCTGGTAAAATTTACCATCCTGCAAGGCGGCTTTGGCTGCGTTGATAGCGAGGACATTTAGCATCGACATGCGCTTCTTCCGAATACGATCGGCTATGTCTGGCCGCGCCACTAGGTATCCCATTCGAACTCCTGCCAAACCATAAACCTTGGAGAAAGTCCTAGATACAATCACATTCTTTTCCTCTTTCACCAGCTCAATCATAGAAGGATAGGGCTGTTCGATATATTCGAAGTAGGCTTCATCCACGAAGACATTCACCTGGGAAGAAACATCTCGGCAGAAGTCTTTAAGCTTTTCCGCAGGAAGAATTGTTCCAGTGGGGTTATTGGGGTTACAAACAAATACTAGCCCAGTCTGATTCGTAATCCGTCCCCCCATGGCATCCAGATCATGGACAAGATCATCGTCTAAAGGAACCATATTGATATGTGCGCCAAAATGTTCGGCATAGTTTAATAGGGAGAGATAGGTCGGAGCGGCAGAGATGATCTCGGCACCATGCAATCCAAAGGCCAAAGCCGTACACTTAAGCCCTTCCGAAGACCCCGATCCGAGTACGATATGTTCCCGACTTACGCCATGCTTTTTAGCAATCATTTCTGCTAGCTCTGTGGCGTAGTAGTACGGATATCGGCATCCCCATTCAAAAGCTTCTATCATGGCTTGTCTGGCCTTAGGAGAGGGACCCATAGGATTTTCGTTAGAACTAAGGCGGGCAATAGCATCTTCAATGGGAGGGACTGCAAGTGGTGCTACGGCCTCATCTCTAGCTTGTACCGCTGAGAGCCCTCCCAACATGGAAAACGCACCCGTTAATCCGGCAGTTCTTAGCCAAGCGCGGCGATCTAATTTTTTCATACAGTTTAGGATTTTGGAAGGGTGTAGAGAATGGAGTGCTTGTAAGCGCTATGAATGGCTGAACAGAAAATCACTACACCCTGGTGATAGTATGTATTTGCTTAAAATATCGGGATTTTAGAGCAGATTACAGCACGCTATGCCTGAAAAATGAATAACTGCCTGATGATGATCAGATTCTAAGGGTCCTAAAGAACTAAAATCCATTGCTGTTAGTTTTGCTTTGATGGAGCTTAGGGAGGAATTGAGGTAAACTGCCTGGCTGATCTGTTGCCACTAGTCGGATAAGACCTCTCTTTGGTCATGCTGCTCAATGGGAATTTGAATGGTGAATCGGGCCCCTTTCCCTAGCTCACTTGTAGCTGAGATCATCCCTCCATGCTGTTGAATGATCCCATAACTGATAGACAGGCCTAGTCCTGTACCTTTACCCACTTCTTTAGTGGTGAAAAAGGGTTCAAAGATGCGTTCAATGGTTTCTTGGGACATTCCAGGACCATCATCTTGTATGGTAATAAAAACGGACTTTGGGTCTGCCCAAGTTTTAATTTCGAGAGTGCCTGCTTTGCCAATGGCATCAATAGCGTTATTAAGTACATTCATGAAAACCTGATTGATGCGATCAAACTGGCAAGCTACTAAGGGAATAGTACCATAGTCCTTTATGATGTTGGCATTGGGAGAGATTTTGTTGTTCAGAATAGTTAGCGTAGCATCTAAGCCTCTATGAAGATCGGCTGGAACGAATTCTTCCCCTGATCTTCGAGAGAAGGTACGCAAGCCAATGACAATGTTTTGCGTACGGGAAGCTCCCCGCTCGATACCCTCAATCAGTTGTGAAATTTCTTCTTCCAGATAGTTGATATCCAACTGATGGTTGAGGGTCACTATATCTTTCAGCAATTCAGATTTGGGAGATTGATCTGACAGCGCTTTTACCTTGGCCAGCAATTTTTTTAAATCATCAAAATCTAATTTCAGGGCATGTACGTTGGAAGCCATGAAATTGATTGGATTATTGATTTCATGAGCTATTCCTGCGGTTAACTGACCCAAGGAAGCCATTTTCTCTGATTGCACCAGGTGGCCTTGCGCTGATTTTAGATCCTGTAGCAGTTGTTCTTTTTCCTGTAGCAAAGACTGGGTCTTTTCTTGCTCTGCCAGTGTGCGACTGTAGGCCAGGTTGCGCTGCCGGAAAGCCCCGATTAGGGCCAAAGTCAGGACAAACAGAATGATCACTCCGGCTATAAAGGCCCGCCGCTCCCGAAGGCGCCAGGCCGTTTCCTGTTTCAGGTTGGCTATTTCTTGCTCTTTCTGCTCGGTTTCGTATGCCGTCTTGATCTGGGCAAGCTGCTGGCTATAATCTTGAGAATAAAGACTGTCTTTGATTTGTGTATAAGCTTTGTACAGTTGATGCGCTTGTTGGTATTCTCCATTTTCCTCTGCTATCAAAGAAAGCTGTTCGTAAGCGCGGATAATGTTGGCTAGTGATTGACTTTCCAGGCTGTTCCTTAGGCTAGCTTCCAGATTTTCCTTCGCAAGCTGTAGTTGGCCTTCTTCCTTGTAGAGCAGACCCAATTCAAGATGGAGACGCGCCATCTTACCTATGCTATTTACTTCCTTCCCCATTTCCAAACCTTTCAAGAAAGAGCGCTTTGCTTGTTCTCCTTGGTCAATACTCCTGTACAGATAGCCTAATTCCTCATAGGTGTCGATAATGTGGCTCATGCCCTGCACCTTCTGGAAAATGTCAAGCGCTTTCAAAAGGCAGTTCAGTCCCTCATCGTAGCGCTTCTGCAAGCGATGCAAACGTCCAATACCTTTGAGCGACAATCCGATCCCCAAGGTATCTCCCTCTGCCTGGCGAATCGCAAAGGCTTTGTCAAAGTAGGTCAAGGCGGTATCATAATCTTTAAGGACGAAATAGACCCCACCTACGCTAGCGTTGGAGTACGCGATTTTGATGGGTTGGCCTTGATTTTCCTCACGTAGTTGTAATCCGTGAAGATGGTATTTTAAGCTTTGATCCATTCTTCCCTGTTCGCGAAAGGCATAACCAATTTTATCTGAGGCTAGGGCTACTCCCAGGGAATCTCCGGCTAGTCGAAAGGCATCCATGGATTGGAAGAAAAGATTTTCTGCTTCTCTCCACATACCTTTGGTCATGAAGGTTAGTGCCGAAAAAAAATGAGCAAATCCTTCCTCCCTTTTTGCTCCATGTTGATCTAGGAGAGGAAGGAGTTTCTGCATTTGGGTGTAGGCCGTATCTGGTTGTTGGAATAAGATACTTTCCGTCTGAATGAGTTGGCGGTCAAGGCTTTGATAGATTTTATTCCTGACACCATCGGGGATGCTATAAAACCCTTCTTGGCTATGCAGGAGCCCAGCCAAAAACAATAAACCAATGGTATATAATCTTTGCCTCATCCTAAGCTGGAGCGATAGGTAGTATCAATATAAAAGTGGCACCTTTCCCTGCTTGACTTTCCACTTGAATTTTACCGCGATGATGCTCTACAATGCCGTAACTAATGGAAAGCCCCAGACCAGTGCCCTTACCTACTTCCTTAGTGGTATAAAAGGGTTCAAATATTCTCTTCTTGGTCATTTCATCCATCCCCGGCCCCGTATCGCTGATACTTACCTGTACGTGTTGGTCAATAGCTTTGGTGGAGATCGTAATCAGTCCTTCATCCTCGTTGATCGCTTGAATGGCATTATTGATGATATTCAGGAATACCTGATTTAGTTTGCTAATCTGGCAATATACCTCCGGTATCTCCCCGTATTCCTTCTTAATCCGTATGCGATCCTTCAATTTATTACCGAGTATAATTAGCGTAGAATCAAGTCCTTCATGAATATTGGCCAATTCAAATTTATCTTTGTTGTCTCTGGAAAAGGTCCGCAAACCGCTGACAATGTCTTTGGTCCGCTGTGCTCCTCGTTCCACGCCACCTATCAGATCAGCAATCTCGGTTTTTAGGAGTGTGACGTCTAAGGCATTACTGAGGTGGTTAATTTCTTCCAGGCATCGTTGTGGATTATCGCAATTGGGCAGCTCATCAATCCGATTCAGCAAGGTTTGGAGGTCGGCAAAGTCAAGTTTCAGGGCCTCTACATTAGAGGCGATAAAGTTGACCGGGTTATTGATCTCGTGTGCGATACCGGCTGTTAATTGACCCAGCGAAGCCATTTTTTCTGATTGTACCAGTTGCGCTTGGGTAGCCTTGAGTTCCTGAATGGTTTTCTCCAATTGATCTTTTTGGTATTGAATGTCTTCCGTCCGTTCTTTTACGGTAGCCTCTAGTAATCGTTTGTTTCTTTTCAGGTTTCCTACACTATTCTGGTAAATCGTCCAAACGATTCCAAGTATCGCCATGAGTACAAGTATTCTGAACCACCAAGTTTGCCAAAAGGCCGGCTTCACGATGACGCTCATCGATTTTTCTCTTTCCTCCCACGCTTGGTCACCCAACCTAGCTTGTACCCGGAGGGTGTATTTGCCGTGTGGAATATTTGTGTAGGTAGCTACATCTTGTTGTCCTACCTCATTCCAGTCAAGATCGAAGTTCTCTAGGCGGAATCGGTAGGTGTATTTGAGGATTCGATGGTAGTTCAGGGTGCCGAATTTGAATAGAAAAAGGCGATCGCTTGGATGCAAAGTCACGGAGGAGGCTAAGCTGATATGTTGGTTGAGATGCTTTTGATCTCTAATGCTCACCGGACGGTAATTGATCTGGAAATCTTCAAACACTAGGTTATGCTGCCCCGATAGTAGGATCTCCTCTGGTTTAAAGATGTTGAATCCATTGATTCCACCAAAGAAAAACTCGCCCTTTGCATTTTGAAACTGAGCGTTCTGATTGAACTCATCACCTTGTAGGCCATTGTCAAAGTCATAATTGCGGAACGATCGCTTTTCGGGATCAAAACAACTGATGCCTCGATTGGTACTAATCCACAAATTGCCAGCCTGATCTTCCAGGATTCCATAAATGATATCATTTGGCAGACCATCGCGCTCGGAAAAATGTTCAAAGTAAAGTAGCCCCGTTGATTCATCCAGAATTCCTCGATTTAGGCCACTGGATGTTCCCACCCATAATCTTCCTTTCCGGTCCTGGTAAACGCAGCGGATAATATCGTTGCTGAGTGACGTGCTATCGGAAGGGTCGTGTCGATAGTAAATGAACTCGTCACGGTCATAGAGATACTGATTGAGCCCATCAATAGTGCAAATCCACAGTCGCTTATCCCGACCTTGATAAATGCTCCTAACGTAATTACTACTGATACTGCCAGGCTTGGAGGAATCGGCTTGATAGCGCTTGAATTGCCCCGTGACGGGATTAAAGAGATTAAATCCTAGGTTGGTGCCGACCCAGATATTTTCCAAGTGATCCTTTAAGATAAAACGGACAGAATTAGCTGAGATGGTTGTCGGATCATTGGGATCATGTTGCCAATTTTGAAAGGAGGGCGAACCATCTGGCCTAATCGTCATTTTATTCATACCTCCTGAAGTGCCAAGCCAGAAGGTGTTTCTAGTATCTTGAACAATTGCCCATATCCGATCATGTGCAACGCTATTAGCCTTATCGGGATGATGAAAGTATTGTTCTACTTCACTGTTCTCTCGGTCAATCCGGTTGAGTCCATTCGAAGTACCTACCCAAATAGTTCCCTCTTCCGTTTCACAAATAGACCAAACGGCATTGTGACTTAGCAGGTCCGCCTGGCTGTTTCGCACGGCGTAATGTGTGAATAGCTGAAAGATAGGGTCCAACTTGGAAACACCGGCATCATTAGTGCCAATCCATACAATCCCGTTATCGGCTACAAATAAGTCAATTACGAAATTGCTGGATAAGCTGTAGTCATTGAAAGGATCGTTCTGATAGCTCCTAAATACGGAATCCTCTCCTTTTAATTCTTCGGGATAGATGAAGTTGATGCCTTGGTCAGTGGACAACAAAAGTCTTCCAGATTTATCCTCTACAATATCCCAGATAACATTGCTAGAAATGGAGTGAATGTTTTGGCTGTCGTGTTGAAAAAATTGTGACTGACCATTATCTGGATGATAGACCAATAATCCTCCGTTGTCTAGCCCCAGCCAAAGCCTGTCCGTCGCGTCCTGGTAGATACTTATGATTTCTTGATCTGTACGACCAATCACCTCCTTAAATTCACCTGTTGCTGGATTGAAATTGAAAAAACTCTGATCTTCGAAAGCAATCCAGATGGTGTTGTCATTTGCCAGATGTAGTTCATTGATCTTGCTACGGTGATCAGGATGAGCATAATGGCGAAAGTTGTCTTCATCAGCCTGGTAAAGACTGAGGGTGCCATCTCCTACACCAACCCACATTTGGCCATCTGCATCGGAGATAATTTCCCCCACGAAATTGTCGCTGAGGCTTCCTGCCTCCCCTTTTTGGTGCAGATAATTCTTAAAGTCATTGTGTACTCGGTCAAATCTATTTAGGCCATAATTGGTGCCCACCCAAAGATTTCCTCTTATATCTTCGTATAGGATCTGTACATCGTTACTGCTAAGACTTTCAGGGGCTTCAGGCTGATGTCGGTGGACGGTGAAAGACTTACCGTCATATCGATTAAGACCGTCAGCAGTCCCAAACCACATAAAGCCCATTGTGTCTTGCAAAATGGCCCGAACAGTAGCTTGAGATAATCCGTTGTCTCCCCCAAGGGGCAGGCGCTCAAATCTGGGATTCAAGCTCTGACTCACTAGCCAAATTGGAAAGATTAGTAAGCTGGATAGGAAACAATATCTCTTTAATTTAACCATTTGAAAGCCCAAGGTATAGTCAATTTAATTGGATACACTAACTACTGATAGCCTCGTGAGAAAATATGAAATACTGAAAATTTTCTGGTTAACGATGAGATGTCAAACTTCCAAGGCTTACAGCAAATCAATGGCTTAGGTCCCTTCTGAAAATCCTAGAATTTGCATCCTGTAGAGATGCACTAGGTAGTCCTTTGTAATAATAACAAAAATTGACTTAGCACTTTTCTGAATGTGCTTCGATTGGCAGCCCTAAATCATTGAAAAAGGGGTGAAAATCCCACTTCACTACATACTTTTACTACTTCACTGCATTTTTCAAAAAATCGGGAAATTAGCACCTTGAATAGGGCTTATTCGGGCTAAGTATATCCAACTAAATACCGAGCTTTTGGAAGAAGTCATCACGGTAAGACTTGCTTAAACGTAGCAGTTCTCCATTTTTCATTTGTACTTCGATCTCGCCAGCACTTCCATAAATGACTTCATTGAGGAACTGAAGGTTGATAATGTAGGATCGATGAATGCGGATGAATTGTGTTTGGTCTAATTTGTTTAAAATTGAAGTCAGTGTTTCACGTAAGAGGTATTTTTTATCGGTTGTAAATATCTCTATATAATATCCTGATCCCGTCACATACTGGATATCATTCATGTCTACGAAACTTATCTTACCCGATGATTTTAAGGGTAGCATCTTGGAACGAGCGACTGGCGGGGTGTTGGGTTGGCGTAGATAATTGAGCAAAGCACTTAGTTCCTGATTAGGGGATTTATTCTTTTGTTGTAGATTATTCAATGCGTTTTCGACAGAGCGGTGGAATCTTTCGTCTTTGAAAGGTTTAAGTAGGTAATCAAAGGCAAAAACATCAAAGGCTTTAATGGCGTACTTGTCATATGCTGTAATGAAGATGACCATCGGCAGCTCTTCCGTTGCGAGGGCTTCTAGCACTTCAAAGCCGGTCATATCTTTCATTTGGATATCCAAAAAAACCAGGTCGGGGTGGAGGCTTCTAATCTTTTCGATGGCATCGGTGCCAGTTTTACATTCACCAATGACGTCTATGTCCTGTACCGTAGTCAGGAGATGACGTACTCGTTGTCTGGCTAAAGCCTCATCATCGATAATCAATACCCTTACCATATCCTCAGAAAGCCAAGATTTTAGGGTTGCTTAAAGATACTCACTATACCCGAGTGATTGAATTAGGTGTGTTAAAACGATTCTGGGAAGAACATTTTAAACTGACTTAAACCAGTTCATTTTCACTCGTTTGTACATCCGACGTACAGGGAATTTCGATAAAATTTCGGACACCTGGGTAGAGGTTTTCGACGGAAAACACAAATTGATCGCCATATAGTGATTTTAGGCGGGCAAAGGTATTACTCAGTCCCATGCCTGTATGAAAGACTTGTCCCTCTTCCGCTGTGGTTAAGCCCTTGCCATTGTCAGTAATACTGATCTGCATATGACCATTGGATCGAGCCAACTGAATTCCAATCTTCAGTTGGGTGTGCTTGCGAGAGAAGCCATGCTGAATGGCATTTTCTACCAGTGGCTGAAGGAGTAGACTTGGAATTTGAGCTCTTTCCAGGTTGGGACCGATATTCCATTCTACTTCCAAATCTTCGGAGAACCTCGTTTTTTCTATGCTCACATATTTCTTTAAGATTTCCAACTCCTTGGATAAGGGCACAAGGTGCATCTCCTTATCACTGTTTTCCAAGACTTGCCGCAAGAGATCTCCTAGGTCTGCTACCATTTCCTTAGCCCGTTTGACATCGATGTCCATTAAGGAAGCGATACTATTGAGGGTATTAAAGAGAAAATGTGGGTGTAGCTGAGACTGTAAGATCTTCAAGCGAGTTTCAAGTAGTTGGCTTTGCATCTCAGATCGCTGAATCTTATTTATGCTATCGCGTTGAAAATAGTAATAGGAATAAGTAAAGCTAACGGTCACAAGATATAGCAGGAATAGTTTATCCGTGTTCATCAGGTACCAATAAAAGATGTTTTTTCCGGAACTCGGTAAAGGATCTTCCGAACCCAGCAAAGCAGAAAGTAGAAGAATGCAAGAGTACCAGATGACGGAGGTGATTAAGGCAAAGAAAAAGTGGATGGTGACAATGCGGGACCAGGACTTATTTTCCAATAGAAATCGCCGGGTGGTTTGGACGATTAGTATGATAAAAGCCAAACCAATGAGCCAGGAGACCAATCTGTCTTGTAGCAGCTCCGGCCAATTAATTTCCATTTCATCCAACTGCAACATGGCATAGATACGCAACAGAGTAAAGGCTTGAATGATAGAGTAAAGGCCTATGATGGACAGCGTGAGCCATGTATCGGGAAGATGGAGCTTTGCCTTATTGGACATGCGAATGCTTTAGTTATAGCAAAAATACGCTTCTTTAACCGAGTCTGTCAATCCTTGGCTGCAAGCTTTGTGAAATTCGCTGCAAGAATAGGGTCATTGACAGCATTGGGCTTTTCGAGCGTTGATTAATCACTTAATTTGTGGCTATTAATTCAATGTGGCACAAGTAAGTCACCCGACTAAAATGCTGTATAGAGAGGAGAGACGGGAGCAGAGCTCCCGCCCTAAAGAATGAGCAGCCCTCATTTTCTTTCTGTGAAATAGTGAGCAGCCATTATTTCACAGGCTGGTCAAAAAGTCTTTTTACCAGTGAGAGTTTTATACCAGAGGGCTGCTTTCTTTTTTCCCATTCTTACTTCTTCACCTTTTTTATCCTATCTTTGTACATAGTTATTACCTCCAGCACCCGTCTGATTACTAGGTAATGATCCGATCGGCAACTTCCTGCCGCAAGCATGTATTGCGCAAATCTATAGCGACTAATTAATTACATTGAACTCAAAAGCGACTTAACTCTTGGTAAACCAAAACAGAAGCTCAGAACTACCCTGGCCTACTTTATGTCGGAGCAGGGTTACACTAGCTAATTTGTTTGGGTAAACCCAGAGCTACAGTGCGTCCCTCCTAGGCATGTAGTAAGACTTTATTCGGAAAGTATAATAATACCTGGGCTTGCCTGTGCAATTCGAGTGTATTAGGTACTGCCAGAGATCCTCCGACTGCAACACAGGGGGGAGTTATGCAAAGCACTTAGCAGGCATGTTAATGCTCCTTTAGTTTGAGGGGACTTGGCAAGCCAGGTAGTAAAAAGATAAATCGAAGACCAACATTCTACACAAATGATTTATCCTACCCAATGCGGGCTCGCGAGTGACTATCATTCCGGGTCCGTTTTTTTCAATACAAACTTTGAGCTCCAACTGTAGGAAATGGCTCCTACCAAAACATTGACCAAGCCGAGCATGCTCTCCACGGGTTTATCCACTAATAAGTAAATCATAATCCAGAGACTAAAAGCGATGAAAATCAACTGGAACCAGGGGAAAACAGGGCTTTTGTACGCACCTTCATCTCCCCGTTTCTGCCAACGCAAAACCAAGACACCAGCTACACTTAGCGTGGTGAACAACTGAAGGATGAAGCCACTATAAATCAATAGTTGTTCGAAGGAGCTTGTAACAACCATAAAAAGGCTTATGGTAGCCTGTAGTACTATCGCCCGGACGGGAATGCCGTTGGTGTTCTCCTTGGCAAAATAGCGCCAATTTCGGTACTCCCTGGCCATGGCTTGTGTTACCCTCGGCCCCACCCAAACCATGGCACTGATGCTGGCTACCAATAGCAAGGCGATGAGCAAACTGATCGTCCGCCCCCCTGTTTGGCCAAACATAATCTGTGCCACCACATGTCCCACATCTACCTTGTTCTTCAATTGGCCGATCGTAGCTTGGTTAAGAAACGAAAATTGCAAGAGTACAAATAATACGCCCACTAGTAGGGTTCCGCCAATGAGTGCTTTAGGTAAGTTCTTCTTTGGGGATTCAATCTCTTCTACAATATAGGCTGCCGCATTCCAACCTGAAAAGGCATAGGTTACGTAGATTAATGAAACGGCATAGGCAGGGCTAAAGATTTCTCCTTGCCAACTGCTGGAAAAATCAATCGCATTATCCGGGGTATACAATGTGACACCAAAAAAGATCAGAAAAAGAATGAGGAAGATCTTTACTAAGGTCAGGGCATTTTGAAAAACACTACTCTGTTGTACGCTAAAGGAATGGATAATAGATATGACTAGAATAGCAGAAATGGCAATTACCTGTCCAGGCCAACCCATGATATCCTGTAAGTAAGCGCCCATAGCCATCGCAGATAGGGCAATGGAGGCTGCAAAACCTACCGTCATGGACACCCACCCCGACAAATAACCCAAAAAGGGATGATAGATCTGTGAAAGAAAATGATATTCACCACCGGACTTTGGGAGCCTGGTGCCTAATTCGGCATAAGAAAAGGCGCCTAGTAAGGAGAATAATGCTCCGATGACCCAAAGCGACAGAATAGTCCAAGTATTGTGCAGAGATTGCAGTTGAAAACCCAAGCTAGAAAAAACACCCGTGCCTACCATGTTGGCGATTACAATTGCCGCTGCGCTACGCCATCCGATTTTCCTGCTTTTCACCATACGATGAGATAAGGGTGTCTTTAATCCGGGGCTTGATGCTCCGAAGAGATCCCTGACTTCTGTTTTCTTGACCATAAATCTACAGGATTTTGTGGGGCTGGTGTTTTTCTTGTATGGTCTTAACGAAAGGATAACAATTAATATGTGTGAATGGGAGGTTAAGGGCAGGTTAAAAACTTTTAGTCGAATTCAATCGTCCTTTAATAGAATTCTTAAGGTGGGTATGCCTATGTTTAGGATGCAAATTGTAATTTGGCCATACCTATATTTGTTTTTCCGAATAAAATCTAGATTAAAAACACGATTCATGAATCACCGACAACTCCTAAGTTTACTGAGCGGTTTCCTCTTCGTATTTCTTTCATCGCAACTTTCTGCACAGGTTAATGCTCGATTATTTCGACATGCGGATGTTTCCCAATCTCATATTGCCTTCGTATACGGTGGGGACATTTGGGTCGTTCCCAAGGAAGGTGGCTTAGCAGCCAAACTAAGTTCTCCGGCAGGGGAGGAATCTGCCCCTAAATTTTCCCCTGATGGTAAGCAGATCGCTTTTAGTGGTAATTATGATGGCAATACAGATGTGTATGTAGTTCCTGCTATGGGCGGCGTACCCAAGCGCCTAACCTATCACGGCATGCCGGATGGTGTCTTGGACTGGAGCCCGGATGGACAAAACATTCTTTTTGTTACTTCCAGATCGAGTGGGCGGCAGCGTTTTAGCCAATTTTATAGCGTACCGGCTTCGGGAGGTATGGCAGAAAAGCTACCCCTGGCCTACGGTTCCTTTGCTTCGTATTCACCTGATGGGCAAAAAATCGCCTTCACCTATACTTCCCGAATTAGCCGTAGTTGGAAAAGATATCGAGGTGGGGCTACTGCTGATATCTGGACATTCGACCTGAACACTAAGAAGGCGGAATTAATTGTACAAAATGAAGCCAATGATGAATTGCCGATGTGGAATGGAGATAAAGTGTATTTCCTCTCTGATCGCGGGCGCAACAAACGGTATAATATTTGGTCTTATGACACCAAAAGTAAAAAGACGGAGCAGTTGACGAAATTCAAAGACTATGATGTGCACTTCCCCTCCGTTGGGCCTTCAGATCTAGTTTTTGAAGCAGGAGGTAAACTATACCTCATGAATCTTTCCAATAACAAGTATAAAGAAGTAAAGATAGATGTAGTGAGTGATTTGGCTAGCTTAGCACCAAGAACAGAGTCTGTAGCTAATCTGATGTCAAATGCCTGGATCTCTCCTTCAGGAAACCGAGTGGTGGTTGAAGCGCGTGGAGAACTTTTTTCCGTGCCCGCTAAAGATGGGTATGTAGAAAACCTAACTAACTCCTCAGGTGTAGCAGAACGTTCTCCAGCCTGGTCTCCTGATGGCCGCTACATCGCTTACTGGAGTGATCGCTCTGGCGAATATGAGCTGACCATGAAAGATATGAAGGAGAAGGGAAAAGAGGAAAAGATCTCCAGTTATGGAGCCGGATTTAGATATCAGTTGTACTGGTCACCTGATAGTAAGAAACTGGTATGGACTGAGGGGAACATGAAGATTCGCATGTATGATAGAGATACGAAAGCAACGAAGACAGTAGATACTGGCTTGGATTTCTTCGAAGGAACCGCAAGAGGTTTTGAAGTGACCTGGTCTAGTGACAGTAAATGGTTTGCCTACTCTCGGACTTCTGATACCGGCAATAACGCCATCTATGCCTACGATATTCCCGAAGGGAAATTGCATCAGTTAACGACTGGATTCTATTCTGATCAAAATCCAGCATTTGATCCCGATGGAAAATACCTGTACTTCTCTACCAACAGGAGCTTCTCCCCAATGTATGGAGACTTTGATAATTCCTGGACCTATCCAAATGCGACACAGATTGCTGCTGTCAGCTTGCGAAAAGATGTTCCTTCTCCCTTAGCCCCTAAAAATGATGAGGTAACCATCAAAGAAGAAAAAGAGGATAAGAAGGAAGAGAAGAAGGAGGATAAAAAAGAAGAGACTGCTGATGCCAGCCCAAAAGAGGGCGATAAAAAAGAGGAGAAAAAAGAAGATCCAAAACTTGAGATTGACATTGATGGTTTTGAGGAACGTATCGTGATCCTGCCTCCGCGCGCCGGCAACTATGGAGGACTCCATGCTGTAAAGGGGAAATTGGTATATGTACAATTTCCTCCGAGTGGTTCACAGGGTGCACAGTCAACGGTGAAGTACTTTGACCTGAAGTCACGTGAGGAAAAGAAAATTATCGATGGGGTATTCAATTTTCAGATATCTGCGGATGGCAAGAAGATGTTAGTGATGCAGCGTGGAAAACTGGGAATCGTTGGTGTTGCACCGGGGCAAAAACTTAGTAAGCCTTTGCGTACCGGGGAAATGGAGATGACTGTAAATCCGAGGGAAGAATGGCAACAGATCTTTAATGATAGTTGGCGCTTTGAAAGAGACTTGTTCTACGATACCAATATGCACGGAGTTGATTGGGGGGCTATGCGTCAATTGTATGGCAGTCTAGTGAAGGATGCTACTACTCGGGAAGATATTAATTTCATCCTCGGTGAGTTAATTGGTGAATTAAATGCTTCTCATACCTATCGTGGGGGTGGGGATACTGAGCGTAGCAAGCGTAAAAATGTTGGGTATTTGGGAATTGATTGGGGCGTGAAGAATGGTAAATTCCAGATCGCTAAGATCATCAAAGGAGCGCCATGGGATGCTGAGGTTCGTTCGCCTTTGGCCATGCCTGGTGTAGATGTCAAAGAAGGGGATTATATCCTATCGGTGAACGGCCGTGCACTGGACACCAGCAAGGAGCCTTATGCCGCGTTTGAAGGCTTGGCAGGTAAAACTGTAGCCTTGGAGATAAACTCTCATGAATCAGCGGATAGTGCACGTACGGTAGTTGTCAATCTAATGCGAGGAGAAACGCGCTTGCGTCACTTGGCCTGGATTGAAGGAAATCGTAAGCGGGTAGAAGAAGCTACCAATGGTCAAGTGGGTTATGTATACGTTCGGAGCACTGGTATTGATGGACAAAATGAATTGGTGAGACAGTTCATGGCACAGTACCGTAAGCCGGGGATGATCATCGATGAGCGTTTTAATAGTGGTGGTCAGATTCCAGATCGTTTCATCGAATTGTTAAATAGACCAGCATTAGCCTTTTGGGCAGTACGTGATGGTCAAAACTGGCAATGGCCCCCAGTAGCACACTTTGGCCCTAAAGCTATGTTGATCAATGGTTGGAGTGGATCAGGTGGAGATGCTTTCCCGGATTACTTCCGAAAGGCTGGTTTGGGCCCAATCATTGGTTCTAGAACCTGGGGGGGACTGATCGGGATTTCCGGTTCACCTGCCTTGATCGATGGCGGTTCTGTAACCGTACCTACTTTTAGAATGTATGATCCAGATGGTGAGTGGTTCAAGGAAGGGTATGGCGTTGCTCCAGATATCGATGTACCGGAAGATCCAACGCAGTTGGCCGCTGGTGTAGATACTCAATTAGAAAGAGCTATCCAAGAGGTAATGAACGGCCTGAAGAAAGAACCTGCTATTGGCAAGGAGCCGGCTGCCGAGATACGTAGCAAATAACGGATGATGGCTTGATTGTGGGAGCTTCCATAGCCATTGTGGGTGTTTTTTACCCACAATCAGCATGGGACTACCACCCACTAGGTGGTCTTTTAGCCACAGCCTATCCCAAATAGTTTTACTCAAGGGAGGAAGGAAGACAGAATAGCTTACATTTGTCTTTTTTCCTCCCTTATTTATGTAAGAGTATGTATAAAATTAATCCTTTCACTAATATGAACGCCTCTCTTTGCCGGGCTTCAGCTAATTTTTGGGCCGTATCTTCCAGATATGCCCCAAAAATGGAGCTTCACGCGGCTTTGAGATCCATTTCATATTACCAGAAAAATCAAATTTAAACATACCCTAATGCCACCTACATGAAGCAGAATATCCTGATTATTGGCCTGATCTTGTTGACCTTCTTCGTTATCTCATTCCTGACGAATATGATCGGCCCTTTGGTCCCAGACATTATCGACAGCTTTGACTTGAGTTTAACCTTGGTCGCTTTGTTGCCTTTTGCCTTTTTTATTGCTTACGGTTTAATGTCTATTCCGTCCGGTATGTTGATTGAACGTTTTGGGGAGAAAAAAGTAATTCTTTGGGCTTTTGGATGTGCATGCTTGGGTGCTTTTCTATTTGCCTCAAGTCCTTCGTACGGTATGTATATTGTGTCCTTGTTCTTTATAGGAGCAGGAATGGCTATGCTCCAAGTAGCCATCAATCCACTGTTGAGAGTGGCGGGTGGAGAATCGAACTTTGCTTTTAATTCGGTCATAGGACAGCTGTTTTTTGGTTTGGCCTCCTTTCTTAGTCCCTTAATGTATACCTACTTAGTCTTGAATATTGGGAAAGATGTGGAAGGCAAAAATGCCATGGTCCGCCTTTTGGAAGGTATGGTTCCTGCTAATTTGCCTTGGATTTCTTTGTATTGGGTTTTCGCGGCGGTCGCACTCTTAATGATCCTTATTGTTGCGGTTGTACGTTTTCCGAAAGTGGAAAAAGAGGGAGAGGATAAAGTTGGTGCCATTGCCCTTCATCTGGAACTCTTGAAAAATCCTACGGTGATCAAATACTTCTTAGCCATCTTTGCTTATGTAGGTACGGAGCAAGGCATCGCCAATTGGATATCGAAATTCTTGGAAACTTACCACGGCGTAGATCCTCAAACTACCGGTGCAAGTACGATTTCTTGGTACTGGGGGTTGATGACGGCCGGTGCATTGTTTGGCTTGGCGCTGCTGAAGGTATTGGATAGTCGAAAGGTATTGATTCTATTCACAGGAGCAGCGATGGTGTGTTTGGCCATTAGCTTATTTGGTCCTACTCATATTATCTTGAGTACTTTCCCTATGATTGGCTTTTTCGCTTCCGTGATGTGGTCGGTAATTATTTCTCTGGGGTTAAACTCGCTAGAAAGCCATTATGGCTCAGTATCAGGAATTCTGGTTACGGGAATAGCGGGCGGAGCGATCGTGCCCCTTATCGTGGGTAGCTTAGGAGATGCCTTTGGCCTTCGGATAGGAATGCTTTTCCTTTTTGTGACCATGGGCTATATTTTCAGTGTTGGATTCTGGGCTAGGCCTTTGGTCACAAACAAAACGATAAAATTAGGTATTGACAACTGGCGATAGTTGCAGACCAAATCGGATTAGTCGGTGGAAAATCTATCTGGCTAGTTAGAGAGATACCCAAGAGTAAAAAGAGCGGATATGCATCACGAGTATGCACATCCATTGCGCTCAATTTATCTAGGCTATGATTTTATTTAGGACAGGTATCTGTGCTCTTTCAATCCACAATGCAATAGCAGAAGTAATGAACACAATAACGGCCATTGTAAACAATGCTCCACCGTCACCATTATAGTTGATACCTAAGATCGTCAAATGTGAGAAGATCGCACCACTGATCACTCCCAAGCTAATTACCGCTCCGATCCAGGCTGTACGAGGAACCAACAGCAAAATGCCGGCAATCAACTCCACTATCCCTGTTCCGATTCTACCAATAGGTTCCATCCCCAACATCGTGAATAGTTCTACTGATTCTGGGGCTGCGGAGAATTTAAAGAAAAGTGTTTGCAAAAGAATAACGGCGGCGATGATTCTACTTACCCAGGAAATGATGTTTTCTAACTTGGTCTTCATGATTGATTGTTTTTAGTTTCAATAAGATTCAGGACGTGGTTACGCCCTTTGTTCAGAGATAAAAATGCTTATCCAGGGGCTGAGGTTGAAGGGAGAAGTATCGCCGCCAGGACAGTTTTTAGACGAAATTGTTAAGGGCAGCTTAAAAGGGTAGTGGGGCGGACTTTTTTGGTCAAGGTTCAGTAGATTAGTACTTTATCATCACCCACTCAACAGTCAAGGATGAAGTACGTTTTCTCTGCCATTTTATTACTGCAACTATGTTTTCCTTCTAAGCTCAATGGACAAGAATCTGGAGCGTTCACCACCATCTCTGGCCAGTTACAAGATCGACAAACGAAGGAGCCACTTTCTTTCGCTTCCATTTATATCCTAGGTACTACCGTTGGTACCACCTCAAATACCGAAGGCGAATTTATCTTCCACATTCCCGCTGACCTTCCAAATGATACCCTGGTGGTCTCTTTGATTGGATACAATACGTTGAAGAAAAGACTAACTGAACTTACTAGCGATGAAGTCCTCTTTCTAGAACAGAATACCGTGGAATTAGCAGAAGTGGTCGTTACGGATGAAAAACGGCTAACCGCAAAGCAAATAGTTCAAAAAGCCTACGGGGCGCTTGCGAAGAATTATCCGAGCGAACCTTACATCCTGGAAGGCTTTGTGAGAGATCTACAAAACGAAGATGACGCGTATGTAGAGTACATGGAATGTGCTGTAAAAATGAAATATCAAAAGTACAATTTAGCGAGAAGGCCCAAAGTAGAATTACAGGCAGTAAGACGAAGCTACATAGCCGAAAAACATCCTTGGAACAAGGGACAAGAAAGGAAGAATACTATCGTAGATATAGTGGAGGACGAATTCATTCGCTATAACTATGGCCCCATCAGAGCCAAAGGGGGCTGGAAGTATGAGATTGAAAGTGTTCTGCCATTCGATGGTCGATTTGTGTATAGAATTACGGCCGTTGACAAACCCTTTCAAACTGCGGTGCTGTATATTGATACTGAAAGCTTTGCCTTCGTTAGGCTTGAGTTGACTCGCCAAGCCAAGGGAGGGCGTTCTTGGCAGCGACGCTTGGCGAGTGGTCAAAAACAGGTGTTTTACAATGTGATATTTGAATACCAGGAACACGAAGGGAAAATGTACCTCAAGTACCAAAAAGAGGAAGATAGCTGGAAGGTATATAAGAATGCAGAGTCTCCCAAATTGCTATTTGTGCAAAACCCCAAGAAAGAACTCTTCATCAATAAGGTAATCACGAAAAACGTTGATCAATATAATTTCAAACCCAATCTGGATATTACAGAAAGTGTAGAGGAGCAAGCACCTGAATACGATCCCGCCTTCTGGCAATATTACAATATACCGGCTCAAACGAAAGAGCTAAGTCAAATCGAAACCTACCTGAAATCAGTTGAGCTAGAGATGAAGGGAAAAAAGTGAGCCAGGACTAATACATTTCTAGCTTTGACTCACTCCTTGTTGGTTATTTTGCTGGCTTACCTAGCAATAAGAAGTCATGTCCTTGGAAATTGCAAAGGTAGAGGTCCATGATACCATCTCCATTGAAATCGGCACTTTCCAAATCAATACCATCGCCTTTTACGCTGGCGGGATAGACTTGGGCCTCGCCTTGCTGAAATCCTTTATTCTGCTCATTCATGTACGCCATGTAGCTATGTCCAAACCCATTACCCGTCAGGATATCAAGGTCTCCATCTTGATCAACATCTAGGAAATCACCATCTACGGTGTGCATTTTTTCCTGAGGCAGAAGCTCGGCAGTAGCATCCGTGAAATGCCCTTTACCATCATTGATAAACAACCGATTCTGGTTGTCTTTAATCTTTCTGAAGTTGACATTGGCAAAGAAGAGATCGAGATCACCGTCACCATCGAAATCGCCAAAGTCTGCCTCACGCGTTTCCCATTTACCCTTTGGGGAAGGAAGTCTACTTTCCGTTTCATTTACAAATACACCTGTACCATTATTTAATAGCAATTGATTATCATCTTCATTGGCGACGATCAAGTCTAAATCACCATCGCCATCTATATCCCCCAGTTCGAGATCCTGTGTGGTATGCGTATCCGGCGGTAGTCTTTTGGAAGATTCATCCAACCAATTGCCCTTTCCGTCATTGATCAAACAGAAGTTCTGTCCCCCTTGTCCTTGCCGATCTGGCCCATTTCCAATCAATAAATCAGGAAAACCATCATTGTTGATATCGGCCGTTATAACCGCATTTGAAGTGCCAGTCACGGGAAGACGATCGGAAATATCTCGGAAAAAACCTTTGCCATCGTTCTCCAAGTATTCATTGACCTGATCATCCTCGGCTACAAAAATGATGTCTAAATCTTTATCCCCATCAAAGTCAGCAATCGCAATATCCTCAGTATCGCCACGGTGAAGCGGTATACGCTGCTGGGATTCATCCGTGAATTTGCCGTTCCCATCATTAATTAACAGGATGTTGAAGGCATGTTCATTGGCTACTACGATATCTAGATCTCCATCGCCATCCAGATCCGCCGATTTAGCATCCATGCTTCTCCCTTGCAAACTCATAAGCGGTAGGTTACTAAATGAGACATCTCGAAACCACTGGCTTTCTTGCCCATTCAGTGCAAAATAGGCCAATAGCAGAAAGAGGCTAATCCTAGTCTTCATAAGAATAGTGTATTAAGTGAAAAAATGATAAAGGGTATTAATTCGGTGGCACAGGGTGTAAACTAGCGGAAACAGCATGGCCATTTTGTGGGTGATCCTGCTAAGTTGGAACTAGAGATCAGTATTTCCTGCCCTTTTTGGGTTTGACTTGAAACCTGTAGCGTTGGTGATATTGCTTATTGTCCTAAGGTCTCCAAGGCTTTTTCATGCGTTCGGACAATAGCCATTTCCGCAAACTTGATATTATTAGCGGACCAACGCATATAGTTAATCCAAGAGATATAGTTGGGCCAATCTTTACCCAATAGAGCAGAACGGGCACTCTGTAGAATGCTTTCATAATTGCGCTGTGCAGAATAAGCCCCGGCAATAGCATTGGCGACTTTGAGTTCCATCTTCGCCAAATTCTGAGTAGAGATGGCGGTAAGATAGGCGGCATCACTCAAGTGGCTTCCCTGTAGTCCGTTCCAAAAGTTGGCGAGCGGTAGTTTGCTTTCGTCCTGATCCAAAACGTATAACTTGGCCAAGTGGGCGGCAGAATCCTCCACCATCTGGTGATATTCAATTTGCCGTTTGATCTGAGCGATATTTTGAGTTAGCTCTTCCTGTAAAGTTTGCTTAACCTGGTTAATAGATTGTTGTTCTTGTCGATTGACCCAAACATCATTCATATAGAAGGCAAGGATTACGCCAAGGAAGGTGGGAAAGAGTTCTTTAAATAACTTGGTCAACCTATCGAATAGGTAAATTCTAACAGTCGTGGTGAAAAGGTTTAAAACAGAAACACCTGACAAAATAGGGGCTTTCCCTTCTGCTATTCCTTACACCGCCTGGGAAGTTAGTCCGAAATCGGGAAGCTCCAGCGAGATTTTGGTACCTCTGTCATTCATACTACTGATCATTAGTACCCCTCCGATCTTTTTAGCTCTATCTTCCATATTTTTCAATCCATATCCATCGGCCTCCCCTGCTACTTCAAACCCTTTACCATTATCTTGAAAGATGATTAGCACCCGACCCTCCAACTGCTCTATAGTCAGTTTGGCCAAATCTGCCTTCGCATACTTCAAACAGTTATTCATCGCTTCTTTAAACAAAAGAAGAATGTGCCGTCGCTGGTCTGCTCCCAGTTGAATTTGTTCGAAATCCTGTGCTATGCCAGTTGTCTGAAAGGCAGTGTCTGAAAAGTCGAAAAGCTTGTCGCCAAAGGCTTGTAGGCGGAGCAAGGTTTCATACAATGAGTCTTTTGCCGGATCAAGGCTCCAAATTAAATCTCGGATGCCATCTGAAAGATCTTGGGTATTGGACTTGACCTTGGAGAGATAGGATTTTAAGTTTTGATCGGTGGAGGTTTGTCGTTCTGCTAATTCGAGGAATAAAGAAATTTTCGTTAATCGATGTCCCAGTTCATCATGGTAATCGGCAGCATTCTGTTTGCGTAGACGTTCCCTCTCATCAAAGCGCGCCTGAGCCAAGCGATTGGCTTCCGCTAGCTCCCGCATGCCCGCCCGAATCCGATATTGAATAAAGGTATACAGTAAAGCACCACTGGCCAGTGCATAAAGCAGGTAGGCCCACCAGCTTTGCCAGGGTGGCGGCTTAACGCGAAATGAAATGCTAGCGCCTTCATGATTCCACTTGCCGCGGCTATTACTACCCTTCACTTGTAGACGATAGTCCCCTGGATCAAGATTGGTAAAATGCACGGTATTTTCATTCCCGATGTAGATCCATTGATCGTTATACCCCTCTAAACGATAAGCGTACTGATTTTGAGGAGATTGACGAAAATCCAGTGCAGCGAAACTAAAGCTGATCATATCTGCCTGGTAATCTAGTTCAAAGGAATTCGTCCTGCCAATCGCTTTCGATAGAGGAGAATCTGCGGTTGCTATGGGAACAGATTGGTTGAAGATGCGAAGATCTGTAAAGGTAATGGGCGGGGTTTGTTGGCCATAATCCAGATTGTCGGGGTGAAAAACAGTCACTCCATTTGCACCGCCGAAATACAAGCGGCCGGTCTGGGCACTTTGAGTAAAGGCATTCGTATTAAATTCATCCCCCTGTAAGCCATCTTTAGCATAGAAATTTATAAAAGCATCTTGTTCTTGTTGGCCGGCTGCTGGATTGAAATTTGGGTCAAAACGAGCAATACCTCGATTCGTGCTTAGCCAAAGAAAACCAGAGGCATCTTCTAAGATTCCGTAAACATGATCATTGCTGAGTCCATGGCTGGTATTGTACCGAGTGATAATGGGTTCACTAAAGCTGGAATCTTGCGTAAAGTCTAGTTTATTCAACCCTCCTCCTGAGGTCCCTACCCATACAACCCCCTCTTGGCTACAATGCAGGGGCCCCACTAAATCTAGACTTAAGCTATTGCGGTCCCCACTTACATTTTGGAATGCCAGGAAGGAAGTGGCTTCGTAATCTTCGTCGAGAATTACTTTATTGATTCCTTTATCCGTGCCTACCCAAAGATGGCCTGCCGCATCATGCGTAATCGACCACACATAATTGTCACTCAAGCTATTGCTTTGGTCTGCTTGATGTTGATAGTGAATAAAATAGGGCTCTTCCCAATTCTCAGTAGGGAAAGACAATCGATTTAATCCTCCCCCCCGGGTGCCAATCCAATAAATCCCTTTTGGATACTCATGCGTGGCGAAGATTCTGCGCTCGCTAAGCCCCAGATGAGTATTGGGTAATGCTCGGTAATGTCTCAATCGAACGATGCTGTCTTCAAGTCGATCCGCCTTGGTCCATAGACTTAATCCGCGGAAGGTGCCAAACCACAAGTTTTCACTAGAATCCTCATCTATGGTAGTAATTAGGTTGGAATAGAGATTGGGATAACCCGATACATACATGATGGTATCACCAGTGGGTTGGATACTTTTTAGGCCCTTCCCATATTCTCCCATCCATATCCATCCCATTTGATCTTCTAGGAGAGAAATACAGCCATCCTGACTTGGTATAAAGTCAAAGGCTTGCGTTTTCGGAGAAAAGAACGAGGCTCCTTTGTGCTCGGTCGATAACCAGAATAATCCACTTCGATCTCTATAAATATCATAGATTAGATTGGCTTGCAGCCCATCAGGCTGTGATGGTTTGGGCGTCAATTCTTCCAAGACTTGGAAGACACCTGAGGCATAGCTACCGTGCAATAGGCCATGATTACCAATGCTGATCCAGAGGGTTTGCTGCTCTGTTTCCTCTATTTCCAGGATGATCCTGTTGTTCCAGAGATCCGGGAGGATAGATGTAAAGACAAATTGCCCTTCTGCTGTAGCTTGGAGTATTTCCAGGCTGCTACCGGTGCCAATCCAGATATTTCCATCTTTAGTTTGCAATATCTTGTGTATAATTCTCCCTTGAATGGGCGAATCAGGTTGATTGTTATTCACGAATTGTAGAATGTTTGCCGGTGGGGCTTCCTCGTTTTTGATAGGAGGGGGCAGGCGATTTACCCCATCGTTTGTACCCACCCAGATATATCGATCGCGATCTTGGAATAGCGTCTTTATAAAGCCATTGCTTAAGCCATCCTTTCCCACAGGTATTTTCTCATAAAAGATCGGCTGCCTATTTACGGTACCCTCTAACCGTATTTTGCTTAAGCCCTGGTCCGTGCCCACCCAGAGGTTTCCGAGATCGTCCTCTAGAATGCAATGTACAGTGTTGCTGGCTAAGCTATTGCTACTGCTGGGGTCATGCTTAAAGTGAGTGAAAACTTCTAAACTCGGATCGAACCTGTTTAATCCCCCACCGCTTGTTCCCACCCAGATAAACCCAAATGCATCTTCGTACAAGGGCCCAACGAAATCATTGCTGAGGCTTAAGCTATCGTCGGGATTATGCTTGAATACCTTGAGGTTAGTTCCATCATAGCGAACAAGCCCTCCAGAGGTAGATAACCAAATAAATCCTTGCTGGTCTTGTAAGGTCTGATGTACATTGTTGTAGGGTAAGCCATCTTCTCTGGTAAGACGTTGAAAGGAATAGGAGGGCGGCTGAGCCAAGGACATCAATGGCAACCAAAGTAGGGATGGCCATAGCCAAAAGCGGAGAGATCTGCTCATGTTGAATGGGTAAGGTGATCCATTCAAAGGTAGTGATTTTTAAATACTCACCGCCTGAGTATTACTTCCTCCTACCCCGAATTCGACTCAATGAAACAGGCGTGATCCCCATGAATGTCGCCAGCATATGCTGGGGAATACGACCTTCCAATCCGGGATGTAATCGTTGGTACTCTTTGTAGCGATCTGCGGGTTTATGTAAGATTAAGGAGGCTACCACCTTCTGCGCATGAGACATTCGCTGTTCGAGCAACTTGCGGACAAAGACATTGAGCTTGGGAATCCCAGTGTACAATTGTTCTAAAGCATCATAGGGCAGCACGAGAAGCTCAGCCGCTTCAATAGTTTCCAAGACCTGTAAACTGGGCTGTTGACCAAAGAAACTTTCATGGGCACCCGCCATCATTCCCTCCTGAAACACAAAGCCTGTCACTTCCCTGCCATCATCCGTGATGTAGTAAAAACGCAGTAAACCTTTATTGATAAAGTAGACTTCTCTGGCGATATCTCCGAAATCCACCAATATATGTTGCTTAGGCACATCCCGTAGTATGAGGTGGGCACCGATTTGCTCCTTTTCCCTGGCCGAGAAATGAACGAATTGGCTGGTAAATTTCCAGAAGTGATCAAACATGATAGTCAGCGTTTCACCTTTATGCGCATGGCTAAGATACAGAAAATCTCAACACTCACCCCCTGAGTACTCACCCGGTGAGTGTCTAAGGCTTTACTTTAGGAAATTGTTGTAAGGTTTTGAAAATCATATTATTGTGGGTTTTTCCTCTTTTTTCACCCCTAACAAAGAACCAAACTCACCACAAGAACAAGACAAGACAAGAGAAGAGACAAGAACTCACCCTCTGAGTACTCACCCGGTGAGTGTCTAAGGTTTTACTTTAAGAAATTATTGTAAAAGTATGAAAATCAGGTCATTGTGGATTTTTATCCCCTTTTCGCCCCTAACAAAGGACCAAACTTACCACAAACACTCACCCCCTGAGTACTCACCCGGTAAGTGTCTCAGGTTGTACTTTAAGGAATCATTGTAAGATTATGAAAATCAGGTTATTGTGGATTTTCCTCCCTTCTTCACCCCTAACAAAGGACCAAACTCACCACAAACACTCACCCCCTGAGTACTCACCCCGTGACGGCTCAAGCACTCCTTGCATTCACTCAAACAAGGAGCCCATCCACTCAACAGTTATTTCTCTTTTTCACTTTTCCCCCCAACTTGCTGACGTATTCATTAATCAACCATTTGAAAACTCAAGAATCATGAAAATCAAAATGATCAAATCCATCAACCTGATGGTCGTAGCTTTATTGACTTTTAGTTGGGCTTCGGCACAAAAGACTAGCGTGGAAGTCACCTTTGTTGATCACCTAACTGCCGGGCTAATCGAACAGGATGTATTTGTGAAAAAGGGAGGTAAGAAAGTGTATCGCGTGACACCTGAGGAGAGAGAGAAGTATTTAGATGCAGAAATCTATTCTACTAGGAAAGCGCAGGATCATGACCCTTTTGATATCGCGAATGGAGGGCCGTTCAAAAAAGGGGAAAGTTTTGGAATGACTTTGGATGAATGGCTCAAAGCCAGTGGAACTGCCACCTGTACTTGTGACAATGGCTGGGGAGAAGTTACAGCTGAATTTAAAAACCTGATGCCAGATGCAGTTTATACCCTATGGCACTCCTTCATGGCCAAGCCACCTACAGTGCCTTTTATTGGTACCTTAGACACTCCCCTAGGTAATCGCGACGGTTCCCAGTCTATCTTTAAAACCGATGAGAAAGGTAATGCTTCCGTTCATGTAAAATTTGAAAACTGCCTGCAATTGACGGATGAGCAATTAATGAGTTTGCTAGCAATTGGCTATCACAGCGACGGACAAACCTATGGGGTACTGCCTGGGCCCTTTGGACAAGTGACACACATTCAATTGTTTGCCGTATTACCGGAGGAGGATACCGTTGAAGAAATAACCGCAGGTAAACGTTAGGGAATAAGAACCACACTCGTTTGTATTCCATGGGAAGTTTGAAATGAGATTCTTCGTGAAGCCTTTCAAGCTTCCCATTTTTTCCTATCCCATAACCCATTGAGCCATGAAAAAGACCATATCCTTATTTTCCCTTATCGGGACTGCCATCCTGCTGCTAGCCTTTACTGGCCGAGAACTTGACAATGCACTCCGAAATATTATCCAACAGAATGGCCTTAATCAACATGCCCCTTTGCCCGATTATTCTGATGCCAAAGTAGAATTGGGTAGAATGCTGTTTTTTGATAAAATATTGAGTGGCAACAAGGACATTTCCTGCGCGACTTGTCACCATCCTGCTTTGGGATCTGCTGACGCATTGCCTTTAGCTATTGGCGTAGGAGGACAGGGATTAGGTGAGAACCGTCAGATGGGTAAGGGACGGGAAAGGATACCACGAAATTCCCCGGATATCTTCAATCGAGGAGCAAAGGAGTGGCATACCATGTTTTGGGACAATCGAGTTTCTGGGGATATAATGGCTGGTTATGATAGTCCTGCTGACGAAAAATTAATAGATGGTCTAGAAAATATTCTGGCGGTGCAGGCCATGTTCCCTGTTACATCGAGAGACGAAATGCGGGGTGAAATTGGCGATCGTACCATGATGGGAGAGATCAACGAACTGGCCTTGATCAGCAATTCAATGCCGCAAGTAGTATGGCACCGATTAATGCTCCGTTTAAAGAAGATTCCCAAGTATGTAGAGTTGTTTGAAGCAGCTTATCCGAGCGTGGATTTGAAGAAACTTGGCTTTCAGCATGCGGCCAATGCCATTGCTGCCTTTGAGACTGAAGCCTTTACCTTCCATGATAGTCCGTGGGATTTATACATGGATGGAGTGACCAATGCTATAGATGAGTCGGCCAAGCGCGGTGCAATACTGTTTTATGGAAAAGCAAATTGCTCTTCTTGTCATAGTGGAAATCTGATGTCAGATCAGCAAGCGCATAATATTGGTGTGCCACAGATAGGCCCTGGTAAAGGGAGGGCTGAGCCATTAGATGTTGGTCGTTACCTGGAAACCGGGGATCAAGCCGATGCTTTTGCCTTTAGAACCCCCTCCCTAAAAAATACCGCGATTACCGGCCCGTGGATGCACAATGGAGCATACAACTCTTTGGAAGCGGCCGTGCGTCACCATTTGGATCCGAGGCAATTTGTCCAGCAATACGATGCTTCAAAACTTCCCGCTGAATTGCAAGAGACTTTTCAGCATGAAGAAGCCGTAGTTCAGCGTATCTTGGGGCAGATCGATCCCGGTTTACAGTTGAAGCAACCCTTGGCAGAGGAGGAAATACGGGATATCTTAAGTTTCCTATATGCTTTAACAGATCAAAGTGCTTTGGAGCTAGAACACCTCGTACCTACCAAAGTGCCTAGTGGATTACCGGTAAAAGATTAATGAGATGGCTATGCTCGAATAGAGCTTTGTTTTCACCTTAACAATAAGCTCGCCCCGGAAACCTAGGTTTTCCGGGGCGCTTCTGTCTACATGCCCAGAAAAGTAGAAGTGGGCGTGCTGGCCGACCTACAAAGCTGGCTTGTAGATTCGACTAATGAGATTGTTGATAACATAGGCTTTTGCCTTCGAGTAGAAGGTGTCCATTTCCTTCAAATACCGATGGTAAAAGAAGTTGAGTACCAATCCGATCAACAAAGCCACTAATGTGGTATCAAAAGCTACGTTTAGATTTTTGGTAATTTGTGGCATGCCTTCAACGGTCTTCGCCAAATGCGCCATGCCGATGGAAGTTGACAGACCAATCAAGGTTCCTACAAAGCCCAGTGATATGATGGCTCCCTGTAGATAACGAACGATCTCGAGCCCGCCTTCCATCTCTTCCTTTGTCGTATCTACCTGCGCATTGAAAACTTGCAGGGTCTCTCCGATGGATTCGTCATTGCGATATTGAGTACAGGCTTTCTTAATAAAATCATTGACCAAATACTGTTGCCCGTTTTTCTCCATTTGAATAGTCGTGAGCTTGATTTTTGCTACCTCTTCCGGTGACAATACCAGTTGATCCTGAGTAGGAAGTAAGCCAAAGTTGAAGCCCTGATATTCCTTTTGGATATGCTTGCGTTTTTCCATCAACTCTAGAATGCTGTACGCAAATAGAGCATACATGATAGCCTGAATATAGCCACTAGAGGTACCTCCAAGGACTTCCACCAAGCGCTTGAATCCAGAGCCTTCCGGACTCATATAGCCTAGTAGGATTAAGAATAACCAAACACATAGAGCACCTAATGCACTGAAGATTACTTTTATACTTTTTGCCTGAAACATGATATTTATTTTGATTTTCTGGCTGTCTGTAGCACCAGAAAAGGGTTATTTTTTGAATTGATAATTGCCATCTGCTTGCAAGATCACCGTACCGATATAGGTTCTTTCTTTGGAAACTTTCAGTGTCTTACTAAAGGACTCTCCGCGTTGTAAGCCAGATTTACCTTTGGTGAAGATTAGGCCACTGATGTTTACAGATGATTTCTTCTGTTTGCTCTCCTTCAGTTGAGCATATAATTTGTACTCGCCTGGAATGATCTTGTCGTATTGACGAATAGCTTCTTGCGTGGTACGAAGGTCATTGCCGAATAAGCGATTTCGCGCTTTTCCACTATCCCACTGACCTATATTTCGGTCTTTTTTCCGACCACCATAGACACAGCTACTCCCACGGCATACAAAAAGATCAACATTGTCTGTAATGTCTGCCCAGGAAACCTCAAAAGACACTTTACAAGGCACAGAAGGAGCATCACCCTTGAAAATCGGAGCACTTGGGAGTGGCTTCGGCTTAGGGGCTGGGGTCGGCTTTTCTTCCGGAGGCGAAGTGGGTACCGTAGGCTTCTTCTCTTTTTCCTTAGGTTTTTCCACCGGTGTTTTCTTCTTCTCCTTTTTTACTGGCGGTTGATTGATTGGTCTTTCGATCTTCTCCGGTTTCTCTTCTTTCTTCGGTTCGTTGAATGCAAAGATCTTTTTCGGTGCTTTAGAAGCCTTAGGCAAGTCTTTGTATTCTAGCAATACCATTAATAGGGTGTCTCCTGAATTCTTTTGCAATAAGCTATCAGGAAGTTCCCCGTGTATTTTCATTTGGGTACTATCAAAGTACACCAAGGCTTGTTGAACCTTAGCTGCGGATTCACCTCCCTTTGGTGTGATGATGAACAGGAAGATGATGGCACCCAAGGCACTGGTCAATAGATCCAGAAAGGATAGATTGAACAGTGAGTTAGATCTTCTGGCCATTTTTTAGAATTGGTTCCCTAGGTACTCTTATGCGTTTGATTCTGTCTTTATTTCAGCTAGAATTTGGTTCACATAGAATGCCCAGAGAAGGTCAAAGTTTGTTTGAGGTGAGCAATCGGCCATTGCCTGGCCGATTGCCCGCCCAACTAGCTAGCCCGTAAGTTGTTTTGGACTGATAATTTAGGATAGTCGGTGGCGGACTCAGCGGAAGAGGGAATGGGCAAGGGAAAATGACAATGCACACATTTCTTTCCTTCCCCAGGATCATCCGAACCACAGTTGTTACACTGAATATTGGCTGGTGTAGGAGCTGCTTTGACTTGTGCTCCGCCCTGGTAAGTAAATTGACCTATCATATTACATGATCCACATTGATTGACATGATCCTCATTCGAGCTGCCACAATTATTACAAGTCTTCATATTCTAGTATTTGTCACCAAAGGAGAAATGGTACTCATATCCCACCTGAAATACGGTAGAGCGGTTAACTGCATTTCCTTTGAAGTCCGTAAAGAAATCATTGGCATTCTTGTAGCGAGGGTTAAAGTTATCTTCCGTACCAAAATCCCAAATGATGTTAAAAGTGAATTTACTTTTGTCGTTGATATTGTACACAATACCTGGAGACAACTGAAAGCTAACTTGTGTCCCTTTGTAGTCCTCATTCACTCCCGAGCCAAAGGCTACCTTAAAATTCTCCATCTCCACTTGATCAGAGCCAAAGTATTCTGTAGTTTCATCAATATTACCTGATAGACCAAAGTTGATAGATGGCCCCATGGTAAAAGAGAGACCTATTTTATCATTGAAGTATTTGCGGTACCCAACCAAAATAGGAATGGATATATAGTGTAGTTTTTCCTTAGCAGAGAAAAAGCCAGTTCCCTGCTCATCCGTAAAGTTGTCTGTCTGATATTCACTCCCTTTTTGAATGTATTGCAATCCTGTCGAGATGGTGAAATTCTGTATTTCAAATCCTAAGCTCACTCCTCCATTCAAGCCAAAAATGGAGTTGGTCGTAGGATATAATTCACTCAGATCTTCGGTGTATTTGAATTTCGATAGGTTGGCACCTCCATTGGCTCCTACATAAAATGAATTGCTTTGAGCCATTAGTACACTGGTACATAAAGTAAAAAAGACTACGAGTTTTAATGCAGATGTTTTCATGCTTAATATTATTAAGTGATAAAAAAGTGAGTTGAGTTTGATTGCCATATTCCTTATGCCTATCCAATAGCTTCCCTGCCTTACTCCTGGTCAACTGAAGTAAGAATAAAGGATGGGTAGTACGATGCTACCGATACAGAAGCATCCTGTTAGACACGAACCCATTCAGGTTCTATTGGATAGGTATATGGGCTGGGGTAACTCGGATTAACTAATAAAATGTGTTTCTGCTAGTGTAAGGAGTTGTCTAAAGAAGACCTCCAAGGTACCTAATATTAATCCTGTTGGAAGAGTGCTTACCGTTTGGGTCTTACAATCGAAGGTCTAGTCGCTGAGTGAAGGTTTGTTTGTTGTTTTGAGGTTATACAGGTCATTGACCCTTTTGTGTTTATTATAACTTCTATGTCAACGGCTAGCATGCCTTCGGTTTGCATTACAAATAAACAGGATATAAATGTTAAGGAATGTTATCACAAACTTGTGTTTTTGTTAATCGGTGAGATTTAACGGCTTCTTAAAGGACCCTAAGACAATGTTAAGAGAGACAAGGAAGAGTTTTGTTTGGTGTGTAAGTGTTTGATTATAAGGTGTTTGTGGGTTTTTGTGAGTTGTTGGGGGAAGCTGCGAAACAGGTGGTTAATTCGATTCCTATTGTTGCCTCAGAAAGTTGCTATCGTTTAAATTGCTTCACCAGCATCCGCAATTCCTGAAAATACTCGCTTAGCCACTCATAATTCAGGCGTTGATCGGTGAGTTGGAGGTAAAAATTTTCTAGTGCCAGCGCAAATACATCTTTGGCTAGTTGTGGTTTTGCTTCCAGCCCAATGTCTCTAGCCCATACTTTGTAGAAACTATCTTGGACAACAGCATCGGATTTCTCCAGAAAGTAGCTGAAGTTGGCTTTATCCCGATGAATACGCAATTGCCGATTGAATAATAAATCCTCCTTTGCATCCAATAGTAGGTTTACTAGATCCGGCACAAGATTTTGACAAAAAGTTTCTTGGTGAGCGATCACCTTAGATCTTTCTAAATGGTATTGCAGTAGTACTTCCGTAAAAACCTGGAGGTCTGCAAATAGATGGTAAAAGGAAGACTTATTCTTTTGCACTTCCCGTGCCATTACTTGAACCTTTAATCCACTAGGCCCTTCCTTGGCGAAGAGGCGATATCCTGCCAGTATCCAAGGATGTTCAATATCCTTGAAAGGGGAAAGACCATGGTTACTTGCATTTTTGATGGGCAAAAGTGCTTACTTTTTAGTGAGAAAGGATAAAACCGTTTCAAAGAATTCGCTCCTCATTTTATCTTCATCGATGTCCTTAATATAATAAATTGGGCGACTATAATTCTCCTTTGAACTCATGATTTCTACCTCCTCAATCCATTCTGGATGGATGACAGCATCAATAATGGCTAAGTCCCAGATGGTCCGCTCGATTCGCCCCCCATCCAAGTGATTGTACCAACGATCGAGTAAGAAATCCAGGAGATCATGCTGCCCACCCAATTGCTTCTTGGTCTCCTCGTATTCAAAAGTCATTTGGGCAGCGATGTTTACGGGGATCACATGCAATTCCACCTTGGATGCGAGCACCTCTTCTAGCGCTTGTGGATCCATCATACAGTTGAAATCCCTTTTTCGCAAGATATCTTTCTTGAAGTCATAAGTACTGCCGAGCCAATACAGCTTGATCTTGGACGTGATGCTGGGATCCATCAGGATGGCAGTCGCCACATTGGTCAATGCACCCAAGGCAATGACGGTTAATTTTTCTCCTTCCTCCAAATCGTGAGCGGCTGTTATAAGGTGACTTGAAGCGAGCGAAGGCTGCGCCCGATTACCCCAGTCAAATAAACGATTGATTCCTCCTCTCAGACTTTTCACTTTGCCTCCTAATCCTAAATAACCTAGGAGAACCTGATTAAGTCGATAACTTTCCTCCATCGTCTGTTCTACTGCCCAGTGGGCTGGTTGCCATTGCGTAGCATTCAAGGCGATGACCTCCCAATTTGGCTCGATCAACCCCCGGACGATGGCGTAGAGATCATCAACTTCATTCCCGGTATCGGCGTCAATGATTACTTTGAGTTTATCTTGGGCTTGCAGGTGAGAGAAGCAAATAAGGAAGAAAAAGAAAAGTGTTAGTCGGTGCATAGTTTGTATTTTGCTTAATCGTTTCTGATCTTTTGAAATTAAAGGAAAATCTCTTGAAAAACCTATCTCTCATCTCTATTTTATACCCCTTTGCAAGGAAGTTGGGCTGTGCTCCGGACCTTTTATCCTGGATATCTCCATTCTTAGGCAAACATGTTGATGGAAAATGTGTTAGTTCAGCAGAAAAATCGTCATTGAACTGAAAATGGAAAAGAAATGAAACGAATCAAACTCTATATTTTACTAGGCGCAATGGCTTTTATCCTACCCAGTGAAGTGGTAACACAAACCCTACAGGTAAAGCCACCGGTCCGATTCTTGGCATTGGGAGATTCTTATACAATTGGTCATAGCGTTCCCGACAATGAGCGCTGGCCTATTCAGTTACGGGATTCCTTGGAAGGCCGGGGGATTGATGTTCGGGAAACAAACGTTATTGCCACTACAGGCTGGCGTACCGATAACCTTTTGAATGCCATTACGGGCCAAAAGTTGGATAGAGAAAATTACAATCTAGTTTCCCTGCTAATCGGAGTAAACGATCAATATCAGCAGCGTCCGATTGCCCACTATGAGCCTCTCTTTCGAGAACTATTAGATTCTTGCCTACGGTATGCCGCCTTCGATACAAGTAGTGTCTTTGTGGTATCCATTCCCGATTATGCTTATACCTCTTTTGGACAAAGAAGAAATGATCCCAACCAGATTAGTTTGCAATTGGATGAATACAACGCGATCAATAAGCGGGTCTCGGAGGAATATGGCGTACAGTACTTCGATATTACGCCCATCTCACGCCAAGGGCTTGAAGATACCAACTTGGTAGCTTCCGATGGACTTCACCCATCAGGCTATCAGTACACGCTTTGGGTCCGTACGATTCTGGAGTATTTTGATGGGAATGACCTTACTAGCATCGCTAATGCCAATGCGACTAAGGAATTAAAGATATACCCTGTCCCAGCTCGCCAACTAATACGAGTGGAAGGGTTGTCGGGGGATGATTTTGATCAAATCAGGGTGTTAAATGTTAAAGGACAATTGCAGAATATAGGGGATATTTCACAACTACGCCAGATGGAGATTAATGTTAATAAACTGAGCCCTGGAACCTATTTTCTACAGGCTTTCAAGGAGAACTTGCTTATAGCCAAAGGACGTTTTATAGTGCAATAAGTGTATATTTCCGAACACCTATTCACCCATCTATGTCAGTAAATAGAAAACTCCTCCTAGAAACGGAGCGCCTCATCTTACGAGAATTCGATTATGAGGACACTACCTTTATTCTTGAGCTCCTGAATTCTCCTGGTTGGCTGGCTTATATAGGAGATCGTGGGGTGAAAACACTAGCTGATGCTCGGGCCTATCTGCGTGATGGTCCAATGGCCAGTTTTGAAAAGCAGGGGTTCGGCTTGGCTATGGTAGCCTTACGCACAACGGGAGAAGGGATAGGGATGTGTGGCTTGATTAAACGGGATAGCTTGCCCGATGTGGATATTGGATACGCTTTGTTACCCGCTTTTATGGGGAAAGGGTATGCCTTTGAGGTTGCTTCAGCCACCGTCAATTACGCCAAAGAGCAGCATGGCCTTCATCGATTAGTCGCCATTACCGATCCGAAAAATGTGGCTTCCATCAAGTTATTGGAAAAATTAGGAATGCAACTGGAGCAAGAAGTCCAATTGCGACCGGATGATAACATGCTGTACCTATTTGGAATAAACCTTTAACTTGGCGCGCTAGCTTCAATGATGGTCCTGGGGGCCGTCGTTTCCTCAGGTACTGAAAAACTGTTAGTTAGCACGCACGGTGGACAACACACCTAAGGGATTAAGACGGTGATTCTATACAAGTCTATTATTTATGACGAGAATAAACCTTCCCGCTTAAAATCAACTATTGATTTCCTATCTAGCAACTTATCTTATCGCCATTCGGTAACCCAGTACTCCCTTCCACACCATAAACCGGATATTAAGATTTTTTTGGTTCAAGCTTTCGAAATAGCCTTTAGGCTCCCACCAGGTATGATTACCATGCACACCCAGGAAGAAAGCTCCACCATTACCCGTAGTAAATTCGGCTCGGATCCCACCTTCCAAAAAGAGATCTGAACTATAACTGAAGACCTGTTCTTCAAAACTAAAATCTGGAGTATATCTGCTAGGCATGTAGGTAGTTACACCCCCAATCAATAAGGGTTGAATCTCCATACTGCCAAGGTGAAAGCGATAGGCAGCCATCAATCCCCATTGGAGGCGATTTTTAGCGTGGATATCCTTATTACGATCTATATCAACATTATCAATGAGGATCTCCCTTCCGGAGCTAGGATCAATGCGTAATTCTGGATTGGCTACACGAACGTTTAGATAAGAAGTATAGTAAAATATGTTTTGATAGGTAGCATTTATTCCAATGATGAACTTTGGGAAGTTGTAAGTAAGATTTAGTCCCACATCCTTCTCCGTGACATTAACCGTATACCAAGTGGGAAAACCAGTATCTAGATTGTCATAATCGTACTCCAAACTACCAGAACCAAATCCGGCATGCATCCCGATGGCCAATTGGTTAGAGATTTTTCGCTTGCCTACTTTAGCATCACCGTACCCTAGCATTTGGGCTCTATCTCGTGGCACCTGTAAGTATAGCTCTCTCGTTAGAGCTTCATTACCATTGGGCATGATTTTGATCTTCTGTTTGCGTTGTCCAGGCTTCAGTACGATGGCTGGACCATCATTGTAATAATTGCGGTCCATATTGGGATCAACAAAGAACGTGACTTCCTTGCTAAAGTAATTAGCTGCGATCCAAACCACAATGGAGTTTAATTGATCCTTACCATTATCCAGCAGACCTAGCAGTACCATGGCTCCTTTATTTTCACTTAGATCTGGAGCGTTGATTTCTATAAAGTCTGGAACATTCAGATTGGGATGAATCTTTTTGAAGGTTCTAAGATCAATTTTGTTAGAGGTGTAACGATAGGTATAGAAGTCTATCGCACTTTCCATGGTCTCTTTGCCAATCTTGTCTTCGTAGAGTTGTGGAATGGTGATTTGTTGGGCAAAAAGGTAGGCAGCCGAGACAAGACTAAGCAGTAACAGAAGGATTTTTTTTAGGTGCATGATCTATCTGTGTTTCCCACAAAAAAAACAATAAAATGACGGCCAATAAAATCTTTTGTCGACTTTGCTTGTCAGATGTCTGATAAAAATTCATGTCAGCCTGAAAATCTCTGGTTGGAACTATTTAAAACACCCGTTCGTTATGGAGGACATGAAACGGACAATTGTTATAGGAGATGTGCACGGTTGCTTTGAAGAGTTTCAAGAGTTGTTAGATGTCGTACAACTGCAGCCGGAGGATGAGCTGATATCAGTGGGTGATATTGTCGATCGCGGGCCAAGTTCTCAGCAGCTATATGAGTTTTTCCGGGATACACCTAATGCCAAGGTACTGATGGGAAATCATGAACGGAAACATGCCCGTGGTGTATTGAGCTACTCTCAAGAGATTGTAAAAGTGCAAATGGGGACTAGCTACTATGCATTTGTACAGTGGTGTAAAGGTTTGCCCTATTACCATGAAACACCAGAAGCTATTATCGTACACGCCTTTTTTGAGAACGGGAAAGCGCTGGTGGAGCAAAAAGAAGAAGTCTTAAGTGGAACTACTTCCGGAACGAAGTATTTGGCTAAAATGTACGGCGAAGAAAGCTATTGGCAGCATCACTATACGGGGGACAAACCGATTATCTATGGGCATCACGTCGTAGGGGATCAACCTAAAATCGTGAACAATACCTATGGGATTGATACGGGGGCCTGTCATGCCGGATATTTAACCGCCATCGAACTTCCTTCTTTCCAAATCCATCAAGTAAAAGTACAAGTAGATCACTGGGCTGCCGAAATAAAGAAATGGCAATTGCCAGTATTGAAAGCCAAAGATTGGTCTGGCCGGAAATTCGTACGAATCGAAGAAGAGGTAATGAAAATGCGATTCCAAAAGGATGCCGCCGTTCAGCAACATTTGGATCAAATCATGGATTGGGTGGGAGCACTAAAACATTTGCACACTGAAATTCACGAGTTGATCTCACGGAAGACCCAAGTGTTGTTAAATGAGCATGGTCAGGACGGTTTTAAGTCTATTGCCAATCAATACCCCTACAAATCCTATCTATTCACCGCAAGGGCTGACCAATTAACGGTAGAGGGATTGGGAAAGATCCTTAATACGCCAGAAAAGACGCTGCGTCTGGCCAGTCAACTTGAGCTAGTTACAACACTTACGCAATCTCCACAATCCTAACGTATGGTATCCAAATTTCGCCTATTTCAGCCCAGTGACGAGGCTGAACTCCATCGGATGGTAGCGCAATTTTACGCAGAAGATGCAGCAGGAGGTCCCATAAATAGAGAGAAGGTAAAGCGCACCATAGCTGTGCTGGGTAAGCCAAGCTTTGCAGGAACTATTCTCATGGCTGAAGGGGAAGCTGGCCTTTTGGGGTATGCGATCATCATCCACTATTGGAGTAATGAATTTGGGGGTTGGCTCGCCTTCCTCGATGAGCTATTTATTGACCAAGCCTACCGGGAGCAGGGGCTTGGCACGCGCTTCATTCAATATATCATGCATGAATACCGAGAGCAGATCATTGGTGTAGGTCTAGAAGTAGAGCCAAACAATACGCGCGCACTCCAACTCTATGAGCGATTAGGTTTTGAATCGGATGGCTATCATCATCTTTTATACCTCAAAGAGTGAATTCCCGCTCATTCCTCACCTTCATGGAAACTTGGTCCATACTGGTCAGGAAAACCAGCATTCCCCCTTCTAGCACCTTACTTATTAATGGCCCCATCAACCATTTCACTACCAACCAAGTTGATGAAAAAAATATCGATGCCCAATTCCGTTAAGTTTACAAACAAGATCTGCTCATCCTTTTGAGTAATTAGAGTGTTGTATTTTCATGTAGAACAATAGGCCACGCGATGTTCCTGTTTATACTATCTACCTACAGACTCAACATCACCTTAAAATGAAAAGAATGAATAAGCTATTTCAAGAAGTTGAGCAAGCTAGACAAAATTTCATTAATACTGTTTCTGGCCTATCTCCCCAACAATATCGTTACAAGTCCGCTCCGGAGCAATGGGCAATCATTGATATTGTAGAACACATGGTTTGGGCTGAGCAGATTGGTGTCAATGGTATGTGGAAGGCTTTAGAAGGTATTAAGAACGGGGAACCGATTTGGGAAGGTAAACCAACGCACGCCGGACGAACCATCGAAGAGGTGGTCGAACTCACCTGGCAAACAAAGGAGAAAGTTCCAGAAGTGGCTAAACCTAGATGGGGTGGTGTTTTGGATTTTTGGATACAGGCGCTCAAGGCTTGTCAGCCCTTATTGGCTGCCTTGGAGGCCGCATTGGATGGCTATGATCCAGCTAAGATCATTTATCCACATCCGATTTCTGGACCACTGAACGTTGTGCAACGGATGGAATTCTTACGTTTTCACCTAAATCGTCATCAAGCACAGGTGGAGCGAATTAAGTTAGGCCCTAGCTTCCCAACTGAATAGCGAAGATATTGGCTATTGGGAAAGAGGAGATCGTAAGGTGTTGTACACCAAGACCTTTTTTATTCCTGAGGGAGTAGGGGTGGATGTTAGATACAATACTTTCCTGCTTATTCTCCCTCTTTCGCCGCAGATATTGATGTTGAAAGCTTCTTGACTTTTCCGGGTTAAAAGGAATGTTTTCAAGTCTTAGTTTGTTGGTCCATTATACATCACCAAATCCAATCGCTATGTTCTCAGCCTTGACTTTTGAAAAATCCCGCCCTATTCAAGTCATTCCTTATCAAACAAGATGGTCGAAAGAATATGAAGAAACGGCTCAAGACCTCCAAGCAGCTTTAGGAGATACAGCCAGATACATCGATCATATTGGCTCAACCTCTGTTCTTAATCTACAAGCTAAAGATGTATTGGATATCCAAATTACCGTACATGATCTCCATGACCCCAACATTCAGACGAAGCTGGAATCGGCAGGCTACACAGGCTTCTCAAAAGAATATCACGACGAATTTTCTGGTATGGATTCCAATTCGCCGGAATTGGAGAAACGCATGATTCGGGAAAAGGCAGGCCAGCGAAGAATGCACATTCACATTCGAGAATATGGTCGCTTTAATCAGAGATATCCCTTGTTGTTCCGAGATTACTTGCGCGCCTCAACCGTAACCAGGCAAACTTATGGCTTGCTGAAGGAGCGCCTGGCGCAATTGTTTCCAGAAAGTAAAGATGGGTATTACTTCATTAAAGATCCGCTGATGGATATGATGTTTGAGGGGGCGGAACACTGGGCCATACATTCAGGATGGAAACTTCGTACCTAATTACCCGTCTATGGAGGTAATGAGTCGATCATAGAAATATTGGAATTTGGCTAGCCCTATTGTCAGCATTAATTTATACTCATGGAAAAAGAATTGTCCTTATTGTCTACAACGGAAATCGATCAGTTGGTCCAGCGTTTTACAATGCAAACCTTGCCCAAGGAGGCTTGGACGCACGAGGCTCATCTTTCGGTGGCGCTATGGCATTTGTATCACTTCTCGGTAGATGAAGCCACTTGTCTGCTCCGTGCTCGAATTATCGCTTACAATGTAGCCGTTGGGACGGAAAATTCCAGCTCCAGCGGATATCATGAAACCATGACGCTGTTTTGGGTTTGGGTGGTGAATAGCTTTTTGCAGACCCATAAAGGAGAACTTCCAGCACTGGCTAGTACTTTTATCAGTAGTAAGTATGCGGACCGCAAATTACCGATGTTGTTTTATCGGCGAACGACCCTATTCGGTATCAGAGCGAGGGCGAGATGGGTGGAACCAGACCTGCAAGCCCTGAATTTTAGTGTTATTTAAAAATCATGTATGTCCATCGAAATCAAAGAGACGAAAAACGTTTCGCAGTCAGAAATAATCGCTTTGTATACATCCGTAGATTGGTCTTCTGCCAAGAAGCCTGATAAATTGTACCAGGCACTTTTACATTCTCATAGCTTACTAACTGCTTGGGATGAGGATCGTTTGATTGGCTTGGGAAATGCCCTTTCAGATGGCTTTTTAGTTGTCTATTATGCACATTTGGTCGTTCATCCCGATTATCAAGGCAAAGGGGTTGGCCGTATGATCGTTGAACGGTTTCAAGAGAAATATGGAGACTTTCATCAGCAGATCCTGGTAGCCGACGGTGGATCGATTACTTTTTACCAAAAGTGCGGCTTTGAAAGGGCAGGACAGACAGAACCCATGTGGATCTATCAAGGAGATGAACACTAACCCGAAAATTTGACTATGATTAGAGCATTGGGCCCAGAAGATATAGATGCCTTTATTCAAATTCGATCCGATAGCCTGTGCATGAACCCTGAGGCATTCGGATCAGATCCTAGAACTCCTGAAGCTTTTGATCGCCCTGCCACTCGCAAGGACCTGGAGACTAAAAATGAACACAATTTCATTTTGGGCTACTTCCATGAAGAAGTGCTAAAGGGGATGATTGGATTTATCCAACCCAAACGAGATAAAGTCCGTCACCGGGCTTTCATCTGGGGGGTATTTGTTTATCCAGATTGTCGAGGTAAGGGTATTGGTAAGGCCCTTTTGCAAGAGGTACTGGAACGAGCTACTCAACTTAGGGACTTGGATAAAGTGGTATTGTCTGTTAACCACTCTTCAATGACTGCCAAGCAACTTTACGAAAGCTTGGGCTTTAAGCAATATGCTGTGGAAAAAGACGCCATGCGTTGGAATGGTGTACCACTTGATGAAATTTTTATGGAATGGCACAAGCCCTTTTGAGGTAATCCAAGCTCCTTTTCAACCTTACAGCACCTTCGTATGTTCTTTGAGAGCATGGTTGACCATGTCTCTATGTCCAATCATACCGTTACAAGACACGTATTCCTAGACCAAACATCTGCGTTTCGAGCTATCCATCAGCATTGGCTCGATCTCATTATGATATGGGAAAATTGAATACTATATTTATTCTTGTAAATCATCAATAGCAAATGGCAAATCCGCTAACCGCGCACGAAAAAGAACTGATCCAAAAGTATTTTGGAACTACCATAGAAGAATTGTCTCCAGCCACTTTCAAACAAAAATTGAAGGAGCTTCGGGTAAAATATCATCCTGATCAATTCCAGAAATTTGAAGACGATACGATTTTGGAAATGGCTAAGGAACGCTTTCAGGAAATCCAGACATTGGCAGAGAAGATCGAAGCCTTTCATAAAGGAGAGAACATTGGTACGCCTCCCGGCGCTAAGACCAAAATGAAGCGGGATTTTATGTCCCCTGAAGCCCTGTTCGCTACCAAAAAGATGAAGATTGAGATCAAAACAAGCGATAAAGATCTAAAGTATCATCTATTTGGTTCCTTCTATCGTTGGCTACAATATGGTGACACCTTTAAAGTCCCCAATACTGGCGGAACCATCATCATGGATGAAGATCATCGTGGGACCCGGATTGGTTTTGAGGAGGTGGTACGCATCTATCTGACTTTTGGTGAGGAGGATATAGTAGAGGATATTGTGAGTTGGCTGGCTGGAAAAATAGAAGACCGAGCTAATTCCCTGATTATTGGTCAGGAATTGGTGGATAATAGCTATGAAGCCATTCTGCAGTCGATCAAAAAACAATCCTTCTTACGACTGGCCGCCCCACCCTCTGAAAATTAGACCGATACAAATTTGAAGCTACACGATCTATAACTTGGAAAGTTAGTGTGAAGAATTACCGTCCGTTCATCTTTGGGATGATCCTGTTCTGCTTTCAATTCCTGTTGTATGTTACAGCCATAAGACTTCTCCCTACGATGATAGTATTGGTGGGGCCAATTGTGCCCATTCTATTCGTATTACTTGGACTGTTCCTCGGGGCTTCACCAAGTTATTCCTATGGGCTTTTCGCCGGAAGAGTTAGTCGAGTAAAGTAGATCATTGGCCTAGTTTTGCTGCCTTTTGTACGGATTTATATTATTATCTGTAATACAAAACGCGTCTGAAGGATGACTCAGCTAGCCATAATACTATTGTCGATTTTATTCCTATCTCTATTGATTGGTTGGAGCTACAACAGCTTCATTCATAGAAAGAATGCTTTGCAATATGCCTACCAGAGTTTGGAGGTGATGTTGCAGAAGCGGCATGAATTATTGCCGAAACTGGCCGAAGTGGTACAGGCTAGTGCTGAGTTTGAATTTCGGCTAATTCAAGAAGCCAACAGCTTGCTCCTGCCGACAAATATCAAGGAATTACCTCCCGCAGCAATGGTGCGCCAAGAGAACCAGATTGCTCGTTCTATTACCCAAATCACTTCCGCCATCAATAGAGATGCCGCTCTCCGGCAAGGGCAGAGTTTCGTCCATTTGCAGAAGTCCATTGTAGAAGTAGAGGCTCAAATCTCCGCCTCTCGTAGAGCGTATAATGCTGCCGTGATGGAGTACAATAATGCCATTGAAATGTTTCCGACGGCAGTATTTGCCTCTTTACTGAAATTGCAGCGTATAGATCCTGTGGATCTGATCGTTTTGGAGCCAGAATATGCAGTGAAAGATCAATAAACCCCAAAGCCATGCATAAACCCAAAGTAGAGATCTTACATAAGGTGCGCCCTCAATTGGCAGCATTGGAAAAGCAAAGGCGGAGCATGCTGGAAGCCCGCCAAAAGACAGAGACGACGGCTTTGTTATTGGTAATTGTTGGAATAGCTTTGGTGCTGTTTCTAGGCAGTTATTTAGGGGATGATGGGATCCCCACTGTTCTGCTAGGTACGTTCCTGATGATAGGGTTGCCAGTTTACTACATGAGAACAGCAAGGATGAAGGATCAGGGGGATTTACAGCAGGACATAGGCGATGTGATCACCGAAGCCATGGGATCAAATTGGAGCTATGCAGCGGATCAGGGTATTCCTCCTAATCTGGTCAAACATTCCGGCCTAGTTGGAAAGTCGCACACCATCTACGGCAAAAACCTTATACAAGGAAAGCACGGTGATACCCAATTTGCATTTTCAAACATCAACATCAGTAGTGATGGAAATGATGGTAACTCTGATGTATTTGGAGGTATCATTCTAGCTATTGATTTCAATAAAGAGTTTCAGGGGAAGACCCTCGTTTTTCCTGATCTGGCTCAAAATACCCTGGGTTCCTGGCTGGGAAAAAAGGTGCAATCCTTTGGCTGGAAGGGCTTGGAACTGGTTTATCTAGAGGATATAGCATTTGAAAAAGCTTTTGCCGTCTATAGCTCTGATCAAGTGGAAGCTCGCTATATCCTCACGCTCAATATGATGTCTAATATGCTCAGCTTGAAAGAAAAATACGGAGATCATTTTTCCTTTTCCTTTATGAAAGGTACCGTCTTCGTGGCGATTGAAAATGTAAATCCATTTGAAAGTAACTTGAGTGCCCCCATTCTTCCAGACGGGACCTTTTATCACTTTTATAAAGCAATAGATTTGGTCACCGATGTGATAGATACATTACAACTGAATACTCGGATTTGGTCCAAGTAGAGTACTCACCAAACGTACATAAGATGGTGAAAAATAGGCTGGACATTGTGGAGAAGCTTCAAGCTGAACTACCGAGCCTGGAGGCATATAGGAGGCAATTGCTTTCGCAACAACAGCGGAAGAGCCTGTATATATTAATCCCTGGTGGAATTGTAATTGCCCTATTGACTACCTATTTGTGGCAATTCATGGGATGGGTGGCTTTAGCCACCGTAATCCTGCCGTTCTTTTTTGTCGCGCTCATACTTTTTGAATACTTGAAGTTTCTAACTCCCCGCTTGCAAAATGAGTTACAGCAGGCCCTTGGGGATAAAATCCTTGGATATGCTTATCCAGATTGGACATTTCAGGCAGATGATCATATGGATACCAAGCCCTTTGTGGCGATGGGCGTGCTGAATGAGTACAAGCATTGGGAAGCTTCGAATTTAATGGAAGGGCAATTAGGCGATATAACCTTTGCCTTTTGCCATTTATTGGTATACGAGCAGGAGAGAGAGGAGAGTGATCCCTCCTTCAATGGCCTATTGCTCCTCTTTGATTACCACAAATCTTTTGAAGGAAAAACAATAGTGGTTAGAGATAGTGCACAATCTCTCCTGGGGACTTACTTAGGAAAGAAGGTGCAGGAGCTCGGCTGGAAAGGCCTCCAATTGGTTTATTTGGAAGACCCCGTTTTCGAGAAGTTGTTTGCGGTATATGGTGATGATCAGGTCACAAGCCGCTATATATTGACGATGAGTATGATGCAAAACTTAATCAAATTGCGACAAAAATATGGGGAGCACCTTGCTGTCTCCTTTATGGATGGAAAAGTGGCAGTGGCTATTGATCACGTCTATTTATATAAAACCAATATCGAAAGTTCCATACATCTAGATGCTGCGGTTGATCAGTTTTTGAGGCCAATAGCAATGGTTCAGGATATCATCGATACCTTGCAGCTAAATACGCGCATTTGGACAAAGCAATAAAGATGGAATTAGCTCCAGCACAAATAGAGAAACTTCGTACTTCGCTAGCTAAAGTAGAGCAAAACCGTCTCCTATTATGGCAGAGAGAACGCCACAGATTGCTGCTCTTGGGCATCCCCATCTTAATCTTTATAGTCTTGGTCGGTATTGAAGGGATCAGGAGCTTCACCCATGTAGAATCTCCGATTGATCAAGATGCTGCCATTCAGCAATGGGTAGAGCCGATCAAGCTGGTGGAAGAATTGGTACACGCTTTACAAATAAAGGCGTAGCTCTGGCTTCTTTTTTTGGGGAAATTGGCAGTATTCATTCCCTACCCATCCTCATGCAGGTTCACTGGGTCTCCTGACCTTCCTACAAGCCAACTTAGAGGTAAGATTTATTGATGCACTTTGGTTAAACCAATTGCTATAGCTGAATGCGAAGAGTAGTATAAAAACGCCTACCTTCCGCAGGGATAATACCGGGGCCTGGGTAGCCGGTGGCCCGCCTCGTAAAGTAGCGCGTATCAGCTAAGTTATTGGCGCCAACTTGAAGCCCTAAATGTTTCCATTGGTAGCTTACAGAGGCATCCATGACTTGATAAGTGGGTATCAGGCCTCGGGTGGCATCGGCAACCTGTACCGCATTGGTGGCATCACTGAAATGCTCATGCACATAAGTGTATTGAAAACTGGCTCGCCAGTTATGGAGTCTAAAACTCATCCCACTCTTTAAGCTAAAAGGAGGAATTAACTCTACTTCTTTTCCCACGAAGGCAGATTGTCCACTTAGGTATTCCCCCTGTAGAAAACTAAAGTTGGTAAATAGATTCAGTGAGGGCTGACTACCTTCTCCAAAAATCATTTTCCATACATCTGCTTCCGCAAAAGCTTCTAGACCCAGAATCTGAGCGTTTCCAATGTTAGTCCGAAAGGCTACGGTAGAGGTAACTGGGACATCACCAAAGTACTGTACTACTTCTTTTTCGCCTGTACCAATTCGATCCTGATAACGCAAATAAAAAGCGCTGATGTCAAAGCGGACTTTACCCTTGAGGGCACTTCCACGTAACCCAATATCGAGATTGTAACCGTTCTCATCAGTGAGTAGAGAATCGATTTGAAGGTTCGGGTTCACTACTGCAATATCGCTGAAGTTGATGGCGCGGTAGTTCTGGGAGAAGTTCACATAGGATTCGATCTCCTTATTGAGCTTATAGCTAGCTCCTAAACCCAGCAAAGCAAAAGACCTTTCGTTCACCTTAGCATCTTCGAAACGACGTTCAAAGATGACTTGATTACCGGAGAAAACGCGCTCCTTAAAGTACCCGTCGGAAGCAGTGCGGATATATTCTAGCCGCATACCAGGTGTGATACTGAAGCGGTCTGTAATGTTGAACAAGTTTTCTGCAAAGAAGGAAACATTCCGACTCGGAAATTCATAATCGGATCGTTCCAGATCGTTGGGTTGTAGGAAACGGAAGTCAGGATCGCTATTTGCGGATGCGTCTCCTTGCCGGTTATGGGTGTAGCCTTGATAGTAGCGGAAGCCGGCCAGAAAAGTGGAAGATCGGTTATTAAGATCATAACGGTGAATGAGGCGAGTTTCATTCCCAAAATTCTGGTATTCACCAATAATCAAGTCTCTTTCTCGCAGCGGATCGGGTCGATTGATGGGACCAAGTTCACCTAAGGCGCTCCGTCGGGCCATTAAAAGGAAATTGCGGGTATTTAAACGGGTGCGATCTGAGAGGCGATAGTCCAGTGTGAGAGCCGCTAGATTCCAGTTGACATCAAACCAATTCCGCGCTCGCTTGGATTGGCGAGCATCCTGTCGGAATTCAAAATCCAATAGCCCACCCGGTTGTTGTGCTAAGTAATCCATTTTAGTGAATTCTGCACCGATCTTCAAGCGATCACTCGCCTGCCAATTGACCTTGGCAAAGGCGGTGTGCTGCTCGAATCCACTATTGTCTCGCCAACCATCCCCTTGCTTAAATTGGTAAAATCCGTAGTAATTGACATCTCCTTTGGTGCCGCCGAAGCTATTGAAGGAGTTGACGAAGTTGAAAGAACCCACAGTTTGTTCGCTCGTGAATTGAAAGGCTTTGTCCTTGGCCCCTTCTTTAAAAACGAAGTTTAGCAATCCCCCAAATTGGGTTCCGTATTGCAAAGAAGCAGCACCTCTAACGATTTCAATACGCTGGAGGGCCTGGGCTGGTGGGGTATAATAACTTTCGGGATAACCTAGAGCATCGGCACTGATATCATATCCGTTTTGCCGGGTATTGAAGTTAGAGGTGCGGTTGGGGTCGAGGCCCCTAGCACCGATGGCTAACTGGAGTCCTGCTCCATCGTTTTCCCAGATATTCAATCCTGCAATCCCCTTGTAGATCTCCCGGGCATTGTTAGAGGCGAGGTTGGCGACTACGTTTTCAAGTTCAATAACTTCACTTTTCTTGGCGGCATAGATGGCCACGCCTTCTACGCTCCGAAGGTTCCGCAAACCATAATAACCGTTTTCGTTGCTAGCTTCCACCTGCACCAGATCCATGTCATAGGACAGCTCTTCCATTAGAAAGTTAAAAGCTGTTCTATCCTTTCCGATTCTCACAGATTGCATGATGGTATTGTATCCTTCGGCAAAGACAGTGAGTTGATAGATCCCTGGCTTCAGCGCCTTAAACTGGAACTTACCCTTTTGATTGGTATGGGTACTTCGATTTTGTTCCGCGATGTACAAAGTGGCCTCAGAAATTGCTTTCCCTCCTTCTGCGGCAAGTACCTGTCCAGTAAAAGTTAGCTCCTGAGATAGAGCCGGAAATGAGAAAAGGAGAACCATCAATAGGCTTGTCCAGTGAATAAGGTTTCTAATGATCATGTTGAAATGGTATTATCCAGGTTTTCGGTGCCCAGCTATCTTTAAGGCGAGCTAGATCTACATCGGGTTTTATGAATCGTTGACTACGTCGTCCATTCAAGGCGACATAACTGTCTACGGTAACTTTGGCGTTTTCAAATTCAAATTTTGCCTGATATTCTTCCGCCAAGAAATGAGCATATTGAAGCATCATATCTGGTTGGATACTCATCTGTTTTTCCTGAAAAGCAGTCAAGTATTCCCGATTGTTGACCTCTGCTTTACGGCCTGTCTGGATGTCTTCTACATAGAAGGTGGCCTGTCCAATCTTTTCCACTAACATTACTCGCCAGGAGAATCTGTAGCCTTCCTCTGTCCAAAGGATATGCCCAGGATAGGCCAGATAGCGAAAAGGTAAGCCAAGTTGTACTAGGAAAAAGAGTCCGAGACCAATTGACAGAAGTTGGCGTTGCAAAGGAGGGGAAGGCGGCAGGATTTCGTTGATCGAAGGCCGCGATGAAAAACCAGACGCTATATTTGATGAAGCAGTAATGGAAGCGGGTAAGGAAAAATTTCCAAGTGCAAATCGACCCGCCATTAGCGTTAAGCCCGCCTCTAATCTACTACTCCCTTTCACGAGTAATCGATGTAAGGGGGCCCATAAACGTTCATGCCAAGCTCCAGAAAAAAAGATCAAAGTATTGAAGATCATGATGAAGGGAAAAAGCCCGATGTTGAACAGCATCTTGGTCAATACATGAAATAGGATGACGGCTCCGTAAGCAAAGGGACGAGTTTTGGGGTGTAGCAGGAAAAATGGGATCGTCAGATCATAGATCGCTCCTGCCCAGCTAAAGCCATAGGCTGTCCAGCTTTGAGAAAATAGCGTACCTAGTACGGGCCAGTCCGCTTTTGTAGGGAGCCAGATCGCCAAGGGCATCGCACGGAACAACCAGTCGCTGTTCAGCTTGGCAAAGCCCGCAAAACAATACACCAGGCTAACTTGCAAAATGATACAGTTGATCGTCCAAGCCGGTACCCTAGATTGCCTGTCTACTCTTTTCAATCCAACATCCAGGGAATAGGCCTTGTGAGCAGGTAGGAAGATGAGCAGCAGAGCTAGCAAACAAACAAGATAGTAATGATTGAGGTAGTTAGTGCTGTCGATCAGCTCTGAGTAGGAGAAGACTAAAAAAAACACTATCGTAGCCCATCGGTAATACCATCCTAGCATGATACAAGCTGCACTCAGAGCGATCATACCATAAAGGCAGTACATCCCCAAAGGACTCAGCACTTGAACCCATTCAAACCCATAAAACTTAAAAAACAGCTGAGGTTTCACATACAACTCCTCAATCCAGCCTTGCTGCATAAAGCGCAGGGCCCCTACCATCATCAAACCACCAAATAACACCCGAAATGTCACTAGAGGTGCTATTGATCGTGAGGAATACAGGAGGTTATGTAGGAGTGATCTCAAGATGCTGCTTTATAGTGTCCTTATATTATAGTTCCATACATACTCAGCTCGAATGATACTAGTCCGAGTCACTTGGATTATCCACATAGGTGATGGCAATGCAAAGCAAAGAGGGCATATCCGTCTTAATGTTCACTACTTGTTTGACTATTTCTGCATAAGCAGCTTCCACCGCACTTTTGTTACTTTCAATGGTATTGGCGAGTGGGTCTGCTAGTCCCCCAAGGGCTGTGAGAGCAGCTTTAAACTGTTGGTCAATGGTTTGATGCAGCGCTGCTCCTTCACTTTTCTCACTGATCTGTTGCAAGTAATCATCTAGACCTTCCCGATTAACGCCATCTGCTCCTTGCCCCAAGTAAAATTCTTGTGCAGCTTGGGTGGCTGCAATGGCCAACTCTAGTGAGATGCCTGAAAAGAAGGCTTCAGACTTTTCGGGATTGGTAAATCCCAAGGTTAAAGCACCTACAGGAATCCCTAATTTCTCTCTCCGGATGAATTCATAGTGCTCATTCAATCCATTGATGATTTGGCTAAGGGATGCTCCAGCAGCGGTGCCTGTGGCTGCCAAAAAGCTTTCTCTAAAGCCTTCCTTTGTCCATTTTTTGACCACCTCATCTGTCTTCGCCTTAATATCATTGATGCTGTTTTGGAGGTAAGCGTGATAGTGGTCTTTTACTGCCGAATCATCAGTAAATAGGGCTACTATGGCATCCTCGCTATCCGCCACACCGAACAACAGAAAATCAATGGCAGGCAAACCTCGATCGAAGGACTCAGGCTGAGAAAAATCGGTTTTCCCGCTATTGATATTGGACTGTATGAGGGCAACATCTGCCGGGAAGTTGTTCACTGACATCCTCAGGCCTACCTCTTCAGCTGGCCCAAATTGATATTGAGCCACGTATTGCCAGCGCTTATAGGTTTCTTTGAAAACTTCTTGTGTGGCGCTAAGGCTGTTTAGGTCTGGATTACTTAAAAAGTCTTCAGTGGCTAATTGTAGATCATTAACGAGGTTTTGGAAGTCTTCATAGCGTGGAATGATCAGTTGGTCTGCGAGGTTTTGGAAAAGCGTGGTTTGATCCAACTCACTTTGGCAGGGATCAGGTGTCTCCCCTCCTCCATTGGATTGGCAAGCCCATTGGGTGGAAAGGAGTAGAAGAAGCGATGTTAGCGCAATTAGCGTTTTATTTTTTATAAGCATGCTTTCTCTCTTTTATAAAAGACCAAAAGCTCTGCTATACAGCAGAGCCTTGAAATGGAATCGAATATGTTGTAATCACATCAAAAATCATCCTTCGAATCTTCCAGGTTGTAGTATGATGCCAGAAGATCTTTCGCTTGCTGAACATCAGCTTTACTGACCTGATAAAGATCCATGTTGTCGAAACTATCAGAACCAGCCATCAGCGTAAGTAATTCTTCAACTTGAGTGTTAGAAATACGCTTGTTCGGGTTGAATTGCACACTGTAAGTGAAGGCAATGGCTTCCGAAATGGCATGGGCACGAAGGGCCATGTCATCAAATTTGGTTAAGGCTGAATTCAGGTAGTGAAGGGCAGTGCCCACAGAAACTAGTTCCCAGCTTTCTTGTGCTTCTTTGATGGCTTCATCCCTAGTTACTAGGTCTTTATTGGTAATTGCAGCTCGACCTTTCAATAGCGCTCCCATGAGCTTGCCATTGGATCCTAGAATGGGATCTCGTCGATCGGAATAAGTTCCCCAAAAGACGATGCCATCTTTGGAAGTCGGAAAGTCTTTGGGGACACCGTAATACCCGAATGCCTCATCCCAATGATGCTCCATCTTTGTGCCTTCCCCGGGCTCAACGGTTTCATTATCAACATTCATCCGGTCAGGACCCATGTACACAGCGGTAGCTTGATAATAAAAGCAAGCCCCCATCAAACCTTTTTCAATCAATTGTGCATGTTCTAGACCATCGTCACCCAAGAGATAACTTTTACTACCATCCAGAGAGGTAACCACTCCGGATTGGCCTTCAGTGCCATCAACGGTAGATTGACTGGCTTGGGCTAATTCGTCCATAAGTGCTTCGAAAATGGCTCGTTGGTTTTCAAACGTTTTGCTCTTAAGCTGTTTGGAAGCATCATAGGTGTTTGTCCAGCCAGCATTTGCAGCGTCATTGCTGAACATGGCCTTTAATTTGGCCGCGTCCAAGGCTACTCCTTGGGTATTGGCACTAGCCATATAGGCCTTAATCTCTAGTAATTGGGCTAAGCGTTGCGTTTGCCCCGTATAGCTTACATTCTCAAAATTGTAAGTAGATGGGATTTCATAGCTTGGCTGTTCATCATCTTTTTCACAAGCTTGCCAGGATAGCATGCCGATCAATAAAAAAATGGTTAAGCCTAGTGATTTACTTGTTTTCATATAGCTTTACGCTTATTAAGTAGATTAAGTCTAAATAAATTCTAGCGCAAATATAGGCGCTGTGCACCTGCCGACCAATACCGAAATATCAGTGATTAGGTACTGAATTTAGTAGGGTATAATACCTAATTTTAGGTACCAAGACTTGGAGGTCTGAATACCTAATGGAAGAGGGTTAACGGTGGGTTAACACAGTTGATACATGATAAAACATAAAGGCCATCAGCATATGCACTTCCAGAGGGGGAGCTTGATGCTGATGGCCATGGATTAAACAGGGTACAGATAGAGTAAGTAGGTCCGAAGAGCTACCTCTTTTCTTATATTGACATCTAAACTTATCCTTATAGTATGATCTCCATATTTCGGAGCTCTATCGATAATGGCGTAGGATTAGCTAAAGGATTTCCTTCTATTTCGAGTAAAAAGCCGGAATAGTACAATGGGAATAATGGATCATTTTGGCCTAAGCCAGCTTCAGCTTCGGGAGAAGGACATTCCAGAATGCTTTGCCCAATGATCATCGAGGCTTTTCCTTTGGTCCCTACTTCCAAGTCTATATTGGGAGGCAACTGACTGGGAGAGTACGTGATGATGGCGGTGCCACGGTATTGCTGACCAACGGGATCTGAGCTTCTGAATCCTACTTTAATCTTACCATCGCCGCCACTGGTCACACCCATTTTTTGAACCCGGAGATTGATTAATTCGATTTGAAAATAATAACCGCTGTCTTCCCAGGTTCGCGCATGTTTTTGGAACATCTTTTTGAAGTCCCAGCCATCCTGGGCGGCTAGGGTGCCACTGGCACAGCAGAGTAGTAGAATATATAGTAAAGCCTTTTTCATGGTCGATGATTTAGTAGTTGAAAAGATTTTGATCGTTTCCATAACTCGTTTTGATAGATACTTGGTTTTCAGACTGCTTACTGGATCACGATCTTTTGTAGATGCTGAGTCTGTTGGTTTTGTGCAATACGTAGGAGGTATAGTCCAGGTGGGGGAGTAGCGTCAATACTTCCTCCTTGAGTAGAGGCCCAAGATTGCTGAAGTACTCTTCTTCCCATCATATCATAAAGTTCCACTTGTAAATCTGTGCTAGCATCGGCGAGCTCGCATCGGATGGGCAACCCTCCCTGATAAGGGTTGGCTACTTTACAATTTTCGGGCAAGGCCACTGCTGCCAGAGCGTTGACTACCTGCTCTGACCAAAAATAAGTGTACCGTTGTGTGAAATTTCTATTGATCCAACTTTCTGTACTGGCATCCCAAGTCTCCATTCCCCGCTTTTGCTCGGTGATGCCATTGCTCGCGACGGTTTGTTGGTATCTTAAGAAGTTATTCCAGGTGTCGGTGCTGGCATTCCATTGCTGAATAACTGAGGATTGGGTTTCACCATTGATGGTCAGTCCGCCCCGTAGATTATTGCGCCAATCATCATTTTCCCATAATTGCATAATCTGACCGATCGGGTTACGCTGATTGTCATATAGGTACTGGGTTCGTTGTGTATTGACCCACACTTCATTGTCCTGATCCCAGGCTTGGTAAGACGAACCCGTCCACTGGCTTTCAGCATTATAGGAGAAGGTCTGAATGAATACATCTATCCAAGTGCTGGTGGGGGTATCCCAGGCACTTAGGGTAACCATTCGAGTTAAACCCGATGCCATATCATAATCCCAGGCTCTTTGCCTGCTATTCTTCCAGGAATCATTTTCCCATTTCTGCAAAGTTTGTGTTAATAATTCCCCCTCTTCATTGAAGGTTTGCTGCTTACGACTCCGATTTATCCATTCCCCTACTTGTTTATCCTGCAAAATTACCTCCACCTCATTCCCCTCTGCATCAAATACGTAATTCCATTGACGGTAGTCAGCAAGTACTCCATCCTGCATGGTTCTTCGAAGGTAATTCACCAGTAGTCCGTTGTCGAAGCTGTAGTTATCCTCCCGAATGGAAATCCATTCCTCAGTCATCAGCTCCCAAGCTTGGATCACGAATTGGGTCAAATTTGAACCTTCATAGGTGCTAAGATGTCTGCGGAAGGGTTCGAATGCACCAACGTCGTTCTTCCGATGGATGATCTTTTCTAAAACTCTGCCCTGATCGTCTTCCTGGACAAAGTAAATACGGCGGGTGTTCTCAAAATCATTGGTATTATTGATGCCTTGATCGATATACACGGAATCCCTTTTGAAAACAGAATTTTCCTGTGCTAGTAGGCTATCGGAGCCTCCGCCCAGAAAGAAAATTAGGCTAAGTAAAGCAGCTCTGCGAAGTAGTTGTCTATTCATAAGGTTGAGTTTATTGGTAATTCAGATCAAGATCCATAGATAATAGCAGCAATTAATCACCCGATCGGGTGATTCTCGCCCAGCTCAAGATGTAAACCAGATGCTGATGGGGTATTAGCTGTACAATTCTGGGAGCAATCAGGTGGCTTAGCCTGCTGTGGGGACTGGCCCTTAGTCATTAACCTGAGTCGATTTGATTTGGACTCCCGTCAAAAGCTACTTACCTTCGGTGAAAACATGAGATCATGATTTTTCCTATCGGAGATGATAATGTGAAAGGGGGGCACTATCCGTTTTTTAGCTACGCCTTTATCGCGCTCAATATTCTTGCGTTTCTCTACGAACTATCCCTTAATGCCACTCCCGGTGCGCTCAATCAGTTTATATATAATTACGGAGCCTTGCCGATTGAGATTCAAAACGGAGAAGATCTCTATACGCTTTTCACCAGTATGTTTTTGCATGGAGGTTGGATGCATTTAATTGGCAATATGTTATTCTTATGGGTATTTGCGGATAATATTGAGGCTACCATAGGATCATGGCGTTTCATCTTATTCTATTTTCTGGGTGGGCTAGCAGCCCATGCTTGTCACATCTATTTCAACATGTATAGTGAGGTGCCCACGGTAGGGGCTAGTGGGGCGATCTCAGCTGTCATGGGGGCCTATTTGGTGATGTTTCCTAGCTCCCGGGTTAAGGTACTTTTGCTGTTCTTCACTTTCCGCGTTCCTGCCTTGATCTTTCTAGGCATTTGGATTTGGCAGCAATGGGTAGCAGGAGCAGCAGCATTGGAAGTGGCCACGGCAGAGAACTCAGGAGTGGCTTATTGGGCACATATAGGGGGATTCGTGTTTGGTGTGATCGCTGGATTCTACTACCGGACTAAGTTTGACATGCCGGCCTTGGATGGCAAGCGGAGGAGGCCGGACCGCTCTGGCCCTGCTTACCCCGGAAGTGATGAATTTGTTTAAAAGGGTTTTGCCTATTGAACGCCTCATTGTCAATAAACGCTATCCTTATAACACCTAAGTCCTCAAAATGAAAACTAAGATCACTGACTGGATTACGGCATTGGAAACCAATACTCAATTATTTAAGCAACATTTTGCCGGGCTTTCTTCGGAAGATCTCAATTGGACACCCAATCCACAAACCTGGAGTATTGCTCAAAATATCGATCACCTCATCACCATCAATAGTACATACTTTTCCGTCTTGGATGAAATTCAGGCCGGACGCTATCATTCGCCATGGCTGGGCAAGATCGGCTTCATACCCCGTTTTATGGGCAACCTTATCTACCAGGCAAGTCTTCCAGATCGTCGTAAGAAAATGAAGACTTTTGCCATTTGGGAACCTGCTCAAAGTGATCTTGATGGGATGATTTTACAACGCTTTGAGGTACACCAGAAAACATTGGCCGACTATATCCAAAAAGCTGCTCCGGCTATCGAAAGTGGATTAGTGATTAGTTCTCCAGCTCAAGCCAGTTTGATTTACAAATTAGAGCGTGCTTTTGACATCATCGTCGTACATGAGCAACGTCATTTGGAGCAGGCTAAGGAAGTACAATTAGCTAGGCAAGCTACTTAACGAAGCTTGATCTATAGCTGTTTTATCCACTCCAATGCGCGGAAGGAATTAGGGTGAGTAAAGTACCTATCCAGATAATCTGCCAATAAGGTGGCCGAGAGATAGTGCCGATTCCTCAAGACGTCCTCCTTCATACTACTAAGTTGCAAATTCGCCTGCTTGCTTCCCCAATAGATGTTTGCTTCAATATCAACATAGACCTTTCCTATATTTCCTTTGATGACGGGGTGATAGACCTGGCCCTGCAAGTTCTCCCAACTCAATTGGAGGTAAGCTTCCAAGTCTTCAAAATGCTTCGGACTTAAGGCCAATACTTGCTCTGTTGTGTCTCTGTACGCTCCCCAATGCATGCGTTTTCTTCGCAAAGAGTAGCCGGACAACAAATAAGAGCTAGTAATCTTTTCGGTGTCCTTAGACCTAGTAGTTTGGACGATGGTGAGTGCTAAAGTATGCTGGTGCTGATCGTTGGAAATTGGGGTTTGCATCAGATGATCTTTTGGGGTAGAACACTGCCAGAAGCTCACTAGTAGTATGCCTATGTATAGGAACTTAGCCATTTTTTTTGCGACAAATATGTGGGAGTAATCGTCTTGTTGCCATTATTATGTAGTAAAAGTAGGGGAGAAGGTAGTGAAATGGCATCCTTGTAAATAGGTATACTACATTTAGGAATTTTATTATCTTTGTCTATGTATACTACAATTAGGAATAATATTCTATGAAAAAGTATCCATTAGGCGAATTTGAAGAAATCGTATTGTTGACAGTCGGAGTACTGTATGACGAGGCGTACGGCGTTGCGATTAAGGATGAGTTAGAGAAACGCTTAGAGCGGAAGGTAAGTGTAGGGGCATTACAATCAGCCCTGCGGAGGATGGAAGAAAAGGGCTATCTCAACTCTCGCTTTGGCGAAACGACTAATGCCCGTGGCGGCAAGCGCAAGCGCTATTTCACCATGACGGCTCATGGCAAGGCTGCCCTCGCTCACGCCAAGGACCTCAGACAACGACTGTGGGACGATATTCCCGACATTGCTCTAGACTTCTAATCTATGCTAAAAAAGCTCGCTGAACGATTCTTTCGCTGGTATTGCCATCCCGATTTTTATGAAGATATCAAAGGAGATCTCGACGAATTATACTTACGGGAAGATGCTCAAGCTCATCGACTTGGGCCAGATGCCTGGTTGATGATGGAGGTCATTAAACTGTTTCGACCGTCTCTCATGCGTCGATTTTTCTTTTTCCCATATTCAAATCACCTCGACATGTTTACAAACTATCTGAGAATTGGTTTTCGTAACCTCATGAAGCACAAGGCTTATTCTGCTATTCACATCTTTGGCTTGGCCTTAGGTTTGGCTTCTTTCCTATTAATCAATGAATACACCAGTTTCGAAAAAAGCTATGATCAGCATTATGCCGCTTCCGACCAGTTGTATCGACTCACTACTGACAATATCATCGATGGAAAACTAACGGTTCGCGATGCCATGTCCTTTGCACCTTCTGGGAAAATGCTCATGGATGAGTTGCCGGAAGTACTTAGCTACACAGTGACCTATCAACGTGGTAGCACGATCTTTAAGAAAGATAACGTAGTAGTAGATGAGAAGAGGGTAATAGCAGCGGATTCAAACTTTTTGCGCCTTTTCAATTATAAAATACTCAATGGGAATAGGGAGGAACTACTAGTTGAACCCAATACCTTGGTACTAACTGAATCCAAAGCACAAAAGTATTTTGGTTCCAGTGATCCGGTAGGCAAGACCATCGAGGTGCTAGGAAGATTTAATCGTCCTTTTAAAGTGGTCGGGGTGATCGAGGATATCCCTGAGAATACACATTATAAATTTGATGCTCTCATGTCACTTAAGAGTATGGAGGAGGTAGTGAAGAATGATGAATGGAATGCCTTTAACTATTACACCTACTTGAAATTGACACCTAATGCGGATTTGGCGGCGATGAAGCCCAAACTGGAGCCCTTAGCTAAGCAATATATCGGTGAAGAGACAAATCTTTTCTTCAATATCCAACCCATTGAAGAAATCCATTTATACTCTGATTTTACCTTTGAACCAGAGATACATGGTAGTGCCAAAGCTGTCAACTTCCTTAGTATCATTTCTCTTTTTATCCTACTCATTGCTTGGGTGAACTACGTTAATCTTTCTACGGCTAAGGCAGTGGAAAGAGCGCAAGAAGTCGGCTTACGCAAAGTGGTCGGCGCAAGAAAGCGCCAATTAATCGGGCAATTCTTAGTAGAATCCTTACTGATTAATTTCTTTGGGGCCATTGCTGCTTTAATGCTAGCCCAGTTCTTACTTCCACATTTCAATTTTTTGGTTGGGAAAACCGTACTGACCTCAGTCATGAGTAATGCTTCCTTCTTGCAGAAATTAGCCTTATTCTTCTTACTGGGAACACTGATCTCTGGTTTTTATCCGGCCTTTGTTCTTTCCTCCTTCAAACCTATTGGGGTATTAAAGGGTAGCTTTAGCCGCTCGAGGCATGGCACCATGCTGCGTCAAGCGTTGGTAGTGATCCAATTTGCGGCGTCATTGATCCTCATCGCCAATACTATTATTGTGTACCAGCAAGTTCAATATATGACGGATAGAGATAAAGGAATAGATATCGAGCAGGTGATAGGTCTTGATAATCCTTCCTTTCAACGGTCGCAGGTAGAGCAGTTTCGAAGTAAGTATAAGGCATTAAACGAAGAGCTCAGCCGCTTACCTGGGGTTGAAAAAGTGGGCGGAATTATGAGTTTACCTGGAGGTGGAAGTTCGGATGTAGCCTCAAATGCGGGAGGTGTTAGAATAGTGGGAGTGACAGATATCAAAGAAGGTACGGTTTACATCAATGCGGTGGATGAAGATCTGCAAGAGGCACTGGGGGTGTCCCTAGTCGCTGGGCGCAACTTTATAGAAGAGATGGCCTCAGATTCTAACGCTGTGATTGTCAATGAGACCTTCCTCAAGTATTTGAATGTTAGCGACTATGACCGTGTCATAGACGAAAAGGTGCAATTTGGGAGAGATCCTGAAAACGACATGTTTCGTATCGTTGGAGTTTTCAAAGATTACAATCGGACGACCTTGAAAAATAGTGTCGAACCTACACTGTTTTATCGAAGCACTATCCCTGGAAAGATGGTAGTGAGACTACAAGGAGATAATCCACAGGTAGCGATTCAAGCCATCGAAAGTAAATGGACTCAATTCTTTCCTACTTCACCTTTTGCGTACTCTTTTCTTGACAATAGGTTTGAGAAACTCTACGTCGAGGACAAGAAGTTCGGGATGTTGTTTGGTAACTTTTCCATCCTCGCGATCATAGTGGCAAGTCTAGGTCTACTTGGTTTGGCCTCCTTCTTAGCTATTCAGCGCACCAAAGAGGTGGGGGTTCGGAAAGTACTAGGCGCCACCACGGGGAGTATTATTATGCTTTTCTTCAAAGATTTCATCTATCTATTGCTAGTAGCTATGGTCATTGGGTTGCCATTAGTATATACCAGTATGAACGGATGGTTGAGTAATTATGCTTACCGGATCGATTTCCCTTGGTGGGCGATGATCGTAGCTTGTTTGGTGATTGGCCTCTTTGCCTTTGCGACAGTAGGATTTCAGACCTATCGGGTGGCCATACTGAATCCCGCTAAGACGATTCGGTATGAGTAGGTGGTAGGGAGGATAGATCGCTGCGCTTCCAGAGGACAGAAGTCAGATGGTCCTGCTCTTAATCTGACCTCTGTCTTCTGAACCCTATCCTACCGATACAACTTTTGATATCCTTTAAAGTAATAAGTCGTCCTTCCCGCAATCTTCTCAATCTGGATAAGGCTCTTACCATCGGGAGCCTTTCTCCCTTCCTCTCGCCATTCCCACAGCCAATTCTCGGGATAATCTTTGTAGTAGGCATTTTTATTTATGGCAAAGTTCAGTACCTCCTGCATGGACTCGTATATAGCCTTCCGCTTCTTCATTGGAATCTTGCCCGCACTGGAGCCTGGATGTACGCGTGTTCGATAACACACTTCATCCGCGTAGAGGTTGCCCATACCTGCCAAGTTGGATTGATTCAACAATAGGCCTTTTACGGACCCTTTCTTCCCTTGAAAGAGGTTGGTGAAGTCCTTTTCTTTGATCGTCAAAGCATCTTCCCCCAGCTTGACTTCTCGGATGTAAGCATCTCGATCTTCGAGGTAAAGTATACGTGCAAATTTCCGGGGACAATCGAAACCCAAGGTGAAGCCCGTATCAAATTCGAAGGCAAAACGCTCGTGCTTTGGCCGCTCTATTTCCTCTTGATAGTATTTTAGATCCCCGGTCATACCGAAATGGAGCAATAGGTGATGTCCATTCTCCATGGTGGCAAAAAGATATTTACCTCTTCGGTAAGATCCGGTGAAGGTCCGGCCAGTCATTTTTTCCACAAACTCACTACCAGTAGCGTTGCGGATAATTTTATCGTCATGAACAATAACATTATTGATCTTCTGATCGAGTGATGTTCCATCGAAGTAGCGTTGGAAGGTATTGACTTCTGGCAGTTCTGGCATAAGATATTCGAGTAATAGCTAAAGAATTTGGAAGGGTAACAGTAGGGCTAGCTAATGGTTCTTATTACCGTATGGTTTCTCAGACGACTGCCCTCTCGTCCTTCGGCTCCCTGGCTTTCACTTGTAACCATAAGAGAAGATAAAACGCATATATCCCTACGCCCATGGAGTTTTCAATGGTATTTTCCACCATGAAGGAGGCAAAAATAATAATGTGAAAGCCCAGAAAAAGAGCATTACCCAAAGACAGATCGGAAGAAGAAGTTTTGTGGTTGTTTTCCGGTGAACCTCTGCCTTTCCACAGTACCCAATAAAGCGGATAACCCAAGGCGAAAAGAAAGATAGCTAGCCCGACCAGTCCCGTGCCAGCATAGACCGAGATGAACTGATTGTGGGGCATGCGGATATGCTCGATGTCTGGATAATACTTGGCGTATCGATCGATAACCTCCTGACGCAGATTGCCAGCTCCTACTCCAAGCAGCGGGTGCTCATTTCCAATATCAAGTCCCATCCGCAACGAGATAATACGCCAGAGATCAGAGTAGTTCCCGCCTAGGTTGTGCTCACGAATCCAAAATTCATATCGAACGTAAGCCACTTTGGCCTGAAAGCTGGGTATAGCATAATAAGCTGTCAGGGGAACAACCGCCAAACCCATACCAACTGCGATTCCCACCCAATACTTCTTGGTTTGCCAGGTATAACGGATTGCTAAGCCAAGTATGGCGAGATACAGGGCTGCCAGTCCACTTCTTACGGAAAGCAAGTGAATCATTATAAAAAGGAATATACCTGCCACTAGCATGGCCTTTGGTTCCCAATTATATCTAAACTTAAACCCTAAACGCCACAGATAGAAAGCCGCTAGATTACCTACAGCCAGTACCAGACTAAAGCGGATATGATTACGAGGGGTAGGCATAGGGCGCCCCTGTTTCATCAAGGTATTGATCTCCTCAAAGTGTAAGAGGTAGTTGATACCAATTCCAATACAGGTCACGGTGAGCGCAAAGACCAAGAAATATAGTAGGCCCCAATACTGCCGGCGAGACAAGGGCGGGAGTCCACAAAATATGATGGGTAATACTAAAAATGGGAGTTTCATCATCAGTCGATTCGACCAATAATCCCAATCCTCTGTCATGATCCCGCTCAGGAATGTGATCCAGAAAATAAGCGTAATGGCTAGGTGAACACGACTTTGAAAGAAGTTTTGAAAGTACCGGAAGAAATTTGGATTGAAGCGCACCCAAGCTTTTGCCTTCCAGTCGACGGTAAAGGTAAACAGCGTCGCCAATCCTATCATGGCGGCTGATAGCAGAAAGGGCGAATAAATGAGGGCAGAGATGATCACTGCAAAAAGAAACAACATGAGATGATCTCGCCGGATCAACTGGAGTAATTTGACCATACTAACAACTAAAAGGAACCTATAACCCTAACGGATATGTTATAGTTGTATTGTTACTTAAAAATAGGCTAATTCGTTACCTTTGCAAGCCTAAAGAAAGGGTCTCCAACAATTTTTGTGTTTTAAGTCAGAGAAAACCTTGACCAACGCTCATTATCAGTCGTTTATAATATTCATTTTAAGCTGCCTGCCCGGCTGGCCAGGCGGGACCACAAAAATTGTCAGAGAAGAAATCAAAAAGCATTAAGCAAAGACTTCCCACAATAATGCTGTTTGGGGGTTCTAGATCAGCAAGTTTGGTCAAAAATACCTTAAAGGCGAGGGAATCAAAATCCTTATTATGGCGGTCATCGAAACATTCGATAAAGTACAAGCAGTCATTGATGAAATCAATGGGAGTGAGCCAAAAACAGCAGCGGACCTCGAACAGTTCCGCATTCAGTACTTAGGGGCAAAAAATGTGATTAAATCCTTGTTCGGTTTGATCAAAGAAGTCCCTAATGAGCAAAAGCGGGAGTTTGGTCAATTGGTAAACAAGGCGAAAAGCACTGCTGAAACTAAATTTGAGGCCCTGAAAGTGGCCTTAGAGAGTGCTGCCGATGAAGCGGAGGCTGCCGATATTGACCTAAGTGCACCTGGAGAACCGCAAGCACTAGGGAGCCGACATCCGCTCACCACGACGATGAACCGCATCATCCGGATTTTTGAGCGCATTGGCTTTGTAGTGGCAGAAGGACCAGAAATTGAAGATGATTGGCACAATTTTACCGCCATGAATACGCCTGAGGATCATCCCGCCCGAGATATGCAGGATACCTTCTATCTCTTGAATAATACAGAGATGTTACTGCGTACTCACACCTCATCGGTACAGGCGCGAACCATGACTTCTCAAAAGCCCCCGATTCGGATCATTGCACCCGGTAGAGTATATCGAAACGAAACCATTTCTGCCCGATCTCATGCGCAGTTCCATCAAGTAGAGGGATTGTATATAGATGAGAATGTTTCCTTTGCCGATATGAAGCAGACCTTGCTTTATTTTGCCAAGGAAATGTATGGCCCTGATAAAGAGATCCGCTTGCGACCCTCCTATTTCCCATTCACAGAGCCTAGTGCTGAGATGGATGTGTACTGGGGACTGGAAACAGAAACAGACTATAGGATTACGAAGGGAACAGGTTGGTTGGAGATATTGGGTTGTGGAATGGTAGATCCTAATGTGTTGGAGAACTGTGGAATTGATGCAGAGAAATATACTGGATTTGCTTTCGGTATGGGGATAGAGCGCCAGGCAATGTTGTTGTATGATGTTGGAGATATTCGATTATTCTTTGAAAATGATGTCCGTTTCTTAAAACAGTTCAAATCTGCTTTTTAGTCAAACAGACACCTAAAATATTCGGGCTAGTGATGTGGAGGTTAGGGAAATCATTCATTGCCGACCTAGTATTACATCTGCCGTTCCCAAGCAGAGAGCATCACGGAACCCCAAGCAAAAGCTAACGCTATGTCTAAGCCTAGTATCCCAAAGGGGACTCGAGATTTCGGGCCAGAGGAGGTGATTAAGCGTAATTACATTTTTGATACCATTCGTTCGGTATTTACCAAATATGCTTACCAACCCATCGAAACCCCCACCATGGAAAACCTGTCTACCTTGACCGGGAAATATGGAGAGGAGGGGGATAAATTATTGTTTAAAGTGCTGAATAATGGCGACTTCCTGTCCAAGGCGAATGCAGAGGCTTTGGCGGAGAAGAATTCTGCCAAATTGGTGAGCTCTATTTCAAAGCGAGGGCTACGGTATGACTTAACGGTGCCTTTTGCTCGCTTTGTAGTCATGCATCAGAATGATATTAGTTTCCCTTTCAAACGCTATCAAATTCAACGGGTATGGCGGGCAGATCGCCCACAGAAAGGGCGTTACCAGGAATTCTATCAATGTGATGTAGATGTGGTCGGTTCCAATTCCCTTATGTACGAGGCAGAACTGACGCAGATCTATAATGAAGTTTTTGAAGCTTTGAAGATTCCGGTGGAAATCAAACTGAACAATCGTAAAGTGCTCGCAGGCATAGCGGAGGTAGCTGGTATATCTGATCAGTTTGTAGATATGACGGTGGCCATTGATAAACTGGACAAAGTAGGAATGGACGGTGTGAAGAATGAGTTGTCAAAGCGCGAAATTCCTGCGGGAGCTGTAGCCAAAATAGAGGGAATCCTCCAGACTACTGAGCTAGCTGATCTAAAAGCTAAATTATCAACTAGTGAAGTGGGGATAAAAGGGGTAGAGGAGTTGGAACAGGTCTTTGAATATCTGTCTAGTAGTGATTTGACTAATGAGGTTCAATTCGACGTGACTTTAGCCCGTGGGCTCAATTACTACACCGGATGTATTTTTGAGGTGAAAGCCAAGAATGTGCAGATGGGCTCAATCGGAGGGGGAGGTCGCTATGATGACCTGACAGGAATTTTTGGACTGAAGAATGTATCTGGAGTAGGGGTATCTTTCGGAGCTGAGCGGATTTATGATGTGATGGAGGAGTTGCAGTTGTTCCCTGCTACGGCTGCCGATTCCCTGAAGCTGCTATTTATTGCCTTCGATGCTGAGGCACACGCCTACGCATTCCGTTGTCTGGGGAAAGTGCGTCAGGCCGGAATTACTGCAGATCTATATCCGGAACCTACTAAGCTGAAAAAACAGATGAAATATGCCAATGATCGTCAGGCGCCGTTCGTCGTGCTCATTGGGGGGAACGAAATAGAGAGTGGGTTATTGACCTTGAAAAACATGGCAAGTGGGGAGCAGGCTTCAATGGATTTGGATTCCATCATTGCACAACTTAGTTAAGATAGCCGCATGGAAGTAGTAACGCAACCTAAATACAGTGAGATTACCCAAGTGCAGCATGACTTGAGGGAGGGAAAGCTTAGTTGTATAGAGTTAGTAGAATATTACCTAGAGCGAATTGAAGCAAGCCAGGAGCTAAACATCTACATAGAGGTGTATGCGGAAGAGGCACTAGCCAAAGCTAAGGCCATAGATGAGCGGCTGCAAGAAAATGCCGATGACTTGGGCCGTTTGTTTGGTGTGGTGGTATCACTTAAAGATGTTCTATGCTATAAGGATCATCAAGTCACCGGTGGCTCCAAGATATTGACTGGTTTTACCTCTATGTTTTCGGCAACTGGTGTGGAAAGGGTAGTGGAGGAAGATGCCATCATCATTGGTCGGGTAAACTGCGATGAATTTGCGATGGGGTCGACTACTGAGAATTCCTACTATGGACCTACTCGAAATGCGGCAGATCCTAATCGAGTTCCAGGAGGTTCTTCTGGAGGATCAGCTGTAGCCGTCCAGGCAGATACTTGTTTGGTCTCCCTGGGTACCGATACTGGCGGCTCAGTGCGGCAGCCTGCTTCCTTTTGCGGAGTAATTGGTTTTAAACCCACCTATGGAAGGATATCGCGTTATGGCTTATTGGCCTATGGTTCCTCCTTTGATCAAATGGGGGTGTTGGCACAAAGTGTCTCCGATACTGCATTGTTTTTGGAGGTTATGGCTGGCCCTGATGAGTTTGATAGTACGGCTAGCCAACGGCCTGTAGAGGCGTATACCTCCCATCTATCTTTTGAGCGAAAGGCAAAGATCGCTTATTTCGGATCTGCTCTTGATCACCCCAGCCTCGATTCAGGTGTTCGAGAAATCTGCCAGGGACTTATTGAGCAACTTCGTTCGGAAGGGCATACGGTTGAAGCAGTGGATTTCGACTACCTAGACTATATCATCCCCGCTTATTATGTATTAACGACAGCAGAGGCTTCTTCGAACCTCTCTCGATACGATGGGATTCGCTATGGCTACCGTAGTCCGAATGCGACCGATCTGATGGAGACATACAAGAAGTCCAGAACGGAAGGTTTTGGTACGGAGGTGAAGCGCCGGATCATGTTAGGGACTTTCGTGCTAAGTGCAGGCTATTATGATGCCTATTATACCAAGGCTCAAAAGGCCAGAAGATTGATTCAAGAAAAGACCTTCGAAATCTTTGAAGAATACGACTTCATCCTACTACCTGCTGCACCAGGACCTGCCTGGCATTTGGGGGACAACGTAGATGATCCAGTTGCCATGTATCTGGCGGATATATTTACAGTGCAAGCCAATATGGTTGGCATACCAGCTATTTGCTTGCCCATTGGTACGCATGCTGAGGAAGGCCTGCCGGTCGGCGTCCAATTTATGGCCAACCGTTTCCAGGAATCTGACTTATTGGCTTTCAGCCAGAAGGTTATGGCTACACTTCCAAAATCTTAATAGCAAGGTATCCTAAAAGTCTTAAAGACTTAGGATATCTAGCCCGCTAAAGCTACGACAAAGCTTGCTGTAGCAAGCTATGAAAGTGATGTACCCCTTTTTCACGCCTAGGCGAAAACCTACCCGTTTTATAGAATCTGGAACGCAAGCCTTTCTGCACACCTTCTACCACGAATTCGTCTTCTCTTTCTACCTTATCAGCTAAAGCCGCCGCATCTGCTTGTAGGAATTTTTCCTCATCGTAGAGGTAGTTGATAAAGGAGATTCGACTAAGTGTAGTGCTGATTGGCCGTACTACATTCAACTGGACGCCCCAGGTGTAGAAGTTCAGCATCATATTTGGATAAATCCAATAATAGTAAGCGGTAATGTTCTTGCCATCATCAGGGTGATTGGCGGGAAAATTAAAATGATCACCTTCCACACTGGAATACCCAATCTGAACATTCATGTGGGGGTAAATCTCCGTATCATAGGACCCATAGTCCAACATTTGGTTCAACTGATGATGTACAAAAGGAATATGGAAGCCTTCTAAGTAATTATCGCAATACAAGGCCCAGTGAGCGTGTACCATGTATTCAACGGAATACTCCGGTGCAAAGCGAAATTGTTCTATAGGTAAAAAACCAAGTCTACGATCTAGTTCTGTGGTAATGGCATCAAAATCAATAGTTGGATCGAGACTGGTAAAGAGAAACTGGCGCCACTGTTTTATAGGCAATTCAGACAGGTGGTCACAGGGGCGAGGGAAGTTCTGGGCATCCTTGAATTCGGGCATAAACTCCATTTGTCCGGCCAGGTTGAATCGCCGCCCGTGGTACCCACAAATGATCTTGCGCTCTTTGGCCGGGTGTTGAGCGAGCAGAAAACCGCGGTGCGTACAAACATTGCTGAGGCAGCGCAGCTCTCCGCTTGTATCCTTGGTAAGTAGCAAAGGTTCGTCCATGTACTTATCCAGCAAGGTGACCGGGTACAAGGTCTCCTGCCCTCCGAAGAACACTTGCTCATCTCCAAGGAATTGCCAACTAGAGGCAAATACCTTTTCTTTCATGGCCTCCCACAGTGTAGCATTGCGATAGAAATCCGCAGGGAGAGTCTCGGATTGGCTGATGTTTTGCTTAACAGTATTCAATTGCATAGGTACGAAGCAGTTCAGTTAGAGAAGAACATTTGAACACTGGCCAAGATAATTCTTCCCTAGAATATTCTCCGCCATTTTCAAGCGCAATTTTGTGCTGTTGTTTATCCTATTCTTGCGGATGGATATAGTACTTAGTAGGGAATTCATGGTATGATTTATGGCCCTTCATGCTGATCGATTGAAACTTGGTTATTTTAGAAGTACGGCAATAGGCTGGACCCTTAATAATCGCCTGCAAATCTCCACAGACATGAGAATTTTAATAGCTGTATTTTGTATTAGTGCCCTATCGATCACCTTTGGCTGCGAACCCAAACCAATAACGACATCTGAGGAACGCCCCCCTAACATTATCATCATGCTAGCGGACGATCAAGGCTGGGGAGATCTCAGCCATAGTGGCAATACCGACATCAGTACACCGAATATTGATGCCCTGGCTACCAATGGTGTTAGTTTTGATAGATTCTATGTAAATCCCGTTTGCTCCCCAACCCGTGCCGAGTTCCTCACTGGCCGGTATCATACTAGGGGAGGCGTATATTCCACTTCGGCGGGTGGAGAAAGACTGGACCTAGATGAAACTACGATTGCCGAGGTATTTAAGGAAGCGGGGTATCATTCGGCGGCTTTTGGTAAATGGCACAATGGTATGCAGGGGCCTTATCACCCGAATGCGCGAGGTTTTGATGAGTTCTATGGTTTTTGTTCGGGGCACTGGGGAAACTATTTTAGCCCCATGTTGGAGCACAATGGAGTGATTACGAAAGGGGAAGGATTCTTGGTGGATGATTTGACAAATAGAGCCATGGATTTTATGGAGCAGCATCAGGAGGAGCCCTTCTTTGTTTATCTACCTTACAATACCCCGCATAGCCCCATGCAAGTACCTCCGTCTTTTTGGGAGAAATTTGCTGGAAAGTCTTTGACTAAGCATAGCCTGGATGTCAGTAAAGAGGATTCTTTACACATGAAGGCGGCGCTGGCCATGTGTGAAAATATCGACTGGAATGTGGGGCGTCTGATGGAGAAACTAGCTGCTTTGGATCTTACAGAAGAGACTATTGTGATCTATTTTTCGGATAACGGTCCCAATGGCTGGCGATGGAATGGTGGCATGAAAGGACGAAAAGGATCAACAGATGAGGGAGGGGTTCGTTCCCCTTTCTTTCTCCAATGGAAGGGTCACCTCACGTCCAATACGGACATCCCTGAGATTGCAGCAGGCATAGATCTGCTGCCAACCTTAGCGGACCTGGCCAATATTGAAGTAAAGACAAACAAACCACTAGATGGCATTAGTCTCGTTCCGCTTTTGCTAGGGGAGGAGGGCGCTTGGTCGGATCGTATGATATTTAGTCATTGGAGGGGAAATGTTAGTGTTAGGAACCAGGGCTTTCGCCTAGATAAGGACAATCAGTTATTTGATATGACCGCAGATCCAGGCCAGACGCAAGATGTAAGTGAAGCCAATGCCACCATAGCTGCGGAATTGAAAGCCGCTAAGGAGGAGTGGATGGCGGAGGTGATGGCAGAATTGAAACCTGAGGATAAAAGGCCCTTTTTAATTGGTCATCCCGATTTTGAGTGGACCCAAATTCCGGCCAGAGATGGAATTGCACATGGGAATATTAAACGCTCCAATCGCTGGCCCAACTGTAGCTTTTTTACCAATTGGGTGTCACCTGATGATAAAATCTCCTGGGAGGTGGAAGTGATGGAAGAAGGGGACTTTGAAGTCATCGTCTATTACACCTGCTCGGTCGATGATGTCGGCTCCGATTTTGAACTCAGTTTTCTAGACCAAGGTGTCAGCGGTAAAATCCAGGAAGCCAATGATCCACCACTTCGCGGCATGGAACACGACTATGTAGAGCGCCAAGAATCCTATGTAAAGGACTTTAAACCCCTATCTATTGGACAAATCCATTTGCCAAAAGGACCGGGAGAATTGGCGTTGCAAGCCACCCATATTCCCGGCAAGCAAGTAATGGACTTCCGGCTGATGATGTTACGAAGAATACAATAGGGAAATTATTCAAGGGATGAAGGCCCCGTATACTAATTTATTTGGCAAAAACCATATAGCCTGCGCTGAACAAGAGAATGATCATGCCTATTACGGTCAAGCCTAGTGGGAGTTCGTAAATATAGAGTATGTCATCAATCTTTACTTTGTGGGGACTATGTTTGGGGTAAATGATGGGAAGTTGGTTGCGGTACTTTTCTTTTTTATATCTGCTGGCGGGTATCCTAGCTGTGATGATTTGTTGATCCTGATCTTCAAATTCTATATTAGCATAATCTCTGGAACGTTTCTCGAAAGAGCCATCCGGACCTTCGGACCATGATTCTTCTGTTTCAAAAGCGGCAACCGCGGCATGAGTTCTTGTTCCCGTTTTATCCAATTTAAGAGCACGTAGGTAAGTGATAAAAATGACTAGGAGATAGGCGGCTAATAAGATAAGGCCAAGATCTTCCGCTGAAAAGTGATCTTCCATCTGTTTTTCCGAGCTTTTGGTGTGTAAGACTATACTTGAGTTCTCGAAAATATGATCAACTTTTTTTAAGGCATTTGGCAAGTTTTACGATCAGGGTTAATAACTAATCGACAATTCAACTCTTGTGCCCGCTGCTTCGCCCTGCTCAGTCAGTAAGTCTTCAATATGGACGGAAGCATCCGTTTCATAGATCTTATTGATCGTCTGTAGACGCTCATTAGTGATGTTCATGGCCATGGATTTTCGGCGAGCATTCTGGTTTCTGAGCTTGGCTGCCTTTTTGCGCCCAACTCCATTGTCTTCAATGATGCACTTCAGGTAGCCGTTGTCTTTGGCAAAGGTAAGGGTGATCTTTCCGAGACCTCCTTTGTGACGTAGACCGTGCCAGATTCCATTTTCTACATAAGGTTGAATCAACATCGGAGGGATATCAATTTCATCTGGATCTAGTGCCTCATCTATCTTCACCTCGTACTCCACTTCATTATTGAATCGAAGACTTTCCATGTCCATATAAAGTTTTAAAGCTTCGATTTCGTCTCGGAGATTGACCAGGTGTGATCTTGAGTTTTGGAGAATTAGGCGCATGAGTCTGGAAAAGCCATTGAGATATTCAGATGCCTTGACGGTCTCATTCTGTATGATATAATTCTCTATAGAATTCAGGGAGTTGAAAATGAAATGAGGATTCATTTGAGCGCGGAGGGCTGTGAGTTCCATATCAGCGACTTTCTTTTCATAGTCGCCCTTTAGCTTAACCTGCTTTAGTCGATATTGGTAGAAGATAAACGCTCCGCCAGCTACCAGTAATGCAGCTAGGATTCTAAACCAAAGTTGCTGATGCCAGGGCGTACCTACAAAGACCTCGATGGCCAAAGGGTCTGGTGACCAATGCCCATCATTGTTGGCTACGGCTACTTTGAAGGTATATTCCCCTCCCTTTACATTGGTATAGGCTGCATAGTTGCGTTGATCGGAATAGATCCAGTCATCATCTACGCCTTCTAGCTGGTAGCGATATTGATACTTTTCGGGATGCGTATAACCAATAGCAGAAAAATCGAAAGAGAAGTAGTTTTGCCAAGGTTCAAGTTCGATGCGATGAAGACCCAGGAGGCTGGAGTCTGTTTGTAGCTCATCGTTGTATACTTTGAAGGAAGTCAGGTAGGGCCTAGGCTGTTCTTTGCTACCTTCTAAAGAACGAGGATCGTATATGCTGAAACCTTTTCGGAAGGCTACGGCCATCTTCCCAGACCGCAAGTTGGTGATCCGGTTCACCGTAACGACTTTGAGCTCTTCATCCAACCATTGAAGCCCCTCCAAGTCGTTGTAAAGTTCGATGGTCTTTTCTTCAGGGTCATATTTAAAAAGTCCATCTGTCGCTAAACTCCACAGCTTGTCATCTGGATCAATCACGAGTCGAGAAAAACCAGAAAAATCTCGAAATACACCTTTAGTCACCTTGATTTCACCCGATCTGACGCCTGCTATGGGGTCCATCTTATAAATAATCCCTTTTTCAGGCTGTGACGGATCAATTTTCCCAACTTGCCCATCCAGTTTAGAGCTTACCCAAAGAAATCCTTTTGAATCGGGGGCAAACTCGTCGATCATCTCAAAGGTATTGTCCGACTCTTTCCCTTCCTCCGTCAGGAAGTGCAAAAAAGAATCACTTTCCTTTACCCAAACGCTAAATCCACCACAATTGGAAAGCCAAATATTTTGGTTTTCATCTTCATGAAAATCGAAGCGAAAGCGAGTATTCTTACAGGGAGAAAATTCATCATATAGATTGGTCGTTTCATTGGTATTTAGATCCACTCGGATGACACCTAATGATCGACTGCCTAACCAAACACGACTTTGGGAGTCCACAAAGAAGTTACTCCAACCCGCATTTTCCGGTAAGTTTTGAGACATGGGGTGAAGAACCATCTGTGTGCCATCCGGGCTAAGGGTATATACTCCATTGTTCTCAAGAATAAGCAACTCACCAGTACGCGTATAGGCTAGATCTGTGCCAAGAAAGGACGATCTCTTATAGTCTGGGGGGGGAGTAATCAATAACCATGCCTTAGTTTCTTGATCAAAGCGATAAATTCCATCACCCTGAGAGACGTTCAGATAGATGTACTTGCTATCCTGAGACTCAATAATGGATTGTGTGATAAGAGGCCGTGGTTCCAGGTCTTTCTTGAAAAAGTGGTTTTGAAACTGGGTAGTTAAGGTATCGTATACCCTTACTCCGAGCGTATTGACTGACCAAACTCGATTCCGGTTGTCAATATGATTAATTTGGTATTTCCTACTTTTTGAGGGATCATTTAACCATGGGTAGGAGATGCTCCCATCAGTCGGGTCAAGAATGGCGATCCCCTTGCCGCAACTCAGATATAGTAGTCCATCAGCGCGCTGAAATATCCAGCCGATATTCCACCCGGGGGCGAGCTGAATTGTATTGACTACCTTTCTTTGATCAGGGTCAAATACCCGGATTTGTGACCCGCCTTCGTGTAAAAAGAGCTGATTCTGGTGTGGGAAAATTTGATTGAGTCCTTCTAGATCCGGATAGTTGTAGTCGAATTCATCTGTCTCCTTATTGAAAGTAAAAAACCGAAATTTGGAGCCAATCCAAAGAAGTACATCATTACTGTGGTCAAGCTGAACGGTCCTGATTACATCCGAAGCAGAGCCTTTTGTTTCTCCTGATTGCTGATCCAGGGAAGTACGTGGATAAAAGCGCTTAAAATTATCCTTCTCCCGATCATACAGACAAAGCACATCAGAACCAGAAGAAACCCAGCTATCTCCCGTTCTATCGACGTGCACCCAATTGATGAAATTGTTTAATAGGGAGTTGGTGTCAGCTTCACTTTTTTGGTAATTCCTGAAACTATTGATGCTCGGATCATATACGCTTAATCCCTTAAATGTACCTACCCATACCTCCCCATTATTGGGGTGAGCGGCTACATCGGCTATTGTGTTACTTAGTATTGCAGTAGAGTCTTCTGCTTGAGATTGGTAGGTTTGTAAATGGTGCCCATCAAATCGAACTAAGCCCTCATAGCTGCCGATCCAGGCAAAACCATTGGCATCGATATCAAAACCTCTCAGATAATGATTGGGTAGCCCATTTTCGGCTCGAATGACCTTACTCGGTCGATCGAAATCATGTTGAGCAAGAAGCTTGGCAGTAATACTTAGTGTGACGGCGAACAAACACAGCACCCTTAAACCAAAGGCGTTCATCGGCATTGGTGTTTCATCTTTCTGCAATATACCTAGGACAATGGGCTTATCAAAATCTACGATTAGCATCTAGCCAGAAAGTGGACAATGGATACAGAGATTTTGATGAACTGACCGTATTAATGGATTGTTTGTGCTGTATACCTAAATACCATGTTACAACAAACCTATGTAGCCGAGCCGCAAGTACAGATATTATTCCTGGCAAATAGACGAATATTGTGGGGCAAGAGGAGAAACTCCGCGCAGTAGATTATAGGAAAAAGTGAGGGGAGAACACCTGAGTACTCCCCCCTCGCTTTGGTGAATCCATCAAAGTTTTGAGCCTAGACGACTAAATCCTCTTGCTCTTGTTCCACTGCGATTTCCTTCACGGCTCGCTCCAAATCTCTTTTGTCTACCCAGTCGCCGGTCCTGAGCCAGTGCAAAGCACGTTTTATGGTGCTATTTCCAGAGAGTAGGAGTGGTAAAAGGAATAGAGTAAGGAAGGTAGCAAAACCAATACCGTAAGCTACTGAGATGGCCATAGGGATTAGGAACTGGGCCGAAAATCCAGGCTCAAAAATCAATGGTGCTAATCCTGCTATCGTGGTAATTGAGGTCAAGAAGATCGCTCTAAATCTTTGTTTCCCAGCTTCGAACAAAGCCTCATTGAAAGAAAGACCCGATTTCAATAGATTGTTGAATTTCTTAATAAGTACTAAGCCATCATTTACCAAGATCCCAATCAAAGCTACAATTCCTAAAAAGGACAAGACATTGATACTCATACCGTGTACCCAGTGCCCCCATGCGACCCCTACTAAGCTGAAGGGGATCAGAATAAATAGCATGAGTGGTTGTGTATAGGATCGGAAGGTAAAGGCGATAATGGCATACATCAGGAGTAGAATGGCGGGGAGCACTCTGCCCATCGATTCGCCAATCTGCCCCGCTTCTCGGTTTTGACCCTCGTAGAGTGCTGTCACACTCGGGTACTTTGCCAAAATATCAGGCATGATGTTGTCTCGAACAAAACCTACGAGTTCGGATGCACTGTCCCGGATATTTTTTTGTTCCGCTTCCACTCGGATTTCTCTTTTACCTTCGAGGTGATTGATCGTTACTTCCCCACGGCGAATTTCATAGCTCGCAATCTCTGAAAGCGGCACGCGGTTTCTGGAAGGGGTGACTACCCACATATCATCCAGGTTTCTGATGGAGTTGCGATCTTTTCGATCGTATCTCACCCATACTCGAATTTCATCTCTCCCTCTTTGGAAACGTTGCACGGCAGCGCCAAAGAAGCCACTACGCACCTGAGTCATTACTTCATTCAAGCTAAGTCCTAGTAAGTAGGCATTGTCCTTTAGTTTCAGATTGATCTCTTTAATCCCGGAGGGATCATTATCGGAAATGTCCTTTAGTTCCGGCATGTTAGTCAAGGCCAACCTAAGTTCTTCTTTTGCGGCCTTGATTTCTTGTATGTTATTGCTGACCAGTGATATAGATACGGGTTTACCCCCAAAACTTGTACCCGAGCCAAACTCCAGGGTCTCCGTGCCGTATACCGTCCCTACCTCTTCTGCGACAACATTGGCGACTTTGGAGGCATTAATCGTACCTCGTTCTTCCTCCGGCAGAAGATTCAGCGTGAGTACGGCTGCTGAAGTACTGCCGCCCACACCTTGGGAGGCACCTGGAGGGCCCGCCTGTTGTGCTGTTGCCGTACCAATTCGGCGTATGGAGTTGGTGATTACACTTTTTCCGCTACCTAATTCTTCGGATAGTTTTTCATTAGCTAACCAGGCTTTCTCTTCAATCATACTGATAATGGAATCCGTGATGGCTTCACTCGTCCCTTGTGGCATGGTTAGGCTGATATTAACCTGATCACTCTCAACGGGAGGGAAAAAGCTGAATTTAATCACCCCCCCTGCAAAGGCCCCAATAGTCAGAATGAAAAGGGCAATAGGAATAGAATAGCCTAAGATTTTATTTTGTAAAAAGAAGCGCAAGGCAGGAGCGTACAAACGATCGCGCATCCAGAGCATCGCCTGTTCCGCCCAGCGATTTAAAAGGAAGGTTTGCGAACCTTTTCTCAAAGCGCGAGAGTGAGCAATGTGAGCAGGCAAAATTAAGAAGGCTTCTATCAAAGATATCGACAAGATGATGATGAGTACTTTGGATATTTCTCCAAAAAAGTTTCCGAGGTTGCCCGGCAAGAAGAAGAAGGTGGTAAAGGCCACCATAGTTGTGAGGATGGCGGATAGAATGGGGGGGATTACCTCCAAGGTGCCATCTATAGCAGCCCGAATGGGGTGCTTGCCATTTTCATAGTGGAAATAGATGTTCTCACCGATCACAATCCCATCGTCCACCAGGATACCAATAACTAAGATCATCCCGAACAAGGAAATGACATTGATCGTCATGAAGCTCGGTGCAAAGATGAAAAGCCCGAAAAACGAAATGGGTAATCCAACAGCCACCCATAAAGCAATACTCGGCTTCAGGAAAAGTCCTAATAAAATCAGTACCAAGAGGATTCCGAGTCCGCCGTTTTCAATCAAAATATCTAGGCGTTGTTCCAGCGCGACGGTTGTGTCTCGTGCTACCGTCAGGGATACATTATCGTATTGCTGATTAAATTTTTCAATGTAAGCTCGGGTTTGCTCAGTGGCTTCGATAATATCTTCATTGTTGGTTGTAGAAACGGTGATCTGAATCGCCAATTCATCATCCATGAACAGGCGATCGGGGCTTTCTGACCAGCGGTCCCGCACCGTGGCCACGTCTTTGAGTCGAATGATATTGCCATTCGATTCCGCTTTTACTACGATGAAATCTAGTTCGTCGCCATAATAGGAGCGGTTATTGGCGCGGATGAGATATTCCTCATCCAAGGTTTTGATGTTTCCACCAGTAGTCAAGATGTTTGCATTGGAAACAGCACGTGCTACTTCGGTGAAGGTAAGGTCGTAAGCTCGGAGATCGGTTTCCCGCACGGCTATCTCTATCTCTTCCGCTGGAAATCCTTTTAGACCGACTTGTGATATACCGGCTGTAGATCTTAAATCTGTCTCGATATCCCGAGCAATCTGTTTCAAAGTTTTCAGGTTGACCCCTTCACCACTCAGCGTGAAGCTTATGGCTTCGTTGATGATCTCCAATTTGGAAATGACAGGCGGTTCCATTTCTGGAGGAAAAGAAGGTACTCGATCAACAGCATTCTTGACATCCGCTAACAATACATCAATGTCAGCGTCTCGAAGGCCCTCCACCGTAATACTGGCACTGTTTTCTCGACTGGAGGACGTCACCCGATCAATTCCAACTAATCCCCTGAGATTATCCTCGATTTTCAGCACTACTCCTTCCTCAATCTCCCCCGGGGAGGCACCTGGATAGGTGATGGAAATGGTAATAATATTGGTGTCGGCTAAAGGAAAGAAAGAGGATTTGGTGTTCATCAAGCCCATGATGCCAAAAAGAATCAACACCAGCATCAGGACGTTGACCGCCACTGTATATTTTATAAAGAAAGTAATTAGCTTCTTCATCGCTTTGGTTTATCAGACTTTGTGCCAAGCCTATTTTAGCAAACTAACTCTCATGCCTTTATGGGCGCCAGGTACAGGTTTAGCCATAATCTGGGTTCCATCCGTAAGGCCCTTGACCACTACGGTAGATTCCTTGAAAAATATAGGGGATACCTGCACAACATCCAGTAGACTATCCTTGACCACATAAAGCTTATTCTCATCAAAAATGAGCTTTCTGTCTAATTCATAAGTATCTTCTTCCTCTTTGGCTACCAGGTCGGCCTCCAAGTACATGCCTTCCTTGAGTGATGAGTTAGCGACTTGGATGAATACTTTGATGGTTTGTGAGGCTTGATTGACTTTACCATTTACCCGGATCACCTTTCCTACCCAGGAATCTGTATGCTCTAGGTTGTGTAATTCGACCGACTTGCCTACGGCCAGCAAATCCTGATAAGCTACGTTGATGTCTACTTCCATTTCGTAGACACCGGTGCTGATAAATTCACCTAGTTTTTGGCCATTGCGAACCAGGGCTCCCGGGTTGACCAAGGCTTCCGTTAGCACACCATTAAACGGAGCACGAATTACATATTTATCTAACCTTTCTTCTAAGTTGCTAATGTTATAGAAGCTAGTGAATATGCCTTTGCTACTTAAAAACAGCTTTTCCTTTTGAGAAGTAGGTTCGGGAAAGTCCTGTAATGGTTTTTCTACATCAAACTGAGTGAGATAGGTTTCCCAATTCGGTGTGGCATCAGGGTAATCGAGACGCAGATCAGGCATAAACAATACGATCTGATTGTATAGATTACTTTTCTGGGCCTTTATATTGGCCTTGAATTCATCGCTATCAATCAGTAAGAGGGTTTGTCCTCGCCCGTATTTACTACCCGGTTTAAATTCTCTGGAGCTGGACGTAAAGATACCGGATACCTCCGAATAGATATCCACCTTATTTTTGGCTACTAAGTTACCACTTGTCTTTAAGGTGATAGGTGTACTAGTATTTTGAACAGTTTCGACCGAAACAGGAAGGACGATCTTGTTCTCTACGGGCTTGGGCTGATTGCGGGAAGCTGCTATTTGTCTCGCTGCGAAGACGGCTCCAACGATGAGCAACAAGCCTATTATCGAAGTAATAACTTTTCTCATAAGATCAGTTAAATAGTAAGATTAGATTGTATTTTTTGTAATGTCTGAATGGTTGTTTGGAGAGCGCTTTTTTCTAAACCTATTTGCATCTCCTTCATCACCTTCGTCATGACGGGGTAGGTCGACTGAAGTTGCTGCTTTCCCTTTTCGGTGAGATACACGCGATTGATGCGTTTATCAACTTGGTCGGGAACTCTTGTTACCAATTGCTTTTTTTCAAGAGTGGAAAGAAGCCGAGCCAAGGAAGCTTTGTGCCGCTCGGTTACAATGGCCAAATCTTGTTGTGGGCGACCATCTTCTTCATAGAGGATCTTTAGTATGATCATCTGTTGTAAGCTCAGGTCCATGCCTTCTCGCTTCAAACGATCACCGATGAAAATAGCCATCATCTTGGCTGTTTTACCAATGCAAGGGAGTACACTTTCTTCCATTTCAGGAATCTTCATACAGCATCTATTAGGATAGCGTGAAGCACTCCACGCTAAATAGTTGCATGTACAACGACTCTAACTTAGCCTTTGTTCAAGAGGGGAGGCAATATTTTGGCCGAAAAGACAAATCCTTTTTGATCTATCTCTACTATGAGTTGGAGGTTGCACCTAACATTGGAAATCCATTTTATCTTGGATCTTGTCCCTGGCTTCTGCTCCTGCCCATTTTTCGCAGAGATAAAGTCCCAATTGCAGGGAAGAGCTGACTCCTCCAGCCGTGATAACTCCGCCATCTTCCATTACTTTTTCTCGTTGGACTTCCTGGCAGTAGGGTTTTAGCAAATCAAAGGCACTGCGGTTGGTGGTGGCTTTCTTTCCTTCCAGAAAACCCGCAGCTCCTAAGAGGAGAGCTCCTGTACAAACCGAGGCTTTGTAGCGTGCGCCTTCCGCTTGCTTGATCCAACGGATAAAGTCTTGATCATCCTTTAAGGGGCGGGTTCCAAATCCGCCAGGAACGATAATGGTATCATATTGACTTAGATCAGGTTTGACCTTATCTACTTTTACCGTGAACCCGAAATTATCTTTGATCTGTTCTTCTGTGGCACAGATATCCCACTCTAAATCGGGGATATAGGACATGCTCTTTAGTCGGGTGACCGGATCGTATACACCTACAAGATCCAATAAAGTGATGTCGTTAAAAACGATGAAAGCAATACGCTTAGGCTGAATACTTGTAGAAGATATGGGCATCGAGAATAATTTTTTTTGGCTAGAAAAGAACGTATACAGGCCTAACGGAATAGCTTTCAGAAAAGTTCGTTTCTTCATACTGTTGAGCTGAGGGTTAAATCCTTATAATAGGATAATGTGATCAAGTGTTTAAAATTATTTTCGAAAGGCAGTAGAATAGAAAATCAGGATAGGTTTTCCTCTGCTTATAGAGGAGGAGTATTGAGGGTTACCATAGTCCCCTCAAGCGAGGGGGTGATTAGAATGGTTCCGCCCAACTTCTCCGCTCTCATTTTCATATTCTCTATACCTAGACCACTACTAGGACGTTCCCATTTCCGGATAGCTTCGCTGCCATTGTCTTGAATACTCATGATAAAAGAGCTAGGTGTATTCTTCAGATTAATGACAACTTGGCTACTGTCAGTATGCTTAATGATATTGGTAATGGCCTCTCTAAAGATAAGTTGAAGCTGTTGGCGGGTATCAATCGGGAGTAGCTTTTCTTCAGGGAGATGGCTCGAATGAAATTGGAAGCTGATTTCTTTGGGTATAAGCATCTCCTCAGCATGTTCCTGCATTCTTTCCAATAGGTCTCTCACCTTTGCCCTCCTGGTATCAATGGACCAAACCAAGTCTCGCATTTTAGCGACGGCTTGGCGGCTAATGTCCGTTAGGTATTGCAGACCTGCTTTATCCTCTGGTTTGGCCTTCATTTCCATGATCTCGGCTTGCATAGCCAAGCCGGATAACATAGAACCCACCTCGTCGTGCAAATTACTGGAGATCCTAAGGCGCATATGTTCCATTTTGAGCAGCTGACGCCAACGGTATTGAAAGACGGAATAGATCAGCAGAGAAACGGATAGCATACATAGTATTAAAAACCACCAGGTTTTATAGAAATAGGGTTTTACTTGAATCGGGATGCTCAACTCACTGCTGCTCCAATTTCCTCTTGAATCCGCTCCTTTGATGTGCAGCGTGTATTCCCCTACCGGAAGTCGATTATAGCGGATGGAGGGTTGGTTGCCAATATAGGTCCAGTCTCCCTCCAATCCTTCCAATAGTGTGTAGTATTGGTTTTTGTCTGGCTTTAAATAATTGGGTAAGGTCCAGTTGATTTGAAAATAGGACATACTGGGCTTGATAACCAATTTGTCGGCTTCAAAGAATCGTAGGTCCCTTGTTTCCAATTGCTTGGCCCGCTGTGAAAACTGAGACCAAGAAGTGAGCTGTAAGGGAGGATTTGGCGCCTGACCAATGATATCCTGGGGATGGAAGGCTGTGACGCCGTTCATACCTCCAAAGTAGTATCTTCCCTGACTGTCCTTAAAATAAGAGGAATAGTTAAACTCATAGTGGGAGAGCCCATCCTCTTGGTAGAAATTCTGAAAAGTTTCGGTGGGTTTATGAAAGCAAGAAAGCCCGTTGTAGGTGCTGATCCAGAGATAATCTTTGTCATACCCTAGAATACCCACGACATTATTATCAGCTAGATTGTCTTTTACCGTGTAGATATCGATTGTTCCTTTCTCAGGGTTTAGCTGATTCATACCTCCACCGAAGGTGCCAATCCATATCATACCGTCATCGTCTTCTTCTAAGCATAGAATGTGATTGTGACTAATGGCAGGAGAGGAAGAAGTAGAATAGTGCTGTAAAATCTGGCCCTGTTTATCGATCTGTATCAAGCCAGAATTCTTTGTGCCGATCCAAGTGGCACCCTCCGTTTCTAACAAAAATTTCACTTGATCATCAGTGGATAGGGGAGAACCTGCGGGTAGCAACTTTTTATAGTTTCCCTCTTCAGGATCAAACAAACTCAAGTGTTGCAATGAATGCCCAAGGATTAGCTTCCCATCCTGTTGTGCTAAAATCGGATTGGGGCTATGCCCTGCGAGTAGCCCATTCTGGATGGGGACATGGGTGAGTTCAAACGTAGATTCTGAAAGGAATACCAATTGCTCATTGGCACTCCAGACGCCCTTACGTTCCTGATCAAAAGAGAAGAAGTTGCTGAAACCGAAAGGAAAGTTCTTGGTTTTAAAGCTGGATGCGGTAAGCCGAGGTATGGCCCATCCCTGTTGCCAATCTAGTTTATGCAGCCCTTCCTCACCCCTCTCGCACATTACGAAGACTTCACCAGCACTGTTTTCAAAAAAACCACGGGTAGTATTTCCCCATTCCACTTTGGGAATATGCAGAAAGTTGACAAAAGCCTGCTTTTTGATGGGGAGCTTTAAGATACCATTGTCGGTGCCAACCCAGAGGAGTTGCATTTGATCTTCAAATAAACAATTGATGGCAGTGAAATCGAACGGTTTATTAATCTCCTCACTATAATCTGTCCACGCTTGCTCGGCATCTAATTCTAGTAACTGCTTCTTGGTAGCAAACCAGATATGGCCCCGATGATCCTCTAGCGCTACATAGACTGGACTATCAAGGTTTTTCTTGATAGCCTTTTTTTCACCCGTAGCAAGGTTTAGTGTCCAAATCTCATTTTTACTTTTTGGGAATAGGAATAAGCGATTCTGGCTATCAATAAAAAAGGGTGTAAAGTGCATGGGGTTCTCGTACCAAATGAAGGTGTCAACTTTGGCTTCCCAAATGAGCTTTCCGTTGGGACTGAATTGTTGTACCCCCTGATCAATAGTAGTCCAAAAAACATGACCAGTGGTATCAGTGCCCATGTGTGTAAAATCTCTGATACTTCGTTGGTTTTGGGCAATGGTAATGATCTGCGTGGTATCAATGACCTTTAGTAGAAATTGCTGTTCATTGCTTTCAGCTACCGCCCATAAATTACCTCTTTTTCCAAGGTGCAATTGCAAGATATCAAGAGCGAACGACTGATCTTCCGGGGGAGAAACTTTAATCGGAGTCACCTCATTGGTCAAAATACTCAGGTAGAACAACCTTTTGTTAGCAATGTACCAGATACCGCTGTCGCGCATAATCATTCCTTCTTCAGCAAAATCTTCGGCCGGGAGAAGGTGATCACCTAAAGGGCCTTTATTGTAGTAGGTGAAGTGGTATCCGTCAAAACGATTGAGGCCCTGCTGGGTGGCCAACCACATTAAACCCTGCATGTCTTGCGCAATGGCTCTGACATTTCGGAATCCTAGTCCATCTTCGATCGTAATGGCATCTACGGTAGGTAAGTTTTGACTGAGGAGTGAGCTTGAAATAAAGGGTACACAAACAAATACCAACATTTGTTTGCTAAAAAAACGAGCGACATGGCTTGTAAATGAGAATAGTTTGTACACGCTTTGCTTAAGATATCCTATGCAATTTAATTTTCTCTGCTTACATACCTTTACTTTTGGATAGATAATTTCATGTTTGGGGATGCAGTGTCCCTATTTACCCCATATATATGCGATTGACATCTAAGATCGACTCGTTTATCTTTGAAGTATGAAGACGATCTCAATTGGAATAATCGAAGATGACCCAGTGGTACAAAAGAGCCTCAAATCATTCCTAGGCACTAACCCAGCGTTCGAAATCAGTTTTACGGTTAACTCCATTGAGGCTTTCCAAGCTTTACCTTCCCAAGATCTTCCTTCTTCAGTCGATATTATCTTATTAGATATCCAGTTGCCAGGTATGTCCGGTCTGGAGGGGATCCGAGTTATCAAAAGACAGCTTCCACCGGTAGATATTATCATGCTCACCACGTTTGAGGAAGCCGATAAAATATTCAAGGCATTGTGTGCCGGAGCTTGTTCCTATCTTTCCAAACAGGTTCCCCTAAAGAAAATTCAAGAAGCTATCATAACCGTCAGCCAGGGAGGAGCCTACATGAGCCCTAAGATCGCCCGGAAAGTAGTTGATTATTTCAAACCTAAACCCATAAGAAGGGAAGCGGCGCTGACGGCCCGTCAACAACAGATTGTTGATGGCCTTCTGCGAGGGTTGAGTTATAAAATGGTAGCTGCGGAGCTAAATATTACCTTGGATACAGTGCGTGCACATGTCAAAAACATCTATCGAGTTCTAGAGATTAACAGTAAGGCAGAATTGATCAAGCGGGCTTATGACCGTGACCAATAGGGAAGGCAAAAATTGATTGCGGTTTTAGCTGTCAGTAATACCACCAAACCCAACAGTCGAAAAAGCGCGTTTTCTGCCCGAAGGGTGATTATCAAAAATACACCGAACGGAAATAGGAGACAAAGATACCGATAAGCTATATTATCTACATTTGGAAAAAAATAAAACTTTGGCACTTGATTCTGTATTTTTAATTATATACATTTGTGAAAAATATACTTGCTGTCTATCCTTCAGCATTTTTTTTGCTCTATAAAATATACATTTATGAAAAAAATAAAGAAGATAGACTTTTCACAATCCTAAACAAATGAAAGGGACTCATTTAGGTGAATTTGAAGAACTAGTACTCTTAACCGTAGCCATTCTATATGATGAGGCCTATGGTTTGGCCATCCAGCGAGAAATGGAAAAACAAAGCGAACGGACTATTAGCATTGGTGCTGTCCATGCTGCTTGCAACCGCCTTTATGACAAGGGGTTTTTAGCTGCCCGTTTTAGCGAAGCTAGTCAGAAGAGGGGAGGGAAACGAAAAAAGCTGTATCGTGTTACGCCTGCTGGGCAGCATGCCCTTACCCAAGCCAAGGATCTACGGCAGAAGTTGTGGGATCAGATTCCCGGTACCGCCTTCCAATTTAGTTGGCAGGGCTAATACACTTGTTTGCTTCCCATTGGTTAAGACAACCCAAAGTTATGATCCAGCCGCCTAAGCGTATTTTATCTTTTCTCAAGTGGTTTTGTGATGAACGTTTCCACGAAGAGATGGAGGGAGACCTCCATGAGATGTTTGAGGGTTTTGTTGAAATACATGGTCCTCGTAAAGCAAAACGACAATTCATTAAAGCAGCCTTTTCTTATATGCGACCTTATTTCTTCAGAAAACGCCAGGACCGTTCCTCTTTTCTAACGGCACAAAGATTTCATTTCAAGATTGCCTTCCGCTATTTCGAACGCAATAAAGTATTTGTACTGATCAATGTACTAGGTTTGGCTTTAGGTGTAGCCTGTGCCTTACTGATTAGTCAGCTCATTCAACACGAAAGCGGATTTGACCAATTTCACACAGGAGTTGATAGGACGTATCGGGTCGTGCGGGTTTCGCAGGTGGAAGGAGCTGATGAATTCCGAACAGGGGTGGTCTTTCCTATGGCTGCCAATATTCGAGCCGATTTACCAGCCGCTGAAGCGGTGACGGCAACTTACCCGCTTTGGAATGTACATCTCGCTATCCAGAATGAACAGGGAGGCGTAGAAAAGAAGTTCAAAGAACGAAAGGGGATAGGTTTAGTAGATCCGACCTTTTTCGAGGTATTTGACTTTGGAGAACAGGAAGGGAATTGGATACATGGAGAGGCCGAGCAGGCCCTAGCTCAACCCTTTGGCATGGTGCTGACGGCATCTATGGCTAGGAAATATTTTGGGACTACTAACCCAGTGGGACGGATTGTTACCATTAATGATGAATATGACTTTACGGTTACCGGAGTAGTGAAAGACCTTCCTACGGCTACTGATCTTCCTTTTACGGTTTTCTTGTCTTTTAGAACCCTAGAAGAGATGTGGGGTGATTTTGTGAAAACGAGTTGGGTTGGCGTCAGTGATAACAGCCAATGTTACCTACGACTGCGGGAAGGTGTAGCAGTGGAAGATTTCAATAAACAATTGGCTCAACTGCACGCGAAGCATGTATCAGCTGATATTGCCGCGATGCGTTCCTATCTACTACAGCCGATGGGTGAGGTGCATCAGGATGCACGTTTTGGGAATTATACCGATAGAACAACTAGTAAAAGCACAATACTGGTACTATGGGCCATCGCTTTCTTTGTGATCTTGACGGCTGGAGTAAATTACATCAATCTAGCAACAGCTCAATCTGGTTTACGGGCTAAGGAGATGGGAATGCGCAAGGTGGTGGGAAGTAATCGCCTGGGGATTATGTTGCAAGCCTTTACGGAGACTTTCTTGATTACGAGCATGGCCATGATACTAGGCTTGGCCTTGGCCATTACTGGTTTGCCCTTTTTGGAAGAATATATGGATATCCAGTTTCAGTCCTTTGGGCATTGGGAGCAATGGCTCGGACTAGTCGGCTTACTACTGATCATGACAGTCTTAGCAGGGTATTATCCAGGGAAGGTACTGTCCAGTTTTAGCCCGATTCAGGCGTTTCGGAAAAAGATTGAGCGTGCACAGGAAGGGAGTTTGGGTTTGCGTAGGGGGCTGATCATTTTTCAATTCGTAGTTGCGCAACTCTTCATCATGGCTACCCTTGCAGTTTTGCTACAGGTTAAGCATTTTCAAGAAGCAGAATGGGGGTTTAATCAGGATGCAGTGATTACGGTGCAGGTTCCTGGAGCAAGTGAGCGCCCTGCCGTTCGTCAAAAGCTTTACAATGCCTGGCGTAGCCTTCCTAATGTGGATCAGGTGAGTTTTGCGGCTAGTGCGCCTTCTGCCGCCACCCGGGCTCATAATTATTCGGAAATCAAATTGGAGACTCAGGGACCTGAGGAAGGGATAATGTGTGAGGTAATGACGATTGACACTGCTTTTATCGATTTGTACCAGATGCCGATTATAGCTGGTAGAGCCATTCTACCCGGGGAAGCCGATCAGAAACATGCGGTGGTAATCACCGAACAGATAGCTAGGGATTTAGGTTTTCTTTCTCCCGAAGCTGCCGTGGATCAAGCCATACATTTTAATGGCAGTGATTGTGTGATAGTAGGAGTAGCACAAGACTTTCAATCGAGTTCTTTCCGCCAAAGTGATTTGAAGCACCGAGGGCGGGTGGCGATGTGGCACAACCCGGATGGTTTTGGAATGGCAAGTCTGCGTTTGAAAACTACCAACGCTGAGCAATTGACCGAAAGTTTACAAGCCATAGAAGATGTCTGGGTGAGTACTTACCCTCGGTATGTCTTTGAATATCAGTTTTTGGATGATCGTCTGGCCGCTCATTATGCAGTGGAAACCAAGATGAGCCAGCTATTTCGAATATTGGCAGCCATCGCCATTTTTATTGGCTGTTTAGGTTTATACGGTTTGGTAACTTTCTTAGTAAATCAAAAGACGAAAGAAATCGGAGTACGGAAGGTGTTAGGCGCTTCCACACAGCAGATTTTGAGCCTAATTTTGAAAGAATATATGGGGCTATTGATCATTGCTTTTGTGATTGCCAGTCCGCTTGCTTACTGGGGTTTAAACAGATGGCTCAATAATTTCGCCTCCCAGATCGAATTGCCCTTTTGGCTCTTCATTCTGGCACTAGGTTTTAGTATGACAATGGCTTTACTTTCCGTAGGCTATAAGTCTTTGCAAGCCGCCCGATTGAATCCGGCCAAGGCGCTGCGAACGGAATAGGATCTAGCTTATTCCTGTTGTAATGCCTGCACTGGATTGAGTAATGCTGCCTTTAAAGTTTGTAGTCCGACGACGCTCCACGCGATCAGGATAACGGCTAGGCTAGGCCAGACGAAGAGGGGCCAGTTCAAGTCAATACCATAGGAAAAATTGGCTAACCAGTGTTGGGCAAACATAAAGCTCAGCGGAAGTGAGATAATTACCGCCAGGAATACAGGTTTGGCAAATTCACTACTCAGTAATTTGATGATTTCTAATACTCCCGCTCCTAAAACTTTTCTAATACCGATTTCCTTTCTCCTTTGCTCGCCGTATAGGTAGCTAGCCCAAATAGGCCCAAGCAGGAAATGATTAAGGCGATGAGAGAGAAATAGCGGGAAAGGACTGTGATTCGGCTTTCGGCCTGATAAAGGGCTTGGTAGTCCTCGTCCAGAAAGCTATAATCAAGGAGAAATTTTGGATGGAATTCTTGATAGAGTTCCTGGGTTTTTGGGATAGTTGTCAAGGCGGTGCCGGCCTTGATGCGTACCATGATGTTGGTGGCTGTCTGGGCATCTCGAAAGCGTAAGATCATGGGTTCTATCTTCTGGTGTAAAGAGCCATAATGGAAGTCCTTGACCACACCAATGATTTCTACTTTTCTGGAGCCATGGTTAATGCTTTGCCCCACAGGGTCTTTCAAGCCCATGAGCTGAACAGCAGATTCATTTAAGATGATCTTTTGCGCATTGTCTTTTCGTTCCCTTGAAAACGAACGGCCCTCAACGATCTCCATACTCAAGGCTTCCATCGCATTATAATCAAGCCGAGGTGCTTTGATTTTGAGAAAAATTACACTTTCGAATGATTCCAGGTCGGAACAATAGCAGTATGTCTCGTGCGAATTTGAGTTTAGCCTTTCTCCTGCCGAGTTGTTCCTCATTTTCTTGATACAGTTCTAAGAGATCCCCTTCGATGAAGGGGTGAAGCTCTGGATCACAGAACCATCGGAAAAACTGGAGTAGATACTTTGGAGGCTTCGCCATGATCTAGGTTTATTCGGCTCTTAGATTATCCATTGGGTTGGCCGAAGCGGCCTGAATAGCTTGCAAGCTTACCGTTACAAACGCAAGCCCAATGGCCAGCACTCCAACCGATAAGAAAATCCAGACTTTGAGCTCCGTGCGATAGGCAAAGTCTTCCAACCAGGTATGCATACCCCACCAGGCCATTGGCATGGCGATCACAGTGGACAGTAAGACCAATTGAAGAAAATCTTTTGATACCATCCCCACGATATTAACCACCGTCGCACCTAGGACTTTTCGAATTCCAATCTCTTTGGTTCGTTGCACCAGTCGATGAGACACTAGGCCAAAGAGCCCCATACAAGCAATGAAGAGAGCAATCAAGGTGAAAATAGTGAAGGCTTTTCCGAAACGTCGTTCAGCACTGTAGAGTTGATTATAGGACTCGTCCATAAACTGTGGATCAAAAGGTTGATTGGGCAAGAAGGTCTTCATGGTTTTTTGGACATTGGTTAAGAGTTGCTCATTTTGTCCTCCTTCAATCTTCATACTTATATGGCTAATGAATTGCCCTCGATTGGTATTTCGATACCCCATGAATAAAGGTTCGATGGCTAAATCAAAGGGTTGAAAATGAAAGTCTTTTACTACCCCAATTACCTTCCCATCTCTAAATCTTTTGCCAACCGCTGAAGTCCAACCTAATTTTTTCAAGGCTGCCTCATTTAAAAGATAATGATTGAGGGTATCGCCGGGGTGAGTAGGGGAGAAATTCCGCCCTTCTACCAATTCGATTGCAAAGAGATCCAAGAAGTTATAATCCACATAATTACAATAGATATACAATTCTTCCTCCTCGTTTCGGCCCTCCCAGTCCTTTATGATGGTATTGCAGCCTAGGTTCAAGGGGAGACCGTTGGCGAAGGATACCTCTTTGATACCTGGGGTTCGGAGCAATTCTTCTTGAATAGCTGGAGCCTGCGGGTGAATATTGGTCTGGTTGTAGGTGAGGTAAACTACCTGATCTCTGCTATACCCCAATTTCTTGTTTTGTATGAAGCGAAGCTGTTGATAAATGACAACACTGCAAATGGCAAGTATGATTGCTATAGTAAATTGCCCGACTACTAAGGAATTGCGTACCAGCATACCTTCTTTACGAATATTAAACCATTTACCTTTCAGCGCGTGAATGGGTTTGCTGGCTGATGATATAATGGCTGGATACAATCCTGATAAAATGGCTATCACGAAGGCTGTCAGCAACAAGCCAAATAATAGTAGTGGATTGTTGGTTAGCCTAAAAGGAATCTCGATATCAAGGATTCGATTAAAAATAGGAATGAGTAGAAAGGCCAGGGAGATAGCCAGCGCAAAACTTAGCAGGGTAATGAGGATAGATTCTGCCAAAAATTGATGTACGATCTGACCTCGCCTGGCTCCCAACACTTTCCGAATCCCAACTTGTAAAGCTTGATTGGCAGAACGAGAAGCCGCTAGATTCATATAGTTAATAGAAGCCAGTAAAAGTATGATCAGAGCGATGGAAGCCGCTAGGTACAAGTAACGTATGTCACCATTGGCCGCAATCTCAAAGTTGATGTCAGAATGTAAGTGGATATCGGGTACAGATTGTAAGAAGTAGATGGGTTTGAAACTAAAGCTACGGTAGGCACTTTCTGTATACTGATCAAATTCTTCCATCTGCGCCTCGATACTTTGGGGGGCAGTTCCTGCTTCTAGGCGAATGTAAGTACGGTAGTTGTTGTGGTTCCAACGTCCAAGATCATATTGGTACCAGGGTAAGTTCTTGTAAGAGGTAATGTAGTCATATTGGAAATGTTGATTCTTGGGAGGATCCTCAATGATGGCTTTTACGGTTAGCCATTGCTCTCCCTCAAACAGCAGTTCCTTTCCCTCCACCGATTCCTCCCCAAAGTATTTTTTGGCGAAAGACTGCGTTAGAATGATCACCGAGGGGTCTTTTAGGATAGCCTTTCCCTGTGAGTCGAAACCATCTAGACTAAATACATCGAAGAAAGCTTCATCCGCATAGAGTCCTTGTTCATAAAGCCCTTGTCCTTTATGTACAAAAAGTGCCTTATGGATTTCCATGGTGGTAGCTGCGGCTACTTGAGGGCAGGATTCCAGAACGGTTGTTGCAAGCGGAAGAGGCGTGAAGGCGTAGCGATCTTTTCCCTTGATATCATTGCCAACCTGCAACTGAGAAATTCGGTAGATCTGATCGGCTTCCCAATGGTGCTTATCAAAACTGGACTCATAGCGGATGTATAGAGCAATTAGAATGAAGCAGGTCAAGCCTAGGGTCATGCCCGCTACGTTTATGGCTGTAAAGAATTTCTGCTTGCCAAGGCTTCTGAGGCTGATTTTAAAATGGTTTCTCATCATGGTCAGGTGATATAGAGTATTAGCTAAAAATTGTAATCGTCGAATCATACCGGGCCGGAACAGCAGTAACACATCAATAGTGAATCGCCGATCCGCATGCTTCTTACCTAGCTCTGCTACTCTTTCCTGATACAATTCAAAGAGATCTCCTTCGATAAATGGACGTAATTCAGGATCACAGAACCATCTAAAGAAACGGAGCATAAAGGGAGGTGGGTCATGGTCGTACATATTAGTTGCTAAGCTTTAAATCCAGAATCACTTTAGACATGGCTGCCCATAGCTCGTTACGCAAATCCCTGCTGTCGGCCAAAGCAGTCCGCCCACTGGCCGTCACGGAATAAAAGCGTTTGGGGCGGCCAGCCCGCTCCTGTGTGCCTTCTCCAGCATAGGCCTTGAGATATCCTTTTTGTTCTAGGCGTTTTAGGGCCGTCTGCAATGCCCCCACGCTGACCTTTCTGTCAGCTCGACTTTCAATCTCCTTCTTAATGGTTACGCCGTAGGCATTGCCATGTAAGATGCCTACGGTTAACATGACAATTTCCTCAAACTCTCCTAGTCGTTTTTTACTCATGATATAATTGATTCCTAATTGTAGTATTATGCAAGGTAGGTATTATTTTCATTAATTCCTAATTGTAGTAATATTGTGGGGTTGTAGAGAGCCCGGATCGTTCCATATTCCCTGAGTAAGGGATTGCGATATCCTAGGATCAAGTTTGCTATAGTTAGATTGATAGCTGGACGTTAAGTTTTGCCCAGTGCGGAAAGTGAAGTGAGAACGTAGAGGGACTGATTTAAAGGAGATTCCAAAAAATTCTAGGAAAAAATTACAGATTCTGTTAGAAATTGCGGGGATGAGCACAGCGGTGCGGTGCTTTGTGTGGTTTAATGGTCTGACTTATAGGGTTATAGGTGTCTTGTGTCTAGTTTGGTGAGAACAGTGAAAAAATAAATTGTACTACAACACCTGAAAGCTTTACACCATATTTGTAAGGTCGAAAGAAAGAAATGAAAAAATCATCGACCTACTACTAACAAATTATAGATTCCCAAATGAGGGAATTAATTCCAAAGAAAAGCAATTAAGAAATAATCCCACGAATTACGATCATAATCTCATGAAAGAATTTTTAGGATATCGATGGATATCCTATTTTTTGGTATGTAGATAGCCTCTCAAAGCTCTTTAGAAACCGCTTAGTTCCGCTAAGCGGTTTTTTTATTGGTACTAAAATTACTCTTTTCTGTTTGTAATTAGTCTTCGCTATAAGCCTGTACCTAACAAATATACATTAATCGAGTCATATATAAAAAAAGTAAATCTATTACAGTGCAGTAAGTTTGTTATATTTTGAGTTTTATATTTTGATTATCAGTGTTTTATGTTTTGTGGGACGTTTTTTTTTGAACAGTAAATTTTTATTTTGTACTACTTTATGCGTGCGTATTGGGCCATATTTGTATTGTCGATAAGAAAAAGAACAATATCTAAGTTTTAAGCTAATACAAGTCATATTGAAAGAAGGACCCTGGTAAAGTCCGACTTTCTAATCGGTAAACAAAGCATGTAATCCCACGAATTACGAGTCATGCTCTATGAAAGAATTCGAAGGGGATCAATGGATTCCCTTTATTTTTGGTATGTAGATAGCCTCTCAAAGCTCTTTAGAAACGCCTGGTAGCTCCAGGCGTTTTTTTTTGTCCAAGGGTGAAATTCACTTCCCCTCGTTCATCTTTTGCAGTCCCTACTATATGTTTATCATTCTTACTAAATGAAACTCGGTCTGCCCTAAAATAGGCTAAAGTCAATTGATTGGATTTCACCTGAAACCTACCAGCAAGTACCCTCCGCTTATAATCAACTAGTTTGTTGCTAGCACTTGTAGTACTTTCGATTAGAATCATAGTTTTTCAGTTGCTGTTTGAATTGTCAGCCATCCTACTTTTCCGCGGATAAATTTTTCGCAAGAACAACATATTAATAAAAATAATATTTAAAATAAATCAGAAAAGGTTTTTTTATTGAGTTTTACTATTTGATAATTAATGAGTTGTGTATTTGGTGGGAGGTTTTTTTTATACAGTAAATTTTTATTTTGTACTACCTGAGGCGAGAATATTGCTCCATATTTGTATTGTCGATAAGAAAAGAACAATATCTAAGTTTTAAGCTAATACAAATCATATTGAAAGGAGGGCCCTGGTAAAGTCCGACTTTCTAACCGGTAAACAAAGCATGTAATCCCACGAATTACGAGTCATGCTCTATGAAAGAATTCGAAGGGGATCAATGGATTCCCTTTATTTTTGGTATGTAGATAGCCTCTCAAAGCTCTTTAGAAACGCCTGGTAGCTCCAGGCGTTTTTTTTTTGCCTTTCATTAAAGTGTACGCCCCGTCTTTTCATTTGTTGCGCCCTGATTCGTAGATCTTCTCTAAGTCCTCTCATTTTATACTTGTCAAGTCATATCTACTGGAGAGAAGACAGTCTAAGTACAACTGAGATTTTCCTTAAGGATTTTTATATTATAAAAAATAAAATTTGATTTGAGTTCAGGAGGGTGTGGAGATTGTGTGTTTTATTGTTTGACTATGAGTGGCTTATGGGTTTGTGTTAGCGTAGATAGATTGCAGTAATTTTTGATATTGTACTACTTCAGGGAAGATTTATGAATGATATTTGTAATGTCGAGAAGGAAAACAATATCTAAGACAAACATTCAACACCAGGCATAAAAAAAGCAGGACCTCAATCGAAGCCCTGCACATTAATCGGTAAACAAAGAAATATCTTTTTGAATCACAATCATGATTCCATGAAAGAATTCGAGGATATTAGCTGTATCCTCATTTGGTATGTAGATAGCCTCTCAAAGCTCTTTAGATAACCGTCTGACTTATCAGGCGGTTTTTTTATATTCTAAGTTTACGGGGCTTTTTCTAATAGGTTTCAAGCATTCTTTAAGAACTTTTTAGGGCAATACAGCAAATTTGAATTCTTTTAACCCTAAAAGCTTGTTAATCATTCATTTGATTTCTTTTGTGCACGCGAAAAACGCTTTATTAAGTTCTCAAAAAAAACTTTTTTAATTTTCATAAATGTGCTAAAAGAAGAACATTTCCTAATTCATAAGCTCACGTCAAGACAGAGATCTTACGCAGAGTCGTTGCTACGCCCTGTCAAAGTAGCGGATTTTTGCCTCAAATAACAAAGTGTTTGCTACCAAGTTAAGGTGTAAGGTATTCATGAAATAAAGGTTCAGGTGATCGAAAAAGGGAAGTGTAATGCTTGATCGGGCTAACAAAGAGGTTGTTAGCATGCTACTTCGCGCATGAGAATCAGATAAGCCTTGTCGCAATCAACTGTATAATTCGAAAAAAAAATTCCCAGACTAATCAATTTTCTCTAACTTCTTTCCTTATTTCCGGATACTCACGCTAAAACTTTTCTTATGAAACATACAGTCACCTTACTTTTCCTAGTGCTCGTCAATCTATCCATACTCCCAGCACAGCCACAAAAAACTGAGTTAGATGAAGTCGCAGATCGATTTGCGGCAGCCTCACTACAAAACTTCAAAGAACTTTTATCGATTCCGAATGATGCACACTACCCTAAGGATATTGAAAAGAATGTACAATGGTGTGAAGCGCAGTTTGGGGCGAGAGGTTTTCGCACAGAACGCCTCAGTACACCTACAGTGCCCTTGCTCTTGGCAGAAAGAACAAGCAGAGGTGCCCAAAAGACGGTGTTGATCTATTTGCAAATAGACGGACAACCCGTGGATAAAACCCGATGGTTTCACAAAAGCCCTTGGACGCCAACTTTAAAGGCGCAAAACGAGGATGGAGAATGGGAAGCAATACCATGGGAAAAGCTAGAAGGAGACATTGATCCCAATTGGCGAATCTTTGCCCGATCTACTTCGGATGCTAAAGGCCCCGTGGCCATGTTCCTGGCGGCCTTGGATGCTGCTGAAGAACAGAAAATACAGCCTAACTATAACATCAAAATCATTATGGATTTTGAAGAAGAGTTAGGATCTCCACACTTGCCACCCGCAGTAGAAGAATATCGCGAAAAACTCGCCTCAGATATGCTGATCATCTTTGATGGCCCGCGTCATATCAGTAATGAACCTACCCTTACCTTCGGTGCTCGGGGGATCGCTACCGTCACTTTGACCGTGCATGGCCCTCGAGTTCCACAGCACTCTGGGCACTACGGTAATTATGCGCCTAATCCAGCTGTGCGTTTGGCTCAGTTGATCGCCAGTATGAAGGATGAGGAAGGGCGCGTAACCATTCCCGGATTTTATGATGGTATTGAATTGGATGAGGCGACAAAAGCCATCTTGGCCCAGGTGCCGGATGATGAAGACCAGATTCGAGCAGCTATCGGTATTGCTGAGACGGATAAGGTGGGCAACAATTACCAGGAAGCTATCCAATATCCGTCTTTGAACGTCCGAGGCATGGCTTCTGCTTGGATTGGCGGCAAGGTTAGGACCATCGTACCGGCCACAGCTACGGCTGAAATTGATATTAGACTGGTCCCCGAGGTGGATCCCGATCGTCTAATCCAATTGGTAGCCAACCATATCAAGCAGAAAGGATATTTACTCTTGGATCGGGAGCCAACGGAAGAAGAACGCTTAACCCATTCCCGGATCGCCTTCATGCGCTCCAAGGTTTCCTATCAGGCCTTCCGTACGCCATTTGATGCGGAAGTGGGATTGTGGTTAGATCGTGCCATGCATAGCGCTTTTGGTAAAAGTCCAATCAAAATTCGCAATTCTGGCGGGTCCATTCCTATCTCTCCTTTTGTGACGACCTTAGGGATTCCGGCAGTGACGGTTCCTACGGTTAATCGCGATAACAACCAGCATAGTCCTAATGAAAATATTCGTTTAGGGAATTACTTTGAAGGGGTGAGATTATTTTTAGCTATTCTTGGAGAAGTGCTATAGTGTTGATATAGAATGAGATATGAGGTCAAGGGGTTCCGCCTAGGAACCTGTTGATTTGTACTCCTACACATTATGCCAGTTGCACAAGCCACTAAAAGAATGTATCTTTTTGGAGTTCTTGCTGGCCACTTTACCTTACAAAGTACAGCATATCTATTGGCAACGTAAAGGCCCTCCTTTTTACTAAGGAAAGCCGACTAACTCCCGAATTATGAAGTACCTCTTTAGTATTGGATTTTGTTTTCTTCTCCTCTTGGCTACCTCCTCTCGCCATGTGGATGACCCTCTGAAGGAGAACTTGGTGGCCTACTACTCCTTTAACAATTGTGATGCTAGGGATGATAGTGGAAATGGATCGCATGGCCAGCTATTCGGGAATGTGCAGTGTTGGTGTGGTATCGAGGATGACGGATTGCTTTTTGATGGACAGCAGGATTTTGTAGAGTTTTACGGGATGGTAAACAACCATTTTACCACTTCTGATTTTTCCATCAGCTTCTACATCAAACCAGAACAATACACTTTTTTTGCACAGAGTTTACTATCCAAACGGGAGATTTGTACAGAAGATCGCATGATGGATATGTTATTGGATTACCGACAAGGTGTTTTAGATACCAAGGTTCACCAGACGGAATTCAAATACTACAGTGGCTTATCGCCAAAAATTACTCCTGGCGGATGGATGCATTTTGCCTTGGTGCGCTCAGGGTCAGAAGCCTATACTTACATCAATGGAGAAATGGTCAATAGATCTATGCGATGCAGTGGTGTAGACATCAGCAATGATGCTCCTTTATCTTTTGCCAATAGTCCTTGCATCAAAGGGGGGAGAGGTCAGCGCTTTAAAGGGGTTTTGGATGAGCTTAGAGTATTTGATCGTGCTCTGAAAGCCGAAGAGGTTAAAACTTTGTATGGGCAGCATCCGATAGAGAATGCGGCACAAGATTGTTATTCATAATCACTAAAAGTGGCGGCCCCCAAACACCTTTAAGTCAGCAGATAGGTTATGAAGTGTCTGGAGGTAGAATTTTGGACTGTATAGCCCATTTATTGATCAATGGCAGGGTGTCCAAAGCCTACCTCCATACTCTAGCCCTAGTAGTATACTTTATCTATAATATTTGATTCGCCACCTCCACCGGGAGGGCCTTTCTGTGTTATTGCCATCCCACACTTACAACCACCTTCACAAGCTAGTCTGCTGTATCCCCACTTATCTGGCTTGTCTTCAAAGCTACAGTTATCCCCAGCGCCGCCGCCACAGTGGCACCATAGAATTCCGATACCGTCAATTTTCTTTCCTTCTATTCCTTTGCTAAAACCTGTAGGTTGATCCTGGGTCTCAGGGATCACAGCAAAATATTTTTTGTCGGAGCTAACCATAAGTTTATAGCCCTCGGTTGCGGTTATTCTTCCATCCTTGGTCAAATCGATGCAGCCCGGCACCTGTTTGTGTTTCTTGATCTTATCATGGGCGACTTTAGTGATCTTGATACCCTTTACCTTTTTGTATTTCAAAGGTGGCTGATTGGGAATTAAGGTGAAACTGACTAGCCCTATTAGAAGGAGCAAGAGACTGAATTTAGGAAACGATTGTCTTTTCATAGGTTTTTATGTTTTTCTACAAAATTAGTTCGAGGCACGGTGCTAGGCGTCATCCGATCGGGTGATTTGTGATGCTATCCTGGATAAAATTGTACTTTGCGACTAGAGATATTACAAGAGTATTTCATCTACACAACTATATGGAAGCTTTAAAGAAAGAAATAGCCGCTTGTAGAATCTGCGAACCTTTTCTGGATGCGGGTTGTCGTCCTGTTGTATCATTTAGTGCAAGTAGTAAGGTGGTTATCATTGGGCAAGCGCCAGGTAGGCGGGTACACGAATCGGGAGTCCCCTGGGATGATAAGAGTGGTGAGAACCTAAGAGCTTGGTTGGGAGTGGATGTGGAAACCTTTTATGATCCCAATATCTTTGCTATCGTTCCGATGGGGTTTTGCTATCCGGGCACGGGCAAGTCAGGGGATTTACCTCCGCGGAAGGAATGTGCGCCACAATGGCATGACCGTATTCTGGAAGGATTGAAAGCGGTTAAATTGACGCTCCTGATTGGGCAATACGCACAACGACAGTATTTGGGAAAGCAGAGTCAAAAGAATTTGACGGAGACAGTCCGACATTTTAAAGACTATCTACCACAGTATTTTCCCTTACCTCATCCTTCTCCGCGCAATAACATCTGGAAACGAAAGAACCCCTGGTTTGAAGAAGATTTGCTACCTATCTTGCAAAAACGAATTCAGCTATTAATCTCTTAGTTCCGTTCTTCATGATTACAACATTCATCCGATTCTGTTGTCTATCCCTCCTAATTTTATCCACGAGCTGTGGAAAACCTGATGCTCTATGGACATTCAAGCAAATACAGGAGGAAAACTTCCAGGAAGTACGTTATTTTTTCGACCAAAAGAACAACTCCTTAGGTGGCGAGCCCGATCGCTTCCCGATGTATCCAGGAGGCTCAGCGGCATTTCTTAAAGACCTGGAAGCAAAGATAAGGTATACGACTGCGGATAAAAGAGAAAAGATCCAAGGGCAAGTTATCGCTAAATACATAATCAATCGGGAAGGCAGAATCCGGAAAGTGAGCATTTTACAATCCTTAACCCCGAGCCTGGATCGAGCAGTAGTGAAGGGCTTACGTACTGTGCAAAAGCGCTGGTTCCCGGCGGTCATCAATGGCAATGCCGTGGAAGTCACCTTTATTCAAACCTTTGACTTCTCCCTGCAGTAAAACAATTAATAGGTTCACCCTAGCAAAGTAAAAAGATATGGAGAAAACCCGCCTCTCTCGCCTCACCGCAATCCTAATACAGCTACAATCCAAGCGCTTGACGAATGCTACTGAACTCGCAGATAAATATGGAGTTAGTGTGCGTACCATTTACCGGGATATTAGGGCGCTGGAGGAGGCCGGAGTGCCTATCTGTACAGAAGAGGGGAAGGGGTACTCGCTTAGCGAGGGTTACCGGCTACCTCCAGTCATGTTCACGGAGGAAGAGGCAAATGCCTTGATCACCGCAGCTAAGTTTATTTCTCGAAACAAGGATAGTTCCTTGGTGCAACATTACAATGAAGCGATTACGAAGATCAAAGCCATTCTTCGCTACCACGATAAAGATAAAGCAGAACTACTAGCTAATAGAATCGCCTTTTTTCAAAATCATAAGCAGGAAACCACAAGTCGGTACCTGTCTACCGTCCAAAAAGCGATTACTGACTTTATGCCCTTGCGCCTCCATTACCAGGCTCTTTCTACCCAGGAATCCACCCAGCGCATCATCGAACCTCTGGCACTCTATCACACCCAGGAAAATTGGATACTAATTGCCTGGTGTCGCTTGCGGCAAGCCCACCGAGAATTCAGGCTTGATCGCATCAAGGAGCTACAGGTACTGGATCTGCCTTTTGAACCTCATCGTTTTGATTTAATGGAATATTTTAAAGCTATCTTGGAGCGCAGTGGCAGTAGCTAATGGGCTTTAGTTACCTGGAGTATCTTGAATAGTATCTAGCATAAAAAGTAGCTCTTCGAACAAGCTGATAGCGATCTCCTCGGGGGCCTTACTGGGGGGAATATTCAAGGTGGTTAATTCCTTCTTTCCTTTGAAGAGCTTACCGTCGAGGTGGATTGTCCCATTTTCAATCCGATAGATCCCACCTAATGAAAAAGCTGAAGGGTATTCGAAAACATCAGTATAAATCAATTCGGCTCCCCTTCCCTGATTGGCATTGTCCCTCAGCAGGATTTCAAGCTGCTTGGCTAGGAGAGCATCATCTCTGTAAGTCTGGCCATTAATGAAAACACTTCTTGATACCAATGGAATTTTGGTGAGTTTGGGGATGTCTATTTTTTCTTGCAAAATGCCAATGTCAATACTCCCTCCATTGGATGGGAATCCTAGCATGGGGGTTTGGATGGCATTAATGCTGCGAGCCAAGACCTCGACCTTGTCCTTCGCATACTGAAATAGTTTCATCACATCGATATACCGAGTCATCTTGTTCTGTACTACTCGTTCTTGGGTCGCCTCCCCTAAAATGCCCTGTAGAAGTGCATAGGTTAAGAGTCCTTGTCCAAACTCAGAAGTTTCATAGCTCATTTTGTCCGCTGTACTTCCAGATAGGATAAACATTCCTGTTCGGTCTTTCATGCGATCTAATGCTCGAATCTGGCTGGAATTCAATTTCTTTGCCCTGAGATCTTGGATAGCTTGGCCGGAATTACAGGCATCTATAATTAGGATTTGTTTGAGGGCAGGTATGATATTCATCCACTTGGTCAGATCCTTACTGGAGATGGTAAATTGTTCTCTAATTTTCGTGTCACTTAAATCATCATTGGCTATACCCTGGGTTAGATAATGGAACTGGGATTTCTCAGCCCCACCATAGGCCAGCCCATGTCCGGATAGATAAAGCACAAGTACATCTTCTGCTCTGGCAGCCCCGGAGATTTGATCCAAAGTAGCGGTAATATTCCTTCTAGAGGCAAAACTCCATTTTATCTGTTTACCGGCCAATAAGGTGCTGTCCTCTTTTGAGGTGGAGAGGCAATAGGCACTGACGCTTTCGGTAGAAAATTGGGCATTGCCAATAGCTTTGAGTGCTATGGCTAGAGCAGCGGCATCTTGATCGGCATAATGGAGATCCAGCTTTGAACCCGAATAATCCGAGGTGCCAATGCAAAGAATATGGAGTTTGGGCAGTACCTTGGATTGAGTTTCGGCGGTAGAATTTTCTGCCTTTCCTTTGGACAGCGGAATAGGAACAGAATAGTGTAAAGTATCCGCCTTACTCTTTAACCAGTCTCCTTGGTTGTGTACCCGAATACTCAGGATATTGGTGCTGTCTGGGCTTTGATAAAAGAATTTTTTCTGGGAGGCTCGTAAAGGATATTGGAATAATCTTTCTGTGGAAATCTCGGAATGGTCCGTGGCGTTTTTCCTCGCATCTTCTGCTATTTCCTTTCCATTGATAAAGATACTGACCTTGCCAATCCCTCCGTTTCGAGCTTTGAGCCCTATCCACAGGGAATTGTCTTTAAATTCAAAACGACTGATATCGGGGTATAATTCTACTTGATTAAAGTCCTTCACAGGGCGAATGCTTTCGTCAGAATAACCCAGGATCTTTGAGAGTAAGCCAGGTTCATAGTATCGAGATTTCAACTGATCGAGATCAATGACTTCCCATTGACCTCGATAGTTTACCACATAGTGCATCAGGGCCATCGCATTTTGCGAAGCATCGAAATGCCCTTCTGGACTCGTTACGACCCAGTCGCCGTCTCCCACAGCAATAAGTGTGGCTAGGGCCTCTTTTTGCTCTGGGTTCCAAATCTTAATGGTATTGTCTTCACTGCCGCTTAACAATAAACTACCGTCAGGGGAAAAGTCAAGACTATTTACAGCTAGTCTATGACCTGTTAGGGTGCGTTGCAACTGATAGGTTTGAGCATCCCATATTTTGATCAAGTGATCCTTGCTAGCGGTAGCAATCCAACGACCATCAGGAGAGCACTTGATATCTTGAATATGATCCTGGTGCCCCAGCAGGGAATCGAGCTGCCTGCCGGATCTCAATTCCCATATTCTTACAGTATTGTCGTATCCTCCCGTAATGGCTTTTTGCCCGGAAGTATCATAGGTAATGGCTGTAACTCTGTTTAGTTGCCCCCATAAAGGTTTGTCTAGAAGCCAGTCCGGTTTGACCCAGACCCGGGTAGTACGATCATAGCCCCCTGTTAGAACGGAATTACCAGTAGGAGAGAATGCTGCTGTGTAGACAGGACTGTAATGCCCGATCAAGGTGCGAATCGTATCTCGTTTTTGTACATCCCAAAGTCGAGCAGATTTGTCGAAGCTGCTCGTTAGCAATTGTTGGCCATTGGGAGAAAAGGCAATATGAGTCAAGCCGTCGGTATGGCCTTGAAAGGTGTGCAGGAGTTCTCCGGAAAATGGCTTCCATAATTTAGCTGTCTCATCTCTGGAGGCCGAGGCCAGGTGGCCATTGGGAGCTGTTGAAAGGGCGGTGATGCGTTCGCGATGTCCTTTTAGACTCTTCGTAATTTGACCATTGGATGTGTCCCAGATTTTAATCGTACGATCATCACCAGCCGTAGCCAAGTACGCCCTTTCGGTCGCTATGGCATAGGGCTTGCTTTGGAAATTTCGAGAAAAGGCTACCGCATTTACCACTCGGGTATAACCTTTTAACTCATGTAAGCCCTTACCGGAATGGGGATCCCAAAGCCTTGCTGCATAGTCATAGCCAGCGGTCAAGGCGATTTGTCCGGTTCGGTCAAAGGCGACACTGCTAATAAGGTTATCATGGCCCTCCAAATTACGGTGTAGCTTTCCCGTTTTTGTATTCCAAACTTTAGCCGTATAATCATTGCTGCCACTCAAGATCCACTCTCCGTTGGGTGAAAAGGCGACTGTATTTACTACTTTGATATGGCCGCTTAGCGTATGAATAAGTTGACCACTGAAACCATCCCAAAGACGGACTTTCCCATCTGATCCTCCGCTCACAATGTATTTGCCATCAGGAGAAAAGGTAGCATCTTCGACCTTAGCTTGCTTGCCCTGTAAGCGATGCAATAATTTCCCATTACCACTATCCCAGATATTGATGGTACTATCCAAACTGGCAGTTAGAATACGGCTACCATCACGGCTGATATCGATGGCACTGATTGGAGCGCTATGTGCTTTTAGTTCATGTAGAAGTTTGCCAGATGCGGTTTCCCATATTCGAGCGGTCCTATCTTGGCTGGCGGTAAGAATAAAAGATGAATTTGGTGAAAAGGCGATGGCCTTGATGAAATCTTGGTGGCCAGTGAAAGTACGCACCAAGTCTTGCGTATCTGTGCGCCATAATTTGACAGTATTGTCACCTCCTCCACTTAAAAGATAAGAACCATTTCCAAAGGGGCAGCTTTCACCGATTGGGCACAGCGGAGAGAACTGGGCCGTTGTCACTGCCTTGGCGTGCGCAAAGGTAGTTCGCAATAATTGACCAGAACTGGTTTCCCATAATTTAATCTTCCCATCTCCACTACCAGTCAAAATGTATTTTTCGTCAGCGGAAAAATCTATAGCGTAGATGGTGCCGGTATGGCCTTCCAGAGAAGCAATAAGTTGGCCAGATTTAGTTTGCCAAAGCTTCGCGGTTTCGTCTCGACTTCCAGTCAGGACAAACTGGCCACTGGGAGAAAATAGACTCAGATCGATGGCATTGGTATGGCCAATGGGGACCACGAGCTGAGGCTCTTGACTTATTAGAAAGGTAGGGAACCAGAGGAGTAACCAAAAGATTCTTTTCCTTAACAGCATTGCCCGTTTAGTTGCGATTGGTGGATTCAAGCTCAGCGATTTTTATGATGCATCTGTTCAATAAATTAAAATTAATTTCTATTTCTTTAGCAGTACGTAAGGAAAAAACTACCTTTTAGTTGGATTTGTAAGACCAAGTGACAATCCTCAGCGGAATCCATTCATATCGCACATCAATACTATGGATCACAAGAACACTAAGCTTCATACTACTATCCAAATGAGTCATGCCGGGGCAGTCTTATGCGTAGCACCTAGTCCCGATGGTAGTTTATTGGCCTCCGGAAGCCAAAGAGACTCGCTTATTAAGCTTTGGAATGCTGAAACTGCTTCGCTAATACGAAACTTTATTGGCCACCAAGGTAAGGTGATGGCGCTGGTATTTAGTGCAGATGGAAAGTCCTTGTTTTCGGTTGGGTCTGACGGTAAAATCCGTTTATGGGATGTATCAACTGGGCAGTTGATTACGCATCGGAAGGCTAAGGAGTGGGTGCAGGCTATGGTGTTGAAGAAGGAAAATCAAATCATTACTGCTGGCAATAAGGGGGTAATTAAGATCTGGGATTTTCAGGATCAGGGTCCTCATGCGCAAATGAATGATCCATTGTACGCTCTAGTGCATGCACCTGAAAAGCATCCTGTATTTGCTCTGGCTTTGAGTCAGGATGGCCGATACCTAGCATCTGGAGGGGCGGATGGTAAAGCGATACTTTGGGACCTTGAGGAAAGGAAGCAGGTGCAAGAGTTTATAGTGTCTAATCAAGTTGGAGAATTTGTTCATGCCTTAGCTCTAGGACCTGGCTCTTTCCCTAGTCGTTTGCTGGCAGGTACTTCCAGGCAGTGGCATAATGTGACGAGAAGAACGGGTTCGAAGCAAAAGCCCCATTTACTTTGCTGGAACCTGTCTACGACTGCTTCCAGCCAGGCGCCAAGGAGGCTGACTGGACATGAAGATGATATCTATTCGCTGGCCTTGACTCAGGATGGGCGCTATCTAGTGAGTGGCAGCGGAGATGCCACCATCGGCTGGTGGGACCTTCAAAATAAACAGGCAGAACCTCAATTCAAGTGGAAAGGAAGAAATACTCATCCGATTGCGTGTGTGAAACTTTCCGCGGATGAGCAATTCCTATATAGCGGTAGTTATAGTACCGAAGTGAAAAAGTGGAGATGGGACAATGAAGTGGAAAAATCAGATATACCTGCCGAAAACAAAGCCGATTTATCCTATGAAGGACATGCTGCTATGGTATACTGTAGTGTAATCACACCTGATAATCGATATCTATTTGAGGGGAGCCAAGGTAATGCCGTGATGGTATGGGATTTGGAGAATGGAAAGATGTTGGGGAATCTGAATGAAGCTGGCTCTAAGAAGCATCCTGGGGCAGAAGTGAAAGCTTTAGACATTAGCCGGAACGGGAGATGGTTGGCAGTTGGGAGCACTAATCGCATCGTGAAAATCTGGGACTTAGAGCGTTTTTGGACGTTGGGAGTAGTGGGCCAAGCTAACTTTATCGCTCCGCGTCTTGCATACGACTTCAAGCTGCCAGTTCGTTCCCTTCGTTTTGGTGGAGATAGCAAACATCTGGCGGTGGGAGTAGGTGGTGGTGGAAAGGGCCAAGCTTGGATTTGGGCAATTGGTGATGCAAAACCAAAAATGCTGGATGAAAAGCCCATAAATTATGGGTGTACTGTTGACCTACATATGGAGGCGGGAGTGCTAGTGGTGGCCTACGATCTTGATAAAGACGATCTTAAGGTGGATCTCTCCTTAATAGATATCAATACATCTCAAAAAGTAGATGTAAAGGGCCAGCATGGGAGCCGTATCAGACAACTGAGTATAAGTAAAGATGGAAAGTTTTTTGCTACAGCTTGTCAGGATGGCAGGGTGAGAGTATTTGATCTTCAGCAAAAGCAAAAGTTAAAGGAAATAAACCTACGAGCAAAAATTAAAAGCAAGAGCGGCTGGTTGGTTTCGATTGACATTAGTCGGGATGGCCGATATTTATTTGTGGGTAATCGAGATGCTAATGTCTATATAATTGATGTGGCAAGAGAAACAGTTATCCAAACACTGATTGGACATGAATCCGAGCCCTTTGTCCGCTTGTCCCCTGATGAATCGTATCTCATCACCGCTAGCTTAGATTCCAGTACGAGAATATGGCAAGCCGATTGGGAGGCTGCCTCCCTTCGAGAAGAGATTGTTCAGTTAGTGAGTATGGAAAACAGAGATTGGGTGGTTATGACTCCTGGGGGGCTGTTTGATGCCTCTGCGGGTGCCATGGAAAAAATGCACTTTGTGCAGGGTTTAGAGGCCATAGCCCTGGACCAGTTGAAAAAACGATATTATGAACCAGGACTTCTGGAGGCCATATGGACTGATGAAGGACAAGGAGTTAGAGATGTGACAGATTTGCAAATTGTGCCTCTGTTTCCTCTGGTGACAAAGGCTGAAGTGAAAGAGGAGATTTTATATATAGGTTTGAAGGAGCGGGAAGGGGGCTTGGGGAAAGTTTGGATCAAGGTTAATGGCAAGGAAATCATTGAAGATGCCAACCCAGATCGGAAAACCCAATTTGCAGTACCACTTGAGCCGTACAAACAGCATTTTCGCCCAGCTACTTGGGACAATCAAATCGATATTATTACCTTCAATGAAGAAGGGTGGTTGCGGAGTAAATCTCATCTAATTGCAGAATACTGGCCTACCTTTGTATCCGGAAAAGCAGGGAAAAGAGCTTTACAGAAGCAAAGGCAGAAGGAAGCGGGGCAGGACCTGCAATTGTTTGCGGTTTTCATTGGTACCTCCAAATATGAATTGAAGCGGTTGCAGTTAGACTATCCGGATTTGGATGTCACACGGCTCGCTGGTGCGCTGAAGGCAGCGGGAGAAAAACTATTCCAAAAGACCCATGTAAAGCAATTTGTGTCCACCCCTACCGATGGCCAAGAATTAGCCACGAAAGCGAACATTGAGAAAGCCTTGGCTGGTTTTGCCAAAGAAGCCAAAGAGAAGGACGTTATGCTGCTTTTCTTGTCCGGGCATGGAGATACCCACGGGACAGGAGAAAACTCGGAGTTTTATTATTTAATGAAAGACTTGAAAGATCCAGATTTACGATCTAAGCAGGTCAGAGAAGAAGGCACAATTTCCACTAGAGAATTAACCAATTGGATTAAAGGTATCGCCGCGAGGAAGCAGGTGATGATTTTAGATGCCTGTAATTCTGGTAAATTCATTAAAGGGATTGGTAAAAAGAAGTCGCTAGGTTCCACCCAACAGCGTGCCTTGGAGGAAATGAAAGATCGAACGGGCATGTGGGTATTAGCAGGTAGTGCGGATAGCAAAGAGAGTTTTGAAAACTATGCGCTGGGACAAGGTATTTTGACCTACAGCTTGTTGAAAGGGATCAAGGGGGCAGCTTTGAGATCAGATGATGAGCAACCTAAAATTGATGTGCAACAATTATTGGGCTTTGCTATGAGTGAAGTGCCGAAATTGGCCAAGCGGGCCGGGCGAGAACAAGAGCCTGTATTGTCTATCCCAAAGGATGGCGGTTCTACTTTTTCACTGGGCTTGGCAGATGATGATATCCGAAAACAGATCCAATTACCTGATCCCAAACCCATCTTCACCAGAAGTACCTTCCTGGATAGCACCACCTTCTGTGACACCATTGACTTATCTTCAGCCTTGGACCGTTTGTACAAACTGGAACAAACCAAGTGGCTCAGTAAAACCGGAGAGGCAGAAATCGTTTTTGTGGATGTCTCCAAATTCCCTGATGCCTACTACCTTAGTGGTATCTATACGAAGAAGAAAAATGAGTATGAAGTAGAAGGATACATTTTTAAGGATAAAAAAGCCATCCATAGGACAGCTATGAAATTGGTAAGAGCCAATGCCCAAGAATTAGCTCTGGCCATTGAACAGAAGGTTAAGCAAATCATGAAGGGAATCAAGAAGAAATAACCCTCATCCATGACAATACCTAAAGCAGTAGCTATCGAAACCATGTTCCCGACGGGACATGCAAGCCCAGTCACGGCTCTGGCAGTATCGGCTGATGGGCGCCACTTGGCCACTGTAGACGCTGAGACAATTCGCTTATGGGAAATTAGTACAGGGTATTTAATTCGGAAATTTCCACATGAGGATCCCCAATTTCTTGAAATAGACTTCCATCCCAATGGTAGGGAGTTGCTGTTGGCGTGCCCAGGTAGCAATAAAGGTCCACAGCTTTTGGATCTTGAGACCCGTGAAATTAGGTCTATTAGATCAAACTTGCAATATGGGATTCAGTTCATTTCGGCATGGCAAATACTTGGTTTTCAGGATGGAGGTTTATTGGAGCTTTGGGATTTTGAGAAGAAAGAGGGAATAAGCCTACCTGCTGAACCTCGTCCAGAAATGGGTAAGATCACTTCCTATGCTTTCCATAAAGGTTCTCAGTGTATAGTTACAGGTCATGAAGACGGCACTGTGATCTTCAGGGATACTATAACCCAAAAGGTACTTCAACAAGAAAAGTTAAGGGGATACAGCATTGAAAAGTTGGTGATTGATCCGCATGATCAACCTCGCTTTATCATTGCTTATCTATGTATTGATGATGGACTTAGCAAGGAGGACCATTTGTATGACAGGTATCGCCAGCAAGCTACTCGAAAATTAATGTCATTTCCTATTCAAGCGAATGGCCAAATTGGAAAGGAAGGGAAGGAGTTAGCAGGAAGTTATCCCAGGATTAAAATCAAGTCCCTGGAAATCAGGGAGGAAGGTACCAAGAGATGTCCTGCTTGTTTTTCTGTCTGGCCATGGAGAGACACATGGAAGTGGCGATGAAGCAGAGTTCTTCTACCTCATGAGAGACCTACCAGAATTGAATATGGCTTCTGAGCAAGTGCGGCAAATAGGGACGATCTCGACTTCTGAATTAACAAGCTGGATCAAAGACATTGCAGCCCGAAAGCAAGTTTTGATTTTGGACGCCTGCCATTCTGGTGGATTCACTAAAAGCTTTGGCAAAGGTAAATCCCTCGGTTCCACGCAGCAAAGAGCCTTGGAAGAGATGAAGGATCGCACGGGCATGTGGGTCTTGGCGGGCAGTGCAGATGGAAAGGAGAGTTTTGAAAATTATGCTTTGGGCCAAGGATTGTTAACCTATAGTTTGCTAAAGGGCATCAAGGGAGGGGCCTTGCGATCGGAAGATGAAATTCCCCTTATTGATGTCCAACTGTTGTTGGGTTACGCGATGCAGGAGGTGCCTAATTTGGCTCGGCGAGCGGGTAGGGCACAGGTGCCTGTCTTGTCCGTTCCTCTGGATGGGGGGCAAAGCTTTTCTCTCGGCCTTGCTAAAGAGGAAATAAGGGAGCAGATAGAATTGCCATCCCCTAAACCTACACTGGTTAGGAGTACATTCTTACACCGAACTGAATACTTTGATACACTAAAGCTATCTGATGAGCTGGATCGACTTTTTAAGCTGGAACAGACTAAGTGGCTTCGGAGAAATGACCAAGCTAGCTACCTTTTTATAAATGAAAACTATTTCCCAGAGGCTTTTAAGGTCTGTGGGATCTATGAGCAGCTATGAGGTAAAAGGCCGCCTTTTTGAAGGGCAAGAAGCTGTGCAGGAGACCGCCTTTACGGTCCGAGGAACTACCGTGCAAAAATTGGCGAAGGCCTTGGAGGAAAATATCTTGGAGCTGTTGGAAGAAAATAAATGAACCCTATCTCCTAAATAAATGTAATCATGGCTAAATCAAAAAAAGAAAAGCTAGAGGAACTGAGAAAATTCAATGGTTTTCAGGAGGATTTCTTAGACAAGAGTGTAAAGCTTCCTACCCTTCCTTCGCGTTTCAAGGGTAAAATTGCTGAGGTAGACCCTTCCTTTGGGAAAGACAATGTCTTGAAGTATCAAAATTATAGTGTGTTACAGCATAAGGAAAGGAGGCTACCTATCTACTCTGCGGCTAATATACATGGCGATGCCTTGACCGAAGCGATTACTCGGGCTAAAGTGGGGAATTACTGGCGACTTGATCCTAGAATTAAAAGGGAACATCAGTGGGCACTAAAGTTATATCAAGCAGATAAAAGTGACTTTGATAAAGGTCACATGACTAAACGAGAGGATGTGCAATGGGGAAAAGACCTGGAAGAAGCCAAGGTTGGAGCCAAGTCGACCTTCTATTATACCAATGCAGTTCCTCAAGCAGCTAAGCTCAACCAAAGATGGTGGAGAAGTTTGGAGAGCTATATCATTGATAAGATTTGGAAAGAAAAGGTCGAAAAAAAGGGCTTAGAAGGGGATGAACGTTTGGTGAAACGCATTTCCATGTTTACTGGCCCTGTATTGCTAGAGGAAGATCCCGTATTCGTAACAAAAGTAGATGAGCAGGATGTGCAAATACCAACCATCTTCTGGAAGGTCATCTATTACACATCGAAGTTGGGTAAATTGTACCGAGTAGCTTTTGTAATGGGGCAAGAGAATGTTTTGAAGGATATGGAGATCGTTAAGGATATTGCTTCTAAAGGAGGATTGGGAGAGGATGACTTCGAGGAAGAGACGGAGACTTTCTTCAGCCAGTTCAAAAAAATGCCAGCCAGCCAGGTTCCTGTGGCGATGATTGAGAAACTGACCGGACTAACCTTCTCTCCAGGAGAAGAGCCCAAAAATATAAAGAAGAAATCCACAGACTTCAAGACGATAGAGAAAGAGGTACAAGCCAAAGGGGGACTAGGAGACGACGACTATGATGACTATGGGGAGGAAGAAGAGGAAGAGGGGCCTTTAGAGCTAAAAGGAATAGAGTTAGAGTTCTAAGTAAGGTCAATCTCCTAAGAATCATAAACAGTAGACATGAAAAACAAACCCACTCATCCAGGAGAATTAGCCTTTTTGTTGATGCTACTGATTAGCATACTGGGCACTATTCCGCTATCTAGCCAGTGCACTGATCAACTAAGCTTAGAAGCAGGGAAAGATACCCTTCGATTTGCTGGTATTTGGAAAGAAGCACAGACGGACTTTGAGGATTTTTTGTTGTTGACCAGTCCCACAGGGGGGGCTTTTGAGCTACAAATGAATCGCCTACAGGACCCGAATACTCTAAATTCTTTATCTAGCCAGGAAATAGTGCTCTCGACCTCCGCTGTAACCATCGAAAAAGGTAAATCAACAGAGATTGCTATTTCCATTAAAAGTATACCGCAACCAGGCGTATACCAAGGAGCTTTGACGATTTATGGGGAAGAAGGTTGCCGTTGGGATGTCCCTATTATCGTTGATATGAAACGAGAGGGACAGGTGAAAGTGCTGGAATTAGATAAGAACTTGGTCGTAAAGGTGGTATCTCCCTCCTGGATGAATGGTTTGGTGCCACGTAAGATTCGGCATGCCGGGTTCAATTTTCGGGTGGAAAACATAGGGAATTCGCCGGTTCTGATGAAAAACTATTCCCTTTCACTGAAAGGCAAAGCTACCGAGCAGGTCATTACCACCGAAGATGTCGTATGGAAAAATACAGACAAGTTGATTCCCGCTGGGGGATTGGAGGTGATTAGCTTCAAGCTAAGTCCTCAGGAGCACCTGGTGGCGGACCAATACGAGGGGCAGTTGCGGCTCTATTTCGCAGATTACCTCCAACCAGTAAGTGTTTCCGTGACTATGTCGACCCGTATCGGGGTCTTTTGGGCCTTCATCATTCTACTGGTGGGTGTTGTCGTTGGACAAGTGATGAAAGACGTTAATAAATCGCAAGACCAGATCGATCTGATGAAGCAATACGTTCCAATCCGTGCTAAGGTAGGTCGATTGCAGCACAAGGCTACCCGTGATCGCTTGACCAATGACCTTCAGCTTCTAGAAGCAGAGATTAACAAGGTGGGCGCTGCTGAAGCCAGGCTCGCTGTAGAGGAAAAACTGAAGCAGGTGGAAACCAAAGTAGGGCATATGATTAAACTGGAAAAACTAGTGGAGCAATTGAAGGAGGAACAGCAATCGGACCCTAATAGGGATCTTTCGGATATAGTGGAGGAGATAGAGAACGCTAGGGGCTTGATTCACGAAGGCGAAGAAGAGGAGATTCAACAGAGCTTTGAACAAATCAGGATGCTCTTAGCAGGGGAAGATGATGATTCGAAGGGCGATATTGGGGAAGACGACTACCAAGAGAAAAGCCTTGGCCCAAGGACCACTGATCCTACTGAAACCGATGAGGTTGGTCAAGAGATCACAGATGCGGATACGCCGCCTAAGAAAGATACCTTCTGGCAGAAAAGTGAAAAATGGTTCTTTCGCATATTCAGCCTGATTTCTAAAATCAAGGTCACGGCAAGGGTGCGCTACGGTTTGTTCCGTCCCTTGGTTTCTCTGGCAACCTTTGCGGTCATTGTGTTGATTGGTTTTCAAGAGATCTATATCAAAGGCGGAGATACTTTTGGTATGGAAGGGGTCTATGATTATCTCAAATTATTCTTGTGGGGAGTGGTCTCTGATGTTTTTTCTCGCACCTTAACTGGTGGGACTACACAAGCATTTCTTAAAGGAAAATCCTAAATCAACATTATGGCAGATACGAATCAACGTCCCAGTTTATATTATCTTTTAGTGGGTATCAATAAATATCCGCATCTGAGGGATAACTTGCAATTAACTGGCTGTATCCGGGATGTGGAGGCGATGCAGACCTATTTGGAAGGGGCAGAAAACAAGCTTCATTTTGACAAGATGAACCCCAAAGTGCTCACTGATGAAGCGGCCACTAAGGACAAAATTGTGGATGCTATGGAAAAGCATCTTGGAGCGGTTAAGAAAGGAGATGTGGTACTCTTCTATTTTTCAGGTCATGGTATCAGAGAAAGAACAGATATCGAAATCTTGAAGGGGGGAGAAGCAGATGATCGGTTAGGGGGAATTGTTTGTCATGACTTTTTGGCTCCTCAAAAAGATAGTCCTGCTGAAACTATTTTCAGCAATAAGGAGTTTCGGTTCCTGATTCATAAGCTGACAAATGACGGTACAGATTCGCCCAAGGTCCATATGGTTCTAATCTTTGACTGTTGCCATTCTGGGTCTAGTAGTCGGTCCGGTAGCGCTGCAAAAGAAGAACTTTCCGCTAAACAAATCAAATATGCTTCCATTGGGGGAAGATCCATGGATGGTTTTGTCTTTGCTAAAGATAACGAGGTAAAGAAGAGAATGGCGGATCTCAAGAACAAAAAGAAAGCATATACCTTGGAGGAATTTTTACCACAAGGAGATCATGTTATGTTAGCTGCGTGCCGTGAGGTCGAGCTGGCTTGGCAACCTAAGAATGAGGTGAGTATATTTACTGGGGCATTGATCGATGTGCTCGATGCGCACAAAGGGCAGATCAGTTATCACGAATTATATACGCGAGTACACAATAGAATGAGTTTTAGTTTAACCCAGAAGAAAAAGGACCCTGGGCAAACGCCTCAGATTTATGTCCGGACGGATGATCCAACGAAGCGATACCATACCTTTTTAACCAATCAGCCCAACATCAAACCCGCTTACTGTACTGTTGAATTTGGTCAATCGGACAATAACGAATGCCGAATTGATTTAGGCGCAATGCATGGGCTACCCGTAGATGAGAAGCAGCGCGATAAGTTGGAGATCAACGTATTTCCAGTCGGAAAACAAGAAGCGGCTTTTCCGGCTAAAGTCCGCCAGGTATTCTTGACTCACTCGACCTTGAGCTATAAGAAAAAGGTGCAAAAGGAAGGGATCACCTACCAGGCTAAGGTAAAGGGAGTGAATCGCTTGACCATTGGCGTTTATCTAGACAACAAAGGCAATGCCACTCAATTTCAAGAGCTTAAAGATGGATTGGAGGCAGAAGCGGAAAGCTCAGAACGGGTATACCGTTTGGTTGAAAAAGAAAACCAGGCTCATCTTGTACTGCGCCTGAAAGACCAACAGATCAACTTAACTAGGCCAGGAGACCCTAACCGTTCCTTGTTGAAAGCGCTCCCATTCGACGCCAATGCAAAAACTGCCATTATTATCAGTTACCTCAGCCGCTATCTACAGCAGATAGGGGAGTGGTGGTTGCTAAAAGACCTTGAACAAATCCCGAAAACGAAGTTTCCGGCATACCTCCGCAAGAAGACCAGTATGTATCCGGTGGAACTTAGGGTATTTCAATTTACAAAGAACGGTAAGGAGAAAAGACTTTTGCCAAACGGGAATGTTTTTACTATTATGCCTGAATCTGGGGATGTTTCCTACTTGCGTTTCGAAATCGAAAATTTTGCTGCTGATTTATTGGCTTGCAGCTTGGTCTATCTAACGAGTACCTTTGGTATTTGGGTAGACCCTAAGGTGAGAAACGATTATGCTTTTATGGATGTTTCTCAAAAGATTCTCAAGTCTTCCGTCAAAGTTAGGGGGGAATGGAAAGATGAAACCTGGCGTTCTCGCGGCTGGCCCGCAGAAGGGGATTCAGAAGCCCAAAAAAAGTATATCGATTTTGGAGGCTGGACTAAAAAAGAGGATTTCATTGCTCGGGATAATTGGGAAGTGGAGAGGACTTATCTGAAGTTGATCGTCAGTCGAAAACCCTTCGAAATAGACACTTTCCACAAATCTTCCTTACCAGATCCAATGAGTACAAAAGATCCATCCAGTCGTAAAGGTAGTACCAGCGCAGCAGAATTACCTAGTGATTATTGGGAGGTTCGAACCTTTGAGATACAAGCGGTCAATCCGGACTATGAGGCCACCTAGGTATCAATTTGGCATCAGAGCTCCAAATAGCGTCGATCTCTGATGCCAACTGACTAAATTTTGATCGATGACTAAGGTGAAACCTTTACCATCTTTTGACGATATATTTGTTGTTCGGTGTATAGGAGAAGTAGGTATAGACCAGAAGGCCAAGCGCTTGTCTCAATGTGGGAATTTAGTTGATCAAGCCCTCCTCTAAAGACTTGCTGCCCTTGTTGATCGTAAATGCTAAATTCGGAAACCAGATCCACATCTGGGGGCATAATTTTAAGTTGGTCTGAGAAAGGATTGGGGTAAACGTCCAATGCTTCAGCTATGACATTTTTGGTACTACTTACTTCAGTACCTAGTACGCCGTCTTTTCCAAATCCTTGTACATACACATCCATATGCGCATCGCCAATATCTTCATCACGACTCCAGACGGCGATAACTTGATCCGCTGCATTGATTGCGGTAATAGGGTCACGGTCTTGCACCTCTATTGGGTTGACAGAAAGTTCAATACTGGCATCTGGGGCGTATACCAATTGGCCCGTTGAACTTATCCGGATGGCTTCGATTATTTCCTCGGGACCACCATCTATTCCGAAAATGATATCATTACAACTGGTCAACAACAAGTTGTCGGGGACGCCTTGGAAAGCTGAGCTGTATGGGATCCCCTCCATACTCCAGGGCAAGGTACCGGTTGGGGTGACCTTTTGCAGTTTAAAAGCGGAATCTGTGTGGTAATTGAAGTAGAGGTTCCCTTCGGAATCTACAACGGTTTGGATATCTGGGGAATTAACGGAGGGGTGATTGAGGGGAATGCCATCAGCACTCCAGACTTGACTACCATCCATTTGCAGGAAATGACCACGATGATTAATGCTTTCATCGGGAAAGAGGATGCCAGGGTTTTCGAAATAGGTCAGGTAGAAGCCTTGCCCTGGAAGCACGGTAATATAGGGGTAAACATGACTGCGGGTGGACGATCGAATCAGCATCCCAATCGGCTGCGAAAGCGGTCCTATGTCAAAGGTCTCATCCGGCCAAATTTTCGCTCCTGTACTGTCCAGGCGCATGGCCCGAATCTGGTTTTCCAGTTCCGTTGGATGGCCGTATTCCGTCACTGCCACCAAGCCTCCTTCGTTGTCGTGGTCAATGTGGTAATCATGGCTATTGGTACCACTAGGGAAGAGGTAGGTTCGCCAGGCTACCTGTCCGTTGGCACGTACTCTATACGCATAGATTCCCCGAAAATTATTATTGGGAGGATTGTCGTCATACAGGCTAATGAGGGCTCCATTTTTCCCGTCGGGGACCATTTTAGTAATAAACTCTTCCACTTCACTCACCCCAACTCGCACATCTGCTTCTCCCCATAATTTATTCCCTTCTGGGTCGATACGATTCGCATAGGTCAAGGCGGTATTCTCTGTTCGTCGGTCGGTCCAAGCCAGAATCACGCCTCCCAAGCTATCGCTTATCATCACCGCAGAAAGGCTTCCCGGAGCCTCGGCATCTTTAATCGTCTTAGACCAGAGTATTTGCCCAACTTCGTCCACTCTAGCCAGATGTAGTGATTGGGTATTGATCACCAAATTAGTATAGGATATATACCAGCTGCCGTCAGGCCCTGCCAAAGCCATCTTATTGAGTTTAACCCCCTGTTCTTCGCTGAGTTTTAAGTTCTCGGCAGGCGTATTCCCCCATTGGGCGTAGAGCGAATGACCCAGTAGAAAACAGCTAAGGAGTATCGAATAATATTTCATATTGATCTGATTTTTAGAGTTTTTGCAAAGGCAGGTCTTTAACGGCCGCCTTGAGAGTTTTCATTTCCATATTTTTGCCGGTGGCTTTTACCACAAAACGCTCCTTCACCAGGAGGGAAAGTTCACTTCTTTGGTTTCTTTTATTGTATTTCTCAAATGCCTTGAAACCCTGAATGGTGGAGGTGCGTTCGTAGCCGTTGTCATCTTCTTTATCCATTTCCAGACTCGCCCAAGCAGCCATACTCATTAAGCCCATTTGCAGGCCTCCGGTATCGAAAATTTCCACTTCAATATACTTACCGTCAGTAGCTTGATATTTGGCTTCAGCTTGAGAAATTTTGAAGCCCATAGCCCCATTGGTTTGGCCGGATTTGCTGGTGCGATCGAGTCCATTTAGTTTTTTGGGAAGTACTTCCTGTAATTCTCGGAAGGGTAGCGGTTCGCCTTCTTGTAGCTGTGCGGTTTGCGCTTGCACTTGCTGGATAGCTTCCGTGATCTCTTTTGTGGGTTCGTTAGCATTGCTGTCTTCTTGATCAGCAGTAGTACCTGGAGTGTCGCTGCAAGCCAGCATAGGTAGCAAGGAGGCTAATAGTAAATTCCGTAGTAAGGTTCTCATGTAATTGGGTTTTTTGATGATGGTCATCGTGATAAAAAAGATAGGTAAAGACATGGCAAAGCAGCCTATGATCCTGATAGATCACTAGTTTGAAATACGTTCTGAATAAGTGTGATTGAAGGCGCCTCGCCTGGCCTAACTCAGTAGATCATAGTTGATCAATAACTTTGTATTAGAACGCCATTGAAGCCAGCCTTTCCCGATGGCCTGCTGGTCGTGATCGAGCACATGGACTTCTATCCAATTGCCTTCAATGGTCAATGGCTGTAGTCTATATTGTGCATCGATTTCAAGTAGAGGGGGAGCATGTGTTAGTGGTTTTGTTCGGAGCGGATTGTTATCCCAATCAAGTGGTTGAATGGCTGATACTTCTAGTAGGAAACTTGACCAATCTTTATAACTGAGCTGAGTTCTAGACATCCAAGCAGTTTGCCCATTGGTTTTATTGACCACTACTTCTACAAAGGAACGATGCTGGGCTACAACGAGAAACTGGAAAATCTGATAGTCCAATTTTAGTCGTTCCGGAACTAGCCAGCGGGGAGCGGTAGCGATATCAATACCATTTGGACTATCCCGTAAGGTGACACTATCTACAGGAGAGATTTGCTCCGGTACTTGATCTACTTTGGGTTTGCTGTAGAAGTAAATGCTTTGGTCGGCTTTTAAATGAACTTGAGCTATTCCAATACCCATTTCGACTCGGTCCGTGACAGGAATAGGTCGAGCTGTGGGGGTAGGTTTTAAATGTTGAAAACGCTCTTGACGCTTTTTTACCTCCGCTTTGGAAGTAGCAATGTGCTGATAGATTCGTACGGTACAAAATATCAAGAACAAGGCAAATATGGCATTGCTTTTTTGCAAGTATTTTATGGATAACCTATTTCGCAAGGCTAGGCTGGCCATGAGGCCTAAGATGAACCCAAAGAGACCATAAAACAAGACCATAGCGCCGCCTGCAAGCCCTACGTTCTTTGGGATGAAGAAGCGAGATAGCATCATCATGAGAACTGCAATGACCAGACTGGAAAACAGGATGAATACCACTTTGTGAAAACGAACCATCAGTGAATAACTTTGAGCGTGGATAAATGATGAGGCTAGAAGTTATTGCTTCTCGACTAATTCTACTCGGCGATTCAACCTGCATCCTTCTTCGGTTCGATTGGTGGATTTAGGGGCTAAAGGCCCAACGCCTTTACCCGCCAAACGATCCCTGCGGATCTGATGCTGATTCACTAAGGCATCTACTACAGCCTGGGCTCTTTTTTCAGAAAGCGCTAGGTTGTAGGGTAGACTCCCTTTCATATCGGTATGCCCAATAATATATAGATTGATAGATGGGTTCTCCTTAAGATAGGCAGCCACTGCGCGTAGAGCTGGTCCGGATTCTTTCTGAATGTTAGCTTTGTCAAAGTCAAAGTGAATACCGTAGAGGGATACTGTTCCAAATTGTTCGATCTGCTGGGCAATGTAATCGGGATCGACTTCTATTTTCCCGTCTTCCAAAGCGTCTTCTTCGATGATGTCTACCAGCATCACGACCTCAGTGGAAGTGTGCTGATATACAGCTACTACTACATAAACAGTACCAGAGGCTCGTTCTAATTTGGCTGCTATATAGCCTTTCCCTCCGGCAGATGAAGTCCCATGGAAAAGCATCACGCCGCTGTTTGTAGGCACGGGGTTCTTGATATATGCTGTAGCGATCCAGCCGTTTCCGCCGACCTCCTTAGATACATTACGCTGAGGATTGAAGCCTTGTGCTAAAGTGGTGAAGCCCGCACGCTGGATGGCATTGCGATAGTTTTGGTAGACCTCACTCATGGTGGCGGAACCCTCATACTCATAGTAAAGCCGAGTGACCTTCCCTTCTAAATCAATCCACTTATCGATCGTCCGATAACCGGATACTTTGCCAATTGCCACATGATAACTGGAAAAATGCTGCGTTTCGCACCATTTGATCTGAGACTCGGGGAAACGAGTGATGAGCGAATGATCCTGGCAACCTGACTTGTCAGCCTGACTTAATCCTGGAAAAGCTAAAAGCAGTAGCAAAAGAAGGGAAGTGCTTACCAAGTAGTTTTTGTTCGTATTCATGATTGGAACTTGATAAGCTGGAACATAATTTTTATCAATTTATGTTCCAGCTTAGAAACAATTTAACTATCGAATACAAAACTATTGACCTGTGTAGTGTAGGGAAAACCAAGTTTTCTTTATTTTTAATAATTCAAAGAGATTTTTTTTGGTTAAATAATTGATAATAAATGTAATTAGTAGCTAATTTTTAATTTTCTACAAGAGTGATGAATGAATAAACACCCTCTGTTTCGACTAATTCTAAGCCTAAGTAAAAGTGAAAAACGGCATTTCAAACTCCTCCAACCCTATAAGGGTAAACGGGAAAGTCAGTATGTCCACCTCTTTGATCGCATAGAGAAAAGTCGATTTTCAGCAGAGGACCAATTGATGGAGCCTTTTGCCCTTAACCAGCATGCAGTTTTGAAAAATCAGCTATTTCATAAAGTATTGGAGAGTTTGGTGGATCAGCATAAGGCGGGGCAGATATATGGAGAGATACAACTACTGATACAAAAGAGTGATGTTTTGTATCAACGGAAGTTGTTTCACGCGGCAGAACAATTGTTGAAAAAGGCGGCCAAGAAGGCAAGTAAATTTGAGTTGTTTGAAACACTAATCACGATTAATCAACGCCTGAAACGTCTCTACATCTTTATTCTAGGGGTAGGAGAGCGTGCATATCATATCCAACGCTTTTGGAACTTGGAGCAAAAAGCCATTAGTCAATTGGCCAATTTGCGCGAAATGGAATGGTTGTCCATGCAGATTTTTGATTGGTACTATCGCCATCATTATGCCAATTCAGAGGAGGAAAAAGCAGCTTATTTTCGACTGGTAGATCATCCCTTGTTGCAAGATGTAGAACGGGCGGAATCATTTAGTGCCAAAGTGATATTTCTGAATACCTTGGGCTTGTTCAATGATTGTATTGGAGAGAAAGTGACCTGTGTACAATACCGCGCAGATCTTATCCAATTGTACCAAGCGCATCCACACTTTATCAAAGAGCGTGCTACACAATATTTAGCGGTCTATAACAATTGGTTGCTTGGGCTTATTCATCTCAAGGCCTATCCGGAAGCCTGGCAAGCTTTGCAACAGGCAAAGAGCTTTCCGCAGCAACTAGGACGAGGATTAAAAGGAGAAGAGGAGATGATGTGGTTTCGCTTGTATCATTCATTGCGACTAGAATTGTATATCCGACAGGCTAAGTTTCAAGCAGCTGTAGATTCGATCGAGGAGACCCAAACAGAAATGAGGCGATTAGGGGAAAAGTTGAATGAGGTCTTTAAGCTACCTTTCTACTATTTCTTTTCCTATGCTTTTTTTGCGCTAAAGCGGTATCAAGCGGCCCTGGACTGCTTGGAGCCTCTGATTCATAAAGATGATCTTACGTTCCGAACAGAACTCTTCCGTTTTGCTAGGCTATTACACTTGGCTCTCCATGATGAATTAGGAAATCACGAATTGCTAGCGGCCCTATGTCGCTCTACCCGCCGCTACTTCAAAAAATCGGGTTCTATTCATGCATTTGAAGACTTGTTGTTAGATTTTTGGAGAAAGGCCCCGCATGCTGATCGCCGAATGGCTTTACAGGAACTGTCAAAGCAGTTGAAGGATACCGGCAATCGCATGGAAAACAGCAGTCAACTTCACCACTTCCATTATCTTGCATGGATAGATGGTCAGCTAAATGGGATCGGCTTCCTTAAAGCCTATCAATTGGCTACTAATCCCTAATTAGTCTCAGCATCTAGTAGAAGATTCTCATACCAATACAGGCCACTTCTCCCCGGCAAAACCAGGTCGAGATCACCATCCTGATCGAGGTCGACCGCTTTGGGGTCAAGACCTGTACCTGCCGGGCCATTTTCTTGGATGGTATACCGCTGAAAAGCTTGCTGCTCCGGATCAAATTCATAACGATAGATGACCAAAGGATCTGTTGCTCCTGGGTCCTTACCCTCGTGCGCCCAGTAGCGCTTGCCGGCAACAAACTCTTTGCGTCCATTGTTGTCTAGATCTATCCAGAGTGGGCTGTGCCCTTGCGACCAGGTACTATCAATTAAGTGTAGCTGCCATTCTCGTTGGCCATTTACCTGTAACTGCTCTCCCCAATATACGCCGTAGTCATGTCCTATGGCATAGATTAGATCGTTATCCCCATCTTCGTCCACATCCGCGACTACGATGGGCATAGAGGTTCGACCTAGCTCAAATTCAGGATGCCAAACCCATTCACCTTTTCTCGGGTCCACCGGAGCTTCGGCCCAGCCTTTTGTTCCGACATAGTCTGCCCGGCCATCGCCATTTACGTCACCGAAACCACTGCCATGGCCAGCGCCTTTCGGGTTGATTTCATGACGGAGCCACCTTGGGGTGCCCCCAGTCTGTTCAGTGATAATCTCATACCAGGCAGAAAATTCCCAGGCACTTGGCACCACATCCATTCGCCCATCTCCATCTACATCATGAAGTCGCCCAGTCTCCATCGGCCCAGGAACATCCGCCATATGCTTGGTCCATTCACCAAGGTCAGCTCCAGGATGCTCCAGCCAATAAATGGATTTACTGCGAAAATTGACGTGGACTATATCCTGCCAACCATCTTGATTCACATCTATCTCCAGATGTGAATACCCATCGGGGCGACCATTGATGATCTCTACCTCCGTAACGAAGTGTGGCTGCCAGTTAGGCGCTTCGTACCAGGTATCTCCATGTACAATATCGAGGTCGCCATCTTTGTCCACATCTATGGTGGCCACAGAGCTAAAGAGAGCTTCCTTATTGATTTCGTGTAGCCTAAATGATAGTTCGGTAGGAGTAGCCTCTTTGGAAATTTGAGTAGTGTTTTGGCAACTGCCAGTGCATAGTAGAATGGACAGCCCGGCCAGTAGGTTGTTGGTAAATCGCATTTCGTTTTGCATTGAAGGACCCAAAAGAAAGGAGAAATAAGGGCACAATAGGCCAAAAATACCCTCCTGATAAATGTTTTCTAGCTGACAAACTAAGCAAACTTCTTTGGTTCTACAATCAAAAGTTTGCTTGGGGTTTCGCTAGTGTATGGGCGTAAGCGAATCTCAGATGGATTGAATTTCGTGTTTTACTTCTGTGTAATGATTTGATTTTTAATGATTTAAGGTCCTTTTGTTTTGTAGGGTTTGTGCTTGCTAAGGGGGGCTAAACTTTGATCAGCATATGCGAAGGACCTAAGCGTGAGAATGCATCCTTGATTCCGATTGTAAAATTTCTGTCAATCCAGAACAAATGTTCGGAGGATGTGTTTCATAAGTAAAGATAGTAATACTATTATCATTAATTGTAAAAATATTAATGAAGATATGAGTACTAATAATTTCGCCATAGAGTTTGACAAACTTTCTAAATATTTAATGGGTTTCGCTTATAAGCTTACCCAGGATGTTCATCTAGCAGAAGATCTTTTCCAGGATACGGCTCTGCGCGCCTTTAGGTATCGAGAAAAGTTAGCGGCCGATTCGAATTTGAGAGCATGGTTGAGTACGATCATGAAGAATATTTTCATCAATAATTTCCGAGCTCAGAAACGCCGTGGAAAAGTCTTTGATCACTCCGTTGATGATTTCTTGCTTTACCAGGATCGACTCAGCGCTGCCAATGAGGGGGATATGAATTTAGCGATGAATGATGTGGTTAGATTGATTCACAATCTAGATGAAAAATACAGTAAGCCCATCTTAATGTTGCATCAGGGCTACAAGTATGAGGAGATTTGTCAGCATTTGGGGATGCCCTTAGGGACGGTGAAGAGCCGGATTTACATAGCGCGGAAAACACTTAAAAAGAATATAAGAGAGCTAAACTATCTACCTGCGGTTCAAGCTTCTTGATATACAGGCCTAAAAGTATAAAGCTATGAAAAAGTTATCATCACCTTCACGCTCAAATTTTAGTTTCGCACTGGAACTGTTGCCGAGTAGTTATCAACGTTTACTCGTTCTCAGCCTCCTGTTTATATTTGTTTGGTTGCCCTTTTCTGTACAGGCTAATAATGATCTTGTTATGATCCGGGTAGATAATGGTTTAGTCGCTGCCGAACATGTGGTCAAGGGGCCGTTAAATCTTTTTGTCTACTCCTACCTTCGTCCGGAAGTTATCGATACCGGTCTAAGAGTAGTACCGGCAGGAACAGTGAAAGAGCAACGCTTCTTTTTGGGCGTGAATGGGGAGGTGATTGAGATTACTTCGAGCAACTACAAAAAGATGATTAAACGACACTTACCAAATGCCAAGCACTTACACAAGCGCCTCGGTAAAGTAGGGTTCCGTTTTCAAAATCTCAGTTCGATGGTACAATTCTACAACAATTTTAGAGCAAAACAACAATACGTATACGTACAAGGATAAACGCCTACATCAAACTTTCTGAGACGACAATCAGCATTATACCCCATTCATCGGCTTCTGTTTTTCACTAGAAGCTACAGGAAAGCTATGGAGTCTCCCAACTGTTTTTTTGTCACACAAAAAAAGATAAGCTATGACTAAAACAAGCGTTTTCAGATGGATCAATCTATCGATGTTAATTATTTTCTTTACTAGTTGTGCTACGATTAGACAAGGAGAAGTAGGAGTGAAGCGTACTTTAGGAAAGTATGCGGATAAGACTTACACGGAAGGACTACGTTTTTACAATCCCTTCTTGACCAGTATAATCAAAATTTCGACACAAACAGAAAACCTGGAAGTGGGATTGAGCATTCCCTCGAAAGAAGGGTTAAATATTGTTTCCGAAGTGTCGATCCTTTACCGCGTTATGGCGAAGGAAGCCCCATCTATCCTGCGTAATATCGGCCGAAACTATGAACAAAACATCATTCTACCGGTTTTCCGTTCTTCTGTAGCTGACGTGACTTCTCGCTTCTATGCGAAGGATATGCATACCGGCGAGCGAACAACTATCGAGAAGGCTATTCGAGATCAAATGATGGTATATCTGGATGGAAAAGGATTGGTGATTGATGCTGTACTACTGAAGAGTATTCGATTGCCGCAGAGCTTGGCTAGAGCTATTGAATTAAAGTTGGAAGCTGAGCAGGATGCACAACGAATGGAGTTTGTTTTGCAACAGGCAGAGCGTGAGGCAGAGCAAAAGCGAATTGAGGCCAAAGGGATTAGAGATGCACAGAAAATCATCGCAGAAGGACTAAGTCCAGCTATCCTACAGTTTAAGTCGATCGAAGCTTTTATGGAATTATCGAAATCGCCCAATGCAAAGGTCATCGTATCTGATGGAGACCTACCGATGATAATGGAAGAAGGAGTAGCAATACCTGCCACGCCAGGTAAGAAGAGTGGTATCAGCAGGGTAAGAGGTGGAGGAGATAATTAGGTAAGGAACTAGACGTGCAGGAGGAATGAGATAGGTTAAATCAAGTGCCTGGAAGAGGCATAGTCCCCTAGGATATATATAGAAGAATTCAGTTGTAAGTTCCTACACGACTAGTAGCATTTTTGTACAGGGTGGACTCCTGCGTTGGTCCGCCCTGCTCTTTTTAAAAAGGTAATTTTGGTTTAGTATGAAAAAGACCGTCTTGATCATTTATGGTTTGTTCCTATACAGTTCTTTGTCGGCCCTTTCATCGGTCTCAGCTTCTGATCCTCCTAGCTTGATGGCTAAGATTCTACAAGAGGCTCCCTTGCCGATCACAATAACTACAGATTTGGAACGCTTGCTCCAAGATAGGCGAGACAATGAATGGCAGATAGCCAGATTGAAGTATGAAAAAAATGGCGTAGCCTACGATTGGAAATTGGATTTGCGCCCCAGAGGGAAGTTTCGCCGGCAAATCTGTGAATTCCCCCCTCTGAAGTTGGAGTTGTCTAAAAAAGCATTGGGGAATGCGGGACTGGCTAAGCAAGATGATCTGAAATTGGTTACACATTGCTTAGCAGATAGCTTATTGACATCCCAACTGATCTTTCGAGAATATCTGGCCTATAAACTGTACAACGAAGCTAGCTTGCAGAGCTTGAGGGTTCAGTTGGTAAAGGTGCGCTATGAGGATATAGAGGATAGAGTTGAGCCGATTGAGCGTTGGGGAATTTTGCTGGAGGATATTGATGAATTAGCTGACCGGCTTCAAGGCGCAGAAGTAGACCAATTTTCCTTTAAACCAGGGCAGCTGGATACGATCCAACACACCTTTATAGCAGTTTTCCAGATGATGATTGGAAACACGGATTGGAGTATTCATCCGGTTCGAAATCTAAAGTTGATACAGCAAGGAGAGCGAAATGCCTTCGTACTCGTACCCTACGATTTTGACTTTTCGGCCTGGGTGGATGCCCCCTATGCTTCTCCGCGCAAGGATCTTGGGCAACAGAAATTGAGAGCCCCCTTGTTTCAAGGTATTACCGAGTCAAGTAGAGTGTTGTATCCGGTTCTTAAGCTATTCAAAAATAAGCGAAAAGCCTTTTTCAAAGTCGTAGATGATTTTGACCTAATGACGAAGTCGGAAAAATCATCCATGATGCGAAGATTGAGACTTTTTTATCGAATTATAGCTGCACCAGAGGAACTGCTCATCTACCAAGCTCAAGCTTCCAATCTATAGGTTTCGTCTGGTCCACTTAGCCAGCGGCTTGGCGGGAAAGCAGTTTTTCTCTCCAGGTCCTAAATAAAGCTTCCTTGCTGATTAGCGTCTTGGAGCTGATAGTGAATTTACGAGTTTGACCAAGCTTCGGGAATTGTAAGCGCCCTTTGGTGATGGACATGCTTAAGATTAAGTTCAAATAGTTGATGATCAGAATGAAGTTACTGATCGGATCGGCAGCTTGTATGCTAAAACCCAGTTTTTCAGCTCGCCTTGGACTAAGGAAATGAGTGGTGCCCACAATAGGGAGATCAGGCTGCTGTTTCAAATCATCAATTAGGGCTATGAATCCATCTAAAATCCAAATCAGTATTTGCTGTTGATTGGTGAGTCTGGGAGCCTTATGCGGGAGGGCAAATAGCTGGTCAAATATGGTAGTGGTGTGTAGGTGATAGGTCCCCGAAACCGGCTGTACGATCAGCATAGGAGAGTAGTGTATTAAGGTTCCTCGTAGGTGACCGAAAGGGATATCTAATAGTTGCGCAAAAACAAAATATAAGGGCAGTAGTGGTAATAGGAGCCAAGGTTGGAGAAAATACATACACAGGAATACACTGCCAAGGATTACAACAGCGCCAAGTAGGGCAAAAACGATACTCAGCGCCCACTGGCGGGCGCGTGGTAGCTCATAAAAGGAATGTTTCATCAGCGGCTTTTGGCAAATAACCATGGGAGTAACCCACCTTCTTCATAGGCTTTTTCCCAACTATTGTGGTTGACGTCGGGGTACTCTGTGTAACGAACTTCGGCGCCCAAAGCACGCAGTTTTTCGTTCATAGCTCTAGCGTGTTTTACCCCCACTACACCGTCCACATCTCCATGAAATAGCCAGAAAGGTATTTTGGCATGTTTCTTCTTATAAGCATCTACATCCGCACCGCCACAGACGGCGACAGCCGCAGCAAACAATTTCCGGTAGCGATAAACAGCTTCGTAGGTTCCCATTCCTCCCATCGACAATCCCGTAATGTATACCCGTTTTTTGTCTACAGACTCTTGCTTAATAATCGAGCGGGTCAGTTGAATGGCTCTTTTTAGGGCAATGGTCTGATCGTATTGATAATTGAAATCAAAATCGATAGGGTACTTTGTACGCTCAAATTTTGGAGAGGCCCAGTAGCTATCTTTTGGGCATTGAGGAGCAATGACAATACAGGGGAGCTGCTCCCGATGCTCCGCTTCCAAAAAGGTTTTGACACCATGAACCAGTTGCTTTTCATTGTCGTCTCCTCTCTCCCCAGCTCCGTGAAGAAACAGTACGAGCGGATACTTTTTGGCTGGATCATAGTTATCTGGGAGGAGCATGCGGTAGGGGAGCGTACCCCCGTCTTTAGCTTCAAAGGTTCTCTTTTCAAAAAGCGAGAAATCTTGGGCACCTAGCCCCAGGGAGATTAGAACACAGCACACAAATGAGGTGATTTGGTACATATCATAAATTTGAGCAAAAAAATACGGTAACTAAGCAAAAGTAGTAGGGCTGTTGCAGTATTTTTTTGTCAAAATAACTTCAGCATCGTAATGGCCGTTCCTCCTTCTTTTACCGGCCGATAGCCCCGTTTTTGATAAAGGTGGTACGCTACCGCATTGCGATGATCTACACTTAAACTGATTCCCGGAACCTTTTCTTCCTGGAGTTTCTGTTCCAAATGCGACAATAACTGTTGCCCAAAGCCCTGCCCACGTGCTTGTGGGAGTAGGGCAATATTTAGTTCTGGTATATCCGCCCGTACAAAACCATAACCTGGATGATCCTGGCTATGTAGCCTACACCAGATCGCACCGACGGCTTCCGATCCTTCGAGAGCGAGGAAACCATAATCCCCCTCTTTCCCATATCCCCGATGATACTTTAAAACATCCGGGCGATCCAGAATGGACCGCGGGAAAGGGGCCTCGCCCTCCGGTACGTAAAAGGCGAGGTAAAGCATCTCCGTCAAGAAAGCTTGATCACCTGGGGTAATCGGTCGAAAATGCTTTTCTAATCCACTCATGGCTGATTAACTTTACCTTGATCTGGTTGGTAAATAAAGCGCAACTCTTCTTCATGATAAAATTGGATTGAACCATTTTCTGCTTGTAGCTCAATCAGCGTGTATGGATCGCCATATTTTGCATTTGACCAAATCAAGTAATTGTATCGTAATTGTTCCCCTTCTATAGTCGCTACTTTAATTTCTGCAATATTCTTGTCCTCAAAGCAGACGGCATAGAAGAGCAAACTTCGACCTTCTCCTCTATCCACCCTTTTTAATTCATAAAATGTTGGCGGCGGATCAGCCACCCAACCACTGGGTAGGAAATCGCCATCTAGCAACATTTCGTGAAGGGTACGTGCACCCATCTGCGCATCAATCTTCTGCTCTTCTGAAAGCCTAATCTCCTCCACTAAGGTTTTGTCTATCCGTAGCCGGTCAAACTCCATTACCCGAGTATCTACTCCCGATTGGCAGGCACCCAGACCCAGTAATAGGAGGAAGCAGCTTAACAGAATGGATATAGTTGTCTTTTGCATAGGTGGACAAGATAGACAAATAACTATACAGCCTCGCTTCCGACGGAATTATGGACTGGCAAATCTTTATCTCCTTTATCGTTTGGGAGCACTGAGTATAGCTTCCAATTGGCCTGATTCGCTTGGCTTGGGGGCATCTCGACTTACAACCTTCCCTTCGGGATCTACAATAAGGTATTGAGGAATGATCATCATCTCTTTTTGTAGCGAATGATGGGTCGCAAAGTCCGCCACAAATTCTTTGGAGGCAAGTAGATGTGTTCCTTCCAGCTCAAAGTACTTGATGTTGTCGATCCATTTATCCCGAGCACTGGCCTTATCGATAGAGATGTAGAGCTTTTGATAGCCTGCGTTCTTTAGTACGGGATCAATAGCTAGATTGTGTTTAAACTCGCTTTTACAGGGGCTGCACCAAGTGGTCCATAAGTCTACATAATAGGCTTGTCCTTTTAGCTGTTCTCGCAATTGATCAAAATCTGTGATCCCACTGCCATCTAAGATCTTGACCTTCTCGGACAAGGGGGCTTCAATGCGTTCGTGGTAGATAATGATTTTGTCAATGAGTGGTTTGATGTAAGGCGTGAAGGAGCTTTCCGGGAATTCTTGCTTGAAGCTATTAAATATACCCACTAGGCTCTTTTCGAATCTTGACTGAACGGCTCTATCATAGAGGTAGAAGGCCAGGTAGTGTTCTTTGGTTTTTCCAGAGACTTGATCGTTTATTAGTGGCAATCGCCAATTGTGTAGCTCTCCCGTCTCATATAATTCATCTAATTTTTCGCTCGACACCTTTCCAGCTTGCCGCATTTCATAAGTCCTTTTATATAAAATGACTGCGTCGGCGTAATAATCCCAATCTTCTGGGATGAAACCGGATAATTCTACGGGATTTTCTTGTATTGTTTTATCCATTAAAGCCACAAGTGAGGGATCTAATGGCTTATCTTTGGAATCTTTGCTAAGAATGATGTCCAATACCTTCATTGCATAGTAATAATCGATATCTCGTAAAGCTAGTTGCAGGAATTTCTTGCTGATACTTCCCCGTTGATGCAATTGTTGGAATTGTTCTTTTTCTTGTAGAACCAGGTTTCCTATTTTCTCGGTAATTTGTTCAGCAGTTGTGTCTTTAGCGAACTTAGCATCTTCAGAAAAGGTGTAGCTTGGACGTTTAAGCTGACTAAAGAGCGTCATCCCTTCGGCATTTTTTCCGCTAAATAAAAGTTGTTGCCCTTCCAGTTTGATAGCATAGTGTTGTCCGGGTTCAAAAAGGGTTCTAAACCTTAGTTTGCCGATTTTAATTCTAAAAGGACTAGCCTGAGAAAGGGCGTAGGTCTGCTTGAATTTTCCATCTCCTTTTGTTAGGAGGGTATCCTGTTTTTGATTCCACAGGATGTAGCCATCGATAGGGCAGGTTATTTCAATGAATTCTATCGGTTCCTCTACGCTAAGTTCGATGGATATTTGGTCCGAGGCTGGATAGAAGGCTAGCAAAGTACTGAGTGTGAAGACGAGGAGGAAGAGCTTTTTCATGGTCGAGTTTTTTACAATTAGATATTAAGTGATCGCAGTCCTTCCAGAAAGAAAAGAGGGTGAACACGATCGCTTCGTACTACCTAAAAGTAAAGCCTGCTTTAACTCGCTGGGTATGCAATCAGGCATAAGTGGTGTCGATTCAAGATTTTATACCAAACAGCAGATGTTGACAGAGGAATCCAATATGAGTCAATATTTGCGGGTTTTCAGGAATCAGGCGTTTATAGGGAGTGGCAGCTTAAATCAATTGTTTGGTGAGATAAATGGCCAGATCATCGCTGATGGTAACTTGTCGGAGGTAATCTAGAGATTCTCCATCTAGCACTAGACCTCGTCCGTCAGGAATATATCCACGCTTTACATACAAAATTTGAGCGGCGCCGTAATCTTGTGTGATACCGAAGCCAATTCCTGCCAAGGGAGAAACGCGCTGGATTCGCCGTTCGGCTTCATCCATAAGGGCTGTCCCGATTCCCCGCCTTCGATATTTTTTCAACACATTAAAATCGACAATCTCTGGAATGCCTTTTTCTTGGAAAGGAGGATAGTGTGAGGTCCAGTTGACCGTGAGGTAGCCGGCAAATTCATTTTGCCAGGTAGCCAGTAGAAAATCGCGAATCCCTTGCTTTTGCATCTCAAGATAATTCAGGTACAAGGAAGTAGGTTTTTTCCAACCTTGTGCCACAAAAGCCTGATGAATTTTCTCGCAATCATCTTTGCGTAACGCCCTAATTGCTAATTCTTTCATAATGAATATGTCATGTGTAGTAATGGATAGGGCTTACCCATACCATCTACTGGTGATCTACTTATAGTGGTGAATCCTAGATGGTGGTAAAAACCTACAGCCTGTTCGTTTTGCTCATTTACATCTACTTCTTTGGCGCCCAAGTCTTGCACAGCGTACCGCAGAAGACGTTTTCCCACCCCCTGCCCCCGAACCTCAGGATGGATAAACAGCATCTCAATCTTACCGTCGGCCACGCCTAAGAATCCAGCGATTTTCCTGGTACGATCTCTCAGACAAGATAAAGCTACCTGATCAAGGTATTGATGCAGAATAAGTGGCCTGAAGTATTGAATATCTGATTCGGGTAAGAAATGGTGGGTAGCTCGGACACTGGCTTCCCAAAGGTCAACTACTTCTAAGTAATCGGATTTGGGAATGGTGTCGATGGCCGGATTGATCTCACTAAAAGGCATGTTACAGTTGTTTAGATTGGGTCGGTATGGGTAGCCTTCTTTCTACAATTCCAGTTTCCATAAAGTTCCATTGGTCGGTATTTCAAGGCTGAATCGTAGCTAAAAGTCAATTATTGGCAGATTTACTTAACAAAAGTGAAATAAATTGATTACATTTACTTTTGTTAAGTAAATAGTAGGCCACTAAATACTTGAAAAATGCTACCAAAACCACCCAAGCATGCGCTGCGGTTCCTACGCTGGTTTTGCCGGGAAGACTATATGGAAGAGATTGAAGGAGACTTAATCGAATTGTTTGAGCAGCAGTTTGAACAGACTCCCCGACGGGCAAAAAGGCGCTTTTGGTGGCAAGTCATTCGTCATTTTCGACCCGACTTTATTAAATCCTTTCAACGGGATCCACTAATCAATCTAGCTATGTTTCAGAACTATTTAAAAGTGGCTTGGCGCAATTTAGTAAAGCAGAAGCTATACTCCACGATCAACATATCAGGTCTTACCATAGCCATGACCTGTTTTATCCTAATCGCCCTCTATGTACAGTATGAATTAAGTTATGATACTCAGCACGAGAAAGCAGACCAAATCTACCGGGTGGTTCAACAGCAGGAAGGCAATATTTTCCGAGGGACTGATTTTTTCGCCGTTAGTTCTGAGCCACTTGCCCCGGCCCTGGTAGAGACTTTTCCTGAAGTAGAAGCCGCCGCTACCATCGGTCTAGAAAACAATCTATTGGCTTATAAGGATGTCGTTGATTCACCGGGCAGTTTGTTTGCTGATGAAAGAGCATTTGATGTTTTCAGCATCAAGATGTTGCGTGGGGAAGGCAAGGAGGTCTTAGAAGATCCTACGGCTATTTTATTGAGCGAATCCATAGCAGAGCGTTACTTCGGCGTGGAAGATCCGATGGGAAAACAAGTTTTGTATCGCAACGAACAATCACTGACCGTACGCGGTATCTTCAAAGATATACCTGGTAATCAACACCTGACGTATGATTGCATCCTACCGCTGAAGACGGCCAATGAATACAAACCGAGTGTAGGACGCTGGGATTGGAATAACTATTGGACCTATATGGTATTGGCGGAAGGGCAAAATTACAAGGCCTTAGAGCGAAGGTTGGACATCTTCGATCAATACGTAGTGCCGGCATATGAGAATTTTCCCTTTGGCGCCTCCAAATTTTTCTTGCAGCCTGTCCAAGATATTCACTTGCATTCGAAGGTGAACCTAGATCCTGGGGTAAATGGGGATATCCGATATGTATATCTATTCCTATCTATCGCTTTCATTATTTTACTCTTAGCTGCTATTAACTACACAAATCTAGCCACTGCGCGTTCGATTAGCCGTTCCAAGGAAGTAAGTATGCGTAAAGTCCTGGGGGCGCAACGTAAGCAACTGATCGCCCAGTTCATGGGGGAATCCTTTTTGCTTACGCTGATCAGTTTTGTTTTGGCTATAGTATTGGCTTATTACCTGCTGCCACAATTCAATAAACTACTAGTGCAGCCTATTGAATTGGATTTGATCCAAAACTACTGGCTCCTCTCCGGTCTCTTTGTGTGTGCCATTGCGATTGGTATACTTTCTGGTTTTTACCCGGCGGTATTCCTATCCAGTCTTTTACCGATTAAGGTCTTCCGTGGAGAGTTGTTTAGTCGATTCAAGCGAGGGAATGTATTGAGAAACCTGCTGGTTGTTGGTCAATTTACCGCTGCGGTAGTCCTGATTTCGAGTAGCATTGTGGTATACCAACAACTACAGTATGTGCAGAATAAGAAATTGGGCTTCAATGAGGATCAGATCGTTTATGTTCCCTTCTTTTTTCCAGAGATTTCGGAGAATACAGATTTGATCCGAGAGGAATTGCTTCGACACCCCCAAGTGGAGAAGGTATCTGTGATTAAGAATTTACCGATCAACAGTGGAGATCAAGGTGTAGTAGAAGAGTGGGAAGGGAATACCGGAGAAAAGAGTATCAACATCTATCGAAATTATGTTGATTATCATTTTTTGGATCTATTCGAGATAGATATGGCTGCAGGAAGAAACTTTTCCTTAGGTCATTCCACTGACTCTACCCAGAGTTATCTATTAAATGAAAAGGCGGTGGCTAAGCTTGGCTGGACAGCGGAATCTGCCATTGGCAAGACATTCCGGAAAGGACGGATCATTGGTGTGGTCAAAGACTTTCATTTCCAGCCCATGGATCTTAGTATTGAGCCGCAATACATGATGTTCCGTGACGATCGAAACAATAGTGTCAACTTTGGAAATATCACCCTAAAGGTTAAAACGGAGAACTTGGATGAGACGCTCTCATTCGTTTTGGAAACGGTAAAAAGTGTAGCTCCGGGCTTGCCAGTCAGCTATCGTTTCTTGGATGAATCTTTGAATCAGCTGTATGAGTCTGAGGTACGTCTCGGGCAAGCCTTTAATATTTTCACCGTCTTGGCTTTGCTCATTGCAGGTATTGGTTTGTTTGGCTTGATCTCACACAGTGTTGTGCAAAGGACTAAGGAGATTGGAGTGCGTAAAGTTTTGGGAGCTAGTTCAGCAAGTATCGTGCAATTGCTATCAAAGGATTTCCTTCGCTTAGTGGTCACCTCTATTGTGATTGCTACGCCAGTAGCTTGGTATCTGATGCAAAATTGGCTAGCGGGTTTTGCCTACCATATAGGCTTACATTGGTGGGTTTTCTTACTGGCAGGCTTTCTGGCAGTGCTCATTGCCATGTTGACAGTGAGTATACAGAGTCTAAAAGCAGCCTGGATGAATCCAGTAGAATCTTTACGGCAGGAATAGGTCTGCCTTTATGCTCGTTGGTATATAGTATACAACCATTGTGCTCTGATTCCTTGCCAATGCTTTTGAAACCCTTGCTGTTCAATTAGGGATTCGATGGCGTGAACGGGATGGATGAAGGAACGAAAGCATTCCGGTCGGTTTCGAACCCGATATTCCTTCAGAAAGTGGGCCAGTTTTACCCACCAGACATCACGTGGAATGCTATAGGCATACCATTTCTTGGATTTGCTCAGAGAATGAAGAACCAAATCTTCAAAGTGTTCATAACAACAGATCACTTTGTCTAGCGTCACAATATCAGTACTGGGAAGATCATCTTTCAAGCATAGGAAATCGCCATTCCATATTCGGATTTGACTATCGAGCTGTCTTTTATTCAGTTCCTCTTGCAATACCGCGCAATAGGCTTCGGAGATGTCGACGGATTCAGCTTTGCTGACTCCTTGCTCTAATAATTGAAACAAGATAGCACCTACTCCGCCTCCAATATCCAAAGCGGTTGCTCCGGACAAATCGATCGGAGCAACCGCTTTTAGAAGTGGTAGTGTGTTCTTTTTGGGACCATGAGCCAGGTAATTGGCTAACTCCTCCTTGGCCCTTACCAAGTCGAATTTTTTATTGATCGGGGTGGTGCAACAGGTTTCCATTTGTCCAAGTTACCATTCTCTCCCGACATTCTAGGGCTAGTAATTCTTACGGATGTATCTATGACTGCTCATGCGAGTTGTCGCAGAATGGACCTGTCTTGCTGAGCTTACAATTACACAATCGCATTTTTCTAGCCTTCTCTACTTCAAATACCATAGGCTTGAACTTGGTTCCATGGTGTGAGCCATCGCAAAAGGGTTGATTCTGACTGTGACCACACTTGCACCATAGGTACGTACCCGCTTCCAGGTGAATGTCTGAAGGTTCCATGCTGCGGGTATCTGACTTTTGATAACCTCTTGATAATTCGCTTTCTGGTTTTTCCGAAGTGACTAAAGGATAGAAATACGCTGCTGTCCATTTTTCTTTCGGATCATTGACTAAACCAAGTTCGGTGGGAAATTGACGGGTAAATTTGGCAGTACCGAAAAGCTGATCCCAAATGGAAAACATATTTCCATAATTTCCATTGGGGTCGCTCACTCCATCCTTCATAGATTTGCCATGGTGGGCATAGTGGAAGGCAGGCGTGATAATAATGCGTTCAATGATGGAGGTGATGGGACTTAGCCAAGGGAATCGATATAAAATGCGATCCCATTTAGTAGTGCTATGCGAACCAATGATCACCAATTGCTTCAGCACTAAGCCCAAGGCTACCCCTGGCGCTGCCCCTAGAAAGGTAGCGATACCCACCCACCAAATATTAGGCATTAAAACATAGTATAGGGCCGCATTTCGATAGGAAACAAAAAAGCCCATTTCCTCTGCTTGATGGTGCGGTCGATGCAATTTCCACAACCACTCATACTCATGAGCGGACCGATGATACCAATATTGTAAAATATCATCTGGAAATAGATAGAAGGGTAGCATCAACAAGAGGCTCCAACCGCCGACGATATTAGCATACTGGGGTACCAGTAGTTGACCTAGCCCCATCACACTCAGCACGATCATCGGTTTAATCAAGACAGAAAGTGCGAAAAAGCCGCCCATTTCTTGTATCCAATCACTTTTCGTCCTTTTGGTGGTATGTAGATGACCAGATATTACCTCTAGCAATCCGAAGAATACGAGAATTCCAAGAACTAAGTATACATCCAAATTTTCAACTCCAAATAACATAGATAGCCGTGTTTATCGCTTTGAATTTCATTTTTTACCGTGTAAAATTAGGTGTTAGAAACTTGGAAAGAGATAACAATTGTTAACTATCCTAGGTTTTTCGGCGATTTATGATGCGTGAAAGCGAAACGGGCGTGATGCCAAGGTAGTTGGCAATGTGTTTGTGGAAGGCTCTTTGAAAGAACTGCGGGCTTCTTTTGAGTAGTTCCTCGTAGCGTTCGGCCGGTGATTTGTCAATTAGGGCCTCTACTCGTCCTACTAGCGTTTGAATATTCTCCTGCAAAGCTGCGATGTACAGCAGATTGATATTGGGGTGGATGGGGGCAAGTTCGAGGAACTTTCGCTGATCGAAGACTAGCAGGTGCGTTTCCAAAATGGCTTCGAAAGTGTAGCGGGTAGGGGTATGTTCGAACAGACAATCAGGCGCGCCGGTGATGGTGTGTTCAGGGCGAAGGAAGATGTTTTTTTCTTCGCCCTTTAGATTGATGAAATAACCTCGCATCATCCCATTGAGAATAAAAAAGGTGGAGTAGGTCAATTCTCCACGCCGTATGATAGGTTCTTTGTTTTTTAAGACTTTATACTGAGCCAAGTTTAGCAAAAGCTGCCTGTCTGCCGCTGTGAGGAAGGGGTAGGTAGTCAATAAAATATTTTGCTGATCATCAATGGACATAGAGGTAGCAATGGGCTTTCCCCCAAGATAGGTACTGTTCTTTAGCCCACCAAAGAGCGAGCAGGAGAAGTTGGAGGACTACTCCCGCTTCTTCGTTCTCAATAACAGACTGCTTTATTCCTTTGAATGGCATATTGTGTATTACCTGTTCGCCAGCGACCTTGCAACAGGTAATTTTTATTAACGGGGTACGTTTCTACTTTACCATTATTATATCGCAGTTGGATTTGAGGACCATTGGCACCTCCCATCAACTGCCAACTGCCAGAATTCTGGCCATGATTGGCGCCGCTGGAAACGCCACCTCCGACGGAAAAGGAACCTTCATAGTTAATACTGAAGCGACCATTGGAACAATAATTCACGTAAGTGAGTGAACTGGCGGAGTTGTCATTTAGGTAGGAAGTCCGATTATAAATGACCAATTGACTGCCTGCAATGAGTTGAAATAGTTGTGGATCATTATAGGCATTGGAGGGAGTACTACCGCCTGGAGAATTTGGGGAGCTGCGGTATCTTTCAGATTCCGTACCGTTGTATTGTGTGTAACCGTAATCATAATCGCTATTTGAGGAATTGGTCATGTAAGGTGTGAGATCTATGGCATCCAATTCGTGTAGCTCGGATAATTTGTAGTACCATTCTGTTTTCCCCAGGGCTGTGATAGCCAAAGCTTTGTTTTGGGGTACAATCTTAAAGTCGATATTACCAGACTGCGTATAGATCACCCCGGAGAGTTGGCGTCCTACCTTTTGTGCAGAAACAGCAAACACGCCTTCCTGGCTCTGTACTACTCCATGATATCCCCCTTGCACAGGTTTCATGCGTAGGGCAATAGTCTGTAGACTGTTGGTAAAGCTTCCAGAAAAGACATCTTGCTGGCCCAAAAGGGTGCTGCTGAGTAGGCAGGCAAAGAATAAGAAAAGAACTTGCTTTTTCATTTTCATTGGATTTTGGTATTCAAAAGAGATGGGTAAGGTAGAGGAGTCTTACCTGAGTTGTTTTGCTCTATGTAGCATCTTTATATGAAAGCTTTACCCTATGTCGCATCCAGTCCCGGATGGATTCCACTTTCGTCGAAAAAAGTGGAAAGGAGCGTTCTAATTGGATACTTTGATTGAAAGCGCCCAAATATGAATAACTCCTCTGTTAGTGTGAAGAATAATCCAGATCAGGCCGATCTTGACTTTCTGCGAAGGGGGATGAAGGCTGTGGCTGGTATCAAGCTGGCCTTATATTCTTTTTTGATGCTAATCAAACCATCAAACGATGACAAAGACTTCCAAATATTTGACGATCTTCGGTAGCCTCCTGTTACTGATCATGGCACTCTTTCATGGCAGCGGTCTACTTTATGTAAAGGGTTTGATGGAAGAATCAAATGCCGCCCATTTTTTAAAGGAAATTGTTCCGGTCTTATTTGCCCATCCCTCCATACATCTGCTTGGTCTGGCTGCCTTCGGTATCCTATCCCTTACACTAAAAGCGGATCATAACAAAATATTGGCGACAATTGTCGTACTGGTTTTGATCGATAGCCTATTGGCGTTTTATTTAGGAGGGGTGATTCCCGGACTACTGTTATTGGCCGCTGGACTGTCATTTAGTCTTGCAGCTTGGGAAAAGTAAGATTTCTTTCCTAATAGACCTTTTGCACCGACTTGATGGGAGGTGAGAACAGAATTTAAGCAGACTATCACAAAGGATAAAATTTTACATTTTATGCCAAAATCTAAGCATTTAATGGAAATTACACTCAGCATAAATACGTATTTGTACTTTTCTGCTACTCAAAGTGATATCTCTGCTATTGAAGCTGCCTAATTTTTCAGATATTTAGGAGAATATAAGATAGGCAGGTTATCTCCCCACTAACCATACCTAAATACCGTAAACAAATATCCGGCAGGAGTTCGTAAACATAGTCATGAAAGTGCCCCAAACTACAGCAAGTTTAGTTTTGACCCTATTTTCTCTTTTCGGCTTTTCCCGATCAATAGCCCAGAACACCACAATCGAAGAATTGCAGGCTCGCTTGAACAGTGTTTCAGACACTAAGGAACAGATTGATATCCTAAATCAATTGAGTTATGAATTTTACCAGATAGATATTGATAAAACCTTCTTTTATGCAGGGCAGGCCCTGGACTTAGCTAAAGAAATTGAATATGAAACAGGAATAGCCCAAGCGCTAAAATACCAAGCAGTTGGTTATACCGTCCAGAAAAACTTTCGCAAGGCCTTGTCCACCAACAAATCCTCACTCTACCTGGCTCGTCAATTAAATGATACGGTATTGATCTCGGAGGTTTTGAATAATATAGGAATCAACTACGAACGCTTGGGGTTGCCCAAGGAGGCCATTTCTAATTATCTGGAGTCATTGGAGTACTCAAAAAATGTGGGGGATGATAGGATGCGATGTTTCACCTATCGAAATGTAGGATTTTTATATGATAAATTAGGAAGCGGTGAGAAGGCCGTAGAATATTTCAACAAGGGAGCAGAAATTGCGAAAAACAGCGATCATCACATGATCAAGTACATCCCCTATCTGACTGCTGGCAACAACTACAAAAGAAGGGGAAAGTATCAAGAAGCCTTGGAAAGTCTCAATAAGGCCTATCCACTTTGTACCAACAATTATAGTAGGGGAGTGGTGTTTAATGAAAGAGCTGAGGTATATAAAGAGCAGAAAAGATGGGACTTAGCTTTGGATCAACTCAACCAAGCCTTAGCTATCATTGAGCAATCTGGCAACCGGGATCATTTCGAAGAAGCGCAACTGTCTTTGGCTTCCCTATTATTCGAGAAAGGAGATTATGGGCAATGCTTGCAGGTTCTGGAGGAGGTAATAGCAAAGAAAGGAAAGGATAATGATTATTCGTTTAATGATAAAAAACTGTATCAACTGTTGGCTGAAACGCAGCAGCGTCTGCAAGCACACGAAAGAGCAGCAAGTTCATATCAAAAATTGGCGGATATTCAAGATAGTTTGTACAATGGAAGCCGATTAGACCTCATCTTTGCTTTGGAAGCCAAATACAAGATGAATGAAAAAGAACAAGAGAATGCCTATCTCAGAGCTCAACAAGGGCAAAGCGAGGCGCTCCTGGCTCAACGCCAAAAGTCTACCCTCTACGCCATCTTACTGGCGGTCTTGCTCTTCATCCTCGCCTTGTTGATCTACCGCGCCTATCGGGTAAAACGAAGATTTAATGAGAACTTGAGACAGCAAGTGAAAAAGCAGACGCAAGTCCTTCAAAAAACGAATGATCATCTGAACGCTTCCAATATCGAATTGGAACGCTTCGCCTATATTGCTTCCCATGATTTGAAGGAGCCCTTGCGGAACATCGCCAGCTTTTCCAGTCTTATTGAACGCAAGTTGGGCGATCCAGCTGAACGTACTCAGATTAGGGAATACCTGGACTTCATTAAACGAAATGCCTACCAAATGAATCAATTGATTCGAGATGTTTTGGAGTATTCCAAGGTAGATAATAGAAGCCAAGATCAGTTTAAAGAGACCAATCTAAAGGAACTGATCGCACAGGTGGAACAGGCTATTCTGACGGATCTAAAAGAACAGAAGGTAAAACTCAATCTCCCTGCCATCGAGGTCTGCTTTTACACCATCCCCTCTCAACTCTTTCTGGTGTTAAAGAACCTGATTAGTAATGGCTTGAAATACAACACCAGTACAGAAAAGGTAATTGATGTTCGTTATCAGGACGTAGGTGCTCATCATCAATTTTGCGTCACAGATAATGGGATAGGCATTGCTCCTGAATATCGAGAGCAAGTTTTCGAAATGTTCAAGAGGTTACATAGCCGCCAAGAGTATCAAGGAACAGGTCTAGGATTAGCCATTTGCAAAAAAATAGTCACGAATCTAGGTGGAGACATTTGGTACGAAAGCGCTGAGGAGGGAAGTCAATTTTACTTCACAATTGCCAAACATCAGTCCTAGGATAATACCTTAGTAAAACGGCTACAATAGGGCTTTAAGGTCATGAGCTGCTAGCTTTGGGGTTTCAAGGGGGCTGTAGTGGAGAGCAAAAAATCACCGCTAAGGAAAATAGAATTGTGCTGAATGCTTACCTTCACTGCTCGCCAGCGGAGGAGATTTTTCTTCTGTGGTAGAAACTAAATCGCTCATATTAAAATTGGAATATCACATGAGAGTTGTAGCACTTTCTCTTTTCTTAGCTTTTCCCTTCTTTTTACAACCTCGGGTACAACATGAAGTAAAATTGGACTTGATCGGCATTCTTGCAAATCGTCCTCGACTGTCCTACGAGTACGCTCCAGGAGCAAATTGGGGGTTGCTTGTGATAACCCCAGTTTAAAGGTATGATCTGCGATGTAAGGGTCAATAGGCTATCAGCCAACGTTTTTTAAACTTTAAATAATCATCCATTAACGCCAATGATGGGGTGAATTGCTAACTTTGATGATAGATTTTGATCGTACGACTATATGCAAGTACTGTTAGTCGAGATCTGACCGGAGCTTTATGAAACAAAGGCCACACCATACCGACTTAACGCAATTAGTTGCTAACCTGAAAGAAGGAGATGAAGCAGCTCTAGCTGAGTTGTATGAACTCTACTTTGATCGCCTTTATGCCTTTGCTACGGCTTTCTTTGGATCTTCCCTGGATGCCAAGGATGTGGTACAGGAAGCCTTTATCAAAATTTGGGAAAAAAGAGCCCTGTTAAAACCGACCAGTTCCATAGAATCTTTCCTACTGACCATTGTAAAAAACACAGCCATAGACCTGACTAGAAAGAGGCTTAGAGAAACAATTAATCAGAATACCTTTCAAGAGAATAAGGCGGATCGGCATGAGTCTTCTGGTGAGGATATCGTGTTGATTAAAGAATTAGAACATAAAATTGAGCGTGCGATCAATCAACTTCCTCCTAAAACGAAGACTGTTTTTAGTATGAAGAAAAAGGAAGGAATGAGCAATTCAGAAATTGCCAACAAGCTCAATCTTTCCAAAAAGACCGTCGAAAATCACATCAATATTGCCCTTTCTCGTCTGCGGCAGCTTCTTCCAGAAGAATAATTTCTCATCATTCGAAAAGTTAACATAAATTTTACCTACTCAGACTGGGTGCACGCTCGGGTGTAGGTCGTATTAGTAGTGTAAAGATTAAAATAGTATGGATTTTCAGCACCTTTGGGAAAAGTTTAAGTCAGGGCAAGCTAGTCAAGCAGAAATGAAGGAATTGGCTAGTTTCTTGGAAAAGCAGGAAGGTATAAGAGCACTCGAAGCTGCTGTGGAAGAGCAATGGGAAAAAATACCAGAGGACATCCAGGTAGCTGTCCAGGTGCCAGAACGAAAGGCTATTTACAGGAAGATTGACAGTAAAAGGCGTCAAGGAGCCAGGACCTTGAGGCTTTCAATCCGCAAGAATCCGTGGTTTATTGCGGCCGCTGCCATCGCCTTGTTAATCATCAGTACCCTAATTTTTGACATTCTTCAAGGGCCAACTGAACCTACTTGGGTTACGATAAGAACGGCTCAAGATACTCGGCAGATTGAATTGCCGGACGGTTCCACGGTTTGGATGAATAGGAATAGTGTTCTGTCCTATCAAGATCCCTTCCCGGATTCTCTGCGTTTATTGGAGTTGGAAGGAGAAGGTTATTTCGAAGTTGTTTCTGATCAACGGCCGTTCATAGTTGAATCAGAGCGGGTTCAAACCAAGGTTTTAGGAACGACTTTCAATGTTAATGCCTATCCCAATCATGATGCTGTCCAAGTGGCGCTCCTAGAAGGCCACGTAGTCGTTAATACTCCGAAGAGGGAAGAAGTAGATCTGGATCCGGGGGAATGGGTAAGCATTAATAAACAAAACATGAGCCTTGAAAAGGAGGTGTATGAAGGGGATCAGCATCATGTTTGGTTAAAAGGTATCATTCATTTCGATGGCGCTAGAGTCGGAGAAGTAACCCGTACCCTGAAGAATTGGTACGATGTCAAGTTTCAAATTGAAAATGAACACCTAATTGAAAGTGAATTGGTGTATAGGTTTGATACCAACAAATTCACGCTAGAGGAGGTGGTTCAACATATAAACACAGTTTCTGATTACACGATTACTAAATCGGCGAATAACCTTTACATAGTTAAACACAAGTGAGGGGTAAGCTATTCTGTTGAAATAGCGGTAGTTTTTTAAGCACATACATTTATCAGGCAGATACTTCTGAAGGACTATCATGGTAGTAATTCAGAGTGAAATCTTATGGCTAAAATGATGTGTAGCTTGCCCTAACTTGAGTGATCTGGTAGAGGATTTGCGAGAAAAGTGTTGGTGATGTCGAAATGCTTTGTTCTCATGGTTTCCCTGCAAGTCGCGATCGCGATTCTCTTGTTGCCTTCATCAGCAGGTGCTCAGGCATTGGAGCAGGTAAACGTGATGAACAAATGGAAGGGTATTCGTCTGGAAGAAGCCTTTTTAGATGTGCAGAAGCAGACTGGATATTTTTTCACTTTTGATCGAAAACAAATTAGTAATATCCGAATTACGGCGCCTAGTGAGGCATTACCATTGGCAGATTTGTTGAAGTTCATCTCGGGAAAAACGGGACTAAAATTTACGATTACTAAAAAATTGGTCCTGGTCGGATATGAGCGTGAGCTGGCCGAGAGTATAGTGAGTGCTGGAACGGAAATCCAACTGCTTGTTCCTCCTGTTCAGGTGTTGGCCGAAGAAAGTGCCAAACTGCGTTCTAACGTCATCTATCGGATAAACCCAAGCGAAGTTGAGCGTGGAGTGATATCAGGGGTGGTGCGGAGTGCAGCGGGGCAGGCTCTAGTGGGAGCAAGTGTTATTATCAAAGAGAGTGGGCAAGGTACGGTCACCGATATAGGAGGGAAATTTACGATAGCTTCTCCTCCCCAAGATATTTTCTCCTTAGTGGTTTCCTATATCGGTTATGAGACGATCGAAATGAATGTAAAGGCCAGAGACCTCTTGTCAATTGTGTTGAAAGAATCTTCTACTTCGCTGGAAGAGATTGTAGTGATCGGATATGGGAAACAAACCAAAGCCAAGGTCAATGGAGCTACCACTAAGGTGACAGGGGAGGTCCTGAATAAATACACTGCCTCTGGTTTTGATCATCAACTAATTGGGTGGTTGTCAGGTGTACAAGTTAATCAAGTGAATGGGCAACCGGGCTCCGAGGCACAGATTCTGGTTCGAGGCTTGGGTACCCTGACGGCAGGCTCTAATCCGCTCATCGTGGTAGATGGCGTTCCCTTGGCAGAAGGTAGTTCTTTAAATGCTATAAGCCCCAGTGATATTGCTAGTATTGATGTGTTGAAGGACGCTGCCTCTGCTGCAATTTATGGCTCTAGGGCTGGGAATGGAGTCATCCTCATCACCACTAAATCCGGACAAGCCGGGAAAATGAAAATTGCCCTTGATTTTAGTTCAGGATTGCAGATGCGTGCAGATCAGGTGGAATTGGCTGATGCTTATTCGGCAGCGCAGTTCTTCACCGAGGCTAGAGATTGGGGCTATGTATCCAGAGATCCCGTTAATCGGGCGGCGACTGACGATGAGGCTACACGGATTGCTAATGGAGCCAATAAGCGTGAGTTGCGGCTCGCTTATCTCCAGCCTTACCTAGAACAGCAAGCTGGCTTAACCAATACAGATTGGCTAGATATCATCTTTAGAACGGCCAATATTACCAATGCTAGCTTATCTTTTTCAGGGGGCAATGATAATGGTAATTACTATGTATCCACCAATTACTTTCATCAGGAAGGTTTGGCATTGGGGACTGATTTTAAGCGAATGAGCGGTACGATTAAGGTGAATAGTAAAATGGGTAAACGTTTTGATTTTGGATTTACCCTGCTCCCTTCTTATTCACGGCAAGACTATACCAATTTGGGAGATTGGCGATCTGACCCCATTGCTGCAAGCATGATTTACTATCCCTTTTTTGCTGCCTACCATGAAGATGGTACGATTGCTTTAAGTCAGGGCCAAATCCTGAATACACCGGCGGATGGATCACTACAAGAAAATCCCTTGGCTTATACTCAGATAAAAGACGATCGCTTTCGCTTTAGAATGTTTGGAAGCACGGCTTTGACCTATGAAGTGCTTAAGGGACTGGATGTAAAAATGGTGTTGGGCCATGACTATAGAAACTACTTTTACGATTTTTTCAAACCATCTACACTCGGAGAATACCGAGCCATTGCGCCTGTTCCTGCCAAGGCAAGTGAGACTAATGGCCGAAACCTGAGTTTTTTATCAGAAAATACGATCCATTATAGTCGGCTAATCGGCGCACATGAATTTGATGTATTGCTGGGGTATACTTATCAAAGAGAAGATGGGAATGAATCACTTGTTGTTGGAACAAATATTCAGGATGATCTCCTGGATAACATTTCTGGTGCTAGCACGCATACATTAGAAGCTGATCGATACACTTGGGTACAGGTTTCCTACCTGGGACGGTTACAGTATTTCTTTAAAAATCGCTATCAATTTGCCGGAGCAATACGTAGGGATGGTTCCTCTCGTTTTGGAGACAATTCTAAATGGGGTGTTTTCCCTTCCTTATCTGCGGGCTGGATTTTAAGTGACGAACCTGATTTTCCGGATTCAAAGTTGCTTAGCTATCTGAAGTTGAGAGTCAGTTGGGGGGTGACCGGTAACAATCAGATCGGTGCTTATAGCTCTAAGGCTTTATTGACCAACTCCAACTATATCTATGGCGGAGATCTGGGGCCCGGATTCTCAACTTCAACTTCTCCGAACAACAGTCTTTCCTGGGAGACCAATGCTTCTTTCAATCTAGGGCTTGACTTCGGCTTATGGGAGGCCATAAATATCTCGACAAACTACTATCGGTCTGTAACCTCTGACCTCTTGTTGAGTGTGCCGGTTCCGCAGCAGTCCGGCTTTAGTTCCTCCTTACAGAATATCGGAGAGGTAGAGAATCAAGGTTTTGAGCTGGAGTTGTCAGCGAATAATATCATACTCGGATCAGCTAGGTGGACCTGGGCTGCCAACCTTACTACGAATACAAATAAAGTCTTAGCACTGGCTGACGGGCAGGAAGAGATTCGTGCTGGGCGAGATGGCGCATGGCGTACCAGGGTGGGAGGCTCGATTGCTGAAATCACGGCTTATAACATCATTGGAGTGTATAAGACACAGGAAGAGATTGAAAGTTCTGCACATTTAAGTGGGACTTTGATTGGGGATTATATCGTCGAAGATGTGAATGAGGATGGATGGATCAATGACGAGGACAAAGTAGCCTTAGGTACTTTTGCACCTGAGTTTACCTTCGGATTTAGCTCAAATCTGGAATGGAAAAACTTCGACCTCGCCCTGGCGATAAATGGGGTGCATGGTCGGTCTGCGTATTTCTATGATGAGGCTGTTGTCACTGGGGTAGGAGAGGGCTTTGGTGTGCCTAGTACCTACTATATGGAGAACCGCTACCATCCTGAAAACAACCCGGATGGCTTCTTGGGGCGACCGAATCTCGGAAACTTTTCGGCTGCCAGACGCAATACACGCATCTCCAGCATTTACATACAGGATGCGGACTATGTGAGGATCAGATACATGCAGCTAGGATATACTTTCCCTGAAAAATGGCTGGCCAGTATAGGGATAACAAGCCTAAGACTGTATGCTACCGCAAACAACCTATTGACGATCACGGATTATCGAGGATACAATCCCGATTCATCTGAATATAGGCGGAATACAGATGTGCTAAGGGCGGGTTATGCCCAGGATAATTTTCCTATAGCTAGATCTTATTTGCTAGGGGTAAATATTAAGTTTTGAATCATATAATACTTGCAGTTGTGGGTTCAAAAAAAATAAAGAATAGTCTATTAGCCTACCTAGTCCTTACGGCTTGTTGGGCTTGTGAAGAGGATCTGTTTCAACAACCGATTACCGACAAATCGGTAGATAGTTTCTTTTCCAACGAAGGGGAAATAGAATCTGCCGTCAATGGAGCCTATGATGCCTTGCAGCTAACCGGCTTATACAACCTTTATATACCCGCCATTGGTGAGATCCCATCAGACAATACTTTTGATGAAGTACCTGCCAATGATGGGGGACGATATGGCGAATTAGATGAATTCAAAGTGATCACCTCAAATGAGGTCATTACGGACATCTGGAGAGATGCCTACCTAGGTATTCAACGGACCAATGTCATTTTGAATCGAATCGGAGCTATTAGCTTTTCTAGTGAACGTATCAAAGAAGCACGTATCGGAGAAATGAAGTTTATCCGTGCACTACTATACTTCAATTTGGTCCGTATTTATGGAGATATTCCCTTAGTAACCCAAGAAACCCTGGACCCTACTACCTACTTTGGTCAAGGGCGTACCTCAACAGAGGAAGTATACTTACAGATATTGCAAGACTTGCAAGAGGCGGTGGCATCGTTGCCATCCGTTGCGGATCGTCCAGGGCGTGTGATTCAAACTGCGGCTCAGGCCTTACTGGCCAAAGTCTTGATGACTAGAGGGAATTTCCTTGAGGCTAAGGCGCAATTGGATAAATTGCTTGCATCTGAGAGGCATCAACTACAAGCGCATCCCGCTGATGTTTTTGCGCTTGAAAATGAGTTGAATCCTGAAATCATCTTCGCAGTACAGTTCGCTTCGGGGGTCAATGGGAATAATGAGGGAAGCGATGCCTTTGTCCAATTCTCACCGTCGGGAACGGTCAATGGTGCCAAGGGGCATAACCTTCCCAATAGAGATTTTATCCAACTCTATGAAGAACAAGATCTACGTAAAGAAGCCTTCATTGGGGTAACGGTACAGGGAACCCCATTTTGCAAAAAATACAAGCGCCCGACCACGGAACCGAATGATGGAGAAAGCGATTGGATCGTCTTGCGCTACGCAGATGTACTTCTGCTGTTAGCTGAATGTGAACAGGAACTAGGTAATCTTGTTGCGGCGGCCCACTACTTGAATCAAGTACGAGCCAGGGCGGGGTTGCCGAATACGACAGCAGTTGATGCGGGAGAATTGGCTACGGCTATTGAATTAGAACGGCGATTGGAATTAATTGGAGAGGGACATCGCTGGTTCGATCTGCTGCGCACTGGGAAAGCGATCGATACCATGAATCGGTGGTTTGCTAGCAATACGAGCCTTGGGATAAAGGTAGAAGAAACAGATCTACTGATGCCAATTCCGCAGAATCAAATTGACACAGACCCTAGCCTAGTGCAGAACCCAGGCTATTAAGAAAAGAGGAGGAAAAATGAAAAAACGAAATATTATTAATCACAAATAAAATTGGGAAAGATTTCTTTAACCCTTGTTTGGGTTCGAAAGAATTAAGAATTGAAATTAAAAAAGCCGGAAATATCCTGCAAGATAGCTTCCCGGCTACTATTAATCATTTATAAAACACGTAAATTTATGAAACTTTTTGTATCCAATCAAAGAGTTGCCTTGACGTATTTTTGCTTGTTTGTAGCTTTCTTCCTGGGCGCTACTCAAGCTTTCGCACAACGAACGGTTACTGGTTCTGTAACTGATGCAACTGCTAATACGCCCTTAGTTGGGGTAAGTATTTTAGCGAAAGGATCTTCCAATGGAACCATCACCGACATTGACGGTAATTTTCAACTAGAAGTTCCAGAGGAAACCTCCTCGATTACTTTTTCCTACATCGGCTATCAAACGGTAGATCTAGCTTACACCGGCCAAACGGCTATCGAAGTAACGATGGTTGAAGACATTGAAACGCTCGGTGAAGTGATCGTGATTGGCTACGGTACTGGGACTAAGGAAAAATTCAATGGTGCTGTATCTAAGATCGAAAATGACAAGTTGAATACCTATGCAGCGGCAAACTTTGACCAAGCTATTGCTGGTACGATTGCTGGTGTTCAGATATCCGGAAACAACAAGAATCCAGGTGAAAATTCTGTGATTCAGATTCGTGGTCTTAGTACCCTTACCGCTGGAACTAACCCATTGATTGTGGTGGATGGAAACCCATTGACGGAAGGTTCTTCTTTAAGTGCTGTAAATACACAGGATATTGAGTCCATCAATATCTTGAAAGATGCGGCATCGGCAGCCATCTACGGTTCTCGTGCTTCCAATGGTGTGATCTTGATTACTACCAAAAGAGGGCAAGAGGGAAGGTTACGTGTGACCTACGATGGATATGTGGGTTACCAGGAGCGTATCGACAAATTCGAATTGGCCGATGCCTACGGAACGGCTAAGTTTGACTATGATGCGAGAAACTTTGGGTACCTATCTGGTGGCCCTGGCAGGAGCATCAATGACGACAATGCCACTAGAGATGCCAATGGTGGTGGGAAACGTTCTCGGATCCAACCTTTTCTACAAGCTTACCTAAATGGTACGCCAGGTTTAACCAATACGAACTGGGAAGACGCGGTGTTAAGTAATGCGCCTCAGCAAAATCACTATCTAAACTTGAGTGGAGGCACCGGCAAAACAGACTACTCTGTTTCTTTTGGTTATTTTGATGCAGATAACATTGTCGTAGACTCAGATTATAAGCGATACACCAATAACTTCCAATTAAATGCAAATCTTAATGAGCGTATTCGCTTCGGTATTTCCTCTAATATCGCTTTCTCGGAATCTAACCCTACAGGGTATCGCGGTTGGTCTGACTTCAATTTGGGTGCACAACCTGATCCCGCGTTAGCTATCATCCTCATGCACCCTTATTATCCCATCTACAACCAAGATGGAACCTTGGCGGTGGCCGACCAAATTCAAGACAATAACGACAATTGGGACGGCCCGATTTCCGGAAATGCTGTAGCTACGGCAGAACTGACGGATTACACAGAGGATATCTTCCGATTTTTTGGTAATACCTTCTTAGAGATTGAACCAGTGGTAGGTTTGAAGTTTAAAACTTCTTTTGGTGGGGACTATAGCACTGGGAGTTCGGAGTTTTTTGCCCCCTCAATTCTAGGGAACTACCGAACACCAGTGGTTAACTCTCGGACTATGGGCTTCAAAAGTGATACCAGAAGAGAAAACTTCATTACGGAGAACCTGTTATCTTATGACAAGACTTTTGCACAGCATACCTTTAATGTCTTGGTGGGCTATTCCTATCAGCAAGAATTCTTTAATCGCACCAGACTGGAAAGTCAGGACTTCACGGATGACAACCTAAGAGATATTGCAGGGGCTACTAATCCCACCGCTACCAATGCCAGTAGCAAGTGGACTTTAGAATCCTTGTTCACTCGTTTACAGTATGATTATGCTAGTAAATACTTTGTTTCGGCTTCCTTCCGTCGCGATGGTTCTTCTCGATTTGGTGCGAATACGAAGTACGGAGATTTTGCTTCTGTTTCAGCTGGATGGACCATTAGTCAGGAAGACTTTTTCCCGAAAGAGGGGCTGGTTAGCTTCGCTAAAGTTCGATTTAGCTGGGGACAAACGGGTAACAATCAGATCGGAAACTTTGCTTCCATCGCTTTGATCGGACAGGATAACTACACGATTGACGGTGGCTTGGTTGCCGGTTCTTTCACCAGCACCTCTCCAAACGCAGACCTATCTTGGGAAACAAATACTTCTTCTAACTTCGGTCTGGATCTTGGTTTCTTCGAAAATAAAATCTTGTTGACAGCCGAATACTATACCTCAAATACTACTGATCTACTATTGAATGTACCTGTACCACAGCAGTCTGGTTTCTCTCAATCCTTACAGAATATTGGAGAACTGGATAATACAGGCTTTGAATTGGAAGTTAGAGGTAATCACTTTCGTTTGGGGGAGGTATCGGTAGGTTTCAATGCCAATATTTTTACCACACAGAATGAGGTGGTAGCGCTTGGTAATGATCAAACACAGATCATTTCCAGCAATGGAGGAATGGGCTTCATCACTAGAGTTGGTGAACCTATAGCTCAGTTTTATGCCTACGATATCCTGGATGTCTATCGGTCGCAAGAACAGATCGAAAATGATCCCGTCACTCCACTACCGGGCACTGAGGTAGGAGATTATGTAGTTCGGGATGCAAATGGAGATGGTAAAATTACACCCGATGACCGCGCTTTCCTCGGCGATTATAATCCAGATTTTACCTATGGTTTTGGCTTCAACGCGGCTTACAAAGGATTTGACTTGAATCTTCAATTCACAGGTGTTTCGGGAAGAAAAGCAGCTGATCGTATGGTGTATTACACAGATAGTGGGGAAGGTTTCTTCGTTCCATCTCAATACTATGTGGACAACTACTTCACCGACGACAATCCGAATGGCTTCTTCAGAAGACCTGATTTCTCTAGCTTTTCTTCTGCGGGACGTCTAACCAGAGCCTCAAGTCTCTCTGTTCTTGATGCGGATTATTTCCGATTAAGAAGCTTGCAACTTGGCTATACTTTCTCAAAAGGACTAACGGAAAGCGTCGGTATTCAAAGCCTAAGACTGTATATCACAGGGAACAATATTTTCAATAGCACAAATTTCAGAGGCTACAATCCTGATGGAATCGATTCTAGATCTAACACTACACAGACGCTGACTAGAGGCTGGATACAAACCACGAATCCACTGACTCGTTTCTTGGCATTTGGTGTCAATGTTAAGTTTTAGATCATCCATTTCTCTGTTAACCACAAATTTGATTACGATGAAACGCAATATATATATTTTTCTTTTGGCCATCTCGTCTTTGGCCTTCTTTTCCTGTGAAGACGAATTGGACTTGGCGCCGATCACGGAAAAAGCAGCTAACAGCTTCTATTCTAGCGAGCAAGAAGTAGAAAGTGCCATTGCTGGGGTCTATGCCCAATTGCAGAACGGAGGATTGTACGGCCTGGATCTAATTGGAGTAGGGGAGATTTCTGGTGAAGATTCCTTCGAAGAAATTGCTGCCAATGATGGTGGCCGCTTTGGGCAATTAGATGATTTCTCGACAAATGCGGGGAATGATCTAGTAGGAGATATCTGGAGAGAGTCTTATGAGGGCATCCAGAGAGTCAATGTGGTATTGAATAGGATAACTGATATCGAGTACGACGATCCTTCATTCAAATCTACCAGAATCGGTGAAATGAAATTCATCAGAGGCTTACTGTACTATAACTTGGTTCGCTTGTATGGTGACGTGCCTTTAGTTTTAGAAGAAACAGAAAACCCATCTGATTTCTTTGGACAAGGGCGAACAACTGCCGGCCAGGTGTACGGACAAATTGAGACAGACCTTAGCGAGGCCATCGCTAGCCTTCCCGCTGGCAAAGAATCAGGGCGGCCAGCCAAAGGTGCGGCACAGGCCCTTTTAGGAGATGTGCAAATGACTCAGGGTAACTACAATGACGCCGTAGGGAATTTGGCAGCAGTGGTAAACTCCAATGAGTATAGCTTGATGCCAAGTACTGCTGAGATATTTGGGGTAGCCAATGAAGGAAACCAGGAAATCGTTTTCGAAGTACAGTTCACTAGTGGGTTGGCGGGTAATACAGAAGGCAGCCCCGCTGCTTCTCAATTCCGCCCCTCTGGTACGACTGCAAATGCCAAAGGCCATAATTTGCCTTCTACAGCATTTGTGAATATGTACGAAGCTGGTGATACCAGAAAAGACGACTATGTAGGAATTGAGGCCGACGCGAACCCTTTCTACTTCTCTTTGAAGTACGAAGTCTCTCCAACGGGTGTAAACGACGGTGGTAGCGACTACTACGTGATCCGCTATGCGGACGTATTGTTGAAGTATGCTGAGGCCCTGAATGAAACAGGTAGTGGTGATGCTGCTCAGTATCTGAACTTGGTGAGAAATCGTGCAGGTTTAGCGAATACAACGGCTAGTACACAGGCTGAGTTAAGAGCAGCCATTGAACTGGAAAGAAGATATGAGTTCATTGGAGAAGGCCATCGCTGGTTTGATTTAAAACGTTACGGGACTGCTACAGAAACTATGAACAAGTGGTTTGCTGACAACGGAAAAAACGTGGTCATTGATGCCACTAAATTGCTATTACCGATTCCACAAAGTCAGATTGATACAGATCCAGCTATCAATCAAAATGCTGGTTATTAGGAATATCGTACTAAGTAAGTCTTAGTAATGTGAAAGATGAGGGGATGGCAAAATCCCCTCATCTAGACCTAAATTCTAGATTAATGAATAAATTTTGGTTTGTACTTTTTGTATGGTTCACCGCTTGTACCCACGTGGAACAGCAGACTCAAACTCAATTGAGCTCCCAGCCTCGCAGTCAAAATATCCAGGATCTGATCAACAACCTAGAGGATGCTGAGAACAAAGAGATTATGGTTATTGCTCACCGCGGGGATTGGCGCCATGCCCCAGAAAATTCCCTTCAAGCCATTCGCAATTGCATTAAAATGGGAGTGGATATGGTGGAAATAGATGTTCGAGAGACCAAAGATGGCGAACTGGTACTCATGCACGACCTCACCATAGATCGGACAACCACAGGAAAAGGTCGAGTTAGTGATTGGACCCTAGATGCTCTAAAAACACTGAAACTAGTAGATGGATTGAATGTACCAACGGATCATCAAATCCCAACCTTAGAAGAGGCGCTGCTCGTGGCTAAGGATAAGATCTTGATCAATTTGGATAAGAGTTATTCCATTTTTGACAAGTGTTTTGCCATTGCTGAAAAGACGGGCACCTTGCAGCAGATTGTGATTAAAGGAAAGAAGACAAGAAGCGAAGTAGAACGAGAATTCGGTCAATATCTGGATCAAGTCTACTTCATGCCAATCCTAAACCTTCCAAACCCCAAAGCTGATTCGATCATCACTGACTATTTAGAAAACAGGATACCTATTGCCTTTGAATTCACGGTTCCCTCCGATACCATTGGCACCATCGCCCGTTTCAATGATATACGAGTTGCCGGGGCGGGTGTTTGGGTAAATTCTCTTTGGTCACACCATTGTGCCGGTTTTGATGACCGCAAAGCCGCGCAAAATCCTTCTACCTATGATTGGTTTATAGAGCGTAAGGTAGATATGATCCAGACCGACCGTCCTGCCTTACTCCTGGAATATTTGCAGGCCAAAGAACTACACCTCTAAGCGGAAGTGGTTCTTTTAACTTTCAAAAATTAATCCATGTTTACATTCAAAACTATATTTTCTTGCCTCTTCTTTGCAGTCTTATTCCTTGGCTGTAAGCAGGCTCCCGAACGCCCCCTAAACGCCCCTACTCCAACAGAAGCCACTCCCCAATTTGTCAACAGCGCAGCCAAGGTTTTGGAACGACTTAAAAATCCGACAGATGACTACGTCTTGGCCATTTCGCATCGAGGAGACTGGCGGTATGCTCCCGAAAATTCCTTAATGGCTGTGCAACGATGCATTGATTTGGGACTGGATGTGGTGGAGATAGATGTTCGATTAACTAAAGATGGACATTTAGTAGCCATGCATGATAAGACAGTAGATCGTACTACCAATGGGAAGGGGCTCTTGTCAGAAATGACCTTGGCAGAGGTAAAGCAATTGCGCTTAAAAACGGCATGTGGAGTGCGACATTCTCGTCAGCAAGTACCCACTCTGGAAGAAATCATGACGCTGACGAAGGATAAAATCATGGTCAATTTAGATAAAACAGAGGGAGAAACAGTACGCGAAGCCTATGAGATCCTTGTGAAAACAGGTACCGTGAACCAGGCTATCTTCAAAGGGAATGATCCCCTAGAGGTCATGCGCGAACGCTATGGCAGTTTACTGGATTCCATCGTTTATATGCCCAAATTGTGGTATGACACCCCTGATAAGAAACAGTATGTCAAGTCTTTCAATGAGACCCTAAGTCCGGTCGCCTATGAAATGCTCTTTGATACGGAAGAAAACCCCGTTTTCGCCGAAATTAAGAACATGAATGAGCATGAAATTACAGTCTTGGCTATTGCACTTTGGGATGAACTTTGTGCTGGGCATACCGATGAATTAGCATTGTTGGAAGGGCCAGATGCGGCCTGGGGCTGGTTGATAGAGCAGGGAGCCAATGCCATCATGACGGATCGGCCGGCAGAGTTGATTACCTATTTGAGGCGTAAAGGCTTACATGATTAACAGGATTCGAAAGAAGAAGACGATCGTCTATTTCTATTGCTTAGACTCATTCGTCTTAGCTGCCTGATGTACTAACTCTTCTACAAAATGTTGCCATTTGTTCTTGTCGAAGGAAACGACGATCCAAATAAGGGAGGCCACTATGAAGTTAGCTGTAATATTGGTTAAGAAGAACTGCGCCTTACTTAGCAAATCGGCAGTGAGCTCACTTGACTCATATATGCCAAGGTGTTTGACTTGAAACTGATGATACATAATTAAAGTCAGCCTAAAATTGGTATACAGCAGAAAGAAGAGAAAGCCAATCAGAAGTTTCCATCCTTTTTGCTTGATTGGAATGGGGTTTGCTGCAATTAAAGCTAGCAAGAAGAGTAGCGGATAGAGGAAAAAGGCAGGTAAATGTATCCGGTAAGCCTGTAACTCCATATCTAGATTGGATTGGCCATTGATCTTGGCCCTGCGTTTTGCATCCTCCATGGTGGACTTGCTCTCATATAAAAGTTGGAGCTCGTATTCACTTTCTTCCGTAGGATGTTGTCGGGAAACAATAAAGGCTTTAGGAAAAAAGAGGGTCAAACTTGCCACTGTGTTTTGTCTAAAGAAGCTCGCACTCCCTTGGCGTATTGGGGCAAGATTGAAAAAAAATACCAATACAAAGTATAGGAAACAGAAGCGTGTAAAGTATTTAAGTAGATGCTTGATCATGTATTGGTGCTAAGTTTCGAAGTCTGAATGGCCCAATTGGCCCAAATCATCCAAATGATGATGGTTAGCACGAAGAAGAGGGTGAAGCCTCCATGTAGGTGCAAGAGGTCAAAAGAACTAGGCCAATAGACCTTGGCAAAAAACAAGCCGACGATACGTATTAGGTTTAGCAACTGCAATACAACAATACCGACGGCTAAGCCGACTAGTTTCGACCGCCAAGACAGGGGGACTAGCAATACACCTATAATGAAGAAAGCCGTTGGCTCAATGCCATCACAGCCCGCCTTCACATTGAGGGCCACCTCACTGGCATAGATCACACCTTGATCTATCCGGGTATCCTGGCCCAGGATATTCAATATCCAACTTGATATATGCACCTGAATATTGGTGGCGGGAATCACGACGTATTGTTGAACAGCCGGCAGGCCATAGAGAGAATAGAATGCGATCAGGCTTAGCGCGAAAACCGACAGGAATTTTAGGGGTATAGATTGTCTTCCCCAGAATTCCTTTAAAGAAAATACTATCCCTTTGTTTTGCTTTTTGTTGCCCTTTGTTTTCTTACTAGCGTTCTTCTTCGGTTTCCTTTTCATCAACATGAGAATTTGCTACCCATCCGAGCGTAGTCGAAAAATAAGCGACAAATACCGCATCATTAGACTGCTGTATTTGTCGCTTAGGGTTGCCCGGACATCGTAAAGTTATGAAATCCGGGCATTCAATTAGTAAAACGGTACGGCTATTAAGCGCTACTTTTTATAGCCAAAAAGTAGATGTAGTAAATAAGCGGCGATGGGTATGGCAAGTAAGCTACCCGGAATATCTGCATTTGTCAATTCGTATCCTGCAAATAGTATAGCTACCACAAATACTAGCATCAGAGCTAGGGCTGTTCCCATCAACCAGAAGATAAAACTGCTCTTCTCAAATGGGAAATGCTTGATAGAGAAGGAACTATTTTGAGTCCCTTCAGCGGTGACCTCTCTCTGCATAGCCGTGATTGTACCTAAGGTAAGGATAAGCAAGGCAAAAAGAATCAAACCCCATTGACTCATGGTCGGTACTGAAGTCATGTCGGAGCCGGGATTTCCTCCTCCACCACCACCGCCACCGGCGGCAATGATTCTAAGTAGAACACGCATTTGACTCGTAGATTACCTCCCAGTCTAGTTCAGCTCCCAAATCAGGAAGGTCAGTAGTAGCAAAGGTTCCATTAACACCTCCTGTTGCTGTGATTATTTCGAACTCGTCGCCCAAGGTTGGTGTATAAAGGGGAGAACCACCATTGGGAATCCCTACCTCTAGGGTGCTGGCCGAAATATCGGCTGGTCCTGTCACTTCAATAACGCTGAACTCCCCTGCCGAAATTCCTCTAATCGTGGCAGCAATGGTAGAAGATGCTACTAGAGTGCCAGTAACGAGAGCCGTACCCCCTCGGCTATTGGAATTTCGCTGGATTTCCTGCAAATAGATTTCCGCCCATGAATTTTCCATCACCATTAAGACTGCTGGCGTTCCACTCATTTACACCACCACTCTGGCTGTCGATAGAGGCATTACCACCGATAAAGTTAATCTGTCCAACAGTGGATTTGAGTATGCCACCAACATTATTGCCGATGCTAGCAAAACCAGGTCCAATATTGATGGTGCCTAGATTGTCCACGGTAGCTCGGATAATGGCTAGATTACCAGCCGAACCATTAGTTGAATTACCAGGAATATCAATGACTCCCGTAGCATTATTGGTTATACCTCCGCCAGATTGGAAGCCCGCAACACCTTTTAGTTCAAAAAGTCCATCGTTTACAAAGGGGCCAAAGAATTGCGTTTGAGTAAACTCAGCCGTCTTAATCGTAGCCCCCTGTGCATTGTTGACATTTCGAAAACTAGTCCGGTCTTGGCCATCATAAACCCCACCTGCCAGATTGTTCAGGTTTCCTATGTAAGCTCTTGAAATATTCGGAGTTCCTCCCGGACCTACCGTGATAGTGATCACACCTGTATTATTCATAGCTCCATCTACCCGAATTCCTACATAGAAACTGGGTGACATAAAGGATTCTACAGTGATCTCATTATTATTATTCATCGTTCCGCCACTGGCTACCGTAAGAGCAGCATTCTCATTGCGAATCAGGATCGTTCCGTCATTGGTAATGCTTGTAGGAGAACTAATGGTTACCTGATGATCGATATTAACGGTTGCTGTAGCTGGTACAGGATCTAGTGGTACCACACCACCGGACCAAGTACTACTGCTAGTCCAATCACCGTCGGCTATCGAAGTATAGGTCTGTGCCACGAGCACTTGCCCGACAGCTAGACCCAAAAGCAGCAAAAACAGCTTTTTTGCCTGAGTCATTTTCTGAATGATTCTGTGTAAAGAAATGTGTAACATGTTGAGAGATTATGGATTTAGTCTGGTCGTCTGTTTCGGAACGCAGAGACATCCTATGAAAAAAGTGGTGTTCTTATGAAAGTTTAATCAGCTTCTATGAAAGGTCGAACCGATTATTGGTTCGCCATATAGGGATGGAATGACTAGTAGGGATTAAGTACGGGAGACTAAATGTATAATCTATTAGCCTTGGGAGTAATGAACAAGCCGAAGGTAAAGTATTTTGCTCGAAATAAGGTAGCGTTTTCCTGTTTTTTGGGTTGGAAAGAGGCTGAAAATCAAATAAATAGCTCAATTCTGCCATTTTGGTGTGCAACCTCCATGAAAGGTTCCATCCGAGCGCTTACCTTTAGAATTAAAACCAACTATATGCTTTCATCTACCTTTTTCCAACAACGTTCCTACGCCAAGGCAGGACTACTAGCCATTCCCCTCATTATCTGTATGCTGGTCATGGGGCAGCACTTTCCTAAGGGAGAGGTATTGGGCTACAAAAGCAAGATCATCGCCTTCGAGTTTGTCAAAAGTGAAGCAGAAGTTCGCGGTGTTCTGGACGCCTTGAGTGTAGAGGAGTTAGCAGGAATGGATCGGGGTAATTATATCGATTTTGCCTTTATGCTTTGCTATGGAGCCTTTGTAAGTTTTTTCTTTTTACTAGCCTATCGACAGTTAGGAGCTAAATGGTTGCAAGTAGGAATCTTGTTAGGGAGAATATGGCGATGGATAAGCGGGCCTTTTCTAATTCCCTTTGCACTTTCCATGATCGCTATAGTAGGTCAAGTTCCCACTTGGATTGAACGCTTTACGCGCTCTATCTTCGTGGGATTAGGGAGTTGGATTTTGTGTTGCTTCTTTGTGCGCAGAACGTAAGTGTTTGGGTTTCAGTTAATCCTTGGAAAAATCCACATTGTGCCTAAATTTGCTTAGTATAACAATAAATTTGCTATAAAAGATATTGTTATTCAACTTGTTTTAGCTATTTTTAAGCAAGTTAGTCGTGAACATGAAATGATTTAAAGTGCCCGGGCATAGTCAATACAAAAAACTGCTCTATTTCCTTCTTGTAATAGGAGTTACCCTACCTTCGTTTGGCCAAAACTTTATGGTCGAAGATGTCACGCTTCGTCCTCTGAATGGCCGAGTATCCCAAGTGGTTTTTAAGGATGCTACCGGTTTTGTTTGGTTTGGAACAAACGGTGGCCTTTTCCGATATGACGGTTTTGATGTTAAATCCTTTTTCAACACCACTAATGATTCCACTTCTATTTCGGCCAACCATGTCTTTTCTATGTGCCAAGATCAAGAAGGCATTATTTGGATGGGAACACTTGCTGGTGGGCTTTGTAGGTTTGACCCTAAGACGGAATCCTTCAAGGCTTTCTTGAGAGATAGTAAAGACCCTTACTCCTTATCCAATAACAATATTTTTGGTGTAGATGTCGACCAAGACGGGAATATATGGATGGTTACTAATGGAGGAGGTATATCGATATTATCCGCATCGGAAAAGCATAAGCTCAAACCAAAGTTTGAGAAGATTCCGGCATTAGCTGGTAAAAGAATGTTTAGCATCAAGATCGATAAGAATAATCAATTTTGGTCAGGTATCACGGATGGTGCTATTATCAGAGGTGTAATAAATAGAAGTAACCTCTCTGCCTCAATTGTGGAAGAAATTTCTTGTTTAGGACCAGATCAGGAGGAAGAGTTAGGTAATTTCTATCATGCAATTGATGAAGATCAGGATGGGAATATTTGGCTGGCTACGACAAGGTATGGCGTAAAAATGGTGAACTTCAAAACGGGACAGATCACTCACCTTGGGATGATCAATCCTTATGACCTTCGTTCTCCGGACAACTACATCAAATCATTGCATGTTCACCCGGAAGGGTTTGTACTATTGGGTACCGAACAAGGTATTTGGACCTTAAAGAAACATCCAGATAATACTTATAAGATCCACATGGTGGAAGGGACTGAAGGGTTTACGGTAACCCAAACCTATTATGATCGTGAAGATAACCTTTGGGTGAGTTTATCCGAAGGTGGCGTGAAGAAGTTGATTAATAATAATAATGTTCAATTCGTACCCTCCAACGGAGGGAAAAATGCCTTACGGGGTAAATGGGTAAAATCCATGGTAGAAGGGCCAGCGGGTCAGTTGTTCTTGGGGACTTGGATCAGTGGAGGGCTATTTCAACTCACTTTCTCAGATAGTCCTAACGTCGAGCCATTCAAAGTATCAAAGGTGCTCAATGAAGGATTTGATGTGGCTCAGTTGTATGTTGATCCAAGTGATAACCTATGGATTAGTACTTTCGATAATGGCCTTTTAGTGTTGGAGCCGGGGGCACAACATCTCAAGAGATTGCCCGTAGCTAAGCCAGGGGTGGATGGCCTTAGTAGTTCTTTTGTGCAAGGTGTAGTGCAAGATCCACAAATGGATGGGGTCTGGATCGGGACGGAAAAGGGACTGGACTATTTTGAGCCTGTCACCAATACCTGGAAGCACTTTCAACATGATCCAAATGATAGCACTACCATTGCTGACGACCGAGTTCAGTCCAATGCTATGGTTTTCGATAGTAGAGGCCGCTTATGGCTAGGGACTTGGGGAGGAGGGATTAGCTGTTACAATCCACAGATGGACGTTTTCAAGTCTTGGAAGAAGAGAACGAACGATCGCAATTCTATCCCAAAAAATGAAGTTATCTCTTTATTGGTAGATCGGGCCGACAAACTGTGGATAGGTACTTTTGAAGGGGGACTATCTACGGTAATAGAGGTAGATTCCAATGGCTATCCCACGAAATTCAAAAACTTTAAGTTGGCTGATGGCTTGCCTGGAAATAAAATTTTTGCCCTGGTTGAAGATCAAGAGGGAAGAATTTGGGGGAGTACCAATTTTGGAATTTTTAGCATAGACTCCACGGATACCATCACTAGCTATGGGAAGGAGGATGGAATCCCACTGGTAGATTTCTATTTTTCCGGGGGAGAGGTACTTCGGGATGGGCGTATCGCTTTTGGAGGCACTTTAGGCATGATTTTGTTCCACCCGGATAGTCTCAGCAATCGACAACTATCTTCAAAGGTGGTATTGACCAGTTTTAGTGCACCCAATGGCGTCATGCTTCTAGATAGTTCCATTACCTACCAGAAAGAAATCAATTTGCACTATCCCAACCAATCATTTACTATTGGATTTTCTGCATTGACTTTTAATGACTACAACTATCGTAATTTTAGCTATCGCTTGGTTGGGGTGGATGAAGATTGGAATAGATTAGTTGGGAGAAACTACGTCAATTACCACAATTTACCTTATGGTAATTTCACATTTGAGGTATATAAAGAGGGCCAGCCAGTAGGGGGGCGCCAACTTAGGGTGAATGTTATACCGCCTTGGTGGAGAAAAAGGGAGGTCTATTATCTAGCCTTGACCTTGGGGGTGGTATGCCCCTATTTATTGATTCTCCTGAGAAATAGAAACGTTAGGCGTCAGAATACACTTTTGGAAAATAAGGTAGAGCAGCGTACCGCTCAGGTAAAAGAACTCAACCAATTACTGAAAAACCAAAATGAGGCTTTGGAAGAGCAGGTCAAAGTTCGGACCCGCGAATTAGAAGAAAACAACCAGATGTTAATACGGAAAAACGCGGAGATGGAGCGTTTCTCCTACATCGCTTCTCATGATCTCAAGGAACCTTTACGAAGTATTTCAAGTTTTGCAGGTTTACTTGATCGTAAACTTCAGTCCGCCACAAATGAGGTTAAAGACTATTTGCAGATCATTAAGAAGAATGCCGCGAGAATGAATACCTTGATAGAGGATCTACTGGAATACACCCGAGTGAAAAATGGGAATACCCTGACAGAACAAGTGAATATAGCTTCCATTGTACAGGAGATTCTAGCGTTTAGAGAAAAAGGTGTGGAGGATGGAAAAGGAGTGCTACACTACGCTACTTTACCTATCATTCGGGGAAATAGAACACAACTTTTCCTATTGTTTAAAAACCTTATTGATAATGGCTTAAAGTACAATGAATCTAAATCACCATTCGTCAAGATAGGCTATGAAAACTTATCGGAATATCACGTTTTTAGTTTTCGGGATAATGGGATTGGGATCGAAGCAGAATTTCAGGATAAAGTATTTGAAATGTTCACCCGTTTGCATAATCAGAGTAAATACCAAGGTTCTGGATTAGGATTAGCCATTTGCCGTAATATTATCCATCGCATGAACGGGCAGATTGAATTAGAAAGCCAAGTTGGACAAGGATCAACCTTTCGGGTAAAGATTCCAAAACTGGATACCTAACACTATTTCATCATTGCTCCTCGCCAAGAAACTGAGGTGTTAATTTCTCTTCTAGTAGGTCCCCTCCCTTGGAAGAAATCTGATAGGCAGCCTTTCCCTTTATCGAACTAACAATACGTTGTAGTTCTTCATTGACATAATGCAAAGCCACGCTATCATCACACGCAATACCAGGGAGCATCTCACCACTGCGTACCTTAGATCGATAGCTTTCCTGTCGCTCCGACTCCCCATCGAAGTGAGGCGTATTACTACCTTTCAAGAACCCCAAGCATTCCAGTTTATTCAATTGCTTGGGAACGGAGTCGGTCAGGCCATGCTCAAACCAACATATACTCCCCGCGCTAATTCCGGCTAGTATTGCCCCTTTTTCATAACCCTTCCTAAGCATTTTATCCAAACCCCATTCCTTCCAGAGTACCAATAGATTCCTGGTGTTACCACCTCCGACATAGAAAATATCCTGCTCCATCACGAATTCCTCAACCTGATCTGTATGGCCCTGAAATAAAGAAAGATGGCTAGGCTTGCAAGACTTGGGACGGAAGGCAGTGTAGAAGTTTTCAATGTAACGCTCAGCATCACCGCTAGCCGTGCCGATAAAGCAGATAGCGGGAACCTCTTTAGCACATTGGGCCAGTACGTAATCATCCAAAAGTGGATTCTCAGGCTCCATAGAAAACCCACCGCCTCCCATGGCTATAATCTGTCGTTTGATCATCGCTGAAATTAGTCGTTGAAAATAAAAAATCCATATCCACCTGGGTCGCGGATAATGATGTTGTCTACGATCCCTTCTTTATTGAAATGAGTAATTTCTTCCGTGATGGGAATGTCTAGGGCGCGAATTTTTTCAATAATGATCGGGTTGTTTTCCTTGCCATTAAAATAGGTGAGGGAGGGATTGAAGAAGAGATGAGGGCACATGAGTGGTTTCATCAAACTCACACCAAAGCCTGCTGCATTTACATAAGTTACCCAACCTTGCTCAACAGATCCCATCCCTTGCTCAAACCCCAGTGTCTTCCAAAGGGCGGCGGATGCATCCATATCGGTTGTCTCTAAACTTAAGCCCATGAAATTCCCAGGAATTCCGAAACAAGGATCTTCCAAGGTGATCCCAACCGTTGCTATTTCCCATTCTTGCTCCATCAAATACAGCCAAACCCCACTTGGATCGCTGAGGATATACCCCCCATCAATGGGAGTCACCTTGCTCAGTTTTTCTAATTCAGCGACCTCCTCCGACCAGGATTCCTTGAAGCACTTCACCCCCGCCCGCGCATAGCGGTCTGGGTTGATTTCAATGATAGCTTTCCCATCGGTAACTACAACGGGATCAGCTTCGGATAGGACTTCGAATTGGAGCCGCTTGTAAAAAGAAAGACTGTTTTCGAGATGGTTAGTTGGGGTATGGATAATGGTAGTCATAGATGGTTGGTGATTAGGCTAGGCTATAGCTAGCTCCGGGTGAAAAATGCGGTCTTGTTTTCGATTAACGAATGTAAAGGATTTTTTGTTCCAGCACAAACCAGTACATTGGTAGAACATCCCCTCACCATTGAACAAAGTGTACCTAAAAATAAAACCATGTTCTTCAACGAAACGATAGAAACTCTTGCCTTACCTAAGTTACGACAATTGCAGAAGGAGCGCTTGGCTAAAATGCTAGCTCGCGTTTATCAGCATGTTCCTTTTTATAAAGGACAAATGGATGAATTGGGAGTAAAACCTGCCGATATCAAAGGCGTGGAAGACTTGCATAAGCTTCCCTTTACCAAAAAGACTGACCTGCGAGACAATTATCCTTACGGTCTGTTTGCTGTTCCGGAAACGGACATCCGTCGCATCCATGCCTCTAGTGGAACTACAGGGAAGCCCACCGTGGTAGGCTACAATGAGGAAGATTTGAACACCTTTGATGAAGTGGTCGCCAGATCTTTGGTTTGTGCCGGAGCGCGGCCAGGCATGAAATTGCACAATGCCTATGGGTATGGATTGTTCACCGGTGGGTTGGGGATGCATGGCGGGGCCACGAAATTAGGAATGGCTGTAATACCCGTTTCAGGAGGGATGACGGACCGGCAACTGATGATTCTACAGGATTTCAAGCCGGAAGTGATGTGTTGTACCCCATCGTATGCTCAGACTTTAGCAGAAGAATGTGAGAAGCGTGGGATTGATACGGGAAGTTTAGCGGTTAAATATGCAGTCTTAGGTGCAGAACCCTGGACAGAGGCGATTCGGCAGCAAGTGGAGGCCGGATTACAAGTGAATGCTACGAATATTTATGGCTTAAGTGAAATTATTGGACCTGGGGTTTCGCAGGAAGATGTTGAAGAAAAGGGAACCGGTAGCTACATCTGGGAAGATCACTTTTATCCTGAAGTAGTGGATCGTGATACGGGTGAGCCTTTACCCTATGGTGAGGAAGGGGTTTTGGTCTTTACAACGATCAGCAAGCAGGCTATGCCATTGGTTAGATATTGGACCAATGATGTATGCAGTATCTATTACGATTCAGCGGCCAAACGTACGCACATCAAGATGAGCGCTATTAAAGGTCGAAGTGATGATATGTTGATCATTCGTGGCGTAAACTTCTTTCCTACTCAAATTGAAGCTATTCTTCCTCAATTTGAACGACTTTCTCCTGCCTATCAACTCATTGTTACCCGCAAGGGAAACCTGGACGAGGTACACCTACGTATCGAATGGGATAAAAGCTACGGGGCGAGCATTAAAGCTGGTGATGCAAAAACTTATGAGGAAAAGAAAGAGCAGGAAGCTAAGGCCTTGTCCAGCAAAATACATAGTACCCTCGGGCTCAGGATTGGTGTGACGGTGGAGGAACATGATTCAATCCCCCGGAGTGCGGGGGGGAAATTGTCACGTCTGGTAGATCAGCGGTAGCTCTTTGAACACGACCAAGGTCTTTAAGACTTCGGTCGTGTTCAAAGGCTATTCCTTCACGAATTTCACCGGGAAACGCCCATCATCCGTGTTCAAGATGGCTAGATAGAAGCCTGGGGTCAGCTCTTGCACAGATAGTTGAATCTTGGATGTTGAGTTGGTATTATATTGCTTCACGAATTGGCCATTCAAATTAAAGATCTGTACAGAGCGAATGGCTACTCCTTCTATCTTCAACCCAAGTTCATCAATCACTGGGTTTGGGTAGAGCTGTACCAGCCTGCTGTTTCGTTTTGGATCATTATGGGCACTAGATACGACCCCGTCGAGTGTGAAGGGGTCACTTAGCATACATAGGGGCTCCTGATTACTAAGTTGTACATGGTAAGTACCTGGCTCGCCTACCGGGAGTTGAGGCACCGTGGTATTCGACAAAAAAGATTCATCAAAGAACCAATCATAGGCATAGTTGGCCGGAAGATAGTGGGGCTGAACACCGTTTACAATGGCTAGAAACTGTTGATCGAAAGTATCGATACTGATTTCTAACGGACGTAAGCCAACCAGTTCTACAACCAAAGGAGGACTTACTTGTCCATCTACTTCTTGTGTGATATATAGACTACTATTGAATCCGTAATAATCAGAACTTGGTTGGAAGGTATTTCCCTCGGCGATTAGTTCTTCCTTTTGTGGTTCTAGAAACCATTTTATATTCTCTCCTTCAACCGTGAGCGTTTCTACTGCTGCAAAATCGGAAAGGCATATCGTATAACGGTTTTGCTCAATGCTAGGTGGAGGTACTAAAGTGGGGAATTCAATAGCTTGGGATACGATGGGACATAAGCGCCCGGAGTGATCTATCTCCGCTCTATAAGTGCCGGGCTGTTCAACAATGAACCATTCCTGTTTACCCTCCAAAACCAGTGTATCATTGCGAAACCACTTGACAGTTTCATAATATTCCTCTGACTTGAAACGAAGATAGCCTTCTAGGTTTTCAATAAGGAAAGTTTGGACTTCCAAAGGTTCTAACTCGTATACGTTCCAAAAGATGTTGCCATCCTCTGAATAAACATTCAGCTCTTGAAAGTCATCGCTCGGGGGAATGTACACGCTATCAGTGACATAGAAGGCTTGCCCGTTGAAATTAGCGATGCTGATTAAACGATTGGCCTTCAAGGTATAGCCGCCAACTTGACAATCCTGCGTCAACTCAATACTTGGCGCACGTCGGACTTGTAGGGTATTTGTAGTGCTTTCGCAACCGTTGTCGATTACGGCATAGTAAGTTCCTTCTTCTGTTACATCTAATCCTTGTATCTGTGTAGTGGCAATTAAAGCTCCATCCTTGTACCAACGGAAAGCTCGAGTATGGGGTAGTCCGGTAAAGGATTGTAAATAGAGATGGATAGGTCCCTCTGCATTATAGGTTTGCAGTAACTGTGCCGTTGCGGGGTTGTTTTCTGTAACCGTCAATTGAGCCACGTCCTGGGGTTCGCCTTCTTCTTCGTACACAAGATAGAATTGACCAGGGGAACTGGGACGGTAATTGTCCCCCACGTGAAGCAAGGATTCTAAATCAGGAGAATCATACCACTTGAGATTTTCCAATCCTAATTCGATGTTTTGTATGGTTCCACAAAACCAGATACAACTATCGGTAAAAGGAATGCGTTGTTCTTCCTCTATTGTAAAGTAGCGTGGTTCGCTGTCAACTAATGAATATCTATTAAACATGCCATGTTGTACGATCATTTTATAATCTCCAGGTTCTAGAATCTTATCGTTATACCAGCTTAGGTCATCAGATTCCAAGGAGAATATTTCTTGGTGGACTAACACTGGACGTTCAACATCCTCACGCCATATTTTTACTATAGCCGATTTGCGTTCCTGGCCTCCTGGAGGGAAGTGAAATTGAAATTTTTGTAGGTGAAAAGCAAAACTAGTGTCTTGACTGGGGGATGTAATCAGAGGTTTTGTGGCAACATCTCCACTCCAACCGATATGGGCAACCGTATACTCACATAGAGCATAATAGGTCTCAGGTCCACTGCCCGCTACAGCATTATTTACCATGAGGCAAGTCTGTTTACCCTCACAACCGTTACCTATGTTATTCAGGTTACTAATTCCGTTATACTTGACATTGATATTGCTTTGGCAAGTGGAATTGAGATATTCATCAAAAGCGTGGAAAATATGTGCGATTTCATGTCCATACAGAGAATAGGGCGAACGGCTGCTAAGAAAAGTATAGGGGCCACCTAGATAAGCATGTGCCCTGATCCTCCCCCGGCCAGCATGATCATAATGTACACCGATCGTAAAGGCTCCATCAGCGGCAGTCAAACGCCTTTGGTCAAAATTGAATTCATCTCCTACATAGAAGCCCTCATCATAGCCAAGTTTGGCAAGTACAGCTTTGTTCATTTCCAATACCTGACCAGAATAGGTCTCAAAGTTCCCAAAGTGTAAATTAGGCTCTCGACCTTGACCAAGGACAGGGCTTCGCTCCAGCCATTGAGGAGTAAAAGTTACGTCTATGCCATACCGAAAGGCGGTGTATGCCCAAGTATGCAGAGATCTAAGAATACTAATCTTTTCTTCCAGTAAAGCTGTAGCTGTCCAGGTATAATAATTGGGGTCACTGGAACCATCACTTTCTACGAAAAGGACCGTACAGGTCATCAAGCCCGCCATTCTTTCGCTATTCCACTGATTGGGGTAGGTAGTGGTTTCTAAGTTTTTTTCTAGATCTTCCGCAGCTAAGTGATTGTGGGCATGGGGGTGCGTATGGGGATGTGGTTCTTCAATACGTTCATCTTCTTCAAATAATCGTTGGAAATACTGACTCAAAGGAGCCGGAATATGTTTGGCATTTTCCAGCTCATCTAGCGTCCAGATTTCTTGGATACCTGGATGGTCAATGGGAACTTCCGATGTGCTACCGTACACCAGAAAGTTAGGGGTATATAGCAAAGAGAAAACACGTTGATCATTGTCTTCAGACTTAATAAAAGACCTTGCTTCTTCATACGAAGCGAAATCCGTTTCTAAAATGGACCAAAACAAGGGTTGCCCATACATGGACTGCGTAAATAAAAAGCAGAAAAGGAGTGTGAAACGCTTGTTGGTAAGTGCCATTGAGAAACGGCCTATCCATCCGGACTGTAGGCTTTCTTGCATCTGGAGATTGTTTTTTGTGAATAAGCTGGAAATCACCTAAAGAATGACCCAAGTTCAGAACTTTTATCCGATTGGGTATCTATTTATTGGTATTAAAAGTTAGACACAACAGTGGAAGACTTGGGTTGGGTAATACTGCTAAATATTGTGGTTTGGGGAGGTGTTCCTCCTAACGACAAGGCCCAGGAAAGATAGGGGGATTCATCGGCTTTGTCAAGTCCAGAAGAGTATCTGGTAGAAGCGTTTTAGGTTGACTATTATTAAAAGAAGCGGGGTGTGTGATGGCTTAGTACAATTGTAAGGCCATTTGGAAAATCTGATCTAATACAGCTAGTGGAAGATCTTCTTGAGGTTGGATCGTCATCGTCTTCATCTTATTTCGGTTTCCCAGTTCCAGCTTCGGATGCTCAATGTCGATTCCCTTGTACATACCAATGTACGGGAGGTAGGTCTTCTTGTCGACCCACAAATAGCAAAATAGCTTCCCCTTGTATCGAAACATCGGCATGCGATGAGTCCAGGTTTCGGTCATATGCTCATTGTAGCTCAAGATATATCTTCGGAGGGCAAGCATGCACTCCCGGTTGGGCTCTTCTTGACTTAGGTAATAGCCATTAAGTTCACTTAACATAACTCTATTTTTTACTGAGGGTCTGGACACTCACCGCCTGAGTATCCAGACCCTGAGTGAGCATGATTAACCAACTTGGACACCTACAAAGATGTCCACTTCAGCTGCATTGGGATCGCTGGCTTTTTCACCATATACCTCAAAATCTGTTTGATAGGTACGATCTAAATCCGTCTCCCAAATCTTGAACCATTGATTAATGATAATGCCATCCGATAATTTGCCTTTGGGCGTGAATTGTTCGTAATAACCGGCGGGGACTTCTATGCCTTTCATGCCAGTTGGGATCTCATCCAAATTAGCAACGGGGCATCCGATCAAGGTGGTGTATGGCTCATTGTGATCTCCTTCGTACTCGGTGTAAGCACAGTATACGGTTTCTCCTATTTTATTGGGGATTTTTTGGGCGATACTTTCATTCATAAAGCGTTGCCACAATGCTGGGATGTCTTGTGCTGCGCGGTTCTCCTGGTTACTGGTACGAACGCTGATACCAACTAGTTTGAAACTGTCTAATTGCTTTGTTTCCATGTTATCCTTTTTTTGTTGGTACAAAGCTAAAGGGGGAGACTGACAGCCGTATGTCAGGGGTAGCGCAAGGTGTGAAAAAATAATAAAACATTATTCGCTAGGATCAATTCCAAGTTTTTCAAATCATCTAAATCGAAAAGGCTGATAAAATGAAGTAGTAGCCCATCTATTTCTATCACCTCCTTATTGGGATATGCCTCGGAAATGGAGACACTTACTTAGCTCGACTTTCGCATTTTATGCTAATCCAAAAAATAGATTTAGCCATTCCTTAGAGCGGGTTGCCGGCAAAAAACTGTTTGATGCGTCGCGCTTGAGTTGATTACTCAACTAGCTAAGCAAGTTTTTTTAGCTAGGCTCTTTGAGTCACTGACTCAAGCCAACCCAGAAGAATTTTGCTTCCTTTTTTTCGACTGAAAAAGGAAGTCGCTGAAGGCGAAGTCAAGCTTTAAGGCATTAATAATCAAGTGTTTAAAACATAAACAGGTATCTTTTACATGGCTTTTATTCATTTTTGACAATCGCCTCAAAAACGAATCAAAAAACGCTTGTCCCGTAAACTCTCTCCGTTCAAACAATACGGGACGGCCACCCGCTCTTAAGTACTGGCAACAGTCGTTTTAATTTTGAACATCAGGTTTCAAGATGGATGTTCAAAATTGAGGTAAGAATCCATCAACCTCTACAAAACTGTTTATTGATGAAAATAAACAACTAGTTATCAATGAGTTAGGGTAATAACGGGATTTGTCCTCCTCTCCAGTAAGCCATTAAAGCTTTTCAAAATGCTAAAGTCGAGCTTAGGGTACTTCCAAAATCGCAATTGCGACTGCAAGATATTAGACTACGTCACCTAATAATCATTAGGACCTAGAATTTATTGGAAGTGGATGCCCGCGCCTGTTTTGCCATTTTGTTTCCGTGAATTTTGAATTACCTTTAGGTAGAAGTCCCAGTTGTAAAAGTTGAATAATCCCTGTGATAAAAAAAATAGCTTATAAGGTAGGAATCTGGCTTTTACTGGCCATATCGCTTTTACTGCTACTAGTACTCATCGCTCAGTGGAAGCCGGTACAAGAGGCGGCTGCGCGGCAGGTGGTTACCTGGCTTAGCGAGAAACTGGATACGGAGGTTCAGGTAGAGGAATTCGGGTGGAGCCGCTTCCAATGGTTGGAAATGAAGGGGATTCTTCTGCGAGACCAGGAGGCAGATACTTTGTTGGCAGTCAACCGCCTGTCGGTTCATTTTAGCCCCTTGAAGTTGCTAAGGAATCAACTAATTGCCGATCAAATCCAGCTTTTCGGACTGCTTGTCAACTTACACCAAGATTCACTTGGACAATCGAATTACGATTTTATCTCGGAGGCATTTGGATACCAAGAGCCACAACCCGATACGACTGAAAGCCCCAACAACTGGCTGATCCAACTTGATAAAATTTCTCTCAAAAAGGCACGTTTTTCATACCTGGACCGCATGAATTCTACGGAAATGACTGCGGGAATGGTGGGGATGGAAGCAAGTATTCAAGGCTTGGACCTTGCTGCACAATCTCTGGTTTTGGGCCGTTTGGATATTGACAGTCCGCTTATTCACTATGTTGAATTTGGGCGGGAACCGATCCAAGATACCTTACAGGCTAGTATTCAACCGCCGGCTTTCCCCGATCTAGGTTGGCAGATCCAAATACTGCAATCTAGCATGGACGGAGGGCAGATCATCTACGACAAAGGAAAGCCAGACAATACCCGCCCAACAGCTTTTGATCCTACTCATATCAGCTTAGCTCAGATTCATTGGGATATTGAAAAGGTCCAGGTGGAGGACAAAAAAATCGCAGCTGCGATTCGCGCTATAGCTTTTACAGAGGGCTCCGGCTTTGTCTTGGAGCAATTACAAGGGGAATTACTTTGCACGGATACCTCGTCTGCTATTCAGAACCTTACCTTGCGAACGCCAAATTCTGAAATTCGTCAATCTTCTACTATTACCTATCCAACCTGGGCCGCCTTGTTTTCCATAACCGATACTTCCCAATTGTATCTCCCCGAAGATATTGGTATTTCTGTCCAATTGGATCAGCTAAAGCTATCGCCAAGGGATATAGCTTTTTTCATTCCAGCCACCGCTTCACGCTTAGCTACATCCCCTCTGGAAGCAAAATTGGATGTTCGAGGGAGCTTGGCAAATTTGGTGGTCAAGGACTTGGAGTTGAAAAAGGGACAGCGATCTCGACTAAAAGGAGAGGGGCGTATTCGGGAAATTCTTGATCCTACCCACTTAAACTTTGATTGGGTGATAAAAGATCTAGTAGCTGCGCAGACTGATCTACAGCCCTTCCTAAGAGATCTGGATTTTTCCGAAGGCTTGGAGGATTGGGGATTGCTGCAAATGCGTGCCAAAGTGTACGGTGATCTGAAAGCCCTCCAGGTCGGAGCTTTGCAGTTCCAATCGAAGAATGGCCCCTTTTGGGCGGGAGCGATTTCCACCAAAGGATTACCAGATTACGAAAATGCCTGGTTTCGCTTTGAACTGGATACCCTACACACCGAGGTTCAGCACTGGAAGGGCTTCACAACCCAAGATTTACCGAGCTTCCTGGACAGCCTTGGGCAACTGGAAATGAGCGGAACCCTTGAGGGGAACATTCGTCAATTTGCTACAGACCTACGTTTAAATTCCGGTGTCGGTTTGCTACAAACCAAAGCCCGCTTTGATTTTGAGCAGGATTATTCTAATGCGAGCTACAGTGGTGACCTGCAACTATCCAACTTTGGTTTGGGTAAAATAGGCCGGGATAGCCTGTTGGGGCCCGCCAATTTAGCCGTTAATTTTGAAGGACGAGGTCTGGCAGCAGCAGAATGGAATACCAGCCTGACTGCTAAGTTTGATGATTTGACCTACCAGGGATATACCTTTGACGAGCTGCTATTGGATGCTGCGCTGGAGCCGAACCTTGTCCAGGTAGATATCCGTATGGATGACCCTAACTTAGGCTTTCGCTACGAGGGGCGCATCCCCGTAGAGGATACTACATCAGGGTATCGATTTGATGTGGAATTGGAGGCAATTAAATTGAAGCCTCTGGGCTTGTCAAATATGCCTCTTGTTCTTGCCTTCGACCTACATGCAGATATCAATAACTTTCAGGTCGATCAGTTGGAAGGCGGACTGCTTTTCAGCGATGTAACGATCCAGGACACCCTTCACACTTATCAAACGGATTCCATTATGGCAGTCGCTACCAGCAGCGAAAGTAACAATCGTTCCCTGGCGTTTGATAGTGATCTACTGCAATTTGATTTAAAAGGCGATTATAAATTGAGTCAGCTTTCTAAGGAAGTATTGGCCTGGGCGAGTCGATATTTTCCGTTGGATGAACTGGTGATGACTCCGGATTCCCTGGCTTGGTCTGAGAAGACCGATTTGAAAGCCTCCTTGCAGATTAAAGATCCTACAAGTTTAACCCGAATGGTACTGCCTGAACTGAGGAAACTGGACCGCCTGGAGGCTGGGCTGACCTTCCGACCTGCTTCCAGGTCCTGGGATTTTGCCCTGGATCTACCGGCATTGCAATATGCAACTTTGCAGCTGGATAGCTTGCGTATCCGGTCTGCTCCAAGCCATTCTGGGGTGCGAACTACGGTGGATTTCCAGCAGTTACAGTCGGGAGAAAACCTCAAACTTCCCTCACCCAGCCTTCATGCTTTTGTGCGAAACGACAGCCTGTGGTTAGATATCAAGTCCCTTGAACAAGCAGACAGTCTACTTTGGCGCGCGGCCGGCACATTGGCGGCTCAGGAGGAGAGTTGGCGTTTCCGTTTTGAACCGCTTGTTCGTTTAAACGGTGCAGACTGGGGTATCGATCCTGCTCATGAAATGGTGTTCAAGCCAGCGGAAGGATGGCAGATTCAGGGTTTTGAGTTGAATAATGGAGCAGAATCCGTCAGCATTGATGGCGTTTCCGGAAATGCTCCTACGCGGGATAGTGTGCTTGTACTTCGCTTCGATCAATTCGGGATCGGTGTCTTTAATCCTTTATTGGACTTGCCAAGTGACTATATAACAGGCGCGTTACAGGGCCAGCTGCAAGCGCAGAACTTCCTTTCAAGTCTTAGCTACACGGCGGATCTGAATTTGCTCAATTGGCAAGTGGATACGGTTGAGATCGGCAATGTAGAACTACAAGCTCAACAATCACCAGACAAGCCACTGATCCTCTTCTCCTCAATTTTGGAGGGAAAAGATAACGACCTGAGTATGGAAGGTACCTACTACATTGATAGGCAGTATTATGACTTAGATGCTCGGATACAAAAGCTACCCATGCAGACGCTCGACCCGTTTTTGAGTGGCTGGATACACGATAGCGAGGGCTACCTCGATGGCCGATTTTTCTTGAAAGGACCGGCCCGTAAAGTCACAGTGGATGGTCAAATGGAACTCCACAATGTAAAAACGACAGTGGACTATCTCAATACCCCCTACCAGATAGCCGAAGCGAGTATTGACATTACGGATCGGGTCATTCGCTTCGGGGAGCTAAAGATGGAAGATGCGGAAGGGCGTTCGGCAAGTCTGAGTGGTAAGATTAAACATCAATTCTTCGATAATATGGACCTCGATCTAAATTTTACTACCGATCGATTCCAGTTCCTCAATACCACGGCTGAAGACAATGGGTTATTCTATGGCCAGCTACTCCTCAAGTCTGATATGAGCGTCCGGGGACCAGTTGATAAGCCTCAATTTTTTATTAATGCCGTTACTGAACCCGGCACCCGTTTCTATACGGTGCCACTTACAGAGGAAGAAGCCATCACTCAGGAAGATTTTATCATATTTGGTCGACCGGAATTGGATAGTCTTGGTCGGGATATCAACTACCTGAACCATCATCAATTGACCCTTCCTGGTATTGATCTCCAATTAAACCTGGAATTGACGAAAGATGCCGAACTACAGGTGATAGTCGATCCATTGAGTGGTGACAAATTGGTTTGTAAGGGTACTTCAAATCTAAGCGTAGGTATGGATGCGGCCAAGAACATACGCATTACTGGCAGTTATGAACTTACTGAAGGCCGATATTCCTTTAATTATGAGCGATTGATCAAAAAAGACTTTTCTATACGGCCAGGTAGTAAGATTACCTTCAATGGGGATCCTTTACGGGCAAAATTAGATATTACAGCTTCTTATCAGACCCGCGTGGATATAAGTAGCCTGGTGGCCGATCAATCAATTGATGATGCCGCATCGACAGGCATTCAAAGAGCCGATGTCCAGGTACAGATGAAGATATCAGGGGATTTGCTTGAACCAGTACTTACCTTTGATATAGTGTTGGTCGACGATCCACAGGGTACACTTGCCGATGCCGCAGAAAACCGACTGCGGCAATTGCGCAATAGTGAAACAGAGTTAAACACCCAGGTATTTGGTTTGTTGTTCTTCAATAATTTTATCGTTGCGCAAAATAACAGACAGAGTATTTCCGAAGCGGGGGAGAGCGCCTTGCTATCCAGCGTAAGTAAACTGGTATCTAATCAACTGAATAAACTAGCAGGGAGGTGGATCAAGGGAGTGGATCTTTCGCTGGGTGTCCTAGCCTATCGCCCGGGTATTGATCCCGTTGGCGCTGACCTAGCGACTGAAGTACAGGTAGGGCTTTCTAAAGGATTCTTCAATGATCGACTAAATGTAAAAGTAGGGGGTAATATCGATTTGGGTACAAACACAGGCGAACAGGATGTCTGGACTTCTTTTACCGGCGATTTCGTCCTCGAATACCGCCTTTCACCTGCTGGAAATTATTTGCTCAGGGTTTATCGCCGTAGTAACTACGATGTATTGAACGAAGGTAATGTGAGCCGGAGCGGAGCAGGGGTCTCCATCCGGAAATCCTTTAAGAATAAGGTCAAAAAGCGGAAGAAATGAGATGTAGTTATTTTTATCTGGTAGGCATTTGGATCTTATGTGCCTGTTCCCCAACCCGCAGATTGCCCCCCGGCCAGAAATTATTGCAGGCCCCGGAAGTTCACTATGCTAAGAATAGCGCCGTGGTAAATAAGAAGGCGTTTGGGAAAGAGTTAGCGGCTTTAGTTCGCCCGTCCATCAATAACCCGGTGAAACTATGGGTCTATAATTTGTTTAAGAAACCCAAGAAACAGAAAGGATTCCGGCATTGGTTGAAGTATAAAATTGGAGAGGCCCCCGTCCTTTTCAATTCCTCTACTTTAAATCGCAATCGGCTCGTATTGGAAAAACATTTACAGGACCACGGATACCTCAATGCACAAGTGCTGACGGATACAGTTGAACAAGGCAAAAAGGTCAAGGTCTTGTATAAAGTCAGGGCTGATAAGCGATACTGGATTCAAGAAGTTCATGTCCCTAAAGGCAATACTGCCTTGGATCAATTGACCCAATCGCATAAAGCAGCTTCCTTCCTCAAAGCTGGTGAAATGTACCGAGCCGAAAACCTGCGAAAGGAGCGTGAACGCTTGACCACTATCGCCACCCAAAATGGCTATTATGGCATCAGCCAAAACGATGTGTATTTCTACGTAGATACTTTAGGGCAGATCGATTCGCTGGATTTGTACGTTCGCTGGAAGCCCAATACTTCCGATGTTGATCTAAAGAAGTATCGTTATGGTCATACAAAGGTGTACCCCACTTATTCTCTGACAGATACCTCCTCTGTACTTTCGGATACGATCGAGTTTCAAAACCTGAAGATCATGGAGGATTTCTATTTTGTCGAAGAAGCCCTGTTGCGACGCTCGATCCGCGGTCAAACTGGAGACCTATACAACGGCAGTATGGAAAATAGCGGTTTGAAGTATTTGCAGGATCTGGATATATTTAAGTTTATCAATGTGCGTACGAGTACCAGAGAGGAAAATGGTATAAACTATCTGGACCGATCCTTTTACCTAACCCCTGCCCAGGTGAGGGATATCCGTTTTGATTTTGAGACCAATACGCGTTCCGGTAGCTACCTGGGGGCTTTAACCGCTGTAACCTATACCAATAAGAATCAGTTTGGCGGCGCCGAACGCTTTGATATCAATCTATCGATTGGCGCAGAAACGCAATTGGGAACAAATGGGCGCTTTTTAAATACACTGGAGATTACTGCTGGTGCTTCTTTATCCATTCCCAAATTACTGCTCCCAATCCATTCGAAGTATATCTTCAAGGACTATGTTAGCCGTACTCATTTCAGTCTTTCAAATACTTACCAGATTCGTACGGGCTTCTTCACGAGCAACCGACTAAGTGCCGAGATGACCTACGATTGGCGGAGCAGCCGGCGTATGCAGCATTTCTGGACACCCCTGTCCGTCACTCGAAATAATACCCTCTTTGGGGATAATCTTGAATTCATTGACGAACTCGAACAGAATCAACGGCTCAGGAATTTGCTTAGAGGTGTGTTGATCCTCGGAGGGCAGTATCGCTTTATCTACTCTACCCAGGAAATTGGTAAGAAACAGCCTTATCTCTATTTGACGGGGACCGTCGAAATGGCTGGAAATCTAACCCATTTGTTGGCCAATACAATTGGTGGCGATAGTCGGCCACATCGTATTTTTGGCACTCCTTTTAGTCAGTACCTTAAACTCCTGGCTGATAGCCGCTACTATCTTCAATATACAGATCATACCTGGGCATTTCGCTTTACGGGAGGTTTGGTGGTTCCTTATGGTAATTCGGATTTTGTTCCCTACAGCGAGCAATTTTTCATTGGAGGCTCTACCAGTCTGCGAGCTTTTCGATTGAGACAATTGGGCCCAGGTGCCTACGTTAACCCTTCTGCACAAGACGTCAATTTCTTCGATCAGACCGGAGAGATCAAATTAGAGTTCTCTACAGAGTACCGTTTCGATCTATATTCCTATCTCAAAGGGGCCGTTTTTGTGGATGCTGGCAATATCTGGTTGCTGAATGAAACCATCAACGATTCGGGAGAAGGAGCCTTCAAAATAGATTCCTTTTACAAGGAAATCGCAGTGGGGAGCGGCTTGGGACTTAGGGTAGACTTCAATTACTTCGTAATCCGCCTAGATGCGGCTTTCCCGCTTCGGAAACCCTTCCTTAATGAAGGCTTGAAGTGGACGCTAAACCGTTTGGATTTCTTGAATCAAAATTGGCGAGAGGAGAATTTAGTGTGGCATCTGGCCATTGGGTATCCATTTTAGAGCCTTTGCTGGTTCAAATATTGGACAAGCATGAGAATCTAATCTCTTGCAGCTTTCTGTAACCAAAATTTATCCCTGAACCGGTTCTCTGTATGGCTTGGAGAAGCTTACAAAATGAGGTGGCTATCCATCTATTTCAGTCAACTCTTTCTGGTAGAACCTCGTAGCACCAGGCGTGATTGGAGTACCTTCGTTTGTGCCCGATAGTAATCATTGGGGTGCTGTACTTGTTGGAAGAGGATTTCTGCTGCAGTTTTTCCCATAGCGAAGGCCGGTTGGTCAACGGTGCTTAGGGCGGGCAATAGGAGGGAAGTTGCTGGTTCATTATTGAAGCCAATCAAGCTCAGTTCGGTAGGGATGGCAATTCCAGTTTCTCGCGCTCTTTGGTACAAAGTATAGGCAAATTGATCACTGAAAGCCAAGATGGCATCCGGAGGAGTTGGTAAACCTAATAAGCGTTCGGCAGCTTGATAAGCACTTTGGGGATTGAATTCTGTATGAACGATATAGTCAGCGATCAACGGAAATTGATGCGCTTTGAGCGCAGCGGTATAGCCTTCCAACCTTCTATTACTGATCTGGACTTCCGTAGGGCCACCAAAATAGGCAATCCTTTTACAACCGCTAAGGATGAGATGTTCTACTGCTTGACGAGCAACACCAAAATTATCAATGATAACTCTATCCGTATGAATATCCTCACATTCCCGGTTGAAGAATACCAGGGGCACCTTCCGGCGCTTGATTTTAGCAAAGTGTTCAAAATCTACTGTGCTACTGGATAAGGAAATAATGAAGCCCGCAATGCGAGAGGACAAGAGTTCCTGGACAATGTTTTGTTCTCTCTTTGTGCTTTCATTGGTTTGGCAAATAATGATGTTGTAGCCTAATTGCTCCGCTACTTCTTCCATTCCACTGATAGCTTGCGCATATAGGTGATAGCTAAGTTTAGGCAGCACTACGCCAATGGCGTTCATATGGCGATTCTGTAAGCTTCTGGCCACCTGGTTAGGCATGTAGTCCAGCTGTTCGGCTAGCTTTTTGACTTTCTTGCGGGTAGCCAAGCTGATCCTGGGATGATCGCGTAACGCCCGACTGACGGTGCTTTCAGATACAGATAAAATGCGCGCAATGTCCTTTAACTTGATGGCGTGATCATTCATAACGGGAATCTCAATCTCTATTTGTAAGGGGGGATAAGATAGCCTTGTGCAAGCGCTTGCGCAATTATTTTTGGTTAAAATGTAAAGATTGCACTTTATCTTCTACAGGTCTTACGAAAATTACTACAATATTTGATTGCTAATATGTTGTATTCATGATGTTTTGATCGGTCCCGACCGCTGAACAATGCTAACACTGGGATTGACAACTCTATACTGTTAAAACCCAAGAATTATGTATTTGCGAATGATATTATCCAGATTTATCGCAGTATCGGCGGTTGGGGTCCTACTTCTTTTTCTGGGATGTCAAGAAGCTCCTGCGGAGCTAGGGCAGTATGAGAAATGGGAAGTTATCACCCTTGACTTTGAAGGCCCAAATACTAGTGAAACGGCAGCCGTGAATCCCTTTACGGATTACCGTATGAATGTTGTTTTTTCAAATGGGGAGCAGGAATATAAGGTACCTGCTTACTACGCTGCCGATGGCAAAGCGGCAGAATCTAGTGCCACGGAAGGCAATACCTGGCGGGTACATTTTACGCCGGATCAGATAGGAACCTGGAATTACCGTGTTTCCTTTGAGCAGGGCAAAATGATCGCTGCTTCCAATGAAGCTGGAGAAGCACTTGGCCCCGATGGTCAGGGCGGTACTTTCGAGGTCATTGCACCTACTGCCAGTACACACCCTTTTCAATCCAAGGGCAGACTTGTTCATCCAAAGGGGCGCTTTTTTCATTTTGCTGAAACAGGAGAACCCTTTATCAAAGGAGGGGCAAATAGTCCCGAAAACCTACTGGCCTACGCTGACTTCGATGGAACCTATAGTATTGATTCTAGCAAACAATTTATCAAACACTATCAACCCCATATATCCGATTGGAGAACTGGTGATCCCAGTTGGCAAAATGGCAAGGGGAAGGGGCTAATCGGGGCGATTAATTACCTGGCGGAGGTGGGAATGAACGCCGTCTACTTCCTGACCATGAATATTGAAGGTGATGGAAGAGACGTCTTCCCCTATTGTTCACATACAGATCTAAGCCGTTTTGATTGTAGTAAACTCGATCAGTGGAATATCGTTTTTACTCACGCACAAGCTAAAGGGGTCGCCTTGCATTTTGTGACTCAGGAGACCGAAAACGAAATGCTGCTGGATAATGGTGATACCGGTCCAATTCGATCACTCTACTATAGAGAACTAGTGGCTCGATTTGCACATCATCATGCTCTGTTTTGGAATTTGGGAGAAGAAAACGGTCCGGCTGATTTTTCGCCCATCGGCCAAAATACGGCCCAACGCAAGGCTATGACCGCTTGGTTTAAGGAAAATGATCCCTATCAGAATCCAGTCCTACTGCACACTCACGCCGCCCCTCAGCTTAAGGATTCTATTTTGCCAGATATGCTCGGTTTTGAGCCCTTGAATGGCTTGTCCGTACAAATTGGAAACCGGTATAGAGTGCATCAAGACATTTTGAAGTGGTGGGAGGCGTCCAAAGAAAGCGGTCATGAATGGGTGAGCTTTATGGATGAAATTGGTTGGTATTGGATGGGAGCTATGCCAGATCAGGATATGCCAACACACGATACTTTGAGACAAGAGGTGCTGTGGCCTACCTTTCTGGCAGGTGGGAGCGGGGTTGAATGGTATTTTGGCTATAAGTATGCCTGTAGTGATCTGAATTGTGAAGACTGGCGAAGCCGGGATCAATTGTGGAAACAAACGAAAATTACCCTGGATTTCTTTTCGGATTTACCGATGAATGAAATGGTGCCAATGGATGAATTACTAAAAGGAGAACAGGCGCATTGTCTAGCTAAGGAGGGGGATATCTATGTGTTGTACTGTAAGAAGCCACAATCTATTTTCCTGGACCTTACTGACGGCCCCGAAAGAGTAGAGATTAAGTGGATGAATCCAATGACTGGGGAATGGCTCGAAGAGGAGACACTGAAGTTAAAGGGGAGAACACCTATTCAGCTAGCCACACCAAGTGTCGGACAGCAACAGGATTGGGTGGCCTTGATTACCCCATTTTAGCAATCTAAGAACATTAAGAATATTTCCGCATGAAAAAGTACAATATCGCCATCGTCAATGGTGATGGAATTGGGCATGAGATCGTTCCAGCAAGTTGGAGAGTGCTGGAGGCTGCCGCCGCAGCTTATCAATTTGAACTGATGTCCACCTCTTTTCCTTGGGGGGCTGGATATTACCGGGAGCACGGCGAGTTTATGCCTGCTGATGGCCTGGATACTTTAGCCCAGTTTGATGCTATCCTATTTGGAGCCGTTGGACTGCCAGAGGTAGATGATACCTTGCCTTTCAAGTTATATACCGCTAGAGTACGAACTCACTTTCAACAATACGTCAACTACCGTCCCGTTAAACTTTTACCTGGCGTAGAAGGTCCACTACGGAATAAAAAGGTAGAGGATATCGATTTTGTGGTACTTCGGGAGAACACGGAAGGAGAATTCGTACAGAATGGAAAGATATTTTATCCAGAAGAACCTCATGGTTTAGCTACAGAAACCAATGTCTTCACTAGAGCAGGCATTGAACGAGTGGCTCATTACGCCTTTCAGTTGGCTCGAAAACGCCGAAACCATGTCACCAATGTCACCAAGTCGAATACCATGATTCACACCTTGGCCTACTGGGATCATGTTATGTCGCAAGTAGCGGCACAATACCCTGATGTTGCCTATCGGGAAATGTACGTGGATGCTGCCTCTGCCAACTTCGTTCTTCGGCCAGAGCTGTTCGATGTCGTTATTACAACTAATATGATTGGGGATATTCTAAGTGATTTAGGCGGGGCGATCATGGGGAGCTTAGGCTTGGGCCCTAGTGGGAATCTACGTCCGGAGAAAGATATGCCTAGCATGTTTGAGCCTATCCACGGTTCGGCTCCTGATATAGCTGGTCAGGGAATAGCTAATCCCGTTGGACAAATATGGTCAGGGGCGCTAATGCTTGAGCATCTAGGGGAGGAAGCCGCCGCTGCCGCAATTGTAGGAGCTATCGAGCGGACCCTTCAGGACGGCGTAAAGACGAAAGACCTTGGGGGCACTGCATCTACCCAGGATGTCGCAGAAGCAGTGATCGCAAATTTGTCCGTACCCGCATAAACGAAAATCATGTGGAATGCTGTCCCTGTTGATTTAACGATGCCAATAAAGAGCGGCCAAAAAGGTGTTCAGATCGATGTAGCCAAGACGGTTGAGGCTGATGGTTGGAATGCGACCACTTTGCATTTATATTCCCACAGCGGTACCCATATGGATGCACCTTTACATTTTGGGGTAAGCGATGACACGATTGATGAGTACCCCTTGTCTTCTTTGATGGGAAAAGCATGGGTGGCTCGAATCGATGGAGACTGTACCAGCCGCTGGATTCAGCTAAAGGATCTGGGAGAAGTGGCAAACAAAGTAGAGCCGGGAGATAGTCTGCTGCTGCAAACCGGCTGGAGTCATCAGGTAGGGGAGTCAAGTTATCGGGATGCCTTGCCGCGTATCAGTGATGAGTTAGCCGAGTGGTGCGTACAGCGAGGCGTGAAAATGCTGGGCGTAGAACCTCCATCTGTAGCCAATGTAAATGACCTAGAAGAATTGACCCGGATACATCGAATATTGCTTGCGGGGGGGGTAGTGATCGTGGAAGGCTTATGTAATTTGGAATCACTACAAGGCGAATCCGTGTTCTTTATGGCCTTGCCGTTAAAGATAAAGGGGGGGGATGGTGCACCCGTACGTGCCATTGCTTTTGAACAGCGGGAACAATTAAGCTAGAGATGATGAAAGAACCAACGAAGAATCAGCGCTTTCCGCAAGGAAGGCACTTTATGGCCTTGGGGATGTTTCTCTTGGCCTTGCTTTTATACATTGATAGAGTTTGCATCTCTGTAGCCAAAGACCCTGTGGCGGGGGATCTAGGTTTAAGCGATAAGGCCATGGGCTGGGTGCTATCCATCTTTGCTTTAGGATATGCCCTATTTCAGGTTCCCGGCGGGCGCTTGGCGGATCGCTTTGGCCCGCGTTTAGCCTTGACTAGCATTGTAACTTTTTGGTCTGCCTTAACGGCTTTAACGGGGGCGGTTTGGAATTATATATCATTGCTGCTGGTACGTTTCTTCTTTGGAGCTGGGGAAGCTGGTGCTTTTCCAGGTATGTCTCGGGCTATTTTTTCCTGGATACCGCTCAAGGAAAGAGGCTTGATTACCGGGATCAATTTTTCGGGGTCCCGGCTCGGAGCGGCTTTTGCCTTACCTTCCGTCGCTTGGTTAATCGATGCCTATGGCTGGCGGATAACCTTTGCTATTTTGGGAGGTATTGGAGCTGTTTGGGCAATAGCCTGGTGGCTGCTGTTTCGGGATGACCCCACGGATCATCCGGCCATCCGTGAAGCGGAAAAGGAATACATCAAGGCACATCGGCAGCAGGCCACGGCAAACCCTAAAAGTGAGCAACTTCCACTGAGTCAACTTTTCTCCTCTTCGAACATGTGGATGACGATGGTGCAGTACTTTTGTAGCAACTTCACCTTCTTTTTTGCCTTAACCTGGTTGTTTCCCTATCTAAAGAGTAAATACCAATTGGATGCAATGGAGGCGGGGTTTTATGCGTCTGCTCCCTTCATCTTTGGAGCATTGGGGAATTGGTTGGCGGGCTGGCTAGTTGACTACATCTATAAGCAGGGCCGTTGGAATGCTTCTCGCTCGCTCACGGCTATGATTGGCTTTAGTCTCGCCGCCCTAGGGCTAATTGGTAGTGTTTATATGGATACAGCCTTAGGGGCTGTAATCTTTCTGAGCTTGGCTATTTTGGGCGCAGACATGACCTTACCCCCTTCTTGGACCCTTTGCGTAGATATTGGCCAGCGGCATGCAGGAACGGTTTCTGGTGCCATGAATATGGCCGGTAATATCGGTTCTTTTATTACGGCTTTGGCATTCCCCTATTTGCAAGCCTGGACGGGATCCGTTACGCCCTTTTTCTTTTTGGGTGCAGGCTTGAATGTATTAGGTGTAATCTTATGGTCTAGAATTAAAGCAGACCAACCACTGCTGGCAGTTGGTAGCTAAATGGTAAACAGCTTAGGTGGAGACTTATTAACCCCAATATGATAAAAACGGTATGAATCCATTAAAAGGAGTAGTGGTGGGAGCGGGCTTTTTCTCTCAGTTTCATTTTGAGGCTTGGACCCGTATCCCGGAAGTGGAGCTGGTAGCCCTTTGTGATCTCGATATCATGAAGGCTAAGCAGACCGCCCGATACTATGGCATTTCCCGCTTTTATGATGATGTGACGACCATGTTGGATGAAGAAAAACCGGACTTTATTGATATCATCACCCCTCCAGCCTTCCATCTATTGATGTGCCAGGAAGCGATGGCCCGTGGGATCGCCATCATTTGCCAAAAGCCACTCGTCCCCACCTTGGAGGAGGCCGAGCAATTGCAGGCAGCCGCAAAGGCATCTGGCGTACCTTTTATGGTACACGAAAACTTCCGATTCCAGCCTTGGTTCCGGGAAATCAAATCTCTGCTCGATCAGGAGGTGGTGGGAGATCGATTGCACAGCATTTACTTTCGTATGCGTACAGGTGATGGATGGCCTGAGGATGCCTATTTGGATCGGCAACCTTATTTCCGCACCATGCCCAGGTTACTTATTTACGAAACAGGTATTCACTACGTAGATGTGTTTCGTTACTTATTCGGAAATATTACGAGCGTCTTTGCCCACTTGCGACAATTAAATTTAGCCATTGAAGGAGAAGATTGTGCTATGGTATTTTTCCAATTTGCCAATGGAGCGACTGGCGTCTTCGATGGGAATCGATTTAATGAGGCCGATGCGGAAGACCCTCGTTATACTTTTGGAGAATTGTTGTTGGAGGGAAATGGAGGAAGTCTTCGCTTGGGTTTGGATGGCCAAATCAGCATACAACCTCTAGGTAGGGAAAGTTTTCAGCATGATTACCTACATCAAAAGAGAAATTTTGCAGGGGATTGTGTTTATGCTACCCAATGTCACTTTGTAGATTGCCTACTCCAGGGGAAACCTTTTGAGACTAATCTGGATGATTACCTCCATAATATAAGGATACAAGAGGCCATCTATTCCTCCTCGATGCAAGGAAAGTTACTAATTCCTTAATTTTTTCATAAAATCTAGGATAATGGAGCAATTTGGGATCAATAATTTTGCATCCTAGTATTCTAGCTTTTATTTTTAAAACTTAATTTGAAATGCACCCACTGTAAAAAATTAGGTTTCATACATTATCTTTGGCTGAGAGCAGGACTTATGTCTGCTCTCTCTTTTTTTATCCTAGTGTGTTAATCTCCTGCTTGTTTTAAGTTTGTGTACTCAATTCCTCGGCTCCTTTAAATTGAGCGGATATACCTCCTTTTGGGGTGCTGTGTTCGAGGACACTTCCCTAATTTGCCTAATTTGGCTACTCGCGTTACTTTTTAACTCTGTTGGAAAAGTAGCGTCAAACCATATTTTCACCTAAGACCTACAACTATGTCCAGTAGTCTAAAATCGAAAAAAAATAACAGATTCGTAGATCCACTCTATGGGTTTAATGCAGACCGAATAAAGGCGATCATTGAGAAAATTGACCTGAAGGATTTTGAAAAAGATTTAATGTGCTACCGATGGCTAGTTCGGGTAGAAAACATGGAAAAAGATGCTCGAAAATCTAAGATTCGCCATTATATCCTGAAAATTATCGTGATTGTGGGGAGTGCCATTGTGCCCGTTTTAGTTAGCCTGAATAATCCACCTTCTGCGGACAATCCGCTGGATAGTCAATCCGTCCTCTACTTAGCCACCTTGATCATTAGTATGATTGTATCCATTAGTGCAGGAATTCATGAATTCTTTAGCTATGGAGACCGTTGGCGCCATTATCGAGCTACCGTGGAGAATTTAAAGAGCGAAGGGTGGCATTTTATCCAACAAACAGGACGGTATCGATCTATAGGCAATCATGAAAAGGCCTATAAACGTTTTGCCGAGCGAGTAGAAGGTATGTTAGCGAAAGAAAGAGAAAGATACATGACGGATATAGCCAAGGAAAAAACGAGTGAAGGGCAGACTGATAGCAAGGCGACTACATCTTCCTCGACGGAAAAAAAGAATTAGACACATGGTGCTCAGGCCAGGCTGTAGATAAGTCCGGTTTCTCTCTTGAGTGCGCACTAGGAATTTGGCGGCAGAACTTTTGTACTTTTAAGAGCAAGGATACTCTTTACCCTAAATCTGTATATCTTGAAAAACATCTACTCTGTTCTATTCCTGTTCATACTCAGCCTGACCGCCTGTCAACACAAGGAGCAATTTGATTTGGTCATCTTGAAGGGGACAATCATTGATGGTACGGGCGAGGAAAGTTATGTAGCAGACCTTGCCATCGTTCAAGATACAATTGCTTTTATTGGTGATTTGAGTCAATTGTCATATGAAGCCAAACAGATAATTGAGGCAGATTCCTACACGGTCACGCCCGGTTTTATCGATCCACATACGCACGCGATGGATGATTTATCTGATTCTGTGAAAAATCAGAACCTCAATTATCTGATGCAGGGAGTTACTACAGTAGTAACGGGGAGTGATGGAGGAAGTGTGTTGCAAATTGGTGAGAAGTTACAAGAGTGGGAAGAACAGGGAATTGGCACTAATGCTGCTATTATGGTAGGGCATCGGACTATCCGACAGCGAGTAATGAGTATGAGGGATGAGGAACCGACAGCGGAAGAACTTCGCAATATGAAGACGCTGGTAGCAAAGGGTATGGATGAAGGAGCACTGGGATTTTCTACAGGATTGTACTATGCTCCTGCTAGTTTTGCGAGCACAGAGGAGGTTATCGAATTGGCTAAAGTAGCTGCGGAGAGGGGAGGGATGTACGATGCACATATTCGGGACGAAAGTAGTTACAATATTGGCTTATTGGCAGCCATAGAGGAAACCCTTGAAATCGGAAAACAGGCAAATATTCTTGTCAATATTTCTCACATTAAATGTTTAGGAGTCGATGTTTGGGGGCAGAGTGCTCAAGCCGTTGAATTGATAGCCAACGCTCGTGCTGCGGGACAGCGGGTGACTGCGGACCAGTACCCTTATCGGGCTTCTGGTACTCACTTGGATAAAGCCCTGCTACCGAGGTGGGCCTTCGCTGATGGTTTAGACTTCGAAACTAAGTTCAAAGACCCGTTGTATGTTCGGCGTCTGCGAATAGATGTACTGGAAAACCTCAGACGTCGCGGCGGCCCAGCATCACTTTTGCTTACGTTTACTAAGAATAAGGATATTCAGGGTAAGACTTTGGCGGAGATTGCTGCTGCCTGGAACCTGGACCCAGTGGAAACGGCCCTAAAGATCATAGAGAATGGCAGTGCCACCGTCGCATCCTATAATATGCAGGAATCGGATATCCAATACTTCATGCAGCAAGATTGGGTAATGACCAGCTCTGATGGTACGAATGCCCATCCTCGAAAATACGGCTCTTTTCCAAAGAAGATTAGAGAACATGTTTTTGAAAAGCAGGTCCTTAGCCTCGAAGATATGATCCGCAGAAGCACTGGACTCACGGCAGAGACCTTTGGCGTGCCAGATCGAGGAAAGATCCTGGAAGGTTATAAGGCGGATATCCTTGTCTTCCATCCAGAAGAGATCAAGGATAATGCTGATTTTATCGAACCTGATAAATTGGCAGAGGGAATGCATTGGGTAGTATTGAATGGGCAAGTTGTCGTAGATCAGGGGGAGTACCAGAAGAAATTGGCGGGGCAAGTGGTAAGGAGGTGAGTGCAAGAAATGCAAAAAGGTCCCAGGAAAACCTGAGACCTTTCTTTCTGGATGGGGGAAAGCTAGATTAGATCCCAGCCTTCTCTATATTCTCGCTTGACGAATTGGTTCGCTTCGTCGAAATTGGTAATCTTCATATTCTTACCGTCCCATAGCAGTCGCTTTCTACCGTAGAAACTCATACGACCGCGGTCATTCGCCTTACCCAAGGCATAGCTGCGAATGGCTAGATTACCCATCAGTACCGTTTCCGTCAATGGACCAGAATAATCAAAAGAAGAAGTCAAGGCTTGATGCTTGTCACTTCCAAATCCTGCTTTACAAGCTTGAACCCAACTGGTCTGGTGCCCTCGTTCGGGTAGGTTTTCATTAGGGTTGCCAGCAGAGTAGCCCTCGGGCATGGTAACTACTTCGCCATTCTTGAGATACATCTTCGGATTGCGCCCATAAGTTCCACAGGTCATGATCCCTTTTGTACCTATCATTAGTACACCATTGCTACTATTGCTTTCCCCTAGTGGATCATTGGCGGGAATCAAATCTGGGTGGAAGGGACGAATACCACCATCTGACCAGTTCATGGTCATCTCTGTCTTATTCCTTTTGGTAGCAGGAAACTTAATTTGCACGCTGGAAGAAGGAGGGCATCCTTCCGGGATATGTTCAGGTGTCCAATCTCTGGTGAAAACCTGTCCCACACTACATTCTACCTCCGTAGGGTATCCTAGTTCTAGTACACGGAAGGGCGTGTCAATTAAGTGACAACCCATATCGCCAAGTGCACCGGTGCCAAAATTCCACCAACCTCTCCACTTGAAAGGGTGGAATAAAGGATGATAATCTACGTACTGTGCAGGACCAATAAACAAATCCCAGTCGCTCTTGCTGATTTGCTTCGGCAGCGTTGGCTTTTCGGTCGGAAAGGGAATCCCTTGTGGCCAGACCGGGCGATTGGTCCAAACGTGGACGGTATGCACCTTGCCAATTTTCTTTTTGTTGAACCATTCTACCATTAACTGTTGCTCAGGGTTTGAGGCTCCCTGATTACCCATTTGGCTCACCACCTTGTATTGTCGGGCTGCCTCTGTCAATTTACGAGCCTCGTAAATATTGTGCGTCAATGGCTTTTGGACATAAACGTGTTTACCCATTTGCATAGCAGCCATGGCTGCGACACCATGCATATGGTCAGGGCCAGAGATGGTTACGGCATCAATATCCTTTTGCTGCTCTAGCATGACCCTGAAATCCTTATAAAGCTTTGCATCAGGAAATTTTTCTATAGCGTTCTTAGCGCGATTGGTATCTACATCGCACAGTGCCACCACATTTTCCGCGCCCTCATTCCATGCATTACGAATATCACTCCACCCTTTACCACCTGCTCCAATAGCGGCTAGGTTAAGTTTATCACTGGGGGGAATGTAGCCTTTGCCAAGAACATGACGAGGAACGATCATAAATGTTCCGGCAGCAACAGCTCCGGTTTTAATGAAATCCCTTCTGGACTTCTGAGTCGGTTTTTCTTTCATTATTGAGTTGCAATTCTGATTGGAAAAAATGGAGACGATTGATTTCCCTGGGAAAGTTCCGGGACTTAGCTCTCAGTTATGAAGATGCAGACATTTTCCAAGGAATTATAATTTCCCTTTGAGATTCTAATTTGTGTCCTTCGTTTTTAACGCTTCTTTAAATAATAGTTGAATGACTAAGAAGCTATGGCCTCGGGCTTTGGGCCATAGCATGACTTCTTTTTGAATAGGGTGCTTGCGATAAAAGTTAGTTTTTAGTAAATTGCGTAATTAGTTACGTAATTTATAATATTAATGGTGACGGACTTTTTTATACGAACGGGGAAACTGGCGTTAGGGACGCGATTGAGAAGGTTAGGGGAGCAGTTTATGGAAGACGCTGCAAAGGTGTTGGAGATGTATGGGGTGTCCATCAACCCCAAATGGTTTCCGGTTTTTTATGTGCTTTCAGAGGCGGATCACCTTTCCATCACAGAGATCGCTCGCCAAATAGGACATACACATCCTTCCGTAAGTCAGATTGTTAAGGAAATGCAGCGCAAAGGAATCATCGTCTGCGAGAAAAGCAAGGAAGATGCTCGGGTGAACATCGTGCGCCTTTCAGACCTAGGCTGGGAGATGAATCGACGGATGCAAATTCAGTACTTGGACGTCCGAGAGGCAGTAGAGGAAGTGCTGGATGAGACTCGTCATGATCTCTGGAAGGCCATGGAAGAAATAGAATATGTACTATCCAAGAAGGATTTCTTTACACGGGTATATGAAAAGCGGAAGGAAAGAGAAAGCCGAGCGGTTAGCATCATCGATTTTCAGTCGGAACATGCTCCTGCCTTTAAATCATTAAATGAAGAATGGATTTCTAAGTTTTATGAGCTGGAACAAGAGGATTACAAAGTACTTGATGACCCGGAAGGGAGTATCATTAAGTCCGGAGGGCATATCTTCATGGCAGAGTATGATGGAGAAGTGGTAGGTACCTGCGGTTTAATGAAGATGGAGGATGGAGGTTATGAAATGGTGAAAATGGCTGTGGCTCCAGCTGCTCGCGGGAAGCATATTGGGTGGCTATTGGGACAAGCGATTGTAGAAAAGGCCAAAAACTTAGGGGCGTCTCGTGTGTATCTCGAAAGTAATACGCAACAAGAACCTGCCATTAATCTGTATTACAAGCTGGGTTTTGAACGGATTGTCGGCCCACCATCACCTTATGCTCGGTGTAATATCCAAATGGAACTAAAGTTTTGAAAATTCTGTAGCAAGAAGAAAGAAATTAAAGGGTCAGTCTTAGCCTGGCACGACATAAAGAAGTATCGTATAGTAAAACTTTACAGGTTTTAATTAGCAAGGGCCCTGCCGACTTAGTCAGCAGGGCTTTCTTTTGAGTGGTATCCTTTATTTCGGAGTCATAATATTGGCCACTGCCACTAACTGTTGGTTCCAATTGCCTAAAGGCGGGAAACCAGCTCTAGGCGGCTCTAGTTTGTGATAGTAAGTACTGGAGGCAATCTTGCCAGGCCGTCTACCATGAAACATAGTGTAGTTAATGACATCCCCATTAGCATCCTTCTTTACGTCAGTTACTACCCCCACATGCATGATTACATGATTGGGCATGGGCGTCTTCAAGCGCTCAATGGTTAGATTATTGTAGACTTGCCCTGATTTGCCAAAAAACATAACTGTGCCAGGTTTAATCAAGTTGCGCTGTTTGGCAGCATCATGGATGATAACTAAGTTGTCGTTGTCATAATACCATCCTGCTAAGGCACGAGTATCTCGCGTACTGTTCACATCTGGATAGGTATAGGCATCGCATTTGCCACTAATGAATGCTGAGATTCTATGAAAGATGCCTGAGCAATCCAGCAGCTTCAGAGGTTCTCTATTATTGTACCAGAGGGAGTCACGTTCCAGCTTTTGAGTGTATACCAAGAGTGTATTTCTTAGCTCATCACTGCCAGGCTTGAAACATAGATCAGTAGAGGGAAGTTCTGATACTGCCTTCCCTGCATCAGCTATTAGCATGTCTTCACCACCAGAAAGGTCGGAGCCAGTGGGTGCTTCCGCAGGGATTGTTGTAGTCTCGTCCTGTTCCAAAGTAGCGGTGTCAGTAGGAAGAACGGTGCGAGTTGCCTCTGCCGTTTTTGGTTTGTTAGGAGAAGTAGCTTCTGTACTTGTCTGCTGGATGGGACCATTCCTAGGTTTAGCTGTACCCACAACATAACCTAGTCCTAGCCCTACCATCAAGAGTAGGGTGTAAAGAATAATGCGTTTGAGGTCCATGATAGTAATAGGTTTATAAAATTGAGAATCGAATACAACTCTAATTTGAGATCGGGAGACAGTTACCCTCGGAGGGGATTCGATGGCTTTTTTCATCAAATCAAAGAGGAGGAAAAATAAATCAGTTGGGTATTAGACTATTTGACTAAGAAATTGGTATATGTTACCTGGAGACCTTGAAATATACTAGGAAATATTAACAATCCAAAATATATCCATTATTTGGATTTATAAATGCTTCCACAAGGGTTCTGTGTAAAGGTGTTTGTGATAGTCTTATTGGTTTGATTATTAGTGTTTTGTGTGTTTTTGATTGCTAGGGTGTGATGAATTTGTGCTACTTTTTGTATTGACTTGATAGATTTGTACTGCACACTGCAATATATATACAGGCGTAGGAAACCTGGATTTGGCAATTTTGAATGAAGTTGTTTCAGAATGTCTGCTGAGCTCTATCGCGGTTAGTGAGATATTTTTAGACGACTTCAATGTCTCAAACTTAGGTGTGAATGGTCTAAAAGAGTTGTCAAGGAATTGGCTCAAGTGAATACAAAAATGAACACCTAAAACCCATTATCCAAACTCCTAATTGCACAAAACATGAAGTCCTCTAGTCTTTTTACCCCTATTCTTGAGGAGAGTCTTCTTACTTTCGATTTATTGCATTTCCAAATTCAAAATTTACTTTTTGTTCTCCTGGTTTTTGCCTTGATCTTCTTGCTTTATCAGCAGCGAGTATTGCGCCATAAACATCAATTGGAGTTAGATGAGTTGCGTACTCGTATCTCTTCGGATTTGCATGATGATGTAGGGACGCTTTTGTCTGGCTTAGCGATGCAGGCTGAGTTGTTAGAACTCAATCCAGGCGAGTTCGATGCCACGAAATTGTCTAGAATAGCTGAAATGAGTCGCACAGCAATGTCGCGTATGCGAGATCTAGTTTGGACCATTGATAACCGCAAAGGGCAATGGAAACATTTGATAGATCGCCTATATGAACATGCTGATGATGTCCTTGGGCCAATCGGCGTCGATTTTGAAATACAGTTGAAGGGGGTTGAACAAGATCAATCGCTTTCCCCCGTTCTTCGTCGAAATTTATACTGTATTGGGAAAGAAGCCATTACCAATGTGGCTAAACATTCGGATGCCGGACATGTCAAGATATTAATTCAACAGGAAAGTGGAAATTATGACATGTACATTCAGGATAATGGACATGGGCCTTGGCAGGAAGATAAACCCTCGGCGGGCTTGGGCTTGTCCAATATCCGGTGGCGGGCCAAACAGTTAGGTGCAAACCTGAGCTTCCAGAACGGGCAGGGCTTTGGCATCCTACTACAGCGCATTCAAATGAGCAATTAGTGCCTGATAGCCTATGAACTAGCCTAGTAGGACAAGTTGCCTATTTATCTTTTAACTCCTCTATCTTATCCGCTATTTTCAGGGCCCATACCATTTGTTTAGCCGTTGGAAATGCATTGTATAAAGCCTTCTTTCGAGCGGCCATCAAACAGCCACGTTCATCATAGGAAACCTTTCTTTTGTTCCCATCGGCTAACGAGAAATCTATCATTTCTTGCCAATCTTCAGGTGTAAAGGCTTCGAAATCTGATTTGAGAAGATCTAGATCGGTAGGATCGGAGAGGTCATAGTTACGCATTACTAGTCCGAGTTTTTTCTAAGTCCTCCAACCCCATTTCTTAAGCTACCTCAACGATCCTTCCACCTATAAAGGGCAGGAGTGATGTTTTCATACTAATTCTAATACAAAGGTACGGATTAAGAGAGTAATTAGAGTAATAATCTTTTTACTCTCTTAATCTGATGCTTGACATTAATTGTGATAGGCCGCGTTATGAGCTAAAGCGGAACCACAGACAGAGCAGTTACCCGCTGCACCAGCTCCTGGATGCCCTTTAGGACAAGTATAATGGTATTCACCTGCCGCGTTCTTAGCGGGTGTTGCTGCGGTGGTGGTGGTCGGTGGAACTCGGGCAGCTGGAGTTCCTGCATTGTCTTGTAACATTGGCGCAAAAGTCTGACCATTGCTGGCTGCAGGCGTGATACTAGGTGTAGTGGTAGTAGGAGTCACTGCTCCTGGCGTGTTGTGATAGGCTTGATTATGAGCCAAGGCCGATCCACAAACGGAACAATTACCCCCTGATGCAGCGCCGGGGTGTCCGTTAGGGCACGTATAATGGTACTCCCCGGCGGCATTCTGTGCTGGTGAAGCTGCAGTAGTAGTAGGATTCGGGGTGGTAGGGGTAGTAGATATATTCGGCGTAGTAGCAGGTTGATTATTGTGGTAGGCTTGATTGTGTTCCAAAGCTACTCCACAAACGGAACAATTACCCCCTGATGCAGCGCCGGGGTGCCCATTAGGGCAGGTGTAATGATCTACCCCAGAATTGGTATTCTGTAGCGGTACTGCAGGCGTGGTGCTGTTGGTACCTGTATTAGGTTCATTATTGTTGGCACAAGCGGACAACATCAGCGCCAAAATTAGAATAAGAAAGTTGTTTCTGGAAAAAGAAAGTTGCATTGTATCTGGTTTGATCGCATTGCCCAGTGTAAAACTAGGGACCTAGAAGCCGGTATGTTAAGATCAGTCGATTACACATGAGCAATTCAGTTATAAATAATCTTCAAAGATACTACTTTTACACATATTCGAGATAGAAAATCGGTTGCTCTAGGTCAAATCTACCATAGTGAGACAGCTAATTCCAGGTGCCCTACTTTGCTCGTGAAGTATTCATGATCTGGGGGCATAGCACTACCCTTCTCTTAACCATCTGATTGTAGCAGCGGGCCGATCTTGTGATAGCCACCACATCGGGTTACGGCTGTTTTTGCATAAGCCGAATGGCTTTAGATAGTAGGGAATGTTTGATTTTCTGTTCCTTAAAGGCCTGGAGCTCTTCCTGGAGAAGGAGAGCTACCTTCTTGTTACTATCTGGGTCAATGGATTGTGCGTTTTCTATATAGCTAGTCCTGGCCGCGTCCCAGTTCCCCCGATAGAGTTCAACATGCCCTTTGTGAGCTCGAACTAGTGGATTTTTAGCTAGAATTTCTAGAGCTTCTCTGTTTTTTTGTTCGGCTTTTGAGAGATCTTCCAGGAAAAGATAGACGAGGCTGAGCAGGTCTTTGATGCTTCCAAGTAATGGGTCGTAAAAGGCAGCTTGGCCTTGCACCAGGATGGTAAATTGCTCTTCTGCTTGTTCGAGATGCTGCTGTGCCAAGCTATAGCGTTTCTCCTCATACAATAGGAACCCCATGTTGAGGGAGACCTTAGCCAATATCTCTCCATAGATGGCTGGATTCTCTTCATATTTTTGGCGGAAGGTCTCTAGGGCTTGTTGAGTGACTTCCAGTGCTTTGTCGGTCTGATTGAGGTTTGCGTATGGTCCTGCCAAGTTAAAACGCAGAAGGGCCAGGTCCACTTCGTATACTCCGGGCCTCTCTCTGGTCTGTTGCTCTAGGAGTTGCTGGGCTTCCTTAAATAAGGAAACGGCTTCTTCCTCCCTTTTCAAACCCGTATGTAAGATGGCTAGATTTGAAAGGGCGTGGGTCAGATCTACTTCGTAGACATTCGGATAAAGTGAGCACAATTGCCTGTAGGTTGTTATGGCCTCTTTTAGGTAGTCCTCTGCTGCTGGATACTGCTGTAGATTGAAGGCTGTTACACCAATATTTAAAAGTATCGAAGCGTAAAATTTTCGAAAGCGCCCGGGGTTGAGATCAAATAGCTGGCGCGTTATGCCTAGCGTTTGTTCCATCAGAGTATAACTATCCAAGTGCTTATCAGACTTGCTATACAACACTCCTAGATTATTCTTGACCTGTCGCATTTTATCGAGAAATCTTAGACCATCATTCTTAGAAGCGTTGGCATATAGGGTTTCGGCCTGTAGTAGATGGGTTTCAGCCGTTTCCAGTTTCATTTGATCCATTTCCAATAGGCCTTTGTCATTGTAGATATCTGCCAGAGCGACCTGGTAGGTAGTCGTATCCATGACTTGTCCATGTTGAGCGGTTTTTAGGGCGAGATCCAAGGTAGAACCGGCCTGTTCATATTGGCGTAACTCTTTGTGAATGGAAGCTTTCTTTTGATAAGCACCAATGAGAAATACGCGTGCAAACGGATCAGTTTGGTCCTTTAGGTTTAGGAATAAATTTATAGCCTTTTCCAGTTGTACCAACGCTTCGGAGAATAGGGCTTGATCTCTGTACAACAAAGCAAAATTTATCCTTAAACGTGCCTCTTCACTTTGATAGAAGTCAATGGGTTCTTTTGCAAAGGCCCGTTGAAAGAACTGTATAGCCTGTTCCTGGTAGGTTGTTGCCTTTGTAAAATCACCTAAGTAGCGATACTCTGTCGCTACATACCCTAAAGCTTCACCCTTTTCGTCGAGAAAGGTAGCGTTTGTATAGGCGCTGCGGAAATAGCTGATAGCTTTAAGCGTTTGGTGGTTTTGAGATAAAAATTGCCCTATCTTGATGTTTAGGGTATAGTGAGTACTGTCTTTTTGGTGGGCTTTCAAAAGGGTCTGATAAGCTTGTTTTGATTCACCGATAGCCAATTGCAAACTGGCTCGGATTAGGTAGGTATCAATGGCTTTCTTCTTGGCCAATTTCAACTTTAGTTCCTGACGCTTGATCCTAAGCCATTGTTGTTCCACTGCCTTATCATTGAGCAGTTCCAGCGCCGCTTGGATTTTCCCCTTCTCTACTTGATTCAAGGCGGTATTGGTCAATTCAGAGGCTTGATCCAGGTCAATCTGGGCTAATTCTTTTGCCAGGTGTTCTACTTGATTGAGCAGATTATAACGCACTTCCTTTAGCTCATCGATTTCTGACTGTAGTTGCTTCCGTTTTTCTTGGTCGCCTTGGATCTCGTCTAGTTGCTGCTGTATCCGATTCAAGTCATCATTAAAACTGCCCGTGATGCTCCGGCTAAAGATATTGTAGTAAGCCAGGGCCTGTCGGTCTCGCTCTCCTGCTCTGCTCATGACAATGGTAACGGGATCGTCAGCATCATTCCGTAGTACCACCTTGGAAATTTCTCTTTCATTGATCAATTCAAATCCTTGCTTCTGAATGATCAGGCTTACGGCATCACCGGCCCGTTTGTTTGGAAAAACTAATTCAAATTGCCCTTGGCTATTGGTGTAAACAGGGTTGGCACCAAAGGCACTTATCTCTACGCCGACCAAGGGTTTTGATCCACTACTTTGTAGTTTTACCAATCCCCGTAGCGCCGTTTCAGCGGATAAGAATAGGGTGAAGTGAGCGATCACTAAGCTTAAACAAAAGCGTCTCATGATGAAAAAGTAAAAGGTTAAAGAACAAGGGCGTAGTCTTGCCTTATATCGATAGGTGTGTAGTGATGGCTATGCTGTCAAAAGCAGCAAATACTTATTGAAGTAAGGTAGGTAAGTGGTTGGTATACCACATACGAAAGATACGGCCATTCTCGTAAAAACACCAGTTATTTGTAAACAATTGTAATACTCCTCACTAGAAAGAGCGGCCCGAAGGCCCTCTTATACCTTAGATCTTGAATGAAATTGGGAAGAATGATCTACATTTGTAAATCCAGCCCTTCCCGCTAGACAGGGATGAACCAACAAAACACTTGTAGTAAGATGGCCAAGTCAAATGCTAAGTCTAAGAAGAAAAGACAGAAGTCAAACAAAGATAAATCACAACATTTAGGGAAACTATTAGCAACTGGGGAACTGAATGAGATTTTAGGTCGGGGAAAAGCCAATCAATGGTTCAAGCAGGTAGACGCCTCGTCATTGATCTTTTTTCGCATTTTCTTTGGTCTGATCATGTTGTGGGAAATGCTCCGGTATTTATCTAAAGGTTGGATTACGGAGATGTTCTCTCGACCCGCCTATCATTTCAACTACTGGCCCTTTGATTTCTTAGGCCCTTTACCGGGTAGCGGTATGACGTGGCTATTTATAGGTATGGCTTTACTTAGTATTTGTATCATTACAGGTTTGTTTTACCGTTTAGCTGCTATAGCTTTTTTCTTATCCTTTTCTTATATGTTTTTGTTGGAACAAACCCGCTATCTCAATCACTTTTACCTGGTCGTTTTGCTGTCCTTCGTCATGATCTTTCTCCCCTTGAATCGTTCAGCCTCATTGGATGTCCGTTGGCGAAAACAGAAGGGAGCCGAAACGGTGCCCTTATGGGCCTTGTGGTTGGCCCGCCTGATGGTAGCGGTGCCTTACTTTTTTGGAGGCATTGCCAAGATTACCCCAGATTGGCTACAGGGAGAACCGCTCCAAGGTTGGTTGCAACGCAGCGTAGCCAGTGGCAGGTTGGGGAGCGTTTTTGAAATGCCCATTATTGCTTATGGGATGGCCTATGGAGGATTGCTTCTGGATCTTCTAGTTGTACCAGCCTTATTGTTCAAGCGTACGCGAACCGTAGCCTTTTTACTACTCTTGGGATTTCACCTCATGAATGCTACCATCTTCAATATTGGGATTTTCCCCTGGTTTATGATCGTAGCTTCGACCTTGTATTTTTCGCCAAGTTGGCCCCGGAAGTTATTCCAGCGTTTGGGCGGAAAATGGCCTATGCGTTATCCCTCCCGCGAAGCTCTATTGGCTCCGGCAACCCTAAATAGCCAACAAAGGCTAATTTTAGGTGGGATCGCCATTTGGATGTTGATTCAGGTGACTGTGCCTCTGAGGTTTTTGTTTTATCCAGGGAATGTTAATTGGACAGAGGAGGGCCATCGATTTTCCTGGCATATGAAGCTGAGAGAAAAGAAAGGACAAGTTAACTTCATCGTGAAGGATAAGAATTCCGGGATGACACAAATTGTCGATCCGCGAACGATGATCTTGCCTTGGCAGTATCGAAAGATGAGCATCCATCCCTATTTGATCTGGCAATTTGCGGATCATCTCAAGGACCAGTTTGCTGAACAGGGGCAGGATGTTGCCGTTTATGCGGATTCCAAAGCTTCCTTAAATGGTCGGGCTTACCAGCAGCTAATTGACCCTGCCGTAGACCTCGCTTCTGTGGCGCGCCCGGTATTTGCCTCCTCTCCTTGGATCACCCCATTAAGCACGCCACTGAGCGAAAAGGATGAACCAAGGAGAAGACCACCGCAATAGTTTGACTACTACTCTTCAATTTTAGCGCCCAAACTGGATACCGCAGCTACATTGAAGATACCAAGTACATCTTCATCTGCTTGACTGCTTTCCATATTGCCACTGGTGTTAGCTAATGGTATGGCAAAGATCGTATTATCGCCATTTGTCATTTGATCTCTGGCGATGTCCAGGAAGCGGAATGCAGTAGGCATTATGGAATGAATTTCCACCGTGATGCTGTCACCAACTGCCCAGGGAGCCACTTCGTCATTGTCGTCTCCATCTGCATCTGGCCATCGATTAACGGCTTCTCTGATCGGTGGAATGAAAATCAATCCATCCAGTTCGGCACCTGGATCGAAGGCAGCATCGAAGGCGATGTTTAGTTCTTGTGGTTTGTTTAGAAGCTGCCCATTTTTATAAGTCTTGATCCAATAGGCATTGCCCAGGCCGAGTATGTCCCTTGCAAAGAATTGGCAATAGATCCCGTCTGGGCCTCCAATCTCATCCGTTCGGAATTCTTGACTAATGGAATCAACCGGGGGAACGGGATTCATCACGGAATTTCCGGTGTAGGTTTTACCATTCCAATCTATATTCAAGGTATAGGCTGTACCGACTTCACCCATATTCTCTTCACCTACAGGTGACCAGGTGTAATTCCCGTCTCCCTTTTCCTCAAAAGTCATAGTATTGCCTTTGTCATCGGTGATGGTCACCGTCGCCTCACTCACGCCATCGGTAAAGGAATTGTCGAAGTAGGGCTGGGTCAGGCTTAGCCGGATGGTCTGTGGTTCAGGGCGATTATTTAGCCAGGCATCTACTACTAACAATTGCGGCGCTTCATCTACATCAATATCGATTACATCTTGGCAATTCCAAAGTCCTAATGCTAGAAACCCCAGGGCTGCCAGATTTCGTAGGGAAAATTTATATTTTGCTTTTTGAATCTTCATCTTGTGTGCTTTTAAGCATTCAGTAATTGGAGCTATTAAAATTTGAAATTGTAAGAAACGGAGGGGATAAAATTACCGATCACTGACAGTCTTACCGCCTCTGTATTCACTGCTTGACCAGCTAGGATTCTGTTCTGATCTTGCCGGAAGAAAATGGAGAAGGGGTTGCGGCGGCTATACACATTGTAGATAGAGAATACCCACTGACTTTGCCATCTTCGTTCTTCATTCTTCTTCCCTTCCAAGGTAGCCGAGACATCCAGCCGATGGTAAACGGGGATTCTCACGTTGTTTCTGGTATTGTTGGCATTGTGTGGAATGATAAACCCTTGTTGCTCGAAGCGAGAGGTTGGGAATGTGGTGGGCGTTCCCGAAATCAATACAAAGTTAGAACTGAATGACCAACGTTTACCGGGTTCGTAGAAAGCGGTTAGGCTGAGGTTGTGGGTTTGGTCAAAACGTGAAGGATACCAATCGTCGTCGTTCACTCCTTCTACCAGGCGCTCAGAACGGGCGAGTGTATAACTGACCCAACCATTGAATCTCCCCTCATTCTTTTTCATCATTAACTCCAAACCATAGGCGCGTCCTTTCCCCGTTAGCAGATCTCCTTCCAGGAATTCATTCAAGAGCAGATCGGCCCCTTCGATATAGTCTACTAGGTTATCCATGGATTTATAGTAGATTTCTCCTGAAAACTCGTATAGATTGTTATTGAAGTTCTGGAAGTATCCCAAAGCTACCTGATCCGCGATCTGTGGTTTAATGTTATTGGTACTTGGTGTCCAAACATCTACGGGAGTGGAAGCCGTAGTGTTGGAAACGAGATGTAGATACTGCGCCATGCGGTTGTAACTGGCCTTTAGGGAAGTACTTGGCGTCATCTGGTATCTAATGGAAAACCTCGGTTCCAAGTTGGAGTAAGTTTGAATGGATTCCCATTGATCAAAATCTTCGAAACTAGTAACGGGTCTCCTTAAGCCCGCAGCAGGAGCATCGCCATATTCATAGGCACGCCCTTCACCCAAGTAGTTGAACAGGGAATACCGGAGTCCATAGTTGATCTTAACCTGACTACCCAGATCCTGTTCATTCTCTATATAAATACCACCTTCCAAGGCATACTTCTTAGCCAAACTCACATCACTCACTTCTCCTTCACTTACTCCAACTGCATTGCCGGGCTCAAAGTCATAGATGATGGCTTGACCACCAAATCGCAGTACATTTTTGGGATTAATGAAGTAGGTGAATTCTGGTTTAAGGCTATAATTTACGATCTGAGCATTCCAATCAAAGCTATTGGTTGCGTCTTCTCCGAAACTGATCTCATAATCGTAATCACTGTAGTAGAGGGTGAGATTGGAAAATAGTTTGTCGCTAAACAGGTGATTCCAGCGCAAGGTCGCTGTTCCATTACCCCAATTGAATCCAGCACTTTCCCCAAAACCAAAGTTGTCTCGACCAAGATAGCCAGAAAGGAAAACCCGGTTTTTTTCATTGATGTTATAATTACCTTTTAGGGTAAGGTCATAAAAATTGAGGATAGACCCTTCCAAACCATCGGTTAAAAAGGGACCGGCTAGAATATCGATATAAGATCGACGGCCCGCCACAATGAAGGAAGCCTTATCTTTAATAATTGGTGCTTCTACCGCAAAGCGGCTAAAGATTAAACCTACTCCTCCGCTCATAGATAACTTCTTACTGTTACCTTCTTTCATGCGTACATCCAAAATAGAAGACAAACGTCCACCGTAGCGGGCGGGAATTCCTCCTTTGTACAATTTTACATCTTTAACGGCATCAGGGTTAAATACGGAAAAGAAACCAAAGAGGTGTGAAGAGTTGTATACTGGGGCTTCATCTAACAGCACGAGGTTTTGATCAATGGATCCTCCTCGTACATTGAAGCCGGTCGCCCCTTCTCCCACCGTACTTACACCAGGGAGAAGTTGGATACTACGAATGATTTCGACTTCTCCCAATAAAGTGGGCATTTTCTGAATGGTTTGAATATCGAGTTTGTTGACACTCATCTCAATATTCGAAACGTTTTGGTCCTTAGCCTCCGATACTACTACGACTTCTGCTAATTGTGCGGCCGAAGCCCCCATTTCTATGTCTTGTGTAGTATTGGCGCTCAGGGTCATCGTCTTGGCTAAGGTCTCAAAGCCCAGATAAGCATACTCGAAAGTATAAGTCCCGGCCGGGATCGAAATGGAATAGAAGCCATATTCATTGCTGGAAGCTCCAACATTCAGCTCTTTCACAAAGACCGTGGCTCCGATCAGCGTTTCACCATTGTTTCCATCTTTGATGTAGCCACTTACGGTGAAATTCTCTTGAGAGAAAGCAGTTACACCCGCTGTCAGGAATAGGGCCAACAGCAGTAGGGTTTTAACATTCATACGAAAAAAGTTTTCAATAAAGCGTAGACTTTAAGGGTGAAATGAATAGTTCCGATTTGGAAAACAAAGATTTTGATCTGGGGAATTCTACTACATCTTTTCAAGCATGTACTAGTTTGATCCCGAGTTTGAACCCTGTTTTCAAATCGGCGTTTACAGACTGTATTGTAGATTTCAATTATAGGATAGCCATCAAAATAGATGGTACACGCAGGATAAGAGGTTATCAGTCAGATAACCGGAATTTGTACAGTAAACAGACCAAGGGGAGGTTTGGTTGTAAGAAAGGTGTTAATTCATGGTATAATCATGCTAACGATAGCTGTCGTTAGACGAACGTCAATAGAATCACGACCAATGATCGGCTATCTTCTTTTTCAAGAAATTGGCAGACCGTTGCAGTTGATCAAAACCATCTACTCCATCTTCGATGCTGATCCAGCCCTGGAAGTCTTGTTCTTTGAGGATACTGAAAATCCGATCGTAATCATTTAGTCCCTTCCCGATTTCGCCATGACGGAGTAAGGCGGCGTATCCTTTACTGTTTTCGACCTTTCGCAGGTCGTCAATGGTGCCATGTGCCAAATAACGATCCGAGGCATGCATACTGACTACGCGATGTTTGATCTTTTCTAAAAGCTCTATTGGATCTTCTCCCGCTAAGATGGTATTGCTCGGGTCATAGTTTACCCCAAAGTTGGGATCGTCGATACGGCTAACTAGCTCACAAAAGACATCACTCATTTGAGCGAACTCTGGATAAGTCCAATAATTATCCTTGTAGTGATTTTCGATGATTAAGGTTATTCCATGCCGCTTCGCCAAAGGTAGGCAAGCCTCAATGGCTTTTACCGTAAATTCGATACCTTGTGTCCGACTTACTGCTGGACGTGCTTGGCCAGACAGCACGCGGCAAAAGGACCCACCCAGTGCTGCTGTCATCTCAATCCAGTATTTCTCTTTTTCTACCTCTGCTGCTCGAAAATCGGGATCAGGATGTGTGAAATCCGGAGAACAGCACATCATCGGTATGCTAAGACCATAGTCGGCTGCCAATTGTTTATACCGGGGCCAATCCTTAGGATCTTGTAGGGCTAAGAAGCCACTGTAAAACTCAAGGCCATCTACGCCTAATTGAGCACCTAATGCTATCCATTGTTGGAGCGACATGGAGTTATCTACGCATAGAGCGTCCATATACGCTTTGGGAAAGGCGGCTAATTTAGGTCGATTCATGATCTCCTTCTTTTAAGGGTATTCGGGCAATAACGGGGTACTGATTGAGTTCCATAACCGTACCCGATATGGGTCTGCTCTCATCACTTAACCAAAAAACAATATGTCGGGCTATGTCTTCTGGTGAAGTCATTTTTCCACTAGGGATCTCATCAGGACCCAGTTGATCTGGCCAATCAGGTGGCAGACCGTCCGCAAGTTTGTATTTATACTCATTCGGAGTCAATATCCAACCGAGGTTGAAGTGATTGACCCGAATGCCTTCCGAAGGTAAGACATTGCCCAGGTTGCGAGATAAGGTCATTAGTGCACCCTTGGAGATGGCGTACGGGAGCAAACGGGGTTCACCTGTATAGGCATTAATAGATCCAATATTGACGATGCTTCCCTGGTTCTGGCGAAGGTAGGGACGAGCGGCTTTGATGAGGAAAAGTGGGGCGCGGACATTCACTGCCAATACTTTGTCGAAAAGATCGATATCAGTAGATTCTAAATTCGAGCGTACGATGTAGGCTGCATTATTAACCAAGCCATGGAGGTCGCTAAAACGATCAATGGTAGCTTTCACTAATCGTTCCATAGATTCCGGATCTTGTAGGTCTTCCAGATGAAAAGCTAAATTCGGGCCTAATTCTTTGACCAAGGCATCTCCTTCTTCTCTATTCAATCCATGGATCATGACTTGCGCACCTTCTTGCAGGCAGAGTCTAGCAGCTGCCTCGCCTATACCGGAAGTAGCACCGGTAATCAGAATGATTTTTCCATCCAATCTACCCATCACTTTAATTGTTTAGTAGTTAAGGACGAAGCACTGCTTTGACAATTTCGCCAGAATGCATGGTGTGGAAGGCTTCTTTCCATTCTCCCAAATTCCACTCTCCCCCGACAATTGGATCAATGTTCAGCATCCCGGTAGACAAAAGGCGAAGAACTCGCTCCCACATTGGCCAATTATGACTAAAGCTACCTTGCAAGCTGACGGCCTTTTGCACCAGTGGATCTATCGAAAAATTCAAGGGCTGCGGCCCCCAACCTACCTTGCTAATCCATCCCGCTGGCCGCACAATTTCAATGGCCGTCTTTAAGGTACTAGAGACTCCTGCTGCATCAATCACCCCATCCACCCCTAATCCATCTCCCTGCTTGACCCAGTCCTCATAATCTCCGATAATGACATCACAACCATAGGTCTTGGCAATGGCTAAGCGAGCTGCATCTTTCTCCAGCCCAGCTACGGCTACCAGGGCCCCTTGCAGTTTGGCCAAAGCTGCGCAAAGCAAGCCGATCGGACCGGGGCCAATCACCACGATAAGATCCCCCGGTTTGATCCGTACATTTTCGACGGTAGCGCTATAGGCTACGCAGCACGGTTCAGTCAGGGCGGCTTTTTCCAAGGGTAAGGAATCGGGTACCCGGTGCAGGCATCTTGCGGGGACGCTTACGTACTTGGTCATGGCACCATCCACGCCATACCCAAATCCTTTGCGCGTTGGATCTAGGTTATACTTGCCCGCATGCTTCAGTGGGGATTGTAGATCAATTACGGCGGCCGTTTCACTGACCACCCGATCACCAACTTCCCATCCGTTCACCGCACTACCTAGCGCTGCTATATGTCCTGAAAATTCATGACCGAGTACCACCGGATAATTCACGGGCCAACTGTGATCAGAGGTCCATTGATGCAAATCGCTACCGCAAACGCCGACGGCTGCTACTTCAAGGAGTACCTGATCCGGCTTAATTTCAGGTTTAGGAATTTGACGAAGTTCAACGCTGTACTTTTTAGGTGAGAAATTAACTACGGCTGTCTCCATAAGCATGTACTTTATCGCAGATGAGTTGTAGGGTTTCCTTCAGGTCACCTTTAGCGGTTGTAAAGGCGTCGGCATCAATGGTGAGCGGCGCGCCCAGAACAACCAATGGGGCCCCATAGCTAGGTGTGCTGATGGCCTGTTCAAGGCTTAAACCACCTACGGCTTGTACGGGAACATCCACTGCCGCTACGACTTCGCGCAATTGATCCAATGGACTGGGCATTCGCTGACCTCTCGCAGCGATCCCCCGTCGCTCATCGTAACCAATATGATGAATCACATAATCACACCCCATATCTTCCAGTAGCTTGGCCCCGGCTACCATGTCCTCACAACCAAGGTTGTCACCCATAACCTTTACTCCCAGGTCTCTCCCGGCTTTGACAACCTCTTTGATGGTCTCTGGGTGGGCACGTGCCATGACGACGACGTGGGTCGCTCCAGCCTTAGCCATAACTTCTGCCTCTAGCCAGCCTCCGTCCATGGTCTTTAGGTCGGCAACGATCGGTACTTCTGGCCAGCGTTGGCGTAGGGCGCGCACCCCATGCATCCCCTCTGCCAGGATCAAGGGGGTGCCGGCTTCTAGCCAGTCAACACCAGCTTCTAAGGCCAGGGCAGCAGTAGCCAGGGCCTCCTCCAGATTAATGATATCCAGGGAAATCTGAACGATGGGTTTCATAAAGATGGTTTTCGCGTTTTGTGCTGCTGAATTTAAGAAATTAATTGGAGGGCGAGAAGCGAAATGCCGTATAGCAGCAACACTTTAGGGTATGCTTGGCTAAACCTACTACTAGCGGGAGATCTTATGGGAATAGTTCTCTAAATCAATTTACCCGTACTTTGGAAGATGCTGGGATCTTGTATTCTGGAGGCGTAAAACATCCCCATCCCTAACCATTTAGTATCCGAATGCTCGTTTACGGGGACGATGTGAACTTGAAAGCCTTGCTCTTCCAGAAATTCCTTTAATAAATGTCGATTATACTGTATGCCGATATCAAGAAAATCAGGGAAGGGAAGGGGGGCATTGGGTTCGTGGTACTCGCCATGTATTTCATCGATCAGCGCTAATTCCTTGGCAGTAAGTAGGATCGGCCACTCGGAACCTTCGCAATCGATTTTTAACATACGGATTCGTTGACTTCTATGTTGAGTTATTTCCAACAGCAAATGGTCCAAACCCACTTTGGGTGGAGAAAAGTCACCGCCTTGAGTGGAAATAAAGCTGCTACCCGTATTGGTGACCACGCGGCCGTCTTTATGATGGATTTCCGAAAAACCATTGTGGTAAAGGATGTCTTCATTAGGATCAGAACGCCAAACAGCACTGCAACGCAAATCTACTTTCCCGGCTTGTTCGTAGGATTGCAGATTGCGTTGCAAGATGCTAAAATTGACATGATTGGCTTCTATACAAATTACTTTTCCCGCTCCTCTTCGCAAGACTGCTTCAGAAAAATAACCTAGATGGGCACCGATATCTATGATGATATGATTGGCCTCCAATTGATCAGGAAGGTGATATTCATTTAGATGGGTAATCATGCCATAGATAATACCATCTAGGGAGTCAGGTCGGAATTTTTCCATTTAGTTCATTTTGAGATGACTATTTTCCGGTCGAAGCTTGTATAGAAATGATCTTTGAAACACTTTAACCAACGAACCTAAGGGTATACTCTACAGGAGTAATGGGCAAAGGAACAAGCTCAAAGGCCTGGGATACCGTATCTGTTCCCGATCCATAGTTTCCATCTACTTTACCCTTTTCATAACCCGGTGCTCCATTGTCATGAGGAACAGTAGCCAGGGTGTAATACTGAAAGGCTGCTATGTCTCCTGAACCCACTAGTAGGAAGGCATCCTGTAGAATAGATTTGTAGATGTCGCCAGCTCCATACTGCTCAAATTCTTGGATAAATTCTAGAGTGGTGCCCCAATCCTGAAGCCCAGTAGCGGCCGCCATGATTAATAAAATGGAGTTGTTATCATTAGCACTTAATGTACTGGCAATATCTTGTAGCATCTGGTTAGGGTCCGAATAGAGCGAGTGTAGTTGTGGAGAATTAGTGGGGTTGGTGCGATCCAGCATCACTACAAAATAGCCACCAGCTGGTTCGGAGGTGCCCGCCTTGTGTTGACCCCATTCATCGGTAAGGCCCCATACCATAGAGGTGTGATTAGCTCCTATCGACAGATAGTAACTAGGATTAGTGTTTGAATCTGACATAATATGAAATTTTATAAGTGATGAAAAAAGTAGTCTTATTGATAGGTTAGATGAGACTCGTTTGATAGCGGAAGCTTCCTTCGAGTGATAGAGCGCTGGAATAGATCTTCCCAGGCTGAGCCAATAGCCGCCCATTGGAAATGGGGATGATGAGCCTGCTGATAAGCGAGCGATGACCATTTCTGTAGAGCTGTTTTATCGCGATACAATAACTCTAAATGGGAGGCCAGTTCATCCGCTGAAACCTTGGCGAAAGACATTGGATGCTTAGCTGGTCGATGCTTCCGCTGAACATTCAGCAGCAAGCCTGCTCCTTGCCATAATTCTGCACAAGCACTGTGTTTGGGTACAATCTGTGCGGCTCCCGTGGCAGCGTGCTCAAAGGCGATTAAGCCCCAGCCTTCTCCTTGAGAGGTGTTGACGCCTACATCACAGGCATTATAGATTACATTCAAGCTTTTGTCATCAATATGCGCGCTTGCATCTTCCAGTCCACTAAGGAGTAGTCTATCCTCAATTCCCCATTGCTTTACCCAGCTTTTTAGTTGCTTTTCTGCATCGGCAGGAAGAATGGCATGGTGTAGACAAAGCTTTACGTGAGGGGGTTTGTCTTTAGCGAATTTGGCAAAACCTTCGATCGTTATATCAATGCATTTGCGGGGCTGCATACGATTAGCATTGAGTACCACAAAAGCCTCCTCCTTTGCCAATTCCTCTCCCCAGAGTTGCCGTTTGGCCTTGAGTTTTCCCGCTTTCCACGCTGCCGTTCCCGGTTTACCTCCAAGGGGCCGAAAACGCTCAGTATCGACGCCATGTGCAATAGTGGAAATGATTGGGCTACGGTTCATTTTGCCACGGGTAAGCAGAGCATCTATGCTCTTTCGTAATTCTGTAGCACCAAATTGTGTATAGGCTACCAGTTCATCAACTATTTCAAAGTCCGCTAGGGTGTCGAAATCGATCAGTTGACCGTCGATAGGCGCATAATAGACCAAGCTAGCTTTTCCCAGGTATTTTCTAAGATTATCCGCATAGTATTTAAAGAACCAAATGTCGTTGAGTATAAATACGATATCTGGCTCTTCTTGCTGTAGAAATACCTTGATTTTTTCATTCCTTAAGGGATCAAATGGCCCCTTCGGATCGTAAGGATGCAGCTGGACATTTTCTCCCCATTGATAGGTCTTTTGACCCCCGACAAGTCCAAGGCAGATATAATGAATCTCATGCCCTGGGCTAAGGTGAGCAATAATGCTATGCATGACTCGGGTAAAGCCAGAATGTGAAACATTGTAGCCAACTAGTAGTATTTTCATGGCCTGTATCTTCAGTAGAAGTGTGCTATAATAGTGTTTATGGGGGGACCGTAATGATTAGCTGTAGAAGTAAATGGGTTGGGTGATTTCGGATTCTCCCGGTTCAAGCGTTAATTCTTGATCAACTTCTACTTTGGTTTGTAGTATGGGGTGAGCCTCCTTAGGATAGGGGCAATCTGTTCTCAATGCTCCTCTTTCTATTCCTCCGAGAAGAGAATCATAATCAATTACTTCTTCACCTTTCTGAAGGTATAAGAAGATGTTGTTGGGAATGTATTGAGTATTAGGTAATTGTAGCATGATGTTCTTGTGCACTTCAAAAGAATCTTCGAAACGCATTCCGATATCAGTAATAGCTCCAATCACCAAATCATAGCTTTGGTCTACTTGCCAAAGCGCAGCATCTGCTTTGATCACTTTTTCTATGTGTTCGGAAAGCTGAAAACGCTCGATAACCTGCTCCAAAATGTTTAGACAGTATTCATCTATATCGATGAGCGTAAATCGACCACGGTAGCCCAGGAGTAAAGGAAAAAGACAAAAAGGCGCGAACATTCCCGTTCCTAAATATAGGACCTGCTTGTCTTTGTCAAGTGCCTTGAGAACCGCTTGTAAGAACCGCTTGTTGCGGGTGGGCAGTAACAGGGTCATGGCTGTGGAGCGAGGATCCAGTGCCTTCCCAAAATGAGTTTCGGTACTTATAGATTGAGAAAAATCGAAATCGAAAGCTTCGATTAGCGCTTGATAGATTTGTCGACAAATGGCACGATCTTTTTTAGGATCATTACTATCCAAAAGGGATCGTAACCATTGTATGAGTTCTTTTTTTAAAACATCGTTCATGATGATAGATTTAGGTGGGACTGGGAGCTAATTTTTCGCGGTGTAGTTTCGTATCTACTACCGCTGCCATGGATTCTACTTCTAACTCCTGATCAAGGAATTCATGGATGCTCATGGCTGTAGCAAAAGGTGCGGCTAGAATATCTTCGTGTTTCAAAAAAAGTATCTCGACATTCGGTAGTGTATTTGCCCAGTTCTTTACTTTTTCAAGTGTCTCCAGGTAGGATTGCTGCAATCCAATCGGCAAGACGTCTTCGGATACCTTTTTCCCATCCCTGATCAACATCTTCTGTTGAGATTGAATGACTTCAAGTACATTCCGTTCCGTGAAAATGACCTTGTATCGATAGGTTCTCGGCAAATGGCCAAGTAATTGGGCAATGACCTTGACTGCCTTTCCATTAGCTGCAGCTAGCCAAGATTTATTTTTCGGGGTATTCTTTACGGCTTCGTGTTCGTAATATCCCTTTGGATTACTTGCATCCGCCACTCTTTTGTGATCGATAAACAGATCTACCCCACCTGCCTCTAGCATCTGCATGAGCATGGAGGTTCCCGAGCGAGGTAAACCAGAAACAACGATTAGTTCTCCCTTAAGATTCATCTCGAAATCGGAACGGAACTTTGCTGCTTTGCCAGGTTGTTGCAAGAATTGTTCATAGAGACTGATTAGTTTTTCTCGCGCAATATTTAAAGTAGGAAGCAGATGCAGGCAAACTTCGAAGGCATGGGCGGCATCCTCATAGCGTTCCATCGCCATCAAGGTTTCGCCGAGGTAATAGTGGGCTGCGGGATAATAATAGTGAAGCCCAATTGTACTCATGAAAGCCTCAACTGCCTCATTATAGCGCATCATTCTATAGTAGATTACTCCTGACAGATGTCGAGCAGAAGCATCTTCTTGGTCGATTTTTAGCTGTTTTTGTACGGCGAGTTGCGCCTCTTCTAGTCGATTTAGCTGGAGATAGGCATTGGCAATATACATGTTCAAATGTGGAATATTACCTGCCTCTTTTTCAGCTCTTTGAAACACCTCTAAGGCTAGGCGGTACCTTTGTTCAACCAGTAACTGACTTCCTTCTAGTATGTCTAGATATGGACTTTCTCTATCGTAGTTCTCTCGGATATAATCCACAATGTCCCTTGACTTTTTGAATTGGCCAAGCTGCTGGTACACATAGCACAGCCGAGTAGAATAGCGCATCGTATTGGGATTGGCCGCGTATAGATTCTCTAGGATTTTTACGGCTTCACCCCATTCCCCTCCGTCGATATAAGCTCTTGCCAGATAAAAATTATTCTCCTCTTTTGCTTGCTTTGCAGCGGCTTCGAGGTCTTCTCCAGGGTCTTGAATATAGCCGAGGTCGATCAATTGTCGAAGCTCTGCCTCATTCTCCTCCGGACTTAATTCAACGGGTGCTTTGTGGCTACCATCTTCTCCTGGAATATCTTCCCAACTCTTTATCGGTTCGATATTTGGTGTATCCTCAAAGATCTGTAGCACTTTCCCATCCATATCTTCCGCTGTAGGTAAGCCAAATAGCTGAAGCAGGGTGGGCGTAATATCTAGTAGGCTAGCTCCAAATAGCAGCTCATCTTTTTTGATGCCTGGACCTTTGACTACAAAAATACCATAGGGACTGTGCTCAATGGTTGGTCCGATAGGTTCTTTGGGTAGCTCCGTAGGTCGATTCTCATCTGGATGAAATCCATGATCACTAATCAACATGATTGTAGCTTCTTCACCCGCTAACTCCATGAGACGCCCCAACATCATATCATGATAGATACAGATGCCATTAATTACATTTTTATACAACTCGAACTGCTGCAATGGGATATGCGGGCGATGTGGGGGGTGGTAAGCCATGAATTCATGACAAAAATGATCAATAGCATCCAGATAAAGTGCCGTAAAATCCCATTCGTAATTGTCGAGGATATAAGTAGTGGCATTGTGCAAACTAGAACAATGGGCTAACAATTTGGCAATCTTCTGTAAACCTTGATCCTGACGTTGATCGACCTTCCAAGCATCAGGGACGAAGGGAACTACGTGTGCAGCGGTCAATTCCTTTGGATGTATGCGTAGATCGGCAAAGGTCTCTGTCAATTCAGCAGGGTGTATACACCCTTTGGGCAACGGCCAATCTTCACCATATACCGCTGTGACTTGTTGGTAAAAATTGGATACCATGATGCCATTAACCGGCTCTGCCGGGTGCGAGGGCCACCAGCCTACAACGTGGGTTTTAAAGTCATGTTGGCTAAGGATATTCCAAATTGCTTTTACCTTTCGATTAGTAATTGGGATAGGCCGAATACCTACTCCGTGCGGATTGGGTTCTGTGAATCCGTGTATACCGTGTTTATAAGGGCGTTTCCCCGTTGAAATGGATGTCCAGAGCGTTGGAGATAATGGGGGGTCTAAAGTAGCTAATCGACCTTTTACACCTCCCTCTATCAGTTTCTGTAAATTGGGCATTAAGCCCTGATCTAATAAAGGGGAGATAAATTTCCAATCGGCTGCATCCCAGCCGATGAGCAATACTTTATTCTTTTTTCTTTTCATTTCATCCTTGGATAAAGACAAAGTGGAATCGTTTTGTCTAGTTCATTCCCAGCCTTGAAGATCCGCAGGGAAGGCATACGAATGCTTGGATTTATATATCATCTTTGGTGCAAGCCATCCGATGTTTGACGCCAGTCTAAGCGTGAAAAACTTCGGTGACTTATGGCAAGGCCGGTTGTGTTTATGTTGAATCGCCTTCTTCTTTTTTGTCTTGATCGAATTGTTGGGTGGCGTGGGCTGTGCGTTTAGCCCGCCAGGCTTGTAACCCAAGGTGACCCAAGGCCAGCAAACCTAAAGAGCCTTCCATCGGCACTTCGTATGGTTGTTGATCAGTAGTCTTAAGGGTAAGACTACTGGAGCCCGTCCCTTCGCCTTTCTTCTTTTTTATCAACATTTCATTTTCTTAGCAATGATCTCCTACCGATCAACCTCTTCTAGCAATAATGCCATATTCATTCTGAACTCTGATAATCTCGCGGTGAGGAAGGGTATCATTGGGTTCGCAATAGAAATTCCTTAATTTATCCCCATGCTTAAGGGTTAATCCTTCCAAACTGGTAATGGCGTTGAAGCTCACGTATAGCGTGTGCAGATTAGTTAACCTAGTAATGGGTAACAGGGAGTTGATCTGATTGTGCAAGCAATACAGTTCTTCTAAATCGGTCATCTCCTCAATCCCATCAAGAGCAGTCAATTGGTTCTCATACACAAATAGGTTGCGCATTTTTGTCAAACCTCTAAGGGGCCTCAAGGAGGTAACCTTGGAATGCGTAAAAGATAAGTAGGTAAGATGGGTTAATCCAGCTAGGGCAGATAGATCATCAAGGGCTTGTGTGAGATTGGGAGCGGGGGCTAATGGTCCAGCAAACCGTAGGGCTGTAGCTCGTACCAACAACAGTATAAGTTCCTCTTCGTGGGGTGGCTCAATGGTAGGCCCTTTTCCAAAAACGGCTTCATTCATCGCCATTTTCCATTTCATGCTTAGCTCCTTCCACCAGCTTTGTCCCTTTAGTAGTTCTACAGAGAATCCTTTTTCAAATATTTGCATGCTTATATTTGGGTTGAGTCAGTTCTTAAGGGATGATTAATTTTCGATAGATACGTTCGGTCTCATTTTCCAGCTTGAGGAAAAAGGATCCCTTCTCCAATTCTGGAAAAGCAAATTGCAGGCGATTAAATCCTTCTGCTACTTGTCGGACCTCTTTATGGTGAAGTCGTCCACTCATATCGTAGAGCGATAGCGTCCATTCGACACTTGCTTTGGTGGTTATCTCCAGACTGAATTGTCCCTGCTCCACCGGGTTGGGGAACACCTCGCCCACTTGAGTTTGTTTACCATCCAAGATGACTACAACCATGTCCGAAAACTCAAACTGGCCATCGTAATCTATTTGCTTGAGGCGATAATAATAGGTTTGCCCTGCTCTTAGCGCCTTATCATCATAATAGTAATCAATTAATTCATCGCTATTTCCGTGTCCATCTACCCAGGCAATGGATTTGAATGTTTTTCCGTCGGAACTACGCTGGATTTCAAAACCTGCGTTGCCACTTTCAGTTTCCGTCTGCCACTGCAGTTGCACTCCATTACCTTTGGGTTTAGCCTTGAAGTAGGCTAATTCCACAGGAAGTGGGGCACCTAGCGTTGCGCAATTTCCTACTTGTACATTTCCGGTATGAGTAGAAATGCCCGAAAGGTTGACATCATAAGCACTGAGCACTACACTTCCACTCATCGGGTTGGCAATGGTAATATTCACAAACCCGTAATTGTTTCCTTTGCGTACGGCAATGTAGCCAGACTCTCCGGGGTTGAATGCATCGGCATTACTCACTTGATTCCAAGTAGCTTCGACCAATGCCCAGTAAGAGCCCAATACAGGTTGCCAATTGTAAGCACCAGGGAGAACTTCATTGCCTGTAAATCGTCGAGGGACCCTATAGTTGGCTGCTCCTCCGATTTCTGTTCCGGCAATGGCAATCGAAAGCCCCGCAACTGTGGTCATAAATGCGGAGAGTGCCCCAGCAGCATAGAAGTTTAGATCAATGGCACCGCCATCCAGGTTGGCGTTACCTTCTCCATGTGCACCACCAGTAGTGGCACTTCCGGTTACATTGTTGACTGCGCCACAGCCCCCTTGGCCATAGCTAACCAGCGGCATTAGACCCAGAAAGAATCCGGAACCAATAGTAACCTTGGCAAGGGTAGAGTATTCCCGCTTGTGGAGCTTTGAGCGTAAGCTCATCCTTTTGTATCTTGCTATCTTCGTTTGAATATTTTCCATGGTGTGTAGGATTGGGTAAAGTATAAGGCTATATTATGGGATAGATCAAGCAAGTTATCCGAAGTTTTGCAAGGGATGCTGAGCATAAACTTCGGATACTTGCAGGATCATTTGTTTAACTTCTAGTCGGGTAAACACCTGTGATAGCAACACAGAAGTATAAAGGCAGGTATGGCCCTCTAGGGTAAAATGGTTGTCCTCCTCCGGTATTGCCAATGATGATGCCTTCTCCACCTTTAGTAGTGGAACCAGCAACACCGTTTTCTCGGTAGACGGGGTTAGTCGCACCAGAATTACCCAAATAATTGTTTAGCGGGTCATCGGAGGCTCCTTTTGCTGCTCCAATAGTTAATCCTCCTCCAGTAGCGTGACTATGGCTTGGGAGATTGGAAACGCCCAGCGTGACTTGCTCAACTCCGCCTTTTTGTCCCCAGCCGTAGTAGTCAAGTCCTGCACCTTGACCTTGTCCAATTGGAGCTCGGCCTTGCAAGTCGGGTACGCCAAAGGTTGTTCTCCCGTCCCCGCCGTAGGTAGTGCCAAACAGCGAAAATAAGGCAGAAAAGGAACCAATCTGCATGAGTTGACCGTGGCATAGCACCGAACCTCGCGGCGCAAAGTTCCAGCCTGCAATAAAGATTTGGCCTAAATAAAATTCCATTTTTAAAGATTTTAATGATAAGGAAATAGGGTTAGTTATGGATGACCAAATACGCAAGAGTCCGTAAAGACTCTAATGTTCATACCTCCTATGCTCCCTGAACAACTATCTTAGTGCACATTAATAATTGTAATGCTAGGGTATGGAACTAAGATCCATTAGAATAGAACCTGCATTATGAACTACCACCAGTCAATAAAATCGACCAGTTGAGTAGATACATAGGCAAATCCGTCAACCAAAAAATGATCTTTCAATTAGTACTTAGAGGACGATGTATTTCAAGAAGACAGAACAACTTAAAACAGAGACATTTCAGATGGAAAACTTAGAAGTTGTTCAATGTGTTGGTTAGAAAACAGTATATAAACAAGAGTGAGAAGATTCTCTTTGATTTCTGGACGCAAGATAGGTTGGCTCATCGCGCAAAACACGACAAATATGGTGCAAAAAGCGACATATGGCACTTTTTTTTATGTTTAATTTATACTTGCACAGGAGGGCATACTATTTAGAGATTCAAAACCACTTTATGCCCAGTGTAGTGGAGAGAACCTGTCTGTCCGCCAAAGACATTTTTTCTTTTCCTTAAAAATAATCTGAGGGGACTTTACCAAATCGCTTCCTAAAACTGCGTGTGAAGGACTTTGGATTGGAAAACCCAACACTATAAGCTACTTCTGCAATGGTATGATGGGTACCCGTTTCCAGCATCTGACGAGCTTCGGTCAGGCGAATTTCAGAAAGGTATTTGTACGGTGACATGCCTGTCAATAGTTTCAACTTACGTTGTAAGTGGCGTTCACTAAGGGCCACTTGTGCGGCCCATTGTGTAGCTGTGAAATTGGGATTGATAAACTCTTTCTTTAACAGCTTTTCTTGCTCATTTAGCCAGATGGCGTCCGCTTCAGATAATACTATGGCTTTCTCATCCTGACCAACTGACTCCCTATCGCCTGCTTTATTTCTTGCCAGGCTGTTTCTTAATACATTTTCAACTCTTGCTATTAATTCTTCTTCTTCAAATGGTTTGAGAATATAGTCATCGACTCCGATTCGAAAGGCCTTGAGTTTATCCGGTAGACTTGCCCGGGCGGTCAACAAAATAATGGGAATATGCCGCCACTTGTCTGTAGTTTTCAGTACATCCAAGAACTGAAGCCCATCCATTACCGGCATCATAACATCTGAAATAATTAAGGAGGGGGGGTGATCTTTGGAATCCATTTTTGCCAACCAATCCAAAGCGGCTTGGCCATTATTGACTGTGCTCACTTTGTAATGTTTCTTTAGCAACAATTGAATATACATTTGAAGATCAAGGTTATCCTCCACTACCAGAATACTCAGACTTTTATCCTGGTGCCGGGGAGGAAGGATAGTCTTCAACTCAACCGGTTCGAGAATAGTATCCACTGGATTTAACTCACCATTAGAAATTACAGCTACTACTTTCTTCGGAAATTCAAAATATAGCCATGCCCCCTGATTTGGGCTATTTTCAGCATTTATGCTACCACCAAATAGCGCAGCATACTCCTTGCATAGGGCTAAGCCAATACCTGTCCCTCCCTGCATCCCCGTTGCTCCGTACTTCGACTGATAAAAGCGATCAAAAATATAGGGTAAATCTTTTGGGTGAATACCAGGGCCTGAATCCATTACTTCAAGTCTCAGTACTTGTCCTTTGTCGACCAAGCTTATGTTGATTTCTCCTCCCGTAGGACTGAATTTGAGGGCATTGAAAACTAGGTTATTGAAAATGACCTCAAACTTTTGCTGGTCTAGTTGTATATGCAGTTGGGCATCTGCTTGATAATTGAAGCTTACGGTTAGGTCTTTTTGTTGAATAGGGGCCTCAAATTGAGAGAGCAAGCGATGCAAAAAGGGATGGAGCAACGTGTTGTCTTCTTTCAATTGGAGCTTGCCCGCATCCATTTTGGATAAGTCGAGAATCTCATTGACAAATTGGAGTAATTTGTGGCCACTTTGTCGGGCAAGTTTTAGGAAGTCCTGGGTCTGATCATTGGGATCTAGTCGCTTTAAGGCGGAGTCGATGGGACCGATCATTAATGATAGAGGAGTCCGGAGTTCGTGTGAAATATTTGCAAAGAAATTATTTTTTGATTTATCCAATTCGAGCAGTTTCTCTCTTTGCTCTTCGATGGTTTTCGTTCGTTGTTTTACGAGTTTGTCCAGCTTCAGTTGTTGAGATTTTAACGTATGGGTGCGCCATTTGAACATAAAGTAGACAATGGCGAATAGCAGCAATAAACTAAAGCTCAGAAACAAAGTGTGTGTATAAAAAGGGCTGAGCACTATAACTTTTAGGTGCAGCTCTTTATCCGACCATTGACCATTGATGGTTTGTCCCTTTATTTTTAAGGTGTAATGGCCCGGAGCTAACCCACTAATGCGAATGAAGTTTTCTCTAATATGATTCCATTCTTTATCTAGGCCCTCTAGTTTCCAAGCGTAGCGAATTTGTTCCTGATGACGATAATCTAGCAAGGCAAACGCTAAGCGAAATAAGCGATCCCCTGCCCGAAGTCTGATCGTATTTGTTTTCTGCAATTGATCGGTCCGATTAACTAATTGACCTAGCTTGTTGTCAAATTGTTGGAAATCTATAATTTGTAAGGGAGTATCGTGGGGGTTGGCTGTTTTGGGGAATTGTTTTGGGTGGAAAGCCGTTACGCCATTAAGACTACCAAAATATAAGCTGCCGTCAGCCGCCTGATAATGACTAATTCGGTTAAACTCCTTATGGGTAATGCCATCTCTGGGGAGAAAAGCTTTAGCATTAGAATGCTCTTTGTCAAACTGGATGATGCCCAGATCACTACTAATCCAAAGTCGATCCTCTTCGTCCTCGTATACGGCGTACAGATTGTTATTGGATAATCCGTCCACCACGGTAAACTGCCGATACAATTGAACAGTATCAAGAGGGCGGGGCTCTCGGCCAAGTTTAGGCTCCAAACGAATCAGACCACCGCCACCACTAGCCAGCCATACTATTCCCTCTTCGTCTTCATGCACATGATTAATAGCTTCATAGGGGATGTAATTATCTTCTTTAGCACCTGGCCACCATCGTTTTAGTATCCCAAAATCTTCTTGCCATGCATAAAGTCCTGTGGTGGTAGCAAGCCAGATATGCCCCCAGGCACTCTTGGTAAAGGCATAAATGTGACTCTGACCAAGCTCGCCATAATGATTAGCTATGGAGTCAAAACGAAGCGCATTACGGCTGGTATCTAGAAAAGCTAGACCATGATCTGTACCTATCCATACTTTGTTCGCTTTACCTTCATAAATACTCCAAATCTTGATCTCATCACTATATCCCCGATCCCATGAAAGGACTTCTTCACGTTTACTTTGAATATTGCGATTGATCAGAGAGGATTCTCCAATCCACAGGCTTTTATCCTTACCTTTTTCAAGCGCCAAGGGGAAAAAACCTAATAAGGTTTCCCGCCCCTTGTGGTTGAGGTGTGGAATGTATGGAAGTAGGGTAGCAGATTCTTCCTTACGATTGATCTTAATCCGTCCTTTATACGTGTTTATAAAGAGTTGGGTAGAATCTGCCCAAATGCCCCGGCAACTGTACCTTTCCTCCAACTCGTAATCCTTCTTGTATAGATATCTAGTGAATTGATTTGGCTGCAAATCGACCATGAAAAGGCCGTTGGCCGTACCTAGCCAGGCTATACCCTCTCGATCAAAAAATACAGTATGTATATTGGATTGCCTGATTTGAGGGGCTGCTCGATCTATGTCTATTATTTTGCCCTTTTCCGGATGCAAAACGTGTAGCAGCGTATCACCCTTAAACCAAAAGAAGTCTTTATCTCCTTGATAGAAAATCTTTTTATCCCAGAAAGGATAAATGGCTTTTAGTTCCTGACGGAAAGCAGAATCTTCGAGGGTTTGTCGTTGTCTGGCCCGGGTAGTGGTATGAATTACGGGGGGGTGATCTTCGTGGAAGGTCGTGTAGAGGAGCGAATCATTCCCTTTTACGGAAAGCATCTCTAACCAGAATTGGGGCTGCGAGAAATCGATGGATTGTAGTACAGTTCCGTCTTGTCCCAGTTTTACTAATTGTTCGACTTGATCAAGCTCAGGTCCAACGGAGGCCCAGATATCACCATTCGGACCAATATGTTCCAATTGAATAACCCCCGGAAAAGGTAGTTCCGTCGTCTTAAATTGGCCTGCTGGAGTGAGCGAATGGAGTTTCCCCTGTTTAGTAGTGAAAACTACCCTACCTCTTTTATTTGCTTTAAAACTGATGATATCCTTGGTGTGGAAGGGACAGGAGATGCCAAAACGCTCCTCCAAGGTGTAGACTTTCCCCGTATTAATATTGACCAAACTGATATGTTTAGGCAAGGTGGAATTATACCAATTAGCCATAGTGAAAACCCAGAGAAAGCCATTGGCGTCTTCTAGGATATGATGCATTTCATCATGGGATAATCCATCTTTTTCTTTTGTCCACCATTGGAAGGTATGGCCATCAAACCGATTCAGACCGAATTTCGTAGCTAACCAAATAAAACCTTTCTTGTCTTGATGAATACTGAAAACCTCACGATGGGAAAGACCTTGCTCTTGGCCAAAAGATTTCACCTTTGTAATGTACTCTTGGGCAAGAACATTACAATTAAGGAAAGGTAGGATTAGAAATAGGTTTAGGTACAGCTTTTTTTTCAACTGTATATCAAACAATTTTAACTTAGACTGCTGGTGTCTTAAATCAGTTTCAATAAAAATAGCATGGACAAGTGTGCCCATTAGTCGACAATAGTCGAGATAAATAAGGTGTAACTGAGTGAGGAGTGGAACTTAAAAAGCTAAAACGCTTGTGTAGAAAAATTAGCGCAACAAATATAGATAAAACTGATTGAATACTATATTCCTTATTCTAGGTTTCCTACAAACAGGAACTCAAACTACCCTGGATAACGAAATAACAATAAGATAAAATTGGGTATTCGCATTTATCCGAGATTCCTCTTAATTTACGCTGGACCATTAAAATCCAAATCACAACACTATGGCAGCAAATATTCCGACCTGGGTAGCCAATCGAATCCTTGGCTTTTTTAACCGAGTACAAAGCATCGACGAAATTGTAAACGGTCCGATCAAAGATGACCCCTCAGATGGCGCTGGCCGAACCATCGGCCCAACCCTCGCGGCTCGTATTCTCCGGGAAAGAAATAACTTGCGCTGGCGGAGATTCAGAGAATTTGAAGAGTTTGATGCTATTCCTGGGGTAGGAGAGGGGACGCTAAAGGATCTAGCTTATAGCTTTGGGACAACGGCTGCAAAGGCCTTTCAAGATAGAATGTACGATGACAATATCATTTATCGAGAGAATTGGCCATTGGAATATTTTCAAAGCACTTTTGATGATCAAAAGACCTTCAATGAATTGGTGAATGATGAAGCTGCTTTGAGAGCCTGGGTAGTAGCTAAGGTGAGAGAAATCGCTATTGAGAGAGAAGTGGAGGAAAAGAAGATAGACGAAATGGCTAATGTACTCTCCACTGCCTATATCGATACTTATTTTAATGGAACTCCAGCTGCTGGTTATGCCTTAGCCCTGTGGTTCTATGAATTTGATGCCGACAACTGGTTTAGTTGGGAGAGAATTCAGGAGCCCACGATTGCCTATTTTTCTCACCATGATGGCTATCCTTGGGAAATGGAGTTGAAATTTTTCAAAGGATTCAACCAACTGGGGATCATTCCCCCCGGCATTACACCCGATGATCTACCCGTAGTGATCAATTGGCCAGAAAGAGCGATTACCTTGTGGTTTTCAGCCTTGTATGATTAGGAGAATCAAGGAAGCTGTCCCCCGCAGTATGGACCTGGAGAAATCGTAATAGCAGCGACCTTAGGACAACTTCCAAAACAAACCATCATCAATAGTTTTTAACTCCTGAAAAAGTTGGCTCGGACTTTGGCCGCACTTTAGTTTGAAGTTTTTGTAAAAATCAGACTGATCATAATAATTCCCCTCCAAAGCAATTTGAGAGAGGTTTCGTTTGCCAGATTTGGATTGATAATTGATCATTGTCTTCCGGAACTTCACTACTGAGATGTATTCCTCCACCGAGTAGGCCAGGTGTTTTCGGAATAAACGAAGAAGCGTTTTTCTACTGATTTGCAATTGCTGGGCAAGGTCTTGAACTTTGAAAGCATCCTCTTGCTCCAAAATCAGTTGTATGGCTTTTGAAAGTCGTTTTTCGGTAAACCCATGATACTGGGATAAGAAGAAATCATCCAGGATTCGGCTATTGGCCTCTAGATCGGAGGAAGTAAAGATAGTGGGCAATAGCTGATCTAGTTGCTCACCATAGAAGTGGAAAAAGGAGAAATGTTCTTGGATAAGTGGCCCCAAAGGCCCCTTGATAAAGTGATTTAAGCCCAAGGGGTGAAAAACAATGGTGAGTTTTTGATAGGGTCCAAAGGTGTGTATTTCTCGGGAACGATTGAATTTTCCAACAAAAAGGATCTTAAAGTTTTCAGTTGTTGATGGACGGTGGGTACGCCTTACCTCATCGTATTCTACCTCGGTATTTCTATAGATATTGATGGTTGAGGTGAAATTGGGATAGTAGGTGATATGCTCCTCAAAATCCGATTCGTGGGCTGACATCCAGGAATAGAGTTTGATATGCGGTTGCAGAAGTACAGGCTTCGGATATGTAAATATAGGTTTGCCTTCTCTCATAGGTTTCTTTGCAGAAAGACCATGCCTGCTGCTAACTCAGGAAGGATTCAATTCAATGATCCCAAACTTAGCATAGGGTTCGTCCCGTTTACGTTGTGCGGTATGATTGACTTGGGTGATCAAGATCAGGAAAACCCGGTCCTTTACTTCAAATATCTTGCCCCCTCTTAGGCGTATGGAGGATTCTACCAGGGTTTCTTTTGTCTCTCGGTCTATCAAGCTGAAGCGGGTAAGGTTTTGGGAGTATTCTCCCGTACTAAGTAGAAAAGGCAATTCTCTGGCCACGAAAACATTGCGCTTATTCGGTGGCAGGTTATCGCTGGTAAAAAGGATGTTATCATTGTCGCCAAAAGAGCTGAATAGTTTGTTTTTGGAGAGTTCTTGTTGATTAATGCCTCCCAGTAATAAGCTTTCGCCATCAAATAGACTTTGAATATTAAAAGCAAAATTAGAGGAGCTGGCTTGGTTTTTTTCCAAGACCAAATTTCGATTAGCAAAATTTAATGCTTTTGGTCCAATTACCTTGAAGACGCTATCCTGGAAGGCCAGTTCTATCTTAACGGGTCGCCCAGATTGCGCATGCACAGGCACCCAGTCACTGGAAGTAAACTCTACTTCTTGCAAGTCGACTATCGAAGCCCCGGGTGAATTTATCCATTGCTTTTCCAAACCTTGGTTGAGAAACCAGGTGATGGCCAAAAAGGCTGCCGCAGTACCCGCTAGGCGCGCAGGCCCTACCTTCATACCAGATCCTTCCAACCCTCCCAAGAACCGATAAATCGCGGCCGAAAAACCAATAGCAATGAAAACGGCAACGAGAATAGGAGAGCGCTGGATCGCGGTGGAAATATTCCCGCCGATATACATAAAAAGGCCAATAAAGATCCCTAGGGAAATAATCCAGATAATGATCTTATCTTCTGGGCTTAGGCTCATAGTAGTTCGAGGTTTTAGGTTGTGTTTATGGTCGGTATTGCGTGGATCGACTGCAAATGCTAAACCGAAATATGAAGGACGATACCAGCTAAAGTCATGAAAATAATCGAGATATACTCTCTGTTTTTTATTCATGCTTGCTTAAAAGTAGCGTACTTGCCATACTTTTCCAAAAAATCCTTCTCGGGCAACTTTTGTGGTCAGCGTAAAGCGAATATCATAAGCGGTTGATAATGAGCACTAAACTTGGTTTCAGTTGACTCAAGACACAAAATTGCCGGAGAACCCAAAAAATATTAGGAACTGAGGGACCATACAGGGAGAACGGAGAGGTATACGAATAGGGGAGGCTTTTGTTACCACCTCAAAAGTGTTTGTAAGGCTAATCCGCGGTGAGGTCTTGTTTGATGGGAAGATAGATCGTGAATTCAGATCCTTTTCCGGGCTCACTCTGAACGGCAATCCTGCCATTGTGATTCTGGATAATTCCATAACTAATCGAAAGGCCAAGGCCTGTTCCTTTACCGATCTCCTTAGTGGTGTAGAAGGGCTCGAAAATTCGCTTTAATTCCTCGCTCTTAATGCCTACTCCACTATCTTTAATCTTGATGAGCACCTGATCTGCTAGTTGGGAGGTTGAAATGGTGAGTTTCCCTCCTTCTTTCATGGCATCAATCGCATTGTTGATCAAATTTAGGAAAACCTGGTTAATCCTAAGGAACTGGCATTCTACTCGCGGTATTTTTCCATACTGCTTCTTGACTTCAATCTTATCATTGATTTTGCTACTGAGAATAGTAATGGCGGAATCTAGGCCTTCGTGGAGATTGGTCAACTCAAATTTGCCATCAGATTTTCGGGAAAAACTACTTAAATTGGAAACGATGGCTTGTGTCCGGGAAACACCTCTCTTGATACTATTCACCAACTGCTGGATTTCCTTCATCAAGAACCCTAATTCTGGCTTACTTTTCTCATCAATGCTTTGCGGGTTTTCTGCCTCGGGGTCAAGATAAGGAGTAAGTTCTTCAACATCGGATTCCAGCGCGTAACAGCTCGAAGCAATGAAGTTGATCGGATTATTGATCTCATGCGCGATTCCCGCCGTCAATTGCCCTAAAGAGGCCATCTTCTCAGATTGGACCAGTTGTGCCTGGGTATTCTTAAGGTTTTCAACCAACTCTTCTTTCTCCCTCAAAAGGGCATCTGTTTTATGCTTCTCCGTGAGGAGGTTTCGGAAGGCGCGAATTCGTTGGATGATGGCGTAAAACAAAGCTGCCAATAAGAGAATTAAGGTAATGACACCATAAAAGAGCACATTGCGTTCTCTGGTGCGGAATAGTTCTTGTTGGCGCAGATTTTCTAGTTCTGTGGCCGTTTGTTCGGTTTCAAATCGAGTTCTTAGCTCTGCCAGGCGCCGATTAGAATTGCTCGTGTAGAAGGTATCTTTGTAGCTGGAGGCAAGTTCCAGGTAGCCCAATGCCGCTTCCATGTTGCCTTCTTCTTGAGATAATTCTGCCAACAAGACATGAACCTCCTGCAAGCCCTCCAGGTCCCGTGTTTCCTCAAAGATTTTTTGACTCTTGATAAAATTCTCGCGCGCTCTTCCCACTTCCTTGGTCTCCAGGTATAGCTTACCAATCTCTAAGCACACGTCTGCCGCTCGCCCTTGACTACCTACGGCTTGCGCCGTTTGCAAGCCTTCCAAGAAGGATAGCTCTGATTGCTCATACCGCCCTTGGGCACGGTATAAAAGACCCAATTCTTTCTGGTTGTCAAAAATGTGGGTAATACTTCCGGCGTATTTAAAGAGTTCTAGAGATTGGGTGAGATAGTATTGGGCACTGTCATATACCGCAATGGTTCTATAGAGTCGCCCTAAACCTTTCATAGATAAGGCAATGCTCATGGTATCATTGGCTGCTGATCTGAGTGAAAAACCCTTTCTGTAGTACATCAAGGCAGAATCGTACTCGCGTAGCTGATAATACATTCCCCCCACACTAGCATAGGAATTACCAATGTCCAAGGAAGTTCCACCATAGGCCTCGCGGCGTTTCAGCCCTAGCAAATGATACTTCAAGCTTTCGGCCAATAAGCCTTGGTTGCGAAAGGCATATCCGATCCGGTCATATCCGAGCGCTACCGAAAGGGAGTCGCCAATACCCTGAAAGGTCTCGATCGCCACCTGAAAGTCCTTTTCTGCATCCAACCAATCCCCAAATGCCATGGCAGTCATGGCCTTGAAGAAATAGCCATATCCTACCCGCCTGGGCGCCCCCTGTTCTTTGCTCTGATTAATGGCTAGCTCAGACAGCCGCCGAGACTCTTGCAAATTGTCAAACATGGCTCTTTCCGCCAAGCCCAATAGGCTATCTAATTCTTGGTATTCACCGTTATCAGCATTGAGAAGGGGATAGTAGAAGCCACCTTGCGCCGATAACACAAGGCTAACCGTGAGGCAGTGCAGTAATATCAATAGGCATCTCATTCGCTTCAAGCCCTTAATTTGCCTCAATATAGGGAATCTGTGGGGTATGGCCTAGTTATCGTAATTGTACTGCTGGCACAGCTGAGGTGGATGGCTATTGTGTACCAAAGACCAGAAATGCCAATTAAATCGAGTGCTTGGGTAATGCGATATAAAGCGGCTTGCTACTGCTGACGATAGGCCATACCGATCTAAGCCATACCCGGAGAATAGGAAGAAGCTTCTGGCTGAGGTAGTACCACAGCTTTAAATGGAAAGAATAAAGACAAAAATACCTATTAATACGATTATTTGCCATTGCCATTCTTTCAATTTGCACCGATCTTTGTAGTATTCAAAAACCGAGATGACACCAGTCGAAAACCCCATTTAAATGAAATTAGATGCGCTCAAATCTCAAATCACAGGAGGCTTCCTTCGTTTGACAGCAGAAGAATTAGGGATATCCGAAGAAATATTTAAGGAGATCTTTGGTACTCATACCTTGGAATTCCAGGCAATTACTATTGTCGTGGATAAACCTAGTCGATTAAGAGTCGAGGCAAAAGGTCAACTTTTTGGGAACTCCCATTTACAATTTGAATGTACCTGGGAGGAAAAGGCAGGACGGATTGACTATCAAGATCTAGCCGTCTATTTCAATAAAAGGATGCCCGGACAATTTGGGATACCCCCACTCTTGCTGAAATGTATTCGAATTACGCTTGACGGAATCCATTCTCAACCGGAGCTCCATACGTCGATTGTTGGAGAATCTTATCCGCTGATCTATCAGGGAATTGAATCTCAAACCAAGCTAGAAACTGAGGTACTTCCAGATGCCTGGCAGATCCATCTATCAGGAGTGGACGACAATGCCATTTTGCAACTAGCAACAATGCAAGAAGTATTTCATCTGTTCGGGGATCAACAGGAGACTACCTTAGAGCTTCCTCTGCTATCGGAAGGTTGGCAAGATCTTTCTCTTGCACAGGCTACTTTGACTTTTGACACTTCAGAGAGGAAGGTCGTAGCCATGGGACTCAGCCTTGAAATGGGAATTTGGCAGCCTTTTCCAAATGTATCCTTACTCTTCCAGAATAACCAAGTAGATCTACACTACAAACAGCATACGAAGGAGTGGAGTGCCCAAGTGAAATCACGCTTGCCCTTGAGCACTTCTAGTTTAGATTTGGAGGGGTACTTGCAATTGAAAGATCAGACTTGGGAATTCCAGTTGAAGGGGCAATTGGACGAGGAAGTCAGTTTTTTGGGATGCCTACGCCAGATTTTGCCCGAAATACCGAATCAAGTTCAAGAACTGGTAGATTTACGACTAGAAGGACTGGAATTTTGTTTACTGGGGGATGGTACGATTAACCTACTTCCTAAAGCCTCCCTTTCCTTTTTTGAACTAGCTAAACGACTAGGGATTAAGGATATACCACAGGGGATTTCAGAATACAATCTCCCTTTCCAGGCGATTCCCATTCGAATTGATCCGCTGACTTGGACCATTAGTCTATTCGTTGAACCACACTTGTCATTTCCTGCTGGAGGTGGTTCCCAACACCTGGAGTTGGTGAGGAGTGAGGTAAAAGTGAAATATGAGGATGGTAATACCATTACCACCTGCTCAATGATCTTAGCCGGAGCAGCAAGCTTGGCTCCTGGCTTTGAGATGCAGACCAAAGAAGTCCGGCTTAGCTGGGATCAGGAGGAAGGATGGGCAGCCAGTGGGACGGTAGAAGCAATTATTTTTGGATCTACTGGCCACAAGCTACTTGTTGGGTTCGACCAAAGCAGACAAGTGATTTTCTTTTCTTATGAAAAAACAGGAGCGGCTATTCCCGTGATTGATAGTGCCAATGTACAGTTGGATTTGCGGGAACTTAGTTTGGAGCTTCTGGCGCTGGAGCAGGAGGAGGGCTATCAATATACTGGACTTGGGAAAGGGCACTTACAACTGGGACCTCAGGATAAGCGGTTTTTGGAAGAAGACCTTGTCATAGAACTTAGATCCAGTCCGCGAGAAAAATACTTTATCTTGTTATTGGAAGGTAAGATTTCGAGCCAGATCATCTTGAGTGAACTGCCCAAGGGTGATCTTGCCGTGGATTTAGCCTTGGAGGATATTCGATTGCAAGCAGGCACGGGTGAAGCCTATCACTGGGGACTAGAGGCTAGCTTGGCTAGTATTCAACTCCGTGTTCCCCCTTATCTCGAACCCTTCTTCCCTGTACAAGGGATGGACTGCGGATTTACTGCCAATCAAGACGGGATCACTATCCGTTCTTTATCAACTCCCTGGGCACTTCCTGCCTTACCAGAGTTGAGGTTCAAACTTTCAGAGGACCAGTCCTATGAACTGGGACGGCTGGAGTTTGCTATTGAAGAATTCGCCATCCGCCTGGGCGAAGACCGGGGGCTCCAACAGGAGATCTCCGTGAGGCTTCCCGATAGGCTCAAGCAATTTGTACAACCCATCCTGGACTTACAGAATTTCAACTTTCAACTGGAAGTGGGCAAGGGCGTAAAGCTAAAACCCCTATCTTCTCCCATCTTAACGGCTGCTGGCCCAAAACCAATCGAAGGGAAAGAACCCGATACACTGTGGTTCGTTTGGGATCTAAAAGGGTTTGGAGAATTGAAGTTACAATTACCTGAATTCAGTAGAGAAACGGGTGGTTGGAAAGCAGCTGGAGGTTGGGAGCAAAGTAATCTGGGTTTACCACTTAGGGCGATGGGGCAAGGTTTGATGAATATCATTGCCCCTGCAAATGAAGAACTAAGGAGGATTGTTGAATTTTTCCCGGAGCAACTTCCGCTATCAGGTATCAACTTTGGTAGTGTAGAGGAGATGGAAGAACTTCTGGGAGCATCACTCCCCGACCCCTTGAAGAAGGTGATCAGCTTTATTAGTGAACAAATGGAAAAGCTTCCAGCGGCCATTAAGCCTTACCTTGAATTTCAATTGCCGGAAGCCTTCGACTTCGCGGTCCAGGTGAAAGATGGTGGGCATGTACAACTTGATCTTTCAACCCATGATTCACAGCATCCGCTTCGCCTGCTTTTACCGATTATCCAGCCTATGCCAGGCTTAGTTGGTTTGAGCCTTTTTCGTCTGTCCATAGCTCCAATGTTCGGGGGACAATTAATAATGATCGAAGTAGATGGGCAGCTAGACTGGTTCAGCGCCGTTGACCTGATCGCAAATATAGCTGGTGATCAAAGGGAATTTAAGCATAGCCTGATAGCCAGGGAGACACTAGCTGTCTTACCTACAGCCTTCCCGATTCCTATACCGATATTCTACAGTAATTTGGGCCTTGATAATAGGGGAGTACTGGGAATAGAGGCCGCCACCTTTTGGCGTTTTCCTAAGCCGCAGTTTGATTCTGTATTTGATCTAATTGCTATTATCGAGGGACTTTATCGATTCTTTACGGATCGATCCTATCTATTACACGAGCATTTAGATGAGTTCTTGCCAAAAGAGAACCAGTTTATCTTTTCAGCCGGAGATAATTACCTGGCCCTGCCTAACTACTTAGGAGGAGGGCGCTTGGATGTTTTTGGACCTTATCTAAGTGCCATGGATACCGAGCCTGTAACAGGTAGGAAGTGGTTGGAACTTTTAAATTTCAGCAAGTTGTTAGCCCACTTTTTTGACTTCCTCAAAACGGGGCGATTCCCTTACCTAATTTCTACGATTCCTCTCTATCAGCCATTGGGTGGCGAGGAGAAGCTTTGGCTCAGAATGAGGACTGAAGACCTTCAGTTGAAGTTTGGCCCGGTCCAATTAGGGTTGAATGCAGGGATAAAGACGGCTTGGTGCATTTGTACAGAACAGGAGTTCCTGGAAGATATCCTACCTTCCCCAGAGGGCCAGGAGATGCTACAAGCTGCCAACCCAAATGGGGAAATTCCGGATGGCCAGGAGATCCTACGTAGCCTGCCGAATCAAAGTGAGTCAACGCACGGAGAAGCAGGGTTTATTGTCCTAATTATGGGGGGGTGGCATATCGCGGACTTAGCAACCTTTACCACCAGGTTTGGAATAGCCTTTACCAATACGGGTGGATTCGAAACCGGCATTACTATTTTTGGGCAATTGGGTGCAGTCGCTTTGAATCTACACGGATACTTACAAGCCACTAAAGATGAAGAAAATCGGGCGCAAAATGAGGGCGAGATCGTAGGGGAATGTAGTTTGCAGATCGACGAGCAAGAGACCTTACAATTGACGGGAGCCATCCGATGGGATGCCCAGCAAATTACTATGGGAGTGAGCTTTAGTCTTCCCAACACCGCATTTAATATTGCAGGTGTTCTTAGCTTCCGCAAAGAGGAGATAAGCTTGGTTGGGAAGCTTAGCTGGCCTTACCGAACGAACTCACAGATGGAGGGAGCTGCTGAGGTGAAGTTTTTATCCGAAGGCCTGGTCGTGCAAACGCAAGGGCAGCTTTATGATACCCATTGTAACCTACAAGTGTTAGTAACAAATGGTTTGCTACATACTCCCTATCAGATGGAATTAGCTGTCGAACTTGATGACCAATATGAAAAAATCGCACAGGAAGAAATAAAGACAGCAGTGGCAGAAGTTCAGGCAGAACAGGATAAACTACTCAAAGAATTGGAGGAAGTAAAAGCTTTGCTTGCCGCAAACGGAGAACATACCGTTTCTAATGAGAAGGCGATATTAACGGTTCTTGACTATGTCTACAATCGAATTGAAAAATTGATCCGAGATGGCATTAACAACTATTTTGATGGAGTCAAATGGCCCAAAACGAAATATCGAAACGAGGCCTTGGAGAAAGGGGAAAAAGAAGCTGGTGAGGTAAAGGCTAAGATTCTCTCGTGGAAGAATGCAGTTAAGGAGAGGAATATTAGTAAATGGAAGAAAAGCATCAGGGATTTTAAGCAACACCGAGTGAAGGTCATTGTTGCTGAGCGAACATTTTATAACAAGACAATCGAAACTTATCTGAGTAATGGTCATAAGGAAACGCTTAACAAGGCAGATAAGCATGCGAAGCTTATCCTTGGGCATCTTGATCAGCGAGTGAAAATACAGGAGCTAATGGAGGAGTTCCCGGCAACTTCTAAATTAAAAGCGGCTATTGGCCGTGCCATTGATGAAGGGACCAAAGATACACTTCAAATGGTCCCCAAGCTTCATCGTGTGACAGCAGCTGGCCCTTTGACGTTGACTGAACAATCTGAGCTAGAGTGCCAGGTGGATGTGAGAAGAGTTGAAGATGGGCAGGAGATAAAAATACAGATTCCTCCTGTCCTATTTGATCTGAGCGAACCCTCTAAATCAATCCGACAAATCATGCAGCTTGTGGTGAATGCTTTATAGTATTGCAAGCAGCAGCGTTGTTGTTATTCATTGATGGCGCCGTTAAATTTATTTACATTTGTCGTAGAAGAATCAACCGATAGTTATGTTGTATCACATCCTAAATGGAGACGCGCTGAAAAGCCAGCTAGAAGGCAAAATGGCCGGGCAGCTTATCGTAGCCAGAGAATGCCTGGTAGATGGGCCAGTAAGTAGCACGAATCTTCCCGCATTGTACGAAGAACGAGCTCAATTCTTGAGCACAGCCTATGGCGATTCGGATTCTAGAAAGTACTATGATGAGGTAGTGCCCGAATTTGACAAATTGCAACAGATTGAAGCTGGTGCGGAAGTGAATCTTTGGTTTGAAGAAGATTTATTCTGTCAGGTGAATTGTTGGTTTGTGTTATATCTGCTGAAAGAGGCAGAAGCTGAAATTCAGCTCTTTTGGGTGTTGCCTACTGCAGATATTAGATATGGTTTTGGGGGAATGAATGCGGAAGCCTTGCTGGCAGCTTATGAAAACCGGAAACTACTTTCCAACAATGCTTTTGCTCAACTAGCTAGCCTTTGGCCTTTGTATCAGCAAAATAAGATTGAGGCGATGTTAGAGGCAGTGGCTCCATGGCAGGCGGATTTTCCCTTCTTATCTAAAGCTATACAGGCGCATCGCGATCGCCTACCTAAGGAAAATAGCCTAGGGCGCCCTAAGCAAGCCCTACTAAAGATCATGCAAGAGTTAGATACCCGCGAATTCGGCCCCGTCTTTCAGGCTTTCCACCAGCGAGAGAGTATTTATGGGTTTGGTGATTTGCAGGTTAAGCGATTGTTCGACGAATTGGTTTCCGCATCTTGATAGCTTATGTTGGTTAAGGGACTACGTGATCTCTACCAGCCTATTCAACCCACTGTCAGGCAGTCGGGAGAGGACGAAGTGTTTTATCTAGAATACCTTCCCGACCCTAGCTTGCAACAATTAATCTACTGCTATTGGGAATTGAAAACAGCGCGCCCTCTACAGGTGGATTTCTCCTATCGAGTGGTAGCAGATGGTTGTATGGATATCTTGATGGAGATGAATAATCCTGACCAAAGCTATATAACCGGATTGGCGACCTCCTATATCGAGTTTCCTATCGGACCCTATTTTCATTATGTTGGTATTCGTTTTTTACCTGGCGGCTTCCCTCGTATGTTCGGTGTGAATGCGTCTACCTTGACCAATCGTTTTGAGGATCTAAAATCTGTGGTCCCAAAACTCTCCGATTTCTTGACGGGGCAGTTTGTTGAAAAACAAGGGCAAGATTCTATTAAGATCTCCTTGGACGAATATTTCTTGCCGTATATAGCTCAACCCTTAGAAGAAGATGATCGAGTGTTGGACGCTATGAAGGTGATCTTGGAACAAAGAGGTCAGATTCCTGTGGCTCAACTAGATACCGGTTTAAGCCCCAGACAACTACGCCGCCGCTTTCATTTTTATCTTGGCGACTCTGCAAAGACCTTCACTAAAGTAGTGCGCTTCCAGCAATTCCTACAGGCCAAGCCCTCCCGCCAAGCCTTGAAGCAAGACAAACTCTTTTACGATGTTGGCTACTACGATCAGGCCCATTTCATCAAGGAGTTTAAACACTTCTATGGCATAACTCCCAACCAGGCTTTGGAGTGACTCTAGGGCCAACTACGGCAAATCGTAATGCACTTGAAATAGGTTTGGCTTCTAGAGGTATTGCAACCTCAGTATGTCCGTTTTTTACAATACTTCCTTTCTCAGATACCGGAAATTTGTTGAAAAAACAGATCAATCATGAACAAAGGTATCTTATTTGTTGCAACCATTTTGGCTTTAAGCTTTGGAATTCCATTTACTCACCTTAACAAACCATCTACCATGAAAATGAACGCAGGTATTATCACAGCGGATATAGAAGCGACGAAGGCCTTCTACCAAAAGCATTTGGACTTTGGGGTAAGCTTCCAAAATGATTTCTACTTGCTGTTACATACCCCCAATCAACAAGCCGAATTGAGTTTTCTTTTGCCCAATCATCCCACTCAAAAGCCCCTCTTTCAGCCGGCTTTCCAAGGGCAAGGGGTTTATCTGACGATTGAAGTAGAAGATGTGGATGCCATCTATCAAAAGATGAAGCAAACGGGCGTAGACATCAAGGTGGATATCCGGGATGAACCTTGGGGTGATCGTCACTTTGCTATTGAAGACCCGAATGGGATTGGAATTGATATCGTTACCTACACGAAGCCTGATTAAGGGAACCAGCGATGTTGAAACTTAGCTTCTCGTTTGGAGAAGAAGAACAGCCAGTGATCACTAATCACTGGCTGTCGTGATTTAGCCAATAGCGCTACTTTACTCAATAATGCTCAAACTGGACATCAGGGGCCTTTTCCTTACATCAAAAAGAACTTATATTTATTCACGCGAAAAAGAAGCCGGAATAATCCGGTGAAAATAGGTATGCTTAAACAAGAAAATTGAGTGCAAACAGAAGCCAGAAATATAGCCACTAAATCCATTGCTGTTCTTCCCCTAGTCAATATGAGTGCAGATACTGACAATGAGTATTTGTGTGATGGAATGACAGAAGAGATCATTAATGCCTTGGCTAAAATCAAAGGTTTAAAGGTCACTTCGCGCACCTCCTCTTTCTTTTTCAAAAACAAAAACCTTCCGATTCAGCAAATAGGAGAGGAGTTAAATGTGGCCATTATTTTGGAAGGTAGCATTCGCTTGGCGGGAAACAAGATGCGGATAACGGCTCAGCTAATTGATGTGGCGGAGGATTTCCATTTTTGGTCTGAAACTTTCAACCGTTCCCTTGATGATATTTTTGTCATCCAAGATGAAATTAGCTTATTGATTGCCGATAAGCTGAGGGAGCATATTGGTCATTTTGATATAGATGACCATTTAGCAGATGACCATGAAGTACCTGTACAGGTGTACAAGCGGTATCTCAAAAGCAGGTTTCATGTATTGAAAATGAACAAACTTGATCTAGAGAAAGGGATATCAATTCTAGAAAGTATCATTCAAGAACAGCCAAACTTTGCTCTGGCCAACCTAGGACTACATCTTGGCTACGCTTTACTGGGATCAATTGGAGCCATGCCTGCCTTTAAAGCCTTTAGTAAAGGGAAGCCCTATCTGGATAAGGCCATTGAGTTGAACGAAAACCTGCCGGAGTGTCAATTGCAACTGTCCCATATGGCTATTTATCAGAAATGGGATTTGCAGAGTGGTTATCAGCATCTCAACAAGTCCTTTGAAATCAGACCGACGGTTGAGTTTTATCAATCCATGGCTTCTGCTTTGGCCGCGGAGCAAAAATTTGAAGCAGCTTTAGAGCATGTAGAAGTGGCTATCCAACTTGATCCTTTCACAGCCATTAACCATCATATGAAAGGGTTTATTTTCTATGCCCAGGAAAAGTATGCCCAAGCGATCGTGCAGTTTAATAGAGCTTTGAAACTAAACCCGGACTTTATAATATCTACTTTATGCAAAGGTCAAGCGCTGTTACTAGCAGGACGCATGAAAGAAGGCTTGACTTGCTTTGAAGAACTGCCTCCCAAGCAGGAGAATGAAGTGATGAGGCTTGGGGGAACTACAGTTGCCTATGCCAGGATGGGAAATATAGAACAAGCAGCACAAGGTATGCTTCAACTGGAAAGCTTGATGCAAACGGACTTGATGGGGCAAGTGCTCAATTTCTTACTTTTCAGTAAAAGTGCGCTAGGAAAAGAGGAGGAAGCTTTTCAATTAATCGAACAGGCGATTAGCTTACGCTTGCCTATGCTCGTTTTCCTCCCTGCTGAGCCACTCCTGAAGCCACTGCGTGCTAAGCCGCTTTTTCAGGAATTGATGGAGCAAATCTTGGGCAAGCCAACAAGCCATGCTTCAAGCAAGAAACAATACAAGCAATCCATATTGGATAGCCAATTGATTGAACAATATAAAAGTCAGCTAGAAAAGGTGATGTCGGAAAAAGATCCTTATCTAGATCCGGACTTAACGCTTCGAGCTTTGGCTGAAATGATAGAGATTTCTCCTAATCATCTATCCCGCTTACTCAATGAAGGGCTGGATAAGAACTTTTCAGAATATGTAAATTCTTATCGTTTGGAGGCCTTCAAGCAAAAGGTGACCGATCCTTCACTCCAACACTTGACGCTGCTTGGTCTCGCCTATGAAAGTGGCTTTAGTTCCAAAACGGTATTCAATAGTTTTTTCAAGAAAATGACTGGGCAAACCCCTAAGGCCTATCAAAAAGAGGTTAAAGCGAAAAGGTTCGGATTATAAAATCAGAACGATTGACTTGCCTATTGGATATTTCTTTGTAGAAAAACAAAGAAAATGAATTCCAGCAACAACAGCACCTTATTCAGCAAGAGAAGAATAGCGGTAATTACAGGCCTATCCATTGTGGTTATGGCGATCGCCGGAGGGTATTCTCTTGGCTATGCTTTCCCTACATTATTTACATCCGATCAGGTAAACGATTTGAAAGATAATATCGTCGACAACCTAGGACTGTATCAAGTTATGGTTGTCGGGATATTGATAACCCTGATATTGGATCTAGTGGTTTCCTATGGACTGTACGCTTTCTTTGTAGATGATGATCGAAAACTCTCTTTAGCGACTGGTATCCTTAGGTTTATCTATACTTTGATCTTTGGGGTAGCTACATTTTATCTGATCCAAACCTTGATTGAGGAAGAACCGTCCAATCAAATCGTATATCGAAATTTCCAACTATTTGAAGTCATTTGGTTTAGTGGATTGGTAATATTTGGAGTCCATCTTATCATAACGGGGGTATTGATGAACCTGCACCGAAGAGCTCCGAAAACCCTAGGATATCTAACACTGGTAGCAGGAGTCGCTTACATCATCATCCATCTGGCTAGATTAGCTGACCTCAATCCTCAATATGTGAATGTAGTGGAAACAATATTCACCTTACCCATGGTCCTGGGAGAGTTGGGGCTTGCCCTTTGGTTGTTGGTTAAAGGAGGTAAAGGTTCGGTCAAGGTGTAAGCCATCCCTGAAGATTGCTCAGCTCAAAAATGACTGATTTTCACCAGATCGTTCACATTCTCATTTTAGAACGATCGACAGCCCGTTCGTCTCCATCTTTGTCCTGTTACAAATCATCAATTCAAGTAGAAAAGAAAGATCAAAACACCATGGAAAATGTACAAGAATTGAGAATGGAAGATGGTATAGTTGGAGATTTCAGCTCGGATGCTGGTCGTAAAGGCACTAAAAAGGTACTGGTCATTATCGGCCACCCAGACAAAGAGAGCTTTAACTATGCCCTTGCGGATGCCTACCTACGGGGAATAGATCGATCAAGTATTATGCTGGATGTAATCAGACTGGCAGACCTTACCTTCAACCCTAATTTGGCTTATGGGTATCGCAAGGTAAGTAAGCTAGAACCAGACCTTCTGGAAGCCATTGAAAAAATCAAAGCAGCCGATCATTTAGTCTGGTTTTTTCCTATGTGGTGGTATGGCCTACCCACCCTGATGAAAGGGTTTATCGATCGAATTTTTCTTCCTGGGGTATTCTTCAAGTACCAGAAAGGAAAGCTATTCCCTCGCCGGCTCCTAAGAGGTAAAACGGCACGCCTGGTGATCACGGCGGATACGGTTAGGTGGTATGACTACCTATTCATGAGAAGCCCCCTGATCAATCAGTTCAAAAAAGGTACGTTGGAATTTTGTGGAGTGAAACCAGTCAGAGTTACCTACATAGCACCCATCAAGGACTCTACTCTTTCCTTCCGGAAATCATGGCTTACCAAAGTAGGGAAATTAGGAAATGTGGCGGCATAAAACGTGAACATGCCATGGTCTACCCGTGCTCAACAAGTAGGGTTTAATCCCAATATTTTATACAACTCAAACCTGATAGAATTATGAAAGAAAGCATCCATAAACAAGAAGGTCCCCAAGCTATGCTAGCTATTGATGAAATCAAAAGTATTAAGCCCAAAGTGTCTCATATTGATCCCGTTCATATCGTAAAATCAGGATGGATCAAGGCTCAAGGGCCTCCTAAGGGAGTAGTAGAAGGTTACCACCATGGTTTTAAGGCTGTGGTGATTCGATATAGCGTAGACGAAATCGGCGAAGGCCCTAATCTACACGTGCACCCCTATGATGAGATTTTTCACATACTGAATGGGAGTGCAGAATTCACGGTAGGAGATACAAAATTTGTTGCCAAGGAGGGAGATCTTGTCATTGGCCCCGCCAACGTACCGCACGCTTACAAGAACCTCGGGCCTGGACGCCTTGATACCTTAGATGTACACCTAAACCAGGAATGGATTCAATTTGATTTGCCCCGGGAAGGGGAGAAGTTGAGTGCGCTGGAGTTGAAGCAAGCTTAGCAAGTGGAAGTCGGAAAAGGTTAAGTCCTATTTCCGACTTCCCATTTATCACTAGTCCTGCCGCAAAGCATGCACTGGATTGGCATTGGCTACCCGCAAAGCCTGTCTGCTAATGATCAGTAGAACGAAAAATAGGGTCAGCCCAATAGATAAGAAAAAAACGCCAAAGGAGATGTTTATGCGATAGGCAAAGTCATCCAGCCAGTTGCGCATCAACTGATAGGCGATCGGAGCGCCGATGAGTACTGCTAAGGCTAATATCTTGAGGTATCGCTCCGTTTGCAGGCGGAAAAGCTCTCTAACGGTAGCGCCAAGAATCTTTCGAATACTGAGTTCCTTTTTGCGTTGCTCCGCTGTAAAGGTGGTCATGGCAAAGAGTCCTAGACAGGCAATGAATATCGCAATACCAGCAAAGATCCCAAAGGTTAATCCCGTACGCTGTTCTCCTTCGTACATACGTTCAAATCGCTCATCCAGGAAGTGATAGCGCAGACTTTGATCGGGAGCGAAGGCCTTCCAACTGCCTTCGATCTTGGCCAGGAGGGATTGTACATTGTCCGATTGATAACGTACGATGGCTGAGGCAGGAGGGCGACGGGTGGCTTCGTGATGAAAAGCTAGTGGCAGTACATCCTGCTTCATAGAACGGAAGTGGAAGTCAGCTACTACACCGACAACCGTATATTTTTTATTGATTTCCAAGGCTTGTCCTATAGGGTCTTCAAAACCCAGCATCTCGACGGCTCTCTCGTTTAGTATAATGGCATTAGAGTCCAGTGACAAGTCCATGGAGAAATTGCGCCCTTGCACCAACTGCATATCCAGCGCCTCTAGGTAATCTTCATCAATGAACCAGCGGCGTAGCTCCACTTCCTGACTACCCGCGGCACTGTCTGGATGCTGAAAACTAGAACCATTCAGTAAATAGCCGTCAACGGGCAGGTAGCTGCTGAAGGAAATGTGCTCTACCTCCGCCAACTTACTCAACTCCCGTTTAAAACTAGCTTGTCGCTCCCCAAGAGAGTAAACATCTTCTAGTACAATCACCTGTTCTCTATCAAAACCGAGATTCTTTCCCTGCACGTAACGCATTTGCTGGAAGATCAATACCGTGCAAAAGATCAGGACAAAGGAAGCAGCAAACTGCACCGTCATCAATCCCCATTTAAGGCTACCCTTTCTCACATCTGCTCCGCGAGATTGCAAAATGCGCTTAGGGGCGAAAGAGGCTAGATAAAAGGCCGGATAAAGGCCTGCCAAAATACCGAGCAGGATGGCGACACCGAGCATACCCGGAATAAACCATAAGGTACCCCAAGGTATCCGAAGTGATTGCTGCGTCAGACTTTCCAAATAAGGAGAAAGGAACTGGATAATAAATAATCCAATAGCAATTCCAACCATACTTTGTAGGATGGCTTCAATCAGATATTGACTCACCAATTGCCCTTTTCCGGACCCCAATATTTTTCTGATCCCAACTTCTTGCGCACGGACCGTTGAGCGAGCAGTGGAAAGGTTTACGAAATTGATCACGGCTAGTAGGAGTATCACAAACCCGATGGCACCAAACAACCAGATGTATCTCGGGTCCCCGGATAGCCAATGCCCATAAGAAGTGACCGTTGAAGAGTATAGATAGATATCTGCAATGGGTTGGAGTTTGTACTGGTATCCTTTTTCAAAGAAATTCTCCTTGTGAGGCTGGGCCAATGCTTGGAGTTTGTCCTCTACGGTTGCCGTATTACTACCCGGCTTTAAGGCAAGGTAGGTCGGGTAACTGGATCGCCTCCAACTTCCGGAGGAGCTTTCTTCCAGCGTGCTCATCGATAAGTAGAAGTCATAATCTATGTGAGAGGGCGGTCGTTCAGCACTTACCACACCTGTGACCTGGAAGGGTTGTTCGGGTTGGTTACTCAAAAATATTTCTTGTCCGACAGGGTTTTCGTTACCAAAATATTTTCGAGCTTTCTCTTGGCTGAGTATGATACTATTAGGTTTACTTAGGGCAGTTTGTGAATCTCCAAATGACAAAGGGAAATCTAATAAGGTCAGCATGCTTGGATCTACATATAGAAATAGCTCTTCGTGGTGACTTTCTGAATTAGTGGCGGTTTTGACTAAGCGGCTGCCCCCTGTTCTAACTCGAAAGCTGCTTTGGACTTCAGGTAAATTTACTTCAGCTAATTCTGCTAGGGGAGGGTTGTGGTAGATCCCGAATGCTGAACCATCCTGGCCGGGGCGTTCTGTGAGGAGGCGGAATAAGGCTTGCTGTTTGGGGTGGGTTTTATCATAGTTCAGCTCCTGTAAGATAAATTGGCCGATAAAGAAACAGCAGCAAAAACCAACTGCTAGTCCCAGAATGTTGATCAGGCTGTAGTATTTCTGCTTGATCAATTGCCGATACGAAATCTTGAAGTGGCTTCTTAATGGCATAAGTCGAAATTTCGGGTGAAGTCGTTTAATAGTGGATAAACGGAATGTGCACAAGACATTCCATGAGAATTTTCTTCTTGCCTTCGTTAAGCCATGCTGTTGGCGCTCATGCTCAAATATCTCATAGAGGTCTCCTTGGATTTCCTCCAATAACTCTACTCTACAGTACCACTTCAGGAAGCGATCTGCCCATTTTGGGTAACCTTTTTCATGCATGAGCGATGCAATTGTATTAGGTTTGCAAAAGTGAAAGTAATTACTATCTTTCACTTTTGCAAATGAAATCTATTATTTGATCATTTCTGGCTACTAAAAGCCCATTTTCAGGGTTTTGTTTCGGGTATTTCAGAATTCAGACTGATTAAGGACGACCAGCCATACTGCGGAAGCAGCAGTCGTATAGTGTTCATTATCGCACAACGATTGAACAAATCTGAACAGCTTTTGCTAGAACTTAACTGGTCTACCCTTAGTATGCTGTTGACTTTGAGTGGGTTGTGAGCTTGGCCTATTTTTTGATTGTTAGTAGATACAAGAAGTAAGAGATTAGACCGCTGCGCTGTCAGAAGTCTGTCGCCAGTTCGTCTGCAACCTGGCTTCTGTCCTCTTACCGTCTGGGACTTTTTCCCGCTCAAGTCAACCGTCAGGTCATCATCAGTAGCGTTTCGAAAATTAACTCACCAACAAAAAGAAAAGCCATGATCCTGAATACGCTTAAACTCATCTTCAGAGGTTTCGCCCGCAACAAGGGGGCCTTTGCGATCAATCTAATTGGATTGTCTATTGGTCTAGCTAGTGCCTTAATGATTTATTATTGGGTAGATGATGAAATGAAAGTGGATAAGTTCCTACAAGCTGAGAATGGGCCTTACGAAATGATTATGCATTTCCATGAGGAAGAAGGTCGATCGACGGGCTTTAGCACACCTAGCCAATTAGCGGAAGAGCTCCCTGAGAGCTTTCCTGAAATCAAGCATTCCGTAGCGCTGCGAAAGTTTGATAATGTGACATTAGCCTTTGAGGACAATATTCTGAAAGCCGATGGACGTCATGCGAGCCCGGCCTTTTTTGAACTTTTTAAGTATGAATTACTTGAAGGTGATCCTGCGACCGTGCTGCTGGATAGATCCTCTATTGTCATCTCAGATCGCTTGGCGATAAAGCTCTTTAATACGACAGAAAATATCGTCGGTAAGGTGATTCAATGCCAGCAAGAAAACCCCTATCAGATTAGTGGGGTATTTAAGGCACCTCCCAGCAATGCTAGTTTGCAATTTGATTTTGCTCTGTCATTCGAAGAATTCAAATCTCGGAATGCCTGGGCCTTGAATTGGAATTATTCTACGGTTAGCACCTATGTAGCTTTGAGAGAAGGGGCAGACCTATCGGTTTTTAACGAAAAGATTGGCACCTATTTAAATAGTCGCCGAGATGAAAACCAGCTGTTAACCACTTTGGAGGCAAGAGATTACACAGATGCTTATTTATTTGGTACTTACGAAAATGGTCAAGCTGCGGGCGGCCGTATTCAGTATGTTCGTTTGTTTTCCCTGATCGCAATGCTAATCCTATTGATAGCCTGTATCAATTTTATGAATCTGTCTACTGCCATGGCATCTGAAAGATCAAGGGAAGTCGGGGTGAAGAAAGTGCTAGGGCTTAGTCGGGGTGGCCTTGCCCTACAGTTTTTGGGAGAAACCGTCATGCTTTCCTTCATTGCCTTAGGCTTAGCGCTAAGTATGGTGAATGCGCTTTTGCCCATTTTTAGTCAATTGACGGGGAAAGAGCTCGTGTGGTCTGTAGATGCTCAATTTCTATTGTTGGCGGGTGGTCTTACTGTCCTGACCGGAATAGTAGCCGGAAGTTACCCCTCTTTGTTCATGGCGGCTTTCAAACCTGCCACTGCACTAAAGGGGAAGCTGGTTTTATCTGCTGGAAGCAGCAATATCAGGAAAGTACTGGTAGTGGGGCAGTTCATTTTAAGTTTCATGATGATCGTAGCTGCCGTGGTGGTGTACCAGCAATTGAATTATCTGCAAAATAAAAATTTGGGATACAACAAGAATAATCTATTGCAATTTGATGTGGAAGGGAAGGTCAGGTCCGATTTGACAACCTTTCTCGCCGAAGTTCAACAAATACCGGGGATTAAAAACGCCTCCAGTATTGGGCAGAGTCTAGTTGGAGATAGAAATACATTTATCGTCGAGCAGTGGGAAGGCGAGACGGATAATAAGAATGCATTTGAAATGCGTCCGGTCAATTATGGTATGATTGAGACGCTTGATGTCGAGATTTTAGCGGGGAGATCTTTTTCGGACACCTATGGCGCAGAAGAGAATAAGATCATCTTTAATGAGTCGGCAATTAAGTTCATGGGATTAGAAAATCCGCTAGGGACAGAGGTATCGATCCAGGGAACCTCTTTTGAGATTATCGGTGTGTCCCAAGATTTCCATTTTACCTCTTTACGGGAGGAAATTGGGCCGTTGTTCTTCGTGTATCGTCCTGACTGGACACATAAGGTCATGATTAGGACGGAGGCAGGACAAGAAAGCGCAGTAGTGGATCGCTTGCAAAGCTTATATGCTGACTTTAATCCTGGTTTCCCGTTTGATTATGAATTCTTGGATGAAGATTATCAGGCGCAGTACGCTGCTGAGCAAAGGGTATCTTCCCTTTCAAAATACTTTACCTTCCTTGCCATCTTCATTTCCTGTCTTGGACTTTTTGGCTTAGCCACCTTTGATGCTCGTCGTCGTGTTAAGGAGATTGGTATTCGCAAGGTATTGGGAGCTGGGGTTATGCAAATTACTGCCCTGCTTTCGAAGGACTTTTTACGACTGGTGATGTTGGCTATTCTCATTGCAACCCCCTTGGCCTGGTATGTTATGCAGCTTTGGCTGAAGGACTACGCTTACCAGATTGAAATGCATTGGTGGGTGTTTGCATTGGCGGGGCTAACTTCCTTACTGATTGCTACGGCAACGGTGGGCTTCCAAAGTGTAAAATCATCTTTAGCCAATCCTATCCTGTCTCTCCGAGATGAGTAAAACAAAAAAAGGTGGCCCGTGTGGGCCACCTACTAAACTTTACTAGCATTCCAGAAGAATGGAATATTAGGATATATTTTGTGTTTTACTTCTTGACATCAAATCGGTCAAGATCCATCACTTTAGCCCAAGCAGCTACGAAGTCTTGCACGAAACGTGTTTCTCCGTCACCAGATCCATATACTTCAGCGATGGCTCGGAGTTCTGTATTGGATCCAAAGATCAAGTCAACCCGAGTTCCTGTCCACTTCACTTCTCCGGTAGCACGATCACGCCCTTCGAAGATCTCATCCGCCTCAGAAGTGGCGCCCCATGCAGTGCGAAGATCTAATAAATTGACGAAGAAGTCATTACTCAAAGTACCCGGACGCTCGGTGAACACACCATGTTTAGATCCATCGTAGTTGGCTCCAATTACACGTAAGCCCCCGACCAAAGCAGTCATTTCAGGTGCTGTTAGGGTCATTAACTGTGCCTTATCGATCAATAGCTCCTCCGCAGAAACGGCGTATTTCCCTTTCAGATAATTACGGAACCCGTCAGCTACTGGCTCCAATACGGCGAAAGATTCTTCGTCCGTTTGAGCTTGGGAAGCATCTGTACGTCCAGGGGTAAAAGGTACTGTTAGATCGTGTCCGGCTGCTTTTGCCGCACCTTCTACACCTGCATTACCTGCCAAAACGATTACATCAGCGAGGGAAACTTTCTTACCACCAGATTGGGTGCTATTGAACTCTTCTTGGATACTTTCTAAAGAACCCAATACTTTTGCCAACTGAGTAGGATTATTGACGGCCCAATCTTTCTGAGGAGCCAAACGAATACGTGCACCATTTGCACCTCCACGCTTATCTGATCCCCGGAAAGTGGAAGCGGAAGCCCATGCTGTAGACACTAGATCAGCTGTACTTAAACCAGAAGCCAAGATGTTAGCCTTCAAGGCTGCCACGTCCGCGTCATCAATGAGATCGTGATCAACGGCAGGCACTGGGTCTTGCCAAATTAGCTCTTCTGCGGGTACTTCAGGCCCTAGGTAGCGAGCAATGGGTCCCATATCACGGTGAGTCAGCTTGAACCATGCTCTTGCGAAGGCATCAGCAAACTCATCAGGGTTTTCGTAGAATCGTCTGGAGATTTTTTCGTAAGCTGGGTCCATGCGAAGTGCCAAGTCTGTAGTTAGCATAAATGGCGCATGAGTTTTACTGGAATCGTGTGCATCAGGCACCAATCCAGCACCAGCCCCATCCTTTGGTGTCCATTGGTTAGCCCCGGCAGGACTTTTAGTTAATTCCCAGTCGTATCCGAATAGGTTTTCGAAGAAGTTATTACTCCACTGTGTTGGAGTAGTGGTCCAAGCACCTTCCAATCCACTAGTAATGGTATCACCACCAGCACCAGTACCGAAGGTGTTTTTCCAACCCATACTCTGTTCTGCAATACTAGCAGCGGCAGGTTCCCTGCCTACATATTGATCAGGATCAGCCGCACCGTGGGTCTTACCAAAGGTATGTCCGCCGGCAATCAAAGCTACCGTCTCTTCATCATTCATCGCCATACGACCAAAGGTCTCACGAATATCACGTGCCGCTGCGATTGGATCTGGGTTGCCATTAGGACCTTCAGGATTCACATAGATTAATCCCATTTGTACAGCTGCTAGAGGATTCTCTAGCTCACGATCACCTTCATAACGCTTATCACCCAACCATTCGGTTTCAGGCCCCCAATACACGTCTTCTTCCGGTTCCCAAACATCTTCTCTACCACCAGCAAATCCGAAAGTTTTAAAACCCATAGATTCAAGGGCTACATTTCCGGTTAGGATCATCAAGTCCGCCCAAGAGATCTTTCTACCATACTTCTGCTTGATAGGCCACAACAATAGACGTGCCTTATCCAAATTGGCATTATCTGGCCAGCTATTTAAAGGAGCGAATCGTTGCTGCCCTGCACCGGCACCACCACGGCCGTCGGCAATCCGGTAAGTACCCGCACTGTGCCATGCCATTCGGATAAAGAATGGACCATAGTGACCGTAGTCAGCAGGCCACCATTCCTGAGAATCAGTCATCAGGTCGGTTAGGTCTTGCTTTACAGCCGCTAAATCAAGGGACTTAAATTCTTCTGCATAATCAAAATCTTCATCCATTGGATTGGACAGGGAAGAATGTTGTCTAAGGATGTTTAACTTCAATTGGTTGGGCCACCAGTCGCGGTTTGAGGTACCGTTACCAGCGCTTTTCTTTAGTGCACCACCCATAAATGGGCACTTGCTGATATCTCCGTTGGAGTTTGCGTGTGGGTTATGATCCATTCGTTATTAATTGTTGTATACGTAATGAGTATAAAAGTACTATAATGGGTATTACTTAAAATTATGATTGTATTAGTAATAGTAATGGTTCCCGCTACAAGGCAAAGTTTTACTAATAATGAGGTTTGTTTGAAAGAAAACAGAACGGCAGTCGAATGTAAACAAGGCAGTTTACTTACTTAGAGTTGTAACGCAATAGGGGCAGAAGTGTTTAGGGAAATGCTGGGATATTCTTTGAGTTATTGTGATTAGGTAGGTATACTCCTCATGCTCTTGGCAGGCTAGAGGTCAGGTAGAGCTGTTGGTAGGGATAGGCAACATGGGCGGGAGAGGCGGAGGAGTAGTCGAAGCCAAAAGGTATTGGTAAAATTCCGCAGTTTTGATTATCATATTATACATTGAGGACAAAAAGTACAAAGACCAGTTTGAGTATCATTTATACTATGAGATCTTTCCTCTTTTTATGGCTAATCTTTTTTCCAGGAATCACCCCGATGGTTATGGGGCATGCTTGTGTTTGGGACGCTGCTAAAGTTTCGACTTGGGAGAAGGCTAGTCAAATGGCATTGATTCAGTCTTATTTGAAGGAACAAATAGCCTGTCTAAAAGAAGTAGATAAAGCAGCTCTAGCGGTTTTTCTGGAAAAGCGTTCTGGCGAGGCTAGCAGATCTGGCGAGCACTTACTGAAGGGCTGTGTTTTAGGGGAACTTGGGCAGTACAAGCTTGCGCAAAAGGACTATCCTTCGGCACTGCAATATTATCTAGAGGAGGTCTCGCATTGGGCAGCGCAACACAATACTTTTGAACAGGCAAATGCGCTTTTGGATATTGCTGATCTGTATGGAAAAGCGGGGAACTTCTCAAAAGAATATACCTACCTGCAAAAAGCTTATCGACTGTATGAGCAGGTTGGACTGAAAGGCCCGCTGGCTACCACGGCTTCGCGATTAGGTTTTTACCATAAAGAAAATGCTCAGTACGACAGTGCTTTTTTCTACCTGGAAAAGGCCAAGCTTTTACAACAAGATATTAAGGATCTGGAGGGACTCGTTTATACACTCAACCACCTGGGAAGGATCCACAAGGACAAAGGAAAGAGACAGGTGGCACATGAGCATTATCGGGCTGCCCTTGATCATGCCATAAAGATAAAGAATAGGCATCCAGAGGCTTGGACCCTAATTAATCTTGGTTTTCTCGCCCTAGATCAATCCGACTATGCCAAGGCGCAACCCTACTTTGAAAAAGCCAGGAGATTAGGCGAAGGGGAATCCATGCCCGAAATCTTACGCCTAAGTTTCGAGGGGCTGTATCGTTTAGCAGAACAAGGACAAGACTTTGAACAAGCCTTACAATTTTACCGACAATACCAAGAATTGAGCGCGCAATATCGAGACAATCAATTGACTAGTGCTTTGACGGAAACGGAATGGCGCTATCAGCAAGAGTTATTGCAAAAGGAACTTGAAATTGATCGCCTAGCTCGTAGTAAGGACCAACTTTGGAAATGGTTAGGAGCAGTGACTTCAGTGCTGTTATTATCTATGTTGGCCTTTACTTGGTTAAGTTTTCGGAAGAAACTCCAGGATGCGGAGAAAGAAAAACAAGATTTAGATCTAGAAATCGAAAAATATTCAAAAAAGAATACCCAATTACAGGAACGCATTGCTAAAGTCCAAATGGGTAATGCCGCGATCGAATGGGGGACTATCGAACAATTGATCCAAGAGCAGTATCCTTCCTTCAAAACCAAGTTGCTAGAAAGGCATCCCAAACTTAGCGAACACGATCTTCGTTTTTGCATGCTCTTAATGAGTTCATTTTCGACCAAGGAGATTGCTGGATATTTTAACATATCTCCAGCTAGCGCTAATAAAACGCGCTATAGGTTGAGAAGAAAGTTAGGGCTCACGCGAGAGGAAAACCTCCTCCGGTATCTGGCAGACCAGTTCTAAGACTTGCCTTGTCCATGCAATGTCAATAGCCATAGTTTGTCCATAAGGAATTTTAGCATCCTTCGTACTTTTTCCACTCTTTTGTGGAAAACACTCGAAGTATGTTGAATGCAAAGTCATGGCTATTGTGGCCCATTTTAATCATCCCTTTTATTGCTATTGGTCAATCCACTATTCCCAAAGAGGTGGAAAATCGCATTGATCAGCTTTTTTCCACCATACCCAAAGATGGACCAGGCTATATGATTGGAGTACTGAAAGATCAGGAAGTACTTTTTCAGAAGGGATATGGTCTAGCCAATGTAGAACATCAAGTCCCAATTTCTGCTCAAACGGTCTTTAACGTGGCCTCTTTGTCCAAGCAATTTACGGCAGCTGCAGTAGCGCTGTTGATCCTGGACAAAAAGCTCTCTTTGGAAGATCCGGTTCAGCAACACATTCCTGAATTTCCTAAGACCTATCAGGCTATACGGGTGAAACACCTACTGTACATGTCCAGCGGGCTACAGGAGTATTATGCCTGCGAACGCCCTAATGGGACGGACTGGAGCTCCGTCAATTTCTTTTCTCTTGATACGGCCATTACCGCTACTTTTCAGTATGGAAAATTGAACTACGAGCCAGGTACCCGGTGGTCGTACAGCAATATCAACTTTATGCTATTGGCCCGGATTGTAGAAAATATTTCTGGTCAGCGATTGTCTGAATTTGCCAAAGAAAGAATCTTTGAGCCCTTGGGTATGCATAGCACCTTGATTAATGATAACATCTTTCAACCTATTCCCAACCGTGCCGATGGATACCTGGTTCCGGAACAATCTAATAGTGCCTCCTATTTTTATGAGCAGGGCGTCATCCCAAAATCACCAGCGCCATTATGGCAGATTCGCCGCAATTCACCCCATTATGGCGGAAGCGGCGTCTATACTTCCTTTGCGGACCTGGCCAAGTGGGATGCCAATTGGTATACCCATGATTTAGCTGGCCCCGAGTTTTATTCGCTAATGCACAAGCGCATGATCTTCGACCATCACAAGACCAATGATGCGTTTGGGTTGGTCTTTGGAGACTTTAATGGCGAACAGATCATCTGGTATGATGGCCAAACACTAGGCTTTCGAGCTTATATGATGCGTTTTCCTGAACATCAGCTGACAGTTATCTGCCTATCAAACCTGGAAACGGGCCCTGCCCCCCGGACGAGAACAGATAAATTGCTGGATATTCTATTGGATGATGGGATATTGAAATTTTGAGCAATAGGATATGGAGCGACTAGCGTAAAGAAGAGGAAAGAAAAGTAGATTCAAGAGCGGAGGATGAGCGGCCATGTAAGACAACCCTCACCCTCCTACACTTCATTTCAGTATTTGAGTAACCTGTCCAGCACCAATGGTGCGGCTCCCTTCGCGCATAGCAAATGGAAGGCCATGCTCTATCGCTACAGCTTTATCCAAAGTTACATCAAAGCGAATTGTATCGCCTGGAAGTACCATGTCTACGTCTTCCGGCAGTGTAATTTGCCCAGTGACGGCAGTAGTACGAAATAGGAACTGTGGACTATAGCCGGAGAAGAACGGATTCTTTCTGCCTCCTTCCGCTTTAGTAAGCATATAAGCTTCACAGGTGAATCGCTTTAGGGCATCAATGGAGTTAGGCGCACAGATGACCATGCCGCGGCGAAGAAGATCTTTGTCTACGCCGCGCAACAACAAACCTACGCTATCTCCAGCTATCCCTTCGGCTAGTGTTTTTTGGAAGGTTTCAATACCGGTTACGGTAGAAGTTATTCCATCAGCTCCTAGGCCAAGGATTACCACCTCATCACCTTTAATGATCCTACCCCGCTCGATCCTGCCCGTAGCAACGGTACCTCGGCCCGTGATGGATTCCATGCTCTCTACTGGCATCAAAAATGGTTTATCTAGGGCCCTCATGGGCGTAGGGATATGCTGATCTACCGCATTCATCAAAGCCGCTATGGCCTCGATGCCCTCGGCCTCTCCATGTATGGCCTTGAGTGCAGAACCTTTAATAATAGGGGTTTGCTCACCATCGAACTGGTACTTATCCAACAACTCTCTGACCTCCATCTCGACGAGTTCGATAAACTCTGGATCATCGACGAGATCTACTTTATTCATGAAGACCACGAGTTTTGGAACACCTAGCTGTCGAGCCAGGAGGATGTGCTCCCGAGTTTGTGGCATCACGCCTTCAGAAGCGGCTACAAGTACGATGGCTCCATCCATTTGGGCAGCACCAGTAACCATGTTCTTGACATAGTCAGCGTGCCCGGGGCAATCGATATGTGCATAATGCCGGTTTTCGGTTTCATATTCGATCTGTGTGGCCGTGATGGTAATTCCACGAATCTTTTCCTCCTGAATAGAATCGATTCTGTCTAGACCCTTGTGTTCCGCCAAGCCTTTCCCGGCAAGGTAGAAGGTAATAGCAGAAGTGAGCGTAGTCTTTCCATGATCGACATGCCCGATTGTGCCAATGTTAACGTGTGGCTTCTCACGTTTGAAAATCATTTTAGACATGATTTTGAGTTTTATGGATAAAAAATTGGAATAGTAAGCAGGGCTCCTGATCGAAGTGACGGTGCTTTTAGAGCAAACTGCTAGGATAGGTGTAGTGGATTTGCAGTTGCTCTGCTAACAACTGCAAATGACTTTTCGGGAGTTGTTAGAATAGCGAGTCGAACAGGGAGGAGGAACTTTGCTGCTGCTGTTCATTTACCGATCGACTTACGAATGGGTCGAAGGATAGGGACAAACTTGAGTTCTCCTGTTCTTGTTGTTGCCGATTGGCATTGATATTTTGGAAAGTGTTTTTCACGATTTTGTAATAATGTGATCGATTCGGTGCTATAACAAGAGAAGGGGAAAGAAAAGTTCCGATCACAAGGAAGGCCCTCTTTGAAACAGGCTTACAACGAATCAAATCTTTAGATTCTGCTGGAGTCTTCATCCAAGTACTTGGCAAAAAACGTATTCCTGAAGGTTCTTCCGATAGGTAATTTGTTTTGATCGATGTAAATATGGTTCCCAGATATTTTTTCTATAGAGAGTACATTTACGAGGTAAGATTTATGGATTTGACAGAAATGGGTTTCAGGTAGGTGTTGCAACCAGTATTTAAGAGAGTGGTTGGCTAGGTGTTTGGTCGCTTCGGTGAAAACCCAGGTGTAATCTCCATCAGCCTTGACGTATTTGATGCGATTTTTTTCGATCCTAATGTAATCTGATCCCGATTTGATGAAGATCATTCCGTCCGGCGGGCTAGTTCTTGGCTCGGCTTTTAGCTGAGCTTTTTCTGTTCCTAATTCCGTAAATCGTTCGGCTTTGGATACGGCTTGCAGAAAGCGCTTAAAGGAAAAGGGCTTCAATAGATAATCAACGGCATCCAACTCGTATCCTTGCAGCGCATATTCTGAAAAGGCCGTAGTGAAGATGATCTTGGGTTGTGGACTGATAATCCCTAGTAGATCTATTCCTGATAATTTTGGCAGATGGATGTCCAAGAAGATGAGATCAACCGACTGCTCATTTAGAAAGGATCGGGCCGCCAAGGCATCTCCGAAGGTGCCCATGAGTTTTAGGGTATCGGTCTCCCCGATGTATCTTTCCAGGATGCTTTGAGCGTGCGGCTGATCTTCTATAATGATACAGGTCATCAACATCCTAAGATTTTACATGGGATAAATCCATCTCTAACCTCACTTCATACAGTTCATGTTCACAATGGACATGGAGCAAGTGAGCATTTGGATAGAGTAATTCAAGTCTAGATCGTACATTTTCTAAACCAATTCCTTTAGAAAGTTGATCTAGGTTACTATTGGTAGAGTAGGTGTTGGCACAATACAGCTGAAGTAAATGATCCTCTACATCAAGCTCAATGATGATCTTAATCTGCTCGGTTTGGCTTGACATGCTATGCTTAAAGCAATTTTCTACGAAGGTCACCAGAATCAATGGCGCAATGAACTTATCTGCTGTCTCTCCCTGAATTTTTAGTTCCACCTGAGCTTTGTTTTCTATCTGCAGGCCTTGCAAATTGATGAAATCACGTAGGTACTTGAACTCTTTCTCTAATGCTACAAACTTTTCCTTACACTCATGTAGCATGTAGCGCATCAAGGACGAAAGTTCCAGGATAATGTCTGGTGTTTTGGGAGATTTGTTGAGGGAGTGAGCGTAGAGGTTATTGAGGTTATTAAAAAGGAAATGTGGATTGATCTGCGATTTTAAAAACTGCAATTCACTTTCTGTTACAGCTGCTTTCAATCTCTCGACTTCTGTTTGTTGTTGACGGGCGTCCCATGCTAGTTTCAGACCAACAAATAATAAAACGGTTGGGAAAAAATGTCTAAGTCCGTCAAAGAACTCAGCCCCCCAGTGCATAGGAATACTACGAATGAATAGCCCCTCCAGTATGATATCCTTCAATAATACCCCACAGATGAGCAACCAGAGCGACCCAAAAAGAAAGGCGAGGTATTTTTTCGGGTAAAAGAACCTCGTGAGAAGCCAGTAGTTAATACCTAGAGCCACTCCCAGCTGAAGTGTAGTAGGGAGAATTTCGAAAAAGTGCAGATGAGGATCACTTTCCTTAGCGAAAGCTTTAATGAGTAATAGGAGAACAAACACCCCAAGCTGTAACCAAATCTCCTTGGCCCGATCTGAAACAAAAGTTCTGTATTCCATGCTATCGAATATTAGGCATTTTTAGTCAATTCCTCCTCCTCAAATCGGCAAACTGATCGGTGATCGGGTTCAGTGACAGAAAAATCGGGCTAAGTGTCCCAGAAACAGATCACCTATACTTTCCGTCGTTCAGCGAATACATTTTTGCTCCCGGCTCTCCTCCAATAGGTTTGTCCTAAACCAATCTATCGATATCATGCAGTACCTTTCACCAAGCCGTTACTTTTATGCCATCCTGGGTTTACTTTTTTTTGTTCATACGAATGGCCAATCTAGCTTGTCGGGGATTGTGGTCGATGAAAATGGACAGGCCTTAGCCTTTGCAAATGTAGTATTGCTATCCGTTCCTGATAGTAGTTTTGTGGCAGGGACTACAACGGATGAACGGGGTGCTTTTCGCTTACATAGAGATCCAGGACAAAATCAGGTGTTGGCCATTCACCTGCTTGGGTTTAGTAGTGCTTATATCTCGATTGCATCTGTTGAACCCAATTTGGAAATCCCCCCATTGTTTTGAAGGAAGGGGGCATCGAACTTAATACGGTGGAAGTTACTGCTGAAAAACCACTTCTAGTTCAAGCCTTAGATCGGACGATAGTAAATCTCGAAAACCGGGTGGCGAAAGTGGGGACCTCCGTACTGGATCTGCTGGAGAAGCTTCCGGGAGTAATAGTGGACCGGCAAAATGAAAGTATTAGTCTCTTAGGCAAGGACGGTCTTAGCTTACTCATTAATGATCGACAACAGTATTTAACAGAAGAAGCCCTATTCAATTATTTGGCTAGTTTGAATGCGGATCACCTGAGTGCAGTGGAGCTGATCACAACTCCACCGGCTAACTTTGATGCGGAAGGCAATGCCGGTTTTATCAATCTTCAGCTTAAACAATACCCAGGAGACGGATGGAATGGCAGCTATGCCCTCGCTGCCGGATATGGTAATGGGGAAGTGTTAAATGCTAGTTTTGATTTTAACTATCGTGAAAATTCGTTTGCCTTTGCGGCCAGTTATGCAGGATCACACCACGGGCAAAAGCAGTTTGGGAGTATTGATCGTCGGGTGGGCATTGGGGATAGCTTTCTGGAGACCCATTCTCTATCCGAACGTGATCCCTACGTTAGTAGCCACAATCTACGCCTGGTAATGGATTACCAACTCAATCCAAAGACGAGATTCGGAAGTGTATTGACCAACTATGGTAGGTATTGGAATATGGATGCCTCCTACGACATTACCTTTCGACCACTGACGGGTTTAGATACCTTGATCGACGCCAGCCTTTTCGAAGAAAATGATTGGGAAAGCTTGCAGGGGAACCTCAACTTTAGCCATAAATGGAATGAGAATACAAGTATCAGCGCTGACCTTGATTACTTGTGGTTTGATAATGCAAACCCCATTAACTATGATTTCAATTATCGGCTATCCGACGGAGCGCCCTTGCCAGGGTTTACCTTAGTGAGCGAAAAAGAAACACCATTTGTTATCCGTGTGGGGCGGATAGATTTTCGACAACAGGTTACGCCTAGACTACAATGGAGTAGTGGGGTAAAGACCAGTTACGCCACTTTTGAGAATGACGTCAGCGTGCTCCGAAATCAAGTCGAATTACCAGGATTCACCTCGCTAAGTGATTTGAGAGAGATGGTAGGAGCCATGTACGCTCAGCTGGATTTTAGGCTATCGGACAAGGTGCAATTCAAAGGTGGGCTGCGCTATGAATATTCAGATGCTGAATTGGGTAACGAGGATGGAGTGTTACTGGTAGATCGTGCTTTTGGAACCCTTTTTCCTACTTTTTACGCCCAATTTGGTGCCTTTAATCTAGCCTATGGAAAAAGAATCAACCGACCATCCTTTAGCGAAATGGCCCCCTTTCAAGTGTTCGTGGGGCCGAACACTTCCAATGAAGGGAACCCTGGGCTGCAGCCTGCCATTTCCCACAATGTAAGTGCAAACTATCGTTGGAAGACCATCAGTTTTAGTGTTCAGTATACAAAGGAAGATAGTACCATCGCTTCCTTTCAAAATCGCTTTGACCCGATTACGAACACTCAAACAATCCTTCCTAGAAATTTACAAAAAGAAGAATTCATTGATGTTTCCATTAGTGGTCCTATCACCTTTACATCATGGTGGTCAATACGCTTTTTTGCGAGCATATCTTACGTAGAGGCCACTACGGAGGAGGCACTTGGAACATTTAAGTTCAGTCAAAGCCGCTATGCTGCTAATGTTAATCAATTCATTAACCTACCGAAAGATTGGATGCTCGAAATTTCCGGCTTCTACCGCTCAGCGGGATTAAATGGGAATGTGCTACTGCAACCATACGGTGGATTGAATATCGGTGTGCAGAAAAAATTTCCCAATGGGGCTAGACTCACCTTGAATCTTTCGGATTTGTTGGAAAGCATACAAAATATTGGGATCACAGACCTTCCCACCCAGCACATTTATGTAGAGCGTTTGGCCGACTTTAGCAATCGAACTTTCCGTGTTAGTTATCAACATTCGTTCGGAAACAAACAGGTGAAAAGGATTAACGACATTAGGCAGGCCGAGGAGCGACGGAGGGTGAATTAGGTCTCGTGACTGTTTTTGTCTATTGCACGGAGTATGCCCTTCCCTATCCCTGTATGTATCCTAAGGCTCAGTTTCAGAGAGATCCTATCAATATGATTGACATTGATGGAGAGAGGTAACTACCACTACTATGAGATGGTAGTTACTTCAATCATTTAGCGGGAAGGTTTACTTTAGTGTAATGAAAGCAGATATCTTGTAGAATTCGTTGCCAGTCGCCTCTTGGTTTGCTAAATTCTTACCTCCGGCGAATCTTACAAAATGGCCATCTCCAACCGGAACTTTTATGTATGGCCCTAGCCATTGATAAATGCTATGGGGATCTCCCTCCGTGATTCTCGTTAACCTCTTGCTGTTCCATCATGGTGGTGGTGTCGTTTTCCTCGCTTTCGGCTAAGATTTTAATCGTCTCGTCAACATTCTTATGCATAGCATCTGCCTCTAGTTCCATGTCCTGTCCAGAAATGATGACACTGAAGCAAAGCAGTAATAGGATGGTAATACTTGGTGTTTTCATTATTTCAATTTTATATAGAAGTTGATCGGCACCAAATTATAGCCCCCTGATAGTTTCAGCCCTTATCTCTTTTTATACATGACTTCGAGTCTATAAACTGGCGCTCTTATTTTCTTTGAGGATCAAAACGAATACTGCAATTAGGAATTAACCTGAATTATTTGTTACTTTGCAATACTGCAATTAGGAATTAACCTGAGTTCAGTCTAAATTCTGCAAAATGAAGTACCGGATTGGAGAATTCGAAGAAATTGTGCTGCTGACCGTAGGTATTCTAGAGGATGATGCCTACGGTGTGAATATCAAGAATGACATTAAGACTAGATTGGATCGGAAAGTAAGTGTAGGGGCTTTACAAGCTGCACTTCGTAGAATGGAAAAGAAAGGATATTTGACCTCTGAGCAAGGAGAGACGACTAGTAAAAGAGGGGGACGGCCTAAATTATACTTCCGCCTTACGGCATTGGGACATACGGCATTGGTAGAATCTCGCGAAACCCGCAATCGACTTTGGGATGCCATGCCTCCTCCTGCCTTCCCGCAACTAAAGCTGTCCTAATGCCAGAACCATCCAATCCTAGGCCACCGAAACGGGCCATGAAGCTCTTTAGCTGGTTTTGCCATCCCGCCTATCACACCGACATAGAAGGCGACCTCATAGAGCATTTTGAAGACAATGTAGAAGAAAAGGGCCTGAAAAAGGCCCGCATGCTTTTTTTCCTTGATGTCCTCCTCCTTTTCAGACCCGGTATCATTAGACCTTTATTCAAAAGAAATCCTTTTAAACACCCGACCATGTTACAACATCATCTTAAAATTAGCTGGCGACAGCTCATCAAGAACAAGGGATATTCATTTCTCAATATTAGTGGATTGGCTATGGGAATGGCGGTCGTCATCCTCATTAGTTTGTGGGTATGGGATGAATTGTCCTATAACCAGAGTCACGAAAATTATGACCGCATTGCCAGGGTGATGATCAACCAAACCATTGATGGCGATATTCAAACCTCTTGGAGTGCTCCCAAACAATTCGCCCCCGCCCTGAGAGAAGGCTATGCGAGCAATTTCAAATACATATCAACGACAAGTCATTTTACGGGTCGAGCATTGATTGTTGGGGATAAAACCATTGGTCGTTCAGGTATGTTTGTTGAAGCAGATATGCCGGATATGCTCAGCCTGAATATGTTGAGTGGCACTAGAGAAGGTTTAGATGATCCCTACACTATCTTGATCTCCGAATCCACTGCTAAGGCTTTATTCGCGGATGAAAATCCAATTAACCAAACCATCAAATTAACTACAGACGATCTACTAAAGGTCATTGGTATTTACGAGGATTTACCTGACAATTCTTCCTTCTCCAGGGCTCATTTTTTCGGCTCCTGGAAGCTATTTGAGCAATGGCAACCAGATTGGGTAGGATGGGGCAATCGTTGGTTCCGAGCCTATGTGCAGTTGGCGGATAATGTTGACTTGGAGAAAACCTCAGCTACCATTAAGGATGTGACCCTTAACAATTTGAGTGAAGAAGAAGGGGCGAGGTTAAACCCCGAGATTTTTTTACATCCCATGTCCAAATGGCACCTTAGATCGGGTTTTGAGAATGGAAAAGTGATTGGTGGTAGAATTGAATTTGTCTGGCTTTATGGAACCATTGGGTTGATTGTGCTTATTCTGGCCTGTATTAACTTTATCAATCTAAGCACTGCCCGAGCTGAGAAAAGAGCCAAAGAAATTGGAGTACGCAAAACCTTGGGTTCCCTCCGTACCCAGCTCATCAATCAATTTTTCAGCGAAGCATTATTGATTACTGGTTTTGCCTTTGTGTTGTCCGTTATATTGGTTGCTTTGCTAATGCCCTTTTTCAACGAAGTGTCAGGCAAGGAAATCATTGGCTGGTGGTCCAAACCTGTCTTTTGGTGCCTTGGCATTGGGTTTACCGTTCTGACCGGAATTTTAGCGAGTACCTACCCAGCTCTCTACCTGTCTTCTTTTCGGCCAGTGAAAGTATTGAAAGGGAGTATTCAATCCGGGAAGCGCGCTAGCATTCCCAGAAAACTCATGGTTACGGTACAATTTACCGTTTCAATAGCCTTGATCATAGGGACCATGGTAGTCTACCAGCAGATTCAGTTCGCCAAAGACCTTCCCCTGGGGTATGATCAATCTAATTTGCTAAGTACTTATATCAGTGATAAGATCACCGAAAAGTATCCAGTTTTTCGGGAGGAGTTATTGCAGACGGGTATAGTAGAAGAGGTGGGTAAATCTGAAACCTTCATCACCGAAACCTATATCAACAACAGTGGTTTTGATTGGGAGGGCAAGGACCCAGGCCTGACCGAGCAATTCTTTACGTTGCGGATCAGTCATGAATTTGGGAAAACAATTGGTTGGGAAATACTGCAAGGCCGAGATTTTTCCAAGGAATTTGCCTCAGACTCATTGGGTTTTGTCATCAATGAGGCAGCGGTGGACTATTTGGGGTTTGATGATCCTATTGGTAAACAGATTAAGTGGGGAAAAAATGAGACCTATCATATCATTGGCGTCGTTAAGAATATGATTACCCAATCCCCCTATCGACCTACCCCACAGATGATCTATTTCCTAGACTATGATCGCTCGGGAGTAGTTACCCTGAAACTGAAGCCGGATGCAGATATTGCGACCGCTTTACCTAAGATTGAAGCGATCTTTAAGAAATTTGATCCAGTCAGACCTTTTGATTTCCAGTTCATGGACGAAAGCTATCTGACGAAGTTCCGGGGAGAAGAACGCATTGGGAAGCTAGCGGGATTCTTTACGATCCTGGCTTTACTCATTAGTTGCCTAGGTCTATTTGGGATGATTGCCTTCGTGGCGGAAAGACGTACTAAAGAGATTGGGATTAGAAAGGTGCTCGGGGCCTCCGTATTTGGGTTGTGGCAATTATTAACCAAGGAATTCATTGTCTTGGTCATAATTGCAGGATTAATTGCGATTCCATTGACCTATAATTACATGTCTCAATGGCTAGACAACTATGAATATCACGTAAATCTGTCAGCCTGGATATTCATTCTGGCAATATTGGGCGCCATTCTAGTTACCTTATTTACGGTGAGTCTGCATGCCGTAAGAGCTGCTAGAGCCAATCCGGTGAAATCTTTACGAACGGATTCGTGAGGTAGCTGCTTGCTTCAAGGAGGGGAGGAGTTGGATCGTAAAGTTCAAGAAATGATACTTTTAACTTGACTAACTACTCTTCCTGTTGGATATTAAAGTGGAGCTCCATGAGTTGTGCCCATTCCTTGGCATCTTCCTCGTTGAAGATGCCTCCATACTGTCTTAGTAGAGCAATCTCTTCCTCTGTAAATTCTGAGCCGGAATGAAGATCTCGAAAATCACATCCATGGGTCATTAAGCCTGGGATATTTGGTAGGGTCATTAGGCACTTACCGGATTTGGCATCCCAAACCTTGGCAGTGCCGTCGGACGACCCTGTGAGTATTCTTGCCCCATCCGGGCTATAAGTCGTACTATTTACTGAGTGTGAATGATCTTTTAGAGTGATCAGGCACTTTCCAGAATTGGCATCCCAGACCTTGGCAGTGTTGTCGTACGATCCCGTAAGTATTCTTGCCCCATCCGGGCTATAGGCTGTACTATGAATCCTGTACAAATGGCCTTCTAGAGTTAAGATGCGCATTTCCGTTTCGGTATTCCAAACCTCAGCTATGTTATCGAAATAGCTGACGACTATTCGTGTCCCATCTGGGTTATAGGTCGTACTTTTGGTCCAGAACCAACCTGACCCTAGAGAAATTAGGTGTTTTCCGGTATTGGCATCCCAGACTTCGGCTGCGTCGCCTGAAGCTATAACTATTTGTGTCCCATCTGGACTGTACACTGCACTCATGACCATGTACAAATGACTCTTCAGACTCATCAGGCACTTTCCAGTATTGGCATCCCAAACCTTGGCCGTGTCGTCGTGCGCTCCCGTGAGTATTCGTGTCCCATCTGGGCTATAGACAGTACTCAAGACCGACGATGAATGGCCCTCCAGGCTCATCAGGCACTTTCCAGAATTGACATCCCAGACTTTGGCCGTATTATCGTCTGATCCTGTAATGATTCGTGTTCCGTTTGGGCTGTAAGTTGAACTATTGACTGATTGTGAATGGCCCTTCAGGCTCATCAGGCACTTTCCAGTGTTGGCATCCCATAACTTAGTCGTGTTGTCGTCGGAGCTTGTGATAATACACGTCCCATTCGGACTATAAACTGCACTATTGACTGAAGGCGTATAACTATCCAGGGTTTTCAGGCACTTTCCAGTATTGGCATCCCATATCTTAACTGTTTTGTCGCCTGATCCAGTGATGATTCGTGTTCCATCCGAGCTATATGTCGAACTATTGACTGATTGTGAATGGCCCTCCAGGCTCATCAGGCACTTTCCAGAATTGACATCCCAGACTTTGGCCGTATTATCGTCTGATCCTGTAATGATTCGTGTTCCATCCGGGCTATAAGCCGAACTATTTATTGAGAATGAATGGCCTTCCAAGGCTATCAGGCAATTTCCAGTATTGGCATCCCATATCTTGGCTGTGTTGATCGATGCTGTAACGATTTTTGCCCCATCCGGACTATAGGCGGTACTCGTAACCCAAGACAAATGATCCTTTAGAGTTATGAGACATTTTCCAGTATTGGCATCCCATATCTTGGCTGTTTTGTCGTACGATCCAGTGACAATACGTGCTCCATTTGGGCTATAGGCAATGCTCAAAATCGCGAGCGAATGGCCCTCGAGGGTCATCAAGCACTTTCCAGAATTGGCATCCCAGATCTTGGTCGTTTTGTGGGACGATCCAGTGATGATTCTTGCTCCATCCGGACTGTAGAATACACTCATGACTTTGTATGAATGGCCCTCCAGAGTCATCAAGCACATTCCAGTATTACTATCCCATATCTTGGCTGTCTTGTCCTCTGATCCTGTGACAATATGTTCTCCATCCGGGCTATAGGCCACACTCAAGATCGCGTGCGAATGGCCCTCCAAAGTCATCAGGCACATTCCGGTATTACTATCCCATATCTTGGCTGTTCTGTCGTCTGATCCTGTGACTATTCTTACTCCATCCGGACTACAGGCAGAACTCCTGATTTCAAACCAATGGCCCTGCGAAAAAACATCTTCAGCAGTGATCTTTCCATTTGAAAACTGGATACTTAAACCAGGTCGACTAGTTCTAAGACCATTCAAATGAAAGCCTCTGAGATTTAGTTCTTCCAGATTAGCTCCACTTAATTCTCCTCGTTGCTCCGTCCAAATGGTTAGTATATTCCAAAGAGTATAGCCCAATTGCTCTTGATCAAATACCCCTCTGCCTAACTCGAGTAATTCAGCGAGCAAGTTATTCGAATGGACATGGTCTATATTCCAACGTCGTGCTTTCTCCAAATATTTCGGCTTGTTTATATGTTCTCCTTCCAATTCACCCAGCATTTGGCGCACGTAGAAATCCAACGGGGCTTGTCGTAAACTAGCCGGAAACCTTCTTTTTTCTGGCGAAAGATTCTTATTCTGCATGATGGTCACCTCCATCTCCCGCTGGATATGCACCGCAGCAAAATAATCCCGAAAATTCTGATGCAGAAAGGCAAACGTATCTGCCTCTTCGGCTAATAGGAAAAGTTTTCGTGTGATATAAGATCGAATATGACTTTGCCGCTCTTCCAAGGCATCATAATCTTTGTCAGCTATACCAAAGCCTAGCCAGGGACGTTTGCCTTCATAGATGGCATAGAGATCTGTGAAATCAAAAGCAGACCAGTAAGCATAAGCCGCTTCAATGATTAGCTTGAAGTTAAAGGAAGGATTAGATAACCTTCGTCGGTGAATAAAGAATTGCCCCTCTGTTACCATTCGGTAGGCTAGGAATGGCAAAAAATGACGCAATAGAAAGGTTTGCCAGAGGAATTCTTGCTCCTGATTGGGATTTGTGGAATTATCTAATAAATATTTAGCCAATTGACCTTCGATGAAGTTGTGGAGCAATTCGCCTTTGGTGCTAACGTGGCTTTTGAACAGCAGCCGCTGATCCTCCCTGAACTGATCTTGTAACTGACTAGCGCCCGTGTATAGGGTCAGCATCATAGGGATACTTAATAATGCTTGGACTTCATCAGCTTCAGGAAGCAATATACTATGTTTAGCGAGATAAGACTCAACCTGATCAGGAGACAGACCCGATAGGTCCAAGCGTTCAAATCCCTGTGTCCAGGTATAGTTACGGATGTCAAAGCGAGAGGTAACTGCAATCTGCACACCCTGATTCCGACGTACGAACTCCGCCAGCTCCACCATCAGCTCATTTTCTTCTACTGATATTTCATTAAATCCATCTAGTAGAAGAATTATGGTAGGTTGCTCATTTGTTTTTTTGAGCAACTGTTTAAGTGCATCCTCCAATTCCGGCGTTAGACGAATGTCATCCAAGTACTCTTTGGCAATAAACTGGTAGAGATAGTTTTTGCTTTCCCGTTCTGCTTGAGTCGTGGCATTATATTCGTTTAGGGGGAGGAAGATTGGGAGTGGTGCCTTATCGCCAGCTTCCAGCAATTCCTCCCATAAGTGAACACAGGATACGGTTTTGCCCATACCGCCTTCTCCACACAAGAGCGTATGTTGGTGATTTGTATTCCATAGTTGTTCTAACGCCTGCCGTAAAGGAGTTTGCTCTTCCTCAAGTTTTACTTCGACATCCAACAATTCAGCCTCAGCTTCCGGTAGAAGAATTTTTTCAAATTGTAGTTTAGCAAAACGCCCTTTTTTGAGATAGTCCAAATAGGCTTGAGAACCTTGACGAAGCCGATGAAGCAATTCTGCGGAATCGAGATCTTGACTTTTCTCCTCTTGGGTTAGCTTAGATAGTCCTTCACGTAATGAAAAATGGAATTCTCCGCCTCGATTTTCTCCCTCCACAATTTCTGTACAGTAAGCGGTTTGGGCGGCTGTCGTCTCCATTCGATTTCTGATCTCTGTATACAGGCTGGAAAGCGGAAGTTTTACCTGGGTATTTCTATCCAGTATTTCCCACATGGCTTTGGCAAAGGGGCTGTAATCAGCTACCTCCTGAATGCGACCGGAACTCAGTACCCAGCGCGAAGGTATTTCCTCAGGCTTGTTTTGATTGGTATCCTTCTTTGAGGGGACCCCCATGGTTATTTGCCCAAACTTACCCCCGAAACAAGAGTCAATAACAAATACAATATGATGAATGGAAGCTCGATTTAGCAGCTTTACAATCCGCTGAAAGGGAAAAAAAAGGTCTTCTGCTTCAACCTCCCTGACGAGTGTAGGCGCATCGACAGGAATCCAATATCCTTCATTAAGTTTATCGTTATAAAAACCATGTCCCGCAAAGATTAAGAGCAGATTGTCTTGTTCTTCGAGCTTGTTGGGTAGTTCATATAATTCATCCCGCAGCACTTCTTTAGTGGCCTTATCGTCATATATTCTGGTCACATCGCTGGGTTGGAAATTATATTGTTCGGTCAATAAATGGATCAGGCGTTCACATTCCTCCACTGGATAATGCAAAGGCACTTGTCCTTCGCTATAATTATCAATAGCAATAGCAAGAATGTGGTTTTGCTTAGGTTTGGGCTTCCGACCTTTTAGGATTCTTTTGGCAGCGCTACGCGTTTTATCCATCTTCAAGTAGTATTCGCTTGTTGCAATATAAGATATTAGCGTAAATATGGGTTTTACGGTATTCCTGATGGAATCAGGGGAAACAGGCTCTGGTACCAACAAAGGCAAGAAAGACAGATACCCCTTTCACTGTGCTTAGAAAAGAAATTAAGTCCCTAGCTTCCTGCTTTGTATTACTCCTCTTTTGGGGCAGGACTTGCTTGTCCTCCTTCCAACTGTTGGCTGGCTTCCCCTTGAATCTTGTTAATGAGTGTAAACACTTGCTTGAAGGGCATTTCTCCCAAGGCCTGGAGGATCAAATTGGCTTCTTCAAGCGAGAGAGTAAGTTGTATTTGTTTCATTTTCCTTGTTGTTCTTAATGTTATCGTAAATGTAAAAAATGTACAGAGTTTATAAGGTAACTGACCTTTCGCAAAGCGAAAGGTCAGTAAGTAATGTCTGTAAAATGATATATCCCTTGTATGGATATACCTAAAACTCGAAGATAGAGGTTCATTCCTGACTATTGATGCATAAGTTAGTCTCAGATAATAAGGGGCTATAGAGCATGAAAAGCCCTGCTGCTAACTTCGGTAGTATTCCCTAGAAATACTATTTTTGAGATCTTTACCAACTTAGCTTCCTTTGAAATGAAACGATTATTGCCGCTTGTCATCTGTCTGCTTTCCTCCTTTTTCTTAACAGGCCAGGATTATTTCTACAAAGATTTTGGACCGTTTGATCCCTCAATTCCTAGTCCAGAAGCCTTTCTGGGGTATGAAATAGGAGCGTATCATACCCGGCACGACCGCATCGTGGCGTATCTGGAAGCGCTGGATGCTGCCTCCCAACGGGCTAAGCTCATCGATTATGGTAAGACGCATGAACTGAGAAGGTTAGTAATATTGCAAATCAGCGATCCCGATCACCTACAAAACATAGAAGATCGTCGGCAAAAACACCTCCAGTTGATCAACCCGGATGCTTCCATACAAGATGGTGACCTAGCGGATTTACCCGTATTCGTCAACCTGGCCTATAATGTCCATGGCAATGAACCCTCAGGTGGAGAAGCCTCCATGTTAGCTGCTTATGTATTGACGGCTTCCAACCACCCCGATATCGAGCGATATCGGCGGCAATCCATTGTTTTCTTGGATCCGGTTATCAATCCAGATGGACGGGATCGACATTCCCTGTGGGCAAATTCACATAGAAGCTCGGTTTTAAATGCCGATCCCCTGGATTCTGAACACAATGAAATGTGGCCAAGAGGGAGAACGAATCATTATTGGTTTGACCTGAATAGAGATTGGTTGCTGCTGGTACATCCAGAAAGCCAGGGGAAGTTGAACTGGTATCACCAATGGTATCCCAATGTAGTTACCGATTTCCACGAAATGGGTACCAATAGTTCTTACTTTTTTGAGCCGATGAAAGCGATTGGTTCCAAAGATCCGATCATGCCCGTCGAGAATTATACGACCCTCAATGATACCTTCGCGCTTTACTTCCAACGGGAGATGGATAAATTGGGCTCGTTGTATTTCACCAAAGAGGTCTTCGATGGAACGTATCCCGGTTATGGTTCCTCCTATCCTGATTTGCAAGGCGGCTTGGGTATTCTATTCGAACAGGCCAGTTCCCGCGGACATGTGCAGGATACTGACATGGGGCAGATTACTTTTGCGTTTACGATCCGAAATCAATTTGTCAACTCTATAGCGACTGTCGAAGCTTCGGTGAAACATAAGAAATTACTATACGCCTACCAGCAGGAATTCTTTAAGTCGGCTATTGCCAATGCGAATAAAAGCAAGGTGAAGGCCTATGTATTTGGAGAAGCACACGATCAGAGCAGACTCCAAGCCTTCCTGGATTTATTGCTTTCTCACGAGATTAAGGTGTATGAACTGGATCAAACGGCTACACTGAATGGCCATTCCTACCAAGCTGGCAAGGCCTTTATCGTACCTACCGCCCAGCCTCAGTATCGCATGGTACAGACTATGTTCGAGACTTATCGAGAATATCAGGATAGTGTTTTTTATGATGCTTCTGCTTGGTCTTTGGCGAATGCCTACAACATGAAATATGCAGCTGCCAGTAAAACGATAGGACTTGGAAAGGAAGTAAGTAAAGACGATCTTGCCTCTAGCCAACGAACTATCCCCAGTTCCAGCTATGCCTACCTAATCGGATGGGAGGACTATAATGCACCGGCGCTTCTATATCATTTGCAATCTAAGGGGGTACGTGTGATGGCTTCCCAGAAGCCATTTACCATTCCTACCTCAGCTGGAGATCAAAGCTTTTCCTATGGTTCGCTCGTTATTCCTTTGCAAAAGCAAAAAATTGATGCTGATGAGTTAAGAGCTATTTTACTGGAAGCAGCCAACGAATTTCAGATTGATGTTCATGCGGCTACAACGGGCTACAGCCGATCAGGTATTGACCTGGGAAGCCGGTACGTCAGTCCCTTGAAAAAGCCCAAAGCCGTGATGCTCACCGGTGACGGAACCAGCAGTTATGAAGTCGGCTTTGTATGGCATCTATTGGATCAGCGCGTAAAAATGCCGATCACCAAACTGCAAACCAACCTATTTGGAAGAGCAGATCTCAGTGAATACACTACGATGGTACTCGTCTCGGGTAGCTACAGCAATCTTGATAGCACGGATATCCAGAAAATCAAGGAGTGGGTCTCTGAAGGCAATACTTTAATCACCATCGGTCGGGCTACGGCCTGGGCCATCGGAAAGAAGCTCGTGAAGGAATCTTTAGTAAAAGAAGAGAAGGATAAGAGTGAAAAAAAAGATAGCACAGAAAGGAAAAGATACGATTATATCGAAGCCTCTGAGATACGAGGTCGAGATGGCGTTGGTGGGGTTATCTTCGAGGTGGATCTCGATATTACACATCCCCTGGGCTACGGTTACAGAGATCGTCAATTGCCCATCTATCGCAACAATAAGGTGTGGATCGCTCCTAGTAAAAATGAATTCTGCAATGTCGCCATGTATACCGAAGATCCACATATTGACGGTTTCATCACCGATGACAACCTCAATAAATTTCTAAAGAAATCGGCCTCTATTGTAGTAAGTAGAGCCGGGCAGGGGAGAGTGGTATTATTTGCCGAGGATCCTAACTTCCGAGGCACTTGGTACGGAACCAATAAGCTGTTTTTGAATGCGGTCTTCTTTGGAGAGCTGATTAGAGTACCCTAAGCCAGGGTAGTCATCCGATGTCATCCTATGGCTAATCATCCGAAGTCTAACTGAGGCTACTCTTAGAGAGACTTCGGATAAACCTTCCCTGGAAGACATCGGATGGCTAATATAAAGAGGTTACGGCCTCCTTCTTCCTAGATGCACCCTGGGAAGGTCTTTCACCAAGGCATTCAGCTTTGCTATCTCTTCATTCACCACTTTTTCAAAGGCTTGAATCGCCGTCGTCGTCTCCTCTTTCAATGATCCCACACGGTCCAATTGAGACTGGGTGGGTTTATCGGGCGCACCGTCGATAGCATACAATAGGGAGCGAATCTCCTCTCGTAATCGAGGTTTTTGGCGGTATCCCAAGTTGGGTGGAGGTCTTCTCCATTCGTTTTGCAGGGCTTCAACTTGCTTCCAGGATTCCATTAAGGCGGTCAAGGTAGCCTTGTTATCATCGCCTTCGTCAGATTTTAGGCTTTGCTTGAGGGCCTTGAGTTGCCCGAGTATATCCTCTGAATCATTGATCAATTGGTTGGTCTGTGAAAGGAGGGTTTTTAGCCGCTTGGTTTCCGCAGCCTGTGCTTCGTAATCCTTCTGGTCGACATCCAGGCGTGGGTCAGCGCGTACCTCGATGGTAGTGGTTAATTCCTGACCATTGGCGATCAACTTGGCTTGGTAAGTGCCCGGTGGGACTAAAGGTCGGAAGGGACCGGAACGCCAGCCACCCTGCGGTGGGTTGTTCAATGTAACGGCGGGGCCTTCGGAACGCAAATCCCAAACCATACGATTTAAGCCAGTGGTAGCGGTGGTATCTTTAAGTTTTCTGACTACCATTCCAGCTTCATTCGTGATTTCTACCTTGACCGCCTCTTCTGCATCCTTAGCCAGATAGAAGTTGATATAAGCGCCATAGTCAGGGTTGGCCGCCTTGTAGGTGCGTTGACCCATATTTTCAATCTGGCTGTAATAGTGCCAGCGCGTGGTTTTACGTACAGGGTATAGATGCACTTCCTTCTGCTTAGCCTCATCCATCTCTGAAATTGGACGGGCATCATCCAGTATCCAAACGCCTCTACCGTGTGTTCCAACAATGATATCTCTTTCACGCGGATGGATGCGTAGGTCCCTCACCGATACCGGAGGGAGGTTATTATTAATGCGCGTCCAATTTGATCCTTTATCCCAGGAGATATAAATGCCATGTTCCATACCGATGTACAGGGTATTGGCGTCGTGTGGATCTTGACGGATGACCTTGACATAGTCATCCTTGGGTAGGCCATTGATAATCTTTTTCCAGGTCTTACCATAGTCGGTGGTCATGTAGGCATGTGGCGTGAAATCGTCCATGCGGTGTTGATCTACGGCTACGAAAGCCGTTCCTGCATCATGTTCTGAGGCGTGAATTTTGCCGATCCAGGCAAAGGCTGGCATCTTGCCCACATTGTCCTTTACATCTTTCCAGGATTTTCCACCGTCGCGAGTGACCTGTAGATTGCCATCATCGGTCCCTACCCAGATCACGCCAGCTTCCAGCGGAGATTCCGCAATGGTCAGAATGCTACAATGAAATTCAGCGGCGGTATTGTCTTGATAAATCTCACCTCCGGAGGTTCTCTGTTTCTCCTTATCGTTGGTGGTTAAATCTTCACTAATTTCTGTCCAGCTATGTCCTCGATCCGTACTTTTGAAAAGCACATTCCCACCAAAGTACACTGTATTGGGATCGTGGGGGGAGATGTGAATCGGCGCGTCCCAGTTGAATCGGTATTTGTGGTCTTCTATCGCATCACCCGCCGAACCTATAATCTTAGGGAAAGGGTGAATGCTACGAACTACTCCCGTATTAGTATTTACATGAAACGGCACGCCTCCTTGTAGATTGGTATAGACCTCATGCTCACTCCCGGGAATGGGCTCCGCGTAATAACCGTCACCATAGCTAATTCTCTTCCAGTGGCGCTTCAAGATTCCCTTGGCGTTCAGAGAATTACTGGGCCCTGTCCAACAGCCATTGTCCTGCAAGCCGCCATACACCTGATAAGGGTCCTGCATATCCACATTGAGCTGGTAAAACTGAGATAGTTCCACATTGTTGATGATATCCCAGGTCGTACCCTGGTCATAGGACACCTGGAAACCTCCATCACTCCCACTTAGCACCCGTTTGGAGTTCATAGGATCGATCCAAAAGGACTGGTGGTCGCCATGTACGTCATCTGCAATTCGTTGAAAGCTCTTGCCACTATCGATAGATTTGTATAGTCCTCCAGAAAGAGAATAAAGTACATTTGGGTAGTTCGGGTCTACCCGGATATCACTGTAGTAGAAAGGTCGAAAATTGATGTTCGGATTCTTATTGACCAACTTCCAGGAATTGCCACGATTATCCGAGCGGAAAAGGGTACCCGAAGCATTTGAATATTCTGTTACTAGGTAAACGATATTAGGATCACTTTGGGCTACCGCCAGACCGATTCTCGCCATCGGCCCATCCGGAAGACCCTTCATGATTTTTTCCCAGGTATCTCCACCATCTTTGGTACGGTACACAGCCGTCTCTCCTCCCCCTCCATCGAAGCGCCAGGGGCGTCTACGGAAGGTCCACATACCAGCATACATGATCCTGGGGTTAGAAAGGTCAATGGCTATGTCGGAGCAACCGGTATCTTCATCGAGGTACAAAACCTTTTTCCAATTCTTTCCGCCATCGGTAGTCTGGAAAACTCCACGTTCTTTATTCGGGCCCCATTCATGTCCCATGGCACATACACAGGCGATATCTGGATCATCTGGGTGTACTACGATACGTTTAATCCGCTCCGTATCATCCAGCCCAAGGTGTTCCCAGGTTTGCCCGGCATCGATCGATCGATATACGCCATTCCCGTAACCAACACTATTACGAGGATCTCCCTCACCACTACCTAACCAAAGCACATTGTGATCTGAAGGCGCAACGGTAAGTGCCCCAACAGAGTAAACTCTTTGCTTGGTAAAGAGTGCATCAAAGGTCACCCCGCCGTTGGTGGTCTTAAACACTCCACCATCAGCTCCTGATAGGTAAAAAGTAGTAGGATCACCAGGGATTCCGTCAATATCTGTAACACGACCGCCCATATTTGCCGGCCCGATAGCCCTCCATTCTAAGTTTTTGATTTGTTCGGAAGCAGATTGAGCCGTTAGGAATTCTGCCAAAAATAAAGTCAGTACGAGAAATAAAAGTTGTTTTTTCATTAGTTCAATTGTTTGCTACTGAAGATAATACTGATTGGAAACTATTCCGGCTAAAATGCCAATAATTTTCCCGGTCTATAGTGGATAATCGGATTAGTCTATTAATCCCTTCGCATTACTTGAGCCTGTTTTACCTGAATAATCTTATATTCATCATCTAGAGAGATACTCGAAGTTTTGGCCAGAAATAAGCATGGCTAAACTTCGGATTTGAGGTGGTCGAAATCATGTGGTTCTAGCCTTTTGAACTTTACCATTTTGGGATATTATTTCGAGGGGCGGGACATATATACCGTACCCAAAGGCACGGGTTTACCGGGATTCATGGCTAGGTATATTTAACCCCTAGCGGGGTATTTTGGCCAAAGATTGCTTAACCCAAAGCAGTCAGTGCAAGCGCCTGTCAAATCGTGACAAAATATACATAGCCAGATGCACAGGTGGGATTTTCGTGCATTTATGTACGATATATGAACCATCCATTTTTGGAGAATACAAAACTCCCAGATGGCCAAATTTTCGACCAACCCACTTCGGATATCTTACTTTGAGGGACTTAAAAACTAAATCGATGAAAAGACTCATTTTACTACTCTTGACGCCACTTCTGTTGATCCTTCTTTCGAGGCAGGAACTAGGTGCACAAGAACTAAAGCAAGAATACCTTGAACAACTAAAGTTTCGGCACGTTGGCCCCGTAGGAAATAGATTGGTTGCGGTGACCGGTATTGCGGGCGATCCCATGGTCTATTATGTGGGAGCTGCCAGTGGAGGGATTTGGAAAACGATCGATGGAGGATTGAATTGGAAGCCAGTATTCGACAAGCAGCCCGTGCATTCCATTGGCGCCTTGGCGGCAGCCCCTAGCGAACCCGAAGTTATCTATGCTGGTACGGGAGAAGCCTTTATCCGTTCCAATGTATCAGTAGGGAATGGGGTGTGGAAATCGACCGATGGCGGAGACAATTGGCAGCATATAGGATTGGAGCAGACTGGCCGGATTAGTCGAATCGTTGTGCATCCCGATAATCCGGATGTTGTCTACGTAGCAGCGCTTGGACATGGCTATACGCCTCAGAAGGATAGAGGGGTTTACAAAAGTACTGACGGCGGAAAGAGTTGGGAACAAGTACTCCATGTCGATGAAAATACCGGTGCCTCCGATTTGGTGATGGACCCACATAATCCGCGTGTTCTCTTTGCGGGTATGTGGCAGTTAGCGCTTAAGCCCTGGACACGTACCAGTGGTGGGCCCGGAAGTGGAATCTATCGATCCCTGGATGCTGGAGAAACCTGGAAAAAGCTGGAAAAGAACGGTTTGCCAGAGGGGGATGTGGGTAAGATCGCCCTATCTATGACTCAGGCCCAGGCACAAAGGATATATGCATTGATAGAAACGGGGGATGGTATTCCCTTGAACGGCAAAAAGACCAACAGTGGTGAACTCTGGCGTTCGGACGATCGAGGCAAGACCTTCAAACTTGTCAATTCTGATCGTAACCTAAGCGGAAGGGGAGCCTATTATACCCGCTGCGCGGCCTCGCCTGACAACCCTAACGAAATCTACTTCATGTCCGCTAGCTACTACACTAGTATCGATGGCGGGGTGACGGCGAAAGGACCTGCTCCTGGAGCCGCACCCAACTGGGACCACCATGAAATGTGGATCGATCCAACTAATGGCGATCGCCAGATCGTCGTGGGAGATGGCGGCCTTTCCGTTAGTCAAAACCGAGGTAAATCTTGGCACCGGGTACATTTGCCCGTTGCCCAGTTGTATCATGTCACTACCGATAAGGCAGTGCCTTACAACGTATTGACCAATCGACAAGATGGCCCATCTATGAAGGGGCCAAGCCGCAGTCGGACGCAGGGCTTTTTCGGGTCTTTCATTCCTTCTGGAATGTGGCATGACGTAGGGGGTGGCGAAAGTGGCTTTGCTACCGCAGATCCAACAGATCCCAATATCGTTTGGTCCAGTGCTTCCGGGCGTGGCGCGCTGGGAGGTGTGGTAGTACGCTTTAATGAAAAGACAAAACAATTCCGACAGGTTGAGGTCTGGCCAGATTATACGGCGGGGAGACCAGCGGCAGATGTCAAGTACAGATTCCAATGGACTTTCCCTCTCTTGATCTCTCCACACGATAACAATACGGTATACGTGGCCAGTCAGTTTGTCCATAGAACCAAAAATGGCGGTCAATCTTGGGAGGTGATCAGTCCTGATCTTACTCTAAATGACAAATCCAAGCAGCAGTTTTCAGGAGGCTTGACTGGGGACAATATTGGCGTAGAATACGCGAATGTCGTGTATGCCTTGGAGGAGTCACCGGTCAAAGCGGGCTTGCTTTGGGCGGGAACGAATGATGGCCTGATCCACGTGAGCCGTGACAATGGCGAAAACTGGGAAAACCTAACAGCGAAAGTGCCGGGTATGCCTGAGTACGGCGCTGTAAGAAACATCGATGCTTCTTCACATTCTGAAGGAACGGCCTATATGACGGTGGATGCTCATGAGATGGGCGACTTCAAGCCTTACGTATACCGCACGGATGATTTCGGTAAGAGTTGGACCAAAATTACTAAAGGTATCTCTGATTCGAATCTAAGCTATTGCCGGATGATCAAGGAGGATCCCTTCCGAAAGGGCTTGCTGTATCTGGGAACAGAAAATGCGCTGTATGTGTCCTTCGATAATGGAAGTAACTGGCAATCGCTGATGAGCAATATGCCGGCAAGTCCTATGTACTGGTTAGACATTCCGGAGCACTTCAATGATTTGGTAGTGGGAACTTATGGCCGCGGTATTTGGATCTTGGATGATATCTCTCCTATCCAGCAGTGGACCAATAAAGTTGCCTCATCGGACATCCATCTATTTGATCCCAAAGATGCCTATCGCTTTCATCCGGTTTCCAGCGTTATGCAGTTTTTCCCAGAAGCTTCATCTGGCGAAGATCCACCCGCAGGTGCCTCCCTGCACTATTGGTTATCGGAGGATAAAGCCGAGTCCACAAAGGATAAGACGATCCTTAAAATTACCAATGCTGCTGGAGATACCATTCGAACCCTAAAACATAAGGGGCAATCGGGGTTGAACAGAATTTGGTGGGATTTAAAAGATGACCCTACCACTGAAATTGTCTTGCGAACTAAACCAGAATATGCACCCTGGATCGAGTTGAGTGAAAAGCGAACACGGAAATCATTGAACCCACCCCTTTCAAATCTAGTCCCTCCCGGTACTTATCAAGTTCACTTGATGAAAGACGGTGCAGTCCATCAAACTCAATCCCTGGAGGTGCTGAAGGACCCCAATTCTGAAGGGGGTGTAGCGGATATTCGCACGCAATTGGAATTGTTGGACAAGATCAAAACAGACTATGAAGAGATTTCCATTGAGATCAACAAGGCGGAAAGAATCCGTCGTCAACTTCGAGATTTGAAATCCATTTTAACGGAAGAGACAAAGGCGATCGGCAAGGACTTGTCAGTGGTTGACAGTACTGTGACTGAATTGGAAAATCGAATGATGCAGTTAAAGCATACTGGAACTGGGCAGGACATGATCCGTTTGCCGGGTATGTTAGTGGAAAAATTGGGCTACCTCTCTTCCGCAGTCGGGACTGCAGACTTCAAACCCGCTGATCAGCATACGGCTGTTTTTGACCAATTGCATGCGGAATGGGAGGTTGTCAAGAAAGAATGGCAGGAATGCCTGGAAGGTCCGGTGAAAAAACTGATTAACACTTTACGCGATAAGGAGGTGGGTACCTTGATTGTACCGAAGTAAGTCAGCAAGTAAAGTGCTGGAAAATAACAGTACAGGGCCCTTCCTGGATTTCGGGGAGGGCTCTTTCTGATGGAACTTACTACCGTCTACCTGCTGGGACAATCACCAGTAGTCCATTTTATTTTTCATCATCATTTAAAGCGCTAATGCACATGACCGTATCATCCACGTTGATGGGGGGGGTGGCTAGCATGTAGAGGATGACTCCATCTTTTGGTGATCTATATTCCTCAATGGTTTTTCCAAATTCATCGGTAGTATAGCCAACTACTTCATCCTTTTTGACCGTATCCCCAGCTTTGAATTCACTGTAAAAGATACCCCTTGCAGCTGATCTGATATAGCTTTGATCGTTACGATAGACGATATTCGGATGAGGTCCGGTGCCCTTGGCGTACATATCCATGGTGGCGAGCATATTATAAATACCTTTCTTGATTAAGGCTACGTTCTCCTCCTGTACATTCCCTAATTTTCCGCATTCAATACTTAAAGCCGTTTTCCCATCCTGAGCAGCTTGCTTGAAGGTATACTTGGCCGGATCGGTTTCGGCGATGGTGTAAGGATAGGAAACCACAAATTCGAAGCCACTATTTTCCGAAAGTTTCTTCGCTAAGGCAGTTTGTGCTGGCTTTTGAGTGTGTTTGTAGTAGCAGACAAAAGGAATCAAATCTTCGCAGGCATCTCCTCCGTGGATGTCAAGGAAGACCTCACTAACAGGAATAATGTTTGTAGTTATAAAATGGGCAATTTGTTCTGTAATGCTCCCGTCTGCCTTCCCGGGAAAGGCATTGTTTAAGTTTTTTTGATCCTGAGGATTGATGAAGGGCGTTCGGGTGAAAAAAGAACCTAGATTGGCAATCGGGATAATCACTAGAGTTCCCGTGAGTTGCTCCACGTCGATTTCTCGCAGGATGGCCTGGGTAGCAACGATGGGCGGGTATTCATAACCATGTACCCCTGCAACGATAGTGAACACGGGGCCATCCATTTTACCCTTGATGATAGCTACTGGCAAGTGACCTTTATTGCCGAGGTCATCCTCGAAATCTATCCGTAATTGTTCTTTGGAGGGACGGGTAGTGGCATGAAAGGATATTTGAAATGGGTTTTGCGACTTTACAATAGTAGTCGTCAGAAGCAGTAATAAGAAGCAGAGAATTCTAGACATCTTTATCATGAGTTTTCTTTACAAATGAGTGGCTGACAGTCGAGCTAAGTCCTAGCCTACGTGTTTGAATAATTTGCCGCAAAATAGATAATGTATCCATGTGATGCCAATGTTATTGTATTTTGTAGGCTTTCAATCAGTACAGATAATATGAGCAAAAAATATAGGATCCAGAACAGCCCATTCGTAGTACCTACTACCGATGGCAAACTCATTGAGGAACACTTCGGCAATGCCACCAATGGAGATTCCTCCATTAGCATCGCCCATATGATTGCCCCTCCAGGCTGGAGTGAGCCCTTTCAAACCCCTGAATTTGCTGAGTACACCTACATCATTCGTGGGAAAAAGCAATTCATTATAGAAGGGGAGACCGTGATTTTAGAAGCGGGACAGTCGATCAAAATTGAGAAGAATACTCGCATTCAATACTCTAACCCTTTTGCAGAGGAGTGTGAGTATCTAGCTATTTGTACGCCCGCTTTTTCGATGGATTTGGTGCATCGCGAGGAGGAATGATAGCATAACTTCCAATGAGGCATACTGGAACACATCATGGATAGATATGGATGGTCTTCAAGTAGCAAATTCTATTCTATTAAGGATAAAAAAAGACATTTTTGGGAATGCATATACAGGAAGTTTGGATTTATGCATATATTAATGCATCATTTGATTTTTAAGTAGTTCTAGACAAAAACATTCTATTAATTGTTTCTGCCTACTTCTGAACTACTATGTTCGTCTTTTAAGCTCCTATTCAACATAGTATTCTTGTTCATCCAGGAATCTACTATTCTCTAAGTATTAAGTATAACATTTTCCTTCTCTGACAATTTTGTGGTCAGCTGAAACTGCGTGTAAGCGATCAATGATGAAGCCTTGCTCTAAGTTTTAGTTCGCTCTAGACACAGTAATTGCCAGAGAACCAGAATTCTTTTGTGATTTACACAATAGTAAATACCTAATTCGTTATGGCCACTCGTGAAGAAGAAATTGCTGGTTTGGAGCTTAGTTTAACCGAGTCTTCAGGTTCTGGGACTTTTTTTCAAGGAACAGTTCAGGAGGATTTACCTACTACAGAGCAAATATTAAGGACTCTTAAAGAAGAGATCTTCGGTTCTGACGAAGAGGAGCAACTAGAGAAATTATCCGAAATTTTGTCAGACGTCGATCTGAAAATACTCTTTGCCTCACATGATACCGATACCGAAGAAACGAATCTCGTATTTAAAATTGGATCAGGAGAAATCGAGTTTTTCATTCACAAAGATACATCTACAGAAGGGGCCTCTTCTTATGCTATAGGCGTGCGAAAAGAATTTGCCAGTGATTTACCAGTGGTTGGAAATTCCATAAAATCTCAAATTGGATATGTTTATGCATCGGAGAAAAAAGACTATAATCTTCCACGAATAGCCAATGGCCAATTAAGTAGGAAGGGAATTAATACGGCTTTAGACAAAGAATCCAACCTGCTTTTCAACCTCTCTTTTTCTAACGATCTTCTATTTCCTATTACCGTAAATATTTCCAATGAGGAGCCGGGGAAGTCATCCCCAACAACAGGATCTAAGAGAAAAAAGAAAACACTCAAGAAGAATGCAGGCCTATTGTTTCTTGAAACACTAGAACTCATTTATTCAGATGATACACTGAGTTTATTAATTACCGGAGGCGGGCGATTAAGTGGGCTTGCTTTAACCTTAGAAGGATTAGGCTTAAGCCTTAAGCCTTTCGAGCTATTGAACGGGAGGGATCCGCAGATTAGTGTGGGCCTGGATGGGATCGGGATCAGTTATAAGGGAGGACCGGTAGAGATCACTGGTGCTTTCCTCAAAGAAACGATAGATGATGGTCCTTTGGTGTTTAACGGTGCGGCCATGCTCAAGGCGAAGTCTTTTTTGGTCAGTGGTTTAGGGTCTTATTCCAGTGCAGGCAGCCAAGCCGATTCTTTATTTGTATTTGCGATGTATCAGGGGATGTTAGGCGGTCCTCCATTCTTTACCGTAGAAGGGCTGGCTGCTGGTTTCGGCCTCCACCGACGAGTCAATATGCCGGAGGTAGATAAACTGGACAGATTCCCCTTCATCCAAATGGCCATTTCACCTCCCAAATTGGATCTGGCTGATATTCTACCCCAACTCAGTGGACATGTTGAACCCTCGCCAGGTGATTATTGGCTGGCTGTAGGGGTTAAATTTAATTCATTTCAGCTGATCGACTCCTTTGCTCTGTTGGTGGCCTCCTTTGGCGATACCACCGATTTTCGCCTTGATATTCTTGGCATTTCTACTATGGTATTTCCCTCTAAGAAAGGAGGAAGTGGGAAACCAATTGCTCGTTTGCGGATGGCTTTTAAAGCCACCTTCATTCCATCGGAGGGTTTCCTAGGGGTGGCTGCTAATTTGACAGAAGGGTCCTATATTCTATCAAAAGATTGTAAACTGACGGGTGGTTTTGCCTTTTATTCATGGTTTGAAGACATTGCGGATAAAAAGATAAAAGCAGGGGACTTCGTGCAAACTATGGGCGGTTATCACCCCAACTTCAAAAAACCAGCGCACTATCCAAATGTACCACGACTTTCCTTCAATTGGAGGGTAAGTAAAGATGTCACGCTTAAGGGCCAAATGTATTTTGCACTTACTCCTTCTATGTGTATGGCTGGGGGGCGTTTAGAAGCCATCTACAAAAGTGGCCCATTTACCGCCTGGTTTATTGTAGGAGCCGACTTCCTGATTTCCTGGGAGCCTTTCTTTTATGATGCTAGTTTTTATGTCACCGTAGGCGCACGTTACCAGGAAGACTGGGGGTTGTTTGATATGGTTATCCAAATTGAAGTCGGTTGTGATGTCCATATTACAGGGCCAGAACTAAAAGGTACTGCTACAATTGACCTGGACATCGCCAAGATAGATATACACTTTGGAGCTGAGGATCCACCTAATCGACAGTTTATTGACTGGGATACCTTCAAGACCTCATTCTTGCCCAAAGAAGATGAAACATGCGGTATTTTTATAGAAAAGGGTTTACTACGCACAGTAAAAGAGGAGGGAGTTGAACGATGGATAATCAATCCGAAAGATCTGGTGATTACAACGGATTCTGTCATCCCTAGTACAACAGATGGGAAGCCTTTTGGGATTGAGCCTATGGGCCTAAAAGAGGTTGATATAGAATCTAGCCTTAGCATTTCTATCCTAAGAGGTAAGGATGCTGTTCAGGATACGGAGTTCAGGAAGGAGCGTATTCATAAAAACTTTCCTAAAGCATTATGGCAGGAGGCGGGTAGCCATCCTGGAAATCCTAAGCTTGAAGATACCGAAGGGACTATTGACGGTTTATTGGCCGGCTACCGCTATACTCCAGCCGAGCCTCCAACCCCTGGAAAAACCACATCTATTGATCCTGCAAACCTTTTACTTGATACTTCTCAGAATGAAAATGGATTTTCAATTCTCAGAGAAGTTGATCTAGATTTTGCAGAATCCACACCTGTTTTTCCTCCTTCTCCCGATGTTACCTCCGAAGGAATTCAAATTATGGAAGCTTTTGCCTTCGATGAAAGCGAATTTGATCTTACGGGCCTCAGTGAAGATAGTTTTATGAATACGCCAAAGAGCATCCAGGTTTAAATCTTAAATTAAAGTGAGATATGTCTGATTTTACCCCGGAAAAGATCGCGACCCTACAATTTATCGAATCCCATAAGCCCTCCCTCCCTGCTGGAGATTATGTAATCAGTGTGACTCAGGAATTAGAAATAGAAGGAAGAACTGCTCCTGTAACACTTTCAGCCGAGCAGAAATTTACGGTACAAGGTGCTCGATTTTCACTATCTCCAGCTGATGTTCATTCCGTCTATCCGCCCAAAAATAGCAAAGGGGATTACCGGGCGGTATTACCTCATATCCTCCTAAACCGGAGTACACTCCCCTGGGAAAGGCGGCCCGTAGCGGCTCCTAAAGAGAAAAGTGCCTCTTGGCTCGCGCTCCTTCTTTTTGACGAAACTGAAGCCCCCAAGATTGAATCAAAAACCTTGAGAGAATTAAGTTTTAAATTGGAAACAGGGCAACAGCTTGACGATATTGTCACCACTATCACGGTAGAAAACTCCATTTTAGGGACAATAATTCCTTCAATTGATGATTTAGAATTCCTCAGTCATATTAGATTAAGCAAGGATGAAGCGGGTAAAGTAATTGGTGAGGAAAAAGCTACTATTATCTGCAATCGATTACCCAAAGCCGGAGCTAAATCTGTCTTACATTTAGTCTCATTGGAAGATTATGAATACCCTGAGCCTGGCACTGGACCTTCCTCTACCACTTTAGTAAGCTTGTACAACTGGAATTTTGATACTAATGAGGAGGGAAAGGGGACTTTTAAAGGGCTACTTCAGCAGCTAAAGGTGGATGTTCTTCGCCTACCCGATTCTTTTACGAAAGATGAGGCTGCTGCTGCTTACATCAATAGAGGGTTTGTTCCTTTGCGACATGATATGCGTTATGGGCAGCGGACCGTTTCCTGGTATCACGGTCCCTTGGCCCCCGTTGAGATTGAATGGCCCCTTCCGGCCTTTCCCGCAGCGTCAGCGGATGAACTCTTGCACTATAACCCTCAGAACGGTCTTTTTGATGTCTCTTATGCTGCTGCCTGGGAACTAGGCAGGAAATTGGCTCTTCAGGACCGTAAGTTTGCAACAGAACTTGTCTTGTGGAAAAAACAATTGTTGTTACGCCAAGAAAAAGAAAAACAATGGGGGGACTGGGAACATATTAGACCTTCTCCAAAGCGGCCATTTTCAGATGATTTATTAACAAGGGCACAAAACGTGGTATGTCTTCGAGCTGAAGATGAAGGCGATGTAGTAGGAGTAATTCCTCCTATAATAGAGACTTTCTTTGATGAGCTAAGCTTACTAAAAAAGATTCCATTCGATTATTTAGTGGCCCATGAAGATATGCTGCCCCTTGAATCTATACGATTTTTTAGGGTTGATCCAGTGTGGGTTCATTGCCTTTTTGATGGTGCTTATAGCCTTGGGGAAGATGCACTGCAATCAACACCTGCCACTCCTGAGAAGGATACCAGAATCATTACCGGCTTTTTGTTGCGATCAAGCGTAGTTAGTGGATGGCCAGGCTTGGTTATCGATGCTGAAGATGCAGAATCTGACACACTAAGGATAAAGCGGAAGGAATACCTCTCTGCAGAATTGTTGTTAGTACTCTTTTCAGGCGACCTTCAAAAGGTGACATTTTCCCTTGCTCCAGATACTTTACATTTTGGACTTGATTTAGCTACGGATGGTTCAAAGGCATATTGGCAAGTATTGCGTGATGACGACGGAATAGAGCAAAATGGGAATGAGGAGATGATCATTAAAGAGGTCATTGTCGATGAGAAGAATGTTTTGAAAGTTTCAGGGCTAGCAAGGAAGATAGAAGAGCAATTAAAGCAAGAAGCGTTTTCTTCCGCCGATTTTGCTTTGCAAATGATGGAAGGAGCCGAAAAAGTAGAGATTTTAAGAAACAATACAGATAAATAATATGGGGAGTATATTAGTTGTACCTGTCCAAGTTGATGCCCTCGTGCTTAAGGAATCTAAAATGGTAGTTGAGGCTACGGCTGATTTCAGTCGTTTACCCTATACTACCTCCGAGGTAGATATACATCCGAATAATCCTTACATCAGTGAAGAGATTGTTTCAAAACCATTCCAAAATAAGAACTTATTACTGGCTAAGGGAATTCATTTGCATTGGAGTCTTCCCGATGCACTGACCCGTGGTACTCGTGGTAAGGACAAATTAAAAACAGAATTTAGAGAAGTTCCCAACCGCTGGCTCATTAGAAAAAAATCAGGAGAGACTCGTGTAAAAGAGTGGATTGTCTTGAGTGATTTCTTGCATCCACCGGGTATAGGACAAGAACAAACTTGTATTGCGTATGATCCAAAATCAGGAGAAGGGGTTCAGCAACCCTTCCGCCATTTAGGCGAAAAGATGCCTTTTAGTATATATGATCCCGACCGCGATTATCCAGCATATGCTCCGCTTACGGCGATCGGATATGGGGAACCTACCTTTGCTGCTTTTTACCCCAACTGCCATAGTGTATTTGGTTTTTTTGATCCCTTGGGACAAGAACCCGACGTCGAAAGAGAAATAATAAACCTTAGCTACGAGGTAATCGGATGGTATTCAAAGCCAGAAAATGACTTTTTTCGAAAAAAAGTAAACGCGTTTATAGGTGAAGAGGTCAGTGAAGCTGAGGTTTGGGAATATATTCAAGAAGAATTCAATTGGAAGCCTACAGAGGCAGTCAGTGATGGTTCGCCCGAGGCTCCTAGAGAAATGATTTGTTATGCCAAGGTTGAATTTCCGAAAGATGAGGGGGGTACATTTTCTAATGACCCTTCTGTTAAAAAAGAAGCCCAGGTAGCAGTCGGGATGACTAATGCCGAGGCTTTATCTGCTTACATAGGAAAAGAAAGTACTTCAAATGACAAGGAGAAACTAAAACGTGAGCAACAAATTGAGGCTATTTTCTTGGATTCTCGCTTGGGCGATGAATTAGATGTGGGACCTCGTTTCAATCAGCTGCGGCATGAAAATGGTTTCTTGGCTGAAGATGGGGGCCTTTATTGGTTTATTGAAAAAGAAGGAGACGCAATCATTGATGAAGATTGGCTGATCAAGAAAGGAATAGATCCTACGGATGCTAAAAGAACGATTGAGTCCACCAATAAAATATGGGATGAAACCCGAGATATACTCCGTCAATTAAATGAGCAACAAAAAGAATTGGATCAAACCGGTTGGACGAAAACAGCTCAGCAAGAACAACTTTTTGCAGATTGGTATAAATACATGCTTTGCGCTTATCCACCGGAAAATGCCTGGGATAGTTATCTGGATGTAGATGATGTCAAGTGCTTTATCGAGCAAAAAAGTGTACCTGATTTAAGGGTTCAAGAATGGATACGAAAAACTCAGGAATTGAGCCTACAAAGAATACAAGTAGTAATAGTGAAAAAGCTAGGTGAAATCGATGAGAAGTTCACATCATTGATGGGAAATACTGAGGACGTCCCCAAATTTCAGTTGAAGTCAAAGGCTCGTCCCCGCTTTTGGAAGCCGAAAGATCCTGCTCTTTTGGTCGCTGGAGAGGCTTTGGAACCCAGTCGGCGCTTTGGTAGAGACGGAGCAAATGAGGAGGAGGGAAAACTTATATGTGGTCTAATTGAAAGTCCTTTGGAGGTTCGCGATATTTTCCAGCCCAACCTTCAAATTAGAAAAGCCATATTAGACAGCATAGCTGAAGCTGTACAACAACTTCCTGATGCCAGTAACACATGGACCAGCCAGCCCTGGAATCCTTTAGTACTGGAATGGGAGGTGAAATTCCTTCCTATCCTAAATAAAGGGAATTCCCAACAGGACAAATTAGGTTACGATCCGAACTTTATCGTGAGAAATTTTCAATTAGGGGAGAATAAGCCAGATGTGGACTTCCGGCGCCTTGGAGGTGATTTTGGAGATGCAGCAGGTATCTATACGGGAACCGCCATCTTGACAGGGCACGCAACCAAACATCTTACCAATGCTTTGGCGGCTTTTAAGTCTCGTATAAACGCTGTTTCTGGTGGAGGGGATGACAGTAGTCTTTTGACTGAGGTCGAATCTGCCATCGAAGAAGTTCTCGGTGAAGCAGGTGAAAAGAAACATGTGCTTTCACAAACATTAGGGGGCTTCAATGATGCTCTTTTAATGCGTAAGGGATCCTTGCAATTGAAAATTAAGGATCCATTGGCCTCTGATGAATATCAGAAGTTCTCCAATGATATAGCGGACTTGGTTGGGGATAAGCTGCGTAGAGCACCCTTGCCACAAAATGACTTTAATCCGCTCAGAGCAGGAAAAATGATGATAAGCAAACTACGTGTCATCGACTCTTTTGGGCAGGCCATTGATTTGAATATCCAATCCCAGGTGACTTCTGAAAATTTGGAAGCTAAGGGGCGTGAGGATGAGATACTGCTTCGCCCCAGGCTACTACAAGCTGCCCAGGTAGATTTTCGCTGGTTGTCTGCGAGAGAGACTCAACGAGAATCCGATGAGCTTCGATATAACAACCCCATCTGTGGATGGCTAATGACCAATAACCTCGATAATAGCCTGATGGTATTTAATGCCGACGGAAAAGCACTGGGTGCTTTTGCCGAGTCTGATGGAGATTGGAAGCCTGCACCAGGAACTACAACAATAGATTTAGTTGGCCTTGATGAGCCTTGGCAAATGGAAAACCCTTTTCCTCAGGTCCTGAATGCTCATCTGTATAAAATGATGCGCTATATCAAGAATCAGAACGATGATGATGCAGGCTTTCTGGCGCAATTTCGAAAAACGATAAATAGTGGCTTAGAGAATATCCAACCGGGCACTTTTTCTCGTCGGCAGAGCATAGCAGAGTTGGTGGGTAGGCCAATTGCCTTGGTCAGGGCAAGGGTTGATCTTTTACTGAAATCGCCGCCAGCTATTCATCAGGCTTGGGATGCTTTTAAAGTGGATATGAACCGAGAGATACGGGAAACTAGCGCATTTACGCAAGTACATTTCCCTATTAGAATTGGAGCGCACAATCAGTTGAATGATGGGGTAGTAGGATATTGGGTGGAAAACTTTTGGGATAGCAATACTTTTAGAGATGATGTTTTTTATTCCTCTTCAGCCGATACTGCTGACACGGCTAAGATAGATACGCGAAGTGGGGCAGAACCCGTCAATCAGGCTCTATCTCTTGGCAGTCCGCCTATGATCTTGAATCTATTGTTTGATCCAAATGGCCAGGTCAATCTTAGCACGGGAATTCTGCCAGTGAAGACATTGGATATTCCGCCCCATCTTTTCACGGAAGCCTTGGATAATATGGAGGTGTATTTTGTATCCAGCCCTCATTTGGTGAACCCGAATGGATTGCGACTGGATTTGCCCAAGGTGTCGGGTCATTCTTGGTCATTTATTCGCAAAAAAGGAACCGTAGATCCAGCGGAATGGTCAGAAGCATCTGTTGAGCAAAATACGGCTACTTCCAAACTCTTTCCGGGAGAAAGGAAAATATTGGAAGGATGGTTGAAATTAGTCAAAGAGGATAGTTGAACCTTAGAACATGATCTAAGATCTCTGGAACTATCATATCTAATAATACTTAAAAGATTAAATAAATGGCAGAACTACAATTTGAATTTGGCTTAGGTCCTAGACTAATAGATAAGACAGAAAAAGGACTTGCTACCATGGAAGTTCGAAGAGGTAGTCGAGAAACCAGGAATTACTTTCTTTTCAAGAATAAGACTTTTATTGAAGGATATCATTTGCAGTTGAACTTGACAGAACCACAGGAAGAGGAGTTTACCCTTACTTTTTGGGTAAAGACGAAGCCAAAGAATGGGGAAAAGATGGTCGTAGTTGACTATTTAATTGGTGATGGAACAGAGACGCCATCTCCTCATGGGTATCGCGTTTTCGTAGATGAAAAAGGTCATTGGGCTCTTTCTTTTGCCGCTGACACAATAGCCGAACCATCATTTGGGAGTTCCCCCGAATCCGGCGTCATTTTACCAGCAGCACCTGCTCTCATTGCAAATAAAGTGGTAACGATAACAGGACCAGTGGTCAAATTCGATGGATGGACTCATATTGCCATTTCGTATAAGTTATATGAGGAGCAGGGTATGGGAGAGATGAATTTTTATGTAGATGGGATTTGTAATGAAGGTTGGCAACATATTCTTTCCACTTATCGCAAGCCTACAAGTGATAATTTGATTATGCTACTTGGCAAGGGACATGAAACGGAATCTGGCCAGGACTATGTGGGGGCGATGGCTCATTTCCGAGGATATACGGGTTCCCTTACGGGTAGGGAAGTAAGAAATCAAATGGCTACGGATATTAAAGTTTTTAATCAAATTAAGCAACCTAAACCGCTGGACTTTAACTTCTTCAATGAAGATGAGCGGAAAATCATCTACATGAACGAAGATGATGAGCCAAACTCAATGCAGGTTGAAATCCTCAACACTGCTTCCAAAAAAATTATTATACCTAAGAGCGAGCAAAAGGTGTCAGCTAAGAATTATCACTTTATGCTGAGCTTCCGACCCGGAGTCCTTGGAAATCAAGCTGATAGTGAAGGAGAAATTACTAGTATAAGTATAGCACCTGCTGAGACGGATGAAGCTAAGTGGGAGTTAAACGCAAGAAGACGCTCAGATAATGTGGTAGAAGTGTATCTGCTTAAGCAGAGCGAGGACATCGAGCTTCCTACTACTACTAGTTTAACTTTAAAATTAAATGGCTTGGTGGCTGACAGCCACTATGGAAGCCGAGGTACTTACGTGGATCTTACCTATCGGGACTTGCAATTAGCTGAGCCAACTAATAAGATTACGGGTACCCAACGAGCGCACCTTAACATAGCCTCGCGCTTAGGGAGAAAAAATATTCCCTTGCACGTTGGCTTTATAGGATCAAATACGGTATTAAATGATGGCGTAACAGCAAATAAATTGACTCTACGGATCAGAAACATCTCGGAGGATTACACCATTAAGGGTGGCTCCGATGATGATACTGACAATGCCCCCCAGTTTACTTTCAGCTTCAAGCACGCCGATATAGAAGAGGCTGCATTGACCAGTCAAGCTGGAATTGGGATGAAAGCTGGCGAAGAGGAGCTTAGAAATGAGGGAGCGCAAAGCCAAACAGGCGTATGGGTTTTGCCGCTGCAAGGTGATTTGAAGCCTGATGACTCCATTGAAATTGTGATAGATAATATCATTTGTGATAAGCCTACAGGAACAGCATTTCTACTTGTGCAATACGAAGACATACCTGATTATCAAGATGGAGATTTTGTAGTACCCATCGAAAAAGGGCCTATGGTGTTTCGGGCAATCGAAGGGGAGGAAGGGACTGAGCAGCGAGTAGGTATTGGAACAGCTCAGCCCTCTGATAAATTACAGGTAAAAGGCGGCCATCTTCGGTTAGATTTTGAGCAAAACATTACTACCGATTCTAGTGATACCTTCGAACATAATTCCAAGGGCATGATGCACTATGGACTAGGATGGTACAGCGATAGGGATAGTGATAGTGATAGTGCAGGAAGCCCCAGAGCATGGCTCTCAGGACATGGAGGAATTAAGATGTTTACTAAAGGAATATCTCGACTGGTAATTGATAAGGATGGCAATGTGGGCATTGGTATAGGTGCCCCCTCCGATAAATTGCATATAGGCGGCGGCCATCTTCGGTTAGATTTTGAGCAAAACATTACTGCCAATTCTAGTGAAACCTTCGTACATAATTCCAAGGGCATGATGCACTATGGACTAGGATGGTATAGCGATAGTGATAATACTGGAAGCCGCAGAGCATGGCTCTCAGGACAAGGAGGAATTAAGATGTTTACTGAAGGAATGTCTCGACTGGTAATTGACAAGGATGGCAATATGGGCATTGGTATAGATGCCCCCTCTGATAAATTACATATTGATGGCGGCAATCTTCGGTTGGATTTTGAGCAAAACATTACTGCCGATTCTAGTGAAACCTTCGAACATAATTCTAAGGGCATGATGCACTATGGACTAGGATGGTACAGCGATAGTGATAATGCTGGAAGCCGCAGAGCATGGCTCTCAGGACAGGGAGGAATTAAGATGTTTACTCAAGGGATGTCTCGACTGGTAATTGATAAGGATGGCAATGTGGGCATTGGTATAGGTGCCCCCTCCGATAAATTACATATTGATGGCGGCAATCTTCGGTTGGATTTTGAGCAAAACATTACCACAAACTCTAGTGAAACCTTCGAACATAATTCCAAGGACATGATGCACTATGGACTGGGATGGTACAGCGATAGTGATAATGCTGGAAGCCCCAGAGCATGGCTCTCAGGACATGGAGGAATTAAGATGTTTACTAAAGGGAGGTCTCGACTGGTGCTGGATGGGGATGGCAATGTAATCATTGGAGACGAGAGTACGGGGATTCAATTAAAGAACAATGGTGAAATAAGAATCAAGGATACTCCTCCTTTTGCAGTTAGAGTTTTCGAGATCTTCAGGGATAATACCAATGTAGGAACCGGTTTTAATAGTGCTGACTATGAGGTGTTTATTGGAGGCTTCACCAGTACAATGGCAGAGGCAAACGAAAATAGGGGTTTAAAGGTATGGACACATGTGGAAGAAGGGGAGTGGAAGCTTTTTCTTGATATTAAAGGCCCACTTGAAACGCGGTGGGTGGTTAGAGTGATCGCTATCCGTAGAGAGTTAATTGAATCCTTAGGCCAAATAACGATTAGATAGAGGAAAATGTCTGAGGTATTTATAATAATCATGTAGGTTTTTGTACTTAAGTATGAGAATACAATTATCCTAGAAGATATGACGGGCATTTTTCAACCTATGCTACGTTGCAAAAATCCTTGGTTAGCTATGGCTATCTTGCCTGGCGGCCAGACAGGGCCGCGGTTTTTGCGCCTTGCCTAGATTGAAAACTCCCTTAGTCAGATACTTTAGCCTAATTATATCCTCATACTTAAATAATTCTGCACAGATGAAAGAGAAATTAACCACTCGCCTTGAACAATTACGCACCGACTACCAGAAGGGTGAGCAAATGTTGCAAGAGTTGCAAGGGAAGCAGGCCAACGTGGAGCAAACGATGCTTAGGATAGCTGGGGCTATTCAAGTGCTTGAAGAGATTCTTGCCCTAGAGGAAGCATCCGCAGAAGTAAGGCTGGAAGCGGAGCAGGCTAAAGTATAGTTGTGGATGATTGGCCCGTAGGTAGGGGCAATTTTTCGGATGTCAGTAGTCTTCCCTTTAGGGCTATATTTCTATCATGGAGATGGTAAGGTAGAGAGAATATGATACTGGAAAATGGAGACTATAAAACAGTCCTAGAAATAGGGCCCTTCTTCGGCTAGGATGGCAGGGGCGGGGCTGAATTTTTCAATCGCTTCCCATACGGCTGGACTGATATGCGTGCCAAATAAATAGACTTTCTCTATCTGTGTCAAATCTAAAAGATACAAAGCTCCTTCGTCAGAAAGAAGCGAGTAGGAAAGGTTTATGGTCTTCAGTTGAGGTAAATCACTTAGATAAGCTAGTCCTTTTCCTTTTAGGCAGGTTTTAGGTAAATAAAGCTCCTGCAAGTTCGTCATTTGACTAATACTGAACAGACCGTCATCCGTAATCTCACTGCCAGGTAGGGATACTTTGGAAAAGAGATGATAATGAGCACGCAGGGAATGTAGCGTCTCATCAGTAATGGTGGCTGGAGGAATAGTCTGTGCTACGGAGAATAAACCCTTCTGGTTGGGGTCAGGTGCAATGACTAATCCCAGCTTACTCCCTAAATAATCTAGTTTATGAGTCAGGATAGCCAACTCCTGTTCAGCTTTCACCCATTTCTTTTGTTGTTGATTGAAATACGGTAAAAAACGCCCAGCTAAGGCTTGACCCTCAGGGCCCGGAGGACCTTCTCCCCATTGCATCTTCTCCTGCGCTCCTTCTTCGATCCACCACTTCAGTAACACTACTTCGTCTTCGCTCAAGCCTTTTTTCTGCTTTGGGGGCATACGTTCATCATCCCGTAAGGGGAGTGTGATGCGATGATACAATTCACTTTGCGCTGCTTCACCGGAAACCAACATAGCTTTCTCACTTTTTCCGCCCGCTTGGATGCTACTGTAGGAGGTCATGAGAAAATCGCCTTTCGTCTTGTGCTGGTTGTGGCAGGACTGGCAGCGTGCCTCAAATATGGGGAGGAGAATATCTTCAAAAATCAATAGCTCTTCCGTTGGCTTTTGTATGGCGGTGGAAGTTGAAAGCTGCGGAGCGTATTCCGTCAAGAAGCCAGGTCCATGGGTAAGTGAACCACCAAGGTGGCTAGTGTACACGACTAGTATGATTAAACTTAGTAGCGAAATAGGGTATAGTTTGGTAGACCAGGATGAAGGACTAGCCTTAGTCTTTTGTTGCTTACTAGCTGTGGAGGAACGCCAAAAATAGGTGACAAGCATTAGCAGGCCAAGGCCTATACCTCCCCAAAGATGCTGTCGAACCAGACTACCTTGATAATCACCCGTTTGATACAGTAAAAAGCCTGCTAGGATAGTGCAGAGACAGCTAAGGATCGCTGCGATCCAAAGGATATTCAGTGCCGTTGATCGCTTTGTTTCTTGTTGATAAAAAGTCCAAAGCTCCATTCCGGCCAACAGCAAAATCAAGCCTATTGGGAAATGCAATAGGAGGATATGAAATCGACCTAGAAAGACTTTCCAGTCGCTCGTCGGCCCAGTCGGTACAGGTAGAAATGGAAGGATGGCTAGCACTAGGGCAGCCAGCCCTAGCAGCCAGCCTATAGCTTTCTTGTTTTTCATTACAATCGGTCTATTCGTTCTGTTGTCAATTTTCATGCTACTAGACATCAGAGGTAAGAGACCAGACCGCTTCGCGGCGAGAAGCCAAAACACTAGGCTTTTTGGTGAACATTGCAGTCTGTTTTCCGGCTTCTGTCTTCTGGATGTCCAGTAGTATAGTAAGTTCTGCTCCCGCCTCTAAAGCGGAAACTGTATCAATGGTTAAGCTAAAACTTCATGTAATACTCGATCACTATCACCGAAACGTTCCACCGGTACATCAAAGGCTTGCAACATAGCTACGTAAAGGTTGGCCAAGGGTGTTTCCTTGGGGAAATTCAGGTTTTGGCCCGTCTTTAGGCGTCCTCCCGCCTGCCCTGCTAGCACGATCGGTAGATTGGTCGGGCGGTGGCGATTGCCATCTCGTAGACTGGAGCCATACAATACCATTGATTGTTCCAATAGATTGTTGTCTCCCTCTTTCATCTGTGATAGACGATCCAGGAAATAGGCAAACTGTTCGGTGTGCCAGTAGTTGATCCGGCCATACATATCCAGCAGATTGGCATTGTCTCGGTGGTGTGAAATTGTATGGTGATTGCCCGTTACCCCATCCAAGAAGCTGAAGTTGCGATTACTCACCGAATTGCCAAACATGAAGCTGGTTACTCGGGTGGCATCGCTCCAAAGCGCCAAGGCATTGATGTCCATCATAAGCCTGACCTTAGTGGTGATGTCCACACCGCCATTTAGTTCTACATAATCTTCTACCCGTACGTTTAATCGAAGTAATTCCTTCTTGATATCAGGGGTGATATTGGCTTCGAAGTCTTTTAGTTTATCGTCAGATACCAAGCGTTTTTCTACAGATCGAACAGATTCCAGGTATTCTGACATCTTATTCTGATCGGCTGCTCCCAGGTGCTTGTTGAGCCTTTTGGCATCTTGCATCACAATGTCCAGGACACTTTTCTTGAAAGGATTTTCCGCACCTTGGGATTTTCCGGGCACGAATCTTCGAAACAGGCGATTAAAGGCGTGAACGGGGTCGATCTCTCGGGGGCAGGGCTGGTCGGGACTAGACCAAGAAATAGAGGAGCCGTAAAGTCGGGTATAGCCCACATTGCTATCTACGCCTCCTTTAACGGGATCGATGGCATATTCCAGAGAGGGGAACAGGGTTTGCTGTCCCACTTGCTGGGCGGCCAATTGATCCATTGAAATGCCATTGACGTTGATGTTGGCACCGGTAGTTTTCGTAATGTTAAAGCAAGTCAGGAAGGGGGCTGTCTTGGTGTAATGTCCATCTGTACCGCGTACATCCACCAGGTTGTTCTTTAACTCACTAAGGACGATCAAGTCCTTTTTGAAGGCTTCGAGGGGTTTCAAGGTGGGGGATAATTCAAACTTGTTACCCCAGCCTTTGGGGGTCCATTTGTCTTCTCTCACGCCATTGGGAAAATAGAAGATAGCCATTCTTTTGGGGCTATTCTTCTCATAGTAACGGGCAGGGTCAATACCCTGAGGAACCATGGCCTCCAAGAAGGGGAGGGCCATGCAGGCACCCAGTCCTTGCAGCATGGTTCTACGGGAGATTTGATTCTTGTTCATGATGGGCTTCCGTTTTTTAGTGCTTTAGAAATCCTCTTCCACTACGACGGGATCACTGATTTTATATCTAAATGGATAACTCAGGACGATCGCTTCCAAGAATTGTGTAGCGTTAAAATCCTCTTCCATCAAGGTGTTCGCGAGTGATTGTACCGTTTTATAGTCCTTGAAGTTGATAGATCGCCCAAGGGCAAATCCCAGGAATTTTTGCGATAAGTTTTTGGCGAACAGATGCTTTTTGCTTTTTAGTACTTCCTTAAGTTGTGAAGGGCCATCGAAAGATTCTCCGGTCTTAAGGGTGCCGGAGGCGTCGATTTTGGCCAACTGTGGCGTATAACTTTCTCGCCAACGCCCGATGGCATCGTAATTTTCTAGGGCAAATCCTAAATCGTCCATTTCTTGATGACAACCCATGCAGGCGGGATCTTCCCTATGGATTTCCAGCAGCTCCCGCAAGCTCATCTCTTCGTGCGTTTTCTTGGCGGCCTCTAGCTCCGGGACGTCGGGCGGCGGGGCTTTGGCCGGCGTCCCTAAGACTTTTTCCAATACCCATTTACCGCGCAATACAGGGCTAGTCCGCGTGGGTAGGGAAGAGGCGGTTAAAACACTAGCCATTCCCAAAATGCCACCTCGTTCTTCGGATGCTAGTGCTACCTGGCGAAATTCCAGGCCTTCTATTCCATCAATACCATAGTGTTCAGCCAAGGGCCGATTGAGGAAGGTATAATTACCCGTAAGCAGTTCCAACAAATTTTGACTTTGGGTCAGCGTATGGTAGAAATATTGCACGGCTTCTTCCTTCATGAAATCCTCTAGTTCTGAGGTGTAAGTAGGAAATTTCTCTGCATCGACACTATGAGAGGGATCGCTGAGTTTGTCAATATCCAACCATTGCGCAGCAAAGCTTTCTGCCATCCGCTCTACCTTGGGGCTTTTCAGCATGCGCCGTATTTGTCTCTTGAGGAGGCTCGAATCTTGCAGCTCCTGTCGATAAGCAGCTTGTAGTAATTCATCATCTGGCAAGCTGGACCAGAGGAAGAAAGAAAGCCGGGAGGCCATTTCGAAATCATTCACCAGGTAAGGAAGCTCCGTTGGGCGATCTCCCTCTTGGCGAATCAGGAAGTTGGGCGATACCAGAACCACCTTAAGGGCTTCGGCTATCCCTAGGTCAAATCGATGCTTGCCCGCTGGTAGCTGGGCGTACACTTCTTCGAAGAAATTCAATAGTTGTGCTTCTTCAGCGGGGAGTAATATGCGGCGATACGCTCGGGTAGCAAAGGGGTATAAGACATTTTGGACAACGGTTTTTCTGGCTTGTATTTTTGCTGCTTCGCCACTCCATATTTGTTTCCACCAAAGTGACCAGGACCGCAATGGTCTTTTGCTGCTTTTAGGGACGATTTTTTCCCAATCCTCGACGGAACAGGCTGTCTCCTCCACTATTATTTCTGCTGCTTCGAAATATCGCTCCATCAATAAGGGGGTGATGTAGAGGGTTTTGGCATAATTGTCGAAACCCTCCCCGCCGGAAGGATCTTTGGGGAAGAATTCGCGGGCAGGAAAAGAGAAGCCGGTCAGGTCCTCTACTGCATATTGGTATTCTCGTCTGCTCAAGCGCCGAGGGGGGATGAGCCCCGGATCGGGCTTACTTAAGGCGTCGTTGAGGTATTTTTTGATGTAGGTGAAAAGCGTATCCTTCTCCATCACGGTAAGTCGGGGCCTGCCCTGAGGCGGCATGGACCCATCTTCAATTTGACGCATCAGGTCGGTGAAGAGCTCTCCATCCGCTTGGATTCGGCGAATAAAGTCATACTTTTCCAGATTCAAGCCGCCTTTCTTGTCATCTGCATTGTGGCAAGCCTCATTGCAATGCTTACGCAAAATGGGTTGAACCACTTTCCAATAATGTCTCTGATCTGCAGGATAATCGGCTGCTGGTAAGCTTTGCAAGCCTAGTCCCAAGAGGATAAGAAGGGCGAATCGTCGCATACGATCGGGCGTTTCGAGCGCAAAACCCTTGTCGAATCATTGAGGTTTTGTCTCTATGTTGAAAGTTGGTGATCTAAAATTCGTTTTGTCCTAGCTGTTTGTTTCTATCCGTACCGGAACATCGTTGGTTCTATGCTCAATGTGCTAGTATTCAATGAAATTAAGGGAAATAAGTGGAAATTAGAATAGTAAACCGTTTAAAAAGTAGCACATATTGATTCAATTGTCTGTAAGGCCTCACACTTCCGAAGTTTTCCCAGGGCAGGACTAAGGAAACTGCGGAAGTAGGTTGGTCGATATCATTTGATTATAGATTTTTGAACTTTGCCATTTGGGGATATTATTTCGAGGGATGGGACATATATCGTGCATTTATGTACGATATATGAACCATCCATTTTTGGAGCATACAAAACTTCCAGATTGCCAAAATTTCGACCAACCCACTTCGGAAGTATAGAAGGAATTTGGAGCTGCTACTCTCCTAAATCTTTAATCCGAATATTTCTGAATTGCAAAACATCTCCATGACCTAAGAATCCAATATGTCCTTTGGTACGTTGTAGGCCCGGATGATCTCGACCATCCATTGTGCCATTTTTACTGGCCTCCTTCAGGTCACCATCAACAATCGTAGTGCCATTGAGAATTACTTTAATGGATGAGCCCTGCACGATCACTTCTTCCTGGTTCCATTCTCCCACTGGCTTAAGTGCGCCGCGCTTGGCTGGGATAATACCGTAAACCGACCCATGGTATTGGTAAGGCTTTAGATTGGCATATTTCTCGGCGGTGTTGTCGAGAATTTGAATTTCCTTGCCTTGATAGGCCGCATCTCCACTGAGTGGAGCATGTATGCCTAGGCCGTTGTTGGCTCCAGGCGTCAACTGAAATTCAAAGCGGAAAATGAAGTTGCTATATTCCTTTTCGGTGAAAAGGTTGCCTCCTCCTCCTTCCTGTGGTACAATTTTGATATTCCCATCCACCACTTGATAGGATTGCTTATTGCCTTTCCAATTGTCGAGATCTTTACCGTTGAAAAGGGAAATAAAGTCATCGGTTTTTTCTTCGGCAGATAACATATAGTTTTTGCTGCTGTTGCAGCTCCAAAGAACGAGGACGGCTAATATGGATACAGCTTTTAGGTAGTTCATATTTTTCAATTTATTAGTTGATCAGGATCTAAGCCTTCTTTAAGATGTCTTGCAAAGCCTGCTGCTGAGCAAGAAGTTTTCTGGTCAATTCCAATTGAGCGCGAGCTCTTTGTAAATTCTGCCCTGCAAAATGGATTTTATAATAGCTATCTCCTCTGAGAAAATCGGCTAGAAAACGGATACCCATCAGGTAAGCAAGTAAGGGACCAGCCAAAGGGAGGTATTGCAGTTCCGCCGGGCTGAGTATATCTCGGGTTTCTTCTAGGTAGCCCTGTGCAAAGGCCTGAAAACGATCCAGGTCAACGGTGATTTTTTCTAGATCAGCTTCGTCTTCGGCTGCTGTGGTGACCGTGGTACGGATACCATCTCCGAAGTCAAAATGCACGTAGCCTGGCATGACGGTCTCTAGATCAATGACACATCGGCCTCGGCCAGCTTCATCGAGTAGCACATTGTTGAATTTGGTATCATTATGCGTTACGCGTAGGGGGATTTCACCTCTTTCTCCCGCCTTTTGTATGCGCTGCATGATTTCGGCGATTTCCCAACTGTATTCAATGGCAGGCAGCGCTTCCTTAACTCGTCCCACTTCGTTTTTGTTGATAGCCTGTTGGAGTTGTTGTAAGCGTATCACTACATCATGGAAATGCGGGATGGTGTCGTGGAGCGTATGTGCAGGAAAGTCGGCCAAGTGCGACAAAAACCTTCCAAAGGCTTTGGCACCTTCATAAATTTGCGTGGGCGTTTCAGCTACATCGATGGATTGCAACTCCTTTCGGAAGCGATAGATACGCCAATAGTTGCCTACAGTATCTCGGTGAAAGTTCTTGCCTTTCCGCGTCCTGATTAATTCAAGTGTAGAGCCAGGTAGCTTTTGGTTGATATGTTCAGTTACCCGGCAGATGTTCAGCATCATCTGCTCTACCTCGGTAAAGATCAGGTGATTAATGCGTTGCAGCAGGTAATCTGGCTTAGAATTATCCTGGTTGATCAACCGGAAGGTATCATTGATATGGCCATTGCCAAAAGGGATAGCGGATAGGATGTGTCCCTCTATCTTGAAAACGGTATTAATGATTGAAACTTCCAAATTCTTGCATTAAAATATCTGTAAATCAAGTTCTGCAAACTTTACTGAATAACAAACCAGGTGTATCCTTGAGCTGGAACTTCAACCGGCAATTTGATCGTATACTTTCTATTCAGTACATAGCTTGTAGCCTTTTCACCCTCATGACTGACCACTGCTGTTTCATTTAAACCGGTGTAGTAAAGTGGGAGCTGGATGTGTTTTCGAATGGGTTTGTCCAGTGGATTGAACACCATCAATAGTCCTTTCTCTTCAGCCTGTGGATTGACATTTAACCAATAGTCGAGATCTCTGCCATCGGCTCTGCGTAGATGAATGATATCCCCTTCCAGAACTTCTCGATGCGCCTTAAACCAACTGACAGCTTCACGAACCATAGCTTTCGTTTCTTCTGTATCAAATAGCCTAGGACCTCGGTAGCAAGCTTGCACCCCAGCTCCAAGATTACTGATGATCATCTTTTTGTAGTGATCTAGATGCTCATTAAGGGGTTCGATAGTAGCCGCTTCTCCCCCTCCGTGGTATTCTGTGAGTGGTACGAACATCCAGCCCATAGCGGGTGTTTTAGTCCAGGCACCATCATAGATGTTTTGGCGCGTATGCAGGACTTGTTGCGCTCTCGGAAGACTCCAATTTACCTCTCGGTAACCCATGCCACATTTACTGGAACCAGTGAGGTAATAATAATCGGGTACGTTTAAGTATATGCCCTCGGATCTACACCATTTGTAAAAGTCAGAAATCACGCGGTATTGATTCCAGCGGGAGTCCGCATATTCACGGTGACCGGGATGTGTATCGGCTGTGCAAACGTCACCGGGGTAGGAGCCATCATGCTCCAAAAGGGTGAAACCCGTTTGCTCATAGAATTGATACAACTTTTGAAAGTATGCCTCACCCCATTCACTTCCGATGCAAGGAGAATGACCAAAGGTAGGCTTTTCTCCTTCTGGCATCACCACATCATGCTCGGCACTTATACTTCGGGAAGCTAAGAGAGAATACCCCCCAATCTCTACCCCTTTGCTTTTAGCGTAATCAGCATATCTCTTCATTTCTTGCCTGTATTCCTCACTGTCATCCTCTATGTTGAAGCCGCTACCAAAGGTAAGAATCACCATTTCAAATCCGACTGCTGCTGCTTGATCAATAGCCTTTTTCACCTGTGGCCAGTCTGCAAAACGAGCGTGCATCATGAGCGGATTTTCAGTGGTCCAGGGAGCTAGGGTTCGGTACATTCTTCGCAAGGCGAGTCCTTTTCGTTCTCGGTCGTAGCTATCATGTGGGAGCACGAAGGTGCGGAAACTTTTGAAAGTTTCACCCGGAGCGAGGAGTTGCGCAGGCCCAACTTCCGGAGAGACCTTTAGCAGGCAAGGGGTGAGCTTGAGATAGTTGACCTGGCTGTCGTAGTCTGGGTCTGGCTCCCAATGCACGACGTGATGGTTGGCATCTTCCACATTGAAACTGGCAAAGGCATAATCGGTTTCGACATGTATATTGGGTGGCGCAATTCCATATTGTCGGGTTTCTACGGCTGAGCCATATTCAACTGCCGCTAAAATCTCGCTAGTAAAACGATCAATCATGAGCGTGTCGGAACCCGTATTGTTTACACTTAACCATTTTCCGTAAACCGGAATCCCGTCATACCATTCGTAATGAATACTTACGGAACAATCGGGGCCATCAAATTCCAGTTCCAGGTGAATACCTTTCGGTGGCCAGGCCGCATCTTTGGCATGATGTCGTAGGCGTTTCCATGGGAAGGGGGCTTGAATCGGGCCGACCTGATATTGCTTAAATCGTAAGGCTTCTTCGTCAAGTGATAGATTGGCTAGATCCTGTGACCGTAAGAAAGCATAGTTCTTTTGACCCTGCAAGCCACCTACTTTGTAGTTTTTTCCATTAATGGTAACAGTGGCTTCAGGCTTCACCCCGCGAAGCAGATTTTCTCCATTCATTAAATTGTCTAGGGCAATAGTTGTGAGATTAGGTTGGAGGAGGAAAGTGCGACGAATTAAACCATTGGATAAGCTAATGGAAGAGGGTGAACTTCCTGTAAATAGACCAGCCTTGAAGGGCGTGGCATCCAATAACCAGTCTTTTTCAGTTGAGGAGGACCAATCGGGCTCCGAACCTAGAGTACGTTGTGCACTGCCCTTAAGGTAGATTAGACATAAAAGAAAAAGGAGTAAGGCTTGTTTAGGCTTACACATGCTGAATTATTGGTTAATCGTTTTGTTCGAATGCAGGCCTACAAACTTATGAAAAGGATTTTAATTTCTACCTAAATTTGGTTTTTAGCCGCCTGCGAAAGCTTGTGTACTCTACTTGGCGAGAAAAAGTTGTAGCTTTATAGCACACACAATGACGAAAAACGCAAAACATGAAATCAAGTCTTTATCTCTGTCTACTTGCCATTTTGCTACTTTCCTGTGGTGGGCAAACTACGGAAACTAAAGAAGAGACGGCTGTAGCGGAAAGTTCTGCTGCTCCAATAGTGGAAGAGGGGTGGATCAGTTTGTTCGATGGGGAATCCTTTACGGGCTGGAAAGTCAATGAAAATGAAGCGACATTTAGCATTAAAGATGGTGCCATTGTTGCTAAGGGAGAGCGATCACATCTATTCTATGACGGGCCGGTAGCTAGTCATAATTTCAAGAATTTTGAGTTCAAGGCTCAAGTCATGACTCTGCCGAATTCTAATGGGGGGATCTACTTTCACACTGCCTATCAGGAGGAAGGATGGCCTAGTAAAGGGTATGAAGTACAGGTCAACAATACTCATACCGATTGGCGGAAAACAGGGGGATTGTATGCTATTGATGATGTAAAAGAGCCACCAACGAAGGACAATGAATGGTTTACGCAGCACATCATAGTTAAGGGGAAAAATGTTGAGGTACGTTTGAATGGAGAAACGGTTGTCAATTACACGGAGCCAGATAATCCGGAACGACCTGATGGGATGGCTGACCGTCTAATTGATAGCGGAACCTTTGCTTTACAAGGACACGATCCAGGTAGTACCGTACATTTCAAAGATATTCAAGTCAAGATATTACCGGATTAGATTCGCATAGTGGGAAAGCAGCCGAAGTTTTCTAGGACATGACCAGGGGAAAAGGTCGGATGCTTTCGCCAGAAAATAGAAGTCATGAAAATAGCCGTAGGTAGCGATATGAAAAACCATGTCACCGATGCCGTGGTAGCAGATCTCCGTCAGCGTGGGCATGAGGTGGAAGTCTTTGGTGCCTTGGTCGAAACGCCCGTCATGTGGCCAAAGGTCGCTTTGGAGGTGGCCGAGCAGGTGGCTACTGGTGCTTTTGAACAGGCCGTCCTCTTTTGCTGGACCGGTACTGGCATTAGCTTGGCAGCGAATAAGGTGAAGGGCATTCGGGCTGCACTTTGCCAAGATGCCGAAACGGCGCGAGGCGCCCGGAAGTGGAATGATGCCAATATTCTAGCCATGAGCTTGCGGGTAATGTCCGAAGCCATTGCGAAGGAAATCCTAGAGGCTTGGTTGGCTAGCACCCCTAGTACGGATGAGGAAGATGCCGCCTGTCTGGCTTTTTTGGCAGAGGCGGAAGAGAAGTATCGAGCTTACTAGTTAGAAATTCCGCAGTATAGCTGAGTTTTTCCCTAAATCGTACGTAACCTGCGAGCTACCTCCTCTCTGTAATTCTTGCTAACGGGGATCATCTTCTTTCCGATTACCACATACTCCTCTGCTAACTCGTCCACTTTGGAAAGATTAACCATGAAAGAACGATGGACGCGTAAAAATTGATCTGCCTCTAATTTTTCGGAAAAGGCCTTTAGCGGGAGGGTGATCAAGTACTCCTTATCTGTGGTGTGAATTCGGCAGTAGGCTCTTTCTGCTTCAATATATTTGATGTCGTTCAGGAATACCTTTATCATTCTTTCCTTAAAACGAATGAAAATCCGGTCAGAAAGGATGTAAGAACCCGCTTCTGATGGAGTATCACCACTAGCCGCTTTTTCCTTTTCTGTTTCAAGCCGACTTACCAATAGTTCCAGGGACCTTTCTAGATCAATGGCTTCGAAGGGTTTGGTGATAAAGGCAAAAGGTCGAGTATGCTTAGCTCGACGAAAGGTTTCCGGGTCGGAATTGGCGGTTAGGAAGATGACTGGAATCTCGTAATTATTTAGAATCTCCTGCGCAGTATCTACTCCGTCCAAATCTCCTTTCAATCCTACATCCATTAAAATGATATCGGGTTGATTATGCTGTAGTTGGGCTAAAGCATCTTCTCCTTTGGGTAAGATGGCGCTCACATTGTAGCCGAGAAGGGTAAGCTGCATGGAAATATCAGCGGCAATGATCATATCATCCTCCACTACCATAATGTCAATCTGATGGTCCATTGTAGTTCTTTACCTGAATAGATAATTGTGGACTTACACTGATGCTCCCGAGTGAGAAGGCGAGTATACTTTAAATTTTTTGAAATTGATAATAGTATCAAATCCATTTTCGGTATTTACGGTCAATTTACCCTCCAACTGGGTCGTTAAGAGTTGCACGAGTTGGGAGCCAAAATTAGTCCTTCTTTCATCAGGTTCTCCATGCATGCTGCTCATGCCTACTCCATTATCTGATAATCTTAAGCACATTTGATTCTCCTGGGGATTATGCAGTAGACTGACCTGAATCAATCCTGATTGTCCACCTGGGAAGGCGTATTTTAGGGTGTTCGTAAGCAGTTCATTGGTGATCAAGCCAATGGGGATAGCCGTATCAACATCGACGTCAACTGCTGGCATTTCTACCAGTAGTTCCAGGTCCCGATGTCTACCAAAGGATTTGATCATGTTTTCCGAAAGCATCCGTAGGTATTCCTTCATTTCAATGGCTGCTAAGTTCTCTCCTTGATATAGCTTCTGATGGATTAGCGCCATGGACCTCACCCGGTTTTTACTTTCGATCACAGCGTCTTGGATTTCTTTGTCCTTGATCTGGGCCGATTGTAGATTTAGCAGACTGGAGATAGTTTGTAGGTTATTTTTAACCCGATGATGGATTTCTTTCAAGAGAAGTTCCTTTTCCTGGTTTTTTACTTTCAATTCTGCGCTAAGCCGCTTTTTGCTCCGATAGTTGTTATAAACTAGGAGTAAAATGGCGCCCAGTAAGACCGCCAACCCCAGCATCAATAGTTGCCTTTGTTTTTGCTGCTGAATAGTCTGTTTCTGTAGTACGATGGTGGCTTGGCGCTGTCCGGTTTCGAACTTGGTTTGGGTTTCGAGTTCCAATTGATCAATTTTGTCCTCATAATATTCTTCGTTTTCTTCAGCCAATTTTCTTTCGTAGCGTAGCGCTTGTTCGTACTTGCCTAAGGCCTCGTAGGTATTTGATAAATGCATGTACTGCTCCCATAAGTTGGCTTTGTCATTTGTACTTTCCATGGCATCTTTGGCAAAGAGCAAATAGGGGATAGCCGCTTCATAATTCTTGTTGAGCAGGTATGCATGTCCCAGATTAGCATGTGATACCATGATGCCCCGCTTATGGTTTAGTTCTTCACAAAGGGCTAGGTTGCTTTGATAGTCCTGGATGGCTGCTTCATGCTTACCCATTAGTTTGTAGGCATTACCTCTAGCATTGATCACCCGGGAAAGGGTAAGCGGGGAGACTTCCGCTTTCTGCAAATAATCCATGGCTGTGGTGAGTTCGAGAAGCGCAAGGTCAAAAGAGTAGGAAGCAACGTAGGCACTACCCCGAGTGAAATGAATGGTACCTTTCAATTCATCGGCTGATTCTCCCTCTAGCAATTCTAGTGCTTTGTCACCGTATTCCAATGCCGTTTCGTATTCTTCCTGTCTTTGCTGAACCCAAGCTATGTCATTGTAGGCAGAAGCCAGACTATATTTATCACCCAGTTCTTGGTAGATCTCACTCGCCTTGAATATATATTCCAGGGCTAGTTTGTACTCTTTTTGATTGGTGTGAACTTCCTGGTATTCCTGATATGTTCTCGCTAGTTCGCTTTCAAGTCCTTCTTGCCTGAAGATTTGTTCGGCAGCTAATAGGTATTGTAGACTAGAATCATATTGCACCTTTTGGGTGTGGATACTTGCCATCATGACTTGGCATTTAGCCAGGGCTGTGGGAGTATCCGCAAGCTTCAAGGCCTGACGGCCGACCGTATAGGCTAGAGCTATGTCGTAATCCAGAAGGGAATCTGTTACCATCAATAGGAGCGTCACCTTTGCATCTGTAGATTCTAGTTTCTTTAGTTTTCCTTCCAGTGCTTCAGGCAATTGGCTAAAGGAAAAAAAGGGTAGCACTACCAAAAGCGATAGGAGGAAGAATCGACCGCAATTCATAGTATTGTGTTTAAGTCAAAGCATAGCGGTAATTCCATTCATTGCTGAAGAAATTCCGAATTCATCCACTGAATGAGTTTGGGGTACTTTGGGTTTGTCTAGGGAGTACTGATGCAGGTGAAGTAAGATGGTATAGCTAAGGACCATAGCATCCTGTCTATTGGCAAGCGCCACGTCCTTGAGCTGAAGTTACATAAAATTCTTAAGTCTTTAGTATATCATAGGAAGGGGATATTGGACGAGAACATACCCAAGAGCAGATACCTAGAGGCCGTAAAATCGTTCGGAAAGGAATTTGGATCGTTCGGAAAAGAGGAGAGGTAGTTGGGAAGAACTAGCCGATAACTGCCTGTTTTTAGATGTAGTTTGCTATCGAATCGCGAAAACTACATACCAAAACCTCAAACCATGACTCAACCACAAAATCAAGCTTCTGCCAACGCCCTCCTCTTTATTCCCGATATCAGCGGCTTCACCAAATTCGTAAATGAAACTGAGATTGATCACGCCAAACACATCATTGAAGAGTTATTAGAAGTATTAATCGATTCCAATGAAATAGGATTGGAGCTCTCTGAAATTGAAGGGGATGCCCTACTTTTCTATCGCAATGGTAAGGCCCCTACTACCGCTGAATTACTTGCCCAAATCCAACGCATGTATGTCAACTTTCACGCTCACCTAAAGAAATACGATACACATCGCATCTGTAGCTGCGGAGCCTGTTGCTCAGCTACCAATCTCAGCCTAAAGTTCGTTGCTCATTATGGTGAGGTGGCCAACAAGAGGGTTAAGGATCGAACCAAACTATTTGGAAAGGACGTAATTGTTGCTCACCGACTGCTAAAGAATAGAGTGGAGTCGGATGAGTATAGCCTTTTCTCAAATGACTTGGTCAGGGCTTGTACCACTTGGTTGCATTTGGAGGAGGTATCTTGGGCACCCGTTGGGCATATCGAGGAAGAATATGACTTCGGGATGGCTAAATACTGCTATATCGGCTTAGATGCCCTAGAGGAGCACATTCCTGAGCCTAAAAAGGAGGATTACAGTATGCCCGGTCTCACCTCAAAATTCATGGAATGCGGATCCGTGATAGAAGCTCCCATCGATCTGGTTTTTGATGTGCTATCAGATATGAGTTTCCGACATGAATGGCTGACCCATGTCAAAGACGGGGATCGATTGAACCACCAAATCTCACAAAATGGATCTTCTCATCGCTGTGTCATTAAAGGAGACAAAAGCGATCCTACCATGGTGGCGCATGATTTCGACTTTGCTCCAAATAAGATCACTTTCGTGGAGACGAATCATAGAGATAAAGGCGCCTCAGTATGGGTACTGCATAGCATAGGGAAGGGCTTGACCCGTCTAGAGTATACGATGTATTGTAGACCTAACTTCTTTAAAAAGGCTCTCTTTAACCTTATGATGAGGAAGAAGTACGATAAGATCAATGATGCCAACCTGAAGCTACTTAATGATTATTGTAAGGGGCTGGTGGCAAAAGGCCGTAGTCACCCTCATCGCATTGTGCTACCCCAAAGCGTACTGCAAGTAGAAAGTATCGCCGCTTAAGGCCATCATGTTGGGATTGTAATTTACCTTTTCTAACCCCTAAAAACAATGCTCATGTTTCGTTTCCCAATTACCTGGATCATCCTCCTGTTATTATCGCTAATTGGTCAAACTCAGGCCCAACAACAAACCTACTACAAATCTATCCACTGTGATCAGCTGATCCTTGGTGTGAAAGATAGCAGGACAGCAGAACTGCTGGAGCAGTCTAACGATTTCTATGCATACCTCGGAGAAGAAGAAGAGCTACCAAGTAAAACATATCCAGTCACCTATTTGGTGGATGCAGATGAGTTCTTTGCGTCAACTATTGGTTCCATTGATGATCTCAATTCCCCTGGGGCAAAATCATACCTGACCGAGCTTATAGGTCGGTCGGCTTGGAGAAGACTAATGCATAGTAGGCCGCTGAAAGAGAATGGCGGTGAAACACAAAAGCAAAACCTTGTAGACTTCGCAAGAAGTTTAAAAGAACGGCCTATTGTTCGATAGGTCATAAACAAGAATTATTTTGGAGAGAGACTTAATTTTGGTAGCCCCACCATTTCGGCAGGGGCTATTTCCTTTACAGGTCAAATCGTAGGGTTCGTACTGTAGTCTTTTCTTCTCCGCTGGTCCAAGCCAAGACATAGCTGTCCTTATGTTTTTCAAGAATAGGGAAGCCACTTTGCCTGGAAATGCCTGTTTTCATAAGCGTCCTGCTTTCCCCTTGTTTACCTTGCTCATTGACTGTCGCAATTCTGATCTCTCCCTCACCATCCACCTCTTCAATCCAAGAAACCAAAGCTTCACCTGCCTCCGTCAACACTACATCTACGCGCCCAATGGGTTGCCCATCATCAATGATGAAACCTCCTGTGAAAGAGGCGCCAGCATCCTGGGATAAGGCGACCTTAACACGATTCTCTTGGTTGGCTGCAGAAAACCAAGCAACGGCAAGCAGATCTTCTTTAGCTGCTGCTGCCGGGCCATTCACGGGGCAACCAGCGATCTTCCAATTGTCCGAAGCCACTGGTTGAGGTTCAGTCCACGTGCTATCAATTTTTCGAACGATATAGATGTCGCGGATTTCTTCTGGGGAACGATCTCTGTACACGACTATAGGGCCGTTTGAAGTCATTACGGCATCCGTCTGACAGCAATCACAAATTCTTTGGTCCAGTTCAGCCTCTTCGAATAATTGCCCATCGGCATCAAATTCTGCAGTTCTAAGCGTCATGGCACCTCCGTGCCCATGTCCATGATCATCCCCTGCTGCTTCGCTTGCTTTTGTATTTCGGCCATCGAGCCAGGTGGCAAACATGCGATCATTGGTAAGTGGAAGTAAGGTGACAAATCCGTGTTCAGCAGGGATACCGTCTGTATGTGGAATGAAGGAAGGGGCCCAACTTTCTCCGGCATCTTTTGAGATGGATACGCGTACATCATAATCATAGGTTCCTCCGGCACTTTTCTGCAGCCAATGTGCAGCTATACTTCCTGCATCTGGGAAAACCGCCAAGGAAGGAAAGTCTGCCCAATTGACGAACCAATCCATACCTCTGGCAATTTCCTTGGGATTGGCCCAAGCATCGTCTTGTAAGCGGGCGTAATTCAAGGCATCCGTTGAATCATTGAGATACTCCACCCAAGAGAGATATAGTTTCCCATTGCTGGAACTGAAAAGATTAGGTTCTCCTCCTTCCTGCACGGGCGTTGGAATTTCTTCGATTGATAAGCCTTCGGGGGATTCACAAGCCCAGAGGAGGAGAGTGGCTCCGATTAAGAGTAGGAGTGGTCTTTGCATAGTCCATGAATTTAGTCAACTGGGCATTATTGTGCTGTTGTTTGAAGTTAAAGGCGAGGAGGACCTCAGTCTCTGTATCAGAAACAAAGATCCTCAATCTTATTTTTTGTAAGACAGGTTTAATGTTTATGCCCGTCCTTTGCATGTTCAGCCTGCGCCACATAATCCATGTTGCAAACTGGACATTTACCTTCTGTTTCACTGCCACTGCCTTCGCAGTGCATAGGGCAGACGTATGCTGCGGTATAAGCTGCGCCCTCTCCGTGATCTCCTCCTTCATGGTCATGGTCGTGATCGTGGTCAGGGCCATCGTGGTCATGCCCTGCTGCCTCGTGGGTGTGTTCACCTTCGCCATGATCATGGCTATGGCTGTTGCCTCCGCAGGAGAAAACAAAGAGAGCCAGGCTAAGCAGTATGGCGCCGACACCGATTGATTGTAAAGATTTCATATTCTAAATTTAATTGTTATGGAAAGAAAGTGGGAGTGAGTTTTATTCCTCCTCCGCTAGTTGAAAATTCTTGTCTAAGGTCTCCTGCACAAATCCACATCGCAACATCTTGTCCCCAAAATAGGGGTTTAAAATACCCTCTTCGGTACTGAGCCATTCGGCTCCCGTATTGTCAAATGCCATCGGACAATGTTGGATGTATAGTACTTCATTTTCAATGCCAAAACTCTTGATGGCATTGATCAAAAGATCTGATAGCGCATCGAATTGCTTCCTTTGCAGTTCGACATCTGCGGCTTCCGCGATCCGTTTGGTATGAGCGAGCATGTTGCTCCATTGCTTTTCCCAATGAAAGCGCGGCTCACCTTCTAAAAGTGCTCTGTCTATTTGCTGTAGTTGTGTTAAAAAGGGCTCAGTTGCCTTAGCTGTGGCTTCTGCGTCAGTTTCTACCAGAGCATCCTTGATGGGTAAGTAGGCTAGGGCCAAGGCACCCAGGGCTGATTTGAAAGTGGGGGAGGTAGTAGCTGCATAATCGGGGATAGCTGGCGCTTTGGCGCCCTTAACTCCCACGAGGTGATTCATCATACTCTTTTGGTTATTGAGCTGAGCCGCAGCATCGATAGTGAAACTACCATAGGTGACGACTTCTTCTCCTGCCTCCAAGCCACTTTTTACTTGGTAATTTTCTCCTACACGATCACCCAGTTCCACTTCGCGATAGGCAAAGGATGGTATGGTGGTATCGGGTACTTTTACATAAACCACCGATCGAGGGCCCGTCCATAATACAGCGGTTTTGGGGATCAATAATTGGGACGTGTTGGTTGGTCGAGCTGCTAATTGCCCTTGGATAAACATTTCGGGTTTCAGCATCCGGCGTGAATTGGCGATTTCTCCGCGAACGGTGGCCGTACGAGTCTGTGCATTGATCATTGGATCAATGAAATTGATACGTGTTTTAAAGGTTTGGCCGGGCAAAGCGGGCGTACTAAAGCTCAGCTGATCTCCCAATCGAATATGTGCTAAATCCTCTTCATAGGCGTCGAATTCAGCCCAGAGTTTCTCTAGGCTGATAAGATCAAACAGGATGCTTCCCGCTTCGACATGGTCTCCGACTGCTACATGCCGATTCTTGACAGTTCCGTTCATCTCCGCTTTCAAAACAAAGGTTTCCTGTATCACACCATTGCGTTCAATTTGCTGGATGGTCTCCATCGGAATTTTCCAATAGCGCAGTTTTTGCCGTGTGGCTTCCAAGAGGTCCGGATTCAGCTCCTTCAATTGCAAAGCTTCCAGCAGTTCACGCTGCGCCGCTACCAAGTCTGGGGAATAAACACTGGCTAGTTTTTGCCCTTTTTTGACTTGCTCACCAGTAAAAGTGACAAATAGTTGCTCGATCCGCCCGGGGATATGGGCCACCTGACTAGCGATTAGGCGTTCATCCGCCTGCAACTTTCCAGAAAGGGTCAATTCTTTGGAACTATTGCCTATGCTACCCAAGATAGTGGTCTCAATTTGAGCTAGCCTGACGGCTTCGGAGGTCATTTCCAATACGAGCGGGTCGTTGGAGGAACTTACGTCCGCAGGGATTAGATCCATTTCGCAGATGGGGCAAATGCCTGCTTCATTCTGACGGATCTGTGGATGCATTGAGCAAGTCCAAGTTTCTCCTTCCTCCGATTCATGAGGGTGATCGTCCTGCGAGCCTAGGAGAGCAGAGCTGCTGGCATTGCGGCCAAAGAGAAGATATCCCAAGCCTAATCCGATTACTAAGGCAACTATGGTGAGAATGATTTCTTTACTATTTTTCATATCTAGAAGTTAAGGTAACGCGCAATGCTCGCCTTAGCGAGATGACTATTGACAACAGCTTTCAATATTTGCAGGTCGTACTGAATGAGATCTTGTTCCAATTGTAGCAATTCATCGAAGCGACTACCCGAGTTCGAATAGGTAGCTTGAGTAAAGCGGGAAGCGGTGCGGGTAGTTTCTATTTGCTGCTGATAAAGAGAAAGCCGGAGCGCTGCTTCCTCATGTGCCGTCACTGCTTGGTCAATTCCGTTCAGAAAAGCCTGGATCGCTGCCTCTTTTTGAGCGTTGATTGCTTCAATTTTCAACTTTTCTTCCCGCTCTTTGGCATCATACTTTTTCCGGTACAGTGGCAGACTAACCTTTGCACTCAACTGTAGAATATCACGGCCGTTTTGGCTAGGATCAGCGTCAGTACGTGGGCTCAACAAAATGTAATCTGCTCCTAGACCAAAACTGGGCTTCCCTTCTAGTTTGTTGACTTGTATGGCCTGTCGGGCTACCGCTTGTTGTTGTGCTAGGCCAATGAGCCTAGGATGCCGTGTCAAGAGAGCCGCCCGCAAGGAATCCGGACGAACCGCGAGCATTGCAAATTCAAGTGTGTCCGGGGTGTCGATGGAGGTGGAGAGGGTACGCTTTAGTAAATGATTGATGGTTGCTAGTGGCTGTTTCTCTTTATTTTCCAAAATCCGAACCTCTTGTTCCAGGGCTTGTCGTTGGAGTTCTACTCTTAATACATCCGCAGCACTTCCAGATCCGCTTTCAATTTGATTTAGGGCCAATTCGCGTAATCGATCCAACAGGCTGCTTTTTCGCTGTAGGATGCGTTGAGTTTGGCGGATTTCATAGAGTTGGAAATAAGCAGACTTAAGTTCAAAAATCAGTGCTAAGCTTAGGTCACCAATTCGTTCTTTTTCTACCAATGCCCGAGCTTGTGCAAGTTGGGCTTTACTTTCCAGGGTCCCAAACCAGGGAAACATCTGGCTTGCACTAAGCCGGGCCCGTTGCGCACCTAATCGAGTTTCCACCGGCGCCACGAAAGCGCCCACGCCCAGCTCCGGTTGAGGTAGTTGACTTAGCTGGGGGGCTTGCTCCTCCATCGCCAGATATCGCTGCTTAAGCGCTTCGAGTGATGGATTTTCCTTATTCAAAAGTCCGCTTAGCTCTTCAATGGATTGAGCAGAGGAAGGTGCGGCCATTAAAAAAAGAAAGGCGCAGATAGAGGTGGAACAAAAGCCCCTACTAAAGCTCGCAAAGGATATGCCTAAGCGCTGAGGGGGTAAGCCTGTAATTGTATAGATGAATATTGATCTCATATCAATTCTCTTTTTTCTTGATTATCATACCCTAAACGCAATCTCCATTCTTGCCATAAAGCGTAAAGGACAGGTACAGTAAACATGGTGATGGTCTGAAACAGCATGCCCCCAAAGGATGGAATGGCCATGGGAAGCATGACATCCGATCCCCGCCCCGTGGAGGTCAGGATTGGGAGTAAGGCCAGGATGGTGGTGGCCGTAGTCATCAAGGCAGGGCGAACCCTTCGCAGCCCCCCTGCGATGACAGCTTCCCGGATCTCATTTACCGTAGCTGGCTTGCGTTCTTTAAAGCTATCTCGGAGGAAGGTAGCAACCAATACGCCATCATCGGTAGCAATCCCGAATAAAGCCAGGAAGCCCACCCAAACGGCTACGCTTAGATTCACCGTATGAATTTGGAATAAATCCCGCATATTCGTACCGAACAGGGAAAAGTCAAGGAACCCAGGCTGATCATACCAGCCAATCAGGATAAAGCCTCCCGCAAAGGCAATGAATACTCCAGAAAAGACCATTAGGGATACTGCTACAGACCGGAATTGTAAGTAGAGCAGCAGGAAAATAAGACCTAAGGCTACCGGGACCACCAAGCTCAGGCGTTTGCTGGCCCGAACCTGTTGCTCATAATTACCTGCAAAACGATAACTGATGCCCGCTGGGACTTCCAGCAAGCCTTGCTCTATTTGTTCCTGGAGATGAGCTTGGGCCCTTCGCACCACTTCTACTTCTGCAAAACCGGCTTCTCGATCAAATAATACGTATCCGATTAAGAAACCATCTTCACTTTTAATGGCTTGGGGTCCTTGTTGGTATTGGATGTCCACCAATTCGTTTAGCGGAATCTGTCCACCGGATCGAGTAGGGATGAAAATGTTCTTCAGGGCTTCTGGATCATCCCGCAATTCCCGAGGATATCGAATCCTAACATTGTAGCGCTCACGACCCTCTACCGTTGTTGTCATATTCATGCCCCCGACGGCTGTTTGGATATACCGTTGGACTTCTGCCATGCTGAGCCCATGCCGACTGATGGCTTGCCGGTCTATGTCTAGCAGGATGTAGGGTTTCCCTACGATACGGTCTGCAAATACAGCGGCCGCTTTCACGCCTTCTACCTGTTGTAATTCTCGTTCTAGCTCCAAGCCAAAGGCTTCAATAGCGGCAAGATCAGAGCCCTGTACCTTAATACCCATGGGGGCTCGCATCCCCGTTTGAAGCATTACGAGTCTCGTTTCGATAGGCTGCAACTTTGGTGCCGAAGTCACCCCGGGAATGCGACTCACTTTCACGATCTCCTCCCAAATGTCATCTGGACTATGGATATGATCTCTCCACTGGCGGAAGTAGCGGCCGCTTGGATCAGGGATCAGTTCTCCGGCTTCATCCCGTAGATAATCGCCGTCATTATCTACTCTAAAGCGAATGCGATGACCATTAGCATCTGTCTTATATTCAGATTTATACTGAATGACGTTTTCGTACATGGACATGGGGGCAGGATCCAAGGCACTTTCTACCCGCCCTGCTTTTCCTACCACTGTTTCTACTTCGGGAATAGCAGTTACAGCCATATCCAGCAACTGCAAATTTTTGAGGTTTTCTTGCATACCAGAATGTGGCATGGAAGTGGGCATCAACAGGAAGGATCCTTCATCTAGCGAAGGCATAAATTCTTCGCCGGTCTGTTGGAAGATCAAAAAGCCTTGGTATACCATCACTGCCACCAGGAGGAGAAACAGTAGCTTGAATCGGAGCAAAAACCTTAGAATGTTTGCATAGGAATACAGGACCAGGTAAAAGAATCCGATCAGGATACCGATCAATAGTGCAACAAACAGGAAGTTGATCCCGGTACTTTGTGCGACGCCTAAGGGCATCCAAATCAAGGATAAGAGATAACTAACGAATCCCGCATAGAGCAGGTTTTTAATCCATTTAAAAGCAGTCTCAAATCGTGGATAGGCAAATTGTGTGACTGTACTAAGTAGTCCCAATATCCCTATGGCTGTGATGGATCCACCTAGGAATGCTTTTGAAGAAAAAATCAAAAACATCCCCAAAACTGTAATTGCCCCATTCAGTAGATACCTCATGTAAACGCTCCTGTTCCTTGAAGAATAGAGGCTATGTGCCAAAGCTGGAATTACGGTGATGGCAATCAAGATTGAGGCGATTAGGGCAAAGGTTTTGGTGAAAGCCAAAGGGCGGAAGAGTTTGCCTTCGGCAGCTTCCATCGTAAAAACAGGAATAAAGCTGATGACCGTGGTGGCCACGGCTGTGATAACGGCACTAGCCACTTCTAAAGTTGCTAGATAAATACTCGTTATCAGTCGTTCTCCCGATGGGGCATTATCGAGCCGGGTTTGTATGCTTTCCGCTAACACTATGCCCATATCCACCATCGTACCAATAGCAATAGCAATGCCGGATAGGGCCACGATATTAGCATCCACACCAAAATACTTCATGGCAATAAAACACATCAAGACCCCTACGGGCAGTACGCTGGATACCAAAACGGAAGAGCGAAGATTAAGAAGCATTAGAATAACCACGATCACGGTGATCAGTACTTCTAATTGCAAGGCCTCCTGCAAGGTACCCACCGTCTCATTGATCAACTGGGTGCGGTCGTAGAAAGGAATGATATGTAGCTGTGACAGGGTGCCGTCAGCCAGAATTTTGCTGGGTAAACCCGGTTCTAGATCCTGAATCTTGCCTTTTACGCTTTCAATTACCTCTAAGGGGTTGGCTCCATATCTGGCTACGACCACTCCACCGACGGCTTCGGCACCGCTTTTATCTAGGACACCTCTCCGCGTAGCTGGACCAATATTCACCCTGGCGATGTCCTTGACACGGATCGGAACATTATTGACAGCCCGAATGACGCTCTCTTCGATATCATCAATACTTTCTATATGGCCTAAGCCACGTACAAAGTACTCTGCTTGATTGATTTCCATGGTCTGTGCTCCCACGTCCAGGTTGCTATTGCTGATGCTGGTCATGACCTGGTCTAGGGTGATATCATAGGTACGCATGGCCTCCGGATCCACATCAATCTGATACTCTTTGACAAAACCTCCAATCGACGCTACTTCCGATACACCCTCAGCCGAAGCTAAGCCGAAACGCACATAGAAATCCTGAATACTCCGAAGTTCATGAAGACTCCATCCCCCCGTTGCTTGTCCAGTTTCGTCCCGACCTTCGAGCGTGTACCAAAAGATTTGACCAAGGGCGGTTGCATCTGGTCCTAAGGTAGGTTGTACGCCTACTGGGAGCGTGTTGGGAGGAAGAGAATTGAGCCTTTCTAGTATCCGGCTTCGACTCCAGTAAAAATCGACAGCGTCATCGAATATGATGTAAACACTTGAAAAGCCAAAAAGCGAGTTGCTCCGGATACTTTTCACCCCCGGAATCCCAAGTAATGCCGTGGTGAGTGGATAGGAAATTTGATCTTCCACATCTTGGGGGGATCGCCCCATCCATTGGGTGAATACGATCTGCTGGTTTTCTCCAATATCGGGAATGGCATCTACGGCTACGGGTGATCTGGGTAGTCCGTCTAAGCCGAAATCAAATGGAGCCGTAATCAATCCCCATAAACTAAAGGCTATCAGGAGCATCCATGCCACCAGCTTGTTTTCTAGAAAAAATCGAATATATCTAGCTAGCATCGTGAATTATTCAGTTTTATGACAGATATCTGGGAGCTGTATGGGATAGACCCAACAGCAGAAGCCACAACGGTTTACTTAAAAACCATTGTGCTGAAAACTGAATGAATTAGCTAGCAAAGAAAGATCTGCAATTCGCTGGGATAGTCGCAGATCAGTAGGGGAGGCTTATAGTTAAGATAATGAATGGTCTGTCGATCAAGTCGGGGAAGTTCCAACTGAAGGACGACGAACAAGGTAGCGACGAAAGCTGAGGTAAGTTGAATGTCTTCCGAAAGGCTAGGGGTGATTTGTTCCTCCTCATTCTTCACAATCTCAGTTTCATCATCACAGCAGCCTTTGTCGCTGGGACTATCCTCCTCAACCATCATGTAGCCATGGATGGGACAAGGCTTTTTTACTTTCTTGTTATGGCAGGCTTTTGCTTTGACAAAGAGGGCCACGCTCTTCAGCTCATTTTGGCAGAAGTGCTTATTTACTACCACACCAGTAGTGCTGATGAAGAGTAGTAGAGCCAGGCTAATATATGTGCTTTGTCTAAGCAAGCGACATCTTTAAATTTCACGTAAAGTTAAAAATAATAACGCTAGTAGGATTTGAAAGTTGCATGAAAGCGATTAGCTCGTCACGGAATAGCTTATCTATCCTATCTAACTACAGAATATGATACTAGCTTTCCATGTCCTTGTATGGTTGTCAATTGTAAAATACCAGCTTGCCTTGGTAAAACGCTCACTAATCAGGTATACTTAAAGTGATGACCGCAAGTGTCGTTTCATCTTTTAATGCTTTAGTGCTGTCATGCCACTAGCTGGCAAAGTCAACGATTGTTCTGAATATTTTGATTTAACAATTTGATTTAAACAAAGAAAATGCCTACATTTGGCTCAATGGAACAAGTGTCGACTAAAGATAACTCAGCATTAAACACCGAGGAAAAGATTCGTTTGGCTGCTTTAAAGGTATTTACTGAGAAAGGTTTCGAAGCGACTAAGACGCGGGATATTGCGGCAGAAGCTGGCATAAATATAGCGAGTTTACATTATTATTATCGTAGTAAGGAAAAACTCTTCGAGATTGTGATCGGAGAAACGATGGGACGTTTCTCGGGCTTAATGGACGGTATTTTGGACACCCAAATGCCACTACATCAGAAGATCAAGCGCTTTACAGAGTTGTACATTGATTTTTTAAAGGAAAATCCATTCTTGCCTATGTTTATTCTGTCTGAATCCCAGCGGAATGTCATGGCTATCAATCAAATGATGCAGGACCAGACTGCCTTACCGATTTTGGAAAAGCAGATTAAGGACTTAATAGAATCTGGGGTAATACGACCGATAAGCATACAAAATTTCATGTCCAGTTTGGTAGGCCTGGTTATCTTTCCTTTTCTTTCAAAATCTTTGTTGCAAGTTAAAACAGGGATAGATGAACTAGCTTACGTACAGATGCTGGAAGAACGTAAAGAGCATATACCAGCGATGATCATCAATTACTTGTATTTCGATGCCCCTGAAGACGAATAGATTTTTTTACAACAGATTTAATCATTTGATTAAACTAATTGATTTGAATCTTGTTTGAGAACCTAAACGTCATTTGCTACACGCTAAAAATTTTTTTAAAAAACATAATCAAATGATTAAATATTTTGTTTAGGATTATAGATCTCTTGGTTCTAGACTATTGGTAATTTTTTTTACTTAGATGTAATCAATTGATTTAAACTAATAAATAAATAAAATGATTAAAATATTTCATTGGACCTTATTGCTCGGTCTCGCCGCCTTGAATTGGCAATGCAGTGATGGTAAAACAGCTAAAGAAAGCGAGGCTGTACCTAGCGCTGTGCAAGTTGCTGGTCAATCTACGGTACAGATCCCTAGCTTTGAAACATTCATTGCAAAACCTAAAAATCTTGCTCGTCCAGTCTTAATTACAGGGAGAGTTCAAGCAGTAGAGAAGCTACAGCTAGTAGCTGAGGTACAAGGGAAGGTATTACCCAGTTCGAACTTGCTCATTGAAGGGAAGCGCTTTAAGAAAGGAGAAAATCTCGTGAATATCGATGATGCACAGTACAAACTGAATCTTCAAGCCCAGAAAAGCCAATTTGAGGCGGGTTTAGTCCGGATTATGTCTCAGATCCAAATGGATTTTGCGGAAGAACATGCTATTTGGGATAAGTATTTACGAGCTTTCCATGCGGATGAGGCTCTGCCTGACTTGCCGAAAGTCGGGAATGATCAATTGCGATTCTTCCTATCGGCCAATAATATTTTTGCCTCATTTTATACGATTAAAGCAGCAGAGGAAATGCTTCCTAAGTACCAGGTAAACGCACCTTTTACAGGAATCATAACTCAGGGAAGTGTTGTTCCTGGTGCAATTGTGAGCCCCGGGGTACCGCTCGTGCAGTACAGTAGAACGGACATTTTTGAACTGCGAGCGATGGTTTCTACTTCGGATATCAAGCAACTCTCTTTAGGCTCCAGCTTGGAGTTGGAGCACAATAATACCAGGCAGAAGTGGACTGGTAGGATTCACCGTCTTGGAGGGACCATAGATCCGACCATGCAATCTGTTCCCGTTTTTATTCGGCTCAGTGGGAAGGGGCTGCGCGAAGGCATGTTTCTACAGGCGCGAAAGGAGAGTGAAATATTGGAAGGGGTAGTGGATGTCCCGTTGAAGGCTTTGAACCGGGAGAACCAGATTCATTATATCGATCAATCCTTGGTGAAATTAAAGAAAGTCACTCCCGTTCTTTTTGAGAAAGATCGGGTATGGATCAAAGGCTTAGAAGGAGGAGAAGAGGTAATCATTGAGGAACTGCTGGAACCCATTGTTGGCATAAAGGCCATATCTAAATCCTAATCTCATAATCGATATCAAATCATGAGAGCGTTAATCAAGTATTTTATCCAGCATCCTACCATCGTCAATTTGTGCCTATTCCTACTTATTGGCTTAGGTGCACTACAATTGATGCGAACACAGACTACAAATTTCCCTAAACAGCGGATTCGGTTTGTTTCTGTTTTAGTACCCTATCCAGGAGCTTCTCCAGCAGAAGTGGAGACTGGCATTACCGTGAAGATTGAAGAGAATTTGGAAGGAATCCAAGGGATAGATCGAGTCACTTCTACCTCTGGAGAGAGCTTCGCCAATGTACTTGTAGAGTTAACGGAGGAATCCGATCCTAGTACGGTGCTTGCTGAGGTTAAAAATGCGGTAGATAAGATCAACAATTTTCCTGATCGCGCCGATGCACCAATCATAGAAAAAATTGAGGTTAAAGATGTAGCTATTGGTTTTGGGGTAGTGGGGGAAGTGCCCCTATCTGTGAAAAAGGATTATGCAGATCAAATCAAAAATGAATTACTGGCTTATCGAGAGATTTCAGACATTGATGTAACTGGATTACCGGAAGAAGAAATAGAAATAGAAGTTAAGGAAAATGAACTGCAAAAGTACCAGATCAGTTTCGCTCAGTTGGCACAAGCTATTCGACTAGCGAATCTGGAAACCTTTGGTGGAGAGCTCAAGACCAGAAATAACAATATCTCTATCAAGGCTGATAACAAAGGGTATGTAGCTAACGAACTTCAACAGATTGTCATTAAGGCGGACCCTACTGGCAACCGGATTCTTCTAGGAGATATTGCGGTAATACGAGATCGTTTCGCGGATCAACCTGGTGGCCGTTATCTGCAAGGAGATGCCATTGTAACCTTGACAGTAAATGCTCTTTCCAATGAAGACATACTCGTCAGTGCAGATATAGTAAGAGAATACATAGCTACTTTTAATGCAGCGCACGAAAATGTTCAATTGCAAGTGTTGGAAGACGGGACCGTAAATGTTAAGGATAGGATTGCATCTATGATGAATAACGGGATAGTTGGAATCATTTTGGTTTTGGCTGTTCTAGCCCTCTTTTTAGATCGATACCTGGCCTTTTGGGTCGCCTTGAAGATACCTGTAGCCATCATCGGGATGTTCATATTGAGCCCGATTCAAGGCATGACAATCAATGTAGTATCGCTTTTTGGGTTCATTTTGGTTTTAGGGATATTGGTAGATGATGGAGTAGTCATTGGGGAAAATATTTACCAATGGGCTAAAGACAAGAAAGTGGGGCCACTCAAAGCTGCCCTAGAAGGGACAATGGAGATGGTAACTCCGGTGATCATTTCGCTCACCACTACTGCCGTCGCCTTTTCCATGTTCTTCTTTCTTCCAACCCAGGCAGGAGAGTTTTTTGGAGAAATGGGGTTCGTGGTAGTGGCAGTGCTTATTATCGCCATGATCGAAAGCTTTTTCTTTTTACCGGCTCATCTTGCTCATAGCAAAGGCTTGCGAGCGCAGCATCAGGCAAGTAAAATTGAACGTTGGTTTGATGGCATACTGAAGTTCATCCGAGATAAGATCTACTTGCCAGTCTATCAACGGATGGCTATTGGTAATCGATTGACTGCTTTGCTGACTATAGCCATTTTTATGGGGTGCTTTTTGGCCTCGATCATGCTCATGAGTAGTGGGCGAGTTGGATTCACCTTTTTTCCGAACTTAGATGACGATGCGGTCTTCATAGAGCTACAGCTTACACCAGGAACACCAGTAGAAATAACAGAAGAGAAGTTGGAAGTTATTGAGGAGGCTATTTGGGAGGTGAATAAACAATATAGTGCCGGGAGGTCTGACGGAGAGCAAGTCGTTCGTTTTGTGGAGCAAATCACTGGACCTCAACCTAATCAGGGAAAATTAAAGGTCACCTTTTTGGGCGGAGAGCAAAGAGGCATAAGTTCCTTTGAATTATCAAATCGGATGCGAGAACTATCACCGGATATTCCAGAGGCCGAAAGTTTAGTTTTTGGTATCGGGGCTACCTCAGCAGTATTTGGAAAACCGATTTCTTTTGCCTTAATCAGTCGCAATCTCGAACAGTTGAGAGCCGCCAAGGAAGCTTTAATAGCTAAAATGGAGACGCGGACTGACATCAAGGATATCTCAGATTCTGACCAACAAGGTGTGCAGGAGATAATTTTAGAATTGAAACCTGCAGCCCATCTGCTAGGCATGAGCCTGGGAGGGATTATGAATCAGGTTCGTTCCGGTTTTTTTGGTGCCGAAGTGCAGGGCCTACAAAGGGGAGAAGATGAAGTCAAGGTATGGCTGCGCTACCCCAAAGCAGAAAGGCAAGATGAAGATCAGCTCCGGAATATGCGAATTTCTGATGGGCGAGGCAATAGCTACCTTTTGCAAGATCTAGTTGAGTTACGTCGTCAAACCGCAGCCTTAGCTATCAATCATTTGGATGGTCGCCGCGAGATTCGCGTAGAGGCGAATGTCGCCAATATCGATGTTTCTGCACCGACGGTAATAGGAGAAATTGAATCGGAATTCTTGGGGGAGATCACGGCTAAATATCCGGCAGTTTCCTATTCGGTTGAGGGGCAGAATCGGATGTCTTTCAAAATGATGGGGGCTATTCAGGTGGTAGGTTCAGTAATTCTGCTCTTCATATTCGCCCTGATCGTACTCAATTTCAACTCCTTCTCTCAGGCTTTGATCGTGTTTTCCATTTTTCCTTTTGCATTGATTGGTGTGATATTGGGACACTGGATTCAAGGTATTTCCCTAAATATCTTCTCTTTCGTAGGAACCATTGCTCTCATTGGCGTCTTCGTCAATAACTCGTTGGTTTTCATTTCTACTTTAAACCAGCGCTTACAGGAGGGCGAAACCTGGCGATCAACCTTGCTTTCTACTGCTTCCACCCGTTTCCGACCTATCTTATTGACGACTATCACTACAGTCGCTGGCTTAGGTCCTTTGATCGCTTCGAGCAGCCTTGGAGCGCAATTTCTGAAAGGGCCAGCTATAGCCATTGCGTACGGCTTGAGTTTTGGACTCTTTAATGTGCTGTTTTTGCTGCCTGCCATCCTACATGTTTCTAATGGCCTCCGAGTAAGCATTCATCGTATACTCAGGCGTCGGGTCATCAGTTCAGAACAAGTAGAACCAGCCGTTCAATTATTGCGCTATCAAATCCAGGATTAATTAACTATCTAAACTATTCTAGATACCATGTCCCATACGTTTAACTGGCTAGCAATCACTGTTGCAAGTTGCATATTCATCCCGCTGCAAGCTCAAAAAGTTTTGAGTCTTGAAGCCGCGATTGCCTCAGCGCTACAAAATAACCATGAAATAGAAATCCGTCGATATGATACCCAGATCAGTGCTATGCAAGTAGACCCAGCCATCGTGGGTAAACGTCCTACGATTGAGTTAAATGCGAGTTACGAGTTGGGTTGGAGCGATGCAAATATTGAGACCCTATCCTTAGGGCCCGGTGGTGAAGGCAATAATGTTATTGAACTGGATGGAATATCGAATGAAATCGTCGTAGGACCGTCCATTAATTTTGTCGTGCTAGATGGAAAGGCGGCTAAATATCGATTGGCTCAATTGTCTACTTTATCTGATATCTCACAACTTCAACTCCAACGTACCATTGAGCAAACCATTGCAAATGTGAGCTTTGCTTATGTACAGATGGCTCAGCAGCAGTCTTTGCTAGATATTACTCGTGAAACTATAGCGCTTACTCAGTATCGGCTCGATCGGTTGAAACAAGATGCAAAATATGGTACCAGCAGCAACCTTCAGGCATTGCAGGTAGAGGTAGATTTAAAGACGGATAGTGCTGCCCTGAATCAACAATTATTGTCTTATGCTAATGCTCGACGAAACTTGAACCAACTGCTTGGGCAGGCGTTAAATACGGAATTTCTGGTGGAAGAAGATGTACAAGTCAATACACAATTGAGACTCCCAGAATTGGAGGGAAATCTCAAAGAACGCAATCGGTTACTGAAACTCGGGGACCACGAGATGAGAATGGCAGCACTTGATGTACAATTGAATCGTTCGGCCTTCCGGCCCAAGCTGCAAGCTTATGCCAATTTGAATTATGTCTATCTACAAGATGAAGCCAACTTTCTCCAATCGAACCGGGTTATTGGTCCTAATCTCGGTGTGAGGTTTAGCTGGCCACTTTACGACGGAGGAGCTCGGAGAATAAAGCTGGAATCTTCTACCTTGAGTCAGAAGCAACGCGCCTTGGAAAGGCAGGATGTTGAGGAAGATATGCTCACCGAACTCTATAACACCTTTGCCACCTATCAAAATACTTTGGAACAGTGGCGCATTGAAAAAAGTAACCTTCCGGTTTTCCAGGAAAACCTAAGCAATATCCAGAATCGATTCAAAATGGGGTTGGTAACCAACACGGACGTGCGTTCGGCTCAACTCAATTTGAATGCTGCCCATAACCGAATCAACAGTTATCAGTACAGCTTGAAGCAGACAGAAATTTCTCTTGCCTTATTGACTGGGGCATTGGTGGAAACTCAACAATAATTATCTCAACTAAAGCTTAAAAAATCAATGACATGAAGAAATTAGCATTATTAGGAGCAATGCTTTGCTTTCATTTAGCTGGGGTCGCTCAGGAGAAGGGAGATTTAACCATTGTTATTAAAGACAAGAAAAAAAGAACCCAAGGAACTGCGAATGTGATGTTGTTTAAGACTGCCGATGGTTTTCCGGTTGATCCGCAGAAAGCGACCTATCGAGGTCAGATCAGAAACATTACGGAAACGTCTTTTCACACTTTTAAAAATATCCCGTACGGTAAGTATGCAGTTGCTGTGTTTCTTGATGAAAACAAGAATGGAAAAGTAGATCGAAACCTAATTGGAATGCCTAAAGAACCTGTCGGAGCTGCCAATATGACTAAAATGGGTAAACCTCGTTTCTCGAAATGTCAGATCGAGCTTAAGGAGGCAGAGCAGGAGTTTACCATAAAATATATGAATTAATTGAAGGGAGTGGCCAATATCTCGTACTGCGACAGACCCAGAGGTATTGGCCAACGAGTAAGCATATTCTTATCTAAAACACTCTTCTACCACCACCTTAGCTAAAACTTCGGTAGAAGAATATAGGGGCATTTAAACATAAAAGTCCCCGTAAGCTTTCAGCAGCCAACTGGAGGCTTTCAGCTCCAATACAAATCTCTGCTGTGTAGCCTTCCACCTTGAAAAGGACCTGATGGTCCAAAGGCTTTAGGGTGCTTTACATGGTACAAATACAGGTTTATTTACGAATCATGTTTAGGTCGAACAGGGTTAGAAAGGGATGAGTTTTCCCGCAACCATCTACCTATTCATTATTCTCCTTGCCCATACGGCACACCTGAGCCTATGGTAGTAGTTTTTTGGGGTGATACTGAGAACCTGTCTGTCACATCTTTATTCTTTTGTTCAATAAGTGTTACAGCTAAGCAGCAAAATTATTTACTCAATACCGATAAAATGAAGAGAGACTACAGGGAGCTGCTTTTTCTTTTTGGGAAGGGGGATTTCTGAGGGAGAGGTTTTAATTATTTGATTTATAGTTGGTTAAGAGAGGTGTGTCAAATGGAGGGATCCATGATAATTGACTCAAATCATGATCTGAGTCATTCCCCAAAGGATTGAGGCGCAATGATGGTACGGCCCCTGCATCTTTGTTTTGTCAACCGGATGACACGATCTATTTAGATCAAATGATTCATACCATTAAAACTAAAACTGATGAAATATTTCTTAAGCTTAGTACTGACACTAACCGTTATCATGGCTACTGCTCAAGTTAAGGGCAATAGGAAAATGGTAACTAAAGAATTCTCTATTCAAGAGATCAGCCATATTCAAATCCATCTTTATGCTAAGGTCGAGATTGACTGTGCAGCTGAAGAATCACTCACTATTACGGCTGACGAAAACCTAATGAACCTCATCGGGGTTTCTGCTGATCATGGTCGTCTGGTTCTGGATCAAGTAGAATGGATAAAGCCGAGTCAAGACATTCAAATTAGAATTGGCGCGCCGAATCTGGAGCAAATCCAACAATCTACTCACGAAAGCGTATTGGTCAAGAATGTTAATACCTCCAGCTTCCGGGCTATGGCTTTGGTGGGTGAAATTGTAGTACAAGGTGAGGCAAAGGAGTTAAGAGCAAGTGGTGAAGTAGGTATTGTTAATGCTGAGCATTTTAAGGCAGAGCGTGTAAATGTCAACCTCTGGAGCTGGGGTACGATTAAGTTGAATAATCCGAAACTTATTGAAGGTAAGGTAAAGGATGGCGGAACTGTATTGTACAAAGGAAGTAATACAAAAGTAGATGTACGAAAGTCAAATGATGGCAAAGTAGTGAATCCTACTCAGCAATTGGCGATGCAAAACCCTAGCGCAGAATTTATCGATATCAAGATCAAAAATAATTCCCCCAATCGCATTCAGGCCTATGTGGTAGGTCCTAAACCGGATGGCCGCAAATTTAGCTATGGCTTCCCTATTAATGCCGGTCAAGTGAAGAAAGAAAAGTGGTCTGTGGGAACAAAAGTATACCGGGTCTCTAAGGTAGGAACGAAAAAGAAACTGATAGAAATTACAAAAGAAGACGAAGGGCAAATCGTGCCTTTATATGGCGAGAAATAGACTTTAGCTATTGCTTGTGTATGATCACCCGACTGTTTTTCTACCAAAAAAATCAAACTCACCATGTCAAATAATTCCCAATCCATTAAACATCTCCTTTTTGGACAAGAAACATTCACGTCCAATGCTATTCATATCCCCCTTTTGTTGATTCGTATCTACTTTGGCTTCATTATTATGAAAGCGGGTCTAGATAAACTACCGCTACCAGATTGGATGACAGAACAAGTGGTATCGATGGGCTTTCCCTTTCCGGTGTTCTTTGCCTGGATTGCTTCCTTTGGAGAGTTTGCCTTTGGAGCCCTGCTTTGCCTAGGGCTCATGACAAGATTCTCCGGTGTGATGCTGGCCATTATTATGGGCGTAGCAAGTTTTGGATTTCAAAAGGTACTTCCCATTTGGGATATGCATATTGCCCAGATGTTCTTTTGGGTGTTCGTGCTCTATGCCTTTGTTGGTGGTGGAAAGTACTCCTTGGACCATATGATTCTCCATCAAGGAACGACTAAAGGCCGAATTAAATGGTCTGCACTGGTTTTACCAGTGAGTGTCCTGTTGTTAGGTGTTGGATTTTATCGCGAGTTTACGCCTGCGCCCCAAATGGAGGAAACCGAGACGATAGAAATCTCCTCCATAAACGTACCTGGCTCGTTCAATAGCTGGGACCCAACTGCCAATCAAATGCAACTGGTAGATGATAAGACCTATGTGCTAGAATTACAATTTGATCAGTCTAGTCTCATCGAATTCAAATTTACTGCCAATGAAAGTTGGGAGATCAATTTAGGGGAGAAGGATCAGCCAACAAAAGGTTTTCCCATCTCAGGTACGGCGGAGAGGGATGGCGGCAATGATACCGAAAATATCAAGGCCTATATTCCCGCTCCAGGAGCCTACCGGATCGAACTAGATTCAGAAACGTATGCTTATCGGGTAAGGGCTGCCTCCCCGTCCACTGAAGAAGATACACTTCTGACAAAGTACTAATCTATATTTTGTCAGAAAGAGATCACTGAGCCGATGGGTCTCGGTGATCTCTACTTGTAAAAAAGATCCTAGATTGTGCGATCATTCTCCATACTTTCAAATAGGTCGATATGATTGCCCATTTGATCTCGGAGGTTGAGAGAGGCCTGATTGAGTCGATCAAGTAAAGAGGCTTCCAATTCTTTTTTCACTGCTTCACCATTCTTTGCCAATTGTGCTGGGCTACTGGCACCAACGAGATTACAAGTCAGGTTTGGATTAGCACAGACCCACTTCAAGGCGAGATCTGCCATGGAATAACCAGTCTCGTCGCTAATAGCCCGAAGTTCCTGTAAAACTATGCTGGTTTCCTCCTCAAATCCCGTTTCCCCAGTGCGGGAGGCCGGTACTTTCCGACTATCAAAATGGCGGGTTCTGCGGCGAAGTAGAGGAATGTCATCGAAGGAAGCCCAGCGTCCGCTTAGGATACCTTGCATCAATCCCATGTAGCCCATGGTCCCGATACCCTGCTTTACGCAATAGGGAAGTACATCCAGCTCAATTCCTCTACTGATGATATTATAGGCCAACTGATTGATAGCAATTTTATCCAACTCTGGTAGTTCAGCCATCCGAGGCACCGCAAAGTTGCTGATACCGATATGCCGAATTTTGCCAGCCTGCTGTAGATCCAGTAAAGTTTGATATACTTCTGCGATGCTAGGCGGATTAGCGATACGTTCTGGATCCTTGGTGAAGGACCTAATTGAGGCAGTGTGTACTGGCCAATGAACCATATAGAGATCAATGTAGTCGGTCTGCAATCTGCGTAGAGAAGCCTCGCAGTGTTCCACTAGGACATGGGGTTGACAATTTGCGGGACTAATTTTTGATCCGATCAGTACTTGATCCCGAGGAATACTGTGCATGATTTTACCAATAGATTCTTCACTGCGTCCACTATTATACAGCTCCGCTGTGTCTAGGTAATTAATTCCATGTTCAAGCGCTGTTTTTACGATAGCTTCTTCGTCCTTTAGTTCGCGGGGACCCCAATAGTCTCCGCCTCCAAAAGACCAGCAGCCTAAGCCGAGTATCGGCAAGGAGAGGCCCGTGTTGGGGCATGTACGTCTTTGCATGTGGGTATGGTTTTCGTTTTGTGCAGTTTCAATATCGGAACTTCTCAGGACTATTGGGAGGGAAGCAGTAGATTATTTGGAAAGATAGAAGAAATGAAAAAGGGAAGATACTCGTGAAGAGTACCTTCCCTTTTGGTCGGGGCTTTACTTACGACTCGCCGAGGCGTGTCGCAAGCAATTTGACCCCTTACAGGTTGTACGTCTGAATGGGTTGAGTAGCGTACCTGACCCACTCGTTTCCTGCGCTGATAGCTTCCATTCGGAAAGTTGGGCTGAGCCATTCTCTCCTGCTGTTATCTGATCATTGCATGTCCCCAGCTTTTAGGCTCCGAAGGAGCCCAATCCGACGCACCTAAGCCTTGTTTCCCATCCTCCAACAGTTGAGGGCCCTCACTTGCTAAAGGCATATTTGCCATTCCTCTAATCTCCTGGACGAAATCCATTTGATCGGAGTCCTGTTTGGGTAAACTTGGCCGCTTTCTCTCAGCTAGATAGTATGATGACTCAACTTGATTCCTATTGATGATGAGTGATGCAACAGTCTTTCAAATCTTTGTCTACTATCATCAGAAAAGACTTCTCTTCTCTGGGCTTTGATTGGCACCTTTTGATTACCTGTGTGATACAATCGGTGCGCATTACAAAGGTGAGGTAAAATTTGATTGAACGCAAATTTGCAATATTTTAACTGGATTTAGTTGTAAATATTAAAATGTTGTTTTAAAATATGCTGTTATTGTAAAATATGTAAAAAAGAGTCGGTCAGATGATCTAAGCATATCTGGAAGCCAGAATATGTGGAAAATGCTGTTAGTTTATGTGGAAAAGATGTGGATAAAAAATAGATATTTTTTTCATTAGGATTCACAATCCGTCCTAATCTTGGAGCAGATTAGTCATAGCGTACTGAAGCGCCTCCTTTGAAGGTACTTCAATATCAGGCAAAACGCCCACTTTATCTATCCGATTACCTTCGGCAGTGATGTAGTCTGCTACGGGTAAAAATAGTCTAAGGCGCTCATTAACCGGGAAATAGTTGCCAGTTAGCATGGCACCGGCCGTTCTTTCTCCGACAATGGTTCCCTTTTTAATTTTCTTTAGGTGGTGGACCAATGCTTCACAGGTACTACCAGTGTTGTTATTGGTGAGCACTACAACTGCTCCACTGAACACTTCTTCCTGGTGTGGAGGTAGCACCATTCTGAAGCCTTTCTCTTGGTTTAAGAGCTTATAAAAACCTTGTGCACTCATATCTTGTAGATACTTTAAGTCGTTGATTTGAGCAAAATTTGGGTGCTTGTCGTGTTCTTGATACCATTGACGGGAGAGATAAACTCCCGCATCTATGGCCTCTGCGGTTAGGAATCGGCCTAATACAACGGCAGCATCAAGCGTCCCTCCGGTATTGTTTCTCAGGTCGATTATGAGTTTTTTGTATCCTTCGCTTCTAATTTGTTGCACCAGCTTTGCCATGGCTGGAGCATCGGATACGAAAGAGCGGATGATAAGCTGGACGGTTTGCTCATTCAGTTCCTTTAATTCAAAAGCTGGCAGATTTTGACCTTCTCCTTTGCGGCTAGTTTGGTTGAGGTAGAAGTGGGTGAAAGGCAGCGCTCGTGCCGCTTGATTAAACTGTTGCACAAAGGCGTCTTCATTGTTCAGAGCTAAGGATGCTGTCTTCATCTTTTTAACAAAACTTTCCCAAGTAGGATGATCCAGCCAGTATGGGTTACAAATATTCTCTTCTGTTAGTTTAACAATCTTCTCGATTGTAGGGACTTGAAGATTTGGCTTGGAGTCTCCCCCAGTGGTAAGGGGTTGAGTGGATTGGCAGCCCATTAGAAGAAAAGAAAAACCTAAAATGGAAATCACAATTAATCTTTGCATTTGAATTTTTTTATGCAAAGGAATCACAGATCTTTCTAGCTGTCAATCCTGCTTTGATGAAGCTGAAGGTTCAGGGCCGAATTTGAAAACTTTGGGATCGAACTGAATTTATTGGGCCGAATTTGAAAGTTGTTTTTTTAAGGCTTCGTAGTACTTGGGTGAGACGGGAAGAGAAACTTGCTCCGTATTCAACACAACAAATCGTTTTCTTGCGTTTCCAGTGATGTTGCCTGCGTGTATCGGATTGATCAGATAGGAGCGGTGAATCTGTTGTGCTCCGGGAATCTGCTGCTGGAGTTGGGCAAGCGTTAATCGAAAGATTTGTTTTTGGGGTACGGTACTTTCATCCCAATAATGTATTTCCATGTAGTTCTGCTGTGCCTTGGCGTAGAGAAAATTGTTGGCTATCAACTGTAGTTCCTCTCCTTTATTCTGGCCCTTAATGAGCAGGAGATTTTCTGATGTAGGAGTGGCTTGAGCGGGAGGAGCCTTTAATTTTTGTCGAACTACTGCCCAAATGGGGGCCAGGAAAATAAAGAATGGCAGACCGAATCCCTGGATAAATAACCACCAACTTCGCAAGCTTGGCATACCACCGCTGATAGCCAAAACATTATATATGTGGGAGGCGGTCATCATCAATAGGCCACCCAATAGTATGACTAGAGCTTCATTCCAAATCTGCCATTTTTGCCCTTGTCTTAGGAATAACCAATTTTCTACAGCAACCAAGAGTAGAATACAAAACATGATGCAGGGCGCATATCCCAAGAGCTCAAGGTTTTTGTAGGGCGATTGATATTGGTAAGTGTCAAAAGGTTGCAAAAGGATCATCAAGAGAGACAAAACAAGCCCCAGGCTCAATCCTGTAAAGGCCGCTCTTTTCCAACTAGGTACAAAATCCAACTCTGTCCTCAGCCAGCTAGTGACATTCATGTAATTCTTCTCCTTCGGTCAACAATGAGTGCAAAAATAGGGAATCTAAGCCAAGAGAATATCCGCTAAAATGAAGACTTTGTAAGTACCGTGCAATAAAAAAAGGGACGCCGATGTACCCGATCAGCGCCCCCTGCTCACTCAACAAATAAAAACTTGGTTTTTAGATGGTTAATTGGAAGCTAATAAAAAGTACCATTTAAGCTACGATAGCTTTTTAAGCCGGCTTTACAGCACGGCATCTTGTTGATAAGGCACAAGATCGCCCCAACCCAACACTTCCATATCCAAAATGACAGGCTCTCCTGCCATGCGATTTGTATCCTTTGCCGTCACATCTCTTTCGATGGTGTTTTGCTGGGGAATTACTAGATCGTGGAAGTACTCCATGAAGTTGTTAGAGATCTCTGCCATACCTCCTGAGAAAGTAGGTGACTCAGCCAGTTTAGAAACACTTGCAAATGCTGTTCTATCATTTGTCTGTACATCAAGGGTAGGCTGAATTTGTAATACCTTGTTGGTGAAGAGATATAGAAATAGGGCGATGAGAGACAAGGTGATTGATCTAGTTTGCATGGTTCTGAATTTTGTTTTTTAGAGGGTTAATTGGAAGCTAATAGAAAGCACCATTTTGGTGGCTACCTTTCGATCCTCTTTTACACCCGCCTTCCAGCGAGGCATGTCGTTGATAATACGTAAGACTTCCTCATCACAGCCATGTCCCAGCCCTTCCAGAATAAGCGGCTCTTGAATATTACCATTTGTCCCTACCACAAACTCTACGCGCACATCTCCTTCGATGGCGTTTTCACGAGCGGCTAGTGGATAATGGAGGTTCTGCAAGAAGTAGTTGGACAGTTCTGTTGATCCCCCTGGGAAAGTAGGTAACTCGTCCAGTTCAGAAATTGGCGCAAATGCTGACATATCATCAGTTTGAATACCTGAGGCGGTTTGACTCAGAAGAACGTTACCGATGAATAGGCATAGGAATAGGACGATGAGGGATAATGCGATTGATCTAGTTTCCATGGTTTTTTGAATTTTTGGTTTTTGTTAAACTTCTCAAGATGCTAGCTAGTCTGTACCATTGGTTAATTGGGGTTTTGGTTATTGGGGTATTTTAGGATTAATCAACCTCTCTACTGTACAGACTGCTAGATGTTTAATAAATGAGGTTTTAAGTTTGTGATTATTTCCGGAACAAAGGTAGTGGGGAAGCTAAGGGGACGCTATCAGAAATTGCCCAAGTTGTAGCAATTTTGTAACAAAGTGAGGGAGCCAGTGTGGGCCTGAAATGGTAAAGCGTACAAAGGCTAGCAGGTATGTAACAAGCTTTGATACATATGTAACAATTCTAGTTCTTAGGCTTGATTTCTAGCGTAATCCGTAGGAGATAAACCAAATTCTTCTTTAAAACATTTTGCAAAATAGGATAAGTGATTGAAGCCCGAACGATAGGCTACTTCCGTAACTTGTAAGCCACCCTGTTGCAAAAGTTGGGCGGCGCGCTTGAGCTTAATGGATCGAATAAACTCACTGGCAGATTGGTTGGTGAGTGCCTTTAATTTACGATGTAACTGCATACGACTCATTCCAATTTCTTTCTGCAATTGATCCACCGAGAATGCCTCCGTTTCCATATTGTCTTCTATGATCTCTACGAGATTTTCCAATAGGCTAGCATCTCGATTTGTCAGCGTTACGGCTTTAGGCTCTAGGACAACCGCCTTGCCAAATTTTTCTTGGAGAAGACGCCGTTGTTCGAGCAGGCCCCTTACACGAGCCAGCAGCTCTTCCAGTTCAAAAGGTTTCAACAGGTATTGCTCTGCGCCCGTGGCAAATCCCTTAATTTTGGTCTCCGCATCGTCTCGGGCGGTAAGTAGAAGAATTGGGATATGGCTAGTGGTGTCCTCCGACCGTAGCGCTTTAGTCAATCCAATTCCATCGAGTTTTGGCATCATAATATCACTGATGATCAGATCAGGAATTACAGCTTTGGCCTGCTCCAAACCTGCTGCTCCATTTTCCGCTACAGTGATTTGAAATTGCGCTGACAATTGAGCCCGCAAATAGGATCTTAGATCTGCATTATCCTCCACCAAAAGCAGGTGAGCTCGTTCCGTCGAGTTAGTAGCATCAGTGACAGCTTGCGAAGTTTGAGTCTCATCACTTATTTGCGGTAGTAGTACTGAGGGGGGACTGGCCCAAATATCTGCTGCTGAAACTGCTGAAGATTCCAGAAGTTCAATAGGAATTGAAATGGTAAACACACTGCCCTGCCCTTCCTGACTATCCACCTCAATCTCTCCATCGAATAACTCTACTAATTCCTTGGTCAATGCCAAACCAATACCTGTTCCCTCATAGGCTCGGGTATGGGAACTATCGACCTGATAGAAGCGATCGAAGATTTTTTCGCGCATGTCTTTGGCTATGCCAATACCCGTGTCTGATACAGACAAGCGTAGGGTGTTCTTTTGTGCTATCAATACATAAACAGCAATCTTCCCACCCGCTGGAGTGAATTTGAAGGCATTGGATAACAAGTTGTATACGATCTTTTCTAGCTTGTCGGGATCCAATTTGGCGACGTAATCCCGTTCGGGGATATTGATTTGGTAGTCGATTTGTTTGGATTGAGCTAAGGGGACAAAGGATTGAGCCAAATGCTGTAAAAAGCTGGATATTTCTATGGTCTTTTGCTGTAATTGTAACCTTCCAACTTCTACTTTCGAAAGATCCAGCAGTTGATTCACCAGGCGTAATAGTCGATTAGCATTCCGCCGCATCATGTTGATTTCCTTGTCAGGAATATTGGACTGATGTTGCTGTAGCGGTGCTAGAATTAGATTGAGGGGGGTTCGGAATTCATGAGAAATATTGGCGAAGAAGCGAGACTTCATTTCATTCATTTGCCTAATCTGGGCCGTCTCCCTTTCCAATTGCAATTGTTGATGTTCCAACTTCAACTGCCTATTGCTTTGTTTGAGTTTATAGCGATTGAACAGTAGGTAGGTGACGATAGCTACTAAGGCAAAAACCAACATCAAGACGGCTATGAATTGACGTTGTCTGGATAAGGAATCCTCTTGGGCATCTAATTGCCTTTCTTTTTGTTCGGTTCCATATTTGGTCTCAGCCTCAGCGATTTGCGCGGCGAGCCGGGCCGCTTGTAGGCTGTCCATGAGGTCTCTGTACTCGGTGTTGAAAGCGATGGCTTTTTCTACATCACCTTTAGCAGCATAGATCATGGGTAGGTATCCTAAAACCCGGGACTTGATCCGTCCGGAATTGATCTCTTCTGCAATTTCCAGGGCTTTGTCAGCACTGACCAAGGCTTTTTCGAAGTCCTTCATTTCCAGGTAAATTCCAGTGAAGTCCACGTAGGATATCCCAACGTTAGTTCTATCCCCTAACGCAAGATCTAAGTCCAACGACCGCTTCTGGTATTCCAAGGCTTTTTCGTACAACTTTTTTTCGCGGTAGATGAGGCCAATATTATGTAGGGAGTTTCCAACCCCTTGGTCATCTCCCAGTCTTTGATCAACCTCCAGTGACCGTTGATGATATGCTAAAGCTTGGTCTAATTGATCCAAATCATAATATACATTGCCCATATTTCCCCAGATGCTGGCCATTAGGGTATCATATCCGTTAGCTTCTGCAATATCGGCCGCTTCTTGATAATAGCTTAAACTTCGCTCCAATTGCCGCTGGTATCGATTGACAATCCCCATATGTATATTGGAAATACAGTGTTCTTTATGCATGCCTAACTTTTCGAAGATCTCCAGGGCAGTGACTCCGGACTGTACGGCAGAAAGATAATTGGCTCTTTCGGCGTAAATACCTACTAAAACTTGTTCCGTCAAGCCAAGCTCTTTTTCTAGCCCTAGTTGCTGAGCGGTCGTCTTTACTTCAAGGGCTGTTTTCAGCGCTTGATCGGGATCCGATCTGCGCAGGGATCGAGCTAAATCTAACTTTACGGAGAGACTATCTACTGCGGAAAGGCTTTGACTATTCAAAGGAGAGTTTACCAACGTGCTTACAGTCAGACAGAGCAGTACAAGGCGGATGAATTTCATGCGATTCGTTTAGCTGCGATTCAGTAGTGTTTTGTAATCTTTTCTGTTGAAATGGTTGTTCCAACGAAAGTAGCCCTGTTTGAGTTAGTGAACTTAGTGTGGTATTATAAAGGTGAGAAAAATCGGATTAAAAGACAACCCTAAGATTGGAAAAGCAGTATTGGCGTTGAGGTTCAATTCATGGGAAGAATCAAAGAAGAGCAGCTCTAGACAAGTATTAAGATAGTGGATCAACCGTTTTGCGCAATGTAAAATGCACGGTAGTACCGAGGCCAATATTAGAATCGAGCCAAATCTTGCCACCGTGATTTTCTACTACTCGCTTACACAGGGCTAAGCCCAGGCCACTACCTTTATATTCTTTAATGGTATGGAGTCTACCAAAAAGTTTGAAGGCTTTCTCAAAGAAGATTTCTTCCATACCAATACCATTGTCTTGGAAAGAGAATTGATAGTGATCCTTTTTTTCAACACAGCTTATTCTAATGTTCGGGTTTCGCTCTTTATGGTGAAACTTGATAGCATTGGCAATAAGGTTTTGAAACAATTGGATCAGACTGGAGTCATCACCTGGTACACTCGGCAAGGGAGCGCATTGGATCGTGGCCTTTTTTTCCTGGATTAATTGGGAGAGATTAGATCGCACCGTGAGCATGGTAGCATTTAAATCGAGCAAGCCTTGCTCCATAGGCTTTTGACCTACTCGGGCATAAACGAGAAGGCCATCTAGTAGCCTTTTTAAACGATGAACTCCGGCGATAGCGAAGTCCATATATTCCAGACTATCTGAGGATAAGTTTTTTTCTTTTCGTTGGATGAGTTGTAGGAAACTTGAAATGGTACGTAAAGGCTCCGCTAAATCATGAGAAGCTGCGTAAGCAAAGCCTTCTAGGTCCTGATTTGATTTTCTCAACTCTACAATGTGTTCCTTGAGGTCTTTTGTCTGGTCCTCTATGCGTTCCTCAAGATCTTTTTGGTAGGATTGAAGGTTTTCGACTGCTTGGGCATGCAGGATTTTAGTAACGGCCATCGCCGCAATAGTTTGAAGCAGTTCGAGATGTTGTTGGGTGAAAAAGTCCTTTTCAGGGTGTTCAGAGTCGATCACACCAATTAGACGATTCCCATCTAAGATAGGGACTGCGATTTCAGAAAAGCGAAAATCATCATCCACGATATACCTGGCATCCTGGCTGGTATCGGAAATAATTTCTGCTATCCCCGTTTTAGCAACGGTCCCCACAATCCCTTTTCCCAACGGAATGGTGATTGGGTTGGAAATATCCATTTCATGGGGGTTCTTGGGGCCATGAGCGGCCGCTTGTACCAAGATTTGCCTTTTCTCATCCAGTAAGTATACGACGCAATCGAAAAATCCAAGCCGGGCAATAGCGTGTTTTACAATCGCCCAGACTACATTTTGGAGGGTATGCTGTTGGAGTAGGTTGAGCGCAAAGGAATGGAGGACGCGGAGATTTCTCTCTCGTTCAGCCAAGAGTTGATAGGCGCTACGGAGACGCTCTATTTCTTCTGTCTTCGATAAGTGGTTGGGATGCTCCATTTTGCTTTCCGGGGATGAGAGCGTTAAATACCCATCATGTTTATGTACTATTTTACCTATCTACAATTATAAAGTTACATAATTGTACTGAGAGAGACGGTGTGGATAAGCATAAGACTTTTGGGGCGTAATGGGCTTTTCTTGGTGATAGGCAGGCGTAGACCTTAAGCTTATAAGGCCAGAGCTAATAATGCTGGAGGGAGATAAAAGACTGAGGATTGAGCTTCGACAGCTTGTTTTTGGTGTTTCTACAGTGTAAAGCGGCGCTATCCATATGACTGGAAGGCGCCACCCTTGTTGTACTAAGCTCCAAAGGGGTTGTCCATAATTTGAAGCCGATCACTTATCCCATACCCTAAGGCCATTTCAATTTCACTTTTCAACAACCCACTTCCACCTCCATAGTGCTGGATTACCTTGAGTTGAGGATTGATGTGGTGGAACAGTGCTCTAATCTTCTTCTCAGAATTCTCGGAGATGCCTCCACCAAGCAACACCAGGTCGTAGTGGTTTTGGTGGAAGAGTTCTATGACGCTTTCTTCGTTGATACTTCCCTCGCCTTCCCAGGACTCATTCTTATTGATTAACCGCAACACGGTTTCCAAGATCTCTGGATGTTTTCCGTAGACTAAAATTTGGATCTTTTTCATAATGCTTGGGTAAATTCATGAATGGATAATCGCTGTCGTTTACTTCTTTCTCTGGCCTGATATTTATCGGGAAGATTCGCATCATCGCCCAGATAGCCCAGTGCCAGCACTGCCATTATCTCTACTTGCTCATCTAGTGCTAAGATCTTTCGCAGCTTATCTCGGTCAAATCCAGCCATCATATGCGTATAGATATCCTTATGGGTGGCTTGCAATACCAATTGGGCATTGGCCATCCCCACATCGTGCATGGCCCAAGGGTTGGCCTGCCCATTACGTTGGAAATTCTTTCGGTATAAGCTAACAACCAGGGCTGCCGCCGAATTGGCCCACACTTGATTTCCGGGAAGAAGCCCGTCCCAGATTTGGTTAAAGCCGGCAGTGCTACGCAAGCCATACACATACCGCCAAGGCTGCTCGTTGTTGGCACTTGCAGACCAACGCGCGGCTTCAAACAGTTCCTTGAGTTGCTCTTCGCTGATCGTTTCTTCCGAAAAAGCCAAGGGACTCCAGCGCTTTTGCAAGAGCGGGTGAATATCGAAATCTAGACTAGGCGCTTTTATATGCTGTTCTGCTGTAGCTATCATGATGTCATCTTTAGTTTTTGATTTGCCGTACAAAATTGCAGGCTTGCGCCTTCAGTCGCCATGCAAAAAAGGAAGGGAATGATGTAAAAATGGCGGATGCTACGGTGACGAGACTCAGAACTCCAGTGAGAATGTGGCAGATCTTTATCAATCTTCTGGACAAAAACATTAAGGGGTGAAAGTTTTAATAGGCTGGCTATTAGTGTTTTATATTTTATTTCTGATTGATCATGATCAATTATTACAGACATTGTTCTCTTTTCTTCAGAATTGTCCAGGAGCTTGAAAGATTAATGCAGCATGACCAAGCCGAAATGTCTGACTTTTGTGGGGAAGGGAGAAAACAAGTATCGATTCGAAATAACCACTTAACTGGGCAAACTGGACAACTACTACCTAGAAACTGCCCATGACACAAATACTCTTTCCGACACCAAGCTTTTACCACACCTTTGCGCTGCTAACCATATAAAGAATACGTACTCATTCTACAGTTACTAACTAATACCCAATAATCATGAGAAAGCTAGTTTATGCTTGCAGCCTTTTTCTTTTTTGCCTTTTCCAACAAAGCTTAATCGGACAAACTATTCAAGGGAAAGTCCTTGATGAAAATGACCAGGGAATGATCGCTGCTAATGTGTATTTGATGACAGCAGCGGATACCACCTTCATTCGAGGAACTATGTCGAATGATGACGGCCGCTTTATATTTGAGAAGCTATCAGCAGGTAGCTACATCGTCCAAGTTACTTCTGTGGGCTACAACAATACCTACACTAGCCCGATTGAACTTTCCTCTAATGAATCTTTACAATTAGATCCTATCCGCCCCGTGTCGGGCTTAGATCTGGAGGAAGTAGTCGTAGTGGATAAAAAACCGCTGTACCAAGCAGAACCGGACGGCCTGGTAGTCAATGTTGAAAATAGCATCGTATCTGCCGGCGCGACAGCCCTGGAAATACTAGAACGATCGCCTGGGGTTGTCATCGACCGTCAAAACAATACCATTTCTCTAGTCGGGAAGCAAGGTGTGAATGTGATGATCAACGGCAAACTGAGCTATATGCCAATTTCCAGTTTAGTGCAATTTTTGGAAGGCATGAGTGCCGACAACATTAAGAGCATAAAATTGATCACGGTTCCACCCGCTAAATTTGACGCTGAAGGCAATGCTGGCTACATCGATATTCGCTTGCGCCAGCGGACAGATGAAGGCTTAAGTGGAGCACTAACGGCTTCGTATGGCTACGGGCGTGGCCACATTTCAAACGACAACATCAGCTTCAATTTCCGAAAGAATAGACTTAATGCCTTTGGCAGTTACTCTTTTGTACTTAACGGTAGAGAACAGCTTTTTGAGACCACCCGAACGATTGGAACTGGTGTTGAACAGGATAAGTCTATGACTGCGGCTTTGCGGAATCCGATACAGCGCAATCATAATCTACGATTAGGCGTCGATTACCAGTTGTCTGACAAAACCATCGTAGGTGGTCTGATTTCCGCTTATGATAATAAGTGGACGATGGATGCAGTGAATCGGAATGAGTTGCAGAAAGGGGGAATTGTAAACCAGATTAACTCCGTGGCTAATGTCGAGCGTAACCAATGGACGCATTACAGTGGAAACCTAAACTTCAAGCATAATTTTACCGATAATGATCACATCAGTGTCGACGTAGATTACCTAGACTTCAGTAATGAGAATCCGACTCGCTATACGAATTCCATCTTTGATGGTGGGCAGGTATATCTTCGAGATGAACTGACAAACTCAACGAAACTAACCCCCATAAACATTTGGGTAGGGAAGGCTGACTACCATCGCACTTTATCTGATCGCATTTCATTTGATGTGGGAGCTAAAGCCGTTCGATCTAGTTTTGATAATCGGGTATCGGTGGAGATGTTCCAAAATGATGAGTGGGTTCTGGACCCTACTTTGACGAGCAATAGTCGTTTGGCTGAACAAATCTGGGCAGGCTACGCTTCTTCCGACATCAAATTAGGTGAAAAAACGAATGCTAAGGTCGGGCTTAGGTATGAATACACAGACTCAAAACTGGATACGGAAACCGATGGAAGAGTGGTAGATCGACAATTTGGCCGCTTCTTTCCCAGTGCCTTCCTAGCCCATAGCTTTACCAAAGACTTTGGGGCGAATGTGGCGTACTCTCGTCGGATCACTAGGCCTACTTTCAATGAGATGGCACCCTTCGTTTACCTAATTGATCCCTCCACCTTTTTTGCTGGCAATGTGGCGATCCAACCATCGCTTACCGATGCATATAAAGTGGATTTACGATATAAGACGATATTCTTTAGCATTCAATACTCCTTACAGGATAGTACCATAGCAAGATTTCAGCAACAGTATCATCCAGAGACCAATCGATTGGTGTTGTTATCCGAAAACCTGAGGAATTCTAAGATTCTTTCCTTTACGCTTGGCTTCCCACTTGAGGTGACTGATTGGTGGCAAATGCGAGTCAATGCTATGTATTTCCAACAGGAGAACAATACCTACGATGCTGGAAAACCGATTCGACTTAAGCGAGATTATTTACAATTTAATACCTCCCAATCCTTTACATTACCGAAAGGGTTTTCCTCGGAACTCTCCATGTTTTATACCGGACCAAGACTTGCTGGGGCTTTGAAGTTTGGAGAAATGTATGGGCTTAACCTCGGCCTCCAAAAAAAACTGGGTGGCAATTGGGGAACACTTAGCTTGAATGTTAGCGACCTCCTGAATTCCATTGAGCTACAAGGGAGCGGTTATGTGGAGGCACAGCAATTGACCTACGGGGGAGTCTTTGATTTTTCTCAACGTACTTTCACATTGACTTACTCGCGCAATTTTGGTAACCAGAAGTTGAAAGCCGCCAGAAATCGTCCTGGAGGGGCAGCGGAAGAAAGTCAGCGAGTAGGTAATTAAGTCCAAAATAGAGATCGATAGGCTTGACCTTTGATCACCGTAACTCATCCCGAGCCCTAGCTATGACTAGTGTTCGGGATGAGTTGTTTTAGAGCACCTTATCTTCCGATTAGTAGGTAGGGACTCCAATAATGTGGAGCAGCTGTGCTTGGATCTTTCAGAAGGTTCAATTTAGCCTGACGAAGGCTTGCGGTATAGTTCTTGTCCTCCAACACTTCTTGGTAGAAATCTACCATAAGTTTTGCACTTACCTTATCATACACCTTCCATAGGGAAAATACCACATTCGGCGTTCCTGCACTAATGAAGGCATGGTTGAGGCCGAGTATCCCTTCATTCTTCTCCAGTCTACCGTACCCGCTTTCGCAGCTACTCAAAGTCACTAGATCTGCATTGATGCCAAGGTGATAGATCTCTCCCGAATAAAGGATTCCGTCTTCATTGTCAAAATAGTCCTCATAGCAGGCAATCCCTGAGAAGTTCGGGTTAACTAGATTAGCGAAACTGTGCCCAGCGATATGAATGAACTTGTAATCCTCCCCGAGATGTCGTTTCAAAGTCGATTCATTGGCGCTGTGGCGTAGGGCTAGAGCACTGCGACCCGGGCTTTGGGTTGCAAACATTTTGATGATATTGATGACTTCATGTTGAGATTCGGGAAGAGGGACTAGATTATCGGGAAATTGTCCCGTCCTACTGTTACCTACCGGCTCTACTTCTCCTTCTTCTTCAGCAGTGCCCTCGTTTTTCTGCTTATTGTAGACGGGGGCAAAGGCAAAAATCCCCTTCTTCTGATCCATTTGCTTCCCTCGCGCCTTAGCCAATAAGGTAGCCGAGTAGTGGTAAGAAATGTCATAGGACTCCACTAGGAAATCCAATTTGTGAAAAGCTCCTACCTTGGGAGAGGGTAGTAGGACTTCGAAAGGAAGAAAATTGGTCATGCCATCACCAATGATAACGAGCTTGGATTTACCCTGCAACTGGTTTTCAATGGGCGCTAAGAGCTGACGATACAGATCGTTTGCCAATACAACAAAGTCTTCCCGGCTTTTCCGCCGGTTCATGCTTGACTGCTTTAGCATTTGGTGGATCTCACCTAGCTGATCATTTAAAGCAGCTTGTAAGGGACTTTGTGTAAGCGTCAATGCGATGTCTCGACTTAAGGTGTAAATCAGCAGCTGATTGTCTATGAAAACATAATTGATCAGTAGTTCTCCAGGCTGTAGTAGTTGCTGCAAGTGGGAGCTGCGCTCGGGTATGAAAGCGTATTTAGATTCATGATATTCAGGGTACTGTTCTTCTAGATCTCTTTGGAAGGCTGCATATTCCTTCTTTTTGCAGAATAGGAGATCATATTCTAGCCTAATAGCCTCGCTGGTATCCTGCCTAGCATGTGCTTCCTCGATCAACTTTTCTAATTGCATAATATCTATCGAGCAAGTCATGATCTTTCTTTATGACGGCTTGCTTCACCCTGCCAAAGTTCATGGCCTCATTCTTTAACCAGCTCAGCGACAAGGCTTGAGCTTTTAGCTTTTCTGCATAGTAGAAACTCTGTTCCAATGAGCTCATCTCCTCACTGCTAGCTATGATGTTGTAAGGCTAGCTTTATTCCTGTTTTAAAAGGGGCTTCCCTTTGATGAATCAATGCTTTGGGTTTGCCCGTCCCGTAAAATATGTGCTTGCTTAAGACCTTCGGTGGAAAGCTCGTCAAGTAAGGCAATAGTTCTCAATCCTTCCTCCAGCAAAGCTTCTTTTTCTTCTATGCTAGAGGTATAGGTAGCTGCTTGCTTTGTACAAATTGGCTTTCTGGTGTAGAATGTTGAAGATATTAGGCGCATAGGCGCAATTCTCTGCCGAGGGAGACCGGATGGGAGCGCTTTCCTTGAATTCTTGGCATGAACAGACCAAGGCCAATTGGTTATAGTGGAAAGCAGAATCAAGATTTCCTAATTCTTGGTGAATCTCTGCTAAATGTATCAAGGTGCTCGTGCTCAATTCTTGCTGATCTACTTGCTTTTTCAGTGGCGCTTGTGATAGGCTTAGCTGTAAGTTTCTGAACAAGCTTTTAGCTCGCTTAAGGTCTTTCTGTTCTTTCGCAAGTATAGCAATAGCAAAATTGATTTTCTGAGACAGTTGATCCATTACAGTACGGTGGCCCAATGGAGTTTGCTGTTTTACGTATTTGATTTCGGCATACCTCAGTAAGGCATTAGCTTTTTCAAACTCCTGCATTTCTATGTAAGTCCTAGCCAATTCGAGTTGGGCACTAATTTGTAAGAAAGGGGGTACTTTTTCCTTCTCTTCTGTCAAAAGTGCTTTTGCTTTATGACCATAAAAGAGGGCACTCTGGAGTTGATTCATACGCCGAAAACTCTTCGCAATTCCGATATAAATATTTGGCAACTGCGTGTACCGAATCTGAGCGCTTTCCAAACCTGATTTTCTAATCAAGTGAGCTGCTTTTTCAAAATGCGCAATTGATTTTTCATACTCATTGAGTCTTAGATAGACGGTTGCGATATCTTGGTACAGGCTAAATACCTCAGGAGAATCTGTTACCCGCTGATACATTGCTGCTTCCAAGGCCTTTTCCAGGTATTGTGAGCCGGGGACAAGATCCCGCTTCTGGGCATAATAGCTGCCTAGTTTGGCGTAGACTTTCGGGCGCAGTTGATCCATCTCTGCAGGGGTTAAATGGGGAAGCATTGCTTCTGCTTTTCTATAAAATTGTAAAGCTTGGTCCCATTGGGAATTGCTGGCATAGGACGTGCCTAGCTGGAGATAGACCTTGGCATATAACATAGAGGCATCAGCAGTCGATGTTTCACGCAGGTACCGTAAGGATTCTACACAGATGCGTAGACTCTTTCTCGGTTCGTAGCCGTGTTGGTATAATCTGGCTAAGCAGCTATACAGCTGATATCCTATTTCCGGAGCTGCATAAGGGATTTGGCGTAGCTGCTTGATGGCTTTAATAGCAATTGTAATTCCTTCATGATAATTTTTACTACCAATGTAGCTCTCTGCCAAATAGGTGCTGGCTAGAAGAACAGTCTCCCAGTTCTTTGTAGTGTATGCCGCCTCCAAGCTTTGTTCATAGTATGGGCGTGCTGCGATGATTTTACCGCTTTTACGCAGTTGCTCAGCCTGGTTGTAGGAAAGCTCCAAAGCGGGTATTAACGTACCATCAGGCTCGTGTAGAGGAGGTGTTTGGGGTTGAGCTCGTAATCCTTGCTGACAATAGGTGACCAGCAACAGAACGAGAAGTAGTCTGCGGTTAAACATGAGTGTGGGTCTTAAGGTCTTTGTGTAAAATGGGTGTTTGAGTACGGAATAACGCTAGTGATCAGATACGGTGTAGTCTAATTCCTGGTAGTTCAGGTTCAAATCGTGTCAGGTAGGATAGGTTAGCAAACAAATGTAGAAGATCCAAAGATCAATACAGCCAACAAGGACTAGTAGACTGAATTTCCTTTTTGCCAATCAGGCACCAATCTATTTATGGATGGGGAAAACCAAAAAAGCCAGGGAAGTAGAAAGAGGCTTTTTGGAAGCACAAGGCTTACGGAGTAGTGGTCAATGAAGACACACGATATTGTGAATCTCTAACGGCAGTTAACAGGTCAGTGTACATGTGGCGTTGTTTATTGTGGGGTAGAAGGTTGAGTACAAAGCAAAAATAGGGGAGTGGTCGAGATAATGTCAAGTCGTGTGGATCGCCAAGTTTCTGAGATGGCAGTCTAGAATCATTATTTTTTGATAGAAACATGTACTTAAATAACTGGTTTTCAGGTGTTTGAAAATGTCTGTTAAAAAATAATTAAAAACCCTTTAGAAAAAGTTAAGGCTCGAAAAGGAGAGCTGTATGGACCAATAACTAAGGCTAATGCAGCAATACCAGCTCCCCTTTATATTCTACCTCCTGCTCATCTAGAAAGCGTAGCCTAGCTAGGTAAAAGAACACACCATCATTCACGGGCCTACCTCTTGACCGTCCATCCCAACCGTAGATCGGGTCGTTGGTACTGGAGTTTTCATTTTGAAAAAGGAGATTACCCCAGCGATCAAAAATTTGCAGAGAAACAATTTCAGCAGGGCGCTTGCTATGAATGAAGAATTGATCGTTTATTCCGTCACCATTTGGACTAAATGCAGTGGGAATAAAGACATTTCGATCATTGATGACTTTTACCAGCAGGGAATCTCTTGCACTACAGCCCTCGGGGTCAGTAACCGTCAAATAATACCAGGTATCTGCATTGGGTGCCTCCGTAAGTTCGGTACAGCTAGTGCAGCTAATGTCTCCAGTAGAGCTTGTCCAGGTGTAGCTGCTACCGTCGGGCGAAGGACTCACGGCTGCTTGCAAAAGCACTTCGTCTCCAAGTTCAACTTGCTGTTCAGGACCGAGCTCAACTTCAAAACCAACACCGTCTACCGTAATATTGGTTTCGATGGTTTGACAGGTGGTACTTATGGTCACGGCATAGTCTCCTGCGCTCGTGACCTTGTAGGTCGGTTCGGTTGAACCGTCGCCCCAAACATAACTCGCTCCGGGTACGCCGGGGTCTAGCTCAAGGCCTTCCGGAGAACAAATTTGAGTACTAATTCGACTGTAATCGAGTACGAGTTCTCCTACCTTGATGACGGTCGAATCCATCTTTAACCAGTGTCTTGGGATTGTCCGAAAGCAAGAACATAACCTAGCGTTCCTGGCAAGCCAGATAATTCGGCTTGGAAAGCGTAGGTTCCACTGGCTTCGCCGGTCAGCTCCACATCTACGATCAGTTCATGCAAACCGATCGGAATACTTAGACTTTCAAGGGTGAAAAAATTGGAATTGGTTCCGCCGCCAGTGAGCACGCCTTCCAAGGGACTTTCGATATTCTTAATGATAAAGCTTTCCGGGAAAACCTGCTCCAGGCGAAGGTTGTTTTGGGTGATCCCAGTGGTATTTGCTATTTCGAATTTGATGGGAATGGTTGTACAGGGTAAAGTTTCGATGGTTTCAAACCGAAACCTGAAGTCCAAGTGTATATGGACAGGAACAACCATCATTGCGCGAGGCGGGTGGCCCCACTGTTTCTAATTGTACAACACCTGTTTCCTTATCGATGCTATAGAAACGCTTGTTGTACATTCTCCCCCGGTACTAATCCATAGCCAAAGAGCTTTCCAAAAGCGTCAAAGAACAATCCGCCCATCAATAAAGATTGGTCGGTGGGCGGATAATCCGCCTTGATTTCGCCCGTTTGAATATCGTAGGTAACTAGTCTGTGATTAATCCCGTCAAAGCCATATAAGGTACCATCGATAGGGTCAAACGCTACATCGGCTGAACGTACATCCGGGCCATCTAGCCAGATTTCTGTATACTCGTAGGTCGGAGAATCTAGGTCGATGAAGCCGACTACTTCATCGTGAAAAGAGCTAGTGCCAATGACCACTAGATACCGGCCATCTGGCGTTATATCTCCCGCAACATATTGTAGATAAGGATCAGAATATAGTTCACTAACCGTCTGTGCTATCCCATCTTTACCCACGCGATACACATCTAAACTCCCGGAATCTACTCCATAGATGAAATTATCAACCGAACGAAAACCCATCGCATTGAGATCTTTCCCAGTCGTAGTTAGATTTAACGGTTGAAAATCCACCGTACCAGAACCTGAATCAATCCCTACGGTGTATACAGTCGTATTTACAGCCCCATCGGTGATAGCCAGGTAGAAGTCCCCTTGGCAGACAAAAGACTCTTGCGCTTGGATTGGAAAGCTTAGTATCCAGAGTGATAGGAGAGGTCCAAGGTGTGCATAAAGTCTTCTCATGGACCTAAAGTACCGATTTTTTATAAGCATCCGCTGTCCAGTTGGAGCAGGAAATGGCAAAATCCGGCAAAATGTATGTTTTGTGGACTGAACGTAAGAAAGCGGGGCTTTTATAGTCCCAGATTCTGGATATTTTAGTAGACTTGACGGAATATATCGGCGAGTTCCTCGCCATTGCTGCCTAAAAACAATCCTATGTATACGAAACGCAAGTTTAAGGCCTTCGACATGGCCATGTGGACTCGGTATGAAACCTTACTATTCATCATCTTGAGTATTATTTGGGTATCCGCCTACTATTTTGCAGATCTTTCTTGGTTGAAAATTCCCTGGACTCCATTGGCGCTCATTGGTACAGCGGTGGCCTTTGTGATCGGTTTTCAAAATAACTCCGCTTATGGAAGAATATGGGAGGCCCGGAAGATTTGGGGGGGTATTGTCAATACATCTAGGACCTTTGGCATGTTTGTGCAGGTAATGCTGACCAATGAACATGCACGAGGTACTGAGCTTAGCCAGGAGGAATTGGATCATGAAGATGAAGACACTCACTTATCGGCACATTGCTTGGATGACGGCTCTTAGACATGCCATGCGCGTTCCCAAGCCCTGGGAAACCAGCATGAGCGAGAAGACCAATCAGGAATGGGATGTAAAACCTCCGGAGCGCCTTTCTTCCTTGGAGGAAGACCTTAAACCCTACCTTTCCGAAGAAGAATTATCATCTGTATTAGCTAAGAATAATAAACAGACCGCTATACTTTACCAACAATCTTATCACCTGCAAAAGCTAAAGGAGCAGGGCGTGATTTGGGAATTTGCGTTTCTGCAGTTGGAAGGCGTGATTGAGGAGTTTTTTACCTTACAGGGGAAAAGCGAACGGATAAAGAACTTCCCTTACCCTAGGCATTTTGCTTCTCTAAACTTTTACTTCATGTGGATTTTTGTCCTTCTACTACCCATGGCTATTGTCCCTCAGTTTGCGGATATAGGAACAGAGTTTATGGAGAGCTACCCTATTATCGGGGAAATCTTTGTTTGGTTCTCCATTCCGTTTTACGTGGCCGTAGCTTGGACTTTCCATACCATGGAACGCATTGGCCGTACAGGAGAGAATCCCTTCGAGGGAACGGCTAATGATGTACCCATCTCTACCATTGCACGAGGTATCGAAATCGATCTGCGCCAAAACCTAGGAGAGGCAAAGGAAGATATTCCTGCCCAGTATGAGATGCAGTACGATGTACAATTTTAATGCTACTATCTCCTAAATATGCTCCAAGTTCCCTGATAGTCTCAGCCACTATCAGGGAGCACTTTCACCTTTTTGCTATTGAACCTTTGGGCTGGTCTCCTTAAATATCAATACATAGGCATCCTCCTCGTCATCTTTTCTAGTAAAGTCCAGGTCCTCGTACAATGAAATTGCTGATCTGTTTTTTGGATTTACTAGTAGAGCTACGGATTGACAATTGGCGTTTCTGATCCAAGAAAGTGCTTCTTTCATCAAGAATAATGCAATGCCTTGTCGGCGATGTTTTGGCTTAACATAAAGGCCATCTATAAAACCTTCGGTTCGATCGGCATCGGATTGTCCAAACCAAACGAATCCGACTAGCTCATCTTCCCTAGTACAAATATGGTAGCGATAAAAAGGGCAGGTCGCATTGAACCCTAAGTGGTCCATGAGTGTCACCTCATCCTCTTCTTCATCACTATTATTGTCCGGTGTGCCCCATGCTCCAAGGCTATTAGTAAGCTCTAATGTAAGCGGCAATAAAGGTGCTAAATCTTGTTCGGTGAAATAGCGGAATTGATAAGGGGAGGTCATGTCTTTTATAGGATCTGTTAATACTCCCTAAACCTAAGATAAGCCACAAGAGTTCCTTTGCATTCTATTCCTTCACAAGGCCCGCCACACGATATAGGTGTAGACAAATACTAAAGGTTTGCGCTGAAAAGCCACTGGATCGGGCCTTTTATTTCAAAGCCCAGTCTCTTCCAGGGGGGATCGCTCCTTCATTGGTAGAAAACAACGATATTGAATTGCATTGCTCGATCCCCAAGGTATAGATCTAACGACCTTTGAACCAGACCGGGCTACTCAGACGAAGTGAGTTATCCCCGTATTCGACTAGAAAGTATGCCGCTTTGATGTCCGTCCCAGCCTCTGCTTTAATTCGATTTTTCTTGATTTGGGCGGGGAGGGTTTCCCATTTTCGTTCCTTATTCGGTGCTTCCTCTTTGGTGAAGACGAGTGTGGCGGATTGGATCGATTGACTTTGCTTAATTCTACTGACGAATCGGGTTCCCCTTGAGCGAGGCATTGAAGTTTTGGGTAGGGCCTTGCTTTTCTTCATGAAATGAACGATTTCTTTAGGTTGGGCTCCGTATTCATGATTATGTCTCATTTGGGGGATCATGAGCTGTGTGGCATTCGGCGTGATTTCGACCGTTTTTTGCCAACTTTCTACGGGATAAGCAAAGTCATTGGTTCCATTAATGAAGAGCACTTCCGATTTGATATTCGAAACATATTTAGAGGGGTCCCACAGGCGAACCCATTTCTGACTAGCGGCAGTTCCCAAAGAGTCAAAACGGTTTAACCAGACACTTTTCTCATACAAAAAGCCACATCCATAAACGGGGACAGCGGCTGAAAAGCGATGATCGATTCCCGCCACGATGGAGGTTAGATATCCACCCCAGCTGATACCTGTCACCACTGTTTCATTATTGTCGGTTTCAGGAAATGAGCGTAATAAGGAGTGGGCACGGATAATGTTTGCAATGGCATGGAACTGCCAGTGTTCTGTAAAGGCTGCATTGATGTGATAAAATTTATGGGTATCATTCTGAGGAGGTCCTCCATTACTTAGGCGCTCTGATTTAGTGCCCCACAAATGATCTTGATTCTCCATAGGTGCAGGTCTGCTTCCACCTAGATCCATAGCAATGGCAGCATAGCCTCGCTTGGCCCATTCCATCGCCCAAACTCGAAAAGCCGTCCCACCACCGCCATGTATCAGCACTATCCCAGGAAATTGTTCGCCTGTCTTGGTCTTATCTCCCAAGGTGTTGGGGCTTGCATAATAGGCAAAAACCTCCGTAGCTTCTCCATCAAAAAGACCTCCTTCGTAGATCAGGGACCATACCGAATCCACTTGGTTTTCCCATTGGAAGGATGGGGGAGAAGCGAGTTCTTCGAAGTCGAAGGGAATCTTCCCTTGTAAAGATGGAGGCAGACTGAGTGGATCTTCTTGTCCAATTGATAGGGTATAAGTGAAAAGGAGAAGAAAGCAACAGCAATACCATTTCATATGCGAGTATTTGTGGCTCATGCTTAGTCTTTTAA
>CBDHHG010000029.1:0-16198 GCA_965263225.1 Saprospiraceae bacterium
ATAAGCCCAATTCATTGGGCAATAATAAGCCAACTTCATGTGTCTCATCATTCGAGTTGTCAACATACCAACCTACCTGACTCAACTTGTCACTACCCGCATAAATATAATCTTGGCTATAGCAACCGCCTTGTGCCGCATACTCCCATTCCGACTCACTTGGTAAGCGGAAGGTCTCGCCCGTCTTTTGATTTTAAAGCAACTAGGAATTGTTGAACATCTTTCCAACTTACTCTTTCTACAGGGCGATTCTTCCCCTTAAAGCTCGAAGGATTATTGCCCATCATTACCTCCCATAATTCCTGTGACACCTGGTATTTTGCCAGGTAGAAAGGCTTAACTTTCACTTCATGAATGGGCAAGGCAGTTTGCTGATAATCAGCCCCCATATTATATTCCCCGCCTTCGATGAAAACCATATCCAGGCTTATTTCTGATGTTGCTTGTATTGATTTAAGTTCCATTTCACTGTGTTGATAAAGACTGCATATTGTTCTTTCTAAACTGGATTGCATCGGCATGCCTGGTAAAAGCCACTAAGGATTGCGCACGCCTTTGGCAACTGGCTTCACTCCATTCGCCTGTGCGATACATTTCATCCAGCAGCTTCATTTTTTTGATGTATCTACGCTTGCTCCGTCTCGATAATCGTATATAGTGCGGATACAAAATATATCCACAGAAAGGGAGTCCACGCCCAGTCTTGTTAAGCTGCGAAGGCTTTAAGCAAAGATGAAGGTTCTCCTCAACATAACTCTTGATAATGCTAAGCTTTTGCTTCAATGTCCCTTTATCCTTATCCCAAATCACCAGGTCATCCATATAACGGACGTAGGATTTACAGGACAACTGCTCCTTGATGAAATGGTCCAGTCCCGATAGGTAGTGATTGGCAAAGTACTGACTGGTGAGATTGCCAATCGGAAGCCCTTTTCTACTGGCATCTTCATAGCTATTTATAATCTGACTGAATAAGCGTAATACAGACTTATCCTTGAATAAACGGTACAATTGCCTTTGTAGAACAGTGTGATCAATGCTGGCAAAAAACTTACGAACATCTAGTTTCAAGAACCAATACCCCACTCGATGAAAGCTAAATGAACGCCTAAGCGCAGCATGCACCCCCTTCCCTGGACGACTGGCATAGCTATCAAAAACCTGAGCCCGTTCGAAGTAGGCATGGCAAACATTCATCAAGGCATGATGTAGAACTTGCTCAGAGAATGCACTGGCACAAATTTGCCGCTCCTTTGGGTCATAGACCTTGAAGTAACGATAATCTCCTACCTCTATTTTTTTCTGAAGGAGTTGATCCCGTAAAGCAAATAGCTGGGTATCAAGCCCTGCCCTATAAGCCTGCACCTGACTGGAATACCGTTTACCTTGCGTAGCCTTATGAAAAGCAAGGCGCAGGTTATCTGGCTCTGCTATCTTTTCTATCAAGTTATTTGCTCGCTTCATTTTTCTTTGTTGCTACAAAGTGATGACCATATTTTTCAAGCTTCTTAGCTCCGATTCCTTTGATCCTTCGAAGACCAGCCAATGTTAATGATTCTTGTTTTGCAATAGCTGCCAGTTCTTCATTGGTAAAAATGGCATAGGCCGGTATGCCTTCATCCTGTGCTAATTGTCGTCGGATCTGCCGTAACTCCGAAAACCGCTTGAAAGTTTCCTGATCCAATACTTCTCTATAATCGACCTTCTTGTTTTTTGATTCCGGAGCATGCTCCAAGTATCGCAGACAAAAGCTCCAAAACGTACCCTCATCAGTAGCCACCAATTCACTATCGACTTTCAATACCTTCTTGGATCGCAAGAAGGTATTCATCTCCTCAATAATCGCCTCTCCTCCTAGGATGGGTACGGTAAAGATTTTAATCTGCATCTTTTCATTCAATTATCAGTATTCCAAAATTCAGTGCTCAAGATATTTCCTCACTCCCTCCGTCTTGCACGCCTATCCGGTCGTCCCTCCCTGCTTGGCGCACAAATCTGCCGTCGCTCGGGCTCACGGAAAGCCAATGGCTATCCAACTGACTGAAGAGACATAGCCAAACGAAAGCCGATAAGGCCGTTGCGATTGTCCGGCGTATTCCTGCGCCGGATCGTAGGGCGGCAATTCTCAGCACTATAGAAGTAGCTGCCGCCGCGCAGCACGCGCCCAGAACCTCTGTCAGGCCTATCTATCCATGCACTGCCATCTGCTGGTGCTCCCTCATAGTTGCTATGCCAGTCATCCGCACACCATTCCCACACATTACCACTCAGATCATATAGGCCCAACTCATTGGGTAACAATAAGCCGACTTCATGCGTCTCATCATTCGAGTTGTCAACATACCAACCCACCTGACTCAGCTTATCACTACCCGCATAAATATAATCTTGGCTATATCGCCCCCCTCGCGCCGCATACTCCCATTCCGACTCACTCGGCAAACGAAAAGACTGGCCTGTTTTATCATTCAGAGAGGTAAGGAATTGCTGTACATTCTCCCAACTGACGTTATTTACAGGATGCTTATCTCCCTTAAATTGCGAAGGAGTATGCCCCGTAACTGATTTCCAAAAACCTTGGGTTACCAGGTGCTTTCCCATGTAGAAGTCAGCAAGTCGAACCCAATGGACAGGTTGTTCCCTTTCAGAAGCATCCTCAGTCCCCATCAGATATTCTCCTCCCGCTACCCGCACCAGTTCAGACTCAGACAATTGCTCCAGAATACGTATGGTATTAGTCATTAGTTAAAAACAATGGTCAAAAAAATAAATACAAGATATCAAACCAGAATGGGCTTGAAAAGACATGCACTTTTGATGATTTCCCGCTTAGCTCTGCTAAGCTTATACCACCTTGTAGTCGTAGATAATGCTTTATGAGAAACAGATCTATACCTATACTCTAAAAACGACAATAGAAAAAATCAGCTCCCTTACAATCAATCGAAATAAGGCACTTGGTCTCAATACTGAAAGTCTACTATTGTTTGTCATCTTCATGAGGTTGCCAATTGGAGAATCTATTCCCCCTATGTTGGCTAATTCCGTAGGGTATCAATAACGCCAGTCGTACTGCACTCCTTTAAAAGGAAATTGGTTTCATTCAGTAAGTACCCTTTATTATAGATCTCTATTTCATACGCTCCCGGACTAAACTTATGTTCTTGCTCCTTCACATTCAAAGGCCAATGCATAAATACAGACATAGTATCACCTTCATAAGTCAGGTCATGTGTGAAGGTAGAGCACGTGGTTCTATTTAGGTTCTTATTTAGGAAGGGGGCGCAGTCATCATTGGAACGCAATAATTCACCATCGGGGCCTTTAATCCTGAAAACAAGTTGATTGGAGCCAGTTGTTATGAATTCACTCGGCATAACTTCAAACTGTATTGCGACATTCCATATATTTTTTGCACAGTTCTTCTTAACAAATTTCCCATTTTTTCTAGGCTTAACTCCGATAACATCAAAGTTCCGGAAACTAAGGGCACTCGCTTTGACACGCAGCTGCTCCATTTCATCAAAAATCAGGGTTCTATCCTCAGACTTATTTTTCACCTCCTTACGCTTAGGCATTGAGGGTAGTGCCTGGCGGGAAACAAAGACAAAACTACTGCCGATTTCATTGTCTCCAAATTGACCCGCCTTTGGTAGAGGCCTGGCCTTTTCCAGGTGACTAAGTATTTCAGTATATGAAATAATTCCATCTATCCCCACTCCTTCAAGATCTCTTAATGCGGTTAGAAACTGCGTGACGAAAGGCGAATGTTTTAAACCATCAGGAGTCCTTTCTTTACCCCCAGAAGTAAAATAGAGCCTACTTTTATGCTTCAATAGTTGTTCAACGAAGAAGTGGGTTGGCAGTTGATCCTGTTTTCGACTAAAATTAGTTCTGCTCCCTTTCATTTGTGCAATCGATTCATCAAAAGTGCCACTGTAGCAGGCATCAATAGCCAATAAAATATGTTGGCAAGGGATAGTGTTAATGGCTTTTTCCAAACGACTATGGGGTAAGAAACTTTCCTGAAAGGGATCATTTAGCTGGCCTTCACGTGGAATAAGAAAACCTTCTTCGGTATCATCATTAAACTCGCCATGTCCCGAAAAGAAGATGAATAACTGATCCTGCTTGCCATACAGTTTGCTTCTGTAGGTCCCTAAGGTTCTATAGATCTTGTTTTTAGTTGGATTCTTTACGATTTCTACTTCGAAACCATAAGTACCCTTTAAGTCTTTTGCTAATGCTTCTGCATCTCTAATTGGACTCTTAAGATCGGTCCAATAATCATAATCTTGTATAGCAAAAATCAAGGCATAGTCCTTTCCTTTTCTGGATGCCTGCTTAGAAAAGAGGAGACTTGAAATTGTCAAAGAAATAAAAATAACCAGAAAATGTTGTGTTGTCATTTTCATTAGATTTAAGGGAAGATGCAGTATCGTAAGCAGCTACCCCAAGTGTCGTTTATTGTTTCTTTTGACATGCGCTTCTCCGCCCAAAACCGGGCCAATACCTTAGTGCTGTTTTTGCCTAGAGCGCAAAACCTGATGAGGGGTAAATAATTACTTTACTGTGTGAGAATATTAATATACCTAGTGCTTATGATCTAAAACTACTGTAGAAACAATTAGTCCCTTGTAAACAAATCGAAATAGGTTACTTACATCGTAAGGGCTGAGAGTGTTTTGCGTAAAACAGGCTTTTAACTTCTCAGTTCCTGTCTATATAGCTACTTTATTCTATTCAATCTCTGATCGCGCCGCCAAGTCCGGCGCCTGCTCGCGAATCTCCCGTTCCAACATCCTCACCTTCTCCTCCAGCATCCCTTTTATTGATGTTTGTGATCCTGATCATCCGCCCAAAAATCAATCTGATAGAAATCTTCGATCATACGATCTATATCTTCCCCAGTTCTATCCTTATTAAGTTCTCTTAAGTAGCCACGAATCAACTCTCTTTCACTATCTAGAGTTTGTTGTAGATAGCTATTTTCGATCTCCTTATTGGCGAACTTAATATTTTGACCAACAATGATCTGTAATCGATGCGCGTTGACTACCGAGGCTACAAAACTTTGATCCGCAAATTTATTTTTTTGCGATTCGTAATCTTTTTTCATTGCCTCTACACTATCTTTACTTGCGGCTAGCGCTCTAAAAAGATTGACTGTTACAAAAGCTAGAATTGAAATAACGATAATGTGGGACCAGTCAATTTTGACTTCCTTAAGCAGCAAATCTTTCTGAAGAACACCTACTAAACTCTCTGAAACTTCAAACAAGTCTTTAATGTTTGCTATAGCAATTAGCCACATGGACTGTGAGATTCGACTTGCGAAACTCTTTAACTTAACCATTTCAGACATGAGCGATGTTACTTGGTTTTTTGTACAATTCTGTATTGCTATGTTCTTTATCATTGGAAACTACCAGCAAATGCAAGTTAGAATCAAGGATGAAGAACGCAATAAGCCGGACTTTAGCTTCAATTGCCTCGTTTTCCTGCCCATCTATTTAGTTTGGTCAGCTTCCAAGTTTGTCGTTGATCAAAATGATTTGGAACAATTTGTAATCGCTACGATTAAGGCCATTGCTTATGTTTTTTGATCCTACTAAATCTTCAATTTCTTAGCCAGTATCGGCGCATACTCCCGGATCTCCCGTTCCAAATCCTGCACCCGTTGCTTATAGAGATTCAACAACTCCTCCTTCAACAACTCCTTCTCCGGATCTTCTGGTTTTACCTCCAGAACAACCCCATCCAAACCCGATTCGCCTTGTCCCGTCAAGAACCAACGCATATTGAGTTGGGGGTAGGCTTCGGCGATGGCAATTATGGTGTCTCCGCTTAAACTTCGATCATGCGTTATGGTCTGACTAATAGATTGTGGAGTCGCGTTAATTTTTTCAGCGAGTTTTTTTTGTTTCCCCTCATGCTGAACAAGCAACCTAAGTCTTTCAGCTAAAGACATATATAGATAATTAAAATAAAAATGTAACTGGATTTTGTTTTAAAATGTAACAGAGTTTGTTTTTTACACGTAAAAACCACTATATTTGTTTTGTAAATAAACAACAGTTACTTTCTAAATAATCACTATTCGGTTTACAAATATCCATTATTTGTAACAACAATATAATGTATTTAAACCAAAGTTGACTGAAATATCAAATAAAGTTGAATACGAGGAAGGTGAGATTGGGGGGCAATCCGATTCATAGTGACAGATACAATATTGATTCAGGCACACAATATAGCCATTAACCATAATACATCTCTCTAACAATATGAGGAATTTAGAAAAGAAAAAGGAGCAATTGATTGCCTTTGGGAATCACCTCAAGGCGGAGCTAAGTCATAAAGTATTCTCCATCCTACCAGCAACCCTGTCCATTTCGGCCAATCGCTTTGGTCGATTGATGAGAGGGAAAGTGGATTGGACCATGGAGGAGATTGGTAAAATCGCCCCCCTACTGGATAAAGATCCCCTGGAATTGATGCAAGAATGGGCGATAGGCGATCAAACGGTCACCCTATTCGAGTACAAAATGATCTTAGAGGAACACGGGTATGAGATCCATCATGCCGTTCACGCCGCCTAAAAGAGGTCAACCTAACAATTAAATCCCGTTGTAATCCCTACAATTATGGATGCTGAATACTTACAAGCCCTTAAGGAAAATACGGCTGCCGTAAAGGAACTCGTTAGCCTGATGAAAGCCAAGGAAACGCGTTCCGATTGGGTAGATCCTGAAGAAGCGGCCGTCATACTAGGTCTTAACATCACGAAAGGCAGAGTACATAGATCTAACCTTCGCTGGCTGATCAAGGAGGGTTTTGTCAAGCAATTCCGCCCTGGCCGCCCCTATCGATTTTACCGAAACGAAATAGAAAAAGTAGCCAAGAAAATCGTTCGTGGCGAAATTGGATACATCGGAAGAGCATAAGCAGGTCGTCTTCATCTTCAAGCGATGCATACCTCACCGTTTGAAGCAATGACATGGGATTATAATTTGTTGGATGCGCTCATCAAGGGGTGAATCACTCGCCCCTTGCATGAGAGCGCTACGCAGAGCAACGGCAGGGTTCCCGGTGGTTCGACTCCACGCTTTGCGACTATCAGTAATGTAGTGGTCTGGGCCAAAAGTGGCACGGGCAAAATTTCGATCGGTGGTGTCCAATGCGAGAGGGACAACACCGATCATCCCCCTTTTTAAAGAGCTTCTTACCCTTTGAGTGCATGTGATTAGTTTTTAGGGTTTTAGGTGTTCATAATCGACCTGGTCAGGGGGTGAATCCCTCATCCCCTGAATCCAGGTCTTCTGCGGGTGGCTGCTGGAGTCTTGTTGGGTTCGATTCCCTTCACTCGCACCGTTTTCTCTTATAGTATTCTGATTTGGTTCAAATGACTAGGGCAAGGCTTTGCCCGCTGCCCTAGTTTATTATCAAAATTCAAAATCATCATGGAAAAAACTTTGATTCAGGCTATTCCCGAAAAGGCCTATTTATTAAATCTAAATAATCTCCAAATCTATCTAGGCGGGATCAGTAAACGGACGCTCCTTCGGATGAATAAAGACGGAGATATCAAACTATATAAGATGCGTGGCAAGCTTTACGCAAAACGTGATGAGATAATTGGAGCCCTTGAAAATGGTCTGTTGCAAAGAGTAAAATAGAAATTCACAATTTCCTGAGTGGTATCCCAGGGTTCGACCCCCTGGCAGGAAACGAAAAAGGCAGCGAGAGGCTGCACATTGGGGCGTGGTCCCAGGATTACGCCCCTTGATTATAATCCACTGAATATTATGTGTAAAGCAAGCTATCAACTCAAATGGCGCAAGTCCAAAAAACTCCTGGATGCCTATATCGAGCGCTACAATGCCGATAAGCCCTTACGGGAACAACTGAGAGCACCCCATAAGGCATTGGCACAACATCTCCTTTTCCTATACAGCGTTGCCATAGCACGAGCGCAGGCGTATGGTGGAGGCATCGAAGAGATGTCTCCACTACCCTCGCTGCGCACCAACAATGCGCAACTAGCCGATGCGATGGGCTGTAACGAACGCAGCATCCAAAACCATAGAAAGCGCCTCAAGGCTGCTAAAATCATCCTGGAGGAGGTCTTTCACGGCTCAAACGCCCAATATGAGATGATTTTCAACGGTGCCATCGTCCATCTACAAGCGGCTGGCCAGCCCGATAACATCATCCATCTTTTCCAACAAAGTGTTAACGGCCAAAATCAAGGCCCCGCCGGTGCACCCTCCATGCAAACTTTTCGCCATACAGTATCCTGTAATACAACTCAGGTTACAAAAGAATTAATAGAATTAAGCGGCGCTGATTCTCAACAACAGGCTGGTTTTCAGTCAAATGAGTGGAGAAAAACTGTGGAAAAGGCTGTTAATAAATGTGCAAAGCCCGAAAATGTTGTTGAAAACCAAGCATCTGGCAGCATACCGGATACACAGGGTACTGGATCAGGTTACGAAAAAGGCAGCGCAGGCCAGGAAACACCCCCCGAGTTGCGCGGCACCCCCCAAAAAAGAACAGTATCGCCGGAAAACACTGCTGCGGCCATCCCGGATACCCAGGATGAAGGCCCCGCCGCCATTGCCCCCACGAGTTTACGGGATGCTTTGCAGCCATTGCCAGAAAAGACAAGAGCATCCATCCAGCGGCATCTCCAGGTCATCTGGACCTGTGCCCTACTCAACCTCTACGAAGACAAATGGATTGCCGACGAAGAAGCCGAGCGCGCCAAAGCCGTGTTAGCAGAGTACTTCATCTACACCACACCCGACCGATTCCAGGCCGGAGCCGCCGAAATCATCGAGCGAATCATCCTGGTACGCCGTTGGATCGAGCGCGGCCAGGCCAAAGGCGAAAAACGCTGGGTACCCCTACCCTCGAAATACTTCGACTTCCGAAACCAAACCGGCTTCACTCGTACCAAATCCTGGTTTAAAGCCCACATCAAGGCCAAAGCCGAGATCAAAGCCAAGGAACTACTCACGAAAGCGATCAAAGAATACCTGCGAGCGCAGGAACCGGGGGCCAAAATCGGTCCTTCGGAAACCTATCGTCGGATCTCCCAGCGCCTCGGCAAGTACGACAGCTGGCTACTCGACAGATTCCACGAACAAATAGCAAATGTCAATGCAGCAAACGCAACGCAAGCCACAACGAAGGCGACGGCCTAGAGACCAAAAAGGCAGCTATCGACTAGCCGTCTTTTTCCTGGACCACCGCCAGCCACAAGGAAAAGCTTACTACTACAACAGCACCATCCGACAAGACCAGAACCGTACCGCGAAAGCACGACTGAAATACCTGATAGACAAGAAATGGCAAGGCAAAGTCAGTTGGGCTGGCCTCTACCATCACAATCAACTCATTGAAGAATTCAAAATCGGAGAAAACCAATGGCTAGATCCCTCAAAAACGGCAAAATTGCCGTGAAGCTATCCCGCGATACCCAAGTGGCGATCGTCAAGGCCATCCAGATCCGCCTAGAGCTGGATGAACTCCCCCACTACCTGGAATACCTGCTACAAGAAGCCGTGGAAAAGCTACAAGGCGAGTCCTGCCAGCTCCGCAAAAGCGAATTCTTTGCCCTTTTCCACCCTGACAACATGATCTACATCGATGCCCCGACACAACTGCTGATCCGCGAGGCCGTCCAGTTGGAAGAACAGACGATTGCACCCTTGATACCCACAGCAAGTACCCCATTTATCGCCCCTACCCCACACGAGAATATAGCCATATGAATCAGGACTACTTCAACGGACAATGGGATTTACTAGCAGATCTGATAAAACAAGGATCGATTGATAAGAAAACAGCGAACAAGTACGCCAAGAAAATATGGAATAAAATGCCAAGAGACCTACAAGAGAAATTTCTATTAAAAATGGGCTTGGCTTTGTGTAAGCAAATTCTCAAAAAGAGCATGTCATGAAAACCACGAAATTACTCAGCTACTACTTTTTGGCCTGGCTAGGCCGCCGCATCTACAGTCTCCGCCTCCACCTCGAATCCTGGAACAACCAGGTCGACCTCTGGGCCGGCCGGCTCGATCCGGACTAGGTTAAGTCGGAAGTACAAAATTGGAAATTGGAAAAGACATGGCTTAGGGAGAGCCATAGTCCGGATTTCATTTCCCCCCCTGCACTTCCCTAAAACCTCAAAGCAGATTGCCGAAGAATTTGAGGGAGTCGACTTGTAGGAGGCCCGGCAAAAAACTGTTTGAGGGACGAGTTTTTTTTGCCAAGAATTTTGCTTCCTTTTTTTCGACTGAAAAAGGAAGTCGCCGAAGGCAAATAAATCAAAAAAGCCCATCGTGCTATGAGGAAACCGCAACGACAGGCTTTATTAAACATCTAACAATCAACAATATATGAAAATATTTTATTCCCTGCCGGAAAATATGGATAAAGGTGACGTGTACATTTTGGGGATCGTTCGGATCGGCGTATTAGGCTTTTTGGCCATATCCAGTCTGACGGTCTTTAAAGGCTTCAAATCCTACAGTGCCGACTACATGAATAGCATCTGGCCAGTAGCTGCTGCTATCCTCCTATTCCTGGGGTACTGGGCCTTTTGCTTTGTCCCCGACTTCGTAAATACGATGATCGTGCGCTACATCAGTCGGACCATTTTGAAGAAAACCTACCAGGGCGATAAGCGTACGTACTTTGTCCTGGCCTTTAGTCTCTGTCTCGTCGTTTTCCTAACGCGCTACAGCTACAAGATGAGCCACTTCTCCGCTGAAGTTACTGCCAGAGAGATGGGCGGCGACACAGAGAACACCGACCTGGTCGCCTTCGACAGCATCTACCAGCAACGCTTCGACAAGCTCCAGACCGCCTACGAAACCGAAAAGGCGGAGATCATCACCCGCTATGATCAACTCGTCACCGAAGCAGCGGGAGAACTAGATTTCAAGATCAAAGGCGAACAGACCCTAATCGCCGGACTAGAGCAAAACCGCAAAAAGACCAATACCGTGTGGACCGATCAGCAGGTGCGCCTACACCAGCGGCGCATTGCCGATTACCAAAAGCGGCGCAAGCCCATCGCCTCCCCTATTCGTGCGGAGCAGCAAAAAGAACTGAATGCCCTTAAGGACAGATTTGATCTGAAGTACGGGCGACTGGACCAAGCCTATACCATCACCAGAGACACCACCCTGGCTATGGAAGGTACGGCCGGCGACATCCACAAAGAGGAGGTTACTTTCTTCAGTAAGCAGTTATCAAGTATTGCTGGCAATGCCATCTTCTTTCTCTTAATGCTGACCATCATCCGCGAAATCATCTATGATCGCAACGATATCGATCCCGACCCAGTGTTTTCTCAATTCGATTTTCAGCCTAGTGTAGTAATGGAAGTGATCACCTTTCCTTTCACTTATGTCGGTAGGAGTATACTCAACGAAGTACGGAAAGGATACAATGCGCTTCCGGAACTAATCCAACGAGAAGACTACCAAGAATTGACTGATCCTGGTCAGCGGCAAAAAGTACGGAAAGCCAAAACTACGGAAACGCAGAAACCAGGAATTGCGGAAGCCGGAAAGGAGGAAATACCGGAAAAGAATACATCGGAAAATCCGGAAATGACAGGGGATAAAACCTCGGAAACTCCGGAACCGGAAACCTCGGAAGTTTCCGAGGTTTTAGAAGAAGACAAAACCACCAAATTACGGAAATCCGAAAAAGCTGAAGACACCAGTAAAAGCAAGCCATCCAAGCGAAAGTCTATTTCCGTAATGGATGCTGAAAAAAGTGACGAAATCACGGAAATAGAGACGGGCGAAAATGGTGAGATTCTGAAGGTTCGAATAGGTTACAAATGGTACAATTATTCCGAATTAGGGAAGCGTATCTATGATTTCCGAACTGCGGCTAGAAAAGCTACTAGAGAAAGCACGCGTCTACGTAATTGGCATAAAATAGCCCTCTTCGAAAAAGCCCGGAAACTCTTCGAAACCTCGGAAACTCCGGAAACAAAAAAGAACGGAAAACACCTTAAGGACATCAAGGCCAATTCCGTAAAAATCCAACCCTAACCCCCAAACATTAAACTTCTAAACCTTCAACCAACACCCCATGAAATACATCACCGGCATCGGCTTACTCTGCTTCTGCCTCACTTTTATGTTCCAAAATGCCCAAGAGGGTAGGGGAGAAGCCCCCAAGGCCTTCGTCCCTGCAGTATCCCCAGATAGCTGCGTTTGCTTCGAATACTACTTCAAAAATCTAACAAAATCAGAGCGCACCCTCTACCAAAGTTGCGACCCCGAAGTACTGAACTACAACGAAGATCACTCAATGGAAATATTCACCCTTACCATGCCTTGCGACAGTGTATTTGAAGGCACGCGCATTCACCTTCCAAAATCATAGCTCATGAAAACAATCGACCAGATCAACCAACAGATTGAATCAATCAGGGCTACCATCCCAGGCCCGAAAACCAAAAAGCAGCTAAGCAAAATCCGAAGCCAATTAGCCCTACTAAAGACCCTTAAGCAATGCCTGGCTAATAACCCTGATCCGAATACCCTAATCCGGCAACTAGAACATATTGACAGAAAGATCACCGAATACAAGAAGCGACACCTTTTACTAGAAGATATGCATCGAGACAACCGAAAAGTAGCCCTTAAGGCATTGAACAAAGAATACGAAATCACCAAGCTCCGCAAGCAGAAAAAAGCACTGGAATACCTACTAGGGGAGGGCGAGCTCGTCCCGTAAAGATAGCCAAGGTTACAGGGAGCCATCCTTTCCGAGCGGGCAGCCGTCCCGCACTGTCCGACCGGAGGAAGTTTGCGGGACAAGCCTTTTTTGGTTTTTGAGGTATTTGCAAACGCTCTTTGAGCTACTAGCTCAAACCTCCCAGAAAAATGAACAAAAGCCATTGAAAAAGAGAGCCAACATCAACGAGTAAACCAATAAACGAAAAGAAATGAAGCAGTTTGAACATATATCCGATGAAGTTGAAAATCAAGTTTGCTTGCTGGCACAGCAGAGAATAAGCCTGGAAGAACTTTGCCAAAGAACTAGTGAAATCGATGCAAAACTTGCAAAGGGAGCCAGGAGCCTTCTATATATCTATCACATCATGCGCAAAGGAAGAATTGTATTTGACGGAGAAATAACCAGAGGTAATGTTACCACCAGTGCAGTAAAAGCAAAAACAGAACTAATATGATATATTTCAACATAAAAGGCAGTTATTACGGCGGCAAATCCGGCGCCGGCGTCTACCAAAAGATCATTAACCAAATACCACCACATCATGTCTTCATCTCCGGATTTCTCGGGTACTGCGGCATTATCCGCCACAAGCGCCCCGCAGCCATCAATCTGGGGTTTGACCTGGATGCTGAGGTGATACAAACCTGGAACGGGATCCAACATCCTCCGGGATCTCGATGGTGCTTCCAGGAGCAGGATACCTTATCCGTCCTGGAATCCCTTTACGAACCCAATAACCCACTGAGATCCTATATCAAACTATTGAATGACCAAGTCTTCCTATACCTTGATCCGCCGTACCTAATAGAGTCCCGGTCTGATCCCCGGACACGCTACAAACACGAATTCCTGCCGCTGGATCACCAAAGACTATTGGCAGTGGTTCGCACCCTCACTTGTCCGGTGGCGATATCACACTACCCAACACCCCTATATGATGAGTTACTGGAGCACGGCTGGCGCTACATCGATTTCCAAGCAACTACCAGAAGGGGAGTAGCTACCGAGCGCCTATACCTAAACTACCCCGAACCCACCGAACTACACGACTACAGCTATCTAGGAGAAAATTACAAGGAACGAGAGCGTATCAAGCTCAAGTTTGATCGCTGGAAAAAGAACCTGAGTCAATTGCCCCCCTTGGAAAGAGCGATGCGAGCTCAGTGGATGGAAAACATATAATCAAAGTAACCATGAGAAGAAAATGGATTCAAAAAGAAGAGCAGATCTTACGAAGGTACTATCATCAAGGCGGATGGCGGATAGCTCAGCAGAAACTATTAGAAGCGGGGTTTACTCGCTCTAAATATGGTATCCTTGAAAGGGCCAATAAGTTGGCGTTGAAAGACACCTCTCGTTGCTGGTCAAATCAAGAGTTACAAATACTCAAAGAAGCCTATCCGATCGGTGGCCGTCTGCTTGTATATCAGACCTTGGAAGCCAGTGGATTTAATCGGTCGCTGTCAGCCATAAAGGGAAAAGCAACGACTTTACAGATAAAGTCCTACCACAATGGTCGTTTTCGAAAAGGTAATATCTCCGCCAATAAGGGGAAATCCATGACTGCTCAGCAACGAAAAAAAGCTAGTTCTTCTTGGTTTCAAAAAGGTCATACCCCAACCAATAAACTGGAGAATGGTGCTATCACTACCCGTACCAGTAAAAGCGGAAGAGCCTATCAGTTTATCCGTATAGCGCCTAGAGTATGGCGATTGTATCATAGGTATCTCTGGCAGCAGTATCATGGTCCAATTCCTAAAGGAATGTTAGTGTATTTCAAGGACGGAAATACCTTGAACTGTCAGCTTGAAAACTTGGCCATTAGATCTAGAAAGGACCATCTACAAAGTATTATTAAAGCCAGTGGTGGACGTCCGGCCACTAGACTATCTGATGGCTATATTAAATCTCTCCTGCAACACAGAGGTATAGCTGAGGAATTGATCACACAAGAAATGATCGAACTAAAAAGAGCAGAATTATTACTTAAGCGAGAAATTAAACATCATGGAAGTCATTCGTGAAAACTTACGGCCTATGCTAGGTCAGCACTATAAATACAAAGGAGAGGTTTACTTTTTCCAAGGCATAGAAGTGAAGGAAGAAGCAGTACATCTCCTTACCAATAAGAAGTCATTCATTTTTACCAATCGGGCTATTGCTGGCTTCTTTATTCGAGACTGCGAACCCGTCGAGGCTCTACCTCCCGCACCAGAACCCAACCCCAATGATGAAGTGATGGCCGAACTCAAAGGTGTCATCATGGAAAACATCCGAAAAGTACGTACTGATCCAGAATACATACCTCAGGCTCAGGCCATGGCCAAACAAGTCCAAACCCTTATCAATTTGACCAATTTGGAGTTGAACATCCAGAAGGAGGCTAGGAGGTAAGTGTGAAGAACAGTATTCCAAGGTATTGATTCACTACACCAAAATTTCGACCTGACATGTGGAGATACTGGAATCATAAAATCGTACAATGGTGTTGGTCATCGTGTGAAGCCGAATTGATAACGGATGTGCTTAATGAGTACTACGCCGATGAAAACTTGGTGTTTGAGTCGATTTATCAATCGATCTTAACTGGAGGGAATGAGGCCTATTTGGTCATGATCAAAGAAGACTTGTTGAATCAAAGTCACCATGAAATGTACGACATACGAAAAGTGATGGTGAACACCTTGGCGAAGCAGTTGAGGGAGACAAGGAATGAGTCGGCAAGATTGAAGTATAGATTAGGAAAAACAGAAGCCGGATAGGCCGCAAAAACGGATTTCAAAGAAGAAAGAATAATCAATAATTCAAGCTATGAAAAAGGTACTACAACTATTGCCATTGGCGCTGCTGATGGCCTGTGGGAGCATCAAAGGCCCCACCACGGAAGTAATTACTCCCAAGGACAAAACTTCCTTAAGCGATATCTATCGCCCGTATTCCTATTCCGCTACCGTCGTCGATATCTACGATGGCGACACCTTCACCCTGGATTTTGAGATGGGCTTCAGCTTGCGCTATGAAGATGTCATTCGATTGGCCCGCGTCGATACCCCGGAGCTGAGAGGGGAGGAGCGGCCCAGGGGCATCAAAGTGCGCGATGCAGTCGAGAAGCTGATCCTTAACAAACGGGTGATTGCCATCACCGATCAGGATGATCGAGGAAAGTATGGGCGCTTGCTGACGGAGATCTATTACCAAGACACTAAGTGCGAGTGCTGGATCAACTTAAGCGATTATCTCCTGGAAAAGGGGATGGCGGATCTGTACTAGGCTTTTGACAAGGGAGTAGTAGGTTCGATTTTGGAAAATAAAGCTGAGGAGTACTGCGTTTAATCACCTCACATCCCCAGTATTGACCTATTACTCTTCCATATCTATCCATTGAAATAACATTCAGCTCATGCAAACCATTGATTTGAGTC
>CBDHHG010000030.1:0-26902 GCA_965263225.1 Saprospiraceae bacterium
TATCGCAGGATATCAGTTTGAGTTAAAGCTGAACGGACTGGAGCTAATCGGAACAGAAACAGCAGATTTGGCTGGAGTAAGTGCTTCAAACTTTGGAGTAACTGAGTCAGGAATAGCTACTAGCTGGTCACAAGCAGAAGGAGCTGACTTGACAGCTGAAGAAGCGCTGTTCACTGTTAAGTTGAGAGCTACGCGTGCAGTACAGTTGTCAGAAGCGATCAGCTTGGGAGAGACCTTGTCAGCAGAAGCATATGGCAGCGACCTTAGCGTTAAGGCTGTAAATCTGACTTTCACAGGCTCAGCATCCGGCGAGTTTGCTTTACTACAGAATACACCAAACCCATTCCGCAATGAGACGACGATAGGTTTTGTACTGCCCGAGGCAGGATCAGCGACCTTGACGATCTTTGATGTGAGTGGCAAGGTATTGAGACAAGTAGAAGGTGAGTATGGCCAAGGTTACAATGAGGTACGCGTGAACCGTTCAGACTTGAGCGGAGCTGGAGTACTTTACTACACTTTGGAGTCATCGAACCTAAGCGCTACCAAGAAGATGATCATCATCGAGTAAGGATGAAAGAATACCGATAGTATACATATAATGATATCGGTATAATAAATGGTAATGGCCTCTTACGCTGCAAAGTGTAAGGGGCTATTTCTTTTTGTCCTAAATGATATTGAGCTTAGGAACCGTATTTGAAAAAAGCTGTTCGAAAGAATCGATATAAAGAGGGTGTCAGTATTTTACTGACTTGAAAGTAAGAGGCGATAAGAAACCAGGCAGAATATTCAAATTAGAACAGTTTTTAATAGTTTAAAGCCCCGAAAATAAGACGAGAATTGGTCAAAAATACCCGTTTTAGAGGTATGAGTTATATGGTGCCTGAAAATGCTATAAATTTGTCATAACACAAAAGGATAAAAGGGAGCTTATAATTCTGATCTATCCTAAACCACCTTTCCCCCCCTTTACAATTAGGTTTCAAGCATTAGTGTCATCCGGAGGGTTGAAACAAATCCCAAGGATAAGTGATGTCTCATATTAATGAAGGTATGAGGCGATTTTAAAGATAATCCATGAACAAACACCAGAATGTGCCCTGTGGCGCAGCTTCTTATCTATTGATATTTCGTCATCAAGGACAATTTCATTTCCATTCTTTCCGGTGCTGTCCGGGAAGTCATAAACAGTCATTTCATCATTTTTTAATACAAAATTTTATTCTCATGGAAAACACCTTGAAGAGGGCTTTGCATCTGAGAATGAGAACGGGTGTGAGCAAAATCTTTGCATTAGCATTGGTTGTAGCTGCAATCTTCTCAGTTCAGAGTGTAAGTGCTCAATCGTCGTTCAGTACTTCGAGCGCGATTAATGCAAAAGATTATGGTGGTACACTGGTCTATCTGGATCAGGTTGCTGCTATAAGTGTATTGAAGCAGGAAGTGGCCACACTTACTGCACAGACAGAGGACGCTGCCGGTACCTCACTGGAAGCAGACAACTCTATCCGCGTAGAGTTTTTCACTGGTATTTCAGACCGCATCAGCAATGGTGAAAGTGTGGAATCCGCGCTTCAGTTAAACTATGGCCAGCTTCTTGGTCGTGCCGGTGCATTTAATCAATCATTGAACCTGGTTGCCATTCGCGACCGTGCAGTAGACATTCTGACTGAGCAATAAAATGCTCCTATCAGAAAAGAAACTGTAAAAAAATCAATTTAATTCTCATGGAAAGAAAATTATTCACCAAAATGTGGTATGTGTTGTGCCTGGTTCTTTTGGGAACTATGTCATATGCACAGACCTTACACGGGCGGAGGTAATCCTCAGCCTATCCCTGTTACAGGGACAGGAGGTTTTCCTTGTGTAGGAGGACCTACCGAATCAGTTGCGAATGTACCATTGACCGGGAACATTGGCACTGATTATGTGCTGACCAGTGTGTCAGTAGATCTTACGCATACTTTTAATGCAGACATTGAGATGGACCTTATCTCCCCAAGTGGAACAGTATGGGATCTGTCATCTGACAATGGTGGAGCTGGCGACAACTTCACTATGACTGTATTTATGGATGGTGCACCAAACATAACAACAGGAGCAGCACCATTTACCGGAACGTTTGAGGCAGAGCAAGGCCCGTTTGCTACCGGTTTTGCAGGAGAATCTGTTAATGGCAACTGGACATTGTCTATTTGTGATGATGCAGGAGGAGACAGCGGACAGTTGTTGAGCTTCAGCATTACGTTCACAGAGATATCTTGTGAGTTTGTAGGCTTGCCAGGCGACATTACATTAAGTGCAGAAGCTGCTGTATGTGGAGCCAATGTGACTTTACCTATACCAAGTTTGACTGGAATGTCATGTGCCGGAATCCCTGATCCGAATTCTATTGTGAATTTAGGACCAGTAACGGAGAACCTAAACATTGCACCATTTAACCCAGGACAGACTACTCTTGGCGTAACGAACTTCACCATTGGAGGCGCGGTTGCGAATGCACCAGCTGGAACAATGGTAAGCATCACAGGTAACTGGAATTCAGACAACTCATTTGGTACAGAGAATCCGACGTTTTCACTGGAAGGTACTCTAATAGGAAATCTGACTACAGGTGGAGCGGATTGCCAGGCAAATGATTTTGAATACATGATTTCAGCGGCTGACTATAATGCAGCAGCAGCAGATGGTAACCTTGATTTCACAGTAGGAGCGGATATCGATGTAAACTCGTTCTGTGCAGTGGATGAAATTACAGTTGCGCTATCATACGCATCATCAACCCTGCCATTTGCGAACAACTATAATGGAACACAGAATGCTTCAGATTTCTACCCAGTAGGAACTACAGAAGTATGTTTCTTCACAGGCTTATCAGTAGGCGGACAGGTAGAGGAGTGTTTCAATATAACGGTGATCGACGATCAGGGACCAATTTTCATGAACTGTCTGAAGGATCAGACGATTTCCTTGGATGCCGGAGAGTGTACTTTCACTTTCAACTATGAGCCAATTGCGATGGACAACTGTCCAGCGACGGCATTTGGAATTGCGAACCAGGATACGACGAATGCGGCGAATTTTGCACCAGGAATTGCTTGTTCTACATTTGGTTCACCATTTATAGCAGTAGAGAACAGATACTTCCAGGCATTTGATATAGCGAGCTTTGGCATTGCTAGTGACTGGGAAGTAAGTTCTGTATCAGTAGCGATAAGCACGATCAATGTAGGCTTAGGATCTATTGTAGGAAATGTATACACTTTGAGCAATACTTCGACTCCATATGATGTAAGCTCTACGAACCGTACCTTAATTGCAACTACAGGTGCACCTGTATTAGGAGGCGCACCAGGCAGTTTCCAGAATATACCGCTAACTTCCTCAGTGACAGTTCCAGCGGGATCAGTTTTATTGCTAGAGATTATTGAAGATTTTCCATTCACAGTTGGAAAGAACCCAACAGGAGGAGGAACAGATACATGGTTAGGAGCTACAGCATGTGGAATTGATCCGAACAATCCACAAACGTTTGCAGCAGTAGGCTTTCCAAATGAGTTGACAGCATCGATAGTAGGAAGTTTGATGGGAGCAGACATAGTACAGACTATGGGTCCTGTAAGCGGAACTGCGCTACCAATCGGAACAACCAGCTACGAGTACATAGCCACAGATGCAGCGGGTAACACAACCGTATGTGCCTTTAACGTAGTAGTAGAGGAGTTTGCACCGATCCGTGGATCATTGAACTGTAACAGTGGAGTAAACATCAGCTTGAGTGCAGATGATTGTACAGCGACTGTAGGAGCAGACGACATACTTGAAGGAGGCAACTATGGCTGTTATGACAGCCGTTATACGGTGATCATCGACAGAAACGGAGATGGCTTGTATATGGCATCAGAAGGAGCAGATCTTGACGGCTCAGACGTAGGCAATACCTACAATGTACAAGTATCTGACAATGTAACCGGCAATAAGTGCTGGGGCAGCATAGTAGTAGAAGACAAGAACATCCCAGGCTTGGTATGTGAGGATTTGACATTGAGATGTGATGCTGATTTGACACCAGGATCTCCGATCAGTGCTTCTACATCAGCCAGCGTATCCACAGGAGACAACTGGGGCAGCACAGGGAACTTTGATCAGGAATTGACTGTAGGAGGAGTACCATCTAGCGCAGTAGTAACAGATGTAAACATAGCAGTAGACATTACCCATACGTGGGTAGGAGACTTGGATATAGATGTAATCAGCCCAAGTGGAACAACAGTAAGAATCCTTGACGGTCAGTGTGGCAATACAGATGATGTAGATGCGATCTTTGACGACGAAGGAGCAGCGTTGGTATGTGTAGGAACACCAGTAATCAGTGGCAATGTAATACCAGACAATGCCTTGAGTGCATTTGACGGAGAGCCAGTAGCGGGAGAGTGGATTGTACGCGTAACAGACAACGTAGCAGGAGACGGCGGAACGATCAATAACGTAGCCGTTATCATCGAGTATGATGCAGAACTGGAGTTTCCATTTGGAGACGGTGTAACAACCAGCTTGAATCCAGACGGAACTTATACAGTTACTGGATTTGATCCATGTGGACCAGCTACTTTAGTAGTAGACGACAATGTGATCATGCCAAATGCGAGCGGATGTACAGACAAGCGAGTTGAGCGTACTTATACGATTACAGATGGAGCGGGTAACAGCTCTACTTGTACACAGACGATAGACATCGAGCCCATCACATTGGCAGATCTTGATTTGCCACCCAACTTTGATGGTGTAGAGAACCCAGCGTTGTTGTGTCAGAATGTATGTGGCGGAGATGTAGAAGTAGGAGATGACCGCTTCTGCGGACCAGAAAACTTGTACTGGAGCGTATTGCCAAATGGCCACCCAAGCCCGGACAACAGCAAGAACTGGAACTGTGGTGCTGTTAAGTGCTTCGGAACTGGACGTCCTGGAAACTTGTGTGCCAACATCAACGCAACTTACGAGGATGTAAGAATCGACATTTGATACCCAATCACAGGGCGGTTGCTTCAAGATCTTGCGTCAGTGGACCATCCTTGACTGGTGTACAGGAGAGGTATTGAACCACAACCAGGTGATCAAGGTAGAAGACAATGAAGCACCAACCTTGTTGGATCTGGAAGATTTGACGATCTCTACCGACATCTGGGAATGTGAAGCAGACTGGTTAGCGACACGTCCATGGATCATGGACAACTGTAACTCAGAGCCACTGACTTACACCGTAGAAGTACCTGGCCAGACGATCCGCAGACAAGGAGATGACTTCTTGGTTAAGGATCTTTTACCAGGAGTATACACAGTAATCTACACAGCAGAAGATTGCTGTGGAAATGTAGGTGAGACCAGAATTACTTTGACAGTAATTGATGATGCACCACCAGTAGCGGTATGCGATCAGTTTACAGTAGTGAACTTGTCAGCAACTTACAATATTGACTCAGAAGACTTAGGAACCACTAAGATCTTTGCCCACACCTTCGACGACGGCTCATTCGACTCTTGCCAGGATGATATCTACTTCAAGGCATTGCGTATGAACCAGATCGATGCAGACGGCGACGGCGATCTAAGAGGAGAAGAGATGGTAAGAGACGGTAACTATGAGGCGATCGACTGTGATGAAGCAGACGGCGATGATGATGTACGTCCTTTCCCACCAAGCCGCGTATTCTCAAGCGCTCTAGGCTTGAACCTTGTGTCTCACCCTAACTACCCACAGCGTAGTCAGGCGTACTTTGATGATTTCGTTAAGTTCTGCTGTGCAGACATAGTAGACGGCCCAATCACAGTAGTATTCCGCGTCTACGACGTAGATCCAAGCCCATACGAGTTCCGCAACGTATTCCCATCAAGTGATGGCGCTTATGCGAGCTGGTATGCATCTAACCCACACAAAGATCCTTCTGATTACACTGGTGTACTACCAGAAGCAGAAAGTGTGATGAACTGGCCAACGAATGGAGGTGGTCCTGGACCTCTTTACGGACGTTATGCAGACTGTATGGTACAGGTAACAGTACAAGACAAGTTGCCACCACGAGTAATTGCACCACCAAACGTATTGGTAACGTGTGACTACTGGTTCCCATTTGATGCAGACAATGCAAATGACTACACAGAGGAGTTGGATAACTACTTCGGAAAGGTAGTAGAAGGCAGCGCAGATCCAGCGGATCGCGACAGCATCGTAACGAAGGATGTAGTGTGCCCAGCACACCCAAGATTCAACGAATTTGCACCACTAGATCCAGATGATGATCCATGCTACGACACGCAGTATGACATGTTCTGGGGCTATGATGGATACGTATTAGACAACTGCTCAATCAACTTGACGCAGAGTGTGAATGCTAATCTGGTATGTGGTCAGGGAACAATCACACGTACGTGGGTAGCTACTGACGATGCTGGTAACCGTTCAAACCAGGCTTCACAGGTGATCACGATCATCAACTGCCGTGACTTCTGGGTACCAGCAGTATGCTGGAGAAGAACAGCCAGAGACATAGGCGAATGTGATATAGTAGGCACAGATGACTACATCTTTGGAACATTCATCAGCCAGGCACAGATCGATGCATTGTTGCCACCGAATGTACCAGAGAGCCGCATCAAGTATGCAAGAAAGCTAATCGAATGGCCATGTGATGTTGAGCTAGACAGATGTCAGGGACCAATCGACGAAGTATTCAAGCCAGAGAACCTTGATGTACGCTTTGACGAGGATCGTCGTCCACGCTTTGACGATGACAATTGCAGCAATATCGCAGCGACATACGAAGACAAGACCTTTGTATTCGTAGACTCTTCTTGTGTTAAGATCTTCCGTACCTGGCATGTGATTGACTGGTGTCGTTTCGACTTCTGGTCTTACACCAAACCAGTGGGAGTTCACACAGGTAATCAAGCTATTGAACGAAGAAGGACCGAAGTATGCAGCTTGCGAAGATGTAACGGTATGTGGTTATGGAGATGCAAACGGAACAGGATGTGTAGGATTGATCACTCTTGATCCAGGAATCAGCGATGATTGTACTCGCCCAGAAGAGTTGCGTATCGACTTCAAGTTGGATGCGTTCAACGACGGAGCTTACGACATCTTGGGTTACAGCGACAGCTATCCAAATGGCTATCCATTCCCTAACCCGAACAACTTGCCAGTACGTCGCTTTGCAACAGCGGACTACGCATTGACAGACTACTTCCCAGTAGGTACCCACCGTATCGTATGGGGAGCAGAAGATGGATGTGGTAATGCCAACGTATGTGAATACCTATTCACGATCGAAGACTGTAAGCCACCGACCCCATACTGCCGTTTGGGAGTATCTACGATTCCAATGATCCCACTAAGTGGCGGATATGTAGAGATCTGGGCAAGTGACTTCAACATTGGCAGCTTTGATAACTGCACTGCAGCAGGATGACTTGCGCTATGCGTTCTCATCTGATCCAACGGATGATGTAATCCGTCGCACATGTGATGATGTAACTGGAATTCCAGAGGATCTTCGCATCTACGTATTCGACGAAGCAGGTAACTATGCTACTTGTGAAGTAGGCCTATTGCTGACCGATTGTACGAATCAGTTCTCAATCGGCGGTAGAATAGCTACAGCTACAGTAGAGCCAGTAGAAGGAGTAGAGATCCACGTAGAAGGAGATATGGACATGATGGTGTTGACCCCAGCTGATGGATCTTACGATGTAAGCGGCATGGAGCTAGGCAACAACTACAGCATCCGTCCGATGAAGGACAATGATCTGTTGAACGGCGTATCTACTTATGACCTAGTGTTGATTTCTCAGCACTTGAGAGGTATCCGCGGACTAGACGGACCATACAACCTGATAGCAGCAGATGTTAACAATACAGGAAGTATCTCAGCCTTCGATATCATCGAGTTGAGAAAGGCCTTGTTGTTCATCTCTACGAGCTTCCCAGATAACACAAGCTGGAGATTCATCGACGAGACGTTTGTGTTCCCTAATGCAGCCGATCCATTCGCGACTACCTTCCCAGAAGTATACAACATCAATGGCTTCGCAGGAAGTTTGAGTGGAGTAGACTTCGTAGGTGTTAAGGTAGGAGATGTAGACGGCAGCGTAAGAGCGAACGTAAACAGTGTGAGCAGCAGCACCAGAAGCGGAGGTTCTATCGAATTGAACATCGCAGATCGTGCTTTGGCAGCAGGTGAAGAAGTAGAGGTTAGCCTGAACGCAGCAGACTTTGCAGATATCGCAGGATATCAGTTTGAGTTGAAGCTGAACGGACTGGAGCTAATCGGAACAGAAACAGCAGATTTGGCTGGAGTAAGTGCTTCAAACTTTGGCGTAACTGAGTCAGGAATAGCTACTAGCTGGTCACAAGCAGAAGGAGCTGACTTGACAGCTGAAGAAGCGTTGTTCACTGTTAAGTTGAGAGCTACACGTGCAGTACAGTTGTCAGAAGCGATCAGCTTGGGAGAGACCTTGTCAGCAGAAGCTTATGGCAGCGACCTTAGCGTTAAGGCTGTAAATCTGACGTTCACAGGTTCAGCATCTGGCGAGTTTGCTTTACTACAGAATACACCCAACCCATTCCGCAATGAGACGACGATAGGTTTTGTACTGCCCGAGGCAGGATCAGCGACCTTGACAATCTTTGATGTGAGTGGCAAGGTATTGAGACAAGTAGAAGGTGAGTATGGCCAGGGTTACAATGAGGTACGCGTGAACCGTTCAGACTTGAGCGGAGCCGGAGTACTTTACTACACTTTGGAGTCAGCGAACCTAAGCGCTACTAAGAAGATGATCATCATCGAGTAATGATGACTATTGGATCTAGCCCGAAGGGTGAAAATCTAATATAAAGTTGTGTGGCCTCTTTCGGATTTTTCGAAAGAGGCCACTTTTGTTTTGAATATAAAAAAGCCTTTAGAAAGTAATAAAATACACGCGCCGCCGGAGGAGGCAGCAAGCCCGGCGAATAGTGCTCTGACAGGATAGTTATACTCAGAACGAAGTGGTTTAGGAATTTAAATCTTGACCTTTTGCTCTATGTCTGCGTTGATAATAATCGTCAGCACTCGCGTAGCCATGGGGAAGAACGCAGTAGATCTATTCAATGATTAGTAAGAAAGTCCCAGGCCATTTCGGGTTGGGTATGCGCTCGGTTGATTCCAACAGTCTTTATCCTGTCATAGGACTAAATTACTAAGCCTGTATAATTAGTATCTTGAAGCGGACAGAATAAAGAAAATACCTGGAAATAGGTATGGAATTAGCCTGGCATATAGGGTTATTTTTTGTGTATATAATTAGTGGAACTAGAAGTCTATTCTATTCCCTATCCAATCTCCGATTTTGCAAGCCTACAAGGCACTTCAATCTGCTTGCTTAACAAAGCCTGGCCTTACTCTTAAGTGAAAGACTGCACAACACCTGATCAATGTTATATATCGTCGTGTCTCTTGGCGAGCACGTGATACTCATTCCAAAAAATGAAAAGACTTTTCTAATCTCATGAAAAATGAAAATTACATTTACGCGAAAAGCCAGAATCAATTGGCAAGGTTTCTTTGTTGATCTGTGTTTCTTAGTTTATTATCCACCTGGACTCAGGCCCAAAGCCTGACCTGTAACAGAAGTGGTAATTTTACTCTTGATCCCGATTGCACAGGAATAGTAGAGGCAGATGATGTCCTGGAAGGCACTCAAAACAGTACTTATACTGTAAATCTGTTTTATGATCAGGCCATGACTCAGCCTGTTCCGACCAGCCCCATGCTTACTTCCAGTGAAGTAGGTATGACTATTACTGCTCAAGTAGTAGACAATGCCACCGGAAATAATTGCTGGGGGCTTTTAAACGTGGAGGATAAAACCGCACCTGTTTTGAATTGTGATTGTCCGGTAGGTAATACGGACCCCACTTGCAGTTTCGCTTGCTATGAGGATTTGAATACCAACGCACCTCAAGTAACTGAGACCTGCGGTGCTTTTGATCTGACCAGCAATGATGTAGTAAACGGTGGTGGGCGCTGTGGTATTACGAGCATATTGCGGACCTGGACTGCAGTAGATCCATCCGGAAATGTATCTACTTGTACGCAGGAGTTTAGAATCCTGCCTACTACCTTAGCGGAGGTAGATTTACCTCCTAATTTTGATGGTATAGATGAGCCAGCTCTCTTGTGTGAAAACATCTGTGGCGGAGATTTGGAATCAAGAGATTTCAGTTTCTGTGAAACTCCCACTACGCCTTTCTATTGGAACACTTTACCAAATGGGTATCCAAGTCCGGAAGATGGTAAGTTGTTTCCTTGCGGTGCTGTAAAATGTAATGGAACTGGAACTCCTGGGAATATATGTGACAACATCAATGTGAGCTACTCTGATACCAGGCTGGATGTATGTAATACTTCAGGTGGAGAAGCCGGGAATTGTTTCAAGATCATTCGCCAGTGGACTTTATTGGATTGGTGTACAGGTGAGGTGTTGAATCACAATCAGGTCATCAAAGTGGATGATGACAAAGCTCCTCAAATCAATGGAGTAAATGACTTAACCATATCTACAGACATTTGGGGTTGTGAGGCAGAGTGGTTTGCTACACAACCTTGGCTAACGGATAATTGCAATAGTGCTCCTTTAGAATATCGAGTAGAAGTAAGTGGAGCTACTGTAGAATTCAGAAATGGATTGTGGCTGGTTAAAGGATTGACACCTGGTGTACATGATGTCGTTTATGTTACAGAAGACTGCTGTGGGAATGTAGGAAGAACCACCATAGAGCTTACCGTTTTGGACGATGCTCCACCCGTAGCGATTTGCGATCAATTCACAGTGGTTAATCTTACCACAACTTACAATATTGATTCTGAGGATTTAGGAACATCTAAAGTATTTGCGCATACCTTCGATGATGGTTCATTTGACGGCTGCCAAAATCAGATATACTTCAAGGCCATGCGTATGGCTGAGATCGATGCAGATGAAGACGGAGATACAAGAGGAGAAGAGATGGTAAGAGATGGTAACTATGAGGCTGTTACTTGTGGAGAAGCTAACGGTGACGATGATGTTCGTCCTTTTCCACCAAGCCGAGTGTTTTCCAGTGCACTGGGTCTCAACCTGGTCTCGCATCCAAATTATCCACAACGCAGCCAATCTTACTTTGACGATTTTGTGAAGTTTTGCTGTGAGGACATCCCCAATAACCCTACTACAGTGGTTTTCAGGGTGTATGATGTAGATCCGGCACCATATGAATTCCGAAATGTGTTCCCCGCTTCGGATGGTGCCTATGCGAGCTGGTATGCATCTAACCCTCATAAGGACCCGTCTGACTATACTGGAGTATTGCCGGAAGCAGAAAGTGTAATGAACTGGCCTACCAACGGTGGTGGCCCCGGACCTCTATATGGTCGTTATAATGATTGTATGGTTCAGGTTACTGTTCAGGATAAATTGCCTCCGAGAATTGTACCTCCAACGGATGTGGTAGTTACTTGTGATTTCTGGTTCCCATTTGACCCGGATAATGCGAATGACTATACGGATGAATTGGATGAATATTTTGGAAAAGTCGTAGTGGGAAGTGCAGATCCTGCAGATCGCGATTCCATCGTAACAAGAGATGTGGTTTGTCCTGCTCACCCAAGATTCTCTCAGTTTGCTCCTTCAAATCCGGACAGCGATCCTTGTTATGATACGCAGTACAATATTTTCTGGGGTTTTGATGGATATGCATTAGATAATTGTGCCGTAAATCTCACGCAAAGCGTATCGCCTAACCTTACTTGTGGACAAGGAAGAATCGTGAGAACCTGGCTGGCTCAAGACGATTTTGGTAACCAGTCTAACTTTGCAACACAGAACATCACCATTATAAATTGCCGTGACTTTTGGGTGCCAAGTGTATGCTGGAGAAGAACTTCAGGAGATCTTGGTTCTTGTGATCGCGTGACCGGAGTAGGGGGAAATCAGTGGAGCAATAAATTAATTGAGTGGCCCTGTGATGTGGAGCTTGATCGTTGTCAAGGCCCGATAGATGAGGTATTTAAGCCGGAAAATCTGGCTGTGCGCTTTGAAGAGGATCGCCGTCCAAGAATTGATGACGACAACTGTAGCAATATTGGTGCGACTTACGATGATGAAACCTTTGTTTTTGTTGACAGCTCATGTGTAAAGATATTCCGTAAATGGCATGTAATTGATTGGTGCAGATATGATGCCGGTATCGTTCCTAACCAATGGGAATTTACTCAGGTGATCAAGCTTTTGAATACTGAGGGTCCTAAGTTTTCTGCTTGTGAAGATGTGACGGTCTGCGGATATGGAGATGCCAATGGCGTAGGTTGTGTAGGTGAGGTTACCCTTGATCCAGGCATTACAGACGATTGTACCAAACCAGGAGAGTTGCGCATTGACTTTAAACTCGATGCCTTCAATGATGGGAATTATGACTTGCTTGGTTATAGCGATAGCTATCCTGCTGGTTACCCATTCCCTAATCCTAATAATTTACCAGTACGCCGATTTGCGGCAGATGATTATGCTTTGACTGACTTCTTCCCGGTAGGCACTCACCGCATAGTATGGGGAGCAGAGGATGGTTGTGGCAATGCCAATGTATGTGAGTACGAGTTCACCATAGAAGATTGCAAGCCACCAACTCCTTACTGCAGACTTGGAGTATCTACTATTCCTATGATTGTGCAGGCTGGAGGATATGTTGAAATATGGGCAAGTGACTTTAACATTGGAAGTACTGATAATTGTTCAGAGGAAGATGATCTGAGATATGCTTTCTCTGATAATCCTACTGATAATGTAATCCGTCGCACATGTGATGATGTAACGGGTATTCCGGAAGATTTGCGCATCTATGTATTTGATGAAGCTGGCAATTATGCTACCTGTGAAGTTGGATTATTGCTGACCGATTGTGATAATCAAAGTAGTATTGCAGGTACCATTAGCACAGGAGCAGGAGAAGCGATAGAATTGGTTCGTGTAGACGTAGAAGGAGATATGATCGATCATAAAATGACGGACAATCGTGGATTTTATGGATTTGCAGCTGACGAAGGAAACAACTATATGGTAAAGCCTTCGAAGGATGATGATCTGCTTAATGGTATTTCCACTTATGATCTGGTCTTATTGTCTCAACACCTCCGCGGCATTCGCAGTATTGATAATCCTTATCAATTGATTGCGGCGGATATCAACAACACGGGTTCCATTACGGCATTCGACATTATTGAATTGAGAAAGGCACTGCTATTTATCTCCACCTCTTTTGACAATAATTCAAGCTGGAGGTTTGTAGATAAGAGTTACGTATTCCCTAATGCGAATGATCCTTTCGAGACCAGCTTCCCGGAAATATACAACATCAATGGCCTGGCAGGTTCGGTACTTGCGGATTTTGTCGGCATCAAAGTAGGGGATTTGGATGGAAGTGCGAGGGCCAACGCTCAATCTAATCCTACTAGTCAAAACAGATCGGCTGGATTTGATTTGGGTCTGGAAGATATAAGACTGGAAGCTGGCCAGAAGCATACCATAGCGCTTAGAGCCAAAGAGGCTGGTGAAATTCTTGGTTACCAGCTTGATCTTAAGCTTGGACAGCATTTATCCCTCGTGGACGTCATTGGTCCTGATGGTCTGACTCTGGGTTCTGATCAGCAGAATCTGATTGGAAACGATCTCTTGATCAGTTGGGTATCGGAAAATGACCGTGCAATTAAATTCGATGAAGCAATCGTCAGTATTACGGTTGTTGCCGATCAGACTACGAACTTAAAGGATGAAATCAGCTTAGGAACATTATTTACCAGTGAACTCTACGATGTGAATTTGGACGGAAGAGATTTGAATTTGGAGTTTGGCAAAGCACAGCCTGGTGAATTTGCTCTGATGCAAAATACCCCCAATCCTTTCAGAGGAGAAACGCTTATTGGGTTTGTATTACCGGCATCTGGAGATGCTACACTCCGTGTCTTTGATGCAAGTGGAAAGCATCTGCTTACAAGATCGGGAGCATTCGAGGCTGGTTATAATGAATTAAGGCTCAATAGCAGTGAACTGAGTGCCACAGGTATTATTTATTACCAATTGGAGGCTGCAGACTGGACTGCTACTCGTAGAATGTTGATAATGGAATAAATCATAGTTCAATAATAACAATGGCCGCAACAGGTATTTTACCTGTTGCGGCCATTGTTATTAATAGGGAATAATGACCGAAGGCTAAGCCTTGAAAAGGGATGTGGCCAAATTATACTACAAGCGCACTGTTGTTTCTATTAGTATATCATTATCAAGGCAATTATATATGCTAAAAAAGTAAAAATTGTTAGGAAAATACCCTAGAAAGGGTATATATCTTGAATAGGGCGACTTGTATATTTGTTATGCAATTCACAACGAGCTGACTGTCAAGAAAAAAACTTACTGTCAAGAACCGATTCAAAAAAGCGTTTGTCCCAATTACGCAAAAATTTCAGCTCAAATTAATTGATAACTATTGATCTATAAGTACATCTTGAGGTGTACTCTATAATAAAGAACTTTTAAAACGGTTTTGGGATGATCCCTCTCTTGCTGATTCGGTATTGAGAGGGATTTTTATTTTTGTGTGTGTGGCGAGAATAATGAGCATAGATTACGGGCATAAACGGATAGGTCTGGCGGTAACTGATCCTCTACAGATCATTGCTACTGGTTTGGATACCGTTCCCAGATCAGAAATATTCGAATATTTGAAAAACTATTTGGCACTTGAAGATGTAGATTGTTTTGTTGTTGGGGAACCTTTTCATGATGATGGACGTCCGGCACAAATAACGAGTGAGATCAATGAGTTCATGGAAAAGTTGAAAAAGGCCTTTCCGGACATATTGATAGAGCGGCAGGATGAAAGTTATTCGAGTCGGCTAGCAGAACAGACTATTCGGGCCGTTGTTCCAAGTCGAAAGAAACGCAGGGACAAGCGATTAGTAGATAAAGTAGCTGCGGTGATCATTTTACAAGACTACATGGAAAGGGTTAGAAATAGAAAACCATGAAGGTCGGCTATCTCAGATCCATTATTAGATTAACACAGACATCACACATTCAACCGAATATTTTAATTGTATGATACTACCTATATACGCCTATGGTCAGCCGGTTTTGAAGAAGAAAGCAGAATCGATAGAAAAAGATTTTCCCGATTTAGCGGTTCTACTGGAAAATATGTGGGAGACCATGTACCACGCTAACGGCGTAGGACTGGCCGCACCTCAAATAGGAAAAGCCATCAGGATTTTTTTAGTGGATACTGTGCAAATGATGGAAGAAGGCAAGGAGGAAGATGGAATCAAAAAGGCCTTTATCAATGCTGAGATAATAGAAGAAGGTGGCGAAGAATGGTCTTACGAAGAAGGTTGTCTGAGTATCCCACAGGTTAGAGGAGAGGTAGAGCGTCAGGCACAGGTTAAAATTAGATGGCAGGATGAACAGTTTGAAACGCACGAAGAGATATTCACGGGAATCAACGCAAGGGTGATCCAGCATGAATATGATCATATTGAAGGCATACTTTTCACGGAGTATCTCAAGCCACTAAAAAAGAGGCTGGTGCAACGCAAGCTGGAGAACATCAAGAAGGGGAAGATCAAAGCAGACTACAAAATGAAATTTGTACTTATGAGACGTTAACTGATTTGGATGGCCTGTGGATCTAGAGGCTTACGCCTGCTTAGCTTCGATGAGCGAGGTTCTTAAGCTGCTTTCACTCGGCTATTTTCTTCCAAAATCAGCAGGAATTTCTCCCCATCTGTCGGTATCCCATTTTAAGATTTCGTTCTTATAAGTATGGCTTTCTAACCAGTTTTCCGCTCTACGTATCAGTTCGTGCAGCTTAGCTGTCTTCGGATTATGCGGGATGGTGGTTTTCGCTTTCTTCTTCTTGACCCAACCTATGGCTATTCTACTATCGGTATAAATGCTTCGATTCACTTCATTGGTTAATTGCAAGTAAGCCAGACCATGCACGAGACCTAAAAATTCACCAATATTGTTTGTGCCGTGTTTAGCCGGGCCAAAATGGAATAATTGAAGCCCGCTTTCCACTTCAACACCTTGATACTCCATTAAACCAGGATTACCGCTGCAGGCTGCATCCACCGCAATGGCATCCAGATTAATTTCTGCTTGAATGGATTCATCCAGCATTCGCCAGTTGGAGATTTTTTTTTTCGAAGGGCTATTCTTAGACTTAAAGATATAGTCCTCGTAATTTCCTTGAAAAGCCCGTCGGGCCTCTTCCTCAGTCTTAAAGGATTTGAACTTAGCATCCGGGTATCCTTTTATTTGTTGTTGAGCAGCATTCCAATTGTCATATACGCCAGGACTTACCCCTTGCCAAACGACATAGTATTTTTTCTTTTTGGCCATAAAGCGAATATACTCAGATATCCAATTGATCACATAAGAAAGCCCATTGAAAGCAAACCACTTGAAGAGCCACTTCGGAGAAGTGAGCAGGCGCTGAGCATAGAAAACTTAGCTCAGCCATTCCCGCCAAAAGAAGAAACCCCTGCATCTATCAAGTAAAAGGCATAAAGATGTCTTGCGTGGGAAGAGATAAGAGCATAAGATTGTATTATGGAAGATATTTATTTGATTGATACACATGCTCACCTCTACTCGCGGAAATTTGACAAGGATAGGGAGGAGATGATACAGCGGGCGAAAGATGCGGGCGTTGGAAGGGTGTATTTACCAAATGTAGATAGTGAGTCCATCCAGGGAATGCTTGAACTGGAAAGCAAATACCCGAAATATTGTTATGCTATGATGGGGCTTCACCCCTGTAGTGTGCAAGCGAATTACGAAGAAGAGCTGGCTGTGGTGAGAAGATGGTTGGAAAAGAGAACATTTGTGGCTATTGGAGAAATAGGGATTGATTTGTATTGGGATAAAACTTTTGTAGAACAGCAAAGGATTGCATTCACCACACAAGTCGATTGGGCGCTAGAGTACGATGTGCCCATTGTTATTCATGCCCGGGATTCTATACCGATGTTATTGGAAATACTCCAAGATTACCGAGGAAAAAGTCTGAGGGGAGTTTTTCACTGTTTTACAGGAAGCCTGGAGCAGGCCAAAGAGGTAATAGATCTTGGGCTTTATATGGGCATAGGCGGAGTCGCTACCTTCAAAAACGGAGGATTAGATCAGGTGCTGCCCGAAATCGGACTCGACTGGATCATATTGGAGACGGATGCTCCATATCTTGCACCTGTTCCGTATCGAGGGAAGCGGAATGAATCGGCTTATGTCAAAGAAGTTGCCATTCGGGTCGCGGAATTGTCTCAAATTCCATTGGCTGAAGTTGCCCAAAAGACGACCAATAATGCCATGAATCTCTTTGAGCAGAGCGTGAAAGTGTAGTTTTTACGCATTTCCAAATGATAGGAGCCAACTTTCATGATTTAATTTTGAAATCTGACAGGCTTTTACAATATTTGCGAAGGAGGTCGAGATGCTAATTGTTGTTGTTATTGTGTATTATTGCCAATAGTTACAAACAGTTGGAGAGGTGCCCGAGTGGCTGAAGGGGCACGCCTGGAAAGCGTGTGTGCGCTAACCGCGTACCGAGGGTTCGAATCCCTCTCTCTCCGCCAGATGTGGTTAGCCTAAAGGCCTTGCACACTTAAATTGACATTAATCTTTTCAAAACTAATTCGAAAAAAAACAAACTCACTATGCGAAAGATTGTAGCCTTGATGCTTTTTATGGCTACCGGAGCGGCCAATCTGATGGCACAAGACAACGCTTCTGGTTTTCAGGTATTGAAAGAAAAGTTCATTGAGGGGGGATGGTCCTTCATGAGTCTTGTACTGATTTGTCTTATTCTTGGATTGGCATTTTGTATTGAGCGAATCATTACTTTGAATATTGCCACCACGAATACTGACAAGTTATTGGCACGAATTGACGAGAATCTCAAGTCAAATGACATCCAGGGCGCCATGGAGGTATGCAAGTCTACTCAAGGACCTACTGCTTCTGTACTTTATGAAGGTCTTAAGAACGCCAACAAAGGGCCTGAGGCTGTAGAAAAGGCCATTGTTTCCTACGGAGGTGTTCAAATGGGTCAACTGGAAAGAGGCTTAGTTTGGATCGCTTTATTTATCGCGATTGCACCGATGCTTGGTTTCATGGGTACGGTAATTGGTATGATCCAGGCATTCGACAGAATCGAGGCTGTGGGTGATATCTCTCCGACAGTAGTTGCCGGGGGTATCAAAGTGGCACTTTTGACAACAGTATTTGGTCTTATTGTAGCCATTATCCTCCAGATTTTCTACAACTACATTGTGTCTAAGATGGATAGCATCGTCAATAAGATGGAAGAAGCTTCCGTGGCATTGGTAGATGTAATGGCTGATAATAACGTGTTTGGACGTAGCTAATACACTGAAGAACTCCCTCCTTTTTAATATAAGGAATTGGATTTTTCGGCATTTAATCACGTTATAAAAAAAGCTTAAGATGTATACATTTCTTACCAGGAATGGTCAAACACTTGCTTTCGTAGTAGGTATATTGATCACTGCCATATTCCTTCTTACAGCCGACGGTGGAAAAACCGTAGATTTTGGGATTGGCGCTGCCATAGGACTGGCGGTGATTTGTGCAGCAGCAATGCTCTTATTTGGGCTGTACCAGATGGCCACAAACCCCAAAGGTGCAATCCGAGGTATCATCGGGGTTGTGCTTATCCTTGTTTTGTTTTTCATTTTCCGTTCGGCTTTCCCTATCGAGGCTGTAACAGAAAGAGGGAAAGACATATTCAACAAATTCAACATCAGTGATGCCACAAGCGGTACCATTAATGGGGCGATTGGGGCAGGAATTGCGATGTTGGTAATTGCTTTCGCAGCATTTATATTTTCTGAGATACGTAATTTCTTCAAGTAATGGCTAGAAAGAGCTCAAAAGATCGATTGGTTACGGAGGTGAATGCCGGTTCGATGGCAGATATAGCCTTTCTTCTGCTTATCTTCTTCCTGGTGACGACCACCATAGCAGAAGATAAAGGGATACTTGTGAAACTACCACCATGGTCAGAAGAGGAAGTTGATCCTACTAAACTCAAGAGCCGTAATACTTTTGCTGTTCTTGTGAATGCCCAGAACCAGCTACTGGTAAGGGGAGAATTAGCAGATATAGCTGCCTTAAGAGAGCGGGCCAAGGAATTCATCATCAATCCTCAGCGGAGAGAGGATCTTGCTGAAAAGCCGACAAAGGCCATTATTTCTCTTAAGAATGATCGTGGAACGGAGTACGGTACATACCTCAAGGTATACAATGAATTGAAAGCAGCTTATAATGAGCTGTGGACTGAAGAACTGCAAAAGAGTTATCCGGGATATGCCGATCAGGTTTATACCGACGAATTGCCTTTAGGAATCAGAAAAGAGATCAAGTCCAAGATACCTTTTGTACTGTCAGAAGCCGAGCCAACGGCTTTTGGTGATGAAAGCTAGTAATCCGTTTTTTAGAAAGAACCTGAAAACAAACCAGCATGTCAAAATTTCAAAAGAAAAGAGGGAAAACGGCTCCAGGTATATCCACAGCTTCACTTCCGGATATTATCTTCATGCTACTTTTCTTCTTCATGGTTACTACCGTTATGAGGGATTCCGAGTTAAAAGTAAATGTCGTTACTCCTCAGGCTACTGAACTGACCAAGCTGGAAGAGAAATCTTTGGTGAACTACATTTATGTCGGTAAGCCGAAAGAACAATACGAGGATGTATATGGTACTTCCCCAAGGATTCAACTTGGTGATAAGTTTTCTAATGTGGAGGACATCCCTCTGTTCTTAGAGAAGCATAAAACGAAAGTACCGGAAGCAAAACATCCCAGAATCACTTCTTCATTGCGTGTTGATGGTGAGGTGACTATGGGTATTGTTCAGGATTTGAAGACCCAGCTTAGAAAATCTGGTCAGCTAAGAGTAAACTATTCAGCTAAGAAAAGGGCTGACGATTTATAATCAGATATAGATCTGGTACACTGAAAAGCGGCAAATTCCTTCATCGGATTTGCCGCTTTTCTTTTTACCGCAAGCGATCCATACTTTTCACTAACTTTTCATCCTTTCCAATAAACCTAAGGGCAAGGAAAGCAAATACCAGAAAGACAATAGGCAGAAATAATCCTGCTTGTTCATCCACTGCCACATTCCCTATGCTCGGACTGTCGTTGAAATATAGAATGATGCTTAGTATAAGCCCAATAATATTGAATACGATAGCTATCCTTCCCATTAATAGTTGCTTTTTCCTATCCTTGAACATAAAAATGGCAAGGAGACAAAGAGCTCCGGCAATGGTGAACATGGCCATGAGAGCGGGATGATCCGTAATCGTATAAAGGGAGTCTCCGAAATAGCTGCTATCAGGTATCGCCTGAGAGGACATGGCAAAGGGAATGCCATACAGAGCAAAAGCACAGGCAGCTGCAATCACCAACCAAAGCGTTTGAATGCGTTGAATCATAGTTTTCTTTTTACTCACGAAGATAGTATCAGATGAGCAGGTACAGAAACAGAAACCTAAGCTATTGGGAACAAAAATATTTTTTGGATGATATTGACTACCTGGTCCTGGGTGCAGGAATTACAGGCTTACAGGCTGCCATAGAGATAAAGACCAAAGTGCCAGATAGATCAGTTTTGGTCATTGAGCGAGGTATACTACCAGCTGGAGCTTCAATAAGGAACGCTGGATTTGCCTGTATAGGAAGTCCTACGGAGCTTTTGGATGACCTGAAGACTATGAACACGGAAGAGGTCATAGACTTAGTCAAAATGCGATACAGAGGTCTTCTTGATTTGAGAAAACAATTAGGAGATGCAGAGATAGGATACAGGGATATTGGGAATTATGAGGTATTTACTGATAGTGATATCGATTCTTTAGAGGAAGTAATATCCAGACTTGATCTGCTCAATGCGCTGGTCGCCGAAGCTACAGGAGAAGATCAGGCTTACCAATTCAAAAATCCAGATTTCGGATCCTATTTCCCGAAGATTAGTAAGGTAGTCTTGAATCGCCTTGAAGGCATGTTAAACACAGGCAAATTGATGAAAGCTCTGATGGATAGAGCAAATAAGTTAGGAATCCATATTTGGACAGGATGCAACGTGAAAGGATTGGACGAATTTCAACCCGGTGTTGAGCTGGAAAACGGATGGGAGCTGTATCCAAAAAAGTTGATCATCGCCACAAATGCTTTTGCAAGAGAATTGCTGCCTCAGTTGTCAGTCCTACCGGGCAAGAATCAGGTTTTGGTAGCGAAGTTTAAAGATCCGCTGCCATTTGAGGGCGCCTTCCACTATGACAGAGGATATTTTTACTTCCGCACTTTGGACGATCATCACCTGTTATTGGGAGGTGGTCGCCATCTTTATCCTAAAGCATCCGCTACGTGGGATTTTGGTGTGCTTCCTGAAATTCAGGATACCCTGAAATTATTTTTAGGGCAGCACATCATTGGCACTACGATGAACACCTTTGAAATCATATCCGAGTGGAGTGGAATACTTGGATTAGGGCAAAAAAAATCAGCTGTTCTCGAAAAGCTTTCACCGCATACTGTTGTCGCTGTTCGTCTGGGAGGCATGGGCATTGCCATAGGCACCACCATAGGAAAAGAAGCGGCTCGATTAATGCTCGCCTCTGCGCATCATTAATGATTGTTTTCCTTTAATAAGTCAGGGTATTTTTTTTGAAACTTTTTTAATCTGGGAATGGATACGCGTTGTACATATGGATTACCCGGATTATTGACTTCATAATCTTGGTGATAAGCCTCCGCAGAGTAGAAAGCCGTAAAAGGAACTACTTCCGTAACTATAGCACTTTCAAACACTTTTTCTGCTTCGAGATTGGCGATAAAGTCCATGATGATTTTATGTTCTTCTTCCGTCCTGTAAAATATAGCTGATCGATATTGGGGACCACGGTCAGGGCCCTGACGGTTTAAGGTAGTCGGGTCATGGGATCCAAAAAATACTTCAAGCAGGGTGGTATAGGAAATCATCTCAGGATCGTAGTAAACCTCAACGGCCTCAGCGTGCCGGGTCGAACCAGAGCTGACCTGGGGGTACGTGGCAGTTGCTTTATCGCCACCTGCATAACCGGAAATTACTTCCTTAACTCCCTTTACGCTCTCAAAAATCGCCTCCACGCACCAAAAACATCCACTGGCGAAATAAGCCTTTTCAAGGCTTTGAAGTTCGGATTTAGTAGGGACAGCCCTTTGAGCCTTGTCCCCATTATCTTTTTTTGTAGCAGAACAGCCAGTGTTAAGAAAGAGTGAAATCAACACTATGAGGGCTAGTGAAAGCGTATTTTTCATATTGACAGTATTTTTGAGCGCTATTTCCAGGGCCTATGACAATTTATGCAGTATAAACGACAGTACACCAGACTATTGTCTGAAGAGCTAAAATTCTTGGTTGGAATTCACCTTCATCTAAGGGGCTACGTCCGTTTCCTGACATTAAGTCTGGCCTTCTTCGCGCTTACCTTTGCGCACGGTCAAACTGATACGGTGGCCATCGACACGAGCAAGGAAAGAATCATAATTGTAGAACATGCCGATATCGGCGAATACGAGTCCAGAAAAGACAGTACCATCCAGCGATTGGTACGGATTGACAGGCAAGTCGAATTACGACACGATAGCGCTTTTATGTATGTAGATACCGCTATTTTGATCAATAATAATATGACGGCCTATGGTAATGTACTCATCCAACAAGGCGACACGGTAGATGTATTTTCAGACACTTTATTTTATACCGGACCGGACAAGATGGCCTTTCTCAAAGGGCAAGTAGTGCTGGAAAGCAAGAATCAAAAGCTGTTTACTGAGTCTTTGATTTATGATCTTAACACCAAAGTAGGCACCTATACAGATGGAGCTACCATTACTAACGACACCATTCATTTAACGAGCATCAAAGGTTATTTTCATGCAGACACGGAAATTGCCTATTTCAAGGATAGTGTAGTAGTGGCAGGAGAAGATTTTACCATGTATACCGATACACTGGAGTATGATACCCGACAACAGCTGGCTTTGATCCTGGCCCCTACGCGAATACAACAAGATTCCGTGGATATTTACACAGAATCAGGCTATTATGACTTGGCTAATGGTGAAGTTTTCCTATCAGGAAATCCTCAATATCGGAAAGGAGAGGCTTGGGCAGTTTCTGATCAAATGATTTATAATACTGATCAGAAAACCATGATGATGATAGGAGATGCACGATATAAAGAAGGAGATAAACTGGCATTCGGGGATACCATTCGCTATGATGAGCCCAATGACCTGATCTACTTGATTGGTAATGCCTACTACCAGGACGATAATCAGGTAATAGATGGTGACGCAATAAGATATGATCGGGCCAATGAGTCTTTTTTGAGTAAAGGCAGAGCGACGATCGTGGATCCTCCAAAATTTCTTACCGCCGACAGTTTGGTCTATGACGGTAAAATAGGGCTGGCCGTCGGTAATGTCATCTGGACGGATACCGCTGAACACATAACGGTGCTGTGCCAACAGGCGGACTATGATAAGTCATCAGACTACTTACTGGCTTACGGAGAACGCCCCTGGTTGCTACTGGATGTAGATGGCGATACCTTGTTTTTGAGGTCTGATACGCTTGAATCCATCCAAGTCTTGGATACGATTATCACCATTATAGATTCGGTAACACAGGAGCAAAGTATTGATACAAGTCGGATTTTGATGGCCTTTCCGAATGTCCGTATGTACAAATCAGATCTTCAAGGGGTCTGCGATTCTCTGACTTATTTTAGTAGAGACAGTCTTTTTACTTTTTATCAGGATCCTGTTCTGTGGTCGGATACGACCCAATTCACCGCCGATACCCTGCGTGTGGAGTTGTCCAATGATCAGATTAGGCACATCTATATGGATCAGAATGCTTTTATTAACAGCAAAGTGGAAAACCCTGTGTATAACCAGATCAAAGGAAGAAAGGTAATGGCCAGTTTTGATCAAAATGAAATTGACAAAGTGGAAGTAGTGGGAAATGCGGAATCCTTATATAGCGCACGAGATGAAGCAGAGGCCTTTGTAGGCATGAACCATACTTCATGTGGAAATATGACTTTATTTTTTCAGAATAAAGAACTGGAGGAGATTCGATTTTATGGGGAACCCTCCGGGGAGTTTTTCCCCCTGGATGATTCCGTGAAGGACAAAATACGTTTGGCAGGATTTAAATGGTTGCCGGATCGACAACCCAAATCAAAGGAGGATTTGTAATTTCGTTTTATGTTGAAGGATCATAATTTGGGAAAGTTGGTATCAATTGATTTTGGCGGTCGGGGTTTCGAATTATTCCGAAGAAGCGTTCCTTCCTCACGCTCCTTCTACATAAGCCCTGCTTCAAAAGCTTTGTGCTTAGCCCTGACGGGCTTTTTGCTTTCCATAGGCTTTCTCAATGGACAGCATCAGGCCTGGGAGCAAGCCGTAGAGGCATATGGTCAAAAGGACTACGAACTTGCACAGAAGCAATGGCAGGCTCTGGTCGATCAGGGTTTTGAAAGTCCTGATTTATATTATAATCTCGCAAATAGTTATTTCCGCCTGGAAGACATTGGACGGGCCATATTGTACTATGAAAAAGCACTGCTTCTGGCGCCCAGGAACGAAGACATCATTCAAAACCTAAAAATTGCCAATCTCAATAAAACAGATGAATGGTCTTCACTTCCTCCATTCTTTCTGTCCAGGTGGTGGTCCGGACTACGTGGCTTATTTCCCTCAAATGTTTGGATGGTATTGAGCGTGATTTTTTGTTGGCTTGGTATCTGGATGGTTTGGAAGTGGATAACAAATAAAATAGACAAGTCGGGTCAGAAAGTATTGGTGTTTATGCTTTTCATCGCCGCCTTGCTCACAGGATTGCTCGCACGATCTGCCAGAGATTTTCAGCTAAATCATCCTTTTGGCATTATCGTTCAGCAAGAAGTTCCCTTAAAAGTGGCACCCGATGCGGAAGAAGATGTAATGTTGATACACGCCGGAACGAAGGTGCGGTACCTGGATCAAATAGGAGACTGGGTTAAAGTAAGATTGCCTGGGGGAGACTCCGGCTGGATTGCGGACGATGTCTCTGAGCGCATTTAGTCGACAATAGGGACCATGAAGAGGGCAGATCTGTTTCTCCAATAGGTTCCTAAGGGAACTCATGCTATATTTCTGCTATTGGAAATAAAAAAGAGGAGCGAAATTTAATTCACTCCTCTTTTTTAGCAGGATAAAACAACTGTAGGCTTATTCCTCTTCAGAAGAACCGACAACTTTTCCGCCATCAAGTTCATCTTGCCATTTCTTCAATTCATCCCATTCTCCACGAGCAGCCATACCAGCTTGCTGTGGCCAGGTGTCAGGTGTATGCGTCGCATAACGACTTCCTGCTGCTGCAAGAATTTCTTTGATTCTGTCTACAGCGGTTTCAGATAATTGTTGGAAAGTATAGATCCCGGCCTCATTTAGCAGGCCTGCAATTTTGGGTCCTATGCCTTCTATTTTCTTCAAATCATCAGAAGCTGCTGGCGCAGTCTCAGCTACAGGTACTGGTGTTTCTTCTACGACAGGAGTATTCGTAGTTTCTTCAACTTCCGCAACTGGCGTTTCCACTACAGGAGGGGTTTCAACTGGCTTTGGCGCTTCACTCTTTGGCTTTTGCGGCCTGTCAATGGTTTCGGCCACGGCTTCAGAAGGTAAAATGCTCACAAAAGTGCGGTTAAGACGCTTTTTTGTGTATTTGACCAATCCGGGTACTTTGGCATGTAATGTATGGTCTTTGCCCATGTATACGTTTTCACCAGGGTGAAACTTAGTGCCCCGCTGACGTACGATTACATTACCGGCTTTGGCATATTGGCCGCCATACAACTTCACTCCAAGACGTTTGCTTAAACTGTCTCTCCCGTTATCCGTACTACCTACCCCTTTTTTATGTGCCATTTTTCTTTGCTTTTAATTTTTAAACAATACTCATACTGGTTCTAGCCTTTAGGCTGAAATAGCATCAATTTTGATTTTCGTAAAATGCTGGCGATGGCCATTTTTCTTTCTGTACCCTTTACGTCTTTTCTTTTTGAAAACGATGACTTTCTCACCTTTCTGGTGATTAAGTACGGTAGCTTTAATACTGGCAGAAAGATTGGGTTTGCCTATGCTGACCTTGCCGTCATTTTCAATCAAATGTACGTCTTCAAAGGTGAGACTATCCCCTTCATTTGCCGCCAGCTGGTGGACGAAGATCTCCTGACCTTCCTCGACTTTAAACTGTTGACCAGCTATGGTGACTATTGCAAACATGTTGTAAATGTATTGAGTAAACGTTAAATCGCTTTTTTTGCGGCTGCAAAGATACAATCTTTAGGGGCAGGATGCAAATGAATATAAGGGGTGTAATCCTTAAAGATTCGATGACTCCGATGAGGAAATCCAGAAATAGGTTTCCGAAAGACTATGTGGGCATAGCTGGACCGGAGGGACAAGTAATCCAGGCGGCGTGAGCCCCTCATAAGTGCAGGCCATAATAGCCTCCCACTTCCTCTGGATATTACTTATATTGAGAAAAGCTTATCTCAGCTCCTGAATACCGACTCAAGCGCTAATCCATTGTAAGTTACCTTCAATTATTCATCATTAATGCGCTATATCTTCATTTTCATGCTGATTTCTATTTGGCAGAATCCTATTGATTTGAAAGAGGGTTTGGTAGCTCATTACTCTTTTGACGATT
>CBDHHG010000031.1:0-30393 GCA_965263225.1 Saprospiraceae bacterium
ATACGTCGGGAAAACCAGAGCATGGCAACACATCTTCAGCTGTCACTAAATCAATTTCTCCCAGCGACTGATCGAATTCAGTCTAAGTCTGATTTGGCTCAGGCTTTAAGCAATGTATGTAAACTGCATGAACGACTTTCCGCTGGCGGTATCGGAATTCTTAATAGGCAGGCTCCTCGGTCTCCTATTATAAAAGAAAAAAAGTCAATTCATTGTCAAGCTGATGAGGCTTTACTCAGTGGAAGTAAACTAGACAAAAGGTTTTCCACTCACGATGCCGGAACACCTGATGAACACCTTCAAAGGCCCCATAGCCCTAGTGAAATTACTACAGATAAAGGAATGGAACGGCTTATAAGTAAGTATCGGCCAGATTCGCTCGGTGTTCCCAATAAAAACCTGAATTCCTTAAAGGGATCCAGTTTTGCTCAAAACTCTGATGCAGCTTGGCCGAGGCCATCGGCCGATCCGCAACCCGGGAGGAGCAAGTCCAAAAAAGGAGGAGGCTAAGCCTGTAGCTAAGTCCATGTCCTGGCCATTGCTCCCCACAAAGAAGAGAGAGAATTTTTACCTAAATCATGCCGGTTTGGCACTCATCCTTCCATCTGTACCTTTGCTTTTTCAACAGCTGAATTATCTGGATGAATTCCGAGTATTAAGAGATAGTAATAAAAAGATTAGGGCCATACATCTTATCCACTATTTGGCAACGGGACAGGAAGGGGCCACAGAGCAAGAATTATTGCTAAATAAGCTAGTTTGCGCCTTTCCCTTAGCGGAGTCTTTACCTAGGCAGATAGCGCTGAGCGCCCAGGAAAAAAGGGAAGCGGATCACTATCTAGCAGCTTTGATTAAGCACTGGGGAAAGTTGAAGAATACCTCTGTCGCCGGTTTACGGCATAATTTCATTTTGCGCAATGGCAAGCTGTCTCACCAAGACGATTGTTGGCGTTTACTGGTAGAACAGGCGGTCTATGATTCCTACCTGATGGATGCCCTACCTTGGACGATATCTATTCTTAAATTTAAATGGATGCCCGAGCGGATACATGTTGACTGGATCTAAATTGATAAAATGAAAAAAAGTGACTCTAAAACTAGAACCCGATCTGGTAGTAAACCTGCTAAGGCCTTTTTTCAGAAAAAGGCAAAGGGGCACTTTTTTTCACCCTCAAAAAAGCAACAAGCCAAAAAGAAAAAAGTAGAACGTCACCATGACCCCTACGAACGAGAGGCAGATCAGGTGGCACACCAAATTGTAGATCAGCAAGTTCAATCTCAAGCTGTTTTCGATAATATTACTCCGTTGAGAAAGAGTAACCCTGCTGCTCAACCAATAGAAGCATCAGGAGTTCAGGAGCTAGAAGAAGAAGGTGGTGCGATGAAGCAAGAAGATTTGGCACAACAACAGGATAAGCCGCAGACGATGGAAACGGAAGCTAGTCAGGAAAAGGAAGCGGACGGCGGTGCGATGAAGCAAGAAGATTTGGCACAACAACAGGATGAGCCGCAGACTATGGAAGCGGAAGCTAGTCAGGAAAAGGAAGCGGAAGGCGGTGTGATGAAGCAAGAAAATCTGGCACAACAACAGGATGAGCCGCAGACTATGGAAGCGGAAGCTAGTCAGGAAAAGGAAGCGGAAGGCGGCGCGATGAAACAAGAAGATCTGGCACAACAACAGGATGAGCTGCAGACCATGGAAGCGGAAGGCGGTGTGATGAAGCAAGAAAATCTGGCACGACAACAGGATGAGCCGCAGACTATAGAAGCGGAAGCTAGTCAGGAAAAGGAAGCGGAAGGCGGTGTGATGAAGCAAGAAGATCTGGCACAACAACAGGATGAGCCGCAGACCATGGAAGCGGAAGCTAGCCAGGAAGCGGAAGGCGGTGCGATGAAACAAGAAGATCTGGCACAACAACAGGATGAGCCGCAGACCACAGAAGAAGAAGCTAACCAGGAAGCGGAAGGCGGTGCGATGAGACAAGAAGATCCGGCTCAACAACAGGATGAGCCGCAGACTATGGAAGCGGAAGCTAGCCAGGAAAAGGAAGCGGAAGGCGGTGTGATGAAGCAAGAAGATCTGGCACAACAACAGGACGAGCCGCAGACCATGGAAGCGGAAGGCGGTGTGATGAGACAAGAAGATCCGGCTCAACAACAGGATGAGCCGCAGACTATGGAAGCGGAAGCTAGCCAGGAAAAGGAAGAAGTGATACAGGGAAAGAATAGGTTCGGCGCTGCTTCCGGTAAGTTGGTCGATTTGATGAAGCAGGCGAAAGGAAAGGGAAGTCCACTACCTGAGAGTATTCGGACAGAGATGGAGACAGGGTTTGGGGCTGACTTCAGCCCTGTTCGTATTCATACGGGCGCTGATGCCGTGATGATGAATAAGCAGATGAAAGCCCAAGCTTTTGCCCAGGGCAAGGATATTTTCTTTAACCAAGGTAAGTTTGATCCCAATTCGAAAAAGGGCCGGCAGTTATTAGCACATGAATTAACGCATACAGTTCAGCAAGGAGCAGTTACTAAACAAATACCAAGAGAAAGTATAGCTCCCGGTTCTGAATCTGAAGGCTTAAATACCGCGGAAGCCGTACCCAACACCAGTGGGACAAAAGCTACCTCCACGAAGGACGATAAGCTGGAACAGCCTCCAGAATCCACAGAAATCACTCCCTCAGCAGAAGGAGAGACAAAAAATCCAGAAACTGAGGCTGAGCAGCAGGAAACAAGTACTACTCCAGATCAGACTCTCCAGGATACGCCCAGAAGTGCAGCTGAAGATCCGAACTTTCAAGCCCTAGAGCAGCGATCAGAATCAACGGCCAAAGCGCAAATAGATCACCCCGCTTCTGCCGGTATAGCAGCTAATGCGCAGGCAGCCTCTCCCTCTCCCAGCAATGAACGAGAAAGCATCGCTCAGGTCGGCCAGGTGAATAAAATGGAACAGCAGGAAGCGGGAACTTTTGACGCTGATGCCTTTGTGGAAATGTTATTGACAAGGATAAAGGAAGTGATGCCAACAGATGAGAAGGAAGCCGATGAGTTCAAGGATAGTGGCAAGATGGAACAGGTCAAGAATTCTGCGACTACTCAAGTGGAAAGTGAAAAACAGAATACAGCTGGCAATATAGAAGAAGCTACGACTACCGAACCCAATACCGAAGCAGTACCAGAACGGGTAACGGTCCCGCTAGAAGTTCCAGCGGCTGGCACAGCTCCCAAGGGGATAAATCCAAGCAAAGCTATGCCGCCAAAACGTCAGGATAGCGAGGTTAAAGATCCCTTGATACAGGAGAATGAGAAGGTGGCGGACAAAATGACTGAGGCTGAAGTCACGGACGAACAATTGGCGAAGTCCAATGAACCAGCCTTCACTAGTGCACTTGAATCTAAGCATCAAGCCCAAGAGCATACTGACGCCGCTCCCACTGCCTTAAGGGCGGAAGAAGAAACTGTACTACAGGATAAGCAAAACCAGTCGGAAGTTGAGGCACAGCAACAATTGGCAGCCATGCATGGTGATCGCCAAGCTGCTATGTTGGGTGCAGCGACTGATCAAACTCAGACTGGAACCAAAGACAACAGTGAGCGAGCCAAAATCGCCAAGGATATTGACGGTATTTACGAGAAAACAAAAACTGAGGTTGAAACCACTTTAGCCTCGCTGGATGAATCTGTCAATTCCAACTTTGAGGCTGGCAATCAAAGAGCAACACGCCAATTTGAAGACTACGTGGAGCGCAAGATGGATGAATACAAGGAGGAAAGATATGGAGCCTGGTTTGATCCCCGCGGTTGGGGTACCCGCCTGGCGGATGCTGTAGTCGGTCTGCCAGATGAAGTTAATCGCTTCTTTGTTGAAGGCCGCAACAGGTACGAGGAGATCATGAAAGTGGAGCTAAAGGCCATTGCTGAATTAGTGGCTGACCAGCTTACAAAGGCTAAAGATCGAATTCGTGAAGGTCGGGAAGAGGTAAAAGCATATGTTGAAAAATTACCAGACAACCTCAAGAAGATAGGGCAAGATGCTGCTGAAGAAGTGCAAAGCAAATTTGATAGTCTACAGGAGGATGTTAATAGCAAACAAGATGAACTCGTCGATTCTTTAGCTCAAAAATATAAGGAGGGGCTGGATGCTGTGGATGCCAAGATTGAAAAAATGAAGGCTGCCAATCGCGGCCTCGTCGGAATGGCCCTGGATGCGGTAGCTGGAGTGATTAAAACTATCCTCAACATCAAGAATATGTTGATGAGTCTTTTGGCCAGTGCCATGGACGTGATTAAAGCCATCATAGCTGATCCGATTGGTTTCCTGGGTAATCTCATCAGCGGATTGTTGCAAGGCTTGCAAAACTTCCTTGGCAACATTCTGTCACACCTACAGTCTGGCCTTATTGGCTGGCTCACCGGGGCACTTGGCCCTATGGGCATTACTATTCCCGACAATCTCTTTAGCCTAAAGGGAATCTTTAGTCTTTTGACTCAGATCTTAGGCGTTACCAAGGAGTTTTTCCTGGCACGAGCTCGTAAGCTACTGGGAGACAAGGTAGTGGATGCCATATTGCAAGGGTTCGAAATGTTCAAGATTCTGGCAACCGAAGGCGTTACGGGGCTCTGGAACTATGTCAAAGAAAAATTCAACGACCTCAAGACTACTATCATGGATGCCATCAAAGAGATGGTAATTTCGACTGTTATCAATGCAGGTATCAAGTGGATCATAGGGCTGATGAGTCCAGCGGGAGCCTTTGTAAAGGCCGCTATGATGATCATTGATATCGTTAAGTTCTTCATCAATCGAGGGAGTCAAATATTAGCCTTGGTTAAAGCCTTTATCGATGGGGTGAAGGCGGTTGCCTCCGGCAATGTAGGTAAGATTGCTGCTGCCATTGAAAATGCCCTAAAAATGGCTCTCCCAATCGTCATCGGCTTTTTGGCTAATCTACTTGGCATCGGAGGCTTGGCCCGTAAAGTAACTAGCATCATCAAAAAAATAAGACGCAGAATTACCAAAGCCATCGATAGTTTGATCAAGAAGGCTAAGAAGTGGTTTGGGAAGATGTTTGGGAAGGGGAAGAAGAAAAGGGGGGAGAAAAAGATCAAAGAGAGTAGCGAGATTAATAGCCCAAAAGAAGTTAAAGATAAAGCTGGTAGGTATTTAAGTAGTAAACTAAAGAATATAGAATCAGCTCAAGTCCCAGCAGTTCTTAAGGGTACTTTGAGAAAGTTCAAGAAGGAAGGACTAAAGTCCTTAGAAACCAAAACCAGTGAATCAGGTGAAATTGAGCTATTTGCTTCTGCTTCCCAAGCAGAAAGGAAAGCTAAGGGAAAGCTAAAAGTTCCCAAGCTATACGTTGGAGATCTACAGCTAGGATTTGGAACGGTACTGGTAGCAACATTGAACGGTGTTCCAGTCCCCCCTAATGGAAGATTTGAGGCTGAAAGTGAATCTCATGCTGAAGATAATCTAGCGGAAGCTGTCAGAGAAAACTGGGATTCCCTAAAGAAGGAAGGTACTAATCCATTGGTAGTACGTATTACCCGTAGTCCATGTGATAGATGTGGCCCTACCCTTGGAAACTTAAAAAGAATTCTGAACAAAAATCCAAAATACCAAGTTGCTGTAACATTGAAGATGATGAGTGATTACAAGGGGAGTAATAATCGTGAGACTAATATGGATGTTTTTGAAAACCTAAGAAATGAAGGAATAAATATTGAAATTTGGAATGTATTATCTAGGAGGGAGTTAAAGAGATTTGGGATAGATCCGAAAAAAATTAAAAGAGAGAATAAAGAAAAGATAAAGAAAAGGGTAGAAGCTGTCAGAAAGCTTATAATTGCTTCTAGAAAAAAAGTTACCAATTAAAAAGGCTAATATGAGGAAAAGTGAAATGTCTAAAGATCAATTAAATCTAAGGAGGGAAATTATCAATTTTCTGAGAAGCAAGGACTGGGTTGAAGATACTTCAGGGGATTGGTTTGAGCAAGATCTTTGGGCTGCAAGAGAAGTATCATTGAAATTTGAAAGAGAACGTCTAGTCATCTTTTTGGAGTATTCCTTCAAAAGAGAATTAGTTTATCTAAAATTAGATTTTCTGGAAAAAGGAGAAGTTAGGTTACAATTTTCAACTGAGGATAGGACGATGGAATTTCTTCATCTCATGGCTTTATTCCAGGATGCTTTGGAGGAATGGAACTTTAAGGATAAAGTTACGGAATTAACAATGCAATTTCCCAATGCTTATGTCTTAGGTCATGATGGTGTACTATATGAGCTTTCCAATGATCAATAAAATTAAGGAAACATATTTTTGCACCAATTGACAGAAAAATTGGAAAACTTTAGTTGGAATTAGTAGATAAAGATGTCGAATGAATTATTACGATGGATTCGATTAGGAAAGACATTTTCTTGAAGTTTAATATAGCCTTATTTAGCCTTAAAATTGACTTGACTGATTGTAATACACAAGTTGATTTTAGAAGTATAATACCCATGCCTCGCCGCCGTCGCAAATACCGTCGCCCTCAAAAAGAGCAAGAAAAGCTCCGGCTGACCTTCTTTCAGTCTGTGGAAGGGCAAGCTATTCCCTCATGGCTCCAGCGGGAAACAGCGGTTTTAGCTGAACAGGCCAAGATAAATGAGGTTAAGGAGGAAGCTTGTTGTATGTTGAAGACCGTTTATATTGCCATCGGTCATAGCCAACCGGACCAGGCTTTAATACAGCAGAGCAAGGCGCTGGAGTTGGCCAACCAGATGTTGATGGCGGACTTGGATGATATCGGTGTATTGCAGACGAGCCTCTGTGCCATGATGGAAACTTTAAAAACCAGTCGATACCTTAGTGAAGGGATGATTCATCGTCCCTTTGGTAGACAGGCCCCAAGCTCCATTCAGCTCGGAACTTCCTTCCTGAATCTAACACGGAAAGATCAGCTTTACACCTTGCTAAAAGCGACTGCTCAAGCTACCACTTTGGAAACCTTACAGCCATATCCGGTAGGTAAGTATGAAAAACAGGATAGCCCTACTCTGTGGACCCAGTATATATACCAATTATTGGCCTTGCTACCATACAGGCCCTACTTGATTACGGGCAGCGCTACTAATACCATGCCGGGAGAGATCCAAAAGGAAGAACTAGAAGAAGATAGTCAACTTGAGATACCACAACCTTTCAATCTGACTCGACCTGTTCAGTCCCATGAGACCGAGACTGGCGAAAATCTTGCGGAATACAGTGAAGGGGCGCAAGGCCATCACACCCCTAATAACGATTCTGTCTCTTCTATCCCGGAAGAGCGAAAGGGAATCATCCAGCGGATCCGAAATCTATTTTTCGGTAACAAGTAAGCTTTCAGAGAACCCATTTAAAATGATAGGTATGAATCCGAATCATCAAAATCTCATACGATCCTTCCAATATCTGCAGAACTTGATTGATCAGCGATTAAAACATCATCTATTCAAGAAGAAAACGACAAAGAATGCTCCAGCATTAAAAACATTTCAGGTACTAGCGGGGGAAGATGTCTATACACGGTTCCTCATTCATTGTGAATTGTCAATGGAGGAGTTCATCGTGCTCATAGGGGCTCTGGTGCCACATGTCATACCCAACTTTTACGAGCGGATTCTCGCTCAACATATGCCACAAGGCGGTGACTTTCCAGAGTTTGGTGGTTATCGGGAAGGGAATGCCCGTTATATGATGCCAACGGTTAGTACCATGTTGTTTATACTTGCAGGTGATGATATTTCGCGCCGAATTGAATTGCTCGAATTATTTGACGGTGGGCATTTTCTTGCGAAGGAACAAATAATTCATGTAGATGAAGGGCAAGTAGGGGATCCTTTTCTTAGCCGTCGAATTCTGATTGATGAAGAATATGTCGAGTTATTTACCAAGGGATACATTAGCACCCCCGCACTGAGTTCTTCCTTTCCTGCAGAAGAAATTTCAACAGAGATGGATTGGGAAGACTTGATTCTGAACCCTTCAACGGCTAATCGGCTACAAGAGATCGAACTGTGGCTACAGCATAACGATTCCGTAATGGAAGATTGGGGACTGAAAAAACGTGTAAAAGCTGGTTATCGGGCATTGTTTTTTGGCCCTCCAGGCACCGGCAAGACCCTCGCCGCGAGCCTAATTGGTAAATCTGCCGATCGACCAGTTTTTAGAGTAGATCTTTCTAAGGTGGTATCCAAATACATTGGAGAAACAGAGAAGAATTTAGCGCATCTATTTGACAAGGCAGAAAACAAAGATTGGATTCTGTTCTTCGATGAAGCGGATGCCTGCTTTGGAAAGAGATCAGCTACAAAGGATTCCAAAGATCGCTATGCTAACCAGGAAATCGCCTATTTATTACAACGTATCGAAAACTATAATGGCTTAGTAATTCTTGCTACAAATTTCAAAAACAATATTGATGAAGCATTCTTGCGGCGCTTCAACGCAGTCATTTACTTTCCTAAACCTAAATCGGATGAAAGACTTAAGTTATGGCAAAACACTATTCCAAAACAGGTGGAGTTGTCGCAAGATGTTGATCTCCCCAGTATTGCCCAAAAATATGAATTGACTGGAGCTCATATCGTAGGAGCAATTCATTATGCCTGCATAAGAACACGTTCGATAGGGGCTGAACGAATTCCAGCAGACTTTATTCTGAAAGGAATTAACCGAGAACTGGCTAAAGAGGGGAAACGTGCCTAACAGGACAATTTATTAATAAGCAGCACTGTATACATCAACCGAAATGGAAGACGGTTCATTTGGAATATTATATAGCGCATTTAAAAATTATAACTAGGGAGATCAGCAATTTCTCATGTAAAGTGTAGCCGTTAACTGATTGAGAGAAAGGTTTTACCTTAGGGCATGCGAAAAAGCCATGCCCAGTTGCGATCGGAATTAAATTATGATGTTCTGGTAGATGATCTACGCAGTGACTTTAATGAAATACCAGATCATCGGGCCCCTAATGTGGTCTATCCCTTATCGAATATCTTGATGAGTGTCTATGCTATCTTTAATTTAAAGTATCCATCCTCGCTTTATCTTGAGCAACAATCGGAGATAGAGCGTTCCAATCTCAAAGCCCTATTTGGCATTGATAAGATTTGTTCAGATGCTCAAATGCGCCGAGTCCTGGATGAGATTTGTCCTTCTACGTTACAAAGCTTATTTGCCAAACGCTATGACCTTTTGAAAAGAACAGGGATCCAATCAGATTATCGCTTTTTAAAAAAATACTTATTGATCAGTGTGGATGGTGTACATTTTTTTGAGTCTAAGAAGATCAAATGTAAGCGTTGCTTAGAATAGAACCACCGTAAAGGAGATCCCTAATTTCATCATTCCATGTTGGCTGCCGCTTTAGTCCATCCTAATCGAAGAGAAGTTTTCCCGGTGGGCTGTGAAGCCATCGAAAAACAGGATGGGCTTAGTAAAAATGATTGTGAGTTGAACGCATCTAATCGTTTACAAAACAAACTGTTAGATGCTTACAAAGGACAGCCCGCTGTTATAGTTGAGGATGCCTTGTACGCCAATGAACCTCACCTTAAACAAGTCTTGGATAATGGCTGGGACTTCATTGTTAATGTCAAACCAACTAGCCAGGAGGCCTTATTTAAGCATTTTGAAGCGCGTAAAGCGCGTGGACAGATTAATACTTTGGTGTTGACAAAAGACAAAGTAGCTCATCATTTTTACTGGATGAATTACGTCCCGCTTAACGGTCAGGGTAATATCCGATTAAACTCTCTGTACTATGAACAGCACGCCAAGGGAAAAAAGAAATCTTTCTCTTGGATTAGTTCTTTGAAGCTTCGCAAAAGCAATGTCTATGAGATGATGCGTGGAGCTAGAGCTCGATGGAAAATTGAAAATGAAGGGTTTAATACCCTCAAAAATCAGGGCTATCATTTTGAACATAATTATGGACATGGCTACAATCATTTGTGTAATGTCATGGCCTCCATTATGCTGTTAGCCTTTACTATCGATCAAATTGTCCAGGCTACTAATCGAATCTTTAACGACATTTGGATAGCGGCTAAAGCTAAAAATAGAGTCTGGGAACGCATCCGAGCTATAGCAAATTGCACAAATTCATAACTTGGATTCTGCGATAGATTATGAAATGAAGAGCGAGCCCTTGCCTTATCTCAAAGAGTCAGGCTATTTGGGTAAGGCTATCCCACATTCTGGATTAGAGTAATAACCTTGTTCGCCATTGAAAAAAGAGAGAACTTTGTGCCTAGCTAGCAGAGAATACAGCTGAACTGAAAGTCCAAGTGGGACCACTAGAAATTCGATAATCAATTGAAAATCAACGATATTTAGGAAGAAAAAACCGAGCGTTGTCGTTTGAGTTGTCAAATTACAAATCTACGAAAAAAGAGTTATAGGTTAGGCATTCCTGTCTAACCTATTCTTTTTTGAGCTCACCCTTATTAATATTACTTCCATTCATTATCCTGTAACACATCACCTTTACTTGTAATTCGTTATATTCGTTGAGAGCAATCCAATTTGTATTTCATGCCTGAAACACCGCGCAATAAAACGATTCTTTGTCTTGATGAACAGACCTGGAGAGAAGTAATTACGGATTGGGCATCGAGACTTAGAGATGATGAATTTGATCCCTGGATGGATGAGAAGGAAACCATGCGAATGCTACGAATAAGTTCAAAAACTACCTTTCAGAAATATCGTGATTCAGGAAAGATTGATTTCAGGCGTATCAGTAAAAAACATATACTCTATCGAAGAAGATCCGTTTTGCAATTTATTGAAGACAGTCCAAAAGATTCTGAATAATGGATGAAGGAAAAGAAATACTAGAAGGGTTCAATGCTGGTTATATCATTGAAAAACACCGCCCAGACTTAGCTAAGGAATTGGTGGCTGCGGTTGAAGGGGTAGAGGTACCATTTGTGGAAGGCTTTGTGGCCGGAAGTCAGGAGTATGCCAAGGAAAGAACCCAAATGAAAACTATATCCAAACTTCGCGAGGCTTCTAAAGGTAGAATTCCAAGACCTACCAAGAACAAGGAAAAAGATAAAGACTTTGACATAGAACGATAACCTTAAAACCACCTCATTTCAACATTATAAACAGGTTACTTAGACATCAGCCTGCTTTGTGGCTCTTCTCGTGGCAGAGCTTTCCATTTGGGAAATAAGTTTTTGATTGACAATTGTTTTGGAAGTTTCTACTGTTCTGAAATGGTAGATCAATTAACCAGGACTCAGGAAAAGTTACAACAATCATCTCTAGAGATGTTGTACAACAAAGGCACTATCAAGGATGCTATGTTTCAACACTCAATCCTTTGTCAGACCTTTCTGCCTTATCGTAATCTTGGAAAAGACATCACCTGCTGGGAAAGAAAACAGGGTAAGGCTGTTTTACTGTTAGAGTCTTCCAAGATCCTCGATCATAAAACTGGGCACTTTGAATCCCCTGGCCTTCCCTTTGGTCCCAGAGCAAGAATAATCATGGCCTATGCCGATACCCAGGCTGTTAAGACTCAAAATCCAGTGATTAATCTGGAAGGTAGCCTAAATGCATTTCTGAAGAAATTGGGTTGGGGCACGGATGGAAGAACGAGGGCAGGAGTAGAAGACCAGATCAAACGTATTTTAGGTACTAGCATCAAAATTGGCTATTTATCAGAAGAAGCTTCAGGCAATAGAGTCAAAGGGGCCAATATCCAACTGGTTTCAGATTATGATCTTTGGTATTCCAATGTCGAAGACCAAGATCCCTTATTCCCCTCCTATATCAAATACAGCTCTCGTTATTTTGAACATCTAATGGAACATGCTGTCCCTTTGGATGAAAGAGCCTTAGCTGCCCTTTCCCACAACGCGATGGCATTGGATATCTATGCCTGGCTTGCTCAGCGATTGCACAGGATACCACATGGTAAACCTCAGTTTGTTAGCTGGAAGGATCTGAAAGAGCAATTTGGGTATGGGTATAACACCATGAAGAAGTTCAAAGAGGTGTTTAGAAAGACACTGGCTATGGCGCATAACCAATATCTATCCGCTCAGCTCTATGAGCAGTCCAATAAGGGCTATTGGTTAGAACACTCTCCTTCCCCCATCGAAAAGAAAAATCACTTAATCCTTTCAGCCAACTAATAACATCGTGAAGTTTGGGGCTATTGCTTCCAAAAGGCGTGAAGTTTAGGGCGAAAGTTCGTGAAGTTTGGGGCTATTCATCATTTTTATCCATTTTATTATCGTGAAGTTTGGGGCCCAATTCATTTTAAATCTCTCAGAATATGTTTGACCAAAAGAAGGATTAGAAAATTGGAAGCCAGTTCATAATTTCAAAGTTCACCACAAACGAGAAATTATGACAGAGCAATTCGAAGAATTAACTGACTTCCAATGGGAAGTTATTGAAGATTTTTTCCCTGAGCAAGCTAAATGCCACCATTCTCTTAGAATGATATTAAATGCGATTTTGTGGATGTTACGAACAGGTAGCCAATGGAGGAATTTAGATAGTAAATATCCACCTTGGCAGAGTGTGTATCATCATTTTCGCAAATGGAAGCGAGATGGCCGTTTTCAACAGATAAACCAGCATCTGAATGAAATTGAGCGCTATAGTGATGATCGACAGAGTCATCCTTCTGCAGTATGTACTGATAGCCAATCGATTAAGATTGCACCATTTATTAAGCAGCAAACTGGTTTTGACGGCGGAAAAAAGATTAAGGGACGCAAAAGACATATTATTACGGATACAATGGGATTAGTCATAGGAGTAGGAATTAGCGCAGCTAATAGTCACGATGGAACCGTAGCTATTGATTTATTTAGCTCCTATCGTCAATACTTTTCTCGCTTACAAAAAGTATTTGCTGATGGATCTTACAAAGGGAATTTCGAGACGGCAGTCCAACAACTGTTCGAAGCTGAAGTAGAAATATCATCTCGGCCTCCATCGACCAAAGGATTTGTACCGCTCAAAATTAGATGGATCGTAGAAAGGACATTTGCTTGGTTCAATTTCTTCCGAAGATTGTCTAAAGACTACGAAAAAACGATAGAAAGTTCGGCAGCCTGGGTGTTCCTGGCTAATTGCCAAATTATTCTGTCGAGAATCAAATAATCGCAAAATATTTAGGTCAAACATGTTCTAAGACGTGAAGTTTGGGGCCGAATCTACGTGAAGTTTAGGGCGTTTTGTCGTGATCTTTGGGGCCTTTGCGCGTGAAGTTTGGGGCACAAACCTATAATCTATAATAATAACATCCTATAGGTTACAGCCCTAAAGTTCACGATAGAGTTAGGTAAAAGGAATTCGCTTCGCGAATGCTTCTTCAATTGAGCTATTGAAAGGAAAAAAGGGAAGCTATTTCATCTCCATTTGAAATGTCTTCCATGAATGTGATACAACAAATAGTCACAGCTATTATATTATTTGGTACCTCAAGTCATAAAATCTCTTCTTGATCTGGCAAAACGGATATGATGGGTTTAAGGTGAAGATAACCTCAAAGTGACTGTATATAGCAATCGTTTTGAGATTATGGTAAGGTTACAATGAGGTGAATGATGATCTATACTATTGGCGGAATCAAAGGAGGGAGCGGAAAAACAACGCTTGCCGTGACACTAGCGGTTATGCTTTCAAAAAAAGGGCGAAAGGTCTTGCTGGTCGACGCGGACAAGCAAGCCACCGCCACCGATTTCTCACAGTGGCGGACTGAATCTCTGGGACAAACAGGTTTCACCTCTATTCAATTGGCAGATATTCAGGTTAGAAATGAAGTACTGAAAATGAAAGCTGATTATGATGATGTAATCATAGATGCAGGAGGCAGAGATACAGCTTCCCAAAGAGCAGCTCTGGTAGTCTCAGACATCCTTCTTCCCCCCTTTGCCCCCAAATCATTCGACATCTGGACGCTCGAACAGGTCAGTGAATTGATCACAGAAATGCAGGTAGCCAATCCAGGGCTGAAAGCCTACGCTGTTTTAAACAAAGTAGATTACAATCAAAAAGATCAATCAGAAGCCAAAGCCTACATCGAAGAATCGGGAGTGATGCAAGTGCTTCACAATTGTTTACATGAAAGAAAAGCGATAGCCAATGCAGCAGCTTCCGGTTTAGCTGTCACAGAATACAGGCCTAGAAACCAAAAAGCCATTTTGGAAGTGGAGGCCCTAGTTGATGAAATTATATCACTCCAAGATCAAAACAGTAAAGCAGCCTGACCTCAGAGTCACCTTAGCTTGATCTCAGTTCAAGGTCATGTTAAGGTTATTCTGCAATGAAAATGAGGTTAGAATGGCGTTATCAAAAAAACTAGGCAAGCCGGAAATAGAGCAACCCAATGTTGAAGCTCTAATCATGAAGGGGGGATCTTCCGGTGGCCAAGAAGCTGCTACACATGATATTTCAATCAAAAGGGTTCAACTCAGAGTATCTACGGCAGTATTGGATCAAATCGATGGCCTAGTAAAAAAACGGGCAGGCAATGTATCCCGGCATACCTGGATTATGGAAGCCATAGAGGAAAAGCTAGAAAGGCTGGAAAGTTAAAATGAGGTCAATTCAACCTCAGATCAAGGTCATTATAACTTTGAAAGCAACGTGAACTTTGGGGCCAATAACGAATAATCCAATGTGTAAAATCATTTACAACTCAGCCTGGGCTAAAGAAAATGTCGCCATGCCTGATTTATTGGCAGTATTCGGCCATTTGCCTGTAAGGACCACTAAACAAGGGGCTGAATATTAGTATATATCTCCATTTCGTTATGAAAAGGAGCCCAGTTTCCACACTTCCAATCTAGGAGGCAAATGGATCTGGAATGACTTTGGAAGAGGGGATATCCAAGGAAGTGGAACAGTGATCGGCTTTTTACAAATGCATGAAAAGGTAGATGTCAGCGGAGCCCTGAAAATCCTTAAAGAGCTTTTTCCCCATAAAGGAAAACCCGCCCATTCAAACTCGCAAGGAAGACTACCCTTATTCAAAGGACTTTCAATAGCTCCTAAAAGTAAGCCCATATCCAATAAGCTTATCATCAGAGAAATCAAGGATCAGGTTTGGGACAAGAACCTGATTGGCTACCTAACAGGAGAACGAAAAATCAACCATCAGCTGGCACTGAAATATCTAAAGCATGTTATCTACGAAAACACCGAGACGGGCAAAACCTACAATACCCTCGGCTTTATCAATGAATCCGGAGACTATGAGTGTCGAGATGAATTCTTCAAAGGTATCCTAAAAAAACCAGCGGCAAATGATCGAAATCCAGCTAAGGATATCAGCTATATTCCAGGCCAAGACAAAAGCAAAGTAGCCATATTTGAAGGCTTCATGGATTTTCTGACCGTCCTTACTATCAAGAATCAGTACGCCCTATCTGTAGATGTGATTATTCTGAATATGGTTAATATGAGGCAAAGAGCTATTGATTTTATTAAGCAGATCGAATACCAGAAGATCTACACTTTTTTTGATAATGATCCAGCTGGAGAGAAAACTACACAGTTGTTTCAGAATGACCCTATCTTAAAAGGCAGGGTAGAACCACAAAATCATTTGTATCAGGGATTCAAGGATTACAATCACTACCTAAGAGAACGATTTTATTAATTGTTAATATGACAATATCAACTCAATAAAATAGAAATCAAATTTATTCTATATTTACTCACGGTGCTTGACATTAGTTGAATCTGAAAGTTTTAGCTTTGGTTTTTCATTCGAAGGTGAGATGACTGTTAAGTTTAATATTGAATTCTATCTTGATAACTTCAAGAGTACTAAACATATTCATTCTTTACCAAATTAATTATTAAATGAGAAAAATTTCCGTATGCATAACCTGAGATTGGACAGCCTAGCTGTCCGAATCCATATTTCTTTTGCACCAATGAAATAACCTTTAAAGAAAAACTAGTAAGAAGAATTACAGATAACCATATTTTCTAGATATTTATCGCTCCTATCACATGACCTCATTTCCAGTAAACACGTTTTTAGACCTACTAGCAAGTAGGGACATTTCTGTAACTATTTCTGATGTACAAAAGTTGGAAACGGTTCTTAAAAACCATCGAACCTGGGATGTTAATCAATTGAAGAATATAATAGTGGCCGTATTTGCTAAGAACTTGGATCAACAAATTGTTATTAGAGGTTACTTTCAACAATTTGTAAAAGATCTAGGTCTTACCATGAGTTTAGACGCAAAGCTAACTATAAATGCAGAAAACCGATCCAGTATACTATCTGGTGATTCCTCAAAGCTACAATCAGCCAAAAAAATCAAAATTCAAAGATTTGATATTATCTTACTCACATTCTTAAATAGAATTAAGGCACATCAAAAGTTGCTCATTATCTTATTTATTATTCTTTCAATTACGCTTCTAATTGGTTACCTATGGAATTTTGCCAATACAGCTGACTTGAATACCTCAGACAATCAAGGTCAAGCTAACACGAAATCAACGTATCCGCCCATTGCACCCCATCTTGCGTTTGATGAAGCTGCGGCCGATCTTTAGGTTAAAAATCTATGACAAGATCAGAACGCTTAGGTCATGTAAGGTCCTGGCGCACAAGTGGGCTTAGCCGCCCTGCTTATTGTCGTAAGCATGAGCTAAAATACGGCACATTTATGAGTTGGTTCAAACTGGAGCAAGAATTTGCAGATACAGGTAAGTTTATTGCGCTGTCTAGCGTTGCGGCAACTGAGGGTCTGATAGAAGTCCACTTTGCCAATGGTATCCGTGTACATTACAAGGGGAGGTTAGATGGGGAATTAATCAAGTGCTTACAAAATGCTTGAGGTATCGCGGCAATATTATTTGTATGATAAGCCCTGTGACATGCGCAAGAGCTTCAATACTCTGGGTGCTTTGGTGAGTGGCCAGATGGGCTTGTCCTTATTGAGCGGAGCAGGCTTTGTATTTATCAACCGGCGCAAGACCCATTTGAAGCTGCTAATGTGGGAGGGAGATGGTTTTGGGCTGTACTATAAGCGCCTGGAAAGGGGGACTTTTGAGCACCCGTCATCGGCTAGTGGCTATGAGCTTTGCTACGAAAAACTACTACTGATTTTACGAGGGATTAAGACGGATAAGATTGAAAAAAGGAAGCGCTTTTCCTTGGGTAAAAGCCAGTGAATCCGGGTCTTTTTCCGTATCTTCAGACTAAGCTTATGAGTCCACTAGAAACGGAAAACAAGGCCCTCAAGGAAGAGAATTTTCTGCTTAAGGCAGAGAATGCGCAGCTCAAGAAGTTACTCTTCAGCGCCAAGCGCGAACGGTATGTCAGTGAGCAAGACCCTAATCAGGGACGCTTATTCGAGCAAGAGGACCAAGCAGCTCAGCCAGTCGAACAAGAGCAGGTATTACACAGAAAAAAGAAGCCTCAAAAAGCCCGTCGGCCAATAAAACGCAATACCTTCCCCGCATCGCTGCGACGAGAAGAGCAAATCATCGAGCCCACAGGTGTAGATATCAGTAAGCTATCCAAGATCGGAGAAGATATAACCGAGCTGTTGGCCTATGTGCCAGCTGATTTATATGTCAAGCGCATCATTCGCCCCCGCTATGTTAATAAGGCTGATCAAGAGCAAGGCGTAAGCCAAGCCAATGTCCCTTTACGGTTGATCCCCAAAGGTATAGTGGACGAGAGCCTAGTGGCTCAAATCATAGTCGAGAAGATTCTTTTCCATACGCCTATCCACCGCTTCCGCAAAAAACTCAAACAAGCCGGGCTGGGGTTTATCTCAGAAAACAACCTCCATAATTGGTTCCATACCGCCGCTCATAGCTTGCGGCCTATCTACCATCTGTTGCACCAGGATTTACTGACCCAGCCTTATAACCAAGTGGACGAGACGCGTATCACGGTGTTAACTAAGAATAAGCCCGGAGCCAGCCACCGGGGCTACTTCTGGGTACTTCACAATCCAAAGCTTAAGGCGGTATTCTTCCAATATGACTCCAGGCGCAGTGCTAAGGCCGGACACTTATTGCTCGATGGCTTCAGTGGTATCTTACAAGCCGATGGATATAGTGTGTATGAAACTGTGGAGCGCAAACAAGACCTACACTTGATCCATTGTATGGCTCATGCCCGGCGCAAATTTGTAGAGGCTCAAAATACCGATCCACCTCGGGCCAACTATTTTCTAGAGCAAGCCCAAAAACTATATCGCATTGAACGCCAGGCGCGCGAACAGAAAATGGATGAGGCACAGCGTTTCCAACTGCGCCAGCACCAGGCCATACCCATATTGGAAGAATTGGGTGCATGGCTAAAAGAGCAATATACCTCCGCTGGCTTATTGCCCCAAAGTCCTATTGGTAAAGCTATTGCCTACAGCTTAAAACGCTGGAAAGGTCTGTATGCCTATGCCCGCGATGGCCAATTGGAGATTGATAACAACCTGGTAGAAAATACGATCCGGCCCGTAGCTTTGGGGCGTAAGAACTATCTGTTTGCTGGCTCCGACGAGGCGGCTCAAAACCTGGCCTGCCTTTACTCCATTATCGGCACTTGCAACAACTGGGGCCTCAATGCTCACCGATACCTCACCTGGCTTCTTCGACAGCTGGCCAATAACAAAGCTACCCCTGAGGCTATCCAATGGCTGCCTCAAAACATGGACAAACAACTTCTCAAAACCTTTATGGAGTAGGAAAGATGGGGGCCAGTGGGCGGATACAAATCAACCACCAATTGGTTCAACGACTTAAAGCCAAGTATCCAGGGTTTAATATCGATTTTCCTTTTAATTTCACCAGGTGTAATAGTTAGTAAGCTCTATAGTCTATATGAACTTTCTATGAAACAATCAGCCATAGCTCCAAGCTGGAAGCCCAAAAAGCCAAAGTTCTTTGATTCAGGAAAAATTGGGGGTGAATATTCCGCTACAATAGATTCAGAAATTCAGCTCGAAATAGTTGATTCTGTGACCTGGTTTTCAAGCAATGAACGAAACCAAAAACTAAATGTGAAGGAATCAGTCAGTGCCACTCTTAGAAATGCTGGGGCTTTAAGTTTAATTTTTCACACACAAAAGCATTTGAAATCAGTCTTTATATTAGAAGATGGATACTCACAAACATTTGCCCTGAACAATATATCAGTTGAATTAGAAGATTGCCTGGCAGCATCAGGGTTGAATATCGTCCGGTGCAGCTTCTATGGAAGCCTGGAAACATTCTTTACTTCCGAAGGTCAAGCTTACAATATCGAATACATGGATAGCCAAAAATTAAATAGCCTATTTTTAATTTTTAGTGATGGAGCAAGTTTTCGGAATCAAAGGAACAGAAATCTATTGGATACAATTTCATCTTGGCCACAAGTGGTGTGGATGGAACAGCGAGAATATATTTTTTGGGATGAATTCACACTCTTGCCATTGAAACACAGAATACCAGCTTTTCCTGCTACAGACTTCGGGTTACTTGATGCCTTCTGTCTGTTTAATTCCAATTCCACTAACAGACAAGAAATTACCGAATACAACATTGGTGCTAATCTAAATTCAGTCTTGTTTTCAACTAGCAATTTGCCTAAAATTGAATTCTTCCTTGGTGAGGTGATTCTATGGGCTGCTGATTGTACACTTATCCAACCTGTTACCTTAGGTTTAGCTGAGGCAATACGTCTAGAATTTCACCCCAAGATATCAAAAGATAAGATTCAACGAATTTGTAAATTACCACAAACTATTTTTAGCACTTCAGGAATGAAATTCTCTAAAGAAATTATGATTTTTTTGAGAAGAGAATTGTTGAACCGAAGAACAGAAAAAGAAATAATGGCTGTCCATAAATTCATTTCGAATGAAATAAAAAAGGTTGAACCTAAGGAAGACGAAGATAGCCTCGCGTACCTTTCATGGGAAGCTATTTATCAACGTGTTCAACTTGAAGTCTCTCAAGTAGATGCGTTAAAAAGGCTTGAAGAACTGTCTCTAAGTCCTTTAGGAGGTTACATTGAAAGTAGCCTGGACAACTTTGGTTTTACTGACGATAAAGACCTAATACCCTTAGTCAAAAAAAACAATAATATCCAAAACATAAAGTTAATCATGAGTACAAAAAACTCTCAAAAAAATCGACGGAAGAGACTTAGATTGCAAATAGAAATTGGGCTTTGGGTTTATATACTTATTTATCTAATAAGTAACCTATAAGACTTCCATCAGTTGTGGGACAGAAGAATTTCGGTTTGAAAGAAAATCTGAATGAAACCAATAGAGAAAAAATTAAAAAGAATAAAAGAGAGTATCTCTCAAAATGAGATACTTGAAGCTTTAGAGATTCTCTTAACAATCTGCAAAGAGAAAGAGTATAGGGAGCACGAAAAAACCATTCTTTTACTTTGTGCCAGATTCGCAAATTCTCAAAAGGAAAAAATTAGTGGGGTAGCCTCTAATGCAAATTTCGGAGAATCTGGTTCTTACCCACTTTTGGTGGAAAGAAGCCTGATGACCAAAGACGGTGGGGTATTTTCAATGGATGGTATCCCCAGCACTACTACCTATCTCGAATTTGGTTTGCTTCCAGGCTTTGGATAAGCGGGAAGATCACTTTCTGCTTAAGCTAAGGACAAAGAGTGTCCAAGGTATTTGCCCGGACTGTGGCCAAAGAAGCCTAAGTAGGCATAGTAATTATATGCGCAAACTACTAGACTTACCTTGGGCGGGTATTCCGGTTAAGGTTAATCTGAGTGTCAATAAGTACTACTGTAAGAATGAAAATTGCAGCCGTAAGGTTTTTACTGAACGACTCGGTGAAAATCTAAAGCCTTATGCCCGTCGTACATCGAGATTGACAGCACACCTTACTCGAATCGGTTATGCCCTTGGCGGTAATGCTGGCTCTAAACTTGCTTCGTTTCTGGGGATGCCAGTAGGTCGGTCCACCATTTTACGGATAATATGCAATTGTCCGAATGACTTCGAGGTAGCTTCTCCCCTGATATTGGGTATTGATGATTGGGCCTTCAAAAAAGGTAATACCTATGGCACCATCTTGGTGGATTTGGAGAAGAGAAAGCCAATAGACCTCTTGCCTGACCGGGAAGTGGAAACGGTGAAAAAATGGCTAGAGGCCCATCCCGGCATCAAGATTATTAGTAGGGATCGCGCCAGTTGTTATTCTCAAGCTGCTAAACTGGGAGCTCCGAATGCGATCCAGGTAGCAGATCGATGGCATCTACTAAAAAATCTTGGAGAAGCCCTGAAGCGCTTGCTGGATAAACATAATCAAGAACTACGTCTAGCAGCTAAAGACATCGCTCAAAGAGAAAGAAAACAGGCCAAGGCGCCTGACAATCCAATTCCTGATATAAAAACAGCCCCTACAGAAGACAAAAATACATCAACTAAGGCCCCTGCCTTGTCAAGGTATGAATTGAATTTTTTAGAAGTGAAACGTCTGAGGTCCAAAGGCCATTCAATCAAATCCATTCATCGTCAGACAGGTGTTCATCGTCAAACGATTAAAAAGTACTTGAAATATGAGGAATATCCCCAAAAGATAAACGGAGGGACTAAGATGTCAAAGGCCTTACCTTTTGAAGATTATCTGAGAAAAAGATGGGATGAGGGTGAAACAAGATACATGCAATTGTGGCGTGAGATTAAGGAACAGGGGTTTACCGGTTCGCCGCAAAGTGTATATAGATTCATTTGCAAATACCCCAGGGATCGCAGTATTGAAAAACTCCCACCTCCTTTAAAGGTGAAAGTATGGTCTGCCCGAAAAGTTAGTTCGCTAATGAGCAAACCTTTTGAGGACCTGGATGAAGAAACTCAGAATTATCTACGGACCCTTTACAAATACTGTCCGCAAGCCAATCAAGCCAGTCAGTTGGCCCGCAAGTTTAAGAACATGACAGATAAACTCAGAAAGAAACACCTTAACCGCTGGATTAATCAAGCACTGCAAAGCGGCATTCCTTCATTGAGGAATTTTGCCAAGGGGCTACAACAAGACTATGATGCAGTAAGAGCAGCAGTATCTCTCAAGTGGAGTAATGGTCAAGTGGAAGGACAGGTCAACCGTCTGAAAAATATCAAGCGCCAAATGTATGGCCGGGCTGGCTTTCAGCTACTGAGAAAGAGAGTCCTGATGGATTCCAGTTGACAGATTCCACCAAAAGTGGGTAAGAACCAGATTCTCCGAAATTTGCAATTAACCAAGAGAAGATATTCAATGGGATTTTTGCAGGAGTATCAGTTTTTTGAGAAATGATAGATAAAATTGGGATGCCATTGATAGTTTTGTAGAAGTTATTGAAAGAGTAGCGAGAATAATCGCTGAACCTCTGTCCTGTGCCAGCTCCAATCAAGAATAAATCTCGCACCTTGTCTGCAAAATCAAATAATTTCAAATCTGCAAGCCTCTGTAATTCTTCGGAGTTTAGGATAACCTTCTCACCGACCGCTTTCTTTTTGGCAACCATCCATCCCGTTCCCTGATATAGGACATTAGTATGAAGTTTTTTCTTTCTTGCCCGTTCCAAGAATTGCCGTAACACACTTAACGTCTTATTGCCATACGCAAGTTTACAATTTCGACCAGCTAACCAATCTATTAGTTCTAAACGGAAATTCCAATCTACATCTTCATAGTTGAAGGGCCTCACTTCTCTTGCAAACCTTTTTAGGATTTCCGCATGCATTTTATACGGCTTAATACTGTTCTTTCGGATTCCAACATCTCTTTTCATTTCCTCAAGCTCCAGGTCTAAGAACTCAAGAAAGGGAGGTTGCAAAGCACCTTGTTTTGAAAGGCCAATAGAGGTGCTATTGATGATTAACCTACCTGTTTTAACATCTAGTTGGTGTTTAAACTCCTTTACTGAAATTGAACCATAATTGGCTGCGACGAAGATATCCATGCAATACGTGTCCAAATCATCAAGAAGCCTTTTGATAGAAAAGAGGTCAGGCCGGTTTTTCAGTTGAATGGGTCTTTGGTTCTTAAAGTCCCATTCCTTGGGATGGATGGAATAGCCTGTTGAGTAAACAAGTCGTTGGCCATGATACCTAAAGATGAGGGAGATTAGAGTCTCTGATTTAGCTTTGGAAAGTCTAAGATTGAACTTTGGTTTCGGTAACCTTGCCATAGTCAAAAATTTAAGTGTTACGAAATTAGAGTTCGACACTCAAATTGACAGCGTTGTCGGAATAGTTGTCGTTTATCTCCTAATCTTTTCCACCAAAACTTTTACCAAAACTCGAAAATGTCCTATTTTGCGAGTGTAAATAAGCGTTCTCGCAGAATACAATGGAAAACAGTGCGTTTCCGAGTGTCCTGTCGGGATCACTTTTTGTTTTTTATGTTTTGTAAATAGCTGTTTTTTAGCGATTTGTATGCGTTTTGTGTTTCTTCTTTCAACCGTATTCAAAGTGTTTTAGTACCCAAGCCACAGCATAATCGCTCATTCTATACTATTGAAGATTCGATCAGGTTGGCTAACAGCTTCGATCAGGCGCGCTTGTAAATCTTCTATTTTTATCTCCTTGTTTAATATAGGTGGGTCCAAATTAAAATCAATATCGTCAAAATAGATTACTCCTTTCAAGGGTATCATTAGATTTGAGTTCGGATACTTTTGAGCGTAAGCGTCTAGCATGCTTTGGAGCGGCATGGTTTCCAGTAAGCAATAAATATCAATGAAGTCTTTGAGGCGTTGCCCATTGTGAGAGATGGCATTGAGCTTCATAGCTGAAATATCTGCGATAGAGGCTAGACGGATTCCTTCTTTTTTTATCAATGATTTCACCAAAGGGTAGCGGTGGACGATAAAATCGGTCTTTACACCTCTTGTGACTCCAAGAAGTGTATTCTTTTCGATGGCACTAATTTGAAAACCATAGTTCGACAAATGCTGAGAAAGGAATTGTGTGTCAAAAGGCTCATAACAGAAAAAGTCTAGATCGACAGAAAAACGATGGCCAATTTGCAAGGCCAAAGCAGTTCCACCAACTAGAAAGAAATTATCCAACTGTTCGTCTTGCTGAAGTTCTATTAATAAATCAAGGGTAGGAGGCAGAATTATGTCGGCGGTCTTATGCAACATGTAATAGACTGGAGTGGATAAAGATCTGTGTAAAGTCCTTATCTTTTTTGGAGAGTTGTTTACTGTTCTGTACAACTTCAAGAATAGGGTCGGTCCCGAAATACTTTACGATTTCTTGCCAATCCTCTAAGGTGCCCCTCTGAATGACACGCTCAATAACGATACTTTTAGAGCGATCAAAGTCAAAGGTAGCAAGGTTGTACTCCCAAAGGAGGTGAGGTGAAATACTTATATTTGAAACATTAATATCCATACCTGATAATAACACTCAAGCTAGTGAAATAGATTCACTTTTACAAGTCAATCATGCGATGATGTCTACGGTGGTGGGGAAAGAGGGTATTTCTACTAGGTGATACGAATAAAAGCCACTATTTCTTGATACTCCTTTTGATACTGTCTTTTTAAGAATGACTTAACTCACTGATTACCAGGATTAGGATTGCAATCCTGTCGGGATCACTAAAGGCAAAAGCCGTAAATTGCTAATATATAGTGGTTTGCGGCTTTTTTTGTTTGTAATCAGTGAGTTATAAGGTGTTTTGCTGGCTTTGATCTCCCCGTTTTTTTCGTATTTTGACATAAATCAACGCGTTTTTTCTAACCTATTTCTAACTTCTATGAATATCAAGGCGATACTCTGGACTTACAAACCTCGTAAGGATGGCAGCTGTAATATAAAGCTGTATGTGAGTTTGGATGGAATGTAGAAATACTTCAAAACTAAGCTAGCTGTTTTACCTGCAGATTTTGATGAATCCAAGGGAGAGGTGAAGCGGTAACATCCTTCCTACAAGTTGTATAATGCTACGATTCGCAATAAGATTCGGAAGTTGGAGGACCATCTGTTGGAAGGAGGGAATATTCAAGATATTGGAAAGGATAAGGTTACTGAGATCATTCCATTTCTGCAACAGTTTATTGCGGCTACGGCTGCTGGTACGACTGGAGTTTCGATGACCACCATCAAGAATTATAAATCACTGCTGACTCGCCTAGAGCAATATAGTATTGCAAGAGGTGTGAGGCTGACCTTTGAGAACATTGATCTTGATTTCTATGATGACTTTAAAATTTTCCTATTTGAAGATGGCAAATGTGGGATAGCAGATTTTGGAAAGCATATCAAGATTCTAAAGGTGCTCATGAGGCTGGCTATGGATAAGGGACTACATGAAAATACTATCTTTCAGCATAAGCTCTTCCAGAAAGTTACGGTCAAGACGAATAAGATTTATTTGACTAAAGAAGAGATCCAGCAGCTAGAAGACTTGGACTTATCTGGCGAATCCAGTTTGGCAATTGAGCAGGATCGGTTTTTGATCAGTTACTATTTCTTGACTCGTTATAGCGATAGTGTAAAGATTCGGAAGAAGGATTTCTTTGAGAAAGAAGGTAGAACCTATTTACGATACTTTCAAGTGAAGACTGATAAGGAATGTGTAATACCTGCCAGAGATACAGCGCTTGCCATTCTTGAAAAACGGGATTACAATCTATCCGGAGATACGAATCAGGAGGCCAATCGGAAGCTAAAGACGATATGTGCTATGGCTGGGATAAATACAGTGGTGCAAGAAGGCAATTGTTCAGGACTTAAGTGGAAATTTGTTACCACACATACGGCGCGGCGGAGTGCTGCTACGCATTTGACTTTGCAAGGAGTTAATTTGAAGATCATTGCTGATTTGGGGGGATGGGAGAAGGTGGAGACTTTGCGTACCTATTTAAGATCCTCTGGCTTGGACAGTGCGGAGGTGGCTAAGGATTTGGAATTTTTTCGGTAAGAACACCAGCAGTTCTTGTCCATTTTTTCAAGACTTCCCATTTTTTAAAATAAGGCAGCTTGTTAACTAATTTGATAGTATTCACGTCATTTGACCCCGGGAGGGTTAAAGTTAATCTATTTAACTGATTGATTATTAAGTTTTTAGCAGTGGAAAACATGCTTTTTAGAAGTTTCTTAGAGGCTTTTAAGGCGAATGGGTCATATATGCCTATCAAAGAAAATGCTTTGTGTCGTTGCAGATTTTTCGTGACTTGTGTAATCAGCCTTGGACTGTGCACAGGTGACTAAGGGGCTGGCGTTTTTTCAATAGGTATGCAGTTTTTATTGTAGACCAGTTTCCTCATATAATCCAAACCGCCACTTGCCTTATAAAAAAATGCTATGTACATTTACGGCCTTTCAAGGTAAAACCTCAATTGTATTATCGTGACTAAACCATTGTCACATTTTCGGATTCTAGGCCTATTCTTAGTGGCCTACTGGGGCATCATCATCTTTTCTGGCGTTGATCAGGTGCAGCATCACGATATGTTGTTTTTTGATGATCTGAGCGAGAATAAGGAGGCTAGTGAGGTTTTTGATCTTGATCAGAAAGATCTGAAGGAACATGCTGGTTTTTCGCCCTTCGGTGATATCTCGGGCGATTCCTTTACTCACACCTTACAGGGTTTAGCAAGTTCTCAGACCTTTCTCGCCAACTACAAGAAAGGGGTTTCTTGTGGTCTGTATCTACTCTTTCATTCCTTGAAGCTAGACTGTTAATAGTCCTCTACATCCCTTTTCATTTCTAGTGAATGTTCAGTGCTGCTCACGCAAGGTGTAGGAGCAGCTGATCTATTATTCTATGTGCGTAATGTCTGTTTGACAATACCACAAATGTTTACGTAAAGGACTATTAACAACATGAAAATATCAATTGATTTTTCGACTTATAAAGACTCCCTCAAGGAAGATCTAATGGGAGCGTTTTTGGCAGCTATTATCGGTTTGCCCATGGGCTTGGCATTTGGGGTACAATCCGGATTAGGGCCGCAGGCCGGCATCTATACCGCCATTTTATTACCCTTTATCGCCTCTTTTTTTGGCGGAACCAAAACGCTAGTCTCAGACCCTACGGGCCCAATGACCGTCTTGGCTGCCTCAGTGGTGTCTTTTGGCCTGGCACAAGCGGGCGATTTGGCTCACGCCTGGCCATTGATCGTAGCCACCTTCGTACTGGCAGGGGTGCTACAAATTGTTTTTGGCCTCCTAAACTTTGGCAGTTACATCAGATTCATGCCTTATCCTGTCCTATCTGGCTTCATGGCAGGAATTGGGATTATTATCATTTCTGTTCAATTATTCCCTTTGATGGGGCAAGCTTCGCCAAAGGGCTTTGTGAATATTGTGACCCACTTTGGCGAGGGGATCTCGCATATGAACTGGACGGCCTTTGTTTTGGGCTTAGGAACGGTCGCAGTAATCTATGTATTCCCCCTGCTCACTAAGAAAGTGCCCTCGATTCTGGTGGCTTTGATCTTGGGGACGATCATAGCGGTAGTGTTTCATTTGGAGGTACCCGTGATCGGCGAAATACCGAGAGAACTACCCGTATCACACCTGGGAGAAATATTCAGCTTGCCCTTGGCAGATTACCACTATATCCTTACGCCCGCCATTATGCTGGCCGGGCTAGGGGTAATCGATTCTTTACTTACCTCAGTTGTAGCCGATAATCTCACGCAGAGTACGCATAATAGTCGCTGGACTGTTGTCGGACAAGGTTTCGGAAATATCATTACGAGTCTATTCGGAGGTATACCCGGTGCCGGCGCTACGATGGGTACGGTCACCAATATTCAAGCCGGGGCCCGGACCAAGCTTTCCGGTATTATGAAAGGAGTTTTTCTACTACTGATCGTGGTGGGCGTAGCAGACTATGTTCAATACATTCCCAATGCGGTGCTAGCTGGCATCCTGATTACCATTGGCGTAGGTATTATTGATTACAAAGGCGTGAAGATGTTACTAAAGGTGCCCAAGCAAGATGCAATCGTTTGGGGGGTGGTACTCTTGGTGACCTTATTTGATAATCTCCTAGATGCTGTTGGTATTGGCTTTGCGCTATCCGCGGTCTTGTTTATCGGGCAAATGTCCAAGTCTATGCGCAATGCCAGAAAGGTTAGAAGCTTGCAGGATATGGTGGATGCTAAAGAATTGCCACAAGATCTCGCCAATGCCATTCATGTAGAAACACTAGAGGGTCCTTTGTTTTTTGGCTTTGCCGATCAGTTCCGTAAGCAAAGTGAAACCATTACGGATGCCTTGGCCGTGATCCTCAGAATGGAAAATGTGCCTTTCCTGGATCAAAGTGGTATTGTCACGATTGAAGCCGCCATTGGCAGCTGGCTAGATCGGGGAATTCAGGTGTACGTGGTCGGCATCAACCCGCATGTGCAAACCTTGTTAGAAAAAAATCAAGTAATTGGTCAAAGTCTCTTGCCAACAGACTACTGCTACCCAAATCTCACACAATGTGTAAACACGATTCAACAAAAGGTGGAGGAAGCCAATACTTATGAAGAAGCTTTGCTAGATGCACAAGTATTCCAGAACCGGCTAAGTTGTACAACGACTAAATAACGCTTATTCCAACATCAAAAACAATCAAAATGATCTACGCTAGCATGGCGGTAGTTTTTGTTTTGGGGTATGCAGCTATAGCCCTGGAACATCCGCTAAAAATCGATAAAGCAGCCGCTGCTCTGTTTACGGCAGTCGTCTGTTGGGTACTATTCATTACAGATAGTAGTACCATTCTACAAGTATCTATAGAGGAGGCCAGACATGTAGTGGAAGGCAGCCTTTTACATCATCTAGGTGAAATCGGAGGAATCTTATTTTTCTTGCTGGGCGCCATGACAATCGTCGAACTCATTGATGCACATAATGGTTTTGCTCTGATTACGGATCGAATCCGAACGAATAAGAAAAGTACCTTGCTGTTATTCCTTTCCATCTTGGCCTTTTTCATGAGTGCAGCTTTGGACAACCTGACCACTGCGATTGTGATGGCCACTCTACTGCGGAAGCTAATCGCCAATAAGGAGGATTTATGGCTCTTTGCAGGGGTAATTATTATCGCTGCTAATGCTGGTGGGGCTTGGTCCCCAATTGGAGATGTGACCACTATTATGCTTTGGATTGGTGGGCAGGTTACAGCTGGGAATATAGTGATCAAGCTTTTGGTACCGAGTTTAGTCTGCCTTTCCGTTCCACTATGGCTGGCTATGCGCAAGTTAGAAGGGGATCTCGAGTCAGCAGAGGAATTGGAATCTTCACTTGAAGTACCTGCGATTCCCGTCAAGGAACAAAAGTTAGTACTATATGTAGGAATTGCCAGTTTGTTGTTTGTCCCCGTATTCAAATCGATCACTCATTTACCACCGTTCCTCGGCATTCTTTTTGGTTTGAGCATACTGTGGGCATTGACTGATCTATTGCATCGGAACAAAGCGGGCCAGGACCGTAAAGCCTTGTCTATTGGAAAGATCATCGAGCGGGTAGATACACCCAGCATACTTTTCTTCTTAGGCATCTTACTGGCAGTAGGGGCTCTGCAATCGGCGGGGCATCTGGGACAAGTGGCCACCTTCTCTAGATGAAAAAGTGGGAAATATTTGGATCATCAATATTGTGATCGGCTTGCTGTCTTCCATCGTGGACAATGTGCCGCTAGTAGCGGGTGCTATGGGGATGTACGAGATCAGCACCTATCCTTCGGATCATCTTTTTTGGGAGTTACTAGCTTACTGTGCAGGTACAGGCGGTAGCGTACTAATCATCGGCTCCGCAGCCGGAGTAGCGATCATGGGAATTCTCAAGATTGACTTTCATCTGGTATCTGAAGCATATCGCATTCTTGGCGCTAGTGGGCTATCTATCAGGGGCCCTGACCTTTTATCTATTGACTATTTCCATAGGGTGATTGGAGTTTGGGCGTGCATCTGCTGCGAGGGGTGCGGTAGAACAAGGAGCAGGAGAACGCCCAGCTCTTTTTTATCAATCAATTTAATACAAAATGAAAAAGATACTTCTATATATCCTATTGCTTAGTTGCACTAGCTTAGCTAGCGCGCAAAGCACCAGCACCTTTGCTGACGCCTGGTTTTTGGTTTCAAATCAGTACTCAATCCATGAAAAATGGTCGCTGGGAAATGAAATCCATTGGCGGAGTACCCATTTCCTTGAGGATAAGGAACAGTTTCTGATTAGACCTTCCATTACTTATCAATACAATAAAAGCATTGGCTTTTCAACAGGCTATACTTTTATCAAGTCCTACCCCTATTGGGAGGAAGCCTTACCCATTGCTACACCAGAACATAATGTTTGGGAACAGTTGCTCATCCGTCATGCTGGTGAGCAAGGGAACTGGAGTCATCGTCTGCGTTTAGAGCATAGATTTCGGGGGCAGCCCTTAGAAACTATGGAAC
>CBDHHG010000032.1:0-194451 GCA_965263225.1 Saprospiraceae bacterium
CTATACTTTTGCCTTTTTGAAGGCCTTCTTTATTTTCTTTGATTTTGGGCGGCTATTGCCATAAGAGCTCTTATTGATTTTGCCGCGCTTGGTTCTTCTATCACCTTTTCCCATTAGATTAAATTGTGATGGTTAAAAAATAGGCGGCAAAGATAAAAAAAGGGAATTGAACTGGCAAGGTTCAGCTAAATACAACTTTCAACTCTGCCGGATCAAAGGCGTTTTGCTTATTCGGACTTCTGAGCTTTTGCCTTATAATCCTCTATTATTTGTTCCTTCCTAGATAATTTAGCTTCCAAGGTTTCCTGGCTCACGGTGGATTGGGGATCATGTCTCACACCCCATGTCCACAATTCGATCAGTATGGGGATCAATTCGGCTCCCTTAACCGACAAAGCGTAGTACTTCATGGTTTTGTTGAGCTCGTACTTTCTACTCTTGATAATACCATAGCTCTCGAGCATCTTCAGCCGGTCGGACAACACATTTGTAGCCATTCCCTCTCCGGCTTCCAAAAAGTCCTTATAAAAATGCTTATCAGATAGTGCAATGTCTCGTAGAATCAGGAAAGTCCACTTATCTCCAAGCAGATCCAAGGAGTAACTAATGGGGCAATCAGACCGCTTTTCTATCTTTCTCATACCTACAAAAGTATCTATTTGCTCAGAAGATTCCCCACATGTAGCCTACTTTACTGTTTGTTCAATACTCGAAATGCCATTCTAGGGGCAAATCGACTTATCAACTTAAGACTGTTGATAGGGCTTACTAATATTTCATCTTTATTATTTTTTAGCCCTTTCAAGGAAAGTTCCGCAAAGCGCTTTGGACTAATCAGTTTCATTCCTTCTACACCAGGATTGTTGACATTCATCCGAGTATCCACAGCAGGTGGGCTCAGTAGTACTACCCTGGCTTTAGTTTTCCGAAGTTGATACCGTAAGGATTGTGTCCAGGAGTTGATAGCTGCTTTGGTAGCTGAGTAAATCTGAGCGTCAGTCATTGGGACATAGGCCAGTCCAGAAGTAAGATTAACGATAACCGGCTCCTTACTTTGTAGAAGTTCTTTTAAAAAGATATTGGTAACCTGAACAGGACCTTTCAGATTGATGTCAATTTCCTCCAGCTGTTTCTCAAGTGGGTAATCTTCTAAAATGTTGAATCTTCTAAATACAGCCGCATTGTTGATCAGGATATCAACTCCTCCGAATAGTTCTTTGGTAGTTTGCAGTAAGTTTTCGACTTGTTCTCGTACGGTCACGTCGCATTGAGCAATTTGTAGTGCTGGATTTTCACTTTTAGCCTTATCCAAGGCAGACTGATTTCTTGCGCAAACCAACACATTGGCTTCATCCGCTAGGAACATCTTGGCCAATTCTAGCCCAATTCCAATCGAACCACCTGTAATTAAAACGTTTTTACCTTTTAGATTCATGTCTCATCCATTTAGTTTATAAGGAAAATTTACTTCTCTAAGACGAACTTGGCCAGACTTCGGGTATTGAGCATACAGCCGTAGACTTTCACTCCCAACGACAGTCAAACTAATCATATTTTCGCACCAATATTCACTTGCAAATAACAAGTATTTATTTTATACTTGCAAATAACAAGTGAATAAATTTTGAAAATTATGACAGCTTTTGACCTACTCAGTGATAAAATAGCCTACAACCAATGGGCAAATCAGGTGCTAATAGATTGGCTTAAACAACAGCCCGACGCATTGTACGAGGAAGAGGTTAGCTCCAGTTTCCCTTCCATCAATAAGCTGATGCATCACATCTTGGAAGCTGAAAAATATTATCTGTCCATACTTAGACAGGAGCAAACGGAATATGAAAACAACATGACTACGAAAGCGATATTTGAGGAATTGGAGCAGATAGATCAGGAGTTGATATCCTGGCAAGACACTCAGTCTGAAGAGGGCATGGAAAGAATTATCTCACTTAAGAGATCACCTGTTGTGGAAAAGTATACCGTAGCTACCTTAATTACACATGTAGTGAATCATTCCACTTACCATAGAGGGCAAGTAATTGCCTTACGCCATCAGTTGGAGATGACCAAAGCCCCTCGCATTGATTATTACAGATATTTTATAGCCCAAGCAAAAATGGACTAAACCAAGTGTCCTACCGCCCTTTTTTACCTCCTTTACAGTAAGTTGGATGGATCCTAGTGCCTAACTACCTATCAGAAATACTACTATTAATTTCAAAAAAATTAAGCGAACTCTTGCGCTGAATCGTAAAAGGATATACTTTTGTAGACGACCGGTCTAATATCAGGTAATGAAGAATACTACCATCAACCATATACTGGAAGTAGGAACACAATTGATTAGCAAGAAAGGCTTCCACAATGTAGGCCTGCAAGAGGTGCTACAGACCGCTAAGGTACCGAAAGGGTCCTTTTACTATTACTTCAAAAGCAAAGATGACTTTGGACTTCAAGTCATCCGATATTATTCTGAGCAGTCTATTAAGATTTTTGCATCTTATCTGCAAAACCAAGCGCTGGCTCCTAGGGATCGGATACTCAGCTTTTTCCAGGACCGCATCGCTATTTATAAGGAACAGGAATTCACAGAGGGTTGCTTACTGGGAAATTGCAGCTTAGAAATGAGTGATATCAAGGTAGCATTTGCCGATACGCTAGCCCAGGAACTGGATAGATGGCAGACCCTCTTCGAGGCTTGTATTCATGAGGGGCAGAATTCTGGCAACATTCCATCCAGAAAGGAAGCAAGTAGGATATCGGCATTACTTCTAAATAACTGGGAAGGTGCTCTTTTGCGGATGAAAGCTTCTAAAGACGGGACCGCATTAGATCTATTTTTAGAGCACGCAGAAGAACAACTATCATAAACAAAAAATTTTAACCTATTACTAGACGACCGGTCTAATACCAATTATACAGTTTAGTTTTTTTAACCATTAAGTAGACGACTAGTCTACTACCAAACCACTATTATCCTATGGAAAATGTTTTGATTACAGGAAGCAGCAGCGGATTTGGCTACTTGAGTGCTGTTAGCCTTGCTAGAAAAGGGTACAAAGTATGGGCCAGTATGAGACAGCCCAATGGAAAGAATGCCAGCAAGCAACGAGAATTACACGAGCTTGCGGAAGCAGAAGGGCTTCAAATGAGCGTCATCGAAATGGATGTAACCCAAGATAAATCGGTAGCGCATGCGGTCAATCAAATTATTGAAGCAGATGGCAAAATTGATAATCTGGTAAATAATGCAGGTGTGATGTACGTCGGCATTACAGAGGCATACAGCATCGATCAAGCCAAATCACAGTTTGAGACCAACTTCTTCGGTATTCTTCGAACTGTAAAAGCCGTGACACCACATATGCGTAGTGCTGGCAAGGGATTTATCCTAAATATAACCTCTCTTGCCGGAAGGCTTACCTTCCCCTATTTCGGCATCTACTGCGCCAGTAAGCATGCCGTGGAAGCCTATTCCCAGGCCTTACGCTATGAGTTAGCGCCTTTTGGAGTAGAAGTATCCATCATCGAACCTGGCCCCTTTGATACGGGACTACTGTACAGTGGCCCCATTGAAGCAGATCAGCAAGTCTTCGAGGCTTATGGTGAGCATCGGGAGGTACCTAAGGCTGTCTTGAAAAACTTCGAAGGTTTCTACGAATCAGCCGATGCCTTAGATCCTCAAATCGTTGCGGATGATATCGTGAGAATGATTGAAACACAAAGAGGTCAACGCAACGCACGGATTGTTTCTGGCATCGATTATGGTACCGTGCAGTACAATACTTTGGTGGAGCCGATTCAAGAGGCTTTAGTACGTGATGCTTTGCAGATGGGGCATCTTTTGGAGGTGAATCAAAACTAAGGTTGCGGGTAAGCAAAACATCCGAAGTGGGTTGGTCGAAATTTTGTCAATTCGAAAGTTTTGTATTCTCCAAAAAATGGGTGGTTCAGATGCTAAGTCACCTCAGGACGCCCCCCCGTTAGGGGTTAAATATACCTAGCCATGAATCCCGGTAAACCCGTGCCCTTGGGTACGGTATATATGTCCCACCCCTAGAAATAATATCCCAAAATGGTAAAATTCAAAAATCTATAATCAAATGATATCGACCAACCCACATCCGAAGTTTCCTCAGGCATGGCTGGAGCTCAACTTCGGATGTTTGCGCCTTGCAGGTGGCTACTTCTTAGCGGCGCGAATGCGGGTCTTCTCCTGGATCCAGCAACCTACGGAGAAGGAGCCTCCTTCCTGCAAACCACGCTGGAAGATGTCTCCCCTGGAAGGCATGTATTTGGCGTAACGGCCGATCCATTTATTGGCTTCGGCAGCAACTGATGGATCAATTCGCTTAGCATAATTCCACTTGTCAATGGCGGGCCAGGTGACGATCTGGCTATCCCAGCCCGTACCCGGACCACAAAGCGGACCACTAGAAGCGTACAACTGGCCAATCAACAAATAAGGTTCGCCCCAGTTTTCGCGGGCCCCTGCGGCTTTTAAGGCATATTCCCGAGCCTTCCCAAAACGCTTCAGGTGGCTGTAATAGACCTTAGCTACGAGCAACAGATATTTTGATTTCTTTTCCGCATCCGCTTCCTCATCTGCGGCAGCTTCGAAAAGCTCAATGGCCAACTCGTACTTGGCATCCCTTAAGGCTTGATAGGCCTTTTGTAAGGCGGTTTCCTCCACGCATTCTTCATTCCCCACCTTCACCAAGCGTTTGAATCTTTCCATCGTTTCTTCACATCCGCCCCACTTTAGACGACTGTAAACCATCCGGATTACATCGCAGTTGGTGGTATCTCGTTCGAACTCTGGATAGAATTTATCCAAGTAATAATCGCAGTCATAAAAGCCTTTTACTGTTTCGAAAGCTTCTAGTCTTACGGGGGCATACCCCTGGATAATCGCCCAACGCTCACAGCTCACCCCTTCGCACTTTTCCACTCCATTGGCCACGATCTCCTTAATCCTAGCATCGTACTTCTGTGCTTCGGCTACATCTATTTTCTCCTGCAAATACATTTCAACCAATAAGGAGGTAAATGGATTCACGATGAAATCAGGCACTTTATCCATATCTGCATCGATAGCACCTTTGGCCATCTGATAGATTTCTTCTCTGGAAGCTCGTTTGGGATACTTGTAATACAAATCAAATGACTTTCTCGCCGCCACGTATTCCTGTTCTTGATAGCAGGAGCCAATCTCATCATATAGTTCGAAAATTCGATCTACGTGTTTTGCTTTTTCAGCGGCATCATTGGTAGCAGCGTAGAAGTGCTGATGAAAACGGATGCCATCTGCATACACGGTATTCCGTTTACCATCCGCCGCAGGAGCAACCGCATAGACTTTTTTCCAAAAGTCGAAGGCTTGATCCCATTCCTTCGCCTTTAGAAAATCTCGATAGAGTACATAATTGGTTTCCGCCTCATCCTTATCCGGTGCATCCGTGAATTTCGGGCAAGGACTAAGGTTAGGATCTACGGGCGGCGGGGCTACTTCTTTGGGCTCTTCCACTACCTCTTCTTCTCCTTTTTTCTTCCGCTTCTTTTTCTTCTTCTTGGCCTTTCGGTCTTCTACCTCCGTATTCGATTTTTGTGCTACCAAAATAGTCTGGGGGCCGCAGATATTAATCAACAGAACAGCCAGGACAGCCTTGATGAGCAGTTTGAAATTCATAAGATTCTGATTTAAGGAAGTGCGGGAATGAGAGAGAGCAGGAATAGCGTCACCACCATGCTTACCAGCTCTCTAAAATCACACAAGGCAAAGGGTCGAGAAGACCACTTTGCCTTGTGTTGCTTATTTATTCATGATGTTGCCTTACTAGTGCAACCAATTAATACAAGTTGCGATATATTCTTCAGCGCCCAAATGCGTCAGATATTTGCAGCTAAACCAAGCTCTCAGCTTTGTTTTTTTGCAAAATCTTCCTTCTTTGCATTCATTCAGCGCAACTTGAGTTAATTACTTGAATCGGATCGTTACCGTTTCACCAATCCAGCATGGCACAGTAGCCTTTTGTCCAGCTTTCACACCACGCATAAATCCTTCCTGCCCATCAGGACGTGCTCCACTCAAGTTGCCAATTCGCTTGTTGGCATCTTCAGTTACTTCTGAATCGATAGATTTTGCGTAGGCATATTTTTCAATCGCTGCCAATACAGCCAAACGAGATGCCCAGTCATCACCACAAGAGCGAGTCGTTTTGCTATACATATCTCCAATCAGGATGTAAGGCTTACCCCAACCTTCCTTCAAGGAAGCTGCCTTGCGGGCATTGGCACGTGCTGCTTGATATTTTCCTAGTTCCCAAGTTTGGATGAAAGCCATACTGTAGTATACAGAGGCTAATGCTTCTCCTTCCTGTTCTCCTCCATCTACACATTCCTTATAGCGAGCCAGCGCCTCTTCAAACTTACCTTCTTTTTGCAGTTGTGTGGCATCGTAGCAGGGGCTATTCACTCGTCTTTCCGCTTCCAACTTAGCATTGATCTCAGCTGCTAGTGTCTCGTACTTCCCCTTCAATTCCGCTACATCCGCATCAGATTCATCACAACCTCTATCTCTCAACGTAACGTAAACGTACTTGATGACTTCTAGGTCCTCAGGATTTTCGCGGTAAGAAGGAATTAACTTCTTCTTGAAATACTCGCAGTCAAAAATCTCATCTTCAATTTCTTTAAAATGATTTTCGAAGATGGCTTTACTAGACTTATAGTATTCACCGTATTTAGCGTTATTTTCGACATTGTGGTCTGCAATCTTAATAGCTTGCTCGTGGATCTTCAGGAATTCCTCCTTCGGCAATTGCTTAGAAGTGTATAGGTACTTCATCACCTGACCAAGCGGATCATAGATGATATATTCCGTAGAATTTCCAGCTTTTTCCATAGAAGACACCAAGGTTTCCAAGGTAGTTTTGGAGTACCCGTAACCAGGCGTATAGAACATGTCGTATCCTTTACGGCCCAACAGATAGCCTTCGTTTTTGTAACACTGGATTTGTTCATCATACAAACGCATAACCCAATCTGCCAATTCCTTTTTCTTAGCTTCATCGGCTTCTTTAGCCATCATGGCTTTCAATAGTTTACGGCCGTCTACATAGTGAGAAGGGCGTTGTCCATCAGCGGCAGGTGCGATTTCGTAGGCAGTTTTCCAGTTATCAAAGGCGATCTGAAAGTTCTCTCCTTCGAGTTTAGATACATCGCCTTTCATAAAGGGACGGTACACTACGTGAGCGTTTTCTGCTTGATCTTTCTTGTCTGAGTCATTCCATGTTTGACACTGGGCCTGAAGACCTGAGGTACTCAAGCCAGTAAGCAGCGCTAGCATCAAAAAATTGCGTAATACCTTCATAATTAATTGAATTTGCGTTTTAAAAACCAAGTGTTATCATTAAGGGTGAATCCTAGAGTGAGTTTCCCATAGGTTTCATTGAGCACCTCATTGAGGCCAAACTGACCAATCTCAAATGAAATATCAAAAAAGGAAACCTGTTGTCGGGGCATAACAATCGGGAAGCCTGCCCCAAAAGTCAAGCCAACTTTCCTCAGCTGTGACCCATCAACATGGCGGGGATCCGTCCCATAATAAAAACCAGCTCTATAATATACCCTTTCAAAATAATTATTGTAAGATAGAATATTCGGTACATATTCAGCTCCCAGGGTGAACTGATAGGTGTTCATTAAGCTTTCTTCCTTTGCCTCATTTCGATACTGGCTCCAATTCCCGACCGAATATTCAACTCCTAGCTTCAACTTGTTCACCTGTTCATAAGTTAAACCTATACTGAATTGTGACGGTAGATTCAATCGCTCTTCTATATTGTTCTCAAAGAGCAGTGTATCCCTGATATCCGTTGTATAGTTAACGAAATTATCTCGATGATAAAAACGGCTAGAATTCGTCCTGATCTCATTTTCATTGTTACCAAAAATACCAATGGTCAGAAACTGTCCTGAGGTAGCCGAGTTCTCATCCTCTTGTGGTTCGTCAATTCTAAACCGGTACTGCAATCCTATATCAAACCCTACCCCACTGATGCTGAACTCATCCAAAAACTCGGTGTCATAGGAAACCACCAGACTATCAAAACTCACCTTCCGGTTCTGCGTAAGCTTACCGAAGCTATAGTTCAAGTTCACACCCGCAGAAAAGCCTTTATAACGAAAAGCATTTCCCCAGCGGAAGCGATAGGTACCTCCTTTGCCCTTTAGCACATTTGTTGCCACATCAAAATTCTCATCGGTAACCTGAGATTCAATGTCATATCCCACCAAAGTGTAGGGTACTAAAGCGATACTCATACCCCAACCTGTGGATCCATCCTTGCGATCTAAGGCTTCATTAATGGGGTTGAACAAGGGAAATCCTAATGCCAGGTATCTTAAATTGCCACTCCACTGATTATCTACCACGGAAGGACTTTCCCAACTGGAATACCGAGCGCCAATACCAACCTCAAAAGCGGTAGCTCGCAAAGAAGCCAGAGAAGCAGGGTTATCCAAATTCATATGATAGGGATCCTGATAGGCGGCTCGTAAGCCTCCCATCGCTCCAGAAGCTGCGAAGTATTGATCAATGAAATCACCTAGCCCAAAACGGGAGAAAGGGGAGTTGATCGTCGGGTTGATCACATCACTGGAGCTCTCTATTTGAGCCGAGAGTTGACCACAAAATAACAGTCCTAACAACAAACCAAAAATTCTACTCCTTCTACTCGACATTATAATCCAGAATTTTATTCAGCCCCGATAGGACCAAATGTTGATGCACAAATATCTTTCTTTTCATTTTTTCTGCCAAAAAATTCGCGTCTCCTCCTGTTAAAATTACTGTTAAGGGATCGAATTGCTGGTCAAAATGATCAATCGTTCCTTCTATTTCTCTAATTGCCCCCCACTGAGCCCCGTTTCGCATGGCACTAGGAGTATCATATCCTATTATGGAGTTCGTGTCCCCAGTTGGAAGATCAGGTAATCGGGCAGTAAAATGATGCATCGCCTGCAACCTCATCTTGACGCCTGGGGCTATATTACCTCCCAGATATATCTGGTTCTCCTTTAATAGTTCAAAAGTTATGCAAGTACCAGCATCAATAATCAACTTATTGCTTGCTGGGCCTATCAAGGTGGCACCGACTACAGCTGCTATTCTATCCTTTCCTAAAGTCTTGGGTGTTTGATAGGTATTCTGTATAGGGAGGGCCGTTTCTGCATTCAATTCAATGAAATTAATACGATCTCCCCAAATTTGACTTATCTCGTCCCCAACATCTTGGGCTACTGTAGATAAGATGACATTTTTTATCGAATGGTTGGTTAAGGTTTGTGGGAACTCCATGATTTCTGCCCGGGGTATAGACCAAAACTGTTGCAGTTGTGGTCCATCAAAAAGTCCGATCTTGGCCCTTGTATTCCCTATATCTAAACAGAGATTCATGCTTTACATTTCCCTTTTGACCCAGGATACTGGAGAAAGTCTCTTAATAAAGCGTTAAACTGCTAGTGCTTGAAGTGTCGCACTCCCGTCTTCACCATCGCCATCCCGTGCTGGTCACAAAAATCAATGCTATCCTGATCCTTAATAGAGCCTCCAGGTTGGATCACCGCCGTCACTCCTGCCTCGTGCGCAATCTCGACACAATCCGGGAATGGGAAGAAAGCATCAGATGCCATCACCGCCCCAGCTAGCTCAAAGCCAAATCGGCCTGCCTTATCAATTGCCTGTTTCAGGGCATCCACCCTTGAAGTTTGCCCACAGCCCATACTCAATAGCTGATTCGCACGTGCCAGGACAATGGTATTGGATTTCAGATGCTTGACGCACTTATTGGCAAAAATTAGATCTTCTATCTCCGTAGCGGTTGGCGCTTTTTTCGTAACTACTTCTAGATCGTCCGCCGTCTCCATTTTGAGATCGGTATCCTGTTCAATTACCCCATTCAACAAGCTCTTAAAGCTACGTGCCTGTACCCCAAACTCCTTGATTTGCAAAAGAATCCTCTTCTTTTTCGCACTTAGCAGCTCCAAAGCATCAGCAGCGAAGGAAGGAGCAATCAGTACTTCATAAAACAGCTTGTTGATCTCTTCTGCGGTAGCCAAATCAATTTCTTGATTGCAGATCAAAATACCTCCAAAGGCAGAGATGTTGTCTGCTGCCAAAGCATCTGTCCACGCCTGTAGAACAGTAGATCGAGTAGCCACTCCACAAGCATTTGTATGCTTAAGAATAGCAAAGGTGGGTTCGGCATCCTTGAACTCCGCCATCAAAGCGACCGCTGCATCGATGTCCACCAAATTATTGTAAGACAATGCCTTGCCGTTCAGCTTTTCAAATAGGTCGCCTAAATCACCGTGAAAGATTCCTTTTTGGTGTGGGTTTTCACCATACCTCAGTACCTCTTGTTTATGTATACTGTGCTTAAAGGCACGATCCTCACTATCCTCATCAAAATATTGGAAAATAGCCGTATCGTAATGCGAGGACACTTTGAAAGCCTGGCGTGCCAACTCCTTTCGATCCGCCAATTCCGTTACTCCATCCTTCTCCTTCAGCAGATCCAATAGCATTTCATACTCATCCCTAGAGGGCACTACCACTACATCTTTATAATTTTTAGCCGCCGCACGGATTAGAGAAATTCCTCCAATATCAATCTTCTCAATGATCGCACTTTCATCCTGCGTACTGGCCACTGTCTCTTCAAAGGGATATAAATCCACAATCACCAAGTCCAATTCTGGAATTTGATATTGTTCCAGCTGACTCAGATGACTTTCCTCTCTACGGGCCAGGATTCCACCAAATACTTTGGGATGCAAAGTCTTCACTCTTCCATCCAAAATAGAGGGGTAGGTAGTTAAGTCCTCGACAGCCTCAACTGGCACTCCTTGTTCCTCGATAAATCGCTGCGTCCCCCCGGTTGAGTAGATTTTCACGCCCAAGCGCTTAAGCTCCTGCACGATCGGTCCTAAGCCTTCCTTATAAAATACTGAAATCAGAGCTGATTGTATTTTTTTTGCCATGGTCTTCCCTTTGCATGTTTTTGGTTGGAAAAAAGAAGTTGCAAAGGTAAAAAACTGCGGGGAAAGTAAAGTAGAATAGTTTAGTTGGAATAAAATGAGCCTATTCAAATTCAATATCCTTAAATATAATGGCTTATCTTAATGACCTAACAAACACTAAACCAGCTCTAAATCATGCCAAAAAACATTATCATTTGCTGCGATGGGACGAGCAAAGATTTTGGTCAAAACAACTCTAATGTTGTCTTCCTATTCAAAGCATTAGAAAAAAATACCGACCGCCAACTCGTTTACTACGATCCTGGTGTAGGTACTCCAAGTACCTATACTGCCTTTAACCCGCTTACCAAAAAACTGATGACAGTCCTCGGCCTAGCCTTCGGATATGGTCTGACGAACAACATTATGTCTGCCTATCATTTTCTGATGCAGAATTACGAAGATGGAGATAAAATTTTTTTCTTCGGCTTTAGTCGGGGAGCTTACACCGTGAGGGCCTTGGCAGGTTTGATTCACGTATGTGGCCTACTACATGCAAACGGAGAGAATTTGATTCCCGAAGCCATGAGACTTTACAAGGATCGAAAGCTGAGGGAAGTAGCGAATGATTTCAAGAAAACTTTTGGTCGAGCCTGTCCTATCCATTTTTTGGGTCTTTGGGATACTGTTTCATCAGTTGGCTGGATCTATGATCCGGTTAAGCTCCAAGCCACTGCTAACAACCGCAGTGTCAAGAATGTACGTCATGCCATATCCATCGATGAACGGCGCGCCTTTTTTCGCCAGAATCTATGGGGATCGAAGAACGCAGATCAGCAAGATGTAAAGCAAGTTTGGTTCGTAGGAGAACATTCTGATGTGGGAGGTGGCTTCTCTCCCGAAAAGAGTGGCCTGAGCAATATTGCCTTGGAATGGATGATGGTAGAAGCGATAGATAAAGGTATTTACTTTGAAACACAAGAGTTAGAAGTAGTGCGAGAAAAGCTGGCGACCTTCGCCAAACCCCACTTGGAGAAAATCAATCGCACGCTTGTCGGGGGATGGCATGTAGCGGAGTTTTGGATGAAGATTGTAAAAGTAAGAAAACTCTTGCCGGATGGAACCCACAAGTGGGTATCCAAGCCTTATTTTAACCGCTATAAATTCCGTTTCATCCCCAACAATATTAAGCATACGCTCCACGAATCTGTACTAATGAGATTGCAGGAGGATAAGAACTACCGACCTAAAAATATCATGTCATTGACTAAAGATCTGGATGCTATTGAAACAAAGTTCGATATTGAAAAGTGGGTGAAATTATAAGATAAAGTTTCTGTGTATGCTGGATGGGTGTCTAAATTCATGTTTGCATGTAGGCATCGATCATAATCCCAAATTGACTTATGGCAATAGGAAAAAAGAGAGCGGCTAGGCCCCGCGTTCAGCAGGTAGAGTTACCTCAATTAATTGTCCCCATAGGACATTCCAGTACGATTAATGCCATCGACATAAGCGTAGATAATGAGCTAATTTTATCAAGTTGCAATGACAGAACGGTAAAACTCTGGAATAAAGATGGATTACTTCTCGACACCATCTCATTTGAGTTTGTACCTACTCAGGTGAGCTTCTCTAACAGTGGAGACCTATTCTTCGTCATTGGTGAAGATGCTGATGTTCATATCTTCCAAACAAAAAACCGCAATGTTTATAGAGATGAATCCTTTTCACCGAAACCGTTCCAAGTTTTGGCCCTAGATTCCTTTCCTGAAAAGGTTATGTTCTCAGCGGATGACACGAAAATTTTGGCACTTAGCAATGCCCAACAATCCGTTAGTGGTGAGCACGAGCCCTTTCCGACCCTATCCATTATCACTATTGATAGTAAGGATCAAGAAAAGATATCTATCGAGAAGTGTAAAAATTTTTCATTCATTTTTCCTGCAAAAGAGGATGAGGTAGAAGTGTTCGATCATACTATACAAAGTTCCTTTAAAATAGACTTAAATACTAGGAAGGTTGAGCAGCGCGATGAGGAAGTGCTAGCATCCAATGATCCTATCATCGCCTTGTACATCTGGGCTGAAGGCAATAAAAAGTTGCTATTTCAGTACAATCAAAAAAAGAAGCTCGTTGGGTATGCCACCCAAACAGGTACTGAAGGGATTATAAATTTGGACCTATCCACCCTTTCTCTCCTGGAAAGCACCGTATCTATCAAAGCTTTTGGAAATAAGGTCTTCGCTGTATTTCCGGCTAATCAGAAGATCATAGCTTGGGATGGTCATACCTTCGACTTAGCGAGAGAGATTATACCACTAGACTTTGTGCCCACATTTAGTGTCCTTTCAAAGGATTGTCGGTTCCTGGCCTGCTTTTCAAACACTTCAAACTCAAATTACATCACTATTCTTGATCTCCCGTACCTGCCAGCAAAAAAGGGAAAGGTGTTGAAGGGGTCCTCAGAATTAATCCAAGATCATAAGCTTAGTCAGGATGGCAAGAGGTTGTTTGTCCTCGCACATTCACAGTCTGATCAACACATTTCCGTTAAAGTAGCCGAATTGATCAGTCCCCTATCCGTAAAAACTTACCAGGGTAGAAACGCAATCGCCATTTCTCCTCAGGGTGATATTTTAGCATTCGGTTGGGATCAGAATACTATCCAAATTCGAAATCTCAATCATCATGCAGATAGTATGATTACGTTTGCTCATAATGATAATCCCTCATCAATTGAAGTCGAACTGCTGAAAATTGCGATTTCTCCTGATCGCAACTCGATCCTAGTAGGCTATCTGGAATCCTCTTCCTCCCAGAACAGGATCATAATACAACCTATTGATTTGCAATATTTTAATACACAAAACACACCACTCAAGCAGGAGAATCACTTTGAATCCCACACTGTTGCTGTTACCATAGAAGAGGTGCCAAACCTAGATATTTCCTATTCCAAAGATGGGCAAAGGGTGCTAGTTGTGACGAAGGATCAGATCCAAATATTTCACCGTCCTACCCAATCATCGGATATTGAGCATAAATACTTTGAACCAAACAAGAGGGTGATTATTGATTCCAAAGGGTTAAAATGTGCAGTTTTTTCCCCAACAGATACCAATCAAGTTATGACAGGCGGGGCTATCCCTGGTCAAAATGCTGAACAAGCTATCTTATGGAATATTGAAACAAAAGAGCAAATTAGAAGCTTTCGGCTTGAGGAGCGACAAAGTAGTTTAGATACAAACGGAAATCCTATTCACACTCGCGGAAAAATCGAATCCCTCTCCTATTCACTAGATGAGACAAAATTAATAAGTGGGCATTATAAAACTGGTTTTAGAGTTTGGAACATTGAGCAAGGTGTGCAGCACGGAAAGTTTGAGCAACATGACATTGGGCTAGATCACTACAATCCCGTCACCTCCATAATTCCTACTGTACCTCAGCATATATTCATCAGTACGGCTGGAGATAGTAGAATTCAAATATGGAAAGGACAAGAACTGCTAGGAACGCTATTTTTTCTTGAAGGAGATAGCCCCACGGAGGAGCATAGGCTTGTGGAAGAAGATAACTGGGCCGTAATAACCCCTGATGGCCTGTTTGAGGCTTCACCAGGCGCCATGGCCATGATGCATTATGTAATTGGGCTCGATATCATAGAATTGGAGCAAATGAAACATCGCTACTGGCGCCCCGGTTTGCTTGCTGCCATTCTTAATCCGCATGATAGTGAAGTCCGCGACATACAAAAACTCAAAGAAGTTCCGCTCTATCCCAACCTCAAGTCCATTAATATCGTTAAAGACAGCTTGGAAATTGAAATTGAAGAAAGAAACGGGGGGATTGGCAGAACCAGTTTGAGGATCAACAATAAGGAACAAGATGCCGATATCAATCCCTATCGCAAAACCCTTTTTAAGTTCTCACTTAAAGACTACCAAAAGTTTTTTGAACTGGGGGATAATACCATATCCGTCAGGTGTTGGAATGAGGAAGATTGGCTGCCGGGTCCACATTATGAAATCACTTATACCAAGGAAAAAGATCAGGAAACGGTGGCGCCAAGCTCTCTGTTCAGCATTTGTATCGGAACGTCCAAGTATAGAAACCCCGATTTAAAGTTGAACTTTCCCGATCAGGACGCGACCTTCATGCACGATGCCCTCCAGGTAATTGGGGCACATCTGTTTAAAGACCGAGTATTTACAACCCTATTGACATCCGAAGCTAATTTATCCAACAACTTATCCAATAAAAAAAATATCAAGGAGGCATTCAAAGAGGTGGCGACTAGAGCAAAACCGCAAGATGTGGTGGTTATTTACCTATCTGGTCATGGGGCTAACCATGGCGATGGTAGAAATGCACTGTATTATTACCTGACCTATTCAATTGTGAATTCTAACTTGAGCGATAGCGTCATTCGAAAAGAGAACACCTTATCCTCCGAAGAATTGACCAACTGGATCAATGCCATCCCAGCTAGAAAACAGGTGCTCATTTTAGATACCTGCTTTTCAGGAAAGGTAATAGAGGATTTGAATATTAAGAATGCCATTGATGCCACTCGCCAAAGAGCCATGGAGCGGATGAAAGACCGAACGGGAATGTTCGTATTGGCCGGCAGTGCTTCGGACAAAGTTAGTTATGAAGCTTCTAGCTATGGCCAAGGATTATTGACCTATACCTTGTTGGAAGGTATGAGAGGCCCGGCACTGTTCGAACGTAAAAATCAACCGGAAAAGTCAGTAGATGTTCTAAAGCTCTTTTATTACTCTCGCGAAGAAGTAGAAAGACTTTCCAGAGAGTTTCTGGTCAACCAAAGGCCTACCTTACGCATTCCCAAGAAAGTGGAGAGTTTTGATATAGGAATTGCACCGATAGCAGCTCGAAGACAAATAAAGATCGCTACCCCAAAACCCATCTTTAAGCGCAGTAATTTCATGAATTCTGTCAATTTCCTAGACGATTTAGGGCTTTCTACTTTACTCAATCAGTACCTGGCAGGAACTATAGGTATTGGCCATCGTCCAAAGGCAGTCTTTATTGATGTAGGGTATTATCCCGGTGCACATCAAATACGTGGTTTGTACGAGTTTAAGGAAGAATTGAATAGCTATGAGGTAAACGGAATCATCTATAAAGATGAGGTTGCGCTAGGTACAATTGAGGTGAATGGCAAAGATGTTTCAGAATTGATTCCTGAAATGGCTAGACAGATTGAAGAAATTGTATTCCCATCCTATCAAGTTCCAGATGATGATGAAGTTGGAGCGGAAGAAAAAGGACGTAAAGAAGATCTAATAGCTCTAAAAAAGGAGGACAAGCCTGAATTTGGATACAGGGAAGCATTCATCGGGCCAACTTTTCAAGTCCCCCTGCCCGATCTAAGCCCAGAACAACAGAAAGACGTAGCTTCTACCTCAGCGGAATTTGGCAGGGAACCAGTACTCAAATACCGATATTATAGTGTGGTCCAATCCAAATCCAGAAAATTCCCCTACTACGCTGCCTGCAATTTACATGGAGGCCAGTTTTTGAAACTTGACCGATCAGGAACATTTATTCGTGACCCCCGGCTAGCCAAAGAAGATCAATGGGGGGATGAGTTCTACACCAGTTACGTTTTAGGGACAGATGGGAAACCGAAAGTGGATGAAAATAACAAAAGAATTAAGTATAGTGATATCTTTCACCGGGGCCACATGGCCAAAAGAGAAGATGCACAGTGGGGCCCAACCGCTGAAATAGCATTGAGCGGTGCTAAATTGACCTTTTTCTTCACAAATGCCATTCCGCAGCATGGTCGCTTGAACTCGGTGGTTTGGCGTGGCCTGGAAGACTATATTATGGATGTGGCTACCAATGGGAAGACGGCGACCGGCGATGAGGGCTATAAAATCAATATTTTTACGGGTCCGGTTTTCCAAGAAGACGATCCTGAACTGGACATCCAGGTAGGACAAAACAAGACAGAGCAAATCAAAATTCCAGTCCTCTTTTGGAAAATTGTATACTATCGTAAAAGAACAGATAACAAATTACGCCATGTCGGTTTTATGATGGGACAAAAGGAACTTATCAAGGAAGCCTTTGAGCATTACAAGATATCAACGAAAGGACTTGAGGATAAAAAGCCTTTTGAAAACTATAAAAACAAGGAAGTTTTTCAGGTTCCTGTTTCCCTAATTGAACGTCAAACACAGCTTAGCTTCCAGGATGCTTTTGATCCCATGGAAGGTGCTGTCAAAGGCCAGCAAATTGAAGAAAAGCTTTTGCAATTGGAAGCCAAAGATATCTACAGCTCAAAAACGAAATCGACCTATGAACTACGCGGGTTAGAACTATAATGGAACTTGATTCTCCTTTTTCCTAAGAACCCACGCTCCCTGTGAAAGCCGAAGATGAATGATAGTTAGGTCTTATTTCGCTCCCTTTTTTTCTTGTAAATAGGGACCGTTGAGCAGGGTTCTCCGTACATAATACTTTGTGCAATTGGCTGTAGGCGGCGCGTAATTTCCAAATAAGCGGAAGCAGGAACGGGTTCATCTCCACATCCCTTTATAACTAGACGTTGCCCTTCAAATGGTTCATAATCGATTTGATCCAGGCGTTGGTGGAGCGCATGTCGGAGAAATTCTTCCTTAGTGCCTTGGAAAACGGTATGCGCATGTGGCGCGGCATAAGTGGCCACTAGCATATAAGCCCACATCGGGATAATAGCATCGGTTGAACAATAAACCGTTAGTACCTGGCCATCGAATTGCGACCAATCCATTTCCTTCAATGCCGTGCGAAAATCCTTTTCTTTTAGAATCAGACCTTGAAAGAGATAGTCTTTCAAATCCATCTGCACGACTGGCTCTTTTGGCAAGAATTCTTCTAGCTTGATCGTGATCAAGCCGCTGGCTGCTACTTTATTGACCAATGGTTTATCTACATTCATAGCTATTCTTCTTCAGTTGCGGCGGTAGGTTTAGCCGCTGGTTCATCTTGGGGAGTAACCGATTCTTCGATCGGAGCTTGTTCGCCGATTTGGTTACTAGGCTCCTTGAATTCTTTAGGTTTCGGAAGGTCCTCCAAACTTTTTAAGCCGAAATAATCCATAAATTTCTCGCTAGTCCCATACAATAAGGGGCGCCCAGGGCCTTCACTTCTCCCTACAATAGCAACAAGTTCTTTCTCCAAAAGTTTTTGGATCGCATAGTCGCAGCTCACTCCGCGGATCCGTTCTAGCTCACTTTTACTGACGGGTTGTTTGTAGGCGATGATGGACAGAGTCTCTAGCGCTGAACGCGACAAGCGCTTTTTCATAGTCTGCTTGAGATAAATTCCTATCGTATTATGGTAGGCTCCTTTGGTAAGGAATTGATAGCCGCCTGCAATTTGCAACGGTTCGATAGAGAAAGTCTCATCCTCGTATTTATCCTTCAATACTTGAATAGACGCTTCAATTTCAACGTCGTTGAATTTAACCCCAAAAGCCTCCGTCAGGCAGTCAATGATCTCTTTTTTGGAGATGGGGGTCTCCGCTGAAAAAATGAGGCTTTCAATATGTTGTGCCAGTTTTTCCAAATTCTTTTTTTCGCAAAAGTAAAAACCTTCTTGGACAATTTTTGTAGCGGACTTAAAATGAGCAGTTCAGACAGGAATTTCCCTTGCTAAAGCTCTAGCCAATTTGAGATTACTTGGGCAAGCGACAGGCCTCAGCCTTTTCAAGGTATGGCAAATCTCGGATCAGTTTCTGAAAGCTATCCTGATTAAACCTCGGCGAATCTTTTGCCGTTTGATTCTGGAAATAAAAACTTGCAAGACCATCTATCCCATACAACTGAAAGGCAATATCGACCTGACATGCAACCTGATCCTCGGTGAGTTCCGGGTGAGATTGTTGGTGGATAGCAATGGTACGGTCTCGGTATTTACCTAGCTGTGTATAGGTGATGCTTTCAAAATCAAGTTGATTAATGGAAGGCTTGTACAAACTAAATCGAAGATTAAATTCATCTCCCGCTTCGAGCGGAAAGGGCGTAGTGATGGCTTCAATGGGTACCGAACGCATATAGTCCCGTTTCAATCCCTGGAACTCTAGTTGAAATTTTAGATCCACTGAATCCTGCCGCTGCTGCACTACTTGTACGGCTACCGGTCGACTTGCCGTGCTTAAGGCCTCAGCTAGCCGTTTCTTTTTTTGCCGGTAGGCATAAGCGAAAATTAGACTCCCGATTAAGATGATGGTAAAAAAGCCACCCGCCAACCAATAGGTCTTGCGCATATCGGACTTTTCCTTGGCTTTTCGCTGGCGATTAAGTGGAGTATCGACCTCCTGGTTAATTTTAAAACCATAGGCGAAGCGATCATTTTCTTTCCGCTCTACCTCGATTTCACACAATTCCTCTTCGATAAAAAAGGAGTAAGTCTTGGTTTCCAAGACCTGAAAATCAATAATGATCACTTTAGAGTTGAGGTACACCATCAGGTGCCCTGTATTATCGCCGTGAAATAATCCGACACTATACTGCCGACCTGTATCTGCCAGATATGTCCAGTTGAACTGTGCCAAAAGTAGTAATATTGCAAGCGTGTGTAAATCGATACTCAGAGATCTACCACCAGAGCTTTTTTCATTGTAACCTGTCCATCAGGCTACCTCCAAGCGAATCTAGTCAAGTAGCGTCAGTGGGGAATAGTCGCTATAGTTGGTAATGTGTTGAGATAGGAAAAGTTACAATATTTAGAGCTAAGAATCAGAACTTTAACATAATTCCAATCATGATTTACGAATTCCAAGGATTTAGACCCGTTATACATCCTACCGCTTATGTCCATCCTCAAGCCGTAGTTACCGGCAATGTGATTATTGGTCGAGATGTTTATATCGGCCCGGCTGCAGCCCTGCGAGGAGACTGGGGGGGCATTGTCATTGAAGATGGCTGCAACGTACAGGAAAACTGTACGGTTCATATGTTTCCTGGCATCACCGTCCGCTTGGAGGAAAGTGCACATATTGGTCACGGTGCTATCATCCACGGTGCGCATATTGGTCGCAATGTAATGGTAGGGATGAACGCCGTTATCATGGATGAAGTAGTGGTTGGAGCAGAATGCATCATTGGAGCACTCACTTTCATTAAAGCAGGTGAAAAGATTCCGGATCGTAGTTTGGTCGTGGGTAACCCTGGCCGAGTAGTGAAAACCGTCAGTGATGAAATGATCCAATGGAAAACCAAAGGCACACAACTGTACCAACGGCTGCCCGCTGCCTGCAAAGAGAGGCTACGGGAATGCGAACCCTTGCGAGAAGTGCCGAAGGACAGGCCTGCCCAACCCAAACTGTATCAGGTGTGGAATGATATCAAAAAGGATAGCTAAGTCTCCCCCATAATGGTAGATGGTAACCTTTCATTTTCTGGTCTACGCTACAGTTGGTATTTCATCCAGACTGTAGTAAATTTTCAGTCCTCTTTCCGCGGCAATTTTCACATCCATATCAGCTCCTTTCGAGCTGCCTGGAATTCTTAGTACAGCATCACACTTTTCGAGTAAACGATGGGCCGTGGGATACTGGATTTCATTCCACAGTTCATCCCCAATTTGTTGGGAGCCAGCTAGTTTAAGCAAGGGTAAAGCCACCCATTCTCCGATCATAGGCACATGTCCTTTCCGGAAGATCGGTAAAGCCATAGCCTCGAGATTGTCTAGATTTTTTTGGATGAGAACAGGATCGTCATTGGTGCCACTTCGGTAGGGGCCAGCAATTAAGATTAGCATATCTTCGTGTTTTCAGCAAAGAACTCACTTGGCTTCTAGAAAAGAGATAAGGTATCTTAAGAAATTTGGATGGTCCTACCTTACTTCTTTCTGATATAACTCAGAAACTCCGGCGTAACACCAAGATAAGAAGCGATTTGCTTGAGCGTAACTTGCTTGGCCAAATTTGGATACTTTTGAAGAAAGCCCTCGTATCTATCCTTAGCAGGTAAGGAAAGACGCTGCATCATTCTAAGTTGTTCCCTGCAATAAGCATTCTGCATAAGGACCCTGAAAAATGTATTAAACTTCGGAATCTCCAGGTATAATCTGTCCAATTTGTCCTTAGATAAGCCAAGAATCGAGGCGGGTTCAACCACCTGGATATTTACCATTGCCGGTAATTCATTCAGAAAACAGTACATATCGGTAATCCACCAGTCCTTCATGGCGAACATCATCGTAGCATCCTTTCCTTGCTCATTCAAATAGAAAGCTCGCAATAAGCCTGAGTTGACGAAGTACAATTGCTGACAGCGTTCTCCCTGACGAAGGACATATTCATTTTTGGACAATTGCTGTTCTTCTAAAAGCGAAGCAAAATGTATTTTCTCCTTTTGGTCTAAGGAAATATGTTTGGCAACATTCGAAAAGATTAGCTCCGTATTCACAGGCTTATTGAGTTTGGCTTCCAGAAACACGAAGATAAGAATCCCCTACACTTCCTTTTTCTGCCTAAAAGCTGGTCCTCGGCTGATCCTGCCGTGATGGTAAGCTGGAATCAGCCAAAGGCATAGTCGTTTAGCGAATAGAAATGAATTGCTCCCGGCTAATACCAGTTAAATCCAATGCCGACGGTGAAGGCAACCCCCTCGCGATGCCCATCGTTACCCAGGGAGGTGCTGGCCAAATGCAACTGCGTTTGAATATCTAAGGCATATCTTTTCTTTTGTACAAGCTCGAAGCCGGTGCTGGCCGTCACGGCGCAACCAAAGTTCCAATCCTCCCCTTTTAGGCCTTCATAGAGCGCAGGTCCGTCATACGCCAAGCCGATACCCCCATTTACCCACCATCGATCCTTAAACCAGTATTGTACAGAAGGAACGAAAGCACTGAAGCTACGATCTTTACCTTCTAATTCGTAGATCATGCCAGGGAATGATCCCAATATGGCCAAGCGATCGTTTACCATCCATCCCAGCTTAAAATTCGGTAAGCTAATGCTTCCCTGGGCCTTATCAAAGGCTACTTCCTGATCACTATCTGAGATGCTGAACACTCCCGCGCTGATGCCCATACCTAACACAAACCCTTTTCTTTCAATGGTATTATCAGCATTTTGCCCGAAAGCATTTAAGACACAAAGAGATAGAACAATGGCTAATACATTTCTCATGACTTACATTTTTGAAAGTGAATACAATCATCAATGAAGTCTACCGTATTTTGGGTAGTCAGTCATTGATCTTTTGTCGAATTGACAAGGCAAAGATGCAGCAACTTAGCAGGGCAATCGTCCCTATTTGTAATTCGGGACCTCCTGCTGAAAATGCGAACGCCTGATTGTAATTCCGTACTTCCTCATCAAGAGAATTGTACTCGTCTAGTTAATGCAAACTGCGATTCATCCTTTGGAGCCCTAATGCGTCAGATATTTGCGGCAAAACCAAACCTTTGGCTGCGTTTTTTGCAAAATCCTCCTTTTTTGCGCTCATTCATCTCAACTTGGGTTAGTTAGTTGAAGAAAAAACGGAATCCTAGTCCTCCGCCGACATCACCATCCGTACTTTCTATGACAGCTAAACGAGGAGTAAGTCGCAGATAAATCTCAAACTGGTCGATATAGTAAGACAGGCCGAAGGTGCCGCTAATTCCCAGGAATAGTTCGTCATCATCGTCTCGGTAGCGATTGCGCTCCTTAAAACCGGCAAAAACGCCTGGTCCGTAGACAAAATGTAAACCATCAGCTCCAGAAACGTTTTTTTCCCAAACACCATGTAGGTTGACGAAAAAGAAGTCGTTTAAATCCCAGGCTAACAGAATATCGGCTGACATGCCAGCGGAATTGCGCTTCTTTATACTAATCCCAGCAGGCTGTCCCAATTGAATGCCAATGCCCCAGTTATCACCGACAGATTGAGCACTTGTAGTCGTGTTGACAAGGAAAAACAAGACCAGGAATAATACCTGCAAGCGGGGAGAAATCGGAAAAAACTTTGAACAATTAAAGATCTGCTTATTCATTGCTTAGTGCTTTGATGGAGGGGGCGGTAAGAAAATTTAGTTCTGTAGTTGGATAAGCTCAAAATCACATCGTATGTTCAACGCTTATCCCAAGTTTACAAAATGAACGCATTTATATACACAAACTTATATCCCAATCTGGCTAAATATTCTGCCTATTTGCTGGTACTCGCACTATTTGGCTTGGCATGCCAGCCAAGTCCCCCTGCTGATGTCTCAACAGAAGAAGCTATCTCTCCTGATGCCCCCCTACCTTGTGGTGTTAGGAATCACCCAAGATGCTGGCTATCCGCAGGCTGATTGTGAAAAGGATTGCTGTCGTCCCGTTTGGGAAGGAAAGGCCTCCGGTAAGATGGTATCTTGTCTAGGTCTGGTTGATCCCATTACCGGGCCATTCTGGATGCTCGATGCCACTCCTGATTTCAGGCAGCAGTTACAGCTTTTGCAGGAAAAAGCTCCCTTGGAAGGGATCTTTCTCAACCAAATACCTGGGCGAGACATGAGCCAGATCCCCCACCCTTTCGTTGCTGAATCAATGGCTCGGTTTGACCAATTGCCCGTTGAAAAGCGGGAGAAAGTACACTTTATCCACCTCAATCACACAAATCCGTTAATCTGGTCGGCTACTACTAGAAGCGAAGTGCAAGAAAAGCATTACCGCACTGCAGCGGAGGGGATAATGCTGAGTCTGTAATTCTGGCTCCCATCCAGTCTAACTAAATTTTATGTCGCTTACAAACTATTTTGAATGAAACTATCCAGCTAGATTCAACGTTAAAGAGGACAGGTAAAAACCCAGTAACAAGAGATAGACATTTACTGCTGGTCCATTTTTTGGTGCTAAAGTCTTGTTTCTCAACCCAAAACCATAGCTCCTGGTACTCACCCCATCTACCCAAGTCCATTAGGTAGAGTGCGAGTACCATGCAATCAGCAGTTACACAAACTACTTTACTACTAAACTCCAAATGCTCGGCACTATGCTTGGCATTAACTTACTGATGATATGACCAATAAGAATATCGTGCGGGATCAATTTCTGGAAGTCGTTGAAAATCAATTAAAAGAAAATCAGCCCCCAGAAACCAGAATCACGCTGGCACGCCTGATGAAAGAAGGGTTTAAGGAAAGGGTGGCTAAAGAGCTTATTGCTACCTGTGTAGCCACAGAAATGTATGAAGTCATAGCTAGTAACACACCCTTTGATGAGAAAAGATATATAGAGAACCTTCATCGCCTACCTGAGTTGCCAGAATAGTCCTACTTCTCCTATCCTTTACTTACACCGCTAAAAACTAAACTTCGTACGAAGGAAGATAGCCTGCACTGGACTTTTGTAACCTTCATCTTCATTAAATACAATTTGTCCTACGAGATCCAGATCCCAATTTTCTTTTATGCTGTAGGTAAATACGGGATTCAGGAACAAAGGATGTACGCTTACTGGACTATAAATGATGGCTAGACTGGTATTTAGTATGGGCGTGAGCGGATAGCTCTGCTGAACAAAGAGGGCATGTCTATAGGGATAGAGATTTCTAGCCGACAACTGAAAACTAAAGAGCCCCCCTACCCCAGCATTACTCGAACCACTTTCATTGTATAAATACCCCACATTTAGATATAAAGCATTACTAAAGGCGTAGTCCACCCCTAGCGCTATAGTAAAGGCAGCGGTTCCTTCCTCCTCCATCGGCAAAAAATAGGTGGCCTCTCCTTTAAAACCGGCATTACCGATATTTCCGGCCCAACCCGCTCCAATAGCGAAGTCTTCCTGAACTACCCCAGCTAACAACTGAAAATCATAAGACCATCGATTAAATTTCCACATCCCCGCCATGACCGCTTCCTCAAAATTATCGAATCCCTTAGCCACCAGCTCCACACTAGAGGCTATGCCTGTATAGTATTTGATACGAATAGCGTCGCTTCCTGGCCGCTCTTCGTAATCGAAGTCGGTAAAACTAAAGGCATTGAAGATATCGTTGGGGTTCCAAACCGTGCTGATGCCCCAGTTCACTCGCTGCCTACCCAGGCGAATCTCCCAATTATCCTTGGAGTACTCCAGGAAGAGACGATCTAACACGGAGTGGAAAACGAGACTATTGTGATTAAGTGGAACCACAGACAAATCCAGCCAGTCATTACTGGCTTGATCCGTAAGCTCGCCGTAGAAGGGATTGGCCTTGACCAAATCTCCCCAAAAGAAACGATTTCTTAGATCTGCGCGAAAGGTGAAGGCATCGCTCACAAACCACCTAAAATTGAGTCGATTATGGATTAAATTGTCTTGCAGATAATCATCCTCGATAAAGAGGAGTGTCTGCAAGTTCTTAACATAACCGGAAACCGACCAATTCTTAGGCTTTTCAAGCTGGCCAAAAGCCCAGTAAGGGGCTAAGAGTAGCCCTAAGATTATGTAGATCGCTTTCATAATGGTTTCAGTTTATATGAGCCGCCTACTCTCTCCGCTCGTCTTTGCTAATTTTTCCATCCACCAGGGTTACCACTCTTCGAGCCCGATCAATTACTCTCTGGTCATGCGTGGAGAAAACAAAAGTCATATTCTCCTCTTTATTCAGTCGAGCCATAATATCCAGGAGGTTCTCGGTGGATTTAGAATCGAGGTTGGCGGTCGGCTCATCGGCGAGGATGAAGGTCGGTTTGGGAGCCAGGGCTCTAGCCACCGCGACGCGCTGTTGCTGACCACCAGAAAGCTGTGCGGGGCGACTGTCCATTTTATCGGATAAGCCCACCGAATCCATAAGTTCCTGGACCCTCTCGTCTCGTTCCTCCTTCGATCGCTTTTGCAGTAGCATTACGAATTCTACATTTTCTTTCGCCGTGAGCACGGGAATGAGGTTATAGGCCTGAAAGACAAAGCCGATGTATTCTTTACGAAAATCTATTAGTTGATTGTCTGAAAGTTGAGCAATATCTTGCCCACCGACAAAGACTTTACCTTCCGAGGGGCGATCCAAGCCCCCGATAATATTTAACAGTGTTGTCTTCCCTGATCCAGATGGTCCTACAATAGCCGTGAATTCCCCCTCCTCAATGTTGATATCCACACCATTTAATGCATAAACAGGGATTTTTTCTGGATTATATACTTTAGTTACGCCTTGCGTTTTGATGACGTCCATCTTGGTTAATTTAGATTTTGCGAATAGCCTCAACGGGCTTCAATTTGATGGCCTTGTAGGCAGGATAAAGAGCCGCTAAAATGGCTGTACACGCCACAAACACGGGGATCTGCCAATACACCTTGCTCGGTACATCGAAATAGACAATCGGGGACATGCCGTACATCTCAAGTGAGTCGGAATACATAGACAGGTCCAGACCACTTTGTCCAAGAAAGTAAATGGTCAAGCTACCCAACAACAAGCCTATCGGCGCAGCCACGGCTCCCAGAAAAACGGCTTCCAACATTATCATCAGGAAGACTCTCAGCTTGTTCATTCCGATTCCCATCAGCATCCCCAACTCCCTGATCCTCTCCAACACAGCCATCAGCATCGTATTGATAATCCCAAAGGTCAGTGCTAGCATGATAATGCTGAGGTATATGGTAGAGACAAACTCCATCTGCGATTCGTATAACTCAAGATCTGGAGAAATTTCCTTGTAATTTTCAACCTTCCACTTCGGTTGAGTTAAGGCGGATTGAACGGTGGGGATGCGCTTAGTATCATGCAAGAGCATAGCGATCTCATGTCCTAAAGAAGAAGGGTCCACTCGCCCGTCACTGGTTAGGGTTAGTAGGCGATTTAAATCTTTTCGTACCACAAATACATGTCCCACATCAAAGGGCTTATTTCCCGTATGAAAGATGCCAACTACGCGAAAGGCGGCGGGCGTAATCTCCCCTTGTAGATCTTGCATATTCAAGACCAACTTGGATCTTATTTTCACCTTTAGCTTTTCAGCTATGGCCCTACTGATCAAGATCTCATTCTTCCTCTTTCCTGCGAAATACTCCCCCTCCACAATTCTCTGATCAAGGCCAGTCACGGCAGACTCTTGTTCAGGGTTAATGCCTTTCACCTTGATCCCTCGGGCCCCTTTGGCTGATGAGATCATTCCGGTAGCTAAGGTACGTACCACTACCGCTTTCACTTCTTCCTTTTGAGCAATCGCCGCTGCTTGCTGATCGGGCTGATCCAGCATAAACTTAACATCTTGATCTTCTGAGAAATCGGGATGGTGAATTTGAATGTGCGATACGATTTGATCAATGGCATTGCTGATGTAGCTCTTAATCATGCCCGTGGCGAATCCAGTCATGAAAAGCCCAGCCCATACACCTAGAGCAATGGCTCCGATCAGGACTAATGTCCGGGTGGGATTACGCCATAAGTTTCGCCAGGCAAGTATTGGTATCATCTTAATGTTTCGATAATGATTAAAAATGGTTCACTGCAATTGCTAGTCCCTCATAGCTTTAACTGGCTCTAAACGGCGGATCTTTAACCACGGATAAATGGCCAGCAGTGCCGTAATCACAAAAACGATAAAGGCCTGAGTAACAAATATTTTCAGATCGAATGCAGCGGGAAAAATAGGCTCAAAACCAAACTTCTCCAAGGTATTGGCATAATTCCCAGAAAATCGCAAAGGGTTTCGGTTGAAATACCAGATTATAGGTGTGCTTGCCACGATGCCCAACAAAGCGCCTAACATGCCCAGCAGAATGATCTCCATCCACACCACACTCGATAGCGCAAATCTTCGCATTCCAATACCGATCAATACCCCAAATTCATATTCTCGCTCCTTGGTCATCATCAGAATAGTCCCAAAAATGCCAAAAGCAATAATAGAATACAGAATGAAATAGACGATGTAATTGCCCGCACTATCTAAAGATTTAGCCTGCACCAAGTCTGGTAATAGGGCATCCCATTTCATTATTTCGTAAGCGGAGGTGTCCAAGACCTCACCGATAGCCGCTAGGCCATCATCGATATCGTTCTGGTCATCAATTTTGAGTGCAATGGAAGTCATTAGACCTTCCGCACCATAAAACTGCTGGGCTGTCTTCAAAGGCAAGTAGACCATCTGCTTGTTGAGTTCCGGCGAACCAAAGTTGACCAGGCCTTTTATCAAATATTTCCCGGCTGAATTCACTCCATGATAGCCTTGACTGATGATCACCAAGGTATCCTGAACACCCAGCTTGAGAATTTCCGCTAGGCCTTCTGCGACGAGTACGGCCTGCTCATCATCTACCAAGTACGCTCCCGCTGACACTCTATCGGCCAGTTGCGTCATGGATTGCTCAGCTTCTGGGTCCACACCAACCACTAAAGCCCCCCGGGTAACATTGGTGGCCGAGACTAAACCGAAGGATTCCAGACGGGGAATCACTCCCTTTATTTCATCAATGCGCTCTATGGCATCAATTTTGTCTGGCGGCAAGGCAAAAGCTTTATCAATTACCTGTTCCTCCCAATAGCCCTTTTGATGAATCTGCCCGTAGCCCATGTAGTAATTCACTACATTGCTAATCATATTACCCCAGGCTCCCTCTTGCAGAGACTCCATAAAGGAACCGAACAGCACCGCAAAAAGAATGGAAGCAATCGTGATCCAGGTCCGCCTTTTATTGCGCCAAATATTACGCCATGCTAGTTTAGTTAACATTATCGGACTCGTTTCATATTTTGAATAGAGAAGAAGCTCTCCTTGATGGGCTTATCGAAGGCCAGATCGATATACTCAATTATCGTCTTGTGTCCCTCTTCCTCAGCCGGGATCACTTCCATGATGGAAGGTAAAGTCTTCCCATCGAGCTTCTTCACGGCTTTTCCCAGCATGGTATTGACTAAATAGTCATCCTCATCATAAAATTCGGTCTTCATCTGCATGTATTCTTCCTTGTCAATCCAAACCAGAACTTTACCCCATACTACGGGCGCATCTTCCTTAGGAGTCAATTCAATCTTGTAGCATGCATGTCCGTTTACTGTTTCAGTGCTCAACATTTTGTGGGTGTAATCCTTCACAATAGAAGATTCCCGGACCAGATCATCATTGGTGAAATCTGAACCCATCCAGGATTGCATCATCATCGAAGGTGGTAGCTTGATCGTTCGATCAATGGTAGGCTGCCAATTCCAAATCTCCTTTTCTCTTTTCAAAAAGGCCGCCCCCTTGTCCCGAGCGGGACTGGTGATTAAAATGAGGCTGTAATCGGTCCCTTTGGACCAGGATTTCATTGTGATTTCCCTGGACCAGCTAGGCCTTACGATCGTCATCTTCATCGTGCCATTGCTCGTCTCCCCTCTTAGCTTATCATCCGCTTTCTTAATGATACTCAACGCATCGGGTGCTTGAGTAAAAGCCGGGTGAACGGTAAGGGCCCAGATAGCCAATACCGCCCAACTCAGCCGCTTCATGTTTTTCATTTGTAATGGTTATGTTATTGAAATCAGCCTATCTCCGGTAACGTTGAAGCACCATGTCCTTCATCGTATCGAGTGGATAAGCGTCCTGCTGATTCATATAGTGTAAAAAAACACCATCGAGAATAGCCCCAAAATAGTAGACCTCAAGCTCTGGCTCGGGGTAGCCCATCTGCTGGAAAACATTGACTAGCAAAGTGATATACATCTGTTTCTTTTCCATCACCAGATCTTCCATACTTTTCTGTACATCGGGTTGAAAAGCCAAAGCCGAAAGTAACTTCCAGTAGTGTAAGTTTGATTTAATATTCTCAAAAGTAGTTTCTACTGCCTGGGTTAGCTTCTCCATCGGGCTAAGATCAGATTGAAGCACTTTCAACCAACCGACATCATTCTGATCCATGGCATCTTTTACAATCGCTCTTAACAATTCCTCCTTGCCACTAAAATAGTTATAGAGTAAGCCGTTGGAAATCCCTGCTTCCTTGGCAATCTGAGATATCTTGGTACTGTGATATCCATACTTGGCAAATACCTCTAAAGCAGCATCCTTAATGGCAGTCCTGCTCTGCTGTCTTATGACTTCATTCTGTTCTTTAGATCTCGGTGACATTTTTTTATTGAATGAACGTTCAATCAAAATTACAATATTTTCCCATTCTCCGCAATAGTTAGCTAAGAAAATCGTACAAAACAGGATAAACATAGGCCTCAATCGATCTTAAACAGCCTCCGACATTCCTTCTGCCTACTTCCGCACACTAGTAGTACCAAAGCACATCGCACTATCAGTCCTGGGTCATTTTTTTTATTGGGAGCTGAAAAAGTTTGGGCTATTACTTAGCTTTGTCCGCAAAAGGCGAACTCTCCTATGAAGGTCACAGAATATTTCGAAAAAGCAGCTGGTCAGACTTTGATTTCATTTGAAGTACTTCCTCCACTAAAAGGGGGGAGTATGAAGGCTATTTTTGACACCTTAGATCCCTTGATGGAATTTAAGCCTCCTTTTATTGATGTGACTTATCACCGCGAAGAATTCCTCTACAAGAAGAGAGATAGTGGATATTACGAAAAGACGTCTATCCGAAAGCGTCCGGGAACCGTTGGTATTTGTGCCTCCATCATGCACCGCTACGGGGTAGATGCGGTACCGCACTTGATCTGCGGTGGGTTTACAGAGGAAGATACCGAGAATGCGCTGATTGACCTGAATTTCTTAAACATTAAGAATGTCCTGGCATTGAGAGGAGATGCTCGGAAATTTGAAGGCAAATTCGTTCCAGAGGAGGGAGGACATGCCTATGCACTAGATCTGATTAAACAGATTGATGGCATGAACCATGGAAAATATCTAGACACTAATATTGAGAATGGGGAAAAAACAGATTTTTGCATCGGGATCGCTGGATACCCTGAAAAGCATTTCGAGGCTCCCAACATCGGCTTAGATCTTCAATACACCAAAGCCAAGATAGACGCTGGTGCCAACTACATCGTTACACAGATGTTTTTTGACAATAAGAAATACTTTGAGTACGTCAAGCAATGTCGCGAAGTAGGTATCAATGTCCCCATTGTCCCGGGATTAAAACCCGTCACTAAACTCTACCAACTCAATTCTCTTCCTCGCCTTTTCCATATTGACTTGCCAGATGAGCTGGTAGAATCCATCACTAAGGCTAAGAATGCCGAAGGCCGTCGGCAAGCTGGAATTGAGTGGTGTACCCAGCAATCCAAGGAATTAAAGGCGGCAGGCGTCCCTTGTTTACATTATTACACCATGGGAGATTCCGATACCATTCGACAGATTGTAGAAAAGGTGTACTAGCCAAAAGGCATGGTTCCATTAACATGTTTGGTTTCCGGCACATTTAGCGGAAGCCGCCAAGGCGGGCGTACTGACCGTTATGAATATCAGTGATGCTAGACAGCTTATCCAGGTCTGGAAAGCAGGTAAAGCGGTGAAATAGATAGCATCCAAGCTGGTTTTGCTCAGAAGGGAAAAATCGTGCTAATTCCTTCACTGCCAAATCTTCGCTGGCAACTTTAGCTCTCACCCTTTCATTTTCAGGCAATTACTCATTATCATTGTGCGTTTTCTGCATTAATCCAGAAAAAACGCCGATAGGAATGTTGAAAAAACTCTACTTAAGCCTTTGCTTACTGGCAAATGGGCTTTATCTCACTGCACAACTACAATCTCCAGATGAATTCCTCCCCCACGCGCTGGGAGACAACTTCACTCCGCATCACTTACTAGTCGACTATTTTGAACATGTAGCCGCAAATAGTAATTGGGTACAGCTTCAACCTTATGGATACAGCAATGAGGACCGCCCCTTGATGGTGGCTTTCATTTCCACGCCAGAAAATCTTGCCCGCTTGGAAGCCATCCGAGAAAATAACCTTCGAAGAGCTGGGTTACTAGAAGGGGCTGTAGATCCAAACCTGAATGTGAGTTTGGTTTGGCTGAGTTATAGTGTGCATGGAAACGAGGCAGCAGGCAGTGAAAGCTCCATGGGCGTTGTATATGAGCTAAGCAGGCCCGACAATCCGCGAACGAAAGCCTGGCTGGAAAATACGGTAGTGGTAATGGATCCCGCTATAAATCCGGATGGATATTCTCGCTATACACATTGGTATCGGCGCAACACCAACAAAATCACCAATCCGAATCGTGCAGTTCGAGAACATGACGAACCTTGGCCAGGCGGAAGAGTTAATCATTATATGTTTGACCTGAATCGGGACTGGGCCTGGCAAACCCAAATTGAATCCCAGCAGCGTTTGACGCTGTACCGTCAATGGTACCCACACATTCATGCAGACCTTCACGAACAGTTTTACAATGATCCATATTACTTTGCCCCTGCCGCACGGCCATACCATGAATACATCACCGATTGGCAAGCTAAGTTTCAGGTTGAAATCGGTAAGAATCACGCCAAGTATTTCGATCAAGAAGGCTGGCTTTACTTCACCAAGGAGGTATTTGATCTGCTTTACCCGAGTTATGGGGATACTTATCCCATTTTTTCTGGTGCCATAGGCATGACTTATGAACAGGGTGGAAGCGGTAGAGCTGGCAAGGCGATTATTCGCAATAGTGGCGATACCTTGACGCTCAAGGATCGCATCGATCATCATCTAACTACCTCATTATCGACGATAGAAATAGCTTCGAAGGAACATGCACGGCTTTTGCAAAACTTCACTCAATTTTTCCGGGATGCTCGCGAGAATCCAAAAGGTAAATACAAAAGCTACATTATCAAGAGCTCTAATCCAAGCGGAAAGCTCAAGCGGCTTACCCAACTATTGGACAGGAACGGTATCGAATACGGGCGGACAGAAACCACTAATAACACTAGAGCATACGATTATCGTACGGGCAAAACTAAAAATGTTAGTATTGGAGCTGAAGACCTGATTATTAGTGCCTATCAGCCCTTGTCGGTGCTTACGCAGGTACTTTTCGATCCTGAAGTAAGTGTGGAGGATTCGCTCACCTATGACGTCACGGCTTGGTCCTTACCCTATGCTTATGGCTTAGAAACTTATGCTACAACGCAAGCCATGGATGTGATTCCTGGCTATACCTTTCCCAACAGCATTAACCCAGAGCCGCAGAAGGGCAAATACGCTTATTTGGCGACCTGGGAGTCTGTGGAAGATGTAAAATTTCTCTCGCAACTACTTAAAGCAGGAATAAAAGTCCGTTTCGCCAATATTCCCTTTACTATAGAAAAAGCGTCCTATGCTGCGGGTACCTTGGTAATTACGCGAGCGGATAATCGCAGCAAGCCAAAGTTCGATCAAATCGTAGCGATGGTAGCACAAAAGACTCAAAAAACCCTTACTGGCATCGAAACTGGCTTCTCAGAACGCGGACCTGATCTTGGATCGGATGCCATGCGGTTAATTCAGTCCGATAAGATCGCTATTCTTTCAGATGAAGGCGTTTCTCCTTATGGGTTCGGGGTGATTTGGCATTTTTTTGAACAGGTGCTGGAATATCCTTTGGATGTCTATTATCGCAATAATCTAAGTGAAATTCCACTGTCAGAATATCATACCTTGATCATGCCCGACGGCAATTATAACCTAAGTCCGGATGAACAATCCCACGTGGATGAATGGATTGGACAAGGGGGCCATCTCATCGTCATCGAAAGAGCTATTCGTCCCTTTGTTGACCAAGAAGGCTACCGTTTAGAACGTTTTGCGACGGAAGAAGAGGAAAAGAAAGAAGCAGAAATCGCCGAACAGGAACAACTGGAAGGGCGCCTTGATCCTTATCTAGGAGAAAGTAGAAGGAGAATCAGTGCTTCATTGCCCGGAGCTATTTTCCAAATCAAAATGGACAAAACTCACCCACTAGCTTTTGGTATCGGAGATCAGTATTTTAGTCTAAAAACGAATACAATTGCTCTCCCCTTACAAAAAAACCTAAGTAATGTGGGAACTGTAGGCAAGGAGCCTTTGACCATTGGTTTTGTGGGGGCCAAGGCCTTGGAGCGACTTGAGGAGTCGATTAGTTTTGCAGTGGAAAGCAAAGGCGCTGGACACATTACGTATATGGTGGATAACCCTTTATTCAGGGGCTTTTGGGACAATGGGCTATTCCTTTTTGGCAATGCACTCTTTCTGGTAGGAAATTAATCATCAAAGCCTGTTGGTAAACCAAAGAGGGGTTATCATAACAAGATAATGTGGGTGATTCTAGACCCTTCTCATTGATGCTATTTCGAATTACTTGTGGAAAAAGTCTTTTCACTACAACAATTGTATTACCTTTGACGTTTTAAAGGATAGTGATTGTGTATAAGTACGCAAACTTGCCTGACAATACGTTTAATTGACCCGTAGATTTTATCTCGTCTTCTCTAAAAAGTTTCGATTGATTTAAAATTTCCCCGTTAGTTTCATTTGTTGTCCGTTGATCTGTCAAATAAACCTCATTGAATTGTGTTAATGGCAGACAGGTAAATTGTGCCTTTACATTTCAACTGTTTTTATTTTTAATTTAACTTTTTAGTAGTATGAACATTTTCGTTGCTAAGTTGAACTTCGATACACACGAAGAAGATCTTAGAGCAGCCTTCGAGCAATTTGGTGAAGTTTCTTCAGCCAAAATTATTTTTGACAAGTTTACCGGAAAATCCAAGGGATTTGGATTTGTTGAAATGGACAATGACGATGAGGCAAGAGATGCTATTGATGCATTAAACGATTCAGAATTAGATGGAAGAACTATTGTAGTGAAGAAAGCTGAACCCCGTGAAAATCGCGGTGGTCGTGGCGGTGGCCGTGGTGGCTACGGTGGCGGTGGCGGTCGCGGTGGAAATCGCGGCGGTGGCGGCTACGGTGGTGGTGGTGGCTACGGTGGTGGTGGTGGCTATGGCGGCGGTGGAAACCGTTGGTAGGCCCTTCACTTATAGCATAAAAATGGCTGATCACTTCGGTGATCAGCCATTTTTTTATGTTCTCACTTACAAAGGCTAGCTTTTACTCCATTGGAATATCTCCACGCTTAGCCGCTCTTTTGAGCTTCTTGTTGGCGTAAATAGCCACTTCCACGCGTCGATTCTTTTGCCGCCCAACTGCATTTGCATTATCCGCTACTGGTTGCAGTTCGCCATACCCCACGGTAGTGAGCCGGGAAGTTGCCACATTTCTTCTTTGCAACTGTTGATAAATTGACTTCGCACGATTCATGGAGAGTTCTTGGTTATACTCCTCTGCCCCACTACTATCCGTATGACCTTCTACTAAGATATCGGTATCCTCGTATTTATTGAAAATTGTAGACAATTCATCCAATTCCCTGCGAGTAGCTGATTTCAATTGATAAGAATCTACATCAAACATCAAGAGTTAGGGATATAAAAAAAAGGTTGGCCCAAAGACCAACCTGCTGTTTCCGAGAGGGAGCGCACTCTTCGTAAAACCAAATTATTGCTAACAACAAAGAGGTTTTCATTCAGTATTTTCAGGGTTTTGCCATGAGTTCGAGTTCTACATTACTTTCCAAATCAAGTCACCTTATAAGCAATGGGTTTAATTGCCGAAAGGCTGACTTTCCTTAGACACAGACAGACTCCTCCATATCTAAGTATGAGGATACAATTATCCTCATACTTAGGATTGTGCAAACGACTAGAAAAAAGGGTTAACGAATCTATTGTTGTTAATTTAGAGAGGGCGTATTTTCAACAGAGATTAACCAAAGGGATTCTTTAATCTTTTCTACTTTCCATTCATTAGAGAAAAAATCGGAGGGGAGATCCCCTCCTAAAGAAGTAACAACTTACTGACACTCGCTCGAAATAATAAGTTTTAAATCCTCTGATCATTTTTGTGGTTTTAACAAAAACTTTGCGCTGAACTGTCGCAATTTTTTTTGATCAAAATGCTACCTGTCCTGTAAACAGGTAGAAGCACAAAAACATCAGAAAAGGAAGTTTTTTGGGTGTTATACATCTTTTAATTGGTTGTAGGTGTTTTTGTTTGTTGCGTTGATACAAATATACGAAACTTTCCCTATTTGACAATATTTTGAGTATAAAAAAATAACTATTTTGATTTTAATAACTTTTTTGATTACACAAACATGCTTTAGATAGTAAAAAACCACTGATAGCCAAGCCATCAGTGGTTCAAAAGGAATTTGGAATTGGGGTTATGTTTTTTGGAGTTATTGGTAATTGGGGTTACCAAGAGGTTGGTTTATTTGGGGTTTTCTCTTTATGTTTTCTAGTTGATCGGAACAGCAAATCCTACATTCAGACCAAAGTTACTGGTTTTAACTTTTTCGTCTACAAAGGGTAGATTGTACACTTCCGTGAATCCCCTATTATACCTAGCATCTACAAATAATGTACCGAAACCTGCCTCATAGCTTACACCGACAGCACCCGTTGCACCAATTTCGACACGATTAAAGTCTTGATCTTGCAGGTTGATCTCCGTTGATCCTAAATTTATATCTACCAGTAAATTGGTTTTGGTATCTACTCGTCCGTTTAAGGCATAGCCAATATTGGGTCCTACGGCGACATAGGCTTTCAATTTATCTTCACCAAAGCTATACTTCGCTAGAACTGGAATCTCTAGATAATCAAACTTTGTTTCCGCCCGTACACCAATAGGAAGATCGACACCAAAAAGAGGTGCATCAAATCCTTCATCTACCACAAAACCTTTGCGTGTGAATCCGATTTCAGGCTGAATAGAGAACTGAGGGGCTACGGGGATTTCGGCAAATGCGCCGATGCTAAATCCATTTATATTCTTGAAATTGGGTGTTGCATTTCCAATTGCTTCCGAAGTATTCACATTACTCCAAGTGCTTCCCATTCTAAGGCCAAAGGATGTTTGAGCTACTGCTAGAAGGGTCATCATACTCAAACAAAAAGTCAAAAATACTTTGGAGATGGCTCTCATAATGAATAAATTTTGTGTGATTAATTGCTAATGATGGCGGCAAGATGTGGGCTTTAAATGTTAAGAGAAGTTAAGCGGGCGTTAGCAATAGTTTAATTTTTTTTAGGAAATTAGAAGCGACGTGAAATTGTATTAAAATGATCAGATATACGTTAATTTTGCTAACGCGGCCTTAGTTAAAGAGACCTTCTTCCGAGCTAAAACCGCCATTTTACCCCATCAAACCAGATGTAAAGCAAGGATTCTTGAGACTATTTTTCCTAAACCTCCACTCTTTCAATACATGTTGTACTGGCAAAAAATACACGAAGACCTAGCTTATGATGGTTGGCGAAAAATGTGGCAAAAGCTCTTTTTACTGCCCAATGGCAATAAATCCAGTTTTGACGTCATCGGCAATAATCCTTATATATCTGTCGCCGCTTTCACAGAAAATGAAGAAGCTATACTCGTCAGACAGTACCGGCCGGGGCCCGAAATGATTCTCACAAGTTGTTGTGAAGGATATCTAGATAAAAATGAAAAACCCGAGGAAGCAGCTAAGCGGGAACTGCGTGAAGAAACAGGCTACGAATCCGATGATATTGTATTGTTGAAGGGCAAACGAAGTGCCTACAGCACCGAATACCAGTATTTTCTGGTTGCCACCAATTGCCGCTCCACAGGTAAACAAAGCTTGGATGAGAATGAATTCATCGAGGTTTTTACCTTACCCATAGAGGAGTTCCGTCAATTCATTAAGAAAAAAGAAGATCACACTTTTGTCAATATTGACTTGGCCTATCTTGCCTTAGATTACCTAGGAAAACTCTAAACTGAAGCAGATCGACTAATCGCGCTTAGGTCTCTGGATAAATCGTACTAAGGAAAAACCCGCAAGGAGCAAAAAACCTAACAGGAACAACCATTGGGTACGACTTATAATTACTTCCCCAAGGGACAAGGAACTATCATCTCCATAATGGATAAACCCTGCCCAATAGTAAGGAGACTTCTCTTCATCTGGTATATCCGGACTTGATAGATAAGCCAACTTAGCCTGGTGTAATGCTAAGGCTTTAGGTTCACCAGCCTTGAGTTGCGCATAGAATTGCCCGAAGATTTTTGCGGTGGCTCGGTCATTGACTCGCCATAGACTAGAAATCAGACTTTTGGCTCCAGCATAAGTGAACCCTCTATTCAAACTCATCACTCCTTCCCCACGCTTCAATTCTCCCAAGTTGGTCTGACAAGCACTTAGTACCACTAAGTCAGCAGGAAGCTGGAGGCGATATAAATCTCGGAGATATAGGCGTTCATCTTTGAAATCAATAAAGGGTTCCCCTTCTTTGGCATTCACCGAAGCATGAGTAGAAAGATGTAATACCCCAAAACGCAAAGCCTGTGCTTGAAAAAGCTGGTAGCTGGCTTCGGTTCCACTTTCAAACCGCCCCTTCAAGCCCAAGGCAGCAATCCCATTAATTTCATCATCGCTATACTGGAGCGCCCCCCAATGTTCATTGCCGCCAACTGCAAAGGGTGCCAAAGCTAGAACTTGGGCATTTTTCTGACCCTCTCCCTCACTGGCATTGAATTGCTTGGATAGAATAGTGGCCGAATAAGCATAGGTAATAGCCTGCGATTTCTGAAAATAACCCCAGGTGCTAATACTGGCACCCTTTTGCGTTTTAGTTATTAGGGCTTCGAAAGGAAGGTTGTGTAACAGACCATCCGGCATCAGGATCAATCGCTTGGCCTGGAGGGAAGACAAGGCCGGAGCCATTAAGGTATTGTACAGTAAAAAACCCGCCTCCTGGTAAGCTTCAGGCCGTTGAAGAATCGTGGAAGCTCCCTCAAAGAAGGACAGAAAATTGAAGACTAAAGGCTTTAATATTCGTGAATCCACCTGATAAAGTTTTGCTCGTTGGGGGTCTAAACTTAGCACATAAGTATGATTCTCCCCTGAAAAGAATTGGATGGAGGCCGTCCCTTCAGGTAATTGCAACAAAAAATCAGCTCTGGAGATTTGAGCTGATTTATAGCGCAAATCGTAGTACTCTGGATGTTGAGTTTGGATGCTTTTGCGGATTACTTCCAACTGATTTTGTGCCTCCAGTATCTTCTTTCGGCTCCCTGGATCATCAGGTGTCGCTTGTAGGGCTTGTCTAGCTTTAATCAATTGCTCATTAAGGGATAATTCTAGCTCCGCCAGAACCGGATCGATCCATTTCCGTGTATCCATCTCCATTAAAGCGTCCAGCAGTAGTACTGACTTACTTTTTTCCATGAAATAGAAAGCTTGTTCAGCATCGCCCAGCGCGTGGCAGATCGACAGCCCTTCTTCGTAGATAGGGTGCACTTTATTTCGCCAAAACAATTTAGATTCACCACCTAAATGTGCTCTTCGCATCAAGTCTACAACATAATCTGCCAAGAGTAGTGTCTCCAAAGCTTGTTGCAGATGACTGTCTTGCCGGTCTACCCGATAATAGGCTTGCCAAGCCCTAGCTTTATCGCTGAGGTAGGTCAAAAGGTCTTCCTTGTCTACTAGATCATCTATGGCAGCCTTGCCAGGGTTAGCCTCAAGTACGTTTGACCCTCGGAAGGGAACTATATTTGCGATGGCTTGCTGGAAATGAAAGATCGCTTGCTTGATTTCCCCCTTGGCCAGGTAAACCTCTCCTAGGTTATCATACAGGCGTGCCTGAGCAGGATGCGGCCCCTCCCCCATCGTAGTCTGATGTTTGCGCAAGCTCAACTGTAAGGCTTGTAAGGCTTCGGAATATCGCCCCAATTTGCGCAAAGGTAAACTCAAGTTATTTTGGGCATTATTAACCATTTCTTCGTCCTCAAGAATGGCATAGGCTGCCTTTGCTTCTTCAAAATAATAGATGGCGCTATCGTATCGGTGCAAGTTCTCATAAGCACTTCCCAATTCAAAATAGGCTGCTGCGAGCCGATTATCCAAGCCTAAAGTTTGATAGAGACTGATCTCTTCCCAAAGATGTTCCTTCGCCTTCAGCGATAGCAAACTATCTCCCATCTGGTTGTAGATGGTACTGTAGGCATGGTGAAGCAAGCCCAAGTTAGTACTATCCCTACGCGACTTATCCAGCTCCTTTACCAAAGGCTGAAAGGCAATGTCTAAATAGTACAAAGCCCGCTCGTAATCTCCTCGATCTCGCTCTACCCGGCTCAAATGATAAGCACTATTGGCAAACATGGGATTGTCTTTACTATAGGTAAGATTGAGAATGGCCTCGAAGTTTTTCTTCACTTCGTCGGGTTCTCCTTTAGTATTATAGAAAAGACCTTGATTGTAATAACTGCGAGAGGCACCTTCTCGATCCCCTAGTTGTATTCGTAAAGCAATAGCTTTGCCGTTGATGGCAAGGGCAGAATCTATCTCCACGCGGTAGTACTTGACCGCCTTATAATGAATCAAGAGGGCCACCGTGTCAGGGTGGTCTTCCTGCTTTGCCTTGGCGATGTATTGGTCAAATACAGGCAATGCTTGTTCCAAGGATTGCTCCGAGGATCGAGCCCACGCCAATGCATCAGCAAAGCTATGGAATTGTTCTTGCTGTGAAAAAAGGTTAAAGTAGATGAAAAATAAAGGTAGGAAACAGTAGTTTTTGAGGCGGTTGGACATAGAGATTAGAGGAAAGGTGATCAATTCTTTCCTCTAATGTAGGTCTCTATGGCGAAAAATGCACGCTTTTCTCGGCGAATTTCTGAAAGTCCACGTCAAAGACAAATGCTTATTGTTTCACCATCATCTGTGTGACTTGTCCTTCGGAGGCTACTAATTGTAATTGATAAATGCCTTTTGGCAGATGACTAAGGTTTAGTTCTCTGGTCCATGCAGGAGTAGATGTATTGAGCATTTGTTGTGAAAGCACTCTACCCAGTGCATCTGTAAGCAGCAAAGTATGAAATTGTACAGCACTGTCTTTCACTTTTATGGTGAGTCCAAGTTGGAAGGGATTGGGGTAAACCTCCACATTGGTTTTCTCATCTAGATTAATTACAGCAGTAACTTGCAGCGTACAATCATTGATTCTCCCGATCAAATCATGCATATCTATGGTTCTTCCATCCAATACAGATGAGATCAGTGGGGTAGATTGTTCACTTAGAATCTCCAGCTTTCCAATGATATCGACGGAACTATCTTCAAACCCCAGACAATTCAGTTTGGCAGCCGCTGCCGTCACCACAGGTGCGGCCATAGATGTGCCGGATTTAGCAGTCCAAAAGGTCGAAGAGTTTCCGTTAATACTACCAAGGGGAACACTACTAGAGACTCCTACCCCTTTTGCCGCATATTCAACCCAAAAATCAGAGAAGTTTGAAAATGACCATAGGTTCTCCATGCTATCCAAAGCCGCAGTAGATAACACATTACTGAGGTCGTAGTTGGACGGATAGTCAGGGGAATCGACTAAGGATACTCCTTCATTGCCTGCCGATGTAATCAGTTGGATATCACCTTGATCTCTGGCATAGGCTATCGCATTGTGTAGAACTCCATTCGTGGGAGATTGTACGCCACTAAAACCCCAGCTAGCATTAATGAAATTCGCTTTTTCTTCCGTAGCATAATAGATCCCACAACTTACGTTAAATAATTTTCCTAAGCCCCGGAAATCATGGGTCTTTACGGGTAGGATCTTTAACTCACAACAATCATCGGTAAGGGTTTGCCAGTTTTGGATAATAATGCCGGCCACATGTGTACCATGACTATGGTCATCAAAGGGTTTATTTTGGAGGATGGGGGCATCTGCATGAATGAAGTTCCATCCTAAGATATCCGTGGGATAACAAGCTTGTGTACTTGGTTTTAGATACTCGCTAATGGTGATCGGACCTATTCCATTGATATCTTGTTTATAATTGTAATCGATCCCTGTGTCAAGGATGGCTACTACTACTTGATCTTGACTGGCAGGTTCGGGTTGGGGGAGCGCAGGATAGGTATCGCCATAAAAGGCGGGGGTATTCTTAATGTCCAGAAAGTCTCCATTGTAGTAGTTAAAATCGGTCTCCTGTACTCCATCGGTCTCTTGATCTGCCGTGGCCTTCTTCTCTTCGATATTCAAGATCGTATTGCCATCTTTTACTAAGATCAAGTCGTCAATTCCATAATCGTTGCCAATCAGTCCTCCATTGAGTTGTTCTAAACATAGGGTGACCATAGCCGTGGTGCTTGCCGTCCATTGGACGAAATAGAGTTCCCAATCATTGCTGGCATCCATTTCTATAATGTTCAGAGCAACCGGACTCCCATTGGCCAGGAGTTGAAGCTGCGGACTAGGATTGCTGGCGACTAAGTTTCGGCCTCGGAAGGCGAGAAGGTAGTCTTCATTCGCTTCTAACATCACATCCTGGCACCAAATATCAAGGCCAGGTGTAATACTACCGTCAACGATCAAAAATTGATTGGTGCCCGGATTTTCAAATGCCGAGAAGTTATTGCTCATCCAAGTTGCATTTAGTGGACAAATATCCGTCATCTGCGTTCCCACACAATAAGAGGAAGCATTGCAGTTGCCACAATTGTTATTGAGTTCGCTTCTAAACCCCTGTGCCCCATTGGAAAAATCGCCATTAATCAAAAGGTTCTGAGAGAGATCTATTTCGAAGGTGTCCGCAAAATGAAAAAGTTCCAAATCACTACAGGTACAGGTATCATAGGATACTACTTGTAGCTTTTGACGCAAGCTGTCTTTAAAGGCTTCGGTAGCAGTTGGTGACCATTGAACGGCTAGTTCATCGGGTGGATAGGCGCCCCCCAGGGTATCGACCAAATAGGGTATCTCCCACTGAGTCAAACTATCCCCCAAGAGAGCGGGAAAAGTTTCTCCAAAGTCTGGGGGCAGTTCCAAAATCTGAACATCATCAACAATCCAGAAAAAGTTGCTTCCTTCAAATAAGAATCGAATCTGTACCTGCGTACGCTCGGCAACAAAGTCAGTCAGCTCCAGGAATACTTGATTAGCATTTGATGTCTCAGCCGCTCGGGGAATCTGTTGATTTACGGGTATGTCTTCCCAGTCCTGTCCGCCATTAACCGATACGCCCACACTGGTCACACTCTCAAAATTTCGGTAATACTGATAGAACTGAATAGCAATACGGTCACGTCCAGCGATATCAATTGGGGGCGAGATCAGGGCGGCTCTATGTGGAAAAGGGATTGAGTTTTCTGGGTTGGATTGATAGCCATCGGAATCGAAAACCGCAGCACCGCCATCAGAAGGCGAATCGAGGCGCTGTCGATTATTCCAAAATTGACCAAAGAGGGCTTCGCCATCTCCCCGGACCTGCCAAATGAGGCGATCATCGCCCGTCTCTTGCGTCCAGTTGGCAGGCAGACCGTTATTGAAATCTTCCTGAAAAAAAGGTACTTGGGTTTTGGCTGTAGAAAAGATAAAAAGCAGAGATAAAAGAAGGGGTAAGGCTGCTTGTAATTTCATTTTTGAAAAGTGGTTTATGGTTGATTTGGATATAGAACCTATTTACAATTGACACTTCGGCTACTAGCAATAAATTTTCCTCTGCACTTCGCCATGTGTTAGTCAAATAGCTGAGGTTATCCTTCCTGATGCCCGACAGGTGTTACCTACTTCAGCCTTGTTCAGAACAAAATTTACTCACTGTTGACTCCAAAGGAATTTACAATCATGTTCTATTGCTTGTTGACGGTTCTTTCATATTAGTATTCAAATCGGATTCGAATCTGTTTCAAACCCATCTTAAATATAAGTAATTTGCATTTCTTTAAAGGAAGAAGGCCCCCTCCCAAGAAGGGGAAAGGCCTTCAATTGCGGGGTACCGGTTTCGGGATAAACCCCATACTTAAGGGTAAATTACTGCTACTCAAAAGGGCTGACCAATAGAGCCTCAAGGATTGACCTTCACAAAGGAATGTTGTTCTATAAAGCCTTTAGCACCTCGTATTCGCAGATAGTAGATTCCCCCCGGCTGTTCATGTAGGGATAATTGAAATTGGGTCGTTTCATGGTATTGCTTTTCGATGAGGACCTTGCCATTTAGGTCCAGCACTTGTACTTGATAAGTATCTGATTGCGGGAGCCTTACTTGTAGGTCCCCAAGTGTTGGGTTCGGGAATAAGAGAACAGAGACAGCGCGTTCTTCAGGTCTGGCAATCGGCTGACCACATGGTCCGGGTGTCCAACTGGTTAGTCCATTGTAATATTCAGCTACGCAAGCATTCAAGTATGTTTTTCCATCACAGCCGCAGACTGGATCTGGGGTAAGTGAGCAATTAAAGGTTTGATCAATCTGATTCGGATCGATACAAGGCTGGATTTGGCCACATTCCGGTACAATTAGAGATAGGCTATCCAAGTGGCAACACCAACCATCTTCACCCAATAGGGTCACTTTATAATAGAGCATATCCCCTGGATTGAGTGGAGCGACACTATTAATGTTGACCGTTTGAGTGGTGCTTGCCCCACTGGCTAAGGTCACATTGATAAAATCCGGGTTGAAACTGTAGCCTGGCGTCTGCATCTCCAACAAGATCATATTGGAAGTTACTGCTGGTGCTGTATTATTGGTGATGGTTAGGGTATAACTCAGGGTATTGTTATCAATACATTCCACTTTATTCTCTTCCACTAGCAGACAAGCTTCGCATTCAAATTTCAACGTATCCGAACAAGCTATGATGGTTTCTCCCGTGGCATCTACCGTAAGCCAATGGAAGGCTACCTCCTGAGGAGTCTGGGCTGCACTAGTGATGCCATCCAAGCAGAAGTAGATGTCGGTATCTACCCCGGTCGGAACAAACCCTCCATTGTGCGTCCAGACAATATCATCTTGAGCAGCATTCGGGCTAGGAATCCAAATACTCCCACCGGCATATTGGCTGAAGTACACCCCTGGTGTTAAAATCTCTGTTTGCACGCCCGTGAAGTAATTGTCACAGTAATCATTCTCCAGAGTCACTCTATAACAGCATTTCTCTTCATTATCCAATGAAGTAGCGGATACCTTAACCGATTCGCATGGATCCTGTGGCAAGAGGGTAATGCAATGTGTAAAGTGGCAGCATTCGTAAGTTCCACTCAAAAAGACAACATCAAAACAGATTTCCGTGGGCTGTGTGATCGGAGAAGGTGGATAGATGATAAGATCAAAAGGACCACCTAGGTTATTGTTTGGCATTGGGAAACTAGGGTGTGGAGCAGACCAGTACTGGTCACTAAATGTCCAGCCTGGAGGTAGGTTATTGATTACCACCCCGGTAACATCATATCCAGATAGATTTTCTACATAAAAGCTATAGCTGTACGCAGATTGGACCGCACAATCTACTCCCAAGGTATCCTCGACAATTCTACCACAATCGCTGCATAGTTCTTCTTCCAACCATTCGATTGGCCGTTGTCTTTCGGTGATCCGAGGTTCAGGAATTTCTCTTTCTCGCACCTCTGTCCGGCCATTCCTGGGATCGAGTTCAAAAGGTACAATTTCAAGAAAGGCATCTTTGGTAATACAAGAAGAGAATTCCCTGTCCATGCGACCAATTAAGGCATCCATCATCCCAAACCCACTCGGGTTGTCGGTTCGGTTATCATGGTACAGCAAATCTGAATTGTTATACAAGCGCAGTGTTCCCACTTCATAAGCAGTTTCACCTTCATCCATGTACCGAGACCACAATAGCGTCGGGAAATTACTGACCAAAGTTTCTTGGAATTTATGTACCATGGGACGATCTACTCCGTTGTAGTTGCCCATACTTAAGGCATAAAAAGCTCCATCTGCATCAGCCTCTGTAACATGCCAAATTCGGGTGCGGTCAGGGATAAATAAGGCCCATCGAGCCAAGCCAGTCATTGGATCAATGCGGGTAAGTAAAGCATTTTGTGTGTTACCCGGACGATACATTCCCCCCATCAAGAGATCCCGATTGGGCATCAGGGCCGCATCTTGGAATAGCGTTAGCGTTGGCGTATATTCGTAATCCTGCGTGGTAGGATTCCCGTTCGCGTCCAAAATAAGCCATTTGCCTCTTTGGTCAACATTCCCCATGATGACGAAGCTGCTTGGACCAACCGCCAACATACCCCGCAAAAATTCATTATCGTTCCCGGACTGAAAGCGACGCTTCCAAATAATGTTGCCATTAATATCAAAATTATACAGTACGACCCGATCGATCATGGACGGTGAGGTGCTTGGATTTTCTGCCCCTAGTACATAGTATTGACCAGTACCCGTTGGCACCGACGTTAGCCGAATGATCCGAGAAAAAGATTCTCTACCCAAGTTTTCATAGTAGCGGGTCCAGAGGACTGCCCCCGTATCTGTAATTTTGGAAATGACCGATAGATTGTTGTTTTGTTGCCCTCCTGGTACACCAACAGGAGTAGAGCGACCGACAACTAAGAAGGCATTATCCGTGGTAGGGACAAAATCTAACCATTGGACAGTCAGGTCTTCAATCATAGTGGTCCATTGTAGCTGGCCATTGATATCAAATCGACTAAAAACACCCAGGATTTCGGGGTTTTCTCCTAGGTAGCCACAAGCATAGATGGCTCCATTGTGAACGCGTACCTCTGTATAGCCTTGAGGTTTGGCATCACCATATATTGTTTGGAAAGGAGGCTGCGCTAGCAAAGTATTAGCCGCTCCTAGCATAAAAGGTAAAAGGAATAAAACCAGAGTGAGCGTGGATAACTTTTTTTGCATCGTTTTGGATTTTGGTGATTATGATCCAATGACCGAAGTCAGATACTGGAGTAAGTCATTGGTTTTTGTAGGTATGTCTGGGGAGATTTTGAAATCTTACCTTCCGTTGAAAAAAATTTTTACTCACCCCCTGAGTACTCACCCGGTGGGTAATTCCCTATTCAGGAATCACTCCAAAACCTAAACCACAGATTATCAGCACCTTAGAAAAACACTCACCCCCTCAGTACTCACCCTCTGAGTACTCAGCAATTACTTGCGTATATTTAGCCTTTAGAAAAGCGTTTGACAATGCCTGAACAACAAGACCAAGTACTACTGGAGGGACTAAAGAAAGGAGAGCGAGCAACTTTACAGCATATTTACCAGGAATATGCGCCCAAGGTAAGCGCCTGGATCATGAAGCATGGCGGACAACCCGAGGAAGCCAAAGATATTTTCCAGGAATCTATTATCGCTATATACGATAAGGTGGCCGGACAGGATTTTCATCTGCCCTGTACTTTTGGTGCCTACTTCATGGGAATCATCCGTTATAAGTGGATCGATAAAAAAAATAGAAATAAACGCGATCAGGAGGTAAGAAATCAAAACCTGCAACGATATACAGATGAAAATGACCCCAATATAGAAGACTTGCTCATTGCAACGGAGCAGGCTCACCACCAAGCCCAAAAACTGGAAAACAGTTTTAGACAACTTTCCGACCTTTGCCAACAATTGTTGACGTTGATCAAAGGCGGGCGATCCACAGAAGAGATTATTGAAACCTTAACCTTCAGTACTGCGAATGCCTTATATCGCCGTAAAAATGCCTGTTTGGAACGCTGGAGAATTCTCCTTTCCGAGGCCTAAAGCAATGAGTTATGACCGACGATTACTCAAAAAAAATAGAACAGTACTTCAATAATGTGTTGGACGAGGCCGAACGTACCGCCTTTAATCAACAACTGGAGGAGGATGCCGAGCTAGCCAAATCTTTTGCACAAAGAAAGCAAATGGAAGATTTTTTAGCAGTTCGGCCCGGTCGAGAACAACTCAAGGCGGAAATAGCCGAACTGAGCGACGCCTTCTTCCCGGCCTCTGTTGAGCCAACAGCGAAAAAGATTCTGATTCGACGTCGGCTATATTGGATTGCTGGAGCCGCAGCCGCAGCCCTATTGCTGTTACTTTTCGTTCCAACCTGGCTGAATGCTCCTCCCAAGTACCAACAATTCGCCGATCATCGCCCCTTATCTATGCAAGAACGTGGAACGGGTGAAGAACAGCTACAGCAAATCGAAACCACCTTCAATGCTGGAGATTACGCCTCTGCTTTACCGCTTCTGGAACAACACCTACAAGCACAGCCTGATGACCAGCAAGCCCAAATATATGCTGGCATTGCAGCACTAGAACTCGATCAGATCGATAAAGCTATAGCACTGCTTAGTCCTGTAAGCGCCAGTCCATCCATTTATAAATCCACCGCTCAGTGGTATTTGGCTTTAACCTACCTCAAGCAAAAAGACTATGGTCAGTCTCAGGCTGCTCTATCCACCATTCCCGCTGACAATTACTGGTATGCAAAAGCTCAAGCCTTACTAAAAAAGTTACCACAGGAATGACCTTATTTGACAACCTTAGCCTCGGCTTAACCCTTATTGTGTTTCTTGCCATCTTGGCCTTTAGGCTCGGCAGAACTCAACAGCTCAGCAATGTGGCTTTCACCGTTTGGGTGATGGTTGCTGTGGTTTGGGCTCTATTCTTCCCAGAAACGTTACAATCCTGGAATAACTTTTCTTTGAAATCCTTGATCATTCCCCTTTTGATGGTCATCATGTTTGGTATGGGAACGGCTATGAGTCCGGAAGATTTCAGGGGGATTTTGAAAATGCCCAAAGGGGTGCTGATTGGGTTAGCTTGCCAGTTTACCCTCATGCCGCTCATTGGCTTTTCACTAACCCTTGCCTTTAATTTTCCTCCGGAGATTGCAGCAGGCATTATTCTGGTGGGCTCTTCTCCCAGTGGTCTGGCCTCCAATGTGATGTCCTACATTGCTGGCGCCAATCTTGCCCTTTCTTTGACGCTTACCGCTATTGCTACTTTAGTGGCGCCCCTGCTCACGCCTGTATTGATGAAACTATTAGCAGGACAGCTGGTTCCTATCGATTTCTGGGCCATGGTATTTAGCATGTTTAAAATTGTAATTCTTCCCGTAGGTTTTGGCTTGCTTTTCAATAAATACTTAAGTGGCAAACTTCCTTGGTTGGACCGTTTCATGCCTAAACTATCCATGATTGGCATTGCAGTGATCATAGCTATTATTACTGCGGCGGGAAGAGATAGTCTACTAGCCATCGGTCCGCTGCTCATTTTGGCTTGTATGCTGCACAATGGCTTGGGCTATTTATTGGGATATCAAGCAGCCAAGTGGTCGGGAATGGATAAAGCTTCTTGCCGAACGATTGCCTTAGAAGTTGGTATGCAAAACTCGGGCTTAGCCTCGGGTATTGCGCTGGAAATGGGCAAGGTAGCTACGATGGGTTTAGCTGCCGTGGTATTTGGCCCTTTAATGAATATTTCAGGTTCTAGCCTAGCTAGCTACTGGAAAGAGAAGTCATCATGATAGCATTCCATACCGTCTTACCCTAAGGTTTTACAAAAATGGATGGCTTTACTTACCGACAAGGCTGACACCTACGTCCTTGCTCGGACAATTCAGTAGAAAAGAATTTATCTAACTGCTTTTGCAGACCGATTTTCTAAAAGTAGCCAAGGGTGAGCAACCAGAAATTTCTATCTTCCCCCGAAAAGAGGGTATGAATGCTAAGCAGAAATTTACGGCAACCACTGGCAGTGAACAATTCCTGGAATCTAACCAAGATGCGGCCCTGGAGGAATACCTCAAAAGGCAGGGTTGGATGTCTCCGGAAGATCAAGTCCTAAGTACCGAAAAACCCGGTGAAGGCAATATGAATTTCGTTTTGCGCGTACGAACCAGTCAAGGCTCTTTTATTGTCAAGCAGTCGCGGCCCTGGGTCGAAAAATATCCGCAATTGGAGGCGCCCATTGGCCGGATACATACAGAAGCCCAGTTTTACGCTTTAGTTCAAGAAAATGAAATACTACGAGCATATACGCCCAAATTATTGTCTACGGATCTACATAACTATATCATTCAGGTAGAAGATCTCGGTAATGGAGCTGATTTCAGTTATGTCTATCAAAAGGGGGAAAGTTTTGAACAGCAGGATCTCGAAAGTTTGTTGATTTTTTTACAGACATTGCATCAAAGTGATTTTTCCCTAGCCAAAGCCTCCTTCCCTAAAAACCAAGCGCTCAAAGCGTTAAACCATGAGCACATTTTCAGCTTCCCCTATCGTGCCGACAATGGAATGGACCTCAATGCCATTCAAGATGGCTTGCATGACCTAGCTACGCCCATCTACGCCGATCAAGCTTTGATCGATACCATTACCGCTTTGGGAGAACGATACCTTGGGGAAGGACAGCATCTTATTCATGGCGATTATTATCCAGGAAGTTGGTTAAAAGTAGATGGGGCTGTAAAGGTGATTGATCCAGAATTTTCCTACTTTGGTTTGGCCGAATTTGATCTTAGTGTTTTCCTCGCACATATGAAAATGGCACAGTCTTCGGCAACTGCTATTGGCGGGGTAAGGGAAAACTATCAACGACCGGCTGGTTTTGATGAAAGACTATTGGATCAGTTTACTGGCGTAGAAATTCTTCGAAGACTAATTGGTATTGCTCAATTACCCTTAGCTTTAAGTATCGAAGAAAAACGAGCATTAATTCATGAGGCTATTTCTTTAATTAAAGGATAGTTTCCCTGCTTCCATTTCCAAAATCCTCCGATCATGTACAAATACGGGCTCCTGTTTCCACTGCTTTTCTTCCTGGCTTGTACGCCGAAGCAGACAGCGGAAGAAGAAAGTCAAATCGTAGTAAAACCGCATCCCAATTGGGCCAGAACAGACTATATCGACACTACACTTAGTGTCGATTTGCTGAAAGATAAGTTGTTAGGCTTGATCATTGGCTCAGCGATAGGTGACGCCATGGGAGCCCCGACGGAAATGTGGGCCAGATATGATATGGTGCGCGAATATCAGTACATAGATAGTGTTACTATGGTGCTACGAGAACCTAGTGCAGAAGGCCCATGGGATTTCAATTTGCCTCCGGGTGGAACCACCGATGATACGCGTTGGAAAGCCATCTTGATAGACTATTTTGAAAAGGAAGAATCAGCCAGAAACAACAATCAACCACCCAAACTGAAAGCGGCTCACTTCGCCCAATTCTTAGTAGATAGATACCAAGCAGAACTGAGTCGACTAAAGAACACAGAAGGCTTTGATCCCGCCCCTTATGAACAGAATATGCGGCGGGTCAACTGGCTCCAGGAATGGGCCCTAGTCGCCAAACCCTTTGCAGAGGGCAATACGGAGGCCTATGGGGTTCGCCTCAGTCATTTTTACGGAGGAGAAATGGCCTGTGGTGGTATGCTCTATGCTCCTATGATTGGTGCCTACTATCCAGGGAAACCCGATCTTGCCTATCAAGAAATGTATAAGTTGGGCATCTTTGACATTGGGTATGCACGGGATATTAGCGGCTTGACGGCGGCGCTAACGGCAGAGGCCATGCGTTCAAATCCGAATGGGGATTCACTCTTCCAAACCACGATTACTACCGATCCTGACAACTACTTCAAATCCCGTCTTATCGGGCGAGCTGCCTATCGAATTTACAAAGATGCAGAGGCCATAGCAAGGTCAGCAAAAGCGGCCACTTTAGACGAGTGGCAAAGTATGCAGTTGCAACTACCTGAGTATTTTCCTTATGATAGTTTGTACTACTTGCAAATGCAGAAAGCCTTTCAGCTACTGGATGCTAAAAATCAAGACACTCCCTTCCATGCTGGAGAAATACACTTGATCAACCTGACAGCCCTATTGCTATGTGATTTGGACTTTGCCAAAACCATTGAGTTCGTCACCAATTATGGCAGGGATAATGATACCGTTGCAGCCATTACGGGGGCTATATTGGGTGCCTATTGGGGAGCCAGTCAGCTTCCTGAACACCTGGTCAAACCAGTCTTGCAAACCAATAAGCATCAATTGGGAATCGATTTGCCAGTCCTAGCAGATCGGCTGGAAGAATTGTTGGCAAAAAGATAACTAAGGTAGAATGGAATCCGCCCCGGTATCATTCACACCGCTATCCATACCAAAGGGGGTGAACCAGATCGTATAGATAGGATTAAAGACCGTATCCCCATGAAACGCGGCGGTACAGCCGAGGAAGTAGCAAAGGCAATTTTGTGGCTCGCCTCTGATAAAGCCTCTTATCTTACCGGATCGATCATTGATGTTTCGGGAGGTCAATAGCCTTAGCTACCCTTGACCATACAGTACGAAGCCACTCCACATTCGAGGGGCTACTTTTTTTCCCTTGAGAAGTTGCAGTTTTGCTGTTCGCAATGCCTCCTCGTAGGATTGTCCTTTGAGTAAAGCCGCATAAAATGCCTGCATCAGGGTGTTCGTATAGGTATCATAAACCGACCAGAGTGCGCTAATGGTTCTTGGGCTACCAGCCTGCGTAAATGCACGTGCCAAGGAGGCAACTCCTTCTCCCTTTAACAAAGGCCCGCTATTACCCTCACAGCTACTTAAAACGACCAGTTCAGGTTGAATACTTAAATTGCTGATTTCAGCTATGTACATAATACCGTCCTCGGTCGGTTCTTGTAGTCCCGGTTGTGCAAAGGCAATTCCTGATCGTAAAGGGTCACCCGCATGGCTAAAGCTATGTGTTGCCAGATGCAGGTACCTAGCCATCGAAGCGCTTTGTTTAAAACTTGCTTCACTAGCATCGGTATGTAACAAAACTTGCGTTTCTCGTCCTGCTTTGGTAAATAATTTATCAATTTCCTGCACCTCTTCTTCAGAAAATGGTAAGACGCGAAAACGCTGGCGATCAGTGATCAGGCCTTTCATATCCTCATCACCTTCTATCACACGCAATAACTTTTGCGGGGTTTTGACCAATTCTTGCTGATCCCTTTCTTTGGAGAAGATTGGAGCGAATCCAAGGAAATCATAGGTATAGTCAGTTGTGGAGGAGGGATTACTAAGCACATCCATAGCTGCTACAGCATACCTGATACTGTAGTCTTCTATCAGGTATTCATATTTCTTATACTTAACTTTTCCTTCCTTGGGGACCGAGGTCAAAAAGGCTTCGAAAGGAATGGTGAATAGGTCTCCATGCGGAACAATCAACAGTTTACGCTTCTGCTGTAGGGCTGGGGCCACGGGATAAATTAACTTGCCAAAGAGATCCGCAGCATAAAAAGTGTATTCCGGGCCATCGAGTTTTTTGATAGCTCTCCTATAACCTATGATCGAACGCTTGATACCTGGCAACCGCAATTTAGGGTCAATCTTTGAATAGACTCCAATGCCTGTTTTCGGTTCCAGAGAGCTGGGATTCATCAATTTCTTCAGGGTCTTCTTCTTTCCCCAAACGGGCTTATGATTATTTGGTAACTGTCTGGCGATCAGTTCTTGCCCACTCATGGCGAAAATGTAATAATGAGATTCTCCCAAAAAATAGGAAAGCAAGGCTTCATCTTCGGCCAAGGCTTTCTGTAGCTGGGCGAGCTCAAAAGAACCCGTTTGCAGATACTGAAAGCCTGGTAACTCTTCTTGGTACAATCTCAGATTCTTCCGGGCCTCCTGCAACTGGGTAATGGCTTCCGCTGAGGCCTCCTCTTCAAAGTTTCGCTGTGCTGCTCGCAGGGCTTGTCGCAAGCCGAGCTCAAGGTCGGCTTTCTGCTCCAAAACATCCACCGCACTATCATCGGCTTTCGACATCATGGCCTTTCCTCGTTCTGCTAGAATAAACGCCTTTTCTAAATATTTTTCACCCCCCTCAACCTCATACAACTCCAGTGCCGCCTTGATACCTGGTTCGAAAACATCATAGAGCTTTTCCATCAACATCAAACGCCCCAATTCTCCCCCTAAAGACGCTAAATGCAAGGCCAGCACTTCAGTAGCTAATTCACTACTTTGTAGGGCCAAATTCAGAAGATTTCTAGCTGGTTTCTCATCATACATCAGTTGCAACAGATGGGTACGCTGTCCCAACACTTGAATCAGTAGAACTGGATCTAGACTGAGTGCATCGACGCTTGGCATATATTGCCAGTTGTTTACTTCTTCTCCAGGGAGCAGACTTGCCAAAGCCTCCCCTATTTGCGCTCTAGCCTTCGCAGGCTCCTCTTCCAGCAGATAATACCGACTCAGGTTCAGATGTGTCCTTCCCAATTCAGCATGATGCTTGCCATATTGACGGCTGAGTAGGCTGATGGCTTTATCATAGGTACGATAGGCTTCATCTGGTGCCAAGGTCTCTTGCACTTTAGCCAAAACATTATAGATTTGGCCCATTGTACGATGTTGACGCAATGCAGCGGCAATACTTAAAGCTCGCCTCAACAGGCCTTCAGCATCTTCCAATTTATCCTGATCTAACTTCAATCGACCCAAGTTATAATAGGCCGTAGCCAAATCAGGGTGTTCATCTCCAAAATCAATTTCCAGTGATTCAATAGATTGTAGATAATATTTCTCCGCTGCTGCTGCTTGTCCCATTTCGGCATAAGTTGCCCCCAGATATCCATCGATAAGGGCGTAAACTTCTCCGGATTCAATTGGAAACTCCTTGGCACGCATTAGATTAGCCAGCGCTCGATCGGGGTCTCCAGCAAGCAAATAAATGGCCCCGAATCGCATATAATTTTCCCCAGCTCCCTCAAGACCTAATCTTTCTTTTATCGCAAGCGATTCCTTATTGGCCACCATGGCTTGATGGTAAACCCCTAATTGCATATAGTTGTAACTTTGTAGGAAAAAGGCGGCTGAACGATCGTATAGTCGATTGGGATATCTAGCAATGTAGTCACTTAAGACTTCGTTGGATGCCTGAAACTGTAGATTTTCACTTAATGATCTCGCCAGAGCCATGCTGGGATTACCCTGGGCAGGTAAGCTACTGGTGATAAGGCATATGCAGATCAGCAAACTCGCTCTCATATCTTGTTATAATTAGATCAACGCTTAATCGATTCTGGAACTACTTTGGATCAGAAGACATATGAATATTGGATTGCTCTACTCCAAAACCAATCTTCCTAACATCAACAGATCTTCTTCACTCTCTAAGCGCCAATAATAAATTCCTGGTTCTAATTCAATTTGTATGGTATGAGTAAGTCCTACAATGGGCTGCTCATACAGGCGATCTCCCCGATTGTTTTCCAATTGAATACTCAAGCCCTCTCCGCTTACCCCCGCCCATTGGAAATCAATTCCTCCTTCCCAATTTTGCACTTTTTCATTGCCGGGGCTGACCAACTCCAGACCTGTGGACCGTAGTTGATCTGCTAAAAGCAGTTCCATGGATTCGGAAGGTACGAAATTGGCTGCGTACAAGTCGCGAACATCGCTCTCCGGCACAGGAGTGGTCGATTTAGTCGGGTTTTCGGTCCCTTCCTTTTTTGGAGTGGATATTAATGGAGTGTCTTTTTCTTGATCCAAGTTCTTTAATTCTCCTGGATCATTTGCAATGGGACGATCTATCTCTATGTGGTCAATAGCTTTTGGACGATCTAGATAACGATACAAGTAAAACGATAAGCCTGCTAGAACGGCGACCATAGCCCAGCGCATCACTCGCATTCGAAATACACGGGCCTCAGGTTTGGGTTTGGGCAATTCCTCTTCAACCACTTGACCACTATGAGACACAATGGCGTAGAGATCTATGGCTGCTTGATGGCAAACATCACAAGTTTCGATATGTGTTTGGATTCCTTCGGGCAGCGACGCCCATTTTTGAGACTGTAGTACCTCTACATAGCGGGCAATACTCTCATCTGTCAGGTGTCCCTCTTGATTTTGGTAGTTCATAAGTTTTCTACTTGTAGCCCTTGCTACTTGTTACCTGGATTCCTCCAAGGGATGCGCAAGGTCTATTGGTTAATTGGCTACCTATCTATATGTTGATCAAACTCAAAAACGGATGTTTACCACCAAATTTTAACACTTACCCTCTTCTAGGCTTTCTTAGCAGAAAAATAATAGGTCAATAAAAGTTTGATGCTGTCCGTCGTATGTGCTGATCGTTGAGGACTGCCATTCAGCAACTGAATTAAGCGGTCCTTCAGTGAATTCACCCAGCGGCGCAGGGAGTCACCATCATTTTCTTTCCCTTCCAAAAGATTAAAGAGTTGTACAGAAAGATCGTATACCTCCTTATCCGTCATATCATCGTAGGGCTGGAAAAAGGACTCCTTAATGCGCTCAATCAGATTCGCTGTTGTAGGGCTATCGTAAAACTGAATATCGATATACTCCAACAAAAAACGCACTAACAATTTAAGATTGAAGATCGCCTTATGTTGTCGTTTAGCTAGTCCTTTGAGGATGGCTTCCAATCGGAAGAGTTCATCCTGGATGGCCATCTTCTGATACGCATTTAGATCTGCATCGGGTGTGTACTGTAGGTTCTCTTCAGATAGTAAAATAGGTTGGCGAGATCGGCGGAGCGCAAGCTCTTGGAAGCTATTGTACACCACCTTAGAAAAGTAGGTTCGCAACTTTACAGTTCCCTTGAAATGTTGCTGTACTTTTTCCAGTTTCCCTTCTAATAAAGACAAATAAACCTCTTGAATTAATTCCTCTTTTTCTTCGGCCCGAAAAAAGCCTCTAGCAATGAATTGCTGGCACACCACCTCCATAATTGACTGATAGTGAGTCAGCAAACGAGCAGGTTCATTTTTCAACCATTCCCGTTCTTGCGCCTCTTGTGAAAGAATTTCCAAGCTTAATGTTAAGATTTTCTTAAAAAGAAAAAACTTTTTCCGACTCCCAGTCTCCCCCGCATATAAGTTCACGAATGTAAAGAATTAACCCTTAAATCCAAAAGTAATGAAACGCAGCATCTTCATCTTATTTAGCATCTTACTATTCACCTCTTGTAGTAGAGACCGATTCAAAACTTATAGCTATGAAAACTACGCATATCAGCACCAAACAGTGGCTATTATACCTGTAGCTACTTACACTAGCGGTCGGATTCCACGTGAAATTTCCGACGAACAGATCGAAATGATCGAAGAGGCAGAAAGTCAGGCCTTCCAAATCGAGTTATACAATCAATTGATCCGACGTTCTGGTAGAAATGCCAACAACATCAACATCGACTTTCAACATTTTTCAGAGACCAACGATAGATTAGAAGAAGAAGGAATTGGTCTGCGGGAATCCTGGAGAAAGTCTCCAAAAGAGTTGGCCGAAATTCTTGGCGTTGACGCTGTAGTCATCACTCACGTGGAAAAGGAGCAATACCTCACAGATTTGGAATCCTTTGGACTTTCTGTTCTCAACTCCGTCGCCTGGGTATTTGGAAACGGTTGGTGGCCACTATACGGCCAGAATCGCACCAGTGACGTCCTAGTTTCCTGCGCCATCGTAGATGGTCAATCAGGGACCGTCATCTGGTCTACCAACCGAACCTGCCCTACCACTTGGAACCGACCGCACAATGAAGTGGTGCGATCCATCACCCGAACTATTTCTCGAAGATTTCCCTACCGAATGGGAAGCTAGACACTTGTAGTACAAACACCAAAATTTCTAAACCCCAATTCTTGACTTAAGGAAGGAACTGTTCCGACCCAATGGACCATCCGGGACAGTTCCTATTTAAAGCTATTTATCATGAAAAGCCGCATCCTTTATACGTCCATGCAGACCTAGAAGGGGGGGGAAAGGACCAGAAACGATCAGAGGGCAAGGGTTTGGCGTTCTAGAGTTCCTCACTATGGGCTACTACCGGCTAAAGCCTATGACAAGTGGTTTCCTGTTCAAAATTAAGTGGACGCCAGCCATTAGCAATAACGACTTCTATCCAGGCTGACTTGGATTATCACTCGAATGTCGTTTTAGGTAAGACCTTCAGGACCTACCGGAGATGAAAGAGAGGCAAAGGCCTCCTTGAATTGAAGTCCCTCTGAGTTTCAGGTGGTTTGGGTTAAGTTTCCAACATTAGCTGGCAGCCTAAGTCACACCTTAAGCACTTGGACAAAGATTTTATTCCATTGCTAATTGCCTACTTCTTTATGCAAGCCGCAGTTCCCGAAACAATCTACATATTACCTATAGGGCTGTGGCTTGCTTTTTTTGCACAGCGGAATAAAGCCTCTACACGTTACTAGATAAACTAAATACGATCTAGCTATGAAAACGAAGTTCCAATTCTGGAAAAAAGTGGGTGTATTGTTTCTCTGCTATTGGGCTATCCTGTTATCGGAAGGATGTGGTTCTACCATTGTAGATAGCTGCGAAGATGGTTGCCCAGTCGTAGAATTTCCCTTCATGGATTACAAATCCATAGCGGCCAATCCTAACCAACTCACCATTGCCCCCGGAGAAGCCCTTTTTCTGAATGTCACAGCCCAAGAAATTGAATTCATAGCTTGCCAAGATGCACCTCATCACTGGAGACTAGGTTTGCTCAATTCTGCTCTAGCTTGTAGCTGTGTAGGGAACGGTTCAAACGGTGACAAATTTACGATCGAGGCAGTCAATTTGTATGCAGATAAGCCATTCCGCTCCGGAATGCCCATTGATATGTCCTTAAATGAATTATTCTCCGTAGAGTCACGAGATAATAACGGTTTTCGGACCACGCCATTGGAAGAAGTCAGCACGAATAATCCCATTCGACTTAATGGCTCCATGATGCTTCAAGGGACCGCACGACCAGATAAGCTTGATCAGGCTTATGTCTTGACCATCGAGATTCTTAAATCTAATGGAGAGCGTTTAACTGTTGATACTGAACCTATTACATGGCTCCCCTAGAGTCTACCAGCCATTAAAGTTCCAATTAACCACTAGAATTCAAAGCACTCAATAAATCAGTCAATTACTAAGTCAGAAGGTACATCCAATCAAATCAGCTATCGACTTAGACTCATACCCTATATCTTGCGGTTCATTATAACCCCATGAAGGAGGTGGTTAGCACGTATTGCGCCAAGTTTCCTCAGTACACCCAAATTAACCAAATACCCAAAAAATCATGAAAACAAGAAAAATCACCTATGTAGTCTTCGTGACTGCAACCCTATTAAGTGCCCTGTTGCTCCTTATGGCCATTCACTTAACTGATCCTTTGCTATTGAAGTATAGCGCTACGGTAAGTGCCATCTGTGCAGGAGATGCTTCCCTAGAAAGTGAGGCTGATGTATTAGCAGCCTACCCTGAACTGGCCAGGGTGAAAGACAAGATGCAAGCTTTGAAACAGATTCGTTGCCGACTTCAACAAATGGAGGCGAGTCCTGTGGAGGCTTATCAAAGTGAGCAAAGTAAGGAGATCGCTCATTGCAAAGCTAGCTTAGCAAGACTCATTCGAGAAATCCATCAATCACTCCTGGAAGTGGAACAGAGAACACTACTTGCTCAAAAACTCTAAGCGAATCGACCCCAAAAAAAGGTCCGACAATTTAAACAAGATTGTTGGGCCTTTTTTTGGGGTCCTCTATCCAGGACATTTGTAGGACTTATCACACTATTATAAAAGAGAAGGACCTGTGAAATCTTTTACATTTCCTGCTACTTGTGGGTTGCATGTTCAATTTAGATTCGCATCTATTGTTCATAAGTTCGATATTTGTGTAGAAGTGCTAAAGCAGGCCCACTTTATGCAAGCAGGCTAAAGAAGTTCAGGTACCTACTCCCATCCAACTATACCTACCAACTTGCTCAACTTATACGATCATCAAAAAGTAATTCGTATGAGTTTCAGGTTTTTTCTAATCGCAATAGTCCTACTGTTAGCCACAGTCGCCTCATTGCTGGCCAAGTCCCCGTTTCAGCCGCTCTGCCTTGACTTGGAAAGGCGAGCTGAAAAAGCGGCCCAGGCTGGCTGTTTCCAGGAGGCTTACCATCTGCTGCGCCACCGCCTAATCCTAGAACAGGAACAACTTTCGACTTTAAAAAGCGAAACACAGCAGAAAGAGTATGCCTCTACATCCCCCCTCTATGCCACAGCTATCTTGGGTTTGTTTTCAGTCGTTTTACTTTTTTCACAGAAAAGAAAAACCAAACAGTTAGTTTCCCCCGATCCCTCCCCTCTGGATCAATCCAAAGGCGATCTTCATCAAAGTACAGGGGAATCTGCTGTTATTTTAGATCAAGCTGAAAAAGCCATCTTGGAGCACTTGGAAGATGATGATTTCCGGGTAGCTGCTTTGAGCACAGTTTTGCATGTAAGTCGGAGCCAATTGCATCGAAAAATTAAAGCGGCTTGTGATTATTCCCCCTCCGTTTTCATGCGCAAAGTGCGTCTCAAGGAAGCGAAAAGATTATTGGAAGCAAGAGCGGGAAATATTTCTGAAGTGGCCATCATGGTAGGCATGTCCAACTTAGCTTATTTCTCAAGAAGTTTTAAGATGGAATTTGGGTATCCTCCCAGTCGGCTCTTGCAGCCAGAGCAGTCCCTTTAATTTAGTACAGGGCTATGCGTAAGGGGCAGGTATACGACCACTTTAGTGCCCGTGGCTCTGTCTCCTTCACCATATAAATCGATGATCTCAATGCGGGCTGTAACTCCTTGTGTCTCATTCATCATTTGTATGCGATCCTTAGTAATTTTCATGCCTAAAGATCGATGTACTCGATTGGTATTTTCCTGAATTCTCCTGGCAGCTACCCGGCCAATACCATCATCTTCGATTTCGCAGATCAAATGTTGATCGTCACGCCGAATACGCACGGTCACTTCCCCATCTGTGTTTTTGTGCTGTATGCCATGCCAAATCGCATTCTCCACAAAAGGTTGTAGGAGCATTGGGGGAATCTCTTGTTCATGGATATTGATGCCTGGATCTACCACCACGCGATGAGTGAACTTGGTTTTGAAACGAAGGTTTTCCATCTCCATATATAGCGTTAATGCTTCCACTTCTTCTTTTAAAGGAACTAGCGGGGATCGGGTATTTTGGAGAATTAATCTCACGAGTCGGGAGAAATTATCCAGGTGTTCCACTGCTTCCTGGACCTGATTTTTCACAATAAACATCTGAATAGAGTTCAGGGAGTTGAATAGGAAGTGAGGATTCATTTGGGAGCGTAGGGCCTGCATTTCCACATCATGTAGCTTTCGTTGAAACTCTGATTTCAAGCGCTCTTTCTGACGTACATTTTCCAACCTTCCTCGATACACGCTGTAGGCCAGTAATAACAAAACAGCGGCTACCCCCATCTGAAACCACCATGTTTGCCACCAATGCGGAGGTACTACTATTTCCAGGCTCTTTACTTCACTCCATTCCCCATCTACCAATCGACATTTTAACTCAAAATGGTAGGTACCCGGCGAAACATTGGAATAGGAGGCACTCCGCTGTTCAGTCGTTTCAATCCACTCTTCTCCTAATTCTACCATTCGATAGGCAAACTGCTTAGGGTTAGAAAAACCTAAGGCAGAGAATTCAAAGTTACAATAGGCCGTTCCCGCTCGTTCAAACCGCAAGCTTTTCAAATCCGCTTCATTACGACCTTTGTATACCAATTCTCCACGATTGTTAATACGGCTGATATAAGGTTGCGGAATGATCTGAGCAGGTTGAGTTTTACCTGCATCAAATATGCCCAGGCCCGTAGGCAAGGCGAGCGCAACCATACTATTGGATAAGGGAATCATCTGCTGAGCATAGGGAATCCCCCGATCCCATGCGTAATTCTGCACGCTTTCAGTTGCCACATCAAAAGCACTAATTCCCAAGTTTGATAAGAGCCAAAGTCTTCCATTTGGCCCGAAGGCCATTTGTTGAATCAGATCACTAATCAATCCACTGGAACGCGTATATTTCTGGCTGATTCCGTTGCGCAGGATCTGTCTATCTATCCTTCCTACTCCATTATCTTCGCTGGCTAGCCAGACCTCCCCTTGAGGCGATTCAGAGAAGTTGCGGATATACCGAAACGTATTGCTGGGTTTTTGATAATGAGAAAAAACTTCAAAGCGCTCTTCCTCAGGAAAAAAGATGGCAAAGCTCCTGGCCAAGCGAATCCATATCATCCCTTTTTGATCCTCGTGAAGGTCCGTAATCCAAGTATATAGAGACTTAGAAAAGGTAGAATTTAGTTCCTCAATAAAATGCTTTTGTTCGCCACTTTTCAAGTCGATGCGATAGAGTCCTACTCGACGGCTGGCGACCCAAAGTCGATTCCTTTTATCTATCAACAGCTTGGTTAGCCCAGGATTTTCATCTGAAATTTGATACGGGAATACTTCCAATTCCTCTGTTTCGAGATTTAAACGGAAGATGTGCTTATCGGCGAGTAAAAGGCAGCTTTGTTCATCAATACGAGTTATATCCCGCCAAATGATTGGATGCTCATATTCGTTTGCCCCTTTCATAGTTATACTTCTCCAGCGAAGTGTATTAAGATCAAAAAAGTGGCAACGATTGGATTGTTCGGTGAGCATAACCAGCGTTTCCTCATCAATTTGCTTAAATACATGAGGACTCCCTCTTTCTTCCTTATCTAGCAAAAAGATATCAGTAATTTGCTTTACTGGGTCATACAAGCGTGTAACGCCAGATGAATGCACCCATAATCGCTTAGCACTATCTTCTAAAAGTATCCCATAATACCTATCTAGTTTCTCATTGTCTACCCAGCTATCTATAAACTCCCAGATGTTCAAATCCATCATGGCCAAACCATCACGGTAGGATACCATCAGGTGACCTAACTCGTCGGTATGCAAATGAGTAATGTACGAAAGTTCTGTTCCGTTCTCTGTCTTAGCAACCATGGTGGAAACAGCCCCTGTCTTGGGTTCATAGATCATCAAATCATAAGCTGTTCCTACCACCAACTTATCTCCAATGGGTAATATACTCATCACGGAGTGCGTGAGTACTTCTCGATTTAGAGATCGACTATTGAGAAATAACCACTCGAACGACTGTTGCTGCATATCAAAACGGACGAGCCCCAGTGGCGTACCCAACCAAAGTACATAGGGATCTACTTGATCCTGGGCAATGGCTTTAAATGAATTCAGCCAGCTTTCATTTAAGCGTGGATAGTAGGGCTGCAAGGAATCTAGCTCAGGAATCGAATAGGAGAAGTTTAGGAAGTCATCCGTTTCCTCTCGATATAAGCTCAGTCCATGATTGTAACAACCTATCCAAATCTGCCCATCCTGATCCTCGAAAATTTTCCGGACAATATTGTCAGCCAAACTATTGGGATCATCGTAGGTAGCTTGATACACTCTTACCGCCCCTGTCTTCGGATTGAGACGGCAAACCCCCATCCCGGTTCCCAGCCAAAGTTCTGCTCGCTCCGCATCGATATGTATGTCAAAGACCTGATTATGCGGTAAGCTAGTATCCTGTCCAGAATGTGCATATTGTCTTAATACGGTTCCATCAAACTGGAATAAGCCATCATCCGTGGCTAGCCAAATAAAACCTTTCCAATCCTCCTCTACATCGTAAATGGCTCCATCTGTGAAGTCGAAAGATTCAAAAATAGGAGTGGCAAAGCCCGACACAGGGGAGGCCTGGGCCCGGGACCTACTCTCCATGCACGTGACCAACCCCACTACTGCTAGTAACTTATATATTATTAGCCTAAATCGCATTTACTTCACAAAAGTATCTGGAGACCAATTCAGCCTCCATTCAGGTTTGACTGTCAAATCTAAAGATAGGAAAAGCCCCTGACTTACAAAGCACTATATCCTATGTGGAATCCCCATAAAGGTTTTGTTTAAATAATTTCAAAGTCCTACCTTTACGTTTAGGATGTAAGAAATCATGCTTCGCCGAAGTACTACCCCAATAGCTTTAGCAGCCTTTTTGACACCTTTTTTCAATATTGTCGTAAAGACTAATAGCAGCCGAGTCCTTCTCAGTTTAGTACAAGGATTTGTACGCCCAAAGAAGTAGGCCGCATCCCTGAAAACCATAAGTATTTTTGGATGTAAGGACATTCCCCCCCTTGTTGCATGTTTGGCTATCACCATTATGCACCTAAGATCCTGAGTTCACTGCGGGCACCATTCGTATTCAAGCTACCTCTTCACCGACTACTAGTCAGTGCCGTTCACTCAGTTCTGTTTCAACAAGACTTTAGACAAGTCAGCACCATAACGGTGATGATGATGACTTTCGAAAAATATTAGCAAAAGGTCAATTTAGTGGGAAGAATTCATCTGGTAATTGGCTTACCAGATTCCACAGTAACAAGAAACCCATAGCTTGATGGTTAAGCAATTTGGCATATTATGGGTAATGAGTACAGTGATACTTATTGCATTAACCCAATTTCAATCTACAACCAACTACTACGCAGAACCGCAATCTTCCTCCTCGCTACAGGAGCATGCAGTGCTGTTACCACCTCGGATTGTCAGTTGTGGAGATGATATTGGAGATTTATTTATGACTAGCCTTGGTCAAAGGGATACCTTTTTCATCAATTTGAGGCAGGGAGATCTATTCCGTATTCAAATGCGCTTTCAAGAAGAAGGCCCAGGCGAACAAATTGACCTTTACGCCCCAGACGGTAGCCTATTGACAAGCTTTGTACATAATGACCCCGGAGCTGCTATATTACAGTGGCGAATCGATCAGTTGGGCGTTTATACTATTGTGGCCTCCGCCGCTGATAATAACACTACAGGTTTTTATGGAATATCTTTTCAAAATATCAATCAACCGGGCTGCGCAACCATCATTGATTGCGATGCTGAAGCTACATCTTTCTTCCCTTTAGCGGGAATTGAGGCCTATTCTGTGCAAGCAAACCAGGACGACACCATTCGCGTACAAGTTCAATTAGTCGACCCGACAGCCAGTCCGAAACTCCAACTGTTTGATCCTTTAGGGAATTTGCTATTGGAACGCAATGGTACAGCGGGGGAATTGCTTGCTCTTTCTTACGAGGATTTGCCACAATCCGGGAATTATATGATTTTAGTTACTGAAGTTAATGGCGGCGAAGGTGGCGTATTTGGAATATCAGTCCAACTGATTGCCCAATCTTGTAGCATTCCCGTAAGCTGTGGTGAAGACTTGGCCGGCAATCTATCCAATTGGGGCGGCATGGAAGCCTATCGCTTGACTGCTAACACAGGAGATGACCTCTTAGTACAATTGCGGCTAGGCAGCGCTCCTCCCCTCTTATATCTGTATCAACCTGACGGACAACTATTAGATAGTTTAATCGGATCTGCTGGTCAACTTGGAGAGTTGTTCTTTGAGGACCTCCCTATGGATGGGGAATACATCATTATCGCTACCAGCGAAGGGAGCATTCAACCAGAGGATTTTGGCATTTCTTTTCAGTTTACAGCAGTTGCTAATTGCAGCACCGTCTTTTTGGATAATGTTTGTGAGGATAGTGTCTTCGAGCAGATTACTGAAGAAGCGGGCGTTCAAGCTTATACTTTTTCTGGTGAACAGGATCAATTTGTTGCCTTCCAAGTCACCGGCGCTAATGCTACCTTCAACGGACGAATTCGCATTTATGATCCTACGGGCAAACTCATTCAAACTTCCGAGAATACCGCTGGTCCTGTACAAGTTGTACCTTTTCAATTGCCCATGAACGGAACCTACACGATTCTGGTGGACGAGGCTGATGGTAATTATACGGGCTTTTTCACCCTAACGGGACAGCGATTAGGCTTTGTTCAACCCATAGATCGTACTGTTGGGCTTTGCATTGGAGAAAGTGTATTTGCCGGAGGAGCAGAACAAACAGAACCTGGCATCTACTACGATATCCAGCCACAGGACAACGATTGTGATGAGGTACTGGTAACTGAGGTGGTCCGTACGGAACAGGTGCAAGTCAATATAATTGAAGCCATTTGTTTCGGGGATAGTCTTACCGTCCGTGGCAACACGTTTTATGAGACGGGCATTTATCAGGTACCCGTACCAGCCCAAGAAGGTTGTGATACGATTATCAATGTTGACCTCTTGTTGATCGAACCCGTGGAAAGCTTTATCAATGACACCATCTGTGCTGGACAAATCTACACATTGGGTCGAGTCGGTTATTTCGAGCCTGGTACTTACCAGGATACCCTATGTGATTCCATTATCTTTCTAACACTCACCGTATTACCGATCATTGAGACCCAAATTGACACCACCATTTGTCAAGGCCAATGGATTGAAGTCAATGATGTGCGATATTTTGAAACGGGTACCTATACCACGATTTTGGAAACCAATGAAGGTTGTGACAGTATGGTCAACTTGGATCTAACGGTCAGTTCATTGTTGGAAACCAATATCGATACCACCATCTGTCAAGGGCAATGGATTGAAGTCAATAATGTCCGATATTTTGAAACGGGGAATTACTCAAGTCTTATAGAAACCGCATCTGGCTGTGATAGCTTGGTAACGCTTGACCTGGAAGTTCTCCCTCCGATAGAAACCCTGATTGATACTACGATATGTGAAGGGGAATGGGTAGAAGTCAATCTCGTTCGCTATTCTCAATCCTTAAATGACACATTCCTCCTGGAAACTAATCAAGGTTGCGACAGCCTTGTCATCCTAGACCTTAGGGTACTAGATACAGCCTTAACCCACCTGGACATAGCCATTTGTGAAGGCTCTTCCTACACTATTGGCAACGGAACCTTTACTGAACAGGGAGAATATGTCCATGTACTTAGTACCACTACTGGATGTGACAGCACTATTTTACTAAAGCTGACCGTTTCTGATATTGTCTTTAACGATATTGATGCGCGGATCTGCCAAGGGGCTGGATTTGAGATCAATGGCACTACCGTTTTCGAAACGGGATTCTACACGGATACGATTGTTACGGCTACTGGTTGTGACAGTATCATCCGTTTGGATCTTGTTGTTAGAGACACATTCTACACCCAGCTTGACAGCACGGTGTGCCAAGGAGACATCGTACAAGTAGGCAGTAATTCTTATAGTAGTAGTGGCGTATATATGGACACCTTACAATCGGTTGATCAGTGCGATAGCATTGTCCAATTGCAGTTAAGCGTAGTTGGAGAAGAGCTGACCCGTTTTTCGGTCAGCACCTGTACGGGGCAGCTTTATAATTTTGGCGGAAGGCTTCTGGATGAAGAAGGTATATATCGTGACACCTTGCAGAGCATAGCGGGTTGCGATAGCTTCGTTGAGCTTAATCTAAGTATTATTCCACCTCCTCTTACTAGTACTCAATTCAGTATCTGCGAAGGAGAGAGCTTGGAGATCAATGGCATCAGTTATAATCTCCCTGGATTCTACCAAGATACTTTACAGACGGCAGCAGGCTGCGATAGTATTATTCAATTCACTTTAGAAGTTGTTTCCCAACTGTTCACAGCCATTGAAACAGGGATTTGTGAGGGAGAAACGTACTTGTTCGATGGTAACGCTCTAACAAGCACAGGTAATTATGGTGCCACCTTTGCTAGTGTTGCTGGCTGTGATAGCATTGTATCCCTGACACTGACCGTTTATGAACAAAAAGACACCCAACTCGTCATCAGTCTATGCGAAGGAGCCTCCTACAGTGTAGGAGATTCTACTTACCATACTTCGGGTAGCTACCAAAATATCCTTCAAACGATGGAGAACTGTGACAGTGTAGTCAACTTGGCACTCACCATCATCCCTCGCCAAGAAACGATAATAACGGCTGAGATTTGTAGGGGAGAAAACTATACTATAGGGGATGAAAGTTATACGGAGTCGGGGGATTACACCCAAGTCTTAACGGGTCTGGAGGGGTGCGATAGCATCGTTAACCTAAGTCTGAGTGTTAACTCCTTGCCCGAAATCAGTCTTCTAGGAGATCCCGAACTTTGCGCCGGGGAAACCACCGAACTAAGCATTGATGACAGCTATCCGCTGTACGCCTGGTCTACTGGCGATGACACACCAAGTATTGCTGTAGCTACTACGGGATCATATACCTTAAGCGTAACCGATGAAAATGGATGTGTCGGTACAGCCAGCCTGTCGGTAGAAGTTTCTGCACTAAGCAGTGAGATCACCCCAACAGCCTATCCTAATGGTTTTTTCATCAGTTGTCCGGAAGCGCAGGATGGTAGATTGGAGGCTTTGGCATTTAATGGCATTGCGCCCTATTCCTGGGCTTGGGACAATGGTGCAACTACACCTTCTATTGAAAATCTGGGGCCAGGCAACTATACCGTGTCGATCACCGATAGCTTTGGCTGCGAAATCATCGATAAGTTCGACTTAGCGGCGCCTCCTGATTTTAGTTTGAGTACAAGTATTCTTCCTCCCTTATGTGTAGATGAAGGGGGAATTGTGGACGTAGAGATAAATGGAGTTACTGGCCCTTATTCCTTTGAAATGGGAAATAATAGGCAAGAAATCGGTTTATTCGAGGATGTGGATTCCGGCCCACATACCATCACCGCCACGGATGCCAATGGGTGCCAACAATCCATTTCTATAGAAGTACCACAAGCAGAGTTTTTGATCGAGCAATCTTTTGAAGAGGCCAGCATCACAGAAGGTGATAGCATCCCGCTGTCGGTCACGGCCAACTTCCCCATTGATAAAATTCTCTGGGAACCAGCTCGCTGGCTCAGCTGCATAGATTGTCCCAACCCAATAGCAAAGCCCGAAGCGTCAACCGTTTACCGAGCTACGGTCTTTTCCGAAAGTGGATGTGATCTTCGAGCAGAATTTACGATTGCCGTTGGGCCCTTTAATGGATTTTTTATTTCTAATGGTTTTAGCCCTAATGGAGATGGCATTAATGATACGTATTTCTTCCAGTCCGACCATCGGGTGGCTAACATCCAACAAGTATTGATCTTTGACCGATGGGGCAAAGTTCTTTTTGAACGCAATAATCTTATGCCCAATGACCCTCAGTTGGGATGGGATGGCGACTATGGGGGCCAAGCTGTTCCCGTCGGAGTTTATACCTATTTTGTCAGTATTGAATTACAAAATGGGCAAACCCGCACGTACAAAGGTGATCTAACGTTATTGCGTTAATAACTTCCGCTGGTATTAATCCTTCTTTCCCAGGCTGCGGCTCTCTCGAATCAGCCTTAGTACGTGTTCCATTTCGGTATCTACGGCACTTTGTGCATCCTCAAACTTAGGTTGAATACTGATATGCGGCTTCACTCCCTGATTAGGTTGTGGACTGAGACTAAAGTCACCCATAACCGGGAAATCTATTTCAATTCCGCTATTTGGCAGGCGTAAGAAAAGGATTTGTCCTCCATTTATGCCACGTAGATTGCCATCAGTTTCTTGCCCCACTGAGGTACCTACCTGGAAGGTCTTAAAGTCCTTGGCCAGATAATAGGCTAGCGATCCATTCCGAGGGCTAGTAAGCAAATAGATTTCTCCTTTAAAAACAGTAGTCTTCTTTTTATTTTTTTGGTTAATGGTGTGTGCTCTCGGAAATAGATAATAGCCGTCTCGCAGCTCCGGTTCGTCCTTACTCAGGTCATAGTACCAAGGATTCCCCCAACTTTGCACATACCCCTTCAAGACCTCTGGAAATTGTAGATAACGGGTTCGTCCTTCTCTACTAGTGTCTATAAAACGATCGATATCAAAATAGGTGGCCAGCTCATCTTTCATTTCATCATTACCTCCCATATTATCTCGAATATCGATAATGAGGTGTTTCACCTTTTTTTTCGCAAAAGCGGTGAAAGCCTCCTGATAGAAGGCCTTATAATCTTTCGTTAACCGCTTCCAGCCCATTAAGCCAAATGATCCCAGCGTAAGCACTCCGACATCTCCCTCCTTAATTTCATAGGCTAACATCGCATTGCGATCTTTGGGAAAAGTGGGAAAGCGACGGACCAATGTGCTATGGCGTTCCGCACTAGTAATGGTAGGGAGGGATAATGGCTCGCTATTCGTAGTACCAACTTTCCTCACTTCAAGGTTCCAAATCGGTTCTTTCAGTGGATAAACAAGGGGATGGAATACATCAAAAGCATCATAGCGAAAATCAAAACCCTGCACCTCTAGTTGAGCTACTCGGGAAGCGCGTCCTGCCCCATCAGATGACACGTACGGAATCAAACTTGTCAGAATCTCTTGGGCGCTATATCCATTGATTCGTAAAATCTCCGTCCCACGCGGCAACACTTGATCCTCAGTGGCATCATATTGAACGATCATACGGTCCTCTACCCAGCGGAAGGTAAAAGGTAATTTATCTTGTTGCCAATGAATCACCGATTTTAATAAACCATTTTGATTAAAGAAAGAGGCAAAAGTATGACCACATTGCAAACTGGCTAATAATTTAGAAATGGCTAAGTAGGCTTCTCCATGCGTTAATGGTTTGTTGAAAGTGTGTTTCAAACCGTCCAGCTGTTTCTGGATAGATACCTTATCATTGTATCGATACAGCCCTGGATGCACTTCCAAGAGCATGGTCTTAATCAACTCGAAGTCCTGCATAAGCGCCGCAGGCTGAAGTTTGGGTAAGGTTGTAGGGTCGATAAAGGCCGGTTCATCCCAGCGTGCTTCATATTTGACTTCGTCCTTATTGCCTACGAATAGACTTCTATTATTGATTCCTTCCCAAGTCGGCTTTTTGTCTTTGTCAAAAAGGACAAACTTGAATTCCACATCCTTGGTATCTGCGGGAAACTCCACTAGAACTTGGTAAAAATCCTCCTGCTTGGTCATTTTAATTGAACTATCCCAGCTTAAGGGCGGATGATTGCCCCGGATACCTACAGCCCCTCGTTTCAGTCCATCTGGAATAGCTGACACCTGGAAAGTGACTTTAGTCTGCCCCCATAGGGCAAAGCTGGATATCAATAGGAAAGAACTGATCGTGAAAAGTCTACGGGTGATCGTATGCAACATGATAGTGTGGTTTGAAAGAAAACCTAAATTTTGTTCACATGGTTGAGAGAAATTCCTGATTTAGAACTAATTTACTAGGATGGGTGCTTATCAAATTGATAGTTCATTATCCAAAATGATAGCTTCTTTGGGGGCTTTACCCATTACCTTTAGCCTACGTCAGGGCTGGGCCGCCCCTTGCCTCTTGGTTGAAAAGATAATGGAGTTGTCTTGCCAATAGGTAAGTCTAAACGGAAAGTCCGTTGCCCAACACTGGACAACGGACTTCATTGCTTTATTACTATTTGGATACTATTTTCAGAAACCTCTTACTGGCAAGCCTTATTCTTCAATTGCTTCCAGCAATTCGTCTTCATTAATGGCCTGTCGGAAGACCACAATTCCATCAAATACATCTAGTACTACGTGGCTACCCGCCTTAACTTTACCCAAAAGGATCTGCTTGGATAATTGCTTCAGCACCTTCTTCTGGATCAAGCGCTTCAATGGTCTCGCTCCAAACTCAGGGTGGTAACCTTCTTCGGCCAACCAATCCATAGCTTCCGGAGCAATCGCAATCGTAATTTCCTGTTCTGCCAAGGTGGCTTTCAGATCATTGAGTTGCAACTCCACAATACCTCTAATGTCCTTGCGAGATAGTGGGCTAAACATGATCACTTCGTCAATACGATTCAGGAATTCTGGTCGGACGCTACGTTTCAGCAAATCAAAAACAAGTAGCTGCGTCTTCTCCATCACCTCTTCTTTGTTATGATCATCAATATCCTGGAATTTCTCCCGGATCACTTCAGATCCCAGGTTGGAAGTCATGATGATAATGGTATTCTTGAAGTCAGCCACTCGCCCTTTGTTATCAGTCAATCGGCCATCTTCTAGCACCTGCAATAAGATGTTAAAAACATCAGGATGAGCTTTCTCGATCTCATCCAGCAGCACTACTGAATAAGGCTTCCGGCGCACGGCTTCCGTTAACTGTCCTCCCTCATCGTAGCCCACATAACCGGGAGGCGCTCCAACTAACCTGGACACAGCATGTCGTTCTTGATATTCACTCATATCAATACGCGTCATTAGATTTTCATCATCAAAGAGATACTGCGCCAGTGCTTTAGCCAATTCTGTTTTACCCACTCCCGTCGTACCCAGGAACAAAAAGGAACCAATTGGTCTTTTCTCGTTTCCTAAGCCAGTGCGACTCAAGCGAATGGCATCAGATACAGCTTCCACTGCTTCATCTTGCCCGATCACGCGCCGATGAAGTTCATCTTCTAACTGCAATAATTTTTCTCTTTCACTTTGCAGCATTCGTGTAACGGGAATTCCCGTCCATTTGGCCACAATTTCTGCAATATCTTCTGCTTCTACTTCTTCTTTAACCAGTTGCTTGCCGGTGGCTTGCATCTCCTGTACCCGCTGGTTGAATTCTTGCAAACGTTCCTCCACCTCGGGAATCCGACCATAACGAATTTCAGCTACCTGGCTGAAGTCCCCTTCTCGTTCCAAGCGCTTTGCTTCTTGTTTCAGTTGCTCTATTTCTTGCTTGGCTTGCTGTACTCCGAGAACGACTTCTCGTTCACTCTCCCATTGGGCCCGTAGCACATTTCGGTGCTCTTCCAAATTAGCTAAGTCCTCTTGTAATTTATTTAGCTTCGTATCATCCTTCTCTCGTTTCATCGCCTCCCGCTCAATTTCAAGCTGTCGGATCTTTCGCTCCACCTCATCCAAGGATTCAGGCATTGAATTCATCTCAAGGCGAAGTCGGGCAGCAGCCTCATCTACCAAGTCAATAGCCTTATCTGGCAGGAAACGATCCGAAATATAGCGAGAGGATAACTGCACCGCTGCAACGATCGCATCATCTTTAATATTGATTTTATGATGAGTCTCGTACCTTTCCTTAAGACCCCGAAGAATAGAGATGGCATCTTCTTCATTTGGCTCCGTCACCAACACGTTCTGAAAGCGGCGCTCCAGTGCCTTGTCTTTTTCAAAATATTTCTGATACTCATTCAAAGTGGTGGCACCGATGGCTCGCAGTTCTCCCCTGGCCAAAGCTGGCTTCAGGATGTTAGCTGCATCCATCGCCCCCTGGTTTTTACCTGCTCCAACTAAGGTGTGGATCTCATCGATAAAGAGGAAGATTTCCCCATCTGCCGCAATGACTTCATTGATCACGGCTTTCAATCTCTCCTCAAACTCACCTTGATATTTGGCACCAGCAATCAATGCCCCCATATCCAGGGCATAGATCTGTTTATCGGCCAAATCTTCGGGAACATCTCCATTAATAATCCGATGCGCCAAACCCTCGATGATAGCGGTTTTACCAACTCCGGGTTCACCAATCAAGATGGGGTTGTTCTTTGTTCTTCTTGCCAGGATATGCAATACTCTTCGAATCTCTTCATCCCTCCCGATTACAGGATCCAATTTTTCCATCTCTGGCTCGCTCGTTTAGATTAACTGCATATTTCTTGAGTGCATTGTAGCTCCCTTCAGCACTCGAAGAGGTGACTTTCGCTCCCTTTCGCATTTCCCGAACCGCAGCCTTCATCGCCTTTTCTGTAGCACCCGCATCTTTTAGCATTTGCGCCACGGTATCTTTCACTGAAATAATCCCCAACAGCAGATGCTCCAAAGCCACGTATTCATCTCCGAACTCTTTCAGCAACAAACTGGCTTTCTGGATCGCCTCCGTTGCCGGACGTGATAGATACTGATTTCCACTAGCTCCCGTTGGATAAGATGCCACAATTGACTCTAAAGTCAGGGTAACAGCATTCAGGTTAATTCCTAACTTTTTGAAGATATAGGGAGCCACGCCATCATCGACTTCTAGCACCCCCTTTAGCAAATGCCCCAACTCAATGGAGGGGTTTTGCTGTCCCATAGCGACCTGCTGAGCGCGTTGCAGTGCCTCCTGGGATTTTATAGTCAAATTATTGAAATTCATAGCTAAACATTTTTCTTATTTGATGCCAATCACTCTTCTTATCAGAACAGTTTTTCCAGCTGGGTGCCATCAGATACCTTCTTATAATAAACACCTATCCCTGAATTACTGTTGCACCCTAAGCGTGTAATTTCCTTCTGTATAGTTTGCCTAGAAATTACTTTTGTCGTCAAAACTTTCTGCACGACACAGCCATCCAAGTACAACTAATGTGCCATTGAAATGGGTACGATATTTTGACAGTTTTCTAAGGAAAAGCACCGACAATCTGGCAGCTCAGCGAAACACAACCGACACTTTGTCAGCCACTTAGAGCATTTACTTATCTGCGCACCTTACGCATCTATCACTTTGGGGCATAAACATTAAGCGGGCGGGACGAATGGGGTTTCCACAGTGGCTGCAATGGCCAAAGGAAGGGAGATCTATTTTCGTTAGGGCAATCTTGAGGTTGGAGAGTTTTCTTTTGGCAGTGCGTAATCCTGCCTCAGCGACACCACGACTATTGAGGGCATCCATACGACTGACTCGGCCGATCGCGTTATCCGGTGAAATGGGCTTTGCATTATCTTCTCTACGCAATATCTCCGCTTCTGTACTAGCAATAGTTTCAATGATCTTTGCTTTCAGGGCGGCTCTTTCTGCTACTGTCATAATACGTCTTATGTTCTAGTGTATAAAAAAAGCGTGGAAAGGCCTTACCTTCCACGCTTTTTGTTTACTGGCTTAGGAGAGCAATGCTCCCACAAGAATAATCCAAACAAACGAAATTAATCGCTAGATGACAAAATAGCTACCAAGCGAAGGATTTCTATGTATAGCCAAATGAGCGTCACGAGCAAGCCCATAGCTGAGAACCACTCCATGTAAGCGGGTGCTCCATAAGCTTCGCCTTTCTCGAAGTTGTCAAAGTCTAGCAATAAGTTGAAGGCCGCTACGCCAATGATCAGTAGGCTAATTCCAATTCCGATCGGGCTAGCATCGTGTAGGAATGGCAAATTAATACCAAACATAGACAAGACAATATTGACGATGTACACGATGGCGATAGCTCCAGTAGCCATATAAATACCTGATCGTAGTTTGTTCGTGACCTTAATAATACCTGCCTTGTAAATGAAGAGCATGGTGAATAATACCCCGAGGGTTAAAGTCACCGCCTGAAAAATGATACCATCAAACAGGCTCGCATAAACTGCAGATATACTACCGACAAATAATCCTTCCAAAGCCGCATAAATGGGAGCTAAAGTTGGAGACATATGTGGACGGAAGGATGCTATTAGAATTACGACAAAGCCACCGATCGCTCCACCCCACATCATCAATGGGCTTGGGGAAGAATACCCCCATAAGGCAGTTAAAAGCATGATCGCTGAAAGGATCAACGTTTTATTCACTGCACCAGAAACTGTCATCCGATCGGCTCCAACCTGAATAAAGTCTGAATCCAAAGTGTTGTTGGAGGATACTTTCCTGAAAGCATTCTCGCTCATGATAGGATTTCGAGATTCCATGAAACCTCTTCTTCTTCTACTCATAATTTTTAATTGATTTACAAAATCAGCAAAAGCGCTTACTTAATAATTAGGATGGTTTAGGTGTGTTTTTTTACATCCTTTATAACACTTAGCTAATATAATAAGTTTTCTTATCGTCTGCAATCGACCGTCGAAAAAAGAGGTAGAAGACAAAAGCCGATCCATCAAGATTCCAAGCGGTCCAAGAACTGATGGCGCTTTATTCGGACCGCTCGCATTCCACAATTGATCCGCAAAATCGACGCTAGCAATAATACCCCTACCCCAAAACCAGCGATCCAATCAACGTACATTTGGCTCTCTGGAATGCCCTTCATTAAATACTGAGTTTTACCGGACGGCCCTAGACTTGAGTTTTCCACTGATAATCGAAGACATCTGGGCGGGCATAGTGCCCAACAACATCAAAATCCAATTTCGCTCTTGCACAAGCCGATACATCTAATTCCGCATACAGGATTCCTTCTTGATCCCACAACGGACCAGCAATTACTTTTCCTAAAGGAGAAATGATCACACTCCCCCCACGACACATCAGCTCGGGGGATTTATCAAGATCTTGTTGGAAGGTCGCAGGGTACATATCTTTTTTCACAAATTGATTACAAGACAGCACAAAGCAACGACCTTCACAAGCAATATGCTGCATGGAAGCTTGCCAACTCTCTCTCTGATCCGCAGTAGGAGCTAGATACAATTCTATGTTTTGCTGATACAGCGCCATGCGTGCCAAAGGCATGTAATTTTCCCAACAAATCAATCCCCCTAAACGCCCCAAGGGCGTGTCCAGCACTTGCAGATCTCCACCATTTCCTTCACCCCAAATCAATCGCTCCGTCCCTGTTGGTTTAAGCTTGCGGTGCCGATGTAACAAAGCGCCATCCGGACTGAAATACAATATGCTGCAATACAGGGTACCGTGTGTTGCATCGCGTTCTACTACGCCGATCACCAGGTAAACCGCTTTTTGTTTGGCAATTGCTCCCAAGCGTTCCACATCTTGTCCTGGCATCTCCACCGCATTTTCCCAATAAAGTTGCCAATGATCACGCCCCCAATCCTCCCGGCTCCCCACCACTGTGCCAAAGCTCATGCCTCTAGGGTAGGCTGGGATGAAAGCCTCCGGAAACAAGACTAATTGCGCGCCTGCTTCTGCTGCTTCCCCTGTCAATTGATCTACTCTCTCCATCGAAGCGATCTTATCAAATAGTGCGGGTGCTGCTTGCACCACCGCTACCTTAATGGTTTTGTTCATTGAACCAGACTTTACATGTAGACCTCAAAAATAATGGCTTCGGCGAGAAAACCTTACAAGAAAGGTAACAATGAGAGAAGTGGTTAAGCAGCTTCCGGTGAGTTGGCAGGCAATGGAGGCGCCATGCTTTCCTAGGGGCAGAAGTGATACCTGAGCCGCATTGATGCTGGAGGGTAAACTGTTAGACCGTTTAAGAAGCCACATTTCCATCAAATGCTAAACTACTTAGGCGGTCGAGCATAACTAAGTTGATGCTTATTGCCCACTTCATAATAGGTATCCAGTCCACTAACCGTCATGGTTTCTAGTTGATCATGTAAGAGATGGCCACTAGCGGTCATGGCATCTTCTGGAAAAAGAATTTCTACGACCTTACCAACTATAAAAAGCGTACCGTTTGCCCGGATATGGTGCTCTTCTACCCATTCCAACCCAATCTTAATGGAACTCTCTTCCACGTAAGGCGCTGGATGTGTTTCTGTGTAAAAAGCTTGTAGGCCTACTTCTTCAAACTCGGACGTGTCAAGGGGATAATTGGCAGAACTCTGATGAGCTTTAGCCAAAAACCTTGGGTGAATGGAATTGAGTGTAAAGAAACCCTTGGCTCGGATATTATGGTAGGTATGGCGCGGCACCGTCAGAGGCCTCATGATAAACCCTAAATGTGGCGGATTCGCGCCTACATGTACAATTGAGCTGAACACGCCCAGATTGGGTGTCCCCTTATGACTCATAGTTCCTAAAAGATGCGCCCCTTTGAGTCCAGAAATGGTGTTCATCAGATGCATCCGAGGAAAGCGATCCATCGCCATGATATCGTCGAAAAATAAATGCTTGTTTTTGCTCGTCGTTGTGTCCATACTTCCTCTAACACCATATGGCTTCAGGTGTTGCCAGCTTGGGAGTATTTTTTGGATCCCTATAACGAAAAATTGATGGTTTTGTCCTCGCTACCAGCATAAACTGCTGCATAAGCTCGCTGGGCTTGTAGCCAATGCCGTTCGTTATGCCCGACCAAAAACTGGCAGCAATCGCCTAGCCGGAAACGCAACCATCCCCCAATGGCTGAATCCAGGCGAATTTTTCCGCCGTGTAGGGGTTGCGCAGCTTTCAGTAGGTCTACAAAGGTTTGATGTTGCTGGAGGAAGGTATCTACTATAGCTATATCCGGAGCTTGATTAGGGGGGATAAACTTCCCTAAGGTTTTGACTTTTAGTTTAATCCGGCCCTCTTTAGGTGTCATGCTATTGATCATCATCCTACCGAAAACCCCTTGTTTAAAGTGCGTGCCTTTGATGGCTTTTCTCTGTTTAACCACCTGACTTAGCCTGGGTAGATAGTCAGTGTAGGTCAGACTCAAGTGGTCTATACATTCTAAAAAACTCCATTTTCTGGGCTGAGGGCGCTGAGCCAACAAATGTTCAGCTTTCCCCTTGACGAAGGCCTTCAGTGCCTGTTCGAAAGCCAAGGAATCTTGAATCATTTGGGGGTACACTATTGCATTCTCTAGTTGTGCCATACTTTTTTTCTTCAAAATTAAGGGCGAGTGCTATTGTTCTCCATTGATCTAGATCAAGAAAACCATTACTATTTACCGGATCTCACTTTTCTGCGAAGACGACTAAAAGTTTCGGGGGTCATGCCTAGGTAGGAGGCGAGTTGTTTCTGCGGGATCTGCTGCAAGATGGCAGGCTGACGATTCACAAAGTTTTGGAAGCGCTCCTCTGCCGAGAGCGTTAACATCTCAATTTCCCGCTGTGCTCTCCCGATCAGGATCTGAGTAAAAAATAGGCGCCCCCAACGTTCCCAAATTTTGTATTGATCAAATAAGCTATTCAAGTCTGCATACTCAATGACCAAAGCTTCTGTGCTGGTTAAGGCCTGTAGGTATAGATTGGATTTCTTTTGCCCGAGATACGAGTCAGCTACCCCTGAAAAATTTCCATCATAGCTAAATCCCATCACATGCTCATGCCCATCTGGCTTTAGGAAAAAGATTCGCTGTATACCCTTAGTGATGTAGTAGAAGTACCTTTCTATCTCCCCTTCCTGACATAGGTATTCATTTTTTTTGAAGGTTTTTACATACCATGCCTCTAGAAAGGCCTGCATGGCCTCCTCACCAGGTTGAACAAAGCCCAAGACCGCTTTCTTCAATCGATCTTGGGCTTCAGCAGTAGGGAGTTGCCTCGCCATTATACCGCTGCGGTGGCTTCCTTCAGGATTAGTTTACGACGCTCTGGTCCGGTAGACACCATGGAGACGGGTACCCCCAGATAATCTTCTAATCGATTTAAATAGGTTTGAACGGCGGTAGGAAGCTGATCATAGGTTTGTACGTCATCCAGAGATTGTTCCCAACCTGGATGTGATTCGTAAACCGGATTGATTTCAACATCGCAGATATCAAAGGGGAGATCAGTCGTTTCCTGACCATCGATTTCATAACTTGTTGCTAGTTGAATTTCCTTAAACTTATTTAGTACATCTACTTTAGTCACTACTAATTGTGTAACTCCATTGAGTAATACCGTATACCTGACTTGCGGAAGATCAATCCATCCACATCTTCGAGGTCGCCCAGTCGTGGCACCAAACTCAGCCCCTTCTTTCCGCAAAAATTCTCCATCCTCATTGTCCAGTTCTGTAGGGAAAGGACCTGAACCAACTCGGGTGCAATACGCCTTAGTGATACCAATCACTTCTTTTATTAACTGGGGCGCTACACCTAGGCCCGTACAAACACCCGCTGTTATGGTATTAGAAGAAGTCACATATGGGTAGGTCCCAAAATCTATATCTAACATGGTCCCTTGCGCTCCTTCTGCCAGTACCTTTTTGCCTGCCTTAATCTGCTCATTTAGGAAATACTCTCCTTCCACTGTTTGCAGTTGCTTCAATTTCTCCAGACTTGCCATCCAGCGTTCCTCTTCCGCCGCCAGATCAAAATCAATGGCCGGGTACAAGCGAATTAAGTTGAGGTGTTTCTCTTTTAATGTATTGTATTTATTCAGGAAACCGTCGCGCTCAATATCTCCTACTCGCAAACCATTTCTCCCGGTTTTATCCATATAGGTTGGCCCAATTCCTTTTAGCGTCGAGCCAATCTTGGCTTTTCCTTTGGCATTTTCGGAGGCGGCATCCAGGTAGCGATGTGTAGGTAGGATCAAATGGGCTTTCCGCGCCACCAGCAGACGATCTTGGTATGACACGCCAGTACTTTCTAGTGCCAGCAATTCCCTTTCCAAGGTAATGGGATCAATGACTACGCCATTCCCAATGAGATTGAGTAAATCCTCCCGAAAGATACCGGAGGGAATGGTATGAAGTACAAATTTCTTCCCATCAAACTTGAGCGTATGCCCGGCATTGGGTCCACCCTGGAAACGGGCAACAATATCGTATTGAGGAGCCAAGTAATCAACAATCTTACCTTTTCCTTCATCTCCCCATTGCAAACCAAGTATAACATCTACTGCCATACACTATGTCATTTTATTTAGCCATTATCCAACTCCAAAAATTGGGCAATAACCTTTATTATAAATTATAAAAACCTAATAGATTATTTGACATCTATTAGGTTTTTATCTGGTTGGTCCTAATTGTGTTTTCCAACACGCTTCTCTCATCATAATTATCTCACTGCTTCAAGAGGCTCTCCGTTTAGTAAGCAATCGTAAGCTTCATCCAAAGATTGTGTCAGATAAAAAAGTGGACTCAGTTTTGTCACTTGCAATAAATGAAGAACCTTGATCGGTGCTTTGACTATGGCTACTTGTCCTCCCACAACACTCGTTCCCTTCTTTAGCAAGATCAAAAAATTTAATCCGACACTATTCATGACTTGCATTTCTGACAAGTCCACAGCAAAGTTAGAAAAACCTTCCTCAATTTTCACCTGTGCCGCGGCAAGAATTTCTTTTACCACAAATTCGCTGAGTAAGTCACCTACTTTAATAATCTGAATGGTACCTTCTGTACGAAAGCTGTAGTTGTCCATGTGTAGAGCGTGAGCGTTGTATTCCTATTCGGCTACTTTTTCTAAAGTATTTTGTTTTGAAGCAGTTTTTGGACATGCCCCATTACATTGTCCATAGAGATTGAGCGAGTGGTGAGTGATTTTGAATTTAAGCAGATCTCCCATCATGCTCTTGATTTGTTGAATCCTTGGATCACAAAATTCAAGTACCTTGCCACAATCCACACAAATCAGATGGTCATGCTGCTTGTAACCGTATGACTTTTCATATTGTGCTAGATTCTTGCCAAATTGATGTTTCTTGACCAGATCACAATTTACCAAAAGCTCTAAGGTGTTATACACGGTGGCACGACTCACCCGGTAGTTTTGGTTCTTCATGTGAATGTACAATGCCTCTGCATCGAAATGGTCGTCTCGCTTATATATTTCTTCTAGAATGGCGTAACGTTCTGGCGTTTTGCGCAAGCTGTTGCCTTCTAGATGTGATGAAAATATATTCTTTACTTCCTTTATAATATCTTCCCTCATAAAGCTTGCTAATAAGTGTTAAGTACTTCAAAGGTACGAAAATAAATGCGACTGGCTACCGCCCGTGCTGGCACGACGATCTGACTACCTTTTGGCATCTCTTCAGGCCTTCCCTGACGCTCATATTACCAATGGGACAAAGACCTCTTCAGCCTACTCTATTCTGGAAACAGTTGAAATGTTATCTAAGTTTTGCAGCGCTCGAATTGCAATATTCAATTGGTCTGTATTGGCTACCAATAAACTAATTTTACCTTTAAAAAAGCCTTCATATCCAGATATCGAAAAAGATCGAATATTTAAGCTTAGCTTATTAGAAATTTCGTGTGAAAGCCGCTCGATCACGCCAGGCCCATCGTCAATCCCCGTAATCTTAAGATCAGCCACAAAGGTAGTATTGGTAGTAGAAGCCCATTCTGCCTTCATCACCCGGTACCCGTAATTGCTCATCAGGTTGCCGGAGTTAGGGCAAGTAGATCGATGGATCTTTAACCCTGCCGTGGCCGTAAGGAAGGCAAAAATATGATCCCCCTGTACGGGATTGCAACAACTAGCGAAAGTGTAATGGAAACGATCTCCGGGCTCCCCGTTAATCATCAGTCGAGGCGTACCATTGACTTTCCGCGAGCCTTTGCGCGGCGTACTCGGTTGAGGCGTCTTAGTCTCTACTTCGGGTACTGGCGCTAGCACAGTCTCCACCAGCTTGTTGCCAGCTACTTCAAACCTTTTGAAAAGATCAGGTATAGAGAGATCACCCGTAGCAATGCGATAATAGAGCTCCACTCTGGAAGGCATTCGCATGAACTTTACCAGGCGCTCTACACTATCTTCGAAATCCAACTTTAAATGCTTGAACTTGCGTTCCAGTGCTTCTTTACCCAACTCTCCTTTCTTGCGCTGTTCCTCCTTCATGGCCGACCTAATCTTAGATCGAGCTTTACCCGTAATCACCATCTTCAACCAACTCTCGTTGGGTTTCTGTGATTTATTGGTTGTAATCGAAATTTGATCGCCGTTCTTCAGCTTATATCCCATTGGGACTAGGCGATTATTTACCTTGATAGCCGTGCAATGGTAACCGATATCCGTATGGATATTAAAAGCAAAATCCAGAGCCGTGGAGCCCTTGGGGAGAATCTTCATGTCTCCCTTTGGCGTGAAAACAAAGACTTCTTCGTTAAAGAGGTTGTTGGCGCGGAAATCTCCGAGGAATTCGACCGCATCACTGTTGGGGTCATCCAAAATCTCACGGACGTTATCCAGCCATCGTTCATAGACATCTGGTTGTCGGGAGACCCCCTTATATTTCCAATGTGCCGCAAATCCACGCTCTGCAATTTCATTCATGCGCTCCGTCCTGATTTGAACCTCCACATATCTTCCTCCCGGGCCGATCACCGTCGTATGTAGGGACTCGTAGCCATTACTTTTGGGAGTAGAGATCCAATCCTTTAGTCGTTCGGGAATGGGCACATGCACATCCGTAACGATGGAATAGGTCTGCCAGCAGATCATCTTTTCTTTTTCCGGTGGAACGTCCAGAATAATCCGCACGGCAAACAGGTCATAGATTTCTTCGAAAGGGACCTGCTTGGTTTTAATCTTATTGAAAATGGAATAGATTGACTTAGGGCGTCCTGTTATGCGATAAGGTACCAGCAAAGCATCTAGTTCATGGCGCAAGGGATCTATAAACTCATCAATGTAAGCCTCTCTAGACCTTTTTGTCTCCGCTAATTTCTTGGCAATGCCATGATAATTTTTGGGATCCGTCACCTTCATACATAAATCCAGAAACTCTGTCTTAAAAGAATAGAGACCTAGACGGTGGGCCAAAGGAGCATAGATATAACTGGTTTCTGCAGCGATTTTCAATTGCTTATGCCTGGGCATTGACCCTAAAGTTCGCATATTGTGCAGGCGGTCAGCCATTTTGATCAAAGCCACCCGTACATCATCTACCAGGGTAGACAATACTTTCTTAAAGTTTTCTGCCTGAGGGCTTTCCGCGTTATAGGCCGAATCTAATTTCGTTAACCCATCTACAATTTTGGCAATGCGAGCCCCAAACATCTCACGGATTTCAACTAGTGTTACATTCGTATCCTCCACTACATCATGCAGTAAAGCGCTAATAATCGCGGTAGGTCCTAGCCCGATCTCGGCTGCCGATATTTTAGCTACAGCAATGGGATGCAGAATGTAGGGCTCACCCGACTTTCTTCTCTGCTTGCGATGCGCATGCAAAGCCAATTCGTATGCCTTCCTGATGTTTTGAATATCTACCTCTTCCATTTCGGATTTGATAGATTGGACCATCTCTCTGTAGGCTTCCTCTATGGTTTGGAGTTCTTCTTCCTGTATCGTCAGTACTTCAGCCATAATAGAATACAGTTATGAATGCTTAGTCGAAGAAAGCAAGTTGTACGCTTGATCCACAACTAGCTTTCAGTTCGGCTTACTCAATTTACAAATCTTATGCCAGTGTTGACATTCTCATAGTGTATGTATAGAACCAGATTGATTAGTGCAAAGGGATATAGTCTTCTCGGTTATTATTTGCTGTCCAAAAGGGTCTTGGAAGGTGATTTAGCAAGTGAGCATGCGCAGATAAAAATCAGAAGAGGAGCTGCTTAAAAGCCATTTCCTACTATTTTAGTTTGCTTTACGTCGCTATCGTTCAATTGCTAGGTCCTGTTTAGAAAAGCTGGGAAGTAGAAGATATCGCTATCTAGCCTCACTTCACTTCTTTGTAGGTTACCTATAAAAACAGCCCACAATAGAGTAAAGTTGCCATTTCTAAATCGGCCGAACTAGAATTAGTTGATCATAATACCGCTTATACAAATCTAATAAATTTTCGACGGTTAAGCGCCTTAAAAACAGAAGTAATTCATTCGATCAGTCAGGAAAACTTGCAATAGCTACTTTGGAATAAATCCATTGATTGAATGTAAAGCGAAAGAAGATTTTTTGGCACCAAAAAAATCTTTAAAATGATTGTTTTTTTAAAAAAGATTTTATCTTTGCATCGCTTTTGAAGAAAGCATCGGTTTGACACACAAGGTTAATCCTTTATTTAAGACTTTGTTTTGGTAGCCTAAGAGCTGACAGCACAAAGTAAAATGCGGGTGTGGCGAAATTGGTAGACGCGCTAGACTTAGGATCTAGTGCCGCGAGGCGTGGGGGTTCGAGTCCCTCCACCCGCACTAATTAGGGAAATGGGGATGAGCTATTTATTCCGGTTTCCCTTTTTTATTTGATTGACTTAGTATCCGGTAGCTGATTAAGAAGCTACTACAGATGAGCGCCTACAGAGCACCGCGCTCTTGAGTTGACATGAATTAAGGTATTGGTTATTAGTTATTGGGGAATTAGGTAATGGTAAGATGTTATTAGTTATTTGATAGATTCTGATTATTGGTACAATTTCTCGTCTCTACACAAACCAGTGATCTCTGAATGAAGACTAATCACCAATAACCAAAAGCTTACCACCACCCACCACCAGGAGTCAACGTTCCTCATAGCTTCAAATTTTCAAATTATTTATTATGCCACAAGTTGTCAGAACAGATATTGACAATTTAAATGCCGTATTAACGGTTGAGATTCCAAAAGACGACTACCTTCCACTATTTGATACGGAACTGAAAAAATATCGCAAGGATGCTCGCATCAAGGGGTTCCGTCAAGGGAAAACGCCTATTAGCGTTCTGAGGAAAATGTTTGGTAAAGCGGTATTGGGAGAAGTGATCAACAAGATCCTTCAAGAGCAGTTGACCGATTTTATGGTGAATGGTAGCACAGAAATACTGGGACAGCCCATTCCCTCCAATGATCAAGAACCAGTAGATTTTGATGTGCGCGACCTGACAGATTACGAATTCAAATTTGATATAGGCATTGCTCCAACTTTTGAGGTAAGTGGTTTGGAAGGTGAACCTTTCGAGAAATACGCAGTGGAGATTCCTGAGGAAATGGTGCAAGAAGAGATTGATAACCTGTTGCAGCGCAACGGAGAGCAGACGTATCCTGAAGATGGAATTGAGGAAAAAGATATAGTCACCCTCGATGTAACCGAATGGGAGGGTGAGAGCGTCAAAGAAGAAGGCATCACCTATGAATTCAGTGTGTTGGTGGATCGACTAGAAGATGAGGTTAAGGACGCTGTACTACAACTTAAGCTCGGTGACCAGCTTAAGATTAACCCTTTCCAATTGGAAAAAGACGCTACCGAGCAATACGCGCGGAAATACTTCCTTGGATTGGAAGATAGTGATGAAAGAGAAGTGAGTGACACTTTTGAGGCTGAAATTACCAAGGTGTCAAGGGTGGCTAAAGGAGAACTCAACCAAGCTTTCTTCGATAAAGTGTTTGGCCCAGAGCAAGTAAGTTCTGAAGAAGAATTTAGAGCTAAGCTAAAGGAGAACATTGGCTCTTCTTTTAATGCGCAAGCCGAAGCATTGTTATACAGAGACATTCAGAAGCGCCTACTGGATTCCAACGTGCTAAGTCTTCCTGATGAATTCCTGAAACGCTGGCTAAAAACTAGTAATGAGCAACTGGATGAGAACACCTTAGAGAAGGAATATCCAGCCTTTGCAGACAACCTTCGGTGGACCCTCATTCGCGGCAAACTCAATAAATCTTTTGAGATCCAGGTTGACCCAGAAGAAATTAAGGAAAGCTTCAAGAATAGAATTCGCGGCTATTTTGGTGGAGCACCTAGCCCCGAGATGGAGTCCATGGTGGAAAGCATGGCAGATCGGATGTTGCAGGATGAAAAACAGGTAAATGAAATCTATGAGGAAGTAGCTTCCAACAAATTCTTTGAAGCTGCCGTAGAGAAAGTGGAAGTGAAAGATAAGCCAATTTCTTCCGACGAATTCAAGGAAGTGATTGCGGCTATCGAAGCGGAAAGAGCTGCAGAGCAGGCTGCTAGGTTGGCGGAGGAAGAGTAATAGTCCAGCGTGACTTATGGAAAAAATAACCATCTATTTCCCCTACAGGTCAACCGGACGGGTACTTATGCGTTAATATCATTGACATTTTAGTTAACCGAACTCTTATAAAACAGCATTACATGTTCCACAAAGATGAATTTATGAAGTATGCTACCAAGCACTTGGGAATGAGTAGCATGCACCTTGAAAAATATGCTGAAAAGTCGTCTCTAGGTTACCCGAACATACAAGGATTTACCCCTAATGTAATTGAGGAGCGCCAGATGAATATCGTAGGCCTCGACGTTTTCTCGCGTTTGATGATGGACCGAATCATTTTCATGGGTGTCCCCGTGAATGATTATGTGGCGAATGTGATCCAGGCCCAGTTGCTTTTCTTGGAGTCTACTGACCCCAAGCGCGATGTACAAATGTTTATCAATAGCCCAGGTGGTTCTGTAATCGCCGGATTGGGTATTTATGATACCATGCAATACGTTTCTCCAGATGTAGGAACCATCTGTACAGGATTGGCGGCCTCAATGGGAGCTGTCCTACTTGCCGCCGGTACCAAAGGTAAGCGTACTTGTCTATATCATAGCCGTGTAATGATCCACCAACCATTGGGTGGTATGCAAGGGCAGGTAACCGACATGGAAATCTACTACAATTTGATCAAAGAGCAGCAGAAAGCGTTGTATGATATCTTGGCCCACCACACTGGTCAGGAGTACGATAAGATCAAGGAGGATTGTGAGCGTGACAACTGGATGACAGCAGAAGAAGCTAAGAATTACGGGTTGATTGACGAAGTATTGGATAGAAATAATCCTAAGAAAGACGCTTAGTAGATTCACCCTGACAAGAACACCACAAAGTCCATAGGTTTTGTGGTGTTTTTGTTTAACTTTATCATATTAGGTTGTTCAAAGATGCTTAATTGGCCTGAGGAGAGGTCCTTGTCTCATCTTTTGGCCTAGCAAAATCACTTGACTAACTACCTAAAAGAAGCAGCTGAGGTATGCGAAAAAGTAAACAAAATTACCGTTGTTCCTTCTGCGGCCGAGATAAATCGGAAGCTCTGATTTTAATCGCTGGTATCGAAGGCCATATCTGTGAGGTCTGCGTTGAACAAGCAGGCGAGATTATTGAGGAAGAATTATACGGTAATAACAGTAAACAGGAAAGTAACAACCCCTTTATGCTGCCCGAGGCCGTAACCCCAATGGATATCAAAAGCCATTTGGATCAGTACGTAATCGGCCAAAATGAAGCCAAAAAGATACTTTCAGTAGCTGTATATAATCACTATAAACGTCTCCGTCAACCTATAAAGGCGGATGATGTCGAAATTGAAAAATCAAATATCCTTTTTGTAGGCCAAACGGGTACAGGTAAAACCTTATTGGCCAAAACCATTGCCAAATTTTTGAATGTACCTTTCTCTATTGTTGATGCAACTGTATTCACAGAGGCCGGCTACGTGGGAGAGGACGTTGAGAGTATCTTAAGTCGTTTACTTCAAGTATGTGACTATGATGTGGCAGCGGCAGAAAGAGGTATTGTCTACATTGATGAGATTGATAAGATTGCTCGTAAAAGTGACAACCCCTCAATCACTCGGGATGTTTCTGGAGAAGGCGTGCAGCAGGCAATGCTAAAGATGTTGGAAGGAACTGATGTAAATGTACCGCCACAAGGTGGAAGAAAGCACCCAGAGCAAAAGTTGGTAAAGGTTAATACTAGCAATATTCTGTTCATTTGTGGTGGCGCTTTCGATGGGATCGAAAGAAATATTGCTCGAAGAGTAAATACACAGGTAATTGGTTTCAAATCTGATGACGATGAAACCATGGGTATAGACAAAGACAATTTATTACAATATGTGAGTCATCAAGATTTAAAGCGATTTGGATTGATTCCTGAGTTAGTTGGCCGCTTACCAGTCTTGACCTACTTAAATCCACTGGATCTTGACGCTTTAAAGCGTATTCTTACAGAACCTAAGAATTCATTGGTGAAGCAGTATACCAAACTGTTTGACTTGGAAGGGATCGCCTTAACCTTCGCAGATGATGCCATGGATTTCATCGCAGAAAAAGCCTTAGAGTTCCAGTTAGGAGCAAGAGGACTTCGTTCTATCTGTGAGGCTATCATGACCGACGCGATGTTTGATCTCCCTTCGCAAAAGGATGTCAAAGAATTCTTGATTACCAGAGCATACGCTGAAGAAAAAATGAGTCGTTCGCGACTATCTAAACTGAAAGCAGCTTAGACGAGTAATCCGTCCAAGTGTAAAGCCCTACTGGGGTTGATGCTAGTTGTATCCACCTGCCGGGTATGAGGGGGAGTGAGGGGATGGAGCAGCAATCCTATATGGGGAATATGATGAAAGACCTTGCTCTTGGCGAAGCAGCCTGGTTCTACGCCACTAATGTAGCAAAAGATAAAGCCGTTCCAGGCTAAAGAAAACCCAAGTAAGATCGTCCCCAATGCCTAACATTTTCCAGCTTGGGGATGATTACTGATCTCTTATTCCCTACCCTATCGATTAGTGGAGGCAACACAGTCCAGTTTCCAGCTTTCGGTCTGCTTCTTATAGATTGCTACCCAAGCATAGTAGCCGCTGTCTAGAATCGTTTCTATCTCACTGATCTTATATTCCACAATCACTTCCTTTTCTACCACGGTGTAAGCCATGCTCCCATCCTCAGAGAAACGGATCATAGGAGGGCTCAGGTCATCCCACTTCACGAATTCCACTGCTGAAAAGTAACTATTGTATCGGCTGATATTGTCCTGTACAGTGGGGCGAGTGATTATGCCTCGATTAACAGATACATATGCTGCACTCATCTGCTGAGCAAAAGCAATGGAGTCCTTTCCAAAGTGGTATTCTCGTTGCGCCTCGTGCATCCCCAGAATCTCCTTTTCTGCTTTTGCTCGATCAAAGATTGCGGGGTTAGAAGTACAGCTAGCTAATACTAGACTCAGTACGCCAGCACAAAGGTATTTTCGAAACATGTCAGGTGATTTAATATCCTTATGAACAGCTTAATTCATTGTCGATCGGGATGCCTACCCCATTCCGCTCGCCGTGCCGGATCAAAGTCAGGATTGGGAACGGGCATCTGAGCAGCAATTTCTTTTCGCCAGGTGGCCAATTGATCACTTAATTTTCTTCGTTTATCAGGAAGACGGTCTGCCAGGTTGATCTGTTCCCCAATATCCTCACTCAAATCATAGAGTTCCACTTCTTGCGTATCGAAATACTCAATCATTTTCCATTTACCTTGCCTAATGGCTCCAGCAGGTCGATCATGATGATAGACGGGATAATGCCAATACAAGGTCCGATCCCTTGCTGGAGTTTCTCCGCTTAAAATCCTGGCAAAACTTTCCCCGTCAGTGACCTGCTCAGCTGGTAGGTCTCCCTTCGCGAGTTCTACAAAAGTGGGGAAGAAGTCTACACTTGATATCAATTGGGGGGAAGTACTTCCAGCGGCCACCACTTTAGGCCATTTTATGAGCAAAGGTTCGCGGATACCTCCTTCGAAGACTGTCCCCTTTTCTGCTCTCAACGGAGCATTAGAAGTAGCGATGTATTGGAGTGGAGAACCTTCGTAGATTTCCAGTTTATCCTGGGCCAGCAGTGGGATTTTATCAAATCGACTGACCAGGCCTCCATTGTCTGAAAAGAAGACGATCATTGTATTTTCAGTCAGTCCCAACGCATCCAACTTATCCATGACGCGACCCAGGCTGTGATCAATATGCTCGATCATAGCAGCGTATATAGCGTTGCCAGGGAAACTGTCCTTCACCTCTTTTTCCAGGTACTTATCGATCAAGTCTCTATCCGCATCCAATTGAACATGTACATCATAATGAGATAGGAAAAGGAAAAATGGGTTCGCCTTGTTCTGTTCTATAAAGGAAAGACTATAGTCTGTTAGGGCTTCGGATAAACGGGTTTCGTCGTCCAAAGTATCATCGGGCGGGAATATAGCCGCTCGCGATTTCAGTTTGTAAAAGGTTCCTCGCCGATGCACTCGCCAATCGTCATACCCCTGATCCCCAGGCATATACGGCGAGTTCCACCCCAAGTGCCATTTTCCGAAATACCCCGTAGCATAACCTGCTGCTTTCATGGCCTCACCTATGGTGATCAGGGAATCGGGTAGATACTGGGTGCGGTTCTTCGGTACCGTCAGCTGCTCAAAAGGTCGCCAATGCCCCGTAATGAAGTCATTGATCCCCAGACGTGCCGGGTACTGCCCCGCTTGAATGGAAGCACGAGTCGGAGAACATACCGGAGCCGCAGCGTAAGCATTGGAAAAAAGCATCCCATCAGCACGTAAACGATCCAGATTCGGGGTATCATGGAAAGTATTACCATAAGTAGGTAAATCTGCCCATCCCAGGTCATCAGCCAAGATAAATACAATGTTCGGTGGTGAGGGTGAGCTTGAGGAAGGTGCTACTTCTTTGCAGCTTTGTATGGAACCCAGGAAAACAACAGCAATCAAATAGGCATTGATTTCCTTGGGCCAAAGGGTCCTAACATTCATAGATCTTCTTGTTTAAAGTATCTCCTTAAGTTACAAGAAAATTTCCAGCTAGAATCCGGCACTCACCTGTTTGTACCTAAAAGTGAAGACTGTTCCTTGCTATCCTTAATACGGATTCAGGTTAAGCGATGGAATTAAGGGCTGGTAAATCCTCAAGGATCACAAGGTATTGCTTAGTTTTGCGACAAAGCAGCAGGGCTTATGCGTTACTTTGTAGAATTGGCATACAATGGCACGAGATATTTTGGTTGGCAGCGCCAGCCCCAACAGATCAGCCTCCAGGAGGCGCTGGAAGAGGCTTTTAGTACCATCCTGAATACCCCTATTGCTGTAACTGGCTGTGGCAGAACGGATACTGGCGTGCATGCCAAGCAGTACTTTATGCATTTCGATTTTGATGGCTCCTTCCCCAAGGCTTTTGATCGAAGAATCAATAAATTTATAGGTCCCGATATCGCCCTCTATTCCTTTTGGCAAGTGGAGCCCAATGCCCACGCTCGATTTGACGCCACCCACCGTGCTTATGAATACCACCTTAATTTCCAAAAACAACCTTTCGAACAAGAAACCGCCTACTATTACCCGTTTGCTGACAAGCTCAGTATAGAAGCCATGCAAGAAGCGGGGAGATTGCTCTTGAAGTACAGTGACTTCTTTCCTTTCTGCAAAAGCGATACAGATGTTAAAACCATGAAGTGCGAGTTACGACAGGCAGAATGGAAGTGGCATGCGGAAGAAAAGAAGCTTGTATTTCACATCGCTGCTAATCGCTTCCTTCGAGGCATGGTGAGATTAATTGTAGGTATGTGCTTGAATGTGGGAATTGGGAAATTGAATCTTGAAGAAGTTCGAGAAGCTATGGACCAACAAACCAGAATAGCTAAAAGCCTCAGTGTCCCACCACAGGGTCTCTTCCTCACGGATATTCGATATCCATATTTGGCGCAATCCCATCCCATCCAATTTTAGATCTTTTATCGACAAGTTTAGTGGCAATAGCGGAAAATGATATTCGATTTTATATCTTTAGTGGCAGAGGAGATTCTTCTATGATGATCATTCTAACGTAGGGAAGAAATTGGGAATGATTGATTGGATCTCTTGCCCACCAGCATACCCTATCCTTTTACCACACTTAAAGGATACGCTATGCACAACAGCTTACTACTTCCCGTCACGATCCCATTGGATACCATTCAGTCGCTTCTTCCTCAGATTGACGTGTTTGACACGATTAGCCAAGGGTTTATTGCCTACTCAAAGGGCGAGGCAGTCATTCCGCCCGTAGGAGAATTGCTCTTCGAAAAGCCCCCAGGTGAAGTACATATCAAATATGGGTACATCCAAACGGCTCCGTACTACGTGATCAAAGTAGCCTCAGGTTTCTATAACAATCCCAAGATCGGCCTCCCTTCTAGTCAAGGCTTGAACCTTCTTTTTGATAAAACGAACGGACAATTAGTAGCCATCCTACTGGACGAAGGTTACCTAACCGACGTCCGGACGGCTGTGGCAGGAGCCATCTCCAGTCGAGCATTGGTCCCTAGCGAGATCAAAAGCATGGGTATCCTGGGTGCTGGCACCCAAGCCCTGTTACAATGGGAATATCACAGCCGAGTCCTTGATTTTAAGGAGGTCGTTTTGTGGAATAGGCATCCCGCTACAGCTGAACAACTTGCCCAAATCTTGCAACAGAAAGGAGCCAAGGTCAAAGTGGTCGAGACTCCACAAGCGCTGGCCGAACAATGCCAGTTGATCGTAACCACTACGCCCTCTACGACTGCCTTACTTGAAAAAGATTGGGTATCACCAGGCACCCACATCACCGCCGTCGGGGCTGACATGCCACATAAAATGGAACTAGACCCTCATTTGGTAGCCGCAGCGGATATTGTGATCGTGGATAGTAGAGCTCAAACGCAAACACAGGGAGAATGGTCACAAGCACTCCGTCAAGGTTTAGTAGAGAATCGAAAGCCCATTGAACTGGGAGAAGTTTTAGAGAATCCAGGTCTCGGACGACAGCATGACCGACAGATTACCATTGCGGATCTGACCGGAGTAGCTGTCCAAGATCTAATGATATCACAAGCCATTTTTGACAACATCAAATAAAAGAAAATGAACATTCCACCATTTTTACTAGAAAGGATTCAGTCTCTCTATGAAAACACAGTTGAATACAATCTCACCGAGAGCGGATTTCATCCCTTTACTTTAGAAGAATTACTGAATCCTGATGAGCTGAAACTCATTCAAAACACGGTTTTAGGTTATGGACAAACGAATGGTTCCATTCCTTTGCGCGAAGCAATTGCGGGCCTTTATGAGTCCTGCGATAGCGAGCATGTTTTGGTAACAAATGGTTCGGCAGAGGCCAATTTCGTGGCTTGCCACACCCTACTAAACCGAGGGGATGAAGTTATAATGATGGTACCCAACTATATGCAGATTTGGGGTATAGCCGCCGAAATGGATTGCCAATTGAAAGCCTTCCATCTGAAAGAAGAGAACAATTGGGCACCGGACTTAGATGAATTGGAAACACTTACGACACCAGCAACTAAGATGATCGTGATCTGCCATCCTAATAACCCCACTGGATACACCCTCAGCGCTGCCGAAATAGATCGGATCATTGATATTGCCAAAAAAAATGATGCCTGGATCTTCAGCGATGAAATCTACCGAGGAGCAGAATTAAACGGAGTAGAGATCGAAAGTTTCTACGGCAAGTACGACAAAGTGATGGTGAATGGCGGGCTGTCAAAGGCCTATGCCCTTCCCGGTCTTCGATTGGGTTGGCTGGTGGGGCAGAAGGAGATAATAGCCGACAGCTGGGGCTACCACGATTACACGAGCATCACGGCCGGAATCCTGAGCCACAAGGTAGGAGAGATTGCCTTGCAGCCAGAGCGCCGACTACAAATCCTCAATCGAAATCGTAAAATGCTCAACGAAAACTTGCTTGTTCTACAGGAATGGTTAGCAGAGAAAGGAGACTTCTTTCATTTTATCCCGCCCAAAGCAGGTGGCATGTCTTTCGTACGTTACCACGCCCCAGGCGTGAATTCTACGGAACTCTCGGATTGGTTACGATTAAACAAGAGCGTTTTTATTGTACCTGGTGATTGCTACGGTATGGATGGCTATTTCCGCCTAGGAATCGGTGAAAGAAAATCTTTCCTGTTAGCAGGATTAGAGAGACTAAGAATGGGGATTGAGGAATATCTCCGTATCCAATGATTAATTTGAAGGAGAAATGGAAATTACTTTAAAAGATGTAAAAGCTGCGGCTGAAAGAATACATGCTATTGCTTGTCGAACGCCTTTAAAGCCCGCCTACACCCTGTCTGAAAAAAGTAGTCGCAATGTTTGGTTGAAGATGGAAAGCATGCAGCCTACTGGAGCCTTTAAACTCCGTGGCGCTGCCAATGCTATTTTACAACTTTCTCCTGCACAACGGAAGGCCGGCGTGCTGACTATGTCTACTGGCAACCATGGCAAGGCCATAGCCTACGTGGCAAAAAAGCTGGGTATGCGGGCGGTGATCTGCATTTCTGAACAGGTGCCAGCAGTAAAGATTCAAGGGATGAAGAAACTGGGTGTGGAGGTGAGAGTGGCTGGAAAGGACCAGGATGAGGCAGATATTCAGGCAAGGGCCATGGCTCAATCTGAGGGACTATGCTTTATCTCGGCCTTTGATGATGCGGGGGTGATAGCGGGGCAAGGGACGGTAGCTTTGGAGGTATTGGAACAAGAGCCCGAGATTGACACCATGATTATCCCGTTGAGCGGTGGCGGGTTGATGGCGGGGATGGGCATCGCAGCCAAGGGGCTGAAACCGGACATACAACTAATTGGAGTGAGTATGGAACAGGGCGCCGCTATGCATCTCAGTATCCAGGCGGGGCATTTGGTAGATGTGGAAGAAAAGCCAAGCCTTGCGGATGCCCTCACCGGCGGTATCCCGGCAGATAACCAGTATTCCTTTCCGCTTTGTCAACAGTTTGTAGACCGATCCTTTCTTGTTTCTGAGGAAAGTATTGCTGAAGCCATGGCCTATGCCTTACGATGGGAGCGAATAGTACTGGAAGGCGGTGCGGCGACCTCTATCGCCTGTTTGGACAAGTACCTAGCTGAAATTCCCGGACAGAACATCGCTTTAATCTGTACAGGAGACAATGTCGCTGTTCCAAAATTGGTGGATATTTATCATCAGCATATTTCCCATAAAGCTATAACGCCATGATCTATGCTAAGTCTATATTCTTGATCATTGGTCTATTACTGCTGGCTTGTAACAGAGCCAGGGCCCCAATCGAGCCAGGGAATGACCCCCATTTCAAAATTTCCGCCAATGACGAAGGGGTACTCAAGCGTTTCCGTCGAAAAGTCGAGGTATTCGGAATCAAGATCTTTGCCGTTCCTGGTGTAGCGGATGACCGCTTGCTTCATGCTGCCAATGTACTAGCTCAATACCTTGATATCAACCTCATCATTTTTCTAAGTTGTAATCAGAATCAAGTAGATGCCAATGCATTTGGTATTTTTTCCTCTATAGACTCCATTACCGCCCAAATGGATGGCGTTATCGATTCTCGAACCCCGGATGACTGGGAGGATTTTATTCAAGCCTTCCCCAATACTACTCAGTTGATTATGAAGGAGTGCCCAGGTTCAGATGATGACATAGCCAACTTACAAGTAGCAAGAGCAGTCCGGGCCAAGGGACTGCATATTCATCTACCGGCTGATGCTGAGATCGCTTCGGGAGCCGTGGATTTCTTCCTGGCAGGGATTAAACGCACACGCGAAGCAGGTAGTAGGATTGGCGTACATTCTTGGGCCGATGGAGACAATAGGGAGGCCACCGAATTCCCACAGGGCCACCCGAACCACCTTCCCTACATTGAATACTATCAAGAAATGGGATTTACGCAATCAGAAGCTGAAGCCTTCTACTATTTTACCATCCATGCTGCTTCTGCTAAGGATATCCATTGGATGAATGATACGGAGATTGAGCAGTACAAGCTACTCAGTCCATAGTAGGAGAATAACACTAGCAAAGTACCCCGATCAAGAAAAGAGTTGTGCTCCGGTACCCGCAGTGTTTGGAAAAATGGCTTTCCCGTCTTGGATGCTAACCCCTGTGGCAACATCCTGCTTCAGCAAGAGCGCCCCATCCATATCTACATAATCTAGCAGGGGAGCTAAATGGGCAATGGCAGAAATACCTACAGTAGATTCCGTCATGCACCCCACCATCACTTGTAAGTTCAGTGATCGAGCTTTCTGAATCATTCTCCGTGCAGGTGTTAACCCTCCACACTTCATGAGTTTTATATTCACCCCATGAAAGTAGCCATGACATTTCTCGATATCGGTTTCCAGCTGGCAGCTTTCATCTGCTATAATAGGTAAGGCAGACTGTTGGAAAACTTGTTGAGCCCCTTCCCAATCATCCGCTTTTAACGGCTGCTCCAGAAATTCTACGCCAAGTTCCTTGAATTTGGGAGCTAGGGCTATGGTTTGTTCCGCAGTCCAGGCTGTATTGGCATCTACCCGGAAGCGGGCGTTCGTTACGGCTCGGAGTGCTTCTATGATTTCTAGATCGTGGTCTGTGCCTAACTTCACTTTATAGACCGGCCAAGGTCGTTCCTTGATCTTTGCTACCATCTCCTCAATGGGCCCAATGCCAATCGTGTAATTGGTCAATGGTGCCTTGCTTGGATCAAGCCCCCAAGATTGATATAAGGGCATGCCTTGTTGCCTCGCAAAAAGATCATGTGCTGCCACATCTAAAGCACAAAGTTCAAAAGGGTGATGTTTAAGCTTCGGATGCATCCGAGTCCAAAACTGCTCGGGGCTATCTAAATTCTCTCCTTCTATGTCAGGCCGCAACTGCTCTAATACATCTAACATATCTTCTACGTTCTTTCCATAATAACTTGTAGCAGTGGCCTCTCCCAGTCCCAGATACCCATTGGCCTCCAACCCTACAATCATCGTAGGTTGGACCGTTCGAACGCCATGGGCAATGCGGAATGGAGAACTTAGAGCGAGATCGTATGAGGATAGATGAAGTTTCATAGGCTATTGTACGGCAGCTTCTAAGAGGGTAATGGTCTTCCTGGTTGTATCCATCTGAGCCCGAACACCAACTGGCAAACTACATTGATTGCTAATATGCCCAAAAGAAAAGCCATACATGACGGGGATTCCCAAGTCACCTAATCGGTCTTGTAAACATTCCTTTAGGGTCAAGGAGGCATCATCTTCATCGGCTTCACAATCTGCGAATACGCCCAAAGCTAGGCCGGCAGCCTCCTCCAAGGCATAAGCTTGCCTCAACTGGGTCAACATGCGATCTACCCGATACGGTTTCTCACCAACATCTTCAATAAAAACCAATCTGTCCTTTACTGCTGGTTGGTACCCCGTACCTGCCATAGCAGCAAGCAAGGATAAGTTGCCGCCTACCAGCATTCCTTCCGCTTTCCCGGGCTGAATCACATGCGTCTCAAAAGCCTGATCCTCCTTTTCTAGATTCTCCGAACTCAATTCAATCTTAAATTGCTTCTTGGGGTGCATCGCTACACCGACAAAATGCGCTTTAGTATATGTTGTCTGCTGTGAAGCCCCAACCGGCCCATGGATACCTACCAAGCCAGTCTTTTCAAAAATACCATTAAGCAAGGCCGTAATATCACTATAACCAATCAACAACTTAGGATTACTTTGGATCAGTTCATAATCCAGCTTAGGTAATAGGCGGCTGCAACCATAACCTCCACGAGCACACCAGATCGCATCAATATCACTCCGACTGAACATCATATGGAGATCATTTAAGCGTTCTTCATCTGTACCCGCAATATAGCCATGTCTGGCTCGCACATGCGTGCCCAGTTCTACTTGAAGACCTAGTTCTTTAATATTCTTAATGGCCTCCTGTAAAGCCTCTTCTTCAATGGAGCTGCCAGGTGCAATAAGTCCTACTTTCTGCCCTTTCTTGAGGCGTGCGGGTTTTAAAATCGCAGCCGAGGTGTTTTGGACCATATCCTCCGATTTAGCGCTGAAGCTGCAAGTATCAGCTTGAACGATAGAGGGTACAGTCAGTAGCCCAAGGGCAGCCATAATATTTTGAGTAGCGGTTCGTCTTTTCATAAGGCTAAAGATATCAAGTACGGCTTATGTGTGGGCAAATTTTTCAAAGGTAAACTACAGAATCTACTTAAGAAGGTTAGGTAGTCTTATTGATTCTCCGATTCCACCCTATCAAAAGCATTGGAATCTACCACTTCGCCATTTGCCTTAGATAATTTGATGTCGTCAAGTTTCCCATATCCATCCAACTTAAATCTAATGGCTTGAAGTTGTCCAAGCAAACTGTTATATGGAATCTGATCAATTAATTTGTCATCCAATAGAAGGAAGTCACCTGATCCTGAGTTTTAATACCGATACGTTCGATTGATAAGCTGAAGCCAGGCATGTGTAAAAGTGAAGTTGTAGAAATCGTACAGAGTAAACTCTCTCCTGGCTGGAAACAAAAATAGGAGCCATCCGAAAAAGATGGCTCCTATTTTTCTTACAAGAAGCAGCAGCTAAGATTAGAAATTTGGACAATAAACACCTCTTCGAGTCGGACCGCAGATTTTGTATACCATAGCGAATTCAAAACCACCATTGGCATTACTTGCAGGTCGTAGCGGAGAAACATTTACATCATAACTGAATCCTATACTGAATTGATCGTAGTCAAAGCGAGTAGACAAGATAGCTGCATCTGTCAATACGCCCGATTCGATTTTATTGGAAATACGTCCCCAAAGTCCCAACTGGAAAGCTTGGTTGGTTCTGCGACCACCACCTAGCTTAAAACGGAAACTTGTACCAGCATTAACTTGAAAAGAAGGCCCCTGATTCATCACAATCACACCTGGTAATAAGCCCAGTCTCTGTCCAACTTGAAATTCACCCCCTGCGTGGAAAGTAAATCTACTATATAGAAGATCTTCTTCCGTAGTAGAGAAAGACTGGTTGGCACGATTAAGGTGATGGAAAGCCCCACCTAAGTACAAGTTGTTGTCCTCGTTGAAAACCATGAACCACAACAAACCTGCTGCCATATCTGCAAAAATGAAGTTGTCTCGGTCAAAATTTTCTCCGGAACCAATATTGGGATCAAAACCACCATTACCATCGTGCTGAGAGCCCCACCGTAAATTTAGGAAATCGATACTACGCTGAGCTACCCCACCTTCGGCACCCACTACTAGATATTGACCGTCGTTGCGTCCGCCACCCATCTTTTTACTGTATGACAGGGCAAATTTACCTGTCAAAGTAGCAAAGTTGGCTTCACCTGCTCTATCCCCCCAAAAGGTGCCACCCACACCGAAGTAGTCATAGCGACCTACTGGAATTCTTTGATCGTAAGAAACAGAGTAAGTGCTATAAGCATTGGATCTCAAAACGCTAGCCCATTGATTACGGTAGTTAGCTACCAAGCGAACATTACAGTTCATCACCCCTGTCATAGCCGGGTTTAGGTTCAATGGAGAAAGATAAAATTGAGAAAAGTGGATGTCCTGAGCACTGATAGAGAGTGCGCCCAAGAAACAAAAGCAGACAACCAAAAGGGACTTCAATCTTTTCATAAATCGATTATTTGTAAAACTGCTGGCCAAGATATTCATTTTTCTTTCATTCAACTGCATACAATGATAGATATTATGCTGTAAACAGCTGACAATTTATAGGATAAATAAGGCTCAAACGCCTTGGAATTGACAACTACTTTCTGTACTGGAAAACAGAGTTTGAACTTAGATAATCTAAGTCTACCTAAAGGATTTCACGGTATTTTCTCATTTCTGTTTCTCAATCGTAAACTACAGGTGTTACTATTTGCGTCTGTGGGCAAGGTGTATCCAAGGATACAAAAAACGACTAGGGTGTTTTGCTGAGGTAGCTTGAACGGCACAAAGATAAAGATGAATACTAAAAATTTGTAGTATAATTTAGAATTAATTTCCTCCTTGCGAACAATCGTAGATAGTGTAGCTCAGACAATTGAAATAACGCAGCTTTTCGTAGATTATTATCGGATGTGAGCTGAATTCCTGCGGCAAAAGAAAAAAGTACTACGAATTGTCTAACTCTTCCTCATTTTCCTCCTCATATTTCCACAAGGCCCCATATTCTTCCACTAGAACATTGTCATAATAGTCAGCCTTTTCAAAAAGTCGTTTGAAGAGGTGCAGCCCCGTCTCTACATTGAGGTAACGGTCGTAAATGAGTAGCGAGAGGATAATATCTTTGTCTTTAATACTGAAATTCAAGCCTTCGATCTGGTAGTTCTGCTGAAGGAGGTATTGATAGAGCGGGCCGATATTTTGTTTGGGTAATAGACACAAATAAGCATCCCCCGTGATCAAACCCGTCTTTTCATAATAGGCAATGTTAATCCGGGCGCTCCCTTCGTGTATCTCCCAATTATTGGGTCCTCTGCGGGAAAGTTCGACATCATGGCCAGCCTCTATAATCATTGCTTCTATCGTCTTGGCCACTCCTACGGGTTCATACTCTTCGGAAGAACTTGGCAAGTGCACCTTGGCACCACAGTGCGGGCAATATCCGTTGTCGATTGTTTCTTCGGTCACCAGATTGGAGCAGGCATGACAGCGAACGACAATGTCTCCTTCTTCTTTCTGAAATTCTTGAATGGATTCTTGCAGATAGTTAACCGGCAAGGCAAAGCCAATCGTGTTACCATCCTTGACAATGAAGGTATTAACACCAATTACATGCCCATCTTCATTGACCAAGGGTCCGCCGCTATTGCCAGGGTTCAGAGCTGCGTCGTGCAACCAGTAATTGATATCATTCTGCTCATGCAGGGTATTGGAAATGATTCCTTGAGTAGAAATAAACTTAAGGCCGAAGGGATGTCCAATGGCCAATACGGGATCACCAGCCTTCACTTCTACCTCTCTTCCAACACCCAGATCCACTCCAGGCATTTGGTGGACTTCTGGTGCTTCTAAAAAGGCGAGATCATGCTTTGGATCGCTAAAAACGACCTTGACCAATTGCTTTTCGATCTTCTCTCCGTCTACCACCACTTTTCGATTGTCCCGAACCACGTGATCATTCGTAACAATTACGTTGGATTCTTTTAAGTAGAACCCAGTACCCGTGCTATACGGAGTAGCAATCTGAATAATGACACCACGATAAAGTTCAATAATATCCCTCATACGGGTCCAACTACTGATATGATTCTACTTGTACTTTGAAGCTACGATTATGATTGTTCACTTAACTTCAAGTTCAATGTAAGTGTCTAAGGCGGGCAAAATAACATTTTTTTTCCTTCTCAAGTGGATTTTAAAGTAAAATGATGTCAGAGAAAAATATAGGGTGAAAGTGCCTTTGCGCGAATCGCTTAATTCATAGTAGGGGCAGAAAATCAGTGCGATGGAGCCCACTGAGCACTAAAAATGATAACGCATCAACAAACCCTACCCATTGGGTAGCTGAATTTGTCAATGCGTATCACAAAATTCCATTCCATAGCTTGTCTGATGCTAAAAGAACCCTAGGGACAAGCTGGATGTTACTACTGGGAGATCAATATAAATTCTACTCTTCGGTTTTGCTGCTTCGCTTCTGGGCTATCATCTGTCTCTAATGGTTTTTCTTCTCCCCAGCCTTTGGCTTGAAGGCGATCCGCTGCAATACCTCGTTCGACTAGAGCGGCCTTCACAGCTTCCGCCCTTCTCTCTGAAAGATCCTGGTTCGCCTCGTTCGTACCATCCCGATCTGTATGCCCCTCAACGCTAAGCTTAACATTGGATTGTTTCATCATCATTTCAGCAATTCTATCTATACTTTCTTTCGCAGAGGGTCGCAAGGTAGCCTTATTGTAATCGAATTGGATGGTATTGAAGATGACCTTCCCGTCCGTAACTAACCTTCGATACAGAGGTACCCCTCCTTCGGCGATCCTGATATTTCGAATCATAGCAGGCTCTCCCCCATGTGCATTGTGGCTTAAGGCGTTGAAAGATAGAGAAGGAGGTCGGTTTTTAATGCGAGGTACATTTAAGAGACGCTCACCATCGAGATAAACCTTTAGCGCTCCTTTATGATAAGATAGGGCTACCTTGCGCCAACCTACTATCCCTTTTCGATTACTCAAATAGGTGGTCGTACCATTGACTCTGGCACTAATATTACTAAACCGAATAGAGACCGCCTGATCCAAATTAATGTAGTACCCCTCGTTACCCTTATTATGAAAATACACTTCTGCTTCCACCGTAAATGGATCTGGTAGATAGGATTTGCTACGCATTAAGGGCATAATCTTGGAGTTATTGCTAACAAAGGCGATAACATTGTCTTCATTGAAGCGGCCATTTTCCACAGTACCAAAGACGAGGTCCCAACGGGAGGGAAATTCCCCGGTCCATTCATTGGCTAGCGTGTCCCAAAAGATTACCCGCTCCCCCGCAATGAAATCGGATTTATTGCCTCGATATTGCCCTTGCTGTGCCACCGCATTTTCCTCTTCTGTTGCGGTACTTGCCGCTGTAGCGGGAGTATTCGAGCTAGAGGCTCCGGATCTAGACTGGCCTTCCTGTCCAGTCTGATCAGTGGCTTTCTCCTTATCTTTCTTTTTCTTCTTCTTTTTCTTGCCATTAAATAATCCGTCAATCCCCTGATTCACTTTCTTACTCACTTCATTGGCGGTTTTATTGGTAGCACTGCGTTTTACTTTTGGTAGTATTTGTGCATCGGTACTCATTGACCAAAAGCAAACTATTCCCAGTAGTAGCATCCATTTTTTCATATTCTTATTTTTTGGGTTCGGTTAATTTGATTTCGAACTCAAAATTAGGCGTGAAAATAGGAGGAGGGAATAGCCCAGATGGGGGATTTTAAGGATAGAGCATGGTGGGTGGGAGAAGCAAGATGTGACGCACAGTAGCTCACTTTCCAGGTGTGGGGCACTGTAGTTGGTAAGGAGTGGTGCAAGCGGAACTTAGATAAGCTTGTCTTTTAGTGCTTTGCCAACGGCTTCTGCTCTAGAGTTGACGTGTAGCTTTTTATAGATGTTCTTGATGTGTGATTTTACGGTGTGAGCACTCAGAAAGAGCTGTTGAGCAATGGAGCGATAGTTAAGACCATCGCATAGGAGCTTAAGGATCTCCGTTTCTCGGGTAGAAAGCGGCGAGGGGGTGGTAGCGTGGAAAGAGCGAACCACTTTGCGGGCAATACTAGTACTCATGGGAGCACCGCCATCTGCTACTTCCTGGATAGCCTGCAACAAAGCGGTAGGAGGGGTATCTTTGACTAAATAGCCGGTAGCCCCAGCACAAATGGATTGAAAGATCGCCTCATCATCTTGGCGAATGGTGAGCATCAGGAAATCCATATCCGGAGCTGTGGGTTTCAATGCTTTAACAGCTTCTATTCCCGTCATTCCAGGCAACTCAATGTCCATCAAAACTACATTGACATAGCTATTTTGGAGGGCTTCAACCGCAGCTTCCGCATTAGAGAAGATCATTTTGCAGGAATAGCCTGGGGTTCCATCAATGATAAGCGCCAAAGTTTGACGAATTTCGTCATTGTCTTCGACTATACCGACATGAATTAGGGAGCTAGACAATTTATTTGGTTTTTGTCTGCTAAAGATAAGTCATAATTATGAGGGAGTATGTACCCCATTTGGGGGAACTTGCAAGGAAAGGCCGGGCATCCTAGCGTTTAATGCCGGAAAGGACAATGTCCGTAATTTCTCTTGCCAATTCATCCGGCGTACAGGGACGACCAGTGCGATACCAGTCGTAAACCCAACGGATAGAAGATAATACTGTATGCAATAAAATGGTGGGATCAATATTCTTGAAGGTACCTTCCTTAATTCCCGCTTTCAGGATGCTTTTGAAGCGGTGCTCATAGTCCTTCCGCAATTCCTTGAAATGACTAAGGTCTGGCTCGGTCAAATGACGCCATTCATCATTGAAGGAAGTTATAGAAGTAACTTCTTCGGTAGCCATGACGATGTGAAAGCGAACGAGCTGTTCTACTTTTTCCGTATTACTCAAATTAGATGCCTCAAGGGTAGCCAGTTCATCATGAAATACCTTGGCATTTTGAAAACAGATGGTTTTCAAAATTTCCTCCTTCCCACTTATATGATTGTAAAGACTAGAAGCTTTCAACTGCACAGCTTCTGCCAAGTCTCGCATAGAGGTAGCACTGTATCCTTTATCACGAAATAATGCCGCGGCGGCTTCCAGTATGATTTGCTTTTTAGTCTTTTCTATCGGCATCTTTCAAGGATTGGTCAAGGAAACTGCGTTAGTAAAATCCGAGTATACCATAATTCTTTAGCTACAACAGGTTCTGCGCTTGAATGTTTTGGAAGAAGAACTTGTCTATCGGCCGCGTGAAGAGGAAAGCTGTGAGAAAAGTAGAGAAGTGACCATATAATATGACGAATTGATAATGGAAACGTTGATCCATTATCAATTCGCAAGACTGTAAATACCCGTATTACCTACAGGTTATTAACGTGTACAGTCAATTTGCTCTTAAGATTAGAAGCTTTGTTCTTGTGCCAAGTATTGCGCTTTGCCAGACGATCGATCATGCTCAATACTTTAGGCAAGAAGCTTTCAGCTTCAGATTTATCAGACATACCGCGCAATTTCTTGATCGCAGTACGAGTAGATTTCTTGTAATAACGGTTAGCCAAACGCTTTCTGGCGTCTTGACGAATTCTTTTTTTAGCTGATTTATGGTGTGCCATTAATCTATAATTTTCTTCACTTCTCAAAATCGGAGTGCAAATTTATGCTTTTTCCGATAAAATAGAACCTTTTTCTTAAAAAAAATTTCTGCCTTCGTTTCCGCTTCTACCGATTGTAACTTCTAGTGGATTGGGAAGTACAAAAAGCTAGTAAACAATCGTTTTTCAGAAATTAAAGGCAAATTTAAGAACTTCGACAAAGGACTGCTGTTTTTTTTTAATAAAAGCTTGTTTAAGATTTAAACAGGTCTTTACTTGCGGCTTATTTGAAAAAAACTAACTCAAATCGTTAACCCTTTACTAAAAAGGCAAGATAATCAATGAATGATTTCTCTGTAATCAGCAATGCTCACCCAACCTACATCAATTCGATGTACGAGCAATACCTGAAGGAACCCCAAAGCGTAGAAGCCACCTGGAGAGCCTTTTTCCAGGGTTTTGAATTCTCGCAAAATGGAAATGGGAGTGCCACAGCTAGCGAAGCTGGGCCGATCAACACAAAAGAATTTCAAGTATTATCTCTTATAAAGGCTTTCCGTAACAGGGGACACCTTCTTTCAACCACCAACCCCATACGGGAAAGAAGAGATCGCCGTCCCAATCTCAATATTGAAGATTTCGGCCTGGAGCCTGCGGATCTCGACTCCGTTTTCCAAGCGGGCCAAGAATGTGGTCTGAAGAACGCCACTTTGAAAGAGATTATCCAACACATGAAGACCGTATACTGCGGGTCTATCGGTTTTGAATATCATCACATTCAGGATCGCAACAAGCGTCGTTGGATTCGAGAGAAGATCGAGTCGCATCATCCTGATCGCGCCTTTGACCTAACTCTCGAAAAGAAACGAAGAATCCTGGAGAAATTAAATGGAGCGCAAGTATTCGAACAATTCCTTCATACCAAATACATTGGACAGAAGCGCTTTTCATTGGAAGGTGGAGAAACTACCATCGCGGCTTTGGATGGCATTATCAATAAAGCTGCAGAAGATAAAGTGGAGGAGATTATTATTGGAATGGCGCACCGGGGTCGCTTGAATGTTTTGGCCAACATCATGGGCAAAACCTACGAGCAAATCTTTAATGAATTTGAAGGAACGGCAGTACCTGATCTTAGTTTTGGTGATGGGGATGTAAAATACCACTTAGGTTTTTCCAGTCAGGTGCAAACACCAAGTAGCAAGACCGTTCACCTCAAGCTTACGCCTAATCCTTCTCACCTGGAGGCGGTAAATACCGTGGTACAAGGATTTGCCAGAGCCAAAGCGGATATCTTATATGAAAGTGATTATGACCGTATTCTTCCAATCTTGATTCATGGTGACGCGGCAATCGCCGGGCAAGGAATTGCCTATGAGACGGTACAGATGAGTCAATTGAAAGGCTATTATACCGGAGGAACCTTGCATTTTATCATTAACAACCAGATTGGATTTACCACAGATTTTGATGATGCTCGTTCTTCTACCTATTGTACAGGTGTAGCTAATGTAGTACAGGCACCCGTATTCCACGTCAATGGTGATGATCCAGAAGCCGTGCTGTTCGCCTCAGAATTAGCAGTGGAATACCGTCAAGCGTTCAATAATGATGTGTTCATAGATATGGTTTGCTATCGCAAACACGGACACAACGAAGGGGATGACCCGAAGTTCACGCAACCGGGCATGTACAAGATCATCAATGAACACCCTACTCCTCGCGAGGTTTACCAAAACAAGTTGCTGGAACGAGATGATATTGATAAAGCGCTGGCAGATGAGATGCAGAAGGCATTCTGGAATCTTTTGCAGGAGCGCTTGAATGAAGTCAAGCAGAGTAAGTTAGCCTACGAATACCAGGAGCCAGAACAAGCTTGGCGAAAACTTAAGAAAACAAAGGATCCTAAAGACTTCAAAAGCTCTCCTGCTACAGGAATTGACAAGGAACGCATCGACCACATCATCAAACACCTGATGACTATTCCAGATAGCGTTGAAGCCTTGTCTAAGGTCAATCGTTTGCTAAAAGGTAAGCAAAAGCTGCTTGATAAGAACCAGCTCGATTGGGCTATGGGCGAACTGATGGCCTATGGAAGTATACTGATGGAAGGTAAGGATGTGCGGATGAGTGGTCAGGATGTAAAACGAGGAACCTTCTCTCACCGTCACGCCGTATTGCGTGATATCAATACGGATCAAGAGTATAACCGACTTTCTGGTCTTTCAGAAGATCAAGGTGAGTTCCGGATTTACAACTCCCTGCTATCTGAGTTTGGGGTGATGGGTTTCGAATATGGCTATGCGATGGCCAATCCTGAAACCTTGGTCTTGTGGGAAGGGCAATTTGGAGATTTCTATAACGGGGCCCAGACCATGGTGGACCAGTTTGTATCCGCTGCTGAATCCAAATGGCAGCGCATGAATGGCCTCGTACTTCTGCTTCCTCACGGATACGAAGGACAGGGTCCTGAGCACTCTAGTGGTCGGGTGGAGCGATTCCTGCAGTCCTGCGCAGAGTTTAACATGACGGTTGCCAATGTGACTACGCCAGCCAACTTCTTCCACTTACTGCGGCGCCAATTGGCTCGGCCATTCCGCAAGCCTTTGGTCGTAATGACACCTAAGTCGTTATTGCGTCACCCTGCGGTGGTTTCAGATCTCTCTGAATTTGAAACAGGTAATAGTTTCCAGGAGGTGTATGACGATCCCCATGTAGGCGCACGGAGCGGGAAGAAAGTAAAGAAACTATTGCTGTGTACGGGTAAGGTCTACTATGATCTAATGGAACGCAAGCAGCAGGACAAGCGAGATGATGTAGCGATCGTGCGTCTGGAACAGTTGTACCCTTTACCTGACATCCAACTGCAGAAGGTGTTCAAACGCTATCCGGAAGCTGTGCCATTTTGGGTACAGGAGGAACCCTCTAATATGGGGGCATGGCAATACATCTATTCGATTGTGGCTTCCTCCCAGATCGGCTTGAATGCGGATCTTAGTTTGATTTCTCGCAAGTCAAGTGCCTCCCCAGCTACCGGTTACAAGAAGGTCCATGATCAACAGCAACAAGAGATTATCAATCTAGCTTTCTCCTAAGCGGAGATGCAACAGGTATAAAAAAATTAGGCCAGGCACCAATCGGAACCTGGCCTTTTTCTTTAGCTACCGAGAGCGATCTTATTCACTAGCGGTAACGCTGGCTAGCAAAGAAGTAAATTGATCAAAAGCAGATTTGGCTCCGGATTGAGCCTCTTCTACCTGTGGTCCCCACTCTCCTACTTTGCTGGTACCAGTAGCGATCATGTCCTTCAAACTACTGATCGTACCCTCTACATCTTCTGGTAACTTCCCGGCTTCTAATCCGTCTTTCAGGCCTTGCAAAGCTTGACCTTTCTCTTCCCATTGCCCTTTGAAGGCATTCACTTGCTCCAAAATACCAGATAAAGCATTCCCTTGGCTTGTTACTTGATCCTTAAATCCAGTCAACTGGCCCAATACATCAGCAGCTAGAGAACCTTGCAATTCTTCGCTGATATTCATTCCTCCAAGCATCTCAGTGATGCCACCTTGTGCAGTAGTAATGTTTCCTAAAAGTCCAGTAACGGCTTCAGTCGCTCCATCCCATTCTCCAGTTAGGCTAGTGATAGCTTCAGCGTACTTGCCAATATTATCACAAGCAACAAATAAGGTGAAGGGTAGCAAAAACAACAGTTTTTTCATGGTAGTGTGTCGGTTTTGAATTAAAAAATGAAAAAAGCTTTTCAACTGGGGAAAATGACTGATCGGATGAACTTGTTATAGGGAAGAAATCTGCGGGTTAAATAGGTGTGATAAGTAGTTAGATTCTACTTGTTGTTGGAGTGGTTCTTCGAAATGTTGGCGTACGTACTACGCTTTCACTTATCGATCTTGATAACGCAATGATAGAAAAAATTATTTCTTTCTGGAGGTTTTTTTTGGGCGTCGGAGAAGCCACTGGTACTCAACTACACGCGAATACAGCCCCTTTGTATGCCTCAATCAACTTACTAACATCCACTTATAAAATTGATTTTTCTGCAGCTATAAATTGAAGAAAGAGTAGAAAAAAAATCAAAGTTATTCTTGATTTAACAGGAAGATAGCCGGAAATTTACAATGAAGCTTAGGTTTTTACCCATTGCTCAATGATCCGGTCGCAAGCCTCATCCAGCATCTCATATACCTGATCAAATCCATTGTCATCATAGTAAGGGTCTGGGACACTAAGGTTGGAATTGGGCTGCACCTGATTCATGATTAAATAGACCTTTTCTTCTTGAACAGGGCTATTGACTTTCCGAAGGATATTGGCCAAGTTCGACTGGTCCATGGCAAAGATGAGATCGTAGGTATCTAGATCTTGGGCAATAAACTGTCGCGCTCTTTGGTAGGTAATATCAATGCCATTTTTCCGAGCTACTTGTACGGAACGAGGATCGGGTAGTTCTCCTACGTGCCAGGCACCCGTTCCGGCTGAGTCTACTTCCCAGTCTAAGCCGCGTGCCTTGACCTTCATTTGTAGGATACCTTCAGCAAGGGGAGATCGACAAATATTCCCTAAACACACCATTAATACCTTCATTCCACAATAATACTTTATTTGCTGCGCAAATCCAGCGAACACAACAAAAGAGTATAGGATTTGTCTTATTTAAAATGATCAAAAAAGGCTACTTTTGCGGGATTAAACCTTGACAAATGAAAATTGTAATTGCGGGAGCGGGTGATGTGGGTTCCCATTTGGCGCAGTTATTGAGTTTTGAAGATCAAGATATCATTCTCATTGACAAGAACCAGGAGATTTTAGATATCGCCGCTAGTCATCTAGATGTGTTGACCATTCGAGGAGATGCCTCCTCTATTGACATCCTACGGCAAGCGGAGGTAAATAAGGCCAATTTGTTTTTAGCTTTAACTACCTCCGAACAAACCAATCTCATCTCATCCGTTTTAGCTAAGAAAATTGGGGCCAAAAAGGCGATCGCTCGGGTGCAAAATCCGCGATACCTATGTGCTGAGCAACGAGAACTTTTCCAGGATCTGGGCATAGATACACTCATCTGCCCGCCTCAGTTGGCCGCTCAAGAGATTTCTCGCTTGGTGAAGCAATGTTCTTTTACAGATCACTTTGAATTCGAGGAAGGTAAAATCAATCTGGTGGGGATTACTCTGGACGACTATTCTCCCCTGGCCAACCGCAAGCTGTCCGAAGTCCGAGCCATGCAGACGGATTTCATGCTTCGTCCCATTGCCATTCTAAGGGGTCATCAAACCCTAATTCCAAGGTCAGGAACAGTATTTCACCGGAATGATCACATCTACTTCATCACCAGAGAAGAGAACATAGATGCAGTGATCAACCTAGTGGGCAAGAAAAAGGTAAAGGTGAAAAACGTGATGATTCTAGGTGGAAGTAGCTTGGCCAGAGATACAGCTAGAATGCTGGAGCAGGAATACAATGTTACCCTGATCGAACGCAGTAAGGAGAAATGTAAAGTTTTAGCCGAGGAACTGGATAGTACGCTCATCATCAATGGCGACACGAGCAATTTTGATATGCTGGAGGAGGAGGGACTTAGCCACATGGACGCTTTCGTAGCACTATCTGGGAATTCTGAAACCAATATCATTGCTAGCCTCACCGCCAAAAACCACGGCGTTTATAAAACCATCGCTCAGGTCGAGAATAAAGAGTACATTCATATCTCTCAAAATATTGGTGTAGATACGCTGATCAACAAGAAACTGATCACGGCGAATAACATCTTCCGATTTGTCCGGAAAGGCCAGGTCGAAGCCATTACCAGTTTGGCGGGGGTGGATGCGGAAATCATAGAATATGTTATCCATAAAAAGAATCAGTTAACGCGCAAACCCTTGCGCGATTTACATTTCCCCAATACCGCCATCGTTGGAGGCATTATACGTGGCGAAGAAAGCTTGATTCCCAATGGTGACTTCCAGCTGCAGGTGAATGACAAAGTGATCGTTTTTGCTCTTCCAGAAGCCATTTCCAAGTTAGAGAAACTATTCCGTTAGATGACGAAGCGCCATGATTAATATACGCCCAATCATCAGAGTAATCGGAATTCTACTGGCTCTTCTGGGAGGACTAATGCTACTTTGTATTCCCTTTTCCCTGTATTACGGAGCTGGAGATCATCTCGCTTTGTTATACTCAGGCCTAGTTGGTATTCTTGTTGCTTGTCCCCTACTCTACTACGTCAAGAATGAGGGAAGTATTAAAAAAAGGGAAGGATATCTGATTGTAGCCCTGGGGTGGCTTACCATGGTCACCTACGGCGCCTTACCCTATGTCCTCAGTGGCGTGATCCCCAACCTCGCCGACGCCTTATTCGAGACCGTTTCGGGGATGACTACGACTGGAGCCAGTATATTGACGGATATCGAAAGTACTCCCGAGGGTATTCTGTTTTGGAGAAGTCTTACCCAATGGATTGGCGGTATGGGAATTATTGTCTTGACCGTAGCTATCTTCCCACTATTGGGCATTGGAGGCGTAGAGCTTTTTGTCGCAGAGGCTCCAGGCCCCACCTCTGATAAATTACATCCCAGGATTAGTGAAACGGCCAAACGACTTTGGTATCTGTACGTAGGCCTCACTGGCATTCTAATGCTAGTCTTATATGGCTTAGGCATGGGCTTCTACGATGCTATCAATCACGCCCTAACCACTATGGCTACTGGTGGTTTCTCTACGAAAAATGCCAGTACGGCCTATTTTGATAGCGCTTCTATCCAATATACCCTCGCTTTATTTATGTTCCTTGCTGGGACCAATTACACCGTCATCTATTTTGCTTTCAAAGGTAAGCTGAGCCGCGTCTGGAAGAGCGATGAGTTCCGGGCCTATGTCTTTTTGGTACTGCTACTAACGTTTTTCGTCACCTTAGGCGTATTTGGCGTATCGGGTCAAAACCTGGAGCGCTCTTTTCGGCAAAGTTTATTCATGATTATTTCCTTGATCACGACCACGGGTTTCGTTTCAGCAGATTATACCAGTTGGTCAGAAGGTTTAACCATGACTTTTTTCATTCTACTCTTTTTAGGTGCATCAGCAGGTTCAACCAGTGGGGGGATAAAGATCATTCGCCATCTAGTCTTTTTCCGAAACTCCTTTTTGGAATTCAAACGCATTTTGCACCCGCGCGCCATTATTCCCTTAAAATTAAATGGTAAACGAGTGCCAGGCCGAATCCTTACGCATATCATTATCTTTCTCTTGCTTTATATGATTTTGTTTGTACTAGGCTCTATCATCCTGACGATATTGGGACTGGATTTTATGACAGCGATAGGAGCGGCAGCCACTAGTCTGGGCAATGTAGGACCAGGCATTGGCGAGGTAGGACCGGTAGACAACTTTGCTCAGTTGAGCCAACCCGTTAAACTCTTTTTGGTCTTTTATATGCTATTGGGACGCTTGGAACTATTTACCATTTTGGTATTGTTTACCCCTTACTTTTGGCGCACTTCCTAGTCATTCTACCGACTTGAAGATTCAAACCTTTCTTGATAGTAAGAAAGTACTTCCTTGATATTGGGTGCCTTAATACTGGTAGGGCCTGATCGAATGTAGAAATGCTGGGTATCCTTGTCCTCCAGAATGATTGGATGATTGGAAGGCGTGCAGTTGATTCTTAGCAATATCTTGTTGTCTAGCTTCTCCGTATTGAAGTGGATATTGGTGGAGCCATTGATGCCTACCTTGTGTTTTAAGATCTGGATAATACTTTGCTTATAGTTGTCCAGGTCTTTCTCTGAGTTGACATCCAGGCCAATCACTTCCGCCTTGTCATTTACTCCTAAGAGAATGGTGCCTCCTCTCGTATTGAGAAAAGCACAGATGGTCTTCACGACTTCTTGCTTTAGCTTCTTGCTTAGAGATTCTTTAAACTCAATGGTCACGCCCTCCCCTTTCTCGATAATGCGTTCAGTAGCATGCTCATACTCTTCGTTTAAATAGCTAATGACATATCCCACCAAACCTTTGAATATCGAGAAAGCACTTTGGGGCGGGATCATTTCTTCTTCAAATAAAAGATCTCCTTCAATAAGAATGAGGCTGCTATCTTCCAGGGCGGTCATAGTTCCCATCCTTGGGCTTCCATTTAAGACGGAAACCTCTCCGAACAACTCTCCCTTTTCGTATATCTTTTCTTTTCCGCTATTCAAGTTCAAACGGAGTTGTCCTTCTTCTACAATGTAAAAAGCGGAGCTATCCGTCTCGGAAGAGTAGAATACAACTTCTCCTGCGGGGATCTGCTGCCGCTTGGCTAGCTTAAACAAATGGCTACGTTCTTCAGGCGTGAGAGATTGGTATAACCGATTATCCTGACAAGCTTTTTCAAAATCCTCAAAACTTAATCCTTGACTCATGAGTATGTGAAGTTCTTTCTCAAAGGCGATGTAATCACTCCAATAATAAGAAAACTCCGCCAAACTTAACCTTGGAGTTCATTTTAAATTTCCGAAGCCCTAGATCAAGGATCTTTCCAGCACTAATTCTTTCCTCAAAAAAGCCCGAAGCGGGTACTGAGTAAATCCAGCCAACTTCGGGTCCTTTAAGAAGGAGCATGCTCAATTAGTATGTCGGGTGGCAATTTCTGCTAAATGCGTATCAATAGCAGATTTGCTCAACCATCGGCCAGCTGTCATTACCCCAAGCTGCCGTTGCGCATTGCTGATATCTTGAATTGGGTTGGCCTCTAGTAAGATCAAATCTGCCGCAGCGCCTTTTTCCACGGTGCCATAGGTTCCTTCGGCTTTAAAGAATTTGGCAGGATTAGCCGTACCACTTTGCAGTACCGCTAAAGCAGGGATTCCAGCATCCACCATGTCTTGCAGCTCATGGTGGATGGAAAAGCCGGGCACATTATAGACTTGCGGTGCGTCAGACCCTAATAGTATGCCAGCACCAGAGCGATGTAAATTACGCATGATCTTTTGCCGTAGGGCTACAAAAGCCTCCCAACGCTCTTTATTATAGGCAGGATCCTCCAACATGCGGTTTTTGTTGAGCCGCCATTGGTAAAGGGTAGCCGAAGGCATGTACTGCATTTCAGGCTCATTGCCAATTACCTCAGGTTTTGTAGGAGAAAACCACCGAGTCATAAGTGTTTGGGTGGGAACAAACCATACCCCCCGTGCTTTAGCCCTGGCTACCAGTCTGGATAGCTTGTTCACATCCGCTATATCCGTGAAATTATAGCCAAAAAAACCATTCTGGTTCATTTGCACATCAGCGGACTCCGACACCAGGCCTTCCAAGAAGCCATCTAGATGATCGATGGAAGCATAACCTGCATCAATGGCTCTCTCAATACCCACTTGCAATGGGACATGCCCTGAAAATGGGATGCCGACCTTCTCTGCCGTTGCTACTACGGCGTTGAATACCTCCAGACTTAGTCCCGGATGGATCTTTAAGAAGTCGTACCCATCCGTCTTATATTGAGCTACCTTTGTACGCGCCTCTTCGACCGTTTGTACACTATTTCCATTGACGGAAGGGCTAGAGGTGTAAATACGAGGACTCAGGATGCTCCCCTCAGCCGCCTGTTTACGCAATCCCAGATGATAGGGATCGCCCAGCATGCCACGAATGGTGGTAATCCCCTGGGAGAGGTAAAGGAATAACACTTCCTTAACCCGGGTATCATCACCATCTCTAGGTGTAGGAATATGCGCATGCATTTCTGCCAGACCTGGCATCAAGAATTTTCCTTCACCATCTATTTGCATCGCTGACTTTGGCACACGGACCTTTGTAACCGGGCCAACCTTCTGAATTTTCCCATTCCTGACCAAAACGGTCTGATTGGGCATTAAACCATCACCATTCATAGGTAATACATTGACATTGACAAATGCCATCACCTTGGCGGTTTCCATCTTTTGCGCAGGTAGATAGTTAAAGGAAAGGAAAAGTAAAGCTAGTAAAGCATTAAGTTGTAACTGTTTCATTCTTGCTTATTATGTTGAATAGTACAATATCCTGATATTGGAGGATATGCCCAAGGGATATGTTGCTAAGTGCATTAACTCCTTCCATATCGATAAAATTGCCAGTATTCTTTATAATTTCTACACCCAGATAAAGCCGCCGTTCAGCTTGCTGTTCATGAAATTCGTGTTAAGGCTAGCCTAAGTAAATGTTATCCCTTTGCTCTTACTTCTAATAATCAGCTTGTGAAGAGATGAATATTCCCGATTTTATTAGTTTTGGCGGTTCAGAATAAGGAAAGAAAGAACCTGCATTTCCATCTATATACTTGATACTTATGCTATGAAGATCCAAAATCAATCCTATCGCACCATTTGGCTAGATCCTGAAGATGAAGGTATTGTACATATCATAGATCAACGCAGTCTCCCGCATGAGCTGACCATCGAGGCACTGAAGAGTCTAGAGGACAGCGCCGCAGCTATCCGCGAGATGCACGTACGTGGCGCCCCATTAATCGGTGTCACGGCCGCCTACGGGATGTACCTGGGACTTTATCACGCCCCAAAAAATACTGCCTGGGGGACCTTTATCCCGGCAGCCATCAAAGCGTTGCAAGAAACGCGCCCCACAGCCGTAGACCTCTTCAATGTGCTACAAAGAGTTCACACTGCCCTGGAAGGCCAAAGTGATCAGCAAGAACTGGTGAAAGTGGCGAAAAACTTGGCGGCCGAGGTAGCCGAGGAAAGTGTCTCCTTTTGCCGCGACATTGGCGTCCATGGATTGAAAATCATCGAAGAGATTTACGAGAAGAATGGCAATAAGCCCGTAAATGTTTTGACCCACTGTAATGCAGGTTGGATGGCTTGCATCGATTACGGCACTGCCACTTCGCCCATTTATGCAGCTCACGACAAAGGGATTCCGGTGCACGTCTGGGTTGACGAAACACGCCCCAGAAATCAAGGGGCGCGGATCACAGCCTTTGAGCTCAAGGAGCACGGCGTCCCGCACACGGTGATCGTAGATAATTTAGGGGGTCACCTCATGCAGCATCAAATGGTAGATATGGTCATTGTTGGAACAGATCGAACCACCCGCAATGGAGATGTAGCCAATAAGATTGGAACCTATTTAAAGGCTTTGGCTGCCCATGATAATCAGGTGCCTTTTTACGTTGCCCTCCCCTCTTCAAGTATTGATTGGAAGATCGAGAATGGGTTGAAGGAGATTCCGATCGAAGAACGTAGTGGCCATGAAGTCAAGTACATACAAGGTTTGGAGCAAGATGAACTCAAGAAAGTTTTATTAACACCAGCCGAAAGTCCAGCCTTGAACTATGGCTTTGATGTCACGCCAGCTCGATTGGTGACGGGTTTGATCACGGAAAGAGGAATCTGCGAGGCTTCAGAGAAGGGACTCTCCGCTTTGTTTCCGGAACTGAATGATTAGCATTAGGCCAAGCGATGCTAAGGTTGTATCTTCCGGATCTATCAATCACCCAAAAAAGGAGCTATGGCAGATCAAATTCCTACGGACGGGCTTCTCATTGGAGAAGACGGCAAAGCACGTTGTTGGTGGTACAACAATCATCCCGATTATCAAAGATATCATGATGAGGAATGGGGGCACCCCGTTACTGATGATATTCGACTATTTGAAAAAATCTGTTTGGAGGGTTTTCAGTCTGGTTTGAGTTGGCTCACCATTTTGCGCAAGCGGGAGAATTTTCGCCAGGCTTTTGCAGGCTTTGATTTTGAAAAGGTAGCTAGATTTGACGAGAAAGATGTAGAACGGCTACTACAAGATGCTGGTATCGTGAGGCATCGCAAAAAAATCGAATCGACCATCAATAATGCTAAACGGGCCATCGAACTAGCTGAAAAAGAAGGATCCTTAGCAAAGTATTTCTGGAGCTTTGAACCCAGTGCTAGTGAGCGACCCGACAAATTTGACTACGCCAGCTTGCGCCCCATAACCCAGACACCTACCTCGGTAGCGATCAGCAAAGATTTGAAAAAGAGGGGCTGGAGTTTTGTGGGCCCCACCACTGCCTATGCCTTTATGCAAGCTATGGGATTAGTAAACGATCATCTAGAAGGCTGTTTCGTCCGGCCTATTGTGGAAGAAAAGCGGGATAAACTGGATCGGAATTTCTGAGAATTTGTGCTTAAAGTTGAAAGTTTAGGGTTTATCGTTTAATATTTTATTGAAGAGATGGTCCGCCCATTACTCCTTAAATTTTCAACTTCAAAACCCTAAACTTTCATAGCTAATATTATCTAAGTATGAGGATATAATTAGGCTAAAGTATCTGACTAAGGGAGTTTTCAATCTAGGCAAGGCGCAAAAACCGCGGCTAGCCATAGCTAACCAAGGATTTTTGCAACGTAGCATAGGTTGAAAAATGCCCGTCATATCTTCTAGGATAATTGTATTCTCATACTTAATACCCCTGATTCTGAACTAAGAAGTCCTTCACATTAGAAGCACCATCAATGGCACTTTGTGGGATCGGGAACAACCTTTTGCTTACATCAGTGCTGGTTTTTTCGGTCCAGGCCCCCTCGTATTTCCCAAAACGAATTTGGTCTCCTCTACGGAATCCTTCCCAGTATAGTTCAAATCCTCGCTCGCGGAACATAATATCCAAATCGATTTCCGCCAATGCCGCTGGCGTTTGTTCCGGGCGAGCCGTTCTGGATGCTCTCAAGGTATTGACATCTGCCAGTGCCCCAGCATTATCTCCTAATCGCAACTTCGCTTCTGCTCGCATCAGGTAAATCTCCGCTAAACGAATCAATACAAGGTCTACACTACTAAAGTTGTTGCCGTTTGGAGAAGTTCGACTAAACTGATATTTAGAACATCTAAAGCCTTTATTGTGTAATCGGCCTTCATTACTGAAGTCTACCTCCATCGTGTGACTTACATACCCGACATCTCTATCAGGACCGTTGCCTTTTCTCTGAATAACCGGATAGATCTTCACCTGCCCATCATCACAACGCAGAAACTCACCATCAGAACCTTTTCTGGGGCCCCATAGCACGCCACGAAGGATTCCTCGATTGATTTCAAAATCAACATCTGTAATGCAGTAGAAATGATCTTGATCATTCAAAGGAGACAATCCGTTTAGATCAATAAGTTCAGTAGGAATATCAATATTCTCTTGATAAAAGCGAGCATCCGCTTCAGCAGGATCTATATCTCCGTAGGCATCCATCCATGTCTGGATAAAGTCGGAAGTCATAGCAGGTCCATCAGTCCCGTCAGCACTCGGAAACTCTGGTCGAGGGAACAAGGAGCCCGCTATTGACCAATAAGCCCAACGGCTGTGCTCTCTTCTCAACACGCCTCTTTGATCAAGTGAAAAAATAATCTCAGGGTTCTTATCGTTTTCGTCATTGAATAGATCAAAGTATTCGGGAGAAAGACTGTACTGACCTGAATTGATGACTTTATCAGTATATTCAACGACCTTATTCATATCATCGCTGGTGAAATCTGGTGTACCGTAAGGGTCCCGATATACAGCAGCATTCAAATGTAGGCGAGCCAGCAGACTCCAAACCGCCCCTTGCGTCAATCTACCTGGACCTAAATTGGTGTTGATCAAATCCACTACTGATGTTAGTTCTGCCTCTAGGTAAGCAACGGCATCCTGACCTCTTAGAATATTGGAGATATCGCTTGAGTTTTCCTTGTCAAAGACCATCCCCCAACTCTCCAACATCAACATATTCAAGTAGGCTCTTAATGCCACCATTTCGTAGAGTGCTACCGTTGCTTCAGCATTACCCTCCTCAGAAAGTGGGCGAAGCACTTCGATGGCAGAAATAGCTCTAGATAAATTCTTAGTCAACTCATTCCAAGAACTACCCACTAAGTCATTACCAGGTGTCATTAAGTGTTGATGCGTAGCAATGAACTTCCCACCATCAAACCAATCTGTCCCACCTCGATAAGGCAGGATCGCTTCATCGGATGCAATGAGCTGCAATCCGTAATAATTGGTATGTCTCCAGGTCCAGGAAACTTGGCCGTAGGCTGGGGCAACTGCGCCACTAATCACTTCTGCTTGTCCGGCCCCTGTCAAGGATTCATCAAGGATCTGTTCTTCTAAATCGGTACAAGCCCAACTCAAGATGGAAAGAGAACTTAGCGCTACTAAGCGCAATATATATTTTTTCATTTTTTCTTCATTTTTAAAGTAAAGCACAAAACCTTTACTTACTTCTTTTAGAAAGAGACATTTAGACCAATAAGAATAGTTCGTGCCGCTGGATAGGTAAAGCGGTCAATACCGAAAGTCTGTATACCTCCGATAGAGCTACCTGTATTCACCTCCGGATCAAATCCTGTGTAATCGGTAATCACAAATAGGTTCTGTCCCGTGATAGATAGGCGAAGACTGCTGATCTGTCCTAGTCCAAGATTTTCGGGCTGGAAGGTGTATCCCAAAGTTGCATTGTTTAATCGCAAAAAGTTTCCATCTTCCAGATAGCGCGTGGAAACTTCATTAGAGTTGGTGATGGCTTCCTTATCAAATTGAGTAGCAAAGTCCGTGGTGTTGAAGGAGGAAGCCAAATTACCCTTGTTGAAAAGTGACATGGTTGTATGGTTATAGATCTGGTTTCCAGCCACACCGTTGAAATTCAATCCTACATCAAAACCTTTGTACTCAAGATCCACATGAAAGGCATAGATCAAATCTGGTAGTGCACTTCCCACTACTGTACGATCATTTTCCAATACCTGGCCATCTCCATTTACATCTCTGAAAGCATTTAATCCATCCTCGCCGATACCGATGAATTCCTTCATGTAGAAGGCTCCGATGGCCTCTCCGTTGATATATCCGTTGATGGTTGCACCGGTTTGTCCGGCCCCAGTCGCACTACCCGTAGTGAGTACAGCGAAGGGAGAATTCACTACTTCGTTATCAATGAAGGTGATATTTCCACCGATATTATACCGAAAATCTCTTTGTGGATCGCTATTGTATTCTAAAGCAAATTCAAGCCCCGTATTTTGGATTTCCATATCAGGTACATTCGTCCAGAAAGTCGCTGTCGGTTGGATGGGATCGGCGGGTACTACTTCTAGGAGGATGTTTTCCGAGACTTTCCGGAAGTAATCTAGCGTACCTGTCAAGCGGTAATCAAATAGACCAAAGTCCAGCCCGATGTTTGTCTGCGAAGAAACCTCCCATTGGATATCTGGATTCGCTAGACGCGTAAAGATGGTTCCAAAAGGATAATCATCTAGGGTAGTAGCATTGGGGTCCAGTGGATAGGTATCATTATTGTTTTTGCTCTCCGTAAAACTTGATTGCGTAATCTTCGCGGGGATCTCCTGATTACCTGTTTGCCCCCAGCTAGCTCGTAGCTTTAAGTTGTCGAAGACCGAGTTTTCCAGGAAAGGCTCTTTGCTGATGTTCCAACCCAAGGCAAAAGAGGGGAAATAGCCATATCTGTTGTTCTCTCCAAATTTAGAGGAACCATCAGCTCGCATAGTTGCCGTTACTAGGTATTTACCTTCCCATGAATAATTCAGACGACCAAAGAAGGATTGCAATTCATTTTCTACTGCAAATGAACTCAGGGTGGTGGGTTGCTCCTGCGTACTCGTTTGATCCTGGAAAATGGGCTCTACATCGTTGTTGGCAAATCCAGTAAGGTTGAAGGATTGTTGCTGTACGAGCGTCTTTTGATAAGAATGGCCAGCCAAAAAGATCAAGTTTTGTGATCCTCTTTCGAAATTATACGTCAAGGTATTTTCCACCAGCTGATTCTCATTCCGGGTAGTCGTGGAATTCAGCGCGCCCAATTCAAGTCCTTCAAGTAAGGCATATGGCTCGCGCTGTCGATCTCTGTTTGTGGTTGAATAGTCTACCCCAAGGTTCAATTTGTAGGTCAAACCCTTAATGATCTCTAAGGAAGGAGAAATATTTGCCAAAATTCTGCTATTGTCCGCTTCGTCTGAGTAGATGTCATTGCGAACAACCGGATTCAACATATCATCCAACAAAGTGGGTTGCCCGTTCGTAAATACGGGAATAGTTGGATTCAACTGCAACATATCCACCACGATACCTTGATTGTCAGGTCGGAAGTTTTCCGTTCTTGCTCCGGTGAAGTTATAGTCAATACTCAAACGGCCATTTAAGGCTTGCTGATTCAAGTTTACTCTACCAGAATACCGTCTAAGTTGACTATTCAAGAGGATGCCTTCCTGATCTTCCACCCCGGCAGAAATGAAATAAGAAAACTTCTCCGTTGCCGCTCCACTCATCGAGAAGTTGACGTTATTACTCATGCCCGTTTGTGTCAGTTCATCCTGCCAGTCTGTATTTCCCCCTGCATCAAAGAGATTACCGCCATTGGCAGGTACTTGCGTACGGAACTCATCGGCAGAAAAGACATCAATCTTATTGGCGATAGATGACCAGGCGGTGGTCACCGATAGATTCATTTCTGTCTTCCCTTCTTTACCTTTTTTAGTGGTAATTACAATTACGCCATTAGCCGCTCTGGCCCCATAGATGGCAGCAGCGGAGGCGTCCTTCAATACATCAATACTTTCAATGTCCTGAGGATTGATGAAGTTAAGCGGGTTATTTGCCACTCCAGTAGAGCTATTGTCCAGAACAAATCCGTCAATTACGTATAGCGGAGTAGTTCCAGACCGTAAGCTACCAATACCACGGATAACGACATCTTGAGCCGCTCCGGGTTCACCACTTACATTAGAAACATTCACCCCAGCAATCTTCCCTTGCAATAGTTGCCCGGGGTTCACCACGATACCTTTGTTAAAATCTTCGGTATTGGCTGATCCAATCGCACCGGTTACATCAGATTTCTTCTGTACCCCATAGGCTACTACCACAATATCATCTAATTGTGTGGCTTCAGCCGCGAGCTGAATGGAAAGGCTCGTTTGAGTTCCTACGGTGATCTCTGTATTAGCATAACCAACGTAAGAGATGACCAAGATATCCCCTGCTGCTGCGGAAATGGTAAAACTTCCATCCACATCAGTGATGGTCCCGGTTGTCGTACCTTTCACACTAACGGTAGCCCCGACCAGAGGTTGCTCATCTACATCAGTGACAACACCTTTGATATCCACCTCATTGATGGCCAAACGCTTAGCAAGGAATCCTTTTAGATCGGTTTCCGACCAACTTGCCCTGGGTGCGGGCACAGCCTTAAAACAAAGGCAGACGAAGAAAAAAACCAGCCATATGGTTTTAATTGGAAAAAATTTCATAACATGAAAGTGTTTATAATAAGTAAACAGGAGTGGTGTTGACTAGGCCGACCAAGCTTCCAACATCACTCCATTTCTTAGTGCTTCCCTATATGCATACCTCCCCTACTGAAGGGCATACCGATAATGCCAGACAAAGAAGTCATTGCTGAACCTACGATTCAGTAATTTGGGAAATGCAATTAAATCGTCTTAAAGTAGTTGAAAGTACGGTTGAAGGATTGACTAGCGCAAAGGCAGTTTAGAACGTTATCGTATTCTCTGATAAGACAAGATTACCGCTTAAATTTTGATCTGTAGCAAGCCCTGAGGTTATCTTTACTTTAAGTATTTGTGAAGAGGATAACTTGAAGGCAAGTTACTTTCTCTAGTCAGTACAAAGCCTGGATAGTAAGTGCTAGCACACTACAGAGTAACTGGTATGTAGTGTATGTAATACGGGTGTTTAGATAGCTAGGAGCTAGCGATTTGGCACAATGAGCAGAAGATTGGAAAGCAATTCCATCGTTGAAAATTCAGATCTTGAAAGCACCTAAACTTTCAACGATGGAATTGCTTTCTTTATACCTTTAACCTACAGGGCGTAGATTTTATCCATATTTTCAGATATCTCTCGAAGTCGCTTGCGATCTCCGCCGGGCACTTCCGCAGAGCCCCAGCCTTGATACCCCACTTCCCGTAGTGCTTTATTCACATTGGCCCAATCGGAATCACCTTGTCCCAATTTGACCTGGAATCCAGCCCAGATTCCTTCCTCTTTTTGCTTCTTCCGACTGTACTCCTTCACATCAATTTTAATGATGCGCTTTCCAAGAATACGCACCCATTGATCCGCCCAACCATATCTGATAATGTTCCCGACATCAAAGTACCAACCGATCATTTCGCTATCAAACTCATCAATGTATCGAGCAGCCTCCATGGGACTGATGAGGAAGTTATTCCAAACATTTTCAATGGCAATCTTAATACCAGTCTTCTCAGCTATGGGCAACAACTTGCGGATCTCCGCTTGGGAGCGTTCATAGGCTTCATCATAGCGTACCTTGTCATTTACTACCCCAGGAACCAATAGCACAGTAGTACCTCCGTACTTCTTACAAGCCTTTAAGGCCGTCTTCATCGATTCCACACACTGCGCTCGCACGCTGGGGTCTGGGTCAGACAAGGGCATTTTCCAATGTCTAGAATTGACTACACCAGGAATCTCCAGGCCCGTCTTTCGCTTAGCCTTTAAGATCTCTTTATCATTCAAATCATTGGGACTGTCCAGTTCTATTCCATGAAAGCCCAAGTCCTTTACCAACTTAAACTTATCCAATATGGACAGCTCCTCCTTGATCATCCCAAATTTCAAACTTTTCTTGATCAAAGGTTGCTGAGGGAGTGACTGTTGTTTACCGAGTAGATTAGGTGCAACGGCTAGAGATAGCGCTGCTGCAGAACTTGTTTTAATGAAGGCTCTTCTGTCTTGTTTTTGCATGAATTGGTGGTTTTGAAAGTATAGGTCTCCAGTGTAAAGATTAGGGTCTAAGCCATTTCCTGCTTAAACCCTAATCAATAAAACACTTTAAACTTAATTTGTATCAGGCATTATTTTAAACAAACTTAGTCATTCCAGGCTTAGCGACATCCTTCATTTTCCAGGCCAAATCCCAATTGTAATCCTCTAATGCAGGGCCTAGTTTTTCCTCTGAATTTAGTGCTTGCTCCCAGCTTAACTCTTCTCCCGTGTAGGCTACCATTCTACCCCAGATCGCTAACATTGTACTATGTGCCATGCGAACTCCATCATTGATAGGTTTTCCAGCTCGGATGGAGGCAAATAGCTCATCATGTTCCGTTTGGTACATGTTGTTCTTATCACCTTTATATTTCCAGTTCACTGCACCTGTAATGACATGCTTTCGGAATACATCGATATAACATTGGCCGCGGTCCCCTTGAATGGTGATATCATAGGCTCGTTTGCAACCCTTCTGTTGGCGGCTAAAGTGAAAGCCTCTGATCCCATCTGCGTATTCATAAACAATGGCAAAGTGATCATACACATTGCCATACTTGGCTTCGGTACGACTTTGACGACCACCTGTTCCTACAGCCTTGAGGGGTAATACATCCCCCATTGCCCAAGACATTAGATCCAAACTATGTACCGCTTGCTCAGCGATATGGTCTCCAGATAGCCAGTTGTAGTACAACCAATTGCGCATGATGAACTCCATATCGTTCCAGTCCGCTTTGCGCTCTCTTTCCCAAAGGGCACCTGTATTATAGGTATTATAAATGCTCGTCACATTCCCAATATCACCATTCAGTATCCGCTCGTAGGTAGCACGTTTGGGAAAGTCGTACCGCCAGCAGAAGCCAGACATCAATGCTAAGTTCTTTTCTTTCGCCTTTTTGGCCACCTCAATCACTCTACGGATTCCCGGTGCATCTACTGCTACTGGCTTCTCACAGAATACGTGTTTCCCTGCCTCAATGGCAGCTTCTAAGTGCCCTGGACGGAAAGAAGGCGGGGTCGTTAAAATTACCACATCGACATCTGAAGCCAAAACTTTCTTATAGGCATCAAATCCAATAAACTTCTGATCATCTGCTACTTGCAGCTTCTCCGCATTTTCAGTCTTCAGGGCATTATAGGACTTCTCTAAACGATCCGGGAAAACATCCGCCATCGCGGTCAAGATAACTTTAGGATCAGCATTCATAGCCTGGTTGGCAGCTCCTGTCCCGCGGCCACCACAGCCAATCAAACCGACTTTTAGCACCTCGTTATCGTTGAAAAAGGGAGAAGTACTATGGGCAAGTACGTTAGCCCCTAGGCTACTGGCAAGTAGCGTTGCTCCGGAGGCTTTAAGGAAGTTGCGGCGCTCACTGCCCTGTATTTTCTTTTTCATGTTTCTTTTTTGAAAAGTTGGTAAGTAATGATGTTATTATGTTGGCATCACAAGTGTTTATAAAACAGTCTTTTGTTTCAATCTCTTTGTGATAAATCTAGCATTTAAGTTAGGCAAACTCCAGTAGCTGTGCAAATGTTAACCCTATTTTAAGAAAAAATTGTGCACGTGCACAGCAAAATGCTAGACATTATAATTTCTTCCAAAGAGAAAAACACCGTCGCTCCATCTGGGCATACGCTTGCCCTATTTTCACCAACTAAAAGATGGCAAAGCGTCCTTTTTTCTATTTAGAACATAAGTCTCTCAGCATCCTTGAGGGCCCCTTTCAAACGCGACTTCATTCCGCACAACATCCTACTATTTGCAAGTATACCTCATCCCAATTTTGATCACCCACACTCACTTGATCGTGGTCTCAGATGGGCACTTTATAGAAAAAGGAGGCTCATTTGGCGGAATTTATTGCTTCTAATCTTAATTTTGAGTAATTAGAGCCCATCAGGAATCTGTCCTGAAAGATAGCTCTAGAAGTTTGAAAACAGACTGTTATCAAAACAAGCAGCAATGAACGTCGATCCCTTATCAGTAGCGATTCTCATTGGAATGGGTGGTAGTTTCATCACCGTCTGGATGACCAACCAATTAGGCGGTCGGATGGAAGCCTATGTACAACGTGTTTCCCATAGCTGGGTCCAGCTCCCACAACGCATTATGATGGTCGTGGGTATTGTTGGTTGTAACTTTTTGGCACTGAACTACTTCATGATCAAAGAGTACGATAAGGATCTCTTCAAAGTGCTGGAAAATTTACCCGCTATTCCAGAGCCCATTAAATGGTTCTTTCGACAGCTATCTGTGGAATTTCGTTCCATTATCTCTTTAATGTCGGACATACCACATACCGCTCCACTCTTCTTTACCCTTACCATTATCTTTTTTGGATACCTGATTTTGGGGCTATTTGGTTTGGGTAGGTTGCAAAAATGGATCGTTTCTATCATCATCTTTTTCGCTTTGACTTTCCTATTCAAGGATAACTTTGCCAAAGCAGAGCGCAAGAGTCAGGACCGGGATTTACCTTGGGAATCCTACGAACCTTCACTCCCACCTACGGATGACCCAGCCCGCTTAAAATTCTAACTGGATGTTTTGCGTAAATGCTGTAGTTTTGCTGCATGCAATATTCGACGCACGATCTCAATGACACCATTGTAGCGCTGGCCACTCCTACGGGCATAGGGGCCATAGGCGTGATTCGTTTATCCGGCAAAGATGCTATCGCGATCTGTAATGGTGTCTTTAAGGGGAAAGACCTTGAAAAACAAGATAGTCACACCATCCACTTTGGAACAATAAGAGATCGTGAAGATCGGATCATAGACGAGGTATTGGTGTCCCTTTTTGTGACTCCGAAATCTTATACTGGCGAGAACGTGGTTGAAGTCTCTTGTCATGGCTCCAATTATATTATTCAGCAATTGATACAACTCTTCGTACAGGAGGGAGCCCGCATGGCTCAAGCTGGTGAATTTACCCTCCGGGCCTTTCTCAACGGACAAATGGACCTAAGTCAAGCCGAGGCTGTTGCTGACTTGATTGCATCCAGCTCTGCCTCTTCCCACAACCTGGCCATGCAGCAAATGCGAGGAGGATTCAGCGATGAAATCCAAAAGCTCCGCCAACAGTTGCTAGATTTCGCCAGCCTCATCGAATTAGAGCTCGACTTCTCCGAAGAAGACGTAGAATTCGCCGACCGAACTGAATTGAAGAATTTGGTGAAGAAGATCCAAACCTACATTCACGCCCTCGTTCAATCCTTCGACCTCGGCAACGCCATCAAACACGGGATCAACACCGTCATCGCCGGTCGCCCCAACGCAGGCAAATCCACCCTCCTCAACGCCCTGCTCAACGAAGACCGAGCCATCGTCTCTGATATCGCTGGCACCACCCGAGATACCATTGAGGAAGTACTCAATATCGACGGCATCCAATTTCGCCTGATCGACACCGCTGGCATTCGCGAAGCTAGTGACCAGATTGAAGCGATTGGCGTAGAGAAAACCATGGAGAAGATCAGCCAATCCGCTTTACTTATCTACGTCTTCGATGTCATCCAAACGCAACCCGAAGCAGTACGCCAAGATCTCGCCAAGCTCGTCAAGCCTGACATGCACCTACTTGTCATCGCCAATAAAATGGATTTAAATCCGCATACGAAGTTTGAACATTACTTCGGACCAACAGTAGATGAAGAAGAGAATACAGAAGCTTCTGAATTCCTTTCTACAATTTCAGAAACTCAGTGGGTGCCCATCTCCGCTCTGGAAAAAATGAACATCGGTTTCCTCAAAGAAAAACTCTATCAGTCCGTCCTCACGGAGCAAGTACAAGTCGATAGCACCATCGTTAGCAATGCCCGCCACTTCGAAGCCCTGAAAAAGGCTAGCGAAAGTCTTGATGACGTCCTACACGCCATGGACTCTGGAATCACCTCGGATTTTGTGGCGATGGATATTCGCCGGGCATTGGCCTTTCTGGGTGAGATTACGGGTGAGATTTCTACGGATGATTTGTTGGGGAATATTTTTGGGAAGTTTTGTATTGGGAAGTAACTAGGTGAACACCATCCTAACAAAAGATATACAAATGCCGTAAAGGTCCTCCTTTCACTAATGTCTTAGCTCACCAGACTCTGGTTGTCCGTTTCTCTTTGGTTTGTATGTTTCGGAAATCTTGTACCTTATTTGTACCTTTCAAGCGTTGCAATCAGTTGAGGTACAAATAGGGGGAGATTATGAAACATTGGGAAACAAACTGAAACACCTGGCAACAATCAGAAACATATAGAAACGGCAGGAGAACCTTATGAGTAGCAATATCAGGGTAACTCGCATTTGTCAGGAATGCGGGAATGATTTTATTGCCAAAACTACAGTTACTAAGTACTGCGGTGATCGCTGTGCCAAAAGAGCCTACAAGGCTAGAAAGCGTGCAGAAAAGATTGCCGCGAGCGACCAAGCAACTGTAGAGGAAATTGAAAGGCCATTGGTTGAGCTCCAAGCAAAAGAATTCCTTAGTATCAAGGAAGCTTGTAGGCTCCTTGGAGTAAGTCGAACCACCATGTGGCGATTGACCAAGACCGGCAGGATAAAGACAGCTAAGATGGGGCGGAGAATAATAATTAAAAAGGATGATCTAAAGGAATTATTCAAATGATAAAGCTATGATTACAAAAGTGTTCCTCAGGGAGAAAAAGATTAGCAAAGGACGCAAAAGCCTATACCTTGACTTCTATCCACCAATTAAACATCCAAGAACCGGAAAGAAGACCCGCCGGGAGTTTTTGGGTCTCTATATTTTCGAGAAGCCCAGGAGTGCTTTTGAGACACAACATAATAAGCAAAACCGGAGTCTAGCTGAAAGTGTCCGTGGTATGCGGTTTAAAGAAATTCAAAATGGCACCTATGGATTCCAATCCGAAGCCAAAAAGAACACTTCATTCATCCGGTTCTTTGAAAAATTGGTTGGCCAGAAATATACCTCCGAAGGTAATTACGGTAATTGGTTAAGTGCTTTCAAGGTTTTCCGAGAATATTTCCCAAATGAGTTGAACATGGGGGAGTTGTCTGCAGACCTGCTTGAGGAGTTTCGAGATTATATGCTTTCCTTGGGGTTAGCCACTAATACAAAACATACCTATTACAACAAAATTCGAGCAGCAATTCGTGAGGCCTTTCGAAAAGGCTATATACCGGTGAATTATGCGCAACAAGTACCTAGCATAAAATCGGAAGAAACCAGGAGAGAGTTTGTTTCCAAAGAAGAACTTGAGATTCTTGCCTCGACAGAATGTGATAACCCTATTCTAAAGAAGGCATTTCTATTCAGTGCATTGACAGGTCTTCGGTTTTCCGATATCCATGCTCTCTACTGGAGTGATATTCATGGAAGCGAAAACTCAGGACATTATATTAGATTTCGGCAGAAGAAGACCAAGGGACAAGAAACTCTACCTATTTCTGCATCAGCTTTAAGACTCCTTGGCCCCAGAGAGTTCACTGATAAAAAAGTTTTCGAAGGCTTACTTTACTCAGCATGGCAGAACCTCAAATTACGAGAGTGGGTACTGAGGGCTGGCATTCACAGAAAGATCACCTTCCATTGTGCGAGACATTCATTCGCAACGATCCAACTTACCCTAGGAACTGACATCTACACAGTGTCAAAACTCCTAGGCCACAAAGACCTAAAGACGACACAAGTCTATGCCAAAATTGTCGATAAAAGAAAAGTAGCTGCAGTTAGCAGATTGGACAACATTAATTTAAATATATAGCTATGGAAACGTTCAATGATCTTGAATCGTTACTGGAAAATGCAGAAAGTAAGCTACTAGAGATTAATGATATTGCTAAAATTTACGACCATCTAATCAGTCCCTTTAAGGTCTTTGGTCAGGTAGAACAATTATTGGAAGATAAATCAGACAAAAAAAAGACCGGTGTACTTCTCAACGGTAAACTTAGATCATATCGAATGGACTCAAAGGGTTTTGGACATATCACTCTGCAGCCGATTTATCCCAACACACGTGGCGTGGAAAATTGGCGGTTAATTCAAGAGATCCACAGCAAATTGTTGAAACTTAGATCAACTCAAATCGACCTATTTTACATGGATCTTACCTTACAGGAGGACAAAAGGATCCGAAATAACCTGCGAGCCAGAGTCCGGGAAATCAAGTCAATCCTTCAGAATTTCGAATCAGAAGAGAAAAAGCGGAATCAACCAGGACGAAAATCGCCTTCACTATTAACTCTTTTTAGATCTCAAGAAAAGGTCAATGTTTTTCTAGAAATCCTGATGTCTATATCAGCAATAAACGAAGAGTGCCAGTGGAGTTTTGGAAAAACCGATAATACCATTGTAGCCTGTCTAAAAGCACTGTTTATCGTAAACGAAGACTGCAGACTGAAGCTTGTGAATCAATCCTACGCTGAGGAGTATAGATGGCTTCATACCATGGCAAAAAATGAGTTTAGTATCGAATGCTCTTACGACAATTTCAGGAAATGGAGATGCAACGAACACTTAGTGGATGATTTTATTAACCGGTTTGAAGACGGATTCAAAGAATTTCTTTAGTAGTTGTCCACTTATTTATTCCCAATGATTCCCAATCGTTCCCAAATGGGAATCATTGGGAATTGGAATCTAATTTTACTTTGCTCTTTTGTGGCAGATTGTTTCACTAAATAGTTTGTCATATGGAAAATACAGGTTTTAGTTTTTTGACTAATCAACAGGCTAGGGAACTGCTTAGGGAAGAATTGGAGAGTTTTTTCTCCAAAAACCAGATACAATTTAGAACCGATAACCAGGAAAGCAAGGTCGTCGATCTAGACGGCTTGTTAATAGCACGCCCTATGGTAGGTTGTAAATCGACCGTGTACAAGAAGGCCTCCAGGGGTGAAATCCCTCACTCTAAGAACGGCAAAAGATTAGTCTTTGACTTAGGAGAAATCGACCGCTGGCTGCTGGCCAACAAGGTAAAGACGGCGAATGAGATACATAGTGAGACCCAAACGCTGATGAATGTGCGATACACGAGGAGAAGACGATTTGATTCGATTGAAGAATAGTGATTACGAGAATATGCTTCAAAAGCCAGAGGATCACTGTATCCTTCAAAAAGAAGTTTTACCATGAACAAGAAGGACATTACCAAGGTAGAAGGACTGGACAACCCAAATCCAATAGTTTTTGATTTCAGTCATTTCAAGACTACTGAGAATCCTGATGTAAAGATCACACCGGCAGATATTCTTCAAGAGATCGAGGAAACGCAGAAGCGTTTTGAACCACTAGATCACGATAAAGTGCTAGATGCATTATTGGAAAATATTTCTAAGGTTAATTTCCGGGATCTTGCAAACCTCAAAGGGAAGGAGGAAAGCCTTAAGAAGAAACACTACCTAGTCTCAGCCATTGAAGGGATCCTGGATCTGGCCAAGTTAAATCATTGGGGGTTATGTAAAAAGCATGACTTCATATACTTGTACAATGGAGCCTATTGGAGTCTCCTTTCGGAGGACGAACTCAAGGAATTCTTGGGTAGGGCAGCTGAAAAGATGGGAATCGACAAATTTGACTGCCGACATTACGTGTTTAGGGATCAACTATATAAGCAATTCTTAAGTGCAGCACATTTACCTGAACCAAAACAGCAAGAAAACCTTGTACTAATTAATCTTCAGAATGGAACATTCGAAGTAAGTCCTACAGGAGGAAATCTGAGAAACTTCAATCGGGGTGACTTTTTAACTTACCAATTACCGTTTAAATACGATCCCTCTGCAACCGCTCCTTTGTTTAAGTCCTATTTGAATCAGGTTCAGCCAGATATTGAAAGACAATCTATTTTGGCGGAATACCTTGCTTACGTCTTCACTAGACACCTCAAATTAGAAAAGACTCTTCTTCTTTATGGAACAGGAGCAAATGGAAAAAGTGTCTTCTTTGAAATTGTTTCGGCTCTCCTAGGAAAAGGGAACATAACAAGTTTCTCTCTCCAAAGTCTAACGAATGAGTCTGGATATCATCGTGCAAAACTGGGAACTGCACTAGTCAATTATGCTAGCGAAATTAATGGAAAACTGGAAGCATCAATATTTAAACAGTTGGTTTCGGGGGAGCCCGTGGAGGCCAGGCTACCATATGGAGAGCCATTCACGATGACACAATACGCGAGGTTAATCTTCAATTGCAATGAATTGCCGAAGCAAGTTGAACATACGAACGCGTTTTTCAGAAGATTCCTCATTATTCCATTTGAAGTAACAATCCCAGAGGGAAAGCAAGACAAACAATTGGCTACCAAGATCATCAAGAATGAATTATCAGGTGTCTTTAATTGGGTTCTGGAAGGCTTAAACAGATTGTTGGCTCAAAATAAATTCACCCGGAGTAAGGCTGTAGAATCTCAGTTAGAAAACTACAGAAAGCAGTCTGATAATGTCCAGCTCTTTCTGGATGATGAAGGCTATCAAAAACACAATTACGAACATGATTCAAAAGCACTGAAAATGTCCTTTCTATTTGGTGACTATCGAGAGTTCTGTCATGATAACAATTACCGACCGGTTAGCAAGGTAAACTTCAAGAAGAGACTGCAGAATTTAGGGTTTTATATCCCCGGAAGAACTAGCAGGGGTTATGTGGTCCACGCAATTAGACAATGAAAAAATAGCAAGTATGACCCTGAATGATATTCTCGCTCAAAAAAATATTTTTTTTCTGGACTTGCACAACTTGCACATCTTGCACACTAATATGTCTTTTTTACACCCAATAGAGGCCATTTACGCCATTTTTAGTCAAAATCATGTGCAAGTTGTGCAAAGTGTGCAGGCTTAAAAAAAAATAATTTTTTTTCCTATGAATGACTTTAGATACAAATTGGAGGCATATCGAGGCATGAAAACTAGGCATAGTTGCCCTCAGTGTAACAAACCAAAGAAATACACCAGATACATAGATGAAAAGACCGGAGAGTACCTACCATTTCAATTTGGCAAGTGCGAGCGGTTGAATAACTGCGGTTACCATTTGAATCCGTATACTACGGGATATGCCAAACAAGTATACCAGCAGGAAAAAGGAACAGATAGCTGGAGAGAGTTACTCAAGCCCTTAAGAACTCAATTGACGATCAAAACACCTCCCAAAAGAAAAACGACCATTCCAGTGGATGTCTTTCAGGGAAGTCTACGCAATTATCAAAGTAATACCTTTGTTCAATACCTAAACAAATTATTTGGACAAGAGAAAACCAGAGCATTAATACAGAGATTCTACATGGGATCCTCCAGCTATTGGAACAATGCCGGTGCTACCGTCTTTTGGCTAATTGATGAACAGATGGATGTTGTCGGAGGACAGGTGATTTTATACGATCGAGATGGCCACACCAAAAAAGAACGTCTCCAAGATGGAAGTGTGAAAAGATACAATAGCTGGGTTCATGTTGCCCTTAGGCAAAAATATAAAAGTAGCACCCTTCCTGTTTGGCTCAAAACTTACATTGAAGCGGAAGGAAATAAATTTCCTTGCTTGTTTGGTCTGCCACAATTAATGATAGAACCCGATACTAAACCGATTGCAATAGTAGAATCCGCAAAAACAGCTGTAATTGCTACTGGTTATCTTCCGCAATATGTCTGGATGGCTGTCGGTGGTCTTTCTTACTTGAACGAAAAACGGCTCAAAGCTCTAGAAGGAAGAAACGTCACCTTATTCCCAGATAAAGGAGGGTTTATGGCTTGGAAGAACAAGACTAATACACTTTCATCTTTTGCTAATCTTACGATTTCAGATCTCCTGGAAAAGAAGAATGCTAAAGAAGGGAGTGATCTCGCAGACTATCTGATTGGTTGCCATCCTGCAGCATTCAATAAAGAGATTCCGTTCAAAACAACTCTCCCAAAGAAAGAGATCCTCAAAAATGAGAGCCTACCAAAAGGGTGGAATCGTAATGACAAGAAAGAATTAATTGATAGTGATGGACTGGTAGTACTAGATTGGTGGAGTGAAGCTGACATCCTCGCAGCTCCTGTTCAGATACAAAGAATAATTAGAGGTGATAGTCAAAATTTAGTCTGACACTTTAGGCGTACTGAAGCGAAACTGAAGTGTCTTTAAGATAAAATGTTATCTATTGCCAGCTTAACTCTCAAGCCCCCTCAAAGGCTTCTAAAAGCCAAATTGCAATCTTCTACTTCTTCTAGTTTTTTCTTTCAAAATTTTATTAGCCCATCTTTTCTTTGAGAATCTCCCAAATTGCTAAAAAGTCTTTGGCACAGGAAAGAAAAGTGAAATTTATTTCAGAATGCCATCGTGCTCAAAAAAAATTATTTTTTTCAAGCTTGCACTTTTTGCACAACTTGCACACAAAGGGAAGTTTTTTGGCTTAATTAAGGGTAAATTTGCTTTTTCAACGTGAAACTGATGATATTCTTTATCCAGATTTGAAAATATTTTCAATTCATTAAGACATGGCCTTCATTATCGTACCCATATGGTAGAATCAGCTTATATAGAGGCTTGTCGTGCCCTTTGGCATATACTAAATACGCAAGGGTATTAGTAATTCTTTACACCATATGAAGCGATTTAATAATGGTTACCTACAAGGTTGCAACCACCTGGCAGTTTGTGCATTTGCTATAGACTGCTTCTCTTAATAGGTTAAGTATATTGAGAATATGCGAATTGAGTTTGTAGTTTTTGAGTAATTCATTGATTAATATATAATCGTGCCGTGGCAAATTCGCTATGAAAATTTTTTGTCTTTCTAGGCAGTCAATACGAAAAGTTTTGAACGATAGGGTGGAATAATCAAGAACAATTATTGTAATACTGAACATCGGACACTGGGAATATTGTTAAATTTATATTTGTATTGAAAATTGACAGAAATGGAGTTAAATATTCATTTAACCCCAACAAATGCTTGTCTAAAAAGAACAATAGCGATGAAACCCCTATTTTTTCTGGCATTTTCTATGATTTTGACATTAACTCTTTATGGTCAGACTCCTAAAGTGGATCATTTGAAGGAAAAGCTAGTTTCGGTGCAAGGAGTTGAAAAGGTAAACGTCCTCCTACAATTGGTAGAAGAACTCCGTATGGCTTCTCCAAAGCAAGCTAAAGACTTTGTACAAGCGGCTCGGAAGCTGAGCGAAAAGACTGACTTTTCCATCGGTCTAATGAATAGCAATTACCTACTGGGAGAGTTGGAAAAAGAGGATCGGCATTATAGGCGTGCTGCCAATCGCTTGAAGGAAAGCGTAGCTGCCGCACGTAAATTAAAGGATATTGATGGCTTACTACGTAGTTTAGAGCTGTTGAAGAAGGTATATATATTAGATAAACGGCAAAAGAAATGGGTAGAAACGGAAAAGGAAATTCAAAGTATCCGCCAGCGAGTAGACCTAGATGAGAAAACGGAGCTTCTGGCAGATTTGGAGCAGGATTACGATAAGAAGGTCCGAGAGCTTAAGGCAACTCGAAATCAACGCCTTCGATTGGCGAGAGAAAAAACGGAAGTAGAAGATGAGCTACCAGAAACAACGAAGGAAAAACTACGGCAAGAGGCTAAACTGGCTCTGCTTGCCCAAGAAAAGGCCAAATTAGAATTAGCAACTACACAGCTGGAGAAAGAGGCGGCCATGGCTGCTTTAGATGTGGTCGAAAAAGAAAATGCCCTCCTCCAATCCAACGCGAAACTTAAGCGTCAGCAGTTCTGGCAGGCAATCTTGAGTTTGGGGCTGTTATCGACTATCATTATCATATACTTTGTTACGCGTTACTCACGACTTAAGGTCAATAGTCTTAGAGCAATCGAAATCAAGAATAAGGAACTTAGTGATTTAATGAAGTATAAGAACTCACTTCTGAAAAGCGTCTATCATGACCTTAGATTTCCCGTGACAACCATCAGTAATCTCTCTGGAAGGCTGAAGACAAACGATAAACCCTCATTAATTCGAAGCTCTTCAATGGTTTTTTCTCAGATTCATCATATTTCTAATTACTTGACTAATTTAGCCGAGACAGTGTTATCTATTGAAAGAAGCAAGTCAGTTTCAATGGAGCTCAAAATGGCCGAGCATCAAGTATCGAAGTTAGTGGATGAAGCAATTGCTCAAATAGTCTCTCTAAAGAAACATGGGCAAGTTGCATTTAATAACCAAATCCCAGAAAACATCCGCTGCAAATTGGATGGAACAGTAGTGATTAGAATTTTAGTAAATCTCTTGTCGAATAGTCTAAAAGCTATCAGAGCAAAACAAAAAAAACACCCGGAATTAGTTGGTTCAATTGACATAACCACCTCTATATCAGACGGGGGAATAATTTGGCTGCATATTATAGACAATGGAATTGGTATGCCTCAAGCAAAAATAAATACTCTTCTAGAAAAGGAAGGACAGATTCTAATTGAGCATGAGGTAGACCAGATGAAGATCCAATCGACTGGCCTTGGCTTTAGATTCTGTAAACTGGCTCTGAAAGCTCACAACTCACAACTTCAAATAGATTCAGAGGTTGACAAATATACCAAAGTCTCATTCATGATGGGAAATGCTGGTGAAGGTATGTGCCAAATACCTAGGAAAACAACATCTTTAGAGTCGACCAAGATTCAATTAACCAAAGAAGAGTTGGAGAGAATCACCCCGTATGTAGAAAAGTTAAAGGAAGTTCCTTTTTATCATTTTTCAAAGCATAGAAAGCTTCTCTCTATGATTGAATTGGACAACGACTCCAAAAAGTTAGCAAGCTGGAGGTCTGATCTAAGGGATGCCCTATATAGTCGCAATCCACTACAATATATCCAACTACTAAATCAACTTAATGATTAATACCAAAATCCTAATCGTTGAGGACAATTTACAGCATTTAGAAGATCTCACAGAGTACCTAAGCGACTCCTTAGAGAAATATCAAATCCTAGTAACTAGTAACAGTGATGAAGCCTTCCGTATTTTAGAAGAAGAGCAACCAGATTTGATCATTCTTGACTGGGATTTACAAGGTTCCAATCTTAATGGTATCCAGATTCTGACTGCTCTGAAAAAAATGGAAGCCTACCAGCACATTCCAGTAATAATGGCTACTCAATTCACCTCATCGGATATGTTGGACATAGCTCTTAGGGAAGGAGCGATTGACTACCTAAGGAAGCCAATAGACAAAATAGAATTGTTGGCTCGGGTAAGAGCAGCACTAGTCCTTAAATCCTACCAACGAAACGAGATTATTCAAAAGATGGAAAGAAAGCTGGGAGTTCTCTTTTTATCGGCCAACCCTACTGATGGGAGTCATCTACATCTTGACCAGGAGTATAAAAGTATTAAGAATAATCTGGAGCGGGTTGCACCAATTAGAGACGTATTTACTTTGCAGCAAGAATTCGCAGTCACAACAGATGTATTGATGCAAACTATGTTGGAAACTAAACCCAATATAGTACACTTTTCTGGTCATGGAAGCGAAAGTGGGATTTATGTTGAAGACATCAATGGCAGATCTAAGTTGATCTCTGCTGAAGCACTAGATAGTCTGTTCGAGTATTTTGAAGATACGGTTGAGTGTGTACTTTTAAACTCCTGTTACTCGGTCCACCAAGCCAAGGCCATATCCAAACATGTGCCTTACGTTATAGGAATGGCTAGTGCAATTCTAGATTCAGCTAGCCTAGCGTTCTCCTTGGGATTCTATAAAGCACTAGGAGCCGGAGAGAATTATTTCAACTCTTACAAGATGGGCATAATCGGCATTAAACTGGAAGGAGTCTCTGGAGAGGATTTGCCAACATTTATTACCCGAGATGATATGCGGTAATCAAGAGCGTGTGCTATCAGGCTACTTTCAGTATTTCCAATAAGAATTGAAAAATCTAATTTAAGGCTATTCAGAGACTACTGATGAGAATAAATCAACTTCTATAAAGATAGATTCTAGCAAGCATAAAAAACGTCCACAGGGCCTTAAAAACCAAAATATAGCCTACCTCTACAAGATTCATCATTAAAAAGGAACTTTGACGGGACTTTTTGGATTGATTAATGGCGAGTGTGTTTCGAATTAAGCGAACATCATCCCATATGACAACAAAGCAATTCATTGAGAATGTTCTTATCCAAGAGATTTGGGACATTCAAAGAGTTGGGAATCATCACTATCTGTCTTTTGGTCTAATTTCACAAGGTATCGAGTTCCTTGGAGCATGCCTTGATCAAGAGGATTTTCACAAGCGGGGACTTAGCAGTACCCGATTTCGAGAGGCTATATCACAACTTTTTCCACAACATTACCATCCTTTCAATAAGAAGAATACGTCCTTTGACCTCTATGCCAACTTAAGATGCGGCTTATTACATATCTTCCTACCCAAGCCAAATTTAGAATTGATACAACAAGCTGAGCTACCGGCTTTTGACTGTTCCCATCTTGAGTTTTCATTCCTGAGGGGTAACAAGAGATTATTATTGGTATCTGAAGTATTTCTAGATGATTTTGTCAATGCTTGTAGGATTGTAGTCCAGAAAATTGAACAAGGTCCACTAAACAAAAGTAAAATCAACAGGACTATACTTTTAACATAACAATCATGACCGAAGACTTAAAACTAGGTGGCATCTGGTTCAGACCAGAAAAACCTGAAGAAAAGAAAGCTGGGGTTCTGACTTTCAATCCAATTGCCGGGCTAGAACTAGAGCTCTATGGGGCTTTTGGCCATGTTGTATTTGGTCCCCACAGTTTTCCACTTATCCTAGGAGAAACCAACCAGGGCAAGGTGACCCTATTAGAAAGCTACCGCATTAAGGCCAGTGAAAAACAATCGAAGTTTAGGACCCAATACCTATTCCTTGGAAGGCATTTCTTGGATATCAATGAACTGCACTTTCATACCTCTCATGCTGAAGTCGCTGGTTTGAATGCATTCCTAAAAGAAAAGACCTTTGACATCTCGGATGATCAAACAGTGAGAAAGTGGGAAATCTCTTATGAAGCTTTCGACCGATTAAACCTTAACATAAGCGAACATTTACAGGCCGAGATTTTTGCCGAAGGAATACCAAGGTTTGAGCATAATTCTAGAACAAAAGTAAGGGTTACGGAAAAGGTTTGGTTCAAACAAGTATACGGAGCTGCAGTGAATTTCAAAGAGATATTGTCGGACTTACAAAAGTTCTGGGAGTTTCTCAATCTCTGCTTGGATAGGCCTAGTTTTCCGTATCAAATAATTCTTAAATCAGACACTTACGAAGAAAATGTTCGGCTTTACTACAAGAACATTTTCTATCAGCCTCAATTTGGTGAATTTATACACCCTATTTTATCTTTCACTGATCTGAAGAAAGATTTCACCCAACTAATTCAAAATTGGTTTGAATCCTATAAGACTTATGGTCACTTGATTCATCTAAGACTGTATTACTATAGTAATAAAAATCGATTTACTATTGATCGTTTCCTTGATATGGCTAGGATCTTGGAGTCTTTCCATAGGTTAAGCAGGAAAAACATAAGAATGGACCCAGAAGACTACCGAAAATTCCTACTAAAAATTAAGCAATTAGAAATTGACCAGCAATTCAAAAGGCTACTGAATGATAGACTGAGTTTTGGAAATGAACCTACCTTCAAGACCAGACTTGAAGACCTTTTCAATGAGTTACCGCAGACGGTTAGGGATAGGATTGATGGAGATAAGAAACTATCAAAAATGGTGAAGGACACTAGAAACTACTACACGCATTATGGAGACACATTAAAGGCCAAAGTCCCCCCCATTGACAAATTAGTAACTATTACTGACAATCTAGAGGGTGTAATTTCATTTCTACTTTTGAAAGAGATTGGAATCCCGAGTACTACTCTTGAGCAGCGTTTTCTATCCCAAGAAATATTTCGCAACTCAAGTTCGACTGGTTAAATAGGGAAATGTAGTGTTGCTCCCTTACGCTGAAACCTTCAGCGATCTCAAGATCCTTTGGTAACTTGAGTAGTAAACACAACAACCATGAACAAACCGCTCCCTCCCGCACAAGAACACTTCGTCTCCGAATACCTCACCCATTGGAATGGAACAAGGGCCTATATGGCTGCCTATCCCAAGGTACGTTCGGAAAATACTGCTGCTGCATGTGCTTCTAAATTGCTAAGAAATGCTAAGGTCAGAGCACGAATTGATGAAATCCAATCAAACGTTTCAGAGGAGGCCCGAACCTCAGCTCTCCGAAACCAAAAAGAACTCGCCAAGATAGCCTACTCCTCCATTACCGACTTCTACGAAGATTGGTTCACCCTTAAAGATTTCGACCGGTTGACAGAAGAACAAAAGGCGTGTATTGCTGAGGTGTCTACCATAGAGCGACAGGATCCGAAAGGAAATCCGATCAAGATCGTCAAGCTAAAGTTGCATGATAAACTATCTGCCATCAAGACGCTCAACCAAATGAACGGCTGGAATGCACCCAAGAAAGTGGATCATACCACAGGTGGAGAAAAGGTGAAGATTACTCCGATTATGTTTTTTTCTACGGGGGAAATGACAGAAAGAAAATAAATGAGAATGTTCATATAAAAGGTAGATTCGACGCTTTAGCCAATCGCTATCGTTGAGAGCTACCATTTTTCGCCCTTTGATAGAAACCCCTTGTTATCTTGTGATGCCGTTTGGGCTAACGAAACATCGAGAAGAACTTTAGGTTTATGGTTTTACATTTAGTCTAAAAATCACTTCCAGCTTTTGAAATAACTCCTAGGTCACGTCTATTGTCAATTCTTGAATATTTCCCTGTCGGCATGTTTGGAATAAACAGCCTGATATTGTATTGCCTTAGTAGGCTTTCTATAATTTATTACGAAATTTGCTATTTTTGGTAGATGAGCTTCGTTACGATATCCATCATAGTAATCGGTCTGTTCGTTCTAGCTTGGAAATGGTTACAAGTTCGACAAGTTACAAGTTTAACCCCTGGCTATTCGCAGCGGATTGCCATATTTTACCTACTTTCTGGATTTACTGTATTCATAGGAATTAGTTCTGTCTTTGCTGAAGTTCTTTTTGAATTTTTAGGCCTACAAAAAGGTATTCATTTTGAATGGATTGGGCTAATAAGCTATATTGCTTTTTGCCTAGCATCTGTGCTTATTTTCAAGGTTAAAACTGATGGCTCCGACAAAAAAGTCTTGTTGACTGAAAATGGGGATGGATCACTATCTAGAAGTGAAGTACAAAGAACAGATGAAAAGGTCTCTGTTAACAACAATGGAGCCAATATTGGACAGCAAAACATATCATCACTAGTAAACAATTCTGGGAGTAGTTTTACCGTCAACCCCCCTAAAAATGACTGAAGTTAACAATGATAACACAAATATCAATCAGCAAAACATCAACAGTACCGTTTATAACTTTAACCTTGAACGGAAAGTCCCACGACACTTAACCACCCCCCCTTTTATCCCAGAGGTATTCTTGGGGAGAGAAGATGATTTGAAGGCAATAAGGCAAAAGCTATTGAAGGAAAATAACCTAATCCTATTAGTTAATGGCACCGGAGGCATTGGAAAAACAGCACTCGCGTCTTACTATTACCACAAATTTGAAAACGAATATGAACACCGAGCTTGGGTATTAGGTGGTGATAATATCGGAAATGCTTTACTATCCTTGGCAACGCCCTTGAATGTAAATTTCCAGGAAGGTTCATCCAGCGAAGAACGCCTTAATCTGCTACTTGGCGTTCTAGCAAATCTTGAAGGTACCTGCCTGTTAGTTTTGGATAATGTCAATCAAATTGAAGAACTAGAGCATTATTACAGGCAATTACGGCGATTTAACAATTTTCATATCCTATTTACAACTCGAGTTACCAGATTTGCAGAAGTAAACACCCACAAAGTTGAAGCCCTTACAATGAACAAGGCACTAGACTTGTTTAGATTGTATTATAAGAACTACTCTGAAGTAGACCATGATCTTTTTAGAAAAATATATCGGGCAGTAGCAGGAAATACTTTAATACTTGAACTGTTGGCTAAAAACATAAATGAGATTAATCACGATGAGACATTTTACAATCTAGGTGACCTATTGACGGACCTTCAAGAGAAAGGGCTGCTCGAATTGTCTCAAGAGGAAAAGGTATTTACTATATATAGAACTCAAAAAAAGGCAAAACCAAAAGATGTCATTGAGGCTATGTATGAGATCCATCCTCTAGACGAATTGGAGGTCCAATTATTAAGTAGCTTTGCCGTTCTACCTGCAGAAGCAATTGAGTACAACATGCTCAAAGAACTAATCTCCAATATAGAATCAAGGGACCTTTCAAATAAACTGAAGAGTTTACAACAAAAGGGCTGGTTAGCCCGAAGTACGAACAAGCTAAAACATGTTCAGTATAAAATTAGTCCCGTTATTCAAGAAATCATTAGATCGAAGAATCCAAATCTCTACGATGATTGTGAGGTTTTGGTAAAAAGCTTGATTGGGAGTCTCAACTATAAAGGATTTTCCGGGCAATTTGACAATACAGATCGAAAAGAATTGAAGAAGATGTCTCTATATGGAGAAGCCGTATTGTCATCAATGAAAGGAACAAGCAAGGACTTAACCACACTTTGTGAACGTATAGGCACCTACCATCGGATTACAGGAGATTTTGAATCTGCCCATAAGTATTTTAAGCGCCTCAGAGACCTCTCTGAGCTGCTTTTTAAGACTGATGAAACCAATCCAGATTTGAAGTCAATCCTCTCACTTTCATACCTTAAACTTGGTGAACTACAATTCGAGCTGGGACTTTTAGATCAAGCCCTTGAGAATTTCGAGCACGATCTCCGAGTTGCAGAGGAATTGGTTGCAGAGGATACTAGCAATATAAAGTTCAAGCAAATTCTATCAATTTCGTATTCCAAATTAGGTGAAACCTATTCTCGACTTGAAGACTTTGATAAGGCCTTAGAATATTTATTAAGGGATCTGCAACTTTCCCAGGAATTAGTCCAAGCTTCGCCCAATGATCCAGAGTTAAAAGATGCTCTGGCTGTATCCCATGGCATTGTTGGAGCTACTTATGCAAAACTGGGGAGACTAGAATTATCTTTACAATCCTTTAAAAATTGTAATCGAATTCAAGTCAAATTGAATAAAGAGTTTCCGAAAAATATTCAATATAAATTCAATCTAGGGTTCTCGTATTCTTTCTTAGGTTATGGGTATTTGAAGCAAGGTAAATTAGACATGGGCTTAAATGCATTCATAGAGTTTGAGGCTTATTTTGCTGAATTGTTTGAGGCAAACAGTACCAATATTTTCATTAGAGCTAATTTTGCAGAAGCGCAGGCGATCACTGCAGCCCTTAAAATCCACTGCAAACAATTAAGAGACTCTAGTAAATTGCTCGAGGCAAGTCGCATATTTGAAGAACTATTTGAGAAATCACAAATTCCCGGTTATCATAACAAGGCTGAACTCATCAAAGAAATGATGCTTCCAAATTCTGATTTACTTGCTTGCGCCGTTAAAATGTCCACTCTTTAATTCCCTACGTTACACAAGACCCGTCCAATTATGTTTCTTGTTGCAGAGGAAGAAGGCATAGTGTAACATGTAGGTATGATTAGTGATAAAACTTTTTCAAGAGAAATCCTTAGTCAGGTGAAGTATCTACCTATGTTGATAAGTTGTCAACCCCTCTACTATATGGATTTCATAGGTAATCCTCACGACAAATCATTTTATCAGGGTTCAAATTAATTGCCGTCGCAGATAACAAATGACTATATAAATAGCTAGAGAAGTTCTTAAGAATTAATATCTTAGTAAGTATACTACTATTATACTTATCTCTCACTCTCTAACCTTAACAATGCGACCAAAGGTCACCATTACAAAGGTTTTATTTTTCCAGATCTTTTGATAATTGAATTACAGCTAACTCTGCTTTATGAAGCAGTTGGCTAATAAATGAGCCAACCTATGTTGAATTTTGTTTCGCAATTGAATGCTGAAGCGTTTATTGAGCTCTCAAATGGCAACTTTGAGACAAGTCGAAGGAAATGCCTTCGCGCCTATCATAACTTACAGCAATTCGGCTCAACGATAGAATCGAAGGACTATATTGAACTACTACTACTTCTGGCCGGTACCCATTTCGTCGTCCAAAAGGATCATGTTGCTAAATCGTTTCTTAAGAAGGCAGTGGAATCAGTGCTTTCACCAAGAAACTCTAATTTAAATAGAAGTCTTATCCAGGCCTCCCATTCACTCATAAGTACTTTACCGAGAATTACCACAATAGGACCTGGCGGTCGAGATGAGCCATCTCATTCTTGGAGGATTGGAAACCCAGCGGATCTATCATATGGTAATTTTCTCCACTCTGTTGCTGCCTTCTATCAAAGCATAGGGCTTACAAGACTCGCGATCGCTCTCCTTCATAGGGTTGTGGAAATTGATAGCCACATACTAACCGGTCTTGAAACTGCCAAAACCCTAAATAACCTAGGCTTCCTCTATCTTGAAATTTCAGAGTTTGGGAAAGCGGTACAGACGCTTGAGGAAGCCCTAGATATAAAGCTTTCCCATGCAGGGGAAGTCAGTGCTACAACTGCAAAGGGATATTCTGCCTTAGCAAGGGCCTATTCTATTATTGGGAATATTGAAGAAGCACGTGAATTACAAAAACACTCGCTACTAATTAGAAGAAATCTACAACCGTTCAACAGTGAACTCATAGTTGAAGGCCTATTAAGCCTTTCTCTTTTTCTTTATAAGGAAGAAGAATCTAAGGAGGTTAGAGAGTTGTTCAAAGAAGCCACAGAGCTGCTTCAAGAATCAGATACCAACAATGAGTTTCTTTGGGCCTTGCTAGCTCATAATAAAGCACATTTTGAAATGAGGAAAGGAAACTTCATTGAAGCAGAAAAATCATTGTCTATAGCAGAGTCTCGATGGAATAACATATTAGAAGATGAAAATCCAACACTTTTGACTTGTAAGAACATGATTGGTTTGAATTATTGCTACCTAAATCAATTAGAAAGAGCCGCTGGAATTCTAAACCAAGTGTTTGACATGAGGGAGAAAATCTTTGGCGATAATTCGAGTCAACTTCAAACAAGTTTGATGAATTTAGCCTATTTAAACTACTTACAAGGAAACTTCCAACTATCATTCAATTTCCTTTTCACACTTTATCTAATTAACCAAAAAGAGATCCATAGCTTTTTCCCTGTAGCAACAGATTCCCAGAAATTAGATTTTATCAAAGGAATAAAACAGGAGTATTACGGCATAAGCCACCTACTTGTTACCTCCCTTAATGAAGATTCAGTATTTGTGGAGAAAGCTTATAGGGTAGCCCTAAATAGCAAAAATCTTACTGTAGATACATTCAGCTTTGATCATCATACAAATGATCCTTCTGTAAGTTCAAAGATTAGGCTTTGGAGGTCTCTTAGACAGCAGGTCGCAAGCATATATATTGAACATGGAACGGGAGATGCTTTAGAGGCGGCAAAGATAAGCCTACTTCAATTAAGCAGAAAAAAAGAACAACTGGAGAAAGAACTCGCTCAACAACTTCCTTCAATAGCAGATCAATTTCCAGATGAGATAATGCCTGGTGCAGTGTATAAAAAAGTACCTAAAGATGCAGTTTTAGTCGAATTTGTAAAATACCCAGGGCAAATATTCGGAATCCCCGGTAACCCGCGACCTGTTCAGGAAGAGAGTCAATACTTTGCATTCTTAGTTTCCCCTGATCACTTCTCCAGTCCAAAAGTTGTCAACCTTGGAAGTGAGGTTGCAATATTAAGCAAATGGCATCGATACAGGGACCTTTTGGAGTCCTTTAAGAGTACTCGTTCTAATGAATCCAGCGAAGAATTATTCCAAATTGGCAAGGAATTAGCAGAATTAATTTGGATACCTATAGTTCAAGTCTTACCCAAAACTAGTAGGCTGATAATAGCGCCAGATGGAGTTTTGAATATAATTCCATTTGGAATTATACCTATAACTAGAAAAAGCTTCTTGATTGACTGCTATAAAATTAGCTATATTAGTTCAGGTAAAGACCTACTGAAATCTCCTGGCTATCCAGACCTTGATAATTCTCCCCCCATTATCCTTGGAGCCCCCATGTTTGACCTAAGAAACCACAGTGATCCTGCAACCCTTGCCGAAGATTCTTACGGGCAAAGGCATGAAAATTTTCTTAGTCAAAATTGGGAAGAGGAAATTTCTCCCTTGCCAGCCACAGATCGTGAGATATCTGGTATTGCAAGAACTTTGGGGACAATCCCAGTTTCAGGGAAGGACGCAAATGTCAGTTTTCTTCGAAAAATTCAATCACCAAGAATTCTGCATCTTGCGACTCATGGGTTATTTGTAACCAGAGACAGTTCTGATGATTATTTGCAGGACGAAGGATTACGCAGATCTTTGTCTCACTTTCCTGAAATTGAACAATCTAGGAAAATTCATCTAAGTGTCTTTGCTAACCTACACTCTCTATTGCTGTTTGCTGGAGCCGAGACGTACAGAAAAGGACTCCCTCTTCCGGAAGAATTTGAAAATGGGGTATTAACCGCTGAGATGATCGAAGAGCTTGATTTGAGAGGTACTAAGTTAGTTGTACTTTCAGCCTGTGATTCTGGGCTCGGAAACATAAGTTCAGGAGAAGGAGTTTTTGGCCTAAAGCGATCCTTTCTCCGATCAGGCGCCGAAACATTGGTTCTAAGTTTATGGACCGTCCCAGATGATGAAACAGCATCTTTAATGAGAAACTTCTACGAAAACCTGAAATCCGGGCAAAAAAAGGCAGAAGCCCTCAGTAATGCCCAGTTAGATTTAAGACGGCGTATTTCTAATCCGTATTACTGGGGAGCATTCATCTGCTTTGGAATGAATAATTCAATTGAACTAAATGTTGTTTAAATCATGGAGCAAAAAATAATTGCACAAGATGGAGCTGAGATGATCCTAATTCCCGAAGGTAATTTCACAATGGGGGTTACTGTTAAAGAGCGTGAGGATAGGCAAAGACTATATGCTAGTAATGAAGTTACTGGAGTGCCCTTAAAGAAGGTCTTCCTAGATAGCTACTATATAGACAAAATCCCAGTTACTAATGAACAATACAAAAAGTTTGTAGAAATTACAGGCCACCCAAAACCAAAAGGTCAGGTAACTCTTTACGCTGAAGCAGGGGGGGCAGGAGCTATTAGGACCAAGGTGATTAATAATTTTCAACCTTGGAACCATCCTGAGTTCAACAAACCCTTACAACCGGTAGTTTGTGTTGATTGGGAAGATGCCAAAGCCTATGCGGATTGGGCTGGTAAACGTTTACCTACAGAGGCACAATGGGAAAAGGCAGCAAGGGGGCCAAATAGCAGAACCTACCCATGGGGAGAAAAATTCGAGGCTGATGAAGACCTTTGCAATTGGTGGATCGCGTTCCCAGGAATGACGTATGGCCTACAATATGGATACAAGTATACAACGAATGTGAATATGTTCACAAAGGGTGCCAGCCCATATGGAGTACTAGACATGGCGGGTAATGTATGGGAATGGACCAACGACTGGTATACAGGGTTGCTTGGATCTGAGAAAACGGCTAAGAACCCTACAGGACCAAATATTGGCAGGAATAAGGTTGTTAGAGGGGGATCCTGGGTGGACATGCCTAGATTTATGATAACTACTGTAAGATCCTCAAGTAAACCGAATACAAAAAATGCCCTAACTGGTTTTAGATGTGTCCTCTAGAAATTGAAAGTTAAACCAAAAAACAAATTGCAGGCTAATACTCCCACCAGCTAACTTTGGTAAGCTGACTAGGATCTGCCAAGAAGTTGTATCCGATCCCTGTTATAGAGGGATTCTTCTAGTAACGTTGTACTTTTTCCTACCTATGAATGGGAGTGCTCTAGCAATTCCCTGTGTCTTGATCTTTGTTCGGATCGTAATATCTAAGTTTACATCTATTTCTCCAGAGAAATGAGTAGCCAATAGGCTTACATCACGATTGACATGTAGCTCCTTCCCTTCTGGGGTTTCAAAAACCCATTTGGCATAGTCAAGACCAACACCTCTACCTATTACTTCAGAAAAGAATATTTCTGTTTCACGAGTTTCTTCTAACTCTACATTGGGACCTATCTTCAATTTTGAAAACTCGACCGATACACCTCCTTTGTAAGTCGTGGAAATCTTGATCGGCTGTTCTCCAGTTACCAGATCAGGAATTACCTCTTTGACTATTAGATCCTTTAATCCGGGAAAAGTGATCTCGATTTCCAACCACTTAAACTCACAACTTGGATGAGTCTCTGTGAAGCACCTCAACTTCACGAAAATAGTCTTAAGTCCATCCACTTCACCTTCTTCAAGTTCAACTAATGTAACGCCTAATCTGTTGATTTCCCCCAATAGTCGGATATCTTCAGTTATAGAGGTAACACCTTTCCGTCTACCTCTAAATTGTGAATTGAAATTAGGTTCAAGTTTAAACTCAATTTGTTTTATGCTACGCATTCTCATGTGTTTGATCAAGAAATTGATTCATTGAATTCGTGTTCTTGCAATAGCTCAGTACACCTGGATTATATTTGTCATGAAGTTTTAGAAATAAAGGTCTGATAGAATTTGCTCCATAAAAAAAAGAGGTCAACCTAAGATTTACTTCTCCGTTTCTCCTACAACTACAAACGGATTTTCATTTACAAGTAATTCACAAGGAGAGACTTCCAATTTAGCAGCCATTTGAAAAAGATTTTCAATTGATGGTTGCCGGGCATTCCTAGCCCATAAAGACATTGTAATCTTACTCACTCCCATTTCTTCATATAGCCATTTGCTTGTCCTCCCCTGTTCCGCTAATACCGCCTTAATTCTATTAAAAACTTGGTGCTCCATGCTTCCAAAGATACGATTTGACATACTTATAATCCATTATGTATAATAAATAATTCAAAATATATCATAAAATATATCGAAAAGTTTGATAAGTATTACAAATTGTTATACATTTGAATTGAACTTAAATTATTAAAACAGGAGCCGTGAAAAAACAAGTAATGACAATAGCTCATAAAATCAAGAGATTATTCACCACCTTCTCCGATGCCCTCAAAGCAGCCTGGATGATCGTGAAACTATACTTGGGCAAAGCAACAAAAATTACTTTTGCAAAAGATACTGGAGAATTAAGAACGGCGAAGGCCATCGCCATTGGAACTTTAAGTACGATTGAAAAAGGATACTTGAGATTTATAGAAATGATCGGAGAAGGTCAGACACAATGGCGTTCGTTCAGGATCGGCAGATTGGTTTTCTATAACTAGTTGCCAGATATACCACCCCCCTCCCACTTTTTACCATAGACAATAATTGACGACTCCCTAATAGGGAGCTCGGAAAACCTTTAACTATGAAGAAGAAATCTATCAATGGTAATGGGCGAGGTGTGCGTAAACCTAAGACCTTAGATGCTTCAGCATCATCTATTTCAAGACTAAAAAAGCTGGAAATCATGGGATTATCCCAAGTAGCTCAATTACTGGAGGCCTCCGATAGGTTGGCCATACTTGCCAACCAAGAGCTTGACCTAACAAAACAGTTACAATATCTTAGAGATCGATCAAACATCCTTGATGTGGTACTCGATAAGCTTGAAGAGTGGTTTGGAAAAAAGGAAACGATATGAAGATTTTAAAGAGTATTCCAAAGAATCGAGAGTTCTTCAATGAACATGGAGAGAGCTTAAATAAGTTCTGGTTTATCGGCTTATTGGGACAATTACTATCAGGATCCTCTTTAGCTTATGCTGTCTATAGCATTCTGCTTGACCAAGTAGATGTTTACAATGTTCTCTTGATAATAGCTGCTCTAGGAGTTGGAATTCTAGTAGAAGGTTCCTCCAGGATCCTATCAAGACCAGCCATCAAGCCTTTTGTAGTAAAAGACCTATTTCAAGGAGAGTCTGAACTGAGAAAACGACATCGAATACTGAACAGGTCATACTTAAGAGGCTTGGCCATAGTTGGACTACTCTCCTACGTACTTTCTGGGATAGGATCCTTCAACTATGCAGAAGATTCAATCGAGACACCGCAGCTGGTCAGCATTGATTCTATTCAAGAGGCCTTCGATCGTCGGGTGACTGGAATTAGTTTGAAATTCGCTGGAGACACGGCCATGATATCCACCCCATTCAATCTGAGACTGCAGTCTATCCGGACTTCCTTCAAGGCCGACTCATCAGCACTAGCCAACGAAAGAGCAAGATTAAGGACATGCGCAAACAACGGGAATGCCTATTGCAGATCTAAAAGAAGAAGGATCCTTTCAGATATAGAGAAAGCTAGATCAGCAATGGCCGATTCAGTAAATGCTATTACTACTTTGAAGGCCTCCGCACTTATCGCATTCAAACAGGACAGGGACCGAGAAACAGAAAGTGTCAATTCAGCTAGACAAGAAGAACTAATCGCAGCGAAATCGCTAAATAAGCAAGTGCTGACCGAAGTAGAAACCGGAGCTTGGTGGAAAGGACTAATATTCTTGGTTCTCACTGTCATCGGACAAACCATCTTTTACTACATGACCTATCTGCAGCTGCAAGTAGAAGCCGGCAGTGGAATTGAAAGAGATTTAGAACCAAACGAGTTTTGGAATCTCCCTTCTGTAATCTCTGAATTCAGAGAGACATTAGCTTGGCGCATCGAAGGATATGCTAGAAGCGGAATGGCAAAACTGTTCGCTGACAATAACGGCCGATTGTCCGCTGCCAAGAATACAGACATTCCCTTCCTGACTATCTGGGAAGTAGCCGATAAACGGCAGAATGAGGACAGCATAAATCAAGAGCGGCTACTAGAAGAAAACCGCAAAATCGACAGCGAGCAGAAAAACGGCGAGGAGTCAGTTAACGGCAGCCGTTATCGCGCGCGCGTAAGCGAGGGTGGTAGTCAGGTGGGTAGCGTCCACCAATGTCGAAACTGCGGTAGGGATTATGTCAAGACAGTATGGAACAAAGTCTACTGTTCAGAAGATTGTAAGTTAGAGGCTGCAGCAAAGAAACATGGCGGGAAAAGATTCGAGCCCGGAAAATATCGTAAAGCAAAAAAATCAAGATCATGAACACCAACAAGATTGGTTTTGCCATCTCGATCATTGTACTCATTGGAACAGCCCTGGTTGCATTTTGGCCGGTCATCGCAACTTCGAGGTTTTTGATCAGTGCCGGATTTACCGGTGGCATTATTGGAATGTTGGTTTTTGGAATTGCTATGCAGTCAAAAGAGATCGACGAACAGTGACCAACAGAAATATTATCAAAAAAAAATTATGAAAAATTTTTCCGTATCCGAAGGCCCAAATAGGGCAAAAGTGCCCTAAAATGGAAAAATTGTACCCTATTTGTACCTTTACAAGGTTAACTACTTGATAATCAATCAAAATCACTTTTTGTATTGGGAAGTGAGAAGCTGGAAGACTTAGGTCTACATACGATCTTCTATTCAACAATTTTGCACTTTCATACTCTATGGCTTCGCATCTGGCAAAACTCTTCAATATTGAAATAATACCGCATAAGAGATGCATCGAAATCTTAGGTCACCATTCCATCTATAAGCTAGGAAAGTAACCAAAGTATAGCAGTAATTCAATAGCTATAACCTACACAGTTAATCCTAACTCATAGTTTAAGCTTCTGACGATTGGGATCCTACCTAATCTAAACCTAGGTTTTGTGAAAACTTCAAATCGTTTGAGTTTTTTTTGTTCATTCCATAGAAATCCAATTACTTTTATTCTTAAACACTTCCAGCCAATATGAAAATAGTAAAACTTCTTCTTCTCGGATATCTGTTGATTTGCACCCATTCCGGGCTGAATGGCCAAACTAAACTGCAGAATGGCTTTCAAGTCAAAACAGCGCTTAAGGCCGGGGAATCCCATTTGTACGAACTGGAGTTAAAGAAAGGAGCATATGCCGAAGTGACCTTTCTCCAACAGGGAGTAGATATTGATGTCACCTTGCTGAATGCCAAAAAGGATAGCATTGGCTACCTCGATTCGCCAAATGGTGTGAATGGTCCGGAGAAGTACGAGCTGCTGGCTAGCAATTCCGGAAGGTATTACTTCAAGGTATCGCCACTCAGTCCAGAGGATGAGGGCCTTACCAACGCTGAGGATCCGGCTTATAAAGACTTCCTAACGATGAACCAAGGCGCTTACAGTGTTGAAAAAGTGATGGTCATGTCGGCAAAAGACTATAAAGCATGGCAGGCCGAGTTGAAGGCACGTCGCCAACGGATCATTGATTGGCTAGGCGAAAACAGTCATACTTTGAAGAGTATGGAAGCAGGCAAAGGGTTTGAGGATTTGCAGTGGCTCAAGCCGGTCCTAAAGGATGTGTCCATAGTGGGGCTGGGCGAGGCTACCCACGGAACCCGGGAGTTTTTCCAGATGAAACACCGAATGCTGGAATTCCTGGTACGTGAAATGGACTTCCAGGTATTCGCCATCGAAGCGAGTTATCCAGCCTGCCAGAATATCAACAATTATGTCCTAAATGGTATCGGAACGAAAGAAGAAGCATTGGCCTCTCAAGGCTTCTGGACCTGGGACACCGAGGAAGTGTTAGATATGATCGAGTGGATACGGAATTACAATCTGACCGTTCCAACTGAAAAACGGGTTCAATTTCTGGGATACGATGTCCAAGTGTTACAACAATCACAAGCGGAAGTAGATACTTTCTTGGTGAATGCCGATACGGCTCTATCCACTATGTTTAGGTATATTAGTACCCTTAGTAAAAGCATCAGACCTTTTGGTCAAAAAGTCGATACAGCTCAGGTAGAACAAGTCGATCAGCTCTATAACGAACTACTGGCAGATGTAGTTCTTTCAGAAGGCCGTCTGGTCCACACCTCTTCGGCTACAGCCTATCGGCGAGGATTAGAACACCTGCGTATTTTGATTCAGGGCTGGCGAACGGTAAAGGCTAGGATATTCAAACAGGTAGATCCAGAAATGCGGGACTATTACATGGGAGATAACATCCTATATCTTCGTAGCAAACTACAGGCTGGCACTAAAATGGTGGTCTGGGCGCATAATTCACACGTAGCCGCTGATCCAACCGCCATGGTGAATGGTGGCATCAAACCCATGGGGGCGCATTTGCGAGATGCCCTGGGAGACACCTATTATTCTATCGCCTTCGCTTTCAACCAAGGCGGGTTTCAGGCTTTTTCTCGGAATTTATCCAATAACAAATCCGGATTGAAAGGTTATACCGTAGGGGCAGCCGATCCTCTATCACTAGAAGGTTATTTCGCGCAAACCGGTAAAAAGATGGCTTTTCTGGATCTTCGACAGCCATTGCCAAAAGAAGTGGAGGAGTACTTTCAACAGGATGTACTGACCTTCGCAACGGGTGCCATGTTCTTCGAATCTTTCCGAGAAATTGGTAATTATCGACAGACTTTGGATTATACCCGTAGTCATGATGCCATTATCTTCGTCGAAAAAACTACCCGAGCGCTGCCGAGCGAAAAAATTAAGAAGAGAATGGCTGTCGAGTAAGGTAATTCGAGCTCAGCAGAGTGAGGATTAGGTTTGACTAAACTCTTACTTCTATCTTTAATGGATATAAGTATGAGGATACAATTACTTTTGCCGTAGGCACATCGATACCCAAAAAATAACCTATGCGTACCTTGTTTCTTCTCTATTTGATGATTCTTCCACTTTTCCTTACTGCTCAATGCGATGAAGACTTAACTCCCATCAGTGGCCGGATGGGCTATCAGTCTCGGGGTAAACATTGTGAAGGCTTTTATCGCTCACTCGTAAGTGCTTATGATATACAGTTGGTGCATTTTACCAAGGGTAGGCTAAGCTATAGTTCAACGGAAGCCGAAAAGGTCAAGCTGAGTATTCCCGTCCAGACGGAAACTCCAGCCAATATTAGAGGGATGGGCATCCCACGAAATGTCTATTACCGAATGGACGCTACCCTCCCCTATGGACAGTCCCTGGTATGGAATACTCAAACCGTTTTGTTGGGCAATGCCAGTACTAAATATGCACGTTTAGTGGGTTTGTTGGGCTTTACGGAAGACCATGGCCGGAGAGTTTATGTACCTGTACAGATTAATGAGCCTGAAAACCAAAGCTTGCTGATAAAGCTAGTGGCCTCCACTACCGTCAAACAACTCAAATGGCGATTGAGAGGTAAGACAGCTTATACGCCGATTAGAGACGGCCGGTCTTTCCTGGCCGGAAGGGCCATCCCGATAAGCTTACCCCAGAACCTTCCCGCTGGTGAATACACCTTGCAAATAGTGGGTAAGGATCGGAGTGGGGTAAAGGATGTGACGGAAGTCATCCAGATAAAAATCTAAATTTGTCTTATGACAAAGCAAGAATTATCGCAGCTGGTAGCAAAAAACGAGTTCAAAGTGCTCGTGGGAAACTTGGAGCAGCTGCTAGAAGCGAAAGGACGGAAAGATCTAGCGGATGAATTGACTCAATTACAGGGCCAGTACCACCATTATGAACAGCATCGTCTGGAGGGAACGAAAAATGCCGAAGCATTAGGCGTGGAGGCCGCCCAATTGCGAAGGAGTTTCATGTTATTTATTGACCAACTCTTCGCTGCTCCTTTGTCCCCCATTAAACGCCTAGGTACAAGCCGCTGGCTCCGACCTGTTTTAATCGTTCTATCCTGCCTGGGGCTTATTTTAGTGGGATCCATCAAATGGCCTAGTATTGATTTTGAACTGGAAGGAAGGACTACCTACCTGGCCTTTCGCCTGAACCAAGACTGGGATTTCGGCCAGGATTTATACCTAGAGGAATTCTCCTCTTTCACCGTGCAATCCCTAAGCTTTGACACATTCGAAAAACAAGTGCCAGCGGGAGAACCCCTGGAGGAGGTCATCCTTTACGGCGGGCAGATCAAGTGGGAGGAGATTGATTTACCGGCCCAGGCTGTACTGACTTTTGAACTGGCGGAAGAGCAATTGATTAGCCAGGTTCTAGTTGATTCTTTGCGTTGCAGATTTGCCTTACGAAATGCGCAGCTGGAAATGCCCAATTTAGAGTGGGGCCAAGTCTTTGGCTCAGATTCTACCTTAGTCCTGGCAGAAATCGTCCTATCGGAAGGCCCCCAAATGGCCTTTATCCCCAATCAGGATAGTACATTTGCCTTCAGATTGGTCCCTGTCAGCGGATTGGAGTTTCAACGAAGTGATCTTGAGGATGATCGAGGTATGAAATCGGAAATTATTGATGGGCAGGTCATCAGCAGAGGAATCTCATACGATTTAAAGGATAAACCCTTTGCGGACATTATAGAGCCGGAAGCCACGACCCTGTCTTTTTATCAGCAAGGCAACCATTTTAAGATGCGCGTGCAAGGCAAAGCCAAAGATCTAATCATTGGTGCTCACCCTAATACGCAGGAATCAGTTAAACCGACCGTCATTGAGCACTTGGCAAAAAGCGCCAATGCCAATTTGTTTTGGAATTGGGTGATGGGGATCATTGGTGTAGTGGGAGGGATAGCTGGTTTGTGGCCGAGGAAGAAGTGAGGATAGGAGTAACAGAATCGGCCAAGTTCAGTAGATCTTACTTTGCTTAATATCGTCTGACTTTCTCGTGTATTACCAATAGCCCAATGAATTACAACCCATCCTTCACACAACGCACCGAAAAACCATAGCCAGCCTGGCTCGTGAGGTGGGACAACTGACCCGTATACTGGTCGAAGGCATAGTACCAAGCTTGGGAATTACCGCCTGTGGAATTAGACCAATAATAACCGTCCGAACCAAGACCACCGAAACTCCCATTCGGATGGCGCCAACCACTGAGCTTTGCAGCAAATCCATTTTGCCCACCTTGCAATAGTATGTCATAGGAAGCTTCTCCGTATTTAGCCATCATAGTTTGCCACTCCTCGTCCGCTGGTAAATACCAGCCGTCCCCCAGTTCCGTGCAAGCTCTTCTAGCCGCTTCCCAGGTATAGAGTCGACCAAATTGATGGCAAGTAGAAGGATTATTTTTGTAACACCAGGAGTCTTCAACTTCGAGCTTGAGGTTTTGCATCATCCACTGCTTATGGTCCTCCATTATCTTGATGGTATAGATATTGCCTTGCCGGTCTTTTATCTGATTAGAATACGACGGCAGAGGCTTTGCCTCTGTAGACGGCTCTTCTGAAGATTCAGTATCATTCATAGGGTTTGATAAAATCCTAGTAGGTGGACTGCTCGAACCAACACCATCCGTAGCAGTTATTGCAAAAAAGTATTGATACTCTTCGGTTAAAGTAGTACGTAGTTGATCTACACTTATGGCACGTACTTCCACATCATCCGCACTGATAATCATGCCTACGATCCCGCTTTTGGCAATCAAGGGCGCGCCAGAAGTACCGATTGTTACTGAAGTAATGTCTACGATAATCTGATCTTGCTCAAAACTATTGATCGTCCCTAGTGCACGGCCCCTTGGGATATACCAGTTGCCATTGCGACCAATAAAACCTACATCTTCACCAATCCTTACCTGCCCTAGGCATGCCTTTGACCAACTGAAGTATTTGGGTTTGGAGATTTCCAACAAAGCGATGTCCTGCTCCGGAGAATAATTGCGAATGATTCGTCCCGTATATCGATTATAATCATCATACAACTTGATTTCTATTGGCAAGTTTTCTGTAGTCGCATCTCGCACTATATGGGCAGCCGTTACCACAAACAGCTTATCATAACGGGAACCTGTGATGAAACCGAAACCCTGCTGCCCTGCTGCAGAAATGGTAACAACGTTAGGTAGTAAAGATTCCGCACGCTTTGTCTGTGCAGATAATGAGATACTAGCTACCAAAAGAGGAATCAGGAGAGGAAATTTTGGCATATTTATTTGCATCTTTTCATGGCGATAAAGGTACTGCTTGTCTAATTTAAGAGGCTCAAGCACGCATATTATATCTTTAAACAAAAAGCACTTAGTTCTTTAGACAACGAACCGAAAAACCGAAGGCAAGTTGGTCTTCGAGGCGATTTAACTGCCCAAGGGGCTGGATGAAGTAGTAGTACCAAGCGCTAGAGCGCCCGTCTTCCAAAGAACAAGACCAATAGAGCCCACCTACACCATCATTCTGAAGCCCCCTACCTCTTCCTTGTCGATAGCAGAGGAGGAGCTTGGAACATCCTTCCTTTGCCAGTCGGTAGTTATGGATTCAGTCTTTCGTCTCAATTCTTCAATGCGCTTCTGAGCTTGTTTTCGAAATTTTCCGTCCTTGCACTGATCTAGGTAGTCCTGATAGTTTTCCATGGTTCCTAGATCGTCTGCTGTACTGGCATCTAAGAGTCTACTAGATGAACTCAAATCCACCAACTTCCACCTGAAGGACCATATAATGATTCTATCCTTATAAAGTAGATTAGCGATCTCGTAAACACCGGACTGAAAGGCCAACATTCTTATCGTCATAGAACCGATCCAGTTCCTTGTCATCGTCAAACACAATATAGCCGTAGGCTTGACCTACTTTCTGGTTCGTCACGGACCAATATGCTCCGTAGTTGCCAAGATTCAGAAAAGAGCCACCTGTAAGGCGGCTTCCACCAAATAGAAGCGTAAATGCGTTATTATCAGCTTGCACGAAAGCTTCATAGGTTTCCGCTTTATATTCTTCAACAGCAAGAAGGCTGCCCCACTCCTCATCCGTCGGCAAGTGCCAGCCCTCTCCCAACTCAACACAGGCTTGTTTAGCGGCCTCCCAAGTATACAATCGGCCATATTGGGCGCAATTGGCTGGATCTTCATCAAAACACCAAGAATTATCCACTTCAAGGTTCAGATTTTGGGTCATCCAGCGTTTGCCATCTTTCAAGACCTTGGTAGTATAGCTATGGCCTTGCCGATCCTGCACTTGATTGGTGTTTTTGCGCACTGGCCTTTTTTCGCCACTTGATCCACTTGTGGCCTTACTACCTGTGGCGGTAAGTGTAAAGAAGTAACTGTACTCTTTGGTCAAAATAGTGCGCAACTGATTCGAATGGATGGCCCTCACCTCAACATTATCCGCATTGATAATCATCCCCACGATTCCACTTTCAGCAATCAAGGGCGCGCCAGAGGTACCCACCGTCACCGATGTAATGTCCACCACAATCTGATCTTGATCGAAGCTATTGATGGTCCCCAAAGCACGTCCCCTAGGAATATACCAGTTGCTATTGCGGCCGATAAACCCCACATCCTCCCCAATACTGGCTTGTCCCAGGCAGGTGCTTGCCCAATTAAAGTACTTGGGTTTGGATACCTCTAGCAAGGCGATGTCCTGCTCCGGAGCATAATTGCGAATGACCCGTGCCGTATATCGATTGTAATCATCATAAAACTTGAGCTCTATGGACGCGTTCTCTGCAACCGCATCTTCTACTACATGGGCTGCTGTCACAACGAACAATTTATCGTAACGGGAGCCTGTCACGAAACCGAAGCCTTGCTGGCCTGCTGCGGAAATAGCCACTACATTGGAGCGCAAAGATTCCGCACGCTGTGTCTGCGCCGTCAGCGAAAGGCTTGTTATGATGAGGGCAATTAATACGCTAATTTTTGGCATATCTGTCATTTTCTTTTCTCTATATTAACCATGTTAACGGCTATGCTTACCCCTCTCTAATCTCCCAATCTTCTTTTCCATTTTTCATTATTAATTGTAATCCTACTTTTGTATGCAACGAACAGAACGACCATCATTGTGATCAATTTCGAGGCGATACAACTTAGCATGATCTGAGTAGAAGTAATACCCCCATGCATTAGTACTCCCTTCCGAGGAACTAGACCAATAAAGGCCCCCTCCACCGTAGTTGTAAAACCCCTTATCGGGATGGCGCCAGCCACCGAGCTGCGCAGCAAAACCACTACTTCCCCCCACCAGCAAGGCTCTATAGGCAGCCTTTCCGCCATCACTTGCATCATCATCCGACCCACCATATTGCTTGGTCATTTCTCTCCATTCCTCATCCGTCGGTAAACGCCAGTCATCACCGAGTTCCGCACAGGCTTGCTTAGCCGCCTCCCAGGTGTACAGTCGACCATATCGGGCACAATTGGCAGGATTGTCTTTGTAACACCAAGAGTTATCCACCTTAAGGTTCAGGTTTTGTCTCATCCAGCGCCTATTGTCTTTCAAAACTTTGGTGGTATAGGTGTGGCCTTGTCTATCTTGGATCTGCTCTAGATTCTTGCGTACAGACTGCTTTTCCGTTGAAGACTCATTTGAAGTTTTATCTGCGCTTGTAAGTGTAAAAAAGTAGCTATACTCCTCGGCCAAGGTAGTGCGTAGCTGACTAATCTTGATGGCCCGCACTTCCACATCATCCGCATTGATAATCATACCTACAATCCCGCTCTCTGCAATCAAGGGTGCACCAGAAGTGCCCACTGTAACCGAAGTAATGTCCACCACAACCTGATCTTGCTCAAAGCTATTGATAGTTCCTATGGCATGGCCCCGAGGAACATACCAGTTGCCTTTACGGCCAATAAAACCTACATCTGCCCCAATTTTGGCTTGCCCCAGGCACACATTAGACCAGCTAAAGTATTCGGGCTTGGACACTTCCAGCAAAGCGATATCCTGCTCCGGAAAATAATTGTGAATAACCTGCGCCGTATATCGTTTGTAATCATCATAAAACTTGAGCTCTATCGATGAGCTTTCTGCATTAATATCTTGCACTACGTGCGCAGCCGTCACCACAAATAGCTTATCGTGACGGGAGCCGGTGATGAAGCCGAAACCCTGCTGGCCTGCCGCAGTAATGGCTACGACATTGGGACGCAAAGATTCTGCCCGCTGTGTCTGTGCTGCTAAGGATATAGTAGCTACCAAAAGAACAATTAGGAGGATGAATTTTGGCATGTTAGTGGTTTTCTTTTCTCAATTTTAACGGTGCTGAGGATACAAGAGTAATCAAATAAAGCTGAGCAATATATCCGAACTTAACATTAGCCATTACTAGGTGAACCTTCGGATATCTGCCGCACTGATTTTCATTAGTTTGTTTAATAGTATAGAGAGGTAATTCACCATTCCTACGGTCACTTTTCACTTTACCCAAGCAAACAAAGTTTGACTAGCTATGCCGGCGAGCAGGCGAAGTATCCTGCTAGAGCTCTCGCAGTCAAATAATCTATCGCTGGAGGCAACGAACAGAAAAAGCGCTGGTCCTATCATGTTGACCACGATATAGTGTGCCGCTAGGTCCGCCAAAGTAGTATAACCAACCGTTGGATTTCCCTTCAGTGGAGCTGCTAGACCAGTAGTAGCCAAGTGTTCCGGAGTAATTTGCTCTTTCCTTCTGAAAGACGCCAACCGCCTAGTTTCGCAGCAAAACCGCTGCTTCCACCTCCAAAAAGGGCTTTAAACGCACCATTGCCATTATCCTTGGCCCCCCCGTTTCTAGCACCACCATATTGATCTACCATTTTCTGCCATTCTTTATCCGTCGGCAAATGCCAGCCATCTCCCAGCTCGAAACAGGCTTGCTTCGCGGCCTCCCAAGTGTATAGTCGACCATACTTGGTGCAATTGGCAGGCTCATTATCATAGCAACAAGAGTTCTCTAATTGTAAATTCAGGTTTTTTGTCATCCAGCGTTTTCCATCTTTCATAACTTTGGTGGTATAGGTATTTCCCTGCTTGTCTGTGATCTGGTTAGAATTTGTTGCAACTTTCTTTTCCAATGCTTGCATACCTTGCAAGGCTTGGAGCCGATATCTGCCATTGGGATAGCTATCCAGGTATTTCTGATAGCCAGGAAGATCGTCTCGCAATTTTGCCACTTCCCAGCGAGCCGTTTCTCTAGCTCTCGCCTTTTCCTCCTCCAGCTCCTGAATTCGGTTGATGGCTTTATCCTTGAACTCCCCATTGGCAAAATCGCGGATGTAGCTTTGATAGGCGGGAATATCGTCTCTCTGCTGCGCCGTCTTGAAGGCTTTGATGTCACGATAGATAGCGTCCGTGTCCAAATCATCACTATTGTTTGGGGCGATCAAACCCGCCCCACTTAAGGCAAAAAAGTAGTTAAATTCTGAAAGGACCGCACGCAACTGGTTGAGATCTACGGCTATGGCTTTGATACCGTCCGCCTCAATGATCATGCCGACGATTCCACTTTCCGCGATTAAAGGCGCGCCAGAGGTGCCGACCATTACGGAGCTAATGTCAGCTTGTATCCGGTTATTTTGCATGCTGTATATCGTGCCCAAAGCTCGATCTGTCGGAATATACCAGTCCTCTTCCCGTCCAATAAAGGCTACATCTGAATTGGTTGTGGCGACGCCCAGGCAGTTACTGGTCCAGGAAAAACCAGTAGGCTTGGTGGCCTCCAATAGGGCTACATCTACATCCAGATAGTTACGTAAAATCTTAGCTTCGTAGGTATTGTAATCTTGAAAGAATTTAAGGTTTACATTTTGATCGGCCTCCAAGGCAGCTTCCACGACATGTGCTGCGGTAACAATAAACAACTTTCCATTGCGCTCACCTGTGATAAAACCAAAACCGGTTTGCCCTTCAGCAGATAGGGCCACCACATTTCGGCGTAATTCCTGTGCTCTTTGTATTTGGGCGTTTAGTAGGGTCGTAGAACAGCTTAGCAGTAGAAACAAATAAAACCTCATTCTAATTTCATTTGGATCAAAAATAAGGAATTATCGAAAGTCTTAAGGATGAATGGGACATCTTATATTAGGATTAGTCAAGTGTTTTTGCCTAATAGAGGTAAGTGAATACTTCATCTTTGGATAGTCCCCAGTAAATTGAGCATCCAATGCGGCGCTACATTTGTGGTTTTTAAATTATAATATTAATTTAAACTGAAACTGACTTAAATAACCCTAAACACAGTCACAATGCCAAACAAATACCACTATGCGCTCCTTTTGTCCTTTCTCGCCTTTGCTAGTAGTATGGCACAACCTAGCTATATCGACGTAACGCAGGAGAGCCTGCAAAACCCAATTGTACCCAACGACAACCAAGATGATTCGGCAGGAATTAATGAGCTGATTCGTAGGAACAATGGTGCAACGCTGTTTTTTCCCGCAGGGCTGTATATTTTGGAAGAAGCTATCGACCTAAGATACAATAAATCCATACTGGGTGAACGCCATAACATCAATAGTGGTACCATTTGGCGGGTACAACTTATCGATACATCTAGGGTACTCAACGCTGCCGTGTTTAATGCTCGGCCGAGGTCCGGCTTAAGTATGAAAAATATCAAAATCGAGTGCCAGGGTCAAGCGCAATATGGATTGAAACTGGATACGGTGGCCAGTTCCGAAACCTATGTGGAAAATATCATTGTTACGGGAGCGCTGGAGGCTGGCTTTCGGTTTTACGATTGTGAGGCTTCCAACTTTTCTCGCCTTAAGGCTTATCAGAATCCAGGGGATGGCTTTCAAATAGTAGATTGTAATGGCTCTATGTTCCGGTCTTTGCAAGCAGAAGGGAATGAGGGTGATGGTATGTTGATTTCCAATACATCCAATACCGGAAGCTGTTTTTTGAGTATGGGTAGAATAGAAAACAATGAGGGTCACGGCATCGTCATCCGTGGAGGGGAGACCACCATGCTAGAACATATCATCCTAGAAAAGTTTTGGATTGAAAACAATGGCAAAGATGGAGTGACCCTAAAGCTCACCCGAAGTACAAAAATCAGGGATTGCAAAATATTAGGGCGAGGCCAAACGCAGGATTTTGTCGGTATCCGCCTATCCAATAGCAAACATTGTGTCATAGACGGCAACTTTGTGGCGGGAGGTACGCCTCAGACTTATCGCTGCTTGACCATCGCGAATGATTCTCCCAATAATATTGCTACAGGGAATACCCGGATCATTCGTGGCAACAGCTACGAGCCGCTTCCCATTTGCCATATCGTCCCGATGCGTAGATCGTACTAATTGTTCGAGAGGCAACCGCTAACCACCGTATTGCTTTGGGAGATTCCAGCCAAGGACCTGTTCCTATTCCATAAATGGAGGTATGAGTCCTAAATCTAGCTCCCTATCGGCGATCTTTAGATCCTAAGCGATCTATCAGAAATACTACTTTTCTGTTAAATCAGAATATCTTCAACATTCCTTTTGAACTCTATCCCTCCTAAAGCATTTTATTTAGAAGTTATTTGAGAATATCTGCTGAGTCGAAAAAAGCTTTATCGCGGCCAGTGAGCTATTTTTGAGTAGCTTTCATGTGTTTCAAACAGTACTCGATAAATGGACATGATAAAAAATCACCTACAATTCTTATCTACACTATTTTGCCTTTCCGTCCTCTTCCTTTTACCTGCTTGTTCTAGCGACGATAACACGAAAGTGGAGCCCAAGACGGCAGCAGCAGCAGCCTCACCTCCCAAAGCACGTGCTTTGCCCGTACAGGGATTAGTGGTAGAATCAAGAACCTTGGAAAAGTCAATCGGAGCCACCGGAAGTCTGATCGCCTACGAAGCAGTAGATATTCGCCCCGAACGGACGGGAAAATTGATGCAGCTCAACTTCAACGAATCTTCTTTTGTGAAGAAAGGAAAGTTGCTGGCCAAGATTGATGATAAGGAACTCCAAGCAGAGCGAAGGCGCTTAGAAGTGAGTTTGGATCTGGCGGAGAAAGAGGTAATGCGGGGTAATGAATTACTAAAGATACAGGGGGTAAGTGCCGAGGAAATGGATCGGCTCAACAACCGGGTAGAGGCCATCAAAGCGGAAATGGCCGTACTCGATGTCCAGATAGAAAAGTCGAATATTGTGGCGCCTTTCTCCGGATTGGTTGGCTTACGCCAAAAAAGTCTTGGGGCTTACGTCACACCAAACGATATTATAGTAGATCTCAAGCAAGTAAATCCCTTGAAACTGGAATTTGAGGTGCCAGAGAAATACATCAGTCAGGTGAGATCCAATCAAGCCTTAAGTTTTACGGTAGTGGGCTTTAATCAAGCTTTCAATGCTAAAGTATATGCTACAGATTCCGAGATCTCTCCCGAGACGCGTACCTTTCGAGTTCGGGCAACCTGTGCTAACCCTGGCAACCGACTAAAGCCGGGGCAGTTTGCCAAAGTAAACTTGGTAACGGATAAAAATAGTGAGGCCATTATGGTACCAACAGATGCCGTCATTCCAGTACTAGACGGCAAGCAAGTGTTTGTGTATAAAGGAGGGAAAGCGGTAGCCACTCCAGTTGCCGTGGAAGACCGCCGAGCTCAGTTGGTAGAGGTTACAAACGGGATTTCCCTTGGGGATACGATCATTGTGAGCGCCCTGATGTCGCTAACCAATGGCGCAGCAGTGAAAATTCAGGAATTAGTTGAACCCCTAAATGATCCCGCAGAATGAGTTTATCATCTACTAGTATCGAAAGACCGGTGCTGGCAACGGTCATTTCCATCGTAATTATCTTATTTGGTGCGATCGGTTACACCTACTTAGGCGTCAGGGAATATCCAGTGGTTGATCCGCCGATTGTATCCGTTTCTACGAATTATGTGGGGGCCAATGCACAGGTGATTGAATCCCAGATTACGGAACCACTGGAGGAAACGGTCAATGGTATTGCTGGTATTCGTTCGCTTTCCTCTATTAGCGCGGACGGTCGTAGCACCATTACGGTAGAATTTGAGATTGGGACTGACCTAGAGGCCGCAGCCAATGATGTGCGTGATAAGGTGTCTCAAGCACAACGAAGACTTCCTCCTGATGCCGATCCGCCCACGGTCACCAAATCAGATGCCAATGCCGGAACTTTAATGGCACTGACCATCCAAAGCGAAAATCGTGATCTACTGAGTTTAACCGAATTGGCCAATAACATTTTTAAGGAACGCCTACAGACTGTAGCGGGGGTATCTAATATAAGAATCTGGGGCTCCAAGGAGTATGCCATGCGAATTGAGATGGACCCCAATAAGCTCTCCGCCTATGGTTTAACGCCACTCGATGTACGGACTGCCTTGCAGCAACAAAACCTGGAATTGCCGACGGGTAAGATCGAAGGTAATCGCACCGAACTTACCATTCGCACCTTTGGTCGGTTGACCACACCGGAGGAGTTTTCGGAAATGGTTGTACGAGAAACGAATGGTGTGATTGTACAGTTAAAAGATGTGGCCAATGTGGCACTGCGCCCTCGCAATCTCAACACTTCTCTTCGTGGCAAGGGCATCATCAAAATGGTGGGTTGCGCCATTACCCCACTGCCCGGCTCTAATCTGATCGATATAGCCGACGCGGTCTATGTAAGAGTAGAACAGATCAAGAAAGATCTGCCACCGGATATCAGAGTAGGTTATGCCTTTGACAATACGCGATCTGTGCGAAAAGCGGTGAAGGAAGTACAAGATACCATCCTGATCGCCTTTGGCTTAGTGGTGATTGTCATATTCCTGTTTTTGCGCAATTGGCGAACGACATTAATCCCCGTCATCACCATTCCAATTTCTTTGGTCGGTACCTTCTTTGTCATGTACATTTTTGATTTCTCCATTAATGTATTGACACTGCTAGGCATCGTACTGGCAACCGGACTGGTAGTAGATGATGCCATTGTAATGATGGAAAATATCTACCGTCGAATTGAGCAGGGAGTAGAGCCAATCAAAGCCGGGTTTGAAGGGGCAAAGGAGATCTATTTTGCCATTATCGCCACCAGTATTACGCTAGTAGCAGTATTCCTGCCCATTATCTTCCTCCAGGGACTTACCGGTCGCTTATTTCGTGAATTTGGTATTGTTGTATCTGGGGCAATTGTGATCTCGACTTTAGTATCCTTAACCTTGACGCCAATGCTGAGCGCTCGGTTTCTTCGGAAAAGTCGGCGTCAATCTGCCTTGTTTAGATTCACCGAAAATATATTAGAAGGGATAAACCATCTGTATAACAGCAGCCTGAAAGGATTTCTAAAGGTACGGTGGTTAGCGTGGCCTATTTCCGCAGCTTGTATCGCAGCTATTTACTACATTATCCAACTGCTACCTACAGAAATTGCACCACTGGAGGACAAAAGTTCCTTTAGAGTTTTTGCTACCGCTCCCGAAGGGACCACTTTTGAGGTCATGGACAAGTACATGACGGATCTCCTGAATATTCTGGATACGATTCCAGAGGCACGAGCCTACATCTCAGTGACCTCTCCTGGCTTTGGGTCCAGTACGGCTGCCAACTCAGGCTTCATCTTTTTCACGATGGTTGAACCGGGTGAAAGAGAAAGGAGTCAAACTGAAATTGTTCAATCCCTTTATCCTAAGGTCAGAGGGCTGAACTATGCTCGCGCCATCATCACCCAACGCCAAACCATAGAGGTGGGTCGGAGGTTTAGAGGGCTTCCTGTTCAATATGTGATCCAAGCACCGGACTTTGAACGCTTGAAGGAGGCGCTTCCTCGATTTGTAGCAGAAGCCGAAAAGAATCCAGCCTTCTCAGTCGTTGACCTGGATCTAAAATTCAACAAGCCGGAACTGCATATCGAAATTGACCGGGAGCGGGCTAGAAGCTTAGGGGTGACCGTGCGTGACATTGCTGAGACCTTACAACTTTTCTATAGTGGTCAACGCTTTGGCTATTTTATCAAAAACGGAAAGCAATACGAGGTAGTAGGAGAAGCCTCCCGACAATATCGCAATGATCCCGGGGATTTGGCGGGCATCTACGTACGGAATCGAGATGGGGAATTAATCCAGCTTCCCAACTTGGTTTACTTTAGCGAAGAATCCAATCCTCCTACACTCTACCGCTACAATCGCTATATATCTGCCACCGTTTCGGCTGGCTTAGCGGACGGATACACCATTGGCGATGGGATTGAAGCCATGGATCAGGTGAAACGGGAAGTACTTGACGAATCCTTTAGTTCTGCTTTATCTGGAGCATCCAAAGACTTTGTGGAAAGTTCAGGAGGACTGTACTTTGCTTTCTTTTTGGCACTGATCCTCATCTATCTGGCTTTGTCGGCACAGTTTGAAAGTTTCCTTGATCCTTTGGTCATCATGTTTACCGTACCACTAGCGATTACCGGCGCCTTACTAGCACTCTGGATGGGAGGCCATACCATAAATATCTTCAGCCAAATTGGAGTAATCGTATTGATCGGAATCGTGACCAAGAACGGAATCCTGATCGTCGAATTCGCTAATCAAAAAATGGAAGCGGGGCTAACAGCCCGAAATGCAGTATTGGAAGCGGCTACTTTACGACTGCGACCGATTCTGATGACTAGTATGGCTACTATACTCGGCGTACTACCCATTGCTATGGCCTTCGGTTCTGCCTCTACTAGCCGAATCCCAATGGGCATAGCCATTATCGGAGGATTGATTTTCTCCCTTTTTCTTACTTTGTACGTTATACCATCTATCTATACCTATTTTAAGCGCAAATCATGAAGTGGAGTCGATTAGGTTTAATCTTTCCAGCTATCCTCCTTTGCTTTCCCATCTTTGGGCAGGAACTATTAACCTTAGAAGAGGCAATTGAGCTCGGTCTGGAAAACAACTACGGCATAAAGATTCGTAGAAATCAAGAGGTTATTGCTGTCAACAATAATAATCGGGGCAATGCGGGGATGCTCCCCACAGTAAACACCAATGGGAGTGTATCCTATACCAGCAACAATACCAGGCAGAAGTTCTTCTCTGGGGATGAACGGTCTGGAACGGGCGCGGGTAACACCAATCTCCGGCTAGGCGCGTCTCTTAATTGGACGGCTTTTGATGGCTTTCAGATGTATGCGCGCAAGGAGAGACTGGAATTAGATCAGGCGCAAAGTAAGGTCTTCACTAAACAGGCCATGCAGGATTTGGTTTCTCAAATTCAGACGCTCTATTATAGCTTAGTTCGGATCAATCAGCAGATTGATATCACCCAGCAGTCCATTTCGCTAAATGAGGATCTCAGAAATCTTGCCTCCGGTAAGTTGCAGATTGGTACCGGTACAAATCTAGAGGTGCTACAAACGCGGAATCGCGTCAACACCGATAGTTCTACCTTGCTAAATCTGGAAAACACCTTCCGACAGAATCAAATAGCCATGAATCGCCTCATGGGAAGAACGGTAAGCATAGAATTTACCGTACCCTTGGAGATTCCGGAGACGATCCTACCTAGTCTGAAAGATTTAACTCCAATGGCCCTCGATCAAAACTACGATATGCGCTTACTCAAACTGGATGAGCAAATTGCCCTCACCCAGATTCGAGAGGCGAGATCAGCCCTCTACCCTACTGTGTCCGTCAATCTCGGCTACAATTACAACTTCTCCCGTGCCGAAGTGGGTTTTCTGCTCTCCAATCGCACCTTTGGTCCTACCGGCGGCCTAAGCTTCAACTATGACCTATTCCCCGGTAGAAACATTCAGCGAGACATTGATAACGCCACCATTCTGCAAGAAAACATCCAATTGACCCAATCCGACTTACAACAGGACATAGAAGCCTCCCTCTCCGAGCAATACCAAAACTATCAAGCTTTAATTGGCTTGGAAGCGGTGGAACGTAAAAGCCTGGAAATTGCGCAGCAAAACACCGCTCTCTCTAGGCAACTCTACCGCTCCGGCCGCGCTACCAACTTCGATGTACGCGAAGCCATCCTCTCTGAAACGCAGATTAAGGATCGCATCAGTGAGGTGATCTACCGCAAAAAGTTGACGGAGATTGAGATTAAGCGTTTGGCAGGAATTCCGATGGAGGGAGTGAATAATTAAGACGTAGAATTTTAACTCCTTTTCTGCTCTTCATTCGGGAAGACAATAGTATAGACTGCAAGGAAGAGCATGAAGATTAGATTGAAATAAAACAACATATCTCCCGCGAATAAAATCAGCCCGCCCAGTAGACTGGAAATCCCAGAAGTTCCAATCCTTCATCTTTCGTTTCCCTTCTTGAACAATTTAGCCGCTAAATGGGTCTGGATATTTAAACTAAGCTAGAAAAAAAGGCGGTTCAGTTTCACAGTAGCAGAACTGTGTCTTATATTTCTAGGAACACTGATGTAACACTGACCCAATTATTACGGCAAAACCAACAACTTATGTACCAAGAATTTCAGCTTTCAAAACCCATACCAGGAGAGATAGAATTTGTAGAGATGCCTGATGGCACGCGTATCCATACGATTACCTCAGGAACTGGCAAAACCACCATTCTACTCGCTCATGGCTCTGGATTTAGTCACATTGAGTGGAATGTCATTGTGGAGGGATTAAATCAGTTAGGTTATCGAACAATAGTATTTGACCAGAGAGGGCATGGCCAATCAACCATTGGTCAGGAAGGGATTAGTTCAAGTTCAATGGCATCAGATTATAAAGGACTCATTGAATATTTCAATTTAGAAGATTGTATTCTGGTCGGACATTCCATGGGTGGATTTTTAGCGATGAAGTTTCTAATTGATCACCCAGACATGCAGCACAAGAATATTAAGAGTTGTGTGCTGATGGCCACTTTTGCAGGAGATGTGAACAAAGACAATTTTCAAAACCGTCTGCAAATACCATTGATAAAATCCGGAATATTACAAAAGCTCATTAAATGGAAACCCATAGGAACAGCCTTTGGAAAATCGCTCATAGGAGAAAATCCTGACCCTGAAATAATACGCTCGATTCTTGAAATTTTTCCACAACAAGACCACTCAAAATTAATCCCCATTTTAAAGGCTTTTGCCGATGAAAGTTATTACGATAGATTGAAAGGAATAAGCATTCCTTGTGCTGTTGTGATTGGTGATAAAGATGCGACTACGCCCCCTTTTCACACCGACAACATCGTCAAAGAAATACCCAGCACCACCCGAATAGATGTACCAGGGAAGGGGCATTGTCTTAATGTAGAAGCACCGGAGGAGATCATTGGTGCCATTAAACTAATGGATAGGTAAAAATTTATTGAAGCCTGAAATGCTCCTAACGGCTATTCGCCGCTAAGCCAATTGTCCAAACTGTCAATATCAATTTCAAAAAATGATCACGAAACACTTCACATTGGGGTTTGTATTTGGTGTATCCATGTCAGTTATTTCATGGATAGTAGGGATGATTTTGAATAGTCTACTGATGAAGACTGAATATTATAAAAAACTATCCAATCTAAATTTCATCACAAGCAAAACCTGGAACGAACGTCTCGGAATCAAATACTTTAAGTGGATTGTCAAAAACACTTTTTTTAAGTTCTTCAATCAGGCCATTAAGTTACAAAACAAAAAACCGGACCTGACCGAGATACGTTATCAGATGACGCTTGCTGAAATAAGTCATTTAATCGGATTTATCTTTGTAACCCTGGTCGCCGTCTATCAAAGTTTTAGGGTAGGCTTAGTATTCGGACTAAGCATGATGATTGGGAATGTTCTTCTGAATTTGTATCCGTCCTTATTACAGCAAGAAAATAAAAGGAGAATTGACAAACTGATTGAAAGACAGAAAATTGCAGTTAACAGCAACTAAACCCAGTTATAGCGGATTCGAGTATTCCACGGCTACCTGCGTACAGGCTAATAAGCAATAAAGATTCATTGCTTCTATTGCTGTATCCCCCCGGCCGCTTAGCGTATTACTCCAACGCGCGATACAATATACTTGGTCATATCATAAAAGAAGTCAGTGGCGTGGATTATGCAGCCTATGTCCATGAGCATATTTTAAGCCACTGGGTATGAATCATTCGGGTTTCTTTATGGATTCTTTGGAAAATACCACTAAGGTTTATGATAAAAATGGGAAGCCTGTAACAGAGTTTCCATTGCGCGATATCGCTTCCGGAGGGATCTACTGTAGTTTGCATGATCTGGCTTTGTTGGCCAAAGGGGTCATCAATTCCTACTACGGTCAATCTCCGTCAGTCCTTGAAAGCACCACTATGAAGGAGGTATTTGCTATTCAAAGATGTTGTACGCCACCTTTATGCAAAATGCAGCACAACGCCTACCCATGGAGGGTGTTGTGGAGTTGTTTCAGGCCTTTGCAAAGGGGCGAGACGGTCAACAGGCGAACCCCATTTTTTACGTCTCTCATAGTCCCTGGAATTTATACGACCTGTTGGAGAAGTTCATGGAGCTCCAAGAACTCCCTAAAGGGCCTATATTTTTGCGAGATTATGGTCTCCGGCCGGCTGGGGAGTTCTCTCTACACAAGCTAGCTACCATGAGCAGAATTTTAGAAATGTATCCCCATCTACCCTTCATTATGCTAGGTGATACAGCTTCAAAAGATGCTGACTTTTACATTCAATTGGCTGAGCGGTATCCGGGCAGAATCAAGGCTATTTATATCCGATTAACTAAGAATAATAGGAATGCTAAGCGGGTAGCAGAACTCATCGAAGCGAAAACCGATGTGAATGCCGTGTTAGTCCATTCCTCACAAGAAATCTACGCCCACGCCCGGCGTCTTGACTTGTTGTAACACCACCGAAACACTTAAAAACTTCTATACTTTGCAGATAGCAGCAGATTTGGCTCCTGCTCCGAAAACTGTGAGGTAGCATTGTTCCAGTGCAATTTCTTGTTGGGAAAGCGATTAGCCACTACCCCCAGTAAGATAGCTTCAGACAACCTCGCTGCATAAGAAAATGGTGCACTGCATTCATCTTTACCGAGGCAGGCATCTACAAATTGATGGTAGTGATTTTGCTTTTCTAATTCTGGGAAATCTATTTTTTCATATTGTCCATTGACGATCAACTTTGGGTAATCGATATGTGGCAGCAACAAACGCCCCTTTTCCCCAACGAACATAGCACCTTGTCCAGGCAGTTTATCCCCATTCGGCATGCGTAGGTCCTTATGGGCTTTTGGTGCTCCGGGACCATCGTACCACACCCATTTCAACTGCTTCGCGGTGTATTCCGTACCAGGAAATTTGTAGGTCACCACATTGTTTTCAGGATGGCCAAAGCCATTGGGTTGCCGACATTCCGTTTTGATGGTTTTAGGAACATCTAAGGCCAGCGCTGTGTAGGGAGTATCAAAAATGTGGACGCCCATATCTCCGAGTGTTCCACAGCCATAATCCAGCAGTTTTCGCCAATTCCCAGGATGGTAGACCTTATCCTTGTAAGCTCTTTCCGGTGATGTTCCCAGCCAAAGATTCCAATCCAAGTGCGCTGGAACAGGGTCACTACCTACTGGGACGGCGCCATTAAACCCCCAATTCTTATTAGACCAGGCTCGAACCGTTTTTACCTTCCCAATTATACCAGATTGAATCAAGGCTACCGTTCCTCGGTATTGATTCCAGGAATGGATCTGGATGCCCATCTGAGTAACCAGTTTTTTGTCGGCAGCCAGTTTGCGCATGACTCTAGCTTCTGATACATGATGTGTAAGTGGTTTTTGACAGTAGACGGGTTTGCCCAATTCCATGGCACGAATCGAGGCGGGAGCGTGGGTATGATCTGGCGTGGAAACGATCACCGCATCTATCTCACTCCCCATTTCATCAAAGAGTTTCCGATAATCCGCATAGGCCTTGGCGCCAGGGTGTTTCTTCTTGGCAGCGGCCAAGTTTTTGGCATCCACATCACAAAGGGCTGTTACGCGTACCAATTCATGGGCCGCAATAGATTTTAAATCCGCGTTGCCCATTCCACCTACACCGATGTGCGCAGTTCTTAAATGCATCTTTTTGGTCAATGCCCAAACAGAGGAAGGTAAAAAGGTAACGGAAGAGGCTAGGATTGCCGACTTTTTTAGGAAATCTCTTTTTTTCATGCTGGCCTTGTTTAAAGTGGTTGATGTTCTGTGCTAAAATTACATATTTGCAGCTTAGGGCTGGTTACGAACGTACAGAAAAAACACAAAGCATGATGGGAATTAGTAAAAGAAAATAGGATGCACTCAAAACATGCTCCTCCTTCTAAAATGTTCTGGTGTATTCTTGTAACACTTTGATGGGTTTTAGAATAAAGAGATAAAAAGACGCGCGTAATTCCCGGAATCCACTCTCAAAAAACAAAATAGTTGGTGCTAACTAGCTGAGTAATCATGCACACGTATATAAACCGCCTTTAGCATATTACATAACAAGTACTAATGAGGTAGAGCAGGTAGATGAGGAGAAGGAAAAAACACTCTTCTTCCTATGACCCCGAACAACCCTAACACATCTGTGCCTAAGCTGGGGCTTATTCAGCTAAGCACGAACAAGGAATCTAGTTCCCGATGTCGTTCTATTGCCCAACAATTGCAAGAAGTCGGCATAGCATGTACAATCAGTACCTCCAATGATTCGCATTCCATGCTTGCGATCTTGATCGAGGGCAAAACTCCCGACAGCGCAATTGCAGAGGCTTTAGCTGATCGTACTCCAACTGGAGTCCATATCATCCTGCTTTATGATGGTGAAAAGCCGCTTCCCTTCTACAAGATTTGGCATTTCCTTAATGCTGGGGCAGACGAAGTCCTATCAATTCGCAATAAATTTCCTTTTGCCCAGGTAATCAAGGCCAAGATCCAGCGTTGGAAAGTCATTGATCGTTTCCTGAACTCGGACAGGATTCGTCAAGAATTAATTGGCAGTACGGCCATCTGGCAGAAGACCTTGCGACAGGTATTGGAGGTTGCTTGCTTTTCAACCCTGCCCGTTTTGATACTGGGGGAAAGCGGCACAGGAAAAGAACTCGTCGCTCGACTCATACACGACTTTGACAAACGGCCAGGCAAACAGGATATTGTTCTTTTGGATTGCACTACGATCGTACCGGAACTATCTGGCAGCGAGTTTTTTGGACATGAAAAAGGAGCTTTTACCAATGCTATTTCCACCCGGGATGGAGCTTTCGCTCTGGCAGATCGAGGCACACTATTCTTGGATGAAATCGGCGATCTTCCATTGCGGCTACAAGCTGAGCTTTTACGGGTCATTCAAGAAGGAATTTACAAGCGAGTCGGTAGTAACACTTGGAAGAGAACGAAATTCCGATTAATCTCTGCTACACACCGGCATCTTTTTGAAGAGGTTCAAAAAGGAAATTTCCGGCAAGATCTCTATTATCGGATATGCACCTGTATCATCAAATTACCTTCCCTACGAGATCGGCGTTTAGACATCCCCGAACTAGCTAAACATTTCCTACAAAAAGAGCTCAAAGCCGACGCTGTACCAAAATTTTCGGCTCAACTCATGAGTTACCTGATGTCGCAAGAATTCCCGGGAAACGTTCGCGAGCTAAAGCAACTGATTGCCCGCTTAGCCTTTCGATATTGTGGAGACGGGCCCATTACCTTAGGTCATATCCCTTTTTTCGATCGCCAGGAATTCACCCCTATCTTTGAAGATTGGCAAGAAGGAGAATTGAATCAAGCCATCAGGAAAGCGCTTGGCGAGGGCATTGGCCTGAAAGATATTAAGCGAATTACGGGAGAAATCGCCATGGATATAGCGATACAAGAAGCGGCAGGCAATCTTCAAGAAGCCGCTCGACGACTGGGGGTATCTGACCGACTGGTTCAAGGATATCTATCAACCAAACGCAATCAGGAATAAGGGTTTAAGCGCCTTACTTGCCTTTTCCGCACTTTAGCAATCAATCGCAAAAAGTTCTCCGATAGAATTTTTCGCTCTTCATGAACAGGTAATTTCAAGGAAAAAACCTTCTCCAATTCTACGCCCGGATGCAACCAGGGGCCATCTGAGCCAAAAAGGATTTTACCAGCCCCTGCTCGTTTTACGGCCATCTCCAAGAGATCGAAGCGCTTTACTCCAGAAGTATCCGTGTAAATGTTAGGATGCCTTTCCAATATCGGAATAAACGCCAACTGCACCTTCCAATCGTCTGCAAAACTTCCTAAGTGTGGAATAATAAAGTTGACTTCTGGAAACTCTGTGGCCAATAATTCAACAGCGTCCACTTTGCCCATCACGTCATACAAGATCGGCAGATTAAACGCTTTGGCAACCTGACAGATTTCCCTTGAAATATGCGCATCATGTCGATGCACTTTGATGCCAATGAAACCATATTTCTCCACGGCCGTCCGAACCATTTGAAAGATTCTGCCTTTATCCCGCTCCGAGTTAAGGAAGGCATAACCATAGAATCGTTTGGGGTTCTGCTTTACTTTCTTCCAGACGCGCTCATTGGCGATAGAATAATCTGAAGTAAAAGGAGCAAAAAGAACACTTCTAGTAATGCCCACTTCGTCTGCCCTTTGCAGATACTGCTTAAGGTCTGCTCGGGTGTCCCAAGGCCCATTGAGCCCGTCACCAAAACCATAATGACAATGTGAATCAATAATCTGCATGTAACCCAAATTATATCCAGGAGTTAGGAATAGATTTACCTGTGCCGATCACATGGTCTCTACTATCGGCATCATAGCCAAGTTTACGAATAGCATACTCCCCTACGCCCCGCCAAATGTCGGGCCCGGGATCATTAGACTTTAAGCCGCTCGACTGCCGGTGGGAATACACAAAGCGGATATTAGGGGTCTTTTTCTTTAGGTATTTGAGCAAGAACCTTCCTGCGTTGATCTGTTTTTGTGTCACCACATTCTTCATCCAACTCGATTTACTTCTGGGTTTCCAGTACCTACCATTGATGTCGGGAAAATTTCCGGCAAACTCAATGGCAATACTTCTCCGATTAAAACCATTAGAAGCATTCAGATAAGTACTCCGGTTATATAGTTGTCCAATTTGTCCATCACGCATGATAATATAATGCGCAGTCACCTTTAGATACTTTCGCAGGTCAGCCCCTCGACTGAAGGCCATCTGATGGAGAACAACCGAGTCTATCTGTGAAGCTTTTCTAGGGGTTCGACTTTTATTGATAGCGCCGGCTTTAGGTTGAGCCTCATCCCGTAAATCTTCGATCGTATAAGTATCATCACTGGACTGGTAATAGTCATCGCCACCCACAATCGTGGTAGCTGGGGTGTTGTAATACCTTACATTTACTGGCCTAATAATCACCTTTTTAGGTCGCCAGCGAGGTGACTTCAACAGGGGACGCACAATTTTATTGCGAATTCTTAGCCATTGGTTTTTCAATTTGCCTTGCCCTTTCTTAATTCGATACCCCTTCGGCAAGCGCGGATTCTGATAGTAGAAGACCATATCTGTCAGTCTGCGCTCATCTCTTACGCCTCTTGCCATAGCTCTTCGAACCATCCTTCTGCCAACCGTGGTGCTACGTCGACTAGGTAGTCTTCCTCTTGCCCGTCTTCTGCGTCTCCGCCGGCGACGACGATAGGCGGATTCAGCGTCCGATTCTGCCGCATGGCAGCTGGCACACTGACAACCCACACCATGGCGCTCAGATTGACACTTAGCACACTGGCAGTGGGCTGGATGCCTGCGTGAACTAGCCTTGCTCTGGATTGAAGGTTTATAAAAAGTCATATTTCATCTTTTTTGAATGGCGTAATAGGGTTTCCTCACCAGAAAATCTTGCAATGCCTCAGCAAGCCGCCAGATTTCTTTAGGCGAATGATCTGCTCGAAGAAGAATCATCAAGGCAAGCTGTTTACTCCCATGAGGACCTACCAATACAGTTTGAAATCCTCGCTGGGTCAATTGTTGATAAAGGCTTATCGCATTCTTCCTATCCGAGAAGTTGAGGGTTTGGACAGGGAAAACTCCCCCCTTTGTGGCCCTCCCCACGCTTTTTCGGAACCCTTTCACCTTAGTCAATAATGAGGACCGACGAGCATCACCTTTGAGTTCATTCAGTTCCAGCGCTCGCTTAACTGCACCCAAATGAGCATTCGATAAAGGGCTGTTGCTAGATCGAGTAATTGATCCAACCCTAAACTTCTTGATCCAGGGAACAGCCCCACAAAGCGCAGCTGCCGGTACTCCAAACCCCTTTGCCAATGAACTGATGGTTATCACATTGGAACCAGTGAGGTTCCACCATCTCAATATACCTCCTCCCCCCAGGCCGTACGGACACATTGAATTCATCCTGCTTCCTAATACGCCTAAGCTTTGGGTATCATCAATGATCAGTATACCTCCAAGGGGTTCGATCAATCGTTGATAAGTGGGCAAAGGAGCAGGTTTACCACATCGTGGACACCAACCATCAGTCACGATAATTGGGCGTTTTCTACCCAATTTGACTTTGGCCAACAACGTACGCAGATGCGCAGAACTGAGGTGTCTAAACTGCATGCTTTGCATCCCATTACTAGCGGCACGTTGCACGCCAGACAAGCCTACTGGATACAGTAAAGCATCAACAAAAAGCACGTATTTCTTAGGATCAAGCAATCCAAAAAAATCCCAAAAAAGATGTAGAGAAGAAGGGCCTAACAGACCATCTTCCTGGCCTTGCAACTGAGCTAGAGTTCGCCCTAAATGACGAGCGAGTAAGGGCTCATTCAAAGCAGCAGGCTTACCATCGGTCAATTTTTGCCAATTAGGCAGATCCGCTTTAGCGTGTCTAAATCCCAAGTACAGAGAAGAGGTGAAATCATTCATTTGCTGTTGATCCCAATAAAAGTCAAGTGCAACAGCTGGGCATAGATACCCACAGGCTGCCACACTAGACATCCAAGTTTAATTATCTATTCATTCGACGACTCTGCGTCTTCTGGGCCTTCAACTGTCTAAGTAAATGATAAGACGGTTGACGGATATCCACTTTCGCTGTTTCTAAACTGAGATCAACATTGGTCACCGCTCTGTAAGCATGAATATACCCCTGAATTTGTTCCCGCCAGAAGTATGACCAATTTCCAGCGGCCTTTCTGTCTGTCACATCGGCCCAATTTCCAAAGCGGATAGAGAGCAGTAACTGTTCTCCAAAACGAGCTAAATTGCGAAAGTGTAAAGGTGAAGATTTGGTCCAGTTCATCATGGTATTTACCGTGGCTACCGGTTCCATCCATTCCTCAGGATAAGCCACCATCGTTCGTCCAGAAAGAAATTGCCTGAACTCTGGGCGAGCCAGAAGCCATTGTTGCATGAGCATCTCGGCCCGGGCAGTAGAGGGTAGATCTCCATACTGATTGTGCGCTCCTTCACTTAAGATCATATGCACCTCCTTTAGGCCATTAAGGACGGGATAGGCATCGGGATTGACCGTCATATCATCTGCCTGATTGTAAAAACGACTAACTAGATTTAACAAGCGGTGGAACGCTTCGATGAATTTGGAACGACTATCCGCAAATTGCATATTCTTGGTAGCTGTACCATGCATTCGAATCCCATAGTGATGGTCGTATTCAAAAGCCCGACGGCGTACGGTGAGTCGATGCTGCTCATCCTGGATATACCCCCAAAGAAGGTTGTTGAGCGGGCGAAGAGGGTCCAACTCTACGTGGGCGAAGGGATCTCTACCAGAACCTTTAACATTCTGGAAACGTCGACTGATGGCATTCAATCCCTGTACCATCATACTCTCCTCATGCCAGTAGGACCATATCAGTTCCAAGTAGCAAGGATGAGATAATTTCTCTGAAAGTAGACCAAAGCAAGTATTCGTTGTTTGTTCTAATTCGGGACTGAGGTATTGTGAAAATGCCGATTCGAAGGGGGTGAGTTTTAAATCTTGATCCTTCAATTTGCGTTGAATGACCGACAAATAAGGAATCGTATCCACTTCTACCGTATCAACACTCAATTCTCCAGTTGGATCCTCTACAATTGTCCTAAATTGCAGCTCAACTTTATAATTCCGCCACCACTTATCCAAGGCGCTGCGATTAACATTTCCGTCGATCAAGGGTACACTATCCCTAAGTCTCTTAACATCCCGCTCGGTAAATATTCCATCCACCATGCAATTTACCATCACAAAAGCTTCAGCCGCAATTTTGACACAGCGATAGGCGTCAATTCCCATGAACGGTAGAGATCGAGTGCCAGATAACCTGGATACGGTCTCCAATTCTCTAGCTGCTAATGTGTGATCTGTCGAACAGAAAATAGCATTCATATAGTCCTCAAAGTTCTTAAAGGACAGGGCTTCCGTACCCTTTAGGATCAATACCCAAAGTGCGAGATCATTAGTGACCGGGCTACCAGCTGGCTGTAAACGAGTAGTGAAAGTGCTAGAGAGGTTGGTATTCAAGGTACTTGCTAAGCCTGAGATACTATCAGTGATCTCATCGGAGACTTTGCCGATTGTGTCGGCTAGGCTATCTGTGCCAATGGTAGAAGATCTGGGATTTCGTTGGAATAGGACTTCAAAATTTAGACGCAACTGATCATTAAAACCCTCCAAGGTGGCTTGATCATCACTCAATGATGCACCATCATCACCAATAGGAAGAATAAGTTGAGGGAACAGAAGAGCCACACCTCCACGATATGCTATTGGTGTACCATTGTCATCTATTGTCATTCCATCCCATTGGGTATGAAATTTCAACTTAAGGTTCCAAGACCAATCAAATAGTTTTTGTCCCTCATCCTGAATGGGAGACAATAAGATCTGAGTAAAGGAACTTTCAAACAGTCTTTCCGTATCAAAATCTTCATCCACTTCCAAACCAATATCACCATAGGCAAGGCCAATATTCCTGTAGAGATGATTAAATACATTATTCCTAAAATGAAAGCTAGTCTTTTCGGCTACACTATCACCTATTGGGAGTATACTGTTTTGGTACAAATTGGAGTCATTCATTACCTTAACTAGGTTGTTGAAGCTTGTAATAGCTTCACTCCGATCCAATTTAAGTTCTCCTGTAAGTTCCGCGGTAAATGGCGTATCCGGTCCAATAGTAGCCTGATTGATATCAAAACTAAGTGAATGCAGGCTAAAGTTGAGCACCGTATCATCAACATCCCCGAAGTGGTAACTCAGCCGCAGGGGCGAAAAATTCGCAGGCATAATATTATATTTTAACGGTTAAACATTTCGATTCCTGGCCCAATGGCGCAGCAGATCGGTTAACAAGCGTGCTTCCTTAGTGGGCGATAGACGCTGGTCTGCCCGTGCCTGCCCCAAGACGGCGAAAGTCAGGGAAGGCTTGAAGCGTTGAACCCTCGGCAAACGCCCCCTCCATCGCTGGTACAATTGACGCAGGCGCGCAGGTTGCCGCTTTTGCACTGGAAATAGACTGACCAAGGTTCGTCCTTGGAGCATAGGCGTACGATGTTGCAAAACATGCTGAACAAAGGCAGGTATCGTGTCTTCTAATTGCTGGATCAATAGTCGCTGATCCCGAGCTAGTTTACTGAGTGGATACAATCTAGACCAAAGCCGGTCCAAACGTTGCCACTGTGGATCTGGATACATGGCCTTGCCAAAAGCAATGCTAATTTTAACCCGGATCCAGGGGAACGGATGTGGGTCGTCTAGATTCATCCGGAAAACAAAGTAGCGCGGTAAACTTACGACTCCCATCAGACCAGCAGTAGAACTTACTCCGATGGTAGCTACCGACCAACAATCTGATACAATCTCAGAAATCCAGCGCTCGAAGAGCTGCCAGGCCATCGCCCGGTTTGATTCCCGAGCAGCCCGCCTTTTCAAGGATTCCCGCAGGGTTGGCAGCAAACCCAGTATGGCCGCGCCTTGATGCCCTACCTCATGAATCAATGAGGAGGCAATGCCACTGGATACCATACGCTCCCTTGGTACCCGTATCACGGCCACGGGATTAGTTTTGCCCCCAGGAAGGCGCGTCCTGGCCCTTCGGATAGCCGCTCCATGCCCTCGATCCAAATAGGTAATCATGGGCGGCAGGGGTACAAATGGCCGTATATTTGCCAGTGCATCCTTAGCCACGGTATCCAGGCCTGCCAACCAAACGCCCGTTTCATGTTCTCCTCTTTGCGTGAGGACGTCGGAAAAGATATCCAGCTGATCGAGTAGGGCATTGAACTTCAATTTTAGCAAAGCAAACTCTTTTTGCCCCTGAGCAGCGGAAACGCCCCTCCCAGTTCGCATCCTTCGGATGAAACCTCGAACTTTTTGCCGAAGCTCCTTTGCGCCTTTAACTAATAATTGATCAATCCCCTGCCGAGCGCTTGCCGGAATATTAGCAGCACCTACCATCGGCATCACCAGATCAAAGGCCTGTTGCTGCCGGAGGCGGGTCAGTAAAGCCTCGGCCTCGCCAGCCAAATGCTCACGAAAAGCTATTAGGCTCCCAGAACGACTATTTTGGTACCTTTTCTTACCCAACGACCGGAGTGCCGGGAGCCGCCGGGCTTTCCCATACCACCACCCAAAACTTGTTTTGCGGCAGATTTCACAGCAGCTTTAACTAAAGCCTTTGATGGGGTTCGTCCACTTTGGGCTACTTTCGCTGCGGTTTTTTTGCTAGCCAGTTTAGCAATCTTAATCAGCTTCTTGGCGACTTCCATCTCTTGCTCTTCAGGCATCATGGCCTCCAATTCCCATCCCCACTTATCCACAAACCAACGCCCAATATTGTGCCCCGCTTTACCACCATATCTTCCCCCTCTAGGTCCGCCGTAACGAGATCCTATATAACCGCCAAGTTTGCGTCCAATGGTAGGAATCATTTTCCTTCCAAATCGCTTCAAATGCCCACCTAGGAACCTTCTAGCCCCTTGGCCCGCTTTGGATTTCCATAATCGCCTGGCACCGGAAGCCGCTTTTCTGATCAGAGAGCCGAGAAATTGATCTAATTCTTCCTCGTTTTCAATGGCCAATAGTTCATAAGCTAACTCTTCATCTTCGCCATCATATTCGAATTCATCTTCATATTCGAATTCGTCCTCATATTCATATTCATCTTCGTATTCTAATTCATTCTCAAATTCAAATTCATCTTCATATTCTAGTTCATCAGCATATTCTTGATAATCTTGCATGATCTTAATTTTAAATAGGTTAAAGAATCAATGGATAAATGGGAACTGCCCGCTTTAGGTGCAGTTCATGTCGTGGGTTGCCAAAGGTGTACTTAGACCCCAAATAGAAAGATCCGATTTCCACGGCGCCGCCAGGTGCCTGAATTCCGCTTTCCGACTTTGCCCTTATACTTTACTAAGCCGGGAGCATGTTGTTTGGCCGCCTTTTTAATGGAGCTTTTCACCACTACAGAAACGGGAGCAGAAGCTGGCGCCTTAACGGCATGTACCGCTGACGAACCTGCTAGTCGTACAAAACGCCTAGCCACTTCAAACTCTTGATCTTCGGGACTTAGCCCTTCCAATTCCATTTCGAAGAGCCGAGAAACCCAGGAGCCAACTTTTCCCCCAATCTTCCCACCAATGGGTCCGCCAAAAAAACTGCCTGCCACCTTTCCGGCAACGGGGAGCGCAACCTTGGCTACTCCTCGCAAGCCTTTCTTAATACCACGCCAAACCTTGGATCGACCAAATTTCTTCACGCCTCTCCAGGCTTTCTTCACCAGTTTCCCTAAAAATTGATCTAACTCTTCTTCACTGGTTATAGCTAACAGTTCTGTGGCCAATTCCATCTCTTCCTCCTCTGAGAAGGGCGAAAGAGCAACTTCATTTTCGTATTCGTCCTCAAACTCATCTTCATATTCATCTTCATATTCAAACTCATCTTCATCGGAGTATTCGAATTCATCCTCGAACTCCATTTCCTGCATAGTTCTATCTATGTCGTGCATGAGGTATGGTTTTAAAAGTGAAATAATTCAATTCTAATTCGTCATGACAACCTTCAATTGGCAAATAGCATTCCAATGCCAAAAAAACTCCATTTTCCGGGGTATTGGCGAAAAAAACTTCGGTGTAGGGGATATGCAGGAAGATTCAGCGAAAAAAACTTCGCTACAGAAACAGCTAAGAGGAGTGACAACCCTTGGAAAAACTCCTTTTACTATTGGATGAACTCCTTATTGAGAAGAATAAAACGGCTATCCCGCTCAGAATGCGGCCCATACCTAGAAAGCATTCACTTGCTTGAACATTCAAAAAGAGCATCTTCTATCTAAGTCACAGCCTTTAGTTTGTTTTACACCAAAAACCATAACACCCTATTTATCATATATATAACACCCGCCTACTTCTCTATTCCTATTTATAAATGCCCTTTTTTGTATTTGTCCTTCCCTTCAATTCTCCCCATCTTGGCGACACATACCAAATCAGCCATTAGCTAGCAGATTTTGACGGCCTGTTGGCTATTCAGTAGTACTAAAGGCTATCCCCTTCAACTGTCCCCCCTATTGGAGTACGTTGCGACTGCCCATGGCATTTGACTAGCGTACTCCCATTAATAAATCGCAGACCACTCACAAATCTGGTTACCAAAAATGCTTATCCACTACTACTTGCTACCTCAGGTGGCATGGGGTGATAATGCTGCAAATTTCCTCCCATGATCATATTAAACCCTTAGGAAATGCTATTTAACTCCCTTGAGTTTGGATTTTTTTTACCCCTCGTTTTTTGCATGTACTGGCTAATAGCAGGCGGAAATATCCGTAGACAGAATTGGATTTTACTACTAGCCAGCTACTTCTTCTATGGTTGGTGGGACTGGCGTTTTCTAGCCCTAATCGCCTTCAGTTCCCTAGTGGACTATACGGTTGGATTGAATCTATTCCGGGAAAAACGGCCTGTTCTCAGGAAGAGGTGGCTATGGTTGAGTATAGGTGTTAATCTTGGTTTTCTGGGATTCTTTAAGTATTACAACTTCTTCGCTGATAGCTTCGTGGACGCATTTTCTTTCCTCGGCCACAACTTCCAACCCAGCTCATTACAGATTATTCTGCCCGTTGGGATCAGTTTTTACACCTTCCAAACCATGAGTTACACGATAGATATCTATCGAAAGAAGTTGGAACCGACAAGCGATATTTTGGCCTTTTTTGCTTTCGTCAGTTTCTTTCCACAACTTGTGGCAGGGCCTATTGAACGAGCCTCCCATTTACTACCACAATTCTCAAGAGCACGAGTCTTTTCTTATGAACAAGCCTCCGCAGGCTTAAAAATGATGCTATGGGGCTTATTCATGAAGGTAGCCGTGGCCGATAGACTAGCTATCTACGTAGATACCATTTACAATAATGCGGATATGCACAACGGCTTATCCTTCACGGTGGCCACCGTATTCTTTTCTTTCCAAATTTACTGTGACTTTGCCGGTTACTCCTTGATGGCTATCGGTTGTGCGCAGCTCTTCGATTTCAAACTAATGGAAAACTTCCGACGCCCCTATTTTGCTGGCACCTTTAGAGAATTCTGGGGTCGTTGGCACATCTCTCTATCAACTTGGTTCAAGGACTACGTATATATTCCTTTAGGTGGAAATCGAGTAAATCCGAGGCGTCAGAATTTCAACCTATTCGTGACTTTCATTATTAGTGGCTTCTGGCATGGGGCAGCCTGGACCTTCGTAATTTGGGGAGCTATTCATGGCCTCTACCAAATCGTAGAAAAGAATGTAGTTCAAGTCCGAAAAGACTTCCAGCCTCGCTTTTTCCATGTTGTTCTAGTTTACAGTCTGACCTGCCTAGCCTGGGTTTTCTTTAGGGCCAACTCCCTAGAACAGGCCATAGCCATTCTTATTCAAATTTTCACCCATATGGGAACGAGCCTTCACATCGGTGACCTCGGTATTTTTCTCTATGGGGTTCTGGCTGTAGGGGTATTGTTAAGTCATGATCTAGCTCAGGAGTATTTCCCTAAGATTAATCTACTTCATCATCACCAATATGCTATCCGTATAGCTTCCATCCTATTCTTAATGATCTACATCATTAGTCTCGGCGTATTTGATGGTTCACAATTTATATATTTCCAATTTTAGACTATGAACAAACTATTTGCACGCTTAGTATCCATTGCCCTTCTATTTGTGATTATCGATTTCTGCTTTGGCCAGCTCTTTGGTTTCATTCGCGATCACTCTCCTGATGGCAGATACTTCAAGACCAACTACACTTTAAATCAAGCCACAGAGGACATTATTATTCTTGGGAGTTCTAGAGGTGAAATCAATTACGTTCCCTCTCTTTTTGAAGAAAGCTTTGGATTGAGTTGTTGGAATGCGAGTCGTGGAGGACAAGGTTTGCCTTACTTTCGAGCAGTGGAGGAAAGTATACTAGAACGCCATGCCCCCAAGCTCGTCGTCCTGAACTTGGAAGTTGACATTTTGGAACACGCTCCCTTTTATCAGGAGGCCGGATTTCTGCGCGCGTTCTATCGAGACCACCCCCGCATACAACCCATTCTGAACAAGATCAGCCCTACCGAAAAATGGAAACTCTATTCTAATATCTACGCTTTTAATTCAAGTTTCTACTATTTACTTCGTCCCTTTCTATTCCATAACTTAGACGGAAAAATCAGTGATAAGGGCTGGAAACCCAGCCAGGGCATTTGGGAAGATCCCGGCTTTCCTTTCGAGCTTGTAGACAACCGAAAACCTTTGAATCAAGCATCCCTGCAAGAGTTTGAGAAGCTGGTACAACACTTTACCGATCAAGGAGTACAACTCGTATTTTCCATTGCTCCGAATTATGGAGAAAAGACCCTTATGACTTCTAGTCTTCAACACATTCAGGCTGTAGCGACGGAGCATAACATACCTCTTTTTAATTTTTCGGCGGATGGCAGTTTTATTAAGAACGCAGCTGAGTACGTTGATATTCAGCACTTAAACGTAGATGGCGCTCAGCGATTCACGCGCATGCTCATAGATAGTATTCAGCAGCAGTTTCCCAAACTTGACAGGCAACTGCAGGCCAGAGTCCAACGCCCTTTATAAATTCTGCATCATCCACCCGAGGTTCCTTTAGTCGGGAATCTCGGGAGGACTAAGATAATCCCTCTCCTGATCTCTCAGAAAAAACCACACCCAGGATAGCTCCCAATCACGCTAAGCAAACAGTTACCTCCATATACCATATCCGGTCTTAAGTACTCCAAAATGCTGCTTTGGTCGAAAATCAAGTCCTTTTGTCGGCCAAAGCGCCCTGATCTTTCTACTTTTAATGTCGAAGAAGATCACCTGTACACATGAATATCTCTATCCAAGATCTAAATAAGGTTTACCCAAATGGGAATCATGCATTAAAAGATGTCAATATTGAGATCAATGAAGGCATGTTCGGATTATTAGGGCCTAATGGTGCTGGAAAGTCCAGTTTAATGCGGATTCTGGTGACCTTAATGAAACCCAGTAGTGGTAGAGTGCTGGTTAATGGCAAAGACACTGCCAAAAATCGAGATTATGTGCGCAGCATGTTGGGTTATCTACCCCAGGACTTTAGTTTCTTCTCCAATCTAAAAACCTATGAATTCCTTGACTATGCAGCCCGATTATCGGGTATGAGTAGTGGTAAAAAGCGCAGAGCAGCCGTGGACAAGATGTTGGAGGAAGTAGCCCTGTTCGATGTTCGTAACCGGAAGGCAGGAAAACTTTCAGGGGGAATGAAAAGGAGGTTAGGGATTGCTCAAGCCTTGATTAATGATCCGAAGATAGTCATCGTTGATGAACCAACCACTGGCTTAGATCCAGAAGAAAGAATTCGATTTAGAAACCTGTTGGCGCGTATTAGTTCACAAGATGTGATCATCATTCTATCTACACATATCGTTGCCGATATCTCTAGTACCTGCGAACACATGGCCTTATTAAATCGGGGACAAGTAGCCTTTACCGGATCCCCGGAAGAAATCATCCGACAAGCCGAAGGTCACGTTTGGTCGCTATATGTAGATGAGAAAGAATACGTAGAAGTCAATCAGAAATACCAGGTTATTGCCACTGTTATGCAAAAAGATGGCTGGAAGGTAACAGTGGTTGGGGATGAAGTGTTAGGCTATGACGCCGAACCCGTAAGCCCCAACCTGGAACATGCCTATGTATATTTTGTGGAACATACACTAAAGAACCAGATTTTGGTGTAACAACTATTTGCTAGAAGAAACCAAAATCGGCTATACTCAGCCCAAAGGTGTATTTCCCAAATCCTCCCGAGTTTTCAATTCGCCAGCGGGAGGTCGGTGGGAGGCTTAAAAAAGCTAAAGTCTCCTCGCTGGATTGGCGATAGAATTATCATTAATGGAAGTGGAATCACATTAGGAAACAACTCGCAACTAATGAGTCATTCCTATGGCGTAGCGTATCTAAAAATTCGCGTCTGGGTATGAATCTTAGCTTTCGAGTTACTCTTGATGGGTAAAGAAGTGGCTTTTGTCTGGTGCAAGAGATCACCTCTGGATCGTGCAATACATTGCACCATTGTAAATTATTTCAAAAGATTACCAATGGCATCTCCGATTAGGACTGTAGCCAAGTATGAGCGAAAGATTTTGATGAGAAGCTGGTTCTTCCGAATCTTTTCCGTTTTCTCGCTTTTCGTGCTCTTTGTTTTCAATATGGGAGAAATCTCCGAGGTAGGCGATACGGATTGGGGCTACAGAGCTGTTCCCTCTACCATGCCTTATGCCTACATTTTTATACTTAATCTGGCACAGGCCATTATTGCCATCTTCTTATCCTCGGAATTCATCAAACGAGATCGTAAGCAAGATACAACGGAGGTGATCTATGTACGATCCATGAGTAATGGGGCTTACTTACTCGGTAAGACATGGAGTATTCTTTCTATTTTTCTCATTATCAATATGGCTGCCTTAGGTTTAGGGTTAATTTTCAATGTACTTGGACAAAACACTTACCTAGATTGGCAAGCCTACCTCTACTACCCACTCCTGATTTCTCTTCCTAGTTTATTATTCCTGATCGGTTTATCTGCGGTGCTAATGTGCGTAATGCGCAACCAGGCTTTGACTTTTGTCATCTTAATTGGCTTGGTCCTTTCGAGCATGATTTACCTAAAAACCTCCTACCATTACTTGTTCGATTGTATGGCTTTTTATCTGCCCTTATTCCATTCCGACATCGTGGGATTTGGGCATTGGGAGGATATTTTGCGGCTTAGAGGTATGTATGCAAGTTTTGGCGCAGGCTTTATTTTCATTGCTATTCTACTGTTTAAAAGGCTACCACAATCCCGCCTAATGAATGGGATTTCCTTCCTTCTGGGATTAGCGGGGGTGAGTCTAGGGGCCTGGCTGGGATACCAGCATGTCCAGGAGTATCAAGTCAATTCGCAGTTGCCAAAAGATATTATCGCACTGAACAACACCTATTTACAACAGGCTAGAATAGATATTGCAGCTCATGCGATAGCATTGGAACAAAAAGAGGATGGAATAGTAGCTACCTCAAAGATCAATGGCGAGGCTATACAAAGCGCGGATGAATTCGTATTCACACTCAATCCCGGCTTGACCGTTAGTAAAGTCGAAGATGAGCAGGGAGAACTTACCTTTGAAAGAAAAATAAATCTCCTACTGGTTCGTCCAAGAACTCCCCTAGAAGTCGGGCAGACGATCAATTGGACGATAAGCTATGCGGGTAGTATCAATGAATCAGCATGCTTCCTGGATATCTCCGATGAGCTGAAGTATGAACGCTATCAGGAAATGGTTTGCAATTTGGATCAGCGGTATGCCTTCAACGAACCCAATTTCCTCTTACTTACTCCAGAAGCACAGTGGTACCCAACTTCCGGAGTAGGTTATAGTGACATCTCTCCACTTTGGTATAGGAAGGACTTTATTGATTACGATTTAACCGTCAAAACCCTGCCGGGCCTAACCCCAATATCTACTGGTACTACAGTCAATGAAGGACAAGACACCTACACCTTTGATCGTCCTTACAAGATTGCGCATCTATCACTGGCAGTTGGCAACTACCAAACCGTCAGGCTAGAAACGGACAGCCTGACTTTCCAGGTGTACTATATCGAAGGCCACGACTATTTCAGTAATGCTTTTCCCGACATCCGTGATACGCTTGCTTCGGTAATTCGAGAGCGCCTCGGTGATTTTGAAAGAAAGTCCGACCTAAAATACCCCCTTTCCACCTTCTCCTTAGTCGAAGTTCCGGCCCAATTCAAATCCTTTGACAGAACTTGGACCTCCATTCATGAGACAACCCAGCCGGGACTAGTCTACATCCCGGAACGTGGAATGCATACCCGGAGCTACGATTTCGAGGGCATGGTAAAGCGGCGAAAGCGGTGGAGTCGAAACCGAGATCGCACCGATGCAGAATTGCAGATAATGGGGCTCAATAGCTTTCTGGAAACCTTTTTCCAATTCAAGGATGTAAATGCCCAGTTCAATAATCAACGATTTACGGTGGATGAGCGGATTAACCCTTTCTACCAATTTGTACAGCTATATGAAATGTGTAACAACCTGGAATCCGACGAATGGCCCGTATTAAACCGGATTTTTGAATCCTATTTGCGAAGCGAGACCGGGGAACAACCCGAATGGTTGCGACGCAATACCGGTAGTACTCAATATGAATTGGCCAACATGGTGTTACAGGAAAAATCCTTTGCAGAAATTCTGACATTAACCGAAAATCAAAGCTTAATCGATAATGTGATCGAGCTTAAGGGAGACCTTTTGTTCTCCATGATCCAAGCTCAGGCCGACACAGATCGCTTCCGAGAATTTATCACAGGCATGCTGGCAGATGCTCGTTTTGAAAATCTCAGTTTTGAGGAATTCAACAGCATCCTAAACCAAGAATTTGACATCGATCTTTCTTCTGTCATGTCTAAGTGGTTCCATGAAATCGAGCTACCTCGCTATCTAATAGCTACCCCCGTAGCAGAGAAAGTCCTCGCAGATGATCGAGAGTTGACCCGCATCCGGTTAAGTATTTCCAATCAAAGTACAGCAGAAGGAGTAGTAAAAATCACCCTGCGACCAGGGGAAGAAGTAGAGCGCCTAGTGTATTTGGACCCGAATCAAACCAAAGAGCTTTATTATCTGACTTCTACCGAACCAACAGGATTGGAAATCAATACACTAGCCTCAGGTAATCTACCCAACCAAATCGAGTACAACTTTGATCAAATAGATGAAACCGGTGTCAAAAACGCCCGGGAAACTCAGCGTACTGTCGACAAAGCCATTGTCCTCGTCAATGAGGGAGAGATTATTGTGGATAATGAAAGTGAAGATTTTGATTACTCTATCTACGAAGAGGTGAGTCGCCTCCGCAAATGGTTAAAGCCTGAAAGTCAAGAAGATTTCAAGTATCAAGGTACTCGGGTTTGGCGGCCCCCTTTCAACTGGACCGCTACTACGGATGACAAGTTCTTCGGAGAATTTGTCCGTTCGGCCTTGTACATCAAAGCAGGGGATGGATCCAAAGCTGCGACCTGGAAAATTCCCATTCCAGAATCAGGGCGATATGAAGTCTTTTATCATGTATACAAAGACGAATCCTTCCGCTGGAATCGCAACCAGAGAGGGAATTACCGCTTTACCATTCCCCATCAAAATGGAACTGACGAACCCACGGTGGAATTGCATAGGGATACGCCCGAAGGTTGGACCTCCCTGGGAGATTATACCTTTTCGGCTGATACTTTGACGGTTTCTTTAAGCAATGAAACACGCTTGCGTGCCGTGTTTGCTGATGCCGTGAAGCTAGTCCGTATGGATTAGGTAGATTTTAATCTTGTAAAAAATAGCACTCAATAATTGTAGTATGACCAATATGAATACGATCAAAAGCCTGACATTGATGATAGCAACTTGCTTTGCTAGCTTCAATGCCCTCTGCCAAACCATGCTCACTCTGGAAGCGGCCATGGCGATCGCAGAGAAGGGCAGTCCCAATATTCAGCGTTCCCTTATGAATATTGAGCAATATCAATATGATCTACAGGCCGAACGAGCTTCCCTCAAATCTCGTTTTTCACTCACTGCTGAACCTTTTAATTTTAGCAACAACCGGAGCTTTGACACCCAGTTCTCCCAATGGTTCACCAATATTTCCATGTCTTCCTCTGGGACCTTCCGGGTGGACCAACCCATTTTGGCCACGGATGGAACGGTAGCCCTCATCAACACCTTCAGTTGGCGAAGTAATGAAACCGAAATCGCCAACTTTGGCGAGAACTCGAACCGAGCCTTTTACAACAACCTATACCTCGCCATTAACCAACCTATTTTCACCTTCAATCGCCGTAAAGTGCAATTGAATGAATTGGAGCTCAATTATGAGAATGCTAGTTTACAATATGCCATTCAGCGCCTGAGCTTGGAACAGACCATCACCGGCCAATTCTTTGACGTGTATTTAGCACAACTCAACCTGGATATCTCCAAAGAAGAGTTAGCCAATACGACGCAGAACTTTGAAATCGTAAAAAACAAGGTCGAAGCGGGTTTGCTGGCACAAGAGGAATTATACCAAGCTGAACTCAACTTCGCCAATGCCCAGCTATCCGTCCAAGATAATGAACTAGCCTTGGCCAATGCAGAAGAACTCTTCAAACGCGAGATAGGAATGACATTGACGGAAGAGATTCAATTGGTCACCGCCTTAGAGGCTCAACCGGTGGTGGTGGACTTAGAAAAAGCCATAGACTATGCCCTGAAATCCAGAATGGAATTGCGGCAACGACAGATCAATATTGAGCGGGAATCCTACAATCTACTCCGGACAAAATCGCAGAATGAATTTCGGGCTGACCTACAGCTAACCCTCGGTGTTTTTGGGGACAATGAGGTGCTAAGTAAAATCTACGATACCCCGACCCGTAACCCCAGTGTTGGGCTAAGTGTGAACATTCCCATTTTCGATTGGGGGGAACGCAATGCTAGAATCGAATCACAAATGGTGTCCATGCGAACCCAGCAACTGGAGTTAAGAGAAGATCAAAAGCAAATACGGCTGGATATCCGGCGAGCTTTTCGGAACGTACAGACGCAAATGCCGCGAATTGAAATCGCGAAAAAAAGTGTCGAAAATGCGGAAAGGACCTATGAGATCAATAGAGAGCGCTATATCAATGGAGACCTTAGTGGTATCGAATTGAACCAGTTTCAAAGTCAGCTTTCCACCACAAGAATCGATTATGCCAGAGCGCTGATCAACTATAAAACACAACTATTAGAACTCAAGATCTTAACCCTATTTGATTGGGAAAGACAGCAACCAGTCTCTATTGCACTACCCAGTGAATAGCCTTATTTGAAAATTTTGACTTGATAAGGTTTTAGCGGGTAACTAGTCTAACAAAACCAATATCGAGTCCTTAAAATATTAGATTCGTGAAAAAACAACTTTCTCTCAGCGTCCTCGTACTCTTAACGCTATTTGCATGCAATCAACCGGAAGAAGAAAGCCCTTCCATCGATCTCGCAGCACCTGTGTCCGTCATTGATGTAACTACCTCCTCGCTGTCTCGGCACACCATTGCCACGGGTAACGCCATGGCAGAAAAAGAGATGGAAGTGACCTCACAGATTGCAGGCAAATACAAGCTTAAAAACCATCCGGCCTACAGCCGCCCATTTAAACTTGGAGATCGCGTAAAGGCAGGGCAAGCCTTCGTGGAAATCGAAGACAAGGAATACGTCAATGGCATTAGCCTGGAATCCAAAAAAATGAACCTGGACCTGGCTAAGCAGGAATACGAAAAGCAAAAGTCGGTTTATGACAAAGGCGGTGTGACCTTGCGGGAGCTGCGCAATGCAGAGTTGCAAATGACCAATGCCCAAAATGAACTAGAGAATGCAGAGATCCGCCTGGAGAAGATGAAAATTGACATCCCCATCTCAGGTGTGATTGTGAAATTGCCTCACTATACCCCTAATAGCCAGATTCAACAAGGGAATTCTCTGGCAACTATTATGAACTACGCCCAGATGTACGTAGATGTCAGCCTACCGGAAAACACAATGACGGAAATTAAAACAGGGCAAAAAGTTCAGATCACGAATTACAGTCTTCCCAATGACACCCTGATTGGTACAGTGACAGAATTGTCACCAGCTATTGACATCAATACGCGTACCTATCTGGGCAAGGTTCGTTTCGGAAATCCAAAACTACTGATTCGTCCAGGGATGTTTATCAAAACGCTAATCAAGGTCAATCAAAAGGATGACATCATCGTGATCCCCAAAGAAGTAATCATTTCTGATCAGAGAGGTAAACGCGTATTTGTGGTGAAGGAAAATACGGCCTTTGAACGAATCATCGAAACCGGTATTGAAAATGAAGATATGATAGAGGTAATCTCTGGCCTAGAGGTCAATGAACGCCTAGTCATTAAAGGCTTTGAAACCCTTCGTAACAAGTCCAAAGTGAAAGTACTGAAATGAAAAAATTGACTCAATTTGCCGTTAATTATCCCGTTACCGTGTTGATGGCGATCCTGGCCATCGGGATATTAGGCTATATATCTTATTTCCGTTTAGGAGTAGATCTCTTTCCCGATCTTAACTCCCCCCGATTGTTTGTGGAAATTGAATCCGGAGAAAAAGCGCCCGAGGAAATTGAAAAGCAATTTGTGGAGCAAATCGAAGCGCTAAGTATGCGCCAAAGTGGCGTTACACAAGTGGCTAGCGTCACCAAAATCGGTTCTGCACAGATCACGGTCGAGTATAGCTGGGAGAAAGACATGGATGAGGCCTTTTTGGATCTACAAAAAGCCCTAAATGATTTTAATCAAGGTGGTGAGCTAGATCGGGTTACTGTAACGCAGTACGATCCAAACAGTGCTCCCATTATGCTCCTGGGCGTTTCCCACAACAGCATTGATGATCTCAATGAACTGCGGAAGGTTTGCGACAATTACGTCAGTAAGGAGCTCGTACGCTTAGAGGGGGTAGCCCAGGTATCCTTGTCCGGCGATCAAGAGCAGGAGGTCATTATCAATACCGCCCCCTACAAACTAGAAGCTTATGGCTTGAGCCTAGACAATATTAGCCAAAAGATTCAGAGTTTTAATCAAAATGTTTCTGGTGGAACCGTCCAGGAGCTTGGGTTACAATACACGGTTAAAGGAATAGGGATGTTGAAAACGGAAGACGATTTTAACAACCTTATTGTTGGCTACAAGGAAGAACAGGCCTCAGCCAATACGGCCAATGCACAAGCTCAGGATAATCCAGAGGAGGCGAACGCAGCAGTCAGAAACCGGGCGCCCATCTATTTAAAGGATGTAGCGGAAACCACCTTCACGAATAAAGATCCAGAAAACATAGTACGGATTAATGGTCAGCGCTGTATCGGCTTATCCATCTATAAGGAAAACCGTTTTAATACAGTTAAGGCGGTAGAAGAAATTACGGAAGCTTTAGGGGACATTCGTCAGGCATTGCCTGGTTACCAGTTTGAGGTCATTTCCAATCAAGGTGTATTCATCCAGAATGCCGTAGATGAGGTGCAAGAAACAGCTCTGGTTGGGGTGCTACTAGCGGTAGTGGTGCTATTCCTCTTTTTACATCGCTTCGGTACCACTTTAATTATCAGTATTGCCATACCGATTTCCATCATTGCCACCTTTACCCTGATGTATTTTAACGGTCTCACCATCAATATCATGACATTGGGAGGCTTGGCTCTTGGAGCAGGGATGCTCGTAGATAATGCGATCGTGGTATTAGAAAACATCTTTAGAAATCACGAATCCGGAGCAGATGCTAAGACGGCGGCCATCATTGGGACGGCTGAAGTTGGCGGCGCCATTACGGCTTCTACTTTGACGACCATCATCGTTTTCCTTCCGGTAATCTACTTGCAGGACGCAGCCGGCGAGCTTTTCAAAGACCAGGCATGGACCGTAGCCTTTTCCTTACTGTCTTCCTTATTCGTGGCCATATTTGTGATCCCAATGTTGTACCATCGGTTTTATCGAAAACGCACAGCCCCAGCACAAGCCCGATCCTTACAACTGAAGTCCTATGGTCGCTTTCTCCTAGGCTTACTGCGCTTCCGTTGGATCGTCATCTTGCTGGCTGCGCTTTTAATCGGTGGCGCATACTACATCTATCCCTCTATCGGTACGGAATTTATGCCAGCAGCTTCTAGCAAAAAGTTTAGCATCGACCTACGCTTACCGGAAGGAACAGTGCTGGAACGCACCTCTACGACGACGGAGAATATCGAAAACATCGTACAGGATGTGCTAAAAGAAGATCTAAAGTTTGTCTACAGTCATATTGGGCCAAAGTCGGCGATCGAGGAAAGCCAATCTGCTGTTTTCCAGGGGGAGCACACCGCCACCGTCGAAGTAGCTCTAGTTGATAGTACCCGATTAGGAACGCAAAAAGTCATGGCAGCCCTGGATGAAGTGACGGCTGGTATTTCAGGTGTGGAACTCTCCTTTTCACCAGAAGTTTCTTCCCTAAACAGCATTCTTCGAACAGAAGAAGCTCCCTTGGTGGTAGAAGTTAAGGGGCAAGACTTGGAAAACATAGAACGCATCACGCAGGAGGTTCGCTCACTCATGGCGGAAATGCCGGAATTGATCAACCTCCAGACTTCAATCGAACAGGGTGCGCCTGAGGTTGAGGTACTGTTTGACCGGTTCAAATTGGGTTTGTACAATTTGGACATGAACAATGTGATTACTCAAATTCAAGATCAACTGAAAGGTAAAAGTGCCGGTAAATTGGAACAGGCTGGGGAAAT
>CBDHHG010000033.1:0-336713 GCA_965263225.1 Saprospiraceae bacterium
TTTCGTCTGACAGGACTCACTTCGCCCTTCCTATCCGTCAATTTCATTTCTATGGCCTTAGCTAGAACAGACTATAATTTTCAATGGCACTTTGAAGATAAGGCGGAAGCCTATCGAGTTGATTTGAATACAGCCTTGAATATGAACATAGCAGAAAATGCAAAAGGAATATCTGACTATAAGGCATCTACTGAATTGTGGGCACAAATGCCAACCTTCAACTACGATTGGAAACCCGCAAGCGAAATTATAAGGGATCACGCCATAGAGTTTACTATCATCCTGGCTTGGGGGATATTCAGCTTTTTAGCAATGCTATTTTTTAATAGAAAAATCCAAGTCGCTCGATGAATCAGCCATCTCAAATACGTGCCGAGCTACGCTTACTGTTACGAGACTACGCTTTTTGGGGCTTGATTTCATTACTCTTCTGCTTGATGGCGATAGCAACTTGGAACACACAGCGGCATCTACTCGCTAAACAAGTGGAGTTAAATGAGCAGTTAGACCTTGTTCTACAAAACGATCAAGAATTAATAGCCCAGATAGATTCACTGCAAAAGGGTTTGGCCACCTACGAAGGGCAATATACCCTACCCACTAATGGGGTCCGACTAACCTACAATAACCATAGAATAGCCTGGATGCCCGGAAGAACATATGCGCCCTTAGCTATTGGGCAAGGGGACCTTTTCAGCAACTATAAAAAGATTGTGCTATACTTCAATGATTCCTACGAGCGGAAATCCCAGGAGTTAGCCAGCCCTGTAGAGCAGTTCTTTGGTCGATTGGATGTAGCTTTCGTGTGGACCTACCTTTTACCCTTGATCATTCTGCTTTGCTCCTTCAATACTTTATCTCTAGAACGAGAAACGGGGCGATTAAGACTAATTGCCGCACAGCCGATCCAACTTTCAAAATGGCTCCTGATCAAGATTGGCCTTCGATTTGGAATCCTCTTTTCACTGGTCGTCATCTTCACCATGTTGTTGCTGCTCTTCTTTGGCGTCCCCCTCTTTAAAAATTTCGCCGGAGTTTACACAGTTAAGTGTCATCTTGCTGTTGTATATCTCTTTTTGGTTCTTCCTCTGCTTTCTAGTCAATCAGCTGGGATTCAATTCCGGTAGAAGTCTTATTCTGTTGACGAATCTTTGGGTATTATTGGTTTTTCTCATTCCTTCAGCCATCAATCAGTTAGGTCGGGAACTACACCCAATACCTTCCAGGCTGGAAATCATTAATCATCATCAGCAAGTCTATAATGATATTGAAGATCAGCTCGAAAAAGAGATGGAGGAATTGTTTCGCCTACACCCAGACTGGGCAAGTACCGACCCAATTACCAAAGATATGTCCAATTCCACTGGATGGAATATCAATTATCTCGCTAAACAATATCTTGCTCAGCTCAAACATCAGCCTGTAGCCCTAGCCTACGAAGACAAGATTGATAAGCGCAATCACTGGCTTAATCAATTCAGGGTGTTGTCACCGGCTATGATCTTCCAAAGTGCCCTGACCGATTTGGCGGGGACCTCCACCCGATACTATCGGGGGTTCTTGCAGCAGGCACAAGAATACGCCCATTCGTATCGGAAATATGTCTTCCGAGGATTATTCACTAATCATACTTTTACCGCAGAAGAAGTCCGGAATTTGCCCAGTTTCAGGTTTGACCAGCGATTTCTGCCAAGTCTCTTCTGGAACAACCTACTGGCGCTTTCTACCTATCTGGTACTTATTGGAATAGCACTTTTAACCCGTATAAGAAAGAACTCACTCATATTCTAAAATCCAAAAAAAATGAAATGCATGTACAACCTAAGAAACGCTGTTCTTTTGGTCTTGCTGCTGGTAGGTCAGCTCATTACTGCACAAACCGCTGGCTCAATTTCGGGGACCGTAAAAGGCCCCGAAGGGAAGGCGGAGGAAGGTGTTCACTTATTTCTGGCACAAACTTCCTACGGTGCTACCTCTAATCTGGAAGGCAGGTACACCCTGGAGAACATTCCAGTAGGCGACTATATTCTGTCAATTTCCAAGATTGGGTTTCAGGAACAGCAATTACAGATCTCTGTCAAGACTAATGAAACGATGACCATTGATATCAACCTTGTTTTCGCCAATTACCACCTGGATGAGGTGGCAGTCTATGGTCAAAAGAGATCCACTATTCACGCCATGAGGCTGAATGCTCCACTTGAGGAGGTTCCTTTTTCCGTTAATGTTGTTTCTCAAGAGCTCATCGAACAACAACAGGCCATCAATCTAGAAGATGCCTTGCGAAATGTTAGCAGTGTTTCAAAATTTGGCTCTTATGGTATTAGCGACAACATTAATATCCGGGGCTTTGATATTGGCTTGGCCGGTGGACCGGAAAATTATCGGATAAATGGCGTCATGGTAAGAACACCTTACTCCAATTATGTAGAGGAAGTGCAAGTATTAAAAGGCCCGAACTCCATTCTTTATGGTGATGTGGAACCAGGCGGTATTATCAATTACGTTACGAAAAAGCCATTAGGGTACGATCATGCTTCCTTGGAAATCAAAGTAGGTGATTACGGTTTTGTTCCGGCCAGCAATTGATCTGGGGGGTAAGCTGAGCAATAAGCTCAGTTATCGCTTGAATACCGTCTATGAAACATCCAATAGTTTCAGAGATGATGTATCCAATAATCAGTTTATGATCGCTCCCAGCCTGCTATGGAATATGGGGAATCAGACCACCCTCAATCTTGATGCCGTTTTTATGAACAACGAGACCACCATTGATTGGGGTTTCCCGGTAGGACTTTCTTTAGCTAGAGCCAAGGAATTGCCAAAATTCTAACTTTTACGGATATCCTGATGGAACTTCTGAGGGGGAAAATAACATGCTCATGGCCACCTTTACCCATCGCTTTGCCGGAAATTGGAAATTGCGTAATGTCACCTCCTATTCCAATCAGAACCGACTAATCCATGATGTATATCCCATCTACGATGCAGCTTCCGATAGCGTTGCTTACAGCTTTGGAGATTATAAGGAAAGAAGTCGGACCAATACCTTTTCCAACTTTCTAGATATTAGTGGAGAGCTTACTACTGGCTCTATAAGACACCGTCTCCTTCTAGGCTTTGATGTCTCGGATATCAGTCGACCAGTAGCATTTAATTTTGTTTTTCCACTTGCTGGAATTACCTCCTTAAACAATCCGGCTTGGGAGAACAATGCCTTAAGTTCAAGCCCTATCTTGGATGATGATATCTTGCCCTATACGACTCGACTCGGGTTCAATGTACAAGACCTTATTTCCTTGTTTGATGGCCGATTAAATATTTTGCTAGGTGGTCGCTATAGCCAATTTACAACGGGTAGCAGGTATCGGGGAGATGCAGATAAACCGACCGATGACCCCAAGACCACTGAATCTCGCTTTACGCCAAGAATTGGACTTACTTATGAGCTGGTTGACAACCTTACCGTGTATGGAAGTTATGCGGAATCCTTTAGTTCTGTCATTCCACAGCCGGGTAGGGGATTGGCTGATCCTGATCCATTACTGGGAGATCAATTAGAGTTTGGCATTAAGCAGTCCCTATTGGAAGATCGCCTAGGCATTACCTTGTCCTATTTCGATTTGAACCGAAAAAATGTACTTCAATTTGAAATTATCGATACCAATGGAAGTATCTCTGACCCGGACAATTTCAGGGCCAATCAATCTGGGGAACACAACAGTCGAGGAGTAGAAATTGACATCAATGGGAAATTGCTCCAAAACTGGCAGCTTTTTTCCGCCTTTTCCTTTTTCGAGACGGAGGTAATCAGTGAATTGGTGCAAAATGGCACTTCCGAGCCTGTAGACTTCGCTGGAAAAGAGCTACCCAATAATCCAAATACGAAGCTGAGTCTTTGGACCCGTTATACCTTCACCCAAGCGCTTCCTGGCTTGGCCATTGGTGGAGGTATCTTTTACCAGGGAGACATGTACGGAGACCGTGCAAATACCGTTGAGAACACTATTGATGCCTTCACTCGCCTAGACCTTATGTTGGGGTATCAATACAGAAATCTCAAGCTTCAGCTTAATGTACAGAACCTCGGTAATACGGAAACTTTCCAACGCTCCATATTTGGTTCTTTCGTCCCACAATCCCCTAGAAGAGTAGTAGCCTCAGTGCTCTTTGAGTTATAAAATTATCGGTACTAACTGTGTGGCAAGCTGCGGCGGAGGAATAGAAATGCATTATTTCCTCAGCCGCTCTTCCCTTCTTTAATCGTTCTTCAAGGCCGTAGTAGGATTGACGTTCGTTGCTCGCCAAGCCGGCAGTAGGGTCGCAGCAATGGAAACGAGTATTAGTCCTATGGCCGTCAATAGATAGACTGGTAAGTAAAACAAACTCACCTCATACAGGAATTTATTGATAGGCTGTAATACAATGAAAGCCAAGACCACAGCTATGAACAGACTGATCCCCGCCATTTTCAAGACATCGAGAATGACCATTCTCAATATATCTCCACTCATAGCCCCCAGCACCCGCCGAACTGCTAACTCCTTAGTCCGTTGATTCAGGATAAATGACATAACACTAAATAGTCCGATAGCAGCCAACAAACCGCCTATAATGGCAATGCCCAAAAACAAAATACTCGAAACCCTCGACTGCCAACTCTGCTTAGAAATATGATCTTCCATTAGTAGGTATTCAAATGTGGGTTGATGGGCATCAATGGAGAAAATCGTTTGTCTAAGGCGTTCCGCTAAAGTCAAAGGCGGGACCGAGGCTTTTACCACGAAGTAAGCATCAATTTCAGCATCCATCAGTATAGAAACATAGACGCTAGGAATGTTGCTCTCCACGATATTTTGATGTTTGACATCCGCAATCACACCCGCAACGGTCAGATAAGGAGCCTCTGAATCCACCGTTCCTAACTTGATTTGCTTGCCGACTGGGTTATCTCCCAACTGCCGGGCTAATTGTTCATCAATCAGAACCTTGAAGCGGTCGTTGGTTAGATTACCTAAATCAAAACCTTCCCCTTCTTTAATGGGAATTTCCATCACATCAAAATAGTTGGGTGTCACGCGCTGGATGCTGATATAGGGGTTGTCTGCCTGAGCGATGGGAGATTGGCCCTCTATCGTGAAAACGGATTGCGCATCGGTGGAGGTTTTTACAATATCGGTGAGTGGAAGCACACTATTGACGGCCACACCTTCCACACCTGGAATAGCAGCAATTCGTTCTGTACTCGTTTCATAAAAGGAACGAATCTTTTCGTCGTCGGAGTAGTTATACCAAGACAAGGCTATGCGAAAGGTCAAGCGATTTTCCGTTTCAAAACCGATATCTGCTTCTTGCATATTATAAAAGCTTTTGGCCAATAATCCTCCTCCAATAAGCAGTAAAGCACTGATGGCAATCTCTGCACTCACTAATCCTCTACGCAATTTATTCTGACTACGACTTCCTGTAGTTTTAGCCCCGTCTTTAAGACTCTCCGCAAAATCAGTCTTAGATAAGTGAGAAAGTGCTGGAAGCATACCGGTAGCAATACCTACCAGTACGGAAATGAGAATGGTAAAGCCCAATACAGAATAACTGATGTTCACGCTTACCCAATGTGGCAAATACAGCTCCACCAAAGAGTAGGAAAAGTCACTCATCAAAAAGGATAAAGACAACCCTAAAGCTCCGCCTAAGAGGGCTAATAAGGTGGATTCTATCATGTACTGCTGCACGATTGAAGCTTTAGAAGCACCCAGCACTAGGCGTAAGGTAGTTTCCTTCCCTCTTCGTAAAGCATGACTCAAAATGAGGTTCGAAACGTTGACACTGGCAATAATCAATAGGAATATGGCTGCTGCCCCCAACAACAATAGATAGTTCTTAATACCACCGATGTACATGTCCTTGATCGGCTTGGCTATAAATGAAATTCCCTCATTGGTATCAAGATGACGCTCTTGTAATACTTTCCCAAAAGCTGCCAATTCCTTATTCAAGTCATCTATGGTATTGACTGTCTTTAGACGCGCCACCCCTATGCTATTTCGAGATCTTCGATTGGTAACCACTCGATCGCTATAGGCCATTGCACGAAAAGCTTCATGACGATCCGGAAAACTGAAGCCTTCAGGTAAAACACCATACACCTTATAACTGGGAACCCCGTCTAGTGTGATGCTCCTGTTTACAACTTCCGGATCAGCCTTAAATCGTCGTTCCCAAAACGAATTGGTTAGCATCACCGTCAGGCTACCTTTTCGATCTAATGTTTCGGGCCAGTAATCGCCGATAGCCGTCTCTACACCTAGTACCCTAAAGAGGTTGCGAGAAGCAAAAGTTGCCGTCACTTCCTCAGGTTCCTGATCGTCCCCACTTAAATTATATCTACCACCACCTCGATATACGGCAATGTCCTCAATCTTTTTCAACTCCAATTCCATATCCAGAAATTCAGGATAGGACAGGAGCCCCTCTTGATCTCCTTTCAGCGAATAAATCTGTACCAGCTCATCTGACTCCTTAAAAGGCAGCGGCGAAAGTAAAAGCGCATCAATAAAGCTGAATACAACTGTATTTGCCCCAATGGCAATGGCAATCGTGAAAATCACGATTCCGGAGAACAAAGGTCTTTTTAACAAATTGCGAAGAGACAATTTAAGATGGTAGATAAAATTCATGGTCTAGTGTTATGGTTCCTCGATGATTTTCTGCTTTCCTTGCTGCAAAGCAGTTAGGTCAAAGGCTTCAATCGTGGATAAGGCCCTGCCCGTACTGCTTTGGTTCCCCCCTAAGACAATGGCACGGCCATCAACTAAAACGGCGGCAGTATGTCGCCTTGGTGTCATGGTCTCTTCGAGGAGATAAAGGTTGCCCGTTTTGGTATCGTATCTATGAATGGCATCCATCTTCACATAGTCGCCAAAAATGAAAATGGAGGTTCCATCACTGATGGCGGAGAAGGCGCTTAGAGGGTAGGGGAGATCCTTTCTTCTTTCCCATTGTCTTGACACTGTATTGAAAACCATCACGGTCTTCATGGCTTGGCCGTTATAGCCACCAATGGCGTAGAGATCTCCCTCAATCGGAATCAGGGGCCCAGATACGGAGAAAGGAGCCTCCGGCAAACTTTCCCATTGCTTTTCCACAAGATTTAAGCGGTAGGTCTTGGATGAATAGGCAGGACCATTTAGAACTCCCCCAACAACATAAATATATTCCTCAAGCTGCGCCATCCCTAAAGTCCACACAGAATCGGGCAAAGGAGGTAATTCTCGATATAAGCTCGTCTCAATGTCAAGCAACTCACAGGAAGAAAGCTTATCCCTTTTCAATCCGACTTGGGTCCTCCCACCACAACTAATCAACTTATCATCAAAAAAAATGCTGGCATGATTGACTCTTCGATACAGCCCACCGCCAAAGTACTCGGATTCCAAGGTAAGCGGGTCTATCCGTTCAATGGAGGCCTCCAAGCCCGCCTGCATAAAGTCTATACCGTTCCTTTTGCCAATCGGAGATCCTCCGTACACATAAATCCATCGGCCATCGGTGGCTACGCTGAGTCCGTAGCGAGGGATCAAAAGATCACCTATATTTGCCTTTTCCACAAGGGCTACCTCTACTTCAGCTGACCTTTGGCCAGCTAGCTGTAGAGAAACCGCTAGTAGTAAAAGCAACGCAACCCATGTAATCGGATAATTCATGTACAACAAAAACTTAATACTGTTAAAAATAACGCAACTACGTTGCATATACAATAAGAAGCAAGACTGTTTTCCCGGATACGCTTGTCAAATCCTGCTTAATAGGATCAATCAATCGTTGGATATTTTTCTTCACACCATTGCCACAACCGAATTTTTTTTTGCAATATTGTTGCAAAAAATAATGCACACTACTCTTTTGCTAGTCTGTGCCATATTCATTCCTCAATTAGCAACTGCCCAAGCTGAGATCGATTGGTCAGTACTTTCCGATGTCAAATTCCGGCAAAAGCTAATTAAGGAATACAACTCTGTCTATCTGCTTCCAAAGTTTGGAAAACAGCCTAAGGCTTATGCAGGTCAGGAGGTGAGCATAAGTGGATACCTAATCCCCTTAAGCGCTGATTTTTCACAATTAGTATTGTCAAAAACGCCATATGCCTCTTGTTTCTTTTGTGGGCAATCAGGACCCGATACGGTGGTAGAACTAGAGCTAGCTCCCGATAGTAAAAGAAGATTTTTCCGCATGGATGATTTTGTCCAAGTTACAGGAATCCTTAGCCTAAGCAAAAATGCAGCTCAGTCATTGCCCTATAAGTTGACTAATGCCCGAATGGAAAAACGCGAATAAGGAAAGTACAAGTCTCTATGAAATTGAAGAAACGCTTAAGCATTTGCTGATGAAGGCTCAAAGCACCAATATCAATTGCCCTATTACGAACTAGTAAAAAGTTATAGAACGATGCAGTTAAGGACACTAAGCATCCTGATTAAGCAAGTTTGGAAGCACACTATGAAGAACCCAAGCACCCTTTGGCTCATCGGCATCTTCAATGTGTTGCTATTGTCTGCTTTGCTATCAGGTTATCGATATATGCATGACCAGCAGCATCTTGCCCACGAGAACAGTCAAGAGGTGAGAGAGCAATGGGTTAATAATCCCGACAAGCACCCGCATCGAATGGCCCACTATGGATATGTGGCTTTTCGACAGAAATATCCGCTAAGCTTTTTCGATTTTGGAATGGATAGCTACGTAGGAAATGTGGTTTTCTTGGAGGCGCATCGACAGAATACGGTCAATTTTTCGGCGGCAAGCCTTACGAATGGGTTGCTAAGATTGGGAGAGATCTCTGCGGGTATGATCTTGCAATTATTGGTTCCTCTTTTGCTGTTTTTCTGGGGATTCCAGTCGATCGCTAAGGAAAGAGAACAAGGCACGCTCAAGGTCCTCGTGATCCAAGGGGTGAGCGGAAAAGAGTTGATCGTGGGAAAAGCCTTAGGCCTGTTTTCCCTGAGCTTACCAATTATCTTACCTTCACTTTTCATCGGTGGTATACTACTCACCTTCAACTATCTAAGTCATCAATATGCCGAGGCTTATGTACGGTTTACGCTACTAAGCTTGAGCTACTTGGGTTACTTCCTCTTACTTTCCTTCTTAGCGGTCCTGGTCTCAGCAAGTAGCAGCTCTTCCCGTTCTGCCTTGATCCAATTGATTGGTTACTGGTTGTTATTCACCCTCGTGCTGCCAAAAGTCGCTCAGGTAGTTGGGCAGTCCTGGTATCCCACACCCTCTAAAATTGAATTTGATGTAGCCGTAGAAGAAGAACTGATCAAGCAAGGGGATAGCCACAATCCCGATGACCCGCATTATCAGGCGCTGAAAGATTCTCTATTGACTTTCTATGGGGTTGAAAGCACCGATGACTTACCATTCAACTATTCGGGCTTTGTCATGCGAGAGGGAGAGCGTTTAAGCGCGGAGACCTTTAATCGCCATCAGGCTCAATTGGTTTCTATATTTTTGCAACAGCAAAATGTCATTCGACTTACTTCCGTTTTTAACCCCTATTTGGCGATCAAAAATCTTTCGATGTCCCTCTCTGGAACAGATTATATGGCGTTCAAAGATTTTCAGGAGCAAGCCGAATCCTATCGTTATGATTTAGCACAACACATGAACGAATTGCAGATTGAGCACATTGCCAACACCGTAAAAAGTTCTTCTGAGAAAGGGGCGGTAATTAGTAAAAGTTACTGGGAGAATACCCCAGATTTTGAGCATCACTTCCTTCCACTGTCCACCGTTCTACGTCATGAGCTACTTTCCTTCGTTTCCTTGTTTTTATGGCTCGGAGGGATGTTCCTGTTAGCCAATACTTACTCCAATCGCATTAAAGTAATATAAGATGCTAGGTTTATTACTAAAGAATTTCCTACGATCCAAGGGCCTTATGAATGGTCTGCTTTTATTATTTCTTTCGGGTTGTATTAGCATTAATATCGGGAAATACTTCCTGGGTAGCCACCAAGAAATCATTGCGCAAACGGCTCATTATCAGAAAGAAAGTATTGAAAGAAACGTTGAATATCATCCTGACGATATCGGCCTATTGCTATACTATCTACGTTTTGGTTTGATCCATGATCTGCCGAACTTGGCTGGTCTGTCTATCGGTCAAAGAGACATCCATCCTTCCCTGGTTAATGTTACCATACGAAACCTAGAGGAGCAAAAATATACTTCTGACCTTAAGAATCCCATGTACCAATTGTTGGGCAATATGGATTTCAGCTTTATCCTGCTATACTTTTTTCCCCTGATCATTATAGCCTTTTGCTTTAACTTGATTTCGGAGGAGAAGGAAGGTGGCGTTTGGAATTTAGTCCTGAGTCAAACCCCTAATCCCAAGAAAATGCTAGCTCAAAAGATAGGCATTCGATATGCAAGTATTTTGATGGTATTGCTAGTGTTGCTGGCTATTGGAAAGTTCGTCCTAGCTATTCCCTTGGATTCCATCTTTCTAATATACAGTTTAGTGGCGATTCTATACGTCACCTTCTGGTTTTGCCTTTCTTGGTTAGTGGCTAGTTTACATAAAAGCTCCAGTCAAAATGCGCTCATTCTGCTTTTGTCTTGGGTTTTACTCACCATTATTATGCCGGCTCTAGTCAATGCAGCGTCTACGCAGCTCTATCCAGTACCAGAAGCCTATGGAACTGTACTAGAAAGCCGAGATGGTTACCATACCCAATGGGATAAACCTAAGGAACCAACTATAGCAAGCTTTCATCAGCAATACCCACAGTATAGTGCCTACCATCATCCAGAAGAGGCCAGTTTCTCCTGGCTTTGGTACTTCGCCATGCAACAAATGGGAGATGATCAGGCTGCCGAAGATGCCAAAGCCCTTAAGGAGAAGCTTCGCCTCAGGAATAAGTTCTCGAACATCGCAGGATGGTTCGTTCCTACAATCCATGCCCAGTTATCCCTAAATGCGCTGGCTCAGTCTGATTTGAATCATCATATTGATTATTGGGAAGCTCTAGAGGCCTTCCACGAAGAAAAGCGACTCTATTTTTACCCACGGATATTCCAAAACACGGCAGTAGCTGATGAGGACTGGGATTCATTTGGATTGGGACACTATCAAGGCGAGATACAGTTGAGTGGGCTTTTAGCCACATGGCCATTGGTTCTGCTATCCCTCTTAGCTTTGGGACTTGCTCGTATGGTTGGTGCCAGGCTTCCAAGCCTTTGAAAAAGCCGATACTGATTTCAGTTGAACGATCCCTTGGATATACCATTGCAAGTCGCCCTCTCCCGCTATGGTGTATAGCATAGGACAAAGTGAACAATACGGTTTTCAAAAAAAGATTACTAGATGGGCTAATCCCTATGACGTTGACTTAGCCGAAGAAATTGCTAATCCTGGAAATCGAGGATAGTCCACTATTTAAGGACAGCACGAGCTTAGCGATGGCTATTAGAGAGTCAACTTCTGCCTTGGAGAACAGGCTAAAAAAGACGAGCATTGAAACCATAGAAACAGAAAATCAGATCAAAAACACCTTCATTGAAAGTACATTTTGGTTCAATCCTGTTTCATTTTTTCAAAACCGTTTCAATGCGGTTGCGCAAACACATTTTGATGATTATCAAAAGTATCGAGATGAAATACAGGCTCTGATAGATACTCAAATTCAAATACTGGTATTGGATATGTGGAAGGATAAAAAAGTAGATGAGCAGAAGTATCTGGAGTATTATCAGCTTTTGACAAAACTAGAATAAGATAAAAGTATGTCCCTTATAAAGTATAAGGTCGCCTTGGCTATAACAAGGTATGAGCGCCATGAGCCAAGACCTGCCTCCTCTAATAATCAAATGCCATGGCAATGTGGCTATTTAACAAAATCACCGCTCAGGTGAGTGCAAAATTGTTGCGTACCACAAATCAAAAATGAGTAGACATGCAATCAAGAATCGCCAAAATATTGGGACCTTTCCTGTTTTTGATGATCGGCCTAAGCCAGATAATAGCCCAAGGGTTCGAGGGCTACTACCAATACCCTGACATTCATCAAAGCATTATTGTTTTTGTGGCGGAGGGGGACATCTGGAAAGTATCAATTGAAGGAGGAATCGCCCAACGGCTGACCACCCACGCAGAGAAAGAGTGGAATCCGATGATCTCTCCTGATGGTAAGACGATCGCTTATTCTGCCACCTATGAAGGTCCAATGGAAGTGTACACACTCCCCATAGATGGAGGGATGACCACCCGTTGGACTTATGAAGCAGATGGGTCTAGGGTCACGAGTTGGACGCCCGATGGAAAAATTGTTTACCAAACCAATACCTTCAGCAAACTCCATGATCAGCAGTTGGTAACGATTGACCTGAACACCAAAGGAAAGTCAATTGTTCCGCTTCATCAAGCTAGTGAAGGCGTACAAAGTGAAGCAGAAGCTTGGCTTTTTGTACGCCCTCCCCACACCAATGTCAATACAAAGAGATATGTAGGAGGTCAGGCTAGCCAAATCTGGAAATTTGCAGGTAATAGGGAGGCCGTTAAATTGACCAGAGACCATCTAGGGCAAAGCTTTAATCCCATGTGGTACGAGGGAAGAGTGTACTTCATTACCGATAGAGATGGGATCATGAACATTTGGTCCATAAACGAAAATGGAGGGGATTTGAAGCAGCACACCCAGCACGATGAATTTGACATACGCTATGCGAATGTGCATGAGGGCAGGATTGTATATCAGCATGCAGCTGATCTGTGGCTGTTAGATATTGCTTCCGGTAATTACCATAAAATTGATATCCGGCTAGTCTCCGATTTAGAACAAATGAGGGAGCAATGGGTGGATAATCCTTCTCCTTACATTACCTCAGTCAATTCGGATTCTAAGGGGGAAAAAGTAGTCGTCACTGCGCGAGGTCGGGTCTTTGTAGTCCCAGTCAAAACTGGTCGAACGGTTGCCTTCACAGAGCAAAAAGGGGTGCGCTATCGAGATGCCATCTTCTCTCATGATAGTAAGAAAATCATTGTTCTCTCGGATGAAAGTGGAGAATTTGAATTTGTGCAGTTTGCTGCAGATGGTACAGAAAAAGTGCAGCCCTTGACGAAGGATAGTACACGACTGAGATACCAAGCAGCGCCTTCTCCCGATGGAAAATGGATGGCCTACAGTGACTTGGAAAAGAATCTATATCTATTGGATACATCCACTGGAGTTAGCAAAAAGATTTCTACCAATCAGCAAGGCATTCGAGGGTTTTCCTGGTCGCCCGATGGACAATGGCTCGCTTTCGTGCAAAATGCTATGAACAAGATGGCACAGATCAAAGTATACAGTTCGCAGGACGAATCCATCTTTAATTTGACCACAGATCGTGCCAACAGCCTCTATCCATGCTGGAGCCCCGACGGTAAATTCATCTATTTCCTATCCGACCGTAGCTTCACCTCCTTGGTCAATAGTCCCGGGAGAACCAAGCAACCAGATCCCTATTTTGATGCTAGCGAAAAGATTTTCCATGTGGCCCTTCAAAAGGGTGTTCGATCCCCTTTTCGAGAAAAAGATGAATTGATGAATGCGGAGGGAAAGGAAAAGACAGAAGATGCAGAAGATAAATTGATCGTCCACATTGACAAAGAAGGGATACAATCCAGAATTAAAGAAGTACCTATTCCTGCAGGTAATTATTACCGTCTGGCCATCAATGATAAGGCTTTGTATCTGATGGCATCCGAGACGGGTGTTGGAGCAAAATCCCACCTGAAGGTAATTAAGATTACCAATGAAGGTGCCAAGGTTACCAACATGGCTACAGAGGTTAATGATTTTGATATGACACCAGATGGCAGGAAACTACTAGTAAGGAAAGGATCTTCGTACTTTATGGTGGATGCCAGCACTGGTAGTGCCAACCTGAATTCGGGTAAAATAGATCTGGGTGACTGCACTTTTTCTATCAACCCCAAGGAGGATTGGAAACAAATATACAAGGATGCCTGGCGAATGGAACGCGATTACTTCTACGACAGGAACATGCACGGGGTAGATTGGGAGGCTATGTATCAGAAGTATCTCCCTTTGGTGGACCGTATAACTACCAGAAGTGAATTAGATCAGGTGATTGGAGGATTGCTCGGAGAATTATCAGTATTACATACAGGTGTAGATGGTGGCGACGAACGAAGCGACAGCGAGTTTGTCTCGGTGGCGACCCTGGGAGCTGAAACCAGCAGAGATGAGGCGAATGGGGGATTTAGGATCGACTACATTTATAAAACTGATCCGGATAATCCCCGCCGAAGATCTCCCCTAGATGATCCCTACCTGGATATCAGAGAAGGGGACATTATTACGCATGTGAATCAAAGAGCGGCCTTATCTGCGCTAGATATTGGTGAGTTGCTTAGGAATAAAAGTGGGAAGCAAGTCAGGCTAAGCTTGAAAAGAGGAACTGCAACCAGAGATGTCATCGTCAAACCGATCGGATATACCTTTTGGCTTCGATATTACGACTGGGAATATGCCAATCGATTGAAAGTAGAAAAGGAAAGTAAGGACCAAATCGGCTACCTACATCTGTACTCGATGGTGTATTGGAACATTGGTCAATTTTATCGACAGTTTTATCCAGTTTTTAATCGAAAAGGACTTATCATCGATCTACGAAATAATGGTGGCGGAAATATCGACGCCTTTATTCTGGAGAAGCTAATGCGGCAAGCCTGGATGTACTGGAAAGATCGGACCGGAGAGCCCTATTGGAACATGCACAATGCCTTTAGAGGGCATATGGTGCTGTTAATTGATGATCAAACTGGCTCCGATGGCGAAACCTTCGCCGAGGGATTTAAAAGATTAGGTCTAGGGCCAGTAATCGGCACCCGCACCTGGGGTGGGCAGGTATGGTTGAATAGCGCCAATCGCTTAACTGACAATGGTAGGGCTTGGGCTCCCATGCACGGCGTATATGGTCCCGAAGGGAAATGGTTAATTGAGGGGCATGGTGTTGAACCTGATATCGAGTTGGACAACCTGCCGTATGAAACCTTCAATGGAAAGGATGCACAGCTAGATGCAGCCATTAAGCTGCTACAGGAAAGGATCGCCGAGGATCCAAGAGATGTACCTCCTGTCCCAGCCTATCCAGATAAGTCATTTAAGAATAATCGTAAAAAATGAAACCAGCACTCAACTATGGACGAATCTAAACGAAGAGAATTCATCAAATTAAGTGCCTTGGGCTTTGCTACCATTGCCTTACAACTTAATTCGATTTCGGCTTATGCCCAGCAGGCCAATGCCTACTTTGGGAAATGGGATAAGGATACCCAATTAAACTGGGATGCTTTTTTGGAGCGCCTTACCCAATTGGCACAATCCCAACACAATCTCCCCTGGAATCAAAAGTTGTACACCAAACAAGTAAAGCAGTTATTGCTTCAATGTAATTTCCCAGCGTTTGAGAACGTCAAGAAGGAAATGGACGGCTACGAAAATAAGCGTCCTGATTGGTTTGAATCAGCCAGTTTGCATTATGAGGTCGACTTCCAGGTATCCCTATTCCAGTTTGAGAAGGGGGAGTATATTCCCCACCATGATCATCCAAACATGACGGGGGTACTCAATGTAGTGACTGGAAGCCTTTTGGCCAAGAACTATAATGTAGAGGAACAACTTTCTTCTACCAGAGAGGTAGTAAAGGAGGGACAGACCACCATCATGCAAAAGTGTATTCTTCGAGAAACCGGAAACGAAGTCATCAAGGGAGGCGATGTAAGTCTACTCACTTCGGAGGAAGGGAATATCCACTCGATCATGCCGAATGAGTTTACACAAATGGTTGATGTTTTTACGCCAGCTTACAAGCATGATACCAATGCCAAGTGGTACACCGTGAACGAAGAGGCATTTTATGAGGGGCGTGAGCGTCTGTTCGAAGCTGAATATGAAAACACATAAGCATTCCTTCGTAGAGGTCGAGGAAAGTATCGTTATGGCATGATTCCTTGCCAGCGTGACAAGTGTTTGGTTCTCATAAAAACCTAATATGCAGACTGGATAGAAAGGGTTTAAAGTCCGTTATTGGAGTGCCATCATAATACAGGAGAAGCCTTGGAAATTATGAAGCATCCGAAAGTAATCATCTTGACGGGCCCCTGCGGAGTGGGAAAAACAACGATTTCTAGGCTATGCCTAAAACGTATTGATGCCCTGTATATCAGCGGAGATGCAATAGCAAAAAAACTATTCCCGGAAGTAAGCTATATCACCAAACATCCGAAAAAGCTTAAGCTAGTTAAAGATGAGATCTTTGAATTAAGCAGGAGATTCTTTTATGATCATAAACAGAGCATTTTGATTGATTATGTGATACTAGGAGCCGACTATATTTCAAAGTTCCAAGAGACCTTCAAATCGAATTTGATTATAAAAGTCTTACTCCCCGAAAAGGAAGTCATCTATCAAAGAGATAGGGAACGAGATTGTTGGGAAAGCGGTCGAGCGATGATAGACCTTCTGTATGATAAATATGTGGCACTAAGAGATACCATTGGGGCAGAAAATTACATAGACAATGGCAAGGAAACAGTTAAAGAAACCGTTGATAAGCTAATGCAAGAAATGGTGGAATAGGATGACTGATGAGTTAAGCTGAAATTTACCTTTTATCTCCCTGGCTATTGAAACAATGTTCTTAAGAAGACTCGCTCAATAGTCTATCTTGAAGGCCACTTACAGTAAAACCTTACCATGAGTCCCGATGGGAGAGAACAGCTTTTCACCATTACTGATTCTGCGCTGTGGCGATATGAAAGTATGCTTAGAATTCGGAACCTCCAGCATGAAATGCTGATAGATACCCCTCCGTTTGTCCTTGATTTTGAATACAAGAATCAATGGTTCATAGGGGAGCCCGTGATCTCGCCAGATGATCAGAACCTAGGCCCTATCAGAATTGATCCACACACTAATACAATTCCTCCCAAAAAAACATCCCGAACTTCGGCCGATGGCTAAAGTCCGGGATGATAGCTGAGTATACTATAAATCCTTAATGTAGTAATTCCTTATTATTGCGTCTTCACAAATCGCTTGCTAAGGATTTGCTGCGCTTGTTGTAGTTGGAAGATGTAAACACCTGGATTCAATTTGCTCACATCGATGGTCGGAGCAGGGGAACGATATCGTTTCACCAACTGACCGGAGGTATTGAAAATCAGGATATCTACAGGATCATTCGAACTAGCATTTTCCAGTTTCCAGTTCAGTTCTTGCTGTACTGGATTAGGACTGAGTACTAGACTTTCTTGGTCCATGTCTAATGGATTATCTACATCCGTAATGTCTGTGTTGATCACCCAAGTTAAGTCTACATCTGTTCCTCCATCGTCAGCAGTCGAAGTCTCAGACTTGATATCTGGTTGATGCTTCAAGACTAAGCGGAAAGATCCGCCAGCCATTGTAGTAGCCGTGGTCCATCCGGTAGAAAGGCCTACTGGCAAACCGTTCTCATCCTGATCATTGTAATTTACCGCGTCAGCACGGTTATCGATATTTCCGTCACCTTCAGGGCTACTGAAAATACCTTCTGTGAAACCAAAGAAGAACATATGTTCGTCATCTTCTTCCATAATTTCTGCGGTGATATCCTCACCTTCAATTTCGTTCCGTAGCTCTAACGTCAAGGTATATTCCGTGCTCTCTAATAGGTTGATGGGGCCTTCTACCGCCAAATCCATGATGCCTTCACCATCTGGATCTTTTGCCGTTGCTACCACCGGATCACCACCACCGACAGGTGTCCAAGTCAAGATCACATCCGTAATGATTTCTTCTTCATTTTCGCAGGGAGGTGCATCGGGATCTTCTGCCACATTTACTGTGAAGGTGAGATCTATATCTGTTCCTCCATCATCTACGGTAGAAGTAGCTGATTTAATATCTGGCTGGTGCTTCAAGATGATACGGAAACTTCCTGTGCTGCTTTCTTCACCACACTCGGTAGTCCAGTTAGTAGAAAGTCCAACAGGCAAGCTATTCTCATCAAAATCATTGTAATTCACTGGATCATCGCGATTATCCACGTTACCGTCTCCCGCTGGGGATAGGAACACCTCATCCGTAAACGCAAAGAAGAACTGATGCTCATCATCTTCTTCCATAATCTCTGCGGTGATGTCTTCTCCTTCTATATCATTTCGTAGTTCTACCGTAAGCGTATATTCAGTGCTCTCCAGTAGGTTGATAGGGCCTTCTACCGCCAAATCCATGATGCCTTCTCCATCTGGATCCTTAGCCGTTGCTACCACCGGATCACCACCGCCTACTGGCGTCCAAGTCAACACCACATCCGTAATGATCTCTTCTTCGTTCTCACAGGGTGGTGCATCAGGATCCTCTGCCACATTTACTGTGAAGGTGAGGTCTACATCTGTTCCGCCGTCGTCAACCGTAGAAGTCGCTGATTTGATATCTGGCTGGTGCTTCAAGATGATACGGAAGCTACCCGTGCTGCTTTCTTCACCACACTCGGTAGTCCAGCTAGTGGAAAGTCCCACTGGCAAACCGTTCTCATCCTGGTCATTATAGTTGATAGGGTCCTCACGACTGTCCACGTTTCCGTCGCCCGCTGGGGATAAGAATACTTCATCGGTGAACGCAAAGAAGAACATATGCTCATCATCTTCTTCCATAATCTCTGCGGTGATGTCTTCTCCTTCAATATCATTACGTAGTTCTACCGTAAGCGTATATTCAGTGCTCTCCAGTAGGTTGATAGGGCCTTCTACCGCCAAATCCATGATGCCTTCTCCATCTGGATCCTTAGCCGTTGCTACCACCGGATCACCACCGCCTACTGGCGTCCAGGTCAACACCACATCCGTAATGATCTCTTCTTCGTTCTCACAGGGTGGTGCATCAGGATCCTCTGCCACATTTACTGTGAAGGTGAGGTCTACATCTGTTCCGCCGTCGTCAACCGTAGAAGTCGCTGATTTGATATCTGGCTGGTGCTTCAAGATAATTCGAAAGCTACCCGTGCTGCTTTCTTCACCACACTCGGTAGTCCAGTTAGTAGAAAGTCCAACAGGCAAGCTATTCTCATCAAAATCATTGTAATTCACTGGATCATCGCGATTATCCACGTTTCCGTCGCCCGCCGGGGATAGGAACACCTCATCCGTAAACGCAAAGAAGAACATATGCTCATCATCCTCTTCCATGATTTCTGCGGTGATGTCTTCTCCTTCTATATCATTTCGTAGTTCTACCGTAAGTGTGTATTCTGTACTCTCTAATAGGTTGATAGGGCCTTCTACCTGCAAATCCATGATGCCTTCTCCGTCTGGATCTTTAGCCGTGGCTACCACCGGATCACCACCGCCTACTGGCGTCCAGGTCAACACCACATCCGTAATGATCTCTTCTTCGTTCTCACAGGGTGGTGCATCGGGATCCTCTGCCACGTTCACTGTGAAAGTGAGGTCTACATCTGTTCCACCGTCGTTAGCCGTAGAAGTCGCTGATTTGATATCTGGCTGGTGCTTCAAGATAATTCGGAAGCTACCCGTGCTGCTTTCTTCGCCACACTCCGTGGTCCAGCTAGTGGAAAGTCCCACTGGCAAACCGTTCTCATCCTGATCATTATAGTTGACAGGGTCCTCACGACTATCCACGTTTCCGTCTCCCGCTGGGGATAGGAATACTTCATCCGTGAACGCAAAGAAGAACATATGCTCATCATCCTCTTCCATGATTTCTGCGGTGATGTCTTCTCCTTCTATATCATTTCGTAGTTCTACCGTAAGTGTGTATTCCGTACTCTCTAGCAAGTTAATCGGACCTTCTACCTGCAAATCCATGACACCTTCACCATCTGGATCTTTGGCCGTGGCTACCACCGGATCACCGCCACCTACGGGCGTCCAGGTCAACACCACATCCGTAATGATTTCTTCCTCATTTTCACAGGGTGGTGCATCGGGTGCATCAACTATATTGACAGTCCAAGTCAAATCAAACTGCGCTGTTCCATCTGTGATGGCAGAGTTCGCAGTTTTATCACTCATCAGATCACTAAGTAGAACACGCAAGCTTCCAGCAGCACCTTCAGCTTCTACACATTCTGAGGTGAAGGTACTTGCTAAACCCACGGGCAGGCTGTTTGCATCGGTATCCCCATAGGCAATATCGCCAGAAATAATGCTACCTGGCGTCTCAAAGAAAAACTGATAACGTTCTGGATTAGCAGCTACTTCAGCTGTAATATCGGTATTCTGAGCTACATTTCTCAAGGTAATATCTAATGTATAATCCGTACTTTCAGAGAGGCTGATAGGGCCATCCACTACTAATCCACTACCTGAATCGGTGGCCGTAGCTGTGATCGCAGAACCACCAGACGGTGTAATGGTTAGGGTAACCTCGGTAATTGGGCTGAGCTGAGCCTGTAGGAAAAAAGGGCAAAGCACTAAAAGCAAAAAGGGTAAACTTTGGTACAGTTGCTTCATAGTCAAATTTTGATTTTCGATAGAATGGCGGCAAGTTAAGGAATTTTATCAAATGCAACAAGATTGCAAATGTAACTCAGATGCAAAAAATGGTCCTAAAACGAGAAAAACAAAGTATTTAATTTGCAACACTGTTGCAAATTAAATACTTTTACGTCATTATACTTTTTGGAAAAGAAAGTTTTAAGTTGTATCTGGTAGGGCTTCGCTCAAATGAGGAAGCCCCTTTTTTATGCCCGCCGCGAATAAAGAGCGTAAGCAAGGCATCCTATTGATAAGGGGCTACTTCGTCCCAAGTACTAAAAATAACCGTTCTCAATCAGCCATTCCAGTCCCCTGGTGTACCAAGTATAGCTACTATTTTGGGCTTGCATAAGTGAAAGCATTCTTCCAGCCCGACTATCCTCATTAACACCCGGTATTTTCTTAGGTTTGAAGAAGAATTCATACTCCCCATCATCATATATAGTCCTAATAAAAGTCCTGTTCTTGGCCTTTTCATAGTAGATACTCGCTATATGCTGCTTCTCCTTTTTGGCATAAACACGGAATAAGGTCCCGGAACTATTATCTGATTCCATTTTGGAAGATCCAAGCTCGAAGACACCGAGTTTAACTTTCTCACCATCAAAGAGAAGATCATTATCGGGGTGCCGCATTTCTAGTGTTTTCATATGTTTTACGCGCCGTTCATTCTCAAGGGCTTGCACTCTAATTGGTATCCTTTGCTTGAAATCATCCAAAAGCTCAGCTCCTTTCTTGGTTGCTGCAGCAAAGCGGGGTATGTTTTTTGGCTGGACTTCCCCTTTGTCATTTAGGACTTCATCCTGGAGCAATTGGCGACTCAGGTTTTTTCTAAAGGTTCCCATTCCATATTCCATGATTACTTTGTCGTTGCTTCCTGCAAAGCTTACTTCGTAGTAGATCATGGAAAGGGCAGTTGTTTCATGTGGATACTTAGGTAGATAGACGGTATTTCGAGCAAACCTAACCGTAGTATCCCCCTCCATCGTTACAATGGCCCAAACAACTGAATTAGATGTAGTAGCTGGTAGTTTTACAAACTGAAAGGCTGGCTTTTTGTCGATATGAACTACCTCCTTTTTGATTTTTATCTTCTGGGCAAAGCCCTGACTCGCAAAAAGACATAAGAATAGGAATACGAATAACCTGGCGGTGAGTTTACTTTCCATTTTAGCGTAATTTATGTTGTAAGACAATGAGGTAACGTTTTGAGTCGCTAAGCTAATAATTATCTTGTTCAAGGTGCCTCAAATGCTGTTTGTTCTAACGCAAAATCAATCAACTACCAAAGAAATCGATCGGATTCTTTCCCTTTGTCTACCACTGCAATTACGGCAGGACGCTGCAAACCGAGATACTAGAAGTATATCTCATCTAGCTGCCTTAGTCAGTATCGATCTCATCTGCCGAGCACCAAGATAGGCTCCGTACTGAAAAACAATTTCATTCTCCGGGCTAAGAATGACCAGGGTAGGGTAGACCATTTCCCCATCTATAGTGCCTAACGCTCTGGCTAACTCGTGAGTACCAGAGCGGCGACCATTGGGCTGAAAATTGAAGGTATGCCCACCGAATAGAATTTCTTTTCTGTACGCTCCATCAAAGGGAACAAAATAGAACTTGTCGTTTAACAATTGCACCACTTTTTCATTCTTTAAGGTAGTTTGCTCCATATTTTTGCAATACCTACACCAATCCGCGTGCAAAAAGATAGCTAAGGGCCTTTGCTTCACCAATCTCAAGCTATCTACCTGAGCAAATGTAAAAGAACGCAAGGGTTGGCTTGGCTCAGTCGCAATTTGGGAGGCAGAACAAGCGGCCAAAACTATTGAACAAAGAAGCAATACAGCTGCTGAAATTTTCATCTTTATCGAATTGAATAACGGATACCCAAAAAGGCGCGAATACCTTGATTGGGAGCATATACATAGCTAGGATCAAAAGATAAGGCATTGGGATTCTCGGCAGTAGCCACCACATTTCCTCCCTCATCAAACTTAACGCCACGATCAAATGGATCGAAACTACGAGCAATGATAGGCTCACTTTGATTTTTCCAGGGTGTCCAATTGAGTAAATTTTTCACTCCGCCATAAATTTCAAAATGAGGCATTCCTCGATAGCTTAGCTGAATATTCTGGATGCTCCACCAGGGAGATTCTTCTGGTCGGGGATCGAGTTCTCCTAAAAGTGGTAAACGCATGGGACCATAGACATTTCCCGTATAATCTACTACTAAATTATTGTTCATGAATTGGTAGGAAATAGACCAAGTACCCGTAAATCGTTCTGTCAGAATCTGCCGTTCTCTCACGCCTCCCTCTTCCGTAGAAACATCCATAAGTGATCCGCCAACAAGGAAGGAAAAGCCGTTTGGCAGAGACAGATCGGCATTTATACTCAGACCTTGGGTCACAGCAAAGCCATCTAGATTATCATAGATAATTTGATTGGTATTGGACTCGTAATCTGGAAATATAACGTTGGTAAAGTGAGTATACCATGCAGACAACTCAATACTTCCAGAACCTCCGTTATTAAGATAGAGACGCTTAATGTAATTGGCATTTATATTGTAGGATCGTTCCGGTGCTAGCTCTTCCGTGATCACCACCTCCCTAGCCCCCGTTAAGGCAGCATGATCCTCGGTGAAGAGGTTGACCACCCGAAATCCCGTTCCAGCATTTAGGCGAAAGATGTCAGTGGGAGTAACAGACCATTTGTAGGCAAACCGAGGCGTGAATATGTTACCATGATGATTGTTGTAATCATAGCGGAGCCCAAGTAACATCTTGTGTTTAGGGGTGAAAGTAATTTCATCCTGCAAGAAAATACCAGGAAGCCATATCTCATCCGGTTGATTATTCGGATCACTAGCCTCTCCTCCCGTAGCTGGCGTGTTGTCGTCGTAGTAAGTGTACCTCAAGGCAGAACCGATTAAGAGATCATGCTTACCGATGGTTTTATCCCAAGTCAACTGGCCAAAACCAATCTTTTGATCAGCCAGGTAGGGCGTATCTCCATAGACGGAATTCTGCTGATGAGTATTGAAGGAAAAAGAGAAGAGCAGGTTATCTACGGTCGGTAACTGGTATTGCCCTAAGAGTTCCCATCGTTCCGTAGTAATTGCTTCTCCATATATCTCATCCCCCCCACGAAATTCAGGGGTCCAGTCCAGTTCTCCTCCCCAGCGATCCTCCCAGTAATAGCGAGCTGCTAAGGTAAAAAGCCGGTTATTCTTCCGTTTGAAGTTCCATTTCTGGAATACGGATACCCGTTGCTGATTGGTTATATCGGTGAAATCATCACCATTGTTGTCAATGAGATTATCATAGTTATAATAATTCACGCCGGTTAATACGGAAGCCTTTTCGCCCGCATTAAATTTAAGCCCTAAATCGGTATTCAATTCTTCCCAGCTACTTCCCATCACATCAACACTGAAAATTGGTGCCTTTTCGGGGTCCTTGGTAATTATATTGATAAGTCCACCGATAGCTTCGCTCCCATATAAGGAAGAAGCAGGGCCTTTTACTATTTCCATTCGCTCCACCAAAGCGTTAGGGATGCCTGATAAACCATACACCGTAGCCAGGCTACTTACAATGGGCATCCCATCAATAAGCACCATAGTATATGGCCCCTCCAAACCATTGATGTGAATATCTCCGGTATTACAAACCTGGCAATTCAATTGCGGCCGAACTCCATTGACATTCTGCAAAGCCTCATAAATATTAGGTGTTGGGTTCTTTTTGAAAAAGGTAGGATTGTATACCTCAACTGGAACGGGACTTTCTAGCCGGTTTACTTCTTTCATAGTACCAGTTACCACTATCTCATCCATGGTATTGCTTATCGCTGCTAAGGTAAAATCTAGCTGTAAATCTTGGCCAGCTGACAGTTTAATCTTCCTCTGGCTAGATTCATGGCCCAGGTAGGAGACCAAAACCTTGTAATGACCTAGCGGGATATCTGAGATAGTGAACAGACCATCATCATTCGTACTTGTTCCAAAGGTAGTTCCTTCCAAAGCCACACTAGCAAAACCCAGGGGCTCACCACTTACGGCGATTACTCGACCGGATAAAGTTGCGTGCTGACCCTGACCGGTAAGAGCAAGAAACAAAATGAGAAAGAAGGGAAGAACAGGTTTACATGGATTGAAGTTTATCATTTGACTAACTGTAAAAATTTATTAGATATACAAAACTAAAAAGTTAGACTAATCTAACAAGATCAAATGGACTTTTTTTTGCTTATTTTGGTCAATAAAAAAAACATGTCCACTACCGTCAAGGAAAATTACCTCAAAGCCTTGTATTTTTTAGATGAACAAAACAGCCGAATTAACCTGACGGAACTCAGTAAACAACTTGGGGTGAGCAAACCGACAGCCAATAACATGGTCAAAAAGTTGGAGGAACATGGATGGGTTCATTATCAGAAGTATAAGCCTGTACAACTTACGGAAGAGGGTAGGAGAACAGCTGCACAAATTATCCGCAAACACCGACTCACCGAAATGTTTTTGCATCAGATTATGGGCTTTGGCTGGGAAGAAGTGCACGAGATCGCAGAACAAGTAGAGCATATACAGTCCGAAAAGCTTTTTGCCCGGATGGATGAAATGCTGGATTATCCAACAGTCGACCCACATGGCTCCCCCATCCCTAATGAAAAGGGAATTGTCATTGAACAAGCGTTTCAAGCCCTAACAGACATAGCTCTTGGTCAAAAGGTGAAACTGTTGGCTATAGCCCAAAGCTCTCAGGAACTTTTACATTACCTTAATGAGTTGCAGATCCAGCTTGGAACAACCTTTGAATTATTACAAATAGAACCTTTTGATAATAGCCTTCTAGTAAGTTGTGATGGTGGCCCTCCAACCATGATTAGTCAAAAGGTAGGAAAGAGTTTATTGGTAAAAGTAATATAGATACTATCAATAAGCAGTCGAGTATGCATTGAGCGGGTATATTACCACCTCTCTATCGAGTTGACAGCGCAGTTTCAGTATCACCAATTGTAGTCCTAATACAAGCGGCTCAAATCAAATCGTCTACTATTCTTAACAAGGTGAACCCTTCCTTTTGCCATTGCTTGGATTTGTTGTTTTTGATTGGCAAAATTCCGTGGGAAAAGTCGCAAGATGAACCAGGTAAATTGCCAGCTCAGCTTTTCTTCCCACCCCTCCGATATAGCCTTCTTTAGCTGAGTATCCTTTTGGTAATATCTCTTGACAACCCTCAATAGACAGATCAGCGGTGATGCTTCCAATATAATAACATGATCTGCTTGCTCAGTCAGATAGGGCAATACTGCGCCATGATTCCCCTCGATAATCCACTTATCTTTAGGTAGGGCAGCTTTTAATTCAAGCATAGCTTCCGCCGAAGCAATATGGATATCGGGTGCCTTGAAAAAGTAATGATCTATGTGAAAGACAGCTAAGTCCAATTCACTCCCCAACTTGAAAGCTAGCGTAGATTTACCGGCACCTGGAGGGCCAAAGATGAATATTTTCATTGAGTTATAGGTGCTTTAGGTAGATTTCGCAATCTATAATTTTCAAATTACATTAGATGTATATATTTACCATCATAAGCCAATTTCAGCTGGAGACCCACCTAATGGAAATAGTCTTTGCATACTGGATACTGAGCGGTTAGTAAGCACTTGGATTGGGAAAAGCATGCAAGGCCGTCAGAAGTTTTTTCAATAGCCCTATATCCTTATTCCTTCCTATGGCAAGGCCATTTAAAACTGCTGTGTCAACGTAAGCTTCCCAATAAATTGACGATCTCGCTGTACTGGCTCAAAAATATCTGTTTCTGTATCGTTAAACACTAAATAGACGAAAGACAATGGCAGATATTCCCAACTGAAACGTACATTCCACCGACCCTGTTGATCAAAACTATTATACTGGTAGAAGGTAGAGAGCTGTATCCTCGGATTTAAGGCCAAACGTAGACTTACTGTGTAAAGATTGGTATAGAGGTTCTTTTCCGCTAAACCCACTCCCTCCAGGGCATTGTACTCATAGTCGAAGGAAATGGCTAGGTGTGGAATAGGAGCAAAGCGAGCCGCAGCATTGATCGTGTTGCGATAGCCATTGTAAAAACGGCCAAAATTAAAGCCGATATCCCCTGACCACTTCTTAGATAAATCCGTGTTGTACTGCACAAGATAGCGGGTATATAAATAGCGGTCCTTTTCAATCAATAAACCTAAAGGAGCAAAGTCAAAATTGATGTTCTGCCAGGTCGGAGTAGCTGAGAACTCTAGGAAGCTATTGTCCTTAAACCAGGTAAAAATGGGAAAGATGTAAATACTAGCTTGCTGAAAGCTAGAAGGGTCGCTGGCATCATGATTGAAATTAACGAAGAACCCAGGGTCAAATCTCCTGATCCAAGGTATACTTTTGGGCCTCCAAATGTAATATCCTCCTGGATTATGCCGGATTACATCGGTCTGACGCACGAATCCCATACCCGGCAAGTAATTGGCATCCGTATATTCAGTAACCCAACCGTAATAGAAGTCATTTGAGCTATTGCCTGCGAAAAATCGGCCAGCATACCCCACCTCCCCACTTTCCTCATCTATCGAACTCGTCAAGATATATTGGATATCCCATTCGCTGGTAGGGCGTATCTGCCCATCAATGGTAATGGTGGTATTATTATTTTGTACTAGTCCAAGATCCTGATGCGCTTCATCCAAGCGATGAGTGAGCATAATCCCGATGTTGTTTTCTCGTCCGTAATTCTTCAAGTAGCGTAGCACTCCAAAGTTGGCACGAGCAGAATTTTCCGTTTCTCGTTGGCGAACTAATAGGGCAGCCAAAGCCTGTTTTTCTGTACGTTGGGTAAAACGGGTTCCGAAGTCAATTGGTGCAGGTACGGCATTGAAGTTCCCTTGCAGGCCAATGGCACGGCTGAAGAAGGGACGTATGGATGTTTGTAGTCCACCTGCCCAAATCCCGGAATTTTCTAGGAAGAACTGCCTTCTTTCGGGAAAGAAAATATTGAAACGTTCTAGGTTATTAACTGCACGATCTACGTCAGCTTGGGCAAAATCTGTATTGATCGTAAGGTCAACTACAGTTCGTGGGTTGACGGCCCACTTGGCATCCAGTCCAAGTTTGGCCTCGTTCAAGTTTTCCTGGATCGTGCTGCCGGCTTTGCTTTCATCAAACTGATATAGAGTATATGGCTCAATGCGCACATTAGCAGCTGGGGGAGGAACTTCGATACCCCGCAGCCGGGCTGCATAAGTCATTCGATAAGGTGTGAATGATTGGGGAATGGCCGGGAAGGTAGATACTTCTACCGCTCTTCTGGCATATCGAACTAAGGTGACACCCCATTCCACTGGTTCACCCGCTTTAGGCATGTCATATCGTAAAGAGGTAAATGGAATAGCAAATTCAACAGTGAAGCCAACTGCAGTTCGTTGGGTTTTGACGCGCCATAAAGTATTCCAACCGGGATCATGGGTATTGCCGTTGAAGTTCTGCATGTCTCGCTGATTGCCGTACGGAGTAGTCTGGAAAACCTGTGCATACTGCTTGAGGTTTTGTGGGTCTAGGGCTACACCAAAAATATCATTTTCACCCCAGCTAAAGTCGCGCCGGAGATCTTGCACCCTAATTCCCTTGATACCAAATGAATCCTGGCAAGTCGCTCCGATATACAAGTTTTTATCATCGTACAAAAAGCGGACTTCAGTAGGGAAACTTATTTCCCCGCCTTGGCGGGGTTCTCTGCGAAAAAAATCGGTAATCAAGGGGGCATTTGCCCATTCCGATTCCAGCAATTTCCCATCAATAGTGATTTTCGTAGTAGCCTTTACTGCCTCTATGATAGGAGCTTCAGCAGGTGGAGGGAAATTATCGTCAGATTCTTGGGCAGGGAGCATAATGGATAGCAATAGAGCTATCGCGCTGATAAGATATTTCATAATAGTCGGGTTTGTTCTACACTAGTCGTGTGCGAATCAATGGCTATCTATGGCAGATTTATCGGACCAATAAGCTTCGATCTGCTCCATATCTAATCGCTTTGCTCTTGGTCTCTACTGGATAGCTCTAACTTCTGCATCCTTTAGCACATAGTAGAGTTCTATGGGATCATCGTGGTTCAAAACGAGCTTGCCAGATAAGGAAAGCTTATCGCCTACTTTGTATCGTCTTCGCTTTTGCGACTCACTGAAGTATACACTGATAACCGATGCTGGACTTGCCTGACCACAAAAAAAGCAAGAAGCCACAGGAAAAGCCGAAAGTGCCCACAACCCTTTTTCCTCATCCACGGGCAACACATAGCCTTCAATATGTACTGTTCGTCCATCCATACGTTCTAAATGTCGGCCAAAGACCGGAGCAAAAACGGATAGATCCAGTTCTGAATAGTATTTCAACTGATAGAGAATATTCATGAGCAATTCCCATTGCAGATGGATTGGAGCCTCTAGATCTAGGTCTGGATGTTCTTTGTTTGATACATGATTGAGTCGCTCCAATTCTCCAATTTCCACCCAATCATATAGTTCTTCATCCCATTTATAAATGGTGTTAGTATCCTCCGCCATCTGGGCCGCTAGGGTATCCGCTTTCACATCAGTAGATGTCAAAGGTTGATTATCAGCTGACTTCATTCCTGATACAGCATTTTCGTCCAGCGTAAAACCCCGATCCCCTAAACACGCTTGCAAAACCAATCCCAGGGAAACAAAAAAAAGGAGTCTAGCAAACAAGAAGCCTATTCTCATGATCATTCATTTTGTGAAATGTCTAGTGGGAAAAGGATAAGGAGATTATAAATGCTTGGCCTTACAATGCTTGTAATGAAAAGCGTGAAGCAGGATCAGAATCAGGGAACCTCCATATAGCAAGAACTTTCCCAATATTTGGTCCTCCAAATGTATACCAATAGCTAGACAAAACCAACTGGTCCAGAGTCCAAGGACCAACCATCTGGGGGAGAAAGCCTGGGTTGCAAATACTACAGCGATCAAGCCAATCGTAATAAACAGGTAATCAAGCATCTTCCACCAACCGGGAGCTATGTGCGCCTCCTCGACAGGTAATAGTAATGGCTTGGCGACCATGAATACGGGGGTTGCCAAGCAATGTATCATACATACCGTAGCGGCAAGCATGCCGATGAGGTCAGCCTGGCTCGCTACCTTAGCCGTCAGTGATTTCTTCATGTGACATCAACCGGTAGAGTCCTTGTACAAAGTAAGGGGTACCAATTATGCCCATAATTGACACCCCGAAAGTTTACTACCTATTAAAAAAATCTTTGCAACCGTTGCATTTATTAAAGTATCGAAACACCTTAATTAACGCAACAATGTTGCAAATATAATTTTATCAGGTCTTTTTTGCAACAACATTGCAGTAAATATTGAAAAGGGGGCAACATTCTGTTCACTCCTTTACAGGAATTACTGGTGGTGGCAACCAACCCCCACTTAATACTGCTGCTTTGGGCCAATATAAACGCAAGGTCATAAAGAACGGACCTTCTTTTGGTGTCGGCAACCAATTGACGATATCTCCTTTTGCAGGAACTGCTGCCTGAATATACAAGTCAAGAGAACCATCTTCATTGTAGTTGAGAGCATCCCGGTCACCAAGCGCATATCGTTTAAATTCATTTTCTACCAGAAACTCATCTGCATTGTAGACAGTAAGCGACCAAAAGGCATTGACTGGAGGTAGCTGATGAGCTTCAAAATGAATCTGATAACGTCGCTTCCCACTCAGCGGTTCCCCATTTATATCGTAGACCAAATTGGGATATACAGCATCTTCTGGAAGGTTTGCCCCCAATGCAATAAAATTTATAAATGCCCTACGAAGGTAGTCTGTCCCATACTCCCCGATTCCCTCAGTAGCGATAGACCAGCCATTTCGCAATAAAGTAGTATCTGGCTCAGCTCGTCGTTTCTCCAATCTTTTGTGAATAAACTCGGGAAGGGCTCGGAGTTTAGTACTGAAGATTAAGTTATCGCTATTGAGTTCAAAAGGCTTGCCAGGGACCAAACCTAATTCCGCCATTCTCCTTACCATCCCGGAATCCCTGAGTGCGGGTGGGTTTTGCACCATTAATTCGGCCAGACGACCGAAGTAGGTATTCAAATCCATTTCACGGATCGCCTTTACTGGAGTAGTCTCATGAAACCCTGGGTCAACTGTACCTTTAGGGGTGATGTAATCCGCCTTCCCATACGCACTCAAGGGCACCAGCTGCATACTATCCTGGATGGTTCGAACCGTCGTAGCCCCATCTTCCTCACTATTGACTTGGATTCTCCCTAACATCCAAACCATTTCAGTAGGAGCTTGAATCAGGGAAAATCCGGCGGGAACTTCCCCCTTCCAATTGGGGCCAACTACTAAGAATTTCTGGGCTTCACTACCCGTCGTCCTGGTCCCAGGTGACGCAAATACATTGGAATAAGCATCCATAAAGGGTAGGAGGTAGTAACGCTCCGTAGCCGGCATAGAAAGCACCTGAGGGCCTTGTCCTAAATCCAGCCAGGATATTGAATAATAGGTATCTACATTAGGCTTGACAACCGCCGTTAAGGTATGATCTGGAAATTCTCGAAAGTGTCCAAGTTGGTTAATGGGAGCCCGGGGTCTGGTAGGATGGGGAAGCTCAGTATTGGTAGTGACTCGCTTGGTCATATCCATGAGTATCAAGGGATACCCAAAGGCATAGATCTCCCCAATGGTTTTTAGTAACTCTTCCGTATTCATCCTCAGTTCACCATCTGCCGTTCTTAGGGTAGTTTCTTCTCCCTGGCAGGACAAGAGCGATAGGGAAATGAGGAGCACAATGGTCTTACAAAAGTGAATTTTTTGCATATCTATAAGATAGGGTTAAGATCCTAATTAAAAAGAACTTATTCAATTCCTGACTTGTTCTATAAGGGCAAACACCGACGGTTAATGAAAAAGACCCAAAAGAAGATCCTAGCTAATGCCATACCTCTTTTCAATAGGAGGGGAGTAAGCAATGTGCGACTTCAAGACATAGCACAGGAAGCCGGCATCAGCCCTGGCAATCTCTCTTACCATTATCCCCTCAAAAAAGACCTGATGGCCGCTGCCCTTCAATTGATGGAAGAACAGCTTAAAGAAGCCAGCACCTCCAGTCTAGCGCTGGTTAAACAGGATGATTATTTGGCAGTAATTAAAGACTACCTGAAATTTCAGATTGGATATCGTTTCTTTTATCGGGATATTTTAGAGGTAATTGCCTTGATCCCACAGGCAAGAGAGGTCTTTGAAACCCAGATGTTGCATGTACAAAGCTTTGCCAAAAATGGACTCTATCTAGCCGTTGGGAAAGGGCTTGTTCTGCCAGAACCCCATGAAGGTCATTACGAAATCTTTGCCCGGAACATTTGGGGCATCCTCAACTCCTGGCTTGCCGAACGCGAAGCCCTGGGAAAAGAAAAAGTGAGTCTATCCAACGTCATGATCGCCGTATGGGAGTTTCACTATCCTTACTTGACAGAAAAGGGACGAAGCCTCTTCTACATCCTGAAAGAACAACTACCTGATATTGTGGAACAGGAGATGGCTTCTCCAGCTATCTAAGCGTTCTCTCTATTCCCAAAGAACCGCCTCTCGGTCTTCGTGCCAAGAGATTAGCAAATCCTTGTAACGTTGACCCAGAACGTTTCGTTTTACCTTTAATGTTGGTGTCAGGAAGCCATTTTCAATACTCCACGCATCCTTAGCCACGATAATCGTCGACACCTTTTGGTAATTTGGCAATTGCTTATTGACTTCCTGCAAGGTGGACCGTAAACCTTCCTTCAGAGTCGCTTTAGGCTTAGCCATTCCAATTTCGGAAGGTACCACCAAAGCTACGGGTTGCGGACAACCCAAGCCTAGAATACAAATTTGCTCAATATCTACATCCTGAGCAAAATGCCATTCAATCGGAGCCGGAGCTATAAACTTGCCTTTGGCCGTTTTGAAAGTATCCTTTACCCGTCCGGTGATAAATAGATTCCCATTTTCATCCAATCGCCCTTGATCACCAGTATGCAGCCAGCCATCCTGGATCGTCTCAGCAGTTTTTTCTGGATCCTTATAATATCCACTCATCAAATAGGGTGCCTTCATTAGAATCTCGTTCGTTTCTGGATGAATCTTAATGGTAGCTCCAGGCAATGCCTTTCCGACTGACCCAGGCAGTATATCCTTTGCTTCTAGGCAACTACAGAGGGCGCAATTCTCCGTCATACCATAACCTTCAGCAATTGGGATATCCAGTCTTCGAAACCAGTTCTTTGTTGCCTCCGGTATGGACGCAGCTCCGGTAAGACATCCACGTACTTTGGACATACCCAATCCCTCCTTCAATTTCTTCTTCACAATTCCTGATAGAATAGGGATATTGAGTAGCAAATTCAAACGTTTTTGCGGCATCTTTGCCAAAACGCCAAGCTGGAACTTCGTCCAAATGCGGGGGACAGCAAAAAAGAGACTCGGCTGTGTTTCTTGCAAGTTTTTAGCAAAAGTTTCTAAGGATTCGGCAAAAGAAATAACTCCTCCATATTTAAGGCAGGAATTCTCAACGACCACACGTTCTGCGATATGATTTAGTGGTAGAAAAGAGAAAAATTGATTGTCCCCCTCCAAGGATACCTGCAAGTGGTTGTTATCTTCGATGACCTGTTCTGTGCTTTGCAAGGCCCCATAAGTCAGCACTACACCTTTGGGTGTACCCGTAGTACCCGAGGTAAACACGATGGTCCAGATATCATCAAGTTCTGCGGTGGTTTTACCTTCCATGGGCTCAAACTTATCCATGAATTCAAACCAATCTTCCCCTTCTCTCACCTCCGAACACCCCTTGTAATGCGGGAATCTTATCACCGGCATATCTTCTGGCACGCCATCCTTCATCCCATCCCAATCATCCAGTTTACCAGCAAAAAGGGCCTTTACATCCCCAGCTTCTATTAACTGCCCCACCGCATCTGCCTTCAGGGTAGGGTAGAATGGGACGGAAACGTAGCCTGCCATCATGATGGCAATATCCGCAATAACCCACTCCCGACAGTTCTTGGAGACTAAGCCAATGTGGCTCTTGGGAGGTAGTCCCAAAGATTGCAAGCCCGTAGCTACCTTCCGGGCCATCTGCCCAGCTTCTTTCCAAGTATATACTTCCCATTTGTCTCCAAATGGTTGCCTTAGGAAAGGTGCATCAGGTGTATTGTTTTCCCAATGATAGAATTTGAAATCGAACTTTTTCATGTAGATAATTTGGATTCTCCTTCAAGATAAAGAATTATATGCTTATGCTGTTAATTTGGCAGACACTGAGCGAAGTGGTCTTGGATTAGATCCTTCCCACTTCGCGCCAGTAAAAAATTAACATCATCTAAACTCAAAAGTGCTGTGAGAATACTATAGATAGGGGAGGTAAGTGGGCGGAAGTAAACACTGAGGGGCGTATACCTTCCTCAGAAACATAAAGGTTCTACCCACAATTGGATCTGGATGCCAAATCCCAATCTGGTCAATTCACATTTTGTAAAGCAGGTTGCATAGATACAGGGCATCAATAATTTACTGTACCTATGCAAATCCGTCTACCATCTTCACTATCCTGTACACAATTTCGCTGGTGAACCAAGGACCGCCTGGGCAGACGCTGCGTTTTCCTGGATTACTTTTCCTGTCCGAAATTATAAGTCAATGTAACTAGCGTTCTTCTTCCAATTTTCGGAAAGCCAGGGAAGTATCGGTACTCCGTACCAAACAAATTCTGTGCTGAAACATCGATACTAAGGCCGTTATCAAATTTGTAGCCAATACCAAGGTCAACTAGGTTTCGCACATCCGTTTCTCCAGAGAACTGACCTAGGAAAACGGTGTAAGTATCATCATGTTGAAAAGCAAGATTAGCTCTGAAACCCAATTCTGGTGCGTAATTGGCACCAAGTCTGAACTTGTTCTTAGGCGCAGAAATAGAAGTCATTTCGGTGGCACCATCTGTGCCTCTAATCACTGGATTAAAGATATTCTCTGAGATATAGGAATAATTACCAAAGAAAGAAAGATCCGCATCCACATAATATTCTAAACCAAAATCAACACCCGTATAGCTGTACTCTTCAAAGGTACGATAGCCGGCAGCTACGTGCGTCACACCATTGTCGGGAACCTCTTGAGTCTCAACGGCTCCTAGAATAAAGCCGTTGGCCAATGGCGCAATTCCATCTGCGAAAGCGTTACCGCCAGCGGTATAACCTGCTCCGTAGGCAGCGGCAACTTGGGCAGCAGTAGCTGCAGCAGTAGCCGGGTCTAATCCTACTTTTTCTAACTCAGTTGTCAAAAATGGCGTTAGTTTAGCGGCTACACCTGCCCCGAGATCACTCCCCATCTGGTCCAAACCTAGAAGACCATAGGATGGGCTGATGGCGGTGAAGAGAGTGGCGCCATCAATTGCGCGATTATAAATGTCCAAAGATACCGCCAATTTATTGGCAATTAAGCCTTTATAGCCAAACTCCCAAGTCGTTTCCTTTCTCAAGGCAGCGGCAGGAGCACTAGAAGTTCCTAGTGGTTGTTGGTTGAACAGATTAATGCCCAATAGTGTTCCGGTTGTTCCATCTGCAAAATTTGCAGGATTAGTCAGAAAAGCATTGATAGATGGAATTAGGGCCTCAAGCGTTGGATTAGCTGCCACTAGACTTGTAGCTACCTGAGCTAGAATGTCAGCTCCGGCTGCCTGTGTCACCGCACCTTGGACAAAACCTAACGGCATTCCAGGTGTGCCTACAGGAACATTTGGGAAAGGCAATAGACCGTTCCATTTAATCTCTGGATTTGCCGCAAAGGTCTGTGCCTCTTTATTCCCCAACAACCAAATATCGAAGGCGCCGGGTACCGGAGAGGATACTGGAAAATCAATATTCACCTGTAACTGTGAAGGTGCACCCCAAGCTTGGTTGTATCCAAAACGCATAGTATGTGTGGTAGAAGGTTTGTATACCAATACTGCTCTTGGTGAGAAAGCATTTTCATCTGTAAAATTGAAACGATCTCCTCTTGCTGCCAAGACTAAATCCAATTGTTTAGCCAGTTCCAATTTGGTTTGTAGATATAAACCTGCGATGCCAAAGTCATCATCCTCTTCGTTTCGGCCATATACAAAGTTTCTGGTATCTGCGGTGGAGTTTCTATAGTCAAAACCAGCAGTCCAATTAGAGTTTAAGAAATTGGGAAGATCAAAATTGTATTGCAATTGTGCTTCTAGCTGCTCACGGTTAATCGTTGTGATGTTTCCGGTTTGATAGAGGAAGGTCGGTTTTTCATCCGAGCCACCATTATTTCTAAGGTAAAAGGCTTGCGCAAAAAAGCCACCTTTCTGCATACGAGCCTGGGCCCAGGTTTCCGTAGCTTGAGAAAGACCTTCCCCTTGACTATTATAAAATACGGCCGAAGCATTGTTAAAGCCCCCAGCAATATTTACCGACAAATCATCCTGTGGTCTAAACTCAAGGGCAGCTGTCAACACGGTTTGGTTCCAGAAATCCTGCATGAAATTACCATCTCCGTCGGGATCAAGATCATTTTGATCTAAAAGTTGACGCCCCTCTTTGGTGGCATCCACCACGCCATTGGTCACCGCAGGTTCCGATACGGTAGGTTGGAACAAAGCAATCTGCTGGGCATCTCTTTCATCATTTGGATCCAGGGTAAATTCATCTCCTCTCTTGTATACCGCATTGATCTTAAAGCCAAATTTATCGGACACTTTGGTTGCATGTCTTGCTGCTACACCAAAAGTTGACAATTCCCCACCAATCAACTGAATAGTAGAACCTGGCTTGTCGATTGGAGATTTACTAATGAAGTGAACGACCCCAGAAGTCACGCCGGGGCCATAAAGCGCTGAGCCAGGGCCTCGAACTACCTCAATTCGCTCAATATCAATGTTATTGAGTGGAGAATTAAGGTTGTCAAAGGTGCCTAGACCTGGGCCTACCAAAGATCGGTAATCAAGGATAGGGAAGGAAGCAGATCCAAACAAACCGCCATCACCACGTAATTGTATATTAATCCGTGCTGCGGATTGTTGCTGAATGGTTACACCCGGTGCATTAATCAAGTTTCGCACGGGGTTATCGTTAGGAGAGGCTTCCAGTTTTCTTGCATTCAGAACCGTAATAGAGGCAGGTGCTTCCTGAACCTTTTCTCGGCGGCGCGAGGCAGAAATAACTACTTCCTGGCCAATCACTGCCCCAGGTACCAATTGAATAGCGATGGTACTGGACGCACTAGCTACTTCAATTTCTTGCGATGCATATCCAGTATAGCTGACATCCAAGGTCCAAGGAAAAGGAGCATCATTGGAAATGGAGAATTTCCCATCTATGTCCGTGGTCGTACCCGTTGCTGTACCTGAAAGGAGAATATTGGTACCGATTAAGGGTTCCCCACAGCTATTCCCCTTATGGCCAAAACGATCCATTTTTGCGGTCTCAGAAAATAAATAAAAAGTGCCTTTTTGTGACATTGGGATGAGCGATTACCAATTTCATAATTTACTGTATCCAGTTGAAGCGAATTAGGGTCGAAAAAAATGTCACAAAACCGTGTTTTTAGTTTGAGATGAGGGTCATCCTAGTCAGTGTCGAAGACTTGATCATTTCCCGCTTGCGGGATTATGGTAGAATATTAATATTAGATATGTCCGTTATGTGAATTTGACGAATTGAAGGTAACTATTCTAGTTTGACTTCATGCAGATAAGCTAATCGGATGGTTAGCTCATCAAAAGAATTGAGCTGAGTTGTGCTGAAGAGAGCTCTCATTTTTTCCCAGACTCTAATTTTAGCATGAGCGGCTTTCCAAATATCTCTGAAGTTTTTGGAGCAAGCTTGGATCATTTGGTCAACTAGAAAGGCGATCATCATGATGGTAGCTAAAGTGCTGGACAGATGATTGTAACCATGACCGAAATTGTGCTTAAAATGATAATCCTGGTTTTTGAGCGTGTTAAAGGTTTCGTTTTCAATTTTCCAGCGACTGCGGCCAGCCCTCATGATCTTATAAACATTGTCTTTACGAAGTTTAAATGAGGTGACCCATGAAAATTTGAGTGTTTTTTGGGTTTTAGCGTTTCGCTGTTCGTAATACAAGAAGTTGACTTTGAAGTCTCCTTCACGGTTCAAATTGAAATTATTGTCCCAAGCAAAGTAATGGGTGATATTTCCGTCTTTAAGGGAATAGGATTTAGCCCCTCTAAGCTTGAGTCTGGTTTCAAGTCTAGTAAAAAGGTGAGCGTGTTTAGTTGGTTTAATGGATGTGATGAAGTTCCATCCAAAATCCAGGACCTGTTGTAGATGAGGTTGGTTGGCAAACAGCGCATCTTGGACTAATACAAAGGGTTGGTCTTTGTAGTATTGATTTAGGTCAAGCAACAATCGCTTAGCAGCATTAAGCTCACAGTCATTTTTGGACTGTCCATCTTGATTACTAATGGCTTGAGAAGCTACCGGGAATACTTCGCGTCTATCGGGGTTGACCAAAACAGCCTCCAGCATGGAATGGTGGTAGGAAGCTTCTCCCTCCTTGTGGCGAGTGACCTGGCAACGTTTACACTTGACCTTGTTAGATTTAAAATAGTGTACTCCATCGAGGCTAATCAAGAAGTGTTTTTTGAGGGCATGGAAAGTAGGGAGCACCTTGAGCTGTCTAAGGAGTTTAAAGCATGCCGAGAAACAAGGAGCTAGAGCTGAAGGAGGAATTTCATCCAGCACGCGCCGCATCTGCGTGTCGGAACAGACTTGCTTCAGTTCAAAAAGTTGTTTGAGGTTATGGCGTTCAAAAGGAGTCTGTTGATCGAAACTCAACAGTGATGGATATTTGAAGGCAAACATGGCAAAAGCACTGATCAAAACATCGTCCAGGGGGTACGATATGTTGTCAGCCCTCGAATCGGGTATCCGAGCAAATTCTTGCCGCAGCAATTTAACCATGTCACACATGGCTAATTTATTATGTCTCGTTTTTTGCAAAATTAGCATCACCCAATACTAAAAATTATCGCACAAATTGGCTATGATTTTCGTCAACACCTTACATGGGGAATTGCTGGGTTCCCCAGTTTCCGCATCGGTAACCGTACCACTGATGGTATTTTGTGCCTGAAGTATAAATGTAGCAAAGGCAAGCAGTACTACTGAAGCAAGTAATTTTCGTATCATTTGAAGTATGTTTAAGTGCTAGTATAGAGTGTGAAATTTTATAATCTAGAGTTGCAGTTAACCAGTACCGATAGGATTTCAAATATAATATTGGGCATTGATTTAGGTTTTCAGACCTATTAATTGGATCAAATATAATAGTATTTTTATTTACTACAAGCACTCAATTCCATCTTTTCATTTGATAAAACAAATTAAATCCAGTAAATATTCTGCCTTATTCATTCAAAACCTAATTATGTGTCATTTAAAAAAGACAAGATACATGCCACCTGATTATACCAAGTGACCAGGGAAGAAGCCATCTAATTTATCCAAGAGGGACCCAAAATTCTCAAACCTTTGTACGATCCCCTCGCTGAAGTCCTACATACAGCAATGGCACTGGCCTCACCAAGAAGTCGATGGTGATAGTAAAAGGAAGGTATAAAATGATCAAGTATCAGCTAGAAGCAAAATGAAGCCCGGACTAGGCATATGTATTGGGGAAGGAGTTGGGGCATTTCTACGGGACCCCATAACTATATAGCATAAAATACTGGAGTAGGGGTATATCAATCTGGAAGTTCCACCATGACAGTCAAAATAAGTGGAGTACAGAATAGCTTACTCCACTATTCCGTACTCCACCATAGTTTTCTTAGGCCAAGACCAAAGCTGACTCAGGTTCGTGAATATCCATGAAGTCAGGTTGTTCCTTCAGAATGTCTTGCCACATCGGTTGAAAGCTAAAATAACCAGCTAAGGGAAAGCCAACTTCATAATCGCGGGTCCTAGCTGCGGTGTCATGATCAATTTTGATTAGCTTGTTTCCAGTGGATTCCGCCAAGATCTGAGATTGACAAGTGCGTTCCATGGTGACAAACCAAAAAATACATTCTTCAATACTGTGTCCCACGGTCAATAAGCCGTGGTTTTGCAAAATAACGGCCTTCATATCTCCTAAGGCTTTACCAATTTTTTCCCCTTCACTCAATTCACCTACAACTCCGGTATATTCATTGAATAGACCGTGATCTTCGTAGAAGATACAGGAATCCTGCGTTAAGGGGTCCAGCAGCTTTCCGAATGCTGAAAAAGTCTTTCCATAGACACTATGCGAATGGGCAGCAGCGACCACATCAGGTCTGGCCTTGTGAATCGCCGAATGGATAGCAAAGGCTGCCTTATTCAACATTTTGTGGTTTCCGGCTACTACCTCTCCCTCTTCATTCACCAATATCAAATCAGACATCTTGATTTGCCGAAAAGATACGCCAAAAGGATTCACCCAAAAGCAATCGGAATGTTCGGGATCTCGGCAGGTAATGTGTCCGGCCACTCCTTCCGCAAAACCAAACTTCCCAAAAATTCGAAATGCACCAGTCAATATTCTTTTCAAGTACAGTCTCTTTTCTTCCACAGTATCAAAGGCAGGATATGCCAACATTTTTTCGATCCCAGGAGGATTCTTTACGGCCATGATATTTAGTTTTATTCTTTCAATTAGGTTTCTCCGCAGACTTTGCTGCATCCCGATCCACAAAAATGAATCTTTCGGTTAAGATGCAGATTTTTCTGCTTAATTCCCTAAGAAACGATCCTAATTATCTCCGTTGGGATTTAGGTGGAACCAAATGGCTATAACTTGTGTAATTTTTGATATTCTTTTTTCTATTTCATATCGAATACCATACACCCTTTCGATCAAAACCTTATTCCTAATGAAATTCACCTGTCTTACTACCACTATCGCAATAGCTCTGCTGGCCTGCGAATCGCCTGAGCAAGTTGCTGAGGAAGCCTCCACATCTGTGCTGCCTTCCATTGCCAATCAAATTGACTATGAACCACTAATGGTCGGCCCTGGAGTCATTTCAACGGCTGCCTTTGAAGGGCATGCCACTGTTACGCCAAATGGCCAGGAACTCTATTACGCTATATACTCAAATGATCACGGGTACAGTACTATCGCTTATTCAACTCAGGTAAATGGTGAATGGACAACACCTAAAATAGCTCCCTTTTCTGGGCAATGGAGCGATGGCTCTCCCGCTCTTTCACCAGACGGAAAACGACTTTACTTTAGTTCAAAACGCCCCTTACCGGGACGAGACTCCCTCAATAACAGTGACCTTTGGATGGTAGACAGAACTGCAAATGATACATGGGGAGACCCGATTCACCTTGGTCATGCCATCAATACGCCATACTACGAGTTTTCTCCATCCGTTGATCGTCAAGGAAATTTGTATTTCTGCTCCAATAAACCGGGTGGTTTTGGAGATTTGGATGTGTACTATGCTGCTAGAGAAGGCGATGCCTGGCTAGAGCCAATTTTGCTAGATGAGGCCATTAACTCTGAGTACCATGAAGGCAATGTAGGGGTATCACCAGATGGTCAATGGCTTTTTACCATGATACAGCATAAACCAGGTGACTTTGGGTACGATGACATTCATTATGCTTATAAAAGGGATAGCCAATGGCTACCTTCAAAAAATGTTGGATCCATCATTAACACCCATACATACGATTTCTCGCCCAAGGTTTCTCCTGATGGTGAAACCTTATATTTTTCTAGTCGCTTAAACCGGAATTTCAACCTTTCTCAGGATAGGTACTCCTACGCGACCTTTCATGCCTACCTACAGGGGCCACTTAATGGTTTTGGCAACATTTATCAGATTCCGATTGCTACACTAGAATTAAGTACAGATGACTAAATGTTGGGAGACTATCAAGAAAGAGGTCCAAGAAGTAAATGATTCTTGTCTTGAAAAACTAATAGCACAATACTTTGGGTCTAGTCAGCAAGTAACAGAAGTAGTAGTAAAACTATTGAGCAAGAAGCTACAAAATTACGAGTTTGATGCTACCTGGATCGAAGCAAAATTAAGACAAATTCAAAATCAGCAGCTTGATTTGAATTCATTGTTGGAGAAGGACCTGCGAAAATATCTCGAACGAGATTTTGCCTGCCAAAGTTTAGTTGAGGCTCTACTCTTTCACCGAGGGTTTCATACCCTTGCTAGTCATCGATTTGCACATCTTTTCTGGGAGGAAGATCAAAAATACCTGTCCATCTGGTTAGCCAATCGAGCAGCAGAGCTTTGGGGGGCAGATATTCATCCCGCAGCTAAAATTGGGGTGGGTCTAGTGATTGATCACTGTATAGGAATCGTGATTGGCGAAACCTGTAAGATTGGCGAAGATGTTTTCCTCTTCCACAATGTTACATTGGGCGGTACAGGGCATGCTAAGGGAGATCGACATCCCAAGATAGGTGATCACGTAGTCATTGGTGCTGGAGCAACTATATTGGGAAATATCCAGGTTGGAAGTCATGCGGTTATTGCAGCAGGAGCAATGGTACTAAAGGAAGTTCCTACCAGAAGCATGGTAGCCGGTCTTCCTGCAAAAGTGAAAGGAGTCGCTAATCCAATTCAATAACACAGCACTTCTATCAGAGGTATCTTGAGTTTATTCCCACTAATCATATCTATCCGAGGGGTGGAGCCACCAAACTAGTGGCAATTATTTCTATCTTTCTGAAAAGCCCAAGCTTCTCTCCCAAGCGAAATTGAACGTAATGAAAATGATACGCCCACTTACCTCCATACTGTTGCTCTTCCTACTAGCAGGTGTCAGACCAAGTTATGCCCAGGAGGAAAACCGTCCGACACTCGCTGCGGGTCGACTGGAAGGCGATTTCATATTGGATGGAAACCTGGCAGATCCTGCCTGGAAAAATGCACCCGTCTTAGATCAATTCCGGACCGTGGTACCGGAAGAGGGAGGAACGCCTTCTGGAAAAACAAGTGTAAGAGTAATCGCTAGCCCTAGATTCTTAATTATCGGAATTGAGTGCTTTGATGATGATCCCTCAGGTATCGTAAATTTCTCGAAATTGAGGGATGTTGAACTAGAAAATGAGGATCACATACGGATTGTTCTTGACCCCTTTCTAGATGGACAATCGGGTATCATACTGGCAGTGAATGCGGGAGGGGCCCGCTACGATGCTTTGGTTTCTAATCGAGGGGAATCTGAAAATGAGGCTTGGGATGCCATTTGGGAAGCCAAGACACAAATCCATAGTAAAGGCTGGTCATTAGAAATTCGACTACCCATCCAGAGTTTTTCCTTCAAAAAGGGGCTAAAGGAATGGGGATTCAACCTTGAAAGACGAATTCAGCGATTTCAAGAGACCATTCGATGGACAAATATCCGACGTGATCAGTGGTTTATCCAAACTAGTCGAGCGGGATTATTGACTAATCTTCCTGATTTCAACTATGGATTAGGGCTCAATGTACGGCCATCCATCATTGCTAATGCTAGCAAAATTGGAAATGGAAACTACAATCTGCAACTGGACCCCAGCATAGATGCTAGTCAGCGGATAGGTCCTAATATCGTCGCAACCGTAACTGCCAATACCGATTTTGCAGAAACAGAAGTGGATACTCGACAAACCAACCTAACTCGTTTCCCACTGTTTTTTCCCGAAAAACGGGCTTTCTTTCTGGAAGGTGCAGACATCTTCGAATTTGGCTTCGGGCTCAGTCGAAACATAATCCCCTTTTTCAGTCGGCGCATTGGATTATACAGCGGCAATGCCGTACCGATTTTAGCAGGAGCCAAACTCAACGGACGCGTTGGCAAGACTGCCTTCGGAGGGCTGGCTATGCGAACGAGAAGTCAGGACTTTGAAGGAGAGCAACTCCCAGGTGCAAACGTAGGGGTAATCCGGGTAAAGCGTAATGTGCTGAAGGAGTCTTCGGTAGGTTTCATAGGCACTTTTGGCGATCCTCAGAGTAGAAGTAAAAGTTGGACCTCTGGAGTGGATTTCACTTATCAAACTACCCGCTTCCAAGGAAACAAGAATTTTCTGGTAGGCGTATCTGGAATGTATACCGATCGCATAGACCTGGAAGGCGATCAATCAGCCTTCGCCTTTAAAGTTGATTACCCCAATGATATCTGGGATGTGGCGCTTACCTACTTGCGGATTGGAGATGCCTTTGATCCCTCTTTGGGCTTTGTTCCTAGAACGGGAATCAATAGCTTTCGGGGCGGCCTAACTTATGCCCCTAGACCTGCTTGGAAATGGCTCCGACAAATGCGTAATCAACTCTTTCTTTTCTACATCACAGACCTTAAGGGACAATGGGAATCTTATCGTGTCTTCACGGCTCCCATCAATTGGCGCTTGGAGAGTGGAGATCGGATTGAAGTTAACTATATGCCTCGGGGAGAACGATTGATAGAACCATTTGAAATTGCAGACGACATCAGCATTCCTGCCGGCTCCTACCACTTTAATAGATATCGCTTAGAGACAGAGCTGGCGGCTAAACGGAAATTTAATGGCCAACTCACTTGGTGGTTTGGTACGTTCTACGAAGGCCGATTAAACGAGTATGAAGCTAGTCTGAATTGGAATCCAGCCAGTATTCTCACTTTTGAAATGATCGGTACACATAATGTAGGACGATTGCCTTTCGGTGATTTTGATCAAACCTTATTGGGGGTACGGGTGAGATTCAATGCCTCCCCAGATTTGCAATTGAATAGCTTTATCCAATATGATACCGATTCAAAAACCTTTGGGATCAATGCAAGAATACACTGGATCTTCTTGCCTCAAGGGGAGCTCTTTCTCGTCGTCAACCATAATACTTTGGATGGACTAGAGCGCTGGGAACTAATCAATCAACAAGTGCTGTTAAAAGCTCGATATAACTTTCGATTGTAAAAACATAGATTTACCCTATGCCAAAAAGTGCATTGAATATGTACGGAAAGATTCTTACCAATAGGCATGGAGAGTAGTTCAAAATCGCGACGATTCATCCGGGTTGGGTGCGGACTGAAATTACAGCTGATAATGTTCATGCACGACTTAGTCCAGCAGAATCAGCGAATCGAATTTGGTCATTTATAGAAAAAGGATTTGAAAGTGGTACTTACTGGGATGTAGAAAGAGGAGAAGTAATACCCTGGTAGATTACTAAAAAGAAAAGGAGCTCAAAACGAGCCCCTTATACTTTGACACTAATCAATTAATCTGGTATTATTTGGTAGGAAAAAACTGAATTACACTTTATTGTCCTTGTCCTAGCGAGAAGGCCGCCTGGCCATCAAAGGCATAAAGATTCTCCGTCTTAATGGTATCTATCCCTTTCTCATCTGCTCTCGTCAGAAGCGCCAGAATTTCTGCTTTATTCACAGGACGCTCAGCAGTCGTCTGGAAACGGCATCGCCAGTGATCGGTGCAGAAAGTTTCATCAAAACCATTTGGCCATACTTTTATTCCACGGTTGGTAATCATGGACAAGCTCAAATGATCATTTTCAATGGAGCGTAAACGAGCCGCCAGATCATCCGGATTACTCCCTGCCCAATCTACAAAGACATCCACCCCTAATAGGTCCTTCTTTGGCTGGGGTCGTCTTTGGTAGCTCGGTAACACGATCTGGCTGTTTACCAGGGGTTGTACAGGTTGTAACACCTTGGGATCTTGACCTAGATTGCCAATTACTGCCTCAGTAAATGCTTTAGTGCTAAGCTTTTGTTGGCTCTGGGTCTCGCTATAGATATCCGCTGTATGCAAGCCCTCTTCCAAGGTCTTTAACCAGGCATTTTGGATTCGAGCGGCAGCCGTATTTTCACCAATGTGATTGAGCATCACAATCGCACTCTGCAACAAGCCAGATGGATTAGCGATACCTTGGCCTGCAATATCAGGAGCTGATCCATGAATGGCTTCGAACATAGCCACACCCGTTCCAATGTTGGCAGATCCAGCCAGGCCAACAGAACCTGTGATTTGCGCCACCACGTCTGAAATAATGTCGCCATACAGGTTGGGTACAACAATCACATCGAAATCTTCGGGTGTGTCTGCCAATCGTGCTGTCCCAATATCGATGATCATGTGCTGCTTCTCGATTTCAGGATACTCTGGTGCTATTTCGTCGAAAACCTTATGGAAAAGGCCATCGGTCTGCTTCATAATATTATCCTTAGTGAAGCAGGTCACCTTTTTGCGGTTGTAGGTTTTGGCGTATTCAAACGCATAGCGAATGATCTTTTCACAACCTGGACGGCTGATGAGTTTCAAGCACTGCACTACCTCAGGGGTCTGCTGGTGCTCAATCCCTGCGTACAGATCCTCTTCATTCTCTCGAATGACGACAATATTCAGCTCGGGGTGCTTGGTCTCCACATAGGGATGGAAGCTACGACAAGGCCGCACATTGGCAAATAAGTTGAGGGCCTTCCGCATGGTCACATTCAAGCTCTTATATCCTCCGCCTTGCGGAGTAGTGATTGGAGCCTTTAGCAAAACCTTATTTCTTCGGATTTTATCCCAGCTATCTGGCGAAATACCGGAGGAATGCCCCGCGAGATAGGCTTTTTCTCCAATTTCAATTTCATCATAGCTTAGCTTTACATCGGCAGCAGCTAGAATATCTAGTACTGCATCCATGATTTCAGGTCCTATGCCGTCACCTTTGGCAATTGTAATTCTTTTCATACGTGGTGGTAATTTTTGCTGCAAAGATGAACGCTTTTACCATAAAACAAAATTTATATTTTTGATAGAATCCATAAATTATCATTATACATAATAACCAAAGGAGCCCCCCAAAGCACCTCCGGATATTAACGATAAAGCATGCATTCTTAACCAAAGTCAATGCATATGATTTGGTTTGAGCACAACTTGTCTCAAAAAAATGATGTCAAATATGAAAGCCGTCATCTGTACTGCTTATGGAGCCCCCGAAGTATTACAAATGCAAATCATTGAAAAGCCTACCCCCAAATCGAATGAAGTATTGATCAAAGTAGAAGCTACTACTGTAACGGTGGCAGATTTTAGAATTCGAAGCTTTACTGTACCAAGAGCGATGTGGTTGCCCGTTCGACTAGCACTGGGCATATTTAAACCCAGACAAGCAATTCTAGGACTGGAATTATCCGGTGTAATTGAAGCGATAGGAGAGGAGGTGATAGATTATCAGGTGGGTGATACCATCTTTGGCTCTTCGATGGAAAAATGGGGGCGGGTATGCTGAATATGCCTGCCTACCGGCTTCTACTGTCCTAGGGCGTAAACCAGCAACCATTTCTCACACAGAGGCGGCTGCAATAACCATTGGCGCACATACGGCGCTACACTTTCTTCGCAAAGCCAAAATTAAACCGGGTCAACAAGTACTGATCTACGGAGCATCGGGAAGTGTAGGAACTTATGCCGTACAATTAGCGAAATTACTTGGTGCTGAGGTGACAGCTGTTTCCTCTGCAAAGAATCACAAACTGTTGCATTCGCTAGGTGCCGACAAAACACTAGATTACTCCAAGGCCAATTTTCCTCAACTACTTACACAGTATGATCTGGTTTTTGACGCAGTAGATAAACTCCCATTTTCCTTGGCGGTAAAACACCTGACACCTTCCGGAACTTTCCTGAATATTGCCTCTCCGCTACCAAGCTTACACATGCTATGGACCCAACTTCACAGTAAAAAACGTATCATCATGGCTACAAGTCCCAAAATCACTAGAGAGGAAATGAACTATCTTACCCAACTAGTGGAAGAGGGGAAACTTAGGGTGATCATGGACAAAACCTATCCCCTGGAAGAAATCCAAGCAGCGCATGCCTACGTAGAGTTAGGACATAAGGTTGGAAATGTGGGCATTATCATCCATTAATTGCTCCTTGGTCCTTTGCCAATGTTGATCATATTGACCGCACAGTTCTCCATATTCCCTACGGTGAGTGCCAAGTCTTGTTTGACTTTACGGCCATTAGCATATTCTGCAGGTTTCCAATTTGGCATATTGCAGATAGTTTCCAACAGAAGTTTGTCTACTTTTTCATCTTCCGAAGGCCAGAAGATTTGCGCATCAATAATTCGTCCTTCTTCATCCACAGTAAATTGGACAGCAGTAAACGCATAGCCTTTAAAGGTACCTTCGGGGATCTTGTCAATGGCATGGAACTTCAGATAACTAAGTAGCGCTGCTTGCCCACCGGGGAAGGTGGCCTCTTTTTCAGGATTTATACTAACTGCAAAACTTATATCCTTGGGATCATTATGTTTCAAAGTGTTCTCAGGAATATATTGAACATTCACTACTATGCTCTCATGCACGTCAGCGTTTGACATCAGGTCTTTTTGTGCTGAATTTAACAGTTCATTTTTCCCCACCGCCCTACGTACCTTCCCATCCTGGATAGTGACCACTTCTACTGAGAGATATTCTCGGACCCAGGATGCTTTATAGTGCTTATTAAGGTCAAGCAATGTCTGAACTTCCTGGAGTTCGGCCTTCCCGATGGACAAAGGGGGATAGATTTTATTGACTTCGTATTCTATTTCTACCGGAAAGTCATTTTGAGCTATTCCGGAGTGGGAAAGCCCTAGTAGCAATAGCATTGGGATGGCTAGATAAATTTTCATACGGTAATATTAACCAACAATAATGGAATTGCGTACAATTCCTATACAGCTCAAAGGTAGTATCATACCCTTCTGATCTTCTCTAAACAAATGTAAATTAGTGTAAATTGGGAGTAAAATGATGTTTTCGACAGGTAAAAGCTAGCATAAACCAATAGATTTGCAGCATGGGTAAAGAACCGTTCATGTATCGTTTTACATACCTGCTATTTGCGGCATTAGTTGGCTCCATTTCCTTGGGAGCACAAGACTCCTCTATGACAGATATCAGCGAGAAACGTACCGCAGTAGCTATGCGTTTGATTGGGCATGAGCTATTGAAGTGCTGGGGCGATAGTACTTCCCGGGTTTTGCCCATCGAAAAGATCGATCAGCAGTATCAGATCGCTTTCGAATTTGAATTCGGTTTTGATCCGCGTGACATTGTCAGTGTAATTGATCGTGTGATGAACGAATCCAACATTGCGCCTGATTACCTGGTTGAGATGGTTAATGCTCAAACCCAGGAAGTCGTCCATGGCTATGTCATCAGAAATGCCTATCCGGATATGATTCCTTGCATAGGCAGACCATATCCCGTAGGGCAATATCAATTACACATTACCATTCTAGACAACTTCAGTTATCAAGCCCAGTCCGAAGAAAAGGTATTGGCTGATGAAATAACGGAATTGTCTTCAGATAGTACCTCCTCAAATGTAGGTCGCTTCATCCTTCCTATCTTGGGCTTTCTTGGGCTCATCGGTTTTTTCATCCTTAGAAGGAATCGGCCACCAAGCAACCCAAATTTGATCTCAATTGGCGCTTCGACCTTCGATACTAAAAATAGATTACTTAATTTTAAAGATCAGCAGGTAGAGTTATCTAACAAGGAGGCCGAACTGCTTGCCTTACTCCATACTGCTTTAAATGCTCCTCTGGAAAGAGAAGTCATTCTCCAAAAAATATGGGGTGATGAGGGAGCCTACATCGGAAGAACTTTAGATGTATTTATTTCCAAGTTACGGAAGAAGTTAGAAGCGGATGAAAGCGTTAAAATCGTCAATATTCGCGGTGTTGGGTATAAACTCGTAACGGATGTAGTATAGTCTATGATGATAGACACTCAGCATTAAGATCTACCAGTTTCCCGCATAACTTAGATCAATGGCCGAACTGTTTTCCAGGTAAGCGTATTTGACCTTTAGTATTTGCCGAATGTGCAGGAAGTCATGTACCAGCCAGTTGTGTAAGAATAGCTGGGCTGATAATGGACCAAATTCGGGGTGCTGATATACATTATCCCATTTCGGTACGTGTAAGGAGTGCAACCAATGAACAGACTTCTTTCTCTCCACCAGAAAGCTGTTCAGCATAGCTGAGAAATCTTGCTCCATGTACTTTCTCTCCTTTACCCATTCGGTTGGAAAGATCGAAGGCATCACCTCATCAGGCGTGTCCAAAGTGTGCCTGAGGCGGTCGCGGAAGTCCTCTCCCTCCACATCATTTAGGTGGCAAACAATTTCGAGCAAGCACCAAGAGTCTAAGTCAGGTTTCCAAGATGCCAGAGCGGGCGAAGTCGCACTAAGCAAGTGTTGGAAAACCATACCATTAGCCTTCAATTCCTGGATAATGTCAGCAATTCCCATGTAGTTGTCAAGTTAGTAGCTATGAAGAAATGGCTAAAGATAATCCCTAGCTAGTCTAATCCTGAAAACTAGTTGGATTGACTTGAAAATAGCGTTTAAAAGCGATGCTAAGGTTGGGATATTCACCATAACCAACCAATTCAGCAACTTGTACCTCATGTTCTTTTTGTTTTATGATTTATTCTTTTTGGGCTGGACTGAAGTACGAGGCAAAGATCTGTTCTTTCGCCGTGTTGCTGCTTATAAATCAGGTCAAACTACCTACATTTTAAGTCAAGCTGTTTTCAGTTTCGCAGAAGATGGTGGGTCATAGTTGAGGTAGAAGTTAAGAATGGCTAGAGAAAATAGGGTAGAGGTGAAAAACAAGTAGACAAATGGCATAATCAGCGTATTGTAGAACAACACCAAACTAAGTTTCAAAGAGCATAGCAAAAAAAGCTCCTTATTGATATGGGCCCTTAAAAAATGAAAAATTGTAAAGGATAGGATAGGACTCAGGATCGCAGCAACTAAAAAAAGACGATTGAGTTTAGGTAAGTCGCTGTATTCATAAAACTTGGCCAATCCCAAACCGTCTTGTACCAGTGCACCAAACTTATGCTCTTCATGTATAATTGCATCCAAATAGTTGGCAGGTAACCCAAGAAAAATGTCTAAATGCCAGATCGCCTGTGTTGCAATCAGAAGAAAGAGAGAGAATAGTCCTCCCACCCAAGTAATCCGAATCGCCGCTTTGCGATTACCCAATAGGAATTCATAGAACACATAAACTACTGCCCAAATCGCTAAGGAATAGCGACTTAACATACATAGACTTAAGGCAAGTGCGATTAAAACTGGGGTTTTCCGTGCAATGGCAAAAGCCAAAAACAGATAGTAGAAGACAACGATGCTCTCCTCAGTCATAGAAAAGAAACGCGACTCATAGATCATCCAGTGATGAACCAGGATCAAGAGGGGGACCAGGACAAGTAAGGAAAGAAAATTCTGCTGACCAGGAAGCTTGAGCCTCGGTCGAGTAGATAGACAAAATATAAGTGCTCCCATAAATAATAACATGGCAGTCCAACGCACATCAACCTCCATCATGGTGGCTGGCAACAGCGGTAACCAAATTGCTGGCAGATAAATCGGCTCTATTCCAGCCCATATCTGCTCAATATTTGCATAAACGGACTTACCTGCTACCAAGCGCTCACACATGATCTTCATGATCGGTAACATATCTGCCCAACGAATATCCACTGGTACCTTTTCAAAAACGGCTCTTGCTTCAATGTAAAGGAAGGAACCCATCATAATTAGCCCCAAGGCAAGTATTCCCTTGCTAATTCGAGCAGAAATCAACCAATTTGCTGGATTTCTAGATGGAAGCAGAGGAAACAGCGAAATCAAGATACCCACCACAAAGTAGGTGATACTAGTGTAGGCTTTATCATAGAAGTCATCATTGAGGAAGAGCGTATTACAAAGACTCTCCAAGACTATACATACCATCAACAAAAAAGAGAGGCTGGACTTTCCCATAGTGGCGCGATCTTTTATGTCAAACTACAATTAAGTACTATTCCACATCAGGCACATGGCACAATATACCTCTTCCTACCAGAAAAGGAACCGCTTCGTCTAGCCAAATCTCCCAGGTTAGGCTTTGGACTATTGCTTTCTAGTAATCAGCAAAGCCATATTGCACTAGCCAGCATTAAATCCGATATTACCGGTCAACAATCCATGATGTATGCAAGCCAAATTTGAAACGCTTTCTCCCAAGACCTTGATTGGTCAGCAGATGTCTATGTCGCTTAGCCAGAACAGGACCGGAGGCTTATTTCGTGCCTTCATGCCACGGCGAACAGAAATTACTCAGACCAAGGACCTACTCGTTTACGATCTTCGAATCTATCCACCAGGATACTTCCAATCTTTCAGCCCCTCTGCTGAATTCGTCAAATGGGCTTTGGTGGAGGTAGAGCCGGGAACTGCTGTGCCGGCAGGCATGGAACTGTTTCAGTTGGAAGGCGGAAGATATGCAGTCTTCACGCCCAACACGGGAGCTAACGATCCCGAGATCTTCCAATACATATTTGCCGAATGGCTTCCGAACGCTGACTTTCAGTTGGATGATCGCCCACATTTCGAACGCTTAGATCCAAAGGGTAAGAAGAACAATCCGGATGCAGAGCAGGAGGTGTGGATACCGATTATCGAAAAATGAGCCCAATTGGTATAGATTATCACTTCCAATAGGACAAAGCGCCCACTATGATGCAGTTTTTGCTTTTAATGTTCTTGATTATCTTGATGATGTAGCAGGTACAGCCAATAGAATTAAGTCCTTATTAAAGTCCAGCGGGTATTTCATCTTTGCCACTGCCTGCCTAGGGGAGGGACTCCATCCTCTCCACCCTCTACTATTTATCCTAACCAAGCTTGGCATTCTACAAACTGGCAAAATTGCTAGGAGCCATCGAGCACAGCGGTTTTAGTTGGATCACCACAGAAAAACGCTCTGTTTTGCCAGAGTGCCTCCTAGTAATGACATTGGATTAATAACATCATTCCCTCTAAGTAACGACCTAATCAGTTGACTTGAAGACAATTCTCCAAAATGTCTTTCATACATAGAAAGAATGCGTATATTTGGGAGTTTTTTAGCCACTCCTATAAAAATTTGGCCCTCCGATCTGCTCGAAGGCTACGGTTATTTTACCCAGAACTGTATTACGACTAATTCATCTGCACCAAAAGCTAATGCCGTCTATGTCGGTATTGGGCTATTCAGCGGTGGATTAGGATAAATCTGTTCAAACACTTAGAAACAATGCAAGTATTATTTGCGCTAGCAGCAGCGCCCTGGATCAGCCCCATATTGCTTCAATTCCTCCACCGCAGACTATATGGAAACACCCCTAATGTTTCCCCGACTTTTTCAGGAATACCTTCGGAAAAGAACTTTATTGAATGCTGGGAGGGCGAGATAAATATCGTGCCCAATGAGGTATTTCACTTCTATGCCGAACAGGCTAGCCAACATTATCCTATCCTAACCAAAACAGAATTAAAGCCCGTAAGTGGGCAAGCGGTTGATCGCATATCCGTTTTCCCCTCTACCATCTGTTTGAACTAAAAGTTGGTCAAAGATGGAGTCCTTACCCCCTTCGAAATGGGATATCCCGGGTAGTGAGCATTGGATTCATCTGCACCCTATTCAGAAAGGTTGGTCTCAGGATGAGAAATATCAGGTATTGGCTCAGGACGGAAAATCATTCCTATTACGGGTATCCGGTAGAGAAGATCTAGATCGTGAAGCCTCCTTGTACCAAGCCCTGGAGAAATTGACAGGTAAGGGATTTGCTATCCCAGATTTCTTACAGGCAGGGTATTGCAGACAAGGTCAAAATACCTACCGACTCTTTAGCTGGATCGAAGGTAAGGAGCTTTCGGGCGAACTCTCCAAGCTTTCCATTGAGAAGCAGTACCAATTGGGCTGGCAAGCTGGACAACTATTGCGCGAGATCCACCAAGTACCAGTTCCGGCACATCGCCTGCTTTGGTCCAGTTACTTTCAACAGAAGATCGACAAGAAACTTCTATTATTTAAGAACTGCAACCTGGACTTTGAAGGATCCGAAAAGTTACTACACTTCATCGAAACACATCGGGGCTTGGTACAGGGACGTCCCCTATGTTTTCATCATGGAGACTATCACATAGGCAATATGCTACTCACTCCTCAGCAAGAGCTGGCGGCCATTGACTTCAACCGCTTGGACTTCGGAGACCCCTGGGATGAATTCAATCGCATTACCTGGACAGCCGATAAGAGTCCAGTACTGGCAACTGGCCAGATCAATGGCTACTTTGATAACCACCCTCCTGCCATATTTTTTGATTTAATGGCACTATACATTGGCGTAAATCAGATTGGAGCCATCCCGTGGGCTGTAGATTATGGTGAAGAGGAAGTAAGAACGATACTGGAGCAGACTGAGCTTGTCATGTCTTGGTTCAACGAATTCTCGACTACCACCCCAAACTGGTACTTCGGGGCGAGAACGCCCGATGAAATCTGATTTACCTATCCCTACTCCAGTGCTTTTACTACATTAATTAAGGTGGATCCACTACCTGTCTTTCCCTTTTGTGAAACACCTAGGACAAGAATTTCATACGCTCCAATAGCATCTGAAGTAGTGAATTGAAGACGGGCTTTGCCTGTTTCGTCGGTTTGAACTTTTGCATTCCAATAGAGCGTATTTCGAAAGTCTGGCAGTGGACTATCCTCTTGGTTTTCATAGTTAGGAACCAAGAAATTTCGCTCTGGTAAAAGTGTCAGGTAAGATTGCTGTAAGGCAGTGGAAGGTGTGACAAAGGAATAAGCCTGGTGCTCAAAAGAAGAGATCTGAACAATCCCCTGGTAATAGTGTGGATTAAGCCAGAATGGGTCTCTGATAATCTCAGTAGATTCAATTAATTTATTGTTGAGTTTTAAGAATGCCCGTTGATCAAAAATTGGTACTCCATCAACTAGCAATAAGGGTTCAAATCGATTGTTGGGGGAATTCCAATCATTTTGAATCTGAAGCCTTTCCTGCCCAAATTTCCCTCTCACTGAGACCTCAGTCACAACCTCAAAAAAGAATTCCGGGAGTGGAAACCGCGTATAATCATCAAGAAAATATTGCGCATCGGGTACGCCAAAGAAAGGGACATCTAAAAATGGACTCTTCTTGGCATAGGTAGGTGTCGCTGCAAAAGCTTTATAGGCTTTACCTACTTGCGCATTGATCAAGGCGGTACTAGCTAAGGGCCCCCAGGAAGCCGAGATACTAAATTGGCTAGTGTCTATGGGGTGGCTTGAATGAAACTCTTCCACCAATTCGACAGTAACAGGAGTTTCTTCTTGTGGAATAGCCTGTATTACAATTTGACGAAGACTATACAGCTCTGGCAGCAAAAAGCTAAAGTGCCCCAAGGCATCTGTCTCGGTCCCATAAACTAAGGCTGTTCTGCCCGGGAATGAAAGATAGACCTCAGCTCCTGCTTCTCCCGCATTCGATTGCTGATTCACCACTCTTCCTTGTAACAGCATACCTTCCCGTTCAACGGGAAAGCTTGTAATATTTGCTGGCACCGTTCTCGTTGGTATAGTGTAATTAATCGGGCTTTCATTAAGTCTCGGCAGAGCTATCGAGACGGACAGCTGAGCAGCAACAGGTTTACCATTAGCATCGGTTGTGGTCACTTCAAAGATTCCCTGGCTTCTTTGTGCCAGTTCACTGCTTGAAGGGATAATCTGTATTTGTAAACCTTGTCGATGGGCTGCTGGATTAACCAAGTTTTCGGGCGCGACAGTTGGGGTGGCGTGCTCTTGTTCCCTTGGCATTTTCGCAATGGCCTGGCCAGGTCGCAGGATAGTTAGGGACAGAGCAGTAAATGCTGATTCTCTGAGATTTCGCATGGCACGAGTATAGGCGCGAAGGGTGTACCGACCGCTGGGTAGGTCTTCCGGTAGTTCAATCGAGCCTTGCCCGGTGCCATCCTCTAGACCAAGCTTGATTCGGGAAGTCGTTGAACCTTGCTGATTAATCATTTCCAGGTATGCTACCTTACTAAAATCAGTAAGCTGCTGTTGCTGTGTATCGAAATTGTATAATTTAAACCAGATCGTCTCCCCACTGACGTACAACTGCCGATCGGTATGAATCCAGATATGCTCTGCTACGAACGTTGCAGGACTTGCACCCGACCAATTTGAGGGAGCCTGAGCCTTCAGCATGATACAGCAGCTCAGCAAAAGTGCAGTGATGTAGGATATTCTTGTCATGTGTGAGATACTTCTTTTGATTGGGCTTGATTTGAGGCAAGAAGTAAGAAGACGGAGGTCAGTGAATAGATTTTGAGGATAACTTCTGAGTTTCTTTAAGAGAAGCGGTCTGACCTCTGGCTTCTAATAGTCTGGGCTCTACCAAAAATCAGGTTCTACATTAGTCGCATCATTTCCAGCGCAACGGGTACAGGGTAGTCTAGACAGTAGGTAACCAATCCTTTCATCATTGTCATTTACGTGATAATCATATAACTTCCAACTATTGAAATTCAATTTACTATATAGAGTTCCGAAGCTGAGGGGAATAGTGTCATTTAAACACGTTGGCCCAAGAGGAGGAAAGGACGTAAATGGACTGTCCGACCGATCATAGAAGACTCTTTTAGTACTTATACCGGCTACGCTGAAGTAACCCAGGACGGGAATGTTTTTCCCGTCCGAACTGCTAATGTTACCAAACACTTCATTTGGGATAGCATCAAAGAGACTACCTGTTGTTTGATTGAGCTCTCTGACAGTATTGAGGAACTCAAAGTTTTCTTTGGATAGGGCATATTGCTTAACTAAAATACTATATCTATAAGCTAGGCGCGGCGTCCTATCGCTAATGAAATGCAAGGGAAAATCTGATACCACATCTTCAGTCAGGTTTTCCGTAGAGGCTACTAAAATCTGGCGTGATTCTTCCGTTTTCCAACAACGAAAACCTTCAAAGTCTGCAACATCAATGTCAATTATTTCATCGTTTCCTCTACCAGGAGGAGATCCAAATTCTGCCCTGATAACGGGAGGATGTCTAAGTAAATATTGATAGGTTTCTTCAAACTCCCATCGATAGTAACGCGTATTTTTCTCGCTATCCCGTGTACTCAAATACAGTTGTAAGCCAGGTATCGGACCTTGTAGGGGATCGTCTGGTTCTCGCTCCATAAACTCAGCCTCGATGGTCTCAATAGGCGGAGCAGCCTTCATGACTTCCCATGGCGACTCGAACCGATTACCATCTGGGGTATTGATGAGTAGCCGATAACTTCTTCCAATTTGGCCGCGGAACTGGATAGGGTTCGTTTCATAGGTTCCGTCTTTGGTCTCCTCCAGCATAATACTATTGCCCTGGTCATCTTCGATCATCACTTGTGCCCCAGTAACTACAGGGGCCTCGATGGCATTATAATCGAACGATCTCGACAAGTAAACCTGAGACGGCTCGTCACTGTTGGTGAAAACTCCATCGACGACCAATGTACTCTCATAGTCTCCTACTTCCGGCTGGTAGGGATCAACACAAGTCCATAGACCGAGTGCGATTAAGGCAGCATATATAGTTCTTTTCATAGAATGAAATTGTAGGTCAAGGTTAGGAATGGCCTTCCGAAAATGGATAATCTATAGCCTTGTGCCTCCGTACCATCACTCACAAAATAGATGGAATACACGTTTTTTCTACCAGTCAAATTGTAGACCGACAGAGACCAGGAATTATGAGCAAATTTCCTCCTTTTATGATTCCCTTGGAGATTGAGTGAAATATCCCAGCGGAAGTAGTCTGGCACCCGAAACTCATTTCTCTGTGAATACTGTAGGCGCACACCATTGGCAAATTGATATTTGGCCACCGGAATGGTAATCGGGCGTCCAGTGCTATATGCCAAATTAGTTGAAAAGCTAAGACGGCGCGAAAATTTATAGTAGCTGACAAAGCTTAGATCATGTGGCTTATCAAAATTCGTAGGAAACCACTCACCTCGATTAATCTGATCTTGCGAGAAGGGGCTTTGTGTCCGAAATCGAGTTCTTGAATAGGTATAACTCAACCAGCCATTGAGTTTTCTGCCATTTTTCCGCACCAAAAACTCTAAGCCATAGGCCCTCCCTTCTCCATTGACCACTTCCGTTTCCAGATTATCATTAAGTAACAAATCAGCACCAGCTTTGTAATCCAGCATATCCTGAATTTGCTTGTAATAGCCCTCTAAGGATAACTCCCATTGATCATCCTGAAAATTCCGGTAGATACCCAGGGAGAGTTGATCCCCAGTCTGCGGTAAAATATGCTGATCAGACAATTTCCAAGTGGCGGTAGGGGATACCGTCGCAGAATTGAATAACATACTCAGGTATTGCCGATTGCGATTGATAGCGGCTTTGATAGAGGTGTTCACATCCAGTGAATAACGCAAGGATAGTCTGTACTCTGGCCCTCCATAACGCTGCACTATTTTACCACTCCCAAATTCAGTAGTACCCGTGATATTCCGTTCTGTCCTGGCAGCGCCAGGAAGATAATTAAAGACGCTTTGAGGCCCGAGGTAAAGATACTGTGTGAAACGGATACCTGCATTGATCGAGAAGTCATCGCTGACCGTCCATTCATCGCTGAAGTAGATGCTACCTTCTAGGGCTCGCTCTCGCTCCAATGCTTCAGCACTTATGACTGATTCGGATGAAATGGGTTGTATTTGTCCTGGATCGAGCTGATACAACACGATATTGGAGCCAAAATTGATTTGGTGTTTATCATTAGGCGCAAAGGAAAAATGTGCCCGCCCCTCTGAATAGTTGATGCGGTAGGAGAGGTCAAAGCTCGAAATCGGCTGCTGTTCGCTTTTCACTTGAAATCGATACTGGCTGAAAACGCCGGAGAAGGTGCCAAACAACTTTTCCCCAAAGGCTTTACGATAGTTGATCGTGGCATTTCTATTTTGATACGCAAAAGTAGTATCGCCATTCAATTGAAAGGCATCATTGCTGAGATAGGTCGATATATCGAGATAATCGTTTTGTGCAATCCGTGTCTTGTAGTGCACCGTAAGATCGGAATAATCCGCTCTGCTATTCCGGAAGGATGCATTTCTCAATCGACTCAAGATCCAATTGGAATAGGTGCTTCTTCCACTGACAATTAGTGAGCTTTTATCCTTCTGGATGGGGCCTTCCAAAGTAACTCTACTCGTCACAGGACTAATCCCTCCTTTGATCGACCACTTGTCCATATCACCTTCCTTCATTTGGATATCTAAAACCGAGGATATCCGCCCACCATATTTGGCAGGAATTGTGCTTTTATACAATTCGAAGCCTTCAATCACATCAGGACTAAAAGAAGAAGAGAAACCAAAGAGGTGTGAAGCATTAAACACTGGTGCACCATTCAACAAAACCAGATTTTGATCCGCTCCACCACCACGGACATTAATCCCCGAAGAAAACTCACCAACCGTCTGTACCCCCGGCAACAATAAGGCCGAGCGCACAATGTCAACCTCGCCTAACAAACTTGGTAACTCCCTGATGGTCTCCGTTTTCAGGGCATCAACGCCCATCTGTACGCTTTCCACACTGGCTTTCTTATTGGCCCGCACAACGACTTCCTCTATTTCTAGAATCAAAGGTCCTAATTGGATGTCTAATTGCCCACTGGCAAAAAGCTGAATCCGCCGACTAGCCTCTTTGAGACCCACACTTTGGAAGACTGCTCGATACCGGCCTTGTGGTAATGACACTTCATAATAACCGAGTGAATCGGTCACAGTGCCGCCATTCCCTCCTTCGATAAAAACGATAACCCCTTCCAAGGGTTCCCCCGTTTCTTCATTGGAAACATAGCCAGCCAAGGTTACTTTAGGTTTTTGCTCTGGTGAACTGGGATTGCCCATCACAATCCATTCTGTCTCAAAGTTCTCCAGTTGATTTTGCATAGATTGATCCGCCAAATCATTGATGTCTTGCCCACCTTGTTCCAAGTCTGGTTGATCTAGGTCAATCCAATTTATATCCGGGAGAATGCGATTGCCATAAGTCAGTACAATCTGACCACTAGGGTGAATGAAATAGTTATACTCAGTACCTGCAAAAGTTGCCTTGAGAACAACATCAAGCAGGGTAGGGGTTTCAGCCTGTTTGACTTTAATCTCCCGCACCCAACCCGGAAAAAAGAAAGCCTGAATTCCGTGATCTGCCTCTAGTTGTTGGCAAAAGTCGATGAAATCTAAGCCATCGTAGTTTTTATCTAGTTGCAGCCTTGATTGTGCCGACAGCAGTACAGGGCCCACAAAAAATAGTAAGAAAAAAAGTAGATGTTTTTTCATGAGCTAGTCCAGTTGTAAGCTATTCAAATACAAGGCTACTTTTCGCCAGCCCTCCTCTCCAGATTTTTTTAATTGTATGCGTTCTTGTTTCAGAAAGCCAAAAACCTCCTTCTTTCGCTCCTTACCGATCAAGGAGATTAGGCTTTTTTTATTGCGCATTCGATGAGCTTGCCCATCGTGTATTAGATAATGAATATCCTTTCTCAAAAAAGAAGAGATGGCTCGTTCCGTTAGGACCTCTTGTTTCCTCTTAATTAGATAAGCCACCTTACCCTCGACTTGCACCTCATAAAAACCTGCTTTCAAACCTGTTTTAATATGCCGACTATAAGTTAGGTTAATAAATTGGCGATCACCAAGGCTAAACCGCTGAATATACGGCTTGATTAAGCGGATTAAATCAAAACTCTCCTCCTGACTGGCTAAGTAGATCAGGTCATCAGCATAAATATCATAAAGGAGTGGAAGATCGGAATACCATCTACCTTGCAATAATACATGCCCAGTCGACCAATCTTTCATTAAATACTGACTACCTGTAATGGCAGGATAAATGGGAAAATAGATTTTTCCCTGTAGGATGTTATCGTAAGTTGTTTTGGGTATTTGTCCTCCTGTGATTCGACCGGCCTGTGTATATGAGGAGGCGCTAGTAAGTAAAATGAGGAGCAGGAAAAGCATTCCTTTTTTTATCGTCGGGTAAAGAACACGCATAAAAATGGTGCTGGTGTTTAAAGTATTTCCGTTAATCGTTTTCCTTTGTCATGCAAAATAGCGAAACCGTTAGCTTATTTTTCGCTTTGATTTCGCAAGTAGATTGCAGAATTGCTTATTTCTCTTCCTTGTCAGAGAACGATGATAGGCTCCCTCATAATTGTATTTCTCGGAGAATTGAGCCATTATGGATATTTCCCAATCTGGAAGAATTACTATATTTGATCTGTCGAAACTGTCTCCCAACTGCTCACAATCATCATGATTTGATGATTCCCAACTGTTTCCTCCACCAATGTATTTGTAATTAAGTCTATGGCACTTGCATTTCCACTTTAAGCAACTACGCATAACCCACTATTTATCAGTAGCTACAAATTATTGAAGGCTAGTGAAATGGCTTTGCTAACAGTTTGTATTTTTTAATCCAACAAATATCATATGACACGTTCTATTTCTAACCTTTTGATATGGCTCGCTCTATTGACTATGGCATGCAATAGCAATTCTAGTGGCACCTCCAATAGTCCGTCAGTTGAAAATACAGAGACAGAGAGACAAGAACAGGAACAGGATTACCAAGCCAATGAGACACTCATCGCCTGGGTGGACTTACTGAATGTAAGGGCTGAACCCCATACTGGCGGGAAAATCGTAGCTAGTCTACGCGAAAATGCCATTGTAACCTACACTGGGGAGCGAACCGATGATTTACACACTATATCACTTAGAGATACTTTATTCGAAGAACCATGGCTCAAGATTCGCACTGCCGATGGAAAAGAAGGTTGGATTTTTGGTGGTGCTGTCCAGCGAGATGGAGAGAACAAGGGGGTGCAGCAAAGCAGTATGAGCGTAGGAGAACTAGCCAATCTAGAAATGAGCCAGTGGACCAAAAGTAACGAATGGACATCTGGTGCGGGGGACGCTGAAAGTTCGACCACCATCTATCAAAAGGGAGATTTAACACTAGCCATTAGAAAAACAGAAGTCGGAGAGTATGGATATAGTAGAACTTATGATTTATTCAACAAGGAATACCAATTGGTGAAAAGGAGGTTTGTAGATTGGAGCGGCGAGCCCCCTTCTTTCGCCTTGACTGAAACCATCACAGATCTAGAATCTAACCCCGCGAAGGCTTTTAAGCGTTCCCAACCATTTACTAAGCATTTCTTTCAACTCAAGCCTAGACCAGAATCCGTCCAAGGTGACTTCCAGGAAAAGCCCCTTGATGAAGTAGAAGTAAAAGACCTCCGAGCTACTGTATTAATGGAGGCTTTTATTTTCAAAGATATACCCTCTCCTGTGGATACGGATGGAGGATGCTCTTGCAACTTTGAGCCTTCAGAAACGACTACCGGAATGATGATCTTCGCCAGCGATATGGGGGAAAATGCGGCCATTAAAGTAAATGGGCAAATGGTCTCACTAAAAGATAACATGAAAGCGCATATAGCCAAATTAAAGCAGCGATCGGCGCAAGAGGTGTGGATCACTTTGAAAGAAAGAGAAGCAGACGAATTATTTGGCGAGCCGCTTAATAGCAGCGGTGATTGGCAACAGGATATCCTGGAAAGTTTGAAGGAGACCATGCTGGTAATGGACAAGCTTCCAACCGAACCCAGAATTAAATCTGTGGGTACTGTTGGGATGGGGCATCGTGGAAATGTAAGAGATCTTTGGAACGATGCAGTCCGAGAAGTAAAAGCTATGAAGAATAATAGCGACGACCTGAAGTTGCGATATTCGGGTGGTAGATATATTTGTGAAATAAAGGCTCGTCGGACCAGCAGAAACGATGGCGGAGGAGGTAAATATGAAGGGTATATGGAACTGTTGTCTAAGGAGGGAACAAGCCTTCTTAGTTGGTACGTATATGGAGATTGCGGCTGTTAAGCTCTAGGCTCAACTCCCAAAGGTGGGAAATGCAGCCGTCTATTTCCCGGCTGCTGCATCTCCTGCCGACAGGGTTAACTTTTCTCCGTTTTTGTATTCTATTTCCTCGATAATCTGACCTTCTAGATCAAATGCCCTTGCTGTACCACGCAAGGTTCCATCATCACTAAAAGGTAGAATAAACTGCAATTGTCCATTCTCATGCTAGTGCTTCCATTCTCGGATCTTCCTGTTTTTGTAGAAGACCCCAACTTTAGCCAGTTGGACATATAGTTGATATCCAGATTAGTATTCCATTGTATCGAATGTCGGCCTTCATATCGAAAAAGATACTACTGTGCATTGCTCACATATGCCTTTTCGCTCTGATCACGGAGGTGCAAGTGTTGCACTGAAAAACAGACGTTATCTCGCTCCCTGTAGGGCATGTCCAAGACGAATTGATTCGTAGCCATGTATCGCTTGCTTTTTGGATTACTGAAGTATTCTAACTCCGTGCTAATTCTTCTGTTATTGAGAATATCTTGGCGGCTAAGATTGAATTGGGTCATCCCGCTGTCGTGATACTGGGCTACACCAAAGCCCCAATGGCACTCGGTATTTTTAGCGGTGCGATACTCCGTGCCAATAAAGTCGTTGCCTGTATCTATCTTCTTTTTGTAGGATTGTTTCTTTTTTGGTAATGTTCGCTCTAATAACCCACCCATATTTATCACACTAACTTACAATCCAAATATTTATACAATTTATTTAAACATAATTATAATCAAGGAGGGATCAGGAATTGATCGATCACCTGTAATAGAAAACGAGGCCGGTAAGCCTCGTTTTCTACTTCTGCACCATAGCTTTCATGCTATCCATGTAGAACGCAATTATCTGCCATATATGATTCTTCTGATAAGTCTACTTCTTTGGTAAAAATTCAGTTGGCAAAGGCAAGGCTTCCGTCTCTCCCAACCAATAAATCTGAATCACCCACCAACGCTCACCGTCGTTCATCAACTGAATACTGTTGATTCCACGAGCAAAAGGCTTTTCATCCGCCTTGGACCGGTACGACTCATAAGTACTAAATACATGCACTAATGAACCATACGCTACCTCTTCTCGGCTAATTTCTACTTCATGGAAGCCATTTTCTTCGAGCCATTTGCCGGATCTTGCCACATACTCATCTGGCGACATGATTCGGTATCCAACTTTTCCTTCTTGATTTTTACTGCTGGGCATGAGTCTCGCTTCCGGGATAAATAGATTCCGAAACCGATCCCAATCACGTCGTTCTCCTTTTTCTCCCGAAATGGAAGCATAGAGCGCTGCAAGAATATTATCTAAACCGACCACATCATCAGCATACTTAGTAGACTTAGCGGTATCATCGGCTGATGCACCCGATTCCCCTTCCAGATTAGCTAGATAGATCCTAGTTTGCTCCATATAATTGGAATTCTTGGCAGTAGTGGCCCATTGGTTAGCCATCTTGACGGTACTGATCGCCTTTTCTTGCTTACCCTGTGCACTGTAAATCTTGGATTTCAGTAATCCATAGCGAAAGTTGTTTTCACTCTTGACTAAGGCAGCATCGATCCACTTCATGGCCTGGTCCAAATCCACTTTATTGTGCATGTAATATTCAGCCGCCCGAAAGTAAGTGCGATGAGGTATTTTGTCCGGTGCTTTCATGAGTTCTGCCATCTGTGCCTCTATTTTCGAGCCTACCTCTACTTTAATCGGGAATTTAACCATAGTATTCTCCCAAGATAGCTGGACATGACAGGAATTAGTTGTAATGTCAGTAAACTGCATCGTAAAGGTTTCTACCCCTACCGGATTAGACATGGGTTTCACGGTGAACCGAAAGGCGTCATTCTCGGCTTTGACTCGCCCACCGGCAATACTCCGCATGTTAGTCTTTTTATGAATGATGATGGTCCATTCACTTTGATCTGGAATGGTATAGAGCGCGTAGGTACCAGCAGGAAGGTCATTGCCAGCAATCTTGACGTCCTCTGTAAAGGTGAGTTTAGTGGAAGCATTAGCGCCAGTTCGCCAGGTTTCGCCATAGGGGACTAAGGTGCCCATCACCGCTCTTCCTTTGGCACTTGGGCGGGCATAGGATAAGGTTATTTCGGTTAAGCCAACCTCTTGCTTAATCTCAGAAAAGGGGCTGAGGGTAGGCGTTTCTAGGTTTTGGGAAACCAGTTGGGAAATAGTAAATAGCGAGGCTGCTAAAAGGTAGATCTTTCTCATGATAAACGGTATTTCGTTTTAACCAAAGGTACTGAAAAATTTGTGCAGTCCTTAGGGCCTACTGAGGTCGGTTTTCATTTGAAAAAGTAGTCAAAAGTGGCTACTATTATGCGCCTTAAGGCGTTTTAGTAAAGTGATAACTGTGAATACTCTACTTCAATACTTAAAAAAGCCTCATCCCTTTATTTTTGATAAATATAGTGCCGTCATTCCTGGTCTTGTCACCATCTTGATAATTGTCATTTTAGCTCCGCAACAGTTAGAAGAACTCCCTCTTTGGAAACGGGGTGCAATGGCAATCTGTATCGGTGCTATTGTTTCAGGCACGATATTCGGAGGAGTCCTATTGCTACAGAAGCTTCTTCCTAGATCGATGCAAGTCGAAACCTGGACCGTTGGCAAGGAAGTGGGCCTATACGCTATCATTACGCTCCTAATCAACACCCTGCTCTTCTTCTTAATGGTAAGCTATACTGTAGGTTCTAAGCTATCTTGGATCTCATTTGCGGAAACCACCACTTATACCTTAGCTATTGGAATCTTCCCCATTTTTATTCTAGTCTTATTCGAACAGTTGTTGCATCACAGAAAACAACTGAGACGTATTCAGCACATTTCGGAGGGACTTAAAACTGAAAACGAACGACTACAACAGCTTGCGCTCAGTCAGCAATCCCAAAAAGAATTGCTTCTATGTGCGGAGAACGGCAATGTGGAACTGAAGATCAAAGTTCCAGAATTGGTATACCTACAGTCAGATGGTAATTATGTTGAGGTTACTTACCGAGTCGGAGCAGTTATCAAGACTAAAGTGTTCAGAAATAAATTAAAAAAGGTAGCAGAAATCTTACCAGCGTCCTATTTCCTGAGGTGTCATAACCGATTTATCGTCGGGCGACTTCATATCTATAAGGTAGAGGGCACCGCCAGAAATTTAGTAATAGGACTGCGAGGCATCGAGAAGTTGGTCCCGGTTTCTAGAGCCAAAGCCCAGTTATTACAAGAGTTCTTACTTTCTTAGAACGTAGTGCCTGTCCATTCTTACCAAATAACTCCCATTAATACCATTGCGGTAGAATACACCAGCGCCCCTCATTTCTGTTTGCATCTTCACGCTGTGATTAACCATGAGGTTATCATGTATTATTCTTAGCAGTTGCACTTACAAGTCTTAAATTCTTTTTTGAAAAGCATGAGTTCTCTCAACCACCCTATAGCAATAACATTAGTATTGCTGTTAATGCTATTGGAATCTATTACTAGTGATGCTCAAGTTGACAAGCTATTAGACTTATCTTCAACAGCGGAAATCCAGCCCGCCTTTTTAGGGTTTACGAGCGGTATCTCTCAGGTGAGTTATCGGGATATGGGGACTTCTCCCTTAAGCTATCTAGGCCATCCCCTCTTATTTGCTTTATCTCACACGGATGTGAATTTACGTCATGAATCGACAATAACCCTTGCCTACTATTTCGGCGAATTCAATCCTACATCACCCTATGCCAATACACCCAGCTTTGTACGCAATGTTTCATTGGATTATCTAGAGCTATTTGCCTGGCCTAAAATAAACAGCGGCCCATGGCACCTAAAAGTCGGCGGTCAATGGAGTACGAATCTGAATCTTCGGGAGAATTCAAGCTTCTTTAATGCTAGCAAAGGTGTCGATCTAATTAGTACACTATTTGGGGTCATTCAACTCACCCTTGATCTTAATTCGACTAGGACTAAAGTGCCTCGCCTCAAGAGGACGATAGACGGGAGACTCGGCCTAAGTATAATAAATGCTACCTATCGCCATGGATTTGCCTATCTCGGACAAGGAGCGATTCTTGGCAACGATGACTTTCTAATGCAATATGAGTGGCGTTTCCTTTCTGGCTTTAGAGCAAATGGCATGTTAAGGTATACCCAGTTCTTGCATAGTACCAATGCCATTCAGTTGATCTACTTGTGGGATGCTTACACAGTTAAGGGATATGACCGTTTGGAGATGGCACAACATGGATTAGAAATTTCATTTTTATACCGTTTAAAGTAAGCTGTGATGAGAGCACGTTTATTCTTAGTCCTTCTAACTGTAAGCAGTGTAGCCTGTGAAAAAGTATTCTTTCAGCCCTCCCTGGCAAGTACTGATCCCGCAATCAATTGTGATTATCTTTGGCGTGAGTGTCTGGAGAAATATGCCTACTTCGACTTGAAGAAGATTGACTGGGATTCGGTTCAACTTGACTATAAATCCAGAATCTACGATGGGATGTCAGATGATTCCTTGTTTAGCATACTAGGAGATATATTGGCTAGCTTGCGAGATGATCATGCCAATCTATTTTCCGATTTCAACATCTCTTTTTTTGGCACAGCGTTTCTAGGTCCAGATAACTTTGACTGGCGAGTGATCGTTGATCAATATCTTGGACAACAATATATGATTTCAGGGCCATTTCAACACGACTTTCTTCCTGGTCAAAGTATTGGGTATGTCAGGCTATCTTCTTTCCCAGGGGAAATAAGTACGGAGAGCCTAGATTTTGTCTTGCGAAGATATGAAAACACAAAAGGGTTGATCCTTGATCTTAGAGAAAATGGAGGTGGAGCTATTCAAGATGTATATACCGTACTAAATCGCTTCGCAGAAACTGAAACTATGGTCTATTATAGCAGGATCAAGTCGGGGCCAGAGATCAATGATTTTTCTGAGCCTGAACCAGTGTTTATTCGTCCATTCAATGGCGTTCGCTATCAACAGCCAGTGATTGTATTGATTGACAGAGGGACTTATAGTTCGGGGTCTTTACTAGCCCTTGCCACGAAGGCCATGCCTAATATCAGCTTAGTGGGCGATCTAACGGGAGGAGGGTTAGGGATGCCCAATGGCGGGCAGCTACCCAATGGTTGGACCTATCGTTTTTCTATTACGCAAACCTTGAATTTGGACTTCAGCCCAGCTTGGGAAAATGGAGTTCCTCCTGATTTTAAAGCCTCTTTGGATTGGACCAACCTCACTAAAGATGAAATACTCGAACGAGCAATTGAATTATTACAGTAGTTGAGCTTCTCCCCATTACGGCTAAAAAGCAAGTCGGCTCTGATTTTGGTGATTTCTTGCCTCTTTTTGGTTGCATCCCCTCTTTTTTGGTAAAAACAGCATTCAAAAAGTGGCCAAACATCATCACACCATACTAAAAATCAAATAATTACAACCTTCATCTTGTAGCTCTCGCATTTATAGTATCTTTAGAAATTGGGGACCTGGAAATTCCTAAGAATTTTTCCATTCCCATTTCATCGTGTATCGAAACAACTCCAGGATGAAGAAACAACTACTTCACCTACTAATCACTTTCTATCCGCTCTTGGCTTCGATTTCGCCTCCCTAAAGGGAGAACAAATCACCCTGGGCATTAGTCGTGACAAAGGAAAGAACTGGAAATGGCAAAACATTTCATAAGGAGATTATGATGATCGGCCCTGGATTCGGAAAACGACCAATGGAGACCTACATATTATCTGGAATGATGGCCAAGGGGTTCATTATTCCCGCAGTACTGATCAAGGTGAGACTTGGGAACGACAAGCCAAGATATCGCCCAAAGGGGGATATCACCCAGCTTCTAGCTGAGAACTCAGACATCTGGGTAGTAGTGGTGGGAGGAACCGGGGATTGTTTCTCTGCAGGTGTAGATGTGAGTTTAATTGGTAATATGGTGGGGCAAGGGGAAGCTGCCTATCGAGAAAACCTTCGCCATGCTCAGTCTTTCTTAGATGCTTTTGAGGCATTGGAAAAACCGACCATTGCCGACCTACAGGGAGCTGTGATCGGCGGAGGAATGATCCTGGCGCTTTGTTGCGATTTCCGCATAGCTGCAGAAAATGTCGTATTTGAACTCCCAGAAGTCAAGCGAAGCATTGGTGTTATCCTGGGAACACAGCGGATAACCAACACAATTGGCATTGCCCACACCAAGGATATGGTCATGCTAGGTATCTTGCCATCATTCGGCCTTCTCCGCCAAATTTACCCACCAGGTTTAGCAATCAACCGTACAGCAGTATAGGGAATGATTGTCTTGTAGGTAAAATTCCCAGGGGAAACCGTCCGTTGTTCGATTAGCTGTTGATTCCAGGTATTAATAATTTCCAATTGATAATCCGAACTCCCTGCTAGTTGCAGGGAAATAGTTTGAGCTGAATCAGCTACATAGGCCAAATAGTATTCCTGCTCTTTGGCTAGTATATGGATGTTCTTGCCTAGCTCCGTAGAGTCTCCGAAGATGACTTGGCGGGGAGACATTTCATGAATCGGAGCCTCTTCCATGATTTGACGGAAAAACCGAATGGGTTCCATGCTTCCCCCCACTAAAGTCCCTCCCTTGGCCCACCACCGTACTTCTGTGGAATCATCCGCATCGTTCTGTAGCGTTTCTCCGTGAGTTGGATAACTGCCACTCAGTCCTGCCATCCAGAAATAACTGGCCATCTCCTCCGCAGAAAGATTGCCCCAACCACTAGGAACATTTCCTTCGTAGCGCATCTCGTCGAAGAGCACTGGCTTTTGATATTTATCGCGCCAACGCGGGATATTATAGAATTGCGCAGCTTGTATGCTAGAATGGGTCAGCCAAGGGCGTGAATGATCATAAAAATGGTCTTCTGTATTGTACCAATTATGAATCCCAATTAGGCGTTGGTGAGGATCCTCCTTTTTTAACAGCGTACCGATGCCCTCCCAATCGATGGTATCCTTGATCTTAGGGACATCCCACTCGTTAGCTAATGACCACCAGACATTGCGATAGGCAGATATTCGAGCGATCATGTACCGGACGTATCGCTCATTCATTTCGTCCCCCATCAAGAAGTAGTCCCATTCGGTATCATAGGGGTGAAAGAGAATCACATCTGCTTCGATACCAAGATCCGATAGCTGCTGAATTCGTTTGTCGAAGTTTTGAAAGAAATCGAAATTCGGTTGGCTGTAGTCGTTTTTCCCATTTTCCCGCTTAAAGGCATATTGCCAAGGCTCGGTATCGTTTCCGTATTTGTAGCTTTTGGGAAAAACACACATCCGGATCTTATTGAAGGGAGCATTAGTTAGTGTTTCTACCGTTTTTTCTTGAATGCTTTGTTTGACACTGGTCCATTGATAGGCAGTCGTTCCAACAGCGTAGAATGGAGTTCCATCAGCATACTGAAGGTAAAAAGTATTCACCACGCTCAGCGGCCCATGATTATCATGGCTAGGAGAAATGCAATCGAAGCTTCCGGATTGCTCATTGAGCGAAGCGTCATTGCTGGTGGTCCTATAAGTCCATTTCCCTTCTTTAGCCGGAGAAAAGCGAATCCGATAAATACCATCTCCATCGTAAAATCCAGGGACCTTAACCTTTTCTTCCCCCAAAGTAAATTCAGCGCTCAATTGGATATCAAAAAATGGGCTCCCTTCCACAGGTCCTTGCAAAACCAATTCAAATACATCCCATCTTTCTACTTTCTCTAAAACCTGCTTTTCCGGGTTACAGGAAAGGCAGAGTACAAAAACGAGGCCTACCGTACCTAGTTTATTCATTTTGTTATGGTTTAACGTTTTGTTGATCAGGAGTTATGTCACCTGCAAAAGTGAATCTACAACCCGCCTTGGAAGTTAACTAATTTCCGTTAAACCATTCTGCGATGATCTACAAAGGCTTTGAATGCTTTTCGATAAGTATCACTAATAGGTATCTGTTGATTTCCTATTTCCAATTTATCTCGGTGGATTACATCAATCCACTCTATAGCAACGATATAGGAGTGATGGACTCGAAAAAAGCCGTTGCCGGGGAGCTGGTTTTCCAAGGATTTAAGTCGCTGTAGGGTAGTAATCCTACCTTTGGGGGTATGGATGCGGACATAATCCTTGAGGCCCTCTATGTATTGAATATCTTTGATTTTCACCTTTACTAACTTCGCCCCATCTTTGACAAACAGATAATCTATAGCAGTGCTGCTATTGTTAGATTCATTGGCAGAAGGGTAGGGGGCAGGCTGTAAGTTACTTTCTTCCAAAGCTTGAGCAGCCAGTTTTCTTTCGGTGGCTCGTTCAACGGCTTTGAGAAATCGCTCGAAGGTAATGGGCTTCAGTAGGTAATCCGTCACATCCAGTTCAAATCCTTCAATCGCATATTCAGAGTAAGCTGTCGACATGATGACGATCGGCTTGCGCTTAAGGATTTTAAGTAAAGAAATGCCGGTAATCTCCGGCATCTGCACATCTAAGAACAAGACATCTGGCTCATTCTCTGCCAAAAACTCCAGGGCTTCCAAGGGGTTAGGGAAAGCAGCCAACAGTTCTAGAGAAGGTACTTTGGCAATGTACTGCGATAATAGGTTCCGAGCCATGGGTTCATCTTCCACGATAATGCAGCTCAACTTCATACCAGATTCAATTTTAAGTCCACAAAATAGGTATTTTCATCCTCTGTGACCTCTAATTGATAATTCTCGGGATAACTTAAATCCAAGCGTCGCTTGACATTCTGTAAACCAATCCCTGATTTTTCAGTAACTGTCTTTCCTGATTCGGTAATCTTACTATTGGAAACAGTGTAATGGCAAGTACTACTTTGCACATCCAGCGTGACATTGATCCAAGACCCTTTGGTTGAATTACTTACACCATGTTTAAAGGCGTTCTCTAGAAAAGTGATCAAAACCAGTGGTACGATGGTAACCCCAGCAGTATTCCCCTTTACTTCAAAATTTATGGGTACCTCTTCATTCAGTCTGAGCTTTTCCAAACTGATGTAGTTCTCAATGTATTCAATCTCTTTATCTAATGGAACCCTGGGATGGTTGCTATCATACAGCATGTAACGCATCATGGTCGAAAGCTTAGCAATCACTTCCGTTGTGTTAGGAGATTGATTAAAGGCGAGGTAGTATAGATTGTTCAAAGTATTAAACAAGAAATGAGGATTAATTTGAGCCTTTAGAAAACGTAATTCTGAAGTCAGTTTTTCATTCTCAAATTCCTTCTTTCGCGCCTCCATTTCAAACCAATCCTCCACAAATCGAAGCAGTGCCACGAAGATGACCAAGAAGAAGGTATTCAGCATGACAATAATCATAAACCTGTCAGAATACACCACCTTTTGCATCCAGGAATTATCATCCAGAATGGCCCGCTTACCTAAAACCAGCATATAAGCCAATAGTAAAAATACAGGGATAAATTCGAGCAGATAACGCCCAAGATTCCTATTCTTGAAAAAACGGGGTAGGAAATAAAAGTAGTTGATATAGCTGATGACAATCATCGCTGCAACTTGAAAAGAAACGTCCTTCAATATCCGGTCCCAATCTGGATCTTCACCTCCTCTGGAATAACTGATCCGATAGAAGAAGAAGGAGGCGTAAACACACCAAAAACCAATATGCATCAACAGCTTCCTCTGCCGGTGAGGGAATGTATTAGTACCCATCTTATGTATCCATTTAACAATTACTTTGGCAAAAGTACCTGCACATTCTCAAAACCTCTGCACACTTAGATAATCCCGACTCAACCGGCGATAAGTCAGTTGCTTTATTCGACGCTTCGGAATCGCCGAGAAAAATGGGGGGATGGCCGACTGTAAACAGGGACCTATATAATCTAGCAACATTTTTCCATTCCAAACAAAGATATTTGCAGCCGTACATAAATTAGAATACGAAGTAAGAACATATTTAATCATTCGCTGGAGAAATCATCCAACCAACCCGAAAAAAATGAAAAATTGGTTTTGCTTACTAGCACTGTTGCTCTTTACTACGACTGCCTGGAGTCAGATTCCAGGGAACTCCACCCGTACCAAGGGCATTGGAAAAATTGTCGGTTTTATTGTAGATGAGGAAAAAGAGGAGATCATAGAATTCGCCACCATATCCCTATATCGCGGCGAGGAGTTGATCGATGGGACAATTACTGATGAGAAAGGGAAATTCACCCTGTCTGGTCTGATTGATGGAAAATATAGATTAGAAATTTCTTTCCTTGGTTATGACAAGAAGACGATTGAAGATGTCGAAATCAAGAAAGAACGAACCCTCAATTTGAAAAGAATTGGTTTAGTCACGGGAGCGGCAACGCTAGATGAAGTGACTGTCACCGGCCAACGCCAACTGATCGAGGAAAAGGTAGATCGTATGGTCTATAATGCTGATCAGGACAACCTATCGAAAGGTGGAGATGCCGCCGATGTTTTGCGTAAGGTACCCCTCTTGTCAGTTGACTTGGAGGGTAATATATCACTTAGAGGAAGCTCCAATATTCAAGTACTGATCAACAACAAGCCTTCTACCATTGTAGCAGCTGATGTTTCAGATGCCTTGAAGATGCTACCCGCCGATATCATCAAAACGGTAGAAGTGATCACTTCTCCTTCAGCTAAATACGATGCGGAAGGATCTGGTGGTATCATCAATATCATTACCAAGAAGAATAACTTGGAGGGATACTACCTCAACATCAATTCCGGAGTTGGCTTAAGAGGTTCCAACCTGGGCCTTAATGGTAGCCTTCGAACCGGAAAGTTTGGAATGACCCTGGGAGGATTCGGACGTGCTTTCTACAATGATGCTGAAACTACCATGGATCAGCTGACGATCACAGATACAGGTACCCGCCTTACTCGCCAGTCTTCGGAGGCCGATGATAATGGGATCTTTGGTCGTTACAATATTGGATTTGATTACGATATTGACAAGACTCAGTTTTTATCTGGTGGGGTGCGCTTTGGCATCCGCGATTTCAGTAGAGATGAGTTACAAACTACCGATATTTTTGCTGATGATCAATTGCTTCAATACAACCTACGAAACATCGATAGTAGGCGCTACTCGGGCTCAACAGACTTCAACGTAGATTACTTAAAAATCTTTAGTCCGGGACATGAATTTAGCATCTCCACACTATATAGTCGTACGGATCAGAATAGCAACTTCGTATCAGATAACCTGGATGAGAACGAGGACTTCATCAATAGTATTAAGAACCTTGATGATAACCTTAACCAGGAAATCACGTTGCAAACAGATTATATTTACCCAATTGGTGATAAACAGATCTTTGAAGTAGGAGCAAAAGGAATTTTCAGAAGCGTTGATAGCGACTTTTCCTATCAATTTGCAAGTGTCCCTGGTGCTTTCGAAACAGACTTTAGAAGACCTGCCGGTACTTTGGACTATGATCAAAATGTTGCAGCAGGGTACACCTCATACACCTTGTCCCTACCTGGGAAATACACGGTAAAAGGCGGAGTACGATTTGAACAGACGATGATCGACGCGGTACAAAATGGCGAGGATATTGACATCCCCAACTACAGCAACTTAGTCCCAAGTGTCAATCTTTCTAAAACCTTCAAGGACTTCACCACAATTAAGCTAGGTTATAATAGACGTATTCAACGTCCTTGGTTAAGACAATTGAATCCTAACGTCAATGTGCAGAATAGCCAGAATATTCAGGTAGGAAATCCCAATTTGCGGCCTGAATTAGCGGACAATCTTGAGTTAGGTATCAGCAAGTTAATCAAGAAAACGTACCTAAATATTTCACTTTTTGGTCGAATTACTGATAATGCTATCAATCAGGTGCGATTCCCGATCGACTCAATTCCAGGTGCCATTGTCACCACTTATGAAAACATCGGCAAGGAAAGATCTTTGGGTATGAATATTTTTGCCAACATCAATTTCACGGATAAGTGGACCATGAATGGAGGTATTGACCTACGGTATGCCTGGCTAGAAGGTCAAGTAACCGGTACCGATGGCACCTCAGAAACAGCTAAGAACTCTGGCTGGAATTATGGTGGTCGCGTAATGTCGCAATACAAGCTCGGCAATGGCTGGACCGCTCAAGGTTTCGCTTTCATGCGCGGCAGAAGAGTACAATTACAGGGTAGTCGGGGTGGCTTTGGAGCCTATTCTATTGGTTTGAATAAAGATTTCAAAAACAAGAAAGGTAGCATTGGTTTAGCCGCTGAAAACTTCCTTAACCGAGGCTGGAATGTAAACACTGAATTGAACTCTGCCTTCTTCACACAGAATAGCAATATGCTCCTATTGAATAGAAGTGTTCGGATTAACTTCAACTATCGCTTAGGGAAGATGGACGTTAGAAGAAGTCGTAAGAAGACCCGTTCAGTTAGAAACGATGACTTAATGAGTGGTGGAGATAGCGGTGGAAGCATGGGCGGTGGCGGCACACCAAGTGGTACATCTTCTGGGAGTCGTAGTAGTAGTCGCGCCTCTGGCAGCCGAAGTGGAAGCAAATCCAAGGCTAATGCTAAACCTGTAACTCCGGCGGATAAAGTGATAGATTTTAGTGGAAAATGGAAAGGCGTTTCTCAGACACCACGAGGTCCCATTGAACAGACCTTCACCTTCAAAATTGAGGACAATAAACTTAGTGGGTCAGTCAAAACCCCATTTGGAGGAACGGACCTAAACAATACCAAGTTGGAAGGAAATAAATTCTCATTTGAGGTCAGCTTTGGACAGTTTACCATCTCCCAGAATGGGGTAGTGGTAGATGAGAACAAGATCGTATTGACTAGTGATCGCGGAGAATTGACCTTGACCAAAGAACAATAAAGAATACTATAAAACCTTGTTAATGCATTTATGGGCTTGACCTTGATTGGGTCAAGCCCATTTCTCTTTAAATGCTATAACATTCTTGAGCTGCTTCAAATAAGCGGCGTCCAATCAATTTGCTGGATTAGGGTTCTGAAAAATAAATTACCCAGAGATTATTGACAGCAAATCGTGACTTGACGGTTCATTTGCTTTATCTTGATGGAGCCTCTGGCAACAAAACGAGATTCAACAATGAAACAAGTAACTAGTCTGTCTTTATCGGCAGTGCTCTTCCTATTGGGGTGTTCCCAGCAACAGGTCAAAACAGCGATCATAATTGATGAAACTGCTGCCAAGGAGATCATCGCCGAAACCATCTTGATCGATAGTGTTTGGGCGGGGCACCCCGTTGGCTTCTGCCTATATACCGATCAAACCCGCCAATACATTGCCTACTATAATGCTAATCGAAATACGGTCGTTGGTCAGCGAAATCTTGGCCAAGATCAGTTCGATCTACACATACTTCCTGCCACCTCTAGAGAAACTTCAGGCGGAACTAGTACTGTCCTTGGCTGGGATAGCCATAATTACTTAACCATCGGGATGGATAAGGACGGTCATATCCACTTATCAGGCAATGTCCATGCGCATCCACTTACCTATTTCCGCAGTCAAAGACCTCATGATATATCCACTCTTGAACAGGTTTTTGAAATGGTCGGAACAGAAGAAAACAGAACCACCTACCCACATTTCATGTTGACAAAGGAGCAAGAATTACTGTACCATTACCGAGATGGGGGCAGTGGAAATGGGAATGAAATCTATAACATCTACTCCCTAGAGGATAAAAATTGGTCGCGCCTGCTGGACGTCCCACTAACCGATGGTCAGGGCTTGATGAATGCTTATCAAACTCAACCTACTATCCGAGAAGATGGCTGGTATCATGTGTATTGGGTCTGGCGAGACACACCAGACTGCTCTACCAACCACGATCTGTCCTACATGAAGAGCCCCGATCTAAAAAACTGGTACAATGCCTTTGGGGAAGCCTTTCAGCTACCCGCTACAATTGATAAGAAACTGCTCATTGTGGACCCCATTCCTCCTAAAGGTGGCATCATTAACTTGGCAGCCAAGCTAGTCCTGGATGAGCAGCACCAACCCATTTTCACCTATCACAAATATGACGCTGAGGGAAATCTACAGTTGTATACCGCTCATCTTGAAGCCAACAAATGGGTATATCAGCAAGTGACCCAATGGAATTACCGTTGGGAGTTCTCGGGAAGGGGAAGCATCAACAAAGAGTTTCATCTTCGTGATTTTCAACGGCGAGAAGATGGCAACTATGAAATAGACTATTGGCACCTCAAATACGGCGATGGCGTAATCCTTCTGAATGAAGACTTGGATAGCATCGGAAAAGTCCTAAAACCGAATCGGTCAGACTTGAATATCAAGGTAGAAGGGAATTTTCCGGGATTACAAGTTCGAACCAGCAACGATCTGGGAAAGAGTGGTGAAAAGGATACGCGCTACATGCTTAAATGGGAAACAATTAATCGCAATCGGGATAGACCAAGGGAAAAGCCATGGCCAGAGCCTAGTCCATTGTACCTGTACAAACTCCAAAAAACCGAAACAACCAACTAAGTAGTCTGAGTCTTACCTAGACTCAAATAAAAGACCAATAACATGCGGAAAACCAACGTAAAGATCAATTATCCCTTCGCAATAGCCGTAACCCTTGTTTCATTAATCGCTTGTTCTCCCAAACAATCGGTAGAAATCCAGGGAGAACAAAAAAAATGGCATCGTATCACCTTATTATTAGATGGGCCGGAAAGCAGTGAATTAGCGGAAGATAATCCGTTTCTCAATTATCGACTGGATGTCACCTTCAAGCATGAACAAAAAACCTATATAGTACCTGGTTTCTACGCTGCGGATGGCAATGCCGCTGAATCTAGTGCTGAAGCCGGGAACAAATGGATGGTTCGGTTCACTCCAGACCAAATAGGGGAATGGACGTACGAAGTAGCCTTCAAAAAAGGAGATGAGGTAGCCATTGTGGATGATGCTTCAGCAGCTGAAAGTGCGGGATTCATGGATGGCTCGAGTGGAACCTTCGTAATTGAAGAAAGTGACAAACAAGGTATGGATAACCGAGCTCAAGGCCGCTTGAATTACGTTGGTAAACACTATCTACAGTATGAAGAAAGTGGGCGATACTTCATCAAAGTAGGTGTTGACGCGCCAGAGAATCTCTTTGCTTACGAAGATTTTGATGCCACCACCAATGTCTTCGACTTACAGAAGAGCTGGAGCCCGCATGCTAAGGATTTCGATGAATCAGCGGCACCCTTCCTTTGGAAAGGGGACAAGGGCAAAAACCTGTTGGGCGCCATCAACTATCTCGCCTCCGAAAACCTCAATGTCTTTTCCTTTCTCACCTTCAATGTCGATGGGGATGATAGGAATGTCTTCCCTTACCTGTTGAAGTCCTCGGAAGCCGAGTACACGGAATACGCCAATATCAAGAAGAATAGAGAAGCCTGGGTAACCCATTTTCACACCACTCGATTTGATGTCAGCAAACTCGAACAGTGGGAACGAATCTTGGAATATGCGGAGCAGAAAGGGATGTTTCTCCATTTCAAAACCCACGAAACCGAAACCGATCACCTGATGGACGGTGGTGTATTCGGGACCGAGGGAAAGCTCTACTATCGAGAGCTGATCGCCCGTTTTGGACATCACTTGGCATTGAACTGGAACCTCGGGGAAGAGAACAATCAGCCCATGGAGGAAGTCAAGAAGGTGGCTCGTTATGTGCAAAAGTTGGATCCTTATCAACATCATTTAGTTATCCACACCTTTCTCAATAGAGATGACCGCTATGCAGAATTGATCGGTAATCAATCTCCACTAACGGGAGCCTCTCTGCAACTTCGGCATGCTGAGTTTTATGATGTGCATCCTAGGGTCCTGAAGTGGAGAGCTAAGTCAGATTCCACCGGTAGAGCCTGGGCCTTGGCTGTTGATGAACCCGGTAAAGCCAATATTGCCTTGCTACCGGACGACGAGGATCCCACACACGATTTAGCCCGATCTAACGCATTATGGGGAACGCTAATGGCCAGCGGATTCGGGGTGGAATGGTACTTTGGCTATGATAGTCCGAATTCTGACCTGACTTGTCAGGACTTTCGCAGTCGAGATCTGTTCTGGGATCAGAACCGGCATGCTCGCACCTTTTTTGAGGAACAGTTGCCCTACTGGGAAATGCAGCCAGCAGATCAATTAACACCAGATACTTCTTCCTTCTGTTTAGCAAAAACAGATGAAGTCTATGCAATCTATGTACGACCAGGCAGCCAGAAAACAAGCATAGATTTTGGTCAAACCAATAAGAACTTTTCTATCAATTGGTATGACCCTAGGAATGGTGGGCCACTAAAAGAAGGATCCATTTCCTCCATCAGTGGCTCGGGGATTCAATCATTGGGAAATCCACCAAACCAACCAACCGAAGACTGGGTTGTCCTGCTCAAAGCAGAATAGTAAAGGTCAGTCGCCGAAGGCTCAGCCAAGATTATAGCTCTCTAAGTTCCTGCCGTAGCCAATTTAACATTGACTAAGACTAAATGAAAGCAAATGATCAAAAAGCAAACATTATATAGCATAATCAAGAGGACTTCTTCCACAAAAAACAAAACACAGATGCAGCAGAGAAGGTCAGTCATTCTACTAGTAGTACTTCTTATAGTTCTATCGCCTGTAAATAGCTGGTCGCAGTCAGCTATGAGTGAATCAGATCAACCCAACATCATTTTCATCCTCACTGATGACCAACGTTTTGATGCCCTGGGATATCAAGGGAATTCACTAATCCATACCCCTGAGATGGATAAATTAGCGGAAAGCGGAACTTACTTCAAAAATGCTATGGTAAGTACCCCCATATGCGCAGCTAGTAGAGTAAGCATCTTTACCGGACTGTACGAGCGTACCCACCGTTTCACTTTTCAGACTGGCAATGTCCGGCAATCTTACATGGAACAAACTTACCCTAAACTCCTCAAGGAGGCTGGCTATCACACCGGCTTTTATGGCAAATTTGGCATTCGCTACGATCAGCCAGAAGACATGTTTGATCAATACGAATCCTATGATCGCAATGGAGCTTACAAAGACCGACGCGGGTACTACTACAAGACCTTAGGTAAAGACACGGTCCACCTCACACGATATACCGGCCAGAAAGCCCTAGACTATATTGATCAAGCCCAACCCGGGCAGCCCTTTTGCCTCTCACTGAGCTTTAGCGCACCCCACGCCCATGACTCTGCCAAGGACCAATACTTCTGGCAAGAAACAACGAATGGACTACTACAGGATATGAAGATGCCAGGACCAGATATGGGAGAAGATAAATACTTCAATGAACAGCCTGAATTCGTGCGAGCTGGCTTCAATCGCCTGCGTTGGACTTGGCGTTATGATACACCGGAGAAGTATCAGCATAGCGTCAAGGGATACTACCGCATGATCTCGGGCATTGACCTGGAAATCGGGAAGATCCGGAAGAAGTTGCAGGAGAAAGGCCTAGATAAGAATACAGTTATCATCTTAATGGGAGACAATGGTTATTTCTTAGGCGAACGGCAATTCGCAGGGAAATGGCTGCTGTACGATAATTCCATTCGTGTGCCCCTAATCATCTTTGATCCAAGGGAAGAACAGCATCAAGACATTGAAGAATTGGCACAAAATGTAGATGTACCCTCAACCATTGTAGACTTGGCAGGATTGGAAGTACCCAGTTCCTGGCAGGGAACCAGCCTTTTGCCGGTCGTCCAAAGAAAAAGCAGTAGCATCCATCGGGATACGGTCCTAATCGAGCACTTGTGGGAGTTCGCGAATATTCCACCGAGTGAAGGAATTCGAACCAAGGAATGGAAATACTTCCGCTATGTCAATGATCAGTCCTTTGAGGAGCTATACAATCTAGATGAAGACCCGAAGGAGATTAACAACTTAGCGAAGGACCCAAAATATCAAGCTACTTTATCGGATTTGAGAAGGAAATGTAACGAGTTAATCCGTAAGAAAAGTGATGTATATTCCAAGCCGCCTTCCGGTCTTGCCGTAGAGTATATCAGAGAACCGGCTTCGGTTTCCATCCGAGATAAGACGCCAGAATTCAGCTGGATCGTACCTAAGGAATCCGTCTATCAATCTGCTTACCAGTTGTTGGTGGCTTCATCCGAACAGAAAATCAATAACAATATTGGAGATATCTGGGACAGTGGGCAAGTGAGAGGAGACAAATCCACCGATATTGAATATGGCGGAACACCCTTGGAAGCAGGGAAAAAATACTATTGGAAAGTGCGGGTATGGGATGAAGTGAACCGCTTGACGAGTTATTCAGAGCCGCAGGCTTTTCAGGTGGGTACCGGTGGGACTATGATCACCACCCCCAATATCTTCCAGGTTGACCGAATCAAGCCCAAGATCTTCCAGGAAACCGGAAAGAATACCTATTTCATCGACTTCGGCAAGGCTGCTTTTGCCAATATGGAAATCCATTATGAAGCGAAACGAGCCCATATCATCACTGTGCGCGTCGGGGAACAGCGATTGGATGGCAAAATCAATCGCCAACCCGGCGGGCACATCCGTTATGCGGAAGTACAGATTCCCGTCACGCCTGGCCAAAAGGTGTATACGCTACCCCTCATCCCTGATGAACGCAATACCAAGTCCATTGCCGTAACAATGCCCGATTCCTTCCCCATTCTCCTCCCGTTCCGGTATGCAGAAATAGAAAATGTGCGAGGGAAATTAACGGGGGATCAGTTCACCCAACTGGCCTATCATAGCTATTGGGATGATACCCAAAGTAGCTTCAACAGTTCCGATGAAATCCTGAATGCAGTCTGGGATCTCTGCCGTTACTCTATCAAGGCTACCACCTTTGCCGGCTATTATGTGGATGGAGATCGAGAGCGTATCCCGTATGAAGCTGACGCCTATCTCAATCAACTCAGCCATTACACCACCGATCAGGAATATGCCATCGCCCGCCGAACCATCGAGTACTTCATGGAATACCCGACCTGGCCCACGGAATGGCAACAACATGTGGCCTTAATGTTCTATGCCGATTACCTGTATACTGGCAACACCGAGCTGATCGAGAAGTATTATGAGCCCCTGAAGCATAAAACCCTCTTGGAACTACGGAGGGAAGATGGGCTCATTAGCTCCACCAAGGTCACGCCCGAGTTTATGAAGAAGCTAGGCTTCAAGGACCCTAAGGTGAAACTCCGGGATATCGTGGATTGGCCCCCCGCAAAATGGGGAGGGGATCCAAATGTCACCGGAGAAAGAGATGGTTTTGTGTTTAAGCCGATCAGTACCGTCATCAATAGCCTCTTCTACCAAAATATGAAGATCATGTCTACCTTCGCTGAAGTACTAGGGAAAACAGATGAAGAAGTAGAATTCGAGCTGATGGCCTTACAAGCCAAAAAATCCATCAATGAAAAGTTGTTTAACCCGAAGACAGGAGCATATGTAGATGGCGAAGGTACCGACCACTCTTCCTTGCACGCTAATATGATGCCACTGGCTTTTGATATTGTACCAGAACAGCATAAAAAGTCGGTCATGGAGTTTATTAAGTCCCGAGGTATGGCTTGTAGCGTTTACGGCGCCCAATATCTCATGGAGGCCCTTTACAATGCGAATGAGGCAGACTATGCCTTAGAACTAATGACGGCTCAACATGATCGATCCTGGTACAATATGATCAATATCGGCTCCACCATCGCCTTAGAAGCTTGGGATATGAAATACAAACCCAATGCCGACTGGAATCACGCCTGGGGAGCTGCCCCAGCCAACATCATTCCTCGCTACCTGTGGGGCATTCAGCCTAAAACGGCTGGCTTTGGAGTTGCGAGAATTAAACCCCAAATGGGCAGCCTTAAGCATAGTACGATCAAAGTTCCTACCATTCGCGGCACCATCGAGGGGGAATATAAGTTTGTAAACAGAAGACGGCAGACTTACACCGTCGAAATTCCGGCCAATATGGTAGCTGAATTCGAGCTAGGGGATACCAGGGGGAAAGAGGTAAAAGTAAATGGCGAAAAGGTGAGTACAGCCTTTGGTTCGATTCGGCTGATGCCAGGGGTGAATCAGATTGAGCTTGTGATCAATTCCTTTTAGTGTATCTGCTTGAGATGACCTCCATTTGCTTGGAAAAGATAACTTTGTAAGCGTTGGAGATCATAGCAGCCGTAGAAGTGAATGCGACATAATTTTTTCAGTTTTAGATCCGATTGAGCTGTGTGGTCTTATTGTAAAATACAGTATCCACCATCCGTGCATATGCTAAACTTTATATTCAACCATTATGCAAGATCATAATCGGCTTACCTACATACTGATAACGCTCCTGATTATTGCTTCAGGCTGTACGGATAAGCTCTCAACGAATGCTCCCAGCAGGCCTAATATCGTCTTAATTGTTGCTGATGATCTAGGTTTTACTGATTTAGGGTGTTTTGGCAGTGAAATCCGCACGCCTAATCTCGACAAACTGGCCGCCAAGGGATTGCGAAGTACTTCTTTTCACACCGCAGCTACTTGTTCACCAACTAGAGGAATGCTATTGAGTGGGGTAGATAGTCATCGAAATGGTTATGGCACCATGGAGGGGGATTGGGCGGAGAACCAAGTAGGGGTAAGAGGCTATGAAGGTCATCTTAATTTTGACGTGGTTACCTTTCCCAGGCTACTCCAAGCCAGTGGCTACCACACCTCAATCGCAGGAAAATGGCATCAGGCTTATCCTGCCGACAATGAAAAATTATGGCCCGATAAACGGGGGTTTGACCGCTCGTTCTGCATTCTGCAGGGAGGAGCTGGTCACTTTGACGATATGCAGCCCATGTTCTCCTTCTACAATAGGTCGCTTTACTTTGAAGATACCGGCTTAATCGACTCTCTTCCCAAAGGTTTCTATTCCTCTGATTTTTACACACAAAAGGCGATGGAATATATCTCAGAGAGCGTGGAGGAAAACAAGCCTTTTCTCTCCTTTATAACCTATACTGCTCCGCATTGGCCGCTCCAAGTACCAGACGAATACATTGACCTATACCAAGGTCAGTACGATGAGGGGTATGAAGTCCTCGCAGCAGAACGGGTCGCTCAAGGAAAAAAGCTCGGTATTCTACCAGAGAACACCCCAGTTCAGGAGATCACGCCAAATGTAATGCCTTGGAAAGACTTGGATTCTAGTGAAAAAGCAAGATCCTCCCGAACCATGGAGGTGTATGCGGCAATGGTTGAAAGATTGGATGCCAATGTTGGTAAAATCATGGAACACCTCGCATCACTCGGACAGATAGACAATACCCTGATCATTTTCATGTCAGACAATGGGGCCGAGGGAAACAACATTGATAACATAGCGGATACGGGAGACTGGGTGGCCAAAAACTTTGATAATAGTCTGGAAAATATGGGTCGGAAGAATTCCTACATTTTCACAGGCCCTTCCTGGGCACAAGTCAGTTCCTTGCCTTTCAAATGGTACAAAAGTTTTTCCACCGAAGGTGGCGTTAGAACACCTTTGATCATCAATTTCCCCCAATGGGCATCCCAGGCGGGGACCATTAGCAATGAATTCATTTCTGTAAAAGATTTGGCGCCTACTATACTAGATCTTGCTGGCGTATCGCATCCGGACACAGTATTCAATGGTCGTAAGATCTATCCGATGGATGGAATATCGTTAGTTGATTGGTTGGCGGGAAACCGGGAATATGCCCATGAAAGTGATCAGGCGCATTGTTGGGAATTGTATGGCCGTCGGGCTGTCCTAAAGGGCGATTGGAAAGCGGAGTTCTATGAAAAGCCGTATGGAAAGGGTGTATGGGAACTGTATAATCTCCAGGAAGATCCCTCTCAATTAAAGGATTTGGCCTCAATTGAAACGGATAAACTTTCCGAGCTAAAAGCCGACTGGGATGACTATGCCAAACGCTACGAGCTGACGCTTCCCAATGAGAGAGTAGGGTATGGAGATGATGCGATATGGCGAGAAGAAGCAAATTAGAATACAATAAAAGGGTAGGGGCAACGAAAGCTACTTACTGCTTTCCCTTAATGGCATCCCTGATCTTGGAAGCACTCTCGTAATCCTCCTTGGCCAGTACCTGTTCTAGCAATTGTTCCAATTCTTCCAAGGAATAATCTGAGAGCTTGCCTCTTTTGTTGGCGAAGGCTTTACTTGGGCTATCAGAGAGGACGCCTGCCTGGTCAATAATGTCAGCTGTAGTAAAAATGGGGCAACCGTAGCGAACAGCTAGGGCAATAGCATCAGAGGAGCGGGCATCTACCTCCAAAGCAGAGCCATCAGCCAATTTACCTACCAGTTTAGCATGGAAGATACCTTCTTTGAGATCGGTGATCATCACCTCTTGCATCTTAATGCCCGCAGCATCCAAGGTGTTTTTAAAGAGATCATGCGTCAATGGTCGGTTGGGCTGCATCTTCTCTAAGGATACGGCAATGGCCTGTGCCTCAAAAGCACCAATGATGATGGGCAAGCGGCGATCGCCTTTTTGCTCTTCCAATATCAAAGCAAAATTACCTTTGCTAGACTCGCTATTGGCTAATGCTATGATATTGAGTTCAACTTTCTTCATTGAGTTGCATATCCATTTTTATAAATCTACAAAGCTCCTCTACATCTGAAAAGGGCGCAACAACTTGTCGACCTTGCAATAATTTGTACAACTGCTTTCCTTCTACCTCGATGGTGTATTCTTGTGGCAAACGTACCATCTTACCTTCATGATTCAATACCTCCAAACCAAAGTGGTTCAAAGCAAACAACAGAAATTCCTTTGGATCAAAATCTTCCATCTAAGTCAGATTTTCGACTAAGACATAGCCACCATATCCAATGCATAGCAAAGAGGACAATATAACTAAGACCAATTGTAGCCCCTGATTGTTCGTAATTCTCTTCGAAAAGGGTAAACTAAAAATCCCTGCTGCTACCAACATGCCAACTACCGAGCCAATACCGAAGATCAAGAGATAGATCATGCTATTGAAACTACCCTGAATCTCGGTCATCACTAGGAGAATCATGGCACCACTGCCGGCCAAGCCATGGATCAAGCCCACTCCGTAGGCCAAATGATGATTGCTTTCAGCATCAACCAGGTCAGCAATTCTTTTCTCTGACCGAAAATATTGATAGAGCCGGACAATCCCCAATACAATCAACATTAAGCCTACACCTGCCTCGAAATAGCCAAAATAACCATTGAGGAAAGTCGCCCTCCCAATGATCATAATCAAGCCAATTAAAAAGATGGTAGAAGTATGCCCTAAACCCCAATAAATACCATCTTTTATGGCCAAGTATAGCCTATCTCGTTTGGTCACAATGTTCCCAACAGCTACCAAATGATCTGCTTCAAAAGCATGACCAAAACCCACCACTGCCGCGAATAATAAAGGAAATGATGCTTCCATATCTAATCTAAAAATTCAAATGATTAATAACGATTCGGTGGTTGCCCGTATCTGCCACCACCATGGTTTGACCTTCTACACAGATTTGGAAAGGCCAGTATAGGCTTCCTTCTGTGCTCCAGATCGTATTTTTATTTTCACTGCCCGTCGTGAAATCATCTTGTCCAAACAGATTATTAGCTTCCGTATTGTGCTGCGTAGGTACCTCGTTAAACCAGAGAATTCTGCTACTCCCTGTGTCAGCCACCCAGAGACCGTTCTGATAAAAACAGGTATCATAGCACCAGTTCAGGGTATTGGCCTTGGGAAACCAGCCAAATTGATTTTGCCCATTGGCTTCGAAGGACGGTTGCCCAATGATCACATCCGCTTCTTGATCGAAGGCTGTTTGCCAATCTTGCCATACCAAAACTCGGTAGAATTGGGTATCCGTGATGGTCATTTGTCCATTTGGACTCACTTTTACAGAGTAGGGCCAGATGGGATCATTATGATCATAGTCTCTTTCGGCGAAAGAGGGTTTGCCAATCACTTTGTCCGCTGGCGCATTGTTACAGGTAGGAATCTGATCATAGTACAACACTCGTCTATTCCCAGTATCGGCGATCCAAAGTCGTTCCCCATCCGAGAATACGCCATAAGGCCAATTCAAGGAATAAGCACTAGGTGCCTGACTGATTCCTGCAATATTGGGTTGATTACTTTCAAAATTAGGCTGTCCTACTATTACATCAGCAGCTTGGCCGTCTTCAGTAGGCATTTGTAGCCAAATTAAGACTCGGTGGTTCCAGGCATCGGCTACAATAAGTTTTTCTCCATCTGACCATATCCCCGAGGGATAGAAAAGACTGGAAGCACTTACGGTACCACTAGCATTCCGTCCAGTTTTTGCCTTGGCCTCTTGTCCGAGAACAATATCTGGGCTTTGGAATTCCGAAGCAGGTAGTTGATTCCAGATAAACAATCGATTTTGGGCCGTATCCGCCACCAGCAATTGATTATTAACCAGAAATACACCCCTCGGAGCCAGCAAAGGGCTATCCTCTGCCCCTTTAAATATTTGAATCTTACTGACTAATTTCTCTAGTTGTATTGCTTCCGTTTTATCCATGCTAATTGTTGATTTCCAACCTTCTTTGCTCTAGGTTGTCAATTTTTAGTCTAATTATGGTAGCCAAGGTCGAAGCCTTCTGTTTGGCTTGGGTGGCTATATTCCCTTCAAAATGGTCATTTACCGTCTCGTTGAAAATTTCCAGCCATTTGCTAAAATGCGCTGCGTTCAATCTATATTGATGATGTACTTCCAGATGAGCATCTATTGTATCTCCTTTGTATTTACCAGCCTGGAAAAGTGTACTTTCCCAAAAGTCCATTAGCGTATCAATATGAGCTAGCATATCCTTCTGCATCACCGCTAAAAAGATGTGCTTGAAATCTTCATCTTTCAGCAAGCGTTCGTAAAAAGCGGTTACCAGCTTGCGGATGTCTGCTCTATCTTCAATATCACGCTTCATACCTAACAGATTCTTGGCAGTTGCTCGCCGACCAACATATTGACCACTCTTTTTCCTCCAATCCCACTTGTCAAAACCACCTGTCGGGAATGATCCGGCACCACCTCCCCGAAAATCGATGCATTTTGGCTGGCTGATTGGCCACGCAGTTGATCTAGGACCTGATCCGCACAATCTGCATCCACAATGGTAATAAAGATGCCTTCATTGGCCACGTAGAGTGGATCCAAGCCGAGCAAGGAACAGGCCCCATAGACTTGCTCATCAACGGGAATGTCCTTTTGGTGAATGTCGATTCCTAAGGAGGTATCTCTGGCGATTTCCGTCAAGACGGTGCCTACACCACCTCTGGTCGGATCGCGGAGCAGATGAATTTGGTCTCCGAATTCATCCAGGAGATATTTTACGACATGGTTGAGGTTTCGAGTATCACTCTCAATCGTGGTTTCAAATTCCAAACCTTCTCGCACCGACATAATGGCCATTCCATGGGTAGCTAGATTATCACTAACAATAATCTTATCCCCAACCTTGACTCTGGAGATATCGATGGCTGCTTTAGGATGTATTTGTCCGATCCCGGTGGTATTAATGAAAATCTGATCTCCTTTTCCTCGCTCTACCACTTTTGTATCCCCAGTCACCACTTTTACGCCCGCTTCCTGACAGGCAAACTTGATCGACACCAGAATATCCCAAAAGGCCTGCATAGCGAGTCCTTCCTCGATAATGAAGCTCAAGGAGAGGTATTGGGGAATCGCTCCACACATCGCCAGATCATTGACCGTACCATTCACGGCTAACTCTCCGATATTCCCTCCTGGAAAAAAGACAGGAGAAATCACAAAGCTATCCGTGGTGAAGGCCGTTTTCCCCTGCAAGTCCAGGGTAGCGCCATCATGACGCTGATCAAGTAGATCGTTCTTCAGCAAGTCGAATACGCCACTATCCAATAACCTATTGGTGAGTAGGCCTCCGCTGCCATGTCCCAGTGTAATCACATCGAAGTCCAACTTCGGCATAGGACAAGACAATTGCATCTTTATCTTCTTCTCTTTCTGGCTGAGTGCGTTCATGACTAGTTATTTGTATTCAATAGATTCCCACTTGCGGCGCCGATATATCTTTCTACGGCTGCTATACCAATCTCGATATTTGACGGTTTGGCTCTGTTCGGGATCATAGATTTTATGCACGAAATGAAATCTTTTTTCTGCAAAGCCCTGGTCGTTTTCATAGAAGTTTGACCACATGTGCTGCAACTCTTCTTCTCGATATTTGGCTAGGGGTTTAACTCGTTCGTCCTTCCTACGTTGAAAGATCTTAGCTAGTAACAGCTTTTCAAAATAAGGTAGGGCAACAATCTCCTTCGCCAGCTCTCGGACCTGTCTTCGAAACTCCACAGCTGTCTCGGCAAAAACATCATCCAGTAAGCCAATCTCTTTGGCCATAGCTGTCCCCCAAGGCAAACACTGCTCCGTAAAGTGTATCGCCTTTTCAATTCCAATTCTTTTGGGTAGCAGATAGGTCCAGTATTCCGATCCATACAAACCCATATTTTTGGTATGCGGGTTTAGTACAATACCCTTTCTGGCCACCACCTTATCTCCAGCCAATGCAAAAGCTACCCCTCCAGCTCCAGCATTGCCTTGTAGCGCCGTCATGACATAGTGATTTGGGGATTGGATAATTTCTAAAATGAGATCATCAATCGCCTGAATGTTAGCCCAAGCCTCATCACTGGGATTTTCAGCATATTCAATCTGATTGAGGTCTATCCCATTCGACCACACATCCACTCCCCCCATCAAGACCAATAGCTTAATGGAACGGCTTTTGGCTTCAGCTATGGTTTTCCGCAAACGAGTACATTGATCGGTATCCATAGCGCCATTGTAGAAGTCAAAATGGATATAGCCGATTTCTCCTTGCTCCTCATATCGAATTTCCTGAAAGGTCGACTTGGTACTACTCTCAAATGGACTCAGAGTGTGATTCGGGAGGGTTTCAGCATGCTGTCCCAAGGCTAGGGTAGCGGGTAGCTTAATCGCTCCCTCCTCGCAAGTCTTCAGATGTGTTAGCCAGATAGCCTGCTCCCCTGTAGCAACACAAATCGCCTTATCTCGCTGTGCTAGAACAGTGCCAGGTGAGCCTTTCATTTCCGCTTCTAAATGTCCTCCAAAAGCATAATAATTGGTTTCGTACAACTCGGCTAATACCCCCGGAGCACTATCCGCAGCACGTATTTTCCGCAGTATGTCGCTCGCTTTATCCTCCCAAGAAAACTGGAAATCGGTTTGGCGTACACTTCGATTCCACCGTCCGCGTACCTGAGTATCCGAATGGTCTAGTGGGGTAGGGTAGAAGCTCGGTTCCTGGTGATGCTTAATCGCTTCAAGCAAACCCTTCATAGCAGCCTGCGCTACCTCATGGCGATAGAGATTGGCTTTGCTGGTCTCCCGCATCTGAAAATTATGAGATGCCCAAATAGCCCCGGCATCCATTTTTTCTGCCGCTTCCAAAATAGTCACCCCCCATTCTTTTTCTTGATTCAAAATGGCCCAATCTAGAGATGAAGCTCCTCGATCCCCAACAATTCCCGGATGGATGATTAGGCATAAATGATTTCGCCAAATGCTTTCCGGTATTTTGGCCTTTAAGAAGGGAGCCACAATCAATTCCGGCTGAAATTCCTCCACAGCGGTCAGCATAACCGCCTCATTGGAAGCGACCTGTACTCTGACTTGATGGTCAAGACGATCCAGCTCAAGCCAAGCACGTTGAGCCATGCCGTTGAAGGCTGTGGTTAGGAATAAGATCTTCATGCGGTTTGGCCTTCCAACTGATTGATCATTCCTGAAAAATGGTAATAGGCTGCGCAAGCCCCTTCGGAGCTAACCATAGGCGCGCCCAGTGGGTTTTCAGGTTTGCATTTGGTGCCAAAATTGGGGCATTCAAATGGCTTCTTGATACCTTTCATAATTTCACCGGCAATGCATTCTTCATTCTCTGGTGCTTCGGCGATATTTACATTGAACTTCCGCTTGGCATCAAATTCTGCATATTTCTCTTTCACTTCGTAGCCGCTCATCGGTATCACTTCCATGCCACGCCATAGCCGATCTGTGACTTCAAAAACCTCATAAATGGTGTCCTGCGCCATCGGATTCCCCATTTCCTTCACCATCCGGGAATATTGGTTCTCTACCTTCGCCTCTCCCTTTTCCAATTGCTTCACGGTCATCAAAATCCCTTGCAAAAGATCCACAGGTTCAAATCCAGTGATGACAACTGGGACTTTGAAGCGTTCTACCAAAGGATAGTATTCTAGGGTACCCATGATGGTACAAACATGACCGGCAGCCAGGAAAGCTTGGATGTGGCTTTCCTCATCCTCCATCACCGCCTCTATGGCTGGGGGAACCAAAACGTGGGAAGCCAAAATGGAGTAATTCTTTAGCCCCAAGCGATGTGCATGAACTACCGAAAGGGCATTAGCTGGGGCCGTAGTTTCAAAACCTACGGCAAAGAAAACAACCTCTCGATCGGGGTTCTGCTGAGCAATATTTACGGCCTCTAGTGGCGAGTATAAGATTCTGATATCCGCACCGTTGGCCTTGACCTCCAGTAGGCTCTTTTCCGAGCCTGGCACCCGTAGCATATCCCCATAGGAACACAGAATGACGTCCTTCTCTTCAGCAAGATATACCGCCTTATCAATCAGGTGAAGAGGCGTAACGCAGACCGGGCAACCTGGTCCGTGCACCATATTGATTTCCTTGGGCAACATATTCAAGATCCCATTCTTCACGAGGCTATGAGTCTGCCCGCCGCATACTTCCATGATCGTCCAGGAACGAGTAACCGTTTGCTGAATTCCTTCTAAGTATCGCTTGGCGAGATCTGGATCTCTATATTCTGTTAAAAATTTCATTGCTATCTTTTTGGTCTGAAAACAGTTGTTTTTTGGCGAATCTCCAGCTCTAATCCGTATACTCTTTCTTGTCCGGAAGGAAATCAGAGATATTCAGTTCTTCCTCCACTTCTCCCATTTCTTCGAGATACCGAAAGGTCTTTTTGGCTTCCACCTCGTCGACCACACTGATGGCTACTCCCACATGCACTAGCACATAATCGTCCACCTTCGCCTGTGGAACCATTTCCAAACTGGCCTCTTTGATAATTCCTCCAAAGGAGACTTTTGCCATTCGTACCAATCCATCAAATTTGGATTCAATGGATTTGATTTTACCTGGAATCGCTAAGCACATGATCGTTTGTTTTATTGTTTGTTATTGCTTGCCTACATTTATCTATCTGATAGCAGACTACCTGCCCAAAAGAAATATTCTCATCATTGGGGGAAAGTTCTTTATGGAAAAAGAGCTCAAAATCTTGGCCCATATAATGATGTATGAGATCTACCAGTATGCTATTTTGAAATACCCCTCCACTAAAGGCTAGCTTCTTAATGTTTAAGTCTTTTGCTACCGACTTGATCAGAAGCGCCAGAGAAGCATGGAATTTGGCTGCTATATATTCTGTAGACTTCCCTGCTTGCCTATCCTTGATCAGTCCAATCATCAGCAAGCGGGTAGGAATCCGAGCAGGGATGAAATCATGATCAAAGTAAGTCTCCACAGCAGCTAGGCCCAGAATCTTGAAATATTGCTTTGCTGCCGCTTCCAATCTCATAGCCGCTTCCCCCTCGTAACTCTGGATATCCAAGATTCCCAGTAAAGAGGCTACTGCATCAAATATGCGCCCCAGGCTGGATGTTTGTAGCGGCTGTTCTTTGGTCAACAACTTAGAGTAGAGCTTCCATTCTTGTTCATTGAATTTCTCACGCAGTAATGTCTGTGCACCTTCGATTTCCCAGCAAACAGATAGGGCAGAAATACGAGGTTCACGGGGCATTTTATCACCTAGTATGAAATCAAAATAGGCAAAGTGATGGCTCCGTTTGAATGCATAGTTTTCGTAAACAAAGAACTCGCCTCCCCAAATCTGTTGATCCAAGCCTAAACCGGTACCATCCCAGATCACCCCTAATATCGGCTCCTTGCAATGCAGGAAACTATGTTCTCCTAAGATGGCTCCAAAATGTGCTTGATGATGCTGCACGGGATATATCTGTGCGCCATATTCTACTGCCATTTCTTTCCCTATCTGGCTAGAAGGGTAGGCAGGATGTTGATCTATTAATATCGCTTCGGGTTTGACACGAAATAGCTTTAGGAAATGCTGAATCGTATTTTGATAATGCAATTGCGCATCAAAATGCTCCAAATCGCCGAGATACTGGCTCACATAAAGATTACTCAATTTCAGGAGGCTGAAGGTGCTTTTGAGCATTGCGCCCATAGCCAAGAGTTCTCCATCGGGGAGATCTAATTTGGGATTTATGTAGGTCGGAGCTAAGCCTCTGGACCGACGTATTATTATTCCTTGTTTTTGGAAAGGGGTATGCGTCAGCACACTATCATCTTGAGGAATCACGATCTCTCGATTATTCACTAAGACCAGATCAGCGATGCCAGCTAAATCCTTGATGGCCTTATCATCCTGATATACGATCGGCGAGTTGCTAAGATTGCCACTGGTGGCCACAATCGCTCTCCTAAATCGCTGGAGAAGGCATTCAAACAAAGGAGCATAAGGTATCATCACACCTACCTGTTCCAAGTCAGGAGACACCCCATTGAATGCGGGTGTATCAACAGATTTATCCAATAGTACAATCGGTGCAATAGGACTATCCAAAGTCTTCCATAATTCTTGGTCCGTGCTAAAATCCTGAGCTAGCTTCTCCCGAGGGTACATTACCGCAAAAGGTTTGCTAGGGCGGTGCTTTCGACCACGCAATTCGGCTACAGTAGCCTCATTAGTAGCATCGCAAGTTAATAAATACCCCCCGATACCTTTAATGGCTACAATCTTCCCTGCCTCCCATGCTCTGGGAATGTGGTCAAGAATCTCCCTCGTAACCCGGCTAACTTCTTGGCGATCTGCATCGTATAAGGTTAGTAAAATGCTACAGTCTGGATCGGAATTAGTTTGCGAATAATAGCGCCGATCCAAGGGGTCGTCATATTCCGCCTGGCAGCTCGGACACATTTCAAAGGGAGCCATCGAGGTATTAACTCGATCGTAAGGAAGGGCTTTGACAATGGAAAAACGTGGCCCACAATTAGTACAGGTGGTAAAAGGATAATCGTACCGACGATCCTTTTCCGCCTTTAATTCCTCGCGACAGTCGGCACACAGTGCAAAATCGGGCGTAAGCAGAAGGTTAGGTGTTGCCGTTGCCTCACTGTGTACGATCTCAAACTGCGTGAAAGTTTGGGGAGATTCTTCCCGCAATTGCATTGCAGTAATTCTACTTAGGCTTGGAGCCGCTGCTAAAATCGTGTCTTTCAATGCCAAAGCTTCGGACGCTGAGGCATTAAATACAATATGCACCCCATCGGTAGTATTATTGACCCAGCCCTTCAGCCCAAGCTTATTGGCTAGACCGAAAATAAAGGGACGAAAACCTACTCCTTGCACTTGACCTTCAATATGGATGTGCCAGGTGTTCATTACACAGTAGCTTCCTGCTTGGCTTCTTGCTTTTCCTTAACTTTTTCCAACAACCAATTACACCATTCATCGATGCCTACGTCTTTGGTGCTTGACACCTCCATAACCTTGATATTGGGATTAATATCTCTGGCATCTGCCACTACCGCATCAAGGGAAAAGGGTAGATACTCCAATAAATCCACTTTTGATACCAGCATCATTTCACTGGTTAAAAACATACGGGGATACTTTTTGGGCTTATCATCGCCTTCCGTCGTAGCAATCAAGGTAACGCGGTAATCTTCTCCTAGGTCAAAAGAAGCCGGGCACACCAAATTCCCTACATTTTCAATGATCAACAATTCCACCCCTTCCAAATCTAGGTTTTCCATCGCCTGCCAAACCATTTGAGCTTCTAAGTGACAAATCCCCCCAGTGACAATCTGCAAAGCATCAGCACCAGCTTCACGAAGTCGATCTGCATCTCGTTCGGTTTCTAGGTCTCCTACCAGGATCTTCATCTTCACTTTGTCTCCAATTCTCCTGGCCGTTTCTTGTAAGAGTGTAGTTTTACCACTTCCTGGCGAAGAGGTGATGTTGAGGAGCACGGTATTTTGCTCAGCCATCCGTTTGCGAATGCTTTCCGCCACAAAATCATTGGCTTTGAGCAAGTGCATAGTAGTGTTATCACAGGTTACCGTACCCCGTGCAGCCTTATTTGATTTCTGTACTTTGTCCATGTTGAATCACTTATTTTTTGCTGGAAAATCCTTGTTTATAGCTTCGTATTATTCGTTGCAATTGCAGAATTATCAGCGCAACAGAAGTAAGTTATGGAGATGATTTGAATTAGAAAAGGAACTCAAGAGTTTAGAAAACATTTTCTAATTTCTTCTCGACAATCTGGTAGCCCGATTAGGGCTTTCTTCTTGCAAAAAGTAGTTAAAAGCAAAGGTCATTGCCAATAGGAAAAGTGAAGCAACAATACCTAAAGCCGCATTGAGGTAGGGGGGAGCCGTCAGTGAAATCCGAATCAGGACAGTGGTTAGCACAAAGGCAGAATAACGAAAAATCTTAGGGTACTCAAGGGTATACCTAAGGGCTATCAAGACAATCAGAATATCACTGAAGATCAACACCGTGTAGAAAGTATTGAAAGAGCTGAGATAGCTGCCGTTTTCGAAGAAAGACCATACGTCGAACAGACCAATAATAATGAAAACAATCAATAGCATTACTGCGACCAACTTCTTAAAGTCGATGAATTGTTGATGCTCCTCTTGACTCTCCGTCAATCTGATTCGTTTCTGCGTCCGATAATAGACCCCGATAACAATGAAAATGGCCAAACTACCGAAGGCATCAGCGATCATCTTCAGTACCGGGCCATCAAGATTATTCCAAATAACTGGTTCTTCAAAATGGCTGAATTCCTTGAAGGCAGATCTTATCAGGATTAGAGAAAGAATCTCAAGTTGTTTCCCAACCGAGACGCCTACAGAATTGGGTAGGACAAAAATCAGCGCCAGTAACTCTGTTAGCAGCAATAAAGTAAAGGCTAGCTCAACAGCAAAGAAATGATTGTGAATATTGTTTTCGAAGGGGAGCCAATGTCGGACAGCCAATTCTGCTATGACCAAACCTGCCAGGAAGGCATAAACCAGCAAGCGACTGATAGTCTCATGCGTATGATGTCGTTTCCAGTATATATCTAAACGATCATATACGCGACTAGCAATAGGAAGTATAAATCTTGACAGCATAAATAGGGTAGGAGCAGTAGCATTAAAACCTAGTCAGCTACGACCTCCTCTTCTTTATCGAAATGCACCCGATGAATTAATAACTCGGTCCCCTTCACCACATTGTTATTGGGCTTACCGCAGCTGGCACAGGCAAATTTGTAGTTTTCGATCGTAGAATGGCTTTCGCAGTCCGAACATAGGATCTCAATGGGTATCAGTTCAATATTGAGTTTAACTGTCTGGTATTTTTCCTCAGCAGTCGTAACAGCTTCAAAGGCATTTTGCATTAAGATGGGTTCGACATTAGCCAGCAATCCGATCTTCATGTCAATGGCCGTCATAGTCTCCAGATCTTCCTTGGAAAACTCAGATTCAAGTGTAGCGAAAATATTTCTTACTAATGAAATCTCGTGCATAAGAAAGTTCCTTTGAATGCTATAAGGCAACTGTAGCCCTTAGTTTTTCTAATAGTGCCAAGTGCTTATCGGCTTCCGCAATCATATCTTCATGGTCTACCAGAGTCTTTACCTCCTCCGCTTTTACCAACATATCTTGATAACGCTCTTCGTTGAAAGACTCAGGATCATTTCCGACATCCCAGCTAGCTTCCAGGAAATTCAACAAGGTAATAGCCCTTTCATAGGGATAGGCTTTCGTGCGCACATCCAATGCTTCCTGGTAATAGAAAAGTGCTTTCTCGTGATTATCAGTAAGGACTGCAGGGGGGAATTTGGTAAAAGCATTGCCATAATTGTTGCAAATCATTCCATATTGATATGGATATCTCTCTTTGGTGAAAAAGCGTAGCGCTTCATCAAAGGAAGCCACGGCAATCCCAGCCCAAATGCTCTTCTTTTTCTGCTCGGATGGCATATCGCTGTACAAAACAGCAAGATTATGGTGGATATCCGCGAATACATCGGGCGCTACTTCTTTTCGGAACACCTTCAAAGCTTCCTGATAGCTTTCAATGGCCGGCTTGAAGAATTGTGGGCTTCCATTCTGGGCCCAGGTATAGAGCAGCGTTCCTTTGCGATATTGGGCATTGCCTGCTAACTCCTCTAGTCCCTCTTCCGTGAAGATTTTGATGGCTCTAGTGGAATAACCCAAGGACTCCGAATAACTCTCCGAAATATTGGCAATGTGGGCGGCATCCAGCAACAATAAGCCCGTTTCTGCTTTACGTTCCGATTGCTCATAAGACTGTAGTACTTCCCAAAGGGTTGACTTCAGTCTCTCTAAGCGTTCTAGGTCGTAAGGCACCGTTAGCTGTTGTATCCAAGATTGACACAGGGTATGTTGCCACTCCACCTTAGCCTCTTTTGATAGTTGCTCTGGATTGATTTTCTCCAGCAATTCAGTTGCCTTATCTGCATGCTGCAAGTCGATCAACAAAAGGGCCAATTGACGGGCGGAAAAAGCATGGTAATCTTGGTTGGGAGATGAGGTAAGTGCTTCCTCATAGAAGTATACCGTTTTCTCCAAGTCGAAACTATCGGAGGTAGCCGCATAATGCCGAAGAATGGCATTGTTATGCATCAATCGATACTCCTCGAAAGGAGAATAGTGAGAGGTCAGTTCATTGGGATTAACCGGAATGCCTTGTTGAAGTCGATTAATGAAATCCAATTCCTTGAACAAAGAGGGATTTGCTTCTTGCAGGTAAGAATAGGCCTTCTCGTAATTATTGAGCTTAGCAAACAGAATGCCCAGCAGATTAGCCTCAGTCAATGCTATTTCTTCTGGTAGTAGAAAGGGGGGTTGGAAATTGAGCCAATCTAAGGGAAACGCGATCTCACCATTCTTGATCAGTACGGTATGAGCACTGGGAATAGGTCGATTTTCTAACAGATCTAGAACATTTACTAGTTCATGCAAACGCTCTTCTTTGTGGATAATAGCATAGATTTGTTCATGAAAGTCAGTTGTCGCAAATATGGATAACATCTCTGTTTGTTTTTAAAGTTCCTCTCGCATCTTTCCGGATGCCACGTTGTAAAATGCTTGCAAATGTTTTAGCTTTCTTTTCCGAATTGTAGGTATCGATCCTTCTACAAATGAGTTTGAATGGGTTTTCGATCGCGATGTAAATCATGGTCAGATGCCATAAACCTTTGCGCTCCAAAAGCTGGTATTGTACTTCTGTATTCATCAGCCATTTATCCTCTACTAATAGCTTGAAATCTTCTCGTTGCCCAAGAAAATCTGTACGGCCATAGAAGGGGATATCTGGAGAAATATACATACGCACCGAATTATAATGTCACATTCAGTAGGCTTAATTCTTTCTGGTTGCGGTAGGCTAAAACTCGATCCTTAGAATCGATTTCATGATCAATTAGTAATTCGTGTAGGGCGATGGTCTTGTCTCCTTTGGCATTGCGCCCTTTAAGCATATGCTGTTTGGCTTTGTGCAGTTGTTTGAATAACTCATCAGTCTCTGGAGCTACCAGCAAGGTTCTTCGATCCGGGTAGTACACTACATTGGCATTGAGGGCATCTCCAAAGATTTCAGTAGCGATCTCATGATCAATGACGAGGTGAGATGATTTCAATTGCACCTTACCTTCCAAGGTAGCGCCCGTCCTTAAATCTTGCTGCATCTTTTGTGGTGGAATAAACATCGATCAAGCTTTTAATTCTTGTAATAGCAATTCTACCACTTTATTCCCTCCAGCTTTTGCTTCCTCTGTCATCCCGACATTAAATTTAGTACTGTCAATCGCAATGAGGTAGACCATGATATCTTCTGGATAAGCATCACCTAGCATCTTTTTTGCGTAGGATAAAGCCTGACTCCATTTCAAGCTGTGCAGAAAAACCAGCGGATCATCTTCGATCTCAGCCTCGACGGCGGAGGCCGGCAACTTATAAGCGGTCCCAACTGGTTCACCAGTATTAACCACTGCGTCTACCAGGATGATGCGATCATGGCCCTTGAGTTGGAAAAGCACTTCGAAGGCGGAGGTTCCCATATCAAAAACATTGACGTTCTCCATCTCCCCCATCTGCTTCTTGAGTTCCTCAATCACATATATGCCCACCCCGTCATCGGCTCGTACCGGATTTCCAAAACCTAATACCGCTGTTTTTTTCGTCATGGTGCTGTTTACCGTAGTCATTCCCTCAATTTACAAATTCTAAAAAAGAAACCCGCCAAATAGAATTGGCGGGTTTATGAAAGCTAAGAATATTCGATTTTACAATTTGAATTTCGCCAACTCCTCACCCGTCTTATTATCATGGGCGTGAACAGTACAAACCAAGCAAGAATCAAAGGAGCGAGCCACCATACCGACTTCTACTGGATCATGTGGATCCTCAATCTCTGTCCCTTCCAGTGCTGATTCAATAGGTCCTGCTTTTCCTTCGCTATCGTTAGGACCAACATTCCAAGTAGTAGGCGCAATGATCTGGTAATTCTCGATCACGCCATTCTTGATCTTGATCCAGTGTGCTAAGGCACCTCTAGCCGCCTCAGTCGCACCCCAGCCAATACCGTCTCTCTCGGTAGGTTTGATGTAGAATTCATCATCAAGGCGAACTTGGCTTAGCCAGCCATTGATCAAGGTGTAGATTCTTGGAGCTTCGTGTACCCGAGCTAATACTCTGGTGAAGACCGATGGTCCCATTTTTTCCATGATATCTCCGAATAGAGGGTCCTGGATTTGGTGAGCCGCATTAGCCGGGTTGGCATTCATGATTACGCGAGCTAAAGGTCCAGTCTCAGCGGCATGGCCCATGAAGCGAGGCGCTTTCGCCCAGCTGTACTTATCATTGAAATCAGAGTTTTCCAATGTTCTGGAATCGGTAGATGCCATCGGAGCTGGTTCATCGAATGGGTGCAAGGCATCCGCCTGGTTCATATACCAGGCGTGCTTCACGTGCTCGGCTACTTGCATGTGATCCGCGGGGTGGTAGGCTTTGCCATCCCAGAATCCGGAAGAGCTGATTACGGCCGGATTTCGAGCTTCAATGGTAGGCTTGTTGTACATGTCTTTGTGTAGATAGGTGCCCCATGCGAGGAATTTACCTACACCTTGACCGAATTTATCTAAGCCAAATTCAATACCAGCGCGCAATAGTAGTCCCAAATCACTGTTGAAATGAGATTCATTCTCATTCAACCACTCCATCATATCGTCCCAAGACTTGATCTGCATGTAGCGCTCAATGGAACAACCTAGCCAAACAGGTTCTAGCCAGTCGTTACGGAATTGATTCATGATGGCATGTGCACGAGTAATATCCTTCAAAGTAGGAGCACACATCACTCCTCCAGGTACCATATAACTAGAGTGTGGCCACTGCCCACCAAATAGGGCATATACTTCTACCGGACGACCAGAAGCTGTCACCCCCGTTTGGAAGGAGGTACCTACGTAGGCGGCCCATCTCTTTACCACTTCTTGGTACAAGGGTTTGTTGGCAAACTTCTTGTTGGCCATATCCGTAGCAAAAATGGCGTAAAACCATCTTGGAATACTCTGGATAGTTTCTGCCGCCTGCCCAATCGCTCTCAATAAAAGTGCATTGGGAGACAAGGTCGTTTGCCAAGCCACGTCTAGGGCAGAGGAGGCGCAGTAAAGGTGAGAACCTCCGCAGATACCGCAGGCCCGAGGCGTTACGATCAAGCCAGATTGCGGATCTTTACCTTGCAATATTTTTTCGAAGCCGCGAAACATAGCCGCTTGCGTATGTGCTCTGGTCACCACCCCGTTTTCCATATAAACCTTCACATCCAGATCCCCTTCAACCCGGCCTACTGGAGATATATTTAATTCTTTTAAAGACATTTTGTTCTGTTTTTGAATGTTGCAAATTTGTCAGTACCCTCTGCTTATTTGGAATTACCATAGTTCTTAGCAGAATCCGGCGATCCTAATACTTTACCGACTCCAGCTTTGAAATAATAGAATAACTTAGGCTCGCCTGGAGGCGTCTCTTGAGGTAAGAATCCTAAGTATTTCATGGTCTTAAAGACAGATCCCTTCTTCAGGTCGTGATGTGGGAAACCGGGTTCAGTACATCCTAAGCAGGGGTGATTGGCCCTGGTCTTACTGGAATGCCGATTCCAAAGAATACGATTACAACTCGCGCGGGTCATTGGTCCTCTACATCCTACTTCATAGAATAGACAGCCACCTCGCTTACCAAAATTCCCGTCTACCTTCTCACTAAAAGCTACGGCATTGGGACAGCCATTCTGAACGAAGTCCGTAAAGAATGTTTTTGGACGATGATATTCGTCGATCAAAACATCTCCAATCCTTCCGGTTGAGATAGCTACCAAGATTTGAGTAATCCAGTCAGGGTGTGCTGGGCAACCTGGAATATTAATCACTGGCAAACCTCCTTTTGATACGAAATCCGCGCCCAGGAATCCTCCTTTTTGCTTCTTGTGGAATTGAAATCCAGTAGACTCACTCGGATTCGGTGGAACGGCGGGAATCCCCCCCCAAGTGGCGCAGTCTCCAACAGCGACGACAAACTGAGCTACTTCTGATAATTCCTTGATCCAATCCTGCATCGGACGGTCAGCGAAGTAGTTCATTTTACCTGTTCCATTAGGCCCTTGTACTACCGAACCTTCAAAAACAAAAATATCTAATTGGGTTTTGCCAGAAATGCAATCATTCAGCAGGTCGCTTACTTGATGTCCAATTTCTAGGCCTACGGTTGGGTGCCACAAGATGTTAATTCCGAAGTCTACAATTAGTTCCACAACTGTAGGCTCTTCTGCATTGAGAAAGGACATTGTGTTACCACTGCATGCCCCACCCTGTAGCCATAATACATTAGCCATGATGAAAGGATGTTTTTGTTTATCTATAATGTTTTGATCCTGTTTGTGAAACAGAAATCTTGTTCTACGAAATAGTAGGTTGTCCAAATATAATAACTTGGGACTAATTAGAAAAGGTTTTCTAATTTTTTTAATCAATTACCTAACTTATTGAAAATCTATTCTAATCTAGACTTATTCCAGATAAGGAAAATGCGTGGGCAAGATCTTAGTTCTGCGACTTAAAATACTAGGATAAATAGGGTAGAAGTACTACTTGGAAAGGTCTCTCTTCTTTGCGTTCTTGAAAGGCGCATGCAGCGCTGATTTAAAGTAATGTCCAATTTTACTTTCTCCTTCTGGCACTTCTTTTACAAAATGACCGAGATACTTCATGGTTTTAAAGACACTACCTTTCTTCAAATCATGATGGGGGAAGCCGGGTTCTGTACATCCTAAGCAGGGATGATTGGCTCGTGTTTTGGAAGAAGTGCGATTCCACAGGATGCGATTGCAGGAAGCTCGGGTCATGGGGCCACGACACCCTACTTCATAAAAGAGGCACCCCCCTCTTTTTCCAAAGCGACCTTCAACCCGCTCAGCAAAGGAAGTAGCGTTGGTGCAGCCCGTCTGAACAAAATCCGTAAAAAAGGTCTTCGGACGATGATAGTCATCCAATAAGACTTCGTCCATACGGCCATTCGCGATGGCCACTAGAATTTGAGTCATCCAATCTGGATGCGCTGGACAGCCAGGGATATTGATTACAGGTAACCCACCTTTAGCTTTAAAGTCTTCTCCAAGGAATCCACCCTTCTCTTTTTTGTGGAATTGCATACCTGTTGATTCGGATGGATTTGGCGGTACCGCCATGATCCCACCCCAAGTTGCACAATCACCGATGGCAACTACATATTGTGCGACTTTTGCCAACTCTACCACCCAGTCTTTGGTAGGGCGGCCAGCGAAGAAGTTCATATTCCCACTACCATTATATCCTTGGATGACAGAACCTTCAAATACAAAAATATCCAGCGATACCTGGCCTGAGAGGGCCTCATTGAGCACTTCATTTACTTGTTCTCCGATTTCTAATCCGATCGAGGGGTGATATAGAATACGTATACCAAAGTCCGTCACCAGTTCAATCACCGACGGTTGTTCGGCATTGAGAAAGGACATGGTATTACCGCTACAAGCTCCTCCCTTTAACCAGATCAGGTTTGTCATAGACATTGGTGTTGAGGATTCTCCAGTTGTAATAGATCATATTATTGTAAACAGGAGAACAGGTTGCCTTAAAGGTATACTTAATTGCGAAATAAAATACTATCGGAATGTTGGTCTTAATAGGATGGGGTCACCTCAGCAGAGGCTAAGTTAGGCTTAATTTCCAGAAGAACGTTGCTGCAACAAAGGTCGAATCAATTGTTCAAATTCTGCCTCGCCTTGTTCCGTAAAGTAGGGGAGGACCTGATTCCAAATCATTTGCTTAAACTCCAGCACATTCATGGATGCTTCCGTGCCTCGAATCAGATTTTGTGGAACCCAAAAAGTAAGTAGAACCCAAATGGCTTCTGCTACCTCATTGTACAGCCCGGGACGTGACTCTGCTTGAATAAGTCCGCGATTTTGGTTGAAGTCAAATCTTTTATGGATCTGGCTGATCATCTTACAGATTTGAACTTGACGATTGGATTGGATCTCTGGATACTGTCTTTGTATTTCGAGCATATCCAGAAAGTAGAAAGGGTACTTCTGAATGAAGGAATAGTACTTTGACAATTGGTTGTCAAAGTCTATCAGGTTTGGGAAAATACGGTAAGTGGAAAGGATTTCGGCGGCTTCCTCAAAAAGGTCTTCGTTGACCGCCTCGATGATTGCCTCCTTATTTCGGAAATGGTAAGCCAGGTTACCCGGACTAATACCGATTTCATTCGCAATTTGCTGCAGACGTACGTTTGCCAATCCATTCTCATTGAATAGACGAATGGAAGCCTTAATAATTTTTTGCTTCGTATTTAAGTCCGCCATCAGATAGGTGATATTTTATTTCTGTCAAAGCCAGGAAAAAGGTTTTATGGAGAACAAGTTTTAAGTCTTCGGCCTTTCCCAGCTCTCTTATCGGTCATACAAACAAAAGATCAGCGATTAACTGTAACAAAAGCCAAAATCATCTAGATTGACTTTTAGTGTTCCGCGTTGATCTTTTGCTGCCAATCGTCTCATGTACCAAGCACTCATTTCGGCTTTATCTTTGCTGGCATACCTGGCAATTACTCTTTTAATCAGCTTTTGCGGCTGCAAGTAGTGCGCAAAAACCAGGTGAATCTCCCACATGCCATCTCGTTTAACAACATTCTCAATCACAGCAGTATCCCGCAACCACCAGTCATCAGAAAGAAACTCCATATCAGTCTGATAACCTGCCTTTTCTACAAAATGTTGGTTGTTCAACAGATTAAGTAACTCATCATAGCTGCCGTCATCTAGGTAAAATCCGTTCATTAATTCATTGAATTAGAAAGCAATACCTAATTATTTGAATTGCAAATCTACAGAATTTGAGACAGGTCTAAAAGTAAAAGTCGTAAGGCATTTGCAGCATTTGTCCATATTCCAGCCTGCCCATAGCCGTAAAGTAGGGGATAAACAGGTTCCAAACAGCACTTCGGTAGGATTGTACATTTGCCGCTTGACTGGTCCTAATGGCGTGCTGCGTTAACCATAGATCAAGCGTCATCCATATTTGCTCTGCGAGCTGCCCAAAGACACCATCCAAGGGTTCTTCTATCATTGCTCCTCGCGATACATTGAAATCTATAATGACTTTCAATTGAGCGATCTGCGAGTTTATTCGTTTTTGGTGGGTCTCACCAATCGAGGGGTAGGCTCGCATAATTTCCAACGTATCCAAGTAGAAGAAAATATAGGCTTGTTGTAGTTGAAAGGTATGATGAATAAGTCGATCAATATTATCAAACAGGGGGACGATGCGATATTCAGCCAACAAATGATCCTGCTGCTTGGCTAATTCCCCATATAGCACCAGTAAGATAGCTTCTTTGTTTTTGTAGTGATAAGCTAAATTTCCTACACTGACAAAGGCCTCGTCCGCAATGTGCTGTAGCCTGACATTCACTATCCCATCTTTATTGAATAGCTTTAAGGCTGCGGTCAATATTTTTTGCTTGGTACTGTTCATACTTCTGACTCGTTCTCATCAGTCACCAAAAGGAAGTTTGTACTAGTCCAATAATTCAAAGGAAAAAGTCAAGCCTGCATTCGCTTCCAATCGTGTCAATAGGGGCTCCCCGATAGCCACAGCGGGAGTTAGCACACCAGCTACTTCCGGCGTTTTATCCTGAGCTAAAGCAATCGCCGCTTCCGCCAACATTTTGCTTGTAGAGCCATAGCCAGGATCCCGATCTCCTGTGACCTTGCCAAGAGCCATTGAATCATCATCTAAGGTCACAAAGAAGCGAAGATTGTAAAAGCCTGATTCCCGCTTAGCTGCGTTAGGGCCTTCGCCAGGACTGGGGAGTACGCGATCTACCAGTCCTTTCATCATCGAACCGGGTTTCGTCATCATCAATACTCCGAGCGTGGCGGCATTACCGTAGGCCTTCAATCTACCACCAACACCATCTCCGCTCATGACCGCCTCATCATACCGGAAGTCCTTACCGTAAGGGAAACCCGCCAGTGCATTGCTACGACGCACTACCTTGGTATTGATTCCCGCCATGATGAAGGGGTAAATCCAGGATTTAGCTGTTTTATCGTAGATAACACTTTGTAGATCCGGCTTATCCGGCCCTTGTTGCTCTCCTTTTGGATTGAGGCTATAAGGATTCATCAATACGCCATACAACTTCTTATTGGCCTGAGCTTTCTCCAAGGTATCATTAAGTGAAGCATAGGTACCGCCACTCATTTCCCCTTTGAAAGCACGTACGCGCATTTTTATGCGCTTAGCCGGTTTACCGGTCCTAGACATGGCTTCCTGCTGCATATAGAAAACGCCCATATCGGACGGGATAGAATCAAAACCGCAAGTGTGTACAATCTTGGTTCCATTGGCCTTAGCTGCTTCGTGATGTTCATCGATCATTTGGCGCATCCACAGCACCTCTCCAGCAAGATCGCAGTAGTGCGTTTGATGAGCGACGCAGGCTGCTACCAGTTTTGATCCGTATTTGCCGTAGGGGCCAACCGTAGTCGCAATCACTTTCGCTCGCCTTACCATAGCAACTAAACTTTCCTCGTCCTGACTATCCGCCGTGATCAGAGGAATGGTGTCATCTGCCACCTCTGCCCGAACTTTTTCCAGCTTGGCTTGATTACGTCCGGCCATAGCCCAACGGACTATATCCTGGCCACCATACTGCTGATAAATATATTCCGCCACCAGTCTGCCGGTAAAGCCGGTTGCTCCCCATACAATTACATCGAATTCTCTTTGATCACTCATAATAATTTTTTGTTGAAGGCAAGGATTGTTCCTATCTCCTGAAAGATAGTCTTTTTAATTTGTTTTTATGACTTAGTGAATCGTGCTATAGATAGTTAAAGTAATCTTACATCAAAACGCCTCCTTTCGCCTGAATACCAGGAGGAAGATCCGTTTCACCTAACATCTCTCGCAGGTCAATTTCAATGACCCTACAGAGCGATAACATGGGGATATCATTAGCCATACCTTGAAAAGGATTCTCCGAATAATCTCCGGTTACTTCCATCATTACGTAGACCCATCCAATCAGTGCTGTTATCAAGATGGAGGTCCAAAAGCCCCATTCACCTAGTTTCATCAGCTCTGGTATCATGCTAAAGGGCAGTAATAGGATAAAGATGCCGACAAAATATCGACTGATGTTAGCATATTGGCGGGGAAGGGGAAACTTCTTGATCCTTTCGCATTTTCCCTGATGGACATAGAAGTCATATAGTACTTTACTCATCTCCATATGTCGGAAGTCATCGATCAAGCCCTCCATCCGTAGGTTTGAAAGTTCTCGCGACTGCTCATTGATAATTTGAGTAGCAGTGTTGACATTAGCGACTAAACGATCATGTTCTTGAGGAGGTAAATAGTGTTTCAGTTCTGTTTTCGTTACTTCATCTGCAACTAGGCCTACCCCGAATTTTTCTTGGTAGTACTTAGCTGTTTTTCCCATTAAACCACCCTGGTTGGCATGCTCCCAAGGCGTGACCACTAATAACTGACTACGCAAGGCGTATAACCAGGCAATATGACGATAAACCAAACGCTCTTTGATTCCATGCAGCTCCAAATCCGTTTTCGTCTGCTTAGCAAATTGGTTATTGACAAATCCATCTACATACATCCCCCAGGCTCGGCTGCTGTTTACAATAGCTCCCCATATTTTGCGAGCTTCCCACATGCGGTCATAAGCACTATTGTTTTTGAATCCCACGTAAAAAGCGACTGCCGTGCCGATAACAGAAATAGGCAGCCAGGGAATATTGAAATTGATGATTTCGAATCGATACGCAAGGGCAATGACGGCCGACCCACCTAATAACCATACGACATGGTGTCCGGACCAGCGTAATAGCTTCCAAAGACTAATATTCTTACTAACAATCATGTTGCTCTAGTTTTTAATATTAGAGTAAGTTTAGATCTACTCTTATACGATTTCGAGGTAGAAGGCAAATGATCCTCCCAATTACCGAAAGAGAAAGGACAACAATCGAGGAAATTCTACTTTCAAGTATAGCACTTTTGTGGTATTTTAAATGAGTAAAACAGCATTTTATCCAATTTGATTTGTTGTAAGAACAGAAAGCCAGTAATTTTCCAGCATGGTTACACCAGTCCGAGCGTGTTAATCCTTGCCACAATCTGCCAGTTGCGAGCTTCACCTGTTGTTGTACACTGCTTCATTACCGACTAGATATTTTCTTGATCAGAGGTATTGCCTCAGTAAAAGCCTAAACATGATAACCAAAAACAATTCCTTTTATTCTGCTCGAAATCCATGGCATCTTTTGCTCGGCAATGACCTGCTAAGTAAGTATCAGACCATTTAGCTGGCCGGACCGGATATAAGATGAAGAGTCAAGAAACACCACAGCATACAGAACTCCCATAGTATCCCAATACCTTTATTGGGAGGTCACATCATATCCAGGCTATTCTAGCCAGACTCGGAGAAAGGGACACCAAACTCATCTCCTTATTGGGACCTGGCGGTATTGGCAAAACTCGTTTGGCCCTCAAGGTGGCCGAGCACGCCAAATCGTTATTTTCAGATGGCATTCTCTTTGATCCTTTGGGTACCGTCGAAGATTCCAGTCTTTTGGGTTTCTACATTGCCCAAAACTTGGGAGTAAAGTCGCAGTCTAAATATGACTGGCTAGCTGAAGTTGTGGCTAAGCTCGAAGGGAAAGAGATGTTACTCATCTTGGATAATTTAGAACAGATCATTGAGTCTGCCTTACAGATTGATCAGATCGTGAAGGCTTGTCCGGGAATTAGGTTTTTAGTTACCAGTAGGATAGTGCTTGATCTTTCCTATGAAGTAGAATATCCTTTAGATGGTTTAGGTCGACCCAATGCAAAGCTGTTCCCCGGTCCGGTGGACCTATTGAAATTCGATGCCATCCAATTATTTGTGCAAAAAGCTCAAGCATCCAAGCCGAGCTTCCAATTGACAGCGGAAAATGCTCGACCTATCGTGGAAATTTATGAAAAGCGTGTCATGGAAAAACATGATGGGCAATGGAAAATCGCATATCTGGGTTACCAGTACTTGCCAAAGGAGAATCCACCTGCGCATAACTAGTGTGTAGCTAACTTCAGATACATAAACCAAAGAGGCTCCAAGTAGCTCAACAGGAGCATTTGGAGCCCCCACTGGGTATGAAATTATTTGCTAGCAGCTTACACCATATAGATAGTACCACAAGCTCCGTCCATAGTTTTCACCTATTCTATTTTGCAAAGGGAGCTTACCTAGAATTTGCTAAAAGACTCGCGGTATGATAAAGGCCATGAAGGCTATGAGAATCAATACCGAAAGACTATTTAGCCACACACCTACTCTTACCATTTCATGAACTTTCCTGAGCAAACCTCATAAGTGATAGAGATAACACTCCAGTCACAACTAGACCCAAAAAAACAGGAAGGGTGGAGTCAACTATAAACCGACCAATGGCCACAGAGATCAGTACGCCAATGACCATGGATAAGAAACTATAAATGGCCGCCCCTATTCCTGCCATATGACCTAAGGGTCGCATGGCCATAGCACTCAGGTTTCCGAAAATAAACCCAAGGGTAAGAAACTGGATGGTTAAAAAGGAAAGTAGAATCCATAATGATGGATTGATGCCATCCTTAAACAATAGCACGTAGATTAAAGCCCCAATAGTAGAAAGATATAAAGAGATGGTAACTAAGCTTTTCATCCCGTAGCGCATGACCATCGCCCCGTTAAAGAAAGTGGCCAGCCCCAATACGAAAGAAAGGCCTGCAAAGATGTATGGGAACTCATTGACCATAAGGTATTGTTCCTGAAAAATTTGCTGCGAATTACTCAGATATAGAATGAAGCTTCCTTCTACCAAACCCGCAATCAAGGTATAAAGTACAGTATTCCTTAAGGAAAAATAAGCACGTACTCCCTCACTAAAAATGGATCGCTGCAAGAATTTCCGCTTTTCCTTAGGTAGAGTTTCTCGCTGTCGAAGGGAAAACCAGACAACAGTCAAGCCAATGAAGATCAATTGGAAGTAAAATATAGCTTGCCAATTGAAAGCATTCAGAATCCATTGTCCCAATAAGGGAGCAATCATAGGAACTACAATGAAGATGGCCTTGATGAAACTCATAATCCTAGCCATGTTGGAGCCGCTGTACAAGTCACGAATAACCGCGATACTGATCGTTCGGGGCGCAGATAGTCCCACTCCTTGTAGGACTCGTCCGATCAACATCATCTCCAAACTAGTAGCCGCCACACATAGGATACTCGCTCCTAGAAATATTCCAACCCCAACGTAAACGATCGGTTTCCTTCCCAATGCATCCGAAAGTGTACCAAAAAACAATTCTCCAGTACCCAGCCCAAGAAATATCATGGTAATCATCAACTGCAAGTCGGTCGTATTGGCATGATGAAGTGCTTGGCCAATATGAGGTAAGGCAGGAAGGATGGCATCAATGCAAAGTGCTACATTTGACATCAAAAAAGCCATCAATAAAATAAATTCAAGTTCGGAGATAGAAGCTTGCTTAGTCATAATCGGAATGCCCTTGCTTTTGGTGCACGAAGATAGTGGATTGTGGCTTTTGAAGGCTATAGCATCAGGAATACAAATGGACAATAAGAAAGGAACAATCTAAGTTTGGGAAAGGGTTCCGCAATCAGTAACTAAAGCGATCTTTTTTAGCCAAAGCGTTTTCGAACCAGACAGAAGAATTGTTGGAAAAGTCGATTTATTGCATATTTGCAGCTAAGTAAGAAGACCTGCTCACCATCCTAAAGCCAGCGCATGAAAACACTCTCTAATCGATCGATAGCCGTGCTTCCTTTTGTCAATATGAGCCAAGAGGTTGAAGATGAGTACTTCAGTGATGGAATTACCGAGGAGATCATCAATGCCTTAACGCGAGTAGAAGGACTTAAGGTCATCGCCAGAACCTCTTCCTTCGCCTTTAAAGGAAAGAACATAGACGTACGTAAAATTGGCGTACAACTCGGTGTGAGTAGCATACTGGAAGGTAGTGTCCGGAGAAGTAAGAAAAGGTTGCGAATTACCGCTCAATTGATCGATACCGCTGATGGCATGCACCTTTGGTCACAAAATTTTGACCGAGAATTGTCGGATATTTTCGCGCTACAGGACGAAGTAAGCCTGCTAATCGCCGACAAGCTCCGAGAAAACTTTGGCCACTTCGAATTGAAAGAACAACTGATCGAAGCGCCAACCGAAAATGTTGAGGCTTATAACCTATACCTAAAGGCTCGCTACCATCATTTAAAGTGGGATGGGGAAGGTATTCGCACCGCCATTGAGCTATATCAACAATGTATTGATGCTGCCCCAGCATTTGCGCTTCCCTATTTTGGCATTGGCTATTGTTATGCCATGGCGGGTTCCTGGGGATCTTCTCCTGATTTACTTGACCTTGCACACCAATTCCTAGAGCAAGGCTTTAAGCTAAATGATCAATCTGCACTAGGCTTTTTTGGCAAAGCTACCTTGGCCTTTTGGGGGCATTGGGAATTCGCCAAAGGACAGGAATATTTCCTGAAGGCTATTGAGTTAAACCCATCCTACACCGAAGCCAAGGAAGGCTTGGCAGAGCTATACACTGCCGTCGGCTTATTTGAGGCGGCTCTCGAATTGGCAGAGGATATCCTCGCTATCAATCCGTTATCACCGAATCACTTCTTCACACGAGGAAATGTATACTATTTGCAGGGGCAATTTTCCAAAGCCCTTCAAGATATGGATGCCGCCTTACGCGTCGACGCTAAATTCTCTCACGCAATAGTTTTAAAACAACTATGTCTGTTGCATTTAGGACGAAAGGAGCATCTTGAATTGTACCTAAAGGTGGAGCCAGAAGTAGAACAACCTGAGGCTTGTCGCGCTTTATACGGATTGCTATTCCCCGGTACCTATCCTCAACTCGATCCGATGTTAGTAATCCAGCAGTTGGAACAAACACCCTCAGTTACCTTATTCCCCTGGCTCCTGTTTCTGAAAACCCAAATTCAGCAACTTGATTCAGCTTTAGATCTGTTATCAGCGGCCGTTGAGACTCGTACTGGACAGGTCATCAATTTTAGCCACACTCCCTTACTCCAACCCTTGCACCCCCACCCACGCTTTCAAGCCTTACAGCAAGTGGTATTTGCAGTCCAACTACAGACCACGAAAACTGCCGCACCAGCACAGCTTGAACCCAATAAAAGAGTTTTGCTTAGCCAGAAGGAGGTGGAGCAGTTCCTTCCGCTACTGAGCCAATTGGTCGAGGACCAGAAAGCCTATCTGGATTCCGCCCTTAGCCTTAGATCCTTAGCCAAACAGCTAGACCTCAGTCCCAATAAGCTATCCTGGCTACTCAACGAGCACCTGGGGCAAAATTTCAACGAATACATCAATACCTTTCGGCTAGAGACCTTTAAAGCCTTGGCACTTGACCCAAGCAATCAGCATCTCACCCTACTAGCTGTTGCCTATGATAGCGGGTTTAATTCCAAAACTGTGTTTAATGCATTTTTCAAGAAAAGAGAAGGGATCACGCCCAGTGCTTGGGTAAAAAAGCATCGTTAGATATACCTAATCATTTGTTACCAGCTAACGATAAGGCTGTACTGCATCTCATCAACTGGTACGAGACCGTAGACAGAAAAGGAGTTATTGAAACCGGAGGATAATGGTCCGCCCGGAGGCCTCGAATGAAACTAATTGCTCCAAGTTATAGAAGATGGTCTCGACTTCTGCGATACAACCGTCAATCACGGGCACTCCATTAACAGATCGGAACGTATCATTTGCCCAGACTAAGGTTCTCGTAGCCCGCTCAAATAGGATCATATCTTGAATCTCTTCTCCCAAGAGCATACAAGGAGCTGGAATTGGATCTTCTTTAGTACAAGCACTGGCTAGGATAATAAGGCAGAAGGGGAGAAAAATGTGAGTCCACTTTCTCATAAGCAATAGTTTTGGTTTTCAAAATAGCTTTGATCACTGGCGAGCAACTCTTCGTTGTACGCCTGCGTCTATAGCTTACAATCCATTTCTGGCACCTTTGTTCTGACAGCTTTCCCTATTTAACATTTAAATATGCTTTCATGAGTGTCCTTAGAATATTACTACTCCTTTTGAGCCTGGCCATCCTTCCTTATACTTTTTATACCATTACACAGGAGGGGCTTACCCTTTTTTCAGTATTCTTTCAGGACCTACAAGCCTTCACCTGGTCCGGGCAATTTAATCTAGATTTCCTAACCTATTTGATCCTCTCTAGTCTCTGGGTAGCTTGGCGACATGACTTCTCAAGCCAAGGCATACTTCTGGCTCTCTGTGCCTCCGTACTCGGCATGTGCTTCTTGGCTCCATACCTATTAATCACTAGTTTTCAAGTCAAGGGAGATCTCATACATTTACTACTTGGAAGCAAACGGACCGGAGCGCTGAGGAAGGTTTAAGGGCTAAAGTTGTAACACCTTCTTCCTTTTGGTATCCAATTGCCAAATCAAATGCGTAATTATGAATATCAAGAAGGAAATTATCGTCCATCAACCCATTGATAAGGTATGGGAAGTATTAGGAGATCAATATGGCCAGGCTTATAAATGGGCCAGCGGACTTGATCACTCTGAAGCCTTAGGCCGAGCCAAGATACAAGGTGCTCCTTGTAGTCAACGTAGCTGCCAAACTAACTTTGGACAAATCACAGAAGCTGTCAGAAAGTATGATCCTTCCAGCCATGAACTGGAATACGAGGTCATCAAAGGCTTTCCCGGCTTCATTGACACAGCAACCAACAATTGGCAGCTCCAGTCAGCAGGACAAAGTACCAAAGTCTTCATCGATTTCAATATGACAACCAAGGGCTTCTTGGGGCTATTCATGGGGCCATTAATGAAGATGCAAATGAATAAAGTGATAGCAAATGTACTGGATGACTTCAAACAATATATCGAGACCGGGAAGCCCAGTAATAGAAAGGCCAAGGAAATGGCCAAGCTGCTGAAAAAAGCTGCCTAGTGATCTTCCAAGACGGATGGGTCTGTAGGTGTATGTTACGCGCTTCAGGCCTTTCCAACTGCCTCTGGAAAAGATTCACTTACCAAGTCGAGATAGCCTGCCTGTCTAGCTATGACTAGTCCTAAAACAACTATCCCCCTATTGCATACAATCCCCCCTCTCTCCGCTCAAAACCTCCCCCTTGAATCCTCAGCTTCTTCTTATCTTACCCACTATCCTCAGCAAACAAGAACTAACCAACTTATGAAATACATCTTATTGGGACTACCCGCTTTTATCCTTTTCTCTTGTCAGAGCAATGTTCCAACAGCAGCAGATTCCCCACCCAACCTTATCCTGATCATTGCTGATGACATGGCCTGGGATGATTGTGGGGCCTACGGGCATCCGAACATCCGTACGCCAAATATTGATCGGTTGGCAAAGGAGGGGATGCGCTTTACCCAGGCTTTCTTAACGACTAGCTCTTGCAGTCCTAGTAGAGCCAGCATTATTACGGGGACTTACCCGCACCAAACGGATGCCGAGCAATTGCATTGGCCCCTGCCTGGGGATAGAGTTACTTTCGTGGAACAATTAAAAGCCAATGGTTATTGGACGGCAGCTGCGGGAAAATGGCATCTGGGAGATGCGATTCGAGATCGTTTTGATTATATCGCGGCAGAAAGTACGGCAGGTTTTGTCTTGCAAAGTGGAAAGGAAAACGCCCAACCCAAACAGACAAAAAATGATGGAAGTGGTTGTCAACAATGGTTACCAACTTTGCAAAAACGCCCGCTTGATCAACCTTTTTTCCTTTGGTTAGCCGCTGTCGACCCACATCGACCTTATCAGGAAAATACTATAGCTCAACCACATACTGATGAAGAAGTGATACTTCCTCCTTATCTTCCCGATAGTGAGCCAGTACGAAATGATTTCGCACTTTACTACGATGAGATCCATAGGATGGACGAATATATCGGCCAAATTTTGGAAGAACTTGATCAATCTGCCTTGGCCGAAAATACGGTAGTACTCTTCATCTCCGATAATGGCCGTGCTTTCCCAAGAGAAAAGACCACTCTATATGATGGTGGCATCAAAACGCCCTGGCTAATACGCTGGCCGAAGAAAGTCAAAGCAGGATCAGTATCCGATGCTTTGGTTAGTTCCTTAGATATTGCCCCTACCTTTCTACAGCTTGCTGAACTTGATGCCCCTCCTAATTTCCTAGGTAAAGACTTCAGTACAGTCTTACAGGATACCGCAGCAGAAATCAATGAATATATATTCGCAGAAGATCACTGGCATGACTTCGAAGACTATGGAAGAGCTATACGCAATCAACGCTACAAACTGATCCATAACTATTACCCCGACCTTGCCAATACCCCTCCTGCTGATGCTCTCCGAAGCCCTACTTTCCAGTACATGCTAGAACAGCAAACAACTGGCGGTCTTACGCAGGCCCAACAAGCTTGCTTCCAGGCGCCTAGAGCAGAAGAGGAATTATACGATCTGCAACAAGATCCTTATGAATTACACAATAGGATTAACGATCCCAATTATGCCGATATCGCAGCAGAACTCCGAAAGGCGCTCCAAGAATTCCGGACCCGTACCCGGGACAGCTTGCCCACTCGCCGTACACCGGATGAGTTCACCCGTGATACGGGACAGCCTTTGCCCGTGCGCAAGCGGCCCCGACCTTCAAAGCAAGAAATGGGATTATCGAAATAGAGGAGAAATATTTGTTGGTCGTAGTTATAAACTGGTGACCTACGGAAAGCCCTAGCAGATAGCGATCAAGGAAGCAAAGGTTGAGAACTAGCAACCAACAGCAGGAAGTTAAGGAAGTGCTGGTCAAGTCCTAGGGCAATCGCATTAAACTGCGCCAAATGAAAAAAAATAAGATCTTGAGGTAAAAATATATGTCAGGATCAGAAAGTGGTCTACGGTTCTTGGAGGAACACTTTGGGTTTATAGAAGATCCTCGTTTGGATCGGCACAAAGAGCATTCCTTGCTTGATATCATAGGTTTAACGATAATTGGTACGCTGAGTGGGGCTGATAATTGGGTAGCGATAGAAGAGTTTGGCAAAGCCAAGGCGGATTTTTTGCAGGGTTTACTGCCCTTGCCTAATGGGATACCCTCCCATGACACTTTGGGGCGAGTATTTTCAATTTTATCGGCCGAAGAGTTGGAGAAGGGTTTTGCTAGTTGGATCAGTAGTATTAGCCAAGCTACTCAAGGACAAGTAGTTGCCATTGATGGTAAGCGTTTACGAGGGTCATATGATAAAGGTAGCAATAAGGCAGCCATCCACATGGTAAGTGCCTGGGCTACCGTGAATCAGATTAGCCTTGGACAGTTAAAGGTGGATGATAAATCTAATGAAATCACCGCGATACCGGAATTGCTAGGTATGTTAGAAATAGCCGGATGTATCATTACCATTGATGCGATGGGCACTCAAAAGGAGATCGCCCAACAGATTCGTGCCCATCAAGCGGATTATGTGTTAGCCCTTAAATCCAATCAAGGCGAACTCTATGAAGAGGTCAAAGCTACTTTTGAGCATTTAATCAATACTCGATTTTGCCAACAAGATCAGCAATGGGATAAAGGGCATGGGCGGATAGAGTCTCGCAAATGCTATGTATTAGACTTACAGGCTCCTGATTTTGATTGGATTCTGTCTCAGGACTTGGAGCAATGGAAGGATATTGCAAGCTTAGTTATGATACAGGCCACTCGCTGGCAGGGGGATCAGCAGCAGACTCAAAATAGATACTATATCAGCAGCCTATCTACTCAAAGTAAAGATGCTCAGGCATTTAACCACATTATTAGAACGCATTGGGCCATCGAAAACCAATTGCATTGGACCCTGGATGTAGTTTTTAAAGAGGATGCTTCCAGAGTGCGAACTGGATATGCGGATCAGAACCTATCGGTCATCCGAAGAATGGCGCTCAATTTACTCAAACGGGACAAATCTCTTAAAGTCGGCATTCAGAACAAGAGAATGAGAGCTGCCTGGGATAATCAATATTTAATTAAAATCTTAAACCAAGCAGTTTAATGCGATTGCCCTGGGTCAAGTCCTAAGCTATTTGTGCCCTGTAGCTTATTACCTACTTTTGTCAAATATTACCTCAAAAAGCAGCTCCTATCATACTACCAAATACCTGACACAACATGAATTTAAACCAAATTACAGTGCCCTCCCTGGATCTTTCAAAATCTGTCCCATTTTATGAAAGCTTGGGCTTGCAACTGATCGTTAAAGCCATGCCTCATTACGCTCGTTTGGTATGCCCCGATGGAGAATCTACCCTTTCTATTCATTTGACCTCAACTTTACCCGATGGAGAAGGAATCTATGTCTACTTTGAATGTGAGGACTTGGACACTGAGGTACAACAATTAGCAGATCAAGGCATAGTCTTTGAAGAGATGCCCAATGACAAATCTTGGCTGTGGCGAGAGGCCCGTCTAAAAGATCCCGATGGAAATCAGTTGATCCTGTACTATGCTGGAAAAAACAGATTGTATCCTCCTTGGCGAATATAAACCTCATGCCCCTTAGTAAAAGAGGGAACATCCACCAAAAATAGTGGCGCTCCCTCCTAAAACCTATTTCACTCTTTCCGGGTAGGACAGGGGTTCACCGTATATGAATCCTATATATTGGAAGGAAGGCCCAAGCGAGAAGCAGGGTAGGGAAAGGGTTTTCAAAGTACTGTTCAAGGGATTATAACCTACCCATAGCATGAATCCCAAAGTTCACCCTCCTCCCGCAAAATTTCTTGGATTTTCGTCTCAAAAACTTGGACTATTGTTTTTTCTTTCTCCTTTATTTAGTGGATTGTTGATTTTACAAACCCAATTTCTCAGCAAATTTCGTGGTAAATCTTACACTTTAAAATTTTATATATCAATTAGTTGCATCAAAATAAAAGAGAGTCTAAGAAACTATTTTTATGGTAAGTACCCAAAAATGTCTTTGGCGGGAAGGAGGCATTTATGGCATCTTTGAATTATGAGCGGAGAGAGGTAAGAGGGTAGACACCAGAAGACAGACCTCCTAATAAGCACAATCAACCCAATCTAACAATAAATAGTCGAAAACTGCCATATGGAAAAATTATCCTTAAACCTTCATTATATATAAAAAAAACATATTAGTTTTACCGATAAGAGCCATCATTTCGCTCTAAGCATACCTATTTAACACCAAAGTCCGGCAACGGGCTTCCCCCACCAATTAAGTTTCGTTCTAGTCCACAAGAATTTGATCCAAACTCGTACGATTTAAGTCCAAGATCCGGGTACACGCTACCCATGGATATCCTAGTTCTATCTGGACCATAAACACAAAAAGAAACACAACATCTCCCCACATTTCGTCGGGAAAACGCTTGCAAGAAACCAAATCTTCATCTCTGGTGGCCACTACTCTTGTCATGCCTTACTTACTTCTAATTTTCCTCTTTTCAGCAGCCATCACTTAGATTTCCAAGGTCTTAAAAACTTCAGAAGTGAGTCCGCCTCGGCGGCAGGCGGCATTTCACGCCCCTGCTTCTGACATCTGCCTTCTTATTAAATCCATAATCACTAAACATGATACACATTTCTTTACCCACAATCACTCAGAAAATGACTCAAGCAAAAAAACTCTTTTTCTTGATTTTGTGTCTGGCAATCGGGCAGGTGCTCGTGGCACAGACCACCTATAGCACTGTACAGACTGGTTTTTATAACGTAGCCTCCACTTGGGACGCCAATGGCATTCCGCCTAATCCAATACCGGCCGACGCTACCGTCGAGATAAATCATAATATCCAGGAGGGTTTTACCACTGGGGTGTCAAAAACCAACAATGGGACCATCAATATCAACGATGACGCTATTCTGGTTATTTACAAGGATTTTGACAATTACGGCACCATTAACGCAAAGGGCGGACCTACTTACAGTGAATTTATAATAGTCATTGCCACCTTCAACAACAAGGCAGGGGGTGTGCTAAAGACCAGCGGAGGGCCAGCGGCCAGTATTACCGCATGGAATGACGGTCTACTTAATAATGAGGCAGGGGCTTGGTTGAGGTCGCTCCTGATGGAGAACTTAGAATGACCCAGAGTATAATGGTATCAGGATAGAGGTGGATGATGAAACCTGTGAACCCACTGCCATCTCTTGCCCAAGCAATATTGTCCGAAGCAACGATAATGGACAATGTGGTGCTGTAGTTACCTTCTCTCTACCCGCTGGAGCCACGGCTTCACCTCCTTCCGGCTCCTTCTTCCTTGAATATCAGCTGTGATGATCTAGGAAATACCGTACCCTTGACCATCACTATCCACGACGGAAATGGCAATATGGATAACTGTACGGCCAATGTAAGCATAACTGGCCTGCCTTGTGGCTGGTCTGAAGGAGCGGATGATGGCCTACAGCAAGAATTCTTCTTCTGAAGTCGAGGCCGTATTCGATAACGTGAGCTTCAGCGGCTCCGGAAGCAGTTTGATTGAGAACAACAATAGCATGCCAAATAGCTTCACCGCTTTCGACACCGACCTAGAGATCGAGCAGCCAGAGGTAAATATCTTCCCGAATCCATCCAACGGTCAATCTCAGATCGAATTGAATGGCTTCCCAGAAACACCTGCTCAAATCATGGTACGCGATGCCTTTGGCAAAGTCGTTCGCCAAATCGAAGTGGATTACCCGGAAGGAACCGTGCTGCCATTGAATCTACAAGACATGCCGACCGGCTTTTACTTCATCAGCGTGATGCAGGATCAGCAGGCGGTAATTACCAAGAAATTGATGATTCAGCGCTAAGCGCTACTCAGCTAGATAACCGAAGTTTTTGAAACTTCGGTTATCTACAAAAAACCTGGTCTCTAAACCATTTTCCTCCTTACAAACACTTTTCCATCCTCACCCCACAATTATCCACCCACACACTACAGCTATCCATTTAGCCATTTACTCCATCTTCTTTGTACTAGATTTATTCTTAACCCTGCACCTCCCCACCTGATCAATTTGGTTCGTATTCTCAAACATCAAATCTATACAATGAAGTTGATCCCAATTTTATGTCTACTGTCTTGTCTAGGCTTTTCGCAACCTGCCTCGGCACAAATCAAGTTAAACAAGCTAAAGAAGTCTAAAAATGAGTTATTAAAAACCAAGAAATCCAAGCCTACTACTCCTACCAGCAAGGCTACTAACACCAAGTCATCTAAAGATAAGGCGAGCTCCAACACCCAATACAAACCTGCTGAAGAGGAATACCAAGGCCCCCACTGAACAGGGATTACTGAAAAGTCTGGAATCCCAGGTCAAAGGAGCCAAGGCGACCCAAGCCATCATAAAAGACCGAGACTGGACCTACGTACGCGATCGTCAAACGGCTGACACCAAAGGTAAAAAGGTAGCAGCTGAGGTGTTCTATACCATGCCGGATGGGCAGTGTTATGCCCAGCGGGTTTATGCTTTCTACAAGGCTTTATCCCATAACCAGTTTGAAGACAGGGTAGAGGCGCAATTTGTCAGTCGTCCCTACCAAACAGCTTGTCATTAGCTTGGTTGACCTGGAACTCAGGCTAGTCTCCCTCAACTGAGATCTTCTTAACCATGGAGTTGTCAAAAACTATAGGTGTTTATGGACAGGGGAAAACCCTGCTAAACTGTTATACAAATCCTAAGAAAATAGCGGCATTTGGCCATACCCCCATTTAATTCTACATTTGCGCAGTTATAAATCCTTAACCTAAATCTGTTATGAAACATAAGATTACTATTACACTCCTTTGCCTTTTGATGAGTGGTGTATGCAGCCTGACAGCTCAAAAGCTTGAATTTACAGAGTTGGATGCGAGCCCATTAGATATGGCGCACTATCCACGTACTTCTGCTTACAACAATTACATGGCCGAAGACCAAAAGAAAGCTCCTCAAGTCAAAGTACTCTACTCTCGTCCTAAGAAGAAAGAAAGAGAGATCTTTGGTGGGTTGGTTCCTTACGGAAAACTTTGGCGTCTAGGGGCTAACGAAGGTACAGAAGTAAGCTTTTTCCAGCCGGTAGAGATTGGCGGAAAATTTGTAAACGCAGGTACATATACTATGAATGCTACGATTCATCCAGATCACTGGATGATCCACCTTTCAACGGAACGTGGAGTAGCAGGAACCGCCAATTTGGATCCTGAGAAAGTGATCGCTTCTGCTAAGGCAAAAGTGAAGAATGTATCAGCTAGCAATGAATCTTTTACCATTGGCTTCCAGGAAGCTAGTGCAAGCAAAGCCTATATGGTTTTCGAATGGGATCGTACGCGCGCTTACCTTCCTATCAACTTCAACCCGGCCTTCTTGGATGGTGATAATGCCAGCCCAATGGATATCGCTCAGTTCCCAAGCCGCTCTCGCTTCCGTAACTTCATTGATAATGAAGAAGAATTGAAAGCGAATGAGCCAAAGATTAAATTAGTATATTCTCGTCCGCAAATGAAAGGACGTAAGATCTTCGGAGAATTGTTGAAGTATGGCGAGCCTTGGAGACTAGGTGCTAATGAGACAACCCTAATCACTTTCTACGAAGATGTAATGATCGGAGGTACTGAAGTAAAGAGAGGAACTTACGGTATAATGGCGAATGTACATGAGAAGGAGTGGGAATTTGTTATCCATAAAAACACTAACTCTTGGGGCGTAGCTAACCACGACCCAGAAACTAATGTAGCTTCTATCAAAGTGCCTACTGCCGCTCACTCTGAGACACTAGAAGCACTAAGCATGACTTTCGACAAGAAGGACGACAAGAATGTACACTTGGTAGTAGCATGGGACAAGACCATGGCAAGATTACCGATTCAAATGAAATAGTATAGAAGATCCGGAAGATAGCAGTAGGTGGACAAAATGACCATGTGATCCCTACAATGCTGGAAACGCGAAAAAGGGTGGAGCCTCAGGGCTTCGCCCTTTTTCTTTTTGGTGAAATTTAGAACCTAGCTGTCAGTGGAAAAAGCCTTTGAGAAGCCCCCAGCATGAGATCAAAGACTTATGTATAGAACGAAGCGCCGTGCTATAACTGATGCCCTGGTGGCTATTCAAAGCAGTTGGAAGTCCGAAATTTCCTATGACTGTATCAGCTTAGGGGTTTCCCTGGGCGCATAGTTAAATTCTTTTTTATAACACTCAGAAAAGTGTGAATAATCCACAAATCCAACTTTATGCGCAATATCCTTCAGTGGAAGGTTAAGGTTTGGATCCTGGATTAGCTCCTTGGCCTTTTTAAGTCTAATCTTTCTGATAAATACTGCGGGCGTCAAGGTAGTAATTTCCTTAACCTTATTGTTGATATAGGTTTTGGAGTAGCCTAACTTCTTCTGTAGCAAAGGAATCTTCAAGTCAGGTTCGTCTAGATATTGAAGCACTATCTCGCTAAATTGTGTAATAAAGGCATGGTCTTCATGAGATAATCTACGCTTAATCCCTTGTAGAATGAGGCTGATAGAAGACTTGTCCAAAAGCACTTGTCTAATCCTAATTAAATTCTTGACTCTCGCCTTCAATTCTTCGGCTTCGAAAATTTTGGGTAGGTAGTCGTCAGCTCCCTTATTGAGGCCAAAAATTTTAGAATCAACATCCCCTTTGGCCGTTAGCATGATAATCGGGATATGTTGCGTTTGAGGATTTTCCTTTAACAGTGTACACAATTCATAGCCATCTAATCCTGGCATCATAATGTCGGTAATCACAATATCAGGTAGATATTCAAATGCCAAAACTTTGCCTTCTTCCCCATTTCTGGCTAAGAGGACTTGATAACCCACCGAAAAGTAAGAAGCGAGCAAGCCTAAGAAATCTTCATTGTCCTCTACGATCAGTACTACGGTCTCATCCATTTCTTCTGGTGCCGAACCAAAAGACCTAGTAGCCAGAATTGACTGATTGGGGTATCTAACATGGGGCTCCTTAGGTGGATAGGCTCCCCCCGTCATAGCCGGAGCATTATTATAGATTGGCAGCTCAATAGAGAAGAAAGTCCCCTGATTAAGTTGGCTGTCAACACTGATTCGCCCCCCCATCAAATCAACCAGTTCTTTTACCAATGACAAACCAATTCCAGTTCCCTCGTACCTGCGATTTAGATCTCCATTGACTTGAAAATAGCGCTCAAAAACCTTGGGAAGGTCCTCCTCCGCAATCCCAATCCCCGTATCTTTTACCTGTAGACAGAAATACTTTTGTCCATCTGTCAGCCGAGTAGAATACTGCAAATATATGTTGCCCTCTTCCGGCGTAAACTTAATGGCATTGGATAGCAGATTGGATAAAATTTTACCGATCTTATCCGGATCAAAGTCCATGATAATTGTCTCCTCCGAAAACACCAAATGCAGCTCAATATCTTTTGCCCGAGCCAGGGTATAATACATGTCTAAACGCGTTTTCAAGAAATCTACTATATTCCCCTGTAGTAGATCGATATTCATCATTCCTGCATCTATTTTGGACAAATCCAACATCTGATCCACCAATAGTTGCAACTGTTTTGTATTTCGTAGGATAACCAAGATTTCTTCATCGCTCTTCTCTTTCAGTCCTTCCGCCTTAATCTTTTCACCGATTCCTCTAATGACCGCCAATGGGGTTCTGAATTCATGGGTAATATTGGCATAGATCTTATTTTTAAATTGGTCCAGTTCTTGGAGTCTTTTGTTCTCTTGAACGGCCAAGGTCCGCTTTAATTGAAAACGATACAAGAGTATGGACAGGCCAAGGAATATCAAGAAATAGACAGCAATGGCCCACCACCGCCGATAAATAGGAGACAGAATTTTAAGTTCTAGTTCGGCTGGAATAGTATTATTCCATTCCCCATCAGAAGAGGAAGCCTCCAAGCGGAATAAATAAGTACCTGGTCGAATATTAGCATAGCGAATAAAATTTTTGGTTCCTCCTTCAACCACTCGCTGATCGGAGTTTATCAACTGATAACGGAATTCGGTGGATTTGGGGTCGCTGTAGTCCAATGCTGCAACATAAAACGATAAGGTATTCTGATCATAGGGTAGCACTAATCTCTTTATACTCCCAATATTATGGGTGCCCGTCTTCTGGCAAGTCAAGTTGGAAGTCGGAAACTCATCATTAATGAGGATTTTAGTAATGAGCGGTTTGATAGTGGTATTTAAGGTACTGACCTTATTCGGCAAAAAGTAGTTAGCCCCATTTTGTCCGCCAAAGAAAAAATGACCATCATAGGCTCTGAGGGAAGCCCCATAATTGAATTCCAGGCCTTGCAGGCCATCGGTAAGATTGTGGTTTACCCATGTCCCTCCATTGATACTATATTGTCCCAGCCCCTTGTAGGTTCCCATCCAAAGGTTCTGTTGTTCATCGAGGAGAATACTGTTCAGTGCTTGGGTAGGCGTTTCTTGCTTTAAGAGTTGTAGACTGTCCTCAACCTGCATAGAAAATAGTCCTGAGAAAGTAGAAACCCAAATACATTCATGCTCAAAATCCTCTTGCATCCCCGTAACCTGCGGATTAAAAAGTTTCAGCTCTAGGTAACTGAATCCATCCTCTTCAATAACTAGTCTATGGATTCCTTTATCTACTTCATACAGATACACATTTTCATGGCTATCCTCAAAAATCCATTCAAACTCTCCCTCAAATTTCTTCATCACTGATAATGGAATAATCCGATCCTGATCCAACTCAAAAATGCCATGAGTAGAAGTTGAGATGATCGTCTTCCCATTTGATAACTCCGCAATGAAAGTTACAGGCTCCTGAAAGGAAGTATCCAGCTGTCTTTTCAGAAATCTTCCTTTTCTATTCTGAGATTCTACGATCTCAAAAAGGCCCTTTTGGGTACCTATTAATGGTCGCTTTCGATTTCCTATATGTAAACGGTAAGGCTTGGTATCTCTAAGAATGGTGTCCAAACCCGTTTGGTTTATCAGCCCTAGATTGTGATCCACCAATCTAAGACCATCCCTAGTCAAAAACCAGGTTCTTCCCAGCGGATCTTGTGCCATAGACAATACACTTGTCTTTATTCCATCCGTACTTTTTAGTGTATTAAATATGGATTTAAACTTCGGTTTATGAATATTTGCAAAATAGACCCCACTGTTGGGAGCACTAATCCACAGGGTTTGATCAGAATCAAAGTAAATCTTTTTGATTTCTTTGGTAAAAAGCACAGGTTCTTCAACGCCTTCCGTCAAAACAACTTGTGTGGTGGAACGCGTGAGTTTATCAACGAATAATAGTTCTTTGCCTTCCAGAACAATAGCCAACAATCCATCATCTACTGCACTTACATGCGTAACAGATCGATCGTTAATAGATAGGAAAGGATAAATCTGCTCGTCCCTAGCATTAAATACGGATAGTCCTTTCTTTGTAGCAATCCAAACCTTTTCTTCTTTCTCTTCAGGAAAGATGGCGTTTACCTCTACACCTTTCATCAGATGCATAGGAGGGGCTGGAGTCCAACCTTCGCGATGATATGAGAAATGTCTTACCTCTAGTCCTCCTTCCATAGACTCCGGTAAAGGACGAAACAAACAATAGGAAGAATCAGCCGCCAGTCTAAGCATTCTGGCATTTAAGTTCACATAGTAGTCACCAAGTACTGTCGTTTGCTGGGTACTATCAATAGGCATTACAGCGAACTGTCCTTCCCCAGTAATCCACAATTCTTGTCGATCGCGGTCAAGATAAAACAGCCGGTACCCCTTAAAAATGGGCGTCTGCGAATCTTGCTGTAATAGTCTTTTCTCAAACCTCCCTTCCTCTCGTCGGTAACGATAAATACCACTAACTGTACTAAACCAAAGATCAGCAGCGGCATCTTCAAAAAAAAGTCCCTGAATATTATTCTCATCTAGAGCCCCAGGAGTTCCTGGATCAGAAAGAAATTGATGCACCTCTTGACCATCAAATCTATTGAGGCCATTGATAGAACTAATCCAAACAAAACCGTCACTATCCTTGTAGACAAAGTAGTTAAAGGCACCTGAGGTCAAATTGTCGGCAACCGATAACCGATTTAAATGAACTATTTGGTCTTGCCCGATCCCATCCAGGTAACAGTGAGCAGCAAAAACTAACAAAAAAAATATTCGCGTAATCCTCTTCATAATGCTGGATTGAACAAGTTAGTCTAAACCGAAGCTAGGATATAACCATACTAAACCATCAGGCTTAGCTCCTTCAGGAAAGGGATGGATGAGGTGTAAAAGTATTCTCCTCCTTCTAGGGTCACGATATGTTTAGACTCCTTAATGATTTCCTCAATGTTCTTATCAAAAGTTACCTCCCTCATGTCTCCCCAACCTAAATTCCATCTTTGCGGAACAGGGGATTTATTCATCTGGTAAGTCATGAGCGGGTCCTTACCTGAAATCTTCTTGCTTGCACCCAAAAAAGGGCTATTGGCCAAATTCTGATGAATAAGCTCAAACTGCTCCACAATACTTCTTTGATAGCAAATAAAGAGCAAGCCCTCATCATTTTCCCGCTCCTCCTTGTAGGGAATAGCCCTCCTCACAATCCTAGGGTCGTCCTTTCCAAATCGAGGATTAGTTTTTCGCACATGGGCATGTAGGGGGCACTTTTGTCCATAGTCCCCAGAATAATCAAAGTCGTTATCCCAATCCGCTCCCCGATGTGGCTTGGCAAAGCTAGTTACGGGGGTCCCATCGTGGAATCTACCCATGATTTGGGCCTCAATATATTGACGAAACTCATAATTCTGCTCGTTGATCGGAAGACTAGAAGCTGAAAGGAGTTCATCAATCAGGTGTTTATAGAATTCCTTTATTTGTCTGATTTTGCGATACACTAGATAACTACCATAGCGCCCCTTAACAGACTCCTCAAGCAATACGTACTTCAATATATCCCCATCCGTATCGAGGCTGGGTTGACTAATTCCATCGGCAAAGCCAAACACCTCCACAGCCACTTTTTCTCCCGGTCGGGTTGGAAACTCCTTATACAGCTTCATACCTCTTTCCCAATGTACTGGCTCAACCAACAAACCAGAAAACCGTTTGAGTACCTTCTTCTGTATTGTATTTAGTACATCTTCTTCATCAGCCGCAATACTCAGCAAGGCATGATAAAACCTAAATCGATACTTATGATCCCACCTGTTGGAATCTCGATCTTGCAGTACCGTTCGAGTTCTGTAGGATTGCATGCCGTGCCTGAAGGCAACATCTATCGGGATATTAGGTGGATCAACCTCCAAATACACGTAGCCTTTATAAGACAAAGAAAAGGTAACCACAGGACAACTGCTTTGTTTTTTGGGTGATTTAAAATTAATAGGACTTGATTGTTGCTCCTGGGCAGAAGTTATTACGTGACGAGCTAAATTAGATATTACTTGTCGCAGTTTTTTCTCGGCACCTGGTTTAAATTCTAAAAGGATAAGTCTAACAAAATCCTTGTCTTGACATTGTAAGATATTGGCTTGAATATCCTGCAAGGGCAAGTTCGTTGTAGGGGACAATTTTGGGTTCATGGGTAAGAGTGTGTGGAATTGACAAAGAGTCGCTTATTTGAAAGAAATTGAAGGAATGCTTAGTAGCAGTGACTGGAACGGTCAGGGGAACACCATAGGGATACATGAATTGACCTGACGGAATTTCTCTAAAACAGGAAGCGCCACCACCTCAATGCTAGCCGTGGCATTTCCTGACAAATAGAATCCTTTTGGAGGCTTCCAAAAGGGGCGCATGTCACTTTTATCTAAAATCTCTTTAAGGTGAACTGCAGAAACTGGAATCACCCCTATTTACTATAGCCTAGAGTAGTTTAGTTCTAATGATCTAATTTCCTTTTCTATCCATTTGTATTGAAAATGACCAGACCAACATCAGGGGGCATCAAGGATATTCTATTCCCGGTCGATCGAGGGGAGGGCAACCTAGTGCGGCATAATCCTCTGGGGCATTAAAGACATACCCCTTTTCACTATCATAGCCAATGAGGATTAAGCATTCGATACTTGTGGGAAGGTAAATTGCTTTGTAAACTAGGAAGCTGTCAATTTGGAATTCATTGGTACTCGCGTTATTCCGGACATGTTCAATATCAGCATGATAAAATTTCGGTCGCCCATCAATAGAAGCCCAATGAACATCTTGTATCTCTTCAAACTGCAGATTAACAATCTTGGTGAATGGCATAGCGTTTCGTTTTATCTATTGATATAATCGCTTGAAGTTGGAGGTCCTACTCTCTAGTTGTATTTACATTTCAAGTGTTTTAGACTTTCAGTTTTACTTATTTGACAGACCATTGGGGGAGTGCTTGTACGGTACTATTTCTATCTTGGTCTATCAAAAGGAAGCCCGATCCAGTTTTTGGGGAAACAACAAGAAAATAATTTAACAAAGTAAGGACCTCAACTAAACCTAAAGATGAGCTTTCTAACAAAGGGGGAACAGCCTGATCCGTTTAAAAATCAAGGGTAATTGACCAGACAATGATTAGACTTTGTAAATTGACTTTACAACAAAACCAATCAGCACATACATACATGATTATCAACATATAAGATGTAAACAAAATTAAGAGAGTATATAACCCATGAAAGTTCAATAATTAGAATAGGAGAATGCTTAGCTTGTTCATAGGGCATAATACCCCCATCCATTCGGGCAGCAAAATCATCTTAAAAATCCTTCCGTCAACACCACAGGGTCCCTGTATAAGCAGTAAAAGTAGTCGTATCGTACTGAGTGTACATATTTCTTTGCTACACAAGGTTATGTACTGATCAATTAGGAGAACTATTCATCAGCTTGTTCTCAAAGAACAGAGACTATATCTTGAATTATTGCCGTATCAGCCATATCTCAAGAGGTAGCAGATTTTTGAAAAATGCAAGCCTAGTGGTAAATTGCCATTCGAATTACCGTCGAAGAAGTAGAAGCGCAATTGGAGGATATAGCTCATGACTCCAAAGTCACACTGTATTCCTGTGGTTTTGGCTTAACTTACCATTGACTCAATATGGCTCTGCCACAAAGAATTTTATCATTATGATACACCTAATCGAAAAAGCAACGAACTACCAGAAACGGATGGCCATCAAGAGTGGGAGAGGGGCCTATACCTACGCAGAATTGTTATCCGCCTCCGAAAGTATAGCCACGCAGCTCCTGCAAGGTAGAGCTGATTTAGAAGAAGCAAGAATTGCCTTCTTGGTAGATCCCGGTTTTGACTACGTGCGACTACAATGGGGTATTTGGCGAGCTGGTGGAATTGCCGTGCCGCTTTGCACCAAGCATCCCTTACCCTCCATTGAATATGTCTTGCAGGATACGCAGGCCGAAACGGTCATCTTTTCCCAAGGCTATAAAAAGCTGTTGAGCCCAATCTTAGAAAACCAATCGCATCAATTTATACCGCTTGAAAACTTCTCCGCCCAGAGCGGGGATTTACCGGATGTACCGATGTCTCGCCGGGCCATGATTCTATACACCAGCGGTACAACGGGTACCCCTAAAGGGGTAGTGTCTACCCATCAGAATATTGAATATCAAATTACGTCGCTTACAACCTCCTGGGAATGGCAGCAAGATGACCACATCTTGAATGTCTTGCCGATGCATCATGTACATGGCATTGTAAACGTTACCCTCTGTGCCCTATGGAGTGGAGCCTGCTGTGAGTTTTTGCCCAAGTTCGACGCTGGTGCTGTCTTTGAGATCTTCTCCAGAGGAGAGGTGAATGTCTTTATGGCCGTACCCACCATCTATTTTAAGTTAATCGCCCATTGGAATAGCTTGCCGCCCAAAGCGCAAGAAACCATTTCTAATGTGCTAGAGCCATTTCGGTTGATGGTTTCAGGTTCAGCGGCTCTACCGATTTCCGTCTTGGAACAATGGAGAAGCATTAGTGGCCAAACGTTGCTAGAAAGATATGGTATGACAGAAATGGGCATGGCGATTAGTAACCCGTATCGTGGAGAACGTAAACCTGGCCACATCGGTCAACCTCTTGCTAATGTGACCATTCGCATTGCAGGTGAAAACAACCGAGTAGTTACAGCAGGGACAAGTGGAGAAATTCAAGTGAAAGGCCCCAATGTATTCAAGGAGTACTGGCAAAAACCAGAGGCTACCATCAAGGCCTTTACAGAAGATGGTTGGTTTAAAACCGGAGATATTGCAGTTTTTGAAAAAGGGAGTTATCGCATTCTTGGACGAAACTCCGTAGATATCATCAAATCGGGTGGCTATAAGATCTCAGCTTTGGAGATAGAAGAGGTACTTCGTTCACATCCTGCCATCGAGGAATGCGGGGTAGTGGGCTTGCCTGACGATGAGTGGGGCGAAATCATCGGAGCTTGTTTAATTACTGATAATGAGGACCTTGACTTAGAGCGATTAAAAGAATGGTTGAAAGAGCGCTTGCCAAGGTATCAACTTCCCAGAAAATACATCTTTGAAGAGGATCTCCCACGAAATGTAATGGGAAAGGTTACGAAGAAGGAACTGAAGAAGATGTTTTAAGTTTTAAAATCAATAACTATGACAATATATGGAGTTGCCTTATTGGCCTTCTGCTACCTTGCCGGAAAATTACTCGGATTCCTGCTTGGCGACTTATTGCAGTTCGATGGAGACATCGGAGGAGTAGGGTTTGCAATGATTATTCTAATTCTGGGCCACAATTATCTGAAGAAGAAAGACCTGATCAAGGGGCCTTCCACCAATGGGATTCTTTTTTGGAGCAGCATGTATCTACCCGTAATTGTGGCGATGGCTGCTACTTCCAATGTGCACGCGGCCCTTTCTGGTGGGATGGTGGCAGTATTGGCAGGCGTAATTGCGACTATTGCCGGTTTTCTCTTAGTTCCAGTCTTATCCAAGATAGGACGGCCCAACACAGAAGAGTTCAACCGATAAAACCCAATCCATCATGCTAGATACAATCAGTCAAGTTATTGGTAAGAATGGCCTCATCTTCGCCTTTCTTTTTGTGGGACTCATTATGTTGTTTTCCTTTTGGTTGTCCAATACCTTTACCCGAAAAAAGATTCCCGGTGTGGCAATAGCCATTCTGATTGGCTTAGGCTTGGCGCTATTCGGTGGGAAAAAGGGCATTGCTGATATCCCTTTATTTGCAGGTATGGCACTGCTAGGAGGATCTATGTTACGGGATTTCACGGTAGTGGCGACGGCTATGGGAGCAGATTTAGATAAAATAAAGCACGCAGGTTTAGCGGGCGGGGTGTCATTGATTATTGGCGTCATTGCGTCTTTTTTCTTCGGTGTGATCGTAGCCTATTTGCTGGGATACCGTGATGCCGAAAGTATGGCAACGATAGGGGCAGGTGCTTGTACTTATATTGTTGGACCAGTTACTGGCTCCGCCTTAGGAGCAAGCTCAGAGGTGATCGCCATAAGTATTGCAGCGGGGGTAGTCAAGACGATCGTGACTACCATCGGGACACCCTTGATAGCGAATTCTATTCAACTCAATAACCCCCATTCGGCAGTAGTTTTTGGTGGCTTGTTAGGAACAACGAGTGGGGTAGCGGCGGGATTGGCAGCTACTGATCCAAAGTTAGTTCCCTACGGCGCGCTAACTGCTACTTTCTATACGGGATTGGGATGTTTAATCTGCCCATCAATCTTGTACATCCTGCTTAGAATGTTGGTGTAGATGATCTAGCAATTTTTCAAAATCCTACAAACTATGCTCCAACATTAGAAATCTTGTCCACTTTAAGGGCAACTTTGTCTTATTCACCCTTTCTTTCAGTAGGAATTCAACCCCTTGTAGATAGCTTTGGCGAAAAGCTAAACAAAGGAGAATACGTATGAAGTATGCTATCGTATTATTGATTATTCTGGTAGACCTATCCATCTCCACTGGACAATCCGCAAAACTATGGGGCGTTACATCAACGGATGGGCAACACGGCTCCGGCACCCTATTCTCTATCGATAACGATGGCACTGACTTTACCATAACCCATAATTTTGATCCGCAAATAGGTTATTCTTTCGGCAGTTTACTATTGGTACACGATAAACTATGGGGAATGACAAGAGGGGGTGAGCGGAGAGGGGAAGGAGAACACGGAACCATATTCTATATCAACATTGATGGATCTAACTTTACAGTTGTTCATTACTTCAATGGGTTTGATGGGAGCCAACCCCTCGGAGAATTAATGGAAAATGATGGAAAGCTATGGGGAATGACCAGTTCTGGAGGAAAGTACAATCAGGGCCTAATTTTTAATATATCTACCGCTGGAGATCAATATCATGTCATCCATCATTTTAATGGCGATGATGGAGGTCATCCTCGGAATGCACTGCTATGTTATGAAGATCAATTTTGGGGAACGACTTCCAGAGGAGGAGCTAATAACATGGGGGTGATTTTTACCTTACAAACGGATGGAACTGGTTTACGGAAAGTTTATGATTTTGAGAAAAAGAGGGGAGGGGAGCCGGAAAGCGGGTTAACCTATAGCGATGGAAAATTGTGGGGTACCACGGCTAGAGGAGGCAAATTCAATGAGGGTAGTATTTTCAGTTTAGCTATTAGTAGTGGTAAGGTTGAATACCTTCATGATTTGATATATCCTGTACTCGGAGAATTGTTTGAGAGTAATGGAAAAGTATGGGGTATGGTGGCTTTGAGAGGAGAAGATAACTGTGGTGTCATTTTTAATGTTAACCCTAGCGATTCCAGATATACAAAAGTTTATGACTTTGATTGTGAGAATGGACGTTTTCCCGAGGGAAATTTAATGGAAAGTAATAATTTACTATGGGGACTAACCCGGTTTGGAGGGTCATCAAACAAGGGCGTTATTTTTTCATTGACTAAAGATGGGCGCGACTTTACTAAAGTATTAGATTTTAACGAAATGACCGGAGGGGTACCTTATAGTACCTTGGTAGCGGTACCTCTAAAAGACTAGGTCAAAGACTTAGCCATATGGGACTGACTTCATCTAACTAATCCATCCTTTACTTCATTTCAAGTTATCTGTAAAACATTACATTTATGAAAGCGACTAGCTATTTTGTCCTGCTAGCCCTACTCACTGCTTGTGTGAGCGGGGTTGATCATCCATCAACGGATAAAGCTACTTTGGCTACAATTCTTAAAGATTTTCAGGACCAGCTTGAGGCGGACTTAGTAGATGATAATATCGATGGAAGCATTTCTGCATCCGTAATAAAAGGGGATACTATAATCTGGTCACGGGCTTTTGGCGTATCTGACAGGTTGTCCAATAAAAAAGCAGATGGCAATACGATATATCGAGTAGGCTCTGTAACAAAATCCTTTACAGCCTTACTTATGATGCAATTGGAAGAAGACGGGCTGCTAAACATAGAAGATCCGGTAGAAAGCTACCTCGAAGAGATCAAAAACTTACAGGGATACTCAGATTCTACCAAGATCAATTTTAAGCAATTGGCCAGTCATACCGCTGGCCTCCAGCGGGAACCCGATTGGGAAGAGGCCTATACAGGGCCGATTCAAGATTGGGAACAGAAGTTGTTAGCCTGTATCCCTAAAACCTCTTTCCAATCTAAACCAGGAGAAAAATACAGCTATTCCAACATTGGGTATGGAATACTGGGTTTGGCACTGTCCCGAGCCGCCAAGAAACCGTATATGGAGTTGATTGAGGAAAAAATATTTAAACCGCTTCGCATGAAGAATAGCTACTTCATAGTTCCAGAAGAAAGATTGGACCATTTAGCCAAAGGGATGGAAGGGGGACCGTTTGGGGAGCTCAATTTAGATACACCTAAGGAGGAACATAAAGGGCGGGGATATAAGGTTCCCAATGGGGCCATCTATTCAACACCAAATGATCTTGCGAAATTTATGATGAGTACCTTAGGGCATCATGATCTATTAGGGAACTCTAAACTGCATGCCATGCAAGAGCCAGTTTGGGTTGAGGATGAACAATGGTGGCAAAATTATGGCTTAGGATTCAGATTGCTGAGGGATAGTACTATTGCAACCGTTGGTCACACCGGAGCCGTTTCAGGATATACTGCAAATTTCATGTTTGAAAGAGAACAAGAATATGGAGTTGTCATCATGAGAAACTACAATTGGGGTATGACCAATATTGATCTACGCGCATTTGCTCTATTGAGGAGATTAGTAAAACTGCATAAGACATAATACCGTAAAGCAGCAACAAAACTAACCTTACGCAATGCTAAAAAAGGCTGCATTCATTTGGCTAATTATCTTAGGTGCTGTCCTAATAACCGTGCTTGCCAATATCGGCCTATTGAATCGTTATCATGAGTTATCTCAAATACAGGTTTCAACCGCAGCTAGAGAAGAAGAATACTGGTTTTTATGGAAAATTGGGTTTGTTGGGGTATTCTCCGAATTGGTAATCCTGATTGTCTTTATCTTTTATAACTACAGTTGGAAAAGTTACCTAATACCCGATACTTTCAATCGTCGTCAGCAACTATTGCTGATTACGGGTAGCAATTTGGTCTTGCTTGCGGGTTTCATTTACCTGGATTTTTTGGTAAGCAAATACGCCACAAAGGTAATTTCTGAATCTACGATAACAGGGGATTACGTACAAAACTACCTTATCAATCACGCTTCCATTTTCATTATTGCCATTATTGCGCCTTACATCCTATTGAGGATGGAAAAAATCAGAGCCATTGAGCTCAACTTGGTCAAACTACAGGAGGAAAAAGCTAAAGCTGAGCTTGCTGCTTTAAAGGAGCAGATTAGCCCTCACTTTTTCTTTAATACGCTAAGTACCTTAAGTACTATCGTCCGAAATGAAAGCAAGGAAAATGGCCTTGAATTTATTCAAGATATTTCCAAAACCTTCCGTTATACATTGAAAGAAGCTAAAGCTGATTTGGTAACGCTAAGACAAGAGTTGGACTTTATATCGACCTACATTTATATACTACAAAAACGATTTGGAGAAAAACTACAATTTGAGATGGATATCCTAGATTCGGATTGGAGTTCTTACATTCCTTCCATGTCCATTCAACTCTTGATTGAAAATGCGATACAACATAACGTCATGACCCATAATATGCCCTTAAAAATTACGATCTACACCAATGGTCAGTTGATCAGTGTAAATAATAACCTACAGGAGAAAGAACATGTAGAGAGCTTCGGCTTAGGATTAAACAATCTAAACAATCGCTATAAATTGTTGTCTGGCCGGGAAATTACTATTACCCGTGATTCGGTAAGTTTTAGCGTTCAACTTCCACTCTTATGAAAGTATTGATTGTGGAGGACGAGTACAGTGTAGCAAGAGATCTCTGTGATGTCTTGCTCGAACTAGACCCAGAAATTGAAATAATGGCTATTATTGAATCCGTCAGGGATGCAGTGGAATGGATCGAGTCAAAAACGACATGGCCAGATTTAGGTTTTTTCGACATTCAAATAGCTGATGGAAACTCCTTTGAAATCTTTGAGCAAACCACAGTGCACTTCCCCATTATCTTTACGACTGCATTCGATGAATACGCATTAAAAGCTTTCAAAGTAAATAGCATTGACTATATTTTGAAGCCTATAAAAAGGAGTGACCTTGACGTGGCACTTAACAAATACAGAGCTATTTATAGGTCTCCATCGCAATATAAGGCACTCTTGGAGGTGATTCGAGATATCAAGCACCAGCAGCAAAAGAAATATAAAAAGAACTTTTTGGTGTATTTCAAGGATAAGATACTACCTCTTTCTGTAGAGGACATAGCTTACTTCTATTTGGAGAATCATACGGTATATTGTATCACGCACAAAAACGAAAGGTATCTAATTGATAAATCGTTGGATTTAGTCCAGACTCAGATCAACCCAGATTTTTTTTTCAGGGCCTCCAGACAGTTCCTGGTATCCAGAAAGGCCATAAAATCAGCTTCGATATACTTTAGTCGAAAGTTAAAATTAGAGGTCACACCAAACTTTAAACAGGAGATCATTATCAGCAAATTGAACAGTTCCAAATTTAAAAAGTGGTTGACGGAGTAATAGAATGTTTCAACTCACCTAAGCTACAGTAGATCTCTGACCTTGATTTCCAGATCAAATTTTGTGAGTGTCACAATGTCGTCGCTATTGTATATTTGGCGCGACTTGTAAGTGCCTCCTGCTGGTTGTGTATAGACTTCCAGTTGTTGTTGACTAATATTGCTCAACCAGAATTCTTCAATTTCATGTTGAGCATATAACGGTAGTTTTACCTCAAGGTCATAAGCTAGGGAAGTATCAGCCACTTCAATGAGGGTGATAATATCTGATGGGGTAGGGTGGGCCTTACGGTAATAGTCTTCCCTAAATTGTACAACCGCTAGATCTGGTTCCGGTTCTGAATATTCGGACAAATGGATAGGATTTTGTATCCTCACGATGGCCTGTTGAAATAAATTAATAGTTAGTAAATCCTTCAGTTTCTCGACAATACTTGCATGATCACTTCCGACGGGACTCATTTCTAAGATTTCTCCATTAATTAATTCTAGGTTCTGGCCTTGCAAGATTCCCAATTCACCCATTTGGTGATACTCTTTCACGGTTAATAAACGACGTACTATAGGTGAAGTCATTACAATCTACTTTAGTTCTTAAAGATACTCATTTTCACACTAGAATGCTCTCATAAGAGAGGCATTCTTCACAAGCCCTGGTCATTATTGCGTTCATCTCCATTATGAATTTGCACAAAAAAACGCCTTTCAAAAAGGGGCGTGTATAAATTACAGAGAACCTTACTTAACATAAGATTAATTATAGGCAAACATTGTAACCACCTGAATAACAAATGGTTACAATTCAATCTTGCCACGTTTTTTTTCGTCGTATGAACAAAATGTGACACGTTTTTGCTAGGCGCGGTACAAATTTGGCCACTCTAGGATATAAATCATCATATTTTCTTCCAAACCTTGCAAATCTGATCCAACCGTAACAGGAACCCTACCCTTTAAAAGCATTGGTTCAGTTATAATCAAATTCTGATTCAAAACTTGAAACAAATCCATTGAAGTTGAATAGGTAAAAACATCGTGATAGATATTATCCGAGTACAAAGTAGCCTCTTTACCAAAATTGTAAGTCGGATAAACACCACCTTGAAAATTGTCGTCAGCAATGAAAAGAACAACGAAAGGATTAACATTTTCAATATAGTAACTAGCCGGCAACAACTCGCCGGTTAAGTAATCCTGAAACCTATAAGTAGTCCAAATCGTGATAGGTGCAGGAATCCCGGGAGGAACATCTATAGGAACAGTTAGCGAACTTTGAAGAACAAAAAACGAATCCATTCGTGTTTCATCGAGAAGATCAAACGTACCACCGGGGCCACTTTTGGGAGTTGCAACCATAGTAACATTGTCAGCGTCCTCAGTAATAGTAAAAGCAGTGATAATGAAATTCTCCACCGTCAATAAATTACTAAGTGCATTCATTGCGGCCAGTGGATCAGGACCGTTATAATCCGAAGCACTACCAGTTGGATGAATAGCCCTATAATGAGCAAAACCTTTAGGCAAAATAATCCTAAATCCGGTCGCGGTAGGTTCTAATTGTGGGACCAAGGGTATAACTTTTACCCGCCCTTCCGAAATTTGCGCATTTCCGACAGTATCCATAATCTGAATATTTTAGCTTTTTTTACAAGATAAGGTGCGACATGTTCCTTAACAACGTGGATAACAATTGCAGAAATAGCGGCACCAATTAGATTAATAAAGTATGGGGCAATAGAGGGAATATCTACAGCCATGCCAAACATGAAGGAATGAACCCCGTACATGAAAGGCTGAAATGATGAAGCCCTCATGAGAATAAGTATTTCACAGAATCATACTGCTTATCAGAAAGATACTTGATACAGTCCTTCTGCAAATCTCTGGAAAATTGCCCTTCATATTCCTCAGAAAGAAACGGCAGAGTTATAGTTGAATACCTCTCAAGGACAGCTATAGCAGCTTCTTCATCTTCAGTATAATATCGTACATTGAGGACCTCATACCATGCTAAGTCCACCCCAAAATGTTTTCCTATCTCTAGGGCATCATTTTTAATCCTAAGATAATTAACTTGATCTTGAAGACCCGTAGCCCTCAAATTCTGTTCAATCCTTTTACGCCGCTCAACTTCTTTCTCTAAATCGCTTTTCCGTAGGCCGAAGGATTCGAGGGCCGTATTAAGATAAGGCTTGCCAATACGATACAAAAGTAAAAAGCCAAGAACGTACAAACCCCAATTAAGGAGAGTACCAAGGCTATTGCTAGAAATCGTTTTAAACTTCGCATTTCTCATATTTAATTTTTTGAAATATTATTGAATAATTAACTGCTCCGATTTTGAACCATTTATCATTGCCCATTCGCCTTGATGAAGTTTGGTTTTATCCACATCAAGATGAACAAACAACTTACCATTACTAGTACGATACTGTCCAATTCTCTTAACCCCCTGCCTCCTTGCTGCTTTGACGAGCTTAGACATGAAGTGAATATCTGGACAATGTATATCAGCGGCAAGCCCCTTTAGATGAGCACTATTTGTTGCGGCTTTGTAGCCCCTTGATCTTAGATCGGCATTGTAATTTTGCGTCCTATATCCACTGTTAATATGGAAAGGCTGATTTAGTTGCGATCTTAATTTGTCGAGGATTTTAACAAATGAATGCTTCATCAATTGGCCCGTACCAGGTGCATCCGGTGAGTCGAACTCATGCGGTGAAAAATGCTTTATGCCACCCCAATTGGTGACATTCTTTGCCGAGGCCAGCACAACACGCCAGCCCCGACGAAGAACAAACACTATCACAACCACAGAAACCAACAACACTAAGTAGATAGTATTTCTCACGGCTTCAACAAATTGTTACTTTGTAACTCTCTCAACTTGTTAGCGTAATTTTCCAACAGGGAAATAGCCGCGAGAATTAGAACAGGACGTGCAATATTCCAAAGTCCTGCAAGAATAGCCTTGATATTCATAATCAAATTACTTTTTGATGAATGATAGAATAGAAAATAAAGCAGTCAGGGAGGTTGCGATCAAGACCCCATAAGCCCAATACTTTACGTTCTTGCTAGATTGTTTTAGACCGACTGATTCAAGTAGCTGATCCATATTACATTGAAGTTTGTCGCCTTTGCTTGTTAACCTTGGTACACTTCAACCAAGCTTTTACCTCTGGATTCTTCGGATTTTGAGCATTGTTATACTCAAACTTATACAGCTTACCGCCTAGCTCCATGTAGGCAACGAGGTAGCCGTTCTTATTCTCCTTAAAACCCTTAATTTGGTATGCGTTACCGAAGCGATCGGTTTGAACTCTATTTGTCATGAGTGAAAAATTTTAATTGGTGAAAAAATATTAATACTTGCGCCGCTTGCCGCCCTTCATCAATAAGACAGTGATAAGAGTACCACCAGCAGCAATACCGCCGATAGTCAACCACTTTTTCCAACTGGTCTTTTTCTTATCCGCGTCAGCTGTAGCACCAGCATCTTGAGCAGCTTTCTGCAATGATTGCGCAACATTTGGATCAACAATCCCCGTGGATGGAGTTGAACGGCCCCAATATGCGTCAACCTCAGTTTGGGTAGGCACAGGTCGCTTATTAAGGCCAACACTTCTTAAAATGTTGCCTATGACAGTACCCCCAGCTTTAGGGGCAAATAACTTTCTAAAGAATCCCATTTCTTGAGTCGATTAAATAGTTAGACAATTGATTAATGCGTCAGGATTAGTTATTAATATCCTTTAGGATATGTTCAGCGGTGGTATCCTGAAAACCTGCGTTAACTTGTTGTGCCTCTTGGACCTTACGAACAATAGTGGTTTTCTCGCCATAGATATGACAAGGAGCACCAGCATTTTTGTAAATCTTAAGACCAGTAACAGCGGAAACATCAATAATCACATGATCATACAAACCACTGAGAGCCATCACAGGATGCGCACCAGTAGAACCAACAGCAACAACATCATTAGTACTATGAGCCAAGTACCTTAGCTCCTCCGGCGTGAACCGAACATCGCGACCGTTGGAGTACTCCAATTCAAGTTCGGTTAGTGAGGCAGGATTAACAGCAATGCTATTATACTGATGCAAAGCAAAACCGTCTTGCCGCTTGTCACTCTCAATGGTTAAAGTGTGATACTGCAATAAGGCAGGAGTAGCCAAAGGACTTTCCATCCCATACAAGGCAACAGTGAAATCGCCCGTACTAGGAATATCAGAAAACTCAATTTGAAACTGATCATTGCCCTTATTATTCAATGCACCTTCCGGAGACATCATAACAGGTACAATAACCTTGTTAATGGTTGCAGCTGCATTCTGATTTACGAGAATTGAACCCTCAGCGGAAGAATCAAATTGAGCAAAAACACTTAAAGGAATTTCATGGCTATGGCGATGGGTGCTACCCTGCGCAACATAAGCAATACTACAATCAATCCCAGAAAGGAAGTTAAAAACGGCATCCATTGATGCAGGTAGGTTTGCGCTCCACTCAAAAACAATGAGAAGACGAGCAACCTGAAATTGAACATTAGTAGCAAGCCTACCGTTGGGTAAAAGACTCGCTACAGTTGCTTCTCTGATAAGCATAAAACAAAATTTAGTGTGAAGAAATATTTAATTACCTCACAAAAAAAAGGGACACTCAAAGAAGAGTACCCCATTGAGAACCGCAGAGGAACACAGGAAACCAATAAACCCCAAAATGAACCGAAGCAGAATATTATTTGCTGACTAAAAGAAAAAAGACAGAGTTAGAACGTTTTTCGAGGAAAAAGGAGGGCAGCTCCTGCGTTGCTTAGCGATTTTGTTCGCAAATCAAGAAAAACCAAGCAAACATAATTTGGCCAACCCTCATTATCTTTTCTCAGAAAATCCCTTCTTTTAAGGGGGGCTTTTCCGAAAAAAAATAATTTCCCCTTTCTTACGTGTACATAGTGTTAGGCTGCATTGTCAGAAGAAGACGAAGAACAACCTTCGAGCTTAGCAATAATCCAAGAAGACCAAAAAGGGTAAAGCGGACCCCTAACCTTACAATACGACTCGTAATCAAAGGGACAGTCTTCCTGAGTAAGAATAAGGAGTCTCACCCAGTTTCTAAAGGTTTTCCTATTTATGGAATACCTATTGGCCAAATCTTGCTTTGAAAATGTCTCTGACAGTGCTACAATTCTCGTTTGATACTTCATGTGATAATTGAATTTGTTGTAAGAAAAAATTAACAGAATCAAATAAACTATAGAATTCAAAAGATGAATGAACATGGTGTGCCGGAGCTTCACCAGTTAAAAAAGTGTGCTTTTCAAAATCTGAAATCCAATAAGCAGACTTTTCACGAAACCACGACAATAGACTACTGTTATGAACAAGCGCAGCGGCTCCCATATACGACGCGTGCGCCTTCGTATCAGTTAAAGCGAAATAAGCCTCTTTGCAAAGCCTCTTAATAGCCATCTTGGCGACCTTAGAACCGTCAGAGACTTTATCCGCAGCTTTTTCAAAGACCCTAACCGCTAAGTTTCGCAAACAGTCCCAAACAGGTATTTTATCCCATCTTGACTTGTTCTTGTCTAAACCTTTTTCTACGAATTCAGCAAAACCTTTCTGATGTACGGCCTGAGAAAATAACGAACCCAAAGAGTAAGGATTATCCAAATCCCGCAAAGTAAAATCAATGGCAAACTCACGAAAGTAAGCACTGTTAAACTGCATTTCAGCACGGTAAACCTGATCATGTAAACCATTATCATGAAACATTTGCGTTATATAATCCTTATGTCCTTTTTGCTCTAACTCAAGAGTTTTGTCATAAACACGAAGCATCCTACTTGATGACCTGGAACCTATGTAAAAAGAACTCCACTTTTTAGACCCACGATCAAACCCTTCCGCTTTGAACCTAGCAGACCCCAACCTTTCTATAAGACCATAATTGTAAGCAGTCCCAATACTACCGAAATCGTTTTCACCATCTATCGCAATATCAACCCTCGTGAAGTTCAAAAAATCCGCGAGAGTGCACCCCATTAATTCCTCAATAATACCTGATATAGATACCCCTTTCTTGTAAAACCATTCGTTTTTGATGGTAACCTGACAAGTGTTAATATGAGTCTTTTTGTTACCATCAAAACACATTTCAGCCCAGTGTTCACCATTGTAAAATACAGAAGCTACGCCCCTGTAGTGCTTAGTACCATACCCCTTGTAGGCAAACCGAAAGGGACCAACACTATAGAGGTCGTCTTCATTGAAATCAGATAACAGCAAATCCCACTTTAAACGAAAACTAAGCCAATCTAAACCAATAATAGACGGATTGACAGGTACACCGTCATCCGTTGTATTTTTAGCGTGCGTTCTACTTAATGCACGCTTATCCGACTTGCGACCTAGCATCACATCATCTTCAATAACATCTGAAGCATTACCCCCTACCCCATCAATAGCGACAATAGGTTTTTTTAAGGAATCCGCCATACCGTAGCAGTTTTTATCAAACCCCGCCAAATCATCCACAACAATAGGTGTAAACGTATTGTTACTTCCGGAATTAGATTCTGTTAAATCATTCGTGACAACATCAACAAAATCAATCTTAAAGATGCTTTTAAATAGTGAAGATCCCCGCAGAAAGGCGGTAATTGGAGGAATAAAAAAGCCCTCGCCGAGTGAGAAAGACGAGGGTACAGTACAACCCCAAGAGCCGTTTTTCTCCAAACAGCCCAAAATATTTTTATCCGCGCAGAGTTGCGCAGAAACTAAATTTACATTAGTTTGCATTTCAAGTTTGTATTTAAGCCTTCATGTCCTGCAAGAATAGCCGTTCTATAGGACTGAAGGCTTTTTTAATTAATAGAAACAGGAAAACTACTCAGGCAACCAATTAGCCGTATTAATTACCTTTTCAATTTCCCATTGCTTATAAAGCCGATTTAATCTAAACCGAATCCATGTTCGGCCTCTAGTGTCCGCTATAGCATATTCTTTTACGACAATAATATGATTATAAAGACCAATTGGTAAGAGACGCAAATCCTGCGTCCTAAGATAGACCTTCAAAAAAGCTCTTAAGTCCTGTGCATGAACTTTATGCAAGAACTCAGTGAAGCCATCGCCTTTTTTAATCGTAATGTCGTAATAGAAAAATTTGCTATACTTTTTATCGGTTTTCGGGCGCGGCATTAGCCAAATTTAGTTACTTTATTTCAATTTTACAACAGTATAAATGCGTTCAACGTATGATTAATTATGAGCTACACATTTATCGTAACTTAACATCCAATAACTGCATAGTTCAGTCCAACTGGAACAAGCTTGTAGAGAATAATCCAAGGATGATAATCCTCTTTGACTAGTTACACTATCCAAACGGCTTTTCTTCATTAAAGTCCCCTTTAGGCCAATCTATGCCCAATGCCTCGGGAGGTCCATTACCCTGCTCAAAAAAAATTTACTTATTCAATTTTGCTCTATCTCAATGCTTCCTTTGCTAAAATGAGTGTTTGTCCTGATAAAATCTCTAGGAATACAACAAATACGACACAACCAACTGTTTAACAATTAGTTACAAACTATTCCGTCTTGAACTAATTTGGTAGCAGTAGGGTTAGTTACACAAAAGTCATCCTCATGCTAACTCTCTCGAAAATTAAAAACCTCTACCCTATTTTACTGAGCCTACTCTCGCTCTTGAATCCTGCTACAGCTCAACAGAATTCCATTTTTGATATCATTAATTACCAAGAAGTTATAAAGATCAACTTAAGCTTTGATCTAAGCAGTTTACAGGAGAATCGGAGGAATAAGGATGCCTATCCTGGCTTGCTTACCTTCACTGATCAAACCGGGCAGCCTCAAAGCTGGCAAGTGAATCTGAGTCTTCGAGGAAAATTCCGAAGACAGCGTTGCCAGGAAATGCCTCCTTTAACTATTGATTTCAGTAAGAAAGACTTAGCAAAAGCAGGTCTGGCGTCTTTTGATGATTTGAAGCTCGTAACATATTGTATGGACAATGATCAAATGGCTCGTGAAGCACTGATCCGCGAATACATCACGTATAAGCTCTATAATCAATTGACAACCATCAGTTTTCGAGTTCAGCTGGTCAAAATGACGATTGAGGATACTCGATCAGGAAAAAAAATCACTCAGATGGCTTTCTTAATCGAAGATACGGCTCAGCTACGAGCTAGAATTGGAGCGACCAAAGCCAAAGGTATTCGAGTGCTGAACAAGATGGAGTTCCAGCCCCAGTCTTTGCGTCTAACCTCCTTGTTTCAATACATGATTGGAAACCAAGATTGGGGGCTAACCATCTCAAAGAACATCAAGTATATGATGCGAGGAGATAAGGTCATCGTGGTTCCCTATGATTTTGATTTCTCGGCTTTAGTAGCTGCATCCTATGCCATGCCCCCAAAAGAAAGCCTAGAAAATCCCCTTACCTATGGGCGGGCCTATCTAGGCTTTCAGGAAGAGGTAGAAGATCTACGCACCATCTTTAAGGAGATGCTCGAAAAAAGAAAAGAGTTACTGCAAGTGATTCGGAAATGTAGGTATTTAAGAGCTAGTGCAAAAAAAGAGATGGAAGCCTACATTAACTTCTTTTTTGAGCATTACCAAGACCTGGACTTTAGCAAGACTCTCTAACTTAGGCCGTTCGAAGGAGAAGAGAGGGGTATGGGCGAAGTGAACCCCTACCCTATTGCGCAATGACCTTATATGGCTTACTAGTAAGAAATCAGCACCCTCACAGGATCTATCATTCTCCGGCCAAAATAGTCTTAGCTTCAGCCAGCTGCGGATGTGTAATCCCTTTTGATTCTAATTTCCTTAAATCAAATTGTAAGGATGCTCCCCAACTTAGAAATTTACTTTTCCGCTTATCTCGACAAGCTTGTAGTAATGGCAAGGCTTCCTGGAAACGATTTTGAAATAGTAAAGCTACCGCTAAAGGTGCTTGTGCATCACATAACTCTGGTGTAAGTCCTAAGCCTTTTTTGGCATGATTCTCCGCTGTCTGAAAATCTTCGACAAATAAATGGAGTCTAGCCAAATGGCCATAGGTGGTGGCTAGCCTTTTGGTAATTCTTGGATTATCGGAATGTATTTGGTGTGCCGCCTGCCAGTGCTTTAGAAGTTCCCGTTGTGGTTCTATTCTATCCCCTTCCTCTTTTTCGTTCTGAACAGCTCGTGCTAAAACTTGCGACTTTCGCTCCCAGTTGGCTAAATCTGGGTCTGCTTGCTCAATTCCTATACTTTTGATGACTAAAGAAGAGATTTTCTTTGCCAAAGGCTGATCCGTATAGCGATCGCTAATCTGTAGGGCCTCCCGGAATAAGACTATAGCTGCCACAGAGTCCCTATTTTCCAATAAAAAAGAGGCCAAAACAACAGCAGATTGCCCCACTTCAAGCGCATATTTCTCGGTTTCTTTTTCAGCTAGTAATCTCCTAGTATCCAATGCTTTGCGATACCATATCTCAGCTTTTATCTTATCTCTTACGCCATGATCATAAACCGCCCCTAAGGCGTTGGCTACCTTGGCCACCTCAGCTGAATATAAGGCTGGCTCCTTGGCAGCCAATGGTTCCCAAACTTGTAGTGCCCGTAAATAGGTTGCTTCAGCTTCTTCCCACTTTTGCATTTGATAAAAGAGATGACCTTGACTGATAAGGATGGTTCCCAAATCTACTTGATAAGCAACTGGGTTCTTCAGACTAAGCTGCTCTCTAATAGTCAACACCTCTTGAAAGGCTTGCTCTGCTTCCATAAACTTTCCCAACTGTACAAATAAGTATCCGAGACTCTGCTGGGTAGTAGCTAGCAACGGCTCATACACGACTGGAGCACCCTCAGCTAAGCGTCGACGTCTTTCCAGCGCAGTCGATAGAAAATGCTGTGCTTCCTTAAATTTTTGCTGGGCAATGCCTAAGGTTCCTAAGTTATGTTCAATCGCTGCTAAATCTCCTTCGTAGGCTAAGGGATTATCCTTACTCAGTTCCTGGCGAATGGAAAGACACTCTAGATAAAGTGCCTCGGCCTTGTTCAGTTTCTTCTGTTTACGATACAGTGTACCTAGATTACTTTGACTAGTGGCAAGGGCCGCTCGATAGGTATTTGGATCATTCTGGCTCAAGGCTTGCCTAATCTCTATGGCTTGTAGAAATAGCGGCTCAGCCTTCTCATTCTGTCGAAGTTGACTGTATAGTATTCCCAGGTTTTCCAAGGTAATGGCCAAATCTGCTTGGTACGTTAGCGGCCCTTTTTCCGCCAACTTCTTTCGAATTAGGAGTGCCTCGGTATAAACGGCTTCGGCTTGGACCAACTTACTTTGAGCCCGATAAACATTCCCCAGATTGTTTTTTAGGACTGCCAGGTCAAAATAATGATACTGAGATAAAGTATCCCCGATGTTTTTTCGATCTCCGATGAGCGCTAGATAGGTTTTTTCAGCTTTAGCAAGCTCATTTTTTTCCTGATAAATAACTGCTAAATTGCTCTGTACAAACAAGACATCCAGAGAATCCCCTTTTGCCCAAAACACCTCTCTTGCTCCACGGTACTGCTTTATGGCATCTTCAAGCAACTTGTGATGCTGCAAGAATAGTGCATACTGAAATTGATTCTCTCCTCCCCTATCACAAGCCAGAGATCGTTCAAAATAATGTCGAGTGGAATCCAGCCAATGTGTGAGTTCACGACGAGTCTTGGTAATCTCGGCTTTAATGAGCCATTCTACTGACTTTATCTCCAAGAGACTATCTACTGCTGACAGCTCTTTTTGCAAATCCTTCTTCTTCCTAAGTAAACCATCGGTCTCCTGCCCCATTTGTGTCCTTTGCAATAGGGCATCAGCAGCACTGAAATTGCCGTTCTGAAACAAGGCTCTTGCTTCCCGCAAACGCTCAGATATGACCGGTATCTTATCAAAGGTTTTGGCCAAGCGAATCACGTCTTCCTTGAAGCGATTAAGGCGCTGCCGAGCATTTTCGTATTCAGCAGCCCGTTCATCCCGATCACGGCGGATGTAGGCTTCCAAAGAGGAATTATCTGCCGATATCGCTTCATTCAGGGCTTTATTCTTATCTGCCAGGATCTGCCTCAAGGATTCTACCTCAGCTTGTAGATAGGTGAATTCTTGTGATTTGGGTAGTACATTCTGCGTAATATGTTGCGTGATTTTGACATCATTTCCCGTTCCAGTAATGATGTTGCCCACCTTGGCCTGGTCTTGGATAGTCACGCGGGCACCTTCCATTTGTACATTCTGTGCCAAGAGCTTTCCGGTGAGAAGAAAGACTAGTATCAGGAGAGATTGAGTTTTCATACCTCAAAATCTACTTTTTATCGGATTTCAATACCATTAAGAACTTCCATTTTCGCCAATTTCTAACTTTTTATAAATGATATCAGGCTTTTACAGGTCAGATTCTTCATCCGCCTACACAGTTGGAAATAGATGTGAGTTAGATAAATCAAGATTTGTCTTTCCCCAGGGATGATAGTGTGAAAATGAAAGTAGTGCCTGCTCCAGGTTCGGATTCAAAACGAATTCGCCCCTGATGCAGCTTTACGACCTTATGGCAAACAGCAAGTCCTATGCCTAAACCAGGGACTTTCTTGCTACTCAAACGCTGAAATGGGAGGAAGACTTTTTCCTGAAATTCTTCACTCATGCCCACCCCGTTGTCAGTCAAACGAAACTCCCATTCTTGCATATCCTCAAAGTGTTGACAGCTGATTTTGATCAGGGGCTTTGATGTCCCTCTGAATTTGATAGCATTATCAATTAGGTTTTGGAAGAGTTGAATGAGACCTACTTTATTACCATAAATATTGGGGAGTTGATCACTGATGAACTGCACCTCATGTTTCTCGATATCCGCTTGGAGATGTAATTTAATGCTATCCAATATTTTATTGAGATCTACACATTCAGCCAATTCGGCATCGTTATCAATTTGCGCATATTGTAGTAGGCCCTTGATCACATCACTCATTTGGTTGACTCCGGATACAATGAACCGAATAAACTCTTGTCCCTCCTTGTCCAGTTCCTTATAGTGCCTTCTTTCCAACAGCTGAGCAAAACTGGCGATGGTCCGTAGGGGACTCTTCAGATCATGTGAAGCGATGTAGGAAAATTGTTCAAGTTCTTTATAGGATTGCTCTAGTTTTTCCAGATTTTGCTGAAGGACCTTGGCATTCTCTTCGATTATCTGTTTTTGCAATTGTAGCTCTTTCCGCTGCGCAGAAAGCTTCTCATTGGCCTGTTCGACTTCCAGGTGCTTTTTCTCCAGGTCCTCTATGGTCGCTTCGAGAATGTTGACCGCGATAGATTTATCCTTGAGTATTCGCTTCAGCTTAAAGTCATAGGTATCCTGCTCCTTCCGCAAACGAGAAAGATCCTCCAGCAACAGCTCTTTCTCTGATTCGCTAATCGAACTTAAGTTTTGGATGTTGCGCCATATTTTCTCCAGAGAATCGGTCATCTTACTTCTCTTTCAACACCACTGCGGCACAGGTCTCATTGTGAAATTCGATCTCCTCCGCACTTAAGTTACCGATCTCTCCATAGGAAAGAAAACCGATAAGTGGCTTATTCCAGTAAGTATGTATCCCCTTGATTTCCTCGTTGATCATGGGACCAAAGGCTCCATGTCTTCCTTTGCAGGAAAACAGAATCAAGGCATCAGCCTCTGGCGCTTCTGATTTCAGATCTTTAAATCCTTCAACCGTTTGTTCCACCACTTCAAACCCCGGTGAGGTAGAGAATCGAAACCGATCCCCTTCTTGGACACTAGCTGCTAAACTGATACTTTTCGTGTCTTTATGTACCAGCAAGGGCGACCTAAGAATATGCTTCCCCCCTTCCCTAAGTATTTGAAAGGGATAATTGGTTTGGATGCCAATCAATTGATCATGTTTCGTCTCAGCTTCTGTCAAACCAAAGTATCGTACAAACACGTCGTAGGCCGGCTCTCCATTAATTTCAAAAACCTGATTACCTGTAGCCTTGGTAATCACATTCACTCCACCAATCGGTTGCCATCCACTGATAGCCAAACCACTTAGGGTGACTCTTTCCGTATTGAAAACCAAACAGGCAGCTCCATTGTCAGTGACCTTCTCGTGCGTAAAAGCAAAAGTTTTCACCATATTTAAATCATCACCGGCCAAGCCTCCATAGATTGGGATAGGTTCAGAGGTAGAAGCATTGATCCCATGTACGAGCCGTTGAGCATCAATGGCCAAGCCCCCAGACATCAGTAACATCCCAGGCTTGACGAAACTTCCTGAAACAAAGGCCCCTATTCTCTCCGCCGGCACCTGAATGTTCTCCTCCTGATACTCTTCCAATTGTATTCGAAACGCCTCAGTATCTACATCCATTAACAAAACTGCCATAGAATGCTCATGGAGAGCATCATCGATTATTTCACCAGCAGTGCTACACCCTACTAAAGCCAGGTTTGCATCAACAAAACAGCTGCGCATTTCTTCTAAATTCAAGCTTATGCTTGTAAAGACTATAGCTAAGGTAGGCTGGAAGTCCTCATTCTTGATTACAGCTAGTGTCTCCTTCAATTCTTTGATTGAAGTCAAGTGATAGGATTTGGTTTTCATGTTTAAGGCTTGGTAATTTTTGCTATGAACCATTAAGGAGGGAGTTAAGCCTAAATTAAGAAAACAAATGATAAAAAAGTAAAAATTGTTTAGCCGAGTGCTGCACCTAGCGCGAACAGGCTTTTGAATCTTGACATCATATGACGAAGAGAGACAAAATTTCAACATCCAGAATATCGCTAAGTCTTTATTTTGTAAATTGCCCGATGGCCTCCATTCAAATTGAAATATAGTTAGCTGTAGCAAGAAAATCAGGGTACCTTCCCAATCAATCTCTGACCCGAGCCACACGACCACAGATCAGTATGTTTATCACGCAGATTTACATAAAATTTAAGCAGGCATGGATATTGGCTTTATGCTGCTTCTTCACCTACTCCCTACTAGCTCAGCAGGAAGCAGTTTTCCGTAATTTAGATATGAAAGAAGGGCTTTCACAGGGGACGGTATTTGCGATCACCCAAGATGAAGTTGGGCATATGTGGTTTGGGACAAGAGATGGACTGAATAAATACGATGGCTATCAATTCCCCATTTATCGGCATGACCCCCAGCAGTCCAACTCTGTTGTTGGTAATGATATTCGAGTGCTCTACTTTGATACCACGGAACATACACTTTGGGTAGGAACAATGCAAGGGCTAAGCAGATATGATGCTACCGTTGATACCTTCCAGAACTATGGGGCATCACAAGGTCTATATTCCAACTCCATCCGATGCATCCAAAGAGATCCTAAAGGGATTTAGTAGATGTTTTTTCTCCATCTATATGGTCCGGTTGGTACGCAGGTGCCTATAAAAATTACCAGAAGGCTATTGAAGATCAAAGACAGCGGTACGATCGCTTTGTGCATATGGAATATGGTGGTTCCAGTCATGTAGGAAGACATACCGAAACACCCATAGATGGAGAAGGTCAAGTAAATCCCAACGAATGGGCTAAAGAAATTAACCAAGTTAATGTAAAGAATGTGGCGAAGAGTGGCGACTGGACAGAAAACTAAATTGTGGATTTGTTTGACTGGCATCTGAGTATTTCAGAAACTACGGACTGGTTTGCTGGAAATGCTCAGTGGGCCTTCAAAGACTTTGGCCCCCCATTACGACCAGAAAATCCAATTCCTTTTGTCAATCAAAAGGGATTGGTTGATAGAAGCGAAAAGCCCAAGGATGCCTATTATGTTTTTAAAAGCTATTGGTCAAAAGCTCCATTTGTTTATCTGGAGTCTTCAACCAGGACAGAGAGAAGTGGCCCCAAAGGCAAAGCAAGGAACCTGAGTGTATTCAGCAATTGTGACCATGTTGAGCTTATCCATCTAAGTTCATACCTTACCCTCAATTTCTAGAGTTTCGATATGGATTAGCCTTTGCAAAAACTTGAAATAACAGCATCCAAAAACCTAGCAATCAATCTATTACATCACACTCTCTCTAACTTAATAGGAGGTGTTTTGTTGGCATTCCATTGGCAGATATACAGGTTGTCATCGTCATCTACACAAACGTCATGTCCGTGATTAAATATCTTCTCTTTTCCTGTCGCTTGAAACATCGATTGGAGGATCCCATCCTTATAGGAAGGGGCCTTTCCGCCCGGATTGGAGATGACTTCGTCTTTGTCATTTAGAATGGTGACAAAGCCAGTATTCGGATGCCATCTTTTACCATCAGTCGTTTCTGACCAACAAACCCCCGCATACAGATACTGTCCCTTGATTACAGGTCGGCACACAAAAGCGCCGGGCAGATGGACGGTCTTAATGAACTTCCCGTCCAATGTGAAATACTTAAAAGCATAGTCATTGCGAGAACTAACGATCAGCTTGGGGGAATTTGGATCTCGGATATCAACTGCTACTCCATGGGCATTGTGTAGGTTGTAATTCTTGTCTTCGTTCTTGTGGCCACCGAAATGTCGAATGTACTCTCCTTTGTGATTGTATTGGATGATATAGTCTGATCCATATCCATCTGCAATATAAAAATCCCCGTTTGGAGCGACGGCAACTTCGGTGGGCATGAAAGGCTCACCTTCTTCGTAAATGCCCAAGGTAGATGGATGACCAACATTAAAAATTAGCTCCCCATCAATATTGGTCTTCACAACTCGCCCGGCCTGCTTTTTCCATTTGCCGGTTCGAGTTTGGAACCAACCACAGTCTACAATAAATAATACATCCTCCTCCCCTTCCTGACTGAGGGTTAGGCCATGTCCACCCGGATACTGAGTACCCCAGGCATCCAGCAGTTTACCTGATTTATCAAAAACCAAAACATTGTTTTGAATATGATCGCCCAGCATCAGCAAACGCCCTTTCCTATCCATGACCATTTCATGGCAATTTAGTAGAGGATGTTGAATGGCACTAATCTGGGCCCAATCAGCATATACTTTGTAACGGTGAGTGTTATGCCCGACAATAAGATCAGCGAGGGGTTTCCGTTTATGGATAATAGCGAAACTACTGGTGGGGAATAAGGACATGCCAATCGCTGAGCTGGCGGCTTGTTGCAGAAACTTTCTCCGATTAGTCATAAAGCTCTAATTAGTTTTGTGAAGGACTAGAGTACCTCTCTTCTATTTGAGATTTCGATTTTCTCAGGGGCCTTGCATTTTCTAAGATAGGCATTTACCTATTGCTCTGGCAAGGAACGGGATTCTTAGCAAATCGGCAGCTGCATATGTTTTTTCTTTCAGAAGAAATGTCTCTAATCATCGGTGATAGGTAATCAAAGTTTACAGGAAGAATAAGGAAGAGATTACACGTCCTAGATTTTAAATAATAACAAATCAAATATTTTATTATTTAATTCAACCATTTGTAAACCAATATTACATTAATATGTAAACTAAACCCGAACTCGCTCAAAAACAAAAGATTATTCGTAATTTAAACAGGCAATAAAGAGCGATTTCGTGAAGAAGAAACTGCCAGAGGGCTACATCAAGAAGAAGGCATTGCAATACTTGTATCAAGAGTATTACCGGCGATGTCCTGTGAATGGAATTATCTATAGAGAGTTAGAGGCGTACACGAACGAAGGCAAGCGGGCAGATGGGCTAATCATCTTTCGGCAGAAGGGTCATAATCCCTTTGTGGCTTCCCTGGAAGCCAAATCCGCTAATACTCTCCGAAGTCTCGTTGAGCAGATCGACTTAGCTAGAATCGTCGATGATGGCTTGAAGGTGGCCGCTTTCTCTTTCGCCTTCATTTGGAGCTTGGCGTGGCTGGCAGGAGTTCGGCAAATGTTAGACCCCATCTTGGCACTACTGATGGGTGGATGTTGGATTTGGATGGTGAAAGCCTATATCAGCATGGCTCAACCATTGGCCTTGAAAAGGCATGCTCGCGTCGCAGCTTTGGAACAACTAAAGCAATATCCCGCTGATGAACGTTGGCTGGCTATCGGAATTGATAGCATGAGCAAGCCGGATCAATTTCATAGGCTGCTACAGCACTGCCGCAAAACAGGTATTGGTTTAATAGTTGTCTCAACAACAGAGCACCCTGTTGTGCATGTACACCCGAGATTCAGTACTAAATCTGATGTCACGGATTATTCCCAGCATTATAAAAATGCTCCTTTAGCACTGAAGCGAATTGCCAAAGTAAAGAGACAAAACGGCTTTGGAAAGCCTACCCGTGCTCAATTCAACTATCAATTACAACTATATTCCATTATTGGAGCTGGCTTGCTTTTCGGCTTCTTATTTTTAGTACCACCTTCGCAAGAAAGGCATTCTATCTCCAGATCGACTACTGAAGACCTTCATCGTTCAAGATCAACCAATTATATTCCTTCTCCTCCGCATAAGGACAGATATTGGATACCTGAACCCTCCCCAGTACCTGCTACAACTACGAGCTGTGAGTATTTGTCTTTTCGTGGACGACGACTCTTGCTAGTAGATCAGTTTTACGTTGAGCGCGAAGCAGCTGAGGAAAGAGCAGCTCTATTGAAATCCATTGGTTTTACAAAGGCCAATTACTTCTGGCTTCCCTGTTATAAGAACAGCCAACAAGAAGACCTTTTCTGCGTCCATCCTTATGACCCACGAAGTGAGGCAGAGAGGGTGATCGATCAAAGGAGGCGTTATGAATACCTCACTAGACTTCACCAGATAAGTATTGGTGTTCCTTCGATCATTGCTATCGAAAAACCAAAATAACGACTGCTTAAAGTCAAACTCATTATATTAGTGGTTCCTCGCCCCATCTCATCCTTGAAGACACTCGATAAAGATATTGCCAATTGTAGTATTTAACCGTTAAATTCTTTTCTAGTATAATGAAATTTCTAGCTACCATCCTACTGCTTTGTGCCATCTGTACTGTAAGTCTCGCCCAAAGCAATTTGAAATTCAACAAGAATAAAAAGGCTGTCATCGCCACGATTGATCGCGAGTATCAGCAATTGACCGACCTAAGCGACAAAATATGGGCGTTTGAGGAAATCGCTTTCCAGGAGACCCAATCTGCCAAGGCTTTAGCAGATTTTGCCGAAAAACATGGCTTTACCGTAAAAAGGGGGCTGGCAGAAATACCCACTGCTTTCACAGCAGAGTTTGGATCAGGTTCACCAGTCATCGGCATCTTGGGAGAATTTGATGCACTCCCTGGCCTTTCCCAGAAGACTGTTCCTCACAAAGATCCTTTGAATCCCGGCTCCGCTGGCCATGGCTGTGGTCATAATCTGTTTGGAACCGCCTCCTTAGGTGCTGCCATTGCCATCAAAGAACTCATTGCAGCAGGTAAATTAAAAGGTACGGTACGTTTCTATGGCACACCCGCCGAGGAAAAATTCTTTGGCAAGTTATGGATGATCCGAGCGGGTTTATTCGAAGATGTCGATGTCGTCATGGACTGGCATCCCGCGGCGGAAACCAAAGCAGATGTACAAAGTTCCTTAGCCCTTGTGGATTTCATCGTGGAATTTCGTGGCCAAGCTGCGCATGCTTCAGCCGATCCCTGGAATGGTCGTAGTGCTTCCGACGCTTTGGAATTGTATACGGACGGCATCAATATGTACAGAGAACATGTGCGCCCTACCGTCCGCATCCATTATCACATCCAAGATGCCGGTAAAGTAGTGAATGTGGTACCGGATTATTCGCGTATCTGGGTCCGGGTGCGGGATACGAAGCGTGCCAATATGGAGGTGGTTTGGAAACAAGTGGAACGAATGGCTGAAGGAGCCGCCATTATGGCCAATGTCGAACACGAGGTAAGTCTAGTTTCAGGAATTCACGAGATATTGGTGAACCGCACCGGAGGAGCTCGCCTACAAGAGAACCTGGAGTTCCTCGGTGCCATAGAATACACGGATAAAGAACAGGATTTTGCCAAAAAGATACAGGAAGCTACAGGTAAGGAGCAAGTGGGAATTGAATCTATCATCTCTCCGCTCGAAGAGACGCAGGAACATCCCATGGGCGGCTCCACCGATGTAGGAGATGTTAGTTTCGTCGTCCCAACGATTAGGATGGGAGCTACCACTGCCCCCAAGGGCACCCCTTGGCACTCGTGGGCAGTCGTGGCTTGTGGCGGTATGTCTATCGGTCATAAAGGTATGGCCTACGCCGCCAAGGCCCTATCCATGACAATGGTGGACCTCTTTGAAGATGCAGCGCTCAGAGAGAAGGTAAAGACAGAGTTTAAGGAGCGCAAGGGGGACTATGTATACAAAGGCATGGTGCCTCCGGGACCTCCGCCGATTAATAGTGAAAAATAGGCTGATAGGTTGCAGTTGTGCATAGTTTGATACTATGCACAATTGTTTTTTGGCTCTAAGCGATTAAGAAGTTCGCTTGTTTCTCCTTTTCAAGTGCTTTGCACCATTCTTAGCATAGTAGCAAGTGATTAATGTTTGGGAATCACTCGATAAAATGACGACAAGATTGCGCATTTTTTCCGCTAAACTATGATCAAGATCCCGAGGTAGATCCTTTTCCGTTACGGTAAGATAGATGCTGTTTTGCACGTGAAGGGCAGTACCCAACATCAGTACCATTAGTAGAATATTATCCGGAATGGAACGCTGTGAGGCACGCCTCCTGCTGTGCCTTGTATGTTTTACCTTTAATCTAAACTGCTGCCTTTGACTGATTCTAACCCTCAACTGCAAGTTTTGGTATAATGCGTTGGATGGATCCTTGTGACTGTATATCTGAGGCCTTAATGCATTAAAATCAATGGATTTCATATGGTAGGATTTGAAAGTTCTAAAAATTAAGATGATCTCAATCCTTAGTTCTCAATCTACCCTACAGGTAATCACCATGTTGGTCCAAACTTATTCAACAACTGCTTATTCAGCCCAGAAAATCCCACACTCCTCGATTACATTCACCCTATTCAGTCGAAAAATAAGTCCGTGGGCTGGAAGGATGACCCAATACCCAAGAGGATCCTCCGGTCCAAACTTGTAGGCTTGTGGATATTTTTCCTGTATATCTCTCATAGATTGTCCAATTCGCAGTCCGCGTTTCGTTTGGAAGTGGCGGGAATTTGTGACTTGTAGTAAAAAGCTTCTACCTTGCCATCGCAGATGCAAAAGCTCCGAATGTGGAAAATATGCTACTGAAAACTCTTGCTCGTTGTTGTTGAACGGCAGCTTAATAGAAGGAGTTGGAAGCTCTGGAGAGAGGATAGAAAAACCATCCATACGATCTTCATAATAGATCTCTGGAGGCACCGGAATATCCTTCAATTTACCGTCCATGATTCGAATGTTGTGACGTGCGATTTGCTTTAAGGATTCGGGTGTTTCACTACTGTACAATACTTCATTGAAAGCAGCTCTAGCCTCGACACTCTTGGGATTTTCCCGGTAAGCAGCAATTCCCTTGAGCAGGCGATAAGCTAGGTAATATTTTCCCACTTTGGCAGTTGGAAGTTGAGCGAGCGTCCGTAGAGTAGCATTAACTTTGGAGGAAATCCCTTGCAGATCAAACAAGGCGATTAGATTAATCAGTGTGGCAGGATCTTTGGGCGCATAATTCCTTGCTTCCCTTAAAAAGATTTCTGCCTTACTGAGCAATTCCGTTTGTGAAATATCAGAACCGGGCAGTTTTCTAAATGGAGTTTCCAAATTGAGAAAAATGGGATAGTCCATGGCAGACATAGGCTTCACCCGGTTCAAAAGGGCTAAATTGAGATATGTTGCGCCCAGATTCAGAAAATTCTGGTGAAATCGAACTGTTTTATTAACATACTCAAAACAGGGAATCGCAGCTTTATATTCCCCCATCACATTCAAGACCACTCCCATCTTAAATACCTGTTGCAATTCCTGCGATATTCTGCATCTCTCCAAGGCGGTATTTATTCGGTCATTTCTCGAAGGATAATTCTTGACAATTTTCTTTGGGAAACTAGTGTAAATAGTTTCAAATAGAGGTTCAATAGCATCTTCCACTTGGAAACCAGCTAATTCTGCAAAGAAAGAGCCATATAAATCTGCCTCTTGTTCTTCTGGTTCATATCGCTCATAATGTTTTCTCGGGGGCAGAAAGCCGTTGCCAGCGTGAGCACGATAAAGATGTGTTAATTCATGCCCCAAAATGAATGCAATAGCGGCATTGCATTTATCCTCTAAGTGCTTACAAAGCTCAAGTGCCTTTCGGTCAAATTCAATATACTCCCGACCACCAATAGCTATATAGCTTGCAATACTATTGTTGTCCACTAATCGGATTTCGGGCAAAGTTCTACGCCCATCACCCAAGGCAACCCATAACTTACCTAAGATTTCCTTTACCAAGGCTCGATCGTCAATTTCAGATTCCAGCAAAGACGCTGGACTGCACTCCGGCAAGATCTTATCGTAAGAGGCGGTGGCAGAGAATTGAATGGAGCATTCGGCATTGATGTAGCTGGGAAACAGAACGGAAAGGCAGACAATAACAATACTTCGCATAGGCAGGGGAAAATAGTGGTAACCTTTGAACATAAAACAGAACGCATTAATATTAGCAGTTTCAAAATACAATTTCTAATGACTATATTTAGAGCTTATTGAAGATTATTTCCTTTACCGAGATGTAAAAGCATCTTTTGCATCTAAAACACTTGGCTCCAGGCTTTCCATCTCCTAACCTATTAAGTGAGGAAGCTTATCGGAGCTTGGCAATTCTACTTTTTCCCAAAAACAAAACCTGGTAAGTACAACGCTTGCTCTTAGTCATTGATCATAGCTCTATGGACAATCAAAAACTGCTGCAATTAATTCGGACAAATGACCGTGAAACGTTCAAAAACCTATATCAACAAGCCTATCCCAGTTGCCAAAGATTGGTAATGAAAAATAATGGGACCATGCAAGATGCAGATGACGTTTTTCAAGAAGCTATTTTAGTCTTGATTAGGAAGGCAAGAGACAAGGACTTCGTATTGAAAATTAGTGTGAATGCATTCCTATATGGGGTCGTCCGAAACCTTTGGCTAAAAAAGCTGCAGAAGGAAAAAAAGAGTAAGATTGATCTAGTTCTAGATGAAGATATAGGTAATAAGCTGAAAAGCAAGTTATCTGATATTTCCATGTTAGAAATCGTAGAAGATAGGCCTGAGATCAGCCTGAATAAGGCAGTTCAACGGGCGATTTCAGCTTTGGCAAAAGAATGCAGAGAATTGTTGCTGGATTTCTACGTCTTAAAACTAAGTCTTGCAGAACTAGCGCAGGATCGAGGGTTGAGCGATAAGTATGCAAAACAGAAGAAACATCGCTGTATGCAACGTCTACGAAAGCTTTACGCAAGTCAAAATCCCGCGCTATGATGGATGAAGATATGATCACCCAATTTGATGGCTATATTCTAGGACAAATGGGAGAAGTTGAACGAAAAAACTTTGAAGCACAACTTCAATCCGATCCATCTTTGTTAGAAGAGTTTGAGATATATCAGCAATTGGTCAATGGACTGGAATTGGTAGACGAAGAACGCAACTTGAATTTTCTCAAAGAAATTAGAAACGAACTGGATGATACGGGCCTTTTTCTATCGGATGAAGATATTGACAGCTATCTGCAAGGGACCGCTAGTGATACAACTAAGCTGAAAGTAAGTAGACGAATGGAGGGAGATCCAGACTTCAAAGCCTTCCTCGAAAATGAAGCTACGCTTGTGGAAGGCCTAAAGAATTATCAAGAACAAGAAAGCAAGGACATATTGGCGGAGGTTCGGTCGAACTTAAAGTCGGAAGGTTTCTTTAGACCAGAAGATCCACCAAAACAAGAAGCGAAAAGAATCAAGCTATTGCGCAGATGGAGTATTGCAGCATCTATAGCAGTATTGGCACTTATAGCTGTATGGTTATGGAGACCCAATCAGGGCCTCTCTGATCGGGAACTTGTGCAGTTCGAATGGGAATTAGAAGCAGTACAAGGCTATGCTAATCGAAAAGGATTCGAAGGCTCGGCTAAAAATCTTTTGACACTCCCTTTAGCAGCGGTAGAGGCTGAAGATATGGCAAGTGCCTCTCTCCTACTGGATAGCCTTTCGGCGCTGCCAGAAGTTGGTTCTACTCAACTACAATTTCTGGACCTGCTGAGAGCCCAACTCTTTCTGAAAGAAGGCCAAAACCAACAAGCCGAACGCTTACTCAAAATATTGAGCAAAGACCAAGATTTCTTAGGGCAAAGCACCGCCACCTGGATTCTGGGAAACATCTATGCACAACTAGGCCGACTCCGTCAAGCCAGGCAATATCTAACTCCTCTAGTGGATGATCCCCTCTTTGGCACAAGGGCTAAGGAGCTATTGGATCGATTATGATACCCCTATAAATATCAAAGAATATGCGTTTTCACCTCCGTCTGTTCTGTCTACTAACCTTATACTTCATCTTCATACAGCAAACTACTGCTCAACAGGTCATTACGGTTTCAGACAATGATCTATTGCCCAATACCAATTATAATTGGACTGCGAATAATACCTATCTGTTGGATGGTTTTGTGTTTCTAGAAGCAGGAGCAAGTCTACGTATTGAGGCAGGCACCGTGATTAAGGCCAAAAACAATCCGAGTACCGGAGATGCAACAACCGCCTTGATCATTAGCCGTGGAGCTAAAATCGAAGCCATTGGTAGTCCTTTACATCCTATCCTCTTTACCCCTGAACAGGACATCATTGCAGACACAAGCGACCTACAGATTAGCCAGCGTGGGCTATGGGGCGGACTGATCATACTAGGTGGAGCTCCGGTGAATGCAGCCCAAGCCAGCCCCACCCTAGAAGGGCTTCCTCCCCTTCCCAAGGCCCAGTTTGGTGGCCCAGATGAATTTGACAACTCTGGTATCCTTAGATATGTTTCAATTCGACATGGAGGTGCAGCTGGCTTGGCAGGTTTTACCGCTGCGGGTGTCGGCCAACCTTCTATCCTTCGTCATATCGAGGTAATTTCCGCCGCGGGTGATGGCTTTCGCTTTTTGGGTGGTACGGCACATACTAAGTATCTGGCGGCAGCCTTTAACGGAGAAGATCAGTTTGAATGGGATCTTGGATTCAAAGGATTGGGAGAAAACTGGTTTTCTATTCATGCCGAGAACGCTGGTGATCAAGCCCTGGAAGGTCGAGGGGGACATGATTTGTCTCCAGATAAGGTATCTAAGCCACAGATTATGGACGCTACCTTTATTGGCCCCGGCTCTGACGCTTCTATTAGTATACCGAGTGCCATATTATTCCATGAGGCTACCGCTGGCAGCCTGGGTAACAGTATTATTACCGAATTCCCCAATTTCGGTTTGGAAGTGGAGGACCTGGAAGAGGGAGTAGATGCCCTTACACAGTTGGAAGCTTGCCAATTGATCATTTATGATAATGTGTGGTGGGATTTGGGGGAAGCGGCAAATCTATTTGAAATTTCCACAACCAATGCTGATTTAGACGACGTAGCCTTTCCTTTGAATAATTTCCTCATTCCCTACAGAAACATCTTTGATGACCCTCGATTCTTTAGCATCGCCCGATCACCAGAAGAACCAGTTCAATTGAATCCAACGCTCAATGGTCGATGTGAAATCTACAACTTTGGTGCTTTTCATCTCTATTGGTGGCTAGATGAATGGGCAGCCCTGAATCACTACGGCATCGTCCCTTCTTGTTCTGAGCCCTATTTTGCATATTTTGATCTTCCACTCAATGATTTAGATACCATTCCAATAGACAATTATCAGCAACTCATTGATTTGGATCGAGCAAGGCAGTATGCAGAAGATACAGGATTGGATATTGATCAGGAATTTAGCGGACGGCGATGCCCTAGCTGTGACCCAACTAATCCATTCCCAACTTCTGCACAAAGTATCCGTCGAGATCGAACACGGCGAAGACGTAGTGTTCAGAAACTCTTAAGGGGAGATGATTTTTGCTGGCTAGAAGAATGGCAGTGGACTACCTACGTATACGAAGTAGACTTTGAAAGTCCAGTTGACTCATTCGTCACGAGGCGCTACTTTGCAGTAGCTGATCAAGAAGTACCACTAATCACACTCGTCCCTAATGAAAATTTAGGGGAATTCCCTTTTGAAGTAGTCGTAATAGATAATGATACTGCCACCGTAAGTTTTCGGACAGAAAGTAGACAGGGCTCTAGCTTGATTGATCATATCTGGACGGCCACAGACTTTTGTGGGAATAGCACTTCCTATACGATTCGTGAGAACATTAATAGTACTACTTCCCAAACTTGGTATCTCGACAGAGATGGAGATGGCTTGGGTGACCCTGGCACTAGGTTTTCTTGGCCTATCAGACCTAATAACGTTGATGCATTTGTAAACCAAGCAGGGGATTGTCATGATCAAGATGCATCTCTAGGTCTAAGCTGCCTTTTCGCAGCAGCACCAGATATTTGCAATCTAGCTGAACCCTTAGCTATTGGACAGACATCAGAACGATATAGCAGTTTCAATAGTACGCTGGATCTTACTTTCCCTAATCAATGCTTTACAAGCAATCCAGTAGGCGATCTCTGGTTTAGCTTTATTGCCCCTCCGGAAGGGATATTGACCATTGAAGTGATAGATCAGTTTCTCAGTGATCATATCAAAAGCTTAGAGTTATATCGCGGAGATTGTAGTGATCTGGAGTTATTGACTTATGCATGTGAAACGAGTTTGCAGGTGAGTCAGCTAATTCCTGATGAAGTCTTGTGGTTACGTGTCCCAGTAGAGGAATTAAGCGAGTTCAGAATAACAAGCTATGTACCAGTCTCACCACCCAATGATTTATGTAGTGCTGCTATTGAACTACCGGTAAATGATGAGTGTGTTCCTATGAGCTTTGCTTTCTTAAACCCTGCTTTTGAGGCCTATCCAGCCGTTGCTACTACACCTGGATTTGCTGGAGATCTTTGGTTTAAAGCTATTATTCCACCATCTGGCCAGCTAACCATGAAAGGTTCATTTCATTCCGATGCATATACAGGAGACTGTAATAATTTTCGCCAACTTCCCATGGAACATCCAAAGTTCTCTGACATTTACCACCTGCGGCATCAGCCTGGCGAAACTGTCTATTTCAGGGTGCTTAATTCATTGTATACTTATGAAGATAATATGCTGGATCTTTGCCTTACAATTAGGGATGAAATTCCGCTGAATGAGCTTCCCTGCGATACTTTTCAGCTTGACTTCGATAAAAGTTGCTTAGCCTTTTCCTCAAGTTCCCCAACCAATTTCTGTCTTTCAGGACAAGAAGAATGTGTCGTGCAAATGGAATTTGAATTCCAATTGGTAGATACTTGCATGGGAGGAAATCTAAGAAACATCAGTTTGAATGTAAGTATCGATCTCAACGCAGATGGAAGCCTAGATCAAACACTTTTACAATCTAGCTCAAACTCTTTGCAGGCCTGGCCTAGCGAAAAACTTTCCTTGAACCTACCGATTGGATCACATATCCTGTACATTCAATCTGAGGAAGTAGAGCCAGATGCTTTTTTTGAGGAAGATGGTCCCTTCTATTTTAACATAGAAATACCAATCACCATTGAAGACTGCACCTCTCCATCCATCAGCTGTATTTCTGCCTTGGCGGTCGAATTATTACCGACCTCCCCTGACAACCCCATTGATGCCGACAATGATGGCCTACCTGACCTAGCCACTGTACAAGTGTACGCCTCCGATTTTATCGCTGGTTCCACCGCGGGCTGTAGTGGTGCCAATGAATTTGCGATCTATCGCAAATCAGCCCTGGAACAGGCTGGAATTCTACAGTCCGATGGAAGTTTCCAAGGGGATTGGATTCCAGAGATTGCCAATCCAACAGAGAGCCTCTTTTTGACTTGCTCTGACACCACACAAACAGTGGAAGTACTGGCATTTGGGCTGAGTCCAAACGGCAATTGGAGTACATGCAATAGCCAAATCATTGTGCAAGACAATCTGGAGTTTTGTAATCCCCCGCAAGGGCCAAGCTCTATTAGTGGCCAAATGCGAGGACCGGAAGGAGTACCTATTGAAGGAGTTGAAGTTCGATTGAGTGGTCATCAACAAGCTATTACTACTACCAATGCTGCTGGTGAATACAGTTTTGAAGACCTACCTTCCGGGCAGAGTTACACGGTCACTCCTTTTAAGAATGATGATCCATTAAATGGTGTTTCAACTTTCGATATAGCGCTAATGAGCAGAAATATTCTAGGCTTACAAACCTTCATAGAAGCTTGGCAATACCTAGCTGCAGATGTCAATAACGATGGCCGAACCACTACATTGGATATCATTATAACGAGAAGACTTATTCTGGGAACAATGAATGATTTTCCGGACAATACCAGTTGGAGGTTTATCGCTGCTTTCTTCGATTTCGACAACCCCTCCGATGCCATCAGTACTGCCTTCCCTGAAATGCAATCCATTGTCAATTTGCCTGAAACGGGCTTATCGGCAATTGATTTCCAAGGGGTCAAAATAGCCGATATTAATAACAACGCACGAAAAAACAGCGAGCAAATCGTAGCTCGTTCTGGGCAGTCTCCTTTGCCATTAGTGGTGCAAAAGCAAACGGTTTCAAAGCAAGATGTAATCCGACTGGACTTCCGCCTATCGCCACAAGAGATGGTTGCAGGCCTGCAGGGAACGCTCAGGTTTGACACCGAGCAGTTAACTTTTCAAGCTATCTTATACGACCTCGCTGACGAAAGTAATTTTGGATGGCTGCACTTACAAGATGGGGCGATCAGCTTTAGCTGGGATTGGGCTGAACCATTGTCAGATCAACAGCCAGGCCAAAGGCTATTTACCTTAGTCTTCCAGCAACTGTCTCAGGATCTGCCGGATAATAGCATTTGGCTAGAAGATAAGCCTACCTCCCTTGAATCCTTTTCCTCGCTCAAACAAGTACGTGGCTTAGAATTGCAGTTTCCAGCTGCCAATTCTGATCTCCCTAAACTCTTTTCTAATGCACCAAACCCTTTTTACCAAGAAACCAGCATTCATTTCTACCTGCCAATTAATATGGAAGCTGCCATCAGCATTGTAGACATAGAAGGGAAAGAAGTATTTCGGAAAAAAGGTTGGCATCAAGCAGGTCATCATTCCCTTCAGCTGAGAGCGGCGGACCTAAACGGATCAGGGATGTATTTCTATAGCCTGACCACAGCGAACTACACGCGAACAGAAAAAATGATTCTGCTGAAGTAATAGGCTCATTGCCCCAAAACCAGTAACAAATAGAACATGAACTCTATGCTACCCAGTGGTATAATTAAGATTAGTTTGGCGACCATCCTTCTATGTGTTTGCACTACCTTGCCAGGTCAGCAAAACTCTTGGGAACGGCCTTTCGATGCCTCGATCGAAAAGAGGAAAGAAGGTGAACTGAAGGAGAGCTACGATTTAGCAAGAGTAGCTTATGATCTGATTCAAGCACAGGAATCTTCATCCGAAGACTATTTCCGAATCGCCCAACATCTGGCTACTTTGGGGCTAGAAGTATGGGATCTACGGGCAGCCCACATGGTTTCAAATGAAGCCTTGGGTCAGCTACCACTACTAGATACCCATCAAGAGTATAAAACAACTCTCATGCTCCTAAAAGGCTGGGCGGCACTTAGGTTAAATCAGCCAAATGAAGCCCAGACTCTTGCTAAGCAAGGTCTAAAATTCACTCACAGGGACAGCACTTCACAACAAGCCGACTTTTATGAGCTATGGGGCATGACATACCTGTTCTGGGAAAAAACGGAATTAGCCAATCGCTATCTGAAAAAAGCTAACACGCTCCGTTTAACCTCCCCTACAAGCTCTATAAAAATGGGTCGGTGGTTATTGTTTATGGGCCAGTTATCATTTTACCAAGCAGCTTATCAAACGGCAAAAGATTACTACAAGCGTTCGCAATCTATTCTAGAGGAGCAAAAATCCCATCCACTTCTCTTGGCAGAACTCTTGGAATGGCAAGCTTATAACTATTTCACTTCAGGACAAACTACCTTGGCTAAGGTAAAATATAATCAGGCAGAGCAATTTTGGGCTCAGCAAGAATTTCAGGACAATCCAGCTTATGCCCGGGTGTTGGAAGGCTTAGGTCTAATTGCCCTCAATGAAAACAAGCTGGAACAGGCAGAAAATCATTTTGTAAAAGTAGAAGCCATCAATACGCAGCATTTTGGACCCAAAAGCTTTCAAGTAGCCGAAACGCTATCTAACAGGTCTATTCTCAACCTGCAATTACAGAATATGGAGGAAGCCTTACGACTAAGCAAAAAAGCTGAATCTTTGGTCAGTCCCAAAAATCACCCAAGCGTATACTGCAATCTGGCCGATAACCTAGCGACCGTCTACCTAGAAATGGGCAAACTGAAAAAGGTCCTGAAGCGAGCGAAAAAAGTCCTACAAACAAGAAAAAAACAATATGGTAAGAATAACCCTTCTTTGGCTACATCATTAAATAACTATGGATATAATCTGGATTATTACGGCAAATATGAGAAAGCACTGCCATATTATGAACGTTGTTACCAATTGCTGATCGATCACAATCAAACGACGAGTAAGGTATTTGGCGATGTCACCACCAACCTGGGCTACTATTATGAATTAGAATCGATTGCAGCCGCGGATTCGCTAGAAGCAGATCAATTGTACCGAAAGGCTAAGGCCTACTTAGAGGAGTCTTTGGTAGCTAGTGAAAAAAGCCTTGGGAAGCTACATCACTCCTATATTGGGACGCTTTTTCACCTCGCCATTTTGTTGGAAAACCAGGGAGAGATCGATCAATCGGCAGTTCAATATGAAATAGCTGTGGATCGTTTGTTAAAGCTTATTCTTAGCATCTATGGAGGTTTTGATGAAGGCACACAATTGAGATACATGCAGGTGATGGGGGAGAAACTTGGCTTGTTCTACTCCTTTGCGCATCGAAACCGAGATACGCATCCGCACTTGATGAAAAAAGTAGCAGAAGTCCACTATGCAGTCAAGAATTTATCTTTGCAGTATAGCATGCTCAACCAAATCGCCAGCCTTGAACAGGATAGCAATCAACAATACCTCTTGTATAGGCAATGGAAAGAGATCAAAGAACAATTAGCTACTAAGTACCTTATGACTGGGGGGATTGACAGTTTGACTGCTAGCATAGAGATTAAAACCCTGGAGAATCAATTGGCTGCTATAGAAAAGGAAATTACCAGAGACGAAGCTATCCGCTCGTCTTTATTCGATCCCTACCAACCTTATGACTCGATATGCGCTGGCCTAACTTCGCGAGAAATATTCATTGATTTCGTACAATTTCCCTATTGGGATCCGGAGCGAGATTCCTTTACCGACCCTTGGTATGCGGCGCTAATTCACAGACCGAATCAACCTGTACCTTCTTACGTGCCACTCTTCCGTGAAAAGGATCTTTTACAATTATTGAGATTAGATACTACCCTACAAGAGATTCCAAATACAGAAAAAATTCCTGCCTATATACGGTCCAGTCAGCTTGGTTTTCCCCTATACCAACACATCTGGAAGCCTATACTAGAGCAATCTCCCGGAGACGTTGCGATCCATTTTTCTCCCGATGGTTTATTACATCTGCTGGTATTAGAAAATCTGCCAATGAACGACAAGGGAACAAAGCGTGTTCATGAGCAATTTGATCTATTCCGCTATAGCAGTTTCAAGGACTTTGGCCCATCCCAGTCCCGCCAGCAGGTCAAGCGCTTGATAGGGTTTGGTGAAATTGACTATGCGGATGGATTCACGGCAGCTAGCCCCTTGCGTATTCAAGCATTAGAAGCCAGTGAGAAAGAGCTTCAAGAAATCAAGAGACTTCTGGAACCCCGCGGTTTAGAGATCCATCTTTTCTCGGGACCATCCGCGAGTGAAGCAAACCTAAAGCAGCAATTCCAAAAGCCTAAGCAAGGAATGCTATTTATCACGGCCCATGCCTTTTTCTTATCCCAGGCTGAAGCGTCTACTTCTGATAACGGCAATTATCTCCAATTATTCAAAAGAAATAATAGCCCGCTACTTAGAAGTGGGATCCTGTTAAACGAGGCCAAGGAAACGATTATAAATGGAGCCAAAACAGGAGAGGATGGTTTTCTCACCGCTATGGAACTAGCCACATTAGATTTTTCCCAAACAGAAATGGTCATTTTATCGGCTTGTTACACTGGCCTTGGCGAGATTAGGTATGTAGAAGGTGTTTTTGGATTGCAGCGAGCACTGAAAAGAGCTGGTGCCAAACAAATTTTGATGTCCCTCTGGCAAATACCGGATAAGGAAAGTAAGGAATTCATGAAGCATTTTCTACAGCATTATAGTGATCATGGAACCGCAAGAGTAGCCTTGACTTATGCCCAAGAAATGATGCGACAAGATGGAATTCCAGCGCAGTACTGGGGAGCCTTCATTCTACTACAGTAGATAATTTTAAAAAAAGAAAAAAATCCCTGATAACCATTTAAGTGGCTGCAGAACATAGAGGTGTATTTCTTTTCAACTATTAAATTCTATGAAAATGAAAAAGACACTTCTATTCATCCTTTGCTGTGGCTTCATTCAACTGAATTTCCTGCAAGCCCAATTGTTTAAGTCTAAGGCTAAAGTAGAACAACCTGAATTCACCTGTGAAGGATTATCCTTAGCAGAAAAACCCTCCTTAGGGGTACTGAATTTTGAAAACAAGGTATCATCGACCAGTAGAAGATATTGGGGTTCTCGCTATCGCTATTCCGATATTACTAAAGGACTATCTGATATGATGGTCAATGCGCTGGTCGAAAGCGGCTGCTTTCGGGTTACAGAAAAGCAAAGGCTAGAAGCCATCAATGAAGAAATTATTAGTGGCATGCTGGGAGAAACCAGCACCTCCAGCGCAGCACAAGCGGGTAATCGACTTGGAGCAGAATACCTGGTGATGGGTGCCATAACAGAGTTCAAGGAAGTCGAAAAAGGTGGTGGCTTGTTGTCCGTTGGCGGCGGTGGGTTAATGTGGAATGCTCATATAGGACTCATTGTACGGATTGTCAATACAAGCACGGGAGAAGTAATGATTTCCAAGTCCATCAACAAAAGAGTTAATCGACTAGGCCTGGGTAGCTTAATCAAAATAAAGGGAAGATCTTTAGCCGGAGCCGGTTTTTTTCAAAGCAAAGCCATGAAGGATGCGATAGAAAAGGCGATTATTGAAACTGTGGCGATTATATGCAATGAACGTGGAACCCTAGTAGAGCAGATGAAAGGTAAATTGGTTTCAAAAGGTGCCCCTGTTCCCCTTAAAATAGCAGATTACTCCATTCTGTCCACCCAACCCACCTTCATGGTAATTATTCCAGAACAGCATATCCAACGGAGAATCCCCGACCCTGCCGGAGAGACTGAAATTATAAGATCCTTGGTTGAGGCTGGAATTCAAGTGGTAGACCCCCAAACGGTAGGACAGATCAGAGAAGGAGAACGATTCAATCTTGCGCTCAAAAATGCTGAGGAAGCCGCAGCTTTAGGTGCAGAATTTGATGCGGATTACATTATACTTGGTGAGGCTTTCAGTGAATCGGTAGGCCAACGCAATGGCATGCAAGCTTGTCGTGCAAGGGTCGAAGCCCGCCTCGTCCGTACCAGTGATGGCAGGATAATGGCCGCACACGGCTTACATGGGTCTGGCTTAGATGTGGCACAAAACGTTGCAGCTAAGACTGCTCTTCGAAAAGCAGGACAAGAAATGGCTACTTATTTCCTTGGGCAACTCTGCACAACCAACACCATTGCGGGAACAAACTTGACATCCAATGCTCCCAGAACAACTAAGGCAGAAGTTTTTATTTCTAACATCGATTTTACATCCTTCATGGCGATTGCCAAACAACTGGAGAGTTTACCTGAAGTACAAGCTATCATCAAAAAACAAATGAGTGGGAATACAGGAAGGATTCAGTTCTCACACAATGCAGTTTTGGAAGATGTCGCCATGTCACTATCCCAACAGGAGCGTAAATTCAAGTTGGAAATCCTGAGTTTTAATGAAAACAAATTAGAACTAACCATCCAATAGGCCTATCAAACTTACCAAAGGCATCGAATCAGAAGATCGCACCACAGTCCTTTCAAGCATCTTCCGGTTTGTCTTGAACAAATAATTTTCTGTACAGTGAGCATTTATTTAGCATCCTGTTCCAACATGAATGTGGGGTGATTCTTCTATACCTTTTCTGAACATAAAAATCAAAGAAACAATGCATATACAATACGCAATCAAGTTTAGTCTTTATCTGTGCCTACTTTATATACCGACACCTATGCTTGCCCAGGTACAAATGGGAACCACCCTAGAAGGGGCAGGAACCAATGATGTGATGGGCTATGCGGTGGACATCAACAGAGATGGCAATCGAATAATCGTGGGCTCACGCTATAGTTCTGATCCGGAAAGAGGTAGTAGTGGAAGATTCGCTGGGCATGCTACCATCTATGAATGGAGTGGTTCCAACTGGGAAGAAATAGGAAGTCCAATCTACGGAACAGGTCGTGAAGATCTTTCAGGTTCAGCAGTAAGTATGTCCAAACAAGGCAATACCATCGCCATTGGTGCGCCTTACAGTAATACAAATGGTAGTGATGCCGGTCAGGTGAGAATATTTATCTGGGAAAATGGTAATTGGGTACAGCTTGGGAATGAACTTCGAGGTACTAATCCCGGAGACAGGATGGGATCAAGCGTTACTTTATCAGCGGACGGTAATATCGTAGCGATCGGTGCCATCAGAAATGATGAAGGAGGTAGTAATGCCGGTCAGGTACGGATCTATCAGTGGCAAAATAATACCTGGGTACAAATGGGCAATGCCCTAAATGGATCGGCAGCGGGAGAGCAGTTTGGCGTAGAAGTAGATTTATCTGATGATGGTCTAACGGTGGCCGTTGGGGGAAACGGTAATGATCACACGGATAGGAATGCAGGTTACGCCCAAGTATACCGCTTTAATGGTGCAGATTGGGTGCAAAGAGGACAGGATATCTATGGAATCTACGAAGGAGGAGAATTGGGTCTGGGCCTTGCGCTTTCTGCCGATGGAAATGTGGTCGCAGTTGGATCCCCTAGAGGAGATCACGACAGCAATGCGCTGGGCTATGTACAAGTCTTCGAATGGGAAAATACAAATTGGAATCAAATCGGCTCGACTATTTTTGGAGAGAATAGAAATGATTACTTCGGCTACTCCATTTCCTTATCTGACAATGGAAGAATTTTAGCAGTAGGCGCTCCTTTCAATCGAGACAATGGCTACTATACTGGTCATACCAAATCCTATCAAAACCACAATGGTTCTTGGGAACAAGTAGGGACAACCATTAATGGAGAGACAGCGGTTGAACTATCAGGTTATGCGGTAAAGCTATCAGGGAATGGGAGTAGAATTGTTATCGGTGCTTGTGAGTTTATTGCCGACGGAAGTGTAATTGGAAATGGTAAGACCAGGGTATTTGACCTATTCGGGTTGATCTCCAATACTACTCAGCTTGAATCAAATATGAATGTCACGCTGTATCCAAATCCAGCAGTAGATTTCCTGCGCATAAGTGGTGAAGCACCTAGCTATGATGTGTTCCTCTATGATGTAAATGGTAGAACACAAGCCTACTTTTCTGATTATCAAAACGGGTCTGCCTTAGATGTAAGTGCTTATGCTCCCGGTCATTACTCTCTTTCTATTCGCCCGAAAGGTAAAAAGAGCTGGCTGTCTCAAAGCTTCCTTAAGAAGTAGTCCTGTCCTTTCTTTTGCCCAACTAAACCTATTACAGTAGTTCATCGCTTCCAGCCAGCAATGAACTACTGTAATTTGGTCCAGAAAGCTGCCTAGGCGTGAACATATCTTAGGATTTGATCTTACAAGGTAAGTACAAGCCAATTGTTCGATGAAAATTCTTCTCACTGGAGCCAATGGGTACATTGGCAAAAGACTCACTCCACTATTAATTGAGCAAAGTCACGAGGTGATTGCTTGCGTAAGAGATCGCAAGCGATATCATCTAGCGAAGGAATACCGCTCTTGCATCACTATCTTCGAAATTGACTTTTTGAAGGAGGTGGACAATCTTTTTGCGCCGACCGAATTTGATGCCGCTTTTTACCTTATCCATTCCATGAGCGCCAGTGTTGGCGATTTTGAGGAAAAGGAAGCCAGAGCCGCACAAAATTTTGTAAAACTCTTGGATCAATCCTCCGCCAAGCAGATCATCTACCTAACGGGAATCATTGGCCAACAGGATATCCTATCCCCCCATCTATCCTCTCGCTGGCAGGTTGAAAAAATCCTACATAAAAGCCGGGTCCCCTTAACAGCTATTCGAGCAGGTATTATAGTAGGCTCTGGCAGTGCCTCTTTTGAAATCATCAGAGATCTTGTCGAGAAACTTCCCGTCATGGTAGCCCCCAAATGGCTAAAAACCCGCTGTGAGCCCATTGGTATTCGCAACATATTAGAAATACTAGTTGGAATGCTTGGACAACCCCAATACTACGATCGCCAATTTGATGTTAGTGGAGGAGAGGTTTTGACCTACCAACAGATGTTGAAGACTTATGCTGAGGTCCGCGGACTCGGGAGGTGGATTTTTCCCTTGCCGGTAATGACACCGCGATTATCCAGCTACTGGTTATACTTTATCACCTCCACCTCCTATCCACTGGCAGTCAATCTCGTGGAGAGCATGAAGCACGACATTATTGGACGTCCTAATGCGATTTTTGAGGAATTGGGCCTACAGCAATATGATTACCGAACGTGCATCAAGCAGGCACTATCCATAATTGAAAAAGATGCTACTCCATCCAGTTGGAAGGATAGTTTTGTTTCCAGCTTAGGAGATAAGAATCTAGGACAATACATTAAAATACCTCGTTACGGTTGTTATCGCGACGAAAGAGAGCGGGTCGTTCATGCAGAAGAAGTAGAACGCGTGCTTAGCAACATCTGGTCCATCGGGGGACAACGAGGCTGGTATTATGGCAATTGGCTCTGGAAATTCCGGGGATATCTAGATAAATTAGTTGGGGGGATAGGGCTGAGGAGAGGCCGGACGAGAATCGAAGACATAGAAGCTGGTGATGCCCTCGATTTTTGGCGGGTCTTAGTTGCTAATCGCGGAGATGGTCGCTTATTGCTATTCGCAGAAATGAAACTGCCCGGAGAAGCTTGGCTCGAATTTAAGTTGACGGAGGATCGAGGCAATTATACCTTACATCAAACTGCTACCTTCCGTCCACGGGGATTATGGGGCCGCGTGTACTGGTATACAGTATTGCCCTTCCACTACTTCATCTTTAATGGCATGATTGATAATATCATTGCTTATCAGGCTGAACCAGTTCCTCAGGTAGCATCAGCATAGTAACTAAACAGAGTTAGGGTACTTGCCATTACAAAGCTAATTGAGTCTTGACCAGTACAGAGCCCCACCTACTGGAATCGGAAAGCCTCGGGATAATTAGCATCTGGCAGGGCACGGTTTGGGATCAAATTCACATCTACTCTAGACCACAAGAAACTGGAAACAAAACCGAGGTGCGTTATAAATAAGGAAGCTTATCTTCACCCCCATTCAGCAGGAAAGAATTCCCATTCAGCAAGTCTATTTTCCTACCTATCAGAAGTGCTCGAACACGGACCAGGTATCACCATTCTCGCAGAAATAAAGTATTTTTCCGTCTCGTTGTTATATCACAATTCTTAAGTACCCCTTTAAACAACACACTGAAGAGATGATCAAATGGACCTTTTTTCTACTCGTCATCACCACTAATCTGTGCCTAGGTCAGTCGGGAAGCAATATCATTCGAGGCCAAATCCTTCTACCTGATTTTAGCCCCACTGTGCTACAAAGAGGAAAGTCCTATCGCAGTCCTAATGCTAATCGCTCTGCCGAGAAAATTCGCTTGGATGGGCTAAATGTTCCTTCCAGAAATATCTACATCAGTCTACACCCCAAAAGTTTTGAACCTAAAATCATCCAAAAAGATGCCCGGATTACCCAGCGTGAAAAAACCTTTTTCCCTAATATTGTGGCGATCACTACTGGTTCCACGGTCTACCTGCTTAATGAAGACGAACATTACCATAATATATATAGTCTTACCCCAAAGGCACGCTTCAACATAGGTCGCAGACCTCCAGGCAATGTGTATGCTAAAAAGATAAGCAAGATAGGTGTGGTAAAATTAGGTTGTGATATACATCCGGAGATGGGAGCTGTAATCCTCAGTTTAGATACGCCTTATTTTACCAAGATCAAAGTGGATGGTACCTATTCTATCTCTGGTCTTCCAGATGGAGAATATGAACTTAGGGTTTATCACCCATCTTTCAGAGCACATCGAGAACCCGTCATACTAGAACGAGGAAAAGTAATGAACAAGGACATTAATCTAAAGAATAAAGCCTAAAATTAAGCTCTTGAAAACACTTGCGCTTTGGACCACCCTATTTGTTTGTTTGCCGATGAGTTTATCAGCACAGCTAACAGTTGATTGGAATGCCTGGGCTGATCTTGAGCTATCGGAAGCTCAGGCGAATAGTCACTACTTCTATAATCAAATTCACAAGAAGCACCTCGGCTGGAGATTGGGGGTTTCAGATATTAACCTGGTGACAACTGCACAATTGGATTCTAATTGGACTATCCAAGTCCGGGGCCAATTGAAGCGTGATGCGGGGCAAGAGCTCAGTGCCTTCTTATTGCCTGCTGCTTTTCTTCAATTTCAACCTAAGCAACAATCCTGGAGACTTGCCGTTGGTCGTTTCATTACTCCTTTTGGATCTTTTACAGAAAGGCAACATCCAAAGGATCGGACTTTTATCAATATCCCCCTTGCCTACTCTTTTTATCAGAATATCGCCGCTCAGATTGGCTTTGCAGCAGATATTGGGGAAACCACAACTGAAATTGATGAGACCGTGCTCTGGGGTACCACTATGGTGTATTACGGGGGATATACTCAGGGCTTGAGGTTTGATTGGGATATTGATGAGGATGATCAATGGATATGGTCTTTGGCGATCAGTAACGCTGCCCCCAATATCCTGGAAAAGCCTTTCGATACAGAGAATTGGGGTATTAGCACTCGGCTACAGTACCGTCCAACCTATTTTTGGGAGCAGGGCCTATCCTTTGGGGCTGGATCTTTTGTTCAGAATTCTAGTCTTTTTAATCAATTACCGTCTCGTCCCAAACAATGGTTACTGGGAACCGATTGGCGGACGGGAATTGGATTCTGGGAATTGACGGGTGAGTTGATCACAGCCTGGTATAGAAGTCCGGTGTATGATCGAGATTTATCCAACTTTGAGCCAGAGGAAGTGAACCTCAACAGTCTAGCCTTTTCGAGTCAACTAAGATACGAAACCCCATTCCTTTCGGGTCTTTATCTTGCCTACCGATTTGACCTGATGACTTTTTCGAAACTGGATGATCAAGCTTGGGATCAGCAGGTTACGGCCCATAATTTGGGGCTGGGCTACAAGTTAAATCGATTCTTGTTGCTCCGCCTCAATTACCTACTGATGGATAAGTCCGATCGTCCAGCCTGGGAACAAAACACTTTTAGGTCGACACTGACCTTGCATTTTTAACCGAGAAGTTGATGAAAATGATTGATTGACCGTAATTCGAGAGCACAATGTCCTGAAAATCAGCCTACTGTATTTTATTCCTTCGAATTTCACTTTAAGAAGAAATTCTTCAACAACTTCCCGTAAAAACGGCGAGTATGCGCCAAGGAATTTGCCTTATCGGTTTACTGTTTCTATTTGGACTTGTCAATGGGCAAGAGTACCGCTGCATATCCCCTCTTACGGAAATCAACAGCTTGCTCGAAGCAGGTGAGTATGAAGGTTTGGAACGGATCAAGGAAAACTTTGGGGAGATCAAGGAAAATCAACAGGACCTTTGCCGGGCCACCACAGATTTTATCAATGGGGCAATAGCTTTTCATGATGGTCAATACCAAAAAGCGGAACAAGAACTCAATCAGGCTTTAGAACTATACGAAGATTTACATCAAGAACAAGGGATTATCCATGCAGCGTACCAGCTTTCACTACTTTACCTGGAATTAGAAGAGCCTACCCAAGCCATTACCTTCCTAGATCGGCTGACAAATAGGAAGCAGGGACTTATTAAGAGTCAATTGTTACCCCAGGTCTACGACCTGAGAGCCTTGTTGCATCGAATGGAGGGGGAGGATACTAAAGCTATGATTTTTTTAAAAGAGGCAGCACAATTTGCACAGAAAGCGGAAGATGTAACCTACTACAGTCAACTCCTTAACCAAATATCCACCATTTATCATTCCAGTGGACAGGTAGATTCTGCCATCTACTTCTTCAACAAAATCATTGAAATCAAGCAAGCGATTGGGGATGATATGGGATTGTTGAGTGATTATATAACCATCGGAAACCTACATCTGGAACTTGGCCGGTATCAAGAGGCCCAGTCCAATCTTATTTTAGCCCTACAGCAAGCGGAAAACCTCCAAGACACCTTGAGTCAAACCAATATTTGTCTTGACATTGCCCGGGTGTATTTGGATGAAAGACTATTGAAACCCGCCGAGAAGTACGCTACCCAAGCCGTGCTATTAGCGCAACAGAACAACATTCCGTTTCATCAAGCCCAAAGTTTGGTCACCTTGGGAGATGTACATCTAGAATTCAACAGACAAGACAGTGCACTCGCCTCCTTCCAGGCAGCCGCCAACCTCTATCAAGGCCTCAATAGTAAAAAACAACTGGCTAATATCCTGGTTAAGATGGCGGAAGTAGAAAACAGTTTACCGCGGTTTCTTGAAGCTAAAACGGCTTTGACCGAGGCGCTACAGGTATATCAGCAAGAACAGGACAGAATTGGCGAATTAAATACTATTCTAGACCTGTGCCAAGTCCTTCTACAAACGGAAGAACACCATTCGCTCTTGCCTTGGTTAAATAAAGCAGAAGAGATGGCAATCTCCAGTCAAAACTTAAGCAGCCTAGAAGAAACACACCGACTAAAAAGTCAGCACTTTGAAAGGCTAGGTCAATTTCAATTAGCCCTATACCATTATCGCATTCACAAAAGTATACAGGACAGTGTTTTGAATGAAGAGACTGCGATGATTGTGCAAGAGATGGATCAGCGATTCCAAACAGAAAAAAAGGATAAGGAAATTGCGCAGCAACGAGCCAAGCTTGAGCAGCAACAGAATGTTTTGAGGCAACAAGCATTTGACAATATCTTACTACTAATCGGTATTCTCTTACTCGTGGCCTTGAGTGCGTTCGTCATTATTATTAATCGGCGAAACAAGCAACTTAGTCAGCAACGGTTGTCGGCCATGCAAAAAGAAAGAGAGTCTCAGATACTAAGGGCCATGATAAAAGGAGAAGAACAGGAAAGAGTTAGAATTGCCAGGGATTTGCACGATAGCTTGGGAGCCGTCATGGCCTCCGCCAAACTTAGGGTCAACACGCTGGGACATCAGATCCCCAAGTTGAAATCTCTGGATAGTTATCATATTGCGGAGGAATTGATCGATGAAGCTTGTCATAACGTCCGCGAGATCTCTCATGATATGATGCCCGGGAGTTTAGGCAAATATGGTTTGCAAGAGGCCATTGGCAGGATGTGTGCCACCATCGAAAAAGGTAAGCCTGACCTATCGATAAGCTATATCCCTTTTGGCCTGGAAAGCCTGGAAGACGATATCGTAGCTACTAATGTATTGCGAATGGTCCAAGAGTTACTCCGAAATGTGATTAAACATGCAGCAGCACAGGAGGTAATCGTGCAATTGACATTAGAAGATCAACAATTAATCATTACCGTTGAAGATGATGGGAAAGGTTTTGATACAGAGGACGAATCGTTCCAGGCTGGCCTAGGCTTAGAAAGTATACAAACAAGAGTCTTATCTTTACATGGCGAACTAGATATACAGTCTGAACCCGGCGAAGGCACAACTTTTACCATTAGCATACCTATTTCCAATTATGGCGGCCTCAACAAAAATTAGAATATTAATCGTGGACGACCACCAGGTGGTCATTGATGGGGTAAAAGCTATGTTTGAGCAGCATCCCTCAATTGAAATTGTAGCAGAAGCCTTGACCGGGAAGGCAGTGCTATCCACTTTGCAGGATGGAACCTATGAGGTAGTGTTGCTAGACATCAATCTCCCGGACAAAAGTGGCATTGAGGTATGTAAAGAGATCAAAAAAATGCAGCCCTCTACAAAGGTGATTGCACTGACCATGCATAGTGAACCCGCCTACATCTCCAAGATGGCTAAGGCCGGGGTAGATGGCTATATCCTGAAGAATTCTGGGAAGGCAGAAATCATTCAAGCGATAGAGCATGTGATGACTGGCCAACAGTTCTTTAGTCAGGCAGTTACGCAAAGTCTTTTATCTGGTATGCATCAGCCGAAAAAGCCCACTAGCTCGGATTTTATTCAGAAACTTACCCGCCGAGAAAAAGAAGTGTTGCGCCTCATTGTGGGAGAACAAACGACGGAAGAAATTGCCCAAACGCTCTTTATTAGTAGTAGTACCGTCATTAGTCACCGCAAAAGTCTATTGAGAAAACTTAACGCCAAGAATTCAGCCGGCTTAGTAAAGGCCGCCTACGAATTCGGCTTGCTAGAATAATAGTTTCAAAACCTCCTTCCCTTTTTCTCCCCCTTTTGGGGGATATTTCTAGATTCCCCATAAAGGTGGATTTCTCGCGCCTTAGTTAACTGCATCTTTGTACTGTAAGTATTCAGAACTTCCTAAAACGAAGAGCATGTTAACCTTCTTAGCCTACTGCTTAACCACAACTCCAAAGATCACTAATACCCCATTTCTTATTACGCAAACCCAAACCGCCGCTCCCGATCATGATATAGCGCTATGGCTACGCGGATCCGTCATCTGCATTTTCCTACTGTTTGCCCTCTGTGGATTTGTCCTTTACCAAAGTACACAAAGCACCCAAATGGAGGTAAGCGATAAGAACGTCATCATCACGGATCTTTCCGATCGCATCGGGAATAGAGCTTGAGACTTTCACTGGAGAGCTCTCCTACCACTGTTTGAAATCCACTCGATAGCTACAAACTTTTAACTCAACCTAAGATGAACTTCATTCAGCAGATACAAAAAAACACCTTTTTTCAACAAAGCTCAATATACCCGATCAGCCAAACCTTGTCCGCCCCACTTAGTCTTTCCTACCCCGCATCGGTCAATATGCTAAGCGACTACTATTCCGATCCCAATGAAGGAGAAGATAGATATACTTTCTTTTTCCAAAACGGAGAAGTCGGAAATCGTGTGATCCGGTTTCAGAAAAACCTAGAAGCTGAAGAAATGGTATTTGTACCAAACTGGCGAGCCAACATTCAGCAATGGACGCCATTCATTGAGACACTGTCCCAGAATCATTCCGTTGAATACTTTGAATCCCGTGAAAAGGCTGGCACACAGTATAAAACAGATGACATCTCCTTCGATATAGAAACCCTAGCTACTGACTTGGTCAACTACCTGAACCAAAAGACTGAAGACTACCATTTGATCGGTGCCTCCCTAGGCGCAACTACCATTATCAAAGCCTGGAAGAAACTCCGCCGGAAACCAAAATCCTTGACCCTAATCTGCCCATTCCTCCAATTGAAATTGCCCACTTATCTCCAACTACTTCCTCTACTTGGGCCCGGAATTGTTAGCAAAACCGCTCCACTTGCCTATCGCTTGTTGAAGAATACAAATCAGCTTCAATCCCTGAGTAAGGTCCTACGGAAAGATCTAGAAAATGGAAGTACACAGAAGTTACTTCGTCTTAAAGCTTCAGTTGAATCATTAATAGATATCAATTTAGATATCAATGAAATAAAAGAGATTGATTGCCCCAGTTTTATTCTGTATGCCCTAAATGATAAAAAGCATATAGCCGCAGAAGCCGAAGCTATACAGCAGGCCATTGCCGGGGCTCAGTCTCTTGCTTTTGAAGATTTCAATAAAGTTCAAGAGGAGGAAGGGGCTTTAGCCATTGAGACCTGGATGAATTAATCGAAGAATTTATTTTAGCTATATCAACTAGGTAAAATAGTTAATCTATATTATCTAGGTATATCAAGATTGCTTTTCAAGCATAATAATCCCAAGAACGCTTACAGCAGTCTTTCAGAGTATCATTCTGAAAGACTGATTTTTATTTTAGGGTATTTGGAGGGCAAATAGATGGAGTCGCAAGGACATAACAAAAGGGATAATTGTAGATTAATTAAGGTTTCAGTTGACTCCCAAACAATAAAGTATGAACTTGTCCATCACCATAAATCACCTACATATTCGAACATATGGGAGGGCTCGCAGGCATTTACGAAGGTCCGATCGGCATTATTGATGAAGAAAATCTGACCCGAACCCTCCGTTAGTATCCATGAATCATTATTTGGTCAGCGTAAGGCTGGAATCCAGAAGATCATACTGATAACGACAATTCCGCCCACTAACAGGAAGCATAGCAGCGCCAGGAAGACGGCTGTCCATTTTTTCACCTGAAAGTTTGAATGAGATTTCGCAAAAAAGTACAATTCCAGAATCAACAGGGGTACCAGGGAATGGCCAAAACTGAGAAAGCGATCAAAGGGACCGGTTAGATTACTAGTTACACCGATCCCAGAAAACCCAGTAAGCAGCAGCCACAATCCGTAGCCAATCCGGAAAAACCAGACACCACTTACCATCAGGAAAGCCCTCAAGGCCCATTTTTTGTGCACCATAAATTTCCGTTGCATGGCAGTACGCCAAGCCATTACTGAAAAACCCATAATCAAGCTCGCGTTGAGGAAATTCCCCATGCTATTGATAAATCCACCATGTGCCCCTCTGGTAGCATTCATGTACAATCCGGCAAAGGAAATGATAAAGGCTGTTATGAAATAGATGCGCCCATTCCAGCGATGAAAACTTGGAAAGCGATTCCGAAGGGCGGTAGAAAACTGTAAGGGTCCGCCAAAGGTGATGACGGCTGCCAGGAAGATATGAATGGCTAGCATGGCATTGCCAACGGGATCTCCCTCAATGATACCATGACCCAATTGTTCATTTACCTTCTCGTATTGGCCAGTTACCACTATCCCACCATAAAAGGCTACGATGTAATAGACAAAGAGCATTTGGCCAGCAATGGCAATGCCAAAAAGGGTACGGCTAGTTTGGTGAAGGCGTCTGGCGAATTTTGGTGTCTTAACCTCCACCCTTTGCTCCATTTGTAGATTGCTTGTCATTGGATGATTTCTTTATTCTGAATTGGTTTTAGACGATGGTTGTCTGAAATCCAAATTAGAGCATCACCCAAGCAAATACAAAGGAGATTTGTGAAGGCGAGGATTACATCTGCAAAATCCTATTTTTAATCTGCAAACTAGTCCCTAAGTTTTACCCGAAATTCTGTCGTAGAAGGGTTCCTTGTAGGTGGCTGAGATGGGAATCCGTTGATCTCCAATGATAATTCGACCTCTCTCCACTGCTTCTATTCGGTACAGGGATACCATGTAGGACTTGTGCACTCGACATACCAGATGATTGGGGATCAACTGTTCCAGTTCGCCAAAGTTCTGAAGAGTCATAATGCTTTTGGAGGTGGTGTGAATACGGCGGTAATCGCGCATCCCTTCGATATAGAGGATATCCGCCACCATGATTTTTTCAAGGCGATTCTCAGTTTTTACAAATATGAAATCTAATGGTGGTTCAATCCTTTCCTTGGCCAAATTCTCTTTCGCCTTGTTCACCGCTTGTAAAAAGCGAGGGAAAGTGAAGGGTTTGAGTAGGTAATCGGTGACATTTAACTCATAGCCCTTCAATGCATACTGTTGATAAGCAGTGGTGATGATCACTTCGCTCGATATATTGATGCTTTCCAGTAATTCGATGCCCGACAATTCGTCCATATTCACATCCAGGAAAAGTACATCCACCGGGTGGGTGCCTAGATACGCCAATCCCTCTAGTGCATCTTCAAAGGTACCTTTGAGTTCAAGGAAAGGAATTTTGAGTGCATATTCCTTAGTCCGGTCCAAAGCCAGGGGTTCATCTTCAATGATAATGCAACTATATCGCTCCATTCAGAATTTTCAGTTTTACGCTATAATGTCCATTCTGGCGATCTACTTTCAAATCATGGCTATTGGGATATAAAAGTCTCAACCTCCGTTTAATCAATTCGTTGCCTAAACCATTAGCGCCGTTCGGCTTCTTGGTCTTCTGTTCAAAGCGATTTTGGCAACTAAAGGTAATGGCATCCTCTGCGATATGGACTCCGATATCCACCGCATTGCTATTCTTCTTGTTGCCGGAATGCTTGAAGGCATTCTCGATGAAGGGGATAAAGACCATAGGTGCCACAGTCTTAGCATCTGCTTGCCCCGACACCTCATAATTGACATAGTTGCCATTAGAAGTGCGGATTTTCTGTAACTGAATGTATTTCTCAATATACTCCAATTCCCGACTCAATGGAATCTCATCTGCTTTGGTCTCATACAACATGAACCGCATAATATCTGAAAGTTTATTGAGATAGCGAGAAGCCTCCTCGGCATCTCGCGAGATTAGAATATCTATATTGTTAATAGTATTAAAGAGAAAATGAGGATCTAACTGAGATTTCACCAAGGCCATTTCCATTCGGTGCGTCTTTTCAATCAACTCTTCCTTCATTTTCAATTCTTCATACCACGTGAGAAACCCTTTCAATACCAAAGCGATTACCCCAAAGATAGTGGCCAGGATAAAGGTAAACCCAATCGCATAAGGATAGCCTTCCCGAAGGCAACCCGTCACTTCTTCCGAGGCCAAAAACATCATAGCAAAACCCGCAGAAAGTGCCAATAAGGAGATGGCCAAGCTCACCACGACTGACAATAACAGCTTTCGCTGTTGCAAATAATTGGGAAATAGGTAATGATAATGTAAATAGAAGGATGTAACCGGAGGTATAAGAGCAACTCCAGTCACGAAAGTAAGATAATACCCTGCGTCTTCTGGCTTGATATCAACCCCTTGTGAAACAGCAAAGGCGATCATTATGATCAAGAGCAAATAAGCAAACCAGAAGCCACAATGGATTAATGCCTTAAAGGATTTTTTCAGGATCATAGTACATTTACAATTGCAAAAAATGCGAGCTAGAATGTCTTCAAAGATAGGGAAGAAAAGATCATAATGCTATAGGTATGGCTTTGATCAGAGTGGACAATTCCAACTCACAAGGCGGTGGAGCCTAATCCAAACTGTTGAAAAACGCAAACCTACCGATGAAAGAGAAAGATAGGCGTAAACTTGTGGGGTGTATGATCTCGAAGCTGCTGAAGCAACAGGCCTGCGTTTCTTTGGGCATGCCGAGCATCAATCAGGAAGAAGGATTGCCTTTCTGACCTTTCCTGCATAAGATACTGTAAGAGCCGTTGATCATCCTCAAAATGAATCAGTTTAGGAGAATTGGCCCATTCGGCTAAGGCAGCGGTAATCCATTTGAATCGAGTTGGGTTGGGTTCTAGTACAACTACTTCTTTTCTGCTCGGTCTTATCATGTGGGTTAGGTTAAGTAAGCTGTAGAAAAGGAAATAGGGTGGATGCATTCCTCCACCCTACCTTGTTTGGTTTTCGTTTTGTCATCTCCCTAATAACCAGCATTCTGTTTAATGTTACCTGCACTGAGATCAATTTCGGTTTGTGGGATGGGAAACAACTCGTGCTTTCCTTGGACAAAGGCTTTCCCAACTGCTGACATGACAGAAGCAGCTCGGCCTGTCCGGATTAGATCAAACCAACGGTGTTGTTCCATGGCTAATTCAATCCGCCGTTCTTGCCAGATTCTTTCTCGCAATGTTGATTGATTTGTAGTATTCACTGGAGGTAAAATTCCATTTCTATTGCCACGAGCTCGATCTCTAATGGCATTGAGGTGAATCAGGGCCTGATCAGGCTTGTTGTTTTCATTTAATACCTCTGCTGCCATCAGCAGGATATCGGCATAACGAAGGAGGCGAATATTACCTGGACCATTTCCGTTACCACCAGGATGCTCTGGCACCCATGCCTTCTGGTTGTACCTCTCATTAACAATATTGGGATTATCTTGGACGATATCGGAGCCATCAGGTAGCACTTCTCCTGGATACAGCACGGTGGCTTCACGCCTCGGATCTCCCAGTTCATAGGCTGCGATGAGGTCATCAGAGGGACGATTGAAACCCCAGCCCAGGTTCGGCGTCCCGCGCACACCTTGCACTTCATTGTACTGACTCCCTACAATACCTTGATCGAAAGCGGCCGTCTGTACTTCAAACAGGCTCTCCTCGGCATTCTCGCCCTCCGCTGTGAAGATCTTTTGATAATCCGGCATCAAGGCATATTCTTCAGATTGGATAACCTCAAGCAGTAATGTTTCTGCCTCGACAAACTCTTGTAGGGTAAGATGAACCTTAGCTAGTAGTCCTTGGGCAGCTCCTTTAGTAGCTCTGCCCAGTTCTTGGCTTGGATACTTGGATTTCAAGGGCAATTGGTTGATAGCCTCGTTCAGGTCTTGCTTAATTAAAACATAGATATCAGCAGCAGGAACCCGCTGTTGTTCAAATTCACTGGCTTCCAGTGGCTCGGTGATCAATGGCAGATCACCAAACCAGCGGACCAAATTGAAGTAGAAATAGGCGCGAAGAAACTTACACTCCCCTAAAAGTCGCGATTGTAGATTTTCATCCATCTCAATGTTGGGAATATTTTGTATTGCTACATTGGCCCGATAAATTCCTCGATAATAACCACTCCAGACAGTCGCCGGCGCAATGTTACTGGCATCAAAAGTAAAGTCATCAATCTCCTTCAAAAAGGAGGCATCATTGACTGTACTTCCTTTGTCCGCATCATCCGAAATGATGTCCGTCATTCCGATAAAACTAAATACATGCACTTCCCAGGCACGGAGATGTTCATATATCGCATTGGTACCCCAAACGGCATGCTCTTCCGTTTGAAAAAAAGTTATCTGCGGCCAAACTTCCAGGTGAGGTTTTTTCCAGAAAGTCCTCGCTACAGCTTACGAAAGCTAAGGCAAGCACCGCAATGATTATGGTCTTATTGATATTCATAGCAGAAGATTTCAAGTTAGAAGGAAATATTCAGTCCCGCTGTATACGTCTTAGCAATAGGATAGATCCCCCGATCAATTCCCGACGCAAAGGGACTAGAAGATCCCACCTCTGGCATATAACCAGAATAGTCTGTCCACGTGATCAGATTTGTCCCGCTGACGAAGACCCTAAAGTCCCGCAAACGAACTTTCTGTAGCCACTGGTTGGGGAGCGTATAGCCGAGCTGCACATTCCGGAGCCGCACGAAGGCCCCATCCTCTATGAAGCGGTCAGAGGGAATATAGTTGTGTCCACTATTGGTTACACGTGGTTCAAAATTGCTGGTTCCCGGGCCAGTCCAACGATCCAGGAAAGAGGTTTCAAAATTGTACAAGCCAAAGCGGGCAGCCTTCTTGGAATTAAAAATTTCATTACCGCTCTGACCATTGAATTCTATGGCAAGATCGAAGCCTTGATAGGCTATATTGAGGTTAAGGCCATAGATAAAATCCGGGATCGGGTTTCCTAGGAATGTTCGATCATCATCCGTTATTTCCCCATCTCCGTTGATGTCCTCAAAACGTAGATCCCCTACCCCACTCTCACTACCTCTACGCGGTAGATTACCTAGCTCATCTTCATTTTGAAAGACCCCAGCCACCTTCCATCCATAGAAGGAGCCAATAGGCGCTCCAAGAATCGTCCGAGTACCCAGCCAACCCCCAAAGCCCAGTCCGCCACCAAAGATGTCCTCTCGCCCTCCTCCGATGGACAGCACCTCATTATTAACTGTGGATGCCACCACATTAATGCTATATTCAAACTGGGGACGGCTCTCCCTCCAACTCAAATTAAAATCAAAGCCGCTATTGCGCATTTCTGCAGCGTTAACTACTGGATTCTGTTCTGATCCAATATAATCTGGAATCGGTACGGCAGCTAAAATATCATTGGTGGTACGCGAGTAGTAATCAATTTCCGCGCTTAGGCGGTTTTCAAAGAGACCGAATTCTACGCCAAAATCAATCTGGGTCGTCTCTTCCCAGCGCAAATCCGGGTTAGCCAAGTTCAAGACAGCAGCCCCATTTTGGACATTATCGAGGTTCTCGTCAGGCCCAAAGATCACGTTCAGATTACTGGTCACCAGAGGCGAATAACGAAACGTTCCAATCTTCTCATTGCCTACTTGTCCCCAACTACCACGGAGTTTTAGGCGACTAAAAGCCGTTTGCCCCTCCATAAAGGATTCTCCGGTCAAGTTCCATCCTAAGGCTACAGAAGGAAAGTATCCAAATCTGTTGTTGGCTCCAAATTTGGAGGAACCATCCGCTCGATAAGATACCGTTAGTAAGTACTTATCCATCAGTGTATAATTCAAACGGAATAGATAGGAAAGAATTGACCAGGTATCCGCAGAATTATTGACTGTACTAGTCGTTTCATCTCCTGCGTTTAGGAAGAAAAAGGATTCCTCTTCTCCAATCAAATTCAATCGACTCCCAGAGATCTGCTCAAAATCGAAGGCTTGTGAAGTAATCCCGCCCAACACATTGATACGATGATTTGTCCATTCCTTCTGATAAGTCAGGGTATTCTCCCACAACCAACTCCGGGTCGTGGTATTACCTACATTTAGCCTAGAATCCTGGTTTTGCTGAATGGCAGACACCTCGAAGACAGGAACGAAGGACTTATTCTCTCCTTTTGATAGATCTAGACCTAAATTGGACCGAAAAGTAAGCCCTTCGAAGGGAGTGATATCCATGTAGATGTTCCCAACTCCTCGATAAGATAAGCTATTGCTATTATTGTAGAAGAAAGAAGCCTCAGCATTGGCAGTAGAAGATATTTCTGCCGATAAGGGGGAAAAGTTGCCTAAGCTGTCGTAAACGGGGGCGATCGGGCTAGAGCGGTAGGCAGTAGTTAAAACACCTGGACCATTCTCACTTTCTGTATACGTTAGTGCAATGTTGTGCCCCCAGCGAATGTATTTCTTCAAGCGATATTCATTGTTAATACGAATCGTGAATCGTTCGTAGTCTGATCCTCGAATGATACCTTCTTGAGCAAAGTAGTTGAAGCTTACATTGTAGACCATACTTTCTGTTCCTCCGTTGGCAGCCACCTGCACATTCTGAATGGGTGCAGATTGAAAAATTATATCTTGCCAATCCGTACCGTCGCCGAAAGCACCGGGATCAGTATAGCGTTCACTACCGCCCTCATTGATACTCAGTTCGTTGACCAGTTGAGCGTATTCTGCTGCATTTACCAGACCTAGTAGATTGGCCACCTCTTGCACACCATGGTAAGCTGAAACGGAGATGGTCGCGTCCCCTCCTACCTTTCCTTTTTTCGTCGTGATGATAATTACTCCATTCGCCCCACGTGAGCCATAAATGGCGGTGGCAGAGGCATCCTTTAATACCTCCAAGGATTCGATATCATCTGGCGCCAAAAATGAGATATCATTTAACAGCATACCATCGACTACATAGAGCGGAGAAGCATCATTGAAGGTTCCAATCCCTCTAATGCGGACAATGGCCCCTGCCCCCGGTCGCCCAGAGGCAGGCGTAACTTGGACGCCAGCCACCTTTCCCTGTAGGGCTTGTTCAACATTTCCGGAAGGTATACGTTGAATCTCTTCGGCATCCAAAGAGGAAATCGAGCCTGTTAAATCACTCTTACGCTGTACCCCATACCCTACCACTACCACTTCTTCCAAAACGTTGTCATTTTCCATCACTACCTGAAGAACAGTCTGACCATTCAAGCTTAGATTCACTGTTTGATATCCCACGTAGGAAAAAACGAGTCGGCTTCCACCAGCTGGCACATCCAATTCAAATTGCCCATCCAAATCTGTAATAGTACCCGTAGATGTGCCTTCGACCAAGATGTTCACACCTAGCAAAGGTTCGCCGGTATCAGCTGCCTTGACCGTACCGCTAATCGTTTTTTGAGCGACTAAACCTGAACTGAGGAATAAAAAGCAGTACAGGAGGTTGTATTTCAAGCAATGTTTCATAAACCATGATTTTGTTGCGGTCCTGAAAAAGGGCCAATGTTTTGATCTACTCAGGGCAACATTAATCGGCATCCATTACCGTGTAATGTTGAGCAGAGGCAGGGAGAAAGCGGATTTCCTGCGGGACTTGGAGAGAGTCGAGTATGCGCGTGCGCACCTCAATCTTTTCCGGTGTGTCCCTTGGTATCTCCTGGGGAAAAAGCTCTACTCTTTGCGAAAGCTTGGCTGTAAAGCAGACCCACAAGATCAACAGGAATCCGTATCTCCTCTTAGATTTGTTCATAGTGATCGCTTTAGCTTAACTTTCGTCCATCAACCACCCCCCGGTAAAACCGGCCTTGCGAAGGCCTTCCTGGATGTAAGGGTTTTTCTTCATCGTTTCCCAAAGCAAGCCGGATCTATAGTTTTCAATTTGGATCAGAATGGGTCCTTGATCAATGCCTAAATAGTCATAGTCAAACCATCCTTCTTCATTACCATCGCTAAAAGTATAGCTGAGATTAAAGGCATCTTTGAAGCCATACTCTCCTACGAGTTTATCATAGTGTTCATTCCACATATACTCCAAAGCAGGTATGCATATCTCCGGAGCAAAAGGTACAGAACCTCCAGCAGCAGTAGGTGCAATTGTACCATCGTCATTGACATGTCTACTGGAAGCGCCACGTGCCCAATAGGTCCGGAACTGTACCTCCTGGTTGCCCACCATCGCTTTCCTTGGTTCTCCTCTAGGGCCATCCGAGGCAGTTAGCCCCCACTGATTGGGGCCATATCCCGTAAATCCGCGTGGATTATCCATGCAGTACTGCCGGTTGGCATAAGTGGCACGCCGAGAATTTTCGAAGTAATCAATGCCCTTTGCCTTCATGAAAGGATCATAGATACCTCGGAAGTCTATAAACATATGGCTATACTGATGCCCGAAGAGTGGACTGAAGTTTACATGCTCTTGATCCTTGTACTTATTCCATTCGTAGGTAGAGCACCACTTTTTCCAGGTATCGGGAGAAATGGGATGTGTAGGAGAGCCGATAGCCATGATCAGTAATACCATAGCCTCATTGTAACCTCTCCAATCGGCGGGAATGTAACCACGTTCGGGACGCCATCCCATGGAAAGGCGCGTAGAATCATTGATAGCCCAATCCCATTCAACGCGCCGGTACAGGCCATCGGCTAATTGGCGAATCTCATTTTCAATTGGGTTGTCTTGATCGAAATAACTCATCGTACTTAATACCCCAGCCATCAATAGGCCTGTGTCAATGGTAGACAACTCTACTCGCTTATAGCGGACGGCCTGATCTAAGGTAAGAAAGTGATAGAAAAACCCTTTGTAACCGCTTACTCCCACGCTATCCGGTCCTTGGGGTAGCTCCGTCAAAACGCGTAAAGTATTCAATACGCGTTCAGCGGCCTGCTCACGCGAAATGTAGTTCCGTTGTACCCCTACCAAATAGCTACTTAGACCAAAGCCGGTAGCAGCAATACTAGAAAACGTACGAGTTGGATATCGGTCCAGTATCTGATAATTGGTAGAATCGGCAATATCCCAAAACCAGTTGAAGGTACGGCGCTGCAATTCATCCAGACTAAAGGCATTTGGATCTTCCGAAGGTGTAGAAGGAAGCTGCTCCTTACAGCTAAAGCAAATCAATAACCCCAGGCCACAAGCCAGGTATGCAAGTCTCATATCGTTAGGTGATTTACAATCTTCTTCGAATTAATTCGAAGCTGGAAAGAAGAGGTGAACCAGAAGTTCACCTCTCGGACTTTAACATTTGGTCAGCCTCTCTCTGACTGGAGGCTGAATCACTACTGTTTCACAAATCTTGCATTTGCAGTTAACTTACCCTCCTGATTATAAGCCGTTAACAAGTACATACCTGGTTCAAGATGATTAACATCGAGTTGAACCTGATCTTGTCCGTTCAATTGAATCATTCCTCTACTACGGCCCATCATATCATGGATCTGGAAGGAAGAAATCTCTCTGGCATTTTCAATACGCAATAGATGAAGCGCTGGATTCGGACTTACCTTGAGCTGTTCTACTCTCACCGGGCTTAATACACCGTCAAGTAAATTGCATTCAGCATCTCCAATGACGATATCATCGAAATAGTAGGTCTTATCTTCACTGGGAATTCCTGCAAAATTAAAGATCAAAGTCATACGCTCATGTTGCGCATCATCTTCCAGAACCGCTGAGAAATCCCACGTCAGTTCTTGCCACTGGCCGGGAGTGGTGAAGTCCGAAAATACATCTCCAGAGTTCGGAGTATCAATACCGCGTTCCATCTTCATTACTATCTGCGCCTCAATATCCATCCACACCTTCATCCGAACAGTTTTGTTATCAACCGGAAGTTGCATGGGGGCTGCTGGATCGGCAAACATACCTGCAAAATTTTGGGTTGCATCGCTAGATTCAAAGAAGAAGCCAACGTTGTCACTAGGATTGATGCCTGACTTATCCGGGTTTTCGATAATCGAGAACTCTGTATCATCACCTGAACCATTGGCAAAATAGCGCCAATTGGTCAAGGAAAAATCTGGAGATTCGAAATCTGTGATACAAGCGGTAAAGGGCAAGCGACGCCATTCTACATCATCGATATAATAGACATCCTCTACATCCGATACCTGGGCAAAGTTGAAAAAGATAACCAATCGTTGATGGTCTGCTCCTGCTTGTGCACTGAAATCTATGATGTATTCCACCCAACCCTCACTTGCTGTTACATCAGTCACAATCTCCACTGGAGGACTAGCGCCGCCTTCTAATTTAAAGCCTAAAGGTACGATCTTGGGAGACCATATCTTAATAGCCAACTGATTGTTGATGGAGAGATCAAGTGCCTCCCCGTAATTGTAGACCAGCGCAGAAAATTGATCCATAGGATCTGTATACTGCCCTACCTTATCCAAGGGGTCTGGCTTAATGCCTCCTGGCTCAGGGTTGTTTACCACCTCTAGTTGACCAGCTCCACCTGTGATTTCAGCGTTTCGTTGACAAGAGAAGTCATCAACAATATTAGCAATGGCTTCTACCCCTTCACAAGGATCAACTGTGGCCGATCCTTGGCTTAGATTATCAAAGAAATAAGTATTGCTAGAAGGAGTACCTGGATCAAAAAGTAAACTGAGTTGTTGGAAATCGGTGATGGTGGAAAATTCATCAAAATTGAAATTGAGTTCCGTCCAGGCTTCAGTTTCCGTGATATCTCTCGTTACTTCCTTGGTTCCTTGTGTAGGACTTTGCAATTGCAAAGTGATCGAGCTGGCACCGGAGGGAGCCCAGACTTGTAAGTTGAGCTGAGAGAATGCCGTTAGATCTAACCCATTGATGAGCAAACCGGTCAGCGTACTAAAGTTTGAGCTACCTTTGGTATAGGATCCTATGTCGGCGCTAGTATTTACTCCTGACGCATCTGGATTGCTAATGACCTCAAAAGTGCCATGCAAGTCCGTGTTTCCAGAAAGAGGCTCCCAGAATAGTTTTGCTCCGCCTTCAAAATCTTCCAACACCTGTCCACTAGGAGCTTCGCTCCATTCTATATCATCAATGTAATAGATATCTCCTTCTTCGGGGTCTTGTCCAGCATTGAAAAAGAAGACCAAGGCATTGTGACTGGCCCCAGCCTGATCACTATAATCAATTGTATATTCCACCCAAGTGTTGAGCGTTTCCACCTGTACATCCTTTTCCACAGCAGGAGAACCACCACGTTCCAATTTAGTCAAAAAACGACCCGCTTTTGGAGCCCACAACTTGAAAGACAGCAAGCTGCGTTCCTCTAACGGAATAGGGCCGCCAAAATCCATCACTAAGGCATGAAAAGTTCCTCCGGTATCCGTGTACTGCCCTACTTTCGAGCTAGTATTGATCCCGCTTGCATCAGGGTTATCTATAGCCACAATGTCTAGGTAACCCGGGTTGCCATAGGTAATGTTGCGTTGACATTCAAAGTCATCAAAAATACCTGCAATAGGCATAGTACCCGCGCATTCATCAGCCGCCTCTACCGTGAGATTATCAAACAGATAGGTATCACTGCTCGGACCATTACCCGGATCAAAGAATAGAATGATCTTATTGATGGTAGTAAAAGCCGCAGCAGCGCTACAGTCAAAACTATACTCTATCCAACGATTGGTTACGGATATGTTCTGTCTTACCTCTAACGCCTCTCCGTCCCCTTCTAGTTTAAAAAGTAAAGCGGTAGCAACTGGTGCATTAACTTGAATTTTAAACTTATTGTCAGTTGACAAGTCCATCGGGTTGTCCATAACTGCAATAAGAAGGCTAAAGGCACGTCCCTCTTCCTTCATATAAGAGCCGCAGCTATCACTCCGGTTAATCATGAGTGGATCCTGAATGGTATCGCCTACGGCAGGGTTTTCAACGACGGTAAAAACACCATCTCCGAAGCTACCGTTCCAGGGCAAGGAAGCTCCATTTTCAAAGTCTTCTAATACAGTCTGTCCCGAAATAAGTGTAAGGGAGCAGACTACAAGCCATAAGGTTTGTAGAGATTTCAATAGCATCTTCTTTGTTTTTAGATAGGGATAGGCTGTAGCTATGTTGTCCGGATCACCCCGATCCCTTTAGTGTTGAACAATAATTTTACGGGTTACAAGCCGTCCAGTTTGGGTGCGGGCTTGTAGCAGATAGAGCCCGTCTGGTAAAGTCGTTACGAGTATGGTAAAAGAACTGGGTGGATTTTCTTGCGCTTGAATCACTTGTCCATCAGCATTGTAAAATCGATAGTATCGTAAATCTTGTTGGCTGGCGACAGCTAATAGATCCTGAACCGGATTGGGAAATACCTGGAGCGCCTCATTTTCTTTGTCTACTGTTACCACAGAAGTAATATCGGTAGAATCAGGGACAAACCCAATGGCATCCAAGGCTGGCTCCACTTCCTCGTTTCGCATAAAATTCTCCCACAGTAGGCCCGTGCGAAAGTTCTCGATCATCCCAATAATGGGGCCTTGATCTATAGCTAAATAAGAGGTAGCAAACCAATTCTCAGTGAGATTGAAGGCATCATAAAAACCATAAGGTCCCCATAAACGCTCCCCATGTTCTCGATAAAAGTGTTTCAAGGCTACCAAAGATTCTGTCGGAGTATAGGGCATAGAGCTCAAAGCAGCTGTGGGCGTAATCGTCCCATTATCTCGGTTTGGGGAGGGCTCATGCGCCAAATATCCGAATGGATTATCGCTAGCTGTGAGCCCCCAACATTCCTCACTATAACCTATATAGTTGCCCGTATTAAGTATACAATAGGCACGGTTGGTAAGCGTGTGTTTTTTGTTGTGCGTAAAATAATTGGTATAGGCATCTTTCTTCCCTCTAGGATCAAAACCCATAAATGAGTAGTGGGCAAAAAACAGCGGTCCACCTCTCAAAGGTCCAATATCCAGCGTGATACCAAAAAAAGTGGTTCCATTGAGATAGTTCCCGCCGGCCCAGCCAGTATGGTAGGCTTGAGCGGGGATAGCGTGGGTTGGAGAAGCAATAGCAAGTAGATAAATGATCAATGCTTCGTTATACCCTCTGATGGGTAGATTGATGGCAAAGTCATAGTTGGGCGACCAATGCCAAAGTAGTACACCATCCCTGTAAAACCAATCCCACTCCACGGCTTCCCATAAAGCCGTAATGCGATCTTGCAATTCCGCTTCAACCGGAATATTTTCATCGAGATAAGCGCGTACCGTCAACAAGCCTTGCATCAAAAAGGCCGTCTCCACCAAGTCTGCTCCATCATCTAGAGGACTAAAAGGTATTGTACGTCCAGTGGCTCCATTCATCCAATGTGGGAAAACCCCATGAAAGCGATCAGCGCGTTCCAAGAAATTCAGAATCTTTTGCAGTCGGGTGATTCCCTGGTCCTTGGAAACAAAACCGCGCTCTATTCCTACCAGTATAGCCATCAATCCAAATCCAGATCCGCCAGATGTGACCGTACTAGTCGTACTCCTTTCTCGGGCCATCCCGGATACCGGATGAGCAAAATCCCAAAAGTATCTGAAGGTGTAGTCCTGTACCATATCCAGCATGGCTTCATCAGACAGTTCAGCCGTTTGAGTAGAAACTATAGCAGAAAAGGGACTTTCATTCAGCTGATTATCCTCAGCAGTAATTCTGTATTGCCAGGTAGCATCCTGTCGACCCGTGAAATGTATGTAGTGGGTCGAAGTAGAATTGATCTTCTTCAATAGCTGAAAATGCTCACCATTGTCTTCCGATACATATATGCCATACTTTCTTACCGTCGGCTCAGCATTGGGTGCCCAACGCAATTCCACATGGCTATCGTATCCCAGAGCCACTAGGTCAGTAGGCGCTGCTACTTGTGCAGAAACCATTTGTAGCGATACAAATCCCCAAATACAAGCTAAGCTGAGGTAAAAACGACTATTCATAAAATTCATCAAGGTATTTGCAATTAAACCAAATCATTATTTGATTATCATTACATTCACAGGATAAAAGTAGGCTCAACAAGGAGTTTCTTCCAAAAAAAACACCTCACCATTACTACGCCATAGAGCTAAAAATGGAGTATTCTCTCCAAAAAGGACTAAAAAGTAATCAGATATTCACTAAGATTATCCTCATTGGGTAATTGCAGCTTTTTTCGCAGCCGATATCGCTTGTTTTCTACCCCGCGGACGGAAATGAAGAGTAATGGAGCAATTTCTTTGGACGACAGCCCCATCCTTAAGTAAGCGGCAAGGCGAAGATCACCCGTAGTCAAAGGAGGGTAGCGTTGTAACAGTCGCCGAAAGAAATCCTGATGTACCTCATGGAAGCTCTCCTCAAATAACTCCCAGTCCTTGCGGCTATGCAACTGCTCATTGATTAACCGTATTATACTATTGTACTTAGTTTCTGGAAACTGCTTACCTACCTCTTTCTTAATATGTTGTAATCCATCCTTAATCTTGAGCAAAGTTTCATTTTTCTGCACAAGATTAAAGGTTGAATTGGCCATCTCTCGGCTCTTGTTTTGGAGATCGAGCTCCAATCGCTCGTTTCTAGCCTGTATTCTTTGCTGGTGTAACTGTCGCTCTTTTTCTGCTTCTAGTCGACGCCTTTGGTTCGCCAGTCGGCGATGATGCCAACGTCTCAAGATAAGTAGGAAGAAGATAAAGGCAGCCAGGAAGAGGACCAAGACCCCCTTCGTTTGATACCATTTTGGTAGGATTTCGAAAGAGAACTGGGTAATATCTTGTGTCAAGTCAGATTCCAAATGGAAAGTGTATTTTCCTGGCGGCAAATTATTGAACTCTTTGCGATTTGCAGCTTCCCAAGCTGACCAACTGGGATAAATTGGATCTAAGCGATATCGAAACTGTACCTTTTCCGTAAACACAGGGCTGGCATAGGAAAAGCTTAGATCATTCCAGTTTGGGTGTATCTGAAAATCTGTGGCTGAAAGATCAAGTAGGGAATCAATAGGATAGTTGGAATACTCTATCTGTCTAATAATCGGAGCTAGGTGTCTTTCATCAGGGAAAGCGTCTTCATCCCTGAGTAATATATACTCGTCCTCTGCACATAGAAGATATTGCTTCTCATCCAAGGGAAGAATTCGCACCTCTCCTACTAGAAGCACAGAACTCAACTTTTGCTTTAGCTTATTGGCCTGCCACCATTCCAACTCACCATCAAGAATTCTAAACCAATCTTCTCCAGAACCCTCTACCAGCAAAGAGTTTGGAGTGATTTCTACCTCATAGATATCCTTACACTCCATCAAGGCATTACCTGTCCATTTCCAATAAACATTACCAGAACGCAGTATCACTTCTTGATTTACCTTGAGCAAATCGAGGTTGAATTCGGTAGCCAATCCTTGATTTTTAGTAAACCGTTGAATATCCGTAATGCGGGAAAAGGTAGAATCTATTTCTATCCGCTTGATACCTCGGTAAGGATGTAGAATCCAAAAGTGATGCTCATCTTCTTCAACGACCTTTTCTACAGGTTCATTGAGCCCTTCAATTTTTCGAACGAACTGCCACTTGTCCGCATCCGCCTTCTCGTAATAGACCAGTCCGGTATAAGTACCTTGGAGCAATCCCTTGGAATTCAAGCGTATGGTAGACCATCCTCCAGTTAGTTCACTAATTTTAGAAATGCGCCCATCTTGAATACGAAAGGTCCCCAAATTATGCCCACAGATTAGCTCTCCTTCAAACTCCTGTAGTTGCCATACTTGTCCTTGTGAGCCTTCTATCAGTTGGAATGGCGCATTGGAAGTCTGCATGTCACGATAGAAGACACCGTGATTAGTCCCCAAATACAACTGATCATCAAAGATAATGGAGGCATACAAAGTGCCTAACTCCCCAGAGTTATCTCGGAAATAGACCTCAGCATCATTCAAAACCAGTAGATCAATCCCACTGTCCAAGCCTGCCCATACATTTTTAGCCTGATCTTCAAAAAGATATAAGATGGTATTATTTTGTAGTCCTTTCGTCTTATTTAAATGATGACTTAAGTTTCCTTGCTCATCCAGTAGATAAACACCATTAAGTATGCTGCCGATGGCAATCCTACCATCTGATAATTTCCTCCCACAATTAATCTCATACCGCTTCAAAGCTTCGTTCAGCGGATGAGACAACAGCTTACACTTACCGTCCTTATAAAAGAACAAGCCCTGCAAGCGTGTGCCGATCAAAATCCCTTCTCGGAAAGGCAATAAAAATGAGCTTCGCTTTCCTTCCAAAACCTCTGTCCCTATAAGCATCTGGTAACCATCACTACTGCTCCACTCAAACAACGCACCATGAATGCCCGGAAAAATGATTCGATCGTCAACGAGTTGTGCAAAGAGGATATTGGCTGGAGGACGAATCTCCAAAAGATTCTCCTCCACCGTATTGTATTTGTACACCGTACCAAAGGATTGAAAAAACACTAGGGAGTCTTTCCTAAGGATGTGCCAGATTTCCTCGGTTTGAATACTCTCAATCGCTGATCCTGCACTAATAGAATAGTAATGTAATTGGCCTTTGGTATCCGCTTCCCAATAACCAAATTCTCCATATCCTCCCACATAAATACGACCCGCTTCATCCGCAGCCACTGCTCTTACCTTTTGCTTCTCGGGCAAAGCATATAAACTCCATTCTTGCCCATCAAATTCCAACATACCTGATGAATTGCCGAAATACAAAAAACCGTGAGGATGTTGTGTAATTGACCAGTTTTGGCTATGAGCTTGGTAAGTGGATTTTTCAAAGTTTATAACCTGAGGCACAGCAGCATTCAGACTGCCTAGGCAGATCTGTAGCAAGAGATAGATGGATAAAAAGACCGCTCTCATGGCTATTGACTTGTTAACAGTTCGAGCTATTTTCTGCCTATAAAGGTAAGGATTAACAACATATGGCGTTGCGGGCAAATTGACAGACCAGAGACCTTCTTAGATACCCTCTTTTGAAATACAGACTACCGCTCTTTTTTATATAGCTGAGGTCGAAGAGTATAATTGACTACTGAGGTAATAAATTTTTGATCAAAAAACTTAGCTTTAGAATGCAATGCCGCGCTCCATCTAGGTTTGTTTCATATCAAGGTATCGAATTATTGTAGGTTTTATGACCACTTAATCAAAAATTCGCTGTAATAGATAATCGCAGATTGCGGTAGCTTCGAACTGCTGAGCGGATGGTCCCCTATCAATCAGAACCGGCTTGTAGGGGTCTGGAACCGTTATCGCCCCATGTGAGCCCTTCACCAAATCCGCGCGAAGCGGAATCACATCCATATTCATCCGGAAACCTAGCTTCTTCTTCAGCACCTTCCAAGCAATTCGAGGATAGATAAAGGACTTATCTGGGTCAAGGAACATTTCGGCAGGATCGTAGCCCGGCTTGCGGTGAATCTCGACTTTACGAGCAAAGTCGGGAGCCTTTTTATCATCCAGCCAATAATAGTAGGTAAACCAGCTGTCTGGTGCTGCAATAGCAACCAATTCGCCAGCGCGGGAGTGATTGAGGTGAGCTTGCTGCTTGCCATCCTCATCGAGAACCTGCGCAATGCCTGGAGTTTCAGCCAATAAGGCCTTTACTTTCTCTAGCTGAGTGATGTCATTCACATAGACATGTGCAATCTGATGATCAGCCATCGCAAAGGCTTGACTGGCGCCGGCATCCAGTAACTCCAAGCCCCGTTCTATCCGAACTTGAACGAGGCCGGCCTCCCGGAGGATGCGGTTGATGTGAATGGGGCGTGAAACAGGTGTAATGCCATAGCCGGAGAGTACGATCGGTTGAACCTCTCGTTGCTCAAAGAATTGGATGAGTTCATAACATAACTCATCAATCTCGCCCAAGTCTTTTTGTACTTGCGAGCTATTGTGATCGTACTTTTGCAGGCAATAATCCAGATGCGGCAAGTAGATCAAGGTGAGGTTGGGTTGGTACTTTTGGAAAACGTGTTGAGCAGCATCTGCAATCCATCGGCTGGATTTGATGGAGGTGTTGGGTCCCCAGAAGCTAAAGAGCGGGAAGGTGCCCAATTTCTCTTGTAGTTCATCCCGAAGAGAAGCCGGATGGGAATAGCAGTCGGGCATTTTACGGCCATCAGCCAGATATTGAGGGCGTGGGGTGACGGAGTAGTCCACCGTCGAGTACATATTGTACCACCAGAAAAGATTGGCACAGGTAAATTCTGGATTGATCCGCTTTGCCTTTTCCCAAATCTTTTCCGCCTGTACCAGTTTATTGGATTGTCGCCAAAGTTTTACTTCACACTCCTCACGAAAATACCAGCCGTTGGCTACAATTCCATGCTCAGCTGGCGTCTTTCCGGTTAGGTAGGTAGATTGAGCCGTACAAGTAACTGCTGGGAGTACTGGATTGATGGTTGACAGTTGTGCCTCCTTTTCCAGCCAGCCTTTTAACTTGGGCATATGTTCTCCGATCAGATGACTACTTAATCCAACAATGTTTATGGCTGCTACCCGTTTCATAATTATTCTACTTGTGATAAGACCCACCGCATTTCTCGTTCAATGGAATCTCTTAGGTCTAACTTCAAATCAGTGGGGAGGACTTCCCAGGTGTAAGTTTCGATCTCTAAATGCTGAGTAAAAGGAGAATTCTTCCAAATCTCCAGCGTTTTGACTATTTCATCCTGCGTAGATGCTAACAAACCATATTTCTGAGCAAAAATGGGAACATGAAAGTGGGTTCGTAATTCTTGCCATTTTACGTCATCCATTTGGGCTAGTCCATCGGCCAAGTCAGGATAGTAACCCAATTTCCCCTTCTGATCTCGTACAGTCACCTGGTGTAGGTAGGTAGATTCATTAAATGGACTGAGTTCGTCTTTTATAAGCTGACGTTGACCTATTTCTGTTGGGAGACTGACTTTCAGAGCTGCACTGATCTGGATTTTACCCGTCCTTATTCCTTCCGATTCCAGTTTTTTGATCACCTCGGCTGGAGATTCAAAACCTACTGCAAAATGGCAAACATCATAGCATAACTGTAGGTGTTCTCTGATGTGAGCTTCTGCTTCTGATTGACTACAACCTAAATCCGCTGCCAATATGCTTTTACCTTCCTTCAGCAAATATTCCTTGTAAAAGTGGATAAAGCCATCGGAATCTTCCAGGATTCCATCTGGTTCTGGCTCGATATCCAGGTGAAGACTTTTACCGTATTTTTCCTTTAACTTAACCAAGTGTGCAGCCAAACTGAGCATGTTTCGGCAAGCAGCCATTTTGGCGCCTTCTAGCGCCTCCGGCGTTTTATGCCAAAACTTATAGGAAAGTGGAGAGGTAGAAACGCCACCGTCTAAACCACTAGGTAGCAATTCGGCCAAGATATCAAATAATCTTTTGCTATACGCTAGTCTTTCCCGAGTAGTCCAATCAGGTTGATGCACTTTATCTTTTACCACGGCAAAATGAAAGGCACCGTAAGGAAAGCCGTTCATGGTAAAGACATATAAGTGGTTTTCTTCGAGCCATTGCTTAAATGCTGCCAAGTTGTTGGTATCTGCCAACGCCACACTGCTTTCGTTGGATAGTCTCAATCCGATACCAAAGGGGCGATCAGGGCTCAAAGCGGCCTTTAATGGCACACAATATTGCTTTAAGCTTTCGAAGACAGCCGGCCAGGATTCACCAGCGTGGATATTGGTGCAATAACTCAGGTGGGCACCATTTTCAAGTTCCATAATATATAGCTATTTAGGCAGGCTCAGCAATCGCATATTCTTCCAAGAACCTTACGGCCGCTCCTATAAGTTTTTCATCCATTTCATGATATTCCACGCCTTTACCCAGGCTTTCGAGCAGCATAATGGTTAATTGCCCGCCTAGGTGTTCCCGGAATTCATCCAATCCCTTAGTCAATTCTGGATTTAAGCCGTAGGGACTATCTGCTCCACTCAATAGTGGATGGGTGAGGGAAAATCCCAATGTTCTAAAACAATTCAGCACTCTATGTGCAGCTTCCACGTCAATCAGACCCAACAAATGGGAATAGACGACATCCAGGCAAATACCGATAGCTACTGCCTCCCCGTGAAATACCTCAAAGTTGGACAACTGCTCCAATTTATGGGCCGCCCAGTGACCAAAGTCCAAGGGTCGAGAGGAGCCTTTTTCGAACGGATCCCCTCCCTGCCCGATGTGATCCGTATGCATTTCTGCACAACGATGGATCAAGTATTGCATCGGCTCTAAGGCACGATCGGCTAATCGAGCCGCATTCGCTTCTATCCATTCGAAAAAGGATAGATCCTTGATTAGTGCTACCTTGACAGCTTCCGAAATCCCACTCCGCCACTGCCGATCATCCAAGGTGGATAAGAACTGGGCATCATTGATTACCGCCACGGGCGGGGCGAAGGTGCCTAAGAAGTTCTTCTTACCAAAATAGTTGATACTATTCTTTACCCCCACCCCGGAATCATTCTGAGAAAGCACCGTAGTGGGTACCCTTATGATGCCTATGCCTCGATGGCCAATAGCGGCAGCAAAACCGACCATATCTAGGACAGCACCACCTCCAATCGCAATAATAAAAGCATGCCGATCAATTTTCCCCTCATTAATCAACTCGAGCACCTGCTCTACATATTGGAAGGTATTTTTACTGTCCTCTCCTCCTTGTACTGGCAAAGGAGCGCCACAGAGCGAAATGGCATCCGAGTGGTGCTGGCAATAATCGATAATTGCCTGGCGAAGCGCTGGATGGTGATCCATAACGCCTGCATCAATTACCACCCCTAACTTTGCCGGTAGGCGCTTATTGCTTTTGTGGATAATCTCCGCTAGCAAGGAATTAGAGCGTGTAAAAAGTGCCTCCGTAAAGTAGATCTGGTACTGATAATCAATTGAAAATTCCTGAGTGATGGTTTTGATCATGAGATCCTTATTTCGAATATCTAGGTTACAGCAAATTTTTTAGCAAGTGCAACGGACAAGGGCAAAAGGGATAAAACAAGTAGACCCAACCAGAATTTTCCGGAAAAACCCGCTGCTATCGTTGCATCTAGAGGTATGAGCGATAAAACCCCCATACGCACGGCATGCTTAATATTATCAGGGAGGTTATGTCTGATTGCTTTATACTTAGCGGTAGCATTCATCAGCAACCATAAAGCCAAATAAATCGCTGCCAGGTCCAGGCGAAAACCCGTAAGCATCCCCAATAGCACAAGAATGATTACTATCACAAAATCCAGGGCCATTGCCAGCACAATTGATCTTTTATTGTTACCCTCTGCCTCTTTCTGACTGGTTAAAGTCACCGCGCTGATGAACAGGACGGGGATTATCCCTAGCCACCAATTTTCAGTTAGAGCAGCAGGGATAATGCTAATGCCTAACAGGAGATTGCCCGCTCGGCATAAGCCCATATTTAGTGGTCCGAGGACCTGGATGTGCTTACTGAACTTATCGTAGGTTAGGGCTAACATGGCAATAAGAAAAGCGATTACACCACTTATCATGGATACCATGGAGGAGGCTACAACTCCCATCAATAAGAGCAGACTTCCAAAAGAAAGGGCAGCACTTAGGCTGATTTTTCCACTCGGCAGTATTCGTTCTGGACGCTCTATTCGATCCAAATCCAAATCAAAGATATCATTGAACACGATCCCTCCCCCATACAAGCCAATAGTAGACAGGACAAGATAGAACAGATCTTCCATTTGGGAGAATGCTCCAGAAAGTGCTCCCGCTACCGCGGCACCAGCCATAATGTCTGCAATGGCAGTAACAACGTTGGCTGGCCGGACTAAACTTATATAGTAACGTAGCTTCATGACTATCGATCAATTATCGATAATGTTGGTAGACTTCCCCGTCTTTGGTGTCTGGCCGCGAAGAATGCGGTTCCCCTCAAATAATTGGTTTTGATCCACGTCAAAACCACCTTCCCAATCCGATTCTTTCATCTCTCCATTTTGACCGTAGGCAGTGAGGGCATTTTGATAACAAGTCATGCGAACGTCTTCTTCTGTAAGTCCACGTTCCAGCATTAAAGCAGCAGTTTTAGGAACAGCCAGTGGATCACTAACGCCCCAGTCGGCGGCGCTATTAATAATAATGCGGTCCGTTCCATATTCCTTGACGATTTCCACCATGCGTTCATTGCCCATTTTTGTATTGGGATAGATAGTAAAAGCTGCCCAGTATCCTCGATCTAGCACTTCGCGTACTGTTTCTTCATTGTTGTGATCAATTACAACCATCGTCGGATCCATTCCGTGCTCTTCCAATACATCCATGCTACGTGTGGTTCCACGCTTTTTATCTCGATGTGGAGTGTGGATCATGATTGGAAAATCAATTTCTTTGGCTAGTTCAATCTGCAGGCGGAAATACTTATCCTCTGCCGCTGTTTGATCATCGTAGCCAATTTCACCAATGGCTACAACGCCCTCCTTCATGGCGAATAATGGAAGTAGCTCCATTACTTGTTCTGCTAGGGCTTCGTTATTTGATTCCTTGGAGTTCAACCCAATGGTACAATAATGCCGGATTCCAAACTGGCTCGCCCGAAAGCGCTCCCAGCCCATAATACTACTGAAATAGTCTTTAAAGGTACCCGCTTCCGTTCTGGGCTGCCCAGTCCAAAAGGCGGGTTCAATTACGGCCACTACGCCTGCTTTTCGCATAGCTTCGTAATCGTCCGTAGTGCGGGAAATCATATGTACGTGCGGATCAATAAAATTCATAACTGTCTGTTTATGGTAGAGCGGTTAAACGCAATGTTTTGATTATCAAAGATTGTTTTTTTGTTCCCAGGTCTTCCCAATCTCGTCCCAGGTAGGCAATTGTTCTAGGTCGGCGCTCATTCCTGGCAAGAGCGTCTCGGCTTGGGGGAGTTTACTCTCTATAATAGCCCTGGCAGCCGCAAATTGTTCTAATTCCAGTTCACTTTTTAGCATTTTCTCAAAATCTGGTAGAAAAGCCTCATCTCCAAGACCGGCAATGCTTCGCCACAACTCAGGATTTACTTGACGGTGGGCCGACCAGCGCTCATGCGCATAATCTCTTAGAATTAGGGCTAGTGTCTTATTTTTTCGTTCATCTACCCCCCAAATGCGATAGATGGGACGTTGCATAAACAGAGCCTTTAGCACCATTTGATTCCAGGGTGCCTCGTCGAAATGAGCAATAGGATAAGCATTATCCAGGGCTATTGCGTCAAAAACGGGGGTAATATTTGTCCTCAAACCATCAATGGTTCTCAGCTTAAATTCAGCCGCATTATCCAGAAAGGATATGCCTTTGAAAAGCGCCACTGACTCCCGCATATCTGCGGTATCAAATAGTTTATCCAGAATAGTTTGGTTATTCTCCACCGGCAATGAAGTCATGAAGGCGATACGACAGAGTTCATCAATAGTCCAAGTGGACACATTGAAAGCAGGTTGTACGGCTTGTAGTCGGCTGATCTGATCATCCGTAAGTTCGAGTCCTGCTTTCGAGGTTTTACGAGCAGCGCTGCTAAAGGTTAGATAAAATTGTGCGGGGGGAGCTCCTTCAAGCAAGCGATCCAATTTCGACAGATACCAATCTTTTTCATTACGTTGCTGAAACACCTCCTTAGCGACTGCCTGGAGGACTTCTTTATTTTTCCCCATTTTCACTTGTTTAAAATTTGACCGCTAAAGGTACGATAAATAGTACGAGTGATTCGAGAAAAAGGATCACATTATTGGGCAGTAAATCATCTAATTCCTCAGCTGCTACAAAAATCATAGAAGCGCAGAACTTCTGGATGCGCCCCACGTTGTAATAGTATAGCTATCTTTTACAGTAGCTAAACTAGCATAATAACATTAAACAAAATTGACGAACTATGATGAAAAGGATCATCACGGTATTGGGTTTGCTTACTCTAGTAAGTATAGTCCATGCCCAAGCTCCAAAACATCTAAAGGGGCCAGCCGCTAAGAATTACAAGCCTTGGCAAGACCAACAACAAGTAGGTAAAATTCCAGTAGTTAGAATCACCCCAGAGCGCCTTCAAGGACCCGCCGCTAAGAACCAGAAGGCTTGGGAAAAGAGTCGGAATGCCAATTATCTCCAGGCTAGTACAAGATCCTACTACACAGATCTGAAAGGACCAAGATACAAGAACCGTAAACCCGGTCAATTACGTAATAAAGCAAGAAGTATACTTGCTGAAGAAGATCAACCCACGAGAAAGAAGGAAGAAGAAAGTGATGGCAGCGATAATTAGGACTGAGTAATTGGGCAAGGACCTGACTCTCTAGTCAGGCTAATATATATATGTTCTAAATATCTATGTACAAAGATGGCCCCTCTCGCAGGAAGTTTGAAGGTTGGGTTAAATAAGTGTGTGTGAGGGGCCATTAGGCATGGTGTTCCACTATCCTAACCCTTTCAACGACATTCCTTACCTTATTTTCTAGATGCATATCGTGTGGTTGCCCCTTTCCCAGAATGATCACCTTCAAGCATTCTCCAGCGATCCGTTTTTCACCTACGAAGTCCATTCAATAGTGCAAGCCCTTGACTTGAACTCGGCAGTTTGTACATTGAATAGAAATCAATGCCTGATTTTTCACCCTTACCCTATAAGGAGATTTAACCGTTTGGTAGGTCAGAAAATATTTTCCTTCATGCGCCAAGATTTCAGTGGTAAAAACGCTTCTATCATCATAGGCTCCTTTTGGACCACGAGCTACAGCTATTCCTTCCTCCTGCCAGGTCCAACCGTCCTCAGAGGTAGCGTACCAGATATCTCATTCATACTCTCGTAGTCTTTTTGTTTAGAGGGAGGCACAACAAAACCAAGCATTCATGTCTTTGTACTTCTTTACATGATTCCCTTCTGTTTGAGTGCATATCCTACCTTATAAGGAGCTAGCTTAGACCAATCAAATTCCACACCTATCCCAGGTTGATCCGAGGCTACTGCTCGATAATTTTCCACGACCAAAGGTCGATGTGTATATTGGTCAATAGGAAAACTATGTACTTCCAACCAGCCAGCATTGGGTTGAGCGGAAACCAAACTCACATGCAATTCCTGCATGCCATGTGAACATATGGGAATACCATACTGCCTAGATCGCGCCGCTACTTGCAGCCAGCCCGTGATTCCGCCGCAATTGGAGGCATCTGGTTGGATGAAGGAGAGTTTCGATTGTTCAAAAGCATAACCAAATTCATGGAGGGTATGGAGGTTTTCTCCCATGGCAAGCGGCATTCCGGTAGCATCTGCAATCTGTGCATAGCCCAGATAATTGTCGGGGATTGTCGGTTCCTCAAACCAATATATATCATAGCGTTCAAAAGCTCTAGCTGCTTTGATCGCGCCTTCTACAGACATGGAGTAATTGGCATCCACCATAAAGGTGATGTCATCACCCACCAACTTACGAACAGCCGCTATACGTTCGATGTCTTCTTCCAATTTTTCCCTTCCAATCTTAATCTTCACGGCATTAAATCCACTAGCCAGATATCCCGCCACGTTGCGAAGCAACTTTTCTAAAGGAAATTGGAGATCAATGCCGCCACAATAAGCCTGACAACTGGAATCTGCGCCACCTGCCATCTTCCACAAAGGTAGTCCTGCCTTTTTACAACGAATATCCCAAAGGGCAATATCTACGGCAGAAATCGCAAAGGAGGCAATCCCACCCCGACCCACATAATGGATATGCCATTCCATAAACTCGTATAGCCCTTCTACATTCGCTCCATCCTGCCCAACCAAAGCAGGGGCCAAATCCATTTCGATCATTGCCTTGATCGCATATCCCCCCTTGCCTCCGGTGTAGGTGTATCCAGTCCCTTTACTACCATCTGCCAACAGGACGGTTGCGGTCACCAATTCAAAATGCGTATGATCTCCATGCTTGGCATCTGAAAGCACTTCTGGCAATGGAACTTGGAAAAGTTGGACATTAATTTTCGTTATTGTTGTGCTCATGTACGTTTGGTATTATAGGTACGTAGTTTTCATTCAATCACTGAATCTGCGGGCCTCCTTTACGAGATTAGAGTTGTTCTATTACTTACGGTTTACCTTAATCAAAGCCTCTGAGCAAGCAAGTGCAAATCGCTTGCGAGATCAAAATTGGCGAGATCGACTAGAAAAGGGGCAAAAATCAACTAGACAAAAACTACACAGCAGCTATCTTTTGGGTAGTGTCTGAGATGAGTCTCGGCGGTTTATGGGGTGATGGTAAGGAGTTATATCCATCTTTGCCCCTGCTAATAGCGCTTTAAGAATTTATCTTCTGCCGGAAACTCACGATAACTGGTTCATAACCAGCACAATGTTCACGTTCTCTAGCAATGTTCTACCTAGAGTAGGTATTATGCACAACTTGTATTCTGTCCCTTTCCAGGCCAAACCAGCTTCTTATCTTTACGCCTAGCGCCCAATTACAGGCCACTTCTTTCCACTTCACCTCCACTTTGTCCGTAACTATTTAGCAACCAAATAGCGAATGGACTTTTCCTAAACCAGATTTCTGTAGTAAAAACATTTCTATGTTAGCCCATAAGCTCTATGGTTATGTAATGATATTTGGCGCACAGCCAGATGATGTATCCGGTGGACAGCAGTTCCATATTTCAGTTAATGGCAATTTGCGGTGGGTCCACGAAAGCTACTTTATTCATAATTGAGCGATCACCTTTATTTACATCCCTCAGCAATGATAGCTAAAGCAGCTTTGGCGTTTCTTGCGGTTTCGAGGTCACGGAAATAGATCTTAAAACTGCTCACGTAATCATCCGTTTTCTCATCTTTGTAGTGTTTAATGTATTTGCGGTTTCCATCTGCCTTGATGGATACAGCGAGTTCTTTACTCCGGATGGCATATTCGATATCCCTTGGATCAATATCCACCAAGTTAAACTCGAAGACCTCCGTACTGGATTTTTTGTCTGTGCCTTCTGTTTGTGTAAAAACCAAGCTGCAAGGATCATCCGCAGCTTTCTCTAGGGCCTGTTCATATTCCTTGGTACTGGTTTCGAAAGAAGGGATACTTGCTGCCAGCCACGCTACAATTTCTTCATTAGTCCCAGCTTCTGGGAAGGAAAAAGCGCGTGCATTGGCGCATTGCGGGATAAGTTGTTTAAATACTGCCTCTAGCTTTTTAGCTTCTTCCATATTATCCATTTCAATCCCTAAGTTATAGTAGTACTTGCTGAGTTCTCCTCCTTTAAACTCCTGAATAAGCAGATCCTTCTGGTTGGTATTGGCCACTACGGTCAAATATTTCGTGGAGACTTTGATTGAAACAGTCTGCTCATTGAGATCCGCAAAATCAAAAATAAACTCTTCACTCTCTTTGCCATTCTTTCGAAGAGCAGTACGACACTTATTCTCTACTAACTCTTGGCTTACTTCACCTGTTCTCCCAGTAGCCTTCTTAATCAAGGGTTGTACTAAGGTAAAGGCTTCGTCAAAGGACTGGATTTCTACTGCTTGATCCTTAAGTAAGCTTTGGCTGAAGGTAATGGTCTTGGCTAGCACATCGCTGAGAAAGCGGCCATCTTCGATAGAGTTGACAAAAAAGTCCAGCTCGCTGACATAGCTTCCCTTCTCTCCTTCCTTGCTAGCCGTGATGTATTTCAGGGATTTTTCCGTTTTGACATTAACTGATATTACCTGTCCAGCGACTTCCATACGAACGGAAGACGGACGAAGATCTGCCATATTGAAGGTCCACTCTTCCTGCTTGTCTCCTTCAATACTTATTAATTCAAAGACGGTTGGATAATCATCCAACTTAGATAATTGCTGGTCGATTCTTTTCTTTTTCAAGTCGACCGCTTGCACATTTTGAACCAACCAATCAATGCCTTCGGGATAGCTATTGATGGCTAACTCCACCGTGAATAAGGAAGTAGCCAATTCAATAGATTCTTCAAGTGCTTTTTCCATCTCCCGGGCATTATCTGAGGAGGAAGCATAGAAGGTAATTTCACTTTCGTAATTCTGAGGTTCGCCATTCTTGGTCACCTCAATAAATTTTTGCTTTTTCTGGGTTTGGACCTTGAATTCTATTACATCACCTTTAGCCTTCCAACTGATCAGGCGAGGATTTAAGTCAGCCAGGTTAAAGCTGTATTCTATATCCTCCGTACTCTTCTTTCCTTCTTTGCTGACCGCACAAGTAAGATTATAGGGTTTTTCGGAATCAAAGGATAAAGCATGTTTATAGATCACCTTGCTCGACTCAACGGTCGTAAGTGCCTTCTCAAAAGTTGTAATGGCTTCTGATAATTCCTGAGCTGAAAGTGACATGGTGAAACAGACGAATAGGAAAAAGAGGCTTGGCTTGTAGTAAGATTGGATCATGAATCTAATGGTTTTGAGGAGAAATAATGCGGAAGGGCAATCTATATAGCAGATGATTCCCTTCACTAAAGTTTTCCAACACAAGATAGCTGGGTAAGATGGGAGTTGCAAACTAAGTCCGACCTTAGTTTGCCAATGTCATGTCTCTAGTGGGCTTTGATGGTGGTACGTACCTTTCCTAGGCGTTCCCCGCTCACCTCTACTACATCTCCAGCCTTCAAAAAACCAGATTGATCTCCCCCCTGTTTAATCGATAGCTTCTTAAATCGATCAAAACCTAGTAGATTACTCAATCGCACTAAAGCTCTTGGTGTAGCGATGGCTACGCCCCCAGGTGTGCCAGTCAAAATCATATCTCCACGCCGAAGCGGAGCTTCAGGATACTTCTTTTGAATAAATCGAAGCATTTCAAGCGGGGTATAGATCATATTGTCAGTTGTCTGGGATTGCCGGGTTTCTCCATTGACAATCGTTTCGATCTTGACACAGGGAATAGAATTGGATGTAGGATTGTTCGGTACCCAAATCTGCTTAGATACTGGCAGAAAACCTGGAAAACTTTTAGATATACCCCAATATTCGTAGCGCATGGAAGTTCCCTCTCCCAATAAAGCTATACTTCTGGCGGATAAATCATTGGAGATAAAGTAGCCTAAGGCCGGAACAAAGTCATCCTTTTCCAAATCGGTGGCATTGATATCTTCTAGCAAGATCAACCCTAGTTCTACCTCATAGTCCAGCATCGCGGATAGGTCCTTAAAGTCTGCCCGTAATTGATCAGCCACTTCCTCTTCCAGTTCTGCCGCCCCTTGTATCAGTTGCTCCGTAGAGGGTAAGGCAACCTCCTCACCGTCTCCACCAAGACTATGTTGTTTTTTGTGAAAAATAGGTGGGATAGCGCCTAGATTGAATGCTGCTGCTGTTTCTCTTAAATGTTGACTATAGGTCAATCCCATTCCATAGATGTGTTGGGGTGCTGGAAGACTATCTATATCAATAAAATTTCCATCTGCTATGTCCAGACAGGTAAATTCAGCCGGAGAAGGCGCATTAGACAATGGGCGGAATAGATACAAGGCTAAACCAGCGATTAATACAACTGCTATGACAAGCATCATTTTCTTAACACTCATTTGGAAGGAATTAATTGGTTAAAAACAGATAAGAGGTCCTGGTCCAACTGGTCAGGTCGCCAAGCGATTTGTCCATCTGGACGAATCAACAACAAGGGGACATCTTGCATTCGATAGTAGTTATCTTCAGGTACATTCCCATTTGAGGGCTTCATATGATCTTCGATCAAAAAAACTTGTAGGAGTGATTTAGTCTCCTCCTTTAATTGGTCAACCTGCTGCTTCCACCAGTTCTGTCCTTCTTCATTGCACAGCAGGGTAAATTTGGTGGGATCTAGCCAGTTGTGTGAGCTCTTTAGGATGCCCCGATCATTCCACCAAAAGTGGGGAAATCGGACACCTGGCTCTACGGAAGGCTGGTATTGACTAACGGTCTGTGTTGGTAGTTGAACAGAAGCATTGGAGACGATAGCTCCTTTTTCATAGTAATAGCCCAAATCCAAACCAATTCGATCAAAATGTTCCATTTGATCCTTAATGGCCTGCTTAACCTTAGCATGAAGATCACGGTCATCTCGGATGGCCAAAATCTTTTGAGAAAGGCTATGATACAGTTTATTCAATAATCTGGAAATCCATTTTGGGGGAAGTAATTGTACGATCCTACTATTGAGTAGCATGGCTTGCCATTTCATCCCTCTAGGGTCTAATCCCATGGATTTTGGGACCTCCCAAATCTTGAAGTAATTGCGTAGACTTTCCCGGCTGTTTAATTCGATAATTGGCCTCCTCTCCGTTTCATAGGTATCTAGAAGACTTTCATTTGCTTTCTCCTTAAGCACCATGGCCAATTTCCAGCACAGATTTTGCACGTCTCCAATCCCAGAGTTCATCCCTAGTCCTCCGGTAGGTGGGAAGCGATGTGCTGCGTCCCCTACCAGAAAGGCCCTACCTTTTCTGAAGGTTTTGGCGATTTGGCAAGTCATTCTCCAGAAGCTGATGGAGGCGAGTTCTAGTGGAATATCTTCACTCCCTAAAGCTGTCAGGATCCGCCGTTTGAGTACCGCTTCTGTGTATTGCTCTTTCTTTTCGTAGGGTGTAAATATGGGAAAATGATACACCCAGCGTTTCTCAATGTGGTGTGCAATGAAAGTTCCTGGAGCAGCGGGATTCATAATCCAAAATAATTTGGCGGGTTTTGCCAGATAATTTCTCAGGTCTAGTTCAAAATAAACACTAATGAAATCGTTTATCTTCTCCTCCCCCAGCATCTCGATGCCGAGTGCTTGTCTGCTCCTACTACCTGCCCCATCTGCGCAGATCAGGTACTTACTACGGATGGCAAAGCGCTGTTCTTGGGTTTTATCCCAAACCTCGCTCTCCACTTCCTCGCCAACTTGACGCATATTCTCCCACTCATGCCCAAGGAGGAGCGTAGCATGTGTACACGCTTGCAGACGCCGCCGTAGAATCTTCTCCAACTCCGTCTGGGAAAGATTCAAATAGGGTTCTGGTGCTTCCAGGTGTGTACGGTACTTCTCATCATTGCCCCCAGCTTGCAGGTCAATTTCCCCTATGATGTCATTGATCGTATGTCCAAACAGAATACGAGATGCATCCTCATAGGAAGAAGCTTCTGCTTTCAGCTCTTCCAAAGTGAAGCCTAGTTGACACAAAATCTCTATGGATCGGGCACTTAATTCATGGGCTTTGGGGTGTTGCGATATGTCAAACTGACGTTCTATGACAAGACTGGAAATTCCCAAGCGGTCCAGATAGATACCACTTAGCATACCTGCCGGCCCTCCTCCGATGATCAGCACCTCCGTTGTGTGTACCGCTTTCACTTTAGGTAGCTTGAGTTTCGGAATCGTAGTCGGGCTCAACTTTAGTTTTGATCCAAACGTAGGCTACAGCTAAGATGATGGACAGAACCGCAAAGACAAAGATATTTTCGTCCACCCCTAGGATGTGGGTATGATAGCGATGGTCTACAATAGCGCCCTCATACAATGGCACAAAGAGGATTCCTACCCAAAATCCCACTAAATGGGTAGCCTGCCATAGACAGGAAAGGTATAGATGGGATAGTTTAAAGGGTTTCCGAATCCAAATAAAATAGAGATTTACGAGCCCCGAAAAGAACATATACCCTAGCAACCAAGCCAAATGTACTCGAGCATGCCCAACCCATTCAGAGTTCATTAAATGAGAGGCGCCAGTATCTTTAAGCAAAGGGCCAAAGAACTCTAGAACGCCAAGAGTCAACAAGATTTTCGCAATCAGTAGGTTTCGTTTCATAATGATTTCATTTTTGCATTCCGCTCCAAACAAAGGCTTTGATCATGTCTTTTCTTTTTGCTAAAAAGTTATGCATTTCTTGTGCTGAGCGATTTTCCTTGAACTTGATCAAGGGTGCCGTGAGATAGGGAATAACGCATAGGCCATAAATATTGATCATAAGATCTTCTCCAGATAGGTCACTTTGGATTTGCTTTTCCCGCCTAGCTCGCTCCAACAACTCATCAAGTCGGGCGGGTAATTTTTCTTCTTGTATTACGGGCAAGGAAGTGATTAACTCCGGGCTGTCATTCAAAATATTCACCATAAAAGTAGCTAAGCCCGGTTTCGCCGTCAGTACCTCATAAAGCAGATCGATCAATTGATTGATCATGGTTCTCAAATCCCCTTCTGCTGCAAATAGCCCCTGGGCATGTTGCAAGAAAAAACCAAAGGAATTGCCTAATACTTCCTGAAAGAGCTCTTCTTTGGTACTGTAATAGTAATGCAGCATAGTCCGGCTCACTCCGGCCTTCTTGGCGATCAAAGTGGTCCTTGCTCCTTTTAGGCCATATTCATGAAATACGACTTCAGCCGCAGCCAGAATTTTTTCCTTGGTTTTTTGATTTATTTTCGTCATAAACAAAATTGTTCAACAAAAATGTTTAATTTTTCTGGAAATACCAATTTTACGGAAGGTTTTCCTAATTTGAGGGGTGGGAAATGTAAGCGAAGGCCCAACCGTTTTATCTCTCTCTTTTGAAGAATAGCCTGATATAACCCATTACCAGAGGAAGTCATCCTGCATTAAGAAGATCAAAGCAGCAAAAAACTGCGCATTGCTACAATCAACAAAATGGAACCTTTATGACGCTTAAAGCACCTAAACTATCTTTTCGAGAGAAACTGGGATATGGCTTGGGGGATACCGCCTGCCATTTCGCCTGGGATATGGCCGGGATGTTTCTCTTCTTTTTCTTTACGGACGTTTACGGAATTTCTGCAGCCATGGCTGGTACGATCATGTTGGTCGCGAGAGTCTGGGATGCCATTTCAGATCCACTAATCGGTATTATCTCTGACCGAACCAACACTAAGTGGGGAAAATTCCGTCCTTATATGATCTGGTTTGCCATTCCCCTGGGTATTTCCTTGGTATTGTTATTCACCACGCCCGATTTTGAGGAGACGGGAAAAATCATCTATGCAGCCATTATGTACCTATTGCTTAGTACCACTTACACGGCTGTAAATCTGCCCTATTCTGCCTTATCAGGCGTAATGACAGCAGATTCTGCCGAACGTACGGAGCTTAATCAATATCGATTCTTTCTTGGCTTCATTGGTATGTTTATCGTCAGCTTCACGATGGTATTCAAGAATTATCTGATCATGGATGACGTACTGCTGTACGCCCAAAGTGTAAACCTTCCACAGGAAGCCTTGGCCTTCATTCAGGAGCATAATTGGGGAGAGGCGAGACTGCTGGATTCCTCCGGAGGGCTGAAAGATATTATTGTCCAGCATGAGCGTTCGGCCTTCCAATTCATCGCTATTATCATGGCTATTTTAGGCACCATTCTTTTGGTTTTATCCTTCCTCATGACCAAGGAACGAATCAAACCTCCTGCCAATCAAAAATCTAACTTGGTAGAGGATTTAAAGAATGTATTTGGCGTACAAGCCTGGTTGATTTTATTTGTCCTAGGTATTATTACTTTCATTCTAATCAATATCCAAGGGGCTGTGATCAATCAATACTTCAAGTATTATGTGGGCAATGAAAATGGGGCCACACTCCTGTACACGGCGACTACGGTTTCGTTGATCATTGGTGTCTTGCTCGCCACTCCATTGACTAAGCGTTTTGAAAAACGGGATGTGTACTTAGTGTGTTCTGCCGTTTCAGGTCTATTGACCATGGCTCTATATTTGCCTGGCAAAGAGGATTTCTACATGCTTCATACGATCAATATCCTTTCCAAAATCGCTATTGCTCCCACCATTCCGTTACTATGGTCGATGATTGCGGATACAGCTGATTTTTCCGAATGGAAGAATCGAAGACGCGCTACGGGCTTGTTCTTCTCGGCTACGACCTTCGCCCAAAAGATTGGCGGCGGCATCGCCGTAGCTCTGGCAGGATGGCTCTTGACTATTGCCAATTACGACGGGGAAGCAATTCAGCAAACTGCCGAATCTATCCTGGCCATTAAGTTGTCTTTTTCTGTTATTCCAGGCGGTTTGTATCTGATGACTGCAGCTTTATTGTTCTGGTACAAACTGGATGATAAGCAAGTTGAACAGATCAAACTGGAATTGACAGAACGAAGAGCAAGTGAAGAATAAGTAAAGCTCATCTCTCCTGATGACGAACTCCGATCTTGCTCAGGTCGGAGTTCGCCACTTTCCTCTAGTCCTCCTACCCCTACAAACATAAAGGCACCCCATGCCTACTGAATCACCTGTATATGAGACTAGCTTCACAAGGCTAATATTTCCGCAGCCATTGTTTTTCATTTAAAGCTCCTGAACTAGTATATTGTACTTGGACTAAACTGCAAGCATAAGCACTTGATCCGTCTATTACAGCAAAACGATAAAGCCAACTATGCGATTGATACTACCCTTCTTGCTTTGGACCTCTGTGATATGCAGTCAAGAGGTACACTTCCGCTACAACATCTTAGGTTATCATCCCTCGGATCAAAAGGTGGCACTACTAATGTCAGCTTCTCCTATCAAAGGCAAGATTCAGTTGATCGCCTCTCCTACCGGGGAAGTAGTAATGGAATCCGCAGCCCACCCGCTCCAAGCTAGAGCATGGGGCCAATTTGATCAACAATGTACCTTTGACTTTACCGAGATAGAAGAAAGCGGGACCTATCAAATTCGATACGGTAAAAATCATTCCAAAGAAATCCACATCAGTAGCGAAAGGTACACAGGACATCAGGAGGACATGCTCGCCTTTATGCGGCAGCAACGCTGTGGCTATAATCCCTACTTCGATGTCGTTTGTCATCAAGGAGATGGCAGGGTCTTCTATGCACCAGTGGCCGACTCCACGTATTTTGACTTCAGCGGTGGCTGGCACGATGCAGGTGATCAGTTGAAGTATCTCATCACCAGTTCTAATGCAACTGCACGGATGCTACTCGCTTATCTAGAAAGTCCAGCGCTTTTTGGAGATGTCGTAGATGCCTATGGTCATCCAGGAGAAAATGGTCTCCCAGATATTTTGGATGAGGCCAAATGGGGTCTGGATTGGATTTTGAAACTTCACCCGAAGCCAGATTGGTTGATCCATCAAATTGCGGATGACCGAGACCATCGAGGGTTTAAATATCCACACAAAGACAATGCAGCATATGGCTGGGGACCTAATTCCTATAGAGTAGCCTATTTTGCTAATGGTCAGCCACAGGGATTAGGAAAATGGAAAAGTCAGGCTACCGGCGTGGCAAATCTAGCCGGGCGCTGTGCCGCTGCGCTCGCTTTGGGAGCCAGAGTCTGGGAAAGCGGTGGGCGAGACACTCTTTTCGCGGCGCGCTGCCGCAAAGCGGCCATCGAGTTATTCCAATTAGGGAAGGAAAAAGAAGGCTTTCAACAAGGTAATTCCTTTGGTGCGCCTTATCGCTACAATGAAAATACCTGGGCTGACGATATGGAATGGGGAGCAGCAGAACTGTTCAAACTCACAAAAGAAGATCATTACCTCAAAGACGCCATTCACTATGCCTACCTCATCAAGGAGGATGGCTGGATGGCCCGGGATACAATGATGCATTATGAGCTGTATCCCTTCATGAACATGGGGCATTACGCTTTGTATTCCATTGCTCCAGAGTTGGTTCGCCAACAACTCGCCGGTTGGTACCGTGCAAATATCCAAAAGGTATTGGCCCGCTCCACCACTAATAATTATCAAATTGGCGTTCCCTTTCTCTGGTGCTCAAGTAACCTCATCACGAATTTCGTCACACAAGTGCTTCTATACGAGAAAATGACCGGAGATCAGCAATTCCACTCCCTGATGCTACTGCATCGAGATTGGTTACTTGGGCGAAATCCATGGGGAACAAGTATGTTCACCGGCATCCCGGAAGAGGGAGAAACACCCCTCGATGTTCATATTCCGCCACGCGCCTTAAGGGGAGAAACGCCTGCTGGAGGTTTGATTGATGGGCCGATCTTCGCTAGCATACACAATTATCTTAAAGGACTCGTTCTGATTGAACCAGATGAATTTGCGGACTTTCAAAACGACTTTGTGGTGTATCATGATGATATAGGAGATTACTCCACTAATGAACCCACCATGGATGGCACTGCTGATGCGATCCTGATGATGGTGCTTCTCACTCAATTGTAAACCGATGAAGCGTATTCTATCCATCGATATATTCCGGGGATTGACCATCTTTCTGATGGTGTTTGTCAATGACTTGGCTGGAGTGAGCCATATTCCGGCCTGGATGAAACACGTGGCTGCAGATGTCGATGGCATGACCTTTGTCGATGTTGTTTTCCCGGCCTTCCTTTTTATTGTCGGTATGGCCATTCCATTCGCCGTCCAGCAGCGGCTTTCGAAGCAGGATGCCTGGGCTTTCTGGCGCCATGTGTTTCAACGAACTATCGGTCTACTAATCTTGGGTGTGTATATGGTAAACTCCGAAGAGATGAATGTAAAAGCAAACCTCATTCCTAAATGGATTTGGGCACCAGCTCTCTACGGGGCAGCAGTAATGATCTGGAATAATTACCCCAAGCGTGAATCGGGGAACACCTCCAATATCGCCAAAGCACTTAAAGGAGTAGGTTGGTTGATCTTGATCGCTCTGTACTTCCTCTATCGCAAGGGAGAAGTAGGCCATCTAAGTGGTATGACTACGAGCTGGTGGGGAATCCTAGGCTTAATTGGGTGGGCATATCTGCTATCGATCGTCGTGTATGTAGGAACGGGTCAAAACAAACTAGGCGTATTAGTAGGTTTTATTGGATTAGGCTTGCTATATATCGGTATTAGAATTGAAGTTCCATTTTTGGTCAATTCTTGGGTAGGAAGTCAATCAGGACATTTAGCTCATTCACTAATTGTGCTTAGCGGCATCTTTTGCGCCTTACTAATGGCCAATGGAGAAGAGCAGGAAAATCACAGCAAGAAGGTCAGAAATATGTTACTCTGGGGATTAGTTTTACTGACCCTAGGCTTTCTCAGCGACCCTATAGAAGGAATTTCCAAGATTCGGGCCACGCCAAGTTGGACCTTCTACTGTGCCGGTATCTGTAGTATTTTGTATCCCTTAATTTACTGGCTAGCTGATGTGCAAGGAATTAGTAAATGGGCTAGTTTCTTACAACCGGCCGGTAAGAATCCGCTATTAACCTACATCATCCCTCCTTTCCTATATGGAATCCTGGGTTTCAGCTTTCTTCCTGCCTTTATGAATATGGGCGGGGTCGGCTTATTGAAATCTATCACCTTTTCCCTACTGGTGCTCCTCGCTGCACGTTGGCTCACGCAAAAAGGAATCCTGTTGAAACTTTAATCTAAGTCGTGAAAGGTAGCGAATTGATACCCTCTGCTACGAAGTGTGTCTATGAGAGTAGGTAGAAGCATGTACATTTTGTCCTTGCGACTCGGATGTGTACCTACATGAAGCAGCAGGATAAACCCATTCAATCCATTGTTGGCAGCAGTCTCAAAATCTAGGATACTCTGCAAGATAGCCTTACTCGTCCAATACCGCCTACCCATATCAGGAGTGGTATAATCTGCGTTGGAACGGGTACCCGGCGTGAAATTGATCAGTTGTAGGCCCAGTGCCTGTGTCCACTCACTGATTTTTCGATTGTACCATTCGTAGGGGGGCATAAAAAAGCGGGCTCGCTCTTTGATGATGTCAAATTCGGCCATCACTCGGTAATTCTCCCGTAAATCCTCCTCAAATTCCCCTCTAGTCAGCAGGAGTGAATCTCGATTTTCCCAAGCAGCATACAAGAGGTGTTGATCAGAATGGGCTCCTAGATAGTGTCCGCCCTTTAGCAAGGATTGGATAAATGATCGATTAGCTTTTAGGCGATAAAAATCTCCGGTGAAGAAAAAATTAGCTTTAACCGACTTCCGTCGCAGCACCCGTTGTACTACAGTCTTTCCATCATTATAATCTCCTCCGGTAAAAGTAAGATATATGATGGATTCTGTGGTATCTAGTCTAGTTAGCCCTCCATGTGTAAAGACCGAACGAGGGTAAGGATTGGGAGTATTTTGAGCAACTAGGTAAGGTAGGTTCAAAACCCAAAAAAAGAGTATCAAATGAGGAATTTTCAAATTTACACCCATTTTATTGTGAAAAAATACTTGAAAATCAACAGGTTTCCTAATTTAGTTCCAGCGTTGTAGACTCTGTTTGCAGCCTAGCCAAATAACATTGAATCAAGATAACCACCACTTCATGAAAAAGGTCATTGCCTTAATGGGCTTTCTCGCCCTAGCCGCAATGGGCTATGCTCAAGTACCCAGGCACCTACAGGGACCTAGAGCTAAGAACTACAAGCCCTGGCTAAAATCCAAGTCACCAGCTAACACCATAGCTCACATTCAAGTTACGGCAAAAAAGTCGAAAAAGTCTCCAGCGAAGTCTGCTAAGGCTTTGCGGCCAGTTGTAACTCATCGGCACTTCATCGCTAATGTCTGGAAAGGAGGGCGATTGTTCGGTCCTCATTACAAGAACCTAAAACCTTGGCAGAAGGCCTCTCTTTCTACGGTGTTGGTAGCGAAGGCTGAGCCGGCTGACAAGAAATTGGTAAAACCATTGGATCAGTTGATGGCTCCCTAGCTTAATTTTGGTGATTGCTGTTGGAATTACTCTTAGGGGGATCATCAAGCACAAACTTAAGCAGCTTCCCGTTGCCATTTATACCAACCTCGAATCTGCATCAGGAAATTTACCAAATGCATGAGAGCCAGGAACCAGAGTGAAGTCATGACACAAACGATCATGGCTAAGAATTGCCCTATGGCCATAATGGTAAAAGCCTTGATGTGCCGGCGGTTGAAGAGTTCGAATCCTACCAGAATGAGAATGGCAGAAAGAATTTCTATGAGGGTTTTAATTGGCATATTTGAGTAGTTAACATTTGACATAGCATTGAAGTGCTCACTGCTCAAATTAAAGATGTTCCATCAATCTCGCCAGCTTTATTGCATAAATGGATATAGATATCGCGTGGAGGAATGCGTATCAGCACTATTCAGGCACTGAATCAAACGTACTCACACCCATTGGTGCCCATTTAAGGACCTATAATCCTATACTGGAGCCATCAGGGGAGCATTTATCTGCCATCTATATATTGGAATCCACTAGAATAGACCAATTCCCTTCCCCATCCTTCTGCCAAACAAAAATGTATTTCCCTCCATAGCTACCACTACATTGTCCAATCTCAAATGCTACCCTATCACTCACTAATTCAACGTGAATCGGGCTCAGTTGTAAAGAGTAGCTTTTTTGATTCATATACTGATAATCCCTGGCAATCGCCTCATGTCCTGTGATTAAGGGCTTATGGTTATAATAAAGAGCATTAGGAGTATAAAGGCTCGTGACTAGCTTCTCCGCATTATGCGCATTGCACAATTCCATCCACTCGTCTCTTCTTTCCTCAAATGCTAGAAGCGCAGAAGAATCAACAGCTGAGGCCAAAGCGATGAATTCCATTTCCCGTCGCAAAGTGTCTCCTTGTTGCTTTAGAATGAGTAGGTGTTTAAATTCTTCCTGCCTTGCATTGGTGAAGTGGCCAATTTCATATAAGTATCCTCGTTCTTCATTGGCTATAACCCGATGAAGGCTGGTCAGAGCAGTTAAATTCTTGTATCTAATCTGATGATACCTAATCTGATCTTCTAAAGGGAAGCCCAGAGACCCAGTAGGCCCAAGGAAAACGGGGTTTTCTGTATATGCCTTTGCAATATCAGGTTCTGTCCCGCGAATCAATTCCGCCCAGATGGAAAGACTTGGGTCATCCGTTAGGCTTTGTGAAATGGTTGATTCTTGACCAAGCTGATCAGAAGTGTCGCTGGAGGCATTGTTGTTGCAGGCAGTCCCCAGCACGAAAAGAACTCCAAGGCAGAAGATGGTCAATAGTAAATGGTAATTGCGTTGATCCATGTCCTTAGCTATTAGGTGTAAGACAAAGCTAAGGAAACAGTGGATTAAAAATACGCTTGGCCTAAACTACTTATTTCCCAATTTAGATGAACCCCTTTATTTCCAACCATTGCTTCATGGTCTCATAATAGCCGGGACAGGCTTGCCATTGGTATTTGCTCAGATCCTCGCGGAATCCACAGCTATCACACTTCTTAATATTATGATTGCATTGCGGTAAGGTTTTGATCTCCATTTGATCTGTAGCGTGTTTTCCTAGATGACTTTCATAATAAGTCTTTGTTCTTTTCCAATCCACCTGACTATCATTTTCGCCGAATATCGCTAGAACAGGACACCTAATCCTGGCTAGTAGGAGGTCAAAATCCTGAAGGGAAACAAAGAGGCCACTCTCGTTATCGAAGTATCCTTTCTTAGTATATTTCTCTTGGTCAATGTAATATTGCTTCTCCCTTTCTGCTTTGGGCTTATCCAGGTCCTTCCCGAAACCAAATAAGGCCTGACATAGGCTATCTTGATCCAGGGGTCTAGTCGCCAGTTCAGCTGCTTCATAGGAACCTCCCGTGTAAAATATCCGCTGCCCTTCCGCCCAAGCATCATATAAATATTGAGCTTCTTTTTTTGTCTTCCCCTGTATGATCAAATTGGACTTAAGCATATAACCAAAGGTTTCTTTATCATCTGTCCCACTGACGGAGATCCAAAAATCGATAGGGTGTTGATCAATGATCAAGGGACAAATCCATCCTCCCCTACTCACCCCCCATAATCCAATTTTTAGGGATTCAAACCCCGGCTGTTGCTGTATTTTTTTGATAGCTACCAAAGCCTCTGCTGCGGAACTCTGCACTGGTTGATTCGCGTCAAATTCACCTTGACTTTCTCCACAGCCCATTTTGTCCCAAAACAAAACAGCCAAGCCAAAATCAACGAATTGATCCCGCAAGCTTCCATACCAATTACCCTCTACGAAATTGGTAGATCCATAGCCTGGAATAATCACGATCAGCGCGCTAGGCTTACGATCTTTAGGTTTCTCAATCAGACCTCGTAGGATATTACCCTCATAGGTAAAGTCGAAGGCCTCCGACACTTTTTGAGCCATAATGGGTTGAACCACAAGCTGACTTACAGCGAAGAATACACAGATAAAAGCGCTTCTGATTGTCATGTTTTTTCCTTGATTATTGAGGTAATGAATGTCTTACATAGTAGTTCATCTATAAGACAACAAAAATGAATCAAGGTGGCTTTTACCCACCAATTGCCTAAAATTTGGCCTTATTCGGTTAAAACCTACCCCATTGCTGGATATTTTGATGTCTAGCTTTAGCAAGAGGACTTCGTACCCTCCTTACATCCTGAAACAAATACAAAGGCCATGTCGAATATCATTACTCGAAGTGTATTGTTGCTATTCCTATTTGCTTTAAATATGGCAAGCCTTTCTACCCAAACACTCATCCTCTTCGAAGCTGAAGAGGGAACCTTACTAGGGTCAGCAGAGATTGCAACTTGTAGTACTGCCTCCAATAATAAAATGGTGAAGGGAATTAATACAGGGGGTACCTCCAATGCGCTTCGCTTGGAAGGAATACAGATTCCAACAGCAGGCACCTACTTCATTACGGTAAGCTACATAGCTGTTAATGATCCAACTATCGAATATCAGGTCAATGAGAATTCGACAGTGTCCATAAATGCAACGGCCTCCGGGGCTTGGTGTTATCAAGGAGGAGGACCGGCCGATATTACGTTTGAGCAAGACTTTCAAGAAGGCGAAAGTAGTTTGCTATTTTTCAATTCTCCCATAATCGATAAAGTCACTATTGTTTCCGATACCAGCCGCCAAGCTGCTACCTTCTATTTGAGTAGTTCCATAGGTCACGACAATAACAACGGACTTTCCGAAGATACTCCTTGGGCCAGTCTAGCTAAAATCAATGCCTTAAACCTTATTCCAGGAGATACACTATTGCTCAAAAGGGGAGATACATTCACCGGGCAGCTCGCTATCTACAACGAAAGTGGCAGCCCGGAAGCACCAATAGTCATTGCAACTTACGCAAGTGGAGAACGCCCCATTATCGATGGTAATGGCTTTTTGTCCTCCTTATATGTTCAAAATAGTGAATTCCTCCATCTCTCCGGCCTTGAGTTGAAGAACGACGGCGGGCCTTCACAGGCTGGAGAACCGACGAATTTGCGCTATGGCCTTTACCTCCGCAATACCCACGCTGATGGTACAATATTAAAGCATTATAGAATCAGGGATGTGGTTTTCCAGAACATCTACCCTACTGATCCTCTGACCGATGACGACCAGACCGGCGTTCATGCCTATGGTTTCAATACCAGTAGCTCTTGGGGCGATGAGCAGCACCCCACTCGCTTCGAGGATCTATTGATTGAAAATTGTTTGTTCACTCGGACGGGCAGACACGCCCTACGCATACTAGCTACTAATGAGCTAACTATTCGCAACAATCTGTTTGAACACGTCGGGGGCGCAGGAATGGTAATCGGCGCCAATAGTACCAACATACTAGTCCAAGAAAATATCACCAACTACACCGGTTCTCATCTAGACCCGCGCATGGCCGCCCGTGGTAGTGGAATATGGTGCTTCCGCACAAAAAATCTAGTTGTCCAGAACAACCGATTCATGCACGCCCGGGGTATCAAGGATTCCTTTGGCATGCACATCGACATCGGGAATCAAAATGTCGTTTACCAATACAATTACAGCGAGGACAATGAAGGTGGGTTTGTAGAAGTCTTGGGCGGGAATAGAAATGTTGGGTATCGGTACAACATTAGTGTTGGGGATGGTTGGCGGTCCAGGGGTACTCAACTGGGACGTATATTCTGGGTGGGCGGCTGGTCCGGGACGGTAAATGCTCCCCTGGCCTCCGATAGCGTATTTATCTACAATAATTCCGTCTTTGTCCCAGATCATATACAACCTAGCATCTGGATTGAAGCAGTCACCCAGCATACGCGCATTTACAATAACATGGTATACGCACCCAATGGTTTGGGACAGATCTACATCAAGAATGATCCTAGTTATAACGATTTTGACCATAATATTTGGTTTGGTGAAATCGATAACTTAGATGATGAGGGAGATACTTATCAAGGAACCGGTGCAATGACTTTGGATCCCCGATTAGCAGTGAGTCCTATCCTTTTGCCAGAAGATTTTATCTTACCAATGAATAGTCCAGCGATAAATAGTGGAAAATTGATTTACAATCCCAGTCAACCCAACCTGCCTTTTGAGAGTCAAGGCGGGCAAGATTACTTCGGAAACCCGATCTCCACAACAGATCAACCCAATATCGGTGCGTATGGAGGAACGGGAATTGTTTCAAATACCCAAAGGATCGCGGAGGATCGTTTCCAGGTATACCCAACGATTCTATCTGCAGGACAAAATATCATCGTTGAGCCCAAGACTAATGCTCCTTCCTCCCGTATCGAGATTCTGTTGTTCAATTCCACTGGAACCCTGCTTTCAAAGACTGCCGCAATGGGAAATCAAAAATTTGAAATTCAAACCTCCGGTGTATCATCAGGGATGTACTTTATTTACTTCATTGGAAATGGATGGATAGAATGTAGGAAAGTACAGATCCTCGAACATTGACTTATAAGGTGTAGCTTTTGCAAAGACCTGTACTTCAATAGAGTATGATGCCCATCGCCCAAGGCAATGAAAGGGTGTATCTTCTATTTGGACACCGCCAAAATCAGAATCAGGAGAACAGCAATGAGTAGGGCCAGATTGTAGATCATAGATGTCGATTCCTTGTGTGAGCATTACTAAAAGTAAGCAGCTTCTCTATCTTAGAGAGAGATTTGTACTACTTTGGTTAAAATATGGTCAGGGCTTGTTAATTTTTGTCCAGCCCACAGAAAAGAATCTCGTTCTCATCACCAACCTCAACTGCCATGAACGATTGCATTTTTTGCAAGGTAGCTGCTGGAACCGCACCTTCCTGGAAGGTCCTCGAAAACGAGCACGCCTATGCATTCCTAAATATCAATTCTGTTAGCCGCTACCATAGTTTAGTAATTCCGAAATCTCACTATGTGAACATTTTCGATGTAGAACCACAAGCGCTCAAGGAAGTAATGGTACTTGTGCAGGAGGTATCCAATTTATATCGACTCAAACTAGGAATAGAAGATATTCAAATCATAACTAATGCTGGGGCAGCAGCTCAACAAACCGTTTTTCATTGGCATGTCCATATTGTGCCACGAAGCAAAGGAGATGACCTAGATATCAGCTGGACCACCTACCCAGAATGGCGCAGCGATTTTGACACCATGTTGGAGTCATTGAAGTAGATTTACTTACACATCCATCTTTCCAGAGTAAAAAGTGCTAACATACAAATCTACCAATCCATTGTTGAGTTAACCGTACAAGATGTCGGGCGAGGACTATATTTTTCACAAAAGACGAAAGACAAGGTACATGATCTTATCCTCCAAATGGCAGCAAGTAGAATTACTTTTCATGGAGTCCTTATTACAAACATTGCTACAAGATGTAGATCGAAATTCGATTATTTTACATACATTTAGTGAATAAATAAATTTCACGTATGAAAGGGACGAATCTTGGAGAATTCGAAGAACTGGTTTTGTTGACGATAGCAGCCCTGACCGACAGCGCCTACAGCGTTGCCATTTGTGATGAACTAGAGAAGCATGCCGATCGAAAAGTACGACTGGGAGTGGTACATGCGGTACTGAATCGACTAGAGACCAAAGGATATCTGAGTAGTCAATTAGGAACTCCTACAAGTGAAAGGGGGGGACGTCGTAAGCGATTCTATGAACTCACCACAGCCGGTAAAGCTGCCCTCGTCAAATCCAAGCAAATCCGCGACGGTCTATGGTCCATAATTCCAGCAACTGTTTTTAAAGGAATGATCTAATGCAACAGCCTAAAACACCACAGCCACCCCAATGGGCAGATCGGCTACTAGAATGGTACTGTAAACCAGAATTATTAGAGGATTTGCAGGGAGACCTCCATGAGTGCTTTCAACGGAACCGCCTAGCTAAAGGTTTGAGGAAGGCTCGGCTCATCTATGTAATCGATGTTGTCAAATTCATTCGACCCTACACGACTAGATCACCCGTAAAATATTCATCAATGAATCATCCGAACTTAATCCGACATTATTTGAAAGCTGGCTTGCGTGGTCTTGCTAAAAGTAAGCTGTTTACTAGCATTAATGTGCTGGGCATGGCCATCAGTATGTCCGTCGGACTGCTACTCATAGCCTACCTTAGTGAGCTGAGGAGCTTTGATCGCTTTCATGACAATTATTCGAGCATCTTCCGAGTGATCAGCAGCCAAACCACTGAACGCGGAATACAAGACTATGCCTCTACTTCCCCGCTTGCTGGTCAACGAATCGCAGATGGTACCCCTGGGGTAGAACAACTGGTAACTATTCAACGCTCCTTTAACCGGGATGTGGGACATCAGGGCAAGATCCTACCTCTTCGTGGTCTTTGGGCATCTGCCAACTTTTTTGATCTATTTTCCTTCGATCTCATTGCTGGCAATGCCGCTTCTGCTTTGAAAGCTCCTTATTCTCTGGTATTGAGCCAATCCGCAGCAGAAAAGCTATTCCAGCGCACTGAAGTTGTAGGTGAGGCGGTGGTCATCGGAGATGAAGCCTATACAATTACTGCCATCGTTAAAGACCCTCCCATGAATTCCCATCTCGATTTTGAGATGCTGGGCGCGCTGAGTTCAGTGGAACAAAGGATGTCTACTGAGCAGTTGGCAGCTTGGCAAAGTTGGACTAACATCTGGGACTCGTACGTCTACGTTCGTGTAGATAAAAATGCAAGCCCTAAGACGGTCCAAACTAGTCTGGATCGCATTAGCGATCGCGAAAATAAGATGGACGAAAACAATAAGGTTCAGCTGAAGTTGCAACCTCTTTCAGAAGTAGTTATCAGTCAAAACCTATCCAACCATGTAGGCTATCATGTAGATAAGGCCTTCCTTTGGTTCTTGGGGATCCTAGCACTTGTAGTTATGCTTTCCGCCTGCTTCAACCACACAAATCTATCCATTGCTCGTGCCTTGAGGCGTTCTAAGGAGGTGGGTGTTCGTAAAGTCGTGGGGGCATCAAGAGGGCAAGTCTTTACGCAATTTCTAGTAGAAGCGGTGATTATGGCTCTATTAGCTTTGGGCTTTTCCTTCGTACTGTTCCTCTGGATCAGGCCTCACTTTTTGAACATTGAACCTGCCTTTTTTGCTCGAATTTCCCTACACCCTACTCTCAGTACCTATTTATATTTCGTAGCCTTAGCAGTCTCCATCGGCTTAGCATCTGGTTTTCTGCCCGCTCTCTTTTTCTCCAAAATCAGTCCAGCCAAAGTTATCAAGGACATTAGCAAATTACGGTTGTTCAGACATGTCAGTCTCAGAAAGGCACTCATCACCTTTCAGTATGTGCTTTCCATTTGCTTTATGGTAGCCATTTCTTTAGTTTATCATCAATATCGTTACTTTCTGAGTTATGACCTGGGGTTCAATACGGAAAACATTCTCAACATAGAACTGCAAGGAAATAACTATCAATTGTTGAAGCGTGAATTCGAACAACTATCCGATGTAACCGATATCTCGGCCTCCAAATTGGTTCCCAGTGTCGGAGATACCTACTCCACGTCCGTTAAGCTACCTGGGGCACTCGACTCTACTTACATCCATTACAATGTCATTGATGAACAATACATCAGCTTACATGAACATGAATTAATTGCTGGGAAAAACTTTAGTCCCTTATCCAGCGAAAACCCTGAGGAGTCTACTATCATTGCCAATGAAAAAGCCCTTGCGTTCTTTGAACTAGGTCGTCCAACCGAAGCTATTGGAAAAGAGTTAATCATCAATGGCAAGCGAATGCAAATTGTTGGGGTAGTAAAAGATTTTCATAATAGTACCTTAAGAGATCCCATCCGGCGTTTCGTTTTCCGAAGAGATCCTGAGCAGCTACAAGTGATCAATCTGAAGCTCGCTACGGCTGACTTGGGTGTTACCATGGATCGTTTGAAGGCCATTTGGGCGAAGGTTGACCCCGTACATCCCTTCCAAGCCAGCTTTTTTGATGAATCCATTGAAAATGCCTACAATGAATACACGGCCATGATTAAGATCATTGGCTTCCTCGCTATCCTGGCCATTACCATTGCCTCCTTTGGACTATTGGGAATGGTAGTATTCACCACGGAGACACGCTTTAAGGAAATTAGCATTCGCAAGATAATGGGTGCCACTGAAAGTGGACTGGTAATGTTATTGAGTCGTAGCTTTCTCAGTCTATTGTTGATCGCTGCGGTCATTGGGCTACCACTCACCTATTTCCTATTTGATCAATTGGTATTTTCAGAAGTAGCAGTTCGGGCTCCTATCGGCCCTTTCAATCTTCTACCGGGTGTGCTTGCGGTGATTAGCATTGCTCTGTTGGCAATTAGCTCGCAGACCATCCGGGTGGCAAAGGCCAATCCAGTGGACGCGCTCAGGAATGAATAGATGAGTTGGCCGTCGTTTGAAACTATGGACAGCTATCTCACTATGCAATTGGCTGCTGGCTCAAATGTTCCACCACCAGCTTCGGGCTTCGATCTACCTTGAACAAGCCCCAGTGCTTCTCGGGTTCCATCGGATCGGTGGAACCTTTCCAGGGTTCGTCAAAAGCTTCAAAGACGAAAGTGGTGATCTGCTCTGCCTCCGTCCATTCCATTAGGTCTTGGAAGTAGATCTTTTGCAGCTCCTCATTCACGTTCTGTGGATTAATCCCGTGTCCATTAGACTGAGTCGTCCAACCTGCTTCGGTAATCACAACTGGCGTATCAGGATACAAGCTGGCTACGGATTCGTAGTTTTCCTTGGTATACCCGATGGCCTCATGAATGTGCTTGTATTCCCAAACGGGATAGGTATGAATGGAAATAAAGTCCACCTCTTCAGCCAGCGGCTTGAGCTTATGAAGCCAAGGAACGTAATTCTCACAAAAGGTCACTGGCTGTTTTGCCCCTCTCTTGATGAGTTTCACGTACTCCACTACTCGACTGACCGGAACATAATGGTCAGTCCAATCGACACAAGCTTCATTACCAGCAGATAGTGAACAGATGACATTCGGATATTGATTGGCTAGATCAATCAATTTATTAATCTTCTGCAAATTGCTCGTTCGGTTCTTATCAAGCTGCTCTTCCGAATACACTCCACCTCCCCAGGGGCAGCCGAAGTTATTCATTTCAGCCTCAATGTAAGCCCCTAGCATGATTTGGAAATCGAGTTGCTCTTGACGGATTACTTCTAAGGTAGTCAAGGCGTGTTGATCGCAATCATATAGCCGCAAGTACTTCCAATGGCCTTGCAAAATCAATAGATCCTCCTTAATCTGCTCATAAGTCGGATGCTCTCCTCCCGGGTGCTGCCCTTCTCGAAAGCCCGAGTAGCATATGGCTGGGGCAAAAGGAAAGGGCTGTTTATTGCTGTGAGTCATGTACAAGTATCTTTCAATGAAAGAACTGATTTCACCTTATTATACTCTTTTGAGCCCAATAAGTTTAGATCCGTTCATCGATATCCTAGTGGAAATTGGGTTGTGGAGCTATTCTTTTGCTCCACAATCCAAGCATTCAACCTTAGTACAACAGTATCAGAATTTAAGTTGTTCATCTTTGTCCCAAAGTCCCCAGTAGGCACCAACGTCTCCCTCAGCTCCCACTTTCCAAGCCTCATCAAAGGAGGAGAAGTAGAACATTTCGATGTTTTCTTGTACAGACCATTGCTGCATATTCAAAAAGTAGCGCAAGGCATTAACTCTAGAAGGCTCTGCATCACCTAGAGCAGTACCCTGACTTGGCCATCCCGTTTCGGTAACGATCACTTTCTTACCTTGCCCAGCCGCCAAGGCTTGATAATACATCTGTTTGGCGTGCAGCAGGCTGTAGTCGATATGACATTCTTCCCAATAGGGATAGCAGTTAGCCAAAATCACATCACAAGCCTCGGTTATTCGAGGACGGTGGCTAAATTCGTAGTAGGCGTCTACGTATCCTACCGGGAGATCTGGTAAAGCCTCCTTCACACGATAGATATAGCTCAGCAATTCGTCTTCTGTAGCATCATTACGATACATGACTTCGTTACCGACCGCTGCAATGTCTATCACGCCTTGCTTCGCCAAATCAATCAGTGCAACAATTTCTTCCTCATTCTTTTCTGGATCATCTCCAATCCAAGCTCCTACAAGGGTTTTAATGCCAAATTCTTTAGCAATCTTTGGTATCAGTTCATTTCCTTCAATGCAGGAGAAAGAACGTACCCAACTGGTGTAGGGTGCAATTATCCCCATACGACGGCGGACTTGCTCATCGGTCAGAATTGAGCCTGGCTCTTGGCCTTCCACATATGCACTAAAGCACAGGCCATGCATACCATCCTCCAATACTCCCTTAAATAGAGTCTCAATTTCTGCTGCCGATTTACTGTTAAGGTCGACGCCCTTGATGTCCCATGATTTACGGTACCTAAATGACATATCAGTTTTGTTAATTCTAAGACTACAGGATTTAGTTGTATGATTACTCTTGCGGTCAGAAGAAGATGAACGCTAAAGCTCACCTCTCCTTTCCACCAATGTTTCTTGAATCTCACGAGCTCTATCCTCGGTCAGGTCATAACTCCACATTACCCAAATGGCTAGACCTGCGGTAAAAGCGGGTACGATGATATCTGCCAGACGGAGGCGTGTCAATGTTTCGACAGTTTGCAGCGTTGCATTTTGGTCAAAACCAACAATTTTCAATACCAATCCACCCATTACTAGAGCAAGCGCTTGTCCCAATTTCACCATCCACCAATAGATAGCTCCAAAAGTACCCTCTCGACGTGGCATCCCATTCTCTAATTCATCCAAATCACAAACATCAGCAGTCATACTCATCATCAATGTAAATAAACCGCCAACCCCAAAAGCGATAAATGGTAGTGGCATAAACAGTAACCAGGGGTTATCTGGGTTGAATCCCCACCACTTCAACACATAACCAACAATGGAAATTGCTGTGGATAGAATAAAGGCTTTTCTTTTTCCCATCTTATTAGACATCCAAGATATAATGGGGATTACCAAAAAAGCCGTAGCAAATGCACTTGCAGTAGAGAACCATGCTGGCCAATTTCCGGCAGCCCCGTAATCTCCATCAAACATATAGAAAACGATGATGAAATAACTGAAGGAAGCGACCATCTGGAAGCCGTTGAAGACTAGGAAGGTTGCGCCACATAACTTCACAAAAGGCTTATTTTTGGCTACTTGCACAATCCCTCTAAAAAGGTCCACCAGATTGGTAAATAAAGTCGCGAAGGATATTTCTTTCCTATTTTCCATTTGTGAGGCATCAATCCCTTTACAGAAGATAGCTGGCAATACCCCTAGGGCAATACAAACCGCGCCAACCACTACCGAGAGCTTCCGAACCCCCTCTGCTTGATTATCAAATAGATCAGGGTCAGCAATTAGTACCCAGAACCAAGGAACGATCATCCAAGCGATTTGACCCATCGTTTGGGAAAAGGCCATCAGGCGTGTTCGCTCGTTGTAGTCCGAGGTCATTTCATACCCCAGTCCAATTAAGGGTGTGGAAAAAATCGTATTCCCGATCAAATAAACGAGTGAAAACAGCAAAAAATACCAGAAGTTATAAGACTGAGTATTGTTTTCATCTAATTGCCACAGAATCACAAAGAATACCCCACTAAGGATAGCACCTACAAATATATAGGGGCGTCTTCGTCCATATTTGGACTTTGTGTTATCTGAAATGAAGCCCATGATCGGGTCCGTCAAGGCATCAAATATCCTGGGTAAGCCCCCCAGAAGTCCCGCCAAAAAGGGATCCATTCCAAAGGCAGTAAGCAAGAAGAACATGAAAATACCTAGTGCCCCGGGTAGCAGGTTATTGACCAAGTGTCCGGCGCCGAAGGCAAACTTCTGCACCACTGGTACTCTATCCTTGGCTGCGGTTTTGTATTGACTCATGATAATGCGTTTTGTTGAAGGTACTATTGATTGGGAACTATAATCGTTTGTATGGCTTGGGCATCAATGGAGATATTTTTTACTTTTTCTCCTAGAGAAAGAGAAATCTGTTTTTCTTCACTCCCCTGGTTGAGCAACACGACGGCTAGGGAACCATCAGGATTTTGGGTAGCGGTTACAAGTAGATCCTCATCTGTCTGCTCATGACCAATTCTTTTGGCGCCGGGTCTGATGTATCGGCTGAAATGAGACAGAGTATAGTAGAGTGGCGTGAAGTAGACCTCATCCGCATCCGGATCAACAATAACCGGAGCTACGCACCAGTTCTTAAACCAGTTAGGCCCACCCTGGCGATCTAGTACCATGTTCCAGTCAATCCATCCATCCACCCAATTGTTTAGACATCCAATGATATCGCGAGCATAACGATAAACCGGAACATACTTAGGGTGCATGTGTTTTTGGTCTTCTGGAGCCCAGTCCCAACCCCAATCCGTAGCTTCCTTTGACCAGTACCACTTATCATCTTGCCAAACGGGAACTTGTGCATCGACACAAGCTTCTGACTGGATTAGGTATTTGTTTGGGGCTTTCTTATGTGCATACTGAAGTTCTTCTGGGAATACTTCAAAAGTACTGGCGTACCAATGGATGGCCGTTCCGTCATAATACTTGGAGCTAGCCTCATCCTTGTACATCTCATCGACCCATTCCTTCAAGTGTTCGCGATTCTGGTCATAGCCTAGAATGTTGACATCATGACCATCAGCCTCTAATTTGGGGCCCAGATATCCTTGTACAAACTGAGTCATTTCCGCCGGAGTGAAATGCATACTTTCCCAGTTGCTATCATTGCCTAAAGGCTCATTTTCGACAGTAAATCCCCAGATATCAATACCCTCCGCCTTATAGGCTTCTATGTATTTGGAAAAGAAAAGCGCCCAAGTTTCATAATATTCTGGCAGGAGCTTACCACCGCGCCAGTCCTTGTTGTCTTTCATCCAAGGCGGTGCAGTCCAAGGTGAGGATAGGATCTTGAAGCCGTCCTTGGAGATAGCCATAGCTTCTTTGATCATTGGGATGATATCATCTCGGTCTTCTTCTATGGAGAAACTATCTAAATTTACGTCTCCTTCAACTGGGGCATAGGAGTAATTACTGACTGAAAAATCACAGGAGTTCATATGGGTTCTAGTCAGGGAGTACCGGGCTCCACTTTCTCCGAAATAGGCTTCCAAAATCTTAGCCCGATTTTCCGCACCTAACTGATTCAATAGATAGGCCGATGCTTCTGTGAAAGATCCGCCAAATCCCGTTATGGTTTGAAAGGATTCTTCTGGCTTCAATTTGATTTCCGTAGCCCCTTCGACTTCCGAAAATTCAGTCAATGCAGTAAGCTGATTTCCGGCTGCTGAGGTTTCATACACCTCTATTTCTAATTGTTCGGCAGTATTGCAGGCAGCAAGCATAAGCACTAATAGTAAATAAGGGTATTTCATGATTAGGTGTTTTTAGTGCGCTGAGTTGTTGAAATATGCTAGGCTTGGTAGTATAGCACATGCACAGACCGCAGCGATTTTTGTACTACTGAAAGCTCAATTACTGCTGAGTAGTCAGCGATTCCTTTACGGGCGGGGAGGCAACCTCCTTTAGCAATTCCGATAGTACTCCATTGTAGGTCTTAGTAATCGGCTGATCACCTCTCCCCAATCCCTCGAAGACGCCTTCGTCCACTTGATCCCATAAGGCATATTTGGCCTTCCCATCGATGGTGAACAGTCCAAAATAATTCTCTGAACCTCCTGGGTTACCGGCGTCTTTCCAGTTCTCGTCGAAATGCCTCAAAATAGAAGCAGGATATCCCTTCCTTATTGGTCCATTCGCGGAGGAGATGATAATAGATGCCCTCCTTGTATTCATCTGTAGCCTTGGAACCTTCATCGCCATAATGTCCATTGGAGAAACTGGCCCAGCCTGTCTCGCCGATGTGTATCGGTTTATCCACCCCAAGGCCTCTTGATGTAATCCGCTGTATTTCGGTATTGGGTTTGGGCATAGGCAAGTGCCCGGTCCATAGCCGCAGCAATTCTCGCACTATCTGGCTTTGACTCTTCTTCGGGTGTATTCCCCCAGAAATCCGGATTGTAGTGCGTATCGTGCATAGGGTAAGTATGTAGAGAAACGTAAGTCAACCACCTTGATCAAAGACGTAAGGTCTTCGACGTGGTATTCCTCACCACCCACCACCCCAGGAGGCGAAGTTGTCAGAACTCGTAATCCAAAGATCAGCAGGTAGGTCTCCGGCTTGTTTTAGCTCTTGCAAATAATTCACCCATCTTCAATATCACGCCTGGCTGCACAAAATAACTGGCTGCCCATTTCACCATTGCCTCATTACCCACCGCAATAATCTTAATGATATCCGGGTAGCGATTGGCCAATTCCACGGCGCGCTGAATTTCGGCGGCATTGGCTTCAACATCTTCCTCATTGTGATCGGGATTATCAGTAAATGCCCCTTTACAGTCGATCCAGGCACCCAGCATCACATACATTTCGAAGGAAGGGTCTTCTTTCTTTAGCTCATCGATGGCAGCCACGACATTCGATGCATGCGGCAACTCCACGTTATAGGTTCTCAGGACCTTGATGCCCATGGCAGAGAGAATTTTCATATCCTCTTTCAGCTGCGCAAGGGTGGGTTGAACATCTCTGCTATTTTGGCGGTATCCTCCATAGGAGATCGCCAAATATTCAGGGTTTCCTAGAATATCTTTAGCCAAAACTGGTGATGTTATAGGTGATGAATTTTCCTCCTGCGCCTCCTTTGGATTGCAAGAAAGGCAGAGAGTTAAACCAAAAAGGATTGCTATAAGCTTTGAAGGATTCAAGGTTCTATCGTTTTGTCTGATTATTAGGATTTACCCCCTCACACAGTGGTAAGGGATCATTTCTAGCCTAACAGTGGTAATTTCGGGTTAATCCTATCTCAACCTCGCTTTCTTGAGCTGAACGGTGATCTTCTCAATCTGTGCCGTTCTCTCAAAAAGCTGTTGACTAGCTGCCTGGTCAAGGGCTAGCGTCTCTGAATTCTGCTTATGGCCATCTTTGAAAGTGACCACTAAGCTTTCTTCTTCACCTAACTGGTAGATAACTGGCACCTGACAGTAGGTAAAGGCTAGAGCTCCAGCTGGCAGTTGAACTTCTTGCGCCTGGCCTCCGACATCCAAATAAGAGAAGGTTTGGGGCTTACCCAAAAACTCTGCTTCCTGCAAGAGGGTGGGATCAAAGGATAAGTGACCTCACTTTGGACGAATACCCCCAGTTCTCCAAATCGACTGAGAATATCCTCCTTAACCTGTCCAGTCATACCGGGTTGCTGTGCACCTTTGCCAGCAGGCGTATGGGAATAAGGATCAGTTGGGAATGCACCATAAACGGCGGGAGCTTTGTGTACGCCAATCCCCTTATTAATCTCGTGGTAATGGGCAGCCAGCGCATCCAATGTGGCAGGAGCTGCCCCCTCTTTCATAGCACGTAAGTAACTCTCTTGTACAGCAAGTAAAAACTTGGAAACCATATGCCAATAAATGGATCCCTAGCCCTTCGTAGCCAAAGAAGGTACCCGATCTACCTGTAAATGCTTTGTGATCAAACATGTCCTCAAAAATGTCGAGGATTTTGCGCTTATCTTGCTGTAGCAAATCGGCGTAAGGACCAGCTTCCAGTCCTACTAGAGCGGCCTCTAGATCATTAGCATTTCTGAAATTCCCATTAAAGTGATAATCCCCTTTAATGTCTTGTTCGATGATCTGAGCCTGGCCGTCTTGTGCCAACTTTTGCAAAAGCGCACAATCAGCTACTGCTGCGGCCGGAACCGTATTCTTTTTGGTAAAGCGCGGTAAATTCTTGTTGGGATACAGCAAGTAACTATGCTGATCCGAGCGATATAACTTACTTTCTCGCATGGCATCCAATACCGCTAAAGATTCCTCTCCCGACAGATGCCCTGCACTCAATACGGCCACCTGGCCTTCTAGCATTTCACTCAAATAGGAGATCGAAACTTCCGATTCACTTTCTACCGTCATCAAGTTGTAGGCGTGATAGAGGTTGTCGGAACGTTTATTGGCATCGATGGCGTGCGTGAGGTAATCAATACTGATATCAATAAAGTATTGTAATTCCCCTAGCTTCATGGGGATTTTAACACCTGAGAAGCCGTGGTCGTAAATCTTTTCTCGATAGGCCGAACCGGCTTCCCCGACTCCCCGCAACACCTGCATTCGATCTTGGTCATTGATGGCTCCTGTGAGGATCGACTTATTTTGCTCAAAAGTGGACTGGATCTTCCCAAAGAATTCCATCAGCTCCTCGGCTACCTTAAATTCTTCTTGCTTGGCCTCTTTCAACAAACTTTTGAAGAATTGCAGAAAACGGTGCAGGTAATACAGGGTGACCATCGAAACCCCATTACCCACCAAGGCATTATTGGCATCGTTCCATTCTGGACGCTGGGTATTCATCCAGATGCCACCCTCGGGAATATAGTTGGACAACTTGGCCAGCAAAGTAGCCAAGATTTTTTCAATAAAATTTGCACGATAAATCTCGCCTTCTGCGTTACACAATAAAGCTCCATCTGCCCCGATCGCATCTCTACGCTCTCGTATGCGTTGGTCCAGCCCATGATCAAAGTCGATGGTATCTTTGGGGTTCTTCAGAATTTGATTAAAAGATTTGATTCGGTAAGGCACATTTGCATACACAAATAGGTCCTTATAGAAGTAAGTGGCGAGTTTACCGGGGAATACTTTCTCAGAAAACTCCAAGAATTTCAATAGATAGATGATTTGATGATCTCCCCAATATCCAATGTAGGACCAAGGATCATCTGGCTCGATGATTTCCCAGTCGAAACCACCTTTCGTCACCCGATAAGGGTTATAACCATCAAAGGTGGTGGCATTGAGGAATTTCTGGAACATGCTCTCGATGAACATCGGATAAGCCAGGGCTAGTGCCTCCCAGTTCTGGAAAATATCGCGCCAATTACCTTCGTAATCTAAGATCTTCGAGCCATCCAGTTCACTACGTGTATTAATAGAGAACTTATTCCAAGGGCGGCTGGGATCACCATGCCGGCGGCTAAATTTCAAAGGCATATACTCCAAAGAAAGCCTTTTAAAGTCATCATCTTGACTTTGGCTGGCTATTCTTTGGAGCGTCGCAAAGGAGAAAAGGTCCGGAAGTCCATCTAATTGGTCCTTGGCTTGCTCGTAGGAACTACGATTGGCCTTTTCCAAATAGCTTGCGAAATCAGGTTTTTCGATCTGATAATTGTTATCGAAAATCCCTCCACGCATGATATTGAACAATACATTGGAGAAATGACGAGCATCTTTGAACTTATCCGCAGTAAGTTGCAGACCATCTGATGCTGCATTAAGTGCGATAAGGCTTTGCGTACAAAGCGCAATATCTTCTTGAATCCATTGCTCCAAATCCTTTTCCCGCTCAATGGTTTCCGATATTCTGGCTAAAGCTGAGTGGTTTTTGTTAACATCGGCAATGATCATCCATGACTTGACCGCAGCGGGAGCAAGGTGGACTTCAGTATTTAATAGGTATGCCCCCTTTTCCGCACGCACATCGACTTCTTCCTGTAGGGCTTTCCCTTTCCTAAAATTTTTCAACTGTCGAGAAGACAATAGGTACTTCGGGTTCTCCAAACCTACGGACCACACCACATTGGCTTTCAAAGCTTCGCTGGGTTCCGCTTTATCTACGATAATGGCGCTTAAACTGTAGATTCCCAAGCCCGTATCTTTCTCCAATTCACTCTTTTTATAGGCATCTACTAAATTGCTAGAGCGCATTTGTAGATCACTAGGAACACCATAAGGCATGATATTCTGAAGTCCATCTAGCATCTCCACCACCACCGCTGCCCCAGACAAATTGGTGAGGATAGATCTTCGAATGAAACCGTACTTTTCGCTGGTACACCATTGATACTGAAAGCTCAGGTCCAAATCCAGGTTAATTTCTTCAAAAAGCAGCTTGTTCCCATGAATACTCTTGTACAAGTTTCTCCGAACCATGTACTTTCCCTCAAACCTTTCCGAGAAAGGCTCCCAGACATTCACTTTGTCGTTCTTATGCACACAGAAGATGGATTTACTGCCCGTGATCTCGGCAGATTCAGTAATCTTATCATCTGTATAATAAGGAAACAAGGCATTCTCTGAATCTTTCCTTCCTGCACTCAAGCCTCCATTACTGGAAATGAACATCCAGTGATTGGAATGGCTGACAAGACTCATAAAGAACGGACGCATGGCGTCACTGTTTGTAATTTTGAAGTAGGCTTCGCCTTCAAATTTCACCTGGTTAATTTCTACCAGTTCTGTTGACTGTACAGTTTCCATTGTTGTATTCTGTATTAGCGATCCAAAACTTTAATTCTCTAAGTTAGCGCTAATTTACTTCCTGATATACTCTCACGTAATCGACTAACATGGTTTGTGGGAAAGGTGTCTGTGTAGTCGGAAATCCTACATAGTCCCCCCCAACGGCCACGTTCAGGATGATATGAAAAGGATGGTCATATACCCATTCGCCCGGCAAATCTGCCGGGGTAATAGAGAAGTATAAAGTTTCGTCTACGTAGTAGTTGATAAATTCCTCTCCCCACTCAACTGCGAATAAGTGAAAATCGGTATCAAAGCGTGCACTTTCGAAGCTAAAACTCTTGGTGACGGCCCCTCCTGCTGAATATCCAGGTCCGTGTACAGATCCGTGAATAATATTTGGCTCTTGACCACGATACTCCATCACGTCTATCTCACCACAAAGCGGCCATTCTTGCTGGTCGCAATTTGACCCCAACAACCAAAAGGCCGGCCAAATGCCCGGGCCCCAAGGCATCTTGATACGGGCTTCGAATCGACCGTAGGTTCGGTCAAACTTTCCTAAGGTTGTAATTCTGGCCGACGTAAAAGCAGAACCGGCAAAGGATTCTCTACGAGCTACAATAGCTAGATTGCCATTACCATCCGTAGAAGCATTTTCGGCGCGGTCTGTATCATATTCTAACTGGTTGTTTCCCCAACCTGTGCCTACATCGAAGTTCCACTTAGTAGCATCTGGCAATTGGCCTGCAGGGCCATCAAATTCATCTTGCCATACCAGCTGATAATTGCGATCCGCCAAAGCTTCATTGTCCTCTTCACAAGCAGAGAATACAAAGGCTACTAAGAAGAGAAGTGCAATGCCACCTAAGGGCTTTCTAGCGCTATATTTAAATTGCATTTTACTTTTATTTTGAGTGTATGATAGATGACTCTCTATTGGAGTCTGAGAAAGGAAGCCAATTCCTCCGAAGAGGAAGTAGCTTCCTTTTAAGTACACTAAATGTTATTTATGGAAATACATGTTATCAACGAAAATGGTATTCGCACCAGTAGGCTGACCTACCAATATGTATTGGGCTACATTCCCTTGTGTCGTTAATCCTGTAAAATCGGTCAATGGAATATCATAACTCACCCATCCGCCTTGCTGTGGAGCTTCGAAGTTGATCTGATGTTCTACATCATCTCCACCGCCAAAGGCACCATCCGCACCAAAGTCAACGATTTTGATACCAAAGAATGTAGCATCAGCTGACCATACATCAATATGGAAGTGCGTCATTTCGGAAGCATCTACGGTATTCGCCACTGTTTCGATACCAACGAAATCTAGCGCAGAATACTTCTTAGTCGCATTTCCTGCTACCATCACGTCTTCAAAAGTTGCCGAAGACCAGTCTGTACGCCAAGTGTCTACTGGCATATCTGTATAGACATCACTGAATAGGGAAATCACATCTGCCTCGGCAAGGGTTGGTGCTGGAGCAGCTTCCGCTGGTTCAGTAAGATTTCCACCACCGTCACCATCTCCATAGAAGTAGATGTTATCAACGAAGACCGTGGTAGCAGCAGCTGGGCGACCCACCAAGATAAATTGAGCAATACTACCGGTAGTCGTAAGACCAGTGAAGTCAGTTAATGGAATGTCTAAGCTCACCCAGTCCCCTTGCATGGGCATGTTGAAGTCTACTTGATGCTCTACATCATCACCCCCACCAAAGGCACCATCCGCACCAAAATCTACCAGTTTAATACCAAATAGTTCGAAATCAGCTGACCAAACATCCATACGGAGGTTGGTCATGTTACTAGCATCTACAGGGCTAGAAACAGCTTCAATTCCCACAAAATCTAAAGCGGAGTACTTCTTAGTCGCATTTCCTGCTACAGTAACATCTTCGAAAGTAGCGGCCGACCAGTCTGTACGCCAAGTATCTATGGCTACATCGTCGTAAGCATCACTAAATATGGAAACTACATTGGCAGCATCTTGAGTAGGCATTGGAGCGGCCATGGCTGGTTCTGTCAACATTCCACCACTACCATCGGTGTAAAAATAGACGTTATCTACAAATACGGTAGTCGCTCCTGTAGGTTGGCCTACCAGAATATACTGTGCAATATTACCTGTCGTGGTCAAACCAGTAAAGTCAGTTAATGGGATATCAAAGCTAACCCATTCCCCTTGTACCGGAGCTTCGAAGTTGATCTGATGTTCGGCATCATCCCCTCCTCCGAAGGCACCATCAGCCCCGAAATCCACTAGTTTGATTCCAAAGACGGTAAAGTCTGGCGACCAAACATCCATGCGGAAGTGCGTCATGTTACTGGCATCCACAGTGCTTGATACAGTTTCAATGCCTACAAAATCCAGGTCCGAGTACTTCTTAGTCGCATTACCATCCACCGTTACATCTTCAAATGTAGCGGCTGACCAATCTGTGCGCCAAGTATCAACGATTACATCAGTATAGGCATCACTAAAGAGCGATACTACATCCGCTTCACTTTGTGTTGGCGTTGGAGCAGCCATAGTAGGCTCAGTTGCGCCACCACCGCCACCTTCACTATTGAAGAAGTAGACATTATCTACAAATACAGTAGTCGTGCCAGTAGGCTGACCTACTAGGATATACTGTGCAATATTAGAAGTCGTGGTCAAACCGGTAAAATCTGCCAATGGAATATCTAGACTCACCCACTCTCCTTGGATCGGAGCTTCAAAATTAATCTGATGCTCTACATCGTCACCTCCTCCAAAGGCACCATCGGCACCGAAGTCAACCAGTTTTATTCCAAATACCGTAAAGTCTGGAGACCAAACATCCATACTTAAGTGAGTCATACCACTTGCATCCACAGGATTAGCCACCGTTTCAATACCGACAAAGTCAAGTGCAGAATACTTCTTGGTCGCATTGTCAGCCACCAAGACATCTTCGAAAGTTGCATTTGACCAATCTGTACGCCAGGTATCAACCGGTACATCATCATAGACATCACTGAATAGAGAAACAACATCTGCGCTATTTTGCGTAGGGGCTGGAGCAGCTACCATTGGCTCGGTATCTCCACCACCACCACCACCGCCTTCGCCAGCGTAGAAGTAAATGTTATCAACGTATAGCGTATTGGGATCACCGGAGATGATCATTTGTGCGAGGTTGGAGCGAGTAGTGAGGCCTGCAAAAGCACTCAAAGGTAGATCTATTCCGACCCATTGCTCAGAAGCCAAAGCTGGACTTGTATTAGCATCAATAGCCAGTTCATGCTCTACATCATCGCCTCCACCAAAAGCACCATCGGCACCAAAGTCAACCAACTTGATGCGTAAGGCAGCAGGTACAGCGGTTGGATCTGGCGTCCAAATATCCATATGGAAACGATCCAACTGGGAAGCGTCCACGGTCTGGCTCGTAAATTCAATACCTGCAAAAGACAAACCGGTATACAGCTTCACGTCATCTCCTGCTACCTGAATATCCTCTAGCTGGGCTACGTCCCAATCCGCAGACCAAGTATCTACTGGTACATCATTGTACGCATTACTGTATAGTGAAACAACATCAGCTGCGTCCACTGTCGGGGTTGGGGCAGCTTCGGTTGGCTCTGGTCGTCCACTTGAACCAGCATTATAATAATATACATTGTCTACAAAGACATTAGGAATTTCTCCAGAAAGGACCAACTGAGCAATATTGTTACGATTCACCAAACCAGCAAAGTCCACTAAAGGAATATCCAGACTCACCCATTTCCCTGATGACAAGGTGGGCGCAGTAAAGCTCACTTCATGAGAAGAATCATCATTTCCTCCGAAGTTACCGTCTGCTCCGAAATCCACTAGTAGAATCTTGAAAGTCTGTCCACCATCCGTAGGATCTGGAGTCCAGATGTCCATATGGAAGTGGGTCATCTCAGTAGCATCGATCTTAGCCGACTCAGTAAGAATACCTACAAAGTTGAGCTGCTTGTATCGCTTCAGGTCATCATCTCCGATTTTAACATCATCCAATAGCGTAGTGGAGAATTCCCAGAAAGGGTTCCACGTATCTACCACTACATCATTATAAACATTACTAAACATAGATATTACACTATCCTGACTAACCTCTGGAGTAGGGGCTGGCGTCGGAGGCAGGATAGGATCACCAGTAGATTCGAGAGTTAAAGAACCTTCGGCATCTACCTCTCCTAACTTAGCTGTAATAACCGTTGTACCAGCATCGATCACTGTCAATACACCACTTGCGTTGATCGAGGCTACAGATGGGTCAGAGGAAGTGAAGTCAAAATATCCAGGAGCGGCGAATACGGTTTGATCCACACCATTCGGTAAGTTGGCTGTAGCTGTCAAGCCATCAACAACGAGTCTATCACCTGTCTCAGCAGTCAACTGAAGTTCGTTGCCTAGTAAAATCGCAGCCTTAGGATGTGCTACGGTTCCCAATTTTTCAAATTGGACCTCATCGATCCAAAAGGTATAGCCCTTTCCGTCTTCTGGTCCCTCAGAATACCAAAACATACCTCTCTCCTGCGTCAGTTTAGATGCATCAGGAATGGGAATGATATACTTTTTCCAGTTGGTGTTTACAGCAACGTTAGTGATCACAACTCGGTACTTGGATTCTGCCAAATCGTTACCAAATCCAATCTCATCAATATTAGCTGATTTAGACGCTTTAGCCCAAAAAGTCAAAGCATCAAATCCAGTCAAATCTCGGCCTACAGGAAAGGTGTAAGCGCCACCTGCATAACCTCCACTGGGATCATCAAGATCGGGTATGGCAAAACGCATGGAAGCTTCTCCATCGTAGGCTACGTCTTCATCTACTTGAAAGGCATCCGTTTTAGAGCCACCAAAAGCAGTGTATTCCAGACCACCAGGGAAACCGTCTAGGAAGACCTCTCCACCAGTGGGAAAATCAGCGGGTTCCAATCCATCAATTTCTCTGCTACAGCTGAAAGCAAGAAGTAGTAGTAGCACTGCACAGAGCGTTGAGGAAACTTTGAATATTGGTTTAGCTTTCATCTATTTATTTCTTTTTTATTTGATCAAATAATGCGATGATACAGGTCTGTTGCAAGACACTGCTAGCAACACACTATTTGCCGATGTTGAAGTGTATATAAGTTCTAATTTCCCATTCTTGTCCGTCGTCGAAACCTGGAGCCAGAGGATCGCAAACCCTGTCACCTGCTGCATCCAAAGTAGTTGTCGGGCAGTAGCGTGGAGAAAACTGATCCAAGGAACGCCAGGTAGCGCGGATACCTGCTCTGGTATCTGGCATATCAAGCCAGGTCGGACTACCCAAATTGGTAGAAAGGTCAGCCGTTAGCTGTAGTGGGAAGGTTAAGTTGAAGTCACGATGATAGTCAAATGGTCCCCAGTCATTCAATTTGAACATCGTTGCTACCTTAAGTTTATTGTAAATCAAACGCACATCAGTTCCGAAGCGCTCCAGTAAACGAGGATCACTACCGTTGGCCTGTGCAGTACCGCCATATACATTGGCAATGATACCGAAGTTGGTACTCACCTTAGAGACGATGCGTGCGTGGGCTTCCCACAGATCTTTGGCTGGTGGGGCACCAGGGAAAACGAAGAGTGTACGGCCATCACCAAAGATACCAACACCGGCATCCATAGTGGTCGGCAAGTGACGATATACAAAACCTGCACTAACTGCAAATTTTGAGTCTTCCACCATGTCACTATCCCAAGAATACATCCAGGTTGCAGGTGTGGGATCGTAAGTAAATAGGATCTCACCAGCTACAGTTTCTCGGTTACCTCTTACTGAAAATGGATCATCTAGAATATTTCTAGGTCTGCCTGGGGCAGCAACGTCACCAGGGATCGGGGCAACGATAGGTCTTTGCCACAAGAAATTTGGAGCAATCTGGAAATTACCCATGGCATAAGTGAAACCCGTGAGGAAGTTAACTTGGTTACCACTTCCACTATCTTTCAATCTCCATCCTGTAAAGGTCTGTGTGTAATCGGCTCCACCATTGGCTACTAAGCCCATGGCGGCACCTTGTGCGTACCAGTTAACCTTACCCGAAGTAAGTGTCAACTTGAATTTTCCACCCCAGGTATCACTATCTTTGATCTGATCTTTGTAAACAGCCGATTTATCATCGTCTTCATCGATGATCTGAAATTCTCGACCTACCAAAGGCTGTCCACCCCACATACCTCCTAGTTCGACACCCAATGGACCTAAGTCTCTTTTGATGTGTAAGGTAGCTCTACGAGTTTGTGGCATTGGAATAGCAAACGAACTTACCGTATTACCTGGGCGATCCACATCTTCGTGGAAAATCCCAGTCACGTCATACTTTCCAAACTTACGATGGTATTTTATTAATACGGCTGGGTTAGCTCCCCACCATAATTCTGGTCCAAAAGCCACCTTAAAGCCTTTGAGCGATCTCTTCAATTCTGCTTCAAATCCAAAAGGAGCGGTACCATTGTAGATATCAATGTTTGGACCGTAGTTCGCCTCTGGGTATAAGCCGAAGAAGTCGCCTTCATACCCCCAATGGTAGTGGCCGGTACGGTAGAAACCCGTTAAGTCTGCCCATTTGTGATTCCAGTTGAAATCCGCTCGGTATACACTGAGTCGATTGATATCGGGTAGCGCAAGTCCACCTTGATTGGTATTCACGGTACGAGGCCGTCCGCGATTCTCATAAAAAATTTCGTTGATTGGATTTTCCGCCACATTTCCCAGTACGTTGAAGGAAACGTTCATGCGAACATCATTACTGGGTTTTGCTTCTACTTCAAAGAAGTATGAAGCCATGTGGTCAAAACCTAATTCATCCGGATAAGTTAGGGTGGTAGGATCAGGATCAACAGGCGTTCGGATCATGTCTCCTCCTGTCACAAAAGTGGAGATCTCTGCTCTAAAGTCACTAATTCGAACTTTCTTAGTTGATTCCGCAGCCAAAGCAGCTTTGTCTCCCCGTGCGCGAGTCACAGCATCCATCAAAGCAATCTTGCCGAAATGAGCTCTAACGGATTCGCCACTTGCACCAGGTGCGTAAGGATTAAATTCATGTGCTTGCTTCAAAGCATAATAAGCTGCTCTTGGATACAATTGATACAATCCTCGGGAATCGGTTGGGCCCTTGGCACAGATTCCGAACCATTCCTCGTTCATGTTATTTTCGCCTTCTTCAAAGTCGCGTTCGTATCCTCCGGCTCCCCAAGATGCTGTATTGTCATGAACATCTAAGTTTTTAGTTTGACCGTATTTCCACCATCCATCGCTGAACTGGAAGGTGAATCCACCGATGGAATTACCCGCACCACTTAGACCTGCAGCATTATCATAAATTTCTTGCCAATTGTTCACCATATAGTAAGCTTGAGACAACTGGTCTTCAGCATTACTTCTCGCATTGAAGGCATCTGCCCCGAACTCTGTAAACAAGATAGGTTTACCGAATTCCTGCCGTACGCGTTCAAAAGCATCACCAAAGGAAACACCACGGTACATATTGGTTCCAAAAATATCCACGTCCTTACATTCTTCCACGATCAATTCCATAAATAGCAGGTCACCATTACAGATCGCCACCGGATGACCGGTATCTATGGCCTTCATAGCAACAGTGGCCTCATTCATTAGTTTGTACATAGCCCGGGCGCGAATGGTGGACTTTCGATCTTGAATCGGAATATCTTCCGTCTCAGCTCCTCCCCAAAACAGGCCATAGTTATTTTCATTTCCTAGTAAGTACAATAACAATCCAGGTGTACCTTGATATTGCCGGGCCATCTCTGTCGCCTCCTTCAGTAGCAGCTCCCGCACTCTTGGGTCGGAATACTCGGTGTTAGCAACCCAGCTTCCATCTAGCGTCAAACCATATCTACCGAAGGCGTGATTAAGCATGGTATAAATACCATACTTTTCATGTATGTATCGGATCCAACGTGGCTGAATACCCGTGTACACACGGATCACATTTACACCCATATTCTTCAATAGAGACATTTCCTCATCCAAGGCCGCTCTAATGACATCTTCTGGTTGTTGCCACAAACTATACGTAACAGTAGTCCCAATAGGAAAGTAATCCCAGTTCATACCATTGACCATGAAATCTTTGCCGTTGACTACGAGCTTCATTCCATCATCGGTAGTCACAACCGATACCCTATCGGCCTGGGCTGCCAGGGTAGTTGTGCATGCAAATAAGATTAATTGTAGAAGGATTTTTTTCATTGTATCTATATTTAGATCTTTGGTGCCTATTATTTCTCTCTCTTGCACTTGTCGCATTGTTAGGCGGGATTTCATACCATTCCTAATGCGATCTTAATCAAAATTAGAAGGATTTTAGCCTCCAATTAAATAATAGGACTCATCAAAATTTTCAATACACTTACACATTACTACATCAAACTGACTTTTCTCGAAACATAAATAGCTGATTTATAGTTACCTTCATAGTCAAAGGAATTGCACATGCACTTTTTTTCCCATACAAGCAGAATTCTGACGATTTGCCTAATACTTGGCATTTCGCCGTGTTGGTCATATGGTTATTTTGCCAAATATCCTATTCAAAATTTCACTCCTACAGAATATAAAGCAGGTATTCAAAACATTGATTTCGCCCAAAACCGGGATATGACCCTATTTGTGGCGAATAATTTAGGGGTACTTTCCTTCAATGGCATTGCCTGGAAAACGCATGATTTCAAGACGGGAAAGAAGAAGCGATCCTTAGCTTTTGACGAACAAAACAATCGACTATATGTAGGCTCACAGGGGGAATTCGGCTACTATGAAAAGGACTGGACCTATGTTTCTCTGGTAGATATGATTCCGTCGGACGCTATGGACTTTGATGAGGTCTGGGATGTATTTCTTTTACAAGATCAAGTATACTTTTGCACCTTCAAGGGTATCTATATTTTTGATGGCAATAGCATAAAGGTGCTTAGTCATCCAGAAAGTCTAGAACGTTCCTTTTACGCCAATGGAAAATTATTTACGCAAACTCAACAAGGTCGACTTTTACAATTGGAGGGAGATAAATTGGTCGGTAATTATGCTCAAAACCTCCAGGGACAGATAATTGCCGGAGTCATCCAGCAAAATGAAGGATATCTATTGTTCTACAACTCCGGGCAGATCGAATTCTCCAGCCCTTTTGGGGTCACCACCCGATACCCAGAGCTCATGGAGGCCCTTCGAGAAACTTACGTAAATCATGTACTGCAACTTTCCGATACGCGCTTGGCAATCTCCACCCAAACTGCGGGGTTATTCCTCTTTGATCTACAAGCTAACACCATAGAAAGAATCAGCACACAAGAGGGACTAGCCTCCAACGCTTGTCTTCGATCATTCCAGGATTATTTTGGTAACCTGTGGATTGGTATGCAAAATGGTCTGGCTTTGGTACATATCAACTCCCCCATGCGATTACTCAACCAAGAGATTAATATTCAAGGGAGTGGCTACGAAGCTTTTGAAACCGATGAAGGTACTTACTATACCACCTCCAACGGCATCTATTATCTGGCTCGCGGAGAACGTCAATCAAGATTCCTCTCTGGCGTGGAAGGTCCAGCCTATGGGATGGAAGAAATTGCAGGCAAAATATATGCAGGGCATCATACGGGGCTTTTCCTCTTAGAAGATGGCAATGCAAAACGAATAGCAATAACAGATGGGCTTTGGAAAGTGAAGCAGTTGAGGTCAAAACCAGGGTTTGCTATCGGAGGGACGTATTCCGGTCTTTATCTATTTCGCGTAAATCAAAATACAGGTTTAGAGGCGGTACAGAAAATCCAGGGGTTTGATGCCTCCAGTCGATTTTTTGAAGAGGATCAAGCTGGTAAAATTTGGGTAGGGCAATACTACAAAGGACTTTACCAACTAGAATTGTCATCAAACCTTACCCAGGCTCGCGTCAAGCCTATTTCGCAAGATTCTGATCTTCCGATCAACGAACAGATTATCTTAAGTAGTATTGATGACGATCTCTACCTCGCCACCAATGTCGGCTTATATCAACTCCAGGCCAACAATGGTCTAGTCCAAAATGCGGAGTTATTTGCTGAGAACATCGGCGCTGAGCCCGTCTACCTCTTGGAACAAGACCAGAAGAATCATGTACATGTCCTAACCGACAACGCAGTAGGCTTTTTCAAACGGATCAGCAATAATAACTATGCCTACGTGCCCTCCTCCCTGTATCAATTGCGGTATCATCTAAATAATGATCTCCTGCACGCCTCCATCAATATCAAAGATGGTGTACTGTTTTCTGCTAACGAGGGCTTTATTCATTACAACCCCGCCTTGGAAGACCCTTTAAAGGCAGAACAATCACTAGTACTCAGTCGAGTGTATAGTGTCACCCATAATACCGAGTTGTATGCACGCCAGCCTTTTGCCGAGAAAGCTGAAAATATCGACAAATTAGTCATAGGTGCACAGGATAAGGTGCTGAAGATTGACCTTGAGTCTTTCCAATTTAATGACCCAATCAACCAGCAGTTCAGGTATTTCTTAAAAGGCCTGGATGAAGATTTCGGTGAATGGACGGAATCAGCTACCAAGGAATACACCAACTTGAGAGAAGGTACTTACGAATTCGTAGCTCAAACCCGTAACTATCTTGGGCAAGTGACCAATAGCCCTACCCTCTTGTTAAAAGTCCAACCCCCTTTTCATCGCAGCACCTTCGCCAAGGTTCTCTATCTACTGATCGGGCTAGGAAGTTTGTTTAGCATTTTCCGCTATCAAAGAGGGCGCTATCAGCGTAAAGCCAAAAAAATCGAAGAAACCAAGCAATTGGAATTAGCAGCCAAGCAGCAAAAACTCATAGAAATTGAACAAGAAAAGGAACAAGAGCTACAACAATTGAAGGAAGAGAAAATGCAGGGTGAACTGCAGCATGTGAATAACCTGCTAGCCGCCTCGACCATGAATCTTGTTGTGAAGAATGAGTTCATCGAATCCATCAAAGAAGAACTGCAAGCCGTGAAGGAGAAGGGCCGAAGTGTAGAGACCAAACAGGCGCTCGAACGACTCGTAAAAGAGATAGATACCACCCTACGCCTACAAGAAGATTGGGAACAATTCGAATATCACTTTAATAAGGTTCACCGGGATTTTCTTACCCGCTTAAGAACAGACTTCCCCGATCTCTCTCCAAATGAGCAGAAGCTTTGCGCCTTCTTACGCCTGAATCTAAATACCAAGGAGATTGCTAATCTCCTACATATCTCCCTGAGAGGAGTAGAGGTATCGCGCTATAGGCTCCGCAAAAAACTAACCCTGGAAAAAGGGCAGAATTTATCTAAGTTTATTTTGGAATATTAGAGCATCGCACCTTAATGAAGACTCCATTCTGATCGTAAAATTCAGAATATCATCAACACGATTGACTATCGTCATCGCCAGGAGGCTCCTATGCCCGTAATTTTAGTAAAAACGCATAGCACATGAGTCTCAAAAAAAGATTTCTTAAGTCCCGACCTGTCTGCCAGGTTACCTTCCGTTTACCACTGGAGGCCACAAATCAAGCTACCGAGGTAGTGATACTTGGGGATTTCAACAACTGGGATGTGGACAATGGCTTCCCTATGAAGAAAACAAAGACCTATTTCACCGCTACAATCGACTTAAAACCGGATCAGAGCTATGAATTTCGATATCTAATTGATGGGGAAGTCTGGGAAAATGATTGGGAAGCCGATAGCTATATCGAAAGTCCATTGGGAGTAGAGAATTCCGTTGTTGTGACGACTCCCCCCTCAGAAACAGCCTGAAACTAGGGCTTTGCAGGTTTGCTGCCTATAGCATTTAGACATAGGCTAGCTCTAGTGGCGCGTCGTTTCCCAGGATTTACCTCATCCCAATCCACTAAACCCTTCGTTACATGAAGAAAATACTATTTCCTTCAGATTTTTCTGAATCATCAGAAAACGCCTTACGGTTCACACTTCAATTGTCCCGAGAATTTTCGGCGGTAGTCGATATTCTCCATTTGTTTCAAGTCCCAATGTGGCTAGAGGGGGAAGTGGTTCCTGAACTGGTCCTGCAAAGAATTGAACAGGTGACCCAGGCAGCTGAGGAGAAAGTTCATTCTTTCCTACAGCCCTTTAAATCAGACTTTATTGGAAAAACGATGGCCATCAATAGTACCACTATAGCCAGAGAAATTGTGAATCAGGCTGAATTGGGGCAATATGATGTCATCTGCATGGGGATGCAAGGAGAACACGCAGCCATCGAAAAAATAGTGGGAAGCGTCACTACCCGTACGATGCAGCAAGCGACTTGTCCAGTTCTAGCGATACCTGCGGAAGCCAAGTTTCAAGCCATTAGCAAGATAGCTTATGCTACGGACCTAGATACGTCCGATCGAGCTGCCATTGAAAAGTTGATGGCATTGGCTGGCTTGTTAGGGGCTGAAGTACACTTCGTTCACATTGAAACCGAGCCAGATCTTGGCCTAATGGAGGATCGCGTTCAGCTCGAAAATTACCCTTTCGATTTCGTAGATTTCACCATTTTGAACAACCCATCAGTTGTCAAGGGTTTAGACTTATATACTCGCGAAAAGGGCATTCAGGTGATGGCCCTTTTCAAGCCTAAACGAGGGCTATGGGACCGCCTCTTCCATAATTCTGTCAGTAAACGCTTGGCCTTTCAAAGTGAAATCCCAATTCTAATTTTGCAGGCATAGGTCCATTAATCATAGATTCTGGTAATAGATCATTCTGTAACATCACTGCTTAGAATGTATCGTCAATTTTCCTGATAAAGGGGCTGCTTACCCTTAAAATCTATCGTATAGAAATCTCAACCAGTGGCCACTATAAGCTTCCAGCGCAATCTTATCTCCAAGCTGTAGCGTTTCTCCAGAAATAGGGTCTGTCACACCTTGGTATTGATAGTCTCGAAATTGCAGCCGGACCTCTTTGGCCTCATCATCATTGATAAAAAAGTAGTGGTCCACCTCTGGTGCAGCTAAGCGATAAACTAAGGCTCCCTCACAAGCATAGGGTATCGTCAAGTCACCCAAGGTATGCTTGATGGTCCAAGATTCGACAACTTATTTGCCTGGCTCATTCATGGCAAAACTAGCATCTGCGGTCAACAGTACTGCTGTCCCCTTGCCATATTTATGTTCCGTCACGGAGGGCTCTCCCTGGCGGAATCTTTCTACTACCTATGCTTCTCCGGATGTCCGGTTCCTCTCTGCCTTGACAGGTGGTTTTCTACTGGGATGGGGAGTGATGATCTGGTGCCTGTCGATTTGGGTGTATGATCATGCACCGGAGGCTGTGCGTAAGGCAGTCATAACGGGAGTGCTTTGTTGGTTCTTTCTGGATAGTGCTGGATTCGTCGCCTCCGGGAATGAATCTAATGTCTTCTTCAATGTTTTAGTGCTTTTGCTAGCAGTAGGCCCCTTATGGCGGCCTGCGCAAACCGAAGAGTATTAGGATATCTACCTCTTTAATACTTTTCATAGACTAAGGGCGCTGGACTTTTAAATGGATTTATAAGCTCCTCATTATCCATATTTGCATTTTTTTGGCTAAGCCAGGAAAAAACCGATTCATAAGGCTGTCTAAAGGACAAACAGCAAAAAATTGATCCATTATTTCTTGGAAACGGTACCATGTTTCCCCAAATAGCTAATTGTCCAAAGTCATGAAAACGAATCGTGTTATAAGTCTTCTTCTTGCCATCCTAATTGTATGCTCGTCTGACCTTAATGCTACTTCTACGAAAGCAGGCAATACCATTTTTCAACACCTGGCACAACAAGGCTATTCAGAAATGACCTTGGAACTAAATTTTGATGATTTGTTTGAGCAGCTGAAATCGGAGGAAGAACACAAGGCTCAACTCACTATGAAATCAAAGACCACTGGAGAAACAGCTGTACAGGTCAAAATAAAACCAAGAGGAGTATTCAGACGGTACAACTGTGACATTCCACCTCTACGCTTTAATTTCTCCAAGGAGGAACTGGAGGCTTTGGGCTTAGATGCAGAATTTGACAAGTTGAAGTTGGTAGCACCATGCTTTGATGATCCAGAAAGCGAGCAGCATTTGCTGAAGGAATACTGGGCTTATCAATTGTACAATCAAATTACACCGGCAAGCTTTCAAGTTCACTTGGTAAAGATTAGCTATGTAAATACAGGGGCAGAAGCATTTCAGAAGGAGCAATGGGCTTTTTTTATAGAAAGTAAGGACGAATTAGCACATAGATTGGGTGGCACCGTAGTAGATCAATATGGAACCTTGCCAACTGAGATTGAGCAGAATTCGTATCAGCTTACGATGCTATTCAGTTATATGATCGGCAACCAAGATTGGGACCTGGGGGCCAACAGAAACATCACTTTAGTACAACTAGCAGAGGATACGCCATTGATTCTAATTCCCTATGACTTTGATTATTCCGTTTTCGTTAGCCCTTCCTATTTAAAGGGTTCAAAGCACATTGATCAACAAGGCATTTACGAGCGCGTTTTAATCGGCCAGTTCAAAAATCTTGAGTCCCTGTCAAAAACTGCAGAGACCTTCCAGCTTGCGGAGGAACTTATTCTTGCCTCTTTCGAAGATTTTACTCCGCTACAGCAGGAATACAAGACTTCAATGCGTAAGTACTTGCAAGATTTCTTTTCCTTATTGGAGAATGAAAAGAAGTTAGCTAGGCAGCTGCTGTAGGTGTTCTAGTCCTGCTTCCGAGGTGGGCCTGGGAAGAACATGTTCACTCTTTCTGTGTAGGCTCGATAATCTGGTCTCTTTTGCAGTGAATAGTATTCTGAGGGTTTTGCACCGGTAAAATAGACCAAAGTAGTGTACATGATTCTAGAAATGAACAACAAACCCAAGCCGAGCAGCACCCAAACCAACCAATGCTCTTGGTTCTGCAAGGCCAGCCAAGATGGGATGGTAGTAATAATCAGGGCATTCCAAACCATCCATTCTGCGAAGTAGTTTGGATGTCTTGTATATTTCCATAAGCCTACATCACATACTTTATTTTGCTGACCCTCTGCTTTCATTTGCCGTAAAAACCGGAGCTTCTGAAAGTCTGCAGTACTTTCAAAAAGGAAAGCTGCAATCCACAATCCTAATCCAAGGATTTCAAAGGCCGAGATACTCGAATCCGGGTTAGCACCGATGATAAAGGCAGGAAAGGCCAGATAGGAAGCATTAGCAAGTCCCTGCATGATCGCATCCGTCTGCATCGCTAACTGCGTATTGCTTTTACCCGCCCGCTCCCATCTCAATCGCTGATATCTGTAGCGAGGTAATTCCTTTTGCAGATATCCTTTCCGCCAAAGCTGTATCGCTCCAAGTCCCATCCGCATACCCATAAAGACATAGGCTGCTCCAACTAGCCATACGCGGGCCATATGCCCTTCTGCAAAGATCAGTGTCAGGAGGCCAATCACAACCAACCCCCAGGGCCATCCGATATCCACAAAGGACAGTACCCCCAATTTCCAAATCGGCCAACATACCACCAACCCAAACAGAATTAGCTGTGCAGCTACATTAATCAACGAGAGCTCCATGAAGGAATGGGTGAATAAGAGTATTAGTAAGCCAAGAACAAAGGGAAACAAGGGTTTGAAGTATTTCATCATTTAACTAAGGTAAGGATCTTCTTTAATAGCCTGATGACATATATCCAAAGACGTTTTAGCCCCCCTTGTCCTATTCAATCCTTTCTCCAACGATACACCCTGATCTTATCTGCGCGTGTTTGTACCAAATACTCTAAATCAGGGCTTACTTGTATGAAATCATGATTTTTGAGAAATTGATAGCGATGAGGCTGGTTGGGTGAAAGGAGAAAAAACCGATCTTTTTGTTTCGTTGTCAATACATCACGTTCTGCAGTGGCGTACATTTCAGAACTTATGTTGTGATACACCCCCGGAATGGTATCTGTCACCTTGCTCAACGCCTGATCATAGCGATAAACCTCATGATTTCCATTGGCTAGGTAATAGTTCGCATAACGATCGAGTCCGATTAGTTTCCAATCTAACAGTTTAACGGGACTTACCTTCTTGTACAAGGCATAGGTGTCCGTATTAAAATGTAGAATACTATCTCTGCTGTTAGAATTACCCACCTGAAGCACCAGCTCCTCCATTTGAACTTGATTCTGCCAACCACTCTTATCTCTATTTGGATTCAAAAGCGGGAACCAGATGGGATCGATGGAGCGGGACCATCGTAAGGTATTGATGTTGTAAACAGCGGAAGAATCTTTGGTGCCGACAATTAACTCATCTGGGTGACTCCCAAAAAAGTAAGTGGCATCTGCACTATTGAAGTATTCTACTTGATAAGTATTGAGGTCCAAGATGCCAATTTTTCGCACAGTATAGTCCTTAAAAGCAATCTTAGTATCATTGGCATTGATCCGGGCCTCATAAAAATGATTGATCTGCCCAGGTATCTGTTTCACAACCTTCGTACTTAGATCCAGCACATGGACTTGGTCATTAAAGTAGAAGTAAAAATCCTTTGAATTGTTAGCGATAAGCCTGGGTACGATGAAGTCTTGATTAGAAGAGGCTTCATACCGTACGCGATCTTCTTTGATATCAATCGTGCTATATCTAATCTCTTTCCCCAACCTTTCCGCTAGTACAAGATAGTCATCCGACAAGCCTACACCACGTATCCAGCCCCCTTTTGTTTGATACAAGCTATTCCCAGTAACCATATCCACTACCTCTACCGTACCCTGCTGATCCCCAATTACCAATCGATTTTCATACAGAGAAATCACCTTTGACCCTGAAAAAGTTTCCTCGTAAATCGTCTCAAAGTCTGGAAAGCTAAATACCTGCACCTTCCCCTTCATCGTACTGTTGTAGGCAAATTGAAATAGGACGATTCTCTGCCCCTCTAGCCCAAATATGGGCGTGCCATATTCTCTACCTATCGGAATTCGCTTTTTTTCCGAGGTCTCTACCTCTTCGATCACAAGATCAGTAAAGTCAACATAAATTCGATACTTTAAATCCGGAGAGAAAACATTACGCTGTCTGGAACGAGAAGCCCTAATAGAATCCATCCGCAGTAAACCCTGATGGTTAAAGAAGTAGCGATATTGCATTTCCTCTCTCCCCTCCACCAAAGCAAGTACTTCATCCTTTGCTATCCGCTGTAAAGTTATTAAGCCTCCCTTGAAGTCATAACGATTCAGTATTTCTTGGGTTTTTAGGTTAATTAAGGCAAGGCTGTAGCCCCCGGCAACAAAAGCAATTGGATGATTCTGATCACAGATAACTAAATCGGCGAGTATCTGCTCATTGCTAAAACGCTCTTGCAAGTCGGCACCAAAAACCATTAAATCACCTCTTGCAACGAATAATTGAGCAGGTTTACTCCAAAAAAAGTGTCCCAGGACAGCATTACTGAGTCCTTTTGGACTCAAATCTATTTCTCCAGAGAATTCGTACAAGCTATCAGCACTTGATTGCCGCCAGGAGGCGTCTTTGATGTAAAAGTATCTAGGGAGCTTATTGTCGTCCATACTAGAAACAGATTCTACAGCTTGGTGTTTTTTAGCTCCGCAGGCGCTAAAAAAAAACAGGAGTATTAATAAAAAGATGGCTAAAACGAGGCTAGCTAACGTATAGCCAGAGAGGTAGATTTTGCTATTAGGAAGCATTTGAGTTTTAGTTTTGTTCATTGAGCCTTGCTCTTCCTTCAGTGTTCCAATAAAACATGATCGGCAGGAAAAATAGTTGTACTTTCAAAGTCGAATTCAAAGCATCCCCCCTGGTGAAATCTAAGAACTTCAGAAGTTCGACTTAGATAGTTCAAGGGTATGTAAATTCTTGATTGTGTAGAATCTAATTTATTTTCCAATATCTTTGCTTTTGGTACCACGATTTCTAGTGGTTTGGTAGCTTTTTGCCAGCAAACGAAGATGTTCTGCTGCTCCAAATTTAGATGGCCTACATCCAGTTTCACATACTCTCCTGCTAAAGATAGCTCCTCCCCAATAATTAAATACTTGATTGCGCCTGCATCCCAAATAGTTATGCATTGCTCCCCATTCTTTTCATAGAACCGAATTGTATCAAGTGATTTACAGCCACTACCGAAAAGTAGAAAGATGAAGATAAGTCGTCTGAAAGTCTTCAAATTCATAGCCCAATTTAGCTGAAACTGAACAACATTCCAATCTCAGACCTTGTTGGAATTTGGTGTTCGATTATTCTAAAATAAGAAAGCCATTATTACACCATAATCTCAACTAAACTACCCCTTCCTAGTCCTCCAATTGACATGGGTAAGATCATAGTGGAAGGAATGGAATTCGAAATTATGGATTTATTGGACCTACGCTTTGGATCAGCGCAGTTGCTGGGAATGGATAAAGAGGCTAATACGGAGACGTTAATAGACCATATCAGGAAACTGAATCGACAATAAGTAGGCCCTTGTCTAAGGAAATCACAAATGCTCCTTTATAATTGCTGTACATTTTTATAGAAGCGAACAATAACGTATATTAGTCTGCTGTTATCATTACCTATTCTTACCTATTTCACATTCACATCTAGCAGACCTATTTTAAGCTGTTTACCCTCTGACTGTATTTGGACTTTTCCTAACGAAGGGTAGACCTGTAAGACTTCTAGAGCCTAGTCGAATCCAGAGCAGGAATTACCTGTTCCGGCTAGAAATTGGGGTAGATTCTTTTCAGCAAGGATCATAATTCAGTAAGTTATCCCCAATATTATCTAGCATCCTTCGGGATCCGGAGGATGCTTTTCTATCGTTCTCTCGCTTTTCATCCATTTCCTCGGAATCCTTCCTGAAAACAGTATGTCGCCTGTATTGTTACTCCTATAGCTAGGAGAGCCTGATCTCCTGCCGACTTCAACCAGAACACTCAATCTCCTGCATATGAAAAACCTAATCCTATTTCTCTTCTGCGGTATTATACATTCTACCGGATTTTCACAGCACACTCCCGTCGAGGTTATCCTAGTCGGCAACAACAAAGGCGGGACGGTCTCAGTCATTGATGCCAATAGTTATGAGATTCTATCCACAATCGATATTGCCCCTGATAAAGCAACGCAAAAAAAGAAGCGACAAAGCTTGATCAATCGCTATGTCAACCGGAAATTAGGTTACAAGTATGTAGATGACTTGGACGTCCTTCCCGATGGTAAAACCATGGTAATTTCCCGGCCTTGCTACGCCGATATCGCCGCCTTCGACCTCAATTCCCACGAACTACTCTGGACCTTGCCGCTGAAAAAGAGGCCAGATCATCAAGTAATGACAAAAGATGGTAAGTACCTTTTTGTTTCTTTACTGCTCAACAAGAAATCCTACAAAATAGACCTTGAAAAGAGAGAGATAGTAGGTTCTTACAAGACCGGCAGACGCCCCCATAGCATTGTCTTGAATGAAGATGAATCCCTGGTTTACAATGGATCGCTTAAGGGGAATGACATCGTAGTTGTGGACACAAAAACCTTGGAGCAAAAGCGTTATCTCCCTTTTTCTGCTGGAGTTCGGCCCTTCAAAATCACTCCGGATCAAAAATACATCTATTCTCAACTCTCCTATTTCCATGGGCTAGTCAAGTACGACCTGGAAAAAAAGCAGGTGGTGAAAACCTTGGATCTCCCAGTACCCGACTTCGTAAAAGATATCAAATTGAAAGATTATCCCTTTGAAGCCGCACACCACGGAATCGGCCTCTCTAAGGATGGACAATGGATGAGTATTGCTGGCACCATTTCCAATTATGTAGCTTTTGTCAAACTGGAGAACTTAGAGTTCGTTAAAACGCAGGATGCAGGGGTAGAACCCAGCTGGATCACGGATGGCTTCGATGGAGATACCTTTTTCGTAAGCGCGCGTAAAACCAATGAGGTCTACGTATTCTCCTACAATCAGCAAAAACTGCTCAAAGTGATCAAAGTAGGCGACTATCCACAAAGAATGACCAGTGCTATTTGGCAGCGGACACAATAATAGCGATCTTGGGCGCTTCTAGATAAGAACCAAAAAATTATGGAATACATCATTTATGAAGCTAAGGATGGCGTAGCTCAAATCACCTTGAATCGCCCCGATGCACTCAACGCCTTGAATCCGGCTATGATGGTCGAATTGCGTACTGTACTCCTCAATATTCAGGCTGATGATACGATCAAAGTAGTAATTGTGCAGGGCGCTGGGCGAGCCTTTTCAGCTGGTGTCGATATAAAAGCTACGACCTCCGAAGGATTTCAGAAGGGAGGCAGTTTCATGGATGTGGGCAAAGAAGTAGGGGATCTGATCTTGAATCTTCCTAAAGTAACGATCGCTAAAGTACATGGCTACTGTTTTACAGGGGCATTAGAAATGATGCTATTCTTTGATATGGCATTTTGTACAGAGGAGACTCAATTCGGAGATACGCACGCTAAATGGAGTGTAATGCCACGTTGGGGTATGTCGCAGCGTCTGGCCAGGAGGGTCGGATTGGCCAAAGCTAAGGAACTCACCTTCCGCGCGATGCGGGTTAAAGGGCCTGAAGCTGAAAGAATCGGACTAGTCAATCGAGCCTTTACAGCGGGGGAATTCGACGGCGAAATAGACCGCATTGTAGCCGAAATCAAGGAAAATAGCTTTGCGGCCATACAAGCCATCAAACGCTTATACAACGAGGGCTACAATACGACGCTTCGAGAAGGGCTACTACTAGAATTAGCGGCTGACACCTACTTGCCAGATACCGATGCGCAGTTGGCAAAATTTCAGAAGAAATAAAGGAAAACTTCAACAAGAATGGAAAATAGAGTTGACATACAGATAGATCGGCACATTGCCATTGTAAAATTGAACCGCCCAGAGAAGATGAATGCCTTGGACACCGCTATGTTCGATGCTATTATCGAGGCAGGTGAACAATGTGCAGCTAATCCCAGTATTAGAGCGGTAGTGCTTTGCGGAGCGGGTCGAGCCTTTTGCGCTGGCTTGGATCTAGGCAATTTCAGCCCGGACAATGCGGATAGCATATCGAGCAATCCCTTAGAAACGCGAACGCATGGCATTGCCAACAAATGGCAAAAAGCAGCCTGGGTTTGGCGGGAACTACCCGTTCCTGTCATTGCCGCAGTACATGGTGTCTCTTTTGGGGGTGGTTTGCAGATCATGCTGGGGGCAGATATCAAATTCGTTGCTCCGGACACCAAATTGTGCATTTTGGAAGTAAAATGGGGCATCATCCCTGATATGGCGGGCACTCAATTGATGCGCCACAGCGTTCGCGATGACATTATTCGTGAGTTAACCTATACGCATCGTGTTTTTTCGGGTGAAGAAGCCGTGAATTATGGTTTTGCAACCCACACTTCGGACACACCACTGGAAGATGCGATCAAACTGGCTAAGGAAATTGCTAGCAAAAGCCCTAGCGCCGTGGTCATGGCCAAAGACTTGCTCAATAAAGCCCCTTACTTGAATGTAGAGACAGGGCTCCTGGAAGAATCTATTCTACAGGACAAGATCATCGGTAAAAAGAACCAGTTGGAAGCTATTTTTGCCGGTTTGCAGAAGCGGGATGGACAGTTTGATGACTTTCGGTAGTACTTTTTTTCGTTAGAACCAGCAAAAGAAGTGCACTTGGCAAGATAGTCTCCCTAGAGACAGGCTAGGTCAGGGAATTAGGCTTTTCGTTCCTTTTGGAAAGCCTCTACTCTTTCTGGGCTGATCTCAGGTGTACCGCCCGAATGAGTAGCCACTAGTGCCCCTACTGCACATCCAAAGTCGAGACAATCCAGCGTCGATTTACCAAACAACATGCTGGTTAGAAATCCAGCCAGAAAAGAGTCGCCACTACCCACCGTGTCCTTTACAGTAACCGGGTAGCCCGGATGTTCATGCCAGCCAGCCTGATCTCGACAAGCAGCCCCCTTACTTCCCCTGGTCACGATTACCTTTTGTAAGCCGAATCGATCAATCAGGTATTGAGTCATGGAGGGCATATCCGGCGATTGGTCAAACCATTCGGCCAATAGCTCTAATTCATCATCATTGGTCTTTACAATATCTGCTTGTTCCAATAGTGCTGAAATGGAAGCGGAACTAAAAAAGGGCTCCCGCAAATTCACATCAAACACCCTCAGCCTGGCTCGCTGAAGCAGCTCTTCCAAACATGCCTTAGACCTCTCCCCCCTCGTCACCAAACTACCAAACACCAAAATATCTGCTTGTTGCACCGCCGTTTTCATCGGCTCCGTAATTTGGATATCATCCCAAGCTACTCCCTCTACAATTTCATAGGAAGCCGAACCTTTTTCATCTAAATGAACCTTCACGACACTAGTGGGTAAAGTCTCACTTCGCTGGACCAAAGCTATACCTATCTTCTTCTCCCCTAGAAAATCAATTAAATCATCCCCCAAGGAATCCTGCCCCACACTACTAATCATGGTGGACTGAGCCCCTAGTTGCCTGGCATGATGGGCCACGTTCATAGGTGCGCCACCGGCCACCTTGCCGGATGGAAGCATATCCCAAAGCACTTCTCCAAAACAAATGATGGAAGGTTGTTTCATACGATTATCTGACCATTTAGCTGATTAAGGGCTACCGTAGGCCCAGGAGTGGGTAAATATAGGAGATTTATGGAAACAGCACTTTTTAATTCGCCAGAGAAGATCCGAAGTAAGGAGTGCTTAGAATAAATAGAGTCCTATTGTTCCTTATTTTCTAAACAAACAACGTAAATTACAGTTACATAGATATTAGGACTTCGGCCTCTCTGATTCAGGGCCTTCTTGATAGGTTAAATAAGTTATTCTGGCATTAGCCCATTACATATTCTTGCGGCCGAGTTGTACCAGCTTTGCCCACCAATGTAACTTATTACCTTAGATTTTTAAAAATCACTCAAGATGACCCGCTTATCTTTTTCTGTTTTAACGCTAATCTTTTTAGTGGCTAGTTTAGGCCTGTCAGCACAAGCCGATAGGATCAAGGTCTTTGGGCTAGTCCAAGACCAAAACACTCGACAACCCATAGAATTTGCCACGGTGATGTTGGCGGACAAGGATACCAAAGCGGCCATTACGGGAGCAAGCACTAACGAAAAGGGTGCCTTTGAGTTGACGGTCAAACAAGAGAATTTTTATGTGGAGATTAGCTTTATTGGTTTCAAGACACAGCAAATCACTGATTTCACCCTAAACAACGGGATCGTAGACCTAGGTACCATCCTATTGGCAGATAATAGCCAGCAGTTGGATGAGGTAGTGGTACGAGCCGAAAAATCTCAGACGGAGTTTAAACTGGACAAGCGAGTATTTAATGTGGGGAAAGACCTGAGTAGTACCGGAGCAAGTGCCTTAGAGGTACTAAATAATGTACCTTCAGTTAATGTTAGCATTGAAGGAGACATTAGTCTTCGAGGAAGTCAAGGGGTGCAAATTTTGATCAATGGAAAACCCTCGGTTATTGCTAGCGAACAAGGAAACGCTCTAGGTACGATCACCGCCGAAATGATCGACCGGATTGAGGTGATCACCAACCCTTCCGCGAAATACGATGCGGAAGGTACCTCGGGGATCATAAATATCGTGATCAAAAAGGAAGAACGCAAAGGCATTAATGGCTCTATCTCCCTAAATACGGGCAGCCCTCATAATCACAGTGTTGGCCTCAGCCTCAACCGCCGCACCGAACGTTTCAATCTCTTCAGTCAAATTGGCGTGGGCTATCGCGAACTCCCCAATGACACAGAAAACATCAATCGGGACCTGAACAACAATACCTCCGTACTTTCCAATGGAGAAGAATTTCGGAATGAAACCTTTTACAACTTCATTTTAGGTGCCGACTATCACATCAATAAGTACAACATCCTAACCCTGTCCGGCAATTTTGCTTACGAAGTTGAAGATCAGCCCTCACGTACCGAGTTTCAGTTTGTGGATGCCCTAGGTGTGGTTACTAATGAATGGTTTAGGGAAGAAGAAACCGAAGCGACCAATCCCAAATGGCAATATGAACTGCAGTACAAAAAGAGTTTTGAGGACGACGAGGATCATATGTTGCTGTTCAGCGCTTTAGGAACTTCCTTTGCCAAAGACCAAAGCTCTAACTTTTTCAATACTACCACCGCAGGCAGTGAGGTAAGCGGGACACAGGAAACTCGCACCAACTTTGAGGAAACGGAATACACCTTCAAACTGGATTACACGAAACCCTTCAACAAGCAATTTAGCATAGAAACCGGAGCTCAGTATGTAATTAAAGACGTCAGCAATGACTTCGCCGTTGACGATTGGATTGATGGGGAATTTGTCAACAACCCCAATCTCACCAATATCTTTGAGTATGATCAAAAGGTATTGGGCGTGTATGGAACGGGGGCCTATGAAAATGATCAATGGGGTTTGAAGTTGGGACTGCGTTTAGAAAACACCAATCTCAATACTTTCCTGGTAAACACACAAGAGAGCAACCAGCAGAATTTCACCAATCTATTTCCCAGCGCACATACTTCCTATAAACTCACAGATAACTTCTCCTTGCAGGCTGGCTATTCTCGCCGGATCTTCCGGCCACGCCTCTGGGACTTGAACCCCTTCTTTAACATTCGAAATAACTTCAGCATTCGTACCGGTAATCCAGATCTGCTACCGGAATTCACCGATTCGTATGAAATATCCAGTATCTACATTGCTGGTTCGGCTTCCTTCAATTTTTCCATCTACCAGCGTTACACCACGGACGTTGTGGAACGGGTATCTACCTTCGAAAACAATGTGAACATTTTCAAACCCTATAATATCGGTACCAATCGAGCAACCGGGATTGAAATCAACGGTAAATACACCGTATCTAAAAACTTCTCGATTAACGGTGATATCAACTACAATTACTTTAATCGAAAAGGGGAATTGGAAGGCACTAACTTCGATTTCAGCGCAGACCAATGGACCAGCAAGATGACAGCCAAGTTCAAGCTACCTGCTGGGATTGATTTTGAAGCCACTGGCCAATACGAATCTCGCCAACAAACGGTCCAAAGTTTGATCTCTGGCAACCTCTTTATGGACATGGGTATCCGCAAGAAAATCCTCAAAGGGAGAGGTGTGATCAACTTTAGTGCTCGCGATCTCTTTGCTTCGCGCATTCGAGAAAGCGTGACCGAGCAGCCTACCTTTTACGTCTATAGCTGGCGCCAGCGCGGACGCTTCCTCACCCTAGGTTTTAGTTATGGCTTTGGTAAAGGTGAGGCCATGGAATTCTCTGGACAAAGAAGGAGACGCTAGCTTTGCTGCACGTCATGACTTGACGGCGTGATCCTCGAAGTCATCGAAGAATGTAAATCGGTTGTTCAACTGCCGATAACGGTAGTTCGAAGATTCTATTTTATCATATTGCCTTTTGAGTTTACTTTCGGCCTCCGAAGGTCCTAAAAATTAATCCCCCTTCCAACCGGTGCTAGTTCGATTAGAACCTTCCTTTTCTCCACCGGGTCTTATGGTGGAGAACACGTTCCAAATATTACTTAACCTCTAGATAGTGAAAAAAGGAAATGGCAAAACAACAAACACCCGGCACCTATATGCGTGTCATCCATCGGTATCTCGGTTTCTTTCTGGCTGGTATTATGGCTGTCTATGCACTTAGTGGCATTGTACTGATTTTCCGGAATACTGATTTTCTGAAGAAAGAGCGCAAGCATGAATTAGTAGTCGCTAAGAACCTACCCGCAGCACAACTGGGAGAAGCTTTAAAAATACGAAGGCTAAAGGTCACCCAATCTGAAGGGGACATGATGTATTTCGAAAATGGTTCCTATCAAAGTAGTACGGGCAAAGCTGAATATACGACTAAGCGACTACCCTACGTCCTTGATAAAATGACGAAACTGCACAAGGCCAACACCAATAGTCCCTTGTATTGGCTCAACATTTTCTTTGGTGTATCGCTTTTGTTCTTCGTCGTATCTGCTTTTTGGATGTTTCGCCCCACAACCAGTGTTTTCAGGAAAGGACTATACTTTACCCTGGGTGGAATCCTATTGACCTTATTCTTGCTCTTTGTTTAGGTGAACGGAAAGACCGTCGTTTCAGGAGAAAATTGTAGATTCAGGTGACGCTATTGTAGACATTAAACGAACACTTTCATTAACGAAACAAAACGAAAATGATCCGAAGATTCACTTTGCTGTGTGCAATTCTTTTCCTGATAACTGGACAAGCCATCTCTGCTTGCTCTCCTCGTGACAATTCCTCTACTAAAGCCTTGGGAGACACTTATACTCTAATCATCGAAGGTTTTGATTGGGGTCCCGCGGTGAATAAGGTTATTTTGTCGTTGGCGGAAGAAGTCTCGCAAGTAGACAAGGCACAGTATATAGTAACTGCGACGCGAACAGCAAAGGGTGTTGATCTTCCTGCTGCGAGTGGCTCCCGGACAGTACTCCATGCCTACGTTTCTGATGCGGCAGGCCAGGTGATGCCAAAAGGTAAATTTGTCACTTTGGTTCTGGCCATAGCCCCTAATAACCCGCTAGGGTCTCCCATCCAGTATTTGCGACAAGGCGGTAGAGGCGCCAACCAATGGATTGATTATAAATTGAACATCCAAAACAAAACGAGCAATCAAATTTGGGACCAGGAAGGCGGTCGTATTATGCCTCTGATCGACAAATTTGATCTAAATGGTAAATACACCCACAAAAACGGCATAAAGTTAACTTATGCGTCTTATGAACCCGAGAATACAAGCGGAAAGAAATCGCTGATCATTTGGCTACATGGTGGTGGCGAAGGCGGTACAGATCCGAGTATTCCGCTGATTGCCAATCGCGCTGCCAACTATGCCGCACCGGAAATCCAAAGGCATTTTGGAGGAGCCTACGTATTGGTGCCTCAAAGTCCTACCTTCTGGATGCAGAACGCTGAGGGTAGTTATACCCGTGGCCAAGTTGATGATATTTACAACCAGGCCCTAATGGGGTTGATCAAGGACTTTGTCAAAAAGAATCCGAAGATAGATACTGATCGAATTTACGTTGGAGGTTGCTCCAATGGTGGCTACATGAGCTTGAAATTGATCCTCCAGCAGCCAGATTACTTTGCTGCGGGCTATATCAGCGCGCTGGCATACAATTCCGAGTTTATCACGGACGAACAAATTGAAAGTATCAAGGAAGTACCGATTTGGTTTATCCACTCCAAGGACGACCCGGTAACCAAGCCTGATGAGACAGCTGTACCTGTCTATAAGCGCTTGAAAGCGACTGGTGCCCCAAATGTCTATTTCTCCTACTTTGATCATGTGATCGATATCACTGGTGTGTTTGGGGGACAAGGGTATCACTACAGCGGGCATTGGTCCTGGATCTATTCTCATGCCAATAAGGCCAGCTTGGATTTTGATGGAAAGCCCGTACTTCTAAATGGCAAGGCAGTTAGTGTGATGGAATGGATGGCCACCCAATCCAAATAATTGCAAACGGAATTTTCCACTTAAAACCACCAACATGAAACTGAAACAAGAAGTCTACGACCTTTACGATAGTTACGTGCACAGCAAAATTGATCGCCGTGAGTTTATGGAGAAAGTCAGTGTTTACGCAGTGGGAGGACTGACGGTTGGAGCTATTTTGGATTTCCTCCTGCCCAACTATCAGGATAAGCAGCAAGTGAGCGCCGATGATCCACGAGTCAAAACGGAATACATCAGAATCTACTCCGCCTATTTAGGAGACTCCGGAGAGGGGAAGAAAATAGCTAGGCAGGAATTGGCAGAGGTATCTGCCTAATTCTTCCGGCACAACAATACAAAGGGGACTGATAGCCTATACTTCAGTCCCCCCTTTACAATGATCACCAACTAACTTTCTTTAAAATGCTCGCCCTTTTAACATACCATGCCAGTACATCTTGGGTAAACCATAAGCTTTCAAGGCGTACATGCTGTAGCGCTCCTCTGCCTGATTGAAGGGAAAGCTCTCCATTGGTTGCTTATTGTAGTCAAACTCCGCCAAGATTAAGCTACCGTAGCCCGTAACTAGCGGGCAAGAGGTATAGCCATCATAGTGTTTCGGTAAAGTAGAACCTGCCAGATAAGCCATAATATTCTCTGTGGTAGTCGGTGCCTGCTTTCGAATCGCGGCACCAGTTTTAGAGGTAGGCAGGTTACTGCAATCCCCGAGGGCAAAAACATTACTGTACCGGACATGTTGTGTTGTTTCCCTATCGACTTCCACCCAACCGCTTTCCGCAGCTAGTGGGCTATTCTTGATAAAATCCGGAGCGCTCATTGGAGGAGTGACATGGATCATGTCATACTGTTCGACGGTTTTTTCCCCTGTCTCCATATGTTGGAATACCGCCTCCTTTTTATCCGGTCTTAACTCCACCAAATCTGTTTTCCATACCCGCTCAATTCCGTATCTGTCGGCTACTCTAGTCAGAGAATCAGCATATTTCTTAACGGCAAAGATGCCCGGACCACCTTTGACAAACTTTTTCTTGATATTGGCAGCGACACCATTTCTCCTCCAATGATCAGAAGCCAAATAGGTGATTTTAATTGGTGCGCCACCGCATTTAATAGGTGTGGATGGGTGAGTAAAGATGGCTGTCCCTTTCTTCAGGTTTCTTATGTTTTCAAAGGTGCTTTCCACCGTATCGTAGGAGTAATTGCTACAGACACCAGTACCCACTTTCCCTACGCTCTCCTTCAGCCCTGGGATTTTGTCCCAGTTAATCTGAATCCCTGCCGCCACGACGAGGACATCATAGGTATGAGATTCACCACCAGCCAAGGTGATGGAATTGTTATCGGGATCAAAAGTAGTAACACTATCCTTAATCCAATCCGCTCCGGGCGGGATATAGTCTTGCTCTAGCCGCTCTGAGACTTCCTTCGGAAACACGCCAGCCCCCACTAATGTCCAGATTGGCTGATAGTAGTGTTTTTCACTTGGATCCACAACGGTTACTGCTGGAGGATTAGGTTTATTGCGTAGCATTGCCGCTACCGTTAGGCCTGCGCTTCCGCCGCCTATAACTAATACTTGATGGTGAGCCATAATTTTGTCATTTAGCATTCTCCAAAAGCCACCTGGGACAACAAGTAGCTTCCAATGCTTCTGTTTGTTTATATATTTCTTCCAAAGTGTTTCAAAAAATTCATCAGAAAGCCCATGCCCTTTTGTCTATCAGGGTCCTTAATCAATTTTAGCAAACCGAAAATTCCGCCCACTTTGGCTGGAGTTTCAGCTTTGGCTTTGGTGAGGGCAGTATTGGCGGCGCTAGCTGTGTCAGCAAGGGTTTGCGGGTCAAAGCCATTGCTAATGGCTTTCTTCATGCCTTCATCCACCATATCAACCGTCATAGCCATCATTCCTGGCAATTGTTCCCCAACTTTTAGTAGGGCAGCTAGTTGCTGAGCAACTTGGGGTTGAGTCAACTTTTCAGCCAATTGAAGTGCTACGCCAAGGCGTTCATCTATACTTACACCTTGCGCATCCGCTTTTCGATAAGCCTCATCCACCATGTCCCCGGCCATCGCCACCATCCCTGGCCCCTGTTGCATAAGAAGAGTCAAGTTCGTCACCGCAGTCTCTAAGGTATCGATCCGCTGTAGAAGCCGGTCAAATGCTTCCAGAGTCTGGTCTTCTGACAATCTGGCCCTAAGCCGTCTTCCAGCCTCAGTTTCAGGCCATACGGTCGAAGTCCCATTGGTATGAGTATCCATATCTAATGAGGTATTTTATTTGTTGAAGTTCTTGATTTCTAATTATACATGAATATATGAACAAATGTTCATATTTTAATATTTAATACACCTTTTTTTATAGTTTGATTTGCCTGGATTAGGTCAAGTAGCAGTTTCGAAAGATTATCTATGCAAAGACAGGAGTAAGGCCGTAAGAAAGGGAGGCAAATCTCTGGCTAAACTTCCACATTAGTTTGCAGCACAAAAGATAGATGCGCACTTGGAGTAGGGCTTGGCTCAGGTTGAAGGTGTGCATCTACTGCTTCTTGAACACTCATATAGAAATTCTCCTTTCCTATCTTTTCGATCAAGTGTCCTTTAACCATGGTATCACGAACGGGCCCCTTCACGCCAGTGATGTAGGTAGTTAGTCCAGTTTTGCGCCAATCCTCGATGAGATCACTTACAGCATGCATGGCTGTACTGTCAATCCCATTAATGCTCTCAGCGTTGATGATGATGGTGCGCAGCTTATCCACGGGCTTTGTCTGGATAAGTTCTTGCACCCTCTCCTTAAAGAAATCGATATTGGCAAAATAGAGCTGCGCGTCCAAACGAATAATGAGCAGGTCATCTCTTTGCAATACACTCTCAAAACGTTCGACATTGCGATAAAAAGTGGTACCTGGGATCTGCCCTAACGCTGCAATATGTGGCTGACTACTTCGGTAAATAATAATGGCCAAAGAAAGGACAACTCCAATTCCTATCCCTTGTTCGATACCGAGTCCCAAAGTGGCCAGGAAGGTGATGATCAACATCCAGAAGTCACTGCGATCCGCTTTCCAAAGATGCCGAGCTTCTTTCACATCAATTAAACCGAAAACCGCAACCATGATCACAGAAGCCAAGATAGCTTTGGGTAAGTAGTAGAAAAGCGGCGTTAAGAATAGTAGGGTCAATACAATAAGTGCAGCGCTAAAAAGTGCAGCTAGCCCCGTCTTGGCCCCCGCTTGATCATTGACCGCCGTGCGAGAAAAGCCCCCCGTTACCGGGTAAGATTGTAAGAAGGCCCCGCCTATATTTGCGGCCCCAAGCGCTATTAGCTCCTGGTTGGCTTCTACTTCGTAGTCTTTGTGTTTGGCTTGGATGGCTTTGGCCACAGCAATACTTTCCATAAAGCTAACCAATGCGATGGCCAATGCGATGGGCAAGAGGTCCTGTATAGTCGATGATTGTATCTGCGGAACGCTAAAAGATGGTAACCCACTGGGCACTTCCCCCACTATTTTTACCCCTTGCTGCGCTAAGCCTAAGCCCCACACCAGGAGTATCCCGAATACAACGGCCAGAAGCGGCCCGGGTACAGCCTTATGCAACCGCTTGGCTCCAATAATCAAAAGTACTCCCCCCAAACCAATCAGAAAGGTAGCCCAATTGATTTCGCTAGTCCTTGCCATCGCCTCTAAAACAATTTCATGAACATGGTGACTGCGTGCAATTTCCACCCCCAGTAGGTGCTTAAGCTGGCTCAACCCAATGATAAATGCTGCTGCCGAAGTAAAACCGCTAATAACTGGATGTGAAAGGAAGTTGACTAGAAACCCCAACCGAAAAACGCCTAAAAAGAATTGGATTAGACCTACAAACAAAGTCAAAGCAATGGCCAGGGCGATAAAGGTCTCTGTACCGCCCGCCGCTAAGCTTCCCACTCCGGCTGCCGTTAACAAGGAAACCATAGCTACCGGACCCACCGCCAACTGCCTGGATGTCCCAAGCAAGGCATAAATTATCAAGGGAAGGGTTGAAGCATACAGACCATAGATCGGCGGTAGACCAGCAATCATAGCATAAGCCATACCTTGCGGAATCAACATTACCCCCACCGTTAAACCTGCCGATAAATCCCCCGGCAGATGATGCTTATCATAGCTAGGTAGCCATTCCAATATGGGCATGTAGTCCTTAATCTTCATATAGCTGTGCTTTATGGCCTTTACTAGACCTTTTGCACAAAGTTAGCCTGACTTAGCTTTCCAGTCAGTGACTTGGATCACATGCGAGTCCCTGCTTGGTCCTTCCTTACCGTAATGCCTAGACTTCAGCCTGTTGATCCTCTTCTTGCATCTGTCCATTTGTAGAAGGACTTGGCTCCAAATAGTACAATTCCTTCTCTGGCTTCAATGGTCGCTTAAACCATAGCGGTCTACGAAGTCCATTGGGCCCCGGAGCAGGACGAGTCATCGCCAACCATTCTTTATAATTCTCAAAGGATTTGTTGGTATCAACAAAGAGGTCCCCATACTTATCCCCTGGCTGTGGCCGCTCAATTCGAACCCGCTGATGCCAGCAATGCATTCCACTAATGGGGTCCGGGTGGACAGCGTGGGTAATGTTCTGATGGACGCCACCGTCTGTCCAAAAGATTCGCTTGCTATCAGGATCTGAACTGTTGAAGGGTCGCACACCAGATACCGTTTCCATCTTCCAGCCCCCCTTTCCATCGTTCCCTATAGCCACCGTATTAGTCGCCCAACGATTTCCGGCATCTTGTTTCCTCCGCCATCTACCTAAGTGATGAGAGCAGGCAATCACGCCTGGTTTCATTCCCTGAGTCACCCAGACTTTATCTACAAAATATCCAATATCGGTGTTGAGTCGAACGAGATCTCCCGTCTTGAATCCCCAGCGTTGAGCATCTTTCGGGTGCATCCAGATCGGATTGCGATTGGAAATCTCTGTCAACCATTTAGCATTAGCCGAACGGGAGTGAATAAGCGTAGGTAGGCGGAAAGTAGGTAACAGGCAATATTCGCCTTTCTCCTTATCCAGTTTCTCCGGATGGATATGACTTTTAATGTAGGTCGGGATGGCGTATTCCGGCCAGCCCCAGTCGATCATCGTTTGTGAATAAAATTCATTCTTTCGGGAGGGCGTCGGGAAGCCTACGCAGGCCTTTCCATTCACCATCACTCCTATTTCCTTGCCATCCTTAGTAATCACGCCAGAGTCTTTGTTGGTCTCAGCACCATTCAGTTCTTCCCGGCTCAATTCCTGCTCGTGCTTGCGGTAGGTATGTTTTTCGACTTCAAAAGCACCATACTTTCTCATGTATTCTAGTTCCGTCAGCCCTTCCTTCTTGGCAGCTGCTGGCAATCCTTTGGTGTTCTCGAAAATGAATTGATAATATTCATCAATATTGATCTTCTCTCCTTTTCGATAGGGCGATTCAAAATGTTTCTGAATACCCATGCTGCCATCTGGATCAATCCGCCAACTCAATTCAATCCAGAATTCATCTTCCTCCCATACTTCTCCAGGATTCACTTCGTAGGTGAAGGTCACTTCCTGCCCGGCCCGGCGCGCCGCCTCTCGAAGAACGGGCTGCCGGAAGGCAATCCACATGCCAGAGTGGGTGGCGTAGCTATTGAGATCATGCCTTTCCGCGGAATGCCCCATCGGTAGGACGTAGTCGGCAAAGAAGGCCGTCTCGTTCCAAGTCGGGGTCATGGCGATATGCAGACCAATCTTATCTTCATCGCTTAAAGCCTCTATCCAGGAAAAACCATCGGGATAGGTCCAAACGGGGTTGAAGACCCTCGTAAAGTACACATCCATCTTGCCCCTACCCTCTTTGAGGAAATGAGGTAACAGGAAACTCATTTCGAAAAAAGACAATGGATATTCATTCGGAAAATGCAATTCATTCCAGAATTTCTGAGCCGGGGGGGTATCGAAAAATTTCGGCTTGAATTTGTTCCAGCTATTGGGCGATGTCCCTCCCTCTGTACCTACACTTCCGGTTAGTACATTCAGAAAATGCAAAGCCCGAGAAACACACCAGCCACCAAGATTACCACTGGCAGCACTCCGCCAATTGTGTGTGGCAAAACGTTCGCCAGCCGCACCGATCTGCCTCGCCACCTCTATAATTTTTGCCGCAGGCACCCCGGTTTCTTGTTCCGCAAATGCAGGAGTATACTCCTGATACTCTTCTCGCATCTTGAGAATGTACTGCTCAAAAGTTCGGGGTTCATTAGGATGGCGCTCTTGCAAATAGTACTCCCAATTGGTCCATTCTTCCAGAAACTTCCGGTTGTACAGGCCTTCGTCCAGGATGACCTTGCCCATGGCCAGCAATGCTGCCGCTTCCGAACCAGGATAGGTCGGTAGCCAATAGTCCGACATGCTTGCCGTATTGGAAAGTCGCGGGTCCATACAAGCCAGTTTGGCTCCTTTCATCTTAGCCTCAATGATACGTTGGGCATGCGGATTGAAATAGTGACCACTCTCCAAGTGGGCCGAGATGAGGAGGATGAATTTGGCATTGGCGTGATCGGGGGAAGGTCGGTCGTAGCCGTACCAGATGTTGTAGCCGAATCTGGCTCCGGAAGAGCAAATGTTAGTGTGGCTGTTGTGCCCATCCACGCCCCAAGCTTGCAATACGCGATTGGCATAGCCTTCGTGGCCCGGGCGACCGACATGATAAGCTACTTCATTGTTTCGCCCTTCTTGGATGGCTTTTCGAATTCTCCCAGAAATATCATCCAAGACCTCATCCCAGCTTACCCGCTCCCAATTACCTGCTCCTCTCTCCCCTACCCTTTTCAGTGGATAAAGAATACGATCAGGATCGGTAATCTGATTGATGGTGGCCGGCCCTTTGGCACAATTTCTTCCACGGCTGCCAGGATGATAAGGATTTCCTTCAAACTTTCGGATCTGCTTCGTCTCCTTATCCACATAGGCAGTGAGCCCGCAAGCGCTTTCACAGTTAAAACAGGTAGTTGGTACAATGGTGTAATTCCGCTTTTCCCGTTTCGGGTGAGCTTTGGCTTCGTATTCGGTCCAGTCATCCCATTGTTCCGGGGGTGGGAATTGAGTCAGGTCACCCATCTCGGTCAACCGGGGTAAATCTTGATCTCGATCTTTATGCAAATTGGGAATCAAGCCCAATTTTTCCGCAATATTTTCTAGGATACTATGTTTCTTGCTCATGCTATTGATTCTTGGTTTGATAGGGGTTAGGTAAGCGGAATGCGTTGTGGGGCTTCTACCCAAATATGCTCTGTGAAATAAATCCCCAACAGCACTAAAGCACCAGCCAATCCAAGAAATAGTGAACTCCCCCCAAAGAGCAAAAGACCAATGGGTAGCAAATTGCCAACGAGTATCACACCTCCATAGAAAAGCCGAGCATAACGTCCTTTAACGATCATATTTACCGTTCGTTTGGCATCCTCAGTAGGATGCGTAGTGGTAAGTTCCAGTAAAAGAGTGAGTAGATTAAAGCCAATGGTAGCGTACATCAGATTGGTCAGATATATATTCCAACTGGCTGAGGTTTCAGTGAAGAGGGTCAGCAGAGCAAATGCCGCTGCTCCGGCCATAAGACTGTGCACCAACATATGCAAAGCCAAACTAGGGCTCTGCCAAAAGTCTCGACCCTTGGCCTGAGCAAACAGAAAGGCCGTATAGATAGCTACCACCACAGCAGCACCGGCAGTGATCCAATTGGCAAAACTTAGAATGGAGCTCCAATCAAAAAATAGGGCCGCGGCAATCAAAGTCAGCAAGCCACCGTAAAGGGTAATAGAATACCCTCCTTTGACCAGCCATGATCCCCAGTGAGGCCGTAGCAGCACATAAGCAAATCGCTTGGGCTGATCTAGATCCATCACTAGTAAAATTCCAGTAGCTACCAGAAAAGATATTCCAAGGCCAATGCTCCACCATTGCAGAGATGCATCTACACTTGACCAGTTGAAAACAAGCGCTAGAAAGGGAACCAGAAATGCCCCCGCTGAAATAGCTTTGGTCCAAACATATCCCGATACCTCCCATCCCCAGAGAATTCCTTTGCTTGGGGTATCATACACTCTTCGGGCTTCCTTACCCATCAATACCTCTACAGATTTTTGCGGGCCGTTCTTGGCAATATTGCCCGCGGTATCGTATTGCTGATTGGCTTCCAGAATCGCTCTTACCACATCACCATTACTAAAGGCCATCTTTTCTGCCTCTTTGGCGAAGTGCCCTACGCCCAGGCTCTGTGAATTCCAAAGAAAATCTCCGGTATTAGCGGTAGCGGAGGGGTTAAGGGAAGCTTGGTCCGCATCGATGTAGAATAGATTGGGATGTGTTCCTTTCTCTGCTTTTCGCACTGATACTTGTTGACGTGCCAATAACTGTGCAATCTCCGTCTCGGGATTGTCCATGTCGCCAGATATAATGGCATGCTCTGGACAGACATTGACACAGGCCGGTTCCAAGCCAACGTCTATCCGATGAGCACAATAATTGCATTTTGCCGCTGTTTTTGTTTCTGGATCAATGTAGAGCGCATCGTAGGGACAGGCCTGCATGCAAGATTTGCAGCCGATGCAACGATCCTTATCAAAATCTACAATCCCATCCTCCCTGACATAGAGGGCCTCTGTCGGACAAATCTCTACGCAGGGAGCATCCGTACAATGATTGCAGCGCATCACTGAGAAAAGGCGGCGGGTATCTGGGAACTCGCCCTTTTCTACCTGTTTAACCCAGGTTCGGTTCACCCCTACTGGCACATCGTGCTCAGATTTGCAGGCCGTGGTACAAGCATGACAACCGATGCACTTCCGGTTGTCAATAACAAATCCATACTTCATTTTTTCATACTTGTTTGGTAGCGGTTACTTACTGGCCCAAAAGCCATCAAGCTTCTGCTGCATTAGTGGATGGACAGGCAAAAGTGGTAGTTGGTATCTCGGATTTCACAATGTCATCGAAAGCACCTTGGACATTCACGAGTTGATGAAATCCTCTGGATTTTAAGATAGAAGCTGCCACGGTGGACCGATAGCCACTGCGGCAATGCAAGTAATAAGACTGATCAGGCTGAATCTCTCCCATATTGGCATTGATGTAATCCAAAGCAAAATGTTGGGCAGATTCAATATGTTCACCACTCCATTCTCCGGGCTTCCGCACATCAATAATTTGTATGGAGTTGTCTTTTGTATAATATTGTACGAAAGTGGGTACATCGACGGTTTCGATGTGATCTATTTCTCGCCCTTCTGCCGCCCAGGCTTCAAATCCACCTTTCATGTACCCGATGGAATTGTCATACCCGACCCTTGCCAATCGCTTCACCGTTTCTTCTTCCCGTCCAGCAGGCGCAACAATTAGGATCGGCTGCATAAGATCTACAATCAAAGCTCCTACCCAAGGGGCAAAACTCCCGTCTAAGCCAATAAAGATCGAATTGGGTATGAAACCTTTCACGAAAGTGGCCTTATCCCGCACATCTAGGATCAGGGCATTCGTTTCGTCGGCCACGGCTTCAAATTCTCGTGGGCTAAGGGCAACAGCCCCCTTTTTCATGACATGATCAAAACTTTCATAGCCCATCTTATTGAGCTTGGCATTTTTGGCAAAGTATTGTGGAGGTGGCATCAGTCCTTCCGTGACCTCCTTGATGAATTCTGCCTTGGTCATGTCTGCTCTTAAGGCATAATTCGTGGCTTTTTGATGGCCCAGGGTATCCCAAGTTTCGCTGCTCATATTTTTGCCACAGGCAGAACCCGCCCCATGTGCAGGATAGACGATCACATCATCTGGCAAAACCATGATCTTATTGCGAAGACTATCAAACAACCAACCTGCCAAATCCTCTTTGGTCAGAGAGCCCTTCTTTTGTGCTAGGTCCGGTCGGCCAACATCACCAATGAACAGAGTATCACCGGTAAAGATGGCATGTTCCTTGCCGTTTTCATCTAACAACAGATAGGTAGTACTTTCAGGCGTATGGCCTGGGGTATGCAATACACGGATAGTCAAATTCCCAACTGAGAATTCCTCGCCGTCAGTAGCCAGGTGCTTCTCATAGCTCGTTTCAGCATTTGGGCCGTAAACGATCTTGGCCCCGGTTTTCTGTGCCAAATCTAAATGCCCGGAAACAAAGTCTGCATGAAAATGGGTCTCTAAGATGTATTTGATCTGTACTTGATTGGATTCCGCTTTCTCCAGGTAGGGTTTGGTTTCTCTCAAAGGATCAATAATAGCCGCTTCTCCATTACTTTCAATGTAGTAAGCTCCTTGCGCTAAACATCCGGTATATATTTGTTCAATAACCATCTCTGCAAAGGTTTATTTGGTCAAATCTTTTCATGATGGTATAAATGTATGAAAATACGTTCATATATTCAAATGTTATCAAATTGATCAGAATATCTGCACGCATCGACCAGTTCAGTCATTTTTTGATATTTTAGTCGACCATCAACAAAGCGAATTCCAAGATGAAGATTTCGGTAGTAGAAGCTCTTGAAAAAATCCTGGCCCCTGGTCAAATCCTAAAGAATGAGGCAGTCAGTGAACGTTCCCATCATATCTGGCATATGGATAAACCCTTGGAGGCAATAGCGGTTGTACTTCCCCAGAATACCCAAGAGGTAGCTGAAATCCTCTCCATCTGTCACAGCCATAATCAAGCGGTAGTGGTACATGGTGGGATGACCAACATGGTAGGGAGTACGGAGACACAGCGAGAGGAACTCGTCATTTCTATGGAGAAAATGAATCGGGTTGAAGAGTTTGATGAAATGAGCCGAACCATGACGGTCCAGGCTGGCGTGATCTTGCAGGATATACAGGAACTAGCTCGGGAAAAGGGCCTATTGTTTCCACTAAACTTCGGTGCGAAAGGATCAGCTCAGATTGGTGGCGTGATATCGACGAATGCGGGGGGGATGCGAGTGGTAAAATACGGAATGACACGGCATCTGGTGCTGGGCTTAGAAGTAGTACTTGCTGATGGTACGATCATTAACTCCTTGAAAAAACTCATCAAAGACAACTCTGGTTTTGACCTGAAGCAATTGTTTATTGGTTCGGAAGGAACCTTGGGGTTGGTTACGAGGGCCGTTCTAAAGCTCTTAGAAGCCCCTACGAGCCGCAATACGGCCTTTATTGGGTTGGAGAGCTATCAACAGGTGATCGCCTTTCTGAAGTATATGGATGCAGGCTTAGGAGGTAAGTTGAGCTGCTTCGAATTGATCTGGAATAATACTTTCCAAGCCATGACCAGCCCGCCGGCGCTGGTCAAACCTCCCCTCCCCTACGATTATCCCTACTATGTCTTGTTGGAAAGCCTCGGGAATCAACCAGAAGCTGACCGACAATTGTTAGAGCAGTTATTACTAACAGCCCAAGCGCAAGGGATGATTGAGGACGCTGTCATGGCTTTTACGGATTCGGATCTCAACTGGTTTTTTAAAATTCGAGAAGATGTAGATGTCTTAGTAAATCTATGTCGCAATGATCAACATTTCGATATTAGCTTGCCCATTATTTCGATAGGAGATACCTTAAATCCAATCCTGGAAGAACTAGCCAATTTACCAGGAGTAGAAACCGTCTTTGCTTTTGGGCACGTTGCAGATGGGAATATGCATTTGATTGTTGGGAAAGCCGAAGAGACGCCCGAGCTAATCAAGGCGGTCAACCAAGTCGTGTACGCTCCCTTGCAAGCTTTAGGCGGCTCTGTATCTGCGGAACACGGCATTGGAGTACATAAGAAGCCCTATTTGAGCCTGAGTCGTACGCCGGCCGAGATACAATTAATGAAATTGTTAAAACAATCGATGGACCCAAAAGGGATATTGAATCGAGGAAAGGTCATTGATGTATGATAGCTCAAAAAACTTGGCTGCTTCGGAATTATTTCTACCCGCTATCTGTTAGGGAGGTATGAAAAATGTTTAACTCGTCCGCACATTGTAGTAGCTAACCTCATTTAGCTTCTCCTGAATCCTATTGGGATCACTTACAATGTCTTCACGCTCCATACTTTGTATGGATTTTCCTAATTTTTATTTGACGCTTTTTTCTGAGCATCTCCCCGATTGTCACTTACGGTGGTAGGTAGTACGTTCAGAAGGAGCAAACGCAATTTATCATGACCTCAAAAAACCATTTCTCTTCACATGTGGCGGAGCTATGTCCCAGCCAGGAACAGGCCTATGCTTCCTTGCTCTCCTTGATGGATAAGAGTCCGGTCCTAAGTCTGGTGAGTAAGGGAAGTTATGGACGGACTACCGTCTTAAGGCGATTAGCAGCGCACCTATCTGCCAAGTACATTCACCTTGGGGATCTTTTTGATGATATCAAAGAGGTGGATCCCTTACAGCTAGAAGAAGCCGTCTTGGCTTGTTTCCAACGCGCATATGCCGAGCATGATGTAGTCATCTTTGATGATTATTTTTCCGTTCAGGAACAACTGGTAGAGAACTGCCAGAATACCGCCCGGCCTAGTATCCTGGGTTTTGCCCTTTCCAGTCTTTTGCAACTAGTGATTAGTAGCAACAAGACGTTGATCTTGGGAATGGAATATCATTGGCTGGAAAAGCCATTTCGATCGAAATCCTTGCAGGTAGAACTCAACAGCTTCACACCTGAAGACATTACCTTCCTATTCCAAAAGATGAGTCTTGTTTCCTTGGCAGCAGTCGATTTTCAGGCGATCCATCGATTTGCCCCGCGCCTAAATGCTCATCAAATCTGGCGAGCTAGTCTACAACTGCAATTAACGGATGTAGAAAACACAGAGGCCTTTATCGCCTTCTTGGAAGACCATGCCTTGACCAGTAATGTCAATCAAGAAGAAGTTACACCGGTTAGTCTGGAGGATTTGTATGGCATCGACGAAGTACGCCGCCAGTTGGAGATCAATTTGATTGTCCCTATGGAGCGAGATGACCTCATCGAAGAATACCATATTAGCCCCAAACGCGGGGTACTCCTCTACGGCCCTCCCGGAACTGGTAAAACAACTATAGGGAGAGCTTTGGCTCATCGCTTAGGTAGTAAATTCTTTCTCCTTGACGGTACAGTCATTAGCGGGACGCAACAGTTCTATTATGAGATCCAACGGATATTTGCCCAAGCTAAGGCCAATGCACCCAGTATTCTCTTCATTGATGACTGTGACCTCTTATTTGAGAATGCCACAGAAACAGGCCTCTATCGGTATCTATTAACCATCCTTGATGGCTTAGAATCCAAAAGCAATGAACAGGTGACAATCATGTTGACTGCCATGAATATTGGTAGCTTGCCACCCGCTCTGATTCGCAGTGGCCGGGTAGAACTCTGGCTGGAAACCAAAGTACCAGACCTCCTAGCAAGAACGAGAATCATCGAAGGGCAACTAGCTGGGCAAAAGCTTGATCTGAGACCGGGAGAAGTCACGCGCTTTGCCAGCCAAGCGGAAGGGCTTACAGGTTCTGACCTTAAGCGGGTAATGACGGATGCCCGAAATCTGCATGCCTATCACCTTGCCAAGGAATTAGCTGTGGAACCAGCCATCTATTACTACGAAGAGGCATTGCAACAGCTTCTAGATCACCGCCGACAACTGGCAGAAGCGCCTGCATTTACAGCAGCCCATCGGCCGGGGCGGATAGAATAAGGCTAGCAACTAGCTTTCAGGGCTAACTAAATCCATTCTCCGATAGTTTATGTCAATTTGAGGCGCCAGTCATAAATTATTGGAGAAGGATTTAGCCTCACCTTGATATTAAAGAAAAGTTTAATTAAATTAAGGGCCAGAAGGAGGCGGTTTTGGGTAGCCCAAAAGGACAAACATCGAAAACTACCTAGACGAACAGTCTAATTTCACTAAACTCACCAACCCAGTTATTCTCGTCCAGAAACCTACCCGTTTTTTGAGGACAGCTCAAAAAAGTATGTACAGCCAAGATACTACCGGCAAACTTATGTCGACCGGATTTCCTTTGCCTTTTCGCAAGGCCAAGGCCCATGCATTCTTTTCTTTGATTGATCCTCACCACGATCTTTTTTCAAGCTTAAACGAATAGCTTATCAACAGCGCCATCACTGAGAATAGCGTTGGAGACTGCTGTTTGTATAGTAAAAACTCATCAATGCACATGAAAACAATGAAGATCATCCTGGTTGGATTACTTTTCCTGTCAACGCAATACGCCGCTCATGCTCAACTTCGGACCGTACAAAACAAACTCGAAAAAGCAAGACTCACGTATGATAGTTATCTGGGTACAGGAGATATCGTGATGCTCAAAAAATATAACAATGAGCTACGACAATTTTTAGACAAACTCAGAGGAAATGAGGAAGCAGGCAGTGCCTATCTGCAAGCCATGATCCATCAGAAGAAGCTTGAAATATTGACCGAAAAGCATGAGATAGAACAACCTGAGAATCGGGGACTGAATGGCCTCAATAATGCCATAAAACAGGCTAGGGTCTTGTTGCTTAAGCACCAACCAAGAAGGCTGCAATCGATTTGCGCCGAAATTGGACGTGGCAGCAACCCGCTTCGACTGGATTGTGAAGGCTTTAAGGCCACCCTTCAACAATTGGAACAGAGAGTCAAACGCGCTGAATTCTATATCTATGACTTTGTAGTAAAAGGCCCCACTGTCGCCCAATTGGAACAATACCTACTCAAGTACGATTACGAGAAAGTTTCAGGGAAGGCCATACGAAGTAGCCAAGGCATCAAAGCCTTGGAAGCGCTTTTCGATCTTTACACACTAGATGGACACAATAGCACCATCAGTCGTTTCCATACCTATATTAGCATGCGTTTTCCAAAGGAGCACCTGGACTTCCTACTACCCTCCCTAAAGGAGAGGCCTATTTATACCCGACGGATGGCATTGGCCTCTGAAGGTGAACGGCTTTTAAAACAGGGATTAGATGAAGCCAACCTTACCTCCTATCGGAATTTTATAAAGCGAGCTGCTCCAACGGGCATGGCTTTTACAGCACTTCAACAGTTAATCGCTTATTATCAAGGGGATCCTACTAGCCAATTAAACCTGTTCGAAGAGCTAAAACCAAGTTTCTGCTCAAAAGAATCGCTGATCAGCAGTTCTTGCAAACGCTTTAATGATTTCCAGTCCATTGTATCTCAGGCCCAGACTTCATCTCGATATGAATTAGTAGACATCATGGGAGATGTAGATAAATACTATCCAAGACATCAGGTCAAATTGCATTTTAGTAGAAACGATCAGTATTTTACGCTCCTGCCCATACAGGGATTTTCCCAAATCCACCAATTCAGTTTGGACGGGTCCCAGAGTAGCTTAGTTGCCACGGCCGAAGAACGGACGCAGAGTAATATCAACTATCGCTTTAGCAATAATGCGATAGACCCAGAAGCCAAAATTCTGAGGGAGGAACAGAAGCTCTATTTTAGAGGAGCAGCCTGTATCGACTCTTTTAATAACGACTATCTCCTCAACAGTGATTTCTTCGTCGATGAAACAAGAGGAATTGCATTATTTGTTTCCAAGTCAGCCTATCAACGTGGGCGAGTAGATCCTACCACCAAAGAGTACAATTCCATCTGGGCCATTGATCCGAATAGTAAGTTTCAAGAAAACCAAGGTGCCTATTACTTCAATGGAAAGTACCGTGGAAATGCCAATACGGACATCTATTACAGTCTCAAAAATCCGGATTCAGATACTTGGAGTTGTCCTATCCATTTAGGTCCATTAGTCAATACGCGTTACAGTGAACGTAGTCCAATCTTAATAGATAATACTCTATATTTTGCCTCGGAAGGGCATAGTGGCTTGGGTGGCTTTGATATTTTCTCCGTAACCATCTTCAAGGAGGGGAATCAGCTCAAGGTATCTCAGCTAAAAAATGAGACTGCTTTTAATAGTTCGGCAGACGAATTGTTCTATCAGCGGGCCTTCATTAATGGGCAAAATCGCCCTAGTCACTTTATCTCTACGAATCGTTCGGATGAGGAGGGATACTATAAGGTCTACCAACTAACTAAGACAGGAACCAATCCTCCTCCCACAAGACCCAATGTGACAAAACAGCCGAAAAGGACTGACCCGCCATCTGGTACGGGAGGTTTTCCGGTCCCTTCCAAGTATGTGCTGAAGTCGAAATTAGATTTGAAACTTCAGTGCTATGTCAAAAGTAATCCAATTCCTGATCGAGGTCGTGGTAAAATACAATTGGAGGGAACCGTTAATGTCCCCACCGATGACCCTAATACGGTCATGCGTTTGGATAACGCGACTATAAAACTGACCTGGCCTGGAATGAGAAGTGATGATCCATTAGTTTTTACAACTGACTCCTATGGTATTTTCAACACTCAGGTTCCTATCCGGGATGATAAGGATCTTACCATTCCACATTGGAACATCGTTATTCATAAGTCATACAATAATAGTATCGTCAATTTTAAAGCCCAAGTGGAAAAATTAGATCAATTGTGTGGGAATGCCAATTATGCCTACCAGGATTATATTGCAGAGGAAATTGACCGGATTGACAAATTAGAAATCCCCTATTTCTTTGAATTTGATGACTACGAAGTAGACAACCCTTTGAACGGCACTATTTTAGGCAAACTTGGCAAGTATAGTCAAATTTATGAACAGTACGCCCGAACCTTCAGCAATGACAACTCCAATAGGCGGTTTATTGTTGTGGCCTATGCAGATACTTTGGGGACTACAAATGACAACAAGTGGTTGTCTGGGAAAAGAGCGGATGACGTCCGAGAACAACTCATTGAGTGGGGAATACCTGCCCATAAGATTTCCACCTTTGCTTTTGGTGAAACGACGAAGTTTAGTCACCAGATCGATAGCCTCCCTGTTCTCTTTCCGACTAAAATTACTGGCCCGGCGGTATTTACCCGAAGACAAAAGATCATTCATCAGCTCAATCGAAGAGCCGAAATCATTTTTTGTAGTAGTAAGTACAGAACAGATAGGGAATGCCTGGAGTATCATGGTTTGTGGCGCTAACAATAACTTCCATGCCTTAGATGGCATTATGCTGGCTCCAATTGTGCTCATCAGTTGTTTTGCGATTTCCAATGGCATTAGGCAACTTCCGATCGCACGAGATATATTATAGAGCCTCTACCCTACCCTTTTTGCTGTTTCCACCATTGCTCACAGTAAGCCGTAACACTACTTTGAAGCAATTGGTCAAAATTAGAGGACTCCTTCAGATCAGCTAGCGCTTCAACGCGTTCCTGAAGGATCTTTCGATAGATCTTGGGGTGTTGTTTTCTGAAATGAGAAAGATTGAATTCTTCTTTCCTGGCCTGTCCTTCTTCGAAAAGTTCTTTTACTCCCTTTCCCTCCGACTTTCGTCGATTAGCGGAAAGTTTGTTCTTGACAGAATAGGTTGGTTCGCCTAAAGGGTGTTTGCCTATATTCTTTTCGCTGGCCAGGAGTTTGCGAAATTCTTGAGCAGTCATCTTTTTTGCCCTTTCTCGATTACCACGTTCCTCTTCATTCAATTGTTTCTTACGTGCAATTACCTGCTCCATTAAGCTAGCATATAGGCCTGCCTCTTCGAAGCGCTTATTTCTAATCCATTGTACGAAAGCCTTGATCTTATCTTTTGGCGTGGTACGATTCGTCTTCTTTTCAAAAAAGGCCAACATATAGGTCACGAAAAAGTCCTCGTAGCCATCCAATTCACTTCCCTTAATGATCGGAAGTATCTCATCCAGGACAACAGCCAAGTTTACTCCATATTCCGACAAGTGATTAAATGCCCGGCGCTGAGCCTCTGTTAGTGTATCAATGCGGGACAGGAATCCGCTATCACTTTTGGTCTTCGTACGCTTACGGGTGCTACTGGTTGTCACCTGTTCGGTAGTAGCTATTTCTAACAATTGTCCAGACTTCTCATTAATCTCAAAGTGAACTTGCGTAATTTTACGTCCTTTACGACCAAACTCAAGACTTACCTCCAGACGGGTCTTCTCATTGATTTCTTCCTTGGCTACGTCCAACACTTTGCGTCGAAAATTCCGAAAGTCAGGATACTTATCTTTAATACCTAAGCGTTCTTTTAACTCCAACACCCCCACCTTCATCACATTGCGTCCATGGCGAACATTCTCATAGTAGAACGCCTTACACATTTGAAATATCCGGATAGAAAAGCTGCTTTTCATCCGAGCTACCTCAATCAGCTCAAAACGAGTAAAACGTTCTTTTAATCCCAGTAGGAAAGGTTTCATTTGGGGAGAGAAGCCAAATTCAACACATAGCACCCCTTCTTCACTGTACTTTGGTACGGCACCGGCAACCCAATTGATATGTCCACGAAGCCTGGTGCCCTCCAACACAAAATCGGTAGGGAAAGTAATCTTCTTACTGGTGACGCTATCCAACAAGTCATCCAATCGTTCGTAAAATGAGCCGTGTTTCTTCCCGCCATCGGCTTTTAGTACCGTTTCAATGTCCTTGACTGGCACTAAGTAGGTTTCGAAATCCGAATCTTCGGGCTTAATCAGCGAAGCCATATGCAATATGAGCTTCATCTCTCGCGGGGTAAGCTTGTAGCGTGCATGTTGGATAAATTGATTCGCAATCGCCGCAACTTGGGTGTTCTTTTCTTGTACCATCTTTTGTATTTGAGGCTTCCTAGTTCTAGGGGTCCCCAGCATTAGTATCAGTTCGTAAAATTAGCGCATAGGGAAAATCGAATCTTTACATAATACAAAACAGAGATGACTCGCATCCCTAAGTCGTATTACTCAAACAAAAGATCCATGAATGGAGCGAATTTAAGTACATATGTGTACCAAGGCAAGAAAAAAAGTACACAATTTCCGCAAGCGACCCACAAGGGGTACACAAGCGACCCACAAGAAGGATACAAGATTGAAAATCAACACCATACAGCCCACAACAGGTACACGGAAAAGCGATTAAATCTTTATCCTTTGGACACTTTGACTCAAAAGGAATTGATAAGGAGCGTATTTTTAGACTTGTACAGAGGCAAAATGTTAGGTCAGGCTTGAAAACACTACTTATAGTTCATGAATGCTATCCTATCTTACAATGTAAATGACTGATTAACAGTACTTAACAATCTCCCACATCGAGGACACAATAGGTACAAACGGAGTGGTCTCTAGGGCTTTCATCTCCCACAATGAGGACACATATAGTAATAAAACAGCCCACATGAGGTACTCATATCACAAAAATAGCCCACGAACGGAACACAATTAATTAAATTGATTTGGGACCCCCTCAAAACGGACACAATTAAACCGCTGGTTTTCAGGCCTTTGAAAAGGAGGGTACACATCAAGTAATTTAACCCCCAAAAGAGACACAATAAGAACCACAAAGGGTACACTATTCGCCCACTATCTCTACACAATTCCCCCACAGCAAGTACGCTATTCACCCCAAGGAGGTACACCCATTACCCACCAGAAGAACACCAAAGACCCGCTAAGAGGACACATAAGTCCCACAAAGAGGACACTACTTTGTCTATAATCAACTGATAATGAAAGCTTTGTGAAAGCTGTAATTATATAAAGTATAAACTATATAAAAACCTAAGTCTTTAAATAGTAAATGGGAAGCAAGTGATTTTATAAAAATCTATTGTAAGTGTACCTATACTTGATTTAAGCCATTGTAAGAAAAGAAAAAAATTGCGCAAAAAAAGAAAAGAAACACCCACAAAGAGGACACTATAAGACAATATCACTGTGGGAAATCTATTTTCCTTTGAGTTGCGGAGGATTTGGAGGAAGGGATTTCAATGCATTGGAAGAAACCAGTATACTCATCTCCTCAATAGCGGATTCGTTTAGAATCTGCAAGCGTTGTTCCCCATCACAACCCCACTTCATCAATTTCGCATTCAAACTTTGAAGATTGGAGAGTACCAGGAGTTGTTCCGGAGTGGCATAATCTCTCATATTCCCCTTCTTATCCGGGTTTTGAAGTCGCCATTCTTTCGCGGTGAGTCCGAACAGGGCGAGATTGATAAGGTCAGCTTCGGAGGCGAAGTAAGGGCCTTCCTTTTTGGTGTATTGAAGGCGAGGAGGTATGAGATGCTCTCGGACCGCTTCGGTCAAGATCTTGTAATTGGCCTTGGACATTAGGCGTTTGACATTCCATTCGAGGTTTAAGCTTTGTGCCTCTACTTCCTTTAAGCGCTGGAATTCCTTGACCAGGTACAGTTTAAAAACGGGGCTTATAAAAGAACAAAATTCGAAGGCAATATCGGTATGTGCAAAGGTGCCTCCATATCGGCCAGCCTTTGATTTCATCCCGATGGCATTGGTGGAGGAGATCCACTGCTTAGCCGAAAGGAAAAAAGTATTCAGACCTGTCTTATTTCTTATTCCATCGAATTCGATGGAATTAAAATTGGGATTGTTCAGTTGTTCCCAAACACCCAAGAATTCTACCGTATTACGGTTTCGCAACCAATTGGAGATCACGATATCCGTTCGCTCATTTACTTGTTTAGCAATATCGGTAAGAGATATAAAGTCCTTTCCATCCTGGTCATAGATGGTGATCACTTGCCCTTCTACTCTAATTTTCTGCTTTGCCATTCACCAAGGTTTGATTGGATCCATTTAGCCCTTTACTATGCTTCTATTGCTGCTAGACCAGCCCTTCACTTAGCCTATCTTCTATCTCATTCAGAAAGATACCTTAATCGTATGAGGGCAATAGTCGTTTACTCTTGCTCTGCCAAACGGCTTTTGAATTCACGAACGGCTCTGCGCAATTCGCTTTCACCCATTTCTTGGTCCATGTAGTACCTTATGGCTCGTGATATAAACTCCGAGATATCCCGCCGATCCCAGAAGGCTGCGGCCTTGATCTGAAAAAGAAAGTCCTTTTCAACGGTATAGAAGAAGGAATCTCGCTCGATATCTTTCTTTTTTCTTCCTCTTTTCTTAGGAGTTGCCTCTTTCGCTACGGGTTGAACGGGAGTTGCTTCTTGCGCGGCTTTGACAGGCTTGGATGTTTCTACGGATTTGGATTCTTCCGTTTTCTTGGTCGTCTGCTTACGTGCAGGCGTAGCTGTTGGAGCAGGTTCTGCTTTGACCTCCGCAGCAGGTTTTGAAACGAGCATATCCAGTTTTTTGGATCGGTTATTTCCGATTAGGCTATCCGTGAAATTCTTCTTTGCCATAACGTAAGGATTTATAAAGAATACTTGACCAACCAGAAGATCAGTAGTGATTCCTAGATGGTCTTAGTTCAGTAAGTTCAAATGTGGATCCCCTACCCTATTTGCCAGATGCTACTGGCACTAAATTGTAGCGAACTAGGACTTCTTGGGTTAGATTTTTATAATCTACGGCGCCATTGCATCTGGGGTCATAGCTAAATACGTCCATTCCTTGAGCTTGTGCTTCAGCTATGGCAATGTTATTCCGTATATGCGTATCAAATACTTTCTCCTTAAACTGTTCTCTAATAACTTTCCGAACGTTGCTCTTGATCACCATTCGGTTATCATACTTGGTAAAAAAGACCCCCGCAATTTCCAATGAAGGATTGAGGTCCTCCTGAACTCGATCTATCAATTCCTGAAGGTTGTCCAGTCCTCGCATACTGAAGTATTCGGCATCCAAGGGGATAAAGATGCTGTCTGAAGCAGTAAATGCATTAATCGTCAATAATCCCAAGGACGGCGGAGAATCAATAATGATGAAATCAAAGTCGTTCCGGACCTTGTCAATTACCTTTTTAGTTAATATCCGCTCCCGAGCCGTATAAGTACTGAAATACATTTCTGCTCCCGCCAACCCAATATTGGAAGGGATCAGGCTTAGATTTTCCTGCAGCGCTACCACCGGTACATCAATCTCTTCTAACATGGCCTCGAAAATTCCAAATTCCAAATCTCTATATCCGAAACCATCAGATAGATTGGCCTGTGGATCAAAATCTATCAGTAGCACACGTTGACCCGCTCTCGCCAAACCCGCACCTATATTCTGTACGGAAGAGGTTTTCCCTACTCCACCTTTATGATTTGCCATTGAAATAATATGTGCCATGTGTTATATGTTTTAAAGCTGATCTGGTGTTACTAGGTGAAATAGTCTTACAAGTTATAAATGCTTTTCTATATTAACTTGCTTGGCAAGTTTCACTTTATAGTATTGTTGTTATTGATACACTATTTTGTATATGTAAAATATATTACCATAAACGAAATATGCTGCATATAGCCAATGTTCTTTATTGATAGCAAATTTAAACTATTTATTATAAGTGTGCAAGATTAAATAGAGAATATTTCAGCTATTTTTAGGATAGTTGAAAATGATTAACTCGCTATAATTTGTCTTATTTACCTTATGTGTATAAAAGTTGATCAAGCTGTTATATAGTACAATATATGATTTAGTCAGAATTTTGAATATAGTAAGTCTAGTTCAAATGTTACAACTATAGATAAAATATTACAAATAATCAATTTAAGCTAAATACACAATAGATATTATGTGATAATAATTTGATATAGATCATAAATGTTAAAAATGCAATATAGTAAATACTGTATTAGCTAGTCAAGAATTATATACTATATCTACTTTTTAAACTAGTCAATAATAAGCAATATATCTCCAATATATAAACTATGCTTAATTTTCTACCATTTAGGTTATATAATATCCATGAACAAAAATATAATCTAGTTTGACAATTCAACCTATTTATTACTAGATTAAATAGCTCATCCTATACAAAATAAATAAGCTAGGTGATATTTATAAGCTAAATGATTTATTTTCAGTCTATTCTGTATTTATCAGTAGATCCCTAAAATATTTAAATGACCCTAAATAGCAGCTTTGCTTGCTTGTTAGACTTTTTCATCTATTTCACCTAGGTGAAATAGATGAAATAAAAAACTTTGCTTTGCTTTTGATTTTGAAAGATGATTTTGGGGGCGAAAAACGACTTTAAGGGGGTTTTTAGTCGTTCTGAGCACTTTTTTTAGCTTACAGAGGTCTCTGTGCCACTTTAAGTCGAAATCGTTCTGTGAGGCTAAATTCCTACTTTGTTAAGTTGGCTTACTTTTCCCTCTTTTCGAAACTAGAACGATAATCTTCACTCAGGCTAAAAAAAGAGAAAATGAAAGGAATTTTATGAAAGAGACTTTTGTGCAATTTTGCCATGAAGTCTATTTGATAAGCAAAATTTCATATCTGCTAATAAGAGGATTGGTGGAGTCACGATCTATTTTTCATTGCTTTACATCCGATGAATTAAACACTCGAATAGGTAAGATCTTGAGATTTTTGTTTCCCTATTGGGAGAGATAAGATCATCTGTTAATCAAGTCTAGTGAGATATTGCCGTGTTCAGTATGAAAAATTTTTGGAGAATATGCCTGTGTATTGCTTGCGGGAAAACATACTACTCTAATTATTGGATGTTAAGTGGGAGCTTTGAACTTAGATGTAGCACAATTATTTGGGGAAACCATACACTCATTTTATCATAGTAGATTGCCAACTTAAGCAAAAAATGAAGTAGGGGAGGGGGGCGAAAAAATTGAGGGTCTTTCAGCATACTACCGAAAGACCCCCAATTAGCAATAGGAAAAGATACAATTATGATTTCCTAGGTATATCTATTAATCATTTACACCATTAGGCAGCCTTGATTCTATTCACTCGATATCCGTAAAGCCCGACAACGAAGAAGCAAAATAGAGGAAGGATAAAAGAAAAATTAACCTCTGGCACGCCCATGATCAAAGTATCGGTATAGCCAGATCCGCCAATATCTAATAGCACGCCTTGTGCCAATGGCATAATGGCTCCTCCAACTATGGCCATGACCAGAAAGGCAGCTCCATACTTGGCATCATCTCCTAGATCCTCCAGGGCTAAGCCGTAAATGGTAGGAAACATTAAAGACATACAAAAGGAAATCATTACCAGACTATAGAGCCCAGTCATGCCTTGCAGGAAGATGGCGCCCAAGGTAAAGATTGCAGCTAAAGCTGAAAAGATCAAGAGCAGTTTCCCCCCGCTATAATATCGGAGTAGCCAGGTACAGATCCATCGGCCAATTAGGAATACAACTAATGCGGTCATAGCATACGGTACAGCTGAGCGATTATCGATACCGATAGACTCTGCATATTGATAGATATAGGTCCAACACATGATCTGCGCCCCTACATAAAACATCTGGGCAATGACTCCTTCCCTAAATTTAGCTCCACGAAAGATGCGGGCAATGGCAGTCGCCACATTGCCTCCTTGATCCTTTTCCTCTTTTTCTGGCATATTGACTACAGCGATGAGCACAAGAATACCAATTACTACCAAACCCAGGATAACATAAGGATTCCGGATGACCATTAGATCGCCAGTTCGTACGGCTGCTTTTGCCGATTCCGTCAGGGAATCATAAATAGGATTGCCGGCAGCGTCAAGATCATCAGATTGGAGAGACCCAAGGATGAAAGTCTGAGCGGCAAAAAGACCAGCCAATGCGCCAATTGGATTAAAAGCTTGGGCGAGATTGAGGCGTTGAGTGGCTGTTTCCTCTGGTCCCATGGAAAGGATGAAGGGATTGGCAGTGGTTTCCAAGAAAGCTAGGCCAAAAGTGAGAATGTATAAGGCTAGTAGAAAGAAGATAAATTCCTCATAGGCAGCCGCGGGGTAGAAGAGGAGTGCACCAATAGCATACAGAGCTAGCCCAAGTAGGATTCCTTTTTTGTAGGAATATCGTTTGGCAAAAATCGCGGCGGGGAGAGCCATGGTAAAATAGCCTCCATAGAATGCCATCTGTACCCAGGAGGCCTGAGTGTTATTAAGTTCTAGTACTTTTTTGAAGGCAGATACCATTGGGTTCGTAATGTCATTTGCGAAACCCCAGAGCGCAAAAAGGCTGGTAATTAGTATGAAAGGTAAAAGCAGTTCCTTTGGTACAACAACAGCTTTGTCACTTGTCGACATGATAGGTTGGTTTTGTTTTGTGATCGTCTCGATTGTAAGCGGAGATCAACTCCCGCTTGAACCGGAGGAGGCTAAAATAGCATAATCCGACTTATCTACGGCAATAGGAGAGTGCTAATATTTTCCTCGCTTGTGACTTGCCTTAAATGTTATTAACTTGTACAGCGCATACACATAGGATTAGATAACTTTTTTCACCTGTACTCGTCTCAATAGCCAAATCTGTCATCTATCCAAATAACGCCTTATGAAAAAGCTATGGTTTTGTTGTTCACTTACCTTTCTGGCTGTAAGCCTCTTGGGGCAGGAGCGATTCGATACTTTGATCTTCAAAGACGACCTTGGGCATGATCATTACAAGATTACCAGCTACTATCCTCAGGGGGAGATCAGAAGTGTAGGATTCTATTCTGCTAAGACTGGTCCTCTTAGTAAGGAAGAAGCCTTCATGCGTGGCACAAAACTGGAGGAGAGAGAAAATCACCTTCCAGTTCTCTTTAGCGCAGCGCATGATATTCCCTCCCTTGATAGCGCGCTATTTTACAGCGTGGATGGAGTGTTGCAAGAGCGGCAATTGTCTAGTCGAAGTGGCGGGGTTTCCTTGACCTACGAATATGATGCCGAGGGGAATCTAAGCTGGGTCATCCAAAAGGAACTAAGAAGTTCTATACCCATACGATATATCGCCTTGGGTAGACTTATCTTCTTTGATCGCCGACAAGTAGTAGAAGGTAGGATAGGGGATGTAGTGCAGGTAGATATTCCCATTGCTATCAAGGGGGAAACAAAGATGAGCCTTAAGTTCAGTAGCTCTTCTCAGCTACTGAAGACCGTAGGGCAGCGCGTACTTGATCCTGCGCGAGATAGTGTCCTCTCTTTGGCTATTACAGTCCCAGCACAGATTTCAGAAGAATATATCAAATTGGAGGATGAATCGGGAAAATCGTTTTCCCTTCCTATCACAATTATAGGATATGATCTGTTCAGTCAGGATTTTGAAAACGCCTCTGTCCCCGAAGTGGTCTTTCCATTGGAGGGGCGAAAACAATTGGTGATCAAGGCAGAAGAATCCAAACTCATCCGACTGTATAGAAATGAAGAACTAATTGACAATTACCCAACGGGTCGCCAGCGTTCAGAAATCGACATCAAGGGTTTGAAAAAGGGCCAATATTTGGTGGAAGCGGTCGATTTTAGAGCCAATGAAAAAAAGTACTGCAGAATTCGTATTGAATAGTAAGTACTTTTACTTGCCCACCCGGTCTTGGGGACGTAGGCGCATAGCAGACCAAGTATCATCAATAGCTACCTGAGTCACTGGTCGAAGTCCAAATTGCTGAGCAGTGTGAAAGATTCCATCCCGGCTAATATTACTTTTAAGGGCTGATGATTGCTTGGGGTAGCAAGCCCAGAAAAGTACGTCTTTGGGACCAAGCTTGGCGGAAAGCGCCAATAAGCGTTCCAAGCTTTGCAGGTTTGGAGCAAAAATAAGAACAGCATCTAATGTATCTGCTGCTGTGCCGATCTTTGTGCTAAAAGTCAAGCCTGCCATGGCAGAAAGGAAAGAATCTGGAGCTTCTAAAACACAAATGTCATTTTTATCGTGCAGTCTTAACTTTCTGTGCAATTTGTGATATTCCATCTTGGCCATTTATGAAGAATAGGGTAGGGGTGGGTGGGTTATGCCTCGAGGATTAAGCGATCTATCTCTGCTCTGACGAATGCTACTAATTCAGCTTGCTGATCAATCGTGCTTTGGTCATCCGCCTCTAGATCTCCCAAGACTACAATCACTTCTTCATTGAAGTTGGCTGTTTGGCTGAAGTTGAAGGTTCCTGCGATAACTACTGACTGGTCAATGACCACCAATTTATGATGTACCTTGCCCCGCCAATTCTTACCCGTAGAGGAAAAAACCTCAATTCCTTCTGCTTCCAATTCATGTTTTGCCGCCCAGCGCTGGTTGGCTTGGTTCTTATCAAAGATGCCGCGGATACTAGTCCCCGCTCGGCTGGCTAGTTTCATAGCATCATCTACTCCAGAACTCTTGGAGAAGGAATAAATGGCGAAATCTATGCGCTCTTTGGCTTTGGCGACCTGCTTCATCAATTCCATCTCAGGAGCGTGGTTGGGTGCAAAGATGGGCTTGACGCGAATGCCATCTACTTCGATCTCGACCGGCGCATCCCCGTGCGTGAAACGAGGATCATCTTCCCAAATGGCATCAAATTCTTGGTAGAAGTCCTTAGCTACCTTGTCATCATTGATAATAAGGAGATGGTTATAATGCAATCCCACACCTCTCGGCGTGAGATTAGCTGAAGTGGTAATGACCGTCCCCAATCCCTTCTTTCGATGATCTATAACCATAAAGTTGTTGTGTAGGGTCCTTGATGATCGATCGATACGGATATCTACCTTGGCTCGAAATAAGGCGATCAGGGCTTGCCGGTTATCCTCGTTACTTCCACCTGCCTCCCAAGGCTCTTTGCGTGGAGATCTAGATAATAGATAATCCCGCTCAAGGATGGCTCTAACTCTAATCCCGCGCTTCCTCGCTGCGATGAGCGCGTTGATAATACCTAGGCACTCTAGCTGCTGGGTAGCCAGATATACGGTACTAGTGGCTTGGTCAATGGCTTCAATGATGGGGGCTTCTAGGTCATCTGGCGCACCGGCGGCTTTAGGGCCTAGATAGAAATGGAGGTTTCCGAGTTGTATTGGCATGCAATAAAGGTACAAATACCCTAAGGTATCGCGCAAGTTAAGTTTTTGTACAATAGATAAAAGGAGAGTGAGTAGAGCTAAGATAATGTGTACCTAATAAGGGTCTTCTACTTGCAATTAGGTCGTTGATGAATCAATGCAAGCGGGTAGGGGAGAAGTTATGAAAAAGCAATATCAAATCTTTGATTTTGTAAAACCTTGATAAATTGTGTTGTTATGAATGGCAAACGGTTTCTGTCGTGGTAAAAATGGCTCATTTGACCCATGTACTGATCATGATTGTAGAGGGATTAGTGGCCTTTACAGACAAGGCTAGGGACATTTTCTCCACAATGAGTACACCATAGACCTATTTTGGGAGGGCTAAGTTTTTACTCCTGAAATTTTTGTGTTGAAGTACCTTTTGATCCACCACTTGGCCTTACTGTTTATTACTTGGCATTTGCTTATGACCCGTAGGGCTTTTTTGGACATAAACTCCTAAGTTATGGAACTGCTTATACGTCGACCTACTGCGCTAGACTTACCGATACTACATCAATTTTTAGACCTAGGCCTACGACATGCCTTTGCTACGAATCAGATTATCGAAGCTGAGGCAGAAATTACGAAGGCCGTTGAGTGTAAATACGGTGACATGTTAAGAGATGTAGAATCTTCGGGAAAGAAGGAGTTTCATCTACTGGCTTTTCATGCTGATTTATTGGTGGGGTGCATAGGCTATGGCATGCCTAACTCAATGATCAAAAATAATATGGAGATTTCCGTGGCGGATGACCTGGAGATTAAGAATGCTTATGTACATCCAAACTACCAAGGCTTAGGAATAGGGAAGACCTTATTAAGGGAAATTCTGGAAAAATTGAGGGCAACGGGAAGAATTCAAGTTTATCTGGATTGTGGCTATCGTCTTTCTCAGCCCTTTTGGCAAAAGCAATTCGGTGCGGCTACCAAAATCCTCCACAACTACTGGGGGCCAGCAGAACATCATATGATTTGGCAGATTAGTTTGTGAAGGTATTCCGGTCTCTTATCCTTTAGCCATTTTTGCAAGCGTTTGCGCTGCAAATGGGAAGCGTTTTTTTTCTTCAAGTTGTTGGAAAGTTCTAGTATAGTACATCTGTAACGGATTTCCTGTTGTAAAGGATAGATTTATGAAGCTTACTGCCAAACGTTTGTTTGATCATTGCTATGGTCGTTATGCTATTGCTGCGGTGAATATAGAATTCATGGAGCAAGTTCTCGGTTTATTTGCGGCTGCAGAAGCCGCAAATGCCCCTTTTATCGTTCAAACGACACCGGCTGCTCGGGAGTATGCCACGGCAGAGATGTTAGTGTCGATGATACATACTGCGGCAAGACTTTATCCTAAGGCTGTTTTCGCTTTGCACCTAGATCATGGCAATGAAGAACATATCTGGCAGGCCCTTTCCACAGTGGATTACACTTCTGTCATGATTGATGCTTCTCACGATGATTTTGAACAGAATGTTGCCAGGACCTCAGCGGTCGTCAAGCGAGCCCATACTAAAGGGGTGAGTGTCGAAGCAGAATTAGGCGTACTAGCAGGAGTAGAAGATGATTTGTCCGTGGATGAAGAGCATGCTTTTTACACCAATCCAGCTGAGGTAGAGGCTTTCGTAGATGCCACGGGCTGTGATAGCCTGGCAATTGCGGTGGGCACAAGTCATGGTGCCTATAAATTCTCAGGAGGGCAGGGGATACAGTTCCATATTCTACAGGAAATACAGCAAAGGCTACCTGGTTTTCCGTTGGTTTTACATGGCGGATCTGCCGTCAACCATGAAGAGATTCGGCGGATCAATGCCGCGGGTGGACAGCTAAAGACTTCTGCAAAAGGGGTAGAGGCAGGAGAGGTACAGCAGGCGATCCAGTACGGTGTATGTAAGGTCAATATTGCTACAGATTTGCGTCTTTTATGGACTAGGGTGAATAGGGAATATTTTCGAGAATCGCCGGATCAATTCGCCCCCATTCCACCAGGTAAAATCTATATGGAAGCCTGTAAAGATCTGATATTGCAAAAATTCGACTATTTAGGTGCAGTGGGCCAGGCAGCAGCCTTTTGATCGACTACATTAAGCAAGAAATCATTATGAAGAAAATCAAAGTGGGTATCGTAGGACTCGGGCGATTAGGAAAGGAATATGCTAGAAACCTAAGTTTTAGGATCAATGCAGCTGATCTAATAGCTGCGTGTAGTATTGATGAAGCAGAACTAGAATTTGCTAAAGAGGAGCTGGAGGTCAAGCATTTATTCCAGGATTATGATGAAATGCTCCAGCTTTCTGAACTGGAAGCCGTTTTTGTAATTAGTTCTACCAATAAGCATGCGGAGCATATCGTAAAAGCCTTAGAAGCGGGTTTACATGTCTACAGTGAGAAACCCCTATCTAGTTCCATAGAAGAGTGTAGACAGGTGGAGGCCATTGCTGCCAAGTATCCAGAACAGTTGGCGGTTGTAGGATTTGTTAGACGCTTTGATCCCAGCTACCGCTATGCCAAACAGAAGGTGGACGAAGGAGCCATAGGGAAGCCTTACCTGGTTCGATCACAGACTGTTGATAAGGATACGGTAGCTGCATGGCAGGTTCAGTATGTAGGAAACAGTGGTGGAATTTTTCACGATTATAATGTGCATGACATCGACCTGGCGCGCTGGTTTTTGGGCGCAGAAATTGAGTCAGTGTGGTCCATCGGTGGAGCCTACAAATATCCCGCCTTTGCAGAGGCTGGGGATGCGGATCACGTGATGAGTACTTGCCGATTTGAGAATGGCACCATGGCTGTGCTGAATGCGGGTCGTACTGCCATGGTAGGGCATGATACGTATACCGAAATAGTAGGGACTATGGGGACCCTCCGAATTGGCCGACCAGCCTCCGTCAATCGAGTAGAGGTATACGACCAATATGGTGCCCGCCAGGAATGTGTAGAGACCTTCTGGGATCGCTTTGAGGAAGCCTTTTTTCTGATCGCCGCCAATTTTCTAGATTGTATCCGGGAAGGGCGGCAGCCAGAGCTAACCTTAGCCGATGCACGGCAAGCTACGATCGTAGCAGAGGCCTGTACACAGTCTTTTCAAAAAGGTGAGCTAGTGAAGGTAGCAGAGGTGACATAAGTTCTGATTAGTGCCTTGTTTTGGTTAGGTAGCCAACTTTATATCCTTCTATCCAGTTACCGAATCCTTGGAAAACTAATTCTTCAAGACAGCTTGGCTTAAAGTGTCAAATCATTGGCGGGAGATGTCAAGTATGTGGTATCCCATGCCTGTAATTTTACAATCGTAATTAGTTAACAACTAAAACGAAAGTAAAATGAAACAGAACATCTTAGTAATTGGAGGAACTGGCAAAACCGGTCGCCTAGTAGTTGAAAACCTGACCGAGCTTGGACATACTGTAAGAATTGGATCGAGAGGACAGTCTCCTAGTTTTGATTGGGACACCCCTGCCACTTATGCTCAAGCGCTGAAAGATATGGACCGAGCATACATTGTATACTATCCAGATCTCGCGGTCCCTGGGGCCAAAGAAGCTATCCAGAAGCTTACCGAAGCTGCGGTAAACGAAGGCCTAAAGAAAGTAGTCCTACTCTCTGGAAAAGGTGAAACAGAAGCGGAAGCTTGCGAAGAAATTGTCGCTAATTCCGGACTTAATTACACCCTGGTGAGAGCATCCTGGTTTAACCAGAATTTCAGCGAAGGGGCTTTTAGCGACTATATACTGGCTGGTCATCTGGCTTTACCCATGCCAGAAGCGCGCATTCCCTATACAGATACTCGCGACATTGCTGACATGGTCACGAAAGTGCTATTGGACGATTCCTTCAATGGCAAAACGTTGACCGTAACCGGTCCAAAAAAATTGACTTTTGCAGAAGTTGCCGCAATCATTAGCGAGAAGCTAGGAAGGCCTATTCAGTATCAGGCCATTTCTATGGAAGAGTTCAAGGCAGGATTGGTGGCAGCGGGACTCCCAGAATCCGTTATTTGGTTGTTAAGTTACCTGTTTACCGAGGTTCTAGGGCATTCTGAAAACCAAACCATTTCGGATGACGTCGAAAAAGTACTTAGTCGCAAGCCTGTTTCTTTCGAGGAATACGTGGAAAAAACGGTGGTATCAGGAGCCTGGAGTCAAGAGATACCTCAGTCCATCTAAAGTTCAATACTTATTGGTAAAATAAGCAACAGTAAGACCTCAAGGCTGCTCCGTGTTTGGAGCAGCTTTCAGTACTCCAAATCAATCGTCTCGATACATTCCCTGCAGGTTCAGCAGTAAAGCCTTTCGATTGCTCATTTCATTCTAAAATTAAGGGCCCATGAAAAAGATAGTGATCCTATCCGTAATGCTTATCCTATGTATAAGTATCAATAAAGCAGGTAGTGACCTGCCAGGAAAATTCAACATCGGAGCTTTACCTGAGGTTGCCCCAGCTCCCGCCGACAACCCCCTAACTAGCGAAAAGGTAGAATTGGGTAGACAACTTTTCTTTGATCCTATTCTGTCTGCCAACCATAAAATTTCATGTGCTTCCTGTCATTCCCCTACCAAAGGATTTGCGGATGGACTCGATAGGTCAAATGGATTTTCAGCAGGTGTAAAAACCAGAAGAAATGCCCCGACTATATTAAACGCGGCCTTCAATGGGATCGATTTTCAAGGAAATCTAGATCCCAAGGATAGTCCGCAGTTTTATGATAATCGGGCACAGTCCTTGGAACAGCAATGCCTGGAGCCATTACTAAGTCCTGATGAAATGAAAGGCTCAGGCATATCAGTCGATGTTTACATTGAACAACTTGAGGAAAAGGTTACGCGTATCAAAGCCTACCGTAGCCTATTCTACCGCGCATTTTCTGACTCTACTGCTTCCATAGAGCACATCACCAAAGCCATCGCGACCTACGAGCGCACCTTGATTACCCCCAATGCCCCCTTTGATCGGTATATGCGAGGAGATCTTAATGCGATGACAGAAAAGCAAATTAGAGGAATGGAAGCATTTATATCTACCGGATGTAACAATTGCCATTCCGGTCCCATGTTTAGCGACTATAAGCTCCACGTGCTTGGCGTGGAGGAGCATCCCGGTCTTGGGCATTTCGATAAGGGCGACGGAATGTACGCTTTTCGAACCACAACATTGAGAAACTTGACTTATACTGCCCCCTATATGCATAATGGTAGAGCATCATCCCTGCAAGAAGTGATGCGATTCTATGAAAGAAAGAGAAGCAAGCATACAGAAGTCTCCAATAGGGATCTCGCGCCAGAATTTAAAGCACTTAAACTAAATCCCTTCAATAGAGTACGATCCAATGAAATCATTGCCTTTCTAGAGGCGCTGAACGATCCCAATTTTGATCAATCCACTCCAGAATGCTTGCCTAGTGGCTTGCTGGTGGAATAATTGACTTTAATGCTATAGTGTGATGAGTTATAACCAATCGTTCTAATTCTTCTCTTGATTCCTTTCTCAGTTGGCGGATTATTCCTATTTGCGTTTGGATATTAAGGCTTTCCCTCTCTGAAATGACTGTGTTCGGACCTTGAATTTTACAATTGATCATAGTACTCAAATATCTAGCGATATCCATTTTATGCTTGACTATTTTTAGCTCCGGCAGGGCATCTATGACTTCCTCTGGGGTGCTCAAGTTACTTTCATGCATAAGCTTCTCGATCGTTTTGTCAAACATCGCCTGCTCTGGATTTTGTGCTACTAACAGCAGAGAGAAAAAGGCCAACAATAGACTGCTGGCAAGGATGAGGGCTATCTTTAGATAATTCATTAGGAAAGGATTGAATCACCCTAAACTTGGAGAAAATCCAAGTCTAGGATGATGGTATGGGAATCTGCTCACTCAAGACGAAAAAGTAGTTATGTATTTTTTTGCGTTGTGACCTAAATCCTCCGCTGAAAGTTCACCCATGGCCCCGTACTGTGCATGTAGCTGGGTAATCGTACACCCACAATATTGAAAGCTCAGTTTAAAGTCGTTCAACAAGCTAGCTAATGAGATACCCGATGAGGATTCGTACGATTCTTGGGATCCACCTGTCGATACGGCAAAGCCGATTTTCTTACCGGCCAACATTTCTCCGCCAGGTCCAAACGCCCATCCATAGGTGAATACTTCATCGATGTACTTCTTCAGCGCGAATGGGGTGCTAAACCAGTGGATAGGAAACTGGAAGATGATCTCTTTATGCCTCGATAGCAATGCTTGCTCTGCCTGAATGTCATAGTTTAGATCAGGATAGGTATCGTACAGTCTGTGTATTGTGTAATGATCTGGGTATTTTTCAAGGGCTTCAACCCACGTTTTATTCACCAAGGAATTGTCGATGTCAGGATGTGTGACGATAACTAACTTATTCATTTCTTGTTAATTTTTGAATTAGGTACAAGGGAGCTTATGGGGTGGGTGAACCTAATGGACAGCAGCATCACTGTTCATCGTGTGGCTAGCCCTTTTGTTGCTGGCAATTTTTTGGATTCTCCAATAAAAGGCCACAGCTAGGATGTACTCCAAGCCGATAATCCAGAAGCCCGGATCAGTGAAGAACTCCAGGTGACTTCCGCCCGCAGGAATGACGAACAAGGGAACCGTAATCATGGCATCAAGGACTATGACGACCATAAACATGAAGGCACCAAGGATGAAGCCGTTGGTTTCGTGCTTTCTGCGGTAATAAAATCTAGCCCCGAGCATAGCAGCTGGGATAATAGCGATGCTCAGTACCAAATTGGCCTGCGTTTCGGGGTTTGACAGGATGGGGACGAAGAAGGAACCTAAAAAGGCTGAGACACCAAGGATGTAGGCAATGGCAGCCGCTATGGATGCGCTTTTTACATTTAAACTCTTCATGATGATTGTGTTTTAGATTTTAATGATGAATCAAAATTCCGAAACATTGATTGCCTCTTCGTCCGAGTAGATGTAACAGGACGTCTGAATGAGCATTCGGACTTTTTGAGTAGACATGGGCTTAGATATTGCTAGCACGGCAGTGGACGCTTAACGCTCAATTGCGATGACCTGAAGCTTTCATTTGTAAACACGGGTTGAAGTACGAAGAATATAGATGGATCAAAATCGAATGACTCCGGCAAGAGTCCATATCCACGGATTCAATTTACCCTCAACAGCAGAAGGTGCAGTGACGCCAGGGCCAACTTGAGCTAAGCCTGTAATGTTGGCTGTAGCATAAAATTTCTGGACGGAGGCACCGATGCCAAATCTCTCCGTTAGCATATAATCAAATCCACCACGAAGCACTGGGCCGGGCTTGGGATCGATTACCACCTCCGTAATATCTTGCTCTTCTACCTTAAAAATCATAGTGAAATTTAAACCTAGCCCAACAAACGGTTTTAATTTCTTGAAGTCAAGATGATACACAAGCGCTAGAGGCCATGATCCGTACCTTAATGTACCTGCTTTGACCCCAGCCAAGGAATTTTCGCCACTTATTGATGTTGAAGGCGGTACGGCTACTACGCTATTAATGGAAATATTTTTGGTGAGGAGCTGGACGGATAAACTTTGTTTAGAGAGAAAGAGCTTGTGGTACGAAGTGCTAAGGAGCTTTTGGATGAGAGCTCTACCAAACTAGAATCCGGAAGAAATTAGGACGCAGTTTGTGCTTTGACCCAGGCTTTGGGAGTCTGACCGGTGACCTTTTTGAAGTAATGGTTGAAAACCGATTTAGAATTGAAGCCACTTTCGTAAGCCAGGCCCAAAATACTGAGGTGGGAATAGGATGGATCAAGGGCTTTTGCTTGAAATGCCTTCAGCCGGTAACTATTGATGAATTCGTAAAAATTCTGGTTTAGCTTTTCATTTAGCAACCAGGAGAGCTTGTTGGCGTGAAGATCAATCTTATCGGCCAATTCTTTCAGACTGAGTGTAGAGTTGAGATAGTGACGCTCCATCTCCATCTTTTCGAGCAGGATGTTTTGGTAAGTGGTAGCCTCAGCTTCCGACAGGAGTTCTTTGTCACTTTCCTTTTCGGTTATGATGGAAGATAATCTGTCATCAGGAAACCGTTGTTGAACGAGTTTTTGATAGGCCGGAAGGGCTCTTAATGGAGCATAAAAAGGGTCGTGTTTAAAGTTGATATACTGAGCCCTTCTTTGGTCAACATTCATTTGCAGACACTCCATAGCCTCATTTACCATTCCAGCAGCAATGAGCAGAATAAGATCCCAACCGACTAGCGGCCGTATCTCTGCCTGTTGAATTTTTTCAACTAGGGACAAGACTTCCTCTGGATTGACTGCGCTTCTTTGATGGAACAAATTGAACACGTAAGCATACAAATCAGGGTATTGCAACATCCCCCTGTTCAGATATACGGTTTTGTGTAAGTTTTCCTCTTGACCCAGTTGGATAAAGCATACTAGTTTGAGTTCTACGAGGATAATAAACTCCGGTACGATTAAAAGTCCCTTTTCTATAGATTGCAGTGCTGTCTCAAAATTTCCACGGAGATAATGGAAGTTGGCCTCGGTATAACAATGATTTGGAGAAAGAGGATTCAGTTTAGTACTTAGCTCAATGTATTTCCAGGCCGTTTCAAAATCTCCCAGAGATGTGTAGATTTCGGCTATGAATTCGTTGAGCTCCGCATCATTGGGGTTTAGTTGATGAGCCCGTTGCACAATTTCGTATCCTTCCTTGTATTTCCATTGGGCCCAAAACAAATATTGAGATTCACATAGGTAACCGAAGAAGGTGGAATTATTAAGTCTTTTGCCCTGTTCATAATACGACCCCACGCGCTCGTAGGCTTGTTTCTGCTCCATGCCACCCCATGACCCCAGGCAGCTGTAAGCAAAACCTGCTCCAAAATAGGGTAAGACAAAATTAGGGTCTTCCTGGATACTTTTCTCATAGCATTCAGCTGCCTTGATAAAAGTAGGTAGCGTCCACTTGTTGAAATAGTAGCGTCCTTTCAAATAAAGCTGGTAGGCTGTTATGTTTCGGGTGGGGGCATCTACTAGATGATCTTTGATCTCAAAATGGTCACCGTGTTCTCTTACTTTATTGGCGATGAGTAGGCTAATCTCATCTTGGAGTTGGAAGATGTCATTGAGTTGGCGATCAAAATTCTCTGACCAGATGTGAAAACCATCTTCAGCACGAATGAGTTGTGCCGTAATTCTCACCCGTTCACCAGACTTTCGAATGCTACCTTCCATTACCATAGATACGCCCAGTTCTTTGCCAATTTTGCGTATATCTTGCTTGTTGTTCTTAAAAGCAAAAGAGGAAGTTCTGGCTGTGACTTTAAGCCCTTGTACGCTGGTCAATGCATTGATGATCTCTTCTGTCATTCCATCGGAGAAGTACTCATTCTCAGGATCTGAGCTGAGGTTGTCAAAAGGTAAGACTGCTATGGAATTTCGGTTGGTCAACTGTCCTATTTATAAAAATAAAGGTAATAATTCAGGGGGGATTAAGATATACTCCCTACTAATTATCAGGCAAATTGCAAATAGGTATTAGAAGCCATCTCAAAAACATCCTTTGCGCTGCAAAAGGGCCTTTTGAAGCCATATTTCGTTGCAAAAAGCGTCGCGTAGCTATGGCTATGCTCCGTTTTTGCGTCTCATCTAACTTCAAAACTTCTCTTTTTCACTATCAAAAATCTTTTTGAGATGGCTTCTAGCAATTACTTATAACACCGCTTGCGCCTCAATTTCGATCAAAAAATCAGGATTGGCCAATCCTTGTACGCTAAGCCAAGTGCTTGCCGGTGGATTTATAGTGCCAAAATTGCGGCGCAGCGCTTCACCAACGATTGTTCCCGCCGCTTCCGTGTAATTCACTACATATATCCTCAACATGACAATATCGCTAAGCTGTCCGCCAGCCTTTTGCATGGCCAGCGCGAGATTATCATTGGATTTTTGCACTTGTGTTTCTAAATCTCCTTTACCGGCGATTTCGCGTTTTTCATCCCAGGCTACTTGACCAGAAATGTAGACGAGTTTTCCTGGCTCACTGACTACAATTTGAGAGAAACCAAAGTCTGTAGAGTTGAATAGCTCTGGTGGGTTTAGATAGGTCTTGTTCATATGGCCTTATGCATTTGATTTTTACTGCATTTTGGAAACCAACTTTTGAATTGCCGCAAAAGTTCTGATTTTCTTGTTAACAGAATTATATTTTACTCAGATATTTTTTTCTTGCAAATAAATTATATCTGAGTATTAGATTATTTCATTACAAAATCTAATGAACCTAGAAGCTATGCATTTCGATACACCAGAAAGGCGCTTCAATTCGACTAACTTTCTACCTTAGCGGAAGGACTTTGACGCCCTTATCTAAACTATACTAGATATGTTAACCAGACTCTCGCTCTTCTTTACTCTTGTTCTCTTTACAACAGCTTGTTCCTCAGTAGATTCACCCGGCGACACAGCTAATGAAACTTCATTTTCATGGCCTTCAGGCACAATGGAAGAGGCTCAATTCGCAACAACTGGAGTGGACACGCTGGAAACGAAGATAACTGCCGGCAAGTACGGCTACATTGATCAAATGCTGATCCTCAAAAAAGGTAGGGTGATCTACAACAAGTCCTTTGAAAATGACTATCAAGAAATCAGTCGAGGGCAAAGCGGCATACTAGGATGCGGCTACCAGAGCTGTCAGGATAGCAATGAAATCAATATCTACAACTACTATCACCCCAGCTATCATCCCTATTATCAAGGCAGTCGCCTGCATAGCCTCCAATCCGTAACAAAAAGCATTGCAGCCACGATCCTGGGCATTGCGGTAAAGGATGGACATATCCCTAGCTTGGACAAACAAGTCTTGGACTATTTTGAAGAATATGATCTTAGTCAAACGGGGGAGGGCTTAAGGGAAGCCACGATCCATAATCTTCTCTGTATGCAATTAGGCATTAGCTGGAACGAGAATACAGCCCCACTGGATAGCAATAACCAGGTGGTCCAAATGGAAAAGAGCAAAGATTGGATTCAATATGTCCTGGAACAACCGATGGACTCCCAGCCTGGAGAGAAATGGGTGTACAGCAGTGGTGCCAGTCATTTAATGTCCGGGATTATCAAAAGGGCTACGGGTATGGACATAGCAGCTTACGCTGAACAACATCTTTTTGGTCCCCTAGCCATCAACAACTATCACTGGAAGACTACCCCCAAAGGCTTCCACGATACCGAAGGTGGCCTCTACCTCACCGCTGAAGATCTGGCCAAGATTGGACAATTATATCTCAACAAAGGTACCTGGAATGGGCGGCAAATCCTTTCAGAAGAATGGATACAAGAAGCAACCAAAAAGCAAGTGATCGATTTGTATGGAGACGGTGGCCAAGAAGGTTACGGCTACCAATGGTGGCGACCAGGAGGTCAGGAAGAAATCTGGGCCGCAATGGGTTTTGGCCAACAGTTCTTGGTTGTACTTCCAAAGTACGAGGTGATTGGAGTTCTTAATGGCTGGAATATTTTTGACATTGACGGAGAATACATTTTCCCAGACTTCTTGAAGGTCTTGACGGAATCTAATCTAGAGCAAGGGTAAGATCGGCTATGTTAAGGCACACCTTCGGAGCGGAAATAATTGTTAGTTTCACCAATGATAATAGTATCCAAGTAGTCAACCTGACTCAGGCATGGCTTGCCGTCAGCAATCACAATAGTGCTTGTTCAGATTGGAAAATCATGGAATTCCCTGACGTGAGCTAAGCTTACCTGGATGCTGTCTTCGATATTGACACCGCTAGTCAAATTGCTGCCAATCAATGGTAGCTTTTGAAGGCATTGTAAGCAAAAACCGTGAATATACATCAGGTAACTCAAGTACTCATAGCCGAAGAGTTGGACTTTGCAAAACTACAACAAGCAGTAGTTGCCTACCGCAATTTCTTAACGCAAGAAGACCATTTGATTGGACTCACGGAAGAATTCAGGATGGATATTGAACTCGACTCTGGCAAAGCTATTGGCACTGCCTGGGCGGCGCTTTGTATCGACGACCTAGTCCGGACAAAGCGATTCGTTAAAGGTCTGTGTGAAGCGGTGAGAGCGGTCTTAGCTACCAAAGAAGGGCCCGTGGTCATCTTATATGCGGGCACTGGTCCTTTTGCAGCGTTAGCGCTGCCTTTAACCACGATGTTTAGAGTAGACCAAATCCGGATCAGAGCCTTAGAAATCAATCCCCTTAGTTGCCAATATTTAGAACGGTTACTTGATAGCTTAGCCGTGGCGGGATACTTCGAATCCATCAAACAAGTAGATGCCAGTCACTACCAGATACCCGCTCCCAAGGATATAGATATCCTGCTAAGTGAAACCATGCAGCGGGGATTGGAAAAAGAACCGCAGGTGGCAATTATGCAAAATCTTGTACCGCAACTGCGAGAGGATGTTATCCTGATTCCCGAACGGATAGAGCTATCGATCGGTACGATCTTGTATCCTAATGGAACTCTTACGCAAATGGTACACCAATCTTTTTTTCCCGTTTTTGTGCTTGACCAAGATGGGATTAGGGAGCATCATCAGGCAGATGGAGGCACCGTATTCCCATCGCGACAATACAAGCTTTCCAAAATCCAATTAGCTCATTCGAGAAATCTCGTACTCCTAACCCATATTTCTGTCTTTGGTCGAGAAAAATTGACTCCGGGGGAAAGCGGCATTACCTTACCGGTCAAACTTCCTAGCCTTCAGCAGGACGGGGAAGAAGAGGTTCTCATCGAACTGACCTACGAGGGAGGTCAAAATCCGGGCATGCGCTTTCGAGAACTGCTGTAATGGCTGAAGGCTACTTAGGCGGGGTACCTTGAAACCATAGGACTACAACAGCTCTTCAATCAAGTTAAACTTGAAGTAGTTGATACTCTTGTTCAACACTGAGCTACATGACAGGAATGATCGCTAAGGCGGAAATCATCCGTTCAAAGCATAGGTTCTTTATACTTCTCTAAATTTTTCGAAAATGCAACACGAATTGCTAAGGCATACGCTCGCCACCATCGATTATCGCTTTAGAAAAGTTACCCAAGAGTTTCCCGAAGGTTTCAGCCATTTCTCATTGGGGAAAGGCGTAAGAACACCTACTGAGATTATTCGGCATATGTTCCAAGTCATCGCCGCCACTAAAACTTTCCTAGAAGAGGGAGCATTTAGAAGAACCAGTGCTCCAGACCTGGATCTTGCAGGAGAACACAGTCGTTTCCTAGCAGTATTAGTCGAATTGGATAAGGTGCTGGCTAAGCTGAAACCCACCGAGGGAGCTACTAAACGGTTGATTCAAGGTCCATTTTCGGATGTACTCACACACATTGGACAAATAGCTATGATGCAGCGATTAATGGACAATCCGATCCCAGGTGAGAACTTCTCGATTGCTGATATCAAAACTGATCTAAGTGGCGAAAGTTAACAGCTCTTCGAAAGTCGAACCTTTGCCATCCAGTCTCCTTTATACACCCAATCACCTTGAACTGTATTTAAGCTTAAACAAAATGATGATCCGACACCTCACACTCCTGTTTATTTTGAGCACAACTTTTGCCTGCCAATCTGCCTCAGAAGCATACGTTTGTCCACCTTGTGATCAAAGCTGTGATGCCCTGACTTTTAAGAAAGCCGGCAGTTGCCCACATTGCGGTATGACATTAGTACAGAAGAGTGAGCTAACAGCTGCCCAGAGCTTGCCGCTCAATGAAATTCGACTAAAGCCAGGTTCTGGTGTATTTGAAATTGAAGGAGGGGTAGGAAGAGAAGAAAAATCCATAAAAGTCTTCTATCATCAACCCGAAAACTTCAACGCAGAATCTAAAATTCTCCTAGTGATCCCAGGTGCTGGCCGAAATGCTGATAGTTACCGTGATGCCTGGGTGGAAGAATCTGAAAAATACAATGTCTTGATTCTTTCCCCGATGTATACTGAAAAAGATTATCCCTTTGAAGGCTATCATCTATGTGGATTGATCCGAGCTGCGAACCTGCGGTCCGCCATTGAGTATATTGAAAATAGTAACCGTGTAAAACTGGATGAAACAAAGCTGCAATTCGAGCTAAATACGAATCGACAAGACTGGATCTTTAGCGATTTCGATCGGATTTTCGATCTAGTCGTAGCGGCTACTCAATCTCAACAAAGGGAGTATGATGTGTTTGGCCACTCTGCGGGTGGGCAGATTTTACATCGGTTTACCCTCTTTCATCCCAAATCAAAAGCTAGGAACATTCTAGCTGGGAATTCAGGTTTTTATACACTGCCTTCAGCGGACGCCCCGCTTCCCTTCGGTACCCAAGGAATAGATATTCCGAAAACAGAGCTCGAATTGGCCTTCCATAAGAAATTAGTCCTGTTTATTGGAGAACTAGACAATGAAGACGAGCAAGGAGGAACTTTATTGCGATCCCCTTCTGCCGATCAACAGGGCCTACATCGGCTAGCCAGAGGAATCTACTTTTATGAAACTTCCAAAACTATTGCCCAAGAATTAGGCGTTGCTTACGAATGGAAAATTGAAGTAGTTCCACAAGTAGGGCATGACCACCGGAAGATGGGCGATGCCGCTGCCAAATTTTTGTACGAATAAGGACGGTAAGCAGGTGAATGCAAAGGATCATTGCCCCGATCTCTACCTTCCTAATCAGCAAAGCCATTAAATTCTCTGCATGAAGTTTAAAAGTTAAAGCAAATGGGTTATATAGTATCCGCTATTTCTCGTCCTAATACCGTATTCATCCACTTCCCACGATCATTTTCTTCCCTTCCTGATCGCTCAGTTCTACATTCGTGACTGGAAGCCATCTTGCTTCTATCACCTACCCAGCACGGTCTCATACTGCTGGGGTCGAAACTGTTATCTAATGAAAAAAATGATTCTAGTGCTTATCCTCTTTGGTTTTGGGGGATTCCTGACTGCACAATCGCAAGTCAAGACTTATAACTTTAAAAAAGGAGAAGTACTCGATGTCTTACTCTTGAGTGCAAAACCCGACTTTGACAGCCTTTTCGCTATCTATCGCAAAACAGCTTTCCCAGTGGCCATGCGCATGAGTTACACCCCTATCCCTGGCTACCGCATCCAGACGTACACTCAAGGAAACTTTCAACCAGAAAGCTTCATCCTAGGGAAGTGGGCCAGTCTCGCCAAAAGAGAACAATTTCTAGCCGAAATCGAAACTCACGTTCCTGATTTTCATCAGCAAAGACGAAATATCTTTAGCAACTTTCACTTGACTTACTACGAAATACCTAAGGACCTCCAATTTGAAATTGATAAAAACAAAACTATCGTGGCTACAGCTTATTGGCAGTCGGATGAACAAAGCTTCGAGCGATTTCAGAAACAATGGCTGAAGGCTGCTAAGCGGGCTAAGGGCAAAACCATACTGAGTCTAGAGCAAGGGAAGTCGCCATTTGGTTACTTTTACCAGCCAGACTGGATGACCATTACAGAATGGGAGAGTCCGGCGGCCTTCAAAGCCTTTCAAGCGAAGGTAGAAAAACTGGGTATAGCTGGCCTTCAACACCTTAATCAATTCATTCTCCATTAAAGGAAGAAGCATGGGAAAAGTGCTCAATCAATTGATTTACTTCGGGTTTCTTCAGGCGGTATTTCTGATCTGCATTTTCCTTTTTTCAAACAAGATGAGGAAAATGATCAACCCATATCTCGGTATCCTGATCGTAGCACTATTTGTAGGTTTGTCTGGACGGGTGATCTACCTTTCGGGTTTATTTGGTCAAAGTTATCGTATCGTAAGCCTCTCAGAAATCGCTACGCTATGTTTTGGTGCTTCGGTTTTCTTATTTACCCGTTCATCTTTATATCGGCAAGACTTTAGCCCTAAAGACCTGGTGCACTATCTGCCTGCTCTAAGCTACTTTGGCCTACTGACGTTTTACTATCTGCTACCCTCTAGTGAGGTCATCAATGCTAGGATCAAAAGTGGTGAGTTTGGACGTGCTGTTCTACTATTTGCTGGAATTGGGCTGTCATTTAACCTCTACTACTACGTCCGAAGCATACTGGAGTTTAAGCGCTTTCAGGCCTTCATAAAACAAGAGGTAAGCTACAGTATTTCCACCCAATTCTTTTCCTATTTCTTGCTGTCAGTGGGGCTTTGTTTTGCCCCGTGGCTAGCGGTCTGGATACTCAATCTGTTGGGTTTCGACAAGCTTGAACGAATCGTGCGCCCTTATATCTGGATCTCCCTAGCTTTTATCATTTTCTTCATTGCCTGGTACAGCATCATGGCACCTGAAGTATTCAAAATAGCTCCGGCCGAGGTAGTGAAAAAGTATGCCCAATCTAAATTGAGTCGACAAGATCTCGATCGGCTTAAAGACCAACTAGAACGGTTGATGGAAGACCAAAAGCCTTTTCTGAATAAAAAGTTACTCAAGCAAGAACTGGCGGAAATGCTGGGGATCAGCAATCCGGAACTCGCCCGCCTCCTCAATGAGCGAATTGGCATGAATTTCTTTGAATACATCAACTACCACCGAATCATGGAATTTGTAGAATTGGCCAAAACGGAGCGAGCTAAGGAATTCACCTTTTTTGGTCTGGCTCAGGAGGCAGGATTCAATTCGAAAAGCACTTTTAATAAATCTTTCAAAAAACTGATGGGGACTTCCCCCTCCGACTATTTCAAAACCTAAAAACAAGAATTTTCATGATACAACGACTGTTATGTTTTGCCTTGCTGAGCTTACTGAGCCTCAGCAGGACTGACGCCCAATTGCGTATTCCGTCTCTCAGCCCCTCTTCAACTATCCAGCAGAATCTTGGGCTTACCCACCTTGAGATTCGCTATGCTCGGCCCAGTGCCAGGGGCCGTACCATCTTCGGAGAGAATGGACTGGTGCGATATGGCGAATTTTGGCGTACAGGTGCTAACGCAGCTACCAAAATTACTATCGAACAGGATATGTACATCCAGGATCAAATGCTAATGAAAGGCAGTTATGCACTGCTCACACAACCCTACCTTACCAACTGGACCCTGTTCTTTTATCCTTATGAGAGCAGCAACTGGAACAGCTATGTCGATAAAACACCTATCCTAAAGGTATCGGCTCCTAGCTCTACTAGTAAGGATTTTCAAGAGAGCTTTAGCATCTATTTTGATCAGCTTGAGTTTGGTAGCGCTCAGCTGGTTTTTGCCTGGGCACAGACCCGAGTACAAGCTTCGATCAAAGTGGAGTTTAAGGATAAAGTTCTACAAGCCATCGACAGGACCTTAGCGGGACCGTCCAAAAACGAGTACTTTCAATCCGCGCTGTTTCTCCACGAAATGGGGATGGAGTTGGATGTAGCCTTAGCATACATCCAGAAAGTTACCAGAGAGGAAGAAAATCCTCTTTTCTTTCAGGTACATCGGGAGGCGCTTATTCTCGCAGATTTAAATCGCCGTCAGGAAGCCATTGAAGTAGCAAAAAAAGCTTTGCAATTGTCAAAAGAGGCCGGAAATCAAGACTTCGTTCGACTAAGTGAACAGTTGATCAAAGCGTTAGATCAGTAACATCTGCTCATAAAAAGGGCGCGCGCTATCCACTCATCGATGGATAACGCGCTGTCCTTTATTTGGAATCGGTTAATTCCTTTGTCATCAATTATTGGACGACTACTCGAGTGCTTTGATGCCAGTCTCCTTTGCGAACCTTCAATATATAGGCTCCTTTGGGTAGTGTTCGCGTAGACATTTCCATTTTATAGGCACGGCTATCGGCATAGCCTTGTTGTTGCTGAACCACCTTGCCCTGTAAGTTGTATAGCGTGAGCCATACTTCTCCAGTCTGAGGCAAAATTACATCTACTAATACGGAAGTATTTTTCTCTACTGGATTTGGATAAACCACTAAATTTGCCGTCTCTGCAATCCGCTGGACCGCAGCCGTCGTTGAGAATCCGACGATTCCGTCAGCACCCACCCACTTAAGGCGATAGATGGCTGCTCCCGCCAAGGGGGCTTGATCCACGAAAGAATTGGGTTGGCGATTCGTCTCAAAGGCTTCAATTTGGGCAATCGTTTCAAAGAAGTCGCCGGCTTTTTCCGCCCGCTGGACATGAATGCTTCCAATAAAAGCTTCCTCCTCAGACATAGGCCAATCCAATATCACCTCATCTCTTTGAGCTTGCACATTAGGTGTTGGAACGGGTCGGGTCAGCACCTCGGTTACACCATGTTCCATCGCCTCCCCATTTTCACACCCTTCCACATAAGTATTTTCCGGCAACACCTCTTGGAAGCCCGCAGGATTGCAGCCAACAATGCTAATGTCATCTAAAAATACTCGATCTGCATTACCAGAAGCGTCGCAGCGGAAGCGCAAACGCGTATTGGCGGTAAAGGGACCTTGAATGGTGACAGATTCATTGTAACGTTGCTCATTGACAAACTCATCATTCAAATTCCACTCTTCTTGAGTGGAAAAGACGTTCCCTCCATCAGTCGATAATTGCAACCAGAAATCTTCGTTTGCATTATCCATACTGTTGGTCATGTAGCTGAAGTTGACCTGGATGCTTTGAAAACCGCTTAGATCCAATACTTGGGTGGTGATAAAAGAAGAATTGGGATCATTATCTCGTAAACGGATGCATCGGATACCACTATTCACATATTGCCCATAGCGGCCTCTACTGGCATCAGCGCCTCCATCAATCCAGATTCCCCAACTTTGTTCAAAATCATCGCTATACAGGGTGTTATCGCAAACGTCTTGGCAATTATTCGTATCGTTAGTCAAAGTCAAATCAGGCATATCCGTCGGACATTCATCATTACCCCAGCGCACCCAAAGATCATATGTACCAGGTGCTAGGTTCGTGATTGTGGTGGAACTAGTATTGTCTAGGACATTGTAAGGATAGCTATTCCCACCATCCAGGCTGAATTCAATGTTGGTTCGATCGGTATTATCTGGGAAGGTGAAAGTAATGCTACCGTTGTCTTGATCACAGGTAGGATCTGATTTCGCAGCAGATGCAATAGGAGCTGTACAAAAGGGTGGGGGAGTAGTAGCGGCAGGATAAAGAAACGCTTGTGGAATGATGTCTTCACTCACACCAGAAGCTGCCCAGCGCAACTGAGCTACAGCACCGCCTCCATTTTCGTAATACTCCATCTTAAGGTCATACTTAGTTCCTTGCTGCATGCTAAAGCTACCAGTCCACTCCCGAGGAGGTTGGTCAATCCATTGATCGATGACCAAATTTCCATCAATCCATAATCGTACCCCATCATCAGTGGTAGTCAGAAAGGTATAGTTACCATCCAGTGGAGCTTGGATCTCGCCCTCCCAGCGGATCGAGAAGGTATTCACTCCTACCGAATTGTCAGGCGACCCGGTACCCCAGTTAAAATTAATCGTCGGATCAACTCTTTCCAATACCTGGTTGGTGAAGTCGATATTGTCAAAATACGTACCACGCAATCCTGTACCTGTACCTGTTATCGGGCCACCACAGTTGTTGTCTTGATTAGTTAGGGTAGCATCAGCCAAGTTAACGGGGCAGTCCCCATTGCTCCAACGAGCCCAAAGATCATATGTACCGGGTGCTAAGTTAGTAAGGGTAAAGCTCCCAGCATTATCAGCTGCCGAATAGGGATAACTTTGCCCACCATCAACACTAAAGCTGATTTGACTTTGAGTTGGATCATCCGAGAAGGTAAGAGTAATGCTACCATCATTCTGACCACAGACTGGATCTTGTGAGGTACTGGCAACGACGGGATCGGAACAAGCGGTTACGCTAGCAGGATACAAGTAAGCGGCTGGAATAATTTGCTTACTCAGGCCAGCTGTAGACCAGCTTAACTGTGCAACGGCACCACCTCCGTTTTCATAGAATTCCATTTTAATGGGATATTCTTTCCCCTCAATCAAGTCAATTGTAGCCGTCCATTCTGTTGGCGATTGTAAGATCCATTTATCAATAATTAGGACGTTATCAATCCACAAGCGAACACCATCATCCGTGCGTGTATAAAACGTAAATGTCCCGGAACTAGGTGCCTCTATCTCCCCTTCCCAACGAGCCGAGTAGGTATCGTTCCCCATACTTGGATCTGGAGAACCACTACCCCAAGTGAAGTCGATGGTTGGGTCTATTCGTTCCAAGGCCTGGTTAGTGAAATCTAAGTTATCGAAGTAAGTTCCCCTCAACCCCGTACCAGTAGCAGCTATAGGTTCAGGACAGTTGCTACCTCCATTGATAATCGTAACATCAGCTAGATCTACAGGACAATCCCCATTCAACCATTGGGCCCTTAGATCATAGGTTCCCGCTCCCAGATTATTGATCGAGAAAGAACCAGCATCATCCGATGCTGTGTACGGAAAGCTTTGCCCGCCATCAATACTAAATGCCATTGTAGTTTGGTCAGGATCATCCGAGAAGGTAAAGGTAATGGCGCCGTCGTTCTGTCCACAGGTTTCATCTTGTTTGCTGGCACTAACTACTGGATCAGAACAGGTCGCAGCTTCTACGGGATATAAATATTGTTTGGGAACAATTTGCTTTGCTACTGCAGGCCCAGCCCAGCTAAGCTGAACAGAAGCTAGCCCACCATTTTCGAAATACTCCACTTTGATATCATACTCTCGCCCTTGAATAAGATTGATTTGACCTTCCCATTCGGTAGCTGGTTGATCAATCCATTTATCGATCACGAGCACATTGTCAATCCATAAGCGAATACCATCGTCAGAATTGGTATAAAAGGTAAAGCCCCCGGTGGAAGGTGCTTCAATTTTTCCTTCCCAGCGGATAGAGTATGTATCTGTACCCATAGTGTTTAAGGGTGCAGCACTACCCCAGTTAAAGCTAATTGTTTCATCCACCACCTGTAGTACCTCTGCGGTCAGGTCGATATTATTGTAGTATGTCCCGGTTAAACCCGTTCCATTGGCCGCAACAGGATCTTGTCCTGCTTGAAGGCTGTTGATCCAATCTGCAATCAATTGCACACCGGCTTGATCAATCTTGTTTTTACCGAGGGGTGGCATGGCCTGATTGGTACCTGCTTGATTCATCCGATAATGCACCATAGACCTTGGTACATCTTGCGGGGTAATGGCACTTGCTCCGTTAATCCCTAAATCGTCCAGGAGTGCTCCGTAGATTAGGTTTTGGTCATTCAAGGGAGTCGTGTAGCGTAAATCAAAGCCCGCTCGATTCCCAGTCCCTGGCTGATGGCAGTAGGAGCAGTTCATATCCAGGTAACTTCTTGCCCGATCCACTAAGGGGCGGCTTTGATCGTTTTTAGCTGCCAGAGCTGGCAAGGCCCCCACATTAGCATCCGTGATGTTGGCATCCAGAATACCCACACTACTCAGGCTTACAAGTTGATTCGCCGTGATGCCTGAATTCGGATAAGTAATGGCTTTGTTCAAATATCTGGTTTTCAAACCCAAAACACTTCCAGCGGCCTGTTGGTGACAAGATTGGCATTCTGAGCGACTCGGGTAGTGCCAAACTTGTGAAACGCCACCGACGGTGATCGTTTCGTCTAAGCCTCCATTTAGCAGCTCCGCATCCGTACCTGCACTATTCCACTTATAGGTAAGGTAGTAGTAGGCATTATCGTCTCCCCTTACCTCAAAACGGGTTTCCAAGCGTTTTCCACCTAATTCGAAATGCTTGATTAAAACCGCTCCTTTGGGAAAGCCCCAGTTACCATCTTGGGAGTATTGGATTTGTTCTGCGGCAGTGTTATGCGAGCCATCATTAGGAATCGCTAACCAACGGAACTTTTCCGCTCCATCCGACCAAAATGGCTCGATCATATCGTATGGGATGACTCCATCTTCTGGTTCCAAGGTTTGCACATTCTTAAAAGCCCCAGTCTGAGAAAGGAATTGGGGAGCTTGGCCGCCGGTACCACTACTTTGCAGGGTATATATTTTAACATTATTACCTAGGCCACCTAGGTAAATTTCTCCATCGTGATCTTGCCCAAAGGTTGCCAATTTACCGGGCGAGAAGCTAGTGATCTCCTCCTTTGTGCCCGTACCTTGTGCATTTCTAGTGACAACAAAGATTCGATTCTGAGAGTAGCCACCACAGATATACTTACCTACTAGAGTTGGGTGATTGTTTCCACGATATACATACCCCCCAATCAGGGCATTTGACTCCGACCGCAGAAAATCAACGACTGGCCCATTGTAAGCACCTAGTCCAATATCCGTTGTGTTGGAACCACAATTACCGATATTATGGTACAAATTACCTTCATATACTGGCCATCCGGCGTTGGTAGCCTTTTTTACTACCGTAATTTCTTCTCGGGAGCCCTGACCTATCTCACCAATCCACAACTCCCCCGTTTCCTGATCCATGGTCATACGGTGCGGTGCTCTATGCCCGATTTCCCAGAATTCTTCAAAGAGTGCGTTAGAAGTACTCAACCAAGGATTGTCATTGGGGACGTAGTATCCAACTCCTGTGAATTCGTCTGATTCCCCAGCGTGTACTCCCATTTTTCTTCTTGGTGCATGGCTAGTAGCACTATTCTGATTTACATCGATCCGGATCACTCCTCCTTCAAAATTATCTATAATGTTTTGCGCAGTAAGGTGTCTGGCTTGATCTCCAATGGTGAGGTAGAGATAGCCATCCTTAGCGAAGGTGAGTCCTCCCCCACGGTGCGTTTCTTCATACAGGCGAAGGTTGATCATCTGCAGCTCCGAACTAGGATCTAGGATGTAGGTTCCATCTTGGAAGGTGAAACGTGAAAGTCGTAGATAGGTGCCGTAGAAGGTTCCTGTGGTTGGGCAGGCAAATCCAGCAAATTGATTGGGTCCACTCTCTCCATTCGGCCCTTTGGCCGTATAATAGGCGTACACGTAATTTCGGTTAGGTGAACCGGCTTGCCCAAACTCTGGGTGAAATGCCAGTCCTAAAAAACCACCATCCCAAACCACTGCCGTTCGATCAGAAAGGTCAGCTACTAAGGCTTTTGAGGAGACATTAGCATCATTGACAAATTGATGAATGACCCCGCCTCTAGATGCTACAAACATCCTATTTTCGTTAGGATGCATACTAATCACTAGTGGATCATTAAAACTCAAGTTAGGAAAGGCAGGCGTGATGCCCCAAGTAACAGGTCCGCTACCTGCCGGAGTCGTTGCGGGTAATTTCCCATCGAGGAATTTCCCTATGGGAGCAGCACTAGATAAGCCGGAAACGACCGGCATTTCCATCGTGGAAGCCGTAAACAAGAGGAGAATGACCAGCGGTAACCATGGCCGCCGGAAGGATTTGCGGATAAGCTTAGTTGCTATTTTTTGCATGTCGAAGTGTTGTTCGATATATGGGTTTTATAATTCTTCCAATAGATAATGGCTGATCAAGAGGGGAATGATCAAAGAGGGGAGTAAACTAATGTGTACTTAAGGGGTATTACCTAGTAATGGGTTAGAAATAGGGACAAAAAAATTGAAGATAGTAGGGGGAAAGAAGGGGTGAGGGGTTAATTATCTACCAAATATATACAATTAACCTATATTTAAAAAATTATGGCAATCGAATTTGATATCGTTTCTGGCTAAAACTCCATAAGCAAGTGTAGGGAGACCAGCTGGTCTCCCTACACTCCATCGATTTTCAAAAACATTATACTGTAAGAAAAGCTGTAACTCGGTCGTGTGCGGATGTCATGCCACCATAAATACGATTGGAATCAGCTGGTGTGGATGGTAGGTCAGTTCGTACTCCTAGCAATAATTTTTTCATTATCAAGTTCAAAGCATAACTCAGCTCTTTTCAAGCCAAAAACCCTTCCGTTTTTAGCTTCATAATTATTGTATAACTTTCCATTCTCTCGCCAAGACTGCTGAAGCCCTTCTTCTTTTCCGTTGACCAAATTTCTTACTTTGAATAAGGCTCCACTTTTGTACCATTGCTTTTGGGTCCCCTGAGAGATTCCCTGTTTTAAGCGTGATTCAGAACGCAGCGAACCATTTCTCCACCATGTTTTTGTAATCCCATCTTTTCTACCATTGGCATATTCACTCTCGTAGCTTAGCGTGCCATCAGCAAACCATCTGCTACATACGCCATGCTTTTTACCATCCAAATACTCGTTTTGCACGGCCACCTCCCCATTGGGGTAGAAGGAAACAGCAATCCCAGAAAAAGGCTTGCCTAAATAATGGAAAAGACCTCTTTCGGGGATTAGTACCAACGAATCTTGGTCAATTGGTCTGTCAGCTCTATCAATTTTGGAACTGATCTGGAATGACTTGGGAATTGAATCCTGACAAGCATTCAAACAAATCAAGAGCAATATCAGCGTAGCCAGTTTATCTAATATCATTCGGTGTACCTTGAAGATCTCCTGGAAATAAAATATAGTACTGATTTAAGTAAAGGTCATTTTGAACATGATAGTGATACTCCCCATCAGGATTATGAGGGGTAGGGCCAAAGTGACCACCGGAAGCATCCAAATCGGTCGGATACTCTCCATCATGATCTCTGCGGCCATATAAAAAGAAGCCATCTGACATGATCCCGATCAAGTTGTCATCATCATCTGTCCATGCCTTAGGCTCTAAATGATAGTGGTAGCTTTGTGGTCCGGTATGTGCACCATTATAATCTAGCGAAACCACCGCAGCATCTAAAGGTACGTTAGGTCCCTCCTGGTCATTATAGATCATAGACCCGCTGATTGCAATACCGATCGCTCCTAAACCTGTTGCGGAAGAACTGGATGCCAATTGGGGGTTAACCGGGACGCGCAAAGTATAAGATCCATTGAAATCATCAATGTTTCCGGGTGCCATCTGCTCAAAAGAGGTAGCCGTTGGAGCTACAAATAATGCATGGTCTACGGCTGCTGCTGGAGTAGTATGGGCTCCCATAGGACCATTGATAGTTCGTTCCGTTGTATTTGACCAATATGGAGAGGTATGGTTGGGTAAGCCATTAGATTCAATCACTACTTGGTCACCGTCCAGATAGATTGTAAAGTTTTCGCTGTCAAATTCCGCAAAGGCTGCATGCAGGGCATTGCTACCACCAGTATCATCAGTATCCGAATTGTCTTCGACAAATCCATCCGGTTGTTCACAGGCGCTCATGCTAACTGCAGGATTGCCCAGTCCGTCTTCGTCAGCATCTTCGTACCAAGTAGTTTCGATGCAAGTTTCATCCTTTTTACAGGACCAGATTAAAACAATCGCTCCGAAAAGAAGAAAAAGAAATCCTGTTCTGAAGTATTTCATTGGTTCTAATTTTTAAGAATAGTTTTTTATTTGTTTTCGAAGTTGTTTAAGAATGTCTGCTGAGTCGAAATGGAGAATGTTTTTGGCTCAATAGAGGCTTTTTTTGAGCCGCATAGCAGCGCTACGTGGCGATAAAAAACCGAAGAGTGGGTCAAAAAGAGCTTCATCGCGGCCAGTGAGATATTTTTAAACAACTTCTTCAGTTAGATTCCTGTTTCAGCAATTTCCTTCGGTCTTTATTTATTTTTTTGGAAAAGTTTAGGTGGTTTCGGGCTGAAGGGAGGAGTAGCGGCCGGATCCTTGTCTCTTAGCATTATACTGCCGATTAGACGAATCATGAGGTAAGAACAATTATTTTTCACAGGTTTGGAATGTTCATTCCAAGCTCATACCTTTGCCCAGTGGATAAAAAACAGCAAATACAGGAAGCGGCGCTACAACTGCTAGTGGAGAAAGGCATACATGCGGCTCCTATGTCAGCCATTGCTACAGCTGCAAAGACTGGGATGGGAACCATTTACAACCACTTTGAAAATAAAGAGGCTTTGATTAATGCCATTTATGTGGACATCAAGCAGCAGGAAGCCATAATTCTGGAGACCTTATGCCACGATGAACCCGTCAAGACTCAATTTGAGTTGTATTACAGGACAGCCATTGACTTTTTCGTTCAAAACCCACTTTACTTCCAGTTTATGGAGCAATTACAGGCCTCTCCCATTATTACAGAAGAGACCAGAGCCTTTGGCTACAAAGCCATCGAGCCAGTTATTCGTTTGCTGAAACAAGGGCAAACTGAGGGTATCATCAAAGACATAAGTATCCATGAGCTATTGCAGTTTCTAGGCGGAACAATCTTGTCCCATTTGAGATGGCATTTTAACCAACGTGGAACAGTATCTGTCAACGCCATTGATAATCAATTGCGATTGACCTGGGATGCAATTAAAGCTTAAAAATTTTTTAAACCCATGTTGGAATGAACGTTCATTCCACAAAAGAAATCACATGAAGAAAAATGTTTTGATTACCGGAACCTCCAGTGGGGTAGGCTATGAAAGTGCCTTGCTTTTTGCCAAAAATGGATATAAAGTCTATGCTTCGATGCGGAATCTCGCAAAAGGGGAGAAATTGAGGGAGCAGGCAGCTGCAGAAGATTTGGACATCCATCTGATCCAGCTTGATGTTACAGATTTGGACTCGATTCAGACTGCCGTTGACACCATTGTCACTACAGACGGAAAAATTGATATGCTCATTAATAATGCGGGTGCGGGTTTTGGCAAAACCACCGAGCAAGCAAGTATCCAGGAGATTAAATGGGTAACGGACGTCAATTACCTCGGCGTGGTCTATTGCTGTAGAGCAGTCATCCCACAGATGAGGAAGCAGCGCTCGGGGCACATTATCAATATTACCTCCGTAGGAGGACTCGTGGGACAACCCTTCAATGAGCTGTACTGCGGAGCTAAATTTGCCGTTGAAGGATACACGGAAAGCTTAGCAGCCTATGTCAGCGACCCCTTCAATATCCAATTTAGTATTGTAGAGCCAGGAGGGATAAGCACAGAATTCATGAAATCGGCTATTGCTAATACCGCTTCTGCCGAAGGGCAGTTAGCTTCAGGAGAGTATTTGCCGATTTTTCAACAGTACATTGCGGGTACACAAGTCCGGGCTGGAGAAGGAGCTGCACAGGTGTATCAAACCGGTGTAGAGGTTGCTGAAGTAATCTTGCGGGTGGCCCAGCAAGAGCAGCCTCCGCTACGGGTACGTACCTCCAAATGGGCAGAAGCGCTATGCCATTTAAAAACGGCAGCGGACCCAGACGGTACTAAATTGGTTAATCAAGTGAAGAGCAGTTTTCTCTCTTAAGACCAGGTCAGTTTAGGATCACCTTTTTTGTCACTATCTGATCGGCTGTACGCAGCTGTAGAAACAGTAACTCATTTGATGAAAAGGGCCTTAGGTCCAGATTAAACTGCTGGTGCTGTAGTTCTTCTTTCTTAACGTGTTGGGTATGCAACAGGGTACCCAATACGTCAAATATCTTTAGCTCAAAATTTAGTGAAGGTGCACGCTCTATCTGAATTGTAACTCTATCCCGGGCAGGATTGGGAAAAAAGGTAACTGATAGTTCCCTTTCTTGAAGGGCGGATAGGGTAGTGGTGGTAATCAATGGTTTGGCTATAATACCTTCCATTGGTAATTCCCCTTCAATAATCGTGTAGTATTGATTGATAGCTGGTCCTGCCAGTTGCTGGGTCAAACCGGATGGCCAATAAAGGCTGAGTGTATCAATCGCAGTAGCGGCTCCTAGGCCTACATACAGGATACTGGTATTCTGTGCGGTCCACCCTTGTCCAGCTGTCAGTTCTCGATAATGAATATGGCCCAGATCATCCACCATCCGTAGCTTACTCCCAATGGCATCTCGGTTACTCTGAACCCCTTGCAATTTCACACCAATCCAGTTGCCAGAACTGTTCGCATTTTCAAACAATTGAAAGTGATCTTCCTGCCCGCGGTTAGCAACCGCCAAGTCCAATTGACCATCTTGCTGAAAATCTAGACAGACCGCCGCATAGCTTTGCGCATTGCTACTGATATCTTTTTGCAGTTCCACAGCAACGAAGGTATTATCCCCCTGGTTGCGATAGAGTACATTGGGATAAGGGGAAAATTCTGAATCATTTGCCACGTAAATATCAACCCAGCCATCTCGATCAAAGTCAATGAATGTGGTACCCCAGCCCATACCGTAGTCCTCAATGCCTGCACTGGCAGAGATATTGTCGAAAATCCCATCGCCATTATTCAGCAATAAGGTATTCTTAAACAAGTTGGTGATATAGATATCAGAATACCCATCCTGATTGATATCGCCTATATCTACCCCCATCCCTAAACCTTGTACGTTGGCATTGGCACTTTCCCCAACTTCCGTAAAATGCCCAGTCCCATCATTTTGATACAAAAAGCTAGGCTCCGCATGATCATGCGTTAGAAATAAGTCCTGATCGCCATCCTGATCGTAATCAAAGAATATAGACCCCATGGAGCTGCCCGTATCTGTGGCACCGGATTGCTGGGTATAGTTCTGAAAAGTAAGGTCTTGGCCATTCAGATACAGGATATTTTCAGCAGCTAGATTGGATATATAAATGTCGAGATAACCATCATTATCCACGTCGGCCATGTTCACAGAGCTTGGGTTTTCCCAGTTCTGGATGCCTGCCTGGCTAGTGATGTCCTGGAAAGTCCCATCCCCTTGATTGAGAAAAAGCTGGTCGTTACTGGCTAAGTTTGCCAGATAGAGATCTAGGTATCCATCATTATTTATATCTCCCCAGACAGCACTTTTGCTCTTCGCTGCAATAGCAAGGCCTAGGTTTTCCGCTACATCAGTGAAAGTACCATCTCCATTATTCCGAAATAGTTTATTCTGACCTATATCGGCAGTAACATATAGATCGTCAAATCCATCATTGTTGTAATCTCCCACTGCTATACCCTGTACCCCTCCGAAATCAAAAAGATCTTCTCCTACAGATACATCTAGAAAGGTACCTTCCTGAGCGAATAGACTTGTTGCAGGAAACAGCAGTAGAATAAAGGTTTGTAAAGCGGTGCAAATATTGGTCATAGCAATATAAAACGAGACTTCTAAAGCCATTCGCCTCAGAAGTCTCGCCCGATTTATGTTCCCTGTTAAGGAACGATTTCACAAAACTGGAATCTATGTTTAATCCAAATAGTACAGTTTGAGATCATCGACGTACACTTGGAAGGCTTCGGCAGCACCTGGCAATTGCCACCAAACTTTGCGGTTCATGGCTCCGGCGTCATTAGCTACAAAGTCAAAGGAATACTGCTGCCATTCAGTAGTCAGGGATACATCCTGAGGGTCATCGGCAGCAGCCCAACCATTCTCGATCACTCTAATATCGAAAATAGCGCCTGCCATAGTAGATTTGGCCCAAAAGGTTACTCGATAGTTACCCCCTGGAATTACGTCCGCAGGAGCTTTGTTGTCCAAAATCCACTGATCACCAGAACCATCATAAGAAATCTTTAAGGCACGAGCCCCCACTTTCACATCCTCCTCCGTTGTTTCATAGAATTCGTTATTATTCACCCCCTGTGTAGGATTCCAAGTTCCCCAAGTCGGAGGAAACGCGCCAGCGGCACCTTCCTCGAACCCAACATTACCACTCCAGAGGTTTACTACGGAGTTGGTTACGTTAAAGTCAATGATGGGTGCGGCTAAGGAACCAGAACTAGCAAAAAGGCTACCGCCTCCGTAGTTGAGTACGATGGAAGAATTATCCTCAATAATTGGATTTGCCAGAGTCAGCACTAGTACTTTATCATCATTGGCATCAATGCTAATGGATGAAATTGGGCTATCATTCCCATCTACGGACAAGGAGAAATTGCCCAGTTCATCATCAGGAATGGTACTGAACCCCTCGGGATAGGCTAGATTTAGTTGTGACCCAAACTTCGTGAGCGTAACCGTAGCTGGCGAAATGACATTTACGTCTACCACATTGATAAAACCCACTTTTTCTACCGTACCCACATTTTCAGGTGCATAGCGAGTGGCTACCAGGGAAACCCTAAAGGTACCAGTGGTCGGGTAATTCACCACTGGATTCTCCGCCGTACTGCTAGCAGGTGATCCTCCTTCAAAGGTCCATTGGTAAACTGGTGCTTCCTTCTCCCGCGTATCGTCATTGATCGCAAAAACGTTAGCCTGATTATCCAGGCCAGTAGTAAGGTTGGTGAATTCCACCTGTCCCCCTACCACCACGGTTCGTAGATTGGCATCAAAGTCAACAGCTACCTGGGGTTCAACATCTACATAAAACAAGCGATCTTTCGTTTCTCCATCTGTAAAGGTAACTTCGAGTGTTGTCCCGTATCGACCAGCGGTAGGATAGTTAACGTCTAGCTGAGCCTGATCAGAAGTCGCGATATTACCCCCTTCAAAGGTCCAGATTCGGCTACTTACATTGAGCGACGAATCAAAATAGGTAATGCTTTCTCCTTCTGTAATCAAGGAAGTATTAGCCGTAACTTTGAACTCTACCTCTCGGATGCCTTCGCGAATATCGAATTCTTCGCAGCCCGATAGGAAGAGTACAATAGCTCCAAATAACAGGAAGCCACTGTAATATCTCAAGTTATATATCTTCATTTTAGTTGTTTTTAGATTTGAAAGACTCTTGCTTAGTAGCCTGGATTTTGTTTCAAACTGCTATTCAGAACCAATTCTGTTTCAGGAATAGGCCATCTAATTTCATGGTCTTCGTAGTTAGGGCCAGGATTTCCAGCCGTGCTCCAGCCGCCTTGATCTATCGCCAAAACCCGCTCCTTGTATTTTCCGAAGCGAACAAGGTCAAATCTTCTCCACCCTTCTAAACAAAGTTCCTTCCGACGTTCACTCAATAAGGCATCCACCATCTCTTCGGTAGTGCCCAGCATCAAGTCTGGTACAGCCTCCGCCGTTCCGCGAGCTCTAGCTCTAATTCTGTTTACCGTTTGATCGATGACTTCCTGAGTCAATTGCCCCTGCCCCAACTTAGCTTCTGCGTATAGCAGTAGTACATCAGCATAGCGGATGTAGGGATTATCAAATGGAGTATCATTCGCATAATTGTTCGGCTTCTCCGCATGATGTTTCCAACCTCTCCAACTTACCGGGTTGTTACCATCAACAAAGACATCATCATTCTGATTGTGTTTAGCCACATTCTGCTTCAGGCGCACATCATCGCGGTCGTAAGTAGATTCAAACTCTTGATTGATGTAGCAAGTACCCCAGCCTCCACCATTGTTTACACTCCCGTTGGGACCGTAGAAAGTACTTAATAGCCCACCTTCCCCAAGGCCAGGACCATCCATACCAATAGAGAAGACCATCTCGCGGCTTTGCTCATTATCCAGATCAAAAACATTGGAATATACAGGCAGCAAGTCATACACACCACTATTCATTACCGCTTCCAGCTTTTCAGCTGCCAGGGCGTATTTATCGGACTGATTAAGTGGAAAACCTGTCATCTGTAAATACACCTTAGCCAGTAAGGCCTGAGCAGCTCCCTTGGTGGCTCGACCGCCGCCCTGTTCCGCTACTAGGTTAGCCTCCGCAAACAATAGGTCTTCTACGATGAAATTGTACACTTCCTCCGGAGAAGACTGGGGAACATCTAGATTGTCCAGACTTACCACCTCATTAACAATTAGGGGTACATTCTCCCAGGCAGCTACTAGATCGAAGTACAACGTAGCTCTTAGGAAACGGGCCTCACCAATCATTCGGTTCTTGTCTTCTTCTGCAATCTGATCAGCCGTCATAACACCAATTCGATCAATCACACTATTGGTCACATTTACAGCACGATATAATGATCTCCAAAGGCGACCAACGGTAACATTACCGGCTGTCACCTGTTGCAGAAACATACGCTTACGGTCACCAGCCCATCCAGGCACTACTACCTCATCAGTAGCGATGGTACCCCAGTGAATACCCATTCCATCACGACCATTCCCACCCGCGGAAACTACGTGCTGTATTGCATCATAAGCACCTGTCAGGAAGATCTCCGCAGAGCGAGTATCCTCCAAGAAGGTATCAGGGTTTACAAAAGTTGTCGGTTTTTCGGTTAGGAAGTCATCGCTACAAGCTGCCAAGAACAACAGCATCACAGCAGAAAGAAGAAAGATGTTGAATATTTTATTTTTCATCTTGTCGTGTCTTTTAATCTTTAATGAAAGAGAATTATAGTCCCACATTCAAGCCAAATCGGAAGGTGCGTTGTCTTGGATAGGAGTCAACATCCAAGCCAGGCGTAAGCTGGTTGAAGCCTACACTTACCTCAGGATCATAGCCTGTATAATTCGTCCAAACATAAAGGTTGTCAGCGGAGGCATAGACTCTCAAGGAGCGGAAGCCAATACGCGCTAAGGCTGTTCTGGGTAAGTTGTATCCCAGGGTGATGTTACTCAGGCGAACGAAAGAACCATCTTCAAGGAAGGTGTCGTAAGCGCTGCTGGTAAATCCACCATCTCCATCTCCCCAAATACCGGGGATATTGGTATTAGGGTTCTCTGGTGTCCAGCGGTCACGAACCTGGCGGTACTTGTTGAAAAAGGGAATGGCTTGCGCATTTCCTTTGTTTAAGTTCTTGTTGTAAATGTCATTACCATAAGACCAAGAAACTAGTACGGAAAGATCGATATTCTTATAGCTGAAGTTATTCGTAAGACCACCGAAGTGCTTAGGTAGGGTATTACCAATAATGGTTCGATCGTCATCATTTACAATGCCGTCTCCGTTGGTATCTACGAACTTTGGCATGCCAGGACGGAACTGAGTAGAACCACCCGTAGTTACTACCCCATCTTTCAACGTGTAGAAGATATCGTAGTAAGGAATTCCCATTTCCTTGGCATCTGCGCGCATTTTTGCTGCTGCATCAGCATCCGACATTCCGTCAAATTCAACGAAGTCCTGGAAACTATATACACCTGCTACGCGATGGCCGAATACAGAACCCAAAGATTCACCTACACGTACCACGTAGTCATTGTTGATCTGGTTATCACCGATTGCACGTACAAAGAATTCATCTGCATCACCTAGGTCTAGTACTGTGTTTTGATTGAAACTGATGTTAAAGTTGGTGCTCCACCTAAAGTTTTTGGAGGTGATGTTTGTGGAAGTAAAAGCTATTTCCAAACCTTCATTTCTTACCTTTCCTAGATTTTGGAAGGAGAAATCGTATCCGGAGTTACCAGGAAGCGGTACTTCGAGTAATAGGTCTCTGGTATCTTTGTTGTAGTAATCTACATTCAAATTAAATCGGTAGTCAAAGAAAGATAGAGATAAGCCTACATCAGCTTGTGAGGTGGTTTCCCAGGTTAAACCAGGATTAGCCAAGCGGTTGGTTGAGATACCAGCAGTCAAGACATCGCCAGCAAAGATATAACTGGAAAATCCTGCTGCGGGTAGTGAACGGAAAGAACCGATCTGAGTATTACCCGTCTCACCGTAGCTCACCTTGATCTTGGCGTCGCTAATGACTTTACTATCTCTCAAGATCGCCTCATCTCCCAACCGCCACGCTAAGGCTGCCGATGGGAAGAATCCCCACTTCGCACCTTCCGCAAAGCGAGAAGAGCCGTCGTAGCGACCACTTAGGGTCAAGATGTACTTGTCATTAAAAGTATAATTCACACGACCCAGGAAAGATTGCAGGGCATTGTCAGAACGAGTCGATTCCGAAGCCAGGGTCTCTGTTGCCGTCGCCAGGTTATCCAAGTTCACACCGGGTAGATTGAAGCCAGTGGATCGGGTCAGTAAGGTCTCCCAAAAACTCTCCTGTTGCTCATATACGGCAACTGCATTGATCTTATGCCTCTTGAAATTTTGATTGTAAGATAAGCTTTGCTCATAAGTCAAACCACCTGAATTGTTGGCTCTGGTAAACGCACGTCCGTTAGCCGTTTGTCCCCAACCAAAACGCTCGGAAAAATAGGCCTGACCTTTACTGCTGTAGAAGTTGGCTCGAATGGCAGATTTGAAGGTCAAGCTTTTAGCCAGTCGGTAAGACACGAAGACATTACCAAAGGATTGAACTTCCTTGGTTTGGTTCGTATTCCCGTTCAAGGAAAGGTTTGGGTTGTTAATATCACCACTTCTTAAAGAAATCAAGCGGCCATTCTCATCATATTCTGCATCATTGTATCTAGTCAAACCTTGCACCGGGCTAAATAATATCGCGCTGGTAATAATACCGTTACGGCCATTGGCATTTTCAGAGGCAGCCGAAACAACTCCATTCCGAGTATTTGCCCCTAAACTGATGTTTATCCCTGCTTTCAAACGATCATTGATATCCTGATCAAAGTTCAGGTTTGCACTTACCCGTTCAAAATCTGAAGATTGTATGATCCCTTCTTGCTTAAGGTAACGAACCGCACCCGCCAAGCGAGATCTATCCGTTCCACCACGTAATGATAGTCGGTAGTTGGAAGCAGAAGAGGTACGCATAATTTCATCCTGCCAATTGGTCACGATTACTCTTGGATCATTGAGATCGATATCATTACCGAATTGATCCCGGTAAGAACCTACAAATTGACCGGTAGGATCATTGGGATTCCAGGGCGCAAACTCATTGAACCAATCCACGTACTCCTGTCCCGTCAACAATTCAATTGGACGAGCTACATTTCCGAAGCTTTGGAAAGTTTCAAAGTCCAGCTCCGTTTTCCCTCTACGTCCCTTCTTGGTAGTGATTAGAATCACACCATTGGCCCCTCTAGATCCATAAATAGCAGTAGCAGAAGCATCTTTTAGCACCTCCACAGATTCAATACTACTTGGATCCAAGCCTGCTAGCGGGCTAGTCGAACTGTTTCCAATCCCAAGCCCAGTGCCAATGGCGCTTCCTTCTATGGCGAAACCATCTATCACGTACAGCGGATCATTACTTGCATTGATCGAGGTACCACCCCGAATTCTAATCTTCACACTTTCGCCAGGCCCTCCCTGCGTAGTCACTACCTGCACCCCAGCAGCTCTTGCGGCCAAACCAGACTCGAAAGAAATTGGCTTGAGCTGATCCAATTCTTCTGATTTTACAGAGGATACGGCACCCGTCAGATCTCGTTTACTGACTTCTCCGTAACCAATTACCACTACTTCATTTAAGGTAGAAGCACTTTGTAGCAAGATTACATTAATCGTAGTTCGTGCATTTACCGCTACAACTTGATCGGCATATCCTGTATAGGAAAAAACCAACCTTGAAGTAGCATCCGGAAGGTCTAATCTATAATTTCCATCAATGTCTGATACCGTTCCGGTAGGAGTTCCCTCAATCAGTATATTCACGCCGATGAGAGCTTCCTGATTTTCGTCGGTAACTGTCCCAGTCACAGTAAAGTTTTGAGCAGCCAAGTTGCCCAGCCCTATCCCGAGAAACAGCAGGAGAAGGCAGCTCAATTTGGCACGTTTGCTAAGTTTTGACATAAACCAATGATTTTATTGAAAGCTTATTTAAAGAAACTGTTAAGCATATGTGGCTTAAAAAGTATTCGGAGATTTTGGATGAAAGGCTTAAGTGAAGGTATTTGGATTTGAAATTATTGCAGGTAACTTTTGGTTTAATAGATACTACATATGGTTATCGAGCTCAAAAACCATCAATTATATGTTTTGATCTAGAATGTGGCTCAATTCCCAGCTTCTATTCACCACACATTCCACCTTCTGGAATCATATCTTCTACAGAACTGATCATATGTTTTATTGGAAGCCTCCAGAATTGAAGACTTTAGAAAGGGTTTTACAGCACGGCATTATTGCATAAATATTTTTTATTTGGAAGTTGTGGGTAGAAAATCTATCTGGCTAGCTGGGTAGATACGGGCTCAATGATATTTCGTAAGCCATTTTCTCCCATTTCTAGCCTTACCGGTAAGAAAAGCCTCAGGAGTTGGTCTAGATGGTTCAGGTCAATTCCCTAAAAGAGCAAAGTATGAGATTTCACAAAAGAGATATATCTATTATTCCACAGAGATACTGGATCATGGGTGGGTTATTGATGGGCGTACTGTTTAGTTGCCAAACGGCTGAACAGGTCGACACTAGCGTCAGTATACCTTTATTTGAGCGGATCGAAGCCCAGGCCAGTGGTGTCGATTTTAACAACCGGATCGAGGAGAATTTTCAAAACTTCTTTGGCGTCTTCAACTACGTGTATAATGGAGCTGGGGTGGCCGTGGGCGATATCAATAATGATGGTCTTGCCGATCTCTTTTTCACCGGAAATGATGTTTCCAACAAGCTTTACCTGAATCAAGGTGACTTTCAATTCAAGGATATTACGGCAGCAGCCGGAATCGGAGCACCGGATGGCTGGGATAATGGTGTAGTCATGGCTGATGTCAATCAAGATGGCTGGCTGGATATCTACGTAGCGCGGGGAGGATGGAAGGATACCGATGCACAAAGACGCAACTTGTTATACATTAATAAGGGTGATCTGAGCTTTAGTGAGCAAGCGGTGGATTATGGCTTGGCTGATATAGGATATTCCTTGCAGGCTTCCTTCTTTGATATGGATAATGATAATGATCTCGACATGTACCTCACCAATCGTCCTGAGCATTTCTTCTTGAACTATCGGCAGGTATTGGCGGGCAAAAAACACACAAATGACTTGTATAGGGACAAACTGTATAGGAATGAAGGGGGGCAATTCACTGAAATCGGACTGGAAGCAGGGATCGTCGACAACTTTGCCTATGGCCTCGGGTTGAGTACAACGGACGTCAATCAAGATGGATTTATAGACATTCTAGTTGCCAATGATTACCTAGAAAATGATTACCTCTACATCAATCAGGGAGACGGCACCTTTCAAGAGCAGATCAAACAATACACTAACCATATCCCCTTCTACTCCATGGGGATGGATGTAGTGGATGTAAACAATGATGGCCTAGAAGATATCATCCAATTGGATATGCTACCCGCCGATTACGAACGCTCCAAAACTACGATGGCCTCCATGAATGTCCAGCTGTTTGATGACCTGATCAGCAATGGGTTTCACCATCAGTATATGCACAATATGTTGCAGCTGAACCAGGGCAATAACTTTTTTAGTGAGATCGGGCAATTAGCAGGAATTAGTAAGACGGATTGGAGTTGGTCCTGCCTGGGGAGTGATTTTGATAATGATGGATTTCGAGACATTTTGATTACTAACGGCTTCAAGCGAGATATTTGGGATAAGGACGCACAAAAAAAGTTTGCCCAATTCATGACTAGTCCGGAGCGAAGAGAGCAGAGCGACGAAGAAAATGCCCAGCATATCATCAATCTATTTCAAACCAACCAGATTAGCAACTATCTATTTCATAACAATCAAGACCTGAGCTTTACCAATCAGGCAAAGGAGTGGGGCTTGGATGAAAAGAGTTTCTCCAATGGTGCTGCCCTGGGAGACCTTGACAATGACGGTGATCTAGATATCGTCATTAATAATGTAGATGGAGAAGCCTTTATCTACCGGAATAGAGCTGAAAACCTTAATCACAATTATATCAAGATCAAGTTGCAAGGACCGGAACATAACCGGAACGGGCTCGGAGCAAAAATCAAGTTGACCTACGGGGAGCAGGTGCAATATCATGACTTCAAAACTGTCCGTGGCTACCTTTCCTCTATGGAACCCATTGTGCATTTTGGTTTGGGATCCGTGACCAATATTGATAAAATCGAGGTGATTTGGCCAGATGGCAAGTGCAACGTACTGACGGAAAGTTCCAGCAATCAAACCCTTGTTGTCAGCTATCAAGAGGCCCTGCTCAAAGGAAAAAAGGAAGTAGGCCATGAGCCTCTTCTCACTGATATCACTGAAAGATCCTTGCAAGTTCCTTATAAGCATCAAGAAAACCAGTTTGATGATTATCGGATACAAGTCCTTTTACCACATAAGTTATCTCAGTTAGGGCCATGTATGGCGGTGGGCGATGTCAATGGTGATGACCTGGAGGATTTCTTCGTGGGAGGAGCGCACCAGCAAGTGGGCCAAATCTATATCCAAACCAATGAACAGCAATTTAAACCGATGAATACCACTGCCTTCGATACTGAACAGCAGTTGGAGGATACCGGTGCTACTTTTTTTGATGCGGATAATGACGGGGATTTAGATCTCTATGTAGTGAGTGGGGGCAACGAATTCCAACCCAACTCTCACTTCTTCCAAGATCGTTTGTATTTAAATGATGGACTAGGCAAATTCCAATTGTCAGACCAATTGCCGGAAATCAGAAGCAGTGGCTCCTGCGTCAAGCCCTTTGACTTCGACGCGGATGGTGATCTCGATCTTTTCGTCGGAGGAAGGCTTATACCTTTCCATTATCCCCAGGCACCAAGATCTTATCTACTCGAAAACAGAGCAGGCCAGTTTGTTGATGTGACGACAGAAATAGCACCCGACTTGGCAGAGGTGGGGATGGTCACGGATGCCCTGTGGCATGACTTGGAGCAGGATGGCAAGGCCGAACTGATGTTGGTAGGAGAGTGGATGCCCATCACGATTTTTCAATGGCAAGGGAGTCAATATAAAGATGAGACCAACCGTTTTTCCCTGGATCAAACGCAAGGTTGGTGGAATACCATTGAGATGGCAGATCTTGATCAAGATGGAGATCAGGACTTTATCCTTGGCAATTTGGGGCTGAATTACAAGTTTAAGGCCTCCGCAGAGAAGCCCTTCACTATCTTCGCCGATGACTTTGACCTGAATGGTACCAATGATATCTTCCTAGCCAAGTACAATGATGACCGGATGGTTCCCATCCGCGGGAAAGAATGCTCCTCCCAACAGCTTCCCTCCCTCAATAAGAAATTTGACACCTTTAAGGAATTCGCGAAAGCCGATATCCATCAGATACTGGACGGTAAGACCAAGAAGGCGCTGCGCTACGAAGCAAAAGAGTTTAGAAGTCTGATTCTGGAGAACAATGCAGGAAACTTGACGATCAAAGCACTACCTATAGAAGCTCAATTCTCTACCGTAAATGGCATTTGGGTACACGACCTCAACGGCGACCAAACCCAAGATATCCTGATAGCAGGGAATCGATTTGAAGCAGAAGTGGAAACCACCAGGGCTGATAGTTCACCCGGAACTCTATTCCTTCAGGCGCAGGAATCCGGAAATTGGACAAAAAGTTCCATTGCCGAAAGTGGATTCTTTGTGCCTTACAATGTAAAGATGATCCGACCCATTCAACTCGGTCAAGATGGCCCCTTAGGTATTCTTGTCGGAGTGAATGATGGCGAATTGCTACTGTATCAACTCGATAAGCCATCTGTGCAGTAGCACTTATTTTTTTTGGCCATTCACATAAAAATACCGAATCCGGCAGGCATGGCCAGCACTGCGTTCATCCTTCTCTGCGGAAATTTTCAGTTCCAAAAGGTGTTTCTCATCTGTCAGTTCAGCCTCCAAGGTATAATACCAAGGAAGATGGAGTTGTCGGCTCCATTTGGTAAACAGGTTAAGCTTTCGCCAGTCTCCGCCGTCAACCCGATATTCAATCATACCAGCATCATATCCAGCAGCCACGGCGATGCCAACGGCTTTTCCTTTAAATCGAAATCGCAGTTTTGCACCCGGCTGATCACCGATCAACATGGGAACCTCATGAAAATTGGCTCGTACCCCAGAGTCGTCCTCTTTCACCCACTTAGAATTATGCTCCCATCCACGCCCAAACTTCGCTTTTTTTGCTTCGATCAAAGTGCCAGCTTCATAGTTAAAGGGATCAATTGGCGCAGGTAGAGTAGAGACCTCTACCTTACCGTGCGAACTAAGAGTACCCTCAAAAGCCTTCTCCAAAAAGACCTTCATGGAGTGCGCATATACTTTTTGACCAAAAGGAGAGGGATGAAGATCCTTAAAATCTTCTGCCCAGCTAAATTCTCCATTATCGATCCGCTCGGTCACTTCCTTAGCCAGGTCAATCGTGGGGATCTGATAGTGATCGGCTATCAGATTATGGTTCTGGATCACCGCTGGCACCTTACTTGCCCGATAGGTCTCCATCTTATCTGGGTCGACAAAATGCATCATGACGATGTCAACGTTCGGATTAGCTTTTTTCGCAGCCCGCACAATACCCTCCATCGCTCGTACCTGCTCCGTCTTAGTTCTCCCATTGGTCGCATCATTGACGGCAGCTTCTTCAAAGAGCAGATCTACCTTGCCTTGGCTTAATACATCTCGATCAAATCGGAAAGCCCCGGGAGTAGTTCCCATTGAAGGGATACCCGCTGCAATAAACTCAAATGTCGTTTCCGGAAACCTGCGTTGGAGATAGTGACAGATACTATCTCTCCAACCAGGGTTGTAAGTGATGGAGCCTCCGAGAAAAGCAACACGGCCTTTCTTTTCCCTTTCAAAGACACGCTGTGCATGCTGGATACCTCCACGTAGCGTGTGGTATGCGCTAGAGCTTCGAGCAATATTTGATCGTAGACTGTGGAAAGTAAAGAAAGCAGCTACAGCCTCCGGGTCATCGATGGGGTAGTGATGTCCTTCGAGTTTGGATTTACCGCGCGTACAAGGCATGATCGTGGCCACCCCTCCCAACTTATAATACCGGCTGGCCAGGAGCAGAGCGTTTTCCTCAGGGGGCACAATTTTATCCGACAAGCCGATCGTATGCAGGATAGGAACCTGAGCTTTTACCAAGGGTTCCAACTGTTCCATGGGATTATCGTTGTAGGCCCTAGCTTCTTCAAGAGAGGAAAAACCATAGGCTTCCATCAGCTTCTTCCAATCTCCTTGGCTCCCCTCACCAGCACCAAATCCCCCCGGCCAACTCTTAAAATCACAGACCGCTGCATCTCCATAAACACAGGCCACTTTCCGTGGATTCCGTTTAGCCCAGGCATAAATAAACAGCCCTCCTCGGCTGTGGCCAGATAGAGCCACCTTGTATTTCAGTTGATGTTCCTCGATCATATAATCGTAGAACTGATCCCAGACATCCATTGCCTTCGAACTTCCATATAGATTGTCCGTATTGATGTAGGCCACATGAAAACCCTTGGCCAATAGCAGGCTATCTAATTCGCTATGGTAATCAGGAAATCTGGCTCTCCACACCCATGGATTTCCTTCCCAGGCTTGAGCGGGTTTTACAAGTCGAGCGGATCGCCCTTGGAAGTTAAAATCCAGGCGTTCAAAGCCTTTCCAGTTGGAGGATGTTACGGATTGCCCCCATGCGGATATAGTGAGTAGTAAGAAGAGCGGGAAAAAGAGATATTTCATATTGCTTGTATAAGTTGGTCGATTTATTTGGCTACCAATTGTCCAAAGCTCCCAGAATTATCTTCTCTGGAACAGCACAAATGGTTGAATGTAAGGTACAGATGATTTCCCAAAACCATTTGTAGTACGGTTTGAATAATACATTTCCAATCACTTCCACTTCTGCAACTAATTTTAAGCTTCAAGCTAAGAACGAAAACGCCTTCATCAAAACAAGTGGTTCATGAAACTTCTGCTAGGTTTACAGCTTTTCCTTTTAATTCCCATTTGCCTGTCCGCACAATTACTAAATGATTGGGAAAATCCACAGGTCGTCGGTATCAATAAGCTATCCACCAGGGCTACCATGTATTCTTTTGCTTCGCCCACTCAGGCGGCTAAGGTAGGGAAAGAACACTCAGAGCGTGTGCAATCCCTCAATGGCGTCTGGGAATTCAACTGGTCTCCAAAGCCGGGTGATGTTCCCAAAAACTTTCTAGATAAAGGCTTCCAGAACTGGAAACCCATTCGCGTCCCCACTAACTGGGAGATGCAGGGCTTTGGGCAACCCATTTACACTAATTCTCAGCACCCTTGGGGCGACAACAACTATCCTAATCTACCCGCAGACAATAACCCGGTAGGTATTTACCGAAAAAACTTCCGCATTCCTGCCAACTGGGAAGATCTGGATATCCGGCTGCATTTTGGTGGAGTGAGTTCAGCCTTTTATGTATGGATAAATGGACAGAAAGTTGGCTATAGTCAAGACAGCCGACTTCCCGCCGAGTTTGATATTACACCCTATCTGAAGGAAGGAGAAAACACTTTAATCGCGCAAGTGTACCGTTGGTCAGATGGTTCCTATCTGGAATCTCAGGATCACTGGCGGCTCAGTGGGATCCATCGGGATGTAATGCTGTTGGCAGAGCCTAAGGTTGCCCTCTCTGATTTCTTCGCCAAAGCTGAACTAGATGACAGGTATGAAGATGGCATCCTGGAGATTAGACCAAAAATCACAGCACCGAAAGATCAAGACCTAAAGGGTTGGCAGTTGAAGACTCAACTGCTCAGCGCCGATGGATCTAGCGTTAAAGAAAAATCCATTCCAGTAACTACCATCACTCAGCACTGGTTCAACCAACGCTGGGCGGCCAAGTTCGACTTTATCCGCATGGCGGTGGAGAAGCCCAAGCCGTGGACTGCCGAAACGCCTAATTTATACACCTTGGTCCTTTCGCTAAGCGATGACAAGGGCACGGTTGTAGAAGCGAAGAGTTGCAAGATAGGGTTCCGCACCTACGAGGTCGAAGCAGGCGTATTCATGGTCAACGGTGAGCCGGTCAAGTTATATGGAGTGAATCGCCATGATCATCATCGCCTGAATGGCAAAACGGTGAGCTACGAAGACATGAAGAGGGATGTTGAATTGCTCAAACAATATAATTTCAATGCAGTGCGCTGTAGCCATTATCCAAATAATCCGGAATTCTATGACCTATGCGATGAATATGGCATTTATGTCATGGATGAAGCGAATGTCGAATCTCATGGTCTCCGGGGAGAATTGACCAACCATCCGGATTGGGGTAAGGCCTTTCTGGAGCGGGCTATTCGCATGGTAGAACGCGATAAGAATCACCCGAGCATATTTTCCTGGTCCTTGGGCAATGAATCTGGATTGGGCCCCAACCATTCAGCGATGGCTGGTTGGATTAAGTATTATGATCCGGAAAGATTGATTCACTATGAAGGATCCAATGGGGGAGGGGGAAAACTTTCTCCCCAAAGTCGACAAACGGCAGCTGATCCACATGATTTTGTGGATATGATTAGTCGAATGTATCCTACCCCTTGGGAATTTGTAGAAATGGATGTTTCACAAACGGGCAGGAAACCACTGCTAGCCTGTGAGTACACGCATGCTATGGGCAATTCCAATGGAAGCTTAAAAGAGATGTGGGACATTATTCATGGCAACCCCCGTTGGATGGGTGCATTCATCTGGGATTGGATGGATCAAGGCCTGTGGATGGAAGATGGGGATTGTGGCCAATTCGTCTATGGAGGCTACTTCGGGGAAAAATGGCACGACGGCAATTTCTGCCTTAATGGCGTGATCAATGCTGATCAGACGGTAAAGCCCGTGATGTACGAGTGTAAGTATGTCTTTCAGCCTTTTGAATTCACTGACTTTGATCCCGACAAGAAAAGCCTCAGAATTCATCAAAGAAGAGCCTTTGCCCCCTATGATCAATTTGACTTTTCCTGGGAGCTCCTGGAAAGTGGAGAAACGGTAGCGAAGGGGCAACTTGACCTGAATGAGAGTGGTATGGTAAAAATCCCCGTAGATTATACACTAAAATCCGGGAAACGCTATCATCTCAATTGTTACGCCAAGCTTAAATCCGCTACCAGTTGGGCAAGCGCCGGGTACAGCATAGCACAAGAGCAATTCAACTGGCCTAATCCCCATGCTATCTCTGTATCGGCAGCGGCTTCAGGATCAGCATTAAGACTAGAAAAAGCCCCCGATTATTGGACAATCACCAATGACAAGCTACAGCTTCGAATTGACACAAAAACCGGGTACATTATCGAATATAGGATTGCAGAACAAACGCTCATCAGTCAACCGTTAAAGCCGAATTTTTGGAGAGCACCAACGGACAACGACCGTAGTCGCCAATGGGATACGCCTAATAGGCTCACCTTCTGGAAAAAAGCAGATCAAGCCCCAAAGAAAATTGGCTTGCAAGAGGAACAGCTCAGCTCGGAACGCATTAAAGTGATCGTCCAACATCAATTGGGTGGAGGAGAGGCGTCGCATATTTCTTCCTACTCCATTCATGGAAATGGTAGAATTGAGATCGAAAATCAACTGGAAGCGGACCAGGAACTACCTTGGATTCCACGAATAGGGATGGAAATGGGAATAGAAAAATCCTTTTCTACCATAAAGTGGTTGGGAAAGGGACCACACGAGAATTATGTGGATCGTAATACTGGTGCTTTGGTCGGTCTTTATCAGCGTTCCCTCAAAGATTTTCAAACAGATTATGTTTTTCCACAGGCCAATGGGAACCGTACTGGAACGAGCTGGGCAAGGTTCTTAAATACTGCTGGGCAAGGGTTAGAAGTGGCTGGACTAGACTTTGAATTCAGCGCTCACTCCTACACCAATGAAAATTTGGAGGCAGCTACCTTAGTTTGTGAACTAGAAGATCAAGACTACATCACCGTCAATATCGACCACATGCAAATGGGCGTTGGAGGTTTTAATTCCTGGAGTTGGAAAGCTGCTCCTCTAGAAAAACATCGTATCAAGGCGGGTAATTATCGATATGTCATTACGATTTCACCAGTCGGCCTTTAAATCGATGGGCTGATTGATTTTCCAATTGAATAGATGCAACCCACTTTGGAGGAATTACAAAACGACTCCATCAATACCACTTACTATGACTGGGTACGCTCCTATAAATTGGCGAAGAAATAAAATTCCATTTTATGCGAATCTTCTACTTGATCCCATTGGCTTCTTTTCCAGCAATAATACTACTTGCTTTGGTCACGAGCTGTAGTTCCGATTCCAAGAACGTCTCAATAGATCAGGTAGCAGGTAATGAGGAAGTTCGTCAGTTTATGGAGGCATTCGAAGGAAGAGGTGTCATGACGGATGATTCCAAACTTACGCCTGCCAATTCCGTATTAGATCGCTTTACTTTCCCCAAAGACCTTGAGTTGGAACTCCTATTGGCTGAGCCAGAGGTCCATCAACCCGTTGACC
>CBDHHG010000034.1:0-43595 GCA_965263225.1 Saprospiraceae bacterium
CCATCGCTCCAATTGCTATAGCAGGAATGCCCGATACCATCACCTGTACCATGCCCAGTCTTGAATTATCTGGTGTAGGATCTTCTACTGGGAGTATTTATATCTATAACTGGATGAGTTTTAATACCGGTGAGGTGCTAAGTACTGGACTTACTGCAACGGTAACAGAAGCTGGATCTTACATTTTGGAGGTTAGTAATACAGAAAATGGCTGCCGATCACAAGATATCGTTCAGGTGTTTATAGATGAAAATGCGCCACAAATTAGTTTTGGTAATCTCCTCTTTCCGTGTGAAGCAACAGAATTTGAATTGGAAGCCTTGGTCACGCCGATAGGCAACAATTACCAGTATGAATGGACTGGACCAGGGATTGTGTCTGGAGCTCAAAGCCCTACCGTACGGATCAATCAGGTTGGCACTTATGAACTACAGATTCTAGATTTGGACAATGGTTGTATTGATCAGGCTCAGGCCATAGTGGAAGAACAAGACTGTGTGCCTTGTCTGGACTTACAAGGCCCAGATACTTTGGCCATCACCTGTGCTAGCAACACATTAAATATAGATGTTGAATTTTGTGATGATTGTGATAATTGTCAGATTCAATGGTCGACCATTGGTGGGAATATCCAAGGACCTAGCAATACCCTTGATGTTAGCCTGGATGCCGCTGGAACGTATATATTGAGCGTAACCAATGATGTGGGATTTACCTCCACCTTGGAAGTGCTTGTGCTGGATCAAACCGCCTCTCCACTCATCAATGCAGGTCCAGATCGTTTTCTGACTTGTGATAGTACTTCAGTGGCTTTAATCCCAGAGGCTGATAGCATAGCGGCCGATTGGCTTTTTTCTTGGACCGATCCCAATGGCGTTCAAATAGCTACTAGTCCCATAACCACAGCTACAGAGGGTGGACAATACACCCTGCGAGTAGAAGATACCATAACCGGATGTATTACCTCAGACCAAGTGCAGGTAGATGTATTGTCCGCTCCCCCGGTGGCAGAGGCAGGACCCAATTTTGAGCTTACTTGCCAAAGCAATTTAGTCGTACTTGATGGGAGTCTTTCAACGACTGGTAGCGCCATTGTCTACCAGTGGACAAGTGACCAAAACATTAGTTGCCTACAGGGTGAAACCACCACCAATCCCGTTGTGACTTGCGCAGGAAACTATTATCTAGAGGTACGAGATACCATTAGCGGATGCTTCAGTCTAGATAGTGTAGAGGTTCGAAATAGTGATGAATTACCCGCAATCACCGCACTACCGGATACCAATTTTACTTGCGCGGATTCTTTGATCGTCTTGGTAGCGGACTTGCCCGTGTCGGGTAGTCTAGGTTTCGAATGGTGTGAGTTGGATGGTAATGGAGACGCTGTAGATGGAAGCTGCCAGGCAAGGTCAGACTATGAGGTGAGAACGCCAGGGCAATACAGATTCAGAGTAGAGGATTTCCAAAGTGGATGTACCAATGAATTTACTGTGAATGTAGGCACTGATACCCTTGCACCCTTTGTAAACGGAGGGACTGACGAAACTTTAGTCTGTACCTCATCCAGTATGCAATTACAAGCCGTAGGGGATTCCATCAATACCGTTTGGTCTTGGAGTGCCCTAAATGGAAGTCAGATTGACAATCCCAATACACTTACACCCACCATTTTTGCTCCAGATACTTTTCTTTTAACCGCTACCAATACGTTGAATCAATGTAGCACAACGGATTCTGTGATTATCTTGCGCGATGAAAACGCGCCCATTGCCAATGCAGGGCCGGATCAAAATTTTGATTGTACTACGCAAAGTATTCAGCTTGCAGGGCAAGCTACTAGTAATAGTGGACAGGTAGATTTTGCTTGGACTACCATGGATGGAAATTTTGCCTCTTCTACTAATCAGCTAAATCCGGTAATTAATCAACCCGGTACTTACTTGCTTACCGTAACTGATCCGGTCAATCAATGTTCAAGCCAGGACGTAGTAGTGATTAGTGAGGACTTGGAAGCTCCGCAAGCTAGTATAGCAGGTTTGGACACCTTGTCGTTTTCCTGTAACACGAGCATCCTTACGCTCGATGCTAGTGGTACGCTGCGGGTGCCTGGTCATTCCTTATGGTATGATTGGTCGAGCTTATCAGCGGGACAACTTATCGGGAACCCTAATGATTCATTGGTCCAGGCAGAAGGGGTAGGCTTGTACCGTTTGCTCGTCACGGATACGGACAATAGCTGTAGCGATACTTTGATCTTCTCCTTGACTGGAGATTTTGACCTCCCCAATATTAGCCTGGGGCCGGTGAACAACATAGACTGTGCTCGTCCGGAAGTGATCCTAGATGCCTCGGTTGGTGCTAGTAGCGAGTTAAGCTTTGACTGGTTTACCGCAGATGGACAAGTCCTAGCCGAAAATACCGCTTCGATCAGCGTTTCCTCGGCAGGGATGTATGAAGTCATTGTTACAAATGAGAGGAATGGATGTCAGCAATCTGCTACGGTGGCGGTTGCAGCGGATACTTTGAGGCCTAAAGTAAACATAGTTCCACCAGAGGCCCTGGACTGTTTCAATACTTCGATTACGCTGAGTGGACTGGGGTCTGATAATGCGGCTGGAATCACGACTGAATGGAGTACCATTGATGGAAACTTTAGCGGACCTTCTAATAGCTTAGAGACAACCATTGATGCGCCTGGCACCTACATTTTGACGCTTACGAATACTCGTAATGCCTGCGCAAATTCAGATAGTACTATTGTAGAGGCCTTGGCTAATCCGATTACTGGAACTCGCCTGATTGTACAGCCGCCTGCTTGTGCTGGTGGAGATATGGGGCGCATTGAAGTGGATTCGATACAAGGAGGAACTGGCCCCTTTGTTTTTTCTTTCAATGGTAATTCCTTTGGTTCAAACAGTCAGTTTAACGATTTATTTCCGGGGTCCTATGAACTTACAATAGAAGACGCTAGCGGTTGTACTTGGAGTGAAACGGTGATCGTTCCTGAACAGGCTGATATCACCGTGGATCTTGGCCCTGATCTAGAGATCCTATTTGGTGAGGAAGTCTTGCTAGAGGCCATTACGAATGCCCCGAACATTGTAGAAGTAATTTGGACTCCTGCTTTGGGTGATACTCTACCCAACCCTCTACAGCAGTTAATTGTGCCAACCTTTTCCACCAAATATGCTGTGACGGTAATTGATGAACAAGGTTGCTCAGCCTCCGATGAGATCATTATCTTGGTATTAGAACGAAAACGCTATTTCGCACCTACCGTATTTTATCCTAATGGCAATGGGGTAAATGATACTTATACCCTTTATGCGGGGAATGATGTACGAGAAATTCGTACTTTTCAGATCTTCGATCGTTGGGGCAATAAGGTTTTTGGTAGAGAAAAATTCCAACCGAATGATCCAAGTTTGGGTTGGGATGGGAACTTCAACGGGCAGCCTATGAATGCAGCCGTTTATGTCTTCTTTGCCGAAATCGAATATATAGACGGCCGAATTGAAATGGTACGAGGGGATTTGACTTTGATTCGATAACAGCGCTCCTATCTCATAGTGGTAAATTCTTTCCCAAAAAGGGGGATAGGGTAAAAACGGTAACTTTTGTTCCTACTGTGCTCGTGGACCCTCCTTCCTGTAGTTTGATTTTTCATTTGTTGTAAGTGGTTTATTTACAGCGTTTAACGAGTATTCTCTTTTGCTTACTGTATAAACTAAGGGTATCTGTAGGTCCAGTTCTGTCCTGTTCTCGGAATGGGAAAAGTTGTATTTTTGGCCTAACAAGGTGCTTGTTTTTTTTGAAAGCAGTGCCTGGTTATTTGAGGTGCCTGGTGCACCGCGATTTAGGTTATCTTACATATCATACCCTTGAATCAAGGCTTCTTGGTACATCCTCGTACAAAGAAGTCTATGGAATTTTGTGTTTATCAGTATAGGAAATAGGCCGAGACACTATAGCCTCGGCCTATCTTTCACTCCTACTTTCCTACCTTTCAAGGCTTATTCCCGCAGTTAATTACTTGAAACACCCAAACCTCAACCATTGGTATCCAAGAACTAAATGATGCCGTGCAACTAAGGCTAGAATTCTATCGAAGACTTCAATAAAACGTGAACAAAACTCATGAATGTAGTAAATACTCAGTACGGAAAATGGGTAATGCTAGTGGGAGCATTGGCCCTATTCCTAAAAGGTTGGCAAAAGTTTTACACCTCTAATGAATCCTCCACTCCTTATTTGCTTGGCTCGATCGTATTTGTATTGGCCGCTATCATCTGGATGAGTTTAGAACCTGACCGCAAAGTTTAGTTTGCCTACAAAACAGAACTTGCTTTCTCTGATGCTGCCTTGCTTACTGTATTGTGCTTTAGGTACCGGTTTGACTCCTATTTATGGGAAACAAATCGATACAGGGGCTCGTAGATATAGTTGAAGTGTTAGGACCAAAAAAAGGACATACACTTCCGGTTTCTCTTTCGCATCTACCAAAAAACGAAAGATGTCTGTTTTGAAGGGAAGCTGTGTTATTTTGGATCAAATTTACGCGATGAAATTATCTTCAGCCTCACCTGAAAGCGCGAAGCAGGGGCAACGAATGTTGATGCTATTCTTCATTGGTGCCAGCCTCGTTTTGTTTTTTTCCGAACTGGTGGAAAAGAGTATGTTTATTGATGGCGTATGGTATGCGGTTATCTCTCGCAACCTAGCGGAGGGAGTGGGGAGTTTTTGGTTTCCAAGGTTTTCAGAAACCATTTTCCCAAACTTTCATGAGCATCCGCCCTTTATCTTTGGCTTACAGGCCGCCTTCTTTGGCATTTTAGGAGATCATTGGCTCACTGAGCGTTTTTTTAGCTTTTGCCACTATCTAGCTACGGGTGTACTTATTGCCCGTCTGTGGAGGAAAGGGAGTAAGTCTTGGCCTTTGCTGCGTGGGTATTGGATTTTGCCTTTGCTCTTGTGGCAGGTGAACCTGGTAACCTATTATTTTCAACCGGCTAACTTATTGGATGCCAGCATCTCATTGATTGGGCTGGCCTCGATTTGGTGCATGTGGCAAGGCTTACACCATCGTGGGCGTTTAGTTTGGCTAGCGTTGGCAGGCTTCATGCTGGTGGCCGGATTTCTCAGTAAAGGGGTAGTAGCTTTGTATCCTTTAGCTTTTATTCCACTTTATGGTTGGATTTGTAGAGGATATTCATTTAAACAAATATCCCTCAATACGGCTTGGGTGGTGGCAAGTTGTGCTGTCCTGCTCTGGCAATTAGTTAGTCTCAACCCCCTCGCATATGAAAGCCTATCAAAGTATATAGATGTTCAGCTATTAGCTAGTCTGAAGGGAGAAAGAAGGTTATATTACTACCGGAGCAACCGATTTTATATTGTGATACAGCTCCTTTGGGTGCTGGTGCCCATGATCATAGTTTTATTGGCTAGCATAGGAGCTAAGCGTTGGTTGAAGTTAGCGGTGAGAGCAGAAGAACAAGACAAAAGAAGATACACACGCAATCTCGCACTCACCTATTTTGCCTTGGGACTTTCTGCGTCTTTGCCCATAATGATTTCCCCCCGACAGGCAATACCTTATTTATTGCCGTCTATTCCATTCTTTAGTCTTGCTTTTGCATGGTGGGCTGGACCTAGTCTAATAAAATTTCTATTGAAGTGGCAGAACGAATGGAAGTTAAGTTTCCGGGTAGTGAAAGGCGGAGCTTGGATAGCCGTTTTGCTGGGCATCGCCATTTGTACGCTGAAAATAGGTGATATGAATAGCCGAGATGCTGCCGTGATACAAGATGCTAGATTAATCGGTCAGATCGTAGGGGAAAACAAAACCATTGCATCTACTACCTACAACATGTACATCTCTGGCTACCTCATGCGCTATGATAAAATCAGTATTGATACAACAGATACCCCACATTCCTACTTGCTGAGCAAAAAAGATGAACCCATAAAGCAAACCCAGTTTGTCAAAATCCCTTTACCTACTTCGGAATACGATCTCTATCAGCGAAAGCTACCAGAGCAATCCTTAACTCAACACGATAAATAATTGAAGGTATTATGACAGGGCAACAAAATACTATATTGAACTTTGAGGCGGATGATGCCTGGGCGAGGTCTGATGATTTTCACCAGTCCTTTGTCGACGAGGAGCAGGAAATACTTTTTATCCACTTTAGTAAACTGGATAAGAGCTTGGCTCGTGAAGTATTAGTTTGGCGAAATCATCCGGAAGTTAGGAGATGGATGTACAACAAAGATGTGATTAGCGAGGAAGATCACTTTGAGTTTTTGCAGAAACTGCCCAGTCAAAGACATCGCTACTACTGGCTTGTGAAAGAAGGAAATAAGGATTTGGGAGTAATTGACCTTTCGAATTGCAAAGAGGGGGAAAGTGAATGGGGGTTCTATCTCAACCCCAAATATATTGGTGGCGGGAAAGCTATCCGATTATTCCACCATGCCTTACACTTTTTCTTTCAAAAAATTAGGCTCAATAAGGTATATGGATACGTAGCCTGTGCAAACACGAATTCACTGCTATTGAATGAACTATTCGAGATGAAGTTGGCAGCCTTAATTCCAAAGCGACACAAAGGAGTGGTACACTGGTACGTAAAATACGAGCTACTTAGAGAAGAATACTTGGCAAGCGCAGTAAAACTTTCAGCCGTTCGAAGAAAATTAGTCGGTAACCAGGCTGTATTGCGCCGGAAAAGGCAAGAAATTTGCTTACGCCGTCTGCTTATTCAAGCTTTTGGCCGTCCCAGTCTCCCGTGGCGAGAAAATAGACTTGAATACGGTAAGTTGGAAGAATCCGCGACAGATATAAATGCGATACAATTAAGCCATTTTTCTAAATTGCTTCAGGAGAACTTTGGTCTGCGGATAGAAATTCGTGAACTACTTTCCTATCAAAGGTTTTCGGAATTATTGGATGTATTAGAAAGGCAAAAAGGATAATGGCAATGGCAGGAAAAGATTTGCTTAGATCGTGCCGCTGTCCACAAATAGATTTTGTCCCGTAATTGAGTTGGCTCCTCGACTCATCAAAAACAGAATGGTACTTACAACTGACTCAATGCTCGTCGCACTCTTCAAGCTCGTCCGCTTGTAGATTCGATCTTTTTGCGCCTGAGATAGGGTAGCGGTCATATCTGTTTCCATAAATCCGGCTACAATACAGTTAGATCTAATTCCTTTGCTTCCCCATTCTCGTGCTGCATTCTTCGAAAAGGCCTCCAAAGCTCCCTTAGTAGCAGCATACATGGCCAGGCCTTTATAACCAGTGTGGGCACTAATAGAGGATAGGTGAATCAGACTTCCTGCCGTATGATGAAGAAGCATATTTCGAATGCAAAGTTTACTCAACATCATGGGAGACAGCACATTAACCGCAAAGAGACGCTCCAAGGGGTCCAAGTGCAGATTAGTGATCAGATCATCATAGGCCATAGCGGCATTGTTGATGAAAACGTGAATAGGAGTTCCTTTGGGAATAAGCCTGGAGAACTGCTGCCTGTTTACGGAGGCTGTTTGTGCCAAGTCGCAAGCTTCCCAATGTAAAAGCGTAGCATGGCTTTTATGCAATTCTTCTAAGGCGGCAGTATAGGTTCTACTGACACTAAAAACTTGGTGTCCTGCTTCCAAGAGGCGGGTACAAAGTGCCAGACCCACACCACTAGAGACACCTGTGAGGAGAATGTTTTGTTTCATCTCTTGATCTTTCCAGTGTGAGTCATGGAGATCTGATCCACGATCTTGATGATCCTGGGGACCTTAAAGGCTTGCAATTGCTCCTTTAGCAAGGTCTTGATCGTTGCGACTGATAATTCAGGGTCAAGTAGCTTTACATCGCAGCAAATGATATGCCCTGTCAGGGCATTTTTTCGGCCGTAAACGCGGTATTGTTGGATACCTGGAATTTGATCTAATGCTTCTTCGATTTCTATGAGCTTAACTCTATAACCGGCCACATTGATCGTATCTTTCTTGCGGCCAGCAAATTGAAATCGTCCCTTATCATCCGTGATCACAGTATCTCCAGTTTTGTACCACTCCTCCTGTGGGGGCAGAATATTGGGGTCAGCCAATAGATCCCTGTGCAGATATAGTTCATTATTAACGAATTTTACTTTAGACTGTATGGTTTCAGGAATGCTGAAATACTCACCTTCGGAAGCAAATAAGGTACCGGTCTCCGTCGTGGCAAAAAGATTATACAGCTTGGCATTGGGAAAGGCTGCACGTAGGCGCTGGTGGAGTTTTGGACTGGATCGTTCCCCACCGATACTTACCCCCTGAACCTGCTGATAAGCCTGATCCACCGGAAATAACAATCGGTAAAAGGTGGGCGTTGCAGAAATATGGCTAATGTTAAAACGTTCTAACAGATCTACAATCAGCGCCTTATCTAAACCAAAAAAATTAACCAAGACGTTATGGTTAAGAAGGGCTTGGAAGAACACTTGTAGCCCAGCCATGTGTGCAGGATGGTAGCAGAATGCCCACCGGCCAGCTGCGTATTTCGAACCGATTCGAATATTACGCAGCAGCCTTCCGATGGGGTAGTTTATTTGCTTGGGGACTGCGGTTGTTCCCGAAGTGAAAAGAGACAAAGTAGCTTTGGAGTGTAATAGGGCATGATGAAGGACATCCCAACTCCTTAAGGCTTTTGCCGTCTTTTCTTTATTTATCAGAACATTGGTATTTTCCTTTTCTCGTATGGCCGTAGGCAACTCAAAATCATCGTCTATTAAATAGACCTGCAAGTCATTGATCATCGCCAAGATCAAATGCTGGTAGAAGGGGAGTAAGCGATTTGCTCGAAGAATGACATCACAGCCCTTTTGCCTACGCAATCGATCTAGTAATTCTTCATAGGATATACTATAGCCCCCCGGAAGATCTACTAAGAACAAGGACTTCATATGGAAAGCCTTTGGTATATCTCCTCGACGGTCTCTATTACCCCCTCTTCGAATATGTCAATTTGGAACTCATCTTCCAGTCTGACCGTTAACTCTGCCAATTCAAGTGAATCTAGAGCTAGATCATTGCGAAGATGGGTATGCCCCTTGATTTCTTCTAAAACCGCCACAGGTGGGCGCTTCTCCTCACAGACCAACTGGATGATCTGGATGACTTTCTGTCGTGCTTCGGCTAACATTTGCGTAAACTTATTTCATATGTTATATTATTTAATACATCATAAATTATGCCAGGTTTCAAGTTTGCCTATTTTCTTTTCAGGGATTTGACTTTTTTACCAAGAACAGCTTGATTTCTACCAAAAAATGAAGAATCCTCGCTGAAAACAGAAGATTTAAGGAGATGAAATAGAACATTCAGTAGCTTTACTCAAAGGTTAAGACGTCGTGGCGGGGGATTTATCCCAACTGTTTTCTACTAACCTTTTCCTAGCTACCAGTTAGCGCAAAACCTGTCCTAGCGCTCTTCCGACCAAAGGTCAACAGCTTAAAAGATTTTTGATAGACCTTAAGAGACAAACCATTATGACACAACACTTAACAATGCTATTGTTAGCAATAGCCTGCCTACTAATGTATTCATGTAAAGATGATCAAGTTTTGGATAAGGAACCCATTGAACAAATCGTACATAATGATTCCAAAATGGTCGACCTACAAGTGCCTGATAAGTTTGACTACTCAACCTCTGTCGATGTTAGCTTATCTATACATACGGTAGACTCAGTTGGGGAAACGGCACCAAACACCTTAGTATATGTCATAGGACTCACTGATGAAGGGGCGTCGGGCCAAATCTTTTCCGGAATGACTGATGCTGAAGGTAAGATGTCCGTTGACTTAAATATACCGAGTCACTTTAAGGAAGGTCTTGTCAGAACTGAATATGGATATTCCAGCCTTGCTCACCCCGTGCGATTATCTGCTGTGATGGATGAAAACTTGACCGTTAATGGTAGCGCCATTCTACAGAGCTTAGATAGTCGAGGTCAAAACTGCTATCCTTCCATATCAGGCTTATTCTCATCGGATGGGAAAAGGGTAGGAGTTAGTAGTAGTCAAGGAATCGAGTCGACCACGCTTTTCTTTACCAATGGAAGTTCTCAGCAATTCAATAATTCGACTAACCAAATTTTCTTTACTAGTAATAGAGAGATTTGTAATAATGGTCTAGATGATGACGGAGATGGTTTTGTGGACTGTGCTGACCCCGAATGTGGTATTGAATCTGGTAACTGTTCGGGCACCATTCCCTGTGTCTCTAGTTTCTTTCAAATCATAGGTCGAAGTTTAAGGCAATTGGACCCTGTTACAGGCTCCTATACAACTATTGGTACCATGCCGGCTGGTTACACTTATAATGGTGGAGGGTATAACGAGGAAGACGGATATATCTATTGCACGGCTAAAGATAACCAAACGAATAAAGTCTATTTAGGTAGAATATATGGTAACGGTAACATTACTATCCTCGATGAAATTGAGAATTTTGAAGGTCGTAGCTACACGGGTGATATGGATGGTCAGGGCAACTTGACTAACTTTTACTACAAGGAGTCTAGTAGCAATAGCAATAGTAGTAACAGCGGGAATAGCGGTGGTGCAATGACCAGCAGTAATATTGATTGTAATGCTGCAGGAAATGTAACCGTTGGGAATGATCAGATCAACCTAGCTGGAACAGAATATAATGCAGGGCTTAATCAGACTACCTTTTATTATTGTGTCACTTCAGGAAATGCACCCAATATCAGTCACGTGCTATTTACCTGCGGTGGCTGTAATCAGGGAGACCTTCCCAATTGCAGTAACACCCCAGGCTGTTCATCTGACCTCTTCGCTGGCTCCACGGTCGTGGACAAAGGAACCTGGAGTGGTAGCACCTCCAACGGTATCAGCAAAAACTCTGGTGCAGGATCACCTGAACAGGGTTGTGACGGTAGTACTGGAATATGTGGTCTTAAGTTCGATGAAGGTATCAATGCTGGAAATACCCAGAAGTACTACTTCACCCTGAGCGGCAATTGGTCGACAGGTACTATATCTTTCATAAGCAAAGCAGGCCCAGGATATGACTTTGCCCTCATTCCAGGCCCCGCTTGTAGTGATTGTGGTAGTTCATCATCTAGTAGCAATGATTCAGGATGGTATATGTCGAAACTTGATGTAAGCTCAAGTAATCCCCAGTTGAGTATAACACAAGGAGCGGCGAGCAGTTTGGCGGGTGAAAACTTCCATGATTGGGTGTACAATGCGAAGTGCGATAAATTTTATGCCTTAACAGCCGGTGGCAAGAAACTATTGGTAGCTAACCACAAATCAGCTAGTCCTACAGTAAAAAGTATTGCTAGCTATAATGGATTACCTTCTGGAGCATACGGGGCTGCTTGGGCTGATGACGAAGGGGATCTTTACTTCAGTAATAATGGTACAGGTAGGATTTACAGAGTGACCATGAATAATGGCTGTAACCCAACAGGGATCGCATTCCATTTTCAAGGGGCCTCCAATTCGAACAATGATGGGATGTCCTGTCCTAGTGCAGTGGTGGCTGATTTTGGCGGTTATGATACAGATGATGACGGCATACCGGATAGCAATGAACTGGAAGCCTTTACCAATCCATTGGACGCCTGCAATCCCTTGAATTCCTCTGCGGCTTGTGACGGGTCTGTGAACTACGGTTTCGTTTGCAGCGCCAGCGGAAATGGGAACAAGACCATCGCATATGTCAAATGTAATTTTAATTGTGATGCTCCTGACCAATACGCACACATCTATAATAATAGCGTGAACAATGATGTAGATAATGACAATGTCCCTAATGCTACAGATCCAAATCCAACCGAACGAAACGAAGCCTTTGTGCAATATCGGCCCTCACAGAACTCTTTCGGGACCTATGCCTTCGAGGATCTATGGCCGGAAACCGGAGACTATGATTTCAATGATATGGTAGTTCAAGTTCAGGAGCGGATCATAACCAACAATACTAGTAAAGTGTACAAGGTCATTTATGATATCAAGATTATGGCGATGGGAGGAATCTTTAACAACAATCTAGGTATTGTTACACCAGACCCAGGCAACAAGGCATCGATCAAGGTAATTTCAGCTCACAACGTGAATTGGTCAAGTACGCAGATTGGGAATGATGAGGTAATCATTATTGAAAAACCAAAACAGATGTTCTACTCCCTAGGAATTGTGAATGCCTGGAATAATGATCCCTATTTTCAGCCACTGGAATTCCAGGTAGAAGTACAGTTGAAAGGCCGGTACTCCTATCCATCGGGGTATGACTCTAAGATTTTTATTGAACAAAATGCCGCAGATGGGCATGAAATTCATATTGCTGGCCAAGCGCCAACACAGAATATGAAAGGTGGACTTTTTGGGACTGAAAAAGACGACAGCAATCCTTCCTCAAATAAATATTTCTTGACTGAAAACAACTTGCCTTGGGGAATCTACATTCCGACCGAATGGAAGTATCCGCAAGAAGGAATTGATCTGACCTCAGCCTATATAAGGTTTGCTGAGTACGCTCAAAGTAATCCCTCCCTGGATTGGTACACCAATACGCCGGCTAATGTTGTCAGTTCGAGAGTGTATACCAAACACTGATACAGCATACTACAGGAAGGGGATGGTCTAAAGTGTTTAATATTAGGTGTTTAGATGAATAATGTTCATTAGTTTATGGGATGTTAACCGCTTGTCGTCTGTCTTTCCCCGTGGGTTGGGAGGGCAGAGGGCAGCTTAGGTTTTCTGTGGAACGGATTGGAACCATACTTTGTAGAAAACGCATCCGCTGGATCGATTCTTAAGCAGCTCCTCTTAAACTGGAATACCAAAAAAAGAAGATATATTACCAAAAAAAGAATAAATCGGACCATTCAAAGAATATATACCTTTCTCAGACTGGAAATCTCCATATTTGCACAGCAACGAACGCTAAGCCTACCCCAACCCACTACCACCCAACAATATCTACCTTCCTTGAAAGTCCATTCTTGAGTAAGAATGGCGGTTACTTACATTTTTGACTAAACGCCTTAAAAGATTGAGTTATGAATTTCAGGTATTCATTGGCAGTATTACTGCTCTTGGGAGCGATATTATTTGGTTGCAAAGGAGATCCCCCAGCACCAGTGGAAGAGGAGGAAGAAGAGGTTCCCGTGGGAGACGGGATTGAAGAATTGGATGTACCAGATGGCTTCAATTATGCCACCAGTACGCTGGTCAATTTCGATTTAATAATGCAGGATTCAATTGGAGAAAATGCTCCTTACACGCTCACCTCCATCATTGGAGAGAGCGATGAAACGGATTCAGGTACTCTATTTACAGGGGTTTCTGATTCAAACGGTGTATTTAAAGTAGAGATTGATATTGCCAACCACTTCAGCCAGATAGTGGTGAAGACCGATTATCATGGCTCGATCAAGGGACATGTTTTTGATCTGCAGGAGAGTTTAGATGGTGTTTTGATCGTCAATGGCAAAGAGGACTTTATGGTGTTGGACGAGCGCACAAATAACTGTTATCCGACGGTATCCAGTGTCTTCGCTAATGACAACAAAGCCATTGGTGTATCAAGTACGGAGGCCCTTTTGAACTGTAAGGTCTTCTATTCCGATGGAAGTTCTCAAACGATCACCAACGCAACCGGCAATGTCTTCTTCTCCAATAGTAGCGAAATTTGTGACAATGGGATAGATGACGATGGCGATGGTTACATCGATTGTGCTGATCCCGAATGTGGCACGGATTTGAGTGAATGTAGCGGAAGTATACCCTGTGTAAGTAGTTTCTTTCAGATTGTAGGGAAAAGCTTGAAGCAATTGGACCCGATCACAGGAGCATACAAAAACGTGGGGGACTTACCTAATTCCTTCAATACCTATAATGGGGGAGGGTATAATCAAGAAGATGGTTATATCTACTGTACGGGGAAAGTTAATAGCACAGGTAAAGTGTACATGGTGAGGTTGTATAGCAACGCTAATATTACCAACATGGGTGAATTAGTGAATTTCAAAGGCCGAAGTTATACCGGTGACATGGACGATGCGGGCAACTGGACGAACTTTTACTACGATAATGGCAATTGGCATATATCCACCGTTGATGTGAGTCAGCCCACGATGAATTTTGTGACGGAACAAGCAAATTCCAGCTCGGTTGGCAATGTGAATTTTTATGACTGGGTCTACAATGCTGTATGTGATAAATTCTATACGATTACTCAGCATGGTGCAGAATTGCTGGAGGCTGATCATAATGCGAAAACTGTACGAAGCATTGATACCTACAGTGGCTTACCCAACGGCGCCTACGGAGCAGCCTGGTCTGATCAGGATGGACATCTGTATTTCAGTAACAATAACACAGGTAGAATCTACAAGGTAACGATGAGTGCATGTAATCCAGGTTCCATTACTCATATTTTCACTGGAGCTGCGACTAGTAACAATGATGGTATGTCTTGTCCAAGTGCACCGATTGCTGAATTCAACGGGAATGATGTGGATAATGATGGATTGACAGATAATTTGGAACTGGCGACCTACACCAATCCGCTAGATGCCTGTAGCCCACTATTTGATGCCCCTTCTTGTGACGGTATTTTGAACAGTGGTTTTGTGGTACAAGCCCCTCCTGGTAAAACGATCGCCTATGTTGAGGTGGATTTCAACTGCGATGCTCCAGATGAATATTCCTACGTATTTAATGATAATGTAGATAATGATATTGACGACGATGGCGTACCCAATGCCATTGATCCAAATCCGGATGATCCAAACCAGGCCTTTGTGCAGTATCGGCCTTCACAGAATAGCTTTGGTACCTATGGATTTGAGGACCTTTGGCCGGAAGTGGGAGATTATGACTTCAATGACTTCGTCGTGCAGGTTAAAGAACGGATCATCACGAATAGTAGCAGCAGGGTATATCGTGTAGTCTATGATATAAAAATCATGGCTATGGGCGGGATCTACAATAATAATTTTGGCATCGTAACGCCAGACCCAAGCAATAATGCCGCTGTTAAAGTGATCTCACCGCATAATGTGACCTGGAGTAGTGAGCAGAGGGGGAATACGGAAGTAATCACCATTAAAAAGCCTAAGCAACTCTTTTACCAACTCGGGGTGGTTAACGCATCCAATTCCGATCCCTACTATACTCCTGTAGAGTTTCAGGTGCAGATAGATCTAAATGGAGGTTACAGTTATCCATCCGGGTATAAGCCTAGCTTCTTTATAGAACAAAATGGTATAGATGGTCACGAAATACACATCGCTGGCGTAGCACCTACTTCCAATATTAAAAGTGGACTTTTTGGCACAGCACATGATGACAGTAAACCGTCATCAAGCAAGTATTATCTAACGACCACGAATCTGCCCTGGGGCATATATATACCTACCGAATGGGATTACCCACAAGAAGGGATTGATCTGACTGAAGCGTATAAACGCTTTGCTGAATACGCCCAGACTAACCCGAACCTGTCCTGGTATACCAACACCAGTGCCAATGTAACTTCGGGTAAGACCTATACAAGACATTAGCGTTCATAGTCAAAATACTGGATAAGCCTGCTCAGCGGGCTTATCCTTGGTTTTTCCACTTCAAGCAAACACATAGCAGTACCGCACTAAGGATCCAATACTTTCTATACCACAAACAAATACAATTCATATGAGAACTACAGGTTTATTCATCCTTGTATTGCTTATGTCTTCATGCGCCATTTCACACAAAAACAGCATGGCAAATTCTCCTGTCGGTATGGAGAACTTGCAGGTGCCCGATGGGTTCAACTACGAAAATGTAACAGATGTCAAGGTAGCCTTGCAATTTCAGGGCAGAGATTTTGAAGATGGCCCTAAAGCTACCTACAAGATATTAGGAGTCGATGAAAAGAAAGCCAGAGATCTTTTGGTGCAAGGACAGATTAGTGAAAAAGGAAAGATTGAGACGGGCATGTTTATCCCCTTACACTTTACAGATCTCGTGTTGCAGGTGAATTACGGCCCAAGAACGTATGAAATGCCATTAAAGAAACGGCCTGTGATAGCCCAGATTATTTGGATGGACTACGAAGGTCTGTTCTAGTCCTCCCTAAAGAGATATGAGTTAGATAAATTCAGAAGCGGTTTTAGATGTAGTTTTAGGCAAGTTCATCGCTGGTGGCGATAGCACTTGCTGAGGCGCATGCCAGGACATTCCTAGTGTGCGCCTTTTGGTTTTGGTGAAGGAAAATTCCTCCATCAAAAGGACTATCCGGACTGATGGATCGCCAAGTCTTGTTCAAGATGAGTGGATTCCTGTCAACAAAAACAGTTTTGGGATCGCCTCTACTAATTCCTGTTCCTTTTTTCTATTTTGCAGTTCGCCTTAATATTTTACGGAAAACCATTTAGAATACATGAGTCGACTACCATTAACACTTCTTTTGGGAATAGTCTGCTGGATGAGTACGGTACAAGGGCAAAAGCAAGCCTTAACCTATTACCTTCCAGACATTGAGTATAATGCAGAAATCCCTACTCCAGAGCAAGTACTAGGTTATCAGATTGGAGAATGGCATATCAGTCATGACCAGCTACTTTTTTATATGCGGACGGTCGCTGCTGCATCTCCCAGAATGAAGCTGGTGGAACACGGCCGTACTTACGAAGGACGCCCGCTTATTCACCTTATTGTCAGCTCCCCAGCTAACCATAATCGCCTGGAAGAGATTAGGACACAGCACGTTCAATTAAGTGATCCGGCAGCAGCTGGAGCACTTAATACGGCAGAAATGCCTGTGGTGGTTTATCAGGGATTTAGTATTCATGGTAATGAACCTAGTGGAGTCAATGCTTCGGCATTGGTAGCTTACTATTTGGCGGCCGGGGAATCAGCGGAAGTCAATACCTTACTAGAAAATACGGTCATTATTTTCGATCCTTGTTTTAATCCAGATGGGGTGCAACGTTTTTCCACTTGGGTCAATATGCACAAGAACGACAACCTTACCTCAGATACGCAAGATCGAGAATATTCAGAAAGCTGGCCTCGCGGGCGCACAAATCACTACTGGTTTGACCTGAATCGGGATTGGCTTCCCGTTCAATTGCCTGAGAGCCAGGGACGTATTGAGGTGTTTCATCGCTGGAAACCCAACATTCTGACTGACCATCACGAAATGGGCTCTAATGCGACCTTCTTCTTTATGCCAGGTGAGCCCACCCGAGTTAACCCAATCACACCACAAAAGAATCAAGACCTTACGGCAAAAATTGGAACCTATCATCAAGCGGCCCTAGATCAATTGGGATCGCTATACTATAGTGGGGAAGGATACGATGATTTTTATTACGGCAAGGGATCGACTTACCCTGATGCTAATGGTTGTATTGGTATACTATTTGAGCAGGCAAGTTCAAGAGGGCATCTCCAAAAAACGGATAACGGCGTCCTGAGTTTTCCCTTTACGATTCGCAATCAGGTGGCCACAGCGCTTTCTACCCAGAAGGCTGCCGTCGGATTGAGAACGGAGTTGCTTGATTTTCAGCGAGAATTTTACCAAGAAGGACTAAAAAAAGCGGCCAGGGATCGAGTCAAGGGAATCGTATTTGGAGATAGTCATGATGTCACGAGAACCCGAGCTTTGGTTAAAATTATGCAGCAACATCAAATCCAAGTGTATCGAAGCAAGGATTCAAATACCAAGATCGGCAATGCAGAAGCGGCAAAAGAAGCTTATGTAGTGCCATTGGATCAACCGCAATACCATTTGATTAAAGGCATGTTTGATGTGCGGACGAGTTTTGAAGACAGTCTGTTCTATGATATCTCTGCTTGGACTTTACCTTTTGCCTTTAATCTACCCTATGAGGCCATTACGGATCAGGGACGTTTAAATGCGCTGAAAGGAGACCTGGTACAAGGAGCTTGGGCTACGGAGACACCTGGCTTTTCAAAAGCTAGCTATGCCTACCTTTTATCCTGGGATGATTACCAAGCGCCACAAGCCTTGAGTCATTTATTATCGGCTGGACTTATGGTGCGTGTGACGACCAAACCTTTTCAGTTAGAAGGGAGGTCCTACGATGTAGGCACCTTAGTTATACCGGTCCAGCAGGAAGGTATGACTGCTGATGACCTCTATGCCAAACTGCAATCAATTACGGAAGAAACGCAAGTGCCCTTTATTGCGGCTAGCACGGGCTTAAGCCCGATTGGACCAGATCTAGGTAGCCGTGATATGTCTGTTTTGGATGCGCCTAAGGTATTATTATTGGTGGGTGATGGGGTGAGTAGCTATGAGGCAGGAGAGGTTTGGCACTTGTTGGATCAACGATACGATATTGCGGTGAGCAAGGGATCAACAACGGTTTTCAATCGGATGGATCTCAGCCGCTACAATGTGATCATCATGGTGGATGGCTCTTACAGTAGTCTCGGAAAAGCTGGAGCGGGAAAACTCAAGTCTTGGGTGAGTCAGGGAGGCACCTTGGTAGCGACGAAAAGAGCCGTTAGCTGGGCGGCTAGTAATGGCTTGGCAAATGTTCTGGTTAAGAAACGAGAACCAGCAAAGGATCGTCCCCAACGCCCTTATGGAAAGCTAGCCAGGGATAATGGCGGGAGAGTAGTGGGAGGAGCCATTGTCGAAGCGGAAGTTGATCTTAGCCATCCGCTGCTTTATGGCTATCATCGTGAAAAAATGCCGGTATTTAGGCGGGGAACCTTCCTGTTTGAAGTGGCAAAAAATCCATATGCTACCCCCATTAGATATACGGAATCCCCGCTTCTAAGTGGATATGTACATAAGGACGAACAAAAGCGATTGTCGAAAGCAGCCGCAGCCGTTGTGAGTGCCACTGGACGCGGTAAAGTAATTTGCCTGAGTGACAATCCCAACTTTCGAGCTTTTTGGTATGGGACCAATAAAATCTTTGCTAATGCGATCTTCTTTGGACAGATCATTAGCAGCGCAGGTTCAGAAACACAGGCACCGAAGCCCGCGGGCAAATAAGCCTGTAAAAATACAATCACCTATCTACAGGAACTAAAAACTATTGCCTCCCTCCTCCTAGATAAGTCCAGGGGGAGGGAGAAACCTAAGAACACACGTCATCGACTACTAGTTCTCTACTACTAAACGCATGATCACAAACTGGCGTTCTAACATATGCTTGTTTTGGATGGTAAGCTCAATCTATTTGGTTGACTTAAAAGCACAGCGTTCCCTCCCTCAACCTACTATTTCACAGGATACCATCTTGATGCTCAATAATGGCATGGGCATGGAATACTATCTGAGTGGTAGAAAAGTGAATTTGGCCGTAATGGAATGGTATATGCACGATTTCCCTTCTGCCAAGAAAGACATCCATACCGCTGTGGTATCGGATCAGTTAAGTGTAGTTGGCTATAGTGTGGGTAGCTTATTTACTGTGACTGGTTTGCTGGTTTTCGAGCCGAATCAAAAGCTGGGTAGTAACCTGATTATGATTGGCGGCATTTCCCTGGGTACGGGTATTATTTTCCAAATCATTAGTGGGAAATACAAAAAGACGGCTGTACGCAAATACAATTCAGCTATGCGCCAAAGGAAACACCAAAAGGGGAAAGGGGTGAGTTATCGAGCCACTTTTGGAGTGAGCAGGCGGGGCTTAGTCATTCGTTTCTGAGTAGTTGACCTGGATGCCATTGAAGCGTCCTCGCTATATTAAAGCCAAGTGATTCTAAGTTCACTGCGCTCTGTTCCAGTGCCTCTGCTAAGGTCACAGGTTGCGATTGTATCGAAAACGCAGCTTGTAGACCAATGCTTTCTAGCAAATCCGAGGAGGCCAGAAGCGCGCCACAAACGGCAATCACCGGCCGTTGGAACTGTTTGGCTCTCTGGCAGATTCCATTGATCAACTTCCCTTGTAAAGTTTGTTCATCGATTTTTCCTTCTCCTGTAATAACTACATCGGCCTTTAGTAAGGCATCATTGAAGTCTGCTTCGTCCATTAAAACCTCAATGCCTGACCTAAGCGAGCCATTGAGAAAGACCAGGGCTCCATAGCCCATGCCACCAGCTGCACCTGCACCAGGCACCTCCGCCAGCGACTTATGTAAACTGGATTCTACTTTTCCTGCAAGTTGCCTTAAACCCTTGTCCAGCTGTTCCACAATTGCTTCTGTGGCTCCCTTTTGTGGCCCGTAGACTGCTGCGGCCCCCTTTGGACCGTACAAAGGATTATTGACATCACATAGTACTTCTATTGTTGGAAAGGATCGATTAGGAGGAATGATATGGGCAATGTGCCGTAGGTCTTCACCAATTCCTCTCAATTCCTGGCCACTTTCATCTAGAAACTGATAGCCTAGTGCTTTGGCCATGCCAATTCCGCCGTCATTGGTGGCACTTCCTCCAATACCGAGGAAGATTTTTTCAACGCCTCGATCGATAGCATTTTGAATCAGTTGACCAGTTCCAAAGGTACCCGTTTGTAAAGGGTTGCGGAGAGGCCTTGGCACCAATTGTAGTCCTGAGGCTTCTGCCATATCAATATAAGCCTTAGTTCCATCAGCAGAAATTCCATAGCCTGCCCCTACCGTGGCCGATAATGGACCCTGTACCTCTACCTCCACCCATTGGCCTTGTGTATGGTAGGTCATGATTTTAGCGGTCCCTTCTCCGCCATCCGCCATCGGGAACAATTGCGTATGGCTATTCGGAGAAGCCTTCTGGATACCCCGCTCAAGCGCTTGACAAACGGCTACTGCGGGTAAGCTATCTTTGAAAGAATCACAAGCGATTAGAAGATTCATATTCCGTAGCTCCAATTGTGATGGAAGGGGCTTTTTGAAGGCGTATCATTGCTAGGCCTTATAAACCATACTTGTCCATACGTCGGTATAAGGCGGCTCTGGTCAATCCCAATTCATCGGCGGCCTTGGAGATATTACCGCCATGGTGCGTTAATACTTTTCGGATGGCCCAACTCTCTAGTTCGGCAAGGTTATAGCTTTCAGGCTCTCCTGCCTTTTTTCCTTGTCTTTGCCCTCCATCACCTTGTTGGATAAAATCTGAGATAGTCAACTCTCTATCTTCTGCCAAGATCACTGCTCGCTCTACCGCATGCCTAAGCTCACGGATGTTTCCAGGCCAATTATAAGCTTGCAAACGTTTTAGCGTTTCCTTTTTCAAAGAAAGACTAGGACGTTGGTACTTCCGGGTATAGATCTTCAGATAGTGATCAATGAGCAAGGGAATGTCCGACTGACGTTGACGGAGTGGAGGGAGCTTAATCTCTACCGTGTTGATACGGTACACTAGATCCTGCCGAAATTTCGACTCTCCTACCATTTCATACAAGGGCATATTGGTGGCACAAATCAAGCGAATATCAACGCTAATCGTCTCATTCGCTCCGATCCGTTGAATCTGTCGACTTTGTAGAGCCGTCAATAATTTTGCCTGTAAAGGAAGTGACAAGTTGCCAATCTCATCAAGAAAGAGTGTTCCGCCGGAAGCAATTTCGAAGCGGCCTGCCCGATCCTCCTTGGCATCGGTAAAGGAGCCTTTTTTGTGCCCAAATAGTTCACTGCCAAACAAGGTTTCCGGGATAGCCCCCAGGTCCACGCTGATAAACACCTCTTTTGCCCTTTGTGACTGGCGGTGAATGGCTCTGGCAACCAACTCCTTACCGGTACCGTTTTCACCTAGGATCAGCACATTAGCATCTGTCTTGGCCACTTTCTCAACCATAGAAAATACCTGCTTCATGGCAGGGGATTCACCAATAATCTCGCCAAAGGGTTGATCCAGGTCTGAGCTAAGGGTTTGTTTTTCCTCCTCCAGTTTCTTAACCTGCTTACGAGAATGGCTAAGTTCTAATGACTTTAACAAGGTGGTCAGCAACCTTTCGTTTCGCCAGGGTTTTTCTATAAAATCTAATGCTCCAATCTTTACACATTTGACGGCCGTTTTGACATCCGCATAGGCCGTAATCATAATCACCTGAGCATCAGGCTTTAATTCCATCGTTTTTTCAAGCCACATCATACCATCTCGGCCAGACGTATCTCCCTTGCGAAAGTTCATGTCCAACATGATGAGATCATAGTCACCATTGCGTAAATGGCGGGGCAATTGGAATGGATTGTTCTCGGTTATAACTTCTGTAAAATGTTGAGAAAGAAAAAACTTCAGACTTAAAAGAATATCTTCTTCATCATCGACAATTAGAATTCTTGCCTTTTTTTTCTCCATGTTCTTCTTTGATTAACCTCTTCTACTGTAGTAAAAATTAAGTATGAACAATTAGCAATGGAAAATGAATAAGTGAGAATGTAGTTTTCAATACAAATTCTTCATTCAACATTATGTAATTAATCCGGATAGGTTTTATGGGGAGTTGGAAGCTTTCGGAGCCGTACATTAACGATCTTTCTTTCGAATCATCAGTTTCAATCCCGACCAGACCTTATCTACCGCACATACTTTTACATCCACTAACTTATTATCAAAAGCCGCAGCACGAATGACATCCTCCGTGATATCTGTAGGCACTTTGGAAGCTTTTTTGGGCCAGGATACCCAGATCATCCCATTGGGCTTGATCTCCTTGCGGAGTTGTGGTAGGAGTTGATCTAAGTTCGTTTTTTCTCGGGTGAAGAAATGAATGAAATCCTTCTCAGGGGAATCATCTTCCACGATCGCTACCTCCTTAGGCCATTCCTCAAAAAGATCGAAATAGTAATCTGGAGCTTGCACAAGTTTTAGCACAAATCCAGGCTTAATTCCGAGTTTTTTTTGCGAGAGGTGTTCCAGAGTAACCGGCGCTTCGGGTAGACTTTTTGTTATCCATTGCTATAAAGATACACTTTGGGACAAAAAGTTGCTACAATTATGTTCGTTTTCGGACACTTTCTGTTCATTAGTGAACGATAAAATCGGACAGAAATGAAAATTTATATATGTAAAATTATGATTATTAATGTTTTGTGAAAAATGGCACGCTGGTTGAAGTAAGGGTGGAATGTGAGAAGAATTGTCCATTTTTTACACAAATACACCCGACTGTTAGGACAATCTTCAGAAATCACCCGACTATTTAAAATTTAAGAAAACACTACAATCGTTGCAATGGACAAAAAAATTGAAAAAAAGCGATGGAGCGTTCAAAAGATAGGACTCTATGTTCTGGGCTTGGCGGCTGCAGTCTTTCTGTTTACTGCCATCTACCGGGACGCTGGAACCTCTCGTTTGAATGTTGAGCAGGAACGTTTGCTCACCGACACCATCAATCATGGTGTATTTAAAGAATACATCACCTTATTCGGTGTCGTGGAGCCAATCAAAACGGTTTACCTAGACGCGATCGAAAGTGGACGCGTTGAGGAAGTCATGCTCGAAAATGGAGCTATGGTGGTAAAGGGACAAGAAATAATGCGATTGTCCAATCTTGATCTTCAGCTTAACGTCCTTAATCAGGAAGCACAAGTCGTTAACCAGATCAATGATATCCGCCAAACTAGTATTCTGATGGATCAGCAGAGTCTTAACCTGAAGGAATTGGCCTTGGATATTCGATTCCGTATCGATCTTTTTGAGAAGCGGACGGCTAGAAATTCTCTCCTATTCCAGGATAGTATCATTTCTCAGGTAGATTTTGAAGAAACTCAAGACGAATATGAGCACCTGGTTCGACGTGCTGCCTTGCTGGAAAAGACGATCGAAAAAGATTCCTTATTCCAGATCATGCAGCAAAATCAGATGACCACTACCTTGGACTTGATGAAGCGAAACCTCGAATTTGCTAAAAACAGCTTGGAGAACTTGACCATTAAAGCGCCCATTTCGGGACAAGTTTCTTCTCTGGATTCTGAATTAGGTCAGTTGATCAATCGTGGAGAGCGTATCGCACAGATCGACATCTTGGACAATTTCAAGATTCGTGCACAGATCGATGAATATTACATCTCCCGTATTTTTCCTAATCAAAAAGGTAGCTTCGTTATGGATGGAAAGACCTATACGCTTACGGTCAACAAGATCTTTCCTGAGGTAACCAACGGTACTTTTGAAGTGGATATGCTTTTTGAGGGAGAACAGCCTGGAAACATCAAGCGAGGACAAAGTATTTCACTAAAACTTTCGCTAAGTGACGAAACACAAGCAACCTTGCTCGCAAAAGGGGGTTTTTATCAAACAACCGGTGGCAATTGGGTATATGTACTCGATGCTAATGGTGGGGTAGCTCGCAAGAGAGATATCCGTGTAGGTCGCCAGAACCCTAATTACTACGAAGTACTGGAAGGCCTAAATGATGGGGACATTGTGATCGTATCTAGTTACGAGAACTTTGGCGATAAGGATGAATTAGTCTTAAAATAATGATGAATACTTTGCAACTAAACGCAAAAGTGAGTCGTCATAATTAAGAATGAATTTATTCTTAACCATCAAACAATCTTACATATGAGAATCGTACTAATCCACATAATTGTTGCGCTCCTTTTGGGCTTTTGGCCCAATGGGGCTGCGGCCCAAGAAGGAGAATTTCGTTCCCTGGAACCTTTTGAACGCGTACTGATGAAAGGAAACTGGGATGTCATCCTTGAGCAGGGAACGGAAGCCTCTATTCGAATGGCTGCAAAAGACATGAAAAAGTTGGATAAGGTAGAAGTTACTGTAGAGAATAAACAACTAAACCTGATCTATCACACTGATCGCAATAAGGAATGGAAGGATCACCCCAGGATAAAAGTATACCTGGTTTATACGGAGCTTTCCGAAATTGCGGTAGAAGGTAAATTGGTTGTTGAAAGTCGATCTGCGATTGAGACCGATCACTTCAAACTGAATGTGGAAGGTTACCTAAAGGGTGGATTCGAACTGGTCGCTCAATCCTGTGACGTAGATGTCGAAGGTTATTTTCGACTAGGCTTTGCGGGGCAGGTCGAGAATTTCGATTTGGATATTGAAGGGATGGGTAAGGTCAAAGCGAGCAAATTCATCACAGCCAATACAAAAGTAAAGATGGAGGGAATGGTCTCCGCCTATGTTCATGCTAAGCAGGAGCTGATCGCTAGGGTGGAAGGCATGGCCAAATTAGGCTATATGGGAGATCCCCCAAGTAAAAATATTAATCGCGAAGGCCTAACACTGGTCTCAAAAAGATAATCATCCGATTTCCAATACTGGGGAGTGGCTATCTGATGCAGAAAACCTCTTCCTGCTAATGCTTTTCACAGCTTATCGTAAAACAAGCAAGTCATGATTAGAACCAACAAACTGTACAAAGTTTATCAAACAGAGGAAGTAGAGACTACTGCTCTGAATGAAGTGGACATCGAAATCAAGGAAGGAGAATTTGTCTCTATTATGGGACCTTCCGGATGCGGAAAATCCACATTGCTTAATATTTTAGGACTTATTGATAACCCAAATGGAGGTGAATACTTCTTTTTGGATGAAGAAGTCTCAAAATACACAGAAAGACAACGCTCCAAACTGCGTAAGAATAATATAGGATTCATTTTCCAGAGCTTTAACTTGATTGACGAACTGACTGTATTCGAAAATGTCGAATTGCCTTTGATCTATACTAAAGTAGGATCAAAAGACCGTAAGGCACGAGTAGAAGAAGTGCTTGAGAAAATGAACATGATGCACCGTCGCAACCACTTCCCACAACAGCTATCTGGTGGACAACAGCAACGGGTTGCCGTAGCTAGAGCCATCATCAACAATCCTAAGTTAATCCTTGCGGATGAACCTACTGGTAACCTGGATAGTGCCAATGGTAGTGATGTGATGAAGACCCTGGTTCACCTTAACAATGAAGGTGCAACTATCATCATGGTGACTCACTCCCAGTACTGTGCTGAATTCGGTACGCGGATTATACGTATGCTTGACGGTCAGGTCGTTACTGAAAATATGCTCAGCAAACCTATGCTGTAGGGGTCATTCGACTTGCATGACTCAATACTTTCCTTCGCGTTTGCCAAAGCCTTAACTGGGCTTTGGTGAACGCTACTCAATAGCTATACCGTAACTATAATTTTCTCCCCAAAGTGGGATCTAAACCATTACCTACCTAGGCTTAGCCTTGGGTGGGCTACCGTCTTTTTGTCAAAAACAATCATCCGATGCAACTTGAAAATATACGTATAGCCATTCGAAGCCTGGTGCGGAATAAGCTGTATAGCTTGATCAATATGTTGGGATTAACCCTTGGGTTAACCGTAGTGATCCTAATCGGCTTGTTCTTATTGGATGAACTGACCTTTGATGCTTTCCATGAAAAGGGAGATCGCATTGTACGAGTGGTCGAACACAAAGGGATCAATACCGATCGCCCCCAGGATTTTGCTAGTGGTCCGCTCAAACTCGCCCTGGAGGCTGAGGAGCAGTTCCCTGAAGTTGAGTCTGCTATCTTCTTAAATGGTTACGGTCGTATGCTTTTGGTGAATAGCGAAAAACAGAACTCCTTTTATGAGGAGATGTTGATCGCCGATGAAGACTTTTTGCAAGTATTTAACTTCCCATTGCTTAAGGGCAATCCAGAAACTGCACTACAGGAACCGAAAACGATAGTCCTATCAGAAGAACTGGCTCAAAATCTCTTCGGAGATGAGGATCCAATCGGGAAAATTTTAGAAACCGATAGGGACCTCAATTTCCGCGTCACCGGAGTGCTGAAGGCCATTCCGGGCAACTCACACCTTCAGTTCAGTACCTTAGTTTCAGGCGCCACAGTCAAGCAGTTTAGCAATTGGGAGAGAATCTCCTCAACAGATTGGAATTCGAACTTCTGGACCACCTATCTATTACTTAAACCAACGACTGACGAGGAAGCCCTTGCTAGCAAAATCACCACCCTGATCCGGATCCAACGTAGCCCGGAAACTCCAGAAAGCACCTTCGAACTACAAGCCCTAAAAGATATTCACTTTCATTCCGATGGTTATTCCCAGGACAGGAACTCAGGAGAAGGTAATCTTTCCTACATATACATCTTCGGCATTGTAGGTTTATTTATCTTATTCATCGCCAGTATCAACTATATCAATCTCACCACAGCTCGTGGTATTAGCTATGGTAAGGAGGTCGGCGTGAGAAAGGTTATTGGAGCCACCAAAATGCATTTGGTAAAGCGCTTTTTTACAGAAAGCCTAGTCCTCTGTTTGACTTCATTTATCATAGCTCTCAACTTAGTCTCCCTAATACTTCCCCGATTCAACACCTTCGCCCAAAAAGATATTCAACTTAACCTAGGGGACAGTCCACTGCTGATTGCTTTTCTGTTTGGACTTTTACTACTTGTAAGCTTATTGGCGGGCGGCTATCCTGCATTATATCTCTCTCGTTTTAATCCGGTGCGTATCCTCAAGGGACGCAACTCCAGCGCCAAGGGACAGCCAAGCATGCGTAGAGCATTGGTCGTATTTCAATACATGGTCTCTAGTGTTATGATCATCGGTACTTTAGTAGCGGTCCTGCAATTGAATTTTATTCGGTCCAAGGATCTCGGCTTTTCTGAAGAGCAATTATTGGTAGCTGATATCAATAGTTGGCGGGTACGGAGTGGCTTTGATCGTATCAAACAATCCTATGCCGAACTACCCGGAGTAACTTCAGTAAGTGTCTCCTCAAGGGTGCCTGGAGAATGGAAGGTCATTCCTGAAGTAGCATTGCGCCAGGCAGGCGTAGCCCAAGAAGATGCGCCGGAGGCCTACCTGATGGGAGTAGATGAAGATTTTGTCAAAACCTTTGAGATCGAATTACTCCAGGGGCAGAACTTTACTGGTGATCCGCAGGCCGACTCTACTGCTCTGATAATCAATGAATCCGCTGCCAAGTTACTAGGCATTACTAAACTAAATGATCAGGCAGTACAAATTCCTGGCATCTCCTTTAATAGTCAGCAAAGTGAGCTAAATAACCCCTTTCATGGAGTGATTAAGGGAATCGTAAAAGACTTCCACTTCCAATCCTTACATGACAAAATAGAGCCTCTCGTTTTGGCCTATCGAAATAACCCCATGCATTCCATCGATTACTTCACGGCCAGAATTGATATGCGTAATGCGGAGACCACCATTGCCCAAATGACAGAGATTTTGCAAGCTGTGGATCCAAGCCATATTTTTGAATATCACTTCCTGGATGATCAGCTGGCGCTATTTTATGAAACGGATCGACAACGTAGCCAATTATTCTCTCTCGCAGCTGTTTTTGCCATTTTCATTGCCTGCATGGGCGTGTTTGGCTTAGCAGCTTATACAGCCCAGCGCAAAACCAAGGAAATTGGGGTGCGCAAGGTACTGGGAGCCAGTATTCCAAGCCTGATTGGTTTGATTGCTAAGGAATTCATTCGCCTGGTCTTATGGTCTTTGGTATTAGCGGTACCGATCGCTTGGTGGGCTGCTGATGCCTGGTTGGCTGACTTCGCGTATCGCATTAGCTTGCAATGGTGGATGTTTGCACTTCCTGGCGTATTGGCAGTCCTGGTTACTTTATTAACTGTCAGTTCTCAGGCGCTAAAGGCGGCAAGGGTAAATCCCGTGGAGGCACTTCGGTACGAATAGCCCTGTGTTTAACTATTATTAAAAGCTCAATGACAATGCTTAAGAATTATCTCCTGATTGCTCTTCGCAATAGTTGGAAAAATAAAACGTATTCGGGTATTAATATTTTTGGTTTAGCAGTGAGTTTGTCCGTAGCATTGCTGATGTTGCTTTGGGTAAAGGATGAGTTGAGTATGGATCGCTTTCATGAAAAAGGGGAGGCCATCCAGCGTATTTTTATGGTTTACCCACATGAGGGTGAAAAGAAAGTGGCGAATGGTAACGTAGCATTTCCACTCTTGCAGCAGGTGGAAGAAGAAGTTCCGGAGGTGGAACAGGTGATCTATTACGGTTACCCGACCTCTCAACTGGTAACCAAGGACAAGCTGTCTTATAAGGAGCTTGGGATGTATTCCAATACGGGACTTTTCAAAACCTTCTCTTTCCCCATTGTTCTGGGAGATATTGATCAATTGGATCAAGGTTTGGATGGTATTGCCATCTCAAAGGCCATGGCCAAGCGATTCTTTGGTCGAGCGTGGGAGACGGAAGCATTAGGAAGAAACCTACGCATCAATGACAAAGATGAGTTTGTGGTACGTGCTGTTTTTGATGATATTTCAGAACACTCCTCTCTAGAATTCGACTTTGTCCTGAATGTAGAGCATCGGGTAAACAATAACCCTTGGTTGAATGAATGGGGTAATAAGGGCATGGGAGGTATTATCCTTTTGCGTGAAGATGCTTCCACTGCAGGGGCACAAGAAAAAATAGATGCGATTTATCAGAGAAGTGAGGTTTTTAACGAGGGAGAATATGTAACCTTACAAACCTACGGAGACCACTATCTCTATAGTCAGTTTGATGATCAAGCACAACCGGCAGGAGGCCGCATTGAATATGTGCGATTGTTCTCAATCGCAGCTTTACTACTCCTTATTATAGCTTGTATCAACTTTGTGAACCTCGCCACGGCCAGAGCCTCCAAGCGGGCTCGGGAAGTAGGTGTGCGCAAGGCGATCGGGGCCCAAAGATCTGCATTGATCCAGCAATTTCTGTTTGAATCTTTGGTGATTACTACAATTGCAGTCGCAGTTGCAGTGCTGTTTGCAGAACTGTGTCTCCCAGCCGTTCGAAATTTAGTGGAAAAGCCCTTGCACTTTGAGTACTGGTCTACCGAGTTCTGGTTGACAATTGTCAGTGTAATTGGCATTACCGCCTTCTTATCTGGCTTGTATCCCGCCTTTGTGCTCTCCTCATTTAGACCCATCTACGTTTTAAAGGGAAAGCTCATGAGTTCTTTTCGATTGATGAACTTAAGGAAGCTCTTGGTAATTACACAATTTGTACTAGCCTTGATCTTAATTGCTGGGGCCATGGTTATTCAGCAACAGATTTCCTACATAAAGAATAAGAACCTCGGACTTGAAAAGGAGAATGTCTTCTTCATTTCAATGGAAGATAAAGCGGCAGAAAACTATCAAGTCCTGAAAGAGGAACTGGATAAGTATCCCGCTATCCAGAGCATCACAGCCGTTAGCCACAACCCGACGGAGGTGGGAGCCTCGACGACAGGGGTGGAATGGGACGGTAAGCGCAAAGACCAGCGGAACCTGGAATTCAAGATGATTTGGGTGGAAGAAAACTTTTTGCAAGGCTTCAACATCTCTATGGCAGATGGTCGCTTTTATGATCCTGGCATGAGCATGGATACGAGTAATATTGTGATGAATGAAAAAGCCATAGAAGTGATGGGACTGGAGAATCCAGTTGGACAGCGAATCAACTTTTGGGGACAACCCGTCACAATTATTGGCGTCGTAAAGGATTTTCATGTTGGATCACTCTATGAGCAGATAGAACCACTCGCATTGATTTTGGATAAGGATATGGGCTCCTGGATGTTCTTCCGGACGGAAGCCGGGCAAACGGAATCTGCCATTACGGCTCTTCAGCAAACCTACGAGCGGGTACTTCCCAACACTCCATTGGATTACCAGTTCATGGATGAAGAATACCAACGAAGGTACCAGGGCGAAGTGCTAACGGGCACACTTGCCAAGTACTTTGCCTTTATTTCCATCTTGATTGCCTGCTTAGGCTTGTTGGGACTATCCACTTTCCTGGCGGAGCAAAAGACCAAGGAAATCGGAATTCGAAAGGTCATTGGAGCTTCCACGCAACATATAGTAAGGCTCTTGTCCAAAGATTTCTTGATCTTAGTTGGAACTGGCCTACTCCTCGGGGTACCTATCGCTTGGTACTTGCTTCAGACTTGGTTAACTAAGTTTGCCTATGGCATTGATTTAGCGTGGTGGATGTTTGCGCTGCCCGTGTTCGCCAGCATTTTGATTGCTGTCTTTACCGTAGGAGCCCAAAGTTTGAAAGCCTCCTGGTCCGATCCAGTGAAAGCATTACGATCAGAATAGACCTGAGCTGTTGAAATATTACTCAAACACCTAAAGTCCAAGACTATGTTCCGACAAAATCTCCGACTATTTCTTCGTGTCATTACAAGGCAGCGATTGCACAGTTCCCCTGCTTTGGTATTTGGGCCAGGCTTGGTTGCAGAACTTTACCTATCACGTCGATCTGAGTTGGTGGATGTTTGTAGGGGCGGGTGGCCTGATGGCATTGATTGTGCTATTGACTGTGGGCGGCCAAAGTTGGCAAGCAGCTATGCGGAACCCCATCCATGCGATTCGCACGGAGTAATTTGATGGAAACTTTAGTTGAAAAACGAATAATACGCTCAAAATAATAAAGATGTTAACCAATTATCTCAAGATAGCTTTTCGTAATCTTTGGAAAAGAAAATTATTCTCCGGTATCAATTTGTTGGGGCTAGGTATTGCTATTGCTGCCAGTTTATTGCTCTTTTTGACCACACTGCATGAGTTTGGCTACGATAGATTTCATGAAAATGCCGATCAAATCTATCGGGTTTACATGGAAGAAAACTTGTCAACGGGTGTGGATCGGCAAGCCAATATGCAGGTGCCACTGATGCCAGCGATCCTGGAGACCTTTCCAGAAATAGAACATGCGAGTCGTTGGAAGAACTCTGGTGGAGTGGTGCAGTTTGAAGAAAATGCCAGAGGAGAATCCTTCCGTTATGCGGATGAAGACTTCTTTACAATGTTTTCTTTCAACTTTTTGCAAGGCGATGCTGAAACAGCTTTGCAAGAGCTGAATGGAGTTGTACTCCCGGAGAAATCGGTGAAGCGAATCTTTAAGGACGTAGATCCCATGGGTAAAATGCTCACCGTGATAGATGCAGGCAAACGCATGAACATGCAGGTCACGGGGGTAGTTGAAGATACTCCTGAAAACTCTTCTTTGGAACTCGGGTTGATCATGAGATTTGAGAATGATCCTGAGTACGAGCTGGACAAGGACAACTGGAGTAATTTTTCGCATGACACTTACGTTCAGCTACCTGATGACATGAGTCAGGCCCAGTTTGAGGAAAGGGTAAAGGAAATCGTACACACCTATATGGCAGAAGAAGCGGACCTGATCAAAAATGATGGAGGTATTGCGGATGCCGAAGGAGAATATCTACGACTACGCATACAGCCTTTGACAGATATACACTTCAATACGCTAATAAGTGGTTCTGGCATGCGGAAAGCTTTTCCCATTGGTTTATTTGTCATTGGTCTTTTCATTCTCTTTATTGCTTGCTTTAATTTTGTGAACTTGACCCTTGGTAGTTCCTTGACGCGTGCTAAGGAAGTGGGGGTGAGAAAGGTACTGGGTGCCAATCGACGTCAGGTAATGGCTCAGTTTTGGGGAGAGGGCTTGATCGTGATATCGATGGCTTTGGTCATCGGTTTGCTTTTGGCTGATCTTATTTTACCGGAATTTAATGCCTCTTTCCGTCAATCCATTTCGCTAAACCATCCAAATATTTATGTTGGCTTGGCACTGGTTTTGTTGTTATCGATTACTATCGGAGGCTTGTATCCATCTTGGGCTCTATCTCGCTTTCAAGCAGCAGAAGTATTGAAAGGCTCAACGAAAATGCAGCGTTCGGGCCGTCTACGTAATGTTTTGATCTTATTTCAGTTTTCCTTTTCCGTGCTTCTGATCAGTTGTACTTTGATTATTGGTCAGCAAATTAAGTTTTTGAAGGATTCTCCTTTGGGCTTCAATCGGGAAGAGGTAATCAGTTTACCCATAAGTGGCGATATAGATGGACAGCAATTAATTGACCGATTCCGCAATGAAGTAGCGGCTGAACCTACTATTCTGAGTGTGACTGCTGCCTATAACAATATTGGGATGGGGAAGGACAATTCTGCTATGACCTCCAAGATGGGCTTTGCGCAGGATGGGAAAATGATGGAGACGCACTGGAATCCCGTAGACTACGACTATTTCGAAACCCTGGAAATACCCTTATTGGAAGGCCGCTCTTTTTCCAAAGAACATCCAACCGACTCCGTAAAAGCCATCGTTATCAATGAGACTTTTGCTCAGCAGTTAGGGGAGGGCCCCTACGTAGGGAAAGTGATAGATGTCACTCCTGAAGGCATGGAAATTATTGGAGTAGTTAAAGACTTCAATTTTAAATCGCTTCACCAGGCTATCGCGCCTATGACGATGAGCCTAGGCAAGAACAGTGATTTTGGATATAACTACTTTTTTGTCCGGGTAGAGGGTGGTGATTTAGGCGAGAGATTAACACTATTAGAAAGCACTTGGAAAAAAATCAATCCGGGAGCCACCTTCCAGGCTTCCTTCCTTGATGAGAATACAGAACGTCTATATCGAAGTGAACAAACGCTGGGCAATATCTTCATGGTGGCTTCAGGGATCGCTATCTTCTTGTCCTGTATTGGACTATTCGGGGTAGCCCTACTCGTGGTCAACCAGCGAAATAAAGAGATTGGTATTCGCAAAGTACTAGGTGCGTCTTTGGGACATATTATTCATATCATGTCCAGAGATTTTGTCATCATTTCCCTCATCTCGATTGTGATTGCAGCGCCTTTGGCTAACCTGGCTATGCGGCAATGGCTAGAAAATTATGCTTATGCCATCGAGATTCAATGGTGGGTCTTTGGCCTAGCCGGAGCAGCAGCCCTGCTAATCGGCTTTTTCACCATGAGCATACATACGGTTCGAGCGGGTTTAGCCAATCCTGTCAAGGCCTTGAAGGATGAGTAAAATTCCCTATTCACTAGACCATCATAATTAATGCTGTTCTTATGCTAAAGAACTATTTTAAGATTGCCTTGCGCTACTTCAAGCGAAACAAGCTATACACAGGGATTAATGTGCTGGGCCTCTCAGTGGGGATTGCGGCTTGCTTGGTGATTTCTCTGATCATCAGCTACGAGAGAGGATTTGATAAGTTTTGGAAAGGTAAAGATCAGATCTACCGGGTGTATTCGAATTTCACCGGCGTATTTGAATCGGTTAACCGTGGTGTGCCGTCGGCGGTGGCTCCTTGGCTCCGGGAAAATGCCACGGGCCTGGAAGCTGTCGTTCGTTTCCATACTTGGGGAGCGCCAGTCGTGATCCCAAGGTCTGATGGGAGTAAGCGGGAATTAGGGCGCCAACGGAAAATGGCGATCGTCGAGCCGGAATATTTTAGGGTGTTTTCCAAATACCGTTGGCTGGCCGGATCACCAGAAGAAAGCCTAGGTAAGCCCAATCAGGTAGTGCTAACGCCAGCCAGAGTGGAAAAATACTTTGGCCTGGAACAGCCAGAGTTAGCGGTGGGGAGGACGATACAATATAGGGATTCGCTCTTTGTTACCGTGAGTGGTGTGATTGAACATCCAAAACAATCCACTGATTTTGATTTTGAAGAATTTGTATCGTTTAGTACGATAGAGAGTACTTCATTAAAGTACCAGATATGGTTGAACGATTGGGGAAGTACCAATAGCAGCTCTCAGTTATTTATCAAATTAGATGGAACGCAATCTAAAGCCGAAATAGAAAACTTACTATTGGGGGCAAAAGAGGCTTACGTCGCCCAGAATAAAGATGCGGGTTATGTGGCTGAGTACCTATTGCAACCCTTGGCCGATTTACATTTCAACGCTACCTTAAGAATATTTGATGGTAGTCGTTCGGTAGCACACAAGCCTACCTTGTGGCTTCTTTCTCTGGTAGCAGGCTTATTGCTACTGATTGCCGCTATCAATTTTATCAATCTGGAGACGGCCCAATCCTTGCGTAGAGCCAAAGAAGTAGGCGTGAGGAAAGTACTGGGAGGAACCCGACGTGAGTTGGTGCTACAATTTTTAAGCTCCACTTTTTTGCTAACCTTGATATCCATCATTATTGCTGCCACCCTTGTACAGTGGGCCTTAGGTTACTACGATAATTTTATTCCGGAAGGAATGACCTTTGATCTTTCTAATCCCAGTACGCTAGGGATTATGGGGATCTTAACCATAGCAGTTTGTCTCATTGCAGGGGCCTATCCGGCTTTCGTGCTGTCTGCCTTCCGTCCAGTAAGGGCCTTAAAAGATAAGGTCATCCGATCCTCTAGTGGTTTAGGGCAGGCTAGTTTAAGAAAGGGACTCGTAGTCTTCCAGTTTGTCATTGCCCAGGTTTTGATCTTTGGCACTTTAACCGTCGGCCAGCAGATTCGCTTTATGCTCAATAAGGATATGGGTTTTGAAAAAGAAGCCATCGTGAATTTTGACTTGCCACGTCAAGATACGACTAATCGAAAGCGTGTCTTGATCGAAGAGCTGAAGCGATTACCAGCCTTAGAAGCGGTGAGTAATCACGGGTCATTGCCAGCGGAGGCAGGCTATTCTACCAGTATTATGCGGCATATCAAGGATGGGGAAGAGATTAGTCAGAATGTTCACCAGAAGTTTGGGGATACGGCTTTTATCCACGTATTTGAGATTGAATTATTGGCTGGGCGTAACTTCAGACCAAGCGATACCATCAGTGAATTATTGATCAATGAGGCTTATTTAGCAAAATTGGGCTATGAGTCTCCGGCGGAGATAGTTGGCCAAACTGTCGATTTGGGAAGAAAAGCGGTGCCCGTGGTAGGAGTGGTAGCTGATTTTCATATCCAACCCCTATACGAGCCCATCAAGCCTACTGCGGTTTTAGGCCGTCGAGGAAATACGGTGAGTGTCAAGTTTAAAGTAAAAAATGAGCAACAGGACTTTTCTACGCCATTAGCCGCAATAGAAGAAAAGTGGAATGAAATTTTTCCTGGGGAAAACTTCAACTACCGCTTCGTGGATGAACAGATTGCTCAGTTTTACGAAAGAGAACAAGAAACGGCTCAACTGGTGAACACGGCTACTTCCATGGCAATCTTCATTTGCTGCTTGGGACTATTTGGTTTAATCTCCTTCACTACCGCACAACGTACCAAGGAGATAGGGATTAGAAAGATTCTAGGGGCGTCTGTGGTGCACCTGATGGGCTTGCTAACCCAAAGCTTCTTATGGCTGGTCTTCATTGCCTTGCTCATTGCTTCCCCCATTGCTTGGTGGGCCAGCAAGCGCTGGTTAGAAGATTTCGCTTATACCATTGATATCGCTTGGTGGCAATTCTTGTTGGTTGGTATTATTGGCCTATGCATTGCCATCGTGACGGTGAGTTTCCATAGTTTCCGAGCGGCTACCGCTAATCCAGTAGACAGCCTTCGGCAAGAATAGACAGCCATGATCATCTACCTTTAGATTAAATATACCCGACATGTTTAAAAGTTATCTAAGGTCTGCTAGTAGAAATCTATTTAAGCATAAGCTAAACTCACTGATCAATATCCTGGGGCTTGCTGTAGGATTTGCTGTGGCTATCCTGATTTTTCTGTACGTCCAACACGAACGCAGTTACGATAAGTGGATTCCAGATAGTGATCAGATTTATAGGGCTTACCGAAGTTGGGAAGGAGGCGGAGAAACCGTTTGGACTCCCGGACCACTAGCCTATACGGTTAGGGAGGAGCTTCCGGAGGTGTTACAAGCCACTGGGCTCTCCGTATCTACTGATGTCTTGTTGCAAAACGGAGAGGAAAAGGTCTTTATGGACCAAGTGGCGGTGGTAGATAGTACTTTCTTTGAAGTCATTCCTTTTGAACTATCGCAAGGGCAAGCCGAGGAGGTCTTAAAGCTCAGTCAGAATATCGTACTTTCGGAGCGTTTGGCAGAGCAGCTTTTTGGAGAAGAAGATCCGATCGGGAAAACGATAAAAGTGGATACGGAGGATGATTACGTGGTTTCCGGCGTTTTGACGCCTTTGGCGGGCAATACGCAACTGACTTTCGAAGCTTATGTGCGCTACGGCCGCGCTTCCACGCGTTGGGTCAATAACAATCGATCAACATTTTTGAAGGTTCGCAAAGATGCTTCGATTGAACAATTAGAATCGAAAATTACAGCTCTAGTCACCCCTTTCCTAGAACAAGCCAATCGCGAAAGCGGCCGCTCTCCCGATGCTACTCGCTATCCCAATTGGGGTTTGCAAAGCCTTCATGATATTCATTTGCATCCGCTGTCAAATACCTGGTTTGCGTTTAATCGCAAGGGAGGAAATATTAAGTACCTCTATATTTTTGGCATGATTGGTTTGATCATGCTGGTGGTGGCCTGTATCAATTACATTAATCTAACAACAGCTAGTTCAACACAGCGAGCGATGGAAATAGGCGTCCGAAAGGTGTCTGGCGCTGGTCGAGGACAACTTATAAACCAATTTATGGTCGAGGCCCTACTACAAACCGGTATTGCCTTTGTGTTGTCACTGGCCTTAGCCGAGCTATTCCTGCCTTTTTTCAACGCTATCACGGATCGCAGTCTGCACTTTCTGGAAGATGGTATGCAGCGTTGGATGCTTTACATGGGCGGTTTGGCCCTATTAGTAGGCGCTCTGGCGGGAATTGTCCCAGCTTTGATCATTTCTGCCTTTAAACCGGGCTTGATCCTGAAAAGAAGTCTGGATAGGGGTGCTAGGGGTAACCTCTTCAGACGGGCTTTGGTGATGGTGCAGTTTGGTGTATCGGTGGTGTTGATTGTGGTGGTCTTGTTCGTTTTCCGCCAAGTCAATTTCATGATGACTAAAGACTTGGGCTTCTCCTCCGAGCAAGTAGTGGTGGTACCCCTGAATCTTTCTACTTCAGCCCCCAAGGTAGAAGCCTTGAAAGGAGAATTTCAGCGGATTTCTGGTGTCAGCTCCCTCTCCACTTCCTTTAGTGTTCCAGGACAACCCCTGCCGGATTGGGGCGTGATGGTGAATGGGGAAACCTTGCCGAATGTGTTCATGTCCTGGGTGGACGCAGATTATGCCGAAACCCTAGATTTGGAGCTGCAAGATGGGCGATTCTTCTCTCGAGATATAGCCAGTGATACACTGAATGCCTTTGTAGTAAACGAGGCTTTTCTACGGGAAGCAAATCTGAAAGATCCTTTTGATACGCAGATCCGCTTTACGTATTCCGCTGCGGATGAGGGCTCCAACAAAATTGTAGGGGTGGTTAAGGATTTTCATTTCCGAGGCCTGGATCGAAGTATAGGTCCAATGATCATGATGTATCAACCCAACTACCGTGTGACGAGTATTAAAGTGTCTACGGAAGACTTAGATGGAACCTTGAAAGCCATTGAAAACCTCTGGGGTAAGATAGAACCTGATCATCCGTTCCGCTATTCCTTCCTGGATGATGATTTTGCCGAGCAGTACGCAGAACAGGAACGCTTTGGAGATACCATGCTGTATGCCACCTTACTAACCCTATTCATTGGCGTGCTGGGTTTATTTGGTTTGGCCACTCATTCAACAACCCGGCGAACCAAGGAGATTGGCATTCGGAAAGTAGTAGGGGCAACCGTCAACGGTATCGTCTTTATGCTGGTGAAAGATTTTACACGCTGGGTGTTCTGGGCTTCTTTGTTTGCCTTGCCTTTAGGTTATTGGCTGATCACCAAATGGCTGGAAGACTTTGCTTTTCAGGTTGATATTACCCCCTATCCCTTCTTGTTGGCCATTGCTTTAGCGATGGGCATTGCGGTACTAACGGTTTGCTATCAGGCCATAAAAACAGCCTTAGCTAATCCAATTGAGAGCTTGAGGCACGAATGATAAATAGAGCTCTGATTCAGGGTAGAATATACAGATAGGCACTAGTTTAAGCATTCACTATACAGCAATATTAAACTAGTTCTACATGAGATGTCCTTAGGACTATCTCAACTTTAACTCCGACTTATGCTACAAAATTATTTACGCATTGTACTCCGCAATGTGCGGAAGAATGCCTTCTACGTATTGGTAAACGTACTAGGTATGGGGATTGCCCTGGCCTGTTGTATCATTGCCTTTGTTAACTATCAGTTCGATCGAGACTTCGATGCCTTCCACGCTAAAAAAGATACCGTCTTCAAGTTGGATAGCCGCAAAGCTAGCAACGATCTAATCTATGGCATTACGCCGCTACCTTTGGCAGAGGCGGCAGCTCAGCGTATTCCTGAAGTGGAGGAGGCCGTTCGCTTGTATACGCTCCGATCCAATGTAAAGAATGAGCAAAATGTGTACAATGAGGTGATCCATTTTGTGGATGAAGGATTCTTCGATTTGTTCGATTTCCCCATTACTAAAGGCAGTGTACTTGACCTTGGAAAACCAGAGTCGGTCATTCTCACGGAAAAAATGGCCAAGAAATACTTTGGTGATGATGACCCCATCGGGAAAACCATAGAAATATTTGCTGGCTTGGATTTCCAAAAGGCCATGACTGTGATCGCCCTGGTGGGAGAATATCCATTCAATTCTAGTATTCATTTCGATATGATTGCCCATTCGGACAATATCACCTACCAGGGTGCACCGATTGACCATCAGGACTGGGCAAGATTTGCAGATGTTACCTTCCTAAAGTTGAGGGATGCCAATGACAAAAGCCGGGTAGAGGAGCAATTGGCACAGTTTGTACCCATCCAGAACAGCAATCGAGAAGATTGGCAGATCAGTGCCTTCCTACTAGATCCCCTAGCAGATATTGCGCATACGGGCATGAAAAAACGAGCGAACTATCTGCGCGAGAGTACTCCACCTTCCGCAGTCTGGGGCCCAAGCCTGTTGGCCTTCTTGCTGCTGCTGGCTGCTTGTTTGAATCTCACCAACACAACCATTGCGCTATCCAATCGCAGATTAAAGGAAATGGGGGTACGTAAGGTTATGGGGAGTTCACGCAAACAATTGGTGACGCAGCTATTAGGTGAAAGCTTTGGCATTTGTTTGTTGGCTTTTGTACTAAGCCTTTTTCTAGTTCCCATTCTTTTGCCACAGTATAACGCCATGTGGGATTTTCTTGAATTGGAAATCAACTACTTTGATAATCCCGCGCTAATGGCCTTTTTAGTAGGTAGTTTATTGACAGCAACCCTATTGGCGGGGGCCTATCCTGCTTTCTACATTAGTGGGTTTGAGGTGACAAAAATCTTCAGAGGTAAGGTTCAATTCAGTGGCAACAATTTGTTCTCACGAGTTATGCTGGGCGCACAAGTAATGATCGCCATTGTGGCTTTAGCAGGCGGTTTTGTCTTTGCACGAAATGCCAGTTTTCAAAAAACTGCCGATATGGGATACTTAAGAGAAGGTGTGATGGCGGTGCCTGTTATGGATGGTCAATCTTATGAAATATTGAAGGAAAAGGCTGCTCAACATCCAGATGTAATTGAACTAGCGGGGGCTAGCGGTCAAGTGGGTAATATCTACCAGACGAAGGAAGTTCAATGGCGAGATCAGGATCTAGAGGTCCACTATCTGGGTACAGGTGAAGGCTACCTGGATATGATGGAGATTAGTCTGAAGGAAGGAAGATTCCTGACGGAGGAAAGGGGGAGTGATACCGAACGATCTATTATGGTAAATGAAAAACTGGTAGCCAGTTTGGGCTGGGAAGAACCACTCAATCAGCAAATAATGATGGATAGTAGCGCCTATCAAGTTGTTGGAGTGGTAGAGGATTTCTATCAGGGAGATTTCTTTAATCCGCTTGAACCGGTGATCATTCAAATGATTCCTAAAGAAAACTATCACCTATTGGCACTCAAGGCCCCTTCTGAGAAGCTAGTGGCTATCAACCAATATCTATTAAATCAATGGAATGAACTATTTCCATACCGACCCTACGAAGGGTTTTTCCAGGATCAAGTGCTGGCGAAGGAAGCATTGATTACCAACAATATCAAGTGGCTATTTATGTTCTTTGCGTTGATCACAGTGATTCTGACTTCCGTAGGCCTTTTTGCCTTGATATCGCTGAACATCGTACGGCGAATGAAGGAGATCGCCATCAGGCGGGTGGTCGGTGCGACGCTTCGGAACCTTACGGTGCTACTCAACTTCCGCTATGTCTTGATCTCCTTCTTAGGGATTTTGGTAGGAGCTGCGGGCGGCTACTTTATTGTGAAAGGTTTATTGGATAGTATTTTTGCGGTCCATGTTGGCGTCGAACCTTGGGTTTTGGGCTTGGCAGGACTGGGAGTCCTGTTTTTAGTTGTGCTGACTATCCTGATGAAGATGATTGGCATAGTTCAGATGAATCCGTCTAAGATACTCCGCTCGGAATAGTCTGCGCTAAAACTTCCGAACTTATGCCAAAAAGCCATGATTTTTTGGTCCTTTTTTATCAGAAATCGCCCAAAGGGATAGGTCCGTTTAATCTTGGCCGAGTACTTACATCATTGAAAACCACCTAGTATGTTCAAGACACTCTTAAAGACAATTTTCCGTAATGCTCAGCGCAGGCCGGTCTTTACCACCATCAACTTGCTGGGTTTGTCCCTGGGTATTGCTTGCAGCTTTATCATGTTGCGTTATGTACAGCAGGAATGGAGTTACGACAAACACTTTGCCGAAGGCGATCGAGTCTTTCGTATTGGTACAGGCTTTATGAATATGGGCTCCTTCGCGGTTAGCCAAGAAATCTTGCGGGAAAATGTCTTGGTATTCAACGATATAGAGGCCGCTACGCGTTTAACAACCCGCGGCGGAGAGCAATCGCTCAAGATAGGGGAGGAGACTTTTATTCAGGACCAAACCCTATTTGTAGACTCGACTTTCTTTGAAGTATTTGCCTACCGCTTTGAAGATGGGAACCCAGCTACGGCCTTGCAATCTCCGAATAGCGTGGTCATTACCGCAGATTTAGCCCAGAAGTATTTTGGTAAAAGCAATGTGGTAGGAGAGTATATCGAAGTGGGTGAAGAGCATAGCTTGTTTCAGGTAACGGGAGTAGTTGAGGAGCAAACCAAGAATTCTCATCTGCCAACGGGTATGTGGATGCCGATTTATCCACGATTACGGGACGAGAATAACTGGATGTCAGGTAGCCTGTATAACTACGTTAAACTATCACCGGGAGCGGATAGAAGTGACCTCATCGCGACGCTGGATCAGTTGGTTCGGAAACAAGTCTACCCCAAGGTGAACCCGGGGATGGAGTTGGAAGCATGGCTGGCGAGCAGCAATGCCGTTAAGTTTTATCCACAACAGCTCCAAGAGATATACCTGGGTGAACGACTACGATTTGACCTGTCAACGGGAGGTAATCCCTTACTCGTCAATATTTTGGCCATCATTGGCCTGATCATCCTCATCATGGCCAGTTTTAACTACATCAATTTATCCACAGCAGTCGGCATCACCAGAGCAAGGGAAATTGGCGTCAAGAAGACCTTAGGCGCCGCTACTCGACTCCTGCAAGGTAGATTCCTACTAGAAGCCATGGTGTTTAGCTTGACGGCAGCGGGCGTGGCAGCGGTAATGGCGGATTCTCTCTTGTTATTGGTTGAAAAGGCTACTGGAAGTAGGTTGCTTGAGACCTTGTTTGAGTCTCCGGCACATGTCTTAGGCCTAGCCGCTTTTGCCCTATTCGTTGGGCTACTGTCAGGCTTATATCCCGCCTTTTTTCTGACGCGTTTTCGGCCAGCGCAGGTGTTGAAAGGAAAACTTGGCGTACAAAAGCGTAGCTTCTTCAGAGGGGGACTGATTGTGATCCAATTCACCTTGGCAGCCTTTCTGCTGATCGGTACCCTGACAGTTTATCAGCAGTTCCAATTCATGCGCGTCTCCGATAAAGGCTTCCAGCACGAAAATGTACTGGTGCTATACAATTTAGACTCCTTGTCTACCAGCAAAGAGAGTTTTAGACAGCAATTGGTACAGCATACCGAGGTGGTTTCCAGCTCCTTTAATAGCCGAATGCCCGCCGGTCGCAATCTTTGGCAGGCTACCTACAAGACGCCGGAAATGGAGCATCCCTTAAGTCTGAATACCTTTCCTATTGACGAAGATTATCTCCAAACCTTGGATATGCCAATCCTAGACGGCCGCAACTTCGATGCGCAACTAGCTTCGGATTCTTCCGGTCTGATCGTGAATGAGGCAGCTGTCAAAGCCTTAGGACTCAAGGATCCTGTTGGCCAAAGAATCAACGAAGAGGAGCGCATCATAGGAGTGGTCAAAGACTTCAACTTTCAGGACTATCATCACGCTGTTGAACCTATCGTTATGATTTTTGATGCTAACCGGCACAACCTTAGTCTTAAGCTAAAGGGCGAAGATATGGCTGGATTCCTCGCACACTTAGAACAGAAATGGCAAGCCTTCGTACCAGAAGAACCGGTTTCCTATTATTTTTTGGATGAAAACCTGGCGGCTCTTTCTGAAAAGGAAGGTATCCTCAGTAAGGCTATTGCCTTGTTTTCCCTCTTAGCGCTGTTCATTGCGTGCTTAGGGCTCTTTGGACTGGCGGTATTTATGACAGCCCTACGGACCAAGGAGATGGGCATTCGAAAGGTGCTCGGTGCGTCGGTGCAAGGAATTGTTGGTTTACTGGCCAAGGACTTTTTGCGCCTGATCGGCATGGCTACATTAATTGCCATCCCCTTTGCCTATTGGGGAACGCATCGATGGCTAGCTGATTTTGTTTTCCGGATCCAATTGGATTGGTGGTTGTTTGTCGTGCCATCGATTGCCATTCTGGTGATCGCCTGGTTGACGGTAAGTTAT
>CBDHHG010000035.1:0-635082 GCA_965263225.1 Saprospiraceae bacterium
CTGCGTAATAAATCGAATTAATAGTCGACGTCTGCGCCGGACTAGGGCTGATGGAAGCGTGAAATCTGCATAGCATCCCGTATTCAGAAGCACCGTGATTTCATTGTTCACGCCACAGAAGTCACCGCTGGGCAGCGAATTGCACAGAGCCCAGTTCCCATGGATAAATCCATAGACGATTTCGCCGGATTTCGGATCGCGACGTAATAATCCATGCCGATGAAATAGGTCATCGCGAAACTGTTCCAGCTTATCCGTGAGCTGAGTCGCTGTGTCATGCCGATGATGCAGGTGGACCTCGACATCACCGTAACCGGCTTCGATGAGCGGTTTTAGGTCGTCCAGGTAACGAGGATGATATTCATCTTGCGGGAAAAAGAAACTGTACTGCGGCGGTCTACCGTCGATATCCCGAAACTCACTAAACAGCCGCGGATAGTCGTCTCGCCAGCGATGTACACGAGACACAGCAGTCTCATGATTCGCCCCATAGCACTCAGGCTCCCAGTGGTCACAGATCGCTATGAATAGATCGACATCGTCCCCTTCACGCCAAGGGACCTTGCGTTCCTCGGGGAAAAAATAACTTCCAATCCACCGATCGATATTTCTAGGCAATTTCATCGGGGCACCTCATGTTCAGTATTTGATGCTGATGGCTGTCCCGCGATACGATTTAAGTGTTCGGCAAGTTGTCCGGTAAGTTCCCGACGGTGAAACGCCCCGATCTCCCAGACGGCATTCTGATAGTCAACCCCCAACCGATGTTCCTCTATCGCCAATGCGAGTTGTTCGGCGATCTGTTCGACCTGGCTCGGGCGACTCAGACGTGTACCGGGGAGTTCATAAACAAGATCCCAGACATCTCCCTCGGGAGCTACCACAAACATCGGCCGTTTTGCAGCCATATATTCAAAGGTCTTCGCATTGATGATCCGCTGCGTCTTAGGCAGTTCGGAATTCAGCATGAGTAGGGCATCGGACGTTCGCATCAACCGGATCGCCTCCGCATGGTCGACGAAGGGGAGTCGCACCACATGGCACGGCAACGAGTTCAGTCGATCAAGGATGCCCTCTTGATCAGGTGTACGGCGGCCGACGCATAACAGTTCGAATTCGCTCAGCAGTGGAGCATTCGACTTGGCGAGGTATTCGATAGCGCAAACCAGCGGCTCAATTGAGTTGAGATTCCATAGAGTTCCGATAAACGCCAGACGAAATCTGTTAACACCCTGGCCATAATCAGGTTTGTTAAGATCGATATGATCTTGATAGTCATCGGTGTCGAAACCGTTGGTGATGTAGCTACACATCGCCTGGCTGCGCGCCTGGTTCGCTGATTCGCCGATCGCCTTGGCACTCGATGGCGTTGTCGCAATGACAAGTTGCGCCGTCCGTAACGCTCTGGCCTGTTGCCGTTGTTGGACCCAATTCGAAAACCGATTGTGTCCTTTGTTTTCCAGTATGCGTTACTGATATCCCATTCATCGCGGTAATCGAGTACGAGCGGAACGCCGGTCTTTCGGCTGAGCTTCTCTCCCAGCACGAGATTCGAAAACGGCGGCCCTGTCGCCAGGATGATGTCGTGCGGGACTTCTCTGAGTAACTGAAGGCCCTGTCGATATGCCTGGGGATGCCAGAGCACCTGTGCATCGGGCAACAGCACGCTGTTTGCCACGTTACGAGCTACTGTTTTGAGACCTCCGACGAGGGGATTTCTTCGTTGTTTTGATTGTCCGCCAGCCACCGCCTGCTTGATGGCATAACCCGGTTCATAGGTCTTCGCCCGGCGAATGATGGTTCCCGGAGGGATATCTTTATGAAAGGATTCATCAACCAGCGGTACGGACGGGTTCGACACCGTTAACACTGAGGAAGCCCAGCCAAACTCGGGCAGGAACTTTACGAACTTCGTAACCCGTTGCACGCTTACTCCCCCCACGGGTGGGAAGAGATAAGAGATAAATAAGACTCGTTTCTGATTCATGATGGCACCGCGGTCACGAATTTGGAGTCCACCGAGAGGTCGCTCGATTGACGAATTGATGTAAACAATGCTGTTATTTCTTGAGCACAGTCGGCCCATGAGCTGGGTTGATAACGCGCGGCAGCTTCGCGAAAACTGGGATCGAGTGCACGGGCGATTGCGTCAGCAAGTGCCCGTGGATCTCTTTTGGGTGCCAGGCAGGCATAACTGTCATCCGCAATTTCCCTGACGCTGCCAACATCCGTGGAAACGAAGGGGGTCCCGCAGGCTAATGATTCGCGAAAGACATTCGGAAGCCCTTCGGAATCACTCGATAGCACCGTAAGATCGCAGGCTCGATACCAGTCTCCGATCTGATCGTGCCCGACCGCCCCCCGAAATGTAACAACATTTGACAGTTTTTTGTCATTAACAAGCTGTTGGATTGGACCTCTTTCGGAACCATCACCAACCAAATGGAGTTGGAAAATCATGCCCCGCTGATGAAGGATCTCGACAGCCTCGATGAGGATCGGCAACGCCTTGATAGGATGCATTCGCCCGACCCAAAGTAGGTGATGTCCTTCATTGAGCGCCAGTTTCTTGCGTGATTCGGTGCGAGAACAAGCTTGATGAAATACCGTCGTTTCGATGCCTTGATAGATCGTATGTACTCGATCTGCTGGGACGCCGAGTTGGATCGATGCAGTCCGCAGCCCCTCGCAGACCGTGATGACAGCGCCCGATTGCAGCAGAACTTCCCGTACACGCGATCCCCGCTTGGGAAGCTGGGGTAAAATCAGCACGTCAGATCCACCCACGATCACGCCGCACGGGACGCCAGCCAAGCGAGCGGCTCGCAAACCGACCTCACCATCAGGATGAGCCCAATAGCTAAGGACAGCCTCCGGTTGAAATTCACGCACGGCACGTTCAACCGTTCTGCGAACGGACCACCACATCTGGTCACCCGATCGATCCTGCCAGACTTTTGGTGTGTACCAATAAGTTGGGTAGTCGACCACGATCCCAGCTTCTTGAATGCTCTCGGATCGCCGATAGGAATGCCCTCGTAGTTTCGAAACGGCGGCCTCAGTGAACGTGCGAGGAGAAATCGCGCGCACGTCGTGCTCCCGTGCCAATTCTCGACACAGCGCAGAATTATACGTCCCACGCGTCGGAGCGGTGGCATCTGGGAAAGTCGTGCTAAAAAACAGGATCCGCATGGCAATTAGTTCAAGATTGTACGACGAAGCCCTTCCTGCGTCGTTACCGCAGGCTCCCAATGCAATCGATCTTTCGCTTTCTGGTTTGAGTACTTCAATGGTTTCCACATTGCAGCACTTTTATAGGGCGTGATAGCTGGCGGGAGTTCGCCTTGCGAATATTTCGCATACCAGTGATAGATGCTCGATAGAGGGCCAATTGCCACCCGTGGAACCCAAATGGATCGCACCCGTCTGCCGGATTTGCGCATCAGCTTGATTACTGTTGAACCAGTCGGCAGGTCGTCGTCGATGACGTTAAAGGTCTCCCCTTCGATCCCGGGGACGTTCCCCGCCTGGGCGATCGCCTCAGCGCAGTTTTCGACGTAGGTATAAGGGAGCGTTTGGTTTCCCATTTGCACAAAACATGGGCCGAGGCCGATCCCGATTCGACTGGACAGTGGAGATCGCCCCGGACCGTAAATGACGCCGGGACGCACCACAACTAACGGCACTTGTAAATCTTCGGCCAATTGACGCGCTACATTTTCTTGGTGAATCTTTGTAAATGTATATGGATCACGTTCGGCGGGGGCGGGATCGATCGGCGTCTCCTCAGTCAACGTGCTATGCGCACGCAGCGCCGCAGTGCCATAGACGCCAAGGGAACTGACGAGCACAAAACGGTGGACGCGAGCGGCTTGGCTGGCTTCCAGCATTTTTCTCGTCGGCAGCAATGTGTTTTCGAACATCGCGGACGTTTCCCCCGTCAGCGAAGCGGCCAGGTGATAGACGACTCCCGCCCCGGAAATGGATTCGCTTAACTGAAGTGGGTCATCGTAGTCGAGGCGGATAAACCGGACCCGGTGGAGATGTTTTAGTGGAACCGTGTCCTCAATTCCCTGCGTGCTGCTCGTTGGTCGCAGCAAACACCGGACTTCAAAGTCCTCGCGTTGACATAATGCGCGAACAAGATGGCGACCGAGGAATCCGGTGGCGCCCGTTACACATGCGATGTGAGACATACCGCGTCCTCCATTTCTGCCTGAATTGTTCGTAAGTCACGCACGTACATATCTTCCGTTCCCTGGCAATGGGCAAAGATTCGATCCGTCAGTTGTGTGATATGTAAGAGTTCATTCTGACTGATTGGCAATCGCGTCCCCTTCAGGAGCGAGTCGTAGAACTGTTCGATCAATGTTTTCATTCCCGCGTGATGATTCAAATCTTTACGGGCGAATCGCCACATTTTGGTCGTCAAGTTCCATAGACTGTTCCACAAATTGGAGTTTGCGACATCGAGTTTGGCGAATGCGTCTCCTGATGTGAGCCGGTTGTGCAGGACCAACGTCTGGGCGTCGAAATCGAGTTCTAAGGTCCCATTCGTCCCATAAATACGAGCGATCCTTTGTGGGGGAATTAGCGAAGAGATCGCTAGCTGCCCACTATACGAATCTGATTGAAGTGCGATATGTAATTCCGTTGGGAAGTCATGTCGTCCATGCGCGTACCATCCGCCGTAAATTCGGGGCTGGTCATCTGAACTCATGAAATCCGTAATCGCAGTCAGCGGTGGGGTCACAAGATTGTGTAGGAATTCAGCATTAATTTCTCGCAAGGTGGTTCCAGGCATCGTGTCCAATGACCGCAGCTCCTGATCCAAGGAGATTCCTAATATCGATTCCACCCGATTCACTTGTCCAATCAAGCCATTGAGGATCCAGATTTTCCCCTTGAGCCAAATTGGATCAAACAATTGATCATGACCAACGCAGACTTGCCGATCCTGGCGTCGTGCGACCGAAAGGACTTCTCGGGCTTCCTCGGAGTTCTTCGTAAACGGGCTTTCAATGTAGAGATGGCACCCGGAATTCAATAGTTTGATCGCCAGGTCGATGTGCGAAGCCGTATTTGTTGTGATATGGACGACATCCGGGCGGGTGTCGCACACCATATCATGCATGTCTGTATATCGGCCGTCGATTCGAAATCGCTCGGCGGCTTGATACACAAGATCTTCGTTAGGATCGCAAACCGCGACGACGTTCGCCTGTTTAATGTTCGCCAACTGAGAGAGATGGGTATCTGCACGCGCCCCACACCCAACCAGTGCGACATTCATGATCTTGTTGTTCATTTGTCGATCGGTGTAGGGGTGTTATGTCCGTGAGTCTTTGCGAGCTTCAACGAGCGTTGAGTACAGGTCCTCGTACTGTTCGACCATGACTCGGATATTAAAGTGCTGTTCGACGCGGCTGCGAGCTGCCGCACCCAGCGCGGGCCATTCTTGCCGTTGGTGGATCATTTGGAGCATCGACGCTGCTAGTTGTTCCGGCTGTCGAGGAGATACGAGTTCACCCGTCACGCCCGGTACAACGATTTCCGGATTACCACCGACGTCCGTTGTCACGATTGGAAGACCGACCGCCATGGCTTCCAAAAGCGTGAGTGAAATGCCTTCCGTGGTCGAAGATGAGACGAAGAAGCCCGTAGTGCGTAGCTGTTCCGGAACATCCTTCCGTTCGCCGAGAAATGTTACATGGGTTGTCAATCCTAATTCGCGGGAGAGTTCCTCAAGATGAGGTCGTTCCGCTCCATCCCCCATATTCCTGCCTGACTACTTGTCCACACTGCGACACTTGGTTTTGGCTGTTGCAACCTTCGCATGTCAAGAATGGTTTTATTAGCGAGGGCAAAGATCGATTTTGATGGAAAAGCCCTTTCTCAACAAATATATATTAACAAAGCTTGACGCTTTCGCCACGGGATTGGAGAAGCTTCAAGTTCAACACAAAGGAGAAGTAATGAAAGCTTTATTGCAGCGCAGCTTGGCAGAAGGAATGAGTTATGCTACCTACTATGAATTGATGCAAGAATTGGTAGAAGCCGGTAAAACTACGGGGCCGAATCAGAGTGAGTCTATGGTACATTACACCAAAATGAACTTACAGCGGATGAAACGCCTTGGTAAGAAAGCCAATATCCAGCCTGCACTTGTGGATGCCTTTGCCGCCTTACCTGGTCAATACATCTGGCTAGTGATTACAGAGGCTTGGTGTGGAGATGCGGCCCAGATTGTACCCATTTTCGATGCTATCGTCCAGGAACTTCCCAATACGGAAATGTCTTTAGTCCTTCGTGATGAATTGCCGGACTTAATGGATGAATTCCTTACCAACGGTAGTCGAGCTATACCCAAACTTATTGTGTTGGATAAAGATACTTTGGAAGTTGTCACGACCTGGGGGGCCAGACCCGCACCTGCTCAGGAGTTAGTAAATGCTTATAAGGCGAATCCAACCCCGCCACCATACGCTGAGTTTTCAGTGACCTTACAAAAATGGTACAACAAAGATAAGACAGTCACTACACAGGCTGAACTAATGGAGCTTGCTACGAATTTAGCGGCAATTGCATAACTGGCAATTGACGACCTTCCGGTTGACTAGGAATGTACGCTATTGTCTTTAACCCAAATTTCTCATAAAAGCCTGTGGCATTGGGGTCTGCAACGACTGACAGTGTCACGTGGCTTTTGGTAATTACCTTGTCCAGAACCTTTTGTAATAGGAGTTTCCCTAATCCTTTCCCAATATACGCTGGTCGTATCCATAGGTGCTCAATTTCTAGGGAGTCATCTTCTTCGGAAATAACGCAAAAGCCCAAGATGCGCTCTTCTTGTATCAATTTGTAGATACTATCCTTTTCCATATTTTCCGGTGTGATGGTGAGATCAGCGTCCCATAGATCCAGCCATTTCTGGGCATAGCCCCAATAAGCTTTGGCCGCTTTACTTATTTCAGTTAGGGTAGAGCAATCCGTGGGTTGTGCCTTTACGATTTGCAAGTCGTGCATGTCTTACTTCAGTTTTTTGTACTGATTTGTTGCTTGAGCATCCTCGAAACTGTATAACAATAAGTGGGAGTGAAATAGTTCAACGAAAATCTCCAGAAAGTTAACTGGAGCTTGACCAATGTGCATCAGTGGGGTAGGGTGAAATCTTCATCATTTAGGTTTTTTGATCCTAATGATGAGCGTTTTGAGGGGAAAAGCCTATTGGCATTGTGTGCCCGGGCTAAGATTTTTAGTGAATAGACAATTCTAGCGAGTGGTATTCGCCATTTTGGGAGGAGTAGCAGGTAAGTAAGCACTCCGTTTAACTGGCCATTTCAAGATGAAGGTAGTACCTCTGTCTAATTCAGATTCGAAGCTGATATGCCCGTTCCAACCCTCTAGAATGCGTTTGCAGGTGGACAAACCTATGCCTGTGCCCGGAAAAGAACTGCTGTTGTGCAAACGCTTAAACATTTTGAAAATGTAATCGCTGTATGCACTATCTATTCCAATACCATTGTCAGTAATCCTGAAGCAAAGTTGTCCTCTCTCATATTGATAAAGAATCCTTATTTGTATGGTTTTGCTGGTGTTGTATTTTATACCATTTTCTAGCAAGTTGTGAAAAAGCAAGCGTAGCGTATCATAGTGTGACAATATGCGTGGTAACTTCTGTGGAATTTCTACCTCCAATGAGGGAACAGCCTTTTCAAGGACTTCTACTAGCTCTTCAATAAGGGCTTGTAAGTCAACCCATTCTTTTTTTGGTGGATGATCTTTTACACGGGCATAAGACAACAGATTCTCAATCAGTTGATACATATGCCTACTATTCTCATTGATAAACTCTAAATACTCCCGTGTCTCTTTGTCCTCTTGTAGGGCTTGTTTTCTCCGTAATAGGTCACTAAAACTCACCAGGAGGCGAATTGGTGTCTTCAGGTCGTGAGAAGTAGCAAAAGTGAAATCCTCCAAATCGCGATTGACGCGGACTAATTCCTGATTTTTTTCAGCCAGTTCCGCCAAGAGGGTTTCCATCTTCTTTTGCTCTATCGCCTTTTCCGTTTCATAGTTCTTCATGATTAGAATGATGGTCAATATGGTCAATATCATTGCCATATATTCGGTAATGGCGTACGGCTGTGATTCAATGATTGGCGGATTCGAGTATAGATAAACTTGGGAAGTAATTATTAGTAAGATATAAAGCGCGTAGACCGCTATCATGGTCCTGTGGGATGGACGTAGAAATATTGCAGCAACGAATAAGATCATAAAGACGGTATCGGCACGCAAGGAGTTACCGAATAGCACAATCTCCGCAAAAACACCAAAGGGAGCTACAAATAGAATGAGGTGGTAAGAGATTTGAAATTGATGCTTGATGTTAAGGTACAGGATAACGGCAATGATAGTCAGGTACCCCCCAATCAGACCTACAAAAGCGAGACTGCCGGTTGGATTGAAGCTTTCCAGAATAACGATGAAAAGCAAAGCAGGTCCAAGTGCCAAACTAATGGAATTGATCCCCTTGAGCTTAATGCGTTCATCCAAGGGGGTGTCTTCCTCTATTCCGAAATAAATGACCTTATTTAAAAAACTATTCATACCTATGTTGCTCAGGGTTCACTAGTGGAGCGAACCAAAAGTAAAAAACGATTAGGTTTTATATCTGGGCAATATCCCATATGCTAGTACGAATCCAAATCTCTGCACGGCCTACCGCATAATTGTAGGCTGGGTTTATTTGAAGAGGGATAAATGGAGAGATAGGTGACCATGAGCACACATAACTCCTAGAAAATAGGATTAGCTCTTTCGTTCTATCATACGCAGTCGGTACTTGAAAGATACTTAAAGATAGTCAATTAACGAATAATGTTGATCTCCCCTGATTTTATTTGCGTCATCCCATCCATGTAGATTAGCTTTAAATAGTAAATATAAGGACCAACAGGCAAGGGCTTTCCCCTAAAAGTGCCGTCCCATCCTTGGGTTTCATCCAGGGTGAAAGATCCACTTCTACTGTATACCTGGTTGCCCCAACGATCAAATATCTGGAAGACTTCAATTTGTAAGGGCAAAGGGGACTGTAAGAGAAATTGATCATTTATTCCATCTCCATTAGGAGAGAAGGCGGTGGGGATGTAGAGTAAATCGCAAGCTTGCAATTGAACGCGAGTAGAGGCTATACTATTACCACAGTTGTTAGAGACGGTGACACTGTATATGCCAGAGCTTGATATTGGCCTGGTGGGTGCCGTGCTTCCATCATCCCATACATAACTTCCAAGCGATACAGTAGCGTCTAAAGCTGGATGGTTAGCCTCACAGATCAAGGTGTCTGGTGGGAGAGAAGGGGTGGGAGGACTTCCAAAATTTACTTGCTGACTGTAAAAAGCTTCACAGCTTGCGGTTTGAATATCAAGTGTATAAATACCATTTTCCGTAATCTCAAGCCGGCTATCCATAGAGCCATCAGACCACAGGTAGGAGGCACCTGGAGTCGTAGCGTCAATTATATAGCTAGAGGCGTCGCATAGGGTAGTATCCCTTGGGAGATTAAGATCAATGGGGGCTCCTTCTACGAACACGGTTAGGGTATCGGCAAAGTGCTGTCCACACTCATCAGTGGCCTGCAAGTAATAAGTAGTTGTTGTATCAGGTTGGGCAATGGGATCGGGAACATCGGTACGATCAAGACCCTCTGCCGGACTCCAGAAATAGGTTTCTGCGGGAAAACTCGTACGAAGTTGTGTTTGGCCACCAGGACAGATTGTTCGATCAGCGAGTTCATTCAAAGCTTGCCCACTGAGGCAAATTAGCTGTCTATTCTGAGCAGAAGCACTGGTTCCCGCCGCCATTCCCCAGCGAACCATGGAATTGCCGCCAAAGACCTCATCTACAATCTGGCCAGAATAGCTAAGGAGAAGATTGCAGTCCCAATACACACTAAAACTGTTAGGAGGGCGCCATTGAATGCGTAGACTATGGAACTTGCCATCTTCTACATTTTCTCTAGTAGGAGAAAGCGGGACAGGTCCAACGAGATTATCGCTACTTTGATGGTTAATCCCACCATTCCTGCTTAGCGCCATGTGATCATATTCCGGGTCCCCATGTTCTGGATTCTGGCGGGTATCAATTTCTATGCCTAAGATAGAAGGTAGACCCTCATAGGCCATATGACCGTCGTAGCTCCCCATGGAGATGATACCAGTATGAAAAGCGAAAACCATGCCCTCTCCGCCTTCATCTACCTCACCCGGCATAATCCAAACAATGGTATCAAAGGGCTGATTAAAATCGATGGTCTCTAAGGTCCAAAAGGTTCCTTTCTGTTCAAAAGCGTTCGGGGTGAGTTCAAAGCAGTTGTTGGGGAGTTTGTCGGCGTCACTATTGGTGTGGAACTGCGCTAGTCCTGGTTGGGCCAGAACACTGAAAAGTAACAGGAGTGGGATATAGAAGGCTTTCATACTAAAAGCAATGTACAAAGCAATTTAGGTTTTGAAAGCCTTCTGGGGCCTTTTGGCAGGGAATTGTTCCTAGAGCGACATTCCTGAAAAAGAAAATGGAGTCCTTTATCGTCTCAACCTGAATATGTAGAAACCATTTCTCAGGTTTACTCTAACATTAAGTCTATTGCGGGTGTGACGGGTGACGCGAGAATAGTAGGCAAAGTCTTCATTGTTAACATAATCGTAGAAACTCATGTCTAGGAAGAACTCTACATCCTCATCATCGTCGAAGAAGGCGCGATCAGCGAAGAGTTCCCATTGGCCATCGAAAGCTGCGTTCAGGGAATAATCCTCGTATAATGCGGTGTAGTCATCAAAGAAGGTAATGAGATCTCCTGCAAATTCATCGGTGACGTTGTCGCGGAAGAGTGCGCCATCTTCTCTGTAAAAGGCTCGATCAAAGTACTAGGTTCCTAGTAAACGGTCTTCTCTTCGTTCCAGCCGATCTTCAATGGTACAAGAGGTACCTAGCCCCAGCAAAAGGAGGCAGATTAACAGTGCGTTTTTCATATGTAGATGTAGATTGATTTGCTTACGCTTCCCCTCTAAAATAGGGAATTCTACCTGCTATTTCCAGTGCATCATGGGCATTAATGAAAGATTAACCTCTGTTAACAGTAAGTTGCTGTCGGCTTTGGATGGGGTTCGCAATCTTAAAGCCTTCCGAGAGATCAAGGGCATGCCTCACGAATTTTTTTGTAAAAAAAGAGAAGGGGATTGTAATAAATGGAGAGAAATTACAACTGATACTCCCAAAATCTAAAATGAAGCAAATCTTATTGGTTGCGACGGCATGGTTTTTGGGCTATGCCTTGGGCCTCGGACAGGATAATTCTCAGCAAACCCAGGAAGGGCTACAGACTTATTTAGAATGTGAACAGGAAAATCTGGGATTCCAAGGGGTATGTGTGGTCACAAAGAATGGAGAACTTCTTTATCAAGGCGCCTTTGGTATGGCTTCGATGGAATTAGGGGTTAACATGAAGCCAGATCACCGGTTTCGGGTGGCTTCGATCTCCAAGTCCTTTACGGCCCTACTGATGAGGATGGCTGCAGAAGAAGGGCGAGTAAAACTGGAGGGTAAACTAGTCTCTCTACTTTAGATCAATACTGGGAAGAAGACTAATAAGGGTACAAGAGTAAGTTTAGTTTTCCAGCCCTCCCACTTCAAATACCATGATTTTTTGCCAGTCTGAGGCTAGTGGATAATTTTGTACCCAACGGTAGCCTTCAATTTGCAGCAAAAATCGAATCTCATCCTCCGTCATGGCTTTTTCGCAGTGCTGGTGTCCTGTAATTGGGTCGCGAACTTCCTCAAAAATATACAGCCGCCCTCCGGGCAAGAGATGCCTTTTGATTTCGGCCAACATTTCCTCGGGCACCTCAAAGTGATGTAAAGAATTTCTAATCAAGACGGCTTCGACCATTTGTTCTCCTAACCCGATCCGATCGGTTTGCCCTTGAACAAGGGTCGGTTGTGGTACTTCTTTGGGTAAAAGCTGAATCTGGCGTGCTATACTTACGAGTTGATTACTGTCTATTTCATTTAGGTAAAGGTGTTCCACTTGATAGAGGAGTTGGAGGAGCAAGCCAAAACCGCCATCACCTGCGCCAATTTCCAGTAAACTGCTTATCTTGTTGAAGGGGTAGACGGTTAGTTCGTTCAATAATTCAGACTTTTTATCAAGCTGATAAAAGGGGCGATCCCGGCTGGGAGGGCTAAATAGATGATCTAGGTAGTTTTGACGAAAGTAGGCTAGGGCAGCAGCCTGAGCAAGCTTGGTATGTTCTCTTGCGGTAAGGAAATGGGCTAAGTTTTCTTTAAACTGGGGATTTTGGGGGATGATTTGTGGAAAAGCTGCGGTCTGAGTAAATTGATTCAAATAGAACCAAAGGTCAAATTGGGCGGAGGCATCTAGCTCAGATTCGCGAATAGCGTGTCTCCAACTTGCTAATCGCTCCTTTAACATTAAGCTATCCTGATGGGCTTGAGGCAGATACATCTGCAACAACCGGTCCTCAAACTCATCATGTTTGCCGATCTGTTGGCCTCTACTGGACTGGCAGCACCATAGACAAATGAGGAGTAATATGGACCCTAAGATTTTCATAGATTCTAAATTAAGCAATTCAGACATGCAATAGAAACATTCTTAGGGGCCTTTCTTGTTGTTGGAGATCAGTTTAAAATTGTTACGATCCTGCTAATGTGTAAGAGACCTAGAAATGAAAAGAGCGATATTGCGCTTTGACAATACCGCTCGGTAACCAAATAAATATTGAATTCACCAGAATGATCAATATATCCTTGCGACTTGAAGCCTTTTCCCTCATGGACTTGTACTAATCATTTCGTTAAGTTCCTCCAGGGTATAAGTCGAGTTGTACATGCCTGCTCCTACTTGATAGGGTTGACCCGGAACGCTGATTAGATAACTAGTTTTGAGCTGAGGTGCTTTCCCGTTGGGGGTAGGCCAGTTGTATTCCACCCAAGTCCCTTTGTTGCTCGCTGCTTCACACAAGTCAAGTCCATATCGTTTGCCCTGTTGGTCTGTATACTGAAGGATATCGCTGCCTTCCCGGTTGGGAAAGGCTGGATTGGCCATCACTAAATTTGCATTGCAGTTGAGCACGAAAACGTAACTGTCCTTCCAGGTAAAAGTGGAGTTACTGTCCCTTAGGGTCGCTAGGGCCCCTTTTCCTTGTTGACTTAAGATCATGGCGGCTTGCCGCACTTTCATCACGATTTCCATAGGAGTGGCTGTTTGCCTGTTCTTCTGCGTGCTATAATAATACCAGAAGCTACTGGCAATGAAAAGCACTACAAGCCAGGTAAGCCCTTTGGGGAATTGGGAAATCCCGAGTTGATTGCTACTTCTATTGATTGTTTTCATAATGTATGGTTAGTATGGAGTAGAGGTTAATTCTTTTAATGGATATTGATCCTTTGCAGCCGATGGCTAGGTTGAATGCAGTAGTGATTTCATATCAGCGATTTTGAAGTTTAGACAAGTGTGAACTTGTCTGAATTGATTGTTGATAAGAAGTAGGTAAGCGAGTCAGGTTTGCGATAACAAGGTTAAAACTGGTATGGATCAAGTTTAGTTCCCAAGCCCTGTTTTAGACACAACCGTCTTGAATCGAGACCAGATAGACCTCCAGTTCATACTAAAAAACACCCATTTGGAAGGAAAAGGTTGGGTCCCCCGATAACTTTTTATATAAATTTTGGTTAAAGGGCAGCTGCTCTTCTAAGTCGATCATTGATGGCTCGGCCCAGCCCTTCTTCAGGAAAGTAGTCGGCAATAATGAAGTCAAGCTCCATTTGGTCCATTTCTCGCATAGCGGCAAAAAGTCCTTGCGCGGCCTCAGACAAACTGCCAGAGGGGGATAGTATCTTTTGACATACAATATTGTCGTTTACTACAGTTTTATTAAAGGTCAGAACGCCTAGTCTCTTCCCTTTTTCCTGTTGGAGCAGCTCTTCTAGATTCCCAAGCAGAAACGGAATCTTTGGGGCGTAATGACTCTTCAGCATTCCTGGCGCTTGTGGGTTAGAAGTAGAATGGGCCTTTACCTGTACCGGTCCAATAAGGGTTTCAATGGCCTCTATGGGCGTGCCCCCTTTGCGGAGAATGATGGCAGAACCTGCTTCAAAGGAAACAATAGTGCTTTCTACACCTACTTGGCAAGGGCCTCCATCTAGGACATAACTAACTTTGGTCCCCAATTGATCATTAACGTGTTGGGCAGTGGTAGGGCTAATATATCCGAATGGATTAGCACTTGGGGCTGCTACTGGAAAATCGAGCTGAGCCAGCAAGGATTGAGTCATAGGGTGACTAGGTAAGCGGATCCCAACTTTGGATAATCCGGCAGTCACCAGGTCTGGAATGATTGTTTTTTTTGGTAAAAGTAGCGTCAGGGGGCCAGGCATGAAATGAGTAGCCAACACATGTGCTATATCTGGGATGTTCTGGACCCATTGCTCTACTCGGTCCCATGAATTGGTGTGGACGATGAGAGGATCAAAAGAGGGCCGATCCTTAGCCTCGAATATCTTGGCTACAGCAGCGGCGGATAAGGCATTGGCAGCCAAGCCATAGACCGTCTCGGTAGGAATAGCCACTAACTCCCCTTCCACCAATTGTTGCTTCGCATAGGATAGATCCGTTCCAATCATGGCTGCAAAAATACTCACCCGGTGAGTCTTTCCAAGGTCTTAAATTCTTTTTCTGCTCCATATTGACTAAGCTTGCAGAAAAAATATGACTTGGAACGGCTCTTTTGCATTAGCCAGTAGTCCCTCTGTTGTTTTTGGCAGTGGAACATTGGCCGCACTTCCGGGACTAGTGCGGAGATGGGGGACAAAAGTGCTATTAGTTACCGGTAGTAAGTCTCTCGTGGCGAGTGCTCATTGGCCGGACTTGTTGGAAAAACTAGCCTTAGAAGGCCTTCGATGGTGGCAGTACGAGGTATTGGGAGAACCCAGCCCATTGGTGGTTGATCGCGCAGTGCAACAGTATCGCGAAGCGGGCATTGAGGTAGTGGTAGGGATTGGCGGAGGAAGCGTCTTGGACGCAGCGAAGGCTATTAGCGCCATGTTCTGTGAAAGTGTTGCGGTGAAGCATTTCCTAGAAGGAGTAGGAGACCGCAAACCATCTGGACAGACCTTGCCCTTCATCGCGGTGCCTACGACGGCAGGGACGGGGAGTGAAGCCACCAAAAATGCTGTGCTTTCAGAAGTTGGAGTCCAGGGCTTTAAGAAATCTCTTCGGCATAATCAATACGTACCTGAGATAGCCCTGGTTGATCCCGATTTGATGCTGAGCTGTCCGGCAGATATTACGGCCTACAGTGGGATGGATGCCTTTACTCAATTGTTGGAATCCTATCTTTCCACCCGAGCTACTCCCTATACCGATGCCCTAGCTTTGGATGGATTAAGTTGCATCGCTGCGAGTTTGCAAGTAGCAGTGGAGCAAGGTAATAATCTGATCGCCCGAGAGAAGCTGGCCTATGCAGCATTATTATCCGGCATTTGCTTAGCCAATGCTGGTTTAGGAACCATTCACGGATTTGCTTCTTCGGTAGGGGCGCGGATCACTATTCCTCATGGTGCTCTATGTGGTACGATCATGGGCGTTTGCAATCGACTCACCGTAAGTAGGTTGCAGCGGACTGATCTTGCCTGGAAAAAGTATGAACGTGTGGGCCGCCTGTTTTTGGAGATCAAAGGTAAGTCTGCCGAATACTATGTTACGGGACTGCTGGATCAGATTGAAGAATGGATTGAACGTTTTGAGCTGCCACGTCTTTCTCGTTTTGGACTCCAAATGGCGGAAATACCCAACATTGCCGAGGCAACAAGCAATAAATTCAATCCAGTACAGTTATCTGAAGAGGAACGACAAATTATTTTGCAAACCAGATTATAACTACGCGAATATGCATTTTATTACCATGAAACCCTCCCTTCTGGGGCTTCTCCTAGCCCTCCCATGTTGGCTGCTAGGCCAAAACCTGGAGCAACACATTTTGAATGTTCAGTCTGACATTAAACAATTGGAATCTCAACAGAAGATGTTGGAAAGCCGATTGGAAGAATTAAAGTTGCAGAAAGTACAGCGAGACCTCCGGGACCTCGGGCTACCCTCCGAAAACTATATATTGCATACAGCCATGGCTCTGGAATATGATGAAGAACATGAACAAGCAAAGTGGGTTGCGCACATCATTACATCAGATATCATTAAGGGGAAAGTGTTCAGATCAAATGATTTCCGACCAGACCCCAAGGTGAAAACGGGGACGGCAGTAGAGGAGGATTACTTTCTTAAGTACCTACAGCCAGATAGCTCCTACAAGTATGATGGGTATGGATATGATAGGGGGCATCTCGCCCCTTCCGCTGATTTCCGTTGGAGCCAAAAGGCTTTGTCTGAGTCCTATTTTTACTCCAATATGTCGCCACAGCGGCCGGAGTTCAACCGAGAAAGTTGGGCTGATCTGGAGACACGCTTGCGTGGGTATATTTTTGATCATCCTACCGCAGAACTGTACGTTGTCACTGGCCCAGTGTTAACAGACGGCTTGCCCAAGGTGGAACGAAGTGTGAATAAGGTAAGTATCCCCGAAAGATACTTTAAGGTGGCCTTGGATCTGACGAATAAGAGAGCGATCGGCTTTATCATGCCCAACCAGAAATGCTCGGAACCGCTGGCTTCCTATGCTGTGCCGGTCAATGAAGTGGAAAACCTTACTGGCTTGGATTTTTTCAATGGTTTGCCGGATGAGGTGGAAGATCAGTTGGAGGCGAAGTTAGATAAAAAGAGTTGGTTGCCAGATATCGCAAAAGGTGACGTAGATCCGATTAAAGCCCCAACGCTGGCACCAAATCATTTCAATACAGTACAAGCCAAGCGATACATGGCTTCAGGTCAAGAGATCCAGGTATGCGGTACGGTAGTGAGTACCCGTTATAGCCGTACGGGTAACCTTTGGTTGAATATCGACAAGCAATTTCCCAACCAGATATTTTCTGTCTTTATTCGGAAAAAAGATTTATCCAACTTTTCCTATCAGGTGGATCAGGTACTGGTGAATAATGAAGCTTGTTTTTACGGAAAAGTAGAGGACTTTAGCGGTACACCAACCATGAATATTAACCGCGAAGAGCATATTAAGACGGAGGTGCCTCGGCAATAGATCGAGCCTGTTTTACTGATACAACATGATTCATCGGTGGTTTGCTCTGCTGACCGCAAGCTTGATGAATTATGTTGTAATCCGGGGTGCCAAGCAAGGCTAGAAGATTGTAAGAAGTCGATTGAGTGCCACATAATTCTGCCACACTCAATCTTCAACCAATTTGGAAAACAAGGTATAGGAAAATAGCTTTGATCGCCAGATAGTTTCTATTCTGTGATTTGTTCAATGGCTTTTTCAAGCGTTTTATCAATACCCTGTTCCACTTCTTCCCTAGTATTCAGCAGCCAGAGGTCAGGAGGGATGCCAGACCCCTCATAAATATTTCCATCAGCTGCGGTGATCACCTGTCCAGTAATGGAATACACCCAGCCATTCGGCATTTCCTTTTCAATCCTTTCTCCCATCGCTCCCGTAGTTCTGTCTCCAATAATCGAGACATGTGCTTGCTCGCGCAAATAGAGTACTAAATTCTCACCTGCACTGACCGTGTAACTGTCCGTAAGAATGACTACGGGTCTGGTGAATTGCTGTGGCCCGTCCGGAGCTATATAATAATCAGTCGTGTTCCCAAAATCATTAGGTCCGGGGCCGCTTTTCGGTGTGCCGCTGAAGGCTAGAGCCGTTTTTTCAACAAAGCGAGATGCAATCACTTCACCATTGGTGAAATCTCCACCGCCATTATGCCGAAGGTCTATGATCATTCCCTCCATATTTTGCATCTCTTCAATGAAGTTATCGATGAAATCGGGTATTCCTCCGGATAAGTGTCGTACAAATAGATAGGCGATATCCCCTTGAATCTTTCCGTGAAAAAACTGATCATCAATATTGACAAAGTTTCCATCAATGTAGTTGTTCTGGATCATCCAGAGGTTGAAAAGACTATCCTTTGTTCTTTCTCTGAACTCTCGGAATCCTCGCCAAAAAGGCTGTCCGTCAGCCATTAGGGAAACGTGTGCATCGTCCAAATGGGTTAGCATCCCCGTTATGATATCAAACAATTCTTGATTGCTGGTTTGAGCATCTATTAAAGGGCGATATTGATTGTAAAGTTCTTGCCAATCTACTTGCCTTTGTTCAAAAACGGCATATCGCGTATGGAAGGTGTTCCAGAGACTTTCGAAATTACCAACCGGATCGTTTGATGGTTCTTCCTCAAATAGTAGGTTAGTGCAAGAGAAGGAAAGAAGACTAATTAGCAAAAAATAGTATGTTTTCATGATTTAGAAGGTAAAGGATACACCTAGGTTAAATTGATTTTTTAAAATGGAAGTGCTCAAGGGTTGCTCGTGGCGATCATATTCTAGTCCATAGCCCAGTTGTATCGCGGCTGTATTGGAAATACGGTGATCTAGCGTGAGATTAAAATCCAGGGCCAGGTAGTTGTTCAGGGATGCCCATTCTCCTTGCTGGTATAAGAAGGCTAATCCAGAACCATCATGTTGGATCTCTTCATTGTCTACAATGGCAAATTTGGGGCGAGTGGCATAGGTCAGTAGAGGTAGACTTAGATTCAAACGGATTCGGTTCTTACTATCCAACTGTAAGAAGGCTATCAGCCATGTTTGTAGATCATTAGAAAACAGATAACCGTCATCATCTGATACACCAAAATTGTAGGAGGTGTGATGCAGTTGAGTTTCCAAGATGCCTCCTACATACCATTGAAAGGTATCGGTGTTTTTAATCAGATGCGCATAGCCATAGTGCAGATGAATTTGCCGGAGAACACTGGGTATGCGTGTGAAAGATTGCCCGAAATCGGTAAAAGTAATTAAGGGAGCTGCCGTTATATCGCTTTGATTGTATCCTAAATTTATCTGATGAATGCCTCTTTTCTGGTAGCGCTCATATTGTATGGTAAGATTTGTAAAGGAAGATCCGGTGTAAACCAGCGGAGAAAATACTAGATCTTGAGCTCGATTCCATTGCCAACCGAATTGAATACTTAGGCCGTTTTGGGGGTACTTCTCGTTTGTGAAAAAGGTGGACTGCGCTTGCATGCTGGTGATGCCAAACAAAAGGCAGCCGATAAGTGTAAGCTGTTGAAATTTCTTTTTCATTGCGGGTCGGGTGCTTGATTAATAATTAGTTCCCCACAAAGATGCAGCTGAAGGTAGGCATAAGCGTTCCGGAATGTAAGACCGAACCTTTTTAGTGGATAATACTTCCAAGGCTTTTGGGATATTGTTCCAGTATTGACTGAGGGGAATCCCCATTTTACGTTTGAAGAAAGTATGGTATGCCTGTACCAGAAGAACTAGAGACTTTATTGGAGGTAGATAAAGAGGGAAGAGCTTTTTTCTAGGCTTTAACTGCTGAAAAACAGCGGAGTTTGATCTTGGCCGAGTACTTAAAACAGGCATTTAAAGATAGAAAGGGAACATAGGTATGGGAGCGTCAGACGAATCTGACACTCCCAAATAAGGTGTGCTTTTTTTGGTTAAGCAGGCCTCCTCAAATTGCCAGAGGAAGTGATTAAGTTGTCAATAAGGCTGGTCCAGCGGCAACAATTTCCGGATTCACCAAGGACTGGAATTGTTCAAAGTTGTTTTGGAATAGCTCCACCAACTTTTCCATGGTACGATCATAAGCTGCCTTGTCTGCCCAGGTGCTTCTTGGGTTTAAGACTTCGCTGGGTACCTCGGGACATGCTTGAGGTACCTGAAGCCCAAAGGTAGGCTCCTTTTGCATAGCTACCTGCTCAAAATCTCCATGGTGGATGGCGTCAATAATGGCTCTGGTATATCGCAGTTTAATGCGAGATCCTTCTCCGTAAGGTCCACCTGTCCATCCAGTATTCACCAACCAAGCTTTTGCGCCGGAAGACTTAATCTTATCCGCTAGCAACTCCGCATATTTATTAGGATGCCACATCATGAAGGCCGCACCGAAGCAAGCGGAGAAGGTAGCCTGAGGTTCCTTTACTCCCATTTCCGTACCAGCCACCTTGGCAGTATAACCAGAAATGAAGTGATAGCTAGCTTGCTCAGGGGTTAGAAGGCTAACTGGTGGCAGTACGCCAAAAGCATCACAAGTTAGGAAGATGATGTTCTTAGGTGTACCGGCTACACAAGGCTTCTGAATATTGTCGATAAAATCTATGGGATAGGAAGCTCTCGTATTTTGAGTGATAGAGGTGTTACTATAGTCTACTGCACGAGTAGCCTTATCATAGACTACGTTTTCTAAGATGGTCCCAAAGCGGATGGCATTGTAGATGTCTGGCTCATTTTCTGGGCTTAGATCGATAGCCTTGGCATAACATCCGCCCTCAATATTGAAAACGCCATCATCTGTCCAGCAGTGCTCATCGTCACCAATGAGTTTGCGCTTTGGATCGGCACTCAGAGTAGTTTTTCCGGTTCCGGATAAGCCAAACAGAATGCTCACATCTCCTTCCTCTCCGACATTGGCTGAACAGTGCATGGGGAGTACATCCTGCAAGGGCATCAGATAATTCATCACGGAGAAAACGCCTTTCTTCATTTCACCAGCATATTCAGTACCGAGGATTACGATCTCTTTGTTTTCCAGACTTAGGTCAACGCTAGTGGTAGAGGTCATTTGAGAGGTATATCGATTCGCGGGGAAGCTACCGCCGTTGAAGATGGTGTAGTCGGGTTCTCCGAAGTCTGCTAATTCCTCTGCTGTTGGCATAATCAGCATGTTCTGCATGAACAAGGCGTGATAGGCACGTGTGCAGATGACACGTATCTTCAAACGATAATTGGGGTCCCATCCTGCAAAAGCATCAACCACGAATACCCGTTCTCTGCTATTTAGGTAATCAATGGCACGCTCGCGATTGATCATGAAGGTATGCTCATCCAGTTCGATATTGATATCTCCCCAATCAATGTTTTCAGCTGACGGGGCGGCTTTTACGATTCGCTTGTCTTTAGGGCTTCTTCCGGTTTTTGTTCCGGAATAAACCAGTAAGGCTCCAACATCGGAAATGGCAGTGCCTTTTTCGAGTCGAAGCGCTATTTCATATAGTTCGGGAGTGCTACAATTGCGGTAGATCTCTTTGGTGTTAATCTGGTACTGTGAAAGATCAAAAGCCATAGGAAGCAGTTTTAATGAACAACAATAAAATTGAGCTCGTAAATGTGGAATCGATATCCCAACCTTTACAATTCAAAGTTATGGCTACTACCTTCTTATTGGGGTTACAAACCTTAGGGTGGGGACTGACTTTTGTCAGTGTATGAAGTGGTATTGTATTCTATGGTGAACAAAGTCTCCGATGAAATTTAACGCAAGAACTGCCACTTAATTTTGTATCATTGCAGCGGGCTACAGTGCAATCTTGATCACCTTCAAACCGAAATCATGCAGAGTAGCAAAATCGCTGTCTTTACCGCTTCAGGGCAACCTTTTTCCATCCAACAAACCAACATACCCGCTTTGCAATCTGGGGAGTTGCTCGTCAGAAACGAGTATGTAACACTTTGTCGAAGTGACTTAAATACCTTTGTGGGGAAACGTCAGGAGAAGACACCGACGATCTTAGGACATGAGATTGTGGGAAGAATCGAAGCCTTTGCAACGGATCATCCTAAAACAGACGCTAGAGGGGCTGAATTGCAGATCGGAGATCGAGTTTCCTGGGCCATTTACGCCAGTGATCCTACCGACCCCTTATCTACGCGAGGCATTCCTCAGAAGGCCGCCGATCTCTTCAAGTATGGACATGAGCGTATAAGTGAAGCCGATAATTTACATGGTGGCTTAGCAGGGCATACGATTATAAGGAGAAATACTCCTTTGGCAAAGATTGATGAAGCTATCCCCTTGGGGGTGGCAGCTACGATCAACTGCGCGATGTCTACTGCTGCTGGAGCCCTGCGTTTAGCTGGCGAGCTGAAAGCCAGGACAGTGCTGATATCCGGTGCAGGAATGTTAGGGGTGGTGGCTTGTGCAATGTGCAAAGCTGGAGGAGCGGAAAGGGTAGTGGCCGTAGATGTAAATGAGGAAAGGTTAAAGCAGGCCAGGTCATTTGGTGCCGATATCACAGTTACCGCACAGGAAGGTTGGGAACAAGACTTATCGGATCAGATCGGGGCAAATCGGGGGGTAAACTTAGTCTTGGAATTCAGTGGCGTTAAGAGTGCAATGGAGTCCACTTTGAAGATCCTCGGTATTGGTGGGGCTGCTGTGTGGGTTGGGGCTACCCATCCGCACTCCCAGGTCCATATTGATGCGGAACAAGTTATAAGGAAACTGTGGACCATAAAGGGCTTGCATAACTACAACCAGGATGATTTTGTGGCCGCAGTGAATTTTATCGAAAAGTATCATGCTAGCTTTCCCTTTGCCGAATTGATTCATGATTGTTTTTCCTTGGACCAGGTAGAAGAGGCATTTCAATATGCTTTGGCGAAAAACCCTTTTCGGGTGGGGTTGAAAATTTCCTAGACTATCAAGCAATTCTGACGATATGCGGCGAAAGACCACCATCTGGTTTAACATCCTCCTTATTCTTGGCCTAATTCTATATGCTGAATCTGGCAGTGCTCAGGCAATCCGTTTGCCAAAAGAAGCAGGGCTGATCAAAAAAAGGAAATTAGCAAAAGGGCTGAAGCTCTATACTTGGGAATCTGATAGTTTGTTTGGTTCTAGGCAGTTCTTGAGTGTTTTACAGGTGAGAAGGAATAGGAAATTGTCCATAGCTTTTGAGGAACAGAAACTTAAGTCTACTAGTCAATTCGGAATCGACGGGGAGGCCTTGGTTGCAGTCAATGCAGGATTTTTTGACATGCGAAAGGGAGGCTCAGTGACTTATCTGGAGGTAGGGGAGGAAGTTATCGCGAGGAATTCTTCAAAGAACCCTGTTATTACTACCGATGCGCTGACCATCACGGATAAGGGGAGGCTTTTAATCCTAGCGAGACCTGATTCTATGAGGCTGCAGCGAGAGGATTTAAGTGGGGTTTTGTTTACTGGCCCCTTATTGCTGCAAGACGGGGAAGAAATGAGCTTACCAGATAACAATTTTAGTAAGCGAAGACATCCCCGAACTTGCGCATGTACCCGCAAAAATGGTCAGGCGTTACTCATCACGGTAGATGGCCGGAATGCAAAGGCACAAGGCATGTCTTTGGCCGAGTTGATAGCCTTACTAAGAATGCTGAGGTGTGAACAGGCCATCAATTTGGATGGCGGTGGATCCACTACCATGTGGGTAAAGGGGATCGGGGTAGTTAATCATCCCTCAGACAATAAAAAGTTTGATTCTGCAGGAGAAAGACGAGTTGCCAATGTAATATTAGTACATTGACCAGTATATTCGCGCTATCATCTTAATATAGGGTTGCTATTTCCGAATCAAGTAAATAGTAGCTAATGTCAAAGCTTCTTTCTCGCCGCCAGCTCGAACTTCGATCTGGACTTTTCTTTTCTGTTTTTTGCATGTCAGCTGCTTTTATTACCTATTGCAGCATGTATGCCTTTCGCAAACCCTTTACCGCCGGGGTTTATGCCGATATGCAACTGTGGGGAGTGGACTACAAGATTATCCTAATTACCACCCAGGTATTGGGCTATATGTTATCCAAATTTATCGGAATTCGGGTAGTCTCGGAAATGACTCCAGGGCGTCGGGTGTTGAGCATTTTGGGCCTGATCGGGATAGCTTGGGGAGCTCTACTATTATTTGCTATAACCCCCTATCCTTATAATTTCATCTGGTTGTTTCTCAATGGTTTACCTCTAGGGATGATTTGGGGAATTGTCTTCAGTTTTTTGGAGGGACGTCGCAATACCGAATTGCTAGGTGCGGGTATGAGTGCCAGTTTCATTGTAGCCTCTGGCTTGGTTAAAGCCGTTGGTAAGGCCTTAGTTGAAAATTATGGTATTTCTGAATTCTGGATGCCTTTTCTGGCCGGGCTACTGTTTGTGCCTACATTACTTTTAGGCGTAGGGATGCTGAGTAAAATACCTCCCCCAAGCGAAGAAGATGAAGCGGAAAGAACCAAGCGAGTTCCGATGGATCGCGCCCAACGTTGGGCCTTTTTTCGAACCTTTGCACCAGGGATAATTTTGATGGTTTTAGTGTATACTGCATTGACGATCTTCCGCGACCTGCGTGACAATTTTGCGGTAGAGCTCTGGGCAGGGTTGGGATATGCTGATGCTCCTCAAGTGCTGCTGACGGCTGAAATCCCAATTGCCATTAGCGTATTTGTGATCATAGCATTTATGATTGTGATCAAAAATAATCAAGTGGCCTTCTATGCCAACATATTCATGATATTGCTCGGGGGACTATTATTACTACTAACCACCTACCTCTTTCAACAGGAACTCTTGCATCCAGCCGCCTGGATGATTTTAGTGGGTTTTGGCATGTATCTCTCCTATGTGAGTTATCATACGATGTTGTTTGAGCGTTGGATCGCTTTGTTTAGATACCAAAGCAATATAGGATTCTTGATGTATGTTGCGGATGCCTTTGGGTATCTGGGGAGTGTAGGTATCCTGTTCTACAAAAACTTCAGTAGCCCTGATCTGGATTGGTTGAATTTCATTTTGAACGTTTCCTACGTAGTAGGGCTGTTGATCGTCTTATTGAGCTTTTGTGCTTTTTTCTACTTTCGCTTTAAACAACAACGATTACAAGAATCGCAACTCAACACTTGATGGTGTATTTCTTCTTGAAGTCAAAACCACTGACTCTTCAGGACTTTGTAGCGCGTTCGTCCCACTGGCAAGAGTTCGTCGTTTTGTAAACGGAGCTGGTATTTACCCCCGCCCTGGATAAGTAGCTCACGAGCTTCTCGCCGAGGTACTAGAAAGGATTTATGAATGCGCAGAAAATCTAACGGCAATAATTGACTCAAGCGATCCAATGACTTATTGTGCAGTACAGTGGTACCATCTTGTAGATGCAATTGGGCATAGATGTCGGCCCCTTGAATATACCGGATATCTGCTAAGTCAATCAAGCGAATCTGCTGCCGTTTCTTTACCGCTAAAAATCGAATTCCCTCTGCGACAGTCTGTTGTTGGGTAAGTCGTAAGAATGCCTTTTCCAGCCGCCTCCGGTCAAAGGGTTTTGCTACAAAATCCAAGACGCCGTATTCAAAAGCGGTGATAGCCTGCTCCTTATAGGCAGAAATGATGATGGTGTGAAAAGCAGCTGCATTGGCAGACTGTAAAACCCCAAAGCCATCGCTACCGTTTAGGTTCAGGTCCAAGAGCAATAGGTCTACTGCTTGATGGGTGAGTATCTCCTGGGCCGTATCCAAAGCGTCCACTCTCCAGAGTTGCTCCAGCTTATTCCCAAAGAAGTCCCGCGTCATTCGTTCGATTCGACGAGCGATGCGCGCCTCATCTTCTACCATCAGGATTTTCATATTGTGTAAATCTTGATTTGTGTCTTCCACCCGATAGGAGTGGCTTCAGAAGTCAGCTCCCACTTATCCCCATAACTTTCGCGCAAGCGAGATTCAATGTATCTGAACCCCGTCCCTTTTTTGACTGCGCTATTCTGACGACGATTCCGTCCGTAAGTAAACAAGGTATAGCAACGCTCATGATCACTGCGTTCATATTGTAGTTTAAACCTCACGGTGCCATCCGCTAGGGGAAGGCTATGCGTAATCCCGTTTTCGAGAATAGTATGGATCAAGGCAGGAGGAACAGTATCTTCCCCATCAACGCCCTGGTCTTCCCATTGATAAGAAATCTCTTTGCGATATCCCATCACCACTAGATGACTTTTGCAAAGCTGAATCTCTTGGGCCAGCGGGATAAGGCTATGATCTGCCACCTGACACAAGATGTCGAACTCCTCAGCCAGGGCCTCCATGAACTTCACCCCTTCTTGCGGAGATTCCTCAACCCAATCAATCAGGCTCGTGAGTGTATTCATCAGGAAATGGGGCTGGATATGCTTTTTTAGTAGTTCATTCTTCAGGCGTGCAGATTGTAGTATAGAGTTGGTGTAAGCCTCTTGTTGAGCCTTACCACGGAGACTAAGTAAATAGAACATGGAAAAGACGATGATGGTAAAACTACTATACAGGCTGATATCGTAAATGAAAAAGTAGTCAATAATGGCACTCAATAGTAGTCCTATCAAGACTAGCGGAGCTCCTTTCATAGATCGTAATGCACCATAGGCAACGATAGATAGAGAAAGAATCCACATGCACCGCCCCATCATCCTAGCTGTACTGTCGTGTTGACCGAGCATCAAAAAATAGAAGCTCAACAGAACGACCAAATACCCACCCAGTACCCATTTCAGTTTGGGAAACTTAAATTGTAAGCCAAAATACAGTGGAATCAAGAAGGCGGCTGCCAGGGTCAACCAACCAATCAACCGCAGACGAGGGTAGTGCCAAGGGTAAGGGTATAGCACGTAGAATTTTACGTATTCCAATAGAATCAAACTAAAGAAGAGTAGGCAAATGATTCCAAAAACGAATACCGTGGCTTCCTTTCGGTAACTGAAGAATAGGAATAAAAAGTAGATCGCTGCCAATAGGTAGGCGCCGGCCAATATATGCATGAAGCCAGTGATGATCAAAGGGAAGCGCAATATCTCAAAATAATCGGAAGCGACTACCTGAATGAAACGTTCGTCACTTTCTTCATGCTGTTGTGAACAACGCATCGCCAACACATGCCTACCCACCTCGCCCAATGAATCTGGGATCAGAAAGTAATTACTCAGCTGTCCAGGAATTTCTTGCTCAGGGGATGTACCAGGCGTACCATTATGCCCGATCCTTACTCCATCCCAAAACAATTGCTGTGATCCTAAGCCGAAAGTTAATAACCCACGACGCCGATCCGGACTCAGTGACTGGACCAGGTTAAAATGTACACGAAGCCAGAAGATTGAGTCGCGGCTACCCTGGGCCTCTGTTCGCCACTGCCGATCATCAAAATCGAGCCTACTCCAACTGAGATCATCGCCTGCTTTTTGTACCACTCTTACTGGTAACTCAGCCTTAGTACCTTCTGAGGTGCAAGCCATGATACTAAACCCGTAGAGGAGTATGATGAAGAATTGGATTCGCATACTGGTACATTTCTCCCTTCAAAAGTACAAGTTCTTGGCCGCCTTTCCGTGTAGTTGGCAAGTGCGGAGAGCAGTTGACAAGCTATTGATTTCTTGGCGTTCATTTTTGTCATAGCATTGTCCCGTAAAAAAGCGGCCATTGCATTAGGGCCGCTCCTGCTTTAATCTAATCATAAAGAAATGACCCGACTAACAAAAAAAATTATCCTCAGCCTGTTATTCATTGGAATTCTATGTAGCCAGATCTGTTTTGGGCAGCCGCAAATGAAAATGCAGCAGGCGATTACCCATTTGGAACAGGAGGACGGGAGTTTTATGACGGTGGAGGAAGCCATGCAACAACACGGACTCGTAGGTTTAAGCGTTGTGGTTTTTGATAATTATCAAATTGCCTGGAGTAAAACCTGGGGCTACAAATTCAGAGGTGGTACAGAGAAGATTGATGATGAAACGGCCTTTTCCACTGCCTCTATCAGTAAGGCAATTACAGCTACCCTGCTAGCTTTGCTCGAAGAAAAAGGTTTGCTAGACCTAGATGAACCAGTCAACAAATATTTAAAACGCTGGAAACTGGCAGAGAATAGCTACACCAAAGAAGTTCCCGTTACTTTCCGGCATCTACTTAGCCATACGGCAGGGACTACCCAGCATGGGTTCGCTGATTTTTATAAGGGAGACCAAGTGCCGACGCTGCTCGAGAGCCTACAGGGTAAGCTGCCACGATATAATGCCCCCGTTCAAGTAACTAGCCTACCTGGTACCAATTGGAGCTATAGTGGTGGGGGATATTCCGTAGCTCAAATGGCCGTGGAAGATCATCTGGGCAAATCCCTAGCAGCACTAGCAGAGGAGTATCTATTTCGCCCATTGGGTATGGAGCATACCACGATGTATCAGGATGGACATCCAAAATTTTTACGTAATGTGGCCAAAGTACATAATCAACAAGGTGAAATCATCAAAACCGGCATACCCATCTGTCCACAGACGGCGGCTTCAGCCATGTGGAGTACGCCTGTAGATATGGCCAAGTTTCTTATCGAACTGCAGCGGGCACTCGCCGGGAAACCCACCCAGGTAATATCCTCTGCGGTGGCCAAGAAGGTTACAGCTGTGCAAACCACGCGAACTGTAGGAGGGTGGAGTATGGGGTGGGAACGCTACCATCGGCTGGGCAATCGCTCCTGGTTTTCTCATGGAGGAGCCAATACAGGTACGGGAGGACATATTTACGCTACAATGGAAGACGGAAATGGGATTGCTTTCTTTGGGAATGGTCCCAACAATATCCGTATTCCTGTCCTGGATAAATTGCGTAATAGTATCATCCTGGCGCACGATTGGAAGCAACCCAACCCTTATTCGGCTCGTGCGAAGGAGATCGATGCTACTACAGGAAAGAAATCTAGAGGGCTTGTATCTATCACCTTTTCAGGAGTTAATGAGTGTAGAATGGAAAGGTGGTAAGCTAGGAATTACAAACTTTGCGGGTCAGGCTTTAGCCGAGCTATATAGAATTGACGAGAATCACTACGGTATGGATGAGTATGGAATGTTATTTCGGTATCAACCGGCGGCTTCTGATCCAGCAGGCCAAACCTTGCCTTCCCTGGCTATGGTCATCGAAGGAGATGAAGCAGGTCCCATTTTTGAGTTAACTAAAGTAGCAGAAGATCCCACCCAACCCTTAGCTCTTCTTCGGGCTGGCCGTAAAGAACAGCTTAAGGCACTTTATGCAAGCTTACCGATACCTGATCCAGCGAAAGAACAGTTCATCAACAGCCAGGGTTACCAATTTTTGCAACAAAAGGAAATCAAAGCTGCAATCTCCACCTTTGAAATCAATGTAGCTCTGTTTCCTAAAAGTTCTAATGTGTATGACAGTTTTAGGAGAGGCTTTTCTCCTGCAGGGGAATAAGGAGAAAGCTGAGCGCAATTACCAGAAAGCATTGGAACTGGACCCAGAAAACAAAAATGCCAGGTCAATCTTGAAAGAGAGATTTAACTCAAATTAGTAATATCCATGAATTCTCAAGTCCCCCAGTTCTGGCATTTGTCAGGAGTGGGGGACCTCATCAGGTAAGCTAGGCAAAGGCCATTTCCCGATTGTATTTGTAGCGGTATTCGATGGGAGACAGACCTGTGTATTTCTTAAAGACTCTTCTGAAAGCCTTTTCATCCATATACCCCACATTGTACATCACCTCGTTGACATTCAATACCGAAGATTCCAGACTCTTTTTGGCAGCCTCAATCCTGACCCGCTGAATGTATTCTGATGGCGTATTCATGGTAGCCTTTTTGAATCTCCGAATGAAGTTGCGATCACTGATGGCAAATTTTCTTGCTAACTCTTTGACAATTAATTTTTCTTCGAACTTATCTTCTATGTAGAGTTGGGCTTCCTTAATAACTTCGTCCGAATGATCTTTCTGCCCATTGAAAATGGCAAATTGATCCTGATTAAAGCGATCCACCTCAATCTCAGCTACTTTTGAACAGAAGATTGCTACTTCTCTACCGTAGTATTTTTCTATCAAATACAAGATTAGATTGAGAAAAGAGTAAGCCCCACCGCTGGAATAGATCCCATTGTCTTCGCAGATAATCTTATCGGAAACTAGATTAATTTTGGGGTACTGCTGGGCGAACTTTTGCTGTACAATCCAATGTGTCGCACAATCTTTCCCATTGAGTAAGCCGGTTTCCGCTAGTATAAAGGCACTCCGACATAAACTGGCAATCTCCGTTCCATGCTGAACCCGGTGTTGTCTGATCCAATCAATGAAGGCTTGATTCTTAATGATTTCGTCATCCAGCTTACCCGTAATCCCAGAAATGATGATCAAATCGGTCTTTTTGACCTCATCTATTGTTCGAGTAGGCTTTACCTGAAAGAGGCTTTGATAGGATCGTGCCTGATCATTTAGACCTACCAAATCTATTTGAAAGAGATCGTCCTCCCGTAAACGCAATTTTTTCGAATAACTATTAGCCATTTTGAAAAGATTGTAGGTGCCAACAATCGTATCTAGAATGGCTGCCCCGGCAGGCAGAATGATACTCAGGTGTTTCATGCTTCTTACTATTTCATTCAAAGGTATAAAAATGAATTGGCGTAATCAACCCGGTATAGTGTCATAATTGACACCTTCAAGTTGTATGAATATGCCCCATCTTTGTTGTGTAATTAAACTTATTCATCAACTAGAATCATAAAAAATGAAAAATCAAGAAATCACTGTAGTGTACAAATGGACAGCTAACCCAGGTAAATCTGAAGAACTAAAAGCCATCTATGAGCAGGTTACAAAAGAAATGCAGGAAAATGAGCCTGGTGCTCTAAAGGTAGTCTGTTTCTTTGATGAGAAAGCGAATGCCTTGCTGGTACAGGATGTATTCGAGGATGCAGCTGCATTAGGTTTTCATCTGAGTGTCACCGCAGCTGGCCACTTCCCTGCATTAACGCAGGTCGCGGTTCCCGGGCCCTTTTTCTTCTGTGGAGAGGTTCCGGAGGAGCTACAGCAGGCAGCTCGTGGCATGGGGTTAGATGCTACATTTGCCCAACGAATTCATGGCTTTGAGCGAGTGGCGGTATAATAGATGATAAATACCCGAGGTCTACTTGGGATTTCTTCCGTTAGACCTCGGGTAAAAAGCGTAGGTATATTAAGCTAATTATGAGCCTATTTTAGGCTGGCTTTGTCTAAGGCCAGCAGCGTCTGCAACAAGACATTTACCCCGTTAGCCATATCCTCAGGCCGTGTGTACTCCTTAGGGGAATGGCTAATGCCTCCCACACTCGGCACAAAGATCATTCCCGTGGGGGTGATTTTGGCTAAATCTTGCGCATCATGTCCCGCACCACTAGGCATTCTTTTATATGATAATTTGAGCTTTTCTGCGGATTGGACAATGAATTTCTTAATTCTTTCATCAGTAATTGCCGGTACTGCGCTGACGTCGAGCAATTCAAAGGAAATCTTGGTATCCGTTTCCGCGGCAATGCCTTTAGCCTTCTCCTTGATATCTGCGAACAGTTTAAAGATTTTTTCCTGGGACAGGTCCCTGATCTCTAAGCTCATCAGTACCTTTCCAGGGATGACATTTGGTGCACTCGGCTGCACATCCATTCTCCCAACCGTCCCCACCTGACTACCTGCATAACTATTAACCACCTCATTGATGGCTACAGTTAGCTTAGCGCCCGCTAGCAAGGCGTCTTGGCGCATATGCATGGGCGTAGTGCCGGCATGATTAGCAAAACCCTCAATCGTAATGCCCCACCATTCAATCCCGACAATTCCTTCCACTACACCAATCTGAATTCCTTCCGTATCTAAGATTCCGCCCTGCTCGATATGCAGTTCCAGAAAGGCCTTGTAATCATCAGAGCTAAGTTCCACCTCTGAAAGTCTTGCAGGGTCACCGCCAATGTAGCGAATGCCCGCTTCGATCGTCTTGCCACTATGACTCATTAGATCCAACGCATCCAGCTTCAATGTCCCTATCAATGCACGACTGCCAACCAGCCCGCCTTCCTCATCCGAAAAGATGATCATTTCGAAGGGATGATCGGTTTCTACCTTATTCTCCTCTAGAATTTCCATGATTTCCAAGGCTCCAATAGAGCCCACGCAGCCGTCATAGTTGCCTCCGTCTGGGACTGTATCGATATGTGAGCCAAAAAGAATCGGTTTGCGCTGGTCGAATTTCCCAGCGCGCCGACCGATGATATTACCGGCGAAATCAATTCTTACTTCCAGCCCCGCCTCCTGCATCTTCTTGATCATAAAATTCCGCCCTTCTACATCTGCGGCACTGAAAGCCACTCGACTTGTGCCTCCGGTCTTGTTTCTACCGTACTTGGCTAAAGCGAGCAAGTTCTGCTCGATGCGCTCCTGATTGGAACGCAAAGTGTCTGTAACAGGGCTTAGGACCTGAGGACTTGATAAGGTGTTTATTTGACTACAACAAAGGGTCAGTATAATTAGGATGGTCCGGAACATAGACTTTTGGTTTTGAAAATAGGGTTTTATGGGGAGATTGTTAGTATTTGGATATGAGGCCGTCGCTACCCTTGTGTTACCTGAAGGGAAGGCCAGGGCGATTAAGGTTTTAGATATTTTGCGGGTAGCTTCCCTTTAGGGTAGGGGCAGGTAGGCAAATTTCCAACTCCATATAGACGTCCTCAAAACTCCATTTCCATAATTACATACTGAATTTCTCCTCTAGTGAAATGTTTAGCTGTCTTAGCCAATCCAAATCGCTCGTAGTACGCGGCTTTGTCAATTCTGGCATTGCACCATACTTTCCTGGTACGCATGGAGGTGAGTTCTTTAAAAAGGTGTGAAAGGAGACGACTCCCGTAGCCCTTGCCTTGTTCTCTTTGGAGGGTGGCGAATTTTCTGAATTGAGCAGTATCCCCATTTGTGAAAGCAGAAACAATAGAGATCAGCTGATCATCAACAAATAGTCCGTAGTGCAATCCTTGTTGGTCCTGGGCTATTTTGACATAGTCGATGGGTTTATTCGGCCACATGACCTCCTGTCGCAAGGACCAGGTAGCTTCAGCGGTAATTTTCCGAATCTCTATGTTGGGACTTTCCATCCAAGAACCGCTTATTTCAGCTTGATGACCTTACCCTTTTGAGCACTCTTTTTGGCTGCATCTAGGATTTCAACAACAATTAAATTGTTTTCCAGGGATGAAAGGTCGAAAGGAGCTGGGACTAATCTGCCTTGTATGACTGCTGCAAGAAAAGCGAATGGATCATTGACGGGGTCTTCCCGTTCGGGGAGGGTCTCTTTAGTTTCTTTGGCTTTTTCAGTAGGTCGAGATCGCATTTGATTTCGATTCTCGGCAATGATATAACCATCCTTGCCATATATCTCGGTATCCTTACGAGAATAGGGCCAATTCCAGGAGGCCTGGATGATCCCCTGGGCTTCTGGGTAGGTAAGAACGATAGTGGCTTCATCGTCTACATTGGGGTAGATTTCTGGTTTAATGGTTTGTAAGGTAGCGGAAACGGAGGTTGGCATTTGGCCTTTCATCAGCCAGGTCATGAGGTTGGCGCCGTAGCAGCCAAAGTCTGTGACTGCCCCACCGCCATTTAGAATGGGGTCCGTCAGCCAATCCAGGAATTCCTGGTTTACGCCAATCTCTTTGGGCCCTTGATGCCCATTATGGATCACCATTTTTCGAATGGGCCCAATATGTTTTTGCTCATGTACAAGTTGGTAAGCTTTGTGATTGGTGGCGTACCAAGTAGTTTCGTAATTAGTGAGCAATTGAATGTTGTGCTGGCGGGCAAGTGCTGCCATCTTTTGGGCGTGCTTGCTATTGACCGCCAAGGGTTTTTCCACCATAACATGCATACCACGTGGGGCACAGATTTCCACTGTTTCCAGGTGTTCGAATGTGCTATTAAAGGCAGTGACGGCTTCCGGTTTCACCTTATCCAGCATTTCTATTAAGGAAGGGAATACGATCTCCATCGAAAAGCCATGTTGTTTGGCAAAACGTTCGGCCAGCTCCCGATTAGGTTCAGCAATGCCTACAATTTCAATATCTCCTCTATCTTCACGCCCTAATATCCAATGAACATGGGTGTGGGTCAGGCCAGCAACGCCTATTCGAAGGGGGGGCTGATTGGACTTGTTTTGACCATGTCCAAATATAGCCATAAGACTACTCATGATACTTAGCAGGAGGGTTTTAGGTTTCAACATTTCTAACAGGTTTGAGTGAAATTTTAAGTAAGTCCTCAGGATTATTCCTTCCGTTTATAACCTTTTATACGATAGTATTCCTTGCGTTGAGACAGACCTAAAAAACTTGGTTTTTTCATTCCCATCAACCAGTCAGCGCGCTGCTTATCGGCCTTTTTTATGACTTTCTTTTTTCGTTTTGCCAAGTCATTTTCCTCCCCCATATCGGTCCTTAGATCAAACACCCGATGTTCTTCTTTGGGGCCGGTCATCACTTTCAGATCAGAACTACCTTCCTGGACAATATACCAATTTTGATCAAACTTCCGCCAGAACAGATAATCATGGGGATTTCCCTTGTTACTTCCATTTAGATAAGGGATAAGGTTTACTCCATCATGAGGATGACTGGCGCGGATCGGGGCATTCGCTTCCGACACTGCTGTGGCAAAAATATCAAGAGAGATTACAGCTTTGTCATAAACCTGGCCAGGAGGAATCTGGCCCGGCCATTGAACGGCAAAGGGAACTCGGACACCCCCTTCAAACAAACTGCCTTTCCCTTCTCTTAGCGGCCCGTTATCAGATCCATTTTTCTTTTCTGGCCCGCCATTGTCTGAAAGAAAGAAGACCATCGTTTTCTTTTCAATGTCCATCTTTTCCAACGCATCTAGCAATTGTCCGACCCCATCATCGACGGCGCTGACCATAGCCGCGTAGGTACGTCTTTTCTTGTTCTTGATATGGGAGCAGCGATCCAAATACTTCTGTGTGGCTTGCAAAGGAGCATGTGGTGCGTTGTAGGCAAGGTATAGGAAGAATGGATTATGGGGGTTCCGCTGTACAAATTTCACCGCTTCCCGAGAAAGGGCATCCGTGAGATAAGCGGGTTCTTCTACCCGGGTATAATCACTCATTAATTTAGTTCGATAGCCATCATTTTGTTTTTCAATGTCATTGATGTCCCACAAGACCCACTCCTGTGGGAAGTATCGATGGCCTCCACTTAAGAAGCCGAAGAATTCATTGAATCCTCGCTTAAGCGGATGTAGGCTTGGGTGAGCACCTAGATGCCATTTTCCGATGGCCATGCTATGGTAGCCCACTTTACCCAGTACCGTGGCCAGGGTCTGTTCGGTCAAGGGAAGCCCCATGGTACTATCCTCTGGGGCCAATACCGGATTTCGGCCAAAACCAAAACGATCCTGATACCTTCCCGTGATCAATCCTGCTCGACTTGGACCACAGACGGGATAGCTAACATAACCTCTAGTAAATACTGTTCCATTTTTGGCCAATCGATCAATGTTGGGTGTGGGAATATCTTTACAACCATTAAAGCCAACATCGCCATAACCTTGATCATCGGTTAGGATCACGATGATATTTGGTGTTTTATCAGATTGGGCTGCTAAAGCAGTGCTGAATAAGAAGAAAAAGAACAGATAGGGTAGGCGCATAATCGATTTTTGCCACAAACTAGGAGTTTTTGAACCAGAATCAAGACTGGTTTTCGTCAATGAACTGGTACAAATTCTGATTTCTCCAGGGGCTTCGAGGAATGCCTATGTTGCAGTATCGGCTATGGTTTAGGGGTAACCTCAAGGCTAGTTCCGTCGGCGAAACAACTTCTCTTTGCGGCGAAGTTCTAATCGTTCTTCCGCATCATGCGCTGCTGTTGATTGGTCATCAGGAGTTGATTTCTGTTCCACCAATTCGTCTAGAAATTGCTTAATCTTTTTGGTGCTGGTTCTTATTTGGTATCGCAAGACGAAAAACAAAATTCCAAAGATCAAGAAGAAGTGACCTATAATCAGAAAGGGCATCCACGTTGGGGTTTCGCCCAAGTCCACAGTCAGCACCACGGCTAGGACCACGGTGTACACTAGCAACATAAGCCCACTAATCGCTTTTATAGTCAATTCCGGATAACCGATATGGGTGATCACTTCTGTATGGCGAAGATCAGACTTAAGCGTGCCAGTTATTCTGGCCATATCATTGTTGGATTCGAAAGCCCTTCGCCTTCGTTTCAGCTTGAAACCATTAAGGGTAATAGCACCTTTATAGGGTTTTAATCTGGGGTTAATACTTTCAAATAATTGTGGCCCGGTATCCTCGTCAATATGATCCTTCAGGAGTTTTAAGAAGGCAGCTTTGTCCATATCCACTTTGAGAGAGAATTGGTCTTCTAGCTTAAGCCTTTTGATAATGCGTTGATAGGTGGTTGGAGCACTTGGTTTCATTGGTTGAAGTATGGGTTTGTTCTTGCTTGTGTATCTAAAGATAGGAATGTCCTTTGAATACCTTTAATTTCTTCGAAAAAAGGAGGGTTGGCATGGACGAAGGGAGATGTGGTAATGAATGAACGACAGAATAAGGAAAAAGATATTGTCGATACTAAGGAATTTTATCAACTTTGCGGCCGCAAAAACGTAATGAATAAAAACCCTTAAGAATAAAACCTGTCAATCGTTTATGGATAAGAATTCATTGAAAGAGGAAGCCCTATTTTACCACTCCACTGGACGTCCCGGAAAGATCGAAGTCATTCCTACCACCCAGACGGCAAATCAGCGGGATTTATCGCTGGCTTATTCACCAGGTGTTGCAGAGCCATGCCTGGCTATAGCCAAAGAAACCAGTGATGTATATCGCTATACGGCGAAGGGGAATTTGGTGGCTGTGATTAGCAATGGAACCGCAGTGCTAGGTTTAGGAGATATTGGCGCTGAAGCGAGTAAGCCGGTGATGGAAGGAAAGGGGCTGCTGTTTAAAATCTATGCAGATATCGACTGTTTTGATTTGGAATTGGATACCAAAAATGTAGAAGATTTCATTCGGACGGTCAAGATTCTGGAGCCCACCTTTGGCGGGGTGAATTTGGAAGATATTTCTGCCCCCGACTGCTTCGAAATTGAGGAGCGCCTGAAAGAAGAACTGAATATCCCGGTGATGCATGATGATCAACACGGAACGGCGATCATCAGCGGTGCTGCTTTGCTCAATGCCTTGGAATTAGTGGACAAAAAAATCGATGAAGTTAAAATCATCGTGAACGGAGCAGGGGCTTCGGCCATATCCTGCACCAGAATCTATGTGTCCTTGGGAGCGAAGAAGGAGAATATCTTCATGTATGATAGTAAAGGTTTGATACACCCTGATCGAGACAACTTAACGGGGAAGAAACCTGAGTTTGTCAATGGGAGCGTGCCAGCTAGTACCACTTTAGCCGAAAGTCTGGATGGAGCGGATGTATTCATCGGTTTATCCAGAGGGAATGTGTTGAGTAAAGAAATGGTAAGTAAAATGGCTAAGGACTGCATCATCTTTGCTATGGCCAATCCCACTCCCGAGATTGGCTATGAAGATGCCAAAGAGGCTCGTCCAGATTGTATTATGGCTACCGGAAGATCCGATTATCCTAATCAGGTAAATAATGTGTTGGGTTTTCCCTTTATTTTCCGAGGTGCGCTGGATGTACGAGCCTCAGAAATTAATGAGGAGATGAAGTTGGGCGCGATCTATGCCTTGGCAGAATTAGCGAAAAAACCGGTTCCGGATATTGTGAATATGGCTTACAATACGGAGAATCTGAGATTTGGCCGTGACTATATCATCCCAAAACCGGTGGACCCTCGACTAATCACTACCGTAGCGCCTGCTGTAGCAAAAGCGGCAATGGATAGTGGGGTAGCAAAAGCCCCTATCCAGGATTGGGACAAGTATGTTTTGGAGTTGTCGATGCGTCTAGGAAAGGACAGAACACTGACCAGTGTGATAGAAACCAAGGCGCGCCAAGATATGCAGCGGGTGGTTTTTGCAGACGCAGAAAATAGTTCGGTCTTGAAGGCGGCTCAAGTGGTGGTAGAAGAAAAAATCGCTCACCCTATCTTATTAGGAAATAGAGCGAAAGTGGAAGATATGATGGCTCAACTCGATATTCAGTTGGACGGCGTGCGCATCATCGATCCCAAAAACCCAATAGATGATGCGGAGGAAGCTACCAGACAAGATTATGTAAAACGTTTTTATGAGAAACGCAAGCGAAAAGGTATTACAGGAGTAGACGCTGCCAATGCGATGCGCGGCAGAAGTCACTACGGCGCCATGATGGTAGAAACAGGCGCAGCAGATGCCATGATTGGTGGGTTGACCAATAAATATCCTAGTACAATTCGTCCGGCTTTACAGATCATTGGTTCTAGAGAAGGCGTGAACAAAGTGGCGAGTATCCACATCTTTATGACGCGATTCGGTCCTTTATTCATTGCGGATACGACTATCAATCACCACTTAAGTTCCGAAGATATAGCGGATATTACGGAGTTAGTGGTAGAACAAGTAAAGACCTTCAATATTGAGCCTAAAGTGGCATTAGTTACTTATTCTAATTTTGGTTCTGTACCGAATGGTGAATCGGCTCTACTCATGAGAAAGGCCACAAAGATTCTTCACGATCGGCATCCAGACCTAATTGTGGATGGGGAGATGCAGGCGCACATGGCTTTCAACGAAGATTTGTTGAAAGAACTATATCCTTTCTCTAAACTGGCAGGCCATCGTGCCAATACCCTGATTTTCCCGAACCTATCTTCTGCTAACATTGCCTACAACCTATTGGGTAATGTTTCGGAGATGGATATGATTGGGCCAATCTTATTGGGGTTGAAAAAGCCGGTACACATACTGCAGTTAGGGGCTTCTGTACGCCAGATTGTTGATATGGTGGGTATTGCCGCAGTACACGCACAGGAAAGTAAAAAGTAATAGAGAATAAATTAGAAGGCAGAAAGCAGAGGACAGATTTTATGTCCTCTGACTTCTGGGCTGGTATTTCTGGCATCTGCTATCAAATCACGCCACATAGAAGTCAAACAGCTCACCCAGCAGGTGCTCCGGGTTATCACATATACCAGGATGGGGTCTGGAGCTTTGCACAATAGTACTCCGGTTGGCCGTCAGCCAGCGAAATCGATAGGCTTGATCTTGCAGTCCAATGGTGCCGCCTTTGGGGTGACCAGCACACACTTCCTCCCATGCCTTCAGGTAGGCCTTTAGTTGATCAAGGTCCACTTCCTTAGAAAAGGCTGTGATCCTGGCTTCATCGATCTTGTACTTCATGCCTAGATACCGCTTGCGCTTGGAGAATAAGATTACTCCGATATTAAGAAACTCCTCTCGCTCTACCTTTGGTACGACTCGAATGACCGCATATTCGTATGTTACTCTATCTGACATCGGCAGCTTCTTTTGCAAGTGACTCAATGCGAGATAGTTTAGCTAGTAGGAAGGTAATATAGGCGGTTCTCTTTTCTGCGGGGGACAATGGGCTTCCTTCTTCCATTAGCCAGTCTTCGGGGATGCTATCGACAATTTCTTTAATCACAGGCTCATTTAATTTTTCCTGGATTTCCTGAGCAGCTTTCGGCAATTCACTCGCTCGCGCCAGCAACACGTGATCTTTGATGTTGGGAAAGGACCTTGATAGATGAGATTCCCAGTTTTTCCAATTGTGATGGAAGTAGAGGCTGGCTCCATGGTCAATCAACCACAATTCCCGATTCCAAATGAGCAAGTTGGTATTCTTAGCCGTACGATCTATATTGATGATCATGCTGTCCAGTAAAACCACCTTCGAAGCAGACAAGGCATCTGTTTCTGAAACCAGTGGATCATAGGTGATAGCACCAGAAAGGAAGTGGAGGCCCAGGTTTAAACCGACACTGAACTGCAATAAATCCTGGATCTCTTGATCTGGCTCGGTCCTTCCAAAAGATGCATCTAATTCCATGAAAACCAACTCCGGCACCTTTAAGCCGATTGCCCTCGCTAACTCACCACCAATCAATTCCGCGATCAAGGCTTTCTTCCCCTGGCCCGCTCCTCTAAATTTGATCACATAGAAGAAATCATCGTCAGCCTTCACAATTGCAGGCAGGGACCCTCCCTCCCGCAAGGGTTGCAAGTATTGTACCGTATTGACGGTCCGAATCTCAATTTGACTCATGGCGCAAAAGTAGGTAAATATTGGGATGATTGGGAGGTGACAAATGGTAGATGTTAGATCACTTTGTTGTCAGATGCCAGATGCCTGACATCTTATCACTGTAGCCTGTTGCTGCCCTAAAAACTATATACCACATCCTCCAGAGGCATTTCCGGTTGTAGTGCTAGCTTTTTACGCAGCCTTTGCCGTGCCTTTTTCACGCCTTCCTGGGAAATATTGAGCAGGGTAGCGATTTCTTTTGAACTTAGGTTCATCTTCAGTAGGGCCATTAGACGCAATTCATTAGAAGTGATCCTAGGGTAGGCCATTTTGATATTTTTATTGAAATCTTTGTGGACCTCTTCAAACCTACGTTTGAAGTTTTCCCAATTGGTATCGTCCTTTATATTGATATCGATGGTATTGATCAGGCGATTGTACTGGCGAGCATCGGGCGCGTTGGCTTTCAGGGCTTTAATCTTATCCTTTAGATCCTCCAGAATCTCATTCTTATGGGAAAGTTGGAGCGTGAAGGAAGTGAGTTCTTTACGTTTAAATTCTAGTTCAGCATCTAATTTTTCCTTTTCCAGAACTTGTCGTTGGATCTTTTGACGCTGTAGGTAGTAAAGTGCACCAAAGATAAGTCCTAACAATAGAATACCTGCCATCAAGCCAAAGCGTTGCAGCCGTACAGTAGCCGCTTCTTTTTCCAATACGGCAATCTGCTTATCCTGCACCGCAATTTCCTTTTCTTTCTTTTCCGTTTGATATTTGATCTCCAGTTCATTTAGCTTTTCAATGTTTTCCTCTGACCAAACTACGCTTTTGAGACTATCGTACATCATAAATTCGTCCAAAGCCAAATTAAGGCGGCCTTGAGCTTGGTAAACTTGTGCCAAGGCTTTGTAGTCATTGATCATTGTCTTGCGGGTTTGAGTACCCTGGGCAATTTCTAAGGCATCTTGTATGTAGGCCTCGGCCTGCCTGAGTTTTCCCTGTTCAAGGTATACCAAGCCCAGTCGACGCTTGGTTAGTCCTATGAGACTCTTTTCCCCATTTACTTCGCTAATTTTCAAGGAACGCTCTAGGACAGCCTGTGCTTTGTCATAGCGGCCTTGACTATAGTAGATCTCGCCGATGTTGTCAAGCCCCCCAGCAAGATCATTGTAGAAATTGTTGGCTTCATAGTAGTCCATCGCCATTTCAAACAAAGGCAAGGCTTGATCCAGGCTATCCAGCTCCTTAAGATTCAATCCGATGTTATAGCGCACTCTAGCTAGATCATAGGCTAAGTCGGCTGAATCATAATAAGCCTCGGCCTTTCGGTACCAAATATTGGATTCTTCATAGTTACCTATATCTCCAGTGATGTTGCCAATGTTCCAGTAGCTGGCAGAGAGCTTATCCATGTCAACTTGTAAATCCTCCTTGATCTTTAGGGATTGCATCTGTAAGGCTAGGGCCTCGGGATAGCGTCCCATCCTGCGCTCGCAATTACTCATATTGTTAAGTAAAGCACTGACCCGTTCTTGATTACCTAACTCCTGATATCGATCCCGTGCTTCCTGGAAGGTGGCCAAGGCTAATTCATTGTCAGAAATGACAGAATAATATACCCCCTCTTCGTTTTTGAAACGGGCAACTAGGTCCGGTCGATCAAGTTGAGTTAGGAGTTCTCGTTCTTCCTCTAGATAAGCCTTGGCTTTCTGGTAATCAACATAGATGTATTCAATGAAAAGTAGCCGTAGAATTTCAAGCCTAGCAGTATCCTTAGCGTTGACCAGTAATTTTTGAAGACTATCTACCTTGGCTTGATCCTCCTGGGCACTGCCGAGAGAGTAGAAAAGGAGACATAGAACAAGGATGACGAAGTTCTTCACTTTCATGATGCAAGGCTTATAGAAATGACAAAAGCAGAGATTTAGCCAAGTTGACTAAATCAGGAAGTGGGTAATTTACGAGAAGTCAATACGGGGAATAGACAAACAAATTTAACATAGAATCTCTAATTCAAGATACTTATGCTGAAATTTTGGGGCAGCTGTTCAATTAATTGCAAATCGGTGTTTTTTATAGTAAGTGTTCATTAGTGGACATACTTGTTCAGCATTGAACGCTTTTTTAGCGCTCATGCTAGAGGAAGTATGGTTTAAATGTTTGATTAAAAGTGTTTTATGTATCATGGCATGAAGCTTGGATAAGAAAAAAAGAAGCAGCCTTACTTAGCTAAATTAGTTCATATGTGGTTCCAGATCATTCAGATCCATTTGCGAAAATTAGGAAGAGACAAAGGGTATACAGCAATCAATTTATTGGGCCTCAGCCTGGGGATTCTCACTTTTCTGTTCATCACTTTGTGGGTCAAAGATGAATTGACCTATGATCGTTTTCACCAGAAGGCAGACGATATAGTACGTGTACTCTGTGAGTCAAGATCAGAGGATGGAAGCCTGAATTGGGTAATGACCAGCACTCCTTGGTTGTTAGCTCCTAATGCCAAAAATGAAGTTCCGGGAATTATTGAAACCGCAAGGATTTGGAATGGTGGGCAGATGAAATTGACGGATGCGAATGGGGACACTCAATTTGAGCGCCCGACAGTCGTTGATCCCCCATTTTTTGAAATTTTTGACTTCCCACTCTTGGAAGGAGACAAACACACCTGCTTGGATGAACCTAATGAGGTGGTACTGAGTCGTACCCTAGCGGATAAACTCTTCTCCAACATCGATGTGATAGGGCAAGAATTGTTTCTTCAAGATACTATTGCATTGACCGTTTCCGGGGTGATGGAGGACATGCCTTCCAATAGTTCTTTCGGATATGATCTTCTTCTTTCATCAAGAACGGTACAATGGTTTAAGCCGGAGGACATGCAGGCTTGGGGCAACTGGAATTTTAGTACTTTCCTACATCTTGAACAAGGGGTGGATAGAACGGCTTTAGGTGAGCAATTAACCCAGTTGTATCGTCAGAAGGCAGGGAGTGGAGACGTTTTTGAATGGTTTGTCCAGGATCTGGTAGATATGCACTTGTACAGTGACTTTACCCGAAGAGATGGGCGGAGTGCACAAGTGCTTTCTATTTATTATCTGATGGGTATTGCCTTTTTAGTGTTGATTATTGCCTGTATTAATTATACCAATTTGGCCACTGCTCGGGCCAGTAAGCAGACGAAAGCCGTAAGTATTAGAAAGGTGGTTGGGGCGAGCCGGAAAAATCTGTTTTCATTCTTGTTGGGTGAAACGGTTTTACTCACCTTGATGGCGTTGGTGCTATCACTGACGCTTTTACAGTTGCTATTTCCCCTCTTTAATGTGATGATGGGGAAGAAAATGATCTTCGCCTGGTGGGAACCCAGTGTCATTGGGGTATTGCTCTTGGCCATAGGTCTTACCATTGCCCTATCGGGAATCTATCCGGCCTTGATGTTGTCTTCCTTTTCACCGATCAGATACTTAAAGGGAGATGCCAAAGTAGGGAAGGCTAAAGGCCGCTTTGGCCGTCTGTTGCTGATTGGGCAGTTTGCCATTACTGCCATTTTAATCACCGCTACTATAGTGATTTTCCAACAATTAGATTATTTGCGTGTCGCTGACCTTGGATATGCGAAGGATAACATCTTTACCTTTAGATTGAGTGAGGATATGCAAAATAAGCCGGATATACTCCGACAGCGTTTCCAGCAACATTCAGATATCGAATTCTTTAGTTTAACGAACCAGCCGATTTATCGGATTGGTAGTTGGACGGATGGAATTGTGTGGCCAGGACATGTAGATAAGGGCGAAATAAAAATCAGAAGGCTAAGTGTAGATCCTAACTTTTTTGATTTCTTCGGCATCCAATTGGCCTCCGGCGATTCCTTCAGCCACACAACGGAGCAAGGAACTTTTATGCTCAATGAAACGGCCTGCAAAATGCTGGGAATGGAAAGAGCAGAAGGAGAGTTGATATCCTTGAATCGCCGTGAGGGTCGAGTAATTGGAGTAGTGGAAGATTTTCACATTCGCTCCTTACGAGAAAAGATTGAACCTTTAATCCTTTACAAAAATACCAACTATGCAGGGCAAGCTTATATCAAAGCTAGCCGCGAAGATACACCCAAGGCCCTGGCTGCTGCACAGACCATCTGGGAAAGCTTTGATCCTTCTGCTCCTTTTGACTATACCTTTTTAGATGAGGCTTATGCAGCCCAGTACGAACAGGAAGAACGCACCGGGAAGTTGCTCAATATTTCGTCCAGTATTTGTATTCTGATAGCTCTGATTGGACTGCTGGGACTGGTAGCTTTTGCACTAGTACAACGGACCAAGGAAATCGGGATTCGCAAGGTACTCGGCGCCCAGGTAACGGATATCATTCAACTTATCGGTAAAGATTATTTGCAGCTCATTGCAATCGGGATCGGGATCGCCATTCCCGTGGCTTGGTATTTCTTGCAGAAGTGGCTAGCCGAATTTGCCTACAGCATAGAGTTAAGGCTTATGCCCTTTATCTTGGCAGGTGGAATGGTGTTACTGCTGGCCTTGGCCGTACTATGTGGACATATTCTTCGGACGACCAGGGCTAATCCGGTAGAGGCTTTACGGCAGGAGTAAGGGAATTGCTCAGAAAAAATAAGGTCAGCAAAATTAGGCGTGTCTGCTGACCTTATCTTCGTCCTATTTATAATGCTACTGTACTAGCAACTTTTCGCTAAATGCCTGCCCATTCACCTCAAACTGAAGGATATATAAACCCTCTTTTAGTCCAGCAGGAAGCAGGATATACTCACTGTCGCTATCTAATCTAATTTCTTGTCCAAGTTGATTGAGTAGTCTCAGTCCTGCTGGTGTATCTCCCGTTGCAGTCTGCAATACAAAATGATTGTGTACTGGATTGGGAAACAGTGTGTACTGTGCTTTTGGAGCGTTGACTTGGATGGAAATCACCTTGGAGTATTCAAATTGGCCATCAAAGTCTACTTGTTTCAAACGGTAGTAGTTCAAGCCACCAACCCTTTGCCGGTATTCATAGCTGTAATTCTGTCTGACTTGTGTGGTGCCAGCCCCTTTGATCTCCTTGATCTTTTTGAAGTCCTTACCGTTCAGGCTGTGTTGTAATTCGAAGTGGCTGTTATTGGATTCAGTAGCTGTAGCCCATTCGAGCTGCACTCTGTTTTTGTCAGCTTTTGCCCCTTGAATGAAATAAACTCAACAGGCAGAAGCGTAAGCAATTCGGAAAGCGAAAGTGTTCCAGTGATAGTAGCTAAAGCCGCGTTCAATTCAGCAAGGGTAAGGTCACCTGTAGGGGAAACTTCTATGGTTCCAAAAAATACTGAATGGTTTGCATTGGTGGCAGAAAAAGAGGTCGTACTACTTACGGTGATGTCCCCTGTAAAACGTAGATCAACATTATTTCTCAGGTTGAAGGATTTTCCTGATAGATCATAAGCACAGTTCGAGCTAATATCATCCCGTACATCGACCGTTGATCCTGCTGCGATACAATCCGTAAGTTCTTGATTGGTATCAGCACCGTTTGCTGGGCAGGACGGTGCTCCACTAGGGGTACAATCCTGAGCATACAGTAAGCTCGATATGGCCAAACACAATAAAAGAAAGGTAAATTTCAAATTCATGTCGTTCGTTTTTAGTGTTTATTGAAAAGTGTACAATGAAGTATTAGGCTAAGTTGAAGGGACTTAGTGTGCTATGAACGACAAAAATTTTAGTACGGTGGGTAGAAATAGGTTAATGCGGAAGATTGGTCATGTCTATTAATAAGCCTATACGGATATTACTTCTACAAGGTTGCCTTTCAGCGACTACCTTGCAGAAGTAATGTTTTGTCAAGGACGAGTAGTAGGGATAGCAAGGTACTCCGCTGGGCTTAGGGGACTTTGACGCCTTTTCCTGCGCCTATCCCACCAAAACAATACGCCGGCTAACAACAAAAGCAAGAAGAAACCGGGCTCAGACATTCTTGCTGCATCCTCCCCTGCATCTAAAGAAGATTTAGCCTTCAATACTTCCGACTGCTTTTTCAACAAAGCCGCCTTCTGTGCCTCATTTTCTACCACAATAAAAGCTGTCAGAGGGCTTAGAATATGGGCTTCAAAACTGGCCTTAACGGATGGGGTCCAGATTTCATCTGAACGTTCAGGGTGTAGCTGCTGCCAACGCCAATTTGCAGCTAAAGTGAGCGCTGCTGCCCAACTCTTTTCTTGGAGAGCAGGATCGTAGCCAGCAGAATACGCTTCAGTGATTCCCCATACAGCCCTTTGTCCTATCGGGAAAAAATGACTGGGGCTTTGACTATCTGGATAGGCGAGAACTGGTTTTCCCTTGAGGTTTGAAATGTCAATCACAGCTTGAATTTCTTGTGGGGATGAAGCGAGACTATGTTGGGTCCAGTTGCCATTTGGCATCAGGAAATAAAATTTATCTCCTTCTGGATAAGTAAAGGCCAGGTCCCCAAAATCTTTTTCGATGAGGCTTTGGAATGGTTTGGGACTCATGACCAAAAAAATAGGGTATTCTGATCTACCTTGCTGATATTGCTCTACCAATTCCTTGCGCATAGCCCGATCCAAGTTGAATCCCTCTGTGCTTGCCTTGCTTTGCCAGGCAGAGGCCCAATCCTCACTCACGGAGAAAGTTTGAGAGGCTGTACCCACCAAGCTGACTTTAGCCTCAGCATGATCCGGGCCACTCTTCTGCACTACGGTTTGTATTTCTTTCTGGTATCGCAGTAAGTCAGATTCATCAATTTGGGAAACATCCAACATAAAATGATAATAGGGCTGTCGATATATGGTATCCAGTTGCTTTTGCTCGTCTTCATTAAGATACAAGATGCCCTTTGGTAAACTACCCATAGCTTGGATCTGCGTATGAACTTGCCCCAAGGGAATCAGTTGGTGGTCCAGCTTCAACTCTACGGGTGTTCTATGTATGAATTCTATCCCCGTTCTTCGGACCTCCTGCTTGGCGAAGGGGAAAACCCTAAAAGAAACTTTGTTGCCGGATATATAATGCAATAAGCCTGGATCTCGATTTTCATTTCTAATCTGAGAGAATACCCACATCGCAGATTTCTTTTCCGTCAACATGCCCGTCTCTTTTCGATCCCCTACGTACAGATAATAATCGCTGATCCAACAGGCCTCGGGAAGTTCAATCCGAGTGGCATATTCAGCCATCCAACTGTCTTCCTGCTTATTTGTGATTTCTAAATCTATCCAGCTTCTCCATACTTGCTCATTTTCATCCCATTCGCTTCTCGTTTTGAGATCTGTGATCTCCACCTTATGGTTATTGATGAATTCGGAAGCTATCTCAAAAGAACCCTTCCCAAAAAAGACCTTTTCCAGTTGTTGGATCTTGGAATTGGAGAGCATTAGATTATCGAGCACTAACCAATTGTAATAGGAGGATAGAAAAGGTGTTTTGAATCCTAGGTCAAAACCACGGCTTCGATCTTTATGTTCACTGATAGTTTTCAAAGTCTTTGCTAGGGCTTTTCTATTAATTTGATCATCAGAGTGCTCATAATTCGGATGATAAACAAAGTCCAGGGCTCGATGCAAGTGTCTACGTTGATTCAGATAATTGAAGGTTACTATTACAGGGAGAATAAGAAGAGCTGAAATGGCGATGGTCCGAAGCATGGGGCGAGTCAATCGGGTCTGTAGATATTTAAAATCTGCACTTAACTCTGCCATATGTAGCACAAATAGAGCCAAAGGGGTAAGCATGAGGAATCCCAGTCCGGCCGCTATGATTGCAATGACTGCTAAAGGTAAAAATGGAAGGAAGACCAAGAAAAAATACAAAGTATAGGCAAAAGTGGCAGTACGTGCAATAAATAGCCCTAATCGATACAATTCCTGGTCGAGATTTGGCAAGCAGAGTACAAGGCCGTTCAGCACTGCTAACCCATAAAAAGCGAAATGACTAAAATTACCAAAAACATTAGTGCCGAGAAAAGAGCTCAATTCAAGATGACCATTGTTGAGGGCCAAGCCGAGGAGAGGGAAAATTATCGTAATCGGTATCTTCCAATACAACTGATACCGCTGGAATACTTGAATGCGTTTCAACGATAAGATATAAATAAGGCGGATCAAGAAAAAGAGAAAAAGGACAGTCCCGGCGATGATGAAGATGATAATGGCATGCTGTACGAATTGCCCATTTACCGGACGCCAAAGCGGAAGTATGGTAGTTGAGAAGAAATACCATGAAAAGGGAATGAGTAAAGCGACAAGGAGGTTGATGCCTGCTTTATGATCTTCTCCCTTGGGTGTGAAGTGATGAACGAGTATAAAGAGCGCATAGGCGAGTGTGGGCATAAGGAAAGTGCCTACATAGAAAAAGCCCTCCGTCCCCAATAGCCAATTGGGAATACGCCAGGGCATAAGGAAATCCAGATGATAGCTGAATAAGTATAGATAGGGTATGTAGGTTAGTAGGGCAATCAGGCCGTAATAAGGTGACACTTCTTGCTTGCGAATCAGCAATACGCCCGTGTAGATTAGATTCATCAATGCCAATCCCAGCAAGGCAAGACCAAAGCCGTACCAGTAGGAAATTTCATCTTCCAATAACAAGCTATGGATCACTTGGTATTTCCCGATTAGTAAGAATGACAAGATGGCAATGGGAAGCGTATTGATCAGAAGCAACCACCTGGGGTTTAGTAAATTCTTCATAGTGTAATTGGTTTTTTGGTTTGGAAATATTCAATGCTGAGGTAAGCGATAATCAAGTAAGAAAGATAAATGAATGCCCCTTCTGCCTGATGGGACCATGGAGCATCTGTCAGCAGTTGATGGGAATTGGATGAATGTAAAAAGAGAGAAAACAATATTCGGGTGCTATTGACCAGAATCGTGAAAATATAAGTAGCACCTAGTACCAAGGGAAACAGGAATACATTGCGAATCCAAGGATTGCTGGGTTTTGCCAGAAGGCAGTAACTCATCAGGAAGCAGATACTCCAAAAGTTGAAACCGGAGCAGGATTTATTAATGATAATATGTAGCGCTTCATTGTAATAGCCCTGTTCGGGAATGAGGCCGTGATTTGTACCTGTAAATGTTGCCACCAGCTCGCTACTTGGGGCTAGGAGAAGAGTTAAGTGCTGCACCTCCGCCACGGAATAGGCCGCTTTCATCAGCAAAAAGAGAAGGATGGCCAGCATTGGGAAAAGCCAGGCTCGGGGAAAAAGATTGTTTGTTTTCATGGTTTAATTGTCTGTGCAAATACTATTGATTTGCAAGATGTACACAAATACCAACTAGCCTGAAAAGCAAGTATCAGCTCGCATTTTCTTGAGTTAGTAGATCCTTATTAATGTAGATGCTTGTGTAGCGAATGGTCAGACAATAGGTTGCGCTACCATTGGTTTAGTGAAAACCAACTTTTTTAGTTGCCTGCAATTTACTCTTTTCCTCATAAAGAGTCAATGGTAAAAAAAGTGCTAAGTCGGGGCTGTCCCTAATGACCAAGGCTAGTGCACTATGCCCTCCTGTTCTAATAAGAGCTTTTGTTAATTAGAATGACAAAAATCACCGTTCCTGCTGATGCTTCTGGCCCTAGCTGGATCTGGGCTTTTGGTACTTTTGACATGCCTTGTTACCAGAAAGGTAAATAGTATCACCCTACTTAAGTTGATAAAAACCTTTCACATCTGAAGAAATAAACTGCATTTATGAAAAAGATCCTAGAGGATCAAGAAGTTGATAAGATCAGCCTCGATCTAAGCTTTGTCATGACTTGCTTCCAAGAAGTATTAGTCTCACTTGGAGAAGAAGACCTCGCCAATTGGCTCCCCTGGATCAATGAGGAAAGACCTTCAAATCCTTCTCCCCGCGACTCCGAACAGGAATCTAAATTAATTCAAGCACTTAGCATTTCTTTCCAACTGCTAAATATGGTGGAAGAGAACGTTGCTGTACAATACAAGCGGCAACTGGAGAATCAGAGAGGCCCGGAAGCCATCCGGGGGGCCTGGGGCGAGACCTTTGCTAAATGGAAGGAGAAAGAATTCACGGAGGAGCAGATGGCGGCTGTCTTCCCACAGATTCATGTTCGCCCCGTTTTGACGGCCCATCCGACCGAAGCTAAGCGGGTTACCGTGTTGGAACTGCATCGGGAGTTGTATTTACTGCTGGTGAAAAATGAAAATACGACCTGGTCGCATACAGAACGTGATCAGATCCGGGAAGCCCTAAAGTCCCTTTTAGAGCGACTTTGGCGTACCGGAGAAGTATATTTGGAAAAGCCTTCACTCCTCGATGAGCGTAAACATGTTCTGCATTACTATACACACGTATTTCCTTTAGCCCTTCGAGAGAGCGATTGGCGTTTACGTAGTGTCTGGAAGGCTATGGGGTTTGATCCCAAGCATCTGAGTGAACCGGAGCAATTTCCAATGTTAACTTTCGGAAGTTGGGTAGGAGGGGATAGAGATGGACACCCCTACGTCACGGCAGGTTTCACTGAAAGCACTTTACAACAGCATCGAAAGGCTGCATTGAACTTGTTGCTGTCAGAACTACGGAAATTAGCTGCCAGCCTAAGTATGTCGGAAATGCACCAGGCCACACCTGCTAGCTTTCGATCGATTATTCAAGAGCGGGCTGCTTCTTTGGGAGAGGAAGGTGCAAAAGCGCTTGCCCGCAACCCCAGAAGTCCTTATCGGCAGTTTGTCAATTTGATACTTGTTGTGCTGAGCAATACCCTTAGTGAGGAGAATAGGGAACCGGGTAGCTACTATGCCAGTGCCCAAGGATTGCAAGAGGACCTAAAACTGTTGAGGCAGACGTTAATTGAAATCGGTGCCGAGCGAATTGCTCAAGAGAAACTATTTGATATTGAACGTCAAGTACTTTGTTTTGGGTTCCATTTGGTCAAACTTGATATACGACAAAACAGTGCCTACCACGAAAAAGCTTTAAGCCAGATTCTACTTGCTGCCGGGTTCGATGATGCCGACTTTGGGAATTGGGAAATGAGAAAGCGATTAGATTTCCTAAACCGTGAACTACAATCGAAGCGCCCATTTTTAGTCTTGGGCGACACTTGTGGGCCAGAGGCTGATAAATTGCTGGCTTACTATCGAGTATTGCGGCGACACATCCGTCAACATGGTACCGATGGGATAGGTTCGATCATAGTCAGCATGACCCGAGATGTCACAGACCTATTGGTTGTGTATGTATTCTTGCGAGAGGTGGGACTGTTGGAGACGTCGATTCCGGTCGTTCCTCTGTTGGAGACCATAGATGACTTACAAGCGGGGGATCAGATCTTACACGATTTCCTTTCTCACCCAGTAACACAGCGTAGACGAGCAAGCGATATCCAAGAAGTCATGTTGGGCTATAGTGACAGCAACAAAGATGGCGGCATTCTGGCTAGCCGTTGGAATATCTACCAAGCTGAAGATAAGCTCACCAAAGCGGCTGCACAGTATGGAATGCAATTGCGCTTTTTTCATGGCCGTGGCGGAACGATTAGCCGGGGAGGTGGAAAGTACCATCGATTTTTGGACAGCATGCCTATGGGCTCCGTTAGCGGTGAGATTAAGATTACGGTACAAGGAGAAACAATTGCACAGCAGTTCGCCAACCTGAAGAATGCCACTTATAACCTTGAAATGATGTTGGCAGGCACTGCTCGGCAAGTGATGAAACGGCAAGATCCGACCACGCTGCCGACAGCGTTGTTCCAAGCTATGGATCAGCTAACACAACTTTCACTGAGAACCTATCCTTCTCTAATCGATCATCCAGGCTTTATACCTTTCTACACCCAAGCTACGCCGATAGACGTTCTTGAGCAAAGTAAAATTGGCTCTCGTCCGGCCCGCCGTACGGGAACCCAAAGCCTGTCGGATTTGAGGGCTATTCCTTGGGTTTTTAGCTGGAATCAATCTCGGTTTAATTTGACGGGCTGGTTTGGGGTAGGTTCCGCCTTACAGCAGCTACAAGAAGAGTTTCCATCCTTATGGTCAACCTTACAGAACACAGCTACGGACTGGCCACTCCTGTACTATACCCTGATAGAAGTTGAAACCAGTTTATTGAATGCCGAAAAATCTATTATGCAGGCTTTTGCGGAACTGGTACAGGAGGTTGAACATCGCGATGCCCTAATGGAACTACTACTTACGGACCATCAATGGGGGCTGGAACAGATTACTGAACTGTTCGGTAGGACGGTAGCAGAACGTCGAACGAATCAACTAAGAAATATTGCGCTAAGGAGTAGTATTCTAACGCATTTGCACCAATTGCAATTGCAATACCTGAAAAACTGGCGTAGTCTCAAAGAAAAGTCGCCAGAGGATGCCGAACCCTTATTGAAGAAACTATTGATGATCACCAATGGCATTGCGGGGGGCTTGAAGAGTACGGGGTGATACTAGTATAAAAGATGTAACATGAAGTCCAACCGATTATTCTTTCGGAAAAACATGATTGCCCTGACGGGCCTATTTCTGTGTTTATTTCTGATTGTCCATTTGTCTGCTAATTGCTTATTGCTGTTGCCACAGAATACGGCAAGAGGGCTGTATAATGCCTATTCGACCTTCTTGCGAGAGAATCCTTTAATCATGCTAGTCGCTTACGCCTTGTATGCTTCCATTCTGGTGCATGTAGTCTATGCAGTACTGGTTTTAATTCGAAATCGAAAAGCCAAACCCGTGAAGTACGCGGTAAACCTACATAGAGAGAATAGTAGCTGGGCTTCGCAAAATATGGGTGTCTTAGGGGGATTAATCTTGATCTTCATCGTAGTGCACTTAGTCAACTTTTGGGCCAGGATCAAGCTGGGTATTGGGGCTGAGGTAGCATATGATGAGGCCGGGAATAAGGACATCTATGAAGTCACTTATACCCTCTTCCAAAATGTATACTACGTAGCCTTCTATACGCTGCTCGCTATTCCGCTGGGGTTCCACTTACATCATGGGTTGCAGGCTGCCTTTAAGACCCTTGGATTCTATCATCAGCCAGGCCTTGAATGGCTGGCCCGAGTCTCGCTCATTTATGCAATTATCATCTCTGTAGGCTTCGGTATTATTCCTATCGTTGTTTATTTCCAATAATCACGCTTATGAAACTTGACGCAAAAATCCCAGAAGGAAGATTGGAAGACAAATGGCGCAATTATCAGCTAAAAAGTCAACTCATTAATCCTGCCAATAAGAAAAAACTGAAGGTGATCGTGGTAGGTTCCGGGCTATCCGGGGCAGGAGCGGCAGCTACTTTGGCGGAGTTGGGATATGATATACAATGCTTCTTTTATCAGGATTCTGCCCGACGAGCGCACTCCGTGGCCGCCCAGGGTGGGATTAATGCTGCTAAGAATTATCAGCACGACGGAGATAGTATCTGGCGAATGTTTTATGACACGCTCAAAGGAGGAGACTTTAGATCAAGGGAAGCCAATACCTATCGTTTAGCTGAACTATCCGCACCGCTTATTGATCACTTTACACAGCAGGGGGTTCCCTTTGCCAGGGAATATGGTGGCGTGCTGGTCAATCGAAGCTTTGGCGGGGTGCAGGTGCAACGTACCTTTTATGCCCGCGGACAAACCGGGCAGCAATTGCTGTTGGCGGCCTATTCCCAATTGAATAAAATGGTGAGACAGGAAAAGGTGACCCTCTTTCCTAGGCATGAGATGATGGATTTAGTCTTGAAAGATGGAATAGCAAAGGGGATCATTGCCAGAGACCTTGTCTCAGGAGCGTTGAAGCGATTTGCCGCTGATGCAGTCGTTTTGGCTACTGGGGGCTACTCGCGCGTGTATCGCCTATCCACTTTGGCTATTGGTTGCAACGGCAGCGCCATCTGGAAGGCACACAAACGGGGTGCTTTCTTCGCGGCTCCAAGTTTTACACAAATTCATCCCACCGCTTTACCGCAGTCCAGCGAATCCCAGTCCAAGCTGACCTTAATGTCCGAATCTTTGCGAAATGATGGTCGGATTTGGGTGCCTTTACAGAAGGACGATTCTCGAAAGCCCAAGGATATTCCGGAAGCTGAAAGAGATTATTACCTAGAAAGAAGATATCCAAGCTTTGGTAATCTAGCCCCTAGAGACATAGCCTCCCGGGCCGCCAAGGAACGGATTGACGCTGGCTTTGGCGTGGGAAGACTGAAGAATGCTGTGTATCTAGATTTTAGGAAAGCCATTGCCGATTACGGTCAGCAGGTAGTCCAAGATCGTTATGGCAATCTCTTCAATATGTACAAGAAGATCACAGGGATCAATGCCTATGCCGAACCCATGCTCATCTCTCCAGCCGCCCACTTTTCTATGGGGGGGCTTTGGGTCGATTATGAATTGATGACGACCATCCCTGGCTTGTATGCTGTTGGCGAATGCAATTTCTCGGATCATGGGGCTAATCGTTTAGGTGCCAATTCGCTCCTACAGGCAAGTGTGGATGGCTACTTTATTTTGCCAAATACGATCAACAATTATCTAGCCGCTAGTCTTTCTACAGATCCTGTTAGCGTGGATGACCCTGCTTTTGAAGTGGTCGAACAAGAAGTGAAGGAACAAATTGATCGAATACTAGCTGTGAATGGCAACAGGACGGTAGATGACTTTCATCGGGCCTTAGGCAAGATTATGTGGCAGGAGTGTGCCATGAGCAGAAACAGAACTGGCTTGGAAAAGGCAATTGAAGATATTGAGGCCCTGAGAACCTCCTTTTGGTCCGATGTGAAGGTGACGGGTGTAGCTTTGGGATTAAATACCGAATTAGAAAAGGCCTTACGAATGGCCGACTTTGTCGAACTAGGCATTCTCATGTGTACAGATGCTTTACAACGGGAAGAATCCTGCGGGGCGCACTTTCGTGAGGAATATCAAACGGCAGAAGGGGAGGCCCAGCGCAGGGATGACGCCTTTGCTTATGTATCTGCTTGGGAATATGATCCCAAAGCCTTCAAGTTGCACCGGGAAGAGCTAAACTTTGAATATGTGCAACCATCAGTAAGAAGTTACAAATAAGCTGATCCAAACCTAGACACACGTTTAAACCTCAACTTATGCAACTTACATTCCGCATTTGGAGACAAGAACAATTTCAAGATCAAGGAGCTTTCAAAGCGTACCAAGTTGATCATCTCACCGAGGACATGTCCTTCCTGGAGGCATTGGATCATTTAAATGAAGTATTGGTCCTAAAGGGAGAACGGGTCATTGCCTTTGAATACGATTGTAGAGAAGGAATCTGCGGACAATGTGGGATCTTTATAAATGGTCGAGCTCATGGGCCCCATGATCACGTCACCACCTGCCAGCTACATTTGCGAAGTTTTCAAGATGGAGATACGGTTACCGTAGAGCCATGGAGGGCTAAAGCTTTCCCCATCGTGCAAGATTTGATCGTAGATCGTTCAGCATTTGATCGGATCATAGCTCAAGGCGGATATATCAGTGCCAAGACTGGTACGGCTCCAGAAGCCAATGCCATTTTGATTGGTAAGGAAACAGCGGACAAAGCCATGGATGCCGCAGCCTGTATAGGTTGTGGGGCATGTGTAGCCACCTGCAAAAATGGATCGGCGGCTCTGTTTACTTCCGCCAAGATTAATCACCTCAATACCCTCCCTCAGGGGAAGCTAGAAGCCCATCAGCGAGTCAGGGATATGACGGCGCAAATGGAAGAGGAAGGATTTGGACATTGCTCTTTTACAGGAGCTTGTGAAGTGGAGTGTCCAGAAGGAATATCCATTGCCAATATTGCTGAAATGAACGCTAGATATTGGAAGGCGAGGCTATTCGCTTAAGTCGCTTTTATGAGCGTAGGCCATCGCCAGAATTTGTCATTTTGACATAAAAAGACAATCTGCCTAATGCCAAAAGCGGTATTTTTGTACATCTAATACCGATTGGCATGGAGAATAATTTTCAATTCCTGGAATATGAGGGCATACAGATCGCGGCTTTTATTGAAGCGCGGGAAGAAAATGAGCATTCCGGCTACTACCCAGCCAATGTGCTATTCTATGTACAACAGGGCCAGCTAAATATTCGGCACAAGAATAAACTCATTATTATCCCCAAAGGTAATTTCTGTATTGTCCAAAAATTCACCGAACTTTCCTATTTCAAGACTTGGGATGAGGGGGAAGATTGCGCTTTGATCGACGCCATGGTATTGCAGGATGACTTCATCAAAAGTGCTATCAAGGAATTAGGGTACAAGATACCCAGCAAACCCGTCACTACCCCAGTAGTTAATCTAGAGCAGAATGCCATACTTTTGGGTTTATATCGGAGTTTAAAACTCTATTTGTCTGAAAATCAGTCACCTGATAAGCATTTGATGTATCTTAAAACCAAGGAGGCACTGCTTGGAATTATCCAATCTAACCCAGAACATTTAGCCATTTTTCATGAGTTTTCGAAATCGGTAAAAGCGGAATTACGAGAGTTCATGACCCATCATATCATCTCTCCGCTACCTTTAGGAGAACTAGCGAAACTATCAGGGCGCAGTCTTTCTACCTTTCATCGGGACTTCAGAAGAATATTCAATACTTCTCCGCATAACTGGATACTAAAGCAAAGGCTTGTGAAGGCCCGGGAGCTTCTACTTACAACCTCACAAACAGCTTCTGAGATCTACCTAGACTTGGGATTCAAAGATTTAGCCCACTTCAGCCGAACCTTCAAAAAAGAGTTTGGGATTTCTCCTTCAAAGATTAGTCCATAATCCCGCTGAGCTAATTTGACAAGCAGGTTTTGACACAAATTGGCAAATGGAGGTGCAAGTCTTCTTAGTATCTTCACTACCAATTATCACATCATCTCCTTATACAGACTAAAAACTAGTAGGATGAGAAGTCGAAAACTGCTGTATGTTATTCCCGTTTTCCTCTGTGCCACAATTCTCTTTGCCGGTGGCTTTGGCCATTCGGAGCCAGACGGTGCTGCTGATTCTAGTTCAGAAAAGCTGCCATCTAGTAGCGAAGAAAACTTTGACAAGATGATGGCAGTCCTCATGCACAAACGTTGCGTGAACTGCCACCCCAACGATAACATTCCAAAGCAAGGTGAGGACAGCCACCCTCACTATTTTGGCATGGCACGAGGGGAAGGAAATCTTGGTTACCAAGCTACCACTTGCAACACTTGCCACCAATCGGAAAACAATGATTACTCAGGTGTGCCGGGGGCGCCAGAGTGGAGCCTGGCGCCAGAAAGCATGAAATGGGAAGGCTTGACGCGGACCGAAATTGCTGAATCCATGCTGGATCCCAAAAGAAACGGTGGTAGGACTCATCATGAAGTAATGGAACATCTCACCGAACACGAACTCGTATTGTGGGCATGGACACCCGGAATCGACGCTGCCGGTAACCCACGAGAGCTGCCACCGGTACCTGTAGACGAATACATTGAAGCGGTAAAGGCTTGGTTCGAAGAGGGAGCAGTTATCCCAGCTGAATAGTTTAGATCCACCATAAATACAACAACAATGAAAATTTCATTCACCATAAATGGACAAGCCCAATCCATCGAAATAGAAGATGGGAATACTCCATTGCTTTGGGTAGTTCGAGATATGCTAGACCTAAAGGGCACAAAATTTGGTTGCGGGAAAGCAGCATGCGGAGCCTGTACCCTTCATGTCGATGGAGAAGCTATACGCTCCTGCTCATATGCCGTGAAGTTTGCTGAAGGTAAAAATGTAACGACCATTGAAGGCTTAGGAACTAGAGAAAACCCACATCCCGTGCAGCAAGCCTGGGTCGAGCATGTGGTACCTCAGTGCGGATACTGCCAACCAGGCTTTATGATGGCCACAGCTGCTTTGCTGGAAAAGAACCCCAATCCTACCGATGAGGATATCGATAACAACATCATTAACGTCTGCCGATGCGCGACCTATGTGCGCATGCGTAAGGCCATTCACAGAGCTGCTGAATTAACCCAATCCGCTAACCAAACAAGCTAAAGATCATGACTGAAAAGAAAAAAGTATCCCGCCGGAAATTTCTGATCCGTGGTGGTCTGGGAACCATTGGTGTATTGGCTGTAGGGACCTATGTATTTCGGAATCCATTACGACGCATGGGGTTGGAAATGGCAGAAACCATGATTCCTCCCTATTCTGGAACAGGTACGGAAGCAAACTTATGGTTTGAAATTACAAAGGAAAATAAAGTAGTCCTGCATTCTCCCAAGGTAGAGATGGGCCAAGGCTCCTTTACTAGTTTTGCTCAAATGGTAGCAGACGAACTGGATGTGAACTTGGATCAGGTGCAGGTGATTGGCGCGGCGACGGCAACTGGAATTGTAGATTCGTTAAGTACAGGAGGAAGCTTATCGGTAGCTTCTCTTTGGTTGCCATTGCGAGAGATGGCAGCCACTGTGCGTGAAATGTTAAAGGGAGAAGCTGCCAAGCAAATGGGGGTTGATGCCGGTAGCCTAAGCACTAAAAATGGTGCAGTAGAAGGTGGCAGCAAAAGCATGACTTATGCCCAAGTTGCAGCAGGTGTCACAGAATGGAAGCTACCGAAAACACCGGAATTACGACCGGTCAAAGACTACAAATATATCGGCCAGCCTATTAAACGGGTGGACCTGGAGGCTAAGGTGTTTGGTGATCCCATCTTTGGAATGGATGCGGAAATGCCAGATATGTTACACGCTTGCGTTATTCGGCCGGAGCACGTTGGTGCCACCTTCAAAAGTGCGGATACTTCCAAGGCAGAAGGCATGCCCGGTGTAGTAAAGATCGTTCAGCAGGAGGATTGGGTCGGAGTAGTAGCTGAGACCTATGCGCAAGCGCAGGCAGCTAAGATGACGATCAAGGTAGATTGGGACGTACCCAAGCGGTGGACAGAAGAGGATATTCGAGGTCTACTACAGGTAGGAAAGGGGAACAAGATGATAACGCAAAAGAAAGGTGGAGCTTTAGATCCTGCGGCGGAGGATGTTGTATCGATGGAGTTCAAGAGTCCCATTGGGGCGCACGCACAGATAGAGCCCAATGGAGCGGTTGCTCTGGTTAAGGACGGATCCGCTACCATCATCCTATCTACGCAGGTGGTAGGTGTGACACAACGGCAAGTTTCAGAGGCTTTAGATATACCGCTGGATAAAGTGAATGTTATTCCGACTTATTTGGGAGGGGGATTTGGAAGGCGCTTGAATACGGTACATGCAGTACAAGCCGCACAAATGTCGCTGGAAGTTGGCAAACCCGTCAAATACTTCTTTACCCGTAAGGAAGAATTTCAACACGATACGTTTAGACCTCCTACGCATCATATTATGTATGGAAAGTTAAGCTCTGATGGATTGCTGGAGGGCCTTGAGCATCATTATGCTAGTGGAGATGTGGCCATCAATTCCGTGATTATGCCAGCTGCTTTGCACTCGATCCTAGGCACGGATGTAGGGGCCATGAGGGGGGGGAACATTATGTATCGTGGAATCCCTAACCATCGCGCCGTTCAATGGCATACCACTTTACCTTTTGCTACGAGTTGGTGGAGAAGTCTTGGTCTTTTGGCGAATACATTTGCCATCGAAAGCTTTGTGGACGAAATGGCCATTAAAGTCGGAAAGAATCCGGTGGAATTTCGATTGGCAAGCATCGGTGACGAAGGGGCTGATAAACGCTTGAAAGCTGTGATTGAAAAGGCTGCGGAAAGCTACCGAGATGAGGCTTCTAATGGCCGAGCCATGGGCTTTGCTGCCTCGGTTGATGCTGGGGCTCCCTGTGCTCATGTAGCTGAGGTGTCCATCGAAAATAAGGAGATTAAGGTGCATAAAGTACTATGTGTCTTTGATTGTGGAATTGCGGTCAATCCGGATCAGGTTAAAGCGCAATGTGAAGGTTCCATTGTGATGGGCATGAGTGGAGCGATGCACGAAAAAATGACACTGAAGGACGGACAATTGTATCCGACCATTTATGGTCCTTACAATATGACGTTGCTAAGGCATTCGCCCAAGGAAGTCGAAGTGATACTCCTACAAGGTGACGATAAACCCTATCCAGTGGGAGAACCACCCATGGGCCCCATCGGTGCTGCGGTTGCCAATGCCGTCCGCCGCCTCACCGGCGAGCGTCTGACGGATTTGCCACTGCGTCTATCTTAGAAAAATGTCTTCTACATAAATAGGTACGCCAGGAGTTTTGCCGCTTAATGCAGGTAAAGCTCCTGGTTTATTTTTGGTAGGTCTTAAAATTATAGGTTCTATCTAAAACACTAGAAGTCAAAGGTTGCTCTGATGAAGATTCTTCTTGGTAGGCTCGGTCGGCCCACAAAGAAGTTGCCTCCAGCAACTTGACTGTTTTCTTGTCTGGGAGAGCCCTCGGTTACGCCATCTGCATCCAATAGGTTAAAAATGGATAGTCCCAACCTTAAGCTTTCTTCTCCTTCACCTAGCGCAATAGCAATTCCACCAAAAAGGCATAAAATTAAAGCACAAGTGAAGTGCCTAAAATGTTGAGTTATTATACGTTCCATAATTAATGATTGTAAGCACAACTAGTCCGGAAGAAAGATCTACAGCTTGAGCATTAGTTGGCCCGATCCCATTTCACAAAGCTATTTCTGTTCAGCAGGCACCTCAAATTGTCATCTCCCTGTCATCCCAAGAGAGAAATACTGTTGGCTTACGGACACTTGAGAATTGGAAGCACTATTGTGAGTGTTCTGTGATAATTCTGTGATAAACTGATCTTACATTTGCAACATAATTCATCGGTAAACAAGTTTCGTTAAGACTTACGACCAACCCCTCAGTCAGCAATACTGCATTATAACAAGAAAGCCTCCGTGCTTCATCTTGTACTTACCACTCGGATAACTACTAAAATTGACGGCTATTGGTTGGGATACATATTATCCTGAACAGTGGTTTGATCATCACATTATTTCAAGTTTTTATAGAATCTAATTGTTTTTAGAGCAAAGCCTAGGCTCCTTTCTCGTCGACATGGGAAGGGCAGGCCCTGATATGCTCTTACTAATCCTTATAAACTCAATTTTATGCAACCTTTTGGTACAATGCAAGATTCGGGAGTGCTCATTCTCCCAAAAGAATCCTCACGGAAGCAGCAGGACGATTCCAATCCTGTGCGTCGATTACTAGCTTCTTTACTATTAGTATTTCTGCTCGTAGGTGTGACGAAAGTCCATGCACAAGTTGTGATTAATGAAGTTTTAGCTAACACTAGTGTCGAGCTGAAAAACGTTGGAAACACTACCGTAGATGTCAGTAATTACTGGCTGTGCAACTTCCCAGATTATGCTCAGTTATCCCAGTTGAACGTCATATGCGGTGATCTAGAAATGGCTCCCGGGGAACTGTTAACCGTTGAAGTTGATGGCAGCGTCGGAGGTGTTGAAATCCCAGGAAATGATGGAGAGTTGGGATTGTACATCAATTCCTCATTTGGTTCCTCTAATTCTATTCGCGATTATGTAGAATGGGGATCTAGTGGACATGGTCGTTCAAGTGTAGCCGTAGCAGCAGGTATCTGGACTTCAGGGGACTTCGTTTCTGCTTTTGGTGCTAATGAATCTATAGAATATACAGGTACAGGAGAGGTAGCCGCTTCTTGGGCTTCGACAGCAACCCCTACCGTTAATTGCACAGAGAACAGTAATGCTGGCAATGACTGCGACATCTTTGTCAATGACATCAACCTACCCGGTGGAGCGACTAGCACTTCCATCTGTGTAGATGGAGTAGGCGATCCCCTAGACGTTGAAACCAATGGCGGTACTGCCGATGCGAGTAGAGGATGGATCATCACGGATGATCTGGGTAATATTTTGGCACTTCCCACCGCCCCACCATTCGATCTTGATGGTGCGGGAGTAGGCGTTTGTCAAATCTGGTACATCCGCTACGAAGACAATGGTGAGTTTGGTGGCAACACCGTGGGCAACAACTTGACAGACTTGACTGGCTGCTTTGCCCTATCCAACCCAATCAATGTCATCCGCGAAGCACCAGATGGTGGCCTAGTAAGCCTTACGAATGGGGAAACGACTTATACGGGAACTGCTGGAGATATTGTAGTACAAGTACAGCATACTACTACAGCACCTAATCTGTCGTACTGGTACATCATCACGGATGACAATGACAACATCTTAGCCTTCATGAATTCGGCCAACGGCAACAGCTTAGACCTAAGTGGAGCCCCTCCAGGCGAATGTCACATCTGGGGCTGGAGCTACCGAGGACTAGCTGATCCTGTGGTAGGAGATAATATCTCGACTTTGACGGATGATGCTTGTGAAGCTATTTCAGACAATTTCATCCGAGTAATTCGCGAAGCTAATGACTGCGACATCTTTGTCAATGACATCAACCTACCCGGTGGAGCGACTAGCACTTCCATCTGTGTAGATGGAGTAGGCGATCCCCTAGACGTTGAAACCAATGGCGGTACTGCCGATGCGAGTAGAGGATGGATCATCACGGATGATCTGGGTAACATTTTGGCACTTCCCACCGCCCCACCATTCGATCTTGATGGTGCGGGAGTAGGCGTTTGTCAAATCTGGTACATCCGCTACGAAGACAATGGTGAGTTTGGTGGCAACACCGTGGGCAACAACTTGACAGACTTGACTGGCTGCTTTGCCCTATCCAATCCAATCAATGTCATCCGCGAAGCACCAGATGGTGGCATTGTAAGCCTTACGAATGGGGAAACGACTTATACGGGAACTGCTGGAGATATTGTAGTAGAAGTACAGCATACTACTACAGCACCTAATCTGTCGTACTGGTACATCATCACGGATAACAATGACAACATCTTAGCCTTCATGAATTCAGCCAACGGCAACAGCTTAGACCTAAGTGGAGCCCCTTCGGGCGAATGTCACATCTGGGGCTGGAGCTACCGAGGACTAGCTGATCCTGTGGTAGGAGATAATATCTCGACTTTAACGGATGATGCTTGTGAAGCTATTTCAGACAATTTCATCCGAGTCATTCGCGAGCCGGAAGTGTGTGATATTTATGTTGGCCGGATTAAGTTGAAGTATGGCGGAACTAGAAGAACAATCTGTGTTGATGACACTCCGGATCCCCTGTACGTCCGCACGTCTGGAGGTACACCGAACACCTCTAGGGCTTGGATTATTACCGATGATGCAGGAAATATTCTTGCCACACCCGCAGCCCCTCCCTTTGATCTCAATGGCGCAGGAGTAGGTGTTTGCCAGATCTGGTACTTACGTTACTATGATACGGAAGAATTTGGCGGAAATATAGTGGGCAATAACCTATCTGATCTAACAGGGTGTTTTGCGCTTTCCAATCCGATTACAGTGGTAAGAAAGACATGCGAAGACAGCTGTGATGCTCCTTCTTGGGTTAGAGTAACAAGAGTAACTAGAAACACAGCGACTATAGATTGGAATAACGTGTCCCCTGCCGTGACTTATCATGTTAGATATCGTAGAGCCTTCTCCAACAGATGGAGATATAGAGTTACCACTCGTTCCAACACGACCTTGAGAAGGTTGAGAAGAAATACAAAGTATTTTGTTCAAGTGCGCACCTATTGTGCTGGTCCAGAACGGTCAGAATGGAGTAATGTGAAGACTTTCCGCACCTTAAGAAGCGGGTACTATTTACAAGACAACAGTGGACCAGAAGCCACAGAAGCAAATAACGAAGTTACAGCGTTTTCCAGTCCGAATGTTACCACTACGAATGAAGGTTCTGCCTTGGATTCACAAGTGTTACCCTTTAACGCTATAGAGCAAGGTGAATCTAGTTTTGCAGAGGTGGATATCAAGCTATTCCCCAATCCTGTTCAATCTCAGTTAAACATTGAAACGAACCTGCAAGGAGATCAGGTAATCGCCCGCATCTTCTCTACTACAGGACAATTAGTGAAACAACTACAATTAGCAGGTGATCAATTACAATCTGTTGATCTTAGTGAACTGCAAGCAGGTATGTACATCTTGAATATCCAGAATGGTGAACAACAGCTTTCCAGGACCTTTATCAAGCAATAATGCGATACGATATCGCACTTAAGATCTGTTCATAATGGTAAGTAAGGAGCAATCAGGAATTTTTCTGATTGCTCTTTTTTAGAATGGGAAGTAATGTAGTGTGATGAACTGTATCAGAAAATGAAAAATCTGCCCTGTATTTTTTGGCAGCTCTGACGTCCATGAAAAGTTAGGCTCGAACTTCGGAATCTCCTGTTTTATTGATGCTGCTTTTACCTTTGATGGAAGAACCGGATTCAGACGATGTGGGGCTTACTATTCGTCGCTTCTATCATGACATGAATGTCTTAAGGAACGGCCTGGCTAAACCTAGAGATGTCGATACCGATAAAAAGAATGTGATAAGCGCTAACAAAAACTGTATTTGTATTAAGTGCTTGTTAATCAGTGAGTTTGGGGTGTATTTTAATTAAAAAAGTACGTATTAGGGCTCTCAAAAGTAAAAAGCCGGGCTGTTTTGCCGCTTGAGGAAATCACTGATAAACTTGAATCCCACAAACGCTATTCTACCGTTATCTGACACTTGGTTTAGGTATCTAAGCCATGTTTGATCAACTTGTAGGACCTTTCTCATACTAAGAGTCTGAAGGCCCCATTCCGGCTATTAGTTCTTGACTTTTTGTAACATTATAAATGTCCAGAAGCGACTGGGTTAAAGAGAAATTCTTAGAAGCAATAAAGCGTCTACTCAATGATTCTGGGTAGGTGCTTTTTTATTTGTTGATAATTATATGCATCAACCATTTATAGGATGTTGATGAAAAAACTACCTCATCAATGACATTTTGGGGGCTTGTAAGCCATTATAGAATGATAACAGTTACCAAGTAGGTTTTTCGGAAAGATGAATCGAGGAGGACGGCAGGAGTAGGCTCTTGCTGGCTCTGGTAGCTCATTTTCTATGATTAAGGTTTCGCCAATGGACCGGCGGAGCCCCTAAACTGTAATGTGCTATGGAAAAGTCCAAAGCTATGAAAACGACTGCCAAGGAGCAGTCAAAACTCGAGGCCTTTGATTCGGTACAATTGGAGGCAGAACAAACAGCCAAAGTCAAAGGGGGAAATGGGGAAGGTGAAGAAGGAAATGAAGGTGATGCCAATGGGGTGATCGGAGAAGTAGACATTATTGATCTCTAAAGAACTTCTTGTGATTTCCCCTGGGGAGCTGCCACCAGATATTTAAAGGAATAGTGGATGGCGGTTTCCCCTGGTTTACGGGCATGTTAGCCAGTAATTTAGCTAATCTTTTTAGGAGGATTGGTTTTAGGGAGTGGGGGTAATACTGAGAGTTTTTGACTGAGCCAATTCTTTAATACGAGCGGTTTAGTAGTAGTTATCTTATGTTGCAGTGCAGTGTGCTCTTTGATGGAGTATGCGCCTGGAAGAGTCAATTTGGCTAGGTCCAAGGAGAGGTCAGCAAAGTTGAGGTAGGCATCCTTTCTTCCTTGATGCAGTTTTTTCTTATTGCTGATCATTCTTTTAAAGGCACGAACCTTTCTGCTCAGGACCTGGTAGAAAGAATCATTCTGTAGATGTAGCTCTAACAAGCAGCGCACGGATAGGGAATGTAGACGAATACGAAAGTGTAGGTCGGTAGAAGAAATATCATCTAGGATAGTTCTGGCCTGTAAAAACTGTTGCTGATGGAAGGCTGCGAAGGCTTGAGCCAGGGCTAAGGTTTCTTGCTTCAGGTACGGTTCTAGTATTCGGCTATAGTTTTTCTGGAACAGTTTTAACCAAGCGTAGTCCTTGGCCTGAGCGGCCATGATGCACACATTGATAAAGATCCTACCAGGCAGCGTTTCTTGTTGTAAGAAGAGGCCTTTTTCAATACCAAATTGGTACAATTTGAAGACGGGGTGGATAAAGTCGGTTTGTCCTTTTGAAAATTGGCTAGAACCCAGATTGCACCAGATCATAAAGAGGAAAGAAGTTTCAGGAGTATTTAAGTTAGTTCTGCTATCGATAAAGGCTTGTGCAGCTTCTTGAAAACTAGCGAGAGAGCAGCCTTGTTCAAAGAGTCGAATGAGTGTGCGATATGACCGAAGATTAATCGGAAGTTCCTTTAGCTGGTCGACCTGATGAAGTATGGCCTGCCAATAAGGCTCGTTGATGGCAAGTTCTTTGCCTTGGGTACTACTAGCAATATTCGCTTGCAGGGCTAGTTTCTGCGTCCAATAGTACAGATCCAGTTGATGGTGGGCCTCCTGCTCGAATCTTAATCGGTCCATTTGAACAGGAGAATGAGTATATAGATCATGAAAGCAATCCCAAAGGTGAAAATGCTGTACAGAATCAGTAGATCCATTCTGCTGCTGATGTGAGATCACCTTATGCGTTGTTTTGATGAATTCCTTGTCTAGGCCATAAGCCTTAAAGGCAGCTCGTTTCAATTGCTCTTGTTGGAGGGGTTCCTTCCGGATATGCTGGATTTGCAGGAAGGTTTCCAGTAGTTTGTTCAGCTCACTGCAGCGATCATTCCACCATTTAGCATCAAAGGATTCTTGAGGACGAAGCTGTTGAAAAATAGTTTCTCTATCGAGTTTTTCGAAATGCTTATACCACGGCCGAAGTTGCTGAAACAGGAGCAAGGGGATTTCCTTTTGCGTGAAATACGGTGACGATAGGAACTTTTCTGCGGATTTGAGTTCTCGCTTGGGGATAGAATCTATTAATAAGAAAAGTTTCACTTGTTTTTGGTTTAATATAATGATCTGATAAATAATAGTTTAGGGAATATAGAGTCTGATATTTTACGTAGATAGTCCTAGTAATATAAGAAAAAATGGGGGATCCAGTTGCGCATTTTATTGCATCATTTCACGTACATTGTACAAAAGGCGGAAACTACACGACAAAAAGAATTATCCATGTACTGCCCTGACTGGTCAACAGCACCAGGCAGGGGTTATAAATCGTTTTATCTATGACAACTCTGAACCTACTAAAGGTTTGCTTTGATATGTCTATACAGCATATCGAACTGCAAGCCTTTAAAGCAGCTATCCTGCAAGGGCTCCAAACCCAAAACCTTCCTGCTGAACACTATCCTTTACTACAATTTAAGACCAGATATAGCCACGGTCGTCTAGAGCCCATGCTGATGGTGCTGGGGCAAAAGATCGCCGCCTTGCAACAATTAATTAACGGGGAATCCCGCTTTATCCGTTTCGGTCAGCGAACTGAAGCCCTGGACATCTCCTATTTTAAGCCATTGACCTTTGAAATGCGGACTGACCAGGGTTTTCACACTTACAATCTATTCAAGTATCACGCTTTCAATCAAGAAAACTATCGGACATTTCGAGGCCTTAGCGATTCGAAAGCCCAATTGGCTTTTCTAGAGGAACTACTAAGGGGGCATTTGGAGACTTTTGTCAAAGGGGTAGGCTGGATGCCTGATCCCCCGATCATCGTAAAAAATATTCAGCTAAAACAACAAGACATCCTACAATGCCCGGAATACAAACCTCATTGCTTTGACCTGCGATTCCGTACCAATCTATGGATCCCGGAGCACATTGGATTGGGGCGACGAGTGAGCTTGGGGTTTGGGACATTGAGGTTACCTCGAAAAAAGAAGAGAGCAGGAGGGCTGATCTTCAACATCATCGAAGAGTAGCATAAGATGACACTCTTGGTGTAAAGCTGATTTAAGCGACTCCAGGGGGTAAAATTGGAAGGTAATGTAAAAGACTGATATCTAGTCTGGGCTATTGCCTCACTTAAGGTAGCATGCAGTATCTGTGCAAGTGAATACAAGCTTGCCCCAAAAGACCATTGCCTTATCTGATGGACACTCAATTGCCCACATGAGCAGTACATGCGCTCGGGATTAGGGTACTCGGTTTTGGGGCCCTGGTCCTTTTTTCTCATACGAATTAAATAGAAAAAGGGCGTAAGTAAAGATTACCTTGCAAATGATTATGTAAAAGAGAAGTCTTAGGAGTAAGTCGATTTACAATATCGAGCACAAAGCAATTTATTTTCTTTGACATTTTGGATCTACTTAGTCCCAGGAAACATTACCAGCATTCTTGAACTAGAATCTCTCAGGAATTATTCTTAGATTGATACCAGTTAATAAAACTGGATATGAGATATATTGGTTTAGATGGAGATAATATTGGTCGTCTAGTTGAGTCATACTTCATTGAAAATAACGTATCGAAGTTAGTAGAATTCAGTCGCAATGTAGTCAGAGCACTGGATGAAATTAGGATCATGGGAGAGCATAACGGAGCTGATGTCCTTTTTTGCACTGGAGATAGTATTCTGTTATACGGAGATATCGATGTTTCATTTGGAACGGAAATGCTTGAGGTGTTCCACCGCGAAACTGGAAAGACGGCCTCTGTTGGGATCGGACAGAATATGGCTAACACTTATTTAGGTCTGAAGTTAGCAAAATCAAGAGGTGGTGGCCAAGTAGTTCACTATCAAGGAGAGTTTTAGGTGGATTTTGGAATAGAGTTAAATAAGATGAGGAAATCAGTATTTGTTACCATAATTGGAGACCAACCAGCACCCAATATCTTCTTGATTCGTGATGAATACTTTCGCAATGTAAATCGGTACCTTTTCCTGACGACAGATTTGATGGAGTCCCGGAATAAATTAAAGCTTCTTGTTGCCGCGCTAGCGTTGAAAGCAAATCAATACCATGAAGTCAAAGTTTCCGCCGATGATCCACGAGCCATTCGAGCAAAGTTAGAAACCTTGAATCTGGGTAAAACGGGGGAGCGATTTCTGGTAAATATTACTAGTGGTAGTAAAATCATGTCTATCAGTTTGTTTAACTTTTTTACCAGCACCCATCTCAAAGAACGGACTGAAATATTTTATCTTTCAATACGAGATCGTCATTTTCTACGGATACACCCAGAGGAGAAGTATGAAGCTTTGAAGCTCAGCCATAAAATAGCCTTGAAAGAATATTTGATTAGTTATGGTGTATACTATCGATATGGAACTGGACAACCTAAGTACAGTCGGGTACAGTCAGAGAAGATTTACAAGTCATTTCTAGAGTTGAAGTTGGCTTTTTCAGAACTAAGATTTAAAACCAAAAAAATCACCCAAAACCCTAATAAAAGACATCAACATTTCGACCTCTCAGACGCAGGGGCTGCAGTACAACTTGTGAAAACTATAGGTTTTGAGACTTCCATCCCCGGTAAGTTAGAATATCAAGAAATAAAGTACTTGACGGGAGAATGGTTTGAAGAATGGGTTTATTACCAGATAAAGCAATTTTTGGGCTTGGCAGAAAGAGAAATCGCTTGCAGTCTGCACCTAGAGCAAGCCGAGGGCCTAAAAAGAAGTGAGTTTGATGTCCTTTTCTTATACCGTGATCAATTATATGTGTTAGAGTGCAAATCTGGCCTTCCAAAGGACTATGGTGCCGCTAAACAGGCCTTTGATAATGCGGTCCTGCGTTTAGCGGCACTACGATCTGATTTTGGATTGAAAGTCAATGCCGTTTTCCTTACCTTATCTCGAAGCCTAAGGAGAAAAAAGAAACCAGAAGAGTTTAATCCTTCGTTTATTAGCAAAGCTTTGTCACTACAGGTCCAATTTCTAGATATAGAAGATTTACAAAAGCCACCACAAGAATGGATCCCCTTGTTATTTACTTCTGATAGAGAAAGTATCAGTTAAGCAGCAAGTTTCTTGGCATCCCGCATTAGTCGCCCGATAATATTTCTTACTGAACCATCCTTGAGTCCGACCTTTACTGCAATTTCCTTGCTAGAATATCCCTGAGCTTTCAGGTCCAATATTTGTCGATTTCTAAGAGACAAGGTATTGTACCATAGCCAATGCTTGTCATGACCTTCTGCATTAAAAAGCTCCGAGACAGAGTGATAAATTTCTGAGCTCTCTTCTAAGGACTCAGGCAAGTTCTCCGTAGCATGGTAGTCAACCCGAGAAGATTTCCGGAGAAATCGATAGAAGGAGTACTTGACTATTCCAAAGACATAGTTATCAAGGGATAAGGATTGATCGGGGATCTCATCGACCTTATTCAATAAGATGACAATTGACTCTGCGATGCTATCATCAATCCAAGATTGTTGATATTCTGAGTAGCGTTTTTCGAAATTTCGTTGTACACGTTCTGTCAACCGTTTCGTGTAATAACTAATGATCGTTGAGTTTTGGTTTTTGAAACCATTGATAATCTCACATTGGTTGTACTGCTGTTGGTGATGCATGAGTTCGACAATTTTGAAACTGAAAATTGATGGTGACGATGCGCTTAGCACATCTAAATGTGGCATTTTCAGTTTGTCAAACTATACTTCCTTTTACACAGTACGATCCAGAAATTTAGCCAGCCCGCGTTTCAAAGCTTGGATGTAGTAGGTCTCCATAAATATAATGCCATCAGGTGAGGGATTTGTCATCAAGAATTGAATTTTTTTCATAAATGACAAAATGACCAGGAGGAAGCATTACTCAATGGAGATCCAAACGACTGGAAGATCAAAGAACTTTAACAATAACGTCAAGAAGAGTGGAATAGTATTTTAAGTTAATAAATAATGAAATATTTTCGGACTAAAACTTGCGTTCATATTACTTTTTGCTTAAGTTTGAAATTCACAAGTAAGAATCCTACTTTCCGCTCTTATTTTTTCCAAATTTATATGGATTTACTGTCTTTTTCGGTGCTTACTAAGTTGTGGGCTTAGAGGTCGCTTTACTTATGTTCTGATGTTAAAAGGAGTATAAGGAGGTTTCGCGTATATATTTAAACCGTCTCATGGAATCAATATATTTAAATAGTATTCTTTGTGTTTTACAAGAGAATAACTTTCTAGGGAGTGTAGCAAAGGAACTTGATATTACTAAACCACCTAATTTTGATGATGTCCTTTTTCAAGCAGCCAAAGAATGGGCTAGTGGGGGGCTGAAGGAAGAGTCAAAATTACTATCGTCGATATTTTCCACTGTGGAAATAAAGGGAATAAAAGCTGCGAAAGAATACTATTTTCAGCCTGGTTCAATGCGTTTTTCCAAGGGTTTTTTCCCTTTTATGGAAGAAAATTATGAAGGTGAGCTCTTGTCAAAGTTTAAGGCTGAGGTGCTAAAAGTTAACCAAAGTGACGCTAAGTACTTTGCTGAGACCTTACTGTTTTTGATTCAAAAATATGGTGTTGGTCTGCCCAGCCCAGCAGGTAAAGATGTTTCATTCTATGATTATCTGAAAGTGGTTGCTGGGGTTACTGTTTGTCTGCATAGGCATGCTGAGGATGTTTTACTTATTGGCGGCGGTGTGTCTGGGATACAGAACTATCTATACGACATTATTAGACGCAAGGCAGCTATTAACCTTAAGGGACGATCCTTTTATCTGCAATTGTTGATTGATGAGGTAGTTCAATTTGTGTTGGACAGATTGGAACTCTTTCAGGCAAATATCCTATATGCATCAGGTGGTAACTTCTACCTGATAGCTCCTGGCCATCTCTTACCACAAGTAAGGGAATTGGAGTTTGAGATCACTAAACGACTATTTGAAGAGCATAAAACAGGGCTTCGGGTAGAGTTAATGGGGGTAGTTATGGAAAAAAAAGGAGTATCTGCTGCTCCTGGCAAATACTGGAAGGATATCGGACAGAAAATTATGGATCGAAAGCGACGGCCATTTGAATATATTATTGACCATGAAGTGAAGTTAAGCGATGGTAAAAGTGGCTTTGAATACTTCTTTACTCCGCAAGAAGTGGGAGGAGAAGCTCCAAGAGATGCGATAACTAACGAAGAAATTAGTAACCCCAACATTGCGTTGCCGTTGGAGGCCAACAAGCCTGAAGAGAACCTGGTACTACCTAGTACACTACAACAGAAAGAGCTAGGCCAAAGATTGAAAAGGGCAGAGTACATCACCATTCATACTCAAGCTATTAAGGGGAGTGTGGATCCTGGGCAATTAGGCTTTCATTACCATTTGACTGATACGATATCTGCCAAAGTGGCTAACTCTTCCATTCAAGCCTTTGCTATTAACCAACTTGATTTCTTTGACCGTGCATCCTTTGGGACCCAGGGGTTCAAGTTATTCGGTGGCAGTGCTGCACCAGTCTTTTTGCAAGATGACCCTTCCGAAGATAAAGCCTACAAGAAAGGGGATATGAAGACCTTTGAAGATTTAGCTATGGGAGTGGATAAGTTTGTCCGGCTTGGTTTTTTACGGATGGATGTTGATGATTTAGGCAGAACTTTAGGTGAGGTATCTAATGCTGATTCATCATCTCTGGCTAGGATATGCGCCTTTAGCCGCTCGTTGGATTATTTCTTTAAGGGCTACTTGAATTACTTATGGCAGAACGATCCAGAATATTCTCAGTACAGTCAAATTATTTACGCTGGCGGAGATGATTTGTTTATCGTAGGAAGATGGGATGTCATGATTCGACTAGCTATGGATCTTCGAAGAGAGTTCGCAGAATGGGTTTGTAATCATCCTGGGATTAGTCTTTCAGGGGGATTGGCTTTCGTTACCCCTAAGTTCCCCATTAGCAAGGCAGCAGTAATGGCCGGGGACGCGGAGGATATTGCCAAAGATTATGAATTTCTCGTAGGCGATACAGTACATCGAAAGAATGCCTTTACACTCTTAGGTATACCGTTGCATTGGGATCATGATATGCCGCTTGTCGAAGACCTAAAACAGAAGTTAGTGGAATTTATTTCCCTCAAGGAAATTGCGAAAAGCGTTTTGATGAATATCCAGCATTTTCACAGTAAGAAAGTTTTTCAAGAACAAAATAAGCTACCCAGTTCCTGGCGATGGCGGATGGCCTACATGTTGGCCAGAGCGGGAGATCGAATTAGCAAGCATAAGGTTGAAGCCAAGCAGTTTCTGAAAGACCTTAGCATCAGTATTTTTTCCAATAGCACCAACCGAAATGAAAAGATTAGTAGCCAACATGAGTTTTTTGACTTACTCAATGTAGCAGCGCGTTGGGCAGAGCTGGAACTAAGAATAACAAAAGATAAAGATTAATCATATGAGTGTAAAAACCTTAGGCGTGAAGTCCAATGCGTTTCATGGTAAATGGATTGCGGAGCAACTCGATGATGCCTGCATTCAGTTTATGGAAGACTTTGGATTCTACCTTTGCGATAAGCAAAAGCCTACAGATCGTTTCCCTGGAAGAAATGCGGTTACTATTTCTCAAATCAGGAACATCTTTGCTGAGGTCAAGAGGATTGAAGTTCAGCTTGATGGGAGCACTGATGCCTGGGAAAAGGCCAAGACCAACTTCCTGATGTTGAAACCGAAAATTGCCTACAGTGCCGCTAGGGTGCTCAACCAACGACATCAATCGAAGATCAGCGAATTGAAAATTGTGCTAGAAAAAGCGCACAGTCAAGTTACCGACGTATCCTCTTTTAAGCGTTTTAGCCAGCTTCTGGAGGGCATTATTGCTTACCATAAGGTCTATGGAGGTAAGGATAACTAGATCAATCAATCAAAAAGAACTGTAATGAAATTGCTAAAGAAAATATTGATTACCGGAAAGGTTGTTACCGAGTCAGGTATCATGATTGGAGGTAACAACTCTGCCTATGAAATTGGAGGGACAGATAAGCAGGTAATTAGGAATCCTATCAATAAAATGCCTTATATACCTGGCAGTAGCTTGAAAGGCAAAATGAGAGCGCTTTTTGAGCTTAGCCAGGGAACTATCGGCTTGGACGGAGGCCCAACCTTAAACCCCAGTCACATTGCAGCCCAGCTATTCGGATTTATTAAGAGCAAGGGACAAGATAAGCAACAGCCTTCTCGGTTGATTGTCCGAGATGGGGAATTGCTTAATGCGCATAGTTTCACCGAAACAGAGCTATTGTACACTGAAGTTAAAGCTGAAAACTCTGTCAACAGAATTGATGCCAAAGCCAATCCTCGATTCTTTGAACGTGTGCCTAAAGGGGCAGAGTTTTACCTCAGCATCACTATCAACGTTTTTGATACCGATCAAAATGGCCCCGCTTTTCTGGACTATACTTACGAGGCTATGCGATTAGTCCAGGATGATTATTTAGGAGGGAGTGGTGCCAGAGGAAATGGGCAGATTAGCTTCAAGGTTGAAGCGGTCAAGGAACGCTTGATGGATTACTACAGAGGAAAGTCCGAAGCAGAAAATGATTTAGGGAATACGATTCCTGCTGAATTAAAATAGAATGAGAGTGAAGCAATACACTTACGTAAAGCTGGCTTTCTCTGGGCCATTACATCTTTCTAGAGGAAAGACTGAAATGGATACTGCTGATCCGATTCTTCATTCAGATAAGATCAAATCGGCCATTGCAGCAGCAGCTTTTATACTTTATGATGATTGGACACAGGAAGAGAAAGAGCAATTCTTTAGGAGCTTTAAGGTCTCGTCTGCCTTTCCCTACTGGAAGGACGAATTCTATTTTCCAACTCCAAAAGTCCCATTATCCCACATTAGCGGAGTTGATGAATGGAAGCAGGGCAAAAAGAAGAAGAAAATTAAGTATGTCGATCAGTCAACACTGGAAGATATATTGAATGACGAACAGCCTAAGCAATATTCGAAAGCTAGCGTGCAATGTATCAAAGCTGACTATAAGGATGGCGAGTATTTGGACAAAGACCTGGTCATCTCTGATCAAGTTTTGCCGGAGCAACCTTTGCTGGCTAGTGAGGTGATCTTGCGAGTCAATGTTCCGCGAGACCGAATCAATGTAAAAGTCGAAGATTCAGGTCTCTACTATCAAGAGAGACTATTTTTTGGTGATGGAGTAGGCTTGTTCTTTTTAATAGAATTTCTAGAAGAGGGTTCCGGTTTTGAAACAGAGGCCCTGAGTGCCATCCAGCTACTAGGTGACAGTGGCATTGGTAGTGATCGGACCAATGGAAATGGGCACTTTGATTTTCAGGCTTCAGCGCACTACGGAGAAATTAGTATCAGGACCCCTAACCAAGCCAGTCGGCAATTGCTGCTTTCCTTGTATTGTCCTCATGAACAAGATGATTTGCCAGAATTGCTCAAAAAAAGTGCTTATCACATCTTAAAGAGGGGAGGCTACATCGCGCAACCATTAAGAGATAACTATTTGAGTTATCGTAAGAAATCCATTCATATGTTCGGTGAAGGTTCTGTGTTTTCGAGGGCGAAATCACAAGGCATCTATCATGACCTCAAGCCTGATCAGGTCTCTGTAGACCATCCCATATGGCGAGATGGGCGACCCATTTTCCTACCCTTAAAATAGGCAAAAATGAACTCACTGAATACCAATCATAAAATCAGCATAGAAGTTTTGTCTCCACTATTTATCGGAGCAGGACAAGAAAAAGACTGGGTCCGGGGAATTGATTTTGTTCAATACAAGGGAGAGATATTTATTCTGGATAAGGAAAAACTATTTTTAGGACTAGACGATCAATTACAAGCGAAATATCTCTCCCTTGTCAGTCAGGGGAAGCTGATGGACCTTGAAGCTTTTATTACCAGCAATGTTGATCCAGAAGACTATCATAAGTTGGTATATGGTTATGATGGCCGCTTACCTGCCAATGAGATCAAAACTTTGATCAGAGGAGCAAATGGTAATCCTTATATACCAGGAAGCTCCATTAAAGGAGCTATCTCGTCGGTGGTGTTCAATTATCTGCATAACCGATACGCACATAGGAATATCAGTAAGGTGGAAGATCTCTTAGGGCGTTTCAGTCGAAGTCTTTTTCGGTTTATTCGGCCCTCAGATGCCACTTGTAATAACACTGAAATCTGTAATGTCGAACTATTCAATCTCTTTGAAAATCGAGGAGACTGGCGAAGTGGTTACAAAAGAGGTTTTAATATTACTATGGAAAACTTTTCACCAGAATCCAAGGGAGAATTCCGGTTGAGTATCGCGGATGGTCTAGGGCGTTTCTTAATGCAAAAGGTAGGAAATAGAGCCCTGCCTGAATACTATGATGATATCTTCTTACAAGGTAATACTCTCCAGTTTTTATTTAGGTTAATCAATGATTATACCAGGGAGCACATTAGGAGAGAGATTGACTTCTTTGATCGATTCCCAGAGGCAGATGATACCGACTTGATCATCGAGAATCTAGAAAATTGGCAGGCTATTACCAATCAAGATGAAAAAACCTGTGTGTTACGAATGGCTGGAGGCAGTGGCTTTCATGCCATGACGGGGGATTGGCGCTATGAAGACCACACAGTTCCAGTCGAAGAACCAGACAGGAAAAATCTAATCTACAATTATAGGACCAAACGTAAAGAACCAGCTCGATACAAATCTCGTAAAGTGATTAGAGCGAATGCGGAGGTGATGGGTTTTGTGAAGTTAAGTATTAGCAGCTAATCGGAGGTTTAACAAATTAATTCTCATACCTATTCGGATAGGTCTCTAAAGTTGACAGTTATGGATCTAAGAGAGCAGTTAAAAAAAGAATTCCCAAAAACTATTCCCGGGATAATGTTGCAGAAGTTGCAAAAGGTTTTTCGTGATGATTCAGAGAATTATAATAACGTCCTTTTGCTCTCAAGCAGGTATGAAGATTATAAAAATAATAGAATCAGAGGAACCATAACGGAGGAACGTTCGCAGCTGGAGAACAGCCAGATAAAGGAAATTATCCTAGGCCTAATCAGTGATATCACTGATGAAGAAGCTTCCGCCTACGAACTAGAAAACTCCATCTTCCAAAGAATGCTAATTGTCTGCCGAACCAAAGAACGGGAAGCGTACATGAAAAACCTTTTTCCGGGTAAATTCTATAAAGAGATCCAGGTCGTAGTAGGACAGGACAAGCCTCCACTTGAAGAAGTGAACAGCTTTGATCTTATCATTTATGACAATTTTGCAGATCAGGAGCACACAGAGCAAGAGCTACTAAAATTCTATTTGACGCAGACTGAACCGTATATCCTGTATTTCGGTCCTCCACTGCCCTTATTGAGGCAGTTTCCTGAAAAAGTCTACTTCGCCAACTCCGTCTTCTCCATCCACTCCAGAGTGCGAGAGATGATCGAGTATGTGAAATACAAAAAAGCCAAGTGATAAGCCAAAAAAGCCGAAGCCCTCGCGGACTTCAGCCAATGATATGCCAGGAACCAGTATGTCTTAGCCCTTACTCATCGGAAAGGATATCCAGCTGATCGAGGGTGCGAGGGAAGCCTTTGCGCAGGCCCTGGCGGCCTTGAAAGGCTTTGGCAGAGGCAGTATCGGAGAAGGGACCAATCAGCACCTTGTAAGGCTCTAGATCAGCAGCAGCGTAGGCGAGTAGTACGAAGTGATCGGTTTTGGCAGCCCATTTTCGCACTTGTTCTTCAGCGGAGGAGCGCTGGCGGAAAGCATAGATCTGCAGGTAGTAGGAAGCAAGAGGCGTTTCTTCGGGGGACTGAGGGCTTGCCATCGGGCTGACTTCTTCTTCCTCGACGATAGGTATAGGGGCAGGGGGCGGTACGGGAGTGATGGATTCTTTTGGGGCTGAGAAGGCCGGTCTTGGTGGCGGTGGTGGAACGAAGTAGGCATCGAACTGGGTGAAAGCCCAATACAAGCCTCCGGCACTGGCAATGGCTAAGATGAATCCAACAATGGTAGATCGAAAAGTGAGTTTGTTGAAAAAATCATCGGCCATCCGTTGTTGGACGGGCATGATGCGAGTGAGGATCACCCGAATTAGTTTTTTCAGCCAGTAGGCGACTAGGAAGCCCAGGATAATGGCTAACGCCATTTTGGTATAAAACCAATAAGAGAATAAGAGCATATGTACTATTGGTTAGTGACGCTGTGGATTACTGCTGGTGAGCCTGGCTAGGAAGACGTTTAATGAAGTATTTAGTCAATATCAGCTTACAATGGAACCTTCATAGAGACATACGGGGCCAAAGGGAAAAATCTTTCAAGCTGCTCTGGTATTTTCTGGATTGACCCGAAATACCAGAGCGATATCTACGAGTAAAAAAAATTATCATATGGATACTTCAAATACCAAGGTCAAGACACTGCAGTTATCTTTCGACTTAGACATTCACGCTGGGCAATTGTCGAAATGGCGTGGCGCTTTCATCGAAATGGCCGGATGGGAAGATGACCGCTTCCACAATCATAAGGGCGAAAAGGGGTATCACTATCGCTATCCCGTGATTCAGTATCGAATGAACAAGGGACAAGCAGGACTGCTAGCCATAAATGAGGGCATTGAGGCTGTACAGCAAGTATTGGCTCAAAATGATTGGGTGTTACGGTGGGAAGGGCAACGAAGAGAACTAAAGATTGCAGACCTTAAGATGAGCGAACCGGAGATTCGTGTGCAGGAAGATCCACTGCCGTATCGCATCTACAAGTGGGTAGCGCTGAATCAGGAAAACCTTAAGAAATGGGATGCTTGTGCGAGTCTAGTGGAGCGAATACAACTGCTAGAACCTTTGCTCACCAATCATCTAGTAGCTGGACTCTGGGGATTGGGCTGGGACGGTAAGGAAAGAATAAAGGTCAATATCCAACATTTGCACAATAGTACGCCGGCGCGAATTCACGGGATTAAATTCCTGGCTTTTGATCTTAGTTTCAGTGCCAATGTACGAATACCTTTTCATGTTGGGATAGGCAAGGGCGTTAGCCATGGCCAGGGGCGTATTGGCCCAATGCTGCGAGAGCGAAAGCATGTTCGCAATGGCAGGAACAAGATATCAAGAACCGCAAATTATACATCCAGATCCCTAAGCTAGCAGTCCAACCCATGTGAAACTACCTTTGCGGATTTGAATCTGTTCAACAGCAAAAGAGAGGAGCCAGATAAGTTTGGTTTCTCTCTTTTTTTATGCCATTCTCAATGGATAAAAGAGTATCTTCAGAAGAGGGCATCAGAAGTTCTTTGACAGGCTGATAAAATTCGATTTTTCTTAAAAATAGGTGTTGGAATTTTGGTGATGAAATAATGATGGAGATCGGAGGACAGGTCGTGATACTTACAGCTGACTGCTGTCGTCTGACCTATCTCGGAGAGCAGGTCTATATAGATGGGGAGACTGCCTCCGGAGCTGACAGCTGAACGCAACAAGTGTATAGGAATTGAGCCCTATTCCTACTTGGAGGAAATGAATGAAATTCCGATATTCAAGGTGAAGTTGTACATTGGTAGATCGTTTCTAAAAGACCAAAGCAATTTAGCCATACTCGCGCCCAGTTCTTTGACAGGCCTAGCAATAGAATTCAATAAAGAATAATTTTTCAGAAAATAAAGGCATGCATTTTTAGCGCGTAAACGTCTTGTTTTTTCTTAAAAAAATGTTAAATTTTTGCACCCATTTTTTTAGACCTCTTCCAAGTGGCTGATATTCAATGCTGATACACTTTAAGAAAATTCGTTTGACAAAAAAAGGTTCATTTTTGTTAAAATTAGATATGTCAAATAGTAGCGTTTTTGATTCAAAAAATTGATTTTGAGATTATTACACATGTAGGTAGCTTTTCGTTTGCCGAAAATACTCAAATCAGTGACAGCGAATCAAGTGTTAAAAAACAAATTAAAAACCCAGTGTAATGGGCAAATAATAGGATTTCAGATTGTGGCTAAGTGTTTTGTTGTTAGACAAGGCGCGAAGAAGGAGCATAGCCATCGGCTAAGCGACTGATGAGCAACGCAGGATCACAGCAAATAAGCTAGCCAGAAGCGAAAGGTTATTATTTAACCATTGCCTATACGTCTTTTCTGACACTCTCATGACAAATGTTAAAATTGCTATAGGTTGATTTAGAGAGGGTTATCATTGATTTTGGAAGGGTAAGGGTAGGAGTGGTAGTCCATGTAGATGGGGACTGCGACGTTTCACCTGTAGGCATTTCAACTACAAAATATTGTAGGAGTGGTAGTCCATGTAGATGGGGACTGCGACAACGATAATCTCCATAAACCAGGCAGTGTATTGTGTAGGAGTGGTAGTCCATGTAGATGGGGACTGCGACAACTGGGAATTTTGTGTAAGGAGGTCCGTATTTGTAGGAGTGGTAGTCCATGTAGATGGGGACTGCGACGGATCTGATGCTAATAACCCAATTGAGATTATACCGTAAGAGTGGTAGTCCATAGAGATGGGGACATTGTCAGTCAAGCTGCCAATCAGGTGCGACGCTATCGTATTGTTTTTATTATATGGATTTGGTAGGTTGAGCGCAGCGAAATCCCGATCTTGGAGGTGAGACTAAAGCACAACGGGAAGTGGTAGTCCAGACTGATGGGGACACTGTCAGACAAGCTGCCAGCCAGGTGTGACTAAACTTTGTTCTTGCTTCGGACTTTAGTAGATTGAGGGCAGCGAAATCTCGATCTTGGAGGTTAGACCAAAGCACGTGGGGAAGAGCACGTCGGTAAAGACTAGGAAACTATCCAACAAGTTACCGGCGAAGTCCAATCATGCAATATTCCTTGCGTCTCTATTTAAAAGTAAAACCTAGCAAACTCGGATGATCGGGAATTATTTTGCAGGTATAAGAGTGTCCCACGGCATAAGGTCTAGGCCTTGGAATTCAAAAGGACTTCTGCAAGGAGCAGTTGAGAATTGGAGCTATAATCCTTACCTTTATTCTGATCAAAATGGATGCTATGGCTGAGAAGCAGTTGGAAAAGATGACAATTGCTGAATACCTAAGCTTAGAAGACTAGGCAATAGAGCGATCTGAATATCACCATGGAACTTTAGTGGCCATGGGTGAGGGTACAGTCAATCATGGCATAATTGGAAATAATATCAATACGGCGCTGACTAATGCCATCAGCGCCAATGACTTGCCTTGCATTCCCATAAATGGAGAGGTGCGTGTATTCATTGAGCAAGCCAATTCTTTTATCTATCCAGATGGGATGGTGATTTGTGGAGACATAGAAACGGCGCAACAGGATGAACATTCCATTATTAATCCCATCTTGATTGTAGAGGTCCTGTCGAAATCTACAGGAAGTTATGATCGAGGAGATAAATTCCATAAGTATTGTTCCCTTCCTTCTTTTAAAGAATATGTATTGATTGACCAGTATAAGCCGGTGGTAGATGTGTTGTATAGAGAAGATAAGAACTACTGGAAAATGAAAACGACGATCGGCTTGCATAAAGAGATTGCTTTGGATACACTAGGAATTGTTATTCCAATGTCCGTCATCTACCGAAATGCTCAAGACTTGGGGGATCCCCAGATCCAACTGGATAATATTTGAATTGCCTGTATACACCAATGTTTGGAATTATGTCTTGTGGCATTGTTTCTCACAGTGGTGGCCTGTTCTTTGAAACCGCGTAAACAACTTGTTTTTTCTTAAAAAAATGTTAAATTTTTGCACCCATTTTTTTAGACCCCTTCTAAATTGTTGATAGACATAGTCATTACACTTGAAGAAAATTCGTTTGACAAAAAAAGGCTCATTTTTGTTAAAATTCAATATGTCTTTTTTTGGCATTTCGGACTTATATATCTGATAGCGAATTGGTTACACATGCAGGTAGCTTTGTGGTTGCAAAAAATACTCAAATCTGTGACATTGAATCGAGTGTTAAAGGACATATCAAAAACGCTGTAATACGTCTTTTCTGACACTGCCATGACATATGTTAAAATTACTATTGACTGATTTATAGGCGTTTAGATTGGATTTTGAAGGGGTAAGCAGCTATTCCCCTTATGGCCAAAACGATCCATTTTTGCGGTCTCAGAAAATAAATAAAAAGTGCCTTTTTGTGACATTGGGATGAGCGATTACCAATTTCATAATTTACTGTATCCAGTTGAAGCGAATTAGGGTCGAAAAAAATGTCACAAAACCGTGTTTTTAGTTTGAGATGAGGGTCATCCTAGTCAGTGTCGAAGACTTGATCATTTCCCGCTTGCGGGATTATGGTAGAATATTAATATTAGATATGTCCGTTATGTGAATTTGACGAATTGAAGGTAACTATTCTAGTTTGACTTCATGCAGATAAGCTAATCGGATGGTTAGCTCATCAAAAGAATTGAGCTGAGTTGTGCTGAAGAGAGCTCTCATTTTTTCCCAGACTCTAATTTTAGCATGAGCGGCTTTCCAAATATCTCTGAAGTTTTTGGAGCAAGCTTGGATCATTTGGTCAACTAGAAAGGCGATCATCATGATGGTAGCTAAAGTGCTGGACAGATGATTGTAACCATGACCGAAATTGTGCTTAAAATGATAATCCTGGTTTTTGAGCGTGTTAAAGGTTTCGTTTTCAATTTTCCAGCGACTGCGGCCAGCCCTCATGATCTTATAAACATTGTCTTTACGAAGTTTAAATGAGGTGACCCATGAAAATTTGAGTGTTTTTTGGGTTTTAGCGTTTCGCTGTTCGTAATACAAGAAGTTGACTTTGAAGTCTCCTTCACGGTTCAAATTGAAATTATTGTCCCAAGCAAAGTAATGGGTGATATTTCCGTCTTTAAGGGAATAGGATTTAGCCCCTCTAAGCTTGAGTCTGGTTTCAAGTCTAGTAAAAAGGTGAGCGTGTTTAGTTGGTTTAATGGATGTGATGAAGTTCCATCCAAAATCCAGGACCTGTTGTAGATGAGGTTGGTTGGCAAACAGCGCATCTTGGACTAATACAAAGGGTTGGTCTTTGTAGTATTGATTTAGGTCAAGCAACAATCGCTTAGCAGCATTAAGCTCACAGTCATTTTTGGACTGTCCATCTTGATTACTAATGGCTTGAGAAGCTACCGGGAATACTTCGCGTCTATCGGGGTTGACCAAAACAGCCTCCAGCATGGAATGGTGGTAGGAAGCTTCTCCCTCCTTGTGGCGAGTGACCTGGCAACGTTTACACTTGACCTTGTTAGATTTAAAATAGTGTACTCCATCGAGGCTAATCAAGAAGTGTTTTTTGAGGGCATGGAAAGTAGGGAGCACCTTGAGCTGTCTAAGGAGTTTAAAGCATGCCGAGAAACAAGGAGCTAGAGCTGAAGGAGGAATTTCATCCAGCACGCGCCGCATCTGCGTGTCGGAACAGACTTGCTTCAGTTCAAAAAGTTGTTTGAGGTTATGGCGTTCAAAAGGAGTCTGTTGATCGAAACTCAACAGTGATGGATATTTGAAGGCAAACATGGCAAAAGCACTGATCAAAACATCGTCCAGGGGGTACGATATGTTGTCAGCCCTCGAATCGGGTATCCGAGCAAATTCTTGCCGCAGCAATTTAACCATGTCACACATGGCTAATTTATTATGTCTCGTTTTTTGCAAAATTAGCATCACCCAATACTAAAAATTATCGCACAAATTGGCTATGATTTTCGTCAACACCTTACATGGGGAATTGCTGAGGGGTAAGGGTAGGAGAGCACGTCCCTGAAGACTAGGACTGCGACCAATTTCATCTTTTCCTTTAACTGTATATCCTTTAAGTAGGAGAGCACGTCCCTGAAGACTAGGACTGCGACGGTCTGGGTTCAATTTCTTCATGTTTCCAAATTTGTAGGAGAGCACGTCCCTGAAGACTAGGACTGCGACGGTCGTATAAACTTCATCTCCAGCGTTGACGCGTAGGAGAGCACGTCCCTGAAGACTAGGACTGCGACCCTTCCAAAACTTTGTAATGGTTGTTTTCGAGAAAGTAGGAGAGCACGTCCCTGAAGACTAGGACTGCGACGATGATATGCTCATCTGTGCTAGGGTAGTAGGAGGGTAGGAGAGCACGTCCCTGAAGACTAGGACTGCGACTCGATTTTGTTTTCTACGCGAGTAATCTCATCTAGTAGGAGAGCACGTCCCTGAAGACTAGGACTGCGACAACCTCAAACTCATTGGCTTCCTGAGCAGAAGCGTAGGAGAGCACGTCCCTGAAGACTAGGACTGCGACGGCTATGATTTCTAGTTGTTGATTGTCTATTGAATGTAGGAGAGCACGTCCCTGAAGACTAGGACTGCGACTTTCTTCATCAATCTTAACCTCTATTCGCTTTACATGTAGGAGAGCACGTCCCTGAAGACTAGGACTGCGACTCTAAAGTTTCTCTTGGAAACCCTTCCTCCGTCATAGTAGGAGAGCACGTCCCTGAAGACTAGGACTGCGACGAGACAATATTGCATAATACCCCATCGATGAAAAAGTAGGAGAGCACGTCCCTGAAGACTAGGACTGCGACTTAGGTACATCGACTCCAAATGTGATAGTAACAGCGTAGGAGAGCACGTCCCTGAAGACTAGGACTGCGACTCGCAGTACTTCTCCATTGTTACCGTGAAAGAGTAGGAGAGCACGTCCCTGAAGACTAGGATGAACTGTGTCAAAAAGTGAAAAGTCTGCCCTATTTTTTTCAAGAAATTAAGTGAAAATTAGGGTCAAAAGGGATTTGTTTTTTAACCACGGCGAAGATTTGCCGGACTAATTTATTGGATACGGCGGTCATAGCAACTTTATGGCACTTACCTTTTCTTCGTAATCTTTCATATAGTTCTTTACAGGAAGGATTGTATTTTTTAGCGGCTCTGGCGCCCATAAAGAGTAATGCTCGGACCTCAGGATCTCCTGTTTTAGCGATGCTTCCTCTACCTTTGATGGAAGAACCAGATTCAAACTGTGTGGGACAAACGCCAATGAACTTTGCCACCTGCTTAGGGTTATCAAAATCCCGGAAAGCATCAGTGGTAATTAGGATAGCCGAAGCAATAGCTGGTCCTACCCCGATGACGGTAGTGGCCAACTGATAGGCGTGTTCAAATGCTTGTTTTGAAAGATCGACCAAGCGTTTTTGGGTTTGCTGAATCTGCTGTTGGCATAGCGTCAAGGATTGTTGTAAAGTTTGGATCACAAAATCTAGAGGTAATACCTGGAACTCCATAGCATGTAATTGATTTAGTAGCGTTCTTCTTTGTTTTTTGAGTTGTCGATAAAGCGTTCTTAACTGATTGATTTCAAATTGTTTATTGCTAGGTAATTGATAGGGTTTAGGTTGATTGACTTGTCCATAGAGTGCCAAAGCACAAGCATCCTGGAGGTCCGTTTTAGTAGTAGAGAGCAACACCCCCGAGATGAAACCTTTGCTTTGTTTTGGATTTAAAACAGAGACCTTGATGTTATTTTGGCAAAGTTGGTAGGTAAGTTTCTGTGAGTATTTACCGGTAGCTTCCAAGATGACATGAATGTCTTGGGGGCTAGCTTGGGCCAATTCAATGGCCTGGTTAATTCCTGCTGGATCATTATTGAACACTTTAATAGTCCATTGGTCATCAAGAGCTTTAAAAGCGAGGGTAAAATTGTCCTTAGAGACGTCGATACCGATAAAAAGAGTGGTAAAAGAGCTCATAAAAAAGCTATATTTGTATTAGATAATTATGGGTCAGTAGTGGAGCGAAATGATGAAAGCCTGTACGATCATCGTAAGCAGGTTTGGTACCTAAAGAACTGTCCTGTATGGCAATCATCAAGCCAAGAGTAAGCGGCGGAACATCCACTAAGGTATCAGAAGTACCAACTACGACTCTGCCTGACTTACTCGATGCTCGACTACTGAACTTTTTCATTTTACGACTTTTTCTCCGTCAGGCAAACTTACGACTGCGACGCTAGCAAAGTACCTAAAGCAAACAGTATTGGCAGGTAGGAGAGCATGTCCCTGAAGACTAGGACTGCGCCCTAGGAGTCCATACAGCAAGATGAATACAGGCTCCAACTGTGCAGGATTGTATAAATATGATGGGCATCAATTTGAATCCTATTTACAAGAAAGAGGTAACCTCATGCCTGACAGTATGCATCATAATGCTATTGCCGCAATTGTGGAAGATAAGCAAGGCGATATATGGGTCGGGTCATTTTCACACGGAGGAATAAGTCAGTACAATGGAACTAGGCTTATTCATCATGCCTTAAAGGATGGTATTGGAGATGGCATGATATCCTCCATCTACATAGACAATCAAGAAAGGATGTGGGTGGGAACTAGAAATGGAGGGATCTATCAGTATAATGGTAGATCATTTGTGAAGCTTCCAAAGACTGAAGATGAAGAGGAAATTCCCATGGCTAAATTCTTTGAAGATAGTAGGGGGACTCTATGGATGTCAAGCTATGCCCGAAAAGGTGTTTATCAATATGATGGGACCAGCTTTGCCGCTTTCGAGACGGCCAAGGCAGATCAACTCGTCGACGTGATGTGTATAGCGGAAGACCGAAATGGGAATATATGGTTTGGAGGACGCTACGGGCTACTATGGCGATATGATGGGGAAACGCTAAGCGATTTTACTTATGTGAAAAGAGGGGAATAGTCGTACCACTTTGTCCGATTGTCAGTCGCATTCAGACAACTCAGCTTATCCCAAGCATAGAAGAAGTAAACCGTGCTATCGATAACAATAATCCGGAGCTAAAACTGAGTCAATTGGGTATCGCCTTGGCCAGTTCAAGTTTACAATTGAATAAATTAGATAACCGACGAGAGGTTACCGCCTTTGCAAATCTAGGATACAACTATCAAAGAAATGACGTGCAGCAATTGGCACAACTGCATACCGCTGGATTGAGTATGGGGGTTACAGTCCGGTACAGGATACTCGATGGCGGTGTTCGTAAGAATCGTATCGCTAATGCTACCGTGGAGCTAGAGATCAACCAGTCCCAAAAACAGCTACAAGAAGTAGACCTAAAAAACCAAGCCCTTCAGGCCCATAACACCATAACACAGTTGCAAACCCAATTAACACGAGAACGAGAAAACCTCGAGGTTTTTGAAGAAGCTTACAGCAAGACACAGGATCAATTCTATGCTGGAAAAGTCAACAATCTCGCTTTGCGAGACGCACAATTGGCTAAGCTAGATGTGCAAACACGACTCAGTCAGCTTGAGTTGGATATTGTTAAATCCCAATTGCAGTTGAAGGCATTGATGGGAAGTTTGATGGGAGATTAGCCTTATCAGGCCTATTGGACTTTAGCGCTGCCGATGAAAGGCCCGTCTAAAGCTGTGTGCAGGCAAGAACGCACGGTAAAGCAGTGTTTAGTTATACAAGTATGGAATTGGCCTCACCAGAAGCGTTCCTCAAACTGTCAAAAATCATTGTGTAGCATTTGCTTTTGTCAGATCTTACCAACTATTATCAAAACCATTCCAATAATTGGGATTCCGTTCGTACTTTCAGAAGTACAAAACCATACTTAACCAAGTTTTAGCTGATACATCTTTGATTGTACTGCCTCCTTCCCAGTATAGCGATTACTTTGCGATTAGGGACAGGATGCAACAAAATAGACGATTCATGTTAAGACACCGCCTGGCTTATCTCAAGTATTGGTACTGTTTCCTCATCAGTTCCGGGGTCTCCATCATTGCCCATGCTCAAAACCTGCTTCCTAATCCTGGATTTGAAGACTATCTGGATTGTCCAAGCGAAGATCATGGCCTGTATTTGGCCTCGCAGTGGTACACCAACATATCAGATAACAGATCCGGAAATGGAACCTGGAACCCAAGAAACTATATTCATGCCTGTGATCCCGAGGTTGAACCTTGGTGGCCCAGTGAACTAGGTGATGGGGTGATCAGTTACCTATACCGATGGGATCGCGCTGAAAGACTATCGCTTACCCAATTGGTATGGACGGAGCTATTAGCTCCTTTGGAGAAGGATAGTCTGTACTACGTAGAATTTACTACAGCGCCCACTCAGATTTACTACATCCCGGACGCCTCCTACATTATGCCTTGGTGTGTTCCACAGAGTGTAGGGGTGAAGTTAGCAGAAGCAGATTTTGATGGCCGAGTTAGCCCCTTGGACCCGATTACACCGGATATGACAGCAGAGACTGGTGGTGTGGTACAAAAAATCAAAGGCACCAGCCAATTTGGCAATTGTTTTACTGCAACGGGATTAGAACGATACTTTCTTTATGGTTTCTTCCTCGATGATACCCCTTTGGCTGATTATCAGTGCATTGGTGGCAGAGCACACACTGAACTCGGATGGTCTTGGTTTACGGCAGATAACTTTATACTGGAGAAAATGAAGCTAGATATCTTCAGTGATACTATCGTATGCGAAAAGAGAGAAATTGACTTCTCCAAATATGTCGACTACTACGCACTTCGCAAAAAGAAAATTGTATGGAACGATGGCGTAGAAGGGGCTAAGCGATCATTTACCCAATCTGGTCAATATCAGTTTACCATGATTTCAGACTGTGGTTCTATTGCTTCCAGCTGGGTGAATATCACGACCAAGAGGTGCCAACTTAGGGTGTTTGTACCTGATGCATTTTCACCTAATGGAGATGCCCTTAATGCGCTCTTTCTTCCCTATTTTTCTGATGACTTTGAAGTAACGGGACTGCAATTTTCCATTTTTAACCGCTGGGGAGAATTGGTGTTTCGGACTAATGATGTCGACACGCCTGGCTGGGATGGAACCATAGGGGGAGAAGTAGCTAGTCAGGGCACTTACCTTTGGCAACTTGTGTATGAATTCAGAGAAGGAACAGAAACCGTAACTGAACTTGAAGCTGGTGAAGTAACGCTAGTGCGGTAAGGAATTATCCAGTATAGTGCTGGATCTTTTATTAAATTGTGTGGAAAACCTTCGGCAACGAGCGGCTGGCAGATTCATTTGCCAATAATCAATAGACCACTTTTTGGTCAATAATTCAAAACTATAGGTAGTAATGAAAAATACACCACAAAACGATCAATCCAACCAACAAGAGCAACGTCGTGATTTTCTAAAAAAGAGTACCATAGCGCTGGGTGCTTTGACTTTTATGCCAGGCCATATTCTTTTTAGCAAAGAAGCAGTGAGAAATGAAAAAGGAGAACTATTGAGAAGGGCTTCATTTGTACCGAGTGAAAAAGTCAATCTTGCCTGTTGCGGTATCGGCCACAGAGGACGTGGGGTAGTCAATGCCCTACACGAAACTGGCTTGGCTAATATTGTCGCCTTGTGTGATGTTGACATGGGGGCGCCGCACACGCAGGACATCATCAAAAAGTTTCCGGATGTTCCCCGGTTCCAGGATTTCAGGGAGATGTTTGACAAGATGGGAAATAAAATCGAAGCCATTAGTGTGGCTACACCTGATTTTTCGCACTTCCCGATAACTATGCTGGCCATGTCTTTGGGCAAACACGTTTATGTTGAAAAACCCATGGCGAGAACGTTCCAGGAGGTAGAATTGATGATAAAGGGGGCCGAAAAATATAAGGTAGCTACGCAAATGGGTAATCAGGGGCATTCAGAGGCCAATTATTTCCAGTTCAAAGCCTGGAAAGAGGCGGGGATTATTAAGGACGTGACCGCAATGACTGCTCATATGAACGGCCGACGGCGCTGGCACAGCTGGGATACTGGGATGAAAAAATTCCCAAAAGGGCAAGCTATTCCCGAAACACTGGATTGGGATACCTGGCTTTCCACGGCTAAGCGCCACAATTATCACGAAGATTTCGTTCATGGACAGTGGCGTTGTTGGTACGATTTCGGCATGGGCGCTTTAGGCGATTGGGGTGCGCACATTATAGACACTGCCCACGAATTTCTGAATCTTGGCTTGCCTTACGAAGTTGAGCCGGTGAAAATTGAGGGGCACAATCCATTATTCTTCCCTCAGGCTTCAACACTGGCTTTTAGATTCCCTAAAAGGGGCGATATGCCGCCGGTAGAAATTACCTGGTATGATGGACAGAAAAACGTACCGGCCGTACCCGAAGGTTATGGCGTCTCCGAAATTGATCCGAATATTCCACCGCCAAGCGATGGCAAACTGCAACCTGCCAAATTGAATCCTGGGAAGATCATCTACAGTAAGGATTTAACTTTTAAAGGTGGCTCGCATGGCAGTACTTTATCCATCATTCCACAAGAGGCAGCTAAGGATATGGCATCGAAATTACCGCATGTTCCCAAGAGTCCATCCAATCACTTCGCCAACTTCCTGCTGGGCTGTAAAGGGCAGGAAAAATGCCGCTCTTCCTTCGATGTTGCGGGGCCACTGAGTCAAGTCTTTACCCTGGGGGTAATGGCTCAGCGCCTAAACACCAAAATCGTCTTCGACCGCAAGACCAAACAGATTACCAATAACAGAGCAGCCAATAAACTGCTGGCGCAGAAGCGGCCGCGGAAGGGATGGCGGGAGTATTACGAATTGGCTGACTAAGAGAAGCCAGAAGTCAGGATGCTGTAACTTTGAATTTCCGGAATCTATTGCTGTTTTGATCGCTGCCTTCATCGGGAAGTCCCCGGGGCTTGATACCCATGGACGGGTGGATACAAACAACCGCCAAATACAGAAGGAAATAACATCCTGATAGCCCTACTGCTTAGCCGAGTGATTGATAAGGGAGCCCAGTGGAAGCTTTATTGAGTCCTTTGGAAGAGAGGAGATTCTTGCCTTCCTAACTGATGCAGCAAGCATTGCGGTACTTAGTTCGAGACTCCCAGTAGATGAAGTCACAAATGTTGTCAGAGAATAGTGATAAAGCATTCCTCTTCCACTGAGTGGAATGCGAAATCCCATCTGAACTCCACTTCTTACTTTACCCATGCCACTCAGTGTTAATGTTTTATTGAAAGACCCAATACTTATTAAAACTATCGTTCAGACGGTATAAAGAATATTAACAGTTCTCTACTATGAAGAGCTTACTACTCATCCCACGGGGTGGGGCTCCATTGCTACTATTGCAACTTCATAAATTCTATTGATGCACAAATAAAAATAGGCTTGCTATGATTCACCAAAATAAACCTTCCCGTTTTAATGTATGGAAATTAGCTATCGTATTGCCTGTCACGGCTACTTTGTTGATCTTGTTTTCCTTCAAAAACACTTCTAATCTTCCCGTTTTTTCGGAAAATAGAAATAACACCTTAACAGAAAATGAGCTTGATAGACCTTATGTTCTACGTTTTGGCGATATTGAATTTACTTTGGATAAACAGAAAGGAGATGGTAAATACTGGAATCCACCTACTTACGTAATCACCCATAAGACCGCAACAAGAATGGCTCAATACCAACCAATTCTAATCAATAGAAATAATGATCAAACATATAATTTCCAATTAGATGTATGGCTGGGAGAAATAACCATCAATCCAGAGACAATTATTCCTCATGCAGATATTTCAAAGACGCTTTCGGAATTGAATCAGAACAAGTATACTTATATTTCACTTAAAAATATCAAATTGACAGCCGATACCACCTTGCTTAATCTAAGGATGGAAATAGTTCCATAGGACTATTAATAGAGAGTAATCAACAGTTCCCAATTCACTGAACGAAGGTGGATTCTGGGTCTCCTAAGCAGATCCGGAAGTACCAGAGGCTATCTCAAATCGGGGCTTTTGAGACAGCCTCACGGGGCAGTATGAAGAAGTGAAATTCGAGCCCATCTCAAAACGCTACTTTGGGCCTATCTGCAGGTAAGGGATCGGTAGACTGCAATTACTGCACTTTCCACAGGGCCTCATCCTCCTTTGTTTCCGCTAGCTACGCCATCATTCATGCCTTAAGAATTGCCCCGGATGCATCCTTGCTGCCCGAATCGTTTGGGAACTAACGGTCAGCCAAGCAACTAGCAAGGCAATTAGCGCTGCTCCGATGAAAAACCACCATTCCAATTCTATATGGTAGGCAAAATTTTCAAGCCATCGGGTGGTTATCAAGAAACTGATCGGGAGGGCTATACCAATGCCAATGACCACCAGCTTGACAAATTCTGAAGAAAGCAGATGGACGATCCCCCAAATACTTGAACCTAATATTTTACGAATGCCAATCTCCTTGACTCGCCTTTCCGTAGTGTAAGAAGCTAGCCCCAACAGTCCTAGGCATGAAATAATTATGGCAATGATCGCTGCATACTTTGAAAGGCTGGAAACTCTCTGCTCTGAAATATAAAGCGCCTGGTAATCCTCATCCAGAAATTGGTATTCGAATTCCAAGCCCGGATAATGGATTGAATAGTGTTCTTCCAGGGCTTCGATGGCTATTTGTTCGTTGCCAGGCTCAATTTTTGCTAGCACTTTCTCTGCCCCTGGCCAAACCTGGATTACACAAGGCTTGACGGTTTCATACAGCGATTCAAAATGGAAATTCTTGGCCACTCCAATTATTTTTCGATCTGCTCCCCAAAATCGGACGGTTTGGCCAATCGGTTCGTCGAAGCCCATCAAGTCGGCGGCTTCCTCATTGATGATAATGGTATTCAATTCACTTTCGCCACGCTCCCTTGAAAAGGCTCTTCCTTCGCGCATCTCAATACCTAATGTTTCCAAAAAGCCGAATCCGATCTCCAGGTTTCTAAAACCTATCTCGCTGTCCTCTTTTCCTTCCTTCCAGTCAAGCCCTCTAAAAGAACCGTGGTCTCCCATCAAATCATGGGAGAAATTACCAACCGATGATATGCTCGGAATTCTACTTAACTCTTCCATAAAGACCTGTACTTTTTCTTCACTCTCTTCATCATCTGTAACCGGTACGGGGAAATGAACCATATTGTCGCGCTTGTATCCGAGGTTTTTCGTTTGGACATAGGAAATCTGTTGATAGATAACGAATACGGATACTAGAAAAACAGTAGATAAAACAAATTGAAACACTACCAATCCTTTACGGGTCCATTGTTCGCCCAAGCCCCCCAGTAATTTTCCAGAAATACCACCTCCCTTCAATATCGAAATGGGCTGAAAGCCAGAGAGATAAACGGCGGGATAACTACCCGCAAAAAGCCCTGTCAAAGCCGTGACGGCTAATGTACCTAAGATCAATTTGAGGTTAAATGCCAAGGTGATTCCTTTACCCGTGATCATATTGAATTGTGGGAGTAGTACCAAAACGAGTAGATAGGCAGTAAGCATAGCGAAGAGGGCCATTAGCAAAGATTCACTTAGATATTGAATCGCTAGCATCCGTCGATTGGCGCCAAAGGTTTTTTTAACTCCAATTTCTTTCAATCGCCTAGAAGCCCGGGCAGTTGATAGGTTCATAAAATTAATGCAGGCTATCAGCAAGATAAAAAAAGCGATAGCGGAGAATAAGTGAACATACTCTATTCTTCCACCTGCTTGTACCCCATTTTCGAAGCGATTATAAAGGTAGCGATCTGAAAATTTTCTAAGGAATAGGCTGTGTTTGGTACCAGGGACCTTCTCTTGAAGTAAGCTCGTAATTTTGGCATTGAAAGCCTCGATATCGGCCCCTTCTCGTATGGTTAAGTAAGTACTTGGGTCACTGTTTCCCCAATTCTTCAAAAAGAGCCGCTTTTCCAAAAAGAGCTCATAGTGGAAAATTAAATCGAATGGATCCGTTAAGTGATTTGGCAGGGCCACAAAAGTTGCCACCACCTCGAATTCCCCACTTAGATTGCCCAGATCCCAATGAAAGGATTTGCCAATCGCATTCTCCTTTGATTTAAACAGCTTCTCAGCCAGCTCCTCAGAAATGGCAGCAGCTCGTTTTTTACTAAGGAAGTCAGCTTTAGTCCCAGCAGAAAAATGGCAGGTAAATACTTCAAAGTAGCTATTACCGACATACTGCGCTCTAGCTTTTAAATGCTCATCTTCACTAGAAAGAATGCCCGGACCACTAAACCAGGAAGGAGCGACGACTGAAACAGCATGCTCTACTTCAGGCATCTCCTCAGCCAAAGCTTCGGCTAATAGGCCTTGGGTAGTCTCCGTCGTTTGGATACCTTCCGGGGTTGGAATATTATGCATAACCTGATACAAACGTTCATCATTTACATGAAACTTATCCATACGGAGTTCATCCGCTACCCATAAATAAATCAATAAGACACAAGTGAGTCCCGTAGAAAGTCCTATCAGGTTGATTAGAAAGGAACCCTTATAACGTTTAAAGCTCCTAAAAGTGATGAGCATATTGTGTTTGAACATGTCGGTGTGATTTTTTCGAGTTCGCCTAACGTAAAAGAAACCTAGCAGCAAATGCATGGCGTCCACCCAATACATAAATCTGGCCCTAGTTCTACCTTGCATAGTAACCCGATCTTGATACATCTCTTGCAGATCACCCAAGAACTCCTCGTGGTATTGACTCTTTACAACTCTGGAGAGTAGCCAAGTAGCTATCTTTGGTACCTGTTCGTCTTTATGTTCTCTCATGATCTGCCCAAGTTTAGGAATGGAATGAGCTCCCACATCTTCTGACGTACCTGTTGAGATTCTTGCAACTGTCGAACCCCGATGTCAGTAATGGTGAACAAGCGCTTTCTTCGATCGCCACGTTTGGCCGTATTACCGCCCATCTCTGAACTTAGCAAGCCCTTATCCTGCAAACGGTACAGTGTTATATGCACTGCACCTAGAAGAATGGAGCGGCCAGTATGCTTTTCTACTTCCTCTTTCACAGAAACTCCATAGGCTTGTCCCTCCAGGATACATACCGCCAAGAGTACCAGTTCTTCAAATTCACCGAGGCCTCTTTTTTTCATTAGTTACAATTTTGTATACATACAAAGTTATAACTAATTGTCAGAATATCTAGTGGAGCTAAAAAAATGTGGATTATTTCCTGACCTGGCCCAATTGGAGAGGATAGCTTCACAGTACGATTTTAATGTTGTCGTGATTAGATAGGGATCTTATGCCTGACGATGAAAGCATGAAATAGGCTATGGAGAAAAGACTACCTCAAAGGGGGCTTACTTAATCTCTTATCGCTTTGACTTTTTCCCCCTCCAGCTTTTCGGAAAGTCGTTAGGGCTGTTTAGTTGATTGAGCAACTGTTGGGCAGACCATCTTTTCTCTACCTCATGGGTGTAAAACTGAACCCAGTTTTCTTGTCTGTCCAAATTTCCCTTAGTAGGGCTTAATTTTCGAAGGTTAGCATAAAGTACCTGTTGCCCTGCTGCAGATCGAGTCCGGTCAATGTATTCGAAAAACGGATGTAGATCGAGGTCATTTACAGATCTATCGTTGATTTGGCTTTGGGTAGCGGTAGATGGCTTGAGGTCAAAGTATTCCTGGATAAAGCTAAAGTTAAAGGCACCAAACTTGGTTTTTGCCCATTGCTCTTTTATGGCCTTTAGTTGCTTTTTATGGCTGGAGAAAATCATGATAAACGGAGGATACTACTGATCACGAATATTACCAGGGTGTTTTCTTCACCAATGCTAAAGTATTAGGATTTCATGATTTTCACCACTGCGGCTTTGAGCTGCTTGGCATCCCGACGAGTTTCTAGGTAAGGATCGATCCTGGTTTCTCCCATGTTCTGAACTCGGTAATCTGGCAACCACTTGTTGCAGTAGACCACTACTAACTGATCCACAATTCGTTCTTTCAGGGCATGTGGTACCTCTAGCTCTTGGATAATCGATTGTTCGATTCCGATGTGAACTACCTCATGTATGATTACATGCGCAGCATTATCAGAGGTTTTGAATCGTCCATCAGAGGTTGTGAAAACAAGAATCCGGCCGGTGTCTGGATCATAACTTCCCCCTGGTCCGTACAGTGTTAGTACAATGGGATAGGTATCGTAGACCTTGAATGACCAATCTCGCTGGTGGCGTTTGATTCGTCGCGTCATTTTATTCAGGAGGTCTAATTTTTCGGCCATTTTCAGGTATCCAGCTTGATAATCCTCCTTATTGTAAACTTTTGTAGCAACGAAGTTCCTTAAACGCTCCTGATCTTCATCAGTGAGTTGTTTGTTCCGACACTTCGTCTTTAGTTCTTCGATTAAAGGACCTCGTGGCAGACTTAGCTGATAGCTGTACTCTTCGAAAAAGGTGATATCGATGATTGTCCGCCAGATATAATCTGCTTCCTCCTCAGCAGTCGGGATTTGTATATCGAAATAATTTTGGCTGCTTAGCGGAGCAGAGAAAAGGACAAGAACAACTAGTAGAGAAAGACGCATACTGGGTAAATTGGATTTTAGTTTCTGTAAATTACTGGATTCAGGAGGGCCTAGCAACGTATAAACGGCATATTTAGACCAGCAACCTAAGCTGGTCTTTGAAAGTGTAGATTACTTAGATTAGAGAAAATATCTGCTGGATGGATAATTTTCTGGTTAATTTCTGTCACACTGCCTGCTCTGGGAAAGTCCAAATAATAGAATCTACCAAAGGTATTTACACGTTTCAGTATAATAATTGGATCATTAATGGCAAACCATGAATTGGAAGATTGGGTGAATAAGGCTAAGGCGGGCGATCGTGAAGCCTTGGAGCAAATAGTTCTTCGGGTAAAGGATAGGATTTACCATCTTGCGTTAAAGATGTTGCTGTACCCTGAAGAAGCTCAAGATGCGACCCAAGATATTCTCATCAAGATTATTACCCATTTGGGTACGTTCAGAGGGGAGAGCCAGTTTACGACTTGGATTTATCGGGTAGCAACCAATATGCTGCTTAGCAGGAAGGGTAAAAAGACCCAGACTTTTCGATTGTCCTTTGACGAATACGCAGCTCTAATTGATCGTGGACAAAGTGATCTAGTACACTATACGCAAAATGAAGGGGAACTCTCGCTCTTGGAGGAAGAGGTGAAAATGAGCTGTACCCAAGGCTTATTGCTTTGTTTAGACGATAAGGCACGCCTGGTGTATATTCTAGGGGAGTTATTGGAACTCACTAGCCAGCAAGGTGCGGAAATCCTTGAGCTAAGTGCAGCCAACTTTCGAAAGATTCTTTCTCGATCGCGAGTGAAGATTAGAGGTTTTCTGCGGCAGAAATGTGGATTGGTCGAGCCATCAAATAGTTGCCGATGCAAAAAGAAGATTGATTACTTGATTTCGGATAAGGTGATTGATCCGGAGCAACTCCGTTTTGCGCCGCATTCTCACCGTAGTATCGACTTGGTCCAGCAGTTGGCTGAATTAGAGAAAACAGTTGCCATATACCAGACTCCTCCTAGTCAGCTGGCTCCTCCCGAGTTAGTAGAAAAGATCAAAGAAACTTTAAGCTTAGTTTGATGAAGTCAAGTCTATCTTGCCGGTCCTTTTGGTGGATCATCCTACTAACTAGTCTTTGGATAAACTTGTCCGAAGTACTGAGATACTTCCTTTGGGTTCGTCCAAACACCCAAGTCTTCTTTGCCGGTCGGGTTGGGGTAGGGGAGATGAATGCCTTGATCTTCTCCATCTGGGGGATCTGGGATATGCTGTTGACGGCGAGTTTGGTATGTAGTCTTTGGTTGTGCGCTCAGCAGTTTGGTAACCATCGAAAAGCTATTTGGATAGCAGCAACGCATACGTGGATTACGCTTTTTGGCCTCTTCTGGGTCGCTACGGCCAATATGGGCCTGGCTTCCTGGGATTCCATTTGGATCACGCTGGCCTGGGCCTGGCTAGAAATGGTCATTGGCGCTTGGATTGCCTTGCGTTTGCTTGAGCAATACGGAACGAATAATACCTTAAACTATGAAATATAAAATTGTTGATATTCCACCCAAGATGGAGCGCTATTATGGTACGGGAAAAATGCTACACCCGCATCGTGAAATGATCATTGAGCTCATAGCCACCATCCCCTCTGGGGACGTTATGACCATGGATCAATTTTGTCGTCAATTGTCGGAACAAGCTGGGACCGAGGCTTCCTGTCCCATGCGCACCAGTCATCATCTTAAGAAAATGGCAGAGGAGGCTGAAAATGATCTGGGTGAGGAACAGATACCCTTCTGGAGAGTGGTCCGGAAAAACCGAAGCTTGCTTAATACCAAGTACAAGGCTTTTGCGGCAGCAAAACTAGAGGATGAAGGAATAAAAATCCGCTACGGATCAAAAGGAGACATCTTCTGTGAGTAGTATTTAGTAGGACCAAGTATTTGGGTCTTCTTCTAAAAAATTGGAGGTACTTTCAGACTGTAAAATTCTACAGCGAAAGTACCTCGCTCTCCCAAATTATTCTTAACCCTATTTTTTTACTACTTCTTCATCTTTACGTTTGTCCACAGTAACTTTTGGGTCATCCTTCTGCGGGGAGTTTTTCTTCCTGTCTCCCATTTCAGAAGCCAGGCCCTGACCTTTACGCTTGGTCGTTAAATGATTGGATTTGACCTTTGCTCGCAGATGATGATTTCTGCTTTTTTCCATCTTCTTCAGATACTTTTGCGCCACGGAGGTAAGCTTGTTGGTTGGTTTGGATTGTGTTTCTATTTTTACCTCTTGTTTAGCTTGTGAAGCTTGTTGACTTTGATCCTGACCAAAGGCTGATGAATAGCCAAAAAATAAAAAGGCCAGTAAATGAACGATCACAATGTTTTTTCCCATGTTGTAAATTCTGCTTTAAGTTGTGTTAGTCGACTATGATTAATGTTTTTTGGGGTAATACAAGGTAAAATTAGCTGGACCGCCCTTTTTGGGCTTTATATATTGATTCAAAGACCTTCGTTATTGTTGCAACAAATCTGGAATGCAGAAAAAATTTCTCAAAATGGCCCTACTGGGATGGGTTTTTAGTGGATGGTCAACCTTTAGGGTGATCGGATAGATTAAGGTATCCTCAAGTACCGGCGCTCCCTTTACAAGTCCTTTACAATCTTTTACAGGAGCTAATCGAGTGGAATGTTTGTTCCTCCTACCTTTACCAAAAAATCTGAACTATGAAGTTGCATCCTGTCCTATCATACCATTATAGCTATATGCTGCTATTGCTCTTATCCATAGCCTGTAATGGCCAATCTACCGCTGAAGTCGTAGCAGTATCTGATACCCAACCCACTGCTGAACCAGAACCCGTTCCACAAATAGGGAAGTACGTGGTGGAAATATTTGAAGACAGCAAAGGTGGACTTTGGTTTGGAACGATGTCTAAAGGTGTGGCTCGATATGATGGTCAAACTCTATCTTATCTCACGACCCAAGATGGCCTATCCGCCAATGCAGTAGTGAGCCTAGCAGAGGATGATGCAGGGAATATTTGGTTAGGTACACAAGCTGGCCTCAGTAAATATGATGGAGAATCAATTACCCGTTTCACCGTCAAGAATGATCTGGATCATAACAGAATATCTAAGCTGCTAATAGATAGTAAGGGCAACTTCTGGGTAGGAACCTGGGGAGGCGTGTATCGATTTGATGGTATTTTATTCACAAAGTTTGATGTCCCCAAGCCAGACCTTAGCTTACATTGGTATCAGAAGACGATGAATTGGGTGACGGATATCAAGGAAGACAGTAAAGGGAATATCTGGTTTGCCCGAGATGGCTATGGCGCCTGCCGATATGACGGAAAAACATTTATGCACTTAACAAAAAAGGAAGGACTTCCTTCCAATAATGTGACGGCTATGCAGGAAGATGCGCAAGGCAATATTTGGTTCACTTCCAGAGTAGTGGAGAAAGATGCTCCGGTGACTGACTCACATGCTGGAGAAGGAGGACTTAGTATGTTCGATGGTGCATCCATAAGGCAATTTCCTGAGGTGAAGGGCTTGAGTAAAAATGATAGCTATGCTCTTTATCTAGATCGGTCAGGCACACTTTGGGTCGGGGCAAATGGTTTAGGGGTGTATCGGTATGACGGGGAGTCTTTTCATTTGTACGAAGGTACGGATCGAATGGACCTAAGTACAGGAATGGGGGTGCAGAGTATCTTGGAGGACCAAAAAGGAAGAATGTGGTTTGGACTGTCTGGCGGCCTCTTTCGACTAGCAGATGAGCATATTACGAATGTGAGTCAGCTAGGGCCATGGGAGTAGTTGAGGTTCAATTGAGCAGGATTTGCTACATGATAGTTTGTTGGACTATGGAGTAAGGATTACTTTGAGGACAAATCGAAAATAATCCTCATGAAAAAACCTATTCCCATTTTAGTCGCCCTATTACTCCTTGCTCCATTCCTCGCCGCTGGCCAAACGGTTAACAACCGAGGGATGCGGACGTTTTGGGCTAGCATGAAGAAATTGGAGAGAAAAGGGAGCTTGTCAGAACAGGATTGGCAGAAACTATGGCATGCCCCAGGTTTTAACAAATGGATGAGTGGGGGTAGATCTCAAACGATCTTCAAAAACTATTTTACGCTGGTTTATGATCCTGCCTTTAAGGATTCACTTGACGCAAAGATAGCTAGCAGTGTGGGGTATCGCAAGGTGATGTTTGAGCACCAAGTGGAGGCCAAAAACAAACGGAGGCAAGTCAAGCGATTTATCAGGCGATTTAGACGCTCAGACATAGTTCAAAAGGCTAAGCATATTGTCAAGGACTATCTCCCCCAAGATTTTACAGTTGAAAATGAACCTACCGACATTGCTTTTCTACTTTTCCAGCCGGATGGATTTGCTGTCGATGATACGATTATAATTGATGCGCTTTTCGCTTATAAGTATGGAGAAGGCTTTGAAAGATTTGTGGCTCATGAACTGCACCACGTGTATGTGATGAATTACATTTCCAAGTTGCGGAAAATAAATCAAGACGATCCTCATTTCCAATTGGTTCAGCGCTTTAAGTATCTCCGAATGGAAGGTACTGCTGACCTCATTGATAAAGTAGATCTGTTGGACAGAGCCAATAAGAGTGATTATGAAACGAACTATACCTACCATTACCATAAATCCAAGTCCTATCTACAGACTATAGATTCTCTTTTGCAAGAGATCGTGGAGGATCCAAGTCGGTTGCCATCAGCCAGCAACGAAATTCGAAAACAGATGGCTTTCAATGGCCATCCACTAGGCTTATATATTGCACACTTAATCGAAGCTGAGCATGGGCGCACGGGGATCTTGAATTGCCTGGAGAACCCGTTTACTTTTATCAAGATGTACAATGCCATTGCTGCAGCTTCGAATGGCCAGCATCATGTATTCTCCGAGGAATCCATGCGATATCTGGCGCAGCTAGAGCAGCAATATGTGGAATTGGATTAGCGTAAACCAATCTTTTCCTAACATTTACAAAGGCTTTACATTGTTTTACAGTCCATTCCGATTTGCTTGTCGATCATGACTTTTCTTTGGGCAAAACAATTATAATAATGGACAGAATACAGAAAATCACCACGGGCATGGCCTGGGCCAGCTTACTTGTACTTTTCTTTTGCTTTTACCCCACCGGTACCAATGGCCAAAGCAAAACACAGAAGATCGACCAACTCCTACACACCTATCACGATTATGGACGTTTTAACGGCAGTGTATTAGTTGCGGATGAAAATGGTATCCTTTATCAGAACGGCTTCGGTTGGGCTAATGTAGAGTGGAACATGCCTAACGAAGCGGATACCAAGTTCCGCCTGGCTTCAATTACGAAGCAATTTACGGCCATGTTAATCATGCAATTGGCGGAAGCGGGAAAACTCTCCCTGGAAGCCCCTATCTCCACCTACTTGCCAGACTTCCCCAAAGACAAAGCGGAGCAGATCACCGTTCATCACCTGCTGACTCACACCTCTGGCATCCCAAACTACACCTCCTTTCCCAACTACTGGGAGATCATGCGGAGGCCCAATTCGCCGGAGGATCTGGTGCGCCTTTTTGCGGATTCTTCCTTGGTCTTCACTCCCGGAGAAAGACATAGCTATAGCAATTCAGCCTATGTGTTGCTAGGCCAGATTATTGAAAAAACTACTGGGAAGACATACGAACAGGCGTTACAGGATCGAATCTTTACGCCCTTAAAAATGGAAAATACGGGTTATGAGCACAATGATCAGATCATTAAGAAAAGAGCCTCGGGATACTATGTGAATGGGCGCACCTTTGTCAATGCCAACTACATTCATATGTCAACCCCGTATGCAGCTGGAGGCATTTATTCTACGGTAGAAGATCTCTATCTCTGGGATCGCGCCCTCTACACCGAGAAGTTAGTGTCTCAACAGTATCGAGAGCTACTGTTTGAGAAACATTCACAATTGGGGAGAATGCACTATGGATACGGTTGGGAACTTGGGCAAATGCCCGTAGGGAACTCGGGAGAACGCTTGCCCGCTACCAGTCACAGTGGAGGCATCAATGGCTTTAATACCTTCATAACCCGAATTCCGAGTACTAAGTCTTTGATCGTGCTTTTAAGTAATACCGGTAATGCCCCACTCTTTGAAATGACGGCCAGTATCAACGGTATTTTAAACGATAAGGGCCATGACTTGCCGCAAAAGTCCCTGGCCTATGATCTTCTAGAGTGGATAAAGGAAGGGAACGTAGAAGAAGCTATCCGAAAATTTAATGCCAGTAAGGGTGGAGTCGACCATTACCTCAATGAGCACGAGATGAATATGGCGGGCTACGAACTGCTACAAGCCAAGCAGGCAAAAGAAGCGGCGGCTATTTTTTTGTTGAATATCGAGTCCTATCCCAGGTCATCTAATGCCTATGATAGTTATGGAGAGGCTTTGCTTGCTTTAGGTGAGCAAGAGGAAGCCATTGCCAATTACAAAAAATCAATCCGACTCAATCCAAATAACGAGCATGGCTTGCAAGTACTGAAAGACCTTGGCGTGTCCATAGAATCCTTGGTCTATAAAGTACCAGTGGAACATATGCGAGTGCTATCTGGAGAGTATCTCGCCATTCGCCCGCCGGGCTCCTCCGAGAAGGAATGGAAGATCGCAATCGCAGAGGAAGAAGGACGCTTATTTGCCAATGATCGAGGCTATCGTTATGAGTTGGTGCCGATAGGGGAAGACCAATTTATCAATCCCAATGATGGAGCTTCCATAGACTTTGATCGCAGCGATAAAAAGGCAATCACTTTCACACTGTTTGGGAAATATAATTTTAAAAAGCTCAAATAGAAGCGCTTTAACGATTTTTTCACAAAAAAATAACGTGAATAAGCGTAAAAAATTTGGTTAGACTGAAATGCCAATATCGTTTCTTAATCGGTCGTCCTTTCAAATATAATTTGGAGTAGCTGGGGAAACGCTACATTAAATTGGTAGTTCAGTTCAGGTATATTAGGACCTTTATCAGGTATAAGTTCCGCCAAAGGTTCGCCTTTGCTCCTTCGGCTTTTTTGAGTCGAAAAAAAACGTACATTTGCCACCTTTTTAAAGGAAATAATCATGGCAGAGTTTATAAGAAAGAGAGCAAAGAACGATATTCTAAGTGGACTAACGGTAGCCCTAGCCTTGGTGCCAGAGGCAGTAGCCTTTGCTTTTGTGGCGGGGGTTGATCCGCTGGTGGGCTTGTACGCGGCTTTTATGATCGGTTTGATCACCGCCGTATTTGGAGGCCGTCCAGGGATGATTAGCGGAGCAACCGGTGCCCTGGCCGTTGTGATGGTGAGCTTAGTAGCCACGGGAAACGATATGGGAGCGGAAGGGGAGAATCTCGGCCTCTACTATCTTTTTGCCACGGTAATATTGATGGGCTTCATACAGATGGGAGTTGGTCTGTTGAAACTCGGGAAATTTGTACGATTGATACCGCATCCTGTGATGATGGGATTTGTGAATGGCTTGGCCATTGTCATCTTCCTATCTCAGGTAGGGATGTTTAAAGGAGTAGTAAACGGCGAATCTCAATGGCTGCAAGGTATGCAGCTGTATACCATGCTAGGCTTGGTAGCCTTGACGATGGGGATTATGTACTTTCTGCCAATGTTGAATAAGAAATTGCCGGAAGCCCTGATCGCTATTGGTGTGGTTTCTGCCATTGTAATCCTGGGTGGCCTCGACGTGGCTACGGTAGGTAGTTTTATTCGTGATGGAGGAGGAGAAGGGTTGAAAGGAGGTTTACCGCAGTTTCAACTGGCGATCTTTTCTAAGGTTCCTATGACTTGGGAGACCTTAGCCTTTATCGGGCCGTACGCACTAATTCTGGCAGCTATCGGTTTGATTGAATCACTGATGACATTGAATCTGGTAGATGAGCTGACTGAAACTAGAGGCAACTCTAATCAAGAATGCATTGCGCAAGGGGGGGCGAATATCATAACGGGCTTGTTTGGTGGCATGGGTGGCTGTGCTATGATTGGCCAGTCCATTATCAATATCAAAGCCGGAGGGCGAACGAGGCTTTCTGGCATTGTAGCTGCGGTTACTTTGTTGTTCTTTATCCTCTTTGCTTCTTCCTTAATTGAACGAGTCCCCATTGCTGCTTTGGTCGGTGTGATGTTTATGGTGGTAATCGGGACCTTTGCCTGGAGTAGTTTTCGAATCCTTAATAAGATTCCGCTTAGCGATGCGCTAGTGCTCATTTCCGTATCGGTATTAACCGTGATCTTTGACCTGGCCATCGCTGTGATCGTCGGGATCATCATGAGTGCTTTGGTTTTCGCCTGGGAAAATGCTAAACGCATTCGTGCCCGCAAGCGCTTTTTGGAAGATGGGACGAAAGTATACGAAATCTGGGGTCCACTTTTCTTTGGCAGTATCCAAACCTTCAAGAGCAAATTTGATGTGAATGGAGACCCCGCTGAAATCATCATTGACTTCATGGAATCTCGTGTTTGCGATCACTCTGCCTTAGAGGCTTTATTCCAAATTGTGGAGAAGTATGAGGCGGCAGGGAAAAAGGTACATGTGAGACATCTCAGCGAGGAATGCCAATACTTAATGGTGAAAGCTTCACCTACCTTAGCCAATGTGATTGAAAAGCATGTGGATGATCCTCGTTATCATGTCATGGCTATGGTTAATCAGCTGGCCTAGCGAAATAGATTTATAGACCCAGTGTAAATCTTCGAACTACAGATAATTCAAAAGTTTAAGACAACCATCGTATTAGGTTAACTCCCCTAAAAGTGAAAGGATCGTTTTGTTGATCTTAGCTCTATCAGTTCGTGCTTTGTCATGGGTGACGATTCCTTCCCTATGGTCACGTTCAAGCCTGTTAAGCTGGCTGGCATTCATTTCTAATGCCCGTTTCTTTTCCGGATCAAGAGTCGGAACTGAAAGAAATACTTCTATCGCTTTGTGGGGATACCCTTTCTTCACTAGTTGAATAATTTGTTCTTTATGATTGAGGGATATTTTATTTTTGCGGTCATCAGGAAGAAGTACATTACCCAGCAGATCTGCTATGCGTACATCTTGAAAAGATATTTGGCATTCGTCATTCAAACGTCTATGAAGCACTCTTCTGTCAAGACGGGATTTATTAAAGATGTATGGCTCCTCAGAATTAATACAAGTACTGCAAGTACAAGGGATTTTGCGTTCTACAGCTAAACCAGGGGTATGTTGGTGTAGATCGCTGAGTGCATCATTCAAGATCGTCAACAGGCTCACTATTTCAGGGCCTTCAGCACGAAGTTCGATTTGGTTCTTTCCACGCTTTTGGGCTAATACCCGAGTTTGTCCGCGCTCAAATACCGCGCCAGAGCGCCATATACAAAGACGTCCATCTGCAATCTTTTCGTGCTGACTTACCAAGAACTGTGTAAAAAGCACCCTTGGCAGAAATTCATACTCCAATATTAGACTCCGTTGCTTAGTATTACGTTCCCAGGGAAATTGCTCGGGAGCGAAAGGAAGTAGAGCCGGTGCTATATGCCCCTTACCGTTGGGTTTTGCATAACACAAACGAAACTCAGTCATTAAAGCAAGAAGTGCATCTTGCATGTCAACATATTCCTTGGTTGACCAGATTCTATTATAATCTTTTTGAGTAAAATGCCCTTTTTGTTCTTGAATCTTAAAATCATCTAAGATACGATAGACAGCTTCGGTAGCCCATTCGTGTTGGAGAATAATCCAGCGTTTAAGTGCTGGATTTTCCTGGAAATGGAGGAATAAGCCAATATCATTTAGGTACTGGCTGAGGTGTAGAGCAGGTTCCCGTTCTTTTATTCCACACTTATTGCAGACTTTCAAATAGTAATCTAATGTTATGAAAGGTCTTTTGAGCTTGAGTACTTGAATCTTGCGTCGAACCTTGGCCCATGATTTTGGTACAACCTCTCGTATATGTGGTAAAGTCTGTGCGTAAATTTTTATATTTTTCTCAACTTCTGAGACACCTTGTGAACGCAGTAAGTCGACCACTAGGCTTTCTTCTAAATTTGGGTACTTCCTATCCCAAGTACTTTTATTGAAAGTGCAGCTAGTATCTCCAAATAAATTGTTAACTATTAAAAGAGGACTATCTTTGCCGTGAAGTTTAACAGTGTCTAACCAAAACTCAAAGTCATTCTGATCATCTCCATTTTTAGTCAGAAGTATGTATAAGGAACGCTTCGAATAGAAAAACTGATGTAACGGCTTATAATGGTCTTGGCCTCCAAAGTCAAAAATATTCAATTGCAATTCTGCACCTTCTTCAATTAGAAACTTGTAGGGCTCCATCTCTACCTCTAGACCCTTTGTCCGATCTGGACTTTCCGGTAGTGGCCGATTTAGTAAGCGATTTCTTAGGCTTGTTTTACCTGACATCGCTTCACCAATCAGCAATACTTTTGCCTCAAGTAGCTCTTCTTTTTCTTCATGTTCGAGCCGTTGTAGGTATTCTTCTACGGCTGCAGAGCCCTTCTGTATAATTTCGACGGGAGGACTAACTAAGGGGCATCCCTTAAAATCGAATTCATTTTCACCAGCAAAACCGTTTAAGGTTAATCTTATTCCTTTCCTAATATGGGGCAGTACTGCACTAATTTCAGTAAGCTTAGTATTTGCACAATTAAGTATACGTAGGGCGTCCTCAAAAAGTCGGGGCTGATTTCAGGTTATTATCATACCAGTCCGGCGATGTGAGGCGGTTGAGTAAGCAACAGTCCTTGCCGTTGCTTTCATTGTAGCTGTTTTATTCATTTGAATACTCCACTGTTGGTAGCAATAGCTAAAAATAAAGATAAAGAAGGCCCGGGCTAACTTGATAGTGTTGAGCGCCAGTAGAATAAGGCCAATACAAGCATAGGAGGTATCTTCCAGTCGAGTTTGTATATCATCCAGCCCGTATTTTGATTTTCCTTGGCCAAATTTGCCTTCGATTTCTGAGCGCTTATTTTGTTCTTTCTTTCGTTTTTGCTTCTGTTGTGCAGACATCGGCTTGGCACGTCCCAAAGGCTTACCGCTATGTCTTATCCCTCTGTCTTTTAAGAACTTGCGGTTTTGACGGTTCAGGTATATTCGATCTACAAGTACCAATTCCGGGTAATAGCCATACAAAGCCTTGTAGCCCTCAACTTGCTCCTGGAGTAGTATTCCTTCATTGAAGTTATCAAAGTCGACCTGGTCCATTCTAGCAAAGCCTTCCGTTTGTGAGACGTTCAGTTTGGCACCAAACTCAGTCAATTTACCGGCCTTACCTCGTTTGATAGGTCGCACATAGGGTTGAGCAATATTAACGATCCGATCATCGATACGTTTACGTCCATCTCGGTGCATGATATCTTGCTGGCGGTACAGCTCCTGTAGCACCCAAAATCGCTGCCAATCACTGTGTTTCCAATCAATAGTTTGATCGGCTTGTTGTAGTTGGTCCAGCATGCGGTTAATATGGTTGAGGTTGCGCCGCAGGTAGCGGAGTTGTTTGCCTCTAGTACCTTTGATCGCTTTTTTACCCGGATTGCGCTTCTTGGCAAAGGCCAAGTACTGTTTATGTGCGATCCGGCGGTAGGTCCGAGGCTTGTTTTTCCACAAGCCACTCCCCTGATACAGCTTATCAATCAAGGCTTCGCTATACAGGCGTCCTTGATGCAATAATCTCGTATCAGTTGGATAACCAATATGTTGTGGAGCCACTGTAGCATCCATCTTCAAGGTCCCTTTATTGGGCCTCTTATTCTCAGGGCGATCTTTATTATCCATAGCCCGGCTCTTCTCATCTGGTCTTTGCCCTGCTTGATTCGGACCAGATGACTTATTCCCTCCTTGATCAGTATCCTTCTTTTTAGGCTTGGCTTGGTGCTTGATAGCTCGCAACTGCCGAGCCTGCTGGAGCAACATATCATTAAGTTGTTGTGATCCTTTCTTACCCAGACGTTTGCGGATCTCCACAAACAACGAGGGAACAAACACAGGCTTAGTTTGGAAGCGCGGCAAGCCTACAAAGTATTGCATATAGACATTTTCTTGGATGGCCTGAATCGTATCTTCATCCGAGATACCTTCGATGTGCTTAATCAACAAAGCCCCTAAAACAATACGCAAGTCAATGCTCTGACGACCATGGTTCTTACTCATCTTAGAAAAGAAAACGGTGGCCATCTCGTCCCAAGGCACCACGGCGGCCATCTTAACCCAGCGATTATTGGCATCTAGGGCTTGTCCAAAAGGCGATTGGAATAAACCAAAATTCCGTTCAGCGGCTGGTGTATACTTGATCATCGAACTGCAAGGATTTTAACTAAGCTAAGCCTTTTTCTTTGCATTTGATACTTCAATAGTAATAATTTAGCACATTCAATAACTTATATATCAGCCCTTTATTGACCCTTAAACCCTTTTTGAGGACGCCCTACGTAGATGAGAGAACCATTCTAAAAAAGCACCATCTTCAATCATACATTGGGATATATTAAGTGCTTTAAGCTTGTCAAAATGTTGTATGCTCGAAATATCCGTAATGTTTGTACTCGAAATATCCAAAGCCCTAATGTTAGTACATCGACGTAAAGATCTTAATCCTGAGATCGGATTCTTGGAGAGGATAACTACACTTAAATTAGTACATACGCTTAAGAATATGTTTGACCTAAATATTTTGTGATTACCTGATTCTCGACAGAATAATTTGGCAATTAGCCAAGAACACCCAGGCTGCCGAACTTTCTACTGTTTTTTCATAGTCCTTAGACAGTCTTCGGAAGAAATTGAACCAGGCAAATGTTCTTTCTACAATCCATCTAATCTTGAGCGGAATGAATCCTTTAACTGATGGAGGCCTAGATGATATCTCTACCTCGGCTTCGAACAGCTGTTGGACTGCCGTCTCAAATTTCCCTTTGTAAGAACCATCAGCAAACACTTTCTTCAAGCGAAAAAAGTATTGACGATAAGAGCTGAATAAATTAATAGCCACTGTTCCATCGTGACTATTGGCAGCGCTAACTCCTACTCCAATAACTAATCCCATAGTATCGGTAATAATATGCCTTTTGCGGCCATTGATCTTCTTCCCCCCATCAAAGCCAGTCTGCTGATTAATAAATGGAGCAATCTTAATCGTTTGACTATCAGTGCATACAGCAGAAGGGTGGCTCTGTCGATCATCACTGTAGCGCTCAATTTCATTTAGATGCTGGTTTATCTGTTGAAAACGACCATCTAGCTTCCACTTGCGAAAATGATGATACACACTCTGCCAAGGTGGATACTTACTATCCAAATTCCTCCATTGACTACCCGTTCTTAGAATCCACAAAACTGCATTTAGTATTGTTCTAAGAGAATGTTTGCATCTAGCTTGCTCGGGGAAAAAATCTTCAATAACTTCCCACTGGAAGTCAGTTAATTCTTCGAATTGCTCTGTCATAATTTCTCGTTTGTGGTGAACTTTGAAATTATGAACTGGCTTCCAATTTTCTAACTCTTCTTTTGGTCAAACATGTTCTAAGGGGGTTATCCACTTGATTCTATTATTGGAGCAATTTAGTTTTTCTAGCTTGGATAGTGATTTTAAGGGATTAATGTTATTTATTGAGTTACCAGCGCAAAATAAAGCTGTAAGTTGAGTTAGGTGTTCAATACCTTCTAAGGTCTTGAGTGTATTCGCTGGTCCTCTGTTCTCGCTACTTCTACGATACCATCGGTTTATATTACTATCATATTCAATCCAAACACTGCTAAAAATCAAGGTCTTAAGCCAGTAAAACTCAGAGATTTCTAGGGGTACACTGCTCAGCCCACAATTCCCTAAATCAAGAATAGGGCTCTTACTGAGCTTATTTTTTTCGATTAACTCCAATGCAATTGGAGAAGTGGGGTGTGCCATAATTGTATAATTTTATCAGCCCTGTACACTCGTGATTAACTCCTGCGGCTACTAGGGAATAGATCCAAGAATTTTCAAAATCCTGAAAAGCTTGCTCACCTTGATCCGCTGAATTTTTATTTCTTAAAAAGCATGAACTCCCATTCCTGCCATCAATATGCCACAATATGATTGTAGATTGAAGTCTTTCAGCTACACAAAGATAATTTAATTGATTTATTTTCTGTTATTTAAATAGTACCTGTATGAAGTTAACCCGTATTGTTTTCAAAGATAGTGAAGTTGGCTTAGGTACGAACTTTGGGTGTAACGGTTTGAAATATTTGCACTTCTACGAACAACTAGCATTAAAAGAATGGTATATACCAAAAGAAGTTTCGGCTTCTAAGGTATATAGGGAGTGGATATTGAAAAGAGAGTGTAACTGCATATATTCGCGCTAACGAAATGCTGCTGGGAAAGTATAAAGCTCTAAGGATTCGAGTCAATTTGCTTAGGCCCACTGTACCCAAGGCTGATTCTTATCAGTGAGGCAGACGTAGCAATAAACGTTATGCAAATCCATCAGATTGGAAAAGGTTCCAGCAGCTAGGGTGGGATGCTAGGAGATGGTGACCTATTAAAGATTAGTAAGCTATATACTCTGTGTTCTTGTTCCGTATGCACAAAAGTCAATGGGTGAAAAACAGACCCCTGGGGTCTCAATTGTTCAAACATTACCACAACCCATGTTATTTTAATAGAGAAAAGTAGATGCTTAATACAATTTTTTTGGAGATTTCTCCAATAAAAGAAGATATTTAGCATGAATTAGTGCTACTGTTGTAGTACATTACCAAAGTTTACGTAAAATACAAACCTGTTTAATATGCTAGGATTGATAAGTCAAGGAAGGGCACAGACTTTCGCCAGAAAACTCTTTAACTTCTTTGTTATCTTAGGACTCATAATGTGTTTTTATGCATGTAGTAATGCAGAAGGAGAACTTACACAGCTCATTAAAAGATCGCTACGTGGTGATGCTACAATCACCGCAAATGAATGGAGCCAACTTGAAAATTTAGTCAAAGGTAATGACGGACTAAGTATCTATGAAGCCAAGAATGAATTGTGTACACTTATTGACGAAATAGGTAAAGAACTTAGTCAATCAGAACGTAATCCTTTACCCTATCCGCCTACGGTATCCGCCTGTGCTGCTACACTAACTGCACAAGTGGATACTTTCAATGTATATCTTGAGAACTCCGCTAGTATGGACGGCTATATGAATGGATTGACGGAATTCAAAGAGGTTTTGTATCATATTTTGACTGAACTAAAGGGCAATGATGTAGGGATCAAATTTGCGTTTATTAACAAGGAGACCTATGATTTTGACACTCAGGAAATCAATGAGTTTATCGAGTTTTTACAGCCAAGCAATATGCGAGGAATGGGGAGTCGTGGCGATACAGAGTTAAACCATATTATTCGCAATGTACTTGCCCAACAGAAAGATGACGGCCACCCGATTATATTAATTTCTGATTACATTTTTTCTGTAAAAGATATGCATTCTGTAGATGGGGATTTACCAAAGGCGAAGTATACCTTAAAAACAGAAGTTCAGAAATTAGATAGTAAAGATAATGCAATTTTGGTGATGCAGTATTTCTCAAATTTCGCCGGTAATTATTACGATTACAAAAATGCCCGTAGTACGATCAATGCCTTGAGACCTTATTATATCTGGGTGATAGGTTCTTTAGATACGGTGAAAGACTTCATGGAAGACTATTATATTACTCAAGCCAAGGGCTTTCAGGAATATTTTGTAATAGCTAATGATAATGCTTTTGATTCACCTTATTATGCTGTTTTAGGATCGACTAAGCGGAAAGGTCGCTTTCAAAAGTGTAGAGGGCAATCCATTAAAGGCTGCATAGAAGGCATAAGGTTTATAGAACGTGGAGAAAGTGAAGGTGAACTACAGTTTGCTGTCGCTGTTGATTTGTCTGATATGCCAGTAGCAGATAGTTATAAAATGGAAACGAACAACTACTTGATTGAGGCCATAAAAAGTGATGAATTGAAAATTGTGGAAGTGCTTAAAATTTCTGATATTGAAGCGAATGATGAACGATACCAAGGAAGTGCGACACATATTTTAGTACTAAAAACTACTAAAGCTTCCCTTTCTCAGCAAGACCAGCAGATCAAGATTAAACTGCGCAATCGTATTCCCGAATGGGTTTATAAATCAAGTACATTGGATGATACCGAGATCAAATCTGATGCTAGTTTGCTACCTAAAACATTTGGTTTCGAATATCTCGCAACTGGAGCATTCGAAGCACTTAACTCACCTGCGCTAGATAAGTGTTTTTTTTGGGAAATACCGGTCCGGATAAATAACGAACAATAATACCAAGTTAAATTTAAGCATCTATGAAGGAAGTAACTGCAATGTTCTTTGAATTTGGAGAGAGTTTTGTGAGCATTCTTGCTAACGACCTCTATGACTATGTTTATACTCCCATGGCATGGATTATGCTTGCTATTGCGCTGATTAGCACGCTAGCTTACTATGTTTTTTTTGACCGTCCTCGTTTTCATCGTTGGTGGCATTGGTTGATTGTAATGGGAGTAACTGTGGGTGTTGTGCTGATAACTGGTATAATCTATACCACCAGCGCGTTCAATAGCCAAGGAATTGTTGATTATGGGATCTCTGATTTCATCGAGTTTTTGATAGCCCTTGTCCTATATACAGCATTAGTCTTTTTTCTTTTTTCTTTATTTCTTAAGCGATTTAGTACTAACCGAACTAAGACTCCTTTTTAAGCAATAATCTTACGGTATACATGTCTACAACTAATAACAACCTATTCCTATTTTGTATTGGTGGCACAGGTTCTCGTGTCTTACGTGCCTTAACGTTTCTTTTGGCATCAGGGGTTACCCTAAATGCTCGAAGAGTTATTCCAATTATTCTTGATCCGGACCGGGAGAATGGCGATTTAAATCGTACCATGGAAATTCTGAAAAAATATCAAGAAATCCGTGAAAGACTTGAATTTACACATAATGGTTTTTTTGGTACTGATATACAAACTTTAGCAAGTTTAGAGGCCAGTGGGCAAGACGGTACTGGACTGTCCATTACCAACGACTTTCGTTATCAGATTGACGGTACGCGGCAAGGGAAGTTTGGTGATTTTTTGGAGATTAACAGTATGAGTGAGGCTAATCAGGCCCTAGTACACGCATTATTCTCACAAGAAAACTTAGATGCTGACCTAGAAGTAGGATTTAAGGGGAACCCGCATATGGGCAGTGTAGTCTTGAATCAGTTCAAGGATTCTGAAGAATTCAAATTCTTTGCTTCGCGCGTTAATCAGGGAGATAGAATCTTTATCGTCAGCTCTATCTTTGGGGGAACTGGAGCAGCAGGTTTCCCATTATTAGTCAAGAATATACGAGACGCTAAATCGGACATACCCAATAATGAAAGGCTGAAAAATTTGCCTTTGGGAGCTGTAACGGTTTTGCCTTATTTTGGAGTAGAGCCTGACCCCGCCATTGCTATTGACAAGAATACCTTTATTTCCAAAACAAAAGCGGCCCTAGCCTACTATGAGCAGCATTTGTCTGGTAACAATTCGCTTAATGCTTTATATTATTTGGGCGACAAGGTTACTGCTGATGTGAAACCACATGAAGGAGGACGTGGGCAAGCTAATAATGCGCACTATATTGAAATACTTGCAGCCTTGTCTGTAGTTGATTTCCTAGAGATTAGTGACTCCAAAACTGCTTGTGCGGGAGGCAGAGCACTGACACCGCTTTTTAAAGAGTATGGTTTGGTTAATTCTGGTAATCAAGTCTCCCTTGACCTTACCAATTTAGGCAAACAGACTCGGGCCAAGATTGCCAAGCCTCTTAGCCAGTACTGTTATTCGGTGAATTACTGGGATAACCAACTAGAACATGCAGTAAGTAATAAACATAAACAGGTATTTGTTACCGATGGCTTGGCAGCCCAGTTTTTGTCTTCTACTTTCTTCCGCGAAGACTTAAGGGTTTTTAATTTGCGTTTTCTTCAATGGTTAGAGGAACTAAAAGCTAGTGATCGCCACTTTATCCCATTTGAAGCGCAAGTAAAGGATAACTTTTTACACAACTTAGTGAATGGTATCGTACAAGCTAAAGTAGGTCCATTTTACGGCAAAAAAGTGGAGTGGGGCTATGAAGAATTTGATGCTAGCCTAAACAGGGCTCACAAAAAACTTCCCGCCTTACCAGCTGAGCAGAAGCTGATGAGCTTGTTTTATCAAGCAACGGCTAACATATACGATGAGCGTATCCAACCTCAGATGGCCGTGTAAAAACCCTTTTATTTCAACTAGAATAAAACAGCAGAAATACCTAAACATATGAGCAAAGATAAATTGCATGTAGAAGTACTGCGCCTTTTTGACGGTGCACAGTATCAGGAAGACTGGCACAGTATGGGGGCTTCAGGCTATACCTCACAGGATATCGAAAAAATAGTTGACCCCGCTAGTGGGACTAAGAAAGAGATCACTTCTATTCCATCTCCCTTTGCCCGTATTAATTTGTTTGAACATGCTTTTAAGGCTGTGAATACGGCCGCCAAAACAGAGCTCCCTAGTTTAGGGGGAAACACCATGTTTCACAAGCTCGTCTCAGAATGTCTGGATGTAGGTCAAATCTTTTTCAATTATGATAATTACCAAGAAAATAAAGAGTTAGATCTGGATATTGTAAGCTGGAACAAACAACATAATCTCCGGGAGTTACAGGATGGTGATTTGGATAAGCACCGACTGCTAGGAGATACTTTAGCATTATTTATCAATCAAGATCGGGAAGGTTCTAGTTTTGATAAGGTGGACAATATTCACTTGTTGCGTTGCAATTATCGTATTGTTGGAGGGACTTCTCCTTCTACCCTTTTCTTTGGTGGGTATAATGATCACTATACACTGAGTCATATTGGACTAAAAGCAGGAAATGATACCTTGTTTGATGAAGACTTCTATCCGCTCCATATGCGTGAATTTGCCTATCAGCGGTATTTGCATGGACTCTTCAAGGTGCATCCACAGCTACAGCGGCAGATGCCTTTGTTTTATGATTATTTGAGGCAGAGTCTTCGGTTAATGGAGCAGCACAATCGTGCCTATTACAAAGAATTACAGGACTTTCTGCGAAACTCAAAATATACCGCAGCAACCTTCGAACGAGAGTTTGAGACCCTTACTGGAGGGCAAGCAAACCAGGTTATTGATATAGCGCCTAGTATTTATCTAGGACAAAAAGGTGAAATTCTTGTAGAAAGCGACTTTGCTATTCAGAGTGATTTTCCGGAGAACAATATTAAGGGTAAGACACCATTGGTACTAGTCAATGGGTTTCAGAAAAAACTGAACTACTTCAATGGGACCTGGGATCCTGCCACTATAGTGCCTTTTCTTCCTAAGGAAGCTCCTAAGGATCGGATCCTGCCAGGCCAAAGCGACAAGTTTCCCTACCTAACGGTAAGTGACTTTTTAGAACCTTACCTGATTCAGTTGGAATTTAGAATTAACAACAAAAGTTTCTTCGATGGCAATCCTCACGGTTTCTCAATGGGAAATCAAGCTGATTATGTAGCACCAGATTCGTCGTATCTACTCCCCATTAAACCATTATTCTTTAAATTTTTTGGTACCGACACTTTGAAAGGGTATGCGCTTGATGGCAAACCGACCTTCCGCATGAAAAAGATCGGTGCGGATAGCGTTAGTGTTGAACTTCGTGTTCCAGTAGTAAAGGAAGGGGAGTGCCTGGTTTTTGAGCGCATCTATCGTCCAAATACCAGGGCTAACGAGGAGAATAATGAGGGAGGAATTGTAAGCTATGAATTCAACATGGGTTTCCTACCGCTAGTACGGGGTGGCAAGTCATTTTATCAGCAGGTAGGATTAGTAGATGCTGATGCGATTGGTGAGCATCAGCGCAATGAGTATAACCTAAAGTTTATGCGGCAGGGTAATCCGCTTCCTATCACTCCCACTAAAGTAGTTACTAAGAGTGATAAGCACTTGCATAATCGCAATGCAACAACTAAGTATTACATCCTGGAAGAAGAATATGATGTAGTCCTAGTAGATTCCACTAACGCCAGAGGTGTGCTTGTACCTAATTTTACGGAGGTTTCCCATGGTAGTAAGAGCTTTACGTTTGCCGTGGATTTTGGTACAACAAATACTCATATCGAATTTATTGTGGATGGCGCCCCTCCTCAACCCTTCGCATATGGTGGCGAAGACACACAATTTGTTACCCTGATCGAACCGGATAGTGAGTGGTATTTTAGTGATTATACACGCGATGCTTTTGTTCATGAAGCTATTCCTGCTGCTATTGGGCCACGGGAGAATTATCGTTTTCCGATTCGTACCGTATCTACTGAAATCGAAAATTTAGACCACAATCAACCTATCCATCCCATCGCAGATATTAATATCAGTTTCATTTATGAAAAATGGCTTATATTAAAAAATAGTCACATTGAACGTAATTTAAAGTGGCAAAATTTCAATCACCGGGGTAGTGGCGAGGCGGCTCGTAAACGTCTCCAAGCTTTTCCTAGGGGAAATAATGATTCTTATTAGGAATAAAGTGATAATGAATGGTGGAGACTTGGATCGAACCAAACTGATCTGGTTTTCACCTTCGAGTATGGATACTTTTCAGGTCAATCAATTTAGTACTATTTGGGCTAATGTATTCCACAAATACATCACAGAGCATAGTGAGCCAATCCACTATTCTGAAGCAGTTGTACCATTTTATACACATCAGAAAGCCGTAGCTGGGGCTAAACCGGCGGCAAGCATTGATATTGGGGGAGGTACAACCGACTTCGCCATTTTTCTAAAGGGCAAGCCTGTGATTGTTTCCTCTGCAATGTTTGCTGGCAATGCAGTTTGGGGGGATGGTTTCTTGGATCAACCTGACATGCGCAATGGCATTGTCCGCTCGTTCCGTGGAATTGTAGCGCAGTTCTTAGAGTCAAATAACCAAGACCTCAGTCAACTTTCTGCGACATATAAGCAATTAATTGATGATAATCGATTCACGTCTAGTGACATCATGTCGTTTTTCTTTTCGATAGATAGCAATAGGGATGTCATAGCAAATGGTCACCAACTTAATTTCGCACAGAAATTAGCGGAGTCGCAAGATTTCAAGATTATTTTTCTAGTATTCTATGCGGGTAATATCTACTACTTGGCCCGTCTCATGCATATGTTGGGACTTGAGATGCCACGCTACATTACACTTAACGGGAATGGATCGAAGATCATTAATCTATTAGATAACAGCAAAGGGTTTGCCGGTGCTAATAAGTTCGCTCGATACATCTTCGAGCGAGTATATCACCAGCCGTACTACGAAGACGGCTTAAACATCGAACAAAGTAAAGAACCTAAGGAAGCAACTTGCAAGGGTGGACTTCGTAAGGATGTAAGTGGGCACGAATACGACTCTGTGGTTTGGTTAGGGAATGGTTCTTTGGATAACGTGTCCTTTGATGAAGTCCCTGATCCGCTTAAGAATGGCGAATATCAGGAAGAATTGGGTACTGTCATCAACGCCGAACAGATCCGCTATCCAATCAATAACGTGAAATACAGAAGTATAACACCTGATGTGAAGAAGGATGTGGTTGAGGAATACAAGAGCTTCCTCTGGTTGATTAAGAATGCCAATGAACAATTGAATTTCAAAAAAATATTTGGAGTTAAAACGGAATGGATGGATCAATACTTGAGCACCTTACGCCGAGATGCTAGTACAAACCTTTCTCAAGGGTTGGATCGTCGTGGTAATCTTACTGAGGATACCGAGACAGTAGTTGAATCCATGTTTTTTTATCCATTGACAGGAGGGATATACGCTTTGATGGAGAGCATTGCAGAATCATTAGGCGAGTAGATCAGGTCTATATAAAATAATTGATAAATATGAAGAGGATATTAATAGTAATCTGCTGTATCCTATTTACAAGTAGCTACGACTATATACTATTAGGACAAGGGACTGCATCTTTGCCCTCGAAAAATTTAGAAGACTTTGAGGATGAGAAGAATAGAGACTTTAAACTAGTTGGAGTGGCACTTGATTCTACGCCTTTAGAGATTTCAGCCCAAATAAAAGCTAAACACAAGCTAAAAATACTTTGGGAAAAAGACCTTACAGGCTTTGGCGGGGATCAAATTAATAGACGTATTGATACCCTATTCGCTGAACTTAAAAGTTGGGCGAAGGACTGTCTCTCCGAGCAAGTATCAACTAGTAGTGTTGAAAATTTTGCTAAAAAATATAATTTAGGCTGGTGTACAAAAGATAGTGGATCGCTTACCAATAAGTCAGCCAATGAACCTTGCCGTGTAGTAGATGAGAATAATTTTAACATTTTCCGGTATCATCTAATTTACTCATTTGCCCGTGTGCAAATCGACAACCTGAATAATTCTTCCACCTCGCCCAATCCTGGATCGGCGATCGAAGAGCTTCTACTTGAACTAGAAAAAAAAGCTAAAGAGCTGGATAAAACAATAAGAAAAGTAACCTTTGAGATGCTGATTGCTCTAATCATAATAGCTTTGCTTTTATTAGGAGCAATTATATTGGCTATTTTCAACTGGTCTAAGATTCGCAATTCGGCTAAGAAAATAGACAAATTAGCGAAAAATAAAAGCGACCAACTGTCAGTAATAGGAGCAGATTTGAATAGGAATGGAAATAAAACTCCATCTGAACCCATTAATCAGCCTGCTCAAGAGCAGGATCAGGTAATGCTTAGTTCGCCATCAATAAACTCCAATAACGAGTCTACTGACGAGCGATACAGATCATCGGAAGAGAAAAAGGAAAACAATAAGGAAAATCCTATTCTCCCCCCAAAAGTGACCTTGTTTACGGAGATTCCTAATCCCCAAGGAGTAATGGCAAAAATCCATAAAGTAGAAAATAAAAAGTCTTATTTTAAACTCCTTCTACCAGAAGAAGATAGTACTAGAGGCGAAATAACATTAGTGGATAATCGTGAAAAACGGAATAGGGCTTTTAATGCTCCAAACACCTTCCTGCCACCCTCAATTTGTTCCCGCAGATATCCCGGACAAATTGACTATTCTAGTCGTGTGCATATCGAACCGGGTGAAGTCAAGAAATTATCAAATGGCAATGCTTGGGAAGTTACATCACCAATTACCATTACTTTACGGTAGGATTGCGAATTGCTGATTACACTTAGATCATGTTTAAAAAAGCGCTATGCTGAAAAATAGGAACCAGATACATAAACTTGTGGTCTACCACAACTACAAGCTTTATGAAAACTTCATTCGAAGAATTATCTGATTCCCAGTGGGAATTTATTAAAGAATATCTTCCCATCCAACGAAAGCGCAAATACGATCTGCGCGATATTGTAAATGCCATTTTGACGATATTGCGCACTGGTGTACAATGGCGAAACTTGGATAGCAAGTATCCACCTTGGCAAAGTGTGTATTATGATTTCCGCACCTGGCGCAAAGATGGTACTTTAGAACGGCTCAATGCTGCACTAAACCGACAGGAACGCCTACGACAAGGCAGAGCGGATACACCTAGCCTAGTATGTATTGATACACAGAGCATTAAGATTGCTCCTTTTATAAATCAAGACAAAGGCATCGATGGCAACAAACGTATCAACGGCCGTAAAAGACACATCTTAGTAGATACATTGGGGCTTATTTGGGCCGTGGTAGTTCATGCAGCTGATGTGCATGACGGGACAAAAGCTCATCTATTAGTTGAGCATCTATTAGGTTATCTTCCTCGGATGAAGAAGATCCTGGTAGATCAAGCCTATCGAAAGGTATTTCACCAATGGGTACAGACCAATGTCCTAGGCTTGGAGGTAGTGTTTTCTTCTAAGCCTCCAAGTGCTAAGGGTTTTGTTCCGGTCAAATGGCGTTGGGTCAATGAACGTTCCTTTGCTTGGCTCAATTTCTTCCGAAGACACTCCAAAGACTATGAAAAAACAACGAATAGTTCGGAGGCTTGGATTCTCTGGGCCAATTGCCAAATTTTATTAAACCGGTTTGAACAGTAGCTCAATTTAATTTTTAAACATGAACTAAGATAAAATATATGTCGTCCGAAAAAAAAATTGAACATACTGAGGCAATAAATAAGCATTTAATGGAAACAATAGAACTTAATCGTGGAGCCCTAGTGACTATAGATAAGCTAATTGAAAACCTTAGTACTACACAAAAGAAACATGCAATCGAACTCAAGCAAATTAGTGAAAAATTAGAAGATGTACACCGAAAATTAGTGAGGTTTACTAATAGCAGTAGACATGTTGATCTAGAGCAAAAACTACAAGGCAAATATGAGGAACTCCATGGCAAAGTCAATAATTATATCAAACGAATCCATCATATAGAATCAGCCCAACAAGAGCAAGGTACACAAACATGGGCAAATGTGGATGCCATAGAACGTGTATTTAATGATCAGTTTGCAAAGTACTATTCAAAAGCACAACTCGATAAAAGACTTATTGAATTAGAAGACAAACTCAAATTAGGACTCATTGAGGCCAAAAAAGTCAGATTAGAAGAGTCTTTAGCTGAACTAAAAGCTGATCTGCGGGAAGAGATATCAGAACAAAATATTTTACGAGCACAAACATATGATGATTTATCAGAAGCACTAGAATTCCACACCGGAAAATATCAGAATGACCTTGCGGAATTACGTAATGATATCAAGGATACTTATCAGTTTAGACAATTATTGGAAGAATTCCAAAAGGAAAATGTGCGTTGGCAAGAAGAACAGCAAAAAACCACAGAAGAAGCCCAACAAAGAATGGAGGAAACAGGGGCAGAAGTAAATAGAGCGCTCAAAGATGCGGAGTTTAGGTTGAAAACTAAATCTGATCTGATTGATAAATTAAATTTGACTGTAGAAATACTTGGTGAGCAATTAAGCGATCTACAAAAGGACCGAAGCAATAATAGTGAGAAACAAGTTCAGGAGGAATCAGATAAAGAGGCTACTGAGTTATCATTGACTTCTGATTCAGTAATGCTGGATATAAAATCCCTAATTAAGGAAGAGCTAGAAAAGGCTAAGGCCAGTTGGTTGAAGGAAATACGGGACCAGATAGATGTTTCACAGAATATAGATGATGAGGTCTCATCAACGACTAGAGAACTTCTCAAAGAGGAAATAGAAAGATACCTATCGAAAGGTACGGCATCAAACAAATCATCAGGGATTTCACGTGAAGACTTGGACGCAGCTATCAAACTACTACTCAGTCAAATAGACGCAGTTAGGCAGGACTTTGAGGCTCGAATCAAAGATTTCGGTGAGCAGCTCCAATGGTTTGATATCAATTTTGATAACCTTTCTAATCGTTTGAAGACACTCAATAAGAAGATAGATGACATTGACGGCATCACCAGTGCTAAAACCATTACCACAACCTCTGTAGTACGGTCGAAAGAAGATCCTCCACCAAAGACGAAAGAAAAGCATTGGGAGTATCTAACCTATTTTACACCTCAGCCAAATATCGATGATGTATTCATTCAAGCCAAGGTTAGTACTAGCTTCAAACCTGGAAAAACGATTTACCAGATTAAGTTGGCTAACCTAGAAGCTATGGAGGGGGAATTGCATTTAGTTAGTGATACGAAAACCCTGCAAATGGCCCATAATGCACCAGATACTTACTTGACGGCCTGTGAATTCCAAGCTATAGATATTCATCAACTAAATCCAAGTAGCACTCGGCCCGGTAAGGTGGCTTGGAACGGGAAAAATTGGAAACTAGTGGAACGGATTACAGTACGCTAACGTGTTGATAATAAGCTAAAATGGGCATACAATGTGGATATTCTTATTAATACTATTCCTATTTTTCTTTGGCGTACTAGGAGCTGCCTGGTGGGTTGGTCGTCTAGTACCCTACATTGAAATTGCCAAGGCTAGTTCAACAGTGCCGGCAAGCGATTTTCAAGCAAGTGAGATAAACATTCTAAGCAGAAAACTTAGAAATAACAAGAAGGAATTAGAAAAGCTAATCGGAAAAACTCAAAATGCGCAAAAAGAAATCGAAGAAATACTTGAGTTTAAAAAGCAAACCCAAAAAGAGGTAGAGCAAAGGGTAAGAGAAGCTGTAACTGATGATAAATTGAAAATCTTGATTGAACACTTCATGAGCCACCATCAAAAACAGCAATTAAGTAAGTTGAGAAATCTACTGACAGAATATGATGTCAAGTTTGCAAAGATGCACGAAGAACAAGAGGCCGTTTTTGGGGATTTTGGGATACGGGCCGAGGAAGTAGTGAAAGAATTGCAGGAAAGAGCTAAGAAATTAATATTTGATAAAATTGATTCACCCGACTCTTTTGTAACTAACTTAACCATTGATCGAGTTATTGGCTTGGCAGAATGTCTTCAAACTAGTTCGGGACAAATCGAATGTTATGGACATCTGAGAGGCAAGAACATCAATTCCGGTAACTCAATTAAGAAACAAAGACTCAATTATAAGGATATAGTATGGATCATCATTCCAAATCTAGATGGAGATACAGGCTGGTTGTTTTTAAACCCTAGTAAAGCCAAACAAAACTTAAAGCATTTGAAATATATTGATTTGTATACCAGTAAGGGAATAATTGAAATTAAACGTAGCCCTAAGTTAAATAAGCTAATGCAAATAAATTCACGTAATTTCCATGAAGATGAGAGTAGTTTTTGTATTTTTCCAGGGAAGTTAAAGCGACAACACAATCAACCAAAAGGTTGGGTATTGTTAGAGGCAGTTGAAATTTTTCTGTTACCAACTATTTTTCAACATATCCAGTTTTCTTCACTGCTGAAGGAAGAATGAAAAGTGTTAGTGCTGTTAAGTATATAATACCGAATACTTTCTACTGATGCAAGGCAGGACTACGAATTTCAGAATATGTTTGATCAAAAACAGACTTAAAAAGTTGGACGCCAGTTCATAATTTTGAAGTTCACCACAAACGAGAAATTATGACAAACCAATTCGAAGAATTAACTGATCTATCTGGCTAGCTAGATAGACTTCCAATGGGAAGTTATTGAAGATTTTTTCCCTGAGCAAGCCAAGTGTAAACATTCTCTTAGAATCATATTAAATGCGATTTTGTGGATTCTACGAACCGGTAGTCAATGGCGGAATTTGGATAGCAAAAATCCTCCTTGACAAAGTGTATATCATCATTTTCGCAAATGGAGGCGAGATGGCCGGTTTCAACAGATAAATCAGCATCTATCTCAATGAAATTGAACGCTACAGTGATGATCGACAGAGCCATCCCTCTGCTGCATGTGCTCATAGTCAAACGATTAAGGTTGCGCCATTTATTAACCAGCAAACTGGCTTTGATGGCGACAAAAAGATCAATGGACGCAAAAGACATATCATAACGGATACGATGGGATTAGTTATTAGAATAGGAATTAGCTCCGCCAATGGTCACGACGGAACTATAGCTATTAATTTATCCAGCTCCAACTGTCAATACTTTTCTCGCTTAAAAAAGGTATTTGTTGATGGCTGCTACAAAGGACATTTTGATACCGTAGTCCAACCACTCTTTGAAGTGGATGTAGAAATATCATCTAGGCCTACATCGGCCAAAGGATTCGTTCCGCTCAAGACTAGGTGGATTGTAGAAAGAACATTTGCCTGGTTCAATTTCTTCCGAAGAATATCTAAGGATTATGAAAAAACGATAGAAAGCTCTGCAGCCTGAGTATTTTTGGCTAATAGCCAAATTATTCTATCGAGAATCAAATAATCACAAAATCTTTAGGTCAAACATATTCTCGTCATGAATCTATTAACTCAAGTTATCAGTGGATTGAATCTAATAGCACGTGTATATTCTGTAAATAAAGACCATCTTTTTCATAGAATTAATCAGTTTTTAATTGGCCTCTCAGTTCTAATAATTACAATTATTTATGCAGTTAACTCTGGGGGAATTGAATCTTTTGAGGATAGAGTAATCTGGCCTCTTGACATTGTAAAGGTTGCTAATCAGCAATTGGGACTTCATTTCGATAAACCCCATATTTCCCACAAAGTTATCCGTGAACCGCAACCGAAGAATTCATTCCATTTACTTGTGGTTGATTTAACTACGGCAGATTGGAATCTACCTGATAGTGTAGGGATTAGTAATTTGGATGCTTTCTTAGATCCAATAACACCTCATAGCATATCACTCCATAGAAGGGAAATTAGCCTAAGTGAAAAGCTAATATTCTACTATTTGTGGAGATCGCAGCAAGTATATGGATTAGAGAACATGCTCCCGCTTTTTTACACCGGAGGTAATAAAAATAATGAGCACGAAAAGGAGAATTGGTTCGGAGGAGAAAAGGGACTGAGTTTTTCTCAACGGATCACACCATTGGTGAAGTTTTGCACTGCACCCAATAATCAAGTTAGTAGTTCTACGATTAGTAGCTTTTCTGAGATATTTGAAAAGATTGGCAACCTACTTGAACATGATAGTGATATATTAAATCGGGAGCATATTACATTAACAATAATTAGTGATTTTGATCATGACTTCTCAAAGAAGTCATTTGTACAAGTACAAGAAAAAATAGAAGCCGTAGCGAATACAAATCTGGTGAATCAATTTAACATGGTTCAACTTCCTGTGAGAAACCGTATTAGGGAAGCTAGTCAAAGAGCTAACCGCTTAATACAAGATATCTACAAGTGTTTTCCTAACACCTTTCTACTACCTTTAGAGATAGACAAAGGGATATTGCCAGAAAGATATGCAAGAAGAATTACTCAGGATATAGTTTACGAACTTGATTTTTTAATAGCGCCGATTCATATCAACAGAGGACACAAAATTAATGCTTACTCCCCTTATGCTTTTGGGAATAACGTTAGCACAGCTGTTTCACAGCTTCAACTTGAACATTTTTTGGGCAAGTCAAGCAATAATGAAGATATCACGACAGGATTTTTTCACTACCACAAATCGCGTTATCTACAAGACTATCAGGTCTTTTTTAGTACCAAGCAAAATAGTGCTTACAATAGTTTTCCGTCCTCTTTTGCTTTTGAATTACCTGCTGGTCGTTTGAAAGAGATATCGCAAGAATTTCTGATGTATATGTTAACTACAAATCAGAATAACATTGATCCTGGTGCTATTGAATTCATCTACTTTCCCTTCGAGAGAGAAAAAGTAAAAGACGGTAAACTTATCATTAATAATTATTCAGGTAGTAAGACCGTAATTCCAATGTTGGTCATTAAGCGACTGTCAGTGGTGGAAGCAATTCTGCTAGGTGTTTTTGCATTGACATTCATTAGTGGACTAATTGCGTATGGACTTATCATAATACTATCTATCTTTAAGGATAAACTTTTGACGCTTGGCCCGTTGATTTTGATACTTTTTGTATCGGGAGTACTGTGTTTATTATTATTCAATTTTTCTAATTACTTTTTATTCCAAGCAGGGAGTTTCGCAGCCAATCTACTCTTGGTGATACCTTTTTGTCCAGCCCTTTCCATCTTGTTTTGGTATGCACTGCACAAGTCGCAGGAATCACATGATTCATAATTTTCAAATACTAACCTATGACAAGCATTGCTAGTGACACTTTGTTTTATGTGGAAATCATTTTGATCAGCTTATTCATAGTGATGCAACTGGTCTATGCCGGTACTAGCAGGCGGGATGCAGTAACGATGGAGCGCCTCTTTCCCGAAGATTGGCTGGTTATTTTTCGAGCAAAATTTTTGAATAAAAAGGCAAATTCCTTGACTAAAGAGGACCTAAGTGAGTTAGTGGCTGGCGTAAACGTGGATCGGCTTGAGCAGCATGATTTTGACCCAAAGCCCTCTTTACCAGTAGAGGATACAACAGCCTTAGTTAATAGTATGTTAGAAGATGCTATTGAAGACAAAACAGCCGTATTGCTATTGAAGCCCCCAAAGCAAAGCAGTGATACGTTTCTCGAAATTGTGAGTAAACTCAACCTCTATCTACTGCGGAATAAACAGAGTCAGTTAGATTTTAGTATTGTTAAGGAAATTGTTGAGCGCGAATGTGATAGTAAAGAGGAACAAGCCTACAATGGCTTACAGATGCCTTTATACTGGGGACTTTTGGGTACAATCCTAGGTATCACAATAGGTTTAGCAGCTCTCCTCCTACCGGCAAGCGGTGACCAAGATAGTGCCTTAGGTTTAATCGGAGGAGAAAAAGTGAACAAGTTATTGATGGCGGTTTCTATAGCCATGGCGGGAAGTTTTACGGGATTGCTATTCACTATTCGCGCTACACTTAGGAATAAAAAGGCAGTGGCTAAGCTTCATCAAAACAAACATGACTTCTATCATTTTCTTCAAACTGAACTACTTCCAACTCTACCTAAGAATATGGGAGGAGTAGTGGAGCGATTCCAACAAGTGGTCAATGGGTTCAATAGTAGTTTTAGTAAGAACCTGCAAGCATTCGACCAAAATATAGGAGCAGTACACGCAAATCTATCTGAACAAAAAGCTTTCCTCAATCAAATTGCTAATTTGGAACTCAATGATATTGTACAGGGTAATATCCAGGTCTTACAGGAGCTACAAAAAAGTGCAAAGCATTTTAAACAATTCATTGCTTATCAAGAAGGACTGAATTTTACCATAGACAAGGTCAACAATGCATCTGGAACACTAGCTAAGACAGGAGAACGTATGCAAGGTGTGATCAGTGAGTTAGAACTGCTAAAAGCTAATTCAAAGGAAATCGCTAAAACGCTAGGCGCACAACAGACCTTATTTCAGCACGTAAATGACCTCTTTGAAAGTGATACCAATATAGTTAAAGCCTGGAAGACTAAAGTTCGTAAGGAGATCGAAAACTTAGATAAGGTGATGCAAGATAACTTAGAAGCGCTAGAAGAACATAGCGTGACCCATTTCGCCAATGTCAAGAAAGTTATGGAAAAAGAATTCTTACACTTGGAAAAAACTTTTGAAGATAGTCAGACCAGGTTTGATGACTTAGCCTACCTCAAGCATCTGGAAAAGTTAGAGCAGATCAAAGAAGGCTTGGCACAAAGCAGTAATATACAGTTAAAGAAAGAGTTACTTGAGCAGAGGGCGGAACAGGAAAAGACAAATCGATTGCTGGAAGAATTGATTATATTACAAAAAGAGAGTAATACATCTGTTCTTCAAGACTTACTTAAGAAAATTGGTTATGGCAAAAAGAAGAAGTAACTTTTTCTGGGCATCATTCGCTGATTTGATGATTAGTCTCTTCTTTTTGATGTTGGTACTCTTCGCCATCCTTAATCGTGAACGTCAGATTTATCAAAAAGATGCTAAGTACTTGATGGACCTCAAAAAGATTGATGAACAGATCGAGGCACTAGAAGAATCAGGTTATTTTGAGTATGAAGAAGAGTATAAGCGTCATTTATTAACCAAGGAAATAACATTTGATGTAGGTCAGTATAACATCAGGCGTCAGGAGGATAAAAAATACTTGGTTGAAGTAGGTAGGGCAATAGACAAATTGGTCAAGAAGCAACTAACAGATAGTGTACAATACCTAGTGATTATCGAAGGGATGGCCTCAAAATCAGGAGACCTGGATCAGAACTATGAGTTGAGTTACAAGAGAGCTTACGAGGTATACAAGATTTGGAAGCAAAAGGCAGAGTCTGCTGTACTATCTTTTGTTAACCATTCAGAGGTTCTTATTGCAGGTAGTGGAGAAGGAGGAGTAGGTCGGTATCAAGGGGAAGAAGATGAACTTAATCAACGATTTTTGATCCAAGTGATCCCTAAAGCACAGATCCAAACGATGGTGCCTAGCGATTCGCTATCTTATAAGATAAACTAAGTTGAAGGGAATGCTCTTTCAATTCAAAAAAACACCCTTTCCCCAATAATTTCGGCAAATGGGGAAAGGGTTGCTCAATATAATACTCTGTTGTTAGTTTGCTTCCTTACTGTTGTATCAATTGTACATTAAGTACCAGTCGCACTTCATCGCTAACTACTACCCCTCCTGCTTCCGTCAAGGCGCTCCATTTCAAACCAAAATCTTTGCGGTTGATTCTGCCTGTAATTTCGAATCCAGCTTTGGTTTGACCATAAGGGTCAATAGCGGTTCCATTGTATTCTACTGCTAGCTTCACTTGATGCGTTTGATCCCGGATGCTTAAATCCCCAATTAACTCGTATTCACTTTCTGATTGCTTGTTGAACTGCGTAGAACGGAAACTTAAGTTGGGGTAAGCGGCTGCATTGAAAAAGTCATCCGATTTCAAGTGCTCATCTCTCTGTGCATTGTTGGTGCTAATGCTGTCCACCTTGGCTTCGAAGGCGATCTCTGCACCTTGGAAATCATCCCCTTCGTTGGCTAGCGTTCCGCTAAACTCATTGAAGGCCCCAGTTACGGTAGAAACCATCATGTGCTTCACTTTGAAATGGATCTCTGAATGCGCCGGGTCGATCGCCCATTTGGTTGTAGTTGCTGTTGTAGTACTCATGTGATATATCCTTTAAAAGGGTGAAAGATTGGTGTGCACGCCCAGCCCCATCGGGTGCAGTACACCCGATGGAGGAGTTTAAGTAGTGTGACAATTTTTGTCACACTACTTATGCTCGCACGAACTTATTTGAATGATTATTTGATCTCGAAGAGTGCGTCTAGTTCAAAGCCATGGGTACGTCCATGAGTAGGACTTTGGCATTTGAATCGGCTTTGATGGAAATCTGATCGGTATCCCATACACCGAAGCCATCTCTCTTTTCTAGTGCTTGACCATTGATGCTGACCTCGCCTTCTAAGACAAAGGCATATACACCATTGTTACGGTCTTTGATATCGTAATTAGTCTCTGTACCTTTTTCTAGATCGCCCATGTGGAACCAGGCATTCTGATGGATCCAAACGCCATCGTCATCTGCATTGGGAGAAAGGATTTGCTTAAAATTATTTTTAAGTTGACCCTTATCCAATGTGATCTGGTCGTATCTTGGCTCTACATTCTTCTTGTTAGGGAATACCCAAATTTGCAAAAATCTTACTTCTTGATCAGACTGCTTATTGTACTCACTGTGGTACACACCAGTACCTGCACTCATCGCCTGGACATCGCCAGACTTAATTACAGCGGTGTTACCCATGCTATCTTTGTGTTCTAAATCCCCTTCCAACGGAATGGAAATGATTTCCATATTATCGTGAGGGTGGGTGCCGAACCCTCTTCCGCCTGCTACTACATCATCATTTAGGACTCGAAGTACACCAAAGTGCATACGGTCAGGATTGTAGTAGTTAGCGAAGCTAAAGGTGTGATGGCTATTCAACCAGCCATGATTGGCGTGGCCTCTGGTTGTGGCTTTATGCAATACAGTTTTCATTGTTCTAATCTCCTTATTTGGTATATGATTAAATCCGACTTGATCCATTAATTTGTCATAAGTCGAGTTAGTTTCTTTCTTCGTTTCTTCTGCCTTTAGTTTAGAAGTTCCGGCGGCTAATCCCGCTGCTCCTAGCAGGCCTTTCTTGAGGAAGTTCTTTCTGTTCATCGGTAAATTTTTTATGCTGATGGATTCGTTTTGATTACACTACAAATTTGCAGCAAAATGGATCATGAAGGAATATAAAAAAGGAGGTAGGGTATATAAAAATGGCGGATTGGGCTAGAAAATTCAGATTTCTGGCCTTTTAAACCTGTATAAATGGCGGATTGGAAGATAGAGGTCAGATGGTAGATAACAGATGTCTGTGTCCCGTCCTGATATAGGTTGACAACAAAAGATTTCAATGTCAACCAAAAATGTAGTTAATCGAGGAAGACGTATCGTAAGATACAGCGAAGCATTTAAGCATCAGGTAGTATCTTCCATCGAATCGGGGGAACTCAGTATAGCTGAAGCCCGAGTCAAATATGGGATTACTGGATGTGAGACGATCCAAACATGGATTCGTAAGCTGGGTAAAAATCATTTACTTTGTCGAGTAGTTCGAATAGAAAGTCCAATGGAGGTCAATCAAATCAAATTACTCAAAGCTCGAATTTTAGAATTAGAGCGAGCCTTAGCTCAAACCCAGCTAGAATGTCTATCCAGTGAGGCCTACCTTCACCAGGCTTGCCAGGAGTTAGGCATGGATGTAGAGACTTTCAAAAAAAAAGAAGCTACTAAGCCTACAAAAGGCCCTGGAGTTGATGAAGAGTAGAATGCTGTTGACAGACTTTAGTTTGAGTCAATTATGTGTCCACTGGCAACTATCCAGGCAAAGCTATTATCAGGGGTTGAAAAGACAACAACTGAAGTCTTTGCAAGAAGACATCATTTTAGAATTAGTTCGGGAACAGAAGCATGTATTGCCTCAAAGTGGCGGTTTAAAGATGCTTCATCTGATTCGTCCTGATTTATCCAAGATGCACATTGACATTGGTAGAGATCGATTTTTCCAGCTGCTAAGGAGCCATGATTTACTGGTGAAAAGAAAGAGGAAGTATGTTTATACAACCGATTCCAATCACCCGTTTAAGATCTATGCTAATCGCATTAAAGGCTTGAAAATCAAAAGTATTTTTCAAGTTCTAGTCGCAGATATTACTTATATCCGAACACTAGAAGGTTTTCTGTATTTAGCATTACTAACAGACCTGTATTCAAGGAAAATCATAGCCTGGGATCTATCAGACTCATTGGAATTAGAAGGCTGCTTAAGAGCGCTAAGAAGAGCACTTAGGCTAGTTCCTAAACCAATGACAAAGACTAAAGACTGGTGTATTCATCATTCAGATCGTGGTTCGCAGTACTGTTCTTATGCCTATACAGATTTATTAAAAGCTAATCAGATAGGCATCAGTATGGCTGCGGCAGGCAATTGCTACGAAAATGCAACCGCTGAAAGAGTCAATGGTATTTTAAAATCAGAGTTTGCATTAGATCAAGGCTTCTCTACAAAAAGTATTGCCTTAAAATCTGTTCAAAATGCAGTTGACTTGTATAACCACAAAAGGCCACATAGAAGCCTTAATATGAATACCCCACAACAGGTATTTGACTCGAATTTCAATGAACTTTTTTGTTTCTGAGTTTTATAAAACTCAGAAAACAAACATTCTATAACTGTAAACTTATTTCAGTACGTGACACTGTCCTCTTCCATCTGTCTTCTGCCTTTACTGTCTCCCCTGTCGATACTGTGAGGGTGACTCTCCAGCCTGTTTCTTAAAGAAACTGCTAAAATGTAAGGGTTCCTCATAGCCTAGACGGTAGGCAATTTCCTTGATGGTGAGGTCGGTGTGAAAGAGCAATCGCTTGGCTTCCAGGGTCAGGCGATCCTGGATGAGTTCCTTGGCAGTTTTTCCGGTGAGTGATTTGACGGTGTGACTGAGGTGCTTCGGCGTGATGTGTAGGGTAGGGGCGTACTCCGCTACCTTATGCCATTTATTATAATTTTGATTAACGAGATCTTTGAAGTCTCGCAGCATACAGACGCCGCTGTGCTCTTCGTCTAATTGAGTGGTATCGAGTAAGCGACTATTATTGCAATAGATCAGGAAAAGTTGTAGCAAAGCTCCCAAAGCACGCTTGCGGTAATGCAGATCCAACGGAAGGCACTCTTCCATCTCTTCCAATATGCGAGAAAGCCGTCCAAACGTAGTCTCATCGATGGCTAAGGGTGGCGTTTCGCCAAATTGTCGGAATAGATTGATATTGGTGATAAAACTTTCTGGGATATTGTTTTCTACCAGAAAATCTTGAGAGAAGGTAAAAACAGATCCTTTTGGTCTAGATAAAGTCACTACTTGGTGTACCTGTCCTGGACTAACAAAATGTACCTGAAAAGGAGAAAAATCGTAGGTTTCGTAATCGATTACATGTCGTCCTTCCGCCTCTTCCACGATAAGCACGGTGTAGTAGTCATGCCGGTGGGGTACATCAACCTTGCCCGCGGCCTGGTCGTATATTACCTCCATCCGTTGCAGGTTGAAGTCTACATGATGTTTTCGTTGTTTGAGTTCTTGCGTGGTGGTGGTAGAAGTCATGCTGTGCTAGATCTAGGCGGTTTATAATGATGAAAAAATGCATGATTGGTCTTGACCAGCTTACCCCTGTATAACAAGGACCATACAGCATTGTTTTGGTGGAACTGGAGGAATACCACTCGCCATAATCCCCACCATTTGCTTCCATCAGATCGGTCTGATTTCAAGAATAGCCTTAGGATAAAAAAATAAATGCGTGCTATTTTAGTATCAAAGCATCTGCTTATTCCATTCCATTGGAAAACGCGCTAGTCACCACAAATAAGCACCAGCACCAGCACCAGCATTTACGATTAATTAAAGCGTCTACTTCCGGTCTATGGCCGAATGAGTTTAGCTCAGTAAGTAGGTTCTTTTCATATTATTATTTAGCATGCTACTAAAGAAATTAGTAGCAACTATGGCTCTTACTTAAATTGGAATAGTATGTATTCATTCAAAAAATTGAACCGCCTGAAAAGGCTTCATGCGCTTATTCAATCAAAGGCTACAGGAACACCAAATCAGCTGGCGAGAAAACTCGGGGTGTCCCTCGCTACTGTTTCTCGAGATATTGAGTGGCTCCGATTAACCGGAGCACCTGTTCAGTATGATCGATGTAGACAAACTTATTCCTATGAAGAAAGTTACTGTTTATTTTTCAGTTAAAATTTTGTTAATGTAGAAGTAAATGACTTTAACCTCATTTTTTGAGTAGGAGTAATTATACTTTTGTATTAAATGTTATCCTTGTATGTTGTGGCCACGGGGAAATATCGTAATTGCTTTTTTTAAATGTTTAAATGATTTATTATGAATAAGTTTTTTCTTGTATGTCTAATGTTTATTGGAATAAGTGTTCACGGTAGTGCCACTAGCGACTTCACTATAGTTGATGGAAAGATTCCCAATATAACATTACAAACTTCACAAAAAATTGAAGTTCTGACTAAGCAAATACTGTCTGATAATATTGGGATAAAAAAGTCGAAGCAAGCACCCCAAAAGCTACCACAGTGCTGGATAGTCCCGATTTCTTGTTCCTGCGAGAGATTCACCACGCAGTATTGTAACGAGGGCTTGCGTGGGACACTCGAGGAATGGGCGGATCGAATTTGTTGTGAGGGGTGTGGCGACGGCTGTATCTCGGTTTAGATTGATTCTCAAGTACTGCAAAAGTGCTTGGGTTTAGCTCCCATAAAATTAATAGGGTGGTTTTCCAGCTTTTCCATCAGATTAACAGGGTAAACTTTCCAGGTGCCCTTGGTCAATTCTTTACTGATTTTGTAATCAAGTAAGAAGGGGACAGAGAAGTAAGAAAACCACCTCTTAAAGCTAACGTAATGGGAGATATAACATTTACAATTGATATTGAAAGTCGAATATTTTATATCTACTTTGCCACTAAAATTCCTTCGGATTCCTGTCTTTAAAATTGATTTTTATGTGTAGAAATATCTTAATGCTAATTGCTGTGTTTGGAGCCTTGTCACCGTTGAAGGCTCAGCTTTCTGCGGACTATACGATATACTATGATTTTACCTGTATTTCGGACACAACTGAGCAGTCATTTTGGCCTCCGCGAGAGTATATGCTTTTGGGTGTCGGCCATGAATCTACCTTCATTACTAGTGGGCGTTACTATAATGACTCGATGATTATGGTGTTTAGGAAAGAGTATCCTGAACCCGATTTAATGACACAAAAGGATGTCGAAGAGCGCTTAGATTTATACATGGAGAAGCGGCAGACAAAATCGGTCGGATCAGACCATAAAATCTTTAAGCATTTTGATCGGGGCACTTTTAGATTGCTTTTGCCATTATCTATTCCAACAGAATATATGGAAGAGTCTATGGAACTTGAATGGGAATTGACGGTAGAGGTAGATAGCCTTATGGGCTTGGCATGTTATAAGGCAATTACGAATTATGGTGGTCGTCGATATTTTGCTTGGTTTACGCCAAAGATACCTGTCAATAATGGACCATGGACCTTCCAGGGCTTACCAGGACTGATCGTCAAGGTCACAGATGACCAAGGATGGTACACTTTTACTGCAACTAAAATCATCACGGATAAGACAGAACGATACCTAAAACCTGATTGGATCAACGAGTACAGTAGAGAAATCGATCGAAAAACGATAGTCGATAAAATGACTAAGCTCAAGCATGATCCGGGGGTTCCAATGGGTATTGTGAATTTCCCGCCTGAAAGGTTGCTGGCTAGAAAAAAGGCTTATGCTAAGCGCTTTGATTTAGTATTGGAGCAGTATTAATTGGAAAAAGAAATGAAAAGCATAGGAAGCCTGCCTAGGTTATTAAACTTACTACTATTCTCGATGGTGACGATGTGCGGAATTTCTGCCCAGGAATTACTGATTGGTAAAGTCCTGGATCTGCAAGGAAAACCTATTCAAGCGGCTAACCTAATTCTACGGGCACAAGTTGATAAGCCAATAATTTCTTTTGGTATATCGGATGATAAGGGCCATTTTTCCTTGAAGATTCCGAGTGAGATGGATTCTGTCTTAATTTCAATTACTCATCTATCCTATGCTTCTCAAACATTCTATGTCAAGACAGATATCCCGGAGCTGGTAGTTGAATTGACTCCGCAGAAGTATGAGTTACCTGAGCTAGTGGTTAAAAATGAACCTTTTATTCGTAAAGGGGATACCTTAACCTTTGATGTAAGTCACTATCGAGAAGCTTCGGATGAGAATATCGAACAGGTTCTACTGAGAATTCCGGGGATCACAGTCGAAGAAAACGGACGAATCTTGTATGATGGCCTTGATATCTCCAAGTTCTACATAGAGGGATTGGATATGCTAGAGGGGCGCTATCGAGTCGTGACACATAATCTTAATATTGATGCGATTCGAGATATCGAAGTCATTGAACATCACCAGCCTATTCAAGCTTTAGACTCATTGGTCCGACCGGAAAATGCGGCGATTAACCTAAGACTAAAGTCCAATGTTGCTATTACGGGAGCCTTAGGCGGAGGTACGGGCTTTGATCCTGCCCTGTATCTAGGGCGGGCAGATGTTTTTGGCTTCGCAAAAAAGCAGCAATTTAACCTGCTCATGGGGGGCAATAACATTGGAGAGGCCCAACGAGCAAATTTTCAAAACTTGTATTCGAGTGCAGTCGAGTTGGAACCGGAGTTTATTTTCGTCAATCAGGTTCTTCCACCCTGGCAAGTTGATAAGACCTTCTATCTGGATAACCGAGAACAGATTGGTGGATTCAATTTTTTGAGGAAACTTGCCAAGAATATAGAGTTTAAATGGCAGGGTTTTGCCAACCGGGACCGGGTTCGGAATATAGGAGAGCGGGTGCTGAAATATCAGGAAAAAAACAGCGAAGTTGTATTTACCGAAACACTATCTGCTATCGAAGCACCTGTAGTCATAGATAACCGATTCATACTGGAAGTAAATGAGAAGAAAGTCTTTTTCCGTGCAAATGTCCAGGCTACGTTCAATTTGGTTAGCCATGAAGCTGATAACGTAGTCAATGGTGTGGCTTTCCCAGAAAGGCTGCAGAAACAGGTTCTAAGCACGAAGACCGACCTGACCACTATCCTGAGGCGAGGTGGTCGAGCCTACAAGGTAAATACCGATATCCGTTACAAAGTGACGAATCATGATTTACGCTTGCTACCGGTAGATGTTTTTACACCTCAAACAGACGCTACGCGTTTTCAAGAAGGGCATCAGCAAGCTAGACAAAGTAAGTTGCAGACAGATTCCTACTCCCGGCTATTTTTTCAATCGGGTAGGATCAAAGGTCAATTGAAGCTTGGAGCGCGTTATAATCATACGCGTTTGGAGACAGACTTATTAGTGAGTGATAGTACTGCTGAAAGCAATAGCTTAGGAGGGGCTTTTCAAAATGATAACCGGGTCAATGAATGGGTACCTTACCTAGATCAAAGCTACAAGTGGAAAAAGAATAGAACAACTTGGCAACTCAGCCTGCCGATCTCCTTGCATCTTTTCAATGTCAGGAATCAGCTAAATCAGCAATTGTCGACTTTTGCACCGATAGTTTTTCAACCTCGATTAAGCTATCAAAGAGTACTACCCAATAGTCATACTTTAGCTGCGACCTATACTATCGGTCAAGCTTATGATGAATTCGCAACCTTGTTTTACGAGGGATATGTAATCCGGTCCAATCGAACGATTGTCAATTCTATTCTCGATATTAATCAATACCAGAATCAGAAGCTCTATGTGCGACTTTCTGGAAAGAATATCGCCAAAAGAAGTGAGTATGCCCTGGTGCTTGACCTCTCAGAAACTCGCTTTGAGTTTATCAATGAAAACGTTTTTACTGATATTGGTTTGGCATCTGAACTAGTAGCAGCAAGGAATGTGTTACGGAGAGTAAACGGGCATGCCTATTGGTCAACGCAACTTTCAAGCATCGGCAGTTTTAACTTTCGTACGCAGTATACCCTGTCCAGTCGACCGAGTGTGCTAAATGGCGAGCGGTTAAGCATTCAGAATCAATTTTTTTCCCTCAGTCCCAGTTTCTATTTGACGTTTCATCAAAGTGTCATCACACTTAGTACCCATTTCAAGGTCTTTTCCAGCAACTTTTCTACGCAAACCACTTATCAATTTACACCAACTCTAGCGTACTTCCTACAGTTATCCTCAGCTGCTTCAATCAGCTTGAGGTATCATCAGTATTTGACTTCTTTGGGTGAGGAGCAGATCTGGAATGAGTTTCTGCATTTGGAGTACAAATATCAGTGGAAGAAACGAAAGCTTGAATGTGTACTGCGCATCAACAATCTTACTAATAACAAAGACTATATTAGTTTTACACAGAATACTTTTTCTGAAACACTTAGCCGATATCGTTTAAGACCCCGTCAGCTGGTGGTAAGCCTAATCAAGAGGTTTTGAAAGAACGATGGTTACATTTTACTGTAGAGTACGGCAAAAAGTTAAAATGCAGTATGTCCATCAGGTAGACAGATTTGTTCCTGTTGCAGAATCCTGCATGTTGGTTTCTACAGTATAGAGTCGCAGCGGCTTGGCTTTTCCTCTTAATTCGACCTCTCCAACGGATTCGAACTGGAATCTTCCCTGCTCTTCCTGATTTAGGGCTTCGAATAACTGATTGGAAATCAATATATCCACGCCAAAATGATTGCACTTGGATTGGATGCGAGCTGTGGTGTTGAGCACATCTCCGGAAAAGGCAATATCTCGTTTGACAAGGCCAATTTCACCCACTATTACACTCCCGTAATGAAGCCCAACCTTGAAGGAAGGGACCACTCCAAATTTCTCCTGATAGGTTTTGGCAAGTGATTCAATCTTCGCGTTAGCATCAAAAAAGGACTGCAAACAGCACCGTTGATGCAAGCCTTCTTCAAGTTTCCAGCTGACTACTATCTCATCTCCTACATACTGGTAAATCTCCCCATTATTTTCCAGTAGAGACGGGGTAACATCTTGGAAGAAACGCCGGATGAAGGTGAAGTACTCTAATTCTCCGAGCTTTTCTGCAATCATGGTAGAGGACCTTAAATCTAGGAACATGAATATTCTATCCACCCGAGTAGGCTTGAAGTATTTCCCTAGCAGAAATGCCTGAAAATTGCCAGGCCCGTACTTATCGTTAACCTGTAGCACTAGTGTGGTCAGTAAGGTGATCGTTAGCCAAAACATGTAGTTCTTCAAATTTTCTGTGCCTAATAGGTAATCCGAGATGGTTTGCCATAAATTTGGGCTATAGAAGCCATGGGTCAAGCCATTGTACATCAGGGAACCCACTGTGCTCAACATCAAATAGAAGAAAGAAAAAGTAAGAAAAATCAACCAGAGTGTCCTGCCATAAGGTAAAGTGCGTAACCATACATTAGCTCTAGGAAAGAAAAAATAGCCCATAAAGAAACCAGCGATCAGTGCTGCAAGTAAGCTAGTGGGAAATAGCACCCAAAAGTTGATTTTTTCCGCTGAAACCTCATAACTGGATAAGAGAGTGGCTTCATAGATGGATTGTACAGTGGCAACTATCAGCCACATGAGTATAATACCAATGGTGGTCCGCGTTTTATTCATATGTAGTCGATCGTTCCTTCGATTTCAAGATATCAATTCTTGCTGGGACCATCCCAAGACCATCGGATACTCGGAACAACTATCCCTGATTATGTACCGATTTTTGAATGATCTACCATTTAACGAATTTACCGATTTGTTGTTCACCTGCTTTTGTCAGTGTGACGAGGTATAAACCAGCGGGTAGCCATTCTATGTTCAGCAGTGGTTGCCTGGTTGCCTGATAACGCAATTCACCATTTATAGTATGAATCTGTACCGTGTAGGTTTCTCCATCCTCGATTGGGAGCAGTAAGGAGCTTCGGGCTGGATTTGGGGTAGGGGTGAAATAGCTAATTTCCTGGACCAGGTTATTAGTGCTAGATACTGCTCTCTGCACAATTTCTACCTTCACCAGGCTGCCTCCCCCGGGGAAATAGATATTCCCTTCTTCATCAATAATATTGGCATTGCCAGCATCATAGAATGGGTCATTTAAAAAAGTACCTTCAGGCCCAAGCAGCTGTCTAAGCTCTAATTCCCCGGTATTCCAGTTCAGCCCATAATAATAGTAATTACAATCTTCCTCTTTGCCACTTCCATACAGGAGATCGGCTCCAGATGAATAAGTGAGTACCCCATTCATATTAAGCTGATCATTCGTCCAATCCAGCTGAAATTGGTTCAATTGCTGATCCCAAGTAAACTTCTGCACCCCTTTGACATTTTCGCAATCATAACCTAAGAAGCCATTGAACTGGGCTATGGCCACGGAATAGCCATGTACGGTCGGCGAATTTTCAATGGATTGAAAGGTATTACTAAAGCTAGAGGCATTTGGTATCTGGATTTTTCCAGCTAAGTGAATATCCTCACCTGGAATACCTGTCCAATCTGTGGGCATATCCCGCCAAAAGGCCACTAAATTGTTTTGTGCATGACCATCAGCTAGAACCACCAACTGGTCATTTCCAGTTCCCCATCCCATCAGACTTGGGGTCGTCCCGCTTCCCTCGGCAAAAGAACCGGTAGGTCCGTCGTTCACAAAGTCATAGGCCGCCTCCCAGGCCTTCGATAGCTGGGTGCCATCCCAACTAAAGCATATGAGTCGCGTGGTAGTAATAATGTAAAATGAATTGTTCTCATCAATGGGGAAGGCATTATGATGGACAATTTCCCCTGGCTCAGTTGGGTATCGCAACGTATCTAGCAATTCGAGATTAGGGCTAATGATACCAACGATAGCATAGCCTTTGGACTCGTCGTTTTCGCTATTGAAAACAATCTGACCATTGTAATTTAGGCTGAAGTGCTGTACTCGATTGATGCCATAATCGGCGAAGTCAAAGCGGTCCAATTCGATGATTTCCGAGTATGGATCATCAATATTGGCATCGGTCAATTTAATTAATTTCGTGCTTTGTCCTGTCTCAGGGTCGTACTTGGGGTCGTAGGTGTACCAGCTTCGATCTTTGCCGAGCAGGAAGTTCCAGCCAAAGGAAGCAATCGGGTCGAAATCGATACGGAGGCTGTCGGCCGCGATGATTTTGTCTCCTTCATCAATGAGTTTGAATACATGGGTAGCATTGGAATAAAGGAGCGCTCGCTGTCCACCTGGGTAAGTATCGCTTAGATATACCCAAGGAGAGGTTCCCCCTTGGATCTCAGTCTTGGCTTTGATCCGGAGTGAATCTCCTGGGAGAGGACCGGTGATGCAGGTGGAGGCTTGGGCATAGTTGTTGCGGTGATAGATCGGCCAGGGGCTATCCGCTAGGAATGAGTTGATAGGAGGATCATCCGGGCAGAAGCTGGTTTGGGCTGATGATTCAATAAATAGGAGTAGCAAGAAGAAAAAGGGTAGCAGTTTCATGGTGTACGTTGAATGATAAATAGATATAAGTATACAATTACGCTAGAAGATAGGACGGGCATTTTCCAACCCATGCTAGGGGGCAAAAATCCTTGCTTAGCTATGGCTATCTTGTTTAGCGGCCAGATAGGGCCTCGGTTTTTGCGCCTTGCCGAGATTGAAAACTCCCTTAGTCAGGTACTTTAGCCTAATTACATCCTCATACTTACTATACACCACTATATTCAGATACCCTTAGTGTCTTTTGTCACTAGAACCCTTGCTAAGCTCCCCATCAAGGAAGAATTACATATCGTAGAAGCGACATTTGGAAAGATCTTACCCTACAAATTCTTGGCTAAGTCATGAATTTGCTAAACAAATCCTTCATCTTTCTGGTTTTCAAAAGAAAAAATTATGCGGTTATCGCTTATTCTGATGCTTGGCCTCGCCTACATTACCGGGGCTTGCCAGTCAACAAAATCCAACTCAAAAGAGGAGGGCTTATCCTATCCCATTCAAAAGACAGATGAAGAGTGGAAGCAGATGCTTTCTGATGAGCAATTTTACATCCTACGCAAGCAGGGTACAGAACGTGCTTTTACGGGGGAATACTGGGATAACAAGAAAAAAGGAACCTACTATTCAGCAGCTACAGGTCAGCCCTTATTCCGTTCTGAGCATAAGTTTAAATCCGGCACAGGGTGGCCCAGCTTTTACAAGCCAATAGATGAAGGTGCGGTCAAGGAACTTGTCGACAGAAGTCATGGCATGGTTAGGACGGAGGTAGTGGATAGTGGAAGTGGTTCACATCTTGGTCATGTATTTAATGATGGTCCACCTCCTACGGGGCTACGCTATTGTATGAACTCTGCTTCTATGATATTTGTGGCAGATGGCGAGGAATTACCCGCCATTGTGAAAGCATGGGAAGATACTCATAGCAAATAATACTTTCTGTATACATGCTCTGGATAACCTTTCGGGCCTCTCAGGAGTGAATTAGCTAAAATTCGAAAATTACTCTATGAAAGGGCAGACATATAGCCCCGTAAACTTCCTTCTTCCGATATTGCGCCTGAATGATAAAAGTAAGTCATTCCATTGATTCAAGGAGGGAATGGAGATGTCGATAACAGAATTGTGGAGTGGTATTGAAGCTAAGCAGTATCACTCCGCAGATTTTGATTAGTTCCTATTGAAGTCCTGCGTTCCGACTTGCTCAAAATTCGGGATGACCCGTCTTGGGTAAGTCCATTCTATGTAGTTGGTAAGTATATGGGTATGAGTAATTGCACCCGGATTCGGCCACTTTCTGAAAATGACTTCCCCTTCCGTGACCTAATCAAGAAAACCCAAGAAACCGTAGCGCAAAAGCTACTCATCAATTCCATCAGCCCCTTTCCACTTTAGACAGCGAACTCCTACTGCTTCTGCCTCTTTGAAGCGTAGGGAACCGTTTCGTCCAAAAGGATGGCTTCCTGCCAGACTTCTAGCAGCATCGGATCATGAATTTGCTGTAACTCCTCGATGTGGATCGACATGACCTGCTTTCTTCCTTTGCTATCCAGCAGCCCTTGATCATTGGACAGCTCGTTGCCACGGGGGAAGGCGAGTTCTACACTGCCGTCCTTCTGGGCATTTAGGTAACAAATCCAGCTGCGATTGAAGTAGAAAGGAATCTTGTACCTCAATTTAGCCTCTAGATTAAGTTCTTCAGTCAGCAGTTCGTGCAGTTGTTGTAAAATGTCTCTTTGCTTTCCTTCGTGGCGGTAGATATAATCTTCAATCGATGGCATAGAGGATGTTTTTGCCAAAGTTAAATTCTTTTCCGGATTAGGGACTTAGGCGTGGGTTGTAGATAATGGACGGAGGTTTGACTTTGCCCCAACGCAGCCATCTGAAGTGCCTTTGTGGTAACATAAAGGCCACGTTAGCTGAGAGGTAGCTACCCCCAAAACGAATGTCATTTTCTAGGGTCACCCCATTGGCAGTGGTATATCGGATTCGCCCCGCGCTGTTCGTAGCAAGGCCAAGTTGATGGCTAACTCGAAGAAGGACTTATTCCCATTTTTACGATTATGAACCAATCCTAGACCATAACTGGCCAGTATCTGCACGGGCCGCTGTTGTAGATTCTCCACATCCCTTTCTCCTTTCTGGAAACTTTCTTTCTTGACCTGGCGGTTAGTACTAAAGCCCAATTTAAAACCTCCTCGGACAAAAGTGGTCAGTCCACAACGAAGCATTTTACGAGGGAGAAAGATGTTTCGAGTTGAACTTGGACGCCAACAGGCTAAATTATAAGGTCTAAACTTAAGAGAAATCGAGTTCAAATATAGTATAATAGGCGTAGGGCCACTGTCCATTGTTCAAAGGTAGACAAGGTTCCCTTCCCGTTTAGCGCCAGGGTTCTAGTGAAAAAGGAAGTCGCCGCGATATTAAGGAGGAAAGCATTTTTTGGGTTAAAACGGACTACATTTGTCAAATCAGTTCCATCAATGGCTTGGACGGTATGCCGGAATAAACGGGCATAAGCGACGCCTCCGCTTATCCTCCGTTTATAGAAGTTTTCCTTCTTATCTTTTCAATATTGAAGCGATAGCCAAGCTTCAAATCCTAATACCCTAGATCCTTAGGTCGGATCATGGTACTGAAACCGATAGCGTTTCTTTGATACTTTTCTGTGATTTTGGTCTGTACTAGAACCGGAGCAATAATAGTCTTCGGTTTAACTTTTTTACAGCCGTTTCCAATTCCAAATCTAGATCATCATGTTGACTGAGTAACCTTATTTTTTCTTTTCCTTCTTTAAAATTATCTTCTTTGAATTCAATCAGCGCCATGTAGTAATCGATCCAAGGTATAAAGGGCTTATAGAGCTCTCCGGTTAGTCCTTTTTTAGCCGTGGAGAACTCTATTAGATTCTGTCGGGGTTCCTCAGGAAAGTTATACATCCGCGTAACTGCATAATAGAAAAGGAAAATAGGGTGTTCCGAAGATGCTTTGAAAAAGCCTGGTCCCGCTCTTTCATAGTCACCCCTCTCATAGTAATCAATAGCTAATTTTAGTTCTAAATCATTTGATCCATTCAGAAAAATTGCCGGATACGGTTCGATATATCGAGTATAGAGTTGATCACAATTTGCTACTAGGAAAAAGTTGCCATGAAATATAGCAAAGAGCAGGATTGCAATAGGTACTGAGATGAGAAGTATATTTTTTCCTAAGCCTTTCATGTTTTTGAACCATCCTGATCCCTGAGAAGGAGGGGGGTGACCAGTATCCATTTGAAGACTTTCTTCTTTCAGTTCTAGTAATTGTTGTGCCACTGAAAGTAGATATTCATTATTAAGCGAAAAGGATAACATTTGTCTAAATTCTAGTTCCTCTCTTAATCCATCAATTGTTTCTAACTTTTTCTCAAAAGCAATTTTCTGTTCATCGGATAAGCGGCCATTAATGTAACTTGCCATCAATTCATCATACTCGTCAAAACGACCGTTATTAGTATTCATAGTACATATTATTTTGTTTATAAATAATTATTAGATAATACGACAAGCTAGTTCTAAATTGTTGACTATGTTTTTTTTCCTTGGGATTATGTTCTAATAAGGTGTATGATTGGATCTGTATTATCTATTCCTTTCCGTAGATTTAGTCATTCTGACGCTCTAGCGAATTCAGGTGTTCTCGTAATTTTTCTATACATCTTTTACAATTGACGTTCACGTGCTTAATCCCAAAATATTTTTCTATGTCCACTAATGAATAACCATCTATGAAACGAAGTTCAAAAATTTTTCTGCATCTCGAATGCTTCTTCAGAAATTGTTGAATTCGCACGGAGCTGCTGAGATATTCTATTCTCTTCTTAAGCGTATGTGGGAGTTCATCATCCAGCAGCTCGGCCGTAAGGTTAGGATCAATTTCAGCTACGATTTTGATTCTTTGCTTTCTGGACCTGCGGCTTTCCTCCTTCCATACCCATTGGCCTACGCGGTAGAAGAAGGCTTCAAACTTCCCCTCCTCTTCGTATTTTCCTTCTTTCATCAGCTTCATGATACGCATAATGGTATCCACCAATACATCCTCCGCGTTTTCCTTAGTACCACCATGCTTTAATACAAAGCTTTTAATTTTTCTGGCAGTTTCTCCTTTGTAAAGCTTTAACACTTCTTTTGGATCCTGCATTTTGAGCTTTCCTACTATCTGTGAATTCATGGACTTTGATACTTGAGTTGTGATCAATTCATCATGGACTAATTTCTTCTAACTGGATTTAGATTGGTGTTCTACATGTATAGTTCTTGTTTAATATTAGTTCTCTATCTACTTATTCATATATGGCACCTAGCTATAGTTTCTGTAACAAGACTTGAAGAAAAGTTGAAATTAATTCCACGGAAAAGGAAGGAATCATCAGCATAGCAGAAACTTTCTGCATCCGAAGGCTAAATACCAAACTGGTACTTGCGTGCTAAGGAACTGTTTCCTTGATCTTTTACGTTAGGATAACGGGAGTTTAATTGAATTCTAAGAGAACTACTTTGAAGTAAAATGAAAAATAGTCAATGATTTGTAATTATTTGAGAAATCAAAGGTCATAGTTATAGTTAGATGGAATGAAATGCAAATTTCAAAAATTGCATGTTATGAAGTCTAGTAGTTGAAACCCCAGGAATAGATAAAGAGGTTTGAATTAGATTCACATGCCACATTTACGGCCGCTTCATGGTATCAAGTACCTCATTTATCGTTGTCGATTCCCAAGCATCTGGGTGCAAATTTTATGAATCCAGGGTTTACCCTGGCGTAAATTTCCTCCCAGTGAGTGATCAGTAAAGGCCATGTCGTTAAGGGCTTGAACGGCCATCACTAGGAGTTGGATTAGACTACGATATATCATCCCTATCAGAGAATTACACACAAGTAAATTGGTTTTCAGAGAGGCTATCTCATTGTAAACTGTCGCAATCAGTGTGGTGGTTTATTTATCTAAAATTCAATTACTGATTATGGATTCTAGACTCGAAAAGTTCCTGTTGGTGTTCTTATTGACATTGTTCTTTGCTCAGCCTGAATCGCGAGCTTCCAGTGAAGGAAGGGATATAGCAGGTCACCTGGGAGCAAGCCAAGATGAAGAAAGTGGCATCTTCGTATCACTGGATTTAGCTTCTCTTGACAAGGATGACTTACAAAGATTACGTAAAAACACACAAAATGTAGAATTTGTATTCTATCGAGGCTTAGCATCAGAAAAGAACTTTAAAATTATCCGTAGAATAAGGGCAGTACCTCGAATTTTTGATAAAAAAGCTGCCCCAGGCGTATGGTACCAATATAAATTGATGGTTATCATCAATGGGAGGCAATTCTGGGTTAAGACGAATCAAGCAGTCAAAGGTTATCGACCTCCAAGCGATTCTTCAGAGTTGAAGCTGGACCAATTATATGCGTACAGCTTTCGTGGAGAAGACAGTATCCGCATATCTGTGACATTTCTTGGGGAAGAAGCACTGCCTAAGCGCATATCAAACTCCGCTAAAATTCACTGGCAATACGCTAATCACCTTCCCAAGGACTGGACCGAGCAGAATGGGTTCTATGAACATTCCGATAATACTTTTAGAGAGAAGATTTCTTCTGGTCAAAGAAAAACTAAAACTATAACGATTCCTAAAGGTGAAAAAGACACGAAGATCTGGCTTGCCATTCGTTATTTATCGTCCAACGGAAGTAGCCTATTTTTCTTGGATTCCATTCCAATCAAAGACTTGAAAATTATAGACCGGGCTGTGCTGCAACCAGAATTAGAGTGGCGTTTTCCTTCTATCGAAAAAATCAGACAGGGCATGGGAGAGATTGCTGAAAATAGTGATCGCTGTTATGGCTTGTCGTTTGTACCTTACGAAGAGCGGCAGACTTCCTCCATACTGGAAAACCATCCTGCTGTCATATCCGTCATGGATCAGCCATCCTTGCCAGTATCCTATTTTGGGTTTGAGCTGACTGCCTGTCAATCAAAGAATGACAAACCCCTAGATACAGATTGCCCGATCAATTTATCTTTGGCCGTTACTCCTGAAAAAATAGAAAATCGGTCGGGCTTCTTAGCAGCAGACTACCAAATTCCTAGTGGGAAAATCAAGTTTCTTGATAGCAAGTTTGCGATTCCACGAGATTCGATCTTCAACACGGAAACAAATAATTATTCCACACTCAGTAAGTTCTATGGCACCACAGGGTACTTTGTGTGGAGAGAAATATATTGTAATAGTGAAGCAGACCATGATCTGATTTTAAGAGTCCAGAAGCGTCTGTACGAAATGGGATACTATTTCGAGAAAGCTAATGGTCATTTTAATGTCCGAACAAAGGCTGCGATCACAAACTACCAGAAAGCACTTGGATTACCGATCGGCAACTTAGATAAAGAGACGGTTGAGCGATTGGGACTTTAGCCCTGGGGCTTCACCTACTTACCGTAAGTCGAAAAGATGGATGCTTTGGATATAGGTGAAGTACATCATATACGGCCACCATGCTTATGATGTACTTCCCTGTACCACATGTTGAAGGCAAGTAGGGATGATTTGGAGACGAATCTTTTATCTTTCTAGTTCTTTCCTGATCAACTCAATTTCCTCATCCCACATCCCACCACCAAATCGTTCATTGGCCAGTTCATTCGCTTCTACCAGCAGATCCAATGCTTTCTTCAGGTCCTTGTCCACTCCAATCCCTTTGAAGTAGTAGAAGCTTAGATCCGCCTTGGCATTTAAATTCCCCAGTTTTGCACTTTGCATGGCCAGTTGAATTCCTTTTCCAAGGTCCTTAAACTCGCCTGCATCACGCATATAGAGTCTAGATAACTTGAGCGCACCTCGCCCCGCATAACCCCTATGACTAAGCAACGATTCTAAGGCCGCTACTGCTCGCGCTGTAAGATCTGGTCGGTAATCCAGAATAAAGTCTGCTAGTTCATAGTTGTCCTCTACATTTCCCCAGCGAATGGCCTTTTCTCGCCAAAGAATAACACTATCGGTTTCCACTTTATCCTGAAATTCATAATGAGAGGCTATGGCAGCGGCTGCAGTTGGATGAGCTTGCGCCGCTAAGTCGCGGTAGATGGCTAGTGCCCGCTCAGCCCTTTCCTTCATAAAGAAATCTTCGTATTCGCTGTCTTCTAGAGACTGGGCGTAGACATATAAACAATCTAAGCAATCCTCTATTTCACTAAGATTTTGATTTTCAAAGCCAATTGTGTCAATGTTGGCCATGATCTTGGCAGCCCGTTCATAAGGTTGGGTATACTGGATAGAATACAAATGGAAATACCAACCGTACTTATCATCCCACAGGAATACTCTGGGGGACCACTGTCCGTCGAACCGCTGGTAGATCAATAGTTGATCCAAACTTATGTCACCGAACACCAATTGGTCATTATTTAGTATCCCTGCTTTCCTCAGGGAGTCAGTAACTGCCATTACTTTGGGGCTAGTCCAGAGGTAGTGGGGGTTGGTTCCTCCGGGGCCGGTAGATTGTGCGGCGATTCCTTTTTCTGGGTAACTTGGCCCCGGGTACGTTAGTACAAAAGCCTTGTAGTCTTGCGGAAGCGTACCGCCAAAATGTTTTTCTAGCTTGCTGAATTCTAGCTGGGAAATTCCAAGCTGTCCAAAGAGCGGGATTTGTAAGACTAGCCATAAAAGGAGTAGCCCCGACTTCTTCTTGGGCTTTGATAGATGAGTGTAAAAAAAACAACATGTAGAATGGTATACTTTCTACCATAACGGCGAAATCTCTATTTCTTGTATACCTCTAAATGATTTCAGGAAGAGCGGAGTACTAGAGACCAAACGGCGCAAAGTAGCCCGGCATTAGATCAATTCCTTCACCTTGTTTTCTTTTACTAAATCCTGTGGGGCATAGTCAGGGTAGGGGATAGGCAGATACTCGATGAAGCTGGTTTGTGCACGAAGGTAGCGTACGATTTCATTATCGTTTCCTTCCTCTTTTTTGAAAAACAGGGTCTCCAGTTGATTGAAACTATCCAGAGAACTGAAATTCCCTACGCGATGCAACAGCATCTTTCTAGCAATTGGTAGGTTCGAATTAGACATCGATATAGAAATACCTTTCAACATTTCCATAGTTTCTGCATATAGTGGCGGTAGGTGGAAGTGGGCCATGAAGTTGTCGATCGATAGGGTATTCTTTTCCACCATCTGTATGGTGAAGAGGTGGTTGTTCGACATGTAGCCAAAACCTTCATACCAAGCTGGGCTTTTTTTATTCCCTTTCCTTACACGGTAAGTCCTTTGTCGAGCATCGTAATAGATCAAGAAAGGTTCTCGTTTTACGCGGTAACCAAAGGAAGAGATATAATAGCAATGATAGACACCTTCTAGGAGTCGAAGAATCTCACCCGGTGAACTATTGATGAGATTATCAATATAATTCAGGGGTTTACGTTCAGCGACATCAAAGAGCTGTAGTTTGAGTGCTTCGAGCTTTTGCAGGTATTGTTGAATTCTTCTCCTGGTCTTCAATTCGGAGACGTTATTGACTTGATCAAATACCGTCTTAATCTCTTGCTCCGTCAAGGATCCCTGTTGACTGTGCTGTACCACTTCACTTAACACATTATTGATTAGCGCCGAAAAAGCGGAGGGATACATATCTAATGCATTCGCAATTTCCTTGTTTTTAATGCCGGCTTCCTTCAGGAAACGGGTCAATTGTACCATGCGAATGGCTTGATCGATGAAAGAAGGTGTTGCAGACATAGGTGGTAATTAAGGTGCTCCTGGTGAATCGCAAACGTTACTTTCCGTGGGCAATGCCCTTTGGCGCAGTTTGAGGTTTAGGCGCTATCTGTTTGAGGATGGGTAGTGAGTTTTTCATTAACTCCCTCGGCAATACTGTTGTTGCATCGGATCGTAATAATGACCTAAAGGTCTACCTCACGTATTAATTAATATGAATAATGGGATTAATTAATTATTAAGAGACACTTAACCTCCTCGACACTTTCTCAAAATATCCCACTGCTACTTTTGCTTCCAGTTCCAGAGCGCTACAAATGATCAAATCCCAAAAACTACACTGAAGTAATCTAATCTTTCAACAGCTCAATTCTGACCAACATTAAGCTTCTGGACTTAATGTATCATTCATTAATCTAAAACTTGCTTAGTTATGAACGTTAACCTTCGAAAAGGAAGAAAGGTATCCTACCTAAAAGGTATGGTTACGCTTTTAGCCTTGTGCTTTATTACCTCACAAGCTTGGTCGCAGCTTACAGTGACTGGAAAGGTGACAGATGCTGGCACTTCCGAACCGCTGATTGGTGTCAACATCTTAGTTAAAGGGACTTCTCAAGGGACAGTTACGGACATTGATGGCGCTTATGAGCTTGAATTGAAAGAAGGCACAGAAACGTTGGTTTTTTCCTTCATCGGTTATGCCAACCAAGAAATTGCTGTGAATGGTCAGTCTACCTTGGATATTGCTTTATCTGAGGGTTTGGCTTTGTCTGAAGCTGTAGTAACGGCTTTGGGTATCAAGCGTGATGAAAAATCCCTAGGATATGCTGTTCAAAAGCTGGACGGTGACGAATTCACTGAAGCCAAAGAACCTAACTTCGTTAATGCCCTATCTGGTAAAGTGGCAGGTGTGAACATTACCAATGGTGGTTCTGGTGTTGGTTCTTCTTCTCGAATCGTGATCCGTGGTGAGTCGTCTTTGTCTGGTAACAACCAACCGCTGTTTGTAGTTAATGGTATTCCCATTAACAACTCCATCGGAGGCAATAACCGTGCGGAAGGAAACTTGGAAACGGATTACGGTAATGGTGCAGGAGAGATCAACGCTGACGATATTGAGTCTATCTCAGTATTGAAAGGTGCAAACGCAACAGCCCTTTACGGTTCTCGTGCAGCTAACGGGGTAATTTTGATTACCACTAAATCAGGTGCTGCTACCAAGGGAATTGGAGTAAGTTTCAACTCCACTACCACCATTGAAAATCCATTAAGAATTCCTGAATACCAAAACCGATACGGACAAGGTTCTAATTTCCAGTTCGATTTCGTAAATGGATTTGGTGGTGGTACAGCCGATGGTGTTGATGAAAGCTGGGGCCCAGCTTTCAGCGGTCAATCCATTAATCAGCACGATAGCCCTACTTCAAGTGGTGTTAGAGCTGGTGATTTTGCCGCCCGTCCATTAAATCCAGACGGTACTTTTGCAGACCAAATCAATGCTACACCTTGGACAGCTGCCCCAACCAATATTGAAGATTTCTTCGAAACGGGTGTGACGACATCTAACAACATCGCGTTGTCAGGGGGAGATGCAAACCGTAACTTCCGCTTGTCTTACACCAATCTTTACTCTGAAGGTATTCTTCCAAATACCAACTTGAAGCGTAACACTTTGGCATTCGATGCTTCTCAGAAATTCTTGGACAACAAGTTGAAAGTCACAACGAACATCAACTATGTCAATTCAGGTTCTGATAACCGTCCAAATAACTCTTATGGCACGGAAAATGTCATGTACTTGTGGGTTTGGTTTGGACGTCATATCGACATGAATTCTTTGAGGAACTACTGGCAGCCAGGTTTAGAAGGGGTTCAACAATTCAACTATAACTACAACTGGCATGATAATCCTTATTTCACGATGTTCGAAAACACGAATGCATTTGATAAGGATAGAATTTACGGTAATGTAAATGCAACTTACGAGATCTCTCCAAAACTGAACTTAATGGTTCGTTATGGTTTAGATCTATTTAATGATCTAAGAGTTGGTAAGCGTGCTTTCAGTACGCAACGTTTCCCACAAGGGCAATACCGTGAAGATCGAATCTTCTTCGAGGAAAGAAATGCTGACTTCCTTTTATCCTACAACGACAAGTTTGCTGGGAACATCTCTTTCACTGCCAATGTAGGTGGTAACCAAATGAATCAAACGAATCGTTTCAACAGAATTTCTGCTAACGAATTAGCTATCCCAGATGTATATTCTTTGAATAACTCTGCCATTCCTTTGTCCAATAGCCAATTCAACTCTGAACGCCGTATCAACAGTGTATACGCTGCTGCTCAAATTGGCTTCGGAAGTTCTATCTACCTTGATCTTGCCGGCAGAAATGACTGGTCTTCTACACTTCCTGATGGCAACAATTCCTATTTCTATCCATCAGCTTCTGTTTCTGTTATCTTATCAGAGCTATTAGATATGTCAACCGGAACGTTCTTGAAGTTACGGGGTGGATGGGGACAAGTAGGTAACGATACGGATCCTTACTCATTGAACAGCTTCGTTGAATTCTTGACGAACCCATTTGGTGGTCAGCTTTTGGCAACAGAGAGTAACACCCTACCAAATGCTAATCTACTTCCTGAGCGTGCTTCTACCTTTGAAATCGGAGCTGATCTTCGCTTATTCAATGGAAGAATGAACTTAGACCTTACTTACTACAATACAGAGACGAAGAACCAGATTCTTCAAATCCCAGTTTCTCAAACTACTGGCTACTCTCAACAATTCATCAACGCTGGAGCAATCAGAAGCCAGGGGGTTGAAGCATTGCTAACCTTCTCTCCAGTTCGCACAAGAGACTTCAACTGGGATGTCAATGTGAACTTTACCTTGAACAGATCTAAGGTCTTGAGCCTTGCTGAAGGTTTACAGACACAGCAACTTAATGGTAACTACCTTCAGGTTTTAGCTAAGGTGGGGGAAAGAATGGGTGATGTTTACGGAACTGGTTTCGTATTAGTAGATACAGAAACAAACCAAAGAGTAACGGTTGACGATGTAGAAGATATCAAGCCAACTTACGCTAACCTATACGATGCAAGTGGATTCCCAGTTCGCGATCCAAATTTACGGCGCTTAGGTAACTACAATCCAGATTGGTTAGCCGGTATCTACAATACTCTTTCTTACAAAGGATTAAGCCTTGGCTTCCTATTAGATGGTCGTGTAGGAGGTGTGGTAATGTCAAGAACGCTATTGATTGGTGGTACTTCAGGTATGATGGCTGAAACTGCACAATTCGATCGTGAGACGGGTACATTTATTGGTGGTGTTACTCGCGTTGATGGTGTAAGCGAATTGGACAGAGCTGGTGTGAAGGAAGTATTAGATGGAGAAGGTAATGGAACAGGCACTTATGTGGCCAATGACACTGAACTTTCTGCACGTGACTTCTACTGGTCGCACTTCAACCGTGGTAATGAGCAAGTAGGTATGTACGATGCTTCTTTCTTGAAATTACGTGAGGTAAGATTGGGGTATACCTTTCCTAAATCTATTGTATCTAAGATTGGTGCGCAGAGAATTTCACTTTCTCTAGTAGGAAGGAACCTATTATTGTGGACGGAGAACCCACACTTTGATCCAGAAGTATTCTCTTTCAATAGAAATGCAATTGTTCCTGGTGTTGAAGATATGGCAACACCTTCTTCTAGAAGTTACGGGGTGAACCTAAACGTAACCTTCTAAGACAGCTCATTAACTAATCTACGGCAGTTTTGAGACTTCCGAAATCTTGAAGACTTCGGAAGCCTCAAAACAGCGGTAGCAAAATTTCGACCATGAAGTCATTAAATATAAAAGCACTATTTATCCTTTTGGGTATACTAGCCATGCAAGCCTGTACCGAAGGCTTCGAAGAGCTGAATACAAACCCAAACCAGCCTACCGTAGATAAAGCTAACCCGGATCTGATCTTACCAAAAGTTATCTCAGAAGTAGGTAATGAGTTGACAGCTGGGATTGCTTGGGGATTCGGTAACGTTGTTTCTCAGGCGGTAGCTACCAACAACTTTACCAGTGTTGATATTTATGCTTGGGGTACTTACAGCGGAACCTGGAACTCCATGTACAGAAATGCTAGAGATGCGCAGAACTTGATCATCATCGCTGAAGAGCGAGGTAATGACAACCTTAAAGCTGTTGCGTTAGTAATGAAGTCTTACATCTTCTCTTTCTTGACTGATATGTGGGGGGATGTGCCTTATTCTCAAGCTTTGAATGGTAAAGGCGTAAATGGCGACCCCGTTTTTGAACCTGTTTATGATTCGCAGGCTGATATCTACAAAGGGATTTTGGCTGATTACGAGCAGGCAAATAGTCTTTTCGGTGGAACAGGGTCTATCGGTGGTGACATCATGTTTGGTGGAGATGTTGAGAAATGGCAAAAATTGTGTAATTCTCTTCGTATTCGTACCATCATGCGTTTGGAGAACAAGTGGGGAGAGCTTGGCTTAAATGCCAGTTCTTTGCAGCAAATCATTGACAACGAGCCATTAATGGAGTCAAACGCGGACAATGGCGTATTGGGATACTTAGCCACTTCTCCAAACCAATGGCCACGCCAGACAGGTCGTGTTGGTGGTTTTGATGAAAAACGAATGAGTCAGCGTATTGAAGGTGTTCTAAAAAGCACGAACGATCCTCGCTTGTTTGTAATGTTCCGCCCACTTGATAACCAAGATAGCTTAGGTGTTTACCGCGGCATTCCAAATGGTTTATCGGAGGATAACGCTATCAACTTCAACGGTGGTCCTAAGAACCAATCTCGCTTAGGGTTACGCTACCGAGATACAGATGATCCATCAAATGTAGATGTGGATATGACCTACATGCAGTACAATGAGTTGATGTTCATTTTAGCTGAAGCGGCAGTAAAGGGATATATCTCGGGTGATGCGGAAGCTTATTACTTGAATGGATTAAATGCAACTTTGGAGTACTTTAAAGTGGCTCCCGAAGCCTCTTTCTTTACACAACCAGCTATTGATCTTAAATCTGCAGGAAGTACAGAAGGACAGTTGGAAATCATTGGAACACAAAAGTGGCTAGGACTTTTCATGGTAGGTGCTGAGGCATGGTTTGATTTCCGTAGAACAGGCCTTCCTAGATTGACTCCTGGTGAGAATGCAATTTTTAATCAAGTTCCTGTACGTATTCAGTACCCAAGTGATGAGCAAGTATTGAATTCTGCAAACTACGATGCAGTGATTAGCCGCCAGGGACCAGATGAAATCTTGACAAAACCTTGGTTATTGCAATAAATGAAGAATGAGTAAGCTATGTATTAACCTAGCGTAGCTGAATAGGGAAGGAGGAAGATTAGCTCTAGTTCTAATTTTTCCTCTTTCCCATTTTTTATACACCTTCACAGCTTGAGCGTTGCGATAAGATTGATCCTTATACTTACCGCATGATCCCCAATATGCTAAGGATAAGGTATCTTGTACCAGACCCAGAATGGGTCAAGATCTTCAACATAAAACTTTCATATGTCCAAAAAGTATAATTTTCTTTTCACTATCATCCTAGTGATTAGTACTCAGCTATTATTGGCTCAGCAGGTAGAAAATGTGGTATTGGTAACCTTTGATGGATTACGTTGGCAGGAATTGTTTGGAGGGGCAGTAGATAGCATGATGAATAATCCCGAACTAACTAAAGACAAAGAACAAGTGATAGCCGCATTTCAGGCTAGTAATCCGAAAGAAGCTAGAAAAAAACTAATGCCGTGGATGTGGTCTACAATGGTGGAAGAAGGTCAATTGTATGGAAACCGTTGGTTGGGAAATCAGGTGAACTGTACCAACCGCTTCTGGTTTTCTTATCCGGGATACAATGAAATTCTAACGGGATTTAGTGATCCCGAAATCGATAGCAATGCCAAGAAGTACAATCAAAATAAGACCGTGCTAGAATGGTTGGCAGAGAAACCGGAATTTACGGGGAAAGTAGCTGCCTTTGGATCGTGGGATGTCTTTCCCTATATCATCAATGACAAGCGCAGTGGAATCCCGGTTAATGCTGGCTTTCGCAAGGCGGAAGATGAATACTTGACCTATAAAGAACAGTTTCTCAACGATCTTCAGGATCAAATCCCTAGTCCCTGGGCTACAGTTCGCCTCGATGCTTTTACACATAACTACATGATAGAACATATGAAAAAGCATCATCCTAGGGTCATTTATGTTTCCTATGGGGAAACCGATGATTTTGCACATGATGGTCGCTATGATCACTATTTAAGATCAGCCCATCAAACAGATAAATGGTTAGCTGCACTTTGGGAATATTTGCAAAATGATCCCTTTTATAAGGGTAAAACCAGCATGTTGATTACTACAGATCATGGTAGAGGCCATTCCCCAATGGAACAGTGGAAAAGCCACGGTACGATATACAAAGGTTCGGATCAAATTTGGATTGCAGCGCTGGGGCCGAACATCTCTGCGCTGGGTGAGGTAGCTGTGAATCAAAAGCTTTTTCAGTACCAAGTAGCTAAAACAATGGCGAAGTTACTGGGGTATGACTACGAAAATGAAAAGGAAGAGGTCGGGCCAGTAATTGAATCCATTATAAAATAGAATTGACTTGAAGATAAATCCATTACAGTTTTGGCAGAGAAAGGGTTGGATGTGTGTGCTGGTTAGCTGCTACCTAATTACTGCCTGTAGCAAGTCTTCAGATCCGCAAGCTGAAATGATTGACAACTCTCTGAATCCAATTAGTATAAGCCTTTCGGATACGACAAATACGGTTTGCGGAGAAGGTCGTGGGCAGATAATTGTCAATGCTGAAGGGGGAGAAGGACAATTGCTGTTCAGTTTGAACGGTGGCTCAGCCCAAAGCGATGGGATCTTCCCTAATCTGGCAACTGGATTGTATACGGTAAGTGTCAAAGATCAACATAATTGTGAGGAAAAGGTCGACGTTTTGCTATCTTCCGGAATCAGCTTAGCGCTTGATGTCATGCCTTTGATCAAGGGGACCTGCGCCGTTTCATCTTGTCATGTTGCTGGAGCCCAAGCACCGAATTTTGAGTTGGAAAGCCACTACTTTTCAGCGGCTCAAAACATCAAGCGAGTTTTGGAAAGCAACTCGATGCCGCCACCAGATTCGGGAAAGCCAGGGCTTAAAGAAGAAGAAAAGCAAAAAATCATCTGCTGGGTTCGTGATGGTGCGCCCAACAATTAACCTATTAACTTGGATCGGTAAAACCGGTGTCCGTCTTTTACCCTTGTGATTGTAAGATTAATCAGGTCAATGGATCTTTGCCATTGTTTTATCGATAAATTGTTGAACGGAGTAATGAAGTATAAGCATTGTTTATCTCTACATTGTAAATGATCATCCGATGAACGAATTTGATATCATAGTTATAGGAGGTGGCATATTAGGCATAGCCCATGCTTACCATTGTTTACAGGCTGGCATGAAAGTAGCCTTGATTGAACGCGATGCCTATCCCACTGGAGCAACGATCCGGAATTTTGGCCAAGTCGTACCTTCCGGAATGGATCGCAAATGGCAACAATATGGCCGAGAAAGTCTTAAGGTCTATAAAGAGATCCAATCCAAGGCTGATATTTCTGTACGGGAAGAAGGTAGTATTTATCTGGCCAGTAACACGGAGGAAATACAGTTGCTGGAAGAGCTGGCTTCGATTAACCGCGAGAATGGGTATTCATCTGTGCTTTGGACCAAGGACCAATGTTTAGACCGTTATCCCAATCTTAGAGAAGGATATGTTAAGGCCGGACTTTTTTTCCCCCAGGAAGTAAAAGTAGACCCGAGAGTAGCAGCTAAACGGATCATTCAGTATTGTATAGCAGAATGGGGACTGACCTACCTTTCAAGACGAGCCATCATAGATATCGCTGCGGTCCCTGGTCAACAGATCCTGACCGACAATTTGGGCGAAACGTATCGTTGCAAAAAGACTTTTCTCTGTGGTGGAACGGAATTCCAGTTGTTATTTCCAGAGATTTTTAATCAAAGTGATCTAGTAAGGGTGAAGTTGCAAATGATGGAAACCGTCCCGCAGAAGCAACAGGTTATACCTGGTTCCGTGCTTTCGGGCTGGACCATTCGAAGATACGAGAGCTTCCATGAATGTCCTTCTTTTGCTGCTATCAAAGCGCAGGAAGATCCGGATGCTTATCATCTCAAATACGGTATCCATATACTATTCAAACAATCACCGGATGGTGGCGTGATTATTGGGGATTCGCACGAATATGCCTCAGTAAAGGACGGTGAAACATTCGCCTTAGGAACAGACAATGAAATCAATTGCTTTATTCTGTCCCAAGCACAACGTATCTTCCAATTGGAAGATTGGCAAATTTTGCGGACCTGGGTAGGTGAATACAGTCAATGTAAGGAGCAAGATATTTTCAATGAGACCGTTGAAAATGACATCCATATTGTGACCGGTATCGGTGGGAAAGGCATGACCGGGTCATTGGGCTATGCCAAGGAAAATGTGCGAAACCTACTATCTTTAAATCTTGAAACCATTTAAGCATGATAAAGCTGGTAATCTTTGACATGGCAGGAACCTCGATTAATGAGGATAACCTAGTATACAAAACCATTCAACGGATGATGACGCTCCATGGAGTAGAGGTATCGCTGGATACCGTCCTGGAATTGGGAGCGGGGAAGGAGAAACGAACGGCCATCTCAGATATAGCCGAGCAGGTGCTGGGGCGTGAGGGCGTTTCCAACAATTGGGTGAATGGCGTACATCGGGACTTCCAAGACGCCTTGGACCGAGCCTACGCCACTGAGGATATGGAGGTTTTTCCAAGTGTGCGAAAGGTCATCAAGAAATTGCGGTCTAATGGGATAAAAGTAGGCTTCAACACGGGCTATAGCAGGCCGGTAGCAGAAAGAATCCTCGTTCGGTGTGGTGTGAAAGTAGGAGAGGATATTGATGCGCTGGCCACCGCAGATGATGTATCTAACGGCCGTCCTGCTCCAGATATGATTGATCTGATCTGCCAACAATTGAACATCCCCGCCGATCAGTCTGTGAAGATCGGTGACAGCGCCATTGATATAGATGAAGGGAGGAGTGCAGGGGTGAAATGGGCGATTGGTGTTACGACGGGGGCTCAAACTCGCCAACTTCTAGAACAGGCCCGTCCAGATTATATCCTGGATGATATGATGGAGCTCTTGCCTATTCTTGATGTAACAGTATAGGCGCTATTCCGGAGGAAATACTGACAGCGGGTAAATTATCAGTGTATCAAATGCGTGGTATGAGCCCGAAAAATCTATACTGAGCTAGCGGGATGCCTAGCAAAGACTGAAGAATTATCCAGGACTCACACTTCTGATACACTGTCATGGGGTAGTTCGCAACTGGATGGAGAATTACCGTTCAAAATACAGGTAAAAATACACGGCGAATCCAAAGTCAGTGGCATCTGTGGATATCAAACGCCAACCATCCATGGCCATCTCATCCAGTTTAGCCTGGATATCCTTGGTAGAGTCTTTAAGAATATGCTCCTTATCTAGGGTTATTTTGGTGTAGTAGATTAAGGATTCAACTTTGTATTCTTTCATACTAATTCAAGTTATTTATAGAAGATAGAAATAGTCCGTTTAGAAATTGGCAAAGGAAGCAATCTGGAGTTGACCCCTGCTGCGTTTTTCGAATACCTGCGACATAAATCCGAGTTCTACCTTAAGCTCTGGAGATACACGGTATCCCAAAGCTGCGTACATTCGATTCCGATCAAAAACCGCATTTTGTCCATTTAAGAAGATTTCATCATAAAGGGAGAGGTACCAGGTATTGGCTATTAATTCTTTATTACTTAATGCGATATTCAAGGCGAGGAAATAACGGAAACGCCATTTAAAGTCACTATCCTCTACCCAGCGCTCTTCAATGCGATACCGATGTTGAATGGACACTCGCCCAAATTTCTGCTTGGTGATGAATTGCTGAAAAATCCGGTGTTCTCCAATACTCAGTTTATCATCTGTTCCAGCGATATAATTTTCTGAAAGAATGTAACCATAGCCTAGCAGTAGATTGTTATTTCCGGGGGTTAGATTCACGCCGACTCCCGTACGCAATAACAATTGTTCCAAATCACCAATGAAGTTATAATTTCTATACTGCACTTCATGATGCCAATTCCATTTGTCATTGATCTTCTTACTGCCAATATAGATGATCCAGTTTCCGGTCTCCGAGTCTTGTGCTTGTAACGAACAGCAAAGGCACAGACTGAAGAAGAAAGTCAGTAATTTTTTCATAGATAGGTTGAAGTCTTCGTATTAAACAATGATACAACGTTGCGATATAAATTATTGTTTTCGGACCTAAAGGTAAGGGCTCCGGTTTACTTTTTAACCAGGACTACGTGAAAGAGAGAGGAAATAGGACCTTCTGAAGTCGAGACACTTCCCATTAAGTCCAATTCTCCCACGGGGAGAGATACATTCTCAAATCTCACTCTAGTGGCCTGATTGCCAAATGCTTGACTTAAGACTTGGTCCCCGAATTCAAGCTTGGCTTCCGCATCTGGACTGAATTCAGGGAGTATGACTTCAATGTCAAAATCAGCAGCTTTGTCTACCTTCAATCTCCAAGCGCCAGATTTTCCCCATCCTCCACCAGTGTGCTTGGTCCAATCCTGAGCGGTTAATGCCGTCATGGTCTCCTTTTCCGTCCCCACGATAATTGCGGGTTTAGCGTAATTGTCAGGCCTCGTGCTGGATACATCCTCGAACCAGTCCTCATAGGCTTTCATTAATAGTTCCATTTCCGCTGGATGGGAGGCTGCCAAGTCCTGAGATTCCCCCGGATCTTCTTCCAAGTTGTATAACTCAAAAGGTACTCCTTCTGGCATTTTGCTGTTTCCAAAACCAGTGGGATGGACCAATTTGTAAGTTTGACCTATAGCAGCGAAGTGGTGATATTTAACAGGAGTATCTCCGCGGTGGACTTGCAAAAAAAGATGCCGGTCTTCCCAATCAGCTTCATTCCCCTTAAGTAAGGGCAGTATACTTTTACCGTCTAGTTTAAGCCCGCTAGGTGCTTCGACCTGGGCCACATCTAGAAAAGTTGGAAGTAGATCAATATGTGCACTAATGCGACTGCTGCTGGTACCAGCTTGCAGCTGTGCTGGCCAATGCGCAAAAAATGGGGAGCGAATTCCTCCTTCATGTACTTCGGATTTCATGCCCCTCAGATCCATTACATAGCGCCGGCTATTGGGGCCATTGTCGACCATGAAAACCACTAATGTATTCTCTGTCAACCCCCATTCATCCAATTGGGTGAACAGTTTTCCCACGTTTTGATCTACATGCTCTATCATCGCCAGCACACCCGCTACATTATCGAGGAGTTTTTCATTGGTCTGGCCTATTGATATAGATAAGATGTCCTTATTCTTGTACTTGACCTTAAGGTCTTTTGGCACATCGTGATAGGGGCCGTGAGGGGCATTCAAGGCAATATAGCTAAAGAAGGGCCTGTTCTTGGCCTTTGCGTTTTCAATGAAATCCAAGGCGCCATCGAAGTAAACATCAGTACAATAGCCCTTCGTCTGAACCAGTTCATTATTGTGGAAGAGGATGGGATCCGTGTATCTCCTCTGGTTTTCGAACGGCTCCGAAGGTTGGGCCAGTCCGCCTCCCTTGTGGACTAAGGACTCTTCGAATCCCTGATCACTGGGCCGCATGGGATAACAGTCACCTAGGTGCCACTTACCAAAAATTCCAGTGGCATAGCCCGCCTCGCGAAGCAGCTCCGCCACGGTCACTTCTTCGGTATCCATCATAGATCTTCCCACCCACGTGTCTACTACACGAGTCCGATAATTATATCGACCTGTCATCAAACAAGCCCGAGTAGGACTACAGACGGGACTTACATAAAATCGACTTAGAGAGGCACTACGGCTTGCCATGGCATCTATGTTGGGTGTTTCAAGGATGGGGTTGCCAGCAACGCCCAGGTCTCCTATCCCCTGATCATCTGTCATGATGAGAATGATATTAGGACGATCAGGCGGGATAGGCTGCTGTTCACTCTTGCAGGAGGATAGCCCGATGCAGCAGAGAAGAATGAATACAATAGAGATGGGTTGATACATGATTCCCAGGTTTTTCGTTTGTTGATTTCTTAGCAAGATAACAAAGCCCAGGAAACTTCACGCCAACCTTTAGCTTAGCCTTATTTCAAAGTACTGGCACTAGCTTCATCAAAATGGATGAGCACATCGTATAACTTTGCCAACCGCACATTAATGATGTAGTTATCCAGGTAGTTGTAATTGAAACCTGCCCCAAACTGCACAAAAGGCCGGGAGGAATTGAAGTAAGTCCATGTCTCATTGCGAAGCTCTTCTACAATGAGGTAGAGCTGTTGCCCCGTTGCTAAACTTAGAACCTGATTGGCTGTGTGACACCTGAGTTCTGGGATTAAATGGCGTTGTACACCAGATTGGAACTGCCGATTTTGTCCGGCTAAAAATGCCATCGCTGAACCCGTACCAAAACTAAAGCCCACATTCTTATAAGTCTCCGGATGGCGCTGCCTTAGAAAAGTACCCATGTATGGTCCGCCAAAATCAGTTCCATCTGCTACGTGGAAATTGTGTGCCCAAATAGCGACCTTGGCATCCTCACCTAAAATGCGTTGCCACCATTCGGCATAGAAGGCCATTAACTCATCCCGTTTGGCACCAAAATCATTGGTTCGATAGATCAATTCACGCTGTTGAATGACATGAGCCGCCATCAAAGCAATCTCGAATTCTTTGTTGGAGCTTTTAGTTACTAGTTCTGGTTTATTGGTTAGCAGATAGTCGTACACCTGTTGCGTCCCCTCTATATTGGCTTGATGTATGGCATCAGATTGGCTGCTGTAATCTATTAAATTACTAGGCAAGCTAGCATAATCGGCTAAGACTGTCGCCACCGAGTCTGGTTGAACTTTTCCAATTAATTGTGCCACAAAACGTCGTTCCTCCTTGAAAGTATTCCCCTGTGGATCGCAGCCCACAAAAAGGATCTGCTCTTCAGCGTCTAATCCACGGTTGTAGTCAAAAATCCATTGAGCCAAATCTCGAACCTCTTGTGTGTCATATGTCCAATAGAAGGTTTGATCCACTGCCGCGTCGGCAGAACCCAGCCCTTCTGTAACAAAGTCATTGACGACCATTGCATTCCCCCATGGTATTTCAAAAATGATGGCTTTGAACGCTTTCTCTTGCACCAATCTGCGGAACAATTTATCCTTAAGTTGGTAGAATTCCTTTGTACCGTGTGTGGATTCACCTAAACCGACAAAAGTAGCCGCACCCAAATAGTTAATCAGTGGATCTAGGGCAACGTCTCTGGTGTTTGGGTCGGCTCCATCAAACCCGTACGCAAATTTTTCATTGAGTTGATCTATGACCAGCTGTTCCTCATCGGTGAGCAGGCATTCGGAGGTGCCTCCGCCGGGTACCTTGTTCTCTTTTGTACAACTACAAATGATAAGAAGTAAGAGTAAGAGGAATAGACATATTCTTCGCATGTGTCGAGTGTTAATACAAAAAGCAATTCAGTTAGTGAAAATACTTCTTATTCTTAATCAACCCCTATCCTTTTCCAATCATTATTGGCATTAGCCCGACGCATGATCCAGTCCTGCTGGACTCCTTCCTGCCTTTGTCGATGCTTTCGAGCAGCTGTGATCCAGATATACTTGGATGTAAGTGGAATAATGGCAGTTGCTTGCAAGCAATTACAAAGAAAGCTTAGGAAAATCGTACTATTTCGTTTATTTAGTATGCAATTCTAGAAGATAAACTGCAATAGCTAATGATTACAGCATTCAAGGTTCAATTGAAAAAGAAGTTAACCAGAAACATTGATCTAGCCATTAGTGAACTTGAGGCAGCTTTAAAAGTTGATAGTTCAATATTTAATGACTTCATATTATTGCAGAGCAGATACAATAATGCAAAAAGCAGTTTTAGGAAGGGGGTTTTCACAGATAATAGTTATCAGGTGACCACTAACCGCATTAGGCAATCGTTGATTGAATTGATAGATGAGCTCCGAGAGGCAGATCTGCGCCTAGATGATATGGGTGGACAGCTTGAAGATGGAGCAAAGAAAGCCCGGGAGAAGAAGGAGCAAGCTGCTAATAGGAATCCTCTTCCCAATGTGCGAGGGAAGAAAGAACGCGAAAGTGCACTGGAGCCTAAAAAGGTATTCATTTCCTATTCTTGGGATAATGAAGAGCATAAAAAATGGGTTTTAGATCTAGCGGATAGCTTGGTCCGCAATGGTGTCGATGTTTTACTGGATCGATACGAGTTGAGATTGGGAAGGAACCTGGCTCATTTTATGGAAAGTAGCATCGAGAAAGCGGATAAGGTTATTTTGATATTTACTGAGAATTACAAATTAAAGGCCGAAGGAAGAGCAGGTGGTGTAGGGTACGAATATTCCATGATTAATGAAGAACTGTACCGCAATCAAATATCAAACCATAAATTTATTCCAATTCTCAGAAAAGGTAACTCACGGGAAAGTATTCCGAAGTTTATCGCCTCATTCATTTGGCTAGATATGAGTGATGATCGAAAATTCACTGAAAATTATGAGACCTTAATCCGAGAGATTTATGATGAACCTAAGGTCCAAAAGCCGACGCTTGGCGCAAAGCCTATTTTCGGATCAGGTATTCCGGTGGTAAGTAATAGCAATGACCGGCAGGATAATCTGGATTTAAAGGACTTTCCCTGGGTTGATAAAAGCCCATTTTTCTTGGAAACCTTTGATGCGACAAATTTTGATTCACAGATCTTTAGAAATTATGATGAGGATTTATGGTCAGGGAAAACTGAACGGGGCGTTTATAAGTTGGAAAATGAAATCGATGAAAATGCCGTTAGATATCATTATCTGACTATTGACGATCAAGATATGTCGGAATTTCCGACAGCGATCGAAGTTAAAGTAGAAGCTGAAAACATTTATCCAACGCCATCTGGAGGTTTGGTTTTTTGTTTTGATGAAATCACTAAGTTTTATTACGCTTTTATCGTTGGAAACAATCGGGAGTATAAATTATGGTTGAAAGGGGATAAGGGGTATAAGACAATAATTTCTGGCAGATCCAACAAAATATATCCCAATGAATTTAACAAAATCGGGGTCATCAGATCAGGTTCCTCTATCTATCTATTCATCAATGATCAATACGAAAGAAAAGTAAAAGATGATACCCTAGGCAAAGGCGATGTCGGCATCATAGCAGTGGGAAAAGGAGCGTTCATTTTTGATAATCTTTCGCTTTATACAGTCCCTACTTGGACTTAATACGGTCTTTTGGCAGCTTATGAATAGGCCTAGGAGGAGCAGAAGGATATAATAGGTACTTGTTTTCATGACTAAGCGTTTAATGATATTTCAGCTGAGGTACTATTCTATGATCAGATGGGTGGACGATGAACCATCAAAGGGGAACTTGCAGCCGTCCTGAGAAACGAGGCCGATCTTGAGTCTGAACACGAGAGGAAAAAGAATGATCCAAGTGACGATTAATAGAGAAGCTGGAAGCGGCTGACTGATGATCATCTGAATCATGGTGGTAAAACAGATGACGATTTCTGGTAGTCCACGCTGTACCCTGTAGCTCTGATTGATGGGGTTCTCCTAATTGACCTAGGTTAGCATTAGCCAGGTAGGCTGGAATGAGTTCCAGCGCAGTATGGGGAGGAAAATGCTTCCCTTTGTAGTTTAGTGAACAATGGAAATCGTTCAGCGTGGTAGTATCCCACCAGGCATCCGTTTTACCTTGCTCTTGGTATTGCAAAGAATAAGAAGCCAGGTCCTGCATATAACCGTAAGTAAAACCTAAAGTGCCCTGGATCGTATTGGGTGATTCTGTATTGGATTGGGCAAAAGCGCCAGCTAGTGCTAGCAAGCATTCTGCAATAAGTACGAGGCGTTTAAACCAGGAATTCAGCATACGTTCCTTCAATTCCTCCATCTTGCTACTTTCGGTTACAGTCCACATAATTTTGAGTTGAGTGATGGAAATAAATGTTTGGTGATCCAAAACTATATCACGCCAATATGCAAGCCTACCCAAAAAAGGTGGAGTAGGGGGAATTGCCCTTCAAGTCAAATAACTGAACGGTTAATCATAAAGGGAGAGGGAGGTGGAGCACTAAGAAGGTTTCATGGGAGTATTGGAGGGCTTCACCTGAACTTTTATCGAGTTTACCCTGTTTTTTCAGCTTTTTAACTGTAGGAATAGTAGGTTTGATCATCGAATAAAGCGATTTGGTATGAAATGGAACGGATGCTTATACATTATACTTCTACTCTTTGGTACCCAAAGTAGGGTGCTGACTCAAAACGCTACTACCAAGGAGCAAAAATTGACAGATCTACTCGATACCCTAAAGCAACAGTTGGATACTAGAGATATTCGCGAAGTATTACAAGACATTACCAAGGTGCAGAATGACGGTATTGAGGACTTCCCTGAGCTCAATGTTCGTTACAAGCACTTACAAGCCAATCAACTCAAGCGATTGGGCTTAATAGATTCAGCCTTACAAGTGATGGAACGAGCTCGACTATTGATAGAGGAGCATAAGTTGGATCATCGGATGCCTGGGAACCATCTATTTACGGCTGGTATTTTGAAGGCGGTGTATCGTTCCAAGGAAGCTCTAGCGCACTATCGGATAGCAGAAGTGTACTACAGGGAAGAGGCAGATGATAGAAATTTAGCCCCTTGTTTGACACAAATTGCTGCTACGCTCGCCGCTTTGGGAAGATACGATGAAGCTAAGGAAATCGGCAAGGAAGCCATCGCTTTGGGGGACAAGTTGCAGGTGCCCAAAGTATCTATTCAGATTTATAACAATATTGGCTTGGTGTACCGCAATTCAAATGATCTGTTAAATTGCGCACGCATGTATTTCAAAGGGTATGAACTAGCTAAAGATCATCAGCTTCCTACTTATGCTACCGCACTGGCTGTCAATCTCTCCACCATTTATGAACGTCTCTGCCAATATGAAAAAGCTCTTCAGTACAGTCAAGAAGCCGTTTACTGGAGCGAACAGATCAATTACAAGATTGGGAAATACAAGGCATTGATTATTAATGCCAATATGTCCCTCTTTTTGGGGAAAGTGGATTCGGCTGAGTTGTACGTCAAGGCTTTAGAAGCGGAGGCATTAGAAGGTAAGAACAATGTCTGGGAGCCAGCAATAGAAAACCTCAAAGGTAAGATCGCCCTACAAAGAGGGGAATTGGAGCTTGCCATCCAACATCATAATAAAGCTAAAAAGTTGGCGGAAAAAGTGGATGCACGTGGTGAAGTCCTAAACGCCTTGCTGGGGACCATTGATTATGCCTATCAAAAGGAGGCTTATATCCAGTGCCTTATCTATATGGATAAAGCGCTAAGTTTTAAACTGCTGCCCAAGAATGAGCAACATATACTGGAAATGAAGCATGTCATTCACAAAAAACTGGGTAATCCCGATTTTGCATACACAACCCTACAGCAGAGCAAAGTAATTCAAGATTCCATCCATTCTTTGGAGCGATTGGGGCTGCTCGCCTCAATTGAAGCAGATTATGAATTGCGAGACAAGGAGTCAAAAATTGAACGACTAGAATTTCAGAGTCAGATTGCTGAACAAGAAAACCAACGTAACCAACTGATCATTGTAGCCTTGGCCATCTTTTTGCTCCTGCTCGTTGGACTAGGCTATTACTTCTCTCGCCATCAACGTTTGAAACTCGAAAAGGGGTTGGCAGAGGTGAAACAGTCTTTGCTTCGCCTACAAATCAATCCACACTTTATCTTTAATACTTTAAATTCTATTCAGTCGTCTTTTTTGCAGCAGAATGAAGAGAAGACGATCTATCTATTTGGAAAATTCTCTAGCCTGATGAGGCAGGTCTTGCAAAACTCTACCTCGGCTTTTGTGCCGCTAAATGATGAAATCGAGCTACTGATCAATTATCTGGAATTGGAGAAGATTCGCTCTAACAATAAATTTGATTATCAAGTAGATATCGAAGATGGGATAGATATCTATGAGGCCCAAGTGCCTAGTATGATCTTACAAATCTTTATTGAGAATGCCATCTGGCATGGCGTGGGACCGAAAGAAAGCCGTGGTAATATCCGAATTGTGGTCAGCGAAGAGGAGGGTCGTCACAAGATCACAGTAGAAGACGATGGCGTGGGACGAAGTTTTTCCCTACAACATAAGTCTAAGGATCAAAAGAATAAAAAGTCGCTTGGGACAGATTTAGTCTATCAACGCATCCAACAATTGAATCGCAAATTTGGAAGGGGAATGCAATTGAATATCCGGGATCGAGCCAGCCAATCCGGAACGAAAGTAGAATTATTAGCCTAGGACGAATTTAACACAAAAGCCATGTTAAGAACACTGATTATTGATGATGAAAAGGATGCAAGAGACGCCTTCCGAATTCTCATAGACAAATTTGTACAGGATATCACACTTGTAGGCGAGGCAGATGGGGTGAAAACTGGGGTACAGCAAATTGGAGATTTGCAGCCAGAAGTGGTATTCCTTGATATTAATATGCAAGACGGTACCGGCTTTGACCTGTTGGACCAGTTAGAAGAAATGAATTTCCATTTGGTCTTTGTGACCGCTTATGATCAATATGCCATCAAAGCCTTTAAATACGCGGCTTTAGATTATTTGCTCAAGCCAATCGACTTGCAAGAGTTGCGAAAATGTGTGGCAAGGATTATGGACTTGGGGACCAAGGTGGAAACGGAAGCTCGGCTAACCTATTTGCAAGAATCATTGCAGGCGCCCCTCAAAGATCAACTCATGGAGGAGTTTCGTTCCTTGCTCCTTAGCTCTAAGAAGGCCTACAAGAGTCGTTTTGCCATCAAGAAAACGTCTGGAATTTTCCTGCTAAATGCGATGGACATAGCCTACTTTTTTGCTGATAATGATTTGGTTTTTGCCGTGGATCAAAATCGCAAGAAACACGTCGTCAATTTTCGAATGACTGAACTAGAGAACGTGCTAGATCCCGCCCTATTCTTTAGGATCAATCGCAGCGAAATGGTTAATATCCAATACATCCAGAAGATGGAACCTTACTTTGGAAATCGCTTGGTAGTGCACTTGAAAGACCAAACCGAAGGCCTCAAAACCAGTGGCGCCAAAACGGCAGCCTTCCGCAAATGGGTCGAAGGTGTTTCTTGATTTTTACTCCAAAAAATGATTGCCTGGAATCGGCTTGTCGGATGGCTGACAATAACCAGGACGATTGTGATAAAAGCTGTAAAAAACAATTATTCTTTACCAATTCAAGCCGTAAAAACTCGCTAGATCGTTATTCCAAGACTCATTTTTGTGGTCGACCAAAATGACTTTTAGAGATGTTGACGACCTCAATGCGATATGGAATAACTTGCTTTAAATTAGCTGGTATCTGCCTGTTGGCGGCCATCGGCCTAGCCTCGATCGTTCCCCCTCCCAATTGGGAAAACTTGATTCCTGAAGATAATCTAGAGGCCTTCCGAAAGCTATCTCTTCCTGCCACTGATACCACAAAGTGCTTGAGGATGTGTATCGAAAAGGGAGCCGTTCGGATCGCACAATACTTGATACAGACGATAGAAAACCCTAATCAATTAGATACGACAGGGCAAGCCCCCCTACATTATGCCGTTTTGCATGATCAATTACTAGTAGTAGAATCACTTTTGAGCAGGTCCGCCTTGGTGGACCTGCGTACTAGCACAAGGCTACAGGCCACACCCTTAATGTTTGCTTGTGCTAGAAATCACCCGGAGATTTTCAATTTACTCATTGATCATGGAGCTGATATCAATGCCATTGATGCCATGGGCGATCCAGTAGCCAATTGGGCGGCGTATTATGGTAATCGTACGGCTTTATCCACCCTGGTTGGAAAGGGAGTGGACCTTAGTATTCAAACCAAACATGGAGATGCCGCCGACGTTTTATTACGTCTGTGGCATCAACCGAAAGATCTGAGTGTTTTTGCTGGATCAATTTTGGAGAAGCCGTTATCAGAAAAACAGAAGGAAATATTTCATGCTATTAGCCAGGAAAGGGCATCTGATGTGCGAAGCTTGCTTGATCAAGGTATCGATCCGAACACAACGGATGCCTATGGCTCTCCTTTGTTGCATCAGGCCGTTTTAACCGCTAATCTGAGTTTAGTGAAATTGCTCTTGGGGTACGACCTTGAAGTGGACGCCTACAATCGCGTGGGGCAAACGGCCTTGACTGTAGCAGCGCGATGGGAGCATACAGAAGTGGTAAAGTTGTTATTGGAGGCAGGGGCTGACCCGAATGCTGCGGGTGAGCGTTACCAGCTGGCACCTCTCATCGGGAGTGTTATAGGAAGGAATTTGGAAATCACTAATATTTTGGTGGAGGCAGGAGCATTTATTGATCAAAAAGACAAGATTAATGATGCTGCTGCCCTTCATTGGGCTTTCTTTTACGGAAATGAGGCTGCCGTTCTAGCACTCTTAGAGGCAGGGGCAGACTATCGAGCGAAGCTAGGGAATACCAATGACTTAGTAAGTCTAGCCGATAAAATGGGCCCCCCTCAGGTTAAAGATAGAATTGAGAAGTATGAAAAAAATAGAGAAGCCATTGCTGGCTCTTGGTCTTTGACTGCGATTCAATACATTTATTCGGACACAATCTACATAGTTGATGAACCTGCAGGGGGGATTTTTATGGCTAGTCCCGAACGCTACATGGTCATGTATCATCCTACCTCACAAGCCCGCCCTTCCTTTAAAGACTTTAGTCAACCAACTTGTGAAGAACTCCGGTCCGCTTTTCAACACCTGATTTTCAATACGGGAAATTATATACTAACAGATACGCTCCTGACGGTTCAGCCAGATCTGGCTAGGGTGCCTGGTTTTGAGGGAGCCAGGCAAGTCTATCATTATGAAGTCCAGCAGGAGCAACTTTTCTTGACGCTCTTTGATGAAACCTATCCCAACGGAAAAAAGCCGGAATGGTATGGCAATTTACAGATTCAACTGCAGTTTCGGCGAGAATAATTTGTTCGAGGCCCGTAAATTAGTCTTCGATGCCGTGGATCAAATTTATACTTCTTTGCTATGCCCTGCTAGCCATTTTCGTTTCGGGTGGCCTCTTCTTTAAAGACAAGCACTACGCTTCTAAGTTACTGGCCCTTTTTATTCTTTTGATGGGCCTGGAGATGATCAACTATGTGTATGCTACCACCTCCCTAGTAACCATTTCCACTGTCTTCATTGCCAGGTACTATTTTTATGTTGGCTTTCTATATGGGCCTCTCTTGTGGTTTTATATACTCTTTTTATGGGACCAAAAGGCAAAATTCCAGTGGAGGGATGCACTGCACCTTATCCCAATACTGCTTGCCTTCGTGTATTTCTTTGATATTTTCATCCTACCAGGAGAGGCCCGCATTGCTTTTATCCGAATTCATTTCTTTGACCGAGTCATGCCGCTCAATTACGCGCGAGCCCTTCATCTATTGGCTTATGCTTTAATTATGGTACGCCAATGTCAAAAGATACCCGAAGGACTCTCTAGGATTAAACGAGTACTAAGTTTAGGCATTACTGGTATATTTCTATTGACTTCCGTTTTGATGTTGGGATTTACCTGCTTTGCTAGGGATTGGCATGACTTTGCCCCCTACTATTTGATCATCAGCACCATCGTATTCTCCATGGCCTATCTTTTGTACTTTCAACCTGACTTCATGGCGCGCTTGGGAGGAAAGTATATGCATTCCGGTATTGGCAAGGAGGACATGGAACGAATTCAGGCTAAGATCGAACATGCTTTGCAAGCGGAGCGGGTGTTTCTTGAAAGAGATTTAAATTTAAAGGCATTAGCACTAAGAATAGAGGAGCGACCCCACCATCTTTCACAAACTTTTACCCGCCTAATTCAAGAATCCTTTAATGAGCATATCAATCGTTATCGGATTAGTTATGCCAAACAAATACTACTCGAACCTGGCTTTTCACATCTTACGATTGAAGCCATAGCTCAGGAAGCAGGCTTTAATAACCGGGTTACGTTCAATAAATTCTTTCAAAAGTTTACTGGGATGAAGCCATCGAGTTATAAGAGTATGGCAATAAGCCAATAGTGATCTTCAATTTTGCTCAATCGTAGACACTTTCTCCTTTTTTCTGGCTGCAAAGACAAAGATGCCAACTAAGCTTTCAGATTATTGTTAGCAGTTTCGATTCCTATTCAGATTTTCAATTTGTCAAAGAAGGTGAAATTTTGGTGTATGCATACGATTACATTTTTATTCATGGCCCTGGTCTTTGGAAGTAATTTGCCAGGAAAAATAGATTTTGGGAAAAGAGCATCGGCGCAAGGTTGGCAAGTGATCAATGATGGCGTAATGGGGGGGCTTTCGCAAGGGGAAGCAAACTTTACGAGTAATAGTGTTCGATTCTTTGGCAGGGTGTCCCTAGCTAATAATGGTGGTTTTGCCTCTTTCAGGTCTCCTTTTGGAAACATTGATCTGTCAGAAGTTAGTAGTATCAAATTCCGAGTTAGGGGTGAGGGGATTCGCTGTGCTTTTACCCTAGAAACCGATCGACGATTTTGGATGCCCAATTACAAACACCAGTTAAAACTGGAGCATGAGGGATGGCAGGTGTTGGAAATATCCCTGGCCGACTTTAAACAGTATCGGCTTGGTAGACCTACGGGGAGAGATTTATTGCCAGAAACCAAGAAGGAAATCATCCGCATGGGCTGGATTACCGATGAAAAGAAAGAAGGCCCATTCAGTTTGGAAATTGACTACATAGAGTTTATCCACTAAAAATGATTGGGCTACCTGAGTTCAAAACGACAACGTTCCAAATCGGTCCTGACTCGGAATTGACCATAGAATTCCACAATTTCTCCTATTGCTACCAACCTGGATTCTAGCGGAACGATAGTCAAGGGCATTAAACTATCTGTGCTATAAAAAGTAATGGAAGGACTCAATTGCACTAAGCTACTCAGTCTCGCGCAATTGATTGTGCCGCTTAGTAGAACTTCCATGCTGACTGTAGTTTCTAAGGATTCCGGACAGGCCTTAGCAAGATCAAAGACGTTGAATACGCGGGATGGAGTCATAATCCGTGGAGCAGTTATGCCCGTGAATTGTGGAAGACTAGTGGGGCATGGCACACCCATGATTTCAAAATCATACTGTCCAAGCTCTACCATGTTTATGATATGAGTAGGAATAGAAGTTCCGCCCGCCCGTAATATGTGTTTTCGAGCATGATTCATCACTGGAATTTGCGGTTCGTTAATACACCAGATCGACATCATTTCCACCAATAGCGTATCTGCTTTTTCAGTAGGTATAAAATCCAAGGCATCCACTAAATATAACTCAATCTTATCCGCATAGACGGAGCTTTCAATATTCTTCTTGGCAAAGGCATAGATGGTTGGATCCTGCTCTATTGCATATACTTTTCGGCATTTGCTAGCGGCATATAGCGCAAATACCCCTGTTCCAATCCCCAGTTCACAATGTATGCCATCGGGCTGTAAGACTTCATCTAAGGCTTTTTTTATCTGCCTCACTCGCTCCTGGTCTTTGAGCATTTCCAGATGATATGATAAGCTGAAATTGCCCATTTGAGCTTCATACCTGGGGGTGTGATGATTCAATCTACTCGACATGTAAGGTTTTACTGAAATTGAAAATTTGGGATCGGTGCAGAAACATCCACTAAGGTCCCATCAGGATCTCTTAATAGCAGACGTCTCTGTCCGTAAAAAGTATCATGGGGAGCTTGGATAATGGTAAATCCTGCTTGTTGAGCTCTAAGATAATAGGGTTCGACATCCTCCACAACGAAGGTAAGGTAAAAGCCTTGCGGATTATGCTGGTAGTCTGTTGGGACAATCTCACTCGTCCGCAGGATCAATCCTAGTTCCAGACCCGTTTTTTCATCTTGTAATTGAATGAACCAATCACTATCAAAGTTGACTTTGAGACCAAACAGAGTAGTATAGAAGGCTTTGCTAGCCACCAGATGATCGCTACAAAGATTCGTCATGAATCGATTTAACATAGTAGAAGGATTTTGAGAAGAGCTTTCGGTAAATCAGATCTATACAAAGAGTACAAAATTGTTTTCCTATTGTTCATAATCGAACACTTTTCGTTCATTATCGCACAATTTCATTGTGTTTATTGATTTATAATTAAGGTTTAAGTAGTTGATATACAATTGAATAGGTCTTCTGGCATATCCCTTGTCTGTTACAAGGACGAAAGCAATCTACTTATGGGCCTTTAAGTCCTTCATCAATCAAAAAGTCCTATGTTGAAGCAGAGTATACAATTAATCTTTCGACGCCTGAAGAGGAAGGCTGGCTACTCCACGATTCACTTGTTAGGACTCACGGCAGGATTTACGAGCTGTCTATTGATTTTCCTCTTGATCAGGTATGAAGGTAGCTTTGATATGCATCACGCCAAAAAGGATAGGATTTATCGGATCAACACGGAATCCTGGGAAGATGGAGCGTTAGACATCATGTCATGTACCCCCTTTCCTCTGGCCAGAGCTTTTGCCTTGGAGTTTCCCACGGAAGCTGTAGGACGGTTGTACTTTCAGGAAGAGACCATTTTAGGGAGTACGCAAACAGATCCGCAAGAGATTGCAAATGTGTATTTCAGCGAAGGCAATATCTTGTCCATATTTGATTTTGATGTATTGCAAGGGGAAGGGAAAATAGCACTAGATGAACCTGGAAATATTCTTTTATCTGCTGCTCTGGCAGAGCGTTTTTTTGGAAGTGAAAACCCCGTAGGAGCCCGCCTATATATGAGATCGAAGACTCCTCTACAAGTAGCAGGGGTATATGCCGATCCACCCGCAACTACACATATACCGGCAGCCGCACTGATTTCTTTTGGGAGTTTGACGGATGACATGGTGGGACTTCCCATGGACAGTTGGAGTCTTTACCATAATGGTCTAGCTACGTACGCTTTATTGGAGCAACCTGCTCAGGCAGGCCAATTCGATGAACAGTTAAGTCAGTTTGCCAGCAAGTATATACAGCGTTCCAGAGGGACTGCTACTGACAAGCCTGTCTTACAAGCTTTGACCGATATTCATTTTACACCCATTTCTCAGAATGGCTCCCCTGTTGCTCCCATTTCTAGGTCGGTGATCTGGATAGCCATTAGTATAGGTGCATTGATCCTATTGATGGCTTGCTTTAATTTCATCAATCTAAGTTTAGCTTCTAATACAGAAAAAAGATTAGAGGTAAGTATCCGAAAGGTAATTGGAGCGAAGTCCATCGAAATCTGGACAAATTTGTTGGGGGAAGCTATTGTGTTAAGTATGGCGGCCTTTATTTTAAGTAGAGTATTGGTAGAAGTCTTACTACCATTTATGAATACCTTGTTGGGGAAATCACTCAGCGATCAAAGTCTCTGGTCTGTCTCTGTCCTATTATTCAGTCTGGCCATTGTAATGCTGACGAGTTTACTGGCGGGAGGTTATCCGGCGTGGGTGTTAGCCCGACAGGAAGCCAAATTGGCTTTGAAGTCCAGCAAGACTTTCGGACAAAGAGAAGATAGTGGTTTGCGGCGAGCAATTGTTGTTGCACAATTTGTCATTACCCTAGTGATCATTAGCGGTGCCTTGACGGTATCTCGCCAACTGAATTATATTCAGGAAAAGGATTTAGGGTTTCAACAAACAGGTATTCTACAAATCGACTTACCGGAATCGGAGAATAATGAGGGGCTTATGCAAGAATGGATATCAAGCGCTGCCATTTCCGAAGTATCCTTTTCCATAGGTGCTCCCATGTCAGATATGGGCCTGGGTATGGCTGCCTATCCGTACGGAGGCGATCCAGAGGCAGATGAGTTTATCGTGTCGATTAAAGCCGGTGATCAAAGATACCTAACTACTTATGGGCTGGAATTGGTTGCGGGACGGGATATCACGCCACAGGAGGCTCTAAGGATGGGTAATAAGTATCCCAGTGAGAACGAGCTTCGACCAGTTATCGTAAATGAAGCGCTGGGGAAAACCCTGGGAATCACTAACCCACAAAATTTATTGGGAAAGAAGATCGTGGTGTATATCAATGATTTTATAGGGGAGGTGGTAGGCGTGGTAAAAGACTTCAATACTAGTTCTTTAAGAGAGGAAATAGAACCTACCATGATCACCCCCATGCCGCCTCAATACTATACGATCGGGGTGCGTACGGAGGTAGATCAACTAACCGAAACCATTGCTTTTCTGAAGGATTCCTGGGGGAAACACTATCCTGGTAGCCCCTTTAGTTACACCTTCCTGGGAGAATATGTGAAAGGACAGTATGCCGATGAAAATCGGACACTAACACTCTTGAATGTTTTCGCACTATTAGCGATTATCATAGCCTGTTTAGGCCTATTTGGCTTAGCTGCTATTTTAACAGCTCAACGAAGGAGAGAGGTGGGATTGCGAAAAGTATTAGGGGCATCTATTAGCAATATTGTTAGCCTGTTATCGAAAGATGTAATGAAGCTTGTTCTAACCTCCATCCTGCTGGCAGGCCCATTTGCCTGGTGGATTTCCCTCAAATGGCTAGAAAACTTTACCTATCGAATCAATTTTAGTTGGGCAGCCTTCCTCTTAGCCAGTGGTAGCCTTTTACTATTGGCTATTGTATCCATCAGCAGTCAAACCGTTAAAGCGGCACTGACTAACCCGGCCATTGTGATGAGAGAACAATTAGATTACAGTAAACGAGGCGGAGATCCCATTACCAACCATAACCAAAGTATAAAAACCTCAAGCTATGTTCAGAAACTATTTCAAAATTGCCGTTCGACAACTTTTTAAGCAAAAGTTCTTTAGCCTGATCAATATAGCTGGGTTGGCGCTGAGTGTGGCCTGCTGTTTATTGATTGGCCTATTTGTAAAAAATGAATTGAGTTACGATACCTATCATAAGCATTCAAAAGACATCTACCGACTCGCCTTAGACATCAACTTGAATCAATCTATCGCCAAAGGAACAGCTTTGCCAGCACCAGCAGCTCCTACGATCAAGGACGAATTCCCGGAAGTGGTAAATGCTTGTCGCATGAACCGTTTCTTCTTTAATGCAGGCACAAATCTGGTTCGAACGGCCAACGATAGTGAAAGCACTTTTCAAGAAAAGTTTGTTTATGTGGATCCCGCCTTTACTGAAATGTTTGACTTTACGACGGTCTATGGCGACCCGCAGAGCTGGCTAGTCGAACCCTATTCGATTGTAATTACAAAACGGGTAGCAGACCAATTCTTCCCCCATCTTGATCCAGTGGGAGAGCAGCTCATTCTAAATGATGATACGGAGAACCAAGCTTATCGCATTACGGGGGTGATTGAGGAAATGCCAAGTAATTCTCATTTAGATTTTGCCTATCTCATGTCCATGTCTACCCTCGATGGCAGTCGAGCTAATAATTGGGTCAATAATAACTATTTTTCCTATGTACAACTTGCGCCCGGTACGGATCCTGCACAGCTAAATGAGAAGTTGATTCCATTTGGATTGGAGCACTTTGGACCGCAGTTTCGCGAGCAACTGAAAGTGGATTTGGAGCAGGTGACCAAGACGGGGTCTAAATACAATCTTTTCTTACAACCTTTAGCCGATGTCCATCTCCGCTCAGATGATTTCGTCCCTAATTTTGGGAGTGGTGGAGATATTCGCTACATCCAATTGTTTTCCGTTATCGGCATTTTCTTGGTCTTGATTGCGTTGGTGAACTACATTAATCTCTCTACAGCGCGGTCAGCTAATCGAGCCAAGGAAGTGGGAATGAGAAAGGTATTGGGATCTTATCAAATACATTTAGTGGGCCAGTTTCTGATGGAATCTATTATGCTTAGTCTGTTGGCCTTTGGATTTGGCTTGTTGATGGCAGAATTGCTCTTACCGGCCTTTAACTCGCTAGCGCAAACAGACTTGAGTATACCCTACAGTTCGAAGTGGTTTGTTCCAATACTACTCACCGGTACTTTGGGTATAGGTATCCTAGCGGGTTTGTATCCCGCCTTTTATCTTTCTGGCTTTAAACCTATCCGAGTACTTAAGGGACAATTAAGCCTGGGAAAAAATAGTGCCTGGTTAAGAAAAGGCCTGGTTGTGATGCAATTCACCATCTCCACGGCGCTCATCATTGGAACCCTGGTGGTATACAACCAGATGCAATTTATTCAGCAAAAAAAGATTGGATTTGAAAAAGATCAAGTCTTGTTGATCCATGATACTTACACACTTGACGCTCGCCTAGGCACCTTCAAAAATGCTATCAAAGAATTGCCAGAGGTCGAAAATGCTTCCGTTAGCCCTTTCCTGCCGGGGGCGGGTGGCTTCAGGAATCAAACCATGTACAATGCTGAAGAGAAAACGGACCCAACTGATCAGGTGCCTTTACAAGCATGGCCGGTCGATACGGATTACATTCCTACCTTGGGCATGAAGATTAAGGAAGGGCGTAATTTTTCCATAGATCGACCAGCTGATTCCCTTGCTACCATCATTAGTGAAACGGCCGTTCGACAGTTAGGCATCACAGACCCGATTGGTAAACGCATTCAAAATCCATTTGATAACAACTTATTTACCATCATTGGCGTAGTGGAGGATTTTCATTTTGAATCGCTGAAAAATGAAATTTATGGACTGGCCCTGTTTCTAGGAAATCGAACTTCAACCATCTCCGTTCGGGCCAAGACGGATAACTGGGATAAAACGATTGCCCAAATGGAAGGAACCTGGAAGCAGTTTTCCCCCAATCAAGCCTTCCGTTATTCTTTCCTCGATGAGCGATTTGATCGCATGTACCAGCAGGAAAGTAGTGCAGCTGCCCTCTTTAATAGTTTTACCTTGATTGCGATTTTCATTGCCTGTCTTGGGCTCTTTGCGCTCGCCAGCTTTACCGCTGAGCAGCGCACCAAGGAAATAGGGATCCGCAAGGTATTGGGGGCTACCGTTGGGAACGTGGTGGGACTGTTGTCCAAAGACTTTCTACGTCTGGTAATTATCTCGATTACCATCGCTATTCCGCTGGCTTGGCACTTTAGTAGACAATGGCTACAGAATTTTGCATATCGAATCGATTTGAATATTGCTTTATTCCTTTGTGCGGGTGTAGCTGCCATCTTGATCGCTCTAGCCACTGTGAGTTTTCAGTCCATTCGCGCTGCAATTGCTGATCCTATTAGGGCATTGCGGAGCGAGTAGGGGGCTTTAGTCAGCCCAGTCACTCGCGGTGAATTACTCACCCGTTGACTGGGCTAATTTCAGCGCCAATTCTAAAAGCGTATCCTTACCTGCCAAAATATCTTCGACCCTTGGTCGAAAGGGAATATCCGGTTGAAGTCCGTACCCTTCATTTTCAAAGCTGACGTTCATGACTGAACGGATGGCCGGTAATTGTACTTTCAATTGTGAATTAGGTAGGACTAAGGTCAGTAAATCGCTGGCCACCTGTGTGACTGGATTCCCGCCCGTCTCTTCTCCGATAAAGGTAGCTGAACAATGAGAGGCAATTTGCCCTAACAGCTCGGTTGTGGCAGAGGCGCATCTTGAATTAATCAGTACCAATAGTTTGTCAGTAAAAGTTAATGTATTAGGCTTCACCTTGGTTCGCGCAGCTCCTTTCACCTGGTAGTATTGTCCATCCCATTGTAGAGGCTGTCGGTGAAAGTGTTTGAAAAACATATCCTCTTGATAATGGTGTGGCGCGGAAATGCTGTTTACTAATGCATATTCTCCCCTGCTCGGATACACCGGTTTAGAAATAAGATAACTCAAAAGATGGTTTGCTGCTTCCGGAAAGCCTCCACCATTGTCGCGTAAGTCTAGGATGAGCGTTTTGATGTTGTCTGCTTCCAGTTGAGAGAAGGTATCTTTCAATAATCTCTTATAGGCCTTTGGGGTGCTGTTGCTGGAGGGATCAATTTGGAAGGTAGACAGGCGCAATATTCCAACGCCATCTTGCACGCTAAAGTGGAGTTCATCTTTTGGTGGTCCTTGCTTAATCCTCGCTTCTCGGTTAGCCATGATTTCTGGTACGGGTATGCCTGACATGTACATTTCTTTCTGGATACCTTCTGGTGTTTTGTATTCAATGAGAAATGATTCTGGAGTGCCTTTGAAATAGCCGTAGTATCGGCTAAAGCCTAGCCCTGTGAGTGTGTAGGGGTAGCTGAGATTGACACCATCTGTAGTCAATTGGTTGGCCAGGAATCGGAAGACCTCAAGTGCATTTTCGCCATTAATGGAAACGATTTGGCTACCTTGTCCGATCTCGTTTTCTTGGGAAACATCTTCGGTCACGAACAGCGTATCCTGATACCAATATAGGCGCAGTGGGAGTCGAGGAAGTTGGGTGGTTAGTGCGTCTACATAGTCATCTGGAGGGTAAATCTTGGTGTGGTTGTTGCCAATGGCGCGGTGTAGCGGCATTAGACTACGGAAGAATGCTAGGGGAGTCGAAGGAGTATCCAGTTCTGTTCTGATACTTTTGAAGATAGCATCTAGTTTTGACTTTGGAGTGTAAGTATACAAACCAGGGTGGACGTTTTGAAGCTCAGTTTGGAGGATGTTCAAATCCTGTTGAAGCTCTGCAGGACTTAGGACAGCCGGTGGATACTGCGCTTCTATGGCGGGGCTGGACAGGCCCCAACAAACTAGGCCAAGGATGAGTTTCTTTGTCTTTTTCATCTATTTTATTGTAAGTCTATGGTGGAAACTTGTTGTGAAATCTTCCCTTGCGCATCTTGGACAATGGCAATAATGGTCCAATCTTCTCGTATAGAATGAGCATCGAATTCGACAATATCCTCTACGGACCAATTGTTATCAGAGGTATTGGGAAAATCCAGCACATGCGAGGTGTTCGAAAATTGGATTGTGACTGGTGCAATCCCATTCTCATCTTGGACATCTACAGACCAGTGTAAGGTAATAGGCATACTGGCATCTACTACTGAATCTATCATAGTAGTTGTCACTTCAATTTTATCCAACACCTGATTTTTTTGACAGGCATAAAGTAGCGAAGCGCTCAGCAAGAATAGATCTAGCTTTAGGTATTTCATAGGTTGTTTTAGTGCAAATGAAGTGTAATCGCCCCTTAGAGGCGTACCAATACAAGCATTCTTACCTATGGTTAATGTTTCTTGCGAACAGATGGTGACATGCCAGTTTCTTTCTTGAAGATTCTGTTGAAACTGTTTTTGGACTTAAAGTCGGATTTGAAAGCGATGGCAGGAAGAGTGTGATAGGCATTGACACCTACATAAAGCAGACCTAAGAAAATGACTCTGAGAATTTACTTAGGCAAAGGGACCTTTGGCTGTAGAAGTAACAGAAAGCGGATGATCTCATGGGCCAAAATACCCACGACCAATACAAAGTCTATTATTAGTTCCATTGATGCACCCCATTCATAAGTTCATCTTTATGGTAGCTGAAGTGGGGAATTGGTGAAAGGAATCACTCCTGATATAGATAATTGATATCAGATAAATCGCAAACTTTAAATTTCTCTACCACTTGCTCCTTTTGTTTCGTTGCCATTACCACCACGGCTTGACTTTTCGCCAGCATCTTTCGCTTGATTAAAGCTTCCTCGTAGTTCGGAACGGTTGCGCCAAATTGTTGGTGGATGGCAGCCACGCCCATAAAAAAAAGATCAGCACGAATCGGAGCAAGCTGTTCGATTACACTGGCCCCTAGGCTCACCTGGGAGGGCTTAAATAGGTTTCCACCGAAGAAATAAACTTTTGCATAGGGGTGATTACATAGTAAGGTAGCTAGAGGCAAGGAATTGGTAAACACTTCGACTTCCAGATCATCTGGAAGTAATCTTGCCACTTCCAGATTGGTAGAACCTCCATCCATGATGATCACTTGCCCTCGCTTAATGTGGCATACGGCCCGTTTAGCTAATTTTACTTTAGCTTCTTGCTCTATGCTCAGTCGTTCCTGGATAGGTAAAGGAATCAGGGACCGCGATATGGCTCCACCATGGACTTTTACCAATAAGCCCTGTTCCTCCAATTCGGTTAGATCCCGCCGAATGGTGTCGTCGGAAACATCCAGACGAATACTGAGTCCCAAGGTATTCAATTGCTGCTTTTCTTTTAGTAGCTCAAGGATGATCTGGAAGCGTTCAGCTTTTTGCATGGTTCCTTGTATTTCTTAGAAATTTGCGTTAAGTTGAGGTAATGTAAAGATTTTTCTGCGTAAAACGGCAAAATATTGCGGTTTTTTGCAGGGTTATTGAAAATGTCGAAATATGCCGCAAAATGACCAATAGTGAACGAAAATTAAAAGTTGGCGTGTTAGGCTGTGGTCCCATTGCCCAGTTCACCCATTTTGAATCATGCCAAAAAGCTAGTAATGTAGAACTTCATGCCATCTGTGACCGAGCTCCTGATTTGCTAGAGAGGATGACTGCGATTTGGCAACCCAAAAAGAGCTTTGCGGACTATCAGGTGATGTTAAACGATCCGGAGGTTGAAGCTATTATAGTGGCTACTGCTGATGCTTTTCATGTACCGCTGTCGCTTCAGGCCATCAAAGCAGGAAAACATGTTTTAGTGGAAAAACCATTGAGTCACTCGCTGACGGAATGTCTTCAAGTGAAAGAGGCGCTGGAAAAGAACCCCGTCCATTTTCAAGTTGGGCACATGAAGCGTTTTGACCAAGGTATCCATTATGCCAAGCAGTTTATTACGGACAAAATGGGCGAAATCTTAGCCTTAAAGGCTTGGTATGGTGACAATACCCATCGCTATACCATGACGGATAACCTACAACCTACTGCCCTCAAAAGTACCCAAGCTGTGGCTCCAACAACTAACCCAAAAGCCGATTTGGAACGCTACTACATGATGGCGCATGGAAGCCATTTAATAGATACGGCGAGGTTTTTAGCTGGTCCTATCGGCTCCGTATCTGCCAAGCTTCGTCAGAAATTTGGTGCATATTGTTGGTTTGTAGATGTAGAGTTTGAGAGCGGTGCCGTAGGGCATTTGGATCTAACGATAAAGATTCGGGGAGATTGGCACGAAGGTTTCCAGATATATGGTGAAAACGGCAGCGCATTCGGAAAGACACCGAATCCTTGGTTTTACAAGAGTAGTGAGGTAGAATGTTACTGGGAACCCAAGCAGCAATATTATCGACCTTTGGCGGCAGATGGCTTCTCGTATCGCCTACAGCTTGAGCATTTTGCCGAGGTGATCCTCCATGAAATGAGTCCCATTGGGACAGACATTTTGGAAGGTCTGGAGATAAGCAAGGCGATGATTGCGATCAAAAGGTCTATTGCAGCAAATCGATCGATTTACTTGGATCAAGTAACGGAAGGAGAATTATGAAAAGGCTAGGAATTTTTGCAAAAACTTTTCAGAGAGATAGGGTAGAGGAGGCCCTAGCAGCCGCCCAGTCTTACGGTTTTTCGGCTATCCAGTTTAATATGAGCTGTTTGGGTTTGTCGCCAATGCCGGATGAGATTCCACCTACGCTTTTACGGCAAACGCGCATGGCTATGGATAGCCTAGGATTGGAAATGGTAGGGCTTTCAGCTACATTCAATATGTGTCATCCGGATGAGCAAGTACGTTGGCTGGGGCTTCAACGTATGGAAGTTTTAGCTAGCTCCTGTGCGATACTAGGCAATAGTCTACTTACACTCTGCACGGGTACCCGCAACCCAAAAGATAAGTGGAAGTACCATCCGGACAATGCAAGCTCGAACGCATGGCTAGATATGTGTCGAACGATGGGAAAGGCCATTGAGATCGCTGAACAATATGACTTGTATCTAGGGATAGAACCCGAACTGGCCAATATAGTGGCTGATACAGCCAAGGCTAGACAGCTTTTACAGGAGATGGAAAGTGAACGACTAACAATCATTCTGGATCCAGCTAATTTATTTGAGCAAGAAGAACCGAAAGAGATTAGCTATCGCCTAGCGGAAGCAGTAGATAAACTAGGTCCCCACATTCGCATGGCGCATGCCAAAGATCGCTCGGCAGATGGGCGTTTTGTGGCTCCTGGTGAAGGGGTGATACCATTTGCGTTTTTCCTAGAACAACTCAAGCAAGCAGGGCTGTATGTTCCGCTGGTCGCCCATGGTTTTACCGAAGCTGAAGTTCCGGCAGTAGCACAGTTCCTCAAAAATGTATAACAGATCAACTCTTGCCAGAATCGTAGGAGGATAGTATACCTAAATCGGTTGGTTGCTGGTTGAATTTTCTTAAATTCCTTCTGAAAATCAACATATATGTCTAACAAAACGACTAACCGAAGGAAATTCCTGCGTCAAGGAGCGCTTGCCGGACTTGGGCTATATTCCGCCACTGTTAAGGCATTTGCGCAAACACCTACAAGTTTGCTTAAGGGCAATATCAAGCAAGTCATCGCTGCCTGGCCCTTTATGAATGCGGGCCCAAAATGGACAGCTCAACAGTTCCTCCAACAAGCATCTTCCCTCGGGGTAGCAGGCGTAGAGCTTTTTCCCGTAGAACATTGGGGACTACTGAAAGAGTTCGGTCTCATCTGTGCAGCCACTAAAAGTCACACCTTTATCCGGGGAATGAATAACAGAGGACACCATCCAGAGTGCTTTAAGGTTTTGCGGAAAGCCATGGAGACTACCGCTGCAGCCGGTTTTCCGAATGTAATGACCTTTACGGGCCTGGCAGATACGAGTGATCAGGAAAATGGCAGTAAGGTGTCCCCGCAAGAAGGGATGAAGAACTGTATCGAAGGCTACAAAGAGATGGCAAGATGGGCAGAGAAACATAAGGTCACCATGGTACTGGAACCGCTTAATTCGAAGGTGGCCGAAAATATGAAAGGACATCCAGGTTATCAAGGAGACCATATTGATTATTGCATTGAGATCATCAAAGCTGTAGGCTCGCCCCGCCTAAAATTGCTGTTCGATGTTTATCACATTCAGATTATGGACGGAGACATCATTAGTCACATTAAACAATATCAAGAATATATAGGACATGTGCAGGTAGCAGGTGTACCAGGACGGGGAGAAATTGGTGACCAACAAGAGGTCAATTATGCTAGGGTAATGAAGGCTTTTCTGGATATTGGCTATTCTGGCTACGTAGGACATGAGTGGATTCCAAGCGGGGAACCCATCACTGGCTTGCAAGAGGCTGTCTCTATTTGCGATATCTAGGGCTCCGTCTGTACAGCTTTTGCGGAGGCCTCTCTATCTAGCCAGATAGATTTTCTTCCCAATAAGGGCTCCGGAACCACAAAATCCGAAACTTGAGAGTCTCTTTTCTGCCCACAAAACGCCCTAATATCAAAAGGCCCTACAAATACAAAATTAGCAACATGAAATTATATCCAGCTCTAACTCTTCTCGCTTTCATCCTACTCTTCTTCAGTGCCTGCACTAACCCAAAAGAAGCGGACGAGACAAGTGCTAAACCCAATACGCCTAATATCGTCTTCATGCTCGCCGATGATGTGGGTTGGAGTGAACTAGGTTTTAATAGCGAAACCAAGAAATTCACCCCTCATATCGATAAACTTCGAAATGAAGGCGTCAGTCTCACTCAATTTTATGTACATGCGGTCTGCGCCCCTAGTCGCACCGCTTTTCTCACCGGTCGTTACCCCTTTCGCACCTGGACCGATTGGCGTACCGAGGACTTTGGCAAGCCCTCTTATCTCGCCAAATTAGGCCTGGAGCTTAGCACCAATGAGCAAGGCGAGGAAACTCGCCGTATTCACGCCCTCGCCACCGAGGAACGAACGGTTGCAGAGGCCCTGCAAGAGGTAGGGTACTACACCGCTATCGCCGGGAAATGGGGCTGCGGCGAATGGCTCCCGGAACATCTCCCTCTTGGCCAGGGCTTTGATCATCAATACGGCTTTTACGCCTGGGGGATAGATTACAACAATTACACCATTCCACACAATGCTCCAGCTCGCTTAGCGGTCTATGATTGGCATCGAAACCAGGAACCGGTCTACGAGCAGGGATACAGTACAGACTTGATCGCTAATGAAGTAGTTCGGCTTTTAGCTACGCATGAGGAGCAGCATGGTGATCAGCCCTTTTTCTACTACATCCCTTTCAATGCGATCCATGGCCCATTAGAAGAGACACCACGTTATGCTGATACTCATGGCAAGCGCTACGCTGCCTTGCAATGCCTCGATGATGCAGTAGGAAGAATTGTAGGCGCTTTGGATCAATATGGTTACGCGGAAAATACTTTGGTCGTGTTTGCGAATGACAACGGAGCCATTCGAGACAGTATGAATGCGCCTTATCGAGGCACCAAGAATACCAATTATGAAGGCGGCGTTCGCGTGCCCTGTGTGATGAAATGGCCTGAGAAGATCGACGCAGGTTCAAGTAATGCTGCTCTGATACACATCACAGATTTCTACAACACCTTCGTCAAGCTTGGGGGCGGTAGCTTGGCGCAAGAGCGCCCCTTGGACGGTATAGATATGAGTGCAGTGATTTTGGAAAATGCTTCTAGCAGGCGGGAAGAGATCATCTTTGAAGTCTCCAATAGTGTACGCCTCCCCGCTATCCGCCAAGGTGATTACAAACTAATTGGAGAGGAATTGTACAACTTAATCGAAGATCCATCCGAAACGCATAACCTTGCCCATGAAAAACCAGAGATTGCCGCTGCCCTAAAAGCCCGTGTGCAGGCGGTAGGGGAGGAGCGCCCTCCCATGCCCGATATGAGCCTGTTGATGACGCCGGCCCTCCCCTGGGTATATGGCCAAGAAGAGAATGCCAAAGCTCCCCAATGGATCAAGGATATCATGGCAGCGGTACGGGCTAAGCAGCCGCAAAGCTGGGCACCGGGTACCACACCGTGGCCACAAGCGCCCAAGGATGGGAAGATTATCTATACGGGGGATGGACGGTGATGAAGAGCTTTACTTTCTACAGACTTTGTTCTTGAAATTTAGTTGCTAGCCTTGCTTCTAAAATATTTTAGCACTGTACACTTGTACGATCTTACAGTTAATTGGAGTCATGCAAAAAGAATCTTGCCACACGGGAAGCCATGCTGGATAAAGGTTTTAGTCTCATGTTTCGGAAAGGGCACAATGAGACTGGTATTCAGGGGATTACGGATCGAATTCCGGTGTCCAAAGTATCCTTCTACAATCATTTCAAAACGAAGTAGAAGTTTGTGGTGGGGTTGATCGATGATTTTGGGACTGTTTTATTGGACGAGTATGTAGCTCTTCTTTGGAATTCAAATTTAACTCTCATAGCCAGAATCCGTAGCTATTACCAGCAAAAGATGAAGGCTGTGATTGAAGTAGAGGAGTTTATCAAGGCTGCTTTCTCTCTAATCTATACCAAGAAACTGCTAACCAGTCAGACTCTATTGCCCTTCATATTGATGAAGCGTTTCATGAAATGTGGGCAGTGCTGAAACAGTGCTTAGCAGAAACGCAGGCAAGTGGTGAACTCAATGAATCAGAAGATGTAGAGTCGCTGGCAGAGTTCCTAAATAATAGTTGGAATGGGGCTCTGAGACAGGTAAAAACAGCACGAAATGAGCAGATGCACACAGCCTTTATGAGACAAATAGAAAAGCTATAGTTTTATTCGTCCATCGAGGGTAAAAAATGCAATACATGTATTCCTAGGTTGTTCAACCGGAAATGATCGGTTTTTTGAATGGAAAAGTAAAGCTAAGCACCAGGCCTTACTCAAAGATCCGCGCTTCTTGTCGATCAAACCTATTAGGGGTGTGACCTTAAGCTCTCTTCGTTGGGGTTGTTTTCAGGTAGGGCAAGATATACGCATAGATTTCCTGGCTGGGACATTATTTGTCTGGGCACAACAGAAGGGCATCGAGTGCGGACCTATTATAAGAATGTAATGCCCTTAATCACGGGCAGAGGCAATCCCTATGGCATGCAATTACCGATATTTGTTTCGAGAACTCTCCAGGAAAAGTGATCATGAATTTCATTTGTGGTTATCTCAAATTTAAACACACCGGTGGATTTCTCATTTTATTCTTCATTAATCCAGCAAGGTAACCGTTTGCAAGTAAGGCGCCTCTTCTGTCGCCTTAAAATGCTAAAGTCGAGCTAAGACGGTGTTTTTATTGGGTAGCGAGGTAATAGAAGTAGCATTCCGCCCTGTGCTAGATTGGTCTTAAAATATCCTACACTCAAAGTACATCTACTGCTAAATATAGTGCTACAAGCTGTAAGAATAATGAAATAAATACATACTTTTATAATGATATTAATTTGGCCTTAAGTCAATGAGTGATAAAAAGGGGAAGAAGTAAACTACAATTGCAGTATTTAGCGTTCAGGTAATGAAAAATGAATTTGATGAAGTATTGAATCGCATGGTTGTCTATGGTAATGTCTCGCTAAAAAAAGAACTAGCTGACGTTCAATCAGCATCATCTTTTATGATTTAGTACTGTTTAAATCAAGTATTTTTACAGAAGAAACTTCTAAAAGGTGATTGATACATTAATGGATTAGGTTATTCCATTGAAGACCAAGTGAGAAAAACTAGAACTTCTAACTTTAGTGCGCACATGATTAAGACCAGCTACTACGGTTGCTCCTGAAAAGGAATATGTGCCACTGATGACATAGAGCATTAAACTAGAATTTCGAAAAGTTGTAGATTTGATATATCATGTGTTGAACGCTTATGAGGGAATACAAAATGACATAAATATGAGTGAAGCTTCCAATGAAAATAGGCGGAAACGAAGGAGTATCGTTTTGATACTGTTATTTGCCCTACTCCTATTCCTAGCATACTTAATCAGAACTCGAGGATCTGGAAATCCCCAAGTGGGTATACACTATAATGGTGAGCCTTTAGATTTGTATGAAGATAGTAGTATTTCTTTTGAAGTTGACTTCATAGGAATAGATTTGGAAACCGTTGCTTTTAGAAATGACCCAAGTTACATTAAGACAATCAAATCTGGTAAATATAGTATTACCTATGATGACCTACCAATTCATCTGCAACGAGACACACTTTTCTCAATAAATATTGACGGCGATATACTAGCAGCGAGTGGCAGTGTAGAAGAGCCTAAAAGAGTTTCTGCGCAGGTAGAAATTCAGGTTATTAAGCTTTCGGAGAGGGTAGAAGATCCCACTCCCAGTTTAGGCACAGATGGAAGCAGAAGGGAGAGCTCAAAGGAAGATAGCACAGAGACGACGGATCTTGCTTCTGATAGAATCTGCCATTATGTAATAGATGTCACTTCTGCAGCCTACGCGAATGAGTTCACCACTTTTTCCTATACTGTAAGTGCTGAAGATGCGTGCCGGATCTTAAGCCCTACTGAGATTCTCTGGGAAGCAGATGGGAGGATACTGGAATTGCGTGGTAATTCTATTTCGTACAGTTTTAAGGACAGTGGTCCCGAAACGGTGCGCCTTTTAGATGGCAAAATGAACCCTGTGGGAAGTTTATCAATTAATGTCTTGCCGGAGAGAAAACTTAAAAAGAAAGTATCATGTAGTTATAAAATTAATGATGGTAAAAAAAGAATTAGCATTCCAATCAACCAGACTCTGTCTTTTTTCGCACTTTCTACAGAGATAGCAGGAGGTTGTCTTCCAGAAGAAGATTTTGCTTGGGAAGTAGATGGGAATCGATACGAATCAGACAAGTTTGACTATCAAAGCAACAAAATTGGTCCGAGAAAACTAACTTTACTTATAAACCTCATACAGTACGAAGATGTAGATATATTAGTACATTATGATCGTGCTTACCTTCAGTCACAAGTTGATAATCTTGTTGACATTTATCAGACGACAAACCCCAGCTCTTCGACTTCACTTAAGCAACTTACAGCTCTAAGAAACCTAGTTGATAATGAAGGTGTTCAGGTTCTTATTTCACCTGGAAAAAGAAGAATGAGTTTTATAGAATACATCGAAAATATCTATAGTATTTCCACTACCTCAGCAGGCAAATACAAGATTAACATTGATAAGGTCGATTTCAACGACAGGACCGGTAAACTAAAAAGAGTTTGGGTTACTCAAAAAAGAACTTAGATGCTGAAATATTTCTTTACTTGGATTCTTATTCTCTTTTATGTGCAGAATGTCTTATTGTCGCAGGAACTAAGTTATGATTGTCCTCCTGATACGATTTCCAATGAAGAAATTGTTGATAAAATTGAAGGAATATACCAAGAGCTAGATCGGTTTATCGGGAATTTAAAGATAATTGTAGACCCCGATAAGAACTTTGTAGAAAAAGGAAATTCCAGGAAAAATATTCTTCAAATGTTCAAGAATAATAACTGGGAGACTAAGGCAGCCAATATATTTGCTTATAAGCTTCAATATGAGCCAATTTTTAAATTGAAGCCTCAAACTATGGCCTTGGAAGAGTACCTGGATTACCTTAGTATAAGACATGATCGTAATGAGAAGGTTACCTTTCAATGGTGCCTTCCTGATCAATCTAGTATAAAAACAATAAGATCAATAGCCTCAAACAATACTATCGTCAGTAAGTGTAAGTATTACTTTTATGATGTTCCCATTTCTCTAGAGGAAAAGGTTACCATTTCTAGTAACGGAAGTTCCAAAACTAAAACCATCTGCAAACAATTTAATTTCATTTTGCGGCTACGGGATGACAGCGACCCAAACTATCCAGGCGAAACGGAAATAGTATGGGAACCATATATGAAATCTGTGACTAAAGGGAAAAAATGTTCAGAAAGTAAAATCAAAAACTGTAATGAAGTTGAAATTAAAGGGCGAATAGAGCTAAGTGATTCTATGCTTATTGACGGTCTTACCTTTGACCTCGGGGGCATCGGGGATGATGAAAGCGTGATACCAGTACCAGAAACTGAGATCTTTAAAGTTGTAAACTCCAGATTTGGCTTGAATGATAAAAAACTTGTAAAGGAACGATTCTCAGGGTGTCCTGGCGATCCTGAAAACTGTGAAAGTGCATTTCGATCCTTCATTGAGTTTGACCATAATGGTGGTTTTATTCTCAATGAAATCCCAGATGGAACATACGACATTAGAGTTTGGGTGGGGACGGCAGATCCAAGTATCGACCAAGCTCCATTTTCAATTAGAATTGAAAATGTTACTCGTCAAGATTTTACTGTTCCAAAAGGACAGATTACACCTGTCGATTTCACGGTAGATGTTACCGATAATCGTCTAAATCTACTGTGTTTAGGGCTAGGTGATTACCCTGAAGATCAGGTCTACAGGATTTGTAAGATTCGGATTAGAGACAATAAGAATATCTTTGATTTTGGGTCAGATGAATTAGTAAAGTATGGCTACAAAAGTGTAAGTGAGTTTTCACCTTACATGAAAGAGACCAGATTTGGGTTTCTTAATTCAAGAAAAGTAACCTCTTCAGTAGTTAATACTACAGATTCTCTGCTAGGCGATAATTTATTGCTAGAAGCAGGTGATTCCTTTCGAATAAATTTAGCTCGTGGACCTTATAGGATAGATATTCATTCCATTGGTGAATTTAGAGGAACAATATCAGGAAAGAGTATTCCCAGCCGGAAGGGAAAAAAAGGGAAAAAGGTAGAGAAAAGAGGAGTTGAGTTCCTTTCAGAACAGATACTTGTGAAGGAAGATGGTCTCTTAGATGTGGTAATTAGTCAAAACGAAGTCAGAATCACGGGAATAGAGGTATACAGTGATGAGATTTGCGCTTTATCCATTCCCTGGAAATCTTATCTCGTACCTGGATTAAGCCTTAATCATTATACTAAAAACTCAAGCTTCAATCTAAGATATTGGCCTCTAATTGCTGGAACGGTTGGTTATTTTTCTATAAAGGCAATAGACCAGAGCATAAGAGCTGGTGGTTTCTACAAGGAACACAAAGAGGCTACTGTCCTTGCAGAATTGGATATAGCCTATGATAATCATCTAAGAGTCAACAAAAGAGCTAGGGAGAATCTTCTGATTGCTGCTGCGATTTGGGCAGGTACTGATCTCCTATCGTTTTATTTAGATGTGAGAAATAGGAGGCGATGTATAAACGGAAAAGAAAACAAGCTCAATGTACGATCAACAGCTGCGGTTAGTCTTGGTACAATACAGCCTACTATCTTAGGTGATAACTTTGGCGCTCTCAGCCTCGGATTACAATATCGATTAAACTTTTAATACTATGCGATTCTTGTCAGGGATCTTATTAATGTGCTTGATTTTTTTTTCTTGTGACAAAGATAAAATCGACTTTGTTACCTTTAATAAAGAGTTAAGCAATATTAATTTTTCGGCAAACCTTAAAAATGCATTTATCGAATCTGTTCCTGAACAAAGCTTCCTGATTGGTGGACAAGGACAAAACGGAGAATTTCTTATCGTTAGTACAGACGACAAAGGGGATGTAAAAGCCGTGCATGACATAGCAAGCGAAGGTGCTCTCCATAGTCTAAAGTTTGATGAAAATGAGAATGGAACAGGAAAGAGAATCCTGGCATTGGGTGAGGTTAATGACAATAGCATGCTATTTGAAGTGGATAGTGCGGGGAATTTGACTCAAAAGCACTTCGAGGTCTTTGTTGAAACGTTCAATCAAAAGCTAGGGGGAATAGAGTTTGTTAAGGCTTATGATTTTCTAATAGATGAAAACCGGAATTATTACATAACAGGACAACTCAAACAATTTCTAGATCCCACCAGTAGAGTATTTGCACTAAAACTCTCGGCTGACTATCAAGTGTTGTGGAGTAGGGTCTATACCTTTAACTCAATTGGTCTTAACTTAAGCTTGGACCAATCCAAAAACTTACTTATTGGCGGCTATGAGGCTTCAAATGTTGCTATTTATAGCATAGAAACAGAAAATGGAAATCTAAATTGGAATAAAACTATTTATAATGTTGAGTTGGAATCCAGGCAGATGGCCACAGATGTTTTCTCTGAAGAGAATGGCGACCTTCTTTTGAGCGGATGGATGCTAACAAATGGGGATTCAATCGATTTCTTTAGGTTTGCTTCTAATGGTGTTTCTGTTGGTGTAAATCCAGAAATTCAAGGTCAAGAGAATTCTTTTGTTAGCCAGGGGTTTGCAAAAACTAGAGATGCTGGATTATTATCCGTTGGAATACCATACCTTCTTACGAATCCGATAGATAATTTTCTGATATATAGGGAAAGCAATACAGAAAAATTACAAAAACTTCATTCAATTCCTAATCTTGTGGCCTGCGATGGTTTATTCCAAACTGCTGATTTTGGCTATGCATTCCTGTTAGTACTTCGCAATGATGTAGGGACTTTCAATTTACGTGTTCTAAAAACTGATGAGGTGGGAGAAATACGTTGAAGTAATACCTTTAGTTTCATCGTATTTTTTCGATTAGGTAAAACTGTTCTCTATTGACCCGTATGAGGTACAGCCCATTGGTTTGAATATTTTCACCCCAAATTTCTTGGGCATTTTTTCCGAGAACAATTTCATCTAACAGATTTCCTTGTAGGCTGAAGATCTCCAGATTTAGATTTTCACCACTTAGGTTTTGAATAGTTAGGAAATCACGGAATGGGTTTGGAAATACCTTAAGATATTTTTTCTTTTCCTCCCCCAGATCATTTACTGATGTCACTTTAAAATCAATAAATATCGTGTCTGAAACCACGCAATTTGAACCTCTTTCTTTGACCTGTAGGGTATAGAAACCTGCCTCCGTGATATTCAAAGAAGGGGTTATAGCTCCATTAGACCACAAATATTCAAAAACCTGAGCAGTGTCTAGAATATTTGAATTTAGAGTAATTGCATTCACTTCAGAAGTGAAAGCAGTATCTGTTGCTGTTATAACGAAGTCTGGGGGAACGCCAAATACTTTAGTGATGGTAGCAATGCTGTTAAAACATCCTTCTAAGCTGGTAAAGCTATATACAATAGTATCGCTTCCTCTTTCAGTGGGTTGGTAATATGCTAGGGAATCTATAAAAATATCGTTAGTGACAAAATCGCCGGAAAAATTTCCTCCTGCCTGGTTTCCAGAAAGAGTAACTAGAGAATCTCCTACACAGTATTCCTGTTCTAGGCCACTAATCTCTAAAACAGGTTTTTGGTAAACTGAAAATGGAAATTGCTCCACGGTGGTACAGCCTTTGTCATTAGTATATTGATACATAAGCATCAAACTATCCCCAACAATATCAGGTGTTAAGCTAGCAGTCCCGTTCCCTAAATTTTGGATATTTACTCCTTCAAAACTCCCACCCGTGGGCAGCCCCATAATGGTATCTGGTGGGGATTCGGTGCAATAGAAGGTTTCCAACCCTTGCATACTTATTTCAGAAGATAAATGAGCAGCATAATTCAAACTAAGTGTGTCTGAACATCCTACATCGGAAGTATAGGAATAACTGATGGATAAATTACTCCCCGTATCAAGTGCATTGATCAAGCCGAGACCCTCTTCTCCAAGGTTAAAAATATTATCTCCTACAAACAGTCCTCCGGCAGGAACACCTTTAATGGTATCGATTGGAGACGAGGAACAATACAAGGACGCTAACCCCATTATATCTACCGTTGGCTTTGGGTTTACATCATAGTTGTAAAGAACAGTATCTGCACATCCAAAGTCATTTGTATAATGATATCCAGCTTGTAAATTTTGCCCAGAAGAACCAAAGGTTAATATTCCATCAGCATTTATAAAGTTACCAAAGTAAGTACCACCTGTTGGAGTTGCCATAAGCATTATTTCCTCATCATTTTCACAATTGTTGGGAGGGACGGGAAGTGAAGTAATAGTAGGGGTAGCATAAACATCAATGCTCAATGTATCCTGATCCGAGCATTGATTGGCGTTTGAAAGGTTTATAATCAGTTGACTATCTCCTGCTTGTGCCGGTAGGAAGAAAGTGTCTGCATTGGCAGTCACATTTGAAAGGTTTTGGCCATTCAATAAGAGCGTGATACTTGCGTTCGAGTCAACATTTACAGAATTGTTTAAAGCAACAGCAGGTTTGTCCTCACAGACAGGAGTATAATCTATTGCAATCCGTGGTGTCTTAAGCACATACAGCAAAAGGGTATCCATACGAATACTATCCTGCAAGGACGGATCTACATATTTGTATTCGTAAATATACCCAGTCTCTGTTTGTGGCAATTGTTCTAAATCTACTAAGCCCAAAGTATCATCTAAGAGAGCTGGCCCACACCAAGAACCTGGCAAATCATTGTCAATAGATAACATGATTGGATCTGAAACAAGACAGACGCGTACGGTATCTGGGGCAGAAGCCAGCAGGTTTAGGCTTATTTCACCAGCTTTTAGGCTAATACAATTGCTACAAATAAGTAAAGCAGTCAATAAAAAGGAATACCAAAAATGATAAGTGCGAATCATAATAAATCAAATTCGAGTACTGTCTATCTTGAAAGTTATCTCTTTAACCGAACAACCATCCTAAAGCCTAGGTCTTCCCTGCCGGTGGCTCCAAATAAAGTGTACCTGGAAGTCGCTCTACTGCTTAGGAGATTTGTTTTGAATGAGCCCCCTCTGGCGGCTATTACCTCGTTTGAGATATCACTTTTATAGCTGGACCGATCAATAATGCAGGCCTCATAGGCATTCCCGATCATATCATATGCACCACACCAAGATTTGCCATCCTCATAACTACCCACATTTAGAAGATTACGGCCTCTTGTATTTGCATATTCACTACTACTTCCACTTAGATTATTACCCCAAGGATAATACTTCCCTTCAGAACCACGAACAGCAAACTCCCACTCCCATTCCATTGGGAGACTCAATTCTACCCCCCTATCAAATCCAAGTTGTAGAGAAAGTGCTCTACAATACTCCATCATTTCTCGATAGGTGAGATTGACAACAGGCTTGTTGGCCTCCCCCTCTGGAAAGGTGTGTGATGGAACAATCTGCTGGTATTGTTTATTGGTTACTTCATATTTTCCGATTAGGTAATGTGTAGGGATGTATCTCTTTTCAAATCCTGCTTTTGTAATTTCATTATCATAATGAACTCCCCCGCCAGCTCTAATCAAATCCTCATATTCCTTATCGCTAATCCCATATCTAAATCCATTGGTTTTAGCTTCATCAGATCGTACTGTAACAAACTCATAGTCAATGTCTGCAAGCTTAAGAAGAGACTTATAGGCCTCAGGTTCCGGGAAGTATTCAATTAAACTGGCAAGCGCAATGCCCTTACTAGCTTGATTGATCCGAACCAACAAACCCTGATTTTGTTTTTCGGTCTCGCTCAATCGTTGCTCTAGGTTATCTTTTTCATTTCTTAATCTATCTATAGTCAAGTTCAATGTTTTGATCTCACCATCTTTCCGTTGGTTTTCTGTCTCTAAGGTAGAAGCTTTATCCTTTAACTGTTCGAAGTCATCCTTCAGGTTATTATAGTTCTTCTGCAATTTCCTAAAGTCTCTTTTCTTAGGTTCTTCCTTTTTATTTTCCTTTTCGGTTTCTGAGTCTTTGCTACTTGTTGGATTTGGTGGTTTTGCTTCGGTTATTGTGGTTTCTGCTTCTCTGGGTAGAGTGGAAGATGGAGAAGCAGAAGAGGACTTATCCTTTTGGGTATAAAGGTAATGTTTCCAAGCTTTTGCTTCGTCCATTTTCCCTTCAAGTGAAGAATAGTCTGGATGTCCTGTAATATCTGGATCATCATTGATTTTAGCCTCCAGTTCTTTCTTTTTCTCAGAAAGTCTTAGGTACTCCTGCTCAAAAGCTTGATAATCATTGTGTTTCTTGTTAAGTAATGCATTGACCTGGCTAATTAAATCAGATATACTTCGGTAAAATTCCAAATTATCTTTTCCTGAATTGGTATGTATAGTTGCAGAGCTTTCATGAGGATAAGTGACTTGATAATCACTGATGAAGTCAAATGTTAGTGGGTTTTTTTCTCGCATAGACGCACTAGAACAATCTACGCAAAACTCATAATTACCCCCATTATTAATTAATATTTTTTTGACAACTTCTTTATTCACATTTGAGTTATATCCGTTAAAATACCTGATTGTGAGTTTTAATCGGGGCCCTGGATCAAATAAACCCTTCCATTCCACTACAATTCTCTTATTCTTATCAAATTTACTTCGAAAAAACATGCGGTATTCTGGATGATTACCGCCCACGCTTTTGCTACAATTTTTATGTACGAATTGTTTGATATGATCCTTAGAATCAGGAGTCCTAAAACTCAATAAGAAATCAATTTGCTGAGCCAGCAAACTTGATACACTAAGTGTTAGGATTATAGCCCAAGTACACTTTTTCCATGTGAGTATCATACTTCATAAGTTTTTAATAAGCTAAAATTAAATAAACCCTTCTTCTGTATGTTCTGTCATCTGACGCCAACTCCTTTTCTTGTAACAATGTTATTTAGGTATTATGAAATCTTTCACACAACTGCTTGAAAGAACATCTTATCTGCCAAAATCCTAGAACCTCCAAAAGATACTCCAATGGCCTATTTAGTGCGAGATTTGAAGTTGCGAGGTATATACTAAACTATCGAGTACGTCCTCTATTTTTCGTGCTTCTAGTGAAAAATTGAATGATTATTGAATTTCGACTCATGACATTGGACATCCTAATTCATTTGATTGCAATAGGTTTAGTTCATTGGTGTACTCTATTGAATAGAGTACACTTGCTTGATTCAAAAGGGGACTAGAATCAGCCTCTCAATTGTCGAAATGATGAAAGCGCTTCGACCTGGTGAAACTATCTACCTTAAATTTTATACAATGGCATGCATGGTGTTTTGAAATCTAATCGTTCAAAATATCGGCTGGATCGACATTTTTAATGGATTGTGCTGCACTTCTGCCGGCTACCAGGCTTACCAATAAAATTCCAATAATAAAGTAAAAGACCAGATGTGGAGGCGTAATGAAAACCTTGCCCTCAATGCTTTCTATGTCGAGTATCGTTCTACCAACAGAACTCTCTAGGAAAAACGTAATAATGGTTTTAAATAAAATAAAAGATAATAAGAATCCCCCCAGTCCATAAGCTAATGATTGCCAAAGGTAGGTTTGGATAATAAAGCTCTGCGGCAAACCCATAGCCCTCATTATCCCAATTTGGTTCTTTTTCCGCTTGATGGCCTCATACATCAGCACCCATAAGGCGGTAATGCCTGCCAAGATTCCGGCTATACTAATGAGTAACGTAAAATTATTCAACAAGCGGGTATATTGTTTGATGCTCTTTACCTTGGCTTCCGATGAACCAAAGATTTCATATCCTTTCTCATCCCTGAAGTAGTTAATAAGAGGGAGGACATCATCTATAGTGCTTGCGTGTATGCCCGCCATCAAATAGCGGTTGACATAAGGATTATCACTAGTGGTTTCAAAATATTGACTATTCTTTCCCAATTTAACTTTTCCTTCTTCCAACTCCTTCAAGCGGTTGAGCACGGCAAAATCTATAAAACCATTGGATTGAGTGGTCGTACCTTGAATACTAAAGTATACGGTGTCTTCCCCGATTTTTTGTTTGAAATCCATAGGTAAAAACACATCTTTGGGAATTGAGGACTCGGGAACCACTATCTCGAAGCGATTGCGATCTGGATTCAACCAGCGCCCACGCTCTAGAAAAAACTTATAACGCATATCATCCCTAAGATTAGTAGAGGTTTGCAACTCTACATTGTTTCCTTCGATATTGATCCAAAGTGATTCTACTTTAGGTATAACGTCTATTTCTCTGGATGACAAATAAGAACTAATCAATTTGCGTTTCTCCTCTGAAATCACCGTATTCTCGTCCGAAGGAGAAATTTGATAAAAGAAGACACTTGGGATTACTAAACTGTCCTTATCGACGGCCTTAATAAGATATTTATCGCCATCGATTTCTAAGCCTTCTCGTTCCAAGTCATATAAGGGCTCTCTACTCAATACTAAACAATCTGGGTATTTCGGTTCAGTCAGAGACTCCTCACTGGATGGGTCAGCAGGCAAGCCAAGGCTAGGCGCACTTAAACCTATTTGAAATAATTCAATTTCCTTATCAAAGGTCATCGGTACATAGATCCGTCCTCTTAAACCTCCACTCACAGTTCCAAGTAATCTACAGCGAATTTCATAAGAACGTGTACCCATATTATTAGTACTGCGCTTTACCACGATCGGTATTTCTGCAGGAATTGTATCATAGCCAAGGACCTTTACATCTTCCTTGTGCATGATAATAGCCTTAACATATGCTATATCTTCTTCATCTAAAGTCCCATTAAAACTAAACCGTTCTAGATCTGGGTCTTCAGGTATCGTACTGATGGCATCAAAACTTACTTCTTCACCGTCACCTGCCTCTTCGTAGGTATAGACTTTATGGCTTCTGGCTGGTACAACTGCTTTAACTCCGTCAACCAACTCGTACTCCGATATCCTCGCCTCTGTTATTTTCTGTTCCTCCATGTTAACATTGGTAGCCAAGATATCGATACGAGTTGCCTGATTAGACTTGTAGAAGTTATCCTTTAAAATATCCAGATATCCCTCTTTCAGTGATGTAAGTATTAATATTGGTAAGCAAATTGCAGCAGTGACCAGAATGATTAGACTTGTAGATATAGAACTATGAATGAGTTCTTTCCACGCGACCTGAATTGATAGGAATCGATTACTAAGATTTGTGTTTTTCATTAGTGAAATTTTCAAGCAGTTTAGTCTAAATCATTGCCTATTTGATCCATCAAAGTTTTTCGATCCGGTACTGCTTGTGTTACTTCATTTTCAAAGGTGCGTTCCCAATGTTCAGTATCCAAGTCTTTTTCATAAGTAGAGCGGACTTTACCTTCTTTCAAAATTACTATGGCATCTGCAAAATCTACTGCAAGCTTTCTATCATGTGTTACTACAATGACGCTTTTATCCTTGTTTTTCCGAACTACATTTCTAAAAATTGCCATTGCTTTTGCGCCTGCATGGATATCCAGGTTACCAGTAGGTTCATCCGCCAAAATAATAGAAGGGTCATTGGCTAAAGCTCTTGCAATGGCACCTCTTTGATATTGACCTTGTGAAACTCCGGAAGGTTTTTTATTCATTACACGATCTAGGCTCTTTTCCCTTGCGTATTCTTGTTCGTATAAATCTTGAAAAATGTTTTGAATGCCCTGATCAATTTGTTCTGGATCTTTATTAATAAAAGTGGAAACCAGTGCTGCATTTTCAAACAAACTTAAATGTGGAAGCAATTCTCCTCTTTGGAGAGCAAAGCCCAATTGAGTCGACCGAAAATGATCAAGTGCTTTATCATCTTTCCATAATTCACTGAGCAGAACTTCTTGATTGAGAAATATGCTTATGCGGCCCTTCTCAGCCTGTCTAAGCAAACCAATTATACTTAAGAGAGTAGTTTTCCCTGAACCACTTCGTCCAAGAATCGCCGTCAATCTGCCTTTTTTGATGTTGAGATCAATTGGACCCAGTTGAAATTCTTGACTTTGTTCCTCCATGTTCTTGGTAGATAACCAGGAACCAGAGTTCTTTATTTTCTTGTTATAACGGTATACCAGATTTGAAATCTGGAATATATCCTTATTACTCATGGTAATCATTTGGAAGGGTTAGGGAAGCATATCAACTGGCACAAAAGTATATTCGAAAGATCCCCCACCTGGTGAATCAAACCAATTATCTAAATTATTGGCCCATAATTCTAAGCTATTTATCTTACCGTTGACCACTTTCATCATTTTGGCTTTGCGGTCCTCTCCCCAGTCACGAATTTCATCTATTGGTATTCTAAGAATGTCTGTTTTCACAGGCAAACTCAATGCCTTTCTATAGTGATCTTCTAGGTCTTTTTCTTTTAAGGTTTCCCCTGTGCTTGTTTCAATCATTTCAATGAAGGCTTTCTCCATTCCTTCGCCAGGATTATTGAGAATAGTACTCATCAATTTGATGTATGAAGTCATAAGTTGGAACTCATTTTTTGTCATGTAGGCATAGGCATTGACTAATCTTTCACCCTTATCATCATATTCACTAACCCATCCAGTTGAGAATTCTATTGGTCTAGGACTACCAGGTTTGATGGTAATATTCTTGAGAATAATGGCCCTGTCGGTACTAGATGTGCCTCTAGGAATTACAGGAGTTGTACCGAACGAACCTTCAGATTCCTTGATGACAGCAATCATCTTTTCCAACCTAATGATCTCATTGAAGATCTTACCGCTAGTCTGTTTAATAAAATCACTCTCGGAGGAGCCACCATGAGTTACCTCAATATAAGACCCCTTATCAGCATCAGTTAATCCTTCTGCTAATTTGTTAAATTCAGCATCTCCCCTAGCATCGGCACTTCCTGATTTAATTCTTACTGCAATAGTCCTTACTTTTTTTTCACTGGCTTTCATGCTAAGTTCTCTTGCAGTTAACCTCTTAGGATTTCCTTCGCCAGTAAGGTGTGGGCTGGCGTCTCCAATCAGTACGATTATTCTAAAAGTATTATCCACCTTATGCCAATTTGTCTCAGTAAGGGCTCCATAAAACCCGTCGAACACAGCTTCAGGTGCATCATGACCGCCTCCTGCAGCAATCGAAGAAAGAGAAGACTTTACGGCACTTGGACTTCGATTTAGGCTAGAAAATTGACGGTAAACATATTCATCTTTGTAGTCTCGATAAGCGGTGACTCCAAATCGACAACCCGCTTCTCTACTACCCAATATTTTCTGTGTCACTCTATTGACAATTTCCTTTGTGGCCTCGATATATGGGCCCATACTACCAGTGGCATCAATTAAGAACATTACTTCGAGTTGAGCAAGTGATCCTGAAGAAGAGATAGTGCCTGTTCCTTTAGGTGGGACTTTCGCACTCATATCTCCTCCGGTTAGAAAACCTATATTGTAGGCCTGTACTCTTGCACCTGAGGGATTTGAACTTCCCAGTCTTTGCTTACCCAATATTGGCAATAGCATAGAGAACCGTTGGCTTGTAAATCGCTTTTCATCAGGTTCCATGGCGATTGAACTAGGGTGAGGCTTGCCATTGGTATCAATGAAATCTTCCGCACCTGAGACACATTTTTCTAGACCGTCCACTCCATCAAATACTAGAGCGGGGTTTCTTCCCTTCAAAGGTGTAAAAAGCAAGCAAAGACGATTGTCCCATTCAACAATATCTGCTTTATTCACAAAACCGAGAGGCTTCTTATCACTAGTTCCTACCAAATAATAACTAGAGCTACCTGGCTTCTCATATATATATACGATTTCAAAGGGCTTCATGTCCCTTAAAGAAGTTGAAGATCTGGTCTTGTTCTTGTGGATGGTGGTGGCCTTTTTCGTAATCCCCTTGAGGTAAAGATTATTTTCTATGATTGGCCTTTGCGCAGTTAGTGGGGTGGAAAATATAGCTACAAGTAGTACTAAGATACAACAGAAATGAAATAGTCCTTTCACGGTATGATTATTTTGATTTAGGAACTTGTTTTAGTTTGGAGTTTTACATTTCAATCAACCAGATAACTAGTGAATTATCATTTCTACAAGTGTTAAATTAGGTTTCAAAGGGATGAAGACCGTAATGCTCCAACTTCGATTCATAGAGGTCTTGCCTATCTTTGGTTTCACCTACGTATTACTCTCTAGGTACCGGTGTCAGGGTAATAAATCTAGAGGAATAAATATATATTGCTCACTAGTAGACCCCGGCACGGTTTTCCAATTGTCAAGATTATTACCGTATTTTTCAATACTATTCATTTTACGTTTAATTAGGTTCACCATTTTCTCTTTTCTGTCAGCCCCCCATTTATCAATTTCCTCTGAAGGAATACGTAGAATATCCGTCTTGATCGGTAAATCCAGAGTTTTTTTGTAGATCATAGCTAAATCTCTACCCTCTACTGGTTCACCTGATACTGCTTCAATTGCTTTTTCCAAAAGACCTGACATGGCCATATCTGGATTAACAACAAATTGATCCACGATTCGTAAGTATGAAATTATTTTATCAAATTCATCTTTTGTCAGATAAGCGAAAGCATCCACTACTTTTCGGTCCTCATTGTCCCACTCATTGATCCAGCCGGTTGAGAAAACAAACGGATCAGTTCCTCCCTCCGCAATCTTTATATTCTTAAGGATAATGGCGCGATCCGAGGAAGTCAGTGAATGCGCCGTAGTAGATTTATCAACTCCCCCTTCATCTACGATCTTGATCATCCGCTCAAGTCTAAGAATTTCCTGCTCAACTTGTTTACTTGTATTAGTAATAAATTCTGTAATCGCCGCATCACCCTCACTATCAGGGTATTCTGCTTCAACAAATGTTCCTTTATCCGCAGCTGTTAGGCCTTCTGTGATTTCGTAAAATTGTGACTTGCTTAATTCGTCATCTTCTTCACGTCCAGAATAAATCTTCACAGCAATAGTTCTAACCCTTTTTTCACTGGCTTTATTAACACAATCTTTCAGGCTAGTTTTTGTTGGGTTTTTAGGGTGACTAGGGTCATGCCCACTAGCATCTCCAATGAGTACAACTATCCGTAATGTGTTGTCATCTTTAGACCACCCTGTTTCTGTAATGGCAGCGAAATATCCATCAAAGACTGCCTCAGGGGGCTCCTCACTATCTGCCTTCGCCGCATGTACTTCTTCAAGTACTCTTAAGACTGTACTACGACTTTCATTCAGGTCAATGAATCTATTGGTTACAAATCCCATCTTATCCTGTTGATCTATATAATCCCTATATGCCGTAATACCGAAGCTAACCCCACTTTCCCGAGAAGCGAGTATTCTTTTAGACACATCGATAATTATGTCTTTTGTAGCTCGGATGAAAGGATTCATGCTACCCGTAGCATCAAGCAAAAACATCAATTCTAGCTTTGCTGTAGTCCGTCCTCCTTTAGCGTAGGTCCGGCTGGTTGAAGATTTTGATGAAGCGCCAGGATTACCGGCTAGAAAACCTACCTCGTAAATATTCTTTATTCCACTTCTTCCGCTAACACGTTCCTTACTCAATACGGGCAATAGCATAGAGTATCGATCCGATCCGACAGCCGTTTCTGGTTCTTGGGCAACGGCATTCGAATTGGGGGTATCTCCATCATAAAAATTACTGGAGCCGCTTAGACAGTCTTCAAGCGCCCTCGAATCCCCAAAAATAAGTGCAGGCTTACGCCCCGCTAACGCAGTGAAATGAAGACATATCCTGGTATTCCAATCTTGAACAGCATTCTTTGGTAGATATCCTTCTGGGGCTTTTATACCAGTACCTACTTGGTAGTGATCTCCTCGTTCCTTGTAGATGTACACAATATCAAACTCCCTAAGACTCACTTTGGACGATCCAGAACCAGGTGCAGACATAATCATGCTAGGGTACTTCACGACCGCCTTCCTGAAAAGATTCCCTTCCTTTAGGGGTTGAGCAATTGAAATTTGTATTAAGCTAAGAGAGAAAACTAAAAATAAATAGATTTGACGTCCTAAAGTCATAGTTGAAAAACTTTTTATTTAGAAGCAATAGGTAATAAGCGCTTGATATAAGTGAGGGTTTTTAACTTCCAAGTGTTAAGAGGTCTTAAAGATGAAACTTGTAGTCTCCTTTAGATGACCTCTTACTTCTAAAGATAATCTACAATTCGATAAAGGCACTAAATTAGTCACTATTATTGGAAAAGAGTCAAAATAAGTGTAGCGTAATTCGATTTCTTTAAGTCAAGCAGAATAGTAATCACTGGTAGCAATTATTCCAACCCCTAAACAGGTTGAAGATTCTTGCCAAAGTGTTTTTCTTTCTACTATTTTGGGAATCTGTCTTTATCACTACGGGCATATTAGAAGCAGATTCTATGGATATACAAACCGTGTTTCATTTTCCGCTTTCAATATTTTTCTATCAATTTCGCTTGCTAAATTTCCTGGTCGTTTAAATTGATTAAGTTTAGTGTTCTACTAGTTAATGCAATTATCTTAAGGTAGTTTTGAATTGTATTTTGCAAAGATCAAAATATTTTCTAAACCTTCCAACTTTTCCGATAAGAGCTTGACTCTTCTAAAACCTTCACCGTAATCTATACTGGGATCTTCTTCAATAATTTTCATATGATACTTTTTGTATCTATTGGGTATTTCATGGTCCGCCTCTAGTATCTTGTAAGAGTAATAATTGCACAATCCTTCATTTAGGGAGGACTCTTGGTCATATTGGGCATTGGCAAATAACCAAACATGCATTAATTCATGCGCTAAGCAACTTTTAAAGAAGGTAGTACTTAATCCCCTTAGTATATATATATCGCACTTTGTTTCAAGACTGTAAGCTCCCTTTTGCAATAGACGCTTTGTAATCGAAAGCTGAGTGAGGGCCGGATTTTTTTCTCCCTCTCTCAATTCCTGACGACGAATACTATTTAACTCGTTTTTAGTTACTAATTTAATATTGAAAATATTAGGAATTTCCAATCCCATTCTTTTTCCCATTACAATAACCTCCCTGAGAATCTCCTCTCCTTGGGTGTCCAATATAACCAATCCATCATCACTAATACAAGAATTACATGCGTAGCGACCATCATCAAATCTATATCCACCACTTTCATGTGGATGATTTGAGACGACATTTGGGTGTATTGGACGATTACAAGAATAGCAAAAGTCTAGCTCTTTTAGGTGATAATCATGAAATTGCGCCCCCCAATTATCTAAATAGTATTTTTGTCCTGAAGAAAAAGGACGCTCACAAATACTGCAATTATCCAATTGAAAGTCCTTGTTATTTCCATCGAAAGCCGTTATTTTGCTACTGTCTCCTAAACCCATAGTATTACATAGAATAGGAATTAATAGGTGAAAAAATATTAACATGGTATTAATAGTTAGAGTTTTTTTAGGTTTGTTTTTTTTCATTCCTTTTACAAAGATAATTGCTCAAAATATAGTTCCTAATCCCAATTTTGAATTATTCCTAAAATCTCCCTCTAGAGATGGGAACTTTTCAGCGATTGCTGAATGGAAAAGCGCCAGTGGCATCGATGCTTTAGATTTTCGATATGGAACTCCGGATTTCTTTCATCGAGATGGAATTGAAAGTGCCAAAATTCCAAATACTAAAATGGGAATAGTATTACCGCAAAATGGAGGTGGGGTAGTAGGCATCGTAGCATATAATGGAAATATTAGTAATTTCAGAGAGTATTTTTATGTGAAGCTCTCGGATGCCATGCAACCAGGACGGGAATATGAAATATCAATATCGATTTCAAATGGTTTATCAAAACAATATGGTAAGTATTCATCAAACGGTTTAGGGATACACTTTTCTAATGCCCCACTAAGCCAGGCAGGACACGAAGTCTTACTGGTAAGTCCACATTTAGAATTTAAGGATCCGATTTGCAGTTCTTCCTGGTCAACCCACACCTTCACTTTTGTCCCAGATCAAGCTTATACCTTCCTCACCATCGGTAATTTCAAAAGTGACGATCAACTTAAACTAGAAAACTGTTACCCTACAAACGATGGTTTATATGCCTATTACTTCTTCGATGAAATAGTCATTAATTCTCCTATCACCTTCTCCTCAGCCCCAATAATAACGGCGATAGATGACCTATATAGTTCTTCAGGAGAAGAAATTAAGCTCCCGGTATTAGAGAATGATCTGTTCCAAGGAAAGGATGATCTGAAAATATGTGACTTCACTTACCCCTTAAATGGCATACTATTAAAGGACGGAAATGAATTGACCTATATTCCTAAAAATTCTTTCACTGGAGAAGATGTGTTCCTATATACAATATGCACTTCGAACGGCATAAAGAGTAGTGCACAAGTGAAAATTAGAGTAGAAAGATCAAACTCACCTCCAATTGCCATTGCAGATAGATTTGAGGGTCAAACCACCCCATTGTTGCTACCCGTCATTAATAATGATTATGACTCAGATTCTGATGGCATCAGGCTTGAAGGATTTAATCAACCAGTAGTTGGAAGTATAATAAGGAAGGGAGATCAGTTGATTTTTAATGCTCCTGATAACTGGTCAGGTCAAACGTCTTTCCGGTATCAGATCGTTGATGAAGGTGGATTAGGAGCCGAGGCAGATGTCGTAATCGAAATTAAACGGTCAAAACCAATAAAGCTCCCCCCTTTGGCAAAAGATGATGTGTTATTTGTTAATAGTATGGATAGATTTAAGGTCTGCCCATTAGAAAACGATATCCATCCTGAAGGGGAAAAGTTATTTTTAAAGGATATAGGAACGACGACTTTAGGTAAATTTACTAGAGAAGGAGATTGTTATTTTTTTCGTACTATACTGACTCAGGGTAAGAATACGGAAATGATACCCTACTTCATTGAAGATAAGGAAGGGACGATGGCTAGAGCAAAGATTTCCCTCGTTGTAGATCTACCTATTAATCAACCGCCTGTGGCTTTGATTGACTCTATTTTCTCTGGAGGAGAAGCAATCAACATTGCCGTTTTAGACAATGATTATGATCCAGAGGGCGATCAAATTAGAATAGTTACTCATAGTCAACCTCGCAATGGAAAGCTTAGCAGGAATAGCTACAAGTTTAACTATTTGCCTGATCCATATTTCAATGGAACTGATGAATTTACCTATGAAATCACAGATGCTACGGGTAAGACTTCCAATACTAAAGTTATAATTCAAGTACAGCAAGAGGATGACCTTATACCTCAAAAAGAGATCTTCATCAATGAAACCTTGGAAGGTACATCAGACAATCGACTTACTTTTCTTGTAGATATTTCGAATTCTATGGATAGAAAGAGTCGACTCCCTCTTTTAAAGAAAACTTTAGCTGAACTAGTACTACTATTAAGAAGTAACGACAAAATATCTATTGTTGTCTTTTCAGAAAATGCCAGAGTACTAATTGAGGGTAAATCAGGTGCCGATAGAAGGGAATTGTTACAAGTAATTAGAAAAATGAGCCCTGAAACTAAAACAAATGCAGAAGTGGGACTAAAATTAGCTTACCAAACAGCAAAAAAGAACTTTGAAACTAGAGGTAACAATAAGATAATTATCGCAACTGATGGAAAATTCACCAAATTTGATGCACTAAAGCAAATAGTAATAGAAAATGATTCAAAGCCGAGAAAGGTAGATCTTTCCATATTCTACTTTAACCAAAAAGTAGATAAAATAGCTAGGAATCAACTTTCAAAGTTAGCGAAGTTGGGTGGTGGCAACTTTAGTCCGGTAACGTTAGATACTATTGCTTCTATGGTTATGAAAGAAATAAGATAGTTGGTATTTATATTTGATATGCTCCTAAGATAGCCTGTGTATTATAGCTTAGGGACTTCTAAGAAATGCTTACCTCAAAAGTAACCAACCCACATCATAGCATGGCCTAAATACATGAAAGGGTAACTCGACTTCATCTTAGGCCAAGCTGAGCAGAACCGCAAGAAATTTAGCGGTAGGAAAGATGTTGACCTAAACAGAAGCTACTTTTTACTTTTTTTACCCAATATGCAACCCAATAAAAAAAATAACGGCCAACAAAGTGTTGTAATTTGTTGACCGTTAATATTTTGTGTCAATGTTTTTCATTGACTTTAGTCGGGATGACAGGATTTGAACCTGCGACCTCTCGCCCCCCAGACGAACGCGCTACCGGCCTGCGCTACATCCCGATCTCATTTAGGGGACGCAAAGGTAGAAAATTCGAAAAGCAAAAACAATAGGTGGAGCTGCTTTTTCTCCTTTTTTCGTGGAGTATGTTTTGGGAGGGGGTGTTGTAGGGCAAGCTAGGTTTTCATCCTTTGCTCATTTGGGTATTTCTAGCCAAATAATTGAAAAGGAGAGGGCAAGTACCTATTTTGTGGATTACCTAAAATCTTAGAACTCATGGCTTTTCAACTAACAAAAGAGACACATATTGGCTGGATTGGAACTGGTGTAATGGGCATTTCTATGGTGGGCCATCTGATCGACAATGGATACAAAGCAACGGTGTATAATCGTACAAGAGCTAAGGCGCAGGCGGCTATAGATAAAGGAGCAGACTGGGCAGACTCGCCAGCAGCAGTGGCAGCAGTAGCAGATGTAATCTTCACTATTGTGGGCTTTCCCGCAGATGTAGAGGAAGTGTATTTTGGAGAAGAAGGAATCTTAAGTACAGCGCAAACGGGTAGCGTTTTGGTGGATATGACGACTACCAAACCAAGCTTAGCGGTGGAGATATACCAGCAGGCTAAGGAAAAGGGCATATCTTCGGTCGATGCGCCTGTTTCTGGTGGGGATGTGGGAGCGAAGAAGGGAACGCTATCGATTATGGTAGGTGGGGATAAAGATACTGTTGATGCGATTATGCCCTTATTGAATATTATGGGGGGGAATATCATCTACGAGGGGGGCGCTGGATCTGGGCAGCATACCAAGATGTGCAATCAGATTACGATTGCGGGTACTATGATTGGGGTGTGCGAAAGTCTATTGTATGCTTATAAATCTGGTTTGGATTTGGAAGTGATGTTGCAAGCCATTAGTGGAGGGGCGGCGGGCTGTTGGACCTTGAGCAATTTGGCCCCTCGGGTGGTAGCGCGGAATTTTGAACCTGGCTTCTATGTGGAGCACTTCGTGAAGGATATGGAAATTGCCTTGGACGAAGCAAAGCGTATGAATTTGTTCCTGCCTGGTCTAGCTTTGGTACATCAACTATATAAGGCAGTAGAAGCGCAAGGATACGGAAAGAAAGGCACCCATGCATTGATGCTCGCGTTGGAAAGCATCTCTAAGGTAGAGCCTTAGGAAAGCGGGAAATAGGAAGAAGCGTTTGATGGAGGTCGTTCCTATTTCCCTCTTTTGATCCTTCAACGAAAAACCATGACAGCAAGTATTTTGGCCTTTCTGGCCTTGCTGCCCATTTTGGCAGCAGCCATTCTATTGGTAGGCTTCCGCCTTCCCGCTCGCCTAGCCATGCCCATCTCTTTTGTCATTGCTGCTTTGGTAGCTGTGTTTGGCTGGCAGTATTCTTGGCTTGATGTATTGGCTTCCTCCATTCAGGGTTTGTTCATCACTTTTGATATCCTTTATATCATTTTTGGTGCTATTCTACTCCTAAACCTGTTGAAACATTCAGGAGGAGTAGCCGCTATTCGGGAAGGATTTACCAATATCAGTGCAGATCGGCGCATTCAAGTGGTAATCATTTGTTGGCTGTTTGGCTCTTTTATAGAAGGGGCTGCGGGATTCGGGACGCCCGCAGCTGTGGTGGCTCCTTTGATGGTGGCATTGGGCTTCCCTGCAATGGCAGCGGTGATGTTAGGGATGATGGTGCAAAGTACAGCAGTGACCTTTGGTGCTGTCGGTACGCCGATTTTGGTAGGGGTGAGAGGGGGATTGCAAAACCCTGGTTTAGATGGCCGCTTGGAGGGGGTAGGTGTTGCGTTCTCAGAGTACTTGCAGCTAATTACCACCGATGTCGCGATTTTTCACGGGATTGCGGGAGTGTTGATGCCTACTTTTATGGTGTGTATGATGACCCGATTTTTTGGAACGAATAAATCCTGGCGGGAGGGCCTCACTGTTTTGCCCTTTACACTAATAGGTGGCTTAGCTTTTACTCTCCCATATGCCCTAACGGGAATTTTTCTTGGGCCTGAATTCCCTTCCTTGATCGGGGCCTTGGTTGGGATGACCATCGTGGTAAGTTTGGCGCGTTGGGGCTTTTTACAACCTAAAGCGAATTGGGATTTTCCGGAGGAGAAAAATTGGCCAAAACTTTGGTTCGGTACCCTTACTATTGATATGGATCAGCCCAAAACGAGCCATAAAATCTCTTTAACGAAAGCCTGGTTACCTTACCTCTTTCTCGCCCTGATCTTAGTACTGACTCGTATTCCCCAGTTACAGATTAAGGCCGTACTAACTTCTATTAACATCAACTGGACGAATATTTTGGGTACAGGTATAAATGCCTCAAGTACGCCTTTATACCTGCCAGGTACTATCTTGATTGTAGTTGGATTCATCACAATCTATCTCCATCGTATGCAAGCCAATGCGGTTCGTCTAGCTGTCTCTGAAAGTGCAAAAATGCTCTTGGGGGCTGGTTTTGTACTCATTTTTACAATACCAATGGTGCGGATCTATATTAATTCAGGTGGGAACCCAGCAGATTTGCCTGCCATGCCCATTGCTATGGCAGAGTGGGTTTCCAATCAGGTAGGGCAGATCTATCCACTTTTTGCACCCTCCATCGGTGCATTGGGGGCTTTTATTGCGGGGAGTAATACAGTCAGTAATTTGATGTTTAGCCTTTTTCAGTTTGGAGTGGCGGAGCGTTTGGCCATGCCGACCACTTTGGTGGTTGCCTTACAAGCCGTAGGCGCAGCAGCGGGTAATATGATTGCAATACACAATGTAGTTGCAGCATCAGCTACAGTAGGTTTTCTAGGTAAGGAGGGGTTAATCCTACGCAAAACAATTATACCTACGCTCTATTACGTGTTGTTAGTTGGCATATTGGGATTAGTTGCCATCCATCTATTGGAATTCCGAGACATATTGCAGTAATTGCGAGGAATCAATTTCGGTATTTTATGACACGTACCTGGGGAGAGAAACTCCGATTTTTGGGGCAGATGATTTTGGTTTTCATCCTAGCTACCCAGTTCTTCCATTTTATCCGCTTCTTTGATCTACGAACGTCTCAGGAATTTGCGCTGGAGTTGCCCTATCAGCGATTTTTCCTGTTGCTTATTATTGGCATACTAGGGGGGCTGATCTTTGGTGTGGTAGAACTGAACCTTGATCGTCCTAAATTTAGAAGATGGTCCTATGGTCGCTTATTGATTTTCAAGGCCGCTATTTACTTCTTATTGGTAAAGTTCATGATGTGGGTCGGGCTGATTATTTTAACCCGCCGCAGCCCATTAGATTTAGATATAGAATGGGCAAAGGGGATGATTAATAGCCGTGTTTTCTGGGTGTCGTTGGCTTATTTTTCCGTCGTCATGGCTTTGATTACTTTTTTCCGAGCCATCGATCAAAAATTTGGACCGGGTGTCCTTTGGAATATGCTACTTGGGAAATACCACAAGCCGCAAGAAGAGGAACGCATCTTTATGTTCTTGGACCTAAAATCTTCAACTACCATTGCCGAAAAATTAGGTCACTTAAAGTTCAGTCGGTTCATCCAAGACTGCTTTTTCGACCTCAATGAGATCATCAAGCCTTTTCAAGCGGAGATCTATCAATATGTAGGCGATGAGGCAGTACTCACCTGGCCCACCTCGCGTGGTTTGGCGAACAACAATTGCTTGGAAATATACTTCGCTTATCGAGATCGACTTGAAAGTAAAAGAAATTATTACTTGCAAGAGTATGGGGAAGTCCCTGTTTTTAAAGCGGGATTGCACTATGGAAAAGTAATGGTGGCGGAAGTAGGCATTGTCAAAAAGGAAATTGCTTTTCATGGTGATGTACTCAATACCACCGCTCGTATTCAAGGGCAATGTAATCACTACAAAGAGCAATTACTCATATCCCAAAACTTACTTTCTAATTTAGAACTTCCTGCTAAGTGGACTTCTGCTTCTTTAGGAGCCATTCAGTTGAAGGGAAAGATGGAGGAGGTGGCAGTTTGGGCGGTCCAGGAACAGTAATTGCCACGATTAGTAATTAGCCGTAGGAATAATTCGGTAACCCAAGAACATCTACAAATTGGAATTCAGCCCAATTTGTATTAATTTTTCCATTAAGTTAATCAGTCACTATTTATATAGCCCAATGAAAAACCTACTGATCCTCTTCTCATTATTCTTCGTTAGCCAAGCTTTTACGCAATCTACTTCTCCTATTCTTCGACTGGAAACGGGGATGCACACAGCTATGGCAGGTAGAATTTCTACCGATAAGCTGGGCAGATATGTACTGACCTGTAGTAATGATAAAACGGCACGACTTTGGAGTGCTACCTCGGGAGAATTGCTAGAAATCTATCGCCTCCCCATTGGCATCGGTAATGTAGGTATGTTGTATGCCTGTGCCCTCTCGCCGGATGGGCGTTATGTGGCAGTGGGAGGATATTTCAATAGTGGTAATCATAATATTTTCATCTTTCATACCCAAACTGGCATATTACAGCATTGCATTGGAGGGTTGGGCAATGTGATCTTAGATCTGGAATTCTCCTCAGATGGACGATATCTGGCAGCAGCTTTGGCTGGTACCCAGGGAATTAGGGTTTACCAATCAAGTACTTGGGGACTGGAAATGGAGGACCAGGATTATCTAGATAATGTCCATAATTTGGTTTTTAGACCCAAAGGAGGTCTGGCAACTGTTAGCTATGATGGCTATATCAGACTCTATGATGCCAAATTCATATTGATCAAGAAAAACAAAACAACCGGAGGAACTCAACCCTTTTCCTTGGCTATTTCACCCGATGGCAACAAGATGGCAGTGGGCTATAGTGATAGTCCTAGGATGCAGATATTGGATGCTCGCAGCCTACAATTGCTATACGAACCGGAGCTTGGACTGGCAAGTGAATTGAATCATAAGCTGAATGTGGTGTCCTTTTCACAAGATGGTAAACGACTAATTGCTGGCGGGTACTATAAGCGTAGGCAAGAAGATGGAAAGTATTGGCGACTGATTAAAATTTGGGACAATACAGGGCGAGGTAATAATAGTGAATACCCTATAGCAGGTAGTTCTGTATCAGATATTAAAATCATGCCTACTGGCCACGTCCTTTACTCTAGTGCTCAACCCGACTGGGGCATACTAGATCCCGATTCTGGGGAAAGAATTGTTTATCAGGAGGCAGCTTTGAATGATCATAATATCTTCGACCGTAGCCACCTTAGGATTAGCGACCAAGGGACAATGATTGGATGGACACCTGCTTATGAAGATCCGCTTTCATTCGATGTTGAAAGTCGTAAGTTAAAGGAAGCAACAGTGGCCTTTTCCTCTTTTCAGGATAAGCTTCAGCAACTAGCGGTTGCTGATTGGAAAAACACCTATTCGCCCAAGCTAGATGGAAAAGCAATTTCGATATTAAAGGAACGTGAAATTACTCGTTCCGTTGATATTGCAGAGCGAGGACAAACCATCGTCTTAGGGACAAATTGGAATGTATATGCCATAGATCGAGAAGGTAAACAACTATGGAAAAGTGGAACACAAACAGAAACCTGGGCAGTAAATATTGCTGGCAACCAAAAGGTGGTGGTAGCTTGCATGGGGAATGGTACGCTTAGATGGTACCGGATGAGCGACGGACAGCTATTGCTGAGCCTGTATGTCCACCCCGACCGCAAACAATGGGTACTATGGACGCCTTCTGGCTATTATGATGCCTCGGCGGGGGCGGAAAATTTCTTGGGCTGGCATGTCAATCAGGGGGAAGATACCGAGGCGCTTTTTTATCCTGTTTCCAAATTCCGCAAGACCTATTATCGGCCAGATGTGATTGATCGCATTCTACTGACGGTGGACGAAGATAAGGCCCTGCGTCTAGCCAATGAGAGGGCCCAGCGTGCTTCCAGTCAAAGAAATATTACCCAGGAACTGCCGCCTACCGTGCGCATCTTACAACCTGCCACGGGATCAAAGGTGGGGAGCAATAGTGTCCAACTAGAGTACAGTTTGCAATCCCCCAATAAAGAACCTATTACTTCGGTGAAGATCTTGTTGGATGGCCGCCCTATCTCCTTTGAACGTGGACTCAAGGCATCAGGGCAACGCGAGACGGTACAGATTCGCATTCCCTCCGAAAACTGCACGGTTTCTGTCATCGCAGAGAATCGCTTTGGTACTAGTCCTGAAGCTAGCATCAACTTGTTTTGGGATGGCGAATTGTCCTTCCTCTCCTCCAGTATGAAGCCGGATCTATATATTCTGGCAGTGGGGGTGGGAGACTATAATGATGACAGCTATGATCTCGACTATCCGGATGATGATGCAGAGGGTTTTGTGAAGGTGCTGAAAGCGCAGGAAGGCTTGCTCTACAATAAAGTGAAAACCAAATTATTTACCAATAAAGACGCTACGAAGGATAATATCTTAGATGGTTTGGATTGGTTGATCCGTGAAACTACCCAGCACGATGTAGCCATGCTCTTTTTCGCAGGTCATGGGGTGGAAGATACCCGAGGCACCTTTTTCTACCTGCCGGTAGAAGCTGATCAAAAGGCCCTGAGGCGTACCGCTCTAATGGAAAGCGATATACAGGAAACGGTAGCGGTGGTGACGGGCAAGATATTGGTCTTTATGGATGCTTGCCATTCCGGCAACCTCATGGCTAGTAATCGCAGGCGCGGAAATCCCAATATAGATCGTATCGTCAATGAATTGATTCAGGCAGAAAATGGTGCGGTCGTCTATTCTTCGTCTACAGGGAGGCAGTCTTCCCTGGAAAATTCCGCCTGGGGGCATGGCGCCTTCACCAAGGCTTTGATTGAAGGCTTAGGCGGCAAGGCCGTGCACCAGTCTGGAGGTAAAGTGACCTGCAAGTCGCTGGATTACTACATTTCCCATAGAGTCAAGCAATTGACACAGGGGGATCAGACGCCCACGACCAATTACCCACCGAATGTGCCAGACTTCCCCATTTCCATTATAAAATAGTCGGTATCAGTAGAGGCTGTTGTACGGAATACCAAAAATAGAGAAAGATGCCCAATAATTGGGATCGTCATTTACGCTGGACTTATATTTCAATACCGCATAGCGTAGGGCCTCGTGAGGCAATAGGTCACTTCTTGTTTTTAGATAGTCAAAGAAGAAACCCATGAGTTTGGCAGTTTCTTGATCATTAATGGCCCATAGACTCATCACGATGTGATTGGCGCCAGCAATATGAAAGGCTCTCGACAAACCGATAATCCCCCCGGCATGATCCCTGCCAAGCCCTGTTTGACAGGCACTTAAAACGACGAGTTTTGCCTTCAAATCACATTCATGCCTGATATCTTGTATGTTTCTAGCGGTTAGAAGAGACGGCCCCCAGTAAGTGTCGGACAAGACTAAAAAACTACTATCCAAGGGGTTTTCTTGATTCGATATACCATGGGTAGCGAAATACAAAAGGTCACAGTCGCAGATATGGCGCTTAATGTTCTTGACAGTTGCATTTCTCCCTTTTAAGACCTGATAACTTGATGCTTCTAATGATTTGGTGATGTAATCTACTTCAACTTCCGTTCCAGGTAAATCTGGAAATTCCCATTCTAGGTCATCTGGATAGTTAGGATTGGCCACAAATAATCCTCGCTCTACTCGAAAGCTGGATTCATTATCCTTTCTTTCAAATCTACGCATTTGTTCCTTTCGATTCATTTTCTCTGATACAGCTAGTTCAAACAGGCTTGGCGCTATGGAGTAGCTCATGAAATCGACTAGGTATTTATCCTTAGCTAGCTTGAAAGCATAAAAAGGTAATGTCCCGATATTAAAGCTAGGAACAATGATGAGGTGGTCAAGATTTCTCAGTTCCTTCTTGAAGGGTAGTAGGATATCATTGACTTGATTAAAAGCGGCTCGATCATTCTCTTCAGATTTATTGATGGTCTTTTTGGGCTTAAGTCCTCTGTCTTTTCTTAATGGAACTCTGGTAGAGAAGTTGGACGCATAAAGTGCATTGGCCTGCGCGATCAAATCGATTAATTTCTCTTTTTTGATACGAGTTTTTACTGTTGATTTCTCAAAAAAACTTTGTAGTAAGGTGGCACTCAAGGTATTATTTTCATAGGTATATATAATTAATCCTACTTTGCTATGGTAGCTATTGAGCAGTCCGTATAGCATATCTTCCGTAACTTCTCCTGATCGCTTCCAGTCTCTGGGGCTGGCTCCTCTTCTACTTATGTAGAGATCTTTGGTATTCTGTTCATGCAACTTGATTAAAGTTTCTAAAGTTTGGCCTTGGATAGAGGTAGCCAACAATTGCATTAAGCAAATGGATACAATCGTAATTAGTTTCATTGGTGGCGTATTTTGAGAATAGGAAGATAAGCTTATTTTAATTAAAATGCGACACAGGAGCGCTTGTGAAATCGAATGGAGAGCTTAGACAAGAAATGCTGCAGGCTTGCTTCTCCTTTATGAAATAGTAGCTATATTAAGACATAAAACGCTGTAAAAACTAATTTGACTGCTACAATGAAAGAAGATCAGGGAGAAAAAGGGACGAATTTATTAGCCCTCAAAAAACTAGTGGCGCAAGATAAAACGCAGGCGGCACTAGTGGAACTGACTAAAATCGCCATTGAAAAAAAGGACAAGGGCCTGGAAAATGAATGTCACCTCTTAACTAGCCGAGTAGAGAAATTGAAACAGGACCAACGAAAAGGACTACTCACTCCTGCTGAGGTGCAGAAGGAGAGCAATTCCATTAAGGATAGTATCTTGCAATTGATTGATGAATTAAATGAACCATCTCAGGACAAGCATGCAGCACAAGAAAATGGCCATCTATTCAAAGGCAAGAAAATGTCTTGGAAGAGGTTGTTTGGTGGACTGGCTGCATTGATAGCCGTAGGAGCGGGAATAGCTGAGATATCAGGTTACTCCATCCGAGATTGGCTGGATCATACCAAACAAAATCAGGTTCAGGTCATCGATGAACATCAGGACAGTGTAGCAGTCGTAACTCCATCACCTACCCCTGAAATCGAAAACTCCAATCAAGAGATAGCAACAACCCCTGAAGGTACTAAGGAGGAAAAAACACAATCTTCTGTTAGCTCGCAAGAACCTAATGGTGATGAACTCCCGCCTGCCAAGACAAAACTAAGTTTGCAAATTCGTACTAATAAAGGGACCGACCAGCTTCAATTTAAAGAAGATGAAGAAGTGCGTCTCTATTTTCAAGTTAGTAGAACCTGTAAGCTCAGAACGATCTACAAACTCGCTGACGGACAACTCATCTTGCTGGAGGATGATCGGGCCGTGAATGCCCCCGAGATCGGCCAATGGATAGAATTGGGAGATGGCTTTGAGGTGGCTCCTCCTTTTGGCGTAGAAGAACTCTACGTTTTCGCCCAGGAAAAGGATTTTCCGACTTTGACTACAGAAGAAATAGATGGGTATACCTTTATCAAGACCGGCCTGCCGACGGCCTTATCCAAAACTCGTGGCCTGAAAAAGAAAAATGTCTTTGTGGAAAGTAAACTCCAGATCACCACTACAAAAAACTGAAATCAATAAGAAACTGCTTCTGATTGCTTATAGGGTGGGCGATGGCGGATTCGAACCGCCGACCTCATGCCTGTCAAGCATGCGCTCTAAACCAACTGAGCTAATCGCCCCTTCAAATCGCTGTTTTCTAGCGGACTGCAAATATATAAAATTAGCGATAAATATGAATTCGTGCAATTGTTTTTTGCGTTAAAGAAGGTGCTTCATTATAATGAGGCTGCCTAGAAAATAGTTCCTGGATGAGAAAAAGACAAAGGCCTGGGTTTTCTGGGAATGGTCTTGATCCCTTTTCTAGATTTATGTGCCACAACAACATATTGCTTTTACTATAATGTAAATTCTTGTATTTTTAGGTTCGTCATGATGCCCAAAAATACTTGCAGGGGGTGATCATGAGACCTTAGAAACATGATATGAAATATGTGTCCGTGTTGTTCTTGTCGTTACTGATCAGCAGTAGACTGCTGTCGACTGCTACAGATAGTTTGCTAACCGTTTATTTCCAAACCCATGATCCTCAGGAGAAGCATTCCATTTGCCTTGCTCTGACTGAAAAATATTTGCAGAAGCATCAAGTGGATTCCGCTTTGTTGTTTGCCAAGGAATCAATACAGTTGGCAGAGGCGGAAGGGCGAGACAGCCGATTGGCTCAATCCTATTTCTACTTGGCTCAATCCCTGCTTCGTAATAATCAATTCGCGGAATCGGATTCTATCCTAGATTATGCCTTGCGATATGTGCCAGCTGAGGATCGCGATCTAAAAGTACAGATTTACCTAAAAAAGTTCGAGAATGACCTTCGTCGTGGGATATCGGTACAAGGGGCTAGTGACCTCGCTGCTGCCCGACAGGTGATTGGGGCAGATTCTCTAGGAATCACGATGGCCAGATATTGCGCTCATTATGGGATTTATTTGATTTTTCAAACGCAGCTTTTGGATGCCTTGAAGTGGTTACTCAGGGCGAGGGAATTAGGGGGTACGAATGATTTCGAACTAATGCAATACATTAACCATAATCTAGCTACGATCTATGTAGAAATAGGAGCGTATGATAAAGCCCTACAAGTAGCAAGGGAAAATGAACGATTAGCACGGAAAGAAAAGGTCCCCTTTCGAGAACTCTTTAGTCTATTTACCATTGCTACAGCTTATGGTGCTAAGGAAGAATATGATAGTACAAAAATGGCGTGTAGAAGAGCCATATACCTAAAGGATAGTACTCAGATCACGACCTCATTGGGTTATATCTACTTCCAATTGGGACTGGCTTATTTGGCTGAACATGCAGTCGATTCTGCGATTCATTCTTTTCAAGATGGTATTCGGCTAAGCGAACAACAAAATGAACGGAAAGAAGCTGGGGAGTGTCACTACGGTATGAGCTTGGCTTATCTTGAGCAAAGTAAACTGGAACAGGCTGCCTTTCACGCGGCGAAGGCTCAAGAACTCTTGTCCTATTATATTGATGATCTCAGCTATCACCATGCGGAAATATATGCTCGACAACAAAACTTTAAAAAGGCTTATGCTATCCTAAATCAGGGATTCCTACAGCAACAGGCTATTGACCAGCCTCCCATTTCGTATCAAATCATAGAGACCTTACTCACAAATAAGTTTGAAGAAGAAAAGCAAAAAGCTGATTATCAGTATAAAAGGCAGTTGAATAGGCAGGTTGTAGTGGGTGCAATATTGTTTGTGTCTTTAGCATTTGTAACGCTTTTGTTGATCCTTTACTACCAGGCACAATCTAAGCAGAAGCTGACCCAATTGAATACAGAACTGCATACGAAAAATCAAGATCTTACCCATTTTGCTTACATCACCTCACACGATCTGAAAGAGCCCATTCGGAATATCAATAGTTTTGCCGGATTAATTGACGCATCACTCAAGCGTCAGGAAGTTGATATTCAGCGCTTTCAGGAGTACTTGGGCTTTATACAGGCTAGTTCAAAGACGTCTTACCAGATCATTGATTCTTTGAGAACATACACCAGCCTTTCCAATGATGAGTTGAAGTTCCAACGGGTCTCGGTAGTAGAGACCTGGAAGGCAGTAAAAAGTGACGTGCAGGATCTACTAAATGAGAAAAATGGCGAGATATATCTTTTGAATCTCGACCAAATAGACCATGTTTATTTTCCTGCCGCAATGCTGCGATTAATACTTAGAAACCTAATTCGCAATGGATTAGTTTACAATGAAGCCCAAATGCCGCTAGTAGAAGTGAGTTTGGAGGAAAGCGAGGGTGAAATAGTTTTTAAGGTTAGTGATAATGGTACAGGCATTGATTCTCTTTACCATCAGCAGATATTCCAACCCTTTAAAACCTTAGCCAATAAAAGTCTTACCCAATCTTCAGGCTTAGGCTTAGCCATTTGCAAAAATATATTGGAAAAAACGGGGAATAGGATCTGGCTTGAATCAGAGAAAGGCAAGGGGAGTCGTTTCTACTTTTCCCTAAGTAAAGAAAACTGATACATAATCGGATAAGACATCTAAATACCTTCAAATTTTTATTCTCCAAATACCGCTACGTGCTTCATACTACATTTTCACTAGCCTACCCAATTAACTTCTGTTTATCCAAATAGTCCATAAAGGTCTTTTTGTAGAGGCCGCCGATAGGAATGGTGCGTTCCGCCACTACAATGTCGTTTTTACCGATACTGTTCACGCGGTCTACAGAAATGATAAAGGATTTATGGACGCGTAGAAAAGGAGGGCAGGGGAGGACCTCTTCCAGTTTCTTGAGATTTTGCAAGGTCATGATTTTATTGGTGGGGGTGAAGATGCGGGAATAATCTTTCATCCCTTCGATATACTGAATATCTTGCAATTTTATTTTTTGTAAACGATATTCTGACCGGACGAGAATAAAATCCTTATCCGAATGAGTAGGTGATTTGGTAGTCGGTTGTTGTATTTGGCGAACGCTTTCAAATACTTTTTCAGTGGCCTTTAGGAAACGTTGAAAGCTAAATGGTTTAAGTAGATAATCCACCACATCTAGCTCATACCCTCTGAGGGCATATTGATCGTAGGCAGTGGTCAGGATCACTTTTGGTTGATTCTTTAACACTTCCAGCAGCTGAATTCCGGTCAACTCGTCCATTTGAATGTCCAGAAACATTAAATCGACTCGTTCCTGCCGAAGAAAATTCAAGGCATCAAAGGTATTGTCAAAAGTGCCTCTCAAGTCGAGGTAATCTACTTTGGCAATGTAAGTTTCCATTTTTTCCAAAGCCAAAGGCTCATCATCTACGGCAATACAACTAAGCTTCATGATTAAGTGGTTTTGAGAGGGAGTTCTACTGTTTGGGTTTCAACCTTTGTTCTAACGATCGGCAATCGTAGACTCACCTCAAAAGACTGGAGTTCATCATTTATGATCAACTCATATTCATTAGGGTATAGTAGTTTTAGCCTCCGTTTTACATTATGCAAACCGATTCCTCCCGTAAAGTCTTTGGCCTCTACATGACCCGTATCTTTTCGATTGTAGACATATAGTTGATAATACAGATTCCCGATATCTAACTTAATGCTAATACCGGGTGCCTGCCCTGTTTTTTTGCCGTGTTTATAGGCATTCTCGACGAAAGGGACCAATAGCATTGGTGGGATCATTTTACCCTGTGGATTGCCTTGGATCTCAAACTGGATAAAATTGGGGTCTTTTACCCGTAATCGAATCAAATCGATCATACTTTCCAGATACTGTACCTCCTTGTATAAGGGGACGGATTCAGTATTAGCTTCGTACAACATGTAGCGCATAATTTCCGATAGTTTGACAATGGAATCGGAGGCTTTCTGTTGATCCTTAAACACCAGAAGATCGATATTATTTAGGGTGTTGAAAAGAAAGTGGGGATTGATTTGTGAGCGCAATAATGCCAGCTCACTGCTTAAACTTTGTTGGATTAATTCTGATTGCTTTTTCTGATCCCGAACCCAGTAACGATACAATTGTATACCGCAGAAAAGAAAGACATATACATCCATGCCAAGTATAATGCTCCAAATTCGGGGTAAGTAAAAGAAGGGAAGGTCGTAGCCCTTTTCCATGTATGGGTTAACCACAAAATGATAGATTCCATTCTCTAACAAGACAAAGAAAGCGTTGGAGATCAGAAATAGAGCAAGGAAAGTGGTGTAGCGCTTTCGTAATAAGAAAGACGGAATCAAGAGGTAAGCAGCAAAATAAACCGCAGCAATATCAACGGGAAGCACCCAGCCCATGTATTCCCAGAAATGCTCTGTCCATTCTCGGATCTGCGCATTGCGGTAGTACACAGATACCACACCTGCCCAAAATAGTAGATGTGGCCCTACGCGTTTGATGATCTCAATAAGCTTGCTTTTCATCGACTGGAATTCTCTCTCCCAAAATTATTAAAAAGTACCTGTCTCCCCGCTTCATTTGGTGTACAATAGCTCAAATGAGAAACTATCCCCCTCAAGCTGGCATTCTTGCAGATGAAAAAGTTGCACGATTCCCATCCGCTTTTGCGATCCGTTTAACGAGGAAAAAAGGGAGTTGGTCGGATATTTCAAACATCCGCACACCACGATGCAACATTTCAACATCTTTGGAGTTATTACTATAGAGTTTTTTCATACTAGTTCAATTTGGCAGGTCGTGTCGTTGTGGCACGACTTTTTTTATTTTCTTACCACCCAATTTCCGCCTTTTATTACTCCTCTTACTCTTCTTAAGTCCGAAATGTTGAGATCTGGTCGCCCTTCTACAATGCAGAGATCTGCCCAAAGACCTGGACTCAAACGCCCTAGTCGATCCTCCCAGCCCATGATTTTGGCGTTAGTGCTAGTGGTGGCCACCAGGGTGGCTAGCGGAGACATTCCATATTCCACCATTAACTCCTGCTCTCGGACATTATCACCATGGGGATAAACACCTACATCTCCACCGGCATTTATCGTCACCCCTGCTGCCAAGGCTAGTTTCATGGATTGCCGCTTTCGCTTAATTCTGGCCGGTTCTTCACCTTGGCCTTTTTGCCATCCTCGATATTGGCTAATGGCATCTCCGGCCGCAATGGTTGGACAAAGCGATACGCCCTTTTCCGCCATTAGTGCAAATACTTCGGCCGTTCCGCCATCTCCATGTTCAATGCTAACCACGCCCGCAAGCGTTGCTCTTCGGATGCCTTCGGCCGTTGCGGCATGAGCAGCTACTTTGCGGCCGCTACTTGCCGCAGTTTGCACAATAAGTCTTAGCTCCTCCAACGAAAAACTTGGCCGTGCTTCTCCATCTGGTCCCCATCGATAGTCAGCATAAACCTTTACGAAATCTGCGCCATGACCAATCTGTCTGCGTACTTCTTTAATCAGTTCATCCACACCATCAGCGGCATGTGCTCCCAAGGGGGGCTGGGCGTGCGGGGCAAAGCCCTTGGGACCATAACTACCTGTGGCCACAATAGCTGGGCCTGCTACTTGCAATCTTGGCCCTGGAATCACCCCTTTCTCGATGGCCGTCCGAATTCCCACATCAGCATATCCCGCACCCTCCGAACCTAGGTCGCGTGCGGTGGTGAAGCCCGCCATTAGGGTCTTCTCGGCATGTACGACAGCTCTAGCCACGCGCTCGGCATGACTCTCTTTGAGCACCTGGTCATTCCAACTGGTTTCGTTGTAAGGATGTAACAGTAGATGAGAATGCCCCTCAATCAGGCCCGGTAGCAAAGTAGTACCCGGTAGCTCAACAATCTCGTCTACTTGCCTTCTTCTGAGCTGAGACTTTGGCCCAACTGCTACGATTGTATCCGCCTGAAAAATCAAGCCCCAATCTTTGTGTATTTGTTTCCCATCAAATAGATGGTCGGGAAGCAGGAGCGTGCCGTTTTGGGCAGATAAGCTCTGAGAGAGACCAATTAAGAACAGGAGTAGGAGGTGACGCATGCTTGGTGGTTTGGTTAGGAAATCAACTGGAAATTAGAAATATTCTCCAAACTTCCGACGGAATCATTCCAAGTTTATCTACTGCATATCTACGGAAAGCTCGAATGTATGCTATTGAATGCTTAACTTTGTCCTCGTTTTTCAAGTGAGGGAACGAGCTCAGCATCCTAAGCGTTTCTAGCCAAGCGTGAGAAGTACGACCGTAACCAATCCAAAAACCAGTTGATATTGGAACAAAGGACATTCACCCAAGCATTCTTTACCCTCCTTTTTGCAGTCTGCCTTTTGGCGGTCTATCCCTTACTACATGCCAATATTCCATATCTGCAAAACAACTTCCGTAGCTATACAGTATTTGGAATAGGAAGCAACCTACCTACCACCGATACAACCGCCGTTGTTGATACCTTGGCATTAGTAGCCCCCGATACCATCGATTTGGTTCCAATCGTCGAAGAGGATACCATTCCCATACCCCCTCCCACAGTATTTGATAACGCAGCCAATCTGCGTTCCTTCTTTCAGCGTTTAGCAGAACAAAGCGGTCAGGTAAGAATCGCCTATTTTGGAGATTCCTCTATCGAAGGAGATTTAATCTCGCAAACTGTTCGAGATAGTTTACAAAGACGTTTTGGAGGTGCAGGAGTTGGATACATGCCGATCTACTCACAGGTGGCTGGCTTTCGCCAATCTGTACGGCACAAGATCGGCGGGGAATGGGAAAGTTTACGCTTCGGTAAAAAGAACCCCTATGCCATTGCTCGGAACATTACGGGTGAATTCTTCTTGGCTCGACAACCGAAGATCGAGGAAGACACGATTGCGATGGATTCAACCCTGGTAGAGGTGGTAGATACAACAGCGGTAGAAGTGGAAAAGCACTGGGTGCAATATGGAGCCGTTCGGTTATTTTCCGGTTTAAGAACGATTCCGAAGGCACGCCTTTTCTATGGGCGTCCAGCCAGAGATTCACTGCTGCCAGCTGGCGATCAGCAACCTTTTGTGCAGGTTATCGTAGGAGAAAATACCACACAATATGAATTGGATAAACGAAAGCATCTCAATCAGTTGTGGCTAACTACTGAGCCTTGTAAGAAGGTGCGACTGGAATTTGAAATACCAGAAAATCTTCCTCTATACGGAGTAAGCCTGGAAAGTGACAAGGGGATTATTCTGGATAATTTTTCTGCTAGAGGGAATTCAGGAGCGATGTTGACCCACGTGAGCGGAGGCATGATGGTGCAATTTGATAGTTTATTAAATTACGATTTGGTAATCCTGCAATATGGCTTGAATGTAATCAATGCAGAGATGGAAGATTACAGTTGGTACCGAGCGGAAATGGGAAGAGTGATCCGACATATCAAACGACATATGCCCAAGGCTGCCCTCCTTTTGGTTGGGCCTACGGATAAGGCCATCAAAGTAGAAGGTGAAATGATGACAGATCCCGGTACGCCAAGGGTGAACGAGGCTATGCGACGTGTGGCAGCCCGAGAAAATGTAAGCTTCTTTAGTTTTTATGAAGCTATGGGGGGAGAGGGCAGCATGGTGGAATGGGTAGAAGAGAAAGAACCGCGCTGGGCCAATTTAGACTATACCCACTTTAATTTTAGAGGCGCACATCAGGCCGGAAAACTTTTGCTGGCTTATCTGCTGAATGCCTACGAAGAATATACAAACGCCCCCCAATAATGAAATTGTTTAAACGTATTTCCTTACTGCTTGTATTAGCGGTGGCTGCTGGCTGGACCATTGCAGCTTCTCGATCCAAAACGATCGATAAGGAAGTTGCTGAGGACCTTAGTTTGGCTGAGGCACAGCTGCATCAGACTGATACAGTGGATGGCAGAGTTTTTCATGAACTACCTGCTCCCATCAGCTTGATGGACAGTTTTCCAGCATTTATAGACCAGTCCGTAAATACTATCCTAAACGAAGAAGCGTTGCATCCTTTTTTTGAACGACTACGTCACCTCGAAGCCCGAGAAATCGGAAAGGTGACCGTTGTGCACATCGGCGATTCACACATCCAGGCTGATCTCTGGACGGGCCGAATCCGTTTGTTGTTGCAGCAGCGCTTTGGAGCGGCAGGTAGAGGATTTATTTTCCCCTATCGTCTGGCGGATACCAATAGCCCTTTAGATTTGAAGGCTGGTACGGATGCCATGTGGAATTATCGTCGGAATATCTACGATCGCAATGGCCTTCCTATTGGCCTCTCTGGTATGGGTATACAGACCCGGAAGCAGAATTTCACGATGGTCATGCAAATTAAGCCAGACAGTTTATTTGACTATTCTTTCGATAAAGTCAGCCTATATTATCAGGAAGGGCCAGATTACTTTGATTATAGATTGGGATACTTCAAGCCCGGACAGCAGGTAGCTCAGCCAGTAAGTTACACCCGCAAATATCATAAGGTGCGTTCCGGGGAGACGCTGTCAGGCATAGCGCGGAAATACCGCTGTAGCGTCCGGCAGCTACAACGATGGAATGGTATTAGAGGTAGTTTGATTAGGGTAGGGCAGCGCTTAGTGGTGGGGAGTGGTGGAACTCAGGCTTCTTTTGCTGGTAGACCGTTTCAGGAGCTGGCGCATATTGAGCAGCCCGGGGTCGGATCACAACCTGCCTTGATGTCTTTTCTATCCGACAAAACTTTTGATGAATTAGTCATCAAAGGGGCAAAGCATAGTGCGCAGCAGCGAAAGGGGTTAATCTATGGGGTTACCGTAGAAAACTCAAAGCGTGCGGGCTTACTATATCATAGTATTGGTGTAAATGGAGCTTCTTTCTACCATTACAATCGTGCAGAATACTTCATGGAGCAATTGCCAAGTCTTGAGCCAGACTTGGTAGTGGTTTCTTTGGGCACGAATGAAGCTTTGTCTTCCGGTTTCAAGGAGGTAGGGTTTCGAGAAGAAGTTGATGCTTTTATGAGTTCCGTGAGAGAACGACTCCCCAGTAGTACAGCGATTCTGGTAACGACTAATCCAGATGCACTAAAGAGAGGCCGAATCGGTAAGACCACTAATCCAATTGCTAGAGAAGTATTGATAGAAACAGCTGAAAAATACCATGCCGCGATCTGGGATCTCCAGGCCATTATGAAAGTATCCGGAGGGGTGCAGAAATGGCGTGCGGAAGGACTTTCAGGAAAAGATCTGATTCATTTTACCAGATCCGGATATGAGCTTCAAGGGCACTTGCTTTTCGAAGCTTTGATGAACACCTACGAATTACACTAAAAACCCATGGGGGGACCTTTGAACTGGACGGATGTAGCGCCCTATCTTATCTATGACCCAACTAAGCCCATGCTCTTCAATAGCATGGTGTTTCTGGTATGGTTCATGGCCTTTTATGCTGGGTATTTGCTATTGAAGCGGCGGACGAATTGGCGCTTGGTCTATACGCTGGGGTTCTCGCTGTTCTTTTACTATAAATCCAGTGGGCTCTATTTTGTTCTACTGATCATTTCCACTTTAATAGATTTTACCTTAGGGCATTTTATCTACAATGCCCCAAATCAACGGCTGCGTCGAGGGTATTTGATGTTGAGTTTAATAGCCAATTTAGGACTCCTCGCTTACTTTAAATACACCAACTTCCTTCTTGGGTCTCTCAATACGATAGTGGGGAGTAACTTCTCTATGCAGTCGATCTTCTTGCCGGTAGGGATCTCCTTTTTTACCTTCCAAACATTGAGTTATAGTATTGATGTATATAGGGGCAAGTTGATACCTTTGACCGAGGGGGTGGAAGACTGGCGTTCCCTTCTGTCGCGCTTACTGGATTTCTCCTTTTTTGTGTCCTTTTTTCCGCAGTTGGTGGCCGGGCCAATTGTGCGGGCTGCAGATTTCATTCCACAGATTCGCAAACCACTTCAACTGAGCGAACCTGACCTTGGCCGAGCCTTGCTCTTGATTTGCGGAGGCTTGTTTAAAAAAGCAGTGATTTCGGATTACATTAGCATTAATTATGTTGATCGGGTCTTTGAAAACCCGGCTTTGTACAGTGGTTTTGAAAACCTCATGGCCTCCTATGGTTATGCCATACAGATTTATTGCGATTTCTCTGGTTATTCCGATATGGCCATTGGCTTGGCGTTGATTATGGGTTTGCGCCTACCCGAAAATTTCCGTTTCCCTTACCAATCGGATACTATCCGTGATTTCTGGCGTCGTTGGCATATCTCCTTATCCTCTTGGCTTAGGGACTATCTGTATATTTCTTTGGGTGGAAATCGAAAAGGCGGCCTACGCACTTATATCAATCTCATGCTTACCATGTTGCTGGGGGGACTCTGGCACGGTGCGAGCTGGGTTTTCGTTATTTGGGGTGGGCTGCATGGGATGGCGTTGGCAATAGATCGCGCGATGGATCAGGCGGGAAGGTGGTGGAAAAATCCGGCAGTGCGAGCAGGAGTGATCGTGCTAATCGTGCAAATATTGGCACAGATCGGCTTCTGGATCGCTGCGCAAGGTGAGACTTTGGAGCCAGATGTCTTACAGGTACTCAGCCAGACTAATCTCCGGATATTCCTAGCATGGGCATTACTACTCATCGTCGCCCTAGGTCTAGATCAATTGATGAACAATATTGGATTCAAATTGACACGCATTGGCCAACAGACTTTTTCGGTGATCCTGGTCTTTCACTTTGTTACCCTTTGTTGGATTTTCTTCCGTTCTGGCGCCTTGAATAACCCCCTGGGACCTTGGGAAACAACCACTGCCGTACTGGGGCAAATTATGACTTCTTTTCACGGGGAGTTGGCTGGCGAAGTGTTCCAGAATTATTCGACCGTCTTTTACCTAATCGGCCTCGGCTTTATCCTGCACTTTATTCCGACCACTTGGCGAGGATGGTGGGAGAAAACCTATATCGCGTCTCCTTGGCCAGTAAAAGGCTTAATACTAGCCTTTGTGATTTGGTTGGTAACTCAGACTGCCAGCGCGGACGTCGTACCCTTCATCTATTTTCAGTTCTAGCTGCTAATGGGCCAAGATCCGCATCTTCTATAGTCATATCGAGGAAAAGCTTCGAATGTTGTTCCTCGAACGAATAGCGAAGCGGTAAGCCATGCAGTTGACAAACTAATTAGACAGCTCCTCCAAGCGTTTCCGCTCTGCGCTGCTCAGACTATCTATCCCCTGTGTCCGAATCTTATCTAACAATTTATTTAGCTCTTCCTCTTTGCTCGGCCCGCGGGACTGCCGCCTGGTTGGCCGGAGATTACGAGCTGATCGTATAGTTTCCCCCCAGTAGTTGTCGATCATTAGGACGGCGGGATTCCGTACGATGAGGTATAGGAATAGGGTAGTAGGAATCAAGATGCCGGCGATGAGCCAAGGTGATTGCTGAATAAGGGAAGGTTGGATGGCCAGGGTTAGCAGAACGCCGATAATGGCGCCACCAAGATGCGCCTCGTGACCAATGTTATCGGCCTGTCTTTTGATTCCCAATATGGAAATTAAGATAAAGGCCAGACCGAAAATCCAGTTCTTGATTGCAAATGGTAGGATGACAAAGCCAATGGAGCCGCCTGGAAATAGGATGATGGCCGCAAAGATCACACCGCTGATAGCTCCGGAGGCACCAACTGCTCGGTAATCCCCATGATTGCGATGGATGTAAAGGGCTAATAGATTACCGCCAACTAGGCTAACAAAGAAAATAAGGGTGAAAAGACCAGGGCCCAAATGGGTCTCAACCGCTGCGCTGAAAGAAATGAGCGCAATGAGGTTGAGACCTAGATGGAACCAGCCACCATGTAGGAAACCTGAACTGATAAGTCTACGGTATTCCTTGTCGATCAATATCTTATCTACATCAAAAACATAGCGCTCGAAGTAAGTCATATCCCGAAACCCCTTGTAGGAGGTCGCTCCAATTAACAACGTTAGCACTACACCAATGACGCTTTCTACCATTATTCAATGACAATTTTAGTTTCTATGGATTCAGATCCTTGAGTAACTTTTACGGAGTATTCCCCTTTGTAAATATATAGCTTATCGTTTTCTGAAGGCTTCAGAATTAGTGGCCTTTCATTTTTCTTCTGTTTTTCGCGTAAAGGTTTGCTGTATTCTTCCAATACTTCTGCCTTGATGGTTAGATCATATGCTGGGTAGTTTAGCCCTTTTTTTAGATCTGTTTCAAAGGTTTGTAATACGAGTCGGTCTTTGGTTTCCACTGTAAAGGTCGCCTTGCCTGCGGCTTTCGCATAAATCGGCATGGCCAAACTAGGCTCGTTCACCTCTCCACGGAAACTTCTGCCCCAAAAGTTACTATAGCGAGTCTTAGCTGGCCCAAAACTGTGCAAACCTTTGGCAAGAATGTTATCATTCATTTGCTGCAACTCCTTGGCACTGCCAATATACATGGAACGACCATGTGTACCTACCAGGATGTCCTTGTCGCGAGGATGAATTACTATATCATGAACGGGTACGGCAGGCAAACCATTGTTCATGAGCATAAAGGAAGATCCTCTGTCTAATGATACATACAAGCCATGGTCACTACCAATATAAAGGATATTCGCATTGCTGGGATCCTCCTTGATGACATTCAAAGGCTCCAACGGTAAGTCTTTGCCAATCGAGGTCCACGTTTTACCATAATCTTCTGATACATAGGCCATGGCCTTGAAATTATCCCAACGGTAGCCATTAAGCACCATGTATACCCGACCTTTTTCATGCGCGGAGGCTTGCATTCTACTGACCCACATATCTTTGGGTAGGCCATCATTGATTTGCTCCCAACTCACGCCTCCATCCTTGGAGACATGTACTAATCCATCATCAGAGCCAGCATAAAGCAAGCCAAAAGCCAAGGGGGATTCATGCAAGGCGGTTAGAGTGGAAAAAGCTACATCTCCTTTCCGTCCGCCAGTAGTCAAGTCTTCAGAAATCGCCTCGAAAGTATTGCCTTGGTCGAAGGAGCGATGTACCCTCTCAGACCCCATATACAAGATGTCTTGATTGTGGACGGATAAATGGATTGGGGTCTGCCAATTCCAGCGATATGGCCGAGCTCCGAGATCCGGTCTTGGCGTAATTGACTTACGCTGGCCTGACTTGGTATTGATGCGAAAGTAATTCCCAAATTGGAAGCCGGTATAAACCGTAGCATTATCTCGGGTGTCTACAGCTACCTGCATGCCATCTCCTCCCATAATGGCCTTGAAAGGATATTGACCGGAGCCTTGCCAACGGCTACTAGCTTGATAGGTACTAGGCCCCATCCATACCCCATTATCTTGTAAACCTCCATATATATTGTAAGGTTTAGCCATGTCTACGGCTACATAGTAAAACTGTCCCAGAGGAGCAGAGTTGCATTTGATCCAGTTTTCGCCATCGTCGTAGGATATGTTAATACCCCCATCATTACCATTAATTAAGTGACCTGGCCGATCCGGGTTGATCCAAAGTTCATGGTGATCAGAATGCACATTCGCTCCTCCAATTGATTTGAAGGTCTTACCGCCATCATCGGAGCGCAAAACGGGTACTCCCATGACATAAACTTTATTGGCATCGTATGGAGCTACACGGATCTGACCAAAGTAGTAGCCATACGAGCTATAGGCCGAGATATAATCCTCATTTGCTTTTCTCCAGGAGTTCCCTCCGTTGTCCGATCGATAGACTTCCAATCCAATGACGGGTGTGTCGAAAAGTAAGGCGTTGGCATCTTCAGTGTAGGTCACTAGATCAATCGGTTTGAGCTTGTCGGATTCAATCATCTTTATAACCTTATCCGCCGAATACTTTCTAGGAATCCTATTCGATCGAAGGTATTCTGTTACCTTATACTTTTCTAGTTTAAGGAAGTCTTCCTTGCTCATCTCTCTGAGCATATCCTTTGTCAGTAGATCTTCTTCGGGTTCTTCCTTTGGACGACGGTTATAATTATCAATCGCAGTATACAGTACGGCCTTCCCATTTTGATAGGCTAGCGCCAAGCCAGGGCGGCCCATTCCTTCGCCTACTGGTAGACCACTATTTGGAGTAGACAATAAGAGCCAGTCCTTCCCCCCATTTGTACTTTTATAAATACCTGTTCCATTACCAGCTTCGCGGAAATCCCAGGCACGCCGATCCCGTTGCCAAGTAGCGGCATAAAGAACCCTTGGGTTCTTTGGGTCCATTAGTAAGTCAACTGCTCCTGAATATTCATCTACATAAAGCGTTTTAGACCAGGTTTTGCCACCATCAGTGGTTCGATATACTCCTCTTTCCTCGTTGGGGGAATACAGGTGACCTAAAACAGCCACATAGGCTATATCGGGATTTTTGGGATGTAGAACGATGCGGCCAATATGATGGCTCTCACTGAGGCCCATGTGTTGCCAGCTCTTTCCTCCATCACTACTTTTGTAAATACCACTACCTGCATAGGAAGATCTGCTTGAGTTTACTTCTCCAGTTCCAAGCCAAATAATATCATTCTTCCAATCCACAGCTATCGCACCAGTCGTAATGACCATTTCTTTATCAAATAGTGGAGTGAAAGTAGTACCGTTATTGGTTGTTTTCATGAGGCCTCCAGAAGAGTAGGCCACGTAAAAGTGGCTGGGATCATCGGGCTTAACCGCAATTTCAGAAACGCGGCCACTAAAAACTGTCGGTCCAACAGAACGGAATTCGATGGTATTCACAATGGAAGCTTCTTCCAGCGATTGTCTTTGGGCATAGCTTTCTACTCTATCTGTTGCAGAGGTAGCAGGAGGCTGCTTGTAGTCAAATTGAGCCAATAAATAAATAGGAGTCAGACAAAAAAATAAGAAGATTGGTTTGAGCATCATATTACTATTTAATTCTCCATCTATTTTCGATTACTGAATAGCCAATAGCCGCCATCATTCCTGGGCAGGAAATTGGTGAGGCTTGTAAGGGTTCAGTTTATGAAAGTGATATCAAAAAAATCCAGAGAAAGAGTTTTACTAGTTCGTAGGTAAACTTAAAGAAGAAATCAGAAAGGGCCTAATGAGTCCTCGGAAAAGTGGCGTGGGAATGGATGGCTTGTTATCGAGCTGAGAAAGAATATTAGCCTTAGGAGGAAATTAAGTCTGCAATTCTCCCACGATCCGACGACCATGGTAAGCCTGTGCCCCAAGGAGTTGATGAATATGAACTAAATTGGCTTGAGTAATGCTCCCCGCTGGTAGAATGGAAAGATGGGGTGGGCAGTGTTCTATCATTTTTCGCAGGATTTGACAACCCGCCTCAGCCGTCGCTGCACCTCCGGAAGTTAAAATGGTATCGATGTTGGGCAGAGTGGCAAGTGTTCGTAGACTCCTAAGCAAATCTGGAGTGTCATCAATGGCTTTGTGGAAAGTGACGGTTAAGCCTTCGGCTAGGTCTGCTAATCGTCTGGTATTTTCTAGATCAATTTCTCTGTTTTTATCCAGAAGTCCCATGACAATGCCTTGTATGCCCCAACTTCTGGCAGCAATAATTTCCTCAGCCATAGCTTCGACTTCCTCAGGTCGATAGCAAAAATCTCCGCCTCGATGCCGAATCATGACCTTCACCGGAATGTTTACTGCTTCAACTACCCGTCGGCTTAGCTCGGGTCCAGGACTTAGGCCATCAAGGTTGAGCTGACTACATAGCTCCAGGCGATGTGCACCTCGCTTTTCCGCAAGAATCGCTTCTTCTAAAGTTTCAACGCAAGCTTCTAACAACATGGTGGGTAGAAATTAAATCAGTCACAAAGAAACGATTATTCTTTAAATCGCAACTGACTTAACCAATGCTTCATGCTTGGGTAGTAGTTTGGGCAAAGCCGATAATCAAAAGCTTTGAGATCTTCAAACATGGCCCCCGTTTTACATTCCATCATGAGATGATTGCAATTTGGCAGGCTAAGGTAGCGCTTGTCAGTGCTCCCGCTAAGCCATGCTTAACGGGAGCACTGACCACTTACACTATGCTTTACGGCGTTTCCGTCGCTCAGGGAGGTCGCGTAAAAAGTCGGCCCCCTTAATATCGATGTGAATATTGTTTAGATCACTAAATTGTAGCAAGCCCTCTAGGCTCAGTAGCACAAAGCTATCCTCTCCATTGACAAGTAGCAGGACATGACTAATGGCATTCCCTTTTTCGCGAATCAAGATCTCTACCTTGTCACCACCATCACGTACCTTGATCAACTCCTCGAAGGAATCTGCTTTCGCATCGCGTAATAGTTGGGTATAGTCTTCTTCGCGTACAGAATGTCCCTCTTCTAGAACCAACGCCCGAAGAGCAGTTATCTTTCTAATCACTCTCTTATCTTGTTCATCTTCCGTTTTGTTAGCCACTAGATTGAGCAAACCACCGGATAATTTAATATCCAAAAAGTGCTCATCTTGACGGTATTTGTTGTAGAACTCGTTGATGGCCTTGCTTTGAGCAAGACATAACATTGGTAGGGCCACAAGGGCCAACAGGAATAATGGCTTCTTCATGATAAGTATGGTGTTAAACTAGGAAAGTAAGAAAGAGAGCAAAATGATCAAGGTAGAATCCGTTTAAAGCTACCCTCATCCATATCAACTTAATCAGTGTTCAACGAAGTTTTCGCCACGTCGATTTGGCCTATATTTAATGTCCATCAAACACTAAAACCTTAAAACCTTCAACTTTAAACATAAAAACTCAAAACATCACTCCTCAATCTCATCCGCAATTTTAGAGATGTCCGCTAAGTCTAGGAGTCCAACCAGGCTGAGTAATACGAAGCTTTCTTGGCCGATAGAGATCAATAATAGTTCTTCGACGGCATCTCCTTTTAGTTTGCCCAGAAATTCCACATTGTCCCCGTCTTTACTCCGGACAGTCATTAGGAGTTCATATTCTTTTGTACTGATCTTCGCCTTTGCCTCGTCATAGTATTGACGTGGGTTGACATCCGTTGTAAGAATACGCAGACCTTGTGCATCTTCAACGGCTTTGATTACCGCGTCCGTTTCACTATCGCGCTCATCATTGTCCTCTTTCCCCATGTTTTTCATCCACTTGAATAGGGTGGGACCAACGTAAACCACGCTGAAATTTTCATCATCGACATATTGCTTAAAATACTTGTCGATGGCATTGGCCTGGGCAGAAAGGCCAGAGACTGCTCCCAGGAGCAGGAATACCATAGTAAACTTTATCCATTTCATTGTATCAGATATTTTACATATTAAGCGTGTTCCGATCAGAACTACTGTTAAATCATTATTGATCAATGCGACCCAATTGCCGCACTTTCACTACTTCTTTAGCCACCCTGGCTGTGCCTCGATTCAACTCTTTGGATAGCATCACCATCGCATTGCGTGTAATAGTGAGGGCTTCCTCCTTAGTCTTGGGCTCATATTGTTCCCAATTTATCTCAGCGGTCGCTTCGGGTTCTATGGTAGTAGCATCGGTCTGATAGGCCCACCACATGCCTGCCAGTAAAACGATTACTGCCGCTGCTCGACTCATAGGATGACGAAGAAAGCGTCTCACAAAACCCATCTTTTGTTGGGCTTCAATTTCGGCTAGTACATTGGTTTTGAATTGGCTAGGTAAATGGATGGATTGCTCTTCCACTTGCCAAACGAACAGTGTCCGCAAAGCTTCGAGTTCTGGATCAATCTCCGCTCCTTGGAAATAGGTTTTCAGTTCTTGTTCCTCTGAGACACTACTATTTCCTTCAAAGTATTTGTTAAGCAAGGTTTGAATGTGGTCGTAATCCATTACCTTCTTTGTTTAATCGTTTTTTGATTTTGTTACGGGCTCGGAACAAGTTTGTCTTGACCTGCGGCATGGTCATCTCCAATTGTTCCATAATCTCCTTGTAGCTGAGTTCCTCAATATCCCGCAGTTGCATAACCAAACGCTGTGCTTCTGGCAATTCTTGCATCAGTTTACTGATATGATGTACGGTATCCCCACTCTCGGTCTTCTCCAGCGGCGTCGCCGAATTATCTTTAAGATGAAACAAATCATCGATATCCTGGGTACGACGGTGTTTGGAACGAAGTTTATCAATGGAAAGATTCCGGGTCATCTTGACACACCAGGCCTCCATATTATCTATAAACTCCCAATCCTTTCGCTTATTCCAAATCTTTATCATTACTTCTTGTACAATATCTTCCGCTTCAGATCGGTTTCCAACTATGCGCAGTGCAAAGCGGAAAAGTTTATCACTGATGGGTAATATGTTCTCTTTATAATATTGAAGACTCATTGCTGAGATTTGTGTTGTACGTTTTGATGCCCACTACAAAGTGGTTCAATTTTTTGAACTGTTTGTCTCCAGTTTTTTGCGTCGTACAAAAGGCAGACGAAGCCGTTTTAGATTTGTTACAGAGCATCGAGAAATTTTTTCATTTTTCTCATAAGAATGGGGTGGATCTCTTTATTTATCGGTGTTTTGGGCAAAATGTAAACAAAAGGTCAAGGGGAGGCATTTATTAGACTAAGTAAGTTTTTCATTCTATCTTTGCGTTGATGCTGAAAATGAAGAAGCTAGATCGATTGCTGATAGCCAACTTCGTGGGGCCCTTTATTGTGACCTTCATGATCGCTATTTTTGTGCTGTTGATGCAAATCCTGTGGTTGTATATCGATGATATTGCCGGTAAGGGATTGGGCTTTTTTGTACTGATTGAATTGCTCGCCTATAAATGCGTTGGTTTAATACCAATGGCTCTGCCCTTGGCGATTCTGATCTCTTCCGTCATGGTATTAGGCAATCTGGCGGAGCATTATGAACTATCCAGTTTCAAATCTGCGGGTGTGCCTTTGCTGCGAGTGATGCAACCCATTATTGTTTTTGGTCTGTTTGCTGTGGTATTTTCCTACCTCTGTTCCAATTATCTCATACCGATTGCCAATTTGAATTTTGGATCTCGGATGTATGATATCCAAAGACAAAAGCCAGCCTTACGCTTAGATGCTGGTGTATTTAATGATGATTTTCAGGGTTATTCCATTTTGATTGGCGAAAAAGGGAAAGATGGAAAGGAGATCAAGAAGGTAATGATTTATGACCACCAGGATGCTAGTAAGGGACAACTAAGTCAAATCGTGGCGAATGGGGGGCAAATGTACATGACAGATAATGGGTCTTATTTTATTATGAACCTGGAAGATGGTAACCAGTATATGGAAACTAGTCCAAGTTCAGCTTCTCAACGCAATAAATCTTTCCCTTTTGTCAGAACTTCCTTTAAGAGTTGGACCAAGGTGTTTGATTTGGGTGAATTCGACTTGAGTCAGACCAATAAAGAGCTGTTTAAGCAAAACCGCAGCATGATGACCATTGGGCAATTGCGAATTGCCATTGATTCTATTGCCATCAAGATCAGGGAAAGAGAGGTCAACAGTTCCAATCAATTGGCGAACTATATCAGCGTCCTAAAGTTGGACAGCACCTTCATTAAAAGGGATCTGGCAAAAGATAAGGCTAGGAATGATAGCTTGACTTTGGTGGAAGAGATGAAGTATGATTCCCTGCAACGCATAGCGAATGCCAAGCGGAAGCGTGCTGAAGATTCCTTGGCAGCCACAAAAAACACAAAGCCATCGAAGCCTAAACCCAAAGCGCCAGTCAAACCCCAGCCGAAACCTACGGCTAAGGCTGAGAAGTCTATCTCGAAACCACCTTCGGCGGCAGCGCAGGAGGCTAAGAGACTAGCTTTGGAAAAGACTAAGAATGGAAAACGCACTACTTCAACCAATCCTAAAAGGGCGGAGTACAAAGCTAAAAGTGAAAACCAGGGGCTATTACCTTCTGATACGACTTTGACCTTTGAGGAGGCCTTCGCCAAGATTCCCCTTTATCACCGAAAGACCATCCTAACCAAGGCTAAATCCTCTGTTCGAGCTATCAAGAGTCAAGCCGAATCGGGTACGCGTATAATCGACAATATGCGGGAATCCAAGGTAAAGCATATCTACGAGCTGTATACCAAGTACTCCATGGCAGTGGTATGCTTTATTTTTGTTTTGATTGGAGCACCCATGGGCGCTATCGTCCGCAAAGGCGGTTTTGGCTATCCAATTCTTGTCTCGATCATCTTCTTTATGCTTTTCGTGATTTTAACCATCTTTTGTCGAAAGATTGCGGAGACCTTTGTGGTATCAGCCCAATTGGCAGCCTGGATACCTTGTTTGGTGTTGTTCCCAATCGGGGCTTTGTTAACTTATAAGGCCATGAACGACTCTAAATTGGTCAATCTAGATAAATACACGGCCTTCTTCGCTAAGCTTTTTAAGAAGAAGGAAGAAAAGCTTGCCCAAGAGCCACCAAGTGCCTAAACTCGCCTAAGAAGAATCAACTGTAAACCCCGCTTGAATTTCCTTAGTATCTAGTTTCCCATAAACTTAACCGGAAGAGTGAGAAATATCGCTGGGAAATGCCTATTGTTGCACTACAATTGTTCAAAAGGAAGCCCGTGTAGAAGGAGCTATTGAATGGTAGAAAGTTAGTTGGACAGACTTCCTTTTGTTGCGCCTTGCTCTTATCGCTAACTAATTCAAGAAATTATTTTCCAGTACATGTTACGACACAATAGACCCATTCTACATTGGTGGCGGCATAATCGACTCTTTTGGATCGCCTTTAGTTTGTTTTTAATCTTTGGAGGAATCTTGTTATTGTTTATTGAGAAGGGAGATGCTATTCTGTACTTTAATGCACAGCGTAGCCATTTTAGCGATGCCTTCTTTAGTTACATTACTAAAGGAGGAGAGCATGCTGCCTATATTATTTCCCTGGTGCTCCTGTTACTCTTGGTGAACTATCGGACTGCTATGATGCTGCCCCTGATCGGTGGATTTGTGGCCATTGTGAGTGCAATTACCAAGTCCATTTTTGCACAGCCCCGTCCAGCCTTGTATTTTAAGGAAGCTGGAATTTTAGAAATGATTGTACCCGTTTCGGGGGTGGCAATGCATGGGGGGAATACTAGCTTTCCGTCAGGGCATACTATGTCAGCCTTTGCTTTATATACCTTTTTGGCACTTACTATTTCGTATAAAAGATCTTGGAGTCTGGTGTTGTTGCTACTCGCTGTTTTGGTAGGGGTATCCAGAATTTATCTGGTGCAACATTTTCTGGAGGATGTAGTGACCGGAGCGGCTATCGGTGCCTTTATTGGGACCCTTTGGTATCATTGGCAATATCGCTTATTCCCCATCCCACATAAATGGGCTGACCGCAAACTGACTTTACCTTTTGCCCAGAAAAAGGAAAAAGCCTAAAACCATTAAAGGTTTCTTTTCCAGGGAAACGAAACGGGGCTCCATCTATCCAAGATGAAGCCCGGTTATTTATGGAAAAACTAGCTCTAACACTAAAGCTAGCCCACTTTCTTAATCTCTCCTGATTTAATGCGCGCCATATAATCTGAGTAAGCGCGACGAACATTCGGCATCAATAGGTACAAGCCAAAAACGTTAGGGAAACACATGGCGAAAATCATTGCATCACCAAAGTCAAATACAGCTTGTGCAGAAATGGCAGAACCCACTATCACAAAGATGCAGAAAATGATCTGGTAAATCTTTTCATTGGTTTTACCCTCGCCAAATAGATAGGTCCATGCTTTTAGCCCGTAGTAGGACCAGGATACCATAGTAGATAGCGCAAAAAGGATCACTGCCCCACTCAGTACCACAGGGAACCAACTCATCACGGATTCAAAAGCAGCCGAGGTAATGTCAATCTGTGCCAAAGGGGCCTCAGAGCCGGAACGTAGACCTTCATATGCCCATTCTGCACCGTTCCCTCCATAGTTAGTAATTACGATAACCAGGGCCGTCATGGTACATATTACAACCGTATCAATGAAAGGTTCCAATAAGGCAACAACCCCTTCACTGATGGGTTCGTCCGTTTTAGCGGCAGCGTGTGCGATGGAAGCTGAACCTACCCCCGCTTCGTTGGAGAAGGCTGCTCGTCGGAAGCCTTGAATCAAGACTCCTACGACACCACCGTACATGGCATCCGCATTGAATGCCCCACTAATGATTTTTCCAAAAGCCGCCGGAATCTCAGTAAAATGAGCACCTAAAACGATCAAAGCACCAAGAATATAGATCCCTACCATGAAAGGTACGATCTTGTCCGTAACTTTTACAATACTCTTGATACCACCTATAATAGTGACTCCGATTAAGACAGCCATAATGAGACCGAAGATCCATCCCTGCCCACTAAACACAGAGGCATCTCCACCTGTTACCGTAATCAACTGGTTAGTAGCCTGGTTAATTTGTACCATATTACCTCCACCAAAACTTCCTCCGATACAGGCAATGGCAAAAAGCACGGCCAATACCTTTCCTACGGGACCCCAAAAACCTCCTTTTTCTTTAAGCCCTTTCTCCAGATAGTACATAGGGCCTCCAGAGACCGTTCCATCAGGGTTAATGTTTCGGTACATCAAGCCCAAGGATACTTCCGTGTATTTAGAGGCCATCCCTAACAGTCCGGCAACAATCATCCAGAAAGTAGCACCCGCTCCACCAATACTAACGGCCAGCGCAACACCTGCTATGTTTCCTACACCAACCGTTCCTGAGAGAGCCGCAGTGAGGGCTTGAAAGTGAGAGACTTCTCCCTGATCATTGGGGTCATCGTATTTTCCTCGTACTACATCAATGGCGTGGCGGAAGGCTGAGAATTGGACAAAACCACTAAATATACTGAATATCAAAGCACCTACAATCAGCCAAATCAGTACAAAGGGAATGCTAAATTCACCCAAGGGAACCGTGAAAAAGATAACTCTACTTACGGCATCAGTAATAGGTTGGAAAACTTCATTTATTCTGTCGTCAGTCGTTCTTGCCGCTTCCTGGGCAAAGGACCACAGGGGCGTCATCAACGCGGTCACTAGAAAAAGCAATACTTTTTTCATACAATATTAGGAGTTAGTGTTTATTGTAGATTTTATCCGGTTAATTATATAGATCAGTGGAAGAGAAATGTAGTCTGCATATCTAAACGGATGTGTTAAGGTATTTTTTTCTGCTCATTTATCAAAAGAATGCCTCAACTTTCATCTAGAGGGATACCCCAGCAGATTGCAGGAGAAATGGCAGTCTTGAGCAGAATGACTGATATCATCAGAGCAGAAAAATGGAGAAAAAAAGCAATTTATTCCTCTAGAATTTTAAATTTGAGATCACTATACCATCATATCCCGACATTTTGTTGTCGACAAATCCCAATTTTTGCAACAAGAGTATACAGATCAGGAATTGAAAGCCCTTTTTCAAAAAGATGCTGAGCAAGCGATTGAGCTGTTATTCCGATTGTACTACAAGAAGGTTTGTCAGGCAGTGTACAAAATCATACCTAAGGAAGAGACCACGGAAGACCTGGCGCAAGAGGTTTTTTATGAACTCTGGCGAAAGAAAGACTATCTCAAGATACACACTTCTTACGCTGCTTATTTGCGCCGAGCTGCCGTCAATAAGGCCCTCAACTATCTACGAGACCAAAAAATAAAGTTGGACGATTCTACGGTCGTGGGACAACTAAAACTACAAGCGCCATTAAGTGATGAGAAACTGGAAGCGGCTGAATTACAGTTGATTATAGATCAAGCTGTAGACCAGCTGCCAGAGCGTTGCCGTTTGGTGTTTGTGTTGAGCCGCTTCGAACAAATGAGTTATAAGGAAATTGCGGAGGAGCTCAATATATCTCCCAAAACGGTTGAGAATCAAATTACCAAAGCGCTCAAGTTATTGAGACAGACCCCTTGGCCCATATCTTCCGATCTGGGCAATTTTGGTCGCTCAAATTTTCTAAAAAGCGCGTAGGGGCAAAAGAATTATTTTGTGTCATTAAGGATGCAAATAATTATGAAGGAAACCGATGAAAGGAATCGTATTTATACGATTTTTGTAGGGTACCACCTAAGCCACACTTTTTCACTTTCGATTTGAAAACAAGGTACCCTACCCTAAGCGATCTCGGTTGGGCAAATAGGTGCCCTTTAACATTGCTAATTCACTAGTGGTGAAGTTATACTTCATCTTATAAGCCGAATAAGTGTCATTCTGAATGAGCGTAGACAAGAACCTGCATCGAATTATTCAACGGCTTCAAGGGAAGCTGCGTGAGGAAGAAACCCCTGAGTTGGATCAGTGGCTTTCGGAACCAGACAATGCCAGTGTTGGAGAAGAACTCAATAAGGTCTGGTCAATGACTGGATCTTACAAGACGGGATTTGAACCCGACTTGGAAAAAGGGTTGTCTCGTTTCAAGACTAGCATTGCGCAGACTAACCAAGAAACGCCAATTCGTCTTATTGAAAGACCATCTTTTAATTGGAGAATGGCGGCCTCCATTGCCCTGCTTATTGGGGTGGGCCTAGCCGTATATTATAGTTTTCAGCCTGGACAGCCAGATCTAATGGCCATATCTACTAATCCAGGGGAGAAGAAAGAAATCGGACTTCCTGATGGTAGTCGAGTTATTCTAAATGAAGACAGTAAACTGGTATTTCCTGAGCAATTTGGCGACAAAAGGGAAGTGCGTTTGGTGGGAGAAGCTTATTTCTCAGTAGCTGAAGACGCTGAGCATCCTTTCGTCATTGATTGTCCCAATGGACATGTCGAAGTCCTAGGTACAGCCTTTAATCTACGTGCCTATCCCGAGGAGGAGTTTGCTGAAGTAGAAGTGGAAAGCGGTAAGGTGATGTTTAGTCGACCCAACGGAGAGGATTCCGTTGTGCTAGAGTCAAAACAAATGGCCATTCTTGAACCCTTGAAGGAAGGAGAGGAAGTGGCAGCCATCGAGGCGGTAGATATTCCGGCTTTAAATGCACAGGCTTGGAGAACCAATCGATTAGATTTTAGAAGATTAAAAATGGAGACCGTAGTACTACTGATCGAACGTTATTACGGCGCCAAAGTAGAATTAGTAAATACCGAAATCGGATCTTGTACCTTTAACTCTCGGTATGAGCGAGAAAAACTAGAGACCGTTCTTTCGGAAATAGAATTGAGCTTTAAAGCTAACTTGAAAAAGATAAATCAAGAGCACTATCAAATTATCGGCGGTAACTGTCGTCGTAATGATTAGTAGTGATCGAGGTCCTTATTAGTTTATCTCATTGACTTCGATAGATGATCCCTAAATAACGCCTCTACTCAAAAATTAAGGGCCGATCTCCGCTGAGACCGGCCCATTTTTATAGGTGGTTTTAGGTGTTTATCCTTCTGTATTATCCAAGGGTGGTATAGATGGCTACCAGAATCAAGGTAATGGCAATCGCTGAGATATTGAAAATACCATCCGTTTTGAATAAGCTATTCTCTATTTCTAGTGCTTTTTCATGATCTTCCTTCTTCTCTCCCAACACCAAGGCTATGGCCGCAATACTTAGGACGATCACCAGGTAACCTGTACCATTGCCAACATTAGGAATATCTTCAAACAGGATTCGAATGCCCGTAGCCATACCTATACCGATAATGGCAGCGATCACCCCCCATCTAAAGCGTGAATCTGTAACCGCTTGTTTTTTGGTTTTGATCTCATACAATGAAATTCCGATCAATAAGAATACGCAGATGAGGAAGGTAATGGCAATGCGATCTACAAATGGCAAATCTGGATACAAGGCTTTGAAAGCGATGGATAGTGGAATAGAGGCTAAAACTACTGCCAGGCCTGCATTGGGAGTGGCTCGTTTCCAGAACATTCCGAAAATAAAGACTACTACTACACCAGGGCTAATGAAGCCTGTATACTCCTGTATGAACTGAATAACCTGACCAAGATTTCCCAGAAGTGGCCCCAATAGAGCACCTATTAATAGGGCAACGGTCGCCGCAATTTTCCCGATTCTTACCAATTGGGTTTCATTGGCCTTCGTGTTCAGATGTTCTTTATAAATGTCTAAGGTAAAGATGGTGGAGGCACTATTAACCATGGAACTGATTGATGAGCCAATGGCTGCCACCAAAGCGGCAAAAGTTAGCCCCTTAAATCCAGTGCTCACATAGTTGTTCAGTACCCAGGGAAATGCTTCATCCGCCTTTTCTATATCCGCATTCAGGATAAAGGCAGCAATACCGGGCAAGACCACGATGATGGGCATAAACAACTTAATGAAAGCAGCAAAGGCTACACCACGCTGTGCTTCACCTAGACTTTTTGCAGCTAGCGCCCGTTGAATAATATATTGGTTATTCCCCCAGTAGTATATATTCGCAATCCACATTCCGCCGAAGAGTACGGCAAAACCCGGAAGCAAAGCATAAGAAGATCTAGTTTCTCCGGAAAGTTGTTCCGTGTAGGTATCGGTGGGGGAGAAGATCATATTGAATCGCTCCGGTGTCTTTTCGAATAAGGTGCTCACTCCGCTAAAAAAGCTGCCGTCTCCTACTGCACTAACCACAAAATAGGAAGCCAAAGACCCACCTAGGACCAGTACAATAACTTGGATGACATCGGTCCAAACTACAGCCTTCAATCCCCCAAAGATCGAGAAGGAAGCAGAGTACACGACCAAACCAAGAATACCCCAAATCAAGTTAATGCCTAGTAGGGATTCAATAGCCAATCCCCCGAGGTACAGCACTGATGTGATATTTACGAAGACAAAAAGCGCCACCCAAAAGATAGACATAATGGAACGAACCGACTTGTTGTACCTACGCTCTAGGAACTGAGGCATCGTGGAGATGCCTTCCTTCAGAAAGACAGGTAGGAAGAATTTGGCTACAATGATCAGTGTAATAGCAGCCATTAGCTCATATGAAGCGATAGCCATCCCGATTTCAAATCCAGAGCCATTCATCCCCATAATCTGTTCCGTGGAGATGTTGGAGGCGATAAGTGACCCACCTACTGCCCACCAAGGAAGCGCCTTACTTGCCAAAAAGTAATCTTGTGATGTGGTTGCTTTTTCCCGGTTGGCTATCCAAACCCCGAATCCCATCATGGCTATAATGTAGCCAGCAAATACCACCAGATCTGTCGTCGCAAACTGCATGTTAACTTGGTTAATAGTTGAAAAAATGTTTTCTGTTTCAATGGTTTATGACTAGGGACTGTAGCTTGCCTCTATTGCCTTATAGATGCTGAAGCGTATTGAGATTTTTGGTCGGAAAAGATAGGGCTACGTTTCCTTTTTTTGTCTTGTGAAAACACTAAATTAGGTTGGAGCGAAAGGGAATCCATTGTTATATCGAAAACCAATCGTCCAGCGGCTCCAAGGCCGTGCTTGATCGTAAATCAGGTATAAGATGAAAGGTCAAGCTTTGCCAGCGCAAAATTCCAATCTGCCGTAATTTTCAAAAAAAACTTGAATTTTAATAAATCAAGATGTTGAAAGTTTCCGTGCTGGCGTAGCAAAAATGTCCAGGAATGTGACACTTTGGAGTTTTTCGGACACTTAGGAGGAGTTTTCAGACACCTTAATTGGTAGACCTCTTGTTTTCATATTAGTGGTCCCATTTGGCTGAATACTTCCTGAAGATTTGGAATGCTAAAGGGGCCGTTATCGGACCAGTAGACGTTTGATACTATGGGCATTAACTTGTATATTTGATCAATATCCATGGATTAGATGAGAAAAGTCCTGCTTTTACTGTTTCTAGGAGGTTTCAGTATCAGTGCTTGGGCTCAAAAGCCACTTGATGTTCAGATCTCTATTATCTTCGATAATACTACATTAGAGGAGGCTCTTTTCTTATTGACTGATGAAGCAGATGTCCAGATTTCCTTTAGCAGTGACATCATTCCAGATAAACGCATTACTTACCATGCTCATCAATTGCGCATATCTGATGTACTACAACATCTCTTCAAGAACACTTCCCTACAATACGTTCAGCGAGATCGTCGAATCATTGTCTATGTCGGAGAACCTCCTCCCATAAAACGTTGGTTTACCATAAGTGGTTTTTTGACCGATAGTGCTTCCCTGGAACCACTCATTGGAGCGACCATTGTTGATGTCAATACACAAAAGATAGCTATCACCAATAGCGATGGATTCTTCAGTCTCACTTTACCCGGCGGACCGGTGGATTTATCCTTGTCCTATGTGGGGTATGAAGCACAACAACTGGGCTTTGAATTGAAAGCCAACCAGCAGTTCCAATTTAGCCTGAAACAATCTATTCATATGATACCTGAGGTTATTGTTGTGGCTAACGACTCCCTAAGTGATAGCCCTAAAACAGGGGTAAGTGAAGAGTATATCAACGTCGCTGATATTAACCAGGTTCCTAGATTGGGGGGAGAATCGGACTTAATTCGTACCACTTACCTTTTGCCAGGGGTGCAGTCTGGGACAGATGGAGTAGAAGGAATGCACGTTAGGGGGGGAGAGCCAGGGCAAAACCTTATTTTGATTGATGGCGTCCCTGTTTACTATACGGCGCATGCTGCGGGACTATTTAGTATTTTCAATAGTAATGCTATCAGTAGTGCTAGATTGCTGAAAGGAGGATTCCCGGCTCGTTATGGCGGGAGGACTAGTAGCGTGCTTGATATTCGTACTAGAGATGGGAACAAAAGGGAGTTCAAGGGGGGAATAGATATTGGGATGTTGACAACTCGAATGACATTCGAAGGACCGCTAGTGAAGGACAAAAGCTCCTTTATTATTAGTGCCAGGAAAGCCTTGATCAATTGGTACCTCAAACCTTTTTCTGAAAACATTAAGGCGGCCAACGGTGACGATGGATTTACCAGCTATGACTTTCATGATATCAACGCCAAAGTGAATTATCGCTTTAGCGATAAGGACAAAGTCTATCTGACCTACTATCAAGGTGCTGATAACTTTGTCAATAAAGGCTTTGCAGGAGATACCTTGAACCTCAAAGGACCTAATGATCTGTTGCTATCCTATTATTTCCCGCAACGATATGAAGAACGCTTTGATTGGGGCAATCGACTGGCTGCTTTCAAATGGAATCATGTTTTCAACAATCGCTTGTTGGCCAATATTACGGCTTCTTACACCAATCTGGATGTCGAAGTAAACTTTGATGAAAGGGATTCCGTTATTTTGCTCAATACGGGAGCCTATCAGCACCGAAAGTACGAGGGGATTTTCCAGTCAAACATAGAGGAGACGGCGCTGCGTGCGGATTTTGATTATATCCCCTTTGATCGCTCTTATGTCCGTTTTGGACTTAGTGCTTCCGTGAGAGGGATGGCAAATGGGGTAGTTGTATCACAGGATACCGTTCGAGATAACGATTTGGGAATAGAGATACTCAATATTCGAACACATGAGTATGACCTCTATGCCGAGAATGAATATCAGTTGACTGATAATCTATTTATTAATGCGGGGCTACGTTTGTCCAATATGCACGTACGTGGAAAATCTTACCATTCTTTGCAACCCAGGATTTCAGCACATTGGCAGTTGAATCCGAAGTTGAGCTTCTTAGCCTCCGCCAGTAAGATGACACAGTTTCTACATTTGTTATCACCTTCTGGACTTGGTCTTCCTTCTGATATTTGGGTTCCTTCCACCAATTTGATAAAACCACAAGATACCTGGCAAGGAGTAGCCGGTTTCAGGATGAACCTACAGGAAGATGTCCACTTGCGCGTTGAGGGGTATTATAAGCGAATGGATAATCTATTGACCTATTCTGAGGGCGCTAATTTCTTTAATAATTGGGAAACTAATGTCACGCAGGGAGAAGGAGAGGCCTATGGAATGGAGGTTATGTTGCGTAAAACTAAGGGGAGAACCAGTGGTTGGTTGGCTTATACCCTGGCATGGTCGGAGCGTCAATTTGAATTTGTAAATAATGGGAATCCATTCCCGTTCAAATATGATCGTAGACACGATTTAAAAACGGTGGTAGCCCATCGAGTTAATCCCTGGTTAGAATTAACTGCCAACTGGACATTGAGTTCCGGTTCTCGCTTTACTTTCCCTAAGGGTAGCATTCCTTTGCGTGTACCCGGTACGGCAGATGCCGAAGTGATAGAAGTGCGAATCCCACAATACGAAGGAAAGAATGCTACTTCTATGCCGATTTATCATAGATTGGATGTGGGGGCCAACATGACTTTCAATTCGGGGAGGTTCACACACATTCTGAATGTAGGCGTGTACAATGCGTACTTCCGTCAAAATCCACTTTACATTCGGGTTCGATCCAATTATTCTGACGAGAACAATACCTTGGCAGAAGTCCCTGAATTAGTACAAGTCTCTCTCATCCCAATCACGCCTTCACTTAATTACTCCATTCGATTTTAGTAGAAGGCAATAAACCAGATCTCTGTTAAAGATTTCATAAAAAGAAACGCTCTCCAAGTAACTTTTTTCTTTTTTTGCATTATAAGGAGATAAGACCTTTGATGGTCAGCTCAGGCCCTTGAGGCTTTAAGAATAACTGAAAAATCAACTGTTGTATGAGTTCCGAATTGAGTACTCGGTCACTACTGTTATTGGTATTAATTCTACTATTAAGCCCCCTTCATGAAATAGCTGCCCAAAAGTATGGTAGATTCAAGAGTAAAATAGAAAAGATTAGGGGTGAGGAATGGCCCCCCCAACGATCTTACTCTCGCATTTCCTTAGGATACGCTTTACAAAACATCTTCAAAAAACACACTTCTTATTGTGGCTTCTCTATCGGGGATGGAAAGCGAGATTTCGTGCCCTACGATATTAGCAAATTTTTGGGTAGACGGGATCTACGTACCAAGGTAGAGATGGCTGATATCCGAGGAGGCGGTCTGTTGTACTACATATTTAATCGAGAGGAGGTGGATAAGCCTTTTGGGGCCATTAAGTACAGCCCTTCTAGAATCCTTAGAATCCCGAGTGTAAATAACCAATTTGTCATTAATCCAGATGCTAATTTTGACTCTTTCATTCTCACGAAGAATTGCAGTGGATATCTAAAGGCCGCCCTAGATGCTGGCATTGAGCCGCCCTATATAGCCTTCAAAACAGCATTGGATTCTGATGATCGACGTGAATCTAGCGTGGTAGCCCTCTCGGGTTCCTTTCAGTCTCCCCTGGGAGTAGTGCTACAGGCGAATGATGACCGTACCACGGAGACGATGATGAACCTTTGGAGTTTCTATACCTCCAATCCACAATTTATTAACCAAGCCTATTATTTGCGAGAATTTGAAGGTGTGATGATCAAGCATAGTTCCTCGGCAGAAGATAACTTTCGGATGGAGTCTGAGGTAGGAGTGAATATTAATGGCCCCTTATCTGCTCGCTTAAAAACTAGCTTCGGTCTAGGAAGATCTTCCTCTACTACTTTTTCTGGGACCGATTGGCAGACGATCATCTTTGCGGACTTTGGAGGAGACTATTATCGTCAAAACATGTATTCACCTTTGCCTCGTCCAACCGATATCGCTGGATATTTTTCTGGTATTAAACCAATCTTCCAGGAAACGCGAGATTTTCCCTTGATGACAGAGGGAGCGGAGCATAAACACTACGTCATTGTGCAGGGAATTCCGGAAGATATGACAGCCAACTTCTGGGAACTCGATTATGTCACACCAGGTGTTTATGATGGTACGCCTTCTTTGCGTGCCGAGCCTTTTCAGGACAGTAAGACAGGTGCCTTTGGTTGCCGCTTCACGGTAATTGGCAAACCCTTAGCCAGCAACTTTAGAGGCCCATTAGCTTCACGTCCAGGAAATCTAAAGCTTTCCTATCGCATTAAGAGCCGACGCCCGGTAGGGGGGACCTTCCTGTATTTGAATGTGAATGAGGAAATCCAGACCAGTGCGCATCCGATCGCTAATATCTCAGGTGGAGAATTTGATCTTAGTAAGAAAGAGGATCGACGCTTTGCTTTCCAGTGGCGGTTTGTAGTGGATTTAGAAGATCGTGATAATCCAGTAGATTTCAGTACCATACCTTATATCGGAAACCTCATGGTACGTCGGAGTGACAAAAAAATTGATGTCAATCTCGCGGATATTCAAGCAGATCCACAAAGGCGTAGATATTATATCACCATTGAAAGCCTAGATACCTATCCTTTGGATAAAATTGATGATCGCAATATGGTCAATTATAATCTATCATTGGATGTTCACCTACAAGGCAATAGATCGGCTGCAAGGTCTACCCGTCCGCTTAAATCTGTTTTGAGCTTTCCCTCCATAAAACCTGATCCCAAACCTGAACCTGTTTTACCCACTTTATTGCCTAGCAGTGGAACACAGCCTAAGGATGGTACTCTGATTCCCATTTCTCCTGTGCCGAATCCGGGATTGCCAGCGAAGAAGGAGGGGGAAGGAAAAAACAATTAGAAGCAGCTCTGGAATCGCTTATTGGAGCCACCAAGTAGGGCGATGATTAAATGACAGATCATTGCTTTTCAGTTGGGCTGGTTGTTTCGGAAGGGTTGAGTTGTGGCGGTGTTTTAGCTCGCAAGATTAGTCGGAGTGATTGATCGTAGGTGAGATAATTCCAAACCCAATTGATAAAAACAAAGAGCTTGTTTTTAACACCAAGAATGGCGAATAGGTGCACTACCATCCATACGAACCAGGCAAAGCTACCCTGAAATTTAAAGCGAGGTAAATCCACTACGGCCCGGTGGCGCCCGATGGTAGCCATAGAACCTTTGTTATCGTACTCAAAACCTTTGAGTTCCTTATCCTTGAGTTTGCGTTTGAAGTTTCGGGCCAAGTTTTTGGCTTGTTGGATGGCTACCTGGGCAACCTGCGGATGACCATGAGGGTAGGCTTCAGATTCCATCTGGGCAAGATCCCCTATGGCATAGACATCCTTTACCCCTTTGACCTGATGTAAATCATCAACTAAAAGTCGATTCCCTCGGCAGATAGATTCCTCCGGAAGCCCTTTTATCGTATTGCCTTTGATTCCAGCTGCCCAAATGACTTTCGAGGTGCAGATGGAAGTGCCATCATTCATATAGGCATGTTTGCCGTCAAAGTCCTTTACACGGGTGTTCAGACGAACCTTTACGCCCAACTGTTTTAGAAACTGAAGCGCCTTTTCGCTAGCTTCCTCTGACATACCCTTTAGCAGCCGCGGACCGCTTTGGATCAAATAGATATCGATTTCACTGATGTCCATTTCTGGATAGTCCTTGGGCAATATGAATTGTTTCATTTCTGCCAGGGCTCCGGCCACTTCTACACCGGTTGGGCCTCCCCCCACAATAACAATATCTATATACCGCTGCCTTTCTTCAAAATCGGTAATCACCAAGGCCTTCTCATAATCTTCCAGGATTTTATTCCGAAGGAGCAAGGCTTCGGAGACATCCTTCAATGGCATGGCCAAATTGGCAATTTGCTGATTGCCAAAGAAATTGGTGTCTACGCCCATCGATAAAATGAGATGGTCATAGTTGACGATGCCATATGGGGTTTGCAATTGCTTTTTCTCCAGATCCACTGCGTTGACCTCCGTCATGCGGATAAAGACATTCTTATGATGCTGAAATAGCTTTCGGTAAGGGAAAATAATCGAACTGGGCTCCAAGCCAGCCATGGCCACCTGATAAAAGAGCGGTTGAAACTGATGGTAGTTATTCTTGTCGATCAAAACTACCTGGTATCGGCTTTTAGCCAATTTGCGTGCCAGGGTGAGCCCGGCGAAACCTCCTCCTACAATTACGATGCGTTCTTGTCCGGTTTCTGGGAGATTAATCTTCATTCGATTATTTGATTTTTATTCGATGCACTCCGGTAGAGTAGGTTTGACTAAGATGACCTAATAGGATTTCGTAATGACTTGTGTTGGCCAGAAAATCTGCTTCCTCCACATCTAAGATCAAGATAGGTAGATTCGCTGCTGTTTTAAAGAAATCGAAATAGGCATTTTGGATTTTTTCCAAGTAAGTCGGGGAAATATCCTCTTCAAAACTTCTACCTCTACCCCTGATATTTTCCAGCAAATTAGGGACAGGTCGGTGTAAGTATACCAGCAATTGTGGTTTAGGGAAATTCGCATTGAGAATGTGAAAGAGTCGCTGGAATAAGCGGAACTCTTCGGCATTAAGATTATTGCGAGCAAAGAGGAGTGTTTTAAGAAAAAAGTAATCTGCTACAATATTCTTCTGGAAAAGATCTTGTTGGGCCAATTCCTCCTGTAATTGCTTGTGGCGTTCCGTCATGAAGAACAACTCTACCGGAAAGGCATAGCGCTCGGCGTTTTCATAAAAGAAGGGTAAAAAAGGATTATCTGTGAATTGTTCCAAAATGAGCTTGAAGCCATAATCTGCAGCAATTCTCTTCGAAATAGTGGTCTTTCCAGCCCCGATATTCCCCTCTATGGCAATGAATTGATATGGTATGTTGGGTAACTGCATGTTTGAGCGGCTGAATTTCGATAATCCTTGATGAATTTCCAAGTTCAAGTAGATAAAGCCGCTGATTTGGGATAGATTCTGAGCTTTTCGTTTTAATCCACCCGCTCTACCGGAAGTTTATCGGGGCATTCCGCCAACAAATCCGAAATGCTTCGTTCAAAGATGGGATGGATGAAGTTTGGCGCAATTTCGTTCATGGGAACTAAAACAAAGCGTCGTTCCGCGAGAAAGGGGTGAGGTACCAGCAACCTCGGTAGCTCAATGATTTCCGTTCCATAAAATAGCAAATCGATATCAATAATCCTTTCCCCCCATTTTTCTTTTCTTACTCGCCCCAACTGTTTTTCTATCGCTAATATCCCATCCAGGATTTCAATTGGAGTTATTTTTGTGTGGATTTGAATTACTTGATTAAGGAAATAAGACTGATTGGTCTTTCCCCAAGCCGCTGTTCTGTACGAGCTGGATCGTTGTAAGCAGGGCCCAATCTGTTTTTCTATCTTGCTGATAGTCTGGTAAATGTGTTTTTTCCTGTCTCCAATATTGCTACCTAATCCCAGATAGATTCCTTCCATGTAGGCAAAGGTAATTAGATTCAATCAAATGTTAAAAAAGACCGATCGGTTTATTTTTTCTAAAAAAGTCATAACTTTGAATAGTCAATTGAACTAAACCCTTACGTTTTTGCTATTGCTAAGCCTCCGGACGAGCAGGAAATCATTGCTACTCGAAAGGTCTAAATGGCATTAACTCAAAACAAAGGAGATGGAAGCAACACCTACAAACAAGCAAAGTATTTTTGAAGGCCTAGAAGAAAGTTTTCAGATTGTAGATCAGAGCGTCGGTGACTTGGCTCCCGGAGAGTGCCAGGTGGGATTTGAGGGGAAATGGAACACTGCTCAACAGATGGAGCACCTGATACTATCTAATGTTCCCGTATTAAAGGCATTACATCTTCCCAAACCACAAATGCGACACATGTTTGGGGAACTGGACCGAGCAGGGCAGAACTTCAACGATCTGAAGGCAAGATACATACAGATACTTCGAGAACAGAATATCATCCCGCCTGCCCGGTTTCAGCCTAAGCAAGAACCCGTGGAGACATTGGATGCTGCCAGAACAAAATGGCAAGAGGTCTCGGTAGGATTCCAAGAGGTAGCAGCCAGATGGGGGGAAGAAGAGTTAGATGATTACGTGATTCCGCACCCTGCTATGGGTAACTTAAGCGTGCGTGAGATGCTGTTTTTCGTCATTTTTCACAACGCCCATCACCTTCGGCAAATCGAGGAAATCAAGTCGGAACTGCTAAGTACGTGAGGCCTACTTTTACTTTTTGTTAAACCTATATTTAGTCGAGGATACACCATCCGCGCAGCATAAACTTCAATAGGAACATGTCACTGACCAAGGCTGAGAGAACCAGACAACACATCTTAAACAAATCTGCGGCATTGTTTAATCTTAATGGTTATGCAGGTACCTCTATGAAAGATATTATGGAGGCTACTAAAATGTCAAAAGGTGCTGTGTATGGTCACTTTCAGAGCAAAGAAGAAATTGCCTTGGCCTCCTTTGAACTGGCCGTGGAGAAGGTACTGTTAGAGGTTGGACGTCGTACCAAGGTGATAGACAATACCTTGGACAAATTGAAAGCGGTTGTCTATTTCTATAAAGAAAGAATTTTAAATCCTCCAGTAGAAGGAGGTTGTCCAATTCAAAACACAGCCATTGACACCAAGAACACACACCGATTTCTACATGCGGCGGTGAAGGAACAAATGGATGTTTGGATCAACCGCATGGTGTATACCCTGGAAAAGGGCATGTCTAAAGGGCAAGTACGAATTGACCTTAATGCGCGTGATTTTTCAATACGTTTTATTGGGGTGTTGGAAGGAGGGATCATGATGGCCGAATTGTATAAAGATGTGCACTACTTTGATGTGATCGCTCACCATTTGGTAGAGATGATCGATTCTTTAAAACCCGATTGAAATGCAAGCAGTCAAAAAAATTGAATACTTGGCATCTAATTGGCCAGAGAAGAAAAAGGAAGAAGGCGTACAGACGCCTTGGTTAATCCACCCCATTCGCTTTGGTTTTCAGACATTTGGTAGACTCTTTCCTAAAGCTGCTGGTAAGTTGACCTATACTTTATTTACCACTCCTAGGAAGCGGGCTCGACATCGAGTTTCTGATCCCACTTTGGAAAAAGCGAGGATCTTTGAGTTTCTCTATGCCAAACAGGTCTTGAAAGGTTATAGCTGGGGTAAGGGAGAAAAGATCATCTTACTGGTACATGGTTGGGAGTCCAGGGGGACAGCTATGCGGAGTTTTGTAGATCCCTTCTTGCAGGAGGGCTATCGCGTGGTAGCTTTTGATGGCCCCGCGCACGGTAATTCTGAAGGTCGCCGCACAAATTTGCCTGAATTTGCCAAAGCCATTAGGGCCTTCATTCATCATGTCGGGCCGATAGAGGCAGCTATTTGCCATTCCTTTGGTGGAGTAGCGATGATGTATGCTTTGAGTCAATTGGAAATAGACACCCAAGTCCGACGAATGGTGACAATCAGTTCACCTAATGATATGAAGCTGATGTTGAAACAGGCCACTGATTTTATGCGTGTGCCCAAACCAGCAAGGAAACATTTTCATACTATCATTGAATATAAAATGCTCATGCCTGTGGCCAAGGCTAGTCTAGGTAAATGGGGGAACAGCATTACGACGGAGGATATCCTCATCGTTCATGATGAAGAGGATAGAGTGGTTCCCGTCAGTGAAGCCTTGGCCATATTTGAATCTGTAGATCAAGCTAATGTATTGATCTCCAAAGGGTATGGACATTATCAGATTACCAAGAACCCCGATGTGATCCAGAGAGTGAAGCAGTTCATCATGGCTGCTTAGGACTTATCATATTGGGAGGAAGCGCTTACGGTTTGTTGGGTAGCAAAGGTTGCTTTGCTATTCGAAAACGGATGGAGCCACTTGGTATTATGTCGGCTGTCTTTACTATATGAGGCTTTCAGAATGGAAATTATAAAATTTGTTTATTTTTGGTCAACGCAATGCATGGATCTGGCTGCCTAAAATCCTTAAAAAATTCAGAGGCAGCAAGATGAAAAGCGGCTAGAAGGAAGCGGGAAACTACATTTTCCTCGTCAAATAGCGCTTATTCAAAATGCGCAAATAAAATCCGCCCTTGAATAAGTTGATCGCCAAAAGTTACAGAACCAATTTCCAAAAGAAAGTCATCATAATGAAGAACATTCTCCTCGTTACGCTCTCCCTTTTCCTAATTACTTTTACTTATGGACAGGCGCCGAGCAATAACGAATGTAGTGCAGAAGTTGATTTAGGGTGTAGTACCGAATTGTGACCAGACCGTCTACACGAATGTCGACGCAACGGGCCAGTGATATCGGTATTGGAAACAACCCAACTTGTTTCAATGGAGGAACCACGCAAAATGATGTGTGGTTTTCGTTTACGACTACTGATGAAATCAGAGATGTCACGATCCGGGTAATAGGTAGTGACGCGGGTGCTAATTCGGCGCTACAAAATCCACAAATAGCCGTTTATCGGGGCACCTGTCTGATAAATGGACTACAGGAAGATTGCCTGCACCTCTAGCAATGATGGAGAAGGTAGCTTGGACATTGGACCTTTTTGACCTTTCTCCCAACATCACTTTTTTCTTGCGTGTTAATGATTTCTCTGCTACTGGAACACCTAATTGGGGGGACTTCACCATTTGTGTAGAAGAATTTGTAGCTGATTTTAATATTGGGGATACGCCCAGCACGACCTCTTGTACGGGTACGCTGTATGATTCAGGGGGACCGGATGAGTCATACGGCATAAATGAGAATAGCACCTTTACGATCTGTCCGGATGATCCACATTCTTGCATCCAGATCGATGTGGTGGAATTAGCTACGGAGACCTTGTTTGGAGCCGGTATAGATTTCCTCCGGGTCTTTGCGGGTTCTGATACTAATGCGCCTTTGGTTGCCAACTTATTTGGGGTCACCAATAACTTACCCGTATATATAGAGAGCGATTGTGCTACCATCCAATTCGAATCCGATCTTTCCGTCAATTTGGATGGATTTATGTTGACTTGGACTTGTACACCCGATGTCTGCGGAGGCTCTACTTCTGACAACCCCACTACCATCGCCAGCATTCCCTTTTCGGATTCCTTCGATACCTGTGAGGGCGGCGCATCCATTGGTCAAACAGCATGTGAAGGCGCAACTTTTGTACAGGGACCAGAATATATTTTTCGGTATGATTCTCCCGGTAACCTTTGCGCCCGGATCGAGTTGTCTAATGCGGCCCCTGGTACGGGAGTATTGGTATTAGATGGACCACCAAACGACCCAAATTCGAGCTGTGTTGGGGTAGGGGCTTCTGGAGTAATTGGCAGTGTTGATTTAAAAGACCCACAATCCTATTATATAGTGGTTGCTAATGCAGCAGGATGTACCAGCTTTGATATTAATATAACAGAAACGGATTGTGCGCTGTCTCCCGCTTTGACCAATGCGCTTTGTAACCCATTGAACGGTTGTTTGCGCGAAGACGGTTTGCCAGTAGTTTTGCAGTTCCAGCAAGGGTTCCAGGATATAGCCTTCAACGAAGGTCAGAATGATGGATGCTGGTTGAACATTGGTTCGGATCAACCAAATTACTACTGGTTTAGCATTGAAGCACAGGAAGCAGGGGATTTTGGATTTATTATCGAAGCGGCCAACCCTACGGAAGCTTCTGATATCGATTTTAACGTTTGGGGGCCCTTTACCAATGAGCAGGTTTGTATTCGCCCTAATGAGGTGATCAATTTCATAGAAACGAATCAACCGGTACGTTCTTCTTGGGCAGCTGGTGTAGAGCCAACTGGATTGGCTAATGTAAATGCCGATGGCCAACCTGTGACCGATGAATATTGACTGTGGGGCAGAGCCGGGTGCCGGAGGTGACGACTTTGTGCGACCCATCCAAGCGCAGCCAGGCGAGATTTATTTAGTATTGGTTAATGATTGGGGAAATGATATTCAGAGTGGAGAAATTTCTATTGATTGGGGACCCTCAGATGCAGCAGTACTAGATCCGATTATCCCTGAAGTCACTGCCGGGGATACTGTCGTTTGCCAAGGTTCTTCCGTCCAGATCCAGATCGAAGAAGTAGTTGACAACATCACTTGGATCACCGGAACGGAATCCTTGTCTTGTACAAACTGCTTTGATCCCATAGCTACTCCGGATGAAACGACGGACCTACCAAGCGGAAATTCAGGGAGTTTGCTTTACAGATACTATTTCGGTAGAGGTAGTGGTATATTCAGTGGATGCTGGTCCGGATGCGACGGTATGCCGAGGAGAAGAATTCCAAATTGTAGCCGGTTTAGACTTTGATATCGGGGATTATAGTTGGTCGGCACAAGATGGTGTTAGCTTAAGCTGTACAGATTGTCCAGATCCCATTGTTTCGGCGGATGTGGCGGGAGATTACACGGTTAGCGTTACTTTGGTAACCCCTTCCTGCACCCTTACTGATGAAATGACCTTAAGTGTACTAGACAGTGAAGCACCTCAATATAATATTGCTGATGATCTGACGCTATGCGAAGGGCAATCTATTGACTTGGGGGGCGCGCCGGTGGAAGGAACCTCCTACGTTTGGACCTCCCGTCCAGGTGGGTTTAATTCAACAGATGCCAATCCCTCGGCTACTCCGACCGAAAATATTACTTATCTGCTATCCGTAACTAATGCGGATTGTCCGGTTCCCTCCTTAGACTCGGTCGTTGTGGATTTCGTGGCCCTGCCGGTCCTTGTGGTCTTACCAGACACTACCGTTTGTCAGGATGACGAAATAGTGCTGGGTGCGACGACGGTAGAAGGTGATGTCAGTTACCAATGGAGTGGCCCTGGAACCATCGAAGATGATACCTTGGCTAATGCGGTCGCTGTGGTGACTAGTGGCGGGACCTATACGCTTTACTGCTGACAGAGATTATTTTGCTCAACTACGGCTTTCCGTTGAAGTAAACGATGACAGAGATTTTCGATCGACATCTTAGGAGAGGATAGTTTTAGCGATCTGTCGGGGGTGAAGAAAGTAGCACTGGAAGTAGACGCGACTCCGGCAGATTCAACGGTAACTTGGTTTCCAACTATGGGACTCAGTGCCGGAGAAGGCCGAAATGTCACCGCTAAACCAGATTTTCCCACTACCTATTACGCGACGATCAATGCGCCGAACGGATGTGTTCGGACAGATTCCATATACATTGCGGTCGATTCTTTACCGGTCAACTTGGACATCATGCCTTCTGATACTTCTGTATGTGAAGGATCGTTGTTGGTACTAACGTCAGAAATATTTGAACCTAGTGACTTTGAGGATATAGAATTTCAATGGGGAGGAGGAAATGGCTTTATCAGTGGCGACTCTCTCTTTAATATGGTATTGAACCCTGATACTACTTCACGTTACTTCCGGGTGGCTACCTTGGGCGTATGTACAGATACTTCCTTCGCAGATGTAGAAGTTAAACCGATACCACAGATCCAAATAATGCCGATGGATACGACGGTGTGTGCGGGTTCTCCGGTGCAAATCACCACCACTTATGATCCCGGAATTGATGAAGTCATGTGGATGCCTATGGAGGGGCTAAGCTGTACAGATTGTGAGAATCCAATTGCAACGGCCATACAAACGACTACCTTTACCGTCCAAGGCACATTAAATGATTGTCCAGGTTCGGCATCTATGACGATCAATGTTGATCCTCTCCCCTTAATACAGGTGGTGCCAGATCAAGGTATTTGTGTGGGAAGTACGGATGCCATTAGGTTGAATGAAGCTCCCGCGGAGCCAAATACAACCTATGAATGGTCTTCTCCCGATGATCCAAACTTTACTTCAAATGATCCTGCCTTAGCGGTGACTCCGACCGCCACGACCACCTATATTTTGACGGCCACTAATGACTGTGGAACTTCAGCAGATCAGGTAACAATCACCTTGGTTGAGGATGCTACGGTGAGTCTTGATGGCCCAACTGAAGTTTGTAAAGGGGAAGATGTGACGATTATGGCTAATGGTACAGCACCAGCCGGAGTACAAGAAACCTATGTCTGGAGAGTCAACGGTGAAACTGTAAATGAAAATAGTGAAACGCTTACATTGGCTGATCTTCAGGGGAATGTCCAGGTTGAACTATCGTATACGTATGGCCCGAATTGTGGTACAATCATTACGACCATAAACATACAGGCATTCAATAACCCTGAAATTGATGTGATTACTGATCAAGTAATTTGTGCAGGAGATAATAATCCCATATTGTTGAACACGGCAGCACCTTTAGATGATGTAGAATACACATGGACATCACCAGATGATCCTAGCTTTATATCTTCAGATCCCGCTCTGACGGTTATGCCTACTGTTAGCACCACTTATAATCTAGAAGCTAGCAACATATGTGGAACACTAACAGAAAGTGTCTCTATTTTTGTAGTAGAGGAATCTACAGTTTCCATTGATGGGCCAACCGAAATATGCCGAGGTGATGACATCACCTTTAATGCCATGGGAACTGCACCTGCTAACGTGCAACAGGTATTTGAATGGTTAATTAATGGACAACCTACTGACCAAACTGGACCTAGCTTCAACCTATCAAACTTGCAATCTAGTGTAACGGTAAGTGTCAATTATACCTACGGACCTAATTGTGGAACAGCGACGGCCTCTGCCGATGTACAAGTCTTTGATGCACCAGAAATAACCTTTGTCCCCATTCCAGATACAGTATTCAATGGGGAGACGGTCACTTTGACGGCACAAGTACTTCCGGCGATCGATGGTTATACTTACCAATGGGAGGGAGAGGATATCTTAGGCTCAGCTGATGGTCCAAGTGTGGAAGTTCGTCCATCCATTGACGGCGAAATTCCGGAAGAAGAAACTTTCTTTTACACCTTGACCGTAACGACACCTACAGGTTGTACTGCCACAGCTACCATTGGGGTATTTATCTATAATCCAACACCTAAGATTCCAAATGTCTTTACGCCTAATGGAGATGACGTGAATGATGAATTTAAGGCATACTTCCCAGGAACGGGTATACAGATAGTTGAATTCAAAGTCTTCAACCGATGGGGGCAAGTTGTTCATAATGTAAGTGACAATACACCTTGGGATGGGGAACACAATAATAAACCAGCGCCATCAGACGTATATGTCTTCAAGATTATCTACGAACTACCTAGCGGAATCCGTAAGGAGGAAAAGGGAGATGTGACTCTAGCTCGTTAGAGGATACCTTTTTCCTTGCTGTAAAAGGAACGCCCCGATCCAATACTTTATCTGGATCGGGGCGTTCCTGTTTTAAGAACCTGCTAGGTGCTTATCCCTGATCCAGATCATTGGCCAGCGCTGCTGCCCATTCGATCAAGGCTTTTGCTTCCTCTCGCGTAAGCTTGTCTTCCGGGTGTTCCTTAATATTTACCAGCGAGGTGAGATCCGTGTTGGGCGAGACAGGATCAAAGGTATCGGTAACTTATAGCTTACAATAGTGATAATCAGTTATTTATCATCAGCGAATAATTGCTCCAACTCCAAACTTGTTTTGCGTAACTTAGCGCGACAATATTGGATTAATTCACTGGCCTTCCCGACCTCTTCCGATAATTGATCTATACTAATATTGCCTTCCTGTAGGGCAGTTACAATGGCTTTGATTTCAGCTAAAGATTCGTCGTAGGTTTTCATAGAAATTAGCGTATTTTACCGTTGACCGACCCATCTTTGAATCGGATTTCGATTTCATCTTCTGATGAGAGTTCTGTTTTGGATTGAACTACTTTCCCTTTCTTTGAGGTTAGAGAATAGCCACGAGCTAATGTCGCTTCCAGATCAAGCAAGCTTAGGATTTGAGAGAATTGATCTAGACTTACTCGCTCTCGCTCTAGTTTAAGTTTACTCAAGGGATGTAACTGTTCTTCCATGTGCTGCAAGTCCACTTTGTACTGTTGTAATTTGCTGTCTGCCCCCAACTGTAGCATTTGTTCATACTTGATCAGTTGGTTCTCTGCTTGCTGCAATTCCAACTGACTGATTTGATTCAACTGTTGAGCCAGTTGCATTAGTTCTCCTTCGAACAAAGCATTGTGCTGCACAAGGTATTCTGCTACTGCGGTGGGCGTCTTTAGACTTTGAAAGGCTACCATATCGGCCACCGTTTCATCAATATCGTGTCCGATACCTGTAAGTATAGGGAGCGGGCAATCAGCCAAGGCGACGCACAGTTCATATTCATTGAAGGCTTGCAAATCCAAGCGTGCACCTCCTCCTCGGATGATTACTACGGCATCGTATAGATGTACCCTTTTCGTAATCTTCTGCAACTGCGTACGCATTTCTCCACTTACTCGATCACCCTGCATGGCTGTGGGGAATAGGTCGAGCTGATATTGATATTGATATGGATTGAAGCGGACTTGATTTTCAAAATCTTGTAGCCCGGCTGCTGTGGGGGAGGAAAGGACAGCTATCCTTTGGATGACAATAGGTAAATCTAATTGTGCATTCTGATCAATCTTACCTTCTGCCTCAAGACGTTCAATGGTTTGTTGACGCTTAAGCGCAAGCCTACCCAAGGTGTAGGTAGGATCGACATCTTCGATTACCATCTTCAGTCCGTAGCGTTCATGAAAACTAACGCTCACCTGGACCTTTACCTCTAAACCTTCTTGTAGAATATCTACTAGCTTTTTTCCAATCTTCCTCCTCAGTTGCCGATAGTTAGGGCCCCAAAGAGCAGCTTCTGTTCTGGCAATAATGGTATCTTCTTCTTCAGACTTTTCTACTAATTCTAAAAAGTAATTCCCTCTCGACTCATTGAACTGAGCAATCTCACAAGTCACCCAAATGGCATCTGGCAAATTGAGTGCCAGGATCCGTCGGATGTACTCGTTGAGTTCGAAAAGGGAATAGGTTTGCAAAGGTTATGTCTTTCTTGATGATTAATTGGTTTTATACGACTACATTTCGAGCACGTCCCGCCAAAAATGCTTCAATATTGGCTTTAGTTTCGTTCATTAGCCTTTTCCGGGCTGCTTGGCTTGCCCAAGCAATGTGAGGAGTGACGATGCAATTGGGGAGACCAAATAGAGGATGATCTACGGGAGGGGGTTCGCTAGAGAGAACATCTAAAGCAGCCCCTCGAATCGTTTTTTGTTCCAAGGCAAGTTTTAGATCTGCCTCGTTGATAAGCCCTCCACGGCCGGTATTGATCAAAACAGCCGAGGTCTTCATTTTTTGTAACAAGGACGCATTGACGAAGCCAGCATTTTCATGCGTAAGCGGAGCGTGTAAAGTTACAAAGTCGCTCTGCGCGAAAAGTTCATTGACTCCCACAAATTCTACTCCTGAACGAGCATCTCTCTCTGGATGTTTGTGATGTGAAAGTACTTTCATGCCAAAGGCCAAAGCAATTGCGGCTACACTTTGGCCTATTTTCCCCAATCCATAAATCCCCATCGTCTTTCCTTGTAACTCATGCAAGGTGTCCAGGGTGTAACAAAAATTGGCCTGATTCGACCAATCCCCATTTTGGACACTCAAATGATGTTGGTAGACCTGATTAGTGAAACTCAAGATCAATGCAAAGACGTGCTGTGCGACGGTATGAGAGCCGTATCCCCGGACATTACAGACTGTAATCCCCAGTTCTTTAGCTGCATCTACCTCAATATTGTTGTAGCCGGTAGCGGTCAAGGTGATCAGCTTTAGATCAGGTAGTTGCTCCATCAAGGCTTTAGTAACAGGTGCCTTATTAACTATTAACACTTCCTTGCCCACGGACCGCTCTAGTAAAACATTGCTAGCACTATGGTCGTATACCTGAACATCACCCAAGACCTGTAAAACCCGCCAATCCAGGTCTCCCGGATTTAAGGTATAGCCATCTAGGACAGCAATCTGCAGTGCTTGGGGCATAGGCGGTTCGTTTTGGTGCTAAAGATGAGATAGGAAAGGGGAAGGCCCTAGCAAGAGCCTTCTATGATTGATAAAAGGTCGCTTTATTCGAAAGACTTTCGTACTTCTTCAGGAATGATTTGAGACAAGATCACCTGTTGTTCGGCATTGTTCTCCAGGAACTTCCATTCTTGTGATTTCAGGGGAGCAATGGCATACAAATTCTTATTGGCTTTGATCAAAAAGCTACTCTCTTCCTTGTTGAATTCCACATTTTCCGCGCCGTAGGTAGTTTCAAAGGAGGTTTTCATGTAGTTCATGACATTTTCATCGCTAAAGCTTGGTCCGGAAAACTTCATGCCCAACTCCATGGCATAGTTGATATTCACAAAATGCTTATCCTCGGTATCTACCTGTCCTATGAAATTGACCACTTCGAATTTTCCCATGTTGATCTCCATGCCTTCTGCTTCCATTTGTTCAAAAAGCATAGCCATTTGCTCTTTGGGGACCAAGTTGAAAAGGGAATCATAAGTAAGATCCAATACGCCCATCCAATCCTTCTTTGCTGTAGCATTAAAGAACAAGGCAATCCGTTCATTGATGGGTTGCTTAAAGGACTCGTTTACCTCAGCCTGTGCGCTTAAGTTATTCAGGGAGAAAGTACCAATCAGACAGAATACAAACATTAATTTCTTCATTTTCATTTTGATTTTTGCTGGCAAAGATAATTTCTTCTACGACAATGGTGCTAAGAACTGATCATTTGCTTGATAGTCTAATTTTACAGCGTCTTCAGATATTCTACAACAGCCCTTCTCTCCTCCTTGCTAAATGAATCTCCAAAGTAGTGCCCTTCATTGCTATAGCCAGGAAGGTCTGTATTAAATGTCCATTTTCCTTCAGGCTTCTCTCTAATCTGGTACACCCAACCCACATGCGTATAATCGTAAGCTGCATTTTCTCCACTTCGACTCCAATACTTAGGGCGGGCTTTACTATTTAGCACTGCTTCCAGGTTTGGGACGGAGCCATTGTGAAAGTAAGGAGCAGTAGCCCATATGCCATCCAAAGGCGGGGCCATATAAGCTAATGCTGGTTCAAAATAGGAGGGGGGACTCGACTGGGCAAACCAACTATTATTATACCATTCTACAATGCCAGAGGTGTAAGCGTATTTGGCATATAAGGGATCGGTCTTCACCTCATCCAGCGCCACCAATTTGTTGGGGTAGGTTTCGTTTTCACCGTAGGTACCGTGGCAATTGCTGCACTTCTTTTCAAACAATAACTCTCCTTTGGCAACTAGGCCTTGGTTGACGGTTTTCGGGTAGGTAGGGGGCTCTAATGATCGCAACCAAGCCAACACATCTTTGAAGCCTGTCACCGCCTTACGAGCAGCGGTACTATCTGGAATACCAAGAACAGAAGCTTGGAACAGTAGTTTGGTGAAATCGCCTCTTCCAATGCCATTATAGTAAAGTGCATTTTTCTTCTTCACATGCCAAAGTGCTGGAACATCCGTGGCAATCGGATACTTATTCATTTCATAGTTGGGCGCTTTGACATAGGTAAGATCTACCGGATCTCGGTGCATCATACAGGCCTCGGCCAACCGAAATGCAGGATTGGCTCCAGCTTGATTGGTTTCAATATGTGGCGCCATCTCCTTGAAGTATTTGCCAAAGGCTTCAAAGGCTTGATATTCGGCTGCCGATTTCTTGTACTTCAGATTCATCCCAAAGTTCATCAGCTTTGCCAAGGTACTAAGGTTGCGGCGATAATCTGAAAAACTATTGCCCATACCGACCACGATCTCTCCCTGAAAAGGACTAGCATGGCAGGTGAGACAATTTCCATTGACCACTTTTTGACCATTGGGTGCTCTAAAGGCAGTTATAGCATAGGGTACTCTTTCGTTCAACCCTGTTCGCCCCAAAACCGTATCCGGTTCCTTCAACAGGCGTCGTTTGAATAAGCCATAAGGGACACCAGAGCCTATGTAATCCCCATTGACCAGGAAATCAAAACCAGCCACTGGGTCTCCATCAAGTTGCTGTTTACTGGGCGGAATTTCGACGACCTTGTACGGGAGACCTCCTTCAGCCTGGGGCAAATTTTTGTAGGTACTGCAAGCCAGGAGAAAAAAAAGAAGAAACAGAGCTAGCGCAAAGCGAGTTTTCATGTCTTGAGCATTTTGATAAGGATCAAAATCTATTGTTCAGTATTTTATGGGATAGGTGGTACCTTGCAAAACAAGCGAATTAGTAGAAAGTTCGTCAAAGAATAGCCTGCTGGGCGCTATGGGTAAGATATAGAATGGCTAGTCCTTATCCGGTAGTAGCCCGTAGGGTAGGTGATACTCTGAAAGATGGGAAACAGCTTACATTTGCTCCCGGATACGCTCAGCCATATCCTCCATTTTCTTCTCCTTAGCCAATACCTGATCAATGATGACTAAGTTAGTGAAGTAGTTATCTGGATCGAAGCTCTTTAAATAAGATTCATTGAAGTAAAAGTGCAGATCTTCAAAAGGAGCACATTGATACAGCATAAAAGCTTCTTCGTGCACATCGAATACACAAAGTAGAAAGTAATGCTTTGATTGTTCTGGCAGGCAGTTCAGCATGATTGGGTAATCAAAGTATTGAGCTCGCCAAAAGCCGAAAAGGTTAGCTTCAAATAAAGGATAGTATTGGATTTTACAGGGGTTATCCTCCTTGCTTAGCAAATGTTCCAGTTGCCCCAGTTGATTGCGCATTTTGGTTAGGGGGATATCTTGCGGGTGCAGATTGGCGAAATCTTGCCAGGTATAGGAGCGAAGATCATAGTACTCGACTTCCCCAATCCGCAACTTATAATCAAAGCGTGGGTAACCCGGTACGATATAGCCAGGATAATAATAGGGGAGCTCTTTTTCCATGCAGAAAGAGATTTCCATTAGCATGGTGTAAAACCCCAAACTGTTCTTCTGATAGTCGGGATCGTAAATGCCCATGATACTGGCTAGACTGTCTTTTCCCTGATCAAAGAAACTAGCCGCGATTAAGCGATTATCCTTGTAAACGGAAACCTCAAAGGTATCGTAGATATTGAAATCCTCTCCATCGAGTAGTGAGTCCTTTAGACTAGGAGCCAGTACTCCCCTAAAGGAGGCCTTATACTTCTGGTAAAGATTTTCCTTTTCTGAATCAATGAAGGCCCTTCGGATCTCGGTATGAAACTCTGACTGATTATTGCGAATGATCTTGCGTAAACTCTTCCGGAACCGATACCCCTCCAAAGAAAGGCGAATCCAGATGGCTGAAAAAAACTGATGGTTGAAGCAGAGGAAATGGGTGGTAAAGATTGTTTGCCCCATACGGTACCACCCTCGAGCTAGATAGGCATCGAGTTCCTCGGGAACCATCATGTCAGGATAGTGTTTTTCCGCAAACATTTCAATTCAAGATAGGATCAAAACAAGGGGGTAAATTATGTCTTAGCCCCATATAATGCAAGTTTTACCTGGGAAAATACAGGAATCTTTACGTGGCTTTTTCCTAAAGGATTCCATATAACTCACCTCCTTTTGCAAATAATCGATCCACTTTCTGACTCACAGCTTTATCTGTAATAAGCGGTGGTGCATGATGAGGCTTGATTCGTGCATCAATTACCAACGGCCCCGTACAACCCCAATGTTTGTGCAAGACTGAACTGCCAACACCATAAATGTCATGGGATGGATTGGCTCGTGTAAAGCTGGCCCAAAGGAAGTTATTCAGCGTTTCCGTCAAAAACTGGCTATCGTCGCAGATGATAATCAGTGGAATTTGGTCCCAATCGTATCCTTCTAATCCCGATACGAGATCATCCATAGCTTTGGAAGGCTGAGATGGGTCAAAGGCTGGCCCTTGGATGGCCAAAATCCCGGGTTGCAGGAAGCGAGGTGTCTGAAAACCACTGGGTAATCGTAGTCCAGCCGGTAATTCTGCCCCCAGCGTGCGAAGTTTCGGTCCATGACAAGCAACCACAACCTTTGAACCGGCATTCCAACCTGAGCCAGAGTAATCAAGCGTATCGATGGTAGTGTTGGTCTGGAAATGTAGGTCCCTTTTCCAGTCCACTCTTTCCAGAAGATGTTGGAAGAAAGCAGGTATATCGTGCGTGTTTAAGTTAGGATAATCATTCGAAGCAGCGATAAAAAGGAATTTAGCCAAAGAGGTCTGCCCCGTTCCTAAAATCCGGTTGGCCTGCGTTAAGATCTCTTCTGGCTTGGGGTCGCGGAATGGCATGTATCGCTCCGTTCCAATCGCAAGTAGCAATGGGTGGACACCAGCCGCGTCTACCGCATTGATCTCTTTGATGCCCGGGAACTCTTGAGGGGTAAGCAACTTCACCATTTTATGAATCAAATAACCGAAACTTGAATCTTCTTGCGGCGGCCTACCCACGACGGTGAAATGCCAGATTGGATCTTTTCTGTAATAGACTTTCTCTACCTCCATTACCGGAAATTCATGAGCCAAGCTATAATAACCCAAATGATCCCCAAAGGGTCCTTCCATCTTCTTTTCGCCTTTTCGAATGATTCCTGTGATCACAAAGTCAGCATCCGAAGAAAGATGAAATTGATTGCGCGTCGTGTATCTAAATCGTCGGCCGCCTAGCATCCCGGCAAAGGTCAACTCGGACAAGCCCTCCGGTAAGGGCATGATAGCAGCAAAGGCATGGGAAGGCGGACCGCCCACGAATATAGAGGTGCGAAACGGTTCTTCGGTCTCGTTATAGGCTGTATGGTGGACGCCAATTCCCCGGTGAATTTGATAGTGCATTCCAACTTCTTGGTTAGGCACATAATCATTACCGGAAAGCTGGATTCTATACATGCCCAGGTTAGATTGCATAATCTGCCTAGAGTAGGGGGGGAGGGTGAAAACCTGTGGTAAGGTGACAAAAGCTCCTCCATCATCCGGCCAGGATTTGATTTGGGGCAGTTGATCTATCGTGGTTGTGCCGTAAGTGATCGGACTGCTAAGTCGGCTTCGCATCGGTAAGGCTGATAAAGCCGTAAAGGGGGCTCCCAGGTATCGTGTAGGATTTTTAAAGAAATTAGCCGGATCTGCCTTTAATTCGATGACCCGTTGTACTTTCTCCAAGGTTTTCCGGAATATAAAATCTGTTCGTTCGTAAGTGCCGTAAAGATTGGAGGCGGCTTGGAAGGGACTTCCCTTGACCCGCTCAAAGAGCAAGGCTGGTCCCTTGGCATCAAATACCCGTCGATGTACTTCTGCGATTTCTAGATTGGGATCTAGCTCTGTCTTTATTCGTACTAAATGTCCATGTTTCTCGAGGTCATTCACGCAAGCGCGCAGACTACTATAACTCATAAAACCGTTTCTAATTTAATCAGGATTGCAATTTTGTCCTGGGACTTTCCCTGAAGTTGTTTAATAATGTCTGCTGAGTCGAAAAGAGCTTCATCGCGGTCAGTGAGATATTTTAAACAACTTCCGTAAGGACTGGCTAGTTAACAAATGGAATTGTGGGAAGTTTTGTATTATTGCGACAAGTAAGCATTTCCTATGAAAAACTATTTGAATCTTCTCCAAGATATTCTAGATAATGGTGCCTTAAAGAGCGATAGAACAGGAACTGGGACTCGCTCGATTTTTGGTTATCAAATGCGCTTTAACCTTCAAGAAGGATTTCCTCTTCTAACTACTAAGAAGTTACATTTGAAGTCAATCATCTACGAACTGTTATGGTTCCTAAAAGGAGATACTAATGTAAAGTATTTACAGGAAAATGGGGTGCGGATTTGGAATGAATGGGCAGATGAGAATGGGGACCTAGGACCAATTTACGGAAAACAATGGGTTGCTTGGCAAAGGCCGGATGGTACTACGGTCAATCAAATTGAACGAGCTGTAGATCAGATCAAGAATAACCCAGATTCTCGCAGAATAATTGTAAATGCTTGGAATGCAGGTGAGTTGGACGAAATGGCACTCACCCCTTGCCATGCTTTGTTTCAGTTCTATGTAGTAGATGGGAAATTATCTTGCCAGATGTATCAGCGGTCTGCTGATGTATTTCTAGGTGTACCCTTTAACATTGCGTCCTATGCCCTACTAAACATGATGATGGCCCAGGTTTGCGATCTAGCGCCCGGCGATTTCATTATTACCTTTGGTGATGCACATCTTTACTCCAATCACGAAGAGCAAGCTCGCTTGCAATTGACCAGAGCACCTCGTCCCTTACCACGTATGCTTATTAATCCAGCCGTTAAGGATATTTTTGGATTTCAATATGAGGACTTTAGCTTGGTAGATTATGATCCTCATCCACACATAAAGGCTAAAGTAGCCGTCTAGTTGCATTATCCCATAGGGGTAAAGATATCATCGATCGATTGCTGTAGATCATTTGCGTCCGAGTCCAGGCTGTTCTCGGTACGTCCCAGCCCTAATGCATGAGCTAGAGGGTCCGTCTTGGGAAGTTCTGGCGAAGAGCTTGGAGGGGAGGTATCTTCAACTTCCAGGATTTGGCGAATAGTTTCCAGCACCTCGGGGTCATTGGTTGCCATTATTTGTTGCACCAAGCGTAATTTTAATGACTTCATATCCTCTGGTTTTCAAATTGCAAATTTCTGCCTATGCAAGGTAAGTAGGTCCCCGAGAATTTTCATCAGATTTAGTTCATAGATTTTGTGATTGTATAACCTTGTTGGTTCATCTCTCCAGATTGTAACCCGCTTGCGCAACATTGCAATCTACATAGCCGCAGGTTGGTTAGTGACGCTGATCACCGAAGAAGGATTTTTCCGAGCTTGGCTTTGGGCTGCAATAGCCAATGGGAAAGATAATACGAGAACCCCACTGATCACTACCAGTATCTTTTTTGTCATATGGCATATTTCTGCTGTAACTTCTGGATCGGACTACGGCTTGCCTTTTGGGCAAATCCCCATCTACTTAGTAAACGTGATGTTGTTGGGCTTGATTTGGGGGTTGATGCGCTGGTGCTCAGGCTCAATTCTGGTTCCAACGCTAGTACACGCCGTCTGGAGAAAAGCGAGCACTAGGCAATGTAGAGCAAAGATCATCCCGATCCACAGGTTGTAGCGGTTCGGGATGATGCATTTTTGTCGATACTAAGGCTTAATCCACAAACTGTCGACAAAGTATTTTTTAGAATCGTAGAAGTTCTTCACCAGTTCAAAACCAGATTTTTTAGCCAGTTGCTCTACTTCTTCAAGGCTGTATTTTTGCGATAATTCTACCCCAATGGCTTCCCAGGCATCGAAATGGATAATGCTGGAAATGGCCCCGATCTCGACCTCCTGTTGTACCTTGCTAACGATATAGCTCTTGGTTTCTCCTGTAAGTGGGTTATAGGTCTCCCAATGTTTGAATTGATCTACCTTAAAGTTTCCATCTAACTCCCGATTGATCCGGTGCAATAGGTTGAGATTAAAGGCAGCTGTAATTCCTTCTGGGTCATTGTAAGCCTCAAGGATAACGGCAGGATCTTTCTTTAGGTCTACGCCCAAAAGAAGCATATCCCCTGGAGCTAAAAGATTATTGAGTTGACTTAAAAATGCCTGGGATTCTTCCCTGGTCAAATTTCCAATGTTCGCCCCCAAGAAGAAGATCACCTTTTTTTGATGATCACCAATCTGCCGCAATTCTTCCAAAACCTGAAAATACTCTCCGTGGAGGGGAGCCACTTCTAAATTAGATAATTCTTCCTGTAGGGAATCTTGTAAGGTATCCAGAACGGAGGAGGAGATGTCAACAGGACGGTATTTGAAGGAAATCCCTTTTTCTACCAGATGGCGAAGCAATACTTTCGTTTTCAGTCCATCCCCAGCTCCCAACTCAATTAAATCAAATGCGTGGTCTCCCAATTGTTGCAGAATTGATCCTTTCTGGCGGTCAAATATTTCGTATTCGGAATTCGTGAGATAATAACTGGGCATGTGCATGATCTGTTGAAAAAGGCGATCGCCATGCTCGTCGTAGAAGTATTTAGAAGAGATTTGTTTGGGAACACGCTGCAGCCCTTCCAGTACGCTTAATGCAAAAGCTTTTTTACTCCCAGCTAGGGACGTAGTAATAGTCATTGTTTTGGTATTAGATACGAATATTAAAGAAAGTAAAGCTGGAGCTGTCTTTTGATCAGAGTTGGACCATGAACAGATGTCAATAAAACATCTTTTTAGCTAAAAGGATTAGGCTTTGGTCAGAAATCAGTCTGAAAAGCCGAATCACCTGAAAGGTGGCGTGATTTCCTTGTTAAAGCAAGAAAACCATAGCCACCCGGTTTTGCTTTATTTGGCCAGGCGTATGCCCGTAAATTGCCATCTTTTATCCGTTTGGAAAAAATTCCGGTAAGTCGGGCGAATATGTGAGCGAGGAGTAGCACAAGAGCCTCCTCTGAGCACCATCTGATTGACCATGAACTTTCCATTGTATTCACCTAAGGCTCCCTTCAACCTGGGATAATTAGGGTAGGGCAGGTAGGCGCTTGCCGTCCATTCCCAAACGTTACCCAACATTTGATAATCTTGCTCATGCTGCTGGGCGATGGGATGAAAATGGCCATCTTCCAGGAAATTTCCCTCCGCAGGAATATCTGTATACCATTGTTGGCAGGCAACTTCCCATTCGAATTCGGTCGGCAAACGTAAGCCTTTCCAACGAGCGTAGGCATCCGCTTCAAAATAGCTCACATGAGTCACTGGTAAGTTGTGATCTACTTTTTGTAATCCATTCAGGGTGAAATGAAACCATTCGCCCTCTTCTTTGAACCAGTGTAATGGCGCTTTGAAATTCAGGCTTTTAGCCCATTCCCAACCTTCTGATAACCAATGCTCGAATTGCTCATAACCACCGGACTCAATGAATGTGATGTATTCTCCATTGGTTACTAGACGGTTTTGAATCTCATAGGTGTGCAGGTAGACCTTGTGTCTGCTCAATTCATTATCCCAGCAAAAGCCTTCCCCGCCAAAACCCACTTCATATACCCTTTCTTCTACTTTGGTAAATGCCGCAGTTCCGATTTTCGAACTGGCTAAGGATGCTGCTTCCTGTTTCTTGTACCTTGGAAATAAAGGATTATTCCCCAAAATGTATTTGATATCTGTAACTAGTAATTCTTGGTGTTGTTGCTCATGTTGTAAGCCAATCTCTACAAGCTCAGCCAATTCCTTAGGTAAGGATTGCCCACTGTACTTTTCTAACCACTGGGCCATGTGTTGATCCACATGAGTACGGTATTCCAGCACGGTATCAAGAGTGGGGCGCGTCATATTACCGCGATTACTACGCAGGATTCTAGGGCCCTGGCTCTCGTAATAACTGTTGAAAAAGTAGTTCAGCTTTAGATTAAAAGCTTGATAGTCCTCTAATTGCTCCACCAAGATGAAATTTTCAAAAAACCAGGTGGTATGCCCCAAATGCCATTTAGGTGGACTTACATCCATTACGGGTTGCACAACATAATCTTCCGCGTGTAAGGGCTCACAAATCTTAATACTCCAAGCTCTGATTTTGTCATAACTGGCGAGAAGAGCAGCAGCCGGATTATACGTGGGCGTAACGGTCATATTCAATCACTTATTTAAAATAAGAAAATAGGATTCAGAACAAAAAATGTAAATATTTAGGCATCTACTACTTCTACACCTTTCCAAAAAGCTACTCGATCTTTGATCACTTTGGCAGCGTCTTTTGGAGCTGGGTAGTACCAAGCGGCGTCGGAGTTTTCCTTTCCGTCCACGGACAGGCTGTAGTAGGAAGCCGTTCCCTTCCACGGACACACAGTATGGGTAGCACTCTCTTGGAAAAAATCTTTGTTTAGGCTCTCTACCGGGAAGTAGGCATTGCCCTCGATGTTAACGATGTCATCACTTTCGGCCAATACCTGGCCATTCCAAATTGCTTTCTTTTTCATATTACAGGTTTACGTAGCTTCAGGCAACATTGTTGGAGTGTCCATCCATGCAATAGAAGGTCAATCCGCTCCAATTAGGTCCAATGTGGCCTCAATGGCTGAATCAAAAAAGGTTTGTACTATTTCCTGCTGATCATGTGATTGGGCAGATGCCGTCACTACTGACAAGGGTAAGACAGCACCAGTCCAGTTTTTTTGATACCAACGCCCGCCGCCCACCAGCTCCGGCAAGAAATCCGGATAACTGATGGTCTGTTTGGACCAATGATTAACATAGAAGTACATGTCATTAACTGAACCGTCAGGGACTGCCATCCCCAAACCTATGGAGTTTAGGTTTTGATGAGTTTCATCTCTTCGTATCGGGATGTGCACCCCAATATCAAAATGATGGGGCCATGTTCTGATGGACGAAGCATATGGATACTCAGGCGCAATTGAAACAAAAATTTCTTGCGCATTGTTTCTTCGCCTGGCTAATTCTAACAAAATTCCTTGCAATGGCTTGATAAATGGGCGACCATGCTGAATAGGATGCTTTGGCATGTCATACCTTTCCAATGCCTTAATTCTATTACCCGCTAGGCCTAATTTGTACAAGGTTGCTTGTAGCCAACTGTATACGCTAGCAAGCGTTTCACCTGCCAGGGAAAAGCGTGTCTTAATCACTCCCTGATCTAAAATGGCTAAAGTGAATTCGGGATACTCCAGCGCAATTTGATAGCGACCCTCTATGGGATGGGTGACTAAGGCTTGCAGCTTGTCTTCCCAACCTAAATTCGTGTGAGAATCATCCTGCTGATGGGGTAAGAGTGACTCGGCAGTACTCGCTAGCAGCTGGGCCGCATGGTGTAGCCTCAGAATAGTCTCTTGTAGTATTTTCGGATCGTATCCCTTCAGGGGACGCCATGCTGACATGATATTGCTTTGATTTTTTTACCTTTCTAACTTTAAATATATGGCTTATGTTGACCCATACCAGCGGAGTGGGCTGTAGAGCCTGGATTTCAGACTGATTCTGTCGTTTAACGACAACATTTCCAGAAAGATTATGAAATACAAGCAATTAGGAAAATCAGATCTTTTCCCAAGTCGACTGGCACTGGGAGGCATGTCTTTTCATACCGAAGATCAGGCCCGTCCCATAATTCACGAAGCACTGAATGTGGGGATCAATTACTTTGATACCGCAGATCTGTATGATAAAGGTGAAAATGAGCGAATTATTGGGAAACTCTTGAAGGAACAGCGCCAGCAAATTATCTTGGCCACGAAAGTGGGTAATCAATGGCGAGCAGATGGTTCAGGCTGGGATTGGAACCCCAATAAAGCCTATATTAAGGCTACTGTTAAAGAAAGCCTTAAGCGTTTGCAGACCGACTATATCGATCTGTATCAGCTACATGGAGGTACAATAGAGGACCCCATTGATGAAACCATAGAGGCCTTTGAAGAATTGCAGCAAGAGGGTTGGATCCGGTATTATGGCATATCTTCTATTCGACACAATGTCATTAGTGAATATGTAGAAAGATCCAATATTGTCAGTAACATGATGCAATATAGTTTGCTGGATCGTCGCCCAGAAGAATTTGCCTTGGATCATCTTCAGGATCACGAGGTTGGGGTGTTGGTCAGAGGAGGGATCGCCAAAGGTCTACTGGGGAATAAAGCGGCTCGGGCTTATTTACGGCATGAGGTAGTTGAGGTGGAATCGATCCAACATCTGCTGGATGAGCACCTTACTCCTGCTCAACAGCGAACGGATATAGCCTTGGCATATTGCTGGCAGCATCCTGCGGTGACGAGTATTGTAGTGGGGGCTAGTTCCGCAGCGCAACTTCGACAAAATGCTACGGCAGTTCAATATCTACCGCTAGAAGAGACTTTGTACCAATTACTACAAGCAAAAACGCCCATGTGGCAGTACGAAAAACATCGGTAGGAAGGAAAAGAGGACGCTAAAAGATTACTTCGGTAGCACCAAATCCGTAGCGAGGATGAAACTCATTCTTGAAGGATTCTACTTCTGGATATTTGATCAAGCGGGTAGCGATGGCGTTCCGCAGTTTGCCTTCTCCCACGCCATGAATTACAAAAACCCGTTCTATACCCAATCTGATCGCTTGATTGATGTAGTTTTCAAAAGCTTCCAATTGGATGCGTAGAATGGCGCGCTTATCTAGTTTGCGGCTATCCGGCAGGAGTTTTTCGATGTGAAGATCTATTTCGGTAGGAAATTCGGCAAAAGCCATAGTATCTATATTGACCTTGTCCCCAACATAATTGATCTTGGTTTTGGGACGACTCATGCGCTTGGTATAATTCTGCAAGTTTTCCTTACTATCCCTTCTTTCTGAGTTTAGGGTATCAAAAACGGAGAACAGATGTACAGACTGATGTAGAAGCGGAGCGATCTGCGTAGACTTAAAGAATGTTTTCGCCTTCAGTCGTATCTTCTTTTCCTGCTTTCCTCCCGTCCCATCGGTAGTGATGCGCCAGATGGCAATCTGAACCTCTGGAGCATCATTTAATTCGTCGTACCAAAGCTGACCTAGTTGCATGACCGATGCCGCTTTCAATTTGTTATTCACCTTTTCCTCTACCACACCTTCCAGAAATAAGGCGTACTGGAATAAGAGATCGTAGCTCGAATCATTGATGAGTTTAACCCAATACTTCTCTGCCGTTGCATCTGCCTGTAGCACCGGCTCAAAAGCAAGCAAAAGTCCTTGGTGACTAAGCGCTTCGTGAGAATAAGTGGTAGTCTTACCAGTGTCTTTAGTCGATTTTGGATTGGAAGGAGTAAGGTTGGGGTGAGAAGATGTGCTGGGCTTAGGTTTACTAAGGGGGGCCACTGTAAATGGAGCAAGATCCTCTGGAGATACGGGAATCACCATGTCGTCATCCAAGACATGAACATTGAGCAAGCCGTTGCTGAGTAAACCAATCACACGGCCTTCATCTCCGGTATGTATGAGCCTTACTTTTGTACCAACCGCATAGAGCATTTATCTATGATTTAAATTTTCAGGGACTTAACACATATTATTCCTTAGGGTTGTACTTTCTAAGGATAAAGTAATAAGTGTACTTTACTACAGTCCTTTCTCCGGTCTGTAAAAATACCTAATATGTTGGGAAGGTCTGGTAAATTTTAGACATTTGTCCCGAGAGAAATTGCTCAATACCTTAGGAATGCTAAAAGAAACGATCCTTACATGAATTCGGTGGAACCAATGAAGGCGATTTTAAAGCAAAACAAGACGCGAGAATTAGGTTAATGGAATTCCTGGAAAAAGTATAAATTTGATCAAGACAGTGATTGGCAAAGGATAAAACGTCCTATTTCCCGGAACGGCCCATCTGCGTTTACAGCAGCCGGAGGAGCAAAAGATTAAAGGGGTGGCTCATGGTGGAGATAGGCTATTTCTTAAACCTACATGATTTACAAATTACGCGCCCTTATGAATATTCGATGGAGACTTGCCCAATTCTGGGAGATAAGATGGTGGCGTTGGTATCTGCAACATAAGGAGAAAACCATTTATTTACAGAAGAAAGCAACCTATTGGGAGAAGATTCTTGCTCATTGTGAGCTGAAGCTGACTGGTAGTGAAGCCATACTAGATGCGGGTTGTGGCCCTGCCGGGATATTTATGATCTTAGCGGGAGATCCATTGATGGCTGTAGATCCCTTACTTAAAGAATACCAAGATCAGCTAGATCATTTTGATCCTGCTTCTTATCCGAAGGTTCAATTTACTACCGATTCTCTAGAAGAGTTTCAGCCCGATCAACTTTTTGATATCATATTTTGCTGCAATGTCATCAATCACGTGGCTGACCTTACCCTAAGTCTGGATAGGATTTGTTCTTGGCTCAAACCGGGCGGAATCTTGATTCTAAGCGTAGATGTGCACAATTACAACGCATTGAAGCAGATCTTTAGGTGGATACCAGGTGATATCCTACATCCCCATCAGCATGATCTGGAGGATTACCAGAGCATGCTGAGGGAAAGAGGTTTTAGCATAGAGAAAACCACTCAATTGAAAAGTGGTAATATCTTTGACTATTATCTTATCAAGGCAATATCACCTTTCAAGGTCATAATCTCCCCACTGGTCAACTCCACATCCAGCCAGTAAACATAGACGCCGGCATTGAGTAATTGATTTCTATAGGTTCCATCCCAGCCTTGAGATGGGTCATTGGGTGGGAAATTGACATTTTCAAAAACCTTATTGCCCCATCTATCAAAAATCAAAAACTTGAGGACGGTATTGATTTGAGATCCTCCCTGCACCATGAAAATATTATTGGTACCAGAGGAGCCAGGTCGGAATACGTTAGCCATGAATACGTTGATGTCCCGATTGACCAGCAGATTGATTCGGGAAGTACTGACACAACCATTCTGGTCCGTAATGGTGACTTCATAAGTTGAGGAAAATTCCGGCTTGACGAGAACACTTAAATTATCAGCGCTGCCTGGTAAGGCAGGATTCCAGGTGATCGATTGGATGTCATCCCTGGCTACATTCACTAGTGCTTCCAGGATGACGCTATCACCTAAATTGATCATATTATCTGAGCCATTTAACTTTGCCTGTAAACTAACCAGGACCGGAGATGGAGCATCTAAAATGTATTCGAAACGCTGCTCACAGCCTTGTGCATCGGTAAACATCAGTTCATATACACCTGGGCCAAGTGGCCCGTAGCTGTTGGATGTGGATAAGGGACCACCATTTAGTGATGAACGAACGCCAGTGGCCGTACCAACAATGGAATCAATCAAAAGAAAACCATCATCGTCTCCATCGCAGCTAACGGGAGATACGCTGACGAAGGGAACAAAAAACTCATCATAGGCCGAGACTTCCACCCGATCTTCTGCTGAGCAACCCGTTGCTGGATCTGTAACCCGCAGCAAATAGTTACCTGCCATCTCAACGTCCAAGTTCGGCGTGTCCGAAATGAACATATTGCCCAGTTCCCATTCATATAGCATGCCCGCACTTGTCTCTGAGCTACCGAGTGTAGCTAGGCTCGTCAGACAATCTAAAAATACATCTTGACCTGCTGCTGCCACTGGTGCAGGATTAACGGTAAAGTTTACTAAACTAGTATCATTAGGGCAAGGTGCCCCTCCAGCAATGGTATATTGAAATTGAAAGCTCCCTACTACATTTTCATTGATCGAAAAACTTCCCGCATTCGGATTGAAAGCCCCGTTTGCACCATTACCATTTACTTCCGTCCAAGTTCCTCCTGGATCGGCTCCATTCAGCAAGCCAAAAAGATCAAAATTTCGGGCTTCACTATTACACAGTGGGGCTGGATCAGTCCCGACCCCTGCCGTCAGAAGACTATTTACGTTGATAGTGATCGGCTCAGGGATTTCCGGTACACACTCGGGTATCCCAGGGAGGCTAATTTGAATAATGGTATAGGTAGTACTACCGTTAAGATCCACTAACAATTCTTGCCCATCGACAACTCCTGTCAGGTCAATCAGATTGACTCCATCACTAACTTGCAGATCGACGCTTGTGATGGTGGGAGAACTTACACCAAAAGTGATTAAGGCTTGGCTGCCTTCACAAACGGCTGGTGGTCCTTCCCAGTCTACTTTTACCACGGGACATTCTTCGGTCATACAGGACTGTCCTGTAGTTACGTCTCGGCAGCCTTGTGGATCTACTGCGGTTAATTCTATCTCTACCGTCGTACCAGGATCAAGATTGCTGATTTGATAAGTCGTCTCGTCTAGGAAAGTTCCGATAATACCTCCAGGACGTAGCACTACATCATAGGATAAAGCACCTGGAACAGGATTCCAACTAAAGGTGATAGAGCTGCGATCCGTGTCACAAGTAATGACCGGTGTGATAAAAGGTTCTAAGACGGTAGTAGAATTTCTGAAGGTACCTGAAGTGCAGCCATTATCTTCGATCGACAGGCTAATGTCAAAGTTTCCTCCGCTAGACCAACTTACCTGGTGAGGGCCTTGGCCCGTGCCAGGGGTGGCCATTCCGCTGCCAAAATCCCAGTTGAAGACGGCATTTGCACTTGCCACGCCAGTAAAGGATACTTCAGCGGTTTCATTAGGGCAGATTTGACTTGGAAGCGTGAAATCTGCACTTGGCCCCTGTTTGACTTCGATCTGGATGGTATCGCTATAGGAGCAGAGTCCGGAAGTATAATCCAAAATGATTTGATTATCCCTTCCAATAGCATTTTCATCTAACTGCCATAGTCCATTCACCGCATCAATCACGCCCGGACCTCGCCAATTTGGCACTCCTCCATTTAGTTGGGGATCAGCCGCAAAGGTCAGGTTTAAGGTCCCAGGACCCAGGTAACAAATGGGGAGAACAGGATCAATCGTTACACCAGCATCCGGACAACCCATGGTCATGCAGGAGGCCATAACAATTGTATCTGGGCAATTCATCGTGTTGGGGAAAAGTACGGAAGCATTGACGATCTCTTCGGGTGTCAAACCGGTAACTTCGAAAGACGTCGGCGTTAAATAAGTCCCACTTTGACCAGTAACAATTGTAATATCTCCCGTTCCCAAGCCGGGCACAGTAACCCAATCAAATTGAACCTTATCCACGCCCGGGGTACAAGTCACCTCTGGTGGAGCAACTGGTGCACTGATCATCACGTTCTGGACGACGGTCTCGGAGAAACAACCATTGCTTGCTACAAAAAGACTTACATTTTTGACTCCATCAGTATCCCAAGCCAAGGTAATATTTCGATCATTTACATTGTCGATAATATTAGCTCCGTCAAATTCCCAAACTAGCGTAGCGTCTGCGGGTGCTGTACCGGTGTAGGTGAGCGTTAGTGCTTCATCTACACAGCTAGTTGCACTAATATCGAAGGCCGCAGTCGGTGTTTCAAATACCTCATAGGTGAGACTATCTTGATAGGTACATATCCCGAAGCTATAGGTGGCAATAACCTTATTCTGCGGTCCGATTAGATCTTGGGTAATGATTACTTCGGGAATGGTCGGATCATATATACCCGCTCCGCTCAGGCTTAGATCACCACCGGGCACACTCAAATTGATATTGAGGGGTACGGTATCCGTTATTCCAGGGCTAAAACATTGTGAGTTCAGTGGAATCATGGTCACATTTACATCAGGACAGGGCTCTGAACTACAACTTAATGTGGTTCGGCTTCCATCGCAGTCAGCACTGGAATAAACGACCTCTATCGTGACCGGGGTATCTGGAGGTAGATTTCGTATAATATATTCTCCCTCTACCAATAGCTCGCCTTGCGGTCCATCCAACACATTGACGATAAATCCACTGGCCCCCGGAACGGGAGTCCAGGTAAACAATACACTATCAAGTCCTGCCTGACAATTAATCACGGTTTGTGGCAATGGCGCGGCAATATTAATGGATTGGGAACTGAAGTCATTCCCACAGCCTGGGTCTACTACTTCTAATTGAGTTGTGAAGGTTCCTTCGCTAGGCCAGGTGATGAGATAAGGATCCGAATCGAGGCCGTTACCGGCGAGTATGGCCCCTCCACCAAAATCCCACCTCAACTCTGCATCTGCGGTGGCCGATCCAGTGAAGAATACTTCTGCCGTATCACCCAAACAGAAAGCTGCTGGCATGGAAAAGCTGGCTTCTGACTCCGTCAAAACCTGGAAGGTTGTACTGTCTTGATAGGTACAGAATGCATTGGTATAGTTAAGGTAGATCTTATTTTCTTGACCAACCATAGAGGCGTCAACCGTAATTTGCCCGACTAAGGTGTCTGTAATTCCAGTTCCATGCCAACTTACAACTCCTCCTCCAGGACTATCATCTACTAGCGTCAAGTCTAGATCAACGGTTTGTGGTTGTCCCCCTAACAGACAAATAGGAGGAATGGTATCGATACTCATATCGATGATGGGACATAAGAGAGACTCACAGTCAAAGTCTTGAATATTACCAGGGCAAGTATTTTCGCTAATGGTAGCTAATCGAACAATTACTGTTTGACCGGGGTCCAGATTTTCAATGGCATAACTGGTATCAGAAGTAATGAACCCATTGGGCCCTTCTACCACAAAGATGACGAAGGCCTGGGCATTATCAACTTGCTTCCAGGAAAAGTCTACACGGCTATTGGTTGGGTCACAGGCTACCGTTGGCGTATCAATGGGCGTATCCAGGCGTATAGGTATAGGAAAAGGATTGGATAGACAGCCGCTTTGCTCGGCTTGTAATTGGATCCATTTGTCTCCAGGTGTATCCCATTGAATCAGGATGGTGTCCGTAGGATCTCCACCAATAATCTGCCCCCCATCTAGATCCCAAACGGGATTAGTGTTCGGCGGAAGGGGAGTAGTTAAAAAGGCTTGCACGGTATCCAATTGACACTGTACATTCTCTACTACGTTGAAGGCAATCAAGGGAGTACTGAGAATTTCCAGGTCTACTGTAGCCGTATATTCACAGTCGTCCTCTCGGTATAGATATGACACTGTGGTGGTTCCTGCATTGACAAAAAGTGGATTAAATATTCCATTAGTGGGATCCACAATGCCTGGGCCAAACCACGTTCCCGTCCCATTACCTGTTCCGCCTGACACGGTCACGAGTAGCGGAACGGAGTCATTTTCCGTGTTTCGACAAATAGGTTCTGGAACGTTAAACTCAAAAGTCAATTCTGGGCACATTTGCAAGGTTTCCGATAAGTCAGAAATCTCACTTGAAGCCTCAGTTTCTACTTTACCAGTAATAACTTGAATGCGGGATGGCCCATCTTTACGGTTTGATGGTAGAACGGCAAAGGGAGAGTTCACCACCTTAGTATCAGACACAACACTAAGGGGGCTTACATCATGTTGGGTTGGGTCGGCGAAACGCTGTAGTTGACGTGAATGCACACTGTATACCAGGCACATTAACATTAGTGTCGTCCAATGTTTCGTTTTTGGAAAATGATTCATTATTAGTTAATCTAATGGGTTAAAACCGTCAAAGGCGGCTATTTCAAAGGGGGAACCCATTGGCTGGGAGCCACTAACATAGGGATGTATTTGTATTGGGGTGAAATTTGGTTTTGGTCGTCAAATCTTAAAAACGAAACTGAAACAACGAAAGTAATAAAATAAATAAAAAGTATATGTGTCCCTATGTATAAAAAGATAAGACAATACCAATGTGGTTACACAAATGTATTGTCTGATGCGTTTTATCCTAATTACACGACACTGACAAAGAGGCGGGGGATGGATTATTCAATCCTACTAAAAATAAAGCAATCGTCTTTTCTTTCAAACGCTAAAATAAACAGATTTCTAATATTAGAAAATTCCGATGTATGAAGGTTTTTTCTTAAAGCTAGAAGCCTTCAGAGTAAAGATAATCGTTTCTGTAAAAGTCTCTTTTTTATACGACTTTATCCGAATCGAGTTTCGTCTTTTTCTAGTAAATCACTGCAACCTCTCCCTGCGTCTGCACCAATGAACCATCCTGTAAAGTGATTTCAGCAAAGTAGACGTAGACTCCTGAATTTACCAATTGTCCTCTGAAAGTTCCGTCCCAGGCGTATTGCTCATCATTCGGCATAAAGTTATCTCTTTGGAATACCATATTACCCCAGCGATCTAGAATCTGGAAGCTATTGATGACGTTCACCTGCTCACCCGCAGCATTAATGACAAAAAAGTCATTTTTCCCGTCATTATTGGGTGAGAAAGCATTAGGTACAAAAATCCTCGGAGTGCGGTCCACACGTATTGTGATGTTGGCAGCAGCTTCACAGGCTGCTACATCAGCCACTCTTACCGCATAGTTCGTCGTGGTAGTTGGGCTAACCCAGATGCTGGTGCAGCCTGGACAATCTAATTGTTCGGGCTCCCAAATTAAGCTGGTTATTCCATCCTCTTTGCTCAGCAGTACCTGCAACTGAATACTATCTCCTAAGGCCACCACTGGGTCATTATTGTCATCTTGATTTTTGGCAACAAGGACAGCCGTTAAGGGCTCTGGCGCATCTAGCGTAACTTCTACTAACTCTTCGCAGCCATTGGCGTCCATTATCCGCACCAAATAAGTGCCAGCACTGAGATTACCAAAAACGGGCTGAGCTTGAAAGACTCCATCGTCAAGTGCATACATATAGGGCTCATCTCCTCCTGCTACTTCGGTTACGGCAATAAGTCCGTCACTTTCCGTATTGCAGCTGATGGGAGAAACTTCTGAACTTGCGGTTATATTGGTAATACGTTCAATAACTTGAACTTCGTCAGTGTTACTACAGCCATTGGATAAGTTGGTAACAGTTAACACATAAGTACCTGACTGGGTCACTTCAGGGAAGGGGGTATTCCCCATATCGATAGGAGTTCCATTATCAAAAGTCCATTCATAACTAAGTCCGGTTCCAACGGATAGATCTGCTCCACCAAGCGTCACCCGATCTACCACACAATCCAATACTACTTCTTCCCCTGCATCGGCATTGGGTGTATCTTCTATGATTACCGTCACTTCCGCCGTGGAGGCTGGGCATCCTGCTGGCCCGCTTACCGCATAGGTGAATACATAAGTACCGGCTGCCTGATCTAGAGTGTTGAAAGTGCCAACCTGAGCATCAAAAGCTCCACCACTTGAAGGATTGGAGGAGGCCTCGGTCCAAGTTCCGCCCAGATCTGCTCCATTTAGTAGTGTTGCTAGCTGAATGGGATTGTCGAAATTGCTACAAAATCGATCTGGGGCGATAGGCAATCCAGCCGTCGGGGAGCCGATTACCATAACGTTTTCAGGGAAACTTTCTGTACAAGAACCGTCCGTTACCGTATAGGCAATCTCATGCATACCAATGCTCAAAGTCCCTGGGTTAATCGTCATGGTGGCTTGACCATCTACCGTCCATGTTCCTCCAGGCGTAGCTTCCGAGTCCAGTAGCTCATCTAGTACGAATGCGGGCTCGTTTTGACATAAGGTGACTGGAGAATTCCAGTCTGCATTGAGGTCCGCGACGCTTACCGTAACTTCTTCTGTTAAGGTACATATCTCCCTAAAGCTAATATCATCAAGGGCAAAATCATTTCCTGTTAGACTTAGGTTGACGTTCACAATGCAAATGTCAGCGCTAGTATTCGAACCAGAATTCCACAGGGCGAAAAATTCTTCCCACAAGCAGGTGGTGGACGTAGCATTAAAAACACTACCTAGTAGAGAACCATTGATGGAAAACTGGAGTTGTGCTGGGTTTTGACGTTCTACAGTGCTTACCCAAGCACTAAAATCGTAGTCAGTATCTGGCGTGACGGTGACCGTCTGACACCAAATGTTATCGGTAGTACCAGAAGCGTTGATAACCATCATGTTACCTGTCCCCTGACGATCGGTACATTGGGCAAATCTTTGATGTGTATTTCGAGCATTGTCATTAATGGCATACTGTCCTTCATTCGTTAGTTCACCATTGTTACCTCCCGTTCCTGGGATATAACTGCTGGTGAAACCAAAGTCACCTTGTTCAAAATCGCCATTGACGATTAGATTTTGATCGGATAAAGTGCTTACGGTAACACTGAAAGTCGTTGTTGCATTGACAGTTGCAATGGGAGTAGTTGATTTGGGATCATTGACCATGTTCGCAGGGCTCCAATCGATGGAGCGGGCGTTTCCATTGATGGCAACAGCGAGATTGGCTGTAGAGCCAGCACTACAAACGGTTTGGTCTGATCCGGCGTCAATTGTAGCCGTACAATTCAACGAAGAAGTTGCAGGGAGAGTAGTTAGGTGTGTGCAAAATACTTGTCCAACAACGACCAGTAATGCCGTGAGCAAAAGAGTACTTTTTGTTTTCATCATAGACCTCTTTAAATTTTGCTCAATCCGGGCCGTCCTTTATTACTATTATTATCTATCCGGTCAGGCAAAGATAGGGTTCTGAGAGAGAATAACAGAGTTTTGGCGGTAATTTTTCGATTTGGTCGGCTAGCTGAAATTGCTGGTGCGTACCAATTATACGATGCTCTTTGTGCAATTTCTCCCTGTTCCACTTCTTGTTTGAAAAGAATTATTACTACAAACTAGCTTCGGATTTGTGCAAGTTGCCAGAGGCGTAAAACTGCGCTATGAATACACTGCACTTACAGTTCCAATTCAAGATTCATCTTTGCATTCGATAACTCTCCCAAGGCATGAGTATCCCCTATCTTCCTTGCGACGAACATGCCTTTCTCGTAAATAGAAAGGGCTTCCTCCGTCTCTTCTTGTTTCTCTAGCAATTTTGCGTAATGATAATAAGTACCTACATAATCAGGGTGTAAATCAGTTAGGGCTTTATACTGACGTAATGCCTCCTCTACACTTCCAAGCCCCTCATATTCCTTAGCAATGGCATAGAGTAGGAAAGGATCATTAGGGCTATCTTCCAACAAACCTTTGAGTTGCTGTAGGCGTGGACTATTCATTTCTTCAATCTTGATTTTGCATGATCTAAATGACTGCCGTAAAAACAATGTAAAAATTAGCGAAAATTCGCTGGATGGCCGACATTCTTGCTATTATTTTATTTATCTTTGCTCCGCTTCGGGAGAAAGGAAAACATTTTATTGGGCTAGAAGTTTAATAAAGAAAGTTTTGAATTTAGTATAGATCGCTCACAATCAAATGTCTTTTCTCTCTGTGGCGACTTCCTTGAATAAAATTATGAAATTGTAAAATAGTGATTAATGAAATTACTTGTTTGCGTTAGTAAAACACCAGATACAACCACCAAAATCGCCTTTACGGATGGTGGGGCCCAATTGGATACGAACGGGGTACAGTATATTATGAATCCCTATGATGAGTGGTATGCCTTGGTGAGAGCATTGGAATTGAAAGAGGCAGCAGGTGGTAGTGTTACGATCATCAATGTAGGACCAGCTACCAACGACCAGGTAATTCGCAAAGGTTTGGCTATCGGCGCGGATGAAGCAGTAAGAATTGATGCTGAGCCTAAAAGTGCATTGTATGTAGCCAAGCAGATTGCTGCTTACGCGCAGAAAGAAAGTTTCGACATGGTTTTGCTTGGGAAAGAATCTATCGATTATAATGGTTCTGAGGTAGGCGCCATGATTGCCGAATTATTAGATCAACCTTTTATTTCTTACGCAAGTAAGATGGAGGTAAACGGAAGTACAGCTACGATTTCTCGTGATATTGAAGGAGGAACGGAAGTAGTTGAATTAGATACACCATTTGTATTGAGTGCATCCAAAGGATTAGCCGAGCAACGCATACCAAATATGCGTGGTATCATGATGGCTAAACGTAAACCATTGAAAGTGGAGGCAGCAGTAGAAGCAGCGGACATGTCTACCACGGTTGGATTTGAGCTTCCACCAGCTAAATCAGCCGTTAAGTTGGTTGATCCGGAAGATATGAATGAATTGGTGCGTTTGTTGCACGAGGAGGCTAAGGTTATCTAAAAAAATCGGCCATTGAGGATGATGTGCAAAAGTGCGCTCATCAGCATAGTAATCAATTGAAGAATCCTGGTGAAAGCCTACTTGGTGTCAACAATCACTAAGAGATGTATAGCCAGAAAAATTATAAACGATGGTTTTAGTATTTGCAGAAAGCCAAAAAGGTGAATTCAAAAAAGCGGCGATGGAAGCCGTGTTCTATGGTCATAAAACCGCCGAGATTCTAGGTACAGCCTGTGCAGCGCTTACCCTGGGGCCGGTAAACAATGCGGGCGTGCTCGGACAATATGGGGCTAGCCAGGTGTTCAATGTAGCTGATGACAGCTTGGTGCAGTTTGATAGCCAGGTGTATACCGCTGTAATTGCCGCTGTAGCCGATCAGGTGGGGGCGAGCGTAGTTATCGTCAGTCACTCTTCTACAGGTAAGTCTTTACAAGGGCGTTTAGCAGCCAAATTGGATGCTGGCTCCGTATCTGGTGTTAACCACTTGCCAACCCATGATGGAAGCTTTAAAGTGAAAAAGAATGTTTTTTCTGGTAAGGCTATTGCTGAATATGAGATTTCCTCTGAGAAGAAAGTGTTGTCTTTGATGGGCAATTCTCTAAAACCAGAGGTTGTTGGTGCGGATGTAACGGTGGAGAGTTTGTCAGTAGAGGTACCAGCTAGCCGCATAAGCGTGAAGGAAGTAAACACTGTTGAGGGTACGGTGCCTTTACCAGAAGCAGAATTAGTAGTCTCCGCGGGTAGAGGAATGAAAGGGCCAGAGAACTGGGGTATTATTGATGAAATGGCAGAAATCCTCAATGCTACCACGGCTTGCTCACGCCCTGTTGCAGATGTGGGCTGGCGCCCTCACCATGAGCATGTGGGTCAAACGGGTATTGCTATTCGTCCAAACCTCTACATCGCCGTAGGTATCTCAGGAGCTATCCAGCATTTGGCGGGCGTAAATAGCTCTAAGACAATCGTAGTTATCAACAAAGATCCAGAGGCTCCCTTTTTCAAGGCCGCAGATTATGGGGTAGTGGGAGATCTTTTCGATGTTGTTCCTCGCTTGAATGAGGCTCTGCGTAACTTTAAAAATAGCTAGTTGTATCGGTAGATACCGAAGTATAAAAATTTATCACCCTCAGCATCTTTGGTGTTGAGGGTGTGTTGTATAGGGGAGGAGCCTAATGATTAAAAAACAAGGAAGCGCATGGGGCATTTTGTGAATGGACTGCGTAATTGCCCTTCCTTGTTTAGCGGACTCAAACTAGTAGAAGCCCATTATCTCGTAGTTGTTTCCATTCAAAGGAGCCTAAAAAGGCTTGGAAATCCTTCATTTGGCTATTTTGAAAATCTTCCCGTAAAGCCTTGAAGGTCAAGGGGAGGTGTGGCCCAATAACCAATTTGGAAAAAAGCTTAGATAACCACTGACCAAGTGCGAGACTGGTTTCAAAACCCCATTCTTTCTTTTTACCATAAAAACTCAAGATGGCAATTCCCTCTTCTTCAAACAGGTCAAGTATCGGAGCTTGTCCAAGCCAGAGTACTAGGGAGGTATCGGAGGGCGTTTTCTGATCTTTATCCATCGATAAAGATTGCCGGATGTATTGATTGGTGACCGAAGGTTCCGGGGTGTCAAAATCAAACCAATCGCGCAGCGGGAATTCAAAGCCAATGCCGTGCATATAGTTGAATAGCGATTTTCGGAGTCCTTCGGAAAATAGTTCATGTTCACAGCCTGTCTCATCTTCATGAAACAGATCATTATCAGCAAAACCACCAAAGGTGGGGCCTATTGCTTCAACCTGATAGGCTGCGGGATCTAAACCGACCGGGCTGTGGGCGGTCATGGCGAACTGATGCCAAAAGCCGGATTGAACGACTCCTTCTTCAAAAAGTTGCCGAACCATTTCCAGGGAATCAATGGTCTCTTGGGCCGTTTGGGTGGGAAACCCGTACATCAGATAAGCATGTACCATGATACCTGCACGGGTAAAATGATCGGCCACTTGTGCCACCTGGGCGACGGTTACGCCTTTTTTCATCAGGGCTAGCAAACGATCAGAAGCAACTTCCAATCCTCCTGAAATAGCAATGCATCCGGAGGCTTTCAGTAGGCGACATAGATCTGCTGAAAATCGTTTTTCAAACCGAATATTCGTCCACCAGCTTAGCGTCAATTTTCGCCGAATGATTTCCAAGGCCAGATCCCGCATTAAGGCGGGCGGGGCGGCCTCATCCACAAAATGAAAACCAGTTTGCTGGGTTTGAGCGATGATCTCTTCGATTCGATCACAAAGTAAATCTGCGGAGACTGGTTCATAGCGTTTGATGTAATCCAAGCTTACATCACAAAAAGAACATTTACCCCAATAACATCCATGTGCCAGCGTCAATTTATTCCATCTTCCATCACTCCAGAGCCGATGCATCGGGTTGACGATCTCAATGACAGATAGATAGTCATGAAGCTTTAGATCGCGATAATCGGGGGTTCCCGTTTCCCGCTGTGGGATATCGAATTCTTTGGCGCCATTGAAATAACTGACCACTCCAGATTGCCTGGCAAATATGCGTTTGAGTTGTTGCAATGGTCTTTTTCCTTCCAGGTGTTCCAGTAAAAAAAGCAAAGGAGCTTCTCCGTCATCCAGGCTTAAGAAGTCAATGTAATCGAATAATCTTTCGTCGCCTACGCGCCTAAGCTCGGTATTGGCATATCCGCCGCCCATCACTACTTTAATCTTGGGATGATGCGCCTTGATGTATTGACCACATTTCAAAGCGCCGAAGAGATTGCCTGGAAAGGGGACCGAAAGACAAACCAGAGATGGGGCAAATTCGTGGAGGTAGTGAGCTAGCTTCTTGGTCAAAATAGTACTCACCAAAGAATCAGCCTGCCGCAGGGACAGATCAATGTCGTCAAAATGAGAGGCTGTTCTACCTAATCGCTCCGCATAACGACTGAAACCAAAATGGGGATCAATGGCCTCTTTGATCAAATCAGCTAGATCTTCTAAATATAAAGTGGCCAGATGTCGAGCTTTATCCTGTAATCCCATCGTTCCAAAGGCCCACTCCATATCGTCCAACAGGGCAAACCTGGAACCTTCAGGTAGGTAGGTGCCATCGCAAATGCTATGGGCTAGTGTTGGGTTTTTGTGCTGAAGAAAACGAATTATCGGATCAATGGTGTTGATATAGGTATCCCGTAGGGCATAAATTCTGTAGGCATTATCTGAAAGTGCTACCTCACTTTTTTCCAAGGCATCAAAAAGTTGTACTAATCCTCCCCTTGAAAAAATGCTCAAAATAACCTCTATTCCTAAATCCGCCTGATAGCTAACATAACCTTTTGTGTGCAAGAAGCCTTTCAAATAGGCAGTAGCCGGATATGGCGTGTTGAGTTGTGTGAATGGCGGGGTAAGTAGCAGAACTTTCTGTTTCAAAAGATCGATGTTTTAGGAAGGTAAAGGTAATGCTTTTCAAGCAGTTCAAATTTATCCAGTTTGACAACAGCTGAAAATTTGAAGGAAGAGGTGTGGCAAGTCTCCGATTTTGTAGGAAAAACATAAGTTTTGCAAGTCTATAGATTTATTGTACCTTTGCGCCGCTGTAACTGATTTTAGTAATCACTAACGGTTAAAATACTTATAATGGCAGTATACAATTCGAAAGAAAAGAAAGAGGAAATCTTTCTAGAGTACGGAGGCGCAAAAACAAACTCCGGATCAACAGAGGGGCAGATTGCCTACTTTACCTACAGAATTTCAAAGCTTTCTGAGCATTTGAAAGAAAACAAAAAGGATCATTCTTGCCGCCGAACGCTATTGACGCTAGTAGGTAAGCGTAAAAGACTACTGACTTACTTGGCCAGCAAGGATATTCAGAAATATCGGGACCTGATCGAAAAATTAGGTATTCGTAAATAAAAAAAGACGAGGAAGGGTGCAAATTGGCATTCTTCCTTGTTTTTTTTCTCCATATATAGCGAGGTGTGCCAGATAAAAGTTAAATTTGACGCGACAACAGAGGATTATTATTTATTAAGAGGTTCAGTATTCAGCTAAAATTGGCAAGAGAACAAGCAAAATTCACTCTTGCCAAACAACCTCAAATTGAAAGCCTGACAAATCGATCAACAAAGTGGTAGCGAGTGTTTTCTCGATTAGATACGTAACAAAGGCACACATTCCCAATTCTCCTACTCTTGATCTTGTTCTTAGATCAAGTTGTGCTTTCCTCACCGCTTCTCACAAGTCTCATCAAATTATCTGCTTTCATACTCAGGAGGATCCTAGTATTTGTGCTGGACTTAGCTAAACAATCAATTTAAAAAAATGGGACAACAGATTCCAATTTCTACCTCATTCGACTTACCTGATGGTAGAACAGTTACCCTAGAAACAGGAAAATTAGCCACGCAGGCAGACGGTGCCGTTGTGGTCAAGGTAGGTAATACCATGCTATTCGCTTCCGTCGTTTCTGCCAAGGAAGCCAAAGAAGGCCAAAGTTTTTTTCCCCTATCCGTTGATTACCAAGAAAAATTCGCAGCCGCGGGAAGAATCCCCGGCAACTTTTTCCGACGAGAGACCAAGTTATCCGATTATGAAGTATTAACTTCAAGATTAGTGGACCGTGCCATTAGACCACTTTTCCCTGATGGCTATATGAATGAAACTCAGGTTATCATTAACCTGATTTCCGGAGATAAGGAAACCCTTCCTGATGCGTTTGTAGCTTTGGCTGCTTCCGCTGCGTTAGCTGTCTCCGACATCAACTTCGATGGACCTATCTCAGAAGTTCGTGTCGCACGCATTGATGGAGAGTTTGTGGTGAATCCCAATCGTGAGGCATTGGCAGGCGCAGATCTCGATATTATTGTAGCGGCAACCCTGGAAAACATTATGATGGTGGAAGGGGAAGCTAAAGAATGTTCTGAGAAAGACCTCGTGGAAGCAATGAAAGTTGGGCATGAGGCCATTAAGGTACAGTGTAATGCTCAATTGGCATTGGCAGAGCTAGTGGGAGAAGGTGCAACCGTCAAAAGAGAACTTCCCGAAGTAGAGGTCAATGAAGAGTTGAAGGAATTGGTGAAGTCTCTGAGCGTAGAAGATATCCTAACGGTATCCCGCGGGGCTTTGGATAAGAAAGCTCGCAAAAAAGGCTTTGCTGACGTAAAAGATAAATTGAAAGAATCCTTATTGGAGTCCAAAGGAGAAGAGTTTGTAGAAGAAAACTGGGACGAAGCCAAGGGATACTTTGAAAAAATAAAAAAAGAGACCATCCGAAATATGGTCCTGGAAGAGCAGGTCCGTTTGGATGGGCGTAAATTTGATGAGGTTCGTCACATCTGGTCTGAGATTGACTATCTTCCTGCGGCGCACGGTTCTGCCATCTTCAATAGAGGAGAAACGCAGAGTTTGACATCGCTCACTCTGGGCACAAAGCTAGACGCCCAAATGATAGATAATGCTTTGAACTTCCACTATGAAAGATTCATTCTGCACTATAATTTCCCCGCTTTATCCGTTGGAGAGGTGAAGCCTATGAGAGGCCCAGGACGTCGTGAAGTCGGGCACGCCAATTTGGCGGGTCGATCCTTGAAGCAGGTGCTGCCTGAAGAATTCCCATACGTAGTTCGTATAGTGTCTGATATCCTTGAATCTAATGGCTCATCTTCGATGGCAACCGTTTGTGCGGGTACCTTGGCATTAATGGATGCAGGTATTGGCATTTCGGCTCCTGTATCAGGTATCGCAATGGGTATGATTTCCGATGGTGATCGCGTTGCTATCTTATCTGATATCCTTGGGGATGAAGATGCCTTAGGGGACATGGACTTTAAGGTAACAGGTACTGAAAAAGGGATCACGGCTTGCCAGATGGATATCAAGATTGATGGCCTACCTTACGAAACCCTAGAGAAAGCGCTCGAACAAGCTCGTGCGGGCCGCTTGCACATCTTGGATAAGATGAAGGAGACCATCGCTGAACCTAGAGATGACTTCAAAGCTCATGCTCCAAGAATTGTAGAGATTAAGATCGATAAGAGCTTCATCGGTGCGGTGATTGGCCCAGGCGGTAAAGTAATCCAGGAAATTCAAGAAACCACCGGAACGACGATCAATATTGAAGAGGTCGATGACAAAGGAGTGGTGAGCATTGCTAGTTCTGACAAAGCTTCTATTGATGCTGCTTTGGCTAGGATCAACAAAATTACCTTCCAGCCTGAGATTGGCGATGTCTACAAAGCGGTAGTGGTATCCGTCATGCCTTATGGGGTGTTTGTCGAATTTAATGGAAAGAGTGGCCTGCTGCACGTTTCTGAAATTTCTCATACCCGCATTGATAATGTAGAAGAGGTGTTGAAGGAAGGAGATGAGGTTAAGGTGAAGTTGATCGGCTTAGACAAGCGGTCTGGAAAGCTGAGACTCTCTCGAAAAGCCTTAATTCCCAAGCCACAACATCAAGGCAACAAGAAGCCACCTCGGCATGATTAAAGCGTAGTCGCTGGCGGCTTGGGCCATGTCATAATCGACCTAAGCTGCAACTCGCGATGATACAACATAAATTCTGAATACCGAAAGCTGGTCGAAGGACCGTTTTCGGTATTTTTTTTTTCATAATCTTATTACTACCTTTAGAAAGCTTGGATACAAGAATTGTTGTCCAAATAACACAAGCTCAGTTTTACTTGTCGTTTCTGAAAATAATTGTAGATTTCGCACGCAGCGGGAACTTTTTGACGTTACCCATTGTATAAAAATTGAGTGTGATAGGGTTTTTTAGTGAAAAAGTCAAGTAAATTTAAAGCCCGGCAACTTTTTTTTGATCGTAAGCGTATTCATTAATAGAATATTCTTCTCCATAAATTCCAAACTTCATGCGTCAGCTTAAGATTACCAATAAGATTACTACCAGAGAGAGTTTAGCTTTGGATAAATATCTAAATGATATCGGCAAGATACCTATGTTGACGGCCGATGACGAAGCTGAGCTTGCCAGACGTATCCGTGAAGGAGATGCAGAGGCTTTGGAAAGATTGACTAAATCCAATCTGCGTTTTGTTGTCTCCGTGGCCAAGCAGTATCAAAATCAAGGGCTATCCTTAAGTGACTTGATCAATGAAGGAAACGTCGGTTTGATGAAAGCGGCTAAGCGTTTTGATGAGACCAAAGGGTTCAAATTTATTTCTTATGCCGTTTGGTGGATTCGTCAATCTATCCTGCAGGCGATCGTTGAATATTCTAGAATTGTTAGACTTCCCCTCAACAAAGTAGGTTCCTACAACAAGGTAAATGAAGCGTTTTTGTCTTTTGTACAAGAATTTGAACGCGAACCCACCAATGAAGAACTAGCTGATTTATTGAACTTGAAGCCGAAGGAAGTTTCAAATATGCTTAAAGGAAATGGTCGCCATGTTTCTGTGGATGCACCTTTGAGTGGGGAAGAGGGGGATTCTACCATGCTGGATGTCATCTCTGGGGATAATGATATGAGTCCGGATGGCCAATTGATGGAGCAATCGCTAAAAGAAGAGGTGCAGCAAGGTTTGTCTATTTTGTCCCCTCGCGAAGTTGAAGTATTGTCTGCCTATTACGGCCTTAATGGTTATAAGGCATTGACTTTAGAAGAAATTGGCGAATTATATGGGTTGACCAGAGAGCGTGTTCGTCAAATTAAAGAGCGTGCGATTCGCCGCTTACGTAAATCCTATAATCGAAATTCATTGAAGTCTTATCTGGGATAAAAGGAATTCTATCAATAATTCCACTACAAAAGCCACCTCGTTACCACGGGGTGGCTTTTGTTTATTAACTTTGGTCAAAATCGTAGCTCTAAATGAACTATAAAGCATTGATACTGATTTTATTGACCATTGTAACCTGGTCCTGTCAGTCAGAAGAAAATCCGACAGAAGAGGCTGTGGAAACTGATACCGAAGAGGTCGTCGAAGCTACAGAGCAAGGGCAGGAACGAACCACCTTTATTGTCAATATTGATCGGCTTCGAATGCGAGAGACCGCAGGTGAGAAAGGGAAAGTGATCAAAGAACTGGAAAAAGGTACTGTCTTGTATGACGAAGGGGAGGTAAGTGATTTTACCACTCGGATTAAGCTACGGGGGATCACCTTTGATGAACCCTGGCTTAAGGTTTCTACCGCGGAGAACACGGTGGGTTGGATTTATGCTGGAGCCATTCACTTAGGAACTACCCCGGATTCGGAAGTGGCCAAAATCCTGCGAGAAAAAAGATTGATCAACCTGTTTGGTCAGGCAGGAGCAGAAGAAATGCGTAGATATCGAAGGGATTTTCATAATACCCAGACAGCGCAAGAGGTATTAACCGTTTACCGCAAAGGCCGCAGGATTAGGGAAGACTTTGTCGATAAGTTAGAAGAAAAAATTGACGCTTACAGCGCGGAGATTCAGCCTGATCTCTTTTGGTTAGAAGAGGCACTCCCTGGATTTGTTCCACAACTGGTGGCAGAGGGGACCATTTACTATCTTTTTGAAGATTATCGGCAATGGATTGAAAAAGCTAAAGCTACCAAAGAACTTGTTGATGATCAATTTGTTGAATTTAAGATTCGGGCTTTCCCGATGGATAGTATCGAGTACTTTTTTTCAGCCTGGCAAATCCAGACCTGGGATTATGGGGGGAGCAGCTTGCTGGGAAGAGGATTCCATTTTGCCTTGTTGACGGAGGCGGATCGCCTAGTGCAGGAAGGCCATCCCTTAGAAGCTGAAATACTGGAGGTAAAGAAAAATATAGTGGAAGACATCCTGCAACCATCCAATACCTTCTGGGAGTCTAAGGATAAGGTATTGATAGAGATGGATAAGATTTTAGAGGCGGAATTAGCTATACTCGATAAAAATGACAAAATCGCGCTAAAGGCAAGAAGAATGCAATTTGATGACCCTGAAGCTAATGGTATTAAGATGAATCAAAGATCTGGAGGTTAGATTTTATACTATCTATTCCAGGGAAGTCAACTAAACTGAAATTATTTTAACCAATGACGATACTGACAATTATGGCCGTGGTGATCATTGCTGGAGCTGTTGGGCTTTTTGCGAATATCACCAAGAATTTTCGGCCAAATAAGAAGCGAATACAACAGGAAATAGCCAAAATCAAGGCTGATGTTGAAAGCTGGGCCGGTGATTTGGTACCCATTACGAGAGAAGAACTAGAACTGTTCTCCAAAAGCCAGATCAAGCAAAATAGAAAGAGCCGTTCCAAATCGAGTTACAAAGGTACTTTCAAGACTATCTTTGAAGAACCTATTGTAGCCTATAGTTATCGTAGCTTTTTAGGGAAAGGGAACCATGCTATCCTGTACGCCCGCACCGCCAATCATGAATTTGCTTACTGGATCAATGATAAGGGGACGCAAGTCGTAGTTGATAATCAGATGATCGGTACGATCAAGAGTAATGATGTGTTGTATGGCGCTAAGTCTAACCGTATGTTGGCCCGACTGAATCGATCCGAAAAAGACATGCTTCCGATCGTGGTGAAGGATAGAGAGGTAGGAAGCATGGTAAAGGGTTTGCCCGCACCCAATGAAGCTCTAAGTAAGCGAGCGTTTGAGTTTGTGAAGGAAGACTTGAGTGAAGAAGAGCAGACGTTGATGCTTTCTCTGGGTATCCTGGAAATGGTCAAAGTTGCCAATGGCCAATAAGAGAATATTTCATTGTAGTACACTCATAAATGAGATCACATGAAAAAATTATTGTTACTTCTGATGTTGAGTTGGGGAGCTTGGCATATGACTCAAGCCCAGACTAATCCGCAGGATTTTAAGTGGGAAATGGATAGCTTCCAAAAAGAAATGTTGAAGATGTTAGAGCAATTTGGCTTTCAGGAGGGCGCACCGAATATGCGGATTGATACCATGATGATTCAGCCCTTTGGTTTGTTCCCAGGGATGGGGATGGATAGCTTGAACAACCAAGAGTTCATGAAGCAATGGCAGTCGCTTTCTGAGCAGTTGATGAAGTCCTTTCAAGGAGAAGGAATGGAAGGTTTTGGCGAATTCTTTAAGAATTTTCCAGGCTTAGACCCTGAAAGCTTTCCTGCACCAGGTGAGCAAAAGCCTTCTGAAAAGGGAACCAAATCCAAGAAGAAACGTAAGGTTTATAAAATATAGATAGAAGAGGAAGTTCAATTCCGGTGGACTTAGGTAGTCCGCCTTGAAAAAAAGAATTGGCGTTCTATTAGTCAAGGTGTATATTTACACCCTTTAAGGAGAAGAGAGAACCTTTTTCGGATAAAGCTGTTTTACCCTTAATCTTTTGTAAAGAAGCTTATATCTTGTCATTATGAGTATTTCAAAGAAAGCCAGCCTAATCATTTACCGATTTAAGGAAAAAGGACTGGAAGTATTTTTGGTTAATTCGTCAGAAGAGACAGAACAATGGGAGATTCCTGAGGGAAAGGTATCCATGGAAGATACCCAGCCACTGGTAGATGAAGAACGCCTCATCGAGTTAGACCCGGTGGAGAAAAGTGTAGGAGAAATGGAAGAGGCCCTGGCTGTCGAGGGAGATTGGCATGAAATACCTTCCCTGAAAAATATGTTGTACGAGGATGCCATTCAGTTGAAGGAAAAACTGAAAGGGATGGAAAATGGTGCCTTTTTCGTAGTAAAGGAGGCCTTCAAAAAAGTTTTGCCTCATCAATACAAGTTTTTGAAGGAGCTCAAAGACGTTTTATTAGATCGCAATTCTATCAAAGATCTCTAGAAATAAAGCATTTTTTGATCGTTTTAGAATGCCTTTTGATTTGTAGGTAAATAACGCCTGTAAGCCAAAAGGCATTCTGCATTTTTACCCATTCTTTCAAGTAATCTCTTAAATTAGCGCAAAAACTAGCCTAGGTCATTCGGCTATTTATACCGAATTTCATCCCTTAAAACTGAAAGATGCTATATTCAGTGACCCCTGCGAACAGTCCACAAAAAGGCCTCTTAAGCCTCTTGATGCTTCTCCCTTTTACCCTTTTACTCAGCCAGACACCCAACCTGAGCAATCCTTCTGCATGTCGACTTGGACTCCCCATTATCGATAATAATTGCCCAGACGGAGAAGTTTTCTTTCAACCTAATCTCTTCAATATCAACGTCACTAATGCTCCAGGAAATACATTGGGCGTAGACGTATACCTGAAAGAAGTCCACCTACTGATTAGTCACACCTGGGACAATGACCTTGACATTTCGCTAAAATCTCCTAGTGGGGCTACCGTCTTATTGACGGCAGATAATGGAGGAGGGGATGATAATTTTGGAGATACCACCGCTATCGACTGCTCCCTGCACACCGTTTTTGCCTTAGGTGCTTGTCAGTCGATCACAGATGGGGTCGCTCCTTTCTTGGATAACCCCTATGCACCACAAGAAAACTTCTATGGGTTTAATGACAATGTGACGAATCCCAATGCGACCTGGCAATTGCAAATTTGTGATGATGCGATTAATGATGAAGGAACACTGGAATATATAAATTTGGTTTTTGAGCCGATTAATTGCTTACCGATTGCTAGTACAGAGGTGACTAATGTGGACACGACCTCCGTTTTTCTGGCATGGGATCCGGATTTTTGCGGGACAACCATCATCGAGTATGGCCCGCTTGGGTTTACACCTGGGGTAGATTCTCTTGCCGGTCCGCAAGGAGTTATCGCATTTGCAGAGTGTAGTCCCTTTATACTAAGTGGCCTGGCCGCTGAAACGGAGTATGATATCTATGTCCGGAGGTATTGTGACGCTACTGGTTCCTTTTCACTGAATAGTTGCGGGGTTTCTGCTACCACCAGTTGTCAACCACCACCACTGACTATTCTTGAGGATTTTGACTCAGAAGTTCTTTGTAATGAATCTTGCGGTACAAGCTGTGATTTGATTGGCGTTTGGCGCAATGCGGTATCTGGGGACTTTGATTGGATTGTCGGGGAAGGAGGTACTCCAACTCAAGGAACGGGACCAACAGACGATGTGCCTGGAGGAGGCCAATACGTGTATCTAGAGGCAACAGGGTCTAATTGTGAGGAAGGAGCAGAAGCTCACCTGTTATCTGGCTGTATCCTACTCGATAAACAAGGCACAGACACCTGTCATGTTTCCTTTAATTATCATATGAGAGGAATCGATATTGGGACTTTGCGCCTGGAGATTTCCATCAATGGAGGCTTCGATTGGCGAACCATTTGGGAGCGAACTGGACCACAAGGGGTGGATTGGCAAAAGACTTACTTAAGCCTTTCAGATTATTCGGATGGCGGTCTACTACAGTTTCGCTTTGTAGGTGTGAAGGGGAGTGGTTCCAAGGGAGATATCGCCTTAGATAATATTGCTTTCTATGGTTCTCAAAACCTGGGTTATCCTACGCAGCAATACTTTGTAGATGGGGATGGGGACGGTTTCGGGGAACCTGGCTTTTTTGTGTTAAGCTGTAATCAAAATCCGCCCAGTAATTTTGTGGCCAATGATCAAGACTGTGATGATATCGATCCTTTGATTAATCCGGGAGCTCCGGAAATTGCCTGCGATGGTAAGGACAATAACTGCAATGGAATTGATGACGACGCTAATTTACCGGCACCCCTTATTCAGAATGATACCATTTGCTCAGGGGATAGCGCCCAGATCACTGCTACTCCTCAATTTGGGGGCTTCATATTTTGGTATGATAGCGAGGATAGTGAAGAATTGATTCATTTTGGTGAAACCTACGAGCCGGCATTGCCGGAAAACAATAGTCCAGTGCCCGTCGAATATACCTTTTATGCAGAGGAATTTGCATTCCAGGAGTCCGGTGATTGTCGATCTGTCATCAGAGCAGCTGCCAAGATTATAGTTAATCCCAATCCGATGTTACAGCTTCCCGAAGCTCCTGGGATATGCCCTGGTGATTCTATTGATCTGGCCAGCTTGACCATAGAAGATAGGAATTTTACAGGAGCGACGATAAGTTTTCATGGCAGTTTTCCTCCAGATGGAAATAATCTCTTGCTAGATACAAAAGTAGGTCCACCCAGTACGACCTTTTATTACCTGAATGCAGTCAATGACTATGGATGTTCAGATGCTGATAGTATAGCTGTAGAAGCGCGTGTGGGCCCGGCTCTAAGTTTTACGCCAGCGGATTCTTTTTCAATATGCCGTGAAGGGAGTACCGCCGTGGGGGTGGAAGCGGTAGGTGGAGTTGGTCCATATTCCTATTTCTGGAGTACAGGTAGTAGCGATGATCAAATCGATGTGCGCGCTGCCTTTCTTCCCGGCACCTTGGATGCATATTACCTGACAGTCACTGATGCGGAAGGTTGTTTTTCTACCGATGGTGTTCAAGTCACCACCATCAACAGTATCGACTCCATGCGCGTGGTGGTGGATAATGTAACGACCTGTAGTGGGAACGATGGACAAATATTGATGGTACCTTTAAGCGGCCAGAGTCCATTTACCTATAGTTGGTCGGGGAGCTCAGGAATCAGCGGGTCAACCTCAGGCGTCGCTGATACTTTGACGCTTACGGGTTTAGACCAGGGGGGCTATCGCATTACCATTACAGATAGTTCTCCGGAGGCTTGTCAGTTTATACTTCGGAATGTACTCGTGCAAGGCCCCGCGGCAGTAGTGAACGATATAGATGTTGACAATGTCTCGTGTTTTCGAGCAGGAGATGGCAAAATCTGCTTAGATGTGACCGGGACGGCCCCAACCTACCTATGGAGTACCGGAGATACTACGCTCTGTATAGATAGTCTTAGTGGAGGCTTGTATTCCGTCACGATTACAGATGATCCTTGCCAAACGATCTTAAGGGATATCCTGGTGGAAGAACCCGATACCTTGGTGATCAAGCCCAGCTTTGAGTTGCCGAGCTGTCATGATGCCTCAGATGGAGTGATTAGTGTGGCTTTTTTTGGCGGAACCGGTCCCTATAACCTGAATTGGTTCAATGGCCAGTCGAGAACTAGCCTACCAGATTTAGCCCAAGGACAGTACGAATTAACTTTGACTGATTTTAATAATTGTACCCAGTTGGATACACTTCTTCTATTGGCACCGGATAGCTTGCAGGTGCAGTTAGATTCCCTGGCCAATATTAGTTGTACCGGAAATACCGATGGGTTCATCAGGGTCTCTGGTTTTGGAGGCACAGCCCCCTACTTTTATGATTGGAGTACGGGAAGCCGTTCTTCGGCAATTGCTAATCTGGGGGCTGGTGATTACGAAGTCACTGTAACAGATTTTAACGGATGTACGGTCAGCCAGACCTATACTATCATAGAACCAGATAGTCTCAAAGGAAACTTGCTCGACCTGGTCCAGCCCTTGTGCCCAGGAGATAATACCGGAATCTTAGAAGTAGGCGCTATCGGGGGGACAGCCCCCTTCACTTATAATTGGGACCATGGAGATATAGGGGCCAGGTTGGAGAATCTTGAAATCGGATTATATACCGTTACGGTAGAGGATGCCAAAGGCTGTGAGAGTCCGCCCTTTAGCATTCGACTCGATCCTCAGATCGAGTTAGACCTGAATTTGAGCATAACTAGCCCTCCTTGTGTAGGGCCAGAAACCGGTAGTATTTTGCTACAGCCCCAAGGAGTTGGACCGTTTGAGTTTCTTTGGGAAAGTGGTGAGACGACCGCTCAACTTTCCAATATTGGTGTTGGTGATTATCCTGTTAATATACAAGATGGACAAGGATGTAGCTATGATACCACTATAAATCTGGCTGCACCTCAGGTTTTTGAATTGGATATAGATACCAATCAGCCCTCTTGCTTTGGTGTGCAAGATGGAGGCTTTGATGTCCTTTTGCTATCCGGTGGGACTGGAGCAATCCAGATAGATTGGAGTGATGGAGGGCAAGGTTCGGAAAGAGATAATTTGGGGCCAGGAGACTATACCTTTGTGATTAGTGATGCCATTGGTTGCACTTCTTCCTCCGATAGTCTGAGCTTGAGTTACCCCGATCGTTTACGGGTGATTACAGAAGCGATCAGCCCAATTCCTTGTACAGGAGATTCCACTGGTTTCATTGAAACCCGAATAGAAGGTGGTACCGCGCCTTATGATATCAATTGGGTGGGAACTAATGTGACGGGAACCAATATTTTTGACCTTCCGGCGGGTGATTATCGCTTACGAGTTACCGATGCGAACTCTTGCCCTATTGATACCACTTTTCGAGTGAGTGAACCCGATCCCTTAGTGATCGATGTTGCGCTATTACAGGGAGGGGGCTGTGATCCCTTGAATGCTGCCGATACTTTAGTGGCGCTTATTTCAGGTGGCACAGCACCATACAACTATGCCTGGAGTACCGGGGATACGACTTCTATTCTCTTTAATGTCCCTTCTGGAGATTATGCCTTGACTGTAACAGATGCAGCATCCTGTCAAGATGCAGTCGAATCCATTAAGGTCAGGGAAAGAACCACTCCAATTACTTTAGATAAGTTTATAGTAGAAGGCCCTAAATGTTTTGGTGAAAATGATGTAAGGGTGACGGCAAAGATCAATGATGGCTCAGGTTTATATCGCTATCACTTTACCCCTACCTTGATACTCGATAATATGGAGACGGATAGCGTTACGGTTACTACCTTACCAATTAGTAATAATTATAGCGTCACGGTTACGGATCTAAAAACTGGCTGCCGCATTATTGCAGAACGCGAGGGAGTGAGTGTTCCTCCCCCCTTACTGCTAAGTGTAGACGATATAGCGGAAATTGAATGTGCCGGTGGATTTGATGGAGGAATAAATGTCACAGTGCAAGGAGGGATCGGTCCCTATCAATACTCTTGGAGAGATGGCTCGGGGATGGAAGTCTCTACCGATGAGGATCTGCAAGGTGTACGAAGTGGTACCTATACACTCTACTTAGAAGATGCTAATGCTTGTGGAGATACCTTAATGGAAGAAATCCCAGAGGTGAATGCGGTGATTAGTATAGATGAAACCAGGATTGATCCAGTGTCTTGCAACGGGGGCGCTGATGGTGCCATAATGATAGATGTTTCTGGAGGAGAGCCGCCATTTCGTTATGCTTGGAGTTCCGGAGCTGATGAACAAGATATTGCCGGCCTTGTTGCTGGGCAGTATATGCTGACCATTACAGATGCGGATACCTGTAAGGCAATTTTTGATGGTTTTGTAGTGGAAGAGCCTGCTTCTGCCATCATGGTAGAAGATTCGATCCGAAATCTGTTGTGCTTTGGTGATGCGAACGGATATGTTGGCACAAAGATTAGCGGTGGGGTACCGCCCTACAGTTATCGTTGGTTCAAAGCGGGGAATGTAATTGAAGGAGAACTTGATTCTATACTATCGGGGATTGATGGGGGAACCTATACCTTGGAAGTGAGCGACACTAATAATTGTATTCAAGCGTTCGATTTTGCCGTAAATGAACCTGAACAACTGGCCATAGGTCTGAGTTTTACAGCTCCATCGCCTCCCAATTATAATGATGGTCGTGCCACAGCTAGTGCTAGCGGAGGAGTGCCTGAATACACCTATTCATGGAACACAGGTGCGGATACCTCGACCATTGAGAATCTGGTTCCAAGCACCTATTTCGTGACGGTGACAGATGCCAATAATTGTACTAGGGAGGCTAGTATTCTACTTACAGATAGTGAACTTCCGTCTTGGGTTAACCGCTTAGAGATTTATCCTAATCCTACTAGTGGACAAGTTCTTATAGATTTTGAATTGCAAAGGGCGGAAGCCTTGGAATTGCAATATTTTAACAGCCTGGGGCAACAGATGGGTCGCCTGCCATTAGGAATCAGCAGTGGGCAACGGTTAAGGCAGGACTGGAGTACCTGGAAACCAGGGGTATATTGGATAGCAGTCTTGGCGGAGGGTAAGCGGATCGCTCTGAGGAAAATCGTCATTAGTCGTTAGAGTCGAGATTTTAACGCTTGTTTTGATGGATTCAAACTTGCTTCTCATAAGTCAAAAGACCCTTTTCTTGTGGAAAACCGTTCGAAATGGCTTTACGCCCTACTCATTATTGCGATTTACATTGCAGTGAAATATGTCCGACCCCTTAGTTTAGGTATTGTAGGTACAGATCTGAATCTACGTCGAATCATCTATTACAGTTGGTACATGCTGCCTGTTTTACTTTACTTCTGGCTAAGTTGGGGTACGACAGGAGTGTGGAAGCGTTTGGGACTGGCTAGTGGCTGGCGGGAAGGGGTGCTTTATGGCTTCCTCTTTACCTTACCGATGTTAGTCGGATTCGCCTTCATTGGTCAACCCAAAGTAGGAGATTGGTCACTAGAACTGGTAGTGGTTAGTGCTTTATTGCCGGGCTTTTTTGAGGAATTGTATTATCGAGGCTTTGTATTTGGGGAGTTGTACAAAAGGGCAGGATGGGGATTCTTACTGGCAGCGGCTTTTAATGGAATCATTTTTGGTTTATCGCACATTTGGCAAGGGAATTCTTTCGGTGAAACCATTGGAGTTTTTTTTGTCACCTTTAGTGGAGCCGCTTGGTTTGCCTGGCTCTATGTCGAATGGCGCAACAACCTTTGGCTGCCCATTAGCTTACACATACTAATGAACCTCTACTGGGCTTTATTTGATATCGAATCCACCGCCTTAGGTGGGGTGGGAGCTAACATCTGCCGAGGAATCACTATCGCTGTTTCTATTGTCTTCACACTTAGAAGAAAGAAACCACGCCAAATTACAAGAAAGGAATTGTGGTGGAGAAGAGAAGAAAAATTGACCGACCTCCAAAGCCAGTAGCTCTGGAGGTCGGTAAGGACGTCCCCTTATTCACTGTCAATTACCTTGAAAGTGGTACGTCTATTGTTTTGATGTTCATCATCTGTACAACGAGAACACAGGCATTTTATATCAGGTATCTCCTCCCCGTACCCTTTAGGAATTAGTCTTTCAGGGCTTATGCCGTTGGAAATCAGGTAGTCAACTGCAGCTTGAGCCCTTCTTTGTGAAAGAGAACGGTTGTAGGCTGTACCTCCTCGGCAGTCCGTATGAGAAGACAACTGAATGTTTAGATTTGGATTCAACTTTAGTGTTTCCGTTAAAGCATTCAAGGTAGGCTTGGCATCATCTCGAATAAAGGATTTATCGAAATCATAATAAATATTCTCCAAGCGTATTTCTTTATCTAGGAAGATTCGATCTAGTACGATTTCTATTTCAAATCTCAGTTCCGGGTTTTCGGGATCTTTTCCAACTCCTTTGGTGGAAAACTTAGCCTTATTGTTCAGGTAGTTTTCCTGCTTGGCTAAGAAATCGTAATCTGTTTCTTCATCAAGTTCCAGGGTAAATAGTCCATCTTCCCCAACGGTAACTTGCTTCGTTTTTTTCCCGATCTGTATATCGACAGTTGCCCCGTCTAGCGGTTTTCTTCCGAGCACTCTACTATTGGGATCGGTTGGGTCATCATAGATCTTTTCGAGGATATACCCATCGAGAATCATTTTATAGACGATCGGCTTCTTCTCTTCTTCGGGAACGGGTGGCGGCGGCGGTAAAGGACGTCTTTCGAAACGATAGATATCATCATTACCAATGCCCTCCTCACGCGTAGAGGCAAAATAGCCTACTTGCAGAAGATCACCAGATTTTTTTGCCTGATGGTCAATGATCAAACCGAAGTCGTCTCCACCGGAGTTGATCGGCGGGCGAAGATTCTTGATAGGAGACCAACGACCATTGGATTTCATGTAGGTTTTGAAAATATCTAAACCGCCCATCCCTGGATGATGATCGGATGAGAAGTACAAGGTGTCCTTGTCGATATAAGGAAATTTCTCGTTACCCGCTGTATTGATCGTACGCCCCATTAACTGCGGTACATCCCAACTATCTCCTTTACGCTCACTTACGTAGATGTCAAAGCCTCCCCATCCATCGGGATGGTTACAAGAGAAGTACATTTTGTTGCCATCGGCTGAGATGCTGGGATGGCCGTAATTCACGCCATTCTCCACAAAGTTGACTACCCTGGGCACAGTCCAACTGTTCCCGTTGCTTTCACTGAACATAATCTTGCAGTAGGCATCTTCCTTCTTAGGGCCAAAACAACGGGTGAAATAGATTTCCTGATAATTAGGACTGAAGGCCACGGTCCCCTCATTATCCTCCGTATTTAGGATCTTATCAAACTGATTGACCGTGTTATCCGTCAGATCAACTATAAAAAGATCAGAAAAGCTATTTCCAGTCCAGTTATAGGTGTCATCTCCTGTACTACCTTTGCGGTCAGAAGTAATGATCAACTGCTGGTCTTTATACAGCATAGGAGAATAATCGGCATATCCGGAGTTGAAATCCGTTAGATCCACGGTATAGGCCCGTCTCTTTTCCTTTTTCCAAACCTGCGCTACTTCACAGGCTCGAATTTCTCGACGATATTCATACGGACTACCAATTTCTATTCCCAGGTCTTTAAAAGCCTGTCGGGCTTCTTTGTACCGCTCGGCCTTTTTTAGGGCGTAGGCGAACTCTTTGAGAGCGTCATAACCGGCATTGTTGTCATAAGCAGTCTGGTACCAATTGATCGATTGCTCGCTCTGGTTCAATTCGCGATAGGAATCGGCCAGTTTCAAGGCAATTTTTCCCTTCTCAATTCTGGTTTTTGCTTTTTTATATTCCTTCTGTAGCATCTTAACGGCCACCGAGTATTGCTTTACTTCATAGGCAGTAGCTCCATCCCGAACCTTCTCGGTATAGGTACAAGAAGGTAGAATAAGAGCAAGAACAACAACAATCGGAAATAAATTATATCTCATAGCTGCTTTGCATATTTTGTCGGTTAGTGATCAGGAAGACAGGGACATCACTAGAAAGCAAAGGCTTTCTTGTGTATAGCCAATATAACTAAATAAACGTTTCAAGAAAACTTCTTGTTGCGGGATTGAAAACTTGTGTCATAAAGACAACGAAAGAAGTAGGTATCCCCATTTTATTGTCTATGGACAATAACCGCAATTTGGGTACTAATGTTTTGAATTAGTAAAGAGAGCGGGAACTATACCCTTCCGATTTTTCTTACATGAAATTTCTGTCGTCCTGCAACAAAAAATGGCCCCTGTGCATCCTTAGCATTGTAAATACCTTTTTCCATTTACAAATTCATCAAAACCTAAGACCGTTATTGTATGAAAAACTCACTTTGCTTATTCAGCATCCTATTTTGTTCTTTTCTGGCCGCGCAAACGCCTTTTTCTCCATTTCAAGAAAAAGCGCCTAGTGTAAAGGTCCAACTAAACGGATTTGATTCGGCTCAAGATGCAGATCTGGAATTGTCTTTCGTTCTCGTTGTTCCTACTCCTGAACATCAAGAAGAGAAGAAAGTAAAACCTGAATCTGATGGTACGTACACTTTCCATTTGCCGCATCCATTGAGGTATCAGCAAATCTGGTTTAGTATTGGTGATTATTATTATGGGGAGTTGATCGTAGATCAGGGGCTGGAGGTCGTAGCTGACTTGGAGGTGCTAAAGAAAGACCCTGGAAACTGGTTGAAAGAGGGCATCGAGTTTAGGGGGGCGGACGCCGAACTGTGTGTGGTAGTCAATCGTTTTGTGCAATATCGCGGGGAAAATAAATTGGACGGGGAAAACAAGATGCACATTATGATGGATCGTGAAGCTAGTGTTGAAGATAAGGTGAAGCGCATGAAAGCCCTACAAGAGGCAGAGATTAAAAGGGAAGCCGCCTACATAGCAACCTATCCATCCGAAGCCAACTGGGTATTGGAAAATGAGCGAATATCAGATTATTACGGTGATCTTTGTGTGTTATATTGGTCGAAACCCATGCCTGAGGTTGTAAGAAAAGAAATCCAATCACACCAACCTAAATTGGTATCCAATGCTTCCTTTTCCTATTTCAGTTATCAAAGTAGAGGCTTGATGACACCAACCCCTGAAGAAACGCTCAGGAATTATTCAGATGTTTTACCTACACAATTGGAAGGTGATGATGAAAGGAAAAGAATGGCGGCATTTGCGTCTATGTTAAAGCAGAAACAGTTGAATGAGAACTATGACAAGGAATTAATCAAGAAGGAAAGCAAGTACTTCTATAAACAGTATAAAGATCAACTTCATCGAGCGCATGTAGATGCCTTTGCAAGAAAGGTTGAAGCAGTGTCTCCTGCAAATCGAGATTTCTTAATCGCTCTGGGAGGAGGGAAAGATATTTGGGAACGGACCTACTATGTGGAACAGATGTTACCCAAAGTACAAGGATCTTGGACAAGGGATATGATGGAGAAGAACTGGGCTGTGATGAAAAAGAAGATCATGGCGGTTAATGAGAAATTGGCGGCTATCCAAGTGACGCCTACCGAAACCCCAATCGGTAAGAAACTAGGGAACCTGGATAATGGAACCGAGTTTTATCAAGCCGAGCAAGCGGAATTAGAAGAGCTTTTGGGGGCCTTGCGATCTGCTGCTGGAGACAAGGCCGTGCTTTTTGATATTTGGGCTACTTGGTGTGGTCCCTGTATTTTTGACATGAAGCAAAGTCAACCCAATATTGAAAAGCTTGATAAGATGGGAGTTGAAGTCATTTATATTTGTGTTGAATCGGGTACAGACAGAGATACTTGGCAAAAGAAAGTGACGGAGCTAGATCTGGGTACGAAACATATCTTTCTCAGTGAATCTTTGTCTAAGCAGATTATGGAATATTTTGAGTTAAGAGGCTATCCTAGTCATGTTTTCCTGGATAAGCAGGGTAAATACCATCCCGACTTGGTTTCCTCCATCAGAGGCGTTGATTTTGACAAGATTGCAGAGAAACTTTGATCCCTTTAACTAAAAAAGTAAGAAAAAAATAAAATACTGTAACCAACCGTCAGGCACTTCCGTCATAGGCGTCAAGTGAGTAAGTAATCATCCGAAAATAATCTACCTATGTTAAGGAATTACCTGACTGTTGCTTTTCGCAACTTGTGGAAACACAAGTTTTATTCTTTCATCAATATCCTGGGTTTAGCCTTAGGCCTCGCTTGCTTCCTGTTTATCTTCCTGTTCATCCGGGATGAACTCAGCTATGATCAATATCATGAAAAGGCAGATCGCATTTATCGAGTAAATTTCGATGGGCATGCCTTTGAACAAGATCTCAATTTTGCGGTAGTTGGTGCACCTTTTGGGCCAACTGTACTGGAGGCTTATCCTGAGGTAGAACAACAATGCCGCTTTCGTTCCTACGGAAGCTATGCGGTCCGTTATGAAGACAAAAGTTATCTGGAAGAGGACTGGATTTTTGTAGACTCTACTTTCTTCGATGTTTTCTCCTTTGATTTGGTGGAGGGAAATCCCAAAACGGCTTTGGTTGAACCCAATACTATTGTCATCACGGAGCGCATGGCAGAGAAGTATTTTGGGAATGAAAACCCAATAGACAAGACCTTAACAGCCGACAATGACCAGCTATTTCGGGTGACAGGAGTCATGAAGGCCATCCCGAAAAATACACATTTTGATTTTGACTTCTTTGCGTCCATGTCTACCACGGGGGAGAGCCGTAATCCAACTTGGTTGAGCAATAATTTCCAAACTTACCTGGTGTTGAAAGAAGGGACGGATCCGGCGACCGTAGATGCAAAGATGGAGGATCTTGTTCTGGATTATGTAGGACCAGAAATGGAAAAATTCATGGGCAAGTCGATTGAAGATATCATGGCAGCCGGTAACTACATTACGTTCAGTTTATTCCCGCTGAAGAAAATTCATTTGTATTCCGATAAGCAAGAAGAATTAGCGGCGACCAGCGACATTAAGTATATCTATATATTTGCCTTTATCGGCCTTTTTATCCTTCTCCTTGCTTGCATCAATTTTATGAACCTATCCACAGCAAGGTCGGCCTCCAGAGCCAAGGAAGTAGGCATGCGTAAGGTGGTTGGAGCGCAGCGTAAACAGCTCATTTGGCAGTTCTTGAGTGAATCCGTAGTCATTACTTTTCTTGGATTTTTGCTAGCGGTGGGCGGTTTATTCTTTTTCTTATCTCGCTTCAATACCCTCTCTGGCAAGGAGTTGAGCGTAGGGCAGATTAACCATCCGGCTTTCTGGGGCTTGATGCTATTGCTAGTAGCGGTAGTTGGCATTGTAGCGGGTAGTTATCCTGCCTTTTACCTTTCAGCCTTCCGTCCGATTGCTGTGCTTAAAGGCCGGATCATCAAGAGGGTAGGACAAGCTGTATCCTTGCGATCCATCCTCGTTATCTTCCAATTTGCCATTACGGTAGCTTTAATTGCTGGCACTATGGTGATTGGAAAGCAACTCAATTATATCCAGAATAAAAAACTAGGCTTTGACAAGGATCAAGTGCTGGTACTGAATAATTTCTATAACCTGGGAAACAATTGTCAGGCTTTTAAGGATGAAATCAGCAAGCACCCGCAAGTGATTAATGCTTCCATGAGTAGCTCTCTTCCTACCCCTTCTTCCAGGAACAGTTCTGCTACTTTCTTGGGGAGGACACCTGATCCAAGCAAGACACATGTTATCCAATTATTTACCGTTGATCATGACTATATCCCAACCCTAGGGATGGAGGTGATTGAAGGAAGGGCTTTTTCCAGATCGTTTCCTTCCGATTCGAGCGCAGTCATCCTCAATGAATCGGCAGTTGCCATCTACGGGTTGGATGAACCTTTGGGGCAAGAAATCAGCGTTTTTTCCGGAGGAACACCTGAGAATCCAGAGATCAACACGGCTAAAGTAATTGGTGTGGTTAAAAACTTCCATTTCGAATCCTTAAGGAGTAAGATAGGCCCACTGGCGATTTTTATGGGACAAAGCCGCGGACGCTTGTCCATCAAAATCAAAGGCGAAAATGTACCTAGCCTGATTGGCGATATTCAGAAGCAATGGAATACGATGGGGCCAGGGCAACCCTTCGATTACACCTTTATGGATGAAGATTTTGCTTCGGTATATGAATCGGAGACGAGGGTGGGGCAGATTTTCTCTGTATTCACCTTCCTCGCCATCTTTATCGCTTGTCTGGGACTATTTGGACTGGCTACCTTCACTGCGGAGCAAAGAACGAAGGAGGTAGGGATTAGAAAGGTTATTGGTGCGTCTATCGGTAAAATCTTTGTGTTGTTGACTGCGGAGATCATGAAGTGGGTACTCATTGCCAATGTGATTGCTCTTCCTTTGGCCTACTACTTCATGGGACGTTGGTTAGAAGGTTTTGCCTATCCAGTCGATCTTAGCTGGCTGACCTTTACCATTGCTTTGGTGGCAAGCCTATTTATTGCCCTAGTGACCGTTAGTTATCAAGCATTAAAAACAGCATGGATGAAGCCCATACAATCATTGCGCTACGAATAGATATCAGCGGCGTATGATTAAACCTGTTTAATAAGTATGGCCTAGCCTCGCTTATTAATAGGGAGACTGCGGAAGTTGCAGTACATTTATCCTGTCAGTGATTTAGGTTATGTATCACTGACGGGATTTTTTGTTTGAGGACTATAGTCATTTTCCCTGTAAGCTGAGTTTGGAATCTGATTGAGGTCTGAAATTCATTGGTTTTCGCATAAAGCAGTCATATGAATAAGCAACTGATTTTACTTAAACGCCCTGAGGGTATGCCAGAAGCTGATACTTGGAAATTGGAAACCAATGAGATACCTAGTATCTCAGAGGGGCAGTTCCTCGTGAAGCAACATTATATTTCTTTGGATCCAGCCATGCGGGGATGGATTAGAGATGCCAAATCTTATATCCCTCCAGTAGAACTGGGAGAAGTAATGAGAGCAGGCTCTGCGGGAGAGGTGGTCGCTTCAAAGCACCCAGCCTATCAAGTTGGTGATTATGTTTCAGGTTGGGGAGGGGTGCAGGAATATGCTGTCTTTGATGGTACCCGTTCCTTTAAGGTCGACCCAAATTTGGTTCCGCTGCCCGTCTATATTGGCACTTTGGGTATGCCAGGAATGACTGCCTATTTTGGCATCTTAGAGGTAGGGGAGTTGAAAGAAGGAGATCAGGTATTGGTATCAGGAGGTGCGGGAGCCGTGGGAAGCATTGTTGGGCAGATCGCTAAGATCAAAGGTTGCCATGTAGTAGGAATTGCCGGAGGTCCGGAAAAGTGCCGATACATGAAAGAGGAGTTAGGATTTGATGGTGTTATTGACTATAAATCGGAGGACATGTATGAGGCAATTGCCAGAGAATGTCCAGAAGGTATAGATGTATATTTTGATAATGTGGGTGGCGAAATATTGGATGCGGCTTTAGGCTTCATTCGCCTGAATGCCAGAGTAGTTATCTGCGGAGCTATTTCCCAGTACAATAACCGAGATGATGTCAGAGGTCCGAAAAATTACCTCTCTTTATTAGTCAATCGGGCTAGCATGAAGGGAATGGTCGTCTCTGATTTTGTCAAAGATTGGGCAAAGGCAGGACAACAGATGGGAATGTGGATGGCGCAAGGCAAATTGAAATCAAAAGAGGATATCTACGAAGGAATTGAGAATTTCCACGAAACCTTCCTGCGGCTCTTCAGTGGAGATAAAAAGGGTAAACTGGTGTTGAAGATACTGCAGGGTTAGGTATCAGCTGTACTAACGTACTAGACTTACACTCCCTGCTTTGGATCGAATTTCTGCTTTGTCTCCAATGGAGATTTGGTAATTTAATGTCCAGGTGTAAACCCCGACTGGGGCATCACGACCATTAATTCTACCATCCCAACCCGTACTCTGCTCCACAAATCGGTATACTTCTTGACCCCAACGATCAAAGACAGAAAATCGAAAGATTTGTGTTTCATAATCTGAGGATTGTAGGGGTAAGAAATAATCGTTTAATCCATCTTGATTTGGGCTGAAGGCATTCGGAACGAATATTTGTTCAGAGCAATCTGGGTTAACTTGAATGTTGATCCAGTTGGAAGAGATACTCCCACAGGGCATAGCAACCGTCAATTGATAGGAACCGGATTGAGCAAAGGACCTTTTAAGTCCTACAATCCCATCATTCCTAGAAAAGATAGTTCCGGGAGGGAAGACATATTGCTCGGTATAACTAGAAAAATCAGTTACATCAGCTGTGCAAAATGATAAATCGCAACAAATATTCAACTTCATTTTTTCTAACCTGAAATTATCCACTAAAGAAGCAGAAGTCCCAAACCGACTATTGATATCGCTACCCACGCAGCGGTCATCTGCTGCATTTCTTAGATGTCTGAAATGACCAAAAAGGAGGTATTGTTCTTCTCCGGTTGCCCGATGGCAATTACCGATTACTAAAGTGTTGGAGGCGCGAGCTGCTTTGCCGCTTTCCTCCGCTCGGTAAAGCGGTACAAGAAAGGTCTCCCTACCTAATGTATCGATCGTTTCTTCAGTAGCGAAGCTTAGCCCCAAGTTGGGAGAAACGCACCAATGGAAGTAGAATTGCTCATCGGGAGGATAGTAGAAATAAGTTGGGGCAGTACTGTATTCTATGTAGTAAAGCGAATCTTTTTCTAGTGGTAAGTTTATTTTGGTCCAGAGCAAGGCGGTCATTACTTCATCCGTATCCGTTGCAAAATCGTAGGGAATCCTGATTACTCCGTTCCCTAGAATTGATTCCCAGTAGACCTCAACAGCCTGATCGCAGCTATGATGGTAGTTCTGGTAATACCAAGGAACCAAGGGGGATGACGGACGAACGGGGTAGGTAGACGCCCAGTATCGAAGTTGCTCAGATTCTAGATTGTTTTCTGGACAATCCCAAATTTCTTCAAAACCAGGATCTAGTAGATGAGGCTGTGCCGCAGAAGTGAGATAGAATAGTATAATCAGTAGACAACTGATCCCAATAAGTCGAGGCCATTTCATAACAGTCGATTTTTCCTTCTCCAAGGTACTGAAAAATCAAGACCGAGCGCGCATCTGCCCTTCCCAAAGATTGGAATAGATACCCTGCTGTTGTATTAGCGTGTCATGATTTCCAGCTTCGGCAATCTGCCCCTCTTTAAGAACTATAATTTTATCTGCATTGCGTATCGTACTCAGGCGATGGGCAATGATTAGGGCTGTCTTTTCAGAGGTAAGTTCCTCCAAACTATCTTGAATAGCACGTTCCGTTTCGGTATCTACGGCGCTGGTAGCTTCGTCTAGAATCAAAATAGGTGCATCCTTAAGCAAAGCCCTGGCTATACTTAGGCGTTGGCGCTGACCTCCGGATAGTTTGACTCCTCGTTCGCCGATCAGTGTTTCATACTGACCGGGTAAGTCTTCAATAAAACCTGCAAGCTGCGCTTTTCTGGCAACGGCTTGCACCTTTTCGATGGGGGTATCCGGGGCACCATAGGCAATATTCTCTCGAATGGTTCCGTGGAATAGATACACATCTTGACTAACCAGAGCAATGTTGCGCCGGAGATCTTCTAAGCGCATCTTGGTTAATTTTATGCCATCAATTTCTATACTCCCTTCCTTCACGTCATAGAGGCGCAGTAACAATTTGATTAATGTCGTTTTTCCTCCTCCGGTGGCACCAGCAATACCAACAGTCTCTCCGGCTTTGACTTTGATGCTGAGCCCTTTGAGTATGGGCTGATCTGTGAAGTAGGAGAAGTGTACCTCCTTTAATTCGATGCCGCCATTTAATCGCTCCACTACTGCAGGCTGTTCCGGATCATGGATTTTCGTGGGCGTATCGATAAGCCCAAAGATGCGTCGTGCCGAGGCTTTGGCGCGCTGATACTCATCGAAGATGGTCCCTAATATAGTGACGGGCCACAGCAAACGTTGAATCATCATAGCAAAGAAGGCCAGGCTCCCTAAAGAAAAGCTTCCAGGCTCAAACAAGACCCAGTACGACCCTATGAGCAAGGCCCCGGCAAAACCCAATGCGATCGGCATTCTGATTAATGGGAAATACACTGCACTCCAACGTATGGCGCGAAAGTTGGCGTCTCGATACTTGGCGGAAACCTCCTGGATTCTTTCCTGTTCGTAACGTTCAGCCGTGAAACTCTTGATGACCAATATTCCGGAAATATTATTTTCAAGACGGTTACCAAGTGCACCCACTCCTTCTCGCACTTCTCGATAATAAGGAGCAATTTTTCGTTGATAGTAGACACTGCCCCAGATGATGAAAGGGATGGGGAGCATGCTGAGCAATCCGAGTTGCCAAGACACATTCATTAAAGACCAACCTGCGACAATAACTAATGTGGTGAGTTGTACCAGACTATTGAAACTGCTATTGAGAAATCGTTCCAACTGATTCACGTCATCATTTAGCATGGCCATCAGGTTGCCTGTCCGCTGGGATTCGAAGTAAGCCATTTCTCGGCTTTGGAGGGCAGCATAAGCTTGTAGACGAAGGTCATGCTGCACCTGTTGCGCCAATCGCATAAAACCACGCTTGTGAAGCCATTCAAAAAAACTCTCAAAACCAAAAATCAACAAGGTAAGGACGGCAAGAAAGATGACAACTGGCCAGGGTTCCTTCCAGCCGGTAAGTTGTGGAATCCAAGCCGGAATCTGGCCACTGACGGTATCTATGATCCATGCCGTCAAAAAGGGAGGCATTAGATCAAAAATCTTGTTGGTGATACTGGATCCGATGGAGAACCAGAAAGCGCTGCGGTATTGGTCTATAAAGCGGAAAAGTCGCCACATGGGCTGCCGGGGTTCTTCCATCATTATGAGTGTTTAGTAGTCTTCACCAAGTGGTTACTCTCTGCCCCAATCTTCATGTAATTCAAAGTATAGACTTTCGCAATAGGCCAAATAATCCTTTACGGCTATCCGAGTCCGTTCGAGATCTGTTTGAAAGCGCAGCCTTGACTCCGGCACCAGATTGGCTTTAGAAAGGGAGTCCGAAAGTTCTTTTTGTAGGAAATTGAGCCCAAAAAGGTGTTTCTGTACCGCTAAAAGCGTCTTGTTGGGCAAAGGGGTGTCTATTAGTTCCTTGGCAGCTCGGTAATAGCTTTCGCTTTCTTTGAGTTGGTCTTGAATGTAGCCTAGTTTTTCGGGAAGACTGACATCCTGCACAACCAGTAGCTTTTTACAATATCCAGGAAGATTATACAGAGAGGGATCTTGTTGGCAGCTACTCCATTTTTCTTTAAGCGAATCAATTTCTTGAAGGTAGTACCGACGTTTTTGCCAGTGACTCTGAGGAAGTATGCTATCTTTCAGGTTTTCCAAGGTTCCACGCGTCTTATCCATGCGATTCACTTCCTCCAGAAGTTCCAGAGGAGTCACTACGTAAAAGGAATCCGGAGATTGTTCGAAATAGGCTAAGGGATCATCCAATTCATATTTGGCGAGCCAACGGTCAAAGGCACTTGGTTTTTGCTGGCAAGCACCAAGGAGAAGACCAAGAAGCAACAATAGGGTAGGGGTGTTTGGTGTGTTGGTCATGGAGGTGAAGGTAGTATTTGGCCCGAATTTTACCAAATATCCCTATAAGACTTGCGCTTTGATTCGTTCTTTAGCCCAGTCTAGTGCTACCTGTAGTTGCTCTTCCTGATTTAGTTTGGTATTGTCCAGTACGAGGGCATCTTCCGCTTGCCTCAAGGGACTGTCCGCCCGAGTGGAGTCGATGTGATCCCTTTCTTCCAGATTCTTCTTTACTTCTGCTAGCGGAACTGCCTGTCCCTTTTGCTGTAGTTCTAAGAATCTACGTTGTGCTCTAACTTCTGGATCAGCAGTAACAAAAATCTTGAGCTCTGCATCTGGGAATACTACAGTGCCGATGTCTCTTCCATCCATAACTATCCCTTTCTCTTTTCCCATCTCCTGCTGTTGCTGGACCATGGCTCTTCGAACAATGGTAATGGCGGCTACCGGACTTACTAATTCTGAAACCTCCATGCTGCGGATTGGATCTTCCACATCTCGGCCATTTAGATAAGTGCGATTCCCACTCGGTCCAGCTTGAAAGCGAATCTGAATGCTAGATAGAGCCTGTTGTACAGCCGATAGGTCATGGACGGATATCCCATTTTCGATCAGGTATAATGTGACGGCACGATACATGGCACCGGAATCGACAAAGCCATAGTTTAAGGCTTTGGCTAGGGCCTTAGCCAGGGTACTTTTTCCACAAGAGGAGAAGCCGTCGATAGCAATTATAATCTTTTTCACAGCGTCAATATTTTGAGGGGCAAATATATAGGTATACCTACTGAAAAAGGGAAAAAGAGTTTCGATTTTCTGTGTCAGACTTACTTAAACTGTTGCAATACAATTTCCCAAAGTTTTTCGTATGGAATGATCTCTAACTCGGAGATAGCGCCGCGATAAAAGAAGGGCTGTTCCTTGAGCGCATTTAGGTATTTTTCAGCATTCTTAATCTGACCCACCTCGTATTCCGCTTTCTTGAGCTGCTGCAAGAGGCGGATGAATTGAATGGGGCGAAAATGTTCTTCTTTATTCAATTGACGCAGGGCGAATTGTTTCAACTTTTCTAAGCGATCATCCAACTCCAAGGTACTCTTCTTGTTGGCCAGTTGCAATACTTCCAAGATCAATAAGAGGATAGCATAGTTGCGATGACTTTTAGGGTAAGTTTCGGGTAAGCCAAAGTATCTGGATGTTCGGAATACCCGACTGGTTGACTTAACTTGTAGAGCAGCGCCAAAGCCCTGAATGTTAGCAAAAAAACCAACATAGCCGGCATAAATAGCCCATTTCTCTCGGATGGGTTGTTCGAGTTTCTTGAGACCACTGTGAGCGGTGGCCTGGTTGATAATGGCCAATGCATTGATGTAGTTCTCCGTATGTAGGGCTAGCAAGAGATAGAACTCCATGAAATTGAACCAAGGCTGGCTACCGTCCGGAAAGCGGTTCAAGCATTTCTCTGCGTTTACCTTTCCTTTCCGATAGTCCTGCTTATGCAGATAAGCGGACATCTTCTTATTCTGGATGGCAATGAGTTTCTCTTCCTGGTAAAAGTTTGGGTGATCATCCATATACTGTTCCGCTTCATTACAGACTTCAAGCATCGTATCAAAATCTTTCACCAATTCATAACGGATGGCCCAAACCAGATACAAATTATAGGAGATAACGGGGGAATTATACCTTTCAGACAAAGTGATCAATTGATCGGAAACTCCTTCTATCTCCTCCCGGAGTGGATTCTTACTGGTTAAGGGCTTCTTATAATCTAAGATTACGGTTTGATACAGTTCTTCTGATTCTAATTCCGCCTTCAAGATGGGCTCGAACCCCTTGATCATTTTATTGTAGTGCTGGAAGTCCTTATCCTCTCCCGAGTCGGCAGCATGTTGACGTAGGATTCGGCAGCAATTGACAATTAGGTCGGAGAAATGATACTTCCGTGCCGTGGTTAAGATATGCCGAGCCATCGAGGTAGCAGTCTGTATCGCTCCATAATGAAGCAATATTTTGACCATTGCCCATTCCTTATTGCAGTTAAAGTAGGCTCGATTGTAGGTGCCAGACGAAGGCTTATTGATATCGAGGAAGAAAATGGTATTCAATAGTCGCTTGCGAAATCGAGATTTCAGCTGACGATATTTCGGATCTTGTGGGCTACAGTTGTACAAAAGGGTAGCTGCATCCCGATCATTTCTCAAACGACCCGCTGATAGCGCCTCGTAAAACTCATTGAATTTACCCGTTTTATTTTTTAGGGCCTGATCATCGAAGATCTCAATTTTCTTGACTCTTTTTTTGGTGACGATCTTGATGATCTCTAATAGGTTTTTCATGGACTATAATTTGGGACATGTCAGTGTTGACACCCTGTTCATTCACTACTGAATTTGAACGACATAAGTTTCAACTAATATGGATAAAATATAATATCTGTCCAAATTATCATGTCACAAATTGGTCGAAAATCAAGGAAAAGCAAGAATGAGGATGGCTTCCAAAGAAGATTGAGCCTGTATGTTGCTCAAGGGATGGAATGTGTAGATGCAATTGGGAGATGGGAATAGAGTGAAGCGCAAAAGAAAATCATCCCGGATAAAGGGATACAGTGAAAAGAGAGGTGATGACTATTAGATAGACTCTTAATTTTGCTATCTCTCCGGCTATCTTTTAACTGAAACCTAATTCTTTATCCGGGATGATCCTATATGAAATCTGGGGGCGTACCCCCAAAGTCAGTATTCATCTTCATTGAAGAGGAAGTCATCTTTCCGGGGGTAATCCGGCCAGATATCTTCCATGCTCTCATAAATCTCCCCTTCGTCTTCCATCTCTTGGAGATTTTCGATGACTTCCAATGGGGCGCCCGATCTGATCGCATAATCGATTAACTCATCTCGGGTAGCTGGCCAAGGGGCATCCTCCAGATGGTAAGCAAGTTCAAGTGTCCAATACATACGAAACTAAATAATTAAAATTTTAACGCTTTGGTTACAAAATTCTCTAAAACCTAAAAGGGGTTCTCAAAAATTCTTCAAAGTACTTGAATAAAGAAATAATTTTCGCAGAAATATGTTTCGATTAATTTCGGGCAAATGTAAAAAATTGCATTAATTAAGTCAATACTCTTTCTACGGTTTTATAAAATTCACCTATACAAAAGTCAAGCCACAAGCAATAATTTGCTGATTTATGCTTGAGTTTTAATGGTTAAGTGTTTGTAAATGAGTTATTTATAGCTGCCGATGATATGAAATGATTTTCGCTCGTACCCCTGTGGAAATTCTCCCACCACTGACGAATTGGCAGGCCCAGTAGGGTCACAGATGTAATATTTCTTACCCCTATAGGATATGGCAGTGCCCTGAAGTTCTTGTGTGGCAACCCCTACGGTTAGGTGATCTGAAAAGGCGACAATGACCATGGGCAAGTCTACTAGTTGCTTAACTAAACTATAATAGAGGGCCGAACGATCTTCACAATCAGAGTAAGGGTAGTGGAAGAGCTCATCGGCAATCATGGGTTTGCTTTTTCCAAAAACCTTTTTATCCTCCCGGTAGTCAAAAGAAGAACGAGTAAAAGCTGCTAAAAGTTCTAACTTCTCCTTGTCAGTGCGATCTAGCAGGAGTTGTTCCAACTGGGGAAGCAAGGAATTGGAGAGTGCCCGGGAAAATGGAACTTCCAGGTATTTATCTTCGGCAAAAATAGGATAGGCTAACATGATGTCGCGGATCGTTTTGTCGGCTTCGATAGTCAATTGATAAACGCTATCCCTATACGAGAATAAATACTTTTGTTCAATCAGATTAGGGCTTAATTGTGGTAATTCATCTAAATAAAAAGAGAAGGAGGTACCCTTGGGATTCGGGCTGAAGTTGAGAAGATACAACGGTTTATTCATCTTTACCTTCTCCCGGATACCCGTCAGATTCACGAACTTCCTTCCTTTGTCTTCGATCATGGGAACTTCGAATACTTCATCTTTAGAAAAGGCATAGATATTGACCTCCCGATCCAGATAAGTCAGGCGTGTGTCAAATCCCATTTTTGAAAGTAAGAACCAAGTAGTCAGTTTTTTACGGGTGAGTTGCCGCTGATCAAAAATGGAGTTTAGGGCTTGGTTCAGTAAGGTATAAGTTAACCAATCATTTAAGTGAAATTGCTCCTTTTTCTGCTGGATAGATTCCAAGAGTACTTGGTAGTTCGTCCTTTCTAGGCTTTTATAAAAGCTGACCATGCTTTTCTCCGTGACAGTAACTTGTTGCGGTATCAGCATAGAACTGTGATACTGAAGGTCAACTTTCTCGGAGAAATAATCTATGGATAGCGATAAGGTTTGTGCCGTCGTGGCATACCCATTTCCTAACAGGAAACCACAAAAAGACAGTAGTAAAAGGAGTCGCAATTTCATGAGTCTATCGGAATTTTCTGCATACCTAGGTTTTCCTAGTGAATAGGTCCACTTAGTGCTATGGATTTTAAGCCCTTGTTGGAATATCTTTTAGACAGCCTCCTCGCAAAACAAAGAAAGCGTATCTTCTAAATTTAAGATACGCTTTCTTCCTTAGGTTTATTATGTATGGCCCGAAAAAGACCTACAGAATCAGCATCGCATCACCATAGCTAAAGAAGCGATATTTTTCCTTGATGGCTTGTTGATAAGCTTCCATGACCAGGTCAAATCCACCAAACGCACAAATCATGATCAGCAAGCTGGATTTCGGTAAATGGAAGTTTGTAACCATTGCATCCGCAATGTGGAACTCATAGGGTGGATAGATGAACTTATTCGTCCAACCTTCCGCTTGTTTGAGTAGGCCTTCTGCCGACACAGCCGACTCTATGGCGCGCATAGAGGTAGTCCCAACGGCGCACACTTTATGTTTGGTTTCGGTCGCTCTATTTACGGTGCGGACTGACTCATCGGTAACCCGGAAGTATTCCGCATCCATCTTGTGTTTAGACAAGTCCTCAACGTCGATGCTACGGAAAGTACCCAGTCCCACGTGTAGTGTTAATTCAGCAAAATCAATACCCTTTATTTCTAGTCTTTTCAACAATTCTCTACTGAAGTGAAGACCTGCAGTCGGGGCAGCAACGGCACCAATCTCCTTAGCGTAAACCGTCTGGTACCGTTCTTTATCTAGAGGAGAAACGGGGCGATCAATATATTTCGGTAGAGGAGTGTTGCCTAGGAAATTCAATTCTTTCTGGAACTCTTCATCTGTACCATCATATAAAAAACGGATCGTCCTTCCTCGTGAAGTGGTATTGTCAACTACCTCAGCAACCAATACATCGTGGTCATTCTCATCGCTGAAGTACAGTTTGTTACCCACCCGTATCTTACGAGCAGGGTCCACTAATACATCCCAGAGTCGTGCCTCATTATTGAGTTCTCTCAGCAAGAACACTTCAATCTTAGCCCCAGTCTTTTCTTTTCTCCCATACAAACGAGCAGGAAATACCTTGGTATTATTGAAGATCATTACATCACCTTCGTCGAAGTAATGCAATATATCTTTGAATATTTTGTGCTCAATTTTCCCCGTATCTCGGTGTAGTACCATCATTCGGGATTCATCTCTAGCTTCGGTTGGTTCTTGCGCGATTAGGTCCTTAGGTAAGTCGAACCCAAAGTGTGACAGCTTTGTCCTCATTGTAAAAGTTTTCGAAAAATTGTCGGCAAAGATAATAATATTGGTAGGAAATCGAAGAGCCGAGGGATCTTAATCCCAGATCAACTCCATTATTGGGTCATTGGCAGATAAAATGTGATGCTTTATCGAAAGGATTACACTCCGCAAATTCCTACTGTTACATTAGCGTGTGCCAGAATATACCATTTTCAACGTATTCCTGGCAGCTAAAGTTTTTCAATATCACCCTTATTTTATGAGAACGATTTTAAAGATCATCCGGGAGAGTATACTACAGGCTTTTCAGCAATTAAGTGGTAATAAGCTGAGAACGTTTTTGTCCCTGTTGGGGATCTCCATTGGTATCTTTTGTATTATCGGAGTATTATCTGCGGTAGATTCTTTAGAGGATAATGTAAGAGGGAGTCTAGAAAAACTTGGGAATGACGTGGTGTATGTGAAGAAATGGCCGTGGCGTGACATTTCAGATTCTTGGTGGGATTACATCAAGCGCCCAAACCCAGACTATGCGGATTACGAGGCGATTAATGAGCGTTCAAAAACCGTTCAATTGACCTCCTATCATGCTGCGGTGGGCTTTAGAACCGTAAAATTTAAATCCAGCAGTGTAGAGCGTACCGTTCTAATTGCCGCGTCTCAAGAATTTGACGAGATGTTTCGCCTAGAATTTGATAATGGCAGATACTTCTCGCCAGCGGAGTACTTCTACGGTTCCAATAAGGTAGTGTTAGGGTTTAAGGTGGCCGAAGAGTTATTTGCTGATTTAGACCCGATCGGAAGAGAGGTGAAAATACAGGGGAAGAAGTACGAAGTCATAGGCGTGATTGCCAAAGCCGGAGATGATCTCATTAACCCACTAGATTTTGATGATACCATTATAGTATCCTACACCAATGGGCGTAGCTTGGCCAACCTGAAGGCTCGTTATATTTTTGATACCAGTGTGACGATCAAGGCGGAAGATGGCATCCCTTTGGAAAATGTCAAAGATGAAGTCACCGGAATCCTAAGAGGCCATCGCCGCTTAAAGCCTTTGCAAGATGATGACTTTTCGCTGAATGAACTTTCAATGGTTGCCAGCTTTTTTGATAACTTCTTTTTCGTTTTGAATATGCTGGGAATCGTGATCGGTATTTTTGCCATTCTCGTCGGTGCCGTTAGTGTTTCGAACATTATGTTTGTTTCGGTTAAGGAACGCACCAATATCATCGGAGTGAAGAAGGCGCTGGGGGCTAAAAGCTATATGGTATTGCTTGAATTTTTGATTGAAGCCATAATCCTCTGTCTATTAGGTGGAGCCATTGGCTTGATTTTGGTTTATTCCATCATGCAGCTACTCACAAACGCCATTGGCTTTAATTTATATATTGATTTTGGTAATGTATTTCTCGGAATAGGTATATCCGTTTTTATAGGTGTCTTCTCTGGTTTTATTCCCGCCTTACAAGCAGCCAGAATGGACCCGGTAAATGCGATGCGGCAGCAATAGCGGCAACTAGACTGGAAATTCGCTTACCCGCAGAAACCATCCAGATGCTAGCGAAGTCCTACCTTTCGCTAAATTTAACAGGCCTCTGTAGAAAAATATGGAGCGATATTAGCTTGCAAACCAATTCAAAGCACTAACTTTGAAACCGTTTTAAAAATCCAGTGTGCGGAAGTGCACTGGATACGTAATTTATAGAAAATCGCCAATAATATAATTGTATACCTCAAAGACAAAAATGTAGTCTATCCCTAGTTATAATCCGACCGGCGATAAATAGCAGCTCCAGGTAAACGAGTAATAACCGGTGACTACCCAGATTCATTCTACTCTTTTCTTCCGGCTTATTTTACACGTACCCGGAGGTTTCAATTTTCCACGAAAAGGCCTTGAATACGTTTTACAACTACGACGATCTAATTTATTGAATGGCTAATTTTTGCAATTGTATTGCTAAATGAATTGGCCAGGATTTTAATTTTCCGCGCCAAATTTTACTAATTTTGCGCAGCTTAAAATCATATCCCATGACTGTAATTCGATTACTACCGATTTTACTATTGTTCCCGTTTGCCCTTCAGGCACAGCAGCTTTCCCTTTTCACGCAATACCGAGAAAATGCCAGTATTATTAATCCCGCTGCAATGGAAGCGGATTTCCTGGCTTATGGTCACAATTTGACTTTTGGCGCCTCTTACCGATCCCAATGGGTAGGTATCCCCAATGGCCCCAGAACACAGACTGTACGCGTAAATTACATCAACACAGATTGGACTGGCGTAACCCTTACTGCGGGAGCGCATTTGTTCAATGACCAGACTGGCCCTACTGGTTTTACTGGGATGTACGGAAAGATTGGAGGGGTAATTGGAAGCGATCCGGAGTACAGCGGATTAGCCTTTGCCTTGTCGGCTGGTATTGTACAATACCGAATTGATGCCGATAAGATCAAATTGCGAGATCCGGGTGACGCCATTGGAAGCCAAGATCAAAATCAGATCTATCCGGACGTTGGACTTGGGGTTTTCTTCTACTCTTCTACCTATGATGGCGATTATTTCTACGCTGGTGTTTCGGTGCCACAAGTTTTCGGACTAAACCTGAGTTTTCAGGATGAACTCGGAAACTTTGAGGTGCAGCGAGTTCAGCATTTTTATGGCCAATTAGGTTTTTATAAATTCCTGAATGATGATAGTTTCCTAGAACCTTCACTTTGGTTGAAGTACACTCCGGGAGCACCTATCAACGCAGACTTCAATCTGCGCTATCAACTGCCAAGCGCCCTGTGGATTGGTGCTGGTGGCTCTACCGCAAAGGCGATCCACCTGGAGACAGGGGTAACCTTAGGGGAGAACGCCGGATTCGATAATACCATCCGCTTCGGCTATGGCTTCGACTACTCTTTCACGTCAGGAGGCCCATATTTTGGTTCCACTCATGAGATCAATTTGACGTTTTCGTTTGATAACTAGGGATGGAGCCGTTACTATTTTTTGTATCATTTTGACTACTAAATGAAGGATATCCTCATGTGAGGAGGATTCCCCTCTTTTGTATTTTAACCTTAGAAGAAATAATATCATATCCCATGAATGCACAGCTTACTAAGCCAAGGATTAAGGGTTTTATGCGAAGATCAATAATGGTCCTCGTAGCAGGTCTAGGGCTTCATCTATGTGCAATCGCACAGCCTACTATGACTTTTCAGATGCCTGCTGGTGATGCGCCTTGCGAAGGAGAAACCTTCTGTATGGATGTCACTGTAAGGGATTTCACGGATATATTAACTTCAGAATTTCTGATTGAGTGGGATTCCTCCGTCCTTGCCTATCAGGAAATTAGGAATCTCAATGCCAATATTACTTCGCTTGACCTCACAGATTTTGATGTGTCTCGCGTCCTAAATGGAGAGATAACGGTAGCCTGGGATGATGAAGCTCCCAATTGTGGGACTCAAAGTGCTAGCGGAATAACCTTACCCGATGGTGAACTCTTATTCCAGGTGTGTTTTACGGTTCAGGGGCAATACGGTCAAGGAACCACTATAGAGATACCGAATACGCCCACACCACAGGTACTTAGGGTGAACACGGGTTGTGCAAATATCGGTCTATTCCACGAACCTGCTCTGTTTTCATCCTGTGTGCGGCCACTGACGATCACCGCATCCAAGGAAACCGCTAATACTGATGACCTTGCCTGTGTAGATTTTACAGTAGAAGGCTTCGATGGCTTGAGAAGTGCCCAGTTCTCCGTCAACTGGGATGAGACACTATTGGAACTGGTAAATGTTATTCCCGGGGATGATATTGAGAACTTGTCTTTGGGGAACTTCGGTACCACAAACCCAGGTGCCTTAAGTGTTTCCTGGTCCTTTTTAATACCCAATGAACCGGGTTTTACGGCACCAGATGGTACGCTTTTCTTTCAAGCTTGTTATCGGGTACTAGCTGACTGTGATGAGACGGCAGATATAACCTTTGCAGAGACGCCCACGCCCTTCGAATTTACCAACGATCAACAGGAAGGCTTCACGCTCTTCTTCAATCCAACAGAAGGAGAAGTAGCTACCGGAGATTGTGACCCAACGGGTTTACAGATCAATGCGAACTGTGGTGGAGAAGTCAACATAACAGATAATTTCTGTGTATCGGTAACGGCAGGAGATAATTTCCAAAATGTGACGGAAATGGCCTTCTTGATGGAATGGAATCCAAGTATTGTGCAATATACTGGCGTCAATACTACCGTCGGCGGGTTAACTACCAATGATTTTAATGAGCAAAATGTGGCCAACGGAATCTTAGGGGTCGACTGGGATGTGGCCCCCTTACCGCCGGCAAATGTGGCGAGTGGTAGTGAGTTGTTTGAGGTTTGTTTTGAAGTAGTGGGACTTGGAGGGAATAGTCCTTTCAAGATCAGTGAGCCTTGGATTGGACGCGTCAATGGAAGTTCTATAGGTATAAATCCGAGCAACTGTGAAATTCAAGTAGCTCAGCCGCCAGGTGTGGTCATGGACTTAATGGATGCTTCAGCCGCTCCCTTCCAGCAGGCCGGGGATGACCAAGCCTGTGTTGAGGTGGTTGTCTCTAATTTTAATGACATTTTAGGATATCAATTCTCTTTGAGTTGGGATTTCAATGTCATGGAATTTGGAGAGATCCGAAACATCGCATATCCAGAACCTACTGCTGATGACTTTGGAGGCTTCGCCGGGGTAGAATCTGGTACCCTCTTTTTTGATTGGGAGCCTTCTCAGGCTTATTCCTTACCCGATGGTACAGCACTCTTCGAGGTTTGCTTCAAAATGCTTGGAGACCCTGGGGAGTGTGATGACCTACAAGTAGTTGAGTTACCATTGGTATCAGAAGCAATTAGTTCTACCTCAAATGGGGAAGATATAGGCATCTCCTCGAATGGAGCGGAAGTGTGTACCTTATTCCCAGAAGGATTTGGAGTAGTATTTGATCAGACAGTGGGAGATAGAACTGATACTAGTTGTGTTGATATGAAGGTCGTATCCTTCACCGATATTACATCTGCTAACTTCAATATCAACTGGGATCCCACTGCTCTAGAGTTTGTGGAATATAATAACCCTGGAACTTGGACGGGTTTGGCTGATGGGAATATAACCAATAATGGGAATGTTGGTCTGTTGAACATCGATTGGAATTCTGGGGGCCCTGGGGTAACCTTAGCAGATAGTACGGTAGTTCTTGAACTCTGTTTTACCTTGATCGGTGAGGCCAATGAATGCTATCCTGTTAGCATAGTGGAAGATCCACCACCACCGGTTACCACCATTAATGGTAATGGTAGTATGATCATTACGGCAGGCGAAATTTGCATCAATGATAAATTCATCATCCTAGATACTTTGATTACACCAGCAAGTTGCCCGAACTCTAGCGATGGTTCGGTAACACTTGTGATCGAAGGAGGGGAAGGCTTTGTCGGAACTACTTGGTTAACCTCCCCACAGCAATTTACGCCATTGGAGGCGACGAATCTCCCTCCAGGCCCCGTGACTTTCCGCTTATTTGACCAGGCTAATCCTGCTCTTATTCAAGAATTTACCATTGAAATACCCGTTTCAGGTGAACTTCCTGTAGCCAATGCCGGCGATGATCAATTACTCAATTGTCAAACCAACTTGGCACTCTTGTCCGGTAGCGGTTCCGATCCGGCATCGCACACTTATCGCTGGTTCCAGTTGTCTAACGGACTAAAAGTAAATATTCCTGGTGGAGAGGTACAGCAGTTTTTCGCTAGCAGTATTGGTACCTACATCTTGGATGTTAGTAACGAGGCGGGTTGTGTAGTTTCGGACACAGTGGAAGTACTCTCACCTGACCTACCGGCTGCGGATGCTGGCCAGGATGCCATCTTTAACTGTTTGGCAGAAACGGTGACTATAGGTGGCAATGGATCTGCCGTTGGGGATAGTATCGCTTATTTGTGGGAGCCCCTAGATTCAGGTCTAGTGATGGCTGGAGAAGAAGTCCTCGCAAATGCTGCGGTAGCTGGTCCAGGATCATATCAATTGACTGTGACCAATACAGAAACGGGATGTTCTTCTACAGATACTGTTCAGGTGCTTGATGAAAGAGTGTTTCCCGTGGCGCGTGTTCTACCAGAGGAGATAGAATTGCCTTGTGATGGATCGACGGTGACCCTTGATGGTTCGGCCTCTGTTTTCGATAATGAAAATGCAGGCTTAAGTGTAAGCTATCGCTGGGAAGCGGGAGGAGAACTTCAATCTACGGGCTTGACCTTAGAAACGAACCAGTTGGGGACTTATACCTTGATTGCTACGGAGGCGGAAGGCGGTTGTGAAAGTACGGCCATTGGAGTAGTAGTTCCGAATTCAGAAGCTCCCGATGTAACCGTTGCCGATGGAGGTACACTTACTTGTGCAGTAGATACGATTGCCTTAAATGCGACCATTGGTCCCGATGATATCAACTTCACTTTCCAATGGACAGCATTAGATGGCGGGCAGATCGTGGCTGGTACAGAGGTTGGGCTTAATCCGCAAGTGATACAACCTGGCCGCTTCGTATTGACGGCTACTAACACCCTTAATAGTTGTACAGCAAACGACACCGCATTTGTTTTAATTGACACCATCCCTCCATTAGCGGAGGCAGGCCCAGGTTTTACGCTAGATTGTGATAATAACCTTTTCACTTTAGATGGAACGGGCTCTACTACTGGCGATACGGTTACCTACAATTGGTTCTTTCCTGATTTAGCTACGAGTATTGCTACGGATACCCTTATGGTAGAAATTGGAACACCCGGTACCTACTACCTAGAGGTAACTAACAATATAAATGGCTGTACGGCTGTTGATTCTGTGGAGATTGATGTGGAGGGAATTCCTCCTACTCCTATACTGCTACCAGAACAATTCCTCACCTGTGAAACAACTGTTCTTACGGTAGAAGCTACCGTAGATCCTCCTGGTGCTTATGATATTGATTGGTCAATTATTAGCGCAGAAGGTAATATTGTAGGACCTACTACCGGAACACTTAGCATAGATGTAGATCAGCCGGGCACTTATCAGATCCAATTGACAGACCAGGTAACGGGCTGTACGAGCCAGAACGAAGTGTTTGTATTGTTTGATGTAGAAGAACCTACGGCTGAAGCAGGGATCGCTCAATCTATCACTTGTGCGGAGCCAACTGTAACTTTAGATGGAGATGGCTCATCTGTCGGTGAACCTTTTGCCTATCAATGGGATGCTGTAATAGGTAGAAGCGATACCTTATTGGCAGAAGCCAATACGCCAGGAACTTATTTACTTACTGTTACGAATACCAGAAATGGTTGTACAGCGGTAGATAGCGTAACGGTTGGTATAGACACCATTGCTCCTGTAGTAAACATTGCCACACCAGAATTGATTAACTGCGATCGCTCTTGTGTAACCTTGGATGCTTCAGGAACGATGCCAAACCTCAACCTAACAGCGATGTGGACGGGACCTGCTGGCAGTAATCCTGATCCTGCTGAAGGGCTGCAAACTGAAGTATGTTCTCCCGGTATTTATGAAGTGATGATTACTAGTAATGGTAACGGTTGTACCTCTACCGGTACTGTTGAAGTTGTTGCGGATGAGACGGCTCCAGCCATCCAGTTTACTCAACCAGAACCTTTCAGCTGTCTGATTGAGACTATGCCGGTCGATGCCTCCGCAACGGGCAATGCCGCAGATTTTCGAAGTATTAGTTGGGTAAGTTTAAATCCAGACAATACAGTCACACCTGCTGCTGGGCAACTAAATGTCGATGTGACCGGACCTGGAGATTATGAATTGACAGTGGTGCTCAACAGCACGGGTTGTCCTTCAACTCAGATTATCAATGTACCTGCAGATAATGCTGCACCGGTAGCTAATGCCGGAGATGATTTTAGCTTAGAATGTGGAGAGACTAGTAGCCTTGATGGTACGGCTTCTTCTTCTGGTGCAAATTTCTCTTACAGCTGGACCACCATGGAAGGTTCTGTCACGCCAACACCGGCTACTAGCATTGAACCCATGATCTCTGGGGAAGGCGTTTTCCAATTATTGGTAACAAACAACGACAATGGATGTACGGCAATGGATGAGGTTACGGTTACGCTACAGCTACCAGAAGCAGCTTCGGCGGGAAATCCACAATCAATTTGTGGAACAGAAGCTAACCTAACGGCGAATTTACCAGCAGGAACTACTGGCCTTTGGACCAATCTCTCCGTGGGATCAATAAGTGCAACGGACCAAGCTACGGTCACTGCCTCCAATCTAGCAGATGGGCAAAACCAATTTGTGTGGACACTGTCTGCCCCTGGAACTTGTACCAATTACAGTGCTGATACCGTGACGATAACGGTCGAAACGGCGCCAGATGCCAACAATGATGTCTTGGAAATTGGCAAAGAATCTCGAACAGAAAGCATCAATCTGCGAGCAAATGACAACCTTACCTTCGTTTCTGGCTATTCTGTAACCTTACTGAATGATCCTGAGTTGGGTGTGGTAGAGAATATTACACCAACGGGAGATCTTACTTTTAGAGCCTTTACAGGTGCGGCAGGTGAAACTACAATAGAATATGAAATCTGTAATACCTTATGTCCAGATAAGTGCGATACAGCCTCATTGACTATTTTCATCGAATTTGATAAAGAACCAGAAGTAGCCAATACGATCACTCCGAACGGAGATGGTTTGAATGATTTCTTCGTCTTTGATAAGCTTGAATTTGGTAAGCCAGATCAATTTCCCGACAACGAGTTGATTATTTTCAATCGTTGGGGAGATGTGGTTTACAGAGCAAAGCCCTATTTGAATGACTGGCAGGGGCAGAATGACAGCGGTCAAGATCTCCCACATGGTACCTATTACTATATCTTACGCTTGGATATTTCCAATGGAGATATTATCAGAGGAGACATAACGATTGTAAAGTAATTATAGAAGTTTCTAGAAATATTAGGGCCCCGACCTCCAACCAGAGGTTCGGGGCTTTCTGTTTCCCTTCAAGCCCTTACCTTAGGGTAATTCCCTACCCTCAACCTTGTCCTATCATGACCTGTTCTATGCCTGTGTTTTCTTAACCCGCTGGTGCTAGAAAAAGGCGGTTCTACCTACGGCCTTCAATAGAAAGATTTTCTTAATCTGATTTTACCAGCTAAAATCTGTGAAGAGCTATCTCCTGAAAGCCTATCGTCGCACGCTAATCGATTTACTGGCAGCAGAACAGAAAAGAGCGAAACGGGGCATGCCAGTCGAGATGTAAATTGGAAATGCACTAGATGGTGTCTGGGATAGTATTCATCAGACGGAGAATGTAGAAGTTGAATCAAGTACCCAGTCATACGGCATGGACTCAAGGTCAGTTAGTATTGAACAACACTCCACTTTTAGAAATGGCCCGCATGCTGGCCGACAACTACGGTTATGAGATGCGTTTCTCGGAGGACGTTGATCAAAACCAAAAAAGGACCTCCGTAGGTCTCATTCCCATCCAATCCCCAAATGAACTAATGGACAAGAGGTGGCCCGATTGGAAAGTGGTCAGCCTAGTAGCAAACTCATATTGGTGGCAAGTTTACAACAGAGACGCTGGGAAAGCCTCTTACGTTTCACGAGGTTTGGGCGTGTTAGCTACTTACATCCAATGGATCAAGACCCGGCCAATTGGCTAACAAATCAAGACCCGGGCCAGCGGGAGAGCCGAGATCAATTGTTTGCCGCAAAATGGCTTTGTGATCTGGATATGACTTGGAAGGTGAATGCTTTGTTTCAGTTAGGCTTGGGAGTTTCGAATGCACTGAACGTCTACCCAGATCGACATCATCACTATGCCAATACTCACCATGGGGTACTTAAGCACTCTATAAGATTAATCATTCTTCAAATACAACAAATAAGCAGTAAAGTGTACACTTCTTTTACATTACCGACAGCGGGTTTGAAACCATCTGCCACGCTGGCCATTAATGAGCATTGTAATCGCTTATTAGCCGAGGGAAAAGATGTGATAAAATTGGGCTTTGGACAATCCCCCTTTACAGTGCCACCTTCTGTGGTGGCGGCTTTGCGTGACAATGCCTATCTTCGAAATACATACTTCGGTGAAACGACAGAAGCAGCCAATGCTTGTGGCTTGAATGGGGATCCTTCTTTGGATTGTATCAATGCCGGTAAAGTAGTGACAGATTTGAGTTTTGGGTATCAATTCGCGCCTAACTTGAGTTTGAATATTGGGCAAATAACCTATTTGACATTTATCCAGATGAAACGGGGCAAATAACCTATTTGACATTTTTTTGTGATCCTGATATTTTATTCTACCTTTGTTATGCACTTGAGAATAGCAACATACTACCCAACACCTTTGTAATCTCCTATCCAGCCTTTATTCTAAGGCTTATGCTTGATGACCTTCCACTATATAGGGCACCCATTCAATACTATTTTTGATTTGAACCTCAACTGACTTTTATGAAGCTGCGCTTTGCTCTATTCATGACTTTGCTCATTTCTGTTGCATTGACAGGGCAGGTTAATGTGACTTTTACAGTTAATGATGCGATCACTAGCACCACTTGTACCGATGGATTCCTAGGTGGTGGCCCCGATATACTATGGGCTGTAAATATACAAAATGAAGGTTGGGTGAACTACCCAGCAGAAGGGGATTGTTTTACTGCCCTTCCCAATCTTCAATATCAAGAATCTTATGATTGTCCCAACGACGTACCGAATGAACTGGAAGTCTGTTTTAAGATTTTTGAAAATGATGGCATCGTACTGCCGCCTTTGTCTTGTGAGATTGTAGAAACCTGTTCGGAGACAATTTGCCAGAATATCTTGGTACCCACCTTTGGCAATATGCGAGAAGATTCCTTGCGCATAGCAGATGACCTGGAATCTAGTGGGACACTCTACTACCAAGTTAGTGTAGATGGGGTGAATAATGACCGTATCTGTAATGCGGTTCCATTGGGGACTTTGTCCGGGGTTGAGATTATCGGGGACAAGGATAACATTGGGTTCAATAACATCTGTGGTACCAATACCGGAGATCCTAATCCCGCTTTTGACGGCAGTATTAGCAATACCTTTAGTAATGATAAAGGCGTTTGGTTCACCTTTAATTCTGGGGATAATCCCAGCGGCTTGATTGCGATAAATGCCGTTTCGGATCCATTGAATGTAGGAGATCCGTTGGTACTGCAAATAGCCATTTATTCTACCACCAACAATACTTGCTCTGGCTTTCCCAGATTGCGATCAGTAGCTATTGACCAAAACGGGAGCGGGAGGGTACAGACTTTACTTGAAATGTCCTAGCGCCAATACCAATTACTATATTCTTGTAGATGGGGATGCTGGTAGCACAGAAACCCTATTTGGTCATTTTGGACTTGAAGTAGAAAATGTAGATGTGCAAGAAGCAGCGAATAGGGTTTGTAATGCGGATGACCTTGGAACAATTCCCGAAGGCGGGCAGATAAGTACCAGTAACTACTCTAACTTCTGTGCTAATCGGATTGGGGATCCAAATGTTAGCGGATTCACAATTGAAAGATCTGTTTGGTTTAGCTTTGTGGCACCATCTTCAGGGAATATTTTGATTGAGGGATTTGGAGATGAAGCCTATAAAGCCTTGGATGTGCAACTTGCTTTATTTGAATCCAGCGGTACTGATTGCACCGGCCCCTTGAGGGAAGTAGGAAGTCAATATGATGATCAGGACCAAGATGAGACCTTGCAGTTGAGTTGTCTGTTCCCTGGGCAGACCTACTATTTGCTAGTCGATGGGGGACTTGATTTTGATGGCATATTCTCACTTAGGCTGTCTGATGCTGGAGATATCACTCCTCGAACAATGATTGATACGGTACTTTGTGCTGGAGAGAGCTTGCCCGTTGGGACGAGTTTGTATACCGAAACGGGGAGTTTCATTGACACAATTAATCTAGAAGGAGCTTGTGATAGCATTGTATTTTCCGAAGTAACGGTATTGCCACCGCTAGAGGTCCAGCTTGAGCAAACTAAGATTGCCTTCGGTGAGGGAGAGCCAAATGGTGTTGCGGAATTGACCATCACTGGTGGGACGGGCAACTATACTATCGCTTGGTGTAATGGAGAGACAACCTCTACTGCCGCCGCATTGGTCGGAGGAGACAATTGTTGCGTGACGGTGACTGATGACAATGGATGTTTGATGGAAGTATGCTTGGAGGTTGATTTTACAGATGAAATTATTCCTTCCGTCGTATCGGATACCTTGGCTTGCTTTGGGGACGATGATGGAGAAATCCGCTTCTCCGCTATGCATGGTACGGCTCCCTACCGTTATAACTGGCAGAAAATAGACAACAGTCTATCTGGCGAAGGTACGCTGGAAAGCGATGGGGAAGAAGTCGGCCTAAGCGGCCTAACAGCCGGTGATTATACCATCAATATTAGTGATGACTTTGACGACACCAGTTTCACGGTTACGGTACTACAACCTGATCTGGTCGTTATTAATTTGCTAGAACAAGAGAACGCTTCTTGCTTTGGCGTTTGTGATGGAATCTTGGAGGTCGAGATCATTGGAGGTGTGCCACCCTATCAGTTACAATGGAATACGGGGGCTACCTCAAGTCGTATTGAAAACCTATGTGCCAATGTAGGAGATAGTTACTTCTTAACGGTAACAGATGCGAATGGCTGTGGCGGAATTTTTAGCACAGTGATTACAGAACCTTTGGAATTTATTGTGACTGCTCAAGAGCAAAAGGCCGTTTCCTGCTTTGGAGGTTTAGATGGTGAAGCAACCCTAACGCTGCAAAACGGTACTGCAACTTCCATCCTCTGGAGTACTGGGCAAGGCGGTGAGGTAGCTGGTGGATTACCCGCAGGTAATTATAGTGTTACAGTGACCAATACCGATGGTTGCCAGGGAGAAGGGATGACGCAGATTACTCAACCCATTGCTCCGGTGGCTGTGAATATCGAAACGCTGAATCCCATCAGTTGTGCTGGAGATCAGGACGGTATTTTGAAAGCGGTGGTATCTGGCCCTGGAGAAAGTTTTACTTATACGTGGAGTACTGGAGCTGCTCTTGAAACTACCACGGATTTAGGTAGCGGGAATTATCAAGTAAGTGTGCGGAATGAAAAAGGTTGCCAAGCTGAGGCTACGTTCTTTTTGTCTGAGCCTACACCCCTAAGCGCTACACTTGGGAAAAAGGATCTGACTTGCCTTGACCCACCAAACGGGGGCGAAATCTACGTTACCCAAGTCAGCGGTGGAACCCCGGACTATGTTTTTGCGGTGGATGACGGCCTCTTTCAAAGTCCAACTATTTTTGAGCAATTGGAAGAAGGTGCGTATACCGTGACGATTCAAGATTTGGCAGGTTGTGAATTGAAGCTACTTGTGGAGGTCCTTGGACCACCCGTACTCACTGTCGATCTAGGGGAGGATCGGATCATTTCTTTAGGCGATTCCGTACTACTTAGCCCATTAGCGAATAGCCAAACGGTTCAATATACCTGGAAGGATTTGGATGGTATTTTTGCAGAAGGCGATAATATCTGGCTCAAACCAACCTTTACACGTCAATATACTATTGATGCTTTTGATACGGAAACTTCTTGTACAGCAAGTGATCAAATCATCATTCAAGTAGATAAAAGCCGCAAGGTATATATACCGAATGTTTTTGATCCTGAATCCATACAGGGGAACGAGCAATTACATATCTATGCTGGAGTGGGCGTGGTGGCGATCAAGAGCTTTAGGGTGTTCACCCGAGCTGGCGATCAAGTATTTGAACGCCTAAACTTCCCGCCCAATGCGGTAGATGCAGGCTGGGACGGTACCTTTAGGAATCAGCCCCTTAATACAGGGGTGTACGTGTACTTTGCGGAAATCGAGTTTGTCGATGGCCTCACCGAAGTTTTCTCAGGAGATGTCTTGCTTCTGCGGTAAGAAAAGTTTTTTAGGAAGGTCTGTAAGTAGCATAAAAGGTGGCGCCGAGGATAATGGCTCCGCCAAATAGTTCTTGTAAGTTTGGGGTCTCGCCCAGAAGCAGGATGGCACCTAATATGCCATATACCGGTTCTAGGCTAGCAATGATGCTAGCAGTTTTAGCTTTTACAGTCTGAAGACCATTGATGAAAATGGTATGGGAAAAGGCGGTGAATAAAAAACCTAATAGGATCAGTAAACCTAGATCCATGGAGCTTAAGACAGGCCGCAACACAAAGTAAAAGGGAAGTAAAAGTAGACTAGCTACCGCGTCTTGATACAAAGCGATCAAGCTACCGGGGTAGTCGGCTACGTATTTCCGATTCAATATCGAAAGTATAGCAAAGGTAGCTCCGGAGAGAATACCCCAGAGCGCTCCTTGTGTCATCTGGTTGCCCAGTTCAAAACTGGGGATGACCAAGACCACTCCACCGAAGGTGATGATAGCTAAAACAAAGTCTCGTAACAGCAGTTTTTCCTTAAAAAAGTAAGGCTCTAGAAAGGCGGTAAAGATAGGGAAGGTAGAATAAGTTAATAGCCCAATGGCAACGCTGGAGATTTTGATGGAATGAAAAAAGGTGAGCCAGTGTACCGCTAGAATCAAACCGAATAGAGCAAACCAAAGATAATCCTTAGGGCGTTTTAGCCTAATCGATTGCCGGCGATAGCCGTATAGGAGGAAAAGGGCAATAGCCCCAAAAAAAACTCGCCCCAATACTATAATCAAGGCTGGCTGATCCACTAGCTTTCCAAATAAACCCGCCAAACCAAAAAGGAATACGGCAATATGAATCTGTACGAGGTCCTTTTGTCTGGCCAAAGCAATGGAGTTTAGGCAAAACCTAAAGGTACATAACTTCTACTTCAAATAGGATGCAAAGAAGGCATCCATATGATGCTGACAAAATCGATTGACTTTAAGTCCTAGGTCTAAGGTGTGTGGCCAGCCTTTAAGGCGATGATAATGGGAGGTCACCCCTACGGCCTTTAGCGCCAGATCCAGCGTGTCGGCTTGATTGATGGGTACCAGATCATCTAAGGTTCCATGGAAAGTTAAGGTTGGTGGATCATCCGCACTGATATATTGCAAAGGAGAAGCATTGGCATACTGGCTATGTGTATCCGCATTATAGTCCACCCCGATGAAATCCGATACACTGGGATGCTCCCTAGCGTAGGCTGTAGTCAAATCTGTGGGGCCATAGAAATTGACTAGGGCCTGAATTTGGGTACTGGCCTTACTAGCGCAAGGAGAGGAAGAAACAAAGTTGCTATCCCGCGTATGATAGGCCAGAAGCATGCCGAGGTGCCCTCCGGCTGATCCACCCACCACCGCAATCCTACTGGTGTCAATCTGATAATCTGAGGCATGATCTTTCAGCCACTGTAATCCACAGGCTACATCTTCCAAGGCCGCAGGATACGCCGCCTCTTGAGAAAATCGATAAGAAACTGACGCTGTCACATATCCCTTTTGTGCAAAATCGACCAGGTACCGACGGTAGTCATCCTTGTTTCCTTTCTTCCAGGAACCACCGTGAATAAAGAGAAGTAAAGGAGTCGGTTGATTCAGGCTCTTTTGATGGTAAAGGTCTAGCTTGAGTTCTTTTTCTGGTGTTGTCTTGAAAGTGATATCCAGATGAGCGGCCAAAGAGGCAGGAATTTCGGGTTCTGTTTCGATGAGTTTTAGCATCCCGGTGGCATACGCTATTTTCATTGTAGTTTGACTACTATATCCCTTGGGGGCTTTCGAAATGTCCTCCTTGCTACAGGCTACTACCAGCAAGAAGGTGCAGAGTAGGATGGAGAAAAAGGTGCGAGTCATAAAAAAGGCTTGAGGTGTTAAGGAATGGTAGGAGGGCTGATCACCTCCAGGTATCGTCCCATCCAATAAGGAAGAAGCCAGATGTCTCCAGCACTGTACTCCGTTCTGCCTCCCCCTTGGCTATCTAGACGGAAGCGGTTGGCATTATGCCTGGCAATTTTCGTTTCCCCTGGAGGTAGAACGGCTTCGGTCGTCTGATTTCTGAAATTTGGATCGATTTTTTTGATATCCTGTCGATGACTATTTTCCGTATCCCAATCGATGAGATCTAGAGGATATTCTTGAAGATACCAAATGGCGTTCGAAAGATCAAAGGAATCTACTCCAAGAATGGCGGTAAATATGTTCCAAAGCCCTTCCTTTTCTGGCCGTTCCAGTTCCCAGTGTTCAAGGATAGCCTGGTGATAGAGAGTGCGCAGACTATCTGAGAAAGCGTAGCGGTATAGACCCCAATAGCCAAGAAAATACATCTCATCATCTGAGTGATTCCATTCCTCTGACAGCATTTTACTCCAATCATCTGCATCCTCCGGAGCAGTTCCTACCTCGGCCATGGGAAAAAGTAGATTGTCTAGATAACCGTGCTCTTCTATGAGTTCATAGGCGGTTTCTTTGTATTTCTCCTTTTGGGTAAAATGATAGGCTGTTTGTAACATGCCAATGATATTGGAAGCGTTCAACTTGCGATCACCTACCATCTTGGGGCGTGCATTGACATATTCCGGATTCCATCTTCCCCAAGTAGTGGGCTTGCCGTCGTAGTCTACTAAATATAGATCATTGCTGATGATATGAGACATTAAAGTATCCATCAGTTGAATCGCTTTCTCCTTAATGGCTGAGTTTGGTGCAATTTCGGCTAATACTCCGAAAGCAAACATATGTCCAATGGCTTCATCACTACTGGTCGTACCTTTCCAGTTCCAGCGTGTATCCGGGGCAATATGCCAACGGTTTGGATCAGCCAATTGCTCTAGGTATCCATCGCGTTCAAAAGAACGGGAGGGGAAGCCAGGGACGGGGTTAATGGAATATAAGCGCTCCATCGCAGCCAGGGATTCTTCGCAGTTAGCCAGAGCATCCGTCTCCTTGGTCACCGCGTAGCGGAAAGCTTCTCCGCCTAGATACATGGCTGTCCACAGCCCATCATTGTCAGAATCTACCAAATAACCCGTAGCGGGCTTACCCTCTTCTAGCCCGGCTAAGGAAGCGTTAAACCCGTAGCGAATGTGTCGTTCTCGAACCTGCCTATCATAGAAGGCGGCCTTTTCTGCGAGTGTCCAGTGCTTATGCCGGATCTGACTGAGGCCCGACTTCGTGAGAATAAGGACCATTCCCTTTCTGCCTTTGCGGATTGCCACTACCTCATTGTCCACCAGCCACCTTTTTCCATGGTAGTAGCGAATTTCACTCAGTGCCGAAATGCTAAAGGCACCTTTGCTGCTACCAAACCAATAGAGGCTGTCGATCACTTCTACAGCGGTAAGCTCCAGGTGAGGCAAGGCTTTTTGCCAATTGGGAGCCTGTTGGGAAGTACTCAAGTCCATCGTGAAGTACCCCTCCTGGGTGGCGACAACTAAGTGGTCATTTTTAGTATCTATAGCAAAGGCGGTAAAATTCTGACCCTCGTGCAATAATTGGAGTTGCTGATTTTGAGGAGAAAAACGTAGGATTTGCCGCGCAGTTAGTAGATAGAATTCTCCTGTTTTCGGAAAGAATCGTAATGAGAGTATAGCCTGATCCGATACCTTCCCTTCCCATCTGGCCCCATTGCTATTGATCCAGACCAATTCATTTTCCTGTGCCAACAAGAAGGAATTATCTGAGCCGCTACTGATTAAATGTGGAGCATCAAGCCCATGCAAAAGATAGCTAGAAGCGGCGGAGGCATTACTAAAGACCGCTTCTTGATTGGCATAAACAAACTGCTGAGATTGAAGACTCAACGCAGTCAGTTGCATATCTGTCATTGGGCGATGCCGATGGTTGGGCACTAGTTCTCCTGGATACAGCAGTTGTCCACCTTGGCAATGATAGAGCCCCGCTGAAGTTAGGATTTGTATATCACCATTGCGATCACTTTCAATGGTGTGTAGATCGATTTCTGGTGAGGAAGCTTCGAATTGGATAGCATAAGCCTGTTGAAAAGCTTGATCCAGGTATTGGGGGCGCCCAGTTGCTGTGCGGGTTTCCTCTGCACAGCTGTGGAGTAAGCTTAGTGCAACCATTAAATATAGGAATAGAAATAGTCGATGCATATGGATAGGATTACCGTTGGAGATTTGACTTCTACCAATGGGATGCTTCGGTGCCTAACTGGCTTCTACCGATCAGTAATATGGCTTCCCGGGATGATCTAAATTAGTAAATGTCCTAAAGCCTGCCCCAATAGTATTTTACGATAATACTATAATTTTTTAACCTGGGATTGATCTCTAAGTTGTTACTTGCTGAAGGCTTAAAATACTAATGAAGAGGAGGTCTCAACACTAGCTTTGGTGCTATTTTGCTATTTCTGTTTGAAAATAGTTCCCGTTGGGGCAAAAAACACTTATCTTAGGTTAAGATTACACTAGTTCTAAGTTACACACTTCTACATCTTCGTCGGGTTAAAAAATTACTGCTTTTAAGTAAAAAAGTATAAGCACAAGACTACTAAAGCATAGTAAATTAGTAATTCATCAAACGAAGTTATCCCAACATATTTCTTCTGGGATTATAACCCTTGTAGCTCAATAAGGCGGCAGTATCTATTGGGGGAGGCGGGTATTGAGTCTACCATCTATCCCAAATCAATTCTTGATTTTTTTGGTAAGCACTTAACTACAGGAGTTGCCTGAAGTTTTCTTTATTGGTAATAAAATACCGCTTGCACCAGTTGCGGAAAACTTTAGCCAACTTCTATCATAAATACCTATCTAGTTTATGAAAAGCGTAACTATGTTCTCTAGACTTTCCATTTTGATGCTAGGGATGTTTTTCCTCCTATCCTGTGAAAAGGAAGATCCCCTTGAAGCCCCTACGGCTGATATATTTCGCAGTATAGTAGGGAAGCAAGTAGCATTTACTGCCCTCACTTTGCATGCTGATCAATGGCTCTGGGATTTTGGAGATGGTCAAACCAGCACAGAGCAAAACCCAGTACACATCTATGAAGAGGGAGGGATTTATACTATCACCCTTACAGCCAGTAATGATGTAGGCTCTGCTGATGCTACTTCACAAGTCTCTTTAGATCTATCTCCCTACGAAATGTTAACGGGGGGGAGTGCGGCTACTAATGGAAAAACCTGGCGCATTAGTGCTGCCCATTCAGACAAAGATGTCATTAGCCTAGCTGATCCAGACTTGACAGTGATCCAGGAAGTACCGCAGGGAGCACTTGGCCTCTTCTTGGGACTCGGCGAAGAGTATGAAGATGAGTTTACATTTAAGGCAGATGGTACCTATATACACGATACCAAAAATGGCGCTGCCTTCTGCAGCTTGGTTTATGCAGTCGTTAACCAACTGGAGGTCGTAAAGATCACAGATGAAAGCCAAAGTTTTGGCTTTGCGTCGGTTGCTTTCACACCAGATGCCAATGCTACCTTTACTTATACTGAAGAGAAGGACTTGGTTCAGACGGTGGTGAGCCAAGGGGACGGAAGTACGACGGGAGATCTCAGCTTCCCGGGGGTAAGTACCCTCAGCTTTTCAGGGAATGAATTTATCGGTTTGATGGACTTTCACAGGGAGGCCATTATCCAAGAGATTACGCCTGAGAAGATGCGCTTGGCGATGTTTATGTCGGCTACGCAAGGAGCACATTTCAACAAACCTTCCCTGGTGGTAATTTTCACTTTTGAGGCTGTGAATTAATCTTCTCGGATTCTAGGGAAAGTCCCAAGAAAAATCATAAAACCAACAATCATGCAAAAAACATTTAGCACGCAACTATATCACCCAATGGCAATTCTGTGGCTGCTGCTGGCCTGCCTAGTATTGCCTTTGGAAGCCCTAGCTAAGGATTATTCCGCTTTTGAAAAAAATAAAAACTGGCGATCTATTAGTGGGACTGTCACGTCGGCGGCCGAAGAAACTCCATTGGTAGGAGTAACGGTGATGCTTAAAGGGTCTTCAACAGGAACCGTAACTGATATGGATGGAAACTATCAGGTGGAGGCGACAGAGACGGATGTGTTGGTGTTCTCCTATCTTGGATATCAAACACAAGAAATCCAGGTTGGGAATCAAACAAGAATTGATGTCAGTCTGGTTGAAGGTGCCATCATTGCTAATGAGGTGGTAGTTACCGCCCTGGGTTTAACCAGGCAAGAGAAATCTTTAGGTTTTTCGGTAGAGCGCCTGGAAGGAGATGAATTGAGGAGAGTAACGCAAGAAAATGTGTTGAATGGTTTAGCGGGAAAGGTGGCTGGAGTCACGATTAATTCCACTGGGGGAACAGGATCTTCGGTGAGCATGGTGATTCGAGGCGCTACCTCTCTGAGTAGTGACAATCAACCGTTATTCGTAGTGGATGGTGTACCGCTAATTAGTACACTCAATAATATTACGGAGTTTGGTAGCCGAAATCCAGTGGATTATGGCAATGCAATTTCCGATCTTAATCCAGATGACATTGAAAATGTTTCCATCCTTAAAGGTCCTAGCGCAGCGGCATTATATGGATCCCGTGCAGGGAATGGTGTCGTGCTGATCACCACGAAATCGGGGAAGAAGAGCGATGGCGTACGCGTTTCTGTCAGTTCCAATACTGTATTTGACCAACCCTTTAAATTCTTCAACAGGCAGTATCAATTTGCCCCGGGCTTTTTTTCCTTTACGCCAGATGATTTACCTCCTGGAACGACCTTGACAGTAAACGAGGCGGAGGCAGCAGGGGCGGGTATAGAATTGGATAAGGGCTATTTTGCGGTGCAATGGAATAGCCCCAGGGATGCCAATGGGGTACAAGTTCCTATTGAATTGCGGTCCTATCCAGATAATGTGAGGAATTTTGTACAGACAGGCATTACTTCTACGAATACGGTGGCGGTGACCAACAATACGGATCGCATGAATTATCGTCTGGCTTATACCAATATGAATCATCGTGGGATCGTGCCAAATTCTGATTTATTTCGCAATAATCTAACACTTGGCACCAACTTGAAGGCCACCGAGCAATTGACCATTAGTGCCAATATTAATATCAATAGTACCGGCTCCAACAATCGACCAGCCAGCAACCGAGGCACCAATCCATTGGAGTGGGCATATAAAGTTCCTGCCAGCACCAATATCCTAGATTTGCAGGATTATTGGGAGCCTGGTCAGGAAGGCTTACAGCAGCGTACCCCAGCTAATGGTGTCTACAATAATCCTTATTTCCTGGCCAATGAAGTGAACAATAGCTTTAATCGAGACCGAATCTTCGGGAATATCAGAGCCAATTGGCAGATTACACCAAACTTTAGTTTCATGGGACGCTATTCACTGGACCGGTTCAATGAAAAACGAGAAACTAAAATTGCACCCAGCTATACCAGAGAGACGAATAATGGAGCCTACGGAATTGTAGATCTTAATAATTCTGAGCAGAATATTGACGTACTGGCAACCTTCACCCCCAAAGTAAAGGATTTTACCATTTCCCTTTCCGCTGGTGGCAATGTACTTTATAGCGAGAGTTCCTTTATCAGTAATTCTTCCAAATCTTCAGTGGGACTAATTGTGCCCAATGTGTACTCGGTGTCCAACATCAAAGCCGGGGCACTGGATTTCAATAGTGCTCGGACAGAGAAAGCGATTTACAGCGTCTATGGAATGGCAAACTTTGGTTTCAAGGACATGATTTACCTGGATGTGACAGCCCGAAATGACTGGTCCAGCACCCTGCCTAAAGAGAATCAATCTTATTTCTATCCTTCGGTGTCACTGAGTGTGTTGGCAAATGAGATGTTTGACTTTGGTCGTCAGGTAGGTCTAGTAAAACTTCGAGGTGGCTGGGCGAAGGTAGGCAATGATGCGGATCCTTATCAATTGTATCCTACCTATGGAGATATTGGTCAATGGGGAGAATCGACACGCTTGAGCAAAGCCGGTACGATTTTAACACCCAACCTTAGGCCAGAGGAGGCTACGTCTTGGGAAGGCGGTATTGATCTTAGCTTTTTCCAGAATCGACTGCGATTTGAGGGTACCTATTACGAGGTGGAGAATCGCAATCAAATCATCCGTAATATTCCCATTGCTGCTTCTTCGGGCTTTGATCGAATTAATATCAATGCTGGCCTGATCAGTAGTAGAGGTTGGGAATTAGGCCTAGGTTTCACCCCCTTTCAAACCCATTCTATCCGCTGGGATATCAATACGAACTTTACCTGGAACCGGACCCGCCTGGATGCTTTGTCTGATGGCATCGATATCCTCCGTTTTTGGAGTGATGCAAAAGGTGGCGCCTGGACCTACGTTGGAGATGATATAGGGGACATTTATGATGCCCAAGTACTTACGGTAGAAGACCCCAGTTCTCCCTATTTTGGCTACCCCATTTTAGGAGGTGCGGATTTCGAATGGCAAGATATTAGTGCTGAAAATACTCGTAATAAAGTCGGGAACTATAACCCAGATTTTATTCTTGGCTTTCAAAACCAGCTTTCATACAAGAACTGGACCTTAAGTTTTACCGTTGATTGGCGAAAAGGAGGACAGTTCATTTCACAAACCTTCCGTTATATGGCGGAGGATGCCAGTACTCAATATTGGCTGGATAATCTGATTAATCCAGAGGGACGTACAGGGCAAGAATTGCGAGATTGGCTGGTAGCTAACGAAGAGCAATTCATCTTGAATGGCTTCCATATAGTGGGTGGCCCTACGACGGAATACGGCGGGTTTCCGGAAGATTTCAGTGGGGTAGTGGTAAATGATGGTTATTTTATCCCCGGGGTGGTGCAACTCCCAGATGGTACTTTTATAGAGAATTTAGGCGACAACAATCCCATCCCTTATCTACCTTATATTGTTTCTTATCCCTGGCAATTTGCTAGCCCATCCCTTTTTGATGCCGATTTCGTAAAGCTAAGAGAACTGTCCTTGTCTTATCAAATGCCAAACAGTGTATTACAGAAGCTTGGAAATATTCGAGACTTAAGCCTTTCCTTGTATACCCGTAATGTGGTGCTATGGACGAAAGCCAAGATTGCCATTGATCCGGAACGTGCTTTCCAGGCAGAAGCCTCTTCTGGCAATAGAGGAACGCAGTTCAAGCAAGGGATCGAACGCTACAATGTCGAGCCTTGGGTGTTGCCTATTGGTTTTAGACTCAACTTTACTTTCTAGGGTCTTTGGCCATTACATTCCACAACCAATTTAAACTGAATATTCATGTTTACTATATATAAAAAGCCACTTTTAAGCCTGGGATTGCTGCTCTTGTTTACAACCGCCTGTCATGATTTGGAAGAGTTGAATGTCAATCCCAATGGGGTTGATCCGGTCAATGCCCATCCCAATCTATTGATGAGCACTGTGATTACTACGACTGCTCAACGTGTGGTAGGACTAGGTTACGGAGACTTGGCCGGGGTAATGCAGCACACTCAGAAAGACGGTTGGAGTAGTTCCCACAATGCTTATGATTGGTCTGATCAAAGCTGGAATGCCTACTATGGTATTCTTCGAAACGATGATGAATTGCGGATAAAAGCCGTAGAAATGGGATTGCCATTTCATGAAGGAATGGCATTGATCTTTAAGTCTTATGTTTTTGGACTCATCACTGATCTTTGGGGAGATGCCCCTTATAGTGCAGCACTAAAAGGGGAAGAAGGTGGGGCCAGCAATATCAAGCCCGCCTTTGATGCCCAGGCTGATATCTACGCAGGAATTTTAGCTGACCTGGAGAAAGCCAATCAACTGCTTTCTCAAGATGCGGATACGTATAAGGATATCAATCCATCTCAAGATGTACTCTATGCAGGAGATGTAGAAAAATGGCGTAAGTTCGCCAACTCCTTAGCACTCCGCTATTACATGCGTTTGTCAGAAAAGGAGCCGAGTATGGCTCAAACGGGCATAGAAAAGATCGCAGGAGATCCGGATATGTATCCATTAATCACTGACCCATCTGATGATGCCGCGGTTGCTTACATTGGTAATAGTGACGTAGATTCCTGGCCCAATAATACGGTCTTTGATGGTACCGGAGGTAGTAACTTCCGCAGGCTCAAGATGTGTGCTACATTAGTAGATAAATTACAGGTATTGCAGGATCCTCGCTTGGGGGTATGGGCGGAAAGAATCGATATCCCTCTGTCGGTAGATCCGGATATGCCGGCAGGAAGCGACGAGATTGTCGATGGAATTCGTAAAGTTGCTCCAGATATTGCCGCACAGTACCAAGACACTCATGGCTTTCCGCTAGACCTGGACCAGGACTACGTAGGTTTACCCCCTTCATGGTCCATCGTTCCTCAGGCCTATAATCTGAATCCTAACCTGGAACAGGCACCGGATAATCCTCACGCCTCCCACTTAAACGATCGTTATGCCAATGCCAGCGGGCCGCTATTGAAAGCTCGATTGTTGTCAGCTTCAGAGGTGCATCTGATCCTAGCCGAAGCTGCGTTGAAAGGATGGAGTGTGGGAGAAAGTGCCACCTATTATTACGAGCAGGGGGTAGCGGCGAGTTTTGCTACCTGGGGGGTTGAAAGTCAATTCAAGTCTTATATAGCTGGTGAAGGGGCTACATTTGAAGGAACGTTGGAACAGATTATAGAACAGAAGTGGATCGCCAGTTGGACAGCGGCTGCGGAAGCTTGGTTTGATTATCGCCGTACTGGATTTCCCGCTTTGCAGGCTGGTACGGTGGCTAAGCGGCCAGTGCTTCCCGTTCGGTTCTATTACTCTTTAGATGAGATTGACTTCAATCCAGAAAATGCTCAAAGTGCTATAGATCGCCTAGAAGCTACTTCTCATACGGCTCCGGATGCGAACAATAGCGCCTGGTCTAAGATGTGGTTATTACAGGGTACGGGTAAGCCTTGGTAGGTTTTGAAGACTTTCGACGTCTCTGAGACGTCGAAAGTCTTCAAAACCTAAAGCTTTTCTAGGAGTTTAGAAAGCGCATCGTACAAGATCGGTGAGGTCTCAGGTCCCAGAGAATTTTCCTCTCCATAAGTGTCATTCTCATCGAGATATAACCAAGGCTCCTCCGCATCCCACTCACTTTTGGGGATGATATAGCCGATCTCATCATTAGACAAACCAAAATAGAATTTGTACGGCCCTTTCATTTTCTCTTCCAGGGGTGGGACTTCTACCGGCGCTATCTCAAAATCTTGACCTGGCGGACTTTCAATGCCTCCATAGAGGATCTCGGGATAGATTTCTCCGGGAATACTCAGTACCGTGGCAGGCCCTATTTGAAGCGCAGCTACTTCTGTCCGGGTTTTGAAAAAACCGGGTGAACCTCGCTTGATGAGACCAAGACCGGAGGCTAGCCGATAGATCGGATTAGCGAGTGGGAGAATAAGGGTTTGAGCTTGTAAGGCGATCGGGGGAATTTGTTGGACTGTATCCCCTTCTGCTAATGCATTAATAGTGAGTAGGGCAATCTGTTCGCCCAGAGTGCGCGTTTTTTCGAACGAAGGCTCCTTCAACAAGGTGTCTCGAACAGGATCAATAAAGGGTAGAGAAGGATGTGGTGTCATAAGTCCACCTACTGCACCATTGAAAAATACAGCCACGCCACCAAAACCAGCATGGACGGAATCGCCATTAGCCACTATACCTGATTCTAGGCTTTCTCTAAGATAATGAGGGAAATCAGAACTAATGAGCAAGTTCTTATCCCAGAGTGTTTCTGGATGATTCGCCCAATTAACCAGGGTGCCCAGGGTTTCGCCGTTCTCAGCATCCAGAGCCTGCATAACATGAATCCCCGTCGCTTTGACAATAGGTTTTCGCGTGTCTTTAATGAGAAGTGAATCACGACCACTCAGTTCTTCCGCGAATATTAGGTGGGCTGGCCGGATACCTTTGACTGCATCACCAATTGACTGAGTCACCTGTGCTTTTAAATATTCCATGTGCTCAGCATCCACGCCGCTATGGAAGGCATCGGGCCCCCAGATTCCAATAAGATCATTGCTTTCATGGGTGTGAGTGCTGGCAATTAAGGCATAATCAACTTCCCACTCTTTCGGCAAGTTTTTCCGAATGTCTACGATATCATCATGCATGAAGCCCACGGCGTCCAACACCACCAAGGCTATGCGAGTCTGCCCATCATCGATTACCATAGTTCGAGCCCATACCTCATCATGCACGCCTTGCGCTGGTTTTCCATTGCTAAAGCCAGCAATCCACACGGCATCAAATTGACCATTGCCATTAACATCATTATAGGTATCGCCGTCCTTCTGGTTGTAGCGCGCGTCTCCGTTGGCGTCATTCCAAGTATCTGTGATGGTAGGGGTGATAATTTGTTTTCCAAAACCAATTTGCAACTTGACGGCGTCACCTTGACTGGGAATGCTCAAGTCCAGGAAATAGCCAGCGTGCCGATCCCTCAAATTGTAAAAACCCCAGGCACCAACGCCAATGATCAATGAAAGCAGGGCAAAGCTGATGCGTATAAGCCATTTTTTCATAGTAGTGTATTTCAGAAGTTGTGTGGATTACTGCGGAATTCATCTCGGAGACTAACCGGCTTTGAATCGTGCCATGATCTCCTTCCAATTGGTGAAGATGATCTTTTCGGAGGTAAAGAATGCTATCATCTCTTCGTCTTCAAACATTTGGGCTTCCCAGGATCGTTGTTGCCAGGAGTTAGTGATGGATTTTAGGTTGTCGGTTAAGGCTGAAGGATGGAAAATGATTTCGGTTAGGCCGGGTTGCAAGGATCTGACGAGCGCTTGGAAGCTGGCTTTTTTCTCTGCGTAAGTATCAGCATTTGGGGCTGAGGCAAAAAAGTCCAATTTGGGTAGTGAGTAGGCGTTGACCATCTCAATCATTTCATCATTGATAGGGTAACCCGCATCTTTGAACCCCTGTACCACAACTGGGTTTTCGAAGTCAATCACCATGGCCGGAATTTCATATTCTTCAGCAACTTTGAGGTAGGCCGCGGTGAAGAGGTGTGAACCGTAAAGAGTACCCATATGTGTATCGATGTGGTCGGGCCGATAGCCCCAATCAAGCGACTGCTGTATTTGGGCACGAATCTCCTTTTCAACTTCAGCTGGTGAAGCATTTTGAACTACTTGAATCACCTTATGCCAAAGTTTTCCTTCCTCATCCAAAAGGCCAGGGGCTTCTTCAGCCGGTGTTAAACCCGGCCAACGATACGTTTTCCATTCACTAGTTAAGGTAAGATGTAAACCCACATCCTCGTTTGGGTGCTCCTTAGCCCATTCAATAAAGTCTTCCGCATCAGGACAAGGCATCATCACGGCACTGGATTGGATATAGTCATTTTCCATATAGTGTTTAGCAGAGATATTGGCTTCCGGGCACATGCCAATATCATCTGCGTGCAAGATCAAAACAATCTTATCGCCTGGATACCCCAATTTTTGAGCCCAGGTAGTTCTGGTTTCTTCTTGATTTGAGCCGGTTGTAGTCTCTCCGGTTTCGTTTGACTCCTTTGGAGAGCATGCCATATTGGTCAGCATGGCCAAAAGTAAGCAGAGGGTCATTTGAGTTAAGGTGGAAGTTACTTTCATGATAGGTGGATTTGGTTGCCGGTAATGATATTGGGTAGAATATTAGCTTCTTGGCATGGCATCACTTAGCTTCTAGTTGTGATGCTTTAATTAATTCCAGCGCCTCTTCGATCAGAATTTCGCCAGTCATCTCTCCCAGGCTTGTTCTGGAAATATAATCATACCGCTTAAAGCTATTAAAATCGACTTTGGTCAAAATATAACCAAAAGCATCATTGGTCAGGCCAAATAAAAGATTTTGTTTTCCATTCATTTTCCGCTTGAGGTAGTAGCCAATGTTTGGTAAAGCTTCACCGGGTATGGTAAGGACTTGTGCCTGACCAATTTGTAAAAGATTTAATTGCGTAGAAACGTGGGAACCATCGAAGGATTTTGTCTCTATTGGTGAGTGTTGGATAATAAACCGCATCATCTCAGATTCTACGGGAAATTTAATCCGTTTTGACCAGCACTGGATAATCGGATTCGATTCGATTCCGGCCTTGGATAGGATGCGTAAGGCTTCATCTGCCAGTAGGGTGCCGATGCGAATACATTCGTCCCAAGTTCGGGCATCGCCACCCCCTTCCAAACGATTGTCCGCGGTGACCATACCTCCCAGGGCACTATTCATAAAGAGGGCTACGCCGCCGACTTTTTCTTCAATTCTAGCGTACAAAGGGCCGCAGATATCAGGGCTTAATATTCCCTTTTTGGAACCAATTACTTCGGGGTGGATGGCGTAATTGACTAAGGTCGCGATAGCCTTTCCTTGTCGTTCCCCCTCCTTGTGCAAAAGCTGAAGGACATTGCACCGTGGGTCGTACAGTTGTTCTGCATAATAGTTAAAAGCAATTTTGCCTTTAGCCTCTCCTTCGGCTACGATCAGGTCTGCTACTTCTAGCTTCTCCAATGCTTCATTTATGGCAGCAGCGACTTCCTGTACACACCAGTCCAGGTAGTTCAAGTCAGCCCGTGTCTCGCCTTTTTCGTTTGGGAATGCATAAGCATCTGGACCGCTATGGGTATGCGTAGCACCAATTAGAATATTTTCAGGTGGTATGCCTTTGATCAAGGCTCTTGAGCGATCGCCCAAAGCTGCAGGCCAGCCTAGGTTATCAATGTTTACAATTGCGAGCTTGGTTTCCCCTTGTTGTAAGACCAAAGCCCTTATGAATAGATCGCCCTTTTTTTCTACTGCATCTCTGGGGGTTCCTATACCACCGGAGATAGGTAGAAGAGGAGAAGGAGTGATTATACGTACTGCAGCCCCGGCTAGAAGATCGGGTGTATTTTGGCCAGTGGAGAAAAATGGGATGAGGCAGAGTAGGAGGCAGCGTAATCTCATAGTGGTAGATTTAATCATTGGAAAAACGAATTTGTGCCCCGGGTAGGCCTTCGTGTAATTGTATGGATAGAAAAGCAAAAATTAGGCAGCTCAACAATAAAGCGATGAATAGCCAATCTGCCCGGATGGGATTAGATCTTTCGGTTGCCTTTGAATATTCGCTGACAGCGGGAGAGAAATACCAAATACCTGTAAGCATGAGCAGGATAGGAGCATAGGTGCTGGTGGAATGCGCTAGCCCCCAATTACCTAAAAAAACACCTTTAATGAGGTAGGACCAACTCACATAAAGAAAACTTAGGGCAAAAAATATGCCCGCAGTTCTATTGCTCGCTTTCCCAGGCTTATACCATAGCGGCAATGCTGCCAAAATCAAAACGAGGGCTATCCCAATTCCCAGTAAACGTTGTTGGGAAAGAAAGTTATGCAATGGCTCAATCTCAAGACTTTCGGCTAATCGTGCCAGCTTTTTGTAGGAAAAAGCTTCCGTGAAATTGATCAATGGAATCAGGAAAAACAAGAAGACTAGTCCCAGGAGATTTGCTTGCTGGGGATAAGTAAATGTCTTTGGCCAATCCTGCTGCTTAACCCCATAGGCCAAACCAAGGCCACCGAAGGCCCCCAAGCTAAATTCCATTACATGCCACCAATTGTAACTGATCCCGGAGGCTGAGCCAGCGGTTTGCAGAAAGTTGCCAAAGGCAAAGCCGAAGGCCGCACCCAGACCCGAATATATGGCTACCTTTGCTGCTGCCTGATAGCCTTCCCGGTACATGAACCAAGCCATGGCCAAAGCCGCTCCGAGACAGGCTGCCCAAAGTTCTGACCTTGGAGGTGTCATGAACCATTCTAATTGGAAGATCAAGAAACCCCAAACCAGATAGGCTCCTGCCACCATCTGTGCGATGAGATTAGCCCAAGCGGGTTTTTTATGTTCCTCTTCGGACAGTCCCAAACCTACAAAACCACCACCTAGAAAGCCATATAAACCTCCAATAACCGCCAACATCGTGTATCCATACCAGACATTACCCAACTCGGTTCCTCGGCAATAGCCAATTACCATTCCATAGCTCATCATTCCCCCAATGGCCCAACCCAGGGCGCCTAAACTCCCTAGCATAGGTGCCTTTTGCTGCCAGTCCTCCCGCCCGCTCAGGAGGATTACCGCTAGGGTACCGATACCACCAGCCCAAGCGGCTCCCCATTCGTGCCCAAAATGACCACGCACTGCCCAGGCCAAGCCCAGAGCTAAACTGGGAAAGATGAGCATGTAGGTATCTCTTTTCATTACTATTCTTTTTCTTTTACCCAATCTTCGTCGAAGCTGAAGTAGCGAATGCTCTCCAATTTGGACTGAGCCGGACGATAGCTGTAGCTTAGATGAACTAGCCCATTTTGGTCTTGTATAATGGCTGGATAGGCGCCCGAGGCCTTTTGCGTTGTGTCTTTGCTCAGCAAAACATGCCGGGTGTACCCCCAGCTTTTACCCTCATCCTCAGAAAGGGAAATGGCCAGGGAGTGTCTTCCGCCTTCCGTATCATTGTAAGCGATTAGCCAATGGCCGTTGGCCAAGGTCACGGCATCGGAGCCGGAGCCAGGATTGGGGAGTTGACTGTCTTGGACAGGAGTCCATGTTTTTCCGCGATCCGTAGAGGTGCTCATGGGATGTCGATAGGGTGGGGGACCATTGTCTCTCATGTAGGCCACAAGTTCTCCACTTTGCTTTTCCAGAATGGCGGCCTGTATATTGGCAATACCCACTACGGGTTGACTAAAAGACCAATGTTTTCCTAAATCGTCGGTCAGGGCAAAGAGGGTCATTTCTAACCCATCTGAGTAGAGCGGAAGTATTATTCTTTGATCTTGGATAAAGGGCTTGTTTTTGGTTTGCCAACCCATACGCCGAAAATAAGGGTAGCCTAATCTTTCCTGGGTGTAGGTGCCATCTGCTTGGTAGGCACGACCGGTGGCTATAAGGTTTTTTCCTGCCGCCTTGTCCAGGATGTCTTGCTGAAAGGCTGTCCATTGCTGGGCTTGTTTTTCATCCATTCGTGCTTCCTTGAGATGATTGGACAGGATTTCAAATTGCTTTTTGACGGACGCTACAAAAGGGTCATCCACTTGAATCCCACGTTCCGTCGGCCCACCGGGTTTGACATGCAGAACTTCTTGCCAGTTCCACTTAGGCGCACCATCCAAGTTCAGGTAGTCTTCACTGATTCGGTATTTAATAAGAGAAGTTTCCCATTGGTTGGCTATCACAGTATACCATACCAGCCACAAGCGATCTGAGGGATCGATGAAAAGAACGGGGTTGATATCGGGGAAATCAGGAACATCTGCCATCACGAATGGCTTGGACCAAGATTGGGTGCTGGCCTTTCGCCTAGCCCCCATAATGCGTACATCATCTGCCCATCTTTCGCCATTCCCTTGGAACCAAGCCGCTAGCAGATCTCCATTAGAAAGAGCGACGATGGTAGAACCATGCGTGTGCTCCGATTGGGGAGGGAATAGATTTTCTCCTAGTGCGAGTTCTTGAGCTGCTACAGGTGTCCCAAGCAGTAAAGCCAGTGTCACTCCTGTCATCCAGGCCCAAGCTAAGTAGTACTTTTTCATTTTCTCATGCTTGAATAAGTAGGTATCGAGATTTTGCTTTGAGTAAGATCAGATATGTACTGTGCAGCCTCCAGAAAGACCAACTAGCGGAAAATCTTGCGATAATCGGAAGGTGTATTCTGCATAACGCTTTTGAATTGTAGGTTAAAATTGGCGATGTTGTTGTAACCGCATTCGTAGCAGATTTCAGAAATATGCTTATCCGTTTCGGCTAACATTTTGGCCGCTAATCTAATCCGGACGCTTTTGACATAGGCCATGAAGGTTCGTTGGGTCTTCTTTTTGAAATATCGGCAGAAAGCCCCCGGAGTCATATGAAGCAATGCTGCTGCTTCCTCCTGTCGAATACCTTCCTGAATGTGCTGGAATACATATTCGTAGACTAGGTTTATCTTGTCCAGATCCTTTTGATAAGTGCTGCTATAGCTTGTGTCTGAAATGAATTCATAATCCTCCACTTGCAGCAAAAGGTGGAATACTTTAAGTAATTCAATGAAGCGTTCAAGCCCCTCTAGTGTTACGATCTTTTCTAAGCTTCTTTCGATTGGGCCCAACCTGTTTGGCCTAAAACAGATCCCTAGATTGGCTTTTCGGAGTAAAGCCTCGACCTCTTCCAATTCTGGCAGGTCAAAAAGGTTGGAGTTTATGATGTTTTCATAAAAATGAAGGACGATACTACGGGAGGAAGACTGATCTCTGTGATCAAAACAATGCCAACAGTGTGGTAGGTCAGGACCTAGGAGTACTAAGTCGCCGCGCTCGAAGGTAGAAATATTGTTGCCGATAATGCGTCGCCCAGAGCCTGATACCACAAAATTCAATTCGTAATTGTTATGGGCATGCATGCGAGCCGTACCTGTACAAGCATGTTGGATCTGGCGGCCGATAAAGGAATGTTTGTGCGGTACATGAATTTTGTCAAAAACGAGTTCCATTTGGTTGCGGCTTTTGCTTTGAACAAGTTCTATAATAATACGAAATTGACCGGACACTATGAAAAATGAACGACTTACCTATTGCTTTTAATTCGTGGGAAAGGCTCATGCCTAGCAGGGACAAAGGTGTGCTTATATTGCTTGGCTAGTTTGGGGAGAATTTTAATGCGGGTGAGGCTCTAGTTCACCTCTGCTTTCATTTGGCTAAGGACTTTTAGGGAACCATCGTCATTAAACCACAATTGGGCGATGATATCAAGGCAGCGTCCTTCTTCCTGAGACAATTTTCGCTTATATCTGGTTTTCGGCTCTATGGGAAGGCCTCTTTTACTCATTAAATACTTTACACCAAAGGGGTGGATAGATCGTTGGGCTAACTCCATCGCGCATAAGGAAGCATTTAGGTGTCGTGCACTTGGGTCACGCAGTATACCTCTTTTCCTAACTTCTACCGCTAAATCTGGAAGCCAATTGGCTACAATATTCATGGATCCATCCGCTCCGGCTTGAGTGGCTTCCAGAAGATGTGGGACATTAGCTTGTAGAAGGGAAAGCGGACTGTGTCGAGTGATTTCTATGATCTGCTTGATCTTATTGATGTCGCAGCTCGTTTCCTTATAGGCGAAAAAACGACCACTTTCTGCTAATCTCTTTATTAGAGGGAGTCCAAGATGATAAGCTCTCGGCCAGGGGCATTCATAAATACCCAACTTCATCTCGGTCTGTTCCGCTATGCTCATAAAGTAATGCCCCAGATCTTCATCATCTGAAATAAATGGAGGAACGGTTAACATGACTACATCAGCTCCAACTCCCGCTACTCGTTTACAAAAATCTATATGCTGAGTTATGTTTTCTCCAAAATTGCCAGTGGCAGCTACAGGAATCCGCCCGTTAACACTTTGGACGGTAACTTCTACCAATAGCAATCTTTCTGCTTCACTTAGGGAATACATCTCACTCGAAAGGCAATTGGCATATAAGCCGCCCAAGGCAAAGTTCATATGCCAACTCACTATCTGCCGATAGGCAGCCACGTCAATTTGAAGGGAATCTGTAAAGGGGGTAACCAATACAGGCCAAATACCTTCGAAGCGCGGGACTTGATAGGTGGTTTTTTGCATTTCGTTTTGATGTTACCTTTGATAGGTACAAGAGCCAGGTACATACATACCAGATTGTCTACAAGGTAAGCATAAGTACCGCAGCCAGGATTAGCTTATTTTGCAAAATTCTTATGATTTTTTCACCCATAATGACAGAGATGGTATAAAAGCAGAAACAATGAGTGAATTTAATGGAGAGGCAGCGTGGAACTTAACTTGAAACTGGAATAAGGAGCTTCCAAGAGGAGTAGGTGTAAGACAGGGCACGTTTTAGGGGACTCCCTGTGCTAGAGTCCCCCGAACTTATTCTCCTTAGTTTAAACGCTCAAAAATTCCGGCGATTCCTTGGCCACCACCTACGCAGGCGGTTACCATACCGTATTTCTGATTGCGTAATTCCATTTCATTCAGTAGCTGAGTGGTCAACTTGGCTCCGGTACAGCCCAGCGGATGGCCTAGAGCGATGGCCCCACCATTTACATTCACAATATCGGGGTTTAGTCCCGCCTCCTGGATCACAGCTAAGGACTGTGCTGCAAAGGCCTCATTCAGTTCGATCTGCTCAATATCACTTAGTTTGAGATTGGCTTGCTGTAAAGCTTTGGGAATGGCCGCACAAGGGCCGATACCCATATACAAGGGATCTACGCCAGCCACAGAACAAGCTACCATACGGGCAATCGGCGTGAGATTGAGCTTTTTGACCATTTCTTCACTCATCACTAATACAAATGCAGCTCCATCTGATGTCTGTGAAGAGTTCCCGGCCGTTACCACTCCCCCTTGAGCAAAAACAGGGCGGAGTTTAGCTAGTACTTCTGCGGTTGTACTTCTACGTACACCTTCATCTGTATCAATGGTTTGTGTAGTTGAAACTTTTTTATTGTCTTTCACAAAAACGTGATCAACATCAACTGGCACAATCTGACTTTTGAATTTTCCATCGTCTATCGCGGCGGCAGCCTTCATATGAGATTTGTAGGCAAACTCATCGGCAGCTTCTCGACTGATGTTGTACTTACCGGCCACCGCTTCAGCAGTCAGTCCCATGCTGGCTAAATAATTTGGCGTACTGCTCGCCACCTTGTAGCTAGGAGCCAGTTTGTATCCCGTCATAGGAATAGCACTCATACTTTCCGCTCCTCCAGCTAAATAAATTTGCCCCATACCGGCTCGTACCTTAGCAACAGCCATGGAGATCGTCTCCAAGCCAGAGGCGCAATATCGGTTTACCGTAACACCTGGTACATCTTTACCCAAAGCGCGCATAGAAATTTGACGCCCGATCTGAAGTCCTTGTTCCCCTTCGGGATTGGCACAGCCAACGAAAACATCATCCACTAATTTGGGATCTAATTCTGGTGTTTGAGCCAATAAGTGTTCTAAAACATCAACTGCCAGGTCATCAGAGCGATAATTTCGGAATCCTCCTTTCTTGGCTCGACCGACCGCTGAACGATATGCTTTTACAATATATGCTTCCATGATTATATTAATTTGGAACCAGTGAAAACTGGTGAAGTTGAGAAAATGCTAGGACTATTGACCCTAGACTAAGTCGACCCTGATCTGGCCGGACTAAACTTCTGATTAGTTTCTCAAAGGTTTATTCGTTTGCAACATGTGTTGTATCCTGGCTTTTGTTTTGTCTTCACCCGATAGGCTTAGGAAAGCTTCTCTTTCCAAATCCAAGAGGTACTGCTCAGATACTTGCTGTGTACCCGTTAGGTCTCCTCCGCAAAGCACCCAGGCGATTTTCTTAGCAATTACAATATCATGTTCCGAGGCGTAATTTCCGAGGCGTAATTCATTGGCGGCTGCGTATAAAGCCCCCAATCCGGTTCTACCTAGAACCGTTACATCTGTGCGCTGTATAGGCTGCGTATAGTTTTCAGCTAGTTTCAACACTTTTTTCTTTGCCTCAGCGATGTTGCGGTCCTTGTTGATCACCACAGCATCTCTCCCGTGGATCATATAGCCGTAGTTGAAGGCTTGGGCAGCCGATGTCCCTACCGAGGCCATAGCAATATTTCTAAATCGATCGATCAGGCTTGGGATTTGTACATCTCCTTCGAAGAAAGAATCAGAGGCCCTTAAGGCGAACTCCTTCGTCCCAGATCCACCTGGAATCAATCCTACTCCCACTTCTACCAATCCGATGTAAGATTCTGCTGCTGCTACTGCTGCATCACAGTGCATCAGGGTTTCACACCCACCTCCCAAGGCCATTCCCTGGATTGCCGCTACTACCGGAATGCTAGAATAACGACAGCGCATAGTAGTCTGCTGGAAAAGGTTGACAGCCATATCCATCTGTTCATAATCCCCTTGGTAGGCTAACATCCCAATCAGCATGAGATTCGCACCTACAGTAAAGTTAGTGGCATTGTTCCCGATCACTAATCCTTTCCATTCACCCTCTTCCGCAATCTGGATGGCTTCATTAATTCCTCTCAATACACCTTCACCCATCGCATTATGAGGGCTAGTAAACTCTAAACACAAGACACCATCTCCGATATCGTGTAATAAGACCTCAGCGTTTTTAAAGACTGGGGCTTTGTCTCGATAATTGTCAAGAATGATAAATTCATCAGCACCAGGAATAGCCTCGTAGGATTTACTTTCAATATTGTAGTATTTCTTTTGTCCTCCTTCTCTTTTGTAAAAAGAGGTATGCCCTGCCGCTAGCATCTCTTTTACCCAATTAGCAACAGTCTCTCCTTCTGACTCTGCCTGCTTGATACCTTCTGCTATTCCAATGAGGTCCCAATATTCAAAAGGACCAAAATCCCAAGCATAACCTGCCTTCATAGCATCATCAATACTGTAGAATTGGTCACAGATTTCGGGAACACGATTAGAGCAGTAGGCAAATAGCCCAAGCAGAGACCGGCGAATTAATTCTCCCCCTTTATCTCCGGATTTGAATAGTTGAGGAATTCTTTTGGTCGCATCATCTACCTGCTTTGCTAGCTTTAAACTAGGTAAATCCATGCGTTGAGGCTTCTCATACTCTAGTGTTTCCAAGTTTAATTCCAAGACCATTCTACGACCTTTCTCATCCTTTTCTTTGGTCCGCTTGTAAAACCCCTGGCCGGACTTGTTCCCTAGGAATTTATTATCCAATAAGAATTGCATGTATTTGGGAACCTCGAAAGTACTGGCTTGCTCATCATCGGGGCAATTTTCTCTAACGCCTTTAATCACATTGGTGCCGGTATCGTGCCCGACCAAGTCTCCCAGGCGGAAGGTACCTGTTTTAGGGCGTCCCAATGCTGGCCCCGTTAGCTTATCCACTGTGCTAATATTCAGACCGAGTTCTGTGGTCAGTTGATAAACTTTAGCAGAAGCATAAACGCCAATTCGGTTCCCAATAAAGGCGGGGGTATCCTTAGCCAAAACGGTTTGTTTACCCAAGAACACATCGCCATAATGCATAAAGAAGTCGATTACTTCTTGCTTGGTCTCAGTAGTAGGAATGATCTCGAACAAACGCAGATAACGAGGAGGATTGAAAAAGTGCGTACCACAAAAATGGGCTTTGAAATCATCGCTGCGCCCGTCCAGCATTAAGTGGATAGGAATACCGGAAGTATTAGAGGTCACCAAACTGCCAGCTCTACGGAATTGATCAACTTTTTCAAAAATCTGTTTTTTGATATCGAGGCGCTCAATGACCACCTCGATGACCCAGTCTGCATCTGCAATCTTTTCAAAATCATCATCAAAGTTTCCCGTCGTGATCCTAGAAGCAAAGGACTTATCATACAAAGCCGCCGGTTTAGCTTTTAGGGCTGCTTTCAATGCTCCGTCCACGATTCTATTTCGTGCAGCGGGATGGGCCTTTTCTTCTTCCGTTAGGTCAAAAGGCACAATATCCAACATGAGGACCTCTAAGCCAATATTGGCGAAATGACAGGCGATCCCGGAGCCCATTACACCTGAGCCTAGTACGGCTACTTTCTTGATTCTTCTGCTCATATTATTATTGAAAGATTTTAAATTCTAGCGTGTAGAAAAGAGGATGATATACTCTAATAACATCGAAATATTAAATCGGGTTGAAAATTAGCGAATTTTCGCTATTTGACCAATTTTTATCCCTTTTGCCTTGCTTTTTGGCGCGCTAGCCTTGCCTGACCAGGAAACCTATTAACTGATCATGCAATTTCTGACCGCCCTTCTCCAGTACATTGAAGTGATCTGCTTGCGGTACTTTTATGAATTGCTTCTTTGTAGTCGGAAGCGCTTGATAAATCTGCTGGCCGTACTCCACAGGTATATTTTTGTCTTGTTCCCCGTGAAGGAGCAGGATGGGTTGTTGCAATTGTCCGGCTGCCTTTGCTGGCCGAATACTGGCCGGGTCGAATCCAGCAATTTTGCCGGCTCTCCTCAAAGCTCGATTGGATAGACTTCTGGAGCCAAACCCTTGCAGTATCCGATTCTGATAATCATAAACGATCTGTTCAAGGTCCGCGAAAGTGCTTTGTATGATACCGAAGCTTAAATTGGGCTCTATGGCTAAGGACTGTAGTGCGATCGCTCCTCCCAGTGAGTTGCCCCAGATGCCGATCGCTGTACCAGGAAGTTTTCCCTGAATCCATCGTACCATTAGCTTGATATCTTTTTTTTCCTTAGAGCCAAAGGTGCAATATCTACCTCCGCTTTCGCCGTGAGCTCGGCCATCAAAGACGACGGAAGCAAATCCTTGAGTAGCCAGCCCATCTGCCATTCCCATGAAGTGTTCCTTTTTTCCGCCAATACCATGCACAAAGATGACCACAGCTTTAGTTGCTGATTGATCAGTAGGGCGAAAAGCAGCGGAGAGTTTCAGTTGGTCAAAGGTTTCCAATTCGAATTCCTGGAAATGGCCTTGATCAAAATTAGGAATGTCATATCGATGGCCAGGGGGAGGAATGATGATTAGGAATGGAGATAGAAATTCTGCCGCCAACCAAGCAGTCAGCAACAAAATAATGGCGATAGTAAGCATTGACTTTAGCCGTTTTCTTACCCAAGCAGGCATAACTTAATTGCAATTGGGATGGATGAAAAGGTATGCGCTTCGCAAATTAAGAAAATATTAGCATCTCTTCCAGTCCTTATTGGAGATGCACAAAGCTCCTTTAACGCCCTATTAACCACATTTATGTCCTTTTGCACTTATATTTGGGTAGACTCAAAAAAATCTAAGCTCTACATATGAATAGATCCTTACTTTGTATTTCTTGTTTATTATGGTTTGGATTTGGCGCTGTTGCACAAGAGGATTTTACAGAACAGGAAGATGCTCCTTATCACATTTTTTTTAGTCCATACTTTCAAATGGGGTTTCCACAAGAAGTTTTACGAGCCAATATTGATAAACTCGGGTATGGGGGCGGTGGAGTTGTGGTTTTCCAGATCCAGCGCTTACCTGTTTTCGCAGGCGTAGATTTGACTCTGCTTAATTTTGACCGAGAATCAGAGCGATACAACGATAATACGGAATGGACTAGCCGCACCGATCTGTTTATGGGGCATGGTGTGTTGCGTTTCCAGCCTTTTGTGGATTTTCCGATCTATCCCTATTTCGATGCGCTTTTTGGCGTAAAACATTTCTATGCCCGCACCACCATTGAATTTCTGGATACGGATGAGTCGGATAGCAGCGGCAATGGTTCGGATACTGCCTTGAGTTATGGCTTTGCTGCGGGTGCCCAGTTTGCGATATTCCGCAATTCCGGTATTACACTGGATTTTCGCTGCTCCTACCTTCCAGGCAATAATGCTACCTACTTTGCTAGAGATCCTTTTGCCAACGGGCCATTTGATGACCCTATTGAGGCTTTTCAACAGCGCACTTCGCCAACTCCATTGTTGCTATTGCAACTTGGAGTGACCTTTAACCTTACTGATCCCTATTTCCAGATGTAACTGATACGGAATGGATGGAGTTTATCTATTGGATCTATGATGCTCAGGCTTATATCTGATCCATCAAAGAAGCCTTCATGCGTTGGAATTCTTCTTCCGAAATGACGCCGGACTCTCTCAGCTCACCAAGCTGCTTCAACTTGGCCAAGGCATCCCCCCCTTTATCATTCTTGACTTGATCCTTTTCTTTTTTCCACTGTTCCGCCTGCTGTTTACCTTTTTCATATTCTTCCTCGAAAATGGAACGAGCACTGGTGGGATTGAAGTTGGCAAAGGTCCCACCTGATTCAAAGTGTCTTTTAAAGACCTGTCCAACAGCATAGGTCGAGGCACCAGACATAATAGCCATAGACACACCGCCCAGCAAAGAACCTACCACTGGTACCACTTTGATAAAACTAGCCCCAATTCGAGCAAAAATACTACCTGTCAATGCAGTAATTAAGCCCTTGTCAATGCCAGATTGACTGGGTACGCCGTAAGCTTGGGCCAGTTGTTTTACCATATCTAATTGTACGGCGGTCACTGCGGCAATATCAAGAATGGGAATGGGCACTAAGCCGGCTCCCATACTGATCATGACTTGGGTTTTTATGATGGAATCTGCTTGTTTGGAAGACATAGGATTTTTTTGTTGATGATTTTGAAAGTAGAACCCTAAAGTTAGATCAATTCAGATTGTAGTGCAAGAGGGAAAATGAGGCGAAAGTCGTCCCTATTTCACTCTTAGTAGAGTTTTTGATGGTTTATCGACCCGGAACTCCAGCTATTACAGGGGCTATTCGATAAATATAATACGGAGCCCTAGCCCGCATATGCCGCTTGGATCTCAACATCTGATCCGGAATAGCACTATCTGTGAAATAGAGATAGCCATCGCCACCGAAGCTGCAACCATCCGCCCAACGGATTCGATCAACATCCTGAATCAGCGTCTGCAAATCTCCTGTTGGGCTCATTCTGGCGATACTCCCATGATCTACATCTGTGATATAGATATTGTTAAGGGTATCGATACTTAATCCATCGCTTAAGGGTTTGGTGCCAACTCGTACTAATGTCTGATTTTATCAGCTGTGCCCATCAAGTCCGCAGTTTGCCCTTGCAATTCGTTGATGAAGACGGTGGTTTCCACCATGATTACCTGTACGTATATATCTTCTTTGTTCCTAAAGTAGTGATATAGTGAGGCTTTATTTAGTCCACACTTTTTTCCGATATCCTCCAAGGTTGTTTTGTCGTAGCCATAGCGAGCAAAGACCTCACTTGCCGCCTGGAGGATGCGATGCCGTTTATTAACGCGTTTCTTCGTTTCTTCAGCCATTTTAAATTTTTCAACTATTTTGTAAAAATGTTTGAAAAATTCAAAATGAGGAAGATTGAATCTAGAAAAGGATGGAGGAGGATAGACTGACCAACGGCAGGGCAGAGGAGGGCAAGAGGAAATGGAGAGAAAGTGAGAGTGGCCGAAAAAAATCGGCCCTCCTGAAGGGGGAAGGCCGACTTATCATTTCAAAGTATTTTTTTCTGAGCGTTAGGGCCTGGCCTTATTGTCGATGATCAAAGCCGGGATGGCTTTTTTCTTGAATAATTCATTGAAGGCTTGCACCTCATTTTGTAAGAGGTTAGTGCTTTCCTTTTTGTAGGCGGTCCACTCCTTGTCCAGGTCCGCCAGGCGATTTCTCACACCCTGTGTTACGCGAGGATCATGCTCATCTAGTCGACCTCTTACATAGAAGTAAGCCGCATTTAATTTACTTGGCCAGTTGATTACATCCTGAGTGCTCTTTTGTCGAGTTTCCACAACTTGTCCCTCCCACTTATCAATTTTTTCTACAAGCTCTTCCCCCAGTTTGACTAAATCTTCGTGGCTAGCATTGTCACCCAATAGCTTATTGTAAGCCTGGATTTGATCTCGCAGTTGGCGCATGCTATTCACTTTAGCATGAATATCACTAATCTGCTTAACCGTATGATCCAATATTTCTTGTTGTTGTTTCCAGGTATCTTGCTCAACCTCAAGGCGAGGATCCGCTTTGATCTGAATATCAACGGACTTTGCCTGATCCTTGAAAGAGATGCGCGCAGAATACTTTCCAGGGGCTACTTGATGTCCCCTGTAACTGCCGTAAATGAACACATTAGGTACATCTGGCAGCGTTTCGGTTCTGAAATCCCAAGCAAATCGGTTGAATCCTTTTTTGGCAGGAATAACAGTAGGTGCAGGAGGGCCCCCTGGATAAGATTTGAATTTTTTGTCCTTGATACTGGAGTAAGAACGGATGACCTCGCCTTCGGCATTCATAATGTCGAGGCGTACCTCCTCTTCTCCGACATCTTCCCCTAAATAGTAGTCAAGTATTACTCCTGCCTTAGGATTGGCTCCCGCCCCTGCACTAGAAAATCCAGTGAAACGAACGGTTTGTTTGGGAGTCATGATATCTACTAATCCCTCTGGTCTTTCCCCATTGCTTTCTTGCAAGGCACTTAGATCATCCAAGATCCAGAAAGCGCGCCCTTGAGTGGCTGCTACTAGATCATTGTCTCTAATGATGAGATCTGTGACGGGGACTACGGGGAGATTCAGTTGAAGTCGATCCCATTTTGCTCCGCCATCAAAGGAAATGTAGAAGCCGCGTTCTGCACCTCCATACAATAGCCCTGCCTGTTTTGGATCTTCCCGAATCACTTTTAAGAAATCATCCTTATCAATTCCTTTATTGATCACAGTCCAGTTCTGCCCGTAATCCATTGTCTTATAGCTAAGTGGAGAGAAGTCGTTGAATTTATATCGGGTAGCTGTTATATACGCTGTTCCAGGTTCGTGAGGGGATACCTCAATGGATTGGATCATGGACTCAGCTAGGTCTGGTGGCGTGATATTGCTCCAGTTCTTTCCACCATCTTTGGTCACATGTACAAGGCCGCAGTCACTACCGGCATACATCACCCCTCGTTCCAGACTGGATTCGATTAGATAGTATATGGTGTTATAATTTTCTCCACCAGCTCCCTCATTGGTGAATGGCCCTCCTCCTACATCTTGTTTGGTGGTGTCGTTGCGCGTAAGATCTGGACTGATAACCTCCCAATCCAATCCTCCGTTTGTAGTTTTGAATACCACATTGCCAGCATGGTAGATCGTACTGGGGTCATGTGGAGAAGCAATGATGGGCGCATTCCAGTTAAACCGATACTTAAGATCTTTAGGCTTGACAGCAAAGTTCAGAGAGGCATATTCCATAATGTCTTTGCCCTCCCCGGTTTCCATATCTAGTACCTCAATAATTCCTTGATAACAACCACCATATAGAAAGCGTGGATTATCGGGATCAAAAGCGATGTACGCACTCTCGCAACCTGGCCCTCTCGTCCAATCTTTATCGGTTATTCCCCTGCCATTGGTTCTACTAGAAATTACCACGGAGGAATTGTCTTGTTGGCCACCGTAGACCTTGTAGGGAAATTGTTTGTCAGCGTTTACTCGATAGAATTGGGCAGTGGGTTGATTGTTTTGAGGTGACCAACTAGCTCCGGTGTTATACGTGATCTCAGCACCACCATCATCCCCCAGAATCATATTCGTATTGTCTTCGGGATTAATCCATAAATCGTGTGTGTCACCATGACCTACGCTAACACGACTGAAGGTCTTCCCTCCATCAATAGACCGCATCATAGGGGCGTTCAATACATAAACGACGTCGGCGTTGACCGGGTCAGCAAAAACCTCCATATAGTACCAAGAACGAGCCGTAAGCAGCTGATCATTGGTCATGTGTTTCCAACTTCCACCTCCATTATCGGAACGGTAAAGTCCAGCCTCTTTCTTCTCGGACTCGACAATGGCATACACGCGATTAGGGTTGGCCTTGGAAACGGAAATCCCAATCTTACCTAAATCTTTCGGCAAGCCACTTTCAATTTTTCTCCAAGTCTCACCTCCATCGGTTGATTTGTAGACTCCTGATCCAGGTCCGCCACTTCGTACCGTCCAGGGTTCACGACGATGATCCCAAGTGGCAGCATACAATATTCTCGGATTGGTTTGATCCATACTTAAACTAGAGGCTCCGGAGTTCTCGTCTACGTAGAGTACTTTTTTCCAGCTTTTGCCTCCATCGGTTGATTTGTAGACTCCTCGTTCTTCACTAGGGCCATGCAAGGCCCCTTGAGCAGCAACATATACGATGTCGGGGTCGTTTGGGTGTATGACTACATCAGAGATGTGGCGAGTTTGTTCAAGTCCGAGATGTTTCCAGCTCTTTCCTCCATCAATCGACTTATAAACACCATCTCCGTAGGTGGTCATCACGCCACGGACAGCGTGTTCGCCCATCCCCACAAAAATGACATTTGGGTCTGATGCAGCTACTGCAATATCTCCCACAGAACCGGATTTGAAGCTCCCATCTGAGATGTTCTTCCAGTGTAATCCACCGTCTTGCGTCTTCCAGACGCCACCACCAGTATATCCCACATAATAAAGGTTAGGAGACCCCAGTACCCCAGCCACGGCATTTGCTCTCCCTCCGCGGAAAGGCCCAATATTTCTCCATTTTAGACTTTTGTACATCTTGGCGTTAAAGGCAGGCGGGGCAGGCGTTTCGACTGGATCTTTTTTCTTCTTTTTAGCTCGTTTTTGTCCCCAAGCAGGACTTGCACATACAATTAAGGCTAGACACAACAAAGTGTAAAAGTGGTTCCTCATGTTGTTTTATGTTAAAGGTGTTAGGAGGCCCAAGGTTAATATGGGTCTGGGCTGTCTGAATCGAGGAGTATAGAAAACTAAAAGCCATCAATCACTTATTCAACAGCGAGATCATAATATACCTAAGGCAAAGTTACTATCGGGAAGTTAAGGATTATTCGGATATTTATCGTTGTTTTTGCCCTATGGCCTTGGAGTGAGTTGAACACAAGATGGATGAGAAGAGCTACAGAAGCCTGAGCGAAATTGAAACGTAATAATATTGGCCCACTGCAAGAATGCCGCAATGAGGTGTTTTAAGGGAAGGAGGCTTTTATCAGAACGTCTTCCGATATATAAAAGCCCTTGCTGCCCAGTAGAGCTTTTATATACCGAATCACCTCTAGGGTTGATTTACAGCCTAAACTTGGTTTCTTCGCATTTCTTGTTGTAAGCTTCTGCGATGTCCGTGAGATTCTTGAAGCGATATCCCTTTGAGCCGATCTGTTCCGCTAATTCAGGAGCTCTACGTTTCAGGAGTTTCCGCATCTGCTTTTTGAACCCCATGCGTCTAATTTGAGTTGGGTTTTTTCCATGTAATTCTACCCAATACACATCATTTTTCACGGTTTCAGCCATGAAAGAAACGCGAGTAAAATTCACCACTGACTTTTTCTCAGGAGATTTATAGATACTTAAATGCTTTCCTTTATGCAAAACGCGTAAGAAGAGCCACTTCTTTTCGGAGTATTTACTCTCGTAGGTGACCATGTCAGCTTTTTCCTGGAAAACAAATCCTTTGATCAGAAAAGGATGTATTTGATAGATCGTTCCAAAATCATTAATAAAAGTTACCTCTGAACCGTAAGAGGTATGAAAAATATTGCCAATGGCGCCGGTCAGAGATTTACCATTTTTTGTAACAATATATCCCTTTCCTGGATCGGGTAGGGGAGAGTTAGCCATTAATAACCCAGACAATCCTAGAAATAGGGCAAGTGTAAATACTTTTTTCATAGGCTGCGTTTTAGCTTCGATTATAGGAGTAACAGTAAAAGGATCAAAGCATTCTAGGAACAGGAGCTATTGGCGTTTTAATTGTGATTGAGTTATCCCTGAGAGATTTGACTCACAAAAGAGAGGATTTTCAATTGCAGCAAACTCCGCCCTATCTCACTTTTACGTTAATGACAAATTTTCTTCACTTAAGTTCTAAATTTACTAAAAAACCGTTGCATTTCTGATGAAAAGGTCGAAATAAATTGAAAGTGTCGCTATCCTGCTTTTTCTAAAAAAGTACTTGGCTTTCTATTCCACCACATGGCCATGGTGAAGGCAGAGATTAAATGCCAAATCCCCCACCAAGCAGCAATCATAGCCATTCCCCCAATACCATCAAAGAAGTTGAAAATCAGGATTAGACCCAAACCTGAGTTCTGAATTCCAGTTTCGATAGCGATGGTACGAGCATCTTCATCATCCAATTTATTCAGTTTAGCAAAATTGTAACCTGTTAAAATAGCTAAGGTGTTATGTACCAATACAATTAGAAAGACGAGGTGCAAGTAATTCGCGATATTGGACCAATTGGAATAGGTGGCTACAACTACAAAGCCCAAGAAGATGGTCATGGATATCCATTTTACTGGTTTCTGGATTTTCTCCGTTAGGCGAGGAAACCTGTCTGCTAAAGTCATACCAATAAGTAAGGGGGTAATAATCAGCTGCAAAAGGGTCCAGAGCATATCCGAAGGTTGCAGTTGCAAACTTCCCGAAAGAGTAGAGGCACCCGGAATATATTGCGCGAGTAACCAAAAATAGAGTGGTGTTATCAAGACGGCCGACAAGGTGGATATGGAGGTAAGCGTGATGGAGAGGGCGGTGTTGGCATTGGCCAAATGTACAGCGTAGTTGGAGACGTTGCCTCCAGGACAAGAAGCGATTAAGGCCATGCCCAAAGCCATGCTTACAGGGGGATGGAAGATGTAGATGAGCCCGAGCGTCATTAGAGGTAAAAGAATCAATTGGGAGCCCAAACCCACCAAGGCAGCCTTTGGTTGATCCAGTAGTGCCTTAAAGTGGCTAATCTTAAGATCTAGTGCCACCCCAAACATTAAAAAGGCCAAACATAAGTTCAAAAAACCTAGCTGCTCTGGGTTAAAATTTATGCGAATACTGTCTAAAGTGTCCATTTGTTTGGATTAGCAGGATAATACCATAATGCTTAAATGTAATGATTTTTTGTTTAGACTAGGGTTTAGCCGAACGAATCGAGAGATCCTGGGTTAAAATTTACATACATTCGTGACAATCAACGGACAGGATTTAGCTTGACCCCATGAGCTGTCTAAAGATGATGTGTGAAACATGGGAAATGTTCCTAAGTAACCTTCCCAAAACTAACTTGTATGGACCAGTTTGTAGAAGATTTACTTGCCAAAATGACCTTAGCGGAAAAGGTTGGGCAAATGACCCAATTGACCATAGATACCATTGCTAATGGGAAAGCCTATAAGTTGGATTTTCCGCTACAGCTCAATGAGGAAAAATTGGTGGAGGTGGTGCAGGAATATGCCATTGGCTCGATGCTAAATGTAGGACCGCTCGCTCATAGTCCGAAACGTTGGAGAGAGATCATGGATGCTATTGCAGGCAAAGCTGCCAAAACGCGCCTAAAAATTCCCATCCTATACGGTATTGATTCCATACATGGGGCCAGTTATGTGATGGGAGCTACTTTGTTTCCTCAACAACTAGGTTTGGCTTCGACATGGAATAGAGACTTGGCCCAGCAAATGGGGGCGATTAGTGCATACGAAACCAAGGCGGCTGGTATGCCTTGGGCTTTTTCACCCGTGCTAGACCTTGGCAGGAATCCCGTCTGGCCACGCCTCTGGGAAACATTTGGTGAGGATGTTTACTTGGCAGGAGAGCTAGGGAGTGCTACGGTGCGCGGTATGCAAGGAGAGGACATTGGTCATCCACATAAACTGGCCGCCTGCTTAAAGCACTTTCTGGGGTACGGAGTACCTTTAAGTGGCCGTGATCGCACCCCTGCTTATGTCCCAGCCAGGCAATTGGCCGAATACCACGTGCCGCCTTTTGCCAAAGCCTTAGCCGCCGGAGCTGCGACGGTCATGGTTAATTCTGGCGAAATGAATGGGATTCCCGTGCACTCCGACCCAGCTATCTTGACCGATTTGTTGCGGGATGAACTAGGCTTTACTGGACTGGTAGTGACCGATTGGGAAGATATTCAGTATCTCCATACTCGACATAGAGTAGCTGAGACACAGAAAGAGGCGGTTCGTATGGCTATTGAAGCTGGGATTGACATGAGCATGGTTCCCCTTGATTTCACCTTTACGCAGTATTTGATTGAATTGGTGGAAGAAGGGACCATTCCTGAATCTCGCGTTGATACTTCAGTACGTAGAATTTTACAGCTAAAGAAAGACCTGGGCCTGTTTAAAGGAATGGTAGAATCTGAAGATGAATACCCTTTATTTGCCAGTACAGCATTCAAAAAGGCCAGCCTTGAGGCTTCGAGGGAAGCAATTGTATTGTGCAAAAATGAAAATCAAGCCTTGCCCTTGAAAAAGGATCAAAAAGTACTCTTATGCGGTCCAACAGCAGATACCCTTCGTAGTTTGAATGGCGGTTGGACCTATTCTTGGCAGGGAGAATTGACCGATGAGCAGTCTTTGCCATATTTGACGGTGCGAGGAGCTCTGGAAGCTCAACTAGGAGCAAACCTGATCTATAAAAAGGCCGTTAATTTCTCCGAAGATATAGATACAGATACTGTATCAGAGGCTGCGAAAGAGACTGATGTTATCATAGCTTGCTTGGGTGAAACTTCTTATACCGAGTTCTATGGAAACATCGACAGTCTAAGTCTTGAACGAGCACAAATTGACTTGGTCAGAGCTCTAGCAAAAACGGGTAAGCCGATTATTCTTGTCTTGCTAGAGGGGCGTCCTCGACTAATTGCGGAGATTGCCGACCTATGCCAAGCCATTCTGGTTGGGTTCCATCCTGGAAACGAAGGTGGGCAGGCGGTTGCAGAAATACTAATCGGTAACACCTGCCCAAGTGGTAAATTGCCGATTACCTATCCAAAGTATCCTAATGCATTAGCTACCTATGACTATAAGCATCCGGAAAACCTAGAGTTGCAGGGTGTACCAGGTGGTTTCAAACCTCAATTTGAATTCGGTCATGGACTTAGCTATACTGATTTTATGTATCGTAACCTCAGTCTGTCTCAGGCTACCATTCACGAAAACGATACTATCCAAGTGGCTGTTGAAGTAGAGAACACCGGAAAAGTAAAGGGGAAAGAGGTGGTGCAATTGTACCTCAGCGATCTTTACGCCAGTGTCACCCCTCCAGTGAAGCGTTTGAAGCGGTTTGAAAAAATTGAACTTGAAGCTGGAGAATCCAGGGTGATAAACTTTCATTTGGATAAAGATGATCTAGCCTTTGTCGGGCGCGATAATCGGTGGATTTTGGAACCTGGTACTTTCAAAGTTATGATTGCTGATCTATCCGAAGAATTCGTCTTGCAAAAGGCATCGAAGTTGGCTTCCGCCTGATCTCAAAATTTGTCATCAGGCTTGAAAAGCTTTTCCCGACCTCATTCACCAAAAATGGCTTGAGCAATCACTTCCGCTATTGTAGGTAGGTAAAGATTTCTTCAATATCTTTGCGCAAATAAAAGCCTAGGACTTGAGTGAATTGAGTTTTCATCCCGAAGTTGGCACCCATCTATTTGCTAAGGTCATCCTTCCTTTAGCTATCCCCAAGCCATACACCTACCATATCCCTGAGGAATTGGTCCAACAGGTCCAGTTTGGGGTAAGGGTGGAGGTGAAGTTTGGGAAAAATAGATTGTACACGGCCCTGGTTATCGAAATATTGGAACAAGGCCCGACTGCTTACGATACCAAGCCCATCCTGTCGGTAATTGATGAAGAAGCCATTGTTACACCTCAGCAGATTAAGTTATGGCAGTGGATGTCTACCTACTACTGCTGTACCTTGGGAGAGGTGATGAATGCGGCTTTACCTGCCAACCTCAAATTGACCAGCGAAACGCAAATCATTCTTAGCCCCTTGTTCGATGAAGATTTTGGCGGCCTGGATGACAAAGAATATTTGATAGCGGAAGCCCTGACCATTCAAGAGACCCTATCGATCGATGAAGTGCAAAAGATCCTAGATCAAAAGACGGTCTATCCCTTAATCCGGCGCATGTTGGAGAAGCGGATCATTTATCTGCGTGAAGATTTGAAGGAAAAGTATACGCCCAAAAAGATCGCTTGTGTCCGTTTGCAAGTGGCCTATGCTGGCATCTCCGATAAGCTTACGGAGGCCTTTGATTTGGTCACTCGTTCAGACAAGCAAACAGCTGCGTTGCTAGCCTTTATTGATTTATCCAAGAAACAGGACTTCATTCGCAAACAAGATATTTACCAACGGGCAGGAGTGGATAGTACAGTGTTGAAAGCCATGGAAAAGAAAGGCATCTTGGAATTCTATGAACGCGAAGTAAGTAGAATTGGAGCCTATGAGGATGAGTTGTTGGAGGCATTCGAACTTTCCGAACAACAAGAGCAGGCAATAGCTGAGATTGATCAGTGGTTTGAAAGCAAAAATGTGGTGCTATTGCATGGCGTGACTGGAAGTGGAAAGACAAGGGTATACATCGAAAAGATCAAGGAAACGATAGCCAAGGGCGGGCAGGTCTTGTATTTACTGCCTGAAATCGCCCTGACATCACAGATTATTAGTCGCTTGCAGAAGGTCTTTGGAAATGACATTGCGGCTTATCATTCCCGCCTCAATAATAATGAAAGAGTAGAGATCTGGAAAAGTGCGATAGAAGGTAAACCCATTGTACTTGGCGCTCGTTCGGCTTTATTCCTGCCCTTTAGAAACCTACAGTTAATTGTGGTAGATGAGGAGCATGATCCATCCTTTAAGCAACGAGAACCTAGCCCCAGGTATAGTGGAAGAGATGCCGCGATCGTGATGGCACAGCTTTATGGTGCAAAAGTCTTGATGGGCTCCGCTACCCCTTCCATAGAATCATTCTACAATACGAAAAAGGGGAAGTATGGCCTAGTGAATATGCCAGAACGTTTTGGGGGTATCCAAATGCCAGAGATCGTCATTGTTGATGCCAAAGCCGAACTCAAGAAGGGGCAAATGCATTCGCACTTTACCCCACAGCTAATAGCGGAACTACAGGGAGCATTAGAACGAGGTGAACAAGCCATTTTATTCCAGAACCGCCGAGGTTTTTCTCCCACTTATCGCTGTAATACATGTGGTAATTGGCATGCCGAATGTATCAATTGCGATGTTAGTTTAACCTATCACAAATTTTTTCATGTCTTAAAATGCCACTATTGTAGTTACCAAACAAAACTCCCTAATGAATGCCCGGCTTGTGGCAGCAAGGACCTATCCATGCAAGGCTTTGGTACGGAGAAAATCGAAGATGAACTAAAGATATACCTACCAGAAGCCCGAATTGGCCGGATGGATCTGGATACCGTCAGAGGCAAGAATGCACATGCCAAACTCATCAATGACTTTGAAGAGCGTCGATTGGATATCTTGGTGGGGACGCAAATGGTTACCAAAGGATTAGATTTTGAAAACGTAGGAATTGTTGGCGTATTAAGTGCCGATCAACTGCTACATTTTCCGGATTTCAGGGCAGGGGAGCGTGCCTATCAATTGATGGTACAAGTGAGTGGTAGAGCAGGGCGAAAAAAGAAACAAGGCAAGGTTATTATCCAGGCCTTCAATACGGCGGCACCCGTGCTACGGGAAGTGCTGGAACATGACTACTTTGGCTTTTTTCAGCGGGAAATGCAGGAACGACATGGCTTTCAGTACCCTCCTTACGTTCGCTTGATTCGCGTGACCTTAAAGCATAAGAAACCGCAAGTGCTTAATGATGCGGGAAGGATACTGGCCGGAGCACTTAAGCATCAACTAGGAGATTGGGTCGTTGGCCCAGCTGTTCCTTACGTCGCTAGGGTTCGGACCTTCTATTTGTTGGATTTTCTGATCAAAGTAAGCCTGGATAAGAATAAGATCAAGTATGCCAAAGAAAGTATAATGAAGTCGATTGATCGACTTCATCAGACGGCCGGATATTCTGGCGTAAGGGTAAATGTGGATGTAGATCCAGGATAGGAAACAGACCAACACTAGCTTGATGGTATCATGATCAAAAAATAGCCTGTACATTCAATTGCTAGGCATCTTGGTTCTTCTTTCGGGCTGCCAAGGAAACCCTAACGATGCTGGGGAGCCATTATTCAATGGCTTGGATTTAGACAATTGGGGGCGTTATCTTGCTGTTCCAGATAGTAGCTTGGAGGTTCCCAACTGGCCCAAAGATAGCTTGGGAAATTATCAGGAACCCTTGGGAGATAAAGATCTCTTGAAGGTGTATAGTATTGACACCCTAGAAGGAGAACCTGTTCTTCGGGTATCTCAAAGGGAGGGCTGGAACCCATGAAGAGTGGCAGTATCCAGATACAATCCGAGGGAGCTGAGCTGTTCTTTAGGGAGATCAAGCTGAAACCGTTAGCTGAGATGCCAGCGGAGATTCAGAACTTCCTGGAAAACTAATTGTCTCGGTCAACTAAATGCCCTTGGCAGGCGTTTTAGTCAACATTGTATAAAAAAATCAGATCAGAACTATGAAGGTATTGGTTATTGGTTCAGGTGGTAATATCGGTACGCCCCTTGTACAAGCATTGATTGCTCAAGGCATTAAGCCAACTTTAGGTGTGAGGAATACACAGAAAGCGCTGGATAAATGGGGTAGTGATACCAAGATAGTCCACTTCGATTACGAAGAACCAGCTGCCTTCGATTCGGCATTGGCAGGGCAAGAGGCGATTTTCTTCATTGCTGGGCATGCAAATCCCGTTCCTAGTGTCCAGCAACTGCTTCATTCGGCAAAGGCTTCGGGAGTTCGGCGAGTGGTCTTTAGTTCCGGGCGAACTACCGGAGATGTTCCCGGCAAACCCCTCAATGAGGTGGAAAATCTTGTAAGAGATTGGGAGGGTGAGTGGACCATCTTAAGACCAGGATGGTTTATGCAAAACTTTGTCAATTGGTTAGGTGGGACAATCAGGGCGGAGAGTAAGTTGTTTCTACCAGCGGGTCAGGCTAGAACTGCCTTTATTGACGTACGTGATATTGCAGATGTGGCCATAAAGTGCCTGCTAGAAGATGGGTATCATGGACAACTGTATAACCTCACCAGTGACGAGGCACTTAGCCATACGGAGGTTTGTGCGGTGATTAGCCACGTTAGTGGAAAAACGGTAACCTATGTTCCACAGGATCGCTCTACCTATATACAAACTATGCAGGAAAGGGGCTGGACCGAAGCAGCTGCGAACTATACGGCTGATCTCTACACATATGTAACATCAGGCAAAGAAGAAGAAATTAGCGAAGATGTAGCTTCCATTCTAGGGAAAGCTCCTCGTCGTTTTCAAGCCTTTGCCCAAGAACATGCAGATCAGTTTTAGCTTATTCTTGGGCCATTTCCATGGCTTTTCGAACGCTGCCATACTTTAGTAAGCGTTGATTGGCTTCTTTATAGTCCAAATCTAGGGCTTTCATCAGCATTTTTGTCCCACGATCTACTAATTTGTTGTTACTCAGTTGCATATCGACCATCTTGTTGTCGATTACTCTACCCAATTTGACCATTACGCTTGTACTGATCATATTGAGAATAAGCTTTTGAGCAGTTCCGGCCTTCATCCGCGTACTTCCCGTCACAAACTCAGGCCCTACCACTGCTTCTATTGGATAGTCGGCCTGTGCGGCCACTGGACTATCCGGGTTACAGCAGATGCAGGCAGTGGTTATTCCTTTTTCTCTACATTGCTTTAGACCATGTACAACGTAAGGAGTGGTCCCAGAAGCAGCAATGCCAATCACTACATCTTGACTACTGATCAAATACTCAGAAAGATCATTCCAGGCTAAGTTGGTATCATCTTCCGCAAATTCTACCGCTTTGCGAATGGCTTGATCGCCACCAGCCATCAAGCCAATAACCCAATCAAAAGGTACGCCATAGGTTGGAGGGCACTCTGATGCATCGACGATTCCCAATCTACCGCTAGTCCCAGCACCAATGTAAAAAAGCCGCCCCCCAGCGGCCATTTTTTCTGCGATCACATCTACCAATGGAACGATTTGTGGAATGGTTTTTGCTACAGTAGAGGCAACGGTCTGATCCTCCTTATTAATGTTCGTAAGTAGCTCTACCGTACTCATTTTTTCCAGGTGACGGTGATTCGAAGGTAATTCTGTAACTTTCTGCATGCTTTCGGAGTATAAATGAGCAGCAAAGATACAATTTGGGCGTAAGGAGAGGAAGCTAGACCAGCATTTTCACTTCCCCCACCCCAAAACAGGCTTAATGAATCAGGGAAAACTACAATTCGTTCATAGTTACTTACCCTTTGTTCTCGCCTGTATAGCTATATAACCTATATCTATCATTGAACTACTTTACTTAGGAATCAATTTTTTATAGGTCAGGAATAAACTAAACACCATGAGAACACACGCAACTAAGCTTAAGCTGGTACTCCTGTGCGCTTTTCTAGGATTATCACTCTCACCTTTGTATTCAGTCACAAGAACGGTCATTGCAACGGGGAATTGGGGTAGTGCGGCTACCTGGTCCGGCGGTAATATACCTGTTAGCGGAGATGATGTAGATATGAATGGAAATACGGTTGTTACCTTCAATCTCTCCGATGGTCCGCTCACTATTGATGATATTTCTACCGGCAATTTTAATGGACTCACAGTTGAAGGAGCAGGATTCACCTTGCAAAGGTTGACAACCTCCGGAATCAACGCGGGGACGGACTTTACCTTGACTGTAAATGGGCATTTAGTAGTCAATGGAGACCTGATTGTGGGTGATCGATTCAATCTCGTTGTTAATGGAGTCTTGGCGGTGACAGGTAACATGAATGTTATGAATGATGCTAATATCACGGTTGATGGGACATTGGCGGTGGGTAGCTTCAATGGCTTGGATCGAGTGAGTTTTGATGTAGATGGGTTCTTTACTTCCTTCGGGGACTTTTTCGTAGGAAACGATTCCTCTTTTGATTCTGCCGGAGCTTCTCTTGTTTTTGGCGATTTTACAGCCAAGGATCGTTTTGATTTAGTTGTTACAGGAGGTATGGGGATTACTGGAATACTAACGGCAGGTGCTGGTTCCACCTCAACAATTCTTCCCTTCTTTCCAGGAGCTTTTGGAGTTGTTGGAGGCATCGTAGGCCCAGCCGGTTTCGGTGCTTTAACGCCTTTACCGATTAGCTTATCCTACTTTAAGGGGCAAGCAACGGAGGAAGGTGCGCTACTAACATGGGAAACACTTGCTGAGGAATCGAATGCTTACTTCACCATAGAGAAATCTAGAGATGGCGTGCGCTTTGAGGAGCTGACCAGAGTTAAAGGAGCAGGAGATAGTGACCTCCCCTTGCAATACAAGCATTTGGACAAGAATCCTTACAAGTTAACATACTATCGACTCCGGCAGACGGATTATGATGGCACAACGGAGGTGTTCAACATCGTAACGGTTTCTGTAAAGGATAAAGCGGAAGACATCAAAGTCTTCCCAACGATTGTGAGAGATCGATTGGTGAATGTGGAATTACCAGGTGCTACACAAGCACTGGAGGGAACCTTAATAGATTTGTCTGGTAGAATTATCTTAAGGACCAATCTACAGGAAGGGCGGAATGCGATTGAACTGCCAGGATCTCTGCAAAATGGCACGTATATCCTACGCATTTATGACGCTGCTTTGCGAACGGCAACTGCCCACCAGATAATGGTTCAAGAATAGGATAAGTATTTGCTGAACCGCAGCATATCAGACAAAAGACGGTGAATCCGAGTGGAACACTGGTAACTTACTAGGCAAGTTTGTATCTTGTATAAATGATAGCTTAGTTGCGTGTACCTAAAAATCCTGACTATATGCCCACTTCCTTTCGCCGTCTTTTGTCATTTACTATTCTACTTTTTCCCATCCTTATTCTAGCTCAAATACCCACCATTGAAGACTTCACCATGAGTGGGGATACCTATTTGCTAGGCGATGAGTGCTTCCGATTAACGGATGAAGAGGATTACTCCTCGGGCTCCATCTGGTATAAGCGACCTATCAGTCTTCTTTCTCCTTTCAATATTGAACTAACCATTATGGCGGGCTGCCAAGATGGAGACGGGGCCGATGGCATGGTGTTTATGTTTGCTAATAGACCCAACCGTACTGGATACCGAGGTGAAGGTATTGGTTTTGCAGGACTAAGTCCCTCCCTAGGGATAGAGATTGATACTTGGCGAAACTATCATTTATATGATCCCGCGGAAGACCATTTAGCTTTCCTAGTCAACGGTAGAGTAGGGCATTTTAGTGAAGAAGCTACCCCAACCATCATCCCAAACCTAGAAGATTGTCAGCGCCACAAGTTTTCAGTGCGTTGGAAGCCAGATTATCAAAGTTTGGTCGTCGAAATTGATGGTGAACCAGTGATGATCGGGAGTTTTGACCTGGTCAACTCTATCTTCCGAGGAAGTGACGTAGTATACTGGGGAATGTCGGCAGCCACTGGGCGTTACAATAACTACCATGAGGTTTGCTTTGATCGGTTATCTTATCAAGAACAACCCAAGCCTTGGTGGGATCTTTCCTTACCTTTCCTGGAGCCAGCACGTACACTTTTAGCCAGCAACTGATCTTATGAATTAGCGTACCTTGGTGATCTTCTTCCAAGTGGTTTGCTTATCCATCGTGAATTTAATCCAGTAAACACCAGTAGTCCAGAGGGAGCCTCCTAGCTGCATAAAAGCTTGAAATTTACCCTTTTCCAAGATCCGGCCGAGGTCATCATATACCTCATACTTAATTATTGATTGTGGATCTTCCCCTCGATATTGAAGGTTCACCTGTGTTGTAAAGGGATTGGGAAAGACAATAAGGTTATCTGCCTGCTCCTCGGAAGAAGTAGTCGCATTCGGTTTAAGGAAGACCGCCTGAGAAAAGGCTAACCCACAGTAGCGATTTTGAGCATTTAGACTGACATCATACAGCCCTTCCTCTGCATAAACATGAGTAGGATTCACTTCGGTGGAAGTGTTGCCATCACCAAAGGACCAAGTGTAGCGATCTGCACTGGAAGAGGTGTTTTGGAAACTCACACTGAGTCCATCAATCGTGAAATCAAAGTTGGGATTAGGTCGAGGTAGTACTTCCACTGCTCCTTCTTTCACAATCACAGATTGGCCAAGTGGACCATTGACGGTTAAGGAGACGGTGTACAAACCTGCATTATCATAAAATATAGTGGGATTAGCTTCCGTAGAAGCAGATGGCATTCCTCCGGGGAATTCCCAGTTGTAAGTTTCCACTGATCCCGTAGATTGATCGCTGAATATAATGGCACCCTCCTCACAGGCACCAGTGGGTATAAAACTGAAGTTAGCATTAGGAGCTTGTCCCAGTGTAATACTTTCTTCAACGGTGACCGTACCACAAGCGTTAGTAGCTGTTAATTGGATGTTATAAGTTCCGGCCTGGAGAAAGCTGAAGTTAAAATTTGAGTCATTACTACTGATGTCGAGTGCTGGAACGTACCATTCGATCTGATCCGCAAAAGAGGAGGCATCTGTGGCATTTACCATTAAACCATCGATGGTAAAATCGAAATCTGCAATGGGTAGCTGACTAACTATCACATGATTGTTTAAGCGGACGCTGTCCACTCCTGCAACATTAGAAACAATTAGAACCACATCGTAATTGCCTGGGTCTTGATAAGTAATGGTGGGGTTTTCCTCAGTAGAAAAGGCAGGGCTTCCACCTGGAAATAACCAGGCAATACTGCTAACATCGCCCGTCGAAGTATTGGTGAAATTGACGGCCAAAGGTGCACAACCTTCATTTGGGCTACTAGTAAAACTAGCTGTAGGAGCCCCTGCCAGAGATACGACAATACTGGCTTGTACCGTATCGCAAACTCCGAAGGCCGTTAGCGTCACAGTGTAGTCACCTGGCTGATTATAGGTGTGTGTAGGGGACACCTCTGCACTCATACCTCCATCTCCAAAATCCCAGTTGTAACTTGTGGCATTCAGGGAATTATTAGTGAAAGTAAAGTCGCTACCATTTTGACTAGGTGTGAAGGAGGCTTCTGTGTTAGGAGTAATAGTGACATGATTCGTCAAGCGGACGCTGTCCACTCCTGCGGCATTGGAAACAATAAGGACCACCTCGTAGTTGCCTGGGGCTTGATAGGTAATCGCCGGGTTATTTTCAGTAGAAAAGGCGGGGGTTCCCCCCGGAAATCGCCAACTAATACTGCTAAGCCCACCAGTTGAAGTATTGGTGAAATTGACAACCAACGGCGCACAACCTTCGTTCGGACTACTTGTAAAACTGGCAGTGGGAGCCCCAACAACAGATACCGTTAAACTGGTCTGCATAGTATCGCAAGATCCGAAGGCCGTTAGAGTCACGGTATAGTCACCTGGTTGGCTATAGGAGTGCGCAGGAGTCACCTCGGGGCTCATGCTTCCATCTCCAAAGTCCCAGCTATAACTTAAGGCATTTAGGGAGGTATTAGTAAATGTAAAATCGTTACCGTTTTGGTTGGTTGTGAAGGAGGCGACTGGTTTAGGGCTGACCGTAAGAAAGACATTTTGGGAACTAAGATTAGCTCCGCAGGGATTAGTGATGAGAACGCGAAATTGCCAATTGTTTTGGGCTGGGGTAACAGCCAGGAGGCGTAGTGTGTCGGTATTAACACCCTGGAAGTTAGGGTCATTACTCAAATCTTCAGGACCGTTGCCTCGATCTACCTGCCATCTATAATTTAAGTCGACCCCAGTTGCAACGACGGATAAAAAACCGCCTTCCCCCTCGCACAGGCTGAGGTTTTCGGCTTGATCAAGGATGTTGGCTTCTGCGAAAGATTGGTCGGCAGCATGGATGGTTTGAACGAGCGTAACTATTCCATTAGAACCCGGTTCAGAGCTGTTGTTTCCGTCCCCGCAGGCGCTAGAATTAAATCCCAAGCCGGCGTTGCCGCCAGCCGTTTGCGTCGTTGGGTCGAGGTTGAGGCCATTGGTCAAGATATGGCCACCGCTTCCCCCGCCACCTGGACCATGGCAACGATTAGCATTCCTATGATCCAAGGACCCTCCATTTCCACCCAAGGCTTGGGCGCTTGCAGGGGTAGCCGTTGCATACAATAGTAGAATGCTTCCTCCAGCTCCGCCACCTCCGGCCCCGTCTCCGCCACCCAAGGCCGGACTTTCTCCACTGGCTTGTATGGGGAATCCATTGCTAGCCAGATGGGAGACTTGTAGGATAATGATACCGCCGCCATTACCTCCATTAGTTCCCACATCATTATTCTCATGGCCTGCTCCCCCTCCTCCTCCAAGGAAAAGACGAGTGGAATCACTATCTATGGCTCTACCTCCAAAGCCAGGGAAATTACCATCACAACCAAAGAAGGAGGGTTCCTCATTGGTCCCGCCTTGTCCTGCCTTGGTTAAATTAGAACCACCACCACCACCTGCATTGTGGTCATTACCGCCACCACCACCATTTCCCTGAGGCCCCCGACCTCCTTCTAAACCTGGCGTGATAATGGCTATCCCTTCTCCCTTAGCAGCACCCCGCCAATTGTCGCTGCCATAGGCGTAATTATTGGCCGTGGTCGTAAAACCACAATTGTTGGAAACGGGGATATCCGAAATTCCGCCACGAAAGCCAATACCATTGGCAGAAATAGGAGCTTGTAGGATTAGTGAATCCGTAACCTGAAGCGCAATAATCCCGCCTTTGTTGCCATCCCAGGGAGTTCCCTTCAAGGTGTCTGATACCACAACTTTATTAAAGGCAGGGAAAGTGACGATTTGGACTTTTCCTGCAAGGTCGTAGTTGTGACTGATTTGAAAGGCAAGGGTGATTACATTTCCATTGATGCTAAGCACGCGATTCTTTTCATAACGCCCAGCTTGTCCCAAATTACTTACTGTCCCAAAACTAGAAGAATTTCCGAGTTCGATAGAGGCACCTTGAGCTTGGTATATAATAACATCTTGATCCACTGTAAATCCGTTTGGATCATCTACGGTAAGACTGTTGTTACAGGCATCTAAGGCTTGTACCGCGGCGTAAGTATTAATTGTACCGCTTAGGTTATCTTGTGCGGATAGAATCGAAAAGCATAGCAGCCCAAGGCCGAGGGCATAGAGTTGTTTCATAGGGAAGCATCAGTTTTTGAGAATAACGTCTTTTCTGCTCCAAATATGGTGGAAAATGGGCAGATGTTTTAAGATTACACTAGATACTAATAAAATATGCTTTGGACTTTGTCAATAATTAAGGAGGCATCGATCTAGAAATTGGTCGGAAGTGAATTATTGATTATCTTGGGAAAGATAGAAACGCATTAATCTCTCTAAAATATCGGAATGACTTTTCTCGAACGTCTACAGACGCTAGATCGTCTGCATAACCTTATTCGGTTAAAAGCTACAGGCTCACCTCAACAACTAGCAAAACGCTTACAAGTCTCCAAAAGAACCATTTTCAATTTATTAGAAGACTTAAGAATTTTTGGTGCTGATATTGCCTACTGTAAATACGCACATTCCTACTATTACACTGAACCAATTGATCTCTGTTTTGATCCATCTGCATCTGTGAACAGGCCTATTAATTCGGAGAATGGCTAGCGGGGGTAGGAGGGACTGGTGCCAGGGGCCAATCAAGTCCGAACATGGCCATATATTCTGCCATGCTAATGAGATGATGAAGAGCTCTTCGGTCTTCTAGGCCATCGATGTCTCTGACCGGATCAAGAGATAGAGTACCAGTTGTTTCATCTTCTGTAAGTTGGGTGCCAAATACTTGCATCCTCTCATGGCTGACTAAAATACGATCAACCAGCGTAGCTAAGAAGTGTGGATTCAATAGTCCCTTTTCAGTGCACTCCTTAACAACAGGGTAAAATTGGGTCTGTGTTGTATTCCAAGCGTGTAGAGCCACTAATGCCATTGCGGTTAGCCCCTTTTCTCCAACTTGTTCGTATGTTGGCCAACCACATTCCTCTACCAATCTTATCAACAGGGATTGGTTCTTAAAATCAATATCAAACATGGCTCCTTCTATTGTGCCTTGGCGTATGCCTTGATCCCAATAAAGCATCGAATCCAAAAGTATGGCATATTCAGCACAATCGACCTCTACGTCCGCCATCGGCGTAGTCTTGAAATCAGCGTATTCCTGGACTCTAATCATGAATATTTCACTTTCGTAGTTGCCTGGGCTTAACCGGATTCTTTTATTGTTGTGATCAGTGGAATCCAGCCACATCTTTAGTTGATACCATCCATAGCGAAGCAATGATGTATCTATGACCATAATGCTCTTCCCTAAAGAATCTACGAATTCAATATTTTCAAATGGATACTTAGATTGGGTCAAGTACTGATAGGTTTGCTCCTCTGTTAGTTCAACCCAACGATCATCCTCATGATGGCAGGATGCGACCGCTAATAATAGTAAAAGACCACTGATAATGAGACCATTTAGGCCAACTGACTGAAAAGTCCTAGGCATGCCAAACATTGTTGTAAGGGTCAAATTTACAGATTCTTGATTTATAGTATTTCCCATCTCTTTGCACTATATCCACATTCCATTGGCAAGAGTAGCGAAACTGGCAATCTTTGCAAGTTTCGATAGAATCATTATTGATATGCCAAAGTTCTTGAAACTCACTAGATCTAATCGTTTGGGCAATCGATGCTTTAGAAACGTGACCAAAGGATTTTGAATGAGAAAGATCATTCTTGATTTCTCCTAGTGCAGAAATAGATACCTTCCGATTTAATGAAGCATTATAGGACTGTGCCTCTGTAAAAAATTCAAAGGAATTTGTACAGATCGTATGCATATCCTCCTGTTGCTTAGTCAGCGTTCCTGTAAAGAAGCTAATACCCGCTCCAGAAGAGGAGAGTGCGGATAAGGAACTTTCAGGTGCTCCATATACTTGCACATTTAGGCGTCCTTCTTGTCTCACATAATCATGTAGCTCTCTCAACTCGTCCCTATTGGAGTAGGGGATGATCACTTCTAAGACCTTCAGACTGGATGTGCGGATTTGTTCCAATATTTTAGCTAACCATTGCCGGTGATAGCCTGGAAGAAAACGGATTTGTAGAGCCATACATCCCAAGGCTAGCAACTTGCTTATTACTCCGCTGACTTCAAAGTGGGATTTCCGCTCGACTTCAATGATGGCATTAGTAATGGTATTAGGCCTTTTCCATAAATGTGTGCTTATCGGAAACAGAGAAGGTGTGCTAGTAAAGAAAATAAATTCTCTCTTTTGCAACTCCTCAAGGCCGGCCATAATGCCATCTTCTGGAATCTCCTGATACTGCTCGAACGTTTTCTCCCAGGTGTGGAAAAAACTATATTCGACTATCTCGGCAAAGAGGTTAGAAATCTCAATCAACTGATTTCTTTGGAAATCAATTATGCAGCTGGCTTTATGCCCTTTTACTAGTTCACATTGATTAAAGAATCGGGAATACCTATTTTTTTGGATCATCTGATAGGTTCAAGCGAGCTATAGGTTTGTAAAATGAGCCAACAACGAAAAACGGTGTTTGATGGTATTTACTCTCTGCTCTTCTAATCTCTTGACCCTGGAATGCTGAATCTAAATCGATTTTTCGAATCAGATGGAAGGTTACTGGTAAATTATCCGGGAGTGTTTTGATTTTTAGATACCGCATCATCAGTAGTAGTTAGAAATTTAGCAACTCGTTCTTCTAGATGATAGCCACAAGATTTAGATACTGCGCTGAATTGGCCACAGGGGTTTACTTCTAGAAAGTAGATCTCTCCATCAGTTGCCTTGATTAAATCAATGGAACCGGTATCTAGACCTATTTCCTTGACTAGCTTTAGTAGTTTTTGCTTCGTTTCCAATGGAAGCGAAAACTTAGCAGTCCGAACCGGCTTCCTGTAATCATATTGCCGATAGTCAACCGTCGTCTGCTGATTGGCTTGAGAAAAAATAGCCATAGAATAAAACTCTTCCTCAATGAAAAAGGTCCTCACCTCAAAAGACTTTTCTATCATTTGCTGAAATAGAGAGGTCTGAAAATAGTCCGGTAACTTGTCGAGCATTTCTTCCGTAACCTGCTCGGTGTAATTGGCCAAACAAACCTTTTCTTGATCTTGATGTACATTGACCCCATCAGTAATTGCCTTGCAGATCGTTCCTGTAGGGAGGTTAGCATTGAGGAAAGCCGTCAGGGAAGTCTTGTTCCCTGTCACCAGCGTTCTAGGAATTCTTAATCCTAATCTCACAGCTACATCTAGACATAGTATCTTGGAAAAATATTCCCTTGGACTCTGCCCTAGTTTTTTGTCACATTGATGCTTAAGGCCCTCATAGTCGAGCAGGGCATTCATATCAGATATAATGGAATAATCTAGTAGATTTATAGATGAGTCTGTCAAACTGATATCCTCAAAGAGTTCTCTTGATAAGGCAAGTCTTTCGAAGAATACGGCCTGTTTTCTATACCATATTGAATGGAATCGTGTTGACTCTGGGGGGCCCTCAGAAGACAATTCAAAAAGGTAATCCTTTCGATTTCTAAAGACTCTAGTCTTTAATTCTTCTGCATTTAGTCGGTTTATCTTAGCCCCAGAGTCATAATATTGCATCCAATCCATGACTTCATCGCAGCATGGATCAAAAGTCGAGGTCAGAATGAGGTGCTCTTTCTGAGATGAGTCCAATTGATTATTCCCTTTTGATCATTGAAACCGAAGCTATACAATCGGAACTTTATCTTGTTTACAATCGCTGATCCAACCGTTAGGTGCATGAGGATCTTTAGTTTGCCAGTTCGTATCATAAATATGGCTATTACCTCCTTTGGTCTGAGCAAGTAAGGTATTATCAATCTTGATTTCTCGTACTTTAAACGCCTTAAATTTTTTAGGTTTATCCATGTTGTCAGCTTTTAAATAATTGGGAAAAGTTTGCGTCGTTAAAGGTAGCCCCACTAGATGCAAAAAAATTGCATTAGAGGTATATGTGACACATTTAACCGGGATAAGCTAGTAGATTTCTACAATGCATTGCAGAAAATCAAAAATAATACTACCTTTGCGCCCGTTAAAACCTACCGTTCCTTGACGGAAGTAAGTAGGTAATTCTAATCACCATAATTTAATGGAATGTCTGTAAAGATTAGATTGCAGCGTAGAGGTCGAAAACAAAGGCCTTTTTATCAAATTGTAGTTGCTGATTCTCGTGCCCCTCGTGATGGTAAATTTATCGAGAAGTTGGGGACTTATAATCCTATGACGAAACCAGCAACCATTGAAATCGACCGTGATAAGGCGTTCGATTGGTTACAGAAAGGAGCTCAGCCTACGGATACAGCTCGTGCTATTCTTCGATTCAAAGGAGTATATTACCGCAAACACCTCATGCGTGGGGTTAAAAAAGGTGCTATGACTCAGGAAGAGGCTGATGCCAAGTACAAAGAGTGGGTAGACGCTAAGGAGGCTAAGGTCGCAGCTCGTTTTGAGGCATCTGCCGCAGAAAAAGCCGCATGGTTGGCTAAAGTTTCTGGGGTAGCCCCTGCACCTCCCGTGGTTGAGGAAGAAGCTCCTGCTGTGGAAGCTGAAGCAGCTACAGAAGCCGCAAGCGAAGAGGAATAAGAATTCTTTCTTCATATCATCAAAGGCCTATTCAGTTACTGGATAGGCTTTTGTTGTTTGATGGGCGACGTTTCTCTTCCTTACACCCAAAAGAAAAAGTTAATATGTCCAAAAAAGTTGAGTATTGCCTTAAATAGCTGCTCAAGTATTTTTATATTTGCTGCATAGAACAAGGCTATACTTTATTCTAAATAAATTAACGTGAACCTGGTAGTGCTTTGAATTGCACTATCAGGTTTGCCTTTAAAATACCCTTTTTCAACAAGCTGAATAGATAGCCCCAAGTCGTTCGAGGAATACTAATCAGAAGCCAGATTCTGATTCTACTCCCGTACGGAAACGCGAATGTTGAAGAAATAAAAAAAGCTATATATGTACGAATTGGATCAGCGGTACCAAGACCGATTAAATGCTTTGGCAGAAGAAGTGCAGGCTTCAGAGGAGCTTCAGCAATATTTGGAAGAGGAAGAGGAGGAGTTTTATCTGCGGCTAAAGGAGATGTTTGAACCCAAAATTGCTGCTATCTATGATGAAGTGGCAGAAAATGATCCATTACAACTTGTAGCCTTTGAACGCGCCCTACTGGATGAATCTTTTGAAGGTTTGTATTTGCCCAAAATTCTTGGCTTCTCCGTGTTGAGAGGAGAAGTAAATGACCATTACAAGTATGTACGACCACAAGACCACTTCAAAAGTGTGTTGATGGCCATTTGTAATTCCGCCAACTTCGATATCCTGAAAAAGCGAATTGGACAATCGATTCAAATGGGTTTTGCTATGAGTAGTGATATCTGGATCACTAACCTGATCAACGCCTATACCAACAAACGGATTCGTTATTACTTGCAAGGGCAAGTGCTAGACAAATACCGCGTCCCACAAAGCCGTGCCGTTGGGCTGGCAAGATATAGCCGACAATTCAAGAACGATAATTTTCAGTCTGCTGAGTTTCCAACTACACCGGGCGGGCTAAAAGTTTTATTCTCACCCCTGAAGAATTTCCTCATCTATCGGATTAATAGAAATGGTAATAATGCATCCTTGGTAGAACCGCTAAAGGCGTTTATTGCAAATGAAAGTCTCCACGGATCAAAGGAACATGCTCAGATTATGGGACTCTTTTCCGCCTTCTTCCCTTTAGGTGAAAATGAAGCCTTTATTTCTAAGTATTTCAATGATGTTCGAAAGAATACGCCGGATTTTGCGCCTGAGTTTCTTGAATTCATTCTAGAATTACTCAAGAGAGATGATGTAGATTTACATGGTGCAGCGGAATTGCAGCTATCCAGCGTGGCGGATAAGACCATGGATGATCGCCTGAGCGAATACTTCACTTTGACGGATACCATTCACCGAGATGGCTACATCAACGAGGAAGTCCAACAAGCCGTTAAAGTATTCTATAATCAGCATGAAGGTCGTTCCCTAGTAAACGAATGCGTACGCCAGGTCATCTTCGGTTACTTTTCTCGCTTGATCAGCAACTTGGAGCCCCGAGGGTATGGCGATTTCTTTGAAGCGGCCAAGTTGTTCCCTGTGTATATGGGAATCTTTGTTAACCAGCAGTTCAACCAAGACCTTAAGGATCTTTCGATGAAATACGTACGAAAACTCCTTAAGATTTTTGTAGATAAGAGAGGGAAAGACTATCAGGATATCAAGAAGTTTGTATCCTCTACTTTCGTGGAATACGGTTTCCTAAAGGAAAAAGAAGTGGTGGAGCTGTTCAAAACGAGAAGAAAACGAACAAAGACAGAAGCCTAATTTTGTTCGCTTCGAAATAGCTGTATCTACCCGAATCTATGCCGGGTAGGTGCAGCAAAAAATAATCCTTCGACCGAGACATCTCGGGTAAATAAGAAACTAGACCGGAAATTTCGAAACTACTGCCTACCTAGCAGGTCTCTAGAGGTAATATTAGCGGGTTACAGTTAACTGAAATCAATTTGGAAGTAAGCAGCTATCGAGGCTCCTATCTTGAACTAGGCCATTCCACAATTGAGATTCATTCACTGTTAATATCAGCCAGATCAATTACCAATCTTACTCACATGAGAACACGGATTATTATTTGTTTTGCTTTATCATTTGCAGCTATTGGTTGTCAAAGACCGACGGCTGACGTGCCAACGGTACCCGTTGAGGAAGAGAAAGAACTCTTTGTTGGCCAACAACTTCCATTGAGCAGCACGCTAACAAAGATTGCGATCGGGTCTTGTAATCGGCAAGATTTAGATCAAGATATCTGGAAAAGCATTAGTGAAGAAGAACCCGATCTCTGGATTTGGTTAGGAGATAATATTTATGGGGACACGGAAGATATGCAACAGCTTGAAGACAAGTATATGCAACAGAAATACAGTGCCCTATACGGAGAATTCCGTAAGAAAACTCCGGTGATCGGTATCTGGGATGATCATGACTATGGAGTGAATGACGGCGATAAAAACTATCCCAAACGAGCTGCGAGCCAGCAGCTAATGCTGGATTTTTTAGATGTCCCCAAAGATGCCCCTGTCAGAAATCAGGAAGGAGGCTATCAGTCCTATGTTTTTGGAAGTACGGGAAAACAAGTCAAATTGATCTTGCTGGATGCTCGCTATTTCCGGGATGAATTGGAGAAAAACGATGGCTACCAGCGCTACCAGCCTAATCTAAATGGAGATATCCTGGGGGAAGCCCAATGGGACTGGTTGGAACAGCAACTAACGGATAGCGAAGCAAACATTCACTTTATCGCTTCTGGAATACAGATGATACCGGAAGAGCAAGGATTTGAGAAATGGGCCAACTTCCCAACTGCTCGGAAGAGGCTTCTGGATCTACTGGCCAAAACCAAGCCGAACCAAGCCATACTCCTAAGCGGTGATCGGCATATTTCCGAATTCTCAAAACTGCAATGGCCAGGTATTGAAGGCGGGCTGTACGAATTTACTTCTAGCGGCTTAACCCATAGCTATACCAATTTCAGCAGTGAGCCCAATCAGCATAGAGTTGGCGAAGTGGTGTCTCAGCGTAGCTTTGGGGTGATCTTAATAGATTGGGATGAAGAAATGCCAAAGATCACCTTTCAGATGAAAGGGGTAGGAGGGGCCTTACAGCAGACCGTAGAGCTTAACTAATCATCAGTATGGAATCTACTTTTAATTGGGGCATTATCGGTCCCGGAAAAATTGCTCGGCAATTTGCAGCGGATTTAGCATTCATTCCTGGTGCTAAAGTACATGCAGTAGCTTCCAGAGAAAAGAGTAGAGCCCAGGCTTTTGCAGCAGACTTTCAGGCACCTTTCTATTACAGCCATTACACCGATATCTTGGATTGTCCAGATCTAGATGCCATATACGTGGCAACACCACATGTAGGCCACTTTGATAACACCATCCGCTGTTTGGAGGCCGGGATTCCTGTTCTTTGCGAAAAACCACTAGCCATGAATTTCCGCCAGGTGGAGTTGCTCATCGATACAGCTCGACGAAAGAACACATTCCTGATGGAAGCCCTATGGACGCGTTTCTTGCCCAGTACGCGTCTAATGTTAGAGTTGATTCGCAAGGGGGAGATCGGAGAACTAGTGGGGGTAAAGGCGGATTTTGGTTTCAGGTCAGACTTGCCGCCAGAGGATCGTATCTTTAATAAGGCCTTGGGCGGAGGGGCGCTCCTAGATATCGGTATTTATCCCGTGTTTTTAGCGTTGTTGCTGTTTGGCAAAGCCAGTGAGATCAAAGCCATGGCTAAAATCGGAAGTACAGGAGTAGATGAAGACACCCATGTGCTCTTGCGCTATCCAGGTGGTCAAATGGCCCAATTACATGGAAGTTTTCTGGTAGACACCAAGCGAGAAGCCTATGTATATGGAGATACAGGAACCATTCATATGCATGCCGATTGGTACCAACAGACGGAGCTTAGTGTCTTTAGCGCCCATACTGAAACCCAATTCTTTCCCGTAGAGAAAAAGGGGTTAGGATATCATTACGAAGCTAAAGCTGTAATGGATTGCATTGCTGCTGGCAAAATAGAAAGTGATCTAATGTCTCATGCCTTTAGCGCTGCCTTAATGTTAAGTTTGGATAGTATTCGTCGAGAAATTGGGTTGATCTATCCCGAGGATGAATAAGGTAAGCATCTTGCCCGACGGATTTGTAAATTTGGAAAAATCTTCATGGCAGAATGCCATAGCTAAAATAACTCACCCTATTTCTTTTGGCCTAATAGAGGGATCACCAAAAAGAATCATCACGTTTCTCGAATTCCGTTTTTTTATTTGGGAAAAAGGGGAAAAGGCAAATAAATTCTTTTGCTCGTCTTATCGAGACAAATTATCATCCATTCTAAGGTTTTAAGTAATCTTCTTAGAAAATTAAAAAAAATTGAAGGATAGAGAATAAATACACCCCTACTTTATAGAAAAAGAGAAAATCCTTTGTTTTTTTTAAAAAATCATAATTATATATAGACGGATTTTAGTATTTTTGTTATCCCCATAGCTTGAATGGAATAGATCTAGTGTCAACAACAACCTGTGTTAAACCCACTTCACCACAAGACTCCTAACGGATACAATCAGGGTTAAACCCGACCTGCCCATCTCAAACCGAATTAGCTGTTACTTCTGGCATAGCTCCCCTTGAGCTACAGCGGAGTAGCCTTCCACACTTACGTACTTTTGGATCAAACAACAACAACCGTAAAGAATATGCAGCAGCCAACAACCAATACTAAGGGACTCTACACCCCCTCCCTGGAAAAAGATGCTTGTGGGATCGGCCTGATCGCAAATCTGGATGGTATTAAATCCCATCAGTTGATCGAGGATGCATTACATATGCTATCCAATATGGAGCATCGCGGCGCTTGTGGCTGCGAACCCAACACCGGCGATGGAGCAGGAATTCTCCTACAAATCCCTCATGAATTTTTCCAAAAGAAAGGCTCCGAAATTGGCTTTGAATTACCTGAATTCGGTTCCTATGGTGTCGGTATGGTGTTTTTCCCTAATGACCGGACGCTTCGCACACAATGCCGCTTTTTATTCAATGATTATATCGATGAACTTGGATTTGAAGTGCTTGGATATAGAAAGGTCCCTACAGATAATGAAGAATTGGGCGAAACCGCTGTATCTGTTGAACCTCGAATGGAACAGGTATTTGTTAAACCAAAGGACCAACTGGATCCCAAGGTGCTAGAGCGCCGATTGTACATCCTAAGGAAGTTCGCTACCCACAATATTCATAAGACCTATCCACAGTCTAAGGACCACTTCTACATCACTTCTTTTTCTTACAAGACGATTGTATATAAAGGACAGTTGACCACTTATCAAGTACGTCCCTATTTCCCCGATTTACAAGACTCTCTGTTTAAATCGGCAATAGCCTTGGTGCATTCGCGTTTTTCAACGAATACTGTACCAAAGTGGAAGCTGGCACAGCCTTTCAGATATATTGCTCATAACGGTGAGATCAATACGGTCATGGGAAATCTGAATTGGTGGAAATCAAAAGAACAACTGATCGAGTCCACGCTTTTCTCCGGAGAAGAATTGGAAAAGCTAAAGCCGATATGTGGAGAAAACCTATCGGATTCCGGTAATTTCGATAATGTGCTGGAATTTCTGGTTTTGAATGGTTATTCCTTGCCACACGCCTTGATGATGATGATTCCAGAGGCATGGCAACACGATGAACAAATGGAGGCCTATAAGAAGGCCTTTTACGAATATCACAAAACAATTATGGAACCCTGGGACGGACCAGCCTCCGTCTGTTTTACCGATGGGATCTTGGTGGGCGCTACACTGGATAGAAATGGATTGCGCCCATCGAGATACTGCCTTACTGAGGACAATACCTTGATCTTAGCCTCAGAGGCAGGCGTACTTAAGCTGGATCAGTCCAAGATTGTGATGAAAGGACGTTTGCAGCCGGGTAAAATATTGATTGCAGATCTAGATGAGCACCGCATCATTGGGGATGAGGAATTGAAAGAGGTAATTTGCAAGCGCTTACCCTACAAGGATTGGCTAGATCAGAATAGAATTACCTTGGACGATCTTGAAGAGCAAGCCAAACCAGTTGTGGCATTAGATGCAAAGACGCTTTTCAAAAACCAGCAACTGCATGGTTTTACGAAGGAAGATCTTCGTGTGCTTCTAGGCCCAATGGTAGCGGTCGGTAAAGATCCCATCGGTTCAATGGGAACTGATACGCCATTGGCCGTTTTATCCCAAAGATCCCAGCATCTTGCCAATTACTTCAAGCAACTTTTTGCCCAGGTAACCAACCCCCCAATCGATCCGATTCGGGAGCGTTCGGTAATGTCACTCTTCGCCATGTTAGGGGGGGCAAAGAACATCTTGGAGTCGGATGCAGAAAGAGCTCGTTTCATGCATTTACCCAGTCCTGTTTTGGACAACGCAGCACTGAGTAAGCTTAAACGACTTCATCATCCCCATTTCCGTTCTGGGGTGATAGATATCGTTTTTAAAGCAGACGGCCAGAAAGGCCGCTTGAAGGCGGCGATTGACCATATCTGTGCGGTGGCGGAAGACCTGGCTCGAAACGGAACCAATATTCTGATCCTCTCGGATCGCAATGCTGATGCCTTTAGAGCCCCTATTCCCTCTTTGCTTGCTGTTGGAGCTATCCACCACCATTTAATAAGCACAGGCTTAAGAAGCTTGACTTCCTTGGTGATAGAGGCGGGAGATGTCAGAGAGACGCACCATTACGCTACCTTGATTGGGTATGGAGCCAGTGCAGTAAATGCATACATGGCTTATGCCACCTTAGCGAGTCTCCATAAAGAGGCTTACTTTGAGGATGCCATCACGCTGCCAGATGCTTTCAAAATCTATGACAAGGCGGTCGGTAAAGGATTGCTCAAAATCATGTCGAAGATCGGTATTTCAACCTTGCAGTCTTATCAAGGTGCCCAGATTTTCGAAGCACTTGGTTTGTCTTCCGAAGTAGTGGAAACTTCCTTTAAGGGTACCGTTTCTAGAATTGAAGGTATTGGTTTCGATGGGATTGCGGAAGAGGTATTGACGCGTCATGCCATGGCTTTTCCCGAGAAAACCATACCTGATGCCCAATTAGATGTAGGAGGTGTATTCCAATGGAAGCGTCGGGGTGAGGCGCATCTTTTCAATCCGCAGACTATTCATTTGCTACAATATTCTACGCGCAAGAACGACTATACGGCTTACAAGAAATACGCGAAGCTGATCAATGATCAATCCGCACAAGCCCTGACCTTGAGGGGACTGCTAACCTTCCGTAAAGGGGAATCCATTCCATTGGAAGAGGTGGAGCCTATAGAAAACATCTTCAAGCGATTTGCTACTGGAGCGATGTCTTTTGGTTCCATTTCACATGAAGCGCACTCCACCTTGGCCATCGCTATGAACCGGATTGGAGGTCGCAGTAATAGTGGAGAAGGCGGTGAGGACGAAATCCGTTTTGCACCGAAAGAAAATGGAGATTGGGAGCGATCGGCTACCAAGCAGGTGGCTTCTGGCCGCTTTGGGGTGACCAGCTATTACTTGACCAATGCAAACGAGCTTCAAATCAAAATGGCCCAAGGAGCTAAACCGGGAGAAGGCGGACAGTTGCCTGGGCATAAGGTGGATGATTGGATTGGTCGAGTTAGACACTCTACGCCAGGAGTAGGCCTGATTTCACCTCCGCCTCACCACGACATTTATTCTATCGAAGACTTAGCCCAGCTAATTTTTGATTTGAAAAATGCCAATCGTGATGCCAGGATCAACGTAAAGTTAGTTTCTAAAGCAGGAGTAGGAATTATTGCCTCCGGAGTGGCCAAAGCTCACGCTGATGCCATCCTTATCTCTGGCCATGATGGTGGAACGGGGGCTTCTCCAATTACCTCTATTCGGCATGCGGGATTGCCTTGGGAACTAGGGTTGGCGGAGACGCATCAGACACTGGTGAAAAACAAGTTAAGAGATCGAGTCCGTGTTCAAACGGATGGACAGATACGAACGGGTAGAGATTTGGCCATAGCCACCTTACTGGGGGCAGAAGAATGGGGCGTAGCTACTGCTGCTCTGGTAGTGGAAGGTTGTATCATGATGCGTAAATGTCACCTAAATACCTGCCCCGTTGGCATTGCTACGCAAGACAAAGAATTGCGTAAGCGCTTTACTGGGGACCCTGAACATGTGATTAACTTTTTCCGCTTCCTGGCGCAGGATTTAAGAGAAATTATGGCTGAACTCGGCTTTAGGACGGTGGATGAAATGGTGGGGAAAGTGGAGATGTTAAAAGCTAAGCAGCAGATCGAACACTGGAAATATAAAACACTGGATCTGAGCCCGATCTTGTACAAAGAACCGGCTGATGAAACAGTAGGGCAATACAAAAAGATCCCGCAAGACCATGGCATTGATGATGTATTGGATCGTAAACTGATCGATCATGCCGGTTTAGCCTTGGAGGCGGCAAATCCCCTTAGTTCGACCTTCCCCATCAAGAATACGGATAGAGCCGTAGGCGCCATGCTTTCCAACGAAATATCCAAACGTTGGAAAGGCGAAGGGCTGCCAGATGCTTGTATTCAGTATCGCTTTAGAGGTTCTGCGGGACAGAGTTTTGGTGCTTTCGGTGCCAAAGGGCTTGAGTTTACCTTGGAAGGAGAAGCCAATGACTATTTCGGCAAGGGGCTTTCGGGTGGACGTCTAATTGTAGTACCCGATCGCAATGCTAGGTTTACTCCAGAAGAAAATATCATCATTGGCAATGTAGCTTTTTATGGAGCCACTTCAGGGGAAGCCTATATCCGCGGAATGGCTGGAGAAAGATTTTGCGTTAGAAATTCTGGTGTAAATACGGTGGTAGAAGGAATCGGCGATCATGGCTGTGAGTATATGACCGGTGGCCTAGTGGTTGTGCTGGGTGAAACAGGTAAGAATTTTGCGGCTGGAATGAGTGGAGGTATGGCTTACGTTTACAATCCAGAAAGCAAATTTGAAGAAAGGGTCAATGCCGAAATGATCGATCTAGACCCACTCAGCGATGAAGATCTTGATATACTCCGTAAGATGGTCCGCAATCATTTCAGCTATACGAGTAGTTCTGTCGCCTTAGATATATTGAATGATTGGGATCAACAAAAAGGACACTTCGTCAAGGTGATGCCAAAGGATTACAAAGCGGTATTGGCGAAGAAGAAGACCAAGCCCAAGGTAGAGGTGAAACTAGCAGCAGCGACTGCGTAAACAGAAGTTCTTCAATTTTGTTTTCGAACAGCTAAATGGTAAAAAATGGCAGATCCAAAAGGATTTATGAAATATACTCGCGAGCTTCCAAGTACGCGAAATCCAAAAGAAAGAGTACAAGATTACAAAGAGCTATACGAGGAGTTCCCTACCGAGAAAACGGTATCACAAGCCTCGCGCTGTATGGATTGTGGCATTCCGTTTTGTCACAATGGATGTCCATTGGGCAACATTATTCCCGAATTCAATGATGCAGTTTATCAAGAAGATTGGGCTACGGCTTTTGATATTTTGAGTAGCACCAACAATTTCCCGGAATTTACGGGTAGAATTTGCCCAGCTCCCTGTGAGGCAGCCTGTGTTCTTGGCATTAATCAACCCCCCGTAGCCATCGAACATATTGAGAAATCCATTGCGGAAATGGCTTTTGCCAAAGGGTATATTCGTCCCCAGCCACCACAAGTTCGTACAGGAAAAAAGGTTACCGTGGTCGGCTCTGGTCCTGCGGGCTTAGCCGCTGCTGCTCAATTGAATAAGGCTGGGCACTATGTCACTGTATATGAGCGCAATACCCGCCCTGGAGGACTTCTACGTTATGGTATCCCCGATTTTAAATTGGATAAATCCGTGGTAGAACGGAGAGTGGCCTTGATGGAAGCTGAAGGGATTAAATTCAAGGTTAATGCTGAAGTGGGGAAGAATGTAAATGCCCAGAAACTGCTGGAAGAAAGCGATGCGATGGTCCTTTGTGGTGGCTCCACGATTCCCAGGGATTTGAAGCTACCCGGTAGAGCGCTCAAAGGGGTGCACTTTGCTATGGAGTTCCTCGATCAAAACAATAAGCGGGTGGCAGGTGATAGCATATCGGAAAAATCAGCTATCATGGCCACTGGAAAACGTGTAGTTGTAATTGGTGGCGGAGATACCGGGGCAGATTGCGTGGGAACTTCCAACCGGCACAAGGCCAAATCTGTTACCCAACTAGAGATCATGCCGATGCCTCCACAGGAGCGAGATATGTTTACCTGGCCAAATTGGCCTATGGTATTGCGTACTTCCACTTCCCACGAGGAAGGATGTGAGCGGCAGTGGGCCATTAATACAAAGGCTTTTATCGGCGATAAAAATGGGAATCTGAAAGCTATTCAGATCGTCAAGGTCGAGTGGGCAAAGGATGAAGCTACTGGTCGATACAGCTTCCAAGAGGTCAAGGGATCTGAAGAGGAGATTCCATGCGATATGGTCTTGATCGCGGCGGGTTTCTTACACCCACAGCATGAAGGCTTGCTGAAGAAATTGGGAGTTGATCTTACCGATCGGGGAAATGTTCAGGATATTGACTATAAGACCTCGGTAGATAAGGTCTTTACGGCCGGAGATATGCGCAGAGGCCAATCTCTGGTTGTATGGGCGATAGCAGAAGGTAGAGAAGCCGCGCGGAAAGTCGATGAATACTTAATGGGCGCTTCGGCCTTAGAAGTTCGAGATGATTCTCCTTTGCACATGATACGACAAGAGACCAAAGCATTGGTCTAATGTTAATCCTTTTAGAAACTGATTAAATTTCCTTAATAATGGGCTAGCTTTTTCCTTGTAAGCTAGCCCTTTCTATTTTTAGCTGACCAAATCTTTTCGAGATCTGCGAGTGTTGTAATTCATTTAAGCCTATCCGATCAAAATCTATATGTCTATGAGCGCATCAGTAGAAATGCCCTATTTTATCAAACCATCGCAGTCCTTGAGTCAGGAGGAAAAGATGGAAGCTTATGAGCAAGCTATCCTGGCCATCGATGCCAATCTAATGGGAGAGACCGATAGCACCCTAAAGATGGTCACCATCAATTGTTTATTGAAAACCTACTTACCCTATTACTATTGGGTCGGTTTCTACCTGGTTAAAAATGGGAAACTGATGGTTGGTCCCTATCAGGGGACTCTAGGATGCCTGCACATCGATTTTTCGAAAGGAGTATGTGGCAAAGCCGCTAGAACGAAGGAGACACAGATCGTTGCGGAGGTTCATGCCCTCAATCAAGGTACAGACCATATTGCTTGCGACCCGAATTCTCAATCCGAAATCGTGGTGCCTGTATTGGATGCTGAGGGAGCATTGTTGGCTGTGTTTGATGTAGATAGTACTTTGCCTGGCTCTTTTGATGAGGTGGATCAGCAATACCTTGAAAAACTATTGCAGAAGCATTTTGCAGAAGAAGCCTTAACGTAGGTATACTGTTGATTAGGATACCATGTAGAAGTCTTTTAGTTTCTAAGCTAGGTACAGGAGAATTTTGTGGGGAAATGGAAAGAAAAGGGAGTTAGAAGGCGAAATTCAGACCAATTAGCAATTCAAAAAAAGGGAAAAATTCAAATGCTTTTTTATATTTAGCATCTACACTAAATATGTATAGTCGCTTTAAGTTTCATATATGTTGGGTTAAGATTGTTACCACAATTTTTAACCCAATTTTTTTGCCTATTTAGCACGCTTTTGGAGAACAAAGAAGGTGGCACTTAGTTGGCCACCCCAGTCGTTTTAAGTTTCATACATTATTTGAAATGATGTATAGGCTTTAACAATTCTTTATTGATATTCTGTTCGCTTCGTAGATCTTCAAAAGAAAATAAATGTTGGTTTTTCTTACAAACACTTCAAAATTATTAACAGAAAGTCGCTTCAAAAGAACATTGTTCTCACAAAATAGTATAGAGCCTGTGATTTACCAAATAATGCCAATCTGAAATCAAGGGCATTTTATTGCAACCGAATGCGCAAACGGTTGCGGTGGAAAAATATTTTTTATCTTTAATTGATGAAGGACCGTAATATCAGCTTCAAATTGGATTAAATTAAGATTACCGTAGAAGCTTGACAAACGACCACATTTAGGCAAACTGATGGGAAGAATCACAATCAAGGATATCGCTAAGTTGTTGGAAATTAACCCCTCCACCGTTTCGAGAGCACTAAAAGACCATCCCGATATAAGCCAGGAAACCCGAGCGAAGGTCAAACGCATTGCAGATGACCTAGGGTATGTACCTAACCTCCAAGCCATCTCTTTTCGCAACCGTAAAAGCCACTTGATTGGATTGATTTTGCCGGATATGAACATGTTCTTTTTTCCTCCTGTAATCAGTGCCATTGAAGAAAAGGTTCGTCAGCAAGGTTACAACCTAATCGTTTTGCATTCCAATAATCAGTTGGAACGAGAACAGGAGAATGTTCGCATTTGCCAGCGATTAGGTGTGGAAGGTCTACTGGTTTCCTTGACCTCAGAATCCAGTACGCTGGATCACTTCACAGAACTGGTGGAGCAAGGGGTGCCTGTCATTCTATTTGATCGCGTAAAGGACAAGATGGATCTGCCAACCGTCATTATTCATGACGAGGCCGTTGCCTGGGAAGCCGTTTCTCATTTAGCTAACAAGGGACGGAAACGCATTTGTGGCCTATTTGGAGATCCAAAGCTCTCGATTTCCCAATTGCGTAAGGAAGGATTTCTCAAATCACTTCATGAATTTGGACTTACCCTGGATGAGCGCCTTTTGATTCATGCCTATGACTACAATCATGCCTTCAAGGAAGTGGTAAAGATTTTAGATAAACCGGAGTGGCCCGATGCGATCTTTACGATGAGTGATACCTTGCTCGTTGGAGCCATGATGGCCTTACAGAAATATCAAGTCCGGATTCCTGACGAAATCGCTATCATTAGCATTAGCCACGGAGATATGCCTCGCTTCTTCAACCCTCAGGTAAGCTATGTTCAACATTCCGGAACCCGCGTTGGGGCTACTGCTATTGGCTTACTCTTCAAGTTGATCGAAAAAGAAACCATCCCGAAAGTTAATTATATTGGCACCCGTTTGATTGTGCAGGAAAGCACCTAGTTCAAGTTATTGCTGCTGATGGCTCACGCATTTCCTTCTGACCTGGTTACACGTTTAGCGCCAACTCCGAGTGGTTATCTTCACATCGGAAATGGGCTTTCCTTTGTGCTGACTTGGGTGTTGGCCAGAACTCATGGGGGGAAGGTACTCTTGCGCATTGATGATCTCGATCGACAACGTTATCGCCCAGCGTATGTAGAGGATATTTTTAGAACCATTGATTGGCTAGGACTTGATTTCGATCTTGGTCCCAGTGGCCCCGATGAATTTGAAGCGAAGTATTCCCAACAGCACCGATTGGAATTGTACCGTCGATACTTGAACCAACTGAAGCAAGCCGGGGCCATTTATGCCTGTGCATGCTCCAGGAAAAGGGTGCGAGCGAATGCGGTGGAGGGCTTCTTGTATGATGGACATTGCCGGGACTTGGCCTATTCTTTAGATTCGGAAGACGTTGCTTGGCGAGTAAGCATACCAAAAAAGGCTCAGGTGGAAATTGTGGACTGGAAGCAGTCGGAACCCATCCTATTGAATATCAGTTCTGGCATTGGTGATTTTGTGATTAGAAAAAAAGATCAATTTCCAGCCTATCAATTAACATCCTTGGTAGATGATTGTCACTGGAATATTAACTTTGTAGTTAGGGGAGAAGATTTGTTGTGGTCCAGTGCGACTCAGTTATGGCTAGCCCAGCAACTTAGCTTGGAGCGTTTTCAAAGGAGCCTTTTTTGGCACCATGATTTGCTTGTAGATGCAAAAGGAGAAAAGCTAGCTAAGTCTAAGGGAGCTGCGGCACTTAAAACCTGGCGGGAGAATGGACAAACTCCGCAGCAGATATATCGATTGGCCGCCGAAATGCTGGAGTTGCCCGAACAGGCCGGAGAATCTTTACCTACGCTTATCCAAGCCTTAAAAGATAAAATAGATGAAACTTAAGCTCAAAAAAAGATATCTGATTCCGCTTATCCTGGTGGGAGGGGTTTTCCTCGGACCACAAAAGGATTTTGAAAAAGTAGATGGAAAGATTACAGCGATTGACTTACCCTTAGCCGAAATCCAAAGCTATTTGGCTAGTCAAGATGACAAAGTCCCCGATGTATTTCCCGAGAATAGAGCTAAGGTCATCTGGGCAGATTCTATTCGTAAAACACCTTACAGTATCGTCTATTTGCATGGATTCTCCGCTAGCGCCATGGAGGGGGCACCAGTCCATCAGGATTTTGCCAAAAGGTATGGCTGTAATTTGCTGCTGGCTCGTTTGGCAGATCATGGCCGGAATTCCGAGGAATCTTTTCTTAACCTGACCCCAAAAGCGCTAGTGGAATCCGCCAAGGAGGCTATTGCCCTAGGACAACTACTAGGGGAAAAGGTGATACTGATGTCTTGTTCCACAGGTGGTACGCTTAGTGCTTACCTAGCCGCCGAAAATCCGGACATCGTAGAAGCACAAATTATGTACTCTCCTAACATTGCTATCTACAGCAGTGCTTCGACCCTGCTCACTAAACCCTGGGGGTTACAACTGGCACGGGCCACTTCTGGAGGTGAATATCGTTCTTTTACCGTTCCGGAAAGTTGTGACCCAGCTTGGACTACCACCTATCGTTTGGAGGGGCTTATCGCCTTACAAGCCTTATTGGATCAAACGATGAAGCCCGAAATCTTTAAAAAGATCTCTCATCCCGTTTTTGTGGGCTGTTATTACAAGAATGAAGAAGAGCAAGATATGGTAGTTTCCGTGGAAGCCATGCATGACTTCATGAACCAAATCTCTACACCTGAAGAAGATAAATCTTTCGTTACTTTCCCCGAGGCTCAAACGCATGTGATCGCCGCAGGATGCCAGACTAAGGACTTGGAAGGAGTGCGGACTGCATCTTATGAGTTTGCTGAGCAAATTCTAGGTTTGATCCCCAGGTAAGGTGAAACTTTTTTCTATGGCTAGCCGTCATTGCTACAGTTGAGAAAAGACAATCGGTGTCGACCCTGCATCTGGTCCTAAAACATAAATTTTGGTCAAGCGGTGCAACGTCTTACATATCGTCGTGTCTTTTCGACTAAACAAGCTTTTTTCACCTAAAAATTGCCCGATATGCAAATTTTTACATGGCAACGGCTAGGTCTAGCCACATTGATGTTATTATTCGTAAGCATTAGCTTACAAGCGCAAGAAAAAATCTCTCCGGTTACAGTAACCCAACGCACTACTGCAAAAGATGGAACGAAGAAGGTGGTCAAGAAAAGATTTGATGACCAGCAAGCTCTACAGAAATACCTAAACGAAATTAACGGACAGTCCGGGAATGTTCAGGTGGAAGTACATAGTGCTGCCCACCAGATGGGCGATGTGGAGATCGTTAATGGTGAAAATGCCATGATCTACATTCGTCGGAGCGGTGATCATAAGACGGTTGAGGGATTTGAGCTCAAGGAAATGCAAAGAGAGTTGCAGGAGAAACTCAAAGAGGTACGTAGTATGGACTTTGGAGATTTCGACTTCAAAGAATTCAAGAGCAGTAGCGATCGTCCTATGTTGGGAATCTATTTGGATGAAAGCAGTAGTGTACAGGGCGTGAAAGTCTCTAGCACTGTTGCAGGTGGAGGAGCTAGAGCGGCCGGAATTCAAGCCGGGGATGTAGTAACTGGTATTAATGGTGCGAAGGTCAATAATCGCGCCGATCTTCGCAATGAGTTGAATAAGTACAAGCCAGGACAAACGGTTGATGTTACTTATCAAAGAGATGGCCTAACGTCTACTACAGAATCTACTTTGTATCGCAGCCGTAGTAGCTGGGATCGCGATCCTTGTGAAGTGTTCATTGGAGTGTCCTTAGGCGGTAATGGCCGAGCAGGGAAAGGTATCCATGTATCCAATATCATTAGCGATACACCTGCTGAAAAATACGGTATTAAAGCTGGTGATGTAATTACGTCTTTTGATGGGGTCACCGTGAATAGCTACGGAGAGTTATTGCGCGAGCGCAATAAGCACGAAGCGGGAGACTGGTTTAAGGTACAAGTTGAGCGCGATGGAGGCTTCACCGAAATCACTGCCCAATTTAAGTCTTGTGATGAAGAGATTGAAGAACCGATTGCTGAAGAAGAAGTAGTGGAGGAGGTAATTGAAGTTGTTCCACAAGTGGAAGAGGAATTGCCTGAGCAACCTCAACTGGTGATCGACAATACTTTGGAACTAAACGAATACAATGCTTTCCCGAATCCTACTTATGGACAATTCAATTTGCGTTTTAAGGCGGACCCAGTGCCAACACGAGTAAGAGTGATTGACGTAAATGGGAAGGTAGTGTACAATCAACTGATCAATCAATTTGATGGTATCTATAACGATCAGATCAATCTGTCTGGTAAAGCTACGCCAGGTACGCTATTTGTACAGATTCTACAGGGACAGAAAGTGGTTTCCAAAAAGATTGTTTTGGTACCAAGAGCATAGTTATCTTGCTAGGTAGCTGAAATGCTGCCTGAACAAATAATACTAAACGCCATCTGACTGGCTCTTCAATTGAGGTTGAAGGGCCAGTTTTCATTCGTAGAACGCTAATGAGTGAAGGATGAAAGAGGGATGGCTTTTCTTTTCTCCTCGCCAGGTACCCGATAGTATAATCTTAGTGCCTCTCCCAAAAAATCCTCAAAGTAGGCCATCCTAATATGGTGTGAACCCTTTTCTAGCGCGATCGCACCTTGCCGCCATTGTGCACTATGCGACCCATCGTTGTCAACCACCAATTGGTCATCCAAATAAACTTTTGAGCCGTCGTCTGAATAGCTGTAGAAGGTATAAATGCCAGTAACAGGAATATCAATTCTCCCCTCAAAAAGTAGCGCAAAATGATCTTGTCTTTCAGCTAGTTCATCAACCCTAAAGTGTTTGGCAATACCTCTCTTCTTTGCCTGGAGTGACTTGAAATCAGGGAGTACTGAGAAGTTACCTTCATAATACTGGTAGGTTAAGCCAGATTTGCCTTTTCCTGGTTTGTCAAGTTTTGGGAGGGGCTTAACCTTTCGGTAGTTTTTAGCGAATACCTTGCTAGAAAGACCGGATGATGGATCAAAGTATCTTGCTTTCAGGGTGCTACTTTGAGTAATCTTTATCGGACCTTCGTAAATAGGAGACAGAGCACTAGGGGTGGACCCATCCAGCGTGTATTTTAGCTGTAGATTGGCGAATGGATGTTTGAGTGCGAGTTCATGTTGGTCTAAAAAAATATCCAGTTTTGTAGCTGCTAAGGCCGCGGGCTCGGTCTCATACGGTATATCCGTACTACCACTTAATTGAAAAGAAGGGCTAAGTTGATCCGTCTCATATCCGATGGTCCAATCCAAGATCAAGGGATCAATATCTTGGCCATGCTTTGCCATGGGAGTAATGGCTATCGCAATCGATCGACTACTGTCGGCAGGAATAGTCAAGTCGATCTGACTTTCTTGCAGATTTAACTGATGATGATGGTAAAAGTGGCCACTAAAGTGAATCGGATTGGAAGAATTATTTTTCATCTTTACATAGAGCTTACCAGGAGAATTGAGCTGTGTGGTATCTTCCCGAAGAATGGTCCATTGGAACTTAGCTGCTTCTACCAGACTCCTGGCCATATTTGCCGATTGCTCATTGGATACATCGTGATTTAAGAGTCCATCGAGCGCGAGATTCAGCATTTTTGGGCCGTCATCCGTCATGGTGATCCAAGTGATATGATCAAATTGACCAAACTTTGGCCCAGCTAGACTACTACCGCCTCCTGTAGTGCCTAAGATGTAATAGTTTCTGTCTTGTCGTTTGGCTTGTAAGTAACGATGGGTGTGACCAGCGTAGACGGTGTAGGGACGATCCTTCAGGAGTTCTTCAATACCCGCAAAACCATTGAATTCCCGATAATTCCAGATGGGGTGATGCATAAATAGTAGGGTCCAGCGTACATCTTTGTTGTCTTGAATAACCTGCTTGAAATAATTGATCTGCTCCTCACTAAACATGACCCCATCGCCATCGTTGGTGTCAAAAGCTAGAAACAGCACATCCTGGTAACGGAAAGAGTAATAGGATCGACCATATCTTTCTAACCATTGGTCCCTCATCATCCCGTTTGAAATATCGTGGTTGCCAGGGAGGTAAAAGAACCGCATCTGCAGCGGAGATAAGATCGAATCAAATTCACTCCATTGCCGATACACTACCGATGATTCCTTCGTATAGCCTTCGATCAAGTCGCCAACACACATCACGAATTCTGGTTGTAGCAGATTTAGTTTTTCCACAGCCTTTCCAAAGACTCCGGGACGATGCCCACCGGTTCTATCTGTGACAATCGCGAATTGAAAATGGCTTGGGTCGTTATGGAATGATTTCTCGGTCCAAGGCTTTTTTTTAGTTGTAATTTCACTTTGAAAGGGGGATTGAGCTTGTGCGCCAATCACCAGCAGGCAGTTAAGTAGGAAGGCTATTAGATATCTCATAATTGATTTAGGTTTAGGTCAATGAGTAAGATAATCTGGTTCCTTGAAAATTTCTGTGCTCATACATCACCCTTTTGGTTGGAAGCCTTGCTTCCTTTGGGCGCAATTTTTGATCTAAAACGCTGCCGGCTGGCCAGCCTGACGGAACCGCAGAAATTATCAGAGAAGGAATAAAACTAGCAAGAATTCGTCTTTTCAAAAGCTAGAATTTAGGCTTACTGAGATACTTAAAGCTTGATTAACACTTAGCATTTACGGCTTGTAAATCAAATGATTAATTGATGGTGTCTTAACGTGAATTTTACATTTGCACCTTACCTTACCAAGATATCATAAGGTTCTCCAACATGATGAAAAACCTCCTGTTCCTATTTATTTTTTTTGTTCTAATTGGCTGCTCCTCTAGGGATTTACGCCAGCCATCTTCCATCTCGCAATTGTTGGAACTGGTGCCGCCAGATCAATCTAATGTCCATTTCCAAAATCAGGTGTTTGAAGATGCTGATCTCAATATTATCACTTTCGAATACTTATATAATGGTGCTGGGGTAGGAGTCGGAGATGTAAATAATGATGGTTGGCAAGATATCTTCTTTGCGGGTAACATGGTGAATTCGCGCCTCTACCTAAATAAGGGACAGTTTCAGTTTGAAGATATCACGGAGCAGGCTGGAATTAATACGCAGCCCCGTTGGGCAACCGGAGTGGCCATGGTCGACATCAATCAAGATGGCTGGCTGGATATTTATGTGTCTGTGGCTGGACCTTTTAGTCCGCAGCAAAGACGAAACATTTTTTATATCAATCAGCAGGATGGGACGTTCCAGGATCAGGCTGCAGCCTTGGGACTTGCAGATACGGGACACACTACGCAGGCCAATTTCTTCGATTATGATCTGGATGGTGACCTGGATGTATATCTCTTGACCAACATTACACAGGAGACCGGACCAAACATCATACGACCAAAGCAAGTAAATGGTGAAGCGCCGAGTACTGATCGCTTATACAGGAATGACAATGGGAAATTTGTGGATGTCTCTCGCGAAGCTGGCATCCTAATAGAAGGCTATGGTCTAGGTGTATCCACCATGGATATCAATCGAGATGGTTGGCCGGACATTTATATCTCAAATGACTATCTGTCAAATGACCTCTTGTATATCAACAATGGAGATGGAACTTTTGTCGATCGCGCAGACGCTTTACTGGCGCATACAAGTTACTCTGCTATGGGGAATGATGTGGCGGATTTCAATAATGATAGCTTCTTAGATCTCGTCAGCCTGGATATGCTTCCGGCGGATAATTTGAGGCGGAAATCCATGTTTGCCTCCATCAACTATAATCGACATCGTTCAGAATTGCTGTCTGGCTATACTCCTCAGTATATGCGAAATACATTACAGCTGAATAACGGTCTTAGTTCAGAACTTGAGGTACCTTTTAGTGAGATCGGAAATCTAGCTGGAGTAGCTGCGACGGACTGGAGTTGGAGCGCCCTTTTTGCTGATATGGACAATGATGGGTGGAAAGACTTGTTAGTTACGAATGGTTATCCAAAAGATATTACGAATATGGATTTTGTGTCTTACAAGGCTAACCTCTTGATGAAGGGTCGTTATGATGAGAAAACTAGGAGGCAACTTGTAGAAGGAATCAGAAAAGTACAGGGAGCTCATGTGTCAAACTTTGCCTTTCAAAACATAGGCAATCTCCAGTTTGATGATCAAACGCAAGCTTGGGGGATGAATAGACCTTCCTTCTCACATGGTGCTGCGGTGGCAGATTTGGACAATGATGGAGACTTAGATTATGTCGTAAATAACTTACAAGAGCCTGCTTTTATATACAAAAACAAAGGTACCAGCAACCACTATTTGAGGCTTAAGTTAGCCCCATTTGAAGAGAATAGTCTAGCCGCAGGGACTAAGGTGCAGGTGTTCGTTGATAAGCAGATACAATATCAAGAATTCAGTCCTTATAGAGGTTTTCAGTCTTCGATCGAGCCCTTTTTGCACTTTGGTCTGGGGGGAGCGGAGGAGGTGGATTCCATTTGGGTGGATTGGCCCAATGGCGATAAGCAAGTCTTCTATAATATCCGAGCGGATCAGGTGTTAGAAGTGCAACATGCAGCTAATATCGAAAGAAAGTCAAGCTCTCGTTTACCTGGGTACTTTACCGATGTGACAGAGCAGAGCGGCATTGATTTTCAACATGAAGAAGCCCACTACGATGATTTTAGGTTGCAGCCGCTGTTGCCGCATAAGTTTTCGGAGGAAGGCCCAGCACTAGCCGTTTCCGATGTAAATGGGGATGGCCTAGAGGATTTCTATATAGGAGGTGCTTTCAAACAGAAGGGGCAATTAATCCTACAGAAAGAAGGTGGGAGTTGGAAAAGTCTAGTACTTGGGGAAGGAGAAGCCTATGAGGAAGAGGTGGCAGCACTTTTTTTTGATGCCGATGGTGACGGAGATCAGGACCTTTATGTAGTCAATGGAGGGAGTGAATTTCCGCTGGAGTCTCCCTATTATCAAGATAAACTATACAGAAATGAAGGAAGAGCAGGTTTTGTGCTGGACAAGATGGCTTTACCCTCTATGCCTACCAGTGGTTCGACTGTGCGAGCAGCAGATTTTGATGGGGATGGCGATCTCGATTTATTTGTTGGAGGAAGGTGTAAACCCAATCGTTTTCCTGCCGCTGGTCGTAGCTACTTGCTAAGGAATGAAGAGGGACGTTTTCGCGATGTGAGCGCAGCTTGGTCTCCGGATTTACAGGAATTGGGAATGATTACGGATGCGCAATGGTTAGACTATGACCAGGATAGCCGTCCCGATCTCATTGTTTGTGGAGAATGGATGGGGTTAGAAGTATTTAGGAATGAGGGGGGCAAGTTACAGCGGGTTACGGGAGAGTTGGGCCTAGCGAAAAGCGTGGGCTGGTGGAATACCTTATCCGTAGCAGATATGGATGGGGATGGCGATCAAGACTTGGTGGCGGGTAATCTTGGATTGAATAGTCCACTTAAAACTTCTACGGACCAACCACTGACTTTATATGCGGAAGACTTTGATGAGGATGGGCGGATAGACCCTATCATGACACATTACTTGCAGGATACTGAAGTACCCGTTGCTCTTCGGAATGATCTGTTAGCGTGGGTATTACCATTGCGCAGAAAATTTCCTGATTTCAAAAGTTATGGTCAGGCAAGTTGGGATGAGGTATTCCCCGGAGAGACCCTAAGCGGGGCGTCGAAGCGACAAGCTCATATATTATCAAGTGGATGGTGGGAGAATCAGGGATCAGCAGGTTTTGTTTGGCATGCCTTACCGATCGAGGCGCAATTAGCTCCGGTGCAAACTATCTTAGTTTATGATTTCAACCAGGATGGTAAAAACGATCTGCTAATAGCTGGTAACGATTTCGGGACTGAGCCTCATACTGGCCGGTACGATGCCTTATTTGGTCAGCTGCTATTGCAATCACCAGCCGGAAATTTTCAAGCTGTTCCGACCGGGGATAGTGGCCTTTATCTGCCGGGAGTTACAAAAAATCTCTCCATGATCCATACCACAAGAGGGCCTGTAATTCTAGCCGCCAAAAATAATCGTAGTCTACAAATCCTTCGCTGGGAGCAAAACAATAATTAGCGACCGTAGATTAGCACCAGGGTACCGGAGAAAAGTTGCGTAGGCTGATTATCACATATCAGTCTACCTTTCCAAAAGTATAATCCAGATGGAAGATCAACCACCTGGGCCCCCGTTTCTTTAATTTGCTTCAGGTATCTACCACTGAAACTGAACAGTTCTAAGACCAAGTCTTGGGTATCGGGGGGTAGGATGATTTGTAAAGGTTGATGCGCCAATTGTGGGCTGGGAATGACCAGATCGCAGCTACAATCCCGAATATCTACTTGGAACATGGATTGTACTTGATAGCACCCGAAATCACTACGTAATTGATAAACCCCAGGATGCTCAATGCGACGTTCCCGGTTTATTGACTGATTCTCCCAAGTGTAAGTAAGTGCATTTTCTGGCCCAACCAGTTCCATTGATCCCCCCTCACAGAGGAAGGTGTCCAACTGTATCTCTTGATCACCAACTAGATGACAGGGCGATACCGCTACTGCATCAATATAGTAATAAACTACTGGTGCGCTAGCGTCGTTTACCACTCTGGTCATACTTTGATCATCAAGGAAGTTTCCAAGAATCAGGTATTGTTCTCCACCTTCCGCCTCATAAGTAGATGAGATCTCTATCCAAGTGTTTTGATTTTCCAAAACAGACGGATCGGAATAAGACAATTGTGGCTTGTAGTAATAGGCATCTTCTGGAGTGATCGGAGTTGAAGATAAATACATGCCAATGTCATTCGATAAGTAACCAGAACCTTCGGCAACACTAACTTTGAAGCTTAGCCGATAAGAAACCCCAGCATGAAGCGGGGAAATGAGTTTGCACGACAAGTACTCACGATAGATGGGGTTGCCTTCGATGATCGGTAGCCAGGTTCTGATACCTGAATAAGCATCACCATCGGCTGGCTCCTGAACACCTAGTCGGTTTTCTGGTACGCTAGCTCCATCCTCTACCGGAGAACAGCGGTGGAAGTAATCGGTCGTTTTGTTATTGGGGCTGTCCCAACTGACGGCCTGTTGTATTTGACCCAAATAGGGAGGGCATTCGTAGAACAACTCGAAGCTAGGGTTGGGGACTAGATTCTGCGCTACACTGATGCTACAACTGACTAACATAAAAAATGAGGCATGCCATAATTGTAGCATTCGAGTAAGTAGGGTATTACCCAAATTCTCATGTGAATTGCTAGTCTGTAAAGAGAGCCAGCTGGAGACAATTTCAATTTTACTATATCGAATCATACCTTCTCCTTAGTTGAGTGTTTGGAAGACCTAAGTATCTTTAGGAGCCTTAGTTCGGGAATAATATCTTATCTCATATCGTTGCTGCTGCTTTCCCGCAAATATTGGGGCTTTATTTTTCAGCAGATGAAGCTGGCGCTCGTCCAGTCTTAGTATGCGATAAGAGCTACGAACTTGTCCGTTCGCTGTGAGGAATACTAGGGAGTCCGGCCCGATGAAATTATATTGATGCTCCTGATAAGTGCCGTATTTGATCTCTTTTACGGTTTGGTCGATTTCGTACAGAAGCACAGCCCAATCCGCACCATTCTTTCTTTCCATCATATCAAAACCATTGTAGTAGCTATAGGTAGAATCTACTTTCCAGGCCCCCAGGATCTTTTGTTCTGGAGGCGTAAGATCGCAGGAGACTGCCGTCAAAAATACGATTGCTGCAATGAATAGGTATTTCATAGACTGCTAATGATAAGCCGGAGGAGCCCCCATAGATACTCCTCCGGCTAATTACTATATCAAAAAAACTATTGAGAAAGGCATACTGCCTATTCGTATTCTGGTCGCTGAACCAAGACACCATTACTTCGGTCAATTTCTATTTGAGGAATAGCAAAGTAATAATGTTTCGGGCGTTGGAAGTTGCGAGAAGGCTTAAATGGGCCACGATCAATTTGGTAATGAGCTACTAGGTCGATTATGCCTGCTTTATCCCATCGAATTAGATCCTGGTGGCGCTGATTCTCGCCCGCTAACTCAACTCGTCTTTCGTGAATCAGATCTTCAATGGTGGCATTGCTAAGTGGAGACATCCCCGAGCGAGTACGGATAGTATTGATTTCTGCATCGCCGGCACCAGCTCCACTTTGTCGGATCTTAGCTTCAGCCACTAGTAGGTATACGTCTGCAGCTCGTAAAACGGGCACGTTTTGATCATTACTCAAACCCCCGCTGGCACGCCAGGAAGCAAACTTCCTGAAGTGATAACCGGTTGAAGATAGGTCAGCCGTGTACTCGGTAGGTCCACGGTCACCTCCAAGGTCTACGATATCACCTGGCTTGAAAAGGGTATAATCCAATCTAGGGTCGCCAGCTTCAAACTCGTCTACCAGGTCCTGGATGGGTTCATGAAAATCCCAGCCCCCCCATGGGCGTGGTGTCGAGTAGATACGGTAAGCACAGCCAGACCATCCGTCCAAGGCTTGTACGGAAAATAACATTTCAGAATTATTTTCGGTCTCAATTCTAAAATTAGCTCCGTAGTCATCAGCTAGTTGATAATTAGCACTGTTAATGACTCTTTCTCCGTATTCAATTGTTTTGTCTAACTGGTCCCAATAGATATAAAGTTTAGCCAAGAAACCCCAGGCTGTTCCTTTCGTAGGCCTGCCGCCAGAAGCTTCTGGAGAAATTTCCGGTAGCAAATCGGCTGCTCGTAGCCAGTCTGATTCAATAGCAGCGCGCATGTCATTCTCTGTAGCTTTGGTTTTGTTAAAATTGCCGTCAATGACGTCTTCCTCAAGCATAAGTGGTACAGTACCATAGATGACATGTAGCCGCCAGTGAGCAAAGCCACGCATAAAATAGGCCTCTCCTAATATTTGATCTTTTAGATTTTGGTCCATATCAATCTTCGGAACGTTGATTAATACAGCATTAGCGCGGTTGGCGATCTCGTATTTTCGGGTATAGCTTGATCGAAGCTGCTTGTTGGCAGGGTCAAAAGTGAATTCTTCGATAGCTTGATCCTCACCATGGTCACCGGCTCTCCAGAAATCGTCGCTGCAGATCTCAAAGGTTTGTTCGGAGTGCCCATACATATCTTCGTCATTGAGCGGATCGTACATGGCATTTGCGGCAGCCAGGGCATCATCACCATTGCGCCAGAAGGTAGCAGAAGTGGACTGGCCGTAGGGAGTTGATTCTAGAAACTCTTCAGAACAACTGCTGAAAATTACAGCCGTCATTAGGAGTAGGAATAATGTCTTTTTCATTTTTATTTCTTTTCAGGATGTTGGGAAAAAATCTAGAAACCCGCCGTTAGGCCAAAAGTCCAGGTTCTAGCTTGTGGATACTGGGCATAATCTACGTTGGCTTGTAAGTTGCCGTCTACATAGCCTAGTTCAGGGTCAATTCCTGAATAACCCGTGATCGTGAAAACATTCTGTCCGCTGATATAGAATCGAAGGTTGCGGATACCGATTTGTTCTGTGCTACTAGCAGGTATGGTGTAACCAATCGTTAGGTTTTTGAGTCTCAAAAAGCTTCCATCTTCAATGAATAAGTCGGAGGTACGGAAGTTTCTGTTATCTCTGTTCCTAGCTGCTCGGGGAATGTCCGTATTGGTATTACTTGGTGTCCAGCGGTTTGCAGCATCAGCATATAGGTTGAATGGATAAGAGGCATCTAGTCCTTGCATCCGATCCGCATTGTAGATGTCTACACCACTTACACCCAAAAAGAAAATACCTAGATCTAATCCCTTATAGGCAAATTGGGCATTCAAGCCATACGTCATGGTAGGAAAGGGATCACCGAGGATCGTGCGATCCTGGTCGTCAATTAACCCATCCCCATTAATATCTACGAATCTGACGTCACCCGCTTGGATGAGTCCACTCTCTTTTCGGGGATCATTAGCGATGTTAGGGTCTGAGTTGATTTCAGTTTCGGAATTGTATAGGCCATCTGTTTTCCATCCAAAGAAGGTGCCAATTGGTGATCCTTGGAAAGTACGTGCGATGGTTTCATTTGGACGACCGTATGTTCTGGAATCGAGAAAACTACCCTCAAAAAGTCTGGTTACCTCATTCTGAATGAAGGATGCATTTCCTGAAATCGTATAGCTAAAGTCGCCCGTGGCTTTGTTGCGATAGGAAAGTTCGATCTCTAGTCCTTGGTTGCGTAGCTCACCGACGTTTTGATCGGGAATGGCTGTCCTACCAGTGGTTCCGACAGTTGGTGGAGATAGTAGCATGTCTTTGGTGTCCTTGATAAAGTAGTTGAAGTTGGCCAGTAGTCGGTTATCAAGAAAACCAAGGTCCAGTGCTACGTTCGTCATTTCGGCAGTCTCCCAACTAATGTTTTCATTCGGGAAGCGGCCTTGACTGGCACCGACTACCTGCTGTCCACCGAATGAGTAACGTCTACCGCTTGAGATCAACGCTAAGTATTGCAAGCCAGGAACTCGCTCATTACCCAGTTGGCCCCAACCTGCCGTCAACTTCAGGAAGCTGATCAACTTGTTCTCTGCCAGGAAGGATTCCCTTGAAATACGCCAGCCAGCTGATACCGCGGGAAAATATCCCCACTTGTTACCGTCGGCGAATTTGGAGGAACCATCTGCCCGGAGTGTACCCGTTAGCAAATACTTGTCATTGTACGCGTAATTTAAACGGGCAAATCCAGAAACCAAAGAGTTTTCTTCTTTGCTTCCCTGTGCGTTAGAAATAGTATTACCTGAACTAAGAAAACGCTGATCCGCATCTTCGTTAGGGAAGTCCAGGCGCTCCGCATAGACTCGTTCGGAAATAAATTCTTGCGCAGTGTATCCACCCACAAAATTCACATCATGAACACCAAATGACTTATTGTAGGTAAGGAAGTATTCGGCCAGGAGCGAATAAGACTCAATGTATTCTCTTCCGAGGCTGTTGCGTGCACGAGCACGAATCTGTCGGTCAATAATAGGATTAAAGAAAGAGCGATCGAAAATGGCTCCATCTAAGGCAAAATTTCCACGTAAAGATAGGCCATCGGACAATTTGATTTCGGCATAAACATTGCCCAAAAGGCGATTGCGACTTTCTTGATCATCCTCGATATCTGCGGTGAAAATGGGGTTGTTAATATCTCCAAACTCACCTCCGCCAGGAACGAGAGAAGAAGAACCATAATCCCCCACTTCATGTCCGGGAATAGAATTGGCTTGTGTGGCAATGACCGGGAGGGCAGGATGAAAGCGGATGGCACTCCATAAGATACCACTTTGGGCAGAATTCGTATTCAGGAAGTTTCCTTGTTGACGAGTAAACTGGAGGTTCTGCCCCACCGTTAGCCAATCGGCCACTTTATGATCCGAGTTTATTCTCAGGTAGTACTTCTCGAAAAAAGAGTTTTTCATCATACCGTCTTCTGAAAAATAACCACCAGATAAGGCAAATGCGGAGCGTTGACCCCCTCCTCGTATGGTGAAGTCATAGTTCTGGACAGTTCCCTGGTCTAGTAATTCGTCCTGCCAGTCTGTTCGGTCTTGTTGAAACACAGATTGATTCCAAACATCGGGCACCATAATTCCGTCATTGGTATAAGCTTCCCGCTTGACCTCGGCCAAGGTGGCAGCATCCAGTACGTCGATAGTCTTAATCGCATTTGATACGCCGGTAAAGGCATTCAGCTGTACAGATATTTTCTCGTTAAACTGCCCTCTTTTCGTGGTTACGATCACGACTCCGTTCGCAGCCCGTTGACCATAGATAGCAGAGGCTGAAGCATCTTTCAGGACCTCCAATGATTCAATATCATTCGGGTTGATATCATTGATGTTGGCATTTTGTACAGGTACGCCATCAATCACAATTAATGGATCTGCGTTATTGACTGTTCCCGTACCTCGAATTCGAATGGCTCCACCATTTCCGGGAGCACCACCGGTTCGTACAACATTGACCCCTGCGGCTCTTCCTTGCAGGGCTTGGGAAGCCCCGATAACGGGAAGATTACTGATATCACCTCCCTTAACGGAGGATACGGCTCCCGTAATGTCCTCTTTTTCCTGCGTCCCATAGCCTACCACCACAATTTCATTAAGGACACTGGCGCTCTCCTGCAAGGTTATGCTAAAGGCTGTTTGGGTGCCCACAGGGACCTCCTGGGAAGCATATCCCAAATAAGAGAAGAGGAGTACGGACTCGTCCGAGGGCACCTCCAAAGTGAAGTTCCCATCCAAATCCGTTACTGTTCCGGTCGAGGTATTTTGGACCAAGACGGCTACACCTACTAATGGGTTACCTGCCATGTCTGCGACATTTCCTTCGATGGTCTTTTGAGCCATGCTAAACGTACAGAACGCAAGTAAGCCAACTATTGCAAGTGAGAACTGCTTAAGTGATTTTTTGCAAGACATATGGCTTAATATTTTGTTTGGGATGAAGTACCACAATTAATGTTAACTGATGCCGTGAAAAGCTTTAATACTAGGTTAATTGTATTTCAGTATGATCTTTGTTTTTTTGTTTAATAATTTGGTTTTGTGTATTTTATGTATGTGTTAAATTTTGTTTAATTCATCTGTTTTAATCTTCTATTTACACTGATTATTGGTGTGTTCTATTATCTATAATACTGGGATAACAATTCAGGAGTAATGATTTAACATGCTAATTTTGGCTTTTTTTTTGCCTGAGCTTTGAAGGTCTGTTTTACAGGTATTTATCTAATGAAATTGATGGAGTTCTATATTTTGCTGTTAACTGAAACTTAAGAATATCTTATCTCTGTGATAAAGTATTAATACTACACATAGACCTAGATTTGAGCATTGCATTGTTAATGAATTTCATAGTTCTATACCATATGAGAAACCTGAGCCACTATGGTGTGACAATGGTGCTCTTGCTATTGACCAGCAATTTTTCATCTGCACAGCCTGAACCCTTTAGGATTGCCGTCTTGGGATGTCATCGTCAATTTGAGCCTGCACCTGCTTTATTTCGGTATATAGAAGCCGAGCCAGACCTATGTTTATGGATAGGTGACAATATTTATGCTGATACAGAAGATGACATCACTTTCATAGATTCTTGCTATCAGGCCTTGGCTTCAAAACCTGCCTTTAAGGAAATCATGGCTAAATTCCCGTATATGGCTACTTGGGATGATCATGATTTTGGGTTAAACGATGCTGGCAAGGACTATCCACTTAAGCAGGAAAGTAAAGCACTATTCAGAAAATTCTGGAGATTGGAGGCAGAAATCCCAACTGAACAAGAAGGAATATACTACAGTAAGATGTTTCCATATCAGGATAGGGATATCCAGGTCATCATGCTGGATGTGCGTTATAATCGAGATGCTCCGGGTACCAACGGCGATATTTTGGGGGCGGTACAATGGAAATGGCTGGAAGAAACCTTGGGGCAACCTGCTGATGTAAGAATAATCGTATCGGGATTTCAGATTTTGTTGGATCAAGAAGCGGGTTCAGAAACTTGGGATAACTTTCCTGATAGCCGTACTCGTCTTTTTGACCTCATTCGTAGACAGCAGCAGGAGCAGGTATTTTTTCTAACGGGAGATCAACATTATGGAGAGGTCTGTAGGCAAGATCAAGCGCTGGACTTTGATGCGGTGGAGCTTCAGTTTGCTGGAATTAATCAGATTGAAAAGCCAGAATTTAACCCAGCGCGAGTTTCGAATGTAATCACTTCGAAGCACAGTTATGCTCTGCTGGATCTCTATCTAGATTCCACTGAATTTGATGTGCCTCATTTGGCTTTTCAAATATTCGATGGACTAACTAACCAACGGGAACTATACTACCGCGTCGCCCTAGCAGAACTACGATTCAAGGAGTTATTACCCCCTAATCGCTTTTTTGTAGACCAAACTACCATCTTTTTGCAAAACCCTTATTCTCGCTTGCAACTGCGTTATACGCTCGATGGAAGCACGCCTACAAAGACATCAAGACTTTATGAATCTCCGATCGAACTAAATACATCGACCGAAGTGAAATTGCGATTTTTTGACCCGCAAGGCTGGGCAAGGTCATCCGTTCAATCGGGCTACTTTCAAAAAGTAGCATCGAAACCTGCCGTAAAAGCAACGAATGTTAAGAAGGGACTGAAGTACCGCTACTATGAGGGAGATTTTGAAGATATTCCAGAATTTTCCAATTTTGAACCTGTGGATGAGGGACTTGTTGCCAGTTTTGAACTAGATGAAGTGGCCAAAAGAAAAGACCATTATGCGGTCCTTTACGAGGGCTTGGTGAAGGTGCCTACTAGTGGCGTATATACGTTCTATACCTATTCTGATGATGGCTCCAGGCTTTTTATCGATCAGCAAGAAGTCGTTAACAATGCAGGATCACATAGTGCCAGAAAACGTTCAGGAGTTATCCCTTTACAGGCTGGACTGCATCATTTGAAGTTGGCTTACTTTGAAGACTACGGAGGTGAAATACTAAAGGTGGGTTTCAAGGTAGACAACGAAAGTGAGCAGTTGCTAAAACCCGAACAATTGTTTCACAAATGATGCCTGGCATCATTCTTATTTTAAGCAAAATGCAAACGATAATTGATCAGATAAAGACTGTCTTTTCAGAGAGAGGACAGCAAAGATATGGGAGTGAGGCAGTTACTCAGCAGCAACATGCCCTACAGTCTGCCTACCTGGCGGAACGGGAGGGGGCCTCGGCACAGTTGATTACTGCCGCCCTGCTGCATGATATTGGTCATATTCTTGATAAGCAGGCCTTGCCCAACGATGACGAGCAAGATCTTGATGACCTCCATGAGGAAATTGCTTACCGATGGTTACTTGCTCAGTTCGGGCAGGAAGTGGCAGCGCCAGTCCAGCTACATGTAGTAGCGAAAAGGTACCTTTGCACCGTTGATTCGCTTTATATCAATTTGCTTTCACCTACCTCCCTTAAGAGTTATCACGATCAGGGAGGGAGTATGTCGACGAAAGAAGTGGAGGACTTTCGCAGGCATCCATACTTTGAGGCAGCGACACAATTACGTCGCTGGGATGATATGGCCAAGGACCCTGGACAAGAGACACCCGGACTTGATCATTTTCTAGAATACGTAGAAGTAGCACTGGCCACCTAAGCCTTTATCGGCAGAATCCGTGTCATGGCACCAAAGGAGCCTCAATTGCGACCACCCTGGCTGGTGCCCCATCGCCCTTTTCAATCTTGATGGGCATAGCCAGTAGCCAGACTAATTCACTCGTGATTTCTTCCAGATTGGTTAAGCCTTCAATGAGGACTACATTGCCTCCCATTAGTGTCTTGTGAATAAGACTGGCTTCTTCCCGGTTCTGGATATCAGCTACCGAGGGAGGTTCTACTCCGAGCATTTTCACAGACTTTTTCACTAGCCACTTAGCAAGTTCTTCACTAATCCTGGGAAACTGGTCTCGATATTTTGGTTGTCCTCGGAACTGGCTCCACCCGGTATGCAATAGTAAGCTATCTCCTCGCTCAAGCTTGTCGGCGATATCACCGAGGTGTTGAACTTGAAGAATAGATCGTGGCTTTAATCCCTTAATGCGTACCACCCATGCTCTACCCATTAATTGCTGTAAAGTGATTTCGTTGACCGAGACTCGACTGACTCCATAATGAATAGGAGCATCAATGTGTGTCCCCGCATGGGAATAGAACTCGTACTTGTGCGTAGTGAGACCATCGGCAATTACCGAGCCTCTTGCCTTAAATCCTTCGGTATCAATATTGTAGGAGGCCGAGAGATCTACTACCTTTGCTTTTTCAAAAACAGAAAACAGGTCACCTCTACTGTTGTTCATCTCCAGCATGATTTGAAATTTATGAGAATACTTATCTATACTATCCTGGTTGCATCGCGACCTGTGGTTTCTATATAGAGTTACAATAAGGATTGGACTGACACTAGGAATATGACTTAAAAAGAGTGCACTTAAAACCTTTTATTGGGCCTAGAATTCAACGAAGTTAGGCAACTTTCCACAGTGTAACACTGGAAAAGCAAACATTGTTTCCAATTACTCTGCTAGTTGCAAGTTATGCTAGTTTACAAAAAACTTTGAGAGAATCTTGGAAAAAATTAATTTTGCACCGCCGTGGTGGAAAGCATACCCTCTATGGGTTTTGAGAAGTGTGTAAGCTGCATTTTCCACCTTTTATTTGTTCAACAAAGTCTTTTAAATCTCATACGAATGGGACGTGCTTTTGAGTATCGCAAGGAGCGAAAAATGAAACGTTGGGCCAACATGGCCAAGGTCTTTACAAAAGTAGGCCGGGAAATTGCTATCGCAGTGAAAGAAGGAGGTCCAGATCCCGAATATAACCCTCGCTTGCGTTTGGCCATCCAGAATGGCAAGACTGCCAACATGCCAAAGGCTAATATCGAAAACGCAATTAAGCGGGCTAGCTCTAAGGACGCAGAAAACTATGATGAGGTACTGTTTGAAGGATATGCGCCCCACGGTGTAGCTGTAATTGTTGAGACTACGACGGATAACAACAATAGAACAGTGGCCAATGTCCGCCACATTTTTTCTAAGTATGGTGGTTCATTGGGGACTTCTGGTTCGGTAGACTACATGTTTTCACGAAAGGGCGTATTCAAGCTCAAGGCTGAAGAATTGGATCTTGAAGAATTGGAGTTGGAACTGATTGATTTTGGTTTAGAAGAGCTTAAGCAGGACGATGACCAGGTCGTTTTGTATACGGAGTTTGAAAGCTTCGGAGATATGCAAAAGGCTTTGGAAGAGAAAAATCTTGAGGTGGTTAGTTCTGAATTAGTAAGAATTCCAAGCCATACTAAAGACCTTTCCGACGAGCAGGTGGAGGACGTGATTAAGCTAATTGAGAAGATGGAAGAAGATGATGATGTAGGAAGTATCTTCCACAATATGAACATGGACGAGGGCTAACACCTATCTAAATATGCACAACTTCGAAAGCATCAAATCCTTGTTCGAACAACGGTTTGATAGCGCACCTACCTACGAGATACGCGCCTGTGGTCGTATCAATATCATCGGCGAACATACTGATTACAATATGGGGTATGTCCTGCCCGCAGCCATTGATAAGTTTATCTTCTTTGCAGGAGCACTTAACGGACTGGATTATTGTCGGGTATACGCTGCTGATATTGATGAATACGATACAATTTCACTCAAGGAAACCTTTCAAAAGAGCGGCAAGCTTTGGGTTAATTATTTGACCGGTATTCTGGATCAATATCAGCAACAAGGAGTAAGCTTGGCAGGATTAGACGTAGTATTTGGCGGGAATCTTCCGCTTGGTTCCGGCATGAGTTCATCGGCAGCCTTAGAAACTGGCTTTGCTACCTTGGTGAAGACCGCTTTTGAAGTGGAAATTGAAAAACCGGAAATTGCTCGTTTAGCTCAGCGTTCCTCTCATCAATTTGTCGGGGTACCCTGTGGGATCATGGACCAATTTGCCAGTCTTATGGGGCGGGAAAAGCAATTGGTGCTTTTAGATTGTAGAAGCCTCTCCTACGAATATATTCCCTGTGATCTAGGGAAATATGAAATAGTTCTGATCAACTCTAAAGTTAGTCACGATCTGAGCGAATCCGCTTATGAAGCTAGAGTCAAGGAGTGTGCGGAAGGCGTCAGTGTGCTACAGCGATTCTATCCAGCGGTGGAGAGTTTAAGAGATGTTTCAATGGATCAGGTTCTTCAACATGAACACGACCTCGGCCCCAATGTATTTAAGCGTTGTTTGTACGTTACTGGCGAAAACGAGCGGTTGCAGCAAGTATGCCAGGCCCTTTGGGACGGACAGGTAGAAAACGTAGGCCCATTACTCTTTGAAACTCATCTTGGTTTAAGAGATCTCTACGAAGTAAGTTGTAAGGAAGTAGATTTTCTGGTTGCTTTTGCTGAAGAACATCCAGCGGTAATTGGTAGCAGAATCATGGGTGGTGGTTTTGGCGGCTGTAGCATCAATCTCGTTGATCGTGCTCGCAGTAAGGGGTTTATTGTGGCGGTTAAAACGGCATACTTTAAGACCTTTAATGTGGAGGCTGAAGCTTATCAAGTCGATATTGTTGATGGAACGGATTTGGTAAAAAGTGTGATTTTTTCTTAATTTTTGGACAATTGAGTTTTTATTTTTTTATTAAGTTATTGATGTATAGTTAATTGTGTTGGTTTTTTTGAGTTGTATTTTTTGACAAAGCTTGTTTTCTGTACTTTCTTCTCGGTTTTCTAAGTTGCACTTTTGTATCGTCAAACTAGGTAAATGTCTAACCAATAAAACGACGGCAATGCAACTAAGGTATCATCAAAAGTCCATTGAAGAATTATTATCTTACTTCCCTCTATTTCAGGGACTAGATCCTCACATTCTTAAGTTAGTCGCTTCAGAATCTTCTTTCAAGAAGATGGCTAAGCATGCCATTATCTATAAGATGGATGCCCCGGCAGAAAGCGTTTATTTTCTGCTAAGAGGTAGCGTAAAGATTGGAGCTCATTTTGATGATGGGCGAGAGGTAATTAAACGGATTCTGCATCCCTTCTCTATGTTTGGTGAATTGGGAATTATAGGGGAAGAAACTTACCGAGATTTTGCTTCAGCGATGACAGCAGATGTGCAGATGGTGGTGGTTCCCATTAAGACGCTTACTCGACTACTTCCTCGCTATTCTGATTTGTCGATGCGGGTATTAAATCTGCTGGGAGATCGCTTACGCCAAGTTGAAAATAGACTGGAGTCTCTCATTTTTAAGGATGCTCGTCGTCGTATCATTGACTTTTTGAAAGAAAGTGCCTCTCGTCAAGGGAAGCGCGTGGGGTATGAGATGCTTATTAAACACAGCCTTACACAACAAGATATTGCCAATATAACGGGCACGTCTAGACAGACGGTGACTTCGGTGCTTAATGATTTGCGAAGGGCGAATTTGATCTATTTCAATCGAAGAAGTATACTCATTCGCGACTTAGCCAAATTAAGTTAGATAGCCAGTCAGGACGTATTCCTAGAAAAGTAAGAAAGCCGTATTGGAACATTACATCCAATACGGCTTTCGTAGTAAAAAGGAGCATTTTGCCTTCTCAGCCCTACAGCGGTAAATTTTCCTACACATTCGTTACCTTAGCCCAAGCCTAAGTACCTGGATACATGGAAAATAAGGAAAAACCTACCTGGCTTCAGATCCTGGAAGCGGAAAGCTGGCAAGCTGAAATGTTGGTTTCTGGAGTTGCGATATATGGCGCTTTACTGCTACCCGATCTCATCCGCCAATTGATTGATATGGCGCTCCTATGGCTACCGGAAGGGGCACTAAATATCTGCTACTTCATTTTTTGGTACCTTACGATCTGCGCTTCTATACTCATCGTTTCTTTCATTCTTCATTTTGTACTGAGGGCCTTGTGGATTGGTATGATCGGCCTGGTCTCCGTTTTTCCAAATGGTATTAATCGAAACACGGATTACCATAGTGAACACTTCCTGCAACAATTATTTGAGGAGTTCCCTGATGTCAATCATTTCAATCGACGTCTTGATGACTTCTGTAGTCTTATGTTTGGCATTACCTTTGGGGTCGTAATCATGATCATTGCTGTTTGTATCTTAATCAGCGTTTGCCTGATTGTGTCTGTGATCCTTGCCATTTTCCTACCGGTAAGTGTTTCTACAAGTTTCCTCACCTTGATTTTACTTTTTCTCATACCGGCCATATTGTCTGGTATTCTCAATGGCAAAGCCTTGAGAGAGAAGAAATGGGTGCAGCGGATACATTTCACTTTGTCCATCAAGATCTTTGGCCGGATCATGTACAATGTGTTCTATGAACCAGGGTACTATATCCTATATATTCTTTTGACCAATTTCAAGCGTGAGCGAATGGGAATATGGGTAGTATTAGGAATTTTCTTGATCATGCTTATCTCTTTTCCCGTATTTATGAACTCAAACGTGGGGTTACTGAGACAAAAGGCCTTCTTTGAAATGGCGGAAACCGACCATCGCATCTTCGTGGACAACTACGAGGACCAGATGGTGCCGGGCCGTGCAGTTTTCGCACCTTTATTACCTTCAGATGTGATTACGGGGAATGTATTAAGAGTATTTATTCCCATGAGCAGAAGAGAGAAAGTGCTAGTGGATCAATATTGCGCTGCTTATGAAGAGGACAAAACACTTTCTCGCCGCGAAAACAACCGCCGTCGTCGCAATCTATTTAAAGATTGTCGGGTCAACTACTATGAATTTTACGTAAATGACAATAAAATGGATAGTTTGGAGTTTTTCAGACATACACATCCCAATGCGGGGGAGGAAGGCCTATTGACCTACATTTCTGCCAAACATTTTACGGCAGGTATCAACCGGCTGCGAATTGTCCACTTGTACCAAAACGAATCTGGAGAGAAAAAAGAGAGTGTAATACCATTTTGGTATGGTGGAAGTGGGTACTAAAAAGGCATCTGATCTTATTTACTTTTCAATACAAGAAATTGCTTAATCCAACGTTTTTGGTTAAATTCGCATACGATTCGCAAAATCGTGGGATACATGTAATCACACCTAAAAAAGGCTAATTTTTGCAGGAATGAGGCACTTTTTTCTAGATCGACATTTGCGGAAAATTGAAAAAGAAGCAAATGATGACTTGCTTATGATCATTGAAGCAGGGCCTCAATATTATTCCAATCAGGAACTATATCACCTTTTGGATAAGCTGGGATTACAAGAGTATGAAGTACTGCAGTTTAATCGTAAACTCTTTTTAATTCTCGCGAGTGTTTCCGTTTGGTTCATATTGCTTTTCTTCGCTTATGCAGTCGACGTTTCTTGGTTGTCCAACTTAATGACCTTTTTGATCCTCTCTTTTATTCTTGCTTTTGCTGTAGGAAAGTTCTACGTGCATCAGAAGTTTCGCACTTACAAATCAAGCGGTCTTATCCGATCCATTATCCAGCAAGAGTTGGAGCGTCGCCAAAAGGATGCATCTATCTCATAGCTAATTCTCTATTCCACTCCATAAGTAAAGCCATTCGATTGGTTCCTATTATTGCGGTATATTTGGTATATACTATTTGACTCTTTTTGATTATAACCGTCCCACGCCCAAGTGCCTGGGTACTTATTTATATCATAACAAAACCAACTTATCACACATGTCTATTACACGCTGGCTGTTCCTTTTACTCTTTCTCGTTATTCTAGCTTGCCAAAACACAACTGATCAAAAACCACCAGAAACAATCCGGCCGAATATCCTTTTCATTATGACGGACGACCATGCCCGTAATGCCATAAGCAGCTATGGGAGCGATCTGATTGAAACACCGAATATAGATCGTATTGCTAGTGAAGGGATTCGCTTCACCAATAGCTTTGTGACCAACTCTATCTGTGCGCCGTCTAGGGCAGTCCTACTTACCGGCAAATACAGCCACTTGAATGGTTTGAGAGATAATCGGGATCACTTTGATGGAAGCCAAATGAATTTTGCCAAGCTCTTACAACAAGCGGGTTATTCTACTGCTGTAGTTGGGAAGTGGCACCTCAAGACCCAGCCCACTGGCTTTGACTACTGGGATGTGCTAATCGGTCAGGGGAACTATTACAACCCCCAAATGGTGCGAATGGGAGACACCATGACACATACTGGTTATACGACTGATATCATTACCGACATAGCCTTAGAGGTCCTCGAAAAGAGGGATACGGCCAAGCCTTTTTGCATGCTTTATCATCATAAAGCGCCGCATCGAAATTGGATGCCCAACTTAAAGGATCTTCCCGAGTTTTTGCAAAAGGAATATCCCTTACCCCCAACTTTGTTTGATGATTATGAAGGAAGAGCCGCTGCTGCCGCCCAGGATATGAGAATCGAAGATATGTATATGTCTTCGGATATGAAGTTATTACCAGAAGACTATGGAGAAGAGACGGGAACAGGTGGTGGAGGTGCCAGCAATTTCCGTGCTCCCCGCAATTGGGATAATCTTAGAAAGCTACTCACCCCCGAACAAAGAAGCGTTTGGGATGAGCATTACGATCCAATTCGCAAAGCCTTTCGGGAAAACCCACCGACGGGAAAAGACCTAATTATTTGGAAATATCAGCGATACATGCAGGACTACATGGGGAGCGTAGCTAGCGTCGATGAAAATATTGGTCGCGTATTGGACTATCTGGATCAGCAAGGATTAACGGAAAACACCATAGTGATCTACACATCCGATCAAGGTTTTTACTTGGGAGAACATGGCTGGTATGATAAGCGCTTTATGTACGAAGAATCTTTCTCGATGCCCTTGGTGATGCGATATCCCGCTGGTGTAAAGGGAGGACAGGTACGAGATGAGCTAGTACTAAACCTAGATTTTGCGCCCACCTTTCTGGATTATGCGGAGGTAGCCATTCCTGGAGATATGCAAGGGGCTTCTATGCGCTCCATTTTGGAGGGAAATGTGGGTGAAGATTGGCGGAAGAGTGTCTATTATCACTACTATGAATACCCGCATGGCTGGCATAATGTGAAGCGACACGAGGGAGTTAGAGATGATCGCTATAAGTTGATTCATTTCTATCATGACATTGACGATTGGGAACTATACGATTTGGCGACCGACAGTTTGGAACTGAATAATCTAGCAGAAGACCCAGCCTATGCTGAGGTGAAAGAGCGTCTGCAAAAGGAACTTCTTCGATTGAGGGAATTCTATCAGGTTCCGGAGAATGATACTGGTGATATGGCCAATTAAGTAAAAGGGGCGGTTTTCCACTCAAAGGGTGATCATAAAACATGCATTAAGGAAGCCGGAGTAGGGGAGAGTAGTCTACTCCGGCTTTGACCTGGCGGTGCTTAAGCCCTACAGAGCTTGGATAATATCATATTGCGTAATGATATGCATTTGTCCACTGGCCGTCTTTACCAGTACCGCGTCAATCTTCTTATCGATAAACCGATTTAATTGAGAGAAGGGTAGGTCCAAGGAAACCACCGGGAACGGGTCTCCCATGATATCAGCTACTTTTTTATCAGAGTGTTGCATTGGGTTCTCCAATAAAAAGCTTAGTACACTACTTTCTGTCAAGGAGCCTACAATATTACCTTCCTCGTCCATAACGGGGAGTTGTGAAATGTCCTTGGACTTCATTAGGTCAAAAGCGATGCGGACTGTATCACTTGTTTTCACAGATAGGAACTCATTGCTGTCTTTCCTACCCAAAATCTCCTGAACGGTCATTTCTGTTTCCAGAAAGCCCCTCTCACGCATCCAGTCATCATTGTATATTTTTCCTACGTAACGGCTTCCGTGGTCGTGTATGACTACCACTACTATATCTTCAGGAGTGAGCTTGTCTTTCAATTGTAACAAGCCTGCCACAGCAGATCCAGCAGAGTACCCCAATAAGATTCCTTCTTCTTTCGCTAGCCTTCTCGCCATTAGCGCACCATCTTTATCCGTTACCTTTTCAAAAAAATCTATGACTTCGAAGTCTACATTTTTAGGTAGGATATCTTCTCCGATCCCTTCGGTGATGTAAGGATAGATCTCCTTTTCATCAAATTCACCAGTTTCGTGGTATTTCTTAAAAACAGAACCATAGGTATCGATTCCCCAAACTTTGATCGCTGGGTTCTGCTCTTTGAGATACCGACCGGTTCCAGAGATGGTTCCTCCGGTTCCTACGCCCACGATCAGGTGAGTTACCTTTCCTTCGGTTTGTTTCCAAATCTCAGGCCCGGTACTTTCATAGTGAGCTTGTCGATTGGACAGATTATCGTACTGATTGAACCAGTAAGAATTCGGGATTTCTTTGCTTAGTCGCTCTGCCACAGAGTAATAAGAGCGTTCATCATCGGGAGTGACATTGGTGGGGCAAACTACGACCTCAGCGCCAACTGCTTTGAGAAGGTCGATCTTTTCTTTGGATTGCTTGTCATTTGTGGTGAAAATGGCTCGATAGCCTTTGACGGCACCGGCAAGCGCTAGGCCCATACCGGTATTCCCGCTGGTACATTCAATGATGGTACCTCCGGGGCGAAGATCTCCTCTGGCCTCAGCGTCTTCCAGCATCTTTAGTGCCATTCGGTCTTTGATGGAGTGGCCAGGGTTGAAGGTTTCTACTTTCATGAGTACAGTGGCCGGGATGTCTTTTACTACCTTGTGTAATTGTACCAATGGAGTGTTGCCAATGGTTTCAAGGATGTTGTTTTTTATATCCATTCTTTATCTGATTTGCCATTTAAACTGCAAATGTACTAGAAAAGAAAGGAAGGGAGAAGCAAGGAATCACTTCTCGGAAAAAACCTGACGTTCTGTTAACATTCGTACCGTACTAATCAGCGATAATATTTGACCTGTACGAAGAATCGCGGGTCTTTGGCTCCTAGCAACTTGGCCGCCAAAGGGGAAAGTACGACGGCCACGTTGTTTTCGTAGGCAGTAGCAGGGATAGAGCCAATCACCTTTGCATAGACTGTGCGATGGGTCATCGGATTGGTAATTTCTATGACTGAATTTGGCCGAGCATTGCGGTGGAGGGCAAAGAGTTGGTCATTGTTGCTAGTCTTCTGCCAGATGGCAATCCCTTGGATAGACTTTTCTTTGCGGGTAACTACCTTCTCCAGGTATCGCTTTTGCAGGGCTTCGTTTTGTGGATGATAAGGACCATTGGGATTCTTGCGATAATCTTCCGGTACCCCTGCTAGACTGATCCAACCAATGTGTAAAACTTGTCCTGTTTTTAAGGTGGTGGTTGTCATTTGATTGCGAGCCATAATATCCTCAATGGGCATCCGAAAGTAATGCTTGGCAATGCGGAACATGGTATCTCCTTTCTTTACCACATAGTACACCCGGGCATGCTGGGAAGGGGAGAAAGTAGGATAGGTATACCGTAGAATAGCTTTGTTGGGAATGGGAATCCGAATGGGATCTCCCACGGATAAACGCTTTTCTTGTAAACCTTGATTGTAGTAGTACAGTTCCTGAATGCGAAGCCCATAGAATTTTGCTAAAGAGAATAAAGTCTGCTTTTTCTCCAGCGTATGGTAGAAGAATTTTTCTTGGTAAGTTCCGATGTGAAGTAGTACGCTATCTTGAGGAAGTAAGTAAAAGAGGCTGTCGCCAGTCGCTCGTGCAGTGTTTGCTGTCATCCACAATAAGATGACAAAAGCCCAGTATCTCATAGTTTTGGTCATAATCTTAACGAATTGGGGTATACCACAAATATAGTAAGTAATGTACAAAAATGGGGCCGGATTTTTCAGCCTAAACTGTCGGAGGTAGCCGGGCTAGGTCTTCAAAGGAAAACTTTTGGAAGCGTTTGGCGATGAGGATGGCTATCAATCGCAGCTGCTTAGTGCTATGGTGGATATACTAGATTGGTGCTAAACCTTTTTATTTTACTATTACTTGTTATTTTGCGCCTATGAAAGTATTAGGAGTGATTCCCGCCAGGTATGAGTCAACGCGATTCCCTGGTAAACCATTGGTAGATATTAGAGGGAAAAGCATGATTGCACGAGTGTATGAAAGATGCTGTGAGGCTAAGGTGTTGGATCAGGTTATCGTGGCAACAGATGATCAACGCATCTTCGATCATGTCAGGTCATTTGGAGGTAAAGTTATGATGACCAGCACAAGTCACCGTAGCGGTACCGATCGGTGTGCAGAAGTGGCAGCAGAACATCCCGAGGTAGAAATTGTTGTAAATATTCAGGGAGATGAACCGTTTATCGATCCCAATCAAATTGATCAGTTGGTTCGATTGTTTGACGATAAATCTTCCGTAGTAGATATTGCCACACTAGCTAAGAAGATTGATACGGAGAAGGCACTGATGGATCCTAACATTGTCAAAGTGGTCTTTAATGCGCGAGCTGAGGCACTGTACTTCAGTCGTAGTACAATCCCCTTTATTCGCAATCTGGCTAGTAGCCAGTGGCTAAGATATCACAGTTTCTATAAGCACATTGGTATCTATGCCTTTAAAAATGAAGTATTACAGAAGTGTGCTAAACTCCCTCAGGGGCGATTGGAGATCATGGAGTCTTTAGAACAATTACGTTGGTTAGAGGCAGGGTATAATATTATCGTAGGCTTGACGGAACTAGAGACCATGGGCGTAGATACACCAGAGGACCTCGAGAAATTTGAAACGAAAAATGAATTTTTGTAGTAATTGTGGATCAGATCGCTTGCAGTTCAACGTGCCACTCGGTGATAATCGACCGAGGTGGGTATGTCAGCAATGTGGTACCATACATTACTCTAACCCCAAGATCGTAGCTGGCTGCCTACCGATTTGGGGCGAGCATGTGCTGTTGTGCAAGCGAGCCATAGAACCAAGGTTAGGGTATTGGAATGTGCCAGGAGGATACCTGGAGAATGGAGAAAGAGTAGAGGAGGGCGCTAGTAGAGAAGTATGGGAAGAAGCCCTGGCTAAAGTGGTTGATCTGGAAATCCACACTATTTATAGTATTCCTCACATTAACCAGGTGTACATGCATTTTCTGGGCCGAATGGAGAAACTGGAGTTTGGTGTTGGGGAAGAGAGCGAGGAAGTCCGATTATTCAAAGAAGACGAAATTCCTTGGGAAGATATAGCTTTTACCTCTTCTGTATTTACCTTAAAGAGGTATTATTCCGATCTTAAATCTGGTCGGCGGCAGGTACATATTGGTCATTTAGATATTGAAAAGTTTCGGAATCGAAAATAAGCTCTTATAGGAATTCTCCGCTGAAGGACAAGGGGAGGAGCGGAGCGATTTCACTAAATTTATAGACCAACCCTTGCTGTCCCTGTAGTAATAAACCAATGGGGCCCGCCTGTCTTCGTTCATATTCACTAATCATTTGCCGACAAGCCCCGCAGGGAGCTGCCGGTTCCAAAGCTGGCTTTACCTCATTCTTTACTCGAATCGCCATCCACTGAATTTTAGCTTCCGGGTATTGCATTTTAGCCCGCGACAGAGCTACCGGTTCGGCACAAATACACATCGGATAGGCTGCATTCTCCTGATTGGCTCCTTCCAGAATCTGTTGGTTATCTAGTAAAAGTGCCACACCCACCTGAAATCCGGAATAAGGGGCATAGGCACGATCACAAGCCGTTAACGCTCGGTCCAGTAGCATTTTTTCTTCAGTGCTGAGTTCGGTAGGATCAAGTGAGAGAAAAGAAGTATTCAACTGTATCTGCTTCATAATCAAAGTAAAGTTTCTTAGTAAGAAAAGGCATCGGCTGTATTTGAACTTAAAGTTTGTACAGATTTCTATGGCCTTACTCAGTATGACCACTTGGTGAAAATTTTGTAATTTGCGCCTTCGCCAACCTATGCAGGAGCTAACATACCCCTTTTGGGGGGATCGAGCACAAAAGCTAGAGCAACAAATCAACGTTTTATTTATTAAAAAACGGCCCAATAGGTATATTGCGGCCGTCTTACATTAGGCTACTATCAACAGCTATACCTTGCCTAATAAAGGGCAGCTGTCTTGCTGGTTCAAAAGCCTAAACCCTAACACAAATTACGAGGAGGTCACTGTAATGGTTCGCATGGATTGCTTGGAGTGGCTTCTGGACTAAAGTCAAAAAAAATGAAAAACATTCTAATCATAGGAGCTGGAAGATCTTCCACTTCCTTGATCAAGTATGTGTTACAGCTAGCGAAGGATAAAGGCTGCTTTGTTACCGTAGCAGATGCTGATCCAAAGCGGGCAGCTGATCGAATTGGAAATCATCCTAATGGTCGCTCTGCCTGGCTTGATGTACTGAAGACAAATGATAGAAAGGATCTAATCAGCCGTGCAGATATAGTTGTATCTCTACTTCCTGCCCACCTACACCTAGAGGTAGCACATGATTGTATAAAACTCAGAAAACATCTCATCACAGCATCCTATGTTTCCCAAGAGATGTACCGATTGGGGGATGAGGCCAGAGATAGAGAATTGATCTTTATGGGGGAAATGGGGCTTGATCCCGGGATTGATCACATGTCCGCCAAACAAAAGATCGAAGAAATCAAGGCGAAGGGGGGAAAACTCATCGCCTTCCGTTCTTATACCGGGGGACTCGTGGCTCCTGAAAGTGATGACAACCCCTGGAATTATAAGTTTACCTGGAATCCCAGAAATGTCGTATTGATGGGGCAGGGAACAGCTCAGTACCTGGAAGGAGGAAAGCTTCGGTTTTTACCTTATAATCGCTTATTTGAAGAGTATCGAGTGGTCAACGTGGCTGGACTTGGGGATTACGAAGTATATGCGAATAGAGATTCTCTTCTCTATAAGGATATTTATGGACTAGAAGGTATCCCAAATATCTTAAGAGGAACTTTCAGACCCATGGGCTTTTGCGCTGCCTGGAATGCCTTGATTAAAATCGGGATTACGGATGGTTCTTATCCAATTCTCAATTCTGGAGATATCACTTATCACGAGTGGATGGATGGTTACGTAAATAGTCGACCAGGAAGCTCGGTGAAAGAAAAAGTGGCGAACCTCATTGGAGAGAGCCTGAACTCTCCTGTTATGCGAAAGCTAGAGTGGTTGGGATTATTCCGCAAGAAGAAAATTAAGTTGCCTAATGCTACCCCAGCATTAATCCTCGAACATCTGCTGCTAGAGAAGTGGCAACTGAGCAAAGGAGATAAGGATATGGTGGTCATGCAGCATGAGTTTGAATATGAACTAGACGGGAAAAAGCACCTGACGGAGTCTACTTTGATCCTTAAAGGAGAAAATGAACTGGAAACTGCTATGTCCAAATTAGTGGGCTTACCCATGGGCATTTTTGTGCGGCTGGTCATGGAGGGTAAGATTACTTCTACTGGGGTCAATATTCCAGTGATGAGAGAGGTGTATGAACCGGTTTTAGAAGAGCTACAGGATTTTGGCGTGGTCTTCAAAGAGCGCGATTCGGTTATTGGTTAACCCGGGAAACTCAAGTAGTTTGACCATAGTACTTGTGTAGTTGCAGGTCGTAAATTTTGCGGCTAAGCAAGGCAAGAAAACCGCCTGTAGTAGTAGGCCGCGGAAGGCTTTGACTAAGGCAGCATAGCCGTAGATGGCTCAGCTGACAAAAGGAGAATCTATTGTCGAACTACTTATACCAACAGTTACTAACCATCAGTCCCTTGCGGGCCTTACAACTCTTTAACGTAGGTCGGCAAGGGAGTCTGATCCTGATCGCCATTCTACTGGCGCAGTTGCATTTACCTACTACGGAGCTCGGCAATTACGAGCAACTTCTTTTCCTTGGGCACGTATTGAGCTTCTTTTGGGTGTCGGGCTTGATCCAGGGCATGCTTAGCTACTATCCAGGTTTAAGTTTTCCAGAACAAAGGCGGTTTCTTTTCAATGCGGTGTTGCTTTTTCTTGGGCTGGGACTTGCTATCGTAGCCATAGCCTGGTTGGGCAGGGGATTCTTATGGCAATACGTGTTACATAAACAAGAACTTCGCTTCTACTCGCTCTTCCTTTTCTACCTGGCCCTTAATTTTCCGTCTTTTCTAATCGAAAATCATCTGGTCTTACAGCAGAAAGGTTGGCCTATCCTTCGCTATGGCTTGTATTCTTTCGGCGCCCAAGTTGTTGCCATGGTCCTGCCCATTTTTCTGGGGTGGGATTTCCAATATAGCTTTTACGGTTTGATTGGAGTGGGAGCGGCGCGACTGCTCTATTTGCTGGTACTGGTTGGGGCAATGGGAAGTACGCGGCTTGATCTGGAGCTAATTAAGCAATGGGCGGGAGTGGCCCTTCCCTTAATATTGTATGCCATTCTTGGTGGACTTTTACCTGCTTTCGATGCTTGGTTGGTGGGGTTTCTTTTTGAGGGGGATGAGGCCAAGTTTGCCGTATTTAGATACGGCGCCCAGGAGTTGCCCTTGGCATTAGCTCTAACCAATGCTTTTTCTAATGTGATGGTAGTGGAGGTGGCAACCGATGTAAAGAAGGCCCTGCCATTAATCAAAGCTCGTTCGCTCCGCCTGTTTCATTTGCTTTTCCCCCTGTCGATCGTGCTAATGTTTTTTAGCCCTTTCTTATTTCCTTGGATCTTTAACTCGGATTTTGTAGAGAGTGCTCCCATCTTCCAGGTGTACCTATTTGTCATCCTTAGTCGCTTAGTCTTTTCTTCCACGATTCTTATTGGCCTCAAAGCCAACTCTGTAATGGCATGGATCGGAGGAATAGAGTTACTGCTCAATATTGGCCTAAGTTTTTATTGGGGGCAACAATTCGGTTTAATTGGGATTGCACTGGCAACCCTTGTGGCTTTTACTTTCGAAAAATTTATGCAGTGTATCCATCTGTATAAAAAGCATGGCATTTCACCGAAAGAATACTTGCATTTTAGGTGGTTTTTTGGATATTCCGCACTACTTTTGATCGCTTTTTTATTGAGCTGAAAAATCGTAATTCCAAGCAGGATGATTCAATTTAGGCAAGCGGGTATCTGCGTCTTCGAAAGCGCATTATATCAGACTACGGCGACGGTCATCGATACCCCAGATCTAATCTTGGTTGTAGACCCGAACTGGTTACCCCATGAAGTAGAAGAAATCGTGTCCTATGTTAATTCGATTAAGAGAGACCGACCGACCTATCTACTTTTTACGCATTCCGATTATGATCATATTATTGGTTGGCAGGCCTTTCCAGAGGCCATTACGATTGCCAGCGAAGCCTTTGTGCAAAATCCGGCAAAGAACAAAGAAGTACAACAGATTCTGGCTTTTGACGATAAGTATTATATAAAGCGTAACTACCCCATTCAATATCCAGAGATTCAAATCGTCATTCGCAAAGATGAGGAGTTTCTCAGTTTTGGTGAGACGCGGATTCGCTTTTGGTTGGCCCCTGGGCATAATGCGGATGGATTATTTGCTTTGTTGGAGCCACTAGGGGTTTGGTTGGCAGGAGATTATCTTTCTGATGTAGAATTTCCTTTTATCTATCATAGTGTTGAGGATTATCAATCCACCCTGGATAAGGCTAGCAGCATTCTAAGCCAGTCCCGACCAAAGGTACTTGTCCCTGGGCATGGTAGAGTCTGCCAGGAGATCCCTGAAATGGGAAAGCGAATTGTTTTCTCCCAACAGTATTTGGCCGCTGCCATACGACACGCTCAAGGGGAAGAGGTATTTGACGAGGCCGCGTTGTTGGCGGAGTATGACTTTCCTACAGGCCTCAGAAGTATTCATCAGGACAATTTGAATTTAATTACAAAATCCATCCAATAAATCTTAAGTTAATGTCAAAAATTTTGATCATTGGCGCAGGCGGGGTAGGGCGCGTAGTCACGTACAAATGTGCTCAGAATCCTGAAGTCTTCTCGCATATTATGTTGGCGAGCAGGACGCTGTCAAAATGTGACGAAATTGCTGCTGATGTGAAGCGAGATACGGGGCATCAGCAAATTGAAACCGCACAAGTGGATGCGGAAAATGTACCAGAACTTGTACAACTGATCAGAGCTTTTCAACCCGAATTGGTACTACATGTTGCCTTGCCTTATCAGGATCTCACGATCATGGACGCTTGCCTGGAGGCTGGCGTGCACTACCTGGATACAGCTAATTACGAACCGAAAGACGAAGCAAAGTTCGAATACAGCTGGCAATGGGCCTATCAAGATCGATTCAAAGAAGCTGGACTAAGGGCAGTGTTAGGCTGTGGATTTGATCCAGGGGTGACTAGCATCTTTACAGCTCGCGCGGCCAAGCACCATTTCGATGAAATCCATTATCTAGATATAGTAGATTGCAATGCTGGAGATCACGGAAAGGCATTTGCTACCAACTTTAATCCAGAAATCAACATTCGAGAAATTACCCAAAAGGGTAGATACTATGAAAATGGCCAATGGGTCGAAACGGAACCACACGAAATTTCCTTGGATCTGACCTATCCCAATATTGGTCCGAAACGTTCATACCTGATTTACCATGAAGAATTGGAATCCCTGGTGAAGAACTATCCTTCCATTAAACGCGCTCGTTTCTGGATGACCTTTGGCGAAGAATATCTAACGCATTTACGCGTCATCCAGAATATCGGTATGGCTCGAATTGATCCAGTTTCTTACAAGGGAGTAGATGTTGTTCCATTGGAGTTTCTAAAGGCTGTATTGCCTGATCCGGGGGAGCTGGGCGAGAACTACACCGGTGAGACATCGATCGGATGCCGAATTCGTGGTATCAAGGATGGCCAAGAAAAGACCTATTATATCTGGAACAATTGTAGCCACGAGGCAGCCTATAAGGAAACAGGTGCTCAAGGGGTATCCTACACCACCGGTGTTCCAGCGATGCTGGGAGCTATGATGGTTCTGACGGGCAAATGGTCCGGAGCCGGGGTGTTCAACGTAGAAGAATTTGATCCTGATCCCTTCTTAGAGCGCCTAGGGCAATACGGTTTGCCTTGGCAGGAGAAAGTAGGGTTGGACCTAGAGCTGTAGACTATGGCGATCAGATATGAAGCATGTCCGTCTCCATCTTTTGTGTTAGATGAAGCTAAGTTGGTTAAAAACCTTGAGCTTTTGAAGGAGGTTCAGGAAAGGGCAGGGGTATCCATCATCCTTGCCTTAAAAGCCTTTTCGATGTGGAAACTATTTCCGCTAGTTGGTCAATATTTATCAGGGGCCACAGCTAGCTCCTTACACGAGGCGCGTTTAATCTTCGAAGAGATGAGGCAGAAGGCACATACCTATGCGCCTGCATACCTGCCGGCTGAGTTTGATCAAATCGTGCGATACAGCAGTCACATCACTTTCAATACTATATCTGAATACGAACGCCATCAGGAGAAGGTCCCTCTAGGGGTGTCCGTAGGCTTAAGAGTAAACCCCGGCTATTCACCCGTGGAGACGGATTTGTACAACCCGGCCATAGCAGGATCACGCCTGGGGGAATGGCCAGCGGTTTTGCAGGAGGGCTGGCCCACCGGTATTGAAGGGCTGCATGTGCATACCTTGTGCGAGTCCGGAGCCGATCACTTCCAGATGCTGGTAGAAGCAGTAGAGCAGCACTTTGGATCATTTCTTAATCAATTGCGCTGGGTGAATTTTGGAGGAGGACATTTGATCACCCGTGAGGGGTATGATGTAGATTTACTGGTCAAAACCTTGATAGACTTCCAATCGAGACACGGGGTGGAGGTCATATTGGAACCTGGCAGTGCCATTGCTTGGGAAACTGGAGATTTAGTAAGTACTGTATTGGATGTCATCAATAGTGGAGGTATCAAAACTGCAATCTTGGACGTGTCTTTTACAGCGCATATGCCGGACACGCTTGAAATGCCCTATCGGCCACAGGTTGTTGGTGCTACGGATCCGATTGAAGGGAAACCAACTTATCGTTTAGGGGGCGTAAGTTGCCTAGCAGGTGACTATTTGCAGGAATACAGCTTTGAAAATGAACTCGCGGTAGGGGATCGGGTTATATTAAAAGATATGATCCACTACACGATGGTTAAAACCAACCATTTCAATGGAGTTGCGCATCCTAGTATATGTAAGTGGACAGTGGATGATAGTTTGGAAGTGCTAAAGACCTTTACTTTCGAAGACTATAAGGGCCGCTTATCTTAGGTTGGTGTATCTATTTGAGTGTCTTTCGTTCTTAAAATAGGTAGTACATACACCTTACAGCAGCATTTTGCGGTTGAAAAAGAGGGACAGGTGTTACATTTCCACCTCAAGTGCTAGCGCTTTGATATAGAAAGTCCCTCCCGCAGGCAATTGACTAACACTCATTTTTTAACTAAGCAATGTGTAGATGCGATCTACTACATTGCATAATAAAACCAGATTGATGCGTATTAACACTCTGATTCTGGCCTTTGCTGCCTTATTGCTATGCAATGGAAGCTTGCAGGGTCAAAAGAAGGCTATGGAAAAATTACCGGAAGGTATTGAGAAAGTAGCCTCTGTGGAGGGTATTACGGAATACCTACTTACTGACAATGGCTTAAAGATCCTTTTGTTTCCCGACAACTCTAAACCTACCATCACAGTAAATGTGACCTATTTAGTGGGATCCCGACATGAGAGCTACGGGGAAACCGGTATGGCACACTTGTTAGAACACTTGGTTTTTAAGGGTACACCAGATCACCCCAACATTCCTCAAGAACTGACAGAACACGGTGCTCGTCCTAACGGAACCACGAGTGTCGACCGTACTAACTACTTCGAGACTTTTGCAGCAACGGATGAAAATCTGAAATGGGCCTTGGACCTGGAATCTGACCGAATGGTAAACTCTTTCATCGCCAAGAAAGATTTGGATAGTGAAATGACAGTGGTACGAAATGAGTTTGAGCGCGGAGAAAACAATCCGGGTCGAATCCTCTCTCAACGAATCTATTCTTCAGCTTTCCTTTGGCACAACTATGGGAAATCTACCATTGGATCTCGTTCTGATATAGAACAAGTACCCATCGAGAGATTGCAGGCTTTTTATCGCAAATATTATCAGCCAGACAATGCAGTATTGACGGTTGCTGGTAAGATTGATCCAGCAGAGACGCTAGGTTTGATCAAGGGGTATTTCGGGAAGATTCCAAGACCGGAACGCAAATTGTATAAAACGTATACGGTAGAGCCTACCCAGGATGGTGAAAGAACTGTAACACTCAAGCGTACTGGGGAAGTTCAAGCTGTGGCCTGTGCTTATCACACTGCACCTGCTTCTCATCCAGACAATGCCAAATTGGATGTCTTGATGGAAATCTTAACGGATGAACCTTCTGGCCGTTTGTACAAAGCCTTGGTTGAGCCAGGATTAGCGGCAAATCAATTCGGCTATGTGCGGTCGATGCGCGAGTCTGGTTTGGCGTACTTCTCTGCGAACGTACTCAAGGAAAAGTCCCTGGAGGAAGCTCAAAATGCCATGATTGCCACTTTGGATGCTATTCCTGAAACTGCACCGACGGAGGAAGAAATAGAAAGAGCCAAAACAGGCTTATTGAATGACATCGAACAACTGTTGAAGAATTCTGAAAGGGTAGGATTGGTGATCAGTGAGTTCATTGCTTTGGGAGATTGGAGATTAGGCTTCCTATACCGAGATGAATTGAAGAAGGTGACGCTAGAGGATGTAGTAACAGTTTCCAAGAAATACTTCAAGCCATCCAATAGAACTGTAGGTCGATTCATTCCTGTAGATAAGCCAGATCGGGTGGATATCCCTGTGGTCCCGGATATCGCTGCCATGGTGAAAAATTATAAAGGAGGAGAAGCTATTGCTGAAGGAGAGGAGTTTGATCCCTCGCCAGCTAATATCAACGCTCGTACGACCATGGATGAAATTCCAAATTCTTTGGAATATGCCTTCTTACCAAAAGAAACCCGTGGTGACGTGGTGATGGGCCGGATGACCCTTCGGTTCGGTAACGCGAAAAACTTAAGTGGAAAGTCGACAGTAGCTTCCTTAACTGCTGCCATGATTGACAAGGGGATGAAGCGTATGGATCGCCAGGGGATCAAGGATGAGTTGGACCGCCTAAAGGCCCGAGTGAATATCTTTGGTGGTGGATCCTCTGCTAGCGCTATGATCCAAACCGAGCGCGATAATCTTGCAGAGGTAGTGAGCTTATTAGGGGAAATGCTGAAAACCCCTACCTTTCCTGAGGAGGAATTTGAAAAACTGAAGCAAGCAAGAATTGCAGCCATTGAGAACCAAAAATCAGATCCACAGGCTTTAGCCGTTCAGAAGTTGCAACGAGTCATGAATGACTGGCCAGAAAATGATGTGCGTTACACCATGACTTTTGATGAACAACTAGCTGCCATCAAGGCTGTAACCATTGATGATATCAAGAAATTCCATAAAGAATACTATGGGGCTACCGATGGAAGTGTATCAATTGTTGGAGACTTTGACGATGGAGTAGCTAAAAAGGCTCTTGCGAAGAGTTTCAAGGATTGGAAGAGTCCTAAACCCTATGCTCGCCTGAAGGATCACTTTTATGAACCTAAACCGGGCTCCGAAGTGATCAATACACCGGATAAGGCGAACGCCTTTTTCATTGCTGCCCAGAACCTGGAAATTGGTCAAGATCATCCTGATTATGCCGCTATGATGTTAGGTAACTACATGCTTGGAGGTGGATTCTTGAACTCTCGTTTGGCTACCCGTATTCGTCAGCAAGAAGGCTTAAGTTATACGGTACGATCTAGCTTTAATGGAGATGCTATGGATCCCGTTGGTTCTTTCTATGCATTTGCTATCTATGCTCCTGAGAATGCCGCTAAATTGGAGAAGGCCTTCCGTGAAGAAATGACCAAGGTTGCTACCGATGGCTTTACAGCGGAAGAAATTGAAGCGGCTAAATCTGGCTGGTTGCAAAGCCAGGAAGTAAGCCGAGCTCAAGATGGCGCTTTAGCAGGGAAATTGAATTCTTACCTGTTCTTGGATCGTGATATGAATTACGATGCGGAGCTAGAGAAGAAGATTGCAGCATTGACGCCAGCACAGATCAATAAAGCCATGAAGAAACACCTTGATTTGAACAAGATGGTAATGATTAAAGCAGGTGATTTCGAAAAGGCAAGTAAGGCGGACAAGCCTTAGTGAGCCTATTTTTCCCGACTTGACGTGGGAAATGTGAAATTGGAAAGGGGAAGTTGGGATGGATTCCAGCTTCCCCTTTCTCATTTGTGTTTCTGCCTTTGAGCTTCCTAATTTACTGGTGGCTTTTCTTTCATCATGATCGGGTCGACAGCTCTCTCCCTAATCATACGATTCAATTCGGGGACCTCCTCGTTAACCACCTTTCTGAATTTCTTCAGCGCCTTATCAATCTGTTGGGTGAGTTCCTCCTTCACTGCGTAGGATTGTGCAGTCGGGCGAAAATCTCCACTACCATTCAGGCTATTCAAGTGCGCTAACTTATTGGTCAGCTTGATGGGGAAGTTCAACGGATCCTGTCGACTCCTGTTTTGGTCTGATACAGCGATTCCTCGACTTCTGTCATCGACTTAGTGATGGATTTTGCCTTTTTCAGCACATCTTCCATTTTGTCATCATCCTTCAAATTTGTCTGTGTAGGTCTTGATCTGCTGGCGGATGTCCCTGATATCAATAATGGCCTGGTGCGCTTCAGAAGCTTTGTCCACCACCTCCTTCAAGAAAGTAAATTGGGCCTGCATATCTTCCAGGCTAGATTCGGATCTTGGGTCCTTCAGGATCTCGAAGTTCTGCTCCTGCGTTTGATCGCCGACGGTTAACTTAACTTTATAGTTGCCAGGAACTACCGCAGGTCCGGTCAAACGACCAGCCCACATAATCATGCCTTTGAAGGATTTTCCAGCAGGGTATCGCATATTCCAAACGAAGCGGTTTCCGTTTTCTTTAACTTCAAGCTTATCGGCTCTTTCCTTCGCCTTAGTAGAAAAGGCACGGATCAACTCACCATCCTGCGTATGGAAGCTCAGTTTGACTTCTACAGAATCAGCGGGTTTTTCGTTTAGGTAGTAATGTACCATTACCCCTCCAGGGTGATTCTGTCCCGTGGTTTTTGAAGCACGACCAAAGCGTCCACCGCCGCCCATTCGATAACTTGGCATGGGCTGATACAAATTGAAACTGCTCTGAGCGACTTTATTATCCAACTGATGGAAAACGGTTTAGATCATCGATCATCCAGAAACTTCTTCCTTGGGTAGCTGCGATCAGGTTGTCATTCTTGATGGCTAGATCCGTAATCGGTACGATAGGTAGATTCAATTGCATAGATTGCCAGTTCTCACCATCGTCAAAGGACATATACATGCCGGTTTCCGTTCCAGCGTAAAGCAAAGCGGGGCGTTTAGGATCTGCCCGCACTACGCGGGTGAAGTGTTCCGCATCAATACCGTTGGTGATTAACTTCCAAGTCTTTCCGTAATTTTTGGTGCGGTAGAGGTAGGGCGTATAATCGCCAAGCTTATAGCGAGTACCGGCGATGTAGGCTCCTCCTTTGGTAAAGGGATCAGGATCAACACTATTGATCATCATGTATTCTGGCATACCTTTTGGCGTGACATTGCTCCAATTCTTTCCTCCATCTTTGGATACGTGTACTAATCCATCGTCTGAACCTACCCACAGCAGATCCTTCTCATAGGGAGATTCGCAGGCAGCAAAGATGGTGCAATAGTATTCTACACCCGTATTATCCTTCGTAATAGGTCCCCCTGATGACTGCATTAAGCTGGTATCATTTAGCGTTAAATCTGGGCTAATCAGTTCCCAGGATTGTCCGCCATTGTTACTTACGTGCAGTTGATTGGAGGCAGTATAAAGTTTCTTGGGATCATGCGGAGAAAAGAAGATGGGAAAGTTCCATTGGAATCGATATCTCATACCTACAGCACCGTATCCCATGGGGTTGTCCGGCCAAACATTGATGGCCTGACGTTGTTTCGTTTCATGATTCACACGGGTTAAAAATCCGCCATAGCTTCCTCCAAAAAACAATATCATTATTGGTTGGGTCAATGGCAAGGTGAGCAGATTCACCACCCGCAGTAGGTTCCCAGTCGCGCTCGCCAATGGAGCCTCCATCGGTGCGATGAGCAATCCTCACGGTGGAGTTATCTTGTTGTGCGCCGTATATCCGGTAGGGGAAATGATCATCCGTTACTACCCGATAAAACTGAGCAGTGGGTTGGTTATAGTAAGTGGACCAATTTTCTCCACCATCAAAGCTTACCTGCGCGCCACCATCATCTGCGATCACCATGCGTTGGTTGTCCTCTGGTGCGATCCACAAGTCATGATGGTCACCATGAGGTGCATTTGAAGATTTGAAAGAACGGCCACCATCCGTAGATTTATGGTAAGAAACGTTCATCACGTAGACGATGTCTTCGTCCTGCGTATCCGCATAGATTTTGCTATAGTACCAGGCTCTTTGTCGCAAAGAGCGGTCTTCATTAACTTTTGTCCAAGTATCTCCCCCGTCATTTGACCGGAAAACACCACCTTTTTGATTTTCGATGATGGCATATACCCGATCCGAATTGACAGGTGAAACAGAAACGCCGATGATACCTAAAGCCCCTTTAGGCATTCCTTTGTTGTTGGAAATATTGGTCCAGGTGTCACCTCCATCGGTACTTTTCCACAATGCAGAACCTTCTCCGCCGCTTTCCAGGCTGTAAGGCGTACGTCGAATTCGCCATGTGGCCGCAAAAATGATCCGAGGGTTATTGGGGTCAAGTACTAATTCGACTGCTCCAGCGTCAGCATTGGCAAAAAGGATCTTCTCCCAGGTTTCCCCTCCGTCTTTGCTTCGGTAAACCCCTCGTTCTTCACTAGATTTATACAGATCACCCATAACTGCCGCATAGACTAGATCTGGATTCTTAGGATGTATTCTAACACGTGGGATGTGTTTGGAGTTGGGCAGGCCGATGTGTTTCCAGGTTTTACCAGCATCTACAGTTTTGTACATGCCATATCCATAGGATACATTCCCTCGTACCGTCACTTCTCCACCGCCGACATAGATCACGTTGGGATCGTATTCACTAACGGCAACAGCCCCGATGGAACCGCCAAAGTAACCGTCGGAAATGTTTTCCCAGGTTTGCCCACCGTCTTTGGTGCGCCAAACACCGCCGCCAGTGGCTCCCATATAGTACAGGTTAGGTTTGCCAGGAACACCCGTTACCGATGCTGATCTACCGCCACGAAAAGGGCCAATACTACGCCATTCCGTTGAATTGTAAAGGGCTTCTGCAAAACCTCCTGGAGGGGCTTTCTTAATGTCTTTGTCTTGTTGAGCCCAAGCAGGGGTAAGGCTAAATGTGGTTAGAGCTAAAAGGATGAGACCTAAATACCTCCAATAAACTTGTTTTTTCATACATGAGTGTTTAATGTAAAACGACCGTAAGTGGTAGCAAACCGGCGCAAAATACCATTTGGCTACAACAATAAATATAGCACTTTGTACAGGAAATCAAAGTCCTAAAACAGGAGCAAGATGGAAATGCAAGAAGGGACAGTAAACTTAGCAGCTTTTTATCTTTTTTCGATGATGCAACAGAAAGGTAAATATGCCCAAAAGAAAAAATGGCTGCCTCCAACATGAGGCTAGCCATCAAAAGGTGATTTCTAAATTCTTTATGCTCTTAAGCCTTAACTTTTTCGCAGTACGATCTTTTTAGCCATCACTCGATCGTTTTGAGAAACCGTTAGGAAATAGTCGGCATTTCCGTTCTGCGAAATATCTACTTCATCTTCAAATGCTCCTCTATAAGTCCCTAGATCGTAATCGTAGATGTTTCTTCCAGCTTCGTTAAAGATCTGAACTCTCGTGGAACCACTATTGGGGAGATTGAACCTTAAGTGAAAGAGCCCCTTCTGTGGATTAGGGTTCAATTGCAAATTGTTCACCTGTAGGGTGTTGCTACTCATCCGGACGCCACCTATTCGTTGCAATTTGTTGGATTCCTCCTGGCTGATATCTTGAACACTAACTACCACATTGGTGAAATCTACTGCCTTAAAGGACTGTCTGTCGGTAGATCTTTTGATCCCTTTTAAGACAATGTCGCGGTCACTGCGACTAAACTGATCGATACCACTCAAGCCTTTGGTCTCACAGTAAGACTTGATAGCTTGGATTCCAGTCATTTCACGATTGTTGCGCATGTACGTAACTTTGATGTTCTCGCCAATGGTCATGTTGTCAATCGCGGTGCTGATATCGTCCCAATCAATAATCGGATAATCATTAATAGTAAGGATCACATCTTGATCTTCCATACCTAAAGATTCGGCGGTAGATTTAGCGATAACTTGCACTGGCACGCCCTTGTTCCAGCTCCGAGAGTGATCTCCGGAGACACCGAAGAAGGGTTCATCACATTTATCTACTTCTTTGTAAACCGCTTCCGAACGGCTGCCCAGAGTGATATTGGTAGATTCATCAGATCCTTTTCTTATATAGTATACTCGCGCTCGATCGCCGGGTTCATACTTTGAAAGTATAGTACCCAGGTTTTGGCGGGCTCCTGTACGGTATTCATCAATACCATAGATGTAGTCGAAGGGCGCGATACCGGCTCGTTCTGCGGCTGTATTCCCAATCACCCCAGTCACATAGGAACCGTAGTAATTATCGAGGCCTAATTTTTTAGCCTTTTCTCTGGATAACACATTGGAATAGATACCTAGAAAGGCTCCACTATTTCTTTGTGCTATAATGCGTTCTTTATATTGTTGCTGAGAAGCTGCTCTGGAGCGGATGGGGGCGGAGGCGGTTCGCATATCTCCATCTCGTTCAAATTCCACTTCGATGGTTTGCCCAATCGACATAGCATCGATAGCTGTGGAAATATCATCCCAATCCACAATGGTGTAACCATTAATGGCCGTGATCAGATCACCATCTTCTAATCCCATCTCTGCGGCAGTAGAACTCCGGGAAACGTCTACTTTGACTCCAATTTCATTCGGTATAACTTCCATATCGGAGATACCAAGATGGGGGTCTTCTGCACTGCTAAAATTCTTGTATTTAGCGTTAGAGCGACTACCAAGGGTAATCAACTGAGATTTCTGTTGCCCTCTTCTGTAAAAGTGAACAAGGACCTCATCTCCAGTCTGATAAGCAGTCAACATATCTGAAAGATCTTCGTAGCGACTAGCTCTCAGATCATCTATACCATAGATGTAATCGAAAGGCTCCAAGCCACCCAATTCAGCAGCTGTGTTGCCAATGACTTTAGTCACGTAGCTTCCATAAGGGTTCTCAAATCCTAAGATCTCCGCTTTGTCCCGAGAGATATCATCACTATGGACCCCAAGAAATGCTCTGGTGTCTAGGCAGTTTGATTCTTGTGCAAATATATGTGTGGGCAGTATGAGTGTGAATAGAACCAAAAATGTACTAAGGCGTTTCATCGTTTATATTTTAGCATTTTATCGTAAGGACAAGGTAAAGCCAGAAGGGTTGCTTATTCTTTTCGGAACGTTGGTATACATTAAAATAGTATCCCAGTTTTACATCAATGCCTTAGATGTTATATCTTGCGGGCGAAACTCATCTAATATGATACAAAACTCGGCTTTGCGTACTGTATTACTGGCCTTGATCGTGCTAGCGCTCGGTACTTCCTGTAAAACGACGAAACCTACTCGGCCCATGGAGCAATATGAGGAGAACCCCTTTGAAGAAAAGATTTCTTTACTTAACATTCCGATTAAGGTGGGGTTAGAGGAACTGGAGAAAATGCTGAATAGACAGTTTGATGGAATGGTGTATGAGGACGATGATATGGATGATGGGGATGATATGATGGTAAAGGCCGAGAAACAAGGGGATATTAATCTTTCTATCGATAGTAATTTTGTACAATATAAGGTTCCGCTCAAAATTTGGGTAAAATACGATGCAGGCTTCACGACCTTACAAGGGGAAGGCTCCATTGCTGTGGAAATGAAGACCTTGTTTGATATAGCCAAGGACTGGAATTTAAGTACTGAAACTGAAATCATTGGGCACGAGTGGTTGGAGCAACCTAAGCTCAAGATGGGGGTGGTAAGTCTTCCCGTCGGAACGGTGGCGAATATTTTACTGCGCAATTTCAAATCTACCATCACCGAAGCTATTGATGATCAGATAAAAGAGAACTTCCAGATGAGTAATCTCATTACAGAAGCCTGGGAGAATGCCTTTCAACCCGTCCTCGTTGCTCCAGATTACAATACCTGGCTGATGATAAACCCAGAAGCCATTGGCATGACGCCGATCAAGGCAGAGGATGGGACGATATCTACGACTATCTCGATTCAATCCAGGCCTCGGCTTAAGATCGGTGAAAAACCCGCTGTAGATAAAGCGTCAAAAGTATTACCCGCTTTCCAGTATGTCCGTGAAACGAAGGAAGACTTTGAGATTCAAATCGGTGCAGAAATCAGCTACAAAGAGGCGGAAAGGCTGGTCAAGGAAAATATGGTGGGAGAACGTTTTGACTATGGGAAGCGTCATATTATAATAGAAGATATCGAGTTATATGGTCAAGGTAATAAGCTAGTGGTAAATACCAAGCTTTCCGGAACCTATGAAGGGAGTATTTACATGACAGGGAAGCCTGAGTATAATCCTCGTTACAATGCCATTGATATCAAAAAATTAAAGTATACAGTGGATTCTCGTAACTTCCTCTTGCGCTCCGCAGCTTGGCTGTTGAAGGGAAAGTTTAAGAGTAGCATTGAGGAGAACTTGAATTTCTACCTGGACTATAATTTGACAGAAATTAAGGAACAGATTAGAGAACAATTGAAAGGGTACTCGGTAGCCGATAATGTGTTGCTGAAAGGAGACTTAAGAGAATTGAACTTATCTAATGCTTACCTGTCTCCGGATGCTATCCAGGTTTCCTTACAGTTGGACGGAAAGGTAGAGATTGAGATGAGCGAACTATCAGAATTACAAGAATAAATTTGAAAATAGCAGTATGATCCTACAAATGAATTATGCTGCTGGAATTCTAACCTAATAAAGTATGAAACCTTTTACCTACCGTATAGCTACGCTATGCCTATCCCTGCTTTTTATTATTCCCGTCTTTGGACAAGAAAGGATAAATCGTGTGGAACCTCCCTTCTGGTGGGCTGGGATGAAGAATACTAAGCTGCAGCTCCTGGTTCATGGAGAAAACATTGCTCAACTAAGGCCGAAAATCCAATACAAGGGACTTTCCTTAGAAAGAGTGATCAAAGTGAAAAATCCAAATTACCTCTTCTTGGATCTAGAAATGGATGCCAGCATGAATCCTGGGACCTGTAATATTGTGTTCTTAGATGCCAGTGACAAAGTGGAAGCTTCTTACAATTATGAATTTATGACTCGGGAGAAAGGCTCTGCTGAGCGAGAAGGATTTAATAATTCAGATGTTTTGTACCTGATCACGCCGGATCGATTTGTGAATGCTGATCCGGGGAATGATTCTATGGAAGGGCTGAAAGAGAAAAGTAATCGTGACTTTAAAGGAGGGCGACATGGCGGTGATATTGCTGGTATTGAGAAAAGCTTAGACTATATCGCAGACCTGGGATTCACGGCTATCTGGGTTAATCCTGTTTTGGAAAATGATCAAGAAGAGTATTCTTATCATGGATATTCTACCACTGATTTTTACAAAGTAGATCCTCGCTTTGGTACAAATGAGGATTACCGGGCTTTGAGTAAGAAGGCCAAAGGAAAAGGAGTGAAATTCATTATGGATATGATTGTGAATCACTGTGGTTCTGGACATTGGTGGATGGATGATTTACCAACGGATGATTGGCTAAATTTCACTGGGGAATATGTACAAACTAACCATAAGAAATCCGTGATCCAGGACCCACATGGAGCCAAGATTGATCGACAGATTTTCGTAGATGGTTGGTTTGTCTCGACCATGCCAGACTTAAATCAACGCAATGATTTGATGGCCACTTATTTGACACAGAACAGTATTTGGTGGATTGAATACGCTGATCTTTCCGGCATCCGTATGGATACCTACCCGTATCCAGATATGGACTACATGACTGAATGGACCAAGGCCGTGATGCACGAGTATCCCGATTTCAATGTAGTTGGGGAGGAATGGAATGGTAACCCTGCCATTGTATCCTACTGGCAAAGGGGTAAGCAGAACCCTAATGGATATACCTCTGAATTAAGGAGTTTAATGGATTTTCCAGTTCAAGAAAATTTGGTAAAAGCGTTGAATGTTGGTAGCTGGAATCCTGTTTATGAAATGCTTGCGAATGATTTTCTATACCCTGACCCTGATAACCTGGTTGTATTTCCTGATAATCACGATATGAATCGCTTTTACGCGTCCATTGGGGAAGACTATGCCAAGTTTAAGCTTGGCTTAGCTATGATCTTGACTACCAGGGGGATTCCTCAGATCTACTATGGAACTGAAATCCTGATGAGTAATCCCGGGGATGGAGATCATGGAATCATTCGAAGCGATTTTCCTGGAGGATGGACTGGTGATAAGATTAATGCATTTACTGGCGATGGCTTAACCAGCCAGCAACAAGAGGCTAAGGCATTCATGAAAAAGATTTTACAATGGCGAAAAGGAGCCAGTGCCTTGCACAACGGCAAACTTTTGCATTATGTTCCAGAGCGTAATACCTATGTCTATTTTCGGTATAACGATACAGATAAAGTGATGGTGGTCTTAAATATGGGAACAGAGCCTGCTACTCTCTCATTGGATCGCTTTTCAGAGGCACTCCCGGCCCAGTCTTCAGGGAAGGATGTGATTGGTGGTAAAGCCTATCAACTTACGGGCAATTTGACGGTGCCTGCAATGACGCCAATGATCATTGCATTGGATTAGTCCATTTCTTAGTCAGTACTTTAGGTTTTTTGTGAGATCGGTTCATGAAAACCTAAAGTGCTGAAATCGTCTGTTACTTCAGAAGCCGCTCGCTCCCTATCCTTTTTCTTGCTGATCCTTTAGCCGCTCTATTTCCTGCATCACCTCTTCTGCTTCGGCCACTTTAGCGGAATAGGCTTTTATATCACCGCCCCGTTGGATCATCATGGCCTCTTCCATCAGTGCTAAGTATTTCTTCTCCAGCTTTTTAGCTGGATCTTTTTTTAACCATCCAAACATAACTTTCCGTTTTACAGTCCGAACAGGAAGAAGAAGGAATAGTTCATCAATCTAGCCAAATTTGGTCCACTATTTGATGCTATGTCCTAAAATGGAGAACTATGAGAAAACATATCCTCACCCTGCTGGGTTTGGGAGGCCTTATCTGTATGTGTAGTGGGCAAATTGTGAATATAGAGGATAAGCGATTTGTGAAGGATACAAGCGGACTCTTTGGGCAATTAGATTTGGGCTTGAATTGGGTGCGGAACACTAGTTCGGTTCTCAGTTTTAATACAGGTTTGAGGATGGATTACCTCCAGCAGAAGGACACCTGGCTATTATTGAGTAATTATAATTTGATTAAAACGGGGCCCAATCGACAGGTAAATGCTGGTTTTGCCCATCTGCGTTGGAGTCGAAAATTGGCGGAGCATATCAGTTGGGAAGCCTTTGGCCAAAGCCAATTTGACGAAAGAATCAAGATACGTTATCGCGGGTTGTTGGGAAGTGGTCCGCGATTCAATCTTTTTGGAGCGGGGAAGCAAAAATTGTTCTGGGGGGTGCTTTACATGTTTGAATACAATGAGATTAATGATGGAGAGACTTACTTTAGGGATCATCGGTTGGGGAGTGTTCAAAAAAGTGTGTCAGTTCAAAAATAATTAAATTTGAAAAAGGACTGACATGAGTAAATCAAAGAAAAAGGGTTCTGGTTCAGCCTTCGATTACAAGAAATTTGAGGAGTCTGCTTTAGCTGGCCTACAAAAGGGTCAAGGCTTAGTAGGCGAGGAAGGCATCTTGAAGGATTTAATCAAGCATCTTGTAGAAAGCTCTTTGCAAGGTGAGTTGGATGCTCACTTGTTGCAAGACCGGCAATCGGGTCAAGCCAATCGTCGTAACGGTAGTACGAAGAAACGCTTGCGAACACAGTTAGGAGAAGTTCAGATTGAGCCTCCTCGTGATCGCCAGGGTAGTTTTGAGCCACAGTTGGTAGGCAAATGGGAGCGAGATCTTCATAGCGGCTTGGATCATCAGATATTGGAATTGTATAGTCTGGGTAATAGTTATGGCGATATACAAATGCATTTGCAACGCATGTATGGTATCCAGCTCAGTATGGGGCAACTTAGTACCATTACTGATCGGGTATGGTCAGATATTCGCCAATGGCAGCAGCGTGCCTTGAAGTCTTTTTATATGGTTGTCTTTTTAGACGCTATTCATTTTAAGGTACGCGACAATGGGGTGGTTAAGAGCAAAGCTGTTTATACCGTCTATGGAGTAGATGCAGAAGGTTATAGAGATGTTTTAGCTATTCAAGTGGGGCCTCAAGAAGGAGCCAAACAGTGGGGTCGTACTTTGGAACATATCAAAGATAGAGGGGTAGAAGATATATTATTCTTCTGCGTTGATGGATTGAGTGGATTTAAGGAAGCGATCTGGAGTGTTTTTCCTCAGGCTATCGTCCAGCGCTGCGTGGTGCATATGGTACGTAATGCGATCCGTTTTGTTGATGACCAAGATGTTAAGCCTATTTGTAAAGGGCTGAGAGCCATATATACAGCAGACGATGAATCTCAAGGACTCCAGGCGCTCAAGGATTTTGAGCACACCTGGAACCAAAAGTATCCTGAAATTGGCCAGGCTTGGACCAACAATTGGGTAGAACTAACAGCTTTTTTTGGCTTCAATTGGGCCGTTAGAAAGCTCATTTACACTACCAATCCTATTGAAGGTCTGCATCGGATTATGCGCAAAACTACCAAAACCAAAGCTGCTTTCGTCTCTGAAGAAGCATTAACTAAATTGCTCTATCTTACGCTGATGAAGAAGGAAAAGGTTTGGAAAAAACGCATTCATTCCTACAAAGCTGTTATCCGCTCTATGAAAAGAGAGTTCAAGGACAGGTTTGATCAACATCTATGAGTATGACACACTTTTCTGAACAATCCCATCGGTTGAGCATTTCCTTATCCGCACAGCTTCAATTAAGCCCTACCCTCCGTCTGGCTAACACTTCCTATTACCAACCTGTAATTAGCACCTTGGGAGAGGCTAGATTATCGTCTGGAACTTCAATTCAGTTAAAGATTAATAGTCATCTGTCCTTTGTGACCGTTTTCAACATAACTTACGATGCTAGGATAGCGGGTGTAGTGGGCGGTGTTCCGAAAACGATCCATCGATTAACGAATAGTGTTCGATGGGTATTCTGATCTTACCTGCTAGATGATGATTTCAAATTCATCCTCATCCTCATCAGGCAATAATCGCTCGTAGGCTTCAAAACTTTGCTTTTGCATCTGTGTGAACTGTTCTTCGACCTTAGCTGTAAAGCTAGCATCTACTAATTTTTCAATATCTGCTAACCCTTCCAATCCCGATTGAGTACGGAATTTATAGGTTTGCTCTAACATACCTGTTTCAAATTTAACAGATAGTTTGTTATCCATCTTAAAAACAGTCACTTTGAGGCGAGGGTGCTCTAGGTAGCCGATGATGCGCATGTTCAGTAGTTTTTGTTTTGAGTTAGATCAGGGTTAATACTTTTGGTAAAGATTTGATAGAGTTCGACTAAATCTGGTCGTTTTTCCCGTAAGATTTCCAAATGTCGGGCTATTGTGTTTTCATCTGCTCGGATAGCCGGGCCGGTTTGAGCATCTTTGGGACTTACATGTTGGACCTTTTGCGCCCCTCCAAGGATCAATGGTCTTAGTAGATCAAAAGGAATATTTTCCGCCTGTAACCAGTGATCCATCAGATCAAAAAGATGATTGCTAAAGTTGTTGACAAAGACTGCCGCAACATGCAGTAAACTTCTCTGTTCATCATCAATTTGATATACCTTTTGACTGAGTTGAAGGGCCATGTCTTCTAAGATCATGAGATCAGATGCCTGCGGAGCATGGATACAAAAGGGGACTTGAGATAACTCTACCGCTTGCGATTTGGACAGACTTTGTAAAGGGTAAAAAACTCCATACCTACTGAAATACGCCTGGAAGATGCTGCTCGGGGTTGCTCCTGAAGTATGAGCTATCAACTTGTCCTCCAAATAGCTTAATTGAGGGATCAGCTCTGTAATGGCATGGTCACTCACGCATAATAGGTATAGGTCTGCTTCTACTGTAAGTTGGTCCAGTTGGTCGGTGTACTCACAAGATAACTCCTTGCCGAGAGTCTGAGCCGAGGACAGGGTTCGGTTGTATACTTGTGCTACGTGTAAGCCTGCCGCCTGGAAGGCTTTGCCTAGGATTGTCGCCATATTCCCGGCTCCAATCAGAACGATGCGCTGGATAGAAGCTTTCATGGAAATCGTACCAAGTCAAAATGTTCTACTTCTATGCTGTGCTCTTCATCGTCCGGATGCGATACCACATACTCAAGCCTAGTCCAATCATCATGAGCAGCGATCCCAACCAGAAGAAATTGATTCCGGGAAATTCAATCGCTTCCAACACCAGAAAATCATAGCGGAAAGAATCTGTAGCCATTTCCACTGGGATATTTTGAGCTGGTGGTTCTTTGTAAGCCACCATTAGGCTTACTTTCTCCTCTTTGGGATCAATATTTGTCAGCCGGAAATGCAAGCCATGTACATTCAATTCATCTTTGATGTTGAAAGGGCGGTTATCCCGAATCAAATAGATGGGCTGTGCCTGGGCAACTTCTCCATTCGGCAATTGAATGTTGATCATAGCTCCTACAGCCAAATCCCCTTCTTCGGCGGTGTAACTTGGATGCGTTGGCTTGGTATTGAAGCCACCAAATTGGAAGTTAATATCACCAAGGCTGAATCGTTCTCCTTGACTCAGTTTGAATTCAGTGTATTCTAATTCTTCCTCTGCCGTCAAGACCAAATTCAACACATCCTGGTGTAGTCGAACCTTGGAACTGATCTCATGGATTTGAACTGGATAAGTGTATAGCAATTGCCCTCGTAACACCATCACCGGCATAGCTGTGTAGATGCTATCATCTCCATTCATCCTGATTCGCATTCTGGCTCCCAGCGAAACATCTCCTTCCTCAGGAGTATAGTCTGGATGGCTTGCCCCCTTTACGAGTTCATCCACTTGTAAGGTGAATGTTCGAAGAGAAAAGGTATCTCGATCTCTGATCGGTATGGTATCAGTGAAGGTATAGGCTGCTTTTAAAGGAAGTTCGTACCGCTTAAATTGTAAGCTATCTTCGCGATTCTTACGGAATTCTGCATCAATCTCTATTTGAGGTAAAGCGCGAATACTGGTAAAAATATCCCGTCCGAAATAGTGCTTCGTGGAAGGATTATATACCTCAACCTTGGTGAAGTTTTTATCGTATAGAATATCTGGGGTTAGATTGAATTCCTCTTTGACTTGTCCATCGGCACCTCTACGTTTATAATTTACGGTATAAGTCCGTGTTCGATTCTCCACTGTGTCCTTGACATAGGTCACTTCATACCCACTCATCACCATCGTATTGCCCTTGAAAAGCATGATATTTTTTTGAGCAATATCATCCTCTGCTCCCTCTATCATGCCTTCCATCGCCCATGGGTTAGAGGAAATATGACGCTTATTCAAACCGGATGCAATAATACCTACGATCATCAGCCCGAATCCGATATGTGATAGGGTAGAGCCACCGAGCTTTAGATTTCCTTTCAAAAAGCTAATTAGATAATCAACATTAGCAACCACTGTGAAAATGCCAGAGAATAAAAGCACTAGATATGGAAAGGTTCCAGCGGACACCCACAAGCTTGTCAAAAAGGTCAAGAGTGCTGCACCTACCAAGCTTATAGCTATATGTGTAAAGAATTTGCGCTTATTGTTAGCCCAGTTCACCCCTTTGTATCTAAGGAACTGGGAGGCACCGGATAGCAAACCAATAAACACGGCAATCCAAAGTTGATATTTATTGAAATGTTCAACTGGATCGGTAATGACTCGACCTTCATAAACAGGATCAAAGTACTGCACAATCTTGTTAAAAACCGGTAAAGAAGTGGAGCCTGTTATTAGTAAACCGGAGAAAAGCAATACCAAACTGCCAATGAACATCCAAAATTCTTTAGAGGCAGTAGGTTCTTCCTTTTGAGGACTAGGTATGCTCTTATACCTTCTAATCATCAGGATTAGAGGGATCAAAATAAATGTAGCTTGAAAAACCACTAACTGCCATTCTAATCCCATCTCCGTAAAGGCATGTACGGAAGTTTCGCCAAGTATCCCGCTTCTCGTTAGGAATGTAGAATACAAGACGAGAATGAAACTTAGTAGATAGAATATGTAGGTTGTTCGGATGGAATGATTCGTATTCTTGGCAACGAGATTGGTGTGAATGCCAGCAACAAGGATTAGCCAAGGTACTAGGGAGGTATTTTCTACTGGATCCCAGGCCCAATAGCCCCCAAAAGTAAGTGCTTCGTAGGCCCAAGCTGATCCCATCAAAATGCCAGTACCCAAGATCGCACCTGAAAATAAAGCCCATGGTAAAGCTGGTTTCAGCCAAGCCGTATGTTCTCCCTTCCAAAGCCCGGCCACCGCGAAGCAGAATGGAATGGCCGTGGAGGCAAAGCCTAGAAAGAGGGTAGGAGGGTGGATGGTCATCCAATAATTTTGGAGTGAAGCATTCAAACCCGTACCTCCGATTAAGCTTAGATAATCAGCATTAGAAAAAATAGGTGCATCCATGACCTCCCTTAGCAATAGGGTCGGATTGCTACCAATTTTCAAGGGATCATCTCCAAATCCTATATAGATGCCAAGTAACATAGAATTCAGAAGAACCTGAATTAGAGCTAGCACAGACATCGTCGGAGCTTCCCATTTCTTTCCAACCCGCATCAGTACGAAACCCAGCACCACATGCCAAAACATCCATAGTAAAAAACTCCCTTCCTGCCCTTCCCAGAAGGCGGCAAATACATAACGAAAGGGTAGATCATCAGAAACGTGACCTTGCACATACTGGTACTCGTAGTACTTGTTGATCATCACGTAAAAGATGACCCCAATCACAGTAAAAATACTAATACCGTGGAGGCCAAAGGCAGCTCTTCCCAAGCGTTTCCAGCTATCCTCATCCGGCGTATCGGCCTTTTGGGTACCAAAATAGTAGGCCAGCGAAGCTAGCATTGCACCTACAAAACCGAGTAAGATCGCAGCATGACCAATTCGCCCCGGCCATAAATGTTCCCCTATATATTGTATACTATCCATGAATTAGCTTTCCTTTTCAGAACGAATATAAATCTCTTCGTCTTTGTATTTGGATGGGCACTTCAACAACATATCGGAGGCCCAAAATTCATCCCCTTTCATTTCTCCCGTAACGACGATCTGCTCTGAAAGCTCAAAATCTTGTGGACGGGCTGCTTGCAATACCACTTTTCTTTCTTCTCCATTCCGATCCTTGATGTAGAAGGTAAAAAGATCAGGATTGATTTCAGGCTGGTAAAGCATTTCTTTATCCTTTGACAATTGTCCGGCAATCTTTACCCGACTACCCGATTCAATGGCATCCGCGAAAGTGGCATAGGTAGTGGTATCTTTGATAGCTGTGGTAAGCAGGAAAATAGCAGTAGCTATCATCACGATACCGACAATGTGTATCTTTTTCATGGAGTTAGATTTTTTGCAAATTTAAAAGCTTAGACACTTTATACCGTCAAAATGTTGTCACAAGTAAAGGACAAATTATTGTTTTATCTTAAGTAAAGCGTTAAATTTGCTCACTATTATGAGTAATCTCATTGTACACCTCAAGGACGTCAAGATATTTCAGGCAAAGAACCTCGTTCTGGAAAAGGTTAACCTAAAGATATCAAAGGGAGAGTTTACCTATTTAATTGGTAAAACAGGTAGCGGCAAGTCGAGCCTACTGAAAACCCTCTACGCTGCATTGCCCCTAGCTGAGGGGGAAGGAAAAGTAGGGAAATTTGACTTGAAAGCCTTAAACCGGAAAACGATTCCATTGTTGCGCCGCCAATTAGGTATTGTATTTCAGGATTTCAACTTGCTTAGCGATAGAAACGTAGACGAGAATCTGAAATTCGTATTAAAAGCTACCGGCTGGAAAGATGCTGCGGATATCCAGAAACGAATCACAGAGGTCTTGGATCAAGTTGATTTAAGAACAAAAGCCCGAAAATTCCCACATGAACTCTCCGGTGGAGAACAACAGCGTGTTGTCATTGCTCGAGCACTGCTAAACCGACCTGATATCATTCTCGCCGACGAACCCACCGGCAACCTTGATCCTGAGACTGCCGATGACATATTACTGCTGCTGCGAAAATTAGCCCAGCAAAATGATACTGCTGTCCTTTTTGCTACCCACGATTATCGGATTCTAGAGAACTTCCCTGCCAGAATCATCCGTTGCCTTAATGGGAAAGTAGTCAGTGAAGAGGAACTAGAATTATAGATCTAAGCTTTTGCCTTTGCTGTTCTTCTTGTAAGGAATAGCCCGCCTAGCAATGCAATAGTAGCGATGATCAATCCTATTTTCCAAGGAATGCCTACCTGCCCCAAATCCAAGGCTACGGGATCTCCCATTTGCACGAAGGCCGCCCAAAAAAAAGGATGCTTCTTTACCTTGTCAGCTGCCGCTATGAAATCTAACTTGGCTTGCCGTAATGCCCTGTCTTTTCTATATCCTCTTTTCAAGTAATCATAAAATGCAATCATAATTTCAGAAGTAGAAAAGTCATCCACAGACCAGAGACTCATGACCGCACTCGGGCAACCCGCATGCACAAACCCTTTGGAAAGGCTCAATACTCCATCCCCCTTGACTAATTGACCATTTCCTGTGTTGCAGGCACTCAATACCGCTAAATCTGCCGAAAGGTCAAGATTAAATAGATCTTGGTTTACCATCGGTTCATCTGCAAAGAATACCTTACTCTGCATTGGATTTTCTTGGTCCATACAAGCATGAGTAGCCAAATGGATGATCCGATAATGCCCTGCCTGAGCCAAGAAGGAATCTCGATTAGCCTCAGTATCCAACATGATATCCCCTCCCAGTAGAGTTTGAATTCCCTCAACCTCCCGCTTGCTGTACTCCAAGTTCGCCAGACGGTCTCCTGCGCAGCTCCTGTTCTCCGCTATAGGTGCCGAGAAAGCCGGTGCATATCCTAGGAACAGTTGATCTGCCACTCTCTCACCTGGCTTCCTAGTCGCTTTGAATAGACTGGCTGAATAAGCGTAGCCAATTGTATATTCTTTAATCAAGAAATCTGTTCTATCTGTACTACTTGATAATAACTCAAAAGGAATCAAGTTCAGTAGATCATCAGGAACGATCATTAATCGCTGAACTCTTGGGGATAAATTCTCGACTCCCGAAGCGACATACTGCTTATAAATCGAAAAGATTCTTTTTTGAAAATCCGGAATTTCCTCGGTACTCAACTGTGGCTTTTTAGCCAGCCGTTGGATTACCCTTATATTTTCTTCGAAATCATCTGATTTAACCAACTGATGTATCCTGAAATCCTGCTTTGTAATTTCAAATAGATAGATTTTTTTTATCCCTACGAAGTACTCCAGGAATGCCGTTTTACGATCAATCATACCTTCCCGGATATCCTGTAAAGTGGCCAATTGGGTATCATATTTTAGGCGATAATACTTTGGGTATTCTTCCTCAAATTGATCTATTAGCTGTTGGTACTCCCTACGGAGGGTATACAGTTTATCCTCCCATTGCTGGATCTTATTCTGATCGGGTTCGTCATTCTTCTTATTGTTTTCTTCATTGATTTCCCTTTCATAGTAAGAAATATCCACTCGAAACTGCTTCTCCTTATCTAGCAAAGAATCTGGAATGCCACTTGCAGATTGCGCCATCCGTTCATTAATAGATTCCAGTAACAATATGGCTTTATTGGATTCCGCAAAAAACAAAGCTTTTTCAAAGTATTGTTGATCCCCCGTCACTTCCTGCAAAGCTACAGCCACCCTAATGGCCTCTTCGTAGATTTCCAGCGCATCTCCTGCCAATCTTTGCTTGGATCCCATGGTGGTAATGTCCTCTTTGAGTTTTTTGATGAAGTCGTGCGTAAGCTCATAGGTTTCCAGGCTAGTCTTGAGGTCTCGCACATCTTTAGCGGCTTGGTATCTCAGGTAGAGGGCCTGGGCTTTTCCGCGGAGGGAACGGATGACCTTGAATTCTCTAAAGCACTGCGCTGCGCTAGGATTGGCATGGATATTATGATCTTCAAAACCATGGGCTAGATACAGAAATGCTTCATGGAAATAGTGGATGGCTGAATCTAGTTGATTGTTGGCTTGGTAGATTTCTCCTAGGTGGGTGTATTGGCGGGCGAGATTTGGGTGTTTGTCAAATTTTGAAAAAGCTATTTGTCCAAATTGGATGGCTCTGTTGCCATACTGAATTGCGTTTGCATGGTCCCCTTGTTTCAATAGAAGACTGGCTGCTAACTCGAATGAAAAGTATTTTCTAAAAGATTCAGAAGAAGGTTGTAGTTTCAAAGCTTCATGGAGGAAAATTGAGGCTTTTTTAAAGGAGTCTAACATGATATAGTTCTCCGCAAGTCGTTGATTAATAGTAATTAGCCGTTCAAGCTTAATCGGCTTTCCTCTTTCGATCTCCTTCCTAAGTAGATTTAGTGAAGACAAATAGGACTCTATAGCTGAGTGATTTCTTCCCGTGTTTGTGAACAGCGAGCCTAAATTACTATTTGATCTCGCAATAGCTTGGTTATCAATGTTTTTAACCTTTTTTTGGTATTCAATTGCCTTGGTAATACTTCTGATTGCTTGATCATATTCACCGATAATTTCTAAGCTGATAGCTAGGTTATTCAATGCAACTGCTATATTTTCTTGTTTTCCACCATATGTCTCTAAGATTTCAATAGAAGTTTTGTCAAATTCTAGCGATTTCTGAAGATCTCTCTTTTCATACAAAAAAATGCTTAAGTTATTTATAAATAGGGCATATTCTGGACTATTTTTACCTAATCTAGATTGGGCAAGGTCCTTGCCGATCAACGTAAATTTGGTGGCTTGGTCTAAGTTTCCCATATGGTAATATACTGATCCTAAACCTAAATACACTTGCAAGAGGATTTCTTCTGGAAGAGGCTCTTGTATGTGGTCACTTAAAGCACCGTGATAATATGTAACCGCAGATACATACTTTCCTGATTTTAGTGACTCTAATGCTAGCTGATAATTATTAATCCCATCAACATCTGACAAGGTAGTTTGAGAGTACACTAAGCTTGGTAAAATTAGGGCAACAAGTAACTTTATTAAGACTAATTCAACTTTTAGAGCATAGGTTTTCAAATCTGGTATCATTAGAGAAGTATATTTAGTTCAAATGGATCGTATTTTTCCGAATTGATTATCCAGTTAAACTACTGTTTCTAAATAACTGCCTATAAAAGAAGTATTTAAGTCAATTGTTAATCTTTCTTTTGTCATACTACTTAAGTACTACTCTACGAGTCGTTACAAAATCCCTCGTAACGATTTTCAGTGTATAAATCCCTGGCGGGTACTTTAGCAGATTTATCATGGAATGCGTTCCCTGTAGCTCGAAAGTACCTATTGATACACCATTTAGGGTTATTAACTCCATAAAGCATAGTGAATTGAAAGACCCCTTTAATCTTAAGTTCATGAAACCGTTTGTCGGATTTGGATATGTAGTAACACTATCGTTTGTGCTACCCCGATCTCTATCAAATCGTGCATTTGGATTAATATGAACTCGTTCAGAATTTTCTTTGGCAGTCTTATGGAAACTACTTCTGAGCTCCTTAGTATTTTTCTCAGTGATTCCAATTGGAGTACTATTTTTGATTTGTTTTAAGCAACCCATAAAATGAAATATTTCCTCTGTCTTGGTACTATTAGGGGTCAGACTGGGATCGTCGAACCAATAGCAATTGGGAGCTATCTCGACATTTTCTGAAAACAGAGCGAATGAAATTGTTAAAGAAGTCAGAAGATCATCACATTCATTTGTGAAACAAGGTTTGTTGAATTGATATAAATCTTCTTGATGCAAAGTGATTAAAGCTTCGACAGAGAGCAAGCGATCATCTGTGTTATTCATGAAAAAATGTTCATATCTGATTTCTTCAGAAATTGCTAATATCTGATTTCCTACAAATGCCTTAATTATCCATGGGAAGGAGCAGCCTTGGTCAATAGTGGGTGGTACATTCTTAATGTTTACTCTAAATCCTATTTCATATTTTTTGTCCGCCCCCCTCGAAAAGTAGACAATACTATCAATTGGACACCTGTTATTGCCATTTTCCCTTTTTGATAGTATAAGTTGACTGGCTTCTAAGTTTGAAAAAAGAAAGAGCATAAGAAGGATATAGATCCAACTTGATTTTAATAAGTTCATAACTACCTAATTGTGGTTTGTAATATCTAAACAAGCTTTAATCGTAATTACCCACTAAAAGGTAACCACTATCCCATGAAGAAAAATAAAAAACATGATTTAGATACAAGTTTTTTGATAAAAAATGGCTTATTGGTGAAGCACTCCAGGGCAATCGCATTTCCTCTGGCCCTTTTATCCTTTTACTTTTTTAAGCGCGAAGCGCTTTCGATTTTGCTCATCTGCGTGTGTATCTCCCTATCAATTGTTAAGTACCAGGTTAATAACTGTCTTGTTATCAGATTTCTTTGGTACTCCTCCTGATCATGACAAGAGCCAGCGCCACGCCAACTAGATTTGTTATCAAATTTGATTTCTCCAGATTTCATCGAGCGTGCAGCTGAGCCAAAAATGATATCAAATTGTTGCCAGGCCCCAGCTGAGGCCTCATAAATTTGTTATCAAATTAGATAACCCTATTCTTAAACCCTTCCTGGATCTTCTTATTGATTAATTTCTTGTGCCTATATAGCAAAGTCATTTCTGGAGTACTGTGGCCAGCTTGATCTTGCACGGCCAATAAAGGAATATCATCCAGCGCATCGGTGATCCCTGTGTCCTTCCAACTATACCACTGAAGACCAGTAATATCATTTAGGCTGCCATTCTCTTTCAGTTTTCTAAGAATATCACGATGTTTCTTCTCCATCGTATTATTGCCACATTGCTTTGTCGGGTGCGGCTGGAATCCGCTTCCAAATATGTAATAGCTGGAAGGATAGGAAGAGAAAAATTCTGAGGAGAAGTATTTTCTATGTACAGGACAAAAAATAGATTTCTTGAAATAAGCTCAAAAAGTTGAGCAGTTTAGTTTTTAGGTGATCCAGGCCCAATCTGAAAATACTGACCAACTTAGCTCTTCGTTTTTTGAATTGCTTGATGGGTATTTGATGATCGTATTCCAATAGCGTTTCTCCGGTTTTTAATGCCTGAATAAATGCTATGGCCAGAATAAAGATCAAGGTGTTAATCCGATCAAGTTTGGTTAAATGGGTATCCTCAAAATTAAATCCTCTGGATTTGCAAGCACCAAAGAAGACTTCGATACCCCAGCGTTCCCCATATATCTGCCGGCCGTGTTTCAATGGTTGATCGCTAATTAAAATCAAGTATTCGCGATCTGATATTTGTTGACCAGCTAGATATAGTCGATGACCAAAAATTACTCTAGGCTTCCTTAGTACCTTAAATTCACTACCTCGAAATAAGGTCCAAGCTTTCCTAGTAGTGGCTTTGCCAAGGTTGCGCACATTGGCATCTTTTCGAACTCGGTTGACAAAGCTAATTTGCTTGGAGCGTAGGTGTGTAATCCACAGCAATTTCTCATGTAAGGTAGTTACGTGAGAAATTGCTGAGTAGACAGTAGTAAAGAGCCTACCATAAGTTAAGACCATTTCCTTCCCTGACCCAGCTAAAGGCTGTATTTTGTGTCATTCAATCTTCAAGCTGTCGCATGGATTTCGAAAGGATGGTTTTATTTTTCTTTAGTGCTTTAGGAGCGTTTAATGGGCTCTTCCTAAGTATATATTTTGCTCTTTTTGTGAAGCAACGAGACCGTACTACCTATTTTTTGGCGGCTTTATTATTTGTGTTGAGTGTGCGGGTGGGGAAATCGGTGTTTTTGATCTTTTATCCGGGTATTTCGAGTTGGTTTGTGCAAGTGGGTTTATCGGCTTGTTTTCTGATCGGGCCCTTTTTGTATTTGTATATCAAGACCTCCACCAAGCCAGAACGCTATAGGGAAGGCGAATGGTGGTGGCACGTGATTCCGGTGCTCGTAGCTATGATCTTGATCGGATATTATACGCCTTACAGAGCGTATCGATACCTCTGGAAGCGTATGATGGGAGGGGTATATGGTTGGATACTGTTCAGTTATTGGCTACTGTATATCTTGGCCGCAGCACATCTCATCTGGCCTTCGATGGCTAAGGCCTTTGTCAGACGGGAAAAGCTGTCGGATAAGGAACTTTGGTTGGTTTCTTTGTTCGTTGGTAATGCCATTATCTGGCTCGGATATAATACCAGCCAATATACCTCCTATATATTTGGCGCCCTGTCTTTTTCCTTTGTGTTCTACCTCATGCTCCTGCTGTGGTTCTTTAGAAAACGCAGCACTACCTTATTTTTTGATAAACCTGAGCGGTATGCCAATAGACAAATTGCAGGACAAGAAGCGCAAGACTTGGGAGTCCGCTTACAGCAACTTTTTTTGACCGAGCAATTGTACAAAAGACCTGACTTGAAGTTGGCAGATGTAGCAGATCAACTAGGTATTCCTGCGCATCTTCTGTCGCAGTATCTGAATGATAATTTAGGGAAGCGGTTTACCCACTTTGTCAATGAATACCGTATCGAGGCGGTTGAATGCATGCTAAAGGATCATGATCACCTTACCTTAGAAGCAATTGGTGCGGAATGTGGTTTTCGGTCCAACTCTTCCTTTTATACAGCATTTAAAAGTTTTAAAGGCGTGACCCCTGCCAAGTACAGGAAAATGATGAAGTAATTTTTTCTCCGAATTTATAAATCTGAAGTTTATCTCAATCATGAAAATGGCATAAGGCTTCTACTTGCCCTATGTTTGAACAGATATCTTACGGGTAAGGAAATTCTATTCCTCATCCGACTGTTTTTTCAATCTTCTTAAATCTAGAAAATGAAACAATTGCTTTTGCTTGCCCTTGTGCTATGCGGTGGACTAGGTATGCAAGCCCAATCAGACATGGACTTGATCCGAGCTACCTTACTCGATTATATTGAAGGGACGGCCAATGGTGAAGCAGATCGAATTCGTAGGGCCTTCCACAAGGACCTTAACTTGTACGTGGTCGAAGGAGACAGCCTCCGCGAACGTTCTGGCCAACAATATATTTCCTATTTTGAAGATGGCAAAAAACGGAACCGAATCGGAAATATTGTATCTATCGATCACGAAAATGATGCTGCCATGGCTAAAATTCGAGTGGATATGCCAGGTTCAAAACGGCTCTATACCGATTATCTCCTGTTGTTGAAGATTGCGGGGAAATGGAAGATCATTCACAAATCCTATACCTATGTCCCTTACCCCAAGTAAGACCTTTTACCAGCTTCTTTTTCTATGGCTAATCCATATACCAGTCGCTTGTCAGGAAAATGAGCATTCCGAGAAATGGGTAGGGGTAGAGGAAGAAATCCATGATTTACTTGAAGTGTATCATGCTGCTGGCATCGCTGTTGGAGTAGTAGAAAATGGTAGCTTGACTTATGCGAAAAGCTTGGGTTATCGAAATATAGAGGATTCCTTAACCATTGATCAGAATACGCTATTCGGAATTGGTTCTGCAACGAAGGCATTTACAGCCAGTGTTTTAGGTATTTTGGAGGCAAAGGGGGAGTTATCCTTGGAGGATCGACCACAGAAATACATCCCAGAGTTACAGTTTTATAATGAGGAGATGGACAGGGCCATCCAATTTCATCACCTGCTAAGTCATAGCTCTGGGGTAGGCCCCATGACTGCTGAGTCCTCCTGCATTCTGTTTCATTCGGAAAACCGAGATGATGTTATTCCGAGGATACGATATTGGGCTCCGGCTGATGGGGTAGGGGAGGCCTTTCTCTATAATAACTTCATGTATACCCTGGCAGGGATAGCTGGGGAGCGGATGCTAGGAAATAGCTGGGCCGAAAATGTGGAAAACTTGATCTTTCAACCCTTGGAGATGAAGGACTCACGGATTGGATATGAGGCGGCTAGCAGCGCGCAGAATTTGGCCTACGGTTATTCCGTGTTGGAAGAATCCCCTGAACGGGTATTGCCGGAGCTTTTGCCAACTAGGGCACCGAGCGGTGACATCTACAGTAGTATTGCCGATATGGCGAAGTGGGTGAGGCTGTGGTTGAATGAAGGAAAGTCAGGAAACTTACAGCTACTCCCCCTCAACTTATGTTCAGGCAGCATTGAGTCCGAAGCAAGCAATGACATCCGCGCTAGATTCACCTAGTTACGGTTATGGATGGATGATCAGTGACTTCTATGGCTATAAGCGGGTTGAACATTCAGGGGCTATTTCTGGCTACTCCTCCAACGTTGTGCTGTTTCCGGAGGAAAAATTGGGCGTTGTGGTTTTATCAAATCAATCCAACTCAAGTCTGCCCAATGCAGTGACTCGACTATTGGTGGATCGACTGCTGAAAGTGGTCAGAGACTCGGCAGACCAAGCTAGAATTCGATACGATCAAGTCCGCCCGATAGCTCCAGTAAATACAAAAACGGAAATCAACCTGCAGCAAAAACCGAGCCATGTCCTACGCGATTTTGTTGGGGAGTATATACATCCGGGATTTGGTACGATTCTTATAAGGTATGAAAATGGAACTTTACTGGCCACCTTTCCTTTTACCACCTTTAGACTAATTCACGAAGAAGGCAATGATTTTAGCAGCGCCTTCACGGAAGAAATTCCGCAAATAATGGGACCTTGGTTAAGCTTTACTTTTCAAGTTAACACAGAAGGTCGACCGGATATTCTGCTGGTGAACCTGGGGGAAGCACCAGTGCCCTTTACCAGAAGAAAAGATTAACACATCATAGTGCTAGACTTGCCCCTGAGGGAAGAAGAGGAATGTAAGCCATCTATCCTTCCTCTTCCTCTCCCTTTTCTTCCTGAAAAATCCCAATTCTTTCCATGTTTAAATCCACAGCATCAAACAATTGACGGATGGTGCTACGTATTTTGTACTGCTTCATGCTATTGACTTCAGCCCTGGTCAACCAATAAGAAATATGGGTCACGGGTGAAAATCGACTGACAATGGACTGTAATTGACCTTCGTAACTTGCTTTCACGTCCTTGATACCCAAACCCATTGAACTTCCCAAGGGGCCGCCGATGAAGTCCCCTGGGTAGTAGATATTCGTCCAAAGGGTAGGGGCAAAGGCTGCGGCGTGATGTAAAAAAAAGCGCTGCGATGTAAAACTTGGATAGTAATACTTGTTGTCCTCTTGCAATGGGGGGCAGGTGAGGAGTTCTCGTTCCTGTTTTCTTTCTTGAAAATCATCTTCGCTATCAGATAGTAAAAAAGAACCATGGGCCAAAGGTGATCCGAGGGTAACCAGATCCGTGATCAGCCAGGGATTTCCAGCTTCTCGTAGGGCTTTCCAGCAGGCTACCTGATGTTCTCTGAAGCACTGTCTTAAGGAAGCAATCGTTTCTTCTTCTTTATTGGCGTCTATAGCTGCTTCCAGTTCATCGGCAGCTTCTCTGACGGCATCAAAGTATTTTGGATCCACTTCTTTACCTGGAGCATAGGTTTGATTATAGTAAGTCCACAGGTAAGTGATGATATCATAGGCAATGACGCTTCCTAGGCTATGGCCTACGACTACGATTCGATCATAGTGTTTCTCACCGTTTTCATCGGGTTCATGCAGCTTCTTCAATAAAGCTATCCCTTCATGTCTGATGGCTTGTCTTTCACGGATATTCGAAGGATTTGGAGTGAGGTAGCGGGCGGCGTCACCAATGTAGCTGATTAAGGTGCGTTGTAGCCAGATTAGCACGGTGGTCCCTAGCAAGCTATAGGCTTTTCCGCGTAGGCCGTCTCCGAAGGGGTTCTCATCGGCATTTGAAAAGAAGATTAATACGCCTGTCACGATGCCTAAGGTTAAAATCCAGGAGAAAAACCAGACGAGGACCAGGCGCTTAGGGACTTGCCAGGGCCATTTCAATAAAAGCGTCCTAAACCAAGGAATGATGTGACCGATATTAGTACCCTGCATGTTGAAGGCCCAATAGTACTCATAGAAGTCGGTGGTAGGCCGTCGTTTTTCACCTGCTAAAACCAGTCTTCGAAGTTCATAGGAGTCAGAAACTTGATCCGGTTTGCTCCAATAATTCTTTTTGTACTCGGTAATTTCACCCTTCTTGATACGTTCAGATGCTTCATACTTGACTAGAGTATCCACAAAACCACGGAGCGTGGACATTGGCTTTTGCTCTCCAATTCCGTGAATAATTACGACGGCCTGTCTCATGACACTGATATTTTAATGCTCTTGCGCTAAATCTAAGCAATACTTTCAGCTCAAGTAAGATAATGCCTGTTTTTGTACCAAGAAGGGATCCATTCTCTCGTCATACTACTTTTTCCCGTTAATACCTGTGCCACTAATGAAAATGGCAGAATCATATCGTCCATCTTTTTGATCAGCGATGGCCATTACCAAGTGATAGGTCTCATTCGGGGTCACTTGAACTTTTGCCTGTAGAGGTACGGAAAAGCCATCATATTGCCAGGCCTTAAAAACTTTTGGATCCTTTTCTAAACTGTTTGGGCGATAGAGGTGTGGGTTTTTCTTATGATTAATGTTGGCTACGCTAACCTCTTCTCCATTGGGCAATACTGCCAAATTCTTGATGTCAACAATATATGGATCAATAGCCTTAAGATATTCGCCGGCCTTTTTTCCGAATTTTTGGCGAAAAACACCCACATAGCCTCGGCGATTGATATATGGCTTTTCAGATATGCTCTTTAGCTCCGCTAATACGGCATCTGGTAATTCTAATTCAGCCGAAAGGCGTTCAAATGCCTCAGGACTGAGTTGGATGTCCTTGGCGTCGACAATGCCTTTGCCGGATATGAAGAAGCCGAATACATCATGAAAGGTGAGATATTCCGGGTATTCTTCGGAAGCAAAAACGTAATTGAAAACGAGGGTATCCGCGTCGATTTGAATATCAAACTCCAAGATACAGGGGTCAAAGAGTTTTTTACTCTTTGGAAACAGGCTTAGTATTTTGGGGTCGGTCACAGCCTTCTTTGATCCTTCGAACGACTTGTTGGGTTTGTCATTGGGACCGACTGCGTTGGCAGCCAGGCCCGTTGTCAACATCAGCCCTTCAAAAATGCCAATTACACCTTCCTCTTCTTTGAAGTAGAGATAAGGCTTGGTCAGCTTGGTAGTGTCATTGATTTCCAGGTTAGTGATCTTGACCCCTTCACCTTGGAGGAACTGTGTGACATCCTCAGTGGAATTAGGGTTCTCAAGATGTACCTCCGTCTTCACGGTATCTAAGATCGCCCGTTTAGTTGGGCTAAGAAAGGCGAGCGGATCGCCTTCAGAATAGCTGATTACAAAACCGTGGAAAAGCTGTCTCGCCTCTGCCTCCGTTTCACATTTGGTTTGGCGATAAGCTTTCCAGCTAATGAAAAATTTGCGATTCCAGAGATCGGGTATCAGTGCTGTAAGTTTGGTCAATCGTGCGCTGTGCAAGGCCTTAAAGGTCTGCCCTTTAGGGAAGTCAGTAAAGTAGTAATCGATCGATTCAATCTTCTTTCCTTGTAGTTCTTTCAAAAGTGCAGGCTTGGATACGGAAGAAGTTCCATAGGCCATTTTTAACACCAACTGGTTCTTTTTAGGAGTTGGGGTATAGCTTTCGATTTCAGCTAAAAGAACTTCGTCAAATTGGATGACCTGTTGCCCAAAGACAGCAGGGCTGAGGAGAATCAGTAGCAATCCGATCCAAATCGATTGTAGGGTTGATGTGGGGTGCATAAACATTTGATTTATGGTTATTGAATGCTGGATGGGATCAATAAACTAACCCCTGCTCGAAAGAGACGAAACAGCGGGTTTTGTAGCAAGTAAATCCACCAAAGGGGCGGAACTGGCCACATTTTGTTAGCAGTTTTTCACCATGTCCAAAAGCTGTTTATCGCTTTTGGTAGGATGATCGGGACCTTTTTTTGTTGGAATAGAGCGCAAACTGATTGCAATTTACATATTAATACTATTCTGCATAAAAACGTTCCCGAATATAACCATAAACTTTTGATAAAGGTAGTGCGGTGCTTGCTGGACCAGTACGGATATAGAAATATCCTTGCTGCCCATCTTGCAAATAAGCGGGTTTGGGGGCGGGCTGGCAATCGATACGCAATAAGTGTTTTCCACCGATCTGTTCTATTGAAAAGTGTAGATAGCTAGTAAAGGTAGGGCCAATTTTATCCTTAATCAACTTGGTGAGATGTAGGAGGAGTTTGTCATGATTGGGAAATTGATCATTTTTCAAATCGAGTACCTCACCATCATCGGAGACTCCAATCAGCAGGATACCGCCATGGGTGTTCATAAAGGCTGCAATAGTCTTCAGTGACGTATGTTCCAGCTTAGGGTCCTTTTTATTAGAAAATAAGTTCCAACGCAATGTCGACTTGAATTCAACCTGATCGTTTTCCCCATTGCGGATAATCTCTTCTGTAGAAATTTGCTCTTTGGAACGGAGGTAGGTAGTAAGCCGCTTTGCCAGGGTACGCAAGATGACTAAGGCCACTTCTGCCGGTACGAATGATTGATCAAAGAGTTTCTCACCACTCATACAGATAACAATGGAGTCTTCAACAGCTCGAACGGAGCCAGACCGGAAATCCTGGTTAATGATGCCTATCTCCCCAAATAGCTCACCGGCTTCCATCTCTTTGAAGGTATTATCAGGTAAATGCAAACTGAACCGACCTTGCTCAATGAAGAAGAGGTAGTTGGGTTGCATATTGGTATCAAAAACCAATTCTCCCTCTGAGTACGTTCTTCTCTCGGTGAGAGAAAGTAATAGTTGAACATGATCCACCGGTAGAGCGGAGAAGATCTCATGTTGTAATAAAATGGAAGAGGCAGGTAGTTGTGGCATTGCTGGTAACTGTCAATTCTTGGTACAATAATACGTTGGTAAAACCCGATTTCTGGGCTCCAGGTTTAAACGCGCTCAATAATTGTGGCATATCCTTGTCCAACACCAACACACATGGCTACTAAAGCAAATTGTTTGTCTTGTTCATGCAACTCTAGAGCAGCCGTATGAAGGATGCGAGTTCCAGAAACCCCAAGCGGGTGGCCAATAGCAATCGCCCCTCCATTGGGATTAACTCTTGGATCATCATCCTGCAAACCCAGCTTGCGAGTGCAGGCTAGGACCTGTGCAGAGAAAGCTTCGTTTAGCTCCAAGATATCCATGTCTTCTAGCTTCATATTTGCTTTTTTTAAGGCCTTTAAGGAAGCACCTACCGGGCCGATGCCCATGATTCTGGGTTCTACACCTACCACCCCAGAGCTAACAATCCTCGCTAGTGGCTTTAAGTTGTACTTTTCTACGGCTGCTGAGGATGCGATTAGAGTAGCAGCAGCCCCATCATTGAGACCAGAAGCATTTCCAGCGGTAACGGTTCCGCCCTCCGCCTTGAAGGCTGTGCGGAGTTTTGCCAATACTTCGATACTCGTGTTGGGCTTTATAAATTCATCCTGGTCAAATACGATCGGATCTGCCTTTCGCTGAGGAATTTCCACAGCTACGATCTCTTTAGCTAACCTTCCCCTTTCTTGCGCTGCTGCCGCTTTTTGCTGGGACCAAAGGGCAAACTGATCTTGAGCGGTTCGACTGATATCATAGAGTTCAGCTAGATTCTCCGCAGTGACACCCATTCCATCCACTCCATAGAGTGCTTTCATTTTCTTGTTCACAAAACGCCAACCAAAACTACTATCATGCATCTGTGCATCGCGGCCAAAGGGAGCAGACACCTTGGATATTACCCACGGTCCTCTAGTCATATGTTCTACCCCACCGGCAATCATAAGATCTGCATCTCCAGCCTTGATCGCTCGATTGGCGTGAATGATCGCAGACATACCAGAGGAGCAAAGTCTATTGACGGTTTCTCCCGGCACGGACCAGGGGAGACCTGCCAACAGCAAACTCATACGAGCCACATTTCGATTGTCTTCTCCGGCTTGATTGGCACATCCTAAGATCACATCATCATAAGCCTCCTTTGGGATGTTGGCTTGTCGCTCTGTCAGAGCTTGAATGGGGATGGCACCGAGATCATCTGTACGAATAGTGGCTAACGAACCTCTGAACTTGCCAAATGGTGTTCTGATTCCGTCAATGATGAAGCTCTCTTGCATGATTTAATTTGGTTTAGTTTAGATGAAGTATGGCAAAAGTAAATAAATTTCGATGATGCACACTTATCAGAACCTTGAAAAACGAACGTTTGTTCTTGCTTGTTTTTTCAAAAGCTTAAGAATGTTTTGATAGATATGAGGTTTGGATAAGATTTGACATTTTGTTTAGCTTTTAGGTGTATAAGTTCAACAAAAAAGCCTTGATCAAAGTTATGGAGGGAACTTTCAATAAAAAGAATACTGATGAAAAAGAACTTCTTAATGTACAATCTTGCCATCCTAATGGCGTTCTCATTCTTATTTGTGGCTTGCAACAATGACGATGACGATCCGCAACCAGAACCACAAAGTATTGTAGAAATTGCCGCAGCTGATGCTCAATTCAGTACATTGGTGGACGCGCTTGCCAGAGTAGACCTAGTATCTGTTTTGGAAGGTGCAGGCCCTTTCACTGTATTTGCTCCCACAAATGCTGCTTTCGATGCTTTGGGTGTAGACTTATCAACTATCAGCGATGAAGATCTAACTGAAATTCTTTTGTATCACGTATTGGGTGCAGAGGTGACTTCAGGTCAAATTCAAGAAGGACAAACATACGTAACGACTGCCGCTACTACTGGCCCTGGTAACAATCAGTTGTCTATGTTAATTGAAAAAGCAGGTACTGCAGTAACTATCAATGGTGATATCTCGGTTTCTACTCCAAATATCGATGCAACAAACGGCGTAATCCATGTAGTAAATAAGGTGATCACTCCACTAGATGTAGTCGGACATGCCGCTGCCAATAGTGCTTTTACTAGTTTGGTAGGCGCACTAGGCGAAGCGGATGGTGATTTGGTAAGCGTTTTGCAGAGTGATGGTCCTTTCACTGTATTTGCACCAGTTAATGACGCTTTTGCAGCTATCCAAACTACCGTTGACGGTTTGACAACTGAACAGTTGGCTAAAGTATTAACTTACCACGTAGTGGCAGGAGCAAATGTCCGTTCTACTGATTTAACGGATGGTCAAGTGGTATCTACAGTAAATACACCAACTACTTTCACTGTAAATCTGAATAACGAAGTTACGATTACTGATGCTAATGGAGATGTTTCTACTGTTGTATTGACGGATGTACAGGCTACAAATGGTGTGATTCACGTATTGAATAAAGTAATTGTTCCTAATAATCTTTAGGACGCCTACCTAGTCTAGATCCAGCCGCTGAGCGGATGGATGGATATACCTAATAAAGTAAGGGGTGATGCATCGCATTGCCCCTTATCTGTTTAGCCCATTGTTTGGAAGACCGCTTAAGATCAACAGAAGTCTGCCAAGAAATCAGCATCTTTGTCCCAGAATGTATCTGTCACTTGATGGAGCAATAGAGTATCCACCAGCTTAATTATTCCTATATGCAAACGCCAACCAAAATCACCATTACTATTTCAGAGGAGATCGGGACGGTATCAGGTTTATTGATAAAACCTTCGGATGCGATAGCGTTGCTGGTCTTGAGTCATGGAGCCGGGGCGGGAATGGAACATCATTTCATGGAAGCCTTAGCCCAGGCGCTTGCCGTTCATGGTATTGCCACCTTGCGCTTCAATTTTCCTTACATGGAGAAAGGCAAAGGAGCACCAGATCGACCTAAGAAAGCACATCCTGCCATAAAGGCGGCCATCACTGCTGCCGAGACACATGCCTCGGGGCTCAAGATCCTGGCAGGAGGAAAATCTTTTGGCGGTCGGATGACTTCTCAGGTTGCCGCAGTAGATGAGTTGGGGCCAGTAAAGGGTATAATTTACTTCGGGTTCCCCTTGCATCCCGCAGGCAAGCCAAGCACAGAACGTGCGGCACATCTGAAGGACATTAAGCTGCCGCAACTATTTTTGCAGGGTACACGAGATACCTTGGCTCGCTATGATCTCATAGAAACGGTTTGCTCTGACCTGGACAAAGCAAAGCTAATCAAGATGGAAGGAGGGGATCATTCTTTCAAGACGCTTAAGCGATCAGGAATCAGTCCTGAAGAGGTCTTGGAAAAATTGGCCGCAGAAACGGCATCCTTTGCTGCTTCCTGCTAAAGTCACTTTTAGGAATATTCTTATTCTTTCACAAAGTCGTAAGTAGCAGGAGGGCCTCCCATATATGCCTTGGCAGTCTCCTTAAGCTCTACATGCACAGGATGTTTTTGGTAGGCTTGATAAGCTTCATGGTTGGCAAAGCTCATCTGCATAATCAATTCATAATCTGACAGCGCTCGATCATCCCCTAGATTTTCGAAAGGACCTACTTCGAGATATTGTACTTCCTCAATGGCTTCTAATTTCTTAATCTCAGTAATCAAAGCCGCTTGATCCGCATCGGGCTTTAGGTTAAATAAGACGATATGAACAAGAGGAGCTACCTTCTCCTGCACAGCTTTCAGCTCCGTGAGTTCGGATTCTAAAGCCCCTATTTTTTCTTTTGCGTTTGCGAGTTCCTCCTTCATGGCAGAATCAGAACAGCTAGCCAGAAGTAGGAGGGCAAAAAGTAGAATACGATTCATAATGTTAACTCTATGTTGTTTTTGATCGAATATCAATATAAACCAAAAAAATTGGCTGTTAGCCAAAATAAGTTCAGTATATTTCTACTATTCAGCCCATTTATAGCCTGGTAATCCAAGAGAGACTGGATCGCCCCTTAGACTACCATATATCGTAATTAATTCATATCATCTCATACTAACATTGAACCTTCCAGCTGTACATACTGACCTACCATTTTGATCTACCTAGACTGTAAGTACGAGACATCATCTGAAAAGGCGGATGTATAATTGAAAAATTATACATGATAAATAAAAATATCTATCATTAGCGAATGAAAATTCGCTTTTGATTTAAAAAGCCCATACCTTTGCTTCATGAAAGTTAAGGACAAGGCAAAAGAAGAACGAATCAAACAAGTTACGTTAGAGATAGTGTCTCAGGAGGGTCTAGCCGGGCTGAAGATAAGTAAGGTAGCAAAAGAGGCCGAGTTATCGCCGTCCATGATCTATACCTACTTCAAGAATAAGGAGGAGCTCATTGACTCTGTATTTTGGGATGTTGTTAAGGCGATCTTCGACCGACTGGAAAGCGAAAGGGACACTAGTTTGCCCTTTAAGCTGCAATTTCGCCAGCAATTTCATCGGTTTATGGGGCTTAAGTTGAAGAAGTCGATTGAGTTTGAATACTTCTCCAGCTTTGTAAAATCCCCTTACTTTAAACCTGATTATCATAAAATGATTATAGAAAATAGCCGTGGAATGCTTGAGTTGATTCGGGAGGGGAGAAGAAAGATGATCGTTAAAGATAAGGTTCCTATCGACCTGATTCTAGCCCTTGGAGGGGGCTTCATGGAAAAGCTAGCAGAGTTTCATCAGAATGAGACTATGATCATGGATGAAGCAACCATTGACCAAGCTTTTGAACTGCTTTGGGACGGAATTAAACAATAAAACCAAAATTTTTTATCCAGGAAACGAATTTTTTTTCGTTTATAAAACTGCCACTAATGAAACGAATCCTGCTATACTTGTTCCTATTCACCGCCATTGGGCTGTCGGGGCAGGCTCCTGTGAAGATTGCATTATTAAATGACTTCGCAGCAGAGGTAGGGGCACTAGGCGATTTCGGGCAACTCACCAAAACCGAGATTCTGCAACTACTTCAACATCGCCGAGATATCGAATTTACGGATTACTATGGCGCCTATCAATCAGAGAAAATTGAACAGAATATTGAGAGTGCCTTCGAGAACAATGATATTGTAGTTAGCCTCGGGCTACTGAGCGGAGCCGCTTTGACGCGCCGGATCAATTTTCCTAAACCGACGATTGTAGGAATATTAGCTGATGCTGGTTTAAGTGGGCTAGTCAAATCGAGTATCGGGACCTCGACGATGGCCAACCTCACCTATATTGAATCTCCATTTAATATTGCCCGAGATCTTCGAACCCTCTACGAAATCAGGCCTTTTCAAGAACTCGCGCTCGTCATCGATGATAATCTTGCAGTCGGTGAAAACTTGTTGCTCAAAGAAGTGGTGAGGAAGAACTTAGGTATCGATTCTGTGGAGATTGACTTGTACTTCGCTCGGGCCTTACTATCAGGAACTTCAGCGCTAAAGGCTAGTACAGATGCTGTTTACACGCTTCCAGTGCTGTTGGAGGATAGCACAAAGATGAGCCAATTATTCTCCATGTTTAATGCTAAGAAAATTCCATCTGCTGCCTTATTAGGGGATCAGTTTGTTGAAGCGGGGGCTCTTATGGGATACGAGGGGGAGAAGGATCTCAACCTCATTCCAAGACGGATTGCCTTGAATATTATGAAGATCCTAGAAGGGACTAAACCAGAGGAGATTCCAGTAGAGATAACTACCTATGATGAGAATCTCCTTTTGAACATGGCTACGGCTCGTGAGATAAAAGTGTATCCCAATTTTGAAATCATCGCCAATGCTACCCTTCTGCATTTGCTTGATGAAAACACAGATCGAGAATTGAGTTTGCAAGGCGTGATTGCTGAGGCTTTGCAAACCAATTTGGATCGGCAAGTGGCAGCGCTGGATGTGCACATTGTGGATAAGGATATTGGCATTGCAAGAGCTGATCTCTTGCCACAAGTGGATGTCACAACGGCCCTGTCCGTGGTAGATGACAATACAGCACTAACCTATCAAGGTTTTCAGGGAGCAGCAAACTGGACAGGATCTGCCAATTTTACACAAATCATCTACGCTGAACCGGTGCTAGCTAATCTAGCCATTCAAAAGCTTTTGAAGAAGGGCGAAGAGTATGAGCTCGACCAGGTTCAGTTGGATATGATCATCGATGTTTCCGAAGCTTATCTCAACATACTGCAAGCCCAGACGAATCTCAGTGTACAGCAGAAGAATGTAGAAGTGACGAAAGAGAACTTCAATATTGCTACTTCGAAGAATGCGATTGGTTATACAGGAGCTTCGGATCTCCACCGTTGGGAAGCAGAACTGGCCACTAAGAACATTGACTTGAACGCGGCGGTAGCTTCTGTGCAGCAAGCAAAGTTCCGGCTGAATCAGCTGCTAAATCGCCCCATTAACGAGCCCTTCAACGTCAAGGATGAAACCCTTGAGGACCAGATGCTTTTGATTACAGATGGACGCTTGGAAGGTGTTAATGATTACGGTAAAATCGAAAAATTCACCAACTTTCTGGTTGACTACGCCAAGGACAAATTACCCACGCTGAACATTATCGAGAATTCCATCAAGGTACAGGAAAGATTAAGACTTTCTCGGAAGAGAGCCTTCTTTCTCCCTACTGTTTCGATGAATGGAGGAGCCAATTATTTGATTGGAAAGTATAATGTACCGGAAGTGTTTGGCAAGACAGATAATGCAGGTACCTGGAATCTTGCTGTCGGGGTAAACTATCCGATCTTCCAAGGGAACTTGCGCCGGCAGCAGCTCGATCAGGCCGATATCCAGCTGAAACAGCTAGGTCTTACCCAGAAGAATGTGGAAAACCAACTAGAACTGGCGATTCGAGCCAATATGCAACAGATATACGTCTCCTTTAGCCGGATGCAACTGTCACAAGAAGCAAGTATCGCTGCTACCCAGAACTTCACCATCATTCAAGACGCCTACAATCAAGGCCAAGTTAACATCACGACCTTGATTGATGCCCAGAATAATACCCTGCAAGCGGAATTAGGGGCAACGAATGCGGTTTATACATTCATTTTGGATTTCCTGGAATTGGAGCGATCCATCGGATTCTTTTACTTCTTGGCCTCAGCGGAAGAACGAAGTGATTTCTTCCAACGAGCCACTACTTTATTCATCAGTAAATAGTGATTTCAACCTTGTAGTTCTCTGCTGAATGATCTAGGAGATCGGCGGACTTGCCAACTGATCTGATACGACGATTTAATACAGCAAACCAACTCAACCAATGAATAAGATAAATAAACAAACCAAGATGCTACATAAACTTGCTACGCTATCTCTTGCCAGCTTAGTCTTGATCTTTAGTATGTCCAGTTGTGGCGGGAAGCGCACCGAAGAAGCCTTGCCAGAATTCATTAAACCGATAAAATATGCCCAGGTGGTAAGGGCAGGCCAGGTAAACCGCCAGACTTATGCCGGTACCGTGCAATCGAGCAAAGAGGCACAGTTGAGCTTCAAAGTTAACGGTAACATCAACTACCTGCCTGTGAAGGTCGGTGACCGAGTTCGCAAAGGACAATTGATCGCCCGTATCGATGCAACAGATTATCGAGTGCAGGTTGAACAATCCAAGAGTAATCTTTTAGGGGCTCAAACTCAAATTAAAAGTGCCGAAAGTCAGTTGTTGAGTACTAGGGCCAATTATCAGCGAGTGGAAAAACTATATGAGAACAATAGCGTATCTCTCAGCGATTTTGAACAAGCAAAATCGGCTCTAGAAACCTCCGAAGCTGCCTACGAAGCAGCAAAAGCTCAAGCTGCCGCAAGTGAACAGCAAGTGCAATCCACTCAAAATCAGGTTAGATATTCCCAGTTAGTTGCACCGTTTTCTGGAATCATTACTGCCATTAATATTGAAGAGAATGAATTTGTCGGCGCAGGAACGCCCATCGCCATTCTGAACTCCGAGTCAGACCTGGAAGTACTGGTTGGGGTACCAGAGGTGAGTATTGGTAGTGTTAGGCGCGGCCAACAAGTAGGGATTGAATTTTCAGCTTTAAGCAGTGAGCCTTTTACTGGCCGGATCACAGAGGTAGGCTTCAGTAATGCGGGACGCTCTACGTACCCCGTTACGATCCGGATTGAGAAACCATCTGATGCTATCCGACCCGGGATGGCAGCACGGGTACAGTTTGGGTTTCAAGAAGCGGATGAAGGAGGAACCGAGCAGCTTTTTGTCCCCATTGCGGCGGTTGGTCAAGATCAAGGAGGGCGGTTTGTCTACACCCTGGAGCCAACTGGCGATGTCTACCAAGTGGAACGTCGAAGCATTCAGGTGGGAGATTTAGCTGCGGATGGATTTGAGGTAAAGGACGGATTGAAGGAGTCTGAACTAGTGGCGACATCCGGACTGAAGTCTTTGATCGTAGGTATGAAAGTAAGGTTGCTGGAAAACTAAGCTGATCCAATAATTGCGAAGTATTTGCTGGGTTATTTGCGGGCTAGGGAGCGCTCGGGCAGAGACCGAACTAGTGTGGAGTAGAAAGGAGCCTGCTGACCCATAAAAACAACAATATGAATATTACCAAATTTTCTATAGATAACTCCAGGGTGACGATTATGGTGCTGGCTGTCATTGCCGTCATGGGCCTGGTGACCTATGGCTCTTTGTCCAGAAACAGTATGCCTCCTTACACCATTCGGATAGCAACAGTGGTAACACAGTTTCCGGGAGCTTCCCCAGATCGGGTAGAACAGCTTATCACCAAGAAAATAGAAGAGACGGTACAAGAACTTCCAGAACTGGACGACGTAACCAGTGAGAGCCGGACTGGACTTTCAGTAGTCACCGTTTCTTTGACGCCAGATATTGCCAAGGAAGATTTGCAAGTTGTATGGGATCGGCTAAGACGTAAGATCGAAGGCATTCAGAAAGAATTGCCTGACGGAAGTCGACCACCAAAGATCAATGATGATGGCTTTGGAACCGTCTACGGGATTATGCTTGGACTAGAGGGGGATGGTTTTAGTAATGCAGAAATGCGTGAATACGCGGAAGATATACGAGATGATCTGGTGAAAATGGATGCAGCGGCGGAAGTGGAAATCAAAGGGGAATTGCCGGAACAGATCTATGTGGAGTTTGATAATGCCCGCCTGGCCGAAATGGGCCTGACGGCTTCCCGATTGCAGAGCATTTTGTCCGTTACCAATATTGTGTATTCGGGGGGGCAGGTTGGCTTGGAAAATAAACGGATAGCCCTGGAACCAAGTGGTAACTTTGAGTCCGTAGAAGATTTGGAAAGGACCTTGATCACGATGCCTTCAGGCAATGCTATTCCGCTCGGAGATATCGCCGACGTAACCCGAGGCTACAAGTCTCCGACGGAGAAAATCGTTCGGATAAATGGAGAACCAGGAATTGCTATCGCAATTGCCTTGAAGGAAGGAGCTAACCTGATTGAATTGGGACAATTAGTAGATGAAAAGATTGCCGGATATAATCGAGAATTGCCAGTAGGACTTTCCGTGGCTCGCATGGCGGGCCAAGATCTGTACGTGGATCAAAAAGTAAATGACTTTCTGAGTAATGTATTTCAGTCAGTGGGAATTGTGCTGGTGGTAATGCTATTGTTCCTAGGGTTTAGAACGGGTATAGTGGTAGCCAGTTTGATTCCAATGGCTATGATTATGACGCTCTGGATCATGGGCATGTTTGATATTGGTTTGAATCAGGTATCCTTGGCTGCCTTGATCATGGCCTTGGGCCTCTTGGTAGATAATGCCATCGTAGTTTCAGAGTCCATCATGGTGAAAATGGAAGAGGGACAAACTGCATTCAATGCCGCCATCAATGCCTCGGGAGAACTCTTCACTCCGCTGTTGGTATCCTCACTCACGACTTCAGCGGCTTTCCTGGCTTTCTTTCTCGCCGAAAACACTATGGGGGAAATGATGGGGCCACTCTTTTCGGTGATTACCATCACCTTGCTCTCCTCCTGGATTTTGGCTATGACCATGATCCCCTTTCTTGGAGCCCGGTTCATTCGTGTAGAGAAGAAGGAGACGACGGATCAACCGGGTATGTTTGATCGACTTACTGCCTGGTACAAAGGATTATTGACCAGTGTGCTAAGACGTCCGTGGATCTTTACTGTAGGCATCGTCGTCCTATTTTTTGGCAGTCTGAGTCTGTTCGGTAGCATACCTTTCATATTTTTTCCGGACAGTGATAGAAATCTGGTAACACTTGATATGAACCTTCCCCTGGGAACTAAAATCGAAGAAACCCAGAAAACGGTCAATGAAATTGAAGACTTTATTCGTGTCGAGCTATTGGTGGGAGAGGGAAGAGAGAAAGGAGTTACCGACTGGTCTGCCTTTATCGGGGAAGGCCCCTCTTCTTATGATCTTGGATATCAACCTGGCGAAGCCAATTCCGGTTATGGACACCTTCTATTAAATACGTCCTCCTTCGAGGATAATAATTATGTGATTGAAAAATTGCAGGACTTTTGCTTTGAGCAATTACCTGATGCAGAGGTGCAGGTGTCTCCATTGTCAGGTGGTGGCGGAGGAGGGAAGGATGTGGAAATTCGGGTATCTGGGGATTCTCCAAAGGAACTGTTTCTGATCGCAGAAGAGATTAAACAGGTACTACTTGATGTACCCGGGACGAGAAGTATTTCAGATAATTGGGGACCGCAGATTAAGAAGTTTGTAATCGATATCGATCAGGATAATGCCAATCGAGCAGGCTTGAGCAATCAAGATATCGCCATTTCTTTGCAAACTACCTTGGATGGTTTTAATGCAGGATCCTATCGAGAAGGGGATGAAAATATCCCAATCATGATGCGCACGATCAATAGTGAAAATCTGGATATTCGGGACTTGAATGGAATAAACCTATTTGCTCAAAATTCAGGTTCCAATGTGCCTTTACAACAGGTAGCTAGTATCAATCCACAATGGCAGAACGCTAAAATACTTAGACGAAACCTGTTTCGTACGGTTACCATTAGTTGTGACGCCATGCCGGGCTTCACCGCTTCTGAATTGACAAACAGCATTACACCCTTGTTGCGTGAAAAAGCGGACAACTGGAAAAGCGGCTATACCTATAGCTTAGGAGGAGAGTCGGAGCAAAGTGCCGAAGCAATGGGCGCGGTAATTGCCAAGTTGCCATTGTCTGGGTTTATTATCCTCTTACTCTTGATTCTGCAATTCAACTCCTTCCGTAAAACCGGCATTGTGTTACTGACGATTCCATTGGGAATCATTGGGGTAATCTTTGGTTTGCTGTTGTTTCAGTCCTTCTTCGGCTTCATGGCATTCTTAGGGGTGATTTCCCTGGCAGGGATTGTGATCAATAATGCCATTGTGTTATTGGATAGGATTCAGATTGAGATAGATGATTTCAAAAGATCGCCCTACGAAGCGATTGTGGAAGCTGCTCAACAGCGATTTCGCCCAATTTTATTGACCACTTTTACCACAACGCTGGGTTTAATTCCACTCTATCTAGGCGGGGGAGAGATGTGGGAACCGATGGCCATTTCCATTATGATCGGCCTGCTCTTCGCTACCGTGATTACGCTCTTATTTGTTCCGGTATTGTACAAACTATTATTCCGGGCAAAACCCGTGACGACTGCTTGATTTCTATTACTTGAACTTGGCCCCTTGGGGCTTCAAATATATCCAAAATGCAACCAGAAAAATCTCCCAAAGAAAATCGACGTTCTTTTGTCGAACAACAATTAAAGGTCATACATTTAGAGCTAGAGCGCTTTTCCCTGAAATTAACTGGGGATAAGGTCAAAGCAGATGATTTGGTACAAAACACACTGCTACGTATCTTATCGCAAGCAGAGCGTTTCCAGCCTGGCACTAATTTTAAAGCTTGGGCGGCTACGATTATGAAGAACATCTTCATTAATGACTATCGCAAGCATCATCGAAGGTCACAGTTGCTTGAGCAAGTTCGCGCGAGTCAAACTCTCGCCATTGATAATAAAGTCACCAATAACCAGGGCGATAGGGACCTGGAGTTACAGGATCTTACTTCGCTCACGGATAGCTTACCAGATGACTTTCGCATTCCTTTCATGCTGGCTCATCAAGGGTATAAATATGAGGAAATTGCCAAGGAATTAAAGACACCTGTAGGGACAATCAAGAGCCGTATATTTTTTGCGCGGAAGCGCCTACAAAAGATGTATCGCAAGGTATACCGAGATGTATCTTAAACCGGACTCACTGAAGGTGTTTAGAAAAGCGTTATGAACTACAACCCGAGAATAAACTCCGTTAGGTCTTGGCCAGTATCCAGTCCGAGTTTTTTTCGGACACGATAGCGTAAGGACTCAACCCCACGGATTGAGATCCCCATATATTCAGCAATTTCCTTGCTGCTAACATTGAGTTTAAGATAACTACATAAGCGTAGTTCACGGGCTGAAAGATTTGGATAATTCTCTTTGATTTTGATCAAAAAATCATCCTTTTCGACGAGCTGCTTTGTGCTGATTTGCAACTGAATTCCTTTGCTGGAACTCTCATACTGTTGCAGGGCTTTTTGGACTTCCTTCATGTCTGCTTTCTGATTGGCCAACTGCTCGACCTTCTTGATGAAGACATTTTGCATCTCAGTTTTTAGGAGAGCCTCTGACAAGCTTTTGGTCGTTTTTTTACGCTCTGTTTGCCATTCTTCTTGCTGCACTGCCAGGGTTTGAATAGTGTTATGCAAGGATTGTTTGTCGGCACTCAATTGGCGAATTAGTGGTCGCTGATAAGTATGGTTGGCAAAGAAGTACAACAATAACCCCAGAAGAATAATAATAAGCGCAATCCCCCATATGACCAATCCCGAGATGCTGTGATCTTGCATCTCAATAGCAAAATTAATAGGGGTAGATTCGGCTTCTACATTGTAGATATTCCTGGATTTTGCCCAAAAAGTATAATCTCCAGACGGTAGCCCCACAAACTGACGTTGATGAGAGTTGGTCCAGGCTTGCCAATCGTCATCATATCCTTCCAGATAAGTACTATATTGCATGTACGGAATAGCTTCGAAGAAGGAACTTGAAACCGTAAATTCCAGTAACTCGTTCTCGCGGGAAGGGATTGTGATTCTACGACTATGGGCAATGCCTGCTCCACTTTCAAATACCGTTTTTTGCCTTAAGGGTAAGTTGACTTCATTCACAAAACAATCGTGCTGCCGAGAGGCGGTGGAACGAAAATTGGTGTTTAGAATTAGTAAACCTCGTCGGCTACCAATAAGAATCAGGGAGGGATCTGGAAAACTGATGCTCTCAAAGGCAGGTATTAATTGTCCTCTTAACTTCTGAAAAGGGTTTTCTTTTTGGGTATAGCTTCCATCTTCGAGAAGTTCAATCATGGCTACTTCATCGGACCGATAGTAGTTCTTTATGGCTAGGAAACTTCCATCTCCTAAGGAATAAACCTTCCTTATTAAGGTTTCAGTGCCAAGGATCTTACTAAATACTGGCTCTGGTTCCATGCTATCGCTTTCGGCATTGAATTGATACACACCATTTCGGGTTCCAAATAAGATGCCTTCCGGTGTGCTAATCAAGTTATTATACAAGTTGGAAGGTAATCCAGATAAGGTATCATACAACGCTACTTCTGAAAAGCGACTAAGGTCTTCTGATAGTTCTAAGCGGTATATGCCTTTGTAGCCATGAGAAACCCATACCTGGCCATTTTCGAATAGCAACTCTCTGGCCGTTTCATTAAATCCTTCCAGGTCTTTAAGAATCTGGTAGGTTCCGTCCTTATACTCGATTAGTCTCACACCTCTATAATGGCCAGACAAAAGCAAGTCGGGGCGACTGGGGTGGGCAGCGAAATTCCAGTGTCCTTCTCCTCCGATGAACGTAGCTTGATCAGCCTCGATTTGAAAGATGCCGTTGTGGTGCGCAAGTAATATGTTGCCTTGATGTTCAGTAATCTGCCAGCACTGCCCGGTGGTATTAGGGATTAGTTTGAACTGAAGCTGTTTTGAGGATTGATGGGACCACAGGCTCATAAACAGGCCTCGACTAGTAGCTACATAAAGATGCTGATCAGTGGGTAAGATGGAATATACTTCTCCTCTTAAGCCATTTTTTTTATTCACGATTGTAAAAGGACTGTTCAGCTCCAGGTAGGAGACTCCTTCGTCCATCGCGGTCCATACATTACCTTGATGATCTTTATACAAGGAAAGAATGCTGTGATCAGGCAGGCCATCTTTTTCTGTAATTTTGTAGTTGATTTGTCCCTGGTAGTCTGTCACAATCAATCCCTCATGTAAGGATCCAAAAATGAGCTGATCCTTGTTCAGTATAGTAGCATGGTTGAGGTGTATCTGTTTAAAAATAATCCTGGTTGCCAGTATTCCAAGGTTTACAAATCCCCTGATCGAAAATCAATACGCCTGATTTGTCTGTACCTATCAAATAGGTGTCAGGACGGATGGATTGAATGAACTCTACATGAAGATCGGGATACCCTTCGTAATCCGAAATATGAATTAAGCTATCCTCCTGAAACCTGTAAATGCCTACTTGGTTCGCTGCAAATACAATCTCATCCCTGCCAGAAGTCCAAGCCCGAAAGGGGATGCCTTGCCCCAGTAATGCAATAGAGTGATTTTGTTCCTCGTACATCATGATACCTTGATCTGTAAGGAAGAAAACCCGTTCCTGAAAAGCACAGATGGCACGGACATCATTGAATGTGAAAAGTGTATCAAGGATCAGATCGTTTAAAATATGGTAATTGAGTTGTCCTCGACTGTTTCGATCGAAGTAGCCGATTTCGGAGGTTCCCCCGATGTAAATTCTTTCAGCAGTGAGGGCAAAGGAACGCAACTCGCTTTGATTAAGCGGCTGACCAATGCGCTGCCAATCATAGCCATTGAATTCTACCAAACCATAATTATTGGCGAAATACATTTTGCCATCTTCCCCCTGTCCAATATCCCAATTCTTACCAGCAACAGAGTAAAACTCACTTGCATAGTTGGTAATAAAAGGGCTACCCAAAGGCTGGTAGTTAGCATCTTGTCCAGACAAAAGTCCACAAAATATGATCCAAGGAAGAGATAGCAGTACTTTCAATTGTGAGGTACTAATGGTAATCGACATAATGAGTTAATCCTCTTAAGTCCCTCTAATATAAGGAAAAAAAATGCTTTGCGTACTAAAAGCGTAGTGGCCGAGTAAGTGTGAAGTAATAGATAATTCTAAAAAAAATGCAGTTAGCCATACTTTTGTAATGTTAGTTATGTTGAAGTAATATTTTATTTGTTACGGAAGTGAAATGCTTGAGGATATGGAACAAACAACATTGATAGATACGCAACAAAAAATAACAGTTGGACCAGAGGAATACTTTAAAGGAATTGGTCTAATCACCTATGAAGGGCCAAAATCTCGTAACCCCCTTGCTTTCAAATGGTATGATGCTGAACGAATGGTGGCCGGTAAGACCATGAAGGAACATCTGCGATTTGCCGCAGCCTATTGGCATACTTTCTGTGGAACGGGAGGAGATCCCTTTGGACATGCCACCAAGCAATTCCCTTGGCTACGGGCCGGGGATGTTCTACAACAAGCGAAAGATAAAATGGATGCGGCATTTGAATTTATGACCAAATTGGGCATTCCTTTCTACTGTTTTCATGATTACGATCTTATCGATGAAGCGGAGACATTAGAAGGATCCAGGTTGCGATTAGAAGCCATCACTAATTATGCTGCTATGAAGCAGGAAGAAAGTGGGGTGAAGTTGCTATGGGGAACGGCTAATTTATTCTCGCATCCACGCTATATGAATGGTGCAGCGACTAATCCAGATCTAGCGGTGGTGGCGGTTGCAGCCAATCAGGTCAAGAATGCTATTGATGCTACCATTAAATTAGGAGGGTTGAATTATGTGTTCTGGGGTGGTCGCGAAGGCTATCTTTCGCTGTTAAATACTGATATGAAGAAAGAGATTGAGCACTTGGCACAATTTCTAAGGATGGCTCGGGATTATGCGCGTACCCAGGGGTTTACAGGAACATTCTTTATCGAACCAAAGCCTGCTGAACCTACCAAGCATCAATATGATTTTGATGCAGCAACGGTCATCGGTTTTCTTCATAAGTATGACCTGGCTGATGATTTTAAACTAAACCTTGAGGTCAACCATGCTACTTTAGCCCAACATACTTTCCAGCATGAATTACAAGTAGCAGCGGATTCGAATATGCTTGGCAGTATTGACGCCAATCGAGGCGATTACCAAAATGGCTGGGATACAGATCAGTTCCCGAATAGCTTGAATGAACTGGCAGAAGCCATGTTGGTCATTTTACAGGCCAAGGGCTTGGCAGGGGGAGGAATCAACTTTGACGCCAAGACCCGGCGAAATTCCACGGATCTTCATGATATATTTTATGCCCACATTGGAGGAATGGATGCCTTTGCTAGGGCTTTGCTGATAGCCAATGATATTCTAACAGAATCGGATTACTTGGCACTGAGAGAGGAACGATATGCTTCCTTCGAATCTACAGAAGGTAAGGCTTTTGAAGCGGGCCAGCTGAGACTGGAAGAGCTGGCAGATATTGCCTTACAATCCGGTGAACCTCTAGCAAAGAGTGGTAAACAGGAGTTATTTGAAAATATCATCAATCAATATATCTAGGAAGATTAAGTACTCGGACATGATTAGGCAAGCATTCATTTGGGATGAGTTTTGGGCTCAATCGAGGCGAAAAAAATAGGCAGTGGCCCCGAATTGACGAGGCTTTTTAACGCTGGGTGAGTCCAGAAATCGCCCAAAGGGATATGTTCGTTTAATCTTGGCCGAGAGTACTTAAAGGAGTCAAAAACATATAGCTTCTCCACTTCCTACTAGCGCTGATCAGACTAGTCTCCATAGATTGGAGTAATCGCCTACCAAATTGAACTATAGAGCATTTTGGTACAGACCGATATGCAGGTAACCTATCGCTAGTGCTATTGGGCTAAGCCAAAAATAAACACGGAACCACTTTACATAAGGTTTTTCGTAAGGAATACACCTTCTGGTGTACTCATTCCTTACGCTCACTACTAAAGCAATCCCTCGCTTTGGGTGACTAAGCTATGCCCCTAGCAGAGGATTTACAACAATCAAACTCTTTTCAACAATGAAGCTTTTGTACAACAAAATTATGGAAAGGTTTCATCGGTTACTGCCAATGAGCTTAAGCCTGTTGAGCATACTGCTGTCCACGGCTGCGGTATCTGCCCAATCCATTACGGTTACGGGTACCGTTTCTGATGATAGTGGCCTTGGACTGCCCGGTGTAAATATTCTCGTAAAAGGTACCAGTACGGGCACTGCTACTGATCTGGATGGAAACTATTCCCTCAAGACGGAGTATGGGGCTGTTCTAGTGTTTTCCTATACGGGCTATGCAGCCCAGGAACAGGCCGTAAGTGGTGCCAGCCTAAGTGTTACGCTTACCACTGACGTTGAGCTATTGGGAGAAGTCGTAGTGGTAGGCTATGGACAAACACAAAACAAAAGAGCTACTACAACGGCGGTAGCCAATATCTCTTCGAAGTTGATTACGGAATTGAGAACTGCTCGGCCTGAAACTGCACTGCAAGGGAGTGCCCCAGGGGTGGTGGTAACACAAACTTCTGGTTCTCCGGGGGCGCCACTAACAGTACGTATGCGTGGTGTCGGATCTCCGAATTCTGCTACCCCCCTCTACTTGGTTAATGGTGTTCAAGTGCCGAATCTGGAGTATTTGAATGCAGAAGATATTGAAAATATCACACTACTCAAGGATGCTGCTTCAGCGGCAATCTATGGATCTAGAGGAGGAAATGGTGTTGTTTTGGTGCAAACGAAAAAAGGGGACCGCGGTCAAGATAAGCCAAGAGTGAACCTAAGTGGTTATTACGGCATGCAGAACCTGGCCTTTAAGCCCGAGTTGATGGACAAGGATGAGTACCTTGATTACTATAATAATTCTGTGCAAAACTTCGATGTACCAACCGGCTTCAGAGGAGCTTTCACCGAACAAGAAAGGGCAGCACTACCCAATACGGATTGGTATGATGTCATTTTTAATGACAATGTGCCCATGAGTAACCTGCATCTGTCTATATCTGATGGTGGTCCTAGAACAGACTACAGCATTGGAGCAGGTGTGTTTAGCCAAGATGGGCTTGTTGGCGGCGATCTAGATAAGTCTAATTACGAGCGCCGTAATGTACGAGGTACAATCAACACAGACTTAAGTAAAAACTTACAGCTTAGTGTTTCTGCTGATTACACGCAGGTTACCCGCAATTTCTTGGTGGAAAACAGCGGTGGCACAGGTACCGCCTTAATGAATTACATTACGGCTATTCCCTCCATTTATCCCGCCCGGGCCGAAAATGGTGAGCTATTCAATATGGGACGCCAGAGCCCCAACCCAAGTTTTAACGGAGTGCCATTAAATGTACTAGGCGCCGTGACCAATCCCCTATGGAGTATTGCCATCACTAATAATGAAGCTGTTCAGCATGTGACTTTACTTTCGGGGGTACTTTCCTATCAGCCTGTTAAGAACCTGAACCTTAGGGCTTCCTATTCTCTGTATGATCTCAGTGCCTTGAACCGTTCCTTTACTCCTTTTATCAACTATCCAGAACAAACATTTACTACCTCAGGTAATGTGTCTTACACGGAAGCACCTACAGAGGTTCAGAATACACAATACAATCTAACTGCGGAATACACCTTTGATAATATCGGAGATGGGCAGACACTGACGATCCTAGGAGGAACAGAAGTTATTGAAACTTATGCAAATCTTGGAGGAAATGTCTCCAATGCTGGTAGTTACCTGGTCAATGATTTTGAGTCCGTCAACTTTGCTTTGGCGAGTGATATCTCCACTGCCATAGTAACACCAGGGCTTGAATCTGAAATTGGATTGCTTTCTTTTTTTGGTCGGGTAAATTATAACTACAAGGATAAATATCTGATCGGCGCTTCTCTGCGTAACGACCAATCTTCCAATTTCGGGCAAAACAACCGATCCGGTTTATTCCCTTCCGTTTCTGCGGGCTGGTTGATCTCGGAAGAAGGGTTCTTCAACAGTGAGGCGGTAGATCTCTTGAAGCTGCGGGCTAGTTGGGGGATCAATGGTAGTGATGGAGCTACACCCTATAGTTTCTTGGCTACTGTATCTACCACCGCACAATATTCCGGTAGTACCGGGATTACCCAGACCGGGTTGGCAAATCCCGATCTAAAGTGGGAAGAACTCCAGCAGACAAATATTGGCCTGGATATCAACTTGTTTAAAGGTGCACTTGGGGTTACGATCGATTATTACAACAAAGAAACTTCCGATATTCTACTTCGTGCCAACACACCATTGAGCACGGGCTTGAATCCTTCCTTTGTTAATGTAGGAACAGTGAAAAACGAGGGCGTAGAATTGTTGCTTTCCTATCGACAATCTGTCAATAAGGACTTCAGTTGGAATGCTTTGTTTGGTGTAGGGTACAATAAAAATGAAATTACTAGCCTAGGTCAAAATGGCCAAGCTTTGCAAGGAGGCTTCACCGGACAGTTGTATGCAGATCCGATTACCTTGACTGCCTTAGGGCAACCCATTTCTAGCTTTTATGGCTATGTATTAGAAGGAATTGATGCACAAGGAAATTTGGTCTTCGCCGACCTGGACGGAAGTGGAAACGACAAAACGACTCCGAATGAGGAAGATAAAACCTTTATTGGCCAACCCTTACCCGACTATACTTTCGGATTGAATCTGGGTATGCAATACAAAGGCTTTGACCTGAATGCCTATTTCTATGGCTCCCAAGGAAATGACATCTTCGACGCTACAATTCGCTATGATGCCATCGGGTCAAACCGCCCCAGCGCATATTCTGAGGCTGGAGCCCCACCTAACCTATTTGCTGCGGGTTCCAGTGGAGAGCAATTGGTATCCGATTTTCACGTTAAGGACGGCTCTTTCGTGAAACTGAAGAATCTGTCTTTGGGCTATAATTTTGGAGCTGGGGTACTAGAAAAAATCGGTGCCCAAAACATCCGTGTATATGTGGCAGGGCAAAACCTATTTATCTGGACCAAGTACACCGGTGCCGATCCTGAGATCGGAGAAAACGCTTTGAATAGCAATCTGGACTTAGGAATCGATCGCGGGTATTATCCGCAGCCGCGCAGCTTGATCTTTGGATTCCAACTTGGCTTTTAATTACAAATTCTAATAAGTGAAATAGAAGGGGAGAGGAACTGTGAGGAGGTAGAGTGGCCCCTTTTTTACTTACTAAAATCATAAAAACAATGAATCGCGTAAGTTCTAATATATTCCGCAATTGGACCTTGGTATTACTCTTGGCCGGGGTATTATTCACTAGCTGTGACCGGGATGAGTTATTGGAAAAGAATCCGATTTCATCTATCTCAAATGAAACTGCTTTTGAATCAGAAGAAAGTGTGGTATCAGCGCTAAATGCCGCTTATGACCCTTTCCAATGGCAGTTCAACAACAATGCCCATACTTTCCCACAGATGTTTCAATCCATCCGGGCAGATGATCATCATTCCCAACAAGCTGCTTTCTGGGCAGCAGGTTTACTATACGATGATTTTCCCATCCTGCCTAATAATCAAAATGTGGCGGCAGTATGGGGGAAATGGTACAAGGCGATAGCAAGGGCAAATTTTGCTATTCTCACCGCTGAAGATTTCTCCTTCACCACGGCTGGCTTGCAAGAACGGATCATTGCGGAAGCCAAATTCATCCGAGGGTTTGCTTATTTTGAACTCGTACGTCTATTCGGTGGTGTGCCACTCATTACCAAGGCTATTACCAGTACTGATGATGAAATCTTTTTGCCGAGAGCAAGCGAAGCAGATGTTTATGCCCAGATTGAAGCGGATCTGCAAGCAGCCGTTGCTGACTTACCCAGCAAAGGACAAACTGACAACTTTCGAGCAACATCCGGAGCTGCGGCTGCTCTTTTGGCGAAAGTACACTTGTACCAGGGAGAGTACTCCGAAACGGTCAAATTTACAGAGCAAGTCATCAATAGCGGTCTATACCAGTTAGAAGAGAATTATGCAGATAACTTCAAATTGAACAATGAGTTCGGAAAGGAGTCCATTTTCGAGATCAACTACGTGGATGGCTTGGTCGGAACCAATTTCGAACGCAATGAAGCGCAAGAAGGCTCTGGTTCTTGGCAATTTATGTTTATGTGGGCTGCGGGCAAATGGTTGTCTTGGGGGAATATGATTCCTCGGCAATCCCTAATTGCATTGTACGATGACAACGATCAACGTAAAGCTGCAACCTTTTTGCAACCTGGCGATATAGTCAATTCTCCTGGATTGGAGGCGATTGGTTGGGACCCCATTCGAAATCCGGGCTTTGCGGTTGGTTCCCAGGCTATGAATAAAAAATTCTTTATCACTTATGAAGAACTCGATCAGTTGCTCAATGTGCAACAGAGCCCATTAAACGAAAAAGTTCTTCGCTATTCCGACGTCTTATTGATGCACGCGGAAGCCTCACTATTAGGTGGCGGTGGCAATGGTAAGGCGTCTCTGGATGCAGTGACTCAAAGAGCCTTTGGCGGTACCGTAGACTACACCTTGGAAAATATCAAACTAGAACGGAGAAAAGAGCTGGCGACTGAGGGATGGAATCGATTTACCGATCTAAAGCGCTGGGGAGATCTTGAGGAGGCTATGAGTAAAGTAGGGAAAAACTTTGTGGCTGGCCGAGATGAATATTTACCCATTCCCCAATCTGAGATCAACTTAGTGGGAGAAAACATCTTGGAACAAAATCCTGGTTATTAATCATTTCTAGAATTATACGCTGAAGTGTGGACAAGGGGAAACCAAGTTTGCGATTCTTCGTTGAGCATTAGTTTTCCCTTGTACTTTTCCTTTTTCAGTAGTAAACAATCATAAAATGAAATCGAAATATTCTTTCATAACTATGGGCCTGTTGTTTGGCCTACTGCTGAGTGTGAGTTCCTGTGTCAAAGAAACAGATGTAACCCTGGCCTTGGTGGCATCTCATCATGATGGAATTCAGAATTTAGATGAAGAAGGGGTAGATTGCGGGGGATCAAGTGGCGTTGTTTGTCCCTCTTGCTTTGATGGGATTCAAAACCAAGATGAAGAAGGGGTGGACTGTGGAGGAATTTGTGGATTTGCATGTCCGGAAGCTACCCCGCGTGCAGACGAGCTAGCGGATTCACCTTTACCATTTTATCATACCTTTGAAACCGATTTTTCTCATAAGAATTTGCCCGAAATTACGGGTAATTCAGTTACGGTTGATTATGCCTTTACTGATCCTGCTGGAGGAGAGGATCTGGTGACCCGCTATAACCGACCTGAGGGTTTGGTTGCCGACGGCTTTTCCGATTTTAAATTCCAGAAGTTTGATACACCAATCGACTTTAGCGAGTACAATAAATTCGAATTAACGGTCTTTATTCCCTCTTCTACAACTTTTGATGGACCTTTTACACCGACTGCTGAGATTATTTTATTCGACTCTAATAACCCAGAGTTCTGGAATACTTGGACTGTTTTATCCTATACCATCCCCGCTGACCAGTTTGATACTTGGGTAACGGCACGTTTTGATGGGGGCGATGCTTTGGCTAGTACTACGATTTACGATCAAATTGCTATCCGAATTGGTGGGTCCAATCATCAGAATTCAGCGACCTTCTATATCAGAGATTTCCTGCCCTCCAATTCCTTTGTTCAGGAAGGCACGCCAAGGTTTGATGAGATGAGTACGGCGAATCTTCCCTTTTTCCACACCTTCGAGGCGGTTACTTCAGGCCTGAAATTGGAGGGAGCAGGTAATAATCCAGTAAGCATGTTCTATGGGCAAAGTGATCCTGCCGGGAGCACCCAGGGGGTTGGACGCTATGTGCGCCCAGAAGGTCCGGTAGCAGATGGGTTCTCTGATTTTAAATTCAATGCATTTGATGCCCCCATTGACTTCTCAAAGTTTCACCGCTTTGCGCTTGATGTATACATTCCTTCAGACCAGAACTACGAAGGTAATTTCAGATCCTTAGCAGAAATTCTTTTTATCGACTCCAACAATCCAGAATTCTGGACAACCTGGACCGTATTGGAGCAAGAAATCACTCCAGAACAGTTTGATACTTGGGTTACCGTCACCTTCGAAGGGGGAGAGAATCTAGCTGCTGCTAGTATCTACGATCAAATTGCCCTGAGAATTGGCGGGTTTGGTCATCAGGTTGGGGCTACCTTTTATGTGAGGGACTTCCGGCCCGTCAGTGAATAGATTATTCTAAAAAAGACTTTAAGATTTTGTTTAGTCGCGATAAATCAATTGTATTCAATTCAGATGTTTCCCCCCAAGCTGGGGGAAACATCCTTTGGTCTTTCTTTTCCACTTTGCTGATTTTGCTGGCATTACTATGTACAACTTGTACCAAAGAGAAGTTGACGAGTGAACCGGCGATTAGCTGTTCGGATGGGATTCAGAATGGATCAGAGAGCGGAGTGGACTGTGGCGGACCCTGTACAAGCTGCGAGTTGGAGGTCGTCGTACCGGAAGGCGGCTATGAATCGGCGGAAACTTATGTGGGATACAAACTGGTTTGGTCGGATGAGTTTAACGGAAGCCAATTTGCAACTGATAAATGGAGTTTTCACTTAGGGGATGGTTGTCCGAATCTATGTGGTTGGGGGAATAATGAGATGCAGACTTACACCGGGGCTTCCAAAAACATTTATCTGGATCAAGGGTATCTTTTCATTAGGGCTATTCGGGAGAATCTCAATGGAAAGTCCTACAGCTCTTCACGCATTCATACAGACGAAAAATTTGAGTTTCGCTATGGTAGAGTAGACATTCGGGCAGCGATGCCCTCAGCTACAGGAACTTGGGTGGCCTTGTGGCTACTCAATAAATCATACCAGGTCCAAGATCCCGGAAGGTTCTGGCCAAGTGGCGGAGAAATTGACATCGTGGAATATGTAGGACAAGACCAAAGAAGAGCTTTTGGGACTGCACATTTTGGCACCGATTTTCCGGCCAATCATCGCTTTGTTTCCGGTTACTATAATACCCAAAAGCACCCCTTTGATAAGGCTTTCTATGTCTTTTCTATTGTTTGGGAGGAGGACCGAATACAGTGGTTAATAAACGACGAGGTATACCATGAAATTACCCCTGCAACGACAGCCGGTCATGGACAGCCCTATCCCTTCAATGACCACTTCTTTCTGATCATGAATCTGTCAGTTGGAGGCAACCTACCCGTGCCCCCGCTAGCATCAGAGTACCCTACCACCTTGATTATCGACTACATTCGAGTATTTCAAATAGATTGAACAATGGCTATAAAATGGGGATTAATTGGACTAGGGAATATTGCTCATCAATTTATACAGGATCTATCGTTGGTAGAGGGAGCCATCTGCCATGCCGTTGCTTCCCGAACGATCGATAAAGCCAAGGATTTTGCGGAGCGCTATGCAGTCTCAAAAGCCTATGGAAACTATACGGAACTACTAGCGGATCCCGAAGTAGACATAGTCTATATAGCTACGCCCCACAATTCTCATTTTGAGCATACCCTGGCTGTCTTGCAGGCTGGTAAACACGTTTTATGTGAAAAACCGTTTGCCGTAAATGCGAAGCAAGTGAAGCAAATGATCGAAATGGCCATCCAACAGCAACGATTTTTGATGGAGGCATTTTGGACCCGTTTCAACCCTAGTTTTGAGTACTGCTTAGATTTAGTAGAGAAGGGGGTGTTGGGAGAAGTGAATTACATAAATGCTGATTTTACTTTCTTTCGAAATGATCCGCCAGAAAGTAGAATGCTGAACATGGATTATGCGGGAGGATCATTGCTGGAGTTGGGTGTCTATCCCCTTTTTTTGGCTTATATGATCTTGGGGAAACCAACGGAAGTCAAAGCTGTAGCTCATTTTCATGAAACAGGAGCCGACTTGCAAGTGGGGATACTTTTGAAATCTGCTAGTGGAGTTTCGACCCTATTTTCGGGGTTTAAATCGCAGTCGGACATGATCGCGAAAATTTATGGAACCCGAGGACGACTGTATTTACAGCCCTATTGGCATGAGACTCAAGGTTACGAACTTGTCATCGGAAATGATGGAGTCTATAAGTCAGAGAAGGCACAATTACCTACCAGCGGAAAAGGATTTACCTATGAGATAGAGGAATGCCTTCGGTGCATCAGTGCTGGGCAATTAGAAAGCCGTAAATGGTCGCACCAGAATAGTCTGGACCTGGCCGAATTAACAGATATGGTAAGAAACCAGATCGGGTTACAATACCCGTTTGAATAAGGACGAAAGTCCCATTCACTCAATTATTTTACAGAGTAACATGCCTAAAACGGTCGCCTCAGATTATCTGGGGTAGGCCACTCTGGCTACCAACTTTAACAACAAGATGAAAAGGATCAATTTTATCTTAATCGGATTAATAGGTTTTATGCTACAGTGGAGCTTAATCAGCTGCACTAATGGAAATGCTACCTCCCGGATAGAAACGGAATCTATGAACAACACGCCTCCGCTTCGCACTTTGGCAAAATTTGAACCTAAGGGCACAGAGGTTCTGGTTTTCGCAGGGCAAGATCTAGAATCACTGGGTGGACTACCGGAATATAACAATGGTTATGCAGATCATTTTCCGGTTCCGGCTGGCATTACCTTATATACGGGGATTGGAGCCAATGACGGTTCATTCGGAGGGGGAAATGAAGCGGGGTTACAAGGAGTTTATGAAACCTTTGATGCTGGTAATGGGCCTAGTAATATGACATTGGTGATGGAGGCTGAATCCTTTAGTCATTCCATATTGGCTATCGGCCTGTCACTAGTCAACAATGAAGAGAAGGTCGCTGCTGGCGAACTAGATGGAAACATTCAAAAGCTTGGTGATTTTCTATTGAGCTTGGGCGAACGTCCAGTCTTTTTGCGCATTGGGTATGAGTTTGACGGCCATCCCTGGAATCACTACGACAAAGCCAGTTGGAAGAAAGCTTATAAAAGAATTAAAGATCAGCTCGATAGCATGGGCGTGGCAAATACAGCCTATGTTTGGCAGTCTGTGGGATGGGTATCAGATCCCTATGAGCTAGAGGAATGGTATCCAGGGGATGAATACGTAGACTGGTGTGCCTTCTCTTTCTTTGATCGCTGGCGCGAGGTACAGATGTTAGATTTTGCCAGGAAAAAGGGCAAGCCCGTCTTCATCGCGGAGGCCTCCGCCACCATCTCCAGTCCAACTTCCAAATTTGACGGGAAGACGAAGGAAACTCTTCTTGGGAACCCTGAGCAGGCAGCAGAGGCCTGGGAGAAATGGTTCATTCCCTTCTTTGATATGATTGAAAGCAATACGGATGTCATCAAAGCCATCCACTATATCAATTGTAACTGGAAGGCTAGGCCAATGTGGTTTGAAAATCCAACCTTCCAAGATGTGGATGCCCGTATACAAGAAAGTCCTGACATCGCGGCCAAGTGGAAAGAAAAAATGAACAGTGGTCTTTATCTCAATGCTTCAGCAGACCTAACAAATCACTTAAATCATAACACCAACAATTAATTGTAGCACCATGGATGTAAAAAAGTATGCGGATGAGTTTTGGGAACAAGGATTCCTGCATCTGCCCGGTTTTTTTGACCGCAATACAATGGATACCCTCAATACCATTATATTGGAGTACTATGGGATGAAACCTGACTGGGAGCATACAGACGAATTTATTGCCAAGTCCGCTACCGAGGTCGTTCCCTGGTTTCCCTTTCGAGAAGGGAATAATCTTTTTGAGGTGATAGAACGAGATCGGCGTTTACTTGCCCTGACGAAGGCGATCCTGGGAGAGGGCTGGGAGAAGCTATACTTCATGGCGATGTTTTCCAAGAATGGGACCAAGGGCCAAGCCTGGCATCAGGATTGCCCGCCAGAAGATCAGCAGCAGTTTAACCTCAACCGTCTCTTCTACACACATGATATTGACGAAAAAACAGGTGGGCAGACTATTGTTTTTCCAGGGACACACGGTGGAGGAGCCATACCGAGCGGCAACCCACACGAGGATCTGGAGGGGCAGGTCGTATTAAGTCCAAAACGGGGAGACCTGATCTTATTGCACGGTCACTTATGGCATCGCGTTTTGCCCGTTCACGGTGAATATCGGATTTCTGCTAATTCTCGGGCCATCCCTAAAAATACGCCAGAGGATATTACCGATATAGCCGTCTATCGCAATATGCGGTATAAGTTTTCAACTAAGGAGGTAATAGAAGAACGATAGAGCGCTTCAGATTACTTATATTTGGGAGCTCCCCATTTGTATAAATAGGGAAGATCTTCAAACATAAGTATGAAACAAGTAAACACAAAATGAAAGACAAACGCAATCAGATCTGGATCGCAGCACTCGTATCTTTAGGTGGTTTTCTATTTGGCTTTGATGCCTCCGTAATTTCAGGAGTGACCAAGTACATCAAACCGGAATTTGCCTTGAGCGATTTCCAATTGGGATGGGTGGTAAGCTCGCCTACTTTTTCCGCTATGTTCGCTATGCTTGTGGCTGGTACAATTAGTGATAGAGTGGGGCGGAAGCGGGTATTAATCGTCGTTGCATTTCTCTACGCTATTTCAGCGCTTTGGTCAGCGATGGCTGGTGGTTTCGCCACCTTAGTCATCGCAAGAATGATTGGAGGGTTAGCTTTCGGAGCGGCTTTGGTACTGGCGCCAATTTACATAGCTGAAATTTCCCTGGCGGAAAACCGAGGGAAGATGGTATCTATCCAACAACTGAATATTGTGGTAGGATTTTCTGCTGCCTATTTTAGTAATTACTACCTGCAAGGGCTAGTGGGGACCGATGGAGATATTACAGAACAGACCGTCTGGCGTTGGATGTTAGGGATTGAATTTGCCCCGGCTATAGTGTACTTTATAGCTTTGTTTTTTGTGCCTCGAAGTCCTAGATGGTTACTGGTGAAAAATCGTGAAGAAGAAGGACGAGAAGTTCTGGCCAACCTGCACGGGAAAGAGCAAATGGAGTTGGAGTTTCAGCAGATCAAAGAAAGCATTGAAGAAAGTAGTACCACACGAAAGGTCTCTCTTGGCAGTTTGTTGCACCCTTCTTTGCGTTTTGTGATTTTAATTGGCTTAACCGTTGGGATCTTGCAGCAAATTACCGGGGTAAATGCTATCTACTTTTATGCTACTACCATCTTCGAACAATCCGGAGTCGGATCTAATGCCGCTTTCGCTCAGGCCGTATGGGTGGGTATTATCAATGTGGTATTTACCTTGGTGGCGATGAGTTTGATTGACCGGATGGGGCGGAAACCGCTGCTGCTGATCGGAATTTTTGGGATTGCAGCTAGTATGTTTTTGACGAGTTATGGCTTTAAACAGGCGACCTATCAATTGACTAGTGATGACGTCTTTAAGATTGAAGGTTTGGAAGAAGAACAATTAACGGGTGTGATTGGTCAATTGTATTCGGATGATGTGAGTTTCAAAAGAGCTATGAAAGGCGCACTTGGTGAGGTGGTCTATTCCAAATTTGAGGGAGAGATTGTCAAGCAAGCCATCCAGATGAATCCAATCTTGATCCTGGTTGGCATCCTTGGGTTCGTAGCTTCCTTCGCCATTTCACTAGGGCCAGTGATGTGGGTAATGTTATCCGAATTATTTCCCAACTGGATTCGTGGGTTGGCCATTTCCGTGATCGGCTTTATCAATTCTGCTACCAGCTGGTTGGTCCAATTTATTTTCCCTTGGGAATTAGCTAATTTGGGAAATGCTTTTACCTACCTGATTTATGGGCTGTTTGCTATTGTAGGTTTAGCTATCCTATGGCGAATTCTGCCAGAAACCAAGGGTAAATCTTTAGAACAAATAGAAAAAGAATTGGTTAGATGAATTTGATTCAGAATCCCATTCTCAAGGGATTTAATCCAGACCCATCCATCATTAGGGTGGGGGAAGATTACTATATAGCTACTTCTACCTTTGAGTGGTTTCCCGGAGTGCAAATACACCACTCCAAAGACTTGAATAACTGGGAGTTGATCACTCATCCCTTGCGAAGGGTATCCCAATTAGATATGTTGGGGAACCCTGATTCCTGCGGTGTTTGGGCGCCTTGTTTATCCTATTACGAAGGCACCTATTATCTCGTATATTCCAATGTTCGTTCTTTTGATGGAGTATGGAAGGATACTCCAAATTACCTGGTAACCACTGATGATATTTTAGGGGAATGGTCAGATCCCATCTTCTTAAGCGCCAGTGGTTTTGATGGCTCTTTATTTCATGATGATGATGGCCGCAAGTGGTTCACCAGTATGTGGTGTGATCATAGGAAGGGTAAATTTTTTGGTGGAACCTTGTTACAAGAGTACGATCACAAGCAAAAAAAGGTTATTGGAAAGCCGATACAAATATTTCCAGGTTCCGAACTCGGTATCACGGAAGCACCCCATATCTACAAGCGCAATGGATACTATTACCTCATCACGGCTGAAGGTGGAACAGAGTATGGGCATGCGGTCAGTCTAGCTCGTGCTAGGGAAATCGAAGGCCCTTATGAATTGCATCCCCGCAACCCGGTAATTAGCGTGAGAGACCATCCTATAGCATCCCTGCAAAAATGTGGACATGGGGATTTAGTTGACACTCCAGATGGAGAATGGTATGCTGTCTTTCTGGTGGGGCGACCACTCACAGAACGTGGCAGATGTATCCTGGGTCGGGAAACGGCCATTGAGCAGGTAGAGTGGAGAACGGATGATTGGTTGTACTTAAAACAAGGTGTCTCCGCGCCCCGGCTGGAGGTTCCAGCTCCTGCGGGAGTGGAATGGCAGCCAGTCGACAATCTTCCAGCCAGGACCAACTTTGCCGAGCCAACTTTAGATCGACATTTTCAAAGCTTACGCATACCAATTGAAGACAGTTGGCTCTCATTAAGTAAGAGGCCCGGTTATCTACGACTTTATGGTCGAGAATCTTTAAGTTCGTTTCACCGACAAAGCTTAGTAGCAAGGAGAATTCAACACTTTCAGGTAGCGGTTTCGGCCTGCCTTGATTTCAGCCCAGTTCATTTCCAGGAAATGGCTGGACTAGTAGCTTACTATAACACCTCACATTGGGTCTATTTGCATGTGACTGGGGGAGATGACGATCATCGATATCTCCAACTGATCTACTGTGATAATTTTGATATGCAAGAAATCCTTGACGATCCAATACTACTTCCAGCTACAGGTGAGATTTTCCTGCGCTTTACCTTCGACTATGGAGCTTTGCAAGCTTCTTATGCGCTGCAGGAAGGTAATTGGCAGCAGGTAGGGGACTTATTGGATGGAACCATCCTGTCCGATGATTATGTGAGGGGCACAGATCGCTATCGACCTGCCTTCACAGGTACTTTTGTCGGTATGTGTTGCCAAGATTTAAGCGGGCACCAAAAGCACGCAGATTTTAAGTGGTATGAATACCTAGAAAAATAAACAGTAACATGAGAACGCTTTTATACAGTTTGGGTCTGATTGCCCTGCAGGCCTGTACAGCTACGGACCAACAGGAAGATAACCAAGTAGAGGAAGTTTCTGTTGATCAGCAAAGCATCGATCGGGCAAAGTTTGAACCGGAGGACGGAAAATGTATCTTATTTGTCGGCCAGGAATTGGCTGCCATTGGAGGTCTGGAAGAATTTAATGATGGATATTTAGGGCGTCCTCAAAAAGTCGGGGCTGATTTCAGGTTATTATCATACCAGTCCGGCGATGTGAGGCGGTTGAGTAAGCAACAGTCCTTGCCGTTGCTTTCATTGTAGCTGTTTTATTCATTTGAATACTCCACTGTTGGTAGCAATAGCTAAAAATAAAGATAAAGAAGGCCCGGGCTAACTTGATAGTGTTGAGCGCCAGTAGAATAAGGCCAATACAAGCATAGGAGGTATCTTCCAGTCGAGTTTGTATATCATCCAGCCCGTATTTTGATTTTCCTTGGCCAAATTTGCCTTCGATTTCTGAGCGCTTATTTTGTTCTTTCTTTCGTTTTTGCTTCTGTTGTGCAGACATCGGCTTGGCACGTCCCAAAGGCTTACCGCTATGTCTTATCCCTCTGTCTTTTAAGAACTTGCGGTTTTGACGGTTCAGGTATATTCGATCTACAAGTACCAATTCCGGGTAATAGCCATACAAAGCCTTGTAGCCCTCAACTTGCTCCTGGAGTAGTATTCCTTCATTGAAGTTATCAAAGTCGACCTGGTCCATTCTAGCAAAGCCTTCCGTTTGTGAGACGTTCAGTTTGGCACCAAACTCAGTCAATTTACCGGCCTTACCTCGTTTGATAGGTCGCACATAGGGTTGAGCAATATTAACGATCCGATCATCGATACGTTTACGTCCATCTCGGTGCATGATATCTTGCTGGCGGTACAGCTCCTGTAGCACCCAAAATCGCTGCCAATCACTGTGTTTCCAATCAATAGTTTGATCGGCTTGTTGTAGTTGGTCCAGCATGCGGTTAATATGGTTGAGGTTGCGCCGCAGGTAGCGGAGTTGTTTGCCTCTAGTACCTTTGATCGCTTTTTTACCCGGATTGCGCTTCTTGGCAAAGGCCAAGTACTGTTTATGTGCGATCCGGCGGTAGGTCCGAGGCTTGTTTTTCCACAAGCCACTCCCCTGATACAGCTTATCAATCAAGGCTTCGCTATACAGGCGTCCTTGATGCAATAATCGCGTATCAGTTGGATAACCAATATGTTGTGGAGCCACTGTAGCATCCATCTTCAAGGTCCCTTTATTGGGCCTCTTATTCTCAGGGCGATCTTTATTATCCATAGCCCGGCTCTTCTCATCTGGTCTTTGCCCTGCTTGATTCGGACCAGATGACTTATTCCCTCCTTGATCAGTATCCTTCTTTTTAGGCTTGGCTCGGTGCTTGATAGCTCGCAACTGCCGAGCCTGCTGGAGCAACATATCATTAAGTTGTTGTGATCCTTTCTTACCCAGACGTTTGCGGATCTCCACAAACAACGAGGGAACAAACACAGGCTGAGTTTGGAAGCGCGGCAAGCCTACAAAGTATTGCATATAGACATTTTCTTGGATGGCCTGAATCGTATCTTCATCCGAGATACCTTCGATGTGCTTAATCAACAAAGCCCCTAAAACAATACGCAAGTCAATGCTCTGACGACCATGGTTCTTACTCATCTTAGAAAAGAAAACGGTGGCCATCTCGTCCCAAGGCACCACGGCGGCCATCTTAACCCAGCGATTATTGGCATCTAGGGCTTGTCCAAAAGGCGATTGGAATAAACCAAAATTCCGTTCAGCGGCTGGTGTATACTTGATCATCGAACTGCAAGGATTTTAACTAAGCTAAGCCTTTTTCTTTGCATTTGATACTTCAATAGTAATAATTTAGCACATTCAATAACTTATATATCAGCCCTTTATTGACCCTTAAACCCTTTTTGAGGACGCCCTATTTAGATCATTTCAAACGACCTGGTGGCTTTACCATGTACACCAAGATACGGCCTGGGGATGAAGAATTTGGCTTTACCTATGATGGCTTAGCGGGAGTCTTTACCACCGATGATTGGGGCGATGGGCCCTCTAATATGTCCAAACAGATCGCTGATCAAGATTTTGAGCAAATGGCATTGGCGATTGGACTTGAATTGGTCAATCATGAAGCTAAAGTGGCAGACGGAACTCACGATAGTTTAGTCATCGCCTTGGGACAGTGGATTAAGAGTCTAGGACAGAGGCCCGTCTTTCTTAGAATTGGCTACGAATTTGGAGGAGAGTGGAACCACTATAATCGGGAGCAGTATATAGCCGCTTTTCACCGAATTCATCAATTGTATGATAGTCTAGAAGTGGAAAATGTAGCCTATGTATGGCAGTCACATGGTTGGGGTATGGATCAAAGTGCCTTGGAAAGCTGGTATCCCGGAGATGAATACGTAGACTGGTGTGGCTATTCCTTCTTTTCCCGCTTCGAGGAGGTGGAAATGATTGAATTTGCCCGCAAAAAGGGGAAACCCATATTTATTGCAGAAGCTACTGCGACCATTTCGACAGAAACGGTCAAGATTAACGGGAAAACCAAGGAAACCATTCTTTCGAAGCCAGAGCAGGCCGAAGAAGCATGGGAGCAATGGTTTCTGCCTTTCTTCAAAACGATTGAAGAAAATGAAGATGTTATCAAGGCGGTGAGCTATATCAACTGTCATTGGAAAGCCAATCGCATGTGGTTTGAAAACCCAACCTTCCAAGGTGTCGATGCACGCCTTCAGACTAGCAAAATGATCAGCGCTAAATGGAAAGAAAAGGTCAGCGATCCCAGATACTTACATGCTTCTCCTAATTTATACTCCAGCCTTTGGGGACAATAGGAGAGGGGGATACTTGTAGACCGATTACTGAAATTTAAACAATTTCTTAATCCAGAATTTACATCCTGAGGGTATCTTGCACAATGCAATTAGCCAATCACCATGCCCACTCTCATTTTAGCGATGGGCGATTAAGTCCCAGAGAATATCTTCAGGCAGCCATAGCACAAGGGCTACAAGCCTACGGCTTCTCAGATCATGCGCCTGTTCCCGGTTCATCAGTTGGCCTAATGAGCCTGGAACAGCTACAGCGTTATCTTTCCGAAATAGACACCCTAAAAGAGATTTATGATGAGGATATTCAGGTGTACAAGAGCTTAGAGGTGGACTATATACCAGGCTTGATAGCGATGGATAGCCCACATATACAGGATGCCGATTTGGACTATGTTATTGGTGCCGTACATTTTGTCGATGCCTTTCAGAATGGAGATCCCTGGGGATTCGAAGGTTCTGTGGAAAATTTTGAGCGAGGGGTGAACGAGATCTTCCAGGGGGATATTCAAATGGCAGTGGAACGATACTATGCGCTGATTAGGGAAATGGTCGAAGGATATAGACCCACCATCGTAGCCCATTTGGATCGCATCAAGAAGTTGAATAAAGGGGATCGATTTTTCTCTGAGCAATCGCCCTGGTACAAAGGAGCAGTTGAACATACCTTGTCGACAATAAAAGCTGCCGGCTCTATTATGGAGGTTAACACCAAGGGGTATTATAAAAATGAAACGCCTGAACCTTATCCCGGACGTTGGGTGTTGGCGAAAGCAAAGGAAATGGGAATTCCTGTACATCTAGCTTCAGATGCTCACCATCCAGATAACATCACGAAAGGCTTTGAATTTGCCACTTCCATACTACTGGAGGTCGGCTATGAAGAGGTAGCCATACTTTCGGAGGGCGAATGGATAGCTGTATCCTTACATCCAGGCAAACTCTACCGTGTGCCTTTTTGAAGGTTCAATATTCCTGCATTTGGGAGCATTGCCTACTACCTGTACTTCCCTTTGGGACTAATACTTTAGTTCAACTTGCCAATCAATTTAGAAGACTTAGGTGATGAAGCGACAGGTAGTGTACCTGTAGGTGATATTACGGGTAATTCCTATACGTTTACAGGAGCAACGATGCCCGCGGATGGTACGACTATTATCGTATCGGCATCCTTCTCGGATGATCCTACTTGTGCGTTGACGAATTCCAATGGAGGGACAGCTCCGGAAGCTTGTTCGGTGATACCTTGCGCTATCAGTGCGATCGACGTGACTAATATCTCCGCTTGTGATGATCAGACGACTGCTGATGGAGGTGATGATACTAATGGGGATATTAATCCAAATGCAGAGGAGATCTGTGATGGCGAAACAGATGAAGATGATGTATGCGTTACCTGTATAGATTAAGTAATCGACTACAACGATTTTGATGACGCCTGGGGAATTTGGAATGACGGAGGAACAGATTGCCGCTTAAATGACAGTGATGCTCCTTTCGCGGTAGGCGGAACAGGACGAGCTGTACGCCTACGAGATAACACTTACTCCTCGGTGATGACTACTGATGCATTGGATCTTTCAGCTTACGAAGATTTGAAAATCTCCTTTAGCTTCTTGACTATTGGCTTTGATAACATTCTTGAGGATTTCTGGCTGCAAGTTTCAACGGACGGTGGGCCGAACTTTACCACTATTGGAGAATGGGATAAAGGGGATGAGTTCGAAAATGGTATCCGCTATTTCGAAGAGGTAAGCTTAACCGGACCGTTCACCTCGAACATGAAGTTCCGATTCCGTTGTGATGCTTCTAGTGATTCAGACTGGCTGTTCATCGACAATGTCGAGATTTCGGGCTGTTTCAACCCTAGCGCACTAGTTGCAAATCCAGATCTAGAGAACAAGGCTGCTAAGGAAGGAGCCATTCCATTTGTGTCTACGGACCTGGAATCTGAATTGGAAACGGCACCGACTAATTTGCAGCTTTTCCCGAACCCAGTAGCGGATGAGTTACTGGTAAGATTCACTATGCAAGAAATGACTGACGTGACTGTACTGCTTACTGACCTACAAGGCAGGACAATCGGTAGAGAGCAATTGCTCAATGCCCAGGGTACTATAGAACAGAGAATTGCGGTAGAGCAGTATCCCGCAGGCATTTACCTGTTACACTTGATCACTCCTGAAGGCAAACAAATACAAAAATTTGTGGTCGCCAGGAACTGATTGAAATTTCGGCTATAACTTACTGAATTATATGGGCGAGGCCACTGCAGCAATGCAGTGGCTTCCTTTTTGACATGCGGTGCTTAGCGGATAAAAAATTTAGTGGTTAACTAACTGCTCCAAAAAATCTCCCACATAGTAGGACACTAGCGCTGCCAAAACACCTAGCAGAAGGGTCTCGGCAATACCCTTAAGTCGATTGGTTTCCGTCACGTATGTTTTTAAGAAGCCTACAATAATGAATCCAAATGAAGTCAAGATACTGGTACCTAAAAAAAGATTGCCAGGGAATCCCCAGATGTAATCCCAGACATACAAACTCAATGGAATCAATCCAATCAAGATAAAAGAGATATACGTCACAAGGCCCACCATGAAGGCAGATTTACTATCTTCCATCATATGTAGTTCCTCCTTCATCATTACATCCACCCAACGATCCTTATCCGCTGTAATGACATCCACTACCTGTTGGAGTAACTCACCTTCAAAACCCATTTGCTGGTAAATCTCTTCCACTTCCTGTCTTTCCTTTTCGGGAAAAGCTTCTACTTCATAATACTCCACTCTTTTGTGTTTCTCATAATTGTCCTGCTCAGATCGAGTAGATAGATAGGCGCCAATGGACATCGCAAAACCATCGGCAAAGAGGTTAGCAAATCCTAGAATGATAATAATGGCACTATCTAGTCCCGCACCCACTGACCCCGCTACTACAGCAAAGGTGGTGACACTACCATCTATACCCCCATAGACAAATTCACCTAAATAGTCTTGATAGCGGGAAAAGCTATGGGATTGATGATGAGACACTTCTTCATTATGAACCATATGATTATCGAGGTTTTGAGATAGAAAAATCAAATTTCGAGCTTCCGTATGAGTGAACAGACCAACAAGATAGAAGAATCATGAACACCAATGGATGATGATTGTCAATTCTTTCTTGTAGAAATACTTCAAACGAATATGCACAAGAATATAGATGCTTCCGATAGGATTTCATTTGATTCCGGAAAAAACTCAATAAAAAAAGAGGAAATTTTTAAAATTAGGCAACCCACCCCCAATTCTCAGTCGTAAGGTCTATGTAAGCAAGCAAGGAACATGACTAAAGACGAGCAATTAGCTTTTATAATTGAAGGTTGTAGAAGAGGAGAAGAGCGCAGTCAGATGGAACTGTATCGCCAGTACTATAGCTATGGTATGGGGATATGTCTTCGTTATGCTCGAAAAAGAGAATTAGCAGTAGAGATGCTCAATGATGGCTTCCTCAAAGTATTTACCAAAATTGGACAATACAACAGCAACCAGGCTTTTAAGCCCTGGCTACGAAAGATATTGGTCAATGCCGCCATTGATCACTACCGCAAATATAGTCGTGATAAGGAAGAAGAACCACCTATCATCCGGCCGACCGGAACATCCTATAATGAGGCACTTGATAATTTGGCATTCGAAGACCTCCTTGAAATCATGGAGGTCTTACCACCAGCTTATCGGATGGTTTTCAATCTTTATGTTGTAGAGGGGCATACGCATGCTGAGATTGCCAAACAATTGAATATTTCAGTGGGTAGCTCTAAATCCAATTTAGCTAAAGCCCGACTAAAGATTAAGGAGCAGTTGAGCGCCAACCGCGGGTTTTCTTTTAAAACCAAAAAATATGGGTGATAACTACTTTGATGAAAAGCTGAAAGATATCCTGGAATCCCCCCCTGAATATGAACCGGATACTTTGGCTTTACAGGACATGCAGAAACGGCTTCGGAACCGTGGGGGAGGCACTGGAGCAAGAGGCTGGATCCCTTGGGTATTGTCTTCAGTATTGTTGTTATTTCTGACAGGCAGTGGAATATTGTTGCAGCGATTGAACAGTCTACAAGCAAAGCTTACCCATTTAGAGGATCAGTTGCTAACCGCCCAAAACATTAGCGATACTATTATTCATCAACAAATTATACAGCATTACGATACGATTTATACTACTATCTATAGAGAGAAATATTTACCGGCTGAAACGGCTTTAGCCAGTTTTCCCAACCTTTATCGACCTACGTTCCCTAGGCTGCTTGGCCAGCCCGGAATAGCTAGGTCTTCGCATGGGCAGCCGGTCTTAAATCAAGGAATTTACAGCTGGAGTTTGGATGAAAATCGTTATTCCTTGCTTGAGCGTAGTCCAAGCTCTAGTTTTTTTACGACAGATAGCCTCATGGCCGAAGTAGGAGAAGAAGTAGATTTTTGGGCAGAACCGATGAACCCGGTGGGTAGCATGAGCTTAAGATTCCTCCGTTCTCAGCCTACTTGGACAAAGGCATCGGTACAGGGGCCGAGCTTACCTATCAGGCCATATAAGCAATCTACAATCAGTCCATTGTACTACTTTACGCCAGTTGGCTTGGCTGTGCAAGGGAATGTGACGCCACTAGTTTTACCTTCACATGATTTGGGCGGAACATCCTTTTCCTTTGGAGGAGGCTTGGCCATAAAATTGCCACAGCAGCGTAGTTTAGTAGTTGGAGCGGATTGGCTATCGATAAATTTTGATTTGAAAGAGCCAGAGCAGTTTGAGCCCTTTCCCATTTTAGATCCTGAAGATCCTGCCGATGTCCTGCATGAATTGAAAGGCTATTTTTCCTATTTGCAGGTTCCGCTTAGTCTCCGTCAACAACTTTTTACCAGCAAAACTTGGAGTGCAGCTGTAAGTGTAGGCATGGTAGCCGTCAAACCAGTGAGACATCGTTTGGAATATGAATACTTGAATGGACAGGGGGAATACAAATTATTCATTAATGAACCCACAGCCCCTTTTTCGATTCGAAACCTCAGACTGGGATTGGAGAGTCAGATTCAACTCAACAGAAGACTGAGCTTTACCCCCGAGCTACAATACCAACATGCTTTTGATACGCAGGAGCTGGAGTTTTTCCCGCTGAGGTATTGGAGCTTACGTCTCGGGCTACAGTATGACTTTAGCCAATAGTCAGGTCCTAACATAGCCTTCGAGCAGGCAGGTTTCAAACCAGGGGCCCTGCTAATTACACGAGTAAGACTAAAGCGCACCGGCTGTGCTTTATTACTAATATTTTTTCTGCCGATTGGAATAATAGAATATTTATGCTAAAAACCTGGTTGGTTTTCTTTGGCCTGACAGTGCTTTGGATTGTCACAAGAACAATCTGCTTAGAGACTTGGACTTCGAATAAGCTATCGCAGGAGCCAAATGTGGGGTCCTTTGATTTGTATACTTGTGGCACTTGCCTTAAGCTTCTTGAAGAAGAAAAAAACATAGAGGATGGATGTGTGGCTTTGTAGCACAAGATTGGACGAATCCAGCCTTGGAACAATGGAATTACACGCAAACTCAAGCACAAATTAGCGACAATAGAACATACCCCACCGTGCCCACTGGCGGTATTCTACGGGAACCGCCAATACTCTCGTGGCGGCTAACTTTCTACTTCAAACGCCAATAGTACCTAAGGATTTGGGCTGGGAAGCCTAACAACTAAACACACGCATAACTCCGTCTGTCGTTTGCGATTTTGCTTAGGGTACGCGGATGACAGCGGAGTTATTTTCAACTTCCCGAGCTTCAAAAGTCCCACGAGCTAAATAATCAATATTGATGTTTCCCGCGCGACCAGCCGTGTCCTGCCAAGTATGTATTCCCGTCTTCGGCAGCAGGTTCCTCCAATTGTGTTCCCATACTATCATTCCAGCGGTTGAGATAGCCAAACAAGGCAATGACCCCCATGATTTCAACAATCTCTCCCTGATCCCAATGGGCGCGCATATTCTCTGCTATTTGGTCATCTACGGCATTCGGTACCGAGGAGGCTGCTACCGCCAAATCAAAGGCTGCTCTTTCTGCATCCGAAAAAGCTGGGTAGGTTTTGTAGTCCCATATATTTTGCAATTTATCTTCCTCCGAACCATAACGCACGGCAGCTCGGATAGCATGCGCTTCGCAGTAGCGACACCCAGTAGTCATGCTGGAGAGATAGGCGATAAGTCGTTTGAGCGCGCTAGTTACCCGCCCTTTGTTTTCCATCACCGCTTGATTCATCTCTAAAAAGGCAGCTGCGATGCGTGGTCGATGCATCATGGTAAACAGACTATTCGGGGTGAAACCCAGCGTTTCTTCATAGAAGCGGGCCATTTCTTCTGCCTCCTTATTGGCATTTCTATCAAGTGGAGATACTAGTGGTTTTTTCATCGGTTAGTTTTTATAAGATACAGTTTGAGCATTCTCGCTAAATGAAATGGGTTTGGCTTAAATCCTCTCTACTACTTTGGAGGAATAATGACGGCCTCTTGTATTACTTTACCTCCAGCAAAGATGGCATCAAAAAATCTAAAGACGGTAGGTAGCTGGTCGAATTGGACCCCCGCAATTTCATGTTTTGCCTCCTGGTAAGTATAGAATAAGTAAGAACTTTCGTATTGCTGGAGCTTCTCGATGATAGTAGCAGCACCATCTAGCCAAATATAACCTGCCCGCTCTGGGGCACAGTAATGGTGAGGTGCCGTCGCATAAGGAACGAGGTTGTCTTTGGTGCCATGAAAGAAAACCCCAGGTATCGCATTATGGTCCCCGATGTAGCGTTGGTCTACAATCGCTCCGGCCTGTGACCAGACGCCTGCTATTTGGATGTCATCATATTTACTTTCTGTTTCAAACAGCCAATCTTTCAAGTAGACGGCATTGAGAATGGCTTCTGCACCTGCGCTACTTCCCCCTACAATAATTTTATTGGGATCAATCCGAAATTCATCCTTTTGCGTATAAATATAATGGATGGCATCCCAGGTATCTAAGGCGCTTTCCCTGAAAACATTGATCTTTTCACTTCTAGGACAATCACAACCAAAGCCAGTGGCTTTACCTTTGCGAAGCAATCGATAAGTGATAGATACGCCTACATAACCTTTTTTGGCTACTTCTTCCATCAGCCTCACCTCCATGTTATTGTCCCTTTTCCCTCCGGAGAATCCTCCACCATGCACCCAAATCAGTACGGGACGAGCAAGGTTTTCTGGCTTGTTGATTTGATACACATCTAGCTCAAGACTTTGGCCATCCTTTTCTGCATATAGATGGGTTGACTTTTGGATTTTCTGCCCAAACACGGGCAGGACAAAGAGAACGCAAATCGGGAATAGGAATTTTTTCATGTCGATGGGTTTTCGAAATTGTTTTGAAGGTAATGATCTGCATACGATTGCTTGTCATCGGCTACCCAAATGTAGGTAATATCTGGAAAGAGCCATGAATCAGTGCCAGTTTTCCATTAAGTATTTACGCTTTAGCTCGGTACAATAATTGAGCTTTCTTCTTACTGCTAGTCCTTGCTTTTTTGCGTAAATTGAAAATCTGAATCAAGACAAGACGAAAATGAAAAACCATTGGACTCCCCTGGGGATATACCTGGCAGTATATCTATTTGCCTGCCTGCCTGCTAGCTTTGGCCAAAACAGAATCCTATTAGACTTTGGAGGAGCTGATCAAGTCTATGAAAGTACCTATCAATCCGTGTCTCAGGAAGTTTACCCAACGCAGTTCTCTTGGATCAATGGCCCTGCCGACGAATTTTTCCGCCCTAAATTTGCGGCCATCAGAGCAACGGAATGGCTGGGCGGGGTAACGGGGAAGTCTCTATCTTTTACTTTACAACTGTCACCTGGTAATTGGCAAATCCGCATGGCTACAGAGGCAGGTAAGGAATACATTTCCAGCCTATCTCTAAAGATCAATAAAGAAGCACAAACCCTGGCTTGGCATGGCTTTCGCCCGCCCCCTGAGCCCCCAACACAAGTGCTGGAACACTTTCGACTTTGGTTGGGCGAGGTGAATACTGACGATGGGAAACTACACTTCCAACTGGAAAGTGGAAGAGATTCCGTTCGCTTGCTGAGCCTGGAAATAATCAGGATCGATACCCCCAGTACCCCTAAAGAGCTTTGGCTCAAGGAGCAAATTCGAGAAGTAGGAGCTTGGGAAGGTCGAGATAAAGCTATCAAACCACTGCTGGAAGAACTTTGGTTTGAAGCCCAAAGACAGCCGGAGCGTAACTGGTGTTATCAGCAATGGCAGTACCTCGATCTATTGTCAAGAGCTGAGCAGATTCGAGATTGGCGCGGCTGGGAGTGGGCCAAACGAAAGACTAGAATGAGTATGATTCGCCGTCACCAGCAAGGAGGGATGTTATTAGATCCAATACTAAGAATGCCCAATCACCCCTTATCAGAACGGGCACGATGGCTTAGGGCCAGATTCTTACACCACCTAGATCTAGAGTACCGATACCAAGGAGAGGCAGAGCGATCCGTAGCAGATTTTCAGCTACTACGGCAGGCTCATCCTACCGATCCGCTATTGCGGATGTACACGGGGGAGCTAATCCCTGCTGTCTGGGAAGATACTCAAGGCGTAAAACCGGATTCCAATGCCCCATCCTGGTCTATCAAACAACTGGAAGCCATGCGCCGACTTCGGTCCCTAGTACACTATTGGGTAGAAGAGCGACAGGCAAGTAATGGAGAGTTGGGCGGTAAGCTAGGGGATGATGTCGAAGCCCTGAGGTTTTGGCATCCCTTGATCTATACAGGCGACAGCCTGGCTCAACAAGGCTGGATTAAGTTGGCCGATGGCGTTTGGCATAGCCATCAGGTGGAACAAGGTTATGCTCGTTATGTAGATGATGTAGAGCACGCTTCGGAATTTATTTCTGACACTGCTCCCTTGCTTTTAGTAGCTACTGAGGATACGGCCTATCACCGTCGAACCTTGTTTACGCTCCGTCACTTTCTAGAGCGATGGACCCGCGTGAATTCGGATGGACTCCGATTGTTTAAATCTGCCTGGTACAGTGCTACTCAAATCGAGGAAACGCCTCCCAAAAATAGGGATGTTCAGTACAATGCTAGAGCGATGCAACCGCTTCGCTATTGGCTCTGGCGCTACTCCAAAGATACCGTCGTTCAAAATGCTTTAAACGCCTGGAGTAAAGCTTGGGCTACTATAGCAAAAAGAACAGATAAAGGCAAACCGGCAGGTATCCTCCCTCCCTCTATTCGATCATCGGATGGAGCGATTAATGGAGATGAACCCACTTGGCATAAAGCCAATATGTTTTGGGACTATTACGACTTTACCGGCGACGGGCAAATGTTGGATCAGTTGCTTTTCTCCTGGCAATACGATAAGGACCCAGCCTTACTGACTCCGATGATAGCTTCACTACAATTGATTCAAGAGCATGTAGCCGAGACGGCCGAGGTACCTGAAGGTTCCGCAGCCTGGGTGGCGAACAAACTGCTCAATAGCCGTTCTTTTTGGGGGGTGGCTGGGCAATGGCGATTATTGACCAAGGATAACCGCTTTGATGCTTTGCTTTTGCAACATGCGCCCTATTATGTTCGGTATCAGATTACCAAGGATGAATCTTATCTTTCTCAAGGACTTGATCAGTTTCTGAGAACGACAGCCTACAATAAGGAAATGCTGACTAATGAGGTTATTTTTACAGATCGCCTGCTGGCTACTAATGAACGCTATGGTGCACGCTTGGATAGCGAAGCCCTAAAGGCCATGTTGACTGGAGATGTGGTCATAGCTAGTACTTCACCCTATTTGGCCCTTACCTGGGAAAAGACCTTTCCAGGATTTACGGCCCTGCTGGAAGAAGAATCGTCCCAGCACCTAAGACTGTCCGTCTATAACCATGCTGAACAACAAAAACAAGCCACTCTACGCTTATGGAAGCTAGAGCCTGGAGCTTATGTGATTCGGGGAAGTCAAGGGTATGAAGCCTCGTTTGTAGTATCGGAAGTAGGTGAAACCATCGAAATACCTTGTGTAGCACAACAACTCACGAGCTTCCAGATTCAAGTAAAATGACCGAGGAGAGGCCAAAACGCGCCAACAGACTTGTGGTAGCCTTATTCTCCTGTCCAAGAGCGGTTCTCTATTATTGAGCCTCCAGAGCCGATTGGACCTGATGCTGTAATAAGAGGACATATGGGATACGTTTGCTCTTGCTTTGTGCCAAGTACTTATTGATCTCTTCTAGTAGTTTGCTTAATGTCTCCCGATTCTTATTGGTATGATAGGCTTTTAACGCATTGTCTACCGGGACGATTGTTTTACGGGTGGTGGTCCGGAGAAATTCTTTGGTGGTACTGTTCTTTTCAAACTCTTGGAAAGACATTACGTTATTATACTTGCTCACGGTTATTTTATTCCGTTCTATTTCCGACTGCATCGCCGTAGATAATTCATTAACCTCTTCAACCAGACCTCCACTTTCGGGTACTCTAGTCTCCGCCACTACATTTTCTGTTTCCTTCAATTCCTCTACCTCTTTGCTGATCCCCTGATCCAGATGATCGATATTAAGTCCGGCAATCTTGTTGAGGCTTACTTGTCGTTCCTTGACCAATTGCTGTATCTCCTCTAGTTTATGAATGTGCTCTACATATTGGTCTTGAATGAGTTCCACTTTATAACGCTTATTGAAAGCGGCTAACTTCACGTTAACTTCCGAAGCTGACATCGTTTGAGTCATCTGTCTGTGCAGTGCCTCTTTCTTTTGTATGGTAGAGATATATTTTTGCTCAATCTTTTCGATGGCCTGTTGTTCTTTTTGGCTCTTCTCGTGAAGCTTCTGTAGCTCTTTGAGCAATGGCTTTTGCTGTTTTAATAGTAAATCCTTTCGTGCTTCGCCACTTCCATGTATGGTCGTATCAGAGCTAAGCATCTTTTCAGCTTCCGCGCCTTTGATGGCTTTAGCCTCAATTGGATTGGTCTTCTTACTATCAAGCCCGAGTTTTTCTGGCTTTTCTGGGTCGATACCACCATCCTTACTACCAATCTTGCCCACCAATTCATACTTACCTATTCTCCATTCAGCGGCGGTGTATTCGTAAATGGTTTTGTTAAAGAAGTAGAAAGCCTTGGCTCTGATCACTACCCCAATGGAAGCGATAGCTTCAGCATTGAGATTGTAGGCGATGACCAGCGGTTCTACAGCCGTGAATTTTTTCTTAGTCCGATCAAATTTGGTTTTGCCAGAGATGCCTGCTCCCATGTCTAACTTGGCAACTCCTTTGGCAAAGACCCCCGCACTCAAGGCCGCGATGACCTGACTTCCCACTTGAGCCCCCAATTCTGCTGTCACACCGATTGCCCCATCAAATTTGGCTTTTCCACCAACTTCCCAAAAGTCGGGTTTGCCAGCTGCATTCAAGTTTACGGAGATACCCATTTCAGCGTGGGCACCTAATGAGCCGTATACTTCCAGGCCAGGTAAAACGGGAAATATGAGCTCCACTTTCAGGGGGAATCCCGCTGCTATCTGTTCTAAGGAAAGTTTCTTTTCTGCTGCTAATTTGGCTTCCAGCTTTTCAAAATCTAACCCGCCTTTGATGCCAAAGGCGTCAAAGCTAATGGGTGGGATTTTAGGTCGAAACGACTTCACCTTTAGCCCACTTTTACTGAGATCAATCCCTTTGGCCTCAAAGGCTATCGGGCCGATTGGAATAAAGTCGAGCAGGCCAGTATTGAAGTTATTGACCATTTGGCCCATTTCCTGTTCTTCTTCTTTGGGTTTCCCGGAGTTTATGGCCAGCATAGCCTCTTCTACGTGCAAGCCCTCTTTTGACACCTTTGCATCTTTGATGGCCAGGTTAAAGGGATTGGTTTGTAGATCTATCTCGGATACCGTCGCCTCGTATCCAGTTTTGGAAAATGCCAATTTTACGCCTACCGCCTTCCCTTTGACCTTCGGGGAATTGATATTGACATCAACATTACCACTAGCGGATATATCGTAGGCTGATTTATTTTTTTCGACTAGAAATAGAAGGTCGCTGATGCTGAGGCCTGGGAAGGGCTTGATGGGATCTTTGTGGGTTATGGCAGCCGTTTCGAAGTCGACACCATCCTTCGAAACCCTGAAATTTTTGACTTCTCCTTTGGTTTTGATAGCCTTGACATCGAGGACTGCTGTAGAAATCTTAAACTCTCTTTTGGCGTGATCGTAAGTCATATCCGATGCCGTCACACTAAAGGTATCATAGTCCACATTAAATTGCCCCCCTTCCAGGTTTAGGGCCGTCAGGCCATTGGCACTATCGTAAGCCAACTTAAAGGTCCCTTGCGCTTTGACATGATCAAAATTCATTTTCAATGCGGCAGAGGCAGCTACATCCCAGGATTTATCTGTAACAGTTACCTCGCCACTGGCTTTTTCCATCACTACCTTTTCACCCAGCAAGTTGACGTTCTGGGCGAGTACATTCCCTTTCCCCGTGATGCTATTGTTTTTGGCGTTAAGCTTGGTGATTTCAGCCGAGAGGTCTAAGCCAGTGGATTTCGGCAACTGGGCTTTGGCATTTTCTAATTCAAAACCACTTTCCTTGCTAATTTTTGCCTTTTTGACCGTCAAAACATTTGCACTTTCTTTAAACTCGGTAATCTCGCCTTCTTCAAAATTGCCCTCCGTGTTTAATTTCAACTGGATATTTGCTCCAGCAGACCAGTTAAAGATATTCATACCCATACTACCCACGAAGGTCAAACCAGAACTCTTAAAATACTCTGCCGAAGTATTAGTTACCGTCAAATAATCAGCACCAACGCTGAATTTCTTCAGATGGAATCCGATGTCCTCCAAGCCCTTATTATTGACCGTGAGATGGGTCATGTCTAATTGATGAATTTGGAATAGGTTGCCCGGAAAAACGAATTGATTAATGATGTTGATGGTTTCTTTGGATTCGAGGATTGCGCCACCGGACCAAGGTAGGATAAGCGTCAAGCTGCCATTTTCTCCTACGCTTTTCTTGTAGTTGAAGATGTGAACACCTAGCGAGAAGTCTGCATGCAATCCACCTTCTTTCTTTGGTGTTTTGTCTGTGGCTTCCTGGGTTTTCTCCAAATGAAGACGCTTTACATTGAGCCAGATAATATGTAGATTCAGCTTTGCCAGATCCTTCTTTCTGTCTTCTTCTGTTTCACCTTTGTCCCCTTTCTTTTTATCCGCCGCCTCATCTGCATTTGTGGCCCCGTCTCCTTTACTCCACCACCAAGAGTAAATGTATTTTCCAGCATCGATGGATGCCGATACCGGACTACTTGCGGCTTTTAGTACCATTTTGATCTTGTCCAAAGCATAAACCAAGTAGGTGCTTTTGACATCTTTATCAGCGTCTACAATATATCCCTCCGTATACTTCAGGGCATCTACCAATGGGATGGCGTTGATGACTCTTCCTGCGATATACAGAATACCGGTTCGTACTGGTGCAGGGATAGAATCCCAGATATTTATGGCCAAAGCTAAGGCATTGGACAACTTTTCAACGCTGCCATAGATGCTGTTAAAGGTCTGATAGGTCTTTAATTGGGCTAGGGCCTTGACATCTAGAAAACCAATTAAGCCTTGTAGGGAGTTGGCGGCAAAGAAACTATATAAAGTTTGATAGGTAAGGTCTCCTACAATGCTTCGCTGTATGGTTAGGGCTTGATGTGGGACTAGGGTATTTTCCTTACGGACTCGCTGGGCCGTTGCGCCTGCACTTGCCGCTTTGGCACCCATTAGATCAGCTTCGCGTTCCAGTCCGGCATCATCATTAATGGCTACTTTGTTTTTGAGCTGTTTGGTAGGTTGGACTCGACCCTGCTTTTGTTGGGCGACATGCCAAGCTTCGTGTGGAAGATGTTTCTCTTGACCAGGAGCCAGATGAATTTGGGAACCTTGCGCGTAGGCATGAGCTTGTAATTCCTGGGGCTTCGAAGAGTTATAGTGTACTTTCACATCATCCATGGAGTAACCAGAAAGGTGCTCAATGCCAGATTTTAGGGTGTCGGGAAGCCCCGTTTTATTTGAGTTACCACTTGGGTTGGAATTGCTAGCTGGAGGGGGAGTAGGGGAGGCACTATTGCTGGACTTACCCTCGGGGCCCATCTCCTGGATTACTCCTGTTTCTTCGGATTCCCTTGCGCTATCGGCATCCGATTGTAGCTGAAAGCTTTGGTCTTTTTTATCCGCCAGCCGCTGAATCAGATGCGAATGCTGAACGCCGGGACTGCTATTGGCTAGTCTATGTATGTTTTTGAATTGATGAGTTGTTGGTCGATTGTCCGGAGCATAAAAAGTACTTTTACTGCTCTTTTTCCTTTGAGTAGTCTGATCCTTCGAATCTTTCTTAGGGCCTTCTGGTATTTTGTCGACATGTGGAGCCATAACCTTCAATACCTAAATGCCGGAAATGTTACCCTGTGATTACCCTCTTTTTCTTCACTTTTAGTGGTATGGGGCGTTTTTCCTGTAGCAGCACTTATCTAAATTTAAGAAAGTTTGGGAAGCCGGATCACGGCATTTTTATTATTTTTCAGTTGGAAAAGAGGATTTGTACTTGCTTTGAGTAGCAATTGAAGTGAAATCATCCACCGTACTCCTACTATGTACTTATCAGTATGATTGGAGCGATGTAAAATAATGTATGAATGAAAAACCTAACGCTAGCCCTCCTGGCCTTTGTTTGGCCCTATTTTTTATTAGCTCAAATTCAAGACGGAATTACCCTTAATGGACTTGTTACGGAAGCGGAAAGTGGCACGAGTATCCCTTTTGTCAATATCCTATTGAAGGATGTTGGGCGAGGGACGGTAACTAATGAGTTGGGAGCCTTTGAACTAAAAGTTAGTGAACTGCCAGTAAGCTTGGTTATTTCTCATGTTGGGTATAAGCGACAAGAAATTGAAATCCTGGACGCGAATGTTGAAATAGAAATTAGGTTGGAGTTCGCAGAATTACAAGGGGTAGAAGTAGTGGCCAAGAGAACGAACAAGATCTACCCGTTGATTGCTAAGGCGATGCAACGCACCAAGGAGCAAATGGAACAAGATCGCTTCGGGCGTGCCTTTTATCGGCAGATTTCGAAAAACGATTCTATCTACAGTGAACTCTACGAAATCTTTTACGATACCAAGTTTTCTGCCAATGGTATTTCGGATTGGGCCCTGCAACAGGGACGGTATGCTTTACAGGAGAATAATGCGGGGCGGGGCCTGGTCTTCAACAAGAACTTCACTTTACTTGACCGAGTATTTCCCACTTTGGATCCGGCGATAGATATGTTCCACACGCCCATCAGTGGAAGGGTAGAGGATTTTTACCACTTAAAGACGGAAAAAATAATCCAGCAAGAAGCGCAAGAAATAGTAGTGATCCGCTTCAGCCCAAAATTGGATATTGTCGGAAAAACACCGACGATGGAAGGGGAGGTTTATATTGATATGAAAACCTTCGATATATTAAAGCTAAGCGGACGTTTTGCAAGTAATGAGCTGAAAGTCATTGCCTTCCGAGGGAAAGGTAAAGTGGATAATTATGTGCTTGAGTATGAATCGTCCTTCCAACAAGGTAAAGAAGGAGAATTGTTATTAGAATACATTAGTGCGAAGCAGGATTTTGATGTGGTGTATGAAGATCGGCCCACTAAGAAAGTAAGTACGCAGTCACTACTCAAGGTGTACAAATACTACACACCGGGCCGGCGTGATCGAAAATTAGGAGGTAGACTCAATTTTAAGAAAAGCGATGCGAAGGCTATTGACCAAAAGGGATATGATCAAGACTTTTGGAAGGAAAATGCCATTGTCAAGCGCACGCCCGTAGAAGAGGCAGTTATTGCAGACTTTGAGCGGAATCGGCAGTTTGGGTCGATCTTCCTCAATAATCGGAACCAAGTTTCCTTTATCCCCGATATTGATCGGGAGCCCTTCATCGAATCTTTACTAGCAAAAATGAAGGTCAATGTACCCATTCAAGAGAAAATATATCTTCATTTGGATAAGCCCTATTATGCACAAGGGGAGTCGATTTGGTTTAAGGCTTACCTAGTGGATGCTTCCTTTCATCAACCCTTAAACGCAAGTAAGGCTATGTGGGTCGACCTCGTTGGTCCTAATGGCGAGGTGGTAGCTCAACAACTGTTGCCGGTGCTGGGAGAAGGAGTAGCTTTTGGGGAGTTAAAATGGAAGAAGCAGTGGCTTCCCGGGAAATATCAACTCAGGGCTTATACCGATCGAATGAAAGCTTTTAATGCGGACTTCTTTTTTACGGAAGAAGTTGAATTGCTCGGGGAGACCAAGAAAACAGCAACAAGGGAATCTGATTTTGATATGCAGTTTTTTCCGGAGGGAGGGGATTTGGTGAATGGTCTGTCCAGTCAATTAGCATTCTTGGCCATTGACGAATGGGGCCGTGGGGTTGCCGTTGAAGGTGAGATTACGGATGATCAAGGGAAGGAAATTCGTAAAATAAGTACCCCTGAAGAGGGGCGAAATAGTATTATCTTTCAGCCTACGGCAGGCAGAACTTACACCGCAGAAGTACGCTACGGCAAACATTCCAAGCAGTTTGAAATACCGATGGCTTTGACGGAAGGTTATGTCATGAGTGTGCGAAACAAACAAGGAAAGAACCTAGGCGTGCGTGTCCTTTCAAGTGCTGCCAAGGTGGATACTGAGGTGTATCTGATTGGTCAGGTGCGGGGTAGGGTGTATTATAAGAGTAAAGGTGTTTTGTCGAATCGACTGCTCAATTTTGAGATTCCACGTCAGCTTTTTCCCAGTGGAATCCTACACTTGAGCCTTATGGATGCTAGTGGTAAGGTATACGCTGAACGCCTATGCTTCCTTGATCAAGCGGATCAGCTTCAACTAAAAATTAATTCAGGTAAAAAGAGTTATGGTCCCCGAGAAGAAATAGCTGTACAACTCCATGTCAAAGATGCGGAAGGTAATCCGGTACAGGGTAACTTTTCAGTAGCAGTTACCGATGCTGCTCAAGTTAATATTCCGGTTGCTGCTAGGGACCTCAGGACGTATCTGTTGTTGGAATCTGACCTAGTAGGTTCTATTGAAACACCTAAGCGCTATTTTGATATCAACAATCCAAAGGCTGAGCGAATGCTTGACTTACTAATGTTGACAAATGGTTGGCGACGGTTTAGTTGGCAAGATGTCTTAAAGCAGGGAGAAGTGGCTAATCCCTTTTTTGCTCAGGGGTTTGAGGTTTGTGGAAGTCTAGAACCAGCAGATGTGAAAAAATTCAAGGACACGGATTTGGCATTGGTAACGGTTGGACCAACCGGCGGCTTTTATACTGCTAGAGCAGACGAGCAAGGACATTTTTGCTTCTATGATGTGAATTTTGTGGACACCACATTTCTGTCTGTACAGGCCATGCTTGCCAATGGACAGACGGCCAATCTGAAGGTGAAATTTGATGCTCCAAAACCTCCCGTTAGTGCTTATATAGCAGTACCAGCAATTACCCAAGAATCTCCGGAAGAGACTACCATTCGTGCAAATTACGAGTCGGTTATGAAGGAGCGACAGCAGGAGGCTTCCGTTATGAATGGAGACTTTATCTTGTTGGATGAGGTTGTGGTTAAAGGGAACAAAATCACCCCACAACCTTCTCAATCACTTCACGAAAGAGAATTTGCAGATGTAGTAATTGATATGGAAGAGCAGTATCAGAACCACCCTAATGTACTTTCTGTGATGGAAGGAAAGGTGCCAGGCTTACAAGTAATTGACGATGGATATCGTGCCTTGATTCGCATCATCGGAGGGACTAATGATCCGCTAGTATTGTTCGATGGTATGCCGATCAATTCTTTAAATTGGATCTTGCCAGACATTGTCGATCAGGCCCCTCGACCAGGCGGTGGTGGAGGTCAAGGTAATCAGGTAGCAGACAGTGGCACCAGGATGGCTACCGCTGCCGCTGCTAATTCCGATGATCGAGAATTATACAATTTTCTGCGCACGCTTAATCCTAGGACAGTGGATCGAATTGAAGTGCTGAAAGGGGCTAATGCTGCTATGTATGGTGTCCGTGGAGCCAATGGAGTGATTGCCATTTACTCTAAATCAGGAGCTCCCGGGACAGAGGAAGGTGTTGATGGAAATGCTTATCCAGGATATTATTCAGCACGCGAATTCTATGTGCCGAAGTATAGCGGAGCTGACGCTGGTTTAGCCCGTCAGGATCGACGGTCTACGATATATTGGAATCCAAATATACAGACCGATGAAAATGGTAAGGCGGAGATTCGGTTTTTTAATAGCGATATTGCAATGGGATTTACCATCGAGCTAGAGGGGGGGACTAATAAGGGAAAAATAGGGACTTTACGGAAGAGCGTGGCGGGCAATCGCTAGCGAAGAAGGAATGATCCGCTAGAATTTTGACTCCTCGGATGGTTCTTCTTTTGCCCACCCATTTTGAGCAGCTGGCAATTGCGCTATCAACACAGCCAGATCGCTTGGGTAGGCTTTGGAGTAGGCTCGGATGTGGCGATGGTTTTTTCCCTTGGAGAAGGGGGAGAAGATTAAGACTTAGTGCTGAGATCAAGGTGATCTATATTTGATATTAGAGATGGGGCATAGCCATTTTTTTGTGATAGGAATGGTAGGACTCCGATATCTAATTTATCTTGAGAGAGCGTTCTAAGCAACTCAATACGAAAAACCACACCTTCATGCGTATTCTTATTCCCACACTATTGGCTGTATTCACCAGCCTCTGTTTCATTAGTTGTCAATCTGCTGATTCTGTTGATGGTAAAAGCGATCTGGAGGTACCGCCAAATGTTCTCTTCCTCGCCATTGATGACCTGAATACCTGGTTGGGTTGCATGGATGGCCACCCCAACGCCAAAACGCCTAACTTGGATCGCTTGGCTGCACGTGGAACCTTATTTACCAATGCTCATTGCCAAGCTCCCATTTGTGGTCCTTCTCGGGCGAGTCTGATGACGGGCCTACGGCCTTCTACAACCGGTATTTATGGCCAAATCAATGATAATAAAATTCGGCAAGCGGATAGCGTATTGGCTAGTATTACCTTCCTCCCCCAGTACTTCCAGCAGGCAGGTTACAAGACAATGGGAAAGGGAAAGCTTTTTCATCACTTTGCACCGGAAGGGGTTTTCGAAGAACGTGGTGGTCGGGTAGGGGGCTTTGGCCCAAAGCCGGAAAAGCGATTCAAATATGATCCAGAATGGTTTGGTAAACCTCCAGGGACCCAAACTGACTGGGGTGTCTATCCCGCTGAGGAGGAAGACATGATAGACTATCAAACAGCTCAATGGGCCATAGAACGATTGCAGCAGGAGCATGATCGTCCCTTCTTTTTGGCTGCGGGCTTTATCCGGCCACATGTGCCGTTCTATACCCCCCAACAATGGTTTGATCTGCACCCTTTGGACAGTATTCAGCTACCTCCTTACCTACTGGACGACCAGAAAGACATTCCAGATATATCCGTACAATTGCACGAAATCTTACCAATGCCTACCGCGGAATGGGCCAAAGAACAAAAAGAGTGGAAGGCCATTGTGCAGGCCTATCTCGCCTGTATCTCATTTGTAGATCAACAAGTAGGTAAAGTTCTGAATGCCTTGGAGGCTAGTCCGTATGCAAAGAACACTATCGTGGTCGTTTGGTCCGATCATGGCTATCATCTGGGGGAGAAAAATCGGTTTGCTAAACATTCGTTATGGGAGGAGGCTACGCGGGTTCCCTTGATTTTTGCTGGTCCGGGAATTGGTGCCGACGCCAAATGTAATCGCCCAGTGGAATTACTGGATCTATATCCCACACTCCTTGATCTATGTGGCTTGCCGCCTAATAAGCAAAATGAAGGTAAAAGCATCCGTCCATTGCTTTCAGATCCTATGGCAGAATGGACTAAGTCAGCGATTACGACTTATGGCAGAAATAATCACAGTGTGAGAACAGATCAGTATAGATATATCCAATTTGAGGATGGCAGCCAGGAATTCTATGAACACTCCCAAGATCCGAACGAGTGGAATAATCTGGCCCAGAAACCAGGGGCTTCTGCTATCATGGATGAAATGGAACAACACTTACCTTCCCTCAACAAACCCTGGAGTCCTGCTAATTCCAAGGGCGCCAATGCTTATCTGGAAGGACAAAGGCAGCGAGATTTGCCAGGGGAGCATTAGCCCCTTAACGCCAAGGCTTCCATGCTTTGGGAACTAAACTAAAGTGCTGTTTAGGTTCACTGCTTTTCCGAAAGAATAGTATACCAAAGTCATAAAGGTCGACTGTGAGGCTCACGTTTGGATGGTTTTGTAGGGCTTCCCAGGCTGTCATCATTTCTGGAGACCAATAGATATCAGCCAATACGAAGGCACTCTTGTCGTGAAGGTAGGGCAGGCAGGCTTCAAAATAGCGAAGCGTTGGCTCCTGCCGGTGATCTCCATCCAGATAAACATAGTCAAGCTGTGGGAGAGTGGGAAGCAGCTTGGGTAATACATTAGCAAAACTGCCTTGATAGGATTCGATATTCTTGTATTTCATACCTTGGAGGTGCCTCTTTGCCAATTCGGCAATGGCAGGTGAACCCTCGATGGTCAAAAAACGGGCATCTTGAGCAGCAGCAGCCTGATAAACGGCGGATACCCCCAGGCATGTACCCATCTCTAGGAGCGTAGAAGGTTTGAGGAAATTTACCAGGCGAAACAGCAGTTGTCCGTTCCCTTCATCTACAGCAGCGCTTCGGCCAAGGGCAGAAACCGGAATTTGATGGTTGGACAGGACTTGAGATCCAGCACCAAATTCGCTTTGCGGAATCAATTGGTGATTTTGGTAAATGTAATCTCGAAGGCCGACTGCATCAGAAAAGGCATAGAACCATCGTGTATCATCAAACAAGGCTTTTCCCAAGCTTAGAACAAAGGGATGACGGACATGGCGCAAGGTGACAGCCTTTCTGTAGAAGATTAGCCACCGTCGAAAAAGTTGCCATCGAACCACCAAATGATTTGCCATAAATTCCTTCTTTTCGGGCGTAAGATAAGAGAACTTGATGGCACCATAGCCAAAGTTTATCCTTAGTCTTCGGCCCAGCGTCAAAAAGAAGGTCTTGTAATGAAAACCATATGCTGAAAAAGCCTATATTTCGCATTGAAACCAATGGAAAACCATGTCCTTATTCAAACTCAGGGGTAAATTAACCAAAACCCAAAATCTCGTTCTAGGAATAGCGGGTCTCGTCATCCTTGTTGCCGTCTGGTGGATATTGGCAGAAGTCAATGCCGAGCAACGCGCAGTGATCGATGATTATGAGACGCATCTCCCTTCCTCCATCTTACAGGATTCTACAGTTCAGCCGATCGACCTGGATTCGTTGGCGCGTGCTGATTCGATTAAGCTGGCGAATGCTACCGAATTTGAAAAAGTGTATCCTATACTGCCTCCACCCAATCATGTAGTAGCCGCCTTCCCGGATCTCTTTCAGGAAGATCGTTTGATTTACAATTCCAAGTTATCGATTTGGCGAAACTTGCAAGGCTATTTCTGGGCAATACTGATCTCTGTTGTCGTGGGATTCATTATCGGTCTGATCCCACTCTTTCGAGGATTGTTTAGTAAGCAGGTTGATGCTCTTAGATATCTACCGCTTACTGCCCTGACGGGGCTGTTCATTATTTGGTTTGGGATTGACGACAAGATGAAAATTGCCTTCCTGGCCTTCGGTATCCTGGTGTATATGTTGCCCGTAGTGGTGCAGCGAATAGATGAGGTGAAGGATGTCTACCTTAAAACGGTCTTTACCTTAGGAGCGACAGACTGGCAAACGATTCGATCAGTCTACTTCCCTTCGGTATTTTCGAAATTGATGGATGATATTCGAGTCTTAACGGCTATTTCATGGACCTATATCATTATTGCGGAATTATTGAATCGGCAAGGGGGACTAGGAGCCTTGATCTACGTCAAGGCGAGGCAGGGACAGTTAGAAAAGGTATTTGCTATACTTATCGTGATCATTCTTATCGGATTCTTACAGGATCGGATCTTTGTGTATATGGACCGCAGACTTTTTCCACACAAGTATGCTAAAAAGAGAATTAATGGGATCAAGGAAGTGGAGTACGGTTTGATGGCCATTTTACTAGCGATAACCTTGGCGATCATTATTCCTGCGATCATCCCCTCGACGCTGGGGATGATGGGCAATTTGGCTACCATCCTGGCAATCACGGGTTTGCTTATTAGCCTCTACGGCGAATATCGCCTGCGCCAAGCTTCGATTGAGTCCGCTTAGCGAAAACCCTTTCCAAATGTTGTAAACAGAATACAAATGAGTTTATTTCCAGATACGGAGAATCCCAATATAATAGAATTAAAGCAGATTGATCAAAGCTATGATGGAGGCGAGAGTTTCATCATTCAAGGCTTGGATTTTATGGTAGAAGACAAGCCAGCCCAGGGACAGTTTGTTGTGATTCTGGGGATGTCTGGTAGCGGCAAATCTACTTTGCTTCGCTATATCGCAGGCTTGCAAAAGCCCACAGCAGGAGAGGTGCTAATTCATGGCAAACCCATTGATGATTCCAAACGTGTGGGAATGGTATTTCAGCAATATTCTTCCTTGCCTTGGATGACGGTTTTGGAAAATGTATCCCTGGCCTTAAAGTTCCAGGGCATCGAAGAAAAGGAGCGAAAGGAAAAAGCCATGGAGATGATTGAGATGGTGGGCCTCCTCGGGCATGAAGATAAATTTGCTCAATATCCTACCTTATCCGGGGGGCAACTACAGCGAGTTGCGATCGCCCGAAGTCTATTGGCGAACCCTGAAGTCCTCTTGATGGACGAACCCTTTGGTGCACTGGATATCAACACGCGCCTTCAGATGCAGGATATGCTGGCTAAGATTTGGCTAAAGTTCCATCCTACCGTGATCTTTGTAACCCATGATATTGCCGAGGCTGTCTATTTGGGTGATGATATATATATTCTTAAATCTCAGCCTTCCAAAATCGTTGAACATATTCATGTAGACTTACCGTTTCATCGAACCAAGGAGACTAAGAGAGATCCGCATTTTGTGGAGCTGGTCCACATGGTAGAGGATAAGATGATTGAAGTGGCACAGATGGGATAGGGGAGGAGAGGTTGATCGGAAGCGAGCACCTGAAATCTAGTTTGGTGGATTCCCTTCCGATCAAAATAGGCGCATTAGTCCGTTCTACAGCCACTGCGGCGTCTTCCGGAGCGACTTCGACTACCAACCAATCCATTGTCAATGAAATTATAGGAAACCGTAAGACCTAGGATGAAGTAAGTATCAGTGGTCTTACCATCACCTCGCTGTGTTCCTGTGGGAACGATCACGGGATCAGAACCCAATAATTCCCCCTGTCTATTTGCCAGAGCAGCCGTAAGTTCACCTCTGGCCGCCAGCAATTCATCGTAGGATACGTATGTTGTACTGACATCATCTATGTAATCCGTAAAAGTTTTACGAATACCCAATTCGATACCCAGATTCCAGTGATCATTCAAGGCATACTTCAGTCCAAACCCAAAAGGAATGGCAAACTGTTGGGTTTGATATGAGGCAGGACGATCCGGGAGCCCTTGTCCCTCCGTTCCCAAGGGTTGCAAGGCTACTAAATTTCCCTGGTATTCCGCTTTTGGATTGAAGGTGAAAAAGGCGATTCCACCGAATAGGTAGGGGGAAAAAGGGTTAGCCAGGTTATAAGGCTGGTACCTTAGGATATTGAATTCCCCGATTAAAGCAGCTTCATATATATCTGTTTGAAAATGGAGATTTCTATCTCTAAATACACCTACTGGTGCATTGGCATCGGCCCCTGACAAGGAGGTATAATTAATACCCAGCCTGATACTTAGAAAATCATTGGCATTATAACGGCCAAATACCCCGCCAGCAAAGTGTGTTTGTCCGAGGTATACCGTAGAGGAATTATTGGAAAGATCCCCTTGGTAGTTGCCACCACCACCTAATACACCCACTTCAAAATACTGGGCATTTAAGGCTGTTTGGAGAAAAAACAAAACCACAAGTGGAAAAAGAGATTTCATATAAATTAAAATTGAGACCTTATAAGAAGTTGAATTCAGTAGTACAGGGTCCCGATGGCATGAGCAAAGCTGTTGCCAATGGGGTAGGGTATCTAGAAGGGTTTAGTTTCAAACCTTAAAAATCCCCAAAATATCTAGATAATCGTAATTTTAATCGGTAAAATTCATCCATATAGATGAAAGTTGGTGGTAAAGTACTATGTATAACAACTTCTTAGCCAAAATATCCGTTCTCAATATTGCTCGCTGTTTTTGTCTAATCTGTTGCAGGGATTAGTATTTTCGCCGACGAAAAGTCCAGCATTTGCCAAAACCCATACGTTTGTTTAAAAAAGCAAGATAATTCATCTTTGGCTGTATGGATGTCCTTTATTTGAGAGAACCTTTAGATACAATCTATATCATCACTCTTCATTCTCCGTTTTACAGGTCTTTGGCCCATTGAGGAAAGTGAGGGTTTCAAACTATTTAATTCAGAAAAAAAATCAAAATGAAGATTCAGCAGTTCATTGCTTTTCTACTCTCCAGTATGCTAGTGGTAGTGGGATTTGCCCAAGAAGAACTTCCTACAGACTGGCCCCACTTGGATGCAAAAGCCGATGGCTATCCAGGGATGAGTACCCAAAAAACCTACAAGGAACTCCTACAAGGAAGAACCTCTCAGACTATTGTCGTTGCTGTAATCGACTCTGGAGTCGATAAAGATCACGAAGATCTAAAATCAGTGATGTGGGTAAATGAAGATGAAATTCCAGACAATGGCATTGATGATGATAACAATGGATATATCGATGATATACATGGATGGAACTTTATCGGAGGAAAAAATGGAAAGAACGTAGCACACGAGAATTTGGAAATGACGCGTCTCTATACGTTGTACAAGAAGAAATACGAAGGAAAGAGCAAAACTGATTTATCCAAAAAAGAAAAAGAAGAGTTTGACCAATACGAAGAGTTTGGGAAGATTATAGAGAAGAAAAAAGAGGAACTAGCACCTCAGGTTATGCTATACGGAGCAACCCTGGAAGCTTTCAGTGCCTTGGCCCAAGCAATTGGTAAAGCTCCCGATGAAATCACGCTTTCTGACGTAAAGAATTTTAAAACCAAGGATGAAATGCTCAGTCGGGTAGGGGAAGCAGTGGTTGGATTTATCGAGCAGGGACAAGATTTTGGTAGTATCTATGCTGAGGTGGAAGAAATTTACGACTACTATTACGGGCAGGTGAATTACTATTACAATCCCGAATTTAGTCCCAGAGACATAGTGGGAGATGATGTTAGTAATCCCAGAGAGCAGTTTTATGGAAACAATGATGTAAAAGGACCAGATAGCGAGCATGGAACCCACGTAGCAGGTATTATTGCCGCAGCTAGGGGAAATGATATCGGAATGGATGGTGTAGCGGATAATGTCCGTATTATGTCCATTCGAACTGTCCCTTCTGGTGATGAGCGTGATAAAGATGTAGCTAATGCTATCCGTTACGCAGTGGACAACGGAGCAGCCGTTATTAATATGAGTTTCGGAAAAGGTGAATCTCCTAACAAGGAAGTGGTAGATGAAGCCGTGAAGTATGCGCTTAAGAATGATGTACTACTCGTTCACGGATCAGGAAACGATGCAAAGGAAGTAACCTTCAACAACAACTTTCCCAATGACCGATATGGAAAGAAAGGGTTATTTGCGCCAAGGCATGCCAAGAACTGGTTGGAGGTAGGAGCTAGTACTTTTTCAGAAGATGAGAATTTAGTCGCCTCATTTTCCAACTACAGTGCAGACAAAGTGGATGTATTTGCTCCTGGAATTGAGATTTACTCCACTGTTCCAGATGATAAGTACAAAAACCTGCAAGGAACGAGCATGGCTTCCCCTTACGTGGCGGGCCTGGCCGCCCTACTTCGATCCTACTTCCCGACCTTAACGGCCGTACAGGTTAAATCCATTATCATGGAATCTGCTAGTAAACAGAAGTATCGTGTGATCAATCCAGAAAATGGGGAGTTAGTGCCCTTTACGGACATGTGCATGACGGGAGGGGTTGTAAACACCTATGATGCAGTTAAACAAGCTATGGCAACCAAAGGCAAGCGTAAGTTTGTAGGTTTTGGTAAAGGCAAGAAGAAAGCTAAGAAGACCGATAAAGACCGAGCCTAACTTGCTTGGGGTAATTAAAAAAGGCGGCAACTGCATCAGCAATTGCCGCCTTTTTTAGGTCAGGATCAAACCACTAAAATTTTGGGCAAAGTACCGTCTCGTCTTCATACTCCCCAAGATAGGCAATGGATATTTCAAAAGCCCCTTGTCCTCTTCTAGATTGATTGAGATCGTTGATATTGGCATCATAACTCAATCCCAGCAAGAAATTGTTGAGTTCCAAGCCTACCATCCCTACCACGGAATCCATAAAGAAAACATCCAATTCATTCTTTACAGGCCGTACCCAGCTGCCCAAGTGGATGGCTACGCCTTTCACATCATCCACCAGGAACCGGAAATTACTACCTGCATTGATGGCTAGATGAGGCCCCTGACTGTACACCACGGCTCTGGGCAGCATCTGCACATTGGGGCCCAGGGGAACTTGAAAGGTCAGATGGCCTACATATTTTGCTGCCAGGCGATCTTCTGGAAATTTATCGGGATTATCATTGTCATAGAAGAAGCTAATCTGCGGTTCCAGGATATGATGCATGCTAGCTCCAATGAAAAACCCTACTTTATTGGCAGGAGCATAGGCATAATTGATCCCTATATTGAAGTCAGAATGGGCAAAATTATTTTCAGGTAGAATTTCATCTGTGCCATTGGTATAGCCATTGTCCCCATTGAATTGATCTCCAAAATTAATATTACCGTAGTTGATATTGCGCTGTGCCAGACCAACCTGCCCACCAACGCTTAAAAACTGATTGTTTTCATCACTGAGAGATTTGTGGAAGGCTCCCGAAAGGAATATCTGATTGTTGGAATAGCCAATAAATGGTACTTTATCACTGTAAAAGATCACACCCACACCAAAAGAATCATCCAGTTTTTTTCGATATGGACTGAGCCTAAACCTGAAATCAATCGCTCCGGAATAAGTGACGTACGGATTCTGTAATACATTCTTCCACTGATCTCTATATATGACAGAAAATCTGTATTTCCCTTGCAGTGAGCCCGTTAGGGCAGGGTTGAGACTAATGGGTGAGGCATAAAACTGAGTGAAATGTTGATCTTGCGCAGGAAGGCTACAAACAAAGCCCAATAACAGGAGGAATAGTAAAATTTTTCTACTCATAGGATTATGATATTCTTGCGAGCACCAAAGGTAAGGTTTATTTTATTGAACTTGCAGATCAGGCTCTGATTTTAGAGATCAGCAAGATATTTTGAACAACTTCATTTACAAAGCAACGGACTTTTTCCAATATTTATTATTTTTGATAATATAGTCTTCGTCTGCTATCGGCAATTTACTGTAGGAAGGACAAATTCCCTTGAGAGATATTTTCCCATCTGTAGTCAATCGATATGAGACAAACCAGATCCTGATGTGAGCAAATGCCAGTAGATATATGGACCACTAGGATCGGTGCAAGATCAAAAACAGCAATGTACATGACACATGGTATCTGTCCACTAAGTACGGTCGCTATCCGGAACTCGGCTTCCCAAAAGAGCGAGATGATCTCTCAATTGCTATTTGGGGAATTAGTGGAGATCCTCGAAAGGAAAGGCCGTCAATGGGTAAAGGTCCGAAGTGCACATGACAACCTTGTTGGATGGGTAGCCACCAATCAGCTGGAGTGGATTACCCCATCTGAATTTGAGACTTATCAGGAAAACTTTGCTTTTGTTTTAGATATCTTTCAGGCTTTGGCCGCAGATGATGCCTTCTTGCCCTTGACACTAGGCGCACGCTTACCGAATTTCGATGGATTACAATTTACCATTGGAGAAAAAGCCTTTAACTTTCCTGGCCAGGCCGTATTCCCAAAAGATCTTGCCCAGGGACCGGAGATGATTCAAAAGATAGCGCGGAAATTTCTCAATGCTCCTTATCTGTGGGGGGGCAGATCACCGCTAGGTGTGGATGGACCTGGTCTTGTTCAGGTGGTATTCGGAATCGCAGGTTACACGCTTCCACGAGAAGCTTTTCAGCAAGTGGAGAAGGGCGAAAATGTGGATTTTGCAGAACAAGCTAAGCCAGCAGACATAGCCTTTTTTGAAAATCAAAAAGGACGAATCACGCACACTGGTATCGTACTGCCAGAAGGTAAAATCATACATGCACACGGTAAAGTCCGCATCGATAAACTAGATCACTACGGCATCTTCAGCAAAGACAAGGGCGGCTATACTCATCGACTTCGCATAATTAAGCGTTTGATAAAACCTACCAAGACTAATCCTCAACAGGAAATAGTGGAGAATGAAGAGGCTGTAAATCAACAAATTCCACTGTTTTAGACCATCATTACTGCCATTGTATCTAAGCCCGATCTACTACGGTTAGGTCTTCGAAAGAAGGCAAACTTCTATTTTTCTTAGGATTGCTCATACTATCTGTAAGGGTTTTGTAAATTTGCCGCCGGTTTCCAGCAAGGTACTTAATCTCTCGGAAGTAAGCGCCCGACAGCATCGTCAGACTTACAATTTTTGTACGGACAGAACAACTATACCCTTGCTGACCTGTATATATAGAGATGATATCAATTAACATTCCCAAAAACAACCGATTTTAAATACAAACCTATGGGGAAGCGCATGTTTCAAGCTACCAATAAGGCACTCATCTATTTTTATGTCATCGCAGGCCTAGTAGTCTTGATTGCAAGCTGCGGGGAGCGCTCTTCACCCTCTAATTCAGGGCAGGAGCAAGAAGATACCGAAGATTCTCCCGCCTTGTCATTCATATTAGACACCTTAACACAACAGTCTCCCAATTGTGCAACAGATTCTAGTAATTGCGCGAAAGTTCATCTGGTATTCCCCTATGCGGAAAGGGGACCCACTGCGATGTGTGTGGCTTTTAATAGACTCCAGTTGCGGTTTTTGAGAGCTTCTTTAGCAGATGTCAACGGGGAAGAAGAAGGAGGAACCGTAGAAGAAATCATGAATCGATTTTTGGAGGACTATAAGGAATTACAAGGGGAGAATCTGCCATTTTCAATGCCCTGGAGCTTGGAAACAGAAGGGCAGGTACTCTTTCAGAATGATAAATTTGTTTCCGTCCAATTGCACCAGTATTCTTATACTGGAGGCGCGCATCCAAATACCTTTAGCACCGTTTGGATGTTTAACAAAACCAATAATGAACCCTTGCGATGGCAGGATTTAGGCGTCAAAACAGATACACTGGAAGTGATTGCAGAGCAAGCCTTCCGCGAGGCCGCAGAAATTCCGACTAGCAAGACTTTGGAGGAAGCTGGATTCTTTGAAGGCGAGGAGTTCTCTCTGCCCCAAAACTACGGGCTTGTGAAGGATGGATTGTTACTCTATTACAATACCTATGAAATTGCACCTTATGTGTTTGGTCCAACGGAGGTGGTTATCCCCTGGGCAGATCTAAAGGTCGTATTTGAAACAGATCAATGGCTATAAAATCAAGAATGATGAAGTTTTTTTGGACAGTTTTATGTGTTTGCCTGCTAGTGGCTTGTCAAAATTCTGAAGGCAAAGAAGGGGGTAATGGTACGACCTCAGTGAAAAAAGGAGCAGGAACACCGCAAGAAGGAGCGCAAGCATTACTACCTGTAACAGAAATTGATGGAAATTACGAATTAGTGAGTGCCGAATGGGATGGAAAAGAAGTTAAGTTGAGAGGGGAAAAGAAAATGACCTTCTCTTTGGAGCGCGGGAAATTGAATGGTAAGTCACTTTGTAATGGCTTTAGTGCTGGCTTCGCCTTGGGAGAGAACAATGCTTTATCCATCTCCGCATTTTCGAAAGGTACCAGAATATGTTCTGGGAAAATGGGGAAGGAATCCAACTTATTAAGTCTTATCGAAAGTGCGGGTTCCTATGAATTACTAGGTGCAACAGCATTGAAAGTGAACTCGGAAAAAGGAAATCTGGTCCTAAGAAAATTACTATAGAAGACGTCGGTAAGTTGGCATTCTACATACTGCCGCTTTACCAAGAATCACCCTTTGAATGTTTTCGAATTGGAAGCGCCTTTTCGGATTCGGCATAGGAATCTGGCTGTTATTAAATATTATACAAGCTGCTTTTTTGCAGCTTGACCCTGACGAAGCTTACTATTGGATGTATTCTCAGCAACTGGATTGGGGATACTTTGACCACCCACCCATGGTGGCTCTTCTGATTAAGGTTGGCAGTAGCTGGCTAGGCGGTGCATTAGGTGTTCGCTTGGGAAGCATCCTCATATTCGCAGCTACACTCTATGGCTTATGGAGGCTTGTAGGTGAACCCAAAGAACGGGACAAACTCATTCAGTTCTTTTTGTTGGCGAGTGCCATGCCAATTCTCCAGTTGTACGGCTTTGTTGCTACTCCAGACAGCCCACTACTATTATTTTCGGTGTTCTTCTTTTTGCAGTATCAGGCTTTCTTGGAGAAAGATTCTTGGGCAAATACACTTGGGTTAAGTCTAATCATGGCGTTGTTGCTATACAGTAAGTACCATGGTGTTTTGCTCATCTTTTTTACTGTATTGTCAAATCTTCGCTTATTAGCTAACCCAAAGTTCTATCTGGCCGGCCTAGTGGGAGCCAGTCTTTACCTTCCCCATTTGTACTGGCAATACATACATGATTTTCCAACGTTTAGATACCACTTGGAGGGCAGAAATGATACCTATGAGTTGAAATATACCTTCAACTACCTGCTTAATCAGCTTCTGATTTTTAGTCCATTTTTGTTGCCTTTTATTATCAAGTTATTGAGGAAGAGTCCACAAGACCTTTTAGAAAGGGCCTTTTTCTTTGTAAGCTTTGGTTTTTGGGCCTTTTTTTTCTACTCCACCTTCAATGGACATGTAGAACCGCAGTGGACAGCTATACTCTGTATCCCTTTTGTTGTACTCTTGTACCGGAGGTATATTGTGGAGGAAGAAGAAGATCGCCGATTTCGCCCTATGGTGCGGCTCACCTTACTCCTACTGATTTTGATACGGATAGGTTTACTTTTTCCACTTCCAGGTGTAGAGTTGCCCTTTCATCGAGCAGACTGGGTAGCTGAATTACAAAAAGAAGTGGAAGATCGCCCTGTGGTTTTTATTGATTCTTACCGGAACCCCTCCATCTATGCCTTTTACAGTGGCCAGCCAGCCTATACTTATACAGATATTCTGTACCGGTTTAACCAATATGATATCTGGGATCATGAGCAGGAAATTCATGACCAACAGATTCTTTTTGTCGGTCCAAAGGATTGGGAGCCAGAGGTTGCTCAAATCTGGCGTCATGGGAGAAAAGATTTTCGCTTGGCGGAGCGAATTCATTACCAGGTAACTCAAAAATTGCAGGTCCAGTATCAAGACAAAGATATTCGCTGGGCACCAGGAGATAGTATCCAACTACCCATTAGCCTATATAATCCCTATTCACACAACATAAATTTTAGTGAAGATTCCGGGGATATGGAGTTTCTGTTGCAATTCGACTTACCCACTGAACACTTAGAACAAGCCCCTATTCGACTTGAACCTTCTATTGTTAGCATAGGTCCCAAAGAAAAACTGGAACTGACTGCTTATTTTCGAGTTCCTGACCTGGAGGAAAAGGAACTACTGGTGAGTTTCTGCCTTAAGAACGGGGATCTTCGGGCCGCCTATCTTAGTTCAAAATTTCCGGTTAAGCTGCAATGATCAAGAAGTAGATAAGCCGTTTAAGAAGCTGAATTATTTGACGATGGGCTCTATTTTCGAAACTAGCAAGATTCCCTTGATCTCTCCCTGTTATCTGAACCTTAATTTAAGAAGGAATGTAGAGACATTTCTTCCGATTCTCACTGATATATTACATTTTTACGCCCTCAAATAATATTCTCGCCATGTTAAGCAAACAAAATCCGACCACGACGGCAGCCTGGAGCGCATTGCAAGATCATTTTTCTGCCATTGGTACAACGGAGATGAAATCCCTCTTTGCAGAAGACCCTGCTCGCTTCGAGACTTTTTCCATCCAGTTGGAGGACCTTCTTCTTGATTATTCTAAAAACCGGATTACTCAGGAAACACTGGATCTATTGATCCAATTGGCGAATGAAACCCATCTATCAGCCAATATCGCTGCTCTATTTGCAGGTGACAAGATTAATGAGACGGAGAATCGGGCCGTTTACCATATGGCTTTGCGACATCAAGGTGCAGAGATTATGGAGGTGGATGGGAAGGATGTAATGCCTAGTGTTCGTAAAGTGTTGGACAAAATGAAGGGTTTTACCGCACAGTTGCATGGTGGGGAGTGGAAAGGATATACCGGAAAACCCATAAGCGATATTGTCAATATTGGCATTGGCGGTTCAGACTTGGGAGCAGTAATGGTGACAGAGGCGCTTAAACCTTATTGGGTAAAGGGCATACAGGCTCATTTCGTTTCTAATGTAGATGGAACGGATATCGCTGAGACCTTAAAAGACTTAGATCCAGCTACTACCATATTCATCATCAGTTCTAAGACCTTTACGACCCAGGAAACCATGACCAATGCCCATACGGCCCGGGACTGGTTTTTACAAACTGCGGAAAAAGACACCTATGTGGCTCAACATTTTGTAGCGGTGTCAACGAATGCGGAGGGGGTTCAAGCCTTTGGGATCGCAGCAGATAATATGTTTGAGTTTTGGGATTGGGTAGGTGGCAGATACTCCTTGAGTTCTGCTATTGGCTTGTCGATTGCTTGTACGATTGGCTACGATAATTTTGATCAGCTCCTTGGTGGCCTGCACGCCATGGACCAACACTTTAAGACAGCTCCTTTGCAGGAAAATATACCGGTTATACTGGGATTGATCGGTATCTGGTACAACAACTTTTTTGGGGCTGAGACTGAGGCTATTTTACCTTATGACCAGTATCTACACCGTTTCCCCGCCTATTTCCAACAAGGTAATATGGAAAGCAATGGGAAGTATGTAGATCGTAATGGGCATAAGGTAAACTACCAAACCGGTCCCATCATATGGGGAGAGCCCGGCACGAATGGGCAACACGCCTTTTACCAATTGATACACCAAGGAACAAAACTGATCCCTTGCGACTTCATAGCTTCCGCCAATAGTCATAATGACATCGGCCAACATCATCCTATCTTGTTGTCCAATTTCTTTGCGCAGACCGAGGCCTTGATGAAGGGAAAAACTGCCGATGAGGTACGTAAGGAGTTAGAAGCTGCTGGAAAGTCGGAAGCCGAAATCGAAAAATTGCTTCCCTTTAAGGTTTTCGAAGGCAACAAACCAACCAATTCCATCCTCCTCAAGCTACTGACACCTCATACCTTGGGTTTATTGATTGCGATGTACGAACACAAGATCTTTGTTCAGGGTGCCATTTGGAACATTTACAGTTTTGATCAGTGGGGGGTGGAATTAGGCAAACAACTGGCTAAAGGAATTCTCCCGGAGCTAATGGGAGAAGATCCTATCAGTAGCCATGATGCTTCGACCAATGGTCTGATCAATGCCTATAAGCGCATGAGGGATTAGTTAGACTTGGTGAATAGTATGTTTACTATTCAAGGGTTCCTGTGGCAGGAATTACATCTGTTGTTAGTAAGCGACAAAGAATAGAATTAACTATTGTTGATGGTTGTAATGTAGTGTTAATCATTCTGCATTGCTACTATATATTGTTCCTTATCTATGTTAATCATCATAGATATAGGCTAGCAGAAAAATTTATAGAAGCCTTATTATTAAAGTATTATAATGGATAATCTATGGTACTTTCAAATAGTAAAAAGAATGAGTTGATATGGTTACTTCCTAAGATTGGCGGGATTGAAATTATCAATAAACTTAGATCGATAGGGGCTTTTAACAGTCGAGACTCTATGGTACTATTGTGCTGTTTACAATGGGACTACTATCAACTAGAGCGAGATCGAAGAGCTGGGCTGGTAGGACATCAGCAATGGTTTCTAATGACAAAGGAAGTAAACTATAACTTAATTTTGCTAATTCTAGATATTTCAGAGCATAACATTGAATACTAAATCAAGATTAAACGGGGCTTGGGTAGATTTTAAAATAGGAACTTTTTTGTACAGGTTTGACAGATTTCTTTTAGTATGATCGATGGCATTAAACATGGATCTATTTTATAAATAATTACTGAGTACAGGACAAAAAACTGAGTAATTGAGAGAAGAGGTAAATTGGTGGTGCTTAAACATCAATTCCTCACCCCCAATTACTCGGTATGAAAGATACAGAAAAGGCTCTTAAAGAAGAGCTTTGTCAGATATTTAGTGGCCATGGCCAGCGCTTAAGCATGATGAGTAAATTGATATTAGCCATTCTGAAAATGTGTACAGTCAATTATGCTCAGCTAGCGATGGTTATTAATCCTAAGGTCAAAGTGGATAGCAATTTCAAACGGATTCAACGTTTTATGAAGAGCTATCGATTTTGCCAGCGTCGCTACATCCAGTTTGCGTGGGCCCAATATGGTGTCCAAGGAAATTGGGTTGCCTTAAGCATGGATCGTACCAATTGGAAATTTGGTAAGACCAACATCAATATTTTGACCATTGGAATTTCTTGGCGGGGTACTGCTATTCCTTTGGTATGGATGTTATTGGACAAGCGAGGCCAGTCTAATCAAAGCGAGCGGATCTTGTTGTTAGAACGTCTTTGGGGCAGTCTAAATATAGACCAGCAAAGAAGAATCCGCTACTTACTGATGGACAGAGAGTTCGGCGCGCATGATTGGATTACACACCTCCGCTCCAAGCAAATTAGCTTTGTCATCCGAATTCGAAAAGATGCCAATGTGCGCAAACTTGGCAAAGCCACTACTAGGAAGGCTTGGACCTTATTTCGAGGTAGCGAATTTAAGGTGCTTAGAAAGCCTAGAGTGGTTTTTGGCCATCGACTATACCTAGCTGGTCAACAAATATCCGATCGTGAATACTTGATTTTGATTAGTGACCACGCCTTGAAACACGGTCGACAGATTTATGGCGAACGCTGGGGCATCGAAGTCTTCTTTGGCGCTTGCAAATCCAGGGGCTTCAATTTTGAGGATACCCATTTGACCAAACTCGATCGGATTAACACCTTGATCTTTATTCTAGCCATAGCATTTATTTGGGCATTAAAAACTGGAGAAATGCTATTAGAATACGGTCATCAAATACCAATCAAGCAATTCAAAAAACGAAGAGCCAAATTGGTCAGCATTTTCAGATTGGGCCTAGATCATCTAAAAACCAAACTGCTCAACTTTCTGAGCTTATTTCAAGAAATCTATTTTTTGTCCTGTACATAGAAATAATTATTGAGATGGAATTATTCTGAAGTGTAACTATTTGTAAGAAAGAAGATCGATAGACCGCAGTTTTTTTACAAAAAGATAATATGCACCCAACCTTTCCCACAAAGTCGTCTGTCTTACCAAGCAGTAAGAAAGCTTACGGTAGGAGTTGATAACGCTCAGATTACATTTAGTTGGCTGCAATAGCTTTTGCAAGCTAGTCCGCATTTATTTAAATTGCTGGACTGAGTTGACTTATCCGATTGTTTGGAAACTATAAGCTATGAAATTGTACCAACTATTGCTCCTATTCTTATTGCTAGGTTGTTCCACTCTTGCTAGCCAGACCCAAGATACGCTGGACGTGATCTACCTGAAAAATGGAATGTTGATGGAAGGGTTAGTAACCAACTTTAAAGAAGATCGTTCCTTAAAGTTAACATTGCCTGGTGGAGTGAAAATGGGGATTCGCCTAGCTGATATTGATAGCATCAAATGGGTTAATGAATTATCCAATTCCCAAATGATGGATACACGTCAGGCCATCAAATTGAGTCGGATTCAGCTGCAAATGGCACAAGGAAAAGTCTCGATCCCTTTGATTGAAACGGTCTACCTCAAGGATGGACAAGTTGTAAAGGGGAAGATTATTTCTTACACAAAGGGAGATCGCCTCAGCATGTATGATCAGGCCGGCAATGAATTCATATTCAAGGATGAAGACATCCGTCGGATTGTGCAAGATGTGGATCGTTATACGCTCAAGAAATACCTTCGTCAACGCAGGAAAATGTTGCGTCCTTTTAATTATGCTTTTCCAGAAACTGGGACATATTATGAGGTCTCCTTGAGTACATTTACTAGCGATACATCTATCGATGAACCCGATCAAACAGCGGTAGGCGTGCATTTTGCGGTAGGAAAGCAGTGGAACCGTAATTTTGGAACGGGAATTGGCATAGGTTTAGATGGGTACGACTCTTTTGGGAGCGGAACCACATTGATGCCCTTATATGTACAGGCCAGAGGGTATTTTCGAAAAAAGTGGCAATCCCCCTTTTACGCTTTCAATGGAGGTTATGCTTTTTCACTGGGAGGAGATACGGAGGCCTTTCAAATTGAAGCAGAGGGCGGATGGATGTTCCATCCAGCGTTGGGATGGAGATTTGGGGCATCTGCCCAAAGTAACTTTACGCTTGACCTTGGAGTCAAGTATCAGAAGGCATACATCGAACGAATCTCCAATTTTAATGGAGATCTGGAAATCAGAGATATACTATACAGACGCCTTACTTTGCGTTTTGGGCTGGTGTTTTAAAGACCGAAGTCTAGCTGTTTATGTTTAAGAAAAAAGTATTGTCCGAGAAAGAGTTAGTAGAGGCTTGTGTTGCCAATGACCGGCGAGCACAGGAAGAGCTGTTTCGACGGTTCTTTCCCACGATGATGCGTATGTGTATGCGCTACGCAGATGATCGAGACGTTGCGATGGAAATCGTCAATACTGGTTTTTTACGCGTTTTCAAGAAGCTACACACCTACTCCTTTTCTGGATCGTTAGAAGGATGGATTCGGAGGCTGGTCTTCCATAGTCTGTCGGATTATTTTAAGAAGCAAACAAGGTCGGTGCATTTCCTTTCTATTGAAGATCGAGATGCACCGCATGAATCAACTGCCCTTGATCAGTTGTTTTGGGAAGATATCATCAAGTTAGTGGACTATTTACCGGCTGCGAGCAAGGAAGTATTCTGGTTGTACGCGATAGAAGGCTATTCCCATGCCGAGATAGCTGAACGTGTCAACATTAGCGTAGGAACTTCCAAATGGCACTTGTCTAATGCTCGAAGTAAATTAAAGAAATTAGTCCAACAAGTTAACAACCGAACAAATTATGCTGGATAACAGGAATAGCGGATTGGATCCCAGCTTTATCGATAAAGCCTGGGAGGATATGCGAAGGCAATTGGATGAGGCTATGCCTGTCGAATCCAAGAAAAACCGACCCGTGGCCTGGTGGTGGTGGGCTGCTGCTCTCCTCTTGCCGATCATGCTTGGCATAGGCCTATATCCTCGAACCACAACTCCAGAATTACAAGCTCTACCCATTCCTGGGCAAGGTAAAGCCATAGCAGGGCCAGGACCTAAAACGATCCAGCGAAGCACTCCAGTAAAAACCCTATTGGACACCAAAAACCCTATTAATACTTCCTCAAACGCTTTCCCAAAAAAACCAGTTACAGCGAAGCTCAGCCCAACTCCCTTCCAACCCTTGAGCGGCCAAATTGCTGATGATCAAGCATTGAAGCCTATAACCATTCCTACCCCTCCTTTACCTATAACTAATCAGCAAGAGCTTCAGGTTAAACCAGTAAAAGCTAAGGATTCTCTTCATGTAGCCCCATCCTTGATTTCTCCTCTTGGAAGTATGGCTAACAATAGATCAAGGCAACTCCTCCTGAAAGCTTTGCCCACAGAATTCCCCTCACCATTACCAGACCAGGACTTGCTATTTGACAAGGAAGCGGAGGCCTCTTCTGTTAATAGCCGATATGCTATAGAAATGGGGACCTCTACTCGGAGTTTCTTAAATTTGGATGGTTTCTTCATTGGTATACACAAAGAATGGCAGAAGACTGGTAGTCGCTGGTCTTTTGGTGTTGGTGTGCATTATCGGCAACAATTACTTCCTTTTCAGACAAGGGATCTATTGAAGGTAAACTCGTCCCGGGCCGCCACAGATCAGGCAGATTCACCCGTTCAGGAAGAAGCTGTAGGGGGAAGCTTTGAATATGTAGATTTTTCTACCGGAGTGGCCAGGTTCGTGTCCGGGGATAGTTCCATCAATGTACCGATCAGTAGTTTAAATCTGATACAAAGACTCCACTATATAGATATCCCGACTTACGCTAACTTAAAGTTGGGGCGGAAGTGGGAGGCATTCGCAAGCCTTCGTTTCTCGTTTTTAGCCAAAGCTTACTTGGACCATACGAACCGTCCCGTTTCAAGAACCACAGAGGACTTTGCACTGAATAATAGCGGAGGGAATTCCGGCCAATTTGGAAATCCCCCACTTGCTTCCTATGCTAATCGTTTAGCGTCTAATACAAGAATCGGGACCAATACTAGCGATTTCCATGGCTTCATGTTATCTGGTGCTATGGGGATCACCTACTATCCATCCCCGCAAGTAGGTTGGCGGCTTCAATACAGTAGCACCCCCGTGAGCTTGTATAATCTAGGGTCTATTAACATTCGAGATCACTGGCTTGGGACTTCTCTTATCTGGCGATTTGGGGGAAAGTAAGTCCCATCATCGATAGTAGGTGAATCGGGTTTCTCCACTGAATGCTAGGCTTTGTCTTACTCGAAGGCATCTAAACTTCATTTTCTACGTTAGAATAGAGGAATCTAATTGGAAGAACTAACGTACTATGAGAGCTTTAATCCCCTCTACTCTAATCACACTAACTATCTTCTGCTTGTTGGCTTGTAACGAGCGCGTAATTCAAGAACCTAACTTGGACTTTGGCTACGATTACTTCCCGCTGGAGCTTGGCGATTTTTGGGAGTATGAAGTCGATTCCTTTATTTATCGACCAGGACAGAATGGTGGTGTCGCTATTGACAGTGTTCAGGCTCAACTTCGGGAGATGGTAGTGGATACCTTTAGAGACAATGCCAATTTGCTCAATTTTATCGTAGAACAGTATACCCGCCGATCGAAGGAAGATATATGGCAGATTCGTAATGTTTTGCGCTTAGCCAGAAATGAAGAACAAGCCTACCGCATAGAAGATAATCTCCGATTCTTGAAAATGGTATTCCCACCTAAACCAGAAAGTTCCTGGCCAGGGACGAACTATTTTGATGAATTCATAGCTATTCCCGTAGCGGGTGGAGACATAGAAGTTTTTAAGGGCTGGGAGTCGACGATTCTGAGTAGGGAGGGGAGCTGGAAGTCCGGAGATTTGAATTTCGAGGAAGTGTTGGAGATTGAAATTGCCGATTTCAATACGTTTATCGAACGTCGAGAGGGGAAAGAGTATTATGCCAAGGGAGTAGGGCTAATTTCCAGAAGTCTTACTATTTTTGACACGCAATGCCAAATTTGCTGTGCAGGAGATTGCGGGGATCTTCCGTGGGAAGAAAAAGCAGAACTTGGTTTTGAAATTCGACAAAGACTGATTAGGCATAATTAACCTTTGACCAGAACCTAAATAAGCACCATTTGCTCTGCCGACAAAACTCAAGTTTTACAGACCGGTTTTTCGTGAGAGCAGCGCTACAAATGTCTATGGCCAAGACCTCTTTGCAAGAAGTTGGACAACTAGGGAAGACCTTCGGCTTCGACGGAACCCTGAAAGTCAAGATAGATTCCTCCTATTACGCTGAACTCCAAACGGCCGAGGTTGTATTTATCGACACGGCAGGGAATAAACTACCCTATTTTCTCACAAAACTTACCTTGGATACGCCCACGACCATCAAGTTTGAAGATGTGAACTCTAAAGAAGAGGCCCAAGTCATTGCTGGGCAAAAATTGTACTTGGAAGTAGCGACCGAAGTAGTCAAGGGGCCTTTGGGAATGACTGAAATTAGCCATTGGACGGACCTTGTTGATTTTCAGTTAGAGGATGAAAAAATTGGAACTTTAGGTATTATTGAAGAAATCTACGAATTGCCACAGCAGTGGATGGCCAGTGTGACATATCAGGGAGAAGAAGTATTAATTCCACTCAATGAAACTTTTGTAAAGCAGATTGATCCGGTGGAGAAAAATGTGCTTACGCTGCTGCCGGACGGGCTCCTTGAACTATGAGGCATCTAACCTGGCCCGGATAAAACCTGCCAAAACTTCCATCCCCATATCAAATCCAATATTATTATTGATAATTAGATCGGCCTCTTCTACATAGGGCTTAATGTACTTTTCAAAGGTGGGAAGAACGTGATGCTCGTAGCGGTATAAGACATCATCAAGTGGGTAATTGCGTTCTACCCGGTCGCGTTTGATTCTTCTAATAACCTTAAGGTTCTCTTTGGCGTGTAGGAATACTTTTAAATCTAGTAGTTGTTTGATCTTCTTGTAGTGAAAAACAAAAAGACCTTCCACAATTAAAATGGGCGCAGGATGAAAGGTCAATGTCTTTGGGTTGGCCTTTTCATTGTTAAAGGTGTATTCTTCTCTTTCTACAATTTCACCTGCGATTAAGCGCTGAATATCTTTATGGAATGCTTTTTTGTCAATAGACTTGGGGCGATCAAAGTTCTTAATGCCGTTGGCGTCTATTTCCTGCATATCACGAGGAAAGTAGTAGTCATCTTGAGAGATCACGCAAATATCATCTTGCTCAAACCTTTCGCCCAGCTGACGGATGAAGGTAGTTTTACCAGACCCGCTGCCGCCGGTTATCCCAATAATTAGTGGTTTCATGTGCCAGTATTATGGCGCAAAAATAAAAATATTCTTCCCGTCAAAGAATATTCGAAGGGACATCCTGCTTAAGATATAGGAATTGATTATTACAGTACTGATTGGACCGGTAAGTAGGATAACGTAAAAGAAAAAGTAGTGCCTTCACCTGTTTTTGATACTACTGAAATTGACCCTCCGTGGCGCTCCACTACTTTCTTACAAATGGCCAGTCCGATGCCAGCACCTTGGTAGTGTCCACCGATATGTGCTCGTTTGAAGACTTCAAAAATCTCATCCTGTTGTGCTTCAGAAATACCAATACCATTATCCTGAATGGAAAAATTCCAATGTTCTTCTCCTTCCAAACAGCTAATCAAGACCTGGGGAGTGGTATCGGGGGCTACAAACTTTAATGCATTGGAAATCAGATTTTGGAATAGCTGAACCAATTGGATCTTGTTACCAATGATTTGCTCAGGTATGCCTTCTAATGTAATAGTTGCTGCTGAGTCTTTGATCATTTCTTGTAGATTGTAGTGCACTAAGGTCATGATATCATCAAAGTTCACGTCAATCATTCTTGAGGATCCACGTCCAATTCGAGAATATTCTAGTAAACCTTGAATGAGTTGTTCCATCCTCAGTACGCCAAGATCAGCGTAGGTAAGGTACTCTTGCACGTTTTTAGTCACTTCAGACCCCAAGCGTTCCTTAATCAGATTAAGATACCCTTTCACAGTGCGTAGAGGTTCCTGTAAGTCGTGGGAAGCCACATAGGCGAATCGTTCGAGATCATGATTAGAACTCTTCAATTCCTCTATTGTGATTTTCAATTGGCCTTGCGCTTGCTCAAGGTCGAGGGTACGCTGTTCCAGTAATGCTTTAGAGGCTCTCAATTCATTTTCCGCTTTGATTCGAGCACTGATATCCCTAACTGCGGCGGTGAAGAGGTGTCGACCCTGGAATTCGAGGTCTGAAATGTTAATCTCCAGTGGAAAAACTTGGCCCCCTTTTCTAAGTCCTTCCATGATGACATTGGTATTCAAGACCTTAGATACCCGAGTTTCCAGGTAGCTGTTCATCCCGGTGCTATGCCTGGATCGATAACTTTGGGGCATGAGCACCGTCAGATCCTTTCCAATGAGTTCAGCCGAAGTATAACCCCAAATTTCCTCCACTTCCTTATTCACCATAATAATCTCACTACGGTCGTTTGCTGTGATAATACCGTCCTTGACAGCATTCATGACTTCTCTTAATTGGAGATAAGCCTGCTCACTGGCCTTTTGTGCTTTGCGTACCTCTTCCTGCGCCCGTTGTAAGGCAGTATTCCGCTCGGCTAGCTGCTGGTTAAGATCCTCCAGGAAACTTACCTTTTCTAAGAGTGTAGCGGACAACTGATGCTTAGTCAATAGACCAATTTTATCCGTATCTAAGAATTGTTGAGGAATGATAGAGATGATAATGGGAAAGGTATTGAGTAATTTGTAGCGACTAGCAATATCCTGATAGGCATTGTCATAAACCCGTTGTGTGAAGCGGGCACCCATTTTTTGTTCTAGACTGCTAGCTATTTGTTGACTTACCTCAGCTAAGTACTGAGCCGTCATGGGCTTAGGAGGAGGCTCTTCAGGTAGGTATGGGAAAGCTCGGTTTGCACTGGGAAGTTGATCCACCCATTGCAAAGAATGCTCAAAAAAATGATCTTCTGCCTTTCCGAGTATGTTAATCGCTCCACGTAGGATAGCCCCCAAAAAGGTTTTACCTAGCCATACATTCTGGTCGGGTTCAGGAAGAAATATCAAGTTGAAATGAGAGAGTTCTACCAACTTGGGAAACCTTGACCGTACGGCAGTGCGAAGATCCGCTTTGGTTTTACGGTTAGGCTTGTATTCGGAAATACGTTGTTCGTGATTTAGGTATAGGGCAGGTATCTGCTCAATCATCTGATCAGCCGGGAGATTAAAGTACGCTTTATCAAACTGCTGAATCGGGCTTGCAGGTAGCGGTTGAGATGATTGAGAGAGTAAGAACTCATGTAAAAGCTCAATTTCCCAGAAAATAGGTGCCTTAGCCTTTGGAGAACCAAAGAGCAATCGCTTCATCCAATTTAGAGCTTTTGACAACATCCAGGAGCTTGTTTGAAATGAGTTCAAACGGAGAATCAACAAAGTAGTTTGATGGCTAACGATTGATGGGAAGGAACAGCTACCTGAAGGTGGCATTAATCGAAGTCCAAGTCGCTAAAGTGTTGGTTTTCAGTTATCCGTGTATAAAGGTTCGCTTGGCGTTATCCGCTCTTACTGACCTTGTAGATCCGATAGAAACCAATGGCGGATAATCCCCATGTTATGATCAGGGCTATAAACCAGGCCGTGTTGCCCAGAAAGTGACCTAAAGTATCTCGAAAGACATCAAAACTGAAGATGTGTTGGATTTGCATAGCGATGTGCCCCACTGCCATGACCAGAAACCCCCAGGCCAGATAATTCATGCCCTGTCCAAATATACCGCCCTTTAAGGCGCCCGCAGTTCGGAAGCTATAGTATACACATAAAAAGAGGAAGGGGAGTTCTAAAATACCGAACCAAAAAACACTATCTATCCCCTCCGAGGGACTGCCATGATTGTGGCTGTCCGTCCCTTGTGCTGCCAATAAGAAGGGTACACATAGGCACAATAGTAACAGGAACGAACAAAGCTTATTTCTTTGCGTCATCATACATTGAATTTGAAATATGAACGATACATGTGCTTACCTGACAAGGGTCAGATGATAATACGATTGCGGATGCACATGGTTTCATATCAAAAAAAATAGATATGAGGGCTGTGCGAGTATCTTAGAAGGGACAGGTCACTAAGATAGATCAAAAAGTGTAGATCGCAAAGAATTGTGATATACTATCCGTTGAGCCCCAGGTGATAAGTGCACTAATTAGGTGGACGCAAACAAGTCCTAGCTAATGAAACTTTACAGCAATTAGTAGATGGTAGATGTATGGGTATTGAAGAAGAGAAAGGCCCACTTGTCTGCCTGCTCATCAATAATTTTAGAAATAGGTTTTCCTGCACCGTGTCCGGCATCGGTATCAATTCGAATGAGCACCGGAGCCTCCCCCTTTTGAACATACTGTAGTTGCGCAGCAAATTTAAAGGAGTGTGCAGGTACTACCCGGTCATCGTGGTCAGCCGTTGTGATCATAGTAGCAGGATAGGAGATACCGTCTTTCAACTGATGTAGCGGAGAATATGCAAATAAAGTCTTAAACTGCTCAGGATCAGCACTGCTCCCGTATTCAGGTATCCAGGCTCGCCCAATGGTAAAGAGGTGAAATCTGAGCATGTCAAGTACTCCGACGGCAGGAAAAGCCAGCCCGAATAGCTCAGGTCGTTGCGTCATACAGGCCCCCACTAAGAGACCTCCATTGGAACCTCCCGCAATTCCCAGTTTTTTTGTTTGGGTGTAACCCTCATTAATGAGGTATTCAGCCGCTGCAATGAAGTCATCAAATACGTTTTGCTTTTTTTCCAGCATACCCGCTTGGTGCCATGCTTCACCATATTCACCGCCTCCCCTCAAATTGGGCATAGCGAATACCCCATTGTTTTCCAAAAGGATTAGCCGTGTAGAGCTAAAGCTAGGAGTGAGGCTAATATTAAATCCACCGTAGGCATACAGATAAGTGGGATGACTGCTATCTAGAACTAATCCCTTCTTATGGACCAGAAACATAGGGATTTTTGTGCCGTCCTTACTAGCATAGAAGACTTGCTTTTCTTCATAATCTTCGGGGTTGAACTGGAGATCTGCTACAAAAAAGGGAGAGGAGGTTCCGGTGTCTATATCATATTTGAAGATCGCATTGGGATAGAGAAAAGAAGTGAACGTATAAAACAACTGCTTATCCTCTTTCTTTCCCCGGAAACCGCCGGCTGATCCTAATCCTGGTAGCTGGATTTCCTTCTGGTGACTTCCATCGTAATCCAATTGTATGAAACGATCAGTAGCATCTTGTAAGTAGTTGGCAAATAGTTTGTTACCTCCAATGTTGACGGTCTGTAGCAAGTGCTCAGATTCCGGGAGTATCTCTTCCCAATGCTCCTGCTCGGGCTGTTTTAGGTCAATACGAACCAAGCGATAATTCGGGGCGTCTATGTCAGTGAGTACCCAAAAACTACCTTGCCGATGATCAATAATATAATTCTTGTTGCTAAAACCATCAAACAGTTTTACGAAGGGCTTATCCGTACCTAATTCTTTGTAGTAGGTGGTGAAACCATCAGTTCCCGGAGAGGCATTCAAGATGAGATAGGACTTATCCTCGGAGATGTAGGTATAATGATTTAAATCGGGATTTTCAGCATCTTCGTAGATTAATTGATCCTCGGATTGATCTGTACCTAGGACGTGATAAAAAACTTGATGATTTTTATTCTTACCACTTTTTTTTGAAGTATTGGTAGGAGCGGGATAGCGACTGTAAAAGATGCCATGTTTATACCAAGATGCACCAGAAAACTTAACCCAATGCAGCACGTCAGGTAGCTTACGTTTGGTAGCGATTTCCATTATGTGAATTTCTTGCCAATCCAAACCAGCCTCGGCCTTGGAATAGGCTACGTATTTGTTATCTGCCGAAAAGCTTAGTAGAGAAATGGCGACAGTACCCTGCTCAGAAATTTCATTGGGATCTATAAAGATTTCGGCTTCTCCATCTAGCCCCTTCTGATAGTAGATGACGGGCTGATTTTGTAATCCATCGTTTTTATAAAAAAAGTAGTAATCACCAGCTCGGAAGGGGGAGGAGTAGCGTGCATAATTCATTAGCTCGCTGAGGCGAGAACTTATCTTCTGCCGGTAAGGGATTTGTGAAAGATAATCGTAAGTGACCTGATTTTGAGCCTTTACCCAGTCTTCCACTTCTGGTGCTAAATCATCTTCCAACCATCTGTATGGATCTGGTACGCTAATACCATGGTAATCATCGAGCTGAGCAAGCCTTTTGGTAGGGGGGTAGGTAATTTGCATTGGTAATCTTAATTTGTTCAAGTTTTTGGTTGCTGTAGATCGGCAAGAGATTGCGGCCATCACTCATCAAGCCATCCTTATTCCACAAAATTCTAAACTATTTTGGATTTAGAACGACATTAGGCAATAATTTCTGTAATCTTTCTCAGAATTACCCAATGCTACTAAACTGATCTGGCAGCTTCCCTGGCTTTATGGAATATCCGCTGAGTTTTGCTACTTTGGTCAAGTAAAGGCCCACAAGCGGAGATCACAGTCTGTGAAAAAAACAACCAAACATATACCACATGATTCGACATTACTTTTTATCAACGATTCTGTTCCTACTTATGTTCCAGCTAGCCTGGAGTCAAACTGCTAAAAAAGACACAAAATGGGATGTGAATGATCCGCCGGGAGAGCATACAGAAGTGAGTTTTAGTGTAGATGAAGGTACCTGGATGAGTTTGGATGTAAGTCCAGATGGTCAGACCATCGTTTTTGATATCCTTGGTGACATCTATAGCATGCCGATTACCGGGGGAGCAGCTACCGCTCTGCGAAGTGGATTAGCCTGGGAAGTACAACCCCGCTTTAGCCCGGATGGGCAAAGCATTTTGTTTACCAGTGATGCAGGAGGAGGAGACAATATCTGGTGGATGAAAGCAGATGGCTCTGCGGCAAAGCAAGTAACCAAAGAAAGTTTCCGCTTGCTAAATAACCCCACTTGGATGCCAGATGGCCAATATTTTGTGGCCCGAAAGCACTTCACAAGTGGACGTTCGCTGGGTGCAGGTGAGATGTGGATGTACCATATTAGTGGAGGCCAAGGGATACAACTGACCAAGCGCAAAAACGATCAGCAAGACGTGAACGAGCCTTCCGTATCCCCAGATGGTAGATATCTATACTTTAGTGAAGACATGTATCCCGGAGGATTTTTCCAATACAACAAGGATCCTAATAGTCAAATCTATGTGATCAAAAGGTACGATCGGGAGAAAGGAGAACTGAAGACATTAATCGGCGGGCCAGGTGGTGCCATACGACCGCAGGTTTCCAATAACGGCAAAAAGCTGGCCTACATCCGCAGGGTACGGACGAAAAGTGTCTTGTTTATCCATGACTTGGAAACAGGAGAGGAAAGAGGGATTTTTGATCAACTTAGCAAGGATCAGCAAGAGGCTTGGGCCATATTTGGTGCCTACACCGGCTATGACTGGATGCCAGATGATCAATCCATTTTGATCTGGGGACAAGGGAAGATTTGGAAAGTTGATGTGGCATCTGGAAAAGGAGAGATCATACCGTTTTCTGCTAATCTTACCCATAAGTTGGCGTCAACTGTACGCTTTAAGAACGCGGCTTTTCAAGATAAGGTCGATGTGAAGGTCCTGCGTCATGCCATTCATTCTCCGGACGAAAAAGTGCTGGTTTTTAATGCAGTAGGATACCTTTGGAAAAAGGATCTTCCTAATGGAAAGCCAGAAAGATTGACCACCGATCAACATTTTGAGTTTGAACCTGCCTTTTCACCTGATGGGCAATACTTAGTGTATACAACTTGGGATGATGAAAGTATGGGCGCAATTTGGAAAATGAATCTGGCTTCTGGCGCAAAAGAAAAAATTACCTCGGAAAAGGGGATTTATAGAACCCCGGCCTTTTCACCTGATGGCCAACAAATTGTGTATAGGCGAGATGGCGGAAACAATCATCAAGGGTTTATCCACACTAAAAACCCTGGACTTTATCTGATGTCTGCACAGGGAGGGGAGAGTACCTTGATCACTCCCAAAGGGGAGTATCCGATCTTTAGCCAGAGTGGCCAAGAGATACTTTTCCAAACGGGCGGCTATTTGTTTGGAAGTCTGACCAAATCCTATCAAAGTATCAAGCTCAATGGCAAGGACGAAAAAACGCTTTTTACTGCTAAATATGGACAGCGTTTTGTACCGAGTCCCGACAATAAATGGGTGGCCTGGTCAGAGCTGTATAAGGTGTACGTAGCTCCCTTGCCAAGAGCTGGTAAATCGGTAGGTTTATCTGCTACCACCAAGGCAGTACCTGTAGCACAAGTTGCTAAAGACGCCGGAATCAATTTGCACTGGTCAAAAGATAGCAAGCGCTTATACTGGATGCTGGGAAACGAGCTGTTTAGCGATGAGTTAACTGAGCGTTTCAAGTTTTTAGAAGGTGCCGTGGATAGTTTACCGCCCTTGGATACAGTAGGAATGAAAATTGAAGTCCCAGTCATGGCCGATCGCCCAGATGGTGTAATTGCGTTTAAAAATGCTCGGATCATTACGATGGAAGGGGATGAAGTGATCGAACGAGGCACCCTGATTGTCGAAGATAATCGAATTAAAAGTGTGGGTAGTGGTCGGCAGATTAAGATTCCTGCCGGAGCCGAAGTCATTGATTGTCGCGGCAAAACCATAATGCCAGGTATTATTGATGTGCATGCTCATGTAGGGAATTTCCGTTTCGGACAGAGCCCTAAAAAGCAGTGGGAGTATTATGCCAATTTAGCCTATGGTGTGACAACGTCTCATGATCCATCTGCTAATTCAGAGATGATCTTTACGCAATCCGAAATGATCAAAGCCGGTCATATGGTTGGACCACGTCTTTTTTCCACGGGAACCATTTTGTACGGAGCAGATGGAGATTTCAAGGCGGTAATTAATAGCTTGGAAGATGCCAAATCTGCCATTCGGAGAACTAAGGCATATGGTGCCTTTTCTGTAAAGAGTTACAATCAGCCAAGAAGGGAGCAACGGCAGCAAGTTATTCAAGCAGCTAGGGAGTTAGAAATCTTAGTCATGCCAGAGGGGGGCTCCACCTTCTTTCACAACCTCAGTATGGTAGCGGATGGCCATACGGGGATTGAGCACAACATTCCAGTTGCTCCTCTATATGACGACGTTATTCAGTTTTGGGCTAATACGAAGACTTATAACACTCCCACCTTAGTGGTAAACTATGGTAGCGTTAGTGGAGAATACTATTGGTATCAGCATACCAATGTTTGGGAAAAAGATCGCCTGCTAAGTTTTACACCTCGGGCAGTGGTAGATGCCCGATCACGTCACCGGATCATGATTCCGGAAGAGGAATATATTAACGGACATATTCTAACTTCAAAATCACTCAAAAAGCTACAATCGGCCGGTGTCAATGTCAATCTAGGGGCACATGGACAGTTGCAGGGACTTGGCGCACACTGGGAACTATGGATGTTACAGCAAGGAGGAATGAGTAATCATCAAGCACTCAAGTGTGCAACTATAAATGGTGCAAAATACTTGGGCATGGATCATCAGATTGGTTCTTTGAAGGCGGGTAAGCTAGCAGATTTGATTATATTGGATTCCAATCCATTAGACGATATCCGAAATACAGAACAGGTAAAATACACCATGGTCAACGGCCGCCTGTACGATGCGGCGACCATGAATGAGATCGGGAATTATGATAAGCAACGAGATCGCTTCTTCTTTGAAATGCCTGGCAGTAAGAATGCCTATCCGGTCTTTACTGAAAGCAATACCTTTATGCCAACACAATGTAGCTGTCGACGTTAAGCTTACTTACACATACAACTTAAAACTTATTCCAAAGTATATGAAAAAATGGACCCTAGCCTTAGTCTTCATGCTTGGCCTAATTTGGCTTCAAGCTCAGGTGCTCAAATCTCCTAATCGAGGAGATGGAGAGGGGGAAGGCCCCTTTCCACAGTTGATCATTAGGGGGGCAACCCTAATCAATGGAAATGGCGCTCCACCTATCGGACCTGTAGATATTGTAATTGAAAACAATAGAATTAAAGCCGTTAAAAATGTTGGTTATCCCGGTGTAGAGATAGATCCAAAGAACCGGCCCGCACTGGAAGCTGGAGGAAAAGAGATTCAAGCAGAAGGGATGTATGTTTTGCCCGGATTCGTAGATATGCACGGACATATAGGTGGAAAAGCGCAAAGAGCAGATGCGGAATACGTCTTTAAACTTTGGATGGGGCATGGGATTACGACCATTCGAGAGCCAGCCTGTGGCAACGGTTTGGATTGGGTATTGGAGCACAAAACCCGAAGCGAAGCCAATGAAATCGTGGCACCCCGGATCGTGGCTTATACCGTCTTTGGGCAGGGCTGGGAGACGCCTCCAAGTACACCAGAGGAGGCGAAGCGCTGGGTGAGAGAAAATAAGAGCAAAGGCGCAGATGGCATCAAATTCTTTGGAGCGCCGCCGGAAATCATGACTGCTGCGCTGGAAGAAAATAAACGCTTGGGTTTAGGTTCTGCCTGTCATCATGCCCAGATGGATGTGGCTCGGTGGAATGTGCTCCATTCTGCACGTGCCGGTCTTACTTCCATGGAGCATTGGTATGGTTTGCCAGAGGCGCTCTTTGCAGATCGTACTGTACAGCACTATCCCTTGGACTACAACTATCTAAACGAGCAACATCGCTTTGGTGAAGCTGGACGCTTGTGGAAACAGGCTGCGCCCCCTTACAGTGATCACTGGAATAAGGTAATGAATGAATTACTGGAGCTTGACTTTACCTTGGATCCCACCCTCAATATCTATGAGGCTAGCAGAGATCTGATGCGTGCACGTAGGGCAGAATGGCACGAAGAGTATACAATCCCCAGTTTGTGGCGTTTTTACCAACCTAGTAAGATCTCTCATGGCTCTTATTGGCACTTCTGGGGCACTGAGGAGGAAGTGGCCTGGAAGGAGAATTATCGACTTTGGATGACCTTCTTACAAGAATATAAAAACCGTGGCGGAAGAGTGACGGCTGGTTCAGATTCCGGCTTTATCTTCCAACTCTACGGTTTTGCTTACATCAGAGAATTGGAGCTTCTTCGTGAGGCTGGATTTCATCCTTTAGAAGTAATACGCTCTGCGACCTTGAACGGGGCGGAGGCTTTAAAAATGGAGGATCAGATTGGTTCGGTACAAGTTGGTAAATTGGCAGATCTAGTTATTGTAGAGGAAAACCCTTTGCAGAATCTAAAGGTTTTGTATGGTACCGGAGCCATCAAATTGACTGAAGACAATGAAGTGGTGCGTGTCGGAGGCGTAAAGTATACCATCAAAGATGGTGTGATCTATGATGCCAAGCAATTGCTGGAAGATGTCAAAGAAATGGTACGAAAGTCCAAAACTAAAGAAGACTTCGAAATCGTGCAGCCCGGAAGGGCAAAGAAGGATTCTCCCTAGTAGTATATACTGCAAATAATCCGCTGAGAGTTAGGTTACACCTGCTTGACTCTCAGCTTGTTCCTGCGCTTACTTCCCATTCGGCTTTATGTCAGGGATTGGAGTCATTATAGTGATTACACAGATCTTTCCCTTTTTTGGGGTAGCAGCACCAAGTGGAGGGCCCTTGGGAACAATCAAGTCTATCCACAAGATTCCTGAAATCGTTAATATCTGGTCAGTTGGAGTAGCATTGGCTACCATCGGTGTGATTTATATGCTGCCGAGGATCACAAAAAAAGTTCCCGCGGCTCTGGTGGCTTTAGTGGCGGTCTCAGCCATCGCCTTTATTACCTTGCCTAGCGATATGATTCTTCGGATCAATTCGAAAGGAGAAATTCCTACAGGTTTGCCCGAATTGCAGCTGGGTTTTATTAGTGTATTCTCGGACTTTGGGCATATGATGGTGGTGATGGAGTATGCCTTTACTTTGGCTGCTTTGGGAGCTATCGATTCGTTATTGACCTCCGTAGTAGCAGACAATATGACCAAGACCAAGCACAATAGTGATCAAGAATTGATTGGTCAGGACATTGGTAATATGTCCGCGGCTTTGATTGGTGGCCTGCCTGGCGCTGGCGCTACGATGAGGACCGTGATCAACATCAATACGGGTGGTAAAACCAAAATCTCGGGAATTGTTGCTGGTGCATTTCTCTTGGCGGTATTGTTAGGAGTCGGCTCATTGGTCGGGCACGTTCCCAATGCGGTATTGGCGGGGATACTGATTACCGTAGGAATCGGGATTATTGACTATAAAGGACTTCGCCATTTGACGAGTGTACCTAGAGCGGATGCCATTGTCATGATCGTAGTATTGCTGCTCACGGTATTTGTCGATCTGCTGATCGCTGTAGCTGTTGGTATGGTGCTATCGGCGATCCTATTTATGAAGAAGATTTCAGATGTGGTCGATCACAAGACTCATACTGCTCCTTTGAAGGACTTTTCCAGAGAGGTACCCTGGAAAGACGAAGGAGATATCATAGAACGTATCGGAGACCGTGTTTATATCAAGCACCTGGACGGGCCACTTTTCTTTGGATTTGCTTCGCGCTTCCAGGATATGGTCAAGGCTATACCCGATATAGAAGTGGTCGTGATCCGGATGGACAAAGTCCCCTACGTAGACCAATCCGGTCTTTATGCTATGGAGGAAGCCATTTTAGATTTGCGGCAACTGGATATAGCGGTTGTATTTACGAGTCTGCATGGGCGACCATTGGACATGTTTAAGCGAATCAACTTAGTACCAGGTCTGGTACCAACTGAGCATTCTTTCCCTGATTTTAGATCATGTACAGCTTGGCTAGAAACGTACCTACAGGAATCAGAAGATGGTACGCTAAAACGAGTAGTGATAGATCAAAAGGATGGTGTAGCTTTTGCAGAATAAAAAGTAAAGCCAATTGTAAATGAACTAGGGATTAGATGGTAAACTTCCTTAAGGAGTGAAAGTATCTGATCCCTTTTTCCGGAGATCTGATTAAGGAAGTTACCTAAGTACATTTACAGAACACTTTTGTTTCTTTTTTATAGCAATGCTATATTCTTGGGAAGTATTGCCTATTTTTGGGGCTACAAAAATTAGCGATTCAAATGTCAGTCTCTGTACAGATTGCCGTAAATGATAGTCTCTATTTGAGAGATCCTCAGGAGACAAAGTTAGGGCGGAACATCATACTCAACAGTATCCAATTGATCGATGAAGTTGGATTGGAGGCATTTACTTTCAAGAAGTTAGCGATCAGAATGGGGTCCACAGAAGCCTCCATCTACCGTTATTTTGAAAACAAACACTTATTACTCCTTTATTTGCTTTCTTGGTATTGGGAGTGGCTAAATTTTCGGATAGACTTCAATTCTATGAATGTCAGTGACCCGAGAGAAAGGCTCCGCATCGTCATTCGCACCATTGCCGATACCATTCGCTTAAGTATTCCACCTGACTATGTGGACCGCGATACGCTTCATCGAATTGTCGTGGCAGAAGGTACCAAAGCCTACCATATCAAGGCGGTAGATGAAGAAAATAATAAAGGCTTTTTCCTTACCTACAAAAGGCTTTCGAAGAAGATTGCGGGAATCATCTCAGATGTAAACCCCGATTTTTGCTACCCCAATACTTTGGCTAGTAATCTGCTAGAGATGGGGAACAACCAATTGCACTTTGCTCAACATTTACCGGCCCTAACAGATATTAAAGTAGGAGATGGTGATATGGAAGACCTCATTAAAATGATGGAGCACTTTGCCTTCGGACTAATTGAGAGGGGGAGCCGCGCTTGAGCTGGTATCTCTAATCATTTTTAGTATCCGTTCTTTTCCTTCATCATTCATACGGAGTTGAAGACTGTCAGTTGTTAGTTGGATAATTTCAACAGCCTTTCTGGCAGAGTTCGCTTCTGTTAAAGTGTCCGTGGTGTATAAGTAGGAAGATTGTACCGTGTATTCTCCCGCCTCTTTATAGTCTAAAGTGCTGTGGTAAGCATAAACCAAATCATCAACGAATTGCAGTTGTATTTCGGAGGCGTTGATGTCCAAAGCTTCTCCCTCCTCAAGGACTTCATAAGCTGTCCAACTTCCGATCAATAGATTTGGCTCATCTTGTGCACAGGCCGTTGCCAAGAGTAAAACCAAGACACTTAAGGAGGTGTAGATTGATGCTTTTCTCATTCGTTATCTTTTTGAGCTACTTCTTTACAATGGGCCGTAAAGCTACTTTTTTGGTGTCAGAGGCGCAAATGAATTCAACCCAAATAGAAATGGACCTCAACCATGATCGTCAAAGGTCCATCCTATTATGCTTTATGACATGCTGAAGCTTTGCATGTTCTTTATTCCTATGAAAGTAGCGGGTTCAAAAGTACAAAAGTGATTCCTCCTGCAATGAAACCAATCAATGCCAACCAGGAGATCTTCTTAAAGTACCAGATAAAGTCAATTTTTTCCATCCCCATGGCGGCTACTCCAGCCGCAGAACCAATGATGAGCATACTACCCCCTGTTCCTGCCGCATAAGCAATAAAATGCCACAATTTCGAATCAGTAGGTTCAGTATACATGCCCATAGAGGCTGCTACTAAGGGTACATTATCGATGATAGCTGAGAAAACCCCCAGCAGCATGACTACAATGTCCTGGTTAGGTATAGCCACTTGTAGTCTTTCTGCTAAATAGCGTAAGGTACCTACATCACCTACCACCATGGATTCTAGGGCGGCTACCGCCATTAAAATACCCAAGAAGAAGAGTATACTGGACATTTCAATTCGAGATAGGGCATGATGCGCTTTATATTTCTCTTGCCTTTCCTCTGTGAAATCCTCCTCTGGGTGTATATATTCTGAAACCAGCCATACTACTCCTAAACTGAGCATCATACCCATGTAAGGAGGGAGGTGCGTGATGGTCTTGAAAATGGGAACAAATACAATAGCACCCAATCCCAAATACAACATTTGAGAACTACTAAGTAGTTTGTGGGTTTCATCCAAGCCACCTGGCTCTACTGTAATATCCCCTTTGAATTGAGACATCATGGTGGTTGCTACAATGAAAGGCACCACGAAGCATACCAATGAAGGAATAACTAATTGCTGTACAAGCCCAAACGTACTTACCCGCTCTCCAATCCACAACATAGTCGTCGTTACATCACCAATAGGAGACCAAGCTCCGCCGGCATTCGCTGCAATCACAACCAGGGATACATACCAAATCCGTTCTTCTCGGGTTGGAATAATTTTCCGGATGAGTGTAACCAATACAATGGTTGCTGTAAGATTATCGATAATAGCAGAGAGGATAAAGCCGAGTATACCGACAATCCACAATAGTTTGGATCTACTTTTCGTCTTTACATAGCCCTTTAAAATCTCAAACCCACGGTGTAAGTCGATGATTTCTACAATTGTCATCGCTCCGATTAGGAAGATGAGAATCTCAGCGGTTTTCCCTAGGTGGTGCAATAAGGTATTGACAAAACCGTCTTCTGCATCATGACCGTGCCCCCCAGCCATAGAGAATAGATGTTCGTGTGAATCTACCACGGCTAAACTACCACTTTGGAAACCAATGGCAAGTAGTGCCCAGCACAAAGACCCCATCAATAAAGCTGGAACCGTTTTGTCCAATTTCAGCGGATGTTCAAAGATGATGGTTAGATAACCAAGGATAAAACAGATAATTACGCCTACAAGCATGGAAGGTTAGTTTGTGAATTCAAATATCAGGCTCCCATGCTTGGAGCGTAAAGAGCCACATTTGAATCAGGTTTTACGATATAGTAACTGTATCTGAGGTTTGTTTGGGACGTACCTCCAAGTCACTACAGTGCGGTAAAAAGCCGAATCACAGGTATTGCTTATATCGGGTTATCCAGCGTAATCCCTGTAGGAGGGGAATTCTTCCCGATTGAACTCAATAACTGTGAATACGAGTTTGCAGGTTAACAAGGTAGCACTGTGGTACTTATTGATTATAGTGTGAAACTATAGTTTTTGGGGCATTCAGGAGGCTTTCGAAAAGGAATTTAGATGCATTCTTAGCCAGAATTTTACCACTTTAGGCGCATCGAAATTTCTGTTTTCTTACTAAAATGCCTATCGCAAATTTAAAAGATTATTGCAGCTATCATAATGGGGGGTGCCGTTTTTTGAAAAAAATCTAATTTCTAGACTGATCTTGAAACTTTAGTCCCAGCAATTTTCTTTTGTATGAAGAGAACACAATGCATCTTTGAATAAATCCTTGTATTTTTGTGCGTTGAATTGAATTCCCGTGCGGATATAATAATTACGCTCACACCGTTTTGTTTGGGGCACCCATGTAGTGGAGTCATTTTTGTGATAATGGGAAAGTGCTTGAAAGAATGAGATACGGTGTAGAGAATAAGGATCGAGAAGTTAACGATATGGTAAAGATTGATCAGGTTGAATTAGGGGAGTTCCCGCTCTTACTGGCTCCGATGGAAGACGTTAGTGATCCTCCTTTCCGCGCCTTGTGCAAAGCACAGGGATGCGATATGATGTATACAGAATTCATCTCTGTGGAGGGCTTGATTAGAGATGCTCATAAGAGCGTCCAAAAGTTAGATATCTACGAAGAAGAAAGACCAATCGGCATACAGATTTTTGGTGCAGAGATAGATTCCATGCGCAGGGCTGCCGAGATTGTTGAGGAAGCCCAACCTGAGGTCTTGGATATCAATTACGGATGCCCCGTGAAAAAAGTGGTCTGTAAAATGGCGGGAGCAGGCATCTTACAAGATATAGATCGGATGGTAAAGCTTACTGATGCCATTGTAAAGTCCACTAATCTGCCTGTAACGGTTAAGACTAGACTTGGCTGGGATGATAAAACGATGTTCATAGAAGAAGTGGCGGAGCGTTTACAAGATGTTGGTATCAAAGCCTTGTCGATTCACGGTCGTACTCGTAAACAGATGTACAAGGGAGAAGCGGACTGGTCCCTGATCGGAAAGATTAAAGAAAACCCGCGCATACACATTCCTATTTTTGGAAACGGTGATATTGATAGCCCGCAGAAAGCCAAATTGTATCGGGAAAGATATGGTGTGGATGGCATTATGATTGGGCGGGCGAGTATTGGTTATCCTTGGATCTTTCGCGAAATCAAACATTATTTCGCAACGGGAGAGATTCTTCCTCCCCCGACGGTAGAAGAGCGAGTAGCAGCTGCCCGACAGCATCTGAATCATTCCATTGAATGGAAAGGTCTGAAACTAGGGGTTCTGGAAATGCGTCGACACTATACAAACTACTTCAGAGGTTTTCCTCATGTAAAACCCTACAGAAAAGAATTGGTGACAGCCCATGATCCTGCTGTCCTCCATGATGTCCTGGATCAGATTCAGGAGCGCTATGGTATGTACGAACAAACGACTTTAGTTTAACGAACGTTTAGCAGGTGGTATTTAACATTAAAGCATTTGAACGGCAAGTCTTTCAGTTGATTGGTGACACGGCGAAAGAGCTAGGTTATCCTGCCTATGTGGTAGGAGGATACGTACGTGATCGACTCCTGGCTCGCCCATCAAAGGATATGGATATTGTTTGTGTAGGGAGCGGTATTGAATTGGCTCAACACGTTGCGTTTAAGCTCCTGCCCCGTCCAAGAGTGACGGTCTACAAGCGTTTTGGCACCGCCATGATTAAGCACAACGGATTGGAGATAGAATTTGTGGGAGCTAGACAGGAATCCTACCGCCATGATTCTCGTAAACCGACGGTTGAGGCAGGGACTTTGGAGGATGACCAGAATCGGCGAGACTTTACCATTAATGCTTTGGCGGTTAGCCTGAATGAACAGGATTTTGGTACAATCCTAGACCCATTCCACGGACTACAGGATCTCGAGAATAAACTAATTAAGACACCGCTAGAACCAGGAAAAACTTTTTCGGATGATCCACTTCGGATGATGCGAGCTATCCGATTTGCTACTCAACTCGGCTTTGTGATCTCCCCCGAGACGCTAAAGGCAATTTCTTATCATCGTTCCAGAATTAATATTGTATCTAAAGAGCGAATTACCACGGAACTCAATAAAATCATTGCGGCCCCTCAACCCTCGATAGGTTTGGACTTGATGTTCAAAACAGGTTTAATGAAGATCGTCTTCCCGGAAATGGCCAAGTTACATGGGGTAGAAATTCGCAATGGGATTGGTCATAAGGATAATTTCTATCATACCCTACAGGTGCTTGATAATTTGGCTAGAAATACGGATAGCCTTTGGCTGCGCTGGGCCGCCATCCTTCACGATATTGCCAAGCCTCCTACCAAACGCTTTAATAATAAACAAGGATGGACTTTCCACGGGCATGAAGCTCTGGGGGCGAAAATGGTCCCTACGATTTTCCGCCGATTGCGCTTGCCCATGGATCAAAAGATGAAGTATGTCCAAAAACTGGTATTTCTTCATTTGAGACCCATTAGCTTAACCAAGGAGAATATCACAGATTCTGCGATTCGTCGATTGCTTTTTGAAGCAGGGGATGATATTGATGATCTTATGCTCTTGTGCGAAGCAGATATTACCTCTAAAAATCCGAAAAAGGTTCAGCGTTACCTAGAGAATTATCATTTGGTTCGAGAACGGCTGAAAGAGGTAGAGGAGAAAGATCAATTGCGCAATTGGCAACCGCCGATCACCGGAGAGATTATCATGGAAACCTTCGGCATCACGCCTTCACGTGAGGTGGGTACCATTAAGACGGCCATTCGCGAGGCTATTCTGGATGGTGAAATAGAAAACAACTATCAGGCAGCCTACGATTTTATGTTGGAGCAGGGAAAAGCACTTGGATTGACGGCCGTTAAAGAGAATTCATAAAAACTCAACTCCTTACCTAGTCCATCCTATTCATGGGCACTTTCGGATAGAAGCTTTGGCGACCTAAAGACATCTGATTGTAAACGCTATTTGACTAAAAACTATAGAAGGAATGCTCGATTGTCAGTCTTCAAAGTTTAGCTTACCACCAGAAGTAAGCTATCTGAATTGTGCCTATATGTCCCCTTTGTTGAATGAGGTTGTGCAAGAGGGGGAGTATCAAGTAAGGCGTAAAAGTATTCCCTACACCATCGGCGTTCCCGATTTTTACGAACCCGTCGCTGAATTAAAGAAAACCTTCGCTCAGCTGATCAATGTGTCCAATCCAGATCGAATAGCTCCGATACCTTCGGCTTCTTATGGTTTGGCTACGGTGGCCCGCAATTTACCCACCAAGGAAAACTTCAACATTGTCATGGTTGAAGAGCAGTTTCCCAGCAACTACTACATCTGGGAAAGACTAGCTCAAGAAAAAGGAGGAAGTCTTCGGGTTGTGGAGCTACCCGATAGTAACCGAAGCCGTAGTGAGGCCTGGTCAGAGGCGCTCCTCAATGCTATTGATGATCAAACCATACTTTTAGCGCTTAGTCATATACATTGGGCTGATGGTACGCCCTTTGATCTTTTGAGTCTGAGAGAAAAAACGAGAGCTCATGGGGCTTGGATGGTTTTAGATGGCACCCAATCTATAGGCGCTTTACCCTTTGATGTAGGGGAGATTCAACCGGATGCTTTAATTGCAGCTGGCTATAAATGGCTTTTAGGCCCTTATTCACTGGGAGTAGCTTATTACGGGCCTGTCTTTGATGAGGGAGTGCCAATTGAAGAAAGCTGGTATAACCGAGAAGAGAGTGAGAATTTCCAGAATCTAGTGAATTACCAGCCTAATTATAAGGGCTTTGCGAATAGATATGGCGTAGGGGAGCAAAGTAATTTCATCTTGGTTCCGATGTTAACTAGGGCTATTCAGCAATTATTAGAATGGAAAGTCGAGGCGGTACAGTCTTATTGTAGGGCGCTCTCTGCACCCGTGGTAGTTCAACTGGCGGAGATGGGATGTAAAGTGGAAGCGGAGGCGCATCGCGCTGGCCATTTATTTGGTGTTCGACTTCCAAAGCAGATGGACCAAACTAAGCTACAGCAGCTCTTTGCTGCGCATCAAGTCTTTGTTTCGATCCGAGGTAATGCGATTCGTGTTTCGCCGCATGTATACAATGATGAGGTCGATATGCAAAAGTTTCTGCAATGTTTTGAGCAGTGTATGCAACCGAAGTTCTTCTAAGATTTTCTTAATGACAACAAAAACAAAAGCCCTGCCTAAGTACTAGACAGGGCTTTTGTTTTGGAGGACTATGTCGTTACAGGTGAAGGAGATCCTTACGGGCCAATAGCACATCTTCCGTTTCCTCTCTATCTGGATCCGGTACACAACAATCTACCGGACAAACGGCTGCACATTGCGGCTCTTCATGGAATCCCACACATTCGGTACATTTATCAGGAACGATAAAATAGATATCATCATCAACTGGAGCCTGTTGAGCATCCACGTCAACTTCTTTTCCATCTTCCAAAACATAGGTGCCAGAGACAGCAGTACCATCAGAAATTGCCCACTCTACGCCACCTTCATATATAGCATTGTTGGGACATTCTGGTTCGCAAGCCCCACAATTGATGCATTCGTCGGTGATTATGATTGCCATAAGCCAAGTTTTTCTTTAAGCTGATGATCAAAGCTAGAACCTTGTAGGAATGGATGGTTTCGCATCCAAAAAATTCCAGCGTCCATCATTACTAAAACACAAAGACAGGGTGATAGTTTTACCTTTTTTGGGAAATCACCCTATATTATTGAGGCGCAAAAATAGGGGCTATTCCCATAAAATCAAAGTTTATGGACTAGGTAATAGGTGTAATGAAGACACTAAGTTCAAAAGTATTGCTGGCTGCTTTAGCCTTCCGTTTGCAATTTCCCCCAACTTCTAAACAGGAACAGGGCGCCCAATACCGCTATTACACTGGCTATTAGCGCAGAACTAGTCTCTCCGTAGATCCAGTATCCGGTAGCAAATAAGGTAGAATAAACAGTAAAGCATCCAATGAGGAAGCACAATAGCTCTAACGGTAATTGACCCGTACCTGAACTCAAGGTAATTCCGCGTTCTGCGGCTTTTTCTCGAATAGGACTCCAACCTGGACCGGCCGGCTTAATTTTCTGATAAAACTCTATTAATTTATCATCAGAGGTTGGAGGCGTGAGATAGGCAGCTACGATCCAGACGACCGTGGTCAGGACCGCTCCTAAGACGGTCTTATGCCAAGCTTCTAGAGCGGGTAGTCCTGTACTATCGTGTAAAAAGGTGAGATAACCTGCGATCACTAAAGAAGAAATCATGGCTACTATTTCCGTCATGGCATTGATGCGCCACCAGAACCAACGAAGGATATAGATTAATCCCGTCCCCGCACCAAGTAGCAATAATAAATTGAAGGCCTGCGTAGCATCAGTAAGGGCTAGTCCCAATCCAATTCCCAACACCATAGAAAGTACCGTAAACCAGCGAGCCGCACTTACCAATTCTTTCTCCGTGGCCTCAGGCTTGATAAAACGATGGTAGAAATCGTTGACCAAGTAAGAGGCGCCCAGGTTGAGCTGTGTGGACATGGTAGACATAAAGGCAGCGATCAAAGATGCCGCAACGAGTCCCATTAGCCCTGATGGCAAATAGCTGAGCATAGCCGGGTAGGCAACATCATGCCCCAACTTACCCTGGGATAGAGTAGGGAAGGCAGTTTCTATATCTGAAAGCTCTGGAAATACAACGATAGAAGCCAACGCAATCAAGATCCATGGCCATGGCCGGAGCGCATAGTGGGCGATATTGAACAACAGAGTTGCTCCGATCGCTCCTCTTTCCGATTTCGCCGAAAACATACGTTGGGCAATATAACCTCCGCCACCTGGCTCTGCGCCTGGGTAATAGGAGGCCCACCACTGTACAGCAAGCGGCACCATTAACACGGGAATATATACATTTGGATCACTGAAATTGGGAATGATGTCCAACTTTGTACTTACTTGAGCATTTGCTAATAGGTTAGAGAGACCACCTACTTCCGGCATGTTGATCAAGTAAATACAAGCCCAGATGGACCCGATCATGGCTAAGAAGAATTGTACGAAGTCCGTTACAATGACGGCTTTTAGCCCACCAATGGCACTATAAGCTAGCGTCACACTGCCAGCGATCAATAAGGTTTGCCATCCTGGCATCTTGAGTATGATCTCTCCAAATTTGATGGCCGCCAGAGATACCGCTCCAGTAACTAGTACATTGAAAATCAACCCTAAGTACAGTGCTCTAAACCCCCGAAGGAAAGCTGCGGCTGGGCCACTATAGCGCAATTCATAAAACTCAATATCGGTCATCACCTCTGATCTACGCCAGAGTTTAGCGTAAACGAATACGGTCAGCATACCCGTCAATAAGAACGCCCACCAGCCCCAGTTGCCAGCCACACCGTTCTCGCGCACAAGCCCAGTCACTAAATTAGGCGTATCAGCGGAAAAAGTAGTAGCTACCATAGAGACGCCCAATAACCACCAAGGCATATTCCTGCCCGATAGAAAAAACTCTTGCGTACTATTACCTGCTTTTCTGGAAACTGCAATCCCTACGGCGAGTGTGAACAAGAAGTATAGGCCGATAATGGTCCAGTCTAAATTGGAAAGATTCATAAGTTGGCTTTGTTTTATTTCAGCATCGTCGTGTAAGTTAAAATTTTTTCTCAAAGTGAGAGCTATGCCGGATTGATTTGGAAAATGTGGAACAACTTCTTTTATAATAATCTAGCCTGTCTATCTTTGCGAAGCCCAAGCAATCTTCCATACGTCTAAAACGTCTAAGCAATTGGCCAGGAAATCAACAACGAAACCGAAGACGAAAAAGGTCACCCCTTTGATGCAGCAATACTTCCAGGTGAAAGCCAAATACCCGGATGCCATCCTGTTGTTTCGAGTGGGGGATTTCTATGAGACCTTTGGGGAAGATGCCGTAAAAGCTTCTCAGGCACTAGGCATTATTTTGACCAGTCGAAACAACGGCGGTAGTGATATAGAATTAGCTGGCTTTCCACACCATAGCATGGATATGTACCTGCCTCGCCTGGTTAAGGCAGGCTTTCGCGTAGCCATTTGCGAACAGTTGGAAAAGCCTTCCCCGAAGAAGAAAATTGTGAGGCGCGGGGTGACGGAAGTGGTGACCCCTGGCGTCGCAGTGGACGATAAGTTGTTGGATCACAAAACGAATAACTTCCTAGCCGCCCTTTCCTTTGGTAAAAAAGGTATGGTAGGCCTTTCCTTCCTAGATATTTCTACGGGTGAATTTTTGAGTTGTGAAGGTGACCTTCCCTATGTCGACAAATTACTGCAGAGTTTTCGGCCTTCCGAAGTTTTAATCTCTAAGGATAAGAAGAAATTCTTTGTCGAGAAACTGGGAGATAGATTCAATCTCTTCTTATTGGATGAATGGGTTTTTACGCATGATTACGGCCGAGAAAAACTCTTGGAACACTTCGAGGTGGCCAGCTTGAAGGGATTTGGTGTGGAAGAAATGGAATTGGCTCAGGTATCTGCGGGAGCGGTTTTACATTACCTGGCCACCACTGAAAATAAGAACCTAAAACATATTAATCGAATCTCGCGGATTCAAGCTGATCGATATGTTTGGTTAGACCGATTTACTATCCGGAATCTTGAGTTGATCTTTTCTCCTAATGAAAGTGGCGTGCCATTGATCAAGGTTTTGGATCAGACCCTGTCTCCAATGGGAGCCAGGCTTTTGAAGAAATGGATCGTCTTGCCTTTGAAGAAGATTGCAGAGATTGAGTCCAGGCAGGATGTGGTGGAATATTTTATTAAAGACCAAGATACCAGTTTGGAGTTAGCAGGAAGTCTTCAGCAGATTGGGGATTTGGAGCGCTTGATTTCAAAGGTTCCCCTGGGGAAGATCAACCCTAGAGAAGTGGTGCAGCTGAAGCGGGCTTTGTCTGTGATAGAACCCATTAAGAATTTACTCGCTAATAGTAATAAGGAGGCATTGGTCAAAATTGCGGGGGCCTTACACCCCTGCAAAGAACTCATCGAAACGATAGCCACGCAATTGGTCGACGAGCCTCCCGTGAACTTAAATAAGGGCGGGGTGATTGCGGATGGTTTCTCTGCACCTTTAGATGAGCTTCGGTCTATTGTTAATAACAGTAAAGACCTATTACTACAGATCCAACAAAGTGAAGCGGTAAGGACGGGTATCAATAGCTTGAAGATCGGCTTTAATAATGTGTTCGGGTACTATTTGGAGGTCACCAATAAGTATAAAAATCAGGTTCCTCCTGAATGGACTCGTAAGCAAACTTTAACCAACGGAGAGCGATACATTACGGAGGAGCTGAAGGTGCTAGAAGGAAAGATTTTAGGTGCCCAAGAAAAGATCTTGGAATTAGAAGCAAAGCTTTTCGAGCAATTAGTCTTAGGGATTAATGACTACATCTCTGTGGTCCAGTCCAATGCTGGCTTGATTGCCAGAGTGGATTGCCTTTTATCTTTTTCCAAAGTAGCCCAACGGAATAACTATTGTCGACCCTTGATGGACGATTCCTATATCATTGATATCAAAGCGGGACGACATCCTGTTATTGAGCAGCAATTGCCACTGGGAGAAAGTTATGTGCCTAATGATGTCTTTTTGGATAACGAGTCGCAGCAGATACTGATGATCACGGGGCCTAACATGGCCGGTAAATCCGCCATGCTTCGCCAAACGGCCTTGATTTCATTGATGGCTCAAATGGGTGCTTACGTACCTGCCGCCAGTGCCCGCTTGGGGTTGATCGATAAGGTTTTCACTAGAGTAGGGGCCTCAGATAATATATCTTCCGGGGAGTCTACTTTTATGGTGGAAATGAATGAGACGGCAAGTATCATGAATAACATTTCCGATCGTAGCCTAATCTTATTGGATGAGATTGGTCGCGGAACGAGTACCTATGACGGCATTTCTATTGCTTGGTCTATTGCTGAATTTCTACACAATAACGGGACTAGGCCTAAGACGTTGTTTGCCACGCATTATCATGAACTCAATGAACTGGCCAATAAATTTAATCGTATTAAAAACTTCAATATTGCCACAAAAGAGATTGGTCAGAAAGTCATCTTTTTGAGGAAACTAGTACCCGGGGGCAGTCATCATAGCTTTGGGATACACGTAGCTCATATGGCGGGAATGCCGCGAAGCATTGTAGAGCGGGCGACGCATATTCTCAAACAGCTAGAGCAAAAATCTATTGACAATGAAGTAGGTGGAGAGGTAAAGGCTAATAAAGCAGATACGGCGCAGATTTCTCCAGAAAACTATCAGTTGAGCATCTTTGAAACGGTAGATCCGATTGCTGGGAAACTGAAAGAAAGCCTGGTTGACCTCAATATCAATAATATGACGCCGATTGAGTGTATGATGAAATTGAATGAGTTGAAAAAGATGCTGGAGGAGAGTTAAAGGAAAAGCACTACAGATCAAAAAAAACAGGGATGCCCAATGGACACCCCTGATACTATTCATTTAACGGCGTTTACTTCATTTTATTATCCTTCTGACGTAAAGAAAGACAGAAGTCACATCTGCCACAAAAAAATTTCATTCTTTCGCAAACTTTGTGGAGGAGCATAAAATAAGATAACGGAATCTACACCAGGCCTTGAATTTCATATTGGAGGGCCTGCAAGTATGAGTATTGTCCAAGAATCTAAAACCTATTATAAGATGAAAATTGCATTGATTGGCTATGGAAAGATGGGAAAGACAATTGATCAATTGGCACAGGAAGCTGGCCATGAGGTAGTGCTACGAATCGATGTAGGCAACCATCAAGATTTAAATGCAGAAAGTCTGGTCGAGGCCGATGTGGCGATAGAATTCAGTCGCCCTGAAAGTGCCTTTCACAATATTGTTAGCTGTTTGGAAAATGGCGTGCCGGTGGTCAGTGGTACAACGGGTTGGTTAGATCGCCTGGAGGAAGCCAAGCAACTGGTGGAAAAGTACCAAGGGGGACTTTTCTACGCATCCAATTATAGCATTGGTGTGAATATCTTCTTTGCCGTAAATAAATACCTGGCAAAACTAATGAAACGCTACGAACAGTACGACATTAGTATGGAAGAAATTCATCACACCCAAAAATTGGATGCGCCAAGTGGGACAGCGATCACGCTGGCGGAAGGAATCCTGGGTGAGTTACAGCATAAAAAAACTTGGGTAAACGAACCTAGCCAAGCGGTGGAAGAGCTTCCAATTATCTCCAAAAGAATAGATAAGGTTCCTGGCACTCATACCATTAGCTATGAATGTCCCATTGATAATATTACGATTACCCATACTGCTCATTCCAGGGAAGGTTTTGCTCGTGGCGCACTAGCGGCTGCGGAGTGGATGGTGGGTAAACAAGGCTTTTACGGGATGGAAGATATGCTGTATTAGGCTCATTTGTACCATAGTAAAAGCAGGAAAAATGCTTCTTTTAAGCACTAACCTTGTCACATTAATTCCCTTTAACCAGAACTTTCTACCCTAAATAATGCCTCGATTGCCAAGGTAGCGGTGGCTTTGTGTCCTTGATATCCCTATCTTTGTTTTATCCTATTCCAGACGAACCCCAGACTCACTCAAGCTTCCCTGAAAAGCCTCAAGAATTTAGCTAATAACAAACAAAAACTACTTCTTGATGACCTTGTCAAACCTGAAAACCGCATTCCGCGCATTAGGCGGATTTACACTTGTGTCTGCACTCTACGTTGTTCTGGTTTTACTACATGGAACATTTACTGATTATCAACCGGACGAGGTAGAATCTATTGCTCCTTTGCAAAGCTCAACCATTACTCAAGTAGACAAAAATGAACTCGATCTAGTCATCTGGAACCTGGGGTTTGGAGGACTTGGGAAGGAAAGCGAGTTTTTCTTCGATGCTAGCGGCTCTCAATACTTCTCTGGAGGAAAGATGGTACACGCTACCAAAGAAATGGTAGAAAAGAATAATGAAGGGATTCTGGAGTTTATTCGTGAACAGAATGCTGATTTTTTCCTTTTACAAGAGGTAGACAAATCTTCTAAACGGAGTTATTACTTCGATCAGTTTCGTGCCTTAGCAGAGACGGTCCCGAATTACGACGTACATTTTGCTACCAATTATAAAGTGGGGCGGGTTCCTATCCCGATCATGGAGCCTTGGCATGTTTATGGTAAGACTTTCAGCGGATTGGCTACCCTGAGCCGTTTTCAGGCCAGCCAAGTAGAAAGATTCCAGTTGCCGGGCAGCTTTGATTGGCCTACTCGAATTTTTCAGTTAGATCGTTGTATCGCGATTCATAGATATCCAACCGATCGAGAAGGCGACCTGGTCGTTATGAATATACATCACTCAGCTTATGATGAGGGAGGCGTGCTGAAGAAACAGCAAATGGCCTTCCTCAAAGACCTCCTGATCGCCGAGTATGCCAATGGTAATTACGTCATTGTAGGGGGAGACTGGAATCAATGCCCGCCCGAATTTGACTTTGATCAATTCATGCCCGGGCAAACAGAAGGCTATACGCAAATGAATATTCCCGCAGATTACCTTCCCGCGGACTGGATCTGGGCTTATGATCCTCATACGCCTACTAACCGAAAGACGCACAGTCCTTATCATCATGGTAAGACTTTTGTGGCCTTGATTGACTTCTTCTTAGTTTCCCCGAACGTAGAGGTAGTGGAGGTAAAAGGGGTTGATCAGGGCTTTGATTATTCTGATCACCAGCCAGTGCGGATGCGGGTCAGATTGGAGTAGTATCGTCCTAAAAATGTGCTAGTTTACCTTGCTTATTCCAGTTCGGCAATTTTTTGTTTTAGCCATCCCAAACTGGCAATATTTCCCGTGGCATTTACCTCATCTTTAATCCTTTTTAAACCGGCAGTATCGCCCGGTCTTAACTTGGTTAATTTTTTAGTGAATTTAATGAGGTTCAGGTAGAGTAGCCGTCTACTTTCTGGAATATCTTTGTGTCGGTTGAGATAGGCCCGGAAACTCTGAAAGAGGAAATCCAAGGCGTCAATCTCGTCTAATTCAAAGTAGGTTGCCAATAACATACTTTTCGAGTTAAGATTGTAAATGACATCTTCGTATTCCACATTTCTTAACTGTTCAATGACCTTCTGGTACTGCTTTTGATAGAAGTATAAAGTGGCAAGATTATAGGTAACTGCGTTTTCTCGAAATTGATCAGGTAACTTGACATTATAGTTTAGAATGAATTCTTCGGTCCAATCGTATTTTCCGAGTCGTAAGGCCGAAACGATGATATTCTTAAAATCCCAAGGGGACAAAGAATCATTGACAAAGACGATTTCCTTATCGATAAGTTCCTTATACAAAAAGAAAAGCTCTTCCAGGAAATTTTGTTTTCCTTGATTACTTTGCCTGATGCAATAATTGATAGCTGAATAATACAGCGTCAAGGCTTCTTGCTTTGGAAAAACCAACCCAAATCGACCGAGTAAAGATTTAAGTTTGTAGTAATGGTCTAGATTGTCCTCTTCCGTGATGGTATAATATACTTGCAGGTAGACCGCTATGGGAGGAATCTCTTGGTAATTGTCGTTCTTGACATGCTTGATGATCTCCTCAATAAAGGGGAATTCATACTCCTGAGACACCAAATACTGTCGATTCAATGCTTCACAATAGATCCTCAGCTTTTCAGCAAAATAGAAATAATCAAGGTTATTTGCGATTTCTTCCGCATTGGTCTTTTTCGTCCTTCTCGTATCGAGGTCGATCAGGTCGTAATAACTTTTTTCAATTTGATATTGGTAAAAGTAATAGCTTGATGGTTTGTATTTTTGGGCTTCTGAAAGTCTCCTCGCCGTTTTCATACTGCCGTTGTAGAGTTTTTCCATTTTCTTTTGGCCAACAGCTTCCAGCAAGTAATTGGCTTGGTGTAGCGGATTTTCTTCGAACTCACGTTGGGTCAGAAAACCCTCGATCAATTTCAAGAGATCGGAACAATATTTTCTAAATCTGACATCATTGAATTCCTTGGAGAGCTTGAGGGATTTCCAGATCCTTACTTTATCGAGAGTACCTTTGCGAACGGAGTTAATATCTTTCAGTAAAAGGTCCCCCAGTTTAATCAAAACCTCGTCTTTATTGAAGTAGGGAGAGACCAAAAATTTCCGAAACCGATTCTGTTCATACTTGTCGAACTGTTCCAGTATGGAATAGATTTTACTGCTACGCATTTTTGGGATTTTTTCTTATCTTAGCCGCAAGCCTTGGAGGGATGAATTATGGCTTTCTCTTGAAATATTTTTTTCAAAAGTACGGCTTAAATTTATTTTTCACAAGCACGAATAGTTTGAAGCAATTGATCAGGCAAAGGAGCCTGAATAAGAAATGATTATAAGTGTCCCCGGTTTTTTGAAGTGCAGGATTGTTTTCACAATTCTAAACATTTGTCCTTGAACGCCCCATACATAGTTAGTATTATTGTAATGTGATCAGAAGCGTTTTACAAATGTTGGAAAGGTAAAAACTGATCTGTTATTTCAAGTAAGCAATGAAAAATCCACGATCCATGAATGTATTTTTACGAAAGCTGCTTTTATTTTCGGTGTTCTTGCTGCCTGTGAGGGCAGCAGCACAGGACGTTGAGCTCACTACGTACTGGAACGGTACGATGGAGTATCAATTTTCGTCCAACCGCTATGCACCGACGCTGCATATCAATCCCCTCCATGGTGAAGCAGAAATGATCGCGCTTGGCGATGACGAGTATATTGTGCGCTTCACTCCAAACGATTTCTATGTTGGAGCAGATTTTATTGAAATCCGACGTTGGGTCGTAGATCCTTTCCCCTTACCAAAGAAGTTGAGACTTTACGTAGATGTTATTCCTGCCGAGATTGATGCCGTCCATGATTACTATGTAACGATGGTGGATGAACCACTGATTTTGTACCCACTAGACAACGATTTTAGTAGTAATGGAGTGCTAGATTTGATTACTGTGCCGCTTGCCAATAGCGGATCTGCAATCGCAAATCCTGATGGGACAATTACATTTACGCCAGCTGCCGGTTTTGAAGGCTTAGCCCACTTCAATTATGTGGTATGCAATGGAGCTGGGATATGTGATGATGGAACGGTAAGTGTGAGTGTGTTGAATGATCGATCTCTCGAGGGAGAAGCACAGGTCAATAGAATCAAGATTTTTACAGAAAGAGAACAATCTCAAGATGTTTTGGTTCCTGAGATGTTTACGCTAGTGACGCCTCCAACCAATGGTATATACGATCCATCAGAAGATGTACCTCAGTACATTCCAAATGTAGATTTCGCAGGTACAGATTTCATGATTTTTCAGTATCAGAATCAGACGGTGGAGGTGGAGGTAATTGTTTTGGATCATTTAGACAACAAGTTTGCCTTTGATGATTTTGCCTATACTACTTCATTAGAATCTGTAGAATTCGACGTGACTAGCAATGACGGTGAAGGGGCCGTCGATAATACTATTACCTTTGAACAGCCCCTCAACGGGACGATCAATGTGATTGGTAATGGAGAGCTAGAATATATACCCAACCAGAATTTTGGTGGGGTTGATGAAATTGTATATACGAGTACGTCTCCTGAAGGAGCAGTGGAAACGGCTACCGCTTTTGTTCATGTCAGTAACTATGAGCCTACTTCTTCGAAGTTCTACATGATCACGCCTAAGCAAACTCCCTTGATCATTGGATACAATGTGCCGATCAATAGTTTTGAATTCTCTATTGCCCAGCAGGGCAATTTAGGACAGGCTGTCTTTCTTCCTGGTGAAGTGGACCAAATGATCAATGGAGTTAGGATTACGGGGTACAACTTAATTGTTTATATCCCCAATGATGACGTGACCACTGGCCTAGATGAATTTGAGATCAATTACTGTACCATCGATCCTGAGGCTGGCTCCTGCTTCTATAATAAAGCGGTAAAGATCGAAATGGAAATTATCGACCCTCCAGGGGAGGGACCATTCTGTTTCGGTGATTGTGTGTGGGCAGGTGATACCAACTTTGATGGTGTTGTCAATATGGAGGATCTCTTGCCGATCGGTCTTGATATGGGAGAAGTTGGTGAAGTGCGTGAAAATGTTGATCTCAATCAATGGTATGGACAATATGCAATCGACTGGTTAGATTTCTTCAATGAAAATCCAGTTAATCTAAAGCATTTAGATACGGATGGAGATGGTATTGTTACCGGTGCAGATGCCGATCAAATCTTGAAATTTTATGGCAATACACATTCACTGACTCCGAAAATGACGCCTTTCTACGATTTTGGAATTTATCTGGAAGGAGACGTTTTTGTAAGTCCTGGGGATTTGATTGAGTTGAAAATCAATCTGGGATCTGAGCAGACCCCTGCTATAGATGTGTACGGCTTTACATTTCCTTTTAAATATAATACCGAGGTCTTTGACCCGGAATCGGTTGCCATCTCTTTTGCAGAGAATAGCTGGATGTCCTATAATTCACCAATACTCCATCTAACACACAATGATCGTGAGACTGGACTTTTGGAGGCGGGTTATACTCGTACAAGTGGAATCTCTGCTTCAGGATTCGGACAAATCGGTAAGTTTAGCCTGATTGTGGTGGATGATTTGGCGGGATTCCGTATTGATGAAGATGGAAACGAAGTAATTCCCGTAAAACTAGGCGGTACGATTTCTAAAGGTCTGGCTGGAAATGGGGAAAGCTTCCGAATGAATATTGCCGAATTTACCTTAAATATTGTTCCGCGCAAGGAGGTAGATAAAGATACCCCGATTGATCCTAGTCAGTTGAAAGTAAATCCAAATCCGACACAAGGACAGTTATGGGTACACTTAAATGGAGGTGATGAGTTTGAAGAGATTGTGATTCATAACATTATGGGACAAGAAGTCATGCGAAATACCACTGGCTTAACGAATGACATGAAACTAGATGTGTCCCACCTCAATAATGGCTTATACATCTTGAGTGTATACACTGACCGGGGAGTAGTAAATAAGAAATTTGAAGTGGTGAAATATTAAACTTAGCTAAGTTTTCAACAAAAAAGCTGGAAATCTGATTTTTTTTCACCAAATTTGAATTATATTTATTAGTAATGTAATAAAACGCTTAGCCTCAGCGTTATAAGAAGGAAATTTAGATGGTTATGTGAAGAGAGATTCAGTGATTTTAACCATCTTCAATATCAGACATTCATTGCTTTATTTATATTCGTGGAATTATAATCATTGCTAGAGTCGCACAAGGGATTGTGCGACTTTTTTTTTGCCCATACGAAAGGGAAGAACACCTATGGAGCAATCGAACCGGCGGCCACAATTTCTTTAGACTATAGCTAGCACAAGAACCTGGTAATTATTTTTTACAAGCAGGCAACCATAGAATTCACTGCTCTATCCATTCAGAGAGAAAAGAAACCTGCTAATAGGCAGGAATTCAAACGGTACAGCTCATTTCCTCAAAAATATTAGCTTTTTTTCCGCGAAAAATTTTAGTTTTTTTATTATTTTACTCACAATAATAAGGCGGTTCAGGGGTGTAATAATTTGATTTTAAATTAATTACCGTGTATTTTTCTTTTTTTTAAGTTTAAAAAATATTCACAAAAACGCTTTTTTGTCCTTGTTTGCCCTTAGAAAATGTTGAATATTTGTACTGTGAGAGATAGGAAAGTGTAGAGAGAAAGAAATAAAAGCTGATAAAAAGTATTAGCTACTTTGAAATAGGATATGTTCATGGGATTATAATTTGTTAGTAGTGAGTCGTTCCAGATTGTCTGGACGACTTACTATTTTTTCAAATACTTTTCCCAGTTCACATAAAAGAAAAGATTCATGACTTGTTTCTATTATGAAGAACAGTTATGAATAAAAAAGCTTGATTCGCGGCAAAAAAAAATCCCGACATAAAATGCCGGGACAAATAATGTTCATGGGATTATTAAAGCACTAAATCATGTCGCGAATATAGCTTTTTTTAAATTGGCAACTGTTAAGAGATTAAGTTTAATCAAATATTTAACTATCGTTAAATCCACTAATAGTTGTAACCCTTCGAAAACTTCGGTTTTCAAAGTGCCTAGTCTGATTGTATTTGAGGTTTAATTGGAGAAAGACTAGCCATTGATTGATTAAAGATTTTTATTTTGGATATGTTCATGGGATTATAATTATTCTGAAGTCGCACTGAGTGCGACTTTTTTTTGCCTCGTCCTCAACTGCCTCAAGTGTTAAAGTCAGTGAGCTTCTCACCTCTCGAACAACGTTTTGCAATTTGAAATCGTTTATTATTGTACTTCTATAGGATTTAGGAGTCAATGCACTAGCCGATACCTTGACAAATAGATGACAAATTTTGGGTGTTAAATTTTCCTAAAGATCGAACTACATGAGGTTCCCAGGCGTTATAGTGTAAGAATTTGAAAAATAACTATATAAAGAGGATTCAAAATTCCTCTTTTCAAAGATATACTTGGTTTTTAGTTGGTTTTGTTTGTTAGTAGGAGGGTATAGCCTAGCTATACCCTTTTTTTGTTCGTCTATTGGTAAGCTTTTATCACCCGCTCCACAGCGCCCAGGTAGCTGCTGCCAAATAGAAGTAGGTGTACCAGTAAGGGATATAACTGACAGAGAAGAATTCTGTCTTCCCAAGCTGGATCTAAAGGGAAAACTTCCTGATAAGCTTGATAGAAGTTATCATGAAAACCTCCAAAAAGACGTGTCATAGCCAGATCCATTTCACGATGACCGTAGTATACCGCAGGATCAATCAGTCCTGCCTGTCCGCTTGGTGCCACCATAAAGTTGCCATTCCACAAATCTCCATGTAGCAGTGCCGGTGTCGCTTCAGAAAAGATTTTTGATAAACGACTGCCAAGTTGTTCCAGAGAGGCTAAGAGCCGGTCGTCAATCAGCCGTTGATCAAAACTGAGTTTGGCCAAAGGGCTAATGCGTTCTTCCGAATAGAAATCAGGCCAAGAACGATGAGAGACATTGGATTGAGAAAGTTTTGCAATGAAGTTATTTTCAAGCTCACCAAAGGCCGTGGCGGTATGTTGATGAAGATGGGCTAAGGATCGCCCAAAGCCTTCCCAGAATTGATCTCCGGCCCTACCTCCACTCCAATCCTCAAGGAGCAGATAATGGTATTGATCTGCCGTACCCTGTGCCAAAGATCTAGGGATAGCAATGGCATCGGTAGCAGCTAAGTGTTGCAGCCCATTTCTTTCGGTTCGGAGCATCTCAGCTCCATCAGTGTACACATTGTATTTAAGAAAAAAGGACTGCTGGGCAGTTTCCAAGCGAACGGCTTGATTTATATCTCCGCCACTGATCGCTTGGAAACGAGTAATGGGATGGGCTATTTCTTTCCGCAGAGCATCGTGCAATGCTCTTGGTATCTGCATGCTATTTTATCTATTAGAGTCTGTTCTGGTTGATCATGCTCAGCAACTCTTCACGGTAATTTTTGCCAATTGGGAGATGCTTAGCTTGATTTTTTTCCATTACTTCTACCATGTTCCCAATAATAGCATTGATCTTTTCAATATTAACGATATAAGATCGGTGGATGCGCATAAAATGATTAGCGGGGAGCTTCTGCTCTAAACTCTTCATGGTCTGAAGCGTAATCACGCGATTGGTATCCATTCGGATGATTACATAGTCCTTCAGCCCTTCTATATAGATGATTTCCTTGAAGTTTACTTTGACCAACTTCTTATCAGCTTTCACAAAGAAGTACTCTTGCTGAGTAGCTCCATCACCACCGCCTGCGGCCGCTGCGCTTCCATCTTTTTGTTGCAGCCCTACTTGCTCAATAGCTTTATTAGCCGCTTTCATGAAACGATCTACTGAAATCGGCTTAAGCAAGTAATCTAAGGCATCTAATTCAAATCCCTCAATGGCATAGTTGGGATAAGCTGTAGTAAAGATGACCAGAGGTGGCTTACTGAGTGTTTTCAAGAAATCGATACCTGTTAACTGAGGCATTTGAATGTCCAGAAACATCAAGTCAATATCGTTGTTCTTTAAAGCATCATTGGCTTCAAAGGCATTACTACATTTTTTTACTAGATTTAGTTCGGGGATCTTCTCTATGTAGGTTTCTAGGACATCTTGTGCCAAAGGCTCGTCATCGACGATAATAACATTTATCATAATCTAAGGTTGTGTTAATCCAATTCGATATAAAGGTTGACCGCGTAGGTTGTGGGGGTGTCATCAATGTTTAATTCGTACTTATCCGGATAGAGCAAATTCAATCGTCTATGTACGTTAACCAAACCAATTCCTCCACTAGGGCGATTCTTGTCTTTTAGGGGTAGCTTTTCTGCTTTACTGTTTTCAATGAAGAAATATACTTTCTTCTGTTCCACACTTAGCCTGATATTAACAAATCCTTGTGAGATTTGGTTGCTTAAGCCATGCTTAAAGCTATTTTCTAGAAAGGGAATGAACATCAGTGGGGCAATGGTCTGTTCACTAATTTCTCCGTCCGTCTCAAAAGTGATGGCTACATTTTTTCCTTGCCGCAGTTTTTCCAGGTCGAGGTAATTGTAAATGTAATTGACTTCTTTACTTAACAGCACCCGTTTTTCATTGCATTCATACAACATATACCGCATCATCTCCGAAAGCTTAATTACAATCTCAGGCGCTTTATCAGACTTCTTCAGCGTCAATGCGTAAAGGTTGTTTAATGTATTGAACAGGAAATGCGGATTGATCTGTGACTTTAGGAAACGCAATTCAGATTGCATCGTCTGAGTTTGCAATTGTTGCTTTTCTGTGACCTGCTGTACCCAGTCTTTTACAATACTGACGAGGGTGGAGGCGGAGACGATTACAAAGGTGAAAATAAAATACCAGTTTAGGTTTTCAATCAAGCCATTCTGAGCATCTGGATTATTTACATATTTAAAATAAAACACAATCACCTTCAAAGGCGTAATCACCACGGCTGATAAAATCAAAAGACCACCATAGGTCAGAAACTTATTCTTGGTAAGGTAATTGGGTATAAGGTACTTTAGGTTAAAGTAAACCACGATGGCATAGAAGAAAACATTGATCAACTCATTGCTGAGCGCATAGAGGAAGGTATGTTTCTGATTATAAGTTTCTACGAGTGTCAACAATAAAAGGAAGAACAGCCAAAAAATCAAGTGATAAAACCACCTATGGCCGAACCAATCATAAAGCTTGAATCTATTGTTGCCCCGCACTATGGTATCCATAAAGTAATCATGAAACTATAATATAACACTCTACCGCTGTTAAAATAGTAATTAATTAGATAAAAGTCGGTTTCACTTAGAAATATGCCATTCTAGTAAGGACGCAGCAAGAAAAATGATCGCTTTGTGGCTAGATGACTTCTGCCTATTTAGAGGCGAACGCATGGAAAGCAAGCCTGATAATCAGGAATTTTGCCCTGAAAAGTATACATTTGCGCTGGTTTGAAACCTACGCCAAGATTTCAAGGTTATAATAACCGAAAAAGGTTAATATGCATGATATACTTAACGCGGAGAGAAAGATTTAATGCCGCTCATAAATTGTGGGTAGAGGCTTGGAGCGACGAAGAAAATCTAGCGACTTTTGGTAAATGCGCCAACAAAAACTGGCATGGCCACAATTACTGGCTGTACGTTACAGTGAAAGGGAAACCAGATCCCGTTACCGGCTTCATCATCGATGTCAAGAAACTGAGTAAGATCATTAAGGCGGTGATAACAGACAAGGTTGATCACAGCAATCTCAATCTGGATGTAGATTTTATCCCAAAGGGAATGCAGCCTACTACGGAAAATTTGGTCTACCTCTTCTGGCAGCAGTTGGAGCCGCATATCCAAGGCGCTCAGCTTCATTGTATTAAGTTGTACGAGACAGAAAATATTTACGCCGAATATTATGGCGAATAAAGTGTCCTACCTATGAGTTATCAAAAGTCGGAGGAGTATAGTCCGGAAGTGACGGATAATTTGATGGCTAGTTTTAATGTCCTTTTGCGCGAAGTAGGGGAGAACCCAGAAAGAGAAGGGCTTGTTAAAACACCAGAGCGGGCTGCCAAGGCTATGCAATTCCTGACCCAGGGCTATGCGCAAGATGCAGAGCAGATTCTACGCTCAGCGATGTTTCAAGAAGACTATAGTGAAATGGTTATTGTAAAAGACATTGAGCTGTATTCACTCTGCGAGCATCATATGCTTCCTTTCTTTGGGAAAGCCCACGTTGCTTATATACCTAACGGTCATATAGTTGGCTTAAGTAAGATCCCCCGAGTGATCGACGTTTTTGCTAGACGATTACAGGTACAAGAAAGATTGACGGATCAAATCCTGCACAGTATTCAGAATACCCTCAAACCTTTGGGAGTCGCAGTGGTTATCGAAGCCAGACATATGTGTATGATGATGAGAGGCGTTCAAAAGCAAAATTCCGTTACCACAACTTCCGCTTTTACGGGAGAGTTTCAACGGGTAGAAACAAGAAATGAATTTTTAAATCTGATTAGTGCTAGCCTGCATTAATTATTGAAGAATAGGCACTCATGAAAGCATTTGTTTTTCCTGGACAAGGTTCCCAATTCGAAGGAATGGGCAAGGAGATGTACGAAAATAATGACTTGGCGAAGTCGCTCTTCGACCTTGCTAATGATACATTAGGCTTTGCGATTACAGACGTTATGTTTTCCGGATCTAGTGAAGATTTGAAACAAACCAAAGTAACACAACCAGCCGTTTTCCTACACTCTGTCATTACGGCAAAAATAGCTGGAGATGCATTCCAACCAGATATGGTGGCAGGGCACTCCCTGGGCGAACTATCCGCCTTGGTAGCTGCTGGGGCCATGGCTTTTGAGGATGGATTGAAGTTAGTTTACCAAAGGGCTTTGGCGATGCAGAAGGCTTGCGAAGCACAGCCCGGTACGATGGCTGCCGTCTTGGGGTTGGAGGATGAAGTGGTCGAAAAGGCATGCGCTGAAATTGGGGAAGTGGTTGTACCGGCTAACTATAACTGTCCAGGGCAGCTGGTTATTTCCGGGTCTTTAGCTGGGGTAGAAAAAGCAGTTGCTAAGGTGACAGAGCTGGGCGCCAGGCGTGCCTTAGTGCTACCAGTTGGAGGAGCCTTTCATTCTCCCCTGATGGAACCTGCTCGGGCAGAGCTGATGGCAGCAATCGAACAGACCACTTTTACCCAACCCGTTTGTCCCGTATATCAAAATGTTGATGCACAGCCGCAGACGGATTCGGAACAGATTAAAGCCAATCTGATCGCGCAGTTGACTGCTCCGGTTCGGTGGACACAGACGATGCTAAACATGCAGTCCAATGGCATGACCGAATACATCGAAGTGGGGGGAACGGGCAAGGTGTTGCAAGGCTTCATTAAGCGTGTAGATCGCAGATTTCCTTCCTCTACCTTAGCTGTGTAGGTATTTCAGAGCCAACATTTGATTTCTTTCAAACGTTTTTGTAAAATAGGGGTGAATATAGTTTAACCGCATGATAGAAAAGGATGAAATACTTACGGGGAAGGTTCTATTAGCAGAACCTTTCATGTTAGATCCTAACTTTAAGCGATCTGCGGTACTCCTGTGTGATCACGGTGAAGATGGCTCGGTAGGTTTTATCATGAACAAGCCGTTAAATATGCGCATCGATGATCTCATCGAAGATTTTCCTGAATTTGAATCTGAAGTTTTATTTGGAGGGCCTGTCCAAACGGATACCATTCACTATATCCATAATTTGGGAGACCTCTTAGAAGATAGCTTGAAAGTAGCAGAGGGAATTTATTGGGGAGGTGATTTTGAAAAATTAAAGTTCTTAATTACATCTAATCTCATCGAGCCAGGGAATATTCGCTTTTTTGTTGGCTATGCTGGTTGGACAGAAGGACAACTCTTCGAGGAATTCAATCTGGGATCCTGGGTTTTAGCCGATATGGATGCAAATTATCTCTTCAAATCTGAACACAAGGGAATGTGGCAGCAGGTCATGTACAATAAAGGTGATTTGTACACCGTTCTGGCCCATATGCCGGATAATTTTTCCTGGAATTAATAGATAGGTGATAAGTTGTGCCTAATAAAAAAGAAGAGGTGCGTAGTTCGAATACTATGCACCTCTTCTTTGTTTAGGGGGTGCCATCCGCATCATCATCTGCGGATACTTCCTCTGCTGCCGCAGGTACCGAGCTATTGCTGCTGGTGGAATCCTTCTTCTCCTCTTCCGCTTCTGCCAACTGTGGCATTTTAATGCCCTTCAACCTAGCTAAAAAGTCGTCTTTAGTTGCGTTAAAGGCTGGAAGATCTTTATCAGGTAGGGGAGCTGCTGGGGGGAAACTCAAGCGTAAGTGATTGATTTGTTTTCCATTCTTCCAGAAACGAAAACAAACATGAGGCCCGGTAGCCAATCCCGTGGAACCGACATAACCAATCGTTTGGCCTTGCTTAACGTGAACCCCAGCTCTAATCCCACTCGCAAACTTTTGCATATGCAGGTACTGGGTTTGGATATTGTCGTCATGCTTAATTTTGACGTAGTTTCCATTTCCGCTAGTATAAGACGCATTAAGAATTACGCCATCACCCACCGCCATGATTGGCGTACCATATGGCGCAGCATAATCAGTACCATAATGAGGACGACGATATTTTAAGATGGGATGTAATCTATTGAGATTGTAATAGGAGGATATCCTTGAGGCCTTTACCGGCGCTTTGAGAAAGGATGTTTTCATGGGCTTACCCGTCAAGTCGTAATAGCCTTTGTCCTCATCTGTTTCGAAGTAAATGGCGTAATACTCATTTTGTCCGGCATTCTTGTAGTAAGCGGCATGAACTTTACCTACCCCTACTTCTTCTCCCTCAATATAGTTTTGATCATACACCAATTTGAATTCATCTCCCTTTTGCAGATGATGGAAATCAATGCTCCACTGTAGGGCATCCTCCATTTTATCGGTCAGTTCAAAACTTAACCCTTGACTGGTCATGGTTTTCCACAGAGAAGATTGCACATAACCAGCCGCTGTTTTCATCTCCGTCGTGACTTCCCGCTTAATCCGCTCCACCTGCAAACTATCCTTTAAGTGGAAGACAATATACTCGTATACATTGGGTTCATAGATGAAATAGTCCGCTCGCTGAGTAGAATCTTTAGTAAGGATCATATACTCCTTGCCCGCCTTAAAGTGCCTAACATCGAAAATACCTTTAGCATTGCGAACCATTTGATCTACATCGACAAAAGGCACATGATGCTCTTGTAAGATATCCCCAAGGAAAGTCCCAGATCGGATCTCATCAACAAAAACCTGAAAGGTATCTAAGGCAAAACCATATTTCATATGGGGAACAACCGCTGGCAGGGCGCCAAGGTCTTCAAATTCTAATTTGGGTACTTCTTCTGGACTGCGCCCGTTGAAGAAAAGGAAGAAGATAAAGAAACTGCTTAGTACTACCGTTGATGTCAAAGCGAGGGGTAAAAACCATGAACTGCTCTTTGTCTGTCGCTTTAATCTCTGCAAAAACGATTCAGCTTGATCCACAACTTGCATGTTTAGGTTAATGATCCGATTACAGGCGATGAGGCAGCAAAACTTTCTGGGAGGCTACCTATCAGTAGTTTTTGGGATTGATGACCTAATAATCGGCTTTTTAAACCGGGTTCATTGCAAATATACTTCATCAGTAGAGGTTTCCAAATTTTTTAGTGTTAAAGCCCTGAAGCCTCTATGTTCAGTGAGTTTGGCGCCTCCGCAAGCTATAAAGGAAATCCCCTAGCTAAGGGGTAAATTAATTTTGTTTAACCGATTTGATGGGAAACGGTGGTGGGCTTGCAGCCAGAGTTGTTGAAGTATCTTTTTCCAATTATAGGGGCTGGAGTCGGGGATTTTTTCTCGTCTAAATGCCAGGAATGTTCCCTTTTAAACCTAACTTTGGGCGCAAATTTTGAACCTTCTCTGACAATTTTTTGGCTAGTTTAAAGCGAAGATTATAAGCGTCTCAACGAACAACTGTCGGATGAGCCTTGATCTAGGTTTCGGCGCAAGCAAAACACCAGAATTATCGGAGAATCACTTTTGAACCAATGTCGGAGTCATTTAAATACGATCAAAGAGGGGTTTCTGCTACCAAGGATGAGGTACATGCGGCCATTAAGAATCTGGACAAAGGGCTTTATCCAAAGGCTTTCTGCAAGATTTTACCCGATATTGCTGGCGGGGATGTGGCCTACTGTAACCTGATGCATGCTGATACAGCAGGTACAAAGACGAGTTTAGCCTATCTTTATTGGAAGGAAACGGGGGATCTTTCTGTTTGGGAAGGCATAGCGCAGGATGCAATCATTATGAACTTGGATGATATGGGTTGTGTAGGTTGCCTTGATGATATCATTCTATCTTCTACGATTGGCAGAAACAAGAATCTGATTCCCGGAGACGTCATTAGTACCATTATTAATGCAACGGTAAAACTGACGGATCAGCTAAACGAATATGGTATTAAAGTGCACTTGGCTGGAGGTGAAACGGCCGATGTGGGGGATATTGTTCGGACGATTGATGTGGGGTACACGGCCTTCGGCCGCTTAAGGCGGGAGGACTTGATTGTGAACAACATTCAAGCAGGAGATGTAATCGTTGGTATGGCTTCCTTTGGTAAAGCTAGTTACGAAGAGCAATACAATGGTGGAATGGGGAGTAATGGTTTGACTTCTGCCCGTCATGATGTATTCGAGTCGGAATATCGCACGAAGTATCCCGATAGTTATGACGCCAATACGCCTCGCGATCTGATCTATGCTGGATCAAAAAAACTAACGGATACGATTGATATCAATGGAGAGGCGATCCCGATTGGAAAGTTGGTCTTGTCGCCAACACGAACCTACCTACCGGTACTCAAAGTCTTGATCGAGGAATTGAAACCTAAGATTCATGGCCTGATTCATTGTACAGGTGGAGGACAGACGAAAGTGGGTAAATTCATCGAACATAAGCGGGTAGTTAAGAATCAATTGATGTCTATACCGCCTTTGTTTGAAATGATTCAACAAGAATCTGGGACAGGCTGGAAAGAGATGTATCAAGTATTTAATATGGGACATCGGATGGAGGTATATCTTCCAGAAGCGGAAGCGGAACGCGTTATAGCAATTGCTAAGTCTTTTGAAATTGAGGCGCAAGTAGTGGGGCATGTGGAAGAACACAATAGTAATAGCGTTCGAATAGACAGTCCATATGGACAATTTGATTATGACTTTGATTAGCATATCTTATGCGTAAACAAGAAAAAGCAGATGCTATTGCTAAAATTCTGGAAGACCTATATCCGGAAACGCCTATCCCACTAGATCATCAGGACCCATATACCCTTTTGGTAGCTGTCTTGCTGTCTGCCCAGTGTACAGATGAGCGAGTGAATAAGGTTACCCCTCATTTGTTTGCGGCTGCCGATAATCCCACCGATATGGTGCAGCTTGACGTGGATGATATCAAGGCGATTATTCGACCTTGTGGTCTTTCTCCACGGAAATCTAAGGCCATTCATCAGTTATCTCAGATTATTTTAGATGAACACCAGGGAACAGTTCCGCAATCTTTCGCAGCCCTGGAGGCCTTGCCTGGGGTAGGACATAAAACCGCTTCGGTTGTCATGTCTCAAGCCTTTGGCGTCCCGGCTTTTCCTGTAGATACGCACATCCATCGTTTGGCTTATCGTTGGACTTTAAGTACAGGTAAAAATGTAGAAAAGACCGAGGCTGATTTGAAGCGCCTTTTTCCACGTGAAAGCTGGAATAAGTTGCATTTGCAGATTATTTTCTTCGGCCGGCAATATTGTCCTGCAAGAGGTCATGATCCTTACACCTGCCCAATATGTAGTAAATACGGGAGAAAAACACTCTTCCAGTAAACCCAATCGTCTGGCGCAGAGAACGGCAGCTAGAAGGGATATCCCAATACTAGGTTGAACGCTATATCCTTAAATTGAAACTTTTCCAAGTCGACCCAATAGCTTCTTTCCCTAGCGATGCCGCTCATGGCCCTCGCACTGGGGAAAGGATTCCGAAGTTTAATGCCCATGTCAAGACCGAGAATGACATAGGTAAAATCGAATCGAATCCCCATCCCTCCACCGAGGGCAATTTGCTTATAAAAGGGATCGTTGAAGGGATCGGCTCCCTCTGAAGTACAATCCGAAAAAGTTTGCCTGCTGAAAAGAAATTGAGATCCACAACGCGAGGGATCGTGGCGTAGGGTCCAAACGTTTCCGCCGTCTAGGAACAAGGCCCCTTTGAGCATCCAAAAAATATCAAAGCGATACTCTAGATTGAAGACCAGTTTGAGATCTCCCGTTTGATAAAAACGAGTAGAATTTTGCAATCGCTCTTCTACCGTCAAGGGATCTAGAAATCCTCCTGGCCCCAATTCCCTGGGAAACCAGGCTCGTAAGCTATAGGAGCCTCCTGCAAAAAATTGTTTTACATAGGGAACATCCGAAGTATAACCAAAAGGGGCTGCGATACCGAAGTTGATTCGGCCAGCTATTAGTTGTTTGGAATTGATGTCAAAGTACCGCCGATAATCCAGATCGAACTTGAGATATTGAGAAAAATCGATGGTGTCGTTGAGCCGAAAAATCGTGCGCTCTTGTTGCCCTCTAAAAGCATTGTAAACTTCATTGGCAGCCCAAATTTCTGCACCGGCCACCTCAAAGGAGAAACTGAGATTCCGACGGCCATTGAGCTTGTTAGGCGTGCCGGTATTGACATAGCTTAATTGTCGGAATAGCAGACTTACGAAGAGCTGTTGCCCAAAACTTCGTTGTAGGAAGTCGTTGGTTGCGAGAATGGTATCAAATTGTGGTCGAGTATTGGGGAGTAAGAGATCGATTCCTACATGGTCAATAATGTAGCGTTTGGTGCTGCTGCGTTGTAAATCATATCCGTAAGAAGCATTAAAGAAGTTATACTGATACCAATCTAGGAGGAGGATGTAATTGTAACTGCCTGAGATCCTTGTTCGAGCATCTTCTTCCATGACTTGATAATAGTCATCTCCTAGAAGTTTTGAATTTTTTCCGGTTGGGATGCTATTCAAAATCTTCCACCCTCCTAGATAATCTCGAAACCTGGGGAAGTACAGATCACTCTGTAAGCGGAAATCCACAGTATTCCAAAAGCGGTTCCTGAAATTCACTTCGACCCCGGCAGACATACTGGTGGCTAAAATCTCCGCCCCCCCAAACAAATTGCGATGTTGGAAGGTGGGACTAAGGGAGATACCCAGGAGGTTGGGGTTACTTACCGAGGAATTGGATCGGTTGGTATAGTTGAGTTCAAAATCAGCCCCTAACTCCATCTTGTAATCTGGAGTTAGCTCTACCCTGAAGTTGATTACATTCCTCCGAAAAGAATCGATGTCCTGTCTAATCCTAACGAAGCGATACGTACCCAGATCCGAAAGATTTTTGTTGGATTTATCAAAGTTTTCTTGGCTGAATAGTTCCCCAGGACGTAGATACATGGCCTGAATGATGGTTTTCGGGCGAATATCATTGCCACGCTTCCCAAAGAAGAATCGATACCCATCAATAATGGTATCCATGCGGCTGGTCGTACTGAGGGCAGGATCAAAATCGGTATGTATCTCGATGGCACCTACGCTGTATTGCTGATGCAAGGTATCGCCGAAGGGGGGGAGTAAATTCAGGTAGATATTGGCTTTACCTGTCTCAAGGCTAGTATCTACTTCCAATTGATCAAAGTGATAGCTGTAGAGATCTGCAAAACCATGATTATTCATGTATTTCGAGATCCTTTGCTTGTCCTTATTGAACAAATCTAGATCGAGGACCTCGCCAGGTTTCAGATAACTATCTTCCTTAATCGTCTGAAGAATGGAATCGACCAAGGGGTCAGGACTTTCAAAAAATACACTATCTATTTCGAATTGTGGCCCTGAATCTATGTAGTAGGTAACGTAGACTTTTTTCTTCTTAATACGTGGGGCAGGTACATCGACAGTTACCCGATAGAAACCTTTGCGTTTCAGGTACTTTTCCATGTCCAACTTGGTTTCTTCCACTAGGTCTGCATCGAAGATCGTTGGCGCTTCACCGATGGAGTTTCGTTGAAAACGATCTAACTGAGTGGTATCACCGGCACCGGCACTTCGCAAGTAGAACCATTCCCGAGGAAAGACAAAGAAAAATTTGCCGTTTGGTTTTTGTTTATGCAAGAGGCTCAATTCGTAATTGACAGTACGTTTATCCTTGATCTTGTACTTGGGCTGGAAAACGACCGTGTTCCCCTTTAGTAGATACTCATCCTCACCAAGGTATTTGGCAGTGCCACAGGAAGCCAAGAGGAACAGTAAGAGTATAGATTGAATTGTGTATTTTGCGATTCTATACATTGATTAACTTGATTCTTCGACAAGCCTCGTGTTTCGAGACCCTCAAAAATGAGATTCAACGCTTCCTTCGGGCGCTTTTTATCTCATTTTATAAGGGTCCACGAGATTTGTCGAAGAAGGATTAACTTTCTGAATATCAAGCGAGGATGGCTCTTTCGAAAAATGAGATTAAATACGTAAAGTCACTGCACCTCAAGAAGTTTCGACAAAAGTATAATAATTTTATTGTTGAAGGTGATAAAATCGTGCGTGAATTACTAGCCTCCTCCAACTTCCAAATAGAAGCCCTTTACGCTGATGATGGCTGGCTTACGAAGCATGCTAAGAACCATCACTTAGCCAATATTTCCGTGCATTCTATTTCTCGTACGGAACTGGAACGCATTTCAACGCTTAAGACGCCCAATCAAGTGCTGGTTATTGTTCGAATGCCGACTTTACGCTATTCCGCTGACAAAATTAACCGTTCATTAAGTCTTTATCTGGATGATATCAGGGACCCTGGGAATTTTGGAACCATCATGCGGATTGCGGATTGGTTTGGCTTGCCGTATGTATTTTGTTCTCCCACGAGCTCTGCCTGGACCAACCCGAAGGTGATACAAGCTTCGATGGGGGCTTTTTTGCGGGTTCAGGTTCATCCTCTGGAGCTTTCAGCGATTTCATCTATGCACCCAGAACTCCCGATTTTTGGGATGGTCCTAGGGGGGCAATCTATAGCAAAGCTACCGAAACCTGCTTCTGGCCTTATTGTGATTGGGAATGAAAGCAGAGGAATCGCCCAAGGCAATCTATCCTATCTAACACATCAGCTAACTATACCGAGACACCCCCAGGGCGGAGCAGAATCCTTGAATGCTGCCGTTGCAACGGGAATTATTTGTGCACAGTGGGGAATAGAGTAAAATAACAGGAAGGTAAAAAAGCCCCCTTTAGCAAACTAAATATCCTTGGTTAACTCTAGTTTGCTAAAGGGGTAGGAATAGCTAAGAGCTTATCCCTTTAGGGAACCGTCTTTTTCTAAAATTTTGATCAGTTCTCTTTCGATTTGTTGAGCGCCACGCAGGTTTAAAGCAGCAATTTTTCCCTCTCTATCAATCATGAAAGTACGAGGGATACTGCGTACTCCGTAGGCAGCCGCAGGCAGGGATTCCCACTTTTTGAGATCGGAAACATGGTATTCCCAGGCAAGTCCATCCTGAGCAATGGCATTTACCCAGCGATCCTTAGATCGCTCCAATAATTTGTTCACTTGATCCTCCGTTTGCACTCGGCTACGGCTCCTGGTATCTACGCCATCCAAAGATACGCTGAATACAGTGAAGCCCTGATCTTTATATTTTTCGTACACCTTCACCACATTTGGATTTTCTCGGCGGCAAGGTCCACACCAGCTAGCCCAGAAGTCAAGTAATACTACATTCCCCTTTAAATCAGCCAAGCTATATTCTTTTCCGCTCGGACTCTTAAGGGCAATTTCAGGAGCAGGTTGCCCCACTCTTACCTTTTGGTTGGCCATTCTTGCCTGTTGTTGTCTTTCCACTTGCGCAAGATACTTGCCGTACTCTAGCGTATTGGGATCATTAGGCATATCCGCTACCAGTCTGGCTTGGGCTTTTTTCTGCAACTCCAGGAAATCAGGGTTTCCCCCCAGCGCCTTGTAGGCTACAAATGCACCCAACAAAGGATTAGAAACAGTGTCAATGAAGTTTTCTATGTCATCAGCTTGATATTGACGGTTCACTAAACCATTCATGATCTGCGCTAGCGTTTGCGAGGTCTTGGAGCCAGTAACGGTGAAATTATACTGCTGTATTGTATTAAGATCACCATTGATTGAGATATTGCGCTCCGTACCATCAAAAAATAGATTAACGCGTTTTGCTCCAATGCGGAAATTGTAAATCCCAGGGGCTAGAGGGGTCTCAAAATCCATAGCAAAATTGCCGCTGGCATCGAGGTCAGTCTTGCCAATGACGCTATTAGCTTTGCCCATTACTACTTGATCCAAGAATACCTGTAGATTCTGAGCATTGGCCAAGGATCCTTCCACTCGCTGTCCAGAAGGAGCACAAGCCCATTGTGAGAAAACCAGCGCTATGAAGAGGATTAGAGTATATCGATTTTTCATGTCCAATAGGAATTTATGAATAGCTAGAGTTTTTGATAAAAACGGAAAAGTACAACTCAAGCGGCAAAGCCGATCCAAGTCCATTTTCTACGTGCTAATGTACAAATTTATGAAGGATTTACGGCTTGTTGATAAGATCGTCACGCATTTAACATAGGCTTAAGAACCTTATCTGGTAGATGTCGTAGGGAACACACTTAGCGAATGGGACGGGATGGATAAAATCGTTTTTTGACTACTGTATCAGATAGTTTACATAGAAGAAAATAACTAGATAAATCCATAGTATATCCAAGAAATGCCAGTAAATCGTCAGTAAACGAAGACGCAGGCGCTTTTCAGGATCAGAGAAGTAGACCAATACACTTACCGGCTCTTTCATGTACTTGTAAGCTTTCCAAAGGAATAGCCCAAGAAAGGGCAATCCGCCAATGACGTGGGCAAAGTGCAGTGCTGAGATCACGTACAAATAACCGGCAGATGGGTCTGAGTTGACGTATATCTGTTGCTGAAAGAGTTGGAACCAGGCCAAAGACTGTGCGGCCATAAAGATTAATGACAGAACTATGGTTAGTATTAACATACCTTGGTAGCGTTCTGTTTGATCTGCCAAATAAGCTTTTTTGGCTTGCAGCATGGCCCAACTGCTACCTAACAAGATGACCGTATTGAAGGCAAACAACCAGGGTAATTTTACTGGTGGCAAACCATTCTGTACACGGGTATATACAAAAGCTACACTCAAGGCCAGAAAAAGTACGGATAGACTGAATAAGAGTAGCATCAAATAGATGTTATGCGGATGGAACGCAAAATTTTGGTACTCATCATATCTCGGCTCTTCCTGCGTTTGACTCATGTCGAATGAATTTGGATGTTCAACAATTGGTAATCTTCAAGGGCGAATTTGGCCTTTTTCTAGTCTGCTCCTAAGGGGCTTTCTCATCCAAGGAGGAAAAAATCTCCCAAATTCTACAGCTTGAACAAGGAATTAATCTACTTGTTCTAAGCCTTTTCTTTTTACTTTCGAAAATATTTACTTTTAGACTTCAATGCAGAAAAGACTATATGAAAAAATGCCAGGAGTGCGGCACGGATCTACCAGTAGAGGCCAAGTTTTGCTTTAATTGCGGAGCCCGACAGCCAGAGCTGCCTATGCAAGAACAAGTAGTGATTGAACCTGGTGCTGATGTTACGCAGCGTATTATCGACCAATTTTTTCCAGCACTCCAGACCAGAATTAAGGAGGAGATGACTGGTGGAGAATATGCCCGGTATGCTGAAAGGGTATATGAATCTGGCTTTCGTGATCTTCTCCATAGGAGAGCAGGTGGAATCGCTGATAAGATTGAACAATCGCATGCAGAAGGCCTAATTGATCAACAAGCCATAGATTATTGGATTGATAAGTTCAATAGTGAATTACTGGACTACTTTTTGATTCGACATTGCCAAGACTTAAACCCGCTTCCCATTCCAGAGGCCATTCTCCGCTACCAGGACGCCACCTGGCCCGCCTTGAACCTTTTCCAAATGGCCTTGGATTATTTGGATTTTGCACACGAAAAGGAGGTAGTCTACACGGATTTCCTGGTTATGCCTATGGAAAAGCTAAAGAATGCTTCCAAATCCTTTCTATTCCCGGCACCGCAGGAAAAGATCCTCTTAATCTGTGATCAGAGCTTGTTTGGCTCCTGCAAGGAGGGATTTGCCCTAACGGAGAACGCCCTTTATTGGAAAGCACATCTTGAAAAACCACAGCAGGTGCTTTACAATAATATCCAGACGGTTACTCGAAGTAAGGAGTGGCTCATGATAAATGGAAGTTTCTTTAACGTCAACCCTGGATTCAATCTTAAGATGATGAAACTACTTAAGAAGATTAAGCAACTGCAGCAAAGCCCCATATAATTTTTACTCCTTTAGCTTGGTGCCAAACCGCCACAGGAATAGGAATAATGAGACTAGACTTACAATCAATAACATAAAGCATACCAACCATCCTCCCCCTAGTGCAGTCGAGATGCCACCCGCTAAGGCGCTGACTCCACCAACTACTAAGGCGTAAGGCAACTGAGTCCGGACGTGGTCAATATGGTTACAATTGGAGGCCAGCGAACTGAGAATGGTAGTATCCGATATCGGTGAACAATGATCCCCCAGCACTGAGGCAGCTAAGACGACAGAGATCACATTAAGTAAAATCTCCGTAGCGTGAGCGTCCGCAATGCCTTGTGCCTGACAGATAGCCCAGGTGGTTGGTATTGCAATCGGGTATAAGATTGCCATTGTACTCCAACTAGAACCGGTAGAAAATGCAATCAAAGCAGAAAGCACAAAAATCAGTACCGGCATTAGATAAGGATTAATACTATCCTGCAAGACGGAGGTAAGGAAGGTCGCCGTATGCAGTTCCTCGGTAGTAGTGGCCAAGGACCAAGCCAAGGTTAGAATGATCAGTGCAGGCAGCATCGTCTTGAAGCCGGTAGTCAGGGTACTAATCGTATCGGCTAATTTCATAATCCGACCAGCAAGCGTCATGATAATCGCCACTAATACGCCAGAAAGTGAGGCCCATAGTAAAGCGACGTAGGAATCGGCTGCTCCAATTAATACACCCAGTTTCATAAAGAACCCACCATCTGGATTGGGCAATAGGGCCCCTAGGTTTGACCAGACGGAACCCCAGGAAGCGGAGAGATTGTTCACCCCTTCCTCTACTAGGGAAGAATAACAACTACTAATACCGGTATCGATCAAACCAAAAATGGTCATCAGAATAACGACACTTACTGGGAGTACCGCGTTGTACCATTTGAGTGGAGCATTGGGTACTGGATCTAAATTCTCTAGTTCTTCCTCATGTCCTGCCACTTCACTCGCACTAGAGGAAACCTTGCCCGTTGTTCTGGCACGCTGCTCGGCTTTCAGCATGGGCCCAAAATCCTTCTTTAGGTAAATAACCATCAAGATAAAGGATAGGGTCAAAATTGGGTAAAAGGAATACTTCAGGGAACTGATGAAAATGGAATAGGGAGTCGTATTTTCAAAGGCGGCTATTTGGCTAATGCCGTCATCAATGTAACCCAATTCCGCCCCAATCCAAGTGGTAATGAAGGCGACCGCCGCAACGGGGGCCGCTGTACTATCAACAATATAGGCTAGTTTCTCTCGCGAAATCTTAAACTTATCCGTTACCGAACGCATCGTGTTACCTACGATTAAGGTATTCGCATAGTCATCAAAGAAGATCGCCACACCGAGTAGCCAGGTTATGGCTTGAGCACTTCTCGGAGAGCGAGCATACTTGGACAATGACTTAACGACCCCGGCCATGCCTCCATTTCTAGATATGATAGCCACCATCCCACCGATCAGTAGAGAAAATATGATTACAGAGAGATGTCCCCCATCATTGAGAGCTCCGATGATATATTTTTCAATGACTTGTAGGAAGCTGAGGACAAAGTAATACAGAGATTCCAACCGCATGCCGCCGGCAATAAATGCACCCATCCAAATCCCAACAAACAAAGACACAACTACCTCCTTGAAAAGGAGAGCCAGGACGATGGCAATCAGCGGAGGTAAGATCGAAAGCCACATTGGGATTTTCCGTAAGCGAATACTTCCATTCGATCGTTTGGAGGCGTGATAAAGCTGAAAATCGCCTTCTGGAGGGTGTAGTAATAACAATTCACCCGCTACATCTACTTGACGATTTAATCTGGCTCTACCTTTGGTGAAATCAATCGTGGAACTCTCTCCATTAATGCTAATTTCTCCTTCTCCATCTAGCCCAGAGGCACTAAACACAATATCGTCGTCCACTACAATCAACTCGAATTCCTGGATTCTGACCTGTTTCCGGGCTTGGTCCGGTACAATCCGGATATTGGTACTAGTGTCTTGTTGACTCCATAGGGTGCTGCTAAAAAAAAGGAGTAGAATAAAGCTTAGCAAAGAATGATTTCTCATCAGTAGTTTTTTAAAGTCCGGCAATGGCTATTTGAATGACAATTCCGGTTATTTTTACCCCTATATATACTTTCAAAGCTTGTGAGAGGTTTCTTTTGCGGTAGATGTAGAAAAAGAGATTTAATACGTAATGATAAAAAATAAAATGAAACCCTTGGTGGAGATCATGGTTTTTCCCACAAAAAACCTAATCGGAAAGGCGTTGAATGTGTTGATGTTAGGGCTATTCATGGCCTTTTGTTGCCCCATTTCAACGATAGCCCAAACTCTGCAAGCCTGGCAAGCCAACTTTCGTGATGAAGCAGGTAAGACTTTTCCCTTGCCTTTGGTTGGAGGGCTTAATTCTCCTCAATTATCCGAAGTAGATTTAAATGCAGATGGGATTCAAGACCTGTATATTTTCGATCGATCGGGTAATAAACAACTTACCTTTATCAATGATGGGGTACCGGGACAAAGTAGCTATCGTTATGCTCCGGAGTATTTGGAAGGATTCCCTGACATTATCAATTGGGTGCTGCTAAGGGATTATGATGCCGATGGCGTAATGGACCTGTTTTCCTTCCCCAATCTCCAGTTAAACGGGATCGTTGCCTATAAAGGAGTGATTGAAGAAGGAAAAATCAAGTTTAATTTAATTGAGTTTGATCGCCCCTTGAATGTGATTTACTTCTCGCCCAGTAGCGGGAGTGATTTGCCGATCTTTATCAGTAATATTGACTATCCTGCCATTGATGATCTGGATTGCGATGGGGACCTTGATATCCTTACCTTCAATTCTACCGGAGGCTACATTGAGTTTTACGAAAATCAATCTATCGAAAGAGGTTTTGGCCGAGATACGCTCCTGTTTAGCCTATCGGAAAGATGTTGGGGAGGTTTATTTGAAAGTGGTAACTCAAACCAGGTAGATCTTTCAGTAGGACCGAACGACTGTTTTAGTCCCGAGTTTACAGATACACCTGTGGAAGTGCGCCACACGGGCTCCACGCTACTGACCTTCGATGCAGATGGCGACGGGGATCGCGAGCTAATTCTGGGAGATGTTTCCTTTGATGCCCTGAATTATTTGACAAATGAGGGGGATTGTGAGACGGCTTGGATGGGGTTACAAGACCCGGCTTTCCCCAGTGATGATCAAAGCGTGAATCTAGCTGTGTTTCCGGCGGCTTACTATATTGACATCAACAATGATGGGGTCGAAGAAATTATGGTGGCGCCCAATGTAGATGCGGGAGGAGAAAGCAAAGAGGTGTTATGGCAATATGGCCGAGGAGTAGGAGAGGGGAGCGGCGACTTTGGTCTGGTACGTAAGGATTGGCTGGTAGCAGATATGGTGGACCTTGGCGAAAATAGTTATCCTTGTTTTGTGGATGTGAATCAAGATGGTGTGATGGATGTTGTAGTGGGCAATGGTACCTTTTACGAGCCTTTGGGGGCCAAAAATGCCAGGGTCTTCTACTTTGAAAATACGGGCACTGATGAAGCGCCTGAATTTGAGTTACGAGACCAAGATCTATTTTCCTTAAATCAGTTTAGTCAAGCTGCCACGGATTTTTCCCCAACTTTTGGTGACCTCGATGGAGATAATGACCTCGATGCCCTGATCGGGGAGATTAATGGCCAGCTCTTTTATGCAGAAAATATCGCGGGAGAAGGCCAACCGATGACCTTTACTAATGTGCAATATGGCTATATGGGGATCAATGTCGGCTTTAACAGCCGTCCCCAATTGGTGGACGTGAATGGAGACCAACTTCTGGATCTTTTGATTGGTGAGCAAAACGGAAACATCAACTATTTCCAAAATCAGGGTACACTTACGAATCCGATGTTCGAATCCGATCCTAGCCAAGCTCCTAATAGTATGGTCTGGGGAGGAGTAGTGGCAAAAACGGATGGATTGGCCTTTTCAGGCTATAGTAGTCCATTTCTCACCAAGGTAGATGAAGAATGGCAGTTATTCGTCGGAAACCGGATTGGTACGATTGAGCGCTTTGGAGATATCCGAGGAAATCTGGCTGGAGATTTTACGGCTTTAGGGGATATTCCTGGACTGGATGTAGGTGCGGAGGCGACGATAGGTTTAGCTAATATTGGTGGTGATGAATTTCTGAAATTAATCGTGGGGAATAAGAGAGGGGGGATTGAGTTGTGGGAAACACCCTACGCCCCTTTTCTTAATGTTTCCGCAGCAGATGAGCCGGATAGCGCAGCATTGAAATGGCAAATGAGCCCCAACCCCAGCCCAGGTGTTTTTCAGATTACTATACAGGAGGACGGATTCATAGATTGGCAATGGGAGGTTTTCGCTGCTAACGGCCAACGCTTACAAAGCGGCCGGTCTAGAAGGAATATAGAAGCTATTTCCTTACAAGCTCATCCAAGCGGCGTATATTGGATACGCATTCAATTCAAGGGGAAAGTTGACACCAGAAAACTATTGCTGCTGGATTAACGGGCACCGAACAGCAAGCTCCCAATTCTTACCATAGTACTGCCTTCTTCTTGGGCAATACGATAATCGCCCGACATTCCCATCGAGATTTCCTTAAAGGAGTACTCTTCGGGGAAGAAGATAGTTTTTAATTGATCGAAGCAGGCTTTCAAATGCTGAAATTCACGCCGCACTTGCTGAGTATTGCTAGTAAAGGTGGCCATGCCCATGACACCAACAATTCGGATGTGCTGCATGTCAGCGAATTGATCACTTCTGAGCAAGGTTGTTGCATCATCTAGACTAAGTCCAAATTTAGAATCTTCTGCGGCGATCTTGATCTGCAACAAACAGTCGATGATACGGTCCTGCTTGGCGGCTTGTTTGTTGATTTCAGAGAGCAGTTTTAGGCTTTCAACCGAATGAATTAAGCTTACGAAGGAACTGATGTATTTCACCTTATTCGTCTGAAGGTGTCCGATGGCATGCCATTCGATATCCTCAGGTAGGGCAGCTTGTTTTTCCACCAGCTCCTGAACTCGGTTCTCCCCAAAGATCCGCTGTCCCTGTTGGTACATCTCTAATATTTGCTCAACCGGTTTGGTTTTGGAGACGGCCACCAGTTGAGTGTTCGTTTCTGCTAGTTCTGCCAGGATCTGCTGCAACATGTTATGTTTTTTTTAACAGTGTGCTGAAAATACAGTAAGGAAAGTTCCCGTTTTGATTAAATAACATTACTCGCTCACTTGTTCAATCACCAAATGGAACTGGAGTATGCAAAACCGCAAATTTAAACGAGCCGCGAGAATAAACCGGACAAAAGCCTTTTTTATTACGCTCATTTTCCATGTAATAGCAATTGGTGCGTTCATGAATGAGGATGCCTATGCAGAATTGGCGAGATGGCTACCGGATATGGTAACAGAATGGATGGGTTGGGAAGTAGAACCTGAAGAATCAGTTCAAGACGAAGAAAACTTGTTAAGACCTTGATATAGAAGGTATGCACGCGCGACCTCCTTTCTACGTGGCGTACAACTAAAACAGTCCATGTAATTCAGCACGGACTAAATCCACCACCTTTCCTAGATCTTCAGCTTTATTCTTGAAATCCAGATCATCAACGCTGATAACCAATAGTCTTCCCTCCTTGTAGGTCTCGATCCAGTTATCATATCGCTCATTCAAGCGCTTTAGATAATCCAAACTCATGTTGCCTTCATAATCTCTTCCTCTCGCCTGAATATGAGAAACCAAGGTAGGTATACTGGCCTTTAGGTAAATGAGCAGATCCGGAGGTTGGATTTGGGAAGACATGGTTTTGAATAGCTCAAAATAATTCTGGAAGTCTCGGCTGGGCATCAGTCCCATGTCGTGCAGGTTGGGTGCAAAGATATAGGCATCTTCATAGATTGTTCGGTCTTGAATTACCGTCTTATCCCCATCCAGAATCTTCAATATTTGCTGGTACCTACTATTGAGAAAGTAGACTTGCAGATTAAAAGACCAGCGCTGCATATCCACGTAGAAATCACTTAAATACGGATTGTTATCCGCAGATTCATAGTGGACATCCCAACCGAAATTTTTTCCCAGTTGGGTACATAGTGTCGTTTTACCTGCTCCAATGTTCCCAGCGATCGCTATATGCTTAACCTTTGGCGTTGACATCGTTTTTCTTATCATATGGAAGCAACTTAATCCTATTGCAGATCCAGTACATCAGATGGGGATAGCCCTAGGAAAGAACTTCAGTTTTATACGGGCGCTTTCCGGTTTATTCCCAGCTTGAGATGCAGCTTTGATGGTGCAGTAGGTGAGTTGCCATAAACTTAGAATGAGACTGACGGGCACGAAAATAAAATTTATGCGGGAATTCCTGAATTTTTTGGACAGTTAGATTATCCACGAAATGAGCAAATCAGTAACTTGGCCGATGATTTTGTAACGAACTTCGATTTATTTGTTATGAATATAGATGAAAAACTAATTTCACGTTTGGAGCATTTGGCTCGTTTAGAGCTTTCTGAGGAAGAGAGACAGGGGATTCAAAAAGATCTCAATAACATCTTAGGGATGGTAGAAAAATTGAACGAGCTGGATACAGCAGAGATAGAACCACTCGTTTATGTTAGTGAAGCCCAGAATGTTTTGCGAGAAGATGAGGTAAAGCATCAACTCGACCGTGCTAAAGGATTGAAAAACGCACCTCAGCAGAATGGTGAATACTTTGAAGTGCCAAAAGTGATCGATTTGAAATAGTAGAGTCTCCTGACGTAATCATGCTGAGCAGCCTTACAGCAGAAAAGGGAAAAGGCTTAGGCCAGGTTTGTAATTCGAAAAATAATAATCGCCCGAGAATCTTATAAAGAATAAATATGAATTCCATTATCTCCGTTAGCGAACTCAAGAAGACTTACATCATGGGTCCTACCCAGGTGCACGCACTCAAGTCTATCACCCTGGATATTGATAAGAACGAATATGTAGCCTTGATGGGACCGTCCGGTTCTGGTAAGTCTACGCTGATGAACTTGCTAGGCTGTTTGGATACACCGTCTGCTGGTGAATACGTCCTTAATGGCACCAATGTGAGTACTATGACTGATGGGGCGCTGGCCGAAGTGCGAAACAAGGAGATTGGTTTTGTATTTCAGACCTTTAATCTCTTACCACGTCTTACTGCCTTGGAGAACGTGGCCTTACCATTGGTATATGGGGGGATAAACAAAGCCGCAAGAATAGAAAGAGCTCGGGAGGTATTAACTCAGGTAGGCCTCGGTGATCGGGTAGATCACAAGCCCAATGAACTATCGGGGGGACAGCGACAAAGGGTAGCTATTGCTCGTGCTCTAGTGAATGATCCCTCGATCATTTTAGCGGATGAGCCAACGGGTAACTTGGATACCAAGACTTCTATCGAGATCATGGAAATCTTTGAGAAAATCCACTCAGAAGGAAACACTGTGATCCTGGTTACGCACGAACCAGACATTGCCGATCATGCACATCGAATTATACGTTTGCGGGATGGATTGGTTGAAACGGATAAGCGTAATGAAAATGTGGTGAAAGCAGCTGATCCAACCCACCGCTATAACATTAAGTAATGGGAGTATGGTACCCATTCTAAATGCATCTTATTGCACTGGATAGTAATTCAACGGTAGGCTTTAGCGCTGAAAATCAGATGAGAAGTCGACCTGGGAAAAGCAACAATGTAAATTTCTGAGTTAAATCTTCAGTGCCATCCATTGCCCCTACTAGTAACAACTAAGTCTGATTGGGTGTGCTTCAGCTCAATAGCTAAGCAGTTGCGTTCTCTAGTCATATCTTCACGAAATACCCTTTCCCTACTCTTACAAGCGGGAAAGGGTATTTTTTTTCATCTTTGCGAGTAAAAAGACAATGGCTTTTAAGATCTATACGAAAACTGGAGATAAAGGGGAAACGGGTTTGTTTGGTGGAAGACGTTTACCTAAGTATCACGACCGGATAGAAGCTTACGGGACGGTTGATGAGTTAAATGCATTCGTAGGTTTGCTAAGTGACCACATAGAGTCAACCGTATTGAATGAGGAGTTGAAGCAAATCCAGGATTTACTTTTTGTCATTGGTGCCAATCTAGCTTCTGAACCAAAGAAAGAAAACGCTGTGCCAGACGTGACCGATGCGGATGTACTAGCCCTGGAAAAAGCGATGGATCGGATGGATGCGGATCTGCCAGCCTTAAAGCACTTTCTTTTACCTGGGGGGCATCCTGCGGTTTCGCACGCTCACGTCGCAAGAACCGTTTGCCGACGAGCAGAACGTTTGGTAGTGGCATTAGCGCAGCAAGAAGTTGTGGCGGATATAATTATTCGGTATCTTAACCGACTGTCAGACTATCTATTTGTCTTATCGAGAAAAGTGGGTCACGAGCTAGGTGTAGAAGAAAGAAAGTGGGAACCCCGTAAAAAATAGTCAACGCTACTTTCTCAAGCAGGATATACACAATTGAAGAATTACACTAATGGAAGACAAGCCGGCAATTCGAGAAAGTTCACGGTGGAAAGGGCTACTCCGCTATTTGATGGTAGGAGCAGTGGTGGCATTTATCAGTTTTCTCTTTCCCAATAATGTAAAGTTCAAATACGAATTTGAGCCACGTCAGTCCTGGCGATATGATGACTTGTATGCCCCCTTCGACTTTGCGATCCTGAAAACGACTGAGGAACTGGAGCAAGAGCGAGCCGCGCTTGATGCAAATTTCACGCCCTATTTTTCCGAAGATCCAGAAGTGGCCAAATCGGCTAAATCAAACTTTGAGACCTCTTTCAATCAGTTGAGAGAAGAGGCCTTGGATGGGGATTTATTTAAAGATGTCAAACGACGCCCCGATGATTATCTTAATTATGGTCAACAACTTCTCCATAAACTCTACGATAGGGGCATCATAGAGCTGGATAGTTCTTATCAGCAGAGAGGGAATGATTTTGTAGTTAATATTGTAAAAGGAAATACCACCTATCTACAAACCTTGGGAAACTTGTATACGCTTGGCACTGCTAAAGGCTTACTCAGCGATTCTTTGCCCTACAGCCCGCTGACGGAACCAGAATTCCTCTTCCCGATATTACAGCAAAATGTTCAGCCCAATTTGTTCTTCAATGATACTTTAACGCAAAAATTTCGAGCAGACTTGTTGGCGGAAATCTCTGGCACCCGGGGAATGGTCATGAAAGGGGAGTTGATTATTCCCCGCGATGGTATCGTCACAGATTTGATCTATCAGAAATTAACTTCCTTTAAGCGGGCCTACGAAGAAGAACTGACGGAGAAAAAATCCCATTGGATGGTTTTTGCAGGTTACTTCCTCCTGACCAGTATCATCCTAGGCGTATTCTTGCTGTATCTCCAGATCTATGCGACTAAAGTCTATCATAACCTAGGAGAATTACTCTTTTTCTTTGTTTGGCTAGTTGTTTTTAGCTATCTGGTATATCTAGTAGAACAGATTGGGGGGCTTAGTGCTTATTTGATCCCATTCTGTGTTATTCCGATTGTCATCAATACCTTTTACAATGAGCAATTGGCCCTATTCACCCATATCATAGCTGTCTTGATCGCTAGTTTCTTGTCCTCCTTAGGTTATGAATTCACCTTTCTTCTAATCTTGGCTGGGATTGTAGTCCTTTTGGGCAAAATCAATACGCAAGATTGGTCGCGATTTTTTTATTCCATGTTATTCCTGTTCCTCAGTTATGGCCTGGGGTATTTGGGGCTTTCCTTAATTCAGGAAGGGGGATGGCAGACCATTGACTGGTCGATCTATTCCTGGTTGTTCTTTAATGTCATTTTTACCTTGCTAGCATTTCCGCTGGTTCCTTTGCTGGAACGTGTCTTTGGGTTTTTTACTTCTCCTTTGACACTGATGGAACTGTCAGACCTGAACAAGCCCTTACTACAAGAGTTGGCTTTAAAGGCACCGGGGACCTTACAACATTCCTTACAAGTCGCCAATCTTTCCGAAGCGGCAGCGAGAAGGGTAGGGGCTGATCCACTATTGATCAAAGTAGCTGCCTTGTACCACGACATTGGAAAAACGGAACAACCTGCCTTTTACATAGAAAATCAAAGCGGAAAAAATCCACATGATGACATTAGTGCTTTGGAAAGTGCCAAGATCATTATTGCCCATGTGACGGAAGGGGTGAAAATGGCGAATAAGGCCAAACTACCTAAGGTCCTGATCGACTTTATCAAGTCTCACCATGGTACCACGCGGGTAGAGTACTTTTATCGGAAACACCTAGCTGCTCATCCGGAGCATGATTTTGATGAGACTCTATTTGTGTATCCTGGGCCACTCCCCAAATCTAAAGAGGAAACCATCCTCATGATGGCGGACTCGGTCGAAGCTGCCTGTAAAAGCCTTAAGAATCCGACGGAGGAGGAGTTGTTTAATTTGATCGACAAGGTGATTGAAGGTAAAATAACGAGAGGACAGTTCGAGAATTCGGAGATGAATTTCAGGGAATTGGAGGCTTGTAGAGCGGTATTTAAGCAAGTAATGAAGTCAGTGCATCATGTGCGAATTGAGTACCCCAAAGAGCAGCAAAATAGGGATACAGAAGCATCGGAATCTGTTTCTGAGCAGAAATAACAAACCTTCTCAGCGCAGCGATGAGAAGGTTTGTCTGGGAACATTTAGGCTTATCTTCTGTTGTACCCACGAGGAGAATCTAAACAACTGCTGTAGTTTTCTTTAGACCTCTCCTGGCCACAAACCATTCATATACGCCAAACAGCAGGGCACTGTAAATCAAATTTCCCACTAAGGTGTTTCGGAAAAACGGGATGCCAGCAATATAGCTTTCTAGTAATCCGTTAAAGTCCTTAGTATACAGCGGACTAGTAAGCATAGAGTTGAAGTTGGTGATCAAAAAGAAGGCTACTGCGGCGATGGTCGCTGCACCAATTAGGCGAATTGTGTTTACCTTCTTTAGTAGTACCCAACCAATGAGTACGATGAATCCCAAACAGAGATATATGACTGGATTGCCCATCCAGGAAAAGCCTTGATAAATTTCTGGATACAGTTTAGCGTAAACCAGATTATTGAGTATAATATCACTGATCCACCAAGCGGCCAAAGGAATTAGAAAGGCTAGATATTTTCTGGAGAAATATGCAGCACCAAATAAGGCCATAGCCCCAAGTGGAGTAAAGTTGGGAGGGTGAGGAATTAAGCGGCTTAATGCAGCCAGTAAAGTCATCACAATTACTAGGCCGGTCTGCAGTTTCAAATTCTTCTTCATATGTTGAGGATATAGATGATTCGCCACAAAAATAACCAAAATATTATTTGTAGTTTAGCGGCCGCAATTCAAAAGCATTAAAACCTCAGGTAAAGCCCTGCTGGCCAAATTGTTATTATATGAAGTTTTTCAAATTACTCTCAGTAACCCTATTCCTTTGTGGGTTTCACGCTCAAATGATCTCAGCTCAAGCAGCAGATCGCTGGCAGCAGAAGATCGAGTATAAGATGAATGTAGATTTTGATGTGAAGACTCATCAATTTAAGGGCGAGCAAACCATCACTTACTATAACAATTCCCCAGAAGTTCTTAATCGAGTATTTTATCATTTGTACTTCAATGCGTTTCAGCCTGGTAGTATGATGGATATTCGATCCCGCAATATGCCTGACCCTGATCCCCGTGTAGGGGCTAGGATTAGCAGACTAAAGGAAGATCAAATGGGGTACCATAAGGTATCTAGTTTGATGCAAGATGGCAAAGCTGTCAAGTATGAAATCGTTGGCACCATACTGGAAGTGGAATTGGCAGAACCCATTCAGCCCAATACCAGCACCGTCTTGGAGATGAGTTTTGAATCGCAGGTCCCGCTACAGATCCGTAGATCAGGCCGCAACAATGCAGAAGGCATCTCGTACAGTATGGCACAGTGGTATCCTAAATTGTGTGAGTATGACTATCAAGGATGGCATGCTAACCCTTACATTGGCAGAGAATTCCATGGTGTCTGGGGGGATTTTGACGTGACTATTTCGATTGACAAAGATTACATTGTAGGGGCTTCCGGATACCTTCAGAACCCAGAAGAAATTGGCTATGGTTACGGGGAGGAAGGTATTAAGGTGAACCGGAAAGGCAAAAAGTTAGATTGGCATTTCATAGCTCCGAATGTACATGACTTTTTGTGGGCGGCTGATCCGGACTATACCCATGATAAACTAGTCAGAAAGGATGGAACCGTACTCCACTTTTTCTACCAGAAAAATGATAACACGGAGGAGAACTGGGCCAATCTGCCTAAGGTGATGGATAGAGCTTTTGATTACATCAATGAACATTTTGGCCAATATCCTTACAAGCAATACTCCTTTATTCAAGGAGGAGATGGTGGCATGGAATATCCAATGGCTACTTTGATCACAGGAGAACGCTCATTCCCCAGCTTGGTTGGTGTGTCCATACATGAATTGATGCATTCCTGGTATCAAATGATCCTGGGAACGAATGAGAGTTTGTATGCCTGGATGGATGAAGGCTTCACTTCTTATGCCTCAGCAGAAATAACTAATTTTCTCAAGAAGGAAGGCCTACTTCGTGGTCGGGTCAGTGAAAATCCTCACGCAGGCTCCACCCGAAACTTCGCTAACTTCGCCAAAAGTGGTATTGAAGAACCATTAAGTACTCATTCTGATCACTTTATGACCAACAGTGCGTATGGTACTGGCTCCTACACAAAGGGCCGTTTATTTCTCAGTCAGTTGGGTTACATTATTGGAGAAAAGGCTTTGGCAAAGACTTTGTTAGACTATTTTGAGACCTGGAAATTCAAACATCCCAATGACAATGATTTTGTGAGGATTGCCGAAAAAGCCTCTGGTTTGGAGTTAGACTGGTACCGGGAATATATGGTCAATACGACGCATGTGGCGGACTATGGGATCAAAAGTGTGCAGGAAATGGGCGGTCAGACGAAAGTTAACTTAGAAAAAATAGGATATATGCCCATGCCATTGGATGTAGTCGTTAGCTACAAAGATGGAACTAAAGAGCTGTATAATATACCACTACGTATAATGCGTGGGAATAAGCCGCAGGAAGATTCTGCCTTACCGCAGAAGGTAATTGAAGATTGGCCTTGGACACATCCAGAATATTCATTTAATTTGCCAGTAGTGTTGGATAAGATCGACCAGATTGAAATAGATCCATCCATTCGCATGATTGACGTTAATCGTGAAAACAATATATACCCCCAGAAGTAACCAAGAAGAAACAGAAAAATAATCATCTTAAGCTGGGTATAGATCAATAAAAATCTTGTGGAAACTTTTTTTCGAGTCTTCTGATTCGTAAAAGGCAGCTTCCTTAGCCCCACCTCGGGGAATGGAAGGAGTTTGCCCTAAAACAATTTGCATGAAAGTACTTCAACTCTGCAAAAAGTTTCCCTATCCACTCAAAGATGGGGAATCCATTGCAGTTAACAGCTTAAGTAAAGCCCTATGTGAGCAGGGGTGTTCAATCACCCTTTTGGCTATGAACACTACCAAACACTTCTTCTCTGAAACGAGTAACAAGCCAACTGCTTTAGCACATTACCAAAACATCTACACGGTTAAGGTAGACAATCGCGTAAAGCCGCTGGATGCCCTTGCTAATTTATTCTCTCCTGATTCTTACCACATTACTCGCTTCATCTCTTTAGAATTTAAGGACAAACTCGCCCAGTTATTACGCAACAATGACTATGATGTCATTCAATTAGAAACGCCTTATCTAGCGCCCTACATTCCTTTAATCAGACAGTTTACGGAAGCACCCATTGCCATGCGTGCGCACAACGTAGAACATGAGATTTGGCAACGGATAACCCACAATAGCTCATTCTTTTTGAAAAAGTGGTATCTAACTCATCTCACCAAAAAGTTGAAGGAATACGAGTTGGCTCAATTGTCCTACTATGATTTGCTAGTTGCCATTACCCAAAGAGATCTTACAACCTTTCGTTCTTTGGGTTTTAAGAAGCAGGGGGTGGTTACGCCGATTGGTCTGGATATGGATCAGTATCATGCGGATTACAGGAGTTACCAACGTCCATTATCCATCAGTTTTATTGGATCTTTAGATTGGATGCCCAACCAGGAGGGGATCAAGTGGTTCCTTGAAAAAGTATGGCCCCAAGCCAATAAGAATATGCCTGGTGTACAACTACACGTTGCTGGCCGGAATACACCGGATTGGTTACTTAAGATGCGCAATAGAGATATTGAGGTGCATGGGGAAGTTCCCGATGCAACGGATTTCATCAATCAGCATAGTGTAATGGTGGTGCCCTTACTATCGGGTAGTGGGATGCGTGCTAAGATATTGGAAGGAATGGCCTTGGGGAAAGTGGTCATTTCCACCAGCTTAGGACTGGAAGGTATACCCGCAAAGCATAGAAGACAGGTGTTGGTCGCAGATAGTCCAGAGGAATTTATTCAGCAGTTGCGGTATTGTCAACAATTGCCGGCCGAGCAATTGCGACAAATGGGAGAGGAAGCCCAAGATTTTGTGCATAAGCATTATGATAGTCAGGAAACGGTCCGTGCTCTAATGAAACGCTACCAAGAATTAATGGTAGGTGCGCTATAAAGTCCTAGGCGTTTAAACTTCATTTTTTCGTTGAAAAGAACCATTTTTGCCTGTCCGTTTCACGGGCTTTTGTTCAAACTTTAGGGTCTTTGGCCCTGATTGATCAATGCCATTTGGCCATAGAGAAGTGGACGAATTCAGTCCGATAGATGGCACTTAAAGATGTATGGAATGGTTCTTTTGCAGTTTATCTTTTGGAGTAGCCTTTTTTTTATCCTGCATACTTATTTTTTTTATCCACTTCTGTTGAAATGGTTAGGGCGAGGCAAATCCTTACACAGTATACTTTATCAAGCTGATGAGGACTGGCCGCAGGTATCTGTCTTGATGGCACTATACAATGAGGAAAAGGTAGTAGCCCAAAAACTGGAAAGCCTCCTGGCTCAGAATTATCCGAAGGATAAACTTCGTATCTTCCTAGGGTCGGATTGTTCGACAGATGATACCAACCAGATCATTGAAAGATACGTACAAACCTTTGGGCACATACACTTTTTTCCGTTTACAGAGCGGCAAGGCAAACCTGGGGTTATTAATTTCCTGTCTCGGGAAGCTAATATCCAGGAACCCGAGTCTCCCAATCATATCTACTTAATCACCGATGCCAATGTTATTCTGACGCCCTCTACTATCACCCATCTTGTTCGACATTTCAAGGATACAAGCTTAGCGATAGTTGATGCACACATGGTACATACGGGAATGCGAGAGGAAGGGATTTCACATTCAGAGAATCAGTACATTTCTTCTGAAGTGCGACTTAAGGACCTGGAAGGTAGAGTGTGGGGCTATATGATGGGACCCTTCGGAGGATGTTATACGATTCGTTCTAATTATTTTACCCAGGTGCCTCCCAATTTTCTAGTTGACGACTTCTTTATTACCATGCAGGCCTTTGAGCGGGGAGGGAAAGCTATTAATGATTTAGAGGCTATTTGTCATGAGGCTGTTTCCCACGACTGGCGGGAGGAGTATCGCCGAAAATCTCGAATTTCAACCGGTAATTTTCAGAATCTATTTTTGTTTCCACACCTTTGGTGGCCACCCTTTCGGCCATTGTCTTTCGCCTTCTTCTCCCATAAAGTACTGCGCTGGTTGGTGCCTTTCTTCTTGATTTTGATGGGAATCAGCGTTATGGTTTTATCCTGGTATGGCAATGTCTTTTATCAATATCTATTCTGGGCAGCATTGGTAGGTGTAGTAGTGGTCCCTCTATCGGATATCGTCTTGACCGCACTAGGGGCCAATCTATTACTATTCAGACATATACGCTACTTTTTACTCATGAACTTAGCGCTCTTTGTCGGTTTCCTAAGATATATCAAGGGGGTGAAGAGTAGTATTTGGGAACCACCAAAACGCAACTAGGGTCAAAAAGCGTTGCTCGCCTTTTACCGAGATCCATGTATTGATGTACGCGAGTTGGTAAGGCTACCAACTTGGAAAAGAAGGCAGACTAAAAAACTTTATCGAATAATGACTTCTTCGATATAATTCTCGCCTAATTCTTCATTAATAATCTTGATGATCTTTTCTTTACCATAGCTCAATTCTTGCCGGAGGGAGGCGGATTCGATGGTAATGTAGAGTTTGTTTCGTCTAAGCTTAATTTCTCGGGTGTACTTGTTGATGGAGGACCCCATCAATTTACTCCATACAGCGTTGATCTTGGTTTGGTTGAGCTTAGCCTTGAGACGATAGACTTCTAGCATCTCTTTTAAGGCCTCCTTCAAGCTAACTTGGTTGGTGGCTTCTTTCATGATGATGAAGGTTCTGCAGTACCGTTAAAAATGACGAATTGAAGGTATTCGGTCTTGAGGTTACTAAGGATTTTGGATAATCTGTCTTGGGCTGTATCAGTAATGAAGACTTGTCCGTACTCACCTTGGATTAGCAGCTCTAGTAGGTGCTGGACTCTTTGATGGTCCAATTTATCAAAAATATCATCTAATAAAAGAAGGGGCGATGATTTTTTTTCATTTTTTAACCAATTGTACTGTGTCAATTTCAGGGCCAACACAAAGGATTTTAACTGTCCCTGAGAGGCAAATCTTTTCAAGGGTTGTTGCTCAATTTCAAAAGTCCAGTCGTCACGATGAATGCCCGCTGTAGTGCGTTGCAAGATTCGGTCTTTTTCGCGCCTCTGCTGCAACAAAATGGCTAACTCCTCTTCCAAAAGCATGGATTTGTAATGGCAGGCTACCTTTTCGCGTTCGCCGGAAATCAAATAGTGTAGTCGACGTAACTCGGGCTCAAAATCGATGGTAAGTGCTTTACGGTGAGCATGTATATATGCTGCCGGGGCCAGTAATTGTTCATCGTAGACAGCAAGCAAATCCGGGACATAACGATTGTCAGCGGCCATTTGCTTCAGCGCTGAATTGCGTTGCTTGAGAACTTTATTGTAGGTGATCAAATGACGCAGATAAGTAGGGTCCAGTTGGGATAAAGTGTTATCCACAAAACGCCTGCGTTCTTCACTGCCCTCATTGACGATGGAGGTATCATCTGGCGTGATGATGACTACTGGCAAGAGGCCAATATGCTCTGAAAGCCTCTGGTAAGGTACATCTCCGCGTTCCAACACCTTCTTTCTACCTTTACCTACCTTGGCCACTATTTTCTCGGGGCGCTTTGCTACTTCAAACTGACCCTCTAAACGAAAAAAATCTTCGCCGTGACGAACCAAGTTCAGATCGGTGAATCGAAAATAACTCCGACCCATACAAAGGTAGTAGATGGCATCTAGGAGGTTGGTCTTTCCCATCCCATTCAAACCCACATATCCATTAATGGTAGGGCTACAGTCAATGACTTGTTTTTCGTAATTCTTGAAATTGGTGAGTATTAGCCGCCTTAGATGCAAAATAGATTTCCTTTTAGTCTAAACCACTTCCTGTTCCTGCAAAAGTAGAAAGATTAGGTTTTGTTTTCAGCATAAAATCCTTTTTCTTTGCGGCTTTAAAACAAGCGGGCAAGCAAGTGTGTTGTAACAATTATAACTACTTGTTGAAGAAAGATGAGGCTCCACATGGAAGTGCTGAACTAAGAAAGTGGACAAGGAAAATAAGCAGCATTAGAATTGCTTATTTTTGAATGCTTTCTTTTCCCTTTCGTTTAGAATTGCCTTATCTTTAAGAGAAACATGTGGAATTTTCTGCGAATATTCGCCAAAACCTATAATCATAATGGATACTGTGGTTGAACAAAAGAAAAAAGCGACCAGAAGTAGAAAGTCGTCAAAACCTACCTATAGTAAGGAAATGTATCTGAACTGGTACGAAATGATGTTTCGGATCCGGAAGTTTGAGGAGCGAGCCTTGTTGATGTATGGACAGCAGAAGGTAAGAGGTTTTTGTCACGTATACATTGGCCAGGAAGCTGTGGCTGCAGGAATTGAGGCGGCAATTCGTCCAGAAGATGCCATCGTAACGGCTTATCGCCAGCATGGAACAGCGATTGGCCGAGGTTTATCCACTAATGCTTGTATGGCTGAGCTATTCGGAAAAGTGACTGGTGCGGTGAAAGGGAAAGGGGGGTCGATGCACTTTTTCTCGGCGGACCATCGCTACTTTGGTGGAAATGGTATAGTAGGAGCACAGATTCCAATTGGAACAGGTATTGGATTTGCAGAAAAATATAAAGGCACAGATAATCTTTGTGTAACCATGTTTGGAGATGGAGCAGCTCGCCAAGGTGCTTTGTACGAATCCTTCAACATGGCTATGAACTGGAAACTACCCGTCCTGTATATCTGTGAGAATAATGGCTATGCTATGGGTACTTCCGTCGAACGTACGAGTAACGTTACGGAACTGTATAAGGTGGGACATGCTTTTGATATGCCAAGTGAAGCGATCGATGGGATGAGTCCAGAATCTGTCTATGAAGGGGTGAAGAAGGCGGTGGAACATATTCGCTCAGGAAAAGGTCCCTACTTCTTGGAGATTCGCACCTACAGATACAAAGGACATTCTGTATCCGATCCTGCTCGCTATAGAACCAAAGAAGAAGTTCAGGAATACAAAGATCGCGATCCTGTTAAAATGACGGAAGCACAGATCTTGAAAGATAAGATTGCCACGGCGGAGGAAATTGCTGCGATCAAGGACATGATTAAGAAAGAGATTGATGCAGCGGTTAAATTTGCGGAAGAGTCACCGTATCCAGATCCTGCCGATCTATTTGAAGACAATTACACGCAGGAGGACTATCCTTTTATCGTGGATTAATAGACGATTGGACGGATTGCTTTGAGCAATTTTGCCAATTAGATAGTTTCGGGCAAGCAGGGACCTAGGTCCTGCTTGCCCGATTTATTTTATTCAGGGTCTTTGGCTGTACCAATATTTGTTTATCTTTGCGAGGCTTTTTGAAAAAGCATTGACAAACGCCATCTAGAAATTCTTTTAAGCTGATTTTCAATAAACAGAATGGCGTTCTGGAAGCGGGTCTAGTCTGGTGTCAAAAAAGAAGATGCAGGCGACACCTGGAAGCAGTACTTATTCTAAATTAATGGTTTGCAGTAATGGCAAGAAGAAAAACAAATCGTAAGAAGGCGGACGAAACGCTAGTGGATATTGTAGAGGTGAAAGATCAGGCGCAAGGTTTTGTTGAGCAGAACCAGCGCATGGTGTTTGGTATAGGGATAGCTTTTATCCTTTTGGTTGGAGGCTACTTGTTTTACCAAAACTTGTACAAAGGACCACAAGAAAAAGAAGCAATGGAGCAAATGTTTAAAGCTCAGGAACAGTTTGAGCGTGATTCCTTTGCCTTAGCCTTGACTAATCCTGGTGGTGGATATGTAGGTTTCCTAGATATTATCGATTCCTATGGAGGAACCAAAGCTGCAAATCTGGCCAGTTACTATGCTGGTGTTTCTTACCTTAATTTGGGTCAATTTGAGGCTGCACTTGACTACATGAAGAGCTTTAGCCCAGACGGAAGGGTAGGCCCGGTTATGAAATTTGGAGTACTAGGGGACATCCAGTCAGAACTCAACTTGATGGATGATGCCATGAGCAACTACAAAAAGGCTATCAATGCAGGAGACAATGAAGTGCTAGCTGCCTATTATCTTAAAAAATTGGGTATGCTGTATGAGAAAAACGGCAATTTGGCAGATGCTAAGTCTTCTTACGAACGGGTGAAGTTTGACTTTCCCGATTCTCCTTATGCAACGGACATCGATAAGTATATCACTAGAGTAGCTGGCGAATAGTCCTCTACTTTAGGCTGGATAAAGAAAAAAGGCAAGCAAACCCTGCTTGCCTTTTTTTGTTATATAGCCAAGGTAAATACATCTCGAAGTGATCACTCAAATGGCCACGCCTTTTGGGTGACTCAAAACTCGATAATAAGTTAAAAGAAATCATAGTATGGCAAGTGCAAAGAAAAACCTCTCCACCTACGACGAATCAAGCCTACCCAATGGCGAAGAATTTTCTGTTGGTATAGTAGTATCCGATTGGAATGCTGAAATAACACACGCTCTTTACGAGGGTTGTTTCGATACTTTGGTTAAACATGGGGTTAAGGAAGATAAAATCTATACCGAACAAGTACCCGGTACCTTCGAATTACCAACGGCTGCTAAGATAGTTTTGGCACACCATCATCCAGATGTCGTTATATGTATTGGTTGTGTGATTAAAGGAGAAACTAAGCATGATGAATACATCAATAATGCGGTATCGACAGCCCTGGCTAATTTAGGAATGGTGAGTGGTAAACCGGTGATCTTTGGGGTACTCACCCCAAATACAGAGGAGCAGGCCAAAGACAGAGCTGGAGGCAAACATGGTAACAAAGGCGTGGAAGCAGCTGTTACAGCTTTACGTATGGCAGCTTTGAAAAAGAAACTCAGTAGCGCTAAAAAAACCATAGGTTTCTAACTGCACAGTTTCAAAACATAAGAAAAGGGGCAGCAATTTTACCTGCTAGCCCCTTCCCAACAAAAGATGAAATAATATCTTGCTACAGCCTAATTAGAACGGCCCCTTGCCCTTTCAAGCTTGCTTCTGGGTACAAAGGGGGCTGAGATAGTTCCTTCCTAAAAAGAACAGTGAACGGACGAGTGAAATCAAAGCCATCTGATGCTCATCCGAACACTGTACACGTTCTTGCTCATCTAGTCATTCACCCTAAGCGCTTCAACGGGTGATTTCTTAGCTAGGCGAATCATCTGATAAGCAATACAGCTATAACTCAGGACCAAAACAATTAGTCCGGGAATTAGGAATAGACTCCAATGCAATTCCAAACGACTAGCAAAGGCATCTAGCCAGTACTGGGCCAGATATCCAGAAATGGGTACTGTCAGCAGTAAGGCTATAAAGATTAGCCGAGTGTACTGACGAGATAAGAGATGTAGTAGGGAGGCAACCGAAGCCCCTACTATTTTTCGTATCCCCACTTCCTTTTGCCTCACTCGCAGGTGGTAAGCCGCTAAAGAAAAGAGCCCCATAAAACAGATAAATAGACTCAGCAAGGTGTACATGCCAAATACCTGCCCGAGGCGCTTTTCTTGCTCATATTGTGCTTGTAAATTCTCGTCCAGGAAGCGGTACACGAATGGCTTTCCTGGCAAGAAACGTTCCCAAAGCTCTTCGATCTGGGAAAGAGTTTGCGAGCTTGCTGTTGGAGTTAACTTAAGTAGTAGGTAAGCCATCCTACCTTGGTAGTATTCATTACTCTGTAACACAAGTGGCTTAATTTGGTGATCCAAGGATTCGAAATGGAAATCTTGTATGACTCCCTTGATATGGAAAATCTCCTGTCCATCCTCCGTGATTCTCACCAAGGCTTGCCCGACTGGTTCTTCTAATCCAAGCCGTCGAACTGCCGCCACATTTAAAAGCACTGCCGCCGAGTCATTTTCTGTAGAAGAGAATCCCTTGCCTTTCACCAGCGGGATATCCAATAATTGGGTGTATCCATCTCCTACGGTAACTCGATGCAAAGTGATAGATTCTTGATGGTTAGCATGCTTGTATTGATCTCCATGAATAAAACTATTGAAGCTTTGCACCCACAAGGAACCTGAACTTTCGCTTACGGCAGCGACTTCGTCTAATCCACGAAGGAAGGCTTGCGCTCCGGCAGGATCTCTTGTAAAGCTTCCCTCTAGCACTAGCACTCGCGCTTGATCAAAGCCTAAATCTTTGCTGGCTAGTAGTGATCGCTGTGCATGAATGACAAAAGTGGCCACCAAAAGTATGATGGCTACACTAAACTGGAAGATCATCAATACATCCCGGCTACTCAGCTTCGAGTTGTTCCTCTTGATAAATGGGTTGTAAAGTGTAATGGGAGCTATGGAGGACAACTTAATGGCAGGATAAACACCTGCGCTAAGACCTACGATAAGGATAACTAGTAGGTAAAGAAGTAAGTGTGTAAATGACCATTGGAGAGCCAATTTAACATCCAAAAAGGTATTGAAAAAAGGTAGGACAACTTTTACCATGAGCAAGCCGAAACTCATACCCAAGCCCGCCAGCAATGTTGAGCGCATTAAAAACTGTGATAGGATCTGCCCCTTACTTGCTCCAATGATCTTGCTAACTGCAATCTCTTTATCTCTTTTTGTGGATTGGATAGTAGAGAGATTGATATAGTTGATCCCAGCCATGAGCAAGATGAAAAAGGCGATCAACAACAAGATCTGCAACAATTGCTGGTTTCCTGCGGCTTTCATTCTACCTGCTTTATCCGTATCGAGGTGAAGAGCATGTAGGGCCTTTAGTTCGTAGGTAGGGATGGGAACGGCATCCATCGGAGAGGTGCCATTGGCTTCTTGCAATTGCCTAATAGCTGGTAAAAAAAATTGATCAACTAAGGTAGGGAACTTAGCTTCCACCGTAGCATAATTCGTGCTGGGCCTAAGTTTAATATAACAATGAGCTGTCTTTAGGTTAAATTCCTCCTGGCTGAACCACGCGACCGTTGAAGCAGAGACTAGATAGTTGAAGGCAAAATGGGAGTGCTTCGGTGGCGTTTCACAGATAGCGGTTACGGTACTATTCCTGTGCCCAATTATGATCGTTTTGCCGATAGGATCGATATCCCCAAAGTACCGACGTGCAGTTTTTTCAGTCAACACGACGCTATTGGGAGTAACCAATGCTATTTGGCGATCCCCGGCTAATAATTTCCAGCTGAAGACCTTCAAGAAGTTGCTATCTGCCAGGAATACTGCTTTTTCCAGGAAGTTACGCGTTTCACCATCTGATATGGGGATACTGATGTTTTGGTTATTATAGGGGCCAGAGATGGCCGTTGCAACTTCCACTTCAGGGTATTGATCCTCAAGAATTCTGGCGTAGGTATAAGGTACCGTTGCTTTAACTTGGTCCTCAGCGACAGCACTATTGCGCTCAACCATCTTGTAGATGTCACCTGAACGGTCGAAGAAACGATCGTAGTTGTATTCATGAAGTACATAAAGAACTATGAGGCAACAACTGGCGAAACCTACTGCGATGCCCAAAATATGTACCAGCGAATAGCCCCTCTGTTGCCAAAGTTGCCTAACACTAAGAAGTAAAGCCCTTTTAAACATGTTGATTAAGGTTTTAGGGTGTTAATGATGCCGGCATCAATCCAGTAGATATCTTGATCACTGGTAAAAAAGAAATACTTTCCATCACGGCTAACGAATGGGCAAAGTTGATGTTTTTCATTGTTAATTTCCGGTCCCATATTTACAGCTGCTGTCCATCCGGTTTCTGTTCTGAAGCTGATGTATAAATCTCCGTGGCCCATTCCATCCTTTCTAACCGAACCAAAAATGATATAGGATTCATCTGGTGCCACGAAGGGATCTGCATCGTAACGAGTGGAGTTGACGGAATCCGGAAGTCGAATGGCAGGGTCGAAGGCCTCTTTACCGGGGCGAGCCATATAGAGGTCATAATTATAGGGTTCGTCCTTGGCGGCTTGTTTGTTAGAAGCGAAGTATAGATTACCGCTTTGAGTCAACGAGATATAGAACTCGTTGGCTGCCGTATTGATAGCAGAGTCAAGCCGAGTAGGGGAACTCCAGCCATTTGGCCCTCTCTCTAAATACCATAGATTGGCATCTTTTTCCCCTAGTTTTCGGGTTCGAGTACCGTGCGCTATGTAATACAATCTTTGATTGTCCAGAGATAACATCGGATCATGATAGCTCCCCGTTGCCGCTGGAAGCAGTGCTTCCGCTTGACTCCAAACGCCATTCTTCAGCTTAAAGCTATAGGTAACATTGCGCCTACCTTCATCTACGCCTAGGTAGCATTCATCTCCAGCTTGAGAGAAAGTAATGCCAAATTCATGACGATCAGGCTTGGATACCAAGCCAGGTGCGAAGCGCTCAGCCTTTTGGCCGGGTGGCTTTTGCCCAAAGTACTGCATAGAATTGTCATAGATCGAGCCAACATTTCCCTGCACTACCTCTAGCAATTTATTGGGGTCATAAACTTGGCCCTTTTTCAACACCATTGCTACCGATCGGATTACACTTGGATTTGCTTCAAGATCTCCTCTCAGTACTACTAGGTCCGCTTGCATCCCGACTTCAATTGTCCCTACCTTCTTTAGTCCCAGAGATCGGGCTCCATTGGCCGTCATGACTTGGATAGCTTCCTCAGGTCTGAATCCTCCCTCAATAAATAATTCGTAGTTCTTTTGATCTCCAAAACCCGGCAAATTGTAGATACCGGGGTCTGGTCCCGCGCTTAGTAAACCACCAGCTCTGAAGAATTGTAGATCATAGGCTAGAGACTTGGTCAGCCATTCCGGCTTGAAGTACCACCTGTCCCCTTGTTTCTCTTTTCTGGTTTTTCTTTCTTGATAGGACTTCAGCTGCCGTGGAGCCAATGCCAAGAGATCTCTTTCATCGGCTTCCATCCTTGCTTGTGTGGCAAAGATTGATGGAGTGGAGCTGATAGCTACTTTACGGTCGATCAGTTCCTGTTGTATCGCCCGTACTTCGGCAGAATTGATCGGAAGCTCAGTTCGGAAACTTCTACTGCCTGAACATCGATTTGGCTGCCGATCCTCAGCGTGATCCATGCTGTGAATAAATCCGTGCTCTATGGCATCGATCCCTAGTTCAGCTGCCTCCTGGTAGGTCGTAGCGCATAAATGACCGCATACTTTGGCCCCCAAACTATGGGCCTGATCGATGATGACTGCTAAATCGGAGGGGCGAGTATGTTGATAAACTTTGAACCACTTCACCCCACGTTTAGCCCAATAGCTAATTGTATCTCTTATATTTTTCTCATTGGTAAATCGGATAAAATGAGGCTTCCCTTCCGGCCCTGTGAAGTAGGGACTAGAATTTAGGATCTGGGGACCGGGCTGACCACCGGAGTCGATATCTGCGGCGATCGCCAATTCTTCGCGCACATTACCGGTACCACAGGTTTGAATGCTGGTTACGCCAGCTGCCAGATGTAGTTTGGGAGAGGTAAAGAGCATGGCACTATTGGGTAATCTCATATGGTTATGGGTGCCGACTATCCCTGGGATGATGGTGTGGCCAGCCAGGTTTATTTCATAGTAGTGAGAGGGAATTTGTGTAGAATCAGCGTGGCCAACTTTCTTGATGAGTTCCCCCTCTAGCAAAATCGTCTGCCGATCCAGAGCTGCGCCCCCTGTCCCATCAATTAACTTTACCTGCGTGAGGGCCAAATGGGACTGTTCTAATTTGAAGAAAGATCGCGTGTAATCGCTATAAGAGGGCTCGTTTTTCTGGCCAAATCCTTGGCTAGCAAAGAGAAGTAGAACTAGTAGGTATGGTATCTGTTGCATCTTGCTTAATCATCTTTATTCGAAGGTTGGTATCCCAAAGTTGAAATGTAGCTCTACTCTGGTATTGCTAAATAGCATGGATAACTGGGGAATAGTTTTATGGGTTGAAAATATGCGGCTAGACGTAAAATTTGGCATAAGTATAACCATCCCAAAAGAAGCCTTAAGGGGACAGGAATAGAAACCGATAGTCTAGAGCATTGTAGTAACTGGGGAGAAAAGTGAAGGCTCAAGTGGCTCAACTTGGGCTATGGACTTGAACTAGAAGGTACATTAGGGTTGTAAATACTTCTCAGGATCTTCCACTTTGCCATCTTTTCTGACTTCATAATGTAAGTGTGGTGCAGTGGAAATGCCTGAACTCCCCACCTTGCCGATGACTTCACCTTTTTTCACTTCCTGCCCTACCTCCACGTTCAGTGCCGAAAGCTGGGCATACAGGGTTTGGTAGGACTCATCATGTTGGATAATGATCCGAATGCCGTATCCCGGAGTTTCTCCTGCTTTAATCACCTTCCCATCGGAAGTAGCCATCACGGGTGTACCCTCTGGTGCACGGAAGTCAACACCGCGGTGCATCCTTTTATACTTATGGATCGGATGAATCCTTTGCCCGAATCCACTGGTAATCTCAAAAGACTGGCCCAATGGAGAAATGTTTGGTGGATCCTGCTGATGAGCCCAAATGAAAGTACTACACAGTAAGAGACTAGCAAGTGCCAAGAGTGATACCTTTTTCATAATAGTGTGTTTTTGATTAATTGAATTGAGAATTTGCTCTTCAATCTCTTTGATTTCATCTTTTGGAAAGGTATCAAAGGCTTGTGTTATAGCGGCAGAGAAAGCATTGCCTTCTTCCATGCGACTTTCGATGTCACTACATAAGTGATCTATTAATTCTTCTTTGAAGGGATGATAGGATAAATCGGATTCTTCAATTAATTGCTCTACTAGGTCCGTCTGTTGCTCGTTCAGTTCCACCATTATTGCATACTCGTTTTAGGGTGTAATAGTAGACTGATAAGGCGAACAAACTCCTCGAATTCAGCTACTTTTACTGCTGCTGCTTTAGTGCCGTTAGGTGTGAGGGAATAGTATTTACGTACTCGTTTTCCTATTTTTTCCTTTTCTGTGGTAACAAAGCCATCTGCTTCCAATTTATGGAGAGTGGGGTAGAGGGCTCCCTCAGTTAGCTGTATCTGTCCTTCGGTCATTCCTTTTACCGTCTGGGTAATCTCGTAACCATACATACGCCCTTTTTCATCAAGAAGTTTTAGGATGATGGTCTTAAGGGTACCCTTAAGTAGTTCTTTATTATGCATAGGTCAAATATACATTGGACTCTTATGTATTTGCAAATATTTTAACTTTTTTCTTGGGTCCAAGGCTATTCAGAGATACAATCCACCGGATTTACCCTGGCTGCTTTCAAAGTTTGTAAACTGATGGTTAGCCAGGCTATCAGCAGTAGGAAGGCCCCTGCTACAATTATGTAAGCTAGATCGATTTCTGTTCGGTAAGCAAAAGTGGATAACCATCTGTTAGCTAAGAAATAACCAATGGGAGCGGCTACCAGAATAGCAATGAAAACCAGCTTACTAAAGTCAATAGTAAGTAAACGAACAATCTGCTGGCTGGTGGCCCCCAGAACTTTCCTGATCCCGATCTCTTTGGTCCGTTTTTCAGCCATAAAAGCGGATAAGCCTAACAATCCTAGACAAGATATGAAGAGGGCTAGTATAGCAGCAAAGCGAGACAGGATAGCTACCTTCTTCTCGGCTACGTATTTTTGTTGGTAGTCTTCGCTGAGAAAGGTGAATTGGAATGGATAGCCAGTAGCCATACTTTTATAAAGACGTTCTATGTTGGCTAAGGTCTGCTGTTCGTTCCGCGCTTCGATTTTTATGGCGATCTTCAACGCTCGACCGGCACTCCAACGGAAGAAAGTAGGTTTTACATTTTCATGGAGAGATTCAAAGTGAAAATCGTGGGTGACTCCAATGATCTCCAATCGCTCTGTCCCGATTTGAATGACCTGACCCACCGGCTCGGCTAAGCCCATCAGCTTTTGTGCTTTTTCGTTAATGATTATCTTATCGGTCTCATTGCCTCTTTCTTCTGAAAAAAAGCGACCGTCTAACAGCTGAAGACCTAACATTTCCATCATGCCATAATTAACTCGGCCATGCTCAAACCAAATTTGTGTTGCTGGATCTTTCCCTGCCCACTGGATATCTGCGGTGGAAGCCTGCCCTCCCACCAAGGCATGCGAAATACTAGAGGCATCAACTACACCTCGAACATCATTGAGCCTAGAAATGAACTCGTTCTGCTTTTCAATACTAAAGCCAGTGCTGCTCAAAGTGATAATTTGGTCTTTTTCGTAGCCGAGATTCTTTTCTTGCATAAATAGCACTTGCTTATGCACGGTCCAAACTGCTAGAATTAGAATCATAGACATACCAAACTGGAAAATAACGAGCCCTTTCCTCAACCATGTTTCTCCTAAGACTGCTCGCAGAGACCCTTGCAGGATATCTTTGGGTTTAAAGCTGGAGAGATAGAAGGCGGGATAACTCCCCGCAAGCAACCCAGTTAGGAGGAGAAGTCCACCCGTTGCCGTCATTCCTTCCGCTGTAAATGGGAGACTTAAGTCCTTGCCCATAGTTTGACTAAAATAGGGTAGTACCAAGAAAACCAGCCCAACGGCTAACCATCCGGCCAAGCAACTCTGTACAATAGCTTCCACTAAGTGCTGATAGATTAAGGCCGATCGATTGGCTCCGACCGCCTTTTTTATCCCTATCTCTTTCATTCGTCTTGATGCCCGAGCAGTGGACAAATTCATGAAGTTGATGCAGGCAATAAGTAGAATTAGTAGAGCAATGACGGAAAATAGTCTTACATAAACGATTCGTCCGCCCGTAGCCTTTCGGTTCTTATATGTGTTTTGCAGATAGAAGGAAGAGTAGGGGATCAGGAAAGGTGTCCAGGTAGATTCAGGGTATCTTTCTTGGATAAAGGCATTGATCTTTGAATTCAGGGCCTGTATATCTGTATTTTCTTGAACCTTTACATAGGTACGTGCATTGTACTGTCCACGCTCAATTCTCTGTCGAAAGTATTGCTCAAAGACGTCAAAGGACAATACATAATCAAACTGCATCGAAGACTGTGACGGTAACTTAAAAACACCTGTTACAGTTACTTCGTTTTGCATACTATACCATTGCCATCTCAATACTTTACCCACCACTTCTGTAGAACCGAATAGCTTCAAAGCCGTTTCTTCTGACAGCACAATGGACGCTGGTTTTTCCAGTACTTGCTCAGTCTTGCCCCGAAGTAGGGGATAGGAAAAGAATTGGAAGAAGGCAGAGGAGGCAAACTCTCCGACTAATGCCATTTGTTTATCTTCTGTGGATAGGCTGGAATTAATTGCTCCCCAAGAACTGTTGACCACTGCTTCGATTTCAGGTATTTCTTCTGCAAGTTGATTAGTAAGCAGGCTGGACGTATTTAACAGAGTCTCATGGCTATGTGCATCAGAGATTAAACGATACAATTGTGCATCCAATTTATGAAAACGGTCTACCTGCCATTCTTGATATACCCAAAGAGCTACCAAGAAGGTGGCGGCTAAACCGACTGAAAGCCCAATCTGATTGATGAAAAATGATCCTTTAAACCGCATGAAATGCCTTATTGCCAAAACCAGATAGTGTCTCAACATACTGTTAGGATTGAGGGAGTGTTCCAGAATACAAGAAAGATTTGATGGTTTTCTTGATACCTAAGACAAATATACATTTGACTCTTATGTATTTGCAACTTTTTTACTCTTTTCTTTTCTGAATGTCTTTTCGGGGATTTGTGTACGATAGCTGAAATGCTAGAGGGGACACACACTTAAAATGGAGATTTAACTACCTTGGGATATTGCTGGGCTAGGATAAATACTCAAGCAAACGAGCTCAGCAGGGCGACCGCCACCCCACCACTCATCAACAAACCCAAGATAGCAAAGAGTAGACTTACTCCCGCATGCTCTTTGGGGTGAGCCGCATATCGAATGAGCCCAATAAGGCTGAGGAACAAACCCAATCCAAGAAAAAACAAGCCAAGAGATGAAAAAGAGGTCTTTCTATTTATAGAAAGACCTCTTAGTGATTATCTTTCTTAGCCAGCCTCTGGACGGACTACTTCCACCCATTGCCCGGCTGTTCTAGCATTTATACTATTATCGTACATCGCTTCACAGGAAACAGCAGGAAGATAAAATCGCCCTTGGTAGGCAGCAGTAAGCTGTACTCGGTAGGTATGTGTTTTGTTTTCTGCTATATCAAAGAAGGTTGATACGCGATCGTCTCTAAAATCCTTGTAATCGGAACGACTCCCTTCGTTGAAGTTTTGGACCTTGTCCATTCGCGTATTCAGGATTTCCCAACCCGATGGGAATATCTGTTGCAAGGCCATTTCATCATATCGGATCCCGCGGGTGCCGGGGTTAGTAATCTGCACTTCTGCGATGAAATCTGTCCCTTGAACAAGGGAAGATGGATCGATGCTAGAGCCATCAGTGTTCCGATAATTGACAGATATCTTGAGATTGGAGGCGGCGGCATCCTCTTGTCCTGCTACGGGCTGACCATTCAGTATCACCCTGGCAAAAAGTGTTTTATCCTCTGTGTTTTTGACCATCAGTTGACGGGAACCCAAGTCCTCCATCGGAATGGGGATTTGTGCAATGGGGTTGGTCGAACCACCGTTGATACTTTGGCCATTATCTAGTTGATAGGTATAGGCAAATTGCTTACTTACCCCTTCTTCCCCTACAAACTTACCGATAGCCAGGAGGCTAAAGGAAAGGGCTTGTGTATTGAACCAACGTTGACTGCTTAATTCCTCCGAAATGTATTTTACTAGTTCGGCTGCTTCTGTTTGCTTGTCCAGGTTAATCAAGGTTTCTAGGATCATCGCCCGGTCACGGAGACGGGAGCCAAATGTATAGGACAATTCCTGATACTCAGACACATCAGAATCGAGATTACCTACTAGTTTTTCTACCACTTCTGTCTTCCCACCGATGGCATAAGCACCAGCTAGTTTCCATGTTGCGGTCTTACTTAGTTGATTACTTTCACGCAGTCGGTTCATGGCGGCGAGATTCGGTTTGCCCGCTAAGGCTAAGGTGTACAGGCGGTAAGCCTGGCCCAATTCGGCACTACTGCGACTGTAGAAGCCGTAATCGCTTTCTTTAAGGTTCCATCGCTTGGCTACCTTGGTCTGGAATTTGATCCAGCGATCGAGCATACCTGGAGGTACGGTATAGCCTAGCGCTTTAGCTTCGAGGAGGAAGTGTCCTGCGTAATTCGTCGACCAGTGATTTGGGGTAGAGCCGCCAGGCCAGTAGGCGAATCCTCCTTGATCCGTCTGGAATAATTTAAGACGATTGATGGTAGCCTGTACGGCCTTAGGAATACGTTCCTGGTCTGCTTCATCCAGTTCCATCAGTTTACTTAGATACAATTGTGGGAAGCCACTCGATAGGGTCTGTTCTAGACAACCGTAAGGATATCGCAGAAGATATTGTAGCCGCTCACCAAGATTGATGGGCGGGATATTGGACAACTCAAGAACTCCCTGGTTAGTGCCAGGCATGCCCACGGCTTGGAAATTGGGATTCCAGGAATCTCCGGCGGCCAATACCTTATCCATAGTTTTGGTAATGTATGGATTAGGATTGCGTACTTGGATTTCAATCTCCTGCTCTGTGGTCTCGCCTCCGCTCTTGGCGGTGATGATGAACTTGGCAATTCCTACTTTTTCTTGCAACTGCACATCGAAGTAGACCAGCTGATCTCCAGGTTTGCTAAAGCGTATCTGTTGATTGGGGGAGCTGATAATTTGGGCCAAGCCGTTGCTCTCCTTCACAGAAACCGTCGCATTGGTCACCTGCTTGGTCATGGCAAACACATTGACGGGCAATTGGATGCGCTCGCCAGGTCCTAGCACTCTCGGCAAGCTGGCCAATACCATCAAGGGTTTCCGGACCGGAGTGGATTTCTCAGCAGCCCCATATGCTCCATTGCCTGCGGCAACCACCATGGTACGTACGGCCCCGATGTAGTTGGGTAAGGTGATGCTATGTTTGGCTTTTTTACCTTTTTTGAGTTCGAAGGGCCCCAAATTCATAACCACCGGCTTGAATCGATTGGCCTGATTATCCTGTTCGCCCGGAACTATTTCTCCATCTCCCCCTATACTCAAAATTCGCTCTAGTTCTCCTCCGTAGGCTCCGAGCACTTGATCGTAGATGTCCCAGGTTTTTACGCCTAAGGCCTCCCGGGCATAAAAGTGATCCCAGGGATTGGGAGTAACAAAGCGGGTGAGGCCCAGCAAGCCTTCATCTACGACGGCCACCGTGTAAGCCATGGCTTTTCCGTCCTTTTCCTTTACCTCCAATTCAAAAGTCTTTTCTGGCTGTAGCTCGTCAGGCATAGCGAGCACAGGTTCTAGTTTCGTTTCTTTATCTTCTACACTAATCGGAATTACGCCGTACAAGCGTATGGGTAAGTCATTGTTAGCTTGTGCATGCGGTTGTATCAAGGAAACGTGCGCATAGACTGTTGGCGCCATTTCCGAGCTTGTTTTGAACGTAAAGGTGTTTTCCCCAGATTTAGCTTCGGTCCAGAAAGACTCGACTACTTTAGTACCGTTTTCGATAGTGACTAAGGCTTTGCCAGCCTCGCCCGTGGGGATAGTCAGCTTTACCTCTTCACCCACTTCATACTTTGTCTTGTCCGCGGTAAAGGCTAGCATGGCCAAGGCACTTCTATTTTGGTCTTCATCCCCATACCACGGATAACCTACATAGAAGTAATCGCCAGCACAGTGGCCGCTCTCCTCATCGCATACCCGAACCAGATAGCGACCCCACTCCGAGATGGTCAGGTCCCAACTGGCTTCTCCTCGGCTATTGGTATTGATGGAAGTCTTTTGATCAGCGTCATAATGGGTTGTTGAATTGTAGCGAGATACCTCATCATAGCCATAGTCCCACCACCAGCGCCAATTTACTCGGTAAATTCCTACTTGTAGTTCCTGTTGGCTTTTCGGATTTCCTTCTGGATCAACCACTACAAAGTCAATCTGACTTGGTTTATCAATATCGAGCCGTTTCTCCCCCCATTTTTTACGAGGCAGACCAATTCCTGCATAGGCGGTGTATGGATGATAGGGGAGACTAAAGTTATCTGTACTGAAGTCGCCTCCCTTTTCAAAGACTCTGGTTTTTAGATTGGCCGATAATTTGCCAGGAACCAGGGTATTGCCTAGCAACTGTGTTGAGAGCGTGGCTTGACCATCACCATCTAAATCACCCTCAAATAAGGTCTTTGCTTGCTGGGAGAAGTTTCGAGCTGGATCATCAAAGGTGAAATCTTTGTATTTATCAAAAGTGGTTCGTACGGATTTTAACTGTAGCTCCACTTTGGCTTTCAAATCTGAGGCGGGGGCACCATGAAGCCAGGTGGCTGTAAGATTCCCCCGGATAGGTTCGTCGGCCTTGGATAAACTTTCCTTGCCAAAATCAAGATCTATCTTCAGCCGATTGGGTTTGACCGTTTCTACTTTTAGCGTCTTGCGGAAGGTGGCTCCGCCTGCTTTTACTTCAGCAGCCCAGTTTCCGGTCGGAGCATCCGCAGAGGTATTGAAATGTAGCGGGTATAGCCCGGCCACATTTTGTGCACTGGAACGCTGGAGTTGTACTTGTCCGCGAGCATCATAGATAGTCAAGCTGATGGGATAGTTGGGAGGAAGCTTGGCATTTTTATCTTCCAAAACAAAATTCAAGAAGATGGAATCGCCGGGACGCCATACGCCTCGATCGCCATAAATGAAGCCTTTTAGTCCCTTCTGTGGTGCTTGCCCTGATACATCAAAACGACTTAAACTCAAAGCATCTCCATCGTGCAGTTTGAGGTATCCTTTTTGTGTACCTTTTCGAGCCACAACAACAAAGGGCTTGCGGTCCAGCTGTACCGTAGCCATTCCTTGTGCATCCGTCTGGGTAATGCGCATGGATTGTTGTTGGAAGTCGAAGAACTCCAATTCCGCACCCGAAACGGCTGCTGTATTCCGTAAATCGGACACGGCCACGAAGTAGCTATTGTCTGTACCTCCCTTAGCCAATAGGCCCAGGTTAGACGAAAGAATATTTCTTTGTACAAAACGATCGCGATTGTAGTAGGCAGGCTTACAGGGATCATCACGATCTCTCCAACTGTAATCGGGATAATATCCTTCGATACCATACCAACCATCCATAAAGCTTTCAATTTCCTCGCTTTCCTCAAAAGTAGAACTGGATTCTCGTAACGCTACGGCTTCAGCACCGCTATCATTTCCACAGAAATAATTGGTATAAGCTGGACGGAAACCAATTCTGATCTGGTAGATGGATTCCTCATCCGTTTCTACGAGTTTGGATAGATCTAGAGCATAGCGAGTCCATTCACTTAAATTAGCGTTTGGATTTAACTGCTTTAGGTCAACTTTTCGTTGTAAAACTACTCGACCTACCCTTTGCAAGTTGTAGTTGCCATCAATGCGATTACTTTGAAGAAATTGTAGAATGTTATTGTTGAAGATCTTGAAAACTTCTACTTCTACTGCATTTAGGTTGATCGCTTCAAAAGGAAAGATTAAGCCATCCGAATTGGGTAGAATTACACCTTGGCCCACTAGCTTTACAGCAGGCTTGACATCTTCCATTTTAAAGAACCATTCACTTTTCTTAGAAATGGATTTCCCCGCTGTATTTCTTACGCCTGAATTGACTACAATGACGCGATCACCCACTACTCTCGTTGAAGGATATACTCTTACCTGATTACCTTCGATAATAAATCGGAAGTTGCCATTAAAATCAGGCATAGTGATCAAACCATTTAGGTCTTGATTTTCTCTCAACGGATCAGAAAAGTTCAAGAGTATATACTGATCTTGACCTCGTACGACAGACACCTCAGTTACCTTAAAGTCTCCTAGAGCCGGCACTTCTATATCTCGATCCCCCTTCAGGTCTACACTGAGCGGGCGACCATTCCAACTTAATGCTACGGTTGAAGCTGCATTGCCTCTAGCGATATCCTGGATGGTAAAAATATGTTCTCGACCTTCACCATCATGAGTCCATTCGATTCCCAGCTTTTTCCCATTTTGTTTGGCTTCCAGAATTTCTTCGACTTTTTCGGCCTCGGCTTCATCTGTGGTGAATAAGGTGCCGCGAAAAGCCTGTTTTTCTAAAGTACTAATATCGGGAGCATAGAGTCCATTGAAACTTAGATCAAAATATTGATCCTTAGTTCTGAAATCGAACTCAAAACTTTGTGCATCCTTTGGAAGTTGGGAAAACAGTTGCTTCAGGCTAACGGTGCAAACGTAGCTCGTACCTGAAGGTAGTGACTCGCTTGGATCAAAGCGGAGGGTCATCTCATCTTCCCAAGTAGCTTTGCCACTGATGGAAGGCGAAAATTTCAATACATCACTCACTTCTTGACCGATTTCCTCTTCTGTCGCCACAGCACTTGCAAAGCGCACGCGAATCGGGGTGGCCCGAGATACTACACCTGCTGTGTATGCATACACATAGGCATTGACACTTTCAGGTAGCTGTTGGGCTCGATTTTCTTTTTTGCAGGAGGGGAGGATGACTATCATGGAGATTGCAAGGAGCAGAAGGGCAATCCCGGGTTTCAGGTTTTGCATGTATTGTTTTTATTGGTTTACTGGGTTAGGCCGAAGCTCATACCCATAAATTGGGAGTTTTTGATAAATTTCGGCATAAGTTAAGTATTTTGAGCATGATATAAAAATGAAGTCATTTAAACTTATGAGCTGAGGTCCAGATGAATAAGCTTATTTGAATTCAATCCCATAACTTATCCGGCCAGCCTTTTTCATGAGTCAATTTTTGCCTTTATTTCCTCTTCAAATTGTGGTGTTCCCGGGGGAAGACCTCAACCTCCACATTTTTGAACCTCGATACAAGGAATTGATCAAAGACTGTGAGGAAGAGGGGATCACTTTTGGTATTCCAGCGTACATTGACAAGCGATTAATGAAAGTTGGCACAGAGGTAAAGTTGACTAGTGTTGAGAAACGCTATGGCAATGGGGAGTTGGACATCAAAACTAAAGGCCAACGACTTTTTACGGTGGAAGATTTTCAGGCCGTAGCTCCGAATAAATTATATGCGGGAGGAGAAGTGGAGTGGTTAGATGTAGAAGCAGACGAGCAATTCCTAGACAATGAAAAAATACTCAACCTTACCCGAGAATTATTTCAGCTACTCAATATCCAGAAAAAACTGCCTGAGGATATTCAACACTTTTCCACCTTTGATGTGGCCCATCATGTAGGTTTAAGTTTGGAGCAGGAATATCAACTCTTGTGTTTGCTAAGTGCAAAAAAAAGACAGGACTTTCTGATTGATCATTTAGAGCGCCTATTGCCAGTGGTCAAAGAAATGGAAAACCTGAAGAAAAAAGCTCAGCTCAATGGGCACTTCAAGCACCTAAACCCCCCTCAAATTTAAGCCCATCTCATGGCTATTGACTAACAGCTTACAAATTTCCCAGGCAAGGTGACATATTTGTAATTTATTTCATAATTTGCCAACCGAAACGGACTTTTGACTGTTTCAAAAGATGACGCACAGGTGTCAAAATCTGTTTTTGGCTCAACACTTATTAAATAAAGGTCAGATTTGATGTAACTAGGGCGGGCCTCAGCCTCGGCAACGAGGTTCTCTTCGTGGGACAAGGGGATTACCGAACCACATTAGCTGCCTTAATCCTGTTCATTGGGAGTCCAAAACTTCCCTGACACTTGTGCGCTTCTTTCCTTTCATCCTTCTTTCCCAATTTACTTCTGTCGTGGTTTTACATCCAATATCAAGGATATGATGTTGGAGAATCGATTCTGTGTATCTCCCACATCGGAAAAGGCGTAGTCAATCCGCAAACTAGAAATTCTCAAGCCCACTCCTAGGCTGGGGCGAACCGACCAAAATTCTGATCCGGCAAAGTCCGTTTCCTGCTGGAATTGATTAACGCCAGCGCGCAAGAAAATAAAGTCATTGTAGCCAGCTTCCACTCCTAGGCTGGGGTCGATACTGATTGGGTCAGCGGAGATCAAGGTGTTACGCTTTCCATCAGTAGTCAGGATAGCATTTAACTCTGGTCGAACACTCACTTTATTGTACTGTAAACGATAAGAAGCACCGAGAATTAGTTGCGGGCGAGTAACCTCTACGCTACTGATTGGAATCTCATTCCCTGTAATTTCAAGAACCTCTTTCTGATCATCGGTAAAGTTGAAGGACCAGGCATTGAAGGTTGTAGTCACGTCTTTGGCCATGGCTCCAAAAAGCCATTTACCCCGTTCATATTGGATACCCAAATCCAAACCAAATCCCCATGCCGTGGCAAAGGGACCAATTCTCCGATGAATTACTTTGACGTTTCCTCCATAATAAAACCCACTACTCTTCATGGTCTTTCTACCCGCATAGCTCAATAAGAAGGCATAGTCGGCGGAGGAAAATTCGGATACATTGTCAAAATTTACGGTGCCATCATCCTCATATAAACTTAGCGTGTTTGGGATTTGGTCAATGCCAAAGCGGATCAATGAGATACCTAATCGAGTATTGGCATTCTTTAATGGAAGGGTAGCTCCGAGATAATCATTCTGCCCGACACCGGCGAACCATTCGGTATGCATCGCGCCCAATTGCAACCCATTTTCGCGAGGGATTCGTGCCAAACCTGCTGGATTCCAGGCAGAAGCAGTTACATCATCTACACCTGCCACCATGGCATTGCCCATGCCCTGTGCCCGGGCTCCGATACCGATCGAAAGAAATTCATTGCTATACTTCTGCCCCAAGAGTGGGAAAACAAGGAAAAAACTACCAGCGAGGAGTAATAATCGAACCATACATCGTTTTTGATACGGGGGTTAAAGGGAAGGCCAAAATTATGGCTTTCCTAGGCTATATCTATAATACGAAGCATTCAATTTTATGTTATGTCAGTCCTGTTCTTTTTTTAGCAGCTGTGTCTGATGAGGGACTTATTGCTTAACTACCTTGTGAATTTGACGGGAGCCATTATTTAAGTAGATTTCCACGATATAGATACTGGGCGGAAGAGTATGCATGGGGATATCCAGTTGAGGAAGATTTGCAATTTGGCCTTGTTTGACTTGATGTCCATAGGTGTCGTACAGAGCATATCCTGTTATCGTACTCTTGGACTCATAGTTCATTTACAGTGGTTCAATGATGGAATGCATTGCCGTCTTATACTTCCTGAATTTCCCCTTCTTCTGTCGACAAGGATGAAGTTTCTGATTCTTCGGTTTGAAGGCGAGTAGCCTCAGCCAGCGCATTTTCTTCTTCCGTTTGTTCTTTTAGGTCCCTGTTTACGGCAATACTTGCATTTAATTCGTACCCAATTAAGATCACCATGGCGTTTAACTGCATCCAAAGCATCAAAATAATGAAAGCAGTAATGGACCCATAAAACCGGTCATAGGACTCATAGCGACCAAAGTTATCTATATAAAAGGAGAAGATCAATGATGACAATAAAGAAAGGGTTGTAGCTAGGGTGGTACCCGGAGAAAACCAATCGAATCGTTTGATTGCTGGCGCACCATATCTATAGATGAATGAGATACCGAAGTAGTACAAGGAGATGGTGGTAAGCCATCGGATGAAGGCAAATCCAAACGTAGCGAAACCGTCCAGCGGAATCCAGTTATCTAGCCAGCCAACAATTGTATTGCCTAGAATAATGAATACAACTGAAACAATCAACATAAAGCCCAAAACAGCCGTCAAAATAATTGATAGCATACGTTTTCGTACAGTCCCTCTCCTTTTGAAAATTTTGACATGAGATTTTTCGAAACTCTTCATCAGTGCCATCATACCATTAGAAGAGAAATAAATGGCAAGGACCACCCCAAAGGAAAGTAAACCGATGTTACGTTTACTTGTCAAGTTTTTTGCTAGTTGAAACAATTGATCTCCAGATTTACCCGGCATGACCTCTTTAATCTGGGCATATAGAAACCCTTCAAAGTCCCCACCTAAGGGCACAAACTGCTCAAATACTTCTTGAAAGAAAGGGAGTAGGGTCAAAAGCAGAATTAGAGAGGGGAATAGGGAAAGAAAGAAACTGAAGGCAATAGAATTGGCTCTGGTACTTAGATCAAATCTCCGAATCTCATTAAATACGAAGACCAGGGTATCGTCAATAGGGACACCAAAGAAGCCTGGAAGAGAATGCGTTTTGGCCCATTCCAACACACGAACCGTCAAGGGATGCTTGGTGAAGTATTCTTGGATGGCCTTTACATTCCATATTTTCCTGCTACTGCTCAAAGTAAGGCTGTAGTTTATCGGTCAAAAAAGAGGGTGCAGTTACCGTCTTATTGGTAGCTTGTTCCACAAAACACAACTTTACGCTACCGCCATTCACCAGTTTTCCCTTAGGGTTGAATAGCTCATGATGGAATACGATATGTTGTTGGGGGAGCTGCCGTAATTCTGTACGTACCCTGATCAATTCATCATATCTAGCTGGGCGAACGAAACGCATTTGCAAAGACATGACCGGCATCAAAATGCCATAGTCAACTTCCATACTTTGGTAGGTCAGGCCAATGGAACGAATCATTTCAGCACGTCCAACTTCATAGTAGGTGGCATAATTTCCGTAATACAAGTAGCCCATTTGGTCCGTTTCGGCGTAGCGAACCCGGATGTGAGTCTCATGTCTGAACATAAGCCCAAATGTAGAAACTAAATAGCAAAAGTAGAAGAATTGCCGCTTTCGATCAGGCTACAAAAGTTTGATACGGAAGTTTGGGACTGATAAGCCATCTAGAAATTGAGCTGTGGCTTTATCCATTCGTAGTAGTCGCATTCCTCGAAGATCAATCTAGTCTGTAGGAGTTTTCTGAATTCAGCCTTAGTAGGATTTATTTCATATTGTGGGCGCTCATCGTCCGGTGCTAAATCTCTTACAGCAGTAATGGCTTCCAGCTTGCCCATGCGCTCAGGTAAGGTTGTCTTAGACAAGGCTAGATTTCCCATTTGGTCTTTACTTAAGAGCCATAGCTGCCAATGTTCGCCATTGATTTTGGTATTGAGTAATTGATGTCCTTTGTAGTACTTTAAGATCTGATTGGCTCCGATTTGAAATAAGGTATCTCGATGGGTGTAGGTACCTGCTAGCGTTTGATTATCCAGGTAAAGAACTTCAAAGGGCATTTCTTGGTCATCTTGGTAAATTCTGCCTTCTTCGAAATATACATGCTCCATGGCATCTAGCTCAGCTAGACTGGTGACGAAGGTATATGATTTTTCCTTGTAAATGCAATGCTCCTCCACTCGAACAATACTGCTGTCACCGGTGCAGAAATAGGTTCCTTGATAATGCAACTCAAATGCATTTTGCTCTTTCACTCCTTTGGGTTGAGCATGTGTGAATACCAAGGGAGGCGTGCAGCTAAAACTAAATAATGACAATATGAATAAGCCAAGTATGTATCTCATGATCTATGGATTTACACTTTCTCTAATACAATAAAGTTGAAGCAAATGCAGAAGAATGGAATTGATGAAAATCAGGTGTTATCGATGATATTTATCAATTATCTGGAGGTAGATAAGGTGCTAACTTGTTGAAGAATAAAAGCTTAATCGAGATGAAAAAGATACAAAAGATATTATTCCCAACGGACTTTTCACCAGCTGCTCAAAATGCCTTGCGTTATGCCATTCGCCTGGCAGATGAACTGGAGGCGTCTATCCAGATTTTGCACATTGTTTACCCTCAAGCTGAACCGCTTGATTTTCCTGCCTTGGCCACGGAAGCCACGCAGCAGCAAGTAGGGGCAGCCGAGATGATCATCAAAAGAACAGTAGAAGAAACCCTGGCTCAGGTACAGACAGCGGGGAAGCTAAAAAATACCCCTGTTGTACTTCCCGATGTAGAGATTGGAACGCCGACCAATCTTATTACGAGGATAGCAGAGCGCGATGAAATAGACCTGATCGTGATGGGGGCAAAAGGGGAACATAGTATGATAGAGAAGGCTTTTGGTCGAGTGTCCTTAGGAGTGGTTAAGAATGCGAATACGCCGGTTTTGCTGGTACCAGAAGATGCGATCTTTAAGCCAGTCAAAAATGTGGCTTATGCTTCTAATCTTTTGGACACAGATGTTTACTATATCTGGCAAACGCAACAGATGATGGAACCTTTTGATGCCGCGTTACGCGTCATCCACGTTGAGACTGATGAGATTGGAAAACCTACAGCCCTGGATGACTTTAAAGCCCTGTTTGCGGAAAATCCTAAATACAACAAGCTGAGTTTTCACGAACTAAACGGTGATGAGGTTGAGGTAGTCTTAAGCGGTTTCATGGAGGCTTGGGATATAGATATTATGGCCCTATTCGCTCCAAACTATGGCTTCTTTGAAAGTATTTTCCACCGAAGCTTAGGTAAGAAACTGCTAAAGATTACGGAGGTACCCTTGTTGTTTATGAAGAAACAATAGGTGATGTTGAATGAAGAATAGGGAAGGAATAATTGAGGAAGAAAGGGATGAGTGGAGAAATCGGAAGTTAGGCCTACCAATCTATCTTCCGATTTCTTGCTAGGATAGCTTGTTATCCCCGCTCGATGGGGCAGGTCATACAATGTGATCCACCTCTGGCCCGACTTAATTCGCTCGAAGGTAAGGTAATGATGGTTTTTTTGACCTCTTCAGGCAGGACGATACCATCCTTAAAGGCTTCAAGAAGATCAGGGGCATGTACCACCCGGTATCCCGCAGCTTTAAAAGCAAGTTCAGTTTTGGGATTCCGATCGTAGGTAATAGCTACCCCCGGTTTAAGCGCCACCAGATTGCAGCCATCTGTCCACTGTTCTCGCTCCTGATAGGGCGTCTCACCTTGTCCGCTTAAGATAAAGCGTGCATCTGGTGTGAGTTCAGATTCTATAAACTCCTTAACGGACGGATAGCGTTTCTTACTTCCTTCTATGTTGTGAACTTCTACATAGGAACTAAGACCATCAATAATGATGGGCTTGTAGGCTACATAGTCATTTTCATCAATCTGTGTGAAGATGGTATCCAAATGCATATAAGAACGCTCATGCGGTACGTGAACCAGTACTACATTCCGGATAACCTTCTTTTCGAAAAGGATTTTTTTCAAGGATTCAAAGCCATGTGGTGTACTTCTTTCGCTAGCACCAATGAGTAAATATTCGTGATGTAGTATCATCATATCTCCACCTTCGATGGAAACCATTTCGCCCTTTTTGGAAGGCGGGAACAGATCAACATTGTTGAGGTTGATAATTCTTCCTTCTTTGCGCAGCCTTCTAAAGATAGGATGTGCCCAGATAATGAAGCGAATGATAAAGTTTTCGCGGAAACGGGCCATCTTTGATGCCTTGGTGATAATGATGTGATCATTGACCGTGACGGCGATGTCTCGGGTGAAAATAAAGTTGGGAATGGGATCAAAAAGGAAGTGATCTTCTTCTTTATAATATCCGGTAATCAAGACCCTAGCCAACTCCTGATTGGTCATTTGTTGTAGAACTTGCTCAAAGCTGTGCGGCAGCTCTTCGTAATCGACTACTTTTTCAATCATTTCCTGCTTGCTATCATCGTCGGCAGAAAGAGCTTCTTCCAGTAGCTGTTCTACTTCTAGTACATTTTCAGCTTGCAGGAAAGATTTTAGAATGTCCGTGAACACATCGTGTTCTTCTTGCATTTTGGGCAAATGGACAATATCGTCGAACAACAGTTCTTCTGCCCGCTTAGGCGTAATTCGGCTAATACCTTCATCAGGCCGATGCACAATCACACGCCTTAGTGGCGCGATTTCGGATTTCACATTCACTTGATTGGTCATAACTTGGTTAGAGCTTTATTACTTTTTCTATTTCGTAAATAGAATTAATCTTTCCGGCAAAGATGCAATAAAATCGGGGATTTTCATTTAGGATGGCAATTTCGGTTGGGCGGCCATCATCTATGTGGTTAGCCTTCAATTTAGACTTGATGGTAAACATGGAACCTAAATAAAACAGCTGTACTTCTTCTCGCAGGTACAGTTGAATTTGCCGCTTCATTTTGCTGTAGTTGGAAGCAGGTCGAGCGTGACAAGAATTGCAAATGGAGGGGAAATCAGGACGGCAAGCTGTATTGATGACTTGGCAATCGAACTGTGGCAGAGGAACGTGTGCTACCTTATGGTGGGTGTAAGCTACCGAGGAAAGAGAAAGTAGTCCAGATAGCCCATAGGGCATGATAGATGCAAATTGCCCATCCATGACCGTTAAGCCCAGATCTTTCAATTGAGGAGAACTCACAAAGGCCATTTCTGAAATCTCGTGCATTAGTGGTATATCTGACAAGCCAAAACGGCGGTTTACTCCATTGCTATTGGCATAGGTAGCGTTAATTACCTGTTTGGCAACCAATACCTTGTTACCATCGGACGAAAGGTTTTGTAGGGTAAGCTGCCACTGATTTACATCTGTCTGGACCGTTTTAAGCTCATGATGTTTCAGCACATGGATCGAAGCAGCTTCCTTCAGTTTAAATCTATAGTAGTTGGCAATGAGAATGGGATCAAAGGTATACTCTTGTGTCAGAAACAAAGCCTCTAGCCGATCTAATCGGATACTAGAGTGCTGCTCCACTTTTTGACAGGGCAAGCCAATAAATTCACAAAATCGTTCAAATTGTGCTCCATCTGTAAAAGAGCTATACTGATCTATGGCATAGTATTTATCAAAGGAAGAGTGTATGAAGGCTTGGTGATCCTTAGTGAAACGGGCCTTATTATCATCCGACATGAGGGCAGTAGCAATACTTCTTGGGTAGTGGTAGCCACTGTGCAGTCTGGCTTGATTTACGATCGATGCCTTAGCCATCAACTGCTTTTCTTTCTCGATCAAAACAACATAACATCCCTGCTCGGCTAGATACAAGGCTGCATACACGCCAAATAACCCACCGCCAATGATGGCGAAATCATATGTCTCCTTTGGGTTAGCCATGGGAAGACAAAGTCGCTAATCTGTGATAGAGATCCTGATGTTGTCCAGCCTTTAGCTGTTGAAAGAAATCCAAGGTAGACTGCAATTGCTCCATCTTGGAAGGGCCAATGAGGATGCCTCTGATATCAGGACTGTAGTAGGTATAAACCATGCTACATTCATTGAAGCGCGTAAGGGGAGCGGCGGAAGATTTTGCATTGTAATCTGCCAAACTAGTAGAAACTTGTGCAAGTAGATCTTGATATTTTTCCCTTGGAACATTTCTTACGGCGGTAGAGCTGTCCTGTCGATAGGTGGCTGTAGGGAACTTGAGCCCGCCGGCATTGATTCCATATGCTAAAAACCTAGGGTGGCCATGGAAGGCAGCATATCTAGGGTAGTCAGAATATACGAGATTGTGCTTTAGCTGAATATCCCAATCAAAGGAAAAGGAAGCATTCAGTTCATGATAAAGCTCCGGATGTTTAATCCCGCTCAAGCCAATTTTGAGGCCTTCTTTTCTGATGAAATCTAGGGCTTCCAAGCTGTCCTTTATGGCGTCACTGTCCGCTCTATTGTCCCAGTGGACCATCAGTTCCGCCAATTGGTCGCCAAATAGATATCGATATTCGTGATAAATGATTTGAATGAAACTTGGAGTCAGATTATTCTCCGGTGTGTACAGGTTGTTGATACTTCCAATTTTCATTAGAACCTTTAAATCTTGCACCCCATTGGCCTGTATCCAATCGTGCAAGATACCCTCAGAAGCGCGGAAATCATCCGGGTTTTTGTTGATTGGGTAATTAGTAGCGGCATCTACCCAACGAAAGCCACCTTCATAGAAGAAATCCAGTAATTTAAAGGCTTGTGCCTTTGGAATCGTCCAGGCCCATAAAGCGGGTACCGAGTATGAGATCGATTGAAGACTTTCACAGTTTGATTTGTGTTTTTTTGCTTTTGATGGCGCGCATGGATTTAATGTAACGTTTGGCCAATGGAATGATCCTGTACTTGACTGCTAGTAGCATCATCGGTCCACTTCACTGGTAAGCTCGTATAGACTTCATTTTTTGCCATTCGCTGATGATTAATAGCTCTGTAGAGAAGAACCAACCATCATTATCAGCACCCAATGCGTGCAACTTCGGATATAACTCCCTGCGCAAAAACTTAAAGCCACACATACCGTCGGAAAATCGCGTGCCCAGGTAAGTTTGCAAGAGCCAATTGAATCCGCGGGAGGCAATTTCACGTTTTGAAACTTCGACCAATTACCTTTGAATTCTTGATGCAGTCTAGTGCCATAAACGAGATCAGCACCGTTCTTCAGTCGAGTGCCCGATAGGCTTCTAGAAAATGAGGAAGATCAGTAGCGAGATCTAAGGTCCATATAGCCTACAATATCTGCTTCTGAGATTGGCCCCATGATGTCTTCAAGGCCAGGCCTACCCCACGCCTCGGAACTTGCAAATATTGTACCTCCTTCCCACTGTGTATCCAATTGCTTACCAATGACAGGGGTTTGATCCTCAGAACCATTATCAGCAATAACGATACGCCATTGATTGGGGGAGGGAAAATTAGATTTTAAGAAGTCGTGTAAAATGCCTACATTTTCCGCTAAAGTGGCCTCTTCATTGAGGACGGGAATGGTGACATCGAAAGTCATATGACGAGGGTTGATACGGCTGCGAAGATAGACTTGCTACCCAATATATGGTTGGACAATTAAGGGTTTTTTTCTTACTTTGTAGAAAAATGGAGTAGGTTTATCTATAAGCTGTAACCAATTACCACTAATTCCTATTCAGAATGTTTTATTGTAGCGTGATTGTCAAAACGTAGAATGGTTTATGCTAAAGAACTTAAAATCGCTCTTCATTGTTGAGGATGACGAACCGAAGAAGTCAGTAAAAGGGAAAAAACAACCAGCGGATCAGCCTAAAAAGGAAGCTAGCAGTGTGAAAACAACGGCTAGTACGACCTCCACGCCCGCCTCGCCATCCCCCGGTAAAGTATCCTCCAAGTTCGTCAATATTTTGCTCAA
>CBDHHG010000036.1:0-77303 GCA_965263225.1 Saprospiraceae bacterium
ATTATCCGGTCATGCGCCGTGTAGGGTTTCCCACTTGTCCCCGTAATGCAGTACCGGAAATCATCGAATTGGCACAGTATATTTCTCCTTACGAAGGTGGCGCTGGATGTGTCCGAGATGTGATCGAAAAAGTATTGAAATTGAACGGAAAATGGCCAATCAAATCTGGCTATGAAGAAGAAGAAGAAGAATGATCAGTTACAAACCATTCCTTTCCATCAGTTATTTGGCTGAAGAGGGGTAATGCAAAAGGAGCTACATGCCATTATTTAATTTAATACGTTGGCCAAATCTGGTGATTGTTGCCTTAACCCAGATTTTGATCTTCAATTGGGTGTTGCTCCCCAGTTTTGAACAATACAACATTAACAGTTCCCTCAATCAAAATGAGTTTTTTCTGTTAAGCCTCGTCACCTTACTTCTAAGCGCAGGTGGTTACATCATCAACGATATCTACGACCGAGACATTGACAAGATTGACAAACCTGAGCGTTTGATCATTGGAAAAGCAGTTGATCTATCTACAGCCTATTGGTTGTACTTTGTTATACACCTCATCGGTTTTCTGCTATCCTTATACTTAGCCTTCATGGTAGAAAAGCCAGGCTATGTGGGCCTATTTCCCTTGGCTAGTACCGGTTTATATGTTTACTCTCGCTGGTTGAAGCGAATGCCACTATGGGGGAATCTTCTCGTCTCACTATATTGTAGTGGTGTTGCTGGTATCATTTGGTTTGCCGAAAGAATGGCCTTTATCGAACTCGCCATTGCTGAGCGAACCTATCAAAAGATAGGAGCCATCCTCATCACCTATCTGGTTTTCGCCTTTCTAACGACTCTGTTCAGAGAGTTGATCAAAGATATGGAGGACATCGAGGGAGATACTCGTGGAGGATTCCGAACGGCACCCATTGCTTGGGGAATGAACACATGCCGTCAATTGGTCTCCGTACTGGGTGTTGTCATACTTCTGTTCCTTCTAGCAGCCGGTTGGTTTTTTTGGCAAAACTTAGAGTCACCCGTTTCCGGTGTGGTATTGATGGTGATGTCACTTCCCATGTGTTTACTATTGTTTAAACTGACTCAGGCTAGAGAAAAACAACATTTTCATCAATTGAGTCAATGGTCGAAACTATTAATGCTTAGTGGCATTCTCATCTTGTTCTTGTTAGAAATCTAAGCCCTTCATACATGCAACAAAAAAAACTTATCCTCGCCTCCAAATCTCCCCGCAGAAAACAATTATTGGAAATGGCGGGCATTCCCTTTACCATTAGGACCAAAGAAGTAGAAGAAGATTATCCAGCAGACCTGGCTGTGCTAGAGGTCGCCCCCTTTCTTGCTCAAAAAAAGGCCAGGGCTTGTCGGGAATTCATTGAGGATAATGAAATTCTTTTGTCCGCGGATAGTGTGGTCATCCAAGCAGAACTCATTTACGGTAAACCCATTGATAGAGCTGACGCCAAACGGATACTTTCTATCTTATCAGGACAAATGCATACCGTAGTTACAGGTGTTTGCCTGCTTTCCAAAGAAAAGGAACGGATATTTGCAGGGCATTCTAAAGTTTACTTCGATGAGCTGAGTGAGGCGGAAATAGACTACTATATCGACACCTATCAGCCTTATGATAAGGCGGGAGCCTACGCTATTCAAGAGTGGATTGGACTATGTAAGATTAATAAGATAGAAGGAACCTATGCCAATATCATGGGTTTGCCAGTCGATCTTGTTTATAAAGAATTACAAGCCTTTTGAGAGATAGAACGCAGTGAGGCCAGAAGATTGCAGTAAAGGGAGCTATTAACGGCTTAGGTCCCAAACCCATTGTCCTTCCGTATCGAAATAACCTATTTTGTCTCCTTGTTCAACCCGAAACAATCCCTTCCCTGCATAGCTAATGAACTCAAAATCGGGTTCTACGATGAGTTCTCCTTTTAAATTAATCAGACCATTGAAGCCCTCTATTCGAACCTTAGCATAGCCATTTTCAAACTGGTCAATACGTCCGTATTTAGGAGGAATGACTTCAATCCCTTTCTGATTGATAATCCCCCATCGGTCCTTAATTTGTACCACGGCTACACCATGTCGAAACTCCCTCGCCTTTTGGTAGTAACCGTTGTATAGGTCTGATTTTTCGGTGATGAAATAGAACCGTAGCTTCTTGTCTCGTACCAATCCTCTCCCATCTCGAAAGCCTTCTAAACGATCGATTCCTGGCTCCAGGATAAACTGACCGGAGGGGTCAATCAAGCCGCCATTTCGTAAGCCTCCTCGATACACTACGGCCCGATTCCCGGCAAAATCTTGGCAGCGAGAGAATTCAAAAGGGATTTTCAATTCACCCGTGCTTGAGATATAGCCGCATTTTCCCGCCTTATAGGCTGCCGCAAAGCCATAGCTGAAGTCTGAAAGTTTGGTATACTCACATGGAACTACCAACTTACCACGCGCATCGATAAAGCCATAGTTTGCTCGATATTTCACCCTAGCTAAGCCTTCACTAAAGTTAGAGATTTGGAGAAAATCCAGATTGGTAATTTTATGCCCCTTACGGTTAATCAAGCCATATCGAATTCTTTTGTTCCCAAATCGCACCTTAGCTACTCCAAACTGATTGAAAGCTGCAATTTGCGTATACCTACTGGGCCGTAAAACATAATTCCCACTACGATCAATCAAGCCGTATTTCCCATCAACCACCACTCTAGCAATGCCTTGCTGAAAGTCAAAAGCTCGATCAAAACTGGCTGGTACGATAAAGGCTTCCTTTTCATTGATAAACCCCACCTTGTTTCGGGAATACACCCACGCTAATTCATCCTTAAACGAGCCTGCTCTTCTATATTTAAAATCAATCAACACTTCTCCCAAGCGGTCAATAAAACCCCATTTGTTCCCAAGTTTCGCTGCGGCTTTCCCATCGCTAAATTTTTTAACCTCCTGGAACCGGCAAGGAATTACTTCTACCCCATCCGCATTTACGAAGCCCCAGAGATCATTTCGCTTAACCGCCAATCGCCCCTCTGAGAATTGCCCCAACTCATCATAGGTAGCACTTACTCGCAGTTGTCCTAAGGTATCAATTAGGCCATATTTTGGCTCTTCTACATATACTTTGATAATCTTGTTATCCGTATTTTCAAGAAATTGAACACCATCGTATTGACAAGGTACCAACTCCTTACCGGTGTTCTCCATCAATCCCCACTTCTGCTCGCATTGCACGATTCCCACCTCATTTACCATGTCCTGTGCAAAGGTGTATTGTGGACTCACCACTACCTTCGCAGTCGTATCGATATACCCCCACTCGCACTCGTGACAAACCAAAACGGCCTCTTGCCGGAACATTTGGTCATACTTTGTATAATCCACCATGGAACTGCTAACCAGAATGTCCGAGAGAAAGTGATTTAACCTATCTAATCCATAGGTCTGTTTCATACTTCCCGAAATACGTCCCCGTCTACTCATCCTTGCCACCCCCTCTTGGAAAGGGCCTATAAAAGCATAATCATCCGCTACAATTCTCCCGGTTGCGTCCAGTAAGCCAAACTTACCGTCAGCAAATAGGCAGCGAGCTAGCGGGTGCCCCTCTCGAAAATCATCAAACTCCACATTCCAGAAGTTCATTTCAGAAATCAGTAGACCTACTTCATTTTTCACCAAACCGTACACCATGTCGAAGCGATAAGTCGTACGTTCAAACTCATACCGCAAATCTTTCTTGATTCCTACTATGGTAAACCCCAGATCGCGCTCTACCTTTACATAGTGGAATTTCGGTTCAATCTGAATCTCACCGGTAGCTAGTCGGCGTAATCCCCATCGGTCTACCTCCGGAGAGTAGAACCATTCAAATTCATCCAGTAGAAAGTCATTTAAATCTCCTTGCCCCAAGAATTCTATTCCTGCTTTGGCCTTTATTTTTACCGTAAAGTGATTGCTAAAATTGCTGTTATCCACTAAGTGCCCTTCTTTATCAAAATCAAAGATGGTAAGCGCCTCATCCGCTGCCCCAGTTCCTTTCTTTACGTAGGCCTTTGCTCTTCTATCTTCCAACACGATCCGGTCAAAAACCGGTGTTACTACTTCCTGCCCATCATAGTTTACTACACCGAATTTCCCATTATCTTTCACCAATCCCACTTTGGAGCGTAAGGGCGCGATGTAATCGTACTTTAGATCAATTATGGGACTCCCACTTTTGGCCACTACCCCCCACTGTCCCCCTTGATTAACCCTGAAGTATTCTGGACCATAGGTTTGAATCTCATCGTACTGAATAGGCAACACAGGGCTTCCACACTGGTCAATTAAACCTAGTTGCCGCTTTCGCTTAACAATCAACAATTGTCTAGTTAGGGGGTAAAAATCATCAAAGTAACCCTTCGTGATGATCCGCCGGCAGGGTAAAGAGTAAACAAAGGATTTGCTGTCCGCGATAAGTTTGATAAAGCGCGGGGATAATCTTTCAAAGGAATCAAATCGTGGGGCTATCTGTTCCACACCGCCAGCATTTACTGCTCCCCATTGGCTCCCTTTGCGATAAAAGATCAAGCTGTCACTGAAAAAGCGAATTTCCGAAGCCAAATTGGGTAAGACCTGTCTCCCATCTTGGTCGAAAACGCCTAATTCATTTGACTTACGCGTCACAAAGTATTCTTCTTCAATCGATATCTCATCAAAATCTGCATCGAGCACTTCCCTACCTTTGCGGTTCACAATCCCCCACTTGTCTTTTTTGGTGTAGGCTAAAAAGTCATCCGACCAGATTTCCACGCGATCATAGCCTTTCGGTAATATAATTTTCCCTTTCAAGTTGATGACTAACCACTCCCCCTGATCCATGACAGCCACCATGGTCGAATCCAATACCTTGAGATCGTCATATTTGGGCAGGACCACTTCCTGGCCAGCTTCGTTGAGCAGTCCAACCCGCCCTGCTCTTTGCATTACAGCATAGCCATACTTTTTGAATTCTCCAATGGCATCATAATTGGCATCCAGTACCATCTTGCCATCGGCATCAATTAACCCCCACTTTTTATTGATCTTAACGGGAAAATGCGCTTGAGACTGTAAGAAACAGCTCAGAGATAGGAGAATAGGAAGAATGCATAACAAGCGCTTCAACGAAACCGGGAGTTGTTTTCGGTACATACCTCTATTTAACGTAGAATTCTATAAATAAATTATAGTAATCTCAAGCAGCTGAAATGCGCAGGCTGACCGAAAATCCCTAGTATCGCAGCAAACAAATACGGGAATGGTTTTTTCTCCCTTTTTCGCATTTCTTGGTAAAGCAAAATCTCAGGTTTAATCTGGGAACATTGCTCTAGCATCATTATATCGGGAACTCAACTATACTGTTGTGAATACAAAAACCTTACAAATAGCAAATTTCCATATATTACTGTAATGCCCCCCTTCCCATAAAGTTACAAAACAAAGGCATTTTTGTGATTTCCCCAAGAACAGGCGACAAATTTAACGCCGTTTTAAGGTTATTCTAAGGCTACTTTTAAGATAAGGTAGGTATTTGCAATGTATTGGTCAGTCTGACAAAGGGAAGCTACCCTTCACCTGCCATCCCTCCTGGTCGTGCTGCAAGAGACAGAGGTGATGCACTGTAAATGTCCGTAGATAGGACTGTTTAGAAAAATGAGCCCAAGCGCTCGGAAATACGCTTTCTTGAAGGTCCCGAAAGGCAATGGTCATATGCGGATGAAAACCAAAAGGCCCCTTATTTTCAACACCGAGATGCTCAGCTATCTCCGTTTTCAGCTTCTTTTGCAATTTCTCCAATAGGTATTCAGCCTGTACATCTACAAATATTACCCGTGGCGCAAAGCAGTCGAAGTCTTTCAGTGCGAGATGAAAAGGGGCAGCAGAAAAATGGAATCCCAGCAGAAACTGAATCAATTTAGTTTTTTCCGCTGAAGGCCAGCGGAAGGGAGGAATAAGTGTAATGTGAGGTGGTGAACGTAAAGCATGCTTGCTGTTAAAATGTGCCGCAGCATACTTCTTGAAGGTTGTGACCTCTGCCTGTATATTGTCCGGAGGTAGGAGAGCTATGAAAAATAGATCTGTCTGTTTCAATACTAAAGTTCTTCAGCCAGGAAATCCTCTTTGTTCCGCTGTTTACGCTGGGAAAGGTGGTAAATAATCATCCCAAATCCCCCAAACATAAAAATCATCGCAAAGTAAGCTGTTTCAGAAGGGACCCCACCTAATTCTAAGGCCCAACCAGCCACTAATCCTAGGCCAAAAGAAGCAAATAAGATCCCAATTTTCAGCAATCGGTTCGACTCGGTCTTCTGCATCTGTACCTTGTATTGCATGGGGTCCTTTCCTTGTTGAATCATCGCCATCCTTTCTCGATGCCTAGAGGTATAAAACATATAGACAAAAAACGATAATGATCCAAAAGTGCAAATTATGGCCAGTATTGGAACCAATGATTCAAGCATACTCATTTGTCAATTTTTTAGTACTCTGACGAAGCCCATTAGAATCAGGTTACAAACTGCGACTTTTTTCTGAAATATTCTAAAATTCCCTGCATTCTTAGCCGGATTAGCTCCGAGCATAGGGGAAGCTTCCAGTTCTATACATCATACTATTGTAGGTGCAAGAGCAAGCAGCCGGATCAAATACCCAAAATTTGTATTTTGCGTAGCTGAATAGGTATATTCATTAGGCCTGAAGGCAAATTCCCTACCAGAGCTTTTTCGGACTTTAGCCCCAGATGGGCAAAATCCTAGACTAGCTTGTAACCTAAAACCTTTGATCGACGTCATAGCCAATATTTATGTACGCTAAGGAAGCGGATCATCAACTTGTGGTGGAGGTATTGAAGGGCAACCAGACCGCTTTTCGACAACTTGTCGAGAGATACAAAGACTATGTGTTTACTGTGTGTTTTAGGGTTTTGCAGCAACGAGAGGAGGCGGAAGAAGCCTCACAGGATGTATTTATCAAAGTATACAGAACCTTGGGGAGTTTTGAGCAAAAGTCAAAGTTTAGCACTTGGTTATATACAGTGGCTTATCGAACCGCCCTCGATAAGGTAAGAACCCGAAAAAAGGGTAATGTCTCTATTGATCAAGAGGATAACTACTTGCAAATACCCGATCAAACCCATAAAGGGGCAGAGCAATTGATCAATACTGAACTTCTAAAGACCCAACTCCTCAAGGCTATACGGAAACTTAAACCTCAGGATGCGGCCGTTGTGACCCTTTTCTATTTGAAGGAAAAGAGCATTAAGGAAATAGTAGAAATCACTGGACTGACGACAACGAATGTAAAAACGAAATTGCACCGAACAAGAGAAAGCCTGAAGAAGCACTTGCACAAACAGTTAGGCAAAGAGATCAAGGATAACCTACTTTGATATGGAAGAAAATGATCTAATTTGGCGCTTTATAGATGGGGACTGCGATGAAGCAGAGCTTAAAGTGCTGCTCCAACGTATGGCGGAGAATGCAGAGTTCAAGCAAGCCGTTGAGGAGCGCCAGCAGTTGGACAAGGCTTTTGGCGCATTGGAACTCGAGCAGCCTTCCATGCGCTTTACGACCAATGTGATGGAGAATTTACCTGTCCTCTATCAGCAACTTCCCACCCAGCAACTCTTGGGGCCTACCTGGGTAAAAGCCTTCTGGAGCGGCTTAACTTTTCTGATGCTAGGCACCATAGGGGTTGGCTTTTTATCACCTGAAGCATCTATTAGTTCAACGGAGGGCCTTTCACAAGAAACCATCAACTTCACCAAAAGTCTATTTCTGCCTTATAAAACGGCCATTATCCTACTGTCCATTAGCATCACTTCAATCTTTTTAGTCTTGTTAGACAAACAATTGTCAAAGGGCAATAAAAAGGCTGCCTAGTAGCACCTGAGGCAGGTATACCATTTAATTGCGTTCGAATGCCAAACGTTCCCCCATTTTGGATTCGTTGAAGCTTCCCTTGTGGTAGGCCAAATGTCCACTAACGATAGTGGATTCCACTAGTCCTGTAAATTCATGCCCTTCAAAGGGAGACCAGCCACATTTATAGTGGATGTTTGATTTGGCCACTTTCCATTTCTTATTGGGATCCAGGATGGTGATATCGGCCCAATACCCCTCTCTTAAATAGCCTCTTTCCTGCACTTGGAAGCAGACGGCTGGTGCATGGCTCATCTTCTCTACGATTCGCTCTAGGCTAATTTTACCTTGCTGGTAGAATTCCAACATCACATTCAGGCTATGCTGAACCAATGGCACTCCAGAAGGGGCCTTGAAATAGGATTGCTGTTTTTCTTCCCAGGTATGCGGGGCGTGATCCGTTGCGATAATATCTAGGCGATTATCCAGCAAGGCAGGTAGCAAGGCAGAATGGTGATCCGTTCCTTTGACCGCTGGATTGCATTTGATTTGCGTACCCAAAGTCTCGTACTGCGCTGCATTAAAGTACAAATGGTGCACGCAGACTTCCGAGGTTATCCTTTTCTGTGCCAGCGGAGTAACATGGTCAAAAAGAGCTAATTCATCCCGGGTGGAGATATGCAAAATATGGAGGCGCGTGTTGTGTTGTTTGGCCAAATCGATAGCCATAGAAGAAGAGAGTAAACAACCTTCGGCATTTCTGATCTCCGGATGGCAAGCTATCGGTACCTCTTCGCCGTACTTTTCTCTGTATAATGCCGCATTCTTTCTAATCGTTGTTTCATCTTCGCAGTGGGTAGCTATTAAAATTGGTACTTGTGCAAACAACTGTTCTAAAGTGTTAGGTTCATCTACGAGCATATTTCCGGTGCTGGAACCCATAAATATTTTAACCCCACAAACTCGCTTTCCGTCGGTCCGAAGCACCTCCTCCAAATTATCATTGGTTGCGCCCATGAAGAAGCTATAATTAGCCAATGACTTTTGTGCAGCGGCCTGGTATTTCTCTTCTAGTTTAGCCTGAGTAACCGCTGGTGGTTTGGTGTTAGGCATTTCCATATAGGAGGTTGTTCCACCCGCCACAGCTGCTTTCGGCTCCGTATATAAATCTCCCTTATGGGTCAAGCCTGGTTCCCGAAAATGGACTTGGTCATCAATAATTCCAGGGAGAACGAACTTTCCCTCGGCATTAATCTCTCGATCTGCAGTTCTATTGATTTGGCTGCCGATCTCTGCGATCCGGCCATTTTCGATGTAGACATCAGCTGCGAAGATTTTACCTTCATTAACCAATTGTCCACCTTTGATGATGATGCGCTCCATGACTATTTTATTTGGGCCGAAAATAGGAAAAGGCATCCGCTTCGAAAAATCACAAACAAATAATTAGTTTTGCAGCCAAATTTTGTTGGTCACAGTATTGAATAAATTTGATATGAGCAATCGAAAGAAACTCGGCATTTTAGGTGGTGGACAATTAGGCAAGATGCTCTGTATGGCTGCTGGTCCTTGGCATTACCCTATCCATATGCTGGATGAATCCGCTACTTTCCCGGCAGGCCCTTACAGTATCGGATTTACGGAAGGTAGTTTTAAAGATTACAATACTGTTCTTGCCTTTGGCCGACAAATGGATGTGGTGAGCATTGAAATTGAACATGTGAATACCGAGGCGCTGGAACAACTAGAAAAGGAAGGTATCACAGTACACCCGGCTCCGCGTGCACTGAAAATCATCAAAGACAAGGGCTTACAAAAACAATTCTATAGCCAACACGAAATCCCGACCTCTAGTTATCAGCTTTTTGATACGGAGGAAGCATTACGTGCAGCCATCGACAATGGTCAATTAGCCTTCCCCTTTGTGCAAAAGTCCCGCACCGCCGGCTACGATGGCAAAGGAGTTGCCTTGATCAAGGATGCCGAGGCGCTAAGCAAGCTCCTTCCCGGTCCAAGTTTAATCGAAGAATTGGTAGACATAGAAAAAGAACTATCTGTGGTAGCTGCCCGGAATGAAAACGGTCAAGTCGCCACTTTCCCGCTAGTAGAAATGGAATTCAATGAAGAAGCCAATCTCGTAGAATTCCTCTTATGTCCAGCCCGAGTAGCAGAGGAAGTAGTAAGTGAGGCAGATCAGCTGGCTCGAAAGGTCATTGAGGCTTTCGACATTTGCGGTCTCTTAGCGGTGGAACTCTTCTGGACGAAAACTGGCGAGATTCTAGTCAACGAAGTAGCTCCGCGGCCTCACAATAGTGGCCATCATACCATAGAAAGTTGCTTAACCTCTCAATTCCAACAGCACCTGAGAGGGGTTCTTAACTTACCATTAGGAAGCACCAAGGCTACCTCTCCCGCAGTGATGCTAAATCTATTGGGGGAACCTGGTCATACCGGTCCAGCCTACTACCAGGGGTTCGAAGATTGTTTGGCTATAGACGGTGTTTATATCCACTTGTACGGTAAGGAAACCACTAAACCCTTCCGCAAAATGGGGCATATCACGATTCTTGGAGCAACTGGGGAAGAAGCCATTGCCAAGGCCATGAAAGTAAAGGGCTTATTGAAGGTCATTAGCCAGTCCTCATGATTGACCAATACAACACCATATCCGAACCTGCTTATGGAGAGTTCCGAGATCGGGGCAGCAAGTTTCTAGCCTACGCCTTTCCCGCATATACGGCCGAGGAATGGCAAGAAAGCCTACTCCAAGTCAAAAAGGAACACCCTAAAGGGAGACACCATTGCTATGCTTATCGTCTCGGAGTGGACAAGAACAATTTCCGAGCAAATGACGACGGAGAACCGAGTGGAACCGCTGGGAGACCTATCCTAGGGCAGATCGACAGCTTTGAGCTGACCAATGTAATCGTAATTGTGGTCCGGTACTTTGGAGGGACGCTATTAGGCACTTCCGGCTTAATTAATGCTTATAAGCTAAGTACAGCTGCGGCCTTAGAAGAGGCCTCGATCATTACCCGGTTGGTAGAGGATGTATACCGACTAGAATTTGATTATAGCTTAATGAGTTCTGTCATGAACGCTGTCAAAAAGCTTAAACTTGATATCGTAAAACAGGAATTTACCGAGGCGGGACACCTAGAAGTGGCTATTCGGCAAAGTGAGGTAGAGGATATACTATTGAAATTAAAAGCCCAGATAAAACAGGTGAGTTTGGAGGAAGCACTAGGGATTGAATCGATCGAGGGTTTGGAAATGAATTTGGCCTACACGAGGTAGGGATCTTTCGTGGAATTTAAATATTCATGACTACATGCTATTCCTTTTAGTATGCGCAGTCTAGAAACTAAGGAGTTGGACAGAAGCATTTTTCTGTCCAATTCACCGCCCTTAACACGGTAATAATTATTGAATACAATTTGGTGGCAGAGGTGGTAGCGGCTGATTAAATATATAGATGTAGATTTTCCATTCATCACCTACTCTTTTTAATATGAATAGTTCTGAATTTTCCTGGGAGGTAGTAAACCCTGAAAAGGTGCTAGTCCCGCTAGAGTATGTCAATACAGTGGCAATATCTGCTTCTACTTGCGTATCAATAAATCCTTCTTGTACATCAAAGCTGGCATTCAATTCACCAGAACTTGTTCCGAATAAAAAATTGTATGTATTTGATATTTCATCGATTCCAGTTGCTCGCGGGACATCATCCTGGATTAGCCTAGCATCCTCAGTAAATAATTTGATTGTGCCTTCAATATCTGCATTATTCAGTGCTGTAAAATAATTCGCTACCACCTGCTCTACTTCCTGGCTTGGAGTTGATCTCCCGCTTTCGGGCGTAAAAGTTTCTTCCCCAGTACCACAAAGCCCCAAGTTGGGTTGATTAAATAGATATACTACTATTTTCCACTCTGTTTCTTCTTTTCTTAATACAAATAATTCGGAGTTTGCTTGAATCGCTGGAAATCCATTGAATGTACTTGTTCCTTGAGAATAGGTTAAAACAGTAGCCAAACCTCCACTAACTTGAGTGTCTACAAATTCTTCTGTGATGTCAAATGTTGCATTGAGTTCTCCTTCTTCTGAGCCAAACAGGAACTCATAGGTACTTGTGATGGCACTTGTGCCTCTAACTCGAGGAACATCATCCTGAATAAGGATTGCATTGGATGAAAATGGTGCGATACAGGCTCCAATATCTTCGCTATTTAGAGCTATAAAATACTCAGAAATCACCTGTTTAACAGCCTCCGAACAGGAAATAGCTGGAGCCTCATCGTCATCAACTTTACAGGAAACCAATACCAAAGCAGCTGCCAATAAAATTGCAGTTAAATATTTCATTTTTATTATTAGTTGTTTTATATGAAAATCAATAAAGGCCCTCGATGGGCCACGAAGTGGTTTAGGAAAGCGTGTATAAGAGGTTTAAGACTTAGACTTAGATTTTGAAGTCACAATGCTAACATGAGGTTGATCCCGCAAGAAAATTTCAATTAGCATTTTATCGTTCGCCGTATGATTAATCCATACTTTTAATTGGAAAGGATTACCATGAGAGAATAGATATCCTTTTTTCTCATCCACTTGGGTGACGCACAACCCCTTTGCCCAACTATCTCCAAAAGTAGAATGAAAATCTAATACAAGTTGGCCTTCTGCTCCTGATGCAATGACCCAGGTATGGATGGCCCGACCGTTAGTGTAAGAGGTACCTTTAATCTTATTCTTTTCGAGCATCCGAAAGTTTAGGTCGTAGGTGACCTTTCCTATTGGTGTTCTCATCGCATACCCTTGCCATTGCCCGGATAATGATTCAAGAAAAATGGAAGATTCAGTCTCCATTTTTACGCATGTACGACAAGGATTATCCACTAGACCTGTAACGATAGCTAGGCAAACAAACAAAAGAGGGAAAAGATCAAGCATCGATGTCGACTATAATTTTACCCATCTGGCGGCCACTTTCCATTCTTTGATAGGCCTTTACCACTTCGCTCAATAAAAAAGTCGAATCAATCTTGAACTTGTAATTTCCATTTTCAACGTGTTCGAGGATGTGCTTCTTGGCAATTTCAAACCGCTCAGGGTTTCCTAGAAGGTGATGACCACTGTCAATACCAGTGAACTTGAGTGCTTTCATCAACATTGGAAATAGAGGAAGAGGAGTCTCACTCATGGACATAGTACCATAAGACACAATAGTTGCTCCAAAACCTGCTGCCTCTGCTAACTGCGTTGTAAATGGTCCGGTAATGGGGTCAAATGCAATATCAAATCCTTTCCCTGAAGTAATCTCCAATACCTGTTCTTTCCACTTTTCTTGACTTGTCGCAACTACAAATTCTGCGCCCATTTCTTTTAAGCCTGCCTCCTTCTCCAGCGTTCTACTAGTGGCAATGACTTTTGCTCCATGTACCTTGGCAATTTGCATGGCCGGAAAGCCTACGGATGAGCTTGCTGCTGAAATAAGAACTATTTGATTGGCATCCTTTTTTAATCCTCCTGCATTTACTAACCCCTGATAGGCGGTTCCATAGCCCATCCAAAGGGAAGATGCTTCCTGCCAGTTGATTGTGGATGGTTTTGCCACGATAGATGTACTGGGCACTACCGAATAGTTGCCGATCACACCATACATGTCGAAAGGCATATTGGGAATAATACAAACCTCGTCTCCTTGTTGAAAGCCATCAACGCCAACGCCTAGCTGTTCAATAATTCCGGCTCCTTCATAACCGATATTGGCTGAAAGTTTTGGCTTAATTGGAAAATGTCCATACATGATCATCTTTTCCACGTGATTCAGTCCAGCCGTTTTCATTTTCACCAAAACTTCCCCAGGTCCCGGAACCGGGATTTCTTCCTTTATTATGCTGATCGCACTGAGGCCTGCAAACTCATTTAGTCGTGCTACTTTGTTCATCGCAATTCCTTTTTGATTGTAATTATTTATGTTACAAAGGTTCAAAAAGGCCGATACGCACAGCAATAAAGTATTTAAAGAAGGAGCATTAAAATAGTTTAAGACTCTGCAAGTTTCTTTCGAATCATGCTCAGAAAAACGGGTGTTATTCCCAGATAAGAGGCGATTTGTACATTTGAAATTCGGTTGAAGAGATCCGGGTACCGATTTAAGAAATCAAGGTATCGCTCCTCCCCAGTAGAGCTAATATTTTGCAGTATTCTTTTTTGATATTCAACAATTTGATTTTCCTTCATGATTCTGAAGATCTTGTTGAACTTGGGAAATTCATCATAAAGGCGATAAAGATTTTCCTTCGTGATTTGAAGAATGATAGAACTTTCGAGAGCTTCTACATATAATTTACTGGGTTCTCCTGAATGGAAACTTCCTAAATCGCCAATCCAATTATTTTCTACAGCAAACTGAAGGTTATGTTCTTTGGCATCTGCATCAATCATGTACATTTTAAGGCAACCCTCGACGACAAAATTGGCATGTTTACAAACATCTCCTTCATGATGTATAAACTGCCTACGCTTAATTCTTTTTGGAACGAATAGTTTTTCTATAAGTGCTATTTCGTTATCGTCAAGCGGTAGTATCACATTGAGGTGTTCAACTAGGGCTGCTGTTTTAGCTTCAGGTCTATTTACTCCTTTCTGCATACCTCAAAAATAACGAATTTGGAAATGAATCTGTTGGGGATCACCAATCTACGGAAACATAGGAGCGATATCCTGTGACCGAGACGGGTATCTATATGCCACTTCATTGACTACAAAATGAATAAGATCAAATAAAAATTGGTTCAAAAAAATTTGCTGGAAAGATGAGCGAAAGATCTATTCTGGTTTACAGCTATACTCAATCTCAAAAGGATAGTATTTCTTAACGAGCAAATGTGTGCATGGTTGAGACAACAATATCACTAGTACTCCAATAAATACCGCTGTAGGAACATGATAACGGTTTGTGTAAAATAATCTCTGTTTCTTTTCTTCTTGAAACCATGCCCTTCATCCTTCGCCAGTAGATACCAGGCTTCTCCCCCATTACTGCGTATGGCATCTAGCATCTGTTCGGCCTCACTAGCTGGTACCCTTGGATCATTTTGCCCTTGAACAATAAAGATGGGTTTGTTGATCTTATGTGCATTGGTAGTGGGAGAGATTTTTTCTAGATGTTCTCGCATATCTGGATCACGTTCATCCCCATACTCTACCCGGCGAAGCCTTCTGCGGTATGATTTTGTGTTCTTTAAAAAGGTAATAAAATTACTTATTCCTACGATATCAATGCCACAACGTAAGCGATGGTTAAAATGGGCCATCGAAGCCAGCACCATATACCCCCCATATGATCCCCCCATCACAGCAATCCGTTCGTGATCTAACTCAGCTTGTCCTTCGATCCAATCGATTAATTTTCCGATATCATGTACCGAATCCTCTCTTTTATAGCCGTTATCTAGAGCCAAAAATGCTTTTCCATAGCCAGATGATCCACGCACATTTGGTGCAATGATCGCCACGCCAAGTTCTTGTAAATAAAACTGGAAGATAGGTGAGAAGAATGGGCGAAATTGACTTTCCGGACCACCATGAATGTACACCAGTACTGGATATCGATCTCTGCGCACGGGTGGTTTGAAATAAAAGGCAGAAATGGTTCTGATTCGGCCATCCACTTCGTCAAAGGTAGGATAGTTGATCAGACTTGGAGCAACCAAGCGCTCAGAAGATAAATCTCCCATTTCGCTAAAGGTCCACTGCTGTAAGCAAGCTGTTGTAGCATCCCACACAAAAACGTCAGAGGGAGCCGTTGCCGTATTTAAGGAAAAAGCCAACTGAGCTGTCCGAGGATGCCAATTCAAACCAGATATCAGGCCTTGTGGTACTTCCTTGATCCGCCTAACACTGAAGTCCGCTGTACTCATCACATACAGGGAGCTATACCCTTCTTCGTTCACGGTAAAGGCGAGTGAAGAGCCATCTTTCGACATACTCAGGGATTCGATATCCCACTGCAAATCAGCATATAAAGCTTTTCGTTCTCCGCTTGTCCAGTCCCAGCAGAAAAGCTGTAGAAACTGGCTATTAACATTACAAGTGTAAAATAGGCAGTTGGAATGGGTGGACCAGATCGCGTGTCGGCAGCTCACCAGTTCCTGATCTGGATAAGCCGCTATCAGTTCTTCAGCTTCCAGGTCATATATGAACAATTGGCTATCTTCTATCGAAATATAACGGATCATGGCCAAAAAGCGGTCACCTTTAGACCAGCTTAGCGGATACCAATAGCCCTCCCTCTGAAAAAGTATACGGTCTTCTTTGTCCTCCCCTGGAAAACACAAAACCGGGTTCATATCTACCCCATTCTCTGCTGTAGTAGTGTAGACTAAACAATCTCCTCGATTACTCCACAGTGGATAATCACTTTTGGATTCACCATCGGTCAGCAGATCGTAAGTTCTTTTTTCAATGTCAAAGAGATAAAGTTGGAAAGCTTCATCTCCTCCTTTATCCTTAGAAAAGATAAATTGTCTACCCGCAGATTGTGGGCGAACCTTGGCATTTACTATGGGCTCTGCAAAGAAGGTAAGTTGCTGCATAGTAGCCCCCGGATGCTTGACAGCATGTATCTGGGCACTATCTTCAGAGCGCGTACTAATCAAAAGCCCTTCCTCTTCCTCCAACCAATCCAAAAACTGGGCTTCTTTGGTGTTGCGGTACTCCTCTAATCTGTCTTTGACTTTCAGCGGAATCTCGGGAATGCCTTCTGTTACGAGGTTTCCCATCTTCCGCTTTTCCATCTTAACCGTCATTGGGCATTAACGTTTAATTATTCTTGGTTCTGGCTCAAACTTCCTACCGGGCAAAAAATTGATTCAGAACTTTATTCTTTGACAAGTTTGATGTTTTGGTGTAAACGTCCTGTAAAAAGTTGTAATATATATATACCTTTTGCTAATTCATACACTGGGAGTTCTTTTTTATCCCAATTTCCTGGCAAATCTCTCCATTTTCCCGCAATTATTTCCCTTCCATCTACAGAAATTAGCTTAAAGTTACTTGGCTGTGTACTAGGGTCTTCGATTTGTATTACGACATTTTCGTGGAATGGGTTGGGATAAACCTTAGCAAAATCACCTCTATAAATTTCCTGATTAGCTGAGACACAATTGGGAAAGTTTGGATCATATGTTACCATTTGACTAAAAGTAGCAAAACAGCCAGTATCTTCGTCTGTCACTCGCAAGGTGTAGGTAGCAGAACTATCCACGCAAAATTCCACACCATCGGCTCCAGGAATAATCGCTCCATCCACTTCCCAAGTAATGCTGCTGTTTTCAGGTAAATCTTCAGGTTGGAATACGCTCAAGAGGTTATTTGCTGTCTGGAATGCAATACCACTGGGAATTACTCCAAAACTAGTTGCCACTTGCATGGATTCACTATAGCAACCATCAGGGGATACATATCGTAGCCAGTAGGTTCCGTTCTCACTGATCTTCAAGACAGGATTTGTCTCTCCAAATAGAGAACTACTATCTCTGATCCACTGCAGGCCATCCTGGTAATTGAGCACCATAGCTTCAACGGTATCTCCTTCGCATAGGGGAAACTGTTCTTCCAAACTTAGTTCTGGAAGGGCAGGTTGTTCAAAAACAAAGATGGTATCCTTTGAATTAATGGTTTCTACGGGATGCGTGATAGTTAAGGTCACCTTTAAATCTTCACCATCTGTCAAGCTACCCTCTGTCTCTTGGGTAAAATTTACGACCCCACAGACATCATCAGCTCCACCAATCCCACTGTCATCATCTGTGACACGTACACTGTAATTACCAATATCCTCGATCGGTAGGAGTAACTCAAAGGTAAGAGGAAGAGTGGCATTCGTGATAATATCTGAAGTGTAGATGGTGGTGCCATCTGGTTCAATAACGTCAATCTTAAGGTCGGGACGCCCACCAAAGATATCATTACAGGTAGTTTCTTCTATGAGCACCTTGGTCAAAAAGAAACCAGCAGTATCAATTACCGCTTCGTAATTTACCTCATATATGCCAGGTTCATCGTAAGTCAATGGTAACGGATTCTCTTCTTCACTGACCAAGCCATTACCAAAGTCCCAACGATAGGAAAACCCCTCTACTTCATTAGAAGGAATGGTGTTAATAAAGGTAACATCAATGGCTCCACAACCCACATTATTGATCATCCTGAAGCCATCCGTAGCCGTAACCCCTGGCTGAATGAGCAGAGGGAAAGAAAAGGAGGTGCGACGAGACAGAATGACCACCTGAGCATCCAATACGACCTCAACATTGTACAGGCCGGGAATTAAAGGTGTACCACAAATCTTGATACAGCCATCGGTTTGATCGCTAGTGTTAAACTCTCTTTGGTTGGCCTCCCAAGTGAGTCCCGGAGGTAAGTTGCTAATGGATACGATTTCAAAACTAGAAATAGCCAGATTCGGCGGCGTGGTGCTATCGATGGCAGCTACGGGTGTAGTAGTCTTAGGCAAACGAAAGCTCATGTCCCGGTCATAGTACACATTAGCTTGACCAGCTGGTGCATCGCCTAAAAAAATCGTGTCTTCTGGCAAATCCACAGGTAAGTTGATTTCACAACCTGGACAACCATCTTGGGCTTGTACGCCAGCCCAAAGCCAAATCAGAAAGAGAATTACAAAAGATTTTTTCATAAAAACAATAAACTGGGAAATGAGAACAGACGCCCAATGTAATTAGGCGTCTGTCCATGAGATGTTATGTAAGTGCTTGACAATCATCCCGCAGGATGAATTAGATTAACGTCTGATCATCATTTTTTTACTGGTACGTGCCCTACCATCACTAAGCGTGTAGATATACATCCCCTCCGCCAAATGACTGGCGTCAAAATTGAATTGATTGGTACCTGCAATGATATCGACGGGTTGATAATGCAATTGTCGTCCCAGCATATCTGAGACCGTCAGTAAAAATCGACCACTTTCCATGGACTCTATGACAATTTCCGTGAAACCCGAAGTGGGATTTGGCCGATTGTACATATAGGCAACTTCATCACTGAGATCATTATCGGAAGCCAAAAGAAACTCACAATCTGGTGTTTCAGGAGTAGCCTTTACACAGAGGAAATAATTACCTGGGAAGAGTGCATTAGGAAAGGTAAAAGGTATATTAAGAGCGGTGGTACGAATAAGTGTAGTAACGCCAATATCATATACCGTACTACCATCACCAGCCTCTTCCATGGTTGGCGTACCAAATACAACAACACATCCAATAGAGTCCTTTTCGAAGATACAATTAGGTGGATTACAGGTGTAGTCCATAGAAGCTGGCAGATTCGTAATTGCACCTTCTGTAGCCAATTCAATAGAATTTACAGCGAAACTCCCCACCCCTGATACATCAAATTCAGCAGGCGTTGCAAAGGTCAAAACAAACTCGAAAGGCTGGCCAACAATGGCTGGCGTGTCAATGCCACCTGTTGGATTGGTTTCTAGGACATAGGGCAAAGGATTGATCAAAAAATCCTCTGCCAATCCTGCGGTATCAGGTTCGCAAGTAGTTTGTGCATGTATGGAACCGAATCCTAATGTAAAAAGAAATAAGAGTAAAAATCTTTGCTTCATATTTATAGGCGATTTTGAACGGCAGGTGAGATTTGGATAACAGCTAAGCCGCAGCTAGTTCGGGCACTATAGTGTCTCCGAGCTTTGCTTTGCTCTTCATTTTATGAGGTTACCCAAGCACACCAGCGCCGATTTTAGTGATTCAAAGTGGTTATTAAAATTGCTTTTTATCCAGTCAGAATCCAGTGCCGACAGGCTCTTCCCATCACTATGCCCTGGTTTCAACATCTATTGCAAGATATAATATCTCTTGTTTCTAGAAGACATTACTAACTAGAATAATTCGTGCAAAGTTAGCGGTTTGCCGACAATCTGTACTTGAAAATTATTTTTTAACACTTCTCGAACTGGAGTTCTATAGTACATTTAGATCGCGCCGCATTATTTCCAACACTATACCTTCATAATATAAACAATTGTTTATCAACAAAATGTAAATCGTCAAGATGTTCAGCGCAAAGTAATCCTGACAGCGTACAATTTTTTCTCAGTTCCAGAAAGTCTAGCTCGAATCAAGCTATCACCCTATCTAATTTCCAGAAATGTACTACATTTGTCACGTAAAACACCTTTCCTAAGACCATATACACGACTTTACGATCGTCATTAGCAGCACTCATTTCTTCAAGCTACCCATCTGAGCATAATTCATTGTTAATTCCAAAACAAACTCCGGAATATATGAACAAAAGGCATCTATTCACCTTCCTATTCTTGTCAATGGGAGGGATTTTAATGGGGCAACAAGTAGCAACGCTCACAGGACAAATTACGGATAATGCAACTCAAGAACCACTCATCGCCGCCACTATTCAAGTAGGTCAAAAAGGAACGCTGACTGATTTCGATGGCAATTATTCGATCACAATCAACGAAGGAACGCACCAACTCACCATCCGCTATGTAGGCTATGAAAGCTCTACTCAAACCATAGAAGTGAAAGCCGGAGAAACCTTATCCATCAATTTGGGCCTGGAGCCACAAACCAATCTTCTACAGACGGCTACGGTAACAACCGGAAAATTTGATAAGCCATTGGGAGAGGTAACGGTCTCTTTGGAGGTTCTTCAGCCAGATCTAATACAAAATACCAATAAACCCTCTCTGGATGATGCCCTCCAAAAGGTACCAGGCGTCACGGTCATCGATGGGCAAGCTAATATTCGTGGCGGATCTGGTTTTTCGCAAGGGGCTGGAAGCCGTGTTCTGCTATTAGTAGATGATATCCCAATTCTTAATGCAGATGCTGGGTTTCCCAACTGGGATGATGTACCAGTGGAGAGTATTGAACAAATAGAAGTAGTGAAGGGAGCAGCCTCAGCCCTGTATGGTTCAGCAGCATTGAATGGGATCGTAAATGTTCGTACGACTTTCCCCAGTCTTGAACCGGAGACGAAAGCATCCATTGCCTATACCAATTACTTTGCGCCGAAAGACAAACGTTTAAAATGGTGGGATTCTGCCCCCTACCATCTGATTGCTAGCCTTTCACATAAGCAGAAATTCAACAAATTTGACCTGGTCCTAGGTGGGTTCTACAACAAAGAGGAAAGCTTCAACAAGGATACTTACAATCGCTACGGTCGATTCAATATTGGAACACGCTATCGAGTCAGTGATCGCCTTTCCTTTGGGGTCAATGCCAACATAAATGCAGGAGAATCTGCGGCCTTCTTCTACTGGTCGGCTGACACTTCTGCCTACATTGGTAGCGCCAATACCGCAACGGCAAGAGACCGAGTTCGCTATAATATTGATCCTTACTTGGTATACTTTGAAAAGAACGGAGCTAAACATAGAGTGCTTACCCGTTACCATGAGGTTAACAACAACAATGATAATAACCAATCCAATTACTCCTATACACTATATGGAGAGTATCAGTATCAGAAGCGTTTTCAGGCGGCAGACTTGGTCCTGACCGGTGGTTTTGTCGGAAGAGCTACGCGGGTAGAGGCCGAACTGTATGGTGATACGACCTTCACTTCACAAAACCTAGCTGCTTATTTACAGTTTGACAAGAAGTTCTTTAATCGATTGAATGTATCACTCGGGCTTCGCTACGAAGACAATGTGCTGAATAACCCAGGTTTCTCTTATACTGACGGTGTCTTCCTCAACGGTGTAGTAGATCCCTCTGAGGAGCGAGAGTCCAGGCCCGTACTCCGACTAGGGCTGAATTACCAGCTAGCAGATTTCACTTATCTCCGCGGATCTTGGGGGCAGGGCTATCGGTTCCCTACCATTGCCGAAAAATTCATTTTCACCAACGCTGGATTCCCCGTAGTCCCGAACCCTACTTTGGGCTCTGAAACGGGCTGGTCAGCAGAATTCGGAATCAAACAAGGCTTCCGTCTAGGTGGTTTTGAAGGTTTCGTAGACCTCGCAGCCTTTACCATGCGGTTTGAAGACATGATTGAGTTCAATATTAATAATCAACTGGCATTTAACGCGATCAATATTGGGGGGACGAATATTTCCGGAGCAGAGGTATCCATTGCGGGGAAAGGTGAGTTATTTGGCGCACCAACTACTGTTCTAGCGGGCTACACTTATGTTGACCCAAGATTTAATGAATTTGATCCCACTCCCCTACCCGCTGATGGTGGTACTTTGGCTCAGAGAAATGCCAATAACTCCACAAGTACTGAAAACATATTGAAGTATCGATCTAAACACACCATCAAGTTTGATGTAGAAACACAGATTAAGCAGTTCAACATTGGTTTTGAAAGCTTTTACAACAGTAAATTAGAGGCTATTGACGCTATCTTTTTGATTATTGTTCCTGGCCTGGTGGACTTTCGAGAAAGGATTGGTAATGGATTCTGGCTTCACAATATTAGGACTGCCTATCGCTTTAATGAACAGTTCAAAGCTTCTGTGATTCTCGGCAATGTGACGAATATTGCCTACACCTTCCGGCCTGGTTTACTGGAAGAACCACGCAATTTGACAGTCCGCTTGGATTACAAATTTTAACTGACATTTTGTCACTTTAGTACTGAAAATTCCTTACTTTTGCACCCCAATTGGGTGCAGTACAAAAGAAAAAATGAGTGCATCCGGAACCAATTGGGGGCTTGATGCACTCATTTTTTTGAAAGCCATGCCTTGAATTGATCAAATTTGTGAAGTATGTACAACGACAATCCGACCCTTACGGGCATTAAGAAGGAAATTGACGAAAGCAAGCAGGGAGAGGTCTTCTTCCAGGAAGCTGAGCTGCCTGGGAGTGCTATCGATCAGAAACATTTCTATATAGAGAGTTATGGTTGTCAGATGAATTTCAGTGATAGTGAGATCGTAGCCTCAATTCTTTCCGAAGTTGGTTTTCAGCCGACTCGCAATATGGAAACGGCGGATTTAATTATGATCAATACCTGCTCTATTCGAGAAAAGGCTGAGGATACGGTGCGCAAACGCCTCCGCGTATTCGATAAAGTGAAACAACAACGGCCAGGTACGCTGGTTGGCGTGTTGGGATGCATGGCGGAGCGCTTGAAGAGCAAGTTCCTGGAGCAGGAAAAATTGGTTGACTTAGTTGTTGGTCCCGATGCATACCGAGACCTGCCCAATTTGGTATCTAATGCGGAAGAAGGAGATAAAGGCGTAAATGTCTTTTTGTCACGGGAAGAAACGTATGCCGATATTAGCCCGCTTCGGCTAGGCAGTAATGGCGTTTCGGCATTCATTTCCATTATGCGCGGCTGTGACAACATGTGCTCCTTCTGCGTAGTCCCCTTTACCAGAGGCAGAGAGCGAAGTCGGAGTGCCTTTAGTATCGTTGCAGAAGCCAATGATTTGTACGAAAAGGGATATAGAGAAGTCACATTGTTGGGCCAAAATGTAGATTCCTACAAATGGGAAAACCCGGAAACTCAAGAACTGGTGAGTTTTGCAGACCTGCTCGCTCAGGTAGCCGATGTTCACCCCGATCTCCGAGTTCGATTCTCCACCTCTCACCCCAAGGATATAACGGATGAGGTACTCTACACAATGGCAAAGTACGAGAATATCTGTAACTATATTCACTTGCCTGTCCAATCTGGGAATAGTCGGATCTTAGATCTCATGAATCGAACCTATGACCGAGAATGGTACATTGATAAAATCAAGCGCATCTACGAAATCATCCCGGATTGTGCCATCTCTTCTGATATTATTGCGGGCTTCTGTACAGAGACAGAAGCAGAGCACCAGGATACGCTGAGCATGATCGAACTAGCAGGCTATAGCATGTCCTACATGTTTTTCTATTCTGAACGCCCAGGAACTCTGGCAGCAAGAAAGTACGAGGATGACATACCTTTAGAAACGAAAAAGAAGCGCCTGCAAGAGATCATTCAGTTGCAGACTAAAGTTTCACAAGCACACAACCAGCGGGATATTGGAAAAACGTTCAAAGTTTTGATCGAAGGCACTTCCAAGAAATCAGATCAAGATTTCAAGGGCAGAAATTCACAAAATAAAATGATCGTCTTCCCGAAATTGGCAGGTTTTCAGGCAGGAGATTATGTCAAAGTAAAAGTCCATCAGGCCACTAGCGCCACCTTGATTGGGGAAATGATCACGGCCTAAAGTTCGCGCCAAGGTCCTAACGCTCTTTATTATCAGTTAAAAACCGTTTATGGAAAAGCTACAATCCGTCAAACAAAGATATGGTATCATTGGTCGATCTCCTTTACTGGATCGAGCCTTAGGTACGGCGGTTCGAGTAGCAAGAACGGATTTGTCAGTCCTAATCACAGGCGAAAGTGGTAGCGGTAAAGAAGCATTTTCTCGTATCATCCACGAAAACAGTGCTCGCAAGCACAATAAATTTATTGCCATCAATTGCGGCGCCATTCCCGAAGGTACCATCAACTCTGAACTCTTTGGACACGAAAAAGGAGCGTTTACAGGAGCGACCGGTGAGCGTAAAGGTTACTTTGAGACGTACAATGGCGGCACGATATTTTTGGATGAGATTGGGGAAATGCCGGCAGAAACCCAGGCTGCCCTCTTGAGGATATTGGAAGCGGGAGAATTCATTCGAGTGGGCTCCTCCAAGCCACAGAAGACAGATGTCCGAATTGTAGCGGCAACAAACGTCAAGTTACAGGAGGCCATTAGAAAGGGGAAATTCAGAGAAGACCTCTACTTTCGATTGAATACCGTTCCTATTCATTTGCCTGCATTAAGAGAGCGCCCAGAGGACATCTACATGCTCTTTCGTAAATTTGCAGTAGATTTTGCGGAGACCTATCGCACTCCCCCCGTCCAACTAGATGAACGGGCTCGTCTCCTCCTGGAATCCTACCGATGGCCAGGCAATATTAGAGAATTAAAGAATGTGGCTGAACAGGTATCTGTACTTTCGGAAGAACGAATGGTAAGTGCAGAGCATTTGTTGGAGTTAATTCCCAATTTGCTTAAACGGAATCTGCCCATGATTCCAGAAAGCGAGAACCTAAGCGAAGGGAACCTCAGGGAGAGAGAAATCTTATACAAAGTCCTTTTCGAAATGAAACAGGATTTGACAGATCTAAAGGATCTGGTTTTTGAAATCATTAGAGATAACAATCTACAGGTTCCAGATGTCTCTCCCATTAGAGGGATCGGCACTTCGGTTAGTCGTAGAGAAGAAATTCCCCGCTATTCGACCCGAGCGGTAGAAGATTTGCTAGAAGAATATAAACCTACTCCAGAAGCACCTACTGTCCGGCCGGAAGAAAAAAAGCTCAAACCCATCATCTTGGATGAAACCGCCAAAGAACAATACCAAGATCTGGTAGTGGTGGACGATAATCTATCCTTGGTTGAAAACGAAAAAGAGTTGATCCGTAAAGCCTTGAAAAAGCACGATGGCAAGAGAAAAGAAGCTGCGCAGGCTTTAGAAATATCAGAACGTACTTTGTATAGGAAGATAAAAGAGTACAACCTCTAGTCCTCCAACTCGCCAAGGGATAAACCCAACAAAAGGTTAAACTTGTCAATACGACTTAGCAAAAAGATGGCTTAAACCTTAGCTTTGTAAGCTCAATACCTTTGATCATGACTACCTTAAGATATACCTTGTTAGCCTTATTGATCTGCATCCTCGGTGCTTCCTGCTACACCTTCTCGGGGATCAGTATCAGCGACAATGTGAAGACTTTTTATGTTATTCGATTCAAGGATAATGCCCCCAATGCGCCCCCTACCCTAGCACAAACTTTGACTTTTGCCCTTGATCAGAAGGTGAGAACCGAGGCACGCCTGGTGGAAAACCAGGTATCTCCTGATATCGAATTTATAGGTACGCTGGTAGACTTTCGCGTTACCTCGGAAGCTCCCCGGGCTAACGAGACCACAGCCCTCAACCGCTTGACCGTCACTACCGCTGTGGAATACATTAACAATGTGGAAACTGATAAAGGTTGGAAGAAAAACTTCTCCCATTTTTTTGATTTTGCGAGTACAACAGATCTCAGTTCCATACAGGAGGCAGCCCTGGATGAAATCGTAAATCAGATCATGGAATATATCTTCAACGAAGCCTTTGCAGATTGGTAGTCTTTAGAAAGAAAAGGCGTCCTATATCTCCAAGGATGCTGAGCAATTTCCCGGCGCAATTCGGGGCAATCTGAGCCTATTTCTCCCCTTTGGTAAACTTGCCTTAACATTGGCTTATGGGTTCTTGACAATACTTCTGCTCACCTTTTTGAATTCCGCAAAAATCCGTTACTTTTGCTGGCGAAAATTCAAACCCATCCTACATGAACTTACATGAATATCAAGGTAAAGAATTGCTAAAGAGTTACGGCGTGACCATTCAAGAGGGTAAAGTCGCAACAACTGTAGAGGAGGCAGTAGCTGCCTTCAAATCCCTACAAGAAGAAACGGGTACCGAAATGGCTGTGGTAAAGGCACAGATCCATGCTGGTGGTCGTGGAAAAGGAGGTGGAGTGAAATTGGCCAAGAATTTGGACGATCTCAAAGAGCATGCGGGAAACATCATCGGCATGATGTTGAAGACACCTCAGACACCAGGTGGCATGACTGGCCCTGGTAAGTTGGTACGCAAGGTCTTAGTGGCACAGGATGTTTACGCTCCTGACTTCGATGCTTGTAAAGAATATTACATCTCCATCCTTATGGATAGAGAGAAGAAACGAAATGTTATTATCCACTCTACTGAAGGAGGGATGGACATTGAGGAAGTAGCTGAAAAAACACCAGAACTGGTACATAAAGAGTACATCGATCCACAATTGGGCCTTTTACCTTTCCAAGCCCGTAAGGTGGCATTCAACTTGGGTTTAAGCGGTAAGGCTTTCAAAGAGATGGTGCGGTTCATTACGAAGTTGTATAAAGCCTTCGTTGGTTCCGATGCTTCTCTTTTTGAAATCAACCCTTGTCTAAAGGATGGTGAAGATCGAATTATTGCGGTTGACTGTAAAGTATCTTTGGATGACAACTCCTTATTTCGCCATAAGGATTTGGCTGAATTGAGAGACACAGATGAAGAAGATCCCACAGAAGTGGAAGCTAAGAGTTACGGTTTGAATTATGTTAACCTTGATGGTAATGTAGGGTGTATGGTAAATGGCGCTGGCTTGGCCATGGCGACCATGGATATCATCAAGCTTTCCGGAGGAGAACCAGCCAACTTCTTGGATGTTGGAGGTACTGCTGATGCTGCTCGGGTGGAGCAAGCCTTCCGTATTATTCTTCGTGATCCAGCGGTCAAAGCGATTTTGATCAATATCTTCGGTGGTATTGTGCGTTGTGACCGGGTAGCTCAGGGTGTGGTAGATGCTTATAAGAACATTGGTGATATCAGTGTTCCCATCATTGTTAGGTTGCAAGGCACCAATGCGGATTTGGCCAAAACTATCATTGATGAATCTGGCCTTTCTGTTCATTCTGCTATTTTACTACAAGAGGCAGCTGATCTAGTAAAGGAGGTCTTACAATAGCGAAAGAAGTTTCCGATCAATTGATCTGATCAGATAGGTAAGAACCCGATTTTTGGTTTTCCCAAATATCGGGTTCTTTACGTTTAGCCTCTATACGATTACAGCGGCGGGGACTAAGCCTTCGATTTTATCCAATAAACCTTGCAGCTCTTTTGCCGTACTCATGGGATTGGCCAGCGTAGTTCTTAACCAAAGCCCTTCTCCTAGCCAGGTCTTTACAATATAAAACTCCCCATCTTCCAATATGGCTTGCCGGAGCTGATCGTTTAACTGATTCTGTTTATCTAGGGATATTCCCGCTTGAGCGTATCGGAAGCAAATAATATTGCACTCGGGTTCCACCGCTAGTTCAAAGGAGGGATGAGCCTTGATCAGCTGAGCAAAATGCTGACTCAGGTCTAGTACCGCCGTGACCGCCTCATCCCAGAGTTCCCCCCCATACTGGCTGAGAGTAATAAAAGCCTTTAAGCCCAGCATCAGCTTGGTACACTCAAAAGTTCTTTTAGCAAAATTGAACCACTCCGGATCTGCTTGTTCAAAAAGATAATCTGCTCGCTGGCTGAAGGTCTGATAACTATGCTTTCCATCTTTAAAGATCAGAGCCGTCGTTATTGATGGAGTTAATAGCATTTTATGGAAGTCCATCGCTACAGAGTCGGCCAGTTCGATCCCCCTTACTCTGTGTTTGTATTTCCCCGAAAATGCTAAGGCTGCCCCATGTGCACCATCCACGTGAAACCATAGATCGTGGCGTTGACAAAAGGCAGCGATCGCTTCCAAGTCGTCGAACGAGCCCGTTGCTGTACTACAGGCACTTCCCACCACCGCAATTACTTGCGTGCCAGCCTCCGTAGCGGCTTGATACAATTGTTGCAATTGAGTGGTATCCATCTGATAGCGATCATTTGCTGGCACCTTTATTATACCTGCCTCTCCCCACCCCATGATTTTCACCGCTCGATCTACACAATAGTGAGCAGCTTCCGAAACCATAAGTGCAAGGGGTTGGCTATGCCCTTCCGTCCACACGTTTTGTCGGGCCTTAATGCTTCGAGCCGCCAGTAAGGCAGTGGTATTCGCCAAGGTGCCTCCGGAGGTCACAAAGCCGTCCGCTGATTCAGAAAAACCCATGTATTGGCTTACCTTCTTGATCACCAAGTGTTCCATGGTAGAACCAGGAACCCCCATTTCATACACCCCCATGCCATTATTCATCCAATCACTCATTAAACCCGCCAAGGTAGTTATAGGGATGGGGGGACTGATCTGATGACCCATATATTTGGGATGATGTAAATGTACCCCCTCCTTCAAGGTATCGCTTAGAATCTGTCGACTGGACACAGATCCTACCTCATCCAAGGCCGGGCTCCAACGCTCCTTAGCCACTGCTGGCGGAATCCAGGGATTAGCGGGTATTTCCGCTCCTCCTGCTTGGCATTTCGCCAAATAATCTGCCAACTCATCAATTAATTGATATCCCATGGTCCGAAAAGCTTCCGGATCATAGGCCGTTTGCAACAAACTTGTTTTTGTCATTATCGAGGTCGTTGAATGGTTCCGATTCCATTGTCTGCCAGAGAACCCAAGTATAGCTGACCTTCATATTCCTGGGCGTTGGTGATTTGGGCAAACTTTCCCTTAGGATCTTGTAAGTTGTAGATGATTTGAGCCCGTTCATTGATACCTAAAATGAAACTATATCGTTCCGGAGCTGGTTGCAATGTTTCCGGTAGCCGGGCCAAAATTTTTCTTTGAAAGGGTTTCACCATCAATTTATCTAATTTCGTATTCCTAGGAGAAACTAAAGTCAGCCAAAATACCCCATTAGATCCTCTGGAAATACCATCTGGAAAACCCGGAAGATTTTGAATGAACACATCATTTTGCCCTGCCCGACTTCCTTTCAACCAGTATCTACGTACCCGATAGGCCCCCGTTTCTACTACCAAAACAAAGGACTGGTCAGCTGCCACCGCCACACCATTGGCAAAGTACAGGTCATCCAATAATAATTTGGTCTCTTGTAAGACAGGATCGTATTCCATCAAGCGACCATTAGGTCGATGCTCCAGGAGGTCCAGTTTATAATCATGCAAATGAAAGCGGTGGGATGCGTCCGAAAAATAGATTTTCCCGTCTCTGCCTACCTCTACATCATCTGTTATTCCAAAGGCCAAGTCATTGTGAGCACTTACCAGGACTGTCTCCTGGCCAGCCGGATTTATTGAGATTAGGCCTTTATCGGCATCCGCAACCAGGAGATTACCCAGGAAATCAAAATCCATCCCTAGCGGTCTACCTCTGGTGTCAAAAAAGACTTCTGGTTCAGACTTACTTCCGTCAAAGCGGACAATCTTTCCCGTAACGCTAGAACCGTATAATCGCCCCTGCTGGTCAATCGCTACATCTTCACAAGCCTCACATTCATCTTCGTATAATACCAGTATTCTACCTAATTCATTATTGACTTCATACTTACCTTCCAGAGCTGGCGCACGTGGTGGCCTCCAGGAGACTGGATCGACTTGAACGGGAAAGAGAAACAGATATCCTAACAGTAATAGCAGGACTATTCCTAGCACGGGCAGTAAACGAAATTTCATACCGGAGATTTAGTGAATGCAAAGCTCCTCCTTTCTGGAAGCTATCTAAAAATGTCTGCGGATGTAGTAGAGTTAGGATTACCACTGGGCCAATCTGCCCAATATGCAAAACATGAAATGTTTGTAGGTGAAAGAAATTCTTTTCACCAGAGAGATATTTTCAGATAGCCTTTATATCCCCTTTACCAGTAAAAGTAATATTTTTTGAAAAAAAACTTCCTCGGGGTGTACCTTTTCAGAAAGCTCGCATTATGGTAGTAAAATCAACCGAATAATAAATGAGACGATAAGCTAGGATCTCATCATAGCAATTTTGGGCTAAAAAATGTACATTTGATGTTTTCAAAACTTCAATTAAGCCGAAGCCATATAAAAAACGTAGGCATGAGTATGTCTAAGAAGTCTGTTTCCGTGGAGCATATGCAGGAGGAGTGGCTTGAGGTACAGGCAGCCCAACAAGACCCCGCGCGATTTCGTCCGCTATACAATCGCTACTACGAACCTATCTTTCGTTTCATTTTCAGAAGAACTAATCAAGAAGAACTTACTGCTGACATCTGCTCGCAGGTATTCCTAAAAGCCCTACAAAGGATTAATTCCTATTCCTATAAGGGAGTACCCTTTTCTGCGTGGCTGTATCGCATCGCTAGCAATGAAGTAGCACAACATTATCGTGCTTCACAGAAAAACAGAGTGGTCAGCATGGAGGAAAGTTCTTTTACGGATATGATAGATGAATTAGATGAACGGGACACAGAAGGATTGAGACAACAATTACTAGTGACACTGGACACATTAAAAGAGGGGGATCTGCAACTAATCGAACTTCGTTTTTTCGAGCAACGCTCCTTTCGGGAAGTCGCCGAAATTACGGGAATTACAGAAAATAACGCAAAGGTGAGAACGTACCGGATTTTGGAACGAATGAAAAAAAAGATTGCCAATTCACCAAGAGAAAATTAAGCATTATGCCATTTACCACCGAAAACACTGCTTTCTTTTTTCCATCCTACCACCGTAAGGATCAGGCCTTCTTTTTCTTCCAAAAATTATTCCGATGAAGAAAAACTACAAAATAATAATTAATCCAAAGCAGCCCAGTCAGGAGCAGATAGCCAGGCACATGGATTTCGATGCTCTGCTGGACCAATTGGAGGCTAATAAAGGCCAAAAAAATACCGGGCGAATACGGCGTCTCTACTATTATGGTGGTGCTGTTGCTGCAGCGATCGCCCTGCTCTTGGTTCTCTGGGGCATCAATCCTGTTGACTATCAGCAACAACAACAGGCCTACTTCGAGGAACACCCCTATGTGATGCCTCCCCTAGCCGATGTTGAACCTACCTTTAGCAGTTACAAGGTCGATGTCAATCAAGGTGGGGTATATGAATACGCAAGTGGTTCCAGATTAGTCGTCCCAGCTGCAGCTTTCATGGACGATCGCGGAAAACTCATTACAGGTGAGGTGGAGATTCATTATCGCGAAATGCACGACTATGTGGATTTCTTCCTTTCTGGCATTCCTATGGTATACGATTCAGCCAATGTACGCTATACACTGGAATCAGCTGGCATGATCGAAATTTATGCTGAACAAAATGGCAAGAGAGTGAATATGGCTCCCGGGAAACATATCGATGTATCACTGGTTTCTCAAATTGATGTACCTGATATCAATGTACCACCTAGTTATAATATCTATCAATTGGATACCGCTGCTCGCAAGTGGGTATACCAAGACATAGATAAACTAGAAATCATCGACGATGTCTTACCTACAGTTAACCCACAAGATCCTGCCTATTCAGCACTTAATACCTATAAAGAATCGCTAGCTGCACTTGATGCAGAAAAAGAAAAAAACGAAGCGACCCTAAATTCGCGCTTCCCTCAACCCATTGCTCCGGTCAAACCACAAAAAGCTAGTAGTGGTCAACCCACTTTCTCCATAGACCCAGAAGGTTTTGTCATCTCCCTAGATGAACAAAGCATTCCGGCATCAGAAAGACAGGAGCTCAGGACGCAGATTGATAATATCGTTTGGGAGGTTTCGCCAAAGAATGTAGATTTTGATACCCGATCCTTGCAAGTCGAGTGGGAAGGAGCTCGACTAAGAAAATTGCAAGCCTGGGAATATGAAATCACTTACTTCAGTGGCACTACGGAAGTTCCCATGATCATCAATCGCGTTCTAACGGGGGAAGGTTTTAATCGGGCCTTAAGTAATTATGAAACAGAATTGGCTGCATACGAGCAAGCTCGGTCTGAATACGAAGCTAGTATTTCTGAAGAAAAGGCAAAGCTTTTGGCCGATTACGGCAAAGCTAAGCAGACCCTTCGACTTGCGCTGGAGGATGAGTTGTTCGCAGGTCAACATCAGTCAGGCCATGACGACTTGGCTTATGCCATGCAAAAGCGTAGGGTTCGTAATCAATTTCGCGCCACTGGCTTTGGTATCTGGAACTGCGATCGGCCAGTTGCTCCTCTGGAGCAAACGGTAAAAGCTAAATTTGTAGATAAGGAAGGTAAGCCACTGGAAAATGTACCAGCCTACTTAGTAGACAAGACACGCAACACTGTGGTCCGCTTTCTAGCAACGAGAAACACGCCTATTGCATATAATACGCTCTCGGATAATATGCTATGGATTGTCACAGCTGACCAGAAAATAGCCCTGGTTCGCCCCGAACAATTCAAAGCCGTCCCAGAGGGTGCATCCAAACACATCTTCGAGGCAGAGGTCCTAGAGGCCAACACCAAAGAAGAACAGGAAATAAGAAGGATGCTGAAATTTTAAATCAAACTATTTCCCGCATTCTGGTCTTCAGAATGCGGGATTTTTCTTTCAAGCTGATCTAATACCATCCGACCTTAGAAGGCTCCTGCGCCCAAGGCCTCAACTGTCTCCTCTCGACTAAAACCCGACAATTCGCTCTCCACATCCATGTTTACGGCAACTTGATCTAAAAAAAAATCGTTTTTAGGGTACTGCGAATTATCTTCGTGACCAGAAAATTACCGCTTTATGTGGAGTGAAACCCCAATTACATAACCGTGGTCCTATGGTATAATATCTATTTTCACTCCGCGCTTTAAACACAATTAGATGAAACAATTTTTTAAGTTCTTTTTCGCTTCTTGTTTAGGATTTATTGTGGGGAGTATCGTCTTGAGTTTGCTTTCCGTTGCTATCTTCAGTTCTATCGCCGCCAAAGGGAGTCAACCTACCCCCATCAGCGCGAATTCCGTTTTGCACCTAACTTTTAACCAACCCATACCAGAACAGACTAATAATGTCGAGGCTGCTCCGCTAGACCTAGAGAATCAGAAGATTTTAGGACTACACGACTACATTCACGCCTTGGAGGTGGCCGCTACCGATGATAAGATCAAGGGGGTTTTCCTTGAAATGCAATCCGTCCCTGTCAACTTTGCTAGCTCGGATCTCTTGCGAGATGCACTGCAAGAATGCAGAGACCAAGGAAAATTTGTGATTGCTTATTCTAAATATTATACCCAAGGGGCTTTTTACCTTGCTTCCGTTGCGGATCGTGTACACGTTGGCCCATTAGGTGCGATTGATTTCAGAGGCTTTTCTGCTTCGGTAGGATTCTACAAAGATATGTTAGACCGCTTGGGCATCAAGATGCAAGTACTCTATGCGGGCAAATTCAAAGGAGCTACAGAGCCTTATCGCCGCAATGATCTTTCTGAAGAGAATAAACTACAAATCCGAGAATTTATCAATCATCTATATGATCACTACGTTGAGCAGGTGGGTGAATCTCGAAATATCAGCCCAACAGAACTGAAGAAAATTGCTAATGAGTATAGTGCGAGTGACCCAGAAAAAGCCTTGGCACTTGGTCTAATCGACGGCGTTGGATATCGCGATAACGCCATCAGCGAGCTAAAAGATGCGATTGGCTTAAGTGATGAGGACAAGGTCAAATTAGTGAGTATTCAAAACTACTACAACAGCAATCCCCCCAAACTAAACCTAAGTGTTAGAGATAAGATAGCCGTGATTTATGCAGAGGGAACCATTCTCGATGGTTCTGGATCTCCGGGTTCTACGGGTGATACCAAATACGTCAAGATTATTGATAAGTTGCGCAAGGATAGTAAAGTAAAAGCGGTAGTACTACGGGTTAATTCACCTGGTGGTTCAGCCATGGCCTCTGAAAATATGTGGCGCTCATTGAGTTTACTAAAGGAAGCAGGTAAACCCGTTGTGGTTTCCATGGGAGATTACGCAGCTTCGGGTGGCTATTATATTTCCTGCATGGCAGATAGCATCCTCGCCCAGGAAAATACGATTACTGGTTCCATCGGCGTATTCAGTATCATCCCCAGTACCCAAAAGCTCTTTAATGAAAAGATGGGTATCCATTTTGACACCGTCAAAACAGGGCAATTCTCGTTGGGTCTGAACACGATTTATGATATGTCCCCAGAAGAAAGGGCACTTTATCAAAATCAGACCAATCGGCTATACGACATTTTCATTAAACGGGTGAGCGAAGGTCGTGATATTCCCGAAAGTACGGTTAGAAATATTGCCGAGGGTAGAGTTTGGACAGGTACAGCCGCCCTGGACATTGGCCTCGTAGATCGGATAGGTGATCTTGAGGATGCCATCAAGGTGGCCGCCAATATGAGTGAGCTTGAAGATTATCGTATTTCCACTTATCCTAAGATTAAAGAACCCTTGCTGCAGCTCATCGAGGACTTAACTGGTACAGGTGATACAGAAGCCATCCAAGATCAATTTGTACGTACCAAAATGGGGGATATGTATCCTTATTATAAACAGATCAAGGAGATTACTGCGGTAAAAGGGGCACAGGCTAGATTGCCACTGGTCGTTCCTTTTCGATAAAAGATAGTTTTATACATTTGGGATGTGAAAATTAAATTCATCTCCCAACCATTAGGCGTAGCCATCCTGCTTTTCGGGATTGTTCTACGCCTAATTGTTTTTGGGCAAAATCGCTCCCTATTTATTGATGAAGCTAATCTAGCGCGAAACATTGTCGAGAAGGGATTCCTATCTTTTTTTCAAGTATTAGACTATGATCAGTATGCTCCTCCCCTTTTCCTAATTGTTTCAAAAGGGTTCACGCTCCTTTTGGGTGCTAATGAATTGGCACTTAGAACTTGGCCATTGCTCGCTGGTGTGCTTAGTCTCTGGCTTTTGCTACAGGTAAGTAAGAGGTTACCACTGACGGGCTGGGCTTACCTGATTCCTATCAGTTGGATGACGTTTTCAGCCTTGTTCGTTCGCTACCACACAGAAGTAAAGCAATACAGCAGTGACGCGATGGTGGCTTTACTGTTAATCTACCTGTTACTTCGTACTAAACTGCATCACAAACAGGGCCCTTCCACTTTATTACGCTCCTCTCGTTTTTACCTAGGCTGGGCCCTCTTTGGGTGCTGTGCTCCCTGGTTATCCATGTCCAGTGTTTTTGTGCTGTTTGGGATAGGGAGTTTTGTGGCATTGAAGCTGTGGAATGAGGGCACTATTCGTCAGTTGTTAGGCTGGGCTGGTACTGTAGGCAGTTGGTTGCTAAGTTTCGGCATATACTATTGGCTCATTTTGCGTTTTGACTTAGATAAAGATGCCTTAATTGATTATCACAGTCAATTCTCTTTTCCGACCAATTGGCTCGAAGCAGCCGGCTGGCAACAAGCGGGTGGTGTATTGAAGTCTATATTGCGCTCCACTTTTGGTTTCACCTTTCTGGCCTATCTACTTGGTGGTATCGGGCTAGTTGTTGGACTGATCCGGGTATATCAGTGCTCTGGCTATTTATTGATGATCCTGGGATTGCCCATTATTACGTCTTGGATTGCTTCAGCCTTTGGCTATTATTCCTTGATTCCCAGACTAAGTTTATTTTTCCTTCCCCTGCTCTATCTGATCTTTGCTTTTGCTTGGCAAGGGGTAGATGAAAAAATCTTGGTAGCAGGTGGAAAAAAAATTAGTCTGAGCTATGTTTTGCTGGTTCCCATTGTCATGCTTTTACCTCTACAAAAGGGGCACGAATACCTTTGGGAACCGCTCAAAATTGAAGAATTACGACCGACTTTGATTCAGCTTAATGAAGCAATAGAGTCGCCTACCCCCATCTATGTAAACCATGAAGCCGCACCCGCCTTTGTCTTTTACCAGCAATTGCACGATCATCATCCCTATCTAAAAGCAGGGTAGGGATCCACATTTAGCCACTTGGGAGGAATACCCTGCCGCCTGGTTAGGGAAACTTGCCACCGGAAGAGGATCGTGAGGTTTGGCTGCTGTACAGCCATTTAATCTCCGTCTATTCTAATGAAAGAAGGGAATGCAGATTTAGCGTGGGCATGCCAGATAGTTGGCAAGTCTGGGCAGGAGGTTCGGGCGGAGGGAGTAATGTAGCCATCCAGTATCTCAGAAAAAATCATTGATCCTTTTCCTAGATTTTGTCCTAAACTCTGGCTAAATTCGGGGCTTCTTACTGATCTAAAGCTTAGCCAAATAGTTTTAGCGAGTAAACATTCCGGAATACTATCCTTCCACATAGCAAATTAATTAGGACGAATGTCCCTAAAAAACGATTGTCATGAAGATCACCTATTACGGCCATGCTAGCTTTTTGATTGAAACACAAGGAAAATCTCTTGCTTATTGACCCCTTTATTAGTCGCAAATGAACTTGGCGAAAGATATTGATGTAGATAGCATTCCTGCGGACTACATTCTGGTTACGCACGGACATGGCTGATCATGTTGGCTTGATGTCGCCGGAAGCCGGAGCAGTTTCGGATGTGGAACGAATCGCCAAACGCACCGGCGCTACTGTGATTTCCAATTATGAGGTGGTAAGTTGGTTCGGGCAAAAAGAGGTAAAGGGTCATCCTTTGAACCACGGGGGCAAGGCCACTTTTGACTTTGGCAACAGCCAAATATGTAAATGCCATTCATACCAGCAGTTTACCAGACGGAAGCAACGGAGGAGATCCCGGTGGATTCGTGGTTTGGAATGAGGAAACTTGCGTTTTACATCGCCGGAGATACTGCCTTGACGCATGGATATGAAGTTGATTCCGATGACTTGCCCAAAGTTACAATTTGCCATTTTACCAATCGGAGACAACTTCACCATGGGCTATGAAGATGCTGCCATTGCTGCCGAATTCATTGAATGCGATACCATCATTGGCTGCCACTTTGATACCTTTGGTTACATCAAGATTGATCATGAAGCGGCAAAAAAAGCTTTTGCAGATAAAGGAAAAGCATTAATTTTGCCGACCATTGGTGAAGAAGTTCATCTATAATATCGTACCAAACATCTACATTACACCAATATAGATTATCAACCTTAAATTCAATCATGGGAAAAGTCATTGCGATTGCAAATCAAAAGGGAGGAGTTGGAAAAACTACCACCACTATCAACCTGGCGGCGAGCCTGGCGATTTTGGAAAAAAAGATCCTAATCATAGATGCGGATCCACAATCCAATGCCTCTTCCGGAGTGGGTGCGCTACCTCAAGATATTGACACTACCATTTACGATTGTCTAATCAATGGATTGGATCCATATGAGGCAATTTATGAAACCGATACGCCTAATCTACATATAATGCCTTCAAGTATAGATTTGGTGGGAGCAGAATTGGAGTTAGCGGTGGTAGAAGAGAGAGAATATGTGCTAAAGAAAATGGTAGATCAAGTGCGGGATGACTATGACTATATCTTCTTTGATTGCCTGCCCTCCCTCGGTATTATCACCTTGAATGCCTTGACAGCGGCAGATTCAGTCCTCGTGCCTGTACAATGCGAATACTTTGCCTTGGAAGGCTTGGCCAAATTACAACAAACCATTTCACTTGTACAGGGTCAATTGAATCCAGATTTAGAGATTGAAGGAATATTATTATCTATGTATGATCGACGGCTCCGCCTCGGTAATGTAGTAGTAACTAAGGTGCGCGAAATATTTGGCGAAAAGGTATTCGATACGATCATCCATCGAAACTCCAAGATTGGAGAAGCGCCTAATCTACACATGCCGGTAGTAATGGTGAATGCAGCGAGCAAGGGTAGTATCAACTTTTTGAATTTAGCTAAAGAGTTCTTAGATAAAAACAATGACTTGATCGCGAAAGCTGCTAGCTAATCGACCAGCTCGATGACCCCAAATTAACCATACTATACAGAATTTAAATAGGGATACAATGGCAAAAAAAATACGAAAGGTAGGAGCTACCAAGGCAGACCTAGGATCTGGTTTGGATGCGCTTTTTACCAAGAAATTGGACAAGGATATTGAGGAAAACCCGGCAAAAGTAGTGAAAGGGCTTGCCAATAACTTTGGCCATGATCCCCTTGGAACATATTGAACGCAATGCCGATCAGCCGCGAAAGGAATTTGACGAGAAAGCATTAGCGGAACTTTCCGAATCAATTAAAGTTCATGGGCTGATCCAACCTATCACCGTACGCCGTCTCGATCCCAAGACTTATCAGATCATTTCTGGGGAACGTCGTTGGCGAGCAGCTAAATTAGCACAGCTCAAGGAAGTTCCTGCTTATATCAGGATTGCCAATGATCAAACTTTAATGGAGATGGCGTTGATAGAAAATATTCAGCGAGAAAATCTCAACGCCTTTGAAATTGCCTATTCCTATTACCGCCTAAAAGATGAGTTTAGCCTTACAGATCAGCAATTGGCCACCAGAGTAGGGAAAAAGCGAAGTACCATCACCAATTACCTTGGTATTTTGGATTTGGACCTGGACGTCATTAAAGCCATTAAGACGGACGAAATTTCCCTTGGACACGCCAAAGCTATCAAGGCAGTAAAGGACAAACTACTGCAAAAGCAGGTATTGGCTAAGATCATTACTGATGAGCTTTCCGTGAGGTCGGCAGAAGACCTGGTCAAACAATACCAGGCTACGCCAGCACCTAAGAAGAAGACCCCAACTAAAAGGAGTAATAGCTACGATTATCGAGCCGTACAGGATGACTTCAGAGCTTTCTTTGGTTCCAAAGGCATTAAACTAGAGGTGGATGATAAGGATAAAGGTGTGGGTAAGATTGTAATTCCGTTCAAAAATATGGAAGAACTCAATCACTTCTTTAAATGTATAGAACAAGGCTAATGGTTAACAAAAAGCCAATCTCCCCTACTTTAATCATCAATTTCAATCCTGCGACGTTACTGTAGAAAAGAAGACGATATGCGATTTCGATTTCTGCTGCTAAGTTTGTTTCTAGTACCTAATCTGCTCTTTTCGCAAGAGGTAGATAGCCTGGACCAAGTAAGTCCAGATCCTGTGGTAGTAGACAGCTTGGAGCAAGGGGAGGTCAAGGTCAAATCCAGGTTCATTCCCAAGCCGAATCGGACCTTGATGTGGTCATTGCTTCCAGCCGGTGGCCAAATCTATAATCGCCGTTGGTGGAAGGTTCCTCTCGTCTACGGTGCTTTTGTAGGCTTGGGCTTTGCTATCGATTACAATCAGAATTTGTATCGGGATCTTAGAGATGCCTATTTGCTAGCCTTGAATGATGAACAGCATCAATTTAGTGGTACCACAATTGATAGTCCCAATGCTCTCCGGAATCTCAGAGATTCATTTGATAAAAATACCCAGACGGCCTATGTGGGCCTAGTACTTTTGTATGCCTTGCAATCCATGGAAGCTTACGTGGATGCGCATCTCCGTTCTTTCGATGTGGACGATGATCTAAGTTTCAAGATCAAGCCCTCGGTAGATGTTAATGGCTTGACGGGACAGCCCGTCATGGGAATAGGCATCAGCATACCTCTTGGGCGTTAGCCCCTCGTCGTAAAGACGTCTAACAGAGGTATAGCGCATTTTCTAGTACCACCTTCCTTTGTCAGATATACGCTTTTCAGAATTCTCGCGTTATTATCCCTATCAAACCCCTTGACTATGCTACGATCTCTTTTTCTGTTGCTTTGTCTTTGTTATTTGGGTGAAGGGCTAGCACAAGCTGGATTTTCCTGGGGCATTAGCCTGTATCCCAATTATTCTGATCGCAGACTCATTGCCTATTCCTTTATCACCCAAGATGAAATCAACCGACTAGACAGCCTCGAAGGAGGTCGCTTTTCCTATTCCGGTGGTGTATTGGCTGAATGGCGAACAGAAAAGGTGGGTTTTCAAACAGGTATGAATTTTATGAATACCGGTTATCGCACCATCCAAGAAACTATCCTACCTGGTGACCCGGACGAAAGCCTAGGAACCGAGCGGCATTTCCTCTTCCGAAACTTCAATATTGAAATACCTGCGGAGTTGCACTTCTACCAAGAGGTGAGTCCCGGAAATGAGTTCATTTTTACCTTGGGCGGGGCGATGAGTTACAACATCTCCAATGCAGCCTTTAAGATCTTACGCTCTGATGGAAGTTCAGAACGGATCGATGTAAGTGATGAGGAACAAGACTTTCGACCGTTTAACCTTGCCTTTGTAACGGCTGTAGGCTGGGAGACCGATATCAGCGAAACCATCTCCCTTGTGATCCAACCTACCTTCGAGTTTTGGATGCGGGGAATATTCATTGATACCATCGACCTCAACCGAAACCTCTACAATTTGGGCGTAAAACTCAACTTGAAGTTCAAAACCCTTTATGAGGATTATTGAATCCTTTCTATCACGAAAAAAGGTGGCAAGAATATCCTGCCACCTTTTTTTACGGAAAGTCTCCCAGAAGCGAAACTACATGTTGATCAAGGCTGGTGAGTCCACCGGGACTACCCAGTTGTGCGTATCCTCTATCCTGCCAGAACGCAAGCCATCTATCTCCGCCTTGGCAAGTGTTGAGATACTATCTGGTCCAGCTGGGGCAATTTCTATAGTCTGCCCTTGATAAGATATGGCTTCCACCACAGAAACGACAGCAGCGGTTCCCGTTCCAAATACTTCCTCTAGTTTTCCAGCAGCATGGGCATCCATTACCTCCTGGATCATCACTGGTTTTTCCTCGACTGTGTATCCTTTATCACGCAACAAATCCATTACACAATAGCGTGTAATACCCTTCAAAATAGCTCCATCAGTGGCGGGTGTAACTACCTTCCCATCGATCACAAAGAAAATATTCATAGTACCTACCTCCTGCACATACTTGAATTCATTTCCATCTAGCCACATTACTTGATCAAAGCCTTTCTGCTGTGCCAATCTTGCGGGAAGTAAAGATGCTGCATAATTACCAGCTGCCTTAGCTTCGCCCGTACCACCTTTCACTGCTCTCACAAAAGTTTCTTCAGCCAACAGACGTACCGGCTTAGCGTAGTAAGGGCCAACCGGTCCGGTGAAGATGCAGAAAGTATAGGTATCTGCTGGTTTTACGCCAATGAACTCATCCGTAGCATAGACGTAAGGGCGGATATAAAGTGCACTACCTTCCTTGGGAGGAATCCAATCTTTGTCCAGATCCACCAAAGTATGTACTGCTTCCAAAAAGAGATCTTCAGGGATCTCAGGGATACACATGCGAGCTCCTGAAGCATTCAATCGCTTGGCGTGCATATCTGGGCGCAAAAGCATCGGCTTGCCATGTAGACTTTTAGAAGCTTTCATACCTTCAAAAATCGACTGACCATAATGCAATACCATGGAAGCAGGATGGATTTGGAAGGGACCGAAAGGTTCAATCCGAGGATTTACCCAAGCTCCATTTTCATAATTTGCCACAAACATGTGGTCAGAAAACACTTTTCCGAAAGGAATATTATCGAAATCGAGTTGCGGGAGACGAGACTCTTTAACTTTGGTTATCTTTATGTCGTATTTCATTGTACTGATTTTCACAAAAATACTTAAAGATTTTATTTCAAGCAATACTAAAGGCTGTATTCGAAATATAATTCTGTTTAAATCTATTTTTTGACATAAAATCAAGTTTTCTTGTATCTAGATTTCGAATTATTTGCAAGTGCTGACAAGCAACTCCAGTCTTCAGATTTAAAGGGGAAAGGCGGCCGTGGAATATTCATTGCCTACGAGCTTAGTTCGTCCCAAAAGGAGCGCTTGGACTACCTAAATAAAATCCTGGCGGCGGCTAAGATTGATATGGAACAAGATGTCAATATCTTAGCTGTCCCCCCCGAAAGTTCTATCCAATTGAAGACCACGGCCTTTAATTCTACTCCTAGATATGTATTATTGTTCGGCGTTAAACCCCAACAATTAGGCCTGAATTATGTACTGCCGACCTATAATCCGGTTACCTACCAAGGAACGACCTACTTATGGGTAGATTCTCTGGCAAGTATCCAAGAGGAACGTCTGGCCGGCAAAAATCAAAAAGCAGGAGCTCTTTGGCTCGCCCTCAAACAAATTTTCTTACCCAGCGCATAAACTCGAATGGAATCAATTGTTTTTGCTACCAGCAATCCCAATAAGATCAAGGAAGTCAATGAATTGATCGGACAAACCTTTCATATCAGAGGCCTAAATGAAATCGGCTGTGAAGAGGATATCCCTGAAACTCAATCGACCATTGAAGGCAATGCTTTGCAAAAGGCACAGTATGTCCTTGAGCATTACCAATCAGATTGTTTTGCAGAAGACACTGGCTTAGAAGTGGAAGCCCTAAATGGTGAACCCGGCGTCTACTCTGCCCGCTATGCCGGTCCTCAGCGAAGCTCCCAAGACAATATGAAGCTATTGCTCCAAAAACTGGAAGGCCAAGACAATAGAAAAGCTCGTTTCAAAACGGTAGTAGCTTTAGTCCTAGAGGGCGAAGTACATACTTTCGAAGGCATTATAAATGGTCGGATTGGCTTTGCCCCACAAGGAGAAGGTGGCTTTGGTTATGATCCGATATTCTATCCTGAAGAACATGAAATCACCTTTGCGGAAATGAATGCTGATGCTAAAAATGCCATTAGCCACCGAGGTCGAGCCATCCGCAAATTAGTTGATTTTCTACAAGCACGTAATAGTGCTTCTCCAGCTTAACAAAAGTCTTTTGGCGTTACGCCTACGATCATCTTAAAATGCCGAATGAAATGGCTTTGATCGTAAAAGCCGGTGGAATAAGCCACTTCTGTATATTTCATACCACTGTACAATAAACGTTTGGCCTCTTCTATCCTTAGATTGATGGTATAGCGAATAGGAGAAAGACCATAGCTTGATTCGAATACTCGGATGAGGTAATATTTACTAAAACCCAATTCCTTTTCCAATTCATCCAAGCGAATTTGCTCCAGGTAGTGGTCTTCCAGATACGCTTTAACAGCTGCCGCTTTCTCCTCCGATTGCCCCCAATCTGCTTGTCGGGCTTCAAATGAGCAACGGTTGATTAGGGCATTCAAAAGATTTCTAGCCGCTGCCATAGCCATTGACTCGTCCGTTTCTGATAACAAGCATTCATGAATATTAGAGAAAGTACTTGCAAAGACGGGGTCTTCTAAAACAGTCTGAGAAAAAGCAGGATAGTGATCTCTGTTAGTTGCTTCCTTATATACCTGATGGAAGAAATAGGGGGAGATGTACAAAGATCGGAAATCCCAAGGGGCTCCATTTGCGGATTTTCCGGTATGGACTTCGTGAGGGTTCAAAAGCAAAATAGACCCGCTTTCTACCACCCGAATTTTGTCCTTATAAGAGTAATCTACCTTCCCTTGCTCCAACAAAATTAAAGCATATTGCTCATGGAAGTGTGGTTTAAAATACTGAGTCGTAAAGGAAGCTCGCAATAATTCGACTTCCTCAAACTGCTTGAAAGTTGAGATGTGTTTTTTCATTAATAACAAGTGAGTGATTTCCAAAATCCAATCTATCCAGCAGGAAAGATGGCTGTAAATTCATGATCCTGAGTACCTAGCACTCAGTCTCGAAGCCCTATAGCGTTGGCTGCTGCCTGCATAGTGCTTTTTTCATAACAAATCGGCTTGAATTCGAACGGATGCATTGCTTGCATCCAGTGTCATTGGTGAGAGTTACACAAGTTATTAACTTCTATCATACTATCTCTTAGAACGGTGAGGACTTGGCAAATTCAGCCACGCGCGGTCCCTAAAAAATGCTATTGATCCTAAAGTTTGGCGTCAATGCATGATTCAACGAAATAACAACCAGATTAATAAAAGTTTTAAGGAACATCCAAGTATTTTCGTCTACTAGCATACCAAAGGAACAAAACCATCCGCTTTAAGTCTGGAGAATCCTGGCAAAATGGCCTTAGTGCAATATTATACAATTTTACTGTCGCAGTCCTATTTATCTTGCCGTCAGCCACACGTATTTAAAGTTAGTTGAAAAAAACTCTTTTGAAGTCTTCGGGCTTTATTCACAAAGCTTTTCTAGCAAAATGCTAGGTCAGCATATATCATTTGTGAAAAACGCATTCTAAACCCAAAATTGTTTGATGATGAAAAAGAGGACCTTACTCACTAGCTTCTGCCTTTCTAAGGGCCACTTTGGACCTTCCTTATTGATATCACTGAAGCTATTTAATTTCAAAAAGAATCATCGATAAAAGATGAGTCCGTCACTGCTGGATTATACATAACCAAATCCATATCCGGCAAGAAGACGTCAAAGGGCTTTAAAGAATTGGCTGTTCCTTAGATTTATTTTCTATTCAGGAGTTTTCAGTCTCAATAAGGCGCTTTCACCTATACCATCATCTTCCTAAGGCGAATTTCTTATTCATCCCCCTGCATCTAGCTATAGATTCGGGACAGGGCTGCCCTTTCCTGCTCATTAGTAAAGCATAGAGGGCTGGGAATGATATGGACATGTGGACTCAATCGCTCATTCGATTTGGTTTAGGGAATGCTGTATCTATTTTTTAATCCATAATCTTTTATCCATGAAGTTAAGCTTACGCACAGTCCTGATAGCAGCTTGCATGTTATTCGGTGTGCAGTTATCAATTGCCCAGTCTACGACCATTCGTGGAACCATCGCAGACCAGCAAGGGGAACCTCTGATCGGGGCTACCATTCTTGTGAAGGGCACTACCACCGGATCCATTACCGATGTTGACGGAACCTATTCCATTGAGGTAGCGAGCACTCCTGCTACCTTAGTATTTTCCTACACGGGATACAGCACCCAAGAGGTACAGGTCACAGCTGCAAACACAACTTTAGATGTGACGATGGAAGAATCCGTAGGCGTCCTCGACGAGGTCATTGTAGTGGCTTACGGAACTGCTAAGAAAGGAAGTTTTACCGGATCTGCTACGCAGATCAATGCTGAAGCCTTAGAAGGAAGAGCATTGACCAATGTGACCGCCGCTATCGAAGGAGCAGCGGGTATCCAGTTTTCTCCAGGAGATGGCCAGCCCGGCGCTAGTTCTGGTATTCGGGTACGGGGTTTTGGTTCCGTAAATGCCTCTAGTGAGCCTCTCTACGTAGTAGACGGGATCATTTTCTCTGGCAGCTTGTCTAGCATCAACCCCAACGACGTAGAAAGCATCACAGTATTGAAGGATGCATCCTCGACAGCTTTATACGGAAGTAAGGCTGCCAATGGTGTAGTTATGATTACGACTAAAGGGGGCCGCAAAGATGCAGAGAAACTAACCTTGAACATTAGTAGAGGAGTCACCGGCCGCGGGATTGCTGAATATGATCGTATTAGTGCGGAAGAGTACTATCCGATCATGTGGGAGGCGTATCGAAACAGCCTTTCAATTTCAGGTACTACTCCCTTAACAGAGGCTAATCAGATGGCTTCTGATAATATCTTTGGCTTACTGGGCATGAACCCATTTAATGTAGCCAACGACCAGATTGTCGGGACAGATGGTTTATTAAATCCTAACGCTCAATTATTGTATCCTGACGATCTAGATTGGCAAGAGCCATTAGTAAGAGCTGGCGACCGTACCAACGTGGATCTCTCCTACCAAGGGGCCACCGAGAAGACCAGCTTTTTTGCTTCTATGGGTTTCTTGGATGATAAGGGTTGGATCCTAAATTCCGATTTCCAACGAGTAACTGGCCGTATCAATGTAAATATGCAGCCTAAAGATTGGATTCGCACCGGCTTTAACCTCTCTGGCGCTACTTCAGAATCCAATCAGGCAGCAGACGGTGGTAGCACCTCTTTTGTTAACCCATTCTTTTCTACTAGAAGAATTGCCCCGATCTATCCTGTTTATCTACATGACCCCGTCACTGGAGAATTCATCTTGGATGATGCAGGAAATCGCATTTTTGACCTAGGGGATGATCGGGTAGGTAATACCAACGGACGTCACGTGATCCAAGAAACCTTGTTGAATGTTGATCGTGATCGGATTACGACCTTGGGGGCTCGGGCCTTCATCGACTTATATTTCCTCGACGGATTTAAGTTTACCGCGAATGCCAGTTTGGATAAGCGCTTCTTCAACAATGAAGATTTTGATAATCCGATCGTAGGTGATGGTAACCCCGCAGGTAGAGCCGGACGTGATGCCTCTACCCGTACTACCGTTAGTTACAATCAGTTACTGAACTATACTAGAGACTTCGGTCGTCATTCGATTACAGGTTTGATTGGGCACGAAAGTTTTGAATATGAGTTCAACTGGCTGACTGGTTTCCGCACAGATATTGTAGCAGATGGCAATACTGAATTGGTAAACTTCACGAACACAGCCGACCTTAACTCTTTCACTAATCGATATACCACAGAAGGATACTTGGCTAGAGTGGAATATGATCTGGATGACAAATACTACTTGTCCGGTTCTTTCCGTAGAGATGGATCTTCTCGCTTTGACGAAGATGTCAGATGGGGTAACTTCTGGTCAGTTGGTGGTGCCTGGCGTATGGATCAAGAGCCATTCCTGCAGGGTGTTAGCTGGATCAGTATGTTGAAAGCTAGAGCTTCTTATGGTGAAGTGGGGAACGACTCCAATTTGGATAATGCGTCTTTGAGCTTCTTTGCCAGTCAGGCCCTATTCTCTTTGGGTAACAATAATGCGAACGAGCCGGGTATCCTGGTTAGTACCTTGGCTGCTCCAAGCTTAGCTTGGGAATCCAACCAACAAACCGATATAGCGCTGGAGTTTGCCCTATTCAATTACCGCGTTTCCGGTAGCATAGAATTCTACAACCGGATCACCGATGACCTTATCTTCAATGTTCCCTTACCACTATCTTCTGGAATTGATGATGTGAATCAGAATATTGGAGCCATGTATAATCGTGGTTTTGAAATTGATCTAGGGGTGGACATCATTCGTACCGACGACTTCACCTGGCGTTTTAACATCAATGCGTCTACCATCGAAAATCAGTTTACTCAACTGCCACAGGAAGAAATCATTCGAGGTTCTAAAAAACTCGTAGTAGGTGGTTCCATCTACGATTACTGGTTGCGGGATTGGTATGGCGTAGATCCAGCGGATGGGGCAGCCCTATATATCTTGGATGATGAAATTGATCCTAGTGACTCAGAGGTTCGTACTGCGGCGGATGGCACCCTGGTAACCACCAACCAGAATAAGGCTAAGTTTGATTTTGTCGGTACTGCCGTCCCTGATGTCTTCGGTAGTTTTAACAGTGGTTTTACTTACAAAGACTTCCGTCTAGGCGTACTGTTTACTTACCAAATTGGTGGTCAAACGTATGATACTAACTATGCCGGCCTGATGTCTTCTGGAAACTATGGTAATGCTGCTCATACTGATATCCTGGAACGTTGGCAACAACCTGGCGATATCACTAATGTGCCTCGTTTGGATGTTTCTCAAACGGCAGCCTTCGGAGCGGGATCTGATCGTTGGTTGGTTAGTTCTTCTTACATCGCCTTACGACAGATTAACTTATCGTATGATCTACCCGCATTGGCCGCTAAGAGCATTGGCTTGCAGAATTTACGTCTGTATGCCAATGGGGAAAACGTTTTCTTCTCCACGCAGCGCCGTGGCCTATACGTTAATCAAAACTTCAATGGTACTACGCAGAACGTCTTTACTCCTTCTAGAGTAGTGACTTTTGGTGTAACCGCAACCTTCTAATTCGCAAAACAGATTGCAATGAAAAAGTACTTTTCTAAATATATTTTTCTATTGGGCTTGGTGGTGGCCTTCACCGCTTGTAGTGAAGACTTTCTGGATCAGGCCCCAACCACAGCGGTATCTGCTGATTCAGCCACCGCTACTACGGGTAATTTATTTACCATTATCAACGGCATACATCGCTTGATGTATACCCGACAAGGATCCAATGGTCGCGGAGGATACTCTGCTATGATGATCCAAAACGATGCCTTGGGAGAAGACCTAGTCATGAATGCCATCGCTAATGGTTGGTGGATCAACATGGCCAGATGGAATGATCATACTAATGCGGCTGATACAGATACTCGGCACGCCTGGCGTGTTTTGTATAAGGTGATAAACAATGCCAATATTGTGATCACTGGTGCAGATAAAGCCGTAGGACCAGATGCAGAGCGAAATGCAGCCTTGGGACAAGCCTATGCTTACCGTGCATTCGCTCACTTCCGCTTGGTACAGCTTTACGCAAAACGTTATGATGAAAGTGGTAATAATCCACAACTAGGGATTCCTTTAATGTTGACCAGTACTAGCGAACCTCAAGCTAGAAGTTCAGTCACCGAGGTTTACGCCCAGATCAATCAGGATCTGGATCAGGCTATTACCTTATTGGAAGGATATGAACGTCCTAATGCCTCGCACATTAGCCAGAATGTAGCAAAAGGTATGAAAGCTCGTGTAAATTTGGTGCAGCACAATTATGCCGTAGCTGCTCAATTTGCCATTGAGGCCAGAGAAGGACACCCCTTGATGAGCAATGACACCTACCGACTAGGATTCAATGACTACACCAATGCAGAATGGATGTGGGGTGGCTTTTACAACCCAGAGCAAGGATCTGCTTTCACCAACTTTGGGGCTTGGATGTCAAGGAACTTTAGCTCCTCCAATATCCGAGGGAATCCAAAATCTATCAACAGTATCTTGTATGAGCTGATCCCAAAATCAGACGTACGTTCTACCATCTTCGATCCTACTGGTGAGCACAATGATCTACCCCCAGGTATCGAAATCAGTTCTCGGCACCGACGTTTCCCTTATACTAGCCAAAAGTTCTTAGCTATAGCCACTGGAGATAGCCGTGGAGATGTGCCTTATATGAGAGCTGCAGAGATGTACCTAATCGAAGCAGAGGCAAAGGCAAGACAAGGCGACGCTGCCGGTGCCGCAGATGCATTATTTGCATTAGCCTCTAATCGAGATTCAGAATACGTCATCTCTAGCAAAACAGGTGAGGACTTGATCCAAGAGATCCTACTACAGCGACGTTGGGAATTGTGGGGTGAGGGCTTTCGATTCAACGATCTCAAACGATTAAATTTACCCCTTGATCGCACCGGCGCTAATCACAACGCAGGGGTATTAGCCAACTTGCTGGAAGTACCAGCCGGTGACAACCGCTGGCAATGGCAGATCCCACTTGACGAGGTAAATGCTAATCCATTGATTGAACAAAATCCTTAGAATTAGATTTATCTCATTGTGATCTTACTTCGAAAACACCCCAGGTCTTACGGACTTGGGGTGTTTTCTTTTATAGGGTGTTTGCTTGACTGCTAATTTTTCCTCAAATTTGCCACCCGAACGGCCTATCGGATGATAGCCGATCATTTGTAACACACTAGTGTGCAAGATCCTTTCCATTGTTCGTTTGTCAACATTCAAAAGCATTATTTAGAGAGAAAACCACTTAAGCATGAACAACAAAACGCTATTCTTCATCTTTCTTGGTTTACTTGCCATTTATGGCCTTTCCCAAGTATTCACAGGTAAGCGTACCAGCAATTTCGACACAGAACTAATTCAAGTCGACACCAGTCAGGTAAATCGTATTATCATTAATACAAAGCCACCTGCCAGCGAGGAAATCACCCTGCAACGAGAAGGAGCAGGTTGGATTGCTTCTAGCGGCTCCGTGAACACCAAAGCCACCAGTACAGCCATCCAATCCCTACTCAGTAATATCAGATTAATCCAAACTAAATATATCGCCGCCAATAGCGAAGAAAAATGGGCGGACTATGAAGTGGGAGAAGAGCAGGGAACACGCATTCAGGTCTTTGACGGCGAAACGCTCTTGGAAGATTTCATTTCTGGTCGTTTTGCCTTTGATCAACAAGCCCAGACGGGTACTTCCTATATTCGCCTGATGAGTGGCAAAGAAGTTTATGCCGTTGACGGTTTCCAAACGCTGACGCTGGGACAGGGATTTAATTCTTATCGCAATCGCATGTTGACCAATACCCCGCCTAATACAGCTTTCGAAGAAGTGACGATTGCGCAAGGGGATGAAAGCTTCACTTTAAGTAAAGGTCCAGCGGGGTGGATGTTTGGGGACCAGCTGTTGGATTCCATGAAGGTAGAAAACTATGTGCAGCAATTTACCAATCTACGTGGCGAGACCTTTGCCGATGATTTCGACGAATTGGCGGCGGCTAACTATAAATTCGGTCAGGTGAGTCTGAAGGGTCCGCAAGTACCTCAAGGCTTCTCCATTGATATCTACCGGGATACGAGCAGAATTAATCCCTTTGTATTCCAATCTAATCAGAATCCGGAAACTTGGTTTGATAGTGATTCCACTGGCCTCTTCCAGCAGTTGGTGAAGGGAATTACCGATTTTTTACCCGCTACGGAATAAAAATAGCTTCAGCAGGGACCTGGATTGAGATTAACTTTCTAAGCGGAAGGTCTGCTCCACAATGCTTGGCGCTTCTTGTTCGAAATGGGTAATAAAGATTAAGGTAAACTGATCATCTAAAATCTTGCTAAGTAAGGCTCGGCAAGCCTGTATCCTATTTTGATCAAAGCCTTGAAAGGGTTCGTCCAGCAGTAGCACCGGCGGTACTTTAATCAAGGCGCGCATGAATAGTACCAATCTTTGAATCCCAGTTGACAAGTGGCTGAAAGGGCGATTTAGGTATTCCTGTAGATTAAAATACTCAAAAAGGGCTTCCGTCATTTTTCGGAATTCCGGTGGCGTCCCAGGCTTCACATGAAAGGTATCGGTTAAGCCGCTCCAAACCACATGTCTGGCCAGCAGATCCTGGTCGTAGTAAGCATGCAATTCCGGAGAAGTAAATCCGATCCGCTCTTTAATGGCCCAAATACTCTGACCTGGTCCCCGCTTCTGGTCGAAAAGGTAAACCGGTAGGCTGTAAGCCTGCGGATTATCTCCATACAGCAAACTGAGCAAAGTCGATTTTCCTGCTCCATTTTGGCCTTTGAGCATCCACTTCTCTCCTGGTTTTACCCGCCAATTCACCTCTTCTAAAATAGTGGTTCGCCCGTATTTTACACTTACTCCATCCAATTGGAAAACATCCTGGACGGTCAAAGGAGCACTCTTAGCCCGATAAAAGGTTTCCAATTCTTCTAGCTTGCTTATTTGCTGACTAGAAAGTGCTGTCACCTGATCTGTCTCTAGCTTTTGCAATGGGCCCTGGTAACTTACTTTCCCTTTTTCCAGATGCAGTCTATGGCTTATACATTGTGGCAAAACATCAAAGTGCCCAGAAAGGATAATAGTAATGTTGCGCGCTCTTGCCAATTGATCCAGCGTATCATTTAATATTTTTCGACTCCCTGCATCCAGTCCAATGTAAGGGTTATCCAGTAACAGCAGTTGTGGTTGCTTGATGAGGGCTTTCGCTAAGAGTAATTTACGGGTTTGTCCACTGGACAGTTTAATGCGTTCTTTATCTATTAAAACATCAAGATCTAGCAGTTGCAGTACTGCCTGATGTTCCTGATTTTCTTCCTGTAAGCCGCCCGTCTGCAAGTAACTTCGAACGGTAAGATGCCCGTCTGCATCGAAAGCATTATAGCGTTGCTGATAGTAATGCTGAATCTCTGCACTTTTGAAGAGTTTAGAAGTGTCGGTGAAAGCAACCCTTGTGATGGCTTTTTTCTTTTTCAAAAAATCCACTTTCTCTCCTAAAAATGGGAATCGCAAACTTCCTCGCCTAATTCGGGATCTCCCTACTAGAGTGTTAATCAGCATCGATTTTCCAGCCCCATTCGCTCCGGTCACAACCCAATGTTGACCAGGCTGCACCGACCAATTGATATCGTGCAGAAGTACTTCGGTCCCTAAGCCTGCAGATAGATTTTCAGCTTGAATGATCATAGCCGCAAATGTAGAATTTCTCTGGTGGACAGCCGTTGACTGGGGCTACATTTTTCAATAGCTGCGGTAAAAGCAGTAACTCAATCACCCCAATCTCCCTTTAGATCCACCTTTCGAGTGTGAAAAGGATCCAAATATTGATCTAGCACAGCTGCGATACAAGCCTTGGTAAGCGGAATCGAAGCATCATATTTCCCGCCTTGGCAAGAAGCGATACTTGTTTCAATTTCTTGAACGATATTAGCTTGTTGGTTTGCCTCTACTTGCTGCAACAATTCTACCAGGAATTGACCAGTTACCCAATCCGCCTGTGGGAGCTGTTCCAGCGCGCTTGCATCCACTAGCCAGCCCCCCATATCGTTCAACAGGGTTTGTACCATTAGATTTGTATCTGGGTAGAAGCGGGTCTCATTAGCCCATTTGTACGGAATGCCTTTGCCTCGCAGGATACCGGTGGCTCCTAAGCGATGTATAGCAGCAAAGTATGGGTGATCTGGTCGTACATCCATGTAGGGCATCAAATATCCTCCATGCGAAAGGAGACTGTCTTGCACCGCCCTAACATCAAGTTGATCTGGGCTACTTCCCTTTTTCGCCGCAAGAGCTGCCATCAGGCCCGCTACTTGTCCAATTTGCAAAACGACCGGTTGCAGGCGGCTAGATCCATTGACAATATTGCTTACCGAAATGGCTTTATCTGCCATCAATAAATGATCGACATCTTTAGGAATCAGAGCACCTAATGGGATAGTAAAGGAAGGAACAGCGGGAAAATCCATAGTAGGAGCAGCAGGTGCCTTGTCATGATGATGATCGATAGGGTAATCGCCAACTGCAATTCCCGTCCGATAGAGATTATGTGCAAAGGGCTGTAAAATATGATTTAAATTTAGTCGTACTTCTCCTTCTATACGCCGTCCTTCCCGATGATACGGCATCAACGGGAGTAAGTCGGCCGTCGGAAATTCATCATCCGCCAAACCAAGATGTGGATACCCTAATTCAGCTTGAATATAGTAGATGAAGTTTAAGGTATGCTGTTTTGCTTTTTCGTAAATAGCTTCCCTAGCAGTAACATCCAATTCTACCATATTTGCATAATAGTCATTGCCTTCTATTGGCCAGTTGATCATGTATTTATCGTTGGGTAATTTACCGTAAGATAACATGGTTGCACAGGGATGAGCCTCCTCCTTATCACAATCATACTGGCACGAACAACGAAAAACGGTTGGATCATAGTTGGCAGGCTTGTCGATGGTATGATCGGTCCCTGCCCCATAGTCCTTCAAGATGGCGGCATAGGTAAAATCCTGAATGATGTCATTGGCTGTATCCGGAGCAATCGCCTCGCCGCTGTCGGACGATGATTCCATTCCCAGATCATAGGCAACGCCCAATTGTGCTGCTACATCTCCTAAATCAGTACCATCCACCAATTCGATACCTTCCACCTTTCTGCTTCCCCCTCCAGCTAAGATCAATTCGACGGGCCAAGCGGTTTGATGACGAGGACTTACTTTGTACTTCGTATTGAGGAGTACCGTCAGCTTAGATTCAGCATTAGCCAGATCTTCCCAGTACTTGGCTCCAATTTTAGGTTCAAACATAGTATTACTCACCCAACCGGTAAAAAGTGAATCTGTCCCCCCATAGTGTTGGCGCAACAAAGCTCTGAACTCTCCCCACAGTCCAGCAGGCAATTGATGGTTGCCATCGGTGGCGGACACGCCCGCAGCGGTCAACATTCCTCCCAGCCACGGTAAGGGATTAACCAGCAAAGTCTTGGCCCCACTACGAGCCGACTGTATAGCAGCAGCTATGGCTCCAGTCCCTTCACCCAAGACAATTACGTCATAGGATTCCGTTTGATTTGATTCGTTTGACTGGCAAGAAAAGACCAGCCCAATGAGTAAGAGGGTCAAGATTCGATTGAGTGGTTTCATACGTCAATCAAGCTAAATTATGGTTAGAAAATAAATTATTAGTAGCGTGCGCGAGCTTATCAAATGGATAGGGATACTTTCCGTTTTTCTATGGTTTTGTACAGATTTATATGATTAAATGGAGTTCTTCTTCCACATTAATGTAATACTGCATGTTTTCCCGCATCACTACATCCAAAGGCAGGTACTGGATTTTCTGTACCTCCTTCTTCAACACTAGGTGATTAAAGATGTTAATGATCGCTAGGTATCCTTGCTTGAGTGGATTCTGATTAATCAAAAAGTGGATTTTATCGGTTTCGAGGTGTTTCAAATTTTCATCAATTAAATCAAACCCTAACACTTTCAAAGGGGGTTCGGCAAGTCGTTCCAGCGCTTCCACCAGATGATAAGCCCGAGAGGTCGTCACAAAAATACCTCCTACTTCAGGATGCTGGGCGAGTGTCTCCTGTACAAACTTGGCAAAAGCTTCTTTATCGAAGATATCTTCGAAGCTGGTTTGGAAAAGAGTAATGGATTGCTGTGGATTTTGGGTAAAGAAGTCCTTGAAGCCTTTTTCCTTTTCCACCAAGTGCATCGAATTATACACAGCTTTTTCCAGATGTAAAATCATAGCCGTATCACCTTCCGCCACTCCAAAACTCAATAGCTTAGCCGCTAGCATTCCACTCTGGTAGGAATCCTGCCCGATGTAGCATAGGAAACTTTCATCTTCTCGTGGCAAGTAGGTATTGATTTGTACGTACTTGAGCCCTTTTTCTCGGCAGCGATCCAGAAAGTCATGTCCCTCTTTGGCAAATATAGGAGCCACTAGTACAGCATCATAATCGCCATCCAAGATGTCTTGGCTAGCAGTGATGAATTCATTCGCATTAGCTTCAGCAAAATGGTAAAAGCTAATGGTAACGCCATAATCTCTTACCGCCCGATGAGCCCGGCCAATACCAATCTTGGGCTGTTGCCAGAAGGGGTCCTCTTCTGGGCGAGGCAACAAGGCCGCAATTTTCCAAACCCGATTATAAGCTAGGGCACTGGCAATAATATTTCGCTGGTAATCCAGCTCCTCAATAGCTGCCAAAACCTTTTTACGCGCTTCAGGTGACACATTCCCACGTTTATGCAATACCCTATCAACGGTTCCTTTAGAAACACCAGCCTTTTCCGCAATATCCTTGATCCGTACTCGGTTTTTCATAGTCATTTTTACTTTGCCAACTGTTCATTGTTTTTGCATCTGCTCAACAAGTGCAATCCGTCATGCCAGAGATAGAATAACTCTTCCTAGCTGGTCTTCACTTTACCCAAACATCTGCCATCTAACAAAACCTCTTTGGACGAACCAAATAGTCTATCATGAGATCAGATTTACCTTTATAGCCGCTTAAAGGGCCAAAAATAACAAGAAGTCGACAGTAAATTGTTGTAGGGGACAAAAACATCATTCGAATATCTCCTAAAACAAAAATAAAAATTCTTCCGTGCACGAGCACATAATTCAAAAATTTTCTATAATTTTAGCCTTGGAAAATGGATGGGATATTTCAATCGGTCTATTTAAAGTTTACAAGTTCAGGTTTTCCAAAGAGTGGGTATCACGAATTAATGGGTAGCTTGCATCAAGAATCTACCTACAAAACGAAAAACCTTATTTGTCCATCTAATCAAACAGGTACTCAATTCTTACTCCAAAACCAATTGTAGACCCAATCATTTTTAGGCCAAGTATTATCGTATGAAATATCAAAAAATTGCTGTCTGGAGCGCTGCCTTCTTTATGATGCTTCAGAGTTGTCAATCTCCCAACTCTTCCTCTCTATACTTATCATCTTCCTTGACGGACAGTCCTGTAGACCTGGTCAATCCATTAATGGGTACCGACTCGGACTTCAGCCTGTCAAATGGTAATACCTATCCTGCCATCGCCCTACCCTGGGGAATGAATTTCTGGACCCCCATGACGAGTAAGATGGGAGACGGTTGGACTTATAAGTACGATGAAAATAAAATTCGAGGGATTAAGCAAACCCATCAACCTAGCCCCTGGATCAATGACTATGCTGCCTTCTCCTTGATGGCCCTAACAGGTAGTTTAAAGTATCAGGAGGATGAACGCGCTTCTTGGTTCTCCCACAAGGCGGAAACCGCCCTACCCCACCATTACCAAGTCTATCTGGCAGATTACGATATTGTTGCTGAAGTAACGCCAACCGAGAGAGCGGCTCACTTTCGGTTTACCTTTCCTCAAGCCGATTCCGCTTATATCCTTTTGGATGCGTTTTTCAAAGGTTCCAAGGTCAAGATCATTCCGGAAGAACGCAAAATCATTGGTTATTGCCGAAATAATAGCGGAGGCGTCCCTGATAATTTCCACAATTATTTTGTGGCCACCTTCGACAAAGACTTCCGGGAAGTACATACCTGGGGAGATGGGTGGAAGTTCTTTCCAAAACAGAGACAACAAGAGGGAGAACACGTAGGAGCCATTGTTGGTTTTGCTACAGAAAAAGGAGAACAAGTGCATGTGAAAGTGGCGTCCTCATTTATCAGTCCTGAGCAGGCAGAGCGAAACCTACAGGCGGAAATTGGAGCCGATGGTTTTGCAGCCACCTTGGAAAAGGCAAAATCAGTCTGGAATTCAGAGCTCAATCGGATAAAGGTCCAAGGAGCGAATAGCAAAGATGTTCAGACCTTCTACTCTTGTTTGTATCGACTCTTACTATTCCCTAGAAAATTTTATGAATTAGATGAGCGGGGTGAAATCATGCACTACAGCCCCTACAATGGGGAGGTGCTTCCCGGTTACCAATTCACGGATAATGGCTTTTGGGATACTTTCAGAGCGGTCTTTCCCTTCTTTGCGCTGATGTATCCGGACTTAAATAGCCAGATTATGCAAGGGCTGGTGAATACCTACTTAGAGTCAGGCTGGTTGCCGGAATGGGCCAGCCCCGGCCATCGGGATTGTATGATCGGATCCAACTCCGCCTCATTAATTTCTGATGCTTATATAAAGGGAGTTAGGGGTTTTGATGTGGAGGCGCTTTACGAAGCGCTTCAGAAGAATGCTTCCGTAGGTGACGGCCGGCCCGTCAATTCCGTCGGGCGAGCGGGTGTTGACTATTACAATGAACTTGGCTATGTGCCCTATGATGTTGGCATCCATGAAAATGCAGCCCGCAGCTTAGAATACGCCTATGCAGACTTTGCTTTAGCCCAACTAGCCCGCCAGTTGGGAAAGGAAGAGGACGCGCAAAAGTTTTATCAACAATCACTCAACTATAAGTTGTTGTATGACCCAGAAACTGGCTGGATGCGCGGTAAAAATAAAGATGGAAAATTTCAGGAGCCATTTAACCCACTGAAGTGGGGAGATGCTTTCACTGAGGGAAATAGCCTGCATTATACATGGTCGGTCTTTCAGGACATTGCCGGATTAATGGATCTTATGGGAGGCAAGGAGGCTTTTGCCCAAAAGCTAGACCAAGTTTTTGAAATGCCCCCTGTATTTGATGCTTCCTATTATGGCTTTACTATCCATGAGATACGGGAGATGCAGATTGTAAATATGGGGAATTATGCACATGGTAATCAACCCATCCAGCATATGATTTACTTGTATAATCACGCGGGGCAAAGTTGGAAAGCGCAGGAAAAAGTGCGAGAGGTCATGGATAAATTGTATGCACCAACACCTGATGGATATTGCGGAGATGAAGACAATGGTCAAACATCAGCCTGGTATGTATTCAGTGCGCTAGGGTTTTACCCGGTTACACCTGGCACCACACAGTATATCATCGGCAGTCCTTTATTTGATCAGGTGGAAATGGCTTTAGAAAATGGTAAGTCTTTTGTAATCAAAGCTCAGGACAACCAAAAAGACAATGTATATATAAGGAATGCCACGCTAAACGGGCAAGCGTATGACCGATGCTGGATAGATCATAGCGATATTATCAAAGGTGGAGCCTTAGAATTTCAAATGTCTAGTAAACCTGCCAAGAACTGGGGAGCCAACCCAGCCGCCGCCCCCTATTCACTAAGCACCAGCCAACAACTTCAGTAGATATGCCATTACTCATTATTCTAGGGGGAGTACTTCTTTTGCTGTTGTTAATCACGGTTTGGAAGATCAATGGGTTCCTTTCCTTTGTGATTGTTTGTCTTTTTGTTGGTCTGGCTATGGGACTATCCCTTCCGCTTACCGTGCAGGCTATGCAAAAAGGCATGGGCAATACCTTAGGTTCCCTGGTACTAATCCTGGGATTCGGAGCCATGCTGGGGAAACTGGTAGCGGATAGCGGTGCAGCACAAAAGATTACGGCTACCCTGGTCAGTTGGTTTGGGATAAAGCGGGTACAACTCGCCTTGATGTTTGCTGGTTTTATAGTAGGGATTCCCATGTTCTATTCGGTAGGCTTTGTCATCCTAGTACCTTTAGTATTTACGGTTGCCGCTACCCTACAGCTACCCCTACTATATGTGGGAATACCCATGCTGGCCTCCTTATCCGTAACGCATGGATTTTTGCCTCCACATCCTGCTCCAACAGCTATTGCAGAGATGTTCAAGGCTGATTTAGGTCTAACCATCCTCTATGGCTTGATCGTAGGAATACCCGCGATACTGATTGCGGGCTTAGGGCTTTCTCCCTTCGTGTCCAAAATCGAATCCAAGCCGATGGACACCTTTATAGCTGTTGAACCCATCCCTGAAGATCAATTACCCTCCGCTACCCTCAGTATATTGACCGCTCTTTTACCCGTAGTGCTCATCGGTATTGCCGCCATAGCACCATTGATTTTTGCCCCACAAAGTTGGATGGTGACCGTATGCACCGCCGTAGGAATACCAGCAGTAGCCATGCTAATCTCCGTGCTGTTTGCCCTCTACTTTCTGGGCATCCGAAGAGGGAAAAAGATGGAAGAAGTCATGCGAGAGTTAAGTGCCGCAGTCGCCAGCATTACCATGGTGCTATTGATCATCGCTGGAGCGGGGGGACTAAAAGAAATTCTGGTAGAAAGTAAAGCAGCAGATTATATTGGTCAACTTTTGGCACAAAGTACATTATCTCCGTTATTGCTCGCTTGGATTACCGCAGCATTGATTAGAGTGGCAGTAGGATCAGCTACTGTAGCTGGATTAACCGCGGCAGGCATAATGCTACCTCTTGTTCAGCAAGGCACTTCGCCAGAATTGCTAACTTTGGCGATTGGAGCCGGTAGTATCACCTTTTCCCATGTTAATGATGGTGGGTTCTGGTTGTTTAAGGAGTACTTTAACTTAAGTGTAAAAGAGACTTTACAGTCCTGGACAGTTATGGAAACCGGCATCTCAATCATTGGAATCATTGGCATTTTGCTTTTGGATCAATGGATCTAGGAACATCATTATTGAATACCATAGTAGTAGATTAATCTCATTATTTTAAAAGCTATAACAAGCAAGAAAACTCTGCCTGAGTAAAATTTCTGCACAAAAGAGGATGCATGAAAACGAAAGAAGCATTTAACCAAAGAAAACTAGAATTGATTAAGGATCACGAGGAGTGGCTCAACCGAGAAAATCCAAAAATCGAAGAAAACTATAACGGTATCTTCTATCGCCATACACATCCTGTTCTTAGTTGGAAACATACTCCGCTTGAATGGCGATATGATTTCAATTTTGAGACCAATCCCTACTTAATGGAACGATTGGAAATCAATACGGTATTTAATGCCGGTGCCATGGCCTGGGGAGACAAGATATTGCTGATGCCTCGTATCGAAGCCAATGATGTAAAGTCCTTCTTCGGCATTGCAGAAAGTACTACAGGTGTTGATGGATTTAGATTCTGGCCCCTACCCTACCGTAATGCCCGAGACCGGGGACCCGGATATGAACGTATATGATATACGGCTAGTTGAACACGAAGACGGCTGGATATATGGTATTTTCTGTGCCGAGAGAAAAGACCTATCCAAACCACATGATACCTCAGCTGCAATTGCCTCTTCCGGCTTAGCCCGGACCAAGGATCTAATAAACTGGGAGCGCCTCCCCGACCTGATCTCAAAATCCGCCCAGCAACGCAACTGTGTATTGCATCCAGAATTCGTAAATGGCAAATATGCCTTTTATACACGTCCTATGGATGGCTTTATTGAAACAGGGGGTGGCGGCGGAATCGGTTGGGCCTGGTGTGAAGACATTCAAAACCCCGTGCTCGTAGATGAAAGAGTGATTGAACACAAAAAGTATCACACCGTCAAGGAAGTGAAGAATGGCCTGGGACCTGCCCCCTTGAAGACGGATATTGGCTGGTTGCATTTAGCCCATGGCGTACGACGAACCGCAGCAGGTCTACGCTATGTACTTTATTTATTCCTATGTGACCTAAGAGAGCCTTGGAAAGTGATCAAGCAACCCAATCGACACTTCATTGCGCCGATCGGTATGGAGAGAGTTGGGGATGTTTCTAATGTTGCCTTCAGTAATGGTTGGGTGATGCGTGATAATGGGGAAGTATTTATCTACTATGCTTCCTCAGATACACGCATGCATGTAGCTACTACCACCATAGAGCGACTGAAGGACTATATTTTGAACACCCCCGAAGATCAAGGGCGTACCTATGCCAATGTGCAGCAACGAATTGCCTTCATCAAGAAAAATGAAATGGTGGGTGCATCCAAGCAAATTAGCGAGTAGGAGGTAATGGCAAGTTGTAACGGATTGAAAAATATTACATTAAATAGTATCCGAATATGATTTTTTTTGTATTTTGAGTTAGACTTTAACGGTTTAAATCGCAACTACTACAAAATAATCCTTTCAAATAATAGTTCTAGTATTAGTCAGCTAACGTACGAATTATAGTTCCCAGACCCCAAACACCTGCAACTGCGGAACAAACCCAATTCCACACCAAACTTCCTTATAATCCCTGTTGTACTCACCCAAACATTGAGTATGCCAGTCAATCTATAGTCCGGCATAGATTCCATCTTTTGTGGCTATAGACATCTTCTTTACTGATACTAAATACAGCTTCAAAACTTTAACATTTTTTCTGACACTCACACAAATCCATTTGACTTTGCAGATTGTTATTAGTTTGTAATGATTAAGTATTTTGTACATAATACAAAATAATAATACGTTTTGCATGGTCAAAAGAGAAAATAATTTCAATCGCCTTTTTGTTGCTTAGATTTTATTTTGGGCAAAAATTGCGATATTTTAGTACCTTCTAGTCCTTTTGATTATGAGAATGATCGACGACCAACTACCTAATTCATCCATTGAAAAAAGCTTAATTCATCAGAGTATGATGCGAAGAACCATCAAACGACGATTAGTTAAAGCCAGAATCGCCCTACATCAAACTATTCAAAAGATTTTGGATATTAATCGCAAGAAGAAAGAATTGCCTTATCAAAAAGATGTTGAGACTAAAGATGCAGCTTTAAATGTTGAACTAAAAGTGTTGAACAAAATTGCAGAGCAACAGGCCATGATGGTCAAAAAGTATGAAAAGTCTCTTCTGGAGATGGAAGAATCCTAATGCTTCCCCTTCACATGCTAGCATAAACGGCAAACTGAACTGCTGGACGGGTGCCTGCACTCACCAGCAGTTCAAAATAGACACACGAAAAATCAGTACTCTTACCACAAGCCATTTCTACCTCCTCTTTCTGCTTTGCTAGTCCTGTTTAGTTTCCGCTACCCTTGGGTTGCAATTGTCGAGTTTCCGTATGAATAACGGTGCCCTGGGCTCGTCTTGCCTCCATTTCAGCTTTGCGCTTCTCCTGGTAGAAAGTGACTTGCTCCTTAACATCCAGTGGTTTTTTGTTTAGATACCGGTGATAAGAGATAATCACAAAGCGAGCCATGTCATCTGGGTGTGTTACTCCTACCTGCTTGAGATAGTGAGAAAAGCGTGACCCCTCATAAAAGGACCAGTTGACCGTCATCCATCGCCCGAAACTAAAGTGGAGTTTTCGTGCCGCGATATCTTCCGGAACACTTTTGAATTTCTTCTTGGAGTCTTGATCAATTAGACGATTAAACTCGGCGAAAGCCTCTGCCATGTCCGCTGGAATGTAAACCTCGTTCAGGTAAGGTTTTTGAATACGTTTTTTATAGGCTGCTTCGTATTCGAATGGAGTATCTGCCGGTTTTTGAGACAGCAGAAGATGGCCGCTACTGAATAACAGTAGCATGCTGATGATTTTTATCCTAAGCATAATGTAAAATTAGTTCTCTGACAGCATTTTGGTGGTGTGTCAGTGTTGTCCAAAATTAGAACCCAATTACATAATCCTTTATTGTAGTGTAAGATACACTTTTATTCCCCCTTTACTTACGACTTATAATTCGATTTTCCCCTGGGGGCAGTCGAGCACAATCTTGATCCGGGGTTTGGGTCCTTGAGTAATGGAGTACGAAAGACCAAGTTGACTCCACACCTCTTTCAAAGTAGCCGGCTCAGGATGAATGAATTGGATATCAAGCAAGGGGCAAACTGGCGATAGATCTTGCGTGGGATGAATGCTCTCCTTTCCCCAACTCGTCACAAAAGGCGCAATCTCGACAGCAGGCGCAGCTAAAGGCATAATCATCATCCAGGACAAAAGCCCTCCTGAGGCGGTTTTTCTTTGCCCTCCTTCAATGCGTCCCATACTGGAGTGAAAAGTTTTTAAAGCCCGGCTATCCCCCTCCAATTGATCAGACTTCAAGGACCAGCGCGTCACTTGTGCTTCACTTATTAAATCCACCCCCATCCAACGGGGAGCAGCTATCTCTATATTATCCAGATCTACTGTAATCAATTCCAGATAGGCTCCCTGCCCGATATTTACCAAGGCGTTCTTCGTTCCCTTACTCGTATGATACCCTCCGAAAACTGGAGTTACGCCAGTCCTTACGCGAAAATCTTCGATTGCCTCTTCCAAATCCAGAACTACGTAAACGATATGGTCTATCTTTCTCTTTATTGGCATGAATTCTTCAACTATTGATTTGAACAAAGGATTTCAATGGGAGGTGGTTTTCTAAGTAAAAATCTGCGATAGAACAGGCTCTATTGGATCTCAACCTAGTAAGATACCCTGTTGGCCTGAACTCATTCTCTAATTCTTCAAAATATTGGAAGTTACTAGCCCGTATAGCATTCCTAACTAGGCTAAACATAGTCCAATCCGTCAAATCATTTGAAAATCCATATTTCGAAGCTCTCTTTCGATAATAATCTAAGACTGGTACTGTTTTAAAGTGTCCAATGGGGATTTACTTAACGGCTAGTAAGGTAGTCAGATTCCTGAATTCCCCAAAATCCAAGGTGATCTCATCCTTCCCTTCTACCTGCTCCTTTCAGCAGAAATTGGAGCTATACCTGTACTAAGCGGCCAGCTGTTACCACCTAAAAAGTACCATTACTTTATTTTTTCTAGTGCTGAGGAAACCGTGGGGCCAATTTCTCCCGTATAGTCTGAAGACAACAGCGGTCATTTTGATCATATTACTTGATAAGCCTAATTCATCGACTATGCAACTTGAAATTATCGGTACAGGATTGGCAAGGACGGGCACCATGTCATTAAAGCAGGCATTGGAGTATTTGACGGGGAAAAGGTGTTTTCACATGATAGAATTACTTAAGAACCCGGCACGGATAGAGATCTTGAAAAAAGGTTATAAGTCGAATCAAATCGAATGGAGTAAGTTTTACGAAGGATATCATAGCGCCCTTGATTACCCCACTTGCCTCTATTACCCTGATTTAGTAAAGCTAAATCCAGATATAAAAGTAATTCATACAAGGCGAGACTTCGACAGTTGGTATCATAGTGTCAAGGAAACCGTCTACCGAGGAAAACCAAAGACCATCAAAGACGTGACGAGCTTGGTAAAAAACATGCTTTTCTCCAAAGACTATCGCAAAGTAGCACCCGTTTTCATGTTTAATGACAAATTGATTTGGCGAGGGCAATTTGAATCAAGATTTGAGGACAAAGAATTCATGAGAGCCAAATATCAATCGCACGAAGCATTAGTGACAAGTAGTATCAAAGCTGAAAATCTACTGTGGTATGATGTTAAAGAAGGTTGGGCCCCCCTATGCCAGTTTTTAGGCAAAACCGTGCCAGAGATCGACTTTCCCAAAGCTAACGAAAGGAAAGAGTTCAATAGAAAAATGGACAAACTATTGTATCAAGGAATTTTTGAAGCGTGAAGTCCACTTGCTCAACTCACCCAAATATACTACCCTGATCTTTCTGTCCTTATAGTAGGCGCCTGAGGTAGATTGAGCTACAAGTTTGGCCAACCTTCTTTTGCTGAAAACCTATTGGGTTACGAACTCGCTTGGCACAGTCACTTTGTCTAACTGCATTGGAAGATTTACAGCCTGTCTTAAAGTACTGCCAATCCTTGGCTTATCCATGATCTCATTGAAGGGGTACCTAGTCGGCAGCATGGCATTGATCTCATTGTTTGATAATTCAAAAAATCATAAGTCGTTGATTATCTGGGCACAACAAAGTGTTTTCGAGGAGATCGGTTAATTCCTGCTCTTCATAAAATTGCAGTACGGAGTCCAGTACTTCCGACTTATATTCATCTTCGAGGTAGAAAAAACCATCTTCGCTATAGTACTGAATCTTTTTGAGTGCTTCTTTTTCGACGATTCCCTGTAGATCTTCTTGTATGTATTCCTGTAAGGCTTGCTTGAGGGATATGTCTCGCCTCTGGCTGGCTATGATGACCTCTGGGCCAATGAGTAATACCGTCTTTTCCTTCTTAATGCGACGCAGTAGTAACTTCCAACTAAAGCTTGTTTGATCTACAGTGTCTGGCTTTTCTGGCATGCATCGGGGTTTAGTGTACGATTGTTACTTAAAATTAAGAAAAGATTTGATTTTGTAAGATGTTCCCTTAAAGACAAGGCAATCCTAGCTTGAAATGAATATTAGTGAATGCTTAATTGGCTAGCGTTGGCTGCTTAGTCGTTGGACGTTTTCAAGTTTATTAATTTAAAAAAGTGGATTCCTGTTTTGTACTGCTAGCGACTCCAAAGTCAATTAGCCATCCAAAGAATGAGATATACTTCTGCACACCTTCAGATGAAGTCGTTGTAGATTTGTTGCCCCACTCCCCTATGGCATACAACATAGTCCAAAAAGGCTTGGGTATGTGGCTGGCCAAACTCACCAATACTTCTATAGGTCCATGCTGACTGCGGTAGAAATTAAGTAAAAACGGAAATATGGGCAGGGATGAGGTTGGCTTGTCGTTGCCGCTGGCTGAGGTCGGGTATACGATTGAGATCTCGCGTTTCTCGGATGCGCTCTCGCTCACCGGGATAGGAATTGAGTTGATAAAAAACAATGTACCACCGGTGTCCCTTGACTAATCGGGCTGACAGGAAGTTCTTAACATCAGTTTTAGTCATTTTTTTACCCACCCCATCAGGCTGTGTCAGCCAAGTGTGTCAGTAAAGGAATTAACAAAAAATATAAACTGCTGTTTTTGAGCGCCTTATTGGCTATTTTAGAAATCAAAATCCCGGTACGAGGTACCGGGACCAAAATGTGCTATGAAAAAGTTAATGTACAATCTTTATGTAACAGATACCAAAAGGTATCTCAACATTTCAAACAAGTTTTGCGTATCGCTCTAATTTACAAATATTTACCATCTTAACAAGGCGGACCCCCACGTAAAACCACTACCAAAGGCAGCTAAGCATACCAAATCCCCCTTTTTCACCGCCCCAGCTTCAACGGCCTCACAAAGGGCAATAGGAATCGAGGCAGCAGTGGTATTGCCGTATTTTTGGATGTTGTTCCATACTTTACCATCTTCCAACTTCATGACTTTTTGTACGAATTGGCTGATCCGTAAATTAGCTTGATGTGGAATCAACATGTCAATATCACTTGGCTGATGCCCAGTCTTGGCCAGTGCCTCCATAATGACCTCCGGAAACTTCTTGACAGCCATCTTAAACACAAATTGCCCTTCCATATGGGGATAGATCTGAGCCTGGTCTATCATGTGTTTATTCACGAAAATCTCGCCATATTCTGCATCTGAAAAACCAAAATCTATTGATTCTCCCATTTTATCGAAGTGGTATCCACCATGAGAGCCAGGATTGATAAAAGAAAGCTTCTCAGCATAGGTCCCGTCAGAATGCAAGTGAGTGGTTAAAATCCCTTCTTCTCCCTCTTCGGTGGGCTGAATGATAGCGGCGCCCGCTCCATCCCCAAAGATTACCGTAACATTTCTACCCTTAGTCGTAAACTCCAATCCCATAGAGTGCATTTCTGCACCGACAAGGAGGATATTCTTATACATTCCTGTCTTTACGAATTGATCTGCGATGGATAAGCCATAAATAAAACCCGAGCACTGATTCCGTATATCCAAAGCCCCAACTTCTGTATTGGTAATCCCCAATTCTCGTTGTAATAAAACCCCACATCCGGGGAAATAATAATCCGGACTCAGCGTGGCAAAAATGATAAAGTCAACTTCTTCTTTCGTGATACCAGCACGTTCGATCGCAATTTTCGCAGCCTCAACGCCCATCGTCGTCGTGGTTTGCTTGTGCTTTGTACCATATCGGCGTTGCTCAATCCCAGTTCTTTCTCTAATCCATTCGTCTGAAGTATCCATCACCTTGGCTAGGTCGTCATTCGTTACCACTTTATCTGGAACGTAATGCCCTATTCCAGCAATTTTCGATTTAAGCATAAACGATTCAATTAATGATTGTTACTAGATTATGATCACTCTGTCCAAACTGTCGCTTTGTTTTCTGATCTTATTCGAGGACAAAATTAAAAATTGTTTGTGCAGTTCCTAAAAAATGAATTTCGGAAAATACAGATAGTCCCCTATAAAATGATTGCCTTTCAACCAGCAGCATTCAAAAGCGTTTCTAGAGGTAGAGCTATGTTTTGATTTAGGAAAGCTAAAGGAGAGAAGTACCGGACGCTTAATTTTTGCTCAAATATAAGTATTTTGCATACCACACCCCTTAATTCGCAGACAAGATGATACACCTCGGTATTATTGAAGATGAACCACTAGTAAGAGATAATTTGATTACCTATTTGGGCCACCAGGTCAATATAGCCGTGGATATCGCTACAGATAGCGTGGAAGATTTTTTACTGGATTTCCATGAAGATTCTGCCGTTAATATGATTTTGCTGGATATCAACTTACCGGGTATGTCAGGTATGGAAGGTATTAGGCACATTAAAGCCCGCAAAAAGCAAGTAGAGATTTTAATGCTGACGGCCTATGATGATTCTGAGCGGATATTCAAATCCCTTTGCGCCGGAGCGGTTTCCTATTTATCCAAGCGGAGTGATCTTCACACCATTAAAGATGCGCTAGAAACGGTTTTCCGAGGGGGGGCCTATATGTCCCCATCCATAGCGAGAAAGGTGGTGGATCACTTTGCCCCGAAGCAGCAAGCACCGGAAGACGTACTTACGCCGCGTCAGCAACAGATTGTGGAAGGGCTGGTTGAGGGGCTCAGTTATAAGATGATAGCCGATAAGTACTTGATCTCGGTCGAAACCGTGAGGGATCACATCAAGAAAATCTATAAGAAGTTACAGGTAAATAGTAAGGCTGAGGTCATCAAGAAGAAAATGGATGGAGAGATTTGAGCTGGCACAGGCAGATTAGCCAGGACTAAGGATATACAGATTATCACACTCCTTACTTTATCAAAAATATATAGTATTTTGTGAAGACGAACTTGAAACTTTACCCCATAGTAGTATAACTACTTTCTTGAACTTTGTTGGCAAGGCAGTAGCAGGCTTCTAGTTGGAGCAATAGAATAAGACTCCTGGTATGTGCAAAAGGATCTATTGTTTTATGGGATCAAATGAATATCAAGTCTGTTTCCCTTTTACCTCACCCAGACAACAACTACAAGTAGTTCTGCTGCTTTTTCTATTCTTCCTTTACCTACCTGCTTATGGCCAGAAGGATTTGGCTCCGGCAGACTTCTATTCCTACAATGATGGCTTATCCGATCGGCAAGTGACGGATATTATTCAGACCAAAGATCAGATGATTTGGATTGGGACTTCGAATGGACTGAATAAATTCGATGGCTACGAGTTTACGGTCTTTAACAACTTCCCCGGCAATAAGAATCAAATCTCAAACGACGATATCTTAGAACTTTCGGAAGACAAGCATGGACGCTTGGTCATCCTTTACCGAAACTTGCATTACATTTTTGACCTACTGGATCCCATTACCCACGAATTGGAAAAAGTAGAACTTACGCTTTCGAATGGAGTTAGTGGCAACGTACGCGATATTCACGTTAATCGTAAGGGTGAAATCTATGTACTTACCATAAAGAGAAATAGTCTTCAGGTGTACCACTTCAAAGGAGCAGACCAGGTGGAAAAGGTGTTGGAAGTGGAAGAGGAACACAGCGATATAGCGGTGAAAGCCAATTTACTAGTGTTACAAAATGGTAACATCCTGATCAATGATGCCAAATATGGAGTACGTCTATTCGACCCATCTGGCAAATTAAGCAAGACTTTTCTGAGCGAGGATTTCCTTAGCATCCGCAAACCCTTTGCCTATCCCAATCCCGCTTTCTTCATGCACGAAGATCAACAAGGTAAAGTATGGCTATCCCTCTATCATACCCCCAGGCTTTTCTTGTTCGATGAAAATGCCTTGAATTTTTATCCGGTAGATAGACTGCCAAAGAATAAATATTTTACCCGCATTTGGGAAGACCAAGCCGGTAATGTTTTGCTAAGCACGGGAAAGAATAGGAATGTGGATGCTGAAACGACTGGTCTCTACTACGTAACGCTAGAAAATGATGTCCAAGATTATTCTCATCTACTAGCCTATGAAAATTATATCACTGCGGCCTATGGTCAGGAGTTCTCAAAAATATTGTTCTTTGGGGTAGAAGATGGCTTTAAGATTGTCCGGAATGGGAAAAGTAATATCAAAACCTATCTAAATGATCCCACGGGAGAAGATGCAGTGGTCGTTCGAGGCATTACCGGAGACAATCATGGGCAAGTCTTTATCCTGGCTGAGAATGAACAGATCTATGCTTATGATCTAAAGACGCAGTATTTGGACACCCTCCCGATGATAGATTCTGAAACGGGCAGACATATCAATTTCACCTGTGCTTCCGAATTGCTGCATGATCCGGCGGGATTCCTCTGGGCCATTACCTGTCATTTTACCAATTATGGCAAATTGATAAAGTACGACCTAGAAACCTGTGAGACTCATTCCTATCCGGGTACGATCGGTTTCAAAGCCATGGCTCAAGATGCTAATGGTACCATCTGGATTGCCGCCGCAGAAAAAGAGAACCGGGGCAGCTTGCTCACCTTTGACTCCGAGCAGGCTGAATTTATCCCCTACCACACGCCTGACAGCCTAAACCCACTCGAAGGCTTAACTCCAAACTATCTGACCTTTGATAGAGACGGACACCTTTGGATAGGAACGGATGGTGGAGTTTTGAAAATGAATCCACAGAATGGGGTCATTGAACGCTTCAGCATTGACAATGAAAGCGGAGAAGGCCAGTTGTCACACAATAGTTGCTATGTCATCGTAGAGGATCAAGCGGGTAAGATGTGGATAGGCACTAAAAATGGACTCAACTCTCTAGATCCTGTTACCAAAAAAGTAGAGGTTTTTACAAAAGACAATGGGATGTCAAGCAATACGGTGTATGGTATCCAATTGGACGAGAATCAAAATCTCTGGATCAGTACCTTCAATGGGCTTACGCATTATGATCGCAAGGAAGAGTTGTTTCGCATATTTTATGAGATTGATGGTTTCAGTAATGATGAATTCACGCCTTTCTCCTTCTACAAAGATGAGTATGGTCAGTGCTACTTTGGCACGGTAAATGGGCTAAACGCCTTCTATCCAGAAGATATCCTAGTTGATAAAACCATCCCGAAAGTGATCTTGACCAGGGTGGAAAGATTTGACTCAGATAGCAATAAACCCATCGTTCAGGATACCAATCTGGTCGACCTCAAAGAACTTACTATTCAACCGGGGGCCTCCTTTTTCACACTACATTTTGCCCTCCCCATTTACTATGGTCGTGGGAAAATACGCTTTAGATCTAAGCTAGAAAACTACGAACAGTCTTGGCGAGATCACAAGACGGGTGTGATCAAATATAATAATCTTCCTCCCGGTGATTATATGTTGCGTGTAAAAGGAGCAGACAGCAATGGCAATTGGAGTACGGAGGAATACCAGATGGCCATTCAAATAGAGCAATACTTTTACAAAAAACCGATCTTCTGGTTTTTTATCTTCCTCGGCCTAGTTGGAGTCATTTATGCGATTTTGAAGAATCGACTAGAACAAAAGCTCCGAATGGAAAGGCTCCGTATGAAGCTATCTAGTGATTTACATGACGAAGTCAGTGGGTTGCTCTCAGGCATCGCGATGCAGTCGGATATGCTGAGCATGATGTCGAAAGACCAAAACCTAAAACCTCGCTTGAAAACCATTGGAGAAGCCAGTCGCAAAGCCATGTCAAAGATGAGTGATGTAATCTGGTCTATCGACTCCCGAAAAGACCGCCTGGAAGACCTCATTGAACGAATGCATGTGCATGCGGACGAAGTACTCTTACCGATTGATATTCGATACGAATTTAAGGTCGGAAAGATGGAACGTCAGCAGAAGATCCCAGCCAATATCCGCCAGGATATTTACTTTATTTACAAGGAAGCGATCAACAATATCGCCAAGCACTCCCAAGCCACCAAGGTAAATATCCATATGGAGAACTTAGGCCCTCTCTTTCAACTCACCATCAGTGACAACGGAGCGGCTATCCCGGTCGCAGTTCTTGAAAACGAAAGCAGGGGTAAGATCATCAATGTTCGTACCCGTAAAAAGTCGGGGCAAGGGCTGACCAATATGAAGATGCGGGCCCAGCGCCTGAAAGCCGAAATTAAGATCGCTAAGGACAATGGTTTTCAGGTGCAATTACAAATGCGCAAATTCGCCAAATAGAACCCACCCCCACCCCACCCCATGAATATGGGGTTTCACAGAAATATTCTTCCCCTTATCTTTGTTACATCTTAGACAAAGATCCCGTGAACAGGAAAAGATATTATCCTTCCTATTCACCTATCAACAAGAAGCGTGTTTACATAGGGACTTTCGATCTAGAAAGTCCCACTTTTTTTAAAAAGATAAGACTAAACTCCAGTAATATTTTTACTCTAGGCGCTTTCGAGCGCTCAATCTCAGTGTTCTATTCATGAAAAGGGCTTTTTCCAGAAAAAGCCCTTTTCACTTTTTATACCCTTACCTATCACCTAGCTACAAGGCTAAAATTATTACTTTTACTCCAGCAGGATCATAATACAGCAGAATAGGGCATTGCCCATGAAACTATTGTTTAGTTAGCATTCGATCAGATTGAACGCTAGTCCCATTTTCCAATACCTATGCATCTAGAGAACGCCAAGACTGCACTCAAGAAATACTTTGGTTACGAGACCTTTCGCCCCATGCAGGCTGAAATCATCCAGACGGTATATGACAGCAAGGATGCGCTAGTACTGATGCCAACTGGTGGAGGAAAGTCTATTTGCTATCAGATTCCTGCCATCACAATGCCAGGTACTTGTGTGGTCATTAGTCCGCTGATCTCATTGATGAAAGACCAAGTAGAAAGTCTGAAAGCCAATGGTATAAAAGCAGCCTTCTTAAATAGCAGTCAGGATACCGCAGAACAGCAAAGCATTGAAGATGATTTCTTTCATGGAAATATTCAGTTGCTGTATGTCTCTCCAGAAAAGCTGGTTAACTCCTCCTTTCAGCCGCTACTGCAAAAAGCAAAGGTAAACTTATTCGCGATTGATGAAGCTCACTGTATATCTGCCTGGGGGCATGATTTTCGCCCAGAATATAGCCAGCTTAAGTTTATCAAACGGGATTTCCCAACTGTCCCTATTCTCGCTTTGACTGCTACTGCGGATAAGTTAACTCGAAAAGATATCACGGAGCAATTGGGCTTAAGCAATTCCCAGACCTTTATTGCCTCCTTTGATCGGCCAAACATCAGCTTGGAAGTTCGACCAGGACAGAAGCGTCTTGAACAAATCTTGGCTTTCATTCGTCGCAAAACGGATCAATCGGGCATTATCTATTGCCTCAGTCGAAAGAGCACTGAAAATTTGGCTGAGAAATTGAATGCCCGTGGGATTAGGGCAGGATTCTATCATGCTGGACTTAGTGCAGCTGAGCGATCCCGTATACAGGAGGCCTTCATCAATGATCAGCTCCCCGTTATCGCTGCTACTGTCGCCTTTGGAATGGGCATTGACAAATCTAATGTCCGATGGATTATCCATTATAACCTGCCTAAAAATATGGAGGGCTATTATCAAGAAATTGGACGAGCAGGGCGAGATGGATCTACAGCAGAAACGATTCTCTTCTACAGCTACGGGGATATCAAGGTTCTCCGGGAAATACTAGAAAGTAATCATTCTGAAAATACAGATATCCAATTGGCTAAATTGGAACGGATGCGGCAGTATGCAGAATCCTTAGCTTGCCGTCGCCGAATTCTACTCAACTACTTCTCCGAAGATAGCAACGAACGTTGTGGCAATTGTGATAACTGTATAAATCCTCCTACTTATTTCGACGGCACCATTATCGCCCAAAAGGCGCTCTCAGCCGTTTATCGCTTACGTGAAAATGTAGGCCTTCGGTTGCTAATTGATGTCCTGCGGGGTTCTGGACGTAAGGAAATTTTTGAGCGTGGTTTTCAACAGATCAAAACGTATGGAGCGGGACGAGAGTACAGTTTCATGGACTGGCAGCATTACTTACTGCAGTTAATCAATTTAGGGTATTTGGAGATTGCGTATGATCAAAATAGTGTCGTTAAGATGACGCCTGCCAGTCAGCGTGTACTCTTTAAAAATGAAAGGATACAGCTAGTACAACAGACCACTGTAAAAGCTCGACAAGAGGCAGCAAAGGCCAAAGCTAAGCCTGTAGGCAAGCGACAGCGCGTCAGAGACGAGCTATTCGAATTGCTGCGGCAATTACGAAAGCAGTTGGCCCAAAAACGGGGAGTTCCGCCTTATATTATCTTTAGTGATGCGACACTTGAAGAAATGGCAGCTCGCCGCCCCACGCAAGATGCAGAGATGCAACAGATTTCAGGGGTTGGTGAAAGAAAACTTCAGCTATACGGGGATGCTTTTATGGAAGAGATTCGTGGTTTTGTGGCCAGTAATGCCAATACCCTTAAGGAGGGTGCTACTTTGCAGGTAACGCTTCAGCTCTATAAACAAGGGCTAAGTGTGGAACAAATGGCCGCCAAACGTGAACTAACCAGCCGAACCATTTATAACCATTTGGCACAATTATATGAAAGCGGGGCAGATATTAATCTTGCTCCCTTTATTTCCCTTACCCAAATCAAGGAAATCATTGGGACACTCAAGTATTTGGAACAACCCTACAAACTGAAAGACATCTACGGACGCTTTGATGGGCTGTTTTCCTACCCTCAGATCCACTTCGCGCTGGCCCATCATAGGAAGGCGGAAAAAGATAGGATTGGCGCTTCCTGAAAGTTACCACATCATCCAAAAAGTGAAAGGATAAACAGCCCAAATATGAACCGCTTATCCTTTCCTCTAGAAGGGGCTAAATCCCGCTTTAATATACTTCTGGAATCCGATCAGGATAATCTGTTATAATTCCGTCCACGCCCATTTGTAGTAAGGAGTCCATCACATTAGTCTCATTCACCGTCCAAGGTATGATCTTCATGCTTTTAGCATGGGCCTCCTTGACCAAATTAGCGGTGACCAGTTTGTGATAGGGGCTGTAAATCTCCGGAATAAAGCCCAGTTGATCCAATTGATCTTCCAGACTTGCTGGCAGGTACACCAATAAGGCTAGTCGCAATTTATGGTTCAAGGCTCTCACCTCTCTCAAGGGACGCATGTCGAAAGACTGTACCACAGCTCTCTCTGTAATTCCCAAATCCTCTAGCTCATCCACTACCAAACGAGCAAAAGTCTGGGGGTTGGGGCATAAAATGCTATCCCATTCCACTTCACTTTTAATCTCCAAGTTGTAATGGGGCAAAGGTAATTGATTGACTTTGACATGTTCCTCTACAGCATTTACCATTTCGCTGAAGGTAGGCTTATAAGTTTTCATCAACTTCTGTTCTGGGAAGTTGGGGTTACCTTTCGAACCACAGTCAAAAGCTTTCACCTCTTCATAACTCATCTGGTATATAGCGAATCGACTTTTTTCCTCCTCCTCTTCAATCGGAGCGCCATCGGGTTGTAGGCAAAAAACCGAATTCATCCAGGGCTCATGCGATATCACCAATTGGCTGTCCTTAGAAACGGCCAAGTCTAGTTCCAATGTACGGACTGCTGGATATTCCAAGGCTTTGAGAAAGGCTGGAATGGTGTTTTCTGGTGCTAGCCCCCGGGCACCCCGATGCCCTTGCCAGTCGATTATCTTTTCGTCCATAATGAGCTTTTGCTGACAGGCGATCACGACGAGCAATAAGCCTATCAGAAATGAAATCTTTTTGAACATTACTTTTGGTTTTTGATCATGTAATCTACCGTTAGATTACACAGCAACTTCACTCCAAGGTCTAGACCACTGTCGTCAATGAAAAAGTCAGGAGTGTGGTGCGGAGCTGCATCTGCAGGGTTCATGCCCTCGGGCATACCACCTACGAACAGAAACAAACCGGGAACCTCCCGAGCAAAGAAGGAGAAATCCTCAGCTCCGGTTCGAGCATCAATCAGATGTACATTTTCCTTCCCCGCCGTGGACTCCACCGTTGGTAGCATTTGACTAGTCAGGTCTATATCATTAAAAGTGACCGGATATCCCTCTTCAATAGTTACTTCGGCAACTGCTCCAACGCTTTCTGCAATTTTGGTGGCAGTTCTGCGGATGTCAGCATGGACCTTATTTTGCATATCCACATCGAGGGTTCGAATAGTGCCGATCATCTCCACTTCCTCCGGTATAATGTTTGATCTAACTCCTCCACTAATCTTACCAATTGATATCACTGCAGCTTCCTTGGTCAGTTGAGTTTGTCTACTGATGATGTGTTGTAAACCCTGAATAATCTGAGCAGAAACCGCGATGGGATCTACTCCTGTCCAGGGCGTGGAACCATGAGTCTGCTTACCTTTAACTTTTATTACTAGTCGATTGACGGCAGCCAATGTTCCACCGGGCTTATAGTTGACGTGTCCAACTTCTGTTTTGGAGTTGATATGCAAGCCAAAAATGACATCCACCCCATTGTCCGAAAGTACTCCCTCCTTGACCATCAGTTTCGCACCCCCTTCTTCTCCGGGAGGCGCTCCCTCCTCTGCCGGTTGAAAGATGAACACCACCTTACCGGCGAGTTGATCCTTCATACCTACTAGTACCTCAGCTGCTCCCATCAACATGGCAACATGGGTATCATGACCACAGGCATGCATTACACCAACCTCTTCCCCTAGGAAGGTCGTCTTGACCTTGGAAGCAAAGGGTACCGGAGCACGTTCCACAACCGGGAGAGCATCCATATCCGCTCGCAGACCGATCGTAGGTCCCAGTCGGCCACCTTCTAGCACTGCCACTACACCGGTATGTGCGATGCCAGTCTGTACTTTTAATCCCAGGCCACGCAGGTGTTTTTCGACGTAGGCTGCTGTTTTAAATTCTCGATTGCTTAGTTCTGGATTTTCGTGTAAATGTCGACGCCATTCTACCACTTTTTCCTTCACCGTCGCCACTCGCTTATCCATCATGGTGTACACACTCCCCTGTCCCAAAACAACAGTTTGGGCAATTAGGACAAGGGCAAAAATTAATAGGTTTCTCATACTGTTCAAATCTTTTAAAACTGCTGAAAAGACACTAGTTAAGCTTCTTTCCGTAATCGTTCATAATGATGATAGAAATACGGAATGGTCTCTATGCCTTTATAGAAATTAAATAGTCCATAGTGTTCGTTGGGTGAATGCAAAGCATCAGAATCTAGTCCGAATCCCATTAAAACTGACTTTACACCTAACACTTCTTCAAATAGAGCAACAATTGGAATACTTCCTCCCTCTCGCTTCGGAATGGGTGCTTTACCAAAGGTCTCCTGCATAGCTAGATGCGCTGCCCGGTATTCTGGTGTGTCAGTGGGGGTGACTACTGGTTCGCCGCCATGGTGGAAGCTCACCTTAACCTTCACAGAATCAGGCGCTATACTTTCAAAATGCTCCGCAAAAAGTTTAGCAATTTTATCGGAGTTTTGATGGGGAACCAGGCGCATGCTTATCTTAGCAAAAGCCTTGGAGGGAAGCACTGTTTTGGCACCTTCACCGGTATAACCTCCCCAGATTCCATTTACGTCGAGCGTTGGCCGGATGGAGGTACGTTCCATGGTCGTAAAGCCTTTCTCCCCTTGAATATCTCCAACAGCTAGATCTTCTTTGTACTGCTCCAGGCTAAAGGGTGCCTTATTCATTTCAGTTCTTTCGTCCGCCGAGATTACTTCGACATCATCATAAAAACCGGGGATCGTGATGTGTTTGTCTTCATCTTGTAAAGAAGCAATCATCCCACAAAGCACATTGACGGGGTTAGCAACGGCCCCACCATACACCCCGGAGTGCAAGTCGCGATTGGGTCCAGTAACCTCTACTTCCACATAGCTCAAGCCCCTTAGTCCCGTAGTAATAGAAGGTGTAGAATTTGAGATGATCGATGTATCAGATATCAAAATGACATCACAAGCCAACTTATCTTGATTAGCCCGGCAAAAATCTCCCAAGTGATCGGAACCTACCTCTTCTTCTCCTTCGATCATGAACTTGATATTGCACCCTAGTGCATCATTCTTGATCATGGCTTCAAAAGCCTTTACATGCATGAAGAACTGCCCCTTATCATCACAAGCACCTCGGGCGAAAATAGCTCCGTCTGGATGGATCTTGGTTTTCTTAATTACCGGTTCGAATGGAGGTGAATCCCATAAATCTAAGGGATCAGGGGGTTGCACA
>CBDHHG010000037.1:0-73634 GCA_965263225.1 Saprospiraceae bacterium
CCAGCTTGGCTCCAGGCCGTTAGGGAGAGCGATACCATTACAACAATCGGCAGTAATTTCCGTAACATGGAATTCATTATTGTAGTGTTTTCTAATTTTTTCATTTTGTTTCCTCTACCCATGCATTCAAGGCTTCTTCCATTGTTTCTCGGCCTTTTTGAGATACAATCCCATGCAGGTGATAATTCATCAATTCGATAAATAGTTCCTCGACGGGATATTCTGTTAGAGGGAAACATTCTTGATCGGCAGCTGAAGATGATTTCGAGATATATAGGCGAGCGACTATATCTGGATTCATGTCCTGGCGGTAAACGCCCTCTGCTAATCCTCTTTCCAGGTTATCCTTGATCACACGAAAGAAGTGTTGCTCATGAACATTGCTCAATAACTGCCAAGTGCTTCGATAATACTTCTGAAGATCATACATTACCGTCACTGAATAGGTCCGTAATTCCCGAATCATATGACGAGCAATCCTTAACATCTCATCAATGGCATTGGTAGCTTCTGATCTACATTCTGTCAAGACCTGTTTTTCTTCTTCCAAATGATCTTCAAACACCTTCTGAATCAGGTCCGCCTTATTTTCTACGTACTGATAAACTGTCTTTTTTGACATCCCAAGTTCTCTCGCCAGATCGTCCATGGAGATGCTTTTGATCCCATAGCGCATAAAGAGATCCCTAGCCTTCGTGACAATTTGTTGTTTCGGCTCCATTTGCTGTTTTGATCTTATTAGTCTAGTGCTGTATTACTAGCCGCAAATTTTCATTTGCCGTAGTAGTTGAGTAGGTATACTTTGAAGTTCTAAATCTTACATAAAACGCGGGAAACTTTCATTAGTTCAAAAGTTTCCAAAGTTTTTTCTTTGTAGAAAGGCTTTCCACTCTTCAGGTGTGTCGAGATCGAGTTTTGCAGCGGGAAGGTCCAGTTTTGCTAAGGATTCGCTGTACTTACTAATAATTGCTTTGGCTCCTTTTTGACCAGATAAAGTTAGGAGCTCAGAGAATAAATCGGCAGAAAATAAGGCAGGCACCCCCAAGGTATTTCCATAAAAAGCCGCTACCAGCGGGGGATTATTTTTTTTAGAAATCTCTATAATTTTTCCCAAATCAGCAGTAAGGATGAGAGGTTGATCCACTAAAGTGATTAATACTCCATCTAATGATGGAGCTCCTTCTAAAAGGGCTTGCAAACCACATACGATTGAACTCCCCATACCTGTTTCCCAGGCTTCATTACGGCTTATGTGATATCTTCCGCTGAGCAATTCGGGCTCAATCAGGTCAGCGTTGGCACCTAACACCAAGATAACCGGCCCCGCCTCCAGATCTTCGGCTTGACGAATAGCTCGTTGTACCAAGGTTTCTCCTTGCCATTTCAATAGTTGCTTGGGTTCTCCCATGCGAGAAGCAGCTCCTGCACCGAGCACAATAGTTCCTATACCATCTGATGCCATAAGATTCTTACTTAGCTATAGCACGTTCACAGTCCGATTAAAATCGACCCTAGATCGTGGCAAGATACCACTTTCTAGCAAACAGCTACCTTACTATAAAAAAGATGTAACCTGTGCAATAATATCCCCATCTCCAAGCGTTTCTAAATCGTCAACTATCCCAACAAATTTACATACCCAAACCCACTCCAGTTTTAACTCAACCCCACTTCTAAATTTTCAATACCATACCTATTTCAAGTAAATAGCGGAATACTGTAAATGCTATTCCCTTAATTATGATCAAAGGACCAGCTATTGATGCTGTATCCTTTAATAGTGTATTGCCCCTCCCTTCAGTGTTAGCCCTAGTGCTATCCAACACAAAATTACCATCCATATCCAATCGACCTGCATTCTTGGTTGTGGCTAGAAACCAAGGCCATTATGGCGTGTTTTTTGCCCAACTAAGTCCCCATCACCAAAGCCTGATGATATGCTCGAGCATGTCAGAAACGGTTGAGAGCTAATCGTAGTAACATCTATTTATTTGAGCAAAATCATTCCTAATGCGGTCTTTCTTAACCTTAACTTTTTTACTTAGCTGTATCTACTGCTTACCAGGACAGATGGCTGAGCAAACTGGCACATACTTTGGCCCACACAGTGCTGCCTTCTGTGGAAATGGTCAACGCGCCGGTCACGCAGAGCGGACTCAACTGGCTAAACAATTCAGGAAGTGGCAAGATGAGATGCAAACTAAATCCATGGCTCCAATCCGGACTATTCCCATTGTCTTTCACCTCCTGGAATATGATCCCGCCATTACCAACGAGCAAATCGAAACGGCAGTAGCCTCTCTTAACAATGCCTTTTCTCATTCACATAATAATCCACAAGGTGATGACTATAGTGGAGGAATGAGAGGTGTGGACACTCAGATAGAGTTCTGTTTGGCACAAAGAGCTCCCGATGGTGGCGTAACCAATGGCATTGTGCGCTGGCGGACTGATTATGAAAACATGGATGTGGATCTCGAAGATGCCAAGCTTAAAACCCAAGGTCAATGGGATCCACGCTACTACTTAAATGTCTGGGTGGTCGCTCATCTCGATACCGAGTTAGATCAATCCTATAGAGGGAGCACTTGGTGGAATCGCGACAGTGGTTTGGGTGGTTATTCCGGTGGGCCTGGCGGCGTGGTAGGGCCAGATGCTAAGACTGATGGAGTTGTAGTTGCCGGTTTAGGTTCTGCCTTGCTGGCTCATGAAATAGGCCATTACATGTCCCTAGCACACACCTTTGCCGGCGGCTGCGCCAACAATGACTGTTTGGTTGATGGGGATGGCATTTGCGATACTCCTCCCGACAATAGTAAGGCAGGCTGCAATCAGAATACCTGTGATACGGACACTTTGTCTAATTACAGCAACGGCATCTTCACCGAGGATGTGCTTGATATGACTTCCAACTTCATGGATTATAGCTCCTGCCCTAGCGAATTTACTCAAGGTCAGGCAGACAAGATGTTGTTCGTGATAGATAATCAAAGAATTAACCTAGCGGTAGAGCCACCCAGCAATAATGACGCCTGCCTGAAGCCTTGCAATGCGGACTTTAGCATAGCATTTGACATTAGCGAACGGTATCCGGAGCCCAATGTAACTATAGATTTCACTAGCTCCGCATTCGGCAGTGGTATTGATTCCTACGAGTGGTATGTGGAAGCACTAGGTCATCCTGGCTTTAATTACCCGGTTGCCTGGCTAAAAGGTTTTACTCCTTCAACAACACCTATCAGCACGGGCACGAATCTCCAGCATACCTTTCTAGATCCGGGCAAATACCGGGTATATCTTAAAGCCTGGAATAGCGCAGACCCAAGTTGCTTTGCCTCGTACGCTCGAATTGTCCGTGTTACCTGCCTCGGGATTGATGCCCGATTTACGCCGAATGTAAGATTGATTGCCTCCAAACAGTCCAGGGGTAAAATGTTAGATTCAGTGCTTTTTTCGAATAGATCAGTAAATGCCACGGACTATGAATGGACGGTACGACATGAACCCTATGACGGCATGACACCTGCCCAACCTGACTTTATCTCAAATGATACTAGTCTCCATCATACCTTCTTGGAACCAGGCGACTACTACATTACTTTAATTGCCAAGAATGGGCCCAATTGCACAGATACCTGCGGTCCCTTCCTACTCCCCGTTCTAGACCCAACAATAGATGGTCGATTGAAAATCAACCGAGTAGATTGCTACAAAGAAGATAGCCTACGAATCGCTTTTGAAATGATCAATGATGGTTTTGATACGATCCAGATAGGAATGCCCGTCACCTTTTATGATGAAGACCCAAGAAATGCTAGCCCCACTCCAAAGATCTTGGGTACTTATTTGCTAGATAAAATCGTATACGGAAAAGATAATTCCGAGAACTTTGTCGCAATTCTACCCTCTACCAGACCCGAACTAGATCAGGTATGGGCGGTCTTCAATGACTTCGGAGCGACTACTTTTCCGCTTACCTGGCCCACAACGGATGGAAATGTGATGTCGGTAAATTCTGAGTTTCCAGCTAGTGGAGAGAATGAGTTGAACTATGAAAACAATTTTGCATACAAGTCAAAGTTCCAATTTGAGGCCTTCCTTTCACTGCAGGACAGCTGGGATTGCACAGATACGGAGATCCAGCTAGAGGCGAGTCATAAAAACGGCCGAACGCTGGCTGGCATTGATTGGACACCCACTGATCATTTATCCTGTACCAACTGCCTGGACCCGATCTTTTCCCTGCAAAATACGCCTATCGATCAACAACTTATTCTAACATCTGAATATGTCTGTCGAGATACTGTATCCGTAAATGTCCCTGCGCTGGTGCAAGACATTCCCGTCGCAACCGTCACCAGCCCCCCAGATGTATGCCTCGGTGCTCCTCCATTAGATCTTGCCAGTTACGTGAATGGTACTCAGCTCACCTGGTATATCACTGATGATGCTACCGATGGGAGTGCTACTCCTCCTACAATAGATACGGGTACACCAGGCAGCTATAGCATTTGGGTCAGTGATAGGGTCAATGGTTGCGAAGGGCCAAAGGTCGAACTTCGCTATACTATTAGCAATGGCATCGCTGCGCCTGAAGTCCGGGACTCTCCAATGCTTTGCGCAGGTGAAACCGTGCCGGATCTATCTTCTCTTGTGAATGGAAGCCAGCTAATCTGGTATTTATCAGAAACCGACGGAACAGGTAGTCCCACACCACCAAACTCCGATGGTACAGTCCCCGGAACCTTTACGTATTGGGTAAGTCAATCTTCTGGAACCTGCGAAAGTCCTCGCATTGCCGTCTCCTACACCGTAGTATCCCTACCAGAACCGCCTTTGGTCACCCCAATGCCAGACGTCTGTGTTGGATCGGCAAGTCCCGACCTGAGTAGCTTCGTTCTTGGCACCAATTTGACCTGGTACAATTCCGCAGATGCCACAAGCGGTTCGGGTACTCCCCCACTAATAGACACTGGTAATAGTGGAAATTATGAGTACTGGGTGAGTCAAACTGTGAATGCTTGTGAAGGTCCTAAAGCCCTCATCTCGCTTACAGTTCTACCTATTTCCTCACCGCCTATAGTGACACCTAGCCCGCCAATTTGCGCTAATACTGTGGCCCCTAATCTCAATAGCCTGGTGAGTGGAACTAGTTTACGATGGTTCACAACTGAAAATGATAGTGTAGGAATGAGTACCGCACCAACGATAGATTCTTCCTTACCACAAACCCATACATATTGGGTGAGTCAACAAGATAATGCTTGTGAAAGTCCACGGGTACCAGTCAAATTGATTGTGAAACCAATCCCAGAGGCGCCGGAGGCAACAGACTTACCCAATCTGTGCGTAGGTGATCCTGCCTTAGATCTTCAACCACTTATAATGGGTCAAAATCTTCGGTGGTATACCAGTCCAAATCAAGATTCAGCAGTTGCCGCACCAATCATTGAAACCACTGAGGGCCAGTTACATAGCTACTGGGTGAGCCAGACTTTGACTGATTGTGAAAGCCCTCGTCTACCAATTACCATAACAGTAACTAGTCTAGTAGTTACGCAAAGTGGACCACACCAAGTGGAAGAAGGAAATGAACAAGAGCTCAGCATTGATATTGATATTTTCCCGGATGATGAAGGGTTCTTTACAGTCTGGTCGGATGGTACGGGTAGAATATTCAGTACAGGAACTTTAAGCGAATGGGTGTCACCCGAAGAGAACACGATCTATAGGGTACGGGTGGATGCAGGAGCTTGTAGTGAGCTGAGAGAAATTCCGGTTGAGGTCATTTTCCAGATTGACCCTACTGCCATCTTCTCACCAAACGGCGATGGCAGAAACGATACTTGGTACATCGGAGATATTGGTCGTTACCCTGAATCTACACTCACTGTTTATAACCGATGGGGAGCAATGGTCTACCAAGCGCAAGCTTATCAAAATGACTGGGATGGAAGAGGTCGAGATGGGGCGGAGCTACCGCTTGCCACCTATTACTACGTAGTAGATCTCAATCAATTTGGCCTCAAGCCCGTCACTGGTCACGTCACCATCATCCGATAACCTATTCTAACTGAAACACATTATGATCAATCATAAAAACCTAAGCACACTTCTTAGTCTGATCGCCTGTTGTTTTCTACAAAACCTACAGGCCCAGCAACTCCCACAGTACACCCTATTCTCCATCAATCCTTATCAGATCAATCCTGGAATAGCGGGTACTGAAGATTTCATTTACTTGCAGGCAGGCCATCGCAGTCAATGGAGCGACTTTGAGGGAGCGCCAAGAACTACCTATTTTTCAGGTCATACCACCCTGAATCACCGAGGCATCCGATATCGACAAAGACGCAAGGTCACCGGCAGTAGAGTGGCACTAGGACTATTGCTCAGCAATGATCAGACGGGGCCATTAGAACAAAGCTCCGGGGCTTTGACTTTTGCTTATAATTTTCCATTAACCCAAAACAATCTTCGGCTATCTTTTGGGATGAACGCTGGTTTAAAGCGGTTCACCTATGATCCTGAAGGACACACTGATAACCTCTTACATAGCAATGATCCGGCTGTGCAACAGTTAATCAGTAAGAGTCTTTTGAATTTTTCCGCGGGATTCTGGCTGTATGACGAAAAGTTTTTTGCGGGCCTTTCCTCTTTCCAATTGTTTAATACCGCGACGAGTGACCCCAATTTTGGTCTTCAACTCACCGCCGGTGATGTTTTCCTTCGGCACTACTACGCTATGTTGGGGTATAAACTAGAAATGGGACCTGATGCCCATCTGGTTCCTTCGGTTCTGGTAAAGACCGTGCAAGGTGCTCCCATTTCCTATGACCTTAACGCTAAGCTGGTTTTCGCCGATCAATATTGGCTCGGAGGGAGTTACCGACGAGAGGATTCATTTGCCCTCTTTGGGGGCCTTTTGATTAACCAGCACTTGGAATTGACCTATTCCTTTGATTTGGTCTTGTCAAAAATCAGAAATGCAGCGGCTGGGAGTAATGAAATTCATCTTGCCTACCGGCTTTTCCATAATTCTAATGTCATCTGTCCGAGCAGGTTCTGGTAAGCTCTGGAAGGAGTCTAGAGTAAGATTCGATCTAACTTTAACATCAACTTAACGCATAATAGGAAGGTTTAAGCGTTGTACAAGATGTACATCCATACCTTATGGGTGAAACCGTTTTGATTTTCAAAAACAACAACAGATGATTAAACGATCGACATTATTACTCCTGGCTTTATTTACAATAGGCTCTCTGTCTGCACAAGGATTAAAAGGCTTTTTGAAAAAAGCCAAAGACCAGATCACTGGCACCAGCGATGGAGAGGAAGTAGGCCTAGGATTAAAGGAAGCATTGAATACAGGCGTGGGCGAAGCCGTGAGCTTTTTGTCCGCTGAGGATGGTTATTATAAAAGTGCCTATAAGATTCTCCTGCCGGAAGATGTCAAGAAAGTAACCAGCAAATTAAAGGCAGTGCCCGGCTTTGCCAATGTAGAAGATGATTTGATTGAAAAAATGAATCGTGCTGCAGAAGATGCTGCTAGTAAGGCCAAGCCTATCTTCGTAGATGCTATCAAGAAGATGACTTTCCAGGATGCCATGAATTTGCTAATGGGAGAGAAAGATGCGGCCACCCGTTACTTGGAAAGCAGCACCTTTGAACAACTTTACGAAGCCTTCAAGCCCGTTGTAATTGAGTCTTTGGATAAAGTAAACGCCAGAGAATATTGGCGCAATGCTACCACGGCTTACAATAAAATACCGTTCGTGAAAAAAACTAATCCTGAGCTAGATGATTATGTGACTCGTTCTGCTTTAGGGGGTATGTTTGGCATGATTGAGAAGAAGGAGCTGGATATTCGCGAAAACCCTGCCGTTCGTAGCACTGAGCTATTGCAAAAGGTTTTTGCACAACAGGATAAGTAGATCGGAACTTTCCAACGGCAAGTCCTCCAAAGCCCACTCCAAGATATTGCAATGGAGTGGGCTTTGCTGTTGTTTGGCTACATTCCACCAAACCTGCCCTTAAGAGGTGGGCGCAGTGGAGGCCTGACTCTTCATGAATTCAGAGGGAGTAAGTCCAAACTGTTTTTTGAATTGTGTCCTAAATGTCTTGGTGGTTATATAGCCAAGTTCATCCGCGACTTCGGAAATGCACATTCCACTTTCCACCAACAGTTGAGCGGCTCGTTTTAGTTTTATGGTTCTGATGAATTCGCTAGGAGATTGCCTCGTTAGCGCTTTGATCTTCTTCGAAAAAACGGATCTACTCATCGCCATTTCCCTGGCCAATTGATCAACGTTAAATTGCTGGCTGGATAAGTTTGCTTCAATTACCTCCGTGGGCCGAACAAATTCCACAGATCCAAACGAAATACCCTACCTATTCTGCCTTCGCGGCTGCTCCCCTATTGGACATTTATCAGGATATGAAAATCGAAACGGCCTTACACTATCAGGCTCGAAATTTTGCCTCTGGATGGCTTATCCAAACATCCAAAAAGGAGTGGAATTTTCGTCCATTGACAAATACAGCACAAATAGCCCCAATTTTTGGTACAATACTTGGCGATTTTGATCAGGATGGTCATATTGATCTCACGTTAGCCGGGAAGCTCCAAGAAGCAGAAGTAGAAACACCAAGAGCAGATGGAGGTAGAGGAAGCGTTCTGGGGGGGATGGGAAGGGAAATTTCCAAAGCTGGCCCTCCGAGGAAACTGGTTTCTATGCAGCAGGCAACGTCAGGCAATTAGAAGCAATCCGTCTAGCCGATGGTAAAGAAGGCTTCCTGGTAGCCGAAAGTAATGGCTATATTCAATTGTGGGTTAGTAAAAGATAAGAATTTTGGATTTGACTAAAAGTATGAACAAGTGCAAGGGAAGTATGGGTATTCCTTTGCTCCTCGCCCTATGGATGAGTTGGACCAATATAGATGCGCAGACAACTTCTCCCAATACCTGTATTGCTTACCCGGTCATCGACTCTATTTTAATAGACGGTAAAGATGATGAGTCCTCTTGGAAGATGACTCCCTGGTCTGAGGCTTTCATTGACATCGAAGGTAGGGAAATCCCGAGATATGATACCCGAGTAAAAATGCTTTGGAACCATACCTATCTGTACTTCTTCGCTAAATTGGAGGAGCCGCATGTATGGGGCACACTCCGTCAACGGGACACGGTCATTTTCCATAACAATGACTTTGAGGTTTTTATTGACCCTGATGGTGATACCCACAACTACTACGAGCTAGAAATCAATGCCCTCAATACGGTCTGGGACTTGCTACTGACCAAACCCTATCGTAATGGTGGCATCGTTTTGGACAATTGGGACATCAATGGCCTACAATCAGCCGTACATATCGACGGTAGTCTGAACGATCCCAAAGACCATGATAGGGGTTGGTCTTTGGAGGTTGCCGTCCCCTGGTCGGTTCTATTGGAGGCCAGTGGCTTTCGGAGTATCCCTGTGGATACCTTCTGGCGCATCAATTTCTCACGGGTAAATTGGCAACACGAAATTGTCGATGGGAAATACGAAAGAAAGAAAGACACCACGGGCAATTTACTACCAGAATACAACTGGGTATGGTCTCCGCAATATCAAATCAATATGCATCTCCCTGAGCGCTGGGGCTATGTCTATTTCTCTTCCGATTCTTCTTATTCACAGAAAAATTTTAGGCTTCCAGAGGATGAGCAAATTAAATGGTTTCTGTATGAAGTCTATCAAGATGTGCAATCGGCGGTAGCAAAGGGGCAACAAGCTATTTACAGGCCCAGTAGACGATCGATTTTAGGTAGAATGATTGCTCCGCGATTAGAGGAGAGTGCCCTGGGTTGGTATCTCCAGGTAGAGAGTCCCTTTACCGGCCAGCAACTTATCGTAGATCAGAGTGGTCTCTTTCGCTCCTCACCATAAGCACAAAATTTAAGATTCAGTTTACGCCCTTTGCCAAGCAGTAGCCAATTCTCTATTAGATTTGTCTTAACTTTGCCATATGCAAGTCTCCCGCCCCCAGATCCCTATTGCGCTTAGCTTTCTTTTGCTATGGCTCCCCATTATGCTACAGAGCCAAGAGACAGAACGACTCCCTTTCCTGGAACCCGCTGACACCTTTCACAATTCTCGCTTTTGGACCTGTGCTATTGCTGGAACTGCCATATATACTGGATTCTCCATTGCCTTATACGAGGCTTGGTACAAGGAGTATGAATTGACGGGCTTTCATACATTTAATGATTGGGGGGAATGGCGTGACATGGACAAACTCGGACATTTGTTCACGGCTGCGATGGAAAGCAGGTTAGCATTCGAAGGAGCGCTTTGGACCGGCATGGATCGGAGAAAAGCCATGTGGACAGGCGCGGCGGTGGGAACTTTGCTCCAGACGACGATAGAGGTCATGGATGGTTTTTCCGCAAAATGGGGCTTTTCCTGGGGGGATGTAGCTTTTAATACCTTGGGAACGGGTGTCTTTGTGGCTCAAGAATTGCTTTGGCAAGAACAACGCATCACCATGAAGGTATCCAATACGCGACCGGATTACTCTAATCGCCCCATTCCATCAGTAGAGGGGACGGCCTTTAGCAGTCCAAGCCAACGAGCCAACGACTTGTTTGGAGAAAGCTTTTTTGAAACCTTCCTCAAGGACTACAACGGAATGACCATTTGGGCATCCGTCAACATTAATGCCTTTCTCCCTGCCCACAAACGGGATAGGGCTCTGCCCAAATGGCTGAATGTAGCGATAGGCTATGGAGCGAATGGCTTATACGGAGGGTACGATAATACCTGGACAGATGATAATGGAGTCACGTTCAGTTTATCACCCAGCGAATTCCCCAGGTATAATCAATTTTACCTCTCTTTAGATATAGACCTTAGCCGTATACCCACCCAAAATAGATTTTTGAAATCGCTATTAAATGCTATCCACTGGATAAAAATCCCAGCTCCCACTTTGGAATGGGATACTACAGGGGGGATGAAAGGGCATTGGCTATATTGGTAAAGGCTAGTTCACCAACTTGACGTTGATCGCCTTTAAGCCCTTGAAGCCATGCTCTGTCTCGAAGGTCACCTTGTCATTGGTATTCAATGGACCAGATAGATCATTGATATGTACAAAGATGCTTTCTTGGGAAGATTGATCCACGATGAAGCCATAGCCTTTTTCTTCATTAAAGAACTTCACACGGCCCTGACGCACCGTATCTTCCGGTTCTCTATGTTGAGAGGCAGCTCCTAACTGAATATCCTCAAGCTTAATTTCCTTCTTCTTTTTGTTAGGATCGGGAGGGGTGTTGGTAATGTTGCCATTTTCATCGACGTAGGAAAGCATGTCTTCAAATGAAAGCGGACCTCTTTCTTCTCTTTCCGCCTTTCGTTGAGCACGTCTCTCTTCTTTTTCCTTTTTCTTTTTTCTACGCTTTTTTTCTTTTTCTTTCTTGTTAAATGATTGCTGAGATTTTGCCATAAATTAGTTTTGGTAAATAACATCTACATCTCCCAGAAGAGGATGAAAACCTTTGGCAAAAACCTCCCAAAATGGCAAACACTTACCGCCAGCCCTCAATTCGACGAGGAAAACTCAAAATAATAAATTAACCGTTGTTGAGGAAATCTGAAATTGTTGTTTTCTCATAATTACCTAGGTTAACCGCAGTACCGATAACAAAGGTGGAGCTATTTTAGTTTCCGTAACTTTTCTTTATCTGATGTCAAGGCCTAGTCTAGTCGTTGTATCTGAGGATTTTGCTGTACTAATTCCAGACGCCCAACAATAGTACCAGGAGCGAGGATCGTACCTGGAGATAAAACGGCATTGGCCCCTATGCTGCTACCGTCTCCAATTAGAGCACCGAACTTTGTCACACCTGTATCTTCCCTTATTCCACCATAGGTAACGAAAATACGTTTATTCTCTCGCTCATTGTAATGATTTGCGGTAATCGAACCTGCTTCAAAATTGACATTGCTACCTACTACACTATCTCCCACAAAGTTGAAATGAGCGGCCGCAGTACCTGTAAACAGTATACTCGATTTAATTTCGCAGCCCGGACCTATACTCACCTTTTCCTCTAAAAATACCCCCCCTCTTAGATAGGCGTGTGCGCCAATGAAGCAATCTGGCCCAATGATCATCGGGCCCTTGAGTGTTACCCCGGATTCAATCCTTGCACTGGGATGAATCCAGGCCTCCCCTTGCTTGAGATACGTATCCCCTAACTGATTCTGATGTTGAATGAGCAAATCCGGGAGTCTTTGAAGTAGTCCCCAAGGTGAATTTGAAAAATCCTTAAATGGGCTGAGTTCAAAGCCTTGTAGATAGGAAGAAAGCTTAATCATGGGACTGCATATTTCTACTATGAACGAAAAGGAGCGGATACGGTAGCCGAAACAAGAGGGTACAAAACTGCAGGAACTGTGCGCTATTTAATTCCTGCGGCGTTTCCATTTCCGGAACAGCCTAGGGCCATACCACAGCCAGAGGCCCGTGATCATCAGAACAATCAACCCTATACCCAAACCATTCATGGTGATCAACTTAAACAGATCACCGACAATGGAACCATCGTGTAACTTTTCAATCCAATCGGAATGTCGCTTTGCAATGGAGAGAATTTCTCCGGTACTACCATCTATCTGCACCTCCCACCAACCGTTTTCAAAAAGCACTTTGGCAATACCTTTAGAAGGGCGTACATCAATGCGATCAATGGCATTTGCACCGAGGTTCGGATGAGCAGCTTCAAAAGCAGACTGGGCTAATTGCGCAAGTTCGGAGACGGGCTTCCAGTCTTGCAAGTCCTTACTTGCCCCCTTTTGGGTTGGTGGCTGAATCCAATCTACATCCTTTTTCCAAGCTAAGAAAATACCAGTCAAGGCGCTGATCAAAAGTAAGATGGCTAGACTCAAGCCAAAATACTTATGATAAACCCTATATTTTCTCAAACTTCTGGTAATCCGTGACAACTTAGCTCATTTAATCAATACTTAAAACCGAACATTGAGTAGGCCGGTCAATTCTTTTACTTCCTTCACGGTTTGTTGGGCTCTTTTTCGAATTTCGGCAGAAGAGGCTTTTATTTGATTCTTTACCTCTTTCTTATTGCCTAGCAATTCTTGCTTTTTGGCTCTGATCGGTGCACTAACCGAAACCAAGGCATCTGCCACAGCTTGCTTTAAATCCACATATTTTAGCTCACCCTTACGATAATCTTCCATTAAGCTGTCGTGAGCTTCTTGGTGATCAGCGGCTTTCAGCAAGCTAAACAAATTTTCGATCCCAGGGCTCATTTCTCCAGCAGGGGTATCTCCCGTATCCGTAACTGCAGAGCGAATTTGTTTGCGGATGCGAGCTTCTTCGGCAAAAAGGTCAATATTGTGTTTCTCCCCCAAACTTGCACTCATCTTTCGAGTTGGATCCGCAGTGGACATCACCTTGGGAATCTCTGTATATAGAGGTTCTGGACAAACGAAGAATTCCTTACCCATCAGATGATTAAAGCGGGTGGCAATATTTCTGGATAACTCCAGGTGTTGCTCCTGATCTTTCCCTACCGGTACAAAGCTTGCCTGATATATCAAGATATCCGCTGCCTGTAGGACAGGGTAACCAAACAAGCCAGCAGATATAAAACCTTCGCCACTTTTTTCCTGGCTCTGCGCACTCTTATCCTTGAACTGCGTCATTCGAGTCAACTGCCCATAGGAAGCAAAGCAATTCAGAATCCATCCCAGTTCTGCGTGCTCAGGGATAAGGGACTGGATGAAGACGTGTTCTTTCTTTAGGCCACAGGCCAACAAATTGAAAGCCAGATCCCATACATTTTCTCGCAATTTCTTCGGCGAGAAAGGCATGGTCATAGCATGATAATCCACGATACCATAGAAACAATCATATTCTTCCTGCAATTTTACCCAGTTGGCAATGGCTCCGAAATATCTACCAAAATGTAGGTTGCCGGTGGGTTGAATACAAGAAAGTACGGTTTTTTTTTCCATTACTATTATATTATGATCCTGGTTCGTGTTTCTAAACTAAATCTATACTGTAGTTGGTTCCCAAGTGCTGATCTTTACAGGCATTGGAAAGCCTGAATTTCTGATCCTGAAAAGATTTTAATCATTCAAACCAAACCCAGCTATCACAGAAATCTCGATATTAACAAATTTGGGAAGATTAGCCACTTCCACCAATTCTCTAGCGGGTGCAGTCGCTTCATTAAAGTATTCAGCGTAGACAGCATTGATGCGACTGTACTGATGCATATCACTGACGAATACACTGCATTTGATCACGTCCTCAAAGGTCAAGCCAGCTTCTTCCAAGATCGCCTGGATATTCTTCATGACTTGATGCGTTTCTGCTTCGATGTTGTCATTGACAAGTTCCCCGCTAGCAGGATCAAGAGCGATCTGTCCTGAAGCATACAGGGTATCACCATGAATGATGGCTTGATTATAAGGCCCAACTGGAGCAGGGGCATTCGAGGTAGTGATAATTTTTTTCATGTAGGTTATTGGTTTCAGGCATCAAGAGCAGCGGTTACTGGCTACAAGGCACCCAAGGCGATTAGGATATAGGCTTACAATTAAAACACAAAAAGCCCCGCATCTATTCTGTTCGGATGGGAGCTTACTGTGTATATCTTTGAGAAAAGAACTTAATCTTCGAACTCGGCTTTAACTAAGATCTTACCACGGTAATACATATTACCTTCGGCATCATAGTATGCGCGGTGATAGATATGCTTTTCGCCGGTAGTAGAACAAGTGGCTACTTGTGGAGTAGCTGCCTTCTTATGCGTTCTACGCTTGTGCTTGCGCTGCTTCGAAATTCTACTCTTGGGATGTGCCATTATACAGTAATTTAATGATTCTCAATAAAATAAGTGGTCCTGATACGGATTACTCCTCTTTTAGCTTTTTGAGGGCATCCCAGATGGGATTGTCCTCTTGCTCCTCTTCATTTTGGGTTTCTAAATACCCTAGCATTTTTTCATCACAGGGCTTTTCCTCTTCGGCCTGACAATCGTAGGTCTTAATCATGGGAATCGCCAAGCAAATGAATTCATACACGTACTTAGAAACATCTAACTTAGGTGTTTCCGGATGTATAAAGATCACCTCAGCTTCTTCACTGGTTTCTTCAAGAGAAAACTTGACCAACAATCGTTCTGCGCCTTCAATGGGTAAGGATATGGGTGCGAGGCATCGATCACAATCCGTCTTGACCGTCCCTTCAAATTCAAATTGAAGAACATACATATCGGACTGTTTAATCAATTCCAAACGTACTTCCACCTCACCATCCTGAACAGGAGCATTTTCGAATTGCCCAAAAAAGGAAGCATCTATATCAAAGGTGTAATCATGCAGCCCGGGATACAGTCCTCGGATCGGGATTACAAAAGGTACTAGCGGATTCATTGCTAGTAATTTATCAATTAACGGAAACTCCTCATTTGGAGGTTTTACAAGCGTTTGGATCAAACGGACCGCAAAGATAGTCTTTTTTCGAAAAAATGCGACCTTTAGCTGGAGTATTTTTGCTTCGTTGGTGCTCAAAATCTACATTCTCCCAACCATCGTCATTTTTTAATTAGCGCTTAACACCATAGCTCCTGAATTAATCGTTTAAAGCCTTACATTTGCGTCTGTCTCGGAACAGCAGAATGATCTGTCAGATGCGATTGAGCCGAAGAAAGTACGCCTCCCATCTGGCGACAAATAGCAATAAACCTAGCCGACTACTCCTCAGCACTTCGATAGAATTAATAAGACCCCGCTAACGCCTCTTTTAAGATTGGTTACCTTATTTGTTTTTACGAATCACTTGAACATGCTATCCAACACCTTTTTAAAAATGAAAACGAACGCTCAGAACACATCACTCTACTACGCGCGACGAATTGGGATAATCTGGCTGATCGGTATCCTTTTCCTGAGCCCTCAAACCTTATCCTCCCAGATCGTATGGCAAGAGACTTTCAATACTTATGCGAATGCTACGCAACAAACTGCTAATTGGACCACTAACTTTAATGACTGTGATGGAACCAATGGCATGGTGGTTGGGGATTTTTGGGGTGTATTCAATGGCGAGTTTCGGATCAATGACATTGAGGGTTTCAATTGTTTAGGCTTGGCCCCAAATTCTTGGGGGGACTTACAAAATACATTGACTACCACCAGCATCAATATATCGGCCCATGAGTGTGTCCGATTATCAGTAGATATCAGAAAGACGGGAGATTTGGATTGTGTTGAAGCGGCCCCAATTTCAACTACTCCAGCTTCGAATAACGGGCATGATCAAGTAGTCGTAGAATACCGAGTAGACGCTGGTGGTTGGACTCAATTTGCCACGGATGGGTATATATGTGGTGAAGACAATTTACCCACTACTGCTTCTCAAACACAGGTTACAGGTAACACGGTTCAGATAAGAATTACGGTTGGAAATGTTGCAGGTTCGGAAAACTATTACCTGGATGACATTACGGTTGAAGTGGATGAGATTACCCCAACACTCTCCAGTTTTGGTCCCTTTTGCAATTCTGATCCGAGCACACCATTACCTACGGTGCAGAATGGCATCTCAGGTAGCTGGTCTGGCCCGGGAGTACTCGGTGGAGTCAGCTTCAACCCCAGTACTGCTAGTGTGGGTAGTAATACCCTTACTTTTACCCCCAATCCAGGCCAATGTGCCAATACCAACACCACTTCAATCACCGTCAATTCTGGACCCAATGTGGATGACATTCCCAATCAAACAGCTTGCGGTTCTTATACTTTACCCGTGATCACCGGTTCAAACCTCTCCGGCAGTGCCGCCTATTATACGGCTCCATCAGGGACTGGCGTGCAATTGAATCCAGGACAGAGTATCACTGCAGCCACTACTACCACCTTGTATATATTTGATAATAATGGCGGGTGCACGGATGAAGAACAATTCAATGTTACGATTATTCCTCGTCCAGATATTGATGATTTAGCGGATGTCACAGCTTGTGGGTCCTATACCTTACCCGCTATCACTGGGACCAACCTGAATGGTAATGAGGCTTACTTTACCGCGACTGCCCGGGGAGGCACGCAGTATAATCCCGGACAAGTCATTAATTCTACGGTAAGCCTGTACATTCATGGTGGAGCAGGTGGCTGTGACGATGAAGAACAAGTTTTAATTACTATCACGCCCGCTCCAAATGTGGACGACCAAGCCAACACTTCAGCTTGTGGCTCCTACACTTTACCGCCTATCACCGGCAGTAATTTGACGGGCAATGAAGCTTACTTTACGCAAAGTGGAGGTGGGGGCACCCAGTTTAATCCTGGGCAAACAATCAACAGTACCATTACGCTCTTTATCTATGACACTGCTGGAAGCTGTGATGATGAAGAATCCGTTACCATCACGATCACAGCACCGCCTAACATTGATGTCCTTCCCAATCAGACGGCTTGTGGATCATATACCTTACCAGCTATTACCGGTACCAATTTAACGGGCAACGAGGCCTACTACACCAGCAGTAACGGGGCTGGCACACAATTTAATCCTGGACAAAACATTACCAGTAATATTACTTTATTCATTTATGGAGGAACGGGTTCCTGTAGTGATGAGGAAACGGTAAACATTACCATTACTCCGGCTCCCGATGTGGATGATCAAGCCAACATCTCTGCTTGTGGCTCCTATTCTTTACCAGTTATTACTGGCTCCAATCTAACCGGAGGTGAAGCTTACTATTCTCAAACTAATGGCGGTGGTACTTCCTTTGCTCCTGGGCAAACCATTACTTCGACCACGACCTTGTTCATTTACGATGGTTCAGGTGCTTGTAGTGATGAAGAGAGTGTAACCATTACCATCACTTCTCCACCAGACATTGATGATATTCCTAATCAGACCGCCTGTGGTACCTACACCCTACCCAATATAACGGGTACAAACTTAACGGGCAACGAAGCCTACTACACCGGCTCTGGAGGCTCCGGTAACCGATTCAATCCGGGCCAGACTATCAGTGCTAATACTACCCTATTCATCTATGGAGGAACAGGAACTTGTACGGATGAAGAGCAATTCACCATTACCTTTACCACCCCACCTAATGTTTTGGACCTGCCCAATCAGACTGCCTGTGGCTCCTATACATTACCTGCTATTAATGGGACAAATCTGACAGGAAACCAGGCTTATTATACCGGCCCGAATGGCACAGGGACCAGATTCAATCCAGGGCAAGCGGTCACCAGTACCACTAGCTTGTTCATTTATGATGGAGTAGATCCTTGTGATGATCAGGAACAGTTTACGATCACCATCACTGCCGGTCCCGATATCAATGATATTCCTACTCAAAATGTCTGCGGTACTTATACCCTACCGGCAATTACTGGTACTAATCTAACTGGTAATGAGGCATTCTTTACGGCATCTGGAGGGAATGGTACCCGCTTTGAACCAGGGGATCTTATCACGAATAGTATTACCTTATTTATATATGGAGGTACTACGAATTGTAATGATGAAGAACTCTTCTCCATTAATGTGAGCCCACAACCGCAAATTGATGACATTGGAGATCCCACTGCTTGCGGTAGCTATACGCTTCCTCCGATCACCGGAACCAACTTAAGTGGTAGTGAAGCCTACTATACGAATTCCGGTGGACTGGGAACTTCCTTCGCTCCGGGAGAGCTAATTACTAGCAGTACAACGCTATTTATCTATGACGGTGCCCCGGGATGCAATGATCAGGTACAAGTAGATATTACTATTAATCCTCCAATTGAAATTAATGATATTGCAGATCAAAATGTTTGCAACAGCTACACCCTACCCAATATCACCGGAACCAATCTTACCGGAAACGAAGCCTATTTCACCCAAGCTGGTGGGCAAGGAACCCAGCTCAATCCCGGAGAAATCATCACCACAAGCACCACGCTATTTATTTATGATGGAGTCCCAGGTTGTGAAGATGAAGAACAAGTCATTATCACTATCACGCCACAACCCGATATCGATGATCTAGCAGACCCAACCGCTTGTGCCAGCTTTACCCTTCCCAATATCACTGGAACCAATCTTACCGGAAACGAAGCCTATTTCACCCAAGCTGGTGGGCAGGGAACCCAACTCAATCCCGGAGAAATCATTACCACAAGTACTACGCTATTTATTTATGATGGTGTCCCAGGTTGTGAAGATGAGGAACAAGTAATCATCACCATCACGCCACAACCCGATATCGATGATCTAGCAGCCCCAACCGCTTGTGCCAGCTACACCCTACCCAATATCACCGGAACCAATCTCACCGGAAACGAAGCCTATTTCACCCAAGCTGGTGGGCAGGGAACCCAACTCAATCCCGGAGAAATCATTACCACAAGTACTACGCTATTTATTTATGATGGTGTCCCAGGTTGTGAAGATGAGGAACAAGTAATCATCACCATCACGCCACAACCCGATATCGATGATCTAGCAGCCCCAACCGCTTGTGCCAGCTACACCCTACCCAATATCACCGGAACCAATCTCACCGGAAACGAAGCCTATTTCACCCAAGCTGGTGGGCAGGGAACCCAACTCAATCCCGGAGAAATCATTACCACAAGTACTACGCTATTTATTTATGATGGTGTCCCAGGTTGTGAAGATGAGGAACAAGTAATCATCACCATCACGCCGCAACCCGATATCGATGATCTAGCAGACCCAACCGTTTGTGCCAGCTTTACTCTACCCAATATCACTGGAACCAATCTTACCGGAAACGAAGCCTATTTCACCCAAGCCAGTGGGCAAGGAACCCAGCTCAATCCCGGAGAAATTATAACTACTACGACCACGCTATTTATTTATGATGGAGTCCCAGGTTGTGAAGAGGAAGAACAAATCATCATCACCATCACGCCACAACCGGATATAGATGATCTAGCTGACCCAACCGCTTGTGCCAGCTTTACCCTACCCAATATCACTGGAACCAATCTTACCGGAAACGAAGCCTATTTCACCCAAGCCGGTGGGCAAGGAACCCAGCTCAATCCCGGAGAAATCATTACCACAAGTACTACGCTATTTATTTATGATGGTGTCCCAGGTTGTGAAGATGAGGAACAAGTAATCATCACCATCACGCCACAACCCGATATCGATGATCTAGCTGACCCAACCGCTTGTGCCAGCTTTACCCTACCCAATATTACCGGAACCAATCTTACTGGAAACGAAGCCTATTTCACCCAAGCTGGTGGGCAGGGAACCCAACTCAATCCCGGAGAAATTATAACTACTACGACCACGCTATTTATTTATGATGGAGTGCCAGGTTGTGAAGATGAAGAACAAGTAATCATCACCATCACGCCACAACCCGATATCGATGATCTAGCAGACCCAACCGTTTGTGCCAGCTTTACTCTACCCAATATCACTGGAACCAATCTTACCGGAAACGAAGCCTATTTCACCCAAGCCGGTGGGCAAGGAACCCAGCTCAATCCCGGAGAAATCATCACCACAAGCACCACGCTATTTATTTATGATGGAGTGCCAGGTTGTGAAGATGAAGAACAAGTCATCATCACTATCACGCCACAACCGGATATAGATGATCTAGCTGACCCAACCGCTTGTGCCAGCTTTACCCTACCCAATATCACTGGAACCAATCTTACTGGAAACGAAGCCTATTTCACCCAAGCCAGTGGACAAGGAACCCAGCTCAATCCCGGAGAAATTATAACTACTACGACCACGCTATTTATTTATGATGGAGTGCCAGGTTGTGAAGATGAAGAACAAGTCATCATCACTATCACGCCACAACCGGATATAGATGATCTAGCTGACCCAACCGCTTGTGCCAGCTTTACCCTACCCAATATCACTGGAACCAATCTTACTGGAAACGAAGCCTATTTCACCCAAGCTGGTGGACAAGGAACCCAGCTCAATCCCGGAGAAATTATAACTACTACGACCACGCTATTTATTTATGATGGAGTCCCAGGTTGTGAAGATGAAGAACAAGTAATCATCACCATCACGCCACAACCGGATATCGATGATCTAGCTGCCCCAACCGCTTGTGCCAGCTTTACCCTACCCAATATCACTGGAACCAATCTTACCGGAAACGAAGCCTATTTCACCCAAGCCGGTGGGCAAGGAACCCAGCTCAATCCCGGAGAAATTATAACTACTACGACCACGCTATTTATTTATGATGGAGTCCCAGGTTGTGAAGATGAGGAACAAGTAATCATCACCATCACGCCACAACCGGATATCGATGATCTAGCTGCCCCAACCGCTTGTGCCAGCTTTACCCTACCCAATATCACTGGAACCAATCTTACCGGAAACGAAGCCTATTTCACCCAAGCCGGTGGGCAAGGAACCCAGCTCAATCCCGGAGAAATCATCACCACAAGCACTACTCTATTTATTTATGATGGAGTCCCAGGTTGTGAAGATGAAGAACAAATCATCATCACGATCACACCACAACCCGATATCGATGATCTAGCTGACCCAACCGCTTGTGCCAGCTACACCCTACCCAATATCACTGGAACCAATCTTACTGGAAACGAAGCCTACTTCACCCAAGCTGGTGGGCAGGGAACCCAACTCAATCCCGGAGAAATTATAACTACTACGACCACGCTATTTATTTATGATGGAGTGCCAGGTTGTGAAGATGAAGAACAAGTAATCATCACCATCACGCCACAACCCGATATCGATGATCTAGCTGACCCAACCGCTTGTGCCAGCTTTACCCTACCCAATATCACTGGAACCAATCTTACCGGAAACGAAGCCTATTTCACCCAAGCCGGTGGGCAAGGAACCCAGCTCAATCCCGGAGAAATCATCACCACAAGCACTACTCTATTTATTTATGATGGAGTCCCAGGTTGTGAAGATGAAGAACAAATCATCATCACGATCACACCACAACCCGATATCGATGATCTAGCTGACCCAACCGCTTGTGCCAGCTACACCCTACCCAATATCACTGGAACCAATCTTACCGGAAACGAAGCCTATTTCACCCAAGCCGGTGGGCAAGGAACCCAGCTCAATCCCGGAGAAATCATCACCACAAGCACTACTCTATTTATTTATGATGGAGTCCCAGGTTGTGAAGATGAAGAACAAATCATCATCACGATCACACCACAACCAGATATAGATGATCTAGCTGACCCAACCGCTTGTGCCAGCTACACCCTACCCAATATCACTGGAACCAATCTTACCGGAAACGAAGCCTATTTCACCCAAGCTGGTGGACAAGGAACCCAGCTCAATCCCGGAGAAATTATAACTACTACGACCACGCTATTTATTTATGATGGAGTCCCAGGATGCGAAGATGAGGAAGAATTCACTGTTGCCATAGCGGGTCAACCAAGAATAGATCCCATTGATGATGTAAGTGTTTGTGGTGGTTATACCTTACCTGAGATCAATGGAACTGCACTTAGTGGCAACCAATCCTATTTTACAGAGCCCAATGGAATGGGGATTCGTTTTACCCCTGGTGAAATCATCACAGCCTCCACTACTCTCTTTGCTTTTGATGGGGCAGTGGGCTGTGAAGACGAGTTCAGTTTCACTATTACTATTTTAGAAGGGCCTGATATTAGCCCTCTAGATGAACAATTCGCCTGTTCTAATTTTCAACTACCCGCTATTGAAGGTAATAATCTGACGGGCAATGAGGCCTATTACACCGGCCCAGCCGGGACGGGAACCCGTTTTGAAGTTGGGGACATAATTAGTACCAGTCAAACCCTATTTATGTACGACGGGACGGCGGGTTGTGAAGATGAAGAAGCCTTTAGCCTAACCATCATTCCGGAACCTCAAATTGATGATATTCCCAATCAGGTGGTTTGTGAATTATTTGTTCTGCCAATCATTACGGGTGTAAATCTCAGCGGTAATGAGGCGTATTTTGATCAGTCCAATGGCAATGGAAATAGGTTCCAGGCAGGAGACGTGATTACCACTGACCAGGTCTTGTTTATTTGGGATAATAGCAATGGTTGCAACAGTCAACAGGTGTTTGAGATCATCGTTAACGAAGCGCCGGAGGTAATTCTTACCCCCTCTCAGCTTACTTGCGCTGGAGCCAGTGATGGCCAAATCACGACTTCTATACTAGCAGGGTCAGCTCCTTTTACCTACGATTGGAACTTTGACCAATTTGACGGAGAGGATACCTTGCGCGACCTCAGCGCAGGTTTATATAGCTTAGTATTATCAGATGCTAATAATTGTTCTACCACCACTAGCGTAACGCTAGCGGAGCCAACTGCGATTACGCTTAGCTGTGCAGAAAACAGTCCGGTAACTACTCTTGGAGGAAATGATGGGGTTGCTGATATTGATCTGATGGGAGGAGCCGCCCCCTTTGTACTCAGTTGGGAAAATGGTAGCGTTACAGGTTTAGAAAACATTGGCCAGGAAGGTGTATTTCAGCTCTCAAGTCTTACTGCTGGAAATTACACTGTTGTTGTAACAGACAACAATGCATGTGATGCCAGCTGTACCTTCACAATTACAGACCCAGCTTGTAGCCTAAGTGTTTCTACCAGCGAAACAAATGCGACTTGCCATGACAGTAACGATGGTGCTATCACGGTAGACCTAACCGGAGGTCAGGGTCCATTTACATTTAGCTGGAGTGATCCGAGCTTGGATGGGACGCAAAACCCGAGCGGGCTAGCTGCAGGAGATTATATGCTGACTGTGGTAGACGCCAATGGTTGCGAAGTAATTGCTTCCACTACGATTGTCGCTCCACCAGCCTTGAGTTTGACAGGCTTGAATACCCGCCCCGTATCCAGTAACGGTCAAAGTGACGGCGGCATCTCTGTAAATTACCAGGGAGGGACGGCGCCCTACCAAATTAGCTGGGCGGGAGAACTATTTGGTTCTTTGACCGCCCCTAGCAGCGGCGTCTTTTCTTTAGATATTTTCCCAGAAGGAGATTACACGCTCACCCTCACGGACAACAATGCTTGTCAAACTTCAATAGACTTCACTATACCTGGAGTAGATTGCAATCTAAGTATCACACTTCAAGGAGAAAATCTCAATTGTTTCGAAGATCAATCTGGCAGAATCCAACTAAGCATAGTGGGTGGAGTTTCCCCATTAGACATCAATTGGAATATTGATTCCCTAGATGGTCTTCGCACACCACAAAATCTCGCAGCAGGTGATTACGAAGTCATTGTCACTGATGCGAATGGATGCTCGGCCTTAGAGACAATCAGTCTACAGGAGCCTTCTCCCCTCTCCGTCGTTTGCGCGCCAGCAAATGAAGCTTCTGCTCCCGGGGCTACGGATGGAACGATTAACGTGGAGGTGAGCGGTGGTGCACCTAACTATACCGTCGATTGGAGCAATGGCATCATTAGTGGTTCTGAGAACCTATTCATTCCAGGTACGGCGGAAATCGATAGCCTTTCAGCAGGAGATTATGAGGTGTTTGTCATCGATGACAATGGTTGTATGGAAACTTGCGGTGTAGAAGTTACAGAAGCCTGCCCGACCTCTGAGAGTACCTTAGCTTCCACCTTATGTGCAGGCGATAGCCTGATCATAAATGGAAATATCTATAATGCGGCTAATCCAAGTGGGCAAGAAGTCTTATCCGGTGCCAATGCGTTGGGGTGCGATAGTATTGTAAATATTGATTTACAGTTTTTTGCTGAAGCTACCGCCACCATTGATCGCGAACTATGTCAAGGAGAAAGCCTAACCATTGGCAACACTGAATTCAATGTAGACAACCCCAGCGGTATCGCGGTCCTTCCTAATGCTACTTTGGAGGGTTGTGATTCGGTCATCAATGTGAACCTTAGCTTCCTGGCAGCTCCGGTATTTTCCTTGGAAGGAAATACAACCATTTGTCCCGGGGAATCAGCTACGCTAACCTTTCGGGCAAGCAATTTTTCAGATCCAGTTAATATTACCTTATCTGACGGGGTAGGAAACCTGATCCCGGTTCCAGGTTTGATTGACGGAGCCACTTTTGAGGTCAATCCTTTGAGCACTACGACTTATAGTATTATGGATACAGATGCTAATGGAAGTCTTTGCCAGCCGGTAATAGATGGAGCTGTTACGATTGAGGTAGCCGATCTTATAGTTGACTTAAGCGCTTTTGATTACAATGGGTTTCAGCTCAGCTGTGCCGATGCTGAAGATGGGCAAATTGAGGTAATTATACAGGGAGGGGTTGAGCCATACACTTATCAATGGAGTAATGGTGCTACGACTGAAACCCTAGAGAATTTGGCCGACGGAGCATATGAGTTGACGATCACAGATGCCAATGGTTGCGAGGCCATTTCCGAGATTTTACTAAGTGCTCCCAACACGATTGAACTAGAGGTTTCCGCAATTCCACCCGGATGTAATGGAGAAACAGGTTTAATACGTGTGGAAAGCATTGCGGGTGGTTCAGGACCATTTTCAGTCGCATTGGATGGGAATACACCACAAACCATCACAGGTTTCCCATTTGAGTTTTCTTCTTTATCTCCGGGTAGTTATGAACTTATCATTATGGATGCCAACGGCTGCTTAGTCAATAGTGTAGTGGTGATTCCCAATGAAGAGAGCCTTCTACTAGATCTGGGGGCAGATATCACCCTTGGTCTAGGGGAAACAGCTACGATCAATGCGATTGCTAACTTCACCATTGATAAATTTATCTGGGAACCCAATGACTCAATTGTCCCACTGGGCAATAATGAATTTAGTGTCAGTCCTAAGCATACAACTGTATACACTTTCACTGCAACGGATTTAGCAGGCTGTTCCGTAAGCGATCAGATCACTATCATTGTGGATAGGAGTGTTGACCTGTTCCAGCCCACGGCCTTTAGTCCAAACAACGACGGAGTAAATGATGTCTTCCAGGTCCTAGCTGGTTCTGCCATTATGCGGATCAATAGCTTCCATGTATTTGATCGTTGGGGTAATACCGTTTACGAAGGCTATGACAAGGCCCCAAATGACCCTAGTCTAGCTTGGGATGGGACATATAGAGGGCAACCGTTAAATTCCGGGGTATATGTATATTATGTTGAGGTCACTTTCGTGGATGGCAGAACGGAAGTATTTAAGGGGGATGTAGCGTTGATCAGATAAGGACCAATGGCTTACTACGGTTTAAAATCCAGGATGAAATGAAGGGCAAGGTACAGCAAGAATTTACCTTTGCACCACTTTAGCTTTGTTATCGAATTTCTTGCGGATTTCGATTAAGGCTACATCAATTTCTTCCTGATCATCATATGGAAGTTGGACTCCTACCTGGGTTAGTTTACCTACTTTGCGAGTATAAGCTTCGTATCCTTCCTCATACACTTTTTTGATAAGTTTCTCTACATTGTCGGGGTTCCCAAAGGCACCGATGGCGATCAGGGCATATTCTTGGGCGGGATCGGGGGTGATTCCCTCCGTCTCGTCCGGAGCAGGTGTCGGTGGGCTATTGTCTACTACTTCCTCTTCAACTGGGGGTGGAGGATTTTCTTCTTCCAGCGGATCCGTATTTTCGACTTCTTTCAGATCATCTGGCCCCCCTTCAATTTCGGAAGGACTGATATTGACCCTTTCTTCTGGAACCACAGTTAGAATTTCATTTTTGGGTACTTTATAGGCAACTAGTAACCAAATCCCAATCGATACAATAACTACCGCCAGAGTAATAAAGGCAGCTAAGTTGCGCTGAAACCACTCTGCAATGTTCCCACTAAGTACATTTCCCAAACTAAAGCCCTTCTTCTGCATTTGTTGCTGTGCAGTAGTCATGACTGGGCGATTGTGCCGGATAATGGGATAGAATTGTACAGAAGGTAGGCCAAAGGAATCTGCATTGAAGTTGCTATCATCTGGCAGAAACTGGTATTTCCCTTCGTAATTTTGATAGAGTCGGCCCACATTGGGAAAAACGACAAATTCCTTACGCTTGATCGCAGCTTTTACATCCTTTACATAGTCACTGATGATCTTCTCTGCCTCAGTCCTGGGCAGATCATATTTACTGACAATTAGATCCAGCAATAAACCATCATCCATCACCAAGTTTTCATTGAACTCCAAGGACTTTGATGGTGGGTGTACAGCTCCCTGCACGGGCTCGATCACAGCTGACTTATAATGCCCAACAATGGCTCCCAGGCCGGGTATCCCCACGGTGTCATTATCATATAGCAATGATGCTATGCAAGATCCTACATCTATATCCATGCTGTTGCTTATAAGTACTTCCCCGATACATGCTGCCATCGGAGAAAGACATAAGTTAAAAGTATTATATAACTTTTACTTGTGAGTTCAGAAAGCTAAAATACGGTATTTCAAGCAAAAAAGTAGTGGGTTTTGCGTATACCTGCTGTTCCAACTCCACAATTTCTCTAATCTACGAACTTTGGAAGGCTAAGGTTTTGTCACGCTAGCAGCAAATACCCTGTTAAATTTGCCTTAAAGTCGAGGTCGACCAGTTCCAAGCCTTGAATTAGCAGTTGAATTCCCCTACCTTTCCCATCACATTTCATGCCATTGTATCACTTACTGCTTTAAACCGGCTCACTTAAACAGTAACAAGGGCAATTTAGGCAATTTTATTGCCTACAAACTCACAGACTATATCTCAGTATATTTCCAGGATAATTGTTGCTTGGCAACAGAAATCGTAACCTTACAAAATTTCATTATGATTAAACGATTTACAACTTTCTCTTTTGTGTTGGTACTGGTTTTCAGTACAAGTGTCTTAGCTCAGGCACAGTATAAGAATGTCCCGATAACAGTTGAATCTGTTGGCCAGCGGATCATTCCAAGTGCAAGTATTGACGCACGCGCCTCAATGGATACCCTAACACCTGCTTCTTGGTTTTTGGCCTGCGACACGGGTGGTTTTGTCTATACCGCGGCACCCAATTGGGGGTTTATTGGTGGAACAAATGAGTACCTCGATCAGGAAAAAGCACAACGTTTTGCCTTTTCTGATGCAAGTCCATTCAATGTTACAGAAGCCTGGGTTTATTTTGATCGCGCTATTGTACTCGGAGATGCAGATGTCAGCATCAAGATTTATTCTACTGCTTCTGATGGAGGCCCGGATGTACTTTTAGGTACCAGTGATCCGCTCAAACCTAGTAACTTTGTAATTGATGACCAGGTTGCCTTACCCACCAGTTTCCCCTTTAGCACCCCTGCCCTGGTAGAAGTACCAGAGTTTTTTGTTAGTGTTGACTTTTCGAATTCCTATAATGACATGACCGACACTATCGGAATCATTATGGGTGCACAGGATTGTGGCGTACCAGCGGATAGCTGGGAACTTTTTTCCACCGGGACGTGGGTTCCGATTAACGATGATCAAGTCTCCTGGAATACAGATGCTGACTTTTGGATGCAACCCATTATTGAATTTGAAGAACCTAGTAATACAAGCGATGTCTTTGCTGCTAAAAAAGGCTTGCAAATATTTCCTGCTCGCCCGAATCCAGCCTATGAGCAAGTGGATCTCCCGTACGAACTGGATAATGGCACCCGAGTCACCATCGAAGTCTATGCCGCTGATGGTCGATTAATCGAACGCTTGGATAAAGGCCAATTGGGACCTGGTAGCCATGTGGAGAATTATACGGTAAGTAATCTGCCTGCGGGTAATTATGTCTACGGAATCATCACGGCAGAGGCTCGGATTATGAGTCGCTTTGTGGTGAATAGGTAAGATGAGACAGATCAGAGGAAAGAAGACAGAGGACAGATGATAGACGGTTGCTTCTGATAGTTATTGGAGGTGTATCGCAAAAATAGAAGGGCAAAGTTCAATATGGGGGCTTTGCCTTTCGCTTTTGGGGTAAGGGTTAGACATCTGAAGTTAGCCACATCGAGTTAAAAGAAACTTCGCATGTCTAACCGCCTGGAGATAAAAATCAGCGGAAGCCTCCTGCCCTATCCATCTTAAGAGGAATCTCTTCCTCCCTACTGCCTAGTGCGATGGGTACGTTACTGGACAGAAAGCTTCGCGCTGCCAATGAACTTAAAACTTGATCATTTCACACTTTTCTGCGGGTCTACCGGAGAACCTTGGCTGATAAAAAGTAACATCGCTACGATAGCCAAGGACATTGCCAGCTTTTGAAAGAGCAAGGGCCCTAAGCCGCTAGCCTCCTGTAGACTGTTAGTCACGAATGCGAATAATTGCATTATAAAGGTGTTTTATTTTCCAGTGGCAGGATCAATTGATCTAGAACCACATACTAATGACATAATAATAAAAGGGTATCCCGATGATGATATTGATCGGGAAAGTGATCCCCAGGGCCATCGGCAAGTACAAGCCGGGATTGGCCTCAGGTACAGCGGTTTTGAAAGCGGCCGGGACAGCGATGTACGAAGCCCCTGCGCCCAAGATGGCAAAGAGCAATAGATTACCCGTTGATTGTGTCAGCAGGGAAGCTAGCGACATGGCTAGTAAGCCATTAACAAACGGTAGCACATAAGCAAAGGAAAAGAGAAAGAATCCATTGCCTTGCATACTGCCAAGTTGGCGCCCTGCTCGAATTCCCATATCCAATAAAAAGACAGCTAAAAGCCCTTAAATATATCCGTGGTGAAGGGCCGAATCCCCTCCGCTTGTTGATCACTGGCCAAATAGCCGATGACTAAACTACCGAGGATGAGGAATACACTCGCATTATTGATCGAGTGATTGAAGAGGGTTCGATAGGAGTTAGAGGAATGACTTTCCCCTCGCCCTTCTTTGCTGAATAATTGGATTAATAGAATTGCCATGACGATCGCTGGGGCTTCCATCAAAGCCATGACGGCAATCATATAGCCATCGAAAGTCACGCCTTCAAAATCTAGGAAAGAAATGGCCGTGACAAAAGTTACTGCACTGACGGAGCCGTAAGAGGCGGCGATCGCCCCAGCATTTTTGACGTTCACCTTCTTTTTCAGGATGAAAAATGCCAAGACGGGTATCATACAGGCCAAAAAAAAACAAGAAACAAAGACCCAAAAATCTCTTGATCCATATTGCTATGTGATAATTCATTTCCTCCTTTAAAGCCGATTGATAGTAGGAGATAGATAGAAATGAATTTGGAAGAGTTATCCGGAATCTTTAGATCGTTCCTAAACTGTACAGCCAGTATTCCTAGAATAAAAAATAGTAATGCTGGATTGGTTAAATTCTCCAATAAACTCCCCATAAATACTAGTAGATTTCAATCTGCATTTTTTGCGTGTACTTCATTTGTAGTCCCAGTTCTTCTGCTTTTAGCATCATACTGTGCAGTTTCAAACTGGGAACACCATTGAGCATCATATCCCCTGTATCGGAAATGCTTACCTGGCTTTCATCTATTCCATTGTCCTTCAACAGGGAAAGCATGATGCCATTCAATTCCTGAGTAGAGTACTCCTGGGTGCGTTGACCCGTTTCATTGCATACGACGCATTTTGACAATTCGAGTTTCATCTCTTGAATTTTTGTTTTTTATTTTTTCTGAATTGCACTGCAAAGGTGTGATTAATTTTCATTAATTATGTTTTATCTTTATTATACTATGTATAAATAAAACTTTATGAGTTATACCCTGCACCAATTGCGAATTTTCACCAAAGTGTGTGAATTTCAGAGTGTTACGAAAGCTTCAGAAGCCCTATTTCTGACCCAACCAGCCATCTCCATACAGCTCAAGAAATTACAAGATGAGTTTGAAATTCCCTTAACAGAGGTTATTGGAAGACAATTGTATATCACAGATTTTGGTAAACAGATCGAAAAGTTGGCACTCGATATTTTGGAAAAAGCAGATGGTATCGAATCAGCCGCTGACCAATACAGAGGCATACTTACCGGTCGGATCAAAATCGCCTCAGCTTCTACCGGTAAATATGTGATCCCCTATTTTCTCACGGGATTTATGCGCAAATATCCGGGGGTAAACATTTCAGTCGATGTAACCAATAAAACCCGAGTAGTGGAAAACTTACAGGAGAACTCTATCGATTTTGCCATGATTTCGGTCTTACCCGATAATCTGGTATTAGAGCATGTACCACTGATTGACAATGAATTACACCTTATTGCTTCCGCCAAGTATCCTGGACTCCCCAAGCGGATGACGCCCAAGCAACTAGAGAATTATCCACTAATCTTCCGGGAAGATGGTTCGGCAACCCGAGCCGCCATGAAGCATTTCCTAAATCAAAACCAGATCCAGGTAAAGCGATCCATGCAGTTGGTATCGAACGAGGCGGTGAAACAGGGGGTACGAGCGGGACTGGGCCTATCTATCATGCCTCTGATTGGGGTTCGCACCGAACTCCTATTGCAGAACATGAAGATTATTCCTATGCGCGGTCTGCCTATTCGAAGTCAGTGGAAATTGGCCTATAGTAGTGGCAAGCAACTGTCTCCTGCTAGTTTGGCTTTACTAGAATATATCAACGAGAATAAGGAGGTTATTAGTCAGGAGCATTTTGGGAAAGTAGAATTTTAATATTGCATGCTCAAGGTATAAGGTTGAATGTATACGGGGGATGGAGCCTCTTTGTCGGCATAGAACTCTGACGAAGCGCTGACGAACCTCATTAGACTATTCTTTAACTTTGCGCTTCGAAATTATGCCTAAAAAGTAAACATGGAATTGACAAATACAATCAACCGACAAAAATCTGCGGCTCTGTTTGAAGAGGCCAAACAATACTTCCCAGGGGGCGTGAATTCCCCCGTGCGCGCCTTCAAATCTGTTTCGGGACCTCCTTTATTCATCGAATCCGGTGAAGGATGTCGTATTACGGATGAAGATGGTAATTCTTACATTGACTTTTGTTGCTCCTGGGGGCCGTTAATACTGGGACACAATAACGTAGCCGTTCGAGAAAAGGTGGTGGCTACTGTAGCCAAGGGGACTTCCTTCGGCACCCCCACCAAACTGGGTAATGAGCTCGGCAAATTAATCCTGGATCACAATAGTTTCATCGACAAGATTCGCTTTGTTAGTTCCGGAACGGAAGCGGTGATGTCAGCGATCCGTTTGGCGCGAGGCGTGACTGGTAGGAGCAAAGTGGTAAAGTTCGAAGGTTGCTATCATGGCCACGTGGATTCCCTAATGGTAAAGGCGGGATCAGGACTGGTAACTTTCGGGGTCAGTACTTCAGCGGGAATTCCTCCGGAATTTGCGCAGGAAACGTTGGTACTTCCATTGGATCGTCCCGACCTATTGGATGACTTACTAGCCAAACATGCAGCAGACATTGCCTGTATCATCCTAGAGCCGATTCCGGCAAATAACGGCTTACTCTTGCAAGACAAAGCCTTTTTAGAAACACTGAGAGAAAAAACCAAGGCACACGATATCCTACTGATATTTGACGAGGTGATTTCGGGCTTCCGCGTAGGTTTCGAAGGAGCTGCTGGACATTACGGTATCCAGCCAGATATCCTCACCTACGGTAAGATTATAGGAGGAGGAATGCCCGTAGGTGCTTATGCTGCCAGCAGCGAAATCATGTCTCACATTGCCCCTGATGGACCGGTCTACCAGGCGGGTACCCTTTCTGCGAATCCCGTAGCCATGGCCGCTGGCTATGCTGCCTTACAGCAATTGGTTCAACCCGGTTTCTATGCAGGTTTAGCTGCCAAAACAGCGGCGTTCGTACAGGGTATTCTCGACTATTGTAAAGACAAAGGCTATGCCTTTAGCATGCCACATATTGGTTCGATCTTTTGGATTGCCTTTACCAATGAGCGGATCAAAAGAGCGGATCAGATCGATCCAGCCAGCATGGAGAAATTTAAAGTACTGCACCATGAGTTGTTGCAAAGCGGTGTATATTTAGGACCCAGCGGGTACGAGGTAGGTTTCATCTCTGCTGCGCATACGGATGCGGATTTGACTGAGGCTTCTGAAAAAATCTGTGCGGCGATTGATGTGGCGATGAAGGGGGGATAGGGAGCTGATGTTTTGGCAAAGAAATAGAAGATGGATGGTATAGCACAGATAACTGAGCTAGCCGAAGATATTGTTTTGGGGTTGATCCCCATATTGAACATTCTTTCCTGTACTTTATTAACTATGAAGAATTCTATAATTGTTCGTTCAACATGAAAAAATCGTGAGCCAACAAAACATACGACTGCGACTTTTGTCTTTGCTCGTGATTGCCTACATGCTACTGGCATTCGCCTGGTGGTCTATTTTGTTGTGGACTAATAACCGGGATGCCTTTAATGCCAAGGTAGAATTGCAGCGGATGGCTATGGTCGCGGAGCAAATGGCTCAGGAACAAGCTTCTGGCCGTTCTGAGCAGCGCATGATGGAGGAGGCCCTTCAGCAATACTATAAATCGGATGCTTACCTGAGCCTAAGCAAGTACTACAAGCGGCGTGAATATATGATTGTGGGAGAAGGGATCGTGTTCGTAATCAGTATGGCGATCGGGGTATGGCTCATTAATCGAGGATACAACAAGGAGGTAACAGCGGCTCAACAGCGGCGTAATTTCTTGCTGTCCATCACACACGAACTCAAATCCCCCTTAGCTTCCATTCGACTAATTCTGGAGACCTTTCGTAAACGCAAATTAACTGAAGAACAGGCTGATAAGCTCACCCGCAACGGACTTACGGAAACGGAAAGATTAACAACGCTGGTTAATGATCTTCTACTTAGTGCCAAACTGGAGACGGTCTACGAACCTCATTTGGAATCTACCGATATAGCCAAGTTGGTGCGAGATATCCTCCAGAAACTTCGAGATAAACATCCACAAGTCATTTTTTCCCTTCGGGAGGACAATCATATCCCAGCCATAGAAGCCGATAGATTGGGACTCACCTCCGTTATCTTGAATCTACTGGAAAATGCTGTAAAATATACACCGGAGGCGCCCAAAATTGATGTGGTACTTGATCGGGTGGATGATATTGTCAGCCTTGCCGTAGCAGACAATGGAATTGGGATATCCGACAAGGACAAAAGGCAAATCTTTGAAAAGTTCTATCGAGTTGGAAATGAGGATACTCGGCGAACAAAAGGTACCGGTTTAGGGTTGTTCATTGTGAAAGAAATTGTGAAGTCTCACGAAGGGCAAATCAGCGTTTTGGATAATCAGCCCAAAGGGACTATTTTTAGAATTCAACTGCCTAGCAGCAGGAAAGCAGGATAAAAGTGCCGGGAATTTGTTTGTTGGTGAATACGCTAACATGACAAAGGATTAGGCGCTTAACATTTGATATTTAGCATAAAAAGTTTGATGTAGAAAAATAGAGGCCCGCTACCCAATTATTCCTTCTCCATTAAACATTGTTCATTAGACAGTGCCTAGTATGATTCGAATATTGTTGGTTGAAGACGAAGAAAACATCAGAGACGTAGTAAAACTCAATCTAGAAATGGAAGACTTTGAAGTCGTGGCTGCCGCTAATGGTAGAGATGCTTTGAAGTATTTTCGGGAGCAGCATTTTGATTTGCTCATTCTCGATGTGATGTTACCCGAAATTGACGGTTTTCAGGTGTGTGAGCAGGTACGGTTGACGAACATGGAAGTACCGATCATCTTCCTTACTGCCAAGGATACGGCCATGGATCGGATTTCGGGTTTAAAGAAAGGGGCGGACGATTATTTGACCAAGCCATTCAACTTAGAAGAATTGCTGCTACGCGTTAATAACTTAATTAAGCGGACCAGTAAAGCGCCAGAAAATACACCGGAAGTCTATTCTTTTGGCCACAATAAGGTCAACTTCCTGACCTATGAAGCCCAGAATGATCGTAAGGCTTTCAGCCTGACCAAAAAGGAAGCCATGTTACTGAAATTACTCATTGATCGACGCAATGAAGTGGTTTCTAGGCAGCAAATCCTCCAATCGGTTTGGGGCTATGATGTATACCCCTCTACTCGAACCATTGACAACTTCATCCTATCCTTCCGCAAATATTTTGAAGCCGATCCAAAAAACCCAAATTTCTTTCTATCGGTACGAGGGGTAGGGTACAAGTTTGTGGGTTAAAATTTCTGGCACCGAGCCAAACTGGGCAAAACCCTCGATAAATCTGCATTAAACCAACTCCTCCCCGCCAGGCAAATCCAATCGCTTTAGAGTCTCAGAAGCGGCGGCAGCCGTACTTAAAGGTAATACGAACAAGAAGCCAATCACCGTCATCAGTATCAGAAGGAATACCGCGCCATTCCCCATAGCCAACCCTTTGTGTCGGCGGACGAACCGAACGCTTTGCCGGACATTGGTATGTCGCTCCAGGGTAAAATCCATGCTACCAAAACCGGCATAGTAGGCTTGTACCAGGAAAATAGCTGCCGTGGTAAAAGGACTGAAAACGGGTATTAATCCCAGCAAGAATAGGATCAGGGTAAAAAACAACTCCCGGCTGATATTTCGCAGAGCGATCCGGATGCCTCTCACCAAATCCCTCAACATTTTTGACACTTTGAAACTCTGCTGGGGAACGCCAACCATTTTCTTCTCTATCTGCTCCGACATCAAACTCATGAATGGTGAAGACAATGCAATGACTAATTGCTTAAAAAGAATCAACCCAAAAGCTCCTACAAACAATCCACCAAAAACATTGGCAACCTTTAAAAGCGTTCCACTCCCCCACTCCCAGGGGTAAAAGGACAACAACCACCCTCCAATATCATCAGCAATTCCCAAAGCTGTGCCGAATATGGCCGCCCCCAGCAGAATGCTGATCAAGGCGGGAGCAAGAAAGTAGCCCCATAGCTTATACTTCACGATAATTTTGAAGCCGTCACCGTAGGATTTTAATCCATCCAATATTCCAGAAACCATATTATAGTGCTTGATTTACGTGCAATAAACGAGGAAAGCAGATAAAATGAAATGTTTTTTCTACCTGGAAAAGCATTTATTCGACTACTTCCTGGCTCATTGTCGCTCCAACTGCTGCAAGAGCCATTCTTTCTCTAACAGAGGCTCCTCTGCTACAATTGCAGCCTTAAGTTCAGCTTTAGCCTGACGATCATATGGGTTGAGTTCGCTGAGTTTTCGAGTAAATTTTATCAGATTGGAATAATTCGTTCGGTGATAGCCAATAATCTTCTTCCGAATCAAAAACGCATTCATGGCTTGTAGGTGAGTATCTAGGGTATCATACTGTTCCTGTTCATAGTAAATCTTCATGGCCAAAGCCTTAGCGGAAAGATTGAGTAGAGGATCTTTATGGGTATCCTTGGTGATTAAAGTTAGGGCGAGATCGTAGCGCTGACGGGTATACTCTAGTTTTGCCAAGTTGAAATTAAAGGTACTTTCCCGATACTTAGGATCTAAGGATTTTTTGTATTGGTGCATAAAATTTTCAACCCAGGGTAACTCTCCACTAAGGATTCCCATCGCGACAATGTTCCGATAAGTAAAGCGGGACAATTGCTCCCCCTTTAACAAAAGACCAGCCTGCAAACCGGCTTGATATAGATCCAAGCCCTCCCGAGCGTAGGATTCTGTTCCGTCATTTAACCTGCGGATACAATAATTGATAGCCAATAGGTATAAGCCATGAATCTCTTCGGTAGGAAATTTGTCACCATGTTCAAAAATTAGAGCTTTGAAGCGGTGAAAATGCTCCTCGACATCTCGATGTACTAAAGCTAAGTAGCAGTAGTAGTAAATGCCAATAGCCGGGATTTTCAACAGCTGAGGTCGCTCCTCTAAAAAAGCCAAGACGGCAGGCAATAAGCCGAAATCATAATCAACCTTACGCACACTTTGATGGGCAATTGCCATGCAGGTCTGCCATAACTTATTGGATAGAAAGCTAACATCGACAGCATCTGAAATGGTTTGCATATCGTGCTTTACATTGCGCTTATCCAGGGTGTACAACTCAAATTGCTCAATCTCCAAGTAGTATTTTGAAATATAGAAGTTGGCATTGCGGTACGGATGGGCCTCCAAGCTTTTATAAGCCTCCTTCATAGAAATCTGAGCTGCCTTGATCAACTCCCGCCGACGCAAGGCCGTGCTTAGCTGACGCTTTACCTCCAGCCGATTAGCAGAAAACTCCTCATAAGCTATATACTGCTCGATTAACTTGTACAATAAACTCATGACCAAGCGGACCTGTTGAGGATCATATTGCTCACTCGGATACAGATGGGCAAATACCTCTTCCTTGCTAGGTGTATTTTTTGTACGTTGAGTACTCTTTTCTAAATAAGCCAATAAATCAATCAAGTCCTGCCGCTGATTGAAGAAAGGAGATTGGACAAATTTCTTCATTTGACGGAAATCTCTTTTGTCTAGTCGGCTCAATAGCTGGAACAGTCGACTTTTTTCCAATATTTTTTATTAAATATGAAAAAATATATTTTTATAAAAAAAGCGACAATACCTTATAAATCAAAATTTTGAGTATTAATTCTTCTCAAACTCTCTTTACAAACTGCAATTCTTGTCTTTTTATTGCTGCGTATTCTTCTGCACTTTTGTACTATGCTATTGAGGAGTTCTCCCCCACTCTCACACCTGATGATCCCCTTGGAAACGTATCGAAAAATTGATTAACATGAACAAATTGCTGTACCTACTTACGCTTAGTTTTTACAGCTATTTTCTTACTGGCCAGGAGATTGTGATCACCGACGATGATCTACAAGGGGACACCGTATACAACTGGACCAAGGACAACACCTACCTACTAGATGGATTGGTCTTCCTAGAGGCAGGTGGCATACTCAATATTGAAGCCGGTACCGTAATTAGAAGCCGTCAATTCCCAAGCGAAGATGATGTCAGTGTCTTGATCATTACAAGAGGAGCACAAATCAATGCAGTTGGTACTGCAATAGAGCCTATCATTTTTACCGCTGAAGATGACGATCTGAGTCGAACCAATGATGTCCGGCATACCGACCGTGGCTTATGGGGTGGGATTATCATCATGGGTAAAGCACCTATACTTGCCGGATCTCAAAATACAAGCGCTTTACCTGGACTTGGAAACCCCGAACGCAATCTATATGGTGGATCAAATGCTCTAGATACTTCTGGACAACTCGCCTATGTCTCGATCCGGCACCCAGGAGCAGGCTTGACCCTAAATCAGCCGATGAGTGGATTAACCTTGGCTGGCGTAGGCAGTGGAACCCGTTTGCACCACATTGAGGTGATCGCTTCTGGTGATGGCGGAGTAGAGATTCTTGGAGGAACGGCACAGCTCAAATACCTGGTGTCTGCCATAAACGCGGACAATGCCTTTGAATTTCGGCAAGGATGGTCTGGCAAAGGTCAATTCTGGTTTGGTTTCCATCGAAAGAAAGTAGGCGATATAGGTGGAGCTTTTGCTGGCGGAAATACCAATGATCCGGATCAATTTCCCAAACCCATCATTAGCAATGCCACCCTGCTTGGCTCTGGTTGTGAAAGCAACGATCCAGAGGACAGGCTCAATACCATTGGACTCCAATTCAGGGGGAATCTGGGTGGCCTATTTACGAACAACATAATTAGCGGATTTAAAAAAGCACTTGAGGTAGAAGATTTTGACAATGTAGCAGCAGATACTCGCCAGCGCATTGAGGATGGATCACTAAACATTCGCAATAATATCTGGAGTAACTTCTGTGAAGGGGATGAGGTCAGTAGTGGAGCTAACGGCATCTTCAATATCGAAGATGACTTTGAAGACCAAGAAGCCACTTATCTGGTGGAAGCCTTCCATACTCAGGGTAATAGCTTGATACAGGAGACGGGATTGCGATCCATTTGTAGGAGTCCCCAATTTTGTCTCAATCCATTATTGAATAGTGGAAGTCCGTCTTTACACTTTGGCATACCGGTTGATGACCCTTTCTTTGATCCAGTGACCTACCTCGGAGCTTTCAACGATTCTGATAATTGGATGAGTGGTTGGACAGCTTTAGAGACCTATAAGTATCTGGGTAGTAAACAGCAGGGTGGAGGGAAAGTAGTCATCGATCAGAATAACAATTGCGTAGCAGACAGCTCAGAGACCGGATTTGATGGATTCATTCTAAGTTTTCTAGGTGCGGAAGACACGCTTTTTACCCAAACCAACAGTGATGGCCGATACGACATCAGCCTAGATTCAGGAGAATACATTGTCCACCTAGATCTACCCAATGCATACTGGACCGTGTGTGATAATGACCAATTGCTACATGTTCAAGATACGGGCCTAGTCGATTATCCCAATTTTGTGCTGCAAACCAGGGAAGACTGCCCGTTTCTAACGGTTGATGTATCCACTCCGTTTTTACGACGCTGTTTTGATAATACGTACCAGATCAGTTATTGCAATTCAGGAACAGTTCCCGCAGCAGATGCAGAAGTACAATTGCTCCTCGATTCATCTTTCACTTTTGTGGAAAGTAGTATTCCTTTTTCAGCAGTAAATGGCTTGTTGTATACCTTTCCAGTGGGTGATATTGCAGTGGGTGAATGTGGAAAATTTCATCTAACCATCAACTTGAGTTGCGAGGCATTCCTAGGTCAAAGCCATTGTCTAGAAGCTATTATTAGTCCCAATACCCCTTGTGGTACACCTACCCCTAGTGCACGCATAGATATCACGGGTGATTGTCAGGATGACAGCATTGAATTCTCCGTGCAGAATGTTGGAGAGTTGGATATGGACGCCCCGAGTGAGCTGATAGTTATCGAAGATGATGTGATGTTCCTGACTCAACCATTCCAATTGGAACAAACTGCGGCTTTGCCGGTCATGGTCATCCCAGAAGGAAAAACGATTCGCATACAAACCCTACGTATACCAACTGATCCTACCCAGGGAGTCGTGAGTAGAACTATTGAAGGCTGTGGAACCAATGGAGAGCTAGATCCTCCCTATAGTACGGGATTTGTGAACCAATTTCCACTGGATGAATACGAAGATCATGTCGCTATGGATTGCCGAGCCAACCAAGGCGCCTTTGATCCCAACGATAAGCGGGCCTTCCCCGCCGGCTATGGCCCTGAACACGCCATCAGCCCGGAAACCAGTATAGAATATCTGATACGGTTTCAAAATACGGGCACAGATACGGCTTTCACGGTACTGGTACATGATACGCTATCTCCTTATCTTGACCCTACAAGCATAGAGGTCGGTGCAGCTAGTCATACATTTGAATGGAAGCTAAGGGATCGCCTTTTGGTTTTTCATTTTGCGGCTATTATGCTTCCAGATAGCAACGTAAATGAACCTGCCTCCCATGGCTTTGTCCAATTCAAGATCAACCCCTACCCCGAAACGCCACTCAAGACGGTGATCCCCAATGAAGCTGCCATATATTTTGATTTCAATGAACCGATTATAACGCCGACAATCTTTCACACACTGGATCGGAACTTCATTATGATACCTAACATCAATAGTGTAGGAGAAGAAGTGGAAGCGCCAACATTTCGATTTTACCCCTCTCCCATTCGCCAGGAAGCCATCTTAGAGTTGGAGACCCAAAGCCTGAAAAATGGGCAATTCCGTTTAATCAATGCCTTAGGGCAAGTGATTTTGCAGGACAGATTTATCGGTAAGCAATACTCATTTCAACGGCGGGACCTGAGTACCGGTTTATACTTTTTTCAGGTCTTTGAAGATCAAGAACTATTGATCAGTGGGCAATTAATGATTCAATAACCCACGACTAACCCAATAGACGCACCGGATCTCAGCAGGGAAGTATTCTGCTAGTTGCCGTTGTACGATTAACCTATTTCTTACAACTAACTCAAAGGAGTATTAGATGCCTACTGCGCAAGACTTAAATCCGTCTTGAGCGACTGGGGTTTCTATTGCCCATACCTACTTATTCATCAAAGTAAATCCTTCATGGGAAGACTCCAGCTTCCGTTGGATCTGCTTTGCACACATGATCATTATTAAAACAAAAATCTATGCGAATCCTAATTGACATAGGACACCCTGGACATGTTCATTTATTTAAGCATTTGGCACATAGAATTATGGCCGAAGGCGGTGAAGTGCTGTTTACCGTCAGAGACAAAGAGTGCGAATTGGAGTTGTTGGAAGCAGAGCATTTCCCTTACAGAAATTTTGGTAAGCATTACAAAAGTCTTTGGGGAAAACTATGGGGTTTGGTAAAATTTGACCTTGAAATGTTCCTTACGGCTTTGCAGTTTAAACCAGATCTCTTGCTCAGTCACGGCTCCATCTATGCCGCCCATACCGCCTTCCTGCTTGGCAAGAAACATCTATCCTTAGAGGATTCTGGAAACATGGAACAAATTGTCCTATACCGCCCCTTCACCGAAACAATTTTAACGCCAGATGTACTCGTAGAAAAGTTAGGGCCGAAGCAGATTCGCTATAAAGGTTATCACGAAATTGCCTATCTGCACCCCAAGTATTTCAGCCCCAACAATCGAGCTTATGAGTGGTTGGGCTTGGAACTGGGCACTCCTTATGCAATTGTTCGTTTCGTTTCCTGGAATGCTACACATGATGTTGGACATAAAGGATTGACGGATCAAGACAAGATTAAACTTGTAACCAAACTCTCCAAAACTAAGAAGGTATTCATTAGTGCAGAAGCCGACTTACCCCCTGAATTGGAACAACACAAAATTCGCCTAGCCCCGGAACAGCTACATGACGCCCTATATTTTGCAGACATCGTAGTGAGTGAAGGTACAACCATAGCCTCCGAGGCTGGGGTACTGGGAACACCGGCGATCTACATTAACTCAATCGCCAGGAGCTATGTCCAGGACCAGGAAAAGTACGGCTTGGTATTTAATACTTGTAAATCAGACGAAGTGTTTGCACTAGTGGACCAGATACTGAGTGAAGATCGATCTATTTTCCGAGAACGAAAAGAGAAACTACTGGCAGATAAGATTGATGTCACTGAGTTTTTATACCAGTTCATCATGGACCACTATGTAAAACACCTCCCCGCCGCGCTATCTGGCAAGGCTATGGCTACTCCTTCCTAAGGGAAGCCTACCGAAGCGATCTTTCCGTAAATGATCGCTTCGGTAATTGTATCTATTGCTGTATAAAGATGAACCTACCTGCTGAAGGCCATCAATTCTGTTCTTTTCCTTATTTTCCCCCTAAAATGCGCGAAATAACCTTCAGCGATCCCCATCGCCAAAAGCATTTCAATCTTTTTAATCATATGAATCATCCACATTACTGTATTTGTGCGAATGTGGATATCACGAACTTACGCTCTTATTTAAAAGAGAGGGAAATAAGCTTTACGCCGGTTATCGTTTATCTCATTAGTCGTGTAGCCAATGAAATGCCCCCCTTCCGGCAGCGCATCCGTGGGGAAAAAGTGATCGAACACGATCAGATAAACCCATCTTTTAGTGTATCTACCAAAGTATCGGACGTATTTAGCTTCTGTGAAGTAGGATACCAGGCTTCAGCTCCCGCCTTCATCAAGTCGGCTCTGGCTCAGATGAAGAAAATGGAAGAAAATCCCGTTTTTGAGGATCAAGAGCGAGATGACTATCTTTTTCTTTCCTCCCTTCCCTGGATTAGTTTCACGGGTTTGACTCACGCTATGCACTACCATCCCTGCGACAGCGTTCCTAGAATCACTTGGGGTAAATATTTTGAAGAGGGGAACAAATTAAAAATGCCTCTATCCCTGCAAGTACATCACGCCTTGGTCGATGGCCGACATATCGGCCAATACTACATGCGTTGGGAGGCGCTGGCAAAAGACCCAGCTAGCTGGTTAACTCCCGGTTGATCGTGCCTGGGCCCAATCCAGAAAATTGATATAATCTAGCACGCGTTCTGCCGCTAAGGTCTCAGACTCATCAGATAGCTGCCGGTATAGCTTAGCGAAAGCAGCTTTCATATCGGATTCGCCAATAGTGCTAATCTGGACAAAAAATCTAAGCAGTAGCTGTTCATAAGCGGTAAGTAATTTATGCTTTTTCAAAAATCGCCGCATACTTCCGACGTAATACCGAAGTACAAAGTAATTTTCCAATTCTGTATGTACCATGAGATTCAACCAGCGAATGTATCGTTGTAAATCCATGCGTTCCCCTTTAAATTTGTTATTGAGGACTCGATTGATCCAATGAAGTGATTGATCGTAGTCACCTTCCAAGAAGTATAGATTGGCAAACTGGAACCAAAAGGACAAGAGATAAGAAGTGGGAACATTTCCCTTCTGATTTTGTAAGAAAGTCTGGATATCATCAATCGCAGCTTGCGCGGCAAGACTGTCTCTACGGTCTCGGTACAATTCCAGTTCAATATTATAGGTACGAAGGATCAAGCGAATCGTGGGGGTATCTAATTGTGGCAAGCTCGCATAAAACACCTTGGCTTTTTGAATTAGTGCCAAGGCGGGCGCTTGTTTTTTTTCAAACAACAACAAACCCAATAGATTATTTAGGTTGGCAGGCCAGATACTAGGGTCATTCTTTAAACGCTTGGGATATTGTTCCAAATCATTAACCAATTTGGTCAAAGTGATTTCAGCATCTTGGATTTTTCTATCCTGTAGCAATTGCAGGTAATCTACATTGGCTTGTAAGATGCGGGCTTGCAGGGAAGGACGGGGATTACTGGGGTCTGGAGATAACTGAAGCAATTGATGCCACAAACTATTGAGTTGCTGAAGGTCCGTAATTACTTCTTGCTGCTCTTGCACTAGAGCCCCTATTCGGGTCCGATCTCCCGGGGCTTGGGCCTGAATGAGTTTTCGCTGCCAGAAAAGCACATCTAGTTTGGCAGTCTCCAATTCATACGTTGCTGCAATCCGGGCAGCTTGCTTGCAATCTCGTTCCGCCAAAGGGTAAAGACCTTTTAGATAAAGAATTTCCACATTTTTCAGTAGATCATTTACGATTGCCTTTTGAGAAATCTCCCGGTGGTAATTGCGTAAAGCCTGCAAAATCAAATCATAGAGATATCTTTTACTTAAATGAAAATGTTTAACAAATTTATGTTCTTTGAATTTTACTTTTATTGCTGCCTCATCATATACTTCCTGTCTATCAATAGCTGTCAGAAGTTGAAAATAAATAGCCTCTTTATGCGCGTGTTTGAAGTGAATCCTTAGGTATCTCTTTTCCGTACGAGACAGTGATTTAATCAAATGGAACAAAAAATCCTTTCGCTTCATGATTTCAGGAGTAAATCATTGATACTGATATCCTTAATCTGTTTAAGCCCAGCACAGCATTCCCACACTGGATTTAACCGCATTAAGGTAATTTCCAACAATATATTTGAAATTTACATTTTACAAAAATAATGCCTTACCAATTTGTTTCATGGTCATATTTTTGTGTCAACAACAAAAAGTATTAGTTAACCTTAAAAATTCTGATCATGGCAAACGCAATCAATTGGTTCGAACTACCCGCCACTAATTTTTCCAGAGCCGTCAAATTTTACAATGAAATCACCGGAAAAGAACTACAGTTCTTTGACCAGGGAGAGCTGCAAATGGCGTTTTTCCCCACCGAAAACAATGGTGTTGGTGGATGCGTCACCTACGGTAATGGTAACCAACCCAATGCTTCGGGCGCATTAGTTTATCTCAACGGAGGAGAAGACTTGGCCACTCCCCTTTCCAAAGTTGAAGCAGCTGGAGGTTCCGTGGTGATGCCAAAAACTTCTATCGGTGAAAACGGTTTCATGGCCATTTTTATGGACACGGAAGGTAACCGAGTGGCCTTACATTCCATGGTGTAAAGCATAGATACTTCCCCGACTAACAAGAAGGAAGAGGTGAGCAAGCCAACCACATTCCAAAATGCTCACCTCTGCCCACCTTTTTTTTCAAATCCTCATTATAAGATCTGTTTGTTATGAGTCATACCACTCTATCTGTACAATGTATTTCCCCTTCTGCCGCTTTTGATTTCCAAAGCCAATACGCTGAAATCAAAGGACATCAAATCCACTACATTGAAGTAGGACATGGAGACCCCATCTTATTCGTACATGGCAACCCCACCTCTTCCTACGCCTATAGAAATGTGATCAAGGCCGTAGCCGAGCAAAGCCAGAAACGCTGTATCGCATTAGATCTGTTAGGCTTCGGGCGATCAGATAAACCCAATATCACTTACTCTTTGAAAGTTCATACAGATATTATTCAAGGATTTATCGAGCAATTAGATCTCCGTTCCTTGATCCTGGTGGCCGAGGACTGGGGAGGATTCTTAGGAAGTTATGTGATGACACAGCAACCTGAACGTTTTGAATCGGCCATTTTAATGGAAACTTTTCTCTGGGCCATGGAGTGGGAGAAAGATTTTGATCCTAGATTTAAATTGCCGTTTAAGTTGATGCGTTCCCCCCTCGGTTTTCTGTTTACGCGGGTTTTCAATATTATGGTAAACAAGTTAATACCAGAACACTGTCCCATTTCAGATGAATCTCTGCAGTATTACAAAGATAGTCTTCCCGACTTTGCTTCTAGAAAAGCGATGGGGGCCTTCCCCAACTTATTACCCATCAACGGGCATCCAAAGAGCAGTTGGGACATGGCACAGGAATTGCAGGCTGGGTTAGCGAAGATTGACTTTCCAGTGCTATGGCTTAAAAGTGATCCTGGGGTGGTAGTTTCCGATGTGAACCCTTGCGGTATGGAAAGGTTGGAAACCTTACAATCCATCCTGCCTCAAATGATTGTAAAAGACTTTGGACCCGGTTACCATTTCTTAACGGAGGAAAACCCAGAAAAGGTAGTTGCCTTTATCAACGAATGGATAACTTTAATTCAGCACGAACAGAATTAGAGGGTGATATAGCCGATAATTTTGTTCCAAATCAATACCTAAACTATGGCTTTTTTCACTGATGATTTCTGCAAATTCTTCATCGAACTAGCAAAAAACAACAATCGTGATTGGTTCCACGATAATAAAAAGCGTTACGAGTCTGCTGTTAAGCAACCCTTTGAAGCATTTATTGCGGAAATGCTGAATCGCATTAGCAAAGAAGATCATAGGGTGCAAATCACCCCTAAGGATGCTATCCTAAGGATTAACAGAGATATCCGTTTTTCTAAGGATAAAACGCCCTATAACTTGCATCGGACTGCCTTCCTCTCAGCAGGCGGACGCAAGGAAAAGGAGATTCCTGGCTTCTTTTTACGCCTGTCACCAGAGATGATTGGCGTGATGGCAGGGGCCTATCAGCCTGGTAAAGATAATCTGCACAAAATCAGAACTGCTATCACTAATCAAAGTAAAGAGTTACAAAAAATAATTGATAACGAAACTTTTATTGAAAAATTTAACACCGTAAAGGGAGAACAAAACAAACGCATTCCAAAAGAATTCCAAGCTGCTGCTACCGCCCAACCACTAGTCGCCAACAAACAATTTTACTTGATGGCTGAACTTTCCGCAGATTGGATCAGCAGGGACGGGCTAGCGGATCACCTCATGAGCTATTATCACACTGCTCGTCCTTTCAATGATTTTCTTCAAAATGCCATGGAATCATGACCGAAGCAGAAGCTTTATACGAATATATCCGGGATAAACTCTGCCAGGAGGAGGGTGTAGTCATTGGCAAAATGATGTCCTCCCCTGCTGTGAAGTACAAGGGGAAGGTCTTCACCTTTTTTCACAATGAAAAGATGACGTTCAAATTGGGTAAGAACTTTGAACCCGAGGAGGAAGGTTTGCAAGGATGTACTTACTTGAACCCTTTCAAAAACAAGCCTCCCATGCGCGCCTGGATCATTGTCCCCTATGAGGAAAAGGACCGATGGGAAGATCTAGCGCACTTGGCGCTGAATAAGATTCGGTAAGGTGAAGTTTGGCTAGGCCTTTGTCAATTGTGCAGAAATTCATGCCTCGTATGGCATTCCTTACTATTTTCACCATTAGTAATGACGAAAATAGTATGAAGCACCACCTAATAGGACTATTGGCAATCTGCTTTCTTTCTCCGCTGCAATCCCAAATTCGCTTTACTGATGCCAGTCAAAATCTGTTTTTCCCAGAATTGACAAGTGGAGTAGCCCTGGGCGTAGCAGATATGAACGGGGATAGTCTGGATGACATCATTCGCCTGGATGACACCCGAAAACTGAGGATTGATTATCAACAGGTTGACACCACTAAGTTTACGGGTAAAATACACAACACGCTCTTTGGCAATCAGTGGAGCCTTTGTATCGGAGACGCCAATAATGATGGTTTCAATGACATCTTTAGTGGTGGCATATACAACGGCCTTAAAGTGCTTTTGGCTACGAACCAGGGCAATGCTTACCTTTCGAGGGTGTATACCAATCCCAGTATTTTTCTACAAGCCTCCAATTTTGTCGATATCAATCAAGATGGTGCCCTGGATATTTTTGCTTGTCATGATGAGGGGCTTTCTGTCGTCTTGCGCAATGAAGGGGATGGTCAATTTGCTTTTGACACCACCTTAATCCAAGCCGTCTCTACCATACCTTCAGATAATTCCGGAAATTATGGCTCTGTCTGGACGGATTTTGATAATGATTTGGACCTAGACCTTTACCTCTCTAAATGTCGTGAAGGAGTGGGTGATCCGGAGGATGGTCGGCGGCTGAACCTGCTTTTTCGCAATGAGGGCAATGGCCAATGGTCCGAGATAGCCGATAGCGTAGGTCTGCAGCCCAAAGCCCAGAGCTGGGCAGCAGATTTTGCGGACATCGATAATGATGGAGACTTTGATTGTTTCATCATCAACCACGACAAGCCCTCCCAACTGTTTTTGAACAATGGGAATCACGAATTCATCGATATCTCTCAGGATATTAACTTAAATCCACTGATCAGCCCAAGTTTGCCAGGTATTCAATGCAAGTTTGCTGACTTTGACAACAATGGTTTGGTAGATTTATTCATTACCAGTACCGGAAATCAACATGTCCTTCTCCTGAACGAAGGCAACTTCAACTTCACCAATATTACTGACAGTCTGTTGACGCCTAAGAGAATACAGTCAGCAGCGATTGGAGATTTGAACAATGATGGATTTCTGGACATCGTAGCTGGATTTGCTAATGGATTTAACCAGCCATCGGGCACCAATGATCGGCTATACTTAAATGGGGGAAATAATAATCATTACTTGAAGGTGCTTCTAGAAGGCAGCATCTCCAATAGAAATGCGGTTGGGGCTCGCCTGCATTGCTATGGCCCCTGGGGTATTCAAGTTCGCGAAGTGCGGAGCGGGGAGGGATATGGGGTAATGCATTCCTTTACCCAACATTTTGGCCTGGGCTCGCATGAACAGATCGATAGCGTAGTCATCTATTGGCCAAGTGGTATCATTGACAAGGTCGAACAGCCTGGAATAGACCATCTGCTGGTGGTTGAAGAGGGAGAAACTTGTAGTATTGGACTCTCTTTCACTTGGGAAGCTCAGGAATTTGAATGGAGTTTCCAATCTTCCCTGCCAGATTCACAGGCCTTGCATTGGTTGTTTGGGGATGGTGGTGACACCCTATTGGCTATTGCCCCTACTCATATATTCGATACCGTAGGCACTTATGAGGTCTGTGCAGCACTGGAACTGAACTGTGGCTTGACAGAAAGATTTTGTCAGCTAATAACCGTAGATTGTACGCCTCCCACCGGGGACTTCCTAGTAGAGGCTGATGAATTGCAATTGAACTTTAGTCCTTTTGATCAGGATGGTATGCTGCATGAATGGACTTTCGGAGATGGTAGTCCGCCTTCTACTGATCTGGAGCCTGTTCACCTGTACGAATCACCTGGCGATTATGAGGTTTGTCTCATTATCACTGACAACTGTCAAACGATTACCAACTGCCAAACCATAGTCGTTCGCTGCACGCCCCCCAGTCCGAACTTTAGTCTGGAAACTGATGAACTAGATGTAAGCTTTTTTGATACTTCGGAAGGAGCCCCGACAGCATGGGTCTGGTCACTGGGAGACGGAAGTCAGTCAGTGGATAGCGCATTCACGCATAGCTATGAACTGCCTGGCACCTATGAGATCTGCCTCCGAGCAAGCAATATTTGTGGAGGGCAAGATCAAATGAAGTGTCAATCGATCACCCTGACCTGTACCCCACCTGAAGCAGCTTTTGAATACGAAACGGAAGATCTTGTCCTGCATCTTAGGGATAGCTCTGACATTACTACTACCAACTGGCTTTGGAAATTTGGAGATGGAGACAGTTCGACTGTTGCTAATCCAAGTCATCAGTATTCGGAAGCAGGTCAGTATGAGGTTTGTCTTAGCAGTTCTAATGTTTGTGGATGCACCCGGACTTGCCTGCTGATCAATGTCGGTTGTGCTCCTCCCATTGCACGTTTCACTGCCACGGGAGAAGAGCTTGAACAAGTTTTTCAAGATAGTTCGTTAAATTCTCCATCCACTTGGTCGTGGACCTTTGGAGATGGCAGCAGCAGCCATTTGCAAGCGCCGGAATACACCTATGCTGAAACCGGTACCTATCAGGTGTGCCTAACCGTAGAAAATCCTTGTGGCAGCGACCAATTCTGCCAAGAACTTACCATCATCAGCACTAGTGCACACGATCCTTATAAGGAAGATTCGTACCGGATATTCCCCAACCCAAGTGACGGGATGAGCTACCTGAGTTGGACCAACAGGCCCCCCGAACAGGTCGACATCTTTAACGGACAAGGTAAATTCATACAGCGAATACCAGTTAACCAAACCATGTTGTCTCCTCTAGCCGTTGACATGGAAAACGTAGGTTTATATCTGATTCGAGTTCAATCCCACGGAAAAGAAAGCTGGCTTAAGTGGATTAAAGAATAATAGAAATGGAAATTCCTCTTGACCCAACAGGACCAAGAAGAACCCATCAGTTAGCAAGGATCGGGTAAGTTCTCCGATCTCCATTAGCGGGACAATATGTCGGAGGCCCTGTCCATTTACCTATGACTATTGAACTTGGACAATTAAGGCCACCAAATGCTACAACTAGTGAATGGGGTGTTAGGAGTTGAATCCCTTGAAGTGAATTTTCCAAAAAAATTGGGTGAATATGACGGAAAACCATTTCTAAGTAAGGGAAAACGGTTGTAGTTAAGTGATCGGTAAGATCGCCTAATACTGGACCATAATTGATATAAGGGCTATGTTTATTAAGAAGAGTGCTGCAAAGCTAAAGGAATTGTGAAGGAATTAAAAGATTATGAGAAAAAAGTTATTCCAAGTTTCACTCAGTCTTTAGCTTGTAACTCGGTAAGTACTGAGGCCTTTCTGCCTTCCTGCAAGGAGAGTTAGTGGAAGTGGATTGGGAAGGGCGAAGGCATTATCGACTAATTATTGAGACGAAGGTAGATGCTGGAAAGGCAGGCTGGACCTACCGCCTCTCCAGCATTTTCCCAGGTGTTTATTTGCTCTGTAGATTAACAGTCAATTCGAATTCGTCGTAGATGGTCTTATCTCCTAGGTTGTCAAAGAAGCTACCAGATCCATATCGCACGTCAAAATCTGAACGATCAATAGTAAGGTCAGCAGTAGCTACCTTTTTGCCGTCTTTCTCGTCAATCTGTGTATTGAATTTGATCTCTTTGGTGGTTTCCTTGATGGTTAGGTTGCCGATTACCTTGTAAGCGCCAGGTGTGCCACGAGAAATTACTTTAGTAATTTCAAATTTAGCAGTCGGATACTTCTCGGTTCCAAAGAAATCAGGAGACTTAAGGTGACCTTCTAGTTTCTTCGCATACTCACCTTGCAAGTCTTCTACGGTAATAGAAGCCATGTCAATGGTAAATCCACCGCCTACCAGCTTACCGTCTACATAATCTAGGTTTCCCTCCTGCAACTTCACTTTCCCATAGTGAGAACCCGTTACTTTATATCCTTTCCAGGCTACATAGCTTTCGGTAGTATCTACAGCAACGTCTACTACAGTGGTGAAGGCCATTCCTACAAGAGCGATAGCCGCTAGCAATACAGCAAAAATGTTTTGACTTTTCATGATTCTTATTGATGATTTTTTTTGATAATACAATGCTTGAACACTTATTTGAATTAATAGTTTATACAATTAATGTATAGACATCTTTTTTAACAAAAAAATAGCCATGACTTAACAAGCGGATCTGATTTTATCCAATAGCCTATTTAAAGTTTGACCTTCTTCCTCCGTTAAACTGGCAAAAGTATCTTGGGTCATTTGGGCGATCCCATTGCTGGCCACTTCCAAGATCTCTTGACCCTTGTCAGTCAACACGATATCGACCTGCCGCCGATCCGCTGGACAAGCCTTTCGTTCGACCATCCCCTTTTGTTTCAATTTTTCGACGAGGCGAGAAGCATTTGACATTTTATCAATCATACGTTCTGTCAATACCTTTACAGAGGCTGGCTCCGGATGCATCCCTCTTAGGATTCGCAGGATATTGAACTGTTGCCACGTTAAATTCAATGGTTCCAGGGCTGGCCCCAGAGATTGGCTCAGCCAATTGGCCGTAAATAGGATGTTAATGTGAGCTTTTTGGAACTCACTTTCAAACTTTTTCTGTTGTATGGCTTCTTCGATTTTCATTTCATTGCAAATATATGTAACAACATCTAATGTTTCAACATTTAATTTCAATTCCCCGGTAAAATAGATCAAAAAAAGCATAATTTACTTTCCTTGGTAGGTCAAAAACAGTAGATTTGCTGCCCGTTTCGCCCTAGCCTCATTTATTTCACAACTATTAGCTAAGTACTTTACCGTCAGGGGTACCTCTGTATCCATTAAAAGGAAGACTTATGAAAATCCTAATCATCGGTGGTGGAAATATGGGCCTCACCTATGCCCAAAGCTTTTTGCGTTCTCATATCGCTAGCAAAGAAGATATGATGATTCTGGAAAAATCGCCAGAAAAAGCAGCACTGATAGCCCAAAAGGATATCGGCACTGTATACGGGGATCCGAAAGACTGTCTATGCATAGTGCTGACATCATCATCCTGGCTGTCAAACCTCAGGATTCAGCCAAACTGTTCAGCAGTCTGGCACCAATGATTGATCCCCAGCAAGTGTTCTTGTCCATCATGGCTGGCGTGAAGATGGAAACGATCTCAAAGGCTTTGGGCGCCTCCAAGCTTATTCGGGCAATGCCCAACCTTACCCGCTCAGATTGGTATGGGCATGACGGCCTTCACTTCTTCAGAAGCAGTGACCCGGATAGAACTAGTGATGGTACAAAATCTCCTGAATACGACAGGGAAGGCCATATATGTAGAAAAGGAAACAGCCATTGACGCGGCGACGGCCATCAGCGGCAGTGGGCCAGCCTACGTCTGGTATTTCATGGATGCCATGATGGAAGCAGCCCGGAATATGGGCTTCAATCATTCTGAATCTGAACTATTGGTCAGTCAAACCTTCCGCGGAGCCATAGAGCTTGTACAATAAATCTAGTTTCTCTTGTGAAGAATGGATCAAAAAGGTTTCATCAAAAGGCGGTACGACCGAAGCAGCCATGCGTTCCTATCGATGCCAATGCAGTACATGAGGATATCATCGCTGGTGCTCAAGGCGGCCTTGAATCGAGCGGAAGAGTTGGGGCGATCCTAAGTTTCGATCTTTGGGCAAATGACCTAAGTTTGTCGTGATTTGCCTTTATCCTAGATCCATAGTTCAAACACATTTTGAACCTTCGGGCAAATCCCTTAATTTGCCCAGTATAAAGCAAAGGTCGACGAGGCTACTGTCAATCCTATGCCAACCAACTGTGGTTGAGTAAGTAAGGCATATAGAATTGATCTCACAGCCGTTAATCCATCACTATGGAGTTAAAGGAAATCATACAACTGGTCCGCGGAAACTTACTGAAGGGCAAAACAGAGGAGGCTTTGACGGAAATCGCAGGTTTTCTGGATAAACAAGGAACTTCTGCCATTGATGAATATAATCTAGTTATTAAACTGACCAACCAATTTCGTCAAACCAAACAATCTGAACTAGCCAACCTGATCAGTTTTGAAGATGCTCAAGTCATTTATAGCCAGATCAATAATTCCTTGTTGACCCTGCTTAAGAATTTAGAAACCCCGGAAAGCAAATCCGTACTCCTCAAGAAGAAACGCCCCATCTGGCCTTTTGCAACGCTTGGCGGATTACTCTTAGTCGCAGCAGCAGCGTACTTCCTTTGGCCAGGCACTGAAGCCGAAAGCTGTCCAACCTTTGCACCAGATACAGCATTCGATATACTGGTTCTCCCCTTTAATCCACTCACAGGAGAGGAGGTGACGCCCACCCATCGCCTCTTTGAAATTGGCTTAAACCGCTTAATTGATGATTATGACTTAACGGGAGAAGCCAATGTAGAGTCTTATGCTGAATCGATTGCTTTGCAGGACGACTATCCTACAGGTGTACAAGACGCAAGAGGAATTAGCGAAAATTGTGGATCACAGTTGATCATCTGGGGGATTACAGAAAAGTTACCAGATAATAACCAAACCATCTTGACCACCAACTATCTCTTTATAGAAGAAGATGACATTCACCTGGATCGGCAGGAATTGGGGATGGATGCCGAATTGAGTGCTTCTGATATTGTAATGGAATTGCCGGAACGCGGCCTCCAAAAAGATACGATTGCCAGTTTTAGCAGCATCAGTGATAATCTCCCGCCTCACCTTGAATCCCGTCTAAAATTCTTACTTGGTGTATATGCTCATGAGAAAGGGGACAATATAGCTACCCAAAAATTATTGGGCGAATGGCCAAAAGATCCCTTGGATGCTGAAAGCACTCAGATCTGGGCTACGCTCTTAGCTGACAGTTATTTGAAGACAGATGAAGAAGAAAAGGCCGAAGCAACTTATTCTAGACTCATTGAAGCAGACCCTAGCAATGCGCTTGCTCGCAATAACCGCGCCCTACTTTATTATAAAAAAGGAGAATATGGGATGGCCATTCAGGACTTGAACGTGAATCTGAAAAACAACAGCAAAGATACCCTAGCCCTAACCACTCGTTCCTACATATTTCTAAAAGAGGGCATGATCGAACAGGCGGAGGCTGACTTAAATCGTGCCAAAAAATTGGACCCGGATCGACCAGTAATTCAAAGTTGGGAGAAAAAAATAAAAACACGAAGACAGGAAGAGGAAAAGATTCTGGAAAAGGCAGAGGATAAACTGAAAGAAAATCCAATTGATGTAAAGGCTTTACTGGACAAAGCAACAGCCAATAAGAACCTCGGCAACTACGATATTGCTCGAAAAGCCGCTGAAGCAGTCATTAAGATCAATCCAAAATCTGTCAAGGCATACGACATCTTACAAGAGACGGACATGATGCTTAGGCGAAATAGTCAAGTGATCCAACGAGCCGCACGAAATGGAATACCAGCTACTAAACTAAAAGATGTTCGTCCGATGATGGAAGCCGCCGCTGAACAAGAAGAGCAATAAAACAAACCACATATCAGCAGTATCAATTGTTCACCAACAGCCGACAAAACTGACCTTTCCATTTGCCAAATATTGATCCGATGAGATTACATTTGTCCCTACCCTAGCTTTACGCTACCTTTAGGCCCGATTTTGATACAAACAAGCAGATGCCTTATTCAGATAAGACCGTTGGAGTGATTGGAGCTGGTAGTTTTGGAACCGCCATCTCCAATTTGTTGGCCTACAATACCCATGTGTTATTGTATACCCGAAATGCCACCATTGTGGAAGCTATCAATAGAACCCATGTCCATCTTGGCGTGGACCTTTCCCCCAGAATTACGGCTACCAACCAACTAGAAGAAGTCGCGCAGAATTGTGAACTTATCTTTCCAGTCGTTCCCTCGGATCAATTTCGGAACATGATGCATCAACTAGGGCCTCATCTCCGTCCCTACCATATGCTTATCCACGGTACCAAAGGGCTGGACCTAACCGGTGTAGATCAGGATGACCCTAGTTTTGAAGATATCACCAGGGATAATGTACATACCATGAGCGAGGTCATTGCACAGGAAAGTGCTGTGGTGCGCGTGGGATGTCTCTCGGGCCCTAATCTTGCCCAAGAAATCATGGATGGACAACCGACAGCGACCGTGATTGCAAGCAAGTTTAGTGAAGTGATCAAAACGGGTAGAATCGTTCTGTCAAGCAAGCATTTCCACGTATTTGGTACGCACGATCTCTTGGGGGCTGAACTGGCGGGTGCGCTCAAAAATACCATTGCCCTCGGCTCTGGCATCCTAAAAGGTAAGGGATTGGGAAAAAATATCCAAGCCATGTTGATTACACGGGGCTTGATGGAGATGATCTACTTTGGAAATGCTTTGGAAGCCTCCAGTAGTGCCTTCTTGGGAACGGCAGGAATAGGCGACCTGGTAGCCACGGCTACTAGTAAGAAGAGTAGAAATTACTCTTTTGGATTCCGGCTTGGGCAAGGAGAATCATTTGAAGCGATCAAAGCCTCCGTTCCCGAATTGGCTGAAGGTCTTAGAACGCTTCAAATTACCCGACATTTAGCAAAATGTTATAAATTGCGCGTTCCTATTACAGAAATGATTTATCGCATCATATTTGAGGGATTTGACATCGAAAGAGCCCTAGATTATTTGATGACCTACCCATACGATGTGGATGTGGATTTTTTAAATCTATTGCCCAATAAAATCTAGATAGAATGACTATTGCCTGGCAAAAAATTATTCCTCATGCCGCCGCGCTTGGAATCTTCTTGCTATTAGCCTGTATCTATTTCTTTCCACAGCTCAAGGGAATGCAAGTTTCTCAAAGTGATATTAATCAGTGGCGAGGGATGGCGCAGGAAAGTCGAGAGTATCGGGATAAGACTGGCGAGGAAACGCTGTGGACCAACGGAGCTTTCGGTGGAATGCCTACCTACCTCATCAACACCATCGCAGCGGGCAATAATTTACGACACTTTGATAAAATATTTAGGCTCGGTTTCACCCGTCCTATTGGCCGCTTTCTGACGGCTATGATTGGCTTCTACCTACTCATGGTGCTCCTGGGTACCAATACCTGGTTAAGCATTGCCGGAGCCATTGCCTTTGGTTTTATGACCAACAACTTGGTACTCTTCGAGGCTGGCCATGCCTCCAAATTGAGAGTGATCAGCTTTTTGCCGTTGATCACTGCCGGCATATTGCTAGCCTTCCGTAAAAAATATTTGCTCGGCGGGTCTTTGTTTGGCTTTGGAATGGGGTTAGGAATTTTTGCGAACCACCCGCAGATGTTGTACTACTTTGCCCTGACCCTGCCTGCTTTTGGTATTGCTGCCTTTGTCAAGTCCTACAAGGAGCAAGAGATCGCAGGTTTTTTCAAGGCCTGCGCAGCCTTGGTGGTAGGAGCTCTTTTAGCCGTAGGATCAACAGCATCCAACCTCCTTCCGACCTTGGAATACCAAGAAGATACCATGCGTGGTGCCCCTATATTGGAGACCACTGGCCCTGTAGACCCTACGAATTCTAGTCAAACTGATGGTTTGGCCTGGCAATATGCCATGGCCTACAGTAATAACTTCAATGATCTTTTCTCCTCCTTTATTCCCGGATTTGTCGGAGGCGGTTCCGGTGAAAGAGTTAGCTCCTCCAGCACATTAGCCAAACATCCAGCATGGGGGCAACTGTTGCGTTCCAATGGGAGGCGAGCCCCCTTATATTGGGGAGGGGTGGGTTCCACTAGTGGTCCCATTTACTTTGGAGCAGTTATCTTCTTCCTATTCGTGCTGGGTTTGATTGTGGTAAAAGGACCTGTTAAGTGGTGGCTTGGAATCGGAACCTTGATCACCTTCATGATCTCACTGGGCATCAATTTTGAGGCTTTCAATCGCTTCCTATTCGACTACGCCCCTCTTTTCAACAAATTCAGGACACCTAATTCGGTACTGAGTGTGACTTCATTTATGGTCCCCGTCTTAAGTGTACTGGCCGTCCAACAGTTTCTGGATAACAAGATTGATAAAGCGGAGTTATTAAGAAGTACTTGGATTACTGGAGGTATAGTCGGCGGCATCTCTCTGTTAATGGCACTGATCGGGCCTGGACTATATGATTTTGCGGGTACTAGTGACAGTTATTATAGTCAAAGCGGCTTTCCTTCAGAGCCTTTAATTGAAGCACGTCAATCCTTGATGCGATCAGACTCTTTTCGATCTTTCGTGTTAATTGGATTAGGGGTAGGGCTTTTATATCTCTTCGTAAAAGAAAAGATCAAGGCAATCTACCTAATCGCAGGATTGGGACTCCTATTTACCTATGATGCTTGGACTGTGGGACAAAGGTATTTAGGCAGCGAGGATTTCCCAAACACAGCGAAGATTAGAAAGCAACTTTGCTCCGCGTCCAGTTGACCAGGAAATTCTGAAGGATCAGACCAAAAGCTTCCGGGTTTATGATCTAAGCGTTGGTAATCCATTCGCATCCACAAGAGCATCCTTCTACCATCAATCTTTGGGTGGATATAGTGCTGCAAAAATGCAGCGGTATCAGGATGTCATGGATCAATACCTTATGCAAGGAGATCAGCGCATCCTAAACATGCTGAATACCCGATATATTATTGTAGGGGGTCAAAATCAGCAGCAGGCCCCCAGTAGCGCAGTTGAATCCAGGGGCGATGGGTAATGCCTGGTTTGTGAGCAGATTCGTTAACGTAAATAGCCCAAATGAGGAAATTGGTGCCTTGGCTGACTTGGACCCAGGTAGTGAAGCGGTAGTACATGCAGAGTATAAGGATTACATTGCGGGGCTAAGTCCACAAAAGAATGGCGCGATAGTGCTGGATGAATACCAGCCAAACCACCTAACTTATACTTCGAACACCGCATCTGATCAATTTGCAGTATTCTCCGAAATCTGGTATGGTCCGAATAAAGGCTGGCAAGCCTACTTGGATGGTGAACCAGTAGACCACATACGTGTTAATTATTTACTGAGAGGGATGAAGGTCCCTCCTGGACAACATAAAATCGAATTCAAATTTGAGCCAGCTGTCTACAGCAGAGGCAAAACAATTTCATTTATTTCATCTCTTTTGATCCTCTTGGGGCTGGTAGGCGTAATCGCCAAGTCTTATCCAAAATGGAAAGAAGAGATGCTCACAGCATCAGTTCCCATAAAGAAACAACCTACAAGTCCGACGAAGTCGTCGAAGGCTAAGAAGTCTGTAAAGTCTAAAAACAAGAAGAAAAAGTAATATTAAAAATAAATATTATATATAATTTCTGTATTAAAAAAACAAAGTCATTTTTGTTTTTGTCTTAATTCTTCTACTTTAGATGATAGAGGGATCAGATACTAGGTGATTCTAGTTCTGAGATAGCTCGTATTCCTCTACAATAGGAAAGATTCATATTAGCCTTATTCTCACCTTAACCCAAGTTATTCAACATGCATGCCCCTTATGCATGACCCCTTACTTATATGTGTGATATGAAGAATTGGCTATTGTATAGTGGTCTACTCGTCGTGAACAGTCTAATGATAAGCCTAAGCACAGGAGCTGCTTACGGTCCGCCTAGTCCTTCAGTGGATAGCCTTAATGCTTTAGCAAAAGTAGATACGCTCAGTTTCTATGAGAGAATAAAAATTAGTGAAAGGGCCTATTCCTTAGCTGAAGGGCAATCTTATTTCTCCGGTCAATACCAAGCGGCTCTCATGGCTGGCATGTCGCACATGGGACTGAGTCAATTCGAGGAAGCAGTGGGGTATTTTCAAAAAGCCTATACCCTGGGAGAACAAATGCAAGACCTAGGTGCAGTGGCCGAGGCCAGATTTCACTTAGGGGAGGTTTACTACTACTTACAAAACCTGCCGCAGGCTAAAAGTGCCTTTTCAGATGCCTTAGCCCAATTTGAAAAGCTAGACAGTATGCGCTGGATAGGTGTAATTAAGAATGCCCTTGGTGTGATTGTATATGCCGAAGGTAAAAACGAAGAAGGCGCTCAACTCTATCAAGAGGCTTACGATATCCTTTCTGAAAACGGTTATGAACTGGATGCGCAAGGTCCACTCAACAATCTGGCAGATTACTACTTCCACGAAGAAAAGATCGAACAAGCACAACAGTATTTCGAACAAGTACTCTCGATAGACCGTAAACATAAATCTGTCTTTGGAGAAACCCTGTCTTTACTCAATCTAGCATGGTGCTACCGCTGGAAAAAGGACTATGAACAAGCCATTGCTTTTATTCAGGAGAGTCTTGCCATTTCTGAGCAAAAGAACATTACACAACATCAAATACTGGGCTATTCTGAACTTAGTAAAACCTTTAAGGAAAGCGGCGACTTTGAAAGTGCCCTCCTTTATGCTGAAAAATATCAACAATTACATGAAACACAGGACGAACAGAAGAATGCCGAAAAGTTGGCTAATCTGATGATTCAATTCGAAACGGAACAAGCAGAGAAGGAACTGGCAGAATTGAAATCCTCGAAAAAGATTGAGCGACTCTATGCTATCCTTACTATTGGGAGCTGCTGGTCTTGGCCTGATCGTAGCCTTCCTCCTTATTTCCCGGAACCGGGTTCAGCGGCGACTAGCAGAAAGTGAATTGCAGAAGCAAGCGCTCTTAAGTGAGCAGTTGCAACAACAGCTGAACTCCAAAAAGCAAGACCTTACCAACCTAGCTTTAGACATTTCTCGAAAGAATAGCTTTGCCACAAAAATCCACGATAGACTACAGGATCTCGTAAAAGTAAATGATCCGACGGAACGCAAGCAGGGAATTCAATCCCTGAGTAGAATCGTTAGCAATCATTTGCGACTTAATGAAGATGCTCAGGAATTTCAAGTCAACATCGAAACCGTCAACCACGATTTTTTCAATAAGCTAGATCAACAATTTGAAGGCCTAACCACCAATGACAAACACCTTTGTGGGCTAATTAGGCTCAACCTCTCTTCCAAAGACATTGCAGCAATCAAGAATATTTCTACCAAATCAGTTGAAATGGGTAGATATCGGCTACGCAAGAAGTTAAACCTCAATCCTGACGAAGATTTATCAGATTTCCTACAAAATTTTGCCTAAATGGTGGATTTTCGATCGATTGAGTGGTTTTGTAGGGGTGTTGTAGGGGTATTTTTTTAGTCAGAACGTATGTGAAATATTACATTTGTTATAACAAGACAACAAAAAGAAGATAAGAGAAAAAAATTGCTTAGGCCTCTAACCCCAGACAAAAATCCCCTGAAAGCCACAATGATCAAAATGTATATCCCTTTCGATTGAAGATTAATATTTGGGTTTTTAAGGAGAGAGTTTATGACGCCTTGCCGGTAACCGGCAAGGTTTTTTTTATTTTTGTGTCCGCCTCAAAACACTTCACAGTTGATTTCATACAACTGTACTCATAGGTATACAGTTAATGATTATGTGCTTTAAACCAAAATCTAAATAATGAATAAGCTAAATCAACTGGGCACCTTGGTAATGATTTTCCTGGCCTGTGCCTGCCAAGCAAGCTCTTCTGAAGACCGAGCCTCCGCCTCTACTCATCAGGTTGAGGAACCTCAATCTCCCACGACAACAACCTCTGATGAACAGTTTAACGCAGAAGGTGAAGTGGTACTCGTTTCCAATGCTGAATCCTCCCTTGATACTGAAAAGGAAGAATCTCCAGCCGAAGCAACTCCGACTACCACAGCTACAAAAGTGGCCAAGCAGCCAAAAGAAGAAAACTCAACTCAAGTAGACCAGCAATCACCTGAGGAAGAAACAACTGTTGCCGTCAGTACCACTGATAAAGAAAAGAAGGAAACCGAGCTTATCCAAGCAGAAAGCCCTGCCGCAGAAGTGGTAGAGGAACCTAAAGAAGAAAAGGTAGAAGTGACACCAGTTGTTGAGGTTCCTGCTCCTCCCAGCCATAAGGTTTGGAACAATATGTTGACACAGTATGTAAGTCGATCTGGCAACGTACAGTATAAAGCCTTAAAAACATCCCGAATGGCCGAGATCGAACAATACTTGCAGGAATTGGCAGCGAACCCGGTACAAAAGAGTTGGTCTAGAGAAGATAAGATGGCATATTGGATGAATGCCTATAATGCCTTTACCGTCAAATTAATCCTGGATAACTATCCGATATCTAGCATCACTAATTTGTCAGGTGGAAAAGTCTGGGACAAAAAATGGATCAAACTAGGGGACAAAACTTACAGTCTGAACAATATCGAAAATGATATACTTCGCCCGATGTACAAAGACGCTCGCATCCACTTTGCAGTCAACTGCGCTGCGAAATCCTGTCCTCCCCTATTGAACAGGGCCTGGACTGCTGTCAACTTGGAGTACTATCTTGAGGCTCAAGCCAAACGTTTCATTAACAATCCGACCTACAATCAAATCAGTGCTGACAAGGTGGTTATCTCAAAGATTTTTGAATGGTATGCCGGAGATTTTGGAAATATCATTGAATATCTAAATAAGTACTCGAAGATCAAGATCAATGCCGATGCTGAAGTTACCTATCAGGAGTACGATTGGGCTTTGAACCAATAATACTACATGCAACTACCTGCTGATTTCAAATCCGCGATGGAATCGCAACTAGGAGGAGCCTACCAGGACTTTGAACAAGCCTTGTCGGCTCCTTCGCCGATTAGTATACGTCTTAATGCTTCAAAGAAATACAAATGGAAAGAAAATTTTGACGGAGTAAAATGGAATAACAAAGGAGTATATCTGAAAGAACGCCCCGTTTTTACGCTTGATCCAGCTTTTCACGCCGGAGCCTATTACGTTCAGGAGGCTTCCTCTATGTTTGTTGCCGAGGCTATCCAGCAAATCATTGCTAATGAGCCTAGCAAGCCGCTACGTGTCCTAGATCTCTGTGCTGCTCCAGGTGGGAAGAGTACTTTACTGTTAGATGAACTCCCCGAAAACAGTTTGCTGTTTTGTAATGAAGTGATTCGCAACCGCTTTCAAATCCTTAAGTACAACCTCATCAAGTGGGGCAATCCGGCTATCGTAGTCAGTCAGATGGATAGCCAACAACTCAGTGAACTTGGCCCATTCTTCGATATTATCCTAGTAGATGCACCTTGTTCAGGTGAAGGATTATTCAGAAAAACGCCAGAAGCAACGGAAGAATGGTCAGCTAAGAATGTTGAGCTGTGTGCTGGCAGACAGAGGAGAATACTAGCTGAAGTCTTTAACTTGCTGAAGCCTGGTGGACATCTCCTCTATTCCACTTGTACCTACAATCCGAAGGAAAACCAGGAAAATGCAGACTGGATTAGACATACTGGAGGCTTGCGTCCGATCCGATTCAATTTGCCTGATACTTGGGGCATTGAGGAACAGGCCTTAGGTTATCAATTCTATCCACACCGCCTACAAGGTGAGGGATTCTATTTGGCAGGTCTGCAAAAACCAGGTCAGGAGGAGAACATTAAGAAAAAACGCAAGGGGCGGGGCCAAAAGGAAGGATTACAAGCGATCAGCAGAAAAGAAAGAGAAGCCTTGTCCTCTTGGCTAGCGTCTCCGGAAGCATTCTTCTTATTCAAAACCAACAAAGGACAGATTAGAGCTTTTCCTATGGCTCAAAGCGCTGCCCTCGATCAACTATCCAGTAGATGGCCCTATCTCTTCTATGGGTTGGAAATTGGTACCTTCAAAGGCAAGGACTTCGTCCCCTCTCCTGCCCTGGCACTAAGCACTTTTATCTCTCCGGCAGTTTCGACACTCGAATTGGACAAAACGCAGGCTCTTACTTTTCTCCGCAAAGATTCGATGGAGGGTTTGGGCAAAATACCGAAAGGCTGGTTGTTGATTAGGTACCAAGGTCTTGGATTGGGTTGGATTAAGAATTTAGGTAATCGAATTAATAACTATTATCCCAAGGAATGGCGCATTCGGATGAGTATTCCGGAAGGAGAATAAAGTAGGCATAGAAAAAGGTGACCTAATTTAGATCACCCTTTTGGATATATTGCTGAGAATACAAAAATTCACATGAAAGTAGAGCGTCTAAGCAGACACCACTACACCAATTTCCCCATATCTCTCACTAGTATTTTACCCCGATTGAAGTAAATCAAATCTGACTTCTTCAATTCATTCAGGACCAGGGTAACAGTTTGACGAGAGGTACAGGTAATGTTGGCAATATCCTGATGAGTTAGCGAATGCTTCAATAACATTTCATATCCTACCCTGCGGCCTCTTTTATCTATCGATTCCTTTATAAAGTCAATAATTCGAGTTCTAGCATCTTTGAAGATCAAAGACTCTAGCTTATTCTCAGCCTTCATCAAGCGGCTACCAAACAAAGACATGATGCGTGAGCAAAGGTCAAAGTTGTTCCGCATAATTTTCTTCAAATCCTCAACCTTTAGTACATACAAATGTACATCCTCTTTCAAGGCCTGCGCAAAGTCTTGGCGGTGTGTCTCCCCAATCAAACCCAATTCACCAAACATAGCCGTCGGATGAATCAAAGACTTGATTACTTCCTTACCATCACTGGAGTGTGTACCAATTTTTACTGTTCCACGAGCCAAGAAATAGATCTCGTTCGATTCATCATCTGGTAGGTAGATAAAGCTGTAGCGAGACTTAACTCGATGCTCCATCATATGGGAAAGGCGAGATTTTTCATCATCGCTAAGTACGCTAAAGAGAGGAAATAGATTGAGAAAGGAGGTTTTACTTTCAGCATTCATAACTCATTATTTTTATTTCATACTATGGCCAAACACCGGAAACTTTGTTTTAGAAACCACGATTTACCGGCTTCTTGTTTGGCTTTTTTACTCTCTAAGACACCAATTATTTGTCCTCCCCCTATTCATTATTAATTTTTTTTTAATTTTTTTGAAACCCTATGCTAATTAGGCCAGCGTACCGCAAAAAAAAATCCCGCAACTAGGGATAGTTGCGAGATTTTGTATGCAGTATAAGATTTTTAGGTAGTGTGTCACTACTTATACTAAAGCAGCATTCTTGGCACGTTTACGTTCATTTTCCTTCAATAGAATTTTACGCAGGCGCAGTGAGTTTGGCGTCACTTCTACATACTCATCCGCTTGAATGTATTCAAGCGCTTCCTCTAACGTAAACTTGATGGGTGGAACCAACTTCAGCTTATCGTCAGAGCCAGCAGCACGTACATTCGATAGCTTCTTGGTCTTAATCAAGTTAATAACTAGATCGCCAGGACGGCTATTTTCTCCCACTACTTGTCCTTCGTAAATATCTTCATTTGGACCAATGAAAAATTTACCACGCTCCTGTAGGTTATTAATACTGTAAGGAATCGACTTACCCGTTTCCATACTAATCAAGGAACCATTAATGCGGCCCGGGATATCTCCCTTGTGCGTCTGAAATTCCTTAAAGCGGTGTGTCATGATTGCTTCTCCAGCGGTCGCAGTCAACAGATTGTTTCGCAGCCCGATGATTCCACGCGATGGCACCTCAAACTCCAGTAAAACCCGATCCGCTTTTGGCGTCATACTTAACAGGATACCCTTCCGACGGGTTACCATTTCGATCGCTTTTCCGGAAACCGCCTCCGGCAGATCAATCGACAGTTCTTCTACAGGTTCATGTACTATATCATCAATTCGCTTGAGAATTACCTGAGGCTGACCAATTTGCAACTCAAATCCTTCCCTTCTCATGGTCTCAATCAAAACTGCCAAATGCAGAACCCCTCTACCATATACTTTCAACACCTCCGGTTTTGCTGTATCTTCAATACGCAAGGCCAAGTTGCGTTCCAACTCCTTAGTCAATCGATCCCTCAAATGACGTGAGGTAACAAACTTTCCTTCCTGCCCAAAGAAGGGAGAATCATTAATGGTAAAGGTCATGCTCATGGTAGGCTCATCAATGGCAATTGTAGGCAAGGCTTCCGGCTCTTCTGGATCTGCTATGGTGTCCCCAATTTCAAATCCTTCAACCCCGAATACCGCACAAATATCACCCGCCTCTACCAGTTGTACTTCTTTCCGCTCAAACCCTTCGAAAAGAAAGAGTTTACGGATACGATGCTTGGAAATTTTCCCTTCTTTGTTCACCAGTGATACCTGCTGATTGCTCTTCAATTGTCCACGCTGTAAACGCCCTACAGCGATACGCCCAATGTAATTGGAAAAATCCAGGGAGGTCACCAACATCTGAGTGGTACCTTCTGAAACTTTCGGTTCGGGAATATGTGCTAGGATAGCGTCAAGGAGTGGAAAGATATTATCCGTTTGCTCCTGCCAATCAGTATTCATCCAACCAAACTTGGCGGAACCATACAAGGTTGGAAAGTCCAATTGCTCTTCGGTTGCATCTAAGGCAAACATCAAATCAAATACCGCTTCCTGTACTTCCTCCGGCCGACAGTTTTCTTTATCTACCTTATTCACCACCACAATCGGCTTTAGACCCAATTGTACCGCCTTTTGCAGCACAAAGCGCGTTTGAGGCATGGGACCTTCAAAGGCATCCACCAACAGCAGTACGCCATCCGCCATATTCAATACCCGCTCTACCTCACCACCAAAGTCGCTGTGACCAGGGGTGTCGATAATGTTAATCTTGGTATCTTTATAGGTAATGGAAACGTTTTTGGAGAGGATAGTAATTCCACGCTCCCTTTCCAAATCATTGCTATCCATGATGAGTTCACCAGGATTCTCATGATCCTTAAATAGTTTTCCTGCCAACAACATCTTGTCCACCAAGGTAGTCTTACCATGGTCTACGTGCGCAATAATGGCAATATTCCGAATTGACTTCATAGTTTGCTTTAATTGAAAATGGAAGTACAAATCTTGAGCCAGTTATCGCTCGATGTCAGGTTCTACCACTGTTTTCAGAGATTTGTACCTATCATTTCCTGAATGAAGCCGCAAAATTACTCCTTTTTAAGCGAAGAAGCTACCAAAGTTCCAAGTATCTTCCAATAATTATCCCTGGCTTAACACAAACCTTCGTATATCAATTACCGGATATACTCACAGGGGACACCGCCTTTATCGAAAACAATGAGCCTTTTCGGTTATCTATCAATTTGGGGTTGAATAAAACCCCTCAAAAAGCGATCCTTGAATACAAAATCCTGGCAAAAGGAAACCTGTTGGATCAAGAGAAGAAAGAGGTAATTTGGGATTTTCAGAGACTTAGAAACTCATCATTGTAAAATATAAAGTTATGAAAAGATCAATTGTGGTATTATCGCTCCTATTTCTCCTTTCGGCCTGCGCCCTGCAATCGCCAATCGCTTCGGCAGAAAAAGGATCCACCTTTGAAAAAGTGGAAGCCAACCAAATCTATTGGAAAGAACCCTGACACAGCGGTGTGGCCGGGGTTTACAATCCCGCTACGCAACAGATAGAGTGGAAAGAATCTTGCAGAACGGGTGTAGTTGGCATCTCTACTTTTGAGGATGCGCACACTACCTCTGCCAGCTCCTATCCAGGTACCAATAGATGAACAATGATCGCATCTAATGCTGCGGCCTAAAAGCTAGGGTAGATAGATAGCCAAGCGTTCCTTCAACTTCGGACTGCTTGGCTTTTCACTCCAACCATTAATCACCACACCCTCCTGGTCAATCAATACATACCTGGGGTAGGCTGTAATTTTGTAGCTATCTGTTAATTTTTTATCCCAAGCTTCATTGCTAAACAAATTAATACCAGGTAAGTCCTGCTGCATAGCTAGCCATTGCTCTTTATCTGAATTCATGCAAATCTTAATGATCTTGAAAGGCTTGTCCTTAAAAGTATTTAATAGAGCTCGATCAAAGGGAAGTTCTTCCTGACAACCTGGACAGCCGATGAACCAGAAATCGAGCAAAATTATGTTTCCTTGGTAGTCTGACAATGTAACCAGTTCATCATTAGCATTTTTTAGGTGAAAGGTGGGTGCTTTTTTCCCCTCTAGCTGGTTAAACTTGGTTTCTAGCTGACTCAGGTAGGGCTGCAAAGCTGGACCAATAGATTGGCGAAACTTCTCCACAAGACTATCCTCATGAGCGTAAGCCGTCAATTGCATCATCAGGAATTTATGGGCTTTGTATACATCCTGTATCTTTTGGCTAGGCACCTTACTCAACCATTCTAGTTGGAAAGCTAATTTTTGATTTTCAGCTAAGTCAAAATAGGACATCAAACCGTATTCTTCTCTCATAAACAAAGAGATCAAATCCAGAAAATCTTCGCTGAGTAAGCCTTCCTCATCCTGTAAAATTTCGCCCTGGTCCAATTCAAGCCGCTGAGCAGGCGCTTGGTCTACAATGCCCATCCTTTGGCGAATCAAGGGAGCACCAAGCCTGGCATTCAGATTTCTATAGTAAATGCTTTTTTGTTCGTAGTTGATAAACCACTTGGGCAGACTCAAGTCCATCGTCATTTTGGATAGATTCGCCTCCAGTAGGTTACTCATGGAATCCATATTGACGAGTATCTGGGCTAGGGGAATAGAAGTCTTAAGCATCTCCGCTCCGTAGAAGCTGCTTCGATGTAGGCCATCCGTCAATTTTGATTTTTGCTGAAAATAGGCATTTATCTTCCTTAATTCAGCATCCTTGAAGCTTAGTTGGGATATACTTGAATCTACTCGAATGGATAGATGCACACTTTCCTTCGGTAAAAGAAATACCTCATTGAGTTGGCCATTGATACTTAATCGAACAACTGTAGGCTTTTCTAAGGAGAGCAACTTCGTAAAGGTGCTGCGCCCAGTATCCGAATAAATAGTAGTGTCTAGAACATAAGGCGGATGCAAATACTGGAAATATCCAATTCCAAGCTCTACACTATCCATGATTCCACTAAGAGTAAAGGTCACGGGGGTATTGTCAAACTCACCAAAGTAATCTAACCTTCGATCCAATGATGACCTTTCGCATCCCATGACACACAGTAAGAGAAATCCCAGGTAGAAAAACCTCATATAAAGCTGCTTTCTTTAAAAGATGCCAGGCTACTTACTTTTGGTGGGAAACATCATCCCCCGGCAAGAAACGGACACGAAGCGAAGAGCTACCTGCCCACATCAGGCGGTAGGCATGGCTCCGGCCCTCGCCAATCAATGGCTTAGGAATGCTCCGACTTTACCAGATGGGCTGGCACTAGGTCATCCACTTTGGCACCTGCTTTCCTAATCGCCAACCGACAAAATTCATGCTTCTCATCGGATTGAGATTGCAGTACAATCAGTTGACCTCCCACTGCTTCCATCAGTTTTTGATCATAATTCATTAGTCTGTGGCAAGCATGCACATCCCCTTTTTCTCGCAAGGGACAAGGTAGGTGGATCTCCGTGTAAGCTGTATCCTCTGTGATCTCCTTAATCTTGAAATGCTCCTGCCCATCGGGTGGCATTAAGGCCTTCCAGGTCTTAGCTAAGTCAGACAGTTCTTCTACCGATTTGGGCTTATTGAGCTTTAGGTTCAATCGCGCACTTTGGGTAGTGAGAAAATAAGTAATTGAATTTGCCCATTTTCTTCTGGCAAAAACAGCAAATATCCGTAAGGTGAAATTGAAAACTATTTGTTTTTCCAACCATTTTTTCATTCTTGAAAGGATTTTAGTTGTTGTTGTAGAATCCGCTGATAATGTGTTTTGTCTACATATCTCTGGTGTCTGATGGAATCTATATACTTATTTTTCCCAATTAAATTGATGCGCTTGCTGTGTTTGCTTTTTAGGAAGTTTTGATAAGATCGCTTACCGGTTTCTTTTGCTTGTAAGTAAGCCGCCACAACAGCAGCTTGTAAATTGAAAAGGCCAAATACAGCAGAGGCCACTTCAATTCCACCCACAAAAATCAGATTATCATGCTGTTTTGAAAAAATTTCCAGATGTAGATCAATTTCCTGACTTCCGTTCTTCCTAGCCATGGATGAAATTGAAAGGAAAGGGAACTCCCTTTTGTAGCCTGTAGCAGCAATAATGACATCAATTTCTTCTGTCGTCCCATCTTTAAAAATCACTTGCTTACCCTTAAAACGAGATACATCCTTTCTAGCCACAATATCCCCATGCCCTAAATGATGTAATAGTCGGCTATTCATGATGGGATGCGATTCCATCAAGCCATGATCTGGCTTCGGCAATCCGTAGTTTTCCAAATTCCCAACCAAGACCTTGTTCAATAGAAGTTCCGACAATTTCGTATCCAGATACTTACTAGGCAGTCTATACTTGTGTTTAAACAAGTCGGAGGGCATACCGAAGGTGTATTTGGGCAAAAAGTAGTATCCTCTCCGTAAACTGATGAATGCCGCTTTGGCAGAACTGGCAGCATCGCAGGCGATATCACAAGCGGAATTGCCACCACCAATTATCAGCACCCGTTTCCCTTTAAAAAGGCTTGGATCTCGATAGCTAAAACTATGCATAAAAGTGCCTTCGAAATCCCCTTCGATATCAGGCAGGTTCTGGTACCAGGTAATACCCGTTGCACAAATTACACCTTGATAAGTTGCTGGCTGTCGCCCCTCGAAATAGACCTTCCAATTTTTCCCAGTCGGCTCAGCGCTGATGACTTTAGTTCGGAAGCTAATGTTGGGCTGTAATTGGTGATGATCTGCGTAGGCTTCCAGATAAGCCTGAACGAGTTGATGTGCTGGATAATCAGGATAATCCTCAGGCATGGGCATATCCAGGAATCCCGATAGCGTCCTAGATGAGATAAAATGAGCGGACTCGTACATCGGAGTATCCGCACGTTGTATGTCCCAAATGCCACCTGCTCGCTGGCCCGCATCGACCACTTCAAAGGGAATGGCTGCTTTTTGTAAGGCCACGGCCATAGCTAGTCCAGCAGGGCCGGCTCCAATAATCAAATACTTTCGCATCGTCACCTATTTTAAGAATTGCGTATGATGACAAAACTATGGGCTACCTAATGCAAAAGTTGTGACATATATCAATTAATACTGGACCGAATCCGACTCAAGGTTTCACGGGTGATGCCAAGATAACTTGCCAGATGCTTATTGGGGATATGTTGAATTAAGGGTGGTTCCTGCTGCAACATCAATTGGTATTTCTCCTTGGCCGAATGGGTTTGGATAGTGAAAAGGCGCTTTTCCAACTGCACCGTATACAAGAGGCTAAAATGTTGAATAGCTCGCTCTATTTCTCTGGAAAGCTTTTGTATTTCCAGTAATTGATGATAACTGATCTGATACAAAGTACCATCAGTTAACATCTCAATACTTTCATAGCTTGGCTCCTTTGGAAAGAAACTAGTAAATGAGGTGACAAAATCATTCTTGAAACTAAACCAGGTAGTAATATCCAAGCCATCCCTGATGGAGTAGGATCTAGCAATACCTTCAGCTAAAAAGAATAGGTCTTTGCAGGTGTTACCTTGGTGGAGAAGTATAGCTCCTTTCTCCCGTTCGACCCTGTTAAAGGATCGTTCCAGCAGCTCGATGGCTTCTCCCCTCAAGTAGTTATTTTGACTACAAATGTATTCGGTCAGTGGATTCATGGCGGATCATAGTTTCTGGCCAGAAGATGCAGGATCAAAGGATACAATGAGAAATGACTCAAATTTACTTTTTTTTGATTTTTTCTTACTTTCTATCTCATTGGCAAGACTATGCGAAAATATGCAGCAAAAGATCTGCTTGCCCGACAGCGATAGAAAGAGACTAGCGCTTCCGACCGAAGTCCGAAGCGCTAGTGATGTAGGTCATATACATAATCCTACACAAAAGTTTTGTTTTGGATATATACCTGACGCAAAGAGATTTGGCATTCCTAGCATGACAAACAATAGGTCGGAAAACCATTTCCTAATCTCTTTGGTCAATATATACCGGACCTAAATAAAGATTGATGCGCCTGCCTAACTACATTTGCTCAACCCCATTTAGCGTCAGCATACTGGGATGTAGTTTATACTATTGGGTAAATGTCAAACGAAATTGTATTCAGATATCGATAGGGATGATAAGGTGCTAGTAGTGTTTAGCGGATTTGAAATCCACGGATATATTGATTTCTATTGTGGCGATTGGCGATCAATTCCACATCAACAGTACAATTTTCAAATCGGATCGCATATCTCTGATTTTCCGTATCCATATTCAAGAGATTTTTGCGGATCAGTTGTTGCCCTAAAAAGGCACCCGCTTCTTTAAAACCTGAAACTAGGTCTTTAATGGCTTGAATCAAATTGCTGTTGCCAGCATTCATTAGGGCTACGGTTAAGGCTAATTTTAATTTTCGATTGTTCATGATGAATTCTGCTTTGGCGATAGCAAAACTTGGGTCTGATTTTTCTGCCCTGTTAGGCAGCCTGGTGATTAGTTTTGCTTTACGCTTATTGGGAATTAGGGATTGTATGCCAAATGATACACTTTAAAAACTCTGAAAATCAATCAGATGTTGTTTCGTTAATCTTTAAAGTAATGTTAAAAGGTCTTAAGATTCCTTAATTTGTCGGCTACCTGTCGGACCTCTCGTCGGCATTAGGAACACTTTTGTCCCTGGGTTCACCTATTAGTGTATCAAAAAGTGGAAATGTTACCTTTAGAAGTCAAAAAAATGCAAAAGGTGACTCGTTTTTCCCAAAAACCCCTCCTTTCCTCCAAATTATCACGCCTGTTTTAGCCGATAGCTAATTGTTAAATTAATCTGCCTACGTATCCGCTGCGATATCTTATCTGCTATGAAGTTGTCTCCCCGTGAGATCGTGCGAATCTTTCTGGAGTTGAATACATCAGCCACATTGAGCGTTAAGCGCCCTTTCCCATTGAATATTTCTCGATTGTAGGCCACATCCAAAAAATAAAGTGCTTTGCGTCTACCTTGGGCGGTATTAAAAGGTGCCTCATAATTACCCCTAACCTGCAAGAAACTGGTATTCGACAGATTAAAGCGGGAGGTTTTTCGAACAAACCAACTCGTTGTCGTATTGGTAAAATCCGGATTAATATTGCTGCCATCTACCTCAGAACGGAATAGGTTAAGGTTCAAATCCAGCTTCCACCAAGAGTAAGGCGTGTAAGAACTAGAAAACTCTAGGCCATAGGCTTGCTCATATTTTAAATTCTCTGGTCGGGTATTTGAAAATCCTTCATCATCTACACTCCGTAGGCCAGCGATAAAATCATCTGTCCAACGATAATAGATCATGGAAGCCACCGAGCCCTTCTCGAAGTACTTGATATGCCCCAATTCAACAACATCACTAAACTCTGGATTGAGGTCAGGATTGCCACTGAAGAAATTGCGATTGTCGGAAAAGGTGATAAACGGACTTAGGTCGCGGTAGACGGGTCTGCGGACGCGGCGGCTATAACTGAGTTGTATCGCATCTGCTTCTGTTAGATCGTAGGTAAAGTGGGCTGACGGAAAAAGATTAGCATAGTTCCGCGGGTTGGATTCTTTGGTTTCTTCAAGCACCGTTTCAATATCTGTCCACTCCACCCGCAAGCCCAATTGATAAGAAAAAGCATTGCTCTTGTCCCCTAGAATTCCGTATACCGCATTGATGTTTTCATCGTAAATGAAGTTGTTATCAAGTCCAGGGATGGGAATCAATTGACCAGCATCATTTTCTTCATTCACCACATAATCATTCGTCATTCTTCTGAAGGTACTTCTTACCCCCGTTTCCAACTTTCCTTCCTGCCCAAACGGCTGCACATAGTCTAGTTGTAGGAGTAATTGCCGCTCCGTCTCATCATTGAGAGAGGTCTGCAAAAGATCTTGCGCCGAATTGGGAGAACCATCTGGGAAAAAAGATTGCTGCTCAAAAACCTGATCCGAATCCTCCCAATGATCGAGATAACGGACCTCAGCATTAAATTCATGACCTTTCTTATCAAAGAGTTTCTTATAACTGACAACATACTCGGAAATCGGCTCCACCTCATCTTCATCCTGGGTACGGGTGGTGTAGCTAGTCAGCGTATTAAAACATAGTCGTCATACCTGAGATCTGTCAGGCGCTTACCGCGGCTGGCACTGTATAGATAAGAGGCGGTCAAGATGTTTTTTTCATTGAAAAAGTAATCCAGACCTCCCCGTATGTTGTTGAAGAATCCAACGTGTTCTCCGTCATAGGATTGATCAGAGACAAAAGTAGTATCGCCTACAAAAACTTCCTGATGCGTGCTATTAATGCTGGGGATGATCCGATAGTTGATTCCATAATTAATGAAGAAATTGATTTTGTTGTGCCGGTAATTCACATTTGCCGCTGCTCCCAGATTCGTCGGATTCCCTACCGTCGTTTCAAAAGATCCATTAAGGCCCTGATTCCGATCCTTTTTCAATACAATATTGATGATACCAGCCATTCCTTCCGCCTCATATCTCGCAGAGGGATTCGTGATCACTTCTACCTTCTCCACTAGGCTGGCTTGTAATTGCTGGAGCCCGCTTCCTCCCTTAAAGCTGACCAAGCCTGAAGGTTTGCCATCGACCAAAATCCGAACATTGCTGGCTCCTCTGAGCTTGACATTTCCTTCTCCATCCACGGTAACAGAGGGAATGTTATTTAGTATTTCAACCGCCGAACCTCCTGCATTACCGAGGTCTTTCCCAACATTGAATACCCTTTTGTCCAAGGCCAACTCCATGGTACTTTTCTCAGCTTGGACCACTACCTCATCCAAAGTGCT
>CBDHHG010000038.1:0-61950 GCA_965263225.1 Saprospiraceae bacterium
AACCAATAGCATATGCGAACAAGGTAATGGATCAATCACGGTGAATGCCATAGGCGGGACTGCCCCATATGACTACAATTGGAGCAACGGCAACCCAAATTCTGCCACTGCTTCCGGTTTATCTTCTGGTACTTATTCCGTGACGGTGACCGATGCCAACGGTTGTACAATCATAGACCAGGCAAGCGTAACCTTTATAGAAAGCCCGTCATTGGTGGTGGGAAGCACCGAGAACTCCCTCTGTGAGGATGGCAATGGTTCAATTACCGTTGTAGCAAGTGGCGGAACCCCTCCTTATAACTACAACTGGAGTGGAGGAATTGGATCTGCCGGTGCTACGGTTGCTGACCTGAATGTAGGAACCTACTCCATCACCGTAACGGATGCCAATAATTGTACAGATATAGTCAGTGCCACGATCAACCTAGAGCCCGCGCCAATCGGCTTTGTGGACAATTTCGATGATTCAGATTGTGGCGCTGATAACGGTTTCATAGAGATCAGCATTGTTGGTGGGACAGGAACAGCTCCATTATCCTATAGTTGGAGTCATAATGGTAGTTTAGATGATAACGAGGCAACTGGATTAGCTCCAGGTACTTACACTGTAACTATTACTGACGTAAATGGGTGTGAAGATATCGTGGAACAAACTATTGATGAACGGCCAGGTCCAAGCCTTAGCCTAGGAAGTACCACAGCTGATATCTGCGGACAATCCATTGGTGCCGCCACTGTGGTACCAAGTGGAGGTGTTAGCCCTTACAGTTACGAATGGTCTGGCAACCCTGGCGTTAATGGACCAACCCTATCTGGCGTGCTAAGTGGCACTTATATAGTGACCGTCACTGACTTTTATGGATGTTTCTCTAGCTTTGAAATAACGATTGATGAGATACCTGGACCGACCTTAGTGTTGGATGGGATTGATGATCTACCCTGTGTAGAAGGTGAGGTAAGAGTTCGTGTATCCGTAGATGAAGGTACCTTCCCATTCACTTACGATTGGAGCCATGACTCCTCCATAGATGAACCGATCGCGTCCAATTTAACCTCAGGCACCTATACGGTTACCGTAACCGATGCAAACAACTGTACCGATGTACTAGAAGTAGTTGTAAATGACGTCGGCCCACCGACCTTAGAACGTGGCACCGTAGTAGATAGCGATTGTGGGGCAAGTAATGGTTCAATCACCGTTATTCCAAGTGGGGGTACGCCTCCGTACCAGTTTAACTGGGGACAACTGGCCACTACAGATGTACCAACCTTGACCAGCGTTCCACCAGGCACTTATTCCATTCAGATCATTGATGCGAATGGATGTACTGCCAATGTGGGTGCCACAGTAGAAGAAGTTGGAGGAGCAGAGATTGAAATCGTCGAGGTGAATGATTCTGGCTGTGAAAATGATAACGGAAGCATCACTGTCCAAGGAGTAGGTGGCGTAGAACCCTACAGCTGGGCATGGGATCATGACCCCAACTTGGACGGTCCCGTAGCTACTGGACTATCGGGAGGCGATTACAGTCTTACCTTGATTGACAATTTCGGCTGTGAACGCTCAACCACTATTACGGTTGAAGAAACACCACCCTTTGTCGCTACCATCGTGAATGTTGAGCCCTCACTTTGTGAAGATGGAAATGGTTCCTTGTCTATCAGCGCATCCGGAGGGCAAACGCCATACTCGATCGACTGGAATATTTTGCCAAATGGCGCTGGATTTAACGTAAACAATTTGGCCTCTGGTAATTACGAAGCAACTGTCACAGATGCTAATGGTTGCGAAATTATTCTTAGTCAAGCGGTGCAATTGATCGAAGGACCTAGCGTTGAGATTTCTCAGCAAGGAGAACCGGGCTGCTTTGGGCCGGATGGTTTCATTGATTTGTTGATTAGCGGAGGTACGACACCTTACGATATTGATTGGAGCCATGACACTGGCTTGTCGGCAGATTTTGCTGGAAATCTAGCAGCAGGTGACTACAGTGTCACCGTAACGGATGCGAATGGATGCGAAACTGTTCTTTCTACCACCCTTACCGCTCCAGCCGACATTGCCATTGAAATCACCGAGCAATCTCCAGAAAATTGCGACCTAGCAGATGGTAGTGTGACTGTTTCAGTTGTTGGGCAGACCGGGGACTTCAATTACAGTTGGTCACATGATCAAGATCTTGATGGCCCCACTGCTACTGGCTTGGAAGCAGATACCTACACCGTAACCGTGTCCGCTGATGGGTTCTGTGATGAAGTGCAGATTATTGAAATAGTAGCAGTAGCAGGACCTAGTTTAAGCACTCCCAATGTTACGGATAGCGATTGCAATGCTTCCACCGGGGTAATTAGTTTTACTGTTAATGGCGGTACAGCGCCCTATACTTATGACTGGAGTCATGATAGCAACATCAACAACCCAAGCGCCACTGATTTAGCCGCAGGTAGCTATACTTTAGTTGTGACTGATGCCAATGGCTGTGCAGTAGAGGGCACCGCCACTATTTCCAACCTAGAGGCACCTAGTGCAGTCATTGAGACAGCCGTCAACCCTAGCTGCCTGGATAATGATGGTTCTATTAGCGTAGCCATTTCTGGTGGAACACAGCCATACACCTACGATTGGAATCATGACGATAATGCAAATGGCCCGGATCTAAGTGGCCTAGGAGCCGGCGTATACGCACTCACCGTCACCGACGCCAACGGCTGCCAAGGTATTATCTCCCAAGTGCTGGAGGATGATAATCCACTTTCTCTAGAACTAGTAAACCGGACTAATTCCATTTGCGAAGATGGGAACGGAAGCATTTCGGTAGCAGCCAGCGGTGGTGGCGGTGGATATCAACTGGCCTGGGATCATGATAGTAATCTAACTGCTTCCGATATTAACGGACTGGCGGCTGGAGATTATACAGCTACAGTCACTGATGCGAACGGATGTACCGCAAGTTTGACGGTAAGTATTGAATTAATTGCCGGACCAGATGTCAGTGTCTTTACAAAAACGGAAGCCGTTTGTATCGATAATGGTAGTATTACTTTGGCCGTGACTGGAGGGGTAGCACCTTACAACTACGCTTGGAGTCATAATGATCAACTCAATAGCAGTACCGCAACTGGCTTGGCAGTGGGGAATTATACAGCTACTGTAACAGATGCTAACAATTGTTCGAGCAGTATTACGGTTGAGATTACAGGAGTAGGAGGCCCAACTTTGACAGCCAGTTCAGTCGATCCTGCTTGTACCAATGACAATGGCTCTATTAGCGTCCAAGCCAACGGTACTGATGGTCCATTTGAATACAATTGGAGTCACGATCTAAATCTCTCTGGAAATGAAGCGACTAACCTGCCAGCAGGTGACTACACGGTGACTGTAACCAACGCAAGAGGCTGTTCCAGTGTCATTACGCAACAACTTACTTTTGCAGCAGGGGTCTCTGCTGCAATTGCCAGCCAGGCGGACAGTGAATGTGTGGAAGGCAATGGTTCAATAAGTATCGTTACCGACGGTGGTGAAGCCCCATATACCGTGACTTGGTCACATGACGGCAATGCGACAGGTCTTAGCCTAGACAATTTAGCTTCAGGGGACTATCGTGCTACCGTAACGGATGCCAATGGATGTGAAGACATCGTTTCTACCAACATTGGTCTGGTAGAGGGGCCAGCAATTGTTTGGACGACAGAAGCAGGAGCCTCCTGTGATGACAATAATGGTGCGCTTTCTGCTTCAGTTAGTGGAGGAGTACCCCCCTATACCTATGCTTGGAGTCATGACAATACGCTTAACGGACCGATAGCCTTGGGACTGGCTCCAAGCGATTACACCTTGAGTGTAACGGACCAAAATGGTTGTACGACTACCCTATCCAGCACCATACAAATCGGAGAATTAGGTTTAGACATTACGAGCTTCACCGATCCGAGCTGTAGTGCCTCTACTGATGGAAGCATTACGGCTGCTGGTACAGGCGGTGAAACCCCGTACACCTACATTTGGAGTAATGGCGCTACCGGGGCAATCGTCTCCGGCCTTGGCGCAGGAACTTACACCGTGACGATGACAGACGCCAGTGGTTGTGAATCCTCCGTAGAAACCACTTTGACAGCGGCTGATGATCTCCAACTTTCCTTCAATATACTACAAAGTGTTTGTGAAGGTGGAAGTAATGGAGAAGTGGAAGTAAGTGTAGCAGGGGGTACAGGGAACTATACTTACAGCTGGGATGCACCTGGTAATCCAACCTCCGCTGCGATTAGCGGCTTAACCCCTGGTGAGTATGACGTGACCGTCACCGATGATACTGGTTGCGGAACTGTGGGAACCATCACCATCGAGGAAGTTCCTGGTATTACTTTATCGCTTAGCTCAAGCCCCTCTTGCTTGGATGCCTTGAATGGTACAGCAAGTGTTGTTGCTACTGGCGGAACTGGAAACTTCTCCTACCTCTGGGATGACCCAAATGCTCAAACCACAGCTACGGCCAGCAATCTACTACCCGGTGTTTATACTGTAGTGGTCACCGATGATAATGGATGTACGAGTAGTAACAGCATCTCTGTGAGTGCTTCTCCGGCACTTAACCTGGAAATTGGAGAGGTAATACAGCCAGATTGTACGACCAATCCTGCGGGTTCTATTACTGTTATCGCCTCAGGCGGGACCGGAGCCATTAGCTACCAATGGAATGATGGCAACGGTCAGACTACGGCAAGCGGCCTTGACCCAGGAACCTACGAAGTGGTGGCTACCGACGAGAATGGATGTACGGCCAGTGTCACCATAGAAATATTCGCACCGGGAGATATAGAAGTCTCCGTAGGTAATATCGCTCCTCCTGCTTGTGCAGGAGATGCAACTGGTTCAGCAGCCATATTTGTCAATAATGGTTCCGGAGATTATACATATCTATGGGATGATCCGGCCGCTCAAACTACGGCTACCTTAAGCAATGTCCCTGCCGGGACCTACCAAGTTCGAGTAACTGATGCTGCCAATGGATGTTTTGTAGTTCAGGAAGTAACCATCTCAAATCCTGAGCCAGTAAGTATCAACTTGATTTCAGCCACTCCCCCACCCTGTGGACAAAGCACGGGTGGCGAGGCCCTAGTAGAAGCTAGCGGTGGCACTGGTAACTATAGCTATAGCTGGAATGATCCTAATGGCCAAACGAGCGCCTTTGTTAATAATCTGACATCCGGTGACTTCGAGGTAACTGTTACAGATGAAAACGGCTGTAGTACTACCCTAGTCGTTACCATTCCAGAAGGTCAGGAGCTGTCCGTCAGCATCACGGATTTCAGTGGTCCTACCTGCGCAGATCAGAATGATGGTTTTGCTACCGTAACCGTAGTGGGAGGTTCTGCCAACTTGACTTACCAATGGAATGACCCAGCCTTCCAAACTACGGCTACAGCTATGGGCTTGAGTCCGGGAACTTACACCGTTGAAATCATGGATGATGGAGATTGCTCCACTTCTGTAAGTGTAGAAATCCCTAGCACTCCAGCCCTGACGCTCAGCTTGGCGAGCTCCACTCAACCCAGCTGTTCCGGATTCAATGATGGTGAATTAAGTATTACGATCGGTGGTGGTACTGGTGATTACACCATCCTTTGGGATGATGCCGATGCCCAAACGACAGCAACAGCAAGTAACTTGATCAGCGGGGTATATACGGTGACAGTTACAGATGAAAACGGCTGTGACTTGACAGAAACCTTCGTTTTAGAAGATGCTTCGGCTTTATCCCTAAGCTTGGAAACGGTAGAAGCCACGTGCTTTTCTGGGTCAGCGGATGGTAGCATCACTGCCTCTATTGAAGGGGGTACCGCGCCTTACAGCTATCAATGGGACGATCCATCAGCTCAAACGACTGCCACGGCATCAAACCTGGCAGTAGGGACCTATACGGTAATCGTAACCGATACTAATGGATGTAACATCAGTCAATCGGTAGACCTAGGAGCCAGTGCTTCTGAAATACTAGTAACGGAAGGACAAAATAGTCCTTCTTGTGAAGGAGGAATGGATGGCGACATCACCATACAAGTAGCCGGTGGTGCAGGCGGTTACACTTATGCATGGTCCACTGGAGCGACAACCACATCGCTGAGCAATTTAAGTGCAGGCTCCTACTCCCTGACGATTACCGATGCACAAGGGTGTACGGCAGAACGCGAGTTTTTACTGGAAGATGGACCATTATTTACAGTTGATCTTGGTAAGGTCGATACCACAATTTGTGAAGGAGAAGTACTCTTCTTCGACTTTAGTGATCTAGATTATGATGTGCAGTGGACCGGTCCGAATGGATTCTCCAGTAGTGACAAGATTGTACTGCTAGAAGATGCGGGTCAATATACCGTTGCCGTCACCAATGCCGGTGGATGTTCTGATGAAGCTACCATCAATCTAAGCTTTGGATCAGACTTATTTCAAGCCTTGTTCTTGGCTCCAACGGACGTGGTAGTGGATCAAGAGGTAGTGGTGGTCGAAGTATCCTGGCCTGCACCAGATATGGTAGAGTGGGTTTATGATCAGGACAGCGTCAACTTCAATGGTAGCAACCAAAACCAGTATTTCTTTAGCTTCCCCTACCCTGGCGAGATCGACCTGACTATGATCGCTTCCGCTGGCGGGTGTGAAGGAATATTAACTAAAACATTAATTGTCCATCCAGATTCCAGTTCGATTCCATCTGCATTCCAAGGCCAACAGGAAATCATACAGTTTAGTCTGAGTCCAAACCCGAATATGGGTGATTTCAATACCATCGTAGAACTCTCCGATCCTAAGCCGATTGTGCTTTCCGTATTCGGCCTAGACGGCGTTGAAGTGGACCGAAGAATATTAAATGGCCAGGCGGTTTATAGCGAGAGCTACGCGCTCTCCGTCACCCCAGGCGTTTACATCATGGTGCTGCAAACACCGACACAACGAAAATCCATCGTCTTCTCTATTCTATCACCATAATCATTGAGAAGAAAAGCTCGATATGATCTCCTATTGGATCATACAGTGTAGTTAAAGAAGAGCCTCCCCGCACTTGTGCTGCGGGGAGGCGTTTTTGTCACTTGCAAGGTTTGAGGTTATGGTAGAAAATACTTAAGCACAAGACCCCCCTTTTTGAGTGTTTTAATTAAGTGCTCAAAAGATAGGAGAAGGAAATTCCATCCAGTTTAGTCTAGATCCAGGGATGCTATTTTATGGAAAATATTGATAGTTGGCGAGGAGATATGAGATTGTTACATTGGTACCAACAATGAATATTAAAGCGTCGAATTGGACGGATTGGCAAATGTCGTAAAGATCTGATTTATCCTGTATTCATGCTGTTCATAGCTGAACGGTTTGACAATCACCGCATCCGCTCCTGCATTAAGTAAGCGTTGCCGATACTTTTGCGAATCGAAGATACAATATACAATGGCAGGTATTCGTCGAAGTTCAGCATCGGCCTTCAGTATACCCAAAAACTGAAAGGTGCTCATGGGAAATTCACGTAGATCAATAATAAGCAATGATATTTCTAAGAGGTTAGCTTCTCGGAGGTAAGCCAATCCTCTTTCTCCGTTCCAAAAATGCATTATTCTAACGGGTATGGAAAGATTTGCAATAGCAATCCGAGTGAGTTCGAAAGCAGCATGACAATCCTCCAGGATAACAGCAATTTTCGAAACAACTTTTCCTTTGTCTAACATGGTTTAGTTTTATAATACTTAATGCAATAAGAATAAGATACTTACAAAAGTAAGATGCCAGACTGTAGTCAAAACGGACAAAGCGTTCAAGCTTGTGTTCCCCAGATTCGAGAATCACTTTCTATAATTAAACACAACCAACTCATTATCAATTTTTTAAGAAACAAAAAAATCGAATATCGTTAGACCAAGGGCCTTTATTACAAGGGGCATTACATCCCGGCTGATGCTCTACACCAACTGTCTAGAACTGCAGCATTCTTGTAGTAAGTACGCCTTTGTTGAAAGCAAGCTGCAATAGGTACCACCGTATCAAAAATGGAAATCTTGGAGATGGCAAAGTTGCCCAGGTGAAAAAATCCCAACTTAGGGTTTGGTTTAGTGAAAGTATTACATAACATACTAGGAGATTTATAGTAGATCCATCAAATTAGGTAAGCAAGGCGCTATCCGGACTGGTATCGGTACCAATTTATTAGGATGGCTTGCCGTTAACGTTTTCTCTGCCGATGAAATTTGGAATCTAGTAGGTTCAGCATAAAATCCCAAAGGAGTTCGTAAGGTAGTATTTCGATCTTATGCATCTGTTTGACCTCAGCTAGCGGTACAGTCGATAATTTTTCCAAAAACGGTCTGGCCTTCCGAATCACACCGCGCCGGTGAAAGCTTGCCTCAGGAATACAAAGGAGCATTTTAATAAAATAGTAGGAACGAATGGTATCTTCTTTGTGCAAGTACCGAGCACAATACTTTTTAATAGCTTCAAGACTGTCAATGGCACGATTGTACCGGCCCTGCTGAATCCAGTGTAGAATCTGTATGATTAAAATCGCGATGTTCATGCCGCGTTTGTCTTTTGAAAATTGAGGGGTATCGTTTAGAAAACGGCCAAGGCGGAATTTGGAAAAAGAATCCTTACCTTTTATAATGCCCAGGTTTAACAAAAAATAAAGATACGCTTCATAGACCTTCCAGTATTCTTTGACATGGGCGGGTAAAAAGGAAAAACGATCATGTCCGGTCGTCTCCAGATAAAGATCATAAGCGTTTTGATATTGCTGCGTATACATGCATAATATTAGATACAACTCCCTGAATTGAAACCAATTGTAGCTTCCTTGCTCCGTTAATTGCAGACATGCGCTAGCTGTTTGTCTACCTTCCTCGAATTGTCTCAATTGTGTATAGCAAATTAATTTATGGTAGTAGTAAATCTGGAGCGGCGTGCTAGCTTGAAAAGGCTTCTCTTGAAAGATTGAAATTGACTCATTACAAACACGGATAGTCTCTGCATGATTATTATCACTGCTATACAAAATGAGTTTAATCAAAGAATGGTATAGATGGAGTTTATAACTTCCAAATTCATCAACGGCAGCTGTAAGCAGCTCCACGTATTCCGCTGCCTTTTGTTTTGTATTTTCCCGAATACACTTGCTTTGTACATGAAATACCGTCAGCTCCGTATATAGCTCTTCAGCTTTATCTTCCCAAGTACAAATATTCTGGTAGCTTTCGCTCAAAGCACGAAAGTTTTGATACTTACTTAAACTACCCTCTCTGGCGCCATAGTGTAGACGTAGAACTCGACAAATCTCCAGGCAAATCCCTGAAAACTCAAAGCGTTGCGCGTGACGAAGTATGTTTTTACAGAGATCGACACAGGCTAGGCGCGCATTTTTACCTAGAAGGATTTTGGCAGCTGCTAAATTCTTATAACATTGATAATATGCTCTTTGTCTATCGGTATACCCCGGTTTTTTAACATCGATAAAGAATAAAGTGTTAATCAACTTGGACTTTAACCTAGCTTTCAAGTTGCGATAAGCAGCCCGATTCTCCTTATTGGGAAAAAGGTACTGTGCTGCTTCCTGATCTGTATGTAAATGTCCCTCCTTGATAGCCTCGTAGAACTCCTCGATGCGAGAAGTTTTTTTGGACTGCTTATCCAGCATACTGATCGACTTCACCTTGTTTCTACTCACAATTAGGACCAACTCCTGCAAAGCTTTCATAGAACTCATATTTCCAAAACAATTATACACAGCAAAACCTTTTAAAAATGACAAATGAAGTTGAGGTGGGCAGTAAGATAAAGAGGCATGTTTTGACGGAACCAGGTTCTAAAGGGGATGGTGATGCATGGAATACGTGCCATCCTATCACCTATTCAAAAGGCAACACTACAGGAGAACTATAGCTAGTCACGGCAGCACGGTGCCAACTGTTAATAGTCCTTTGCAACAGATAGTATGAGGGTATAAAATGTGCAGTATTCAGATAATCAAGTCCAGCATCATTATTTGGTTCTTCCCAACGTTTTTCGAGGCCAAAAACTATTAATTGAAGTCCAATGACTAGTACAATACAGTAGTCAATAAGAACGCCTTCAGTTATGTAGATTTCTCAAAATAGCATCTTTACGATAAAGAATTCGTAGAAAGTACACCAATCCTGCCACAAGTAGGATCAACACATTTATTTTTGGTTACTAATGGCCAGTCCATACATATGGGAAAATAAAACAGCATTACCCGTTAACTATCAAGCAACTACAAAACCAATCTCCCATATGGAGCATAAAGGTAGTATAGGTTTTCCAGCCACCTACTACTACCAACGCCAAAGACGGAACACCAAGAGTCTAAAGCATTGGACGGGAGCTATAAGAATCTTTTTCCATCTAATCTCATCATAAATTCCCGCCGATAAGCATTGCCAATCGGTATTCGGAGGTCTTGGATCAGCACCTCGCCAGTAGACAAATCTACACGATCCACATGACTTAACTGGATGATAAATTTTCGATGTATTTGATGAAAGCGCCCTAGGGTAAGCCTGAGTTTCAATTTTCTTAGCGAAGATTTTATAATGAACTTCCTGTCTAACGTGTGTAACAAACAGTAATTGCCATCTGCTTCTACCACCAGCAAGTCCGTTAGATCTAATTTTACCAATTGATCTACATTTCTAATGAAAACTATCTCCTTATTGGCTAGCTTATCCTGCCAAAGCAGTAACAGTCTACTTGAGGCTAGCATCTGATTACTTCCTACTATTGCAAGCTCTATCATGCTCTGTAAGGTCAACCGATCAAATGGTTTTACCAGATAACCAGCATATCCGGTTTTCTTAGCTTGTAGATAAATGAGTTCATCAGAAGATGTAGACAAAAATATGAGTGGTATTCTACTCCTGTAAATCTGTAGGGCCAATTCAATACCATTTGTAGGCCCTTTCAGAGAAGTGTTCAAGAGAACAAGGTCAACAGCGTTTTTCTCTAAGTAGCTCGTTACGTTACGTGCATTGTCCAATACCGCTGCAATTCTATGTCCATTTTTTGTCAACATCATCTCCAGTTCTTTCTGAGATATTGGGTCTTCTTCAACAATCAGTATCCTTAGTTGTTTCATGCCTTTTATTTCTGTAATACGATAAGAACAATAGCCGAAGCAAAACCCATTGCGCAGCTTAGCAGTATGACTTCCCTTCAGTGCATAGCTAGCCAGGGCTAACTGCCGGTTGGCGGGTAGGCTTTGTATTTAGGCTTCTAAAAGCTGACATTAGGTTCAAGAGGCAAGGTTGCACAGTATTGCCAAACGTATTCCAAGGAGGAAAGAAGAATGGCTAGACTATGACCAGCTTTGCTGAAGAACGTCTTAGTTAATTGTGCTGTGTTTTAATTCTTGGGAAGTACTAAAATGGGGCTAAAAAAGAAGGCGTTGATGCTGTAACTTGATTTCTTAGTAATCTGTATTAAGGCAGTGCAAATTAAGAACTCTTCTAAGTTGACAAAAAACACTATTGCAGTGTAGGTGTAAAGATAGAAAACATATTAAGTTTTGTATGCTGCTGATAGGACAAAAACATATTAATTGATACTAGCAAGTAGCCATGAGCCAAGAAAAGATCTTTCTTGATTCCAATAATTAGGCAAGATAGATAGTTCAAAAGAAGGTCTTTTAGAGCTGTTCGAAAGGGGAAACACACGGGAAACCAGCTCCTTAGCACTGATAAGAATTCCAGGATCTTCTATACCCTGACACTGCTTTTGTCGACCAAACATTTGGAGCTGTTTAAACGGGTGTCGTTGCAGGAACATTTTCTAATGTAGAGTATTCTCGCTAGCTAGCGAGACGGGTCTCCAAAAGAGGCGTTTACCCTGGTCCGCGTTTTCTCCTATTTGGCGGCAGGCAGGTACCGACAAAATGGTATTTCATTTCGTAGCCAAGCCCGCACTAAGTAGTACTCTAGGCCTAAGCTCGAAAACACAATATTATACAGTTTACTGCACAACACGGCATTTACGCTCTCAATCAGAAAGGGATTGGATAAAAGGTCGAAGTCCTGTTTCGTATTTTACCGCAGGAAAAAACGATCTACGTACTCGGATCTAAGCCCAAAACCGAACTTCCAGCTTAGGGTCTTGTAGGCCACACAAACATTTCGAATTAATCCGAAGCCGAAGCCCCCTCCAGATCAATCCCTTGAATCCATTCTCGAATTAAAGCCACGCCTTCTTCGTGCACCAATAAGCGGCCTAATTCTGGCATCATGGCCCCTGGGTTGGTAGAGTTCATTCGATACAAAAGAATAGACTCATCTGGATTGCCAGGTACAATGGAGTACAGGTGCCCTCCGGTGCCGGCTCCAGCAGAAACCGTAGCTTTATAGACGCCTAACTCTGTCCCCAATTCTGTACCATACACCAGGTGCAATCCAGAGGTATTTGCCGCTCCCTCCGGATGATGACAATGGGCACAATTGATGTCCAAATAAGACATTGCTCGATCGTGTAAGGTACCACTATTGGGATCATCCCAAACGGCAGCTTTCTGATGTGGAATCGTTGGATCAAACCCCTCCAGCATCCCTAAAGTGGACCATTTATCCAATTGATTCATCTCCCCATCTGCGTAAGCGTAGGACTTATTGAGATTACGCACCTTGGGGCCGATAGGTTGCTGCTTCTGACCATTGGCATGACAATTTTTACATTGATTTTTATTCGGGATAATGTAGTTGGCTGTTCTGGCTACTCCCTTACTATCGGTCCAAGCCACTTCTTTGATATCTCCGATGGTTTCATAGAAGGCTTCGGTTTGTTCTTCATTCCAGATATAGCCAATGGCTTCCCACTCATCGGCACGATTAATCAAGAGTCTCGTTTCGATGATGCGCCTTCCCTTCGATACATCTTGCTCATCATTTTCGTAATAGAAATTTTTGATTAAAACCGTACCTAGTGGGAAATCAAGGACAGACTCAGCGGTATACTGTGCCTTCTGTCCTTCGGGGATCCAAACAAATCTGGCCTTGTGGGCATAATCGGAAAAAAGTGGACTATTCAAGTCATAGGGTAATACGCCTTCATTTGGTTGGAGATCAGCTAGATCTCCGCTGAAAAAGCCATAGGCAGATAGCTTTTCGTGTGGGGATTCGGGAACATTAACGGTGCTGACCTCATGGTTTTTACAATTCGGCAAGCTAAATAGAATCAACATCAGTAGTACAAATACTAACAAGAAGCGCATAACAAGCAGATGTTTTGTGAGTGATATACTTCTCTGGGATTATGAAGGAGTGGGGAGGAAGATAAGTATAAGCTTTCCTTCCTCCTTCTGTAGTAGCAGGCTAGTTACTAGCTAACCAAGAATCATGATCACTAGTGTCAAAAGATTCCAACTCGCAATTAAATAGAGTCATATCCGTGTTCATATTTTGAGCAATTTCCTCCGGTTTAGCCCCCATGCCAGCATTTAAATTGACAAAAGAAACTTCGCCATTATTCCTGAAGCAATATCCAGTAGGTCTACCATCTTCAGAGAGGGAGGAGGGTTTAAAGATACCGTCTGTGATAATGTCAACAGGCTGCCCACCTAAGACAGCCGTCAGCAGTTGGCCATATTCTGTACTGGTATCCGTAGGACCTTGGTTTCCACTGATCACATTGTCATGGATATGGATATTGCTACAATAGGGATCAAATTCTTCGGATTTGTAAGGAACCCCCGTAAATAACCAGCTATTGATGGCAATGCCGAGCGTCTTGTGATTTGTAATCGTATTGTCGAACATTTCAATATTCGAGTGCGACATTAAAATCATACCAGAGCCAGGAGGGATGGTACTAACAACCATTCCTTCTGGAGCAAAGTTTTCACCATTATTACCTTCCATGGTGTTATTATAGAACTTTATTCTATCGCCATTGGCTTGAGGGAGATCTGGCATATCAAAAATGAGCATTCCACCTGTATTATTCTTTGCTACATTATTATAAACTTCACCTGAAATTGTGTTTTCAATTTCTAGGCCAGCCACATTATCATGCACATAGTTATCACGAACGACGACATTGGTAGATTGGCCCACGTAAATGCCAGCATCCATCGCAAAGGAAGCTTCACATTTCTCCATTAAGAGATTCTTACTACTAACGGGATACAATCCGTAAGCTCCATTTGTCGGCTTCTTACCTTGAGTCCAGGTCGCTTCCAAGTCCCGCATTACGATATTTTCGCAATCTTGTACTTTGATGGCATCACCTTTGGAGTCCGCAACGGTGAAACCCTCTAAGGTAAGATTAGTTACATTTTTGACATGCAAGCCTTGTGCGCCTTCGATCTGACCTAAAAAGGAAAGAATCGTTTTCCCTTTGCCGGCTCCCTTGATGGTAATATTCGGTACATCATCTAAAGATAGCCCTCGCTTAAAGTTGAAAGTTCCCTCGGGTAATAAGATTTCATCGCCTTCCTGAGCATCAATCAATCGTTTTTGCAATTCTGTCGGAAGATTCTCAGCACTCATGGTTGCTGGTCCCTTGGCTTCTTGTTGGCAACTAGTAAGACCAAGCCCCAACAGCGCTACCAGGGTAAAAAGTTTGAAGATTGATTTCATATTGTATGGATGTGTATGATGAATAAGGTAAACAGAAAATCTCCTACTTGATTAGCAAGAAATCTTCTGCCTGTCATAAATTATTAGTGTATTAATATTTTCTCCGTGACTATCCCTCGATGAAACTGCACTTTAGCAACCAGCATACCCTTGGGAAAACCCTTCACTGCTATTTGCCGTTTTGCCAATTCTATATCATTGGCTTGATAAATCACGCGGCCGCTCAAATCGACTATCTGAATCTCCGTCACGGATTCATTGGCACTGAATGTGAGCACATTACTAGCTGGATTAGGAAACACCTTAAACGCCAGGCTGGGCTTAAGATCATTATCCACTGTTGCCGTCGACAGATTCATGACGGCCATCAATCGCGGTGCGATGTAGTTCGTCATCGTATCGATAAACATTTTAGAAATTGCTGCATCATTAGGATTGCCCTGGTTTGCATTAAAAGCACAGATATAAATTTGAGATGGAATAGTTTGATTTTCTACCCCATCCCAGGCATCACCAAAAGCTTCTTCGTCGTACCAATTCCAAGGATAAGTATTATTGCCATAGGTATCGGCATCGGCTCCAGGAGTGGGATCGCATTGTACCGTCTGATCTACTCTGAAACCATCATATAATAATAAACCCTCCAAACCGCCAGTGCTTTCAACAGCATCCATAGTTAACTCATCCGTTAGGCCTGCTTCAATAAATGGATCCTGATTTCCGAGCTCTTGAGAACGAAAGACCAAGGTATCCGGGAAAGCTCCGGTGGGAATGATGATGGAACCTCCCGCAGTCAAGGAAACGTCCCGAATGCCAACGCCATTAAACCCAGACCTCCGCTGGAAAGCTATCATAGGCACATCTCCTTCTTCAATCCAGGATAAATCTCCTAGGCCACCTTCTATATTTATAATTGCATTGACTTCTGAAGAATAGGTAGGATAGTTCGGGAGATTTAAAAGGGCCTCATTCGTACCCTGAGGATTTCCGTGTACTTCCTCGACAATAAAAGGCGTAGGAGGCACGGTCGACAGATCCACAAACTTGACCAGATTCTGCACCTGATCTACGGACTTCAAGTGTGCTAAACTAGCAGCCCCCCAACCCGCAGAGTCAAATCCACCGATGGCGATCTTGTTCACATCAATTTTGAAAGTGTTCCCTTCCTCCGCAGCGTGATACCGCAAATACCGCACGACATTGTGCATATCCTGCGAAAGCCGGTAAGAAGCTTGTAAGACTCCTTCCTTGATTTCTTTGTCATTTCCAAAGGGATTCCACCCAATACGATAAGCCATAGAAACAGCTACAAAACCTCTTTTAGCCATATCTCTACACATTTCCACTACGGCACTATCCCGCTTTGAGCCATAGGGCGTCTGGTTGATAACCGGTGGAAGAAAATCTCCTCTATGAGCAAATATTACAACGGGGCGTTCTGCCAAGTCATCCCCGGCTGGCTCGTAGACATCCATCTTCAGGTCCTCAGGTCCCGGATCACTGCTTAATCCAAGAATAATCTGGACAATACTAATATTCGTCCCGTACTTCACATCCTCCGTCACTGTCACCTCATCAAATACCTCTTCCATATAGCGTTGGGCCGTTCCCAATAATGGGATAAGTACTACCAATAAAAAGGTCAAAGTCTTGTAAAAGTCTAGTTTCATATCTAATGTTTTTAGTTTTTACTTGAAATCAAAACGGGCACTGGCAAAAATAAACCGACCAATCAAAGGCCCCCCATAGAGGCCATTCTGAAGACGATTCAATAGGTTGGAACCACTAATCCGTATCGTCATATTGATGGCGGGAATATGCCGGCTGATGTTAGCATTTAGATGCATCTGCGCCGGAATCCTTCCCGTAAATTGTGGTGAACTTTCAAAGGTATATCCTTCCACCCAGCGAAAATTGGCGCCCGCTCCCCATTTATCTGAATTGAGGAATTGTAGATCGCGAAGGTTTACGCCCAGGTTAAATTTGTGGGCTGGAGTATTGAAGGCCGGGATCAAGGGATCATCACTCCTCTTGAAAATCTGATTCCAGGAATAGTTACCATTTAGCGTAATGTTTCGGCTCATGAAGTAATTCAAGCCGAGGGAGAAACCAGTAGTGAAAGTGATATCCTCTGCATTAGCAGCAAAACGGTACGCAATGGGAATGCCCGGAAATCCACCAATGACAAAAGGTACTTCCAGACCTATCTTATAACCGATAAAATCTTCGTAGCGATTTAAGTAGTAGGTAGCTTTAACGTCTAGTGTATTATCAAAATAAATCCCTGAATAAGCCATCTCCATGGAAAGGGCTTGTTCTGGCTTAATAGGTGGCTCATCGAAGTATACCAGTAAATTACGGTCTAAGCCATTTTCCAAGTACTCTTCGAAGGAATCCAAGGTGATTAGTCCCTCATAACCATTGATATTACCAAGCAAAAATGCACTGCCTACCTTAAAGTAAAAGTATTGCTCAATGAGTGTAGGATTTCGAAGGGCCGAAGAAACTGAAAAGCGAAGAGAATGCTCCATATTCATGCGATATTGCATGGAAAAAGCGGGGCTAATCAGATAATCATAGTTTTCATGTTTATCCAAACGCGTAGTGAAATTAGCCTTTAAGCGATCATTAAGAAACCACTTTTCAAATCCTAGATAGGCTCCGTACTCATAAGTGCGAATCCTAGTTCCGGAAGTATCGGCAAAGATAGTCCCCTCTGAGTAAGGGGTATACAGACGATAATTACCTCCGATAGCAATCTCATCAAAAAACCTTGTCTTAAACCTATATTCTCCATGAAAATGGTACAAGCTGGATCGATCTACATACTTTGTCCCCCCCTCCGACACCACGGTGCTGGTAATATCCTCGAATACTTCGTTAAATAAATCGGTTCCGGGAATAAGGAAGTTACCATCCATGGCGGCCCGAGCTTGATCGTGCCATTGCCGTAGCAAAGCGGGGTTATCTTCCAATATCTGGGCAGCCGCTTCGAAATCATAGCTAAAAGTGGGTGGAGGGCCCAAGGTGGGGAAGCCAGGCAATTCTCTCACCTGACTGTTGATATTTCTGTTCCAGTAATCTCGATAACCAGAAAGCCAGTCTCCATCTCCTCTCCTTCTACCCTGTAGAATATAGGCCGTGGAGACAATATCATACGTATCTCCAGCATCTTCGCGAGTGGTGTAGAAACGGAAGAAAAACTTATCCTGTTGTTTAATTTCAAACTTATTTTGCATGGCCCATACATCTCGCAACCCCAAGCGGTTATCCAACTGCATCACCGTAGTCCCCATACCAAAATTAGTAGATCCAATCATCTCCCAACCTGGTGCGAACTTGTAATGCAAGGCAGCACTGCTCTTCAAGTTATAGCTATTGTAGTCAGCTAAATCTTTTTCCCAATATCCTGTTCGGAAAATCTTACCTAGACCAGGATGTTCGTATTGCTCAAATAACGAAGTGTTATCACGGGTGCTTTCATCTCCATATCGATTCACTGCATCATATCCGCCTGGGTTGTCGATCCCTACGGAATCCTGTAAACTTCCAATGGAAGGCCTGGGATCATCTGCTTCCCAATCATATACCCTGGAGTAAGAAAAGTTGACTTTAAATCCCAATACATCTCGCCCTCTTTTGTTCTTAAAGGCATGCGCGAAACGCAATCCACCTTCAAAATAATCGCGCTGCCCTCCTTTCAGTTCCAAGGTCAAGCCTTGATACTTAAAGGGGTCTTTAGTGCGCATATTCACCACTCCATTGAAGGCCCCCGGTCCAAAATAAGCCGAACTAGCACCGATAACCAGGTCCACACCTTCTATATCTAACCCAGCCACTCCCATAAAATTACCCAAGGGATAATTCAACCCGGGGGATGCATTGTCAATCCCATCAATGAGTTGGAGAGAACGAATAGGGGTACTGCTATTGAAGCCTCTTGTATTGATCACCTTAACACCGAAACTCACCGTCATCAAATCGGTTTCGCGCATGTTGGCCAGTGCATCATAAAAGCTTGCTTCTGATGTACTTTCGAGTTCTCGTAGTCCCAGCGATTCGACGGTGAGAGATAATTTGTTCTTTAATTTGGAATATTCGGAGACCACCTCAACCACTTGTAAATTCACACCAGCTTCCATCCGGATTTCTAGATCCTTATCTAAGCTGTTTACCTCGTATTCCATATTTTCATAGCCTGTATAGGAAATGATGAGTTGGAAGGGAGGCGCAGGACAATTATCGAGTTCGAATTTGCCATCTAAATCAGTAACTGACTTACTATCGTGATCTTTGATTATTAGGGTTGCTCCAATCAAGGCTTCCCCATCCCCAGCATCTACCAATTGTCCTTTTAGTGTCTGAGTTATCCCGACAGAAGAAGAACACATCAGTCCCAAAACAATTCCCAATACGGGGAGTAATCTGCCTTTTCGCAACATTGTTTTTCGTTTTGACGGTGCCTACGCACCTTCCTACACAGTAGAATCAAATTGGGTGATATAGCCTTGTTAAAAACAATTAATTGCCATAAGAATCACCTCAGCATATATTCTTTTAAATTGAATCTTAGATAGTTCCAGAATAGATCAATACAAGAAAGGAAAAATGTGGCGGGTCTGGGATATTTTGGGGTTATTTGGGATTAAATGGAGCTATTTGGGACTAAATCGGGACTATGATAGTCGTAGCAAGATTAGTTATTCATCAATCGAAGTATATCTGCCTTGTAGGTTTCTGAAACTTTTAGGGGCAGATCAGGTAATTGCTTCACCTTGACTTGCAGTTCTCCGTTCTTCCGATCCACAGCAGATAGATTATTTATGTTGATGCTGTAGGAACGGTGTATCCTAAGAAAATGGGGAGCAGGCAGCTGTTGTAAAATGTTCTTTAAGCTACTTCGAATCAATTTCTTTTCTACTTTCTCCTCCTGTCGGAAAAAAACCGCAGTGTAATTGTTCTCTGATTTCAGTAGCAAGATATCCCCTTGTGCAATGGATAGCATAGGCTTTCCATTCTCATCTTTAATACTCAATAAGACGGTCGGCGGTACAGGAGGATTAGCTGTTTCAATTGGAAGCTGTGCGGGCATCCTAACAACGGCGATCAACAAGCAAGCAATCGCATACGGGACAATTGCCAATAAAGCTGTCATGCGGAATACAGCCATAAATTCAGGTAGAAGTGGCTTGCCAAGTTCTCGGTAGATCAGGAAAAAGCAGACAGACAAAAGAAAAATCTCCAATATAACCCACAGAAGGAACTGCCAGACTAAAAAGGTATCTAACTGAAAGCGAGGACGTAAACCAAATTGCGTTAACATCAAGACCAATGCCCCCCAGAAACTCAAGCCATGATACGAGAAAAGGCGCGCTAAGGTAGTCTCTTTGCTGATTCCGGATACATTTAGAGGATCATAAAAAAGAATAAATCCCGTAGAGAAAATAGTGCAGAACAAAATCAATAGCCAGCGACTATTGGTGTCATCCAATAGCTTGAAAGGGCGTTCTAGGTACTGTTGCAAGCTACTAATACGAGTTTCCAATATCGTTACGGGTTGGCTACTACAATCATAAAGAAAGCTTCCTAAAATTACAAATTTTACGAGTTCGATGGGCTTCTTCTCAGTAGTATCTTCTCCGTATGTTGAAATGACAGTTGAAATATTTCAAACACACTTTTGGTTCTGCCCGGTAGCTATAAAAGATGTCGATTCCTACCCACTCAACTGCTTGCCGATAAACTAGGCTAGGAAGCTGAACGTTCATTCACGACTATCTTTGCTCGTTAAAGTATTTGCAGTCTAGTATACAATAATTGTAAAAAAGTCAACGAATAAGAAAATAAATGAAAAAATTGTAATTTCAGTAGAAGCTCTACTGTATAGCAGCTAGATTTAAAAAGTGGGTATTTAGAGAAAGGTACGAGAAAACGCCATTAAATATGGTTGGATCGATTTCATTTTTCGATTGCTTTGGATGAGTTACTAGCTAACCCACAATTATTCTGAACTTGATACCCAAAATCTATGGTTCTCGCCGCTACCCTAGCTCGTCTTAACTACTGCTCAAGCTATCTGCTGATGCTCATCTGCCTGCTTGCTACCACTAGCTTAACAGGGCAGAACGGGCCATTTGCTGACGTATTGCTGACAAATGGCCAGATTTATACCATGGCTGCGGCTCGAAAGAAAGTGCAAGCGCTTGCCAATAAAGGGGAGCAGATCATTTTCGCTGGCTCAGATCAAGCTGCCCAGGCCTTTATTGGGCCTCAGACTAAGCTTGTAAAGTTAGAGGACAGGATGGTGCTAAATCAGGATCTTTTTGCTATCCCGAAAACCAATATTCATCAAACCAAAGTATTACTCCCTTTTTACGAAGGTGAGCTGGTGTATGAAAATCAAGAATGGAAAACCTTGTTGAAACATTGAACAGATCGCCCCAACCAACCTCTGCGCCTGTTATTGTGGCTCGGTCCGGCTAGTCAGACGAGACTCTTTGGCAAGCACAACCAGCAGAGAAAGGCAGCGTAATAGTGTAGGTAATTAGCCAAGCCAGTAAAGTAGAAGAACGCGGGATGTCAAAAAAAGGAAACATACCTTCCGCCAGAATCAAGGAAGCTCACCTACGCTTCACCTTACACGCTAACCGAAAACAAACCAGGAACTCAGCAGCAGACTGCAAGTAGCTTTTGCTCTTGTTTGTCCTAGGATTGGTATTGATTCTTTTCACATTTCATAAAACTCACTAGTATGAAAAGACCATTAAGACAATTTTTGGTTGCCACGCTTTGCCTAATGAGCTTCACTGCCATTGGCCAGCGAACACTAAGCGGGAAAATTACCGCCGCCAGCACTGGCGAGACTTTGATTGGAGTAAATATTCTAATTAAAGGAACGACTACGGGTACCGTCACCGACTTTGACGGCAATTATACGCTTGATATTCCATCCAATGATGCCATCTTAGTCCTTTCCTACACCGGTTTTGCCACCAAGGAAGTGCCTGTAGGAACAGCCTCCCAACTGGATATCAGCCTGGAAGAAGGATCGGAAGTCCTTGATGAGGTACTAGTCATCGGCTATGGTACACAAAAACGAGGAGATGTGACTACGGCCATTTCGTCCATCAATGGCGATGAAATTGGGCAATTGCCCGTAGCCAGCGTCGAACTAGCCATGCAAGGTCGAGCAGCAGGGGTAAATATCTCTAGCTCCTCCGGACAACCCGGCGCCGCCCTGAAAGTTCAGATTCGCGGAGCCACCTCCATTACCGCCAGCAGTGAGCCATTGTATGTAGTCGATGGTATCCCGATGACTTCAGACAATAATTCTAGTCTTTTTACGGGAGGGTACAATTTCAACTCTATGGCCGATATCAACCCAGATGACATCGAATCCATTGATATTTTGAAAGATGCCTCTGCTGCTGCCATCTACGGGTCTCGCGGAGCCAATGGAGTGGTGCTGATTACGACAAAAAGAGGAAAGTCAGGCAAGGGTAAAATTGAATTCGATACCTACCACGGTACACAAGCCCCAGCCAAAGTGATTGAGATGATGAACTCCGCTGAGTTTATCAATATGATGGATGAAGCCTCTGCCAATGATGGCTATGTTGACAATTGGTTTTCTGATCCAAATTCCTTTAACTTCATTGGAGATCCCAATGATCCAAATTTGACCAATACAGATTGGTATGGAGAGATCTTACGCGACGACGCCCCTATTTCCAATTACTCATTAAGTGCCAGCGGGGGGTCTGATAAGTTCTCCTACTATGTAAACGGATCATACTTTGATCAAGACGGTTTCCAAAAAGGAACCTCCTTCAATCGGATGAGTGCCAGAACTAATCTGGATGCACAAGTAAATGAAGTTCTCAAAATCGGCACCAATGTAATGATTAGCCGAAGTGATGCTAAATCCACCGTTGGAGACAACTCATTGTATGGGGTAATGATCAACGCCCTCGCCGCTGATCCCACAATGCCGGTCCAGGAGGAAGATGGCACCTACGCCGATCCTTTCTCCTATTTCTCGTGGTGGGCCTTCGAAAACCCAAGAGCTGCGACGGACATCTATCAAAGAAACACCTTTACCAATCGATTTTTGGGCTCTGTTTTTGCAGAACTCTCCCTTGCACCTGGCCTGAAGTTCAGAACCTCTTGGTCGGCTGACTATCAGAATTTGGAGGATCAACTGTACTATCCTTCTACTACCCTACAAGCTATCCGTGGAGGAATCACCGGCTTAGGGCAATATGCCAGTGCTGAAACGATCACCTGGTTGAATGAAAATACCCTGAACTACAACTTCCGTTTAGGTGCACAACATAACCTCAGTGTACTGGCTGGTTTTACCATGCAGGAAACTGACCAGGATTTTGTAGACATTACGGGGGAGAACTTTGCCAATGACAACCTGGGTGCCATTGCTCTAGCGGCAGATATCACGAATGGCTCCACCCAGGGAACTTCCTGGGGCTTGATCTCCTATTTGGCACGTGCCAACTACAACTTCGGCAATAAATACTATTTAACAGCATCTATTCGTACAGATGGTTCTTCACGATTTGGAGAAGAAAGTCGCTACGGTGTATTCCCCTCCTTATCTGCTTCTTGGCGCGTATCATCTGAGCCATTCTTAACCAATTCTGATTGGTTATATGATTTAAAGTTGAGAGCTAGCTGGGGCCTTACCGGTAATCAAGATGGAATCAACAACTTTGCTTCCCGCTCCTTGTGGACCTCAGCAGTGAATTACAATGGAGCCGCGGGTACCTCTCCTTCTAGAATGGGTAATGCAGACCTCGGTTGGGAATCAACTTCTCAGTACGATATCGGATTCGACCTGAGTCTATTTGACGGAAGGGTCAACTTGACCGTAGACTACTTCGACAAACGTACCACCGACCTCTTGTTGAATTCTAACGTGCCAGGCTTCTCTGGGTTTACTACCGTAACTCGTAACATTGGAGAAGTAAAGAACGTTGGCTGGGAATTTGCCCTGAATACGGTCAATTTCCAAACCAGCGGTGGCTTTAGATGGTCCACTAACTTCAACATTTCTACCATCGAAAACGAGATCACAAGATTGGAACAGGATGGTGAATTACAGGGGACAACTCATATTCTAAAGCAAGGCTATCCCTTGGGAACCTTCAACTTAATCCGCTGGGAAGGAATTGATCCTGAAACCGGAAACTCCATCTTTACCGATACCAATGGCGATGGTGCGATCAATTCCGGTGACGCTACCATCGTAGAGGAAAACGGCAAAGCCTTGACCGTTTGGCCTGACTTTTTCGGTGGTATTACCAATACCTTCAGCTACAAAGGCTTCGATCTATCTGTTTTCTTCCAATATTCTTCGGGTAATTACCTCTGGAACCATTCGCGTTACGCACAGGAGCAGGTGGGATGGAGCTTCAATTTTGGAGGCTTCTTCTTGCCCTACGGGAACAATACCAAGCGAGTAGAAGAAGAGCGTTGGCGTCAACCCGGTGATGTTACAGACATCCCCAGAGCAGGTTTAGGCTATGTTTTTGATGAGGATGGAAATGTGATTAGCGAGTACCAAAACTGGCAGGAAGACTCTGATCAGTGGCTGGAGGATGCCTCCTTCATCCGTTTGAAAACGCTAGAGTTTGGCTACAATCTTCCTAAAAACCTGACGACGAAGATTGGATTAACTTCCTCCAAAATCTACTTCCGTGGCCAGAACCTATGGACTTCCACCAAGTACTTGGGCGTCGACCCCGAAGTAAGTTCCAACGGAGAAAGCGTGACCCGTCCAGGTGAAGACTACGGTGGTCTTGGACAACCTAGAACCTTGATCTTCGGAATCAAAATCGGAATCTAATGCGAGCGGACAAAAGTCCAGCCAAATCATTTAAAAGCAAAAGAAATATGAGTACTATAATTAAGTATAAACTTCATCTATTTTTGGTAGGGTTCCTATTCTACTCTACTTCCTGCGAGGTCTTGGATCAAAGTCCACAGCAAGATATCACCCCTGATCTCGCCTTTCAAAGTGAAAAGTCAGCCAGAGCTGCCTTGGTTGGCCTGTACAACGGACTTCAATCGGGTGATTACTACGGTGCCTATTTTCAATATACCTCAGATAATTATGCAGATGTATCCATCTACCTGGGCTTTTTTACGGGCTTCAATGAGGTAGATGATAAGAATATTCCTTCGAGTAACTTAAACATAGAGTTGATCTGGTTGCAAGCTTATGAAACGATCAATATTGCGAATGAGATCATTGACAATGTACCACTGATCGAAGATAGCGGCTTCGATCAAGCTGAAAAAGACGAGATCATTGCAGCTGCTAAATGCATCAGAGCACTTTGCTACCTAGACTTGTTAACGCACTTCGGAGAACATTGGGATGACTCTTCTTCCTTTGGTCTTCCTCTAATCACCAAATCTACGGGTGGAGACTTTGCCAATGTCGAATTCGTAGCTAGAAATACCGTTGCTGAGACCTATGACCTAATTCTTGCCGACCTAACGGAGGCGGAAAAGTCTCTTCCTGACAGTGATGATAGAACGGTGGCTAGTCTTGGTTTGGCACAAGCCCTATTAGCTAGAACTTATCTCTTTAAAGGAGATTACACTAATGCTATCACAAAGGCAACGGCAGTGATAGACAATGCCAACTACGCCCTCATCGACAACTACCTAGATATTTTCGCCAGTGATCTTAGCGGAGAATCCATCTTTGAACTAGTCTACAATTCTCTTGATCCGAGTAGCTTGGCGCTGTATACCATTCGACGAGACGAGGTTCGCCCTGATCCAGCCTTGATCACGTCCTTTGAGGAGGGAGATGTCCGCGCTAGCCTGATCGCACCTGTTGACGGCTTCGTAGGAGATCGTTTCATCAAAGCAGAGGATTTTGCAAATGATGAAAACCCCGCTTATATCATTCGTATGGCAGAGATGTTTCTGACTCGGGCAGAAGCTAAGTTCTTGAATGGTGATGCAGCAGGCGCCCTCGAGGATCTTAATGCTGTTCGTACGCGAGCTGGCTTAGCCGCTCATGATAGCTCAGAGGATTTTGTCAACAAGTTATTGGACGAAATCAGATGGGAATTCTTTGCTGAAGGCCAGCGTTTTCGTTCCTTGGTTAGGCTAGGGAAAGCAGAAGAAGTACTTGGCCTACAGGCTTTCCAGCGTATCTATCCGATTCCATTCCGGGAATTGAACATTGAGGGAAATCAACTGGCGCAGAATCCGGGATATTAAGGGACTATAATGAAGAATGTTGAATCAATGAATGTTTAATTGGTCGTGTTTAATGGGGAATTGGGGATTGCTATAGTATTGATGGATAATTGTCTGTAATACCCAGTTTAGTTCCATTATTAAGAGCGCCCGAGTTCGGCTGGAAATCATTCAAGTTGAATTCGGGCGTCTTCTTTGGTCGAAAAAAAGGACAAGCTTTTGTAGAAGGGCTTATCTTTGTCAAGACATAATCCCTAAAAATTAATCCCAATAAATGTTAAAAATTAGACTCTCTCTGATGATGGCGAGCTTATGTCTCGCCCTAAGCGCTCTTGCACAAACCCAATTTGACAACTCCACTCCCTTTGATGTTCCTGACCTCGGTCCGGCCACCTTATATCCGAGTACCATCGAGGCTTCGTGTATCAAACAAATGAAGAAGAAGTAGCGCTGAGAATCAATCCCTGCCAAACGACCTTCAGTTTGAGCATGCCCAATTTTCTGGAAGGACCATACTCCTTTAAACCACAGCTTCTAAACAACAATGAAAGAGCCGAAGGAGGTTTTGACTTCTATTATGGGCCTACTCCATTGTCCACACCTGATGGCGAGACAGTACCTACTGTACAGGTAACTAACCTTCAAATAGATCAAATTTTCGGGGGTGATCTCCTTCCAGATACAGATTATGATCTTTATATCCGGCGCCATTGCGATGGACAAGTCAGTTGTTGGAGCAAACCTTTCAATTTTAGAACCGAACAGGACTGCGGTAATTTGATGTATGAGGGACAGGAAAACACGACAGCAACAACCGTTTCCTTAGCATTCCTCGCTGAAAATGCCGTATCCAATTGGATATTCGAATTTGGCCCAGCTGGCTATACACCTGGGGAGAATGGAATTCGGGTTTCTGAGAATGTACAAGGGGGGCAGATTAGCTTCCAATTGGAAGGACTTCAACCAGAAACCGATTATGATCTCTACTATATACCGAGCTGCTCTGCCACCGGCTTAAATCCTACCTATGGTCCAATCCGGTTTTCAACCAATAGTGATTGTGATGCGATTGCGACGGCGGTAGACTGCGGGATCACAGTTGACAACAGATTTGAAGCAGGTGACAATGCGCCAGTTCAAGCGGGGAATAGCTGCGCTGGAGGTAGTCTGTTTGCTAGTAAGCTATACAGTTTTCTGGCTGGCGAAACGGGAACCGCTCGAATAGTTTTTGGAGGCTCAGGAGCTAGTAGTAGTGATGCCAGAGCCAGTTTCTCCCATGCCGAGCAGGAAGGGAGTTGTGCCATTGGAAACTTCACGGGCTTAGGCTGTTGGCAGATCCAGGGGAATGAGTATCCTACTTTATTCATGCCGGTTGAGGCAGGAAACCGCTATTTCGTTTTGTGCCAGGTCTCAAATGTAACTGGGGCAGGCCGCTTTGCCCGATTTAGTTTCACCATCGAGAACTGTGGATTCTTACCCGGTCAATGTCCGCCAATAGATCAAATATTAGCCCAACCCTTTACTGGTGATAACATTCGCTTGAGTTGGCCTACGGTCAGCGCAGAGTGTTATGACATTCTATATGGCCCGGTGGATGAACCCTTAGACACCAATACAATGATACCCCAACAAGAATGCTGGCCGAATGAATTTTTCGTGATTGAGCGGGAGAATGATGTAAGACCTTTTCAGTATTATATTCGATCGCGTTGCAACGATGAGTTTACGCCTTGGGTCTATGGTCGCTATCCTACGGAATCGGCTTTGGTACATCAATCAGTGGGTTCAATCGACTTTTGCTCAAATTACTTTATACGAGATAATGCCTCTCGATCCTATAGTAGTTTTCCTTTCAAGACAGGAGAAGGAGGTATATTTACATTCAAGATGCAAACATCTGCCGAGGAACTGACTAGCTTTGCGATCTTTAGAGATTCCATTAGCGAAGAAAACTTTGTGGGTCAGATTGAAGGGGCTGGAATTTTCGAAGGAGAGGTGTTGTTAGCAGAAAATACAAACTACTTTGCCTGCTACGAAGCACCTACTCCGCCTATCGGTGGCTTTGTAGAATTCGTGCTTGATACCTGGGGGTTATTTCCGTTTGAAGAAATCGGAAATTTTGACAATCCCTTTAATCACCCAGCAACTGGTTTAGTAGGCCAAACCAATGGCTGGCAAGTTGCTGATTACAATTGCCTGGGAGTCGACAACTGGAGGCACTTTTACGATGACCACGAGACCCCAAACAATCGGATGGACGATGAGATCCTCCTATCAATTCAAGATTATTCAGGATTACTCAAAGACTATTGGAAAGTTTATCCTAACCCAGTTAGAGATCAACTCTTTCTCCGTGAACTTCCTAAAGTAACCGAGTACGTATTAGCTTCTAGTCAGGGGGCAATTGTACAGCAAGGAATCATCTCTGATGGAGGTTTGGATATGAGACAACTCAATCCTGGTTCGTACGTTTTGCAATTACAAGATGCCCTGTATCATGGTATCTTTAAAATCATTGTCATGGAATAATCTAGGAAGGGACAGCAGCACTTACCCTATACCGAACTGTGGTACTGCTGTTGTCCTTTCCCATTCTAATTATCTAGCATCATGAAGTACAACTGGTATTGGTTAAATGAACCTAATCAATGGACACAAGGCGATAATAGCTTGGCCTTATTCGTTACTCCAAAGACCGATTATTGGCGAGAAACGCATTACGGCTTTACTGTAGATGATGGTCCCTTCGCTTACCTGGAAAGAGGTGGAGAATTTGAAGTAAAAGTCAAGCTAGTTGGTCAGTACCAATATCGTTTTGATCAAATGGGATTGATGCTCCGAATCGATGAGCAGAATTGGATTAAAACGGGCGTCGAATTTGTGGAAGATCGCATGAATATTAGCGCTGTGGTAACTCGGAAAAAAAGTGATTGGAGTATGATGGCCACCGAAGAACTCTGGCCTTTTGTTTGGATCAAAGCCATTCGGCGTTTAGATGCAGTAGAGGTTTTCTACTCTCGTGATGATGACACCTATCACATGATCCGTCTAGCCCACTTCCCAGCTGGTAGAACCGTCAAAGTAGGCTTATATGCAGCCAGCCCAGATGGAGAAGGCTTTGATGCTACTTTCTCCGATTTTAAAATCCTCCATCTGCCGGATCTGCAAAGAGAACAGTGGCTGGCTGAAAATCAGTAAATTAAAACGTTCTCTGACCGATTTTGTATTTTCAACTAGGGGCTTGCGAGCTCCCTGCCTCCCCTGAGAGGCCATTCGCTCAATTACCACCTATCTACAAACATTGTCAGAGAACCAATTAAAACCTGTATCTTAAGCTCCCGGCCCCCTCCCCTGCTTATCTTCTTCTCAAGAATTCACGCTGCAGCTGATTGGGTTTGCGGTAATCTGTTGGTGAAAAGGTACGTTTCCACTGTTGTATTTCGGATGGAGACACCTCCCGTAGGCCCTCCAAAAATTTGCGCAAGGTTTTCATGAAGCGTTCGGGTTCATCTTCAAAAGCCAGATGTCCAGTATCTTCCCAAAACTCACGCTCAGCATTCTGAAACTGATCAAACATCATTTCTGCCTTTTGCTCACCGTAGGCCAGGTCCCATTTACCTTCGATAATTAAGGTTGGCACCGGACAAGTCTTGAATAGGCCTTTCAGATCATACTCAAAATAGTCTTGTAGCATAGCTTGATAGTAACCTTTGTCATGCACAAATTCGTAGCGCGCATACATGGCTATATCCTCATCGCTCCATCGTTTGATATGTCTTCGCTTCCAGTCCCCATTCCGGAAGGCATTAAAAAGCATTTTTCTTTGTAATTCTGGGTCTACCTGATCGGAATGAACAGGAGCAACTCTTTGACCTGCAATGGAGTAAATCTCTCCAATTCGTTTACGTTCCGCCTCAGAAAGAAAATCATACTGTCGTGCGCCTAGGCCAATATCCAGGGACATGGGTAAAGCAGAACTCAATAGCACCATTCCAGCCATACGCTCAGGATACTTCAAGGCATATAGTTGAGTCAATACCCCGCCAAAAGAAAGCCCTAAGACCACCCATTTTTCATACCCCAACTTTTCGCGAAGTGCATCAAGATCCTCCACCGCTTGGTCTATGGAATACCCTTCTTTCCCAGCAACATAGTCCGACAATCCCACTCCTCTAAGGTCATAGAAGATCACTTCACTAAATTTTGCAGCCTCCTGGAAATGTGGATGAAAATAATGATGGCTGGTACCTGGTCCTCCACTCACCAGCACCAAGGGAATTCCCTCCCCTTGCCTTGCGACCCATAGATTGATACCGCGGACCCATTCGAAACGACCGGTGATGCCCAAGGATTCTTCCAGCCGAGCAATTTCCGGAACGGGCACTATTTCGTCGTACAGATGTTCTTTGCGGTCAAATATGGTTTCCGTTTTTTGTCCATTGGTAAAAAGTAGAAGGCAACAGAAAAGCCCCGTCCACAGTAGGCGTGTAATCATAACAGCTTTTGGACCCAAAGTAGATGCAGTCCGGCTATTAAACTACCAGATTCAAGAATTCGGAAACGAATTAGGAGATATTGTACAAGAAAGGCTACACCTCGGCCTTGCGATAGACCGAGGGGGTTGTCTGTGTAATTTGCTTAAAAACGGCATTGAAAGTGGACAACGAACCAAAACCACTATCTAGCGCAATAGCGATGATCTTGTCAGAACGACGATCTGGGTCCAGCAGAAGTCGCTGTGCATGTCGAATACGATAAGTATTGATAAACTGAATAAAATTATGATCCGTACCTTCATTGATGGCCTGCGATAATTGCTTAGGGTGGACGTCGAGCCGATCAGCCAAGCTCACGAGGGAGAGTTTTGGATCGAGATAGGTGGCTTCTTCCTCGAAAAGGGTATGCATTTGAGCGAGCACCTGCTTTCCTTGCCCGGGTTTTAATACCGAAGTCTGGTACCGCTTCTGCCGCCAACCTGAGAAAACATCCTTTTTTTTCCAACCCAAAACTAGCCAAATCCCCATGAGAAGTGAAAAGCTCAAAGCTCCCATAAGATACATAGGAATCCAGTTCAAGAAGATAGCCAGATACATTCCCCATAAGATCACCAACCCCCAACTAATGGATAGATACCACTTTTGCGTTAGTGGATCCTTCTGCAAGTAGCGATAGCCCAAATTTAAGCCTAGACCAGCATAGATAAAGGATTGTCCCAGAATCAGGGGATACAGCCACTGCCATTCCACAGCAAGAGGCCCATTGGGTAAAACCGGACTTAGGATAACATAAAACAGAGCAGGAATAAAATGGAGTAGCTGCGGGCCGGTCCATTTCCAATTCTCATCTATCAAAGCACGGCCATATAGATAGAGCAGCGGCGCTACAGCCAGATTAGCCGCCAAGCCCAAATTCTTGACAACTAGTGGTAATTCAACAAAGTGATAGAAGACCGACTTGGTGATACGCAAAGACAAGAATAACAACAGTAAGCCTAGGATCCTATTAGCTTGGTGTCGAGGCCCTTTCCAGCGAAGCAGAACAAAGCTGAAGAACAGGCTTAGCCCTAGTCCCAAGGAAGCTAAAAAGAACAATAACAGTTGTTGTACATCCATCTTCATCGATATTAGGTGATCGATTACCTTATGTATTTTCTTTCTACAAGAGCGCTTTGATGGCTACATTTGACAAGATAACGTCCTCCGGGCCATCGGAAAGCCCTGTCTGGAAAATGGCCTGTGCTAATTGTTCGGAAGTAATCTCTCCAGCAGGGTACAGTCTTTTCAAAACCGGATACAAGCTCCTGAAGATTCGGTAGCTAAGATTAGGCTCTTTGCGGGCCTCCACCGGATAAATATAGGCCGGCCGGAAAATGTGCAACGCGCCAAAATTTTGTTGGATCAAATAATTCTCGGCCATCCCCTTGAATCGAGCAAAAGCCAAGCGGCTCTTCTCCTTTGGGTCTGCCCCTTCTCCACTTAGGAAGCAAAAATGGGCATTAGGGCTGCCGACTTTTAAGGCGTCCGCAAAAATCTTCGTGTAATCTACTGTAATCGTTTCAAAAAGATCAGTTGGTACTTGCCCTGTGTAAACCCCTAGACAAAAATAAGCGATGTCGACTGCTTGAAAATGAGCGGATAAAGAAGATAAATCCAAGAAATCTGAGTGTAATACTTCCGTTAATTTCTGATCTTGAATGCCAGTCGACCGTCTCGAAATACTGACAACCTCCTTGATTTCAGGGCTTTCCAGGCACTTCCGCAACACAATACCTCCAATCATTCCTGTAGCCCCAGTGATAATTACTTTCTTCATAAAGCTAAAAATAGGGCTTTTTAAAGAAATAGACAGTGGGGAAAACCTTTGTTTGCCATGAGGGTTTTAGATGCATTATCTATCTTTGCCATCCAACAACAAAGCCCAGTAACAAATCCATATGGTAGCGACTAAAGCGACTGAACAGAATACAGCAACTACAACTCAACCCTTTGTGCAAGGTGGTTATTTCGTGACGGAAACCGCCCCCGCAAATGAGCTATTTATCTCCGAAGAGTTCGACGAAGAAGCCAGGCTGATGGCTGAAACGGTGAAAGAGTTTTGTATCAAGGAGATTCAAACCCCATTTTTCCAAACGGGGCGGGAGTTACAAGTAACCCATCCAGAAGATAAAGCCAAAGTATTGGCCATCTTAAAGCGCGCAGGAGAACTTGGACTTTGTAGCGTGAGTATTCCTGAAGCTTATGAGGGTATGGGACTCGATTTTAAGACCAATACCTTGATCTCCATGGCCTTGTCCCACGGGCTCTCCTTTGCCACTACGCTCGGAGCCCAGACTTCAATAGGTTGCTTGCCCATCGTTTATTATGGCAATGAAGCACAAAAACGAAAATACCTGCCAAAGATCGCGTCTGCTGAATATGTAGCCGCCTATGCGCTAACTGAGCCGCAGGCCGGTTCCGATGCCAACGCAGGAAGGACCAGCGCACACTTGAGCGAAGATGGTCAGCACTATCTTCTTAACGGCCAAAAGATTTGGATCACCAACGGTGGTTTCGCTGATGTTTATATCGTGTTTGCTAAGATCGATTCCGACAAGAACTTGTCAGCCTTTATCGTAGAACGAAGCTTTGATGGTTTCTCTGTGGGAGAAGAAGAAAAGAAGTTTGGTATTAAGGGATCCTCGACGGTACAGTTGTTTTTTGACAACTGTAAAGTGCCGGTAGAGAACTTATTGGGTGCTCGAGAAGAGGGTTTCAAGATGGCTTTGACGATTCTCAACGGCGGAAGAATTAAGGCCGGAGCGGGTGGAATTGGCGGTGCCAAATTTGCAATAAATAAGTCTGTTGGCTACGCAAAAGAACGGCAGCAATTCGAAAAACCAATTGCTAGTTTTGGTGCCATCCAGGCTAAACTGGCAGATATGGCAATGCAGGTGTTTGCCGCGGAAGCCGCATGCTTCAGAACAGCTGATCTCATCGACCGCAAAGAAGCCAGTCTGCTATCCAAAGGAGCGAGTCACAATGAGGCAAAGATTAAATCGATCAGTGAGTTCGCCATAGAGGCCTCTATCGTCAAAGTACGAGGATCCGAGCTGGTCTGCTATGCTCTAGATGAAGCTATGCAAATCTTTGGAGGCATGGGCTATGCTGTAGAAACGGGCTTAGGCGTTGGGTATAGAGATGCTCGAATCACCAAGATATACGAAGGAACGAATGAGATCAATGCGATGCTTTCGGTGGGCGAGCTTTCCAAGCGCGCCCTACAAACCAAGGAACTAGATTTGCTGACTGCCGGGAAACGCATTCCTGCTTTCTTGTTGAGTCGCCTCAATCCATTCCGGGCAAAAGATGAAAAATCAGAGCAAGATCGACTCATCCAAGGTCTAAAATATACCTTCTTGTATTTGTCTTCGGCTGCTGGCAAAAAGCTGCGCAAACAGATGATCGACGAACAGGAGATTATCATGCACCTGTCCACCATCCTCCAAGAATCTTACTTGGCAGATAGCGCCTTGTTAAAGCTTAGAAAATTGCAACAATCAGCCACCAAAGATCAAACGAAACTAAAGATGAGGCATGATATGGTTCAATTATTTCTGTACCAAGCCTCAAACAAGGCTCGGCAAGCTGCTTTTGATGTATTGGCAAGTTTCGCGGAGGGTTCAGAGCTCCGGCGTCATCGTAGGATTATTAAGTTATTACTGCAACCTTACAGTGTAAATCCTAGGACACTGGGGCGAAACATAGCACAGGCTTTATTGGATCAAGATGGTTATCCTTTTTAGCCTTCGTCCTAACTAAAGTAGCCTTCATCTAATTTGTGCTGCATTCGGTCTTAGTCTACATGAGTTGCGTAATAAAGTTGACTGGCTAACGTTATCTATAGGTCAGACTCATACACCAACTGAAAACCCCAACCCAATGGCTACGCTCGATCAACAACTGCAGGCGGTTTATGATGAATACAACCGCAAGCAAAAGATCAAGACCCATCTGCAACATCTTCATGTCGTTATAGCACAGAAAGAGCAAGAATTGGAAATGCTGGCCGTGATCTTGGATCAGGAACAGGCTGACCTGGATGCCCTAGAGGGCAAAAATCTCTACTCTATATTCCAATACCTACTAGGCAATAAAGAAGAACAACTCGAAAAAGTCAAGCAGGAGTATCTGGCAGCTTATGTTAAGTATAATGCCTTACTTTCTAACTTACAGGACCTACAAGAAGAAAGAGCAGTATTGGAAAAAACCTACAGTGGCTTGCATGCCATCGATGCACAGTTCGAGCTACTCATGAAGCAAAAATTGACCTTGCTCAATCAAGGAAATAAATTGCCAGCAGGCTTCGATAATCTTACCGAGAAAATAGCGAATTTTCAATCCAAAATTCGTGAACTACAGCTAGCTATTAAGAAAGGGGTCAGTGCGAAGAAATACTTGCATAAGGTGATGCTAGGCTTACAGCAGATTGAACACTGGGGTGACGTTCCGCCCCTGGAAGTCCCCAATCGGATTGACAAGAAAGTAGAAAGAATCAACAAGGATATTTACGTAGCCAATAATTACCTGCAAAAATATGAAGATGAACTCTCTGATATATCAGATCTTTTTCAGCTTGATTATCAACGAGAAGTCAACCAGCTAGAGTTCTTCCTAGATCAATTTATCGATTGCTTGATCACCGATTGGATCGTTAAGCATAAGATTCATAACGCTTTCCATCTCATCATGAATATCATGGACAAAATTACCCGCATTGGTGAAATGATGGACTATGAAATAGATAAAACCAAAGAGTACATTCAGGAGGAAGAAGAGGCTAAAGCTACTTTGGTCATGGAGCAGATCGACGCTAAGGGCAATTCTAAGAAATAGCCGCCATCCAAAGTATAGGTAAGGATGATAAAGAATCATCCCAAGCACATTTTCCTGAGCTCGGGATGAAAAAAATTCTACTTAAACCGAATTGTATTTTCAGTAATCGGGATAAATCCAACGAACTTATTTCTTCAATTCTTCAATCTCCTTGTTCAGGGCAATGACATGCAGTGTTAACTCCTCCACTTTCTCCAAAAGTGACATGGTAAAATTGTTCAAGTTCAGGCCTTTCTGCTCAAGATCAGTGGCAGAAGGAATATTTGGCAGGTGATTGTTCTTTTGGATGAAGGATTCCACCTCCTGTAAAGGCATCAAAGCGTAACCTTCTGCAAACACATAGTCCGCAGCTTGGATTGATTTACCATCGATATTGATTTCTCCTGTATTGCCTTTGAGGGTAATCACTTCCTCTCCCTTACCGTTTTTGATGATCAAATCCCCGTCAGAAACTCCGCCGCCTAGTGTCAAGCTACCCGCAGAGCCATTCGCTTCGAAAGTGATGGCCTCAGAGCCATTCATCAAACGAATAGCCCCATCGTGACCTTCTAATTCTACTCTTGTTTTGCCATTAGAGGTTTTAAGCATGATATCTCCATCATGATCATCTCCTCCAAGAATCAAATTCCCAACTCCGCCGTCCAAATGAGCCCCCAATTTTCCATTATCATCTTTCAACCTCAGGTCACCATTGCTATTGTTACCGCCCAGGGTAATATTACCGTCTCCACCGTCAATGTGCACCGTCATCTCGCCCGCTTCATTTTTTAGGATAGCATCTCCTTGAGTTCCCTGTCCACCAAGTCTCAAATTGCCAGTTTCGCCGTCTAAATGTCCAGTAGTTTCGCCTTCCGTATTCTTTACCCGAACATCACCATTACTACCGTTACCACCCAAGGCAATATTTCCATTACCCCCGTCAATGTGAACAGTCTGTTGGCCTTCGGCATTGCTCAAAATTGCATCGCCTTGTGTACCCGCACCTCCTAATCTTAAATTACCAGTTTCACCATCCAAGTGTCCAGTAGTTTCGCCATCTGTAGTCTTGACGCGAACATCACCATTACTGCCGTTCCCTCCTAATGCAATATTACCGTTTCCACCGTCAATATGCACCGTCTGTCGGCCATCCGCATTGCTTAAGACGGCATCGCCTTGTGTCCCTGCACCTCCCAATCTCAAATTTCCTGTGCCACCGTCAAGATGAGCGGTAGTTTCTCCAGCAGCATTCTTAACCCTCACGTCTCCATTACTCCCATTACCGCCCAAGGCAATGTTGCCATCTCCACCGTCGATATGTACGGTTTGTTCTCCGGCACCATTTCTAAGCACAATATCCCCTTCTGTCCCTTCTCCCCCTAGGTGTAGATTACCATTTTCAGCATTGATTTCCACAGTTGGTTCTCCACTGTTTGCAGAGAGAATAATCTTTGTTGTTTCTGACATGACTTTTGTGTTTGTAAGGAAATGAATAATCTTGAGTAAATTATCTATGGAATTTAAATTGGGAGTTGATTATTCATGAACGCTTCCTTAATAAAACATTGGCAATGTTAAGTCAATGATTAGCCATGTTATCAAGTGTAAAACTCAGGTGACCATTTTTTGCTAGCGATATTGAAAAACATATTCACCAATTAGTAAAAGATCCATCCTTCCTCCGCAAATGTGGAACCTCCACCAAACTGAGTTCCTTTTGCACTGCGAGTTCTTCATTGAATTCCACACCCAACCCAGGTTCCTGGGAAACGGTATACCTATTTCCTTCCAAGGCTGGTTGCACGGGGTAGAAATTAGGATCGTTAGTACCGGCTTGTGCTGCTGGAGTATTGACTTCCTCCAACCAGGCAAAGTTAGGACAAGCTGCGGCGAGATGGATGGAAGCCGCCGTGCAAATGGGCCCAAGTGGGTTCTGTGGCATCAAATCGATATAATGAGTCTCTGCCGTGGCTGCCACCTTCAGGGCTTCCGTAAGCCCTCCCACATTACATACATCCACTCTAGCAAACTGAGTAATGTTCTCTTCCAAATAAGGAGCGAATTGCCACTTGCTAGCAAATTCCTCTCCGATGGCAAATGGGATGGAGACCATTCGCGCCTTTTCCAGCAGCTCATCCAAGGTAGCAAAGCGCAACGAAGCAAAGCCCGCCAATTGCCCTTGGATCTTTCCCCAATAGAAAAGGCGTAAAGTGCTGAATAGCCCCTTGCTATCCTACCAATAACAAGATCGTAACGAGCTGGTTTCCGGAATTGCTTAAGGAGGCAGGTTGGTTGAGGGCCTGTCTGCACCGCGAGAAAGGACGAAGTTTGACTGGGCCGGCCTGCTCAAGGCCTTTAGTTATCGGAAGCTTTGGGGAGTATATATTGGACAATTTTGCCTTGGTTCACTATTTATTTTTTTTCTCACTTGGTTCCCTACTTACCTCGTTAAATACAGAGGCTTAGACTTCATCAAATCTGGTTTTCTGGCATCTTTACCTTTCTTAGCGGCCTTTGTTGGGGGGCTGCTTTCCGGCTTTTCCTCTGATGCCTTGGTTCGACGCGGGTACTCTAATGAAATCGCACGTAAAGCTACCATATTGATCGGGATGCTGCTTTCAACAGCTATTATCGGCGCCAATTTTACCAACCAGACCTTCCTCATTATTCTATTCTTATCCATCGCCTTCCTGGCTAATGGCCTGGCCTCAATTGCCTGGGTATTCGTCTCGCTATTAGCTCCTAGGCACCTCATAGGTTTAATTGGTGGGGTATTTAACTTTATGGGGGGATTATCAGCAGCCGTTACGCCTATCATTATCGAGTATCTGGTTAAGGACGGCAACTTTGCCCCGCTCTATTTTACATCGCCGCATTAGCCTTTGTTGGCTTCTGTTCTTATCTCTTTTTGATTGGGAAGATAGAAAGGATAGAAGCGTAGGGGAGGTTAATCCACTTTACGGAAGATAGAAGAAAAGATAATCTCCACCGCCAGATCTGCATGTCGATCCACCTCAGCCTGCTGGTATACATCTACATCATATAGTCGTTTGCTCATGGTATCCATGAAGAAAAACTGGCTTAGAATACCGAAGATCAGCGCGATGTAGTTATTGATGGGCATATTAACCTCGTATCCAGCTCGTTTGTAGGCCTGAAAAATGGGTGTAAGTCGATCTCCAAGCGGCTTCAGCATATTGTCTATGATCCAATCTGATCGTTCGGAGCGGCGGGTGAGTTCGTGATTCATAATCTTATATACCTCGATATGCTCCGCCATAAAGTAAACCAGGTGTCGTGTAAGTGATTTGCCGAGATCGATCGTACTTTGATCTTTACAGAGCCGGACCGTTTCTTTAGCCTGTCGTTCATACGCTGTGATCACTTGCCACATGGCTTGCTTCCATAGATTTTGCTTGTTCTTATAATGGTAGTAAATCAAAGAGTCATCGATATGCAATTGGTCGGAGATCGTCTTCAAACTAGTCCCTTCAAAACCATTTTCAGCAAAGGCCTTAAGGGTCAGTTGCAAAAGTAGATCTTGATCCAATGTATTGGCCTTGCTGGGCCGCCCCCTTCTACGCCTAGCTGGCGTTTTCATGTCTTCTTTCATATCCTTTAATTCATGCCCGTCATCACTTATTAAGAAATCACTGAATAAAACAAGAACATTTGGAAATCGTTCGTTGTTTCACTACAAAATTATACGTGTTTAATTATTGTAAACTTTCTCAAACAGCTCTTCGACAATAGTCAATTTTGACTATATTTGTTTTTATTAAGCAGCAACTTAATAAAAAAAATGGAAACCGTTCAAATTCACCGAAAGAAAAATCAAGCCATTATCGAGATGGATAATGGAAAGGTAAATGCTATAAATCTTCCACTTTTGCAGGATCTGAACGAGGCTTTTGCCCAGTTGGAATCCGATGATTCCGCCAAGGGTGTGATCTTGTCAGGCCGGCCAAATTGCTTCAGCGCTGGATTGGATATTGTCAGTTTGGCCCTGGGCGGAGTAGAGTTGGCCCGTCCCTTTTGGAGTGCTTATTTTCAACTATGTCAAAAGATGGTGCGGTTCCCCAAGCCACTAGTAAGCGCCATTACAGGCTATGCTCCGGCAGGGGCTACTATTTTAGCCCTTATGACAGATTACAAGATCATGGCACGAGGACCGAAGCACGTTTTTGGGATGCATGAATTCAAGATGAATTTGCAGATTCCAGAATTACTTTGCCACATTTACGCTTACTATGCAGGCGAGCAAAATGCTTGGTTAGCGGTTCAACAAGCGAGGCTTTTTCAGGCCGATGAGGCCGTAGAAGCGGGTTTGATCAATGAGGCAGCGGAGGTAGATGAAGTTTTGCCGAAAGCGGAAGCCTACCTACAGAAATTGATGTATGTCACGCCTCGGGTCTATGCCGACTCCAAGCGATATCTGACCCGACAGTTGCATCAGATTGTAGATTTGAGTGATGAAAGGATGGAAGAGATGATCGCAGAACACATCGAAGCTTCCAATACACCGGAAGCTCAAATGATGGTAAAGATGTTTGTGGAACAATTGAAGAAAAAATAAGACCTGAAGGCAAGCCTTAGGTGACGAAAAATATAAAAACATAAATCAACAAAATTATGGAAGCATATATCTACGATGCGGTACGCACCGTGAGAGGAAAAGGAAACAAAAAAGGAGCGCTCATGAGCGTCACCCCTACGGAACTATCTACGCAAGTGCTCAAGGCATTGAAGGAGAGAAATGACCTAGACACAAACCTAGTGGAAGATGTGATCCTTGGCTGTGTGAGTCAGGTAAAGGATCAAGGTGTGAATATCGCAAAATCCGCTGCTCAGCAGTCTGGATATGGCGATCACCTTTGTGGCGTTACATTGAACCGTTTCTGTGGCTCTGGCTTAGAGGCGATCAATCAGGCCGCCGCATATGTACGAGCAGGCTTTACGGATTTGCTAGTGGCTGGCGGTGTAGAAAGTATGTCTCGCGTTCCTATGGGATCTGATGGAGGTGGTTTTCTACTTGATCCAGAGCAAGCCATCCCCGGTAAAATGGTACCACAAGGTATTTCTGCTGACCTGATTGCTTCCAAATTTGGCTATACTAGAGAAGATGTGGACAAATTCGCCTATGCATCACAAATGAGAGCTAGCAAAGCGGAGCGTGAAGGTCGATTTAAGTCTAGAATCTCGGTGCAAGACGTGAACGGATTGGCCGTCTTGAATACGGATGAAAACATTCGTCCTTCCACTACACTTGAAGGACTAAGTAATCTACAGCCTTCTTTCGCCATGATGGGCCAAATGGGTGGATACGATGCTGTAGCCATTGATAAATACCCGGAGATTGAAGAAATCAATCACGTGCACCACGCCGGTAATTCCTCCGCTATCGTAGACGGTGCCTCGGTAGCCTTGATTGGTAATAAGGCAGTCGGTGAAAAAATGGGTTTGAAACCTCGTTTCAAAATCCGGGCAGCTGCAGTCGTTGGAACGGATCCAACCATCATGTTGATCGGCCCAGCTCCTGCCTCGAAGAAAGCCCTGAAGCAAGCGGGCATGCAAGCCAGTGATATTGATCTGTTCGAAGTAAATGAAGCTTTTGCAGCAGTCCCTATGTACTTCATGGAAGAGATGGGAGTTGATCATTCTGTGGTGAACGTAAACGGTGGAGCGATTGCTTTAGGACACCCACTAGGCTCCACAGGCTGTATGCTTACGGGTACCTTGATGGATGAATTGGAGCGTAGAGAGCTAAGCACAGGCCTAGTTACCCTTTGCATCGGTGGAGGAATGGGTATCGCTACGATCATCGAGCGCATCTAGGCCCAACAGGTATTTTTTGTCAAAGACTTTCATTCTCGAATTGACCAAAAAAGAAAATCATGCAAAATATAAAGAATGACCTGTTCGAATTTGTGGTGGGTGAAGATGGCATTGGCATTTTCACCATCAATCAGGTCAACAATCCAACCAACCTTTTTAGCTCGGCTTTCATTAATGCTTACCTGGAAGTAGCTCAACAGGCAATCGCAGATGAAAATATAGCTGGGGTCATTGTCACCTCAGGGCGCAGCATGTTCATGCCAGGTGCTGACCTGTGGGAGCTAAACAAGATGGGGGGCGATCCAGGCGGACAGCTACAAGGCATGTTGGAGATGCACACGGCCTTCAGAGAAATAGAAACTTCTGGAAAACCTTTCGTTGCGGCCATCAATGGAACGGCCATGGGAGGTGGACTAGAGCTATGCTTAGCCTGCCATCACCGGATTGTATTGAACAATATCAAAATCAAACTGGGTTTCCCCGAGTCGAAGGTGGGCTTATTGCCTGGTGGCGGTGGAACCGTCAAAGCGCCCTACCTCATGGGTATACAGAATGCTTTGATGTACTTGCTACAGGGGCTAGAGGTGCGCCCTCCAAAAGCTTTGAAAGATGGTCTGATTGATGAGTTAGCAGAGAATCAAGAAGAGTTGATTGCCAAGGCCAAAGATTGGATCAAGAATAATCCTAAGCCTGTACAGCCTTGGGACAATAAGAAGCATAGAATCCCTGGTGGTAATATCTGGACGCCAAATGGCATGCAGGTAATGATGGGTGCTGCGGGTAACTTAACCAAAATGACGCACGGTAATTATCCTGCACAGCGCTACATTCTAAAAGTAGTACATGATGGGCTACAGGTGCCGATTGATCGCGCCCTGGAAATTGAAGCACGCTACTTCACCAAATTGGTAGATAGCAAGGAAGCCAAAAACATGATCCGTACCGGTTTCATGGGTATCCAAGCTGCGAAGAAAGGGAAAGCTCGTCCAAAGGATGAGCCAAATTACGAGATCAAGAAGTTGGGAATTCTTGGTGCGGGTATGATGGGTGCGGGCATCGCTTATGTTTCTGCGAAAGCAGGTATGGAAGTAGTATTGAAGGACGTGACTATGGAAGGTGCTGAAAAAGGAAAAGCCTATTCTACTAAGCTGCTAGACAAGGCCATTAAGCGAGGCCGATCTACCGAGGAGAAAAAGCAGGCGCTACTTTCCCGCATCACGCCTACGGATGATCCTAGCGCCATGGAAGGTTGCGACTTAGTGATCGAGGCGGTATTCGAAGACCCTACCTTAAAGGACAAGGTTACGAAGGAAACCGAGGCGGTACTAGCGGAAGACAAAGTTTATGCTTCTAATACTTCTACTATTCCGATTACATTGCTAGCTCAATCCTCTCAAAGACCAGAGCAGTTCATCGGAATCCACTTCTTCTCACCCGTGGATAAAATGCCGCTGGTAGAGATTATTGTGGGAGAGAAAACGGAGGCAAAGGCCATTGCAGCAGCAGTTGATTATACAGTAGCTATCGGAAAGGTACCCATCGTCGTGAATGATAGCCGTGGTTTCTATACTTCCCGTTGCTTTGGCACCTTTGCGAGTGAAGGTATCTTTATGTTGGAAGAAGGTGTGCCAGCAGCTATGGTGGAGAATGTAGCAAAGGCGAAAGGCATGCCTGTAGGACCTTTAGCCGTTACGGATGAAGTTACCCTGACTTTAGGTATGCATGTATACGAAAGTGATCCTTCTCCGAATAAAGCGCCCTACCAAACCCGCATGTATGAAATTCAGAAAAATCTAGTTAATAATCACGAGCGCAAAGGTAAGAAGTGGGGCAAAGGCTTCTATGATTACCCAGAAGGTGGCAAAAAGAAATTGTGGCCAGGTTTGAAAGAGCTGTACAATTCAAATGTGGATACTTTAGACAAAGAAACGGTTGGAAAACGTATCCTTCACCGTCAGGCACTCGAAGCGTATCGCTGTTTGGAGGAAGGGGTGCTAAGGTCTACCACGGATGGAGATATTGGGTCCGTATTAGGCTGGGGATTCCCGATCTATACAGGTGGAGCACTTTCTTATATCGACTTTGTGGGCATGGATCAGTTCATCCAAGACTGTGACGCCTTTGCCGAAGCTTTCGGGCCTCGCTGGGCAGTACCAGATAGCCTTAGAGCGATGGCAGCAGCCGGAAGTTCCATTCATGAGTTTGGCAAAACGCCGGCATCTGTCGGTTAATCTATCATAAAAGAGGGAAGGCTGAGCTGGTCTAGTGCGCAGTTCTACCTTCCCTTTTTCCTTTCCAGTAGTTTTTTCCTGATTGAAGACTGTATCAATGGGTCCCTTACAAGGTATCAAGATTATTGAAATGGCTGGGCTCGGCCCAGGTCCATTCGCAGGCATGCTATTGGCTGACATGGGAGCTGACCTAGTCCTCGTAGAAAGGAAGGCCTCTAGCAGCAAAAAGCGAATGCCGGATTGTAATCGTAGAGGCAAGCGTTCTGTTGCCCTTAACCTGAAACAAGCGGAAGATATGGAGCGCCTGTTACAGCTGGTAGAAAAAGCAGATGTCTTGTTCGAGGGATTTCGGCCGGGCGTGATGGAGCGGCTAGGGCTGGGGCCGGAGGTGCTACATCAACGCAATCCAAAGCTGGTCATCGGACGGATGACCGGCTGGGGGCAAACCGGCCCCCTTGCAAAGGCTGCGGGACATGATATCAACTATATTTCTCTGACTGGCGCGCTGCGTGCCATCGGGAGAAAAGGTGAACGTCCTGTTCCACCTTTGAATCTCGTCGGAGATTACGGGGGGGGCGGTATGTTTCTGGTCATGGGTATACTCGCAGCCTTACTCGAAACGCAGCGATCTGGCAAAGGACAAGTGATCGATACCGCCATGACAGATGGCTCTGCCGTTCTGATGTCCGTCTTCAACACCCTGCACGGTATGGGACAATGGAGTACTCAGATGGGATCTAATCTACTGGACTCTGGCGCTCACTTTTATGATGTATATGAGACGAAAGACGGGAAATACGTCTCCATTGGGTCTATCGAGCCCCAATTCTATGCCTTATTGATACAAAAAGCAGAATTAGATCCAGCAGAGTTCTCCGCCCAGTATGATCCCAGTCAATGGCCTAGCTACAAAGAGAAACTAGTCGAAGTCTTCAAAACGAAGACACGAGACGAATGGTGTGAAATCATGGAAGGAACAGATGTCTGTTTCGCCCCCGTTCTGGATTTTATAGAAGCACAATCCCACCCGCACAATGTCGCTAGAGACACCTATATGGATCTCGACGGCATCAAACAACCCGCCCCCGCCCCTCGCTTTAGTAGAACGCCCTCAGCAGTACGCTTCGGATCGCGGGCCGCCGGTGAGGATACGGAAGATGTCTTCAAGGACTGGGGGATTAGCTAGGGCATCACCACATCGGATGGATAACTCATCCGATGTGGTGATGAAACCCTAAATGAGTGAATCCGCCCGCTCATTGAGTAGAACCCTCGCTTACTTTACTATACGCTTCAAACCTCCCTCTTTTGACAGGAATTGGTGCTCCCCCATTCCTAAATCACCTACCCAGTCCAATGGCTCATTCAAGCTGGGTATCTAATCAAGAGCCTTTTCAACTGAAATTCCCACAGCCTAAACTTGTACGGTAAACTTTTGAAAACCCCTATAAAACCAAGTTTCATGTACAAGAAAAACCCTAAGCAGGCCTATCGCAGCAAGCTTCAAGAAAAATTACAAGCACTCGGATTAGATGTCAGTTACACTAAAGGACAAGGAGATATTTTGTATCAACAAACCGAAGCTGGCCAAGTCAAGATTCTAGATTTAGTTGGTGGTTATGGAGCCAATTTTCTAGGTCATGCTCACCTTGGCATCACCGCAGTTGCTACTCGCTTTCTACAAAATCAAATTCCCATATTTACACAAGGATCCATTGGGTCCGCAGTAGAAGAATTGAATCAGAAGCTACAGGAGTTGTTTGGTAACTATCGAGTAATCTTAAGCAATACTGGAGCCGAAACGGTAGAAACAGCGGTGAAGCACGCTATTCTTGAGAACGGCAAATCACGCTGCTGGGCCCTAACTAATGCCTATCACGGCAAATCCCTGGGCACCTTATCCTTTTCCAAGGTCCATAATGAGCCTTTTAATCGCAATGACCTACAAGTGGATTTTTTAGATCCCAATGATCCGACGACTTGGGAAGCCGCTTTAACAACAATTGACGAAGTCTCTTTTGCCATTATTGAGCCCATCCGTGGTGAGGCGGGTGTAATTCCATTACCCAAAGAATTCGTAGACTGGATTAATAAGGTCACTGCCAAATATAATATTCCCTTAATCATCGATGAAATCCAAACCGGGTTAGGACGAACCGGTAGCTTGCTGGCAGCCGATCAAATTGGGCTACGAAAAGATTATATCTGCCTGTCAAAAGCTTTGGGCGGAGGCTTAGCGAAATCGGCGCCTTATTGGTAGCGGAAGATCGCTTTGTAGAAGAATTCTCTGTGATTAATACCACAACTTTCTCCGATGATAGCCTAAGTGCCACGATTGCAAAGGAAGTGCTGAATACCATAGTGGCGGGAGACCTCCCGAAGCAATGTGCAGATAAGGGCGCCGTGCTAAAGTCAGCATTACTGAAGATGAGAGCAGAATTCCCGTCTGTCATCAAAGCGGTAAGAGGAAAAGGTTTGATGATTGGAGTAGATTTTCAGAGTCAAGAAAATTCCTCCTCTAACCTACTCCGTATACTCTTCGATTCCGGTTACTATGGATATGTCATTGCAGGCCACCTACTGCATGAGCACGGCATCCGAATCATGCCAACCTTGAGCAACCCGAACACGCTCCGCATTCAACCCTCTGCCTATATCTCTACTGAACATATTTACCAATTCCTAAACGGTTTAAGAAGTGTTGCTGAAATTATTTCAAAAGCCGATGCTGGTAGCTTATTGAGCTATTTGGTGGGGCGCCCGATTGGCAAAATCACGGACTATCAAGATGTAGATGTGTTTGAACATCAGGCTCCTGTAGGCCACAGAAAAGTAGCCTTTCTAGGGCATTTCATCAAGGCCAAGGATCTGGTACTTTGGGATCAGTCCTTTGAGAATTGGTCCGTCAAAGAATTGGAAAAGCTCATTAGCCGCACGGCGAGATTCCTGGATCCGGTCATCTTTGACCAGGTTAATGTCAAAGCAAAAGGAGGCCGGACAGTCCACTTGAATTTTATCGGCTTATTCTTAGACTCTCGGGAAATCGGGAGGGCCTATCGCTCAGGAGATTTCCGATGGATTGTAGATAAAATCCAACATGCGGCTAATTTGGCCGAGGAGAATGGCTGCCAAGTTTTGGGCTTGGGAGGATTTACTTCTATTCTAACTCGAAATGCTCGTTGGGTAAAAACCAAGAATATGAAAGTAACTACTGGGAATTCGCTAACAGTGGGATTTGGGTTAAAAGCCATTTGCAAAGTGGCAAAACAAAAAGAAGTCATCCTTGAGGATTCTAGCGTAGCCATCGTAGGTGCAGGCGGCAACATCGCCAACACCTATGCCGAACTGCTGGCCAGCCAGGTAGAAGAAATGATTCTAATTCCACGGGTATTGGATAGTCCAAAGATCGTTCAGCTACAACAGGAGCTACTCCAACTTAATCCTAACCTCCGGATTAAGATTACGGACCAAATGGATGCCATTAAGCACTGTCCAATCGTCGTAACATCTTCTAATTCTATTCAGCCGATCATACGGCCCGAACATTTGTCTACCGACTCGAAAATCATTTGTGACCTCGCCGTCCCCGCAGATGTGGATAGGAATGTCGGACTCATCTATCCCAATCTAAGGCAGATTATGGGCGGCATCGTTCGCTTGCCTGAACCTAATCGATTTATTGTTGGTGGAATCCCTCTGCCGAGTGGTCACATTTTTGCCTGTATGGGAGAAACCTTGGTGATGGGGCTGGACGAATGCACTCACTTTACGGGTTCGGTAGGAGCGGTCCAGCCTGACGATGTGCATTTGACCTTGGGGTTAGCTGATGGTTTTGGCTTTGAATTGGGGCTATTTAAGGAAGAAAGGTCCTATTAGGATAGGGTATCTACGGGCCATTCCCTATTGCTAAAGCTATGGCTATGCTAGACCGTGACATTTTCTTGCAGACTTGTAGAAAGGTTGGGTTTAAGGAGAGAATTAATTTAAACGGCGGCAGTAATTTTCAACTTATCCACCATCTGCCGTGCCTCTTCTTTAGCTTTTTCCAAGGCCGTTTGTGTAAGGCCTGGAGCTACGTCTAAGGGTTGGGCGTGCACAAAATGAATATCCTCAATTCCAGCTAGACCAAATACGGTCCGCAAGTAAGGCTCTTGATGGTCAAGCGCATGCATGGGGCTGCCAGGGCTATAGTCACTCCCTCTGGAAGTGATACACACCATCTGCTCATACTTGGCAAAACCTTCCGGTCCGTTAGCGGTAAAGCTGAAGAGAATGCCTGCCTGCATAATCACATCGATGTAATGCTTTAACATGTAGGGTACGCTGAAGTTCCACATGGGAGCAGTAACCAAATACAAATCATAGGAAATAAACTTTTCGGCCAGGTCAGAGACTTTTTTCCAGGAGGCTTGGGTGGCTTCATCCAATTGGCCGCCCATCATCAGGAGGTACTTTGCTTTAACGTTCGTGTCTAATACGGGTGGTAATTCCGTTGTGCTCAGGTCAAGTTCATCCAGCTCAACATGTGGCTGCTTTTCATGTAAAGTTTTCAAGAATTCTTTGGAAATACTAAGCGTTCGGGATTCTTCCCCTCTGGTAGTAGCAATGATATGCAATAGCTTCATTATAGATGAATTATGATAAAAAATGCGAAAGAAGTTGCACCCCAAGAGAGTACATATACTACCCCTTGAGCCCGATACTGCGGAGGCCATGTTCTACCGTACGAAAAGTGGAGGGTAGGCGATGACCATACCAGAAGAATCGATCCAGGTTTCAAAGGAGAATGAAAAAAGTTGAGAGAATTATAATTGAGTAGCCGCTTTGAGGAAGAGAGGAATTTGGGTTGAAATAGAAAGGTTACTAAGGATAAATGCAAAATACAATTTTTGACAAAAGTTACTATAGTTTAATCCTAATTTCCGCCGACAATGGCAAAATAAGGGCCATTGCTAGCTCGTATGATCGTGATTTTTAATACCAATTGGGTATAGAAAGAGGGAAGATTAAACCCAAATTGGATCCTGATGCTACCAGGATAGGACATGCCACAAGGGTGTGGACCTGCCTAGCCTCTATATCTCCTAGCTCCCCAGCCCCCAAAGCCGTTGTTGCGTACCAGTCTAGCTGAACAGATAGATGCCGACCAACAACATCACCCTAGCCCCAAGCCTCGCAGCCACACCCGACCCCGCTAGGGCTCAAACATACCTAGCCACGACAGCGGCGAGAAACCCGTGCCATAGGACAGCCCATAATACCCCCAGAGGGAAGTAGCCCAACAAAAACAGGCGAAGGCCATCCCATAGGATAGGTAACCTCCGCCTATTTCAAAAGCTGGATAAGAAAAATTTAAATCATTATTGCTTAATTACTGGCCTTTGCACAGCCTCCTTCCCATTGATGAGCTGCAGGCGATACAAACCACTAGGCCATTCGGCCAAGTCCACGGCAAAGCGCTGGCTATTGTTCGCACCTCGGCTCAGCACCCGCCCTTGCAAATCGATCAAACGCCACTCTTCAATGTCTACGCTTGAGCGTATATTTACTTCGTCAGTAGTGGGGTTGGGGAAAACGACTAACTCGTTGGCCCAGGCAGGTTCATCAGTGCTAGTAAGGAAATCGAAGTCAGATTCTGAACAAGGCACCAGAAAGTAGGTGTCGAATAAAGGAAGGTTACTATCTTCTTGGTAAACCACACCGGTAATACGGAAAGTCCCCACATCGGTTGTATTGATGTAATTACTAAGAAATTCAGAACTGATTCCTGATGAATTCCAGACCCCAATCGTTAGTATTCCTTGCGAAGCGGAAGGAAATCTGAGTATAGTAGCATTCGATCCGCTTGATAAAGTAATATTCTCCTGATCCGCATCAGAAATCTCCAGAGTAACATATTTATTCTCTATCGCCTCCGTTAGACTATCGGTAGCAATCGGGCTAACTAACGCATTGGCCTGTGACACCACTGTGATCTTGGAAGGGCTAATCTCCAGCAAACCTCTAAGTTGACCAATCGTACCTTCAACAATGATTTCATCTCCTTCCACAACTTCATAGCCCAAAGCCTCGCTACCTCCATTTACCAAAATTCCATCTCCGTTTGGTTCCAGGATAAAGAAAGAATAAGGTTTGTTATTTAGTGCCGGAAAATGTTCACAATACACAATCCCCTGCACAGCCACCTCTTGCCCAATACTCGCAGCAACCCCATTCTCGTCTACATCATTGATATCATCAATAGGCGTGATCACTAGCGTCGCTTCTTTCACCTCCACATCATCCGAAGCGGAAGCGGAGCAACCGTTGGCAGCCATATACGTATAAGTAATGGTGTGCACACCTACACCCGCCGCCGCCGGATCAAAGCTATAGGTCATGCCGTTGCCATCATCCGTCACGCCCGGACCGCTGTAGACGCCCTGATCGCCTTCTTCTGTGCCTTGGGCAGGCGTACCGCCACCGAGGCTGGTTTGTACACCTGCGTCTTCATCCAAGTCCTCTGGGGCCGTGAAAGAGACTGAGGGCGCAAAGGTAGGCTGCCTAGTCGTAGTAGAAAAAGGACGGCACGCTGCGTCGGCTGGGGTAGCATCAAGGATGGCGTAAATCTGCGGGTTAATATCAACGAATGCGAGTAAGTTTTCGTCAATTAACAAAGTAGCACTCGTACCATCACTACTTAATTCTGAGAAAGGCACCGTACCTATTGGGGAAGAACCACCATAAAGGTTAGTTGGTTCATCAACGCTAATAAAAGCATAAATATTGATGCCGTAATCCCGCTCCCCATTGTCCGTCTGAGCCATATTTTCCAAGCCACTTACGGTGATGGAAAAGGGCTGACCTGCACAGGTAGAAGAAACCGTAACTTCACCAATGGTAGGACATACGGCAACCGCCTTCACCTCCACATCATCCGAAGCCGAAGCCGAGCAGTCATTGGCATCCGTATACATATAAGTAATGGTGTGCACGCCTACACCTGCCGCCGCCGGATCAAAGCTATAGGTCATGCCATTGCCATCATCGGTCACGCCCGGGCCGCTGTAGACGCCCTGATCGCCAAAGGCCGTACCTTGGGCAGGGGTGCCGCCACCTAGGCCCGTCTGTACGCCTGCGTCTGCATCCAGATCTTCAGGAGCGGTGAAGGTTACTGTAGGTGCAGCAAAGACTTCGAAGGATCGGGTCTCGGTGAAGGTACAGGACTCAGCGCCTGTAAAGGTATAGGTAAGCTCATGCATGCCAACGCCAGCTGCCGCTATGTCTAGGCTATAGGTGGAGCCATTACCATCATCGGTGATGCCAGGGCCAGAGAATACCCCTCCGCTTGGCGTCACATTACCTAAGCCCGTTTGTACACCTGCATCTGCGCAGAGATTACCTGGTGAGGCCATGTCCACAAAGGGTTTAGCAGTAAACTCTCGCCTAAGCTCAAGCCCCGGGCGACATCCGTCGTCTGTCGGGGTAGCATCCAGTATCGCAATAATTAAGGTATTATCTTCTGTAAAACGAATCAAATTTTCATCGGAAACCACCAGCGTGGCCGTTGTTCCTCCATCGCCCAATTCTGAAAAAGGTACGGTAGCCAAAGGGGTAGGTCTTACGGAATAAACGGTGGATACATCTGCACTGAGATAAGCATAAAATGAAATCCCATAATCTCTTTCCCCATTACTAGCTTGGGCCATGTTTTCCAAACCCGTTACCGTAATGGTGTACGACTCACCTTGACAGACTGGAGGAATTGTCATTTCACCAACTGTGGGACAAACATTTACCGCTGGCGCACCGCCAATTACCCGTGCAAAGAAGTCATCTTTATTACCATTAGTTTCCTCATCCCGATACATGACAACAAAGTCTCCATTAGCCAGCGCTTGCACAAAAACGGGACGTTCCTCTTCCCCATCACTCCCCATATTGGTCTTTTTAGTCCCGCAAAGCGCCATACCTGTATTGTCATATACCCGGTGATAAGTGTCGTAATCTCGATTATTACCTGGACCAACATCCGTAGGGCCATCCGCTGACTCCCAGACGATCGCAAAGCCATTAGGAAGTGCTTCGATTAAAGGTCCGCTGGTAGACTGTGGTCCTGTACCGCCTGGATTAATATCAGCATAAGGAGCGGCTATAGCAGTCAACGGATTTCCAGAAGCATCAAAGACTCTGAAGTAGGCGGAGGTACTGTCTCCATCTGCACTGCGGTCCGGGGACCAGCCCAATACAAAGTTGCCGTTGCTTAGCGCCGCATAACTACGATTACCCAAAGTACGAACAAAGGAATTTACATGCGCTCCTGCACTTAGCTCTATACTAGCACCCAGTGCCATTCCAGTGGGAGAAAAGGTACGTACAAAATAGTCATCCGTATTACCTGCCTGATCCTCATCTCGCTTATAGATCATAGAAAAGTTGCCCCCTTCCAAAGCAATTAAGCCATCTAAAGATTCCTCGTCCTCGGCATTATCACTATTGGCCTTCAGTGAACCCGTCACTGGCGTACCATTAGCTTGATAGATGCGGAAATAAACATCTTGGTCATCGTTGAAATCTCCACCAGGACCTACATCGCCAGGGCCTTGTTCTGAGACCCATGCCATGACGAAGTTACCGTTAGCTAGCTTCAGCAATCTAGGCTCTGGTGACCCTTGATCCCCAGCTCCAGCGGCATTAATGTCAGCATAGGGAATAATGATGCCCGTTACTGCGGTACCATCCGATCCAAAGATCCGAAGAAATGCCCCCTTGTCATCTCCATCTATATCATCCCAGGTATCCCAGGCAATGGCAAAATTTCCGCCCCCCAAATCTACGATAGGCTGATCGCTATCTAGGGTTTGAAAAGCGGCATCGTGGGCCCCACCACTAATGTTTACTAAGCCACCACTCAAGGAAGTACCACTGGCATTGAAGACTTGAAAATAATAGTCATCCTTATTGCCAGATTCGTCTTCGTCCGTTCCGGTAATGACCACAAAATTACCAGTGCTCAAGGCTTGAACGAAAGCCAAACGATCTTCTTCTCCCGTCACACTTATCCTGATCGGATCCGAGATGGCCGCACCCGCATTGCTGTAAGTCCGGACAAAAACATCCTGTTGTTCATCGCCAGCAGGTCCGGTATCGCCAGGTCCATCTTCAGAGGTCCAAGCGATCACAAAGCCATCATTTAGGGCCACAACCTTAGGTCCAGAGACCCCTTGATCCCCTGTACCCGCTGCATTGATACTAGCATAGGGCACAGTAGGCATAGTAATCGCCGTACCATTTTCGCTAAAGACCTGAAAATAAGCACCAGCCTGATCACCATCAATGCCGTCATCTGTGGACCAACCAATGACAAAATTACCATTGCTTAAAGTAGCTACGGCATCATTGTTGTCATTCCTGCCAAATCCGGGATCATGGCTATCTCCTCCAAGGCTAATGATGTTGCTCTTGAAATCACAGGACTGAGCTAGCAGTCCACCTGCATAAGTGAAGACCAGTGCTAAAAATAAGAGTAAAAAACGCTGCATATTTTTGGGTTTGATTGTGTTTACCGCTCGAATCGAACGATCTATATATTAGGTTATTAAATCTAGTCTTACCAAATAAGTCATTGTATAGACGGGCCATTCATCCCGCCATTGTACAATGGCACAGCCTAAAAATACTTGGGAACAAGCAAGCGAAAGCTCACCAGAGAGCCCTTGCTAATATAAGTGGAGGGAAAATTTAGGCCAGTAATTCACAACATCTTTCCGTTAGATCGAACTTTAGATGCGGCTCGAAGGTAGCATCGTACGAAATCACCTTGTTAGACATCCTCCAAACATGTAGCAAAGATGCCACAAATAGTCGCATTCCGCCAAGGACAATTTTAGCACCTTACCACAAAAAAACGAAGTAAAACACCCACAACAAACAACACAAAACACTGTCTATCAATGCCTTAAAAACCAAACATTACCATAAAAAAAATAGATAAAAAGGAGTATTCTGCAGCTTATCTTTATTGTTTAATAGTCGACTCGCTTACCATTCACATAGTTTTCTCAGCATTCTAGGGTTTCTATTTCATCCAAAGATGTGGAAAAAGTATCCAGTTCCAAAATAATACTTTGTGATTTTCTTCGTTTTAGGGGTAACCATCTTTGCAATCGATTCTATTCCTCAGATAGAACCCCACCCTCAATCTTCATCTATTCTATTCCCTCAGTTCTCAAACTATTGCGTCTAGTCCCAAACCTCAGTCAATACTGGCTGGTATCACCTACTACCTTGTCCTTGAAAATCGTTCGAAAGGAGGAGGAAGATCATCTCTTTTAAGAGTGAGCTAGAGCATAGACGAAGTGTTTTAAGTATGAGGATATAATTAGGCTAAAGTATCTGACTAAGGGAGTTTTCAATCTAGGCAAGGCGCAAAAACCGCGGATAGCCATAGCTAACCAAGGATTTTTGCAACGTAGCATAGGTTGAAAAATGCCCGTCATATCTTCTAGGATAATTGTTTCCTCATACTTACTTACATTTATTTTATACAAACAATCTTTCAATCCATGCAATTCTCTAAGGCCCAAAGCGTATTGCTATTCTTCTGTTTACTTTTCAGTGGCAACATGATAGCACAACCCAAATTAGAATCCTGTGACTTCTTTGAGGAAGAAAACGGCCTCCTAGTTGTCGAAATGGAACACCTTCCCCTATCTGGAAGTTGGGAGGTCGCCCAGAATATCGATGGCTATACGGGGAATGGCTATATTCAGTGGACGGGCAGTCAATTCTTCAACCAAACTGGAAATGGCACCATTAGCTTTCAAATCAAAATCAACACCCCTGGAACTTACACCTTCAACTGGCGCGTAGCGGTCGGAAACGGTGACGATGGAACCTTACATAATGACACCTGGCTAAAAATCAATGGTGACAACTTCTACGCTAAAAAAGGCGGCGTACAAACCACCTCCCGTCTCAAACCCAAACCCCAATGCAATAATGATCCCGATTACGGCTGCCCCAATGGATCAAGTTCCAACGGCTTCTTCAAGATCTATGGCGGTCAAGTCGGCTCTTTCCAATGGAAGGCCAAAACCAGCGATCATGACGCCCATGATATTGCTGCCCGCTTTGATACCGTCGGCGTCTATTCCATAGAAATCAATGCCCGCTCCTCTTTTCAAGCTATAGACCGATTGATCCTCTGGCACAGCACGGAACAGCGCAGCGTCAACGCCCAAAAACTCTTCAATCCCGAATCTACCTGCCTAACGGATACACCTACCTCCACTCATGACCATCCTCTAAACATTAACTTCCAAGTGTCTCCTAACCCTGCTCATGATCATTTCTGGGTAGAACTCGGCGACCAGTCTCCTAAGCAAATCACCCTACTGAACTACCTTGGTCAGCCGATCAAGATCTATCAGACCGTTCAAAACAGGCAGTTGATTCCCACTGGTTCGCTCGAAGCGGGGGTGTACATAGTAGAGGTGCGGAAAGGTATGGAGCGGGGGATGAGAAGGGTTGTGGTACGGTGATGTACCAATCGGACTGTGCGGGGAAGTCGAATGGAAAAGGTATATTCCACACCAACTATCAGTAGTGGAATGGAGGCATACATCACCATAGAATAAGTAAGCCGTATCCTATCTCATCCGGCCTATTGCCACTTTCTGGAAACGCTTTTTCCTTCGCTTGGAAAATCTGCTGGAATAGCTTGAGTCACATTACCCGTAGCTACCCATTCGGCTCCTCGTTGAAGCATAGTGATAAAGCCTGCACATTCCATGGAATAATCGAAGTGCCCAAGCGTAGTATGGAAGATGCGTCCTTCTCCATATTGAATGGTCATCATAGTAGGAACATGTTGTCCCATACCTTTAACATTGGGGTTCCAAGGCGGAGCATTGGCCTCCACATCGGAGTAAGCCGTGGCTAAGACGGTAGCCCCTTCAAATGGGCCCCTCATCCGTTCGTACAATTCATCTTGTGTATGCAGCCACTTCTCCGGCAATCCCTTCATGATCGGATGCTCTGGTGCACGTGAGGTAATGACATATTCAAACTCGGGTCCGTGAGATCCACAAATACCACCAGAGTGATCCTTTTCCAAGACCCCTGCCTCCGTATAATACACATAGGGGCCTGAAGTACTATCGCGGCCACCCCAGGCTCCCAAGCCAATCATCTTATTGAATGCGGGCCAATCGCCCCAGGCATTATTAGCAGCATGTACGATGATGAATCCTCCTCCATCTCTGATGTACTTTTCAAAATCTGCTTCGGTTTGCTCCGGCCAACGGGGCGCACTATCTCCTAGATTGGAGATAACGAGGTCGTATTGGGTGAAATCAATCGAAAATCGAGATGTCTTAATGGGATCGGCTGAAACAGCATAAGCAGTAGTATCTAATGGATAGGTTTCGATAAAAGAAGTGTAAGCTGCAGGCCTAGTTTTGTTGTATTTAATCCCCAACCAAACCGAATCCATCCGGTGAATATTGACCTCAAATAATCCGGTTTGGGTCAAATAGTCTCGCATCATCATCGTCGTCTTAGGCCATACGTAGTGATTATTCTGGCCATCAACAATCAGGACCTTCAGTTTGGTGGCAGAGACTTCTTCCTGTGGTGCTGGGTTACCGCATGCAGCAATAAAAAACAGGAGTGCTACCATCGCGTTGAATTTCGACATCTTGTTCTTGTTTAAATATTGGTTAATTGACCCTTAGGGGGTCGTATTCTTTACGTCTGCATTTTTAGCTGTAAACCTTCAGCAGAAGTTGGACAAAAACGGGAAGGACATAAGGAATGGCATTAAAGATAAAAAGGTCTCTCGAAAAACTATATTTCGTTAGTCCAAAAGGAAATCCTTTGGGTGGATTTCAATTGCTGATACGCTATTTTTCCTTCTAGTCTATGTAAATCTCCAAATGGAAGTAGAACAAAACGAGGGAAAATCTAAGAGACAATTTCGAATTAGGGCGTCCTCAAAAAGGGCTTATGGGTCAATAAAAGGCTGATATATAAGTCATTGAATGTGCTAAATTATTACTATTGAAGTATCAAATGCAAAGAAAAAGGCTTAGCTTAGTTAAAATCCTTGCAGTTCGATGATCAAGTATACACCAGCCGCTGAACGGAATTTTGGTTTATTCCAATCGCCTTTTGGACAAGCCCTAGATGCCAATAATCGCTGGGTTAAGATGGCAGCCGTGGTGCCTTGGGACGAGATGGCCACCGTTTTCTTTTCTAGGATGAGTAAGAACCATGGTCGTCAGAGCATTGACTTGCGCATTGTTTTAGGGGCTTTGTTGATTAAGCACATCGAAGGTATCTCGGATGAAGATACGATTCAGGCCATCCAAGAAAATGTCTATATGCAATACTTTGTAGGCTTGCCGCGCTTCCAAACTCAGCCTGTGTTTGTTCCCTCGTTGTTTGTGGAGATCCGCAAACGTCTGGGTAAGAAAGGATCACAACAACTTAATGATATGTTGCTCCAGCAGGCTCGGCAGTTGCGAGCTATCAAGCACCGAGCCAAGCCTAAAAAGAAGGATGCTGATCAAGGAGGGAATAAGTCATCTGGTCCGAATCAAGCAGGGCAAAGACCAGATGAGAAGAGCCGGGCTATGGATAATAAAGATCGCCCTGAGAATAAGAGGCCCAATAAAGGGACCTTGAAGATGGATGCTACAGTGGCTCCACAACACATTGGTTATCCAACTGATACACGATTATTGCATCAAGGCACGTCTGTATAGCGAAGCCTTGATTGATAAGCTGTATCAGGGGAGTCGTTTGTGGAAAAACAAGCCTCGGACCTACCGCCGGATCGCACATAAACAGTACTTGGCCTTTGCCAAGAAGCGCAATCCGGGTAAAAAAGCGATCAAACGTACTAGAGGCAAACAACTCCGCTACCTGCGGCGCAACCTCAACCATATTGACCGCATGCTGGACCAACTACAACAAGCCGATCAAACTATTGATTGGAAACACGGTGATTGGCAGCGGTTTTGGGTGCTACAGGAGCTGTACCGCCAGCAAGATATCATGCACCGAGATGGACGTAAACGTATCGATGATCGGATCGTTAATATTGCTCAACCCTATGTGCGACCTATCAAACGAGGTAAGGCCGGTAAACTTGACTGAGTTTGGTGCAAAACTGAACGTCTCACAAACGGAAGGCTTTGCTAGAATGGACCAGGTCGACTTTGACAACTTCAATGAAGGAATACTACTCCAGGAGCAAGTTGAGGGCTACAAGGCTTTGTATGGCTATTATCCGGAATTGGTACTTGTAGATCGAATATACCTGAACCGTCAAAACCGCAAGTTCTTAAAAGACAGAGGGATAAGACATAGCGGTAAGCCTTTGGGACGTGCCAAGCCGATGTCTGCACAACAAAAGCAAAAACGAAAGAAAGAACAAAATAAGCGCTCAGAAATCGAAGGTAAATTTGGCCAAGGAAAATCAAAATACGGGCTGGATGATATACAGACTCGACTGGAAGATACCTCTTATGCTTGTATTGGCCTTATCCTACTGGCGCTCAACACTATCAAGTTAGCCCGGGCCTTCTTTATCTTTATTTTTAGCTATTGCTACCAACAGTGGAGTATTCAAATGACTAAAACAGCTACAATGAAAGCAACGGCAAGGATTGTTGCTTACTCAACCGCCTCACATCGCCGGACTGGTATGATAATAACCTGAAATCAGCGCCGACTTTTTGAGGACGCCCTAAAACTTCAGAATTATCCATCTTTCTAATCAAATCAGACGCCATCAACTCACGGACAGAAGTTGTTGCCAATCTATTCCGATAGTGCTTGAACTGTTCTCTGCGGTTTTTTATCGCGATGGCCGGATGCCAGTTGTCGGTTTTATTTCTTACCCATTGAAATGACCCGGCCACTTCACCCCCATAACTCATATTGGCGCAAACCCAGAATGCCCAAGCTCTTTTTGCAGATGTCACCTCATAGGGATTTCGATAGATCTCGCAGGCCTGCCGGTAAGTGTGCTCACAATGCAAAGTGCATTCAACTTCGGATAGTAATCCGTCAAAGTCTTGAATCAGTGCTCGGTAAAAGTTTGCTACATTACCATTGGTATCGTTAAGAACTTCTACTGGACTAGGCTTTTTAGCGAAGTAGACCGCAGCACCTCCAGCAAAAGCCTCCACGTAAATCCTATGTGGGGGAATCAACGGGAGTATATGAGGCAGCATCTTTGTTTTCCCACCATAATACTTAACCGGAGTTCTCATTTGCACTTTGGTCATGGTGAAATGGTCGTTTTTATAAGGTTTGAAAATATAGCCATCCATCCATGTAAGACTTGGCCTTGTCTCCACTCCACCAGTTATTCGGGTTGGTGGGTAGGTTTATCAGTGCAACTAAGAATCCATGAATAAAGGCTAGTGTTTTCATGGTCCTTTTATGTGGTTTGTGAAAGAGCATTGAAAGCCACTGAGACTAGATGCCTTTGAGAGTCTTCATTTTCAAAAGGAAGTAAGTTCTTGATAACATCATCCCAAAACTTCCACTTAGGGTTAAGCTCACCTTGATACATTGGAACTTCGTTTTTGATCATGACAGCTACTATAGCCGCCATTTCTTCAGACCCAAACATCATTGCCATATGACTAGCAAGTATGTTTGCAGTAATCCCCTGTAGACTATCAGGAAACTTAAATGGATTACTCATCCCAAAGTGCCTCTTAATTTGGTCCACCTCTCTTTCTCGGCCAGTCTGTTCAGAAGCCCAAGAATTAATAACTCTGCTTATTTCGTTAGCTGCTGCGTTCTCTCCGTTCATAATTGGTGTCTATTTTCTGGTAATTGATAATTGATCCATATCGGTGCTGCCGCAGCCTTTACAGACATTGTTTAAGTTGTGAGCTGAACAGGAATTGCATTGATACCATGTCCCGCTAAAATCCTGATTAAGCTCATTGGCAATCACTCCCATGTTTTTACCAATTCTATTTAGCTCATCCAAATTAAAGCCAAAGTGCCTCTTAATCTGGTTCACTTCTTCATCTCGCCCATTTTGTTCGGCGGCCCAAGAACTAATAACCTGCCTTATTGCGCTAGCTGCTGATCTTTCTCCGTTCATAATTGGTGTCGTTATTTGATTCTTGATTAAAACAAGCTTTAAGCATCTCTGTGGCATGGTTGAATTCGATCATTTTGGTCTTGGGGTTGATCTCGATGTTATTCGTCCAAAGCCAATCAGTAACCCTTTGAAGACGTCTATTACTTAACTCCTTGCTGGGGTCATTTCTCTTAATTAGATATTCTGCAAAGCCAAATACTTTAGCTCCAATTATTGCTTGATCGTCAATTTTGAATTCTTTAAACTTTTTCATGATTTCGATTTAAGGACCAACTCATTGAAAATTTCGCTTAAACGGTACAATCTGCTCTGCTCTCCCCTAAAGCCTTATCTTTCAATGAGTCAGTCAATTTTGGTATACTGCCTTTTCACTGGCCACACACCCCTGAATGATAATCAACGTCCTACTGTATCGTCTCCCAGTAGCTTTGGTAAGCATCCCCCTTTCGTTCCAGGTAGTCTTCCCACTGATTATGCTCGATCACTTCCTGAGTGGTATAGCCATTGGTAATCAGCCAATGACCAACCAAGGCCCCTACCCTATCATGACCATGCTGGCAGTGAACTAAGACCTTACCACCTTGTAAAAATCTGGCTAGTACCTTGGCAGATCCATCATATCCTGGACCTTCGTCTCTTAGATGGGCATTAAGGCGCACAAATTGAACCTGCATGGAATCAGCCAATCGCTGTTCTTCCTCTATCGTCATCCCTCCTTCATCGCCATTTAAGCGTACAATCACCTCAATTCCATAGGTAGTAATCAAATGGCTGAGTTGAGCTGAATCCGGTTGAGCCGATCGATAGTTTTGTAAGATCGAATCTGAACTGGGAATCAACTCAAATCGCTTGGGAATGAGTCGATCCACCTTCGGTGCTTCAATAGAAGCTTCTGCGATCTGGGTTGGCGGAGTCTCCTCCCCTTCTATGCTGAGTCCTGCATAAATGATCAATAGGATAAATGCAAAGAGAAATATATTTCTGAACATGATGGCTACTTTTTAGAGACGACGATCTCTTGGTTAGATAATTTTTGGCGATGCTGATGGAACAATTGTAGGAGTCCAAGGGCCACGGCCAGCTTTTCTCGGGTATTGGGGGTATTCCGCTGTCCTTTGGCAATGAAACCCTGATAATTTGACCGCTCCTTTTTCACCCACTGCTCCGTTCGAGGCGTTCCATACCAATCCGCAAATACCTCTGTTTTCATAGCTAAGAGCCGGATAGGTATTTCCTTTCCTTCTACCCTGACGGTTGATTCTAAGCCCTGGTAGGTTTCCATATCATCCGTAGAAAGCGTAGAATCTCCCTTTTGCGTAGATTTTCTACGCTTGCCAGCCTTGGGCTTTTCTACGCCTTTTCTACGCTTAGTTTCTACACTTTCTACACTTCCATTTTCTACGCTTTCTACGCCCTTAGTTTCTACGCTTTTTCCAGGCGTAGAATCGGAGGAAGATTCACCTTCTACATCCTTTTCTACACCCTTAGTTTCTACGCTTTCTACACTGGGGGCTTCTACGCCCCTCCCCTCCCCCTGAGAGCGCGTAGCTACGCCGCTCTTGAGGTCTTCTACACTTTTAGTTTCTACGCCTTTTAGAAGCTCTTCTTGAAGTGTAGAAAGATCTTTTTCTACGCTTTCTACATCCTTAGTTTCTACGCCTTCTACACTTGGGTTTTCTACGCTTTTTCCAGGCGTAGAAAATCGGCGTAGAAAACTAAAGACCCCACCCTTTCTACGCGTAGAATTTCTACGCTTAGTCACTTCCCTTTGGTAGCCCTTTTTAATACTTTCTATTTCAGATCGAAGCATCTCCAAACTATTTGTTTTCTCCATCTTTTCTTGGATAGCTTGGATCGCCCGAAGCGTTGAGAAGTCATAATCGGCTCCTCGATAGGGCATCGGCCTTAGTAACTTGATCTTGCTCAATTGCTTTCTGACCAAGTTGTGTATACTTCTGGAGGGACCAACCGTAAGGAGGGTGTATAGATCCTGGAATAGGGTGGTGGAGACCATTTCTGGCTTAACCCGGGGAGCAGGCTCAATGCCGCTGGTAAAGCGAGATAGGGTAATCCAGATCCAGGCTAATAACTGCCCGATGGTAGCGAATTGTGCATAATTTTTCAGAAAACCGCTCATCCAGGCATTCTGACGAGCCTTTAGGCGACTCATTCGATCATTGTAATCGTAGATTGCCTTAAGCTTAATATCATATGGCTTGGCTGCTCGTTTGCGATCCGCTTCTTGCTGAACGTTTAGAGCGGCCAGATCTTCTCCCAACTCCTTAGATCGCTGATTGATTTTTGGTCCTTTCTTACTAAGGACTTTGCCAATGGCTTGATCTGTTCGCGCAATGGCTGTACCATAGTTCTTGCCATCCCGCTGGCCACGCTCCGTATACTCTTGAGCTTTGCCCCGCTGCCGCTTAATCTCACCGATGTATGCTGCACCAATAGCTGCCGTATCTCGCTGATAACTGGCCTGTAGATCTGCGATTTGCTCATCATAGCGTTGATCCACCTTTTGTAAAGCCAAGGCTTTATCCGCTAGGACCTTAGTATCATCCTTTTGTCTGGC
>CBDHHG010000039.1:0-95744 GCA_965263225.1 Saprospiraceae bacterium
CCGAACGCACACTAAAGCTAAAGGAATCTGTAGCTCCTTGCTCTCCTGTACTTAGGTATTGTAGAACTCCTTGATTTATTTGTTCTTGTGTAAAGTTTGCGCCAATTCCCAAGAGTTGTCCCTCCAGAAAAAGCTGACCTGCCGACGGTAAGGAAAGTATTGTATATATTACTTCTCCGGGCCCACAGCAACTGCTGGCTGCATTCAGATAATCATCTGTAATCGGCCGAGTATCATTGGCTATAGCAGGAAAGGTGGAGGCGGTCAGATCTATGTCTTTATCAATCGTCGGCAAATTAGACGAACGGAAAGCTGTTACCGGCGTGCTTGCCCCTTCCCCACATTCATTGATTACTGTCACTCGCCAATAATACACCACTCCTTTTACCAAGCCCTGAAATAAATAAAACTCGTCTTCCACTTCCGCAGACAAAACAGTAGTAGCGCCAAAGGCAGGAGTAGTAGCCAATTCCACCTTAAAGGCAGTCGCTTCTTGAACCACATTCCAATTCAGCAAAACATTAGGACTAAAGATCTCCATACCACTAGTTGGAGTGTACCAAGAGGGTAAAGCTGTCGGTGGTCCTTCCAGTTGTAAAGGAACATTTAAGAAGATTTCCGTATTTCCACCCGTGAGCTTAAGCTTCAATTCGCTAGTGCCAACGGGTACATTCCCGGCTTCCAATAAGGCAAGGGTGATCGCTCCATCCGCAGCCAGGATTGGATTTGACAACTCTACTTCAGTACCAATGGGCCTCTCTAATACCTCGACATCCAAATCAGCGGAAAATCCCCAGGCGGGTTCGGCGGATAGTTCAAAGGTCAGGACGCCGAAATGCGTACAAGCCATTTGAGCAGCAGGGCTAATATCCACGGATACCGAAGGAGGGGGTAAGTCCATGATCATAAAATCATGGTTAGATATGTCGAAAAATATGTTATCTACGGCTTCAATCTTTATTCTATTCTGCGTTCCAGGCAGGTTTGGTACCGTCAAGCTGAACTGTCCATTATTGGGTACTTTTTCAGCCAATACCGTTGGAAAGGTCTCTCCTCCATCCTGAGATAATAAGATATTTACCTTCTGACAATCAATAGGTTCCTGGTCAGTATTGGCAACATCCCAAACAATTTCCACCGTCTCTCCTATAAACCAGAACTCTTCTTCCTGGGTTGGTTGCGTAACGACAAAGGGGCCAGCCTCCTCACTGAAGATGACAATCATTTCATCATAATCCGAAATACCGACCCCTTCGTGATTGTCCCGCACTGACAGCTGGAAATGTGCCAGTCGACTAACCGATGGCAGTACTTCCCAGATTGGGTCTACATTATTGATAAGGAAGTTTTTTGCCGGGATCATCCTATTGGGAGACGAGGTGGGTGGATAAGATCTGAATACTGGCCCCTCAGTGTATTCTGGGCGCGGCGGATGCTGGACCAATTCTCTATCAAATTGCTCCCAGTTATATAGCAATGGATCACCATCGGCATCAAAACCAGTACCCTTCAATTCAAAGGGTGTAGAAATCGGAATAGTATAATTGGGTCCTGCATTTACGGTAGGTTCGTTGTTATCGATTTCAATATTCTCAACACAAAAGGCAGTTACCCCTGAGCGGACAATCCGGCTGATGGTTTTAAGACTTTCATTGTGAAAGTAGTCATCGGGAAGAGTTTGTACGTTGGGTTCACAAAGTCCAGCATAACTCATGATTGTAGATCCACTTCCAGGTTCAAAAGCTGATTTCTCTGTCAAGTTACAATCGGAATTCTGCGTATGCTTTGCACCAAACTGGTGACCTAGTTCATGCAAGACAATTAAGTCAAAATAGTAGCCTTCAGGAATTTCAAGACCACTAACTCCCTTAGCTTTACGAGAATAGTTGCATAGGGACGAAATAGAAGCCAAACCACCAAAGGTAGTATTGAAAAGATGGCCTACGTCAAATTTACTTAAACCAACATATTGTGCGGCAGTGGTTTGGTTCTCCTGAAACATGGCTTCCTTGTCCCCTTCTGTATAAGGATCCGTGGCAGGGTCCAGAAAGATCATACGAGTGGTATTCTCTATCAGACGCAAACGAATCGCCAATTCCGTTTCGAAAACAGCATTTACATGTAGAAGGGTTTCATTAAAAGCTGCCATCACATCAGTGATCGTACCACCGTGATACTGGGCGTATTCACCAGTTGTCCCGATGGTAATGTCAAACATCCGCAGATTGAAGCCTCGTCCTCTTCCGGCTGATTTTGGCAGCGCATCTGCTTCATCGTGTTCGTGTCCGCTATGTTCTCCCAAAGCGCAAAAAGGGCCAAAATGCTTTCTGGCTTTCAGGTCCTTAGTGGCGGATAATCTGTAATTAGTTTCATGGCTATTCTTTTCTTCTTCAAGTAGAAAACGCTCGCCAGGCCAGAGAAAAATAGCACGGATTCTTTTATGAGAAACAGAAAGTCGGATCTCGCGATCTTTGTATCCCGGAACCACCCCCCTGAAACTTTTTATCCCGGGGTAGGCAGCATCAAGTCCTTTGCTAAAACTACTGTGTTCATTAACTACTATTTCCGTCAATTCCTTACCGGGAATCGGAATAAGAATTTTTTTGTTAGGAAGGGTATCACGAAGCAAAGCTTCGTGTAAGGCAGGAAAATCTAAGGTATAAAGACCAGGCTCCTTTTTATCTACTTTCCAGTAAGGTACTTCCAAACTTCTCGTCGATTGGGCTTTCAATTGAAAAGCAAAAACGACGCATAGTACAATGAGTATTCGCTGTCCCATGGGATGACCGTTCACGATTAGATGTTTGTTGATTTCCAGAATTGGTCATTTCCAACTTAACCAGGCTCAAGTCCTAGTACTCAAGTCGAGATAAGCTAACCAACTGTTGCTATTCTTAAAAAGTATTTCCATTCCTAATGTACACCAGGGGAAAAGCTGACAATTTTGTGTTCTGGGTTTAATCATTTACCAAATAAAGCATGCAAGAATCTCTTTCCTTTGGCTGCTTTACTTGTCTTAGTGCTTTAATTCAGCCCATGTAATACCACCTATTTGTCATATTTGGGGTAGGAGAATTCTATCGTTATACTAACTGACAATGGACATTTATACGCGTGATGTTTCGAAAAGATACGTGGGAAATGTTAATTTTTCAGGCATAACGGCTACTAGACAGGACTATGGGTCGGAGGGAAAGTCCTTTGTGTTTCAGAAACCGGAGTACCCCTTTACCCCCTGCCAAGTGCCCAGCTCCAATGGCCACAAAAATGCTGTGCTCTTGGCAGAGTTTTGCTATGCGGTCGGCCATGATCCGATTCCTGTCAAAAATCAGCAGTTTCCGAAGCCCCCCCGCTCCAGCTCTAGTAGCTTTATAAATCCGGATGGGATCTCCTGTCGAGTATAAAGCTCCTAGTTTCAGAAGTTGCCGACGATGATTCTTCATTTTCTCCATCATGACACGTAGCGACTTCAATTGATGCTTTAAGGGTATTTTTTCAAGCAGGTCCATTTGCTCTGCTAGGGTTTCTACCCCCAAACAAATCTTATTCTGAGCTTTAGCATAGGTCGAGAGCTGCTCATCCAAGGACATCGGCATATCTTTCGCGAGCAGTTGCTCATTGATTAGGTTTAGCACAAAAAAGGGAGGCAAGTACTTCATCGCATCTAGATGTAGTCCCAAATGTTTGTAGAGGGACTTTTTCATCCGCTGATAGACGCGTGGGGTATACAGGGTATCTAAAGGGGGGCTGGACAAAGACACCCTGGAGAAGCCTGATTCCGTGGCAGATAACTCATCAAGTCGAAATTCTGTTGCCAAAGCTTCGCATTGGTCTATGCATGCATACAGTTCAGGCAATGTACTAAAGGCTAACTGATCTCGCACATGCATCGTCCCAAATACGAAAGAGGGTGCCTTTACACCATCCCCGCTCAATTCCCACAAGAGGGTGCTTCTACTCTTTTTCATATGGACCAAAAATAATTCGGGTCATTGCTGTCCTCAACAGCAATGACCCGAAGCGCTTAGCTTTTGTGAACTGAAGTACAGTTTACTCGTATTTATATGGAAGTACTTTGCTATCCTTGACAGTGCTCAAGGTCATCAAAGTTTTCAATCGTTCAATCTCTTCGATTTGAGATAGGGTTTTGAATAATAGCTTTTCGTAGGTTGGAATATCTTTACAAACAATCTTAATCAAAAAGTCTGCTTCACCTGTGATGATGTAGCATTCTGTAATTTCTTCAATCTCCTTGATTTTCTCTAGAAAGTGATTAAGTGCGTTTTCCTTCTGCCAGGCGAGCGATACCAGCACAAAAGTCTTAACGTTTAGTCCGATTGTCTGAGGGCTTACTTGAGCATGGTAACTCTCGATCACTCCTGACTGCTCCAATTTCTTTACTCGCTCAAGGGTAGGTGCAGGTGATAATCCGATTTTCTTTGATAGGTCTAAGTTGGTTATTTTACTATTGTCCTGTAGTATTTTTAGGATCTTCAGGTCAATTTTGTCCAATTTGTTTTCTGACATCGCTCATTGGGTTACTTGAATAAAAATGTAAATCGCTTAAAGTTCTAAGCAAAGAAAACAAAATACAACCGGATTTACAATATACCGTTCAAAATTTTCAAAAAGCCCTGTTTTTCAGGCTAATTTACAATAAAATTTCTTACAAGCTTCTTATGCCGACTTCCCAGAGGGAGCGGCAAAAGCCACCCTCTGAAAAGTTCTTGCCCATTAAGGGAAGATCCCTAGTGCCATATAATCGCTGCTAATCTTGTTGATTGCGTTCAAGAAAGCAGCCGTACGAAGGCTTGTCACTTTTGGGTTGTTTAACTTCACTTCACGGATCTGGTGATAGGCTGAGATCATGGTTTCTTCCAAGCCAGACCGAACTAGATCAATTTCGCCAGCTCCACGAGCAATCAGCGTCCTTTCTTGCTCATTTACCTGCTTGCCAGTCATGCGCTCTACCAAGCTCACCAAATTGCTGTAGGTATTTTCATTAAAGCGTTTTTCCATTCGGCCAAAACGCATGTGAGATAGATTTTTCAACCACTCAAAATAGGATACGGTCACCCCTCCTGCATTCAGATAGACATCGGGGATGATCATGCGCCCCGCCTTAATCAGTTCATCTTGTGCGCCAGAAGTAACAGGGCCATTAGCAGCCTCGGCGATGATCTTGGCTTTAACACGATGAACATTATCCATAGTGATCTGGCTTTCCAAGGCAGCAGGAACGAGCACATCGCATTCGAATTCCATCACCACCAGTCGCTGCTCTTTGGGATAGCTTTCCGCACCTGGGAATCCCAATATGGTCCCGTTTTCCTTTCGATAGTGCAATAGATCATGAATATCTATTCCAGAAGGCTTGTAGATAGCCCCCTCCACTTCAGATACCCCAATAATCACCATACCTCCCTCATCTTGAGAGATTTTGGCCGTATTAGAGCCCACATTTCCTAAGCCTTGTACGACCATAGTCTTACCCTCTGTTCCCGGTTCCAGCCCGAGGGCAGCCATGTCTTCTTTGAAGGAACAAGCCTCACGGATACCATAGAACACGCCACGTCCGGTAGCTTCAGTCCTTCCTCTTACACCATTTTGAGTCACGGGCTTCCCCGTCACACAACCTGCTGCATCGATATCATTCCCCTTGAAGGTTCTGTAGGTATCATAAATCCAGGACATCTCACGCTCACCAGTCCCATAATCAGGAGCTGGTACATCAATGGACGGTCCAATAAAATCCCGCTTGATGAGTTCGGTGGTGTAGCGTCTGGTAATGCGCTCTAGCTCATCGGCTGAATATTCCCAGGGATTGATTTTAACGCCCCCCTTGGCTCCGCCAAAAGGAACGTCTACAATGGCACACTTGTAGGTCATCAAGGTGGCCAAAGCCATTACTTCCTGTTGGTTAACATGATTACTGTAGCGGATTCCGCCCTTGGTAGGTGATCGGTGGTGGCTGTGTTGGACTCGATAGGCTTCAATAACCTTGACTTCATCTCCGATTTTCACCGGAAACCGCATTTGATAAACGGCATTGCAGGCTTTGATTTGTTCTAATAGCCCGGTTGGTAAGCCAGTGTGAGCTGCTGCCTTATCAAAGTAGTTTTGTACACTTTGATAGAAGCGAAGCCCTTCAGAGGCTTTACTGTTTTTGGTCATTGTCATTAATTTGGTTCTCCAATCTGGTTAGTCTATTATCTAAATAGGTTAGAAAAATTACAATTCCAATAAATACAGCTACGATAACGGCCACTACCACATACATCTTTCCCATACTACGCATAAAATCAGGTGTAGCAGCTTGAGCTAGTAGCGGTTGACTAAACATAGAACCTAACAACAAGGACAAAAGGATGAATCTTTTCATAACTTATTAGTCTTCAATACTACATATCGTGCCGAATTCCGCTGCAAAGCAACAAAAATTTCGTCAGTGCAAATAGTAAATGTTATTTATTTTGATTTGATAGAACGAATGCCTTTTGAAATACCACATAGAAGTATCAGTTCGTACTCAAAAGTATCAGAAATGACCTTAGTCTAAGCGCTCAATCCACGCCTCTTTCACTGCATCCAAACGATACTGAAGATTGGCTATCCAGGCACCGATTAATGCCCAACCAATAATGGCTGGATAAAAGATCATTCTCATGGTATTGTCCAGATCTTCGGACCCGAAAGCAGGGTTACCTCCCGCCCCTGGATGTAAGCTATCTACCATACGAGGGATAACATAAATTAAGGGAATCAACAAGGCGAAGGCAAAAATATTGTAAACGGCTGAGATTCGTCCACGCTGTTCGGGGTCTTCAAAAGAAGATCTCAAGATGAAATAGGCCAGATATACCAAGAGGGCAATGGCTGTAGTGATTTGCTTCACATCATTGCTCCAAGCCTTTCCCCAGGTATACTTCGCCCAGATCATACCTGTGACTAGTCCAAGGATTCCAAAAAATAATCCAACTGAAGTAAATGCTCTTGCTTTACTATCCCATTCTGGCAGCGGATTACGAACATACCGAACACTGTAGACAACCGCTGCAATGAAAAGCAGCATCATAGACAACCACAAGGCAACGTGGAAATAAGTGTTCCGAATTGTTTCGTAGATAATGGGCCGGAAAGGAAAGGTCATCCCTGTACTAACCTTCAGGTCACTAATTGGTGTATTTACCCACAGGGCTATGCCTTTTTCCGGATCGATAGAATCTTGTGTGATCAAAAGTGCAGTGGGCAAGATGGCGGTTCCGTCCACCTGGCTGTCTAGGATTAATGAGAAATCTTGCACCCTTCTATCCACTGGCAGATAGGCTGGCAAATCAAAACCAATAGCCAGACGTCTTGGCCCTAGCACTTCGATGGATTTAGCACCAATGGCTTTTTCCTCGTCTAGCTTCAACCAAGCCTTCAAGTCTTCACTCTGCTGATCATAATGACAGTTATACCCCGTCAACTCCAACGTAATCTGCTCTCCTGTTCTGGTAGATCGTGGGCTAACTTCAACAATTCCATGCTGCAATGGGACCAGCATCCCAGCCATAAAGGTGTAAATAATCAATGCCACACCTAACCACTTCCACCAACTGATGTTACCCATAATTTGTCAATGTTGTATAAAAATTGTGTTGCTTCTATGCATTGCTTCTCTTGGCTCCCTACTCAGTCTCGCCATAGATACGGATATAAGAGCAGGGACATACCCACCACGATCAAATCAATAGCTACTAGCATATTTATATCGCTTTGTACACCCTCACTGGCAAGGGGTTCAATTGCGTTTTTTGATAAGTTTACTAAGGTTACCAGAATGGGAATAATCAATGGAAAGCTAAGAATAGCCATGAGACTAGCACTATTGTCCGTCTTCGCCGAAATTGCCGAAATGAAAGTGAAGGTCACCGCAAACCCCAGACTCCCCAAACCGACTGCCAATAGAAAGGGCCTAGCATTGACGACAGCATTTCCAACAAAAAGGCTTAATCCTCCCCAGGTCAAAACCCCAATAAGCAAAAGTAAGAGCGTGTTGTAGATAATCTTCGCGCTTAATAAAGCTATTGGGTTTACTAAGGTGTAATAATACAGTTGCCTGTTCTTACTTTCTTGGACAAAACTCTTCACGATAGCATTAATGGAAGCAAAAAGCATGATGATCCAGAAAAGAATAATCCAAGTAAGGGGTTCCATCTCTACAAATGCCATGTAGACAATAAATATGGTGGCTCCCACGTACAAGAGGATTCCACTAATGGCATACTTATTGCGCCATTCCAACTTGATTTCTTTGCCGAGTAGTACCGCTATTTCGTTGAAAATCTGCATTCTCGCAAAATTAAGAGAAATTGGTAGCCAGCTTGTTCTTGGCGCATTTTTTTTCTAGAGTTTACAACCTTTTGACATAATTATTATTTTTGGAATTACAAGAACTACTTCAGTCATCCTTTTACTATTCAACCGTGTTGGCATGCATGAAAGGCTAGTCCTGTCCATCGCGCTGTTTTTGTTGATTGTTCTCGACACAAAAGCAAACCCCATCTATCACCAGGTGAAAGCTCAACCTGGGGATGGTATCTATTCTGTGATGCGTCGATATCAGCTCGATAAACATTCCTGTAACTTTAAGCAATTTTATTCGCTTAATAAGTTAAAGCGTAATGCGCGTTTGGTAAAAGGGAAACTGTATACCCTCCCCTTAATGGTCTACACCTTTAATGGTAAGACGATTAGATCCAGTATCGGAATCAATGATTGGAATTTGGCAATCAGTATTCAAGAGTATAATGAAGACCTACAGGCAGCAGGGGTAAGAGCTAATTCATTCAAAAAAGATAAAGTCCTTTGGGTTCCCCATCATCTGTTGAATTGCCCAGAACAGGACATGAATCTTCCTTCTCCAGTGCCAAATTTAGAACAACCGGAGGCTTCCATTTCCTCGGGAAAAGGGAAGCGGGAATTTCCTATTTTCGGAAAAAAATACGCTCACACCCCACTGACCAGCAACAAACTGAAAGGCAAAGTATATTATATCGTTTCCGGGCATGGAGGCCCGGATCCGGGGGCAATAGGGGCACGTGGAAATTACAACTTGTGCGAAGATGAGTATGCCTATGATGTAGCCCTTAGGCTATGCCGAAATTTAATTGCACATGGTGCTACGGCCTACATGATTAGCCGAGATCCTAATGATGGAATCAGGTCCGGAAAGTTTCTAAAGTGTGATAACGACGAGGTACTTTGGGGAGGCATCAGGATGGCACGAGGCCAGAAAACACGTCTCTTTCAACGATCAGACATTATCAACGAGTTGTATGAAAAACATAAGAAACAGGGTGTCGCAGAACAACTTGCCATCATGATCCACGTAGACTCCAGAAGTAAAAAAGAAAGAACAGATCTATTCTTCTATCATTTTCCAGATAATACCACAGGGAAAAGAAGAGCACAGAAGATGCTTCGAGCTATTAGGCAGCAGTACAAGAAATACCAGAAGGAACGGCAATATAATGGGACGGTATCGGGTCGAGATTTACATATGCTGAGAGAAATTCAGGTACCTGGGGTATACATCGAGCTTGCGAATATCCGAAATACCAGCGATCAACAGCGAATCATCGTGGAGCGCAACCGCCAACTTTTGGCAGACTGGTTGCTCTTGGGGGTCATGAATTAAGCCCCACTAGTCTGAGTCAAAAAAATTCTTTCCTTTTTATCTCATCGGAAGCAACCTTTCTAAAGTACACTAGTCTTTGGTCGTGTAGACATTGATCGTCACTTTACACTGACTAAGAAATCACCCGACCCAATCTTAGACTTGCCTCTTCCCTGGGACTTCACCCAGGGAATCACTATCCTACAAGCACAGAATCCTCACAAAAGATCATTTACTTCTTCTTTCATCATTTCCATGGCGGCTTCTGAACCTGAAACCTGTAAGGCAATACCCTGTTCAAAAGGTAGGATAGAAAGATCAAACTTAAAGAAGGGACAACAATCCTTTTCTTCTTGGACAAACTCCATCAGATGGCGCAAAAGATCAGGATCATCTTCGAAATAAAAAATGTGCGCCCCAGCTTGAATCTCCTTTCGAATCACTTTGGACATGACCTGCTCCTTCAAATAGGCCTTACGCTCCACTAGCTCTTCGCTAGTTAAAGTACATGAAACAGCTCCCTTAAAGAGCTTTACGTGATCTTCCCACGGAATAGGAGAAATGAAGGAGTGATCAGTAGATCCAGTCAATTTCTTAAAGTAATTACCAGATAGAAGGAACAGCCCCAAAAGAACCCAGCCCAAACCTAAAAGGATGGTAGTGATCTGCATTTTCATCTTGTTTGACTTGATTTAGTATTTATTATCAAGACAAATTTAAACCCTGGAGTATAGCCCACGGTCAAGAAAAAATGTAGATTTATTTCAAAAAAATGCGCATCGGAGAACTAAGTCGAAGAACAAGCTTATCCAGAGATACTATACGTTACTACGAAAAAAGAGGATTGATCAAAGCCAATCCATCTGTTTCTGAGTTCAACAACTACAAGGAATATCCTGACTCCGTATTACGAAGGTTAATGTTAATAAAGGAGACGAAGACCTTTGGGTTTTCACTAAGTGAGATCGGAGAGTTGTTAGGCCTGATAGATAGAGATGAAGCCAATTGTCACATTTTTGAAGAAAAGATCCAAGCCAAATTACAAGAGATAGAGGAGCGTATCCAGGCACTGCGGCAGATGCAGCGAAAAATTCTACAGCAGGCCAAAGAAGCCAAACAAATTTGTATTCCGCCCAGGATCGAAAGCAACTGCCAGGCATTCGCAAAGTTTGATCAAGTAAATAGATTGTAGACCGGATTCGCTAGAATTATACTGAGCACACACACTTAGTCCTGGGTCACGTCTACATCAGAAGCACGCTGTAGCAAAGCCAGTTCCGGCCATGCATTCTCCTCAGTTTCTAGGGCTTCGTAAATGACTCTCTGGATTCGTTCTCTGATCCGCTTACGCAAAAAGCGCCGGTTCTTGGCAGACGGATGAAGTCTATTAGATAGGAAGACATAGACCAGCTCATTTTCCGGATCTACCCAAAAGCAAGTTCCAGTAAAGCCAGTATGGCCAAAAGTTTTCTTGGGAATTACCCGGCTAAAGGCGGATCTACTTCGTGGATCTGCCGTATCAAAGCCTAAACCTCGGTGCGTCCCATATTGAGCTCTGGTAAACAATTTCACGGTTTCCGGGCTTAAATAAGATCGCCCACCGTAGCTCCCCTCATTCAACAATAACTGTCCCAATACAGCTAGGTCGTTGGCGGTAGAAAACAAGCCGGCATGACCGGCCACCCCACCAAATAAGGCAGCAGTCTCGTCATGCACAAAACCGTGTACCAAAGCTTGCCGCCAACGCTCATCTTTTTCTGTTGGAATGATTTGACTTCGATCGAACTCTTGCAGTGGCTGGTATCTGATTTTTTGAAGTCCTAGCGCATGATAAAATTCCATCTCTAGATATTCATCTAAGTGCCGATCGCTTAGCTTTTCTACCAATCTTTGAACGAGCATAAAATTGGCATCACTATACCTAAATCGCCCACTTCTTCTTAAGGGAAGTTCTTCTACTGCGGCCCAGACGCTATCAATATATCTGCTTTGAAAGTAGAAACTGTCAGCTACGTGAATATCATATTGTTCAGAGGGAGATGTACAGAAAAAGCTGTCGCATGCCGCGTTACCTTCATCTCGATGAAGCAAGTAAGGGATAACAGGCATAAAGGGCTGAAGCCCGGATTCGTGGGTAAGCAATTTCCGCACTTGTACCTTCTTCAAACTGGAATTAGCACCAACTAAGCCTAATTCATAGAGCGTATTATTCAACTTAAATTTACCTTGATCGTACAACCTCATAGTAGCCAGCGTCGTGCCCGCCACCTTGCTAATAGAAGCAATATCATAGAGATGACTATTACTCACTCTCCGCCGTTTGGCGAAAGTATGATGTCCAAAGCTCTTATGGTAGATGACCTTGCCTGACTTCGCCACCAAAACCTGACAACCAGGAATGATCCGATCCTTGATGGCGGTATTAGCGATGGCGTCTATTCCGACTAGCTTTTCCGGAGAAACACCTACACTAGAAGGAGAATTATATTGTAGTCGAACCACGGGTAATTCTATTCCGGTCCCCGCGGGATAATATTCATTGATGGCAACAGGTAATTTACCGTAAGAGGGTACGGCGCCAAATAGCAATTCTGCTGTTAGCCGCTCCGTGGTAGGGTTGAGATCGGGTACTTGAATAATGGTCATTGAAGTATCGAAAGGAGCTAACAGGGTGGGATCTCCAAAGTATATCAAGGCCAGTTTGTTACTTTGGCTCAGTGCATGCAGGGATGCCACGAAGGCTGAGTCTCTGATGGGATCAAAATTTGCCTGATCGGCAGTAATCACGTAAGTACGGTTGCTCCCAAAGGATTGGATTGCGGGAAGAGTATCTCCCGCTATTGGGCGTAGTTGTCTTAAAGTATAGCCGCCATAACGACCAAAGGCTTTATCAAAAGTCTTTAGCTGCTCCGCCCCGGTATGAATCAAGTTAAAATTTCGCTTATAGGTATAGGTAAAAGGAATCAAATCCCTAAAGTTATTGAGCACACAGGCCGCTTCTAGATATATCTCTTCCCTCCAATACTCCCAGAAGGGATGTTGAAAATAATCTGCCAGAACGATGGGTAAATGTTGACTAGTATCCTCCTCTTCATCCGTATTGGACGCCAGCACCAATCCACCTGCTAGTGAAGCTTCATTGGGAGGAACTTCGTCTATAGCACTTGCTGCTATAGTACGATGCTGCCATTGTTTAGCTTGTAGTACGCGTTTGACCTTTTGATCCACCTCCTCCAGACTCAACACTCCTCCTTCAATACTTTCCTTCAGTGCAGCCATCGCTAAGCTCGGCGTCCCTTGCTTTACCCAAAAGACATCCACACCTGCTGCAATAAGATCAGCCATACCTTCCGGTCGCCCAAAGTCACCAAAGATCAAACCATTATAATCGAGTTGCTCACGGAAAAAACGCTGCACAAAGGCGGGTGGAATGCGCAATTGCGAAAAGAATACTGTATCCAGGAAAATTGCCGGTAATCCCAATCGGTGTAGCTCCTCCAAACTCCGCAAAATCGCTGTCTCCATCTTCACAGAATCAGCATCTACTAGCAAGCTTTGTCCGGGAAGATGGCACAAAGGGCTTAGGATGCGTTGAGTATTGAGCTGATCTAGGCGTCGTTTTTCAGCTTGCTGGCCGGTCTGTGTGCCTTCAAGTAGAAGCGGTGCCCAGTTAAAACCTACGGTTGCCAACTGCTCAGCAAATATTTGTTCGAGGATGCTGTTCAAACTATCATCCTGCATTTGCTGTACACTGGCTTTAGTTGGAACGTAGGCAGCGTCTGAAAACTGATTGTTAAGCAACAACTGTTCCCGGGTACCAATCCAAGGATCTATCGGTGCCAAAGGGCGCAGGGAATCCTGCATGAGCAAAAAACTATCATAAGGAATATGATTGAAAAGAAGGCCACCAAAATGCCCTTTGCTTAAAGGGTCTTCCAAAATGGCAAAGGTGGAATCTGCCACGGTATCTATTTCCCAGAACAAGAGTTGCCCCAACTTCTCCTCCAGAGTCATCAATTGCAGTAGGCTATCGCTTTCTACGCTACCTTCATTGACAAATGGAATTAGATCGGGGATCACCTGATCCGGCTGGCAGGACCAACAGAGAATAGAGAGCAGCAATGTAACCAGCCAAAATCGCATAGTTTTCTCGGTGTTTGTTTAGTAAGTTTGGGAATAATTTGACCACTTTTCTTATACGGCAAAGTAGTCTTAATGTTCCCCAATAAAATTGTTGAGCATAAGTTTCCGAGTGAAAGTCGCTTCTTAAATCAGAAAAGTGAAATAGGATGAAAAACAAGGGTTTTAAGGTGTGGCAAATCCTTGTTTATTTTTCTTTACTGTATAGCTAATTTATTACTTCTGTAAATACAACATCTGAACGCACAAGAAGATTCCCTTAAGATACATTTTTTTTCAGGATTTTAACGCTTGACCGACAATTCTTTAACGGCTAATCACTCTTCTTCCTGACTTAGCTTCGGAAGATCGTGCTCACGTATATCTTCCAGCAATTTCGTGGTCTGTTCCTCTGGTTGCTTCCACCAGTCAAAGGTAGACAAACTATGAACTTCATATCCACTATCCCTTAGTTGTTGCTGGTGTTCCAATTCCCAAGTGTAGCTCGTTGTCTCATGCTGTGCTAAAAACCCGTCAATCAACCATAGCATCGCCTCCTGAGGCTCCTGCTTCGGCAACAGAATTATGGGCAGACTAATGCTTTTCCAATTTTGATCCAGCAAGAATCGATCTGTGCTGATATGAGGAGCGATACGCCAAGCCACCTCCTGAGCAAAGGAGGTATCAGATTTTTGAACATGGGATGCAGGATGGGTTTTCCAAGTTTGCCCCGCAGAGAGGAGTTGAATCCTTTGCAAGTAAAGCTGCAATAGCTCTAGTCCGGAATCCGCCTTAGTTTGCCAGGCTTGTTTCCATACCTCTTCTGGAATCGAGTGATACAAGCGGCATTCCTGCCTTGGAATATTCTTTAATTGTTCAAGTCCAGCATAAAAGACCGGATCCTCCAGTTGTTCTATTTCATTATTGAAAGTACCCTTGACACCCGTTTGACCAAATACGGCTGAAACTAGTACGATATCAAACTGCTTTTTGCTAATGGCAGGTAAATGCAATACTTGCAGCCCTGCGGCCTGCAATTGTTGAATGTGCTCATATCCTGGTAGGGATTGTTGCGTAATCTGGTTGAGATAGGTCAGCAATAAATTTCGCTGCCCTTTGGTAAAGCAGGCAATGAGGACCGTCGGGTATTGACCATCAGCATTCGCCCTTATCCCATTGAGGGCTTGTAAGATCGCTTGCGCCTCCTCCTCATTTTTTTCTGCATCAACGTCAAAACGCCCATTTACAAATTCGTAACGGTAACTAACGGCAGAAGCCTTCACTTCTCCAATAAAAGCAGGATCCAAGACACTCTGCCAATAGGCTGCACGTAGCTCCAGGCTAGTGATGTCTCCCCCTATATTTGAAACTTTGTGGTTAGAAAACAGAACCACTCGCTCAGCCAAGGCTGAGAAGAGTCTTGGTAAGCTCGTCAGATTTTCACTTCCTCCCCAGTAGACTAAATAGTCCAACTTTTCACGAGTTTGTTCAAATAGAATGTTAGCTTCTACCGGGGTGGTTAAAATCAGAGGAAAAATATCCGTCAAGACACCAAGATCTTGATCGCAACAGGCCAGTAATCCCTCATAACTAGGGGGCGTAGCCTTGAGCCAATCCCTGAGCGCCTTGGCATCATTTCTGACCCGCTTTAATCCTTCTTGTCGCCTGGCTTTTGCGGCCGTAATAGCCTCCGATGGGAACCCCTCACGAACCTGCTTATCCATTTTCGAAAATGTCTGTAATAAATCAGTTTCTGAATCAAGGGCAGGCTGATAGTTTTCGGTTAAACACTGTTCGAAATACCAGCTTTCGAAAGCAGCTAGCCAGCTTTTAGGGCGCACCTTCACCAAAGCAGTGACAATTCGCCTGGCTAATGCCGGCATATAGAACCAATGCTTCTGCCAATCATAGAATACATGAAAATCACGCAGATTTAGCCTAGTTTTCTCCAGCTGCTCCATGCATTCCTGTAAGAATCTTTGCCGCTTCGGAAAAGTCAATGTCTTACTTTGTACGGGCAGTTGATACAGTCCAGAAGCATTCAATTCATCCAAAAAGATGTCAAATTGGGTTTCCAACTTCAGAACGTGATCTTGGTTATCCACTTCCGGATGTACCGTCTTACTATTAAGTCGACCTACTTCCTCCTGAATACTGCCTGTCAAACCCGATCGCCACTGTTCCAGATTATCTTGATAGATGGCTAAATTCTCCTCCAACTGCTGGAATAGCTTTCGATCCCGCCCCTCCAGAAAAGTATGAGCAAAGAAGCCATAAGAAGCATTTAGCTCCTCCAGTCCATCATATAATTGCTGGATATCCTCTTGAGCAGCAAGTGCTTGCTGGAATTTTTTACTTAAAGCACCATAGAGTTTCAGGGTAGCCTTTGCCGATTCCATGGTATCTCGGCTAAATTGCTGCTGGTAGGTAATCAGGGTTTCCTTCAAATGAACCAGTTCTTTCTTTAGCAGCTGATAGGACTCAATGTGCCAGGCCATCAACTGATCGCTATATTGGTCTAATTCTCGAATAAAAGCATATTGTAATTCTGTTGCCTTACTTAGGTATTTTTGCGAAGTGTCCTGAATAAAGGCCAGGGCTTCCTCTTTCTCCTTGTGCAGAAATATCCCTGCGTTCAGGTTGTTGAGCGGATGAGCCAGGGTTCGAATTTCTCCGAAAAGCGGTTCACTGGTCTCAATGGCCTCAGACAGACGCTCCATTTCTGCGGGAGAAAATTCAAAATCCTTAGGGTCTAACTGACTGGCCAATAACTCTTTCCCTTGGGTTCTGCCCGAACGCAACAGAAAAGCCAAGGTATCAATCCGGTTGAAGGTTCCGAAAGTCGATTGTCGGGAAGCCTGATATAGCTGGTCTAGCTTCTCCTTCTCTTTTTGCCAGCTAGTTAATAGGGATGCAAATTTCTTGTTAGCTTGAGGCTTACCATTCTTGTTCGACTGGCTTAATTCCTTTATTCTTTCTTGCAATTCCAGTAGGATTGTCTGTCCATTTCCAATCAGGAGGCTAAATATTTCCAGTCCAATAGTTTGTAATTCTTGCTGCAGGAGTGTCAGGTCATCTAACTTCGGCGCCAAAATGACAACCTTCTTTCCCTGATATATGAGGCTAGCCAGTAGGTGCATCAGGAGGTAGGTCTTACCGCTTCCCTCCGGTGCCATGATATGAGTTCTTGGATGAGTCAAGGCATGCTCAAAAGCGGCCGCCTGCCAGGGATCTAATATTCGAGGGCCAATAGCCAGGAGATCTCCGGCAGGATTGGCTTTTTCTTCGGCTCGATCCATGACCGCTACCTCCCAATATTGATCCAACTGAAAATTCCCAAATACCCCTGACCAGTGGATTTGCAATTGATCTTCCGAAGATAAAGAAAAGACCTTTTTCGGTATCGGCGCCAAACTAATGGCGCTCTCCTGCAGACCAAATCTGCCTGCCTCAGCCAATCCGTTACAAAGTTTAGCTAAAATGTCCGGGCTATCTTGCCCTTTACGCTCCAGTGATGCCACTAATGGCCGAACTCGGTCCCAGGTTTCGGATGGTGTATAACGCAACAATTGCCGATTAAAAAAGCTCGTCTGCTGCGCAGCCTGCCGAATCACCCAAGTTTGTGCCTTTTCCGGATGGCGCTCCAAAACTAATTCCCAGATCAGTAGTGGGCTAAGTACCTCTTGACTTCCTTCCTTTTTGCCTATCAGGGGAAATCCCAAGGCAAAATTCGTGCGTCCTTGCTGTGTGAGTGCTTCATTTTGCTCAAAAAAATACCGTTGAAAAGCCTCATCCAGCATAAAATCTGCTCGAAAAGCAATGGAATCCCCAGTTTCGTTCAGTAAAAATTTTATAAATCGATAGGTCCAGTCTTGTTCTACACTATTTAACTGCATCATATCAGTATACTCGTCCACGCGCGCTAGTAGATTAGTGGACGAAGGAGAGGGATTGATGGTAGTAGCTGACCTTACTGTATTCATGGGCTCCAAAAACTTTTCACTCATTACTGGGCGGGATTTGAGCCAAATATAAATAAGCCATAGACGATTTCATTGCTTTGTGCCTAAAATCTTGCTGTTCAGCAATAAAAGCATTAGAAACTCCCTGAATCTAGCCTTTAACAAAAAGATTAACAACTTTTTTTTGGACCAAAAAATGACAATATAAAGGATCTATATTTTGGAACACTCGTATAAAAAGATTAATTTAACAAATTGATAATCAAGAACTTGAATTGTTTAACATTTAGGGTAATAATCACAAAAATGCTTAAACAAAAAATAAGTCAAAATATCTATGGTACCCCGTATCGCCGTCATTTTAACGGATAACCTTCGAAGGATCCTTTGGGTCAATGAAGATTTCACGCGTATTACTGGATACGAAGTGGATGAGGTTATTGGTAAAAGTCCAGGACAACTCCTACAGGGGCCGGATTCAGAGCCTGAGGCTATAGAGCGGATTCGCTTGGGATTGTCGTCAGAGATTGCTTTCAAAGAGGAAATCACCAACTACCGCAAAAACGGAGAGCCGTACATTTGTAAGTTGGTCATCCACCCGATTCATAATCAGGAGCGAGAATTGGTTAATTTCATCGCCTTTGAAGTAGATGGTTCCGAAAATAAGGATCTAGATATGATTCCTTTAATGCGGGTGGAACAGAAATACCAGTCCAGCAGCTTGAAGGGTGTGGAAGAAGTAAAGCTCTACTTTCGCTTGAAAGATCTGATTGAAAAGGAAAAGCTGTATCTGGATGCCAGTCTAAATCTTAAGATGGTAGCGGACATGCTAAACACCAATACCAAATACCTATCTCAGGTCGTCAATCACCTGTCTGGTCGAAATTTTCAATATTTTGTTAATACTTATCGGGTGGAAGAAGCCAAGTCGAAATTGGTGAGTCAAGACTACCAAAACTTGACTTTGTATGGAATTGCTTTGCAGTGTGGGTTCAAAAATAAGTCCACTTTTTATAAAGTTTTTAAGGAAATAACTTCTTTTACGCCAAAGGATTATATCAATTCCTACGATAAATAGGCATTTTCAGCCATAATCTGTCCGTTTTTAAGAATATATACTCTCTAAGCCTGCTCATATTTGACACTGCCAACTAATTAAGGCAACTTTAAGTAAGCAAAAAACATAAAAATGAGCGGGAACAAGGACTTAATGGGTCTGATATTTTGGATGGACAATTCCAAGAAAGCCCGCTTGGAAGCCTACCTAGAAGGCAAACAGGAGCTTTCCAAAGAGAAGCGTCATATTATGGCAGCCATTCTAAGGGAAAGAACAGAAAAATCTAATGGCAAGCATTCTATCCCCTCTTCTTCGAAGCCTTAAGTTTTCACCGCCAAAATATTATCAGCCGATAATTCCGGACCGTCGCCTTCCTCTTTTGTCTCCTCTGAGGCTTTCTGGGCAGCTTGATTTTTCTGTGCCTGGTTGCAAGCCGCCAATATGAGCATTGCCGCCGTGAGCACCAATAATTGCTTGATCAACATATTTACTATTTTTGGTTAAAGTAATGGTGTTTAACAAATAGTAAAACTGACAATGATATATCTTATTTCTTAGACCTTCTATTTCTGATTCGAGGGTGATTCCATTCCTCTTTTTGAGCAAATTCGACGACCTTTCTCATCGTAGCCATCATACTCAAAAACACCATATAGCCAATACTTACCACCACATAAATCCACTTGTAGGACCCTGCTTGGCTGATAGAGAGAGAGGAAAATAAATACGCCAAGCCTCCCGCTGCCGCTGCTAAGCCAAGAAAGCTATAAACAGAACGTCCCCAATACTTTAGCATATTTTCACTCGATAAAGAAAAAACACTATTGAAAAGGGCAAAAAGTAGAAGAAAAGCTGCTGCCGTCATCCAAGGAAATCGCTCCGGGATTTCCATTAGTCCAACCGCATGTATCAATTTGGCTACCACGATAAAAACCAGTACGCCCCCAAGAGCAACCGCAGCCTGTAGAATTGGGTCTATCGACTTTTCAAATAAAGATTCATTTTGAGTACTCATGATTATAAAATAAGTGGATGCACATAAAGTTTAGCACATCAAGAGAAATTTTACCATTTGGATCTTCGTTCTACTACTTTGCTTAAAGCCGACAAATGATTTCTTTCACGCTAAGCAATCTGCCAAAGAAATTCTTTTTCTCCTACTATTTTTTGAAAATTGCCGCAGTCACACCTTTGATTTTGCTATCGACCAAAAGGATTTATGAAGTATATGCTTAAAACACTACTCTCGCTTTTATTCGTTACTGGCTCTCTTATTTCTCTGTCAGCTCAGGTGCTGGAAATCTGGGAAATCCAAGGAGCTGGGCTTAATAGCAATTACCAAGGCCAGCGTGTTTCTACAAATAATAATATAGTTACTGCCAAAGGAAGCAATTTCTTCTTTATCCAAACACCCACAGAAAGATCGGACAATAAGACGGATACTTCTGATGGCTTACTGGTTTTAAGCTCTGGCAATCCTTCCGTAAAGGTAGGAGATTTAGTAAATATAGAGGGGACCGTCGTGGAAGAAGATAATACCACCGCAATTTCCAATGTAAACCTACAGGTGACCGTCTTGGCGTCGAACCAAGACCTCCCCGCCGCCACTGCCCTCAATGCAGATTTTCCTGGCACTCATAGAGCTTTTGTGCCGGATTTAGAGAAGGTAGAAAGCATGCGAGTTACTTTCGATGGTCTAGTTTGTGGTCCACCTGAAGATAGAGACTGGATACCTGTTACCACCCAAGAAACGCGACGCTTTAGAGAACCAGGCATTCCTTATCCTGGACTTCCCAACCTGCCAACCTGGGATGGTAATCCAGAACTATTTTGGGTTGATTTAGATGCTTTGGGGCTATCTAACAATCGCTTTATTGGCGGGCAGACTCGCCTTCAGATGCAGGGTGTGATAGTGGAGACCAGCGGACAATATGTAGGGTTTCCAAGTGTCTATACCCTTGATGGCGATAGTTTCATTCAACCCGTCCGCCCCCGTCAAAACGGGGAATTTACGATTGGGTGCATCAATACATTTAGATTGATCAAGGACGAATCAGCCTATAACATTCGTATTCGAAAGATGGCGGCTTATGTTGTTCAACAGCTGCGTTCTCCGGATATATTAGCAGTGCAAGAAATCGGCGGAATCAATGAGCTCGAAGACCTCACCTTCCACATTAGGCAATTGGAACCTGGGACTAATTATCAAGCACAATTCCTAAGCAGCAATGGAGATATCCACACGGCCTTCCTGGTTCAATCTGCTACCTTTCAAACCTTGGAGTTGGTCCAATTGAGCAAAAATGAATTTCTGAGCATTGGAGGTACCTTACATGACCGGCCTCCTATTCTCCTCTCAGGACAAATTCCCACCACCCCTCCTACCCCACTGAAGATACTTAATCTACATCTGAGATCACTGCTAGGCATTACGGGAAGCAACTCTACCTTTGTGCGCACCAAACGGAATGAACAGGCAAAATCCGTAGCAGAAATTGTGCAAGAACGTAGAGACGAAAACCTGGTGATCGTGGGAGATTTCAACGCTTATCCTTTTTCTGACGGTTACGTTGATGTAGTAAACCAAATCGCCGGTACGCCAACGGAAGGGGCTCTATTCTCAAATACGAGCATTGTCTCTCCTCCCTTAATCAAGTATGTGGATCGATTAGCCGCTACGGAACGCTACTCCTTCATATTTGAAGGAAATGCCCAAATGATCGACCACTGCCTCAGTACGGAGTTAGAGGACTTTATTTACCAGGACTTTCAGTTTGCACGTGGCAACGCTGATAACTCGTGGATCTATACCAATAGTGCTGATATTCTGGAGCGCAGTTCAGATCATGACGGTTTTGTGCTCTTCTTGCAACCCAAAAATATGGGATTGACTAACACTAGCGCACCATCACTAGCTTTTGAGCTGAGTTTTAGCAATCCTATGTCCACAGATCAAGCAATTGTGCTGGGTGGAATGCCAGAAGAGCCAACTTGGATTAGTTGGTTAGATGTGCAAGGACGTGTATTGCATCGTCAGGAACTTAGGTCCGGGGAAAATCGAATGAATTGGAAGGCCATACCCACAGATGGCCTGTATTTCGTGCAAATTACCAACAAAAAGGGGCAATACAGCACTAAAATAATACTTCAGCGGTAAGTAGTATTTTCCTTATTCTGCTACCACTGTTCCGTAAAGGTCGTAATCCTCCGCTCTGGTTATCTGAACCGGAGCAAAATCGCCAATGCGTACGTAATTGTCAGCGGCATTAACCAATACCTCATTATCTACTTCTGGAGAATCGCCTTCAGTCCGCCCGATGAAATACTCCCCTTCTTTGCGATCGAATAAAGTCTTGTAAGTCTGCCCTACCTTTTCTTGATTCTTTCCCCAAGAAATATCTTGTTGAATTTCCATTAGGGCATTGGCGCGCGCTGCCTTTAGTTCAGCGGGGATATCATCTGCTAGCGCGTGAGCGATGGTATCTTCTTCGTGGGAATACTGGAAAACCCCTAGTCGATCAAACTGCATGTCTTCTACGAATTGGCAAAGATCCCGGAATTCTTGCTCTGTTTCTCCAGGAAAACCGACCAGCATAGTGGTTCGTAAAGTTAGATTAGGCACCATGATCCTCGCTTTCTCCACCAATTCGATGGTTTCTTTACGAGTAATCTGTCGTCTCATGCGAGCAAGAACTTCATCATTGGCGTGCTGAAGCGGCATATCGAGGTAGTTGCAAATCTCTGGGCGTTCCGCCATAACTTCAAAGACCTCGGTTGGAAACTTACTGGGATAAGCATAATGTAAGCGAATCCAATCAATGCCCTGGACATCCGCCAAGGCGTGTAATAGCCTAGGGAGTTCACGCTTTTTGTAAATATCCAAGCCATAATACGTCAGCTCTTGTGCGATCAACATCAGCTCTTTAACTCCATGTCGAGCCAAGTTTTCCGCCTCTTTTACCAAACGCTCAATAGGTTTTGATACGTGCTTGCCTCGCATCAAAGGAATCGCGCAAAAGGAGCAAGTTCTATTACAACCTTCAGAGATTTTCAGGTAGGCGTAGTGCTGTGGAGTAGAAATCCATCGTTCTCCAATCAGTTCGTGCTGATAGTCGGCTTCCAATTTAGCCAGTAAGGAGGGAAGTTCTAAGGTTCCGAAATAAGCATCCACCTCAGGAATTTCTACCTCTAGATCATCTTTGTATCGCTGTGACAAACATCCAGTGACATATAATTTATCAATGCCTCCTTCCTTTTTCACTTCTGCATACTGTAGGATGGTATTAACCGATTCTTCTTTCGCCAAGTCAATAAATCCACAAGTATTGACGATCACGACATTGGCATCTTCATCATTGCTATCGTGTACCACCTCATAATCATTTCCCTTCAATTGGGTAATGATATTCTCCGAATCCACCAGATTTTTCGAGCAACCTAATGTGATCACGTTTACCTTATCTTTCCGCAGTGTTTTGGTCTTCATCCACTATTTTTTTGGCCCCGCAAAGATATACCTTGCTTTCCAATTTTCGCTTGAGTTTGAATTTTAAATCAGAAGCTACGCACAATTTCTCCTATTATTGCGTTGTATTAGCAATACAACAGCGAGTGTATTCTTGCTTTGCAACTATCAAGCCGTTCTTTTATCCTATGACAGAAGAACCTCAAAACAAAACCCTCACAACATGCGAAAAGTTTTCATGCTAGGTATTTGTCTATTCTTTGCCCTCTCCGTCTCAGCCCAGTTTGGCGTCAAAGGTAGTTACCACTTTAGTGATGCAGCCGACTGGAAGGTGCCCACCAATAATGGGACTAGCACAGAGAGTCTCATTGGTAATGGTTGGTCTGTGGGCGTAGACTATTGGTTCCGTCTAAAGAATTATCGAATGGAGTTTTTGCCGGAGCTGAACTTCAGCCAGTTAAATCAGCAAGTAGATAATGCCGAATGGTCTAATCAAGTGAACTTCTCTAGCTTCTTCTTTAATACCAACATTTACTTATTTGATTTCAAGGGGGATTGTGATTGTCCCACTTTCTCCAAGCAAGGGCCTAGATTGGAAAAGGGCTTTTTTCTACAGGTATCCCCGGGGCTGACATTTGCGCAGAGCGAAATCGAATTTAATGGTAATACACTTAAGGCTGATGACCTCGCAGTCAGCATTGGTCTTGGCGCAGGCTTGGATCTTGGTGTATCGGATCTTGTCACAGTGAGTCCAATGGCTGGGTTCCGTTATTTTCCTAACATTTCCTGGGATTCTCTTGCCGGAACCCCGGATGATGAAGTCCCTAGTTTGGCCGTTGAGGACACCAGTTCTAGCCTGACACAATGGTACGCTGGCATTCGGATTGGATTCCGATTGGATTACTAGAATAGCAAATTGATTTTCACCTATTTTTTAGTGATAATTTGTTTTTTCAATTTTTTTAATCCACATTTGTTGCAGCAATTGAAGTTATTTATGAGATCTTCTGTAGTAAATATTATCATTATTGTCATTACTGTGGTCGTCATTATTGGACAGACACCCCAGGAAGGATGGTATTGATACGATCGATCAGAGATTTCACAAAAAAGCCGTTCTTCCTAAGGAGAACGGCTTTTTTGTTTAGGGAAAGAGCCAGATGATTCGCTGAAAGTTATCCAAAAGCTTGCTTTAATTCGTAAGACAACTACAGCTTTTCATCTGTTTATCAATTGATTACAAAATCCATATAGGTACTTAGGCTCGTAAGATTGGTATTTTTTCGTTCGATTTCTCCCTTGCACCCTTTTACCTTTATATGAACAACTCATTATACCGAAAATAAAACGCAACATGAAGCAGCTGAACAAATACAGCAGACAGCTAACGCAAGACGAGACACAACCGGCCGCTCAGGCCATGCTATACGGCATTGGTTTGACGGAAGCGGACATGGAAAAGGCGCAGGTCGGAATAGTCAGTACCGGTTGGGAAGGCAACACTTGCAACATGCACCTCAATGGTTTAGCCGAAATAGTAAAAGCCGGCGTATGGGAAAGTGATTTGGTAGGTTTGATCTTCCACACCATCGGAGTGAGCGACGGAATGTCGATGGGCACTACGGGTATGCGTTTTTCCTTGCCCTCCAGAGATATCATTGCGGACTCCATCGAAACCGTAGTCTCGGCGCAGTGGTATGATGCAGTTGTTCCGGTGGTAGGCTGTGATAAGAACATGCCAGGAGCCATGATTGCCTTAGGTCGACTCAATAGACCTTCGATCCTATTGTACGGAGGCACCATTAGCCCTGGCTGCCACGCAGATAAAAAATTGGATATCGTTTCAGCCTTTGAGGCCTTGGGTGAAAAAAATACAGGGCAAATTACCCCAGAAGACTTTAAGGAAGTTGTGAAGAAAGCTTGTCCCGGCCCGGGGGCCTGTGGAGGTATGTATACCGCCAATACCATGGCATCAGCAATCGAAGCCTTGGGTATGAGTCTCCCTTATAATTCCTCTATTCCAGCCAATCATGAAGATAAGAAGATGGATTGTGAACGGATCGGTAAAGCCATCCGGAAGGTACTGGAACTGGATCTGAAGCCTAGGGACATCATGACCAGAAAGTCATTCGAAAATGCTATAACCCTGATTACAGTCTTGGGGGGGTCGACCAATGCAGTCTTACATTTACTAGCTATTGCCCGATCTGTAGAAGTGGAATTGACGATAGATGACTTCCAGCGGATCAGTGATAAAACGCCTTTCTTGGCAGATCTCAAGCCAAGTGGCCAATACGTAATGGAAGATCTTTTCCAGGTTGGTGGTGTTCCTGCTGTCATGAAGTTTTTACTAGAGGAAGGTTACCTACATGGTGATTGTATGACGGTTACCGGTAAGACTCTAGCTGAAAACCTTGCAGAAGTGGAACCACTAAAGGAAGGACAGCAAATCATCCGGCCCTTCACCAACCCAATCAAAGATTCTGGACACTTGCAAATTCTCTATGGGAACTTGGCAGAGGAAGGCTCCGTGGCAAAGATCACCGGTAAAGAGGGAGAAGTGTTCAGTGGTCCAGCACATGTATTTGATAGTGAAGCCGATCTGAATGCTGCCCTACAAAGAAGAGAAATAGTGGCGGGTGAGGTTGTAGTTATTAGATACAGTGGACCTAAAGGCGCGCCTGGGATGCCGGAAATGCTCAAACCCACCTCTTCTATCATGGGTCAAGGTTTAGGGAAAAAGGTAGCACTAATCACAGATGGACGATTTTCCGGTGGAACCCACGGTTTCGTGGTGGGGCACATTACGCCAGAAGCCCAACAGGGTGGATTGATTGGCCTATTAGAAAATGGAGATATTATTACGATTGACGCTATTGACAATAAACTAGAAGTAGATCTCTCGGAAGAAGAGATTCAGACAAGAAAAGCAAAGTGGCAAACACCCGCTCCAAGAGCAACCACCGGGCTTTTAAGAAAATATGCACTTACCGTCTCTTCAGCCAGTGAAGGTTGTGTGACGGATGCTATGTAATTCCCTCTAATTCAGCAAATATCACGTAGAAACCGCAAATTGCAATGCCATGAAAAGCAATACTCAGACCGCAACAGCGACTAGCGCAGCTCCTCAACAAAAAGAAGTGATTTCAGGGGCCGAGGCCATCCTTCGGTGTTTGATTGAAGAACAGGTAGACACTATTTTTGGGTATCCAGGCGGTGCCATCATGCCTGTTTATGATTCTTTGTATTACTACCAGGATAGGTTAAGACACATTTTACCGCGTCATGAGCAAGGCGCCATTCACGCTGCACAAGGATATGCTCGCGTCACTAGGAAGATTGGTGTCTGTATGGCTACTTCTGGGCCTGGTGCTACCAATCTGATCACAGGTCTTGGAGATGCGATCCTGGATTCCACTCCATTGATCTGCATTACCGGGCAAGTGTTTAGCCATCTATTAGGAAGCGATGCTTTCCAAGAAACGGATGTGATTAATTGTACTATGCCGGTCACCAAATGGAATTTTCAAATCACCAAAGCCAGCGAAATTCCTGAGGTTTTTGCCAAGGCATTCTATATTGCCAATTCTGGTCGGCCTGGTCCCGTCGTAATTGACGTTACCAAGAATGCTCAATTAGAAGAGTTGAGCTTTCATTATACACCTAGACCAGTGATTCGCAGCTATCAGCCTTTACCTAAAGCTGATCCTGAATCTCTGCGGCAAGCTGCTGAGTTGATCAATACGGCAGAACGTCCCCTGATTCTCGCCGGCCATGGAATCCAAATAGCACATGCTCAAGAGGTATTCAAGACCTTTGTAGAAAAGACTGGTATTCCACTGGCTTGCACCATTCATGGTCTATCCTCCATCTCATCCGAGCATCCTCTACACATAGGAATGCTGGGAATGCATGGCAATTATGGGCCTAACATGATGCAAAATGAATGTGATGTGTTGATTGCCATTGGAATGCGATTTGATGATCGCGTTACCGGTCGCCTGGATGCCTATGCGAAACAGGCGAAGGTCATTCACATCGAAATTGATCATTCTGAGATCAATAAGAATGTTCACGCGCATGTTCCCATCGTTTCTGATGCCAAGGCGGCCTTAACAGCCTTGTTGCCAATGGTGGAAGAAAAATCCTATCCTGCTTGGTTAGCTAAAGCCGCCGCTTACTATCAAATTGAGAAGGAAAAGGTAATCGATAAAGCCGTCAGTCCATCAGAAGATGGCTTCATAAAAATGGGCATGGCCGTTAAAGAAGTGTCCGATCAGACGAATGGTTTAGCGGTTGTCGCAACAGATGTAGGACAACACCAAATGATTGCAGCCCGCTATTTCTCTTATCGCTCCACCAACCAATGGGTTTCCTCAGGAGGGGCTGGTACCATGGGATTCGGTTTACCAGCGGCTTTCGGTGCAAAGTTGGCACAACCCGAACGAGAAGTAGTAGCCTTTATCGGAGACGGCGGCTTTCAAATGACCATTCAAGAACTAGGTATGTGTGCCCAGTGGAATGTCGGTGTCAAGATCGTACTGTTGGATAATAACTACTTGGGTATGGTAAGACAATGGCAACAACTCTTCTTCGAAAGAAGGTATTCATCGGTTGAATTGGTCAACCCAGATTTCATCAAAATTGCGGAAGGGTTTGGGGTTCCTGGCAGAAAAGTCTCCAAGCCAGAGGAATTGCAGGAGGCTATAGCTGAGATGCTTGCGCATGATGGCCCCTATCTACTCCATGTGGAGGTAGAGAAAGAAGAAAACGTTTTCCCAATGGTGGCCAGTGGTAAAGCCGTTGATGAAATTGTTTTGGAACCTTAAACGCATTGAAAAGCATTCAAAAGAGAAATCATGGAATCAAAACATAAATATACCATTACGGTTTTTACCGAGAACCAAACCGGTTTGCTGGCAAGAGTAGTTTCCGTATTTACTCGACGCCATATCAATATTATCAGCCTAACTACTTCAGAATCTTCTATTCCGGGAATACACCGGTTTACCATTGTGGTGAGCCTATTACCCAGTGCTATAGAGAAGTTAATGGGGCAGTTGGAGAAACAGATTGACGTAATCAAGGCCTTCTACTACGAAGAAGATGAGATTGTTTATCAGGAAATTGCTCTATACAAAGTCCCTACTCGGATCTTTTCGGGCACTAGTAGTGTAGAGCGACTCATTCGCCAATACAACGCTCGAATTCTACAAATCGAACAAGAATACATCGTGATAGAGAAAACGGGGCATGAACATGAAACTACAGCCCTCTTGGAAGAGCTCAAGGAACTTGGTATCTATGAGTTTGTCCGATCTGGTCGAGTAGCCATTGTTAAGCCTATGGAACGATTGAATAAATACCTGCAGAGCCTAGAGCAAGAGGTCGGTAAAGCCATCGAAGAGGGCGTCTAGACGACTTAAACAAACAAATCACATTAGTAAATTTCGACAGGGGCACTGACCATTGGCCAGTGCCCCTGTGTTCTGTTGCTTATTATAATCTGGTATCTGGTAGGAAGAACGGACCTATTTTGCTAAGTTTAAAACAAAGCCTTTTAGCCCGTACGTACGATTCAACTGCTGCAAACTTTGAGCAGCGGTATTCTGATCACTAAATGGTCCGACCACTACCCGGAATACCTGGTCTCCTTTCTTACTCTTAGCTTGTTTGATGAAGACATTATTAATCCCTTTGGCATAGACACTACGTTGTCGTTTATCTGCATTATTGTAGTTGGTATAGGAAGCCACTTGCACGCCATATCCAGAAGTAGCACTAGGTACATAGCTATAATTAGCAGGGACGGCTGCCGGTGTATTGACAGAAGTCGGAGCCGTATTCGTCCTACTGGCACTTTGCCGGATGGCGCTATTAGGTGACCAAGAATAGTTAGAAGGAACGGTAGTCCTAGCCGCTGTTCCTCTGGCAGTGAATTCTCTGTCGCTAACCGCATTGGTGTTTTCCGGTGCTCTAGCACTTAAAGTAGGGGAAGTATAGGAGTAAGTCCTAGGTCTTACTTGAGAAGACGTGCGATTTCTCAGGTCTTGTTCCCACTGCGACAAAGTAGTTGCTCCTGAATTGGTTGATTGCGAGGAAGTAGTTCTTCTTCTAATGGTATTGTTTCCAGGTACACTGCTGTAGCTCTGTGGTACCGTACTGTATGAGTTGGGTATTCTACTGCTGGTCGTATTGTTAAAACTCTGTGGGATATTGTTTCCTCCCCGAGCAGTGAGTTGCTCTGTAGGGGCTGCTTGGGTTACCCCCATTGCTTCTACCTTAACTTCTGCCCTACCCGCCTGAAGTAGGTTGATTCTGGCCGCTGCTCCTTTAGAAAGATCCACCACACAGCCTTCACAGAAGGGGCCACGGTCATTCACACGAACCGTCACAGATTGCTGATTGTCTAATCGCGTGACTCTTAACCAAGTGCCAAAGGGATAGGTTTTGTGTGCGCAGGTCAATTCTGACTGCCTAAAGACCTCTCCAGAAGCCGTTCTTCTGCCTTCCAAGTAATCGGCATAATACAGCGCTGTTCCCGCTTCAACATTGTTAACAATTGACTGAGAAAATATTGGTGTAGATAGCAAAAGCGAGAATAGGACTAAATAAGTAAAACTTTGTTTCATGATCCTATTGTTTAATAACGTATTTAGTTTTTTTCGCATGGGAAATGTCTTCATAGTGAACGTTTTTTCCTTAATCACATCGATAGATAAAGTTATAACAATAATTTAACGAAAATATTATACGTTGTCACAATCAAACGGTTACGTTCGAGGCAAAGATACTCTTTTTCAATCAGTTAATCCAGTTTTCAACTTTTCCAGCTGTTGCACTAACCAAGCTTTATTAAATATGGCTTTTGCCTCCTCAATCTCTGTCTCTAATCGTTCCCATTCTCGCTGCCTTTTTTCCATCGACCAATAGGATGAATTAGCATTCAAATGGGCTACCCTTCGTGTCAGCCTAAAGAGGTTTGAATAACCGATTCTCCGGGCATCAGCTAAGTGTTCATTTCGGTGCAAAAACTGCAAGGCAGAATCTACCAGAGAGAACAATGCCTCAAATGAACCCTGCTCATAAAAAGTACGCAGCAAAAGGGCTTTTGCGCCTAAATTGTATCGAAAATCACTATAGGCTACCTCCTGTAACAAAGCCAATACCTCATCATACTCACCCACAGCATGGTAGTAAGAGGCTAAATTGAAAGAGTAGGCGTTCTCTCTAACGGCTGGTCGTAAAGTCAACCGATACTGTTCGATAAAATTCTTTACCCATTCCAATTCCTGTAGGCGAATACCTGTGGTGACAATGTTTTTATAATGTAGGTCTGACAGATATCCTTCATCCATGATGAGTTCTTGCTGCAATTGAAGTTGATACAACAGAAAGATCTCCTTTAGGAAGGCCGGATTGTTGTTATTGATCTGTCCTATACAGTAGTTCTGAAAATAATTATAAATGGTCGCCAATTCCTCTTTTGGAAAAAAACGTTCTTTGGCCTGCAAGGTTTTCAGTGCATTAAAGTAATACTCGGTCTCTTCCTGCGTGATCATCAAAAAGATTCGGTAGTACAAATCGATCGCAGGAATTTCTTGATAAAGATGATGATATTCTTCAACCGCACCCAAAACGGGCTTCATCATCGGATTTACATATTCTTGCTTGAGTATCTTTCGACGAATTTGAATCTCTACGGCACTTTTTAGTTTCTCCGCTAAATAGTAATGATCTAGGCTCCGCAATTGTTGATCCAAACTAAAGTCCTTACCCTTTCGACGAATTGTTGTGTAAAAGTAATCCGCCTCTACAGCTAGTTCATATTCCTTTTGATGAAAACTACTATCTCTAATAGAGTGATACTCAAGGCCTTTCTGGGTTTTCCCTAATCGATTTTCGTATAATTTAAACTGCTTACGTTGTCGCAAATCTTTAAGTAAAAGCCTATTTTTCAGATACTTATCCTCTCTTATACGCTCAGTAACCAGAAACTCCTCCATCAGTCGTTGGGTATAAGTGAATACGACGGCCAACTTGGACTGATCATGGGGCTCCCCCGGAAAAACGCTTTTAAAAATTCGGCGCCGATCGCAATTTCGCTCATCAAATTTGGGATAAATCCGATCAAAATATTGGAGCAAGGCTTTGACTTCCTTGTGCTTATTGTAATAGGGTGAGTGAACGAATTCTCTAAAACGTGTGAATTCCTTCCTGGAAAGTGTAGATAACAATTTAGTTAATTTATTATCTATCATATAAAAAATCCAAAAATATTTTAATCAAAAACTATTTATAATCAATATTTTATATCCTATTTGTAAAACAAAAATAATCTATTTTCCCCAAAAAAACAACAATAATGTTTTTCCAAAAAGAGGTGAAAAAAGGCAGATTTGTAGTGCGTCTAGGACATATATGCCGGATTTCTCTTATTCGACTCTTGCTGGATTAATCGTAATTTCAGCGGAAGCTCCAAGAATTATTGAATGCTGGCTGTCCGTCCCTACAAGCACTAGATTTCAAGAACAGAAAACAGAACCATTAAATGATTATCAATCCCAAAAGAATATTACTTAGTCTTTGCTTCCTTGTTGGCCTATCGGCTGCCCAGGCCCAAGAAAATAATTGTATCACTTTTGAGGAATTTGAGGTAGAACAGAATTTTGGCCAGAGAAGTGGAGACGAACCCGGTAGCGTTGCTTTTACGCAAGGAGATGTAAAAGTCACCTTGGAACCTTTCCAGTACTTTAACGGAAGCAGTGACTTTTGGAACGCCACTGTTTACGAGACACTCTTTGATAATTTTGAGCTGGCGGATGGTAAATCTCTCTTTGTCAGCAACATCAACTTACGCTTTGACTTCACAGCCTTGGAGCAACCCGTTAGAAGGGTATGTATGGCCTACTTTGATGGAGGTGGAGAAGAAAATATATCCGTGAACGGCTACCCTATCATGGTATTAAATCACCTGGGAGAGGCGCCTCAAGAAATCGCGCCTGGGGTAACCCTTAGTATCGAGCCTCCGGTTGGCGACAATCAATTCCTTTCGACGGGCATGCTATGCTTAGAAGGTGATATTAAAACACTTTTAATCGGAGGACAAGAATTTGGCCTCGATAATATCTGTTGGAATACCTGTCCTATCTATCAAGTGACTGCAGGTATCACAGACTGTCAGCAACACCCGAATTTGTACTACGAGTACGATGTACAATTCAATTTCCTGCACGAGAGCTCGGAACGAACGGGATTTGATCTCTTCCAGGGTAGTGAATTCGTAGGTTATTACGAATACACACAACTCCCCCTCACACTAAGTAAAGTCCCCAATATCACTGGAGCCGAATCTTTTCAGTTCAGCATCTGCGAGACTGACGCTCAAACCTGCTGCCGAGACATTGCGATTCCGATAGCTCCTTGTGAAGAAGTCTGCCAAATAGAAGCCCGGGTGGAAGAAGTCTTTTGTAATGATAGTGGTACGGAATACATAGCATTGCTAGCCGTAGAAGGACAGAATTTGAGCGATACCCTACGAGTGAGCAATAGTCAAGGTTTAAGCTACTTCGTAGTTAAGGGTCCTAGCACACAGCTCATCGAGATTGGCTTCGCCCCACAGGAGAACAGTGTAGACTTAGTAACCATCTGTGATTACGATGACCCTTCCTGCTGCTATAGCCTCTGGGTTCAGTACCCTTGTATTCCTTCGGATGAATGCCAATTCAACGATTTTGAAGCTACTATATTGGAGTGTTATGAGACGAATGTAGGAATAGCTTATGATGTAAAGATCAACTTTGAACCAAGTGGAGTAAGCAACGAGTTTTTTGACCTATATGGAAGAGAAGGATTGATTGATTTCTTCCGTTTTGATCAATTACCCATTACAGTATCGGGATACGTACCTGAAGGCAACCCGGACAACCTCTGGTTCAAAGTCACCGAAAATGACAACCCAGATTGCCAGGCGGTCACAGAAGTTGCTACAGACGAGTGTCAAGCCACTGAGTGTGCGATTGAAAATGTCACACTATGGGAGATTGACTGTAACGCAACTGGTACTGAGTACATAGCTCTTGTCTCCATTGAAGGTCAGGGACTAAGCAATAAATTCAAGGCCACCAACGCATTGGGAGAGGTATTCTACGGAGAATACCCCCCAGCGGGTCATGAAATAGAACTGGGCTTCTCCACTAGGGAAAGTGGCACGGATCGCATTGAAATCTGTGATTCGCAGTACGAAGGATGCTGTTTTGTACTTGAGCTAGAGTATCCTTGCCAGCCTAACCTGGAATGCCAGATCAACGGGCTGGAAGCCTATATCCTGGAATGCTATGAAACCGATGCAGGTATAGCCTATGACGTCAAGATCAACCTTCAAGCCAGCGGCACGAACAATGAATTCTTCGACCTCTATGGCAGAGAAGGATTGATTGATTTCTTTCGTTTCGATCAATTACCCATTACCGTTTCGGGATATGTACCGGAAGGTAACCCAGATAACCTTTGGTTCAAAGTCACCGAAAATGACAACCCAGATTGCCAGGCTGTAACGGAAGTTGCTACGGGCGAATGCCAAATCTCCAACTGTGTGATTGAAAATGTAACAGTTTGGGAAATGGCTTGTAATGCCAGTGGCTCGGAGTACTTGGCCCTGATTTCCATCGAAGGAGAAGGTCTTAGCAATAAATTCAAAGCCACAAACAGTGCCGGAGAAAGCTTCTATTATGAATACCCTCCTTCGGGTAGTGAAGTAGAAATAGGTTTTTCAAGTAACCCAAGTGGAACAGATGTGATCGTTATATGTGACTATGCCAGTCCGGATTGCTGTAAGACGATAGAAGTTGAGTATCCTTGTCAACCCAATGGAGGCGACTGTGAGATTAGAGACTTGGAAGTAGATGTTTTGTCCTGTGAGCTCACCAGTGCCGGTCCTGTTTATGATCTGAAAATTAACTTTGAGCCAGAGGGGACATACAATGCCTTTTTTGACCTTTACCTGCAAGGAGAGCTCTACAACACTTATAGCTTTGAACAGCGTCCCATTACCATATCCAACTACCTGCCAGTGCCAGGAACCAATAGTCTTTCCGTAAAAGTGGCCGAAAATGACAATCTAGAATGTCATAGCATAATTGAAATCCCTTTGACCGCTTGTGACGATACCGGAGAATGTCACATTGGCGAAGTGATTGCCGAAGCACACCCTTGTGATGGCAATACCTTCCTACTAGACGTGACCTTTCAATCCTCCAACACAGGCTCCCTCGGCTACTACATCTACGGAGACGGTGCCATCTTCGGTCCTTACAGCTACGATGAAGCCTTCGTTACGATCGGACCTTTTCCTGGAGATGGCCAAAATATCGTGGATATCTTAATCCTAGATATAGCCAATCCGTCCTGCTTTGGCTATTTGGAATTCGGCCCCTTAGACTGTGAAACACAATGTCGAATCACAGAGGTAGTGATAGAACAATTGGATTGTGTAGATGGAAGCTATTATGTTCAGGTGGACTTCGAATCTGAAAACACTGGCGAGGAAGGATTCACCATCAGAGGAAATGGAACGAATTACGGTTCTTTCTCTTACGGAGATGCCCCGCTTATGGTTGGTCCAATAACTTCTGCTCCCGATCAATTGTTGGAATTCATCGTTATTGATAATGCAGATCCAAACTGTAGAGCCTTCACTACCTTGGAACCCGATTATTGTCCTACTTGTGAAATTGAGAATCTGACTTATACAGTAGCTTGCTCCGAAGAGCCCCCCTATTTCACGATAGAGTTAGACTTTGAAGTGGCGGAATCGTCAAGCGAATCCTTCTATCTATTGTTTGATGGAGAAATCTACGAAAGCTTCTCCTATGACGCCTTACCCTTATCACTCGACCTGCACTTAGAATTGGCAGCTGCCTCCAGCATTGCCGTAGTTGATAAAGAGAATCCTGATTGTGGTCAAACCATTGACTTCAGTGTCCCCTGCTGTAGTCTAAGAGACCTGGTCGTAGAAGCCCGTCCTTGTGAGGAAGATGGTTCCTTCCTGATAGATCTAAATCTGGCACATACCAATACCCAGGATTCTTTCACGGTAGTGTATGGCCCGGCCAATGGAGACCTTGCTAGTGCCCAATATGCCTACGAAGATCTTCACCTTACCCTGGGCCCCTTGAATGGTATTAATCAAACGGATTGGTACTTTCAAGTGACGGACGAGAGTTTATTCTGTAGTACTACTGGAGAATTCACTTTCGAATCTTGCGAATTGGCAGCTTGCATAGGTTTCGAAGAAGCAGAAGCTGGCTCCTATGGACCATTAACCGGGTATCAAACTGGAGATGTCTTTTTACAAGAAGGGGGACTTAGCTTTGGAATCGGTTCCAGTTGTGACTGCTTCGTACATCTGGTAGAATATCCTTCCATTTTCCCTGCTTTTAGTCTGGCGCAAGGGCAGATGATGGTTTTGGACGGATCAGAAGTAATAGTAGGATTTGAAGACTTAGACTCCACAGTTGAAGAATTAACGATCGATTACTACTTCGATGGTAACCAATTCTCCTTAATTGTTAATGATGCCGCCCTGATTGAGGTGGCTCATCCTTCGGACCTGCCTACTGTGGTGGCACCTGGAATTACCCTGACCGTTAGTCCAGATGCAAATGATTCAAAGATGGGTACTTTGACTTTCACTGGTAATGTAGACTTACTATTGTTGGGTGTTGAAGGAAAAATGAGCTTAGATAATGTTTGTCTAAGCCTTGGAACGGAGGAAGTATGGCCCGGTGATATCAATACCGATAACATTGCCAATCATTTCGATCTGTTGCCACTAGGGATAGCCCAAGGCGCCGAGGGTCCTATCAGACAAAACGAAAGCACGAACTGGCAAGGCATCCCCGCAGCTCCATGGGATTTGAGTTTCGCCAATGGTCTAAATTATAAGCATGCTGATACAGACGGGAATGGACTCATCGACCCCAGGGACCAGCAAGCAATACTGGATAACTTCCTGGAAATGCGAGGAGAGGTCATACCTTTTGAACCGATAGCCGCCACTCCTAATAACCCTGCACTTTTTGTCGAGACACCAAATGAAGGCTGGCCAATTGGACAAGCATTTAATTTACCTATTGTTTTGGGAACGCCTTCCCTTCCCGTGGAAGGGATACATGGGATTGCTTTTACCATACAGTTTGACCCCGAGGCTATCCGGCCAGAAAGCATAGCTTTAGACTTCTCCAATAGTTGGCTAGGCGATGAGAATCAGGATCTTCTAACCTTAGACAAGACATTGGCCGAAGATGGTGAGATCTACGTAGCACTGAGTCGAGTCGGTCCACAAGAGCTATTCGGCAGTGGACCAGTGGCTTCTCTGATTGGCATCATAGATGACATAGCCGGGCTTACCTCTACCCCATTAAACATAGAAGCACCATTGGCTGTAACGGCGGAGCTGGATACCATTCCTATATTCACGGAATCTAGTGATCTAATCATTCAACGCTTCCAAGATGTACCAAAGCTTGATTTGCTAAAATCCTTGCTTCTATCCCCTAACCCTACTAATGATGAAGTTAGGATATGGAATAAATTTGGGGTGTCCATCGATCAAGTGGATGTGATGGACAGCGCTGGGAATCTATTGATAACCGTCAAGGAAGGAGCCAATCGCATCTCCTTAAAAGCCCAACCCGCAGGCGTGTACATGTTACGCATTAGAATGGGGCAAGTGATTGCCCATAGGCGTATTCTTCGCTTGTAATGATTTAAGTAGAAAATACTGGAGTTTGAGTATATGTACCGAAGCCACGAAAGTGGTTTCGGTATTTTTTTATAGAATAATTCGGACGATACCAAGATCATCGCCGGGCTTGGCGTTGGTTTGATCTTGTAAATTCTTTAGCTGTTTCAACAACATCCTTTCATTTCGCCAATCCGAAGTAGAGATTAGAAGTTCATTGATAGCCTGCGAAGGATCGAGGTATTCCTGAGCTTCAAAATCCCGAAAAGATAAGATACCATCGGTACTCAAACTCAAGTCATTGACTTCGGAGAGAGACAACAATTGCTCTTGCCCCTTCCACCAGGTGGCGAATCCTTCTGACAGATGATAGGCTAGGTAATCCGGACGATTATCCTGATCATATTCCCAATATTTCGCATTGCAGACGACTAAACCATCTCCAAATACACCTACCTCCGCTTGTCTCGTTTCCTCATCTACTATAGCAATAACCAAAGTAGCTAGGAGTTGATTTGTCTCTAGATATAGCTGATTCTTGATGGACTCCAATTCAGCGAAGACTTCCAGGAGAAGACTCGGCAATTGTTCGGCCAAGCTATGCAGTGATCCCCGTCGATGCATCTCGAGATAATAGCTTTGTTTGGCTATTTTCTTCAGGATATTTCCAATTAAAGCGGAAGCAAAAAAGCTTTCCTCTCCCATACTACAGCCATCTAGAACGGCCAACAATTGCCGCTTAGCTCCAATGGGATGAGCTACGACATAATCTTCGCAATGGTTTTGATGGAATTCTCCAATTTGACTAAGGTGATAAATGAACATATCACTGTCAACCCGAAATTGCCGATTGAGAGTTCCTGGACAAGCAGAAAAGAAGGCTAGAAGTTTAGATTGGACAGCCGATGCTGATGATCATCGGCTGGGGCATTTGCTTCCAAGTGAAAAGCCCCCCTCCATAGATTGGAGAGAGGCCATCCCAAAAACCGATTAAAAAATCAAATATCTGTTTTTTTTTTGTATTTCGAATGCATTTGCGAATAAAACACCACATTTACGTCAATTCGGTAGTGCATTAAAATTCACATCTCCTACTTTAATACCTACAAAATTAAAGGCTGTGTTGGGATCCGAAAGAATGAATATCATTTCCTCTGGTATTGGATCTAAAAAGGGCTGTTCTGGGTTAGAAAACTCATAATCAGCAGGGATGAATCGCCAAGAGCTGCTTTCTGGGAAACGATCATCAATACCCAGTATTAGCCTGCGAATCTTCACAATATCAAGGGTGGTCACTGTATTCGACCGATTTACATCAGCCGCTAAAATTTTATAGGGAGAGTCTAAGGGGTTCATGCCAATAATATGCCGTGAGATCAAAACGATGTCAAAAGTCGAGACACCGTTACTATGGCGATCATCCTTTCTTGGTCTCAACTTATATCCCTGTCCGATTTGTATATCTTCAAAGCAAAATTGTCCGTCCACCAAAGTCACTTGCTCTGCCACTACAATGCCCGATAGTTGGACTTCTGTCCCGGCAATTGGTTCGCCATTAACTTTTGACACTAGTCCGCAAATTCCTCCAAATTGGATACATGCATCCTCATGCGGCCTAATCTCCAATTGCACATTACACTCCGCACCATTCCCTGCTTCATCCATCGCATAGATGGTAACAAAATCCATTCCCTCCTCATCGCAGGTAAAAGTTAAAGTCTCTACGGACATATCTAGCGAGAAAGAAAGATCTACACTTGAACAGTTTTCCTCAACCGATTGAATGATATCCAAGGGCGTGATAGAAGCCAATTCCGTTACTGGCGGTATTTCTACCGTAGCTTGCTCAGGACAAACTAAGGCCGGCGCTGTACAGTCTTGTACTTCAAAAGGTAAGGTATATTGGACCGGGTTACTACAATCATCAAAAACGGTCAGGAAGATAGAATGGGATCCCACGGGATAACTTCCCTCTAGTCGATATCCACTGTCAATCGGATTGAGATTCCCGTAAGCATCTGGTAAAGTTGTTTCATTATTTAGAACCAAACTGTAGATGATCTCGATATCCGAGGAACAATTATCCGTCAAACTCAAATCGAAGCTCACGGGCCCAAGACAATCTGATGAAACAGATAATTCGGGGGTACAGAAAGGATCGCGAGCTGGAGCATCCAATTGGGGTGGTTCATCGTCCACTACTGCAATGATCTGCACATATCGATAATTACCGGTCGATGGGCCAACCGGAGTACTTCCTTGATTCGTCACCTTAAAAAGGGTTGTTCCATCAGACCTAAGTGCATATCCTTCCGAGCTACCGTAGGCATCCTCTGAAGGATCAAGGCGTTCCAGTTCCATTGGATTGGGGTTACCATCAAAATTACACAGATTCGTAATCGTATGTGTTCTACGAATATAATAGCAAGCAGCTCCTCCAGGTAAGGTAAAGGGTTCCTCGGTAACCGTAGCCATTATATTATCACAGGCCAGGGCCGTGGTCCGTAGTTCAGGAAAAGCAATGCCATTGCAATCCACCGTGGAATCCCTAGGGAGGTTTATCCAATAATTGTTTACGATTTCTAACTCCACATTTTGTGTGACTACAGTTGGCGGATTACGTTCATGGTCGATGGCTGTCCATGTCCTTGTTAATCGCCCTTTACCACATTCATCAATCTCTTCAGCAGCGCTAAAATCTACCGTAAAGGAGCAATTGTCATCAAACTCAGGAGCATCATAATCCGCTTGAAAGTAATTGTCATACTCTTCCTGACAGCTTAGAAATACATCTTCGGGTTCGCTAATTACTACAGGTGGAATGGGGTCATTGAGAATGACAGTAGCCTCACAATTGTTGAAGTTCCCAGCGCAGTCCCACAAGCGAAGTACTGCGGTAACCGTATCATTCGTACAGAAAAAGGTAATCTGATCCCGAAAATCTGAATCGGGTTCGTCGATCAATTTGATCTTGCTGACATCCGTACAGCATTCGTCTCTACTCCCCTCGTCAATGCGATCTGGTAAGAGAATGCCATTCCCAGCAAAATCGAGCGTTACGGTAATCTGATTATTACAGATCATCAATGGAACTAGATTGTCAATAACGGTCACTTCTACATCCAGCGTAGAGGTATTTCCACATTCGTCCCAGGCCTCATAGGTAATAGTATGCGTGCCTAAAGGTAAACCTGGTGCGGGAATCGTCCCTCCGGCGCTGTGGTCTATCCCATTGGCAAAACCAGCTTCTCCAAGGGGGGTAACAATCCTGAAAAAACCATTATTACATTCATCGTTAACGTTCGGTGGTGGGATGAATCCCGTAGAGCTGCATACCCCAGAGGAGTTACTTTGCTGAGATATGTTTGCTCCTACCGTAAAAGCAGTCCCTTCAATTTCCGGGGGTGTCCGATCCTCGACTGTAATTACCTGAACATTATCATTGCCTTCTGCATCCTGTGTGTATATCTGAAAACCACAACTACTCAGAAAAAGCCATTCTCGGACTATGACAAAGTTGTTTGAATTATCTCCACACAATCCGATAGTGTCATCACTAAAGGTGTAAATAAACCCACAAGTCTCCACATCAAGGTTCGTTGGTAATCCGGCATATTCATAACCAGGATCCGTGATCCTCGGATCTTGTAGATAGTCGGCACAGGTGACTACAATATCATCCGGAAAAATAAAATCTTCTTGTCCTCCTCTCTCAATGCCAATAATCTGGGTATCACTAACCGTATTTCCCGTCAGGTCAGTTGCAGTCCAGGTTCTTTCAATTCGAATTCGCGGCACCCCACACTCATCTTCAATTTCGTTGTCCACATAGCTTACGGTGATCTCATCACAATCTGAACCAACAGCAATTCCGGTTACCGCTGGATCGGGATTGCCTATACAAGTCAAAGTAGTATCCGGAGGAATACTCAAGGTAGGTGCAGCATTATCAAACAGCCGCAATCCCGAAGTACAAAACAGTCCTGTACATTCATCTGTCACTTTTGCAGTTAACAGTTGATTCGCATAGGTCCCAGGAACTGGGTTGGGTACTGGATTATTATTCTCATCCGTAATAGTGACAGTATATAGAAGCTCAGTAGTAATATCCGTTGCCAATACAATGGATGGACTGATATAAACTTCACATGTACTTGGATTGATAGGTACATTGAGTAGCCCATTACAAACCAAAGTTGGAGTAGGTCGAATATATACGGCTTGTTCTACCGTGGTTGGACAACCTGTACTGTTTTCAGCATCATTGGCATTGTCCGGCATGACAAAGGTATATTGTACCAGAAAGTCTCCCCCTCCCAACTGTCCAGGGTCAAATTCTCGTTCAGCAAAAACGCGATTATCTGATAACCTCCTGATGGTCCAAAAAGTCTCTTCCGGAGATAATGGAATCAAGTTTCCATCTGCACCGGAAGTGGCTTTACCCTGCAAGAAAAAGCTGGGATCAGATTCACAATAGAAGGTATCCAGATTCAGTATTTCAGCATCAGGATAATAACAGGTATTAGCTACCGTGCCGAACTCTTCACCCGGATAGGAAGTGCTCGTTACCCTTGCTCTGTACCTTATGGTCTCTTGGTGAATGACCTTTAGCACATAGATTCCGGTATTGCCTACTTCCTCCAATGGCGTCCCAATGGCGATTGGGGCCTGTGACAAAGGATGATACAAATTCGTAGCGGAGCTCACTTGCCAGATTTGACCGGAGATACCAGTAGCAACTACGAGTTGATCCTCAAAAAATCGTTCATTGTTGTTGGTACCGTTAGGGGTGGGGGTATGAGGTTGGCAAGAACAGGGTTTAACTATATCAACTGTTCCATCATTATCCAAATCCAAACCGGAACTTGGAACATTGTTCAGTAAGGCATCGAAAGGAGCAGAAAACTCCCCTGGAATTTCAAATTGTGGTGGGTCCACCACAGGCATTTCGAGAACTTTTTTAGCTGAAGAATAACTTAGGATTGGAGAAGAAAAACATAGTAACAGTAGCAGAAAGCCGTTCGATCTACGATCGGCTGACGCCAATAGGCCTATTTTCATGGGATTGTAATTTGCTGTTTTTGGGAATCGATTTTTGGAGGGCTGGGATGTACTTTCGTCAACCAGTCCAGTGCAAATTAGGAATTGAATAGGCTTGTTGGAAAATGGTAGGTACTGAGACTCTCATACGCTCAAAGGATTAAGGGATGTTAAAACTCTTAGTTAACTTGCTTGTTCAATTTTAGTATAGCGATTTGTATATAGACTGGACAAAGTTAATTAAAAATTATATTTGTCGCTCGACAAATAAACATTTTTTATAGAGTGTCGCGGTCCTTACTAGTCTAATCGATCGATCAAAGCTAGGTATAGCTTTAATTTTGGACTATGACGCACCCTATCAACAAGAGATTATCAGATGGAAGGATACAGTTTTAGCAAGGAAGAACTGAACCGATATGCTCGGCATTTTGCCATTCCAGAATTCGGCCTGGAAGGCCAAGAAAAGCTGAAGCAAAGCAAGGTTCTAGTGGTCGGGGCAGGAGGGTTAGGAAGCCCTGTCCTACTCTATTTAGCAGCAGCTGGTGTTGGTAAAATTGGGATTGTCGATTTTGATGTGGTAGACACCAGCAACCTTCAACGGCAGGTATTGTATACAGTGGCCGATGTTGGTAAATCCAAAGCACAGTTGGCCAAAGCACGGATATTGGCCATGAATCCACACATTAAAGTAGCAGTGTATGAAGAGGCACTAACCCGGGACAATGCCTTACAGCTGGTAAGTCAGTATGATGTCGTAGCAGACGGGACCGATAACTTTCCAACGCGATACCTCGTTAATGACGCTTGCGTTCTAGCAGGCAAGGTCAATGTGTATGCCAGCATTTTTCGTTTTGAAGGGCAAGTCTCAGTGTTTAACCTACCCGCAGCAGACGGTAGCCGAGGAGCAAACTATAGAGATCTCTTCCCAGAACCCCCGCCCCCGGATATGGTTCCCAACTGCGCTGAGGGGGGCGTATTGGGAGTATTACCAGGCATTATTGGGAGTTTGCAGGCCAGCGAAGTCATCAAGGTGATTACCGGGGTAGGCGAACCATTAAGTGGACGATTGTTTTTATTTGATGCCGCAGCCTTCAGTACACGCGTATTGAAATTCCCTACGAATCCTCAGCTTGAAATAAAGGAATTAATCGATTACGAGGCCTTTTGTGGCGTACCAAAACCGCAGCAGGTGGTCAATAGCTCTTATCTAAGTGTACAGGAACTGCATGATCTGGCAGAGCGACAGGAGAATTTCTTACTACTCGATGTAAGAGAGGAATATGAATTTGCAGCAGATCAAATGGGGGGTACACTCATTCCCTTAAACAGCCTCCCTCATGCCTTGGCTCAACTCAACAAGGACCAACGTATCATAGTGCACTGCCGAAGTGGGCAACGCAGTAAAAAAGCTACAAAACTATTACAGGAACACGGTTTTAGGAAAGTGCAAAACCTTCTTGGTGGCATACTAGCCTGGCGGGAAGCGTACGGAGAAAAGAACATTGAGCCCAGACTAGCAGCAGGTTAATCTCCTAAGGCGCTATCCAAAACTTCTTGGGCTTCTTCCCATTCTGCGTAAGCCGCTTCCAAGTCCTGTTTTTTGGATTTGTATTGTTCCATCGTCTTTTCGGCCTTCGGAGATTGGTAGAACGAGGGATCTGCCATTTCCAGCTCTATTTTCGTGATCTCTTGCTCCAATCGTTCAATCCGCCTTTCCGCGTTTTGCACTGCTCTAGTCAAGCGTTTCTTTTCTTCGTAGGACAACTCTACTTTGGGAGCCGCGGGAACACTAGATGCCACAGGAGTTCCTTTCTTCGTACTCATTTCTACGGCACGCATATCGGCAAGCGCTCGTTTCTCCAGGAATGCATTTACATCTCCAATGTGATCAAACAGCTGTCGATCTCGAAATTCGATGGTCCGAGTAGTCAATCCTGCCAGAAAATCTCTATCGTGTGATACCACCACCAAGGTGCCATCATATTCCAACAGTGCCCTCTTCAGAATGTCCTTGGAAATGATATCCAGATGGTTGGTAGGTTCGTCCAACACCAACAAGTTGAAAGGCTTAAGCAAAAGGCAAGCCAAGGCCAGGCGTGCTCTTTCTCCTCCCGATAAGACTGTAACTTTTTTGTCTACATCTTCCCCACTAAAGAGGAAAGCACCAAGAATATTCCGCAATTGGGTCCTCATTTCTGGTGGTGAGGCTTGTTCCATCGTTTCAAGCAAGGTCAATTTCGGTTGGAGGGTGTCAGATTGGTTTTGGGCATAGTACCCAATTTGCACATTATGCCCCAGCGTAAACTCTCCTCCGCTGCGCTCCAATTGCTTGATGATAATCTTTGCCAGCGTGGTTTTGCCTTGTCCATTTTGCCCAACGAAGGCCACTCGATCTCCCCTATCCAATTTGAGACTTACTTTGTCCAGCACATTAAGTTGGCCATAGCTCTTAGCCAATTCTTTGGCTTCCAAAACAATCTGTCCAGAACGAGGAGCAGGTGGAAAACGCAGGTTCATTCCCTCCGTATCTTCTACGGCAATCTCTATCCGTTCTATTTTATCTAACTGCTTTTTCATCGACTGCGCCATTTTAGTCTTGGTCGCTTTCGCCATAAAGCGGTTAATGGTTCTTTCCTTCTGCGCAATTACCTTCTGCTGATTATCATATGCTGCTTGCATCTTCTCTCTGCGTTCTGCACGCAGAGCCACAAAATCACTATAAGGCGCCTTGTAATCATAGATCTGCCCCAATTCCACTTCTACAGTTCGTTTAGTGGTATTATCTAGGAATTGTTTATCGTGAGAAATAATAATTACAGCCCCAGGATAATCCTTGAGAAAACTTTCGAGCCATATAATAGATTCGATATCTAGGTGGTTGGTAGGTTCATCCAGGAGTAAGTAGTTGGGTTTTTGCAGTAGCATTTTCGCCAACTCCACTCGCATTTGCCATCCCCCACTAAACTCATCCGTAAGCCGGTCCATGTCAGATGTCTTGAATCCCAGGCCCTTCAACACCTTTTCAGTCTCAGCTTCCATGGAGGCACCACCAAGCAGTTGAAAGCGATCGTTGGCTTCAGAAAACTCTTCCAATAATTTCGTGTAGCCCGCACTTTCGTAATCAGTTCGTTCGGCGATTTCCTGATTGAGTTCCTCAATTCTTTTTTCCAGCGATTTTACATCACCAAAGGCCGTAAAAGCCTCTTGCTTCACGGTTTTTCCTTTCGGCAGATTCATTTCTTGATGAAGAAACCCCAAGGAACTTTCAGAAGGTCGAGTTACGTTACCGGCATCAGAACCGATATCTCCAGCAATAATTTTGAGCAGTGTAGACTTACCAGCTCCGTTGCGCCCTACTAAACCGACCTTATCTCTTTCTTGAATGACTAGATTGATATGATCTAGCAGTACTCGATCACCATACTTAACAAATACATCCGCTACCGTAATCATCGTTCAAAATTGCTTGTGAGCGCAAAAGTAAGCTTAATCCGGCAAGTGGGCCAATCTATTTGGCTTTTTCCAGGGTAAATCCGAAGGTAGATCCCAAGTTATTCGCACTTCTAACGTTAATCGTTTGCTTGTGGGCGTCGATAATGTGTTTCACAATGGACAAACCAAGGCCCGAGCCTCCTTGTGCCCGGGACCGACTCTTATCGACTCGATAAAAACGATCAAAAACGTGATCGAGATGATCTGGCGGGATGCCGATTCCGTTATCTGCCACTTCTATCAAGATGTTGGAATCCATATCATAGAATCCAACCTTGGTACGCCCTTGTGCTTTACCATATTTAATGGAATTATGTAATAGGTTAGTTAAAACCTGCCTAATGCTATCAATATCTGCCCGTACCCGATAATTATGGTCTGCCCCCTCCTTGAAAGATAGGGCTATTTCTTTTTCTGCTGCTTTGATTTCCAAGTCTTCAAAGACCTCTCGGGTCAATTCTTTAATATCGAAAGAGACCGTGTCCAGTACTAAATTCCCAGACTCTAGACGAGATATAGCACTGAGGTCCTCCACGATGGTGTGCAGCCGTTCCACATTCTTGGCTGCTCGTTTTAAGAAGGAATGATTAATCTCATTGTCATGTAAAGCTCCATCCAAAAGGGTATGCAGGTATCCTTGGATGTTGAAGATTGGGGTCTTCAATTCGTGGGAAATGTCTCCTATGTATTTACGACGGTATTCTGCCCAAGCATTGTGTTTATTGATCTCTACTTCTCTTGTGATGGCCCACTCTTCTACTTCTTTTTCTACCTCCCCAATAATGTCCGAAGTAATATCTATGGAGTTGGTCTTCTCTTCTGGAGACCGTTTGTGCTTGTGGATAGTTTTGTAGATCAGTTTAATCTTGCGGTAAATGTATTTGCGCAGATAGTAGATCACTACCCAATAACCGGAAAGAAATACAGCTAGAGGAATAGCAATGTAAGTCACCCAGGTGGGTGTTCCTACATACTCTAGCCCTAACAGTAATACTCCTACTAAAGAAACGACCAAGCAAATGTAAAGCGCCGCAAAGAGGGCAATCTGCTTTGGTGTAGGATTTTTCAGCATCTAAAACTCAAATTTATAGCCAATGCCCTTGATGGTCTTGATAAAGGTATCACCAATCTTTTCTCTCAATTTACGAATATGAACATCAATCGTACGATTACCCACAATTACATCTGTTCCCCATACCTTGTTGAAAATCTCCTCTCGAGAGAAAACCTTACCAGGCTTTGACACTAGCAAATTCAGTAGTTCAAATTCTTTCTTGGCAAGTTCAATCACTTTCTCCCCCTTCTTAACGGTAATGCGTTCTGTATCTATCTCCAACTCCCCGACGACAATAACCGCATCTGTAGCTTCTTCTTCCAAGCGATCGGACCGTCGCAATAAAGCTTTAATCCTGCTTAGGAATACTCTTGGGCGGATCGGTTTAGTAATGTAATCATCTCCGCCAATGTCTAGGGCCGCAATTTGGGAATAGTCTTCCTCTCGCGCTGTCAAGAAGATGATCAATGTCTTATCAAACTCAGGCTTGCTGCGCAAATTTCTACAAACCTCTACGCCATCCATCTTCGGCATCATAATGTCCAGAATAACCAAGCCTGGCTTTTCTTTCTCGGCCATCATGACTCCTTCCTCACCATTGGAGGCAGTCACCACTTGATATCCTTCCTTCACCAGATTGTACCGGAGGAAATCTAGGATATCGGGTTCATCATCTACAACAAGTATTTTGATTGGATCCATGCTATTAACAATTATTTTGCCAATGCGGCAAAAATAAACGAATTCACAAGCATTAAAAGGGGTCCTATTTTAAGTTAATGTTAAGTTTGTAAATCTCAAATTAAGACTTTTTGTACTATTATGGTCCGAGCTAGTCCGTTGGTAACAAGCAAATTAGCGTAAAAGCCCATAATAGGATTCTCTTCACATGCTTGTACTATTACGTTCCATACCAAAAAATGTGCCTAATCTTGTACTTCCTCTTTCGAAAGTTCTTCCAAGACCTTAGTGTATATCCGATCCATGATGGCCGGTTCGCGGCGCAGGATGGCAAGGGTAGAATCTAGGTCTTCTGCCTGGATTTGATGGGTTTTATAGATTACCTCATAATAGCGTTGTACCAGACTATCTTGGATGAGGAAATTTTGCTGCTGTACGATGGACTCTGCTAGTTGTACATCCTTCAGGATAGGGACTAGAGCTTCCTCTGCAATCGGTAAATCAGGCTCTTCCAGTTTACAAGCCCAGAAACCGAATGTGATGATAAGTATACCGCAAATTGTTGATCGGGTCAATCTCATCTTATGCATCGCTCTTTCATTATTTTAAATCTTCTCTCTGTAGAATTTATTCGTCTTTCATTTATCGCTGGAATTGTTTGGGATAATGAAAGTTCATCAACTTGACCTTCCCCTTTTCAAAATCTTTCCAGTCTGTTATTGCGCCACTAATTTTAGCAATTCCACAGGTAGGAATATTGGGAATAAAGTCCTTACTAAACTGATTCGCTAAATTGGTAAACCCGGGATTATGCCCAAACAGACAAACTGTATCCCATGCTGGCTCAAGGCCTTGGATAATCAACAGTACTTCCTGGGCATAAGCTTCATAAATCCCCGCTTCCTGATGGATATCTTTAGCCTTTTGCCCGAGGGCTTCCGCAAAATAGGTAGCAGTGGTAAAAGCCCGATTTGCGGGGCTGGAAACCAGCTTGTCAGGTGTCGGGACTTGCTTGCTGAGAAAGGCTGCCATGAACGGCGCATCTCGAAATCCTCTTTTATTTAAAGGCCGATCAAAATCCCTGAGATCCGGATTATCCCAACTGGATTTGGCATGTCTGATCAGATAAATAGTTTTCATAAACGTGGTTTTCTTTGCCTAGTCTGCTAAAAGTAAAACATATTTACCGAAATTTAGTGCACTAAAAACCGAACCATGGTCTTCAAAGATAAAGTGATCTGGATCACAGGAGCGTCTTCAGGTATCGGAGAGCACCTCGCCTACGCCTTTTCAGAACAAAGTGCCAAGCTAATCTTATCCAGCCGCAACCAACAGGAACTCACACGGGTAAAACAGAATTGTTCACAACCAGATTCCGTCCGTATTTTCCCACTTGATGTGGCCGACTTCGAGCAGGTACCCACCATCTATAAACAAGTCAAGGAAGCATGGGGTACACCGGACATCCTGATCAATAATGCTGGAATATCTCAACGAGAACTAGTTAAGGACACCGCATTTTTAGTGGATAAAAAGATCATGGATGTAAATTTTCTGGGTACGGTAGCTGTAACCAAAGCGGTATTACCAGATATGCTTGCACAAAAAAGCGGTCAAATTGTAGTTATCAGTAGCGTCATGGGTAAAATCGGCACCCCTTTCCGTTCCGCTTATGCGGCTTCCAAACACGCGCTGCAAGGCTGGTTCGATTGCCTAAGAGAAGAGGTTTACCAGGACAATATCAAAGTCACCATCATTTGTCCCGGCTACGTTCATACCAACGTCACCATAAATGCTCTTAAAGGCGATGGGAGCAAAAACAATCAAATGGCTGAGTCTACTGCTAGTGGTATGGAACCCTCGATTTTTGCGCAAAAGGCCCTGCGCGCCATTGCCAGTGGCAAAGATGAGGTGCTGATTGGCGGCAAAGAGATTGCAACGATTTACCTCAAGCGAATTTCCTCCAGATTGCTAAAGTTCGTGCTACGGCGTGCTACGGTGACTTGATGAGTAATGGAAGTATAAGGCTTGCGGATGCGTACATGCGATTTTCCACTAACTCTTGTCAAGCGCACATGCTCTACTATTTATTATTTATCGCTTCCCATCCCTTCCGTAGCTTTTTGCTCTAGAATCCGATTCATCAATTCCTCCAATTGTTCTGCACCAATTCGTTTGGAAATGATCTCCTTCTTATCGTCTAGAACATAGACCTGTGGAGTTGAGCGTATATCGTAAAGTTTCGAAAAGCGACTTTGGTGATAAGGATCAACGGTATGCAACCAATCTTGAATCTCATTTTCTTCTATGTAATCCCAGCAACCCTCTACTTCATCAGTGAATTTAGTACAAACCGCAAAGAGCTTTACCCCTTTATCCTTGAATTTCTCATAAAAAGCCTTCATGTGTGGCGTGGATTCCTTACAATGGCCACAATCATATCGCCAGAAATATAGGATGGTGTATTCTGAGTCTACCTCATGCAAACGTACCTTAGAACCGTCTTTTTTACGCATTTCTATGTCCGGTGCTATCTTCCCTATCAATAAGGGTTTGAGTTTGTCTGCACTTTCTATGATTTTCTTCAGGGATTCTTCGTCTGTCCAACTGGCTTTGCCCGTACGGTAGTAGTTATCTACTAAATGTACATAAGCCGCATCCATACCAACAATCTTGGATTTTGCATATTCATTTAGATAGTGTACCAAGAAGAACTTAAAGGTTTCTTCTGCTGGCTTCATCTTTTCTAGTACATAATCCACAGCCAGGGCCATCGTATCGGGGTGCTGTACCTGCAATTTGTTGATATAGTAATCTACTCGCTGGAAAAGGAAGGGGGTGCGTAACATTCGCACATCTCCAAGATCGATATTGTCAAAATAGTGTTTTTGTGTATAGCGCCAACGTTGCATCTGCACCTCGTCCTCTGTGCCTTCAAACTCAGGTGTATCAAAAGGAAGATTGGCTCCTATAATTGCCGCTGTCAAAGTAGTGGGATGGTCCGCTACGAGCTTACGTTGAAAATCAATAACCGAAGTATTTAATTGTTCTTGTTCTTGCTGCAACTTTTCCTTTTCCGCCCCAGTGGCAACAGCAATCGCCTTACCCAGTCTTTCGGCTTCCGGGCGTCGGGCATTGATAAAAGCAAGGTACTCGTAGAACAGGGTATTATCTTCACTCCCGGTGAATTCAATATTTGCGGCAGGATCATCTTTTTCGGTCAGGACCGAGAATTGCTGATTTTTATCGTCCACCAACACCTGGAAAAAATTGTTGTCAGGTGCCATTACCACCAAATAAACACCACCTTCCAAAGGTTTCTCTCCTTGGAAGCGAAAAGTGCCATCATTTTCCACCTTTACGGTGTCGCTGATGTATTGTTTATCTCCCAAGTGGTAGGCCAAATACAGTTCCGACTGCTCATATCCTTTGATCTTGATACTGATATTATGTCCAGATTGGGCCCAAGCATCGCTTGTTGTGGCTAAAAACAAAAGAACAACGGCTACAAAAAATCTCATTGATGTAAATTTTTCTTTTCTTATTTCCTTTTTATTGGACGCCTTTCTATTGAGGGTGTCACTTCTAGGCTTTCCTCTACCCTTAAAGTCGCAAATTACAGGTTCTATTATGCAAAGGTCGCTTTTTTTTCAAAACTCAAGATTTGCCTGCTTAACATTAAAAGTACTTTAACCTTTACATTGGGTAGAATCGGAAGCGAATTCCCAAACCATCCGAAAAACAGTTTTCTACAATTTGTAAGAAGGTTGAAATTCGTCCAATTGTTCAATCGAAAGCTAACTTTTGTCTTCAGGAAACGTAACCAATTGCAACCTCCTACATTATGAAATCGTCAAATAAGCGGATCTTTGTCGATAAAAATTAAACTTTTGGATAAAGGTATTACGTTATTAGTAAATAGGCTCTTATCTTGTAAGAATAAGACTCGTTCAAGCAAACTGTTGAAAGTCATCTGACTGTGGTTTGGTCTTAAGGAATTCCCGATATGGCTGCAAACGACGCAAGTTTTCAAAGTTATTCCAGAAAATACTAGGGAAATTTGCTTCGTTTTCCACCAAAAAAACCTCCAGTAGGCATCCTTAACCATAGGCACGATGGCTTCTAGAAAAAGGAAACACCGATGAAGAAAAAAGAGGTTGCAGCAACGCTCGCACTATTCCTTGGCATTTTTGGCGTACACCGCTTTTACTTGGGAAGACGATTTTTGGGTATTTTACACTTTGGGTTATTCATGTTCTCTTTCATGATTTTGATGGAAGAGGATTTCCCCTTGATTATCTTTCCCGCCATTCTGGGTTTTATCGATGCCGTCCTACTTTTTGTGATGCCCAAGGAAGAATTTGACGAACGCTACAATAAAAAATGGATTAAAAGCGACTATGCTGAACCTGGTCGATATCGTTCCTACGGCAATGCTCCTGCGCTTCCCGCGGCGACTCCCAAGACTGTCGAAAAGGAACGATACTTCAAGAAAAAAGGCGTACAACTCTTCCGTCAATTTAGATATGAAGGTGCCATAGAGGCTTTCGATGAAGCCTTAGAAATCAACTTTGAAGATCCAAGTACACATTTCAATTTAGCCTGCTGCTATTCCTTACTGAACGAGTTGGAAAATTCTTATTATCACTTGGAAAAGGCAGTAGAATTTGGCTTCAAGGACGTCAACAAGGTCTATACTCACCGGGCTTTATCCAACCTGCGAGCAGATGCAGACTTTCACTACTTCATAGAAAATGGCTTTAAGGTCGCCGCGGAAGATCGCATGGAAGCCCCTAGATCCAGAACCATTCCTGTTAGTACCCCTATCAAAGAAGATCCACCGAATAAGAAGGAAGCGGAGGGACTTGACTTGGATGGAGATCTATTGACGCAAATCGTAAGATTAGGTGAATTAAGGGATAAAGGCATACTCACCGAGGAAGAATTTAAAGTACAAAAAGAAAAAATCTTGGCCGAGAAATAAAAAACATAGGTTTTATTATAATTTTTTAAAATATCTAAGCGTTATAGCTTTGAATTTCTCCGAAAGACCTAAAGAAAACTACACATAGGTATATATCATGAAGTAATAAGTCTGACTAAAGATTGCTGAATCTCCCCTCATTTTATTCTTCCAATCTCTATCGGTCTATCTCTTCATAATAGTTATTAGCAAGCGGATTAAGCACTCATTATTCTATATAGCTATAATCCTAGGTATAGAAAATACCGAAATACCTACCTAATCACATCCAAATCGTCGTTCTACCCCTCCCCAAGGAACTAATCCATCAACCCAACCTCAGTTTACTGAGTATGGTTACTTGTGAGTTACCGCTACAGGTAAATCAGCATAGGAATCTATACTCATCTATTTAATCCCAGCATTTTCAAACAAGGCTAATACATTGGTCAAGAGGCTGCCCTCGCGACTATGAAACACGGTAGCTTTTGAGCAGTAATGTCCCCCTTGCTATTCTAACCCATCCAGTTATACACAATAAGATTAGGTCATCCTATAAACTGATTTAAATGAACAGCCCATTATCCCTATGGTTAAGGAGGCTACTCGTATGGGTAGCCCTGTGGTCCAGTACCCTCCCTTTACATGCCCAAGACCCTTCCTTTTCTCAATTCTATGCTAATCGAATTTATTTAAACCCAGCCTTCGCCGGCCTGGAAAGCGGTATCACCTTGGCTGGCGTATCAAGAATTCAATGGTTAAATGCCGATCGGGGTTTCAGAACCTTTGGCGCAAGTGTGGAAACCCAGCTACCTTATGTCGGATTAGGGCTGGGCTTCCATGTCATGAGCAATACCGAAGGTATTGCCAACTTGAAATCCAATCAGGCTGGAGTGGTATTTTCCTACACTATCCCAGGGGAAAAAAGCAATATCCATTTTGGTATGGAAGGACGCCTGGTTCAGAAGAGTTTAGACTGGGATAGACTAGTCTTTTCCGATCAGCTCGATCCCATTTACGGTGTAGTGCAAGGAAGTAGTGTTTTACCTGTTTTGGATCAAGTCATGTACGGCGATTTTGATTTTGGAATAGTTTGGCGACAGGTAAGCGATTTCGGCCGTGGTAAAAGACGATGGAGAAATGTGCGCAGTCAATTGGGCGTAAGCTTCCATCATCTACCGCAGCTGATGAGTAAATCTTCGAAAGGGAATGACTCATTCCTCAACCGGGAGTCGGGCGTAGCTCCTCGAACTACTTTCCATGGCGGCCTGATCATACCGATGAAGATTTTCCAAGGTTCAGGTTTAGATGTTTCTTTTTCACCCAATGTAAAAGTGGATATGCAGGGATATAAATTCCTGAATTTCAAAGAGAACATTACGGTCAGCACAATTGGAATGTATGGCTTGGTCAACAGTTTTTACGTGGGCCTGCTGTATCAGAATCGCTTCTTTGCCCCCAATGCTACACACACTGATGCCTATATCCTCACCGTGGGTGGGTATGCTATGAACACGAGCCGGAATAAAGGGGGCGAGCCTAGATTATTTTTTGGTGCAAGCGTAGATGTCAATACAACAGGCGTCGGTCCAATTGCAGGTAGCGTATTTGAAATGACTTTCCGGTACCGATTTATGCCGGACCTAAACATGGGGTCTCGAAAAGGAGGTCGAAGTCGATCTGGTAAAAAGATACTCGACTGCAAGGATTTCTTTTAAACTTCTCTCTCTACTTTTTCAAACGCTCTGACATGAAACTAGGAATTCGAAATTTCATCCTCCTCATAGTAGTATGGAGTAGCATGGTTAACTCCAACTTTGGACAATGTAGCTTTACTTTTTCAGATCTGGGGCCTTGCGCAGGTGTGTCGGTAGATTTGACGGTTGATAATCCAGATGGCGCAGTAGCTTACAGTTGGGATTTAGATAATGATGGCACACCGGATGAAGATGGTAACAGTATCTCTTACAGATTCCCTATTCTACCACAGGAGGTAGACTACCCTGTTACGCTTTATGCTGATGGTAGCGCCTGTGCCACGGATACGCTAAGGGTACTAGCTACACCCGATGCAACCATTGGTGTTCCCCCAGGAATTGTGACTTTAATTGACCGCGAAATCAAAGCTTGCAACGGCTCTGCGGCCTTTGAACTAAGCATTTTCAATGCTTCTGCCTCTTATGCAGAAAATGAAGGTTACACCATCAACTGGGGGGATGGAACGCCCTCCGAAAACTATGACAATACAACTTTTTCAAACACTACTACCCTAACACATACTTACACTGGCTATGGTTACTATACCATCTTTTTTACTGTTCGACATCAAAATGGATGTGTCTTTACCAATACTTATACCTTCTATAATGGCGGAAATCCCTCTGTAGGGCTAGTGATCCCTGGCAATACGGTCGGACTATGTGCACCGGCTACCTTGGATTTCCCCATCATTAACACAGAGAGTAATCCTCCAGGGACCGAATACACTGTATTCATCAATGGAGAGGAGGTGGCTTACTATACGCAAGATTCCTTACCAGAGGTTTTTACTTACACTTTTGAAGACAGCTCTTGCGGACAGATGACCAGTACCGGAAATTACAATGATGCCTTTGACATAAAGATTGTAGCCTCTAACCCCTGCAATTCCTCTACCGCAACCATTGAACCGATTGAGGTGAGTAGTCCACCTGATCCAATGTTTGAAGTAATTGCACCGCCCAACAGCTGTGCAGGATCAACTTATACTTTTAACAACAATACAACAGACATCAACGAAGTGGTCAGCGGAAACCCGTCAGCTTGCATTGATATACTTAACCCCAGCTGGACCATCTCCGGTGTCTCCGGGGAGGATTGGAACATTGTAAGCGGAAACCTATTCAATTCCAACAGTATTGATATCGAATTTATTAACCCTGGCACCTACACCATTGAGATGACCTTGGTGAGTTTTGCCTGTGGGGAGTTTGTCTTCACACAACAAGTAACGATTTACGAAGAACCAGAAGCTACAGCCATCCCCATCTTCACTGATGTTGGTGCGGGCGAGAGCTGTACTCCTGTTGACGTGGAGATAACCAATAATTCTTTGGGTGAAGGTCTAAGTTATGATTGGGTCGTCAATTCTGATTTAGATTGGGCTTTTATTGATAGTACAGATGCTAGCTCTGCGAGTCCAGTCATTCAGTTTTTAGAGGGAGGAGAATATGAACTGATCTTGAGCGTCAGCAATCCTTGTACGACCGTACAATGGGATACCTTATTGCAGATGCCTGGTCCACCGGTGATCAACTTGGAGCCCCTAGCTGATTCTTGTGCTACGGCCACTTTACACTTTGATAGCTTGAACCTCGAATACATCTCCAATGGACTAACCATCACAGATTATAGTTGGCAGTTCCCTGGAGGGTCCGTCAACAGTTCGACAGAAGCGTTTCCCAGTGGTATCCAATACGATTCTGCTGGCACCTACATTGTACAACTCGAAGCAACCAATAGTTGTGGCAACTTTATAGTTGCTGACACCTTCATCGTACAAGAGTTAACTACACTCACGCTGCCAGAGGATCAAACGCTTTGCGCCTCTGTAGAACCCTTCCGCTTGGAAGTAGAACCAGTTGGAGGAACTTGGTCGGGAAGTGGAGTTAGTCCCAACGGACGCTTCGACCCGGCCGCAGCGAATAGCGGCCCGAATGTACTCACTTATAATTATGGTGTTGGGGCATGTTCAATCTCAGATGATTTCACGATTGATATCATTCCAGCCCCATCCGTCAATGCTGGGCCGGATGTCACAATATGCAGTAATGAACCTAATCAATTGCTCACCGGCAGTCCTGCCAATGGTACATGGAGTAGCACGATAGATAATATATTGGATGGCGATCAATTTATTACCGCGACGGCAGGACCCGGTAGTTTTACCTTAGCTTATAACTATACGGATGGTAACAATTGTCAAGGGGTGGATTCCGTCATCATACGCGTCAACGAAGCTCCTAGTATAAGTGTAGCCGATTCTTCTTACTGCAATACACCAGGGGCCACAGCATTACCAAGGGCAACACCCGCCGGTGGCACCTGGTCAGGATCAGGGGTAGTAGATGCAAATGCGGGTCTGTTTGACCCGATTGTGGCAGGAGGTCCCGGAAGCTACCAACTGACTTATACCGTTTCGAATGCTAATGGTTGTACATCAACTTTGGCCGCAAATATCGGTGTGATTGATCCGGTTAGCGTTGACGCCGGACCAGATCAAAGCTTTTGCCAATTTGATGGCGTGTATGATCTAGCCGCCAGTGCTAATCCGACTGGAGGTTCTTGGTCAGGTGGAGGAAACGGTTTGAATGGAAGCTTATTCGATCCAAGTTTAGCGGGGCCTGGCGTATATCAATTGCGTTATCAGGTTGGTGCTGGCAGTTGCGCATTTGAAGACATGTTAACAGTAGAGGTTATCGCACCAGAGGCGGCGACGGCCGGGGCTGACCAGAGCCTTTGCGTCGATGCCGCCCCTTTCCAACTTAGTGGCAATACTCCATTAGGTGGAAGTTGGTCTGGACCTGGCATCATAGATGCGCAAGCTGGAACATTCGACCCCGCCAATGCTAGTATTGGTACGCATGTATTAACCTACAGTCTCACTGATGCAGCAACAGGTTGTTTGAGTCAAGCTCAAAAGACCATAGTCATCGAGGAGGTACCCACCGCAGCATTTACCTTACCGAATTTGGTATGTGCCGGGGATGAAGTCCAGATTCAGGACAACAGCACAGCGGCCAGTTCATACAGTTGGCTGTTCGGAGATGGCAACAGCAACACTTCAGCTATTAGCCCAACTCATCAATATAGCAATGCCGGACAATACACAGTACAATTGACACTGACAAATGCTGCTGGTTGTATAGCAGTACATACACAAGAGATCCAGGTAGCAGCCCCTCCTCAAGCTACATTCACAGCTGACCTCTACGAAGAATGCGGTCAGCTCAGCACAAGCTTGACCAACCAAAGTCAAGGATTTGCCAATAGGTACAGCTGGGATTTTGGCAACGGCCAAACAGCTGATACTGAGGAGCCCCCTGCTTCCATCGTTCTTGAGGGCGGGATAAATGATACGACCTATGTGATACAACTGGAAGCCTCCAACCAATGCGGTATGGATGTTGTTTCGGATACGTTTACGGTGCGCGCCTACCCGATCGTCGATTTTGGATTTACAGTTGACACCGGCTGTGCTCCCCTGAGTGTTTATTTTGCAAATATTTCTCAAGGTAATCCAACTGCTTTTTACTGGGACTTTAGCAATGGTCATTTTTCCACGGATTCTATACCCAGTGTACAAACATTTGAAGCAGACTCAGCCACAGTGGGCTATCCCATTACCCTTATGGCCAGCAATGCCTGTGGTGCGGATACCTTGGAAAAGCTCCTCGTCGTAGAGCCAGAAGAAGTCAACGCGTTTTTCAACATCAATCGAGCGGTAGGTTGCGCACCCTTTGAAATCAACTTTGAGAACTTTTCAACACCTGGGACTAGAGTACAATGGGATTTTGGGGATGGTAATGGGGCCTCCTTGACAAACCCCACCTACACCTATGTCAACCCTGGCACCTATACCATCACCCAATATGCTAGTAACTCTTGCGCGGAGGACAGCACCATGCAAACAATCACGGTGCTGCCCCCGCCAAGTGTTGACTTCGAGTTTTCACCCAACCTTTGCACTGGCCAGGAGATTGCATTTACCAACTTGTCTGCCAATCTAGCTGCTGCATACTGGGATTTTGGTACCGGCGATACCTCCAGCATGAGTAACCCTGTTTACACTTTCCTAGAAATGGGCACCTACACTGTCCAATTACGTGGCACAGCATTGGGAAATGCCTGCGAAGAAACCTTGACTAAAACCATAGAGATCAAAGAGGCTCCTACCGCATCATTTAACATGACTGCGCCCAACGGATGCGCGCCTTTGTCTATTTCGTTTCAACAGAATGCGCAAAATGGCCAATACTACCAATGGGACTTTGGCGACGGTAATACCTCTGTAGAACCCAATCCTGATCACATTTATATGGATACTGGAAATTATGCGGTGCGCTTGCGAGTTTCCACTCCTTCTGGTTGCTATACTGATAGTATTTACGATGAGATCTTTGCTTTTCCCGTTCCAGAGGCTGCCTTCAGTTATGACAAAGAGGCTATCTGCGGGCTTCCCGTAAATGTGCAGTTCAATAACGAGTCTCAAGGAGCTGATGGTTATAGTTGGAATTTTAGTGGAGATCAATCTTCGAACTTCGTAAATCCCGCGCAGACTTTCTATCAACCCGGTGAAGTCGCTGTCAACTTATGGGTTAGTAATACCTATGGATGTACAGACACCACTCAGCGGATGCTATATTTCTACGAAAGTCCTGTAGCAGAATTTGAGCTCGACTCTATTGTAGGCTGTGAACCGATGGAAGTACAGTTCACGAATCTCGGAGTAGGCAATCGATTCCTTTGGGCGTTCGGGGATGGCACTCAGTCGACGGAGTTGGAACCACAACACACTTATATAGAAGCTGGAACCTACGATCTTCAATTGATCGCTGCCTTCGATGATATTTGCGCGGATACATTGAGTCTCCCGGCCTACGTGGAGGTTCGAAAAACCGCCAAGGCTTCTTTCACTTGGAGCGAAGAAATTATCAACGGGGCAGGTTCCGGTTTCATCCAATTCCAGAATACTTCCACCCAAGCAGATGCCTTCCTCTGGGACTTTGGAGAAGGTAATACCAGCCAAGAAATCAATCCTAGTCATCGGTTTTATGAAAATGGATTGAAACAGGTGTATCTACAGGCTCTAGCTACCAACGGATGCCCAGATGACACCCTACTGACACTGACCCCAACTTTCATCAGGGGCCTACAAGTACCGAATGCCTTTGCCCCTACTCAAGGGGCAGGCGACGCACAATTTTTCCTCCCTAAGGGACTGAGCTTAAAAGAATATCGTTTACAGATTTTTTCTCCATACGGTGAATTACTATGGGAAACCACTGAGCTAGATGAAGGAAAACCAGCTAGAGGTTGGGACGGCACCCACAATGGTCATCCCTTACCTCAGGATGTTTATGTCTGGAAAATCTTAGCCATCTTTGAAGATGGCACCGAATGGCGGGGCGTCAAAACAGAAGTTGGCGGGTATAAACGAATTGGTTCCGTTACACTGCTAAGATAAGCCGCAATAGTCCACTAAAATAGACGCTAAGTGTTTCCTAAGAGGACTGGGAGTTGGAGATTAATGGCTCCACTCCCAGTTACTTATTTCTACTTTGAGATTTTTTGTGGTCCAGCCTGGTCAACTTCTACAGTCAAAGCCAGAGTCTTTAAAGCAATATCTTAGCTAGAAGTCTGATTTCCGTTGGGCCTCACTCATCTAAGAAGAGGGGGTTCCATAACATAAAATTAAGGGACTACCGCTTATAGTATGCCCATTATTTGTACTTAATCTTAGCATTAAAATCAGTCTGTTCTTCCCCAATTTGGGATGTTGGTGCCGAAAATGTTACCGTATTACCCTTAATTATCGCACCAGGAACATTAACCTTTTTTACCTTTTTAGGCACATGAATGATATACTTATGATTCATTCCTCCCATGAATGCAGACATCATCTTCATCTGTTGCATGGTTTCCTGGTCAACCCCTTCGTAGTTTGAGCCCTTCCGACTTACGATAAATTCCCGTTTGTTTAGACTGTAAGCAGGGGCATTGCCCATCATCATGCGAGCCATCTCCAAGTCTTCAGGATCTCGGTTCTCCATGGTCCCAGACAACGTACTAAAGAATTCCACAAAGTTCATATTTTGCTCGATCTCCTCTGCATTGGCATAATCCCGAACCATTGAAATGATGTAGGTGCCTGCACCTTTATCAAATTGCAGTCGCATTTTAGTCTTTAACATTCCCTGAAAGAAATGGATTATTTCCTTTCTTTCCTCCACACTGCGGTTTCCGGCTTCTTCTTCTAACATCAATTGCCACATTTCTTCCGCTGAGCTAACGCCTCTTGATTCCATCTCCTCCTGGAAGACCCCTAGGAAATCAATAGTGGTATCCACTTTTTCCTGCTCGAAGAGTTTAGTCATACCTTCACTAAATTTCTTAGCACTTTCCGTTTTGGGGTTTTGTTCATCATCATACAATGGGCTATCCGGGTCCGTCTTTTTACCCCCTGCTAAATCCTCGGGACTCAATAAGCCGAGAAAGGCACTCATATCATTGTGTACTTCTACATGGATACTGCCATCCTTGTTGATCCAGATTTCTTCGGTAGTAGCGCAACTACTAAATAATAGGGCAAGAACGCCCAGGTAAGCTAGAATACTGTTTTTCATTACTTGGTTTTTAATGGGTTCTAATGCTTAATCCCTAGAAAACTTGAGGTGTTACCAAATACCATAATTTAACATCACACAAGATTCTGGGAAAAGGTCATTTAAATTCTGCCCCAATAATGCTGATTATTCTGCGACAGCTCTCTATTTTTAGATTTGTGCAGTCATTTACTCGATAACTATACCCTAAAATGGAGGATTTTAACGGAAAAAAAGTACTCATCACCGGAGGATCACGTGGCATCGGTAGAGCTACGGCACAAGCCTTTGCCACCAGAGGAGCACAGGTTGCCATAAATTTTAGATCAGATAGTGCAGCAGCAGCTGAAACCATTGAATCATTGGAAGGAGAAGGACATTTTGCCATCAAAGCTGATATCTCTAGGGCCAATGCAGTGGAAAAACTGACGGAAGCCGTACTCGGAGAGTTTGAGCGGATCGATGTACTGGTCAATAACGCCGCTATCTACCTACCCCACCCGATCCTGGACTCTGATTATGCGACTTGGCAGCAAGCTTGGAAAAACACACTAGATCTAAACTTGACCGGCGTTGCTAATATGTGCTATTGGGTGGCACAGCACATGAAGGAACAAGATGGCGGCCATATCATCAATGTTTCTTCTCGGGGTGCATTTCGGGGAGAACCCGACCACCCTGCCTATGGTGCTAGTAAGGCAGGGCTAAATGCCATGAGTCAATCCCTCGCAAAGGCACTCGGCCCACATAAGATCTATGTCTCGGTAGTGGCACCAGGATTTGTGGCCACAGATATGACACAAACCATCCTGGAAGGACCAGAAGGAGAATTAATTCGCAATCAGAGCCCACTGCAAAGGGTAGCAACACCTGAGGAGGTAGCGCATGGGATCGTCTTTTTAGCTGAACAAAATTCAGCCTTTATGACTGGGGCTATTCTAGACATCAACGGAGCTTCTTATTTAAGGACTTGACCTCCTACTTTTAATTTTTGGCCAATTGTCGAATTTTTCGGATAAACTCAGACTCTACTATCGGTTGAATGGGCAATCGGAGCATTCGATTAGAGGTGCGAAGGACATCAGCCTCACCTAGGTATAATTGTCCCTTTGTCGATGCCATCACTAGTAGAGTAGCGGCTAATTGAGTGGGAATATTGATGGCTGAAAAACGCCGTCCCGTCGGATACATTCGGACCACAGCATTGATATCGCGGAAGACTAAAAATGCCAAGCGGTCCTCAAAGTCTTCGATTAATGTCTGCATTTTCACGCTAAGCATTACTTTATTTCTCGACTTGACAAAGCTATCGCAATTCCACCAATTCAACTGATCAATCGAAAAATGAAAATAGCGCTTCCCGATGTTCTTTATCAGGTTTAGATTTTGATCGCCTGCCAGTTCCCAGTCGAAGTTAAAGCCGGATCTATATGCTCGGGTAGAGGAGCTACTTCCGCGAAAAAGTCGCATCGCCACGGGATTACTTACCGTAGCTCGAATTGGAAGTTCGACATTCACACTTTTCTGCAAAGCAAGTTCTCTTGCCCCTGCCTTGGCTTGTAAGTGAAATTGTCCCGCTGACTCCAATAGACGGTCTTCACTGGTAGTTGGTAAACCCGTGAATATCATTTCATCTTTAGAGAATGCCTCTCGGAGTTTAATCGTCACCTGATCAGTTACTACTTGTCCAGCGGAATCGATAAAACTATTTGGAAAGAAAGTAAGCCTTGTGCCCAATTTCCCCACTATGGTAGTTCGCCTACTGGGGTTGACCACAAAGGACTGAATTGGCAGAGCGTGGGATTCCAAAAAGGCTTGGAAAGCAAAGCCTTGCCCCCCCTGCAGAGAATGTGCCGGTACTTTAGTCGGTAGCGTCATACCTTAATTAGTTTTCTCATAGTTTAGAAATCTTAATTCAATTAAGGCGAGTGTCTGAACTAAGATTAGATCGCTGTGTAGTATCGCTGTGAATGCTGTCACAGTGGGGGCGAAGTATTATTCCCGTGCTAATTGGATCAAATGATTTGCTGAATGCTATGGTGGAGGGTGATATTTGCCACATAAAGGGATGTGATAACAAATATAAACATTCGAATTGAATATCGCCAGACATTCTGGCACAATTTACTAACAAATGGTAGCTTTTGATCCTGATTCGGTCTCTTTAGTTAAGAAAACGGTAAGTTTCATTTTTTGTTTCACCAGGTATAGGGAAATATAAATTCGGCCAAAATTCTACTATTCTCCATCAAGGGCACTTCTCCACTTCATGAAAATATTATACCTTGATCACTTAGGATTACATTCAAAAGAGCGAACCTATGAGACCTTTGGCAGAGCGGATGCGCCCCAATCAACTATCTGATTATGTAGGACAGCAGCACCTGGTGGGTGAATCTTCCGTCCTACGTCAAGCTATCGAAACAGGACAGATTCCTTCCTTCATACTTTGGGGTCCTCCCGGTGTTGGGAAAACAACCTTGGCCAATATTGTCGCGCAACAACTCAAGCGCCCATTTTATACCTTAAGTGCGATAAATTCCGGGGTAAAGGATATCCGGGAAACAATCCAAAAAGCCAAGAGCCAGCAATTTTTTGACCGGCCCAATCCAATCCTGTTCATTGATGAGATTCATCGATTTAGCAAATCTCAACAAGATTCTTTGCTCGGTGCTGTCGAACAGGGCATCATCACCTTAATTGGAGCCACTACAGAAAACCCCTCATTCGAAGTGATTGCCGCTTTGCTTTCCCGTTGCCAGGTGTACATATTAAAGCCGCTACATAAGGAAGAATTGATCCAGTTAATTGATGATGCCTTAGCAAAAGATTATTACCTGAAAGAAAAAGATATCGAGGTAGTGGATTATGACGCCATGCTTAGATACTCTGGAGGAGATGCGCGGAAGCTGTACAACATCTTGGAATTGGTGACCAATTTCGACCAAGATGGCACTTTAGAGATCACCAACGAACTGGTTACTGAAAAGGTACAGCAGAATGTAAGCATTTATGATAAAGCGGGCGAACAGCATTATGATATTGCCTCAGCTTTTATCAAATCTATCCGCGGGAGTGATCCCAATGGAGCTGTGTATTGGTTGGCTCGTATGATTGAAGGAGGGGAAGATGTAAAGTTCATTGCTCGACGGATCATGATTTCAGCGGCAGAAGACATTGGCTTGGCCAACCCCAATGCCTTACTAATGGCCACCACGGCCTTCCAGGCAGTTCAAGCAGTGGGTTTTCCAGAAGCCAGGATCATCCTTTCACAAGCTACCGTCTATTTAGCCACCTCTCCAAAAAGTAATTCGGCCTACATGGCGATCAATAAAGCTCAATCAATCGTCAAGAAAACGGGAAATCTTCCGGTCCCCCTGCATCTTCGCAACGCGCCAACCCAGTTGATGAAGCAGTTGGATTATGGGAAGGACTACCTCTATTCGCATGATTATCCAGGTAACTTTGTGCAACAACAATATCTACCGGATGAATTGGAGGGCCAACATATATTTGAACCGCAAGACAATAATCCTTCTGAGAGAAAGATCAAGGAGCGTTTGCAGCAACAATGGAAAGGGAAATATAAATATTAAGCAAAACTTTCATTGAACCATTACCCATGATTGCAAGGATATGGCACGGTACGACCAAAGCTCAGGATTATGAGGCATACACAGCTTTCATGAAATCGGTCGCAATACCTGATTATCGAAAAACAAAAGGTTTTATAAAGCTTTCCTTTCTGAGAAGGCTAGAAGCAGATATTGCCCATTTCACTTTGATAACCTATTGGGAAAATCTCGATGTCATCCAGCATTTTGCTGGCGAGGAGTATGAAATTGCCAAGTACTACCCCAGGGATAAGCAATATCTTTTAGAATTTGAGGAGAAGGTACTACACTTCGAAGTATTTGCAGAGGAATAATGGAGCATCATTTTCAAACAATTGCTAGTAAATGATTTGCCAAAACTGTGGGAAAGGTTTCGAGGGAAATTACTGCGGCCAAAAGGCGGGAGGCAGAAGAATTGAGGCAAAATACGTGCGTAATAAAATCCCAAACAGTATTTTCCAGCTAGATCGTGGTTTTTTGTTTACGCTGAAGGAGTTATTCATCAGACCTGGTCATAGCATCAGGGATTTTCTGGCAGGAAAACGAAAATCTCACTATAAGCCCTTCTCCGTCATAAAGAGAAGGGCTTTCGCCTATGTGATTAAGCCTAATTACTCTTTCACTTACCGATGGCCTTTGCTCCGGTAGAAGGAGCCACTGGGATCGTTAGGACATTTGTACCCTTACTTAAGGTAGCAAACCACTGGCGGGTGCCAGCGCTTTCTAGACCTTCGAGCAATTCATAACAAGTGTCCAGGTAGGCCAACATTTCTTTTTTGCCTTTGCCACCCAATAAGCTGAAGCTTTTAATAATGCTTTCAAATTCGCTACGCTTATTCTTAATCTTAGCCATGGCTTCTAACATAATCGGATCGCTTGCGGGGTGTCCTAAGTAAACTCTATCCAGAACAGATTGCAATTTGTGATCCACATTAGCCAAAGCATAGGAGGTATTCACCAAGCCAGAAAAGTCAAAATCATAAGCCACGGGAATAGCTCGGGTGCCTCCTTTAGTAATCACATACTTTAAATTTCTGCCCATAGCCAAATTCCAATCTTCATTACCAATCAAGTATTGGAACATTGACATTTGCGCAATTTGCTTTTCATCTACCTTCGCAACATCGGGATACATGCAGTCGCACTCCTCTCCTCCCAATCTTTCAGCCATTTCATCCGTGTCTTCGATGAGGAAGCCATAACGTTTAGTCTTAGGTAATTTCTTAGCCGTATCTACATAGGTAATCTTAACGAGTTGTACACGGTAGCTATTGGAACTTAGCGCATTGTACATTTGGTAGGTCAAATATTCCTTTAGAACATTATCATTCCCAGCTTTCTTGTCGCCTAGACAATGTGTAACCAATTTAAGGTCATTGTGATTATTGAGTCCACGCTTCTTCAAGTCCTTTTTCGGGAATTTCAGTTTTACCGGTGGGAACGCGCACACACGACGTCGAAATTTACCACGTAGCAGCACCTTTAAATCCACCTCCTGGGCAGTTCCTTCGGTGTCATCAAAGTACAGTTTCGCGGTTTCTTCAAGGTTTTGTTTTCTGTTTTCAATCAGATTAGACCAATCGCTTTCCAGGGTAACTTCGAGGACTTCTCCTCCGGCACTCAGCCAATCAAATACTGTTTTAATTGTAGCTTCTTTGGGGGGCGAAGGATTAGCTGAAAGGCCGATCCAGGTGAAAAGCCCCAGACACAGGGTTAACAAATTACGGGTTACCATTAGGTTGTTGATTTTAATATGAACAGTCGGATTTTTCAACACTTTTCTTAGCTTTACATATTAAGGAGTAAAAAAAATTTACAGGGTTGCTCATACTCAAATATTTTAACACCCTTTTAAGAAATACTCGATCTTTATTAGGATACTTTCAGTAACTCGGACCGCTGTAAAAGGATCACAGTCCAACATCTCGCTTCCCTTTGACACTCTCCTACCTGCCTTCTCCAGCTTCTAGCGGATGGAAATAGTGTGAGTGAACTAAAGTAGTAAGGATGCATAGAGTAGACTCTTTTATACGACAAAAAGTTACCCAAAGTTGAAGAAATCTGGCAAGGATTGGACAGTGGCAACTAAAATGGTAATTATTCTTATTGCATAAGACATTCTAAAACAACTAAATATTCCCTATTGCCAAATAAAATTGGGAATCCAGCCACCCAAGTCCTCTTTTGGACCTTATCCTTAACCAACTACATCCTTTAGCAGAACTAGAATTTCATGATGCAAAGCTAAAGGTATTCCAAATAAGATTCCAGTATTTATACCGAAACTTCCATTTTCAAAATTTAATTTCGACGAAAGTGGTGTCATTATCTATTAATGCTTGAGAGTGTGACAATGCCTGTTTAAAATTTTATAAAAAAGCGACTTCGAAAATTTATCATGTCAAAACGGGTAAAAACACTAATGCTACTGGCCCTAAGCGGTGCTTTTTGGGGATGTAAAACCGCAGATCCTCCCCCCGCACCGATTGTACAGGCCCCCATTGCTGAACAACCAAAGAACATAATCTTGCTGATCGGGGATGGCATGGGCTTAACGCAAGTAAGTGCAGGACTATTTCACAACAACAATCGTTTCAGCTTAGAAAAATTTCCAGTTGTCGGACTGCATAAGTCCCATTCAGCAGACTATCTGGTCACGGATTCTGCGGCGGGCGCTACCGCCTTCGCTTGCGGACGGAAAACATTGAATGGCACTATCGGTATGACCCCTGATTCTCTGGCCTGCGAAACCATCTTAGAGGAAATGGAAAGTAAGGGATATGCGACCGGAGTCGTAGTTACCTCTACCATCGTACATGCTACCCCAGCTGCTTTCTTTGCTCATCAACCCCTAAGGGTCTTTTACGAAAATATTGCCGCAGATCTAGTGCAACGAGAAGTAGACTTATTTATTGGTGGGGGGTTAGAGTATTTCACCAATCGTAGTGTTGATGAAAGAAATCTTTATGAGGAGTTAGAGGATAAGGGATACAAGGTAGGTGCTTATAATCGGCAGTCATTGAAAAAGTTTAGACCAGAGCCCGGACAAAACTTTGCCTACTTCACTGCACAAACTCAGCCTCCAGAAGTACTGGAAGGGAGGCACTATCTTCCATCGGCTAGCCTTATGGCAGCAGAATTTCTAAGCGAGAAAAATGATCAAGGCTTTTTTTTAGTCGTTGAAGGATCACAAATTGACTGGGCGGGGCACGCCAATGACAGTCATGCGCTCGTAAAAGAACTAATGGATTTTGACCAAACGATCAATAATTTATTGAACTTTGCCAGGAAACGAGGTGATACCCTTGTCTTGGTCACTGCCGATCATGAAACAGGAGGCCTGGCTATTGATGAAGGTTCAAAGGTTGGAAGATTGAAGCTCACCTTCAATCTTAATGATCATACGGCCACCATGATCCCCGTTTTTGCCTATGGGCCAAATGCAGATTTATTTTCTGGGATTTACGACAACACTGCCCTGTATCACAAAATGAGAGAAGCCATGGGCTGGGAGGCAAAGGAGAGTCATACCTACCGTCCTAGCAGGTAAAGGTGGGTAAGGTCCTTCAGGCCGATAATTGGACTGGAATTTTGGTAGTGTAGTAAACATTTTATGCTGAATTCCATTTAATACTGCATGTATTTATAATCGACTGTTAGACTCAAATCGTTATAACTATATACAAAACATCAAATTATGACAGTACAGGTGGAATACACTGAGGACCTGCAAATGATCATGGAAAGTGCCCGTGATTTTGCAGAAAATTATATCCGCCCTCATGTGATGGAATGGGATGAAACCCAGCACTTCCCCGTGGACGTATTTAGAAAAATGGGGGATTACGGATTCATGGGTATTCTAGTCCCCGAGATCTATGGAGGTGCTGGCTTGGGTTACCAAGAGTACATCACCATTTTAGAAGAAATCTCCAAAGTCTGCGGCAGTATTGGCTTGTCCGTTGCCGCCCACAATTCTCTTTGCACCAATCACATTCTTTCCTTTGCTAATGAAGAGCAAAAACATCAGTATTTGCCGAAGTTGGCTAGTGGGGAGTGGATCGGCGCCTGGGGTCTTACCGAGCCTAATACCGGAAGTGATGCCGGTCGGATGAAGTGTGTAGCTGAGAAAGACGGGGACTATTACATTCTTAATGGCGCCAAGAATTTCATCACTCATGGTATTAGTGGGGATGTGGCTGTAGTGATTGCCAGAACAGGAGAATTGCTGGATAGTCACGGAATGACCGCCTTTGTAGTTGAGCGAGGAACACCGGGCTTCAAGGCTGGCAAAAAAGAAAATAAGTTGGGCATGCGTGCCTCTGAGACAGCAGAAATGATCTTTGAAAACTGCCGTGTCCACAAAAATCAAATTCTGGGGCAAGAAGGTGAGGGTTTTGTACAAGCCCTAAAAATCCTGGATGGGGGCCGCATTTCAATTGCTGCCTTATCTCTAGGTATTGCCAAAGGTGCCTACGAAGCTGCCCGCAAATACTCTAAAGAACGTGAGCAATTTGGAAAGCCTATCTCCTCGTTTCAAGCCATTAGTTTTAAACTGGCGGATATGGCTACGAAGATTGAAGCCTCAGAACTGTTAACCAGAAAAGCTGGCAACCTGAAGGATAAAGGTGAAAGAGTCACCAAAATCTCAGCCATGGCGAAATACTATGCTTCTGAAACAGCTGTAGAAGTAGCCAATGAAGGCATCCAGATCCATGGTGGATATGGGTACATCAAAGATTTCCCTGCGGAGAAGTTCTACCGAGATGCGAAATTATGTACCATTGGTGAAGGTACTTCAGAAATTCAAAAACTTGTGATCTCTAGACACATTTTGAAAGACTAGCGTAATTTTCTACTACTATATAGATTATTGCTCAATCTAGAAGAATTTGATGGCCCTTTGCTCCGCAAAGGGCCATCTGTTTTGATCAGTAAGTTAGAGGTTTTTAAGGACGAGATTTAAAAGCGGTTTATAATGAAGTAGAACTATACGTTTTGGTTACTATGCGAACTGTAGTCATTTCTCTTTAGGGTACTTTGACAAAAGGCAATGTTTCTCTTTTCCCTTCTTGATCGATCAGCACTAGATAATAAGTGCCGGTTTGCAAGTGTCGCAGCTCAATTGTTGTGCTACTCCCTTCCTCAACGGCTGCTATGCTCTCTTGCTGTAACACTTTCCCACTTACATCTGTAATTCGCCATTGAGATAGGCCAAGCCATCCCTGCCCCCGACTAAGATTTAATTGGTCAGAAACTGGATTTGGATAAATATGTGTCTTAATACTCCTAGGAGCAGTACTGATCTCTAATCGAACTGGTGCCGGACGAGCCTCTGAAGCGGCTTCTATTACTAGGGTATAATCTTCAACCTCCCCCCAACCCGTCGCTCCGCATGCCGGTGAAAAGTCTCCCCACTTCATTCCTATTCTTATTCTCGTAGGTCCACTTTTTGCAAAGGGGGGAATGGTGAATTGACCGATATACATTCCCCGATGGCTGGCCAAGGCCAACACTACTTCATCTTCATCCTGGAAGTCGCCATCTTGGTTGTAGTCAATCCAAATATTCCAGTACTCTGGATAATTGTGAATGGCTGTTCCAGGCATTAAACTAAAGAACACCTCCTCACCTCGTCTAGCGTAGATTTCCATATCGGTAAAATCTCCATAACCTCCATTGTTGCCACTTTGATGGGTGAGATCGCCAATACTAAGTGATTCAATCCATTCGTATTCAGAGCTGGTTGCGCCCGTCTCACAATAGATGATTGCGGGAGCAGGATTGCCAAAAGCGAGGAAGGACACTCGTTCGCCGTCATGACTTCTTTCCATATCCATGATCTGATCTTCATCAATAGCTAGCATTAGTTTGCCACGCTGACCAAAAGGATCCTCTGTAAAAAGCACCGGAAAGCCGCCATCTACTCCTTTCATTGTCGCTATACTTGCCACTGCACAGTCCAATTGTTCTAGCGGTGTCTCGTAAGGATATCCAACGCTGCTATTGCTTACTCCACGTACAGAATCATCTCCTAATTTGGCGTAAAAATGCATTCCATTTACTTCATACATACCAGCCTCAACCACCACGTATCCAAGGGTTTCGGGCAGTCTCTCTACATCTGGATCCTCTCCTACGTGCCTACCAATGGAGAAGCCAAGAATATCCGCGGCACTCGCTCGATCTCCGATCGACGATGACCAAAAGGTTGACCATTTAGGATCATTGTAAGACATGACTTGCCCCAGTACCACCGGCTGTTGATAAACGTTACTGTAGGCTTGATGATCAAGCTGCCAGGACTGAACGGAAGAAACTGTACTGGACTGCATCCGATGCGCCTCCAAGTTCACACCGTGTTCTGCCTCTGTGTAAGTTCCTTCTTCCACTACAAAAAAGGTCAGCGAATAATAGCTGTCCACTTCCTCCCCTGTCGGGTTTTGTAGCTTGACCTCAAATGATTGATGATCGCCAGGCCTGATGCGCGTCACCACTGGTTTCTGGTCTTCAGAAGTCAAAATGACGTTGGTAATCACCACCATCGATTCATAGTCTTGCTGAAGATGTACTTTCTGCCAATCTCCACCAAGTCGCTTTAAGTTTCCATGTTCCATAGTTAAGCGGCAACCTCCTTCATCAGTCAAACCATCACAATCATTGTCTTGGCCATCACAGATTTCCGGGGCACCAGGATACACCGAGCTATCCGCATCCTGACAGTCTTGGTCATTGATCGTATAATTCGGAGGTATAACACACGCCAATATAGACTGTGCTGGATCCCCATAGCCATCTCCATCCGCATCCAAATAGTACCAATTGCGATCAAACCCTTCATCTATTTGTCCATCACAATTATTATCCACGCCATCACAGACCTCCTTCACACCAGGATGAACATGGCTATTATCATCTTCACAGTCACCATCTAGTTTGACATAACCTTCTGGTTCAAAACACGCATCCAACCACTTGGTATGATCTCCATACCCATCTTTATCTGCATCGTAGTAGAATCGAGTATTCGGATCAAAAAGCGCGATGGTTACTACTTCTTGACATGACCTGTGATCCGTTACGACGAGCTGATAGGTACCACCCGCTAGCCCTGAGATGGCAGTTCCAGCTCCGACATAGCTATTCGGTCCAGTCCACTCGTATTGGTACGGCGGAATCCCACCGGACACCGCAGCTACAATACTTCCACTGTTACTTTCATTGCAGCTAAGGTTAGTCGCCGCTAGAACTATTTGTAGGGGCTTTAAGGTGTCAACCTGAATCGTCTCCGTAACGATACTTCCCTCTTCATCCGTTATCGTGAGACTATACCGTCCAGGACCAAGGTCAGCTATAGAGGAACTCTCCGCACCGGTAGACCATTCATAGTGATACGGAGCCTGGCCACCGAAAACTTCAGCAAACAAGCTGGCATCGTATGCTCCGGCACAGCTGATCGGGCTATCCAAGAGCTCGACGGTCAATGCCTGAGGGCCTTCTATCCTAAAATTTTGGTCAGATATATCAAAAAAATATTTTCTACTGCCTTGATCATGATCCGGCAACTATCTCCGATCGTATTAGGTATTATTACTTCTTCCACTCCGTCATTTAGCGTATGTTCAGCCAGGATGATATCAAAGTGATGGCCACCATCAACAGACAACAAAATATCAACATGTGAAGTCAGGATCGGTGTTTGATCGGTTTTTGCTACATCCCATCGTATCTGCTCCACAGTTTGAGCCACCCAAGCATTCATCCCATTCGGCGCCAATACTCGGAAGGGGGCACCGGTATCAATTACCTCTAGCTCGGCTGTCGATTGGGCAATACACCCCCCACCTAATTGGTTATCTCTCACTGTTAAATTGAAGTTCAAAGTGCGTGAGACGGCCGGTAGGACTTCCCAGGCACTCTGCTCGTTGTGAAGCAAATCATACATGTTAGGGAAGTAACGTTGTCGCTCTGTGCTGGGAGCAAGTGAACGAAAACAAGGACCGACCGTATTACCGGGTTGGGGGGGCATGGATGCGATCTCTCGATCCATTTGTTCCCAACAATAGGTCAGTCCATCGCCATCAGGATCAGAGGCCGAGGCAGATAGGACAAAGGGGGTACTAGCCGGAATGGTGTAGTTTATCATAGTTGTGATGGAGGGACGGCTATTCCCATTATCCCAAGCCTGTGCACAGCTGCTTCCCGTGTTGGAATCCAGATAGGCATTGATCTCTTGGATACTAAAGGCATGAAAGTAGGCATCAGAATTGGATTGTACATTGGGGGAGCAAATACCTGCATATCCCATAATCGTAGATGCACTACCTGGTTCTACAGCTGCATTGGCAAATCTATTACAGTCATTATTTTGCGTGTGATTAGCGCCTAATTGATGCCCGATTTCATGCGTGACATAATCGACGTCAAAAGCATCTCCCTGCGGAATCTGTTGCCCGGTAACCCCGCCAGCCTTGTACGGTTTACACATGGAAGCAAGATAGGCCACACCGCCACCTCCGGTACTAAAAACATGGCCTATATCGTAATTGGCCGAACCAATAATATCATCACAGGTGGTCTGATTTTGTTCCAACATCGCACTACCACTACCGTTGGTGTAAGGATCAGTTTCTGGATCCAGAAAGATCAACTGATCATTATTCTCCACAAGGACCAAAGTGATATTAAGGTCTCGTTCCAAAATCCCGTTGACACGGGTCATCGTGGTGTTCATAGCCGCCAGTACATCCGGGACCGTCCCACCATGGAAGTCCGCATACTCGCCCGTACAGGCCAGGGCCATTCGATAGGTTCTATACGTACAGAGGTTAGTTTTTTGAAGCCCTCCAAAAAACCTTGGAAGGGCTTCATCGTTCATGGGGCTATAGGAGCAATGAAAATGCTCGTGTTTGGAGGCCGAGGCCGCCGGTTTATACATGGATTGATAAATGTTTACATCCTCATTATTCAAGGGATCAATTAGTACCATTGGCGTTGTCCCTGAAGAAATCATGGCATGGACACCTTTATGGCTTACGTCCAATCTCACAGTAGCACTCGGATCGTCCATGCCTTGGCCGACATAAGAACGGATTCCTGGATACTTCCTGGCGAGTCGCTCCGCCATGATAGAGGCATTTTTAAGCCTAAATTTTTCGTTTTGCCCATTTGGTAATGGTAATTCTACTATTGCTTGCTGGTCCTTTTCGATACTAAACAGTAATGATCTGAAAGCTTCGAAGTCAAGTTGAAGTCTCCTGGCTTCATTTGTTTCTTGCTCTTTGTTAACCTTAGAAGGAGCTTGTTCTTCTGAAATGGCATGCCACAGTTCTATTGGCTGTGCTGATAATCCGGCAGTCCAACAGAGCAATACTGTACATACGGTGGTGATCGCGGAAAAACGCTTCATGTGTTCAACTTAGTTTGGTGTTAGGTAAAGCATTAGTTGTCATTGCCCGTCTTAATGAAGCAATGAATAGTTGAATTCAAACCACCTTAGTGTGTTGCATGTATTGAGTTGGCGACGGATCTTGCCCGTTTGGACAATACGTAAGCGTATTGTTTCAACAAGCTATATTTAGGGGATATGATGACATTCCAGATTGAAGACGTCAATCGAGGAATACGATCTTACTTATTTTCTTAGTGAAGTTTGTCCGAGGAAGACCTTTGTACACAACCAGATTGAACTGAGCATACCATTAATTCATATATTTTCGGACATAGTGTTTGGAAGGAATAATAATCTATACGACCAACTTGGTCGATAGTTGCAATTCTGTAGTGTTCTTACTGAAAAATAAAAGGCAGCTGTAGATCAGGGGAAGGTACTGCCTTGCTGTTTTAGTTGAGAACCATGTGAGTAGACGGGGCCATTGCTCCCGCCTTAATTCAAATGTAGCAATAATCACACACACAAACAAGTATATCATATATAATTTTTAAAATTCTATAACCAACCCCTTGATTGTATTTCCACGGCCTCTTCAATTCAGTTCACTTTTCAATGGCCAAAAGGGACTCGGGGTATGTTCTTTCTTGATAATCTCTTCCAATTCCGCTGTGATGTCATAGTAATTGACCACTAGTTTCCAATCTCCATTTCTGATCGCTCTAGCACCTTCATGCTCCCAGAATAGGATTTCATGACCTGGCTGCTCTTCCCCTTTCAATGCTGGAACTATAGATCGTCCTGTTGCAGGAATAATAGCCCTTCCGTCAATTTCTCAAGGATATTCTACCCCTGCCGCTTCTAAGGCCGTTGGCAATAGGACCATAATATGCCCGATGGTTTTGTCATTAACTGCTCCCGAAGGAATCGTAGCGGGCCAATGGGCAATAAATGGAGTGGCAATACCTCCTTCCTGAACCCAACCTTTATAAAAGCGATAGGGCGTGTTACTGACATTAGCCCAATGCGCCCAGTAGGTGGAAAAGGAATTGACGGAGCCTGGCTCACCATGAGTAGGATGTGAGGTATTTAGCATCCGTTCTGGACTCCCACCATTATCCGACAAGAAGACAATTAGTGTATTTTCCAGTTGATCTTTTTCTGCTAGCTTTTCTATCATTCGACCGATCCCCCGGTCCATCCGATCGATTACTGCTGCGTACAATGCCATGCGAGTATCCCAAGTAGCTTGATCCTCAACTGGAATATCCTTCCAAGCCGGCAAATCCGGCGATCTACTTGAAAGTGGAGTCTTTTCAGCGATCACTTTCAGTTCAATAATTTGCTATTGGTAGCAAGAATTAATGGTGAGAGAAAGAATAAATAGCCAGATATCCAGGAGAGGCAACCAGAAAGTGGGAAGGTGGCATGTTTGGGAGGCAGCCTTGCCATCCCAAACATGCAATCATGGTCTAGCGATCCCCTTCAGGACCTTCAATCACTAAATCTTCATTAGCATCATGGATGATCTGCGCCATGGCGATTCTCCACTTTCCATTGCGCTTCTCTAATATTCTAGTCTCTAAAGTACCCGTTCCTTCATTATCCTGGACAAAGGACACCCAAGCCCCATCACCATAAATTCTAAAGCGATAGTCTGTCTTGGTAACCTCTCCGATATAAGTCTTGGGTTCTGGATTTTCGGCAAAAAACTCCTTTACATTATCACTCCAGGCTTTCCAACCCTGGTATTGGCGAATCCCATCACGAGAGGCTGCCAGCCAAACCGCGTAATCGGCATGCACCCACAGTTTCTTCCAGCTTTGGTAATCTCGGGCCCAGAAATGCTTGGATTCACTTTCAATGACTTCCTTAATAGCTGCTTGTTCTGCCTTGAGATTCTTGGATTGAGCAAGCAATGTAAAACTAATGGCTAGCAAAAATAGTGAAGATAAAATGCGTTTCATACAAATAGATTTAGGTGCTCCCATACCAAAACTTATAGATGACCTATATTAAGGCATCCAACATTTCCTGAGCCTATAGTTAAGGCAATCTTCAGCCGGGGTAGCACTGTTTCTGCCCACAGATGGGACAAGTAGAAATTAGGATAGTAGTAATTCGACGATTTTCTGAAGAAACGTAAGGCGGTAGGTACTAGTTTGGTTGCGGTTCGGGCTTACGGGCATCTCGATGCCAAGTTGCTGAATCTGTCTTATCAATGTGGGAGAGCATGGTATTACTATCAAAATCAGTAAACCATATTTTTGTACTCTCAAGAAATAATATAGAAATATAATTTCACAAAGTCAACTATTTCCCAAATTAAAAAGCGCCACTTTCCTTGGAAGAGTGGCGCCGAATCAAGCCAGTAAATAATTAACCAATTCTTATTCCAAAACTTTATTTAAAATTTGTTTCATGTCTCAGAAAAAGGGCGTAATCCCAGTCGGAAGAGAGAAAACTTTTCAGACCCAATACAGTTTTTCCCATTTTATTCCTTTCCAAACTACTATGGGATTACGCCGGGAACACTATTACTTATACCTTGTAATTTTCTTGTTAGGAATCACTTTGTCCGCTCATGATTTGTCCAAATCCAAGTCGTTTACGAACTTCAGCGCATAATATTGATTTTCAATTCTGCCAAAGCGACCCCAAAATCAGGCTAGTAATTAGGCTTCCAGCTTTCTCGATTCGAAAAGCGTTGAAAATTCCGGATAGGAATTCACTTCACCAGCTTACCAGCGAATTTCATATTGAGACCTAATTACCAGACTTTTATAAATTATATTCATCACTCAAGCAACCATCATGCCAAAAATCAAGTGCGCAGTAATTTTCTATATTTTTTTTCTAGCCGCAGGCCCGTTTATCAATCCTCTTTTTGCCCAAAAGTTATATTACAGCAGCAATAAGAATGCAATAGGATCACAGGCAATGGTGGTTTCTCCACACCCATTGGCCAGCGAAGTAGGTCTATCTATCCTCAAGGCTGGGGGGAATGCCGTGGACGCTACAATTGCTGTACAATTTGCCCAGGCCGTCGTCTATCCCAGAGCAGGGAATATTGGTGGTGGCGGTTTTATGGTTATTCGGATGAAGAATGGGGAAACCGCTACCATAGATTATAGAGAAAAGGCGCCACGGAAAGCGCACCGAAACATGTATTTGGATGAGGCTGGCAACATTATTCCAGGCCTAAGCACTAAGGGTCATCTGGCTGCGGGTGTTCCAGGTACGGTAGATGGCCTAATTCAGGCGCACGAAAAATATGGCAAGCTTCCCTTTTCGCAACTCATTCAACCCGCCATCGAATTGGCAGAAAATGGCTATCCGGTTAGCCAGACAGAAGCAAATCGCTTGAATCGCTTCCAACCAGATTTTAAGGCGGTAAATGATGATCCGAATCCATTTATTAGAGAGGATTGGAAAGAAGGAGATATGTTGGTACAGGCAAAACTTGCCAATTCCTTACGTAGAATCCAACAAAAAGGTCGAGCTGGGTTCTATAAAGGAAAGGTCGCGAAAGCCATTGTCAAAGAAATGAAAGAAGGAGATGGTATCATCAGCAAAAGAGATTTATCGAAGTATCGAGCACAGTGGCGCCCGGCTGTAACTGGCCAATATAAAGACTACAAAATCATTTCCATGCCCCCACCCTCTAGCGGTGGCATAGCACTTCTACAACTTCTGAAAATGGTTGAAGCCTATCCCATCGAAGAGTGGGGATTCCACGATCCGCGAACAATTCATTTAATGGTTGAAGCCGAACGTAGAGCTTATGCAGATAGATCGCAACACCTGGGAGACATGGATTTTTACCCTGTCCCCATAGACTCCCTACTTTCAAAAGATTATGTAGAAGAACGAATGGCGAACTTCTCACCCAAGAAAGCTTCTTTAAGTTCAGATATCCTCGCTGGAGCTTTTCAAGGCCAGATTAAAGAAAGCTTTGAGACTACACATAGTTCTATTGTGGATAAGGATGGGAATGCTGTCTCCCTGACCACTACCTTAAACTCCAATTTTGGCTGTAAGGTATGGGTAGATGAAGCCGGGTTCTTTCTAAATAATGAAATGGATGACTTTAGCTCAAAGCCTGGGGTTCCCAATCAATTTGGTTTGGTCGGGGCTGAAGCCAATGCTATACAAGCTGGAAAGCGAATGCTGAGTTCGATGACACCTACTATCATTGAAAAAGATGGGGAACTATTTATGGTCATTGGAGCACCAGGTGGATCTACGATTATCACAGCAGTCTTCCAGGTTTTCTTGAATGTCGCAGCCTTCGGTATGAACTTGGAGGAAGCTGTAAATGCCAGCCGCTTTCATCACCAGTGGCTCCCCGATCGGATCTTGATTGAGAAAAACGGTATGAACGAGGAATTAAAGGAAAAGTTGAAAGCCTTAGGACATCAATTGTATGAAGTAAATTATATGGCTGTTATTAAAGCTATTCATCGATTAAAAGATGGTAGTTTGCAAGGCGTAGGTGATCGACGAAATCCTGATGATGATGCAAAAGGTTATTAAGCTTTAGCTTCCGGACATGGAGCAATGGTTTGCTTACTATGCTGAACCTTGCTCCTGGACAATTCTCAAATTATATTTTCTACAAATATCTATACTACTCAATAGCAGTTTGGCACGCAATTTGGAACTATCCAGATAAGAAACACCTGGACAATGCCTCTCAGCGAACTTTTGTGCTCTGAATCAACGAGAATCGCAGGAATTGTCCAAGGAGGCGTGAAACAAAGGGTTAAAAAACTAGTTAAACATTATAATTTTTACTTATATATTTTATCTTTGCTATAACGCAAAAACTTTTTTGACTATGAAACATTATTTACGCATCAACTTACTTCCCTTATCGGCCAGACCACCCTGTTCTATCATCTTTCCTCGGTGGTTATTTCTTCACACTACAAGTTGGGTTCCTATACACGTCGGAGCGAATGCTTATGCTCCATCCTACATTTAAGATAACATAGACTCATTTTTTGAGGTCTATCTATTTTCTTGGATGCTTACAATTGACTTTTGCTAGACTGAAGGCACTTTTTCGGTAATAGTAAATCGCACTATATACCTTAAAGATAGTCGGAGTCTCATTAAGAGAAGATTGTAGAAGGTATCGGTCTATCATTTGATGACTTTGGGCATTAAAGCCCAAGGCTTATCAAACCAATCACTATGAGGCGTTATCAACGTCGGCTTCAAGTCAATCCTGTACTTGATACACTAAGTGATACCTTCAGAATATTCCACTACACTATGTTTTCCTAACACCACTATGGTTTCTCATTAGGTTTTAGCGGAGTCATTGTCCTGCTAGAGGTAGTTTGGCTAATGCTCATTATTTCCTAATCGTTTAATTCTATCTGTCAGCAGATGGAAAATGGAGAAGCTATGTCCGTGTAGAAAACTATAGCATGGAACCAGATTGCTTCTGAGTCGTCACTTAGAAGCTGAGGATTTTTTATGTTCCAAAACATCTAAATAATGGACAGGCTTAGCCCCCTGATCCACATGGGATAGGTATGTCCCAAACTACACCCAAACATCAATACGTCAACTACTTAATTATTTCACATGAAACACGAAACTACACCAAATTCAAACAGAAAACTCGAATCTAGTCTACTGGTAATCATGCTATTGGCTGGCATTTTAGGAATCGTTTACTTGATGAATGCCAATGCATCACCATCCAATCAAATGACGATCAAGTACGATCAAGCCACACCCAACCAAGCTTTTATCAGCATTGACAATACGGCTGAAGTGGGTTTACCAACAAATATCTCACTACGGGATCTTGATCCTGCTGAAACTTATCTCCTGGTACTTGGGAAAGAGGAAACCATTGAGGTAAAACAAGCGGAGATCCAATACGTATTTGAACAAAGTGGAAAGCATGCCGTACAACTATTGGAAAAAGGCATGTCTGGTTATCAGGTCATCGATCAATTTGAAATTCAGGTCAAAGCGGACCGAACGGTAGCTGTCTACTAGAGGCAATGAACAATAGGTTAAGGCTCAGGGATAAGGGATCTAATTTGCCCGGGCCTTAACCTTTCAACTCAACTAGAAAAGTGCCCCCATTGTGATAGATATTCCAGCTAATGGACAAATTATCATAATTTTTTATGTAATATTTTAAGCAAAAATGACCTATTTTTGTTGTAGATCATTGCAAGGATATTTCACCGGAAAGCGAGCCTTTCTCTAAAACACAGCGATATGATGGAAGTAAAGGGAATATTGGAAAAATCAGCTTTTGGTGTTTGCAATTATCTGGCCGAGAAGATTGGTGTAGCCACTTCTAGGGTACGGCTTTACTTTATCTATGCCACTTTCGTTACTTTAGGCTCTCCCATCATCTTCTACCTCGTCGGAATTTTCTGGTTAAACGTACGCAAGTACATCAAGAATAGACCAAATTTAGCTCGAGAATAGACTAGCCGAGCCTTGTTCCTCTACCTGATAAATTTTTCAACCGCATCTTGCAGGAAAAAGTTATACTGTCTATCTAAGACGCAACCCTACCCGCCTACGAAACCAGTTCGTAACTGAAGGTTCTTTTCTCCATCTAAGATGAACTAGTAGATAGTGATCAATCAGGCTGTCCCCTTTTGTTTTACTAGCTAGCTTACTGTTGGAAAGCAAAGCGGATGATATTAGCCCCCATTTGCAGTGCTTTACGCCTAACATCAGGTGGGTCTTTGTGTACTTCGGGGTCCTCCCAGCCATCCCCTAAATCACACTCGTAAGTGTAGAAGCAAACCAATCGATCTTCCCAGAACAAGCCGAAGCCTTGGGTATTCTTGTCATCGTGCTTATGGATTTTTGGCAATCCCCCCTTAAAACTATATTTCTGATGATAGATCGGATGCTCAAAGGGCAATTCAATAAATTCTTGATCGGGAAAAACCTTCTTCATGGCTACCCGCACATAGGGATCTAATCCATAGTTATCATCAATATGCAGAAAACCTCCTGCCACCAAGTAATTTCTCAAATTTTCAGCCTCCGCATCAGAGAAAAGCACATTACCATGCCCAGTCATGTGTACAAAAGGATAATTGAAGAGTTCGGCACTCCCTACCTCTACCACCGCATAATCAAGTGCAAAGTCGGTACCTAATTGACCATTACAAAAACGGGCTAGATTGGGCAGCGCCGTCGGATTGGAATACCAATCTCCCCCCCCATTATACTTCAACAGGCCCAACTTCAACACGGGCTCTTCTTGCCAGGTAAAAGCTAGACTCCCGAAAATTAGCAGGATTAGACCCGCAAATGATGCTCTCTTGATCATGGATGATATCATTGATTCATGAAATTTATACTGTGACAAGCTACCATAGCAGCCGTTTCTGTCCGTAACCTGGCTTCTCCCAAACTGATGGAATCAAAGCCTAATTGCTGTGCCGCGCAAACTTCTTCTTCCGTAAAATCTCCCTCCGGCCCTACCAAAATACAAACGCTTTTGCCAGCTATATAGATGTCTTTTAACAACTTTTTTTGGTCAGGGTTGCAATGTGCTATGAACTTCTGTTGACTGTCTACTTTAGATAAAAAATCGCCTAGTTTTTGCAATGGGTGTAAAACCGGTAGCTGAGCTTTCAGGGATTGCTTCATAGCTGCCACTAGGATGCGTTCCAGGCGTTCTGCCCGTATCCGCTTCCGCTCCGAACGCCTGCATAACAAGGGGGTAATTTGGCTAATACCCATTTCCGTAGCTTTCTCCAAGAACCACTCAAAACGGTCAATACTCTTCGTTGGCGCCACGGCTAGATGAAGATCAACTTTAGTTGCTGGAGCCTGTAACTTGCGCTGCTCAATACCGATTCTGCACTCCTTTTTGTGTAGTGTAGTCAGTCGTCCGGTATACCAATTCCCTTTACCATCAACAAACTGAATGGCATCGCCTTCCTTCATTCTTAATACCTGAACACAGTGTCGTGCCTCGGCTTCTTCCAGCACAGCCCAATCTCCATCAATCTTGTTGGTGTAAAAGAGATACATACAAGCCAAAGTTAATATTCATCAGCTATTTGCGAAAGTACTTCCAAAAAATTGCGCAATTCATAGTACCTTTGTGTTCCTTTACAAAGAGACGTTGTATATCAAAACACAGGCGATTTATACCTAATGGACCAAGTGGAATACGAAGCTTTCCACGATCCGATAAATTGGTCCTCCGATACAACAATGATCCGCTAAAGGCTGTTTAAGTTAGGTTGATGTGCCTATCCTTTTTCAAGGCATTGGTATCCAACTAATAGTGATTGGATAAATTATAAATCAAGGAATTAATGGATGTTCTGATTATGGCCGGGCAGCTGATGTTAAGCTTGTCCATTCTGATAGTGCTGCATGAATTGGGTCACTTCTTGCCCGCCAGACTGTTTGGTACTCGGGTAGAAAAATTCTACTTGTTTTTCGACCCCTGGTTTTCCCTATTGAAAAAGAAAGTTGGTGATACCGAATATGGAATTGGGTGGTTGCCTTTGGGTGGTTATGTAAAGATCTCCGGGATGATCGACGAAAGTTTTGATCGTGAGCAGATGGCGCAGGAGCCTCAACCCTGGGAATTCCGCTCCAAGCCAGCCTGGCAACGTTTGATCATTATGCTAGGTGGTGTTACCGTGAATTTCATTTTGGGTTTCCTACTATATGGGATGGTTCTGTTTATCTGGGGAGAAGAATACCTGCCTACTAAAAATGTGGAGTATGGTATCCATGCAGATTCCCTAGGTGTTGAGCTGGGTTTGCAAGACGGTGACCAAATTGTTTCCATTGGCAACAAGCCCTTCGAGCAATTCAATGAAAGAGAGATTATCCGAGAAATCGTGATCAACAGTGCTTCTTCTCTTACAATCGATCGTGCTGGTGCGCAGAAAGAACTCAGCATTGATGAAAAGTACATTGGTATACTTTCCAGTCATGAAAATAAGGACAAACGCCTGTTCTGGGCTCGGGTTCCCTTCGTGGCCGGTGAAATTCGAAAGGATTCTCCTGCTGAAAAAGGAGGCCTGCAAGTGGAAGACCAGATCATAGCCCTAGATGATACCCCCACTCCGTACTTCAATGAGTTTTCCAGCTTGGCCAAGCAGAAGAAAAATCAGAACATAACAGTGAAAGTCTTGCGAAATAAGACAGATACAGTAGTCCTGAACATGACAACTACAGAAGAGGGCATGATTGGCGTAGCCCCATATGGTGCTACTTACTTCTTCGAAACGGAAAAGCTAGAATATACATTTGCAGAAGCCATGCCAGCAGGCGTCGCCAAAGGCTGGAACTTCTTGAGTGACCAAATCAAAGCCTTCGGACAGATCTTCCGTAGCAAGATCAAAGCTTCAGAGAGCTTGGGAGGATTTGCCTCTATCGGCAAGATGTTTGGCAACGAATGGAACTGGGAGCGCTTCTGGACCATGACTGCCATCCTCTCCTTGATCTTGGCCTTCATGAATCTATTGCCCATCCCTGCACTAGATGGCGGACACGTAATGTTCTTGCTCTATGAAGTGGTCAGTGGCCGCAAGCCTTCCGATAAGTTCTTAGAGTACGCTACCATGGCCGGTTTTGTCATCGTCATTGGACTCGTCCTCTACGCCAACGGCTTAGATATTCTCCGGATCTTCAAGTAGATCTCCCCCTCCAAGCTGGAGGTTGAGCTGCTAACACATTTTGGCTCAACCTCCAGCTTGGAACTTTTTTCGAAAAAATCGAATTAATTAGGTGACAACCTTTGGTGAATTCCAAATTTTATCTAGATTTGCAACCCGCTGGAAAAAAGTTCTGGCGATAACAAAAATATGCCGAAGTGGCGGAACTGGTAGACGCGCTGGATTCAAAATCCAGTGGGAGCAATCTCGTGTGGGTTCGAGTCCCACCTTCGGTACTTAACATAGCAGAGCATTGAAAGTCAATGCTTTAGAAGGTGGCGGAAACATATCAAATGTTTCCGCCTTCGTTTTTTATCGGACTTCTGGCCACTTTAAACAATGTCAGAAGAAAAAAAACTTTTTGTCCGAAATGGCATACCTTATAAAGTGTATGCGCCGACGGATCTCAACCGTCGATGGTTTGTCTACTTCAAGGATAATGGCAAACGAATCCAGAAGTATGGCGATATCAAAAAGTATCCTACCTATGAGAGCAGAATGGCCGCTGCAATTCGATTGATAGATGAACTAGCCATGTCCAGAGCTCCAAGAATTTCAGACGTACACGCAAAGATTCTTCAGCACATCAATGAACGCCGGCCATTCTGGCGGCTTAGTACCTATCAGCAATACTCCAGTATTGTGAAGCTCTTCTTTGAAGCTTTAGGAGGAAAAGAACCTACTGCGAAGTTGGTAGAGGATTTTTTTATTGATCTACGCAAAAGAAGGCATCCGACAACCTACAACAAGTATAGACTCCACTTGAAGCAGTTGTTTGATGCTATTGGGGTGTATGGTATGTTTGCGTCCATTGAAAAGGTAAAAAATGAAAAGACACCGCTGCGATACTTCCAAAAGCATCAGGCCAAGCAAATAAAATCTTACTTACAGGAACATGATCCGAAGCTGTGGACCTTCATTCAATTCATTTATTACTGTTTCATTAGGCCCAAGGAGTTAAGATCTTTGAGGGCTTGTGACGTGATGCTAGAGGAAGAGAAGATATTCGTACCTGGAGAGGTGTCAAAGAACAAGAAAGGACAATACATTACTATTCCTGACAGTTTCCTCCCTGATCTAACCTGGGTATACGATCTTTCTCCAGCAGCTTATCTCTTTCCAAGCCCCGTTGATCTATCAAAGCCTATTGGAAGGAATACGATGTATAGAAGGCACCACCAGGTACTGAAAGCGTTGAATTTTGGAAAATCATACAGCCTGTATTCTTGGAAGCATACTGGAGCGGTAGCTGCTGCGAAAGCGGGGATATCTGTAAAGGAGTTACAGATACAGCTTCGGCATCATAGCTTAGATGAAACGGATAAGTATTTGAGGCAAATGGGCGTGACTGATTTAATACACTTGAAAAGCCAGTTCCCTCGAATCTAGGAAAATTGATATCAAATTTGCTAGGTCTCAGCTGAGGCCTGGCGAATATTTGATATCATTTCTGGCTTAGCTGCACGTTCGATGAAATCTGGAGAAATCAAATTTGATAACAAATCTAATGGGCGCGGCGCTGGCTCTTGCCATGATCAGGAGGTATCTAAGGTCAATTTGATAACAAAAAGGCTATTAATTTTGTACTGTACTATTGACAGGGAAATGCACAATCAGATTAGAAAAATCGAAAGCGCTTCGCGCTTAAAAAAAGTAAAAGGGTAAAAGGACCAAAGGGTTAGTACCGGATAACTCGAAAGCCTATAATGAAGTTCCTGCCATCGGCTCGGAAGAAGTCGTTGCGGTACGAAACCCGGCAGCTGTAATCGAAGTCGAGCCAGGATCCGCCACGAACCACTCGATATCTCGAATTCCCTCCTTCTACCCAAGCTGAGCCATCAGTCAGAGCTCCATCATAGTTACCGTGCCAAGGGTCCGCGCACCATTCCCATACGTTACCGCTCATATCGTATAATCCCAATGCATTGGAATACTTTAGGCCAACAGGCTTGGTTTGACCATGACTATTTTCCATATACCAGCCCACTTCATCTAAATGGTTACTGCCCGAATACCGGAAGTTATTCTTATTACGCCCCCCCTTAGCCCCATATTCCCACTCCGATTCACTGGGTAGTCGATACCGCTCTCCCGTTTGCTCGCTGAGCCATTGGCAATAGGTGGCCGCGCCGTACCAAGTCACATAAACCACTGGATGTTTCTCGAAACCTTCCGCTACCTGCCATTCGCTTCCAGATCGCTGCACGCCCCATTTGTACTCATATATCATCGCTTGACCTTCGTTTACTCCTGCTTGCACTTCAGAACTCCCATAAGCATTTAAGAAGTGTCCATACTGTGCATTGGTGACTGGATATTTACCCAAATGGAAGCTGGAGACTTGGACCTTATGTATCGGTTGTTCTCTTTCATGCTCATTACTTCCCATTTCAAAAGTACCGCCTTCTATTGGGATAAGTTCGGGGAGAAGATCGTGGGGGCTGGCTTGAGCGGTGCTACTGGGCATCTGTGGTACTTGGGTTTTACGCTGATAAATATAATGCTTTTGTGCTCTCGGTGAAAACAGTCTATTCTTCTTCCTCAATTTTAGTCCGGTAAGCTGAAATCTGTTTGCGGTTACTTTTTCCTCGCCGGTACCCTGCTTGACGTTCCTCTAGTTCCAGCCTTTCTAGCTCAGCAAATAAATCATTTTGTCAAATGATTAGATCTTCCGCTTTCTCAACGTTTAAATAACGGCAATTCCCGTTATTTAAACAGGCTGCAATGAATTCTTGGGTAGATTGATTGGATAGAAAATCATTTATTCGTTTGTTGGGAACAAACCTTGGACATCTCCGTAGCGTTCCACATTACATTATTCTTGTAGAATTGATAAGAGATGGCTTTCCCATTGTAAACTGTGTCAAATAGTTCCATTTGTAATGGTTTTAAAGGTGGTTTTATTAACTGTAATAAATATGTTTAACTTGGTTTTTGAAGTATTAACTCAAAATTAGTGCGAGATGGAATTGGAAATTTCTTTGCTGGCAATATTCGTTTCAATTATTTCAATCATTGTATCGTGGATCACTAGAAGGCATACAAACCAGATTGCAAATGATGATTTTAACCTAAAGCACCGGACGTTTATCCAATTCAAAGATTTCGCATATCCTCAGGATGAGAAATTTGTAAGACATCCAGATCAAATACAACTATTTGTATTTAATAATCCAGCAAAACTCATCAGTGAAAAATATGAGGTATTGGCTGGGATAACGGTCCTTGAACGAATGGATTATTCTGACGGGAAAATAATATTTCCAACAACACAACCTGCGTATATCATTAGATTTGAACAATTCAGGAATCGATTAAACATGAAAAGCCCAAATGAAAAAATCTATTATCGAAATGTAGAAATCCAATACAAATCGCTGAACTCAAAACTCACATATAAATATGTCTCAAAAGAAAAGTTCAACCCCCAAACAAATAGCTGGGATTTAATTGAAGAAGATTCTAATTGACTCATTGAACGGTGGTTTAATTGGTTAGAAAATAGATTTCATATATAGCCCCCAGTAAGGTGATAATCCCCCATATGAAAGGCAAGTACAGAATCCCGATTATGATGTATTCTAAAGTTTGATTGTATTTTTTCATGACTGCATTTTTTGAAACCAGAAAGGCAGAGGCAGACCGTTTTATTTACGAATTCGGACCTCGCCAATCTGGTCGTTATTTAATCATTAATAATTGATAAGCATAAGGTTATCAAAGCCTGGTCATCTCCATTAGGTTTCCACCCCAGTAAAGCTCCCTTGACTTCAGTCAGCTTGTTGCCTCTAGACTCGTGCAACTTGTAGGATGCCCTACTAATGCCATCACCATTCAGCACTTCTACTCTCTCTGCTGCATCAGATGGTAAGCCATAGTCACTATATGCATGCCATTCACCATCGGGATCATAAAACCCAACTGTCCACAAATTGCGCTCAGTTTGAATATATACGTAACTCATAATTTCGATTTAAGGACCGCTGCTTGTTCCTAGCTGAAGCTTTCACAATTCAGAAGCGATCTTGATGTAATTATTTCAAAAAACTGTTTCTCTGAATGATTTTGACGGCTCAATCGTTTTTTTACTTATCTCAGCTTTAAAGTCCCCTGCTTTAGTTGCTGTGCCTTACTTCTCAAGTATCTGCGATGTAAATCCTGAAACTCAACATCTGTTAGGATGGTGAAGATCTCCAGGGCTCCTTCTATGCCTAAGTAATATTTGTTGGCTAGATCTCGGTGTAGTTGTTTACTTTGGATAAGCCTTAGATATTCCGTCTTCCGCTCATCTAAGGTGCGCTGAAGCTCTGTTTGAATGGCTTTTCTATTCTTCATATGCCATCGCTATTAGCTCTTTAAAATGCTGCTCACTGGCTTCCTTCATTTCCAGGTAACTTTTGAGCGTAATCTCTAATCGATTGATTCGCCCTACCAGGTAGCGGTTCTCATTTTTCAGTGCCTCTATTTCCTTTATCATCTGAGGATGTCTAGCAATGATCTCACAAGCCGCATCCGTATTGACTTTGATCTCATGCTTTTTCTTGAATGCCTGTAGTACTTCATCGACATTCTTGGGAAGGTTCCGGATTAATAGATTGCCAGCCATTATTTGAATTGATTTATGGAGTTATAGGAAAAGGATCCATTCTCGATCTGCTTGGCTACGTCGGCGCAGTGCGTACCAGGTACACGAAAGCGGAACACACGGAATTGATCGGTATGATCCAGAATACTACTATCGGTGGCATAGCGTGCATTTTGCTCGTGCCAGTTCTCGTTGAGTGGGAAATATTGGAAGAAGAAACAGTCTTCCGCAGAAGATGGGATAGGCTTTTCAATACTATTGTGCACCACAAAATAGCCACAATAGATCAAGGCCAATACACCAAGGTATTTCATGATCTAAGCTTAAATGTGAATGAGAAAAAGAAATGGGACGAGGATTCGTCCCTTTCAGGTGCACTTTAGAAATTTCTTGGAATAGAAAGAGTGAGAAGGTCTTTCCTTAGCTCCAAGAACTCTTAGCAGATGCCTCAAATATAGATCTTTTTAGTATCAGTCGCAAGATCTACAGCATACCTGTAATTGATATAAAGCTAGAATTCTCGCTTTTTGTTATCAAATTTAGAAACCGGGGAGCTCCACCTGGTTGAAATTTGATAACAGATTTTCCGATATCATCGCTATCGGTAGCACCTCAGCAGAAAAAATTGTTATCAAATTATTTTGGTGATGGCTCGGCTCCGATCACTATGACAAGACATTGTACTACAATTTGATAACATGATCTTTCCTCCGCCCACCTTTCCGATCTTTAGGGAAGATATTCTCCCAGATATACCTTGAAAAGATACATTATTACAATTAGTTATGTGGATATAGTATTTTTTAAAAGAGTCCGCTGAATGGTAACTATTCAGCAAACTCCTTTTTGTAAAAAACTTTTTTAGAGATGTATTACAGCTGGGCTGGTTCTAACAGAGGTTTTGATTCTCTGTGCTGAAAGGTCTAATCAAGAAAAAGTAGCATACTTCAGGTATCTCATGCTCTTAAAAAGCACTCAATTACTACTACTTGGTATCTAGATAATGATCTGGTTTAGTATTAATTGTATAAAGTAGGTCTCGGAATTGTTGCAACCCTCTGTAACTTCTAGTATGCTCTATTCACTGCTCATTTTAGTTTTATAATAAGTATTGGAGAAACGCTACTAAGTCCACCTCTATCTGTTGCAGTAAATTGAAATATCAATTGTTCTGTCGAAGAAGAATTTGGCTGAGCAATTATGTTTCCGAGTAGAAGTTGTTTTGCATCGTTATCATCTACCCTAATTGTTAACTTTCCACTAGATGGTACTTCTCCTAAGTTTGCTATCAGTCCATTAGCACAATTAGCAGTTAGTTCCACCACGCCACCTGGATCGTTTCCAGAAAGAACGAGTACGATCTCTTCGCCCCTGTTAACCTCAAAAGTCTTGTTCTCTGTAGAACCAATAGAAATGAGGGAGATAGGGTCTGATTTTTCAAAAATACCACTTACAGCAATTTGAGGAGGTAGTCCATCTTCCTCATCAGGATCACAACCGGTAGTACCCATGATACCTGAAACAATTAGCATTACAGTTAAGTACTTAATGGAGTTTAGATTTTTCAACATAATTATATGAATTGAGTGTATATAATCTAGATCTGATTTCTACTGAATCATAATTGTACTAGAAAAGTCTTACTGTAGAAGGAATATTCTTAACTACTACATGCTACTAATATGGGATCTACTCCTCCCCAAACTAATTAGAAGATTCTTTAGATATTGTAAGTAGGTATGGATATTTACTTTGGAACTAAGTAGATATGAGTAGAAAACACATTGCAAACACAACATCCATACCAAAGCAGTCAAAATTTAATTTAAACGCATTTCATTAACACACAAACAAAACTATTCAAACGCCTAAATTTAGTCAAATACAGAAAAACAACTTTATAATCCTAAAACACACCATACGCCGCCATAAAAACCTAAAAACAAACACATTAAACACATATAAATAAAGACAAATCATGCATTATGAATCAATTTTTCAACTAAAAAAATTTACATATTTACCTTCCTAAAAGCTAATTCTACCTCTACTCCTCTAACTACTTAAATAACTATACGTTCTAGTTTTATCACCAAATTAAGGCACTAGATTTACAATTTGATAACAAATTTCTACATCGAGGATCCTGGCCAGGCTTCTCCAGGAGAAAAATTGATATCAAAAAAATACCGGGAGGTCATCAATGGTCGCCCATTTATTACCATTAAGGTATTCTTCGGTCAGGTCATCCAGATGATGGTCTTGGAGGTAGGTGTCGTCCAGATCTGGACGATGGTATTGATCTGGGTAAGTATCGGTTTCCCAGCAGGTTTCAAAGAGGTCTTGTACTTCGGTTGGTAATTGGCTCATAGTAAGAACGTTTTTTTGACGTTATGCTCTCCATATTCTTCAATAGGTAGAAAATCACTAACGGGGAATTCAATCAGTTGTCCTCCATTGAAATACCGCACTACATCCTTTTCCCCATACTCGCCGAATAGATCATAGTATTTACCATCGATCTTGGTTAGGCAGTGATCATTGTTGTAATAGATCTCCCCCTTGTATAAATCCCGGAGCAGTCTAGCGAATTTGTAACAACCACCACTACCCTCCGGAAAGGAGCCGAATAGCTCCCGTATCGATTGTCTAAAGGCATTCGGGGTGATCATAGGACAATAGTATACCGGAGCCGTTGTGGCTCCGGTGATGAATCCACTAAAACGGTTTTCGGCACTACGTAGCTGCCGATGCCCTTACCGTTTGATTTCGATTAGTGATAGCGTAGTATAGGATGGTACCTACACTAAATAAGCCCATCACTACCCCATTCCAATTCTTACCAATCAAGGATTCTGCTACCCCCTGTAAGGAGGTAAATAGCTCCGGAGGCAGTTGATTGGGAATGATGGCCGTCACAATGGTGGCCACATAGTTCCAGAAGTTCAATTTACCCGCCTGTTTCCAATCCGGTTTAGGGGAGCTTTTGAAGAAATTGCGCAGGATGCCAACGGATCCTACAGTGGCAAATAGATTGCCGACCAGGTTGCGGGCCTCATCTTCCGGAAAACCGATGAAGAAGCCGCCAAAAGCCAAGGATACTGCGATCCAAAAGTTGGACGATTGCCAAAATTGTTTCATTGCGTGGATATGTTTAGGTTAAGTAAAAATGTTGTATTTCTCTCCGATTCGACGTAATCGGTCTCTCAGCAGTCCTGGAGGAATAGTATTGCCCTGCCCGCCATACCGGAACATTAATAGATAGACGTCATCGATCTCGGCATTAGTCATTCGACCAATCAAATCTGAGGGGAATCCTCTTTGTATCAGTGCTTGCCTCTTTTGTGTAGTAGAGTTACCTGATTTTCCCAAAAGGATTAGGCCAATGATCGCACCGATGATGAGTTTTTTGCTCATAGTCATAGTTTTTAAATCAGTTTCCAGGCCGCCGCAAATTGGCTGTTACTTACCGCCTCTCTGCCGTTCTCCACCTTGGCCAGAGACTTGACCAAGGCTTGCATGGTGGAATAGTCTGGACTCAAGGGCCAATCTGGGTTAAAGCCTGTATCACTACTTACTCGCTGAATGTAGGCTGCCGTATTATTCTCACTGGAGGGCGCATAGGTGCTAATGATCTGCCGGACTGTTCTTAAGTTTCGAATCCTCATATAATTGATCAAAAGCTTGGTCATGGCTCTTATCCCCCATTGGTAAGTTTGGAATTGCTCAAAGGCTCCGTCTGTATTCTGTTGATTGGGTACCTTCCCTTGCCAATTTGTTTGTGTGATCCGGATATTACCAGGATTGTTGTTGCGCATCCCTCTAGGCAAGCCATCTCTCCCCAGATAAGATAATTCTTCACTGCCCCCATTGTCTACTCTTTTGGGAAAGAGCATAAATACGGCACTAAGCCCTATGATATAGTGGATCGGCTTCATTGGGTGATCATTTTATGAATCGAGCGGCAAGGCGTAATGCTCCGTAAAGAAGTAAGCCTCTGGTAGCCGTTCGCACTACTCTCTCCGGAAGGCTCAGCTTGGCCAACTCTTCTTGCTGCTGCTTTTCCTCCAGCGTCAGTAGCCCCTGCCCTCGCAAGCTTTGTAGATTGTAGTAGCCTTCCCGGTGCTCAGTGTAGTACATAATGTTATTGCCATCGATAAAACCCCAGTACAACACACTGCGACCTGGTCTAATCCCCTGATAGGTGTAGACTACTCCAATCTTTTGTCCCGGTTCAGCATAGCTCACTACCGGGGCACTATCCCAAGGTTGGCGCTTGATCGGAACCCTGGTTGCGGCAAACAGGGTCTTATCGATAATATCTGCGGCACTATAGGTCATTGGTTAGGCTTCTACTGGATCCGGACTAGGAATGAAATCTGTAGATAGGGATTCTACGGTTAGTCCTCGATCCTCAGCTCCTAGCTCGATGGCTTTGGCCTTGGCTAGTTCTTCTGGTATCCCAATGCCGGGACCTTCTTCGGTCAAGGTGAAAGTGAGGAATTTGTAGAGGCAAGTACCTGGCATCATCGGAAGACCGCCCATCGCTGGAAGTTCATAGCGCATGTTGACAAGGAACACGCGACACTCGGTGGGCTTATCCTCCTTTACAGCCTGCAGAGCAATTCTTCCGATGTACTCTGGATCTGGACTCCATTCCTTTGCCACTTTCTCGGCAATATCCTCGACCTGTTTAGGCGTCAAAATCTTTTTCTTCAGGGTATTGATTTGGTTAGTGATCCACTTTTTCAAGTCAGCAATCACATCCACCTTAGATGGTGCTTTCTCTGCCTGTTCAGTCGTTTTTTTAGTCTCTGTCATCTTGTTGTGTGTATTGAGGGTTAGAAAAAAGAATTATGATCGATGCTAAGCGCCTTTATTTTTCCGCCTGCTCCCGTAAGTAGAAGCTGAAGTTTTCAAAGGCACTACTATTGCGTTCAATGACTTGCTCCATGTTCTTGCTGTGCGCTTGGTACAACTTCATTTGTGCTTCATTGCACTGCTTCTGCTCTGCCCTTAACTGTTTATTCTCCGAATGGAAGTAGAAGGCCATCGCAAACATCAGGACAAAACTGAGTCCCTGACTTTGCACTGCCGATAAGATGTTCACCCAGATTCTTGTCATTTCTTCTGTATGGTTTTGCTTCCCCTGCATAGTGTAGTTTTCTTGTTCATGGGTAAATTATTGGGGGATGTGATAGCCTAGCTGTTTGTGATGTTGAAAGTTTAGGTCATTCTACTTGCCAGTATATATTGACACTACTAGCCGTTGTGGTAGCGGTGGAGGTGTAATTGAGGGTTATGGTGGTGCTGTTGACACTATCGATATACCAATCTCCTATATCGCCTCCGGGGGTGATGGAGATGTAAGTGGGGGCTTGCCCTAGATTGTGGGTAATGACTAAGGTGGTACCCGGTCCTGCGGTGGTGGCTGAGGTGCCTTGAGTGGTCGGCAGTAGAGCCGCCTCCAGATCTTCGATGTGTTGATTGAGGGAATCCAGTGCCGCCTGGACGGTATTGGTGCCTCCTTGTGGGTTGTTGATGCCATAATAGTCGCCACTGGCTTGAATATCTCCAGTCACATCTAGCTTATAATTTGGCGATATATTACCAATTCCTATATCTCCATCCGTGGCAATCCACAAGCGATTCTGGGAAGCCGTTTGGAAGACCAGGTTACCCGTGGCACCCAAGGTGGGGGCCGATAGGATCAGGTTGTTACTACCTGTAAGACCCAAGAGGTTGTTGTAAAACCCATTACTGGTTTTACCCTTTAGATAGTAGGAATTGAATAAACCCAGATTGCCATTGATCTCCACTTGTTCACTGAGTGTTCCATTGGTTCCAAAGCCTACTTTCTTTTCAATCCTTAGATTTGAGCCTATCTTCTTCCAGTCCTCATAATCGTAGATGTTACCCGTTAATACATCATGGTAGAGCTTTATTCGCTCTCCTTTGCTAGTATCACATCTTCTCCTATGCTGAGATTGCCTCCACTGGCATTTAAGGTGATCGAACTATCTCCTACATTGACCAGGGTAAAAGGGATCTTACCACTGGGAGCTATGGCTCTTACGGTGATGGCACTGATGCCTCTACCTGGTACACCATCACTTTGCACAAAAATCTCTTTTTCCGTATCGTGTACCGTAAAGGCATCCGTGGCATTATTAATGGTGAAGGTAGTATTGGTTCGATTGGCATTGATAAAGGTGTAGTCTGATAACAACAGTAGACTATCTTGATGATCCCCCGTATTTCTGTATAGCACGGAACTATAGGGGTTGTTGTGCACAATCACCGTTCCATTGCTGGGAATAGTACCCGGATCATAGCCCAATCGAATCAGACCGATATCATTATTGGTAATGCGGACATTTTGTCCGCCTTGTATCCTCAGCTCTGTACCTATGTTGCCCAGCTCTTTGAAGTTATCTATATCAATCTCACTGGCTCCACTTAGGATATGCTGATTCCTGGAAGGATCATAATAGCTGCCTACTTTCTGTTCGATACTCACATTCTTAAAGTGAATGATTCGATCTTGACGGCCATTGTGATTCTCCCCTCGGATCACACTTTTGGTACTATCTGGAGAAATGATATCTGTATCCGAGATAAACCAGTTGGAGTATTGCAAGGCAAAGGGGAAGGCAAAACCCTTGATCACCGAATTGGATACATACATATTGGCTTCCGAGCCGTGGGAATGCCGATTGATCCGCCCCCGATCACAATCGGGTTGGCTTCGGTTTCATTGGAGGCAAATAGTTTATTGATCATCACCTTTCGGTGTACCGAAGCTCCATCAATTAGGAAGACATGGTAGGGGGAGCTGCATCCGTTACTTTGAAAAAGTTGTTGTAAATCGTCAGATTATCCACTACCCCCAAGCGCAGAAATGTGGTGGGGCAATCCTCCATCTCATTGCCAGACACATCTCCTCGGGGGTATACTCCGCCTTTGATATGCATCCCTCCCCCCATAGCGAGGTTCCAAATCATATACCCCTGGAGCCGACTGGCTCATCACAAACTTATTGTTGCGATACGAAAAGTTATCCGAACTTCTGCTGGTATAGATCCAGTGGTCGGGACCATCTCCCATCCCTCCATAAAAATCACAATCTTCTACCACTACATCATCCGAAGGGTTAAAGGTCAGATCTGCTGTTTCTACATAACGATATTTATGATTATCGGCTAGCTCCACTGATTGACTCCAGATCACAATGGAATCCACCGTAGCACTATTATTCTTCAGAAATAGGCTGTCATTGCGATAGTACAGAAAGGTGTCGATATATTCACGGCGAAAGGTATAATCGGTCAGTGCAGCTCGATGTACAATCTTACCCTCATCAAACCAATGAGCTACTGATCCCGTTGCATCAATGTTGCCATATTGATTGATAAATACCGTATCCTTATCCGTGGGAGCCACCCAGGTAAAATGATCAGCTTTGAGGGGCTTTCCAGGATTGGAGGGAGAACCCCAAAACCCCGTATGAGGGCCACCCAGATTGTAAAAGCCACATCTTCGATTGACCACTCCAATAATCTTGGCATTTTGATTGCTCACCTGGGGATTAGAAAAGTTCTCCACCAGACAGTCTTCAAAGACATATCCATAGGAATCTGCACTGCCAGGACTATCATAATCATAAAACACCCGGAATCATTCAACCACATGGTATCTTCAGGTACCCAAAAATGAATGCCGGAAAAATAGAGGCTATCCACATGGCTAGCACTATTGTCCAGTAAAAACAGATTGCCATCCAGATTGCCAGTGGTTTTAAAGTTCTCTGGAGGTTTGGGATAGATCATGGGTTTATCCGCCCCTTGAGGATTTTCAGCCATGAAGC
>CBDHHG010000040.1:0-255261 GCA_965263225.1 Saprospiraceae bacterium
ATCCGAGATGGTACACAATTGGAGTGTGTCAATTGCACGGCCTGTATCGATGCCTGTGATGAGGTGATGGTGAAAATCAATCGGCCAAAAGGCCTGATTAGATACGATAGTGAGAATGGTATTGCTACCGGGAAGAAGAAAATATTTACTACACGGGTAATCGCTTACTCTGTGGTTCTAGGAATACTATTGATTGTACAAGGTTTTCTTTTCACAGCCCGAACTGATGTAGAAGCTCTATTACTTCGTACCCCTGGTATGCTGTTCCAAAAGGTAGATGAGGAAAATATCAGTAATCTCTACAACTACCAGATTATCAATAAAACACAGGAGCGTTTCCCCATTGAATTTAGACTACAGTCCGACTTCGGTGGTATTCGATTGGTAGGACAACCGCCCCAAGCGAAGGAAAGTGGAGTAACGGAAGGAGCCTTGTTTATTGATATGCCCACTGCAGAATTGACCGGAAGGAAAACGAGGGTGAAGGTAGAAGTCTACTCTGGGGATAAGCTGATAGATGTGATTAGTACTACGTTTTTGGGACCAGTTAAGTAATCTTTAGTGTTGAATGTTGAATGGCGTTATGAAATTCAATTGGGGAACAGCCCCCAAGCCATTGTTGCGTACCTGTCTACCTAGCCAGATAGATTTTCCACCAACAATCACACACAAGCTACAGGCATGAATAGAAACTGTGCGGACAGAATTACGATCTAACTGGGTACAACTTACTGCGGGCGGCTTGGCAAAACACTGTTCGAAGGATGAGTTTCGTTTTGCCTAGCGTTTTTTGCATACTTTTTGGGGCAATGCCAAAAAGTATGTCGCCGAAGGCAAACACAAGTCAAGAATGGAAGTTCGATGGGAGTTTCATGCGGCAAACTTGGCTAAATAGTAAGCAGTTTATCTACTGCGGCTAATATTAGAAGACCTGAAGATCAGGAATTAACAAAAGCAGAAGAGTTATGAAATTCAATTGGGGAACCGGAATCGCACTATTCTATATCATTTTTGCAACCTCTATGGTGGCTTTGGTCATCAAGTCTACCCAATACGATCACAGTTTAGTGGTAGAGGATTACTACCAGAAGGACTTAGATTATCAGCAACACTACGACAAGCTGGCCAATAGTAAAGCATTGTCAAAGGATGTTCAAATACAATTGGTGGCCAGTCCAAATAAGGAGATTCAAGTTTCCTTCCCGAAGGAAATGGAAGGCATTGGTGGCCAGCTCCATTTTATGCGCCCCTCCCACAAGGGCAGTGACTTTTCCGTAAACATCGAATTGAATGAAGGCAACGAACTCACCCTCCCCGCTGCAAAGCTATTACCTGGGCTCTGGAAGGTGCAGGTGGACTGGCAAGTGGGGGAGAAGTCTTACTACAAAGAACAGGTGCTAGTCCTGTAAAGTATACTAATTATGTTTGTTACCGCATTCTTGCTAGGGTTTTTAGGAAGTTTTCACTGTATGGGTATGTGTGGACCGATCGCGTTGGCTCTGCCGCTCAGTACAAGGGAACGCTGGGGGATAGTCTGGGCAAGTGGTACGTACAATCTCGGCCGAATACTAACCTATGCCTTTATCGGCTTGATATTTGGAGCCATCGGCTGGGGGGTAGAGTTGGCCGGTGCGCAGAAGGTATTGTCTATTCTACTTGGAGTCAGTCTTGTGGCCTTTGCCTTAATTCCACAAAAGATGGAGGCAGGGATTTTGAAGTTGCCAGTTTTACATCCATTTTTTAGCTGGGTTAAAGATCAAATTGGCCAACTTTTTCGCAAAGCTTCCTGGCAAAATCAATTGCGAATTGGTGTGCTGAATGGCTTCTTGCCCTGCGGTTTGGTGTATGTAGCCATTGCTGGGGCTATTGGGGTGGGGGATATGTGGGCTGGTGCCTGGTTTATGGCTGCCTTCGGATTAGGTACGCTTCCCATGATGATGGGATTGGCGGTGCTTGGACAATTTGTTTCTACTACTGTTCGACAGCGCCTGAAGCGCCTGGCTCCGGTAGTTATGATGGCCTTCGCCATTCTGCTAATCAGCAGAGGTTTTAATGTCCCTATCCCGCGTCAGTTGGAGTTTTGGCAAGCGATGCAAGATCCTGTGATGTGCCATTGATCGGACCTGACTTATTTGAGTCGGTGGTTTTAATGGGTTGATGGTCTATGGCATTCGTAGCTTATCCTCACTCATCAGCGGATGATAATTTGTAGGAATAGACTCCTGCTTTGTGGGGTTGCTTATTCTGCATCAAGGCTAAAAACTGCCAACCGTATTTAAGGGAATTCAATGTGAAACTATCGGGCTCTACACTCGAAATGAACCCCATTTTCCGTCACTACGTCTTTTGAGGTATTCCCTTTTCCTTTGCTCCATTTCTTATAGAATTTCTTATTTTAGGGAACCTATCCATAAACAATATAGTTGTCAGATACAAGTCTTTGTAAGTTCTTTACTGCTCTTCCAAATTGTTCTACCAGAGGCGATATCTCACTGGGGGTACCAAGCCTTTAGGTAGCATTTGAATCTTAATACTGGTGGATTAACTACGCCATCATAAGGATTCGGAATTAATTTCAACTATTTCTACAATCTATGCGTGCTCTCCTGTAACGTTTCCGTTGCAGCGGAATAAAATAGGTATTAGGCTCCACTCCAATGCTATGATTGGTGTTGGGGAATACTGATGATGCCCGTCGTTTGCAATATTCGTGCTGAATAATCCCTATTGATAATGTGCTATGAAAAAATCGCCTTTGGCGATTGGGCTGAGATGGTGCTACCATGAACAGGATGGTACTTTGACAAATCCCGTGGGTGAAGACACTCAACATAAAGCCCAATGCTTGGGATTAACCCCCATAGTCACTTTTTAGCTCATTGTATATAGGTCCACGGGATGTATAGAAAAAGGTAAAAGACTACACGCATCTGCTAGGCCCGAATCACGCCTGGGGATGCTAAACCCAATATATAAATGAACAACTTACAATCTATGCTTGCACTCGCTGTAAGCCTTACCATTTCCTTTTGTCTTCATGGGCAAGAACCCGTTACCATCAGAGATGTAGATTTTGAAAAAGATGGTAATTATCAATGGAAAGCTGATACTACCTACTTTCTAGATGGAATTGTCTACCTCAAAGAGGGGGCAACCCTAACGATTGAGGCAGGAACAATCATCCGAGGGCTGGAGGATCCTACGGATGGTCAGGGTTTTAGTGCCTTAATTGTTGCGCAAGGAGCCACCATTAATGCAAAAGGGGAAGTTTGCAATCCAATCATTTTTACCTATGAAAATGATGATTTTCTTAATCTGGATACACCCGGAAAGTGGGGGGGGCTAATTGTATTGGGGCAGGCTCCGATTAATTTTAGTGATGGTGTACTCACCAATAGGCTCTTTGATTTAGATCGGGGAGAGAATTCAGCCGTTTATGGTGGGGAGCTTGCTGCGGACAACTCTGGCGTACTCAGCTATGTCTCCATTCGTTACGCAGGGCGAACTGCGCTAGAGCGGAGTTTCCCAGGCTTATTGCTAGCAGGAGTAGGAAGTGGGACCCAGATTGATCATGTAGAAGTTTTTTACCCAGGAACGACGGGTATCGGCATTTATGGAGGAAGGGTGAATACCAAACATTTGGTCTCTGCTTTTCATACGCAGGAGGCCTTCAACTACACGGAAGGCTATCAAGGGTTGGGGCAGTTTCATTTCGGTATCCATCGATCAGATCTTGCGAGTGGAGCCGTAGAACATCAAGGGGGAAGTTCTTTAAATCCATCAGGTGTAAGCCAACCGATCATCTACAATGCAACCCTGATTGGAGCTGGACAAAACAATACAGATAATATACAGAGGGGGGCTTCTACCTTGATTTTTAACCAAGAAGCGGCCGGAGAATATGTTAATAGTGTAATGGTTGATTTCTCAGGCTTCGGTTTGTTTATTCAAGATGTCGCCAATAGTGGGCAAGATAGCTATGCTCAATTACTCAACGGCAATTTGAAGTTGAAAAGTAATCTTTGGTCTCAATTTCAATCCTTTTCTGGCAACCCTTCTTTGCGAACCCTAATCCAGGAAGACCCTAATGGCGATCAAGGGATTGGACGGATTGTGACTCATTTAACCGATGAAGGAAATACCGCTTTAGGGACCTTGGACGGTTTAATTGCTGGGATCAGCAGAACACCCAATGGCCAACTTGATCCTCGCCCTCTTGCCCTAAGCCCTCCCTTTCAAACCGCCGAACCTACCCTGGATAATCCATTCTTTGATGACGCGCCCTATCGAGGAGCCTTCAATGAAGAGATTTGGCTCAAAGGGTGGACCGCTTTGGATGTATACACCTACCTACCGGAATGCGATCTTGAAGTCAGTGCAAGCGTTACTGATATCCAATGCCTTGGAGAAACAGGAAGTATTGAGCTGGAGATATTGGGGGATGTCACTGGCTTGGTCATTGATTGGGACGAGGATCGATTCGACGGTCAAACTGAAGTGGCAGATGTGGAGGCCGGAGTCTATCGGGTCACTGTCACCAATGCAGCATGCTGCGAGCAGGAACTAGAAGTTATCGTCAATGGGTCTTCCCGTAGTTTGGTCGTGGACTGTTCCAATACCCAGAATGCCTCTAGCCCGGGAGAATCGGATGGTGCTATTACCATTACTACTAGTGCAGGGGGGGCACCTGAAACCTTAGTTTTGACTAAGCCTGATGGCAGCCAACAGTCCCTCTCCTTCGCAGATGGAAGTTTTCTAGTCGTTTCCGGATTAGCAGCAGGGGAATACAATGCGGCTGTTACGGATTCTTTTGGCTGTACGGCAGATTGTGATTTCATTATTGGCAATGATTCTCCTTGTATCCTCATTCGAGATGATAGTCTCGTTGCGGGAGGCAACTACCTCTGGACTGCTGACAATTGCTATATCATTGATGGCTTAGTTTTCCTGGAGGCAGCCGGTACCCTGACCATAGAGCCGGGCACTGTCATCCAAGGTCGAACCAACCCCACGACCGGGCAAAACACCTCCGCCTTGATTATAGCCAAGGGAGCGAATATCGACGCTCAGGGCAGTGAAACGAATCCCATAATTTTCACCGCAGAAACGGGCGAGGACGTATCTCCTACTGATCTCACTGCGGAGGACAAAGGGCGTTGGGGAGGCTTAGCCATTCTAGGAGATGCAGAGATCTCAAATCCGGATAATGACGCAGGAGAAAAGTTCTGGGAGGTCTTGGATGAAATTGCTGGGGCTGGGCAATACGGTGGTACGGCCACTCAAAATGTGACACGAAATCTATCCTATGTTTCCGTTCGACATGCCGGGGCTGCTGTACTACCTGGTCAGCTTTTTCCAGCACTTACCTTGGCAGCTGTCCGAGACTCTGCCCAGTTAGACCACTTGGAAGTTTTTGCGGCGGCGGATCGTGGGATTGCTTTCTACGGAGGCCAGGCACAGCTCTCCTATGCTACGTCCGCCTTTTGTGAAGGCCCGGCCTTTAGCTGGCAAGAGGGCTACAATGGTAAAGGCCAATTCTGGTTTGCACTCGCAGATCCGGGAAGTACCAACTTAATCGCTGATCATCGTGGTTACATCAATGGTACTACCCAAGATACCGTTGTTTCCGCCCCCAAAATCTATAACGCGACCTATATTGGTGGCGGTGGTACGGGGAATACCAGTGCTGTAGCGATGCGCTTTAGTGCAGCCTCTGCTGGGGTATATGGAAATAGCATTTTCACTCATTTTAATGGGAATGCCCTGGAGGTCGAGGATATTGTGGGGGATGATAATGATAGTCAAAGCTTGATGGCAGCGGAAACGGATTTCTTTTTACAGAATAATTTGTTTTGGGAGTTTGGAGCAGGGGATTCGATTAGTGTACAAAATGGCTTTCTAAGTGCTTCAACTGGTGCAACTGATCCTAGCGCAGACTTTCTGGTGGATCATTTGGTTAAAAATCGAAGTATGGCGGTCAACCCTAGGTTAGTTTCTATTTCTAACCTACCTAATGGCCAGTTGGACCCTAGGCCAGAAGAGTGTTCTGCCTTCTTTACAAGGAATGTGTTTCCTGATTCGGAGTTTTTTGATAAAAACGTACTTCATAAAGGAGCATTTGGCAAGGAAAATAGCCTTTGGCTTGAAAACTGGACAGCCTTAGCGGAAAAGGCATACATTCAAGAGCCTCTGGAACGATTAAATGTCCAAACTTGCTTGATGACACTTGATTCTGGGGTATTTTTTCTGACGGAGTTCCTCGATGATTCCATTTCACTATCAGATATCGAAAAGGAAAAGGCAAGGCACCAGCAATACGCCAATTTAATTGAAGAGTGTAACTGTGGGGGTAACGGTATTGCTCGTTTGATGCTTTGGGAAACTAAAACCTTGACTGATATAACTAACGGGCGATCAGGTGTTGAAGACTCTACGATTATTGATACTTCAGCCTTAAGAGCCATCTTCCAACTTGGTTTAATTCCTGTTATCGAAACGCAACCGCAGAATTACTGTGGCGCAGGGCCAAGCAGTAATTCCGGATTTAAAGATTCGGTGTCTGTGGCAATATTAGATTCAGGGATAGATCTAAGTCATGATGAATTAAGCGAGTACTTATGGTCGAACACCGAAGAATTTACTGGAGCCCCAGGGGAAGACGACGATGAAAATTGTTTAGTTGATGATATTCGATCCTATGATTTCATCTCGGGTAATGGAGTCGTTTTTGACTTGGATGAGCATGGGACCCATCTTGCCGGCATTGTTTCCGGAGCCTATCCAAGGGATATCAAGCCTCAATTAATGAACCTCAAGGTGTTCGAAAAAGGGGTGGCTTCGGAGACTAGCCGTGGAAGCGTTTTTGATCTAATTTGTGGAATTCACTATGCAATCAATCAAGGAGCTGATGTCATAAATTTAAGTATTGGCTACTGGGCACCCCAAGCATCTGTCCCTTTATACAATGCGATTAAGAGAGCCTTGGATAGAAACATTACAGTTATCGTAAGCACGGGTAATGATGGAGAAAATGTAGATAGGCGTAGGATCAAACCTGGTCAGGAAGCAGACCCCGAGGAAGAGGAATTGATTTATGAAGATAGATGGCCTGTAAAGTATAAGGTTATCGGAAACATAAATCCGGATTTCCAAAACCTGAGTAACTTAATCACTGTGGCCTCGTCAGTCCCCGCAGAAAGTACCCCAGGCTTTGAATTTGCGGATTATTCGAATTATGGCGAACTGACTATGGATTTATCTACGGAGGGCGTTTTTCACAGTACAGTGCCAGGTAATAGTTTTAGAACTTTCCAGGGTACATCCATGGCTACTGCATATCTCAGTAGATGGATTTCAATTGCAAAAGCTTATCACCCAACTCTGTCTAATGATGCCATCCTTTCTTGTCTAAGGAATTCTTCCGTAATTCGGAATGTACGCTCTACCGCTCACTCAGGAATAAATGTTCGTAGATTTAATGAGTTAGCATTTCTGGAGTGTCTTGGCGTCTTGGATGACATAACGGGCTATGATAGGTCCATTCCAAAAGGTGATCTTACCACTAGGCCAACTTTCAATGTTCAAGTGAGAGATGAATTGATAGTACGTTTTGGCGATGGCAGTAAATCCTTTCAACAGATTGGGATTATAGTGAGAGATAAAGATGGTAATAAAGTGTATGAAATGACTTGTCAGGGTAGCCTGATAGTTTGGAATACGATCCTGTCGGATGGAACGGAGCTACCTCCCGCCATGTATTGGCTTGAGACCTATGTCAATGGAGGTTTGGTTGAAAATCCAGGACTCCGGAACTTCATAAAATTCAATTGAGAAAATTCTCAGGGACTTGACAAGATTAGGACGCAATGACAAGCGAACTCTTCATAAAAGATAACTCATCAAATATGAATTTCTACTATCATAAAACATGGAAAATTCTGATTTGCAGTTATGTATTGCTCTTATTACCCTTAGTTTACCTAATGGCTGAAGACCTTAAGCTAGCAATGGACCTTCATAAACAAGGTACTCAACTACAGGGCAATAGAGCTTTTGATGACGCATTGGCTAAGTATAGTCAGGCGGGAAAGATTTGGGGAAAATTGTTATCTGACTTGGATGAGGAAGGAGCTTCGGAAATTGATGACCGGATCGCCCTTGGGGTTATCAAGACCTATTTTAATACAGGCAATGTTTACTATCGTCTGGGCGAGTTTGAGCAAGCTGAAGTTTGGTTCAGGAAGTGTATTCAAATCCAGGAAATCCTAGAAGCCAAATACGGTTACAGGAACTTCCTCAGAAGGGGCAGAGCCCATCGAGAACTCGCGAAATTACTAACCAAAACTGGCGGATTCGATTTAGCTTATGAACAGCTTAACTTAGCCAAGCAGTATTTAACTCAAGCTGTTCCATTTTTTTCGCAAGACATGGGCACGCTGGAAAATGCCTACAGCTTACTCTTTTTAGAGTGGAGTGAGCCAGATAGTCTACTAGTTCATAGCAATAGAAAGTACAGCATCTATGATCATTTGGGGAACCAATACTTTAAGTCTTCTGCCTTGGTAAGTCAAGCCGTTGCAGAAGAATTGCTTAACAATCTAGAAGTGGCCTTGCAGAAAATTGATTCTGCCTTAGCTTACTATTTGCAAGAGCCCGAGAGACACGGGCTTACAATTGCTAAAGCACGAAACAATAAGGCCCATATCCTTGCGAAGATGGGACGGCATGATGCAGCCATAGCCCTGGAGGAGCAAATTCTCTTGTTCATCGATTCCGTAGGAATGACCAAAGATGCTGTTCAGGAACGAATTGATGTGTACAATAGCAAAGCTTATTTCTCCTTACTAAAGGGCGATTTTGAAAAGTCTCTACAGGATAGTGATACCGCTATGGCTATCAACGCTGAGAATTTTCCGTGGTGGAATGAACTGGGACGAGATAGAAGCCAAATCGAAGGATTATCTGTTTATAGCAGGTTGGATTATCTTAGTTCATTAGGTAATAAAGCAAGAGCGCTCTTCCTAGGGAAACATACAAAAGAAGCGAAATCTGCCTTCACGCTCGCCATCAACTACCTCAATAAGATCCGCCGCGAATACAATGATACGGAGTCTAAGCTTAAGCTGACCGAAACCGCTAAAGTAATCTTTGAAGGCGCTATAGCCTTACATTTGGATCCAGCCGTAAATGAACCGGAAAAAGCCTTTGCCTATGCAGAACAAAGTAAGGCATTTACCTTATTGGAAGGGATAAAACATAGCAAGGCCATGCGAATGGCCAAAGTTCCGGAGAAACTTTTGGGACGGGAATATGAACTGAGAAGGGAGATCGCTCGTTTGGAACGAAAGTACTTAGCTGCCGATGAGCCGGAAGAAAAGACGGAATATTTGCAGGCCATCAGACCACAGAAGGAAGAACTCTCAGCCTTGATGACTCAATTGCAGAAAAATAAAAACTATCGGAAGTTGATGTCTTTTGAGGCACCGAGTATCAGAAAACTGCAAAAAAAAGCCCTAGGTGAGGGACAAACACTAGTAGAATACTTTGTGGGGGAGGAGAAGACCTATGTTTTTGTGCTTCCTAAAAAAGGAAAACTTAGGGTGTTACAAGTGGAGGTAGCGGGCAAAGAACTGAATCAACAGGTGGATCAGTTTTGGAGTAGTATCTTTCACTATGGATGTGACCGAGAGGTCTTGCGGCGGGAGGCACCACAACTGTTAGCCGTGGAGAAGGAGGAGAGACAGGCCGTGCTGAAGAAGAGATACCTTGAATTGGGACAAGCACTCTACACTGATTTATTCGAAGCCATTGTTAACTTGAACCTGGGCTCTCGTTATGTGATTGTGCCCGATGAAGGCCTGAGCTACTTACCCTTCGATGCCCTACTGCAAGGTATTCCAGAAATTGATAACTTTTCCTTTTACCCCTACTTAGGGAGAAAATATACTTTAAGCTACGCTTATTCAGGCAATCTGCTCCTGGAAATGCAAGGAGGTGCTTTGGCTAAAGCACGGAAAATACTCGCCATTGCCCCTTCCTTCAGCAGCCGACAACTGGCCATCAACAAATCAGCGCTGTCTCGCCTCACCAATAATGAAACAGAGGTAAACGCTATCTGCGAGATCTTCAGGGATGACTGTGATCCTAGGGCAGGGGAAGCTGCGGATAAGAAAACCTTTCTCGAGTTAATTGAAGCGAATGCCTATCGCATTATACACCTTTCCACCCATGGTAAAGCTAATGACAAGAACCCCGATCAGTCCTGGATCTCATTCACCCAAACTAGTCAGCACTTGAACGAGGCTGAATTATTGTATACCAGCGATCTATACGCAAGATCCATTAAAGCTGACCTAGTTGTGCTTAGCGCTTGTGAAACCAATAAGGGACGATTGAGGAGGGGAGAAGGCATCATGAGTTTTGCGCGGGGCTTTTCCGCAGCCGGAGTCAAAAGTGTATTGAGTACATTTTGGGTAATTGGGGAGGACCCTTCGCTCCTGATTATGAAAGACTTTTACGCCCAACTTGACGCTGGTGCTGCCAAGGATGAAGCGCTGCAAATGGCCCGGGCTGGTTTGATGGACAATAGTGATTTTAGCCATCCTTTTTATTGGTCAGCCTTTGTGCCGATTGGGCAAATGTCTGAGGTGAAACTGGGGTGGAGTGGGAATTGGCTGCTGCTCCTATCCGTAGGGCTTTTGGTGATACTCTGGTTATCCAAAGTAAATCAAGAAAGGAGCTATACATAGTTTAGGCATTGGAATAACAGCGGTCAGATTAACATGGCCTCGCCAAAGAGTCCAATAGTGATTTATCCTTTTAATAGCTTCTTTAGCTTCTGAGCTTCTAGCAAATAATTAAAATCTGTATTCTGAACCATATCATCTAATTCTCCTTGATAGCCATCCTTCTGCAAGAGTACCAGGGATAGCAATCGATTTAATCGGATCTGGTCATGGGTTTGACGATCTTGAATATCAGCAGATTGTAGTAGCTCATCATAAATTGGGATAGCAGCTTCGTATTGGCCAAGCTTGAAGTAGGTGTGAGCGATATAATAGCGTATTTCCGGTGTTGAGTGTCGCTCGTTTAGGTTCTGGAAGCAGCGGAGGGCAGCGGTGTATTGATTTTCGGCTTTGAACAAGGTAATGCAATCAATAGCCATGGAATCCAGTGTTTGATCTTGGTCTCCCTTGATGATCTGCGTTATTTGAGGCGAGCGTCCTAAGGAAATTATGGCTTCCGTAGGTAACTTGGCATCCGCAGTAGGTGGAAATAAAAAAGGAAACAATTGGTAGGAAAGAAAAGCTAAGATGGCTAGCCCCGCGGCTCGGCTCATATAGCGTACCATCAGCCTAGGACGTTTCTGCTGACGTTTAAAGTGCGGCAATCCAGGAGAGGGAATGGACATTCCGTCATTTATTTTTTTTTCCTCCCCTTGTAAGCGTTTCTTTAAGGGATGCTCCTCTTTGGCAAGCTTTTGTACCGCATCTTGCAAGCTCTCCTGAAACTGGACCTCAGCGGCAAAATCCTCCTGTTGGATTTGTTGTTGAAAGTCTTGTTCATCCTCCTCAGACAGTCTTCCTTCCAGGTATTTGTCGATTAACTTTTGTTGCTGTTCGTCAAGTGGTTTCATGTAATAGACGTTGTTGATGGCATAAAAATTGCGCCAAACGAAGGCGGCAATAGTCAGCATAGCCAATCAGAATACTGGGTGCATCCTGCCTGGAACCGACAGGATGATTTTGGTTTTCGGAGCGTTTTAGGTGTCATATCGCTTGACGCAGCGATAAAACGTAAGAAAGGCATCAGAGAAGGCAACAATACGCTGGAATGAGGCATGGATGAAAAAAATTACGCCTACTTGGGCCATTCATTTATCCCTCATTCCTCATCTCTTGATGAGATTCCTAATTCTGGCTCTTAAACGCGATAATCTTGTTCGGATGGCCACAGCCGTTTCTGCTTTCATCAGAACCTTCATTTCTTCAGTGCTTAATGTAAGCCAGTATTTATAAAACAATAGCTGCTTTTCTTCAAATTTAATGTTTTTGATAACCTTGAGAATAGCAATAGCCATTTCTTCTCTACCTGCTTCTCGTTCCTCCTCCTCTTGCTCTTCATATTGTGGCTCAAGAAAGTCTCCTGGATCTAACAAGGTTTCCCGCTGCTTGTTGGAAGCCTTAGCCAGCATTCGACGACCTATACCGATTAATAAAGTCCTGATGGTTGTGTCATTATTCAAGCCTACAATGATACTACCTTCTTCGGTTTCCACCAGTCGTAATCTCTCTTTTTTTACATATTCTATAATTACGATCAAGGCATCCTGGAAAATGTCCTGGATGACCTCCTGTCGCATGTTTGGGTAGTGCCTTTTGGCATAGCCCAAAAACAATGCTCTGAAGTGGTGATAGATCTCCGAAATATAGGTGTCTTGATGCTCTTGAATAGCATAGACGACACGATAATCTTCACTAGATTCAGAGACTTTCTTGTATTGTTTTCCAATTTGTCGTTTAACCATGTTACTAAGGTGAACAGGTAGCGAATCCGTGATTCCAATAACCTTGGTTTCAGTCAATTTTAAGGTTTGTTCCAGCAGTTCTTTCTTGAATCGGGAAAAAACCTTATGCCAGCAATCCTCAATTTCACTTTTTCGAAAAAAAGGATAGATGGATTGCATTTCCTGGCACCAATTGGAAAAGTGGCTTTGGTACAGCCTTTGCTCGGCAAAGTCAAATTCGCCCTCTTGTAGCAGTTGCAGTAGTTTTGGATCAATGGGGGTATTGTTCACGTTTAGTTAAACCTTTGGTGTCGTCTAGCTAATGTAAACAAAATCCCACCGTCTTGTATTTATTCCTTCAATTAATAAATTGTTACACCTGCCAAAGAAATTTCTTTTAGAACTGACACATTTTCCGTTTTTCAGTATTAATAAATGCAGTGTAGTAGCAATCATATTACTAGGTGTTTTATTGGCCGGAGGAGCACTTCCGGTCTTTTTTATTGCAACCTACTCCGAATGTCCTAAATTATCTCTCCCGGAAAACAAGCAGTATATTTTTTGCTAAAGATCATTCGATCCTTAATTTGAGCTAAAATAACCCTCTTGCTTCTATGAGCTTTCTCAAATAGACCTGAATGCAAGAGGGCTACTTTGTATGGGTGACCGTCCGGTATGGTCCGGATGAAAGGAGTTGGTAGAATAAGCGTTTGGGGGCCATTTTTATGGCGATTGCTAAAAATGAACCAAAAGCAAGTTTGAGGGGCGTTTGTAAGAGGTCGAGAAAGTTAAAAAATGCAAATTAAAGGAAAGTCTCTTTTAGCTTTATAATCCCTAACAGGGATTGCCATTGAATTCAAGAAGAAAATCTTTAAACTACAGAACTAGTATGCAACAAAAGCTAACACTATTCTTCATCGTGGTGCTCACCACGGCATTTTCCGCAATAGGACAAAAAGTCGATGTAGAGTTATTGGAAGGTCTCAAAACCCGCAACATTGGCCCAGCAGGTATGAGTGGCCGGGTAACAAGTATTGATGCCATTGTAGCCAACCCTGACGTCATCTATATTGGTACCGCCTCGGGTGGAGTTTGGCATTCCAATAATGGAGGAATCAGTTGGAAACCCATATTCGATAAAGAGGCCGTGCAATCCATTGGTTCAGTTACCATTAATCAGAGTAATCCCAGTGAAATCTGGGTGGGAACTGGAGAAGGAAATCCTCGTAACTCCATGAATAGTGGAGCTGGTGTTTATAAGAGCATCGACGGAGGCAAGAATTGGAAACTGATGGGCTTGAAGAAAACGAAGACCATTCACCGGATTATCATTCATAGAGATAATCCCAATGTCGTTTATGTCGGGGCACAAGGATCTGCCTGGGGCCCAAACGAAGAAAGAGGAATCTACCGCACGACAGATGGTGGCGAGACTTGGGAAAAAGTATTGTATGTAAATGAAGAAACGGGCTGTGCCGATCTAGTAGTGGATCCCACTAACCCTAATAAGCTGATTGCTGCCATGTGGGAATATGGTCGTAAGCCATGGACCTTTAACTCTGGCGGAAAGGGCTCAGGCTTATACGTGACGCATGATGGCGGAAAGAACTGGGAACGTCGTTCAGATGAAGACGGTTTACCTAAAGGAAACCTAGGTCGTATCGGTTTGGCCATTGCTCCTTCAAAACCTAACATTGTTTATGCTTTGGTAGAGGCAAAGGAGAATGGATTCTACAAGTCGACTGACGGCGGCAAGAAGTGGTCCTTGGTGAGTAAAAAGAATATTGGTGGTCGTCCCTTCTATTATGCAGATATTTTTGTAGATCCCCAAAATGAAAATCGTATCTATAACCTGCACTCCTTGGTAGATATGAGTGAGGATGGAGGCAAGACTTTCCGCACGATCCTTCCATATTATGGGGTACACCCGGATCACCATGCTATGTGGATTCACCCAGAAAACCCGAATCTACTGATGGAAGGAAATGATGGAGGCCTCAATATTTCTCGGGATGGTGGAAAGAATTGGCGCTTCGTAGCCAATTTACCTTTGGCTCAGTTGTATCATATCAACTACGATATGGAAATCCCTTACAATGTAGGGGGCGGAATGCAGGATAACGGAACTTGGGTAGGCCCTAGCTCCGTTTGGAAATCTGGTGGGATTACGAATTCGGACTGGCAAGAAGTATTCTTCGGGGATGGATTTGATCTTGTTTTTAAACCGGATAACAGTCGCTACGTCTATGCCCAATCACAGCAGGGAAATGTTGGCTTTGTAGATCGAGAAACAGGAGAGTCTCGCTTTATTAAGCCGGTACACCCCGACGATGTCAAGCTCCGTTTTCACTGGAATGCTGCCATTGCACAGGATCCTTTCGATAACTGTGGCGTGTACTTTGGTAGCCAGTTCGTACACTATAGTAATGATTGTGGTGAAAACTGGACCATCCTTTCTCCTGATTTGACCACGAACGATACGAGCAAGCAAAAACAACACATCAGTGGGGGCTTGACCATTGATGCGACTGGCGCTGAAAATCATACTACCATTTTGGCAATCGCCCCTAGTCCGCTAGATAAAAATGTGATTTGGGTAGGAACGGATGATGGAAACTTACAATTGACGCAGGATGGAGGTAAATCCTGGACCAACCTTTCTGACAAGCTTCCTGGGGTGAAAGCGGGTAGCTGGATTCCCTACATTGAACTATCTCAAAAGAACAAAGGAGAAGCTTTTATCATTGTTAATGATTATCGTCGGAACGATTGGCGGCCAATGGCTTTCCACACTAATGATTTCGGTAAAAGCTTCAAACGTATAGCAGATGAAGGTCAAGTAAACGGCCATGCACTTTCCATCGTACAAGATCCAGTGGCTCCTAATCTCTTGTGGTTAGGTACTGACTTTGGATTATATTTCACGATCGATGGCGGTGAAAACTGGAATAAGTGGAATCACGATTTTCCTTCGGTGAGTACGCGTGATTTGAAAATCCATCCACGTGAGCATGACCTGATCATCGGTACTTTCGGAAGGGCTGCCTGGATCTTGGATGATCTTCGACCCATCCGCGAAATAGCGCAAACCAAGGGAGCTGTCCTTGAGCAGGAATTTGCCTTGTTTGATGCCCCTGATGCCTATCTAGCCAATTATCGTAGTTATCAGGGTATTCGCTTTGCTGCGGATGCCGAATTTCGAGGAAGTAACCGAACCACTGGGGCTATGATGACCCTTTGGGTGAAAAAAGAAGACAAGGAAACCAAAGCGGCCAAGAAGAAATCCGAAAAGGCCGGAGAACCATCTGCGGAAGGACCTAAGAAAGGAGCCAAAAAAGGAGGAAAGAAGAAAGCTAAGTTTGTGATCATGAGTAGCAAAGGCGATACAGTACGTCACTTTAGCCGTGACCTGAAGCCAGGTATGAACCGATTGGTTTGGCCATTGAATCGAAACGGTGTTGCCTTCCCTTCCAGAAATAGCCGTCGTCCAAACTCCGATCCTCCATCTGGTGGCTCCGTACTACCTGGTGTATACAAAGTAGTAGTTAGCTATGGAGAAGATAAGGATTCCACGATGGTAACAGTACATGCTGATCCACGCCGAACCGTAAAATTATCTGATCTGCAAACGCGAGAAGATATGGCAGCAGATTACGAAAGTATAGTGGAAAGAGCAACTGAAGGGTTCAAGCAATTGCAAGAAGCTGGCAAGACCATCAAGCGAGTGAACGATGCTTTGGTTAATGCTCCGGATACTATCAAGAAAGCCATCACTAAGTCTGGAAAGGCTTTGCAGGATAGCATCAAGATGTTGGAGAAAATGTATATGACCCCAAGTGGTCTAAAAGGCATCCAGCGATCCAGCGATAATGTGAACGGTGCCTTATTTGGAGTCCGTAGGTATTTATCTGACGTAGAAGGGGAACCGAGCCAGATGGCAAAGCTGACCTTAGAGAAGGCGAGAAGAGAAACCAAAGCTGTGTTGGAGAAGATCAATGTCTTCTTCGAAAAGGATTTTGCTGAATATCAAAAAGAAGTGGAAGCCGTACAGTTCTCTTTGTTTAAGGAACGAAAGGTCATCAAGCTGGAATAGACGTTGATCTAAGTTGAAGGTTTGAAGTTGATAAAATTTTGCAACTTTAAACCTTCAATTTTAAAGTTCCATCGGTGAAAGAACAGCTTAGAAACTACATAGTTGGGCAATTCGGCCAAGAATTTTATTGTGGAAGGTTGTATCCAGACGGCTGTATATAATCTCAATGGTGATGAAAGTACTACTGATCTAGCTTTTGATCAGGATTGGCGCACTGCGATGCGTTGCTTTTTGAATAACCAACCTTCCAATGAAAGGTTAGTCACCGTTCAGCCTTCCAAGCTCTTAGCGATACATCGACTAGAGTTTCAAAAGTCATCGTGCAGAAATGCAGGTTTTCCTAGAAAACATCGCCGACGCAAGCGCAGAGATTGTAAATGTAATGGTGTCCGATGATATGTCAGTGACTGAATGGTTCTATCGCTTCAAGCATAAGCAATGGGGAGATAAAGCCTTTCACCAACTGTCACTACAGCGCTGGAGGAATGGTAAGATTATCCACGAGCGACATCACTATAAGACAGATTCTTGGTGATGAACTACCGGACACTGAGGCGGTGAATAACTGAGCGGGTGAGTGTTATGCTTGTACATAAAATAATACGATCAATAATTATGTTTATGAGGTTGATTATTAATTCGTTATCTAACGAACGGCACAGGCCTCTCACCTTTCTACCTCCCAAGAGTGACTACGCTCCGCCAGTTACTCATCCGATGAGCGGCTATCGCCTTGCCAACATCATAAAGATAATCCAACCGAGAAAAGTCAGGCCCGCGGCGGCAATCAGGGGGAGTGAAGTATCAATGGCATTAATGTAGCCGGCAATTAATGGCGGGATCATCTGTCCTAGTGAATTCATGGATTGGTTGATTCCCAGGATTTCTCCCTGCCGCTCTGGCCCTGCTTGAGAAGAAATCAGGGAAGTCATATTCGGGGAGGTAGTGCCTTGGAAGATCGCAACAAAGGGGTTTAAGAGGTAAAACCAAACCGCTTCTGAGGGCACCAATAGAACCACGAGGGCCAGACTCAAACCGAGGATAGTGATGGATAACAACTGCGTTGATTTAAACCTATTCGATAGTTTGCGCACAATCACCCCTTGGGTGAAGGCTAGCCATAGCCCAATCCATCCATAGAGTAGACCTATATTTTTTTCAGAATAGCTAAACTCTTGAATGAGATAGACTGAAAAAAATTGAGTAAAGAAAGAAAAGCCCAAGGAGAGCAATAGCACGACCATGAAGATATACCGCAGTTTTGGCACTTGAAAGGATAATGCTATGTTTTGGAACCCCTTGAGTAGCGTAATATTCGATGCCCTGGATTCCTTTAGGGTTTCTGGAAAGGCAAACTGGACAAATATTAGATTGAGGAAGGTCAGAATAGCGGTGAACCAGAAGGGAGTCGCATGACTAAAACCGCTGTAAACCGTTTCATCTGCCAAGATACCGCCAATAGTTGGTCCCAGGATAAAGCCGAGCCCAAAGGCCATTCCCACCAATCCAAAGTTTTTAGTTTTAGATTCCTCATCACTAATATCCGCAATAGAAGAAAGGATAATGGCAATATTCCCTCCCATGAATCCGGGAATCATTCTACTAATAAAGAGCAACACTAGATTCTGCTGTAATATCGCCCAGGCAAAAAGCATATATCCCACCATTGTGCCCAACAAGGACATAGATAAGATGGGTTTTCGTCCAAATCGATCAGAAATTGTCCCTAATAGTGGCGCTCCAAAAAATTGCATAAAGGGGAAACACGCAATTAATAAGCCGTAGGTGACCGACCTATAAGTATTGCTTACTTCTGCTGCAAAAAAAGAGGAGGAAGGATCAAAAAAGATAACCGGAATGACAGGGATGATTATACCTACCCCTAGCATATCGATGAATACAGTCAGAAATATAATGAATAGCGGTGATCTTTTACCGCTGTTGTTGTGGGCCATTCCAAAAATTTTGCGCAAGATAGTCCTTACTTTTGAGTAATGATAAATTGCGTGCTACAGCTTATGGCAGGATTTGGGCATTCCGGAGGACAATTAGAATTCCGGATTAATTAATTCGGCGGCATGACAGTCCGAAAATCCTGAAAATTACTTCAATCATCCAAAAGACAATAGCTCATGACACTAGCTTCCTCACCGTCCACCAGAAGAGATTTTCTGCAATTATCCTTAGCTTTAGGAGCCGGCTTATGTCTGCCTCTTACAGCTAGTTCCAATACCATGTTTTCAACTACTGATATTCATAAAAGATTGATTCCTGGTACAAATGAGAAATTACCGATTATTGGTATGGGTACCTGGCAAACTTTTGACATTGGGGAGGGCAAGGCAGAACGAGCTAATATGCGAAGTATTTTGAAAGCCTTTTACGAAATGGGGGGACGCGTTCTGGACTCCTCACCGATGTATGGCCGCTCCGAAGACGTCTTAGGAGACCTCTCCGCCGACCTTAATCTTCTGGGTAAGTTCTTTATGGCTACCAAGGTATGGACCCAGGGGCGCAGTAGTGGCATTGATCAGATGAATTCTTCTATGTCTAAAATGCGGACAAAACCTATGGATCTCATGCAGGTTCACAATTTAGTAGATGTTCGTACGCATCTGGATACTTTGAGAAAATGGAAGGACGAAGGCAAGATTCGGTACATCGGCTTGACACATTATGTGGTGAGTGCCCACGATGACTTAGAGCGCTTGATCAAATCTGAGAAAGATCTGGATTTCATTCAGTTGAACTTTTCTATCGGTACACGCAACGCAGCAAAGAGACTGCTACCCACTGCCCAAGATCACGGCCTGGGGGTTTTAGTCAATCGCCCTTACGAGGGAGGTAGCCTTTTTCGGAAAGTAAAAGGTAAGGAACTTCCGCCCTGGGCTAAGGATTGGGACATTAGCTCTTGGGGGCAATACTTCTTGAAGTATATTGTTTCACATGAATCCATCACGGCTGCCATTCCTGCTACTACTAAATTGCATCACTTAAAAGATAATATGGGAGCTGCCTACGGTTTACTTCCCGACGCTAAAGCTAGAGATAAAATGGTCACTTACCTAGGGCAATTGTAGGGTGAAAATAGTTTACTCCTTGCCTGCATAGGCTGCTTGGTACTACTCAAACAGCCGAGCTTCCCGAACCAATCCTCTAAACCTGCTTTTTTTTCCGAAAAGCTGAGGGGGTAAGCCCCATCCGCTTTTTAAAATGTTGATTAAACACCGAAACTGAATTAAAGCCAGACTCCAGCGCAATGCCTGAGATGCTATAGTGATCATAGCGAGCATCATGTAATAATTGAGCTGCATGATCCACTCGATGTTGGTTAAGCATGGTTGAAAAATTCGTTTCCAGGTGTTGATTCAGTATCCAAGAGATGAGGTGGGAGGGAATACCGATATCCTGAGAGAATTCCTGTAAACTATACCCACCCTGGAGAAAGGGCCGCTCCTGTTGTACGTAACTGAGGATTTTTTGTTGATGCACTCGCACTTCTACATGGCTTGCCTTTAGATTCTGGTACTTCTCTTTCTCCTTGCTAGTCGCTTTATGGATAATGTCCTCGTAGCTTCTCCAGGCAGAAACGCTTAGCGGGAATAAGGCAACAGCATATATAATGGGGGCTTGGGAATAGGGGAGAACCCCTAATAGATAGTTGGCTACATAAGCTATAAAAAAGCAGCTCATCACTAGTGTGAGGCTGTAGAACCAGCGCTTTTGTCCGGTATTCAGTCTTTGTTTTCGAATCCCATAGTACCACAGCAGAAATAATGCATAGCTTAAGTAAGCCAAGCTAATTGTCAGCAAACTATAATACCCCCCACGGTACCAAAAATTTTCAAGGCGTAAACTTTGCGCCCCAAGCAGGATTAGGGCTGGCAGAACAAAATGACCTAGCCAAGGCCACCGATAGCTTTTCTTGTCTAAAGTAGTATGTAAATAAAGTATCCATAAGGGACCAGATGCCAGATGAGCGGCAAATCCAATATTCATCCAAAGTATGGGCATACTATCTCCGGTCTCTATATACCAGGCTGATTTGAACAATCGTAGTCCAACCAAGAACATGAGAAGGGCAAAGAGGCGGTGAGCTAGCAGATTTCCCTGTTTTAGACATAGAAAAGAAGTGCCTAGGATAAGGCATTGGATGCCACCCGTCAGCGATAGGGCTAGCGTCCAGAATTCTGGTGTGAATAGCATAACAGTGGGTTGGTTTGCTGAGGTAAGATACGGCTTTTTGACCTGAATAGCACTAGGCATAAGTTGAGTAAGGGTACGGACAGGATTCAGTCTCGATTTCCTGTCTACTTTGCACTTGCAACATATGTCCTCCTCCTCTTATTTTGATTTTGCCACCCTAAATCCTCTAGTAGGAATGCGGCGATTAGGGCTTGTGTAGTACCGGAAAGAGCTTCGGCAGAATCTGTTGGGATCTTTCCAAGAGCCTCCACGTGAGATGCGATCCGTTTCTTGTTCTGGCCCAAAGTAATCGAGGGGCGTTTCATTCAAATAGTTCGGTTTGTAATTATCAAAACACCATTCCGAAACATTTCCAGACATATCGTAAAGTCTAAGTCGATTTGGCTTTAATTGACCAACGGGATGTGTTCCTTTTTTGGATCTATTGCGAAACCAGCCCACAGATTCTAGATCATTGCTACCACTGTAGATATACATTTGCTGGGCATGTCCTCCCTTTGCAGCGTATTCCCACTCGGTTTCAGATGGAAGCCTATACCCCTTTGAATTAATGTTTAGACCAAAACTGGGAATACTTATTGACGGTTCAAGTCTATGTTGTTTGCTGACCCAATTGCTATAGGTAAGCGCATTCTTCCAACTGACATTCACTACAGGATGATTACCTATGATTTCCCACCTGGGTGATCTAAATTTATATCCTGTTGCTGCACAGAAAAGGTAATATTGCCACCAGGTAGTTTCATATTGTGCCATGTAGAAGTCGCTAAGCATAGCCTTGTGTTGGTCTTCATCTTCTCGGCAAGCCTTGTCAATGGCCTCATTACACCCCATTTCAAACTCCCCTCCTTTTACCAATATCATTTTGGGATAGTACCGCTGATAAAGATATTGGTATCTTGCCGGATCAAAGTTTTTCAGTACCTCTCTTAGTTTCGCTTGAGCCGAAGTTGTCTCTTCAGCCAACAGCTGATATGGACTTAGCGATTCTTGCCGCTTTCCGGCCATGATTGCACTGTCCAGTATCCCTACTGCTCGGTTTATCTGCCCTATCTCATTGTACCAGAAAATCAATTCGAGATATGCCCAAGTCACAGAATCTTCAGCGGCTTCTAAGGCATCGGCAGCTTTGATTTTCAGTAAGGCAGATTCATATTTTAGATGGCGGATATCTTGACGAGCTAGTGCTAGGCTCTTTAAGGCTTCTTGTTTTGCAGATGCGCTTACTCTTCTTTCTTCTTTTAGCTCTTTATATGCTTGTTGTAATTCGATTAGACGCTTGCTGACCTCCTGAGTAGCTTTTTCAGCAATATCTTTGGCAGCTCTGGTCGAATCTTGTTCTATTCTAAGCTGAGCTAAAATTTCTTTGGTTTTCGCTTCCTCTTGTAGTGCTTTTTCAAGATTTTGCTCAGCAACCAACCTTGCCGTTTTTGTGGAGTCTTGCTGGAGGATCAACTTCGCCAATGTTTTTTTGGTCTTAGCTTCTTCTTCAAGCGCCTTTCTAAGGTTTCGTTCGGCGGTTTCTCTCGCTGTTTTTGTGGAGTCTTGTTGAAGAATCAGTTGATCAAATGCCTCCTTAGTTTTTACTTTTTCCTGGAGTGCTACCTGGAGCAGATCATTAGCTTCAACGGTTTTTTCGTTAGCTATCTTTTCTGAACCTTGAGCCTTTAGATAATTCCGACCAGCAAAGATCGCTAATAGTAGAGCAATAAAGGAGACAAATAAAGCTAGTCGGGTGCGTTGCCGAGCTTGTAGCTCCTTTTGTTGAGCTTTTTCGCGGAGCTGCCTTTCCGAGGCTGCCTTCTCCTGCGCTTCCTGCAATTGAATTTCCCTTTGTCTTCTTTCCGTTTCCTCCGCAGCTTGGCGTTCAGATGATTGTCTAACTTGCTTCGCACGCAACACTGGGCCGACCAGCGTATCATGGCTTAGCTCGTAGGTAAATCCTCCTTTTAGACTGGGTTCTCTTCGGATTAAGTGTGTATCTTCTAGTTGCCGGAGAAGTTCTGGCGAGAGATTGAATTGACTGAATACCTGGCCTTCGTATAGACTCAGCCGACGTTCTTCCTCTTCAAAAATAAGACCTTCCTCGATAAAGCGGCGAGCTAGCAGTTGGTCCTCGACATTTGAGATGGACCCGATCTGATTACTATAATAGTTTTCATATATGGATTCGATATTACCCAGGTCGGAATTGGTTATTGATGTGAGACCTTGGCGTATCACGGTCCGTTCCGTCGCTTGGCAAAGAATCTGTAACTGAAAGCTCTCGATTTTCTGGATATAGTTTTGCGTAAGGAATTTCAGTATCTGTTGTAGGGCTTTCTCATCATAATCGAAGATTGGGGAAAGAAAGGCTCCTTTCATGTAGGCAGGATTAAGAATGGCATCCTCAGCTTGCTCAATATTCAATGCATCTAGCTCATACCAACTACGTTTGATGTTTGGTAAATGGTCAGCAAGGCGATCCAGCAGACTGATTCGATCTGATCGAATGGCCATGACTACATGTGGAGCAAAGGCTTGATGTAGCAGTGCTAGTTCCGTTGAGGTAAGATGTTGGGGCTGTTCTACTTCCTGTTCAACGATGTTGCGAAAACGTTGAGGAATCTTGGTGTAAAGTACTTCAGCCAATTCTTTCTTGAAGGCCTTTATATCGGCCTCGGGATAAGTAAAGAGTTCTTCGAATTGGTCAAAGATTAAGAGTAAGGGTTGAGGGTTATTCGTGCGAGCTTGCGCATCTTTTAATTGATACCACAAGCTCTTCTCTGCCTGGAGCAGTTTTTCTAGGTAGGAGTCTCTTGTGGCTGCTGGTGTAGCCAAGGCAATGGCTTGCTGCGTAACATCCAGTGGGCTACTTGATTCCTCTTCTTTAGGATTATAGGCATTGAATCGAATACTAACAGGTAGGTATTTCCCTTCTTGCCGTATCGTTGGAATTAGGCCCGCATTGAGCAAAGAACTTTTTCCTAGTCCAGATCTGGCATATAAAACCAGTAATGGTTCTAGACGTATTTGTCGATTTAAGGCTTCAATATCTGCCTTGCGTCCAAAAAAGATATGTTGTTCGGCAGTGGTAAAGGGCTGGGCTCCTGGATAACGGTAGGTAGACATTCGATTAGATAATAGTTAAAGGATAAGGAAGAATAGGCCAGTCTTCGGAATGGGTATCTGACACACTTTGGCGATGCACTTACTCCAAAGGCTGTGCTTCATTAAGTAGGCCAATCAGCGATGTGCGAATCTTGTTGAGCTCTACGTTCCCATCTTCAGCAGAAATGATACCTTGAGAGATCTTACGATGGAGACGACGGTGCCGACTGGAGATCAGCAAGAGGTCATCCAGCAAATCAAGACCTTTTTCACCGATAGATTCTAGCCATTCCTGGAATTGGGATAGTGACTCTTCAATGAGATCCTTAGAGACGAGTTTCTTCAAGTTTTGGATCAACGAAGTTTGCCCTTCGGTAAGATCTCGCAACCTGCCCAATGCCTGACAACGTTTATAGAGTTCATCTATGAAGCTGGGAATATTATTGGGTACAAAATTAATCTCAAATTGCTCTTTACACAGGGTTTTGATGTCAGTGGAAAGCTCTTGAGAAGCTGCAAACCGCATGAACTCTTCGTCCTTATGAAGGTGCAACACGCGCAAGAGTAGTTGCATATACCAACGGTCAAAGGGTAGTCCCAAAAAGATAATACTCTGGGCTTCATTAACAATATGGTCTTTCAACTTCGCTGACATACCTTGTCCCTGGAAGATGGATTCTAGGTAGTCGAATAAGTCATCATGAGTAAGCACTAGGGACTCGGGTTTTTCGATGCTACCAAGCATGTCATAAATCAAGGGAACTTGCACCGTAGGTAGCTGCCCCACTCGGCTAGCAGCTTGCTTTTTCCAATAGAAATCCCGCTTATGGCGAAGATTTAGCTGTTCGTAGGTATTTGACAAAAGTTTGTCCGGGGTGACGGTTAAGATGCAATGAAATGGGAGCTTCGCAATCTTTTCAAACAATTGATTGGTTTCTGGGAAGTGGGTTTCCTGAAAGAAGCGACGAATCTTTAAGTAGGTCTGCGTTCGTTTCTGTTTTACTCGAAAGAAGAATAATCCATCTTGGTAAACTTTCATATCTGGATCTTCCCCTGCGCCAATGTACTGTAAGATTTGCTCGTCTAAGGTTTGACCGTTTTGGCTTGTGAATACTCCGGGGCCGAGGAATAGAATGCATTTGCCGGTTAATATTGTATCTAAAGTCAGATCCCAGTCTATAGAAGGCGTTTGGTTCTGCATGTTGGGGGTATTAGGTGCTCATTAGTATAATGTTAAATATAGCACAAAAATTAGGTAGATGATAGTCTTGGATAAGCTACTTGGTTGGAAACTGCCATCCTAGGCAGCGATCATTTGCCTGTTTTTCGCGGGAAAAATATTGTGACTAGCCAAAAAATTAAGACTCGTTAAAACCTAAATAATACCTGATCTACTACGTTTTACTAGAGACTGTGATTGTAAACTAAGAAAACTAAAACCTACATGAAAAATCATTCGATTTATTCCTACCTGATCCCCTTGCTACTTTTTACTTCCCTATCTATACAGGCCCAACGCTTCGGGGTGGAGGGAGGTTTCAACACCTCCAATATGATTGTCGATGGAAGGCTCGCAGAGGTATTTAACTTTGAAATGAAGACCAACTTTCAGCTAGGCCTCTGGGGGGAAATACCGATTGGTGAGCATTGGGGACTCCGGTCTAGCTTGTTATACATTAGAAGAGGGGCACAGAACCAACCGACTAATACTACCGAGCAGGCTATCAATATTAATTATGACTACCTGGATATTCCATTACTGGCTTATTTGGGACGAGGTATGGTACAATTTAGACTAGGGGGAGCAGTTGGAATTCCTGTGGATCATTTCCTATATGATACTAGCAATGATCAGCGTGTGGAGAACAATACCATCGAGGATTTTTGGGATACAGGCGTCAACTTTAGCTTGATTGGAGGATTGGCTTTGCGCTTGCAAAGATTTCATATCTCGGTACAATATCAGCATGGCATTACCCCAACCATAGAGAAAATAGTGTTTACAGATGTGAATGGTGAACCTCTTTCGGAGGAAAATGGAGGACAACACCGCAATATATTGGTAAGCATGGGTTACACGCTGTGGGAGAAATAAAGATTTTACAGCGTGAATTCCTTGCGACTTCTCTTGCATTTACGCTCATTGGGCTTGCAAGCTAGTCGAATTTGGACCTTTGAATATGAACTTAATCCGGTGAAACGTTGGGTAAGAAAAGCAGCCCAGGCCAGGCAGTCAGAATATTACATCTCATTTGATATAAAGCATATCTGACGGGCCTGGCTTGAGGTATGGCAGCAGAAGCATAAAATGCATTACGGTCCCAGAAGACTGGTTGGTAATGGCGCTTACCGGGCTGCGAAAGCATAATAACATTGAACAAAAGTGCCAACAATGGTAAAAACAACAACCTAGGATCAAATTCTTTAATTGGGTTCTATTCGGTCTTAATTTCCAAAAGGAAAAGGCCGAGTGACGGTAGTCTTTTACATAACTACGTGGTGGTGGTGATGGTTAGTACTTGATCTGTGGTTTTGGAATCAAAATGATAAAGGGGACACTCTGTTTTTGAATCCTCATCAATTTTTGTTGTTGTCAAATCCTCCGTTGTGCTCCTGCACACAAAGTCTCTTGACATTTCAGCTACTAGTCATTCCGATGTGCCCTGCATTTAATAAGAATGGCCTAACAGGAGACAAATTTATGGTCCAGCAGGAGGAATAAATAATCATTTTTTTGCTATATTGTTATCGTCAATAAGAAGACATACTAATCTTACTTCTGCGTATTCCGAATGTTTTCGTGAGCTGATTTACTTTTTCCAAATTTTTATTCGGCAAGGAGCTCTAATTTTACTTAAAGTTCGTTACGCTGAAAAGCAGTAAAACAGCCACTGTTATGCCCATTTCCCAAGGTGATCTTCTATTTAAGTTAATAAAGTCACTTTCTAAGGCAGAAAAACGCAATTTTAAGCTCTACGTAAAGCGCATTCAGTCAGAGGGAGAAGTAATGTTCTTCCAGCTTTTCGAGGTATTAGAAAAGCAAAAGGTATACGAAGAGGGTAAAGCTAAGATGAAACTTAACGATCTTAGTAAGACGCAATTCTCTAATCTCAAGCGGCACCTCTATCAGCACCTTTTAACTAGCCTGCGCTTAATGCATTTGAATAAGCAACTGGATATACAGATCCGGGAGTTGATCGATTATGCCTATATTTTATACGGTAAGGGGTTATATATCCAATCCTTGAAGATCCTCAGCCGAGCCAAGGCCCTGGCGACCAATAACCACCATAACCTCCTGCTACAGGAAATTATCGAATTTGAAAAGCGGATTGAGTCCCATCACATTACCCGGACTACCACGGAAAGGATGAATAAGCTGATTCATCAGGCAGAATCACAAGCTAAGGTTAATACGAGTATCATCTTCTTATCTAACCTCAAATTGGAGTTACAACGGGTATTCATCAATAAAGGACATGCAAAGGTGGAGATGGATCGGGTGAAGATTCTGGAAGACTACGGACCTAGAATCCGGGATTATAAAATTGAACATTTATCCTTTTTTGAGCGAGTTTATTACTTCCAGTCCCTGTACTGGCTGCATTACATCCTAGGTCATTTCGAGCGCTGCCACTACTACGCAGGGGAATGGGTCGGTCTATATCGAGAGGCTCCCAACATGATGGAAGAAGATGTAGATATCTACATGCGCGGCTTGCACCAGTTGTTGACTACTTGTCTTTATACGAATAATGCTTCCACCTTTCAACAGACCCAGACTGAACTAGAACAGTTTTATACCCAGCACGAAGGACAGTTCAATACCAATTCTCAGATTCTCGCCTTTTTGTATCGCTACCAAGCCAAATTCAATCGCGCCCTGATGGAAGGAGATTATGAAAATGGTATCAAATTGATTCCTCAGGTGCAGGCCCAATTGGATCTCTATGGTAATCAATTAGACCTTCATAAGATTCACATCCTGTATTATAAAATAGCCGCATTGTACCTCTGTAACGGAGAGGCAGGGGCCGCTCTGGATTACCTCAATATGATCATTAATTTAAAGGCTGGACACCTACGGGAGGATATTCAAGCTTATGCTCGCTTGCTTTTTCTCATGGCACACTACGACCTACAGAACGAAGATATTATGGAATATCTCACGACTTCTACCGGCCGTTTTCTAAATAAGATTCAAGATAAGAGCCGTTTGCAAGAGGTCGCTCTCCGCTTCTTTAAACAAGCTATGTATAAGGGAGAACGAGAACGTCTACAATTGTTAAGCGAGCTTCGCGCAAAGTTGGAAGAATTAAGTACTGATCCCTTTGAACGTAGGGGCTTTGTATATCTGGATATGTTCCGATGGATTGACAGTAAGCTTAAACAGCAGCCCATAAAATCTCTTGCTATCTCTCATTGATCGCGCAATAAGCTTGTGGGAGTAAGGAATACTCTATAATAGTACAATAAGCCTATCAAGCAGGCTATTTGCAGGGTTCCTAGCCCCCCAAACCAAACTTTGACGGGTTGGATAAAGGCGATTGAAAAACGGTACAGGAGATAGGCCACCATGAAAAGCTTAAAGATTGAGCCTTCTTTCAGGGATCGTCTTCTTTTCAAGTGATTCAGGCCAATCCACAAGCAGAGCAGAAATAAGATCTCATATAATGCTGTAGGGTGGCGAGTCATACCGTCTCCCAAATCCATAGCCCAGGGCAGATCACTAGCAATCCCATACGTTGGCTCTGCTACACCCATACTAAAGCAGCCTATTCTACCGATCATCATACCGAGTAGGAGCGGGAAGGTAAAAAGATCGCCTGATGAACGAGTTTCACCAACCATTTTCTTAGCGATTTCCACTCCCGCTAATCCACCGAGTAAGGCGCCAATAATGGTTTTACTTTGAAAGTAATAAAGCCAATTCCCGTCCGGGTGAAAGAATAGAAACGGATCTTCCAATGCGCCCAGGAGTCGACTACCCAATAAAGCACCTACAGCCGCACCAAGAAAGGCAGTGAGCCGACTGTTGCTAGGAAGATGGTCTCCGCTGGATTTTCGCAACCAGAGGAAATAGCGAAATCCGATAAAGAAGGCAAGTAGCTCGAAAACGAAATGGGCAGAGACGGCCAAAGCCCCCCATCGAAATATTAAGGGAAATTCCAATCTGTTTTAGGGCAAATGTACGCCAATTAGGTATAATTTGCTATTTTGCAGAACATCTCCGCCTTGCGCAATACCTTTCTTTACCAGCATGGTCCTCTGCTGAACCTTCACATTTGAGAAAACGAAGTTCCACGCTTAGTTGAAGCAGTAGAACGCTAAGCATAGGCCACAACTCAATCCAACGGCGTTTTAACCATTCTTAAAAGGTGTATGGTCTCTAGGCTGTACAAATTCGGGTATGTATTTACCTTGTTTCTCAATATAATGGATATGAAGATTTTCTACTTATTTCTCCTTTTTTTCTTACCTGCTGCTATTATTGGCCAGGATAGACCAGCTTATTGCGATGCCTTACCTGCCACTTATGAAAAAGCCGTCGCTTTAAAGCGCAAAGGGGGCGGCCCAAGTAAGTTACCGACTTTCTCCACTCAGTCCGTTAGTGAATATAAAGTCCAGGTAGCCATCTTACGTTACTCAGAACCCGCTGATCATCCCTTTCACAAGAGCTTAGTGGCTCGTTACCGCCCCTGTGAATCCGTCTGGGTAGTGGAATCTCGGGATAGTTTCAAGGATCGTTCTCGTGCCGAACGGCTGAAAAAGGAATTGATTGGTCTAGGTTATCGGGGGGCATACATTACCGAGTTGGTCGGGTTTCAATAGTGTCTTTTATAGCTTGAGTTCTTGATTACGCCTTTTCTGCGTTCGGCTTAAGCGGATTCCGCGTGGGTTGATGCTGACGTGAAATAATACTGGCTTAGGCAGACCTGTTTCATTCTTGAGGATTAATGCTTAATTTTCGCTGTGGTCTTTTATTCTTTACACCCGTCAATCCAATTTGCATGAAAAAAATGATTTTCTTTCTTCTCGCCTTGTGCTGGACTCTATCCAACTTTGCCCAGAAAAAAAATCCAAGCTTTGAAGAAGTACTTTCCCTAAGACAAGCTGGTACGCCTTTTTTATCACCAGATGGAACAGATTTAATCTATAGTGTGTCTGCTACAGATTGGAAGGAGAATAGATATGATAGTGAGATCTGGATCTCGAAAGATGGCGCAAAGCCGTTTCAGCTTACCCGAACACCCAAAGGCAGCAGCTTTGGCGGGAGCTGGTCTCCTGATGGTAAATGGATTACCTTCCTAGCCAATCGAGATAAGAAAACACAATTGTACGCCATTCGTCTGGAAGGTGGGGAGGCTATTCCGCTCACTCAGGTGGAAGGTAATATTGGTAGCTACGAGTGGTCACCCGATGGCAAGCAGATTGCCCTGACCATGACGCCCAAAGATGGAAAGGAGGATAAAAAGCGGAAGGATAAATTTGGTGCTTTTGCAGTTGACGATGAGGAATTCAAAACGGCTGGTCTTTATCTGATGGATTTTGACCCGGAAATGCCTTCGCCTGCTGATCTTCCGTGTTATGATGCTAAAGACAGTACCGCACAGGCTTGGGACTGCATCAAGTGGCCTAAACCTGATTCTCTCCTGGTATCGAAAGAATTTACAATCCGGGGCTTTAGTTGGTCTCCCGATGGAAAGTATATTGCCATTTCTCATACGCCAGATCCATTGATTAACTCCTTTTTTGATGCGGATATTGCTCTAGTCGAGGTGGCCACTAAGGAGTTCAAATCCTTGATTAGTAACCCAAGTGCTGACTTTTTCGAAAAATGGTCTCCCGATGGGAAAGCCTTCCTCTATGGCTCAGCCCTGGATAACCGTAGTTCGAACTACTACGAGAACAATAAGATCTTTATCTATAATTTATCTGATGGTTCTTCAAGGCAAGTTGGAGCTGACTTTGATGAAGATATCTACGGCTTGGAATGGGAAGAAACCGGAATATTTGCGAGAGCCAATTGGCGTACGAAAACCAAACTGCTTCGTATTGATGCTAAAAGTGGGAAGACCACGGTTGTAGAAGGGCTTCCGGATCAATTAGGTGGCTTCACGCTATCGGCTGATGGTAGCCGGATGGCCTTTTCGGCGGGCACTGGGAAAAGCTTAAGGGAGATCTACACAGCCAAGGTAGCAGATATGAAGCCTCAACAATTGACGAACTACACCGAGCAATTGGAGGATTGGAAAGTGGCACAAAGTGAGGTGCTTTCCTGGAAAAGTAAGGATGGTGCGGAAATCCAGGGCGTATTACATAAACCGATGGATTATGATGCTAGCAAAAAGTATCCGCTCCTAGTAATGATTCATGGAGGACCCACTGGAATGGATCGCCCCGCTCCAGTACTATCCTACGTATATCCGATGGTACAATGGGTGAATAAAGGGGCTTTGGTTTTACGGGTAAATTACCGTGGTTCGGCTGGATATGGAGCAGACTTTAGGGCATTAAATGTCAGGAATCTAGGGGTAGGAGATGCCTGGGATGTCCTATCCGGAGTCGATTATCTGGAGGAAAAAGGAATGATTGATACGGAAAAAATGGGCTGTATGGGCTGGAGTCAAGGTGGTTATATCTCTGCCTTTTTGACTACTCATACAGATCGATTCAAGGCGATTTCAGTAGGGGCCGGAATCTCTAATTGGATGACGTATTACGTGAATACAGATATTCATCCGTTTACCCGTCAATACCTAAAAGCCACGCCTTGGGAGGATGAAGCCATTTATAAAAAGACTTCGCCCATGACCAACATCAACAACGCTAAGACCCCAACCTTGATTCAGCATGGTGAATTTGATGGTAGAGTTCCGATAGCTAATGCCTATGAATTGGCGCAAGGCTTGCGAGATGTTGGCGTTGAGACTAAGCTGATCGTTTACAAGGGATTTGGTCATGGTATCACAAAACCCAAGGAGCGCTTGGCGGCTGTGGTACACAATTGGGAGTGGTTCAACAAATATGTATTCGGGGAGAAATAGAAGAGGCTTGGAAATCGGAAATAGTAAGAGCTATTCCGATTTCCAATTTCACTAGGCTTTATACTTTTACGGTAACTCGTAACGCTCGAAGACCTTGCACGCCCTGCAATTTACTGAGCTTTAGGTCTTCAATATTTTCTTCAATGTATCCTTCGTGGACCAGGTATTCCAGGTATTCCAAATACTCTGTCTTATCCTTATCTTGTAAATAGACGATCGCGATCTTACCTGCTACCGTTAAACGATCTTTGGTGCCTTCAATCGTTGCTTTGTCTATGCGCTTCTTCAATATCTCATACCGCACATTATAGGCTCCATCCACATCAAACTGCTTTTCGTCCATGCGGAAACGGATAGATAAGGGAGAGGTATAAGCAAAGATCAATTGTGCGGTCTCCAGTGGTACGGGTAAGGTGGGCCCCAACTCATGTACCAATCGAGTAATTTCAGACATATGCACCAATTGCCAAAGCCTGAAGTTTTTCAGGTGCATTTCTGAGAAAGAGTCTTGCCGAAGTAAGGACTGACCTAGATACAGATCATACTCTACGCCATCTGTCTTATATTTCTCAAAATAGTGCGGCAGTACCTTTTGCATGGATTTTTCTTCCTGTAGCAAATGCTGCGAAATGGCATTATTCAGTTTAGACACGCTGGACTCATAGTCTTTCCGTTGGATATAAACCATACCATGGTCCGGATCGATTTCCTTGAAATAAGCGTGCGTGATCGGTAATAATTGCTCAAAGGTCTTACCGAGTTGACGAATTAAAGGGTGGATCTCGTCGTGCAGCATTTCGATTATCCTCGATTCATCGCCAGAGTTGAACTCCTTCTGAAGTTGATTGATGTCCTTCTCGACTTTCATCAACATTTGATTGGCCAGGGGAAAACGAACCAAGCCCGTACTTTGCTCAATTACCTTTTTGACCAATGTTAAGTTATGCAATAGGTCTGCTTGAATGGCTTTGTTTCTCTTATTGGAAGAGCTGACGATGTCTGCTTGGCCATAAAGCGGGTATACATCTTTGAACATGATCGGTTCGACCGTAGCCGCTGGATCTTTTTCCTGGGCTTCGATGAGGTTGTAGCTAGCTTCGATAAATCGCCATTCTACACTTGAGTGTAGGGCCGTATATTGTTCCCGGATAACGGATTCAATCTTATTATCGATTTCTTCTCTACTGCGTTCCACCGCCATACTAAACAATCCTACTACTGCTTTGAATTTCACTTCTGTAAAGGTGTGCAATGCGTAGGGCTTGGTTGTGCCGATTTCTAGAAGGCCAATGACTTCGTCTTGCTGGTTCAGCAAAGGTGCTACCATGATACTACGGATACCAAATTCCAACAGGCCTTCTTCAATGGCAGTAGGTCGTTTAATGGAGGCTAGATCTTCGATCAGCAGAATAGATTTGTATTTACAGACCTTTTCATAAATGGAACCAGCATTCTCAGGAGCTAATAGCATACGCACTCGATCCGACAAGAAATCGTACCGAATTTTATATTGGTGAGCTACCGTATTCTCAATTGGGTAATCAATGGCAGTCAAGCCTACCTTCAATTTAGGTAGGGCAAAATAATCCCGCAAGGCATTGCGTATACCTTCAAGTTTATTCTCTTCAACTAGGGCATTTTTCTCCAAAAGCTTATATCGTAATCTAGATAGCGACTCTTCTTCTGTGATATCTATCAAATGACTAATAGTAAAGCCAGAAATCTCAAAACTATCCTCTGGAATATGACGCAGCCACAATTTCATGTCATACATATTGCTCAACATATCATTGATCTGCTCCTGGGTCAGTGGCTTGAGCGGTTTCAGGGCTTTGATCTTAAGAAACTTGAAATCGATCGTCGTTTTGTAGAACCGGACTAAGCCAGTCTGCTTGTCTTTTACGGATATAGTAAGTGAAGGATCTACGGTAATATTTTGCCCGTAGAATCGATTGAGGATTAAACTACATGCCCTGGCTACCGCTGAACATTCAAGAGCACTGCCGCTTTGATTGGATTCAAAATTGATCTCTTTCCCGTCCTTTAACCGCTCTAAGGCGGGGGTGCAATAGATGTGATCCATTTCGAATGGAGCGGAGATTTTGGTCATTTGAGAATCGCGCAAAGCAGGCGGAAGGAAAAAGAGCATCATTAACTGAAGCGTCTCTTCATGTTCCTTCAATATCTCCCGATCTATGATAGGCTGTCGAAGTTCCGGGGTCAAGTGGATACGCTCAATTAAGGTTTTTGCTAGGAAGGACTCTGCATAGTCCTCACTATTTTGTTTTTCCTCTATATATTCTATTAAAGGTTCGAGACATAAGACGGCTCGAAAAGGAATGTTTCGGATTCCCAGCATTTGATTCATGTCCTTCGCTGCGGGCCTCAGGGCAATCGGCTTCTTTATGGACTGGGAAGTCAGGATGGACGTATTCATTATTGCTTTTCTTTTCTGGATAAATCATCATCACTACATCAGCCACAGGTAGAAACCATCCAATAGGGGGTACTACATATTGCTGACTGGAATACTTGTCTTCGTAGGTTTTACCTAAAAACAATATAAGGTTTCGAAAAGATGAGGGGATCAGAGAAAGTTTAGTAAGAATTGACGGGCTAAGGCCTTAAGATAAAGGTAAATACATGGGCCTGGTTTGCTCTTTTTCCGCCCTCTTATACAAGTCTGCCATATCTGTTATACTTTGATCTAAAGGTAAGTAACTGAAGTTAAAGACCGTCAATGATTTATCGTTTTTGTAAGCACATGGCAGCGAAGAAACCTGGACGGATTCTCTGGTGACAGTAGGGTCTCCTCCAGTGAAGAGATTCAGGAAAGTTACGACTCGCCAAGCTATCCCCCCAATCCACTTGTGAATCGGCCACTTTGGTACTTTTGCCCCTAGTGTGTGCGCTATTTTTGCAAGAAAATCTTGATATGGGATGCTGTCAGCACTTAGTACATAACGTTCTTCACTAATCTCTGAATCCATCAAATGGATCATAAAGCGACATACATCACGTACATCAACAAAGCCATTCGCGCCCATAGGATAAAAGCCGTGCTCCTTGCGCACCAATTCTAGCATTTTCAATGGCCCCCGATCCCAAAAACCACCGCCAATGATCATAGCTGGATTTACGATAGCAACATTCAAGCCTTCTGCTGCACCTCTCCAGACCTCTTGTTCCGCTTGATACTTGCTGATCCCATAGTTGGAGTTGAAGGGACTGCTTTCCCATTTCGTATTTTCATCAATAACCAGTTGATTTTTGGGCCTTCCAATGGCAGCAATAGAACTGACATAGACCATCTTCTTGATCCCTACATGTAGCGCTACATTCACCAGATTAGCAGTTCCTTCCTTATTAATAGCCATCATTCTTGAGATCTCACTCCTTTTAAAAGAGATCAGAGCGGCACAGTGGTACACTAAATCTCTACCTTGGATGACTTCCTCTAAGCCCATCACATCTAATAAGTCGCATTCTACCCATTGTACTTGATCAATGACAGGCTCGACCAAATCCATCGGGCTAGTACCTCTTTTCATCGCACGAATATTGGTAAAGCCCTGTTGAACCAGGTATCTAAGTAGATAAGAGCCAACCATACCGGTAGCTCCAGTTACTAATATTGGTGTATCCTTAGGCGTACTTGTTTCCATGTTAATTCGGATAAGTAGGGATTAATGCTGGTATTTGGTGCAAAGCACCATTGATACTGTCTCGTGCAGCACCAGTTACGCTAGCTAGGCAATTAGGGATCTGTCTGATTCGCAATACCCCCATCAAAGCCATGAGGACGGCTTCTTTAAAGCCAATAAGGATGGGGGAGGGGATGTGTATTTTTATCCTATCTCCACATGCTTCTTCAATGCACTTCACCAGGAAATCATTAAATGCACCGCCCCCTGTAATCATCATATTAACCTCTTCAGTGAGGCCTTCTTGTTGAATGACCAACTGTAAATGATCTGCCATGAGCTTAGCTATCATGTGATTGGCTGTATGAAGCTTATCTGCTATAGGAGCATCATACTGGCAAAAGACTGTAGTCTGGTGAGCCAATACCCAGTCGTTGCCAAGAGACTTTGGATAATTTTGTTGAAAGAACTCCAGGGAAAGGGATTGTTCAAATAGTGCTGGTATTAACTGTCCGCTGGCGGCAAGCTGGCCTTTGTCATCGTAGGCTAATCCTAATGGTGCTACTAGGGCATTAAGAATTTGATTAGCGCCACAAATATCGAAAGCCACGTAGCCTCTAGGTGTCTGTACACTAAGATTAGCGATACCGCCAAGATTCAGACAACATTGGAAATCACTAAACAAGTATTGATCAGCGGTGGGAGCAAGTGGGGCTCCTTGACCACCAAGGGCTATATCTTGGGTGCGGAAATCACAGATCACCGGATAGCCAGTAGCTGCGGCAATAGCTGCCCCATCTCCGATCTGTAGGCTTAGCCCTCGTTCTGGGTAGTGAAAAATGGTGTGGCCATGGGAAGCGATATAGTCAGCTTGGATTTGATGTTTTTCAATAAAGGCAGCCGTCATTTTACCCAGTAGCGTTCCATAGGCAGCATCGGTACTAGCGAGTTCCAGCGCCGATGCCGATGGGAGCTGTTGTAAACGTTCTATCCAGTCTTCTGAGTAGGGGATTGTCTCTGCTTGAAGAATCTTCCAGGAGATCATCTCATCCTCATCGCTTACCGTAAACTGACAATGGGCTATATCAAGGCCATCCAAAGAACTACCTGACATCAATCCTAGGATTTGGTAGGTGGTCATACGTTTTAGTTTTGTTGAAGCCGCCAATCAATATCGGTCCACATCCCTGCTGAAATACAAGCTGAATGATGGTATAACTACTGAAGGGAATCACGCAACATCATGGTGTATTGGGCAACTTCTTTGATTTGATCTGCTGAAAGTATGGCTTCGTAAGGTTGCATGGCATTCCGCCCCTTGGTAATGACCATGATTCGCTCCTCCACACTTAGCTGAGATTGACGCAAGTTGGCAGCACCTCCTGCTCCCATATCTCCTTGCAAACCATGACAAGTCACACATTGTTTTTTAAAAATGGATTGACCATCTTGAGCTATCTCCTTGGCAGCATTTCCTGATCCCTCCTTATCTTGACAAGCCCAAGATAGTATAAACAGGGCCAAAAACAACCCAATTGCAATTCTATTCATGTTAGCTTCTTTTTCCCGATGCACCTGTGTCTTGCTTGCCCATATCTTTTCTTTCAAGCCCCGAAAGTAAGGTTTAATGATGGATAAAGGCAAACGAAAATTAGTCGGATAATACCTTATTAAGAAAACCTCAAAGCTCCTTCCTTGTTTAATAAAGGAGGAGGGGAGAATGATAAAAATGGAAATTTCTTGATTTCTTCTGCAATTTGCTAATTTTATAGAATAGGACTGGGATCTTCCACATTTCGATGTATTCCCTACATTCGTAGAATAATTTTAACAAAGGCTGGAAAACCCTGTTCTTTAGATGAATTTCACTTGACTAGCCAATTCCCAAGGCCAATTAGAAAGCTGAGGGAGATGCAAAGAACTTATACGTATGCAGAAGCTACTGTGCCAATTCACAACAGTGCTTACTATATGCGTTCCTTATTGAGAATCAAATAAAAATATAATGAGTGAACCTAAACAGAGGCAAAATCCTCAGAATAGAATGTTTTCTATGGGTATCATAGCTTTCTTGGCTTTGATTGTTATCATTTTATTTTCAAGTGCTACTTTTTTAACCATTGATGCAGGTAATCGCGGCGTATTGTTTCGTCGATTTGCAGGTGGTCTAGAAAAAGATAAAACCTATAGTCCAGGCTTTCATGTGTTAGCTCCTTGGAATACGATGTATGTGTATGATGTTCGAGAAAAGCAGCTGGAAGAGGAAATGGAAGTGCTCTCCAGTAATGGTTTGAATATCAAGGTGGATGTGACCGTTCGTGTGCATCCAAAGTACGACAAGATTGGAGACTTACACGAAGAGTTCGGGGTCAACTATCTCACTTCACTAGTAAGTCCAGAGGTGCGATCCTCGGTGAGGAAGATCATCGGTCAATTTGAGCCTGAAGAATTGTATTCTTCTAAGCGTGACGAAGTGCAGGGCTTGATCCAAAAGGACTTAGAGACTACTTTAGGAAACAACTATATCGTTCTTAGAGCTACCCTGATTCGGGATATTGAATTGCCGGAGAAAGTGCGTACAGCGATCGAAGACAAGATCGAAGCTGAACAGGCGGCTTTGAAATATGAGTACATCCTTCAGCAAGAGCGCCAAGAAGCGGAACGTAAGATTATTGAAGCACAAGCTAAGGCTGATGCGAACCAGATCTTGAATGCGAGTTTGACGGATAAGATCCTGAAAGATAAAGGTATTGAAGCTACGCTACAGTTATCGAACTCTCCGAATTCTAAAGTAATCGTTGTGGGAGGAGATGGCAGTAGTGGCTTGCCATTGATCTTAGGTGGTCAATAGCATAAATACCCATAAACGAAGATAGTAGGCCTACTTTCATCGGAAGTAGTTGCCCAATTCTAGTCCAGAAAAAACCGAGTAATACTGCCAATACGGCAGCCTTACTCGGTTTTTTTATGCCAATATGACGCTGAAAGTATATGGTATGATAATCGCTAGGAAAGTGGACCTACCCTGTTGACGAGATTGAAATTTATTAACTGCTTTGGAGATGGCCCTGGAGCGATGCCCAAAGTAGCTTCTCTTAACGCTACCGCCCTTGGTATCGAAACGGATACAAAAGCGGTTAAAACAACTCGTATGCTACGATACATTGGTGATGCCTCGGAGCCGCAAAAACAAGCCAATCCAACGCCTCCAGATGATCAATTATTAGATGCTTATTCCAGAACCGTTGTACAGGTTGCCCGCAAGGTCAGTGAGGCTGTTGTGCAGATCAAAGTGGATAAACCACAAAGAAAAGCTAGGAGTCGAGGGAGGGCTCAGCCCTACGGAACCGGTTCGGGCTTTATCATTTCTACAGATGGTTTTGTGGTAACCAATAGCCATGTAGTGAATGGTGCCCGGAAGATACAGGTGAGTCTGCAAGATGGCCGGCAGTTTGCAGCCGAATTGATCGGAGATGATCCTGCCACAGATATCGCCGTTGTTCAGATTAGAGCAGAGAATCTTTCTACCGTGACCTTTGGAAGCTCTGACCAATTACAAGTGGGACAAATTGCTATTGCCATTGGCAATCCTTATGGTTTTCAGTATTCCTTGACAGCCGGGGTCGTAAGTGCCTTGGGGAGAACCCTTCGTTCCGAAAGCGGTCGGTTGATTGATGATGTAATTCAAACGGATGCTGCCCTAAATCCGGGTAATTCTGGAGGGCCTTTGGTAAACTCCAGCGGAGCGGTAATTGGTGTGAATACGGCGGTGATCCTTCCTGCGCAAGGCATTTGCTTTGCGGTAGCCTCCAACTTGGTACAATATGTAGTTGGTAAACTCATTATTGATGGGAAAGTAAGGCGTGGTTATATAGGGATAGCTGGGCAAATGATACGTTTAAATGCGAAAGTTGCCAATTATCATCGCTTGGAAGTACGCTCCGGCGTGTTGGTTCAGAATATCGAAGCGGATAGCCCGGCCTACAATGGAGAGCTTCGTCAAGGAGACGTGATCGTGGGGTTCAATGAGGAGAAGATCGCCTCTATTGATGACTTACATCGGTTGCTGAATGAGGATAGTATCGGTAAGAAAGTAGAGCTGCAAGTGCTGCGGAATCGTCGCAAGGAGAGAATCCGTGTGATCCCCGCTGAATTAGGCTAAGTGCATAAGGAGTTGGAAGTAAGCAGTCTGAGCTAAAGCTCACTTCCGACTTCCATCTTATTTGTACGCCTGTCGTTGTGTCCCTAAACCTTCTATAGAAAGCTCCACCTGGTCACCGGAGGAAAGGTATTCAGGAGGATCAAACCCTAGCCCTACCCCCGGAGGGGTTCCAGTCGAGATCAAATCACCGGCTTCCAAGAGCATGAGTTGAGAAAGATACCAAATAGTGTAGGCGGGTTTGAAAATCATGGTATTGGTGTTCCCATTCTGCTTTTGAACGCCGTTAACCGACAATTTCATTGGCAAGGACAGTACATCTTCAATTTCATCTGGCGTGACTAGATAGGGACCAGCCGGACTGAATCCTGGGCAGGACTTTCCTTTTACCCATTGCCCTCCCTTTTCCAATTGAAAAGCTCGCTCAGAAAGGTCATTGATGACACAGTAACCCGCGATGGCTTCCGCGGCAGCGGCCTCATCTTCCAGGTATAACACATCCCTTTTTAGTACGACTCCAAGCTCTACCTCCCAGTCTGTCTTGGTGCTATTACGCGGTATATCTACTGAATCAAAAGGCCCTGAAATGGTGTTGGCTGCTTTCATAAATACCAAGGGTTCTTTGGGAATATCCATACCAGATTCCTTGGCGTGATCAGCATAATTTAGCCCTACACACATGATCATACCGGGGCGTGCAATGGGACTCCCCCAGCGTTCGTCCGCTGAGACATTGGGTAGATTGGCTCCTTCCTTGTCCAATAGGATTTGCAATTCATCGAGACCCCCATTTTGAAAGAAGTCGTGATCCCAGTCCGTAAATTGGGCGCTACAGTCTTTGCGCTGTTCGCCATACATTACGCCAGGTTTTTCTTGGTGTTTTGCTCCGTAGCGGATGAGTTTCATAAGTTGGTTTTTTCCTTAAAAAGCCGAAAGATAGTGCTTTGTGTACGGCTTGTTAATAATTGCTATTGGTTTTTCTAAATGGGATTCAAAAATCCAATGCTGAAGCCAATGGCTATACTTTTTGGCGCTGTAAAATAGTACACATCACAACAATTAATAATTTTTATGTGCTCGTGCACACAAAGAAAAAAATTTGGTGTGTTCGCGCACAGTTATCGAAAATTTGTTTTACCTTTGTAGTAAGAATTAGCTGTTTAAGCAATTTTGCTCCTGATTTTTCAAATTTTTTGGTCCATGGATGTCGTTCTGGGAATAGATATCGGCGGAACATCAAGCAAGCTTGGATTAGTCCAGGCAGATGGTTCCATCATAGCCAAGCGCTCTGTGGATACCAAAAAGTGCAAAAATGAGGAAGCTTTTTTCACCTGCTTATTTCAAGAAGTAGAGCATTTCTTGGAACAACACCGCAATAATTTTCATTGTGAAGGTATAGGAATAGGTGCACCTAGTTGCGATGAGCAAGCAGGGATACTGGAAAAAGCAGCCAATTTCCCCTTCGCAGATAGCGTTCCTATCCTTCAGCTTTTCCGAGATCACTTTAGGCTTCCTGTTTATCTGACCAAAGATGGCAATGCTGCCACTTTAGGGGAGGCAAGATTTGGAGCCGGGCAGTACATAGAGAACTTTGTCCTGATCACCCTAGGAACGGGGATTGGAGGAGGTTTATTCCTGAATGGGCGATTGGTGAAAGGAGATAATGGTTGGGCTGGAGAGTTTGGTCATATTATCGTCGAGCCTGGGGGACGAGCCTGCGGTTGTGGCCGCAGAGGCTGTCTTGAGACTTATGCTTCTGCCACAGGACTGCGCAGAACTGTGCTGCAGCGTTTAACGCAGGGGGATGAAAAAAGTATACTTCGACGCTTGGCGGCTTCAGAGTTGGAAGCCAAGGATGTATACCTAGCCGCCAAGATGGGAGATGCGCTTTCATTAGAAGTATTTGATGAGGTAGGATGGCATTTGGGCTTAGCCTTGGCGAACCTAGCGGCAACTTTTGATCCACAGGCTTTCATACTGGCGGGAGGATTAGCTGCTGCCGAGGACGTTCTGCTGGCGCCAGTTCGGAAACACTTTGAAGCCTTTGTTCTACCACAGTTAAAAGGACGCATTAAGATTGCGACCTCTGCCTTGCGTTTGAATGAAGCGGCGATTGCTGGGGCAGCGTCTTTAGTTTGGCATCATAAAAACTTAATAACCACACATGATGAGTGTAAGTGAAACTTTACATCAGCAGGTACTCAAGTACCAACTCAAATCTTTTGAAAAGCTACCGATCAAGATCTGGGATGATTCCAAAGACGCAGCTGTTCACGTAGCGCAGTCCATTGCCTTGGCTATTCGCCAAAAACAGCAGGAAGGTGAAAAGATCGTTCTAGGGCTGGCCACGGGATCAACGCCCATTCGCGTCTACAACGAGCTGGTTCGGATGCACAAAGAGGATGGACTCAGTTTCCGCAATGTCATTACCTTCAATCTGGATGAATATTACCCGATGAATCCAGAGTCTCCCCAAAGCTATGTCTATTTCATGAATGAATATCTATTCAATCATGTGGATATACTTCCGGAAAATATTAACATCCCCGACGGAACCATCCCGCTGGAGGATGTAAATGACTATTGTGAGCAATATGAGAAGAAGATCAAGCTAGCCGGTGGACTGGATATCCAACTCCTGGGGATCGGGCGAACGGGACATATCGGATTCAACGAACCGGGTTCCCGAGAAGATTCACTTACACGCATCGTCCGCTTGGATAGTCTGACTCGCCGAGACGCGATCAAAGACTTTCTCAATGAGGAGGATGTACCTACCCGAGCGATTACGATGGGTATTAAAAGTATCCTGCAAGCGCGCACGATCTACATCCTGGCTTGGGGACAGCATAAGGCATCCATCATTAAGCGAGCAGTTGAAGGAGAGATTTCTTCACAAATTCCAGCGACTTTCCTACAAAAGCATCACAACGTCAGATGCCACATTGATTTGGCAGCAGCCGAAGAACTCACCCGAGTTAAAACGCCTTGGTTGGTGGGAGAATGCAATTGGAGTGATGAACTCACTTGCCGAGCGGTAGTATGGCTCTCGCAGAAGTTGAACAAGCCGATCCTGAAACTCACGGATGACGATTACACAGAAAATGCCTTGACGGAGCTGCTGGTGGAAAAGGCATCAGCCTATGAGATCAACATTAAGATGTTTAATCGACTTCAGCATACCATCACAGGCTGGCCTGGCGGTAAGCCAAAGGCGGACGATTCCACCCGCCCCGAACGGGCACAACCTGCCAAAAAACGGGTGATCATCTTCAGTCCGCATCCGGATGATGATGTAATTTCTATGGGAGGTACTTTTGGCCGATTGGTGGAGCAAGGACATGATGTTCATGTAGCCTATCAAACTTCAGGTAACATTGCTGTTCATGATCATGATGCACTGCGCTACATTGAGGTTTTGCGAGAATTTGGTGGAGGGAAAGCTTTATTTGGGGAGGAAAGTACAGCCCTCCTACAGAAACTGGAGAAGAGTCTTAAGAGTAATCAAAAGAAGCAGATAGATAAACCGGAAGTACGACTCATCAAGGGGCTCATCAGAAGGGGAGAAGCCAGAGCTGGGGCTCGATTCTGTGGTTTGAAGGACGATCATATCCATTTTCTGGATATGCCTTTCTATGAAACAGGCACGGTCCGAAAGGAGTCCGTTAGTGAGCAAGATATTGAGATCATCATGAATATACTGGAAGAGGTGCAACCCCATCAGGTATATGCAGCGGGTGATTTAGCGGATCCTCACGGCACGCATCGCGTTTGTTTAGATGCTGTATTTGAGGCCTTCCGGCGATTGAAAAGTAAAAAGTGGATGAAGGATTGTTGGTTATGGCTATATAGAGGAGCTTGGCACGAATGGGGCGTGGAAGAAATCGAAATGGCCGTTCCCCTAAGTCCACAAGAATTAGATAAAAAGCGCAAAGCCATATTCATGCACCAGTCGCAAAAGGACCGACCACCTTTCCCCGGATCGGATGATCGAGAATTTTGGCAACGTGCTGAAGAAAGAAATAGGGAAACAGCTCAGGTTTACCGGGCCTTAGGGTTCGCAGAATATGAGGCCATGGAAGCCTTTGTTCGTTGGAAATTCTAACGTTCCCTTTTACAGTAATCTATATAAGTTCTTACACACATCGTTTTGCCTCGAATGCTGACAGCTGTCGATTTCGAGGCTTTTTTGTATTATTGAAGTTGTCAGGATTTCCTACCTAAAATTTGCAAAAGATTAACCAACAAAATGGAAAAATTACGTGTACTAGTAGTTGGCTGTGGACATATGGGCACCTCTCATGCCCGGGCTTACCACCAACTAGAAGATTTCGAGATTGTGGGGCTTGTCAGTCGCAAACCATCAAGCCGACAAAAGCTTTCGGATGAATTAGGTGGTCTATCTACCTTCGGCGATTTTGATGAAGCATTGGCTGCCACGAAGCCCGATGTGGTTTCTATCAATACATATCCTGAAACGCATGCAGAATATGCAGAAAAGAGTTTGCAGGCCAATGCGCATGTCTTTTTAGAGAAACCCATCGCCTTGACTGTAGAAGCAGGACAAAAGTTAGTCGATCTGGCTTTGTCTAAGAATAGAAAAATGGTCATTGGCTATATTCTAAGGGTGCACCCCGCCTGGGCTAAGTTTATTGAGACCGCACAAGATTTAGGGAAACCGCTGGTGATGCGCATGAATCTAAACCAGCAAAGTAGTGGAGACAACTGGTTTACGCATAAGCAGCTGATGAAATCAATGTCCCCAATTGTTGACTGTGGAGTACATTATGTAGACGTCATGTGCATGATGACTGGTGCGCAACCGATTAGGGTAAGTGCGATCGGAGCTCGACTCACGGATGAGGTGGCCCCCGAGATGTATAACTATGGACAGTTGCAGGTCAGTTTTGATGATGGTTCCGTTGGCTGGTATGAGGCAGGGTGGGGACCTATGATGAGTGAAACCGCCTTTTTTGTGAAAGACGTAATAGGCCCCAAAGGATGTGTCAGTATTGTAGACCAAAGTGGCGATGAGCTCACGGGAGATTCGGATGATGTAGATGGACACAGTAAAACAGGTTCCTTAAAGGTGCATTATGGTGAACTGGGAGCAGACGGTAAATTCACAAGAAAGGATGAATTTATCGATACCTCAGATGAGCCGGATCACGATGGATTATGCCTATTGGAGCAGAAATTCCTGTTAAAAGCCATCAAAGAGGACCTCCCATTGGAGGATCATCTCAGAGATGCCGTAAATAGTTTGAGAATCGTATTGGCCGCAGATGAATCCTTTAAAACAGGGAAAACCATTGATTTATAAGGATATAATCGCAATTGCAAGGAATGCCTTTTCAAGGAATTGAGGCTTACAATTGATTTTATACATCTATGTATTAATCATTTGTAAAATTTCAATATTTTAATAGTTGTTAATACGAAACGCAATTCCTATATTTGCAACTGACTATGAACGACACATGACGGAAGCCTGGCCTTCTAACAAAAGATTAGAGCCAGGCCTTTTTTTTGCCTATCTTTCATGCCAAGCCTTTCGTTCAAAATATCTCTATGCTTGAGACGGAAATTTTCATCTTAGGTGCCGGCCCTGGTGGCGTGGCAACAGCTCTGAAGTTAAGCTATCTGGGGATTCCTTGCATCATTGCGGACAAGGCTACCTTCCCCAGGGATAAAGTCTGTGGAGATGCTATTAGTGGTAAGGTTACCACGCTGCTCAATCGATTGGACCCAGCTATTTTGACGCGTTTTCACAACAGTTCTTTCCAGGTAGATGTTTGGGGAATCCGTTTTCTTGCCCCCAATGAGAGCCTACTGGATATCCCATTTAAGTCCCAACAAGATAAAAGCGTACAGAATGCCCCAGGCTACGTTTGCCGACGCATGGATTTTGATAACTTTCTCGTTGAGGAATTGAGGAAGCGGAAGAATGTACAATTCTATGAGAACACTGCGGTGACCCATTATGTGCGGCAGGGTGATCATTGGATACTCAGTAACGATGAGGATACTTTTCGGGTAAAGGCGAAGCTGGTGATTGTAGCAGATGGCGCGTATTCTCGCTTTGCTCGGCAAGTTGCAGGCTTGCAAAAGGACAATGCACATTACGCAGCCGCAGTCAGGGCTTACTATCGCAATGTCAAAGACATAAGTAAGGAGGGTTTTATAGAACTGCATTTTATAAAGTCTGTTGTCCCGGGTTATTTCTGGGTTTTTCCGCTGCCAAATGGAGGCGCCAATGTGGGATTGGGAATGCGCAGTGATATTATTGCCAAGAAGCAAGTCAATTTAAAGGAGAGCCTGGCAGATATCATTGCCAATCATCCCAAAATCGCTCCGCGATTTGCGGAGGCAGAATTGGAGGGAAAAGTCATTGGATACGGCTTGCCACTGGGATCAAAAAAGCGAGTGATTTCTGGTGAAGGATATATGTTGGTTGGGGATGCCGGTCATCTTGTGGATCCCTTAACCGGAGAAGGTGTGGGTAATGCGTTTTATAGCGGTTTTATTGCAGCGGAGCAGGCACAGGCCTGTTTGCGGGCAAATGACTTTTCTGCGGCTTTCCTGCAAGCTTATGACGTGCGGGTAGCTAGGGTACTGGGTTCTGAAATGAAACTAAGCTATCGATTACAAAAATTCATTTCCTTCCCCTGGGTAGCCAACACCTTGGGATACATCATCAGCCGAAACCAAAAGACCATTAATCTGCTTTCTAACATGTATACAGATTTTAGTGTCAGAGAACAGCTTGCCAAGCCTCTTTTTTGGCTGAAGATGTATCTTGGGTTAGATCGAAAGTCTAATTCAAAATGATCTTTCCATCGTAGGAGTTAATGGAAATTAAAGGACTGCTATCACTAGCATTTTTGGTTTTGCCCTTGATTTCAACCTCATCGTTTTTCTCTTTGTAGTAATTCGTCTCCAAGGCTGATTCAGCATATTGAATCTTACCATATTTAGCATAAGCCTCAAGTCGATATTCAATTGATTCTGGGAGGAGCAGGGTGATATCACTATATTTACCTGTGAATTCAATACCCTGTAAAGGCCCAATAAAGCGTCCGATTTCAAAATCATCATCATAAGAATTGACACTGAGGCCGCTCTTCAACTCACCGATCTTATAATCTGTGTATTTGGATTTACTTTTTAAACTTCCCAGGCTTACGATCTCTACTTTGTCATCGTAAGACAGTTCGAAAGTTAGACTTTGCAACTTTTCGAATCTGAACTTGGTGTATTTACTCTTTAGCTGCAAATTTCCACCGTCTCTAAGGGTTACCTTACTGTCATGTAGCTCGAATTTTCCATTGGCAAAACTTCCTCCTACAAAGTCGGAATACTTGTCGAGGATCGAAATATCACCCTGGACATTATCCCAGGTAATTTTGTCGTCATAGCTCTCAATGGTAAAAGCTCCAACATCACTAAACTGTAGTTTTGAGTACTTGGTGGTGAGTCTAACATTTTGTGCATTACCTAGATTGAAATCACTGTCATAAAAGTTGAGTTCTCCATTGGTAAAGTTACCGATTGATCCTTTGCTATATTTGGTCTCCAATTTGAGCTGGCCCCCCAGGTTAGCCGTTTGCAAGCGACCGTCGTAAAGGTTCACGTTCAAATCAGCATTGATATCCTCCTTGATGATAATTTCATCGTACTTATTGGCCAAGCTCAACTCTTCCAAATCTGGAACTTCCAGTAGAAAGCCAATTTCTAGGTCTTTAACCTGTTTTAATTTAGAGCCGTCTCTGAACTTAAGACTGATGATTCCGTTGCGACTATTCCAGTTTTCAATCTGAAAATGGGTTTTGATATCCAAAATACTAGTAGACTCGATAATTTCCAGATCAAACTGTTTTTCCAAGAGCTCCATATCTCCCGGCTCCTTAGTGCGGGCGGACAATACCGCGGTAAACCTTAGTTGACCATCTCCGCTTTTGACGACCTGTAGGGGCCCATATCGATGAGTGACACTGACCCTCTGCTTACCTGAAAAGACCTTCGTGATAGTCTTCTTTTGTGCTTCTTGGCCAAAGGCAAGACTGGTGACCAGAAGGCAAAGTATAAGTATATTAAATGCGTTTTTCATTTTTCCTTTTTTCTTGTTGATAATACTTTTCCATTTCTCGAGACAAACGCTCTAAAATCCGGATTTTTCGCTCGTAATATTTCGACAAGGTATGGACAACCTCTTCTTTTGCCTGATAAGTGGGCAGATCTTGTAGATATTCTCGATAAATCTCTTCCCAGGTTTCTAATTCCTGGAATACTTCTTGGAATACTTCTCTATCTAGCTGCTCAATTCCCAATTCTTCTTCTTTGGCTTTGACTAGGGCGATGTACCTGGCCTGCTCCTCAGCCAATTCTGGTGAAAACTGAGCCAACTCAATCTTGGCACTGCTTTCAGGCGCATTGGCATTGACCCAGAACAGCCCAACCCCGATGGCCAAGGCTATTCCTGCGGCCACCATTAGCCAGTTTCTCCCGATGGAAATCTGCCAGGGATTTGTTCTTTCATGCGCGATTCTTAGCCCCGAGTCATCGGGAAGTTCATTTGAAATTTTATTCCAAAGGGCTTCTTTCTGAACCGGTTCAATTCGATCAAGTTCCTCTCTATTTTCAAGGATAAAATCTTCTAATGGATCCATTCGTTGCTGATTTTCGTGTTGGTGATTGGGGTAATTATAGCTTATATTTTTCTTTCAAGATCTTTTGCAGCAATAACCGACCGCGCCTATATTGGGTTTTGGAGGTGGAAACGGTGATACCCAATATTTCTGCAATTTCTTTATGTTGATATCCTTCCAACAGATGCAGCGTAAGCACGGTACGGCTACCACTGGGTAATTCTTTGATGGCGGCATGAATTTTAGGCAACTGACTTTTCTGCTTGGGCCGGACTAGCGGTTCATCCGTCGGCAATTGTTCATAGGATTCTCCCTTAAACACTAATCGATCGTTCTTCCTAAGGTAACTCAAGCAGGTGTTAATGGTAATCCGCTTGATCCAAGCTCCTAAGGTGGCTTCTCCCTTATAGTGCTGCAAATACTGGAATACCTTGATAAAACTCTCTTGCACGATATCTTCGGCCGTACTGGCATCGGAGACCATTCTAATGGCCAAGTGGTACATTGCGCTAACGTATTGCTCGTACAATTGCTTTTGGGCATGCCTGTCTTTTCGCAAGCAGCCTTGCACTAGATTTTCCTCCTTGGCCGTAATAAAAGTGGTCACGCGCAATATTTTATGTTAGAGACGCCAGGAAATAGATAGGGTTGGAAAAAAAATAAATTTTTTTTGGACCTGCCAGTTTTACAAGCCAAGAGCCGAAAGTCTTGCAAATACTGGACTTTTAGCCTTTTTTTGCTTAAATTTCCACAAAGTAATAGCAGATTTTTTTAAAAATTAGTATTTCTTTAACAATACCCCATACAACACATTTGAGTCTTTGAGCGTCTTTAATATAAACAACCAAACGAAGGAACTTGAAAAAAAACTTCAACTTGGTAACAAAGTGGTGAAAACCACGTAAAGATATATATCATCAATTTGCAATACGTTGGCTTAAGTTTCATAAACTAGTGAGTGTAAAGTGGCAACTGCCCGTCTTGGGCAGTTGTTTTTTTTTGCCCTGAAGCCAAGACTTCCCGCCTACCTAAAGAAAAATCCTACTTTTTTTTCAAGTGATCCCACCTAATGTTGATGGGTATTTCAGAATGACAACTTTGTTCCTGCCCCATTGTTATTAATAATAGAATCATTTCATTCACCATAAAAGGCCCAATACTGGGCAAAAGGAGCGTTTATTTTGGATAAGAGAAACCCACTAAATGCCGAAGAGGCAAGGGTAATTCTAAACAAAGGAACAGAAAGGGCCTACACGGGCGAATATTGGGATCACAAGATTGATGGGGTTTATATATGCCGTCAATGCGAAACCCCATTGTATGACGCAAAAGATAAGTTCGACTCGGGCTGCGGCTGGCCTAGCTTTGATGATGAACTTCCTGGAGCAGTAAAACGTCATCTGGATGCGGATGGACGTAGAACAGAGATTGTTTGTGCCAATTGTGGCGGACATCTGGGCCATGTGTTCATAGGAGAGCGGATGACGGAGAAAAATACGCGACATTGCGTCAATTCCATCTCTATGAGGTTCATTCGTAGAGACAAGTGGGAACAAATCAAGCCAGCCGAGAAGGAATTTGAAAAGGCCGTTTTTGCCGCTGGTTGTTTTTGGAGTAAGGAGTATTTCCTAGCACAACAAGAAGGCGTAATTTCAACAAGGGTTGGATTTACGGGAGGTCATACTGATTCTCCAACCTATAAAGAAGTATGTGGAAAGGAGACCGGTCATGCAGAGGCAGTAGAAGTGACATTTGATCCTACGGTAACGAGTTTTGAAAAATTAGCGATGGTTTTCTTTGAAATGCATGATCCAACTGTGGATCGGCGCGGAAAGGGCGGACAGTACCGCTCCGCTATCTTCTACCAAAATGAAGACCAAAGGAAGGTTTCTGAACGACTCATTCAAGAATTGAAGGAGAAAGAATTTGAGGTGATTACAGAACTAGCACCCGCCAACACTTTTTGGTTGGCTGAGGCACGACATCAGAAATACTGCGATAGTCATGGTCTAACCCCAAAGTCACATCGTAAGGAAAGATTTGCCTCCTGATCAGACACACAATAGGCGCATAACCACCCCCACTCCCTAATCATAGGAAGTGGGGGGGATTATTTCTGGTTTAGAAACGTGGGCAACCAATCACGGGCTTCCCTTGATAATAATAGAAGGAATTACTAAAGCGATAGGCGATCGTTACGCCAGCCATATAGTACCAGTCTTTAGCTGGATTTCCCCGTTGTTCTACCTCAAAAGCATCCTGGACACCTTCATCGAAACCCGGCAGACTCAATCTCGCCGCCAAGGTGCCATTCCCTCGTTTAATGTCATTATATAGGAATTGGGTCCCGCTCACATCATCCAGATAATCCGTAAACAGCTTTCTGGCGCTTACTTCAAAACTCATCGTGATATGTTTACTCAGTTGCAGCCGAATCCCTCCACCGATAGGTATGCCTATTTCGGTTAAAGAGTAAAGCTTTTCAAAGCCCGGCAAGCCTTGTCCTTCAGTACCTAATGGTTGTAAGTTGATCCACTGTCCCTCAAAGGGAGCTTGGGGGTTGAAGCGAAACACATTCACCCCTCCCATTAAATAGGGCGTTACAGAGAACACTCCATCGCCTGGTTTCCAGTATGCAAAATTCCATTCTAATACGCCATAGAACTCGTAAATTCTGGTTCTAAACGTAATACGTCGGTCCTTGGTACTAGCACGCAGCGTATCACTACCGGTTACGGTACCATAGTTAAACCCGAAGCGAAAAGAATACTTATACTCTGGCCAAGTTCTCACCGAGAAGCCCATGGCAGGCTGGAAAGTTTTTAAATAATCTTTGTAAGCAGTGGGTGCAATATCTCCCTCGTAGAAGGAAGTGCCGAAGAAGAGACCAAAATCGTAAGATTGTGCTGAAGCAAATTGGAACCCCAGCAGAATTAGAAATAGGTGTAAATACTTTTTCATGGGATCAGACTTAAGTCGCCTATTGGAATAAATTGTGATATACGTCCGGGGGCGTAGTATTGTTGCTCTTGCTGGGGTAAGTATGGTACAAATGTACTATGTGTTTTCCGAAATTCCCTTATGTGTTTCCTTTTTTTCAATAAAAGCCTAACTTTGGCGCGCCTAATCAAAGCTGTGCCACAAACAGAAATTTTCTCGGACACTTCGAACAGCCCATTTTCCACAACGAACCAATAAGACGGAAAGCTATGAAAGAATCCAAAGGGAGAAGTGTCCTCAAGGCTATTACCTGGAGATTAATTGCCAGCGCAACTACATTCACTTTGGCCTATGTAGTCTTCAAAGAATCGGGTTGCGAAGATGTTCTTCAAAAATCAAGCCTTGTTGCTGGTTTAGAATTATGCCTAAAGTTAGTAATCTATTACCTACACGAGCGAGCATGGCAGCGTGTTCCTGAAGGAGCGTTCCAAAAAATATTCCAAACAAAAAAGACGCGAAGACAACTTTAAAAAGAGACGCATTGTTTTTAAGCGCATAAATACGAGTTCTATTTTGGCAGAAAGTTCCAACATACATCCCATTTTCGACCGACTCTTGAGTAGATCAGAACGCGAGCAACGCTTGGGTCAAAAAGGTAAGGTCCTTTGGCTGACCGGGCTCTCCGGATCGGGTAAGAGCACGATCGCTCAACACTTGGAGCGTCGGTTATTCCAGGCCGGGTTTTTCCCCCAGGTCCTGGATGGAGATAACATCCGATCTGGTATAAACAAGAATCTAGGATTCAGCGTCGAGGATCGTACCGAGAACATTCGGAGAATTGCTGAGATAGCCCGCTTGTATGCACATAGTGGGCTTATTATTTTGGCTTCCTTTATCAGTCCGACTCGGGCTATCCGAAAGATGGCAGCAGAGATCATCGGGGAAGAAGACTTTCTTGAAATCTTTGTCAACGCTCCTTTGGAGGAATGCGAAAAACGGGATGTCAAGGGCTTGTACCAAAAGGCGCGGAGCGGCCAAATTAAGGGTTTCACAGGTATTGATTCTCCCTATGAGGCTCCACTCACACCTTTTGTCGAAATAAAGACCCATGAACTCAGTCTGGCCGAAGGCGTAGAACTCCTTTACCAGAAAACGATACCGGAAATTCAATTATAATCTTATTCATATTTGACCTAAAATTCTCCCAATGAGTTATCATCTCAATCATTTGAAGGAACTCGAAGCGGAATCGATCTTTGTCTTGAGAGAAGTAGCTGCACAATTTGAAAACCCTGTGTTGATGTTCTCTGGGGGTAAGGATTCCATCCTGATGACCCATCTGGCTATGAAGGCCTTTTATCCAGCAAAAATTCCATTCCCTTTACTCCACATAGATACTGGCCATAACTTTTCTGAGACGATTGAGTACCGTGATGCTATGGTTGAAAGAATCGGCGCAAGATTGATTGTGGGCTCTGTGCAAGAAGCTATTGATAAAGGTCTTGTCGTGGAAGAAAAGGGCTATAATGCCAGTAGAAACTACTTGCAAACGACTGCCTTGCTGGAGGCGCTGGAAAATGGCAAATACGATGCCGCTCTCGGAGGCGCCCGTAGAGACGAGGAAAAGGCAAGAGCCAAGGAACGCTTCTTTTCTCATAGAGATGAGTTTGGCCAATGGGACCCCAAAAATCAGCGTCCAGAACTTTGGAATATTTTCAATGGGAAAAAGCAGTTTGGTGAGCACTTTCGGGTTTTCCCGATCAGTAACTGGACCGAGCTGGACGTTTGGCAATACCTCGCCTTGGAAGAGGTGGAGTTGCCCAGTCTCTACTTCGCCCACAAACGCAAAGTCTTCTTACGAGATGGCATCTACATGGCAGATTCTCCCTTCATTATGAAGAGACCAGAGGAAAAAGTAGAAGAAATGATGGTCCGCTGTCGTACCATTGGAGACGTGACCTGCACTGGCGTTTGGCCCTCTGAAGCAGCTAGTATTGAAGACATCATTATCGAAGTATCCACTGCCCGTAAGACAGAGCGAGGTGGAAGAGCGGATGATAAGCGTTCAGAAACAGCTATGGAGGATCGTAAAAAGCAGGGATATTTTTAGCAAGCACCTTAAAGACTTGAATGACTTAAGTGGGGATATTCCTTACTTGAGGTCGCAAATAAATCAGTTATGGATTTTCAAAACAATGAATTATTGCGTTTCACGACGGCGGGAAGTGTGGATGATGGAAAGAGTACGCTGATCGGACGTCTACTATACGATAGCAAGTCCATTTTTGAGGACCAATACGAGGCCGTAAAAACGACAAGTGAAAAAAGAGGGGAGGAGGGCGTAAACCTCGCCTTGCTAACGGATGGATTGAAGGCCGAAAGGGAACAAGGTATTACGATTGACGTGGCTTATCGTTACTTCTCCACTCCCAAGCGCAAGTTTATCATAGCGGACACCCCCGGGCATATTCAATATACCCGGAATATGGTTACTGGGGCTTCTACTGCCAATGTCGCCCTGATTCTAATTGATGCTAGAAATGGGATCGTAGAGCAAACACGTCGGCATGCTTTTATTGCTTCTCTGCTCCAGATTCCTCATTTGATCATCTGTATCAATAAGATGGATCTGGTAGATTATGCTCAGGAAGTTTATGATAGGATTAAGGAGGAGTTTGCTGCCTTCTCGTACAAATTAGATGTGAAGGATGTTCACTTTATTCCTCTATCTGCCCTGAATGGAGACAATGTAGTGGAGCCCTCCAAGAACATGCCATGGTATCAAGGGGGAACGCTTTTGTATGCACTAGAAAATGTACACATTGGGAGTGATCACAACTTTATCGATTGTCGGTTCCCTGTACAATACGTAATCCGGCCATATACAGATGAATTTCATGATTATCGCGGATATGCCGGCCGAGTATCCGGTGGGGTCTTCAAAAAGGGTGATAAAGTCATGCTGTTGCCAACTGGCTTTACTTCAACTATTGCTAAGATCGATACCTTCGATGGGGAAGTGCAGGAGGCACATGCACCAATGTCTGTTACCATTCTATTGGAAGATAACTACGATCTAAGCCGTGGTGATATGATTGTTCGGGAGAATAACCAGCCCGAGGTCACCCAAGATGTCGAAGTCATGGTTTGCTGGTTTAGCGATCGTGCGCTACAGATGCGTGGTAAGTATGCCATTCAGCACACTACTCAGGATGTTCGTTGTATTGTGAAGGATATTCGATATAAGTTGGATATCAATACCTTACACCGTAATGAAGAGGACAAGGTGATCAAAATGAATGATATCGCTCGGATACACATCAGAACGACTAAACCCTTGTTCGTTGATGCCTATCGTCGTAACCGAAATACAGGTAGTTTGATCTTCATTGATGAAGGGACCAACGAAACCGTAGGGGCAGGTATGATTATTTAGTTCCTTTCTATGATTCGTTAGCCATTTCAGCTTTTAGAACCTCAATTAAATCCATAGACGTAAGGCGAAGCTCCCCCTGTCCGATCTACTACCATCCAGTAAAAATGATCGGATAGGGAGGGCATATATAGACCAAAAATCCAGTTCTCTTCGGCAGCCTCCCCATTTTCCGGTGGATTAAAATCGAAATCCTGATCCCGGTCAGTCCAGTCCACATTAGGCAATAATTGCAGACTAGCATCGACCAGATGTTCTCGCAATCTGGACTGTATCAATTCCTCTGCCCGATCCACTTCACCCGGAAAAAGCTCGTAAACATTCATCACGATACTTCTTGGTGATTCTGAATCCTCATCGTCCGTAAACAGGGTTTGCAGAGCTAATCGAAGCGCTGCTACAAAACTCAGCTTATTATGGGGAAGCTCCTCCTGGGCAGCAATTTCTTCTAAAGTATATTCAAAGCCCAAATGCTGTATATCGAATTCATCCTCAATAATTAAACTGATCCTAGCCGGCAATTCAATGGGTGCCCTAATGGATAGCTCATCTGACAACCATGCTTTGGCACTATCCGTGAAGTTGAAGTTATCTAAAAGGTAAAACAGACTTCTATTCTCCGTTTCGGTAATTCCCCGGCCATCCTGCACCGATTGCAACAATTGAGCCGCATCATCGCGTGAAATACGTCCGTCTCCACGCCCTTGAATAAGTTCCTCTGCCAATTCCAATACTTTTCTGTCATATCGTTGCCCATCAATTATCTTGTAGAAGCTCATAGGTTGGTTTTAGGTAAACAATAAGTAGTTAAATTAAGTTAAACTCTTCAGAAAAGGACAGGTAAATCAGGATTTTACAATAAATTAAAGTGCCTGTGCCCGGATTATATTGCTCTTTTGAAACACCCTCACTTATGCATAGAAAGTTGTTCCTGTCCATTTCCTTCTTTCTCTTACTTTTCAGTACAACTTCCATTGGACAAAGCGTCCCAACTCCTACCGCTGATGATTTTATCGCTTCCGGCGGAGCATACTTTAACGGAAACGGATGCTATAGTCTGACCTCAGCAACACAATGGATGTCTGGTTCTATCTGGTATAAGACGGCCATTGATCTCAGACAACCCTTTGATATGGAACTTAAGCTGTTTTTAGGGTGTGAAAATCAATGGGGAGCGGACGGAATGGTACTGGTTTTCCATCCGTATTTGGGCCGACAAGGATATCGCGGAGAGGGCATTGGTTTTGCGGGATTGTATCCTTCCCTGGGGCTAGAGGTAGATACTTACCGAAATGGGCATTTAGAGGACCCCTACGATGATCATGTCGCTTTGATGGCAAACGGTCGTCCACATCACGCCTGGAGCCTGGCTGGCCCAAACCGAATTTCGAATATCGAAGATTGCAAAGATCATATGGTTCGAGTACAATGGCAACCTTCTGCACAGCGCATGAGCCTGTTGATAGATGGTAAACAGGTACTTACCTATAAAGGAGATATCATTAATGAGATTTTTGAGGGTAATTCTAAAGTCTACTGGGGAGTCACTGCCGCAACGGGCCGCTATGTCAACCGGCATGAAATCTGTTTTGAGAAACTGATATTTACGAAAGTAGCTCCATTAGGTCGTCTAAATAAGACAGCAGTCCAATCGTTATCCAAAGGAAAAGAGTTAATTCTACCACGACTCCAGTTTCCCGCTGGACAAACCCAACCGCAAGGCGCGGCTTTAGAAGAGATCAACAAAATACTTCGATACCTGCGGGAACATCCCAAAGCAGTCATGGAAATCAATACCTTCACCGATGGGAGTGGTGATGCCAAGCGAAATGAAGAACTTTCCCAGTTACGGGCAAAAGCTATCGCGGACTACCTTCGGAGTCGAGGCATTCCAAAGCGACAGATAAAAGAAAGGGGCTTTGGAGAAAAGTTTCCGATTGCTCCAAATAACACCTTGGATGGGCGGCGAAAAAACCGACGGGTAGTTTTCCGCTTGGTCAAACCGATTGTTTAACCGTATCTAAACTGACTAGTAATCTTGCCGCCATTTTCCCATATTCATTCGTATCCCACCACCAAAGTATTGGGTGGTATTATCCCTTTCTGCGAGATCGCTATCTTTTCTACGGTAGAAGTACTGGAGGTCCAGAAAGATATTGTGACGGATCTGATAGCTGGCTTCCAAGCCGCCTAACAGAATGTTTGTTCCAACTCCTTGTCCAACAGTGTTATCAAACTCCTGTTGGCGCGTTTCATGAGAGACCAATAGGTTTGTTCCCCAATTGGTGGAGTCAATATCTTCCCCCGTGGTAGCACTGATCAAGCGGGCTTCAAAGCTTAGTTTGCGGGTGGGTTGATATCGGACACAAACCAGGCTTTCACTAAAATTAGCCCCCAGTGGATGCGCCAAGGGTTGAAAATAATGGGTATAGCTACCTTCAACCGTTCTGTGCGTGTAAGTGAAAGGCCGTACCCGATTGTATTCTAATTGTACGTCCAAGTGGTCGATCCCGAAAACATCTATATACTTCAAACCTAACTGAATGCCATACTTATTGGCCCACCAACCTCTTCGGTCAATGAACAATTCATTAAACTTGAATTCATCCATTTGTAATTGGGCATAGAATTGTACCGTATTGAAGGCATTCCACTTGGCATCCATGCCTATGAGTACATTGTCAGGACTGTTCAATCCCTGTTCCAATACGCGGTACAAGATAATCGGTACTAGGTAATGGAACTCAAAGTTGTTCTGGCGACTAAAGATTACGGATTCGAAGATACCTACATTTAGGGTGGGCGTGATGTCAAAGCTTAGGTGATGAAGCGCCATGTATTTTTTGGGCAAGGGATCGTTCTGATTGATCAAACTCGGTGGCCTACTACTTAATTCCGCGAAGATATTTTGATAGTGGAATTTCCACACCTTCCAATTGGCTTTGAGGTAGAGATAGTTATTGCTAAAATTTGAAAGGATTAAGGAGCGATAGCCATTACCAATGAAGTTAGTACCATACCCAAATTGCATCCCAACATGCCGCGTTACATTGAAGCCTAATACCCCTTGGCCATTTAGGAAATCGTAGCCATTTTCAATGTCGAAGAGGTTAGATTGGTAGGTTTTCAGAAAGCCAAAGCCTGGTAGAACTTTGTTTTGATCAATATAGTCATTCACATAATCAGGGAAGCGGGCCTGTGACTCGATCAGATTTGCCATGAAATAGAGCCGATCATCGATCCCACCGCGGATAACTACTCCGCGTTGATTCAAGAAAACGGGTTGATCATCATCTGTGGCGTTGGAGATATTGAAATTTAGCAGGGGATTTACCCGCAAGTGAAAATACTTGTCATTAACCTCATACAGATTGGCTGGCGTCTTATAGAAAGTATTGAAAATGGGGCGACGTCCCAGGGTATATCTGCTATTCTCCATACAGGCCTCTACCTGCGTCAAGGTATTTTCTGGATCGATGCGCTCTCGGTATCCACCAATTCGCGTGGGGAAGCTGGGGCATACCAACCACTCATTGTTGTCCTTGAAGATATAGTACAAATCCAGTCTATCTTTTCCGGTTAGCGGGAACAATCGAGAGGTATCAATATGCATGGCAAATTGGGTAGCGGCACCACGCGTGTATGGCTTTACATTGCTATGGAAGTGGGGATTCAACCCAGACTTTATTTCCAATCGATCTAAGATGTGGTAGGCATCTATATTATCAAGCGGTAAGGGACTTCCTTGAGCAAGAATAGATAGGGATGAAAGGAGCAGCAGAGTGGTAATTGGGATAATTCTTATATGCATCAGGGACAAAATTTGTTGCGACAAAGTTGGCAATTATTTTTTAATAAGCAATGAACTTTAGCGTCTTATAACAGCTTACTCCTTTTTGAGAATTTCGAATTTTTGTTCTAGTCGATTTCCAAACTCATCTACCAAGGTAAGGGTGTGTTTCCCTACGCCAGGGTTAACTTCCAGGGTGTGAAAATGCTGAGTACTTTGCACATATTCCTGATCAATATGCCAATGAATGGAGGCCTCCGCTTGCCGGTGGGCGACTTCAAATACAGTCCTGGATAATTGTCCATCTAAATCTAATGGCACATAGATGCGCGTAGGAAATTTAGGGTAGATCAATTGCATGATCTGTTGATTTTGATTGCCTGCACAACCGGGTTTTAAGGGAGGAGCTTCCCGATAACTTGGGTTTTTCTTTTTGAAGTAAAAGGCTTCCAAGGGGGGCAAAATAAACCAGGGTTTATGCAGGATCTGCGCCACTGGGTGGCAACTACTATTTACTTGCCATTCCTGTGCTTCATCTAGATGAATTAATTGGTGATAAGGGCAGGCCTTGGCCTTTAGGCATCCCAAGGGAACGTGGATCGTATCCGATTCGCAGAGAGAGGTGGCTCGAAACCCACTTTGGGCACATACTGCAATTTCCTCCATTTCGTCATAGGGCGCCAGAAACCAGTCCTTATCGCGATCATCCAAGGAATGGAGGAGACTGAAAATGTCAAAAAGTAGAGGAGCAGCAGCTTTTACACCGATTAGATTAGGCCGGCCTTCTCCATCCGCATTACCTGCCCAAACGCCGACGGCATATCTCGGGTTTACGCCAATGGCCCAGGCATCCCGGAACCCAAAGCTAGTTCCGGTTTTCCAGGCGATCCGCTGTCTCGAAGGGAAAGCCTGCCAATCTCCTTCCGAATTGGGTCTTTCTACGGCTTGCATAGCTTCAAAAGTGTGCCAAACCGCTCCGGCACTGAGACGTGGAGCATCTTTCTGTAACTTAGGTTTTGGAGGGCTGTCTGATGTTTGAAGGTAAGACGGGGGACGAAAATCATAAGGATCATATTGCCCATCATAGGGATACAGGTGGTTCAGCATCCGAGCCATACAGGCGTACATATTGGTGGTTTCCCAGAGGCTGGATTCAGCGCCGCCGAGTACTAGCGGGAGTCCGTAATGTGTGGCTGGTTGATTGATGCTATGCAGTCCTAGTTTTTTTAATTCAAAATGGAATTTCTCCAAACCATAGGTCTGAAGTAGCCGAACCATCGGTACGTTTAAGGAGCGGATCAAAGCTCTTTTGGCACTGATAGCCCCATCAAATTGTTCGTGAAAATTCTCCGGTTGATATCCCTTCATACGCGTGGGAATATCAGGTAGTAGACTCTCTGGAAGGATGACCCCTTCTTGCATGCTTAGGGCATATAGTATGGGCTTTAAGATACTCCCGGTACTTCGTGTTGCCGTAATGATGTCAACCGCCGCTCCGTGGTCCTCACCCGCTTCCAAAACATTCCCGATATAGGCTTTTACTTGCCCAGACGGAACATCCAAGACCAGTGCTGCGACATTGTGGATGCCATTACCACTTAGCTGTTGTTGGTGCCGAGCAGCCATCGCACTAACCTTTTGTTGAAGAAATGCATCTAGAGTGGTGCTGATTCGAGAGCCAATTTGCAGGGTCCCTGCCTCTTTTTCGAGAAAGGCTCGATCTAAGAGATGTGGAGCTAAACGGGGGAGAGGATGGGGGCGATCCGGTAAGGATTCTTCCAGTGCCAATTCATAGGTTAAGGCGTCAATTTTTTGATTTTCGAACAATCGCTTTAAGAGTCGATTTCTTTTAGCAAGTAAGGCGTCTCTATTGCGGCTGGGGTGAAGGAGGGCAGGGCTGTTGGGTAAGACCGCTAGTACTGCGGCTTCGGCCCACGAGAGCAAGGCTGGGTTCTTCCCGAAATATCGCCAAGAGGCTGTCTCTAGGCCTACTACATTACCGCCAAAGGGAGCTTGACTGGCATAGGTTTTTAGGATTTCTTCCTTACTGTAGCCAAGTTCCAGGCGGGTGGCCAAGATCATCTCGATTGCCTTTTGCCAAAGATTTCGCCGCTTTCTTCCACGTGCCATTCTGATCACCTGCATGCTAAGGGTACTACCCCCGCTTACGATTTGTCCGTTTCTGAGGTTCTGGATTAAAGCTCGGGTAATGCTTCTAGGGTCAACCCCCCAATGCCGATAGAATCTTCGATCCTCAAATTCCAATAAAGCGGTAACAAAGTTCTCTGGTAAACTGTCTACCGTGGGAAATCGCCACTGCCCATCCTTTGCTATGCGGGCACCAAGCAATTGCCCTTTTTCATCCTGCAAAACTAAACTTGTTGGCGTGTCAAAAAGGGGGGTAGGCAGACAGAAAATATACCAGATGATTAGAAGACCTAGCAGAGCGAAGGTCTTACGCCTATGTCGCTGAAAAAGAAAGTCGTATAGGTTTTTGAATCTTTTTTTCAAGTCTTTTGGGTGGTTTATACTGCTGCAAAAGTACTGACTTTCTGATGAAAGTGCGAGGAGTGAGTTTGATTCCAATCCTCCTTGTTGAAGTGGTATTTTTAATTGGACAAAACGGCATCAATCTGCTCTAGTAATTTGGCCCCCATTTCTGAAAGAGACAACGCTAAAGGATTTTGCTTTCGTTGTTGCTTTACCCAAAGGACAAAGTTGTCAGCCATGATCTCATCCGGATGGATAATATAACCCGTATTATCTTTGATTATCGAGTGAAAATTACTGCCTTCAATCAGGTCTTCAGGTGCTTGTCCGTCCGCTGTGCTAATGACTAAGTATTTATCATCCGGTGTTTTTTCGATAGGAAATAATTGAAAGGAGAGATAGCCAAAAAAACCAGGCTGATCGGGAGCATAGGTACTTCTATTGGACAAGATAATTGGAATGGCGTCGACCAAATGCCCATTCTTCTTGATCAATTGGATGGTGTAACTATAATCTATCCCATCTGGATTGAGTAAAATTCTAGTGCGCAGTGCATCGTTCATCTCCAGTTCTTTAGGTGATACTGGTAATTTTCTAAATCCAATGAGACTGTAAAGCTGCCTGCGTTTTTCAGGGTGCAAGCGCGACCAGATATGGAACAATTCGTGCAGCATAACATCATAAAGGCCATCCTCATTATTACTCAGCAATTCATTCTCGGGAATGATGATTCCCTTCCCACGCGTGTAATACACCCCTGGACCGTAGTGTTGGGCAAGTGTCTTCATAAGTAGGATACTATCCGGAAATAGACCAGTTTGGATGCTATTCACATCCTCATAAGCCCGTTGCCAAACTCGTGCTAGCAGTTCTTTTTCTTTAGTGGTGAAGGCCGCGACATCTCTTCGCAGTAGGTCTTTGTAGTCTTTCAGAGTCCCTTCCCGGGAAGAAAGAGTAGAATGCTGTAGTTGGATCTGCATATCCAGCTTAGTTATCTGCTCAAAGAATCCTTCCATTGGATCTTCCGTAATGAAAGCAGATGCTCGCAGGCTGTCCAAAAACAAAACACGCTCTGTCTGGCTGAGGTGTATCTGATCCGTGATCTTTTGCTGCTGCTGTGTAGATCGGCAAGCCACAAGAATAAGTGCGAAAAAGAATAAATACGTACTTCTTAACATACTGGTAGACTTTTACTCAATTCATTGTCGATTTGGCAGCACTAAAATAGTTAACGGTTCAGTATTGAGCTGAATTATCAGTAACTCGCTGATTATTCTTGCCGATACTAAGCCAACCTGTGTAAGAAGTACCAACTAAGATCCGCTTAGTTATCCGCTACCGTAGTCCAACTACAATAGGGTAGGCTATGATCAAGAAGACTAGCTACGGAGTTTCTTCCTGCCAATAGTTCCTTTGTTAGTTTTTATTTTGATTGTAGATTAATCAACTGATATACAGTTGTTTGTACGCCTGTCGAAGATTTTTAGTCGTTTTTAATCGGCTACAAACGGTTGTAAACAGCTACAAACGACATTAATCGATTAGAATACGATTAAACCTATCACTTGCCTGCATCTTTGGGGGGTCAGGAATTTAAATCAATTCACTTAAATGTAAAACTAGTAACATGAATGACTTAAGAAATTCAGTACAACTGATCGGAGATTTGGGAAAGAATGTCGATTTCAAGCAATTAGAAAACGGTAATGCACTGGCAAGAGTATCCATTAGTACAAGAGAGGTCTTTAAGAATGGTAAAGGAGAGAAGAAGGTGGATCTGCAGTGGCATAATCTAGTCGGTTGGGGAAAGGTGGCAGAGATCATGCAGGTTTTGTTTGCCAAGGGTAAGAAGGTGGCGGTAAAAGGGAAACTGAGACATAGAAGCTATGAAGATAAAGAAGGGATCACACGCTTTCAATCAGAGGTGGTAGTAAGCGAATTCATGTTGCTTTAACTCAATTTGGCGCTAGGAGATACGGCGCATACTATCCTAGATATGTCGCACCGTGGTAATGTTTAAAGTGGCTGTATTACAGGCTTTAAAGTGTAAGCGTATTGTTAAATTAAAAAAAGACTTCCAAAATGAATGATCTTCGTAATACGATTCAATTAATTGGGCATTTAGGCAATGATCCAGAGGTGAAAAAATTGCAAAATGGTAAAACACTTGCTAAATTGTCGCTTGCTACGTCTGAAGTATACAAAAATAAGAATGGAGATCGAATACAGCAGACACAATGGCACCAATGCATTGCCTGGGGAAAGACAGCAGAAGTGGTTGAACAGCTACTAAAAAAGGGGAAAAATGTATTGGTAAGAGGAAAGTTAGTCTATCATAACTATACAGACCGCAATGGCGTAATGCGGTATAATTCTCAGATAGTTGTTAATAATTTTGTGTTGCTTAAGTAAAACCTCAATGAGTCAAGTCAATTAAGCCTTGGAGAAGTTCTACAGCACATGGCTATAATAATTCCTTGACCAAACTATATTGGGGCTGACAGTACCCGGGTACTTTCTGCTTATTCGGTTGATGAGATAGAAAGCCGGGCTACTGTCAACACATGCTTTTTGACCCACCTATTCTTCCCGGGTTTACAATTGGATCATAATTATCGGTCTGGATCGACTGTGATCTCTTAAATTGACTATCTTGATGCATGTTGGTGGTAAAACCACTCCGATCTTTTGACCAAGTTAATGCATCTGATGAAGCTGAATCCCAAGTTACTTGCCGGGCTTATAGGGCCCATTCTGTTTTTTTTTATTCTTTTCTTTTTTAGGCCGGTTGGCTTAACGGATCAAGCAGCAGCCGTATTGGCCTGTACGGTCTGGATTGCCCTTTGGTGGATCTTTGAAGTAACAGATATTAGCGTCACAGCCTTGCTCCCGATTGTCATCTTCCCTTTGTCAGGTGCCATGGACCTGAAATTGACCACCGCTTCATACGGGCACAAGTACATTTTTCTTTACATGGGTGGTTTTATCTTGGCTATCGCTATCGAAAAATGGAATTTGCACAAGAGGATCGCCTTATCTATCATCAATGTAATAGGTACAGGAATTTCCAGTATTATACTTGGTTTCATGATTGCTACGGCCTTTATGTCTATGTGGATTTCTAACACAGCGACTTCTGTCATGATGTTACCGATTGGCTTAGCGATCATATCTCAGCTAAAGGATCATCCAGATACGGAGGAAAATGAGAATACGCTTTTTGGTAAGGCTTTGATGTTATCCATTGCTTACAGTGCTTCCATTGGTGGGATGGCTACCTTAATCGGAACCCCTCCCAATTTGGTTTTACTAGGAGCCGTTGAAAAATTTTACGGCATTGAGATTACGTTTGCTCAGTGGTTTAAATTTGGGCTTCCAATATCAATTATTCTACTGACTATTTGCTGGTGGTATTTAACCCGAATCGCCTTTCGATTTAAAATGGATGAGTTTCCAGGTGGGCGTCAGGAGATTCAAAGGTTATTGAAAAACTTGGGCAAAATCTCCTATGAAGAAAAATTGGTGCTTGCCGTATTTGCGGGAACGGCTTTGTTGTGGATAAGCAGGAGCTATGTGAAGAAGCACTTCATCCCACAACTAGATGATACCATCATTGCTATCATTGCAGGTCTGGTTTTGTTTCTTTTACCCTCTTCGAAAAAAGGGGAACCCATTATTAGATGGCAGGAGGCAGTCAAAATGCCATGGGGAATCATGATTCTTTTTGGAGGAGGGATGGCCTTGGCTTCTGGCTTTCAAGAGAGTGGATTAGCGGAATGGATCGGAGCACAATTTAGCCTATTGGAAGCTCTACCTTTATTCTTAATCATTTTTGTTTTGGTAGCGGCAGTTAATTTCTTAACGGAGATCACTTCAAATCTAGCGACGACGGCTATGTTGTTGCCTATCCTAGCTCCAATAGCGCTCTCGATCAATGTGCACCCCTATATGCTATTGGTAGCTGCTACGGTCGCAGCTTCTTGTGCCTTTATGTTGCCCGTGGCCACACCGCCCAATGCAGTTGTCTTCGGTTCTGGCTACTTGACTATTCCAGATATGGTTAAGCGCGGTTTTTGGCTAAATGTTTTCTCAATCATCTTACTGAGTTTGGTGGTTTACTTTGTTCTGAGCGCTTTATGGGGATTCGATCCGAATACTTTCCCCGCAGAGTTTGTGAAGTAATGAAATGAGCATAAGGGCGAAAAACCCCCGAGCCATAAAGTTCGGAGGTTTTTCAAAAGACTACACACTCAATATATAATGACTACTTGATTCTTAATTATTTAGGACGGATTACGTAAAGGTTGTGGCTACCAGGATTCACTTTGTAGTAGTAGTATCCTTTTTTACGCTTAGTTCCGCAAAGTAGAGCACCTGCGAAGTTTGGCGCTGCCATAGAAGTTCCTGTTTTGTAAGCATATCCACCATTTTTGTGCGTAGAGTAGATGCCAGTACCAGGAGCTGCAAAATCTACAGGTGGCTTGCCATAGTTAGAGTAGTTGCTAGCGAATTGGTGTACCCACCAGTAAGGGCTCTTTTGAGTGGCTGCGATGGTGTAGATCTTAGATCCGTTTACTCTAGCAGGAGTGAAGTTTTTAGCATTCATGCTGCTATTACCAGCTGCCATTACTACGTAGATTCCTTTTCTAGCCAAAGCTTTGATGCAATTTTCAACTGCAGTTGGTGCTGCTCCGCTAGAGATATAACCTCCTAAACTCAAGTTGACTACATCACCTTTAATTCCGTACTGGTAGACTCTGTTAAGTCCAGCTAGAATGGCAGACCAAGATCCGCTTCCGTAGCGATTCAATACTTTCACAGGTACTACCCATGCGCCGTATGCGATACCTTTCGCTCCGTATGCGTTATTTTTAGCTGCTGCAATACCTGCAACGTGTGTACCGTGTCCGTGGAAATCTTCAGCAGAAGGTTCGCTACCAATGTATGACTTACCGTAGGCAGTTTTTACGTTTAAGTCAGGGTGGTTCAAGTCGATACCTGTATCTAATATCCAGATCCATTTATTATGACCCGTACAGTTACATCCACCAGCTACCCAGTTGCCATAGTCAGCGTACTGTGGAGCCCAAGCTGCAGGGCTTTCAGCTGAAATTACCTCTCCAGTAGAGTGTTCTACCACTTGTACTTCTTGATCTTGGAATACATCGGAAGTACTAGATGCGCTCTTAGTTCTCTTTAGGAAGGAAGCAGCTGATTTTGTATTCTTTAAGTTTACAGTGAAACCATTTTGAACACCAGAAAATACTTCTCCAATATCGCTGCTGCTGATGCCTAGTTTTTCAACGGCATACTTTCGGATGGCTTTTTCCGCAGCAGCTTGGTGTTTCTTGGCGGCGGCTTCGCGACTTTCGTGGCTTCCTGAATTCGATTTTAGGCTGGCAGGTGTTTGAATGACTTCACCTTCTTTCAAAATGACTACGTATTGGTTGGCGATAGGCTTGGCTGCGGTTGTCTTGCTTTTCTTGACGGGGATATTGGTACCTCTTGGCGCAATCACTTTAGCGTTTGCCGCCTTTAGTTCAGATACAATATCACTCTTTTCTGTAAGGATATCATTTTTTGATGGGGATGTTCCGGGGTCTTGTGCAAATGCCACACTAGTGAAGATGGCGAAAGAAAAAATGGTTAAGATCAAATTTCTCATGATGAAGTGATTTTTTAGAGTTTAATTAGGTTTTGAAATGTTTAACTTCGATTGAATTTGTTGCTTACATCTAGAGGTAGCTTGGGGAAAGGGAAATGTCCTGAAAATGGTGTTTTCTTAACATTTTCTTAACGTTTTGTTTTTTACTTTTTCTGTCGAATATTTTTAGTTACTTGACTATCAGTTTATTGTGTGTTTATCGTAATTGGCGATTTTTTGCTGGTAGACATCTGCAAAAGGCGGAAACCAGGCAATAGCTGGTTGTCCCTCGGAAAGTGAGTAGGAATTTCTAGGACTTAACTAAGAGGAGAGTGCGTCGTAGGATGTTACATCCACTATGGATATGAGAGTGGACATCGACGCCAGTGACTGTTCGAGCTTTGAAAGACTGTATTTGGACAACTTTACCTACTGATCTATAGCAGGAACAAGATCTACTTCCCCCTGCGTTTTGATTTTTTGATTCAGGTCTCTGCGGATTTCCCGTTGGAGATAGGTATAGGTTACCGTTGCCGCTAGAACATCTGCAATAGGAAATGCATACCATACTCCTTTTAGGCCAAAGAACAAGGGAAGTACTAAAACCAGGGGAATGAGAAAGAATCCCTGTTTTGTTAGGGTCAGGAATAGGGCGGGCAAGGCTTTCCCAATGGCTTGGAAGTAGGCCGCACCAACCAGTTGCACTGTTATCAAGGGAGTGGCGAGGAATACGATGGTCAAAGCAGAGGGGGTGCGCCGAATCAATTCCGGATCTGTAGTAAAGAGAGCCGTGATATTTGAGGAAAAGAGAAGTATTATCGTAAATAGGCCGATGGCTATAAAGGTCCCGGAACGAATGGCGGTGTTAATGACTTCCTTTACCCTATCCCAGCGTTTAGCTCCATAATTAAAACCAGCTATGGGTACGAAACCTTGTGTCACTCCAAGTACTGGGAAATTGGCAAACATCATCGTACGATTGATGATCCCCCAAACGGCAATCGCTAGTTCATCTCCATATTGGAACAAAGAATTGTTCAAAACGATAGTAAGTAAGCTTACTGCACCCTGGCGAGCTAGGGTCACTCCTCCAATGGCTGCAATCTCCTTGACCAGTGGCAATTGCAATAGGAAAGATCTGGCTGTAACTTTTAGTTCAGAAGGCCCCAACAGAAAATACCAAAGGGAGAAGCCCGCACTTAAATAGTAGGAAAAGGTAGTAGCCCAAGCTGCCCCTTCTAACCCCCAGTCTAGGCCAATTATGAGAATGGGGTCCAAGATAATGTTTACAATGGCAGGAAGAATCATGGCTATCATCGCAAAGCGAGGTTGGCCTTCAGCCCGCATCACATTATTGGCCATCATCATCCAGGCAAGGCAGGGGACACCCAGTAGAATGATTTGGAAGTACCGTTTCGCAGGGTCCATGATTTCACCTTTGGCTCCAAAGGCCGATAGTACTGGATCAGAAACGAAAAAGCCAAGAATGACCAATGACACCGCTAGAGATAGGGTGATGGTGATCATATTCCCGAAGGTATGCCAGGCCTTTTCTTTGTTCTCAGCTCCTAATGCCCTCGAAATCACAGATGAACCGCCGACTCCGATGGCCATTCCAAATGAGCCAATCAAGAAGCTAATGGGTAAAACCACCGTTATGGCTGCAATCCCTAAAGAACCGACAAAGCGCCCAACAAATATAGTATCGACTATAAAATAGATGGACATTACCAATATACCGATAGAGGCAGGTACGGCCATCTTTACCAATAACTTACCAATCTTCTCTGTTCCAAGTTCCTGAGATTTACTCATATTAGTAGGTGGTTTTAAGCTGGATCTGTTGTTGTATAGCACGAAAAGCTAGGGAGCTGGAGAGATGAATGAGGAGGCAAAATCTGAAGTAAAGAGGCTTCCTGATAAGAGTCCACTCATTATTTGTTCTCATTGCTTCATGGGCTAATACCTTCATAAGGAGTTGGGTACCAAACAGAACTTACAGCCAGGTCACTGTTGTATTACAAATTCAAAGCGATGAAGTTCAATCAAATAATTGAATTTACTGTAATATCCTGCGATGTTTTACTGAGGGGCACCTTAAACCCAAAGAAGCCTTAAATTGTTTTGACAAGGTATCACCGTTTGAAACTTCTATTATGGTCGAAATAAAACCCATTACCAAGCCCACCAATCTGTTAGAACAGCTTAGTGCCTTTAAGCAATTACAAGGAATCGAACCAGCCGCACTTGAATGGCTCATCGAGAAGTCAGAGTACTCTGTCGTTTCCGAAGGAGAGCTCTTTTTTGAATCAGGAATGACAGTGGATCATATGTTTATGATCTTGGAAGGAGAAATTGCGATCCGAGTTCGCCGTGGCAATTCGATGAAGGATTTTGGATCTAGCAAGAAGGGAGATATTAGTGGCGTTTTGCCTTTTTCCAGGATGAAAACGATAACGGCAGAGGGAAAAGTAATTAAAGAGGTGCATTTTCTTAGTCTACACCGAGACCATTTTGTGGAAATGGTTAATGTTAGCTACGCCTTAACTCAGGCGCTTGTTGCTATTATGTCCACTCGTATTCGTGACTTTTCTCAATCGCGCTTCCAAGACGAGAAGCTGATGGCCCTGGGGAAATTGTCTGCGGGCTTAGCTCATGAGTTGAATAATCCCGCCTCTGCTATGGTTCGTAGTTCAGAAGAGCTATATAAGCGAATCCATTCAACGCCGGATAAATTCAAATCCGTCATCAACATGCAGATTACATCAGAACAGACGGATCAGGTCAATGAAATCTTATTCTCTAAAATAGAAAACCTGAATCAGATCGACCTATCCTTGATGGAGCGGGAAGAACAATTAGATGATCTTTTGGATTGGCTGGATGATCGTGATATTGCAGAGTCAGATGAAGTGGCTGAAACCTTTGTAGATTTTGGCATCACCGAGGAAGATATGGAAAAGGTGGATGAGATTATGGAGGGGCAAGAATTGGGGCCCATCATCAGATGGTTAGAAAGTACCTTGAGTTTGGAAAAACTAATAGGAGAGATTAGGGAGTCTGCTGATCGCATTTCGGGCCTTATCAAGGCTGTAAAAGGTTATTCCCATATGGATCGTGGGAGCTCCATGGAGCCCACAGATGTTCGGGACGGAATTCGAAGTACCGTCATGATGCTCAAATTTAAGATTAAGCAAAAGGGAATTGTTCTGGATAAAACTTTTTCGGATGATCTGCCCATGGTGAAGGCTTTTGTCAGTGAGCTGAATCAGGTATGGACCAATCTTATTGCCAATGCAGTTGATGCCATGGATCAGGGAGGTGAACTCAAAATCAAGGCCTACCACGAAAGGAGTTCGGTATGCGTGGAAGTCACGGATAATGGACATGGAATTCCCGAAGAGATACAAACACGGATATTTGAGCCGTTCTTTACCACCAAATCCATGAATGAAGGAACGGGCATGGGGCTGGATATCGTCCAAAAGATACTAAACAAGCACGAGGCTAGTATAGACTTGAATTCGGTTCCTGGCCGCACTACCTTTAAAGTCTGTATTCCTGTTCTACAATAAGGATACGATCCAGCACAGAAATTTAAAATCACTTGTTCCATTCAAAACGCCTAAACTAAAACAATGGCTGACGAAAGAAAACCAATAATTTTTTCCATAGACGATGATCCACAGGTTTTGCGGTCGCTTCGACGCGACCTCAGAGGAGAATACCGAAGTGATTATCGAATCATCAGTACGGAATCTGCAAAAGAAGGATTGGAGGCGCTAGTTGAATTGAAGAAGAAAGGTGAGGTCGTTGCTCTCTTTATTTCGGATCAAAGAATGCCCGAAATGCTGGGGGTTGAATTTCTAGAAAAGGCCAAGGAAATCTTTCCGAAAGCTAAAAGAGTGCTGCTCACCGCTTATTCAGATACGGATGCGGCCATTAAAGCCATTAATGAGGTACAATTAGACTATTATCTAATGAAGCCTTGGGACCCCCCAAATGAGAAATTGTATCCCATCTTAAATGATCTGCTAGAGGAATGGCAAGTCGACTATCGACCCATCTTTAGGGGAATTAAGATTGCGGGCTACCAGTATTCACCCAAGTCGCATAACTTAAAGGACTTCTTAGCAGGGAACCTAGTACCCTATCAATGGTTAGATATTGAACAACATGAGGAGGCAGAGAATCTGCTGCAATTGCATCAGCTCGATCGAAAGCAATTACCTGCCGTATTTTTTGAGGATGGTACCATGCTATCCAACCCCAGTGTCCAAGAGGTAGCTACAAGAGTCGGGCTGCAACCTAAGGCGCAGTCAGACCTATATGATGTTGTAATTATTGGGGCAGGTCCAGCGGGCCTGGCAGCAGCGGTTTACGGAGGTTCGGAAGGACTAAAGACGCTGCTGATCGAAAAAAGAGCCCCCGGTGGACAGGCGGGTACCAGTTCACGGATTGAGAATTACTTAGGTTTTCCTAAAGGCTTAAGTGGTTCTGATTTAGCCAGGAGGGCCATCACGCAAGCCACTCGCTTTGGGATTGAATTTCTTTCGCCACAGGAAGTGACCAATATCGCCATCGAAGGTAATTATAAGCGCTTGACATTAGGGGATGGCAGTGAGGTGGTGACGAGGAGCGTAATCATTACTACCGGAGTAGATTACCGAAAGCTTCCCGCAGAGGGTGTAGATGGATTTACAGGTGCAGGTATATATTATGGTGCTGCAACGACCGAAGCGGGCGCTGTCAAGGGGAAACAGGTCTATATCGTTGGTGGAGGGAATTCGGCCGGCCAAGGAGCAGTATATCTTTCAAAATTTGCAGAAAAGGTCAATATCTTGATTCGCAGAGAAGATCTTCGAGCCACGATGTCTTCCTATCTCATTGATCAGATTGATGGGATCGATAATATCGAAGTATTGGGGAAAAGGCAAGTGTTGAAAGCTTGTGGAGAAGGGCACCTGCAACGTTTGGTGATTGAAGATATGACAGACCAATCTGCTAATGAAGTGCCTGCCGATGCCTTATTCATTTTCATTGGTGCACGGCCAGCTACGGATTGGCTAGCACACAATGATATCTTGAGAAGTGAAAGAGGATTCATTGAAACGGGTAAAGAACTGATCCGGTATGAGAATTATAAAAAGATCTGGAAGATGGATCGAGAGCCCTATTTATTGGAAACTTGCCAGCCAGGCATTTTTGCAGCAGGTGATGTCCGGGCGGGAGCCATGAACAGAGTCGCCTCTGCCGTAGGAGAAGGAGCTATGGCGATTAAGTTTGTCCATGCCTATTTGGCTGAAGTATAAAGAAATGAAGAGGTGGGGCTGCCCCACCTCTCCCATGTCGATTTAGTACACATCACTCAAGTGCCTTGATGTTTCTCTCCGTAATAGCAGAAAATGCTAAGTCATCTCCCCGCAACACTTCTTCATATAGCTTAGCGAGTAGGTAGAAGTTCGGAGCATTAAATGCCGGTTCTATTTCTGCCGTACTTCTACTATATTCCTGTTAGTTGGTGCTTCTTGAAGCCATGCATTTTACCTTCATAAATCAATAATCCCACCTTTGACGACATTTTAGCAAAATAGAAACCTTCGTAGATCAAATAATTTGTTAATGACTATGCTACTTATCAGCACCAAAAGATTTTGCTGTATCTTTCTGAGTAGTATGAATTGTTGTCATATTCCGCACTGCATAACATAATCCTATTTACTTATGAAGTATTTTTTATTAGGTATCCTCTGTTGTTTGGGGTTACCTCATTTACAAGCCACGATCAATGGCGCTCACCTTAAGATTGAGATCGAAAATTACGAAGGCAAGGAGGTCTATCTCGTCAAATATGTCGGGGATCAAGCCTATATTAAAGACACCCTACTGGCTGAAACCAACGGACAATTCATGTACCAAAGTGAAGAGAAATTAAAAAGTGGCATTTACTATATTGTAATTCCACCCAAAAATGAATTTGTAGAGATCTTATTGACAGAAGAAGAACAGCACTACAGCCTACAGATGGATCATACCCGCCTGACTGAGGATAGAGAATTTGTCAATGCACCACAAAATACCCTTCTGCAAGACTATCGCCTATTTATGGAGGATAAAACAGCGCTACATCGATCGATAGTTGGAGTCCCCAAGGAAGGGAAAGAAAAGCCCCCGCTTGACAAGGCTCAACAGGATGAACTAAAATCATTACGAGCAGAGGTTAAGCGTTTCCAAAAGGATTTAATAGAAAAGCAACCTAAGTCTTTAGCCGCTACCATCATTAAGTCTCAAATAGAACCAGACTATCCGGAGTTTGCTGGGACTGAGGCGGAACAACAGCAGCAGAAATTCTGGTATACCAAAGCCCATTTCTTTGATCCATTTACCACGGATATTCGGCTCTACAGTAGTAATCTGTTCTTTCACAAGGTAGAGCAATACTTTAAAAGCTATACGGCTATTCAGCCTGATTCGATTTGCCGTTCAATTGATCAAGTCCTTAACTTGGTCCACAGAGATGAGGAAGCTTTCCGGTTTTACTATTTAAAGTTTTTAAATGAATACTTGCAGTCCACCTATGTTGGTATGGATGCGGTGGTGGTACATCTGGTTAATCAATATATGAAAAAGGGACAGGCCGATTTTATAGCAGCAGATAAAAGGAAGGAATTGATGGCAAAAGCCAGTCGGTGGGAAACCTTGCTGATCGGTAAAATGGCTCCAGCGTTTCGCTCTTACCACCTAGATGTAGAAGGCACACTACTGCATAAAAATGAAGAAGACCCCAATCAACGCTTTAAGCTAAGTGGATTGTTAGATTTACATAGCTTCGAAAAACCATTCACATTACTAGTGTTCTGGTCCCCAACCTGCGGACATTGCAAAAAAACAATGCCGGAACTAGTCAAGTTTCACAAAGAATACCAAGCGAAAGGGCTGGAAGTGATAGCGGTCTGCGATAAAGAAACGGAAGACTATCCGGGCTGCGCTCAAGCCATCAAGGATTGGGATGCTATCCACTGGATCAATACGGTTGATCCTTCTAACAATTATCGTTTCCTATTTTATGTGGACGAAACGCCCAAAATGTTCCTACTAGATCACAAGAAGGAGATCTTATTAAAAGGCAACCTTAAACTAGATAGCTTAGGTCCTATCTTGGAAGACTTTATCGAAAAATACAAATCGGGAGAGCGATAGTTCAATTTGCTAATTCTTATACATAAAATCCTTAGGTATCCCTTGGCATGCCTAAGGATTTTATGTATTATTGTAATGCCTAAGCATTTTAGGTATAATAAGCACACATGGCTAATAATAAACTGTACAAAGGCTCCTTATCAACCATTATTCTGCAATTATTAGAAGAAAATGGTAAGATGTATGGATATGAAATTACCCAGAAGGTGAAGGATTTGACCGCTGGAGAGCTAATCATTACTGAAGGGGCACTGTATCCTGCGCTCCATAAGCTCGAAGGAGAAGGTTTCCTGATGGTAGAATATGCTTTGGTGAATAATCGCCAACGCAAGTACTACACCTTGACTCCTGCTGGTAAGCTTGAGAAAGCTGCCAAGATGGATGAATTACGAAAATTTGTGGAGCAAATGCAGTTTTTATTGCATCCTAAATCAACTTCAAATGGCTAGAATACTGAAAAAGGATGAAATCAACCGCCTGTACGAATTCGTGGAAGTTAAAGAGATTCCGTTTTACGATGTACAGACGGAGATAGTGGATCATTTGGCCTCAATGATGGAGGATCGTTGGGCAGCTGGGAGTCAATTGGAGCTGGAGCCTATGTTTCTTGCAGTCTATAAGGACTTTGGTGAGGTAGAGTGGAGGCAGTTGTGGGTAGCTAAGGAAAGGTTGGCTTGGAAAAAGGTATGGCATGAAGCCAGGGAATTGATCTGGCAACTTTGGACTTGGCCAGGTATATTGGGCATCATTCTACCTGTGCTTTTACTTTACCAAATCCTGGAATACCTTCCCATGGCCTTCCGTTGGCTGAATTATGTGGTGTTAGGTTTATCAGGAGTTGTCCTAATGGGAACAAGTCTGCTTTTCCAAAAGGGGCCCTCTAAGCGTTACTATTTTTCTTATCTGGGTTACTTGCAGATTTTCTCCTTTGGGGTCTGGATGGCTGGAGCACTCCTTACGATGTTGATTGCCAAGGCCGAACCAGGGTATTGGGGGATACTCTTTTTTGCCTGCCTTTATGTGACTACCGTTGTTTTGACTTTAGTGATGCCTTTGTGGTTGCGGCTTAAAGGTGTTCGACGATTTTTTGATGAGCAATACATGTTGGTAAATCCTATTGATTAGCTCCTGAAATAAGATGTATGGGAAAGGAAACATCTCAATAAGAACTAGCAACCTTAGTACAATTCATAAAAGAGAAAGGTATCAAACACTAAGATGTCCAATTAGAGATTGCTGATCATTTTGCCTCAGCTATCGAAGAGAAGTGGCGAGCACAGCCAAACTTGGTACTAGAAGAAGAAATGGTGAGTCTGTATAAGGAGTTTAAAGATCCGAACTTCAAGCAGATGATGCACACCAAGGGTGAGCATTGCAGAAAAAATGTCTCAAGAGATGTTGGAAGTATTTTCAAGACTTTCAGCGGATGTACAGCAGCTTCCCGCTTCTATCGAATTGAACTTACCTTTAGTCTTAAAATACATACATTTCTTCCAGATTTAAGGTCTTTCTTCTAATTTAGAGCGAGGCTTTCTTTTATTTAAGTTTAAGTGCATATTTGGACATCAATCTTTGGGTGGAAAATTGCCTTGTCTCAGCAAAAAAATGACACTTTTATCCTCCAAAAGCAATCGCCAAACCTGCACTAAGGCACCTACTGCCAGCTCCTGTTAATTGGAAAGACATGAAACTTTACTCTCTGTTTTCACTTATACTTGTACTTACTATTATGCTTACCATCCCTTTTGGGATGATCGATGAGCATCAAAATGTCAGCATAGCCCCTGCCCTCGTAGAAGCTTCTCCCGATACCTTGCCGCATTGTAGTGCCAGCGAAATGCAACAGGCTTTGGAGCTTGAGCAACCAGAAATTGCTGCTTTGCAAACAGAACTGGAAGGGAAGGCTTACCAGTATTTCCAGAAACGTAGGGCGTCAGTCCCTAACACGCAAAAGGCGGAGTATACAGTACCAATCGTCTTTCATATCATCCATCAGAACGGGGAGGAGAACCTGTCCGATCAAGAGATCGAACAATCTGTGCAATGGCTTAATGATGCCTTTGATAATGTGGGATATTATGATCAGGGAACAGGAGTTGATGTCGATATTAATTTTTGTTTAGCTAGAAGAGATCCCAATGGTGAGGCGACCAGCGGTATCAATCGAATCAACTCTTCCTACACAGCTTTGGACTTCAATTTCGATGCTGACCTGGAGATGAAGGGCTTAAGTCGATGGGATCCAACTTGCTATATTAATATCTGGATTGTCGAGGAAATAGAGGGGGGGGTAGCAGGCTATGCCTATCTACCCAGTGCTCATGGAGGATTCCGAGATGGGATAGTTGCAGAAGCTAGATGGCTGCAGTCGGAATCAGGTAATGTTGTAATGATCCACGAGATGGGGCATTACTTCGGTCTATATCATACCTTCGAAGGTCAATGTACGAATGACGATTGCCTACGGGATGGAGACCGTGTTTGTGATACTCCCCCGGACCAGTCTACAGCAGCGGTGCCATGTGGTATCGAAGTCAATTCCTGCCAGACGGATACCAATTCGGGCTTTTCCGAGGATCAACCTGACCAGTACAATAATTATCTGGATTATGGATTTTGGGAGTGCCAGAACGCTTTTACAATGGGCCAGAAAGAGCGTATGCTTTTTTTCCTCACGGGGGCTCGCCAAAGCCTGCTCAACTGCCCTTCCTGCCTTGATCCCTGTCCTACACCAGTAATCGTCAACATCGAAAATGTCTCTGATACCACTATTTTTCCTGGTGAAAGCCTAGATTTCATAGGGACAGCAGACAATGTAGATCAAGTAGAATGGCAGATTAATGATCAATTACTGGGATCAGAAAATTCATTATCCTATACCTTTACAGAGCCAGGTACGTATGAAGTAATTTTCAGGGGATTATCTAGTAATCCGGATTGTATACCAAGGAGTGCACGCGTTGTAGTAGAAGTACCTTGCCCTTCTTATTTAGGAGTGGAATCAGTACCTTTTGCTGTGCTGGTAGGTCAACCGATGGTACTGGTAGCTGACTATACTCAGCCTTTTGATCAGTTGGAATGGCAATTGTCTGATGGAGAAGTAATAGGAACGGGTGATACCCTAACCTATACCTTTTTGAATGATGAAAACTACTCCATTTGGTTGATTGGAAAGACGGATAACCCGGCTTGCGCGGAGAAAAGAATACGGATAACTATATATGTGTTTTGCCCACGGGGAGGGCTATCTATTCAAGCCCCTGGCCCTACCGCAGAAGTGGGTGTACCCGTTCCTTTCATAGCATTGAATGAAGCTGATTATGAGCTCAGTTGGTTTGTCAATAACCAATTTATTGCCAACGGGGACACCACGAGTTTCACTTTTCCGGAAGTCGGTTATTATCAAGTGAAGATTGAGGGAACTTTCCCCGGATCGAATTGTAGTCCAGAATCCTTTAGCCGAACCGTCTTGGTTCGTTGTCCAGTGGATGGTTGGGTATTTATAGATCCCCCCCTCGGTCCCATTAATGTAGGAGAGGCAGTGACTTTTGGAAGTACGAGCCAGAATATGGACCTCCTGGAGTGGTGGCTAAATGGGGAGAAGGTTAGTGAAGGGCCTACATTAACGTATAATTTTCTTACTGTTGGACCACAAGAAATTACGCTGAGAGGGTCGAATACGATCTATCCCTGCCTCTCAAGTGAAAAGACTATTCTTTTTGAGGTCGGCTGTGATCCGGATGTGAAAATAGGGGCTAGTACTAACGTACCGCTGTTAGGTGAAACAGTAATATATACTGCTACTACGGTAGGGGTTGATCAATTAGAATGGTGGATGGATGGAGAATTGGTGGGGACTGGGGATACGCTGGAATATTCCTTTTCTACCATTGGGGTGCACGATTTATTACTTAAGGGTAGGAGTATCAGCGATGCTTGTGCGGATGTCGAAGATTGGTTTTCTATTTTTGTATTGTGTGCGGATGTCGAGATGGCCATAAACGCTGAACGTACCCGTGTAGCAGTTGGCGAAAGCCTAGCTATCATTGCCGATACAGTGGGGCCGCTGCTGCTGGAATGGTATGTAGATGATGTCTATCAGGGCAATACAGATACGCTCAATTATACCTTTTCGGAGCCTAAGTCCTATCGTATAAAACTTATCGGTCAAAATCTGGATCCTACCTGCGGAGTGCTCGAGAGAATCATCACCATTGAAGCAAACTGCGAAATTCCATTGAATTTTGGTATCGGAGCCGAGGCGGATTGGATCGAAGTGGATCAAGAGATAGAATTGGCAGCACTCCCCGCAACGCTCCCGGCAGTGGAATGGTTGATAGAGGGTGAAGTTGTAAGCACAGAGCCAAATTTCAGATACATCCCGAGAGAAAGTGGAATCCAAGAAATTGTCTTACGTAGTGTTACGGAGAACTTGAGTTGTCCCCCCTTTCTAGATACTTTATTCTTAACAGTAATTTGTCCGGATATCTCTGCCCAGATCTCTGGGGGCGTGGAACGTCTTGAGATAGATCAAACCTTAACTTTGGATGCGGTAGGGAATAATGTATCGACCTGGGAATGGTCAGTAAATGGAGCTGCGGAAAGCACCAATCAGCGCTTTAGTTTTCAGGGGGATAGCCCCGGTGTTTTTGAGGTGATTTTATCCGGAAACCCCAGCAATTCATCATGCCCAATAGTAAAGGATACCTTGCTTGTCGAGGTATTTTGCTTGCCTGCCTCAGTACAAATTATCAACCCAGGTGATAGTTTGGAGATCAACGAATCGATGACGCTGCAAGCGACTGGAAACAATGTGTCTGAATTTCGATGGATCGTAGATGGCGTAGAGAGGCAAGCCGACTCCGAACTCACCTTAGACGGTACGGAGGTTAGAAGATATGAGATTATTCTTAGTGGCATTCCGTCCAACGCTCGCTGTACACCAGTAAGTGATACGGCATATATCCAGGTCTATTGTCCAGGTGCTAATCTGGTCATACTACCTAGCATCGATAGCATTGCCATCGGAAGCACCAGGACATTCCAAGCCCAAGGAGATAACCTTACTGAGCTTGAATGGTGGTTAGCGGAGGAGCAAATTGGTATCGGCGATCAATTGACCTATACCTTTGATGAGCCCGGACTTCAACAAATTACTTTCAAGGCTGGACAGAGTATTGGCGTTTGTGGTACCCTTACCGAAACATTGGATATTCTGGTCTACTGTCCTAGCTCCACGGTGGAGATTATTACCCAGATAGACAGCTTGCCGGTTGGAGAATCCGTTACACTTAGGGGACAGGGAGTAAATGTAAGTAGCTTAGACTGGATTATAGATGATACAATCGTAGAAAACGGAGACGCGTTTACTTTCTCTAGCACTACGCCAGAAACCAAGCATGTGATTTTGCAAGGGGAGCACTCGACTATCGCTTGTCCAACAGTTATGGATACACTAGCCTTAGAGGTATTTTGTCCAGCTGCATCTTTATCGATTGTCAATCCACCCGATAGTCTAGAAGCTGGCCAGAGCCAGCTATTCGAAGCCATAAGTACAAATATCGACCGTTGGGAATGGTGGTTGGCTGACCAACGGATTGGGACGGGCCCTGACCTTGAGTATAGTTTCGATCTTCCCCAAGAAGAAACCCTTGTACTAAGAGGGTATCATAAAGACGAAGCCTGTGGTGTTCTGGAAGATAGTATTCAATTACAAATCTACTGTCCAATACCTACATTTTTCGAAATTCTCCCCACCTTGGATAGTGTTGCCATTGGAGAAACCGTACAGTTTGAGTTAAACACCAGTGGTACGAATTCAGTGGAATGGACACTGAATGGAGCCTCACAGGTTACCACCGAGAACTTCAGTTATCAGTTTGAAGCATTAGGGCAGCAACGCATCATTGCTTATGGATATGGACCTGTTGAACTTTGTCCAACGGTTACCGATACACTGGATATAGAGGTCTATTGTCCTACCATCAACCTAGATATTCAGGTGGAAACTACGGAAGTGGAAATATTCGACAGTCTAACCTTTTCAGCAATAAGCCCGCAGGCTGAACGATTCGAATGGTGGATTGATCAGCAATTAGTAGGCACAGATCTTACTTGTACACATCAATTTGATCAAATTAGAGAGAATTGGATCGAGTTACATGCTTTTGGCCCTTATTCGAATTGCCCTTCGGCTGTAGATAGCATCTTAATAATTCCATCTTGTAGGTTATACAGTATTGATTATACTTATTTACAAGAACCACCATATGTGGTAGGGGAACCCGTAACCTTCGTAGCAGACTACAGCGGTATAGACTACATTGAATGGCGCACGACTGGCGATCTTATACTAGGCACCGAAGATACATTAGTACATACTTTTACAGAACCAGGGGAAGGGATTAGAATAGACCTTATCGGTTTACCCTATTGGCCAGATTCAAGGAAATGTGGGAGAGATGTAAATGGGTTTTTCGATGTGATTTGTCCAGAGGGAGGGGAGGTAGAGGCTAGTGCTAATTCTGGAGCTCCAGGGGACGAAATTACTTTTACGGCCTCTTATCCCTGGGCGGAGTTATTGGAGTGGGAAGTTAATGGAGAAACGATGGGCATTGGATCAGACTTTAGCTATACTTTTCTAGAACCTGGTAATTATGAGGTTCGACTTCGAGCAAGCTTTAAAGGGTGTGAGGAAAGACCAGATCCCTTCTTTATCTATATAGAAGACCCCTGCGACTATGGATACAAGGTTTTTCAATCTTCAAATGCACCGCTGGTAGCTGATCCTACCTGGGGTGACATAACGACTGATGGGGGATATATACAACACAGTATCTATTTCATACGTAAGATTGATTCGATTGGCTATCGACGATGGATCAATCCATTATTGGGGTATATAGAATCAGTGGCAGTGGATCGGGTTAATGACGGCGTAGTAGTTGGAACATTTCCCATAGTTACGGATGTTGGTGGAATTCATAAGATTACTAATGAAGGGGAGATCGAATGGGTCTTGGCGCTACAAGAAGAGAACGAAAGTACAAGATATAGACCTCGAATGGTTGAAGTGCTTCCTTCCGGAGATATTATTGCGATGGGGGCCAATTACACTTCTGGGGGGAACCGTGGATATTTTATTAGCAAGATTAGTCCAAGTGGTGAACTAATTTGGCAACAGTATTTTGAAGGATTCGACCCTTATAAAGTAAGTCCATCTGGAGAGGAGGAGTTTGTGGTTTTAGGACGGAGCTTCAACAACCCATCCTCGACCCTAATGCTTGCAAAGTTTGACCGAAACGGTAATCAGATATGGGGAAAGGAATATTCCATTACTAATTCTCCTGCTAATGCTAGTCCCGAGAAACTTCTTTATTCGATCAAGCAACTACCTGATAAAGATGGATTTATTATTGCTTTTACCTATGGGGTAGAGGCAAAGTCTCCGCATATCATGAAGGTGGATGCAAATGGGAGGGTCATTTGGACCAAGAAATTTGAACGAGATGGACTAGAGGAAGTCTACCAAAAATTATCTTCAGTAGCAATCACCCCAGAGAATGATATCATGTATGCTATAGATGGTGCAAAACACCTGAAAACTTCACCGACCTCCGCCTTTTTTGGTAAACTGGATGCTACGGGCAAACCACTTTGGGGAAGACAGGAGGAGGAGCAGTTTGATAGGATACAAAACATACTCCTATTGCCAGATGGCAGGTATTGTTTCAGAGGGATAGAACCCAACAGATGGCCCACCTATCTCTTCACGGATCAAAGGGGGCTGACAGGGCCCTGCCAGGTCAAGAATGAAGACATTAAGATAGACGAAGTATCTTCGGTAACAACGGATTTCTCCATAACTTCTCTCCCTGGTATTAACTACCAACTCGTGGAAGATACAATTCCGCTAACGATACGGGTAGAAACAGTATTTAACAGACGTAAATGTACAAGATTAAGAGGGGCGGAATTCAATGCATCGGCTAAAATAGATAAAGTTACTGCCTGTGACGATCGGCTAACCGTAGAAACTACGATATGTAACAAGGGGACGAGACGTATGAATAATGGTGTCCCCATTCAGTTTTATGATTCCAACCCCGAGGAGACTGCCGCAAATCTGATTTATTCGACACGGACGCGGAGGGTAATCCAGATAGATAGTTGTGACCAACATACTTTTACCGTTCCCCGGCCTATCAGTGAAGCGGGTAATCTCTTCATGCTTGTAAATGATGACGGTTCAGCTGAGACTCCATTCAACCTCATTAAGGATTTTCCAGTAACAAGTTACAATGAATGTGATTTTATAGATAATCTAGCTGGATTTAACCTAAGTTCAGCAGATGAAATCCCGCTTATACAGCCCTATCTTGGACCGGATACCGTGCTCTGCCCCGGAAGCAGTATCGTGATTAGACCTCAGCAATCATTTTTGGCCTACCGCTGGGATAATGGCGAGAGAACCCCCGAAAGGACCATCACAGATCCAGGTGTTTATCGACTTGCTGTTACAGACATTTGCGGAAGACAATTGACCGATACGATAAAGATCGATCCCTTTCCCACCTTAACCAAACCTGATCTGGGTCCTGATCAGATCGTTTGTGCGAACAAGGCGATTACCTTTGATGCGGGTCCTGGATATAGTAGTTATTTGTGGCCGGATGCTTCCGCAGAGCATACATTTACGACCGGTCTTACAGGAATGCACTGGGTAGAGGTTCGGGATGCTTGTGGAAGAGTGTATCGGGATACCGTAGAAATTATACTTGAAGAGGCTAGTTCCTTTGATTTAGGAAATGACACCTTGATCTGCTCTGGCGCAACGGTTAGCCTAAAAGGACTGGAAGGCTTTGCCGAATACCAATGGTATCCTGATTATAAGCTGAATTGCACAGATTGCCGAGAAGTAGAAGTAAGTCCCGATACGACCACTACTTACACCTTGGTGGCCGAATGGGAAGAGGGGTGTATCAGTACCGACACGATTAGAATAGCCGTCGGTCAGGCTTCTGAGCAGGAAGAGATAGTGAGGATATGCCCTGGAGATTCAGTGTTGATTTTTGGCGAGATGCAAACAGATTCCGGCTTGTACACCGAAACCTTCCAAAGCTTAGCAAATTGCGATAGTACCGTTAATATCCGCTTGGAATGGTTTGAAACAGCGACCTCCGAAGAAACGATTCGTATTTGTGCTGGGGAAACAGCAGAGATTTTTGGCGTGCTTAGAGCAGAGGCAGGTCAATATACCCAACAGTTTGCAACGACAGAGGCCTGTGACTCTCTACATACCATTATCCTGGAAGTAGCGGATACTGTCGCAACAGCGGAACAATACACCATCTGTTCAGGGCAATTCGCATCGATTTTTGGAGAGCAGGTAAATGAGCCTGGTATCTACACCAAAGTCTTTACCGGACAAGCAGGCTGCGATTCTACGCATACCATTACTTTATCTCTTGTGGATACCATTCGCACTAGTGAGGTCTTACCAATTTGTGCAGGAGAGACCGTGCAGGTTTTTGGCGAAACAGTCAGTATTTCAGGTAGCTATCAAGAACACTTCCTGGCGGCGAACGGCTGTGACTCTTTGCACCAAATCGAAGTGGTAGTCTTGGATACGATTGCCACCTTCGCTGAGCAAAGTATCTGTGCCGGGGAAGAGGTCCAACTATTTGGGCAAATGCAGAGCAGTTCAGGAACATATAGCGGTACCTTTACTGCGGAAAATGGTTGTGACTCTACCCACTATATTACATTGGAGGTACTGGATACCGTGAGTACCAGTGAACAGCTACGCATTTGTCCAGGAGATAGTCTACTGCTTTTCGGCCAATACCAGACGCTACCGGGGACTTACACGGCTAGTTTTGTTGGACAAAATAATTGTGACTCCACTCATCAAGTTCAACTTAGTTGGTTAGAAAGTCCGCAATCTCAAGAAAGTCTGTCTATCTGCTCCGGAGATTCGGTTCTCGTCTTCGGCAATTTTGTTACAGGATCAGGAACTTATACAGAGGTCTTTGCTGCTGCCAATGGCTGTGACTCCACCCACCAAGTGAATGTGCAAGTCAGTGATGAGCTTATTTTTGAAGCAAATGTTCAAAATCCATGTCTCGGACAGCAGACGGGGCGTATTGATTTGCAAGTCAGTGGAGGGACACCGCCTTATGTAATACAATGGGAAAACGGGGAGACCAGTAACTCCTTGACAAACCTCTCGCCTGGTTCCTATTCCACGACGGTGGAGGACCAACAAGGCTGTGTCAAGCAGGCCACGTTTGAGGTATTGGAAGCAGATCCAATACTATATGATATGGATTGGTCAGACGAATCCTGTGCGGGAGCGCAAGACGGGGAGATAAGAATAGAACCCTTAGAGGACGGACTTACTTTTAGTCTAAACGGAGGAAGTTTTCAATCTGCGGGTGTCTTTAGCGGTTTGTCTGCCGGAAATTATGAGTTAATCCTTCAAAAAGAAGGAAGCTGTCGCGAGCGGGTAGAGGTACTTATTTCAGCACCTCCTGTGTTTAAGCTAGATATTCCAGAAAGACTTGATTTAATTAGAGGTGATACGGCGCTCATCGTAATCACGGGTGATGTAGACAGTATTGCTGAGGTTTTGTGGGTACCTGCTCGTGGATTGAGTTGTGACGATTGTTTAACTCCACTCACTTATATTGATCAATCCACGGTCTACGAAATCGAGGCTATAGATGTAAATGGCTGTATAATTACGGCCATGGTGGAGGTTATTGTAAAGGAGGCTCCAGAAGTCGATCCCCCCACAGCCTTTAGTCCCAACGATGATGGGGTGAACGATGAATTTGTCATTCCTGGCTTAGAGAAGTTTCCGGAAGCGGAACTGGTAATTGTAAATCGTTGGGGAGGAGTCGTGTTTCAAGCTAAACCCTACCAGAACAACTGGCGTGGACAAAATCTCAATAATAAACCATTGCCGGAAGGTACCTACTACTATTTGTTGTACCTGGATGTTGCGAACGGCAAAGCGATCACCGGTAATATCGCCCTAATCCGATAAGAAAAGTACTATGAAAAATCTAATGAAGAACGCCAGTCTGCTTAGCTTGCTTTTCTTGACGATTACAGTCAAAGGGCAGCAACTGCCCCTTTTTTCCCAATACCAAAATGCCTACAGTCTATTGAATCCATCTGTTATGTCCGGCAATTTCTTACGCTACGACGCTACCGTGCAAGCTAGTAGCCTCTACCGCTACCAATGGACGGGCGTGGAAGGCGCGCCCCGGACTTTTCTGGTGAATGGTAATTACTTTAATGAAGACTATAACTTCCTGACGGGGGCTTCTATCACCCAGGATCAAACTGGAGCCTTGAGTCACTTAGGTGCCTATGTACGGGCCGGTTATCTGATTCGTTTTTCCCGTAGGTCCTTCATGACACTGGGGATTAATGCGGGTTTTCTACAGTATAAGGTAGATGGAGAACAACTCAAATTCAATAATCCAGATGATAATGTAAATGTATCCCTAACTCGTTTTTCTCCAGATTTCTCCTTTGGTGCTACTTACTATTACCAGGCGAGATCCAAAGACTATTATTACGTCGGGCTTTCGGTCCCGCAGACTTTTGGCTTTAACTTGCAGTTTCGGAATGATCAGAATGGAATTGATATCCAGCGGGTTCGACATTACTATGCTTTATTGGGCAGCGCCTTTTCGCTTTCCGATGACAGCTGGCTGGAATTGAGTAGTTGGGTAAAGTACGTAGAGAATAGCCCCGTTCATGCTGACCTTAACCTGCGCCTGGAATTCCGGCAAATCCTTTGGTTTGGGATCGGGGGGTCTACTGCCGGAGCGGCCCACGTAGAATTAGGCACTTTTATAGACATGGGTGATTTCAATTTCCTACAGGTTGGCTATGGCTACGATCATTTTCTTCAGAAGTATGGTCCACGCTTTGGGGGCGGCCATGAAATAAGTTTGAGCTACTTCTACTAGCATGCTCAGTCCGTAAATATTTATAATTCTGTACGGCCAAGGTCTACCATTCCTGTACCTTTCATCAAAAATCAAGTATGAAAGGTTTTCACATTCTATTGTTTTTTATTGGCCTTCTATGGAGTGAGCCACTTGTTGCGCAAACACCCTGCAATACCGATGCGCATAGCCAATTTGACTTTTGGGTCGGTGATTGGGAGGTGTATTCGACTACAGGAGATACAGTGGTTGGGCATAATGTAATCAACAAAATTTTAGGAGGCTGCGTCGTGGAGGAGAATTGGACCGGCGGCACCGGATTTCAAGGCAAGAGTTTTAACACCTATAACCCCAAAGATTCTACCTGGAATCAAGTTTGGGTAGACATGAGCGGAGCTACCTATCATTTTAAGGGTAAGTACCAGGATAATGTGATGCAAATGAAGGGGAAATCACCTGGGCAGAATGGCCAAATGGTGCTTTTTGACATGTCTTATCATCCACAAGAGGATGGAGCAGTTCGCCAAATTTGGAAAATGTCCACTGACGGAGGAAAGAATTGGAATACCGCCTTTGATGGCATGTATCGGAAGAAGAAGGCTAAAACGGACGATTGATTAACTAACCTTCTGTTTCATCTGCCCTATTAGCCTATGGTGCTATTCAAGGAGCCGATACATTGTGTCACTTCTAAGGAGCGTAGGATCGGGGCGGATGCCGCTCAGCGGAGGCATCTGCCCGATCCAAGGTTGCTTTTGTCAAAGCCTTACTTAGAGATCTTTTTGAAGACATCTCCATCACTCTTCAGTTCGGTCACTTTTCCATTTTCGACTTGGAAAACGAGTACCTCTCCTCTCCCGGGAACCATTTCTACCCTAGCCGTATTCTCCTTGGTGTAAGGAGTGGCGATGCAATGCATGTTGCCCATCTTGACTGCTAGTTGTCCATTACTCCCGTCTATCTCGATAGTACCATAACCTTCATTGACATAGCGACCACTAAAAGCTTTGAAGTCTTCGGTCAATTGCCATGTACGTGCTGCCAATTTCTTTCTATGAGCAGCTATCTTTTCCTGCTGCTGACTTAGCTGCTGGGTCATTTCCTGGATTTGAGACTTATATTCCCCTAATACATCTTCGTTCTTCAGCCACCAATCATAAGAGAAAGCTGCTAACAAGTACATTAAACGAAAACCGACACTAGGTTCATTGATTAATACATTAACCCCAATGTGATGCTCCGGCATGAATGACATTAGAGACAAATAGCCCGGAAAACCACCAGAGTGCCAAACGGCCTTTTCTCCTCCCAATGCTCCGGCCATCCATCCATATCCATAGCCTTCTCCCTGGAAGGGGCCTCGACGCTCATCCGTAGCTGCCCACGGCTTTTGTGTATCTCGCATTACTTTTTCAGAGAAAATTCTTTTGCCATTAAGCTTGCCTTTGTTGAGCTGTACCTGTGCCCAGGTCGCTAAGTCTTTAGCCGTGGTAATTAGACCTCCGGCTGACTGCATGGTATTGTCCTTCTTCAAGAGATAGACGGACTGAAATTTTTCTGGTGCTTCTGCCATGTAAGGCAGTGCCATAGGCCAATTGCCTTTTTCTGCCTTGGAAATATAGGCTGTAGTTCGGTTCATCCCAAGTGGGCTGAAAATTTTCTCTTCCAACAGATCCTGCCACTTTTTGCCGGTAACTTCCCGAACGATCAAAGTGTAGATATTGTAGCCGACGTTGGTATACTGAAAATTACCTCGACCTGCGCGATTCGGTTTGGAGTGGCTCAGGAGTTGTACCATTTGCTCATGGGTGTGTTCGCCGCTGTAAGCTGCCCGGAAGCCAATTGGTCCATTTTGCAGGCCAGAAGTATGGTTAAGTAAAGATTGGATAGTGATTTTATCTGCCTCCAGCTTAGTATCAAATTTAATCTTAGGAAAGTAAGAGGCAAGTGAGGCTTCCATAGGGATTACGCCTTCTTCATCTAGAATGGCCGCTAGTAGACCCGTAAAGGCCTTGGTGCAGGAGGCGATGTAGAAACTGGTATTTTCCTTCATTTTTTGCTTTCCCTCCAACTGTGCATAACCGAATCCTTTTTCAAAAATCGTTTTTCCATCTTTCACTACAGACATAGCGACCCCAGGGATAGCCTGTGTTTCGGAAAAGGCAAAATCCACTAAGGTTTGCAGGTCCTTCTGGTAGGCCGACTTGGTTTTCTTTTCCATTTGCCCGAGGAGGAAAGTGTTGGTCACCAATACGAGCAAGTAACATACAAGTAATTTGCGAGTCATAACAATCGTTTTTTATCGCAAATTGGGATAAAGCAGATAGGAATTCTTGAACAAATGAAACCTAAAAAGGGAGAAAGAACTCAATAGAGTTTTAAACCTGGATTCTGAAATAGTTTGCGGAAAGCCCCTGGACTCATCCCCATCTCTCCCTTGAATTGTCTACTGAAATGACTTTGATCCGCAAAACCAGCATCCATAGCTATCTGTACCAAAGGCGTTAAGCTAGAACTAAGCTGGCCAATGACTCGCTGTACCCGAAAAGTACGAATGAACTCTTTGACACTACAGTGGTAGTACTTGCGAAAAACCCGAGCCAGATATACCGGATGCACGCCAACCATTCTTGCCAATGTTTTTAGGCTTGGTGGCGTTTCATGTTCGTCCTCCAGCCGTTCCTTGACTACTGAGAGCCAGGGCGGTGGCGTACCGGTATCGGGGCTCGTATATTCCAGGGCGGCAAGTAATTCTATAAAGTTCTCCTCCAAGCCTTCTGCAGAGGGCGTTTCATAAAGCTCTCTGACAAATTGTAGGCCCGCCCGGGCGTGCGGAAGATCATGAAACCATTGTAGCTTTTTCAGGATGCCGTTCAGGTCGTTCTCTTGCCAATACTCATCCTTGACCAAGATCGATATCACCCTTGAACCCTTTGGCCCGAAGGTATTGGCATGTAGGGCTGTACGAGGTTTTACCACCAGACTAGCGGTCTTAGCAAATACCTCCGTCCTCTTCGTGGTTTCCTTTAACTGGCCATTGAGCACAATACTGATCTTGGATATCTTGTCCTTATGCTGAGGAAAATGACGGTTAGCATGATAAAATTGATCAATGATGTACAGCTGAGACTGTGGATCAATTAAGAACTGATTCAAAGCCAAGAAACGGTCAGGTGTCTTTATCATATTCCAGAACGAATTTTAAGCAAAGACACCTGCCGGCCAACAAGGTTGGAATATTACTATACTTTGATGAAGATTTTTGCTCGATACAATACCCAAGCTAGACCAAAAAAGAATAAGACACAGGCTAGCGCATAGGCTAGGGAGGCGTTATATGGGTTGCTAAAGGTCGTGGCGAATCCATTTTGATATATCCAACTCTGTATATTCCAAACTTTATCACCATCACCTGCCCATTTAATGGCAAACATCGTTTTGACCACTAGACCAGACATGACGTAGACAAAAAGGGCATTGGTGCCATAGATTATGAAAGGCTTTGCCCACTTCTTATAGCTGTGAATATCCACTAGCCAATAAATAACACCTAAGATCATTAGAGCGACACCACTAGTATAGCATACGTAAGAACTTGTCCAGATCTTCTTGTTAATCGGAAAGCTTAAGTCCCAGATATGACTAATTCCAAGTAGAATGACTCCTGCCACCAGCATTCCGGCTACCTTCTCGTAGTTGTCACGCTTGGTTTTTAGCCAAGTGCCCGTAAGCATTCCAATAATGCCGGAAGTAACGGCGGGGAGCGTCGATAATAGACCCTCTGGATCCCAAACCTTGGTTTGACTGTACATATGTCCTTTCAGTATAAGATTGTCAAACCAGGCAGCCAGATTGGTTGTAGGTTCGAGCTTGGCCGGACCCACTCCAGGTACAGGAACAGCCATCATAAGGAACCAGTACAGCAGAAGCAGCCCCAAACCAAAGTAGGCTTGCTTGCGCCAATCCATATTTAGGAAAAGTAAGCTACAAGCTCCATACACAAGTGCTATACGTTGTAGTACGCCTGGAATCCGAAGACTACTGAAACTATAAGCAAATAGACCCAAAATGATCATTATTCCTATAGCCCCTAAGGTTGTCCATCCTGCGATGTTCCTTACCCGGCTTTCCTTGGCAGAAGCTTCTCGGGTAAAAAGGGCCACCATAAATAGAGATAAGACCAGGTAATGCAGCGTAGCTATACTACTGGACCTATCGGCTATTCCAAAGTGAGGAAAAGCAGCCAAGAAGAGTCCCAAACCAAATATTATGCCGACTCGCGTGAGTACTTTCCGGACGATGGCAGATTTGGGATCACCCCTTTCTAGACGTTTACCCACCGCTAAGGGTATAGCTACTCCTACAATAAATAAGAAAAAGGGGAATACCCAATCTGTGGGCGTAATGCCGTGCCATTCGGCATGTGCCAAGGGAGGGTAAATGGTGGACCAGGACCCGGCATTATTCACCAAAATCATCCCAGCGATGGTAAGTCCTCGAAATATATCTAAGGAAAGTAAGCGCTCTTTCATACGACTTGCAGTTAGTTTGTCTCGTTTTGAAATTAGTGCGACCAATATAGGAAAATCCAGGAAGTATTCCGGGGTTCAGCCAAGGAGTTGGGCATCCGCTAGAAAGCTAAAATTAAGATGTAGTTAACAGTATCTACTCAAAAAAGACTTATTTTGGCTGCTATGTCACAAACGAAAGCCAGCTGGAAAATTCAATTGGTAGACTGCATTCACTTCCTGCACCAGCAGGGGTGGGCTCCAGCTACCAGCTCCAATTACTCTTTTCGGATTCCAGGAGAACCTGCCATAACTATTTCCTCTTCTGGTAAGGATAAAGGCACCTTTTGTGTTGAGGATTTGATGGAGGTTGATAGGGAAGGCCGTCCCTTGGATGACACGAGGAAGCCCTCTGCTGAAACTTTACTCCATACCCTGATTTATCAAAGACGTCCGGAGGTGACATGTATATTACACACCCATACTGTATACAATACCGTCTTATCCCAGGTATACGAACAAGAAGGGAATCTGCGATTAACTGGATTTGAGATTTTAAAAGGAATAAGTGGAATCCAAACGCACGAATCTACCGTAGATCTACCAATTTTTGCCAACTCCCAGGATATACAGCAACTAGCCGCAGATATTGCTCTACATTGGGATCAACACCCAACATTATCCGGATTCCTTTTGGCAGGCCATGGACTTTATACCTGGGGCAAATCCATTGCTGAAGCCAAACGACATATTGAAGTATTCGAATTTTTGTTTGATTGCTTTTATAAAATCAAAACCTTTGGACAAGTAGTTGATCCGACTCCAAGCTTGTCTGGCAACTTTCAAAATCTTCTTCCCTGACAATTTTTGTGATGAATGTTTTAGCTAGAGAATTGTGCCCATAGGAAGCAAGGCCTCTAGCTAAAAGGCTGACTTAATAGCACAAAAATTGTCAGAGAACCAAAAAACTTATGGTATGGCTATACTTCACATTCCCGATCAAGATCAAAAACTCACAGAACCCGCAATTATTAAGTCTTTCCTAGCTGAGCGAGGCGTGTGGTTCGACCAATGGGAAGCCGGAGCAGAGTTAGCGGAGGACGCAGATCAAGATACGGTGCTACAAGCCTACGAGCACGTGCTGAAACCCTATATGAATGCCAATGGCTACCAGACCGCTGATGTGATCAGTGTTCATCCAAAACTTCCTAACCTCGATGTACTAAAGACCAAGTTCCTGACGGAGCATACCCATAGCGAAGATGAGGTCAGATTCTTTGTGGACGGAGAAGGTTTATTTTGGTTCAATCTTGAAAATGGAGAGCCCGTATTTTGTGTGATTTGCCAAAAAGGAGATCTAATCTCTGTACCTGCCAACACGAAGCACTGGTTTGACTTTGGCCCTAAGTTATCGGTCAAGGCTATTCGAGTATTTATTGATCAATCAGGTTGGGTACCACATTACACAGAATCCGGTGTGGATCAATCCTACAATGCCCTTGGACTCTCCGCATGATTCAATTTATCTTAATGGATATCGAAGGAACGACCACCTCCATTGCCTTTGTGCACGAGGTGCTCTTTCCTTATGCCAGTAAAAACCTATCTGCCTTTGTAGCGGAACAGCAATCAACACCAGAGGTGCAAGCTGTGCTTGCTTCGGTAAAGCAGACTGCTGCTGAAGAAGGCCAGGGGAAGATTGGCAGTGACGAGGCAGTTAGCTTGCTGCTGTCCTGGATCAAGGCGGATCGCAAGCATACGGCGCTCAAGACCCTACAAGGTTATTTATGGCGGACAGGATATGAAAAAGGGGATTACCAAGGCCATATTTATCCGGATGTCGTCCCGGTCTGGGTTCGTTGGAAAGCGCAGGGGCTTTCCTTAGGGATCTACTCTTCCGGCTCTGTGGAGGCGCAACAATTGTTGTTTTCCCATTCTGATCATGGAGACCTAAGTCCTTATCTGGAAGCTTATTTTGATACAAAGATCGGGCACAAACGGGAGGTGCCTTCCTATTTGGGGATACAGGCAGCCTTGCAGATCCCCGTTGAACAGATTTTATTCCTCTCCGACGTAGAAGCCGAACTGGACGCCGCTTTAGCTGCGGGCTATCAAACTACGCAGATCGTTAGACCTGGAACAGAGCCGAGTTTAAAGCATCCATTGGCTCGTGATTTTGAAGAATGTTTTGCGCTCTATTGGTCGTAGATCCCTCCAATCCTTTTTCCTTCATCGATGGGTTGCTGCTGTCTAGACGGAGCAGGCTGTTTTTTATCGAATTCCAACATTTTCATTGCATCCTTTGAAAATAAGTAGCGTCCTTGTAGAGGAATACTCATTTATCACAAGACTGTTTTCTGCTAGAAAGTAGCTAGAAGCGGGTCTAATAATTCAACTCAATATGAAAATTTGGAATGCTTTAACGCTGGCTTTACTCTTAGTTACTATCGTTTCTTTGCCGTTACAGGGGCAAAAATGGAATCGGCAATCCATTAGTGGCCAAGGAGGGGCGGTTACTCAAACCTTAGATATTGATAATTTCAACAAACTCGGAGTGGCCCTAAACGCCAAAGTAATTCTCACACAAGGTAATACCCAAAAAGTTACCATTACAGGACAACAGAATATCATCGATATCATTGAAAAAGATGTGGACGGAGGATCATGGGATATTGGATTCCCTAAAAAGTATAAAGTAAGGAACTACGATAAACTGACGATCAATATCACGATGCCAAGTTTTAAAGCATTAGCTATCGCTGGATCAGGAGATATCGAAACCAATGGTGATTTTAGTGGCTTAGGAAATGTCAACATGTCTATCGCTGGATCAGGAGACATATCTGTTGGGGGCTCTGCTCAAGACATCCATCTGGAAATTGCAGGTAGTGGTTCTATAGATGTAGCTGGTCTTACTTCTACCGATTGCGAGGTTGAGATCGCTGGCTCCGGAGATTGTAAAGTTAATGTGGGAGGCAACTTGGATGTATCCATCGCCGGCAGTGGCAGTGTTCGCTACAAAGGAAGCCCTAGTGTAAGTTCAAGTATTGCAGGTTCGGGTAGTGTGCGTAGTATGAAGTAATAGATAGAGTAGGATCCAAGCTTCTCTGACACTTTTTGCGCTTAGCAGGAGGGTAGGTAATTATCATCCATGCGATTGCTACAAACGCAGAGATCGCCAGAGAAGCTTGGCTAATCCGAAAAGTTTACCTACTCTGTATTGACTTTAACCAGCTTTCTGCTTTAATCACTTCAAAGTTAGGGTTACTCTCAAACAGCTGCTTCAAGATTGGGATATGATCCCCTCCCATGATCAAAAAGATGGCTTTTTCCTCAAAGGTCAATTGACCAATCATCTTGGCGTAAATCATTATATTCCTTCTATACCAATCAGCAGTAAGTTCAGCGCCAATAAGTGTATCAGCATCATCGTAATTGTAAAAATCCTCACTTCCAACCAGCGGATAGTTGGATACATAGCTAGCGTGTGAGGTAGTCATCACGGCATCACTGTTGATCCATTGAAGGTACTCAAGAAGTGTGCTATTGTCCATCAAGGAATCTTCATTGACCAGATCATCTGCTCTCACCGCAGTGCCGCTGGCCGTAGCATCCAGGCACCCCATCTGATTATTGGCCTTGGGTTTTGGGCAGTGATTTGATTGGTAAATGAGCTGATGGATAGGCAAATAATGAGTAAGCTTAAGTACTTCATAGCTGTTCTTTAAATGAGAAGATGGGCTGAAGCTAACCCTTTTGTTGCCTGTATTTCCAGGTTTTACACCAAGCCATATATCTACTCAATCAAGCACTCCATTCCGACGGATCAAAATGTATGTTGTATGAAACTCTAGGTTTGTTTTGTGGTACATGCCTTATGTGGAAGGAGATCGTTTGGGAAGGGACGAAGTACTAGTTGATCAAAGACAAGTGGAAATATCATGTCTTTTTATGGATAATAGTGATCGGACTGGGCTTGATTACTGATTTTGGGTCTGGTGGGTGGACTGCTCTATTCTACGCCTTTTCACTAAAAGGATTGCGGTTTGACAGTGTCTTCTATATTCGTCCAAATTCATAAATCCTACATCGTTGCTATTCCCCATATAGAGAAGACAGATTCGATTACCGTTGTTGTTGAGGGGGCCAATCTACCCTTGGGACAATCCTTTAAGGCTAATTTTTTTGCCAGGATCGAGGAAAATAGGCTATGACGATTTTAGACTGCTTGAAGTTGTGGTCTCTCCCGAAACAACCTTTGACATCAATCGGTGTTTGCCATCGATTCAATGACGTGTAAAGAGTGGAAAGTTTTTGGAAAAAGGGTAGCTCTTTCTTTAACTAATCCTGCTCCAGGCCTTCAATTGTTTGGCATGTTTACTCAAATATTTTGCAATGACCTGGTGTTCGGGGCGTTGAAGATTAGGGTCATCTTCGAGAATTCGACTAGCAATTTCCCTAGCGGTTTTCAAAATCTTCCCATCTTTGGCCAAGTCGGCCAGCCGGAGATTTAAGATGCCACTTTGCTGGGTGCCTTCGATATTACCTGGGCCTCTCAATCTAAGGTCGGCCTCAGCAATTTCAAAACCATTGTTGGTTTGTACCATCGTCTGAATGCGTTGGCGACTTTCATTACTTAATTTAAAGCTAGACATCAACAGGCAATAGGATTGCTCTGCTCCTCGACCTACCCGCCCACGCAATTGGTGGAGCTGTGACAAGCCAAACCGCTCCGTATTCTCAATCACCATCACGCTGGCATTGGGCACATTAACCCCCACCTCAATCACTGTGGTAGCGACCATGATTTGCGTCGTGCCATTCACAAATCTTTGCATCTCAAAATCCTTATCAGCGGGCTTCATTCGACCATGGACAATACTGATCTGATAATCGGGTATTGGAAATTCTCTACTTAAAGCCTCATAGCCCTCTTCCAGGTTCTGCAAATCCAGTTTTGCCGACTCTTCAATCAAAGGATAGACGACATACACCTGCCGGCCCAAGGCAATTTGCTCCCGCATAAACCCAATGACCCGCATGCGATGGTTCTCCGTGCGATGGATCGTCTGGATCTCTTTCCGACCTGGCGGTAGTTCATCGATCACTGACACGTCTAAATCCCCGTAAAGCGTCATGGCCAGCGTCCGGGGTATAGGGGTAGCAGTCATGACCAGAATATGGGGGGGATATTGGGCATTTTTCTTCCAAAGCTTTGCGCGCTGGGCTACTCCAAAGCGATGCTGCTCATCTGTAATAGCCAATCCCAACTGTTGGAATTGGACAGGCTCCTCTAGCAAGGCGTGCGTGCCGATTATGATCCTGATATCTCCACTAGCTAATTCTTCCAGCACGAGTTTGCGTTTTTTCCCTTTTACACTACCGGAAAGAAACCCCACCTTGATATCCATACCCTCCAGGTATTCGCTAATCGACAGGTAATGCTGTTGTGCCAGGATTTCGGTAGGAGCCATTAAGCAAGCCTGGTAGCCATTGTCTAGAGACATGAGCATACACATCAGGCCAACGATGGTTTTACCACTTCCGACATCCCCTTGTAGTAGTCGATTCATTTGAATGCCTGAGCCTAAATCCTTGCGGATTTCTTTCAGTACTCGCTTTTGTGCACCGGTGAGTTCAAACGGTAGCTTTTCTTTGTAAAAACCATTGAAGTAAGCACCTATAGTAGGAAAGGGCAACCCCTTGATGGCCCGTTGTCGGTTAAGTTTTAGTTGGAGTAAACGCAATTGAAGAAAGAAAAGTTCTTCGAATTTCAGCCGATTTCGGGCGCTGAGTAATTCTTGTTGACTCTTTGGCAAATGGATTTGCCGCAGGGCATCAAAATGGCTGGGAAACTTGAGTTTCTGGATAAGGTAATCCGGAAGGTTCTCTTCAAAATGAGTAATAGATAGCTTCTCAAAAAGGGCTTTGATCAATCTACGCCTAAACTTGGCATCCAACCCTTTGGTATTGAGTTTTTCTGTGCTGGGATAGACCGGAGCAAAAGTAGCAGCCTGCTTGGTGTTGCTTAAGCTCACGGCTTCTATTTCCGGGTGGGCAATGTTCAGTTTGTTATTGAAAGGATTGATTCGGCCATAGACTACGTATTCCTTCCCCACTACCAGTGATTTTTCTATCCAGTGTATTCCAGAAAACCAGACCAATTCAATAGCACCAGAGTCATCGCGCAGGGTACCCATCAGACGCCTTTTTCGTCCTTCACCAGCAGTGGTCAGTCGGCGCAATATACCTCGAACCTGCACCGCACCGCTATCTTCTCGCAATTCCCGGATTTTGTGAAACTGCGTCTTATCAATGTAGCGATAAGGGAATTGGTAGAGGAGATCACGTAAAGTAAAGATGCTCAGTTCCTTCTTCAACAAGTCTGCCCGAGTGGGGCCGACTCCCTTTAAATATTCTATGGCTGTCTCCAAAAATGGTCGCTGCATAATAACATCAAATTGCTTACAAAAATAGCAATTTTCGGTTTATATGCCTTCATTCAGGGAACCCATTTTAGTAGAAGTGGGTTTTATTTATGGCATCCTAATTCTAGGTTATACTTATATTGTTTTTTAATCTATTTTTGCCGAACTTATCCGATATCAATACGAAAAGATGGAAACGAAGAGACAAAGACAGGTTGCGGAATTGGTAAAGCGCAATTTCAGTATGGTACTACAGCAAGAAGGATCCTATTTGTATGGATCTGAGCCTTTAGTGACAGTGACAGGAGTGAAAGTCTCTCCTGATTTTGGCTTAGCTAAGATCTACTTGAGCATTTATAATACCGAAAATAAACAGGCAGTCATCCTGCAAATGGAAGAGGAAATTGTCAGACTAAGACAAAGCCTCGCGCACCGGATTCGCAAACATGTTAGACGAATCCCGGACATTGCTTTCTACATCGATGATACGCTAGATGAAATGTATCGAGTGGATGCCTTATTTGACCGCTTAAGAAAGGAAAATCAAATGGGGAGTGAGGATTCGGAGCCTGCCGAATAGGTGAAATAGGGCGTAAGAAGATGGACAAGCGGACGCTCCATACACACCTTTTACGACAGAAAGCGGAAAGCTTGGGGTTTAGTTTTGTGGGAATCTCTAAAGCTACTCAGCTGGATGAGGAGGCTCGAAGATTAGAGGAGTGGCTGCATCAGAACAAACATGGCCAGATGCACTACATGGCCAACCACTTTGATAAGCGAATTGATCCGAGGAAATTAGTGGAGGGAGCTCGGTCAGTGGTTAGTTTAATGTACAATTATTATACTCCTGCTGAGCCTGAGGACTCCGATGCTCCGAAAATATCTAAATATGCTTTCGGACAGGACTATCACTTTGTGATCAAGCATAAACTGAAGTCATTGCTTTCTTTTTTGAGAGAAGAGGTGGGAGAGGTGAATGGTCGTTGCTTTGTAGATTCAGCGCCCATATTGGAGCGAGATTGGGCCAAGCGATCTGGTTTAGGTTGGATTGGGAAAAATACGATGCTGATTCATCCCAAGGCTGGTTCTTACTTCTTCTTGGCAGAACTGATTTTAGATCTTGACTTCGTGTATGATCATCCCATAAAAGATTATTGTGGTACCTGTACTCGCTGCATTGATGCTTGTCCAACGGAAGCCATCTCCCCGGAAGGTTATGTTATGGATGGCAGTAAATGTATTTCTTACTTTACCATAGAATTGAAAGACGCAATCCCTGCCGAATTTGAAGGGACATTTGATAATTGGATGTTTGGGTGTGATATCTGTCAGGAAGTTTGTCCATGGAACCGTTTTTCTACACGCCACGAGGAAGCCGCCTTTGAGCCACATCCAAATCTACTGCAAATGTCTAGAGGAGATTGGATTGATCTGACCGAAGAGGTATTTCGGACCCTCTTTAAAAAGTCGGCCGTGAAACGTACAAAGTTCAAGGGCTTGAAGCGAAATATAGCATTCTTATACGGAGACGAATCATCCTAGGGCATAAGAAGCCTGAATATTGGTTTGACCCCAAAACGATATTATCGAAGCCATAATTTCATCAAAGGTATCAAGATCTGTGGGTTTCCTGACGAAGGCATTAGCGCCCAAGGAATAGCAAGAGGCTACGTCTTGAGCCGCAGCGGAGCAGGAAAAAACAACTACGGGTAGTTTGCTAAACAGATCATGAGTACGCAGATATTCCAGTACCTCCCATCCATTCATCAATGGCATGTTAAGGTCTAGGAGTACCAAAGAAATTTGATCTAATTTCGCGGCAGGTAGGAACTTCACGAATTCCACTCCGTTACTGAAATGGACTAATTCGCTTGTACATTGCATGTTTTGTAGGGCAATTTCAGCTAGCAATACATCAGCTGGATTGTCTTCGACTAGAACGATCTTCTTGTTCACATTCATGAGAATGATATTGAATAAACTTTCATTTCGCTAGGGAGTATGGATTCTAATGCTTTTTTGCACTGTTTCCAATTACTTTGTCCACCGGGCAGAAACACATAAATCGATAAGCGGGATCCATCCTCCCCACACTATTGCGCTGAATTGCATTGGGACAGGATTTACCCACAACCAATTAGCATGAGAGTTTGTTCGTACTTTTTCTTTGTATTGGGTGTTGTAGCCATGATGTACTCCTGCGGGAGTGAGAAAGGTGCACCATCTGAAGCACCTGAAGAAACTATGGAAAATGAGTTAATTGAACCTGAAAGGCCCAAAAAAATTGTGTTCTTTGGGAACAGCTTGACTGCTGCTTTTGGTTTAAATCCGCAGGAAGGCTTTACTGCCATAATTCAACGTAAGTTAACACAAAAAGATTCATCCTACAAAGTAATTAATGCAGGAATTAGCGGCGACACTGCAAAAGAAGGGAAGGAGCGCGTTCACTGGGTGTTACAGCAACGAATTGACTACTTTGTCCTTGAGCTGGGACTTAACGATATTTTCCAAGGAGCTACCGTAGATCAACTCTATCAGGACCTCTCTGCCATTATCCAGAAAGTACAGACAGAAGCTCCTGAAACGACCATTTTGTTGACCGAGTTAGACTTGCCAGCTGCACTTCCAGCTGACCTCAGGATAGACTTTAACCGCCTTTATGCTAGCTTAGCTAAAGCCCATAAAATTGTGCTTGTTCCTGGATTTCTACAGGGGGTTCTGGATGTACCTTCCTTAAACTTACCGGATGGACTGCATCCAAATGAAGAAGGACAAATCCTAATGGCAGAGCAGATATGGCAGGTGCTAGAACCCCTACTGTAAGTTTACTTCAGAACACCAACCACAAAATTTTCTTGAATGTCCCTAATAATTTCTTCAAGCCTCTTATTTTGTTGCCATGAAAAATTTTAGTCGCTATCTAGCGATTGGTTTGGGTTTGGCCTTATTGGGTGTATTGTTGTATACCTTCCGAGCAATAGTAAGTTATATTTTGATTGCGTGGGTCCTGTCCATGGTAGGACAGCCCTTCATGCGGTTCTTTAGAAAGTATGTGCGCATTCAAAAGTGGCAAGCAGGACCCAGTATCAGTGCTGCCCTGACCATTATTTGTCTATTCGTCATTGTCATTTTTATAGTGGCGCTCTTTGTACCAATGCTGATTGATCAAGCTAACAATCTATCCGGGGTGAGTTATGCTGCCATCGGAGAGGCTATAGAAGAACCTTACCGCCAGGTCATTCAATGGATGGAAAAGAGGGGATTTACCCCCACCTATGATTCAGCAGAGGAGATGTTGAATGATCAGCTTAAGGGATGGTTCCAGCCTGCGGCTATCGGAGATTACTTCAGTTCTTTTTTGTCGATGGCTGGCAATCTTATGATGGGCATTTTCTCCGTAGTGTTTATCACTTTCTTCTTTTTGAAAGAGGAGGGACTCTTCACCTTGTTTATCGTAAGTTTAGTGCCTAACCGTTTTGAAGTGCAGGTAAGAAATGCCATCGAAGATATCTCTCATCTATTGACTCGCTACTTCGCAGGGATCTTGTTGCAAGTGACGGTTATTACCCTTTTTGTAAGTGTTTTGCTGTCCATTCTAGGTGTTCCTAACGCAGTACTGATTGGCCTCTTTGCGGCTTTGATAAATGTGATTCCCTACATTGGCCCGCTGATCGGGGCGGCATTTGGGGTGTTTTTGACCATCTCAGCCAATGTCGATCTCGACTTTTATACGCAACTGTTACCCTTGATCATCAAGGTAGTGGTAGTTTTTGGGGCCATGCAATTATTAGATAATTTCGTACTGCAACCCTATATTTTTTCCAACAGCGTGCTGGCCCATCCCTTGGAAATTTTCATTGTAATCCTAATGGGCGCACAAATTAATGGGATCAATGGAATGGTACTAGCTATTCCAGTATATACCGTACTGCGAGTAGTGGCCAGGGAGTTTTTAATCCAATTCAAGATTGTCCAACAGATAACGGGACGTATGGAAGAAGTGTTGGAGGATTAGCAATGCCAGGCTACAGGGCATGTTCCCTGAAACAGTTCCCAGGCTTTAGCAGCTAGTTGTTGCGTTAAATGCTCTATATAATAACTTCCGGCCCCAGGATCGATCACGCGATCCATAAAGCTTTCCAACTGTAATAAATGTTGGACATTTCTGGCAATTCTGGGACCAAAGTCTGGGTTGTCTATAAATCGACTATCTCTAGTGGAATCGCCCTGATCGGCCGACAAGACGAAGAGCGTATTGGCACCCCCAATGACCGCTGACATGGCCTGGGTTGCTGCTTGGATCATTAGGCGATAAGGATCATCGTCTGACTGGGGCGCGGCTGTACGAACGGCTATATGGATAGGGTAGTCGTCTAATTCATAAGCTTTGAGTACATTGGCCCACAATATTTTTAAGGCCCGAATTCTAGCTATTTCAACAAAAAAAGTATTGCGGGTAGAGATACCAAACTGAATATAGGGAGCACTGATCTGGGCATTGATTCCTACTTCTTGAAGTTGGGCTAGATAGGCTTGTCCTTGTTGGATTAGTCCCGCCAGTTCTTCTGCCATGCTGGAAGATGTTCCTGCTTGATCCTTAATATAGAATAGCTGTAATTTGGGATCGCCCTTATGTTGAAGTAACTGGGTGGCTGATTCCAGATCCTCACTTGCTAAGTCTGGGGTCCAGTGTAAGGAACCCTGCCAAGCAGTAGATGAGGTACCCTTTCCTTGAAGATGGGCCTGTATGGCTTTCCAAAGTTTCAAGATGGGAAATTCCGCTGTAGTCCAGGAAAAATGAAGTTGAATATAGGAAGGGATTACGTCCTTTAGCAAAAGGTCTAACTGTTCCTTAGTTAGTGCCGCATCCAAGTGTAGCTCTAGCGCATTTGCCCCACCCTGTAGGCAGGTCAGTATCCTTTGATTAGTTTCTTTTAGGTCTTTGACCATAATCAACTGCCCGATGGTCCATTGATTGGCGGACCGTTGGTCTGACAGGAAAGAAGATTCCGGGGCATCCGTGTGGTGAAATAAGGGGGGAATCTTCCAGCCTGGTTCTGGCTCCCAGTTGAGTGCCTCTATTGCCTTTCCTTTCAGATCCTTTTCAATCTTAGCCATCCATTCCTTACGATCAACGGGTGAGAACTCGGCAAATAAAGGGCTATTCTTTTGCATAGGCTGTGCTTTTGTGTCTGGCCGAAATTAGCTAAATATTGTAAATAGCCTTAACTTTTGCCAGATCAATTTCGTTCTAAGGATATGATTTATCTCGACAATAACGCTACCACCGCTACCGATCCAAGAGTGCTGGAAACTATGCTTCCCTATTTTTATGAGCATCCCGGAAACGCTGCCAGTCGGAGCCATCCCTATGGCTGGGTAGCTACCGAAGCCGTACAGCTAGCCAGGGAGCAAACAGCTCAGTTGTTTGGAGTGGAAACCAAAGAGCTAGTATTTACCAGTGGAGCAACGGAAGCCATTAACTTGGCCATCAAGGGAGTGTTTGAGATGTATCACCGAAAAGGTAATCACATCATAACTGTAGCAACAGAGCATAAAGCAGTATTGGACACCTGTCACGCCCTGGAAAAGCGGGGAGGAGAGGTAACCTACTTATCTGTGGATGAGCAGGGAATCATCGACCTCGATGAATTGACTGAGGCTATTAGACCTGATACCATTCTGGTAGCCGTGATGTGGTCCAATAATGAGACTGGGGTGATTCAGCCGATGCGAGAAATTGGAGCCTTATGCGATCGCCAAGGAGTGCTTTTTTTTAGTGATGCGACCCAAGCCGTTGGGAAGATACCTGTTTTGCCTAAGGAAGTAGGAGTCCACCTTATGGCCTTTTCGGCTCATAAGTTTTACGGCCCCAAGGGGGTCGGGGGACTATTTGTTAATCACCGTGCACCGAGAGTTCGGCTAACGGCTCAACTAGACGGTGGTGGGCACGAAGGAGGTTTTCGCTCGGGTACCTTAAATGTGCCAGGGATTGTAGGTATGGGAAAAGCCCTAACATTGGCCGGGGAAGAAATGGGACAAGGAAGTCTGCAATTGAAGAAGTGGAGAGACCACTTGGAAAATCGCCTCCTGACAGCCTTGGAGGAAGTTCACCTCAATGGCCATCCAACTTCTCGCTTATCACATGTTTCTAATTTGAGTTTTCGGTTTGTTGATGCGGAAGGATTAATGGCTACCTTTAATCGCGATATTGCAGTGTCGGCGGGTTCGGCTTGTACTTCGGCTGATCCATCACCTTCCCATGTGCTGATTGCTATGGGCAAAGGGAAAGCCGGAGCCGAGTCTTCCATTAGATTTAGCTTCGGACGCTTCAACCAGGCAGAAGAGGTAGAACAGGTAGCAGAGGCAGTTATCCGTGGGGTTAATCATCTTAGAAGTCAGAGTCCCGTCTGGGAAATGTACCAAGATGGCATTGACGTGGAGGGATAGGAGGGAGAAAGGCAAAAAACTAATGAGAGGGATTGCTTGTTATCATATTGTATCTTATTTTTGATAAGAATTGGTTAGCTCCTTCTGTGGGAGAAAACCAACCATAAGAAGAAAGCAGGGAAACGCATTGACGAGATCAGCTTTCAAATTATTAGTCAGAGAACTAGAAAAATATTTGCATATGTTGTTCGTCGCAGATAGTGCCAAGGAAAAAATAGTGGAAATCAAGGCGAAAGATGGCTTGAGTGAAGGTCACTTTGTGCGAGTTAGTGTAACTAGTGGTGGTTGCTCAGGCTTGACTTATAATATGGAATTCGATAGTGAACTCAAACCTGATGATCAGGTTTTTGAAGACAATGGGGAAAAGATTGTCACTGATCTTAGAAGTTTCCTTTACTTGTGCAACACTACCTTAGAGTTTTCCGGAGGACTAGATGGCAAAGGTTTTTATTTCAACAATCCTAATGCTGCACGCTCTTGCGCCTGTGGGGGAAAGCTTTGCCGTATAATCTTTATCCATCCACATGTATCGACTAGGCTTCGATGCCAAAAGGCTTTTCAATAACTTCACTGGATTAGGAAATTATAGCAGGACCTTATTGTTCAATTTGGGGCATTACTTTCCGGACAATGCCTACTTCCTCTATACGCCTAAGGTGAAAGACAATGCGGAAACGCAAGTACTTTTTACATAGCCCTTCCTATACGCTACAAAAACCAAAATGGGTACCCGGAGCCTATTGGCGTTCCTCCGCAATTAAAGGACGACTGCACCGGGATAAAATTCAATTGTACCACGGCCTTAGTCATGAAATTCCCATTGGAATGCACAAGACAGGGATTCCCACGGTAGTTACCATTCATGATTTATTGCATAAGCACTATCCCCAACAATATGCCCTGCCAGACCGGAAGATCTACGATTTTAAATTCAGATATGCTTGCGAACATGCTGATCGAATAGTAGCTATTAGTGAGGCGACGAAACGGGATATCATTCACTTCTTTGATATTCCCGAAGAAAAGATTTCGGTCATCTACCAGACGTGCCATGATCGCTTTATGCAAGAACGGTCGCAGAAAAGCTTACGGGCAGCCAAGGAAAAGTATCAATTGCCAGATCAATACTTATTTTATGTGGGGTCAGTGATAGAAAGGAAAAATCTTCTAGGTATCGTAAAGGCCATGACACTACTACCCAAGGATTTACAGCTGCCCTTGGTGGTAGTTGGTGGGCGGAGTGAATATCAGCGTCAGGTAGAAAACTTTATTGCCAAGGCCGGAATTCAGGATCGGGTATTTTTTATTTCACCGACCTTCAAAGATCTTTCGGCGCTGTACCAACAGGCACTCGTCTTCCTATATCCTTCCTTTGCAGAAGGCTTTGGTATCCCTGTTCTGGAAGCCCTCTACAGCAAGGTACCCGTTGTAACGTCCAATTGTTCGTCACTTCCGGAAGCCGCTGGTCCTGGCGCATACTTGGCAGATCCGCATCTCCCTGAAGATATAGCGCAGGGCATTCAGAAGATACTAACAGACACTACTTACCGCGAGCAGTTAATCCATAAGGGATTTGAGTATGCCCAACAATTTAAGGGAGAACCTTTGGTGCGACAGATGATGAACCTCTACGAAGAATTGCTGTAGATTAGAACCCCCCATCCTTTTAGGCTTCTATTTTGCCAAGACGGTATTCGATAAATCACCTCAACATCCTCAGGATTCCAATGCTTTGCTTTTATTTTTAGGTTGATCTAAAAATTATTTTACCCTATGTTAAAAATACGTATATTTGCTCCTACTTTAAGCTAAAGGTATGAGTGAGCTACTAGAAATATTGCAACAAGAGTGGGCCATTAGGGCCTTGATTGCTTCGAGTTTGGTGGGAGTGATGTGTGGGGTCTTGGGATGTTTTATTGTTTTGAGGAACATGTCTTTGGTGGGGGATGCCTTAGCGCATGCGATTTTGCCTGGGGTGGTCTTTGCCTTTGTAATTGTAGGATATAGTGCACTCGGTTTCTTTACGGGAGCAGTGATCGCAGGTTTGTTAACGGCTCTGGGAATCACCTGGATTCAGCATAATGTTGGGACAAAAAATGATGCTGCTATTGGCATTGTCTTCACGGCCATGTTTAGCATTGGCGTGATGGGGATTTCGTACATCAGTAGAAATGAAGGAGTACACTTAGATTTGAAGGACTTCTTGTTTGGGAATGTACTTGGGGTAGCGAACAGTGATCTGTACCTAACGACAGGGGTTACGGTCTATGTGGTGATAAGTGTGATTGTCTTTTACCGATATCTATTCGTCTCCACTTTTCAACCAGTAATTGCGGAAACGATGGGCATTCCCGTTCAACTGATCCATTATTTCTTGATGTTACTGCTTTCCTTTGCTGTAGTAGCTTCTTTGCAAAACCGTCGGTGTGATTCTCGTGGTGGCCATGCTGATAACCCCAGCCTCGACCGCCTTGCTCTTGTCGAAGCGACTTCCGACTGTAATTGTCATTTCTGCTTTGATTGGTTTACTTTCTGCTGTTTTAGGGTTGGTGTTTGCCATCGTTTTGGAAACGACTCCAGGGCCAGCAATGGCCGTGACAGCCACGCTTTTCTATGCTTTGGCCGTTTTCTTTGCTCCTGAGAAGGGATTGGTATTTAGGCAACTGAGGAAGCGACAGCTCAAGGCCAGAATCAAGTTAGAAGATGGTCTAAAGCAAGCTTATCGGCTGGAACAGCAAGGAAGTCTCACCCTAGAAAGCTTGGCGGAAAAACTAGGTACCACTAGTAGTAGCTTACAAAAAATCCTGCAGTTGCTACGCACCAAAGGACTGCTTGAAAAGGGCAATCTTAAGCTTACTTCGATCGGTGTGGGAGAGGCAGAAAAATTGGTCCGAGCGCATCGTCTTTGGGAAACTTACCTGGTCAACAAGATCGGACTTAATAATGAGCAAATTCACGAGGAAGCGGAACGCTTTGAGCATTTGCTACCGGAAGCTCTATTGGATGCAGTAGATCAAGAGTTGGGCTTTCCCCCGTACTGATCCGCACGGCTCACCCATTCCAGCTAAGGCGGGTGAACCCAGTTTTCCCTTGATTCGGCTGGCGAATCAAGCCAAAGGGAAAATCGCAGAACATCAATCTGGACAATACGTTAGTGCACAATTATGGCGTATGGGGTTGCTACCTGGAGCAGATTTCAGGGTGCTGGAAAAATCCCTTGAAGAAGTCCTGCTGAAGGTAGGGGAGAAGGAGGTAAACTTGCCGATTTCCTTGGCCCGCTTGATCAATGTAGAAAATGCAAATAGCTAGTGGCTCATAGCTATGACGTCCACTCTTTTTTGTCCTGCGTTATTCCTGTAGCTGTCCAACTTTCACCTCCCTTTTCCAATAATAAAAGCCCCACTTGATCGGTTGGTAATTGCCCTATTTTATGCCCATTCTTATCCCAAAATGCACTGTTCCCTCCTGCTTTAAGTCCCCATAGCTCCCCTGTGTAGTTCGACATGAGGATTTGCATAGCATTCATTTTGGCATATTCCGACAGGATTTCATGACCTTCCCCAATCCCATTCTGTGAGTAGAAGATACTGGGGATATAGAGGGTGCAGTTGTTTGCTTTAGCATTTAAAACATGTTGTCTACAATTAATATCTGCACATATAGCGAATTGAATAGTTTCGTCCTGCCAGCTAATGACTGGATTATACTCAAATGAACTCGAATAGAATTCATCTTCTCCCTCATGGAGGAATTGTTTGGTATAGATCACCACTGGTCGCTTGGGCGTGAGTATATAGGTCCCAATAAATAGCTGACCCTTTAGTTCAATGGGCGCCCCAACCACAATGATTAGGTCATGGCGATCAGAAATTTTCTTTAATTCTGTGATGATCGGGTGTGTTGGCACTATGACTAACTCCTTACCTTCTTTCCGAGTATATCCAGTGACTGACATTTCAGGGAATACGACCAAATCCACCTGATTGGCTATGGCCAGATCAATCATGGCTAAATGTCTATTGAAGTTGCCTTCAATATCTCCTACTACGGCTTCTATTTGAGCTGCTGCTATTTTCATTTGTGGCTTCTAGGTTTACTGCCTTTTTCTGTGTGCTAAAACTTTCTACATTATTCCTTGGTTCGCAGCAATAGGTGCCTCATCGCATACGATTTGAGCGTTACCTCGTCTTCATCCTCATGAATTAATCAGTTTTTAAAAATTCCTCCAATACGCAGGATTGGTGCTGTGCCTGGCCTCGAACTATAGATGATAAGGCTTACTTCCTCCTGTAATTCCCTTTCCACCACTTCTTTAATGAACTGGACCTCCTCCTTTGAAAAGAATTTTGGATCGTATACTATTTTTGTAGAAGGTTCACCATGATTGTGTAATTCTGCCAGGGTGTATGTATTTAAATCAATCTTCGTTTCCAGTCCGTTGATAATTCTTGTGAAACTTCTATCAATTTTTAGATTACCGCGATTAAAAACTATCGCCTTTTTCAGCATATCTCCTTGGCTTTCCAAATACTTATTGGATAACACTGATAAATGATATAGTTTATAGGTTTTAAATTTTTTCGGATATATACTTCTAAGACTATCTTGCCTTGCTGGAGGCTTTATCGGCATATTTATACACTTTACTTCTGACTTACCAGGGAAGGAAATACAGGGAAGATCAGCTGTACTACTCCTGAATTCTAGAAACTGTATTTTTTTATTTCCCTCCCCGTTTGTCCTAAGTTTATACAATAGCGATGCTACGATATTATTGTTTGTATCGATAAACATGTATCCCTCTCTGTCTTTATTACCAAACTTCATATAGCTTTGGTATATTTCTTCTCGGTAAGTCCCTCTCCCAATTTTCTCACTGTATTTGACTACAACTTTTTCCAATTCAGCCAAATCATCTTTTTCTATTGTTTCAAAGGCAGAAATTACTTTATCGACCTGGACATTCAGAATAGCTTGCTTTAAATCTGTAGAAACATCTTCTTGAGCTTGACATATATTAACGGTGATCCAATTCACGGAAAATAGGAGCAAAACATACATTTTTACTTTCATGAGCTGTTTTCATTTTACTGCTATAGATTTTGAGCGTCTACTAAACCACTATGGACTTAGCAGGTATATATAGTCACTACCTTCTCCTTCTTTCTGATCTGCCGCAATCAGCAATACATACCCTTCATCGCTGATCCAACCACGCCTGCAAACTATCCCAACTCAAACTTACGCAGGTAGAACGCCCAGGAAAAGCTTTGGCGGCTGCAAAAGCTGCAAACTCTTCATCCTCTGTAGGAGCTCCCTCAAAGGCAATCTTTAGAAAATTTTCTTTCATCGGTGTAATTTCATCCAACAGCATTCCTTCCAGGCGCTTCACGAGGATAGAGGTAGAGGCCTTGGAAATGGCGCAGCCATAGCCACTGAAAGAAGCCTGCTTGATCCGACCTTCTTCGATCTGTAGGTACAATTTAAACTTATCCCCACATAGGGGGTTGTAAGCTTCGATTTGGTGATCAGGAGCCTCCATCTCTTCGTAGTGATAGGGGCTCTTGTTGTAGCCGAGGATTATAGTACGGTATAATTGTTTTAGTTTACTTTCTGTGTCCATAGCAACGAATCTACTCTTTTTCTACCCAAATTTCTACTCCTTTCGATGATCATCGTTTTACTTGGGTTTGAACCATTGAAAAAATAACTTTCTTATTGTAACCTAGTCAAGGATAACAACAAGAGGTAGATCGGGTTGGTTTGAAGAAGACACAAACCGTTCAGGGAAGTAAGAGGCATTTGAATTTTGGCTCTTTGATATCTGACTTTGCAGGGTATCTGCCAATCGGGAAATATTAAAATAGCTTTGATTAAAGATGTTCTAAGGGCTAGGTAGCGCGATTTGGGACATACAATATAAATATCAATTTCGTATAATATTTACTATATTTGATAGAGCCTGGATGGATGAGGTCTTATAGAAAATCTGGAGCTGGTAAAATATGCAATATCAAGGCCTAAGAGAGCATTAGGGTAGTATTTCCAGGTCACCAATGGAGATAGATTGTATTAAAGCATAAATAAAAGAATAAACACACTGTCGTGAGATGGGGTAGAAAGACTGCCTGCTCACACCTTATTTATTTCACCATCAATCCTCTTGCCAAATGACCCCGATCAGCGAATACCGGCATGAGCTTTTTGAACTCATTACAAAAAGTATTGTAGATGCTATTAAGTTTTTGAAGGAACGCCTGCCTGATGGCGGAGTCAAATTCGCAGCGGTTTTGTCCTTAGAAGGCAGACTAAATGAAGCGAACAAAAGCCGGTTGTTTGGCACAATTTCTGACCAAGATCTCCAAATCATTTACAACCAAATTCGCAAGGCCTTGATCGATCAGGTCAGTAGCTTAACGGACGCGGATTTTCAGGAAACCAGCACATCTGAAAGTAGTAAATCCAATACGGGTAAGGGGAGTATTTTGTATCGTATTCCCAATACAATGGAAGTTGGGGTAGAAAATAAATGTGTAGTTCGCATTGCGATAGATAAAGAGACGATCATCCAAAACATTGAACTCGACCAGCATGTACAGTTGAAGGATATTCGAGTATCGGATGTTATGATGGTGGAGTTGGTAGATCCGTCTGGGGATGCACCTTTTGCTATTCGAAATCTAAATAGCCCGGAGCAGTTTATTGATCCAAATGAACACACGGAGTGGATATTTATGGTGCGACCACTGCTGGAAGGTACCTACCCCCTGATGATCAAGGTAGCAGTGATCGAGTTGGTATATGAAAAGGAGCGCAGGAGAGAAATCGTTCTGGAAGAGCGAATCCAAATTGTGACCAATACCATTGATGAAGAACCTACCCCTGAATTTCGTTCTAGCGGCTATGAAATCAATGTAGGCACAAATGTTAGAACGCTACCAACTGAAAAGCCTCACTTGCGTCCCAAACTAATGGTGGTTTCCAGAAGATATGCAGGTTTGGTAGCGCGCTCCATGGCCCTGCTGATTTTCTTATTTGGCACCTTTGGTGCGTATGCCTATCCTAGTGAACGAGACTGGTTGATTACTAGATATATACAAGATTCGGCGGTTGCCTATGGGGAGTATGCCGAGGACTATCAACTCAGTAGGCATCGGGAAAAAGCGGTCTGGCAGAAGGCTGTTATAGAAGATACCCCACCAAGTTATATTGACTATTTAGAAGATTATCCTAGAGGTCAGCAAAGGCAGACGGCTATTAAAGCCTTACAACGATTGGATCGGATACAGTTCCAACTCATCCAACAAAGTAATCAGGTAGAAAATATACGAGATTACCTGAACTGGTTCGCGCACCCTGCTTATGAAGGGCAATTCCTTACAGAAGTGGAACGACTAGCTATCCGCTATCAATTGTTGGCAGAATACAATGAGATTGAATTTGAAGCCTTAACCACTGAACAGAGAGAACAAGCCTTCTGGCGTTTTATCCAAGATCAACCTTCCCGAGGTGCACTTTATGCCTATATAAAACTTCATCCTAATGGTTCCCACATCCTTGAGGCTAAACGTCAATACGGTCTTGAAGTAGATGCTGTGGCGGAAGAGCGGTTGATTCAAGAAAGTAAAATGTGGAGTCAAGTAGCAGAGGTGAATAAGAAATATGCCTATATAAGGTATCTAGAACGTTTCCCTTCCGGAGCCTATCGTGAGCAAGCAAAAATGGCACTAAGCGATTTGGGCGAGCCAATACCAGCGTGGTTAAGTGCATACGACAAACCCATTGATGAAGGGAAAACAGAAGGTGTATCCGAGGAAACAACCAAGGAAGAAGAATCCGCTGGAGTCACAGAGGTAGTCAAGGATGAAAAAGACAAAGCGGAAGTGGTAGATCCTCAAGTTTCGCCAACGGCCAGGGGTACAACGGAAGAAGACAATGAGCTGCTAACAGTCCAACAAAACACTGGTGAAAAACTAGGGGAAGTCCGTACTCCCAAAGACGGAAAGAGGCTAGGAGAACCATCAGGGCAAGCGGAATCTTCCTTGCCAAAATCCTTTGAGGTCGATGTTCCTACCGGAAAAAAAGAACAACTATCATTACCTGAGCAGCAAAAAAACGGAGAAAACCCTTTACCTCCTGGCGATATCGCTAATTCCTCTAAAACGGCTACCAATCCGATCGAGGCATCAGAAGAAAAGGCAATAGAAACTAAGGAAAAGTCAGGATTGGAACCACAGACTAAGGACGAAAAAAACAGTAGCCCTGTGCCTCTGGGAAAAGATATTTTGACAGAAAAGGGAGAAACAGCACCAACAGAGGATCCACTAGAAATAGAGTCACCATTGCCTAATCCTGCCAGACCAAATAAGGACATTCAGGAAAAAGCGCTCAAATACATGGGAGGTTTGGGCGATGAAAACGCATGGAAACATGCCAAGCGCTTGAATAGAATCATGGAATATGAGTACTATCTGAAACTTTATCCGGATGGCAAGTATAAGTATGAGGCAAAAGATCAAATAGAGGAATTGTTTTGGTCCTGGGTGCTTAAGTTGAACACGAGTGGGGCTATGGCAGCTTATATCAAACGTTTTCCTACAGGTTTATATGTAGCTGAAGCCACAAATTCAAAAGAAGACTTATTCTGGCAGGAAATGTTAGCCAACCGAGACTCCATAAGTATTACTCGGTATTTGAAGGCTTATCCTCAGGGAAAATATGTACAACGAGCCGAGGATAGCTTTGAAGAGATTGATCGGTCCTTTTGGCAGGAAAGCTCAACGAAAGGCGGGCTGAGAGAAATTAATGATTATATCAAGAGGTTTCCTCAAGGGAGATTTATCGAGGAAGCTATGGTCATAAAGGAACAAAAGTTATGGGAGTTTGTCTTTGAACAGTTCGATTCCTCTGGGATGATGGCTTATTTGGAAAAATATCCAAATGGAACCTTTGTAGATCGCGCGAAGGGACTGCTGGATACGATTCACTGGTCTCATTATTCTACTTATCACAAAGGATTGACCTTGTATCAACAAAAATATCCTGAAGGGGGCTATATCGATCGAATTGATGAAACCAGTTATTTTTTAACTCAAAAAGAGAAAAATACAAAAGCCAGCTTTCAGCGCTATCTCACTAAATATCCCACTGGGCACTACATAGTGGAAGCAAATAGGGAAATCGAGCAATTGGATTGGGCTTCGACGCTGCAACAAAATACGGAAGCAGCCTATCGCAATTACCTTAAGATCTATCCGTCTGGAACACACAGGTGGGATGCTAGTAATAAGATAGAAGACTTCGTCTGGAAACGGATTAGTGAAAAAGAGGATTATCGATCTTTTGAAGCTTATCTAGTGGACTATAAATCTGGGAAATATGTTCAACTAGCCAAGGAGCGGGTAGAGAGACACTATTGGCGACAAGCCGTTCAGAAAGGACAACTAGAGGATTATCACCTTTTTGTAAAGAATCATGCTTACCAGGAAGAATATAGGCAACTAGGACAAAAACGTGTCGATTCTTTATTTTCAATAAGTTATCCCTTAGCACCTCAAGTACCTAAAGAAGTATTTATTGAAAAGTATTTGAATTACCAACAGCATAGGAGCAATTATTATTATGTGAAAGAAGTGGCTAGGGATAACTATTCTCAAGATACTACGAATCGTCGGTGGAATATCAAGTACAATAAGCTGAAGGCCTTGGATGGCGCTACTTATGAAACAATTCAAATCAATGGAAAGACTTGGTTGGCTGAAAATTTAAACGAATCTACCAGTACTTCCCGAGCCCATAATGATGATCCCATATTGGGTTTCCTATATGGTCGTAAGTATAGTTGGTCTGAAGCCCAAAGTTTATGTGCGAACTTGGGCAAGGGGTGGCGACTCCCAAAGAAGCAAGAATGGGAAGGCTTAATTCGATCTTATGGTGGATTTCTAAAAACGGCTGATCAAAATCAAAATGAAAACTTGGTAAAACAGGCTCAAATTGCATATGGAGCCTTAATCATTTCCGGAAAAAGCGGATTTCGAGCAATCAGCGGGAAATACTGGACGAGCAATCCCTTAAAAAAAGATGATAGGGCCTGGTTGTTTAATTTCAGAGCATCAACTACCGCTCAATCTAATACCAATTACAGAGTTGTGCTCCGCGAAACGCAAGTGTTAACCAATACGGCTTATTGTCGCTGTGTTAAAGAGTAAAATACGCCTATTGCCTATTTGACAGGAGTGATGGAAGAAAGGTCTAGACAGCCACTCGCGACGACCGTTTGTGTTGGACCGTGTTTGCCATTGCCCAAATGATATCTATCCATAAAGTAAGTTTGACTCCAACAATATGTCCATGCGACAACTGATCATCCTGTTGCTCATGTCCCGCCCACAGAAAAAATTTTGGAGGAAGCTTGATCTTTCAATTGAAAAAATGGTTTTATCATTGTGAAGCCTTCAACGATAAGGCCTTAGTCTGCTAAGACAGGATTTGAAGCGCACAAAATTAGTTAGCCTAAAGGATGGAATAGCCATGAGTAAAGATAAGAAACACCAGAAACATGCTAAATTGACTCGACCCTCCATTGGACAATTTGTACGAAGCGAATGGGCCATTATAGGTACTCCCTGCGGGAAAATTCAGCATTTATCTTACCAACTGATTGAAATGCTTTCAGCCTCCTACAAAATGGCTTACGTCGATGCGGATCATGCCAGTGGAGATGAAGTAAAAAAGACCGATCACAAAGTAGAAAACGCCATAGATGCAGGCGCACAGTTAGAGTATCTAGATAAGATACATTTTCATCGTTTTGATAAGCGAGAAAAGCTGGATGTGTTCCAATATAGGGAACAGTTCCAGGGGGTGGATGGGGTGATGGTGAATGGCAATCACTTTCTGGCCAAGGAGCAGATCGTAGTGGTAGATCCCAAAAAAGAAAGCTCTTTGCGTAAGAAGTTAGATCGACTTACTGGGGTTAGATTGTTTCTATTGGCGGAAGGGGTGAGGGAGATTCCCAACTACTTGCGAGAAGCTGTGGAAAACTGGGAAACAAAGCCGGTATTGGCATTGTCAAATGTATCGGCCATCGCTGAGATTCTCGGTCGTGACTTGGCGGCGAGTGTATCGCCAATCAAAGGGTTGGTACTGGCGGGAGGTAGAAGTCAACGCATGGGGAGTGATAAAGGATTGCTGACTTATCACGGCAAACCGCAACGAGAATACATGGCTGAGTTGTTGGAGCCTCTTTGCCAAGAGGTTGCTTTATCTTGCCGTCCGGGGCAATTAGAATCAACTCAAACAGACTTGACTTTGTTGCCGGATAGTTTCCTCGGATTGGGGCCTTTTGGTGCGATACTTTCTGCTTTTCGGGAAGACCCGAACGCAGCTTGGTTGGTGGTAGCTTGCGATTTACCCCTGCTCGATCGCGCTACCTTAGCATATCTCATCGCTAATCGAAACCCTTCTAAGTTGGCAACTGCCTTCCTTAATCCCGCCACGGACTTTCCTGATCCGCTTGTGACGATCTGGGAACCAAGGGCTTACTCTACTTTATTATCCTTTTTAGCACAAGGGTATTCCTGCCCCCGAAAAGTATTGATCAATACGGATATTGAATTATTGGAAATTCCGAACGCTGCAGCCCTAAGAAACGTCAATACCCCCGAAGAGTTAAAGGCTGTACAGGCAATATTACAGGTGTAACAGGGTAGGGGAGCTTAAAAGGTATACTGTGACTGAAGTAATCCAAATACTTTGAGACTGATGAAACGATCATTCTTGTACTCACAATTGCGCATGGTTCCTTCGTGCTGAAATCCACATTTCAGTAACGCTTTATCCGAAGCATCATTACCCGTCTCAACGAAAGCCTCGATGCGTTCAATTTTTAACTGTTGAAAAGCATATGGAATAATTGTCCGCAAGGCCTCTTGGACATATCCTTGTCCCCAATACGGCGGAAGTAGCCAATAGCCAAGTTCTATTTTACGATGAGCCACTTGGTACTCATTATACCCACAAGCACCTAGGAAGCTATTATCACGTTGGTCACAAATGGCCCACCAGATGCCAGTCTGTTCTTGCCAAAGCTGCTCGTACCATTCCATTTGTTCTTCAGTAGCTGCGTAAGTAGGAAAAGAAACACCATAGTACTGAGTGACACTCGGATGGGAAAGCCCTTTAAATACATGTTTTTGATCCATAGCCTCGATTTTCCGAAGCACTAAGCGTTTGGTAGTGAAGCGTGGAAATTGCATTGGGAACATAGCAGTAGTTGAAGTCGACTTGTAGCTGGTAAGTCAACAGCATTAGGGCAGGAAAGGTTCCTGTTTAAGCATTTCCACTAAATTGAGGCCCTTCTCGTGGAGATCTTTTACTTCTTGGGGAGCTAGAAGTTTATTAAAACGGTAAAAGATCATATAATAGTTGAGCCCTTCCAAGTACCATTTCTTCTCCACGGAGAAAAATTTAAGGAACTCATCACTCAGGGAGCCACGAATATATTCCTCATCCTCTCCCTTGAGGTAGTAGTTCTCAGAGAACTTAGGGTATTCTTCAAAGTCAATATCCTCGAAACCAAGAAATGCGCCAACCTTGTGGAAAAAAGACTCGGGCTTCATCCAGAATTGAGGCAAGCCTCAATCTTTAGACTCAACAAAAAAGACCGTTTGTTTGAAGGTGCGGGATGAGTTTCCGGTGCTGATGGTGAATCGATAATCGAAAATGCGGGTATCCAATTGATGCAATTCACTTTGCTTATGCAGGAGGTTTCTGATTTGTTTGCGGCCTCCCCGTCGGAATAGTTTGAAATCTTTCAACAGAGTTTTCAGTCCCCATTCATCTTTCGGACTGTACTCCATATCAAGTTGATAGGCTAATCGTTCAAATTGTTGCTGTCTGGACAAGAGGGTTTAAGCTGCATGTTGTTGGAAATAGAAGCTAGCATCCTGGATCGTTTCAATCGACGCCACTTCCTCTGGCGTAAGGTACACGTTGAATTGATACTCTAGGTTGGCAATCAGAAGGAGGAGATCAATTCGATCCAAATGCAAGTCATCCTGTAGATGACTGTAAGGGTAGATTCTTTTCACTGTAGGTTTGAGGGACCAGCGGATAGATTCAATAATGGCCTCCGCTGTAGGCATAGGTCGTTTCTTTAATATCACTTGATTTGCCATATCTACAGAAGTTTTCACTCAAATATGATTGTTTTCAATCCTTATCGATTAAAACAACGCCTGAAATTGACAATTAGTTGCTTTATAAGCTGAAAAAAGGATCTTTTTCGCAAATCGTGTACCAAAGTTTAGTGTGGGGCCAAAAACTTTTATTATCCTTGGGTCTTACTTCCTCTTACTTGCTTCTAAATCGGGCTTTTAAGCGGGATAAGGCAGTGAAAAATGCCTGTAGATATTACGTAAGGGAGACAAATTGTTATTTTTTTTGATTTTTTGCGCAAATATTTACTTTTGTATAGGATTGTTTTTTCATTTTCCATAAATATTTAAACTTAATCGACGTGGACAACGAGAGAAATCAAAGAAGATTCGAGAGCGTCTATTCCAAGAAAGTACGTGCGGGAAAAAGAAGAACATACTTCTTTGATGTGCGCAAAACCAAGGGGGATGACTACTATTTAACCCTGACAGAGAGTACCCGTAAATTTAATGGGGATGGGTATGAACGTCATAAAATTTTCTTGTACAAAGAAGATTTCAACCGCTTTGTGTCTAGCTTGGAAGAAGTAGTCGACTATGTGAAGACCGAGTTGATGCCGAACTATGACTATGACGAATACACTCGTCGACATGAAGAGTTTGAACGCCAACAAGCCCTGGAAGAGAGTGGTGGAAGCAAGGAAGATTCTAGTACCGATAACGGTGAAGTGGAATCGGAAGACGACATGTCTTGGTAGAACCAAAAAGAGCGAAATTTGATGCCAACAAATTTCGCTCTCTTTTTTTTCGTATTGCGCTGCAAGAAGCTTCACTAATAGGCTCCAAAATATCTTCGTAAAATCCACTCAGCACTTAGGAGCCCCAAGAGTAAAAAGAATATCCACTTTAGGTTAATAACGGAACGAGTCTTACTGGTTTCGTAAATGATAGGTTTGATGTTTTGCTGATCTAGTAGATCTCCGATACTGCTTATTTGGGAGGGATAGATCATTTGCCCGCCAAATTTTTCACTCAACAGCCGTAATAGGCCATGATCAGCTGAGGTCTCGTAAACTTCCAATTGGATGGGTTCAACGCTGAATTGCCCTGAAAAGCTCAGGTTTTCTCCATTGCTGAAAACATTTGCCTTATAATTATAATTGCCAACCGGCAAGAATCCGGCATTGAGACTGTAGGCCCTTCCCGTTTTATTAAAGACAAAATTGAACTCCTTTCCGCCTCCGTCCGTAATCACCATACTAACGTCAGGTTCATTCACCAATTCATAACTGCTATTGTACAATTCGGCATCGAAGAGAACCTGCTCATTTTCATTGAAAATGTTCTTGTTTAGGCTTACCCTGAATCTTCGCTTATCTTCCTTGACCGAAATGTACTGTACAGATTTGCTGATTAACTCATTGAAGACTTCGTGATTTTGATGTTGGAGATAGTCAAATAATCTCCATTTCCAGATTCCTTCGGCGCATAGGACACCTTGTCTTTGTCCTTCTGATTCCCCCATTACTAAAAGTGGAAAGCGAGTGTCAATCCGACCGATTCGTTGGTATAGAAAAACTTGCCCGTCGGCTTCTACATTGAAATCTCCAAAAGGAGCTGTAAGCGGCGGGAATACAGATAGCTCTCTGGCAAAATCATCAGAAGTGGTGAAAAGATTGAAATTGGGAGCCAGTCTTCCCTGAACTTCGTTGGCGGTAGGCGCACTGCGACGAATTGTAACCATCTGTTGGCTACGATTCAGCGCATTCAGATTGGTTTGAGACCCTACAATAAAGAAGACCGGGATTTTTCGATTTTTTGCCTCTTCCATAATGACCTGTGCACTGTTGCTCAAACTCGGAAGTTGGTGCAGAATGAGCATATCATATTCGGCCAATTGCTTGGTAAAGTTATCGATGTAGGCTATCTCTACCTGATAGTTCTTATTTAGGGTAATCTGTTGCTTGAGGGCAGTTAGGTCCGGATGAGGAGAATTCCCCATCACCAGTATCTTTTGGCGAGCGTCAAGTACATCGATAAAGATATCCTTGCTATTGTTTCCAGTACTTGCTTCATCCGGGATGGGACTTAGGGCGATGCGATAGCGTTGCACACCCGCTTCATCCGCATCCAGAATGAGTTCTTCGGTATGAAAATAATCATTCTTATCAATGGATAATACCTGCTCTTGTAACTTGCGTAAATTCCCATTTTGGACCTTATACACGATCAGCGTGGTATTAGAACCTGCCGCGTTTTGTCCCGCCACGTCAATCTGAATAGAGAATTTATCTCCCAGATACGCTATTTTATTATGAAATACGCGCTTGAGAATGATATCTCGTTTTGGCGTGGTATCTCCTAGGGCGACCGTATAAATGGGGACCGCTAGTTTAGAACTAGAATAGATCGGATTACTACCTTCATTATAGATCCCATCCGTGGCCATAACAATGGCTCCAAGATTTTGGTTGGTGTAGAGATCGTATATGTCACCCAGAAAATTGGAGATATTGGTAATCTTATCTTCAAAAGAGAAGGGAATGTCTTCTCTGACGCTACTTCCGAAGGCATACTGCTTTACCTCAAACTTATCACTAAGCACTTCAGAGAGACCCTGGAACTGGGATTGATAAGTTGTCCTGTCAGCATCCGAAAAGCCACTCAATACGGATTCGGATTCATCTTGGGCGAGAATAACCAAGGGCTTCTGCGTGTCAATTTCTGCGGACTTTAATAGAGGCGAAAGTAGAAGCGCCGCTAATACACTGACCGTCAGAAATCGCAAAGTGCCGAGCAAGATATTCAGACGAGCGGATAACTCTCTAAAAGTAGAATCTCGGTAGTAGAGGATGAGGGCATAGGCCAAGCCTGCAAGTAGACAAAACAATAAATACCAGGTCGGGTACTGAAAGCTTAAATTATTCATAAGTATTGGGCCATTCTTGCCAAAATGAGAACGAATTTGCTTGGCAAAGGTTGCCAAAGTTAGAATTTTAAGGCAATAAGTCCCTACCTTTTGTGTTAGCGATTTGTTAAAGGGAGCTAAGGGCCATCAAATTTTGGTATTTTTCGTTTCTATAGGTATAGGTGGGAAAGTACAGAGCGCTCCAGCTCTGCTTAATTCCCTCATTTACAAGGTTCAGATGTTACTTTCGGTCATGCCCAAGAAAGCCACGCCGCTAGTGATAGAGCTATTCCTTCGAAATTTCAAATTCACCCGAAATGAGAAAAAATATCTTCATTACGCTCATTTTATCGCTAATGCTGCTGCCGCAACTAAAGGCGGCCTACCTGCTTCTTCCGATGGATGAAAGTGGTCAGAAAAATCACTTGAAAGCCTATGGGATCACCTATTGGGTGCTCGATAAGGGAGTGGAAGCCTGGTGGTTGCTCAATTATAAGGGCGGGAGCTTCGCATTTAAACACAATGCCATTTTTGAAAGGGAATGCAAAACGAGAGGGGTGAGCTACCAGATTCTTCCCGATGTTCAATTCAACAGTATTCTCGCCAGTATTGAAAGCCAGGAAGTCAATGAAGCGGCGATGAAATTGGAGGTGGCACCAAAGATTGCAGTCTATACCCCGGAGTTTGGCCGCGGGGGCAAGAAAATCCAACCCTGGGATGATGCAGTTACCTTGGTTTTGACCTACGCAGAAATTCCCTATGAAACAGTCTACGATACCGAGGTCATGAGTGATCTTTTGCCGAAATATGACTGGCTGCATTTACACCATGAGGATTTCACCGGGCAATATGGGCGCTTCTATCGAGCTTTCAATAGTCAGCCTTGGTATCGGGAGAATGTGCGTAATATGGAATCCTTGGCCCGTAGCTTAGGGTATGAAAAAGTGTCCGAGTTGAAGCTGAATGTGGTCAAAAAATTTAGGGAATATGTAATTGGCGGCGGTTTTATGTTTGCCATGTGTTCTGCTACCGATACCTATGATATTGCGCTGGCAGCGGATGGACTTGATATCTGTGCTCAAATGTATGACGGTGATCCGGCCGATCCCAATGCACAAGCTAAGCTGGATTTTAGCAGGACCTTTGCCTTCAAGGATTTTGAGCTTAGCCGTAACCCCTTGGAATACGAGTTTTCCAGTATTGACCATACCCGTGGGCGTCGGGTCGCCCCTCAACAAGACTACTTCAGCCTGTTCGAGTTTTCGGCTAAGTGGGACCCCGTACCAACGATGCTGACCCAGAACCATACGCGGACGGTGAAGGGGTTCATGGGGCAAACGACGGCCTTTCGCAAACAACTGATTAAGTCAGATGTCTTAATACTAGGAGAGAACAAGCCCGCCAATGAGGCTCGCTATATCCACGGGACTCAGGGCAAGGGCTTTTGGACCTTCTATGGCGGGCATGATCCAGAAGATTATCAACATCGGGTGAATGACCCGGAAACCGATCTTAATTTGCACCCCAATTCTCCAGGCTATCGCCTGATTTTGAACAATGTTCTGTTTCCAGCCGCAAAGAAAAAGAAACGAAAGACGTAAATTTGTTAGCAACGAAAATTAAAGGATTCTAGATGAAAAAGTTATCGATATTAGCCGTACTCTTCGTGACTATCAGTATGCAACTACAGGCAGCCTATCTACTGTTGCCTATGGATGAAGAGTCACAAAAAGATCATCTCAAAGCGTACGGTATTACTTATTGGGTATTGGACAAAGGAGTAGAAGCCTGGTGGTTGTTAAACTACCAGGGTGGGAGTTTTGCTTTTAAGCACAATGCCATTTTTGAAAGGGAATGTAAGACTCGAAACGTAAGCTACAAAATAATTGCCGATGCTCAATTCAATAGCATCTTAGCAGAAATCGAAAATAAGGAGACTAACAAGGCTGCCATGAAATTGGAGGTGGCACCCAAAATTGCGGTCTATACCCCTGAATTCAATAATAAGGGGGAAAAAATCCAACCCTGGGATGATGCGGTGACCTTAGTCTTAACCTACGCAGAAATTCCGTATGAAACGGTATACGATACGGAGGTATTGGGAGATCTGTTGCCGAAATACGATTGGCTCCATCTACACCATGAGGATTTCACGGGGCAATACGGACGCTTTTATCGAGGGTATCACAATCATCCCTGGTATCGAGAAAACGTTCGTCGAATGGAGGCCCTTGCCGCTTCTCTGGGATTTGAAAAGGTCAGCCAATTGAAATTGAATGTGGTTAAGAAAATCAGGGAGTACGTAGTGGGTGGCGGTTTTATGTTTGCTATGTGTTCTGCTACGGATACTTACGATATTGCTCTTGCGGCAGAGGGGGTGGATATTTGTGCACAAATGTATGATGGTGATGCTGCTGATCCACAAGCGCAATCTAAGCTAGATTACAGCAAAACCTTTGCTTTTAAGGATTTCGAACTGGTACGCAATCCCCTAGAGTACGAATATTCATCTATCGATCATAACCGGGGCCGGAATGTTTCTGCACAGCAGGATTATTTCAATCTCTTTGATTTTTCTGCAAAATGGGACCCTGTACCGACCATGCTGACCCAAAATCACACGCGTACGGTAAAGGGATTCATGGGCCAAACTACAGCCTTTGTACGCAGACATATCAAATCTGATGTATTGATTCTCGGCGAAAATAAGCCCGCCCAAGAAGCGCGCTATATTCATGGGACCGCGGGTAAGGGGTTCTGGACTTTCTACGGAGGGCATGATCCAGAGGACTATCGGCACTTTGTGAACGATCCTGAAACGGACTTAAATCTTCATCCGCACTCTCCGGGGTATCGCCTAATTCTTAACAATGTGTTATTTCCTGCTGCAAAAAAGAAGAAGCGTAAAACTTAGACCAATAAGATACTGTTAGTAGGATTGAAATAAAACAGATAGGGGAAAATGTTGAGTAACGAAAAAAGGAACTAGAGTAAAAACCTGAAGCGCTAAGCTATCAACAGGGATTAGCTATAGGGCTTCGGAATTTAGTTTTCCCGAAATTCTTGCTCCATATCCCCTTTATCCCTTAACCTCACATCATCAAATCTATGAATACGAAAACAATTTTCAGAATCTTCCTTTGGGCTCTACTTTTGACTGGGGGGTTCTTAGCGGGTTCTGCCTGGAAAAACACAGAAGCGTCAGCTGCTAGCGAGGAAAATGATACTGCCATTTTAGTCAAGAACAACGATAATGTGGCCGAAGAGGCTGTGATCAAACCCGGGGCTAGAGAAGAAGCGCCTTCTATGGGATTGACTTCAGCGGAACAAGCTACCATTAAACTGTTTGAAAACGCAGCTCCCTCCGTTTGCTTTATCACTACCTCTAATGTACGTCAGGATTATTGGACGAGGAATGTGATGGAGATTCCTGGCGGAACGGGGTCTGGCTTCGTATGGGATGATCAAGGACATATTGTTACGAACTATCACGTCATACAAAAAGCGGATCGCTACCAGGTGACCTTATCCGATCAATCCACACATGATGCAGAACTGATAGGTGTCGCACCAGATAAAGATTTGGCCGTGCTAAGGATTAATGTCCCGCGGAGAGATCTACGACCAATCCCGGTCGGAAACTCAATGAATTTACGAGTGGGCCAATCCGTGTTTGCTATCGGTAACCCCTTTGGTTTGGATCAGACCTTGACTACTGGTATTGTAAGTGCTTTAGGGCGAGAAATCCAATCCGTAGCTAAAATTCCGATTCGAGATGTGATCCAGACGGATGCAGCGATTAACCCCGGTAATTCGGGCGGACCGCTACTGGATTCTTCTGGTCGGCTGATTGGAGTGAACACCGCAATCTATAGTCCCTCCGGGGCTTCTGCTGGTATTGGATTTTCTATTCCGGTAAATGTAGTCAGATGGGTGATTCCTGATCTTATTCAATACGGCAAAGTAAAGCGTCCAATCATGGGCATAGAGCCAGCCGCCCAGCAGTATTTACAACGCATGGGTCGGAAAGGGGTTTTGGTATTAGATGTCTATGAAAATAGCCCGGCGGATCAAGCTGGTATCCAGCCAACGTATCGGAATCGCGCCGGCCGAATTGTGCTCGGTGATATTATTACCAGCCTCAATGGAAAGGATATTGCTTCTTTTAATGACCTATTTTTAGAATTGGAAAAATATAAGCCAGGCGATGTGATCACCTTGGAAGTCGAAAGAGAAGATCGGATACGTGAAATTGAGTTGGAGCTCGGGGAGTCCGAATAGGATAAGTCAATCCTTGATATTAGCAAAAAAGCCCTTCGGAAGTTTCTTCCAAAGGGCTTTTTTGCGGGCCGTCATGCAGCTGCTTTTATTGCTGCATCAGTTTTTCCTTGAAGTTGTCTGGAGGAGTGATAAAGATTCCCATCTGTATAAATGGAGCATCACTAACATCCGCATCAAAACTAATAGTACTCTCATTTTTGCCTTGAAATTCGCTATCCAGGTTGAGCCGGTAACCGACTTTGACATTAGCCCATACCCAAGGAGAGAACTGATGATCTAACTGGGCAGATAAAACAATGGCGGATTGATTCAAGGCGTAGTCGATATTTTCTCGCATGGGACGATTCATGTCTATTCGGTAGCTTCTACTGCTGTACTCCGTACCAAATAGAAAGATATCTGAAAGACTAAGATTGTATCTGCCATAAATATATCCAGGGAAGATCGACTCAATACCCCAGCGATCATTGTAGGTCCGGTTGTAGACGAGAAATGGGACAAAACTATTTCGCCTAAAACTGCTGGACCCTGTGACGCCGAATCCCCATTCGAAATTTTCGTTCGGTTTGATGGCATACAAGGCCAAGAATTTATAAATAGAGTATCTAGCATCAAAGTTTAACCAGTCGAATTTGATCCAGTCCCGGTAATTTCCATTGGCCGCATACCCTAGTCGCGCAGCGATGTATCTATTTTCATCTAAAGCTTTAGTCATGATCACATCGAAGGCGTTGGTCTTCAAGGCTTGCACGTCCATGGCCTGAAAAGCTTCAGAGAATTCACTCCCAATGCGATCAAAATCGTAATATTCCGACAGTAATTTATAGCCTAAAAGCAAAGTAAAGCTTCCTTTATATACGACAGGTATTCTAATACTGAATTTGAAGTTTTGGAAGTTATTGAAATTGCTCAAGCGGGTTTGGTCATCAATATCTGAGATGAAATCGCTTCCTCCAAACCAAGTATAGCTCAACTCCAAGCCTCTGGATTTAGATTTATTACTAACGCCAGGCTTACAAAAACACATCTGCTCAACTCCGGTGGCAGGAATATCTTCCGGGAAAAAATTAGGTTTAACCTGAGCTTGCACCACTAGGGTGAGGATCAGAAAGAAGAGAACTATACTGTATTTCATGATTTCCAAGTACGCTTTATCAACCCTAAATGGTTGCGTCAATATAAAATGTCTGATCGGTTTCCTTCCAAATGTAGTGTCAAGATAACATCTAATTGTTCACAAAGTGACGATTACTTCCATTAAAAGACTAAGTCACAGATTATTTGTAAAGTTTTTTTGCTTTCTAAGTGGTTGATAATCAGGTAATTATCGTTGATAACTGGATTTTTAGTGAATTTTCGCTAATTTTTGTGTGACATTCTTTCTTTAGGGCGTCTTAAGGATGTAAGACTTGAAAAACGCAGCTAATCACAAGAGAAAAGCTGAAAAAAATACAGATAGTTCTACGATGAGTTTTTGACAAGCGAGGGGAGTACAGCGATTGCCAGCCAGTGATAGAATGAAAAGTGAGGGACTTTGATCCAAACAAATAAGCCCAGTAATAATAAGAAATGGCTAGGCCCCAGCAGAGAAAATGAGGAAGGATGACTCCCCATCGTTTGTGTCTTTAACGGAAGAAGGTTTTCATGATATAATATGGGTTTTAGGTGTTTATTCGAGGAAGTCAGTATTGGCTTCCTCTTTTTTTGCTTGAAAGTTGAATTTTTGCTATAAGTTCTCTATTTTTACTACACATTTCTACAGCACAAGCACACAAGCAAAACTTTCCTGAACAATCACACTAGGCGTTCTCCAATACCAAACTCGATTTCTTGACATGGTTTCTGCAGTCCCTGATTTGATATTACAAGGCTAAGCTTACACACGTATAACACTAAAAGAATGATGTAATAGATCTGGCGCATGTCAATATTCTATTATTGCTCCCCAAGGAGCCGATCAATGATTATTTCATTTTTTTAACCTAAACCGCTTTAAGTATGACTATTGAAAAATTCAAGGGACTTCATCCCGACGTAGTCGTGGATGAAAAATCAATTGTTTTTATCAAGGGTGGAGGAGACCCTCCGCCATGGGAAGACGATGATCCTGATTTTGGTTAGTCACGACATGTTGTGATTAACTAAGGAGCATCGATGCTCCCATAGGGACTGCCATCCTTGATATCAATGGATGGCAGTTTTTTTATTTCACAAATATATATTGTCCCTATGAACAGACACAAACTAAACTACTTTGTGCTAGATGCAAGATTGATCCTAAGTAGGAGTTTGCTATCCCTGTTGTTAATATTACCCTTACTATTAGTGGCTCAAGATCCGCCTTGTGATACGCTCTTTGTGCATGGTAAGAAGTTGGCCAATCAAAGACAGTATGAGGACGCGATTGATCTTTTTTCTCAAATTTCCTCTTCGGATGGCGATTTACAATTCCCTACTTGTTATGTAGAATCGATTTATTTCATGGCTCGCTGCTACGGCCTGTTGTCTAATAACATTGAAGCCATTAAAGGGCTGGAAATGTATCTGGATTTCCCATCTGAAGTAGTGGATTCGGCACGGCGTGAGCTTGCTCAAAGCCTGATCCCCGATTTATATCGTCAGGTAGGGTTATACGAGCAGTCTCATCTCAAACACTTAGATTTACTGGCTTATCGAGATTCTATTCAGGATTCTCTTGGGATCGCTAAATCCTTTTACGAATTGGGAACCTTGTTCCACGACCAGGATAACTATGTTCAGGCTATCGATTATTACGAAAAGTCTGTTTCCTTATGCCAAATGTTAAAGGATAGTCTCAATATAGTCAGTGGATACAATGCGCTGGGGACGAACCATCGGGAGAATAACGAACTGGAAAGGGCATTGGAATACAATCAGGCAGCCCTAGACCTGATTCCTACGATTTCCGGCAAGAAACTAAAAAATAGGAAGCGATTGCAGCCATATGCAGAAATGAATATGGGAAGTCTTTTGCTCGCCATGAAGGAATACGATAGAGCGAAGGAACACTTAGACAATAGCATTAAACTATTTAAAGAAATCGGGGAGACGGCTGGTTTGGCCAGCGCCTATCTGGATTACGGACATCTCCTGGAGGAGCTGGGCACTCAACAAGAAGCCATAGATATCTTCAAGGAGGGGCTAGCGATAGCTGAGAGTATGCAGGCCATTAATAGAGAAGCAGAGTTTCATCATGCGCTGGCTATAGGGTACCAACGGATTGATCGAATTAAGGATGCCTATCCGCATCTTTCCCAATACGCCACGCTCAAGGATAGAATTGTTAACCAAGAGCAGCAAAAGCGCATGGATCAGGAGCAGTTCAGGTACGAACTCGAAAAGCAAGAGCGGGAGATTGGACTATTAAATCAGGAATTAGCCCTATTACAACGAAAGGAAGCCATTGATCGGCGCTTCCGACAATTCTATATTGCCTCCTTCGGCTTGGTGGCCCTATTACTGGCGCTCTTCATTTATTGGTATCGGCTACAAAGAGCACACAATACGCTTTTGCAGGAGAAGAATGAGCAGATCAATCAGCAGAACGACATGCTTCAACATCTAAATGCGGAATTAAAGCAGTTTGCGTATATCGCGTCTCACGACATGAGAGAGCCGTTGCGTTCCATTGGAGCCTTTTCTTCCTTGTTACAGCGTAGACAAGGAGATAAACTGGATGATTCTGGTAAAGAGTATCTAGGTTTCATCCGTGAAGCGGTAGACCGAATGTCTGCTTTGCTTACGGATTTATTGGACTATTCCAAGATCAACACGCAACAGGCAACCGAATGGATAGATATGAAGAGCATTATTCAAACGGTAAAATCCAATTTGAACCACCAACTGACCACCACGGAGGGGAAAATAGAATTACAGCGCAAGGGGATTCCTTACCTAGATGCTGTCCCAACTCAGATGATGCAACTCTTCCAGAACTTGATTTCCAATTCTCTTAAATTCCGAAAGCCAGAGGTGAAGCCAGTCGTTCAGGTGGCAGGTTATGCACAGGATGGAGGTCATGTAATTACTATCAAAGACAATGGAATTGGAATTGATCCTAAGTACAAAGAGAAGGTATTCGGGATGTTTAGCCGCCTGAATAATAAGGATAAATTTGAAGGGACGGGGATTGGGTTAGCTACCTGTAAAAAGATTGTGCAACAGCACGGTGGTAAGATATGGGTAGAATCGGAGGAAGGCAAAGGCAGTACCTTCTTCATCTGGATGCCAAAAAAGCGAGTAACTTTCTCAGAAAAAAAGACTTTGGCAGTAGCTAACTAACCCTCTGCAAGACAGTAGTATAGCTGCTGCAACAACGAGAAATGAAAAAAGGTGCATTTTCAATAGTTGTATGGGCGCCCCAAGGCAGGTAGATGATCTGGACAAAAGATATGTAGTCCCAAAATGCCGTCAGCAAACTTTGCTGGCGGCATTTTGTTTAGGTGCTAAGAAGGAAGGATAAGTGCGAGAAGCTTCCTATTTTGTGCCGTTCTAGTCAGGTATAAAGCCAGCTAGTTCCTTAAGAAAAGAAAATGCTATGTTTGTACTGTTGATCACCATAGTTATAGGCCTCTTTGTTGCCATGCTATTCCTAAACATCTACTTCCGGGTAAAGGTGCTGAAAGTCTATCGTCAGTTGGTGCAAAATCGAGTGGAATTTGGAGCAGCTCACGTTTTCAATCCCAAGAAAATGTCAGATGAGATTATTCCAAAGTATCCGCATATGCAGAAGCAGATTGAAACCTTTGCCAGTCATATGAAATATTCCATTCGCATGGCGACAGTTTTGATCGCCCTGATCACTTTGTTTGGCGCTATATTGATGTATTATCGTTAGAGGTAGATGGCATTTCTCACCTACTTTGTCACCCGAAAAACTAAAATTCTGGCTCATTCCAACTAAGGCGGAAATTAAAAGGACGTTCTAATTTTTCAGACATTAGATTTCCCTTATTTTGCGCGCCTAAACTAAGAAGATATGCTAAAGATCGGAGTTTTAGGAACAGGCCATTTGGGGAAAATACACCTCAAGTGCATCAAGCAAGCGGACCTCTCATTACGAGCTAGCAAGGTTTTTATGACGCCGATCCTGCAATCCACGAGAATCAAGGTAGCTGCATGACTTTGGAGCGGCTGGCTTTCGATGAGTGTCGAGTCGCTCATTGATAGCCGCCGTCGATGTGGTAGATATAGTAACTCCGACTACCACACATTTTGACTTGGCGAAGGCAGGCGATTTTAAAGGGTAAACACGTTTTTGTGGAAAAACCCCTTAACCAATACCCCGGATGAAGCCAAGGCTTTGTTGGAATTAAGCGAAGCGCATGGGGTGAAGATCCAGGTGGGGCACGTAGAGCGCTTTCAATCCGGCTTTGTTGGCACTGGGGGAGATGAAACTTGGCAGCCTATGTTTATTGAAGCTCATCGCTTGGCCACTTTCAATCCTCAGGGGGACGGATGTTTCCGTGGTATTGGACCTGATGATCCACGACCTGGATATTCTGCTTGAGTATGGTGGGGGCTCCAGTCGAAGCCGTGGTTAATGCCAGTGGCGTAGCTGTTGTCAGTGATACTCCAGATATTGCCAATGCGAGGATAGATTTTGCGAATGGTTGTGTAGCCAATCTAACGGCTAGTCGAATTTCCTTGAAGCAGATGCGTAAGATCAGACTCTTCCAGCAGGATGCTTATATCAGCTTGGATTTCTCTGGACAAAGAAGCTCAGGTAGTACGCTTGTATGGCCCCGAAGACCCAGAACCTTGCCAGATCAAGGAGCAGGCGGTATGACAATCGAAACTAATCGGGGGACCAAACATATCCACATTGATATGCCGTCTATTGCCAATACGAATGCTATTCAGATGGAACTACAGACTTTTGCCGATAGCATTACCCAAGATGAGCGACCTTTGGTGAGTGGCGAAGATGGTTATCAGGCCCTCAAATTGGCCTATGATATCATGGCTGAGATCGATCGCCGATCGGCTCAACTCTAGCGGACTACAGCCTAATGGACCATTTAAAGCCTTGAACTCGACGGCCCAAAACGCTAAATCCATGACCCAAAAAGGTATCTACTTTCTGATCCTTTTGGTGCAATGGCGATCCTGACCAGTAGCTCGTGTGAGTTGATCAACCCTTCAGAGGAGGTCCCCGCCTTTCTGTACATATAGAACCCTTTTGAGTTCACCGTTAGATCCAGGAACAGAAGGGAGCGCTTCCGCTAGATATTACGGAAGTGTGGGTGACGGTAAACGGTGATTTTCTAGGTGTTTATCCCTTGCCTGCTAATCCGTTCCGGTCTTGGCAACAGGGGCTGACAGAGGTATCCGGCTAGATGCCGGCATCCACGATAACGGTATCACGATCTACTCCAAATATCTATCCCTACTACGAACCCTTTATTCGAGAGGTGGAATTGGCATCCAACGAAACGGATACCCTACGTCCCACTACTACGGCTATCGCGTCTAATGTTCGCAGTTTGCTTTCATTGAAGATTTTGAAAATGGCAATCGGATTTTTACCGAGCAAATTGAAGGGCAGAATGGTCTTACTTCCACCAATGATGTTATCTTTGAGGGCAATCAATCAGGAGCTGCTCACACTGACAATTGCGTCAGATGATCTGGTGCAGCTAGGTACCGACGCAGATTTATGCAGGTCTTAACAGATGCAATAGCCCGCTGAGTGTATCTGGAAATGGACTACAAATCCGATGTACCCGTTGTCTGGGGAGTTATTGGGCTTCAATAGCAAGTACATGCCCAGGAAGAACCCATTTTGCAACCTGGTTTTCGGGAACGTTCAATGACTGGAATAAGATCTATTTTGATCTAAGTTTGTTAGTCTTAGGAGGGAAATTTTTTGTGGTCATCCGAATCGTTTTACAAGCCTGCTCTCCCTGAATGGTAGTAGCTTAGAGGAAGCCAAAAGTGTACTCTAGACAATATCAAACTGATTACATTTTTGACAGCTAACACAAACTAGGCAGTACAAAATGTTGAACCCATGGATCGGAGAATATTGAACCGGAAATGGTAACTATCTACTTTTCAAAGGATTAAATTTATGACCCAAAAGAGAAGGTGGCACACACTTTTTTATAAGATAGCGGACTTCCTTTCTGCTATGTTAGCTTGGGCAGGTTTTTTCCTTTACCGCAAACGACTAGAGGGGGGAGAAGTTGAATGGTCTGCAGTGCAAGACCCAAATTTCTGGTATGGTGTAGCAATCATACCAGTTGGATGGTTACTGTTTTATGGAATATTTGATCAATACAAAGACATCTATCGCCTTTCTCGAATTGCCACCCTGGCCAGGACACTTTTCCTAAGTTTTTTTGGGGTTATTTTGCTCTTCTTCACCTTGATCTTGGATGATGTAGTAACCAATTACAAGACTTACTACGCTTCCTTTATTACCCTTTTCTTATTCCACTTTTTACTGACGGCTACGGTAAGAATGATTATCCTGACTCGTGCGAGTTGGAGATTAAAGGCTGGGGAAATCGCTTACCGAACGCTGATCATTGGTGGAAATCAAAATGCCGTAGAACTATACGAGGAAATCAACAATCGGGTCAAAAAATTAGGTTATGAGTTCATTGGTTTCATAGATACCAATGGGAAAAGCACAAACGAACTTGCTTCGCAGTTGCCTATGCTGGGAACGCTTCCTGATATAGGAAAGGTCATTCAAGAACACGAGATTGAAGAAGTGATTATAGCCATTGAAACCTCTGAGCACAACCTCCTGAAAGATATTCTCAATACCCTCTTTGATTTTGGAGATCAGGTTTTGGTGAAAATCATCCCCGACATGTATGACATTATACTGGGTACCGTCAAAATGAACCACGTTTACGGAGCAGTTCTAATTGAGATTGCACAAGACCTGATGCCCAAGTGGCAACGTTTGGTGAAACGTCTGATTGACCTGATAGCATCCCTCGTAATGTTAGTGCTGTTTCTTCCACTCTATTTGTATATCGCTATTCGCGTGCGCTTGTCTTCCAAAGGTCCTATCTTTTTCAAGCAGGAGCGGATCGGCTTAAATGGTACTCCGTTCTTGATCTATAAGTTTCGATCGATGTATACAGACGCGGAAGACAATGGACCAATGCTTAGTCACGACGGTGATGATCGCTGCACCCCTTGGGGCGCTGTGATGCGCAAATGGCGCTTGGATGAGTTGCCTCAATTTTGGAATGTGCTGAGAGGAGATATGTCAATTGTCGGCCCCCGACCGGAACGCCAATTTTACATCGATCAAATCGTAAAGATGAATCCGCATTATAAGCACCTCCTGAAAGTAAGACCAGGGATTACCTCTTGGGGCCAGGTTAAATACGGCTACGCCTCAGATGTGCATCAGATGGTACAGCGCCTCAAATTCGATATTCTCTATATAGAAAACATGTCATTAGCCCTTGACTTCAAGATTATGTTTTACACACTATTTGTCTTGATTCAAGGGAAAGGGAAGTGATGATTTCTGTTTAATGGATATTCAATTGTGTTGACTAGGTGTGGGACAGGCTTGGTGGGGTAGTACAGCGGGGATAGCTTTTGGTACATCTGGATCTTACCTTAGGTAATATGTCTTTTGTTAAATATGGTGTATTTCAGCAAAGGATTGTAGCAGCGGTTCAGAATTGACAAGAGTATGTTTAAATTTCGGTCTTTGAGCCGAAAATGATTCATTTTTTGTTTAAACGAGGCGTAGGTGCTGGCTGATAGCAGCGCTATCAAGCCGAGTTCTGCAACAGAGGATAAGCAAAATAGGAACATTTACAGGCCAATCATTGGATTTTAAACCTACTCTAAATTCCTGCCTTAGATATAATCATATGTTCCGACACCTCCTACCTTTTTTGCGCTACCGTATGATTTGGTCTACCGGCTTAATCTTCGTGCTTCTTGGCTTTATTTTTGGAAATTGGACAGCTTTAATACCAGGCATCAAGGAACGCTTTGGCATGGACGAAGCCCAACTGGGCTTACTGTTGTTGGCTCTGCCGGGCGGGGTAATCCTAATGAATCCGCTATCCGTGCCCTTAATTGCCTGGATCGGAGCTGCTCGTCTATCTCGAATTTGCTTAGCCCTTACGGCAGCCTTTTTTGTATTGCCAACCGTTATGCCTAGCATTAGGGGAGTAGCAGTTATGTTGTTTCTGTCCGGCATGTTTTTCTCGACGACCAATATTGCGATGAATACCTGTGCGGCCAATATTGAAGAAGCTAAAGGCATACACATCATTGCCAGTTGTCATGGACTGTGGAGTATCGGAGCCATGTTTGGAGCCATGACGGTGAGTAGCTTATTGGGTACAACACTGACTCCTTTTTGGGTGATGCTATTGCTCTTTGTATGGATTGCCGTTATTGCCGTTGGCTTAGGGGTTCCGATGGCGGACCTGCCGCCTGATCCTGCACCACGTCCGGGGGAGAAAGCCACTGGTTTGGTTATGCCAAATCGAGCTTTATGGTTATTAATTACCATTAGTATCTGTGTGTATCTAATGGAAGGAACCATGGCGGATTGGTCGGCTGTGTATATGCGTGAGGTGCTGCATCGCCCGGAAAGTCAGGTAGGGTTCGGATTTGCCATTTATGCTTTTTGCATGGCAAGCGGACGTTTATTGGGCGATCAGTTAATTGCTCGTTTTTCCAGTAAACGTGTTCTGCAATATGGTGGTTTGGTAGCCGCCTTAGGTTTGCTTATCTTAATCCTACAACCAGCGATATGGCTAGTTCTGGTGGGCTTTGCTTTAGCTGGGATCGGGGTATCTTTGGGGGCTCCAATCTTGTATGCTGCATCTGCAAAAGTGCCAGGATTCCCCCCCGGAGCGGGTTTAGCGACTATGAATACTTTTGCTATGGGGGCCTTTCTAGGTGGACCTGCGTTCATTGGATTTACCGCTAAATGGCAGGGCTTACCCTTTGCTTTAGGCATAGTGGCTGTGGGGGCGTTACTCTGGTCTTTGCAAGCAAGGTGGATCAGGTAGGGAATCTCAGAAAATCATCTCAACACTGTATTAAAAGATATATCATGACAACAAGACGAAAATTTATCCAACAAATGGCCTTGGGAGCAGCCGCTACCAGTATCAGTACCTCCGCTTTTCCCAATATTATCATTCCCAAGAAAAAGGATCGATTGGGCATTGCTTTGATGGGCTTAGGGTACTATAGCACTGACCTGCTGGCGCCGGCCCTGCAACTCACCAAACACTGTCACTTGGCGGGTATTGTCACGGGCACTCCCGCCAAGGCGGAACGATGGAAGAAGAAATACAATATTCCAGATAAAAACATTTACAATTACGATAACTTCGATTCCATTGCCGATAACCCGGATATTGATGTGGTGTATGTCGTTTTGCCCCCGGCTTTACATGCAGAGTATACTATCCGTGCGGCGAATGCGGGTAAGCATGTGTTTTGCGAAAAACCCATGGCCATGACAGCGGGTGAATGCGAAGCCATGATTAAAGCTTGCCATGATAATAAGGTGATGTTGACTATTGGTTATCGTATGCAACATGAACCCAATACCCAAGAAATTATTAAATACGGTCGAGAAAAAACTTTTGGAAAAGTAAAGCTAATTTCAGCGGCAGCTGGATTCAGGAGTAATTTTCAAAAAGACTACTGGAAGATGAAACAGAACATGGGGGGCGGAGCCATGTATGATATGGGAGTATACTGTTTGAATGCGGCTCGTTACGTTACGGGAGAAGAGCCGATCGCAGTTTTAGCACAAGAAGTGAATGAACGACCAGAATTTACGGAGGCAGATGAGAACACCCTCTTTCAATTGGAATTCCCTAGTGGAGCATTGGCTAATTGCTCGACCAGTTTTGCCATGCGGGTCAACTATCTTAACGTGACCGCCGAAAGGGGTTGGTACAAGCTCGACCCTTTCCAAGCCTACAATGGTATCAAGGGGGAAAGTAGTAAAGGTCCTCTGAACTTTACGATTGAGAATGAGCAGACTAAACAAATGGATGATGATTGTTTAGCAATTATGAATGGAACGGCTCCGATTGTACCAGGGGAGGAAGGATTGGCAGATATCAAGGTGGTGAATGCGATTCAGTTATCTGCCAAATTGGGCCGACGCGTGGTGATCTAGTTTGCCATGATTTGAATTTTTTAATCGCTCAACCTCATCCCATTGCCTATGGCTATTATTGATGCCTGGACTACCCAGGAGTGCTATTAATCCTTGAGCCAGCAAGTATCACCTGCTCAGCAGAGGGATGTAGGTTGTCGGTGCGATGTACTTGCAGGAGGAAGATGAACACTTAGGAATAGTAGATAACGGACTTACTGGGGGGCTTCAGGTGTCCAAAATGGATCTCCTGCTGGTACAAATTGAACCGGTATTTCGGAGATGAATTTCTGTAACCACTCCGCACAGTATTCCATACCCGCTTCTTCAGAATTAGCGTGTCCAATCAGTATTAAAGCTTTTTTGCGGCCCTGCGCTTGCGCATCCCGGACATATTCCACCGTTTCCCATTCCAGTGTTTCGCCTCCGACTAGCACTTCGACTTCCTCCATTCGCAAGATCTCTATTTGCGCCCGTGAGCCAGGGGACCCCATAGAAAATCCAACTTTAGAAACCTCCATATCTCTAGGTCCTACCACTCTTACGGAGGTTGCCTGGAATCGTTGCTGTAGGTAATCCGCTATCGATTGGAGGTTTTGCGTGGGTAGTTCGAAGATCAAATCATTGGGTCTGATCTCATATTGCTTCCAGCCGAGTCGATCATTCATGCCGAGCAAAATACCATCAGGTTGGGTGCGATGCCAATGATCGTGAAAGCGAAAAACGATCATGTTGTTATCTCTGATGAAATCCCGTTTCTTTTGGAATATGGGATCCTGCTCAAAAAAGGTGGTTTCATCTAGGTGATTATAGTAGGTGGGTTCGTGGGTGATCACCATATTTAGGCCAGCGGCTTGAGCGCGTTTTAGAACATCATAGGTGGCTAGAAAGGTGGTAGCGATGCCCGTCACAGGGCTGCTGTCATTCCCTTCTTTGTAAGTATCTACAGTCTCAGCGGCCCATTCACAAGTTACATTCTCTTTGATCCGATTGATAACCTGCTTGGCTTTGAGCGGTGCATTGGCAACATGAACGGCTTTGGACGTTGTGCTTGATTGTGCCTGCTCTTCTTGGCAGGTACTGAAGGAAATTAGGATAAATAATAGAAGTCCGAGCTGTTTCATAGACGTAATGATTGAAATGCGATAATTGGTTTTTTAGCAGAATCAATTGGTAAAATAGGAATAATCCAGACAACCCCTAAACTGAAATTTAGCGTCCTGACAATTGAGTCTGAGGCATTGCGACCAGAGACCCCAGGCTGGCCAAGGCCTACTAGGGGCGTTTAGAATTACTTAGTGTAACGAAAACCTGATGTATGAAAAATATAACGTCCATTCTTTTCCTGTTGATGCCTTTCCTGACTTTTGGACAAAATCAGCACGAATTAAAAATCAACGTCCTCAGTAGTTTAGATGACCGACCCATGTTGCAATATGAGTACGCCTCTGGAAAGCGTATAGGGGTGGAATTCTTGGCTGGATACCTCAAAAGAGGGCTGGTTGTCGGGAAGCCGAGTATTGCACCATTACTTGATTTTCAAAGCTTTCCGCAGCACTTTGCCGTAGCTGGATTCGCCTTGAAGTATTACGCCGATCCCAATTTGGTCGTTAAAGGAGCGTATCTGGGTTTGTATGCCCGTACAGAACTAAAGTTGGCAGAGAAAAAAGGGTATGAGCAGGCCTTCCGTGAAGCTTTTGGCGAAGGCCCGATGGTCGAAAGTGATGACCGATTGAATTTGGGGGTCGCAATGGGTTACAAATGGGTGATCAGTGATCACTGGATCATAGAGCCGCAGCTTCGCTATGGCTGGAACGCCATCAAGCCGAGCACCATCCAGCACTGGCAAGGAGAGATCTTTTTGTCTTTGGGGTATCGATTCTGATACGCTGCTCCTAGCGTTATATTGTATCAGGGTTCCCCATGCAAAGCCTAACCAGCAAGCTCTTGTTGGGTAGGATTTTCCGCAAGATCTCGTAGTCTCAAAAGTTGAGACTGCGCTCAACTACCTTTGTTCCAAACTTCAATTGAATTCACCAAAAAAGGTAGTACATCATGAATGGTTGGGTACAAAGGATCTTGGCGCTCGTCCTTATTAACAGCTTCCTGGTAACAAAGTCGATTAGCCAGTCGCAATTGTCGGCGGGGGATATTGCTTTTACTGGCATAAATGCTGAAGCAGAAGTGTTTTCTTTCGTAACCCTAAAAGATTTGACGCAGGGGACTGTACTGTTCTTTACAGACAATGGTTGGCTAGCTGATGATTATTTCCGATTTGGAGAGGGGTATTTAGGGGTTTACATTAGTTGTCAGGTGAATTGTGGAAGCGAGTTAATCGTCCAAAATGGTACCATTAGTAGTACCGGAGGAACGGTTGTTGGAGAAGTATCTTATTTTGAGAGTTTTGATTTGTCCATTAGTGGTGATCAACTGATCGCATTGCAGTTTTACGATGAGGTGGAACACTTTTTGGCGGCCATTAATTTTGGTAATGGAGGAACTTGGCAAGCCGATGCAGCTGATGCCCATTCCTCGAAGATTCCGACCGGCTTGGTAGAAGGAGAAACTGCCGTAGCTATTCCTTATTCTAATTATGGAAGATTTGACTGCACGCTGACTAACGGCACGCAAGTGGATCTACTAGCTTCCATCCAGGATAAGCAAAATTGGGAGGAAGAGACCTTCGAGACCAGTACCTGTAACTACAGTGTGAGTGGCTGCGGCTCTGGCGGTACACTTTGTGGAATTGATAACAATACCTCCTTACAACTGGGGGATATTGTATTTACCGGGTATCAAACTCAGGCAGTAGATCAATTCTGCTTCTTGACCTTGAAGGATATTACGGCCGGTAGTACCATTTCTTTTACCGATCATCCTTGGTTGGCTGCCGGAGATTTTTTTGAACGGGGCCAGGTCTGTAGCCTTAAATTTACGGAGGATGTGGGATGCGGAAAGCAAATAACGGTTAATGCAGGGCTCATTCTGGACGACCAAGGACAAGTCGTAGCTAGAATGAGCGGACAGATGCTAAGACTGTCGGAAGAAAGAGACCATATTTTTGCCTTTCAGGGAGAACTACCTTCATCTGCTAATCAAAGTGGATTTTTGGCTGGGATCAAGTGGGGGGGAGACTGGGGCTCTGGTGGTTCCTCGCTACCCTGTGTTTTTGAAGGTACAGATGTAGCTATTTCATTTCTACGAAATTACGCAAATGGTGTGTTGAAGGATAATTCTACTTCAGGTCTACATAATAATAATATCCATTCCTATTTCAGCCAATCTATGAATTGGAAACTCTCTTTTGCTCGTAACTTGTCCTATCCTCCAAGCTTATCCTTTACTTGTCAAACACCAAATTGTCAAGCACCAAGTATTCCAATTGTTTCTAGTTCTATTCCGTCGATTTGTTCTGGAGAAACGGTAACATTAACGATAACGGATGGATCTCTGGGCGATGCTAACAACTGGTATTGGTATGCCTCAAGTTGCGATAACCTCATTGGTGTGGGAACTAGCATAAGCGTTTCTCCGACTGAAACGACTACCTACTTTGTCAGAGGGGAAGGGGGATGTACACTACAAAATCCAGTCAGTAAAGGCGTGACGGTTGAGATTATCGGAGATGGTCCGCTACCAGCACCATGGCTCAACGCGGATATTGGGCAAGCCAATGGAAATGCGACAGGAGATGCCTGTGCAGGTTCGTTCTCTCTTACCAGTAATGGCTTCGGAAGCTTGAATGATGACAAAAGTCACCTGATTTACCAACAATTCACAGGGGATTTTGAGATCAAGGCGCATGTCAGTTCCATAGAAGGAGAGGGAATAAGTAGTATGTATGCCGGACTGCAAGTGAGGGAGTCCCTTTCTCCTGGGAGCCGTGTGGTAGGGGTATTATTAAAGAAATCTTCCAGTAATGTCTATCGTCAATATCGCGTCAACACAGATGGAACCTTGACCCTTAGCTCTAAACGACTGTCAAGTCAATCTTGGGTAAGACTAAAAAGAACCGCTAACACTTTCAGGGCTTATACTTCTAGGGATGGGATATATTGGAGAACCCTGTATAGTATATCCATGAGTATGCCAGACTGCATTTATGTAGGTATGGTTGGGCGAACCGGAAATAACGCCTCAACAGTAACGGCCCATTTTGATCAAGTGACTATACCAGATGGAGATAGTTGCTCTAATCCTAGCCCAGCACCAGTAGTCGTTCATGGTACCGGAACCGACCTACCGATAGATATTCCTACTCAAGATCAGCCATATAATCTACTTCAGGTATTCCCTAACCCCAGCACTAGTCACCTTACTGTGAGCCTTGGAGCTATACAGGATAGAGGACCGATGGAGCTGAGCGTTTTGGATCTACAAGGAAAATCATATTTATCCCAAAGAATACCTGGGCAACTAGATAAATCATCTGTAGAACTGGATACGCACAGGCTTCCTCCCGGAATCTACTACATCCAGCTTAAAACGAATCGTGATCAGGTCCTTTATCAAAGATTTATAAAACAGTAAAGGTCACCTATTAAGACAAGCAAAACTTCTTCCAGTAATAGCTCATGCCGCATGAGGTAAATGCTAATTCTATGTTTTTAAAAGCGCGTATTAATCCTATTTACCTAATCCTTTTTGTGTTGTTCACGGCAACTGAACCTCTTGCAGGTCAGTGTGACCAAACGACAGGTAGCTTAATCGTCAACGAAGTCTGGAATGACTACATTACAGAGTTTATTGAATTGGTGGTAGTTGGGGATCCAGCTAATCCCACTGCACCCGTCAACCTCGAAGGTTGGATCATTGATGACAATCATGCCATTGGAGCGGGCGTAGGTTCTCAGCCTGGACATATCAAACTAGGTAATTGTTTTTCTGCGGTAGAACCTGGGACCATTATCCTTTTGTACAACGAAAATTACCAACTACCAACAATCGATCCTTCCAATGACGGGACACCCAATGCGGCAGGAGTATATCAACTCTCCGGAACAGATCCTTGTCTAATTAAATTTCGATCCTGCCCTACTCCTCGTAGCCGCACCTACGGTTGTGACGCAGATCCACAACTCAATAACAGTCCAGCGGCTTGGGCACGTACTATTCCATTAGCCAACACAGGAGATGTGGTACAAGTCCGTGATCCCCAAGAAAGATTGGTACATGCGCTTTACTGGATTATTCAAGATTTTCCGGGAGCAGATGATCCATTTTCTGTCTATATCGATGATGATGAATCTGCTTCTGGCCATTCCTATCAGTTTACAGGCAGTACCAACTGGTATGATCCCAGCCAGTACTCCATCAGTACACAGAATAGCCCTGGTGAAGCCAACTCTACGGATAACGCCAACTTCATTAGTGCATTGGCTAGTGGTCAGGGATTGGAAGAGCTGAACCTAAGCTGTGAAATGCTAACGCCAACGAACGGCGACTTGAACAATGGAAGTATTCAACTCACGGTGGGAGGCGGATTTCCCCCTTATTCCATTACCGTCAATGAAGAAGAAGTTACCAATTTGTCTGCGGCAGGCCCATATGTATTGGATAATCTAGCTGCGGGTTACTATCGGATAGAGGTAAGAGATGACAATGCTTGTATGGTCGATTGTGAGCTTGTGGTTACCGATCAAACAAGTGAATCCTTAAATGTTTGTGATATGCCGGGTACAATGATCGGAATGAATACCGATGATTGCTTTATTTGGCAGCCTACCGAAGGTCTGGAAGATCCTTCCTCCAGTATGACCCTGGCTACACCTATTGAAACAACAGTATACACCCTTATTCGTATGGACGACAACGGCAATGTTTTGGGTGAGACCGCATACACCGTCGAGTCACATGCCATCGGAGTGACAATCTATCCCGAAGAGGCTACAGTTTGTTTAGCAACGGAAACCTACCTGGAAGCCCTAACTTGGGTTCCAGTAGATCAATATAGTATTTCGTGGTCCACGGGAGAAACCGAGCAAGTGATCGCTGTCACTGATCCTGGGACCTATAGTGTTACCCTTACCCATAATGAAACGGGCTGCGAAGAATCTGCCACCGTCGAGGTACTTAGTTCGTTTGAGGGCGTACGGATTACTGCCTCTGCTAATGCTGTATGCAAAGGGAAACCCGTACAATTGCTAGCAGAATCCTCGGCTGGAAATGACGGTCCTTTCGAATTTGAATGGTCAACTGGGGAGAACAAAGCGGATATTGAAATTGAAGAAGCGGGTATATATTCTGTAACCATTACTAATGTGACAACAGCTTGTACGGCGGAGACAGAAATAGATATCAAATCGGATGATATAACGGTAGTTATTGAACCCTCCACTCCGATACTTTGTCCAAGCGACGATTTGACTCTACAAATAGATGGAACCTATGCGGAAATCAAGTGGTATGATTTGAATGATCCTGCTACTGTCATTGGGCAAGCAACGGAGCAGGCGGTTTTATCAGCTGGGCAATACGAAGTGCAAGTAATTGGTAATACAGGCTGTCAGGCTACCGCACAAACTGAAGTTTTTGATGCTATTAGTGAAGTAACTGCCATCAAGCAGTTTTTTGAGGAAAAAGGATTCTATGCTATGCCAATCGAAGTGCTGGGGCCCATCACTTTGCGTTCTTCCGATCAGGAAAAAAGCTTGAATACCAACAGGATTTGTGATTGTGCCAGTTCGGGGAGTTGTACTGACATGGTGATGGATGATGCACGCCTTCAGATTGCCATTGATGGGATCACCTTGCAGGATATCAAAGTAGCGGTAGAGGATAACTTGAATTACTTTCAATCAGAGTTTGGATACACCGATACCAAGGCCATCATTACCGGCAATGACGAATTATGCGATTGTGATGATTATCTAGCGAAAGCAGACAACCTTTTCCAGAGTATGGATTTAGGCTATTGGATACATCTTTATGATGATCCCAATAGCGAACAAGATTGGTTGTATATTTTGGCGAATGTGCCATCACAAGATCAACATTACCCCGCCGATGCCAATACAGTGAGCATTCTCAATACTAGCTTGCAAGATATATTTGATAATGATCGGACTGGTAATCTTAATACCACAGCGGAACTAGCGACTTTCGTTTTACAGGATCAACTTTTGGATAATTTTGCTGGGGCAAGTCCAATTTCAAGTAATGATCCGGATGTATTATTGAATACAGATCCTTGTGAAAGATACAATGGGGAAAATAAGTTGGTGCTTTCTCCTAGTGGTGTGCCTATACAATTACCAGATCAATCTATTCTCCAATTTTACACAGCATCCCAATTTGACGAAGAGTTGCCAAATGGAGCATTGACGGGATTCACGGATATTACTTCACCTACCAATTATAAGTATTATAAAGCAAGGCTAAGTGCTACTGCTCCATATAGCTTTGAAGGATATTATCAAACAACTATAAGGGGAACTTATGTTGAGCCTGGGAATGAAAACCCATATTCCTCACCTACCCCTAGTTTTCAAGATGTGGTGATTGGTAAGTCCTATTTTACGGAAGAGGCAGGAAATTATTATGAAGTAACCCTTCATCCATACACTTGTAGTTTGCCCAGCTACCCCACTACGGGAGAAGGGGCGATCGTCACTACTCAAGAATTAGAGACTTGCATTGGGGCGCAAATTGATGTAGGTACTAGCTACGGAATTGACCTACCTGACATTTCTTTAGCTGCCTTTGAAGACGCTTCTCCAAATGCGATTTATAACTGGCATAGTGGCGTACTCGTCAAGATACCGAGAGAGGGTGGATATGAAGACATTATCTACGGTGCTCTGAATATTACTACCATTGAACCATTTGATTTCACCTTCTTTAGATGGAATTGTTCAGCCGGAGATTGGGAGCCTTTTCCCTCAAATTCTAGTACTCCTGGACTCCCTACATCCAGTCAAGTAGCAGCTGCCTTTATTCGAGGACAGACTATAAATGGTTCATTGGCTACACCTGTTGGAGAAGCCGATTGTATTGAATTGTCTAGCTCTGATATTGGAGCGTTTACTGTACTAAGTCAATCCAATACGCCCGTTAACTCTAGTAACCCAAATATTATTGAGTATGCGATTCTGGATGCAACCAGTAGAAATCAGATAACAAAGGCCGTAGAAATAGCTGCTAGTCGATGGAGTTTAGGCATGAAGGTGATTGTTAGTGCAGATGCTCCTCCAATGCAAGAATCAGAGTTTCCTCAGGGAGGGGAAGATAACGCTTATGAACAGTTTTATGGCTTGGACATGGCTGCATCACAGACGGATGTTATGTTATGGACACACTACCATACCGATGGGACAGCTCAGATATGTATTCGATATAAGGACGGTTTTTACCAGCCAGATGGTCTAATTAATGGAATTGACGATAAGAATGAAACTAAACAAGTTTTAAGAGATGCGCTAGAATCTGCTAAAAGCCTAACACTTGAATCCTTACAGCCCAATGCCCCTTATGTTGACCCTGAATATCCCGCCTCAGTAAACGATGAAGGAGTATGGAACTGGGGCGTAAGACCAGGCTATGAAAGTGAAGTGAACCTCTATGGTATTTTTAAGGAAGTTCTAGGTATTAGTCGGCAGGCAATTAAGGACCTTGCGATACCAAAAGTAATTTGGCAGCCTACTGATAAATGGGCAACTAACCAATCATGTATGTGGGATACACCTGGTGTTGTCTTTGGACCAGTAGACGCATTCGCGGAAAATAATCCATATGTCGCAACTGCTCAGCTAGTTAGTTTCGGAAGTAGTATCGTGAAGGATAAGGAGGTCCGGCAAGCATTGGGACAGGCTTGTAGTGATATAGGAGGAGTCGCTCGCGGGATCGTACAAGACTTATATCGTGATCTTTCAGGAGAAGAAGGACCAGAAACCCAAATGTACCAGATGGGCAAGCAGGGTACAGGCCTAATCTTCGCCATTCTCAATGGAAGGGAGCTGATAAACTATATAGAGAATTTAAGTTCCCAAGCTAAGGATGCAGCAGAAAGCTTGAGGAAGCAACTGAAAGACTTTCCGACGAGTCTTACAGATAATTTTTACAAAGAATTCGAGGGAGTCAGCCAGGTTGTACAGGAAAAATTCATGGAATTTCTGGGGAAGATCGGAAATGTTAAGATGAAGATTTTCATAAGTAAACCTGAGCTGGTTCGAGTATGGAAGTATTTCGATGAAAGCGCAGATATTGCAAATATCTTTAAGAAGTTTCCGGATGCCAGTAAAACACGATTTTATGATGAATTCGTGGAGGTTTTTATCGATGCACAAGGCCAGGTTAAGGAAATTGTTGAGCAATTCTTTGCAGATATCGGGAGAAATGATAATCTTCTTCGCCGGTTTGGGGATGATCTATCGGTTAAGGCTTGGGATATCATCAAGGATTTGCCCCCTGCTATTAAACTAAAGGTGGAAAACTTGCAAACACTTACAAGGTATCTAGAGGTAGAAAATGTTGATATTTCTAAACTAAAGAGTAGTTTACTTAATGCCAGAAATCCTGAAAAATGGATTGAGTTGAAAATACCTAGAATTGATCTTGATGTAATATATGCTGGGTTTAGAAATGACCCTCCTTTTAAGCATACTTCTTGGACTCCAGAACATAAAGCCCAACGTTGGAAAAATTATGAAGAAGGTTGTGCAAATGGCCAAAATGCGTGTCTAGATTTCGAGTCATGGAGTAATAACTATGATGGTAAAATTGATTTAGTCACTTCAACAAATCGGGGAGTTGATGACTACTTTATTAGTTTAGGTTGGGATTGCCCTGCAAGCACTTGTCGGGAGAGAACATTAAGCCTTGAAGTTGACGGGGAAACAGTAAATAGAAGACTGGATATTTATGATGAGGCTAATGCAAGAGGCAAAGAATTCAAAGAATACTCTTCTGGCAAAGTATATAGATCAGAAGATATTAGATCAGAGGTCATAAGAGATAAACAATTGATGGAAGATGGAATGCTGGTTGAAATGGAGTGGGTTTTTAAGGGATGTGAACCTAGTGGACCATTAAAGACATTGCTAGAATCAGGTCCTAATCCAATAACAATAGTACTAATACCTTAAGAATATGGATGAAAGGTTGAAACAAGAAAAAAAAGAGAACTTTGAAGCTTGGGTCGAGACAATTGATGAAAGGCTTTTTGATTGGTTTAATCATTTAGCACCAGAGAATAAAAACGACTTTGATTATTCCATTGATTCGTTGGAAAAAGCTGAGAAATACTTAATTGAAAGGTTTACACTTGAAGACCTGAGAAATCCATTATATAAATATGAAATTGATGCTGTTGCCAGCTATATCATTAAGGTTTTTGCAATGCACTGGCCTAATAGTAAGTTTGTCATAGAGCTTGACGACGAGAAGAATATCTTGTTTAATAGACCTGCAGTTATTACGGACCCAGCAATTGGTATGGCATTTAGTCCCTACCAAATTATTCCTAGTACGGTGAATTTGAAACGTATTGGTGGCCTAAGAAAAATCTTCGAAGCCAAGTTGAGACAGTATAAAGCTAAGTATACCTAAGATCAGCAATAGTACCTAGTGGGCAATGGGTATCATTAAATTGATAACTGTAGATTTACAACGTGGATCATGATTGGATTTATTGTATAGTCTTTTCCCTTGTAATGTCCATAAATTGGATGGTATTTATTTGATCACCAGAGTCTTGAAATGTCTATGCACTCTATTTAACCGTCGTTTTTCATATAGCCTATCTAAAAATCATTATTACCCACCCCAATCTCAAATTTTGAGACTCCCCGCCCTTACCTTTGAAACAACAAAAGCGAAAAGATGGAAACAGATAAAAGATATAATCGAAGGTTATTTTTAGGGAAAGGGTTTATTGTCCACCGGTGCTTTGGTGACAATGCCCATAGCCGGAGAGGTAGTAGGAAATACATTTGGGGTTGACGGACTTTTGAAGCCCAGCAAAGTATTTCTATCTGAAAGCGGTGTATTGCGGGGAGAAGACTTATTTATTGTAGGGGCTTTGGAGATAGACAATGCCTTGGCTACACATGAACGCAACCTGAAAAAAATACGGGATCAGCATAGTTACCGTACGCGCCTAACCTATCGTAGCAATGATCGTTTTAAGATCCCCTTTGCCAAAGACGTGATTGATTATTTTCTAGATACCCCTTCCTTACATTTTTCGGCCTACGCATGTGCTGAAAGTGGGAAAGGATTAGCTCCACAAGCTCGCCAAGCCTTGCGGCTAAACTGCTACGAAAGAGCCTTAGCAGGTGTGAGCAAAGCGGGAGATGAGCAGCGGACAATAGTAACAAAGAGTCAGTCCAGTTTTGGACCTTCCTTGTACTTTAAAGATCAAATTCGGGAAGGATTGGGCTTTCAGCTTGAAGTAACAGATGCCAGAAACAGCAATCTTCTGCAATTAGTAGACTTGCTAACAGGCTGTATACGGGCTGATGTTTGCGCCACTGCTAGTAAAAACCGATTCAAATTAGAGATCAATCAGCATTTCCACAAGGGATTAAACATTGATAAAATCGAGCTAGGAACTAGAGTGATGGACAAGTTCGTGCTTCACCTTCCCTAAAAAAATATTGTCATCCTGCGAATAGTGGGTTAGGGCGTTATCTGTTGTAACGCCCAATTTTTCTCACCGGGAGCTAAATGAAAAGAAATACTGTCATCCTGCGAATAGTGGGTTAGGGCGTTATCTGTTGTAACGCCCAATTTTTCTCACCAGGAACTAAATGAAAAGAAATACTGTCATCCTGCGAATAGTGGGTTAGGGCGTTATCTGTTGTAACGCCCAATTTTTCTCACCAGGGGCTAAATGAAAAGAAATACTGTCATCCTGCGAATAGTGGGTTAGGGCGTTATCTATTGTAACGCCCAATTTTTTGAATTCAATCCATAAATGATTGACATGATGTGCAATAATGTATTACGCGCGTTCTGCCTAATCCTTTGCTTAAGTTTCACGGCAACTGTTTTGCGTGCCGAATTGAGTATTCTTAATGTATTGGCACCAACGGCGGCTAAATGCGACGGTGAAATTGAAGTCTTGGCCGAGGGTACAGCAGGGCCTTTCACGGTATCTATCTCTGGTTATGGTCGACCTGATCAAGTAGAATTTAGCGGAGTCAATGGAGCTGTAGTTTTCAATAATTTATGTGGAGGTGATTACACTATTACCATCATCAATGCATTGGGATGTGAATTGGAATTGCAGACCTACCTGGAGCGCTGTGTAATTGAGTTATTCCCCTTGGAAATTATGCTGCCCACTAATCCTTCGAGTACTGATGGAAAGTTGGTAGTAGCCCCTCTTGAAGAGGGTGATTTTTTCTATGAATGGAATACAGGTCAAGTAGGTAATACATTAGTCGACTTGGCGCCGGGAGATTATACGGTAACGGTTAGTAAAAATGATAGATGCTCCCAGGTACAGACCTTTACCATGGAGGCTTGTCTCACTTCTGGAGAGGTAGAGAATCCAATTCCTCCAGATTTTGATATAGCCTTAAAAGGAGGGCTAGGATTTGAAGATAATGATTTTATCGAATGCCAGGTTCTGTTGCGAGAAGAAGGAAGTACCATATTTACAGAAAACATTTCCAGTGATTATAGTGTAGACTGGTTTCTGGATGGGAATTTGATCGCTTCAGGCCAAAGTACCGTAATGGTGGATAAAGAACTAGCTTTTGATCCACAAGTGGCCCCAGAAATTACGGTAAAAATATCAAATGGCTGTATGAGTAAGATGTTAAGCAAAGTCCTTTATATATGTGGAGGGGTTGATTTATACGATGCAAGAGGTTTCTTTATTCGATCCATCGAAAACGCCTGTGAAGGAGGTAAGGGAGGTATTACTATCGAAATACCAAACCCCAACCAAGAATATGTAACAGTTGAAATTGATGAAATTAGGAGTTATTTTTCAGGCGTTTCTGAAGACGAGATGGTCTTAAACCTAGAAGGAATTGAAGTAGGAAGACATATGCTTCATATCAATATTGGAGGCTGTGAGAATTCGATAGAGTTTTCGATAGAGAGAGAGACAAATAGGAGAGAACTTATTCGATATGAGGATTTAACTTGCTTTTTTAATGAGTACTGTGGGGATATTCCATTAGCTGGTGAATTGCAAAGCCCCGTCGACTTTGATTTTAACAATGCGACAAATGCTCCTTGTGCCATCCCATTGCTTTGCGATGGAGAATTTGTAGGACAGAAATCTTATGGTATAAAGAAGATTCGTGCAGCGGCTTATAAGCACCTGGTAAACTTGGTAGTGAATGGAATGACCAACTATCCAATAGATTTTGGTATTGCAGCACAACTTCATGCTCGGTATGAAGAGATAGATCCCTGTGGTTTTGTCTCCTATTGCCCTGCAACCCTAGCCATTCGTAGAACTGATGGCGCTTTTTATCATGGTCGACGGGTAAATTCTGTGATTGTCAACGGTTGTGAGGTAATGAACTGTAGTGTTTCGGGTATTCCAACAATCGTAACGATTTGTTCGGATAACCTTGGAGCCCCTAGTGAATTTCTTCTCCAAGAGCCTCCCAGTTTTAGGACATGTGATCAGATCACGATGAATTTCTTTGAGGCCATTAAGGCATGGGAGAATGGAGAGTTCTCCCATATCGCCAATTTTCAGGATACAGATTTATATAACAAATTGCAGATGAATCAGGGGCGCCAAGAAGCATACTGTGCTACAATTGGTTTTTGTGCAGCAGATCTAACAGTCGTTTATAATGATATTGACGAGGTAAATTGTAATGCTGTCAGCAACTATTTTTGTATTTGTGAATCTTATCCAGAGCAAGATGTTGGGAATCAATATACGTATTGTTATAATGAGCCTGAACTGGGGCCTTGCACACCATTCCCTACAACGACAACCTATCATCCTCAGACAGGCGAAATTCTATATGAAGATGTAATCTGTAGGAAAGACAATCCAACTGATGATGATTGTTATACACGCGTAGTGATAGATCACAATCCCATTATTGATTGGCCTACTGGATATGGTCCAACTTTACGTGCTCCGGAGGAGGAATGGCGCCATAAGCATAAATACTATGTTAACCATAGAGAAAAAGAAAAGCTACAAAATTTTGGTCTATTTATTCAGGATGGAAAGAAATCTCCGATTGGTTTAATTAAGGGAAGTGATGGAAGTTATTTAGAACAAGATTATTCTTACCGGGGTAATACTATTCAGCGTATCGCAACAGTTGCAGAAAATTGGTCAATCATTGACTGGGACCACAGCCAGGAGATTTACGTTGAAAATGTTGCCATTAACCATAAAGATAGGTTGATCTATATAGAGGATAGTTTGCATTGGACCAAAGACATCCGAGCCAATCGTTATCTAGAAATCTCACATCTTTCTAAAACTGAATCTTCAATCTGGGTGGGAGGTTTGTTCAAAGGGTACTTGGCCATAGACAAAACTTCTGTAGAACACGTCTCAAATCCTTCTGCTTTTTTAATGGAAGTAGATTACAATGGTGTTGTAAAGGAAATAGAAGTTATCCAAGGGATTGATACTTCAAGCTTGGTCAAGTTTGAAGAAATGGGAGAAAATGGGATTGTTTTGGCTGGCCGATATCAAGAGGGAGGACTAGTAATAAACAGCCGAAATATCCCAATGCAAGAAGATGCCGGTATTTTCCTTCTACACAAGAAAAAAGAGGAAGGTTTTCAAAGATTGCTGGATATCCCTTCTAGTCCAACGTTCGAATTTATCGATCTTGCAGTTGCTTCATCCAATGAAAGATTTACTTTGGCGATCAATGGGCAGAAAGAAGCTTTGGGGAAAACGGATGAGATTGCTGCAAGTCTAGGCAATGGTATTACCTTGCTAACTGTAGATGTAAAAGGAGAATTAATCTGGTCAACTTCAACGGAATCAAGTGCCTTAGATGTAACTCACCTGGATCTTACTTATGGACGAGACCGAGATGATCTTTTCCTTGGGCTGACCTTTTACGATCAATTGCATTGGCAAGGCCAAGACTTGAGCAGTAAGGGAGAAGATGATATCGCCCTGCTAAAATGGGATGCAGATGGAGAACTACAATGGGCCAAAAGCTATGGTACTCGTGACAGTGAGAATGTTTCTCAGCTGCTCTTTGAAGAGAATACGCTGTTTTTTGGTGGAGAATTTTCTGGTGCCGAAGTGCGTAGGGAAATCGGGGAGTACGAATTCATAAATCCGTTTGCTCCAGAAGCCAAAGTCTATATGTCTTATGTTTTAGATGAAGATACAAGGCTGGGCAATACGACTAAAGCAATAGCTGGACTGGATTTGACATCCAAAAGCTTTAATTTCCATGCCTATCCTAACCCCTTTGAAGATGTTTTGTATCTAGAAATCCAAGGTGCTGACAACCAGGAGGTACTGATCGAATTGCAAGATTTGTTAGGGAGAACATTTGTGACTCGAAATTACAACATGGTAGTAGGGAAGCAAAACATAACTTTAAAGTTGGCAAATGATTTCCCAGATGGAGTCTATCAGATACGAATCACTCCAGTGGATAAAATCGGAACGGAGGAGCCGCAGATTGAGAAATTAATTCATGTTTCAAGGTAAGAGATGCTGTGTGCATTTCCAAAAGATGTTCTAATGAGAGCAGAAGCACTAATGACTCTAACATAAGTATTTTGCTCGGAGATTTGCTTGCTTAATATTTCTTAGTTGAGCGCTGAATCAGACAAAAAAAGGCCGGCTATTTCTACAACAGAATAGCCGGCCTCTTTCATTTAATGGATAGCTTTCAATAAGCATTGAGATTGAGTTCAAACTGGCATTCGTAGAAATAACTTTGCCTGTTCTTACAATACAATACAGGAGCATCCAGTGATTTTAGTTCATTGATTTTTCTAAAGACAGTAGCGCGAGAAATGTTCAGACGTCTAGCAAGTTGTTCCGGTGTGCCTGTAGCTCTCCTTTTGATAAGCGAATGCATTCTTAGCGTCAAAGAGAGTTGTTCTTTGAATGTCATAGTCCAATTTTAGTTATGTAATTATACAAAAGCGCGATAAAATCCTTTCTTGAGAAAAGCAAACAGCGCGTATTATTTCTCAAAAAATTTGTTGCTTAAATGTAAGTCTTTTTTTGAAAAAAAATAAATTTTTAGAGCTGTGATAAGGTGAAAAATCTAATATTTTGGCGCTGTTTCTGATGGCTGTTTTATGTCTTATTTAATAATGTGTAATATTTTAATTTTTAGCTGTTTGTGTGGGTTTGTTTGAAGCTTACTCACAGGTGTTTTGCTTCTTTTTGAAAAGCTAGAAGCCTCCTACAGCACTTTTTTCTTTAAGCCTTGTAAAGCAGAAATTAACCAATCCTTATTAGCAATTGGGGCTTTCTCATCAAGCCTTAATTTGATCAAACGCCAATGTCTCAGCGCGCCCCCATCTTGCAGCCGCACTTTAGTTTTTAGTTGGAAAAGTTCTTTAGCCAGTTGAATGAAGTGAGCATTGGCCGTTTTCCGATAGGCAGAAATCTGCTTGCTCCGCTTGATATACTTCCGAAAGGCAGCGATCAAAGACAAGAAAGCCTCTTCTTCTTCCAGTTCATAGTAACTTTTAAGTTGGATAATCTTTGCGCCAAGATGATAGGAGGAGTCGGTGAATTCTACGTATTGCAAGTGTTGGAGGGCGGAACGGTAGTCTCCTTGGGCATAGGCCAAGGCCGCCAAATTGTAGCTGAGCGCGTTGAATTGATCTTCAGGTGCCAATTTATGCTGAAATTGATCAATGAAATCTTCTGTCCAACTAAAAGCTTTCAGTCTAATGCTAGTGGTAACGATATTCTTGAAAGACCATTGAGAAAGTTGATTCCCGACCAGTAATAACTCCTTTTCAAGCATTACTTGATACAGCGCAAATATCTCCTCGTAAAAATGGCTATCCCCCGAGTTTATTTTCTTAATGCTGTAATTGAGACCATATTGATAGAGCGTCCGAAGTTCTCCTTTGGAGAAACATTGATGATGTGCCTGAAGCAGCCCCTTAAAGCTTTGATAGTCTTCCTTTTGTTGTTGCTCCAGCATGCGAAGGCAATGCCAGTAGGTTTTTATATTCGGATGCTGCAAGTACTGATCTTGCCTGCTAATCAATCCCTTAATCTCACTAAGAAAATGACAATGATAAGTAGCTTGAATGATCGTGTTCCGACTATGCATATCACAGGCTATCCTGAGCTTTTCTACCAAATAGGCCAAATCAAGATGATCGCTTTGTGCCTGCAAAAAAGGGTGATACCGCCTATTGTTTTGTTCTAGTTCAAACCGATCCTGATAATGATTTCGATTAGCTATGGATAGATGATACTGCATGCCTCTTTGGTCTTCTTTTCCATCAGCTAGCTCCCATTTATGTAAGGCCCCCTTGATGTGCTTTTGGGCGTCTCTTTCTGTCAATTCATGCAATAAAGCAACTTGCTGCCAAGAGCTGTGTCGTTGGAAATGTTGAAGGCTAAGGAATTGATAGACCAATTGGAGCAGTTTCGAAAGGAAATTATTGAATCGCTTTTCATGGTAAGATACATTTGGTTCCAACTGGTGCGAAATATCTTTGGAGTTAAGTTTTTTTACTTGATTATCAGTAACTTGATTTATAATTATCTTGAGTAAGTATTTCACTTTTTGATTGGTGTTGAAGAGGTCACAAGTCACAAATACTTCCAACTGTTTCAATTCTTTGGGAGATAAACGTCGGATTATATCTATAAGTTTGCTGTTTTGCATATCCTTCTTATGAAATAAGTTGTGTTTTAATAGTTGTAGCAAAATTTATTCGCTTGTAAAACAATTGGTTATAAAGAAATAGGGAGAAAAATTAAAAAGGTTATTAGTTATAAAACTAAAATATTGTACTTCAATTTTCCTGCTTTTGCCCCTACTTTTGTTGTGAGCGCCTAGATATGGCTAATTCGTCGCGGTATCGGGGGCGCATAATCCCATTTGCATTGATCAAAAACCACCCTATGCACAAGCAATTACTACTTCTCAGTGTGTTCATTCTAAGTACTTGTTGGGTATCTGCCCAAACTGTTCTTGTTCGTTCTCTTGAAACGCCACAAGCTAGTCGCGTAGCCGTTCCGGTACAACTTTATGACATTATGAATACCGACGGTGTACAGATGGGCTTGGAGTGGGAGGCCACTCAACTTGAACTAGATTCCATCGGATTTTCGCCAGATTATCCGATGGCTAGCGGGAATTTTGCTTACCCAAGCTCCAATGAGCTCGTCTTTGATTGGCTCATTGATTATTGGGAAACCGTCCGTGATGGAGATACGCTATTTGTGATGTATTTCAATGTATTAGCAGTATGTGATCAAGCGAGTATTGAGCTTTCTACTACACATATCCCATTTCGAGTACTACGGGGTGGTCAGGATATCCCTAACCTGCAATTTGTGACTGGCAAGATCGAGATTGGAGCCTATCGAAACATTAGCCGTGATACGACCATCTGTGCAGGGGATAGTTTTGAATTATTTATAGACGCTCCCTTGTCGACTAGCCTCAATTGGTCAGGAACCGATGGGATCTTAAGTTGCACGGATTGCCCACGGCCCACTGTTACAGAATTGTATGGAGAAGCCTCCTTCAGTGTAGAAATTGAAGGCCCCGTAGGTTGTACGGACACTGCCTACATTTTTGTGAATGCCCGATCCTACCTCGATTTTGGCTTATTACCTTTCAGCAACAGCCCCGTATGTCTGGGCGATACGATCTACTTTGATCCGAATGTTTTTGGCGGGCAGAGCTACAATTGGCAAGGACCTAATGGATTTCAGTCCACAGAAATGCGACCTAGCCTTCGAGCTGATTCTGTAGATATGAGTGGAGAATATGAACTGCAATTAGTGGATCAATACGGTTGTACAGCTGGAGCTGTGTTCGATGTGCTTGTCGCAGATTCGATCGAATCAGTTGAGGTGAATTTTGACGATGGAGGGTGTGAAGGGGGGGGCGCAACCCTGGAAATAGGTGCGATCGAAGGGGGGCAAGCGCCCTTTACTTTTCAGTTGAATGGGGGAGAGGCTCTACCCATACCTGATGGCCCATTTCAGGTTCCGTTTGCTGGTCAAGTTCGACTTCAGATCAATTCTGCCACCGGATGTATTTGGAGACGCGATTTCTTTAGACCAGAAGTACTGAGCCTTGATATTCAGGAACTTCAAGCCCCTCCTTGCCAAGGGCCAGAGTTTGACGGTGCCTTAACGGCCCAAGTAGAAGGTGGGGCCCTGCCCTATGCTTTTACGTGGTCTACCGCTGCCACCAGCCAGACCATCACTGGATTAGAAGCAGCCGTTTATCAAGTTACAATAACGGATGCCAATGGCTGCTTTGTTACGGATACTTATACTTTGATACCAAGTCCAGTTGATAGTATAAGCGCGAACCCCGGCTTGATCGTAGCAGGAGAAAGTAGTCAACTTAAGGTTTTTGGAAAAAACTTGACCAATGTGACTTGGACCCCTGCTGCTGCGCTAGATAATCCGAATAGTATAGAACCGATTGCGAGTAATTTGTTGGAAACGACCACCTTTACCGTAGCTGTCGAAGATCAAGCAGGTTGCTCCGATGAAGTAAGTGTAACCGTTACTGTCCAAAACCCGGATTTGACCTGGAACCTGTTGGATTCCCTGGTGGTTGGTGAGCAGGGCGTGTGGTGCGATCCTACCCAAAATCCACTTGGTTTAGAAGTAGTCATTGATCCAGATTGTAATGAATTTGAAGGAGGTGTTTTTGAAGGGGAAGTTGGAGAAGCCGCTAACTGCCTTGAATATACTGGGGTAAATCCCGGTACAGATACACTCTGCTTCACGACTTGTCTTAATACCACAGATCTATGTGGCTCCGGAAGACTACGGGTAGCGGTAGCACCACGAGAAGATCCGGTGTGGCCTGGTGATGCAAATGATGATGGTTCAGCGGATCAGTATGATATACTAAATTTTGGATTTCTACTAGATTCGTTGCAAGGGCCTAGTCGTCCTAATGCAAGCCTAGATTGGATCGAACAGCCAGCCTTCGATTGGTCTCGCCAAACACCTGAGCAAGACAATTATAAGCATGTCGATACGGATGGAAGTGGACAGATCAACATGGAAGATACCTTGGCCTTGCATCTCAACTGGGGCTTAGTCCATGATGGGTTCTTTCCCAATACACCTATAGATGAACGAAGTGGCATCCCGTTCTCCATACAATTAGATACTTTACAAGCGGGTCAATCCTATAGTTTGCCTATAGTACTCGGTAATATCGATTTCCCTGCCGACGATGTCTATGGGCTGGCTTTCCAATTGACCTATGATCCTAGTTTGGTCGTTCCTGGCTCAGTGCGATTTAGCGCCGCTGGTTCTTGGCTCGGTCAAGAAGGACAGAATTTACTACTAATGCAAAAGGAATTTGCTGATGTAGGTAAACTCGCTATCGGCATGACCCGTCTTGACGGTAACAATGTAAGCGGAAGTGGGATTATTGGTCATTTGTACATTACGATTGAGGATGATATTCTCATCCGTCAGCGGAATGAGTGGGAAAAATCTGGCGTAGACTTTTATCTTGATATAGAAGGCGTGAAATTAATCTCCAATTCGCAAGCAATCGTGCCTGTTGAGGTCGTGAGTACAGCGGTAGAAGTGATCAGCGATATCCAATCTCCAAGGGGTATACTGCCCGTAACCTTGTATCCTAATCCAGTAGGAAAAACGCTTAGGGTAACGGGCCTTCGTTTACAGCGTACTTGGGTACAATGCTATGATACCCAGGGTAGAACTGTTCTCTCCTCGGAGTTCGGGGTAGGTGATAGTACTTTGGATGTACAAGGACTGCAGCCAGGTTTGTATTGGGTGCGCCTGTGGAATGAAGAGGGTATGGCTCTGCGTAAGGTACTGATTGAACGGTGAAAAGTTTGGAATTCCCAATACCAACGATCTACACATTATATAGCCAACAGGGCCTCTTGGAGCCAGCCTTTGTTGGCTATAGTTTTGCTCTCTAATTGCTGATGAATACGCTGCGTTTGTTGTTCTTTTTCCTTGCGGGTCAACGTTGTTGATCGCAAACGCAACTGGAGTAAGCGTGTCGCTAGTTTCAAGAAATTGGCGTTCGAACGTTTTTGGTATTCTGAGAGTTGACGGTTGCGGGTGAGGTAAATTCGGGTGGCTTCTGCCAAAGAAAAAAACGCTTCAGTCTCTTGCAAATCATAGTAACTTTTGAGCTGTATGATTTTAGCCGAAAGATGGTAGAAGGCATCTGTGAATTCAACGTCGTGTAACAACTGGAGTGCACTGGTGTAGTCCTCTCTGGCGTAATAAAGAGACGCCAGGTTATAGGTGTAGACATTATGCTCCTCGCTCGGCTGTAGACTTGAGCGATATTGATTGATAAACGCCTCTGTCCAGTTAAATTCTTTGAGTCGTATCCCTGCGGTGACGATGTTGATGTAGGTCCATTGTGTGAGATACCCTTCTTTAAAGATGATTTTTTTCTCCAGTAGGATTTTGTACAATTCCAGAATTTCTCGATAGAATTCTCGTCTACCTGAATTGATCTTTTTGACGCCATAGTTGAGCGCATAATGGTAGAGTGTCCGTAATTCTTGTGAGGGGAAAAGGGGCCAATGTTGGTTGAGCAGATTTTTCAATTGATAATAGTGTTCCGTCTGATCTTGTTGTTGGAGCATTTCAAGCGTTTTGTAATAGACCTGCAATGCGGGTTGGGAAAAAAGTTCAGGACGCGCCTTGTATTCAGCAATGATTTCCGCTAGGAAATGGCACTGATAACCCGCATTGACTACGGTGTTTCTGCTGGTCATATCACAAGCAATACTCAATTTGCTACAGGTGTAAAAGGTGTCTAGCATATTGTTCTTTACTTGCAGATTTACATCGTAGCCTCTCTTGCTACTGGACAGCGAAAGTTGATCTAGTTCTTTGTGCAGTAAAAAGGCATACCAGAAATAGGACTGATTCCGATGGGGTTGTTTTTCCAGTATCTTTTGATACCGTTTGGCTTGCCTAGGAATCTGCTCATACAAACCTCTAGTCTGTAGGGCTTCGAGCAAAAGTGCTTTCTTTTGCGATTCGTTGTGCTCCAATTGGATGTAGCTGAGATAATCATAGAGTAGTTGCACCAGATCAGAAATGAGATTATTCAGTCGCAACTCCTCATAAGGTCCCTTACCATAGATGGCTCGATAGATGGCTATTTTGTTGATCTCATGAGTATTGAAATCGGGCGCAAAGGCCAACAGTATTCTACACAGTTGCTGAATTTTCTGGTTCTTGTTGAAGAAAGGAGATTCAACGTATTCTTGAAACTTTGTGCGTTCTCGGGTACTGAGTTGTTTTAGCAAGTTGACAAGGATCATAGGATGTTTGTTGAGATCAATGAGTAATAATCAGGAAATCTTGTGGAGGGATGCCATTCTCGAATAGGGACGACACTATTCAATGCAATTTGCCTGGCAAAAGTCATGAAAAGCCCCCACTCCTAATTATGCATAATTAAGGTCAGACGCTGCTTCCACGGTTTGCTAAAAATAGTCTATATATAAATATGTTAAAATGTTAATAAATAATGTGTTACGATTAATGTGCGTGTTATCTAATCCTATAATTTACAAATAATGTACTGAAATACTGGAGAATTAGGCTGTAATTTTGAGTCAAGATTGAGAAATACACCTAATTCATAATCATAACAAAGTGCGAAGCCCCGGCTTTGCCTCCCAACTACTATCAAAAAATTCCAGTGAACATGTTAAGAAATTGGACCTATCTGTTTTATTGTTGTGCGCTACTCCTTGGAGGTGGTGTCCTATCCGCTCAAGACACCGATTCCTGTCTATCTTTTCAATTGGAGGATGTGAGCACGAGCTCCACAGAGGAGTTTTGCCTGGACCTGAAAACCCAAGGATTTCGAAATGTATTGGGTATGCAGGGAAGTATTCTCTACGATCCTGATATGTTACAGTTTACCCAGGCTAAAGATTTTGGTTTAGCTGGCTTGTCTTCAGCTTCCTTTGGGACACCCATTGTCGGCCCGGAGAAAACGGTCACCTTTTCCTGGTCGAGCCCCACCGCTACTGGAATAGATGTAGCCGAAGGTCAGACCATGGCCAAGTTGTGTTTCCAGCCACTCGTCGAAGCTGGAAAAACAATAGTAGAATTTTCCAAGAATCCTACACCTATAGAGCTAATTGATGGCAACCTGCACTTGCTTTCTGCTACATTTCTGGCCGCCGAAGTTCAGATTGGGGATACGGAAGCCAGTGATATAGAGATTGATGAGCTATGTGTACGTTCTTCTCTTTGCGGGGATCTTGGCCATGGGTTTCTAGATGCTGCTGCCAGCTCAAATACCGAACCCCTGACTTATACTTGGACTGGTCCAAATGGGTTTAGTAGCAATGCTTCTTCCTTTGAGGCACTTAGCGGTGGATACTACGAGTTGGAGGTAAGCAATGACGCCGGAGAAATCGCCAAAGCATCGGCCGTTGTTTTGGGCGGGAATGGGGAGTCAATCTTTACCGCTAGTATTACACCCGTCCCTTGTAACCAAGCACAAGGTGGAGCCATCGACTTATCGTTAACTAATACGAATGCAAATTTTGATTTTGTCTGGAGCAACGGCGCTACCACTACTACTCTAACTGACCTACAAGCGGGTACATATAGGGTTACGATTACGGATGAGGTGTCGGGTTGTAGTGTAACACAGGCTTTTGATGTTCCGGCAGCAGAAATCCGAGGTGGCCTTTTTTCTAGATGTTTAAATGAAGATGAGGTTGAGTTATGGGCATTGATATTTGATACCGAAAACAACCCTCATAGCTACGAATGGAGTACGGGAGAAACTTTCACTGGACCGAATGAACATAAAATAACGGTACCGGCTATGGCAGGTGTAGCATACCAGGTTACTGTCACAGATAATCAGGGTTGCTCCCAGGTATTTCAGACGAGCACACCAAACTGTGAAATCCCATCACAGGAAGAGGACATATTTGATGGCTGTCTACTGCTGGAAGCTGAGGAAGTACAGGCGGAGCAGGGGGAAGTTGTCTGCCTCGATTTTACAGTACAAGACTTTCAAAATATTATAGGCGCTCAATTTACTATTCAATTTGATCAGCATTTGCTGGGCTTTATCGAGGCACGAAACTTTGCCTTGGCGAGTACGGCTACTGCCTTTGGGATACTACCTGAATTATTGGACGACGGACAGGTGACTTTAGCTTGGTCAGATCCACAATTAACACCTAGAACCTTAGCAGATGATGCAGTTATTTTCTCTCTCTGTTTTGAAGTCTTGGGAGCGTCAGGTTTTGCCTCGGTGATGGTGAATGGTGCCAGAACCCCGATCGAAGCCCTCTGGACGCCCAATCCAGCCGAAGGTGTTCAAACCATTTCGCTAGGAAGTGTAGGTGGTGGCATCCACATTGGAGAACCTGGGACTTCGGGACCGACAATTGATCAGATTTGTGCTGAAACTTTGGGATGTGGATCTACCGCGACGATCCATCTAGTGACTACGATCAGTGGCGATACGGGGCCATTTAGTTACGCTTGGGAAGGGCCGGAAGGTTTTACCGCATCTGATCAGGCTCAAGAAGTTGCTTTACCAGGACTGTATAGCTTGACCGTGACGGATCAAGCCGGATTGACAGCTTTTGCCGCAATACAGGTAGAGGAAAACGCAAATTTACTTGATATCGATGCAGATATAACTCCTGTTTCTTGTTCCGGAGATGGTGGCGGTGGTATTACCCTAACCCATATTCCGGATGATGCCATGTATACTTACAATTGGAGTAATGGCGCAACGACCAGAGATATTAGTGATTTGGAAGTTGGAGAGTATACGCTTACCATCACAGACGCTACAACTTCTTGCGAAACTGTTAAAGAGTTCTATGTCGGTCTGGATTTCATTCAAGGCTTCCTATCCTGGACGTGTTTGGACAGCTCCACGGTAGAGATGAAAGCTTTTGCTTTTTCTCCAGGATCGGATGATTCGGCTTTGTACACCTTTACCTGGAGTACGGGTGAGGTAGTGGTAGCAGAAGAGATGTCTACGGTAATTGTGCCCTTAGATGTACTTACTTCTGTAACTATTACAGACGGTAGAGGTTGCGTAGCGGAATTAGGTTCGATTCCTTATTGCCCTGACCGAGAGATCTTTGCTTCCTTTTCCTATAACTGTAGAACAGAAGATGAAGAGGTAACCCTAACTGCTGTGGTCTGGAACGATGACTATGGCCCTTATACCTTTAATTGGAGTAATGGGGTAGAGGAAACGGGAATCCAAGGCTCTAATGTTACTACAAGTGCAATAACCGTCCCTGCAGGAGCTACCTATCAAGTCACGATTACCGATGCCAGCGGAAATACCAAGGTAATCGGAGATATTGAACCCAATTGTACTAATTCTACTGGGCCTACACCACAACTTAGCATTGGGGAAGCTAACGCTCAGACCGGAGAAACCGTGTGCTTGGCAGTCCGGGCAAAAGATTTTGTCAATCTGCTGGGACTACAATATGCTGTGAGTTGGGATCCCACCCAATTGGAACTGAATTACCTACAAAACTTTTCCCTGCCAGATTTAGATGATACTAACTTCAATTTGGGAGGGAATAACTACGAGAACGGGCTTCTTCGATTCTTGTGGCTAGATCGACAAGGTTTGGGAATAAGCATTCCTGATGATCAGATACTCTACGAAATGTGTTTCAATGTGCTGGGAGAAGGAGGAGAGGTTCCGGTCTTCTTTGATGTGTCTAGCATGCAAACGGAAGTAATTAATGATACCCCGGAGTCTGCTTTCCCAATTCTGGACGATGGTTTGGTCATCATTAATGGAGAGGAGCGCATATGGCCTGGAGATACCGACCACAATGAGGTGGCCAATCATTTTGATTTACTTAATCTGGGACTCGCTTATGGATCTACGGGACCCTTGCGGGAAAATGCGAATTTGATCTGGCGTGGACAGTGGGCTACAGATTGGGGACAAGTAACACCCAGTACCGGCGTTGACTATAAGCATATTGATACCAATGGAGATGGGGTGATCAATACGGCTGATACTACTGCCATTAGTCTGAACTGGGGGCGGGCCGTGAATTTAAGTCCGAACCCTATGGCTGAGTATCGATCTTCTCTGGAGAACATGGATATGCAAGGGGCACCCATTTACGTCCAGGCTTACCCCGTACGTCCCGGTGAAACGGTTAGCTTTGATATTAATCTTGGAGATAACGAAAACCCCGTGGAAGGAGCCTACGGCCTAGCCTTCAGCATTGTATACGATCCCCTGGCAGTAGCGTATGGTTCGGCTAAGGCTACCTTTCAAAATTCATGGCTCGGTAATTTGGGGCAAGATATGATTGCGTTGGTAAGAGATGACCCAAATAACCATAGATTACATATTGGCATCACCCGTATTGATCAATTGGAGGTAAATGGGAATGGGGCTATCGGTCAGATTAGTATGACAATCGAGGATGTAATCTTTAGAGATGGCGAATATGAAATGCCGTTTCGAGTAGAAAATGTACGTTTGATTCGAGTTACGGAAGCGGAGATACAGGTCCAACAGAAGCAAACGATTGGAACGGTCTCTGACACACCTTTATCGGTAGGAGATATACCGTTGCAAGAACGTGTAAAACTGTTCCCGAATCCCACCGTCGACCTCATAAATATCCAATACCAATCGGTGAAAGTGGATCGTATCCAAATGCTCAGTATAGGAGGCCAACTCCTGGGAGAGTATAAAGCTATGAATCAGATCTCCATGCAAGGCTTAGCCCCTTCGACTTACATCCTGCGTTTTATCGGATCTGACGGAGTTTTCCTCAAAAAAGTGATTAAACAGTAAGACAACTATCAAGGAGGGGTAATAGGTAGACGGATTGCCCCTCCATTTTTTCCTTCATTTGTGGCGACTCAACTAGAGCTCCTGGACATGCCATTCCTGGTGCATGGCTGAGGATTGCCTTTTGATTCCAATCTAAACTATTAAAGCTTATGAAAACCATATTAACTTTTGCCCTTTTGTTATTCAATACTTTCGCCTTACTCGCCCAAACGGCTTCTATCAGTGGCAAGGTGACTACCGCAGAAGGTGAATTTCTTGGCGGAGTGACCATTCAGTTGCTGGGTGAGGATGGCACAGTAGTTGCCACTGCTAGTGAGGTAAGCACCTATCGTTTTGATAATCTACCAACGGGAGAACCCTACACCTTGAAAATTTCTAAAGGTGGTTCCCCGCTAAATGGACTCTCCACTTTTGATGTGGTGCTGATGCACAAACACATTCTTGGTACAGCTATTTTGGATGAACCATATCAGGTGTTAGCGGGTGATGTCAATGGCTCCAATAGCCTATCCATTGCCGATATCGTGGAAATGAAGTTGTTAATCTTGGCCGTCCGGCAAGAATTTAGGACCGGTAGAAATTGGGGCTTTGTTCCTGCAACTTATCAATTTCAAAACCCCAGAAGCCCTTTTGCGGAGTTGGAGAATATCTCGAATACGGTGACGCTAAATGGAGATATATCAGAACTAAATTTTATTGGCTTTAAGTATGGGGATCTCAATGGTACGGTACTGCCTGAATAAGAGCTTAATTCATCGATTTTTTGCCATTGGGTAAACAGATGGGAGTCATCGCGGATGTACAAATTCTGATGACTCCTATTTCAAATACAGTTCTATCAAACTAGCAGTAAGCAGTAGGACAGCTGTTCTGGAGTGGCCGATCAAGCCATAAATTTGGATTCACAGTGGGAACAGCGATCTCCAATGCTCTTATTGTATGTCCGTGCATCGCAATTTGAACAATATCCTCTCCTCACTGGCTTCTTAATCTCTTTCATGGTATAACCGCCAAAAATACCCCCGCAACCTGGACATTTGTCCCCCTTCTTAACGTAGGGAACAGGTCTAAAGCAATTGGAACAAACTTCACTCCCGGGGACAGGCTTTGCCCTTTTCATGGCTTCATGATCTGTTTCATATTCTGTTTTCCAGACGATTTTTGCCTTCAGTTTAGCCAGTCGCCGTTTCTCCCTTCTGGCATCTGCCGTGTCCTGATCCACTGAAAAAGTAGCAACTATGGGGAAAAAGATAGGAAATATGGCACCAAGTATTCCCCACGAAACAAAACCCCGACCTAATGCTGAAGCCATCAGACCGGATAAAACAAGAGCTATCGAACAAGCGCCGATAATCACCAATTTTTCGCTTTGCCAAATGGAGCTGAGCTGGTGACCTTCCAAGGTGGGATACTTCCAATAGATGTAATACCACAAACCTCCCACAAACAACACATTGAGTGCGCCAAGGAAGATCTTGAGTCCTCTTGAAGCGTGGAAGAGACGCGAGGATTCCTCTATCCGGCTAATAAATAGAAACCCTAAAGATGGGACAAGGATGATTCCTCCAATGATTAGGATATACTTAATCAGAAATACGACTAATGAAGATAGCATCCACCAAAACTCTGAAAACAGACTATCGTACATTGATCTATAAATAGAACATCCCGAACCTCGGATAATTCCAAGATTCGGGATGAACAATAACCTTTGTGAAGGTATAGGTAGCTGCTTCTACAAACTAAAAGCGGCCTTAACTTTATCTACATAGTCCAGTTTTTCCCAAGTGAAGGTTTCTACTTCTTTCTCAAGGATTTCACCGGCGCCGTTCTTCATGCTTACGGTTTTAATTTCAGAGTGGCGTCCCATATGGCCATAGGCAGCCGTTTCGCTGTAAATCGGATTGCGCAGCTTTAACCGTTGTTCGATAGCATAAGGGCGCATATCGAATATATCGGCTACTTTATCCGCAATCTGGCTATCATTCAAGGATACGTTTGCGGTGTTGTAGGTGTTGATGTAAATGTTGGTAGGTGCTGCTACTCCAATCGCGTAAGAAACCTGTACCAATACTTCATCGCAAACACCTGCTGCTACCAGGTTTTTAGCGATGTGACGAGTAGCATAGGCGGCTGAACGATCAACCTTCGACGGATCTTTACCAGAAAATGCACCACCACCATGCGCTCCTTTACCACCATAGGTGTCAACAATAATTTTTCGGCCCGTTAGGCCAGTATCTCCATGAGGACCACCAATCACGAATTTACCCGTCGGGTTGATGTGATAGGTTATATCATCGTTGAACAAGGCCTGAATTTCCGGCTTTAGTTTTGCTTTTACTCTAGGGATGACGGTATTAATGATGTCTTCCCGAATCTTAGCTAGCATTACATCATCTTCACCAAAGTCATCATGCTGAGTGGATACCACGATGGAGTCGATGCGTTGGGGGACATGATCATCAGCGTATTCGATTGTTACTTGTGATTTGCTATCTGGTCGAAGATAGGTCAGTTCTTTTCCGCCCTTGCGAATGGCAGCCAACTCTTCTAGGATTAGGTGGGCCATATACAAAGCCAGTGGCATGTAATTGTCTGTTTCGTTGGTAGCATAGCCGAACATCATACCTTGGTCACCAGCACCTTGCTCTTCAGGTGCGGCTCTTTCCACCCCTTGGTTGATATCTGGGGACTGTTCATGAATGGCAGAAAGTACACCACAGGAGTTAGCCTCGAACATATACTCAGACTTGGTATAGCCAATGCGACGAATTACGTCCCTGGCGATCTCTTGCACGTCGAGATATACGTTGGATTTAACTTCTCCTGCCAGTACTACCTGCCCAGTAGTCACTAAGGTTTCACAGGCTACTTTCGAGTTAGGGTCAAAAGCCAGAAAATGGTCAACAAGGGCATCAGAGATTTGATCCGCTACCTTGTCTGGGTGTCCTTCTGAAACCGATTCGGAAGTGAATAAATAAGGCATTAGATTTTAATGTTTTTCTGAAGTCGTTTTTAGATGGAATTGCGATCCATTTTGGAACTACTTCTTCGTTTATAAGGAGTCGCCAACCGCAGCGGCGCTGCAAAAATAGAAATACTTTTGAATTTCCTCCGCTTTATCGGAAAGGCTGGGACCTGACTGCCAGCTTGGGTCATTTTAGGTAGGATTATGGCCTATTTAATCTCGCAACTGATTAGGGGTTCCACAGCGGTTTTAGTGAAGAGTTCTCCCTCTAGTTTATCCCCGATTTGAACCGGTCCAACTCCCGCGGGGGTACCCGTATAAATGAGATCTCCCATTTGCAGTTTGAAGAATTGAGATACGTAGACGATGATGTCCTCAAAAGAGAAAATCATATCCTTCGAATTTCCCTTCTGAACAATTTCATCATTCTTCTTCAACTGAAATTCGATGGCCGTTTTATTGACGCGATCAATGGGGATAAACTCACTAATCGCCGCAGAGTGATCAAATCCTTTGGCGATTTCCCAAGGATGCCCTTTTTTCTTCAATTCCGATTGCAGATCACGTGCTGTAAAATCTATCCCCAGCGCTACCTCTTTGAAGTAGTCTTTGGCAAATTCTCTTTGGACATGCCTCCCGTTCTTGCCGATCTTCAGTACCAGTTCCAGTTCATAGTGTAAATCTTTGGTGAATGCTGGATAATATAAGGGGCGATTTCCGATTAGGAGAGCAGAAGGCGGTTTCATAAAAACCACTGGTCGAGAGGGAACGGGGTTGTTGAGCTCTTTGGCGTGATCTACGTAGTTGCGTCCAATACAAATGATCTTCATCTCTTAGGATTTAGGTCCGAATCATGGCGAATTTAGCCGACAAATGTAGAAAAACTTACCTTCATAAACCACTCCTACTACCGTACCCATTTTAGAAAAGAAGAATTTTTTTTCATCCTCAGTCCTATTCCCACTACCTCATTCGATATAGGGGTGTAAATCATCATTCAATTAACTATAAACGCTTTCAAAATGACAAAGATTTTCAGAACTGGAATTAGCCTTTTTATCGTCCCATTGGCCTTACCCCTTGGTGCCCAAAAAGCCATCACCATCATTAGTAAGGTGTGGATCGAAGGAGAGCAAGAAATCGTGTTCAATAAACTGCGGAGCTTAGAACAATTTACCGACTGGTCTCCCTTCTTGGTTAGTGATCCGGAACAAAAAAACTGGGTGGAAGGTGAAGATGGGCAGATTGGTTCTACCTTTTATTGGCAAGGTACGGCAGAGAAGAGTGAAGGCTTTCAAAAACTGGCTGCTCTAAAAGGTCAAAATTATCTTAGAATGGAATGTGAAATCTCCCAACCTTACAAGAGCCAACCGGTCTTTGAATACGAGCTACAACAAAAGAATGGTAGAGTGCAGGTGATCCAGACTTTTACACTAAAAGCTAGTGGTTTTAATCGATTCATGATGTCGCTATTTGGTGTAAAACGAAAGATGAAAGCCATTAACCAAATGGGCATGGAGCGACTAAAGATGGCTATTGAAGAGGGGGCCGCCGCCCTCTCCCAGGCTCGTTAACAAAAATGAGCGCACTTGAGGAATTATGCTTGATGCCCTATGATATCAATCCGGAGGGCATCGACTTATATTCACGGCTTATTTACTATCTTGTCCCATTCACTAGCAAGAAAGACCAACCGAATGAGCCAACTCAAGAAACGGATTAACTTATACGGCTTAACTATGATTGCCGTAGGTAGCTGCATTGGCGCCGGCATCTTCACCACTCCTAATGAGGTAGCTGAGTCCCTCAATAATCATCTTTTGGTATTGATTATCTGGATATTGGGAGGGCTAGTCAGTTTGACTGGGGCCTTAACTTTTGCAGAGTTAGGAGGCATGTTCCCTCAGTCTGGTGGGGTCTATGTGTTCTTGAAGGAGGCCTATGGTGATATCACAGGGTTTTTATACGGTTGGGCCATTTTATTAGCGATAAACACGGGCTCATTAGCTGCCTTAGGTATTGCTTTAGCAGAATACCTGACCTTCTTTTTTCCCATGTCCCCTGAGGTCAAGATGCTAGTAGCGGTTGGGGTAATCGCGGGATTAACCCTGATCAATGTGGTTGGAGTACAAGTGAGTCAGTCACTGGCTAACGTTTTTACGGGGCTGAAACTCCTAGCTATTGTAGGGATCGTCCTTGTCGGTATGCTCTATTACGATCCTGCTAAGGTGGACTTTAGCCTAAAACTGGTAACACAGGAAGGGCAAAATATATATACGGGCCTATTGCTCGCTTTGATCGGTGTGCTTTGGTCTTACGGAGGGTGGCATCATGCCTCTTATGTAGCTGGTGAAACAATCAATGCCCAAAAAACGGTACCTAGAGCTATGATGCTTGGGGTAGTCATTGTAACGCTAACCTATGTTCTGGTTAATTTGACATACATGCTATTATTGCCGATGGATGCGCTCGTAGCCAGCAAGAAGGTAGCTGGGGATGCTGTAGCTGCCGCCTTAACCAATGGCGGGCAATTTGTTGCTATCGCCATTGTCATTTCTATTGTTGGAACGATCAGCATTTACACCATGTCGGCTCCTCGTATTTACTTCGCTATGGCGAAAGATGGAATCTTCTTTGATAAATTGGCGGAGATTCATCCGCGTTTTCGCACCCCGGCTAATGCTATGCTGATCCAAGCACTATGGGCTATCCTCCTGCTACTCTTCTGGGGTACCTTTGCCAATCTCATTACTTATGTAGTCTTTATGGACTTCTTGTTTATGGCCTTGGGGGCGTATAGTGTTATTTTGTTTCGGAAGCGATTAGCGGACAAAGAGCGGCCCTACAAGACTTGGGGATATCCCATTGTGCCATGGATTTTTATTCTTATCGTAGGTGTTTTCCTGATTAATACGCTGATCGAGAAACCCAAACAGGCTCTGGCTGGCCTATTCATTGCAGCAGTGGGTATACTTGTATTTTATGTACTCAAATGGCTGCGGAGTGCATAGCAAAGCTCTTTGCCTCTTTGGTGGCACAACAGCTTGTCAATCCCGATTGATTGGGGCAGACAGCTTATTGATTGACTGACTACCTCTATTGAGTACAGTCTGTTTCTACCTCTTTTTTGCCAGTTTACTAGTCGGAATGGGGCATCTGCTCAATCCCGAGCCAGTTTCACTCAATAAAAGCACCCATCAAAACAGCCGCGATTTACTTGAAGAGGATTCTCCTATAGTTTTGCCTGGAACATAAGAGATCACTATCTCGGCATTATCAATCAAAAAACCAAGATTAATGAAAACGATCCAAGAACTACCCGCACAGGTGGATCCCGAAGCCCTGGAAACCAAAGTCAAGAAAATGTACCGCGATGTTGCCCTTCAGCCAGCAGGAAATTTCCATTTCGAAATGGGCCGCCAACTGGCCGAAAAACTAGGATATCCTACCCGCATGCTAGATCGAATCCCCGAGCCCGCCATGGACTCTTTTGCCGGCGTCGGTTTCTATTTCCATCTAGCTAATATAGAACCAGGAGAATTTATCGTTGACCTAGGAAGTGGAGCTGGGATGGATGCTTTTTACGCGGCCCTAGCTACCGGCCCCTACGGTAAGGTGCTCGGAATCGATATGACAGAGGAACAACTGGAAAAGTCCATCCTATTAGCTTTGAAACATGGCTTCCATCAGGTAAATTTTACCAGGAGTTATATTGAAGATCTACCCATTAAAGATGGAATGGCAGATGCTGTGATCAGCAATGGTGTTATCAACCTTTCAGCGGACAAGGCCCGTGTTTTCCGGGAAGCCGCTCGAATCTTGAAACCAGGAGGTCGCTTAGTTTTTTCCGATATAGTCTCTGGCGTGGATTTGCCCCCAAGCATCACCTGTAACTCTACTTTATGGGCAGCCTGCATTGGTGGAGCTGTTACCAGCGCTACCTATTTACGGATGATAGAAGAAGCCGGATTGGAAGTTACAAAGATGGAGGATAATCCTGCCTATGAATTCCTCTCTAAGAGTGCACAGGGCGCTACTTCGAAGTACGGGATCAAGAGTGTCTCGATTTTGGCCGTAAAACCTTAAAGTACAGCTGCGACTCCAACTCAAAATAATTTTAAACTGAGTTTTCCCGTACTGTTAGATACAGATGGAACGGTGGCAGCCAGCTTTGCACCGGCGGACGTCTTACCTGATCTGGCACGTGATGAGGTGATGTTGGCATCCAATCTGCTAATTGATCCAGCAGGGAAGATTCGCTTCTTCTCCTTATTTAGATACTAAGGCTTTTGATGCCGAATTAATTGACCTGAAGAAGGTGCTAGATGAAAGCTTGTAGCCCAGTTTTGATCTTGCTACTGCTGGCTTCTTGTCAGATACCAGGGAATGATAGCAGTAGGAAAGAAGCGTCTATAGTTGAGCTTAGAGCTATGACAAGGATCGAATTAAAACAGGGAATAAAACAGGTGCTGCCTTTAGTTTTTGACATCGAGCCTGGCTATCATATCATGGCGGATAACGGTACTAATGACCAGTGGGTCTACACCCAGATGACATTGGAAGCTCAGCAAGGGTTTCTGACGGATGCTCCGCTTTTTCCAGTTCCAAGCGACCTATATCTAACAGATGATGCTGAGCCACTTTATGTCTTTGAGAAGAAATTGGAAATCAGAGTTCCTATTCTTCCTGCTGTTCAATCCGAAGGAAGATCCTACCTCTTGAGCGGACAATTGCGCTACCAGGCTTGTACTAGCAAAAAGTGTTTATTTCCTAGGACGCTAGAGGTCAAAATTCCGGTAGCAGTTGTACTAAGGCACTAGTCCATGCTAAATTGTAGGAAATATTTTGGTGCGAAAACGCCAAGATGGCTTCACGATTCGCAATGGAGCGATAACCGATGCTCTAGCTGAGATTAGAGCATCGGCACTTTTATTTCTCACGCTAGCCTGCTTAGGTGTTCTACTTTTGCTGTCCTGAAACCATTTTCTAAATCATGCCATTAAACAGACTAATCTTACTTTAAGAAAAAGTGGTAAATTAGGCGGTAAACAAATAACAAATGGTATCAACCCCAGTTATTCTGCTGTCCTTTGCTAATTCAGAAAGCCAATTCTTACCCATGTTAAAGGCAGAAGGGCAAGCTTTGGGTAGTGCTCTTGCTCCCTTGGAACAACGAGGGTTTATTCAGGTCAAAAAAGAAGAAAGTACGACTACCGAAGAATTGCTAGCGTTGTTGAACTTCCATAAAGATAGGCTCTGCATTTTTCACTACGGAGGTCATGCGGGGCATGATTTTCTGGAATTGGAAGGGAAGGACGCTCAAGCGGATGGCTTAGCAGCATTTTTGGGAGAGCAGGCCAATCTACAGCTTGTTTTTCTGAATGGCTGTTCTACCAAAGAGCAAGTAGATCAACTCCTGGCAGCCGGCGTAAAAGCGGTGATTGCTACTTCTGTGGATATAGAGGATGAGCAGGCTCGGCTTTTATCTAGTACTTTTTATCAAGCTTTAGCTAATAAGAGAAGTATTGGCCGTGCCTTTAACTTTGCGAAGAATGCCGTCATGATGGCTTATGACGATGCTCACTCCATTGAGGTATATAGAGGGATTGGTAAAGGAAAACAATCAGCCAAAAATAGTCCAGCAATGCCTTGGGGCTTATACCTTCACCCCGATCATGAGCAGGATACGCTCCGCTGGCAGCTGCCCTATTATGTCGAACGTAAGATGAGCCACGAAGCAACGGCTCATATGTCTAATCAACTGGAGGTCAACTTCGATATAGCAATGATCCTGGAGGGGATGGCCCAGTATAATCCAGATATCTATACCAAAATGACTGAGGTACGGAATGGGGAGAAAAAATTTAAGGATTCTAGCACCTTTCTGGATTTGGTCATTGAAAGTTTTCCTTGGGTAATCGGATCTCAACTCCGTTTGTTATTGATCTTTAATGAAAGTAACAAAGATCGCCTAGAGCAATTACTGAGTACGTATTTGGTAAGTGCCAGAGTACTGTATTTCATCCTTTTGGCAGATTTATGGCAGGAAATAAATGGTTTATCAAAAAAAGATAGAGAGGCACTAACGAATACCATTAAAAAGCCGCCTGGATTATTAGAAGACAATGTTTTGAATTATGATTTCATGAGCGGTATTGGGCAAGCCTATGCTCTACTCCAGCAGCTTGATGCAGAATTATTCATGCCAGAATTTGAAAGATTTTGTAAACAGCTTAGGGACGAGGATGGCATAAGACCTGCCTGGGAATATTTGAGAGACTTGAGTGCTACCTACCAGGACATGTCCGAGGCAGAGGTTGCCGCCGCTTGTGCCGACGCCGAAGGGGCCGTTGCTGCTATCTTGAAAGAAGCAGCTTTCCTCGCTAATTACCAGATGCTAACCGTAAGGGGTATTCAAATTGACAATGCACCCTTTAGTGAGGAAATGTATGAACTGGATCTGGGCCGATTAAATGCGGTGGTTCATACCAGTTTACGACTTTACAATGATGCCGATTATCGTCGTAAAAAAACCTATACCAATAGTCATTCAATCGTTTTGGTACCCAATGAAAACGAAAAAGATCTAAAAACGGTCCTGAATTTATCACCTTTCATTATTGACAAAAATACCTTCTTGAACAATAGTGCCATTGATCTCTTCTTTTTTGCTTTTGAAAAAGAGGGAAACTACCATTATCTATCCGTTAATCATGGTATTTATCAGGCTGTGACGAATAAAAAAGGAACGGATTTAATTCATACTGGCATGACCGATGTTGATTTTCAGGAAGGACATAATGTTAAGCGTAAAACGATAAAGAAACCCTCCAAGTTCAGTGCCAGATCTCGCCTCCAAGAGCAGCAAACCGGACAGCAGGGGAAGCCTGTTTTTGCAGCCCTAGAGCAACAATTCAATACCTTCAAAACAGATTTTGGCATAGATTAAGTACAGTTGTGTACGGGTAAATTCATTTAATAATTCTTTAACAATTACTATGAGCGATAGCCCTTTCAAAATGCTCGATTCCTATAATGAGAAGGATGTTGATCGCTTTTTCGGGCGAGAAAAGGAAACGGCTCAACTATATAATGCCGTCTTTGCCTCAAATCTAACGCTACTCTATGGAGCCTCGGGAACGGGTAAAACTAGTCTGGTGGACTGTGGTTTGCGCAATAGCTTTTACGATACGGATTGGTTGCCGATATTTATTAGGAGAGGGGATAATATCAATAAATCCCTAACCACTTTACTTCATCAAAAGAGTAAACGCTACCAAGTTAATCCAGCAGTAGCAATAGAGGAGCTGAAGATTTCAGAAAGAGTAGCGAATTTATATCGAGATTATTATCGTCCCGTGTATTTAGTCTTTGACCAATTTGAAGAATTATTTATATCGGGGAAACAGGAGGAGCAAAATGAATTTTACCAAACAATTAAAGAGTTGTTGAGTGCTGGTCTGCAAGCCAAAGTATTGCTCATTTTTCGAGAAGAATGGATCGCATATCTTAATGAATTTGAAAGAGTTGTTCCTACCCTATTTAACAACCGACTGCGAATTGAGCGGATGACAGAACGGCAACTATTGGAGGTGATCGATGGCACGATTGAATATGAGAAGATAGAGGTGATAGAAAATGAAACGCCAGATGAGGACCATCTGTCGGTCATTGAACATATACTGGCCAATTTAAGAGGGGATGCAAAAGAAGTTGAATTGGCTAATCTCCAGATCTATTTAGATCGTCTGTACCGGAATGATTTAGCACGCATCAAGAAAGGCTCCACAGGGAGATCGGTACAATTTGATGCCGCATTGGTTAACCAGACCAATGATATCGAAGATGTGCTTTCTGATTTTCTTGATGAGCAAATTGAAAAGTTGGAAACGGAGTTACAGATGATTGAAGAGGTCAGCTACCAGGGATTACCAATGGATATTCTCTATCAATTGGTCACAGATGATGGTACCAAGCGGAGTATTTCTGTAGAGGAACTGGCAGAGGAATTACTGAAAAATCAAAAGGCAAAAAAACAGGGCGTATCGAAGACCATTATTGAGCACTGTGTCAATCGATTCAATCACTTGCGCATTATCAGAATCATTAGTAAAGACTAGCTGTTGTTTCTAAATTAAATCGTATGAAAATTGAAATTTACCATGATATTTTAGCTAAGAAGGTGCTTGAAAAGGTATCCGGAGAAAAAAAGATATTGCGGAAAATAGAACGATTGATGGAAGAACGCTATGCCCTTTATCTTCAAAACAATAAGTCCAAAAAAGGACTGTTAAGCCAGAATGATCTGGATACCATCTTACCCTTTTCCAACAGTCTGAATTTTTCTAAGGAACAACAGCTTTTCATTGATCGGAGTAAAAGAGCGCAAAGACGTACGGCTCAATTGCGAATTGCCACGATAGTGGTTATCGGTGTTATTTTAGCGCTATTAACGTGGTCCATCCGACAAACGGCAGCGGCAAACAAAGCAGAAAAAGCGGCAAACGAAGCGCTGATAGAAGCTGAAAAAAATTACCGCAAATATAAAGCGGAACAGGAGGAGGCTAGAAAAGCGGAAGCTGAGGTGGCTACCCTTTCAAAGAAAATTGATAAACAATCTACCGACAAGAGTAATCAAGGTTTAGCTGCTTTTGATAGTAAATCCTTTACAAAGGATGCGCAGATTTCTGAAATACTTACTCGCTTTGCAGTTCAAATTGAGTCAGATTCGCTATGGTTCAATAATCGCAACCCAGAAGCTTTGCAAGACAACTCAGGAATTGTACACAGAACCTTGCAGTACCTAAGTAGTCTTTCTGACGAAATCAAAATCCCCCCAGTTGGGGATTACCGAAATTCTGTATCCATAGCCACCTGGTATAATGAAAATAGTGCCTTGACAGTTATCAATGATGCATTAGCACAAAGGAACTTGATCCGTCCAGGTACGATTCTGTTTTATGGAAAGTCTGGCCAGACATATACAAACCTTACCTTAGATCAATTACAGCGCAAAGCCCCGAATCGCGTCATACAGCATATAGGCGTAGTAATCGATACGGATAAAGATGATAATGGAGATGTAATAAGTTACACCTTGTTACAAGGAAGTAGGCCCGGAAAAGTAGCTGCCCGAAGTTATTATCACAGTGTTAAACCACCGCGGGAAGGTTTTCCCATTTTAGGAAACTGGAATCAGCAATGGGTGGGAATTGCATTTCCATTGACTACAATACAGTAGTAGCCTAAAGACTTTTCCGTTACTCCTTATTTTCTGGGATACATTTTGTCCATTTACCCGCAGTTGGACTTTCTCAACCTATAAAAACTGGATTTTAAAGCGCTCCTAGATTTACTTTGTCATCTAATAAATCACCTTCTCTGACCCGAAAAATTGTCGGAGACTCACAAATCAAATAAGATGAAAAAAGTAAATCTCCTGCTGCTGTTATTATTTGCGCTACTCACCTTAACGGCCCAACCCGAGGCCAAAATTACCTACGTATGTCCCCCCTGTGGCTGTGATCATGATGATGAAATATTCGAAGAGCCTGGGACTTGCCCTTCCTGCAGCATGCCCCTGGTAGATAGTCGATATGACTTTGCTAAAATGCGGGGAATCGCTAAGAAAAGCCGAAAAGATGTAGCCATTCTCGTATTTCCAGGGGTACAGATCATTGATTACACAGGTCCCTATGAAGTATTTGGCCAAGCGGGCTTTAATGTATTCCTAGTGGCTGAATCCGATACTTTGATGCACACCGCCATGGGTATGCAGGTCGTTCCTCACTACACATTGGAAGATCACCCCAAGGCTGACGTCATTGTCATTCCGGGTGGGGGAGTAGGCAGGACCAAAAACAGTAAGGCAGTCCTATCTTGGATCAAAAGGACAGAAAAAGAAGCAGAATCTGTTATGTCCGTCTGCAATGGTGCTTATATCTTGGCCAATACGGGTTTATTGGACAATAAGAAAGCCACTACTTTTGCTAGCTTGATACCAGGCTTGCGAAAGGCGGCTCCCAAGACTGAAATCGTGGAGGATATGCGTTTTGTGGATAATGGCAAGATTATTACTACGGCTGGACTTTCATCAGGCTTAGACGGTTCTTTACATTTGGTCGCAAAGATGCTAGGTTTGGGTAGAGCACAGATGATTGCTACCAACCTGGAATACAATTGGGATATAGAGGGTAACTACGTGCGAGCTGCCTTGGCTGATCGTACGGTGTCCGGAATTTTTGATGAAGTTAAAATAGCATATCCAGAGAGAACTATTACTGCTTACGAAGGAGACGAAAATCAGTGGACCATCAAATGGGCTGTTGAAGCTGGCCAAGAACCTGCGGACCTGGTGGCCAAGATTGATGCCGAGATTGCGCGCAAAAAAAATTGGAAACATAAGGATCGTAAGAATGAAGAAAATAGAAGCAGCAGCAAATGGTACCTCACGGACGATGATTTAGAGCCCTGGGTCTTGTATGTTCAGGTTGAGCAAAGAACAGAAGAAGAATTGTCTATTACCTATCATCTGGAGCGAGTGAATCTCAAGGCAAAAAAATCAATGAATAAGTAAATAAGCTACCTGGACACAAACGCAAGCTTAGAATGCCATATGTCCAATGTGTGAGCTGATCTCGTTTTGCCAGCGTGGATAATAGGTTGAAATCTGTTTTCCCAAATCTTCCGACTGTTAGGTAGTGAGAAGCTTGGCTCCTGGGCTTTGTTTTTCACTCCTTTTCTTTTTGCATTGCTACGGCTTGATTTTTTTTAATAGCTTCTTAGGCCCAAACGCCACTTTTTAGTTAGCAACACCTTAATTTTGCCTTCCATCAAAAAAAGAAGCAGTGAAAGAACAGGTTCAAGCCCTAGCACAGCAATATCACGAGGAAGTTATTCAATTGCGCAGACACATCCATCAGCATCCCGAATTATCTTTTCACGAGGTGGAGACAGGGAAATTTATTGCTGGAAAACTCCAGGAGTGGGGCATACCCTTTGAACATGGGGTGGCTGATAATGGAGTAGTGGGCTTGATTGAAGGTGCAAAAGGAAAGGGTAGGGTAGTAGCTCTTCGTGCTGATATCGACGCCTTACCTATTACAGAAGCTAATGATGTACCGTATAAATCTCAAAACGACGGCGTCATGCATGCTTGTGGACATGATGTGCATTCCTCCTCACTTTTGGGAACAGCTAAGATTTTGAACGAACTCAAAAATGAGATTTCCGGTACTATTAAGTTGATCTTCCAACCCGCTGAAGAAATGCTGCCTGGTGGCGCTTCCATCATGATTAAAGAAGGGGTATTAGAAAACCCAGCTCCAGCTAGCATCTTCGGGCAACACGTGCATCCGCCTTTGCAGGTGGGCAAAGTAGGGTTCAGACCCGGTATGTACATGGCCTCAACGGATGAATTGTATATGACCGTAGCGGGGAAAGGCGGGCATGGTGCCATCCCACAGAATTGCATTGATCCCATCGTGATCACTTCTCATATCATTACTGCCCTACAACAAGTGGTTAGCCGCCGGGCTAATCCCACTATGCCAACTGTACTCACCTTTGGCTATATCGCCTCTACCGGTGGCTCGACCAATGTCATTCCCAATGAAGTAAAACTCAAGGGAACCTTTCGAACCTATGATGAAGATTGGCGGTACGAAGCCCACCGAATTATGAAGGAAGTAGCGGAAGGAATGGCTAAGTCGCTAGGGGGCGTCTGCGATTTACATGTGGCAAATGGTTATCCCGCTTTAATCAACAATCCAGACCTAACGCGCAATGCCAAGACTTATGCCGTTGAATACCTGGGATCTGATAATGTAGTTGATCTCCCGATGCGGATGACCGGAGAGGACTTTGCGTATTATTCCCAGGTAATGCCAGCCTGCTTCTATCGTCTTGGCACTGGCAATCCCGCCAAAGGCATCAATTCACCGATTCACACCAATACCTTCAATGTGGATGAGCAATGTTTGGAGGTAAGTACGGGCTTGATGGCTTGGATGACTCTGCGAGAATTAGAACGGGTGTCCTAACTTCTCTTTGCTAGCCGTTAAATAAGGCTCTAAATTTTTATCAAATCTCACTGAAAACATCCTGCCATAGTAGGTGAGTTACCTACTATTGTTAGGTGAGTTCTGTTTTTAAGTTTTTGATAGTCAGTTGGTTATAGCTTGCGGGCGTGTTTTATAAAAAAAAACGTGATTTCTCGGGACATTTTCTTTTGCCAATACACAGTATAGTGAAAGCCAAATGAAAATTGCAAAAAACCAAAAGGTCATCCCAAAACCATCCAAGATTCCCGATTTAAGCGACAATTGTAATCCCATTAACTTAACCCCAAAAACCAAAACCCCAGTCAATCCCCAAAGAATAAGTAGCCTTTTTGTGATAATTTTTAGTTTGTAGATTGCCTAAAACCCAGTCGGGTGATGCCCAAACAAACCCTACTGATTAAGACTTCGGTCATTTTCAAAACAGCTATTCAAACGCAGGTAAAGTGATTGCCTGCGTTTTTTTATGGGAATAGCAGCGTCATTCTAAGCCCTAATTCTCGAGGCCTCAATTGATCAAAGGGCGTATTGCGATTGGATTCTTCCAAAGGTTTCGCAAAGTTGTTTAAAGCAAAGCGGAAGTTTGGACCTAGCAGCCATTGCATTTTCCCTATGGATCCACTCACACCGAGCCCAATCTCAGCCATAGCATTCCACTCCCCAATCGTACCTTCAAAGTTGATCAAACCAAAATCGACTTCTTGATTCGCATTCCATAGACCTAGCAATCCTCCGGTCATATACAATTGTTTGGGCTGATTGCCCCAGGAAAGTATCTGGTGCTGTAGACCAAGTCCCAGCGTCAGATGCTGTAACTGCCTCCTGGTATCTCGAATATAAAAGCCTGCTCCGTCTGACCAGCTTTCCTCCTCAATGTAATTGAATCTGGAGTAGCCTAAGGTGGTCAAGATTTTAGCCTTTCTACCTACGGCCAGTTGCCCGGTCAATCCTACCTCATAACTAAAGGCTCCTTTGTGTCCTTCTGAACTGCAAGCCTCAAAACAGAGATAATTGCGCCATTCATAGATCTCAGAAATATTCCCTTGCCCCAGTTGCGTATACACCCCCCAACTGAAGTTGCTTTGAGCCTTTAAGTGCCAGGAAGTACACCCAATGATCAGCAGACTTGCTAGTTTAATCTTGTTTGGTATCATGCTTAGCTTTTTAGTTCTATGCTATTAGACAAGAAGAATCAAAAAGAGGTTGGGGAATCAAAGGAAATTCCGGCGAATTGGCGGTTAGCCGCTTAGCCGTCAGGCTGAGGTCTTTTTCCACAACCTCCAAAAGCAGATTGACTAGTCAATTGGGTACAACCCGATGCGGGAGGCCCGGCAAAACACTGTTCGATGCGTCGTGCTTGAGTTGATTACTCAACCAGCTTAGCAAGTTTAGTCTAGCTAGCCCTCTTTGAGCCACTGGCTCAAGCCATCCCAGAAGCGTTCTTTGCTGACTTCCTGTCTACCGCCAGGTAGATCTTCGGCGATTGTAAGAAAGTCAGTCGCCGAAGGCAATTTTAAGGGAATATCCTAATCTGAAGAGCGTCAACCACTAATAGAATTAGGTGAAATACCGCTATACAATCAGCTTGCTACCAGATCAAATGCTATTGCTAGCTAGTAGCCTGACGGCTATGATGGTTAACCCTAAGACAATCGTCTCAAGGTAACCAATCTATACAAAGAATACCTTTGTCTAATACTAAGGAGAAGCTTGATTAAGTGATTTTTTGAAAAAAATAGCAGTTGTAAGTGTTTGTATTTTAGTGAGTTAGGTGATTGTTTGAGACTTTTGCTAAAAAAAAGCAAAAAACATCAGGACATTTTTTCTACCCAAACCACAGTAATATGAAAGCCGAATGAAAACAAATAATCCCAAAACAATCCCTGAACAGTCCAACAGTAATCCTTAATTAACCCTAGAACCCCAAACCAAACCCTTAATCCCGGAATTTTAGCAACAATTACCCCCCAGTAATCCCTTGAACAACAACCCTAAATCCCCTAAAACCTACATCCCAAGGAACCAAATGAAACCCGTGGATGACCAGAAGCCATCTCAAAAACATCCTTTGCGCTGCAAAAGGACCTTTTGAAGACATATTTCGTTGCAAAAAGCGTCGCGTAGCTAAGGCTATGCTCCGTTTTTGCGTCTCATCTGACTTCAAAACTTCTCTTTTTCACTATCAAAAATCTTTTTGAGATGGCTTCTAACCAAAATGGTATTCAGTTGCCCACAATGAAAAGTGATGTTGAACCAATAGGCCCAGATTGCCTAACGGTGCGATGTCTCCTTCAAAACATGGATCGGAAGCGCAGGCGGTTAACCACCTGCGCTTTTTTTTAGGTGTTATCTTCTCTGACAGCTTTTACCTCTTCCACTGTAATAGCATCCGCTTCGTTACCAAAATGACTTCTGATATAGCTAAGGATCTCTGAAATCTGCTCATCGCTGAGGTAAGGGAAGGCAGCCATAGCGTTTCGGTAAGTCTCACCATTGATTTCGAGAGGCTCTCTCAAGCCATTCAATACCACTCCAATCAAGCGTTTCTTGTCTCCTGTGACCCAATCTACACCTTGCAAGGGTGGGTTCATACCTGGTACGCCAGCTCCATCCTTCATATGGCAAACGGCACAGTACTGTTCATAGCTAGCTTGCCCCGCAGCCAATTCTCCACTAGCTCCTCCATCTGCTTCTGCGTTGATAGCGAAGACTTTATCTTTCGGTGAGGCAGCACCAGAAGAAGGATCAGATTGATAATCCTCTCCGTAATATGCTATGCGCCAGATTCTTCCCTTTCTGGAGTCGGTAACGTAGAGAGAACCATCGGGACCTTGTGCTAGGCCACAGGGCCGGTAAACCGCATCTCTTGGTGAAGCCACTGGGTTTGGGCCAACGAAGCCGTCGGCAAAAATTTCCCAGTCTCCACTGGCCTTTCCATCTGCCATGGGAACAAAAGCAACAAAATAGCCTCCTTGGTTATACGGGGCGCGATTCCAGGAGCCATGGAAGGCGATGAATGCGCCATTTTTGTAGCGATCAGGGAATTGATCACCGGTATAAAACAGTAGGTCATTGGGGGCCATATGCCCGGGAAAGGCAACAACAGGATGCTTGATGCCTTCACATCGACCTTCTACCTTCCCATCGCCACCATACTCTGGGGCAAGTATCTTCTTATCTTGAAAGTGATCAAAATAGCAGTAAGGCCAACCAAAATCATCTCCATCATTCACTTGTAGGAACTCTTCAGATGGCAGCAAGGCACTTTGTTCTTCTGTGAACATATCATCGTATAGGCCGAATAGCTGATCACGGCCATGCTGGACACAAAAAAGGGAGTTGGTCGTTGTATTCCATCGAAGTGCCATACCATTGCGAATGCCAGTGGCATACTGATGACCATCCACTTCTTGGGTTTGATTTAATTTATCATCACTAAATCTCCAGATTCCCGCCCGATAGCTTAGCTCTGGGCAAGGATCCATCCCCTTCGACCCTTTTGTGCGGGCCTTTTCCATACAAGCATTAGAGAAGGAGCCTATATTCACATACATATTACCTGCTCCATCGAAGGTCATTGTTTTAGATCGATGGCCATTATTGGTATTGGGCATAAAGGCGATCGTATCCAAGTCTGCGGAGGGCAGCAATTCATCGTCATTGAGCTTGGCGCGAAAGACCATGGAGTCATTGGCCATGTAGAGATAACCTTGGTGCAGATTAAGGCCCGTTCCGACTGTACTGGCAAATGCAGCTACCGAATCTATTCTTCCATCCTGATCCGTGTCTCTCAGGGCTTTGTGGCCGGATCCATCTTGCACTCGACCATGACTAACGTAAATATCTCCATTTTCTCGCACGACAATATGCCGTAATCCCTTTAAAGTATCCGCCACGATAAAGGCACCAAAGCCCTTTGGTACACTAAGGGAGCCATGGTCGGGATCGGGGCTAGGCAGGCTAACTTCTTGTACTTCTTTGGAGGGTTGGCAGGTAAATAGCAGGACTAAGGCCAGTAAGAGTAAGGTAATTCGTTGCATTGTTGTACGGCTTAAGTGATCGAAGTGAGGCATTCCAACTGCTAGGTAGTGGAGTTAGTAGTTGGTGAACACTTCTAAAAATTATGTCATGAAAATACTCAATTTTGATGTTTTGCCTTCAATAATTTCTGGAGTAGACCCAGGAGACCTTGTATTGGTGGGGATCACAGCCTTGGAACTGCAACTATTGTTTGAAAAAACACGTAATTAAACAATATCTTTCGGTCGTTCATTATTAGAATTGTGAAAGCGAATTCGTTTATAGACTAAGCTTACACACAAAAACACTATTTACGCGTATGGCTAGAATCCTAATCGTCGACGATGAACGCAGTATTCGTCGTACCCTACGTGAGATACTAGAATTTGAAAAATACCAAGTAGATGAAGCCGTAGATGGGCTTGATTGTTTGGTTAAACTGAAGCAAAATAAATTCGACGTCATCATTTTGGATATCAAGATGCCCAAAATGGACGGAATGGATGCACTAGAGCGTATTCAATTGCTTGCCCATGATACGCCTGTAATCATGATCTCCGGTCACGCCAACATTGATACGGCGGTGGAAGCAGTCAAAAAAGGCGCTTTCGACTTCATTTCCAAACCACCCGATCTTAACCGATTGCTTATCACGATCCGCAATGCCATGGATAAATCCAGCTTGATCACCGAAACCAAGGTGCTCAAACGAAAAGTCTCCAAAGCAAAGGTGCAAGAGATGATCGGGGAATCGAAGGGTATCAATACCATTAAGGCTACGATAGATCGAGTGGCGCCTACCGAGGCTCGTGTACTAGTGACCGGACCTAATGGTACAGGGAAGGAATTGGTGGCAAGATGGATTCATGAAAAAAGTCCCAGGGTAAAAAATCCGATCGTTGAGGTCAATTGTGCAGCTATACCCTCGGAATTGATTGAAAGTGAGTTGTTTGGTCATGAAAAAGGAGCCTTTACTTCGGCGGTGAAGCAACGCATTGGTAAGTTTGAATTGGCTAATGGAGGTACTTTGTTCTTGGATGAGATCGGAGATATGAGTCTCTCTGCGCAAGCCAAGGTGCTGCGGGCCTTGCAAGAAAACCGGATTTCACGGGTAGGTGGAGACAAGGAAATCCAGGTAGATGTCCGCGTGATTGCAGCTACGAATAAAGACCTGCGTAAAGAAATCGATGCTGGGCGTTTTCGGGAAGATCTCTATCATCGGTTGGCAGTAATTATCATCGATGTTCCCGCGCTCAATGAACGAAAAGATGATATTCCACAACTAGTGGATCACTTCAATAAACAGATTTGCCAAGAGTACGGGGTGAGTCCCAAGCAAATTGAACCCGCTGCCATTCAGGCTTTGCAAAGCGTAAACTGGACAGGTAATATCCGAGAACTGCGCAATGTTATCGAGCGCTTGATTATCCTAAGTGGAGAAAAAATTACCAAGTCAGATGTAGTGCAGCATGTCTTTCCATCGAGTGCTGCTCGTTCTCCCCGCTTGAAGGAGGTTTTTGAAAAGTTCTCTAATCCAGAAGAGTTACATAAATACATTGAGGAGGCTTTTTCAGCCTATAAGAATAATTAGCGAGTCCAACCAATTCCTCGCTTAAAGTGTTAATTTAGGGCCCGATTTGCGCAAAATCGGGCTTCTTTAGTTACAGATTGATCCCCGCGCTGATCAAAAAACCGAAATTATGGAAAACAACGAATTGAAAACCTACGAAAAGCACCCCATGAAAAAATGGGGAACTGTACTAAAAGGAGAGAACTCTTGGACCATGTTCAAGGTGATCTCTGAATTTGTAGAAGGCTTCGAAACACTTAATCACGCAGGCCCCTGCGTTTCTATATTTGGTTCTGCAAGAACTAAACCCGACCATCCTTACTATAAGCTGGCGGTAGAGATTGCCCGCCTCTTGACACTTGAGGGCTATGGTGTAATTACGGGTGGCGGCCCAGGTATCATGGAAGCTGGTAATAAAGGAGCCTTCCTGACTGGGGGTAATTCTGTGGGACTGAATATCAATCTGCCTTTCGAACAAAGCCACAATCAATTTATTGACCCTGATAACAACCTTAACTTCCGCTACTTTTTTGTGCGTAAAGTAATGTTTGTAAAATATGCTCAGGCTTTCATCGCTCTACCAGGAGGCTACGGAACCATGGATGAGTTATTTGAAGTGCTGACACTAGTTCAGACGGGAAAAATTACCCGGGTACCCATCATTTTAGTTGGCACCAAATTTTGGGCGGGCATGATAGAATGGATCAAGACGGTGATGCTAGAACAAGAAGCAAATATTAGTCCAAAGGATATGGACTTAATTCCCATGACTGACGATCCTCAGGAAGTCATCAAGATCATCAACGAATTCTATTCGAGAGAAGAGGAACGTTTGGAGCCGAATTTAGAGCTGTAGCTACACCTCTTCCTCCTCCATAGTTTGTTTTTCGTATAATTGGTAGTAATACCCTTTCTGCTGGAGTAGTTCACTATGTGTACCTTCTTCTACTATCTTGCCTTCGTCCAAAACGATAATCTTATCGAACTGCAGTAGGGAGTAGATTCGGTGTGTAATGATGATGGCTGTTTTGTCAGCAAGTGCAGAGGTGAAATAGCCTAGAATCTGCTTCTCCGTATTGGTGTCAACTGCTGACAGGCAATCGTCCAGAATCACAATGTCCGGACGTTTAATCAAGGCACGGGCAATGGAGACGCGCTGTTTTTGACCACCAGACAGGGTAACGCCTCGTTCACCCACCATCGTCTTAAAACCCTCTGTCAAGCCCATTATATCATCGTAAACTGCGGCGTGTTTGGCAAATTCCTCGATCTCTTCCTGACTGGCATCTCGTTGACCAAAAGCTATATTTTGCGATATGGTATCTGAAAAGAGAAACACATCCTGTGGTACATAACCGATGCGCTTTCTCAGCTTGTCTAGGTCATGGGCCTCTATGTTCTTGTTATCTATTTCGATACTTCCCTTGGATACATCATACATTCGTACCAAGAGGTCAGCAATAGTAGTTTTACCAGAACCCGTACGGCCAATAATAGCCATTTTTTGGCCTGCTTTTAGTTCAAAGTTCACCGCTTGCAAGGCTTGAATACCGGTATCTGGATAAACAAAATCTACACCCTTGAAGGCTATCTTACCTTCTAGTGGAGTATTATCTGTCTCTGCTAGATTCTGGATGTCTGGCGCTGTTTGTAAAAACTCATTGATTCGCTTCTGAGAGGCAGCCGCTTGTTGGATAATAGAAGCAATCCAGCCAGTAGCCGTCACGGGCCAGGTCAGCATATTTACATAGATCACGAACTCGGCAATGTTTCCTGCTGTTATCTCCCCTCGCACTGCTAGCAAGCCGCCTGCATACACCGTAATGATTGTACTTGCTCCAATCAGCAACAGCATGACTGGATGAAATAGTGATTCCACTTTCACCAGGCGCAGTGCTTTCTCCTTATAATCCTCGCTTTCATGCCGAAAGAAGTCAGTCATGGGTGCTTCTTGCACATACGATTTTACCACTCTAATCCCTGAATAGACCTCTTGCGCATTACTGTTTAGCTGACCCAATTGTTTTTGGATCACTGTACTTCGCTTATTGATAATGTGGCTTACATAGTAAATGGAAATGGACAAGAAGGGGAGAGGAGCGAGTGAATATAAACTTAGAGTAGGGCTTACCGAGATCATCGAATAGATCACAAAAATAAATAGGGACACCAAATTGATCCCATACAAGACTGCAGGACCCAGATACATCCGCACTTTTGACACATCTTCGGATATACGTGCCATCATATCTCCAGTCTTATTTCGTTTGTAAAAAGCAAGAGATAGCTTTTCGTAATGCCCAAACAATTCCTTTCGTAAATCGTATTCAATCAGCCTCGACATTACGATAATGGTCTGTCTCATGAAGTACATGAATACCCCCATGGCCAGCGCCAGTAGAAGAACTAAAATGCCAAAAAACATCAAAGTTTGACCGAGTACACTAAACAACTCGCCCTGCACTTCAAAACCTTCAAAAAGATAAAAGTAACTGATATTATCGACGACCAAATCCAGGGCTTCCCGGATCATACGAGGTTGTAGTACGCGGAAATAATTGGAGGCTGAGACAAAGACAATCCCCAGCAACAGATGCCAACGATACTTGACAAAAAACTTATTAAGTACGGCAAGTTCTTTCACGGGCCTTGAAGTATTTTTCCTTCACTGACAATTTTTGTTCTCAACGCTTCTAACGGAAAGATGATCAACTCAAAAATTGTTTGGAAAGCATATTGTTTTGAATGCCTTTCTCCTACTTTTCCTCTGAACGAATTACTATCTTTGCCGACCTGAGCGACTATTCCAGGAACAGGATGCAAACTTAAACTAAAAACTTGATTACACTAGCTTTAGTTCAGTCCTAATTAAAATATTTACCAACCAAATATGAGTAGAATAGTTACGCTTGATGAATTTATCCTTCGACGCCAGAAAGATTTTCCACTTGCCAAGGGCGAATTAACCGGATTATTGCGAGATATTGGGATCGCTGCCAAGATCGTCAATCGCGAGGTGAATAAAGCCGGTTTGTTGAACATCCTAGGGGTTGCTGATGCAGAAAACGCCTCAGGGGATGTGGTTCAGAAGTTAGATCTATATGCCAACGATAAGCTGATTGACTGTCTTAAGAACAGTGGAGAATGCTGCGGGGTAGCTTCTGAGGAAAATGAGGAGTTCATCCCTTTTCCCGTCTTGGAATCCAAGTCCGCCAAGTACGTGGTGGTTTTTGACCCCTTAGACGGTTCTTCCAATATCGATGTAAACGTATCGGTGGGAACGATTTTTGGTATCTACAGACGTCTTAGCGAGTCTTCTGAACCTTGCCAATTGAAAGACTTCCTACAAAAAGGAACCGAGTTGGTTGCAGCTGGCTACGTGCTATATGGAACTTCCACGCTTTTGGTCTACAGTACAGGTAATGGTGTAAACGGCTTTACGCTTGATCCTACGATCGGAGAATTCTGCCTATCCCACCGATCGATTCAAATCCCCGAACGCGGAAACTACTATTCGGTTAATCAGGGATACTACCTGAAGTTCGATGTAGAGATGCGGAGATTCATTGACCATTGCAGTGATATGAATTTACGCTTGCGCTACATCGGTTCAATGGTCTCAGATATCCATCGCATACTTTTCCAAGGCGGTATATTTTTATACCCAAATACCCGCAAATATCCGAATGGTAAACTACGCCTGTTGTACGAATGTAATCCTCTATCTTTTATTGTCGAACAGGCTGGAGGGAAGGCCATATCCTGTCAGCTAGAACGAATTCTCGATCTCGAAATGCATGAGCTGCACCAAAAGGCCACGATCGCGATGGGCTCACCAGCCATGGTTGATGATATGAAAGCCTTTGTAGAACGCTACAGCCCACCCAAATCTTAAGCTAAAAACTACGATTCATTCTAAGATATCTATCTGATAAGCTGCCTTTTGTTTCTCTCGGACATTTAATCTCTACCATAGCCTCCATTCGCTCAAGAAATGGGTTAGCTACGCAATAGAGCTTGTTTTCAAATCGACTTTTTACTAATTTGACAACATGAACCAGCTACAGCTAAGTTGTCCCAACTGCCAGGCACAGATTCCTGCCGCACATATTAATGTGGCAAATACCCTGGCCAAATGTGCCGCCTGCAATACTGTTTTTGATTTTGCACCGATTCTGAAGCGGCCTGTACATAAAAAACAAGAAATTCTGCTACCGCCAGGCATTGAGGCTTATGCCACTAATTATGAATTAGATATTGAACTCAATTGGCGCAAATCCTCCAAGGCTTTAGGTTTCTTTTTGTTCTTTACCCTTTTCTGGAACGGCGTTGTTTCGATATTTGTAGTAACGGCACTGCTAACTGGTTCGTACGGAATGTTAGCAGCCATTAGTATCCACTTGCTAATCGGTATAGGCCTGCTTTACTACGTCCTTTCGGTTTTATTCAACACTACCTACATCGTCGTGAATCAAAGAGAACTGAGCATTGAACACCGTCCCTTAAAATCGCCCTTTTACCCCAATCGCTACATGGCCTCCCGTGAAATTGAACAGATTTTTGTTGAAAAATACGTGGCTGGTAAGACGAATGGGACCCCCAACTATGCCTTTAGGGTGCAAGCCGTTTTGCAGGGGGGCAAAAGAGTTAAACTGGTCAAAGGGTTGAAAAACTCAGATCAGGCCTTATATGTAGAACAGGAAATTGAATCCTTCCTTAGCATACAGGATGAGCCAATGGAGGAAGAGTGGAAAGGATAGCCAATGCAGTAGCTTGATTGCTCCTTGCTAGTGTCAGGTCTTGTCGAGTTGTCCTGGAATTCCTATCTTAAGCATGGGTGTAAATTGTATGTAAACACCTGAGATACTGTTGTCTCAGGTTATTCGTATTTATGCCACCACTTATTAACTTCAACCTTTTCAAACCACCAACAAATGAGACATTTAGCATCCCTAGCATGCTTACTTTGCTGTGCAAGCTTAAGCTGGGCACAGATTGATTGCCGCCCATTTCTACCTACGGATACTGGAACCAAATGGGAAGTCACCGATTATTCACCGAAAGGCAAAGTACTGGGACGAACGACTTTCGAATTGGTAGATAAAGTTGTTGACGGGAAGAACGTAACCTTCAAGGTAGCTACGACTTACTACGACAAGAAGGATAAAGAAAGCTTTAAGCATGAATTTGAAGCTTACTGCAAAGATGGAACCTTTGAATTTGACATGGCTTTCAAAATGAATGGAGGAGCAATGCAAGCTTATCAAAACATGGATTTTGAGGTAGATGCTACTTCCTTCGAGGTACCAGATCTTGACGCTAAAACGGGCTCCGCTTTGCCTGATGGTTCCTTAGCCGTGAGTGTAGGGAGTGGTGGGGTCAATATGTTTAGGATGAAAGTAGATGTGACGGATCGGAAATTAGAAGCGAGGGAAGACCTGACGACTCCAGCTGGAACCTTTCCTTGTGTGATTCTCTCTCAAACCGTTACGACCAAGATGATCATGAAGATTCAGGCCAGTTCCAAGGAATGGTACTCAGAAGGAGTGGGGATGGTGCGATCAGAATCGTATAACAAGAAAGGAAAATTGACTGGCTACAGTGAATTGACTAAGTTGGATAAGTAGTCTCCGACTTGATTCTCGAAATTTTACGCTCTCCATTGGGCTGCTTTTATCCCATTGGTTACCTTCAATCTAGAAACAAATGCAGCCCAATGGAATCTTTCTCATTACCTCCCATACAAATAGATCCTTCTAGTTGGCTAGGGCCGAGTATGTTTGAGCAAGCTGAATCCTGGCAATGGTCCTGGACCCGTGAAGAAATTGTCGAACTGGAGCAAGCCGCCGCTCCGCTGGTAAAACAGGAAGTGGAAATGGGACAGATCCAGCAGCGGGATTTTCCTTTAAACAAGTTAGGCCCAAAACTGGCAAAACTCCGTCAAGAACTCATTCGTGGCAAAGGATTTGCCTTGCTGAAAGGCTTGCCTATCGAGCACTACAACGAAAGAGAAATCATCACGATCTTTTTTGGCATTGGGACCCACCTGGGGAGTGCTAGATCACAAAATGCGCAAGGGCATGTCTTGGGGCATGTGAGAAATTTGGGCTTAGATAGCACTGATCCTAAGGTGAGGATTTATCAGACTAGTGAACGCCAGACCTTTCATACAGATTCTGCTGATGTGGTGGGTTTACTATGCATACAACCAGCCAGAGAGGGTGGGAAATCGCTCTTGGTTAGTGCCAATGCCGTTTTCAATGAGATGCACAAACGCCGACCAGATCTGTTGTCTTTACTTCTACAGCCAATAGCTACGGATAGGAGGGGGGAGGTGCCCGCTGGGATGTTACCCTATCTTCTCATTCCAGTCTTCAGCTATTTTGCCGATCGTATCACACCTTTTTACCAACGGCAGTACATAGAATCCGCCCAGCGTTTCCCGGATGCCCCCCCGCTCACACCGCAGCATTTCGAAGCCCTAGATCTGTTTGACGAAATCTGCAACGATCCCAATTTCCACCTCAGCATGATGCTGGAAAAAGGAGATATTCAATTTGTCTACAATCATGCGATGTTACATGATCGCACTGGCTTTATCGATTGGGAAGCAGTAGAAAAGCGAAGGCATTTACTCCGTCTCTGGTTGTCTATTCCGGGAGATCGTCCACTGCCACCCGTTTTTGCCACTCGCTACGGTTCTATAGCAGTGGGGAATCGTGGAGGTATCTTGGTGCCTGGGACAAAGCTTCGGGTACCTTGGATACATGAGTTGATGAAATAAATCCACGGAATCAAATAGGACTAGTTCGCTATGATTTTGAGGCTCTGTTCAAGATGCCCCTGCTTTCACCAACCCTCAGTTACCTTCCAATCAGCTGTCTGACTTCGTTAAGGATTTTACAAGAAGCCAATTCCTGGCAAGAAAACTATTCAATAGTTTGCCTATTTTAGAAACTACTTAGCAAAACCATCCACAAAATGCACATCAAGCGTAGGCAATTCGTGAAGATGCTTCCTTTGGGAGCCTTGCTTCCTGGATCACTATTTAGCCGCTCCCCAAGCCCGTTTTTAGGCGAGCAACTTAGTGATATCGATAAGCTTTATGAAAAGGCCATTGTCATTGATGGTCTAGTGATCACTAGAGGTTGGGATCAGGATTCTTTTGACGCCCTCTCTAAATCGGGCTATACGGGATTCAATACCTCCTTAGCCTCCAGAAATCTGGCATCTGCTATGAGATCACTAGCAGAGTGGCGTCAGCGAATAGATGAGCACCCAGATCGGCTGATCTATGCTAGCACGGCAGATGATTTTGTTCGTGCAAAGAAAGAAGAAAAAGTCGCCGTCATGCTTGGGTTTCAGAATGCGACCATGATCGAGAAATCAATAGATAACCTGGATACTTTGTATGCCGCAGGAACCCGTTGGATCCAACTAACCTACAATGAGCGCAATCTGCTAGGGGATGGCTGTACCGAACGCACCAATGCAGGACTATCGGATTTTGGAGTAGAAGCTGTGGAAAGGATGAATGAGTTGGGTATTATAGTTGACCTATCTCATTGCGGGCGACAAACAACGGATGACGGGATCAAATTCAGTAAATCGGGCGCCTCTTTGAATCATACGATGTGTGAAAGTCTTTACAAAAATCATCCCAGAGCGAAAACAGATGCCCAGATCCGTGCCATGGCCGAGAAAGGAGGTGTGATGGGGATTATCTGTCTCGGATATATGATTGGACCAGATCCTGGTGGAGAGACTAGCTTGGAGACTTATGTAGATCATATTGATCATGCCGTGAAGATTGCGGGTATTGAGCATGTAGGTCTAGCCGCTGATTTTGCCATACAGGGACTAGAAGCAGATGGCGCTACTCGGGAGAATTGGTACGTGCCTCGCTTGACTAGGTTCAAACCTTCTTATCAGGTGCGCTGGCCTCCCTGGATACCAGAGTTGGACACGCCTGAGCGTTATAAGCATGTGGCTAGAGTATTGGATAAAAGGGGGTACTCTACTGGCGATATTGAAAAGATATTGGGGCAGAATTGGCTTAGGTTTCTGCGACAGACCTTGAAGTCCTAGTGATGAACTGTCGAAGTCCGGAGTTAAAATGGCCCGTTGCAGAGAAAGCTTCAAAAGAATGCTAGAAGTATACTTTGACTTGTACCATAAGCCTGTTCCTGTTATTCCCGTAATAGATGTATATCATCGTGAATGAGCATTGTATTTGCAGACTCGGATTCCCAATGCCGACTAAATTCCTAAATCTAATCGAAATCAATACCATTATGAAGTACAGCTATCTATGCGTATTTGCCATCCTTTTCCTATTAATGAGCACAACAGCCTGTAAGAAGGCCGTTAAACCAGTAGCTGCCGTTAAACCAGTGACTGCCGTTAAACCAATAGCAGTTGATGGACCAGCAGTAAGTTATGACCCGGAAACCAAACTAAAAGAATTAGGGATTACTTTACCTAATCCTCCTCAACCTGTCGCTAATTACGTGAATGGGGTGCAAGTAGGAAACCTCATCTTTCTGGCGGGGAAGGGGCCGCGCTACGCTGATGGAACCGAGATCACTGGAAAATTGGGGCAAGACGTAACGATTGAAAAGGGATACGAAGGGGCGAGATTGACAGCTATTAACCAATTGGCGGTCTTGAAAACGATGCTTGGAAACCTAAACCGGGTGAAAAGGATTGTTAAAGTGCTCGGTATGGTGAATTCAGATCCTGACTTCGTGGAACAGCCCAAGGTGATCAATGGTTTTTCAGATTTAATGGTGGAAGTATTTGGAGAAAATGGCCGCCATGCTAGAGCTGCCGTGGGTATGGCTTCTCTTCCCAGAGGGCAAGCGGTAGAGATCGAACTAGTCGTAGAAATATATGAATAAACGATTAGGTACATGTTTCGCGCTGATCATTTGGAGGGAAAACATCCTTTTTTCAAAAGCAATCCAAAAACGTCTACTGCTAAAATTCCCTACCGATGACTTATGATCAAGTAATGGATCGGCTCCATCAATTAGCCGATCCAGAGAAAGTAGCTTTTAAGAAAAAGAAGTTTGGGGTGGAAGCCAAGAATTCCATTGGAGTGTATCTTAAAGACCTCAAGGAATTGGCCAAAGAGATTGGAGCCAATCATGAGTTAGCGCTTCAACTCTTCGACAGTGGCTTGTACGAAGGCCGTCTTCTTTGCAGTAAACTCTTCCGTCCCAAGTATTTAACGGAAGAGCTCATGGAAAAGTGGACAGCCACTTTCGAGAATTGGGAAATCTGTGATTCCTTTTGCATGGGAATCTATGCCAGAAGTACTTTTGCCATACAGAAAGCCATCGAATGGACCGAAAGGGAAGCTGAGTTTGAAAAACGGGCGGGCTTTGTGATCATGGCTGCCTATTGTATGGCAGATAAAAAGGCGGACAATACCGTCTTTGAAAATTTTTTTCCCATCATCATGCGAGAGGCCAAGGACGAAAGGATTTATGTCAAGAAAGCGGTGAATTGGGCTTTGCGAGGTATCGGTAAACGCAATATCGATCTGCATCGCCAAGCTACGGAAGTTGCCAAGGAGATACTGAAACTTGAAGACAAAACAGCTAACTGGATCGCCAAGGATGCCCTACGTGAGTTTGAGAAAAAAGGACTCAATGTAATGGGCTATCCTCGGACCATCTACGAAAGGACTGCCGTTAATCCAGCTTAATAGCGAGGGAAGTCTTGGTTGCACTGTGATCATAGGTCTTCCAGATAATCCACTGCGCGATCACCAATTGCAATATCCAAGGCAACCAGGCTGATAGCCGGTACAGATCTAAAAAGGGAATTGGGGTGAAAAGGGCAAACAACAGCAAGGTGCGTTGTGGAATCGTGGCAAAGGTAAGGGCATAGCTGCGGATCATCCATTGTCCATGCTCCTGGTATTTCCCCTGTTGGATAGCCCTCAGTCCCATGCCCGTGACATATAGCCAGCCCAGCCCTAATACAAAGAATCCCGTCTGCGACACGGAGCCACCCATCGCAAAAGGCGCAATACATAGTCCGGCCAATCCACTGCTAAAGATACCTATGAAGTAAGTGTTGCCCAGCCATCGGTGCAGTTTAGGGTATTTTTTTCGCCAGCTAGAGATAAATTGGAAGGGCCCTAGTAGCATACCCACCAGCCCAGCCGAAATATGGATGTAGAAGAAAAATAGATAAAGCGTGGAGCGACTAGCGGGTTTTGTTCTTAAAACGCCAGCGTCAACGGATTGATAATATTGCGTGGCCATGATTAACATGCTCAGGGCACCAATTGAAACGAATAGAAGTAGTAGTGATTTTTTCATGCTTCAAAAGAACAGACTTCGGGCCATTGGGGTGTCTCTACCGATCTAGATAGACTAGAAACCCCAAATAAATCGATCAATATCAGCCTTGGGATTGTAGATTTGGAACTTGTAATATCAGAGCCACTTAAATTGATCTGCCAGTGCAAGATTTGATCTCATCGCTGTTTAATGGCTTTACCATTGCCGGGATATTAATCGGTGGCTTACTAATGGTTTTCATTGGGAGAAGTGGCTATCCCTTTCGTGGAAGCTGGATTCTTTTTTGGTTGGGACTGGTCTCTGTTCATCAGGTCTATTATGTTTTGGTACTCAATGAATGGGTTGCGACGGATAGCCTGTTTGCTTTGCTAGGATTCCCGCTGGCTATGCTACATATGCCGGTCTTCTATCTGAATCTAAGAGAATTGATGGGCTTTAAACGGTCCTCTACTTTCACTATTTGCTGGCACCTATTGCCCTATAGCATATATGCGCTCTACCTAATTGGGTGGTATGTGACAGAACCGATCGGGCTTGAGCTGCGGGATGGTTTCTTAGTTTTTCCAGATCAGGCCGCGTCTATCGTGGCGGGATTCAATGGAATTCCTATAGCCATATCCGGTGCATTTTATGTGATTTTGAGTGTATTGGCTTTGCGAGATTACGAAAAGGCATTGCCTGGCTACTATGCAAATTTGGAAGGGGTGGATCTATCTTGGCTTAAGCGTTTGGCCCAGTTCATTGGCCTTTTATTCCTAATCATTTTCTTGTTGATTACCCTTGGAAGTACCTTTAAGCTATTCGCCAGACAATATGTTTTCCGATGGGTGAGTTTCACCTTGACCCTCTTTACCGTGTATTATGGCTATCGCTATTTGAAGCAGGTGGAGGGGTTCCTACGGCAAAAGGCAGCCCCCCCTTTGGTTTCCAACAACAAGTATGCTAAATCCTCTTTATCAGACGCGGAGATGCTACGTATCGAGCAGGCGATCCTACGGTCCTTAACAGGAGATAAACTGTACCTTGATGAACAACTTACTTTGGTGAAGTTGGCGGATCAAACTGGGGAATCCTCACAAAAGGTATCCGAAACTTTGAATCGACGGATGGATACCACTTTCTACAACCTGGTGAACCGATTTCGAGTGGAGCAGGCTAAGATCCTACTAGTGGACCCCAAAGTCTCGCACTTAAGTATAGAGGGAATAGCCTACGAATGCGGATTTAAGTCTAGGTCTACTTTCTTTAAGTTCTTCAAAAAGGAAGTAGGAATGACGCCCACCGCTTTCAAGGCAAGTGCTAGTCCTCCCCGATCCCAATAGATTTTTCTAAATTTACGGGCTAATACCATCCGTCGATGAAAGCACTCAATACTAGTCTTTTATTCCTGCTGGGCATCATGATGCTCCAAGCCCAATCTCCTACTGATTTTGTCAATCCATTCATTGGAACATCCAATTTTGGAGCTACCCATCCAGGTGCTCAGTACCCACATGGTTTGGCCTCCGTGGTTCCCTTTAATGTTGCTTTTAAAAAAGGAAAAGAAAACAAGTTCGAAAAAGATTCGGAATGGCATTCCCGCTCTTACGTACATGAAAATACTTTTCTAACGGGTTATAGCCACGTCAACCTAAGTGGGGTGGGCTGCCCCGACCTCGGCAGTATCTTATTGATGCCAACGACCGGAGACCTAGAGCTAGATCCAGAGCAATATGGTAGCACCTATACCGAGGAAACGGCTAAGCCCGGCTATTACAGTAATACATTAAATAAGCATAAGGTTAAGGTAGAACTTACCAGCACAACTCGCACGGGACTGAGTCGCTATACCTTTCCCGCCGGGTCCTCGCACATTTTGCTCAATCTGGGCTTGGGCTTAACCAATGAGACGGGAGCCATGCTTCGCCTGGTATCAGATCGGGAAGTTGAAGGTTTTAAAATGATTGGTACCTTTTGTTACAATCCAGAGGATGTACGGCCGGTATACTTCGTAGCAAAGCTGAGTAAAGCACCCCGGGACTTCGGTACTTGGAAAAAGATGCCTACTTATACAGGAGTGGAAGGAGACTGGGTAAAGTACAATGATCAATACAAACCTTATCCTCGCTTTCGACAAGAGATGGCCGGAGAGAACTTAGGGGCCTATTTCTCCTTTGATACGGAGGAAAATGAAACGATAGAAGTTAAAGTGGGTGTTTCCTATGTCAGTATTGCAAATGCCCGTGAAAATTTGGAAAAGGAACAAGCGGAATTTGACTTTGAAGGTACGGCAGCAGCCTCCAAAAACAAATGGGATGAATTGCTCGGGCGTGTAGAATTGAAGGGTTCCAAAGAGAATAAGATTAAATTCTATACAGCGCTTTATCATGTGTTAACTCATCCCAGTATTTTCCAGGATGTAAATGGTGAGTATCCATTGATGGGACAATTTGGTTCGGGCAAAGTGAAAGATAGGAACCGGTACACGGTATTCTCTCTCTGGGATACCAATCGTAATGTACACCCTTTATTGAGCCTTATCTATCCCGAAATACAATCGGAGATGGTGCGTAGCATGGTCGACATCTATAAAGAGAGTGGTTGGTTACCCAAGTGGGAGTTGATGGGGATGGAGACGGGGGTGATGGTAGGGGATCCTGGGACTCCGGTCATTACCGATACCTACTTAAGAGGAATTCGCGATTTTGAAGTAGAAACTGCTTATGAAGCCATGAAGAAAGCCGCCATTACGGAAGAAAAGGATAATCCCTTACGGCCCGACATTGACGCCTATATGAAACTGGGATATATCCCTATGGACAAGGAAGGACCTTATGATGGAACGGTTTCGACTGCACTCGAATACTATATTGCAGACTGGAACATTGCCATCCTGGCCAAGGAACTGGGAAAACAAGCCGATCACTCCTACTTTCTAGATCGTTCCCTGGGGTACAAGAACTACTTTGACGCAACTACAGGCATGCTTCGACCTAAGCGTGGAAATGGTGAATGGTTTGCTCCTTTCGATCCAGAATTGGGTAAAAACTTTGAACCTGTAACGGGCTACGTAGAAGGAAATGCCTGGCAATATCGCTTTTATGTACCCCATGATATCCAGGGCTTAATGGCCTTACTAGGGGGAGAACAAGCATTTAGCATTGCTTTGCAAACTTGTTTTGATACCGAGAACTACAACATGGCCAATGAGCCAGATATCACCTATCCGTTTTTGTTCAATTATGTGAAAGGAGAGGCCTGGCGCACTCAAGAAACGACGCTTGATCTAATTGAGAAGCATTATCCTAATGCTCCACACGGCATCCCGGGGAATGACGATACGGGAACGCTTTCCACTTGGCTGATCTTCAGCATGATGGGCTTTTATCCAGTTTGTCCAGGAGATATGGATTACGCTTTGTTCACGCCATCCTTCGAAGAAATAACCCTTCATCTAAATGATGCCTATTATCCCGGAAAAAAATTGACGATTAAGTCTACGGGATTTGAGCAAGGGAAGAACCGCTACATCAATAAAATCCGCTTTAATGGAAAAAAGGTGAAGGGCTATTTCTTTGATCACAATGAACTAGTTAAAGGAGGTGTACTGGAATTTAGCCTTCAGGATAAGCCCCTGAAAAAATAGCTTTGCTATTCATTGAGCTTATTTTTGGGTAGTCTATGGTGCGATCTTCAACTACCAATGGATAAGCTTTATTGTTGGGTTGGGGCAGCCCTAGCTCCGAGAGCTTGTCCAAAACATACGCTAATTGTCAACTGCTTGTCCTACTAACATTCTAAACATCCAAGCGGTTTGATCATCCACTGGCCCCTGAGTCTGTTTCATGATGATACCAATGATTTTTTCTTTGGGATCAGCGAAATATTGCGTGTTAAAGTAGCCTCCCCAGTCGAAGGTACCTAAACTTCCTCTGCCCCCTTGGGCTACACCCACTTCATCCAAGACGCCAAATGCTAACCCATAATGTCTACCTGACCCTTCCCAGAAATCCTTAATCTGGTTCTGCATCATGGTCTCAATAGTTGTTCGACTCAGGAAGCGAATGCCATTTAACTCACCTCCGTTCAGGTACATCTGCAAGAAAGTAGCATAATCCCTTGCTGTACTGGATAGACCAGCCCCACCCGAATAAAAGCGTTTTGCCCCCTGTATCGGATAATTCGTATCGTAAAAGGTGACTGGATAGGGTACCCATGTATCTCCTTCCTTTTTATGAACTTTTACCAGCCGATCGGCTTGCTCGCTCGGTAAATAGAAGTGCGTATCATTCATACCCAAAGGCTTAAAGAGCCGCTCCTGTAAGAAGTCGGAGAAAGACATGCCAGAAATGATCTCGATGAAATAACCAAGTACATCTAAGCCTTCGCTATAGACATAGCCATCTCCTGGATCATGATGTAAGGGCAGTTTTGCAAGCTTTTTTACACTTTCTTCGATGGTGATATCCTCTGTGGTGAAAAGGTCTGTGATACCTGCCTTTTCATAGAGCATTCGAAACCGCTCGTCTCCATCTATCACCCCGTAACCAATGCCTGATGTATGCGTTAATAAATGTCTGATCGTGATCTCCCGTTTGGCCGGAGCAGCATTGTAGCTGGTGTCTCTGTATCGAAAAGAGCGTAGCACCTTAGGGTTCTTAAACTCGGGAATATATTTGCTGATCGGATCATCTAGTCGAAATTTACCCTCTTCCCATAACATCATCACAGCGGTGGAGGTAATCGCTTTGGTTTGGGAGGCAATGCGGAAAATGGCATCTGTTGTCATAGGCTTTCCCGCAGGGCTGTCAGCCATTCCGAAAGCTTTGTGGTAGACTATGTGACCATTTCTTGCCACCAAGGCAACCATTCCTGGCAATTTCCCTTCTTTTACGTGCGCTTCGCACATGGCATCAATCCGCTGCAAACGAACGTCAGACATGCCAACTTCTACTGCGCTACCCATCATCAAGGGAGGATGGCGTTGACTGGATTTCGTTTGTGAAAAGCCAGTAGAAACCAACAAGCACAGGATAAAGACTAATAGGTTTTTCATTATTTTGTTTTGATTATATTTAAGAACATCAATCTATAAAACAAAACGAACTTATCCAATGCCATCCAACCTTAATTGGCTCTACCTGAGTACGCTGATAATCTTGCTTGCTTGTCAGTCCGAATCAAAAGATCCTGTTCCTACTTGCCAGCAGTGGGAAAATTTTGAAATTGAGTTACAAGCGGAAGCGATACCAGAAAATGCTTATACTTCTGTTGAGGTTTATGCGGAATTTAGGAATGCAGAAGGAGTAACGATCAAGCGCCCCGCCTTTTGGGATGGGGGAGCGATATGGAAAATACGTTTTGCCTCACCAGATTCTACTAGTCGATGGAACTGGAAAACTGTGAGTGAGCCTGTTGTCTCAGGCTTACATGAAGTTACTGGCACTATACAAGCTACAGCCTATGTGGGAAACAACCAACTGCTACAACACGGTTTACTGGGGATGTCTGAAGGTAAGCGGAACGTGATACACCAAGATGGGACTCCATTCCTGCTTATTGGAGATACACCTTGGGCCATCCCTTTTCGGGCTACTATTGATCAGGTAAAAACCTATGCAGCAGATCGACAAGCCAAGGGGTTTAATGCCGCTCTACTAATGACGGTACAACCTGATATGCGTGCAGAGGGGCCAGAGGCACGCAATACACCACAGGGTTTTATGCGGGCCTTTACTGATTTACCCAATGGACATATTAACGATTTGCAAGCTAGTTATTTCCAATACCTCGATACCCTCATGAATATTTTGCTAGAGCATGAGATCGTGCCGGTCTATCAGCCCGTATTTCATGGATTTGGATGGAAAGGACTGGATGTCATGGGGAATGTGGCAGTGCCCGAGGAATATGAACGTTACTGTAAATACCTTTTGGCTCGCTACGGGAGTCAGCCCGCCTTTTGGTTGTTGGCAGGAGATAATGGGGGAAAAGATCCCGGTGTAAAGGAAGGAGGTGAGATGTTGGAGAGCTGGGATGCCTACCAACAACCCACTGGACTGCATTACAATCCTTCCGATGATTATGTAGCAGATTGGGCAAAGGACAATCCGCTGAAGCATGCTATGCATTTTAACAAGACTTATCAAGAAGAATCGTGGTTGGATTTCCAATGGGCACAGACAGGCCATGGTACAGCGCATCTATTTCATAAAGTCGAGCGCATGTATGATAACCTCCCAACGAAAGCCGTAGCCAATGGTGAACCTACCTATGAGGGAATGAATGACGGTAAAAATGGTTTGGGGTGGTGGCAAGGAGAGGATGCCTGGGGACAACTGATGGCAGGAGGTACGATGGGAGTGGTGTATGGCGCCGCGGCACTGTGGCAGTGGAAAGTCAGTCCGGATGAAGAAGGCTGGACGGCTTGGGCCAGTCAAGCTAAGTCCTGGGACCAGGCCCTTCAGATGAGCGGTTCACAATTCGTAGGATTAGTGTCCCGGCCGTTTCAAGGAGCCGACTTCTCTGATATGGAGAAACGAGCCGACTTGGTGGAAGGGGAAGGTGCATTGTTGGCTAAAACAGGAAAATTCTACTTATCTTATTTGCCAGAAGGAGGTTCTATCCAATTGAAGGAATTACCTGAAGGCCTAAAAGGACATTGGTATGATCCGACCTCAGGAAAATTTCTGGCCATAGAGACTCCAATTGATGCTGGCCTTTTCACTGCCCCCGATACCTCACCTTGGGTGTTGGTTCTAAAGGGATAATTTGCAAACTTAAACTATTATGACCAAGATACTCTTACTACTTAGCCGTTTTTGTCTGCTCTGCTTATTAGGCTTTGCTTGTGCTGGACCGACCTCCAAGGAAGAGGCCGTCGATCCTGAGGAAACTGCTACAGAATTGATTCCCGTCATTTTTGATACAGATGCGAACAATGAGTTGGACGATCAACATGCCATGGCGTATTTGTTGTTCAATCGAGAAACCTTCGACGTCAAAGGCATAACGGTCAATGCTACTCATGCGGGAGGTAATATTGATGAGCAGCATAAAGAAGCGGAGCGGATTTTGAAATTATGTCAATTGGATGGGGAAATCCCCTTATTTAAAGGTGCTGATCAGGATTTTACTTCTATCCAAAAGGATCTGGGAAATCCAATTCATGATGGAGCCAAAGCTGTTGATTTTATTATATCCGAAGCCAAAAAAATGGGCAATGAACAACTCGTACTGCTGGCTGTAGGAAAACTCACCAATGTAGCCTTGGCTTTGGCGAAAGCCCCAGAAATTGGGCAAAAATTACGAGTAGTTTGGTTAGGGTCTAACTATCCTGATCCCGGAGAATACAATCAGGAGAATGATACGGCTTCGATGTCCTATGTTCTACAACAAAATATACCTTTTGAAATGGTAACTGTACGATATGGGAAACCATCTGGCACAGATGCCGTACAAGTAACTCAGGAAGAAGTGAAGCAGAAAATGCCGGGTAAAGGACCAAGGATCTCCGAACCCATCACAGGAAGACATGGCGGATCGTATTTTAGGTTTGGTGATTATGCCGTAAACCTCTTTGAACATATAGGGTATCATGTAGATCCTCCGGCAAGAGCCTTGTACGATATGGCAGCTGTAGCTATTGTGAAGTCACCCAAGTGGGCGGAGCATCGGGTCATACCTTGTCCCGTTTTGATAGAGGGAAAATGGGAAGAACGTCCTGATAACGAAAGGACAATTGTGCTCTGGGAGAACTTTAATAAGACAGCCATCATTGATGACTTTTATGAAACGTTGGATCATAGCGATCCGGAGAGAGAGAAGTAGGCAATTCTTTCCTTTATAAAATTAAATTTTTTATATTTGAAATAAATGTCTTTTAATCCCTATCCTTTCTATTGAAGGAATGGGTCATATCTACCCTAAACGCTCGAAACATTCGGTCCATTCTAACAAGCACACAGACACTACATTCGACAGGATAAAGACTGCTGTCCTTTCCGCTGTTCGATCAACACTAATATAATCGAAGACTGTTGGGGGTAACCCTTATCTTATTATTAGACCATCCTGACGCATGAGTGTTGAACGAATTAACAACCACATTTTACTAGGTAGAATCTATCTTTTACTAGGAGGATTAGGGATGCCTGTTTTTACCGGTTTAAATCATTGGATCGGATCAGGTCGATTTGAAGCCCCCCTAGAGTCGTGGTTATTTGGCCTGATATGCCTGATACTCCTCAGTATCACGCTAAGTAAAGATCTTTCTACGGCACGCCGTTTTCAAGTTTTCGATTTTGGTTTCTTCTATTTTACGTTTGCTGGTTTTTACATTGACTATATCGGTAGTTTTGCAAGTCAGTATCTAATTACCCAGATGATATTGATTCAGTTTACGTTCATGGTATTGAGGTGGCAGCGTCAATTGATCATCTACAGTCTCTTCATATTTGCTTGTGTAATAGGTTTTATCAGTATTTCGGAGCTTGCCCTCGCCTACAAAGTATTTGTAGTTTCCGCCTTTGTGATTATATCCATTGGCAACTATTTTGTTTGGAGTAGACGGCTCGCTGAGCAAGAGCAAAATCAACATATCAAGGCACTCATGAATGGTATTCTGGAAGTGGCTCAGGACGGGATCATAGCCGTAGAATCCAAACGCAGTCCCAATGGAACGATTCGCGACTTTGAAATAACGCATGTCAATGGGGCCTTTTATGATTTGTTCCCATTTCTGAAGCCTAAAGAAGTGAAATGGGTAAAAGAACTCATTCCGCGCCGTTATGGCAGCCAGATCTTTCGACAATTCACTCAAGTAGTGGAAGAAGGACGTACCTTCGAAATCGCTGATCAGTTCAGGGGACAGGATGGAAATCCTTTGTGGTTAAAGTTGGTAGCTGCTAAACTAGAGGATGGTCTCACCATTACTTTTACGGACGTCACTAAGCAGAAGATCTATGAGACTCAGTTGGAAGAGGCAAAGGAAAAAGCAGAAGAAGGGGCTCGGGCCAAATCCAGCTTTTTGGCTACTATGAGTCATGAAATCCGAACCCCAATGAACGGGATCATCGGAATGATTGACTTGATGTACAATACAGAGCTATCCGTTGAACAGTTGGAGCATTTGGATATTATTAGGACGAGCAGTGAGAGCCTACTCACCATCATCAATGATATACTTGATTTCTCCAAGATTGAATCGGGGAAACTTGAACTAGAGGAACGGAATTTCTCTCTTCGAGCTTGTTTAGAAGATACGCTGGATTTATTAGGCAAAAGGGCGCGGGACAAAGAGCTGGATTTGTTCTACTACATGGAGCCAGAAGTCCCCGAGTATATTGCAGGAGATGTGGTGCGTCTAGGTCAGATTCTTACCAATCTCATCAGCAACGCCATTAAGTTTACGGAGACGGGAGAGATTTATGTACACGTCAAGAGGGTGGATCAAGGCTGGACAGCCCCAGGACATCATATCAATCTGCATTTTAGCGTAAGGGATACGGGAATAGGGATACCCACAGATAAAATTGGACAGCTCTTTCAAGCCTTTAATCAGGTAGATACTTCTACAACACGGAAGTATGGAGGAACTGGACTGGGACTTGTGATTTGTCAACGTTTGTGTCAATTGATGCACGGTAAGATTTGGGTGGAAAGCGAATTTGGCAAAGGATCTCAATTTCAATTCATTATCTCTTGTAAGCTTTCCCCAATGACCTATGTGCAAGAACAAGATCAACCGCAAATCTTGGAGGACCTTAAAGGGAAGCGCATCTTATTGATTGACGATAATGAGACGAACTTAATGATCTTGGCGGCGTTCATTACCCGAATGGGCTTGAAACCGACAGTAGCGAAGTCACCCGTGAAGGCCTTAGAACTAGCCAATCGGCAATTATTTGATCTGGTCATTACGGATTACAATATGCCGATTATGAACGGCTTACAGATGGCCAGTGCCATCAAGAAACAAATGAATTGCCCCATCCTCCTACTCAGCTCTAGCCAAGAATTACCTATGAAGGAAGTGAGTAAATGGGTAGATTCCTACCAATTTAAGCCCATTAGAGAGCGGCAACTCCAATTGTTGATGGTCAAGCTGTTCAATAGTCCAGCTAAGCTGACTACCGGCGTTAAGAAACAAAGAGCAAAGACATTTAGGGAAGGCCTCGCGGATGATATCCCGCTACGAATCTTGTTGGCGGAGGATTTTATCGTTAATCAGAAGATCGCCAGTAGGATATTTAAAAAGATGGGATATGAAATTGATATAGCCGAAAATGGACTGGAAGCGGTCGAAAAGTCCTCAAAATTCACCTACGATATCATTTTTATGGATGTCCAAATGCCGGAGATGGATGGCCTACAAGCCACCCAAGAAATCAAGTCCAGCATGCAAGCGGACAGCCCCGTCATCATTGCTATGACCGCCAATGCCATGCCGGAAGATCGGCAAAAATGTATTGATGCAGGTATGGATGATTACTTATCAAAACCGTTCAAGCCAGCAGAAGTGCAAAAACTGTTGGTCAAATATAATCCAAGAACCTATCAGCCAGAGTGAACGTAAGCTACTTTTCAGCATCACCTACCTATGCACAACACTAACTTAGGGAACTTACAATAACTAACAGAGATTCAATTTTATGAACGTTCTCCCAAGGGAAATGCAAGGGACGGAAAGCGAAAGAGACCTCAACTATATCTTTCTAGGTAGGATCTACTTATTTCTGGGTGGGATTGGAGATCCCATAATTACCGGTACCTTACAGTGGATAGATACTGGGCGGTTTCTGGTGCTTCCAGATCGTTATGGAGTAATGGCCCTGTGCTTCCTCGGCTTAGCCCTAAGTTTCTCCAAAAGCTTTACCGCCAAACAAAAACTGACGCTTTTTGATCTAATCTATTTTTGCTTTTCTATCTACGAGATCAAGACTTTTTACGATGGTAACTTTTCAGGTAGCTATCAGGCCGCCAATATGATCGTACTCACTTTGATCTATACGGTACTACGTTCGCGAAAACTTCTTTTGCTCTACACGCTAACGATCATCTTTACCGTTTCTTTATTCTTATTTAAAAGTGGCATTCCAGTAGAAGACAAATGGACGGTAGCGGGAATCACTATACTCGTCTGCCTGGTAAACTTGGGCATTTGGACCTGGCGTACTTCGGAGTTGAACCAAGTGCATCGAACGAAGGCCCTCATAAAAGGCATCCTGGAAGTATCTCAGAACGGTATCATTGCCTTGTCAGCAACACGGGATGAGCTAGGGAAGATTCATGATTTTGAAATTACGCACGTCAACCCTGCTACCTACAGGCTTTTTCCCTTTCTACATGAATTAGACATTAATGAAAGCTTAAGTAACCTGATTCCTTTGAGTTTTGGTGGAGGCTGGTTTGATCAATTAGTTTCCATTGTGGAAACCGGTAAACCTATGGCCTTTGAGGAAGATTATGTCATGCCCGGGGGAAAGCAATATTGGGTGCATATCATGATCAGTAAACTCGGTGATGGGCTCACTGTGACCTTGGCAGATGTTTCCGGACAGCGCTCCTACGAGCAAGAACTGGAGGAAGCCAAAAAGGAGGCGGAATCTGGATCAAAAGCAAAGTCCAATTTTCTGGCCACTATGAGTCATGAAATCCGCACCCCCATGAACGGCATCATCGGTATGGTCGATCTTTTGGATAATACAGAACTCAGCAATGAGCAAAGGGAACACCTGGAAATCATTCGAACCAGTAGTGATAAGCTGCTGGTGACGATCAATGATATACTTGATTTCTCCAAGATAGAATCTGGAAAATTAGAATTGGAGCGACGAGATTTCTCCCTTAGGAATTGCTTGGAAAGTGTCTTGGATCAACATGGACCAGCAGCCCGTAGCAAAGATCTGGATCTTTTCTACTACCTCGAACCCGACGTGCCAGAGTTTATCAAGGGAGATGAAGTGAGAGTAGGTCAAGTATTATCCAACCTAATCGGAAATGCGATAAAGTTTACCAACACGGGGGAAGTCTACATCTATGTTCAATTGGCTAAGGAGGAACCAGAAAGAGAAGATGAGCTGGTGCCCATACACTTTAATGTTCGGGATACGGGGATTGGAATCTCCGATGAAAAGCTTCCACTCTTGTTTAATGCGTTCCAACAAATTGATGATAGTAGCACCCGACAATTTGGTGGCACAGGCTTGGGCTTAGCCATTTGCAGTAAGTTATGTGAGATCATGGAGGGGAAAATTTGGGCGGAAACCAGATCTGGGGCGGGATCCCAGTTCCAATTCATCTTGCCACTGGAAAAAGGCATTCCGGTGGACAAGCACGTCCCCCTAATTACAGAAGACGACCTGGCCATGCTGATGGGTAAGCGGGCATTGATTGTGGATGATAATGCCACCAATTTGATGATCCTACAGGCTTTCGTGGAGGAATTAGGAATTTATCCTGAGCTTTGTAGCTCTCCCCTTGATGCCGTGGAATGGATAGAAAACAGGCCTTATGACTTGGTCATCACGGATTTCAATATGCCGGAGATTGATGGCTTGGAGTTTGCGAAACAGGTGAGAAAACATTTCTCTGGGCCGATTCTGTTATTGAGTTCTAGTCAGGTCTTACCCATTAAGGAGATTAGAAAAGTTATTGACCAATATCACTTTAAGCCCATCCGCAAAAAGCAGCTACGATATATTGTATTGGAGCTGTTTAAGGTCAATAAGGAAAATAAAAAGAAAACAGAAGGTGCCAGCCACAATCTCAAAGCAGACTTAGCCTTGGACATCCCCATTCGAATATTGTTGGCAGAAGACTATGTGGTTAATCAGAAGATAGCGGTACGGATGTTCAACAAATTGGGATATGAGATCGATATCGTCGAAAATGGAAAAGAAGCCGTTGAACGCGTCCAGCAGAGTCAATATGATTTGATTTTCATGGATGTTCAAATGCCGGAAATGGATGGACTAGAAGCTACTCGGGTTATCCGAAAATTGCTGAAACACAATAGCCCCATGATTATCGCCATGACGGCCAATGCTATGCCAGAGGATCGCGAAAAGTGCCTCGAAGCGGGAATGGATGATTACCTGTCAAAACCCTTTAAACCCAGAGAGCTACAGCAAATCTTAGAAAAATATCGCCCTGTACTTAAAAGCTACTAGCGGAATACCCATAAGGGTTTAGCAAAACGAGCACTAGATGATAAAGGAGAAGGGGATATTTACATTTCAGTAATGGCTACGAATGTTCCTTTTTCGCGAATACTGCTTTGGTTAAAGCAGCTTGATCGCTGTGGTTATCATCCACTCTAGTAGCCCGATTTCAGCAAAGAAACAATTTTCCTCGCCTCAAAGATTTAAACTTGTGTATATGCTAAAGTATGCTGGTAAATTTAGGTAATATTGGTGATGTATCCGATGTATGGGTATAGCGATTTTGTGAACTAAACATCAAGATTACTAAAAGAACAGCACCTACGTCGTTTTGAAAGTCAACCAACTAAGTTGCTGTGGTTACCATTCAACCTTACGTTTGATTAGTCATATTAATAATTTATCAAAATTATCAAGTTTGACGTTTCGAGAAAGAATAGGATATATTTTCATGCTCCTTTTACTCCTTATCTTATTTTTCATAGCGGTTAAGTATTCTTCCAGTTGCCTACATCAGTTAAATGAATTACTGACCAAGGGAAAGCAAGTGGAAGCGGAGGTAATTCAAGTGGAAAAGAAAGGCCAGTTATACGTGCCAAAATTGAAGTTTTATTTAAGTAACAGAAGCGTAGAAGAGTATGGTGCTGGTTTACTTTATGGAGATTTATATTCAACAGGAGATAAGATCAACTATATTTTTTACCCAGGAAACCCTGCATATAGTAGACCAAAAACTTTTATTAGCTTATATGGACCGTTAACGTTATCCATATTCATCTGTCTATTCTGCCTATTGCTTATCATTGTAATTGCGGCACAGTTATTTTCTATTCCGTATCTAGACAACAAGATTTACATCTTTTTAGTGATGATTTTTTGCCTAATCGCTGCGGGTATTCTTGGTACTATAGCAAATTTTGAAATCAAAAGAACCAGAAACCTTAAGAAGGTCGGAATCCATGCTACTGCAAAAGTCATTAGAGTTGATAAAGTAAAGCGGAATAAAAAAATAGTGGAATTTCCCGTTTTTAGCTTCACTGATTCCAATGGAGTTACAAGAGAAATTCGCCAGAATTGGAATGGGTTAAGGGGCTTGAAGATCGGTCAATCAGTCGAGTTTATTTATAATCCTGACCACATCACAATTGGTAGAAGAAATGGTTTCTTGTATCTACATGGTACCTCAATCTTATTTGGAACCTTATCATTAATTTTTCTCTTTGGGAGTATACATTCTTTCAGAAAACTCTCGGGGTAGTAATGACGCAGCATATAGTACATTGAATCTTGCAATTAGATCGATTTAATTGACGGTTAGCTTGCTTTATTATCGAGCTTGTTTAAGCAGGTCTGCTGAGCTATTTTTGAACAGCTTCATCAGGTAGATATCGAAGATTTAGAGAACTAAGTTTAGTGAAATCCTAGTCCTCAGCGTTACTTTTCAGCAGAATTAATGTCTTATCTTTGAGTCATTGTGACCCCAAGCTTGATAGGGATGAGATGATTGCCAGTTTTAGAATGGTCTTTTTATGGCGAAAACAAAAACTTCTCCTGGCCTTCATACTAAAGATCCCATATTTATAGTTTTGGGCTTTATATCAAGCAACTAAGTAACTATGGAAAAACTAAATAAAATCCTCCTACTGGCGATCGCTGTCTTCGCCCTATCCTCTTGTAATAAAGCTAAAGTGGCGGAATTGGAACGTGAATTGGAACTCAAAGATGATAAGATTGAGTTGTTGGAGGAACAACTGGGGCACCTACAACAAACCAACGGTAGCCTACTCGATCGAATGTCGGATCTCTCCATCGTTAATAAGGCCGGTGCAGAAAGTATCCAAAAATCCTTGGAGAATATGACGCAGCAATATTCCTTCATCCAGGATTTAACGACGAAGATTCATTCCAAGGATTCTTTGAACTTGGCCTTGGTGATGAACATCAAACGCTCCTTGAGTAACATTGATGATGACGATGTGCAAGTGGAAGTGAGGGGAGGCGTTGTTTATGTTTCGATTTCGGATAAACTATTGTTCCGCTCTGGTAGTTCCAAGATATCCACTGAGGCAAGCGAAGTATTGAATAAGCTGGCTATGGTGATCAATGATCATAGCGATCTCAATGTGTTGGTGGAAGGCCATACGGATGATGTACCGATTTCAAATTCCTGCATGGATGATAATTGGGATCTGAGTGTGAAGCGAGCCACCTCTGTGGTAAGAATGTTGGTGGAGGATTATTATGTAGATCCTACCCGAATGACGGCAGCCGGACGTTCGGAATACATTCCTAAGGAAGACAATGGCACCAGCTCAGGGAGAAGTGCCAACCGCCGTACCGAGATTATCATAACACCGAAATTAGATCAGTTCTTCCAACTACTGGAAGCCCCCGCTATAGCGGATTAACAGTCCCATACACATACCATTTGAAAGCCCCTGCCTGTGCAATGAAGACAGGCAGGGGCTGCTATTTCTGAGTAAGATCAATTTCAATTTATTTCACTACCACTTTCTGATATCCGGAGAAATCGGAACCCCTTACCAATAGTACATAGGTTCCTGGAGTGATTTGATTCGGTAGTGAAAAGCTTTGCTGTTGAGGCCCACTGGCCAAACCCTGCCAATTTTCAGTAGCTAATAGCCTCCCTTTCATGTCAAAAAGATAAGCCTGCGTCCGTTCTTCACTGTCTTCAAGGCTGAAAGAGACCTGCACCTGCTCCCTTGCCGGATTAGGCGCCACTGCCAAAGGACTAAACTCACGCTTTACCTCATTGCTGGATAGTACCGCATCTGTTTGAACATAGAAGGTTAGAACACCGGCTTCCTCCCCAATTCCAGGAGGATCATAATCCACCACGGGTGCCAATTGATCTGGGCTGTACCATTCGTAGGAAATACTAGTCGTGTTGGTATTACTCAAAACCGATCCGGTTGAGAGGCTGGTAGTGAGGGTATTTTCTGTGCTATAATGTGTAAATCTTACCGCTTGATTATAGCTGCCAAAGGGGGTACTGAGAGATCCATAGGCATCATACACGATGGAATCGCGCGTGTTGATGACCGTCCGGGTATCGAAATCTATATCCTCCTCAATATCCTCATCCATTCTGATGAAGTGTTCATTAAAGCTGAGGGGGAGTTTAAATTCCAGGGAGGGCATTTGCTTGACGACTGTGCTGGTGTCCTCTACAAAAACGCCAAGGATTTCAAACTCGGTAATGCTGGTATTGCCCAGATCATAAAGGCCATCAGCACGTTGATCTACGAAAGAATAGATGTCCGAAAAGAAAAAGAAGTCAATCAAGGTTCGGATAGCGAAGTCAGCATCAGGAAAACTGTCCGCACCAATGAGACCGCTGGGCTCCACGACTTCAAATGCTAAGAAAGGCTCTTCCTTCAGTTCTTCAATGATTTCCTCTGGAGTCCCTTCGAGGCTATCAATGATACCTGTAAAGTCCCAGCTTCGATCGGCTCCCGCTGAACCTACGGGGTACTGTTCTGGGTTGAATTCCAGAAATAGGCCAATCCATTTGGTGCCGGGACCTGGAATGATGTTCGAGTTGAGCACGGGTTGAGCTTTCAGTAGGGCGAAACAGCAGATCGTAAGCACGCTGAATACAAGTGATTTTTTCATGATTGTGGTATTGGGTTTTTAAAGCCTGCAAGTAAACTAATTTTTAGATATTATGAATCTTAATATTTGATGATCTTGTCCTACTTTCAGAAAATATTGTCCTGCGCCTAATGAGGCGGTTGAGATTTGGGTGCGGTATTGACCAACTGGAATTACCCCTTCTTGTAGCACTTGTCCATTGTTATTGATGATCTGATACGAATCCGGTACTAGAGCAGGGGCTTCCAGGGTTACTTGTTCTGTCGCCAGAGTAGGGTAGATTTTGAAGGTAGGACTGGCGTTTGTGTATCCACGAATGTCTCGACCAGGTCGATTTACACCTGGAGATTTGTCTACGATAACTCGGTGTTCACAGGCTATTTCTGTTCCATCGGCTAGGGTAATGAAGATAGTAGTCAAAATGCTGTAGACCGAACCAGCGTCCAAGGAGAGATGGGCAAATTTATGACGGTTGGCCTGTGGTTCTACAGGAGCCGCAGGTAAAATGGAGGTAAGATTCGTACCTTCGATGGTGGTTTCCGCTCCTATTGAGATGATTTCCTCAGTGCTATTCGTAATCGTGTAATGAACTGAGAACAAGGCGTCGGTGGTGCCTGTTAAGTCAAAAAAGGCCTCCTCGCCACACTCAACAGACTCATAACCCTGAGACGGATCCGGACTAAATATAATGCTAATAGGAGTGAGACTGACATCTACAATTACCCGATGTTCGCAGGTGATTTCTGTACCATCTTCCAAAGTGATAAAAAAGGTAGTCAATATCGTTGAGGTTTGCCCAGCAGGTAGAAAATGAATAGAAGAGAACCCCGAGGCGAATCCTGGGGACATGTTGATTGGATTCAAAATTGTTGTTCCAATCGATCCTACCACCGTTGATTCTGCTCGCAGTGTAATCGACGTTTCTCCCGTATTTTGAAAATTGTAGAATACCAGAAAGCCATTATTAGTACCTGTACTGATAATGTCAAAATAAGCTTCTTCTCCGCAGTTGATGGGGGCATAACCTGTTAATGGATCATCTGTAAACCCTACTTGTAAGGGATTTGGTGGGGTCCCATTTCCTATCAATGAAATTGGGCACGAGCTATGCTCCGGATCAGAGCTTTCTATAGAAATGGCTCCTGTAAACGCGCCAATAGCACTTGGGTGGAACCCAATGGGGACACTAAGTTGGCTACCAGCAGCTAAGTAAGTAGCCCCTTCAATCGGAGCGCTAAATTCAACACTAAACTCAGGGGCACCTAGGAGTTCAATGCCATATACGATGGCCGGCGCTGAGCCAGTGTTTGTAATCGTAATCACAACTTCTGTGTGGGTGCCAACGGGGTGATTACCAAAGTCTATACTAGAGTCGTTGCAAGCTAGAGCCTGGCCCTCTAGTGAAACTTCAAGTTGAGGTGCTGAATAAGGATAAGGTAACTGTGCTGTTGCTACACTTGCTATGAATAAGCAAAATAGAAAGAGACCGTTTTTAGGGTACATCGCTTAATTATTTTTGTAAAGCAGCTATTAGAATAACTTTAGACAACTTCAGAGAAAGTCAGGTCCAGCGAAGAACTCCTAACCAAAAATCACTAATCATACCTGGCTAGGAAGCCCTCCTGCTGGTTTAGTTTGAATTAATTTCTTTGAATTAAGAAAGGTAGAGCCTTAGGGTGATCTTCCAATCTCAAAAAGTACTGGCCTGCTTGGATATCACCGACCTGGATATGAGTATTGGCTACTCCCTGTGGAATGGTCCCTACAGTAAGCAGTTGGCCACTTTGAGAAAATATTCGAAATGGGGTAACTGTTTGTGGATTTACTCCTTCCAACTGGATGACCTGGTTGGCAATGCTCGGATAGAGCTTCAAGGCTGCTTGTTTGCTCCGCCCAGCCCTAACGGTCTGTGGGGGATGCAGCTGCGATAGCCGATCTACATTGATTTGAATGGCACAATCCTGCCCCGGCGCACCAACGATTTGAAAGTTAGTTTTGTAGGTGTAGAACCCACCTGGATCTAAGATAGCATCATCCACAGGATGGAAAGCAGCGAAGCCCCCAATGACTGGAGATGGCCCAAAGTTTGTCGTCTGCCCCAGCCAAGTGTATTCGGTTTCCCCACTGACGATCTCCGTTGGCGGGCAGTTATTAAAGAAATAGTACTGCAATGGAAACACAACAGGTCCAGCGGTTGTGGTTTCGTCTATCGTAACTTCTTGCCCGCAATCCAGGGCATTAAGAGTGAGGCCGCCATCCAAAGTGTAAAATGGGCTAAGGCACTTCTCCGGCAGGTCACTCCGGTCCACCTTAACAAAGATTTTGCAGACTTTTTCTTCCCCATTGGGGAAAATAGCGGTGAAGGTCCAAATAAAGGAGTACACTGCTCCTGGGACTTTGGCTTGCCAGCCGAGATTGACTCTGCCAATCCCTACATTCCATTCCCCATTGACAGGTTCTACAATTTGACAGTCGACGTAAGGGAAATTGCCGTCCTCGGTTTCAATATCGGTACAAAGTTCGATGTCTTGTTGTGTCTTATTGGTTAGGGAGAATATCGTTCGAAAAGCCCCAAACTCCTGATAGTCGTTCATGTCAATATAAATCTCATCGCCACAGTCTACGGCTTCATCAAATAAGGCTACATTAGGTCGGCCAACGGGGAAATGGACGTGACGATATTCAACACAGAAGGGAAAACCCAGTACTCCTTTACCTACCAATTTTATTAGACAAGGATTGTCATCTGGATCATTACTATGCAAGCTAAAGTGCCCAATGTGCGATCCTTCACTGGTAGGACGAAAGATAGCTTTGATTTGATGCAGATTATCTGGAGGGATGGTGATAGTACCGCCCTGCGAGTTCATGTCTATGGCAAAGTGTTCGAAATTGGAGAGATCATAGCCCGTGATGAGCAAAGGCGTGTCCCCGACATTTTTAATCGTGATATAGATGGGCTTCTCATCTCCCACTTCTACTTCTCCGAAGTAGAGGGCAGAATCTCCACAGCTTAAAGATGTTTCTGCTGTACCAATGACCATCCTTGGCGTAGCCTGTATAGTAGAGGCGAGAAAAGAAGGTGTAATGAACCATATCAAAAATAGGGTTAAAAGAAGAATGTTGCGCTGTAACATGTTAGTTAAAGTCTATTTATAGAAAAGGATTTAAGCCAATTCGTTGTGAGATAGTATAGATAGCAGGAACTAGCACTAGAGGGACGGTATTACTTGCGGTAGGAGCAAGCCGTCTTTGTGCCGCTAGTCTGTTAAATGGCTTATGATCGGCATCTTTATCATGCGTTTAAATATCTTTTTTTTGGTAATCTATTGCAGCGCTGATTTATCAAAGGGTAAGCTGGGCGGACCAATGGTTCATTTGACTTTTCGGGCAGAGTTGGTTAGATTTGGGCCAATTAATGATTTCCGCAATGCGCTACCAGATCCTGGTATTGATTCCCCTGATCATTCTTCCTTACTTTTCTTGGGGGCAGAACTTTTTCTTTCGCCAATACACCACTTCTGATGGCTTGCCGAGTAGCAATGTTTTTGCCTTGGACCAAGACAGTGACCAACTTCTATGGATGGGGACCTCCAATGGCTTGTGCAGTTTTGATGGGAAGAAGTTCAATTCCTATTCCATCGAACATGGATTGGTCAATAATTTGATTTACGGTCTATCCATTGACTCCTCCAATAGAAAGTGGTTGAGTACGATGGCAGGTAAGCCTTCTTATTTTCAAGATGGGCAAGGTCATATTCCAGCTTGGGCTGATACTTTGGCAGTGGGCAACTATTACTTTCAGTGTATCGATACCTTCATTTGGTTTTCGGGTGTGGATGTAGCTAAAAATGACCAGACCAGACCCATCTTCCATATAGGATCGGATCAGCAGATGTATTTGACCGAGGTGGATAGCCCCTGGGAAGGGCCAGCTGGAATTCTGGTAGATTCGCTGATCTATTTTGTGGATAATGGTCAACTTTTTCGTTTGGGAGCAGAGGAACCTCAGCCTGTGGTAGGCTTACAAGTTCCAAATCGCTTGGCAGAATGCCGGGCGTTGAATCAAGGCCTGATTTGTATCGAAAGGGCAAAAGAGCGGGACCGCATAGTACTTATTGATCCGATCAAGCTACAATTTAGCTATCAGGCGCAAATGGAAATGTACGAACCGAAAAGAAGGATCAATAGTATTGTAGTTGATGATAAGGAACACATTTGGTTGGGTTTGCAGGGGGAGTTGTTATATCTAGAGGATTGGAATGCTGATCCACAGCCTGTTCTTCGCGATGTATTTGTCAATGACTTGTACTATGATCATGAAGGCAACTTATGGTTGAGTACCGAAGGGAAGGGGGTATTTATGTTGGTTTCCAGTGAAGTGCAATCCCTGGAAATACCAGGCAAGGATAATTACATCGTTCGCTCAATCGAGGTGGATCAGTTTGAAAACATCCACGTTGGATACATAAGTGGGAGAGTGGATGTTTTTGACAAAAAATTCAAGCTGATACGGAGCAAAACATATAGCCCATACCGAATTGTAGATATATTAGCCGATGAAAACGGAGCTTGGATTGCTACTAATTCCGAAGTGTTCCGGTTAGATACTGAAGGAGAGGTCCAGGCTAGATACACTACTACGTCTCCAATCAAGTCACTGGCGTTGATGGCTGATTCCCTTTATGTACTGTCTTATGACATCCAAGTGCTCCGGGGAGATTCTATTGCCGATACAGGCATACCTTTTTCAGCTAGAATCTATACAAACTATACCATTGATGACCAGCAGATGTGGCTAGGATCTACAGATGGCTTGTTCAAGTTTGATGGGAAAACAACGGAGCGGATAGCTGAGGATCGAATCTACACTGATATCCGAGGAATTAGTAAAGATGACAAAGGTCGTTTCTGGCTGGCAACGGCTGGCCAAGGAATATTTATCTTACAGGGAGACAGCATCGTTCAGCATGTTACTACAGGACAAGGTCTATCCAGTAACTTATGTATGCACCAGATAGTAGACGGCCAGACCATGTGGGTCTCTACTAACTTGGGAATCAATAAAGTCGATATAGAGACCGATAGTATTCAGGTATTTAATGAGCAGGATGGCCTTTCTACGCGTGAAGTGAAGTACTTGGGTATGGTGGACAGCTTTATTTTGGCCGCGTCTTCTGGCGGGATAGATATTTTTCCAAAGGAAATCGCCTCTTTTGAGGATCCTCCTATTCTCAAGATAAAAGCCCTGTGGGCAGACGCTGAATCTTTACCAGATCAACCAAGCCATGTCTTACCCTATCATCAGAACGATCTGGTGGTTCAGCTTAGTTCTGTTTCTTTCAAAAGCTTAGGAGATATCACCTATGCTTATCAACTAGAAGGGCTGAACAAAGATTGGATTGAGACCACTTCGGAGGAGGTGAGCTGGGCGGCAGTCCCGCCTGGTCATTATAGATTGAAGGTAAAAGTAAAGGGAAGTGGTGGAACCTGGAGTGATACCATCAAGCGGCAGTTAATTATCCGCTTGCCTTGGTGGAGACAATGGTGGTTTATCCTGAGTGTAGGCTTATTGGTGGCAGGAGGCTTATGGTTAGCCTATCAACGTCAGCAAGTAAACTTTAGGCGAGAAAGTGATCTCCAGCGCCGGATGCAAAACCTACAGTTGACGGCACTTCGGGCCCAAATGAACCCACATTTTATGTTTAACGCACTAAGCTCTATCCAGGAATTCATCAATAATAGTGATCTTGAGTCTGCGAACCTGTACCTTAGTCGATTTGCCTCCCTAGTTCGTAGTGTTTTAAACCATTCAACCCAAGAAAGGATTAGTTTGGAAGAAGAAGTAAGTCAATTGGAGTTGTATCTTACACTAGAAAACTTGAGATTTGATCAACGCATACACTATGATCTACTCATCAAACGACCTTTGCAGGCCAATAAGGTCTTTATCCCGACCATGATCATACAACCCTTTGTTGAAAATGCCTTAAACCACGGCCTCTTTCATCAAAAAGAAGAGAAAAAGTTGCAGGTGCGGTTTCAGCAAATCGGTGAGCATATACTCCATTGCCAAATTGAAGACAACGGGATCGGCCGTCAGCGATCCATGGAAATCAACGAAAACAAAAAGTACAAAGGGAAATCCAAGGGTATACAGGTAACTCGTGATCGATTAGAATTGATCAACAAGACCAATGAAGGAAAGATTGCTTTGGAAATAGAGGATTTGGTTGATGATAAAGGAAATTCTACCGGCACCTTAGTACATCTCATGATCCCTTTCTCTTCCACTAAAGATGGCATGGCATGAAAGCAGTAATTATTGATGATGAAGCAGGAAGTCGGAATAATCTTAAGTTTTTGCTGGAGCGCTTTTGTCCCCAAGTGGACATAGCAGGATGGGCAGCTGATGCTGAAGAAGGATTAGCATTAATCACACAAGCCGAACCAGACTTGGCGTTTTTAGATATTGAAATGCCAGAGCAAGACGGTTTCCAGTTGATCGAAAAATTGCCAGCCCATAATCGCCCCAAGATCATCTTTACTACAGCCTATGAACAATATGCGGTAAAAGCCTTTAAAGTATCTGCCGTGGATTACCTCTTGAAACCGATCGACATTGACGAATTAAAGGCTACGGTACAACGGATTGAGCAAGAAATGCACAGGGTTTGGAAGGAAGCCTTACAGCGTTTTAAGGAGGACAGCCACAAGAAATTAGTCATCCCGCACCAATCTGGCATTACCTTCCTGGAAGAGAGTGAGATTGTGTGTTTAGAAGCTAACCGAAACTATACGGAGATTCATATCAAAAATGATAAAAAGATAATGGTCGCCAAAACCCTAGGTGATTTTGAGGATATGTTAACTTCTGCTTCCTTTTTTCGAGCTCATCGTAGTTTTATCATTAATTTGCAAGCCTTGGAGCAGTGGGTGAACAAAGATGGAGGGTATTTATTAATGTGTAATCAATTGCGAGTACCTTTAGCCAGAAATCGCCGGGAAAAATTCTTTAAATTGATTCACGCCTTTTGATCCGCTTCTGCCCTTATAACCATCCGAAAACCGAAGCTGAACTCGACTTTACCAACAAAACATACGAAAAATGAAAGATCAACGATTACACCACTGGCTGAGTCTCCTGGTTATCTTACTCCTGACGAGTAGCTGCACTTCCAATGAAGGATCTGAGCAAGCAGAAACTAAGGATGCGCCTATAGCGACCTTCGTGGCTAACCCTCAAGCAGTTGCAGAACGCGAGGTACCTACCTTAGCCATTGGGGCTAAGGCCCCAGATTTTAAATTGCCCGGAGTGGATGGAAAGTTTTATTCTTTAGCCGACTTCTCGACGGCGGAAGCGCTTTTGATCGTGTTTACCTGCAATCACTGTCCAACTGCCCAAGCTTACGAAGATCGATTAATTGATGTTACAAGCGATTATAAGGATAAAGGCTTGTCTGTAGTGGCCATATCTCCGAATAGCCCTTTGGGGCTTTTGTACGAGGAACTAGGATATAGCGATCTTAATGATGACTATGAGGAAATGATTATCCGAGCTGATCACAAAAAGTACAATTTCCCATACCTCTATGATGGCGACAATGAGGAGGTCTCTTTGCAGTACGGACCAGTCGCAACGCCTCACGTTTTCTTATTTGATGCCGAGCGAAAATTGCAGTATGTAGGGCAGATAGATGGCTCCGAGAAACCGGGATCGGCCAATGCGGAGGTGCTGAGAGGGGCTATTGATGCCGTTTTAGCTGGTGAGACTCCTCCACAGCCAGTTACTAAAACCTTTGGCTGTTCGACTAAATGGGGATGGAAAACGGCTTACAAGGAAAAGGTAGAAAAGGAATGGGCAGAAAAACCGGTGGCTTTGGAAGCTATTGACGCAGCTGGGATTACCAAGCTGTTGAAGAATGAAGATTCTGAAAAATTAAGGCTAATCAATGTCTGGGCAACTTGGTGCGGACCTTGCGTGATTGAATATCCTGATTTCATTGTGCTACAACGCATGTATGGCGCAAGGGACTTTGAGTTCATTTCGCTATCTGCTGATAAGATAGCTCAGAAGGATAAGGCCTTGAAATTTTTGGAAAGCAAACATTCGGCTGTTCAGAATTACATCTTTGAAGGAGACGATATATATGAAATGGTAGAGGCCGTAGATACCAGTTGGAATGCTGCCTTGCCTTATACCATTTTAGTGGAACCAGGTGGGAAAATTGTTTACCAGAAACAGGGAGAGGCGGATTTTCTAGAATTGAAGCAAACGATTGTCGATCATTCGATGATTGGGAGGTATTACTAGGAAAGGAAGAGATTGCACTATAGGTAAGCAAGTTACCTTTACTCATTTACCTATAGTGCAGGAGACTATTAACGCTCCAAAGCATTTAGCCCTACTTTGATGGCCTGCTCTACCAGGGGCAGTAAGTATCCTATTAGCATATCCCGGTGATGCCAATCCATCTTATCAAATTGTTCGATGGAAACGGACCATGTTTCATCAAAATCGCCCGGCTGTAAAGGTTGTTGTGCTTTGATGGTTTCATTGATCGTCTTTAGCTTTTCTCCACTTGCATCATGTAGTACAATTCGGATAGTGCTGGTTGGTCGGAAACCGAGTAGCCCTCCAATCATGGGTTTAGAACAATTTATTGTGATATTCAAAAAGTAGTCACCTATATTATTGTTCTTTTTCTTGATGGGTTTCTTGGGAGTTAAAGGATTGGGGTAGCCACGTTCATTAAGTCGGGTAAGTTTTGCTGTTTCTTCAAGAGAGAGCAACTTAATACCTCGACTTTCTAATTCTTTCAGTAAAAGGTCAAATACATCATCTTGATACCATTTTTGCAGTCTGCGATCTAATCTTCGCAGTAGCTCTTTTTCAGCATCAGTAACTGGTTCTAGTTTATCAAGGCTGTTCAGGACATCTTGATCAATGTTGCCATCAAAACGGATCAGACCAACTCGAAAGTTGCTCAGGTCCTGGGCGGATAGACTAAAACTGCAAATAGAAAGGATTAGATAGGTGAAAAGAATCTTTTTCATAAGTTCGTTGTGGGTTAGAAAGCTGAAGGCAGGGTAGTTGTGGGAAAAGGCAGCCTGGTCCAGCTTGGTGTTAAAGAAATAAAGCTTTCTTTTTTGCGGGTGTAATGGCTAAAATAAAAAGCCGCATGCAATTTATAGAATTATCTTTTTCTTATTTGATGGGGCACTGATGCTTACAGTTGTGGACCAAAAAACCTGAGTAGGGCATTTACGGTATGGGGATGCTCAAACTGACCGCTAAGCAATTTTCGTTTTACTTCTTCTAAAGGCATGGCCACCCACTCCACATCTTCGCCTGCATCCAAGGAGATATCGTGCGTCAACTCCACATCCCGGGCTACCCAGTGATGCACATAGCTATCCATGAAGACCGGGTTGGAGCCAATTTTACCTAGGTATTCCCATGTTTGACTACTAAAACCCGTTTCTTCCTGCAATTCTCGCCTTGCGGCCACGTCGTGGTTTTCTCCAGCATCCACGATGCCTCCCGGCAACTCAAGCGTATAGGTCCGAGTCCCAAAGCGGTATTGATGAACGAAAATGATTTCTTGACTGTGGGTAATTGGAACCACATTGACTGAATCAGGAGAGACTAGAATAATCATCCTTTCCGTCACCTGATTTCTTGGATTCAGCATATGATCAAAGCGAGCTGTGAACAGTTTTAGATCTGGTCCATCTTCACTTTTTACGCACCTCCATTCATTTTTTTCGACTGGCATAGGTAAGTTTAGTAACATTTGGTGGATAAGTACTCAGATCCGGAAATGATCTGCTTACATGCTGTAAATAAGCAATAAATTCTTGTAGAAGTCTTAGGATTTCCTAAAATCTTGTGTGCAGTGGAAGAAATAGACCCGTTTGAGCAGATTATTAGCTGTTTATTTATGTAAAATAATAATATTTGAATTTTTTATGTTTTTCCTTTTAAAAAATGTGACATAATTATATCTTTGTTCCATCAGTTTGAAACTTGCCTCTACAATACCCAATATCCCTTACCCATATTGAATAAAATTCATTGCTGACCAACATACTTGGTTACAATGTTTGGATAAACACTAACTTTCTGTATCCTTCAAAAGGTCAGACGCTAAGAACGACATCAGGTCCTAAGCTATAAGTACCGAGTTCGTCAAATGATGGACTTGACTCCTCAATGGGGGGGGGTACGATAGCTTAGGGCTTTTTTTTTGCATATAGGTATGAGGATATAATTAGGCTAAAGTATCTGACTAAGGGAGTTTTCAATCTAGGCAAGGCGCAAAAACCGCGGCTAGCCATAGCTAACCAAGGATTTTTGCAACGTAGCATAGGTTGAAAAATGCCCGTCATATCTTCTAGGATAATTGTATCCTCATACTTAAACACAGGTTGTAGAACTCGAACCACACTAAGGAAACTATGAACAAATTACTAACTACTCTCGCAGTGGTGCTAACGCTCTTTGCCCCACAGATACAGGCACAGATCTCTCTGGCCTCAGGCTCTTACAGCGCTCAGGAGTTGAGCGTTCTCTTAGGTGCTTCTCGTTCTATTGTTATTACTGATTTTTCTCTGGTAGAATTAGATGGTCACTGGAATTTACAGAATTTGGGACCGATCACGATTACTGTTAAAGGTTCGGATTGCATTGTATTCAGTGGATACAGAGATCATGCTGAACGCATGAGACTGGCGCAGGGCTCTACTATCGTCATTGAGGAGGGCTCAGCCAATGCCTTTGCCCTGATCGGAACAGGAATAGCAGAACAGCGAAGAATTAAGTTGTTTCCCAATCCGGTCATTGACCGCTTTACAATCTCGTATCAAGGTGGGGAAAATCTGGCACTGGTCCAACTATTTAGCGTGCTGGGACGGCAGTTGCTTGGACAACGGGCACAAGTTCAAGAGACATACACCCTGCCGACGAGCCTGTTGCCAGGACAATACATACTCAGGATGCAGATAGGCGCGCGAAGGAGTGGACCGAACCAATCCTTGTACAATAAAAGAATGCTACCGCTGGTATAAAAGATATAGTTAGAGGGACAATTAGATAATTAATGGAGGTCGGCTATACGGGCCGACCCTCTTTTCCCTCAAAAACAAAGACTTATTTAGGGGGAATTTTAAAGCGGAGGAGCTATCTATCGATGAGATCGATAGCCCTCCTCTTTCCAAAATGCATTTAATGTAGGACTTAATAACAGTCTGTCTTCAAACATGGTCAAATTTATCTTATTGCACAATCACACTTAAGGAATCATAAGCAAGGATTCCTATCGTACTAGTTTTTAAAACTTAAGGGTTCAAAAACCGATATTATTTTTGGGGGAATTTGTGTGCGTCCATGCTCTGAAAAAGAGCATGGACCTCTTTTGCCACAACTGGGAGTTGTTAAGTTTATGAAAAAGGAATGTTATATCTAATATCTTGATCTAGAGTTGATTTTGTAAGTTGTTGATTTTCAATGAAAAAATACTAGGATGACTCATGTAGAAAGCTTAAATTAGGGTAAGAATTGCATTGAAAACACACCTTTTCAGCACCAGATAGGCTTAAATGACCCCCCCTCAATTGGTTTTTAATCTATTTCAACCCTGACCTTTCCCCTTCACCTAATTGGACCTTAAAAGGAATAAGCCGGCATTGTCCCTTATTGGCTATCGTATGGTAACAGGGAGGCAGTCCTATTTGTCTTTACCGACTGGCGATGCATTGCCTGTTCGGAAGGTAGGTGTATGTCGGCAATGAACAACAAATACTATTTACTAAACACTAAATGAACAACTATGAAATGGAAAACTACACTTTGTTTTCTGCTGACACTATTTGTAAGCCGAGAACTGGCAGCACAATGTACGCCTACCGGTTCACCAAGCTGTGCGGCTAATATTACTACGCTGCAAGAACTGACTGATTGCCTGGCCGCCGGAGGAAATCCAAACATTTCTGTTGATCTAGCTGACATTTCCTGTAACTATGATATTTCGGGGAGGACACTCAATCTTGAGAATCAGGTAGATATCCGATTCACGGGTAACGTAACGGTAAGCTCCACCACGGACTTCACAGCCTCTACTGGAAATGCAACGATCAGCATCAATGGTATTGTGGTAACCGCCAATAACGGAGGAGGAAATGGCGATATGACCTTTGATGAGCTTAATAATGCATTAGATGCGCTGGTGGCACCCACTACTTTAGAGTCGGTAGTGACCGCCCTACCGGTAGAATTTTCAGGGTTCACTGGCAAAGTGAAAGGTAAGGGTGTAAGACTAGATTGGTCTACTGCCACGGAATCCAATAACAAGGAATTTCAGATAGAATTTAGCGAAGATGGTAAGTCATTTAAGCACATCGGAACGGTGATCGGAGCAGGTACTACATATACCAGCCAGCGGTATCATTTTGAACATTCCGAAGCGGTTAAGGGTATCAACTATTACCGCTTGAGACAGGTCGATTTCGATGGGGCTTTTGACTATTCAAGCATGGTAACTGTGGAAATCGAAGGCAAAGCACTAGCGACTTATCGCTTATTCCCAAATCCGGTGCAGAGCAGTTTCACTATTGAGTTAGAAAATGGTGATACGCCGAGTAATGTCACCTTGATCAATACCTTAGGTCAAGAGATAAAGTTGAATCAAGCCAATGCTACCACTTCCTTTGAAGTTCCAGCGAGCATACAAAATGGAGCTTATATCATACGATTTGAAGTCGCAGGAGAAGCTCGTTTTGAAAGAATTTTAGTTCAATAATAGACGACATTTTTCTAGAAACTTAAACAGCGCATTCTCCATCGGGAGGCATGCGCTGTCGTTCGTATCTAACGTACTTTCCTGTTCGGAAAGTCCTTATAGGCTGCTAAGCACTAATCCTCATCAATGATGGCATCATCGATGATTTCATCACCGTCTCCATCTAAATCTTCAAAACCAGCAACGGTTCCGTCATTCTTTTTGGGTTGATGATTTGGATCTTTTTCAATACTTAGATCATCGTTTTCGAAAATGGAATTGGTCTTTTTCTCTCCCTTCATAGAGTAATCACCATCCGCGAAGCGCTTAGCCTTTTCGAAGAAACTATCTTTTCCATCCAAAAGGCTATCTCCAGATTCTTCCAGCTTTTCTTTAAAGTTAGTTGTTGTGTCCTTGACCTTAGCTGCTGCCTCATCCCCCATAGCCTTGGCCTTATCGATGATGCTATCCATGTCTTCTTCAGCTGCCGCTTGCTGGGCTTTCTGTACCAAGTCTTCAGCTTTGTCAAAGATCTTCCCGCCGAGCTCTTTCGCTTTTTCAAAAGCGCTACCACCTGTTTCTAGGATCTTTCCACCTAAATCTTCCGCAACATCCATCACTTTACCGCCTACCTCTTCCGATTTATCCATGATTTTTCCACCTAGATCCTCGGCTACATCCATGACTTTACCCCCAACTTCTTCTGCCTTATCCATTACCTTACCCCGAACGCCGCTCGTTTTGTCCATAAATTCATCTCCAAGATGCTTCAGGGTCTCACCGGCCTTCTGGGCTGCACCTTTGATCGCATCTCCAGCCTTATCGGCAGCCTCCCTGGCGGCTGAAGTAGTGGCTTGAGCTTCAGCTGCCGTGGTGTCATCGACAAGATCTACCCCAGGTACCTCATCCATAGGAGCCGAGGCTACTATCTCATCATCTGGATTGATCAGGTCATCAGCTTTATCCTTTACTTTCTGCGTTAAATCACTGGCTACTTCCTTAGCTTTTCCGGCAGCTTCCTCCGCTTCCTCCCAAATCTTTGCGGCAATATCTTCCACCGAATCTTTGGCTTTTTCAATAAAATCTCCAGCCTTATCCATAGCTACACTACCTGCTTCTTCTACCTTATCCTTGGCTTTATCAAACAATTCACCTGATTTGTCAGCTATATCACTAGCCACTTCTTTTCCTTTTTCCACGGTTTTGTTTGCCGCAGACTTCCCCACGGATTTAGCGCCAAACATTAATTTTTTGAGATCATTAATAAGTCCCATGGTTTTTATTGAGTTTGTTAATAATTTGAATTGAAAATCCTATTATACAACGTAGAGCGTGTATCAAAACCACCCTTCGGGCTGTAGATCACCCTATTGTTCCAATGGCTTCATAACCAGGTTGGTGTTAATAGCAAGGAACATAATTTTTGGGAAACAATCAACTTTTTTAGCTTTAGAGTATGAGGAATGTGCTTACCTACCGAGAGATTAGGCCGGGGAAGGCTTTGGAAGACTATATCTACTGTTACTGGATATTTAGCTACCAACCCAAGGATCAACAACAAGTCTTGGAGCATAGCATCCCACCTGATGGCTGCTTTTCCCTCGCTTTTCCCTTTCATCCTATGGCGCCTGGTCTTGGTATTTCCCTACTGGGGCCGCAAACCACGATCTTTCGCTTACCCGTCTTTCCAGGGAGCCATTGCCTGGGCGTGCGTTTTATGCCTGGGGTGGGCAAGGCCCTGTTTCAGGTTTCTCCTAGAGCATGGGTAAACCAAAATTTGGAGGCAGAAGACCTAATCGGAAAACTTGACACTTCATCAATTTTTGAACATTGGCCAGAACAAGAGGCTGCGATATCTTGGCTAGATCCCATTTTCAAAAAGTGGATAGATGAAAAAGAAGTGCAGTTGGATGAATCGGTTATGCAAGCGGTTCGAATAATTCTTAAGGCTGATGGCAATGTGAAAGTATCTGAATTAGCCCAACAGGTCTTCATTAGTGAAAGACAATTCCTACGCCGGTTCCAAGAAGCAGTAGGGCTTTCACCAAAAGTATTTAGTAGGATTCGCAGAATGCGAGCCGCCTTACTACAACGGCTACTGGCCGAAAAACCCTATGCGGATATCTTATTTGATCATGGCTATACGGATAAGTCTCATTTCAATCGCGATTTTGCTGCCATTGCAGGTCTTTCTTCTGCCGAGCTTGAAAGTTACCTAAAGCAAATAGAGCATCTTGGACTAGAAGATGAGTGATAGCAAAATCCTGATACGAGGCACGAATGTCGGTTTTTTACTAGGTAGGATATTACCCCGTAGCCTAACTTGTTGGCAAAAAACACACAATGAAAAACGCTTTCTTAAGTTTAATGCTACTCTTCTTTGGTGCTACTGTTTTTGCTCAGATGCCAGCAATGTCTGAAGAACACCGCCAAGCTCTAGATCAATTGGATTTTATGGCAGGTAAATGGTCAGGCAGTGGCTGGATGTTCATCCAGGGAGGTAAACGCGTCACTTTTGAACAAACAGAGGAAATCCAGTGGAAGGCGGGGAAGGCCGCCCTGGCTATCGAAGGGAAAGGGCACAGTGAGGGTAAGGTCATTCATGATGCTTTCGCAGTCATTACCTATGACCCCCAAAAGAAGGCATATGATTTTAACTCTGTCTTAGCCAGTGGGATGGGAGGAAAATTTACCGCTAAGATATTAGCAGAAAACACCTTTGAGTGGAAGATGGAAATGCCCGGACGTACGATTACTTACTTCATTACCTTGAATGACAAAGGCCAGTGGTATGAAAAGGGGATGGTGAAAATGGGGGAGGGGCAGGAGTTCCAGTTTTTTGAAATGACTTTGGATAAGATGGAACAATAAGCTCTTCCTAGTATTAACGAATCAAAAATTGAGAGGAGTCTTATCATTTGAGGCTCCTTTAGTGTTTCTAAGGGTACAAATTGCACGAATTGCCCCCACTACTATTCTAGTAGGCAATGGAACGGCCTCCGCCGCTGAGGACTTCTTAATTTATGCTGATAATCAAAAACACATGACTAAGATCGGTGAACCAACCTACGGCAGTACGGGACAACCCTTGCTGTTTGAATTACCGAATGGTGGGATTGCGAGAGTATGCACTAAAAAAGATACCTACTCGGATGGCAAGGAGTTTGTAGGAGTTGGAATTCAACCGGATATTCAAGTAACTAAGCGTCTCTCTGATTACATTGAAAATAAAGATCCTGCTTTAGAAAAAGCTATCGGATATTTGAATGAGATAAAATAAGCTAACAGAGCAGAGGCTATTCGTTAATGGCTTCGTAAAATAGCCATTGACGAATAGCAACAAGCATGGTCTAGGTTCGCGTATTCTCATTAGAAGATACGATCAAACATCCAATAAGTCGCCAAGATTTTACTTTTTATACCCAAACCCTCAGCATGATCTGCCACCACAAGGAAATCCAATGACCTTGATAACTGAAAGGATTGTCCTTCACTTTCCATCGACTCCTCCTTGGCAAAGCGCCAGGCTTCGTCCGGTCTAGCATCCAGGGAATTGGAGGGGTGCAGGTAGGTATCATCCCCGTATAGGTTTTGTTTGGGTGGGGGAATCTTACCAGTACGTCTTACGAGCTTGACTAAAATAGCTGTAAACTTCTAATTGCTGTCTTCTCTAAGAAAAAGCCAATTGCATCTCATACTCCCTTCCACCTTGTAATATAAATTTTTGAAGCCCGGCCAATTTGGATTTTGCACGCGGATAGGGGAGTTCTTCTTGTTCATCCAGCAAGAGTTCTGCCGTGCAGCCTGGAGGGAGCTTCAGGCGTAGCCTACGTTGTCCCTTCTTACCGGATAAGCGATAATCAAGGGGCCCTTTTACCGTGTAATTGGAAAGTTCCAGCAGCTGGAGGGGGCCGGGCTGTGGCCGGATTTGTACACGTCTAAAGCCGGGTTCCAATGGGCGAATTCCTGCTAAATCCATGTAGGTCAGAAATAGCGGGGCAATGGCGGCATGACTCCATTGGGAGCGTCCATCTGGCCGGGCGTGCCAGGCTTCCTGCATGCTATTGTTGGCCGTTACGGACGCCATTTCAATCCAGCGGCTATGGAAGTCCTTAAAGATCGCCTCCGTCTGCCCGGCTTGTGCTAATGCCCAAAGACCCCAGTTAGCATTGGCTGGGTAACAGCGACCAAGATTCTCCGGCGGATTGGCTAGCAAAGTAACAGATTTTCCTGTCTGTCCTTGTGGGCAAAGGTCAAATAAGAGGGCATGTGCCAAGCTTCGCTCGCAAAACCGACTCTTGCCTTCCTCCGTTCTCCAAGGCAGGTTGCAGACGAATGTTTTTTCCCTGGCATCCCAGAAGTGGGCCACGGTGCGCTCCCAAAGTTGTTGGCCAAAAGCCTGGGCCTCCTGGGCGAGTCCATCTTCGCCAAAGACTTTACAGAGCGGAGCGAATGCCTTTTGCAACATTCCGATGGCATACAAATTAAAAGCACAGCGTTTATGTCGCTGCTGTTGATAAGCATCTGTGTCCAGCCATACCGTTGGTATGCCAATGTCTTCTACGGGCAGCATCCCATCGGAATGCCTTAGTGCTTTTAGGTAGGTGAAAAAACGGACCAATCGGGGAAAGACTTCGATAAGCGCATCCTGATCCTCCGTGTATAAATAGTGATGATAACAATCGAAATTAAAGGCGATGCCGTGATCGAGGAGAGGCCCCCAGGGCGTGAGTCCCAATTGGCGCTGCGCGAGTCGATTGAGGCGGTCGTAGGCGGGCCAGGTATCGAGGAAGAAGCCATCAAGGGTGAGGCCTTGGCTATAGGTATTCAGATAGCGGGCGGGCAGGTGGGTTTCACCAAATACACTGTAGAGGGCATGCAACTCATGACCAATGTCGCCACTGTATTGCTGTCGCTCCCGGCCAGCACCATCCACAATCGTATCATGTGCATTATTGTAGATCGTATTAATGGAGGCATTGATGAGCTGCTGTAGTTGAGGGTCATCTACCTGGATGGAAGGGGTGTTGGGAAAATCGTATAGCCTCCGTTTAAGGCCCACTTGACTAACGGTTACCTTACGGCTCGTGTTGTGGATGTGGAGTTGTAGCCATTTGACACTTTCGTAATCAAAGGGCATAAAGGTATTGACCCCTTCTTTACACACAAATCGAGACCAGGAGTGAAAATGACTGTTCATGATGGCAGGCCCACCTTCTGAATGGGGGATATGTGCTTCGTGGACAAGTAGTTCAATAGTGGTACCAGCTTCAGCTTCAATGGTAAAGAAGGGCCATCCTACCATTTGCTCTTCAAACGTGAAGGTTAAGACCCTGCCGATTTCCTGCCCCTCAGCTTGAAATGACCAACTTGCAGTGCCTGTGTCTTCGCGTACGGGCTTCGTTACAGCCTGGTAGGCCTTGGGGGGGATCATCTCAAAATATTCTTGAATAGGCCGTAGCCATTTTACTTCGTGGGCCGTAACCAGTTTGACCGTTTGTAAATCCTGTTCTAGAATCAGCGGAATGCTACGCCTTCTCAATTGTGTCGTGGTGGCTCCAGCACTGGAGTTATATAAATAATCAGAGCTGTTTGTGCTAAGTGCGGTACCATCTGCAGCCCCGCGCAACTCTTGCGCGGGCAACCAGTCCTTAGTCATCTCATATTCAGGCCTTGACCAGCCATAAGGATATAGGTTAGCATCAAATTCCTCTTGTAAGGCGCGCAAGTACCACCTTTTATAATGCCCGGGTTGCCAACTTCTTGCTAAGTGGCATTGCCACTGTTGATCGGATACGATGGTCTCCTGCTTGCCCGATCGGTAGACTAGATCCAATTTGAATAAGAAGCCGGGTTTTCCTACAGGCCAAGTCCCATCGCCCATGCCGTAATAGAGCACGGTAGCCCCCAGCACATTTTCTCCTACCTTCAGTAGCTGAACTAAATCAATCGGATCAGCCTCTGTGAATCTGGGGTCCGCCGGTGGAGGTCCCCATTGAACTCGCTTTCCGTTTAGTGCTAACTGATAGCGGCTATCTCCTAGTATCCAGCCCTTGGCGGATTGAAGGCCCGGCCCTATCTGAATCCTTCTACGGAAAAGGATAAAGGTGTTGGGGAGTGTCCTTTCAGACGGATACCAAACCCAGCGAGCGGGACTGAGGTCCAGCGCCAGGGGAGAGGAAAATGAGGGAGTAGTTGTAGTTAAGGCTTTAATGGTGTTGCTACTATCAGCTTGCTCGGATAAGGCGGTCAAGCTATGACCAGATAACAGAGCGGCTCCACCAAGCGTACCCTTTTTAAAGAAATCTCTACGAGAATAAGACATGAGTGATGAGTTTGTGGATGGATTAGGCCAGTTTCTCCAATAGCCAAACCTTTTCGACAATATCTTGTGTAGCGGTAAGTTCTGATTTTAATTTGTTTAATTGTTGGGTGCTGTACTGCTCTTTTTGTAAGAGTTTTCTCATAAACTTGATAAAATTCAAATAGTGCTTTTTGTGATACCCCAATTGTCGCTTTCGATAAATGTAATTTTGGAAGCTATCCAGCAAGGAATATAAGGGCTCCATTTGTTCCAATTCGTAATAGATACAAGCCAACATTCGCCGGGCATTCAGGTTATTTAGTACATCGTCGGTATCGATACGTTGGAGATGTTCCATCGCCTCGGTGTAGTTTAAGGTTTTGTAATATAGCAGAGCTAAATTGAAATGATAGGTTCTTTCTTTGACTTCCTTGTCCAGGTAGTCCTTATAGTTTTCAATGAATTGAGCTACCCATTCATATTCTTCCAAACCCAGGCCAAGCGCCACGATATTTTTGTAGTTGAAGCGCGAGAGAATACCATTGTCATAAAAGACCCCGTTGTCCAGCCCTTCCTGGTAGATGCTAAAGGCTTCCCGCTTGAAATATCCTTCTTGGGCATTAAGCCTCCGAATACAGAAATTCAGCGCAAAAATGTATAAGCTTCGCAACTCTTGCACGGGAAACAGATATTGGTGTACTTGCATCAAGGATCGTAGTTCTACAAAGTGTGGCAAAGCTTCCTTCACTAACATCATTTTCACGCAATGATAGTAGACTGCCACGGCTGGGACCTCCAAATAGTTCTCTTTTTGATCCACTTCTTCCAGGATAGGGTAGAGGAGGTTGAGGTTGAATTCAGATTGCCCTACTTGCTGATGGGCCATTGCCAATGCGGCGTGCTTAAATTTATTGGCAATAAAGAAGAGGTCTAGTTGACGTGAAGCTTCCTCCAAACTAGAATGGGTGCCACGATGGGCAGAGGTTTTGAAAAGGTATTGTTCTTCTTGTACCAAAAAGGCCTGTAGATGAAAATTGGGATGCCGATAGGTTTGTGCCCTGAGTTCCTCCTCCGCCGTTTTGAGGCTGGTCTCAAATAAGCGATTTCTTCCTTTTTCACGTAGGGCTTGCAACAGAGCTTTCTGCGACAATAAGGCGTCCGCTTGATAGGCTTGATGACTTAAGAAAGCTTGTATGGACTTGTACAGAAAAGACATGGCATAGCGCATTTTTTTTTCCTGGAAAGCTTCTTGCGGGTATAAGGTTGTAAAAGCCAGCCTTTTATCTAACTTTTGAGCCTTGGAACCATGTGCGTATTGAGCCAAGTATTCAAAGAGCTCGATTACATCTTGCCGCTGATTGTGATAAGGCGAATTAACAAACTTTCGCAGGTCGCGAACTTCTTTTTTTGATAAACATAGGAATAATTCTAATAAACGGCTGTTGTTCATTTTGATTGGCAAAATATTTTCAAATAGTATTGTAAATCAGTATGATATGTTGTATGTGTTATTAATGATGATTGACAAATTAAGTAAAATGTTGTTGTTGGACTGATAAGAAAGCAGGAAATTTATAGGTGAATAGTCATTTATTTTCGATTTTGTAAAGAATTCGAAAGGAATAGAAGGTACAATTGCGCTTTGACAGACAACAAATTGGCCTTTTCAAGCCTTTACATATAGATGACTTTAGCCTGGAGTCCTTGACGGTCGGCCCTTCGGTTGGATGCAAGTAATCCGCTGGATAAATATTCGCACGAAAACACACGATTTATGAAGTACTTTGGTTTTGGGAAGAAGATCGGACTATTACTTGTATGGATTTGTTTGGTACACTTTAGTTTTGCCGCAGAAGCTTCTTACTCAATTGAAATCCTCCACCTGACGAAGGAAACCTATAAACCAGAGAGTCAGTTTCCCGCTAAGTCGACTTTACAGGATCAACATCAGGAAAGCTCCATTGAATTCATAAGGCTGAAATATGCCCCTTTGACCGAGGTCATTTACGAAGCAAACAAAAAGCAAGAAAAGATTCTGCTCCCCAATATCGTGGTCGATGACGTGATTGTCATGTTGCAGGATTCTCCCCACTCTCTATATTCTAAAACTTCAAGACCGTATTACGAGCGGTCCCCTGGCTAGGCAAATTACTAGCCCTGATTCCCGCCTTACACCCTAAAGCCATCTTTGGACTAGCTAGTCCCTATTCTATTTTGCCCAATAAAAAATGAGTCTTCATGAAAAGGAAAGGACTTTTATTCTCAGGCCTGATCGCCTCCTTGTTCCTGCTGACAGCAGTTATCTCCACACCCAATAGTGCAGAAAAAGAAAGCTTGATCCTCAATATCATGTTATCTGTGATGGATCAGATACATTTTGAACCGAAAGATTTGGATGACGACTTTTCCAAACAAGCTTTTGAGCGTTACCTGAATAGTTTGGATGGAGCTCGGCGGTACCTCATTCAGCCTGAGGTAGAGCAACTCAAAGCCTATCAGTATAAATTGGACGACGAAGCGGAGAAACGCTCCACTGCTTTTTTTGATCTATCAATGGACTTGATTGATGGAGGAATGGCGCGAACGAAAGCTATCTATGAGGAGTTGATGGATGGATCTTTTGATTTGGATCAACAAGAAGATCTAGAACTAGATGGAGAGAAGCGAGGATATGCCAAGGATGAGGCAGCGCTGAAGGACTATTGGCGGAAATACATCAAGTATCAGATTGTACTAAAGGCAGAACGTAAGATTTCAGAGCAAGCCAACTATAAAGAGGGGGTTGAAAAACAATCGCAAGAAGAAATCGTGGCCGATGCCATTAAGGAGACGAAGAAATTATTTGATGATTGGTTTGATCGAATCGGCAGATTGCGCAGATCTGACCGCTTTGAAGCCTATCTCAATGCCTATACCCACATTTTTGACCCCCACTCTTCTTACTTAAGCCCAAAGGATAAGGCGGATTTTGATATGGATATGGGAGGGAGATTAGAGGGAATTGGTGCTCGCTTGGTACAGAATGGTGATTTTGTTAAAATCTCTTCTTTGATTCCCGGTGGTCCGGCCTGGAAGGGGAAGGAACTAGAAGTAGACGACCTTATCCTGCAAGTGACGCAGAAAGGAGAGAAGCCCGTCGATGTACTGGGAATGCGAGTAGACGATGTGGCCCAGATTGTGAGAGGTAAGAAGGGAACTATCGTTATTCTTACGGTGAAGAAAAAGGACGGTACGACAGAAGATATCCGAATCGAAAGAGATGAGGTGATTTTGGACGAGTCTTTCGCCCGTTCCGTAATGGTGGACCTAAGCGATGAAATTAAGGACATTGGCTATATCAAACTACCCAAGTTCTATTCTACTTTTGATGGTGGTAATAGCTGTGCAGCTGATATCAAAACCGAAATTGAGAAGTTGCAGGCACAGAATGCCAAGGGCATTATCTTGGACCTTAGAGATAACCTTGGAGGTTCTTTACCTGATGTGGTGGATATGAGTGGGTTATTTATCGAAAAAGGCCCGATCGTGCAGGTGAAATCTAGAGATAAAGATCCCTATGTATATAAAGACAAAGACCCTGAAGTGGCCTATGATGGACCGCTGATTGTGATGGTAAATGCTTTAAGTGCATCGGCGTCAGAGATCTTAGCCGCTGCCTTGCAGGATTACAAGCGTGCTGTGATTGTAGGGGGTAATTCTACCTATGGTAAGGCTACGGTACAGCGGTTTATTGATTTAGATCGAGTGATCAGAGGAGCTTCCGATGTGAAGCCATTGGGTACGGTGAAGCTTACCTATCAGAAATTTTACCGCATCAATGGTACCTCTAACCAACTGCGAGGAGTAGTGCCCGATATCATCCTCCCAGACCAATATACCAATATGGATGTGGGAGAGAAAGAATATGACAATGCCCTCAGCTGGTCGGAAGTAGAGCCAGTGAACTTCTATCAGGATGTATGCAAACTCCCCAATTTGGAGGCACTGAAAGCCAATAGCGCCAAGCGTATTGCCTCAAATCCGACCTTTGATCTAATCCAGGAAAACAATAAGCGTCGCAAACGCAATGCGGAGCGCAGTGCCTTCCCGCTGGATCTTGACGACTATGTCGCCTATCGTGAAGGCCGTGCAGAGGAAGCCAAGAAATATAGTAATATCATGAAAGCTGATGTGGAAGGACTTCGAATTGAAAACCTTCCGGTGGATATAGCTTACATTCAGGAAGACGAATCCAGAGTGGCTCGCAATGAAGATTGGATTAAAACCCTTAAAAAGGATATTTACCTAGAAGAGACCCTGCATATCATGCAGGACTTAATTAAGGCTACCAAATAATAAGCTCCAACTTACCTACTACCGTGAAGCTCAATTTAATTTGGGCTTCACGGTAATCATCTTCTCATAAGTATCACATCATGCTCCGAAATTTTATGCTAGTGGCCTGGCGCCACCTAGTACGCCAACCCCTATATTCTATACTCAACATCTTGGGGCTAGCTGTCGGAATTGCCGCCAGCCTGTTTATCTTGCTCTACCTCAATTTCGAGCTAAACTTTGATGAGTTTCATCAACACAAAGACCGTTTGTATAGAGTTGAGACTAATGGCTTGAAACTACGGACACGAGAGATGGATGTGGATTGGCAAGGGGTACCACGAAACCTAGGTCCCTTGGCAAGAGAGGCGTTTCCGGAAATCGAAGAAGTTGTCTGTTTCCACCAATTTCACTCCGAAGGAGTTGTCAACTTTGATTATGAAGGGCGAGTAATTGGAGAAGAAGCGGTTTATGTAGTGGATTCTAATCTGTTTTCGGCTTTGACGCTGGAATTGGTAACTGGTAGCCAATCTCATGCCCTACATGGCCCCAATCGAATGATCATTTCGCAAGGCTTGGCCAAGAGATTGTTTGGGGATGCCCCCGCCGTAGGTAAAGTGGTAACTACGGAAATGACACACGTTCGCCTTAATGCACCTGCCAACTATAACATAGAAATTACTGGCGTTTTTAAAGACCTTCCGCCTAACTCGCATATGGAAGTTGAAGCACTACTTTCAGCTGACACTGATCCATGGTTGGAAAACTATCACTTTGCACATTTTAACACCAGCACCTATTTTCTACTGCACCCGCAAACTCAACCCGCTGAAGTGGCAGCCAAGCTTACTTCTTTGTACGAAAGACATTTAGATCCTGATCGAGAACCGGTATTGTTGAGTGCCAGGCATCGCTTGACGCCAATTACAGCTATCCACATGCAGGCTACTGGTGGGCCGACCTACTTATACATATTTGGAGGAGTTGCCCTACTGATATTATTGATCGCCATGATTAGCTATGTAAATATGGTAACGGCCCAGGCGAGCCGTCGGTCCATGGAAGTGGGCCTTCGGAAGGTCTTAGGGTCTCACCGAAAGCATCTGATTGGCCAATTTCTAACGGAATCTGTGGTACTGAGTGGGTTGGGTTTACTCCTTGCGCTTGGGACAGTTTGGCTGTGTTTAGACCCAATAAACCAGTTGTTAGACCTTCAGCTGTATGCTGGGCAGTTATTGAATTCTCAGGTCGTAATGGGAATGCTTTCGATCTGGTTTCTTTTAGGGATCTTAGGAGGAAGTTATCCTGCTTTCTTTCTCTCTGCTTTTCAACCCATTACCGTGATGAAAGGGCATAAGAGCAGAGCGGTACCCATCCGTCGCGCGCTAGTGGCGGTGCAGTTCACGGTGGTCCTATTTGTGCTTATCTGTACGGGTATGATCTATCAACAACTTCAGTTTATGCGTGCTAAGGATCTGGGCTTTGATCGGGATCATATGCTACAAATAGGATTGGATGGGACGGATGCAGCAGAAAAATACACGATTCTTCGAGAACAGCTTTTACAACACCCCGAAATCAGTGCCGTTTCACAATCCAGCTTTATGCCAGGCATGTCGCAGATGCCTCGCCGCCCCATCAGCGCGGAAGGATCGGCCGGGCCAGAGCCTCAGTTTGTGCATTTTGGGCGTATCGATGATGATTTCTTTGAAACTATGGGGATTAAATTGGTGGCGGGAAGAAATTACGCTGCCGAATTCCCCGCTGATGATACCACTGCGGTCATTGTCAATGAAGCTTTCTGTCGCAACTTTGGGATTGAGGATCCGATCGGGGCAAGAATTCGTATGGGCGATAGTGGCAATCCTAATTTCGAAACGATTGTAGGGGTAGTAGAGGATTTTCATCAAAGCAGCTTGCATGATCCCATTGCCTCACAGCTCTTCTTCCGAGCGCCTGGCTTGCGAGTCGGGGTAAAACTCCGGGGAGATGTACCGGATGCCATCTCTTTCATCCAAAACAAATGGTCAGGGCTTTTTCCCGATACCCCTGTCAACTATCAATTCCTCAACGAAGGCTTAGATCGGCTGTATGAGGCGGACCAGATCCGCGGCCGCATGTTCTTCGCCTTGTCCTTGATGACCCTTTTTATTGCTTTTCTAGGACTATTTGGCTTGGCTTCCTTTGTGGCAAGCCAAAGAGATAAGGAACTCGCCATCCGCAAGATTGTAGGGGCAAAGTGGACGGATTTGGTTTCTCTATTGACTATAGATTTTCTCTGGCTAGTCCTTTTGGCTGCCATTCCGGCCTTTATTGGAGCCTGGTTTTTGATTAAAAATTGGCTGGCGGACTTTGCTTATCAGGTGCCTATAGATTTCAGCCTATTTGTGATGGTGCTGGCTTTTACGCTTTTGTTTGTACTCTTGATCACTGGTCTACAGGCAGTACGAGCTGCGAGTTTAAGTCCCGCTGAAGCATTAAAAGGCGAATAAGCTAATTGCTATTGCTATATTAGCTGACCTTTTCTCAGCTAATTCAAAAAAATGTCCACTAAAAAAGAGTTCCTAACCGAAACAGTACCCGCACTTCTACAAAACCTACAAGAAGAGCAAGCACCGCAATTTGGCTTGATGACTGCCCAACACATGATCGAACATTTGACTTCCATTATCAAGAGTTCGGTCAAGCGTTATGGCGAGCCAAATCCGGCTTTAGCGGATAGACAGGCAGGCTTCAAACGATTTATCCAAGGTGGTGCGGTTTTCAAGCATCGAGAGAGTGACAAAACTAAAGCCGATCTTCCAGCTTTGAAGTACGAAAATTTTGCCGAAGCTGTTCCTCAGCTCAGCGCCGGTATTGAACGTTTCTACAACTACTTTGAGCAGAATCCAGACTTTAAAACTTACAACCAATTTATGGGGGAATTGGACTTTGGAGAATTGGAAACATTTCACCACTCCCATGTCTGCTATCACTTTTGGCAATTTGGCTTATTACCGGAATATCCCTAACCGACGGCGCACCCCAACCTTTATGGCTTTGCTAAGGGTCTATCCTTACAAAATGTAAAGCCATGAAAATCATCCGATGTATATTATTTTTTGTTAGCTGTTGTCTATTCCTCCCCCTGCAAGCTCAATTCGTTTTTGGTGTCAAGAGTGGGGCTACTAAGGCTTGGGAGGATTATGGTGATGTTGCCACCCCTGATGGTGCAAACATTCACATCAACGGCTTTCAGCTATCGGCGATGGCCTATTACAAGCTTAGTCCCAATTTTTGGGTGGGCATGGAGCCGGGTTGGGTGGAAAGAGGAGCTGCCTGTGAACCAGGATTCATTATCTTTAATGAAGACACTAAACTATTCCTCAACTACTTGGAAGTTCCCGTTCTGGTAGCCACACAAGTTCCCATCTACAAGCGAAAACTATACCTTAGGGCCAAAGCAGGCTTCGGAGCGGCCTACATTGCCAGCGCTTTCCGCGAAGTTCGAGACCTCAACAATGTCGAGCCCACCACTCGGAATCACCTAAGCTTTGACGGTGAAGATGCTATGAACCGCTGGGACTACGGCGTACACGGGGGGCTGGCGCTGTCCTATGCCATCGGTAAGCACGAAGTCCTTTTAGATGGCAACTATTACTATGGCCTGCCAGATGTGGATGCCTTCTTTACCTCCAGGAATCGTACGCTGAACCTTAGTATTGGATACCTGATCCATTTGCACGATCAGCAGTAGTTATAGGGTCAACTGCCTGAAGGAGCATCCGCAATTTTCGTCGCTACGATTACTCCGGTGGACCAACTCATCTTAGTCACACGAAATTGTGGGTGCTCCTCCAAGTAAGTGATCAAGGCACTCGCCTTCTCTGCATGACCTTCGGGCCAGTCGTCTGCGGGAAGCATATCGTCAATCACATAAAATCCTCCTGGCTTCAATAGATCCAGGGTCTCCTCTAGATCAAAATACTTACCAGGCCAGGCGTCGGCAAAGATCAAATCAAAGCCAGGCCCTTGATAAGCCTTGATCCACTCACCGCCATCCTGACAGACAATTTCCACCTTAGCGTTTATTCCGAAATGACCTTGGGCAATTTCAATCAGTTGCGGATCATTATCAATACTGTATAAATATGAGCTTTGATCCATGCCTTCGATCATCCAGCAAAGAGAAAGGCCGATCCCCGTGCCTAATTCCAGAAAATACCCACCGGGTTTGCTAGCCACTAAGCTGCAAAGAAGGGCCCCAATATGCCGATCAGATGGCATCGTGAATCCAATATCCTTGCATTCTTGTTCAAGCACTTCCAGTAGAGGTGGGGCTGATGAAAAAAGTGTATCATTCATGTGGTCGGTGATGCTATTGGTGAAAATAAAATGGTACAGGCCATTAAAATCCGCTAAACTTTTTCTCGGGACAAGGCCTTAATTCGTCTTAATTACGAAGGCCAAGGGGAGGGGTTGGGAATTTTTGATCTAGCACGTAAGCTTGGAAGCACATTTCCTATCTTTGGCTAACAACTAAGCAGTTTAAGATGAAATGGTACACAAAGGTATTGCTAGGGTTATTAGGTCTATTGTTGCTGAGCCTACTTCTGTTTTGGTATGCCATTCAGACTCGTGTATCGGTTGATGACTTTCTAAACTTGGAGATGAAGACCCATACGGAGTCCACAGCAGATACTGCTTTGATGGTCCAATTTGCCGGAGTAAGTACTTTACTGTTAAGTGATGGGAAAACTACTATACTCACGGATGGATATTTCACCCGTCCAAGTGCCTTACAAGTAGGTTTCGGTAAGATTGCACCGAATGAAGACGATGTTAAATGGGCGGTAAAGCGCCTGGGAATTACGACGCTTGACGCCATTTTGGTGGTACATTCACATTTTGATCATGCGATGGATGCCCCCATTGTAGCCAAGTTCACTGGTGCACCAGTCTACGGATCTGAGTCCACGGCCAATATTTGCAGAGGATTGGACGTCCAAGAAGGGCAGATACGATTGCTGGTGGAAAAACAGCCATTGCAATTCGGAGATTTCCGGGTGACGCCGATTCTGTCCAATCATTATGAATTCCCAAACGATAGAGTTCGTGAAACAGCCTTGGGAGGGAATCAAGAAATCACGACACCCCTAGTTCCGCCCGTGAAGCAAGACGCGTATAAGATGGGTGGTGCTTATACCTTTTACATTGAACATCCATTGGGAAGTTTACTGATCCATAGTAGTGCTGGTTGGAAGGAAAATACCTTAGATGGTATCCAGGCAGATATTGTGTTTCTTGGTGTGGGAGGCTTAGGCGCACAGACGGAGGCCTATCAGCAGGAATACTTTAGGCAAGTTGTGGATAAGGTGAATCCACACGAGCTTATATTGATTCATTGGGACGCGCTGACAGGTTCCATTCGCAAACCCCTTCAAGGCGAAGTTTTGTTGGTTGATAAGCTCATGGGGAAAACGCAGGAGACATTTAATGCGGTGGAGCGGGAAATGGCTAGTAGACCCGATATTCTCGTGTATACCCTACCGAGGTGGGAAAAGCGAGAACTCTTTCGCTAATCAGAATGAACACTAAAAGAAAAAGATAAGATCAGGATTTTTGGTAAAGATGCTTATCTTAAAGCCTGTCAAAACGGAAAACACAGCACATGCAGATAATAGAATCTCCAAAGATGTATGATGCCATTATCGTAGGCTCCGGAGCGGGCGGCGGTATGGCCACGAAAATTCTTGCCGATGCTGGCTTAAAAGTAGCATTAGTAGAAGCCGGCAGTTTCTTTGATCCAAAAGACGAAGCCACTCGTACACAACTGAAATTCCCGTGGCAGTCTCCTCGTCGAGGCGCTAGTTCAACCCGAGCTTTCGGGGACTTTGATATGTCCTGGGGGGATTGGAAGGTAGAAGGTGAGCCCTACACGAATAAAGGGGATACCAACTTCTTTTGGTGGCGAGCTCGTATGCTAGGTGGTAGAACCAACCACTGGGGACGTATCTCCCTCCGTTTTGGACCAGATGATTTTAAGCATAAGGACATCGATGGTTTGGGGGAAAATTGGCCCATCGGCTATGATGATATAAAACCCTATTATGATCGTTTGGATAAACTAGTAGGGGTATTTGGTTCCAAAGAGGGTTTACCTAATGATCCAGACGGTTTTTTCTTACCACCTCCTAAGCCGCGTTTGCACGAATTATACTATATCAAGGGGGCGAGAAAAGCAGGGGTGCGCGTGATTCCGTCTCGCCTTTCTATCCTGACGAAGCGAATTAACGATGAAAGGGGCGTTTGCTTCTATTGCAGTCAATGTGGTCGATCCTGTAGCATGTATGCAGATTTTTCTGCGGGTTCTTGTCTGGTCTTTCCTGCTATGAAAGGAGGACAGGTAGATTTGTACACTGATTCCATGGTACGGACAGTGACTACGGATAAAGAAGGTAAAGCTACTGGCGTTTCCTACATCAATAAAGAGGATCGGAAGGAGTATCAGTTAAGAGGAAAGGTGGTGGTCCTTGGCGCTTCGGCTTGTAGCACAGCCAGAATCTTACTCAATTCAAAAAGTGAACAACATCCCAATGGTTTAGGTAATAGTAGTGATGTAGTAGGCAGGTACTTGCACGATTCGACTGGAGCAAGCCGGGGAGCTTTTGTTCCGGCTTTAATGAATCGCAAAACCTACAATGAAGATGGGGTAGGGGGAATGCACGTTTATTCTCCTTGGTGGCTAGACAATAAGAAACTGGACTTTCCCCGTGGCTATCACCTGGAAATCTGGGGTGGACTAGGCATGCCTTCCTATGGATTTGGCTTCAATGTTACGGAGATGAATAAGTATATCGGTGGTGATATTGGAGGGTATGGTACGAAACTTCGGGAGGATGTAAAACGGTTCTACGGAGCAACCATGGGAATAGCCGGGCGTGGAGAAGCCATTGCACGTTATGATAATCGCTGTGAGATAGATCCGAATGTAGTAGATCAATATGGTATTCCGGTTCTCCGTTTCGATTATAAGTGGTCGGATTATGAACGCAACCAAGCACGCCATATGCATCAGACCTTTGAAGAAATCTTTGATGCAATGGGAGCAGAGGTGATGGGTGAAACGCCGGGAGCGGATCAAGACTATGGATTAGCTGCACCGGGGCAGATCATTCACGAAGTGGGAACAACCCGCATGGGAGACAATCCTAAAACTTCAGTGACCAATAGTTGGTGTCAATTGCATGATGCCGATAATGTATTTATCGTAGATGCCGGACCTTTCGTGTCACAGGCAGATAAGAACTGTACCTGGACGATCATGGCTTTGTCCATGAGAACTTCCGAACACATTATTGAAGAACTTAAGAAAATGAACCTATAAATCATGGATAGAAGAGAATCATTAAAAACCTTGATGGTGGGGACATTGGCGGGCGCTTCTTTGGGGACTGCCGTTAGTTGTAAAACGGAGGGAGAAAGTCCGGATGTGGAGCAATCCGCGGTAAGTGTGGCAGAGGAAAAGCTGTACGGTCGTATCCCGTCAGAATTGGAGCGCGATGAGCGAATCATGAACTCCGTCTACTTGAATGAACATGAATTGGCTACCATAGCGGTGCTTTGTGATATTATTCTGCCAGCAACGGATACGGCTGGCTCGGCTGGCGATGCTAAGGTGCCCGAGTTTGTTGAGTTTATTGTAAAGGATATTCCCAGCCATCAGTTGCCCATGCGTGGTGGATTGATGTGGCTAGATATTGAATCTAACAAGCGTTTCAATACGGTCTTCAAGGATGGTAAGGATGACCAGCAGATTGCTATCATCGAAGACATCGCCTACCCTGATCCAGACAATAAGAAACCGGAGATGGGGCCAGGAATTAAGTTTTTCAACTTGATGAGAAACCTGACCTTAACGGGGTATTATACTACGGAAATGGGGTTCAAAGATCTAGGCTATGTCGGGAATTCCCCGAACTTCTGGGATGGGGTTCCACCGGAAGTTTTGGCGGAACACGATGTGGACTATGAAGAGGAATGGCTTGCTAAATGTGTAGATCAAACCAAGCGAGAGGTGACAGCCGAGTGGGATGATGACGGTAATCTATTGACCTAAAGTAGAACAGCATATGCCAATTATTAAGGCCGTGAGAGGTAAGCACCCTCAAATGGGAAAGAACTGCTTTATAGCAGAAAATGCGACCATTGTTGGTGAGGTAAGTATGGGGGATGATTGTAGCGTTTGGTTTCAAACGGTGATTCGGGGAGATGTGAATAGCATTACGATTGGCAACAAGGTGAATATCCAAGATGGAGCCGTCATTCACGCCACCTATGAGAAGGCTGCAACGGTGATTGGTGATAGCGTTTCCATTGGACACCGAGCTATTGTACACGGTTGTACACTGAAGGATAATGTGCTGATTGGTATGGGAGCCATCGTGATGGACCATGCGGTTGTGGAGGAAAATTGCTTGATTGCAGCAGGTGCCGTGGTACTGGAAAAAATGCGGTGTGAATCTGGCTATATCTATGCCGGGGTACCGGCCAGGAAGGTCAAAGCGTTAAGCGCCGAGCAATTTAGTGGGACCATCGATCGAATTGCCAATGCCTATTTGATGTATGCAGGTTGGTTCAAGGAAGAAGAGTAAATTCTTGGACCGATGCCACCCATAAATTAGGGGCTATTTCAAATCATGTGAAATAGCCCCTTTCTATTTTAGGTGTTTACCCTAATGGGTTTAGGTTTATTTGTTCACCATGAATTTCTTAGTGATCTTACCGGAAGGCGTCATCATATGCATGAAGTAAATTCCGGCTGGATAACTGTAGACATCTACGGTAGTTTCTAAGCGACCTTGTACCGCTCTGAACTGTTCTTGACTCATTGTTCTACCCTGAAGATCTGTAACTTGTAGAATTACATCCTCAGTAGCAGTGATGTTAAATCTTACTGTTAACTGATCCTGTACTGGATTCGGGAACAAACTTAGTTGATTCGGTGCAACAATAGCTTGTTTGGCAATTTTTAACTCGCCAGCAGGAGTATTAGGTGCTACTAATGCTCCAGAAGACTGACAACCAGAGATCTCTACATCATCGATATAGATGTAGTCAGAGTTAGCAGATGCATCACAGCGGAAACGCAATCGAGTATTGGAAGTAAATGGCCCACTAATTACCACATTTTCGAATTCACGCGTGTTGTTGGAGAAATCAACACCGGCTATCCAACTTTGTACGGTAGTATAAGAACTGCCACCATTGGTAGATACTTGTAGCCAGAAATCTTCTCCATTTTCCATCAATCTTGGTAGATAGTTAAAGTCTACTGTCAATTCCTCATATCCAGAAAGATCTATGTTGTCTGTGGTCATTACTGATGTGGAAGTATTGTCTCGAAGACGAACTGGGCGCCCCGTACCACCATTAGCATAAGCAGCGTCGTTGGCACTTCTACGACAGTCTGAACCACCATCATTCCAGATCCCCCAAGTACTATTGAAATTGTTGAAGTTGATGACCACGTAAGTACACTCACCACCAGAACATGGAGGACAATCAGGACCACCGCAGTCTACACCCGTTTCTTGCCCATTTTGAATGCCATCATCACAAGTTGGAGTCACACAACCTGTTGTCGTGAATACAAAGGAAGCACTCCAGTTACTAGTTGCTCCGCTACAATTGGATTGGACTTGGAACTCATATTCTGTACAAGCTGTCAGACCAGTAAAGCTAACAGGGGAATTAAGATTAAAACCTTCGGACCAAGTACTGGTACCAGTAGCTCTTGCTCTAACATTATAATCAATGGCACCAGCAGCAGCCGTCCAGGTCAAAGAAGCATCGATGTCAGTCGGACTAGCATTTAATCCGCTTGGAACATCACAGGTCACCGGACCACCAACACAGAAATTCGTGGTTTCAGAAGATCCAAATGAGCCACCACTAGCCAATGTCGATCCGGATGAGTCATCCACTAAGGTATAGCTACCAGAACCATAGGCACAGCAGATACCGTCACCATAGCTGTCACTAATTACGAAGTCGTAGCAGCCATCCGCTGGTAAGCAGATATTTTCAACTACCGTAGAACCATCAGGCTGAGATCCATAGGTGCCACCAGAGGCAACAGTTGTTCCACCACTATTGCGAATAATCCAGCTCGTTTCTTCCGGATAGTTATCTAATGTAATGGTTAGGGTAACACTTGGTCCGTTACATGGACAAGGTGCACAATTGGAGCCACCACAGTCTACTCCTTCTTCATCTCCATTCTGAACGCCATCAGAACAAGTAGGACAAGCAGGACAATCTGGACCACCACAGTCTACACCCGTCTCATTGCCATTCTGGATGTTATCTGTACAAGTTGGAGGGCCGCAAGGCGCAGTACAACTGGCATTGGCAACAGAGTTACGAATCACGTTGCCAGGTTGAGGACCAAATCCTTCATTAAAGTTGATACCAACACTTTGTAAGTGGCAATAGGACATGATGGTACCACCCTGAGAGGGGAAGCCCGGAAGGCTACAGCTACCCTCTGTTTGCCCAGAGCAACCATCAATGGCTGTGTTGTTACCGTTCCATACACAAGCATGAGTATGGCGAGATCCCCAAAGGTGGCCAAACTCGTGCGTTACCACCATTACAGACCAAGAATAGGTGGGTACGTTAGAGAAAGTAGACTGAATATTACTGAAACTCAAGCTATTGTCGGAGTTGCTGTTACAGATACCCGAGAATCCCGCAGCAATACCACCACTTGCTTGGTAGGAAAGCAATTGTCCAAGATCTCCATTGAAGCTTCCCAAGTTATTTTGGAAGTCACTCAACATTCCAGAACTACTGTTACTAGAATAAGGACTTGGTGTATTCCATACTACAATCTGTGAAACCACAGAGGAAATATTTTCATTAGCATAGAGCGTGATCACCTCGTTCATCAAACCAGTAACGTAAGCTGCTGTTCCGGCTCCTTTATCTTGGAAAATATCGTAGTCTGCCTCCATGTAAAGGCGGATACAGTCACCCACAGCTCTCCCATTTCCTTTCCATTCGAGATCCTTACGCTTGTACCCAATACCGTCATCGGGCATAGCGCAAATAAATTCCCTTCTGGTGAAGACATTTAGGTCATCATAGGCAATATGCTTTCCGTTTGCAGAGGCATCTTGTAATCGTCCAAGTACGATATTTCTTTCATCATTGCTGATTAAGCCCATCACTTCTCCATCTAGGATACTGATGGCGGCAATAGATCGATCATCGCCTTTGACGATACCGCGGTAGTGAACCCCTGTATCTACGTTTAATTCAGAGTCATCGTAGCCTCTGGTTACTTTGAAGTCTCCCGTAAAAATATCCACTTTTACCAACTCAAGTTCGATTCTATTGGCAAAGTTCAAAGGTAAAGTAAGACGAATAGTAGCAGGCTGATCTTTTTGAATACTTTCTAATTGGTTCCAGTTTACATCAAACAAGTTGTACTGAGTAATGTCTTCTTCAATATTGAGCGCTTCTCTTTTGGTCTGAGCGTCTAGTTGCAGAAGATCTATCGACTTAAAGGTAGAAGATAACTTCTTGGCATCTTGTACCAGGTCGAGTGGCTTTCTAGCATCGGATTGGGCAAATCCATTGCTAATAAAAATGGCTAGCATTAGGATAGGTAGAAAAACTTTCTTCATTGTGTGAAGTTTTGGTTGCAGAATTACTATTAAGGTTCCAGTGTGTTTATAGTGTTAAGTGCACGTAATTCGAACTGCTTCAGCTCAACATTTCTGTTGTGGGCATAGCTTTGACAGGTCAATAGGTATGCACCTATTAATAATGCCAATAAAACTGGAGGTACTGATAAATAGTACTTGTCTTAAAAGGCTATGAACATATTAATCTGTAGAAACTGGGTTTGTCGGGAATCTTAGTGTCGCGTGTACCGGGGATGGTTGATCAACAGGTGATACTTTCCGAAATCTGTTTGTTAGTACGCTAAGCACCTAGGGTTTACACCATCAGTTATGGTGTGCTTTAGGGGGGATTTCTTTCCAAATGGAAAGAATCGATTAAAGAGAGAATTTTTGGATTTCAAGAGAGAATAAGTAAATATAAGAAAACATTTGTTATCTCAAAGACATATCTGCGAAAAGCTTAATGTAAGTTTTGTGCGAAAGGCAGGACCGCTACTGGTAAATATAGCGGTCCCACAACTCTATGGCTTAATGAAAAGAAAAATTTGTCAAAAGTATACTACTTGATCAGCACGAATTTCTTGCTGCGTCTTTCTTTGCTAGTAATCAAATGAAGAACATATATGCCCTCTATATAGGTGCCCACCTTAAAAGTCGTTTGATTAGCACCCTTGCGGGCGACATAATCTTGATGCTTGATGGTACGGCCCTGAAGGTCAGTAATCACAATCTGTGCATTAGCTTCATAATCCAGTTCAAAGTTCACGGATAAAAACTCCCGGACCGGATTGGGGAAAACATTAATCCCTCCAACGGCAACTGGAGCTGATTCTGCTGGGACTACTGCTTTGCTTGGTCCCTCCGGTAAATCTTGCGGTAAGTAACAACCAGTAATTTCTATATCATCAAGATATACGTAATCACTATTGGTTGAAGCATCGCAGTAGAATCGGAGTTTTGTGGTGGCTGTAAATGGCCCTGGTATCGTCACGGATTCGTAATAGCGTATATTGTTTTCGAACTCATCTCCTCGATTCCATTCCTCTACGGTACCAAAAGTTTCCCCGCCATCTAGTGAAATTTGTAGCCAAAAATCTTCATTTGGATTATCCATACTTCTGGCTAAATAGGTGAAAATTAGGGTAATCTCTTCATAATGAGACAGATCCAGATTGTCAGTTGTAGTGTGTGAGCTGTTACTGTTATCTCTCAAGCGGACGGGTTTACCCACGCCGCCTGAAGCATAGGGTGCATCTATACTTGCTCTTCTGCAATCTGAACCTCCATCATTCCAAATTCCCCAGGAGTTATCAAAGTTGTTGAAGTTGATCAGTTGTTCTTCACATTCGACAGGTGGGCATTCAGGGCAGAAAGCTCCACCACAATCTACCCCAGTTTCATCACCATTTTGAAAACCGTCATCACAACTGGGTTCCGTTGGACAGGCGGGGCATTGCTCCCCACCGCAATCAATACCGGTTTCATCACCATTCTGAAAACCATCTTCACAAGTTGGCACATTGGGAGCACCCAGACAGAAATTAGTGGTATTTACTGAGCCGAAATTGCTTCCTTCTGCTAAGACTGTACCATCTGAATCCTGAGTTAGCTGGTAAAACCCTTCTCCGTAGGTACAACAGATACCGTCACCATAGGAATCATAGAACACTAGGTCATAACATCCGTCTGCTAAGCAGAATTCCTCCGTAACTGTAGATCGGTCTGGTAGGTGGCCATAAGTTCCTCCTTGAGCAATGACGGAATTGTCTTGTCTTAGTTCCCAACTGGTTTCTTGAGGGAAGTTGTCGAGCAGGATGGTCAAAGTCACTTGAACTCCAGTACAAACACAGGGATCACAGGCTGAACCTCCACAGTCAATACCTGTCTCGTCTCCATTTTGGATGCCATCATCACAAGTAGGATCAACAGGACAATCCGGACAATCTGGTCCTCCACAATCCACGCCCGTTTCTGCTCCATTCTGTACGCCATCACTACAGCTAGGACAATCTGGGCAATCCGGTCCACCACAATCTACGCCCGTTTCCGCACCATTTTGTATGCCGTCACCGCAAGTGGGACAATCTGGGCAGTCCGGTCCACCACAATCTACGCCCGTTTCCGCACCGTTTTGTATGCCGTCACCGCAAGTGGGACAATCTGGGCAGTCCGGTCCACCACAATCTACGCCCGTTTCTGCGCCGTTTTGTATGCCGTCACCGCAAGTGGGACAATCCGGGCAGTCTGGCCCTCCACAATCCACGCCCGTTTCCGCGCCGTTCTGTACGCCATCACTACAGGTGGGACAATCTGGGCAGTCTGGTCCTCCACAATCCACGCCCGTTTCCGCACCGTTCTGTACGCCGTCACTACAGTTGGGACAATCCGGGCAATCCGGTCCTCCACAATCTACGCCCGTTTCTGCTCCGTTATGTATGCCGTCATCGCAAGTGGGACAATCCGGGCAGTCTGGTCCTCCACAATCCACGCCCGTTTCGTCTCCGTTTTGTAAGCCATCATCACAGCTGGGTACGACACAACCCGTAGTAGTAAAACTATAGGAAGAACTCCATTCACTATTGTTCCCGTCACAGTTAGATTGAACCTGATATTCATAGTTGGTACAAGCAGATAGTCCGGTGTAATTTACAGGAGGGGTAAGATCACTGCCTGTAGACCAAGTATTGGACCCTACTTGTCGGGCTCGAATATTGTAACTACTAGCACCAGTTGCAGTACTCCAGTTCAGAGAGGCAGTCTCCTCGCTTGGAGTTGCCGCCAGACCAGATGGAATATCGCATGCACAAGGCACACAATCCGGTCCACCACAATCCACACCCGTTTCTTGTCCATTTTGAATGCCATCATCGCACTTAGGCTCTGAGTTTTGATTCAGACAGAAATTGGTGCTTTCCGAAAAATTGAAATCTCCGCCAGAGGCTAGAATCTCATTGGTATCATTATTTTTTAAGGAGTAATTCCCATTACCATAGGAGCAGCATATGCCATCTCCAAAGGAATCGAATATGATAAAGTTGTAGCAACCTTCAGGTAGGCAAAAGTTGGCGGTGATGGTACTTAGATCGGGCTCACTACCATAGGTACCTCCGCTGGCTACTACATCAGTTGCACTTCGAATTTCCCAACTGGTTTCCTCCGGATAATTGTCAAGTTTCAAGGTCAAGGTTAAGGATGCTCCTTCGCAAGGGCATGGAGCACAATTTGACCCGCCACAATCAATGCCCTGCTCGTCTCCATTTTGGATGCCGTCGTCACAGCTAGGGCAGTCTGAGCAACTTGAACCTCCGCAATCTACCCCTTCTTCGTCTCCATTCTGAATACCATCTTCACAAGTTGGAGGCCCGCAACTACTCAAGCAGCTAGCATTGGCCACCCGATTACGAATCACGTTTCCTGGCTGAGGACCAAAACCTTCGTTGAAATTGATCCCCACACTTTGCAGATGACAGTACGACATGATCGTTCCTCCCTGGGAAGGATTACCAGGTAAGGCGCAACTCCCTTCAGTGGATCCTGCACAGCCATCAATTGCGGTGCTGTTGCCATTCCAAACGCAGGCGTGTGTATGTTGCGATCCAAACAGGTGGCCAAATTCATGAGCAATTACCATTACAGACCAAGAATAGGTTGGAACTACCGCATAGGAAGAACCAATACTACTAAAGGAGAGTCGGTAATCTACATTGGATCTACATAAACCGTTGACGTAGGCTATACCTCCACTGGCTTGATAGGATAGCAACTGTCCAAGGTCTCCATTAATGCTAGTGATATGGTTTTCAAAATCTGAGAGCATCCCCGAGCTAGAGGTGCTCGAATAAGGGCTGGTTACATCCCAGACGACAATTTGTGAAACAACGGTTTCTAAATTCTCATTAGCATATAGGGTGATCACTTGATTGAGTAGGCCAGTAATATAATTCGTAGCACCTGCTACTCCACCTTTGTTGTCGTGGATATCCTTATCTACTTCAATATAGAGTCGAATACAATCTCCAACATCTCGACTTTCGATTTCGTGATGGAAATCTAGATCCTTACGTTTATAGCCAATTCCGCTATCTTCTGTGCCACAGGCAAAAGCCTCACCTTGGAACACCGGAAGGTCATCATAAGCTATGTGTTTGCTTGTCCCGTTTTGGTCTTGTAGTCTACCAACAACTATGTTACCTGCTTTTGAACTTACCAGAGCTATGACTTCCTGCTCATAAATACTAAGGGCGACAATGGAATGCTCGTCCCCACTAATGATTCCGCGGTAATGCACGCCAGTCTCGACATCAGCCACTGAATTATCAGACCGCTGGACAACAGAAAAATCCTCCGCTAGTATATCAACAAGTACCAGATCTAACTCCAAATTCCTGGCAAAACTCAGGGGTATTTGTAGGTGCATAGTTTTGCTGGGTCTACCTTTGATCTGTTGTAATAACTGGAGATTAACATCTAGAAGGGTGTATTCATTTATTTCTTTATCCAATTTTAGATGTGAGGCCTCTGTTCGCTGAGCGATAGAAAATAAGGATTTGATGGGGAAGGTTTCTCCAATCTTTTTTTGGTAATTCACCAGATCAAGTGGGGTTCTAGGATCGGTCTGGGCACAAAGATTAGACAATGCCAAGGAAAGTAGCGTGATTGCTAGTAAAGCTATTCTCATTTTGCTAGAGTTTGTGTTTAGATATTTGAGTGTTGTGATTAAGCTAGATAGATAGCGTTGTGCACAGTGGATATCTAACCGACTCTGTTTAGTCGGAAACTCAGGCATTCATAGGTTTGCTGGAAGTAGGCGTGGTCTCCTACCTGCTTGCTGTTTGGGTAAAAGGTTTGGGTTGGAAAAGCGTCTCTGTAATCAATTTGGAATTCCAATTGCTTACAAAAAGACAAAAAAGATGTGAATTCAGTGGTAGAATTGTAAAGGTAGTAAAATATTTATAGAAAATTAAAATATGTATTTTAATTTTATTTGTATTGATCTGTAAAGAAAAAAAACAGGGCTAATTCAACCTGGAATTAGCCCTGTTCATTTTAGAGAATGCTACTTTCCAGCAAATAGAGCTGGAAAGTACACCTTACCTATTTTTCTACGACAAATCGCTCAGATCTGTTTCCAGATTTAGAACTTATTTGTAGGATATAAATACCAGCGGGTAGAGTTTGTACATTGATTTCCTGCTGATTTATACCCAATTGTCCTTGGAGTAGGCTTTGGCTGATAATCTGTCCCTGAAGATTTCGAACAACCATATTTACCTCCTCTTCCACAGCAAGCGTGAAATTCACTTGCAGTAAATCTCTGACAGGGTTAGGGACAAGTACAATTTCTTCCAGTGCACTTTCAACATTTGATTGCTGATTTCGGCCCGTGGGAGGAATGGCTAATGCTGCACTACTTACACAGCCAGAAATACTTACATCATCGATGTAAACATAGTCCGTGTTGGAACTGGCATCACACCGGAATCGAATCTGAGTGTTGGTAGAGAATGGACCCTGAATGGTGACCGCATCGAAGTATCTTATCTCATTTTCGAACTCATCACCTAGATTCCATTCTTCGACTTCAACAAAGCTTGCTCCGCCATTCGTAGAGATTTCTAGGAAGAAGTCTTCACTTGGGTTGTCCATGCTGCTGGCTATGTAAGTGAAGTCTACTGTAATTTCTTGGTAAGCACTTAAGTTGAGGTCATCTGTAGTTAGGACTGAAGAAGAGGAATTGTCTCTTAATCGTACGACCGCTCCTGTTCCACCTACGGCATAATCTGGATAAGAAGTACTTCGGGTACAATCCGATCCCCCATCATTCCAAATACCGTAGGAGGCATTGAAATCATTGAAATTGATCAATTGAGTCGTACACTCACCGCTACAAGGTACACAATCCGGCCCGCCACAGTCGATACCCGTTTCCTGTCCATTCTGGATGCCATCCTCACAAGTTGGGCAAGCGGGGCAATCAGGTCCACCACAATCGACGCCTGTTTCCTGACCATTCTGGATGCCATCCTCACAAGAAGGTTCGGTGGGACAAGCGGGACAATCTGGTCCACCACAGTCTACTCCCGTCTCCTGACCATTTTGGATGCCATCCTCGCAGGTCGGACAAGCCGGACAATCCGGTCCACCGCAATCGATGCCTGTTTCCTGACCATTCTGGATGCCATCGGTACAAGTTGGATCAGCAGGATCACTATTACAGCCGGTCATTCGGATATCATCGAGGTACACATAATCCGTATTGGAACTAGCATCACAACGGAAACGGATTTGTGTCTGATTAGAGAATGGTCCAGAAATAGTGACGGCATCGTTGTATCGCACATCATTTTCAAACTCATCTCCCAAATTCCATTCTTCTACGGTAGTAAAGCTGGCTCCACCATCGGTAGAAATCTGTAACCAGAAATCCTCATCAGGATTATCCATAGATCTAGCCAGGTAGGAGAAGTTGACCGTAATCTCCTGATAGGTAACTAAAGCTAAGTTATCGGTGGTAACAACCGAAGAAGAAGAATTATCCCGCAATCTCACGGGGGCTCCGACCCCACCTACGGCATATTCAGCATCTGAAGTACTTCGGGTACAATCCGACCCCCCATCATTCCAGAGACCATAGGACTGATTGAAGTCATTGAAGTCAATTTCCTGGACGGTACAATCTGTTGAGCAAGGCACACAATCTGGCCCACCGCAATCAATGCCAGTTTCCTGACCATTTTGGATACCATCATCACAGGTTGGTTCAGTTGGGCAGGCGGGGCAATCTGGCCCACCACAATCGACACCCGTTTCCTGACCATTCTGGATACCATCATCACAAGTTGGTTCAGTCGGGCAAGCGGGGCAATCTGGCCCACCACAATCGACTCCAGTTTCCTGGCCATTTTGGATACCATCATCACAGGTAGGCTCAGTTGGGCAGGCGGGGCAATCTGGCCCACCACAATCGACCCCAGTTTCCTGACCATTCTGGATACCATCATCACAAGTTGGCTCCACTGGGTCCCCATCACAGCCCATGATGCCAATGTTATCAAGGTAGAGGTAATCTCCATTATCAGAAGCATCACAACGGAAACGGAATTGAGTGGTGGCGGTGAGGGGCCAAGAAATTTCAACCGATTCAATGTATCGGGTTTCATTTACAAACTCATCACCTAGATTCCATTCCTGCACTGTGGTGAAGGTATTCCCGCCATCTGTTGATAATTGTAGGAAGAAATCTTCTGAGGGGGAGTCAAAACTTACAGTTATATAAGTGAACCGAATGGCGACTCGGCTGTAGCCCGCGAGATTTAGGTTAGTGGTAGTTAGTACAGAGGAAGAGGAATTATCTCTTAGCCTTACTGGACTTCCAACACCACCTTCAGAGTACTGTACGTCCGAAGAACTTCGGCGACAGTCTGAACCACCATCAATCCAAATACCCAAGTCAGTGTTGAAGTCATTGAAGTTTAGTTGTTCCAAACATCCGTTACAAGCGACACAACCGGACTCTGTTCCTCCACAGTCAATTCCTTCCTCATCGCCATTCTGGATTCCATCAACGCAAGTGATGCAAGGGATACAATCTGGCCCACCACAGTCGACACCCGTCTCTTGCCCGTTTTGGATACCATCTTCGCAAGGAGGACAGCTTGGGCAATCAGGTCCACCGCAATCTACCCCAGTTTCCTGTCCATTTTGAACGCCATCATCACAGGTTGGAGGACACTCAAGACAGTCTGGCCCTCCACAATCTACAGCCGTTTCTTCTCCATTCAAGAAACCATCATCACAGCTAGTAGGACCACAGTTTATCAGGCATTCGGCGTTTACCAATGAATTACGGATTATATTTCCTGGCTGGGCCCCAAAACCCTTGGTAAAATTAATTCCTACGCTTTGTAGGTGGCAGTATGACATGATTGTGCCCCCGTCTGCTGGGAAACCTGGAAGGTCACATGAGCCTTCAGTCTGCCCTGAACACCCGTCGATAGCGGTACCATTTCCATTCCAAACGCACGCGTGGGTGTGACGGGAACCCCATAAGTGGCCAAATTCATGAGAAACTACCATGACCGACCATGAATAAGTAGGTACAACAGCAAAGCTGGATGTAATGTTGCTAAAAGATAAGCTACTATTTATGTTGTCATTACAAAGTCCTGAAAAACCAGCGGCAATACCCCCGCTAGCTTGGTAAGATAGAAGTTGCCCAAGATCTCCGTTTAGAGTTTCTGTGTTGTCTTGAAATTGCCCTAGCATACCACTACTTGAACCACTAGAATATGGACTAGGTACATTCCAGATAAAAACTTCGGAAACTACCGTTTGTAGTCCTTCATTTGCGTATATTGTAGCTACTTCATTCATCAGACCAGCTACAAAGCTGGTAGTTTCAGCGGTATTCCCTTTATCTAAATAAATATCGTGATCAATCTCCATGTAATATCTAACACAGCTACCTTCTGCTTTGGCATTACTACCCTTATAAGTCAACTCTTCCTTGGTATATACCTGTCCATCATCCTCTGTGTGACATTCAAAACCCAATTCCCGTAGGACATTCTGATCGTCGTAAACAATATGTTTGAGTCCTTGCTTTTCTGAGTTGAGTTTTCCGATTACAAGATTACCAGCAGAAGAGCTCACTAAGCCCATTACTTCCCCTTCGAAAATACTAATAGCAGCAATCGAAGTCTCATCTCCTTTAATAATTCCACGATAATGTAATCCTAAATCTACTTGCACTGGTTTACGGTCAGAAGCTTGGGTTACCTGAAAATCATCAGTGAAAATATCTACCTCAACTAATTCTAGCTCAAAGCTTTCGGTAAAGGTAGTAGGAATGTGGAGTGTAATGGTTCTAGGTCTTTCTTGGTTCAGGTTACGTAAGGCGGATACATCGAGATCGAGTACATTGTAGTCAGTGACAGCTTTTTCGATCTTTAGGTCTGAGCGTTTACTATTTTGGTCCAGTTTGAAAACACGATTTTCCTCAAAAGAGAGAGAAGTACGTTTTGCATCATTGACCAAATCTAAAGGTGTGCGGGGGGCCAATTGTGCGAAAAGAAATTGGCTGGCCATAATGGCCAACGCCAATAAGAGTAAGTTTTTTTTCATGCTAACGTGGTGTTTTATTAGTTCGTTCTTAAGCGATGCAATATAATGTTTTTGTCTATATTTATTACTCCTCATATAACAGTCCTAGGTCTAATATTGTCAAAACCTCTTTTGTTTAAAGAGAGATCTGGCAAAATAAGCTTTTTTGATACCCCGATCCTGCTTAATACAGTGCCATAATTTGAAATCAATACCCTAAGTTACTAATGTTCATACTGCTCCAATTTTCATACTAGGGCCAGATTGTTTATGGAGTCAGGAGGGCTAGAGTTAGTTTTCTTTATCCTTGGTATTAGGGAGAGTAAGTGATGCGCAGTAGCATTTTAGCTAAAAAAATACTAATTTGATGCCTATTCCTACTCACTCCATTACAAATATGACTATCTCTTAAGTTGGCTCCCCCTTCGAATGCCTTTCGGAGACCCCGGTGGAGTGTTAACCCAAAACCCAACCACAATGGAAAGAGGAATTGGTCCTTCAGACCGGAAAAGTAATAACAAAGCTAATGCCCGTAATTTTCTTTTTGCGATCGGTATCGATGATTACCATCATTGGGCCAAGCTCAACAATGCCGTTAAGGATATTCGAGATATTTCCCAAGTACTTGTCCAACAGTATCAATTTGATGCTGAAGATGTTTATCTGATTACCAATGAAGAGGCTACCGAGGCCAACATTTATCGGAAAATCAGGGAGCTAAAGCGTAAAGTCACGGCGGACGATAATTTACTCTTCCTTTATTCAGGTCATGGGCATTACGACAGCGAATTTGACGAAGGGTATTGGGTGCCAATTGATGCCAATCAGGATACGGAAGATCGCTACATCTCCAACTCTAATATCATTAAGCGAGTGAATGCTATTGAGACCCATCATACCTTGTTGATCGTGGATTCCTGTTTCTCAGGTACCTTAGTGGTGCAAAAGCGGGCCGGCTTGGTAGATGAGGCCTTTAAGTCGCGCCGAATTCTGACTTCCGGCCGACAAGAGACCGTGGCGGATGGGGCTCCCGGCGAAAACAGCCCTTTTGCAGCAGGTATTATCACTTATCTAAAAAAGAATACGGAGAAGGCGATTAATACTACATCACTTGTGCAATACGTCAAGAGCTATGTACATGGAAAAGCCCAGCAAACACCGGTGGAAGGACGCATCCAGAACTCAGCTGATGAAGGCGGGGAATTTGTATTTCACTTGAAAGTAGCGGAGGAGCAATTGTGGGAGCAAGTACTGCAAAAAGGTAGTTTACAAGATTTTGAAAACTATTTGGATTACTTTCCAGAAGGGCAGTATGCCGAGATTGCCAAACGAGAAGTACTTTCTATTAAAGAAGAAGATATTTGGAAGAGCACCTTGCTCAAAGACAATGAATTGGCTTATCAAAACTACATCCAGAAGTATTTGACGGCCGGTAAATATCTGGCGGAGGCGCGGGAGCGCTTGGGAGTGATTCGAGCTAAGCATGAGCAACGGAAGGAGCTCTTAGAACAAATGGCAAAAGAGGATGCGGAGCGAAGCCAGATCGAACAGCAATTCAAGGACTTGGTGCAAAAAGCAGAAGACCTTTATGGTCAAAAACGATTGAAAGAGGCCAGAGAGCAGTACCGTAGAAGCCTGGAATTCCACTTACCCAATTTCGTACCCTCTTATCAGTATATTTGAGGAGCAGATAAATCTTTGCCATAGTGGGATGAAATTTCTGGAGTATT
>CBDHHG010000041.1:0-26417 GCA_965263225.1 Saprospiraceae bacterium
GATAATTCAGTGGATATCATCGCAGAGGAATTGGTGACAACCAATCGGCCAGAAATTGGCTTATTGGAACAAGGGATTAAGCTGAATGAGTTAAATGTACGTCTGCAACGCAGCGGCTATTTACCCACCCTACGCGCTTTTGCGGTGGCTCAAGAATCCTTTCAAGGGGATAGCTTTTTCAGATGGCTTCTGGGCGCCAACAGTGTATGTGGGGGCTAGCTTAAGTATTCCCATCTTTGATGGTCTATACAAACAAGCAACCATCCAGCGCGCCAAACTTGATGTGGAACAGGCCCGCTTGCAGAAGGACAACCTACAGCGAGGTATAAATCTAGAACTTACCAACGCCCGAACCAGCTACCAAAATGCCAGCGAACTCCTAGCAAGCCAAGAACGCAACATGGAGTTAGCTCAACGGATTTACGAAACAACTCAAATCAAATATAGAGAAGGAGTAGGCTCTAGCCTCGAGGTATCTCAAGCTGAGCAAAGCCTTTACAATACGCAAAGCAATTACATTCAGGCCCAGTATGATTTGGTTCAGGCCATCATGAATGTTAAGAAGGCGCTGGGTAAGATTTAGGCGCTTCTATTTATTTATTTTCCAACTTAACAAAGACTTCTAAAATCATATACGATGAGATACCTGTCAAGTATAATCCTATTAGCTCTCTTATTAGCTGGATGTCAGCCAAGTGCTTCTGATACAACAAATGAAATCCCGCAGGATTTGGCCGGGAAAAAAGGGCCTTGTTGAATACCAAAAGACAAGAAATGAAAGAGTTGAGCAGTATGATTGCTCAATTGGAAGAGCAGATTGCAGAGGAAGATCCCACGGTGAGAAAGCGTACTAAACTTATTACTACTATAGCTGCCGAGCAAAAGGACTTTAGCCATTTCGTGGAAATTCAAGGTGCTGTAAAATCAGATGACTTAGTAGATGTGACTAGTGAGATGGCTGGCCGAATCTTGTCCTTGAAAGCGAAAGAAGGTCAGCAGGTCCGTAAAGGACAGCTGATCGCTGAGCTAGATCTTGAGCAATTGAAAAAGCAGATGGCTGAGTTACAAACTTCCATCGATCTCGCTACTACAGTCTTCGAACGCCAAAAGCGATTATGGGATCAAAATATTGGCTCCGAAATCCAATATCTACAGGCTAAGAGTGATAAGGAGCGATTAGAAAAAAGCATGGAGACCCTTGAGTTCCAGCTCACCAAAGGAAAGGTATACGCTCCTATTTCAGGCGTAGTGGAGAGAGAGGTTCTACAAAGCGGAGAGATCGCCTCACCGGGCTTGCCCATCCTACAGATTTTGAACACAAGCAAACTTAAGGTGGTAGCTGATGTTCCAGAAAACCTACTGCGTAGTGTTAAATTGGGGGAGACCGTGACCATCCAATTCCCCGCCCTTGACCTTGAACGCACAGCAAGAATCAGTCGCATTGGTGCTACCATTGATCCAGCCAATAGAACTTTCTCCGTTGAAGTGAACCTCCGTTCTGCCGGAGGTGGCTTAAAGCCCAATCTACTGGCTAATATGATGATCAAGGATTATGCGGTAGAGGATGCGGTAGTGATTCCCCTGCACTTAATCCAGCAAGAGGTGGGTGGTAAGGACTTTGTTTTTGTAGTAGGTGATGAGGCAGGAGACAAAGTTGCCAAGAAAGCCTACGTCCAAATGGGTTTTACCTATAAAGGAGAAGCTTTAATTGAGCAGGGTTTGAAAGGAGGAGAACAACTGATTGCGGAAGGGAACCGCAGTTTGACGGAAAACGCCTTGGTAGAATTGCAGGCGACTTCAAATCCGACTGTTTCCAATAATTAATCCTGTTCCACTCGACTAAAGTAAAGACCAATGAAAGAAATAAAAGATAAACTGCAGGAGATATATCGGAATTTTTCTCCAACTACCTGGGCGGTGGACAATGGGACCAGCGTATTTATCCTAACCTTCATGGTACTGCTGTTTGGGATCCAATCTTATCGTGATATTCCAAAGGAACAGTATCCTGAGATTGATCTTCCAACAGTATATATCAATACGCCCTATTTTGGTAACTCGGCCACAGATATTGAAAACTTAGTTACCCGTCCCATTGAGAAGGAATTGCAAGGTATAGAAGGCCTAAAAAATATTCTATCCACTAGTATTCAGGATTATTCTGTAATCACAGTGGAATTTGAATCAGGAGTAGACATTGACGAAGCGACGGATAAGGTCAAAGATGCCGTAGACATGGCCAAAGCCGATTTGCCCAATGATCTGGATCAGGATCCCTTGGTTATGGAGGTGAATTTATCTGAATTACCCATCGTGACAGTCAATGTTTCCGGGGATTACTCCAATGATGAATTGAGAGAATACGCGGAGTACTTACAGGATAAGCTGGAGGCACTGGATCAAGTGAATGATGTGGATATGAAGGGGGATCTGGAGCGGGAAGTAAAAGTTGACGTGGATCTGCTGAAGATGGAGAGCATGGAGGTCAGCTTTTCGGATATTGCGCAAGCTATTCAAACGGAGAACCTGACCATGTCCGGTGGCGAGATTGTAGCAGATGACTTTAGGCGAGCTATCCGGGTCAAAGGGGAGTTTGAAAGAGTGAGTGAACTGGAAAAGGTGATCGTTAAAAGTGAGTATCGTCAGCCTGTCTTTTTGCGTGATATTGCCAAGGTAACCTTTGGGTATCAGGAACGTACATCTATTGCCCGTTCTGATGGATTACCCGTTATCTCATTGGATGTTATTAAGCGCAAAGGAGAAAACCTGTTGTCGACAGCTGATCGCATCAAGGAAGTGGTGGACGAGGCTGTAACTACCTTTCCGGACGACTTGAAGGTGAGCTTGTTCAATGACCTTTCGGTGTATACGCGAAATGAGGTAAACAACTTGGAAAACAGTATTATTTCTGGGGTAATCCTGGTGGTGCTGGTACTCTTGTTTTTCCTGGGACTACGCAATGCCTCCTTTGTGGGTTTAGCTATTCCGCTATCTATGCTAATGGGGATCATGTGGTTGGGAATTACCGGTGTAACCTTGAACATTGTGGTGCTATTTGCACTGATTTTGGCCCTGGGACTGCTAGTGGATAACGCTATTGTAGTGGTGGAGAATGTCTATCGTTACATGCAGGAGGGGGATGAACCAGTGACAGCGGCCAAACGGGGAGCTGGGGAGGTAGCGGTACCGATCATTGCTTCGACTGCTACAACTTTGGCAGCCTTTATTCCCTTGGCTTTCTGGCCCGGACTAGTAGGCTCCTTCATGAAATATTTTCCGATTACACTAATCATCGTACTGAGTTCATCTCTCTTTGTGGCGCTGGTGATCAATCCTGTTTTCACCCGAACCTTTATGAAGGTAGATGAAAGAGAAGATGATCCACGGATCCGTCGACGTAAGCGGAATAACATTCTACTCTTTATTGGTGCTATGCTAGTCTTAACGGTGATCGGGTTGGTGACGGGCACCATTTGGGTACGCAATCTTTTTGGCTTAGTGGCAATACTATCCGCTTTAAATTACTTTGTATTACGCCCTGCTTCCTTTGGTTTTCAAAATAAGGTGCTTCCGATCTTGGAAAATAGCTATAATACATTCTTGAGCTGGGCCCTTCGTATCCCTGCACTAATCTTCGGCGGCACTTTCCTACTCCTGATCTTTTCTTTAATGCTTTGGTCGCGCTACGGTCCGGAAATCGAGTATTTCGCAGGTGGACAACCTATATACGTGAATGCTTTCGTAGAACTGCCCTTGGGTAAAGATATTGAAGCGACCAACAAACTAATGCGAGAACTGGAAAATAAGGTACAAGAAGTTATTGAACCCTATGACCAAATCGTAGAAGCCGTTCTTTCACAAATCGGGGAAAATACCTCTGACCCCAATACGCCGCCGGAACCCGGTGCATCTCCTAATAAGGCTCGACTAACGGTGCAATTTGTAAAAACGGAAGACCGAGGTGGCATTAATACTTTCACGGTGATGGATGAGATTCGCAATGCCATGCAAGGATACCCTGGGGTGCAGATCTCTGTTGATAAGAATGCTGATGGTCCGCCCACTGGGAAACCGATCAACTTAGAAGTACGCGGTGATGATCTGGATAAGTTGTTGACACTTTCTCAGGAAGTGATGGCCTATATCAACGATCAAAATATTCCGGGGATTGAAGAGTTGAAATCAGATGTACAACTCGGCAAACCTGAATTGATTATCAATGTAGATCGAGAAGCAGCACGAAGATATGGTGTTTCTACCTTTGCTATAGCAGATGCGCTTCGGACAGCTGTATTCGGTTTGGAGGTAAGCCAGTTCAAGCAGGGGGAAGACGAGTATCCAATCTATATTCGACTTGATGAGAGTTATCGTTATGATGTGGATTACCTAATGAACCAGAAGATTACTTTCCGGGATATGGCCACTGGGCAGATTGCACAGGTGCCAATCTCTGCCGTTGCAGATATGCAGTACACTAGTACCTACTCGGCTGTTAAACGGAAAGATCTCGAACGAATGGTCACTATCTACTCCAACGTGGTGGAAGGTTACAATGCGATTAACATAGTCGATGAGTTGAGAGACCTAATGAATACTTATGATCTACCAGAGGGATTCACTTATGAGTTTACCGGAGAACAAGAACAACAAGCTCAGGATCAGGAGTATCTCTCGTCAGCCTTCCTTGTTGCTATTTTCTCCATCTTTATTATTCTGGTAACACAGTTCAATAGTATCATTTCGCCCTTTATCATTATTCTTTCGGTAGTATTCAGTACGATCGGCGTATTCTTAGGCTATGTGTTCTTTGGGGGAACTTTTTCCATGATCTTTTCCGGTGTAGGGATTATTTCGCTGGCTGGGGTAGTGGTCAATAATGCGATTGTACTGATTGATTATATCAATTTATTGGTGCAACGTCGCCGAGAATCCTTAGGAATAGGTAATATGATGGATTTGCAAGCTGCTGATGTTAAGGATGCCATAATTCAGGGCGGGGCTACACGTTTGCGGCCGGTATTATTGACAGCCATCACGACGGTATTAGGCTTAGTACCACTAGCTATTGGATTCAACTTCAACTTTTTTACCTTGATATCAGAATCGGATCCACATATTTTCATCGGGGGAGATAATACGGCACTTTGGGGCCCTATGGCTTGGACGGTGATCTACGGTTTGATTTTCGCCACATTCTTGACATTGATTGTAGTACCCTCGATGTACTGGCTGGCCTACCGAATGAAAGCATTTTTTATCCGAATATTCAGTGGGAAGCGAACTCCTGCTGTTAAACCCACTGCGGGATAGAGGAGTAGAAAATGAAAGATTTTTACTGAATATAGGGTAGAAACATATTAAGAATTAGATTTATAGGATAGCTTGGAAAGGCTGGACAATTTTGTCCAGCTTTTTCTAATTTTTTTTCAAAATAGCTGACAATTATAAATAGCTGATTGACAAGGAATTAGTGTTTGACAGGGAGAAATATCTACTTTGGGGCGCTGTGACAAAAAGAGGTGTGATTAAAGAGGTTTATTGTTTTTTAATCTTGATAATCAATTAGTTGTGGAAGGGTGATTTGGTTCTTGTCGATATTTCTGCGTCACAAATTTGATTTTTTGCAGTAAAAGCTGAACATGATATTCTGTTACTTTGAGATATCAAAACAGGGAAATACAAAAAACCTGAACCCAATACAATCATTTATTAGCCTTTCTTGGTCTCACAAATTGACATTTTGTATCTCGAAATAAAGAACTAATTGGGTGAGTGTTTGTTCATAGTTTTTGTTTTTATTCTCCCCCGATAAATTCGGGGGTTTTTTTTCTCCCCAATCTACGGATTTTCAATCGTAGGTTCTTATTTCAACCTTTCTTTCTATTTAGTTCCTAAGCTTATTTTAGTCTATTTCTTAAGATTGTTGAAAGGAATTTGCTTCTTCATTTTGAGATGTACTATTCGACATTATCATTTCGATATATAAGAACTTAGTGTTGTTCATAGTGTTTGTTTTATTTCCCCCCGATTGAATCGGGGGTTTTTTCTCCCTTTGGAAGCATTGGGACTGGATTTGACTCTATCATTTTGATATATAAGAACTTAGTGTTGTTCATAGTGTTTGTTTTATTTCCCCCCGATTGAATCGGGGGTTTTTTCTCCCTTTGGAAGCATTGGGACTGGATTTGACTCTATCATTTTGATATATAAGAACTTAGTGTTGTTCATAGTGTTTGTTTTATTTCCCCCCGATTGAATCGGGGGTTTTTTCTCCCTTTGGAAGCATTGGGACTGGATTTGACTCTATCATTTTGATATATAAGAACTTAGTGTTGTTCATAGTGTTTGTTTTATTCCCCCCCGATTGAATCGGGGGTTTTTTCTCCCTTTGGAAACATTGGGAGTAGATTTGACTCTATCATTTCGATATATAAGAACTTAGTGTTGTTCATAGTGTTTGTTTTATTCTAGCCCCGATTCGTCGGGGTTTTTTCTTGCCCTTTACTCATCTTTTCCCTACCTATGTTGTTGTAAAATCGAATGCAGTTTGTGTGTTCTAATTTTCTAAAGCACTTTCTATGTTGATTGATTTAAAGCATTTGAGAGAAGAGTATTCTTCTGCCTCCTTAGAGCTAGGGGACGCACCGGAAAAGCCGATAGAGTTATTTGAACAATGGATGCAAGAAGCATTGCAAGCCAAGCTTCCAGAGCCCAATGCGATGACGCTGGCCACCTGTAAGCCAGGAGGACTTCCTGCTGCAAGAGTTGTTCTTTTAAAGGGACTAAGTAACAAAGGGTTCATTTTTTATACCAACTATAATAGTGATAAGGGACAGGAATTGGCCGTAAATCCTCGGGCAGCCCTAGTCTTCCTATGGTTAGAGCTGCAACGTCAAGTCAGGATAGAGGGAATAGTTGAGAAATTGGCACCAGCGGATTCTGAAGCATATTTCCAATCCCGCCCCAAGGGCAGCCAAATTGGAGCGGTAGCATCTCCTCAGAGTTCTGTTATAGCTGGAAGAGAAATTTTAGAAGAAAAAGTCAAGCGCTTAGAGTTAGAGTATGCGGATCAGGAACAATTGCCCTGTCCCGATCATTGGGGAGGATACATTGTGAAACCCACTCGGATTGAGTTTTGGAAAGGAAGAGCTAGCCGCTTACATGATCGCTTGGTATATACTAGCTTGGAAGGGGGAGAGGAACTATGGAAAGTCGAGCGACTTGCGCCCTAAGGAGAAATTTGCGAGCATATGGATTCAGTAGCCAGTGGAGACTTGCCTATCTGGCTACTGAATGCAATAGGTTGGTTAGCAGAAGTGGTCGAAAGCCATTTTAAGATTCTGTGCAATGATCTCCGCTGATCTACCTTCTATGTGGTGGCGTTCAATGAAGTGAACCAAATTTCCATCTTTAAATAGTGCGATGGATGGAGATGAAGGCGGATAAGGAAGCATATACTCTCTCGCCTTTTCCGTCGCTTCTAAGTCTACGCCTGCAAAAACCGTTGTCAGTTTATTGGGATGCTTTTCGCTTGATGCCAAAGCCATCTTAACACCTGGACGGGCCATTGCAGCAGCACAACCACAGATAGAATTCACCACAACCAATGTAGTACCTTCTTGCTTATCAAGGGTATCGACTACCTCTTGAGCTGATTTTAAGCTTTCGAAGCCAACACTGGTTAAGTCTTGCGCCATAGGGGCAGTTATTTCTTCTGGATATCGAGACATCACTATTGATTTTGATTTATTGTAAACAAAATTACATTATCATTCGCATAAATCCACGTTTAAGGTATACAATTCAAGGATAAGGATTGTTTAGCTTAATTCTGTGATTTGTGATAAAACGGGGCAAGATTTTGTAAAATCGCTTTGGCTTGGAAGCTTAAGTGGGTGATAAAAGTCAGTTTTTTTGCCTGGAATCGACGGAAACATTACCTACATATTTACGTTAACCCGAATATGTTGACAATGGCTTCTGAAAATCCTATTTTTAGCGCCATGCTCAAAAACACTATGATGTCCAGTTTGAAAGAAACCTGTTTTGTAAGTATGGCTTGTAGATTTTTCTCCCTAACTGTTTGCTTGTTCTTTGTTGCCTGCACCAATGATAGTTTAGGGGAACCCCAAATGGGGGATTGTGATAACCTGGATGTCACCTACGTAAGCCTTATTAAACCCATTATTGATGAGAGTTGTGCCTACAGTACTTGTCATTTAGATACTGCTCCAGGCAATTACACGGATTACGGCGGACTTTTGCCTTCTCTTGAAAATGGTGAGTTTCGCAACAGAGTACTCAATCTTAAAGATGACCCGACCTTAGGTATGCCGCCAGACTTCAGCCCTTCTGACAGACCCTCCAGCCTTACCGAGGAGCAACTGAATCTAATTCGCTGCTGGCTTGACAATAACTTTCCTGAAGAATAAATATTGAATCCCCATGGCAAAGTACTTTTTTAGCCTTCTGATCTGCCTGATCACCTTTGGTGTATTATCTGCTCAGGAAAAGATCTATCAAACTTTTAAGGATACCAGAGTGATCAATGCTCAATCCGTAGAAACTCTTGCTAAACGAAAATTAGATTTTCGGATCAGTCACCGTTTTGGTGATCTGGCTGGAGACAATGGTGGGTACAAGACCTTCTTCGGTCTTGATAATGCCGCGGATATCCTGATTGGAGTGGATTACGGTGTAACGGATGATCTAACGGTTGGTTTGCATCGTACCAAGGGAGCCGGCTCTATGCCAGACGGTAATTCGGGATTACGGCAATTACTAAATGGTGTAGTGAAGTTTCGTTTTCTACAACAGACTGCTGATAACAAAGTCCCTGTCTCAATGGCTTTGGTGGGCTTAGTTTCCTTATCCACAGCCGAAAAAATTGAAGATAATCCAGATATTATTAGAAGCTTTCCCAAGTTTGCTCACCGCATGGCTACCCATGCTGAGCTCTTGGTCGCTCGCAAATTCTCAGACCGTTTTTCTTTGCAGTTAATCCCGGGCTTCACACAAAGAAATCTAGTGCCCTTTGAAGATGAAAACGGGATATTTTCTTTAGGTTTAGCCACTAGGGTTCAGATTACTAAAGTGATGGCATTAATCGGCGATGTTACCTTCCCCTTCTCAGAACGCAGAACCACTGCTAATGGCTTTTATACTCCTTTGGGGTTTGGTTTGGAGTTTGATACGGGGGGGCATGTGTTCCAAATCAATTTGACCAATGCTACGGGTTTGATGGAGACAGATTATATCCCCTACACCACGACGAGCTGGGGGGATGGAGAGTTTAGGTTAGGGTTCACTATTTCTCGTTTGTTTAACCTGTAATTATCACTCTTTTTCTATGAGAGCATTTGCACTTACTTTCTCTGTTTTGACACTTTGTATGCTGATGGCTTGGAGATGGCCAGCGAGCGAGATTAAGGCAGAAGAAGCATCACCGATAGATTGGAATTTAACCAAAGATCAATCCGTCAATGAGGTATTGTTGCGTTTGGGGGATAAGCCATTACCGCACCCCGTAGATACGACTATGAAGTGGGTGTCCGCCGGAGCCGGAGAAGAATTAGTGAAGTATGGCTTTGGTCGAGGCCCCGGAGGTTTTAAAACCTCCCGGCAGAGCAAGCATTTTGTATGTACCTCATGTCATAATTTAGAAAAGGAAGATCCAGACTTATCTGTCTCCGACCCACAAGCGCGACTGCTTTACGTGAAAGATAAAGGCTTACCTTTTTTGCAAGGAACAAGTCTTTATGGGGCTGTAAATCGTACGCAGTTCTATAATGGCGATTACCGGAAAAAATATGGTGACCTGGTCAATGCGGCGCAAAGCGATATTAGAGAGGCCATACAGCTTTGTGCGGAGGAATGCGCTCAAGGGCGCCGCTTGCGGGATTGGGAAGTAGAGTCCATCCTAGCTTTTTTCTGGGAGTTGGGCTTGAAAATGGATGACCTCATCTTCAGCGATCGGGAGTGGCAAGAAATAGAAAACGCCCTTGCTGGAAGTGGCGATGAAGAGGGCGTAATCCGGATGATTAAGCGGCGTTATCTTGCTGGCTCACCGGCTACCTTCGTCACTCCACCTAAGGACCGTAAAGTAGGATATGAGTTAGAGGGGAATGTGGAAAATGGAAAATTAATCTATGAGTTAAGTTGCTTGCACTGTCATGAGAATGGCCGCTATGCCTTTTATCGATTGGATGATTCAAAATTTTCATTTAAGCATCTAGATCGTCATTTCAGCAGGTATACTCGTTACTCCGTTTACCAGGTTGCTCGTTACGGTACTTCTCCACTAAATGGCAAGCGAGCTTACATGCCCAACTATACCTTAGAGAAAATGAGTAATCAGCAGATGGAGGACCTAAGAGCCTATGTAAAGGAAATGCGGAAGTAGGAGATTTGATTGGAGGCGCAATTAATATTTCTGCTAAAATCCTCCTGCTTTTCGGCATAGAAGTCCTATCTTCATCTACCGTCGAAAAATTATACCAGAACTGTACCCTCAATTCAAGGGTATAGCATATTGTTTTAAAGCTATCAAAACGCGACTTGCGCATGCAAAAACTAATTCTGTCTTGTTTATTCTGGTCAATGATTTGCGCTCCGATCTTCTCTCAAGTTAGCCTCGAAGGTAGCTGGGTAGGAACGATTACAACCGGAGGCCTTAACTCCAAGCAGTCCTATAAGTTTGAACTGGTCCTGGCGCGTTCTGGGAAGAATAAGCTAAAGGGCAGGTCTTTTGTCTATATATCTCCTAGTGAGGTGATCGAAATGGACATTGCTGGGAAGCTCTATGGGGATCAATCCATCTACCTGGAAGATCTCTTTTATTTACCTTCAGAAGGACGCGAAGCCACTCCGCCCTATGATCGTAAGTATGAATTGATTTTCAATCGAAGCATATGGGACAGCAATTTAGAAGGTTTTTGGCAAGAAAAGCGTCCAGATCCCTTTTTCCCGATGCGAAGCCGTGGTCGCATCTTTTTGAAGAAGAAAAAGGCGAGTGGAGCGTAAAACGCTATTGCTAGCTGCTCTCACCTCTGTATTCCGTATTCTTTAAGCCTTAAGAAGATGAGATGATACTACCTGCTCATTTGTCATTGAGTGGGCCTGGAAGTTCGTATAACAATCCCCATGATTTATCTCCTGGTTCTTGACAAAAGTCACATCATATACTGATCTCCATCACCTTGCCTGGTCGTCAATTGTTCTACCTTTTCTGCTGTAATAAATCCTCAATGTTTATGAATATCAAGGTAAGAGATTTAATGGTAAAGCCAGTAGTAACCACTTTACCCCATAAGAGTGTCGGACACTCCCAATCCATCATGGCTAGGAACAAGATAAAGTCCATTCCAATTGTGAATAGTGAAATGGAATTGGAAGGTATTATCACTTCTTCTGATATACTGAAGGATTTCTCGGAGCATACCCCAGTAAGCCAAGTGATGTCGAAGAAGGTATACACCGTACCTGCCTATGCTGATGTATACATTGCGGCACGAATAATGCGAAACCACAAGATCAATCACTTGATTGTCACTGATGAAAAGAAGGTGGTAGGGGTGTTGAGTGCACATGATTTGTTACGATTGGTAGAGGACCATCGCTTTGTCATGAAAAATCCGCCAACTCCTTCTAAGAAAAAAAAGAGCAGAGTTTGAGTAAAACAGGGCTAAGGTTGATGTTGGTGGAAAACCTATCTGAAGCCAGATAGACATCAACATCAGCTTGGGAAATGAGGGGGGAACCCGAACGAAGGACTAAATCCACCCTTCTCAGCCCTGTTTGTGATTCCCCACTCAATTTGGCAACGCCTAATGCAGTACATAGACCTGGTAGGAGTAGTTGATCTTCAATTCCTCTCCTGCTTTTATACTGGTTTCCCAACAAACATCAGTGGTACTATTTGGACTACCAGAGGTATTGACTCGCTCAGCTTTCAGCCATTTCACACTAGATGTTTTTAACTCACCGATGATTGGTCGACGGATATTGAGGTCGATCTCTTTGTTTTTGTTATTCTTAGCGATGATCTGACCTTCTACGGTGATTAAATCGTAGAAGAACTCACCGTTTTGGCGCTTAATTCTTTTGACACGCTCTTCTCTACTCGTCGCCTTTTCAGCTTGCTTGATACGGACATCAGGGGCTTCGGTCAACTTAATAAAAGAGTGATCATGGACTGATGTATAATTCAATTGATCTTGACTGATTGGTTTGGTTTCCACCTCCTTCTTTACCACTAAGACTGGGCCAGTGGTAAGCGGATATGGGGTGCTATTATTAACTCGGATAGAGTGAAAAACTTTATTTGGATCTGGTGTAAAAAGGTATTCAGTTTGGTAGTAATTTTTTCGCTCATTGTTCTGCGGTAGATTACATTCGTAGATGTGCGCAATCTCAATTTCGGCTTCAAAAACAGGGTATTGCCCTCTTCCTCCTTTTCTCAAACTCATTCCTTTAAGGGTATAAAAGTATAGGTCTTCAGCTGAGGACCCTTCCAGGCCAGTGGTGGTATTTGAGCTAGAAACTTCGGTAGTGGTGAAATCATCATATTGGGCGTAGGCTTGCCCTCGGAAAGTATTGGAAAGTAGCTGTTGCCCTCCTCCTCTGGTACTCAGCCTTTCTCTGAAAAAATTAACGAGGCTAGAATAGTCGTTAGCGTGCTTGAAGTTCGGGACTCCTACCACAAAATTGACATCAGTGTTCTCAATATCTTCAGTATTATTGGTTACTTCTGCGCTAAGTTTCAAACGAGCTTTCTCCTCTTCTAGCAATTCGAGGAGATAGGTGGGAGTCCAGTTTAAGCCTTGAGCTAGATACATCATATCCAGCGATTGATTCGGTTCTTGCGTCTTAAATTGAACCTCTAGTACTGGCTTGATCTCTTCTTTAGTCCATTCCAGAAGATGATCTGGTTGTTCGAAGAATTCTATTTTACGAATATCACTTTTCGGCAAAGTAATCCACCTCCCCTGGAGTTGTAAGCTTACCAGGGGATGATCCTTCACTTGGCCCTTCGCTGGATCTTTGTGCCCAATATCTTCTGCTACCCCCTCAAGAATTTGATCTCCGCCTAAATGTATCGTAATTCTCTTTCCTAAGTTTGCAGTGAGTAGTTCAGACATATTTCGGGCCACCGTTTGTTGGGCTACTTGCAAGGTGTCGACATATCTGCTTACGGACTCCACTTGATTATCGGCTGAAGTGATCCAAAAAGTCCCGGAAAGGGCCGGAGGTATATTTTTATTCATGGTATAATCTTCCTGCGGCAGGATTTACTTGTCCGGATTTAATGAAGAATGCGGTGCCATTTTTAAAGATGGAAATGGAATTGGTTCGGAAGTCCTGCTTTACGTCTTGGCTGTACAAAAGAGTCCAAGAACTTACCGCAAGCAGAAGCAAAACATATTTTTTCATGTGTTCCTAGTTTAGGGGTTAAGTAAGAGTTTAAATTTCGGTCTTTGAGCCGAGAATGATTCATTTTTTGTTTGAACATACGCTAATACCGTTTGCATAACGCAATATTTCAGCTGCGCGCCGAGTGGTTCAGTCAATAAAGTAAAACTGTGATAAATAATGGAAACGTGCCGCGTGTCAAAATTCTATGGTCATGAAAGCCAAGTCAATTCTAAACATGCTAGCTATTAGGAGATGCCAGATGAAACACAATCTAAGTCAGTAACGGACTTTGTATGGATTCTATTGCCCGAACCTAGAATCCTCCGACAACTTCATTGATTTTTATACCTTAGCAATTCAATCCTGTCGGGAATGCTGTTTAGTTCACTCATCTTCCTGTACTCATTTTTGCCTTTATTGTTGCTGGCGCTGCTACTACTACCCAAGTCGTGGCACAATGGCATTTTATTATTGGCAAGCTTGCTGTTTTACGCTTGGGGTGGAGTAAGTTATACCCTTATTCTTCTCCTTTCGATACTTTTAAACTATGGGATTGGACGGTGGATTGCTGCTAGGTCAGATGGTCGATCTAAACCGATCTTGATACTAGGTTTGGTGTTGAATTTGGGGCTATTGATCTTCTTCAAATATGTGCTATTTTTTTTATCCCAGATTAATGTTGGTCTAGCTGAATTAGGTCAGGAAACTATCAAATTACCTAAGATTGTATTACCCCTAGGCATCTCTTTTTTTACCTTTCAAGGCATCTCCTATTTGGTAGATGTTTACCGTGGCACCACTGTAGTGCAAAAGAACATAGGGCGCTTAGGCTTGTACATTGCACTTTTCCCACAACTAATTGCTGGACCAATTGTACGCTATCAAGATTTAGCGGGGCAATTGGGGAAACGTTCTGTGGGTTGGGTAAATATAAGTCTTGGCTTGGAGCGTTTCGTGATTGGTCTGGCCAAAAAAGTATTATTGGCCAATAATTTTGCCTTAGTGGCAGATGTCATTTTCACTGCACAACCTGATAGCTTGTCCTGGCCAGTAGCTTGGCTGGGCGTGTTGGTGTATGCTTTACAGATATATTTTGATTTTTCCGGCTATTCTGATATGGCCATTGGACTCGGCCGAATGTTTGGCTTTGTTATTCCCGAAAACTTCAATTTCCCCTATGTAGCCCGCTCGGTGAGGGAGTTTTGGCGTAGATGGCATATCTCCCTGTCGCAATGGTTTAGGGATTACGTTTATATTTCGCTCGGTGGCAGCCGAGGAAGTCTTATACAAACTTATCGAAACTTGATCGTAGTTTTTTTACTAACCGGCTTCTGGCATGGAGCCAATTGGACCTTTCTTTGCTGGGGCGTTTTTCATGGTTTGTTTATGCTCCTGGAGCGGGGGCGATTCGGTAAAGGCTTGGAGAAATCTTCCAGATTTGTACAGCATTTTTATTTACTACTCGTAATCGGCTTGTCTTGGGTAGTATTTAGAGCAGAAACTTTAGGATACGCTTTAGATTACTATATACGCTTATTGGGTTTCAGGACACAAAGCGATTTTCAACTGGACATTTCCACTTATCTAGATTGGGAATTTCGGATAGCACTCTTGTTGGGAATCGTCTTTTCGATTCCCGTGGCTGGTTTGCGAATACGGTCAGGTGTCAACGAACTAGTAGGACGACTCAGTGTAGGTCAATTGGGAAGGGCCTTGCTGTTTTTGCTGTTGTTCTTCTGGTGTACTATGGAACTGGCTAACGATTCTTATAATCCGTTCATTTACTTCAGGTTCTGATGAAGAATTGGCCTACATATCATCATCTTTTACCCCTTCTATTTGCGGTGATAATCCTACTTTACTGGGCGGATCTAGCGTTGGGAATATTGCCCGTTCCGGAATTGCAAGAGAAAAGAAAATTAGCGGAGCAACCTGTGCTAGACCCGAGTTTCCTAGATCCATTTCCGAAGGACTATGAGGCCTATTACAACGACCATTTCCAGTGGAGAAATGGACTAATTCGTTTGAAAAATTATATCAACTACTATACCTTTAAGCAATCTAGTTTACCGAATGAGGTCTTAGTGGGGAAAGATGACTGGCTTTTCAAGTCGGGCTTTCAACTGGATATCTACACTGGGAAATTTCAGTTTTCAGATCGAGCGCTCGAAGGGATTGCGAAGGAGTTGAAACGTAGGAAAACACTAGTGGAAGCTGCTGGGGGCAGATATTACCTATGTATCCCACCTCAGAAGCATTCCATTTATCCCGAATATCTACCAATCTCCGTCCAGCGCTTCAACGCACAGACCTGCACGGAGCAGCTAGTAGATCATATAATAGCGCATACGGACATTGACTATATTGATCTTTTTGACCCGATTCGGGCTCGGAAGGAACAAACGGATAGCCTGCTTTATCACGTGACAGATCACCATTGGAATGATATTACTGCACTTCTAGCAGCGAAAGTGATCCTAAACCATTTACGGCAGGATTTTCCAACTTTGGGTAGGATCAACCAGACAGATTATACCTTCCAATTATGCCGAATTTGATGGCATGACGCTAGCTCAGATGCTAGGAATTGAGCAGGAAGTAAAAGAAAGGGCCCCAGTGCTAACGCCAAGGATCAAATTCCAAGCTCAGGATAGTCTTCGTCAGTACCCAGCACCACACGACTTCCCCTTTAAATCCGACTACGTAGTAGATAAGCGGATTCACGGTAGCTCAGCCCCGGCCCTATTTATGGTCCGAGAAAGCTTTGCCAATGCCATTATCCTGCCACTATCTGAGCATTTTAGCCGCAGTTTCTACCTATTTGATAATTGGAAGCACAACTTTAATGCGCCCATCTTTGCAGCAGAACAACCCCGATATTTACATACAAATGATCTGGGAAGGGTTAATTTTCAACTTGATGGAAAACCCTCCGGCAGATGCTAAGTGGTAAAGCGCCTAAGCACGGAAGGCCGAAGGCGTAATGCCGTAGGTCTTCTTAAAAGTCTTGCTAAAGTAGTGCAAGTCCTGGTAGCCACATTGATCCGCTATTTCCTTTACCGATAGATGTGGACGGTGCCTAAGTAAATTGGCTGCCCTTTCCATTCTAACCTTGGTCAAAATATTGATTAGGGGAAAGACCATAGCATTGCTTGAAGGTGCGTAGAAAATGAAATTCAGAAAGCATCGCTGCCTTCGCAATATCTCTAATCAACAGCTTCTGATTGATGTTGCTATGGATGTAATTCCAGCGAAAGACGTAGTCGTCGATGCAACTCTTCTCTGGTACTGGCTTTACTGGCTTGAATGTTGGCTACACGTTGTTTCTGTTCTCGATCGTGTTGCCACATTAGGTCTGAAAATTTGTAAAACATGGTCGAAGATTCCACAGTATTAAATTGAGTTTTGTGGTGGTTGATATAATGTAAGTATCTGGCCAAAGGCCCTATGCTAGATGGGAATAAGCGTTCCCTGCATTCACTTTCATGAGTAGGCAGATCAAAAGGATGATCCAAAGCCTGCCGATCGCTTAATTGCTGATGTTGATCCCATTGTTTGAGGAGCATTGGGTCCAAATAGAGGCAGATACCCTTGACGTCTTCCTTGGACTTTAGCTTGATGTGAACATCTCGATCATGATTAATGACTAGAAACTGTCCTGGGCGAACCACAAACTTCTTTCCTTCAAAGATGTAGGTTTCTTCCCCCTCACAGACGTATTTGATAGAGATACCGCGTGCTTTAGACTTTACTTCAATCTTCTTGGCATGAGAATAGATAATGCGATTAATCTCATTGCCTTCGTCGAAGACATATGTCCATGAATTCATCAGATTGAGCAGGGCTTGACGTTCCATCGAAAGCCTTTTACCCTTAGTAAGCCAAATTCGCTCTTCCGAGCTTCTGTCAATGAGTATATTTCTGGTCAAATTGATCGGTGCAATAGGTTAACGAAAGATATTTTACTTGTTGCTGCCGCGCTGAGCTATGACTACAATAGGTAAATCACAAGCGTACAGCTAGTTGCACAAGTAAGTTGTTCCAAGTTGTAATGTAATTTGACTATTGCTGTAGAGAGGAAAAATAGTTGGTGTTAATACAAGGAGTAAGCAATGTGTTTTCACAATAATAAGAAAATAGGCTGGGATCACAGGTGCATTTGGATAAAAAATGCAATTTTCCCGACCAGTGAACCGATTTTAATGCCCAATTTGATCCTATGGCGGGGTAAGATTCTGCTATTTATGGCTCTTGTGTAGTTGGTCTTCAAAATGTCTTTGGAAAATAACAGAAAGTTCTTAAGGCTCTATACCTTTGGGCACTTCTATACATACCTTCCTTTGAACTTGATTAAAAATATATGGAAATAAAGACGATCGTGTTTGATTTAGGTGGGGTACTGATCGATTGGGATCCAGCCTACCTCTACCGAAAAATGTTTGATGACCCCAAGGAGATGGAGTACTTCTTAACGGAAGTTTGTACACCAGTTTGGAACGCAGAACAAGATGCCGGTAGAAGCTGGGAAGATGCCATCAATTTATTGCTCCCGGATTTTCCAAAGTATGAAAACGAGATTCGAGCCTATTTCGGCCGTTGGACGGAAATGCTGGGTGGTCCTATAGAAGGGACAGTGGACATTCTGAGAGAAATTCAAGAGGGCGGACGCTATCGTCTTTATGCATTAACCAACTGGTCTGCGGAAACCTTTCCTTATGCTATCGAGCGATATGATTTCTTGCAATGGTTTGAAGGGATTCTGGTTTCTGGGGCGGAGAAGCTGAAAAAACCAGATCGGAGAATTTATGATTTGTTGCTAGATCGATACCAAATTGACGGGGCGTCAGCGCTATTCCTGGATGACAGTGCGGCTAATGTAAAAGGATCTATTGAGGCGGGCTTACCGGCGATACAATTTCATGATCCAGCACAATTGCGAGCAGATCTCCAACAGAAAGGGGTACTATAAAATTACTTTTCCAAAGCCTTTCACCACAAAACTTGGACTTGATGAAAAAAATGAATCAACTATTAGCTCTGGCTCTTTGCTTATTAGGCTTTAGCTTTTCTGTAGTCGGACAAGAAGATCCAAAAAAATGGACACCAGAAGATATCATTCACACAGAGTTTTTACAATCGCCTGTGTTCTCTCCTGATCATCAAATGGTCGTCTGGAGCAAGCGCCGAGCGGTAAAAAAGAAAGACGCTTTCGTGTCGGATCTTTACCTTACTCGATTGAACAACAAAAAGGATGGTCAGTTCCGAACGGTGCGTTTGACCAATGCCGATGATAGTGATAGTTCGCCTTCCTTCTCACGAGATGGAGAAACAATTTATTTTCAATCGGGTAGGGAAAAAGGGAAAAAACTTTGGTCCTTGAGCATCTTTGGAGGGGAACCAACGGAGGTAGCGACCTTTGAAAATGGCATTTCGAATCTTCAGTGGCTGAACGATACTACATTTACCTATGTGTCTCACGAGGGTAAATCGAAGTTCGAATTGGATAATGAGAAAACCAAAGACAATACCGTTGTGGTAGAAGATACGGTATATTGGCGGAGAAGTAGAATCTATGCTTATGATTTAAAAGCCAAAACCACCAAACGACTGACGACTAATCACTTTCCCGTTTCCTACTACAAAGCCTCTCGGGATGGTCATTGGATCGTGTATAGAACTACACAACATCCTTCCTTCGCTTCCGATGCTAATCCCGATCCGAAATACTATCTCCATAATGTGGCAACGGGACAAAGGGAGGAGATTCTTCAAGGTCTACAAACCCCTTCAAATGTACAGTTTACGGCTGATCATAATGGGTTCTATTTTGGAGCTGCTCTTTCTTCCAATCCGGAATGGAACGGAGCAGGGATTACGGAATTATACTATTTTGATTTGGACAGTAAGTCCTACACCAAGGTAAACCTAGAGTGGACATGGGGCTTTGAAGGAAGTTATCGAGTGATTGGCCAAGACGTGCTGGTGGCTTTGGCCAATGGACCAACTGATAAATTGACCTTCTACAAGAAAGATGTAGCGGGCAAATCCTGGACCAAATCTGATTTAGCATTGGGAGATAAGGCCGATCATGTGTGGATCTCGGCTTTGTCCGATGATGGCCAAAAGGTCATCTATGAGCATTCTACGGCAAGCCAATTGCCAAAGTATTATGTAGCAGATCTAAAGGTAACCGCTGGGAAGCTAAGCTTTGCCCAAGCGGAGCCTTTCGTAGATTTCAATAAAAAGCTGGCTAAGAAATCCATTACCAAATCTGAAATCTTCCGCTGGAAAGGCTACAATGGTGAGGAAGTAAATGGTATTCTGTACTACCCAGAAAATTACGAGGCAGGAAAACGTTACCCCTTGGTACTTTCGATTCATGGCGGGCCATCTGGCGTAGATCAGGATCGCTGGCGGGAGCGTTGGTCTACCTATCCTCAAATCCTGGCTCAAAGGGGAGCTTTTGTGCTGAAGCCCAACTATCATGGATCTTCTCACCACGGACTGGCCTTTGTAGAAAGCATCAAGAAAAACTACTATACACCAGAACTAGAAGATATCACCAAAGGCCTGCAAGTCCTGAATGATCGCGGCATGATCGATATGGAGCAGCTAGGTGTGATGGGATGGTCAAATGGCGCTATTTTGGCTACCATGCTGACGGTGCGCTATCCGGATATGTTCAAAGTGGCTTGCCCTGGAGCTGGCGATGTAAACTGGACTTCCGACTTCGGAACCTGTCGCTTTGGGGTATCCTTTGATCAAAGCTATTTCGGCGGAACACCTTGGGATAATGTGGATGGGAAGACCTACAATGAGGTCTACATCACACAATCGCCTCTCTTTGAGATGGAAAAGGTGAAAACGCCTACGATCATTTTTCACGGAAGTGAAGACCGGGCAGTACCGAGAGATCAGGGTTGGGAATACTATCGCTCCTTACAGCAGATCGGCCAAACTCCCGTACGCTTCCTTTGGTTCCCAGGCCAACCACATGGCTTGAGAAAAGTTACCCACCAATTGCGTAAGATGAAAGAGGAGATCGCATGGATCGATGAGTATCTTTTTAAAAAGAAGAAAACAGACAATCCTACTTTCAAGGAAGATAGCCCCCTGGCCCTTTTACTTAAGCGGGATAAGGCAAGTAGGGTCGGGGACCAATTTGGTGAAAATCTTGAACAGGTTCTCATTCCGGAGATGGTGGAATGGAAAAAAGACTCTCTCTGGCTCGGTCGCTTCGAAGTGACTAATGCTCAATATGCCGCCTTTGACCGCAAACATAAATTTTCAGCCTCAGAAGCCAATCATCCGGTCATGGTTGACTTTTCTATGGCACAGGCCTATACCCAATGGCTAAGTAAGATAACGGACCAGCAATATCGGCTTCCGAATGAAGAAGAAGCAAAAGCCTGGCATAAGAAAGCGCACAAGAAAGGGACAAAGGAGAATACCTTGAGTTATTGGGCAGGTTATGCCTTGACGGCCAATGAAGTGAGCAGCTTTCGCCAAAAGCTAGGAGAAGCCAATCAAAATCTGGTGAAGTCGGTAGGAGAATTCCCACCCACCAAGCTCAACGAGGCTGAAATCTATGATCTAGCCGGGAATGTTGCAGAATATGACCAAAGAGGCGGCACCTATGGTTATAGTGCGTATGATTATGTAGATCCACACGACCCTGCGGTGAAGCCAATGAAAATAGGGTTTCGGGTCGTGAAGCAGAAAAAGTAGTATGAAGCCTGAAAATTCCTGCTATTACGCTGCCTTCGTTCTCTTTTTTAGAGATGCGTCGCGGTGGCGATAATTCAAGCAAGGAATTAGCATTTTCTTCGCGGCGGTATAGAGGCAGGCCACTTAGCCTGCCTCTATACTATATATCCAGCTAACTAAATTTCTGTTTCATGCGAAAACAAAACCTCTTATTGGCTGCATTAGCGCTTCTAATGGTGGCCTGCGGTCCTACAAATACCACAGAAGATACCGAAGCTACCCAAGAACCAAGCACTAATGATGCTCATCTTGCGGACGCTCCTGCCAATCTTATTAAAGTCTTAGACACCCACGGTGGCTATGACACTTGGGCTGCTCAGCAAACCATGATTTACGCCATGGCAGCTAAGAATGAAAAACACCATATTGATCTACCTACCCGAAAAGTGCGTCTAGAAGGTGATAAATGGACGATTGGCTATGACGGTAATGAAGTTTGGATTCAACAAGATTCAGCCTATTTCGGTGGTTCAGCTCGTTTCTACCACAACCTTTACTTCTATTTTATAGCCATGCCTTTCGTCTTGGCTGACCCAGGAATTACTTATGAAGAAGTTCCCGCAATCAGCTTTGAAGGAGTGGACTATCCTGGTGTTAAAATTTCTTACAAGGCCAATGTTGGAGATTCTCCGGATGACAACTATATCCTTTACTATCACCTTGAGACCCATCAGATGGAGTGGTTGGCCTACACCGTAACTTACCGCTCCAAAGAACCTAGCGATAACTTCAGATTGATCCGTTACCAGGATTGGAAACCGGTGAATGGCTTAGTGTTACCGCACCAACTGACTTGGTTTAAGTATGAGGATGGAGAGGTAGTGGAACCTGCGCGCGATCCAATGGTGGTTAGTGATATGAGCTTTGCTACCACAGCATTAGCGGAGACTACTTACGCAAAGCCGGAGGGAGCCGAAGTGGTAGGAGAGTAAAGAGTTTGAATTCAGCTTTCCGTACTACCTATACCATTAATATCAAAGAAAAATGGGGCATCGCCGCAGGTGTAGGAGCAATTATTAGAGAGCGTAATCGATACCTAATAGGTGCTGATCCCCGGGCAGAAACGGTGGCTAACGGCCGATAACTAGGGCCAAATCCCTAAATGGAAGACAGACAGAATTGGCGCAAGAAACTTCTTCAGGAGTCAGGCAACTCCTGGGATTTAGCCGCGTATAATTAAGGAGTGATTGTAATTTCCTCCGATTCCCCTCCTTACTATTCCTTTCCAATGGTCAGCTAGCAGAACTATCCATTCAATGGGGGTACACTTCCCCTAAAATTTAACTGGAATGCTATGAGAAAATGGCTGACTTGTATGGTCCTCTTTATTTATACTATACAGATTTGTGCACAAGCTGCCTATCATGTGATGGCGAGCCACGACGAGCTTTTATTCGAAGAGGGACTGTACCTGCATTTTAAAGATTGGAAAAATAACACACCCATCAATAAAGGCCAGATCATTTCTTTATCTAATCCTAATGATTCTTATTTTTTTGAAGAGATCCTCTCTCAGGTATGGGTGAGCTATTACAATCAATACGGCGAGGTTCAACGCATGAAGTCGTCTAGAGTGTTTGGGTATTGTCAGGACAACACCATCTACACCAGGGATCATGCCGAGATTAGGACCATTGGTGCTATCTGTATGTTTACGGAAATTAGACCCGTAACGCATATCGAACGAACATTTGCTGCTCTCGCCTTCCCCTTTCCTCCTGGAAATGAAACGGCAAAATCATTCATCATTGACTTTGAGTACAACCGGAAGCTATTCTTCAACAAAAGAAATATGGAAGACATCTTGGAACGAGATCGAAATTTATTTCAAGATTACTTACGTACTAAAGGGAAATGGAGAGATAAAATTCATCAGTTCATAGCACTGTATAATAAACGGCATCCGATTTATTTCCCCACGACCACTGATTAGTCTTTACGGCTACCTATTAGATTTGCATAAAATCCTCTCTAAACACCTTACCAAGCCTTTCTAGAAAGAAATCAGCATTTGACTGCGTGAAGCACATGGGAGGTTTGATCTTCAGTACATTATGTAGAGGCCCATCCGTACTCATTAGTACCGCCCCCTGACGCATGCGATTGGCTAAGTAGCTGGCTTGACTTGCTGCCGGGCTAAGCTGCTCATCTTTGACAAGCTCAAAACCCAAGAATAAACCATGTCCCCGGACATCGCCGATGATCGGGAATTCTTTTTGGAGTGATTGGAGTCCTGACAATAGGTATCCACCAACAGATTTAGCGTGGGCCTGCAAGCCTTCTTCTTGCACGATTTGCAAGACCGTTCTTCCAATGGCACAGGAAACTGGATTTCCGCCAAAGGTATTGAAGTACTCCATACCATTAGTGAAGGCCTCAGCAACCGTTGGGGTAGTGACCACAGCAGCTAAAGGATGACCATTGCCGATCGGTTTACCCATCGTTACAATATCAGGAATCACGTCTTGCAATTCAAAACCCCAAAAGTGGTCTCCAACCCGCCCAAATCCAACCTGAACTTCATCAGCGATACAGAGCCCCCCCGCTGCTCGTACAGCCGCATAGGCTTCCGCAAGGAAGCCCTTGGGCAAGACAATCTGACCGCCACAACTCAGGATGCTTTCACAGATAAAACCTGCTATACCTTTTTCTTGACTTTGAAGGCCGGATATGATCTCCTTGATATGCTTTGCGTACTGCTGCCCCGCATCTTCGCTCTTAAACTCACCGCGATAGGTATCTGGCATCTTGGCTACATGTGTGGTGGCAGGCGCTCCTTTGTCCTCCTTTCCCATCGAACTTATAGGAACTCACGTCCACACAAGCACCGGTATTGCCATGGTATCCAGCCTCCAGGGCAATCATGTCCTGTTGTCCACTATAGGTCTTTGCCATGCGAATGGCTAATTCATTGGCTTCGCTACCGGAATTGACAAAGTAGCAAACACTTAGCTCCGGGGGAAAAGTGGCTAGTAACTCCGCTGCGTATTGTACAATATTGTCGTGTAGGTAGCGGGTATTGGTGTTGAGGACGCCCAATTGCCGCTGAGCTGCTCTGACAACCTTAGGGTGCTGATGTCCGACGTGTGGTACATTGTTGACGGTATCCAAAAATCTTCGGCCGTTCGCATCGTATAAGTATTGCATGTAGCCCCTCTGAATATGTAAGGGGTTGTGATAAGAAACGCTGAGACTTTTTCCCAGGTTTTTTTGTCGAGCCTCAAGGATATCTGTACTGCTGGTGCTCGTCTTCGGCTGAATAGCAGGAATACCATCGACCAGTTCAGCGGGGGTTTGGACAGAGACTTAGCCATATCTCACGATCTTCCGGAAAGGCTACGCCAGGAAAATCTCCACGCCAACCCAGTAGATCCAGAATGACTTGGAAATGCAGGTGTGGAGGCCAACTGCCGTTTTCGCGGGAATGGCCAATGGTGGCAATGATCTCCCCCTTTTCGATTTCCTGACCTGGGTATAGGTGAATCAGGGATCTTTGACTGAGGTGCCCGTACAAAGTGTAAAAACTTAAAGTTTCACTGACTTTATGTTCAAGGATTACCGTTGGGCCATAGTCGCGTTTTCCTCGATTGTTTTGGATGCTATGGACAACACCATCCCAGGGGGGCAAAAACTAAGCTTTCGGCGGGCATCCAAATATCTAGGCCTAAATGCACGGTACGCCACCTGGGGCCATTGTTGCCCAATTGTAAGTAGGCATCCGTAGAGTAGAAGGGACGAACTTCACCGTACCCTCCGATTCCGATCTGAGCTTTTTCTGTCTTTAGGTATTGTTCAATAACCTGTTCGAAAGCTTGGATGGTATCAAAGTTAGCATTGTTTCTCTAAATCTAAGCTTCCAATACTGAGGTCAAATACTGTTGCTTCATTATTCCAATCCGCGTCCACTACTTTTCCAAAAGAAGGCTTATGCTCCCCTAACCATTGATCAAATGCAGAGCGCTGAGGACAGGCTTCAAGAGCGCAGTAATGCCGGAAAGTGTAGTAGGCCAATTTGGGAGAAATACGGGTAAGTTTATCGAGCAAATCCCAGGCTGGCTTTTCACTGATTAATAAGTAGGTATTGTCGGGTTCTGCCTTCCGGTTGTGGGCTGAATTGGTAACGCTTACTGCTAGTCGAAGTAGGATTAGCGGAAAAATCATGGCTAATTCTTCATCCTGTAAGGGCATTTTTTCATTAAATCCTTGCACCAACTGTGCGGCGGCAGTTAGCGGATCGGCTTTATCCATACATGCGTAGGCTGCTGCAATAGCAATGTCATTTACGGTCTCACTATACACGGCATCACCGAAATCAATCAGTCCTTGTACTTTCCGATCGGTGGGGTTTTTACCTACGATGATGTTATAGTCATTCGCATCATTATAGATTACGCTTTTGCTTACTTTATCCTTCCGGGGGTTGACTTCTTCCTCCACCATATTAATCACATATAGGAGCATGGATTTCTGCTCCTCATCCGTGATCAAATCCAGTTGCTCTTTGATCCACAGTCCGTCCGAAAGATTCCAACTTGAAGTGCCTATGGGCTGCTGGGTGATCGAAATCCTGTAAGCCCTGACATAAACTCCCAACAGCTTTTCCAAGACTACATAGAAGCCCGGCATCTTGTGGATTGATTTCTGCCCATAGTTGTCCTTCTACAAAGGACAATAGGCGCATAATGCGTTCCATACCTTGGCCATCTTTGACGATGACCCAAGAAGAACCATTCAGGGTCTGTTTTACCTTTGGTAATTCTAATTCAAGCGCTTTCCCTTGCAGGTGCTGCATCAAGGCATTCTGCATTTCTATATTAGCCTGATCTGCGTCCTGGTGGGCAATCTTCAGCAGGTACTTTTCGCCAGTATCGGAAGTTAAAATGGCATTGATATCCAGTTCTCCGGGGAGGAGGGAGAGGCTTCCTGCTATTCCAAAATGTGCTTGAACTAAACTGGTAAGATCTGAAGAGGTAAAGCCCTTAAGAGGGCTTTGGGCATGATCCATCCTGGTTGGTTTTTCTAGTGATGATTTGAGCGAACAAAATAGTAAATGATGATCGGAATAAAAAAGGGGCGCCTCCCCGTCAACTAAATTTCTCATTAAGCGTTCTATTATTACATACCATACAGTATTGTATGTTAAATCAAGAATATGAATACCTACGAATGTGCTATTACCCCCGATGAACTCATCGGAACAACTACCGCAAAAGCTTCATTATAAGGATGCATTTGCC
>CBDHHG010000042.1:0-244034 GCA_965263225.1 Saprospiraceae bacterium
AGCGATTCGCCGAAGCTCAGGTCAGAACTATAATTGAAGCGGCTGATTTAGCCTGTCAGAAAAATGAAGCTTGAACAACACATAAGCTCTTTTTCATTTATTGAATTTGATTGATCCGTTTTATGACGAATAAGGAAATTGCTCGCACCTTCCAGTTCCTGGGTAATATCATGGAGCTTCATGATGAAAATAAGTTTAAGATCCGCTCCTACCAAAATGCTTACATCAGTTTGAGGAAATTGGATCGCCCTTTGGCAGAAATGACAGATGAAGAAATCGGTAAGATAAAGGGGGTAGGAAAGGCGATTGTGGGCAAGATTAGAGAACTACTCGATGGGGGGCAAATGGCCACTTTGGAACGCTATAAATCCGAAACGCCGATTGGGATCCAAGAAATGTTGGGGATCAAGGGGGTCGGACCCAAGAAAATTAAGGCCATTTGGAAAGACTTAGGCGTGCAGAGCGTTGGAGAATTGTTATATGCGGTGAATGAAAACCGTCTGATTGAGTTAAACGGTTTTGGTGAGAAAACCCAAGAAGACCTTAAGCAGAAACTAGAATACTTCCAGCGCTCCAAAGATAAATATCACTATGCCAGCCTGGAAGGCCCTGCAACGGTTTTACTAGAGCAATTGCAAAGTCATTTTCCTGGCGTAGCCATGAGTTGGACTGGGGCCTTGAGGAGGAGAGCAAATGAGTTAAATGCCATCGAACTACTCCTAGGGAAGAGGGATATAGCAAAAGAAGAGCTAGAGCCCCTTTTAGAAGAAGTGGAGCCCACAGAACGGGGTTGGAAAGCTAAGACACTCGAAGGACAATCCGTGCAGATTTACACTTGTGAGGCCGAAGCCTTTGGATCAAAGCTATTCCGTTTTACGGCACATCCTGAGTTCTTGGAAGCTTTCGTAAGCGAAAATTCAGGACTTGATTTTTCTGGCCTGCCAAAGGAGGAAGCGGTATTTCAAAAGGCATCAATTCCTTTTGTAGAACCTGAACTGCGGGAACAAGCCTGGGCACTGGATCTGGCTAAAGCAAATCAACTCCCTCAATTGCTTGAACTGTCTGATCTCAAGGGGGTTCTGCATAATCACAGTACCTACAGTGATGGCTTACATACTTTGCGGGATATGGCGACCTATACCCGAGACCAGGGCTATGAATACTTAGGTATGTCAGATCACAGTAAATCCGCCTTTTATGCTAACGGTTTGCAGGTAGAACGGGTATATCAACAAATGGAGGAAATTGATCAGCTAAACCAGGAGTTAGCTCCATTTAGGGTTTTCAAAAGTATTGAAAGTGATATTCTGAATGATGGTTCTCTGGACTACGAAGAAGAGGTACTGAAAGATTTTGATTTTGTAATCGCTTCGGTCCATACCAATTTGCGTATGGAGGAAGCCAAGGCGACGCAGCGTTTGATCACTGCGATTGAAAATCCATTTACCCGGATATTAGGTCATCCAACGGGACGATTGCTGCTAAGTAGGAAAGGCTATCCCATTGATCATAAAAAGGTAATTGATGCTTGTGCTGAGAATGGCGTGGCCATAGAATTAAATGCCAATCCGTATCGCCTAGATATGGACTGGACTTGGATCCCTTATGCTTTAGAGAAAGGAGTGCTGATCTCGGTGAATCCTGACGCTCATAGTAAGGAGGGAATCCATGATATGCGCTTTGGTGTGCTATCGGCAAGAAAAGGAGGACTCACTGCCGATGCTTGCCTTAATGCAAAGTCCCTAATTGCCTTTGAAGAATGGCTGAAAAATGGCCGTTAACAGCTCATTAACAAATATTGAATCCTCATTAACAGGCAAGTAAAAAAAGCTTTTTACTTTTGTGATTGTGAGTTAGAAACATGTAAACACGTTTCCACAAATATTAATTTTTCAAACTAAAATTCCTTTACAATGTTGAAGCAACTTAAAGTTGGTATCCTAGCTGTAGCGTTGGTAGGTTTCTTGGCTAGCTGCCAAAATGCGAATCAAGGTGTTCGTGAAGCTGCTCGCGAGAATGTGACTAATGCCGTTCAACCTGCTACTTCCACTGCACAAAATCCAGCAGCTACTCCTGCTGCTCCTGCTGGCCCTACTACAGTAATGGCTTTTGATGAAACTACTTTCGACTTCGGAACTGTTAATGAAGGTGAGAAAGTAGCACACACGTATAAATTTAAGAACACTGGTAATGAGCCTTTGATCCTTAGCGATGCCAAAGGTAGCTGCGGGTGTACTGTACCTGACTGGCCAAGAGAGCCAATTGCTCCTGGTGCAGAAGCTGAAGTTACCGTAGAGTTTAACTCAAAAGGTAAGAAAGGTAAGCGTAATCAGAAGGTTACCATTACTGCCAATACAAATCCTCCTCAAACTTTCATCTACTTGACCGGTGAAGTATTGAGCACCGAGGCTGCTCCTAACATCCAGGTTACTCAGTAATTTTGAGGTGTTAAAGCTAACACGAGCATCATTCAAAGAATGATCGGAGGCCCTTCGAGTTGGACTTGAAGGGCCTTTCGTTTGTCCCACTTTTTATTTACCAGAGAAGATTTAACTTTACGAGGTTTCAAATGTTGTAGCAATATTATGAAGAATTACTTGTCGCTGATCACCTTTAGCCATACCATCTTTGCGCTGCCATTTGCCTTATTGGGTTTTTTTCTTGCTTCCTTACAACTGGGGCAAGGGCTTAGCGCACGACTATTTGGTTTGGTGATAGCAGCCATGATATTTGCACGAAGCGCTGCAATGGCTTTTAATCGATACCTAGACCGCGATATTGATGAAAAGAATCCTCGGACTATCCAGCGAGAAATCCCCGCAGGGATAATTTCGGCTCAGTCTGCCTTGGTTTTTGTCATCGCGAATTGTTTACTATTTATTGGAGTTACCTGGCTCATTAATCCCTTGTGCTTTTACCTTTCTCCTATAGCACTTTTGGTAATCCTGGGCTATAGCTACACAAAGCGATTTACCTTTTTATGTCACTTTGTGTTGGGCTTGGGCCTATCATTGGCTCCCATTGGGGCCTACTTAGCGGCTGGAGGAGGTTTTGATACCATCCCCATCATTTACTCCTTTGCGGTACTTTGCTGGGTGTCTGGTTTTGACATCATTTACGCTTTGCAAGATGAGGAGTTTGATCGCTCCCTTTCCTTACACTCCGTTCCCGTTAGTTTGGGTAAGGCCAGGGCTTTACAACTTTCCATCTTTTTGCATGTAATATGCGGTGGCCTTATTCTTTTGGCAGCATTTTTGCTACAAAAGACGTATCCAGCTTTCTTTTGGCTCCATTGGTTAGCAGCAGGGCTCTTCATCAGCCTGCTGATCTATCAACACACTATCGTTAAGCCAAATGACTTAAGTAAGGTCAACCGGGCGTTTTTCACAGCTAATGGAATGGCTAGCCTGATTTTTGGGGCCTTGGTCATCTTGGATATTTACTGGTAATTGATTATCTTATCTTATGTCAAATCCCAATTTGGGAAAGGAGTCTTATAAAGGATACCCAAGAACATCAAGTTTTCCACTTTTCTAGCTAATGCATTCCGATACGAAGGGCAACAGGCAACTAAGCTGACCGGGGATGGTGAATGGCACCGCATTCTAGTAGGCCGTATTCAGCGATCTGAATTGTAAGCGTACCGACCTTCAGGCGAAGGTCTCGTAACTTTTTGGAAATAGCTGCGTAAAGCTTATGTGGGCTGTCGATTAATCTCCCCCTCATGTTTTGAAATGCCCTCATTTATTTATAGATTCCTCGCCTTAGAAATATAGCACACAAGCACTGGTTTAATAACTTACTTGACTGCAAACCTATGAGAAAAACGACATTATTAGTCATGGTTCTTTTTCTTGCTTGTCACTGGTCTTTGAATGCCCAAAATGCCAAACTGAAAAAAGCGAGAGATTACATGGAATCCCTGTATTACCAGGGCGCCATTGACATTTACCTACAGATTTTGGAGAAGGGGGATCATCCAGAGGCGATGACTAACCTTGCTATAGCGTATAAAAAAACCAACCAATACGAGTCCGCCTTGCCTTGGTTTGAAAAGGCAGTAGAACTCGAGGATACTCGCCCTGAAATTTTCTATTATTATGGCCAAACTTTGCAACATAGTGGTTCTTGCACTGAGGCTAAGATGATGTATCAGCGATATCTCAAGCTGAGGCCATATGATCTAAGGCGAAAGTATTTAGAAAGCCCTTGCATGGAAAAAGATAAGATTTTGGCCAAGGGAGAATTGGCGCAATATCAGGTTAAGAATCTTCCTTTCAATGGAGCACTGGATGATATCGGACCTGCTTTCTACCAAAATGGCCTAGTTTTCGGTTCCATCAAAGCACCAGAAGGCCGTCGAAAAGCTGCTTTCTTTGATTTATACTATGCAGATGGGGATCCCAATGACCCTTTTGCTTTTCAGGAAGCCGCTCAATTCTCGTCTAACTTGAATACCAATCTCCACGAAGCGATTGTAACTTTTAGCCAAGATCAGGATCAGGTATATGTGACAAGGAACCGGCAGGAGGAGCAAGATCCCCGACGTAATCCCGTGATTCGTCTGGAAATATTGGCAGCTAAGAAAGTAGCCGGTGAAATTTGGAGCGAACCAGAAGCCTTGCCGTTTAATGATCCTTCCTATTCCGTGGCACATCCCTGCTTATCACCTGATGCAGAACGCCTATTTTTTAGTTCTGATATGCCTGGAGGTTTTGGGGGAAAAGATATCTATCTATCTTTTTGGGATGGTGAAGCTTGGGGGAATCCCATTAATCTAGGTCCTGGTATAAATACTGAAGGAGATGAAATTACTCCCTTTTTCGATAAGGAAGGGCACCTATATTTTGCTTCTGATGGGCATTTTGGCCTGGGAGGACAAGATGTATATCAAGTAAAGGATAAAGGAGATGGTCAATGGTCGGAAGTAGTGAATCTGGGGCCTCCCATCAATACCCATGAAGATGATTTTGGCTTTATTATCCATCAAGATAATCAACATGGATACTTCACTTCTAATCGCTCTGGCGGAATGGGTGCTGATGATATCTATGGGTTCATTTGGGATGAACCAGAGGTAAAGCAAGCTTATCGGTTCAAAGTAGTCAATGGTAAAACCATGACCGATGTAGGCTTAGTCACAGCAAAAGTGCACGAAGATGGACGGTTCCTGACCTCCGATGTAGAAGGCTACCTTACTTTGGAAGCCGCCAAAGGAGAATGTTTCAGTTTATCTTTTGTCTCAGAGGGCTATGAACCAAAGCATTGGGAGGACTGTGTTTCTATTGTGCAGGATACGCCCAATGTGATTACGATTGGTATGCAAGAATTAGAGAAGAAACTACCAGAGCCCCCGAAAGATGTTTTTTACTTCGACTTGGAAGTAGTAGATAACCTCTCTGGCGGAGGAATAGCTGGAGCTGAAGTGATCTTGAGCAATTCGGATTGTGCTTTGGAGTATAAAGGGGTGACCGACGAACGAGGTTGGTTACGTATTGAGGCTCCTAAGATCTGTTGTACAGACATTACCGTTGATGTAGAGAATTACTTTTTGCATAAATCAGAAAGAGAGTTTTGTGATGTGCGTAAGGGAGAAGTGCGGAATATTTTGTTACAACCTTACATTCGGGTTCAAGAGGAAGAGGTGACATCTCGTAGCACGGCTAGTAATCCGAAAGATACGCTGAAAACGTCTTTCCAGGTGAGCCAAGGAAGTGGGGAAGGAGAGGAGATCTCATACCTGTTGAATATCTACTATAATGTAGGACGTACCAGTGTCAAAAAGGAATCAGTCCCTGAGTTATTCAAATTACTGGATCTCTTGGAAGATAATCCGAATCTTATCGTTGAAATTAGCTCTCATACCGATGCGAGAGGAGGAGCAAGTTTTAACCAAAAACTATCGCAGCGTCGAGCTAATAATATTGTGAATTTCTTGGTAGGAGAAGGGGTGTCAAAACGCAGACTGATTGCCAGGGGATATGGAGAAGAAAAACCAGTTAACAATTGCATTGATGGGCAGGAATGCGAAGAAGAAGAATATCAACTGAACCGTCGAACAGAGTTCCGCGTAATTGGGCGTTTAGATTAAACACTTATTACGGCTGTGCCTACAGTTGTGAAACCTCACGCTAAAATGATTTTATCATCGGTTTATGGGCTTGATTTTGTAGCTGCTTTTTAATTATATTGTAATATTAAACACCATTAACCCTAAATAATTATGGAAAACCCACAAATTATCGATGAGAACTTCGGAGGCTCTACGCTAAATTCCGAAATCAAAGCCTATCTGGCAGAAACGGCTAGATGGGGTTATTTCCTTTCGATTATTGGTTTCATTGGCATCGGTTTCATCGTGCTAATAGGACTCTTCTTTGTCGGATTCATGTCTACCTTGATGGCTGACATCCCCTTTTTCAGCCCTATTTTGGTCTCTTCTTCCTTCTTGATAGGGGCAGCCTTGTATTTTTTTCCCACTCTATACTTATACCGTTTTTCTGCTAAAATGAAAATTGCTTTGCGCACAGATGATGAAGCAGAGCTAACTACCGCTTTTCAGAACTTAAAATCCTTATATAAGTTTTTTGGTGTTTTGACTGCTATCTATCTAAGTTTTGTTGCACTCAGTTGGGTGTTTATGGCAGTTGCGGGAGTAATGATGTAGGCGCTCTCTAGATTATGATCCTGAAAAGGAAAAGACCAATACAGCTTGCAGAATCATTGTTCCATCTACTAGCCCAGTGTAGTAGTAATCGTGTTGGCTCGTTTTGCTGTTGAGAATTAACCAGCCAGTTAGCAGGCAGCTTAGGCCATAGGCCAACCATTGCATGAGGCTAATTCCCATGGTATAATAATTCAGCCAGGTAAAGAATAAAGCCATTGCTAGAGCAACCAGGGCAATGGCTTTACTTTTTCTAATTCCTAGCCGAAATGGAATGGTCTTGACTTTGTTAAACCGATCAATTTCTAAGTCCCTAATATCAAAAGGCAAGGTAATGGCAAACACAAAACAGAGCCGTTCCAAAACCATGAGGATAGTGCACAATTGCAATGCTAAACCGTAGTACAAGCTTGGCATAACTACAGTGAGCCAAGTCCATACCAAAGCGATAAGAAAGATCTTTATGAAATGAAAATCTCTAAGCCTCTTCTTTCCCGCAAACAAGGGAATAACGTAGGCGAGCGAAAGTATAGCTGGAGTAAAAAGACTCAGTTGGAAAGTGAAATCAAGTTGAAAAAAGAAATAGGCACCGACAAGTGCTGAAATGCCGGCATACAATTGAATATGACGCTTAAATGTTGCTATTACTTTATATCGACCTTCTTGCTGAAAAGGTTCCGCTTTCTGCAAGCCCACAATCCGGTGTATGGCATATAAAAATAGCGTTCCACAAAACAAGAAGGGGAGATACGGATCGTATCGGACACGACCAAAGAGGAAAATCTGGGACTGCATAGCCATAGCTAAAGCCGCCAGGGCAATCCATAGGTTACTGTATAGAATAAGATCAATAAACTTGATCAGCCATTTCCACATAGGTGGGTAGTCGGAACTAGAAATACTTAAAGTTATGCCCGTTTTCTATGCGAAGCAAGGTCTCGTAGATGAGCTTAATTACATTCTCTACATCTTCCTTATGCGCCATTTCAACCGTAGTATGCATGTAGCGTAGCGGTAATGAGATTAGGGCAGAAGGAACCCCTCCATTGCTATAGGCAAAAGCATCCGTATCCGTTCCCGTGCGCCTGGAGGAAGCTTCGCGTTGGAAGGGGATCTTATTGTCAACAGCGGTATCAATAATTAGATCGAGTAACTTGTTGTGGACAGCAGGGGCGTAGGTCACCGAAGGTCCTTTTCCCGATTGTACATCCCCGATTTTTTTCGGTTTCACCAAGGGGGTATGAGTGTCATGCGTTACATCGGTGACAATGGCTACTTCTGGTTTAATGGTATGAGCTACCATCTCAGCCCCTCTTAAACCTACCTCTTCCTGTACGGCATTTACAATGTATAAGCTGTAGGGCAGTTCTACTTTATTTTCTTGGATCATGCGTGCTACTTCTGCAATACAAAAGCCACCCAGGCGATTATCAAGTGCCCGCCCAACATAGTAACGGTTATTCAATACACTGAATTCGTCTTCAAAGGTGATGACGCAGCCGACATGAATCCCCATGTCTAGTACTTCATCTTTATCCTTGGCCCCAACATCAATAAAGATATTGTCCAATTTAGGTGTTAAATTGGCATCACTCCCTCGACGGGTATGAATGGCAGGCCAGCCAAAGACTCCTTTGATGATGCCATTTTTGGTATGAATATTTACCTTCTTAGAGGGGGCAATCAGATGATCTGACCCTCCATTGCGAATCACGCTGATGAAGCCATTTTCATTGATGTAATGTACATACCATGAAATTTCATCAGCATGTCCTTCGATTACCACCTTATAATCCTGCCCGGGATTAATGATGCCGTAGGCAGAACCATAATTATCTGAATGCCATTCATCAATAAAGGGAGACAAGTATTCCAGCCAAAGTTTTTGCCCACTTGTTTCAAAACCAGTAGGGGATGCGTTGTTGATATATTGCTTGAGGAATGCCTCCGCGCTTGCAGTAATTATTGACATGTTAGTAGTAAATTCAGTTTAACCTAAAAAACGCTTAATAAAAGGCGAATTTTAATGTTGCTCACTCCAGGCTTTAGGGTCCACCCGCCATGCCTCCAATGTGGCTTGTTGGTCTGGCGAGATATAGGATTTTGCCTTTGCTTGCTGAATTAGCGCCTCATAGTTGCTCAGGGTTGCCATTCGGCAATTGGCTGAATCGAAAGCCTGTCTAGCTTTATCAAAACTATAGGTAAATATAGCTAAAACTCCCACTACCTCCGCGCCGGCTTCCCGTAAACATTCTACGGCTTGTAGGCAACTTCCACCGGTACTGATGAGGTCTTCAACAACCAAGACTTTTTGGCCTTTTTCTAATCTTCCCTCGATTTGATTCTGTCGACCGTGGGCCTTTGCCTTAGACCGAACATAAACAAAGGGTAAGTTGAGTTGATTGGCCAATAATGCCCCATGCGGAATACCTGCGGTTGCTACTCCGGCAACGATATCGAAGGCCGGCATTGTTTTAGCTACTTCTACAAATTGATCGATAACAAATGATCTGATGTCGGGATAGGAGAGCACAATCCGATTGTCACAATAGATGGGTGATTTGAGCCCTGATGCCCAAGTGAAGGGTTTTTGTGGACTCAGTTTAATTGCATTAATTTGCAGGAGCTTATCAGACACAGCTTCGGCAATACTCATTGCTAGGCTAAATTTTTCGATTACGAATGCCATTTTCTCAGCGGTGCAAAATGCTTGGAAAGGGCGGATTACCGAGCCCCATTCTAGCCAATGAAAGGCTGATCAAACCTGATTTCTAAGCCATCAGCACCTAAAATGCTTGCAAATGTACAAAATCTATATCAATGAAACCCCTTTGCTACTATTTGATGCGGGAAAGGGGCAGAAACTACCCAAGCCAGGCCCAAATGAACTGGTTATGCGCTATACGGGAAAGGCAAAATTCTTGTTGAATTATGCGGATATGCTGGAGAAGTCTCAACGGTACGAAAGAGTAATCATTCACAGCGCAGATTATGATAAGTTAGTAGCCGATTTTCAAAGTAATTACAAGATTCTGGAGGCGGCCGGAGGTTTAGTGTACAATGAAGAACGTAAGGTGCTGATGATTTTCCGCAGAGATTTCTGGGATCTCCCAAAGGGGAAGATAGATCCAGGGGAATCTAAAGAAGAGGCTGCTGTACGGGAGGTAGAGGAGGAAACCGGATTAAAGAACATCACGCTCGGCCCCCTGATCAGCGAAACCTATCATACCTACCGGACGAAAAAAGGGAATCGGATACTGAAAAGAACCTATTGGTTTCGCATGGAGGCTCCGGACCAAGAACTGATTCCTCAAGCGGAAGAGGACATCGAACAAGCAATTTGGCAAGACCTGGATACTTTTTTGGCCACTTCCCCCGTTATATACAAAAGTATACGGGAAGTCCTTGAAAACAGGGACTAAATCCAATCCAAAGTTTACTCTCCATATTGCCTGAATTTCCAAGTATTATTTTACTTGGAGTCCAACTGCCAAAGAAAAATTATGGGCTTTGTTTTGTTCAAGATAGAATGTGAAAAATCTTGCAAATGGCCTGTAAATTATTGAAATTTTTACTATATATTTGAGGATCAATCCTAAACGTATCCAAAATTTAATTACTATGCATCGCAAGATCGCTGTGGTGTGCCTCGTGCTGTTTTTCGGAATAACCAGTGGACTGTCCGCACAAAATGCAGCTAAGAGTACAGCAAAAACCGATAAAAAAGTTTCCGCCCTTCTCTCTAAGAATTCGACTCCTCAGCAAGAATCAGACTGGACGATTTTTCACGATGAAGAAAATGACATTTACTACATCGACTTCGAGACGATAAAAGTAAATATTAGTGACGTCGTGATCATCAATGACCAAAATAAAGTTGTTTACGAGGAGGATGTCTTTGACTTACCTGTTAACACCATTTACGAATTGGATATGAAAGCCTATAAGGCTGGTAAGTACCGGATTGAACTTCGAACCTTTACAGATATTATTGCCAAGAATATCGAATTGAAGTAGTTTAGGTAATATTTTGCCCCGAGACTACTTTAGCCTATATTGGCTGGATATACACTGCTTATGCATCTTCATCCAATTGATATAGGTATCATCCTATTGTATCTGTTATTAACGATTGCCTTAGGGTTTTGGGTTTCTAAAAGGGCCTCTTCCAGCCTGTCTTCCTATTTTTTAGGGGATAACAGTATCAAGTGGTACTATCTAGGTTTATCCAATGCTTCGGGGATGTTTGATATCTCCGGAACCATGTGGACCGTCACCATTCTCTTTGTTTATGGTCTCAAAAGTGCATGGATTCCCTGGTTATGGCCCGTATGGAATCAAGTCTTCGTGATGGTGTTTCTGGCGATTTGGTTACGCCGGTCAAATGTCATGACAGGGGCGGAGTGGATTACGACCCGATTTGGTGATCAAGTAGGAGGGAGGCTTTCACATATTATTATTACCGTATTTGCGATCATTAGTGTTTTTGGTTTTATTGCTTACTTCTTCGTTGGTATTGGCAAATTCGCGACCATCTTCTTCCCTTGGGACCTATCCACCAGCATTGCCGGATTTTCATTAAGTTCAGAACAAATCTATGCTTTCCTAATCATTGCGATTACAACACTCTATGTGATCAAAGGAGGAATGTACAGTGTAGTGATCACTGAGGTGATCCAGTTTGTGATTATGACAATTTCTTGCCTGGTTATCGGTTATATTGCCTTTACACAGGTAAGTAGTGAACAGATTGCGGAGGCAGTACCACCGGGTTGGAATCAACTGTTTTTCGGCTGGGAGCTCAACTTGGATTGGACTAATCACTTGGCAAGTGTAAATACTAAGATTGAGCAGGATGGGTTTGAGTTGATTGGTTATCTGGTCATGATGATGATTTTTAAAGGGATATTTGCGAGTCTGGCGGGGCCTGTTCCCAGTTATGATATGCAACGGGTATTGTCGACTCGGACTCCAGCAGAAGCTGCCAAAATGAGTGGATTGACGATGCTGGTTCTGTATGCCCCTCGTTATTTGATGGTAGCTGGGTTTGCAGTGCTAGCTCTGGTCTATCTCACGCCTGAATTCCAAGCGATGGGGGCCGCGATTGACTTTGAAACGGTTTTACCGCTGGCCATTGAGCGATTTGTGCCAGTGGGTTTTCAGGGTTTATTACTGGCAGGACTGCTAGCCGCCTTTATGGGTACTTTTGCAGCCTTCATTAATGCTGCTCCAGCTTACATCGTAAATGATTTATATAAAAAGTACGTTCGCCCAGATGCTCCGCAAAAGACCTATGTCCGATTTAGCTACTTGTCTTCTCTAGTACTTGTTATTATCGGGATTATAGCTGGTTTCTTTGCCGATTCAATTAATGGCCTTACGTTGTGGATTACCTCTGCTTTGTACGGGGGCTACGCAGCCGCGAATGTATTGAAGTGGATCTGGTGGCGATTCAATGGCTTTGGCTACTTCTTTGGTATGTTAGGTGGTTTGTTAGCGTCTACCTTTGTGCCTCAGTTGATGCCGGATGTAATCGATATCTATTTATTCCCAATCATCTTGGGCATTTCCTTCCTTGGGTGTATACTTGGAACCTTGCTCACCCCTCCTGACGATGAAGAGGTACTGAAGAATTTCTACCGGAAAACCAAGCCTTGGGGGTTTTGGCAGCCGGTTATCAAGAAAATACAAGCGGATGATCCGAATTTTGTGCCAAATCAGGATTTTCGCAGAGATTGTTTTAATGTACTGGTTGGGATTGTTTGGCAAATGTGCTTGGTCGTGATGCCTGTTTATTTATTGATCCGAGAAACAGGGGCTTTAATCCTCAGCCTGGTCATTTTCACTATTACTACTTACTTGCTAAAAATCTTCTGGTACGACAAATTAGAAGCCTAAGCTATGCTATCCATTACTGGGACCTTTTTAGATGAGATTAGTCATGATATACCACACCAGAATTGGGGTAGAAAGGAGTGGGATCAAGATTTTGCCTGGATGAAGAAAATGGGTATAGATACAGTGATTTTGATCCGTTGTGGTCATAAACGCTGGATTACCTATCCTTCCGAAGTGTTAGTCAAGCGAGAAGGAGCATATACTCCGCCGATTGACCTGGTTGCCTTGTTCTTGGAGCTAGCTGAAAAACATGGTCTGCGGTTCTTTTTTGGATTGTATGACTCTGGTAAATATTGGTGGGAAGAAGGCGATTTTGAAAAAGAAGTAGACATAAACCTTCGTGTCATCGATGAGGTCTGGGAGAAGTATGGGCATTATCCCGCTTTTAAGGGTTGGTATTTATGCCAGGAGGTCAGCAGAAAGACTGGGGCGATTATTGATCTATATGCTCAACTTGGAAAGCATTGTAAGGAATTATCCCATAATTTGCCTACCCTAATCTCACCCTATATCGATGGGAGTAAAGCCATTTTATCCAGTCAGGCTTCTTTGTCCAAGGCGGAGACGATCAGCATAGAACAGCATGAGAAAGACTGGAAAGAAATTTTCTCGGGTATTCAATCAGCTGTAGATATTGTAGCTTTTCAAGATGGCCACGTGGAATATCACGAATTGGCGCACTATTTCAGTGTGAATAAAGCGCTAGCTGATACCTTTGGCATGCAGTGCTGGACCAATGCCGAATCATTTGATCGAGATATGCCGATCAAGTTTTTGCCCATCAAGTTCGAGAAATTGCTGCTCAAGCTGAATGCGGCACAGAAGGCTGGCCTGGATAAAGCAATTACCTTTGAGTTTTCGCACTTTATGAGTCCTCAGTCCGCCTACCCTCAAGCACATCATCTCTTTAACCGCTATATGGAACAACTACAAAATATTAATGGATAAGGAAATCTACGCCAACTACGCGTATAAGTACAAAACTGCTCTACTGGAAAGTGTAATTCCATTTTGGATGCGGCATAGCCAAGCGGAGGAGGGGGGCTATAATACCTGCCTTTTGTCTGATGGAACCGTTTTCGACCAGGACAAGTTCATTTGGTTACAGGCGAGACAATGTTGGACATTTGCGATGTTGTACAATAAGCTCGAGCAGCGAGGGGAGTGGTTGGATATGGCGTTGCATGGAGCTCGGTTTTTAATGAAGTATGGGCAAAATGCACAGGGGGCATGGTACTTTTCTCTGGCTCCAGATGGAAAACCGTTGATGCAGGCCTATAACATTTTTTCGGACTGTTTTGCCTGTATGGCATTTGCCCAGCTTTATCAGGCAACCGGAGATATCAAATATCGGGATATTGCCTGGCAGACCTTCCAACAGATATTGGAGCGGCAGGAGAATCCCAAAGGAAAATATAACAAAGCGGTGAGTGGCACCAGACCCCTCAAGAACTTTGCCCTTCCTATGATTCTGTGTAATCTTTCCTTAGAATTGGCGTTTTTATTGGAGCCAGTTCAGGTGGAGGCTACTATGGATCGATGCATCAAGGAGGTCATGCAGAATTTCTACGATGAGGCAAGTGGGTTAACCCTCGAGAATGTGGGGGTGGATGGACAGCTATCTGATACTTTCGATGGTAGACTCTTGAATCCTGGACATGCGATAGAGGCTATGTGGTTTATCATGGATCTCGGACAGAAGCGTCAGGATCAAGTTCTAATTGAAGAAGCAGCTAGCCGGGCCTTGAAAATGTTGGAATGGGGCTGGGATGATGAATATGAGGGTATTTTCTATTTCATGGATCGGAAAGGGTATCCCCCGCAGCAGTTGGAATGGGATCAAAAATTATGGTGGGTTCACCTAGAGACATTAGTCGCCCTGTTGAAGGCCTATGAATTGACCCAACAGGAAGTATATTGGAGTTGGTTTGAAAAAGTGGATCGGTATAGTTGGGCGCATTTTCCCGATGAGGTGCACGGAGAATGGTTTGGATATTTGAATCGAAAAGGGAAGATTTTGTTATCTTTAAAAGGAGGCAAATGGAAAGGTTGTTTTCATGTGCCCAGAGGCTTGTGGCAATGCTGGCAAGTTTTGGAACGTTTGCAAGCGTGACTTTTTCCTAAATCTTCTTCTAAACAGAGAACACTATTCCAAACCAGATCAACTTGGGAACTGGAACCCCAGTTCTCCAAAGAGATCTTAAAACTAAAAACCATGGACTTCTTGTATTTCATTATTGTAGGAGGTATTGCTGGCTGGTTGGCAGGCCAGATTATGAAGGGAGGCGGATTTGGCTTGATTACAAATATCATCTTAGGTATCATCGGTGGTGTTGTAGGTGGTTGGTTGTTAGGGGTAGCAGGGGTGTCTATAGGTGGTGGACTGCTTGGCTCCATTATTACGTCTGCCATTGGAGCGATGGCCGTTATCTTTGTAGCAGGCCTCTTTAAGAAGTAAATCATCAGAGAAAACTCTGGTAAGAGATAGTACCCCATTTGGATACTCTAGGTCCAAATGGGGTTTTTCTTTGTAAGAATTCACGGTCTCAAGTCAACGTTCCTCCGGTATGACTTGTTGACTAAAAGCAAGTTGAAAGAGCTAATCATGCAGCGGTAAAAATGTTAATTGTGGTATAGGTATGGCCGTTAAATTGGTCCCAAGTCTGGAATCTGCTGTCACAATCGTTGTGATTTTTAGCTAGTGTTGATTACCTTTTCAGCAGGAATTGCAGCGTCAAATAGAATAAAACGACATTTAGGGCTACAGGAACATCTTCCATATGTTCTAGTGTTAGGTTTTATGGTTATTTGTAAGTAATTGAATTTGTGGGGTTTGTTATGTGTTTAATTGCGGGTTTGTGCCCTAATCTAGCCCCCAGTTCAACGACTAGATCGATAGATTTGCACCGAACAACTTCCAAGAGAAACACACTAGTCATGAGATTTAACATATTGAAACCAATTTTCCTTCTTGTTTTCCTTCTGAGCTTGAATGCCTGCGCCAACTATAAACTTCATTACCAGGGAGAGGAAGCCAACTGGGAAAAAACGGCTGTCTTGCCAGACTTACCGCTCGCCCACTCCATGTACCTCGTAGGCGATGCTGGAACTTTACCTCCAGAGGGTGAAGGTATCAATCCGGTATTAACCTATCTCAAAAAGCATTTACAGACAGAAACGGATAATTCTTCCCTGGTGTATCTCGGAGGTAATATCTATCCGGAAGGTTTACCTCGGAAAAAGGCTCCGGAACGAGCAGAAGCGGAGCGTCGACTTACTGCACAATTGGATGTGGCCAAGACCTTTCCAGGGCGTCCTTTTTTTGTGGCCGGTAACCAAGATTGGTATGCAGACGGCCTAAAAGGAGTGAAACGCCAGGAGAAGTTTATCGAGGAATACCTGGATCGAAAGGATGTTTTGCTGCCCAAGCCCGGATGTAGTGGTCCAGAGGAGATTGAACTTGGAGAAGATTTGGTCCTACTTTTAATCGATTCTCAGTGGTACTTAACCAATTGGGAGAATGAAACGGAAATAAACGATGATTGCCCCGTCAAAAGCCGAGAGTTTTTCGCCAATTACTACAAATTTGCCTTAAGAGGGAACCGTCGAAAGAATGTCGTGGTTGCGATGCACCACCCGATCTACTCTAATGGATCACGCGGGGGACAATTTACCTTAAAAGATCATGTATTTCCGCTAACGGCTGCGAATAAAGACCTTTGGGTCCCCTTACCGATAATCGGTTCTATTTATCCCTTATTGCGTGGGACGGTAGCTAGTAAACAAGATATTCCGCATCCAGTCAACCGCAAGTACCGGAACATGTTAGTTAGCACGGCCCAAAACTTTGGTAGTTTCATCTTTGCGGCAGGACATGAGCATGCCTTGCAGTATTTTGAAAACGATAACCAACACTATATTGTTAGTGGTTCCGGAGCAAAGAAATCTCCAGTCAAACTGGGTAATGGCGCTTTGTTTGCCTACGGAAATTACGGCTACTCTAAGTTGTACTTCTACAAGAACGGTGCGGTATGGGTCGAGTTTTGGACACCAAATGCTGACGGTACTGCTGCCAAAGTTGTATATCGCAAACAAATTCGAGATAAGAAGCCTCAGGTAGCGGATGACCAATTGTATGATGACGTCATGCCAGATGATTTGCTACTGCCGATCACCGAAGATGATTTTACCCGAAGTAAATTCGGTCAGATATTCTGGGGAGAGCATTACCGTGCTTCTTACAATGCCAAAGTTAATGTCGAGACTTTGGACCTAGCCGCAGACAAAGGTGGGTTAAAGCCCATTAAGCAGGGTGGGGGGATGCAGACGAGTTCTCTGCGCTTGGAAGATGATAATGAGCATCAATATACCATGCGTGGCATTGATAAAGATGCAACCCGAACCATTGCCTATCCTTTCAATGAATCAATAGCAAAAGATCTAATCAAGGATAACTTCAGTGCTTCGCATCCCTTGGCGGCCCTGGTAGTTCCCAAGATGGCTGATGCCATTGGCGTTTATCATGCTAACCCTAAGTTAGTCTTTGTTCCCAAACAGAATAAGTTGGGGATCTATAATGATGAGTACGGAGATGCCATGTACTTGTTTGAGGAGCGACCTTCCGATGATTGGAGCAATGAACCCAGTTTTGGTCGATCCAAGAATATTATGAGCTACAGCAAAATGCTGGACAATGTACTCGGTAAACATGGACATAATGTGGACCAAGCTTTTGCCCTGCGCTCCAGGCTTTTTGACCTTTTCCTGGGAGATTGGGATCGACATGATGACCAGTGGAGATGGGCCCAGTTTGAGGACGATAATGATGATAAGTACTACAGACCGATTCCAAGGGATCGAGATCAAGCCTTTGCCCATTACGATGGCCTGATCCTTGGATTAGCGAGACTGACGGGGCCGGATCTTAAGAAATTACCAGTCTTTACGGGCGATTTCAAAAATTACAAATTCTACAATTACAATAGCCGACATTTTGACGCGAGTTTCTTAAATGGTCTGGATTGGGAAGATTGGAAGAAGGAAATCAAGTTGATCACGGACAATATCACGGACGAAGTCATTGAGTCTGCCTTCCGGGAAAACTGGAATGATGAGGTGTATGACTTGGATGCCCCAACCATCATCGAAAAACTCAAACAGCGGAAAGTTGTATTTCCGCAGGTGATGCGCAAGGTGTACGAATTCATGGCTAAGAAAGAGGACGTGCTGGGAACCGAAAAGCGAGACTTATTTACCGTAGAACGACTAGATGATAATCGCTTACGCGTGCAAGTCTACAATACGAATAAAGATGCAGAAAAAGAAGGCAAGTATTATGACCGTACCTTCTTAGCTAGTGAAACGAAAGAAATTGTATTGTATGGGATGGATGGCAATGACTTCTTCCAATTTAGTGGGGAAGGTAAGCCAAACATAAAGATTCGAGCAGTCGGAGGTTTGGGTAAGGATGAATTCATCGATTCTTCTCCCAAGAGTGGCCGCCTACTCATTTATGATGCGGACGATGAAAAGACCACTTTGAAAGTAAATCCTGATGCTAGGATCAAAATTAGCAATAATCCAATCCTCAATACCTATGATCGATTATCAGCAGACTACAATCTGAATTTTGGCAGTATTCTCCCGAATCTCGGCTTTAACCCTGATGATGGCTTGTTGTTGGGAATATTAGGTACCAATACCAGCTACGGGTTTAAAAAGCAACCGTATTCGGCACGGCACACCTATTACGCCAATTTTGCTGTGGCCACTGGCGGTGCCGATATTGCTTATTCAGGAGAATTTATCAATGTATTTGGCGGATGGGAGTTTTTGCTAGATGCTCGATTTAAGACACCGCTATACGCTACCAACTTTTATGGTTTAGGTAATGACACGGAGAACCCCGAAGAGGAGGAAGGGAATAATTTCAATCGTGTAAAGCAGCGATTGATCTCCTTCAATCCTTCCTTCATGAAGCGTTTCAACAGTGCCTCCTTCTTTTTCTTCGGCCCTACCTTTGAATTAACGGGAATCAACCTATCAGGAGATCGTTTTATCGATGAAGTGGCTGATGCATTGAATCCCGATATTTTTGATGATGTCACTTTTGTTGGTCTACAGGCAGCTTTGAGCTTCGAAAATGCCGATAGTCCGACGATGCCTACTCGCGGCCTTAATTTTCATGCAGAGTTTGCCTGGAAATTTAGTTTGGATACCAAGGGAAGGGATGTTCCCTATGTAAAGAGTGATGTAAGTATCTATCAGCCGTTAGATTTGAACCGCAACTTTATTTTTGGGACCCGTATCGGTGGGCAGTTTAACTTCAATGATGAGTATGAGTTCTTTCAAGGTGCGCGTTTAGGGGGCATTGGTCCAGATAGTAATTTCCGTGGCTTTAGAAGAGATAGATTCGTCGGGAAAAGCTCCTTTTACCAAAATACCGATTTGCGCTTAAAGGTCATTAATATCAAGACCAAGGTGTTTCCATTTTCCGTGGGGCTATTGGCTGGCTTCGACTACGGCCGAGTGTGGGAACCCGGCGAGGATAGTGATACTTGGCACTATAGTTACGGCGGTGGCATTTGGCTGAGTCCTTTCGACTTGGCGGCAGTAGGTTTCAACTATTTTATTGGAGATGGAGATATTGGCCGTTTCACTTTTGGAGGGAGATTCTTCTTCTAGTGAGAATACACCTGTTGTAGAATAAAAAAATGGGCAGTTTGTGTATGCAACTGCCCATCAGTAAATATCTGAATACGAGTTCACAATTCCGTGCGTAAGGACATATGACTAGGGCTCGCCCTGTGGGACGAGCGGAATGAGATCGGCAAGGGTCTTGCCATGAGGAACAGCCTTTTCCTCTTCATCAATCCACTTAAGCAATTGCCCCCCGAAGAGGGTATTATTGGCGTTCAGGTCACCAGGTTTTATCAATTTGCGCGAGTAAAACTTCATAGCACATCATTTGGTAAATGGTCATTCATACACATATTGCTCAAGAAAAGGGCAGATCAGCCGATCTGCCCAAGTGGATTTGATATGTACGAATACGAGTTCACATAAACACTGGATTCTTTCACTCCTATCGCTTTTATTCCTCTTCTCGAAAAACTCAATTATTTTATACTATTTACGAGAATATTCACGTACTGCACTCCAGTCGTTATACTGCTTAACCAAGGCAGGGATTTGGTCATATTCGAAACCGATCTGCCTTTGCGCAGCTCTGTATTTTGGATCTTCAGGTGTTAATTCGAGGAAAAGGCTTTGGTAATTGCTTGGAGTTAGTTCTTTGAGGCCTTGAGCCGTGCTTAAATAATATCGTTTTGTTTTGATGGTTTCAGTTATCAATCCCTTTGGCCCGACACTCACATATTCTTGACATTCGACCTCTCGCTCGTACAGTGACCAGCGACCAACGAGTATTTGCTGTACCCAAATAGGATACTGACCGATATAAAGCTGAATATAGCCATGCTTTTTACCAGCTTTGTTAAGTGCCCAGTTGGTTACAATAATTGTGATCAGACATATAAGGGCTTTCATGATCGCGATTTTAGGTGCCTAGTGCCTAGGAGTACATGAAAAAGGAATAATCAGACTAGCCTACACTCGTATGATGCATCCGTAAAATTCTGTATAGGAACGGAGCATTAGCATCGGTCGAGACGTGAGGCTAGGTTTGGCTTCTAAATGATCATATATATATGAAGGCACTCATTCCCGTAAGTAGGGGCAATGAGATACTACACCGTAGGAAGTGTTCTTTTACTTTTCACCCTAAATAAACAGGATTATGCCTGTTCTTGTGGAATTTCCACAGCTTCCTCTTGTGGGATGAGATGAGCAGCAAAGAACTCCAGCATCTTGGTTACCTTATCTGTAAGATCCGTTCCCTCTCCACTTAAGTCTGTCAGTCGAGGTAAATGTCGAGCGAAGTACAAATTATTGTTCGCTGTCTCGATGAGCATACTAGCCAGCGCTTTGGGATACGGAAATTTAGGATTCAGTTCATGGATAATGTCTGCGATCTGTTGCGTTAGGCGCTTGTAGGAAAGAAAAAATCCTTCCTTATTATCTTCATCTACCCACTTATGGTGATAGCCTTTCGTACCCTCAGTAACTACAATTCGATGCAGCGCTTCTTCGTCCACAAATTCAATAGCTGTATTTCTATTGGCCGTATCCACAATGATCCCCATAACAATCTGCAAGCGTCTTTTAGCTGAACTTACATTGAGGGTATTCAGATCGATACGAATAATCATCCACTCCCAATACCAATTAAGTAGGTACACGAAGAGCTGATGCTTATTTTCAAAATACCTATAAATGGAAGCTTCCGTAGAAGAAATAGCCTCCGCGAGCTTCTTGAACGTGAACTGTTCGAAGCCGATCTCATCGATCAAGATGACACTGTATTCGATGATTTTCTTTCCCAACTCCGTCTCCTGTGGATTCTTTATATGGAGATTGGGATTAATCTTAAGATTTACTAACAATTGAGTCATATCAAGAAAGCAATTTTTGGTTCACTCCAGCCTTTCCGAAAACGCGGAGTTTCATTGGATCAATTCATCATTGCTGGTTCGTGATATAGTCGTTTTATTTGATGTTTTAGTGCAGCCCTGGCTAGGAAAATGCGACTTTTCACCGTGCCTATAGGCAGATCTAGTTCCGTACAGATTTCGTCATATTTATACCCTTCATACATCATCAAGAATGGGTATTTATAGCGTTCATCCAATTGATCAATCAACTGATGAAGGTCATCCAGTGCTAACTTACCCTCCCCATCATTAGGGATTTCATTTGCCTCGCTGTTAAGCAAGTAATTGTCTGGGGTATCGTCAAAGACATTAGCTTGGCGCTTCTTTACCCTGAAATTATTGATGAAGGTATTTTTCATTATGGTAGACAACCAGGCCTTCAAATTTGAATTACTGGTGAACTTGTCCTGATGCTTAAAAGCACGAAAGGCCGTGTCTTGATATAGGTCCTCTGCGCGGTGTATATCTTGTGTCAATTTTAGAGCAAATGAGCGCAGATAGGTGGACAATGCGTTAAATTCACTTGCAAACGTGTTAGTAGTCGTATCTCTCGTCATAATTTTGCAATTATAAATGATAGTAAAACTATCTACAATGATAACACAACTTCCCTTATAAGGTTGTAGATTTTGAAAAAAATTTTATCCGGCTCCTCGAAAAACTACCATTTGTGGGGAAAATCTCGGCTAAGAGATAGTCAGAACCAGTCTTTTTGAAGGTGAAAGATGGAGGGGATTCTGGAAAACGATCCTTACGATAGGCATGATAAAAGGTAGTTTGACTTGGGTCAAGGGCATAATAGTGCCTGGACTTAAGCCAAACTACCAACTGATAGGAGCTTTTGAGAACCTGTTCGTGTTAAAGATTTGCAGGCTTGAAAAGATGAGTCCAAGGAATCACAAAGGGTAGAACGACTACCCAAAACACAAAGAAAGCTGCCATGCTCTTGGGATAAGGATGGTTGTTTAGTATGGCTGGTAGAACGCCAAAAAGCAACCAACTGCCTTTGTAGATCAATTGGAATAATAAAATGACACTCATCCGATAAGGGAAAAATAGACCCAGACAGGAGGCTACGAAAATGCCTCCCCACAATGCGCCTACCAATCGAATGGCTTCTGAATAGACAAAGCCATTGGTGAAGACGGTGTGTACAGCTTTTTCTGGAAGAAAGAGACAAGTCCAACTAATCCAAGCTGTGACTAGGATGTTTGCTATGTAGATCGCCCAAAGCCCTATCATAGGGCATTGGCTTTTTCGACTACCTTCTCCATAACCTTGGGCAACATCTCACGGAATTTGATCCCAAACCTGTTGGCAAAGATCCCCGCTGTAAGTCCTTTGAACCAAACTTCGTGTATAATGGAGGTTTTCCCACTGGCCGTGTGTAGAGACCTTTTTACATACAGGCTAGAGAAAAGTAAAGGGGTGCGGAAGGTATAGGATTGACCTTCTTGGTAATCCACAACTTTGAATTTTGACCGGCGACCTTCCAAACTGGTAAGCTGACCTCGGCTTCCTAGTTTGAAAGACCCCTTAAGCCTTGCAGCCTTGAGCCCCGTATCCCATTCATGCCATTGATCAACGGCTGTCCAGACTTGCCAAACCTTGGCAGGTTCAATTTCGATGGCTAAGGAATGCCAAAAGTGCTTATTGCTGGGCTCTCCCGAGCTAATGGGTAGTAAAATGGAGCTGAGTAGAATCATCACAGACATCATCTGTAAAACATTTAATGATGAATAGGTTTAGGGAAGATTCAGTATTAAAACATGTTCCTCCCTTTGTCATCACAAAGTTGCAGTTGTCTTGATCTAATCCACTTCACCTATGTTAAGTTCGGACTTCTTGAAAGATTTTTTTTCGAATCCGGGATAGAGACTGCGGAGCGATGCCAAAATAGGAAGCCAGGTGCTTGAGTGGGACCTGCTGCAGCAAAGGGTCACCTTCAAAGAGCATTTTACGGTAACGCTGTTCAGCAGTTTCCTGCTGGACTTCTTCTAAAATCTGCTCTGTGTAGAACTGTACCTCCTGAATTAAGAGCCGAACAAAAGTACTCCATCCTTGATACTTCAGTAATTGGAAAGCATCAGTTCTATCAAGCAACCAAAGGTTGCTGTCGGCTAGGGATTCTATGTTTTCCGTTGCAGGTAATTCTTGAGCAAAGCTTCTTTGAGAAGTGAAGCAATAAGGGGCGATGGTGAAGAACTTAGTAATGTCCTTGCCATCTCGCCAGAGGAAATAGCGCAATAGGCCTGTTTCTAAAAAATACAGTTGAGTACAACGTTTTCCTTCCTCCAGTAACATATAGCCGGCGGGTATTTCACGATATCGCAACAAAGGAAAAATCAGTTGCCATTCTTGTTCAGGTAGAGGAGTGTATCGCTCTATGTATTGTCTGAAAGGATGCATCTGGGTCGGTCGCTTAAAAGGTTAATTCCATTTAGATAGACTACGGAAAGTCCTCCTTTTTTCTATGCAACCTAACAAAACCCCAGGCAATAAGTTGACTCCACAGTCGGATCACAAAACAAAAACTAGTTTTGTTTGATCCATTTCCGAGTCCAACTGCCGGCTGTTGTGCTAATCTGTAAAAAGCAATTCCCCGGGTGGCTATTCCAAAGTCCTGAATCATTCGAGCCAAGAAAGCAATATGGCGTCCTTTGCGATTGGGATTGTCGTAGTGAGTGTCGGTAAGGGTGTGTTGCAGGTAAGGTACACTTAGAAAAAAGGCACTATCTACTGCCATCTTTGGATCATAAGGATTGCTAAGGGCTTGGGCAGAGGTGATGGTGCCATTTTCTGCTGAGAAGTAGATACCTCCTAAGATCGCCATTCCTGCGCTGGTTCCCCCAATCACGATATTGCCATCCTGGATAGCCTCATTTATGAGTTGTCCAATCGTGTTATTTCGCCAGTAGGATACATACCTCCACTGATCTCCACCAGCAAACCAAATGGCTTCTGCCTGCTGGATTTTTTGATGAATATAGGCCTCATTGCTGGCAGCAGCATTGTCGAAAACGATTGTTTCTACCGAGTTGACTGCAATGCCCAATTCGGAATAGAGATAGTTGTTGTAGCCATTGGAACCGCTAGCTCTTAATACTAAAACATCTCCTCCAGCAGCTCTTTGTAAAAACTAACGCATAGCGGAATCATTTTCGGTGGCCCCACCCATCAGGCAGACTCCTCCTTGTGGCTCCGTACTGATATCATTGGAATTTCCGGTAAAGTACCGTGTGTAAGACTGGGATTGTAGTATTGGGTTACAGATGAAAAATAGTAGCAAGAGTGCAGCGATTCTTGTGGAGCGTTTCATACTTTTTATCAATTCCGTTGAGAGAATGGAGTATAGGTATATGTGGGAAAGGTACTGTCATTTGTTGGACTTTATACCCTTGTGTCTCTTAATAATCCGAACCCTTTTGAGTAATTACACATCTGCAACTACTGCCATATTTTGATCGATTAAAGGGGGGACTTTGAGCCGAAAGTATTTCCAGGCGGCCTTGGCGAAGGCAGCCTGATCTGCGACCTTTCTCACGACCACCTGTTGTCCCCTTCTGATCTTGAGTTCCTGACCTGCCAATGTGATCCTACCTTTGGCAGTTGCCATACTGATTAGCGGTTTTGCTTTGAAATGAGAATTAGGGTCTTCTTGTTGGTATTGACACATGCCATGGAATTCCCGAAATGCTCGTGCGATCGGTTTAAACTTGTACTCCGGCGTTTTGTAGGATTTGTCATCGTCCTTGCTGATGCAAATGTAATCATCAGGGTGTTCATCGACGTGAAAGAGCCCCCTGGAATCCAATTGTTGAGAAGGCCATTGCAGGGCGATAGGACTGAAACTGAATTCCCCAAAACCCACATCAGACAAGTATTCTCGATCGTCGATGGTGACAATTAAGGCCATGTGGTCAAACTCAGGCGAATAGCCCTTTTCTATGGAATATACGCGAGCAGATATTCTTCGAACCGCATATCCCAGATGTGTAAGCAATTCGTAAAAGAGTCCGTTAAGCTCGTAGCAAAATCCTCCTCGCTTATTCAAAATAACTTTCTGGTAAATGCGTGAAATGTCGAGTTCGATGGGTATCTGTGCATGAATATCCAGGTTCTCAAAAGGAATCTGCAATACATGCGATTTTTGCAAACGGCCCAAGTTGGCCAAGTTAGGTTTAGGCCGCTTCCGCAACCCTAGTCTCTTCAGATAGGGCTCGAACGATATAGGTGGTGTAGTTCTCTCCAAGCTTAGTTTTAGTTGATTTCTTTCCTAAATATAATGCAAAACTGGACCAACCTATTATTTTCCGGACTGAGAATTAAGTAATTGATCTTGAAGGCGCTGAATCAACAATGTTGTAAGCCTACGATTCAATTCTGCTTTATGGGCCTGGTAGAATTCAAATTCGGGAAGAGTGAAAAATCCCAATATACTTCCCAATAATAGATGTTTGAACTTCTGATCCTTTTTCAGACTGTCCATGATAAATTGTGCTTGACCAGCCCTTGGTAGATCATGGTATTTCCCTTTGCGAAGCCTAATGTAATCTTTAAATAGTGCCACCAAGAGATCATTCTGTAGTTTGAGGATAGGACGTAGGGTTTGATTCTGGAATTGCTCTATCTCGGACGATGGATGTTGTTCAGTAATACTTGGAATATCAGGTCTAATCTTTTTTAATGCTTGTCTGCTCTCTATCATAATGGTTGAATATGAAAATACAACCCCGAAAGCCAAGGAAGGTTCTCTTCGGGTAAGAAGAATTCCTCTCAACTGCTTTCCAGGCTTCTTCGAACCTATTTTAGCGTAGCTTGTTATCTCCCAAAACAAGATAGATATGAAGATTCGATTCGAGACCCGGGTGAGAGGAAACTATAAGGAGGTCATGAAGCGTTTTGATCGGGACCTGTTTGAGGCTTTGAAACCCAAGCAAGGAGATATGGAAATTGTGGAATTTACCGGTTCAGAAACTGGCGATCGAGTACATTTGAAGTTCAATAGCCCCTTTAAAATGGAGTGGGTGAGTGATATTGTTAACCATGGTGCCGATGAAGAAAAGGCATTCTTCGTGGATGAAGGCGTCAAACTTCCCTTTCCCTTAGGCTTTTGGCGACATGAGCATATTGTAGAGAAGGTAAATGAACATTACTCAACTATTATTGATGATATAGAATTCAAAGCAAGTCCCGCTTTTTTGACTCCCGTAATTTATCCTGGACTCTATGCCGCCTTTTATCCTCGCAAGAAAATCTATCAATCTTACTTTGGCGTCTGATCTCGCAGTTTGTTGGAAGGAGATTACCACTCATTTTTCTCTACCTTTAAGCATGCGAATTACCTTTTTCCTTTCACTTATGGTACTGGGTAGTTGCACGAATCGACCCAGTGAGAATTCAGATACCACTCACTTTTACAGTACCCAGAGCGATTCTTGTCTACACTATTACCTACTGGGTTGGCATCAAATCCTGAATCAAGGTTATTATGGACCAGCCGAAGTCTCCTATCGCAAAGCCTTATCTTTTGACTCTACCTTTTTATTGGGACAAAGTGTTCTTGCCCGGTTAACAGAAGATTTAGCGGAACGTCAAGCCTTTTACGATCACATCGCCCCCTTAAGTAAGAAAATGCAAGGGGTGGAGGGAGACCTATTAGAGGTATTTCTCCGCTTAATGCAGTATACCTTGATTCGAGAAAGTAACTTGGATCAGGCGGCTACTATGCGACCAGGTTTACTGGCTCGTGCTCAGACTTTGCTCTGTGCAGCTCGGCAGCAGTACCCGGATATCGATTATATTGAATCTGAATGTGTAGAATTTATCCATGCCACACAAGGGGCCGAAGCTGCGCTCGACTCGCTCGACTTATTTCGGAAAGATCGCATGATGGAAAATCCATTCCTGGCTGGTTATGAAGCCGTATTACTTACGGAATTAAAGCGATTTGATCAAGCCTTGGCCATCGCAGAGGCCCTTCCCAGGACTGATGACGGACAGGCCATCCCCAGGCCAGACGTGATTATGGCTCATGTGCTCTATGGATGGGGGAAGTTAGAAGGCGCTCGCCAACATATAGCCGATGCTGTGCATATGGATCCACGAAATCTGGAAGCCACTCGCTTGCAAACTAGGGTTCTTAATGCGCTCACTGAGGGCGGCAATAACTCCGCCACTTACAAGGAGTAAAGGATACCAGTGCGTTCCTTGGCTGCAAGATGAGATAAAACAATTGTATAAAATGGATTGTTTGATAGTAAAGCTATTCATGTTGATAGTGTTGCATTTTTTTTGATCATAAAACAATCCGGCTATGAAAAAATTACAGTCTTGTGGTTTCTGTCTGATTTTTGTGTTCCTACAATTGCAAATCAAAAGTCAATCACAACCCTTTGAAAAACCATGGGTAGGTCGGACTTATGTAGTTCAGCAGTACGGTGTTGAAAATCACCATTACGTCCGACAAGCTGATATTGCTTTGCGGAAGTTTGATTTTGAGGAGGCCTTTTTTGCTTTGGAAAATGCTGTAGCACAAAACCCTAATTCACCAGAAGTACTGATGCGACGGGCTGTGTTTCGAAAAACTTTTGGAATGGAAAGGGAGGCTATGCAGGATTTTACCTTAGTCCAACGCAAAAATCCCTATTTAGCTGACCTATACGGGTATAATGGCCCTCAAGGGCGCTGGGCACTGTTAGATGAGACTATGGATGTAAGGACTTTGCAGCTCACCCAGCTAGACGTCTTAGATGATTATTATCGGTTGTGGGATAGGTTATATGCAGATCATGAGATCACGAAAAAAGAGATGGAAGGTCTAGATCAAGCGCTGCGGTGGGTAGAGGAATTGGATTTTGACGAGGCACTTCAGCAATTAGATAGACTACTCCAAGAATTCCCAAAGTCGGGTCTAGCCTATGATCTGAAAGGAATGATCCACACGCGTCTTGGGCAATTAGAGGCGGCTTCCAAGGCATTAGTTACGGCAGTAGTCTATGAACCAGAATTCGCGATTGCTTGGTACAATTATGGCAGAGTGGAGGAGTTAATAGGCAATTTGCCGCAAGCCAAGGTGTATTACGACCGTGCGGTGCATCTCCAGGAGGACTTGGTTCAAGCCCAGTTTGATCGGGCGGGCCTGCTGCGAAAGAAGGGGGGCTACCAGGAAGCGCTGGAAGACTACAGCAAGATTCTACAAAGATCAGCAGGACAGCATACCGCCGCACTCTTACAAAGAGGTGTCACAAAGCGGCAGTTGGGTGATTTTGGTGGGGCACTAGTAGACTATAATGAGGCGATTGCTGCTTACCCCGATCAAGCGGAACTGCTAGAAAGCCGCGGCAACTTAAATTTGGTATTTGGCTTTTATCATCATGCTATCCAGGATTACACGGAAGCACTGCGTCTAACTCCCGACTTTGCCTCCAGTTTATATAATCGAGGTTTAGCACATTTCTTGATCTTCGACCCCGTTTCTGCCTGTGTAGATCTCCAAGCCAGTGCAGATTTAGGACATGAACGGGCTGCTTTGAAGTACACTTATTTTTGCGGTGAGTAAGGGTGGATGGTCTAAATAGCAAAGGGTTTTGCAGAGATTAGGCGGAGGTCTAGACTTGAATTTCTTATCTTAGAGAAAAATTAGAAGGGGCCATCTTATTTGGCCGCCTTCTACCTCTTTGATGAAATGACAATATGAAATTCAACCGCTCTGACGTAACTGCTCTATTGGCTTTGATGGTAAGCTTGGGTGCTCTATCTGTCTCTATTGTGGAGGCCCGCATTATGCGAGAGCAACAGAAGATCATGCAATCGCAGCAAAAGGCTGCTGTATATCCTCACTTGTCTCAGCACATCGACCTAGGGTTTTCCGGCCCAACTCCCTATTCATTTACTATTGAGAACAAAGGAATTGGTCCAGCTAAGATACGGACAGCTAACTTCCGATTAAACGGAAAAACCATAGCGGGTTATGACGAGCTGAGGGCAGAATTGAATCAACTCTTTCCAGTAGAAGCGGGTCTTCTAATCACCTTTTTTGATCCTACAAGCTATTTCATATCTCCAAAGGAAACCCTCACGATTTTGAAGTTGCTGCTGGTCCATCCAGAAGTGCTTTCAGAAGGATTGCCCCCGGTTGATTTTGTAGTAGAATTTTGTTATTGTTCCATTTTTGAAGATTGCTGGTTGCAGGATGCTGATGAGGTACTAGAGGCTTGCCCCTATATCTTAGTCGCTATTCTTTGATCAGTGAGCTAACCCGAATAGTTAGAAGAAATTATATAATGAAAAGGGTGTGTGTTCACTATTCAATTAGGAGCATGCATCTACCCCAAAGGAAATACCTATGAAAACCCTGTATGCCTCTATTTTTGGATTACTGCTGAGCATCAGTATTTATGCTCAACCTAATACGCTTCAACCGAAACATTTTCTATGGGAAATCTCCGGAAAAGATCTGCCTGGAAAATCCTACTTATTTGGTTCTTGCCCTTTTAATCGCGCTGAGCTATTTCATTTCAGCGACTCACTCTTCACTGCACTACAATCTTGTCAATACTTTGCGGGTGAAGCAGATTATTCTACCATTGATTCTTTGATGGCCAGCAGCGTTGGTGGTTTGCTCTCCGGGCAGTCCAACGATGACATGGAACCTAAGGAGGAAGAAAACTTCTTTACTGACGGTTTATACATTGATGGTGGCCCTACTATTTTAGATAATTATTTGTACCAGGTAGCCGCGAATTTAGGTTTAACCGCCGCAGGCCTAGAGGAGCTAGATGAACCCGATCTCCAAGTTAGTTTTTGGCCAGTAGACGATAAGGTTTCAGCCAAAGAAAAATTTATGCCCTACATCGAGACTTTCCTAGGTGGAGACAGCTTAGCGATGGTGCAGTATTTTGAGGGAGCCGGAGAGTATTGGCTAAAGGTACTTAATCCAAAGCAGCGAAATCCCATACAGACTAAGAGCTTTATCAAATTGGCGAAATCTAGCCCAACCTTTAGCGTGTTGAGCATTGGGCATTTGGTTGGTGATGGAGGGGCTTTGGAACTGCTGAAAAAAGCTGGGTACCGAATACGAAGAGTAGGAGAAGGTAAAAAATCCGAGAAAGTAAACGATGTTTATGAGATGGAATCTAAGGCTGATTGGTTTCCCTTAGAAGCTCCTGAGCTGGGGGTGCGAATGCTATCTAATACTAATCTGGACCTAACTACTGATATGAATTTCCACAAGGGACATTACAGTATTGCTGCTAATGAAGGCTTGGTGTTTTTTACGGGTTTTTTACCCAAACCTGGAGTACTTGAAGCTGATTTGGTGCAGGTATTCAAAGAAAATTTTTTTGAAGATGCTGCTGACTTTAAGCTAGATAGTAGCCGGGTTGTAGATGGTATACCGGTATATTTCGCTAGTGGGATAGCCGATAAAATGCCATTTCGGGCACAGCTTGTCAAGGGCAAAAGACTATTGGCTTTTCAATGGATATTTGGTTTTGCAGAGCGCTCCCTACTTTCTTCATCTGTAGATCGGTACTTTGAAGCTTTGACGCTGGTCGATTCTCCAAACTCAAATTGGGAAAAACAGCATAGTGCCCTCGGAGGATTCCATTATCTCTTTCCAAGCGGCATTCCATTTGCCGAAAATCAAGGAATGATGGAGGAATACGAAGAACGGGGGGAAATTAGTGTTTTCTATGCTGTTCATAAAGATACCATCTTTGGAGATGAGTATCTGGTGCGATACAGTGATCTACCGCCTGGTATTACGTATACGGATACCTACCAAAGCAATGAGATCATCATTCGAAATTTTGCGCAGTCATACGGAGCGAGTTTAGAAGACTTTCGATACCATCCGCGAGAAGGGTTTCTCGGAGCTTCGGCCACCCTAATTGATTCTTTTAATAATGCCTTTTTTATCCAAACTTTGATTCGTGGAGCTGAACTTTTCTTGCAACTACAGAAGTCGCCATCCCAAACTAGAAATGAGGAGTTCTTTGACGCATTGGATTTGAGTGCTCCTATTCCAGATTTTCCGAAAACCATGGTCCATGAAGCTGCTGGATTCCAAATGAAAGCGGCTGCTAAGCAGTATGAAAGTCGAGGAGAGCAAGATGGCTCAATTACGGAATCGTACGATTTCAATGTACCCAATACCGGAATAAGTTTGGCCTTAGCCTTCCTTAAGGTTGGACCGTACGAAGAACTGGACTGGCATGATACCCTGCTTACCTTGGAAAACGTATCAGAAGAATTAAGTTTTGATTCGCTGATTAGTTTCCAGACTTTCAAATACGATAATACCTGCCCCGCTTACCGCCTAGATTATCAACAGGATACAGCCATGTTGCGGGGGACTAAAATGGGGATTTTTTGCAATAACCACCTGATCAATATCGACGTTTCTGCTCCTATCCCTAAGACTTATCTTGCTATTGTAGACTCACTGATTGCCAGTATTGAACTGGATATAGATAAAAACTCCTTTGCTAGTATGATCAGACCAAAAGATATGAGGATTTTGACTGATCTGACTAGTACTGATACCATCGTTTTCCGGGCTGCCGTAGAGGCGTTTAATCAGTATGAAGACTTCACTGGCGATCATTTGCCAGCGATCTGTGAGTTACTTCCCGAAAAGTTGTTAGATGAAGGAACGGCCTACGGAGCCAAGTATGATATCATCACGAAACTTCACGCTTTTGAAATGACTGCTGCTGAAGATGCGCTAGTGGATTACTATCCTAATTGTGATGATCCGCTTGTTCGGGCCAGAATCGTTGAAAGCCTGAGTCAGAGGTGGAGTGAGACGGCTCTTTCCAATTTGTGGAAACTATTAGATCAGACCGAAGTAGATCAAGCTCTTCCAGAGGGCCTATTTACCCTATACTATGATAGCCTAGCACTTTTTCAACGAGATTATACCCGTATAAAATCTCTGCTGGAAAGGGGCGTAGCCATTTCTCAATCGCTAACCTTATTAGTGGACTACTTGGAAGTTGATGAGGCAAGGACCATGATACAAGCCGATAGCCTGTGGCTAAAATCTAAAATACAGAAAGAAATAGCCACCTTTAAGGCTTCATTGCAAAAGGATTCCACAGAAAGTATTTCCACCTTCATTATGGATTATCTTCTCCATACAGAAATAGATCAAGCCGAAAAAGACCTGTACCAGGAATTGGTGGAGGCGGGAGATATTTATGGGAAATATAGGGTGTTGCACAATTCCCTATTGCAGGGGCAATCGGTTTCTGATCAACTATTGGAGGAAGTAATGGAAAATGATTATTACCGCTACTGGACCTTGCAGGCCTATCATCAGAGTCAACAAGCATTGCCCGACGTTTATGCAGAGGAGGAGATAATAGCTGAAGCCATCATGAAGAATTATATCTATGAGAAACTGGACTATCAATCTGAGGCCTGTTCACTGATTAGAATCCTTCCGAAAGACGCCACTGTGCACGATGGAAATTATCTGTTTATGAGGTGCACTAGTGAAGAAGAACAGGCCTATTACTTGGGCTGTGTGGGGCCTTTTGGCCCTCAAGGACAATTCGATTTTGATCAGGAAAAATCGGCGTACTTCAATTCACCACAGGATGCTTCGGATCCGGAAACTCTTCTTCAAGTCTTGTTGGATTACATTGATGACTTGTAGCGTTTACAGATAAGACTAAATCTAAATGGGTATTCTCCTGCGATAATCCCTACAACGACCTCAGGCATAGAAGCCTGAGGCCGCTGGAAGATGGACTACAAACTCACCCAAAATGTTTTGAAAAGACAGACTATGAGACACACTCCAGAATACCTAAGACTATTCTATTCTTCCTGACAAATGAAGGTGCCATCAGCGGCGTAGATCACGTATTTCTTTCAGTGGAACATTATAATTTGGCGGAGCTTCATTACCACAAAAAGGATTTTGATGAAGCTCTGGCTCAATTAAATCAACTGCAATATTTCGATCTGCATCACGATCTCGGATCACGGGTGATTCTGCTAAAAACCTACTATGAACTTGCGGCAGAAGAGCCATTGCTATCCCTCCTTTCTTCTTTCAGTGTGTATCTGCGAAGGAATAAAAAACTGTCCGCTTCCATGAAAAAGACTTACCTCAACTTCTGCAATCTACTTCATCAATTGATGCGCAGAAATCCAAATAAATGGGAGCAACTGGAACAGCAAATCCAAACCACTCAACCTCTTACGGAAAGAGCTTGGTTACTTCAGCTATGGAAAGAAGGAGAGAAACGTACTTGGTGATAGATAGGCATTAAATTAGACGCTTAATGCTTATATTAGGTAATAGGGAACTCCTACAGATTGTTGGCATGATGGAAGATTTTAATGACCAATCGTCGAGGTGAAATCTCCAAAAGGGTGTTTACGGTATAAGCACTCATTGCTGCTTCAAGAAATCCAGCAAATATCCTTAGGAATGAATAGGAAACAAGCTCTCGCGGAACCAGCATTATTCTTCAATCCCGTGTAGAAAAACGCCAGCAAAGCAACCCTCTTAAAGTGGCAGGAACTTTGCTTAATGGCTTTAGGAGCAGAAGCCTGCTTATAACCAGCGCTTTCTCCGGAACCAAAGTAATAGCCCAAGGGCAATCGTCAACATTAAGCCCCATAAAATGAAATAACCGTATTTGTAGTGCAGCTCAGGCATGTTATCGAAGTTCATACCGTAAAGACCTACCAGGAAGGAGAGTGGAACAAAAACGGTGGTGATAATCGTGAGCACTTGCATCACCTGATTCATCTTGTAGCTGATTTCAGATAGGTGTAGGTCTTGGAGACCATTTAGCATGTCCCGATAGTTTTCTACCATATCCATAACTTGTATGGTGTGATCATAGAGGTCTCGGAGAAATACTTTTGTTCCTTCCAGAATGATTTCATTCTCTGACTTTGCAAAGCGATTGACAGCTTCACGTAAGGGGGTAATACTCTTGCGAGCTCCAATTAAGGTCCGCTTGATATGGTGGATGCGTTCACGCATGGTATCATCTGAAGAGTCAAGTAGCTCTTCTTCGAGTTGGCTAATCACCTCTTCGAGATCCTCCAGCATGAAATAATACTGATCCACTAACACATCTGCTAATGCATAAACCAAATAATCTGCCCCGCGAGTCCTGATTTTTCCGCTTCTGGCCTGAAGCCTCTTGCGTACGGATTCAAAAAGATCACTTTCCGTCTCCTGAAAGGTTACCACCAACCCCTTCTTGAAGTAGATGGTAACATGCTCCACATTCATCTTCTCTTGATTCTTTTCGAAACTCAGGGCTCTTATGACCAGGAAAAGTCCTTTCTCGTATTCTTCAAACTTTGGCCGCTGATCTGTGTCTACGATATCTTCCAGAATCAAGGGATGTATCTCAAAAGTTTTTCCAAGGGTCTCAATTAGGCGAGTATCGTGTAGTCCCCTGATATCGTACCAGTCTACTGTATCTGAGGCTGACTGTAAAAAGGTAATTTCGGTATGATTATCAAGTTTCTGTTCCGTTAAGTGTTCCGTATCATATTTAAGATAATGAATGCCAATACGGTCTACCTTCTGGTCACCTTTAAATACGACGGAACCAGGTGGTAGGGTTTCTCGGTGCTTTTTCTGTTTCATATTGTCTTTGGCTCCTTGTAAACAAGCGTTCGGTGTGAATATGGGATTTCGATTCCTTCCAGTTCGAATCTTTTCTTAATACTTTCTAGAAGATCGCACCCCGTAATGAAGGCATCGGCAGTATCCTTGGCCCAGGCCCAAGCTCGAAGGTTTACCGACGACTCTCCCAAAGTTAATAATCTAACGGGAACCTGTTCTTCACCTTGTTCAATTTGTGTTGGATTCCGATTGCCCACCAGCAGTGGATGATTTAAACACTCTTCCTGCATGATTCTTTTAGCCATATCTAGGTCACTATCATAACTAATACCAATCTCAATAAACTTACAGATCGTGTCATCACTAAAATCTGAGTTAACTATGACTTATGTTGATGGTTCAAGAAATTTTTTCCTCTGCTATCCTTTTAACTAAGTTAGTGTTATTTAACCTCATCCTAGAGACAGAGGTTCGCCTAAAGACTCTGAATTGATGTATAGGTCACTTCCTAAAGGAGAATTTCGGAAAAATTATCCTTGGTATAAAGCCTTTCAAAATTATGAGGATTCACTTCTGCTATTCCGCAAATTGGCTAAATTTGCAGCTTTAATTAACAACCCTGGCTTCCTATGATCCTTTTCTTTGGTAATCCTATAGAAGAAATCTTTGCAGTACAAGTTTTGCATCCTTTGGAAAATGCTGATATCCAGAAGCTTGTATGGCTGTTTGGCGGGCAAGCAGTACTGGAAACAGAGGTGGTGTCTGGTGTTTTTATCGGCCCGAGGGCTACCATGATCACGCCCTGGAGTACCAACGCAGTTGAGATTACCCAGAATATGGCCATCAAGGGCATCCAGCGTATTGAAAAGTATTCCTATGTGGGCAAAGGAAAGGTGGAGTTTGATCCTATGTTGGCCCAACGTTACGAGGGTTTAGATCAATCTATCTTTACTATTAATATCGAACCTACGCCAATCTTGCCGATTGAAGATATTGCAGCCTTCAATGAACAGGAGGGCTTGGCGCTAAGTCAAGAGGAAGTTCAATATTTGGAAGGCGTGGCAGAGCGTATCGGGAGATCCTTGACTGACTCGGAGGTGTTTGGCTTTTCCCAGGTTAACAGTGAGCATTGTCGGCACAAAATATTCAACGGAGTTTTTGTAATAGATGGAGAAGAAAAAGAGACGTCGCTCTTTCAATTGATTAAACGGACCTCAAAAGAAAATCCCAACGGGATTGTATCAGCCTATAAAGACAATGTTGCTTTTATCAAAGGTCCTGAACTAACCCAGTTTGCGCCAAAAAGCCCGGAAAAACCGGATTTTTACCAGAAAAAGACCTATGAGTCGGTATTATCCTTGAAAGCAGAAACCCACAACTTCCCCACTACCGTAGAACCTTTTAATGGGGCTGCTACTGGTTCAGGAGGAGAGATCCGAGATCGCCTAGCGGGTGGGAAGGGTTCGATACCCTTGGCGGGAACTGCGGTATATATGACAGCTTACTCTCGCTTGGATGACAACCGAGGCTGGGAACAACAGATGCCAGAGCGTCCCTGGTTATACCAGACACCGGTAGATATTCTCATTAAGGCTTCCAACGGGGCCTCTGATTTCGGCAACAAATTTGGACAGCCCTTGATTGCCGGCTCCCTCTTTACCTTTGAACATCAAGAGCATGATCGAAAACTCGGATATGATAAGGTGATTATGTTGGCGGGAGGAATCGGTTATGGGAAGGCGGAACAAGCCATAAAAGGAACACCGAAAGAAGGAGATAGAATTGTGATCATGGGAGGAGACAATTATCGCATCGGAATGGGAGGGGCGGCAGTGTCTTCTGCTGATACCGGAGAGTACAGCTCTGGCATTGAGCTGAATGCCGTTCAGCGTTCTAATCCGGAAATGCAAAAAAGAGTGGCGAATGCTATCAGAGGAGTGGTTGAGGGAGATGAAAACATCATCGTGTCCATACACGATCATGGTGCTGGAGGGCATTTGAATTGCCTATCAGAATTAGTGGAAGATATCGGAGGAAAAATCCAGTTGAGCAAATTGCCAATTGGAGACCCCACACTGTCTGCCAAGGAGGTGATCGGCAATGAATCCCAGGAGCGAATGGGCCTGGTAATAGCCGAGGAAAATATGACTCAGCTACTGCAAATAGCAGAGCGAGAACGGGCACCGATCTATGTAGTCGGGGAAGTCAGCGGAGATCACCGATTTTCCTTTGAAGGGACAAACGGAGCTGGAAATCCAATGGATTTGGCACTGAGCGATATGTTTGGTAGTTCTCCTACCACCATAATGGCAGATCAACAGATCGATCGGCAATACAGTGCGGTGTCTTACGATTCGGCACAGCTGCTAACCTATATTCAAGATGTATTGCGCTTGGAGGCTGTGGCTTGCAAGGACTGGCTGACCAACAAAGTAGATCGATGCGTAGGCGGACTGGTAGCCAAACAGCAATGTGCTGGTCCTTTACAGTTGCCTTTGAATAATTGTGGTGTCATGGCATTGGATTACGATAGCAAAAATGGTTTAGCAACGGCGATCGGGCATTCACCAATCAGCGCATTGATCGACCCCGTAGCGGGTTCCAGAAATTCAATAGCCGAATCACTAACCAATATCGTGTGGGCGCCGATGGCTGATGGACTTCGTTCCGTATCGCTTTCTGCAAACTGGATGTGGCCTTGCCGAAATGAGGGTGAGGATGCTCGATTGTATGCTGCCGTGGAGAGTGTCTCACAATTTGCCATCGAATTGGGAATCAACATTCCAACAGGGAAAGATTCTCTTTCCATGAAGCAAAAGTACCAGGGAGAAGAGGTGCTTTCTCCCGGCACCGTGATTATCTCCGCTGCTGGGCATTGTGATGATATTTATAAGATTGTCGAACCTGTCTTAAAGAAAGATGGAGGAGCAATATATTACCTGAACTTATCTCAGGATAACTATCAATTAGGGGGATCATCCTTTGCTCAAACGCGCAATAGAGTAGGAGAGAAGGCGCCTACTATTAAAGATGCCAGTAACTTTGCTAGGGCTTTTGATGCTGTGCAAGAGGCTATTAAAGCGGATTTAATTGTCGCGGGACATGACGTTTCAGCAGGCGGATTACTTACGTGCTTGTTAGAATTATGTTTTGCTGATGTGCAGTTGGGAGCTACACTTGATCTTACTGATTTGGGAGAAGAAGATTCGGTGAAACTGCTATTTGCTGAAAATAGCGGCTTGGTTATTCAGGCAAAAGGGGAGGACCTGGCTGCTTTCATGTCTGAACGAGGAATAGATCTGATTAAGATTGGTACGGCTACCAACAAGGCTGAGCTAAAGATAAACAATGGGGTAGAAGCTTTCGAGTTTGAAATAGCAGCTTTAAGGGATGTTTGGTACGAGACCTCCTACCTGCTGGACCAAAGACAATCTGGAGCTGTAAAGGCTAAGGAGCGTTTTGACCATTATAAACTTCAACCCCTACAATATCAATTTCCTGCTGACTTCCAAGGCATACGGCCAAAACCCAACTTATCCAAGCCAAGGCCGAAGGCGGCAGTACTCAGGGAGAAGGGAAGTAATTCCGAGCGGGAATTGGCACATGCCCTGTATTTGGCTGGATTTGATGTTAAGGATGTCCATATGACGGATCTCATCAGCGGACGTGAAACCCTAGAAGATATCCAGTTTATTGGTGCGGTAGGGGGATTTTCAAATTCTGATGTACTTGGCTCGGCAAAAGGCTGGGCAGGGGCATTTATGTATAACGAAAAAGCTAAGAAAGCACTGGAAAACTTCTTTGCCCGCGAAGATGTGCTATCCATCGGTATTTGCAATGGCTGTCAGTTGTTTGTGGAATTGAATTTGATCAATCCGGAGCATTCTGTTCCCTCAACAATGCTTCACAACGATACTCATAAGCATGAAAGTGCTTTTACTTCCGTAGTTATTCCTGAAAATAACTCCGTGATGCTGTCCAGTTTAGCAGGTTGTACCTTAGGCGTTTGGATCTCCCACGGAGAGGGTAAATTCCATCTACCACTCACTGAAGATCAATACAATATAGTCGCTAGATATGGCTATGAGGCGTATCCATCTAATCCGAATGGTAGCGATTACAATGCAGCTATGATGGCTAGCCCTGATGGTCGGCATTTGGTTACCATGCCTCACATCGAGCGATCGATGTTCCGTTGGAACTGGGCAAACTATCCCGATGGTCGAAAGGACGATATTTCGCCTTGGATTATAGCTTTTACTAATGCCAGAAAATGGTTGGAAACGAGAAATGCTCATGCGTAAGCAATAACAGGGATAGAAAGATAACGAATGAGGATTTTCGCATATGCTTAATCAAGACGGGGCAGTTGTGGGTGAGGAAATTTTATGCTGGGCAAGGCAAATCTTGCAGCCGAATCTGTCTCGCTGACAGAGACAGGTAGATACGGGTACGTCGGCGAAAAATCTAACACAGCACAAAATAAAGCACCTCATTCAAAGGCAATTCAGGTTTCGTCAAACCTATTCTTAAATGATACTTTTGACAGAATTCGCTTATTTAGGCTTAATTTTTGTCGTAAGTTTACATGACATAGATATAAATTTCTTCTCAACTACTGCCAACTTAACTACGTTCTACCCCCTTTTAGCTTTGCTCCATCGAGCAGGCCTATTTCGCATACATTAGAAAACTATCAGGAATAGATTTTACTAACTGACCTTTCGCAAAGCGAAAGTTTTGATAATTGAAAAAATATATTAGGAGTTATCTTTATCGGTGGACTAAAAAGTTATCTACCGATGAAGCGCCCTGAGTTACTAGATATTTACAGCGATTACCTATTAAGCTCTTTCAGCCTAGTGACGGCTGTAGGCTTAAGTGCACTGCTAGATCAGGGATACAGTCACGATCAAATCAGTCGTTTTCTAGCGCAAGGCAAATTCACCCAGAAGGATTTCTGGCGTATGGTTAAGCGACTGATTCGGCGAATTGAGCAAGATCAAGGCGTACTGAGTATTGATGATACCATTGCAGAAAAGACTCATTCTACAGAGAATGATATGATCTGCTACCATTGGGATCATGCCAAGGGCCGTAGCGTCAAAGGCATCAACATCATCAATTTTCTCTATCATGCGCCTTTGGCTGATGGCCAACACATTACTTTACCGACGGCTTTCGAAATCGTAGAAAAGACCGAACGATATCTGGACAAGAAAACCAACAAAATTAAACGCCGCAGTCCGGTAACTAAAAATGAGATCGTGCGAGAGCGTTTGCGCATTCTGGTCCAATACAATTGGTTAAAGTTCCGCTATGTAGTGTGGGATACCTGGTTTTCCAGCAAGGAAAATCTGAGTTTTGTCCACTACAATCTAAAGCGGCATTTCGTCTGTGCCTTGAAAGACAATCGTTTGGTGGCTTTGAGTGAACAAGCAAAACGGCAAGGTCAATGGACACAAGTCGGTCAATTAGAACTACAAACTAACCAGCCGATTAAAGTTTGGCTCAAAGGATTGGATTTTCCCATCCTGATGACCAAACGCCGCTATGAAAACCAGGACGGCTCGTCTGGCGTATTGTACCTAATTAGCAACGACTACTCCTTGACTAATGACCAACTCTTCACCATCTATGACAAACGATGGAGCGTGGAGGTATTCCATAAGTCACTCAAGCAAAACGTGGGTTTGACCAAATCTCCGACCAAATACGAGATCACACAAGCCAATCACATCTTTGCGGCCATGATTGCCTATTGTAAATTGGAGTTGCTCAAACTTAAGCAGCACACCAATCAATTCGCATTGAAATCTAAGCTGTATCTCAAAGCAGTTCAGGCGGCTTACCAGGAACTGAGAAGACTCAAACACTGGAATGCACAATTACCGTCTGATTTGCAAACCACTATCCCTCTTTTGGGATAGCCCTGATCAATATTTTTTTGTTTTCCAAATTTTTGACCTGCGAAAGGTCAGTTACTAAGATTAATTGAATTAAGTGATGAAAATTATTTCACGGACGTTAATGATGCTTTCCCTGCTGTGTATAGGATTGACTTCGATAGCGGCACAGCACTCTGTGGCAAGACAATGGAATGAATTACTCCTAGACGCGATACGCAATGATTTTGCTAGACCAACAATACATGCAAGAAATCTATATCATAGTGCGATATTAATGTATGATTGCTGGGCTGTTTATGATGAGCAAGCCGATAACTTTTTCCTTGGCAAGGAACGCGGTGGATATACCATTCCGTTTGATAGCATTCCCGCTCCTGAAGACATTCGGGCTGCTCAGGAGGAAGCCATGAGCTACGCCATGTATCGCTTGTTGAAGTACAGATTTAGGCTGTCTCCCAATGGGTTTGAAACAGAAATCAAACTGAACAACTTTATGAGCGAACTGGGGTATGATCGCAATATCATTAGTATGGATTACTCCAGTGGCTCGCCCGCAGCACTTGGTAACTATCTAGCAGATCAGCTCATTACCTTTGGCCTAACGGAACTATGTAATGAAGAGAATGATTATGAAAATCTCTTTTATGAGCCGGTCAATTCAGCTTTGGCTCCACAACTCCCTGGCAATCCAACTATCCTGGATCCAAACCACTGGCAACCCTTATACTTACGGGTTTTCATTGATCAATCAGGTAATTTGACTCCCTATAATGAACCTGAATTCTTGAGTGCAGAATGGGGTACCGTTGTTCCTTTTGCCTTACAAGATGACGACTTGACCATCTACGAAAGAGATACCAACGAATATTGGGTGTATCATGATCCAGGCTTACCGCCCTATTTAGATACTACAGTTGCAAGAGGTTGGGAGGGATTGTATGAATGGAATCATAGTCTGGTTTCCATTTGGTCCGCCCATTTAGATCCATCGGATAGCGTTTTGTGGGATATCTCACCTGCTTCGATCGGTAATATCCAGGCTTATCCGGAAACTTTGGAGGAGCACCGGGATTTCTATAAACTTATCGAAGGAGGAGATCCCAGTATTGGTTATGAAGAGAATCCGTATACCGGACAGCCTTATGAGCCCCAAATGGTCCCCAGAGCAGATTACGCTCGGGTCCTGGCCGAATTTTGGGCAGATGGCCCAGACTCGGAGACACCTCCCGGTCATTGGTTTACGATTCTAAATTATGTCAATGACCATCCTGCCTTTGAGAAGCGCTTCCAAGGGCAAGGTGAGATTCTAGATGATTTGGAGTGGGATGTTAAAGCCTATTTTATCCTGGGGGGAGCAGTGCACGATGCGGCCATTGCTGCCTGGGGCATTAAAGGCTGGTACGATTATGTCAGGCCAGTTTCTGCGATCCGTTTTATGGCTGATAAGGGACAGAGTTCAGACCCAAATCTTCCGAATTACGCTCCGGGAGGCATTCCCTTGCTCTCCGATTTCATTGAGTTGGTGGAAGAAGGAGATTCATTGGCCGGTGATAACAACGAACATGTCGGCAAAATCAAAGTATACGCCTGGCGAGGACCAGATTATATTGACCAACCAGAAACGGATGAGGCAGGGGTAGGCTGGATACTAGCTGAGAACTGGTGGCCCTATCAACGTCCAACTTTTATTACTCCGCCCTTTGCCGGATATATCTCTGGACATTCTACCTTCTCCAGAGCGGCAGCGGAAGCCATGACCTTGCTCACAGGAGATGAGTTTTTTCCTGGTGGTATGAGTGAATTTGTAGCCAAGAAAAATGAATTCCTTGTTTTTGAGGAAGGCCCTAGTGTAGATGTGATACTACAATGGGCGACCTACCGCGACGCCTCCGATCAGACCAGCTTGTCGAGAATTTGGGGAGGTATACACCCACCCGCTGATGACATTCCTGGTCGCTTAATCGGCGAAGTGATTGGCGTAGAGGCCTTTAATTATGCTTTACCATACTTTAATTTGGATGTCACAGATACGGAGGGAGCCATCGCAGAAGAGGAGGCTCTGCTGTCTTTATATCCTAATCCTGTAACTAGAGGAGAGGGTTTGCAAGTTCAGTTCCAAAGACAAGCCGAAGATGTGGTAGTAGAAATACAGAACGCTCTGGGGCAGGTTTTAGTGCGAGAGAAATTGCAAACAAGCTTTGCTGGACAGCGTTGGCAGCTAGCGGTAGCCGGACTTAGCCCGGGCGTTTATACCTTGCGGACCAGCGCACAAGGTGTAGCTGTTTCCGTCCAACAGTTCGTCCTAAAATAAGTACCTTAAGTTTGGCTTTTTCTAGTTTATTTGCCTGGAGTAGGGAGGAAATTAGTGATCCCTACTCCAAACAGATTCCATGCCATTAAGCCATGTCCCTTCCAGTAAACTCTCCACCGTGTGAAACTAGTTGTGCTTCATGATGCTCTGAGGGAGAAGTGGCAGTCGTATTTTGGAGGGATACTTAGAAGAGTGAAATACTGTATTGTCCGCTTTAATCATCCTTCTGTGCTTCCCTAGGGGCTCACCTGTATTAGGATTCACATCCCATCTAGGGAAATTACTGCTAGATATATCTACTCGGATCCGATGGCCTTTCTTGAAAACGTTGGCCGTTGGAAAAAGATCGATTTTCAAGCTATATATTTCGCCTGGCTTGATGAGATCTCTTGTATGTCGCCCATTGCGATAACTCATCCGGACAATCCCATCTGTTAGATTCAAATCGAAACCTTCAGGGAAATCTTCTGAAGGGGGATAGACATCCAGGACTTTCACTGTAAAGTCAGTGTCAACGGCACTAGAGGCTACATAAAGCTCGACTTCTATCGGTCCACCTATACACATATCCTCCTCTAATGGCGGTGTTTGAAACACGACCACATCTTTTCGGGCCTTAATCGGGAGATAAGGTGGACTACTTCCGACAAAATCGGGTCTTTCCCTTTGATTGAATGCTCCATCTTTGACTCGTGCTGAGACATTGCCCCCCAAAGTAGGGACGGGGTGCTCCGGGTCGAAAGTAAAGGTAGTACTGGCAGACTCCGTAGTTGGTTGATTAATTTGCAATGAACCGTCTGCCCCGAAATATAAGGTATAGTCTTCAATGGCGGGAGGTGGCCAGGTATCAAACCCTTTCCAGAAGCCACCGTGTTGCAGCCGCCCCTCAGCATTTTTACTACCATCTCCAGTACCCATAATGAATAATTGGACAGGTTCGGGTTTGATACGTTCTTGTGGTAGCCCCTTCAATAAATAATCAAACCAAATACCTTGATATTCCACCCGAAAATCTCCGATACTTGCTGCTGCACCAAAATCTACATCCCCTGAATAGGTTCTTCCATTGCCACTGTGGGTCCAAGGGCCAATAATGAGCCATTTTGGTGTCTTTTGCAGGCTATCTAGTACCACATAATTCCGAATCGTACCGCGCAAAAAGATGTCATACCATCCTCCTACATGAACCATTGGTACATCTGCCGTTTGGGCAAAGTATTGTTCCCAGTTGATGCCAGTAGCTTGCCAAAACTCGTCGTAATCGGAATGAGTGAGTTCTTCAAGGATATAATCTTCAAAGTTTGGCGCGATGGAGAGCGGATTTAGCCCTTTGCGGAAAGGCCATGCTTTGTACCAATCATTTACTTTTTCCTTTTCAAAGTGTTTTTGCACTACTGGATCCTTAATCTCTGCCGGAATCTGCCGGAAAGCCCAAGTCAGTTCACGCCCCAATTCAAAAGCCCCACCCTGCCGCACGGCATGATCCCAGGCATTGGTCATGCCGCCCATGTTCAGGATCATTGCTGCCAAGCCTTTGGGGTTGAGCTTTGAGGCATCTGCTTGTGTATGTGCACCATAGGAAGTCCCCCACATACCCACCTGGCCATTGCAGAAATCCTGCTTGGCCAACCACTCTACGGTCGCAGCACCATCATCGGCCTCCATGGGGCTATATTTGCTAAACTCGCCTTCAGAATCATATCTTCCTCGTAAATCCTGGATCGCCACGATATAGCCTCTGGATGCCAAATGAGCGATGACCTTTTTAAAGCGATCACTGGTCTTACCATAAGGGGTACGCTGTAATACCAAGGGAAGAGGGGATTCGCCAACCTCCATCCGATAGATGTCAGTAGCGAGGCCAATCCCATCCTTTGCAGGAACCATAACGTTCTGTATCACTTGCAGGCCTTCTGTACCCGGGACGGACTCGAAACTTTGTTTGGGTTGGGCGAAAATGAGGGTAGTGAATAGTACAAATAGAATTGAAATGGAAGGTTGCTTCATGAGTAGTCTTGTTCTAAATGAATCTAAGCGTTTTTGGGCTTGTCGGTCATGATAAGGCTTTCTGACAAATCATAAACCTTACCAGAACCAAGGCAATTCCAGATAAATATTGTCTCTCTTTGAGCTAGTTGACTCCGCCCCAACACATATACTTGATATTCACATAGTCGTCGATCCCATACTTCGATCCCTCCCTTCCAAAGCCACTTTCTTTGATTCCTCCAAAGGGAGCTACCGTAGTGGAAATCATGCCTGTATTAATGCCGACCATACCGTATTCCAAAGCTTCTGCAACCCGCCAGATGCGGGCATAATCACGGCCATAGAAATAGGATGCCAGCCCATAGTTCGTATCATTTGCCAAAGCAATGACTTCAGCTTCGGTGCTAAATTTGAAGACGGGTGCCACTGGTCCGAAAATCTCTTCCCGATACACCATCATTTCCGTACTGGGGTCTGTAATCAAAGTGGGTTCAAAGATGAGGTTATGATCGGCTGACTTTTTCCCGCCAGTCAGTACCGTGGCGCCTTGATCAACCGCATCTTGTACGACCGCCTCCACAAAGGACAGCGCCTTATTTTCGATTAAGGGCCCCACGTTCACGCCCGCCTCCATACCATTACCCACGCGGATATTCTGGATAGCTTGGGCCAATTTAGTAACAAACTCCTCATAGATCTTTTCTTGAGCAAAGATTCGGTTGCTACAAACACAAGTTTGTCCAGCATTTCTGAATTTTGAAGCGATAGCGCCTTCTACTGCAGCATCTACATCGGCATCTTCAAACACAATAAATGGGGCATTCCCGCCAAGTTCCATCGATACCTTCTTAACCGAACTTGCTGCTTGCTGAAGCAGGATCTTGCCTACTTTGGTAGAACCGGTAAAGGAAATTTTCTTGACCTTTGGATTTGCAGTCAGTTCTTTCCCAATTGCACTTGCATCACTAGTCGTTAGGATATTGATCACGCCGGGCGGGAAGCCAGCCTGTTCCGCCAGTTCTGCCAGAGCGAGCGCGCTGAAAGGCGTTAATTCTGAGGGTTTGATTACTACGGTACAACCTGCTGCCAGGGCTGGTGCAATTTTTCGTGTAATCATGGCATTAGGGAAGTTCCAAGGTGTGATGGCGCCTACTACGCCTATGGGCTGTTTGATAACGGTGATTCTCTTGTCTTTGCCATGGCCAGGTATCACATCGCCATAGACTCGTTTCGCTTCTTCTGCGAACCATTCTACGAAACTCGCCCCGTACCGAATCTCTCCCTTTGCTTCTGCCATTGGTTTTCCCTGTTCAAGCGTCAAAATTTTGGCTAAATCGCTTAGGTTTTCTAGCTGTAGCTCGTACCACTTTCTCAGAATTTGACTGCGTTGGCCTGCTGTATATCCTCTCCATTCTTCGAAGGCCAGTGCCGCCGCATCGATCGCGTTCACGCAATCTTCTATCCCTAAATCTGGGACGGTTCCGAGAAGACTTTGATCAAAGGGGTTGTGCACCGGAATGTTTGATCCGGCTTTAGCTTCCACCCATTGGCCATTTAGGTAGGATTGGGTTCGGAATAATCGTGGGTTGTCGAGTTGAATCATGATCAGCAGATTGAAGAACAAGAGTAGAAATTCGATGGGCTGCACGCTGGTTTACAGTCCTAATTTGCTTTGCTAAAAGTATGAAAAGTAGGAGACTATGGGTAAAGAATTTGGATAAAGGAAATCGCAAGCTGAAATTTTTGTAAGCCCTTAGGGCTAAATTATCCGAATCTTGCCGCAAATGGGTAATCTGATCACCAACCAGTAGTTCACTTAAACTTTTTCATTAAATTGAGCATGACTTTGTATCTTCGATAAGCTGCCTGCCCACTAATTCCACCAAATTGCGTTACCTTTTAATCGCGACCTTGAATGACAGTGAAATCCTACCTATCTATTTTGATGGTCCTAATCATTGCTCTGCTAGCTTACAGATGCACAAGTGAGGATTTTGGGAAAGGACCGAGAAAAACGCCAGAGGAAAAGACGCCCTTAAGTATTCATTCTGCTTTACCTGAGCAAGTCAAAAGCCCTAAAGATAATCCCATTACCCAAGCCAAGGTCGAGTTGGGGAGATTGCTGTTTTTTGATCCCATTTTGTCTGGTGATAAGGATATTGCTTGCGCCTCCTGTCATCATCCAGAAAATGGCTATGCAGAATATCGGGATCTCTCGATTGGCACCAATGGCCAGGGATTCGGCATCAAGAGGGTGTTTAAGGAGCCGAATGTGATTCCGTTGGTAAAACGAAATGCACATACCATCCTTAATACAGCTTTCAATGGGATAGATACCCGAAATTGCTACCAACCTGCTGAGGCCCCTATGTTTTGGGACAATCGTGTAGTTTCTCTAGAACAGCAAGCTATCGAACCACTCTTGGCATTTGAAGAGATGAGAGGCCCAAACTTTAGTGAAGTGGAAATTTTGGATGAAGTTGTTGGTCGATTAAAGGGGATTACCGAATATGTTGAAAAATTTCAGTCCACCTTCCCCGGTCCAGATCCGATCCAGCCCGGAAATATAGCTAAAGCCATAGCGGCCTTTGAAAGGACTTTAGTAACTACTAATACTCGCTTTGACCAATACATGAGAGGGGAGGAAGATGCCATTTCCTTATCAGAGCGTGATGGCTTTATGTTGTTCAACAAAGTAGGATGCGGGAAGTGTCATAATGGACCCATGTTTTCCGATTATCAAGCCCATGTAGTTGGGGTGCCTAAGAATAAAAAGTTAACGGAATTCGATCGAGGGATAGATAAAAATTTTGCCTTTCGCACGCCTAGTCTACGCAATCTTCGTTTTTCAGCGCCTTATATGCACAATGGTCAGTTTAACTCCTTGAAGGAAGTACTAGAGTTTTACGAAGATATTGCTGCTGGGAAGAATAGACATGAAGCGGTCACGCAGGAAGAGATTGATCCTTTAGTTAAGCAACTCGACCTACGTGTCAGAGATATGCTACCAATCATTTCATTCCTCAACACATTGAATGATACTGAATTTGACAAGCAGGTACCGACCATAGTTCCCAGTGGGCTTCCAGTAGGGGGGAATATTGAGTAAGCCTTTTATCATCCTTTTTCTTTACCTTTCGGGTACTGCTCTTAATGAAGGACTATGAGTTACGATAAAAAGCGACAACAATATTTAAATCAATATCCTGCTATTTATGACTTAGCTCAAAAAGCCAGAAGGAGAATTCCGCATGTCGCTTGGGAGTATCTGGAGTCTGGTACGGGGGACGAAGATCTAATCCGAGAGAATCGAAAAGCCTTACAAAACATCAAGTTCACACCCCGTTTTTGTCGAGGCACCTTAGCTCCCCAAATAGAGACTTCTTTATTGGGCCGAAAATATGCGGCACCCTTTGGTATTGCTCCTGTGGGTTTAACAGGCTTGATGTGGCCAAAAATTGAGCAATACTTGGCGGAAACTGCCGCTCGCTGTCAAATCCCTTATACCCTTAGTACGGTAGCTACCGATACCCCCGAGGTAGTGGGGCCCAGGGTTGAGGACATGGGCTGGTTTCAACTGTACCCACCCAGAGAAAAAGAGTTTAGGCAGTCTTTATTGAAGCGAGCAAAGGATAATGGTTTTCACACCTTGGTTGTCACAGCAGACGTGCCTATGCCAAGCCGTCGCGAGCGCACTAAGAGAGCAGGCCTCCGCATGCCCCCCTCTATGACACCACAGATGATCTGGCAAGGCATTACACATCCAGCTTGGACCTTAGCTACGCTCAGGAATGGCCTACCCCGCTTAAAAACGGTGGAAAAGTATGCTACCCATACCAATATGAAGTTTATCAGCAGTATGGTAGGTAATCGGCTGGGAGGAACCTTGTCCTGGGAGTATTGTCAAATACTTAAGGAAGAGTGGGATGGTCCAGTGATCTTGAAAGGTATTCTTCATCCTGAAGATGCCAGCAAGGCGGTGGAAATCGGATTGGATGGTATTGTAGTGTCTAACCACGGTGGGCGGCAGTTTAATGGTGCTGTACCTGCAATCGATGCTTTAGCGGATATAGTTAGGGAGGTAGCAGGCAAGGCTGTTATTCTGTTTGATAGTGGTGTGCGTTCGGGATTGGATATCATGCGGGCTTTGCATCTGGGGGCGGATTTCGTACTATTGGGGCGCGCTTTTATATATGGAGTGGCGGCCCTGGGACGCTACGGAGGGGACCATGTAGTGGAAATATTAACGGACGATTTAAAAAATAATATGGTGCAAGTAGGAATCGAAAACCTACCGGACTTACAAAAGATATGAGCATGTCTACCGACAACATAGACCATAGGGGATGGAGAAAATGGCTAAAGGCCTTGGGGCCTGGCCTTTTATTTGCCAGTGCTGCCATCGGGACCTCACATTTAGTGTTGTCCACGCGGGCTGGTGCACATCATGGGATGATATTCTTCTGGATCATTCTTGGGGCACTGCTGCTCAAGTACCCTTTTTACGAATTTGGCCCTCGCTATGCAAATGCGACTGGGTTCAGTCTATTAAAGGGCTATAAAGATCAAGGGAATTGGGCGGTATGGCTATTCCTCTCCGTGATATTTATCAATATGTTTGCTGTTACAGGGGCGGTTGGTGCCGTTACGGCCGGTTTATTAGCCACACTCTTTGGGGTGGCTGTTCTACCGGTACCTTGGTTGGCCGGCGCTGTCATTTTGATTACGGTGATTATTTTACTAGTCGGAGGGTACTCAGGTTTAGATAAATTTATCAAACTCCTTTCAGTTGTTTTGTTAATTACAGTGTTTATCGCTTTCATGGCTGTTCTATTTCAGGGGCCATTGGAACCCATTGCCGATTTCGAGGCGCCCAGTCTGTTGGAAGGTGCCGGTCTAACACTACTAATCAGTCTACTAGGCTGGATGCCTGCCGGTATAGAAGCCTCCACGATGAATAGCATTTGGGTTATCGAAAAATCTCATACGGAGCAATATAAAGCGAGTCTGAAAGAAAACCTTTTCGATTTTAATCTGGGGTATTTGTTTGCCACCGCCTTGGCCATCATGTTCATGACTATTGGTGCATATACTGTTTATGGTAGTGGTGAATTACTGGATGGTAACGCTACGCAATTTTCAAATAAGTTGCTGGGGGTCTTTACGGCTAACTTAGGGGCTTGGGCCTATCCGGTATTGGCCATTGCTGCCTTTGGTACTATTTATGGTACGCTGATTACTATCATGGATGCTTTCCCAAGAAGCTTTGTGCGGGGATTGCGCGTATTGAAATTCGAGCAGATTGAAAAGACGACGGAACAGCAAAATTTCTTGGACCGCTATTACCAGATCCTTTTGATTGTTGTAGGAATCGGCGGTTTCCTGCTCTTTTACCTTTCAGCGGCAAGTATGATCAAAATCTTGGAATGGGCGACGGTGATTTCTTTTATCACAGCCCCCGTTATCGGTTTCTTGAATCTTCGTGCTATGCAAGGGCCAAACATACCTAAGACGCACCGTCCGCCCACTTGGATGATCCTTCTGGCGTATGGAGGTCTCGTGGCCATGTTGGGTTTTGCGGCCTACTACTTGATAAATTTAGTGGGGTAAAGTGCAACCATGACCTAGTTGAATGCTCGTTGGAAGCAATGAACTTTTCAACTTCTATATGTTGAGGCGTAGAGATTTCCTTCGTAATTTTAGATGGCTAATATTTGCTTGGAAGTAGAAATAGCGATTAGGTATAGAGAATATACTCTTACATAGCCTTTGGGAAGGATATCCAGTTCGATGGAGGCATTTCCAGCGTCTTTAACTTAAACATTTACTTTGTTCAGTTTTTGAAGATACGCTAATAAGAAGCCGCCTTGTCGATGAACAATCCGGAGTATTCTCAGTTTAGACAGCATACCCAAATTCCTGATTCATGTCTGATAATCCCGTTTGGAAACTCAAATTCTACGGCGTGCGGGGCTCCATCCCAGTATGTGAATCCACTGCGACAGAATTCGGAGGAAACACTACCTGCTTTTACCTGGATCTACTCATCAAACCACCTGAAGAGAAGATTATCGTGATATTTGATGCAGGGACAGGTATTCGGCAATTGGGAAAAGATGTCCTCTCTGGCCTCATTCCTCGTACGGAGTATATCCTAATCCATTTTAGCCATTTCCATTGGGACCATATTCAAGGCTTTCCTTTTTTTGCTCCAGCTTACTTTCCTGACCAAAAGATTGCCCTATTTTCTCCACATTATGATGCAGACGATTGGGATAAGCTCAAAGGAATTTTCGCGCAGCAGATGCAGAGTGAATATTTTCCCGTACAGTTGGATCGGATGGGGGCAAATATGCGCTTTTATACAAGTGAAGAGTTTCAGGATCGACTGAGCCTTGATGAGCATATTAGTTTTCAATATCATTTGCATAACCACCCTGGAGGAGCCTACAGTTATAGATTAGAGGGCTACGGTAAATCCATAGTGATTTGTACGGACATTGAACACGGTGACACCATAGATGCTGAGATCGTGGCTTTTTGCCAAGATGCCGATGTACTCGTACACGATGGACAATATACGGAGGAGGAACTAGCAGAGCGCAGGGGATGGGGCCATAGCAGCTTCAGTCAGGCGATCGAAGTAGCTAAGCGAGCACAGGTGAAGAAACTCTACATTACCCACCACGATCCTGATCATCACGATGACTTTTTGCGTACCGCAGAAAGAGAATGCCAGGCCATATTCCCCAATTGTTATTTCGCAAAAGAGGGTAGTGAAATATTGATTTGAGAACAAGAGATCAACTCGCTCCGCCTTGTTTATCCCATTCACTTCGATCCTTGTTTCGCCCTTTATAGGTAGTAGGCGGGATGGTCGTCCTTCCATAGCTAAGGCTTGGTCTTCTTGCCGCTATGCTTATCGAACCATCCCCTTAGAGTACTGATTTTTGACATCTGATGACTAGGACGGCGTCGAATACCATGGGGCTCTCGAGGTACCCGGACTAGTGCGGTTTCTACTACTCTGTTTCGGTTGACCGCCAGTAAGCGAGAATTCAGAAATTTCCGACTCAAACAGTTGTTCCTCCCAATCCTCATTCCTGTTGGCGGCAACAACAATACTTTTACTGTCAGTAGACCAATCGTACCTGGCACCACCAAAAGCTAATCAGCCATAGGTTAGAAAAGGGGGTATCTGTCATGACATCAGCCCAGCCCCGTACGTAGGCTACCGCTTGCCCATCGGGTGAAATCTGTGGACTTTGGGCGGTTTCCAGCTCAAAAAGATCCATTAGTTGTAGAGATCGACTTTGATTAGCTTGGGCTTCTACTTTGGATATACTTAGGACTTCTAAACTTAAGGTAAGGCATAAAATAAGAACGAAATGAGATATTGGAAATCTGAAACTCATAGACAAAGGATTCGTAAAATATTGATAAGAAAAAGACAAAAGAAGCAGCTAAATTCCGTGCCCCATCTGGAATGTTTATTCTACTTCAACATGGATAGGGTGGGATCTAGGGGAAAAGTTTTCACGCTTCAGTAAAGAACAGCACCAAGTTAGCCCCTGAGGTCTGAGGTTAGGGCCAAGCAACCTGTAGGAGAGATAGTAATGAGTATTCTTTTGCCAGTGATAAACTGTAGTGGCAAAAACAAAAATATTGCTAGTCTTTTCCTAGTTTTGAAATCTATTTCATCAAACATATACTTCCATGAAACATTCACGAACCATTTTTGTGTTGGCTTTTCTGTTATTGCTGTGCTCAGGTTCTCTGCAAGCAGGCGATCCAGGCAAGGATTTCTTGATTACTTTGGACGGATCCAAGCTAACAGGAGTTATTAAAACCATCGCCTTCAAGCAGAAGAAAACGCAGATATCATTTCAAAATGATTTTGGGACTATGTATGTCGTTGATGCCTCTACGATTTTTGGGTTTGCGTTTGAGGAAAACGGAGAAACCTCACTTTTCGAAAGCAAGTTTTTGAATGGAGAGTGGCAGTTCCTGAAAGTAGAAAAGCGAGGGAATGTCTTGAGTTTATATACTAGCACTGAAAGGCAATTACAATTTGCTGGATTCAATGAGTCACCGATTGTGGTGCAAGACAAGAAATCGCCACAGATTTGGTTACAGTTCAAAGGAGAACAACCCTTTAGGGTGTATCGCTTTAATTTTAGAGGTGTTTTGCGAAAGAAAATGAAATCGCATCCTGAGTTGGCAAAAAGGATTGGAAAAAGAGGATTTAGGTATAAGAACTTATCTATGATTGTTGATTCCTATAATAGATTCCATAAGGAAAATTCATAGCTATTATTCCTTAAGCAATTATTTTTTAGCGTCCGGATTAAGTTTCTGAAGTAAAATAGATTTGAGAAATACCTAATTTACTACCCCTTCTAATTAGCCTGCTATATCCCCTTAGCCAGGCTAGTCTAGTAACATGTGACCAGAGTGGCATGACCTACCCGGAACTTAGAAACCTTGCCTTTTCTGCCTCCCTTAACCTAGCCCGCTTGCCTACGGCAAAGCTATGAGAAGGCTGCTGGGCAAAGAAATCCTACCTGAAATATACCCTAAGTTTAATCTTCTGCTACCCAATTTTATTAAGTCCGATTATAAAAGAGCGAAGAAAATTTTTGAGAATTAATAAATAGTACTATTTTTGGTTAACCAAAATTGGTAAACCAATTGTGGTTAACCAATTAAGCCTGACTAGAACAAATTTTAAACGTTGGGAAACCCTTTATATGCTTAACAATTTTCAAGAAATAGTAGTAGAGTCTCTGACGGACAAAATCATTCAGCAAATCAGGCAGTTGATTGCCACCGGGCAGTTAAAACCAGGGGACAAGCTGCCTTCTGAGCGAAAATTGTGTGAAAAATTGGGAGTAGGCAGAGGTAATGTAAGAGATGCTATTAAAAAGCTTGAGTTCTATGGGATTTTGAAAACCCTTCCACAGAGTGGGACTATTGTAGCAGGGATGGGGATTTTGGCCCTGGAAGGTTTGATAACTGATGTATTGAAATTGGAAAAGACCGACTTTGATTCGTTGGTGGAGACAAGAGTGTTACTAGAAGTGGAATCAACCAGATTGGCGGCTCAAAGAAGAACAGATCAAGACATAGAAAATATAAGGAGAACATTAGCCGCTTATGAGCATCAGGTCAACCAAAAGCAAACGGCGGTGGAAGAAGATTTGATGTTTCATTTGAAGATTGCTGAGGCCAGTAAGAACAGTGCCTTGCGGTCATTCATGTTGATTATTACTCCTGATATTATTAAGAATTTCATCCAATTAGATGTGTGCCAGGATCGTGGATTATATAAAGCCTTGGATGAGCACAAAGAAATAGTCAAGCATATCATCGCGCAAGAACCGGATCAAGCTGCAGTCGCTATGCGAGCCCATTTGAAGGATGTAGTAGAATACAGCCGATCCGTCAAGAACGAAAATGGAACCCTTTAACAGATAACATTCGGAATATCTGGAACTAAATCACTTTTATTATGAAACTAAAAAGCCTTTTGGTCAACATTTCTTAGAGCGTTTTGGTACTGAAAAACCGAAACCAATTTTTCTGGTAAAGCTCCAACTAGCAAAGCTGTTTTACTTTTCTAGTTTCTCAACGTGTACTCGTATGAGCAGGATGTTCTTTGCCAGAAAGGAATAGGTTACTGAAAAAATATCTCATTTCCGGATGAGAGAAATGTATTAAAACTTAAAACATTGAATCATGACAACAAGATTATGGAATCTTTCCAATAACTCCTTTAGGGTGTTCTCCCTCTTGGTTTTATTGCTTTGCCTTCCTTTTCTATCCCAGGGAAATACAAATTGGATAGAAGAGGTGAAGCCAATTTCAGGGACAGTCACGTCGGCCGCGGATGGACTACCCTTAATTGGTGTAACAGTGGCGGTGCAGGGAACTTCCACTGGTACGATTACAGATATCGACGGGAAATGGAGTATAGAAGCGGAAGAAGGCACGGTTCTGGTTTTTACATACACCGGATTCAAAGCTCAAGAACTAACCGTTGGCCCTGAAACCTCCTACAATGTTGTATTACAGGCAGATGTGGCTCTCTTGGATGAGGTCGTTGTAGTTGGTTATGGTACTCAGAAAAAGTCACACCTCACGGGGTCGATTTCAAAGGTAAAGAATGAAAAACTAGATCAGATCGCCGTGGCTAGGGTGGATGATGCCCTTATTGGTCAAGTGTCTGGTGTTAACATCCAGGCTACCTCAGCAGAAGCTGGTGCTGCTCCGACGATTACCATTAGAGGTTTTGGCTCGATCAATGCCGATTCTGGACCTGCTGTGGTAGTGGATGGATTAGTAGTGGACCCTGATTTTTTGGGAAACCTGGATATGAATGATATCCAATCCTTTGAAATTTTAAAGGATGCCGCTTCGGCTGCCATCTACGGTAGTGAAGGATCAAACGGAGTGATTATGATCACCACGAAAAGCGGTCAGGCTGGGAAAACGCAATTTAGTTATGAAACCTATGTGGGCAGGAAAGATGCCTTCGGAAGCGATGATTATCGAAAGAGCGTTGCGGATTGGGCCGATTTTGAACTGGCACAAGCTGGGTTTCTTACCAATAACACACAATATGCTTTGCAATTGGTGGAGGAAACCGGGGTTGACCGAGATTGGCAAGACGTATTTTTTGATGGCGGATACATTTCCAGTCATTCTTTTTCAGCACGAGGTGGAAGCGAGGGTACAAAATTCAGTGTATCCCTTAGAACATTAGGTGATGAGGGAGTTGTGCTGACGGACAATTACCGCTTATATACGGGGAATATCAAGATGGATACTAAAATCACGGATAACTTAAAATTTGGATTTAAGATTACCCCCTCCTATTCTAAGCGAAGAGCTTTGCCTACTTCCGTGCATAACCCGATCCGACAATCTCCCTGGCTACTAATCTACCATACGGATGAAACCATACAATATGTGGATAGAGAGGAATATCCCGATGTTAAAGTAGGAGATTACTTTAATGAAGATCATCTTAGGAATATTGACATTGATCCTACCGATGATCAGGGCTCCAGTCGACCGCGTACTTCCGGTGATATGAACCCTTATGCCCAATACGTTGAAAGAGAACATTATGAATATAAGACTAATATTTTAACCTCTACTTACCTAAGCTACAAAATAGCGGATGGTTTAACAGTAAAATCATCATTGGGCTTAACGACGGAAAATCGCAAAAGAACAAGATATGATGGTGTGATGCACCACTCTTCTGGCGCAGGACGCGCCCAATATAATTTACAGAATAGAGTACGAAATAGAATTATTTCAGATAACACCATTTCCTACAATCAGGAATTTAATAAGCACGGACTTAATGTATTGCTTGGCGCCACGTTCCAGAGAAGACAGGTGGAAAATAGCAATATTTCAGGTTCTGGCTTCACCAATGATTTACTTAAAAACTTACAGGGGGCAACGATAGTTTCGGAGTTTGAGGAAATTAACTTTGAGAAAAACAAGATTGGCTATTTTGGTAGAATCAACTACGTATATGATAATCGCTATCTAGTAAATGCTTCCTATCGAAGAGATGCCAGTTCTGTATTTGGAGTGAATTCGAAATGGGGGGATTTCCCAGCTGTTTCATTGGGCTGGAATGCGCACAATGAAAAATTCTTGAGTGGCAATGATCTATTTAGCCGTTTGAAGTTTAGAGTGAGCTACGGACTAACCGGTAATGAGAACTTCAGTGTGGGTGATGATATCGTTAATAATTATCCCTATCTGGCCTTGTTGAGTTCTACTAGTGCTATTACAGAGGGGGGGATCACAGCCGGTGTTTCTCCACTAAGTATTGTGAACCCTTTGTTGCAATGGGAAGCCTCAGAAGAATTCAACCCTGGGCTTGACTTTGGACTTTTGGGGAACAGAGTGGAAGGGTCAATAGATTACTACGTTAGAACCAGTGATAAATTGCTGCTAGAGAACCCAGTATCCTTCGTTACTGGTTTTGATGCAGGTATTGTCAATTTAGGTGAAGTAGAAAATAAGGGATGGGAGTTTGAATTGAGAACCAGAAATATCACAGGTCAGAATCTCAGTTGGACTACCACGGTGATTGCTTCCACCAATCAAAATACCTTATTGAGTTTTGGAGAGTCGGATGGACAATTGACCGTTGATGGATGGGGGAGAAATTCTCAATGGATCAATTCTGTTGGTAATCCTATCTCCTCTTTCTATGGGTTTGTAGTAGACCGAGAATTATCCACAGCATACTATGATTCTCCCTATATTCCCATTAATGGTTTATCTGAAGATGTTATCGTAAGAGATCTAAATGGTGACGGTCTGATTTCAGATGCCGACAAGACTATACTTGGAGATCCATATCCAGACTTAATCTGGAGCCTTACCAATGAAGTTATTGTGGGTAAATTAGATTTTTCTGTCATGATTCAGGGGAGCCAGGGGGCTGAGGTTAGAAATGTCGGAGATCAATACTTTTTCACACATTGGCAAGGAGCTACTTCGGATGTACAACAGGTAGTGGAAGAAGGAATTATCTCAGATCCTTCTTTCCTGCAAGAAAGAGTGCACACCAATGACATCGTACAAAGTGCAGGTTACTTTTCATTGAGGAATGTAAATATTGGATACAATTTCACCGCCAGTCAACTAGCCAAATATGGCCTGAATAGTCTGCGCCTGTATGTCTCAGGGCAAAATTTGTTGTACATCACCTCCGATGATTATCACGGCTTTAACCCTGAATTTATTGATAGTAATAATACGCCAATCAGCTATGGCTCGCAGCGGGCTGGTACTCCTTTGTTCAGGACCTTCACTGCTGGGTTAAACGTTCGGTTTTAACATTGAGCAAAAAATAATTCGAAAATGAAATATTTAAAATATATAACATTCACCTTAATAGGACTCTCGATTTATTCCTGTGATGATGAATTTTTAAATCCCTTGCCGGATTCCGCTATTGTAGTAGATGCCTTTTTTGAATCTGATGATGATGTCTTAGCTGGAATTATAGGAGTGTATGATGCCATACAAGGTGTCAACGTAAACACGGAATCTAATACCACTCGGTTTAATCGTGGAATTCAGTTTGAATTCATGATGACTGAAATGCGTAGTGACAATACGCGAACCGCAACCTTGGAGGGATCTAGGGCCGATTTCCATCGATATAGAGTAGATGCTAACAATGTACAATCGGAAGATTTCTACCAGTCGATGTACGAGATCATTTTTAGAGCCAATAATGTCTTAAACTTTATTGATGTGGCTGATGAAGCCAATCAAGCTGCCTATGCTGCAGAAGCTAAGTTTTTGAGAGCATTTGCCTATTTCAAACTGGTAAGATTGTATGGGGCGGTTCCCTTAGTAACGGGGGTAGTAGGCCCTTCTGAAGAGAAACTTCTATTCACGAGAATACCTGAAGAGCAAGTTTATCAGCAGATTATCTCAGATTTGCAGGAAGCGATTGATAATTTGGACAATTCTTATAAGTCAAGAGCCTCAAAAGCTGCGGCACAGGGTATTTTGGCCAAAGTGTATTTATCACAGCCTAGCCCAAACTATACGGGGGCTCAACAATTGTGTGAGGCAATTATTAGCAGTGGAGCTTTTAGTTTAGAGGATAGCTTTCATGATGTATTCTACAGCGAATTGAATGATGAAATCCTTTTTGCGATTCAATACGAGTTTGGAAATGTACAAGAAAGTCAAGGTTTCTCCGCCGAATTCACCGCTACGGTGCGCCAAGGTAGACAAGATGGATTGAATCTGGTAAATGCTAATCTGGTCGAGGATTTTATTCAATATGGTGGGAACCGAACCGAAGTATCTTACGTCACTTTTCCAAGCTGGACCGAGGTTACTAAATTCCTGCCGGAAGGTTCGGATGTGTCCGTTTTTCCACCCACCTATGGTCAAAGCCCCGGAAATGCTGGCAATGATGTGATTGTTTTGCGGTACGCAGATGTATTGCTGCTGCACGCCGAGGCAATCATGGCGGGTGGAACGCAGACATCTGATGGTAGCGCCATTGAGTCCTACATGAAAGTGAGAGAAAGAGCTGGGTTTGATCCCGTAGATGATCGCCCTTCTTCCTTGACCAAAGAAGCTTTGTTGGTAGAAAGACGGGTAGAATTGGCCTTCGAGAACCAACGATTTTTTGATCTATTGAGATTTGGAGTGGCAGATTCTGTTCTCAGTGCTCACGCTACGGATAATGGATATACGGACTACAACACTAGAAAACTATTATTACCCATTCCAGCAAGAGAAATCAACTTGAGCGGTGGGTTATTGACACAAAATCCCGGGTATTGAGGAAGTGGTCAAAAGACACCTCAATGAACCTTGGGTGAATCTTTGAAAGCCAATAAGGCAGCAATTTTTGCTCTAAGAGACTAAGCTCAGCAGGCGGGAAAAGAGCAAAACAAAAATTTCAAAAATGAAAAAAGATAAATATACTTACCGGAAAGCAATTCGGGTTTTTCTTTGCTTTTCGATAGTCTTTTTGTTCAATAATTGTGAAAAACAATTTGAGTTTGACTTACCTGAATCAAACTCGATCCCAGATACCATTTTCCCTACGGCTAACTTCTCCTATGCTTCTACGCTAGAAGATTTCAAAACCATTAAGTTTACCAACCTTTCGGCGGAATCTATCAATTACGAATGGGATTTTGGGGGAGGAAATACCTCAACGGAAAAGGACCCCACCTTTACCTTTGAAGCAGGAGAAGGAACCTATCCGGTCACCCTAACCGCTAGCGATGGCAACGGCGAATCAGGTACCGTGACGATTGATGTCATGGTTGTCGAAGGGCCTTTCCAGCCGATTATTCTGGAACCTGGTTTTGAAGATAATACTTTGCCCGATGGTTCTGGGGACGGACGGGACTCTTGGAGAAAGAGTGAGCTAGGTGGTGTTATCCAAATTACTGGTAGTCCAGTACAATTTGGGGATCAAGGTGCCAAATTACCGAATGACCAATCCCGTATTGGTTACCAAGAGATTGCTGTGGAGCCTAATACAAATTATGACCTAAGGTTTTGGTATACGATGTTGGATAACTCAGCTGATCCTTTCGTAACGGTATCCATCGTGGGCGTAACGCAATTCGGACCTATTGACAGTAGGGAAAAAGCTGCGGAGGGAACCATTGCCTCTGTAACCGTGAATGATACCTCTGATCCCTCTACTTATTTGGAACAGAAGCTATCCTTCAGTTCTGGGGAAAATAATACCGTTGCTATTTACTTCTTTAATGGACCCGTAGAAGCCAGATTGGATAATTTCACAATAGATGTGGGAGCGGAAGGCTCTGTCCCTCCTTCGGCTGGATTCAATATAGAACAAAGTGAAGAAAACTTCTTGGAATACGCGTTTACCAACACTTCTACCAATGCGGCAACTTATGAATGGGATTTTGGAGATGGCAATATGTCGACCGAAGAGTCCCCCACCCATGTTTATGCTGTTGCTGGTGAATATACCATTACGCTGACCGCCTCTAGCGATGTCGGCTTGTCTACCACTTTTAGTAAAAGTATAAATATCCTGGCGCCGGTTACGGCATCCTTTACCTTCCAGGTAGATCCTGACGATTATCGCACCTATGATTTCATGGATGCTTCTGAAGGTGCCGTTATGCTGCTTTGGGAATTCGGTGATGGTTACCAGTTTACTGGAATGAACCCTTCCCATACCTATATGGAAGATGGTGAATATACGGTGACTTTGACTTCCTATAGTGTGACGGGAAATACAGACGTTGCCACCGAAAAACTAATCGTTGCTCAAGGCTTTGTGGTGCAGGTACTTAATGGCACATTCCAGGAATTTACAGAAAACACCAGTGACAATGCAGATGCTTGGGATATGACGCCAAACAGTACCGTGGTGGACAATAGTGGCAATGAAGTGCCAAGTCCCTATCGAGAACTATGGTATAATTCTGAATTGAATAACTACATTGATGCCACCTACTGTACCAACGAACAACCTAATTCCACCTCTGACGGTGCCTTCGAAAATGGTTCTAAGACCCGTGGAGCGAAATTCAGCGCGAATTGTCGTCGCTTGTATCAAGTCGTTCAAGTGGAGCAAGGTCTGGAATATACCTTTTCAATTGACACGCGCTCGGAAGCAGAAGGTATTAATACAGAAGTATTTATTCTCAATACGGAAATCACAACGGAAGAGGGTATCAATGCCTCTACCAGTGATCCTGCCATTGACGCCTACTTTGACATAACCAATGATTTCAATACTGATAAGTCCATGTTCACCAACAGTTCTTTCACGTTCACAGCTTCTACGAATAAGGTTGTGATTTATGTTAGAGCCTTAAATGCAGTGGATAGTAGTACTGAAGTCTTTCTAGACAATGTACAAATCGTGGAAAACGAATAGCAAAAAATGGAAAAACGATCTTATAGTAACAGCAACCGCCCAGGTCTAGGAATAGTCCTGGGTGGTTTCGCATCCCTCTTAGTGGCGATGATGGTTATTGCTGGTTGTTCTGTTAAAAGTGAAATAAGTCCTGCCCCGGAGCAGGAGGAAGAGCCAACTGATCAATTGGAGGAGGGGGTAGATTATTTCTTGCCACATATTGATCTCAATAACTGGAAGGTGACCCTGCCGATTGGCAATCCTTCGGAGGTAGAGCCTCCGGAAATTCTAGGCTACGGCAACTTACCAATTTTGAAGGAATTCATGTACAATGATTCACTGGATGGGGCGCTGGTTTTTTATACCTACCCCGGTGCTTCCACAAGAAACTCTAGTTATTCCAGAACGGAATTGAGGGAACAAATGAATCCCGGTAGCAACACAACCAATTGGACCTTTGCGCAGGGTGGCAGAATGAAAGGAACGTTGAGTGTTCCGGAAATCTCCAAGGACAATGATGGCAAATTTCATCGAGTCATTATTATGCAGATTCATGGGAGACTCACCAATGCACAAAGGGACCTGATTGGAGAAGACGATAACAATGCGCCTCCGGTCTTGAAAATCTATTGGGTGAATGGTAGGGTGCGGGTTAAGACGAAAGAACTAAAAGATTTAGATGCTTCTACTAAAGAAATCTTGTACACTTCTGCTTGGACGGATGATGACGGACAATACTTCGCCGAGGAAGTAGGGCATGATAAATTTACACTTGAAGTAAAAGTCTCAGAGGGAAGAATGGAAGTAATACTCAATGACGCGGAATCCCTTGTATATGATGATATTCACATGGAAAAATGGGGCGTTTTTGAAAATTACTTCAAGGCTGGGAATTACCTGGTTACTAGGGATGAAGGCGCTTTTTCAAGGGTCAAGTACTACGACTTAGAAGTAAGTCATTAATAAGCAACACAGTTTCATAAATCAGTTTCAGACAGTCAGTGCTGCCCGATTCGGAAAGGGCAGCCCTGTTGTTTAGCGAAAACCAACGCCTAACATTGAACAAGTTACTCCAATATCTAAAGACCATTGGCCCTGGCATTTTTGCCATCGGTTATACTATCGGTACTGGTAGTGCCTTGGACGGTACCAAAATAAGTCATACTGTTTAAGTCATAAACTACTCAAACTTGAAGAAAAATATTGAAATAGTCATTCTTGCTTTTTACCTGGCATTGGGATTTAATATCCTAAGTGCACAAAATCATCCGAACTTGATTTTGACAAAGAAGGGGGTAAGCAATATTCAGGCTTCTTTGGGTAAGGCCCCGCTTTTCGACAATGTTCTAGCGCAGACAGTGGCAGAGGTAGATATGGAAATGGCCAAGGGGATAGATGTACCCATCCCTAAGGATATGGCAGGGGGCTATACACATGAACGTCATAAAAGAAATTGGTTCGTAATGCAGAAGGCTGGGGTCTTGTTTCAGATAACGGAACAAGTGAAGTACGCCGCTTACGTTCGAGATATGCTATTGGCATATGCAAAAATGTACCCGACATTACCACTTCATCCCACCAATAGGTCCTATGCTACGGGGAAGATATTTTGGCAATGCCTAAATGATGCGAATTGGCTCGTGTACACCAGTCAAGCTTACGATTGTATCTATGACTTTTTGACGCCGCAAGAACGGGAACAACTGGAAGCAGATCTCTTTCGTCCTTATGCAGATTTCCTGTCAATTGGCAATCCCAAGTTCTTCAATCGAATTCATAACCACAGTACTTGGGGGAATGCGGCAGTAGGAATGATCGGTTTGGTTATGAATGATGAAGAACTAGTTACAAGATCCTTGTATGGTTTAGATCTAGATAGTAACAACAGGAACGAAAGAGATAATGACGGCGGACTAATCCGTCCCGACGGACTCAAAAAGGCGGGATTCCTCGCACAATTAGATGGCTCTTTCTCTCCTGATGGATACTTTACGGAGGGACCTTACTACTTGCGGTATGCGATTTTCCCATTCTTGCAATTCGCCAAAGCATTGGCAAATAACAAACCTGACTTGGAAATTTTGGAATATCGCGACAAGATTTTGCAAAAGGCGGTTTATTCACTGCTATATCAGACGGATGCTAATGGGCTCTTTTACCCTATCAATGATGCTCAAAAGGGTATGTCTTGGGAAGCTAGAGAAGTGATAACAGCGGTGGATTTAGCCTATTTGCATTATGGTAAAGATGCGATGCTATTGTCCATTGCCGAAAAGCAGGGAAAGGTGATGCTAGATGAGGCTGGGTTTGCTGTTGCCAAAGCACTGGCTGATGGCCTGGCACAACCCCTAACGCCAATATCCATTGCCTATACAGATGGGCCAAAAGGGGATGAAGGAGGTATTGGAATACTAAGGGCAAATACTGCTCCCGATAATGAATTATGTTTAGTGATGAAGTATTCCGCCCAAGGGATGGGGCATGGGCATTTCGATAAATTATCTTATTCCCTGTATGATGAAACGGGCGAAATTATGCAGGATTACGGAGCAGCACGTTGGGTTAACATTGATCAAAAAGGTGGGGGGAGATACCTGAAAGAAAACAATACTTGGGCGAAACAGAGTATCGCACATAATACGCTAGTAATCAACGAAACTTCACATTATCAGGGAGATATTAAGATTGGCGAAAAACACCATCCAGATCTCTACCACTTTCATGGAAGCGGTAATGTGCAGCTTGTAAGTGCTAAATCAAGGCATGCTTATCCTGCCACGGAAATGCATCGAACTATGGTTTTGGTCAAAGAGGAGGACTTTCGTGACCCCATTTTGATTGATGTTTTCAGGGTGAATTCGGACAAACCTAGCCAATTTGATTTGCCAGTTTGGTTTCAAGGACACTTGTTGCAGACTAACTTTGACTATGAATCGGCAGTAGGGAAATTGGAGCCTCTAGGAGATGATCATGGTTACCAACACTTATGGAAAGAAGCCACAGGGAAAACAGATAGTGGAAATGCTCATATCAATTGGTTCTCTAACAGGAAGTTCTATTCCATGATCACAGTAGTAGGGAAAGAAGATGAGTTGATTTTTGCTCGCTTAGGAGCCAATGATCCTAACTTTAACCTGCGGCATGACCCGGCATTCATTGTCAGAAAAAAGAATAGGAAACATGCTACATTTGTCTCCGTGATTGAACCTCACGGAGGATACAATCCGGTGACGGAATTATCGGACCAACCTTTTACGAGCCTGGATAAAGTGAGTTTGTTATATGATGATATGAACTATACCGTTATCCGATTCAGCAATGTATCTAATAATAGTTGGACCTTATGTCTATCCAATAAGGATGCTTCTACTGAGACAGAGCACGTCTTAGAGGTTGCTGGGGAAGTACACAGTTGGCAAGGCCCTTTTATCTTGAAGCAAAACTAAAATTAGGGCTAACAAAATCTATCTTACAGAAAGACTAATAGTAAAAGACAAAATAACATGTCAAAAACAACTAAGGAATTCTTTTTTGATGCGGAAGAAAAATGGGAGCAAGTGGATCCTAAAATTCAACGTCAAATCCATGGCACTGACGACAAAATCATGTTGGTGAAAGCCAAATTCGAAACAGGAGGTGTTGGACAATTGCATCAACATTATCATTCGCAGGTGACGTATGTGGCTAGTGGTGAATTTGAAATGACGATTGGTGATGAGGTTAGAACAATCAAGGCGGGGGATTCCTATTATATTCCCCCCAATGTCATGCATGGTTGTACTTGTACAAAGCCTGGCATTTTAATCGATGTCTTTAGCCCTGCTCGAGAAGATTTTCTTGGGTAGAAATCTGATTAATAGAGAGTAGGAGGATTGAATCTGTCTCGTTGCTAGACAGTTGAATGGTTTCCCACTAACAAGGTAATTTCGTGCCATTTTACCTTCTCAATCAGGGGTGTCTACCTGGAGAAGCTTCTATTTCGACGCACTGGATGGAACGAAAAGTAACCTTTAGTGAGGGCACGGTAAAACGGACAGAAACAAAAAGAAAAACAATGAAAGTAAAAGGATTAAGATGGTGGGTCATTTCATTGATCGCTCTGGCTACAATTATCAATTACATTGACCGTCAATCGCTCAATGTACTATGGCCAGCCATTTCTGTCGATCTATATCCAGAGAAGACCGACTTGGAACGCAAAGAGATTTACGCCTTGATTTCTGTCATTTTCGTGTTTTCTTATGCTTTCGGACAGGCCATCTTCGGAAAAATATTTGATTGGGTAGGAACACGAATCGGCTTTGCCTTGTCTATTGGGGTTTGGTCTATCGCAACGGCACTTCACGCGGTTGCACGCGGCCTACTTAGCTTCAGTATATTTCGCTCTATTTTGGGTATAGCGGAGGCCGGTAACTGGCCAGGGGCAACAAAGGGGAATGCAGAGTGGTTTCCCACCAGGGAACGGGCCTTAGCACAAGGTATATTCAACTCTGGTGCAGCCATTGGAGGAATCATAGCTATCCCCTTTATAGCTTATCTTTCTATCCATTTCAGTTGGAACATGATCTTTATTCTAGTCGGCCTGACAGGCTTAGTCTGGCTTATACCTTGGATGATTTTGGTGAAATCTCCACCAAAGTCTCATCCGTGGATTTCGGATGAAGAACGCCAATATATTCTCAGCGGCCAGCAGAATCAAGATTTGGATCAGGACGGGGATTTTGACGAAGGTTATAATCCAAATACATCCGAATTGTTATCGCGCAAGCAAAGCTGGGGCGTGATCATTGCTTCGGCCGCTATTGATCCCATTTGGTGGTTGTTTGTCTTCTGGATTCCGATCTACTTGTCAGAGGTATATGGTATGGATGTAAAGACTATTGGTATTTACGGTTGGGTACCCTATGTGGGAGCTATGCTAGGCGCGTGGTTTGGCGGTTTGCTGGCTCAGAATCGCATAAAGGCAGGCTGGACGGTCGACAAGACCCGGAAATTGGTCATTACTTTAGGCGGAATGATCATGCTCCCTACTTTACTTGCCATGTCCAATCCCGGAGAACCAGTAACTGCTGTAGTACTGATGGCGGTTATCTTATTCGGCTTTCAGACGGCCATTGGCAATGTGCAGACCTTGCCCAGCGACTTTTACGGGGGAAAAACGGTGGGTACTCTTGCGGGCTTTGCAGGAATGGCTGCCAAGTTAGCGGCTGCCGGATTAACTTATCTGGTGCCCAAACTAACGGCGGGAGGAAATTATACGCCTGCCTTTGTAATCGGTGCTGCACTGGCTTTAATTGCGGTGGGTAGCATTTGGTTGCTTTGTCCCAAGATTGAGCCGCTTAAGCCAGCTGGGCAGCAATAGGATAACATATTCATAAAAAATAATAACTAAGAAATTTCAACAGATGAACGATCTAAATGGTAAAGTAGCTATTGTTACTGGTGCCACCGGCGGTATTGGCTTCGAAGTAGCAAGAAGGTTAGGTAGGGACGGTTATGCTGTAGTATTAAATGGAATTGATGATGAGCAAGGTGCCAAAAGAGTTGAAGAACTCGGTGCAGAGGGAATTACTGCAGAATATCGGGGATTTGATGTGACAAAAGAAGAAAAGGTAACGGAAAACATCACAGAGATTGGTGAAAAGTACGGTAAGATAGATGTACTTGTCAATAATGCTGGTGGGCTCGGAGGAAGATCACGATTTGAGGATATGACCACCGAATTTTACCGATTCGTGATGGCATTGAACTTAGATTCTGTGTTTTTCGCCTCAAGAGCAGCAATACCTTTTCTAAAGAAAGGAGAAAACCCTACTATCATCAATTACACTTCTAACGCAGCCTGGAATGCTGGAGGACCTGGTGCGGGAATTTATGGTACTTCAAAAGCAGGTGTTCATACGATTACGAGAGCACTGGCAAAAGATCTGGCTGAATATGGTATCAGGGTAAATGCTGTATCTCCAGGTACAATTGATACGGCCTTCCATCAGCAAATCAAATCTACAAAGCCAGAAGTGTTTGCTTCTTGGGCGAATAATATTATGCTGGGAAGATTGGGCCAACCTGAAGATGTTGCTGGTGTGGTGGCTTTTTTAGCCAGCAGTGAGGCTTCCTTCATTACCGCCGAAACCATCCAGATAGGAGGAGGGCAAGCACTAGGAATCTAATCATAAACCTAATCAATAGAGAATCATGAGTAAGCTTACAGGCAAGGTAGCTGTCGTCACTGGAGGTTCAAGAGATATTGGCAGAGCCATATCTATAGGTCTAGCAAAGGAGGGTGCTAAAGTAGTAGTGAATTATCATAGCTCGAAATTGGGAGCAATGGAAACGCTCAAGGAAATACAGTCCCTGGGCGGTGAAGCTATCGTCGTAAGAGCAGATGTATCCAAGCTAGAGGATATACAGCATTTACGGACTGAAACACAGCAAGCATTTGGAGATAAAGTTGATATTCTCGTAAATAATGCGGGGGGGCTTTTTGCCCGTAAGACCTTACAGGAGCTGGATGTAACTTTTTATGATTTAGTGATGAATGTCAATTTTAGAGCTACGGTCTTCGTGACGCAGGCATTTGAACCCATGATGGAGAAAGGAGCCTCCATCATCAACCTTTCTTCTCAAGCTGCTAGAGATGGTGGTGGTGGCGGGTCATCTCTGTATGCCTCTTCCAAAGGAGCAGTCACTACGTTTACCAGGGCAATGGCTAAGGAGCTTGGCCCCAAAGGGATAAGAGTAAACGCCCTTTGTCCTGGTCTAATTGCCACTAAATTCCATGATGATTTTACCAAGGATGAGATCCGAAAAATGGTAGCGGGTAAAACCCCACTACGGAGAGAAGGTGGGGCAGAAGAAGTAGCAGATCTAGTGGTCTATTTAGCCTCAAGTGAGAGTTCATTTGTCAACGGAGCTAATTTTGATATAAATGGCGGTTTAGCCTTTTCTTAAGCAATAAAGTAAAGACGATCATATAATGAAAAAAGTAGTCTGTTTTGGTGAGATAATGCTTCGACTGACACCCCCCTCTCTGAGGCGGTTTTCACAAGCTAGTACCTTCGATGTGATCTACGGAGGTGGTGAAAGTAATGTAGCGGTCTCTCTTGCTAATTATGGAGTACCAGTGGAATTTGTGACGCGTTTACCCCAGAATGACATCGGCGAATGTGCCTTAATGGAAATGCGAAAGCGGGGTGTTGGGACAGAACATATTGCCCGAGGTGGTGAAAGACTAGGTATCTATTTTTTGGAAATAGGAGCTGTGAGCCGTGGAAGCAAAGTAGTATATGACCGAGCTTATTCCGCTATGTCAACCATCGAGAAGGGCATGATTGATTGGGCTGAAGTTTTTAAAGACGCGGGATGGTTTCACTGGACAGGTATTACGCCAGCTATTTCACAGGGGGCAGCCGATGCCTGCTTGGAGGCGATCCAGATGGCTAACCAGATGGGGGTAACGGTTTCAACAGATTTAAATTATCGTAAAAAACTGTGGAAGTATGGTAAAGAGCCTGGCGAAGTAATGCCGGAACTCGTGGCTGGATGCGATGTCATTTTAGGAAATGAAGAAGATGCGGAAAAACACTTTGGTTTACATCCGGAAGGGGTGGATGTGACGGCAGGCCATTCGGTGGAGGCAAAATCCTATCTATCTGTTTTACAACAGTTGATGGAAATGTTTCCGCGTGCAAAAAAGGTCATCACCACACTGAGAGGCTCCATTAGTGCGTCCCATAATACCTGGTCGGGTGTACTGTATGATGGTAAAACACTATACGAAGCACCCACTTATCAGATCACACATATTGTGGATAGAGTAGGAGGGGGAGATAGTTTTATGGGGGGACTGATCTATGGTCTATTGCAGTTTCCAGATGATGATCAGAATGCCTTAAACTTTGCCGTGGCAGCATCATGCTTGAAGCATACAATCTATGGAGATGCGAATTTGGCTACAGTAGAAGAAGTGGAAAAACTTATGAGTGGAGATGCTTCGGGTAGAGTGGCTAGGTAATGGACTCAATGGTCAAAGAATAATTTGGTTTTATTTGGTTAGGTGGAAAGGGACGATACTAGCTTGTTCCCTTTCTTTAAAATTCAGTAACGAATGGCAAGGTTTTCGAAATTAGAGGTGCTGGAGATGGTAGGAAGACAGGGCATGATGCCCCTGTTTTATCATTCAGATGTGGCTGTGGGAAGACAAGTGATTAAAGCTTGCTATGATGGTGGAGCGCGATTACTTGAATTCACCAATAGAGGTGATTTTGCCCACGAAGTCTTCGGCCAATTGAACAAGTATTGTACTAGTGAATTACCTGAAATGATCATGGGCGTGGGCTCTGTCAATGACGCTGGTACGGCTAGTTTTTTTATGCAATTAGGAGCCAACTTCATAGTTTCCGCTTCCTTGAGAGAAGAGATTGCCAAAGTTTGCAATCGACGTAAAGTGCCCTACCTGCCGGGTTGTGGCAGCTTAACAGAAATAGGCCATGCCGAGGAATTAGGTTGTGATATAGTGAAGCTATTCCCCGGTAGTGTGTATGGTCCCGGATTTATAAGATCGGTAAAGGGACCGCAACCTTGGACGAACATCATGCCAACCGGAGGAGTTGCACCCGAGGTAGAAAACCTAAGTTCTTGGTTTGATGCTGGCGCGATTTGTGTGGGTATGGGATCTAAATTGATCTCTAAACAATTGATCAAGGAGGAAGACTTCAATCAGTTAACCGCTAAAACGGCTGAGGCTTTACAAATTATTCAGCAGGTACGAGGAGAATGATCAAACAGTTGCTAAAGCAGAAACTGTCAGATGTAAAGAGGTAGAAAAAATAGGGTCATAGCTAGACAAGTACGGATGCAGTATGCTTATGAATGCAAATAGGGTGATTTTTATAATGGGAGTATCAGGAGTGGGGAAAAGTACCATCGGCCATTTATTATCTGCAAAGCTCGACCTGCCATTTTTTGATGGAGATGAGTATCATCCTGAGGAAAACGCTTTCAGGCAAAATCTTCAAAACAACAGACATGAAAAGTAATCTACTGTTAAGCTGTATACTATTGCTGTTATCTGCTTGTGGCCAAAGCCTAAACCAAGACAGCATATATGTGCAAGATATGGCTGAACTAAATGTTGCCATTAAGCAGGCTAAGCCAGGAACAGATATTATCATGGCAAATGGGGATTGGCAGGATGCTGAGATTAAACTGTTCGGGAAGGGAACCCAAGATGCCCCCATTACCCTACGTGCTGAAACGGCAGGAAAAGTAATTCTAGGAGGGGCTTCTAATTTAAGATTGGGGGGAGAATTTCTCATAGTTGATGGCCTCCATTTTACCAATGGTGCTTCCCCTTCAGGAGCCGTCATCCAATACTTTATCAATGGTGATACTTTGGCTAACCACTGCCAAGTAAACCATTGTGTGGTCAAGGATTTCAACAAATCTCAAAGAAATAAACAGGATCTATGGGTTAGGTTTAAAGGTCGACATAATCAGCTTGCTTATTGCTATCTCGCCGGAAAATCGAATAGGGGACCGACGATTCGGGTAGATTTGGCCGGAAATCAAAGTATTAAAAATTACCACAAGATCATATACAATCACTTTGGGCCAAGACCGCCCAAAGGAGGCCCTAGTGCTGAGACGATCCAAATTGGAGACAGTGGAACCTCAATGGCACCTAGTCACACCTTGGTGGCTAATAACTTATTCGAACAATGTAATGGAGAGGTAGAGGTGATATCAAGCAAATCTAACTTCAATGAGTTTCGTAACAATGTCTTCTACAAGAGCGAGGGCTCTCTGGTCACACGACATGGTAACTATTGTATCGTAGATGGCAATTACTTCATTGGTGATGATACTTCGCCTCATGTAGGTGGCTTGAGGCTGATCGGAACGGGGCACTGGATAACCAACAACTATTTCTATAAGTTGCGAGGGGAAATTTTCAGAGGGCCCCTTGCGGTAATGAATGGCATCAAGCGGTCTCCCTTGAATCGCTATATCCAGGTTACGGATGTGGTGGTTGCCTACAATACTTGGGTCAATTGCCGTTCTCCCTGGCAGCTTGGCGTGGGATCGAATGTGGACCAAAAGGATGTCTTACCTCCTTCTGAAATCAGATCTGAAACACCCATACGAACTATTATTGCTAATAATCTTATTTATAATGCAACGGGAGACAGCCTGCCGATCATCCGGTACGATGCTATCAATGGGATAGAATTTCAACGTAATCTCATTAATAATCAGGGTGTGGCATTTGAAGGGTTAAATGGTTTGGAGGAACAGGACTTCTCTATGAAAGAACTGGAAGACAATGTCTGGGTACCCACTACTGGTCTGGCTGATATAGAAGCCTACAGGGGATTTGAGTTTGATCAGATTAGTAAGGATCTTCTAGGGAATTCTCGAACAGGAAAGCATACAATTGGTGCGGTAAATGGAACTAATCCCCCCAAGCCAAACCTCATGGATCTCTCTCAGTACGGACCGGATTGGTACGACCCAATCCCAACGGAGGCAGAGTCAAAGACCTATTCCGTAGGTACCTCAGCAGCATTGATAGACGCCTTGGTTGATGCTAAGAATGGAGACATGATTGAGCTGACGGCGGATCAGTACGAGATCAATTCCTCAATAAAAATTGACAAAAAGATACGTCTTCAATCAGCAGATACGGCCAACCCCGCTAGGCTTTACTACAGTGGTATAGCAGCAAGCCCTGCGTTCGAAATGCATCCAAAAGGGCAGCTCCAACTTAGGGCAGTTTTGTTAACTGGAACAGGGGAGAATTATGCCTTTGCTCCCCTCAAAGAAAACATGTCTAGCCTCTACAACCTGGAAGTAGAAGCCAGCGAACTTTCCAACTTTGCCTATGTGCTAAGGGCTTATAGGTATTCCTTTGCCGAAAAGATCCAGTTTAAATCCACTTTGATCAGGGATTGCCTTAATGGATTAGAATTATCAAGTGAAGATGAGGATCGGGGAGAGTATAATGCGGAGAACGTTGTCATCAGTCAATGTCAATTTGAGGGTGTTGATCGAAATGTCATTGACTACTACCGAGGTGGTTATGATGAATCCACTGTGGGTGGGCAATTGATGGTTACGGAGAGTACTTTCACGCAGTGTGGAGCAGGAGAGGAAAATGGCGTACTGATCAACACCTATGGGATTATCAATGTGGCACTTACGAAGAACAGCTTTATCAATAATCCGGTCAAGTTTGTGGCTCGTCTATGGGGTGCTAAGAACAATACGGCCGCCAATAACAGGGTACAGAATTCTGGACGCATAATCACAGAACAGAATTTACCCTTGAAATTGATGTACTAAGCCCATGCTCAACACGTGGTCCATTGGCGTATCCCTCTTAAATAACCTGAAATATTTAGTTGTGAAGCTTCTACTACAAGCATCTACCTCTTTGACCTATCAGATTTTGTTGATCCTAGTGTTCCTATGCGATAGTACGGGTAGCATCGCACAGCTAGTGAATAATCCCGCTCAGTTAAATGATGCCATTGAGGCAGCTATTCCCGGTACTACCATAACGCTGGCAGATGGAATCTGGAATAATGTTTTTATAGATGTCGATAAGGACGGTACTTCTTTAGCCCCGATCGTCCTCACGGCCCAGCATCCTGGTGCAGTGCTACTAACAGGCAACTCCCGGGTCTACCTGGAAGGGGATTACTTGACCGTAATGGGCTTGGTGTTTCAAGATCCTTCCAATCTGCTTGTTGAGGGTGATAGGATTGAACCCGTCATAGAGTTAAAAAGGTGTAACTATTGTAAGGTCCTCAACAATAAAATTGACACCTATAATGGAACAGCTGCTCAAAAGGAGTTAAAATTCAAGTGGATTCTTGCGGACGGCCAATACAATGAAATTGCCTATAATTCTTTTATTGGTAAATATGGTGTTGGGAGTATCATCAATGACAATAGAAACACCAGCGAGCCCGATTACCTGAAAATTCACCACAACTATTTTGCTGATCGAACCCCTATTAATGAAGTGAATGAAGACAATGATCAAGATGCCATTAGGATCGGCAATAGCAGTACTTCTTTAGAGGATTCCTTTACCGAAGTATACAGTAATTACTTCTACAATTTCTTTGGAGAAGTAGAGGTGATTTCCAATAAATCTGGTCAAAACAAATACTATAACAATACCTTCAGAAAATACGCGGGCACCTTAACGCTAAGGCATGGTGACAACTGCGTGGTGTATGGCAATTACTTTTTTGCTGAGAATAATACCTTCAGTGGTGGTGTACGTGTAATTGGAGAGGGGCATAAAATTTACAACAACTATATCCAGGGCGTAAATTCGACCAAACCAGACGGCTCTACTTCGAATGCTACGGGAGGGATCAATGTTTCTAATGGTCGTCTTAATAGCGCTTTAAATGGCTACTACCAAGTTAAGCGCGCTCAGGTCGTCAACAATACCTTTGTAGACTGTGACTATGCGCTCAGGATTGGCACCCAAGTGAGTAGCAACCTTGATCAAGCTCCAGAAGACCTGGTGGTGGCGAATAATATAATGTACAATACCCGGATCAATGCCTATCAGCTAGTCACGCCACCGATTGGTGGTTCTGTTGCCGAAGGTAATATCACCTCCTTAGCGGCTTCCGACCTGATCGACGATGGTAACTTCCATCGATTGACCAATGGAAGTGCCCCCATTGACGCCGGATTGGGTAATTATACATTCATAAGCCACGATCTGTTGGGTGGCGTACGGGATGCCCGCCCGGATGCTGGAGCTGAGGAATTTGGAGCAAACGGCCTCTTACTCCCTTACCAACAAACGGATGTTGGTGTGAGTGTGGGATTTGGAGCCATCCCAGGCCCTACGCTAAGTACTACTCCAAGCACTCTTACCTTCGGTTTGTATGCGGATACCTTGACTTTTGAAGTTGTTGCGAATGTGGATTGGTTGCTAACTGAGGACATACCTTGGCTGGGCCTGGATATAGTTGCTGGATCAGGTAATACCTGGGTTACTGCCACAGTAACTGAAAATACGACCGGGGCTGAAAGAACTGCTACGATCTCACTACAGGAAGCTCCAGGTGGTGATGACTTAGCCGATACCTTGGACGTTGTACAACTAAATACTTTTATACCCGTTGAAATTCCCATCATTGGAGCGACTAGTGTAGGCAAGGAGGACAAAGAAGGCATAACCGAGGAAAATGCTTACAATGATGACACCTCCAATTATTGGACCGGAGATCCCGATGCAGAACCCGAAGTGGCAATTACATTTGATTTAGGTTGTTCACACACGCTGACAGAAATTGGCATTAATTTTTGGAAAGCCGACGAACGGACAACAACTTTCTCAATTGCTATCGCCGAAAATGCTGCTGGCCCCTTTACCATCATCTTGGATACGGAAACTTCTGCTGCTAACAATGTTAACGTGGATACGGAACAGCTATTTAATTTGGGAGGGGTAGTAGGTCGTTACGTAAAATTCATTGGTATTGGCAATAGCTCCGCTAGCAACTGGACCAGTATTGCGAATGTCAATATATACGGTAATCCTATTTGTGAAACGCTCACCGGAATCAACAACAGCTATACGCTAGCCCCATCTGTTACTTTATTTCCTGTTCCGACAACCAACGGATCATTAAACATCAAATCTGCATCCAGGCCACTTCAGAAAATGGAAATCTATAATGTAGATGGAAAGAAGATCCTGAGCTTGGACGGAAATAATGCCTATACCAAGCAAATTGATCTTACCCATCTTCCGGCAGGAGTGTACTTTATCAGACTTGAAGAACTAGGCCATGCCAAATTTATAGTCAAGTAAAGTAGTAATGAAACAAAGATTCATCCTTTCAGTTTTCCCGCTCTTTATTACGAGTATTTTCCTAATCCTACAGGGTTGTGTCGGTGCAGATTCAGCATCTCATGAAGAAAACATACCTTCAACGATAAATGTAGGAGATGTGATTCCATTTTTCGACCACTGGAATTTGATTACTGGGGATGGATCCAATGTAGGCCAGGCCAAGAATTTTGAGCATAAGGATTTCTTTTACGCCACCAATGATGGTGAAGCGGATTGGGTAGTTTATAAGACCCCTAATTCTGGGGATACTCATGGCACTTCAAATAATACCAGAACTGAATTGGCCCAGCTAAAGAAATGGTCTCCCATGACAGCAGCTAAGTTAGCAGCTACGCTCAAAGTCACGCAGGTTTCTACCACGGGTGATGCTCGGGTAGCGGCTTCTTATTCGGTAGTTGTTGGACAAATCCATAGTGCGGATGGACATGAGAATGAACCGCTGAAAATATTTTACAAGAAGTTTCCTGGACATACTAAGGGTTCCGTTTTTTGGAATTATGAAATTAATACTCAAGGAGATAATTCTAAAAGATGGGATTATTCCACGGCAGTGTGGGGCTATGATATGTCTGTGGTTGGCGGAAGCCCAACTACCTTCCCCGTAGAACCGAAGGACGGTATCGAACTTGGTGAAGAATTTAGGTATGAAATCAATGTCTACGAAGGTGTCATGTACCTCACTTTTAGTAGTGAAGGACACCCGACCCTAAAGTTTACCAAAAATCTAGTGAATTCAGACTTTGCTACCAAGGAAAACATTCCCGAACAGACACAAAGACTATTTGTACCCATTGGTCGGGATGGGGTGGAACGTGAAAATGCCTACGCCGGCGAACTAAATTATTTTAAGCAAGGCAACTATAATCAAACGAACGGGAAATCTCCTGATGATAACAGAATTTGGAGCGCGGGAGCGGATATTTATGGCGGCGACATTGCGAAGCAATATGAAAATGGAGACTACACGGAAGTATGGTTTAAGCGAGCTACAATAGGTGCCGGAACGCCTCCAAAGTAATAGCTCTCGTCACTTGTAATCCGGTATTGTAATTTAATTAGGCCCACCTTGAAAAGAGCAAACAATTTTTTTTTCTAAGAAATTATGTTGTTTTTGGTTGACCAATTTGAAGCGCCTTCTGAAACCCGAATGCTAGCAGACCCAATAATTCTAAAATCAGTATTGGTTTCTCTTATTGGTATATACCCCACAATAGCCTAGATAATCAACTCCTACGGGTAATTTAAACCCATAATGGAATTGCTCTTGGAACCCCAATTATATGTAGAATCGATTGGCGACTATGGCGATAACAAAATCAGTCTCAATATGAAATAAGAAAGCCCTTTTGTAACATTTCTGCCGATATTTCTATCTCAGAGCGGGACGAGACCATCGCCAGAAGGAGTGTGTTTGGAAGAATCAACTACGCATTTGACAATCGTTACCTGGCATCGGTATCTGTCAGAAGAGATGGCGATTCCCGTTTTGGGGCTAACAATAGATATGAGACCTTCCCTGCCATTTCTTTGGGATGGAATGTTCATAATGAATCCTTTTACCGCTCGGATCTACTGACAGACTTAAAACTAAGATTTAGTACTGGATCTTTAGGTACGACTTCGTTCCTGGGGGCTTATGGCTCATTAAGTCTGTCAGTAGATCCGAGGAGTAGCTGATGTTGCTCCTTGGATTACTTGTAGGAATCAATAGGAGACTCCTTGCATTAGAGTGCACTCAATCATGCAGCATGAAATAATTTCTAAAATTCGGGAATTCATTCGTTCTGAAAATTTAAGAGCAGGGGATCAATTGCCTTCTGATAGCAGTTTGGCTGAGCGGTTCGGAGTTAGTAAGACTAAGCTGAACAGAGCTGTGCAAAAGTTGGAGTTGTATGGTTTGTTGAGGACCAGGCCCCAGATTGGTACTATTATTGCTGACGTAGGCAAGCTGACTCTGGATGGCATGCTTGGCCATATCTTACGTTTGAAGGAACCGGATTTTAAATCATTGATTGAAATCCGCATCGAATTAGAGTTATCGATTGTGCAGTTTGCCGCAGAAAGGCGCAGAGAGGAGCAGTTGCAAAACATCAAGGAAGCGCTGGATAAGTAGACAGCTAAAGTACTGGCAGGAGAGAATTCTTTACTCGATTACGAGCATTTCTAAGCCATTTACAATAGCACACCCTGCTACAAATTAATCGAAGCAGAACGCTTGCCCACCGGACCTGGCTTTAATCTGAGCCAGGAAGAACTCATCTTGACTTTAGGAATTCAGAGCCACTAACCAGACAAATTGCTTAAGTTGCAGAGTAGAACGTAATTCCAGACTGAGGATTGACGTTACCATCTAGTAGTTGAAGGATTGTTCTGAGCAAACAAACACAAAATGAAAGTATCACCCAAGGGAAAATACTATGGTACGGAAGATGTTGAGATTTCTTTCGATGAAATCATAATGACGCAATATGATTATACGATAGAAACAACTCCCTGGCATTATCATGAGAATCCATATTTCATGTTTGTACTGCATGGGGACATGATCGATCGCAACAAAAAGCAGAAGACTTTATTACCGACAGGAACCTTGATGTTCAATAACTGGCAAGAAGAGCATTTCGGCACCCGACATTCTGAGCTGTCAACTGGTTTTCACCTGGAGTTTGAAAAAAACTGGTTCAAAAAGGCTGGAATTGATTTTGAGGTATTCGAAGGAAGCCAAAAGATCGAAGACCCTCAGGTCCATCTACCTTTCGCAAAATTGTATTATGAGTTTCTCGTGGCAGATTCATACAGTAAAGTTTCCATTGAATTACTTTTACTCCAGATTTGTGATGCCTTGGGAACGGGAAAAGTCTTGGAGCAAAGTAGCGCCCCGAAATGGGTTAGCCGATTGAAAGAAATCTTGCAATTTGATAAGTCCGATCTAACTCTTCAATATCTCTCCGAGCAACTAGATGTCCACCCCGTTCATATTTCCAGAGCTGTACCTAAGTACCTTAGGGTGAGTTTAGGAGAGTATATTCGGCAACTAAGGGTCAAAAGGACTATTCCCCTTTTATTGAATTCTGAACTACTACTCACTCAGATTGCCTATGAGGCTGGCTTTTCAGATCAGAGCCATTTTAATCACGTTTTTAAGCGTTATTTTGGTGTGAGTCCTGGGCAATATCGAAAAAGCATGCGGAAAAGCCCCAGATGTTAATTTGATACAATTTTGTGGCAGCAAGCCAAACCTTTTGAAGCTCGTAATAAAAGGGCTAAGGCCTTCTTTTGTTTTTTGCAGCATTAACTTCTAAAAGAACAATACATGGGTAAGCCAGCTAATAATACATTTAATCTAGCGCTGATAATTGGTGTTCTGGGTTTTATTTGTGGTTTGGGACTACTATTCACAGAGAACTGGTTCATGTTTAAATTTCGGTCTTTGAGCCGAAAATGATTCATTTTTTGTTTAAACAAGGCGTAGGTTCTGGCTGATAGCAGCGCTATCAAGCCGGGTTCTACAACGAAGGATAAGCAAAATAGGAACATTTGCAGGCCAATTATTGGATTTTAACCATGCTCTTATTGGTCTGTTTGGGTCCATCGCCGGTGCTGGGCTAGCATACAAGGGCTATCAGGATTCTAAAGCTGTTGAGTCAGATGTTGACTAGCTGAGGATCGGTAACTTGGTCCCAAGTTTTGGAGTACATTTGATTTAGATTTTGACAATTTTTATGCTTCAGTTAAACCTCTCCCTTGCAGTTAGGTCAAAGAGTTTATAAAAAGCAAAAAAACTGAAGTACTATGCTAATCAATAAGCTCAAGATCCTACCTGTAATCCTTTCACTAGTTGTATTAACTGCCTGTAGCAAGGAGGAGACCATAGTTCCCTCCGAAGAACCGCTGATAGAATTAGCGTACGCCAATCCACCTTTTGATTTGCAAGGTGTTGAGGCGCGTTTTAGCGAGAATATACCCTATGATCAGTACGGGGATACCCAATTCGACATACTTTTACCCAGTAGCACCGACCCAACCGCTCTGGTAATATTCATTCATGGCGGTGGATTTACAGGAGGAGATAAGCAATTCGCCTATTCCACTGATTATCAAGAGTCCGTCATTGAACTGCTTTCCAATGGGATAGCTGTAGCGACCATCAATTATCGACTCTTGGAAAGTAATGAGTCGGTAGGGGTGCTGAAGAGCCTAAACGATGCCAAAAGGGCGGTACAATATCTCCGATATATCCATAAGGAATTGAATATTGATAGGGATAAAATAGGCCTATTTGGAAGCTCAGCTGGTGCTTCCACTTCTTTATGGATCGCGACTAATGATGATTTTAAAGATCCTAACCATACTGACCCAGTTCTCCGGCAAAGCACGAGAGTTCAAGGTGTCGCACTGCGAGCAACGCAATCCAGCCTGGACATTGAAAACCGGTGGATTAACGACGTATTTGAGGACTTCGGTTCCTCTTGGGAGGACCTTAGAGCGGAGTATGGAGAAGAAGCGCTCTTTAATTTTTATGGGATTAGCTCCTGGGAGGAGTATGAAAGCCCCCTTATTGATCAATACCGGAAAAGTGTGGATATGCTGTCACTCCTATCTGCCGATGATCCAGAGATATGGGTGACAAATACGGGGGGGCACAATAATGAACCCCAAACTCAAGGTAGTTTTAATCATCATCCTTTTCATGCCCGTGAAATCAAAGAGTATGCTGATGCAGCCGGGGTGCCCAATGTTACCACCTATGGTAAACCCTTGCTCTTTAGTGATCCCAGTAATGAAAGCTTTGTAGATTTCTTTATTCGAAAGTTGGGGGAATAAGGAGAACATCTGCCAAAAACTTGGCGGTGAGTTCTGTCCGCAGTTTTATGATTGCGGACAGAATAGTACTTAATGCAAGTTGCAAATTCACTCCGCAGCGCCCAAATGCGTCAGATATTATGACAAAACGAAGCGCTAGGCTTCCTTTATTGCACTCATTCATTGCAACTTGGGTTAACTAGAACTTTAGGATACGATCGGCTCCTTTCTCAAAATCCTCAGCCGTCACCTTGCGCCCATTGATTGAATTGGTATCCCAATCCTGGACTATTTTCCATTGCCCATCAATCTTGCGGATCAAAACATGGAATCTAGCATAGTGATCTCTGCTTCCTTCTTTCGAACTCATGCTGACCTTGTAATACCCCACTTCATAGGATAGGTCGCTAGTGGTTTGCCGATGTTCAAGCCAGAAGAAGATTTCTCGCTTTTTACCTGCTACTTTGTTCTTGCGGTAGCCCTCTAGATTAGATTTTTTGTAATCCGCTCCTTTCCGGATTCCCCAGGGACTAACTCGAAGTACATCATCGGAATGTAGGGCATTAAAAGCTGTACCATCAAAGTCTTGGTAGGCTTGTGTAAAGGGGAGCCAGATCTCTTGATCAATCTCGGCTTGCCATTTAGCCGCATCCTCTTGTGCCGCAAGTTGAATACTAGCTAAGGTGAAAAACAGTAGAAATAGTAATCGAATGGAAGACATAGTCATGATACTTTTTTGCCCAAAGAAAAATGTCCTACTCCACTATTTCTTCCGAAATCATAATATTGGATATTAATTTTCAACTTGATGCTGCTTTTGAAATTGCTTTGGACTTAATCCTGTTTCTTTTTTGAAGATGCTGTAAAAAGTAGATAGGGAATTGAAACCGGATTCATAGGCGATCGTGGCAATTTTTTGTCCAGCAAAGTCCCGACTCAGCAATAGACGTTTCACTTCTTCTACCCGAAGGTGGTTGACGTAGTCGGAGTAAGATTTTCGGTAGAGAACATTGATCGTCTGAGATAACTGATGTGGCGTTACCTCCAATCTTTCCGCCAGTTTTGCCAGGTTTAGATCTGTATCCTTGAAAGCAGCCGTCTCGTTCATTAGATCCTCTAGAGACTGTTGAATACCTTCTAATTGCGGCTTTCCTAAACCAGATGAACGGTATTTGTCTCCCAATAGGTCACTACTCCGTCCTCCTTGAAATAGCACTGCAGTGACCACATAAATTCCGACGGCATACAGTAGGGCTCCACCAATGTATCCCACATAATGGAAGAGTGCTGGAGAATAGCTTAGCAACAACACCCCTACGACTACCAATAGCGCATTTAGCCACCTTGAAGTCCCATGATTTATGAGATTCTGTTTCTTCCCCAGATGAAACCTTCGGAAGGCAAGTAGATAGTATAGTAAAATCGAAATATAGGAGAACCACAAACCGCCGTACTTCCAGAAAGGCCAGGTCAGCCAAGGTGTTGCTATTAGCAGAACTACGTAAGGAATAAAGTGCAAAAGGTAAAGGGGACGGAAAACGAAACCAGCTTGTAGGCGAGAGCGAAAGTAAAAGAGAAACAATGGGCCAATAGCGAATTGATGCGTTAATCCGAAATTGACCAAGCTTCGCCACAGATCCGCTGGAATACGCATGTCAGGGTCAATGAGAGTGGCATGGACCACAATATTTTTCGCAATTCTGATACTTGTGGCCAGTAGGAGCAAGGCAAATACCCTTCTGGCCGTATCCTTACCGGGTTTGAGTAATAATAAAAGCCCGAAAAACAGGCCATGGCTAGACCCTAAAATGGCCAGCATGGTTGGCCAATTAATGTGGAACATCGAGTGATAGATTATATGTATTGAATTTTCAAGCCCACATCAACCTACTCAAACTATTTCAAGAAATCAAACTCAGACAAGGATTTACCTCTGGTAAACCATCTACTTTAGCATATGTGTTTTTTGATAGAGGCAAAAAAAGAAACTAGAGTTATGGGACTTTCCGAAAAATCAAGTTGCGTTTTTGCACAGATCAAGCCAGAAACTACCAAGCTAGGAGATTTGCGAAAGCTGGGCAAGGAGATAAACAAGGACCATGCTGTGTAAGCTGAAGAAGTGATATTTGTGCATGATGCATGGAACCGAACATTTCCTATAATGCGGTCGATACTTTTAACTGTACTATATTGTAATATGAAAGTAGACTCCAGCTGTCTAAGTAAGCGATTCCTATTACAAGGACAGATGGTATTAGAAATACATTTCAGATATTTCAGCTTTAGTACTCCTTGCACGATTTATTCCATTTTAAGTACACTTCACCGTCTATTTTTGGTGCTGGACCAATAAAATAGACAACCCTTATGCTAACTCGATATTTGCCAGTCCTGTTCAGCTTGCTGAGTCTCTTAGGTCTTGATGCCCCGTCACCAGAGCAAAAAGAGCAGATGTTTTTTCAATCCCATGTGAGCATTATGGCCCGTTCAGAGCGAGCGGTAGACAACCTTTACAAACTCTGTAAGATATGGGGGTATCTGAAGTATAAACATCCTGAAATCACCCGGGGAAACTTAGACTGGGATCTTCAACTGCTTACCTATCTAGGGTTAACAGATAGCCTATCTTTTGAAACTTTGCTCCTTGCACAACTGCCGAAAATAGAGCGCCATCAGGTGGGAGATACAACAAATAGAGGCCCTGAGTGGGTGAGTCGTAACAAACTGCTTTCGGAAGAGATGCAGAAATACTTGCCGTCCGCTTCGACTTTTGAGTTACTGGAAGAACAGCAGTATGTGGAGCCAGGTCGATGGAATATTGCGCCAAATTTCAAAGAGAAAAAATATCCCAATATTACCTATGGTGACGATGGTGTCAAGCTACTTAGCTTGTTTAGATACTGGAATATCATCGAATATTTCTTCCCATACAAAGACCTAATGGACAAAGATTGGGACACGATTTTGATGGAATATATCCCTAAAGTACTAGCCTCGGGCAATGAGCTGGAATTTAAACTGGTCCTCCTTCAATTGGTATGCGAAATCAATGATGGTCATGAAGGCATCCACAATGACGAGACCTTAAATGAGTACTTAGGGAAGAATCAAATTCCCATTGAACTCAAGATAATAGAACATAAAGCTTATGTTAAGCGATTATTTGATACGAATTTGCCGCTGGAGGTGGGCGATAGAGTCTTGAAGATAAATGGGGAAGAGATACATGTTTTATTGGATGTAAAAAGGCCTTATGTTCCTGCATCCACTAGCTCTGCAAAGGGTAGAATGCTATCTGAATACATTTTACGGACCAATAAGGATACTCCTTGGGTTCAAGTACTTAGGAATAAACGAGAACTACAGCTTGCCCTTCCCACTAAAAAGTATAACCCGCTACAATATGTGCAGCGTAGTATCCCTTCCAATCGAGAAATATCAGATGACATAGCGTATATATACCCTGGAGCTCTAAAGCACAGCGAATTAGATTCCCTGCTGATGAAATACGAGAATAAGGCTTCCATCATTTTTGACTATAGATCCTATCCAACTGTCAATATCCAGGGCATACTTCCTAATTTCCTATTGCCTTTTCCTCGGCACGCCTTTAAAAGCAAACAGTACAGTAAAAACGACTTGGGGGAATTTACTTTTGCTAAATCCACTGCTGGGACTATCGGTAATTGGACGCCTATTTATCTGCCAGGCAATATCTTGACCTCTATTTCAGGCAATGGCATTTTCCGGTATGATGAAAGTCCCGTTCAACGCATTGGCATTGTTCCTGATATATATCTTGAACCTACGGTGGAGGGAATTGAAAAAAATAAAGATGAAATCTTGGAAGCTGCGATTGAATATTGCCAAAAGAAATAGATAATAGGGTAGGCCTTCAATCCCCTCCTTGATCCATTTCCCGATGTGATAAATTGAGTAGAGAAAAGTGGAATTTCGATATATTTGAAGGTAAGCAATGGAATCGATTTTAGTTATCCATCAAAAGACTGTCATGCAAAGAGAAATCAAAGCGCATCATAGAGCGGCCATTGAAAACCTGGTTAAGGCCTACCAGGATGATGCTGGATTTCATGCGATCATCATTGGAGGCTCTGTGGCAAAAGGCTGTGCAAGAGAGGACTCTGATATCGACTTTATGATTGTTGCGACCAAAGAGGAGTACCAAAGAAGAGTTTCAAAGGCGGATCTATTTATTAACCGGACGGACCTCTGCAATTACCCAGGGGGATTCGTGGATGGTAAGATCATTAACCTGGAATATCTCCAAGAAGTAGCCGACAAAGGAAATGAACCATCCCGAGCAGCCTTTGACGGGGCTTTTATAGTACATTCTAACTTAGAGAGCTTAGAGACAATTCTGAGTGGGATAAACACATATCCTGAAGAGGGGCGGAAGGAGCGCATGAAATCATTCTACTGTATGTCATTTATACAGAATTGGCTGATGGGAGAAGCAGAACGTCATGGCAACCTGTACACCAAATCAAGAGCAGCTTCACAATTGGCCTTACATGCAGGTCGACTCATCTTAGCCCATAATCGCGTACTATTTCCATACCATAAATGGTTCATGCATTATCTAGAAAAGTGCAAGTACAAGCCTTTGCATTTTACCGAAAATATAAACCAATTACTATCAGATCCAACAGTCAAAAATGCCAAGTTATTGTTTAATAGCGTTAGAGACTTCAAGGATTGGGGCGTAAGTGATCGCGAAGCCTATATGTGGTTTATGACGGAGGTAGAATGGAGTTGGAGAAAGGGGACTACTCCATTGGAAGATTTGTAAAACAAAGTAGGCGTTTACTTCCAAACTACATTGTATTTTCGCTGTAATTCCTCCCATCCGTTTTTCTGAATTTCCTTCATCAAGCCAACATTAATTACATCAAAACTAGGATGTCCCTTGGGTAGCATAAAACTCTGGTAGTGCTCCCGCAGGGTGATGGGGAGTAACTTCACTTTCTCGTTTAAGGAAAGCCGATTGATATAATACTGCAATACCGTTCGATCGTGCAGCAGCACATCATTCTCTTTTTTGGCGAGGGTCCGAAGGGCTGGGATGGGGGATGCAAAGGCCTGATGGATAGGAATTTCCTCTTGCAGTAAATAAAGCTCGCTGCTAGTGGCGCCAACTACTGATGCTTTCTCTACCAGACGTATATCTTCAGCAGTCTGTATATCGGTCTGTAACCCACTGATCGTGAGAGTAGAGGCAATGCCAGCAGTAAAACTTGAAATGATGATGACGGCTGTAAACATCCAGATGATGGCGATGGCTTTGCCCAGGTTCGACTTTGGCGCTTTGTCTCCATATCCTACTGTAGTCATGGTTACCGCGGACCACCACAAGCCGTCAAATAAGCCTAAAAACCCTGGTCGGAACTGGAATTTGTTATGTCCTCTTTCGGTCAACCAAAGCAGAAAGCCGAAGATAAAAATAACCAGGATCAACAACAAGACGATTTCAAGAAACGCCAGGGAGAAGATATTTCGGATGAAAACACTAAAGGTAGACCGGTTCATGAAAGGAATAGCGACGCCAATGCTAGTGATGAAAAAAGGTTGAGTCATGTCAAACTTTTCCACCCGGGTATCGTTTACATCCATCGGGTTGATGGTGAGGTCTATTTCCTTATATTCCAATTGCTTTAAGATGCCAATAAAATCAGAGTATTGTCGATATTCGAAAACCAGGTTGGCAGAGGCCGCAATATTCTCCCAAAGTTCGATACTCAGGCCTGCATAGCTCTCCTCATCCGTTTTAATGACAAAAGGTGGATTATGGTAAATGCCCACAATCAATGTGTCAGGATTGGAAAAGGCTTTTTGCTTCCCTCCAATGGACAATAGCAAAAGGATGAAAAAGCGAACTAGTCTTCCATTCATAACGATTTTTTTAGTCCATGATGAATCGAAAAGTGAATAAATTGGGCCAGGATCCGAAACATCACAAGATCATTATGATCAAAATCATTTTCTTTCACGCTATAAGCACATAATACTACTGGCTGTTCATTCTCCAGCTTAAAAGGAATAAAAATCAAGGACTGGAAATGATAGGCATCCTTCTTGTCTATGTATAAGGTATGTTCCTTGTCAAAGTTGTTGATCATGACTTCCCGGGCGTTGGCCATGGCCCAGCAGCTTAGGCTAGTTTTGGCGTCGAAGAATTTACTGCGGAAGGTATATCTACTCCGCTCCATATTGGAATAGCCCCGGTGGACAATCTCTTTTTTTTCTTTGAAAGCAATTTCAAAGGCATCAATATCAGCGGCTTGCTTGACTGCTTTTCCCATCGCCGAGATAACATCGTCCCAGGACGCCTTTTTTGGAATGCCCTTGATAAAAAGTTCGAGGATCTGGATGTTGGAGTTGGCATTAGCCAGCTCTGCCTTCTGGATTTCAAATTCTTGAATAGTATGTTGTAGTTCAGATTCCTTATTGGCCAATTTCTCATTTGAATACTTTAGTATTTGCTGCAAGCGTGTAAAGCGTTGCTGGACATAGAATCGGAAGTAGTAAGCAATGGCTAGGAAGACCGAACCCAGCAGGCTATAGATTAACCAGGAACGCAGATACCAGGGGAGATAGACATGCAGTTGCAGATTCAAGGGTTTACTCCATTGAAATCCACCGGTCTGACGCGCTCTAACTTCCAAATGGTAATCACCCAATTCCATATCGCTAAATTCTAGAAGATTACTCTTTCCATTGGATTGCCAAAGCTGCTCCTCCAATAGGATGCTTCTATCTGCTACTGGAAGGAGTCTGTATTGGTACTGAACATTCTTTGCGGGGAAGGATAGATTGGTAAAGACGAGTTGGAGCTGGCGGTCTTGCCTAACGTGAATGATAGAATCAGATGATAAGCTGGACTCCTCCCTTTGGAGATTAGTCTTTCGTAATCTGGGTACATTCGAAAAAGGTAAGGTGGCTGCCGATAAGCGCGAGTACACTAAGCCCTCCGAAGTCCCGACCCAAAGTCGCCCTTCGGCATCAGCAGAAATACATCGGTAGGCACTGATTATGGCTGGTAATCCTTCCTGTTCTCCTAAAGTCGTTGAAGCGTCTTGTTGATGGAAAACAAGCCCTTTAGTAGCTGTCGCAACCCAAATGTTATTATTGGCATAATGAGTAAGGCCGCGAACCTCCTCCTGGCCGAGAAGGTCATTCTTAATTAGGGTGATCTGCTCCGAATCATAGCGGAGTAGCCCATCTGTAGTAGCTAACCAAACGATACCCCGATCGTCAATGGTGAGATCGTGTACTTCAAAATTCAATAATGCATCGAAAGGGAGTTTGGGACTTAGGTTTACAAACCTATCCTGCTCGGAATCATAGCGATATAAATAGCTGTTTTCTCCGATCCCCGCGGCGTATATTTCTCCTCGGGAACTTTCCTTGATCGTTAATACGCGACTGGAAAAGCCCTTCTCTTCATCGTAGTAGGCAATGTCTCCTTTTGCATTTATCTTGGCAACGCCAACGATAGGCTTGCTCAAAGGGGCTTGGCAAAACCATAGATTTCCTTTACTATCTGGGTAAAGGTTGAAAATAGCTTCCCCGCGCTGATGAAAGTCATACCTTTGGATAAGCCTTGCAGCCTTATACTTTAGCAGCTCTACACTAGGTGTACTCCTAGCTATCCAGGTGAAACCCGCCTTATCCTTGGCCACCGCGTTGACCTGCATATTGTTGTAGATTGGCTGGGCCAAGAAGTCCTCTTCCTGGGGAGTGATCTCGTATAGATAGTTCATGGGAACCCAAGCCTGGCCATCATCCCCAAGAGCAATTGCAATGGGGTTATTCATCGGCAAGTTCTTGACCGTTTTGAAAAAGCGTTGTTGAAGTAGCCACAGTCCGGTTGCGGAACAAACCCAAAGTCGGTCATCATGGCCATGATGATCCACACTCACATAGATTTCAAAGATGCTGCCAAAATCCAGCTCCTCAACTCGATGGGCCTCATTGGCTCCATAGATGGATTGAGGAGGGGTATTTAGGTCCGGGAAACGCATGAGTTTTCCTCCCTGAGTGCCAATGAGATACTGTCCATTTTGATCCATACACATAGCCGTTATCGGACTATTGTCTACAGTCAGCCTTTTATTAAGTACCAGTCTATCTCCTTGGATTGTATAAACGTTTAATTGTTCTGTTCCAATCAGTAATTGGTCATTGTAAATCAGTAAGCTACGCCCATTCTTAATAGCCAATTTCTTTTGAAAAACTTGAGCCTCTGGTTCAAAATAAAATAGCCCCTCCAGCGGACTTAATACCCAGATTCCTCCAGAGGAGTCTTCCTGGATGGCTAACTGTTGTGCCTTATCAACTGTTGAGAATCGATGATTGGTAAAGCCTTCTTGGTTCCACTGACCAATACTATGGTTGGATTGACTAATCCAGATGTCCCTGTTAGCGGCGATTACAAAATTATTGGGGTAGAAAGGCAGGTAATCTACCTCATTGATGCTCCCTTCCAGCAGGACACTTACCTCAGGACCAGAAGATAGGTGATCAATCTGGAAAATGCTGAGGTCATTGGCAAAGAAAAGTTTTTTCCCATTGGTCTGCAGTTGGTGAATGGTTTGACTTTGAGTGTGAAGACTGTAAATATCAAAGTGGATCCCATCAAACCGATACAAGCCGTTCCCCGAAGCAATCCATACAAACCCCTCTTCATCTTGTACCACGGAAAACACCCGATCGAATGGTGCGCCAGTGTCCGAATTATATTGGACATAGCCGTATTGTTGTGCCAGCGAGGGAAAGCAAATCCCCCATAAAACCAAGACTAAAAGTAGTTTTTTGGATGGGTCTATCATCAAGAACTAATTTAGGTAAAATCGTAGAGATCCAGTTTTTGTCTAGGCGTTTTTTATAGAATTCCATGGGCCTTCTGCCAACTTTATCGATAAGTACTACTGCCAATGCCGTGAAGACTAAACCGGCAAGCCCGACCCAAATTGCTTGCATAAAGGCGCTATTGGTTCCAAAGCCTAATTGTTCGAAAACAGTAGGTGCATAGAATAAGACGGCATTGATTCCTGTGATTTGCTGTATAATCGCATACGTCAGTCCCACGATCACAGCTATTTTTAATCTAATAATCTGCTAAGTTGTTCTTTGATGGAAAGTTGAGCATTCTGTTCAGACAAACTTCGTTGCATTTGCCAGAGCTGCTCTTCGATTTCCTCATCGGGGACCAGCTTGCTCAGCACCTTTCTAGCCGCTTCTTCTTTTCCTTTAAGGAGCAACCAACGGGGATTAGGAGGAATCGTAAATAGAGCAATGATTACTCCAAAACCCGGGGCGCTCACGACCGTGCCGATCTGGATATCACTAAGGTTAAATTCTGTGGTAACAAAACCTACCGTTCCAGAAATCAAGGCGGCGTCCAAGCCAAAGATAAATCCTCCGAAGGCTACGATCATGGCGTAGCGAAAGGCATTGAGATGCATATGGCAGTGAATTTAGATCTGACAAAGTGGAGTGCTTGATGTACTTCTCCAAATAATCCAGCTAAACCTAAGAAAGTCAATTAAAAACAAAGTAAAGGATGGAGAACTAGACAAAAACTGAACATTGAATATTAGTCAAGTGGAAGGCTTGAAACCTCCCACTTGCCCTGTACACATTAATTCCCTAATTTGCATTTTCCATTACTTTGAGCCAAAAGGCAAACCACCTAAAACCTTTAAAACCAATGAATAACTCTAGATGGAAACACTTCTTCCCATTCATTCTGTGCCTATCATATCTTCGGAATTGTGCCAAACCAAAAGATAGAACTAGCTCAACAGCACGATCGGCTTTCTCCAGCATCTATGACGTCTGAAGTGATTATCATCAGTAACGGACAAACCTTTTCAGGTAACGGGATTTACCTACTGGACATTTACGATATAATAACCACTATAAGTTGAGACTCCTAAACGATTAGATTTTATCGATTCAGGAAACGCAGGACAGTGCTGAAAGCTGGTTTAGTATTGTTAGAAGCAGAATATATTCAAGGGGCACCCACTGAACTAGTACTTCAACTCAATCATTAGATCCTGTTTGGTCATAAAACACAAACCAATGCCAAGTCATCCTTTTACCATAAAGAGCGGATTGAAGGTGCTAGTCATAGTACTTTCCGTAATTAATCCTCAAAGCCTCTTTACCCAAAATCAACCCACAAACCCCATGAAAACGATTGCAGAAAAGCTAATCTTTAGCCCAATTGCTGACCAAGTAAACTACCGAGCAGTAAGTGAAAAGGATATTCAAGCCCTAGAGGACGAATTACTTTTCGAAATTCCGATGGAGTTAAAAAACTTCTATCGAGAAAAAGGCTCTTTTTATTATTGGGCTCGTGGGCTCAAGGAAGAGGATACCAATCTCGTAATTTCTGCAGACCTATTTAAGTTGGATTTAGATTACAATCTGCACCAATTCCCGTTACATGACTTCTTAAGTTCTTGTATTAGAGATGCGGAAGCTTTGGGGCCAAATTTTCTAAAGGAAAAGTATTATTTAAATAGTTGCTTCGCGGTATATGCCTCAATAGATGAAGAAATTGAGGGCGTACGTTTTATGGAATACTTTTATTTCGATGCACTGGGCGATTATGGAAGTTTAAGATTTGAAAATAGCGAGGGCCAGAATCTGAGTGACCTGATCAATGCCCTGGTGGCCAAGAAAGGGAAGTATGAAGATTTTATGATCACTCGACAAGCTAAGTTGGATCAGGCAGAATATGCTGAAAGGGAAGAGGAAACAGCCGAAGAAGGGCGTAGACTAGCGTATCTAGAAAAGTTTCAACTGAAGACAGTTACTTATCAGGAAGCACTTCACAAGCTAGAGGTGGAACAGCTATTCGGCTATCATGATTCATATGGAGATGATGACGAAGAATGGCTGGATGAGGTTTACACGGAGGGAGGAGTCGATATCTTCTATGCGGAAGGGGATGTGGTGATCGATGGAGACTTTGATATCCCGGAAGTGAGGGGCGGCGAGTTGGTACTGATTGTGGTTAAGGGTAGTTTACAAGTGAACGGAAAAATGTTTTATTCCTACTATGTTACGGAAGATGCGCGCTTCGATTTCCTGCGGATGAATGGCCGACAGCTATGTTTAGGGGAGGAGAAGGTTAGGTGTCTTCAATTGGCAGCGGCAGAAGACCATGAGGCATCACTCATCAGTAAACCTAGGAAGGTATCTGCTCCTTATTTCTTTTCCTGGTTCTACGATTTAAGTGCCTACGAATATAGCCCTGAAACTTGTGTTTATGGCTTGTATAGTTGGTATGAACAAAGGTACTATTCCACAAAAAATCCTTATTACTTATGGCAAGAGCCCAGTTTTATGCCAAAGCCGGATCTGGTCTGGAACTTGAGCACGGGCAGTTCTGACGAATTCATAATCAATATTGACAAAGTTTATCAATATCTACGGGAAGGGAAAGACATTTTTATAGATGGATTCAATAAAAGTTGTTTACCCTATTATCGAAAGGGAAAAGCCTTGCTGTTGGACGAGGAGTATGAATCGGCCTTTTTGCATTTTAAGAAGGTAATAGAATTGTCTCCTAATTTCTATCTAGCTTATTCAAATGCTGCCTTATGTCTGAGAAAGGCCAAAGCTTACAGCCAGGCATTTGTATATGATAAAAGAGGGATGGAGCTTTTACCTGCCAAGGTAACTTTTCCATCCTATGCTTGTGCGGAAGGTGCGGGGCTTTCCGCACTTATCCTAGGAAACTATGAAGAGGCGCTTGTAATTGCCGATCGCATTTTAGCGCGGAGCAATCAAAATTACTATGGCTTTCGCTTAAAAGCCGAAGCATTATTGGCAAAAGGTAAATCAGCGGCGGCTAAATCCTTGCTCCTACAATCGATAGCGTTAGAGTCGGCTTTTACAAATCATTGGTTGTTGGGCCTAATCTATTACCAGGAACAGGACAGGACCAAGGCTGAGGAACATTTTCGCATAGCGAAACGAAATAATGCTAAAGCACAGCCCTACTCAGCATACCAAAGCCTAAGTTATTTTTACGGTACAAATCATACCGTGGATTGGGAAAGCAAATCACTTGAAGACCTCCGTCCAATAGTGAAAGATCAAACTTATTGGAACGATTTTTTTAGTCGGAAGTTAGGAAAAACTGCTACGGAGGCGATAGGGTATGATTTTGTACAGGAAATTCCAGTGCCATTCAGAACAAATCATATGCTTACGCGATTACTGGATGTCGATCCAAATAATGGGCAAGTGGCAAAATACTTTTCACCGGTGATCGATAAAGCCTTAGCTCTCCGGGCAGTAGTAGCCGATTCCCCTTGTGCTCTTTCTGATCTTCCAGATCACCTGATCGATAAGGAAATATGTCTGAGCCTGCGTACAAACTTAATGTTATCGGAGGTGCCATCAGCAATCTTGGACTATGAAATTTGCTATCAGGCCGTACGACAATGGGCTAATAATTTGCCAATGGTACCTCAGCCGTTGAGAGATGAAAAAATGTACGTCGCTGCAATCGTTGGTGGGGCTTTAGACGACTATAGTAAGGCAAATTTGCCCCGAAAATATTTTGCAGATGAAGCAATTTTCAAAGCCTTGGATATGAGTCTATTGACCCTGGAAAGAATTCCTCCCAGGTATGTCAATACGGCCATTTACGAGTACGCTAAAGCTAAATATGGGGAAACCACAGTTTGGAAGGAATTGGTAGCTAGGTATGATCGAGAGGCTTATCTAAGAAATGGTGAACCAGAATTTGACTATCAGACCTTTGATCGGGTTTGGGCCTGTTTTTGGGATGAACAATTTATTCTGGATGCTATCAATGCAGAAGGAGAGGGAGAACGAATTTACCAATTACCTAGACCCTATTTAACCCAGCAGATCGTCGAAGCAGCAGTGGCTAGAAATTCCTATGATTTTGAATTCGTTCCTAGGGAATTCATCACGCCGGAATTGTGTAGGGTGGCTTGCAGTCAAGATTATGGTAATGCCTTGGAATATGTTCCAGTATCTTTAAGAACAGAAGAGCTTTGCCGCATGGCGGTAGGGAGAGATGGAGAAAACCTAGGTTTTGTACCAGATTCGCTTAAAACAGTCCCCATTTGTATCACAGCCTTATTGGACGATGCCAAGAACCTGCACTTCATCCCCTACCATCTTTATTCGAAGGTCTTTGAACAGTTATTGAGGAAGTTCAGCCACCGGTTTAAACTAGGATTTATTTATCGCGGGAAAGGCATCGGAGCCTTCGAACAAGAAGATTATGCTGCGGCCATCCAGTTCTTTCAGCAAGTACAAGCTCTAGATAAGGATGAAGCTTCTGAGCTTCATAGGCAGCACAGTTTGTACTACGAAGGCTGGGCTAATTATAAATTAGGGCACCTAGATGCCGCAGCGACCTTATTTAAGCAGTCCACGCAAGCACCAAGACAGGACTATCTAACCAGCCCCTATGAACAAGCTACCCTACCACTCGTGCCCAATGCAGTACATGATCTTAATAAACATGAGTTCGGCCATCTTATGCAGCAGGCTAGCTTTCATCTGGAACACACGGAATTTTCGGAAGCTTTGCTACTTTTGACTCAGCAAGAGGAGATGTTAAGAGCGGCAAATTGCAGCGATTGGGCCTTGTGGGCTATGGTCTGGGATCACCAGCGTTACGCCTTGTATGAATCGGGACGAAAAGACGAAGCTTATGAATTATGCGAAAGGTCTATTGCGACTTTGTCCAAATTAGTGCTTTGGGATTACATCGCAGCGTTCAATCCAATTCGACATTGCTTACGTGCGATGCACAATATGCTAGCCTACCGTATCTATGAAGGAGCAGAAGATGTAAATGAATTGAAGGTAGGTTTAGATCATTCGAATTTGTCTTTCTCCATATATTCACCAATTGAGGAGAAGACTTCGTTATACCCTTTCTATGAGACTAAAGCCCTAATTCTAGACCGGTTAAGCGAATTGGATCAGAAATATGAGAAAAAATTGGAGCGGATTCTGGGTGAAATCAAAAAGTTAAGGCTTGCCGAACAGGGGATGTTGAGTGAAGCGTTTAGGGCAAAATTTGGGTGGTAAAACATAAAACATCATCGTCATCTATTGGCAGCCCCTTTCCTGTTTTTTCCAGCCTAGCGCTAATCTTGTTATCTTCACTTTTACTGTTTTAACCCTATTAAAATACGTTCTTTACATGGATACATCGGATTTAGGTCGAATGACAGACGCCGCTTTGCAACTTACGGCTGAAGTGACAAATAGGTGGACCGCAAGATTAGCGGGGAGCCCAGCTTGTTTGGCTTGTGCAGATTATCTGGAAACGATCCTTAGCCAGTTTTGCGATGAAGTAGATCATCAACGATTCTCGGTACGACCAGGGGCCTTTCTGGGGTATATTCGGATCAACATTGTTTTATATTTGGCCGCGTTGATAGTCCTAATACTAGAGCAACCTTTACTGGCAGCCATGATAGCCAGTCTATCTGTATTGATCACAGTAATGGAGTTCTTCATTTATAAGGAATTTGTAGATGGATTGTATCCCAAAAAGGAAGGGAAGAACGTCTTTGGACGTATTGAGCCTACCGGTCAAGTAAAGCAGCAAATCATCATTAGTGCCCATCACGATAGTGCACACATCTTTAATTTTTTGGAAAAAGATCCATCAACTTATGTGCGCAAGGTATTAGCAGGCACGGGTACTCAATTGGCCCTATTCGTGTTGACCTGGGTGTTACTCCTCTTGGAATGGACTTCGTTGGGAAGTGACGTACTGTATTGGGGGATTACTACAATTCTGCTAGTAGCTGCTGTGAATCTCTACCCTTTGTGGTTTTTTTATGATAAGAAGGGAACACCTGGAGCTGGGGATAACCTGGTTTGCACGGCTTTAGCCATAGAAATTGGTCGGTTTTTTGCCAAGGAAAAGGGGCAAGGACGAGGATTGCAACATACCCGCCTGGTGATTGGCAGTTGGGATGCTGAGGAATGTGGCTTGCGAGGGGCGAGGGCCTTTGTAAAGCAATATAGAACAGAATTAAGCCAGCTCAAGACCTACAATTTTAACCTCGAATGTTTGTATGACCATCGAGTTATGACTTTCCTACGTTCTGATCTCAATAACTTCGTTTCCCTATCTACCGAAATGGCTGAAAAAGGAGCTGCCATTGGGAAAGAATTGGGTTACGAAGTAGGCGTGCAACCTTTCCCTTTTCTGGCAGGCGGGACTGATGCAGCTGAATTTGCCAAAGCCGGAATAGAAGCCACTACCTTAGCAGCTATGGACTGGGAAAACCGCGAAGCCGATACAGCCTATCACACGACCAGGGATACGATAGCGGCAGTAGATAGGGAGGCGGTGCGCCGTAGCATTGCTATTGGGATTAGATATGTGTCAGAAAAGGATAAAGACTTGGGCCATTGAACTTTCTCATGACCAACCCCTAATTTGGAGTTTTTGCGATGAAAAGAAAATGGGATCTTTCCGAGGAGCAATACTTTGGGATCGGTATTTACCGGCCTAAAACAGCAGAGAATCTGGGTACCTTATGGCGTTCCGCTTTGGTGTATGGAGCTAGTTTTGTATTTGTGATTGAGGCTAAATACAAGAAGAAGAGTAGCGACGTCTTAAAGGTGTGGTCCAAGATTCCACTCTTCCAATACAAAACCCTTGAGGCCTTCTTGGATAGTGTTCCGTATAGCTGTCAATTGATCGGGATAGAGATAGATGTCCAAGCCCAGGCCATCAAAAACTTTGAGCATCCAGCAAGAGCCATTTATATCCTAGGAGCTGAAGACAATGGCCTGCCCAAGGAATTAAAGAATCGATGTCATGAATTGGTATTTCTTCCGGGAGAAACATCCTTAAATGTTTCCGTGGCAGGAAGCATAACCATTTTTGATCGAATTAATAAATTGTCCTAAATCTGTTTACCCAACTGTTTTAGGAAAAACTGTGTAAATCAGCTTTTCCATCTTAAACATCAAAATTATGATCAAAATCATTAAGAAAGTTATTCTAGGTTCTCTTTCGATCCTAAGCTTAGGACTCTTAGTTTGGACCTGTTTATTGCTGAACCCAAGTTGGTCCTATGCTAATAAAACCCAAGTTGATTTTATAAGCATTTACCACAATCAAAGTCTAGAGGCAGAAACAGAAGATATCATCCAGAATGCTGTTGACCTTTTGAAAAAGTCGGACTTGTTTAATGATCAGCTGTCCATTCAGTTTTGTCTTAATGATGATAAACTATATCCGAATCTGCATCCTTTTGCGGGGCAACCATTGGCCTATGCCTTCCTAAATAAGACCATTGCAAAAAACTGCAGATTTAATTTCGGCGCCAATACGGCAGAAACGCAGTGGGCGGTCAATCAGGATGAAGTGAGAAAATTCAATTTAACTTGGTTGCTGGCGCATGAGTTTACACACAATCTACAGTATCAGGCGAAGAGGAATTACGTGATTCGCAGTACCATGGGGAGCTTGAATTGGAAGTTGGAAGGACATGCCGAATACATTGCCAGAGAATTCAAGGGGGATGGATTGCTAAAGACCAAGATAGATAGGTTTCTTGTGGAAGAACAGAAGGAGTTTAAGGGCTTGCCCGTATTTGAGCTAGCAGATGGAACCCAACAGATTTTGTCCTACTACAAATATGCCCTTGCCATCCAATATCTGATGGAGGAGAAGGGACTGGACTTTAATCAGGTTTGTGAATACGAGACGGACTTGGATGTGCTTTTCGATGAAATGATAAGTTGGAAAAACGCAGGACGTGATCCTGCATCCAGTAAATTAGGTACCTAGTACTAGGCATTTAATCTAAAGAATTCTCCTTGGCTTGCTCTAGGCTAGTTCATTATAAATTCAGACAAATAGATACCCAAAAACGTGTTCATAAATTATCCTTATACTGAAAATCTTAAGCTGATAATTTTACTGACTTTTGGGATACTTTAGTTCATTCAGCGACTAAATGAGCTAGCCTTGAAGCAATTTTTCTTTGACTAGATGAAATAATTTCCCTATTTTTAATGTTATTATAGCTGATCTTGATTAAGAAATAACTGGAAAGAAACCATTACGCGCTAATTAATTATAAACAAGAACGATCAACATTTTTTCGCTCCTAAAATTAAAGTATATGATCATTGGAAGGTATCTACTACTGGCTTTTCCTTGCCACTGCTCTAAATGGAAAAAACTGTTTCATGCCTCTAATTTCCCTACACTCCATTTAATTCATATTTAATTATTCTGGCATCATATTAAAATTTCTTACTACGGAATGACACATTTCTTAGTGAGGAGGTAGTCTGCTTGGTCCAAATCTAACGGAGGACAGGCCTATTTCTTCATGCCAAGACGCGCTAAATACTTCAACAAAACAGTGAAAAGCTTTCCATTCTTTAAACAATTAGATCAAATGGACTGCGGTCCAACCTGTATCCGAATCATTGCAAAACACTATGGAAAAGATTACAACTTAGCCTTCCTGAGGGCTAAAAGTTTCTATTCAAGAAGTGGGGTTTCTCTGAAAGGGATCATGACAGCTGCAGAATCAATAGGATTCCGTACGATGCCAGTCAAGTTGCCTTTCCTCCCCAGAAATAAGGGTATTCCGCATCTACTGGAGGCTCCTGTTCCAGTAATTCTCCACTGGAATCAGCATCACTTTGTAGTCCTGTATAAGATTACAAGGAAGTTTCTGTTTATCGCTGATCCTGCACAAGGAAAGTACAAATTAGATTATCAAAGCTTCAGGAATAATTGGATCAGCGAAGGAGATAAAGGAGTGGCACTTCTTCTTGAGCCGACTCCTGAGTTTTACCAACAAAATGAAGTAGAGGTAGATCGAACCAGTTTCTGGTTTTTATTGAAATACTTGTTGCCCTATAAAAGACTACTCTTTCAATTCTGTATTGGCTTGGGGCTTTTGAGTCTATTTCAACTCATCTTTCCCTTTCTCACTCAAGCTTTGGTAGATTATGGAATTGCAAATCAGGATATTGGTTTTGTGTACTTGATTTTAATTGCACAATTAATGCTCTTTTTGGGGCAAACTTCAGTAAGCTTCATTCAAAATTGGATATTACTTCACGTTAGTACAAGACTAAACGTGGCTCTGATTTCAGACTTTCTCATTAAACTAATGAAGCTTCCAATGGGATACTTCGACACTAAAATGGTCGGAGACCTTTTACAAAGAATAGGAGACCACTCGAGAATAGAAAGTTTTTTGACGACTAGCTCCTTATCTACCCTTTTTTCACTTAGCAATCTAGTAATTTTTAGTGTGGTACTTTTTGTCTATAACGCACTGATTTTCTTCGTTTTTCTCCTTGCAAGTATCGTCTATATTCTCTGGATTCTCTTCTTTCTTAAGAAGCGGAAGGAGGTCGATTATGAGAAGTTTCGTGAGCTTTCTCTAAATCAAAGTTCATTGATTGAGCTAATTCAAGGAATGCAAGAAATCAAATTGCAGAATAGCGAAAAGAAGTATAGAAAGAAATGGGCTAACATACAAGCGAGATTGTTTAAGGCAAACATTCGATCATTGGCTATTTCTCAGTATCAAGATGCCGGAGGGATATCCATCAATCAACTAAAGGATATTGTCATTTCATTTGTCGCTGCCAAAGCCGTAATCAATGGGCAAATGACGCTCGGGATGATGATGGCCATTCAATACATTGTTGGTCAATTGAATGGGCCACTCCAGAAAATGATTCAGTTTGTGAGATCTGCCCAAGATGCACAGATCAGCCTCGAACGGCTCGGAGAAATCCACAAGCAAGAAAACGAAGAGACACCAGATAAGGAATGGGGTGAAATTCCTGAAGAGGCTGATCTATTGTTGGACAACGTCACCTTCCGTTATAATGCAATGGATGCCCCCGTACTGGAGGATATTTCATTAAAAATACCACATGGTAAAACTACTGCCATAGTCGGGACAAGTGGAAGTGGTAAAACGACATTGATCAAGCTACTTTTAGGGTTTTATGAGCCAACTCAGGGTAATATTTTGGTTGGACAGAAAGCCTTACAGACTATTGATAAGTCTAAATGGAGAAATAATTGTGGTTCAGTCATGCAGGATGGCTTTATATTTTCAGATACCATTGCCAACAACATTGCCGGAAACGAGGAGTTGATTGATCGTCAAAGATTAGTGAAGGCGGTTCAAATAGCGAATATCAAGGAATACATTGAAGAATTACCATTGGCTTACGACACGATAATTGGTGCAAGAGGAAATGGAATGAGCAGAGGTCAGATACAAAGACTGTTAATTGCCAGAGCCATTTATAAAGAACCTGCTTATGTATTCTTTGATGAAGCTACCAACGCTTTAGATGCGAAAAATGAAAAGCAGATCGTAGAAAATCTCAATCAGTATGTTCAAGGAAAAACAGTTGTCGTAATTGCTCACCGCTTGAGTACGGTAAAACATGCTGACCAAATTGTTGTCATCGAAAAGGGCAAATTGCTTGAAATAGGTAGCCATCAAAATCTCATCGACCAAAAAGGTTTCTACTATGGTCTAGTTAAAAATCAATTAGAATTAGGAAATTAAACCACCATTCTATGTCTCAAGAGCTCACATCTGATCAACCGGCAATAGGGCTTGCTGAACAGGTAGAACTACAAGAACTTATTGGCAATCCACCGGGGTGGCTATTAAGATCTGGTATTTCCCTGATCCTGATCTTTGTTCTTTCTTTCGGAATTTTAACTTGGATCATAAGGTATCCCGAAATTATAAGCGCACCACTCATGCTAAGTACGGAAAGTCCTGTAATACGAGTAGTGGCAAAAACAAGCGGAAAACTAGAACTTTTACTGGTGGAAAATCAAGATTGTGTCGAACGCAATCAGGTGATTGGCATTATTGAAAGCACAGCAAATTGGACAGATGTGAAACGACTAAAGTCGAAGATGGACATACTTGCGGGAGCTGAAATAGCTAAATCTTCCTTACCTGCACCTGAAACGTTAAGCTTAGGAGAACTGCAAATGGATTATAACCAGTTATTTCAGGAGACAAATGAGCTGACGTTTTTCTTAGAGAACAAGGGATTAGAGGAAAAACAAAAAGCCATCTTACTTCAAATAGAACTGCAGGAAAAATTATGGACCAATTTAGAAAAACAGCTAAGCTTATTCTCAGAAGAACTTGTCATCATTGAGAAAAACCTGAAAATCAGCAAAGAATTATATGCCACTGGAGCAAGTAATTTATTGGAGGTGGAAAATGATGAATCAAGATTTCTTCAATACAAGAGGCAACGAGAAGCAATGCGTGCACAGCAAATAGTAATCGAAACTACCATTGGTCAGTTCAATAGTCAATTGGTAGAAATGGAAAGAGAATTGAGGGTTGGAGTCCAGAATAGAATCACATCCATTGAGAAGATCATTGGTACCATTATCAGTTCGATCCAGAACTGGGAAGAAAAATACTTAATTAAGGCACCGATTGACGGAGAGTTATCAATGAATATAATTAGAAGTCAGCAACAATACGTCCAAGCTGGCTCGGAAGTTTTTACCATTGTACCATTTGAAGGTACAGGCAAGGTCATAGCCTATGCGTACTTGCCACCGGATGGGATCGGTAAGATACATATCGGCTGTAAAGCACATGTGATTTTAGATGGATATCCACCTTCGGAGTTTGGAGTAATAAAGGCAGAACTGGAAAACATTGCTTTATTGCCAGAGAACAAAGGAGAGGAGGGGAAAAGCTACCTACTTGAATTTGATCTTACGGATGGCATGAATACTACCTACCAGCAAAGTTTACCTTTACGCCAGGAAATGCCAGGCAAGGTGGAGATAATTACCGATGATAAAAGAATTCTAATAAGAATTCTGGAAAGATTCCTCAACCTTCTTTAAACAAAAACTAAGATAAATGAAATTACTGGACATGCTAGAGCGAATCGAAAGAGTTGATCAGCTTATCCGTTTGAAAGCAACCGGTAGACCAAAAGAGCTTGCCTGCAGGCTTAATATTTCTGAACGGGCTGTATATAATTTGATTGATACTATGAAGATTATGGGGGCACCTATTTATTATTCCTCTGAAAGAAGAAGCTATTGTTATTCAAAAAAAGCACGATTCATTTACGGCTTCGAACCCGGAGAGGAAGAGCGAATTTTCGGGGGAGGCTATGTTAACAATTGGGTGAAGAATTATTGCAGTAAGCAACCGTACTTTTATCCAACCAAGTACTTGGTAAGGGGGAAACCGAAAACCCTGCTCAATGTTGAGCTGCAATAGAGTAAGTAGTATTATCAAATCACAATGACATGAAAAAGAAATTTTTGGAAAGTTTCGGTACATTTCTGATGAACAGTTCCCAAGCGCGGCAAATTCTAGGGGGCTACGGTACCGGTGAATTACAGTGTAGATGCCACTCCTACAATTCATCCACGGGTACGTGGACTTATGATAATTCAGGATGTTGGAGTTATCCTGGTTCTTCGGGGGGATCACAAAATTGGCCGACTGGATATACTACTAATCAAGATATAGCACAAAACTGTGCTTCAGGAGTTGGACAATGCAATACTACTCCTAACTATTGTTACATGGCCTAAATAATTCTCTCTTAACTTGAAAAGTGAGTTCTCGGCTGATGACAAATATGCTTCCGTGAAGTATAACTAAAATTGGATGAAGCCTAGAACTCGCTTGCGAATTACTATGTATTTTATTATCCTAGCTGTACAATTACATTTTGAATCCATGAGAATATTTAGATTTCTTTTATTCTGGTGTTTACTTGGATGCTGCCCTAATTTGTCAGCAGAGGTAATTATATCTGGAGTATTAAAAAACTATGGTAATTCATCCATTAGGTTAGGGACAGTTGCGAATTATGAACTAGCCAGTAAATGGGACACCATTCAACTAGATGCAAAGGACTATGCCTTTCAAATTCAGTTAGATATTAAGGATATTGCTTTAGTGAATATTGATTTGTCTCCCAAGACAGGATCTAATAAAATGGGATGGCAAAGATTAAAAATAGTTGCTTCCCCAGGTGACTCCATTCACTTTGAGATGAATTTTGAAAGTAGTGATCAGCAAAACGGCATGCCAACATGTAAATTTTTCGGGGTGAATGCTAAAGGGCATGAGGAATTCTATCAATATCAGTATTTTCCGGTTGCCCATCATGCAGATGAATTTACTGAGGGCTTCAAGAAAGAGGATGGAGTAGAAGCTAATTATCGAAGGTTCCTTACATCCCTAGGTAAGTTTATTGATCCCTATGAAAAACTCTTGGCTCAGGGAGAAATTGACTCCATGTATTACCATTTTGCTTCGGAATTTACCATAACAGGAATCGTAAGTACTATAGTCACTAGCCTGTATAGAAGAGATCTTGCCGACATCATTGAGGATAAGCAAGCAAAATTAGAACTAGCTGGTAAATTGCTGGATTTGTGTCCAAAGATTGGAAAGGCCACGCTCTTAGCGGATATGAATTTCACCTTTCTAACTCATTGTGAACTCTACAAATATCTAGTATCAAAAGGTGTGAGTGATTTTCAGGTGTATCCGGATACACTCATCAGATATGGAGGCCGTACTTACAAGGTAACGGAACCTTTTTCTGGTATTTTTCACTTAGATGAAGATTCACTAGGAGAATTTTACTTTGCCCATTATTTGATGTTCTTTTATGAAACGATGCTTGGGTTAACCGAATATTACGATGAACCTTTTTCCTATTTTAAAGCAAGATTTTCTGGAAGTATATATACTAAGGCGCTTGAAGAGGCCAGGAGAAGGAACATAGAAATGAATGAAGCCTCTGATAATACTACTCCAATTGAAGTAAATTCTAATCGATATTACAAAAAGTGGGATCAGTTTATAATTGATGACGCTGGAGAGATGAAGGACTTCAGTTTCGAGAATGATGTAATTGATCTCAAAAAGAAAGCATATTACATAGATATTTGGGCAAGTTGGTGTCAACCTTGCTTAGCGGAAATGAAACATAACTATAAGGTGGACAGCCTTCTAGATCAGCACGGTATTGAAAGGATATATATATCAATTGATAATTTTGCAAATTTCAATCAGTGGCTATCCACTATTGATCGGTTTCATTTGGTTGGAGGTCATGTACTGGCAGGGGAAGCATTGAAGGAGATGCTTGCTAGTGAAGTAATAAAGGATTCTCGCTTGCCTATCCCCCGATATTTATTTATCAAGCATGGCAAAGTCGTTGTTGATGAAGCAGCAAGGCCCAGCAACCTTCAAGCTTTGCAAGAACAAATTGTATTTATATCAAAATTGTAGTTTAGTCAAACAGGAAAGAAATAACAGCTCTTCATGGGAAGTAAAAATTTTGTTGATGCTTTAGTTTTCTATTTTACACAAAGGAAGATTAGAGCAAATCGCCACTCTATAAAAGACAACTTGAGAGAACATCCCTTCTATCCAAGTATCAATAGTATATCCGATACATTGCGGCAGTTTGGAGTACCCAATTTCTCGATTGATTTAACTAATGTCCAAGTTCCTTCATCAGAGACCTTTACCGATATGCCTAAACCTTTCTTTTGTGTGGTAAAAGATGGTAAGGAATCAGAGGTCGCCGTTGTAACAGATGTAACGGAGGGAGCGATTACTTGGTACCATCACAAGCGATTGACTAAGTCTAATTGGCAAGAGTTTGCATCCACGTGGACGGGGTATCTGATTGCTCCTTTTCCAAAAGAAAATGCTGGCGAAAATGGATTTTGGAAGACACGAATTCGTGAAGACAGTAAAAAACGTGTAAGTTGGAGGGCTTTGCCCCAAAGAACTACAATTTGACTCTTTCGTCAAAAATAGCCTGATTAAGAATAATGGGCCAGTTGCGAATACATGGTCCATTTTTTAGGTATCTCTACGATAGCCAGGTAGACGGACTCAGTGCCTTTTCAAGACAGCTTACCTTTAGTGTATTTCCTCATTTTGCCTGTTTTCAATCAAATTAGTGGTATAAATGGATTTTCGACGGGGGAAGAGGCACGTAAGTTCTTCCCAGTTATTCTGCCAGGATTTAATAGCCATAAGGGTACTTGTCTTACACATTTGTGTTAGTCATTTAGCGCGAATAGTGCGGCCACCTTATTAGGAGCGGAGTATGGCTTTCATGTCTTTGGAAAACTCCTTTTTATCTTTCCAGACTACATATTAGCAGATACGGATTTGATGGACCACACAAATTTGGGTATCGCTGAGGAAACACGGTCTTAATAGTCTGGGTAAAGCCAGTTAAGTTTCGGTTTGTTACGAGAATATCCTGTACTCCTCGAGCTTTGATATCGGTCAATACACCCATCCAGAAGCTAGCTGCTTGGGTTATTTTGCTGCCACATACCTAAAACGTTCATATTGCTGAAGTGCTACAGCCAAGTCCACAATGGTTTTATTGATCACTCGGGAGTTGTCTCTGACTTTAAAAACGATGGCCGTATCCAAACGATTAGCTCAGCGGTCGAATTCTGTTGTCTTATTTTATCGGTGATTTTTTGGAAGTAGAGATATTGAAATCATACAACTCTCGGATTGTCAGAATTATCAGTCCTTACAAGGAGATATCGACTCAAAGCCAAGCGCGAATGCTTAGGCACGATCTGTGGTTCAAAGTAGCAATGGGAACCCGAATGTCTGAATAACTCGTCGTTTTTTGGAAGGCCTATTTCGAGCGTTACGATTTAGTGCTTCTTTGGTGCTTGCATAATCCAAATGGGCATCGATCTCACCTGTCCAACATTTTCTCGATACCTCGTTTGTGAAGTTGACTCAAAAAGGACCCTAACTCACTCTCCAGATTGGAATTGTTTTAAAAAATCATCTGATAATAGGTCTTCTTTTTTCACTTCTGCATGGTGGGTTGTTTAAAGTTACCAAATTAAAATGGGGGGCCATGGCCCCCCATTTTAAAACTTCCACGCTTTTCTGGATACTACCTTCTTGTTACTTACACACTTATCGGCCTATTGATAGTCTCTACTCTTTTAGGCTTCTTTAATACTACCTTCAAGGCCAGCTGAAGCTATTTCGCACTCCTGTTTCTTAAGGTTTTAGGGAGCATAATTTGTCTCTTTAATAGCCAAAGACCTACACAGGAGTAATGGAATAGTCAACGATATTAAGGCAATCTAAGAGTAATGCGATGAATGACAGCTACCGGGGGGGCGATTCTTAGGATTGAAGTTGGGCTGAATTAAGCCTAGTTATTTTGCTGGAGGAACGTTCATATTGCTCAATGCCACAGCATCCACAATGGCCTCTTCATGGAGTATATTAGCTACATTGAATTTGTTGACTATTTTATTTTCAGTCTATTCTATTGTCTATCAGTCCTTGATACTTAAAAAGTGGTGTGCAATATGTCTAATAACCGTTGGCCTATTTGGGTTAGAATTTATCTTGCTAACAATAATGTCTAATGTATGCTATGGTTTATCGGCCCTGATTTCACTTCAAGGGTTAAAAGAACTTGCTTTTTTTTACATACCCTTTATCACTTGGAATTTCTTGCAACCGGTCTTGAAAGGATACTATCAAGGCCAGAAGGATGCATTCCTTTTAAATAGATTTAAATACCATCACGGAGTTTTTCAAGAATTAAAATCTATTTTATTGGGATTGCTAAATGCTACGAGGAAGCTTCCCTTTTAGATGCACTTGGTTTTTGGTATGGCGATAAAGAGAAAAGCAGCTTAAGTGCATTGAAGAAAAGATTTCCCATTAATAGGGCTTTAGACGAATTTGAAGAAATTTTAGATCAGCAGATTCGTTGGTGTCAGTATCATAAAGTAGATGGAACTCCAATGATTATCCATAATGGACAATTAATTAATGTGAGTTATTCAATGCATGATTTAAGGTATTTGATGTAGCACTGTGAACCATCACTAGTCTTGGAGTTTACCATCACGTTCTTACCTTAATTTCAGGTCTGATCCTTTTATAACATACTTCCTTAAGACCCCTAAATTGAAATCTTGAAGGATGGCAAGAATATTTTTAATGATGTCTCATTGTAGTCATCAAAATTCCACATTTCTCCTTGCCAGGAGGTTGTTGCAGCAAGATCATCAAGTATTTTATTGCGGTCCTACTATTGGAATTGCTGAAGACAATCTTGCTGAAAATGCTGCTCGTCAAGGATTTAAGTTTATAGCGATAAATTTGTACGGGACGCCTGAGCCCTATGAAAAAAATGATCCATCTCAATGCTTAAATGAATTTATTTGGCATCTATCGGATGGTTCAATTTATGAAGGTTTTGTCCGAGAGCAACTTCCCGATTTAATTATTCTTGATATTCACTTCATGGTACTAGCGATGCCTTTTTACCATTTTCAGGTCCCTATAATTTTGGCTAGTACAGAAATCTTGGGAAGTAAAGACTTATACACTCCTCCTCTGCAAAGTGAGACCATTCCCGATAGGAAAAAGGAAACCTTACAAGCCATTGAAAAACAATGGGATGAGTTGCTATCCGAGCGGAGTAATTTACAATCTTATTTCGCCTTTATTGAAGATTTAGCGGTTACCAAGTATAGCTTTCCCTTTCATGACTTATTTTATCGTGAGCGAAGTATCGTCCTATTTGGCTTTAGATTACCTGAGTTGGTTTTCTGGGATCTGGCACTGGATTTTCCAAAGACGGAAAAGCACCTGAAGGACAAATACTATATCGGAAATCTTGTTTTTGTGGATAGACAAGAAAAGGGAGCAGAAGATATTTTAAAGCGTACACATAAACCTTTAATTTATGTCTCCCTTGGGACTCGTTGGAGCACTGCTGACTTCCTTAGATTACAACTATTAAGGAAGATTCTAATGGTGGCCCATGAGCTTATGCAGTTTGAGTTTGTGATTGCTGCTGGACCATTAAAAGACAGTCTATCAAGTCTGCAAATTACCTCCAATATTTGCCTATTATCTGTCGCTCCCCAATTACACCTATTATCCAAGGCTTCACTAATGATTACACATGCTGGTGGCAATAGTATAAAGGAATGCATTAAGATGGGAGTTCCAATGTTGTGCTTTCCTTTTGACAATGATCAAATAGGGAATGCCGCAAGAGTGGTCTTTCATGGCATCGGGGCAAGAGGCAACAATGCCAGTTCTGTAGAAGATATTAAGCTACAGGTACTTAATGTGCTGAATAGTAAGGGAATAGAAAGTAAGCTTAAGTTCTTTCAGCAAAGGGCAGTCCATGATGAAGTCAGTAACTATGCCATTAGGAGTGTAACACGATTTCTTACAGTTGATGAAAATCAATAAAACTGATCTACAAATGGTGAACATATTACTAAGACTTATCTACTTATGGAATAAGTTTGTCAGCAGGCTCCAGATTAAAAGGTTGGATAATGGCTTTATCCCTACGGATCATAAGGAAATAAGATTATTCGCTATCGCTAGAAATGAGAGTTTAAGATTACCCTATTTTTTGCAGTATTATTTTGATCGAGGGGTTGATAGAATGTTTATCATAGACAATAATTCTACGGATGCTACAGCTAAGATTTTACTAGAACAAGAAAATTGCCACGTTTTTCAAACACAGGAATCTTATGAAAAGCATTGGCATTGGATGGAGTTCCTGCTCAATCGATTTGGAAAAGGTAATTGGTGCATAGTAGTGGATATTGATGAATTATTTTTTTTACCCCAAGGGGGAAAGGCTCTCTATCAGGGATATGGTTCGTTTTTTAAACGAAGAAGGTTACACAGCTATGAGGTGCCTTCTGCTGGATATGTACTCCTCAAAACCGATAGAAGAACTTGATTACCGGCCAGGAGAAAATCCTTTGCAAACGCTTCCATTTTTTGATCGCGAATATATCGTTGCGACCCACAATTTTTTTGATTTTTCAAAGTGGCGTTTTTTTCAGAGTACAGACTTTCGAGGAGGTATGAGAGAAAGAGTCTTTGGAAGAAACCTGCCCTATCGACTCCCAAAGATTCCGCTGTTCAAAAACTTGCCCAAAACCTATTTATCACAAGGAATGCACGCAATTAACGGAGCTAGCATAGCCAATATTCAGGGTGTCGTATTTCACACCAAATTTTTACAGGATTTTCCAATGATGATTCAGGAAGAGGCCATAAGGGAGCAGCACTTTGATAAGGGAATTATGTACAAGATATTCAACTACAAAATGAAGAAAGATGGACTCGTCAGTTTTCACTATGAAGGTTCTTCTCGATTCAGTGATTCACAAAATTTAGTCCAAATGGATATCATGAAGACTTCAGCAGCCTTGGAAAGTTTCAACTAGTAATCTACGATAACACGATCTCCAAAATCGCTGATAAATGACCAGCTACAATGGGCTACGCTAAATCATATCAGATTGAAATGGAAAAGACTTTAGTACATGTGAGACTGCCATTGAACCTAAGATTGCAGGACCAAGGACTCTTTACGCCAAAGCAGGAATACTTTATATCTCCTCTAAAGATACTGTATCTAAAGCATGTTTTTGTCTCGTATTCAGGTCTATGCGTTTCCCAAGAAGGCTTAGTAGAAGAAAGCCACCATGCCTCAAAGGAGGATTATGAAAGCTTTCTACAGGATGCATCGTATTACTACCATCAAGCTCAAAACAACCAGGGTGAACTAGAAGTCTTGGAAGATGATTCTCTATATCTTTTGATACATAGCCCTTGGCATAACTACTATCATTGGATATGCGATACTTTGTTGAGGTTATGGGTGGTTAGAAATCGACTCTCACAAATGATCCTGTTATTGCCGGAGCACTTTCTTACTATCAACTGGGTAACTGAATCTTTGCAGTTTTTTCAGTTTAAAGATATTTTTCATATTCCAGGTCAGAGCAGTCTTCTTGTGAAAAATCTTTGTCTGCCGCAAGTAAAGCCTGATTGCCATTCTTACCACAAGGGACTCGTGCTAGAAATGCAGGATTTTTTCTTAAAGAATGTCTTACAAGTAGGTAGTCGAAGTATTCTTGATAGACCTATGAAAAAATTGTATGTGAGCAGAAGAAAGGCGGCAAGGCGAAAGATAGCGAATGAAAAGCAGCTCATTGATCTATTAGAGTGTTCGGGCTTTACCATTTTGGACTGCGAGAATCTTAGCTTTCTTGAACAGGTGAGATTATTTTCTGAATCACAACTTTTGCTTTCTATTCATGGAGCCGGGCTTACGAATATGATGTGGATGAGTAAGGGAAGTACCGTATTTGAGTTGCACAAAAGGAAAACTAGATCGGATGATAGACATAGCCTCGTATACTGGTATTTGGCAGATAGCTTGGGACATAATTATATACAGCAAGTTTGTGATCCTGTGGATCAAGAGGAAGATTTTTTCACTGCCAATCTATTCGTAGACCTTGAGAGATTAAAATTAAATCTTGATTACCTAGTGAAAATAAATCTACTATGACTAAGTTAATTATTCGCATTATTATAAACAATGAGAACTTTCAGGAATAACAGAACCGCTTTTAAATTATTTCAAAATTTGCTGAATTTAGTCGGTAGCTATCATCTGCGAAAGGTTGTTAGCGGGCAATGCATGTTTTTGAGTCGTTCATCTGTAGATTATGATGCTACTGCCAGAATTATGGTTGAGAAAGGATGTTTCTTTTTCAACGAAAAATGGGTGCCTAATGACCCCTTCCCTTCCTTACTGGCGCTTAAAAAGCAGGCGAACCTGATAGTGAAAAATACTTGTAAAGTCTATTCCGGGGCAAGATTATACATTAACGAGGGAGCTACCGTAATCCTAGGAGGTGGAGGATACATCAATCACAACTTTAACATGAGTTGTTTCAAGAAAATTGAGATTGGTGAAGGTGTAATAATTTCTGAAAATGTGACTATTCGAGATAGCGATAACCATTCCATTGTGCCTTTACGGAAAGACCCAACTCTTCCGATTAAGATTGGTAACCATGTTTGGATTGGTATGAATGTTACCATATTGAAAGGGGTAACGATTGGAGATGGAGTAGTTATCGCGGCAGGATCATTAGTAAACAAAAGTGTCCCACCGAGATGCATGGTAGCCGGTAATCCAGCAAAAGTCGTTAAAGAAAATGTCCAATGGTATTAGAGGTGGCCAGGATTCTTCTTCGCTTTATGAGGTCGATGTTTTAAAGCCAGACAAGACCCTCGAAAGGAGAACTTATGTCTCCTTTCGAAGGATAAGGGTGGATGCCGAAGCCTAAAGATCTCTTTCTAGCTCAATCTCACCGGTAATTTCGTAATTCGTTGCCCTGTAGCCTGATAAATGGCATTGCAAAGAGCTGGAATAAACGGTGGTACCGGAGGTTCTCCCACACCCGTCGGGTTCTCCTGGCTATCGATTATGTGCACAGCCGTCTCGTAAGGGGCATCCGTGATCCGCGCCACTAGATAATCATGGAAGTTATTCTGCTGTACCGCACCATCCTTCACTGTAATCTCACTCTTTAGTGCCAAACTCGCTCCAAAGGCTGCCCCGCCCTCAAATTGTGCCTTGATGCGCTCTGGATTAACAGGTACACCACAATCGACAGCGAAGTGCACCATCGGAATCTTGATATTTTGATTGGCATCTACTTCCACTTCTACTACACATGCTACGTAGGTCAAGAAACTGCGATGAGCTGCAAACCCCATTCCTTTACCCTTTGGCATGCTCTTACCCCATCCTGATTTTTCTTTAACGGTTTCGATTACATGTTTGAAGCGGGCAGTACTCCAGGGAAAGTCTTCTACTTTTTCATTATAGTTCCAAAAGCCTTCCACCAAATTGTCAAAGTCAATATCTCGATCAGCTCCGATCATATCCAGGGCATTATCGATGGGATCCATTTCCCGTGCTTCTGCCACTTGATCCAACATAGATCCAACCGCAAAAGCATGATTGATATTCCCTACTGACCGCAGCCAGCCAATCCTGATTTGGGTGGGCGCTTCGTTCGATTCGCAACAAACGTTGGCCACGTCAAAGGGCATGTCTAGCATTCCCATACATAGTTCGAAATTAGAGGCCTCTTTAGCATTGGGGTCCGCAGAACCGCCAATGGAAGGGAAGATGGAACGATGCAACCAGGCACTGACTTTATTGTTTTCATCAATACCAACTTTCATGTGCTGCGCACAAAGGAAGTGATAAAAACTACTTTGGATATCATCTTCTCTCGTCCACAGTAATTTGATCGGACTGCCGACTTCCTTAGAGATTACAGCTGCCTCAACGGCAAACTCAGGCTTGGATTTCCTGCCAAATGCACCGCCAAGCAAGGTAACATTGATCGTTACCTTTTCTTCTTCGATACCTAGTACGCCAGCCACGGCTCGGCCTACCCATTGTGGATCCTGTACGGGCGCCCAGACTTCGCAGCTGCCATCTTCCTTGAAGTGGGCTACTGCGCAGGGCGTTTCCATTGGAGAATGTGAAAAGTGGGGGATCTTAAAATCTGCTTCAATAACCTTCGTTGCCTTACCTAGCGCATCCTTTATGTTGCCCTGTTCTCGTTTAATGTTCCCATTTTTCGAAGTTTTAGTCTGAAGTTCATCCAGATAAGCCACTGAATCATAGCCTGCATTGGATCCCTTGTCCCATTCAATGTCGAGGGCTTCGCGCCCCTTTAAGGCCGACCAGGTATCATTGGCTACAACCACGATCCCACCTAAAGGTTTTTCAAAGCCAGTTGGAAAACCGGGAGCCTCCACCTTAAACACCTTTTGCACACCTGGGACTTGTTCTGCTGCCTCCATCTTAAAGGCCTTGATACCAGCACCCGCTTCTGGGTTGCGCTGTACCACGGCTACCTTAGTACCTGGCACCTGCGTGTCTAATCCAAATCCTGCTTTGCCCGTTACGATATCCTTTAAGTCATAAATTGAGGTTTTCTTTGTAATATACTTAAAGTCCTCATGTGCCTTTAACTTGATCTCACTCTCCTCAGGAATGGGCATGTCACCGATCTTTTCGGCCAAATAACCGTAGCCAAAGACCTTCCCTGACTTATGAACGACGGTATGATTTTGGGCTTTGCATTCGCTAACTGGAACATCCCATTCACGGGCAGCAGCTTGCTCAAGCATCAAACGTACCGTAGCTCCAGCCCTGCGTAATTGTGGATAAAACATCCTCACACTATAGGAGCCATCTGTGTTCTGATCGCCATACTTCTTGTCATTGACAGCCTGTACGATCTTGACTTGATCCCAGTCCGCTTCCATTTCGTCAGCCATAATAAGGGGCAAACTGGTTCGAATACCAGTGCCCATTTCAGACCGGTGGGCTACCAGCGTTACTTCGCCGGACCCATTGATACTGATATACACATTAGGTGTGAAAATAGCATTGGGGTCTCCAGTGAGAAATTTTGGTTTTTGCTCGCAAGACAGTTGTATGCCTAGCATTAGACCACCAGCACCGATGGCACTTTTGCGAAGGAAATCTCTGCGACTGACCTTATATATTTTAGGGGTTGATTTTTCGTTCATCATGATAATTCGTTTTTAGCTGCTCTTTTAATCGCTCTTCTGATCCTCACATAAGTACCACAACGGCAAATATTGCCAGCCATGGCTGCATCGATATCTGCATCAGAAGGGTCCTTGTTCTCTTCCAATAAAGCAATAGCGGACATAATTTGACCACTCTGACAGAAGCCGCACTGTGGTACATCTTCCAAAATCCAGGCTTTCTGTACAGGATGCAGCTCTTTTTCGCCTACTCCCTCAATGGTGGTAATGGCTTGTTCTCCCACCGCGGAGATGGGAACGCTACAGGAGCGCATGGGGGTTCCATTGAGGTGCACCGTACAAGCGCCGCACAGGGCTTTACCACATCCGTACTTCGTGCCGGTAAGGGTTAGCTTGTCACGGAGCACCCAGAGTAAGGGCGTGTCTGGCATAGCTTCCACTTCGACCTCCTGTTGGTTGACTTTCAATGTATATTTTGCCATAGCTAATGAGTTTTGATCATTTTGTATTTCTGACTCTTTGAGTCACCTACTAAAGATAGCTTTATTTTCTGTAGCTCAAACCAAAATTCCTGCTGACAATAACTGGACATTGCCTAAAACTGTGCTGATTCCGTCTTGTACTTGGTTTTCATCCTACGCTGTGCTTAATCCTTTTTTAGGTTTACACCTCAGCCCATCTTCAAAGCTGGGCACAATTCGTAACTTGCTGATCCAATTGCAGGCAGACACAATCCATATGAACTTCAATAACTTCAAAACACAAATTCGGACCCTTACTGATTTCGCGGAGGAAGAATGTTTACTCCTTCCCTAGAGCAGCATAGACTGAACAAAGGGGAATTCTGGTTAAAGGAGGTCAACGGATTCTTCGGATTGCGTTTGTTGAAAAAGGAGCTTTACGCTTATTTTTCCAGATGCTGGAGGATTATCCACGCTTCATCCAGCAATTATCCAGGTAATTTTGGAATGTAACATAGATCAATTTTTCAGACTATTCTGCCGGATACTTTTGTATCATTCTCAACTTAAAAAGAATTTGATATGAAAGGCATCAGTAACTTTGCCCCATACAATGATGGATATCAGGAACCAATTTTTGAACCAAAAGTGAAAATGATCATGGATAGTAGCAAAGTAATCAGTGATAAGTTGACGGCTTACTGCCAAGCAAATCATATCATATTGAATACGGAGAATTTTAATATGGTTTGTAAGGAAGCCTTGACGGAAGAGGAATATCATCAGTGCTTCCTTTCTGATGAAGTGGGCGACCAGTTGGATGCTTTGGCTCAAAAAGGAGATGCTGCTTTCGACAGAGGAGCCTATCGCAATGCCATTAAAACCTACCAAAAAGGGATTGAATTACTGCCTGAACCCAAAAATCAATGGGAAGCTAAGTTGTGGTTTACTGCCGCTATTGCTGATTCCTATTGGTTCTTGGAGAAATATCCAGAAGCTCTACAATTCTTGGAGGAGTCATTGAAAGTAGAGGGGGGGCATGCCAATCCCTTTATCCGCCTGCGGAGAGGACAGGTGCTCTTTGAGCTGGGGCAGCAAGAACAGGCCAAAGAAGAATTGGTGCGAGGGTATAAACTGGGGGGAGAAGAGTTATTTGAAGACGAGCATGAGAAATATCTGGATTTGATAACAAAGGCCTAGGCCAATGGAGGAAAAGGTTTAGGCTGTCAGCCAGCAGGTGCGTGCTGATAAACTTACGGAAGTAACAATGAACAACAAGTTTCGATTGTGATACTGTTGGCGCTAAGTCTTTCAATTGCTGAAAATATGTCAGGACAAACGCCCAAAGTGGCTATTGTCAATTTAGATTCTTTGCGATCCCATTCCATTATTGCTGAGTGGGAACAGGTTTTGAGAAAGGATGCCGATTGGGAGCAGCAAGGTCTTGATCTGATTCACTCCTTTTTAAAAAAGTATCATATCAGGCAGCAGCGGGATTGCTCCAGCCCCCAGGCCTGGGAGATTATGGAATCAGAGTATCAGAGAGATAGAGATCAGATTGTAGCGTTCGAGCGTAAGATAGCCGCCGCCAAGAATTTGTTTTCACTGGAAATTGAGCATTTTTTGATCCAGCAGGTCTTCTTGTTATGGCTAGAACTAAAGCAAGATTTGAACACTACTATATTATCTACTTCCGCACCCGTTTTCATAGAGGGAACATCGAAAAAGGATTTGATATACCTCACCGATTGGTTGATCCAGGCATTCAAAAATAGACCATCGGTCTTATCGGATTGGCTGTCATTTCGGAGTCGCTTAATGGAGCGAGTGGAAAAAGGGAAGTGGTGACCTCTGGCCGCTTTTTTGGATGTGATAGCAGTTCGAAAGGTGAAAATAGCTCCTATGTTGATCCGAATTCAACTCCAGTATTGTTAATACAATAAGATCATAATTCTAGAGTAGAATAAAGAAACGCCATCATCCAATAAATGGATGATGACGTTGGTCCTTAATAAACCATTAGCTTGCCCGATCCTTGTTTGGTAAGGCTGGTCAAGCGGAAATAGTAGTGACCGGTGGGTAAATTTTCCACTGGGAGAGTGAATTGTTCCGCTTTGATATGGTCTGCTACGTGTACCTTTTGCCCTTTAGTGTTGTATACTTCCAGGCGAAAAGTTTCCCGGTTTGGATTAGGAAAAAGTAGTTCTGTCTGATGCTTTGCTGGGTTGGGTTGAACGCTGACAACAACTGCGTCGGTGTAGGAATATGTGCCGGAAATAAGGCCTCTTTCCACACAACCATTGCGGATGACGGGTGTCACCTGCTCCCCATTTTCGTTCACTAATTCAATGATTTTCTCTAAGCAGAGGTCTGCCTTTTCGATATCAAAGAAGTAGATTCGACAGAGGGGATGAAAAGCATCGGATTTTCGGATGGTAGCATCTTCAAATGGTAAGCCAGCTACCATGGCTTTGGTAATACTATTTCGTAAAGCTACTGGATAATCAATGGAATCCACTAGACTTTCTGCCTTTATGATGGAAAAACCATCCATTTTAACCTGGAAAGCCATTACGTTACTAGTTGGGTTCTTAAGGGCTAAGTCAATAAACCCAGCTTCATAATTGACGTTTTGTATCGTAATCTCGGCACTATCTTGTTTATTCTGGATTCCTGCTGGGAATTCGCAATGGTTATGCAAGCCCTGTCCAGAGTGGATGTGATCTGTGCCATATCGAAGACAGCTTTTCAACAAGGCCGCATCATAAATCGTGATTTCCCCATCCCCACTTAAATCGAGACAGGGAGTAGCCTCTAATGATTCGGACATAATTCCATCCAGGTATAGACTCAAATCTACCGAGTTGAGAATACCATTTCCATCAATATCCCCGCTGATGGCTTCACCATTACAATTGCCTTCGCAATCTGCTTGAGCAGGACCATACGGTTGACCAGCACAATCCACATAGGGATCGCAAGTAGGGTCTACCGTCAATTGTAATTGTCCGGTAGAACGATCAAGGAAAATGCAAACCTGAGCCCAGTTGTTTTCCATGGTCTCCTCGTATTGTCCTAGGTAGTCCGGCGCATTCTTCCAATTGATGCGAGTCACCAAAGTATACATCCCATCTGGCAAGTCGGTGACATCTATCCATTGACATTCTAATTCCGCCCAGTAACGATCCAGACAACCTGGAGAAATTCCCATTAAGTCACAAGTAAACTGTTGTTCTCCGGTAGGGCAAGCCAAGTCCATGACACAGAACCCATTCTTAAACCCTCCTGGGATCTTCTGACCATTTGCATCATATATGATGTATTCTGCGTAGTTCTCAAAATGAAAATGATTGTGACAGTTATTCCAAGTGAATTGGTCATTGTCTTGTGTCGGCGTTCCTAGGAAGTAAGCCTTCTGCCCGATATTGTGGATCTCTGTATCAAAACGGACAATATCCCTTCTACCATATCCACTTACACATTGTTCCTCGATTAGACAAACATCTTCGACGAAGAGGCTATCCAATTTAATGGAATGAACTAATAACTCCTCATTAATCGCCAAGTCTGGACCTTGTGGGCAGGCAGGATCATAAAGCGGAAGACAGCTACCATCGTCAATAGTAGCTAATGGGTTGTAGTTGCAGGAATTTGGATCAGTGCATCCAATAACTGGGCCTAAATAATTCAACTCCCAGTTAATGGGGCCGGAGCAGTCTCCTGCTTCACCTCCAATTCGGACGAGGTAAGCTTTGTTGGCCTGTAAATAGGCTTGAACATGTGCCTGTTCCCCACAGTCTTCTGTATCATTGTTAAAGAAGATTGTGCCTGCATTGTCATCCCGTTGCCCGTTTCCATCACAACTATCATACACCCATATCTTGGTGTCACAGTCATTGATCAGGCAAGTATTGATCATATACAAGCCTGCCGAATCTGGTGTGAATAGATACCAGTGGTTACCAAAACTTGTAGTGAAGGACTGGTCAGCAAGGATAGGAGTAGGGTTGGTGCAGGTCTCACCTGTTTCACAGAACAGCTTGAAAGTGGCTGAGCGTTGAAAAGCTTGATTGCCAAGTATAATGGATGCTTCTTTCTCTATTTGAAAATAACCAGGGCTACCAATGCCATCTCCATAGCTATCGTTAATGGTGAAATTTAGGCAGGATTGTCTGGGAACACAGATGGGGTGCTGATAAAAGCGGTTATTGGCATAGCTGCCGCGCTCTATTTCCATTAAGACATCACCTTCTAAAGTCTTTAAAGACCAAGAAGTTTCGTATCCAAACCGGTCGGTTTGAATAGAAATGACAATCAAATGTTCCTCAGACGTACACGACGCCTGAGCTGCCAATGTATGATAAAAGCAAGAAATCATTAGCACGCAAGTCGTAGAAAGTAGTTTAAGCATTTTCCTTAGTTTCAGATCTTCTAAATGCATAATATTTGCATCTTTCACTAATCACAAAGGGGCACATCAAGTTCATCTGAGGGACTAATCTATGGGTTAATAATGATCTAAATATGCAAGTGTTTCTTAATGTAATAGGACTAGATCAAGCGTTGTCGCATCCGCTACAGTCTTGTCTATTAGCCGTACTATGACAGCAGTACTTCGGCATTGATTGGAAGTGATATCTCGAACTTTCGGTTGGGAGAAAGCCTTAATTGAGAACTTTGTGTATAGCCTCAAGGGGGGACATAAAGCACATTAGATCGGTATGGAATGGCTCCAAAAGTAGGGAATTATTCCTCAAGTATCAAAAAGGGATGCCTTCTTTTTACAGAAAATATATGAAAAAAACATATAACAATCGGTTTGCGTTCACGGCTCTTGTCGTTTAAACTCCAAATCTCATGGAAGTATCCAAAATGAATACTAAATAGGACGGTTTTCTCCTTATATATACGATCTTTGTTGCCCCGTCAATTAGAGCTATTATGAAAAAATATCTCCTACTTTTTGTTTTATTGGGATTCCTGATACACCTCCCTGCTCAAGTTACACAGCCTTTATACCATCGCGCTAAGGTAGATCTTCACAACAAAAACCCCCTGAAAATTCTTCGACTCGGAATTGAGGCGGATCATGGTACGGTCTATCCGGGTAAATATCTGATCAATGATTTTTCTGAACGCGAAATTCAGCTTTTACGTCAGGCTGATTTTCAAGTGGAAATATTGATTGAAGATGTAGTGTCATTTTACCAGAGCCAGGGAAGTACGACTCTGGAAGAACGGAATACAGAAGAATGTTTTGTATCAAGGATTACTGATTATCAGGTGCCAGAGAATTTTTCTTTAGGAGGTATGGGGGGCTTTTTCACCTACCAAGAAATGCTGGAAGAGTTGGACGCCATGCATGCCAAGTATCCGGAATTGATAACGGAACGAGCCCGAATTGGGAACCATATGACCACCGGAGGGAATCGCATCTATTGGCTGAAAATCTCTGACAACCCGGAGGTCGAGGAGCCGGAGCCCGAAGTCCTATACACAGCCTTGCATCACGCCAGGGAGCCAAATAGTTTGTCCCAATTGGTTTTTTACATGTGGTACTTATTGGAAAATTATGAAACGAATGAAGAGATACGTTATTTGCTGAACAACACTGCACTATACTTCATCCCCTGTGTCAACCCTGATGGCTATTTGTTCAACCAAGCGATTGAGCCGAATGGAGGCGGACTTTGGCGCAAAAATCGCCGAGCATTGGAAGGTGGATTTGTTGGGGTGGATCTCAATCGCAATTATGGCTTCCAATGGGGCTACGATAACGCAGGCTCTTCTCCAAATCCGCAGTCGGATGTTTATCGGGGGACGGCCCCCTTTTCAGAGGTAGAAACTAGGGCGGTCCGAGATTTTTGTCAGGCGCACAATTTTCGGGTAGCCCTGAATTGCCATACCTATGGAAAATTGCTCGTCTACCCGTGGGGCTATTTGGATACACCGACTTCAGACGCTGACATCTTTACCAATTGGGCAGAATTATACACCCTGCAAAACAACTATCTGGCGGGTACCGGTTCCGAAACCGTTGGCTATACTGTCAATGGAGATGCAGATGATTGGATGTATGGTGCGGTAGACATTATTTCTATGACGCCTGAAGTTGGAAGAGGAGGGCAGGGAGGAGGCTTTTGGCCATCACCCGATCAGATCATCCCGAATTGTAAGGCGAGCATGTGGATGAATCTGGCAGGCGTGAGAGTACTGCACCGCTTTGGGATAGCTAAAGATATAGGTCCCAGTACATTATCCCTGACAGACCCTACTTTGGCATTTTCATTAAAGCGATACGGCTTGGAATCGGGGCCGTTGCATGTACAGTTGAAATCGCTTTCTTCGGCTATAGAGGTGGATGGAACTTCTAAGACTTTTACCAGTCTAAGTCTATATGAAGAAACCCAGGATAAGTTTAACTGGAGTCTAATTGATGAATTGCCTGAAGGCACGGCTGTGACATTTGAGTTAAGCGTGGATAATGGAAGTTTCGTTGTGCGAGATACTATCGAAAAGTTAATTCGTTTTAACCAGCCAGTGTTCAACGATCCATTGACTTCCGTCAGTAATTGGCAACTGGATGGCAACTGGGGCATAAGCAGTTCTGAATTTGTTAGCGCCCCTTCCAGCATGACAGACTCACCCCTGGGGAACTACGGAAATGATGCGAGTAACATCCTAGAGACAAAAGATTACATCACAGCTCCAGCATTCAACACCGCCTATCTAAACTTTTGGGCTCGCTGGGTCACCGAAAGTGACTTTGATTTTGTCCAGGTGCAAATAGCAGTTAATGATGGAGAATTTCAGCCGCTGTGCGGAAAGTATTCAGAGCTAGGCACCTCCAATCAAAGAGAAGGTGAGCCTTTGTATGATGGAGCACAGTTAGATTGGGTGCATGAAAATATCCCTTTACAGGATTATTTGACACCAGGAGATCGCTTCAAGCTTCGATTTGAGCTAGTTAGCGATCGTTTCATTACAGCTGACGGTTTTTATTTTGATGATCTCGAAGTCTTCTTTTTTGAAGGTGATAATATCACTTCAGTGGAAGTACAAGAGAAAGACTTTGCGAGATGGATCAACGTCTTCCCAAACCCTACTAGGGATCAATTAAATATTAAATGGCCTACAACCTTTGCTGCTGCCGGGCCTTTACAGCTCTTCATTTATGATAATCTTGGGCGTACGGTTCGACAAATTCGGGAGGTACCTGCTATGCAAAATACCTATCTGTTAAAACTTGGAGCACTCTCGCCCGGAGCTTACTGGGGACAATTGCGCAACGCCCAGGGCGAGCACTACAGCTTTCAGTTCTTTCACCAAAAATCAGATTAATAGAAAAAAAACGGAAATTACTTGCATCTAATAAATTACTGTGCTATATTTGCAGTCCAATATCGCGGAGTGGAGCAGTTGGTAGCTCGTCGGGCTCATAACCCGAAGGTCGTAGGTTCAAGTCCTGCCTCCGCTACAAAGTTTAGATTTAAGAATCATAAGCCGCTGTCTTACAGCGGCTTATGTCGTTTTAGGCCTGAAATTTACGGTTTCTACTGACACAGTTTCTTGACACACTTTTTGTGTTCAGTGAAAGGGGTGAAGAGAAGGCAAGTCTTGCCTCGACGTGTTCCTGTTCCAGATCAGTTAAGATTTCATAGGTAATCGACGGTTATTATCAGCTTCCTCTGTCCTACCTACCTCACATTTATTAAGGATATAGTGGATTACATTGACTAAGGCCCTACTACATTTCGACTTACACTGATATTATTGACCAGGATTTTAACAAGTCTAAAAGATCATGAAGAGATTGATATATGCAGACTATGATGAAGAAGGAATATATGGTTACCAGGCCTTTAAGCCCAAGACAGTTCAAATTGCGGTAGAATTAGGAACTTTTGGAAAAGGGTTTACTTTTGATCGGACCAGCTGGATAAAACCTTCCTTTGGCTGGGTACTACGCAGGACAAAGTATGGTACCAAAAATCGAATGCAAGGGATTGCAAAGATCAAAGTCAGTCTAGAGGGATTTGAAGAAATTATAAGCCAATCCATCGAATCTCATTGGAACCAAACCTTGTTTGAAAGTAAAGATTCCTGGTCCAAAGCTTTAAATAATTCAGATGTAATTCATCAATGGGATCCAGAGCGAGATTTAGTGGGTAGACGCTTAGACCGTCAAGCCATTCAAATAGGAATACGTGGGAAGATTATCCGGAAATATGTGAGTGATTATATTATTGGGGTAGAAGATGTTTCGAATCTTGCTCATGAAATTGGTAGAATTAGAAAATCAGGAAGTGAGGACTTCCCTTCAGTTCCCCTTGAAAAAGAATATCTAATATCCGAGGAGTTATTTATGAAGCTGGGCTGTGAGAGATAACTTTAAGAGCATGTAAAAGAAGAAATCTCAAGATCGAATGCCGAATATTTAAAAATACCATATTTTTAATATGAATGAGCAATTAAGCCAGCAGAATAACTGGTCAATTAATTGGAAAATTGATACCATTGAGAACGTTGGTCACGATTATCGAAAGATGTCTAAATATGCCATTGAATGGCTAAAAGAATAAGGCTAAATTACCAAAAAAGATATATGAAAGAGGGGGGGCTACTGATTGTAAATCAACTGTATAGGCTTCACTTCCAACTTGGAGGACTCCGTAGCTATATAAAATATTGTCATTAGATTGGACTTTAACGGGACTCAAAAATAGTAGAATTTTTAAGTGCATAAAAAATGATAGCATTTAAATTAAAAGACATTAGGCCAAGACTGGGAAGTAGAAATGGATTATCAATCCTTTGTTGATCATATAGAGGAGTTTGGAACAAATTTCTTTAACCAAATGGAAAACCAGGTCAAGCAAGCAGTGGAAAAAGGCTGGAAGGGATTAAGGTGTGGGATTATGTGATGGATTTGATATTGGGTAAGAAGATCATTGCCAAGACAGATGAGGATGATCGGGGGAAGTATGGAGGGTGATTTCGGAGGTTTTTTATTTTGATCCTATTTGTGGTTGTCAAAAGTAATATCAAAAGAGGCCAAAAATCAAGAGACGGCAGAAAAAAAGCAGTACCGAGTCAAGAATTGGAGTAGCTATAACCAAGCATTAATAGGACGAGGAAACCTTACGCTTTAGTTTAATGAAGGTTTAGCCGATGTATGGCATCATGAGGGACCAGATCAACAAGGGGCACAGTTAGTCTATTCAGATGAATGTATTAGGATTATTGGAATTGAAGGCTGTCTTCAGGCTAGGTTACAGACAATTACAGGGCTTTACGAATTCCTTATTGCGATTAGTTGAGCTTGATTTGTCGGCTCCTAGCTAGGGCGTCCTCAAAAAGGGTTTAAGGGTCAATAAAGGGCTGATATATAAGTTATTGAATGTGCTAAATTATTACTATTGAAGTATCAAATGCAAAGAAAAAGGCTTAGCTTAGTTAAAATCCTTGCAGTTCGATGATCAAGTATACACCAGCCGCTGAACGGAATTTTGGTTTATTCCAATCGCCTTTTGGACAAGCCCTAGATGCCAATAATCGCTGGGTTAAGATGGCCGCCGTGGTGCCTTGGGACGAGATGGCCACCGTTTTCTTTTCTAAGATGAGTAAGAACCATGGTCGTCAGAGCATTGACTTGCGTATTGTTTTAGGGGCTTTGTTGATTAAGCACATCGAAGGTATCTCGGATGAAGATACGATTCAGGCCATCCAAGAAAATGTCTATATGCAATACTTTGTAGGCTTGCCGCGCTTCCAAACTCAGCCTGTGTTTGTTCCCTCGTTGTTTGTGGAGATCCGCAAACGTCTGGGTAAGAAAGGATCACAACAACTTAATGATATGTTGCTCCAGCAGGCTCGGCAGTTGCGAGCTATCAAGCACCGAGCCAAGCCTAAAAAGAAGGATACTGATCAAGGAGGGAATAAGTCATCTGGTCCGAATCAAGCAGGGCAAAGACCAGATGAGAAGAGCCGGGCTATGGATAATAAAGATCGCCCTGAGAATAAGAGGCCCAATAAAGGGACCTTGAAGATGGATGCTACAGTGGCTCCACAACATATTGGTTATCCAACTGATACGCGATTATTGCATCAAGGACGCCTGTATAGCGAAGCCTTGATTGATAAGCTGTATCAGGGGAGTGGCTTGTGGAAAAACAAGCCTCGGACCTACCGCCGGATCGCACATAAACAGTACTTGGCCTTTGCCAAGAAGCGCAATCCGGGTAAAAAAGCGATCAAAGGTACTAGAGGCAAACAACTCCGCTACCTGCGGCGCAACCTCAACCATATTAACCGCATGCTGGACCAACTACAACAAGCCGATCAAACTATTGATTGGAAACACAGTGATTGGCAGCGATTTTGGGTGCTACAGGAGCTGTACCGCCAGCAAGATATCATGCACCGAGATGGACGTAAACGTATCGATGATCGGATCGTTAATATTGCTCAACCCTATGTGCGACCTATCAAACGAGGTAAGGCCGGTAAATTGACTGAGTTTGGTGCCAAACTGAACGTCTCACAAACGGAAGGCTTTGCTAGAATGGACCAGGTCGACTTTGATAACTTCAATGAAGGAATACTACTCCAGGAGCAAGTTGAGGGCTACAAGGCTTTGTATGGCTATTACCCGGAATTGGTACTTGTAGATCGAATATACCTGAACCGTCAAAACCGCAAGTTCTTAAAAGACAGAGGGATAAGACATAGCGGTAAGCCTTTGGGACGTGCCAAGCCGATGTCTGCACAACAGAAGCAAAAACGAAAGAAAGAACAAAATAAGCGCTCAGAAATCGAAGGCAAATTTGGCCAAGGAAAATCAAAATACGGGCTGGATGATATACAAACTCGACTGGAAGATACCTCCTATGCTTGTATTGGCCTTATTCTACTGGCGCTCAACACTATCAAGTTAGCCCGGGCCTTCTTTATCTTTATTTTTAGCTATTGCTACCAACAGTGGAGTATTCAAATGAATAAAACAGCTACAATGAAAGCAACGGCAAGGACTGTTGCTTACTCAACCGCCTCACATCGCCGGACTGGTATGATAATAACCTGAAATCAGCCCCGACTTTTTGAGGACGCCCTAGCTATAGTCAAATATGTCGGAGAGCCCAGCAGTTAGATGTAGATATTAAGCACCTAAAACCAGAGAGCCGGTGTATATTGTCCTTGATTCTACAGGTTTAAAAGTGTTTGGAGAAGGAGAGTGGAAGGTCCGTAAACATGGCTATAATAAACGGCGTACTTGGCGAAATCGAAATTAGATGTTTGAATAAAATGACAGCCCAAGGTCTGTCTATTTTAAAACCTATTTGAGAAGTATTCCAATATAGGATAGCCATGTCCAGATTCTTTATGCAACAACGCCATTTAACAGTGCATGTATAATTAAGAGTTATGTAGAGCCAATGTTGTCACCCTGGAAACCCCTGAAACCTTGCTAAACTCAAGTAAAGCGTTTGATAAATCGTCAGTAGTATTTGCTGCTATGTGAAGAATAGTACCAAATTTAGGATAATTATCTCCAACTAATTGCATTGCATTGGATAGACCTAACCTCCTTAAATCTTCTTGTTCAATATTGTTGCCTTCAATTAAAATTATAGTTTCAATCATGGTTCATCTTTTAGAGTTAAAAAATTAAGATCACTCAAAATATAAATAAATTGTTACAAATGGATAGCTTAATATTGAATAGTTACTTCAATACAAATCTATACGTTGATCATCTTCTCTTTATGAATGTTTTTTCGAAAAAGAAGAATTTTAAGCATTTTAAAATAAAACGATGCAGAATTTTCGGATTTATCTTTCATAATTATGGTTTTTAGGAATAAAAAATAGATAAAATAGTCCTCTGGTTGAAAAAATTCTATGTATAGGACAAAAAATAGATTTATTGAAATAGGCTCAAAAAGTTGAGCAGTTTAGTTTTTAGGCAATCCAGGCCCAATCTGAAAATACTGATCAACTTAGCCCTTCCATTTTTTGAATTGCTTGATGGGTATTTGATGACCGTATTCCAATAGCATTTCTCCGGTTTTTAATGCCCAAATAAATGCTATTGCCAGAATAAAGATCAAGGTATTAGTCCCCCGCCAAGATATTCCAATGGTTAAAATATTGATATTGGTCTTACCAAATTTCCAATTGGTACGATCCATGCTTAAGGCTTGGTGGAAATTCCCACTCTGATACCCGAATATCAAGAATTACTATTCTTTCCTAAAGTATTTGTTTCAGAACTAATTAGGGCGTCCTCAAAAAGTCGGGGCTGATTTCAGGTTATTATCATACCAGTCCGGCGATGTGAGGCGGTTGAGTAAGCAACAGTCCTTGCCGTTGCTTTCATTGTAGCTGTTTTATTCATTTGAATACTCCACTGTTGGTAGCAATAGCTAAAAATAAAGATAAAGAAGGCCCGGGCTAACTTGATAGTGTTGAGCGCCAGTAGAATAAGGCCAATACAAGCATAGGAGGTATCTTCCAGTCGAGTTTGTATATCATCCAGCCCGTATTTTGATTTTCCTTGGCCAAATTTGCCTTCGATTTCTGAGCGCTTATTTTGTTCTTTCTTTCGTTTTTGCTTCTGTTGTGCAGACATCGGCTTGGCACGTCCCAAAGGCTTACCGCTATGTCTTATCCCTCTGTCTTTTAAGAACTTGCGGTTTTGACGGTTCAGGTATATTCGATCTACAAGTACCAATTCCGGGTAATAGCCATACAAAGCCTTGTAGCCCTCAACTTGCTCCTGGAGTAGTATTCCTTCATTGAAGTTATCAAAGTCGACCTGGTCCATTCTAGCAAAGCCTTCCGTTTGTGAGACGTTCAGTTTGGCACCAAACTCAGTCAATTTACCGGCCTTACCTCGTTTGATAGGTCGCACATAGGGTTGAGCAATATTAACGATCCGATCATCGATACGTTTACGTCCATCTCGGTGCATGATATCTTGCTGGCGGTACAGCTCCTGTAGCACCCAAAATCGCTGCCAATCACTGTGTTTCCAATCAATAGTTTGATCGGCTTGTTGTAGTTGGTCCAGCATGCGGTTAATATGGTTGAGGTTGCGCCGCAGGTAGCGGAGTTGTTTGCCTCTAGTACCTTTGATCGCTTTTTTACCCGGATTGCGCTTCTTGGCAAAGGCCAAGTACTGTTTATGTGCGATCCGGCGGTAGGTCCGAGGCTTGTTTTTCCACAAGCCACTCCCCTGATACAGCTTATCAATCAAGGCTTCGCTATACAGGCGTCCTTGATGCAATAATCGCGTATCAGTTGGATAACCAATATGTTGTGGAGCCACTGTAGCATCCATCTTCAAGGTCCCTTTATTGGGCCTCTTATTCTCAGGGCGATCTTTATTATCCATAGCCCGGCTCTTCTCATCTGGTCTTTGCCCTGCTTGATTCGGACCAGATGACTTATTCCCTCCTTGATCAGTATCCTTCTTTTTAGGCTTGGCTCGGTGCTTGATAGCTCGCAACTGCCGAGCCTGCTGGAGCAACATATCATTAAGTTGTTGTGATCCTTTCTTACCCAGACGTTTGCGGATCTCCACAAACAACGAGGGAACAAACACAGGCTGAGTTTGGAAGCGCGGCAAGCCTACAAAGTATTGCATATAGACATTTTCTTGGATGGCCTGAATCGTATCTTCATCCGAGATACCTTCGATGTGCTTAATCAACAAAGCCCCTAAAACAATACGCAAGTCAATGCTCTGACGACCATGGTTCTTACTCATCTTAGAACATGTTTGACCTAAATATTTTGCGATTATTTGATTCTCGACAGAATAATTTGGCAATTAGCCAGGAACACCCAGGCTGCCGAACTTTCTATCGTTTTTTCGTAGTCTTTAGACAATCTTCGGAAGAAATTGAACCAAGCAAATGTCCTTTCTACGATCCATCTAATTTTGAGCGGTACAAATCCTTTGGTCGATGGAGGCCGAGATGATATTTCTACTTCAGCTTCGAACAGTTGTTGGACTGCCGTCTCGAAATTCCCTTTGTAAGATCCATCAGCAAATACTTTTTGTAAGCGAGAAAAGTATTGACGATAGGAGCTAAATAAATCAATAGCTACGGTTCCATCGTGACTATTAGCTGCGCTAATTCCTACTCCTATGACTAATCCCATTGTATCCGTAATAATATGTCTTTTGCGTCCCTTAATCTTTTTTCCGCCGTCAAAACCAGTTTGCTGCTTAATAAATGGTGCAATCTTAATCGATTGGCTATCAGTACATACTGCAGAAGGATGACTCTGTCGATCATCACTATAGCGCTCAATTTCATTCAGATGCTGGTTTATCTGTTGAAAACGGCCATCTCGCTTCCATTTGCGAAAATGATGATACACACTCTGCCAAGGTGGATATTTACTATCTAAATTCCTCCATTGGCTACCTGTTCGTAACATCCACAAAATCGCATTTAATATCATTCTAAGAGAATGGTGGCATTTAGCTTGCTCAGGGAAAAAATCTTCAATAACTTCCCATTGGAAGTCAGTTAATTCTTCGAATTGCTCTGTCATAATTTCTCGTTTGTGGTGAACTTTGAAATTATGAACTGGCTTCCAATTTTCTAATCCTTCTTTTGGTCAAACATATTCTTAGAAAAGAAAACGGTGGCCATCTCGTCCCAAGGCACCACGGCGGCCATCTTAACCCAGCGATTATTGGCATCTAGGGCTTGTCCAAAAGGCGATTGGAATAAACCAAAATTCCGTTCAGCGGCTGGTGTATACTTGATCATCGAACTGCAAGGATTTTAACTAAGCTAAGCCTTTTTCTTTGCATTTGATACTTCAATAGTAATAATTTAGCACATTCAATAACTTATATATCAGCCCTTTATTGACCCTTAAACCCTTTTTGAGGACGCCCTAATTAACAGCAATTCAGGTAGTGGCCGTGATTTATGTTCCTAAGGTAAAGGGGCCCAAGAGAGATTTAAATCCTGATGATTATAGAAGACGAATCACCGGTAAGAATCTACAAGCGATTCCATCTTCTATAATTGCATAATATGAAGTGAATGGAAAGATGTATATCCAAAGAAAATAGCATCTATAGCCCATTTCACTTGCTAGTTTAGCTTTTGCTGCTCCCTTTCTTTGCAGGTGGCGGTGGTACTTCTTCTTCCATTTCCTCAGCATTGGCACTGGTGTTCGGAGAATCCGCTAGCGGAGGAGGGAGGATCTCCGCCACAGCTTGATTTGAAATACCATCATCAGCCTTGCCTCCGGCATTTGGAAAAGGAGGAGGAGGCGTTTGTTCAGCTTGATTGGAGCTATCACTTCCCAAACTGATTCCTTCAAGTGTAGAGGGAACAGGAGGAGGAGGAATGCTTTCAGATTGATTAGACCTAGTACTTCCCAGACTCATGGCTTCAGGTGTGGGCGGGGGAGCCATGAAGTTCGAAGCAACAGTCGGGCTGATTGTACTTGGATCTGTGTCTTCCGATAATACGGCAGGTGGCGGCGGCACGCTCCGCATAGATGAATCAAACTGATTTTCCTTGTCTGACTTAGAAAGCTTCGCCAATGATTCTAGTCCTTCAAGTGAATCTGAAGAATAGGATACTTGGAAAAATGCCATGATATAAGGCTTTTAATTTTGAATAACGTTTAGGTCTTTCTTACGACTTATACACGCCGGTAATTTGGTTCGAGTCAATCTTGACATTAACCCGTTGATTATTCGCATTGGCTTCCGTCAGAATGGCTAATACATTGGTGACGCCATCTGTTGATGTGGGAGCAATTCTCAACCAACCCGTATGGTCGGGAATATCATTCATGATCGCATGACAAAGCTTTGAATTAGTATATGATGATACATATCTTACTGTTTTACCGTAATACCACATGGTTTTATATTTTTTGAATGTTAAATGAATTTTTTCTGTTGATTCTAGCACCTCTTGAGAACATGTTTGACCTAAATATTTTGCGATTATTTGATTCTCGACAGAATAATTTGGCAATTAGCCAGGAACACCCAGGCTGCCGAACTTTCTATCGTTTTTTCGTAGTCTTTAGACAATCTTCGGAAGAAATTGAACCAAGCAAATGTCCTTTCTACGATCCATCTAATTTTGAGCGGTACAAATCCTTTGGTCGATGGAGGCCGAGATGATATTTCTACTTCAGCTTCGAACAGTTGTTGGACTGCCGTCTCGAAATTCCCTTTGTAAGATCCATCAGCAAATACTTTTTGTAAGCGAGAAAAGTATTGACGATAGGAGCTAAATAAATCAATAGCTACGGTTCCATCGTGACTATTAGCTGCGCTAATTCCTACTCCTATGACTAATCCCATTGTATCCGTAATAATATGTCTTTTGCGTCCCTTAATCTTTTTTCCGCCGTCAAAACCAGTTTGCTGCTTAATAAATGGTGCAATCTTAATCGATTGGCTATCAGTACATACTGCAGAAGGATGACTCTGTCGATCATCACTATAGCGCTCAATTTCATTCAGATGCTGGTTTATCTGTTGAAAACGGCCATCTCGCTTCCATTTGCGAAAATGATGATACACACTCTGCCAAGGTGGATATTTACTATCTAAATTCCTCCATTGGCTACCTGTTCGTAACATCCACAAAATCGCATTTAATATCATTCTAAGAGAATGGTGGCATTTAGCTTGCTCAGGGAAAAAATCTTCAATAACTTCCCATTGGAAGTCAGTTAATTCTTCGAATTGCTCTGTCATAATTTCTCGTTTGTGGTGAACTTTGAAATTATGAACTGGCTTCCAATTTTCTAATCCTTCTTTTGGTCAAACATATTCTGAGAGGCGCCCATTAGTTCTGAAAATACTGCTATGACATATAGACTCCATATATATTGCCATCCAGACCGAATAGTACATTGACCCGTTTATTTTTGGTAACAGCCGTTTTTAAAATGGTCACGACATTGCTGACTCCGTCGGTAGAAGTTGGAGCGATTCTCTTCCAACCAGGAATATCTTCGATGATTGCATGTGCCCATTTTGTTCCCGCACTACTACTAATGTAGCGGACTAGTTTACCATATGTCCAGCCAGTAGTACCAAAGGTCATGATGGATCCGGAGGCTGAGATGTTTGTGATATTCAGTCCAGAATTCGTGCCATCCCACCATTTGCTATCTGGAGTGGTCGCATCAGAGAAGGTAGTTTTGTCTGGTGCGCCAAATAAATCGTCGGCATCACCTGTGTTCAGCCTGTTCTCCAGGTCAAAACTATTGTCGGCCTGAATAAGAGAGCACTCATAATGTTGTGCCGCAGTCATTTGTTCATTGTCGTTGCTCGCCAGTTCGTCGACATGCCAGATAGCGAGACCGGAATCTGGTAGAGCACTATCGCGGCCAGTCTGTTGGCGATTTTCCAGAATGAAATACTCATTTTCGTTTTTCGAATAGATGTAGAAGTCATTATTCGCTGCATCAAGACTAGCGTTTAAACCTGGGGTGATGGGCGTCAAAGAGTCAGCCCAACCAGCTTCATTTTTTAGATAGGCACCGATTTGAACGGGATTCGTGCCGTTTCCTCCATAGGCCATCAGGCAATAATTACCAATACCAAAGGATTCTCCACCATAATCATATAGATCAGGGAAATCACAGATCAAATGGCCGTTTTCGTGGCAGAAAGTTCTTAAGGTTAGGCTACTGCCCATATTGGTAATCTGGTAATCGAAGAATTTTCTTCCTCCGCCTACATCATAAGGTGTTGCCAAGGACCATTGATGTGGCCAAAGACCCTCCGCCCAGTTATTCACACGTCCGCCAACGTAAAATACATTCAAGGCGTAGATGTAACCGCTATCGTCAGCACTTAGCTGATTGAAATCAAAACCTTGCGCTTTTAGGTCATCCAACGCTTCTACGATTAGTTGCCTGGCTCGGGTACCAAACGAAATGGAGGAATCCGCATAGTAGTCTCGGTTTCGTGAGGCAGTATAGTATTGTGTGACGACGTTGGTATAGGTGAGTCTTCCTCTTGAATTATCGAAGAAATAATCACGTACGGAACCATTATTACCAAAACCTGAGTAGCCAGGTTGGTTACAATAATCTTCAACCTCTTGGACACCAATAGTATTGGCTACGTCGGGAAATTCGATCAGGAGACAGAGGCCAACATAATTGCCCGTAGTTGCTGCGGCAACAGGGGCTACTAGTGGACCACTTGCATTGAGCTGGCGCTTAGTGGCCGCTTTTTTCTCGGCCCGACGAGTTCTCCATCTAGATCTCGGCCCTTGCGCAAGAAGTGAACCGGCCGCCATGCGTTTTGCATGATCCTTGTCAATGCGAAGATGTTTCTTGATTTTAAGTTCGGCAGGGTCAACCTCGCCTATTTTTTCAGCCACCGGCAACAATCTGCTTTTATCCTCTGATAGTTGGGCATATTGATAGTAACCAGTCTCAGGGTTTTTGACCACTGTGTAACCATCTTCGGTTTCAAATCTTGCATAATATTGATTTCCTGTACCTACGACCTCAATCGTCGTACCGTCTGGGTTGGTGAATGTGAACTTTTTATTAATGAATGGTGCAGGCATTGTTAACTATTTATATAAGATGAACAATTACTTATGGTTTTAAATAAGATTTGGTTTTTGTCTTGTTTAAGTCAATACAAAAATAGGTGCTTGTATTCTGTTGGTTTTTCCAGAATCTAACTTTTCTTTGCCAATTTATATCATGTGCTTATGTACTTTAGCCGCATTTGTTTGGGCGAACACCCATACGTTCTTTTGAAGGCTCTGGTATAGGTATGATGATAGTAGAAGCCTGTTTGAAATGCAATCTGGCCAATTGGAATCTCCTCATTTTGCAGCATGAAGCAAGATTTTTTCAGCCGAAAGAGCAATAGATATCGCCCCGGAGAAAGTCCGGTATGTCTTTTGACTTTACGATGAACTTGCATGGAGCAGAGATTCAAGAATTGACCTAATTTAACTACATCAAAAGTGTTGTCGGCATAATTGGCTTCAACGATTTCTGCCAATTTTTGCGAAAAAGGCGAGCTCCCAAATAGGAGGTTTGCTTGGACTTGACTAGTCACTGTCATTTGTATTTGATTTTTGGAGTTATTCTATTAATTAACTTTAGGGAGGAAAAGTTCCTGATATTTTTAGGGTTTTCCAAAAAAAAGAAATTAATATTAAGTTATTTGGCTTGCAGAAGTCATTTATTCTGAGTTAAAGTAAGTATTTATGGCCTTAAACAAAGGCATTTGCTGCCCAAAGAGTGATCCTCAATTAATAGGGGTATGCAGCATAGACCTGGCTAGTGGATAAAGAAAAAATGGCTGACAAATAGAGTTGAATTACGACAAATAAAAATGTATTTTGGAAAACAAGTGATAACCATATGTGGCCACCAAAGGTCCCGAGGGGTAATTCTATTGGTATCTAAAAAACATATATTAGTAGAGTATATAGGATTGAACGCCTGTAATTGATTAATTTAAGTTACATGTTCTTAAAATAAACCAATATGAAAAATGTGCTACTCTTACTAACCATTGCGTATTTCATTTCTTCTTGCAACGCTCTAACAGAGGAAGAGAGAATGAAAGAAGAATTTGATTCAGCAATGATGGCATTTTCCAAAAGTGTAAAGGAATTAGATACCCCTGTTAGTAAAGCGCTTGGAGAAATTACAGAAGATATCAATGCTTTGAGCTCAGAAAAAGATATTCGCATTAGCTCATTAAAAAATAAGTGGGGGAAAAAAGGAACCTCCATTGCCAACGACCTTGCCAGAATTGAAAGCGAATTCAATACCACTACGGAAAAAATGAAGCTTCTATTCAATCTTTTAGAGAGTAAAGCTGAAGAATCAAGAGAAAATTCACTTTATGAACAGATGAAACAGGATGGGGAAGACGCTAAACAGAGATATGAAAAGAAATTAGTCGAGGCAGAAAAGCTATTTGCCGAATTAAATGAATTAAAAAAAGACATAGAAGGTTTTGGTAAAGTTGTTGAATACTATGCCATCCTGGGCGAGATAGAAAAAGGAATAAGAAAGGTTGAGAACCTAATTATGCAATTACAGGACTTAAAAGAAAGATTGAAAACATTTTCAGGCGCATAATGATTTTCCGGTGAGACTTATATTTTTAATAGCTCTTCTAATTTCGATTCCGAATGCAACCTATTCCAACTGCATCAGCGGAGACTGCTACAATGGATTGGGATATTTTGAATTTGATGATCAAGGAAAGCATAAGTACATAGGTTTCTTTAAGTCAGGCATGTATAATGGTCCTGGCGTTGAATTTAGAGATGGTGTACTAAAGTCTGGAATATGGAACTCCGGTCAATTTGTAGAACCTGTAGACATAGAAACTTTAGACATTCCGGAATTTTTTATTGAGGATCATAGTTTATTGGAATTAAAGGACAAAGGGGAAAAGAGCGATACGAGAGTAGATAGCTGGTTTGATCAGTGGCTTAATCGAACAAATCTAGTTATTAGTATTATTGTTGGACTTATAACTATATATCTGTTTTTGAGGGGGAAGAAAGATAAAAATAAATCTGATGGTAAACTGCCGCCTACGTTGCTCTAAATAAAAATGCCTTCTTGCTGATAAATCACTTATCAGGCGAATATCGTTGATAGCAAACAATAACAACTAAAAACCAATAATATGAATAAAAGTAAAAAGAGGCCGTTTCACATTCCTCGATCGATTAAGGCCAAAATGGTTGAGCGCTACATCTTTAATTTTAGGATGAAGCCAGAAGATTTGGAAAGGCATTTACCCGTAGATTATTTAAAGCCCCAAGTAGTGAATGGTTGGAGTTTAATGTCCTTCTGTATTTTGAATCTGGATAGAGTTATGCTTGCTCCTATTCCACCAATAATTAGATATAATACCTTAACGTGCGCCTATAGGGCAGGGATATTAGACTGCACAAAGGAAAAACCAGAACCTTCTGTTTGGATAACAGATAGAAATTCTAATTTAAGATTAATCAAATTCTTATCCCCTTTGATTATAAAAGATCAAATACCACGAATTGATGCCGCGATTGGACATGACAGAGCAAAAGGTATCGTCCATACACAATTCAGTTTCATGGACGGGCAACATTACTTTTCAGCTCAATCTAAACTCGCCGATGATACCTATAATTTGAAGTCCGAGGTGTTTAAAAATGTTGATGAATTTGCCAAGTTTATTAAAGCAGGAGTTTCAAGCTATACTCCTTCTTCCAATGACGATTTTCTTGCATCAGTAGATTTGTATAAAGAAGACGTAAAATATGAAGCATTAGATGCTAAAATTGAATTTAGTTGGTTACACGAAAATTGGAAAGATGTTAATATGATATATGATAGTGCGGTTAAAGCAACTGGTTCAACCTACAAATGGACATATCGAGGACTAATTGGTAAATAAGATGATAGAAATCGTTGTTTCAGATATAATCAATGCCAGGATTAACGTAGTAGATTCCTTGCTAAAGAATTATGCAACTTATCATGAATGGTGGTTGATTCCCACAGAAACAATAGAAGACAAGGAAAAATATTTCCAATTTAGCCCATTGCCATTTGTCAAAATCGGACTTGAAGAAGATTCGTATCATCCTAATAATGAACTGGTATTTAGATATGTAAAAGGTCCATTTAGAGGGATAGGTATTTGGGAATTAGAAGAGAGTGCAGATAAAACTAGACTCAGTTACACAATTAAATTGCAAGCGGTGAATTTCATTATAGGGCTAATGGCTAAAACCATTTTCTTTAGATGGAAGCATAGCCAAGACATACTAAACATAATGAAAGCGATAGAAAAACAGGCAGTTGAAAACAAAGTGTAAGACCGTTTTCGTTGTCAAGCCCTGAAACACTATATTGGCATTGATTTAGAAAAACTGAAAAGAACTAATTGTCCAAATTGAGAATTGAAAAGAATGAAAACGACAACATTTCTAACATTTGTCGGCAATCAATGTGGAAAGGCCGAAGAAGCAATAAATTTTTATACCTCTATCTTCCCGAATTCGAAAATCGAGAGGATCATAAAGTATTCACAAGGCGAACCTGGAGGTGCACCTGAGCTTGTTAAGTTCGGGGTATTTACCTTGAATGGTGTCAAGTATTTGGTTTCTGAAAATAACTATAAGCACGCGTGGTCATTCACACCTGGGGTTTCAATTTTCGTTGAATGTGACTCTGAGGAAGAGGTGCAAAGACTATTCGACCAACTTTCTTCGAATGGAGGACAGGTAATGGTTCCGCTTGACAACTATGGATCAAGCGAATATGGCTTTGGCAAAAAGTTCGGGTGGTGTGAAGATAAATATGGTGTTTCATGGCAATTAAATCTTAGTGAATAAGAGTAGGTTTAAGTTTCGGTCTTTGAGCCGGAGCAGGCCAGTTATTGGATTTTAAACATGATACTCTAAATCCGAATTGCCAGTAGTACTTCTTTTTCTAAATGACTTAGACTGATTTAACACGTAGAAGGGGAGATAATCACCGGCAAGATTGTATTTGATATTCCTTTCTTTCGTCTTTGTTTGAAGTCGAAAGAAAGAACTGTACCGCTTAATCAATGTTTGAGGGTGCTTTTAGCGCCAACCTTAACCTACACTTTAAATTCAACAGTAATAATTAATCGAAAAGTAAAAATCCCTTAAAAAGGAGGGAATCTTGTAGAACTAGTTTTGGGCTTATTAACCTATAAACAACACTAAATGTTCTCTAAGCATATTACCCTTTTCCTAGTCACCCTCACCCTAATGTGGAGCTGCCAACCCGAGATGCAGCAAGAAATCTTGGAACAAGATCAAGCCGTGATTACCACCACAGATGCTGAAGTTCTTACTCGTACTGAATATGAAAGTTATTTCAAGAAAAGCAATGCACTCGCCAAATCTGACTGCGACCCAATTGAAGACTTTACAGTGACCAGTACCCACCCAGAAATACAAATGACTTGGTCAGGCTTAAGTGGGGTGGCCTTTTACTTAGTGGTCATTGAAGTTCCTTCGACCGGGGTGAAACATTACCTATGGACGACAAAAAGTGAATTATCAATCAATTTCCCCGCGGCAAAGGATGAGGCTGTTTTGAGTTTTACTTTCGTTTCCTTCTGTGGGGATGGAGGCACTTATGGTATAGTTAAAAAAGCGGCTACGATTAATACTGTGCAAAACCCTTTCGGGGCATTACAGTTCATTGGAGAAGAGGCTTTTGAGTCAGGGATCGATTTTGCTGGAACGACGATTGGCGGGCTTTCTAGTATTGACTATGCCAACGGCAAGTATTATATGATTTCCGATGATGCGAATGCCCCCATTCGCTTCTACGAAGGGAATTTGGATTTTGACAATAATTCTTTCTCAAGCGTGGAGGTGACTGCGACGGCTACTATTCAGGATGAAGGGAATCAGGCCTTCCTTGCTGGGACTGTAGATCCAGAAGGACTGCGAGTTTTAGGAGATCGCTTAATCTGGATTAGTGAAGGTAATATAAATAATGGTGTCAGCCCTAGCTTTAGAGAAATGACGAGCACTGGGGAATATGTACAGACTTTCTCCATCCCAACCCAATTTGAGGTAACAGCGGAAGAAGGTCGTGGCCCTAGACAGAACGGGACCTTTGAAGGCTTGAGTCTGGATGCCAGTGAAGAAGGAGTTTGGGTAGCCATGGAATTACCTTTACGCCAGGATGGGCCAGCTCCTAGCTTAAACCCCGCAAATTCACCGGTTAGAATTTCTCACTTTGCGGGTACAGATATGGCCTTGCAAAGTCAATTTGTCTATCTACTTGATCCTGTAGCAGAGCCTCCCCAGGCCCCTTCCACGTTTTCAGTAAATGGATTGGTGGAAATCTTGGCTTTAACGGATGAAACTTTCCTATTTTTGGAGCGATCATTCTCCGGTGGCTACAGCGATGGCGGCAATACGGTAAAACTCTTCTATGTTGATGCCAGCAATGCTACGGATGTGGGGCAAATTGATGCCTTGCAAGGGGCAGATTATACAGCGGCATCTAAGACCTTGATCTATAACTTTGACAATTTGCGCGGCATACTGACCGATGGAATTGTGGATAACTTAGAAGGTCTGACTTTTGGCCCAGATCTCCCTAACGGAAACCGTTCCTTGGTTTTTGTGGCAGATGATAACTTCAGTGCTTTTGGTCGCCAAATCAATCAATTTATCGTCTTTGAAGTGGAAGCTGCTAATTAGTAGCAAAGCAACGTACATAAACTGTACGTAGGTAAATAATTATAGCGCACCCCTCCAGGGTAGATCCGACGATCTGCCCTGGCTTCTTTTGAAGCCTTATTCTTCCTTCCCTGTCAGCAACTCCTCCATAGATCCAAGAGATGTCGAACCCTAACCCAACCTATCTTCCTTAAACTTCCGTCTTTTCTAGTAGAAATTAGAGTTTTGCGTTTAATTGTGATTAGCATAATAGGAAGCTGCTGGTATTAGTTTCGATGTAGGCCAGCAGCTCACTTCTCTACCCGTTTCGCAGGTCAGGCAAGAAAATGCTATTTTTGAATATGAAATTCCCTGCCCCATATATATTCTTGCTTTTGTTAGCTACTGCATGCAATACTAAAGAAATGACTACTGATAAGCCAAACTCCGCTACGGTCCGTGTCGCAGCAGCTCAAATTTTTTGCCTGGACGGGGATAAACCAGGCAATTTAGTTCGTATAGAAAATGCCATGCAGGAGGCCAAAGCACAAGCGGTCGATATCATTTGCTTCCCAGAAATGGCTTTGCTCGGGTGGGTCAACCCAGCTGCCCATGATCTGGCTCAACCGATTCCAGGTAAGGATACTGAGGCACTGGCTGCTCTTGCCAGGAAGTATCAGATGTATGTGGTAGTAGGCTTAGGAGAAAAAGTCGGGGATCAATTATATGATGCTGCCATCCTTTTGGATCCGGCAGGAAAACTGCTTTTGAAGCACCGCAAGGTAAATATTTTGACTCATTTGATGGATCCGCCTTACACAGCAGGCAAGGGCGTCCAGGTGGTAGACACGAAATTCGGAAGGCTTGGATTGATGATCTGTGCAGATTCTTTTGTGGAAGAAGTTAAACAAGAAATGACTGACCTTGCACCAGATATACTCTTGATACCCTATGGTTGGGCCAAGGAAGTCGAAGATTGGCCAGAACATGGCTTAGAACTGGAAAAGACCGTCATCGCCGCCGCGCAAAGGATTGGTTGCCCAGTTGTCGGTTGCGATTTAGTGGGAGAGATCAGCCAGGGACCTTGGCGAGGCTTGGTCTATGGCGGCCAAAGTCTAATTGTTGATGAAGATGGAAAAGTTCTAAAGAAGGCCCTAGACCGGGACAGAGATATTATAATTGTAGATCTTCCACTCCGAAGAAATTGACGCTGAATAAAAGAAATAACACACACCAGTTACTGCCTAAAAGGGACCCACTACTTGATTCTACTTACCCATTACTGGTACACTATTTATTGGCAAATAGAATAGGCCTATTCTTGTTCCGGAAGTACGCTTCTGATTTACGCTTTCCGCGTAAATAGGTAGGGCGTCTTTCGGAGAATGCCGAAAATCCAGTTATTAAAAAGAGTAGGCTATTTCTATTTCAAAATCATGGCTAAACTAAATTCTAAGGAGCTTGCTTCAATGCTAAAAAAATCCAAGGCATTGTGGGAATCCATGGAAACGGAACTTTCCCAACTAAATGTAAAGGAAAGAGCGCGATTGCTGGGGGTACAATTGCCGCCTGGCTTTAAATTTCCAGAACCAAAACCAGAAGTTACGGCTCCTGGCGCTGATGCTGTTTCCATCGCTCCGGCAGTGGACTGGCGGAATCGAGATGGTAATCACGTTACGCCTGTACAGCAACAAGGTGGATGCGGTAGCTGCGTTTCTTTTTGCACAGTGGCTGTTGTCGAATCAATGGCATCAATCGAGAAAGGACAATTGTTAAACCTTTCCGAAGCGGATCAGCATTTCTGTTCTAGTCACGGTGCAAATTGTGGTGGCTGGTGGCCCAAACCTGCTTTTGAGCAGATAAAAGCAAGAGGAGTATGTGATGAAGCCAGCTTCCCGTATGAAGATGCCTTTACCGATTCCAACATTTGGCAAGGCACACCATCCTGCAAATTGCAAGATGATCGAGATGAAAAAGCCATTAAGATCACAAATATAACGACCGTAAACACAGCTTCGGAGGCAAAGGAGTATCTCGATAACACCGGGCCTATGTCCGCGGTTATGGAAGTTTATTCGGACTTCTTCAACTATAGCAACGGAGTATACCAAAAAACTACGGGGACCAAGGAAGGTCTACATTGCGTTCAGGTCATTGGTTATAATGAAGCAGGTCAATATTGGATCTGTAAGAATTCCTGGGGTACTGGTTGGGGAGAAGCAGGCTTCTTTAAAATTGGCTACGGAGAATGTAAGATAGACGATTTCCCAAAGACTGGCTGTTCAGGGATAGTTATTCCAGAAACGCGGAAGTGGCGCGGTTGGGAAAACTTAGGTGGAAAGATAAGCTCTCGGCCGAATGCAGTTTCATGGTCTAAAAATAGAATTGATGTCGTTGCAAGAGGTTTGGATTGTGGTGTATGGCACAGATGGTGGGACGGTAGTTCATGGCGTGGTTGGGAATCGCTTGGAGGTAAAATCCAGGGTGCCCCGTCTATAGCTTCGCAAGAAGAAGGCCGACTTAATCTTTTTGCTACTGGATTGGATTATCAATTGTATCATAAATGGTATCATCGTGGATGGAGTGGTTGGAAAGGTCTTGGGGGGATGCTGTCCTCAGAACCCTGTTCCGTAAGTTGGGGTAAGGGTAGAGTTGATGTTTTTGCGCGTGGTATGAACTCTGCTGTCTGGCATAAACACTGGGATGGCCAATGGCATGGCTGGAAAAGTATTGGAGGGGTAGTTACCTCCGCCCCAGCTGTTTGTTCCTGGGCACCAGGTCGATTGGATGTCTTTGCCAGAGGAACTGATAATAGATTATGGCATAAAGCTTTCAACGGTAGCTGGAGTGGCTGGAAGCGAGTGAGTAACGACTTGATGATGGGCAGCCCGGTAGCCGTTTCCTCAGAACCAGATCGGATTGATGTCTTCTTCCTAGGCGTGAAATACCATATGATGCGGATCGCATGGGATGGGAATTCCTGGACGAAGATGGAAGATCTTGGTGGAGTACTTTCCTCAGATATAGGAGTAAGTTCCTGGGAAGCAGGTCGACTGGATTGCTTTGCGGAAGGAATGAATTCCTCTATGTTTCATAAATGGTTCTCTTAATATCTATTGTTGGAGTTACTTCCGCTCTGGAAGTGACTCCTTCCCAATTTTTTGATATGAAACTATTCATCAATATTAGCTTGACTTTATTTCTGCTATCTTGCAATAGTAGAGATTACAGAGGATCGGTCATTAATTTATCTCAACCGCAAAAAGCAAATGACATGAGTATTAAGAAATTGTCAATAGAAAGTGGGACCATTAAGGAGTTGTTGCTACCTAATCGAGGTTCTAGGGGACTACAACTTGTTTATGAAATTGCTGGCGATGCTAAGGTAATTGAAGTGACTAGAGAGGATCTGACCGAAGAAGATGTAATCCGATTGGAGTTGAAGCCAGGAGATTCGTATCCAGCTTACTTTAAAATTAAAGGCTTAGAGGCAGGTAGTTGTAAGCTTATCTTTACGGAAAGACGAGTAGGCATGCCGGAAGGCCAAAATCTCCCAGTACAAGAATTCGAGATCGAAGTGAAATAAAAACTTTAACCGATAAGAATGAACACAAAATTCCTTTTGTTGCTATTGCTATTAGCTCCCGTCCTTCTTTCTGCACAAGCTTCTTTCACTCGCCAAGATACTTTACGTGGTACCATTACCCCTGAGCGAAACTGGTGGGACTTGACCTACTATCATTTGAGAGTGGATGTCAATCCTCAGGACAGTACTTTGACAGGGGTAAATACGCTACAGTTTAAGGTGTTGGAAACGGGAGATCGAATGCAGATTGATTTGCAGCCACCGATGCGGATTGAAAAAGTAATGTTTCAGAAGGAGTTAATGAAAGTGACCCAGGAAGGGAATGCCCATTTTGTCGACTTGCCCAAAGGTTTAGCAGTGAATACGGTGCATGAACTGGATATATACTTTCAAGGAAAACCTAAAGTCAGCCAACGCCCCCCCTGGGATGGAGGTTTGACGTGGCAGAAAGATCTCAATGGTAAAGATATCGTAACAACTACCTGCCAAGGAGATGGCGCTTCTTTATGGTGGCCCTGCAAGGACCACATGTATGATGAAGTCGATAGTATGCTGATTAGTGTGAAAGTACCTGAGGGCTTAATGGATGTATCCAACGGCCGCCTGCGTGGGGTGGATGAACATGAAGATGGAAGCAAGACTTTTCATTGGTTTGTGTCCAATCCGATCAGCAATTATGTCATCAACCTAAATGTTTCGGACTATGTGCACTTTGCTGAACAGTATGAAGGAGCTAAAGGAGTACTAGATTGTGATTATTATGTACTTCCCTATAATTTGGGAGCGGCCAAGAAGCAATTCCAAGATGTGGGACGTATGTTGAAGGCGTTTGAATACTGGTTTGGTCCCTATCCTTTCTACGAAGATGGCTTCAAACTCGTAGAAGTTCCATACCCCGGCATGGAACATCAGAGTTCCGTCACCTATGGCAACGGATTCGAAAATGGCTATGGTGGCCGAGATGTCAGTGGGACAGGTTGGGGATTTAAATTTGATTTCATTATCATTCACGAGGCTGGACATGAATGGTTTGCAAACAGTATTACCTATCGTGACATTGCGGACATGTGGATTCATGAAAGTTTTACTGCCTATTCAGAAAACCTCTTTTTGGATTTTCATTATGGGAAAGAAGCTAGCTCAGAATATGTTATAGGTACCCGAAAAAACATCCGCAATGATAGACCGATCATTGGTTCGTATGGGGTAAACCATAGCGGCTCTGGAGACATGTACAGCAAAGGAGCGAACATGCTTCATACACTCCGACAATGGGTGAATAACGATGGCAAATGGCGACAAGCCCTTAGAGGGTTGAACAAAAACTTTTATCATCAAACGGTAACCACACAACAGATAGAGGAATACCTCGCTGAAAAACTGGGCTTAGACCTCAAGGTTTTCTTTGATCAATATTTGAGAACAACAGACATCCCCGTACTTGAATATCGGGTGGAAAAGAATAAGTTGAAGTATCGGTGGACTAACTGTCTGGATGGTTTTGCTATGCCGATCCGGCTTAAGATTGGAAGTCAATACAAATGGATGATGCCACGTACAAGCTGGACTACCCATATACTGAATGAAGAGGAGGGAAATTCAATTCTGGTGGACGCAGATTTCTACATTGAGGCAAAAAGATTGTAGCAAGGAAATCATACCTTTCTCGCCATCTAGAATTAGCAGAACGCAAAATTACTTCTGCAATAATGATGGTTTTTTGAAGGATACCCTTTATTTTCAGCCCAAGTAAAAGGGCTGCAGGAAGCTTCCGAAGCTCTTGTAATAAGACAGGACCTAATAGAAAAAAGAGAAAGATGAATCACGTTGAAGCAAACGCCCATGCTATCATCATGGCATTTCCAGACTTTTACACCTGCCCTGATGGTGGCTGGCATATTTGGTTGTGTGATAAACTGGGTATACTTAAACAAGGGCTAGTTCCCGGAGGCCATGCCGCAATGGCTATTATTCACAAAGATACGGGTGAGATAGAATATGCCGATCTGGGCCGTTATACGGCCCCCAAAGGGCTGGCCCGCCTAAGAACCAGGAATACAGATCCAGACGTTAAGATTGCCATTAAAGGCAAGTTTGATGCCGAAGGTAACCTGACCAATCAAGAAGAGATTATCCGCTATTTTGATAGCAATCGAGACATAGTGCAGTCTATCGGCGCTATGTATGCTTCCTTCAATTCCACCATTAACTACGAGCAGGTTATGCAATATATCCACATGATGGAAAGAAAAGGGAGTGTAGTTTATAATGCTTTTGGTAAAGAGCACACCAATTGTGCTCGCTTTGTTCGTTCCGCTTTGTTGGAGGGTAACGTTGATGCCAAGACTCAACGCCGATTAAGGTTTACGCCTGAGCCTACACCCTGTCCGCTCGGCAGTGTTTTATACGGTGCTAGTACCGGTGAGGTGTACAGGATCTGGAATGGGGATATGCGTCCTGAAAAGCGCAACTTGGTGCAGTTGATGATCAAATACTTTTTTACTAACTCACCGAATGAACACAATATCAAGTTCACGTCAGCCAACGGAGCTTTTGACGAACCTGAAGGTGGATTGCCTGACTACCCAGCAGCACAATGGCTTGGAGGATTGACCAAAGGAGCCTGGTTTGTTGTGGAAAAACCTGATGGACTCAGTGGGATGAAAGAGTTCCGCATTCGCAAAATAACGGCGAAGAAGAAACAGATCTTTGACTATGTTTTTCGGGTGACGGATGAAAGCTTTGATATCAACCAGCCATTTGAAGTGACCTACGATTGTACGGCCTTGTTCTGTTCCCTAATGCAGAATGGCAAAAAATATATCTTCGAATATGAGCGCCCCTTCAAAGAGGTAGCTGTAGTCGAGTAAAGTACATAGGTGTGCAGCTATTTCATGAAAAATGATTGATCTGCACGCCTTTGGGAACTATTCTCTCCGTTGGATGGTTGTAGAATGAAATGACCAATCCATCATGCAATTTTTAATCATTTCTAATCATGCAGTAAGCTGGAAGTAGTTGCCTCCATGCTGAAACCGCTGCGGATAGCTAGCTATCCAATCCTTTCTGGTGTAGGGACCCTACACTAGCACATCTATTATTTTATCCCATTTGCTTTGGAAGTGCCTACGACCTTCAGTTGTTGCAGATTGATCCTTGGTCAGTATTGACTAAAAGAAGGTCCAAACATTTTACTGCATTGGGTAACCATCTAAAGATTAGAAATGAAACCGAAATTGTGTTATACAATCTGGTTTAGCCAGAGAAATGGCAGCAGCCTGTTTTGCGAAGGTCTAAAATCTACGGGCTTAGCGGGCAAACCGGAAGAGTACTTCAACATCCAGAACCCTGAAAATCTACTTTCTCACTATAGTGTCGAAGACTACGAATCCTTTCGCAAGGAGCTTTGGAGACATGGGACTACTCCGAATGGCGTATTCGGCGTAAAGGTTAATGCTCCGAGACGTGAGGAGGATCCTTTGATCGAGGAACTGCGTAAAGTACCAGGATTGAAAAATCCGGCTACTGCGAACCACTTCGAGGTATGGCAAAATATAATGCCCAATCAAAAGCATATCTTCTTGACGCGCAGAAATAAGATTCAGCAGGCAGTTAGCTGGTGGAAAGCCATTGTAAGTGAAACTTGGCATCGACCTCAGGGAGTAGATCGAAAGTACAATCCAGAGGATATTCGGGACCGCTACGATTTTGCGGCGATTCGACATCTTCTGTTCGAGACGAGCTTGAGAGAAGCCAAAATTCAGGATATGTTGACTCAAGCCAGGGCCACGGCTTTGACGATCGTTTACGAGGACTTTGTACAATCTTATGAGGAAACGATACGATCTGCAGTCAAGTTCCTGGGCGTGGAAACAGAAGACTTCCCCGTGGCACTTCCCTACTACCAGAAACTTGCGGATGAATTATCAGAGGAATGGACGGAGCGATTTCGAAAGGAATTGCAGAAGGACTGGAAAATAGTCATCTGGTAGCTCAATACAGGAATGATCTAAATGGTGAAGGTGTGATGGGAAAATCCCAGTCACGCCTTTCTGTTTTAAAGAAAGATGATACCTTCACATCGTCTAAAAACAACAATATGTCACCAGACGGAAGAAACAGAAAAGACATTTCGGTAGGCCTAAAAGTGAAGGTCGTGCAAAAGCACCATCAACGTACCGGGATACTTACTACGGGTATTGTCTCCAGCATACTGACTAATTCCCGTACGCATCCACATGGGATTAAGGTTCGCTTGGAAAGTGGCATCGTAGGGCGCGTCAAGGAGATATTGATAGAGCTAAAAGACTAATTCCTGTATACCTGAAAATATCCTTGTTCAGTTTTCGGTAGTGATAATGCGCAAAGCCTATTAACTTTCCAACCAAAAAGTGATCATGGCCTCGGAGCTAAGTTTTGAAGATAAATATGACGTAATTGTTAGACGGGACACCACCTACGTGGGCATCTTTTTCGTTGCAGTGAAAACAACGGGGATCTTCTGTCGACCGGGCTGTACAGCTCGTACCCCGAAAGCGAAAAACGTGCTGTTCTATGATACCACGCACGAAGCTATTGTCAACGGCTTTCGCCCCTGTAAGGTTTGCAGGCCCCAGGAAGAGGTAGGGGCTACGCCAGCGTATATTCAGAGCATACTGGATGAACTGGAGGCCAATCCCTATAAGCGCCTGAAGGATTGGGATCTTCGCCAAAAGGGAGTGGAACCAAGCCAAATCCGGCGCTGGTTTAAGAAACACCATAATATGACCTTTCAGGCCTATCAGCGTTTGTATCGAATCAATGGGGCCTTTACCAAGATCAGTAATGGAGAGTCGATCACGCACACAGCCTATGACATTGGCTTTGAATCATTAAGTGGCTTCAATGATTCCTTCAAATCTACTTTTGACCATTCACCTTCTCAAGAAAGAGGTAAGTGCGTTATTCACCTCATCCGCTTTACCACACCAATCGGCCCGATGTTTGCCGGGGCAACTTCTACAGGTGTTTGCCTCACGGAGTTCACAGATCGGCCCATGTTGGAAACAGAATTTAAAGATTTAAAAAAGCGATTGAATGCTGTGATCTTACCTGGAGAGAACGATCATCTAAAGCAGCTCCAAGAAGAGTTGGGACAATATTTTGCAGGTAAACGAAAGGACTTTACGGTCCCTCTCCATACCCCAGGCTCAGCTTTTTCCCAATCTGTCTGGGAGTTGTTGCAGACCATTCCCTATGGTACCACACGCAGCTACAAAGAACAGGCTGAAAAACTAGGTAAACCTAATGCTATCAGGGCCGTAGGGAGGGCGAATGGGCTGAATAAGATTGCCATTGTAGTCCCTTGTCATCGGGTATTGGGTAGTAATGGCGAAATGGTTGGATATGGAGGAGGAGTGGGGCGTAAAAAATGGCTCCTGGACCATGAACAGCAACATTATTGAGTGGAGAGTTCTGGTTCAGATTTTCTCTAGCTGGGAGTTGAAAATATGCTATCTTACCGCCAAATAAGATTTGACATACAAACCACTACTTATGTCTAACCCAATACTTGGACTACGAACCTGCATTTATAAAGTGGGGGACCTATCAGAAGCTAAGAAATGGTATGTCAGAGCCTTCGCAGCGCAACCCTATTTTGATGAATCCTATTACGTCGGTTTTAATATTGGTGGGTATGAACTGGGTTTATTACCGGAGAAAGAACCAGTCCCAGCCAAGGCCGATACCGTCCTAACGTACTGGGGGGTAGAAGATATTCATCAGAAATTTGCTGATCTTCTGGAAACAGGGGCAATAGCCCATGAAGAACCGCATAGTGTCGGAGGGGAATTGATGGTGGCAACTGCCAAAGATCCCTGGGGCAATATCATCGGCTTGATTTACAACCCCTATTTCAAATTGCCTGCTGAAAGTGAGTAATTAGGAATACTCGGGCATTTAAGAAAGCTATGGGACTCTTGACTCCTGTCATTGCCCCAATCACACCACTTTAATTGCCTCCCGCGACTGAAACTCCTACCTTTGTTGCTAGACACCAACAAAGACCATATGAATGAAGATCATAAGAAGATAGAAAAACTCTTCGCTCGTCTTCAGTATCTAGATCAGCAGCAAGAAGTATTCTCCCGAGAAATCGATGCCATCAAGCATGAGCTAAATAAGCTAAAGGCTAAAACAGCTTACCCAAAACCTCCAGCCGCCTTGCTGGAAACTGAAGCTTCCCCGGAACAAGTCCAAGCAGTTGCAAACTTATCCACAAGCAATCCACCACGCAAGGAACCCGAAATACAGGTACCGAAAGCAGTTAAGACAGCTGGTGGGTTAGAGAAATACATTGGTGAAAACCTCTTTAGTAAGCTGGGTATTGCTATCATCATAATTGGAGTAGGAATTGGTGCTAAGTTTGCCATTGACAATGACTTGATTAGCCCTTTTGTACGGGTAATTCTCGGTTATCTGGTCGGCTTGGTGCTTCTAGGCGTGGCTATCCGCCTGAAAGTAAAGTATCATACCTACAGCGCAGTATTGCTGAGTGGAGCGATGGCGATCTTCTACTTCATGACCTATATCAGCCATAGTTTTTATGAGTTTTTGCCGGATCTACTGGCTTTTGGGGCCATGGTGGCGGTAACAGGGATGACAGTAGCTGCTGCCGTTTACTACAAAGAACAAGTCATTGCTTTGATAGGGCAGGTGGGGGCCTACGCTATTCCCTTCTTACTTAGTGATGGTTCCGATAACATGCAGACGTTATTCACTTACATGGCCATAATCAATGTGGGTATTTTATTTGTGGCTTTTCGACAATATTGGAAGGCGCTGTATATTTCAGCTTTCGCTTTGAGTTGGATGTTTCTTTCGGCATGGATACTCATTGAATATGATGGAGGGGAAGATTTTGGAGTAGCCTTTACTTTTGCCGTAATATTTTTCGTCCTGTTTTATCTTACTTTTCTAGCCTACAAGTTGGTTCGTGCCGAAAAGTATCAATTGGCAGATGTATTCCTTCTCCTGAGCAATTCCTTTATCTTTTTTGGCATTGGCTATGGCTTATGGGTACAACATCCACAATTAGATTCCATGTTGGGGCTCTTTGCCGTTTTGAATGGTGTCATTCATCTCTTGGTAGGTACTCTGATTTATACGAATGATAAGGCTGATAAAAATGTATTGTTGCTAGTGATTGGATTGGTAGTACTTTTCTTCACGCTTGCCGTTCCTATTCAACTAGATGGCAATTGGGTGACGCTACTCTGGTTGATCGAAGGAGCTCTACTAATGGTGATTGGTCGCTTGCGTGCTACGGATCTATACGAAAAATTAGCCTATCCTATCTTGACCCTTTCATTTTTGAGTCTGCTTCAGGATTGGGGTGATGCTTTTTGGACTACAGCCTATGATGAGAGCAGCACCTTTACACCCATTTTCAATATCGGTTTCTTTACCACCTGCATGGCCATTGCAGTTTATAGTAGCCTTTTATGGTTGACACAGAAAAATACGACTCCTTCTACTTTTAAGTCCGGTAGTATATGGGAAATATGGGACAAATATTTGCTTCCTGGGTTCTTGCTCGTTTCGGCATACAACCTTTTTGGGCAAGAATTGGCACTGTACTGGAATGAGAAAATCAAGTTATTGAGCGTTACCGAAGGAAATCGACAATTGCTACAAGATTATCGGTATTTGGGCACTAGTTGGCGCTTGATCTATACCTTTTTGTTTTTGATCAGCCTAGCTCTTATAAATGATTCTATCCTTAAATTGAAACGGCTTGCACAGGTTAATTTGATACTCAAGGGACTGCTAGTATTGATTTTCTTGGTAGGCGGGCTCCAGTTATTGACAGCTTTGCGAGAAAGCTTCTATGACAATCCAGGCCGACCGATAATCTACCTGTGGGTTCGCTATATAGCCCTGGGGCTGTTAGGAGGACTATTATTTCAAGCGAGGCAGAGCTTGGAAAGCTGGGATTTGAAGCCCCGTTGGGGTAAGGTATTCGATACATTTATGCATTTCGTAGTCCTATTGGTGCTGTCTAATGAATGGCTCAATTGGGGAACCACCTTCAAGCTAGGAGAGTCTTACAAATTAGGCCTAAGTATTCTATGGGGCATTTATGCTTTGTTTCTCATTGTACTGGGCATTTGGAAGAATAAAGCTTATCTCAGGATAGGAGCCATAGGGCTCTTCGGTATTACCTTATTGAAGTTATTCTTTTATGATATCGCTCATCTTCCAACTTTACCCAAGACCGTTATATTCTTGGCCTTGGGTAGTTTACTCTTGTTAATCTCATTTCTCTATAATAAGTACAGAAACACTCTTTTTGATGAACAAGCTGAAGCATCCTAGAAATCGACCAGCATCTACTCAGAGCGTAAATTATCAATGGGCGGATTTATGGCCGCTCTCAATGACTCAATACTAACCGTTAACATAGCTATTAATAGGGTCACTCCTCCAGCAATAAGGAAGATATCCCAAGAAATATCAATGCCGTAAGTGTAGTCTTCCAGCCATTTGCGCATGAGGAACCAGCCAATGGGCATGGCAATGACAAAGGCAATGCAAACGAGTTGTAGGAAATATCGCGTCAACAGCTGAAATAGGCTAGCAGAAGAGGCGCCTAAGACCTTGCGAATACTTACTTCCTTTTTTCGTTGCTCCACCATAAAAGAGGAAAGCGCGAAGAGGCCTAAACAGGCGATGATGATAGCCAAAAAGGAAAAGCCTGTAAATATTTTTCTGGTCCGTTCTACTCCTTCGTACATATTGGCAAATCGTTCATCCAAGAAAGTATATCGGATGGGTTGATTGGGTAAAAAGTCATCCCATACAGCTGTCATTTCTGCAATTGCATCGCTTACCTGCTCTGCTTCTAACTTCACCGCAAGGCTAGCTGGAGTACTTTTAACCAACTCCAAACACAAAGGGGTAATACGACCTTTCATCGACTCAAAATGAAAATCTTCCATGACGCCGATGATTGTAAAAGGTGGCCTAAAGCCATTGGTCACCCTTTGACCTATCGGGTTTTCAAGCCCCATCCTCTTGGCCATTCGCCGGTTTATGATCAAGGCAGTAGCGTCGCTGGCAATGTCCCTGGAAAAGTTTCGGCCTTCCCCCATTTGGATTCCTAGTGTAGCAAGATAGTCTTCGTCTACCTCCCATATCTGAGCCCCAGTGCCCAACTCTTCTTGCTCTGTTCCTTCTTTCCAAAATGTATTTGCGTCTCGTTTCGAATCAGAGACGGGTAGAAAGTTGCTGGCAGTTGCGTTCCTGATCGAACTGAGTTGCAGCAGTTGTTCTTTTAAAGTAGGTAATTGTTCTCCCAGGGTATTCGTGCCGTGCAATACCAGGACTTGTTCCTTTTCATACCCTAGTTCTGTGTTGAGTATGAAATTCATCTGACGGGAAACTACAAAGGCACTGATGATGAGGATTACAGATATACTGAATTGAAGAACTACTAAGGTGCCTTGAAGTCGCTTGTTCTTGCTGCCCAGACTCAAGCTTCCTTTTAGGACTTGAATGGGGCGGAATCTGGAGAGATACAACGAAGGATACAGACCAGCAAGCAAACCTATAAATAGTAGAGAGCCAGTAAGAATCGGATAAAATCGCCAATCGGTCCAGGGGATCATTAAACTTTTCCCCGCTATTGCATTGAAAAAAGGTAGAGCGGCACTCGCAAATAGTACTCCCAATACAAATGCTAATAGACTGAATAATACGGATTCGGTTAGAAATTGGCGAATCAGGTTAGATCGGAAGGAACCGACAACCTTCCTCAACCCGACTTCTTTTGCTCGATTGGCCGACTTAGCGGTGGATAGATTGATGAAGTTGATGACGGCTAGGAGGAGAATAAGGATGGCAATCCCACCAAATAACCAAACAATTCTAATATCACTGTGTCGATTGTGATCATCAATTCCTTTGGAGTGCAAATGGATATCTCGGATCGGTTGTAGTTCAAGGCTGTAGTGCTCCGCGATTTCGTCAGCTCCCTGACTGTTTTGGCGCCTAAAGAAAGGTACCAAGTAGTTGTCTCTAATGGATAGGAGTTTTGGTGTTAGCGCTTCGGCTGAAGCACCAGGTTTTAAGCGGATGTAAGTATTGTAATTGCTGCAACACCAATTAGCTTGTTCTCCTGGCCAAAATTCTACTTCTACTAAGGTGATAAAGAAATCGTGTTTCAAATGAACATTTGGAGGAAAGTCTTCTATCACACCTCCTACCTTGAAGGGGGCATCAAGTTTTTCGTTCAAAATAACGGTTTCACCCACCGGGTCTTGATTCGGAAAGTACTTGTCCGCTATTTTTCGTGAAATGACGATAGTATTCGGTTCAGCTAAGGCACTTTCTGAGGAGCCATGAATCATGTCTATTTCCAGAATGTCCAGGAGAGAGGGATCTGCATAGGCAAAGGTTGATTCGAGGTTGTTTTCAGCTGCTGAGAGGGGGCGAAACTGATTACTTCCCGCGTTGTACCAATCGTAAGGTATAAGCCGGGCAACAGTCTCGATCTCGGGAAAATCCTTAGTTAGCACATTGGAAATGGGGGCTTGGAAAGCGGTCCCCTTAGTCACTTCTCCTCGGCTATCATCCCGATTAATTAGGCGATAGACTCTATCTCCCTGCTCATAGTGGTTGTCGAAACCCAATTCGTCTTGGATAAAAAGGGCAATGAGCAGGCAAGCAGCGATACCTAAAGCAAAACCTCCAATTTTGATAAAGGTGTACATTTTGTAGCGTAGCAAATTGCGCCAAGCCACTTTCAAATAGTTCTGTAACATAGCGTAAGACATAAATTGAGAAAACCAGTTGCTTCTAACGGCAAAAGGCCGGATATAATTGAATACTTGATACCAATAGTGAAGCTTAGCCTGATGGAGGGAGCTTCTTTCGATTTGTTGTTCGAATTTTTCCAGTAAATCTCCTTCCACCTCCTCGATGAGTTCGTCTTTTAGGAACCAAACCAGAAGTCTGTGGGCCCATTTTGGCGGATGTTCCTTACTGATATTCATATGCTTAGAGGTTAAAGCCGAGGTTCCCGGTGGAGAGGGGGGGGTATTGGTCCCAAAGAGCTTGTTTGAAGGCTTTGGATTCTGCCAGGACACGATCTCCAAGGGCTGTGATCGTGTACACACGTTTGCGTCGGCCTCCACGGGTAGGAGAGGGGGCGCTCATTTCTGAATCCAAAAAGCCCTTCTTCTCCAATCTACTAAGCGTAGAGTGGATGGCCCCAATGGAAATCGACCGACCTGTCTGACTTTCAAATTCTTCAGCCAATTTGAAGGCGTAGGCTTCATCATTTAGTATGCCAACCAGCAGGAGAAGCACCTCTTCAAATTCCCCAAGTTTAGTTTCTTTCATTTTTTGTTACTAGATTGTAGAACAAATGTAAGTAGTTTTTTCTATTTATTCTACAATTTAGTAACAAATATCTAAACTATGCTGTGGCAAACCTCTCAACGGACTAGCCTACACAGTGCTGTTGAAGTCACTTTCAGATCTAATTAGAGAATTGTCAAGGGAATTTGTGCAAGATGAATTATTTTTAGCCTCTCCAACCAATAATAGACTGAGTTTAGGGTCTTTTATATAAACAAAACGAAATGGCTAGAACAGTGACTATTAAGGAATTGATTAATACTTTGCCTCAAATCGGTACTGTAGCTTGGATTGGAATACGTCCGGCTAAGCGCGAGGAAGTGGAACCCGTAGATACAGTGGAAGTATCTGTGGAGGAGGGCTTAGTGGGGGATCATTATACAGGGCGTAGCAAAAAAAGACAAGTTACCTTAATTCAAGAAGAACATTTACAAGCAGTAGCTACTCTGCTCTCCAAGGATCTGATCGACCCTGCTTTGACGCGAAGGAATATCGTAGTCTCTGGTATCAATTTGCTAGCCTTACAAGATCAGCGTTTCCGAATTGGAGCGGTCATCTTGGAAACTACTGGCCTTTGCTACCCTTGCTCTCGGATGGAGGAAAATCTGGGGGCTGGAGGGTATAATGCCATGCGTGGTCATGGGGGAATCAATGCTCGAATAATTACTGGCGGGAGGATTCACCTAGGTGATGAGGTCGCATTACTGCCAACCCAGGCAGAACCTGAGGACTAATGGATCTTGATTCGCTGCATTTGCACGTGTAGTCAAGTGAGCCTTCTTTGCCCTTCCATTGCAAACTTACAGAACCGTTTGATCCCAGGTAAAACCTATGATACTAGTACATTCAATATCATCAATCAAATTGTATAGAATATGAACAAAACGAAACTTTTGTTAGCGACTTGTTTTTTCCTTGCTATTGGTCTGCAAGCTCAAATTAAGGATCCTGTAGCTACTGAGGTTTGGAAGCCGGTCCCTAGAGTAGTAAGTCCCGGTGCTGCTACTAATACAGCCCCTTCCGATGCGATCATGCTTTTTGATGGGAAGAGCACCTCCGAATGGACGCACGGTGATGGTTCTGACGTGAAGTGGGAAATGGGAGATGGGTTCATGACCGTTGTCAAAGGAACGGGCGGCATCAAAACCAAGAGAACTTTTGGGGATTGCCAATTGCATATCGAATGGAGAACACCCGCCAAAGTAGTTAAAGAAGGTCAGGGAAGAGGGAATAGCGGTATTTTTCTGCAATCACGCTACGAACTGCAGGTCTTGGATAGCTACGAAAACACTACCTATTCCAATGGGCAAGCAGGTAGTATCTACAAGCAATCTATCCCTTTAGTCAATGCTTGTCGCCCTCCTGGCGAATGGCAAACCTATGACATTATCTACACTGCTCCTCGCTTTAATGAAGATGGGGTGAAAGTTGCCTCGGCTAGAATTACCGTCTTACACAATGGGGTGTTAATTCAAAATAATACAGAGATCAAAGGAACGACAGAATACATTGGCTTACCTAAAAACAACAAACATGGGAAGGCTCCTTTAATGCTGCAAGATCACAGTGACCCTGTGAGTTACCGCAATATCTGGATTCGCGAATTGTAAAAAGCCATTAAGACAAGATCTGATATCCTGTAGCCCTGATCGGAACTATCCGGTGAGGGCTACACTTGTTTCGGACTGCGGTGCTCCGTTTTACCAAAGTATGGGTACTCGGTTCGCATACTACAGATGGAATTTACGATTGGTATAAGCACTGGGAGAATGCAGCTTGTTCTTTTCAGAGGAAGACTTGATCCTGCACCATGATTTTAGTTGGATTGCGTTAGATTCAAGCTAGATGAGGGTCTTAATATCTCTGCTATATTTGGCGATTTCAGTCAATATGGCTACTTTTTGAGAACAGTATTGTGCTTCTATAAAGCGACCAACTGGAAGGAAAATGAAATTCATCAACAAAACGGAAATCTATGTCTAATAGCAGAAGAAAATTTTTACGACAAGCAGCCATTAGTAGTACAGCTTTGAGCTTAAGTAGTGTGCTGCCTTTAGAGGCATTAAACCACACCCGTTGGATCAGCCCGAATGAACAACTTAATTATGGTGTGATTGGATGTAACGGAATGGGCTGGTCCAATATGCGATCTCATCTACTCATGCCGCATGTCAACTGTATAGCCTTAGCCGATGTGGATCAATCGGTCTTGGACCGACGTGCAGCAGATGTCGAAAAAGCTCGTGGGAAGAAACCCATATTATACAAAGACTACCGAAAACTCTTGGCTAACAAAGATATTGATGCGGTGGTCATTGGCTCACCAGATCATTGGCACTGCCGGATGTTTGTTGATGCTTTAGAGGCTGGAAAACATGTATATGTAGAGAAGCCTATTGCAAACACCATTCAGGAATGTCGATTAATGCTGGCAGCAGCTAAGAAACATCCAAAATTGATGGTCCAAGTAGGCCAATGGCAACGCAGTGGTGGACATTATGAAAAAGCCATTGAATGGGTACGTTCTGGAAAATTAGGTAATATCCGACTCGTAAAAGTCTGGGCTTATCAAGGGTGGATGAAGCCGGTCAATGTACAGCCAGATGGAAGTGTGCCGCAAGGGGTGGACTATGATATGTGGTTAGGCCCAGCACCGACGCGTGCCTTCAATCCCAATCGTTTCCATTTCAACTTTCGGTGGTTTTGGGATTATGCAGGTGGTTTGATGACAGATTGGGGGGTGCATGAGATTGATATCGCCTTGTATGCTATGAATGCAACGGCGCCAAAGTCGGTGATGGCTTCGGGCGGAAAACTAGCCTATCCAGATGATGCTTCCGAGACTCCAGACACATTGCAAGCCGTTTTTGAGTATGAGAATTTCTCTATGCTTTGGGAACACGCAACGGGCATCGACAATGGCAATTATGGAAGAACCGAGGGGATAGCTTTTATTGGAAATAATGGAACCCTAGTGGTGAATCGTCAAGGATGGGAGTTGATCCCTGAAACTAGCCGAGACGAGAAGTCGGGGATCAACAAATACGATATGGAGGCTGTGCCAAAGCAGAATCGAAGAGGAAATTATCTGGATAACCATACCCGGAATTTTGCCAACGCCATTATAAACAATGATCCAACCTCCTTGAAATGTGGAATTGAAACAGGAAGTATTGCTGCCATCAATGCTCAGATGGGCAACATTGCCTACAAGACCGGAAGAAAAGTGTACTGGGATGCTAAAAAAGGTGAATTCAAAAAAGATCCGGCAGCCAACAAACTCATCTTAGCTAATTATCACAATGGCTGGAAGGTGCCCGTATGAGATAACAGTGTGCTTGCAAAACCATTGACCGTACAGACAAGTTCCACTAATATCTGTGCGGTCAATCCTGAATCAACACTGAACTGAACCAAGACACTTTACCAAAATGCCGAATCACGCTAATAAGAGCCTTTTTCAGAAATTCATTAAAATTGAGGGACTAAGTGGTATTTTACTTTTTGCTACTACAATCATAGCCATCATTTGGGCGAATAGCGCTTACGCTGATACCTACAAGGCATTTTGGGGCTATAAAGTAGGGATCGACTTTAGTAGTTTCCAACTGATCAAACCTTTGTTGCTATGGGTAAATGATGGCTTAATGGCGATCTTTTTCTTCTTGATCGGATTGGAGATTAAAAGAGAGCTGTTAATCGGGGAGTTGAACTCCATTAGGAAGGCCACCTTCCCGCTATTTGCTGCGATCGGTGGTATGCTGTTCCCCTTGGCATTGTTCTTACTATTAAACCAGAATCCAGAAACCGGGAAGGGGTGGGGAATTCCAATGGCCACGGATATTGCTTTTTCATTGGCTATTTTAAACCTATTGGGTAAGTCGGTACCGCTCAGTTTGAAGATCTTTCTGACGGCTTTTGCTATTGTCGATGACTTAGGTGCAGTATTGGTGATTGCTGTTTTCTATAGTACAGGAATCAATTGGCTTTACATCGTGGTTTCCCTGGTGCTGCTAGGATTACTGTTTTTTCTTTCTGCACGGAACTATTACAACAAATACTTGACCTTTGCTTTGGGACTGGTGATTTGGGTTTTGTTTCTTAAATCAGGGATTCATCCTACCATTGCAGGGGTATTGTTAGCCTTTACGATACCTATTCGAAAGAAAATTAATTATCAGACTTTTGTTACGGAACTAGATGCGCTGAGCGGCGAGATCAGTGAGGTGGAGGTGGATGATAATCGGGCCTTACCGAAAACCGTAGTCTATAAGATTGATCAGTTAGAGGATCTCCTAGATCATATTCAGTCCCCGCTGCAACATTTGGAACACCGATTGCATAGTTGGGTGGCCTACCTCATTATGCCCATTTTTGCACTTGCGAATGCAGGCATACAGTTCAGTGCCAATGTTGATTTTGATTATGGCTTGATCATCAATATTGCGCTGGCCTTGTTTGTGGGAAAACTGGTCGGTATTCCGCTGCTTTCTTTTCTTTCGGTAAAACTCAATTTGGCAGAGCTTCCCGAAAATGTAAGTTTCCTTCAAGTTATCGGCGTTGCTATCTTGGCAGGAGTTGGATTTACGATGTCAATTTTTATTGCGAATCTGGCTTTCGCAGGGGACATGGTGTACATCGGCTCTGCCAAGATGGGAATCTTGATTGGTTCTGCATTTTCTGCCGTGGTAGCAGCTGCCATCTTGAAATATAGTGGGAGAGCCTATGCCGCTGGCCAGTTAGAGAAATCATAATCATACTATGAAATGGAAGAAGGCGTAGGGATGTTCATATCTCTACGCCTTCTAGAGGCTACTAAATATACTGATGTTATTAACCAGCAATAGCAGCGATCCCCGGTAGTTGCTTACCTTCTAAGAATTCAAGCATGGCTCCACCACCAGTAGAAACGTAGCTTACCTTATCCGCCAAACCCATTTGATTGACGGCAGCCACAGAGTCACCGCCCCCTACCAAGGAGAAAGCCCCTTCAGCCGTAGCTTGAGCTACGGTCTCTGCTACGCTCTTAGTGCCGATTGCATAATTGGCAAATTCAAATACGCCCATTGGTCCGTTCCAAAGGATGGTTTTGGAATTCAAAATGGTTCCCTTGAAGCTTTCTATGGCAGCAGGTCCAATATCAAGACCCATCCAATCTGCAGGGATAGCCTTACTAGCGGAAATTTGCTGTTCCGCATTATTATCAAACTTATCGGCCAAGCGAGAATCTTCTGGTAAAAGCAGGTTCACCCCTTTTGCCTTGGCTTTGTCTATTAAAGTCAGGGCCAATTCAAGTTTATCATCTTCCACTAAGGAATTACCAATTTCTCCACCCTGTGCCTTGAGAAAGGTAAAAGCCATACCCCCTCCAACAATTAGGTTGTCTACGAAGTCGATTAGTTTTTCAAGCAATAAGATCTTATCGGATACCTTGGCTCCACCAATGATGGCAGTTACTGGTCGATCCGGATCATTGATGACCCGATTAGCATTGGTAATTTCCTTTTGCATCAATAATCCAAAGGATTTTTCATCAGCACTGAAATACTGGGCAACGGTAGTTGTAGATGCATGGGCACGGTGTGCGGTTCCAAAGGCATCATTAACATACACATCCCCGAGTTTTGACATAGCTTCCGCCAAGCCAGCATCTCCTTTGGTCTCCCCGTCATTGAAGCGAGTATTTTCCACCACTAGTACTTCTCCCATCGGAAGGTCAGCAGCCATTTGCTCGGCTTTAGCGCCGATTGTCTCATCACAAAAATGAACCTTTGTACCCAAAGTGGAAGCAAGGTGATCAACGATGTGATTTAAGGTAAAGCGTTCTTTATCGATTGAACCATCTTCTTTCCGTTTTTTACCAGGGCGTCCTAGGTGGGACATCAGTATGGCAGCACCGCCATTATCTAAGATTCGACGGATAGTAGGAAGGGCTCCTCTGATCCGGGTATCATCAGTGATTTCAAATGCACTGTTTAAAGGCACATTAAAGTCAACTCTTACTAGGGCTTTTTTGCCTGCAAAATCTAGATTCATAATGGGTGCTTTTTACAAATATTGAGGGCAAAGTCTCTTGAGGTGATGGACTTTGTGGGAAGGTATGAGAATGGTGAAAATCTGGAGCTACAGCTACACTGTAGACTCCAGATGTCCGATTGATATTAGATAATCAGTTTATCCGATGATAAGCTGACTTATTTTGTACAGATCATGTGAGCGAGGTCAGCCAAACGAGCAGAGTACCCAGCTTCGTTATCATACCAGCTAACGACCTTTAGCATATTGCCATTCACACTTGTCATTCCTGCATCAAAGATGGAAGAGTGAGGGTTACGTACAATATCACTAGAGACTAGAGGATCCTCTGTGTATTGAAGTACACCTTTCATTGGTCCATCAGCCATTTCTTTGAACTTGGCATTTACTTCCTCTACCGTTACAGTTTTCTCCAGGTTTACATTTACTTCGATTAAGGAACCAGTGATTACAGGAACACGGACCGCGATAGCAAATAACTTGCCAGCTACCTCTGGCAATACCTTTCCTACTGCATTGGCTGCACCAGTACTTGTAGGTACGATGTTGAAAGCAGCGGCACGAGCACGTCGAAGATCGCTGTGCGGGGCATCTTGGATACGTTGGTCCGCAGTATAGGCATGTGTGGTTGTCATAGCGCCATTGATGATCCCCCAGTTGTCATTTAGGATCTTAGCTACAGGAGCTAGACAGTTGGTGGTACAAGAAGCGTTTGAGAAGATATTGGCACGACGATCCAATTGGTCGTCATTTACACCTAGTACAATGGTTTGTACACCTTCACCCTTTGCTGGAGCAGAGATCACCACATCCTTAGCGCCAGCTGTTAAGTGCATACCCGCTTTTTCCTTGGTACGGAAAATACCAGTACACTCCAGTACAAGATCTACACCTAGGTCGGCCCAGGGCAGAGCTTCAGGGTTACGCTCAGAGTAAGCATTGATACTGTTTCCATTTACGATTAGCGCATCCTCAGTTGCCTCAACAGTGCCATCAAAAGGACCTTGAGCAGAGTCATACTTCAAAAGGTGAGCAAGCGTAGCATTATCAGTAAGGTCATTGATGGCAACAACCTCTATTCCTTCTTTCTGTAGTAGGTTGCGAAAGGTTAATCTTCCGATCCGGCCAAAACCATTGATAGCAATTTTTTTAGACATAGTCGTGCACTTGATATTTGTTAATAAATTTTGAGTCTAGGTCAGCAAGGCTGCTGATGCACCTTGGTTTCGGCTGCGAAATTGGAGAAATTCACGTTTAAAATCAACAAATTGCGACCTTTTTTTTTATACTTAGTGTAAAAATAACAATAATTAAGATCAAAAGGGTCAATTTTTAGTCAAATAGGAGAGTAGTCGCTCCTCTTTTTTGTGTACAATCTAGATTTGACCAATAGACTCGTGATGATGTGTCTCGCTAGTTCAGGTTTGTTTGCTTATTGAGATTTTGCCTTGCTATTGTTTTTAAATCTTGTTTCGCCCGCCTTAGCCTTTTCCAAAATATCTCGTCTCCTTTGCTCCTCCTTTAGAATATTTTCTGGATGGGGATCATACCATTTGGCTGGGATTAGGGCTTTGTTCCAGGCTTGGTAGGTAGCAGACAATTCTTGAACGATTCCTGGTTCTTTGTCTGCCAAATTTTCTTGTTCGTAGGGATCAGTGGCCAGATCGAAAAGTAAGAGCTTCTCTTTGTAACCAGAATAGATTAATTTGTAGTCACCTGTCCGAACTGCATATCCTGCTCCATCTGAGTAGCGCCAATAGAGGTTTTTATGCGGATGTGTAGAATTTTGTCCAGCTAAGAAAGGGAGGAGGTTTACTCCATCTAATGGCTTTGGAGAAGCAATGTTTGCCGCTGCCAAAACCGTTGGAAAGATATCTAAAGCACTAACGGGATGTGGATAATCTGGGAATGCTTCAATTTTCCAGCATAGGTGAATAAGAATGGCACCCGGATTCCTCCTTCGAATAGCATTCCTTTATGTCCTCTAAAAGGGTAACTACTGGCCCCGTGAAGGTGGCCGCCATTGTCACTATAAAAGAAGATTAAGGTGTTTTCATAAAGACCTTGTTCCTTTAAGGTCTGGACAACTTTTCCAATTCCTGCATCCATTCCCACTACCATAGCGCCATAGGCACTCCGTGCCCCATCTTCGATATGATCCGTTTGGGCAAGATATGCTGCGGTGGCGTGGATCGGTGCATGTGGGGCATTGTAGGCCAAATACAGAAAGAAAGGGGCTTCTTTTTGCTGTTCAATGAAGTTGATAGCTTCTTTGGTAAAATCATCGGTCAGATAGGTTAATTCGGATTTAGGGACGATCTTTCCATTCCGTAATACCCCAGATATTGCTGGCTTTTTTCCAGTATCGCCCCAGAAGCTCATTCCCCCGCCATAGAATCCAAACCATTGATCAAACCCCCTGTTGATGGGCCAGAATTTTTCATGATCCCCAAGGTGCCATTTTCCAATAGCACAGGTGGCATAGCCATTTTCCTTTAATACCTCAGAGAGCATTTTTTCGTCTAGGGGAAGACCTGCATTTTCATCTTCTTGATCGTAAGGTGTATTGTTCTCATGCCCAAATTTTTGCTGGTAGCGACCGGCTAGGAGACCAGCTCTACTTGGGCTACAGTAGGGATGCGAGGCATAGCCGGCATCAAAAACAATTCCATCTCCGGCTAAAGCATCCAGATGTGGGGTGGGAATGTCTCTCCCTCCATTGAATCCAACATCATGCCATCCTTGATCATCAGAGACGATGATTATGACATTGGGACGAGATTGGGATTGACCCCTAAGTTGAACATTCAGCAATAGAAACAGAAGAATAAACCGCATGATAAGGACATTTAATGATTAATTTAGGGATAAACTGCTGATCCAATATAGGATATTGACTTACAAGCAGTGATCGAAGGAAATGGATTCTTTAGGATATACTTACCACAAATGATTTAGAAACTACTAAACATGATCAATTGATGATCTCATGCATTACCTAGGATAAAGTTGGGCTATTCTTGTCAATGAGTGGGCATAGTATTTCATCTTAGTCTATCCAATTTTGTTAAATGGTATATGATGCTTTTATTTTAATTTATTTCTTGATAACTTGAGCTTGAGGCATTAAATTAATTTAGTGCTCTTTTGTTGAGGTGTCCTCCTGTCAAAATGCTTTCTCGCACTCATCCCTGTTGGAGGTACCAATTACCGGATTTCTTGCCCAGGACTACAGTAGATAGGATAAAAGTAACAACTAGATAACTTCTTGCGTCATGGCTCCCAATCCTTACACCCGACGTCCCATTCCAATCGGACACGAACACTTCAATAGTTTTAGATCTAAATTTCATCGCAATGAAGATGGGGAATTGGATCAAATTGATGAATACGAACAATACCTTGATCAATTACAACGATTTCCCTTGGAATTACTCTGGACTCATGCTTTCAGAGGACTCGCTCCATTTGATTGGGGCCCAAGAGGTGTGATTCTTGGTCAGTCTGATCCGCTACTTGGTGAAGGAACGATGGCTGCACCTGATCCCGTTACCGGCTTTGGACGACTACCGGCCGATAGACTCCAAGAAAGAATAGATAAGATTAAGGAATACGTGCAGGATATAAAAAGTCGAGGTGGAGTGAAGCGCTTTATGACCTATATGGATTTGGGGACTCAGCTTTATGGCAAACACAACAGGAATTTGGATGAACTCCTGCAAAACAGACAAATTTCACCCTCTAGCAGTTGGGGATTTTGGGAGTTTTATGACCATTGGGAGGAGTATGCGCAACCGACAGGACCCTTTGAATTGGGACCTAAGCCTCCAGATCCTAGCTACTGGCTAAGGAAATGGCACAACCCATTGGAAAAAACTTCCAATGACCTTCCGGATGAACTAAGAGGACTAAGTTTCGCCGGTTATTCTCCGGTCAGAAAAGGAGCTCCCTACTATCGATATGCCGTTAGCCTCAACAGTGAAGGCTGGTCTATGTGGTGGAAACAGGTCATTCAATGGATTGCGCGTGTTGGCTTTGATGGGGCGTTTATTGACAATGCAACATTTTCAAACTGTTGGAGTGATGAATCGCAGCAAGCTTACAAGAGTTGGATAAATACCAATTTTGCAAAGGAGGAAATTGCTCGATATCTGACTACCATAATTAACAACAAGTTTTCCTATGGGGATTTTTCTGATTGGCATACCAGGTTGCCGGGGCTTTGGGAGCCCTTGTACTGGGTGAGTTCAAATACGGATGGAGTGAAGTTCTTCCCCGATTATGATGCTGTTCGGGGGCAGTATTCCTGTAGATTAGAGTTATCCATCTTAGAGGGCGATAGTGCTGAAATTTCGTGTACAAACCAGTTCTTACTTTTCTCTTCTAGCCAATGGGGGAATGGACAAGAATTGAAATTGCGCTTTTATCATAAATCAGAAGGTGCAGTTTCTATCAGTCTAATTTTTGAAGCTATAGTGCTGGAAGGAACCGAGACCAAAACCCTTCAAGTAAATAGACACTTGCCTTTGAGTCAAAATTGGAGAGAAGAGATTACCACTTTCTTTGTAGGGCAGATCCCAGAAGAGGAGGACAAGTTGAAGTGGAGAGTGAAATTCCACCTTGGCGGCGAGGGAAAAATCTGGTTAGATGAATTTTGGCTGGGCTTCTCGGTAGAAACTCCTGAAGAACGACAAGAATTGGAGTATAGTAGTAGCCCATCATCCTATCATCGTAGACTCATCGCCCAAAAATTTTGGTCATCTGTAGCAAGTGAAAAGGTGAGCTACTTGAAAGAGGAAGCTAGGAAGATTAATCCCAATTTTGAAATTTATACCAATTCCTACGTTCCTACTGCGGATTTCTTCATGATGGAATGGGCATTTACCGGAGGTTTGGATCGCAGACGACATGCTCAGCAAAGAGATGTAGGCTTCTTTCCGGGCATCATTATGGATCCGATTTTAGATAAAGAGGTCTTTTCAAATAACTGCTTTGGCTACAAATATGTGCATGGCCTACGCAATTCTCCACATTTTGCCTATCACATTCCAGGTCTTCTGCCAGTACCCGGGGATCACAATCGAAATACGGCCCTGCTAGCCTTGGCAGAAGCTGCTGCCTTTGGCGATGGAATTGGCTTGACTTTACAGATGCGATACCGAACTTCTGCTTACAAGCGATTCCCTGAAGAAAAGAAAAAGATAGAGGAAGTCCAGCAGCAGTTCTGGTCCTTCGTCAATGAATTGCCACACTTGTTTGAAGGTTACCACCCCTATGCGGATATAGGAATCGTATTTCGTGAAGCAGATTTTACCCATTTGCCCTATCCAGCGGTGGAAGATCGATTACATGCCTACAATGAACTTTACGATATGGCTAAAGATTTGGCAGGGAGCGGTATTCTTTGGGACGTTTTAGCTGGCCAATCCATTAGTGGAATGCATTTTTCCAAATATAAGGCGTTGATCTACCAGGATGTTGAACGAATCTCCGATGCTGAAATAGAAGCGGTACAACGCTATTTAGAATGTGGAGGATTAGTGATTAGCGCCAAAATTGTAGGCGATGAGGATGAGTGGCATCGTATGCGACTCCCGAAGACTATCCACCCCTGGCCCAATGATCATCATACCTGGCCCCCGCTTGGCTCCGCCCGACAAGTGTTGGAATCGGGAGCAAAAGGTAGGGTACGCCCTGACGCCTTTACTAGAAGCGTCGGCAAAGGTAAGCTGATCTATCAACCAGCGTCCCTATCTGCCGAATTTGTCTTACATGCCATAGAGGAACATTTGGGGACAAGTATCCGATTGAGTAATCTTTCGGAAGAAGCCCTTAAGTTTTGGCGTTTCAATGCCTGGCTAAGTCAAGATCGCCAGCGGTTAACAATTCATCTATTGGATTATCAGGTGCGATTTGGATTGGAGAATCCTCAGGAGGTGCCTATGAAAAACAATATAACGGTCAGCGTTCCCCTGCCATCCGGAAGTAGTGTGGATAGCGTCAGTATATACAACCCTCCGGATCAATTGGCCGAAACGGTTCCTTTCTCTGTGAGCGACGAGAAATTGCATTTTTCGATCCCGAGTTTTTCGATTTATGCAATTGTTTTGGTGAGGCTTATTGTTTAAGACTGTTTCTTACTACTTATTGTAGAGGTAAGCAGTGCCGCATCTTCTTTTTGCTTTGGCTTCCCTTTAGGTGGTAGAAAAATTTGATTGATAATCATTCCCAGATAGGTGCCGAATACGGCTTCGATCAACCCAAGGAAAATATTCATGATCGGAAAGGGAATAAGCGTAAAGGCTTTGGCAGATATGATGGCGCTCAATAGTACGAAATGCAGCGGGATCACCTTCGTAATCAGTTTGGCATTAGTTACATTGACAGGCTTGCTGAGCTGTTCATCGTCTTCATCCTGCAAGATATTTCCCCCTATATACTTGAACAAAGCACCCATGTAAATGGCCGATATCGCCGTCAGTAGTGTGATCAAGGAGGACAATTCCTCAATATCGAATCCTCCCATTAAGAAGTAGATAATGGTCAGAACAATAATTAGGCTATTGTAGATCAGGATTTGACGGCCAAGGGTGGTCCGAATTTGTGCTATAGTTGTCAAAATATGGAATTTAGGTGATACTCCTACCTGCGAAGATAAGATTCAATTAGGTTATGAACATGTTCGGCATAACTTTCAATGGCGTTAGGATAATGTACTTCTATACTTTTGTAATACTTGTCTTTTTGCTTAGGACAACGCAAGTAAGGGGCATATTTAGCTTGTAGGTCATAATCAATTTGTACCTCTCCATTTTGTTCTTTTACAGCAACCTTGATCTGAATAATTTCAAAGTAGTTTTCTTGAATTACTTCGTTCTTTAGGCAATAGATTCGATACACGAAGTGATTATAGTAGGAACGAGAAGTATCAATAATGACCTTATACAGCCATCCTCCCTTCTTTTTCCTATAGTAGTCAGTTAGGCAATTACTGATCTCTTGCCTTAATTCTGTTACGGTAGCTTGTCGGGCCCCCTTGTTTATCTTTCTGCGGGTTTTCTTGAATTTGATATCTCGCAACGGAATCTCGATTTTGCCAGCATACTGGACACGAGAGAAGTTCTCCTCTAAGCGCAGTGCAGTATCGTAGTAGATATTGATGCTGGTGGTTGGTTTTTTACCTCGTATCACCATTTTGACTTGCTTTGGTGCTACATCACACAAAAAAGCAAAGCTTTGAAGCATACGTTCGCTGATGCGCTGTCGATGTTGTCGCTGTACTTTTTCCTGCACTTTGTCCCAAGCCACGCGCAGCGAATCATCAGTAGCAAAATTGCTGCCCAGTTCAAGTTCTAGGTGTGTATCCTTGACCTCTAATTGGTTGATTGAGAATAATCGATCCAGACCATTGGTAGCCAACCATAGGTCAAACTCCTCCTTCTGAGCTTGAAAAAATGGGGCATTATCTTTTAAGCTATCCTGACCAATTACTGAAAGAGAAAGTATAATACTGAATAAGATGACAAGGAGTTTCTTCACAAACGTTTTATTTTAAGATGATAAAAGGCAGATCCAGATAACCCGCCGAATTGATCTGCGGTTTTTGATGACCTCGTGTTTTGCGTCTTACATTGGTTTGAATATAATCAAATAATTCTTTGATGGTAATGATGTCATCCTCATCTTGATCTGCATTTCCTTGTTCAATGCCATTTAATAGGTGATAAGAGAATACCCCGCCAACATCTGGTAGCTCCCGAGAATAGTCGCCGACCTCAGTAGAAGTGATGTAGGATACGCCCGCGGCAATCCCTTTGCGTTTTTCATGAAAAGCACGCAAGGTGGCTTCTGGAATGACGGAGGCATAGCCCGCATCGTTTTTGCAAGCCTCGATAAAGCAAATCTTGTGGCGAGCCGGACTGGCTTCCATGATGCTTAAGATATCTTGATCGGTGATGATGTTTTCCAATTCATAATAGTCAAAGGGGCAAATCCCCATCTTGTTGGAAACCATCACTCCATGTCCAGAAAAATAGAAGACTACCATGTCGTTGGGACCAACCTTTGAGGAATGGAAGGTCTTTTGCATAGTAGCTAAGATGTCCGCCCGCTTAGCTTTTCGATTGGTCAAGATCGGAATTCGCTGCTCAGTAACATTTCTAAATTCAAAAATTCTCGCAAAATTAAAGGCGTTTTCCACTGGAGATTCCAATCTGGACATATAATCTTCGTATTGGTATTGGTTGATCCCAACGGAAACGACCCATATTCGGGCAGGACTGGCATTAGCCAGTTTTTCCCGCAGTCTCCGCAGATTGTTTTTGGCTCTGTTGTAGTCAGGGTCTAGCTCCAAAGCCTTGAGATAGTCTTTTTCTGCGGCAAGGAATTGTCCAAGATTTTCTTTTGCAAAGCCTCTATTATTATAAGAATAGACGTAGCTGGGATTCAACCGAATAGCTTTATTATAGTCGACTATAGCTCCTACGTAGTCTTCCAGTTCATCCTTTGCAAATCCTCGATTGTTAAAGGACTTATAATCCTTTGGATCCAGCCGAATAGCCTGATCATAATCTGCGATTGCCCCTACATAATCGCCTAGTTTTCTCTTCGAAATTCCTCGGTTGGAGTAGGCCTTGGCATGTTTGGGGTTCAAGAGAATGGCTTGATCATAATCTGCAATCGCACCCTTATAGTTTCCTAATTCATCTTTGGCCCACCCCCGGTTGTAGTAAGCTTTAGTGTATTTAGGATCCAATTTGATAGCCTTATCGAAGTCAGCTATAGCCCCTAGGTGATCTTGCAATTCATTTTTTGCCCATCCTCTGTTATAATAGGCTTTCGTATACTTCGAATCTAGATTGATAGCATTGGTATTGTATTCGATTTTCTTCTTAAGGTCCTTTTCATCTATTGCTTTATCAAACCATTCTTTGGCCGTTTGTGCTGCTATGTTATTGGAGAGGCAGCTTAGAAAGATGAGTAAGGTTGAGATTCGTAAAAGCATAGGGTAGGGTTCTGGTGTTAGAGAAATCGTTTCAATAAAAGGACTGGTGCTCGTCTGTGGATAACTACTTCAAGATAATAAAAGGCAGATCCAAATAACCCGCCGAATTGATTTGTGGTTTTTGATGGCCTCTAGTTTTGCGTTTGACATTGGCTTCAATATAATCAAATAACTCTTTGATGGTAATGATGCTGTCCTGGTCTTTGTCCGCATCTCCTTGCTCAATGCCATTTAACAGGTGATAAGAGAATACCCCGCCAACATCTGGTAGCTCCCGAGAATAGTCGCCAACCTCTGTGGAAGTAATATAGGATACTCCTGCCGCAATATCTTTGCGCTTCTCATGAAAAGCCCTCAAGGTGGCTTCCGGAATGACGGAGGCGTAGCCCGCATCGTTTTTGCAAGCCTCGATAAAGCAAATCTTGTGGCGAGCCGGACTGGCTTCCATGATGCCCAAGATATCTTGATCGGTAATGATGTTTTCCAATTCATAATAGTCATAGGGGCAAATACCCATCTTGTTGGAAACCATCACTCCATGTCCAGAAAAATAGAAGACTACCATATCATTGGGACCAACCTTTGTAGAATGGAAGGTGTTGCGCATAGCTGATAGAATGTTAGAACGGGTAGCTTTTCTGTTGGTCAAGGTTGGAATCTGATGCTCTGTGACCCCCCTCCGCTCAAAGATGCTTCTAAAATTAAAGGCATTTTCTACTGGAGATTCCAATCTGGACATGTAATCTTCATATTGGTATTGGTTGATTCCGATTGATACTACCCATATTCGGGCGGGATTGGTCTTAGCCAGTTTTGCTCGCAGTCTCCGCAGATTGTTTTTGGCTGTGGTATAGCCAGGATCTATCTCTAGAGCTTTGAGGTAGTCTTTTTCTGCGGCCAATAATTGTCCTAGTTTTTTCTTGGCAACTCCTCTGTTATTGTAGGCAGCGGAGTATTGCGGGTCCAGCTTAATAGCCTTGTTATAGTCCAGAATAGCTCTTTTATAATCTTCTACCTCTCCTTTTGCCCATCCTCGACCTAAGTAATGGGAGGCATTCTTTGGGTCTAACCGAATGGCTTCATTGTAATCAGCAATGGCTCCTTCATAATCTTGTACTATTACTTTGGCTTTCCCTCTATTGCCGTAGACATCGATATAATTTGCGTCCAACCGAAGGGCTTCATTGTAATTGGCAATTGCTTCTTTATAATTTCCTAGATTTTTATTTGACACCCCCCGACCATTATAAGCTATGGCGTTTTTAGGGTTCAATAGAATGGCCTGATTATAATCTTCTAGTGCGCCCATATAGTCTCCTTGTAGATTTTTTGCATAGCCTCTATTGCTATATGCATAGGCATAATTTGGATCTAGTTCAATGGCTTTGGTATTATATTCAATTTTCTTCTGAAGATTCTTCTCATTTAGCGCTTTATCAAACCATTCTTTAGCTGTTTGTGCAAACATGTTGTTGTGGAAACAAACTAATAACATAAGGAGAGAAAGAATACGGAGTAGCATAGAGAATGGATTTTTAAGATTACGGTAGAATTTGATTAGCCAATTTATACTCGGACTATAACCAAGCTACTTCAAGACAATAAAAGGCAGATCCAAATAACCAGCGGAATTGATCTGTGGTTTTTGATGGCCTCGCGTCTTGCGCTTCACATTGGCTTGGATATAATCAAATAGTTCCTTGATGGTGATGATACTATCCTGGTCTTTATCTGCCTTCCCTTGTTCAATGCCATTCAACAGGTGATAGGAGAATACCCCACCGACATCGGGGAACTCTCGGGAATAGTCACCAACCTCTGTAGAGGTGATGTAGGAGACACCCGCAGCGATACCTTTGCGCTTCTCATGAAAAGCTCGTAAGGTGGCTTCCGGAATGACGGAAGCATATCCCGCATCATTTTTGCAAGCTTCTATAAAACAAATCTTGTGGCGAGCAGGGCTGGCTTCCATGATGCTTAAGATATCTTGATCAGTGATGATGTTTTCCAGCTCATAGTAATCATAAGGACAAATACCCATCTTGTTGGAAACCATGACTCCATGACCAGAGAAGTAAAAGACGACCATGTCATTAGTACCTACTCTCGAAGAGTGGAAGGTGTTGCGCATAGCTGATATAATATTGGAACGGGTAGCTTTTCTATTGGTCAAGGTTGGGATCTGGTACTCGGTTACTCCTCTTCGTTCAAAGACGGATCTAAAATTATAGGCATTATCCACTGGAGATTCCAATCTCGACATATAATCTTCGTACTGGTATTGGTTGATTCCTACCGATACGACCCATATTTTACCAGGACTTGCCTTAGCTAATTTTTCCTGAATTATCTGTAGATTGCTCTTGGCTAAATTATAGTTAGGGTCTAGCTCTAGAGCTGTAAGGTAGTCTTTTTCAGCGTCATGCAATTGGCCTAAGCTTTTTTTGGCGACACCACGATTGTTGTAAGCAAATGTGTATTTAGGATCCAATTTGATGGCTTGATCATAATCAGCAATGGCAGCTTTATAATTTCCGAGGTGTTCCTTTGAAACACCACGATTGTTGTAGTACCCCGCGGTTTTAGGGGCTAACCGAATAGCTTGATCATAGTCAGCTATTGCACCAGGGTAATCTCCGATGTTGTCTTTGCAAATGGCTCGCCTGTTGTATGCATCATGATACTTCGGATCTAATTTGATGGCATTAGTATAAAATTCGATTTTCTGCTTCTGGTAATTTTTGCTTACTGTTTCAGCTTTCTTGTACCAGTCCTTAGCAGTCTGTGCGGAAGAAATTAAGCAAGAAATAGTCAATAAGTAAGTAAGCAGAACTTTCTGGGATAACATATAAATTGATTTCAGGGTCTGGAAATAATTTACATTCTTTCAAGAAGGCAACAATATTTATACTAATATTTATGCGCTATTGAAATAGTTTTAGATGAAATGCAGGATTATATCTATCAACAAGATTTCGAAAACTTTAGTTTCCTAAGCGCTGGTTTAGCCTAAAGATAGGCTTTGTGAGCATTTGGACCTGCTCATGGGACTGATGTGATCCGTAGCTTCGATATTTGATTTTATGGCCCTGTACTGAGTGGTCTTATTTGCATTAAATCCAGGTAAAAGAAAGCACTCTAACACTCCTCACTCAAAAAGATCCAATAGGAGTGATCCCAGGTGCACACCAAAATAACTTTCAACCAAGCCGAGAAATACAGTAAGCTCAGTGAAGCTGAGTATATTAGGGGCTAGGGCTTTCAAGGAGATAAGTAGAGCAATCAGAATAAAGTGGCCATAGACCAGCCTCGAAATCGTTTTATTGACAGCAGGATGGGGGGCTATAGCGGGCAGATCTCCGGCTTGATTGTCCTTTTGTTGAAACCCGGCAGACTTTCTTTTGGGCTTTTCCTTTCGCGGACTAAGTAATCTAAATCCCACGCCGCCGTAGAGTGCTGCTACAGGTGCTAGCACTGCAAATAGAGCTATTAGCTCTTGCAAGTCAAAGCCACGAAAAAAGTAAAACAGTAGAGCCAGCAGCAGCAGGGTGAAATGGAAATACATGACTGTTTTTCCTATGTTTTCGGAAGAGGAAAGTGATCTGGCCTGCTGACTCATGATAAATTTTTTAGGAATTCAGAAATTTTCTTGAATAAGCGTTCTTCATACCTTTCCAAGTCTTTTTTGTAGTAGGTTTCCATTAGTTTATAATCATTGCGACGAGGAGGGAATAGGATACCGGATCCAAATTTGCCCGTAAATTCCCAATCAATTTCAATGCGTTCATTGCGTTCTTGCACTTCTACCTCAATGCGATGATATTCAAAATAGCCTTCTTCTAGCACTTCATTGCTAAGATGCGAAAATTCAAAACTAAAATCATTGTAGTAGCTTTCGGTGGTATCTATTCGGACATTGTATAGAATGGGTGTCCCTTTGCCCTTATACCATTTATTCAGGATATAATCTGATACGGCCAAGCGCACTTTTCTTACCGTTAATTTTGCATTGATACTATCCAAGCTGCTGGCTGTGTACATGCTTTTTAGGTGGTGATACGGAATGGGGATTGTCCCGCTGCCCATGACTTGCTGATTTTCCTCCTCCAGCAGGATTCGCCCACTGGAATCACCATAGATATTGATCCTTAACAGATTGGGATCATTACAATGTAAGATGATTTGCACACTATCAGTTGGTAATTCCGTTAAAGTAGACCATGTTTTCAGTAGCTTTTCGTGGAACAATAGACTGCCATGATGAGCTTGATTGAATTCATCTTTCCAAACTTCCCAGGAGTTCTGTAGGAATATACAAGGATCATCTGCCGCCACTGCTGTGAGGAAAAGCCTTACCTTTTCAGGACGGATTTCGATCCGATCCGTTTTAAAGGCCTGATCAAGTTGTGTAGCACTTAGCCATTGCTGAAATTCCGATTGCTGGAATTTGAAAAATGCCTTTTTGTCGATAAGTGAGGACTGAGCTCCTAGTGTTCCATAGAAGACTGCCAGCACATACAATAACAAGAAAAATAATCTAGTGCCCTGACGCCATTTGATTGATAGAAATCTCATTCGATCGCGATTTTCTATGAATACCAGTTAATTGCGGTTAAATTACTCCTTATAGCCTAATCTTTTCAAGGCTTTTTTTGCATATTCATTGCCTTGTTTGGCCGCTTTTCGATATAAATTTACTGCCTCTGTCTTGTTTTTTGTTAAACCACCCTTACCTGATTCGTACATTTCGGCTAAGTAAGCTTGTCCAGAAGCATGGCCCTGCTCGGCAGCTTTGTGGTACCATCTTACTGCTTCTTTATGATCTTGAATTAAGCCGCCCTCCCCATTTTCATACATAACCCCTAAACTGACTTGGCCTGCAGCATTACCTTGCTCCGCGGATTTACGGTACAATCTTACTGCTTCTTTTTTGTCCACGGCTAAACCTCCATAGCCCTTGTCGTACATGACACCTAGACACTTTTGGCCTGCGGCATTACCTTGCTCGGCGGATTTGCGGTACCATTTTACTGCTTCTCTTTTGTCTTTTATTAGTCCACCATAACCATTTTCATACATAACCCCTAAATTGACTTGGCCTGCGGCATTGCCTTGCTCCGCGGCTTTGCGATACCATTTGACCGCTTCTCTTTTATCCACAGCTAAACCTCCATACCCTTTATCATACATCACACCCAAACACTTTTGGCCGAAGGCATCGCCTTGCTCTGCGGCTTTACGGTACCATTTGACTGCTTCTTTTTTGTCTTTTACTAGTCCACCATAACCATTTTCATACATAATACCCAAATTAGCTTGGGCTGAAGCATTACCTTGTTCTGCGGCTTTACGATACCATTTGACTGCCTCTCTTCTGTCTTTTGTTAGTCCGCCATATCCATTATCATACATGACAGCTAAACACTTCTGGCCAAAGGCATTACCTTGTTCGGCCGCTTTACGATACCATTTGACTGCCTCCCTTTTATCACGTGGTAAATCACCATACCCATTTTCGTACATAATCCCTAAATTGGCTTGTCCTAACGCATAGCCTTGTTCCGCAGCTTTACGATACCATTTGACGGCTTCGGCTTTATCTGCTGCTAAGCCACCATAACCCTTTGAATACATATAGCCTAGATGGACTTGATGTGAAGCTGTGAAATGAACAGAGTTACGATGTGGAAAATACAATTCAAAGGCTCTTTTATAATTGTCATCATCATAGTATTGCTCTGCCTGAGCAAGATCATCCTTAATCCTCCTTTCATCGCGAAGGGGAGAACCCTTAGGAGAAATATTCAGCTTAGAAGGAATCACCATAATAGGCATGCTGTTGTACTGAGCCTGTGTATTGATTTGAGGAACCTGCCTCCCTCTTGTTAATTTGGATACTCCATTTTGCACGAAGGGAAAGAGTTCTGATATCGTAATATAGGCATCATCATTGGTATTGGCTTCTCCGCTGAGTCCTTTTAGTAAATAATGACTAAAGTACCCACCTATTTGAGGCTTGCCATAGGATTTTTTCCCCACTTTGGTACTGGTCATATATACTAATCCCCCTTGGATACTTTCTCGCCGCGTATTGAACTGGTTCAGAATTTCGGGTTCGAGGATTGCAGCAGTTTGAACTTCCGTTTTACAAGCTTCGATAAAACATACCTTGTGTTTTGCCTTGCTACGATTCATGATGCGCTGAATCTCCTGATCACTAATGAGATCTCGAATGCTTCCTGAGTAATCATAGGGACAAATACCCACCCTTCCACCAACGACTTCGCCATGACCGCTGAAATAGAAGAGAATCATATCCTCCTTGCTTACTTCTGGATTGTCCACAAAAGTTTTTTGCAAGGTGTTGATGATATTGATTCGCCTAGCCTTGGCATTGGTCAGTACAGGGGATTTAGCTATAATTAGCTGTCGCAGTTCAAATACGCGTGTAAATTCGTAGGCACTCTCCACCGTGAAGTCCAATCGGGTAAGAATGTCATCATGTTGATAAACGCCAATGCCGACACTGACAATCCAGACATTACCTTCGGTCTTTTGTCCAAAGGATTGGAGGCAAAATTGCATGGATAGAATTAGAATTAGCACTTTTTTTAACATAGAAATGAGGGTAATTATGACTTTGTATTTTATTACGAGACTATTACATCAGTTCTTCTTCTACTCTTGGTAGCCTAATCTTTCTAGGGCGTTTTGTGCATATTCATTACCTTGTTGAGCTGCCTTACGATACAGATTTACTGCTTCTGTTTTATTCTTTGCCAACCCTCCCTTACCTCGCTCGTACATATCCCCCAAATAGGCTTGTCCAGCGGCACTCCCTTGCTCTGCTGCTTTGCGATACCATTTGACGGCTTCTCCATAGTCTTGAGCCATTACACCTTCGCCTTTTTCATACATAAGCCCTAAGTAAATTTGTCCGTCAGCATTACCTTGTTCAGCAGCTTTTCGATACCATTTAACGGCTTCTCTTTTGTCTTGTGTTAAACCGCCCTTACCATGTTCGTACATATCGCCTAAATAAGCTTGCCCGTCAGCATTACCTTGATCAGCAGCTTTACGATACCATTTTACGGCTTCTCCGTCATCTTGGGAAAGTCCGCCATGACCATGTTCATACATAACCCCTAAATTGGCTTGCCCTTGAGCATTTCCTCCTTCGGCCGCTTTACGATACCAATTGACCGCTTCCCTCTTGTCTGGTGCTAAACCACCGTAGCCCTTATCATACATATAGCCTAAACACCCTTGCTGCGAAGCGGTAAAGTGAATCGTATTGCGGTGTGTAAAATACAATTCAAAGGCTTCTTTATAATTGTTATTAATGAAGAATTTATCTGCTTGAGCAAGATCTTTCCTAACCGAGTTTTCATCTAGTACGTTGGCTGTCCTGCGCGAAATATTTAGCTTTTCAGGAATGACCATGACAGGCATGCTATTATTTTGGGCTTGGATGTTGATCTGAGGCACTTGCTTGCCTTTCGTTAAATTAGATACCCCATTTTTGACGTAGGGAAATAATTCCGCAATGGTAATGTAGGCATCGTTGTTGGTATTAGCCTCTCCTTTAAGTCCCTTCACCAAATAATGACTGAAATAGCCACCGATCTTGGGTTTGCCCCAAGACTTTTTCCCTACTCGTGTACTTGTCATGTAAACTAGGCCACTACCAATTCCTTCTCTCTGGATATTGAACTGATTGAGGATCTCCGGCTCGATTAGGGCAGCACTTTGCGCTTCGGTTTTACAAGCTTCGATAAAACAGACTTTGTGTTTGGCCCTGCTACGATTCATGATCCCTTGAATGTCTCGATCACTGATAATATCCCGGACGCTTCCGGAGTAGTCGTAAGGGCAAATACCAACGCGGCCACCAACGGTCTCGCCGTGACCACTGAAATAAAAAAGAATCATATCCTCCTTGGTCAATCGAGGATTATCCACAAAAGTGTCTTCGAGGGCATTAATGATATCCACTCGCCGGGCATTGGCATTGGTCAATATGGGGGATTCGGCAATAATCAATTGTCGCAGCTCAAATACGCGTGTAAATTCGTAGGCACTCTCCACTGTGAAGTCCAATCGGGTGAGAATGTCATCGTGTTGATAAACACCGATCCCGACACTGACAATCCAGACATTACCATTTGTCCCTTGTCCAAATGCAAGGAGATAAAACTGCATCGATAAGAAAAGAAACAGGGCTTTTTTCAGCATATAAAGTAAGATAAAAGTGATCTAATGATTTTTCTATGTTAATAGGAGTCGACAGTTGCTAGCTACTTTGATAGGAAGGCTCATATTATACAATAAAATTCTATTAAATTTAAGGGAATGTCAAGTAGAAGTAGCTACTATTGCCGATAGATCCTCAATGGGACTTATCTTTTAGTAGTTTTATGGCCATAATCGCTTTCGTTAGATTATCAAAAATAGGTACTATGATCACCAAGTCATTAGGAGATTCATATGATTATTTGGCTCCAGATAGCTCTGAAATTAGATTGCTTCCGGAGAACAAATATGGAGGCATGGCCCATTGTGTCTTACCGGAGGGAAAAGTGTCGAAAGCGGTGAGGCATAAAACCATTGAAGAGATCTGGTATATTCTGGAAGGGAAAGGAGAGATTTGGAGGAAAAATGAAAAAGAAGAAGAAATTGTGGAGATCTTACCAAACATAAGCCTTACTATCCCAGTCAAAACGCATTTTCAATTTAGAAATACCGGGAATGTACCGCTTAAAATATTAATTGTATCCATGCCACCCTGGCCAGGTGCAGGTGAAGCTGAATTTGTCGACGGTTACTGGCATTGAGGGCTATGATCTTAGGCGGAGAGCCGAAATTGTACTTAGTAGTTTTTGATGGTAAAGCCGAAGGTCAAGAATTGATCCTCTAGTTTTTGATTTTCAATGACTATGCTTTCGTAGGTGTGAAGATAGTTTATGTTGAAATCCAAAAACTTCCACAAGGGTAGATTGAGACCAGCCTCCAATCGCCATCGAAAATTATCCCCTTGACTCACAGAGGGTTGAAAAAAGCTCTCGTGCGTCAACACTACCTTGTCCTTCAGCAAGGGATGTTTGCCATTTATCCATAGCGTACTGCGAAGTGTCTTAATTGTTGGAGATACATTGTAATCGGCCCGGTTAAAAGTAGCTGTCTTGAAATCTGTTTCTTCATATTCGCTGGAAATGGACAATTTGAGCCAATTGTCTTTCTTCTGTAGAACTTGAAAAGTGGCTCCCACACCTACCAGATAGCGTAAATCAATTTGCCTCCGAAAATTGGTACCAACGAAGCCCAATAAAAGGGGATAGACAACTCGCTTTGGATTGAAATATAGAAAGTTTAGGCTTAAAATGTCTTCATCTGCTTTTTGCTTTCCAAATGCTTGGTAAACGTAGGAATTTTTAGTCTTGTACACCCATTTCTTCCAAGGGGTATAGGTGATATCTGATTTAGCTCTAAAGATCAAGGTTTGTACATTCCCACCCTGCCAAACCCCACTTAGGGAGAGATTGGCCTGAAAATTTAGTGTATCACTTTCATTGATCTGGGCGGAAAGATGAAGGGGGAGAAAAAGGAGATAGGAAATGATCTTTAGCAGTTTTTTGCGTGGTACCATTTGCTGATGATAAATATTCGACAATGCTTTAAAAAACGGGGCAGCGTAAATGCGCAAAGTTCTATACTAGTAGGTAAATGCATTTGACGATAAATGGTTCTGTTTTACTACAGATTAGCTTCAAAACCTGGCTTTCTATTTTCAATGTACATTCTACCAAACTTGAGTAAGGAGGGATTGCTTTCCAATACAGATAAACCGATCTTGGGGTCCTGATCGGGTGTCTATTACCTCCCACAAACTTTGTCCACTAAATCAAATGAAAAAATGAGAAAAAGCCTAATCCTGTTTTTGGTCGTGACTAACTTTGTAATTGTAGAAGGCCAAGTGAATATGAAAAAGCCATTTGAAAACTGTGATATTAGGGGGAGCATTACCCTCTACGATTATGTGGCTAAACAATGGATATCGAGTGATATCAAAGATAGCCACTATCCCTCCTTGCCAGCTTCTACCTTCAAGATTATAAACACGCTGATTGCACTAGAATCGGGGGTGATTGATAATGAACATGAAATAGTGAAATGGCCTGGAGAGACGGATACTATAAAGTATGGATATCGACCAGACATCTATCGAGATATGAGTATGGAGGAAGCCTTCAAACTATCTGCGGGATGGGTCTATGTCGAATTAGCGAAAAGAATCGGGAAAGCCAAATACAAACAACATCTGAAGGCAAGCCAATATGGGAATGTAGATCTTTCCATAGATGATCCCGACTTTTGGAATTTTGGAAATTTTGCCATTACACCGGCTAATCAGATAGAAATACTGATCGGGGTGTATGAGGAGACCTTACCCTTTGCTAAGGAGCATTTTGCTACCCTGAAGCGTATGATGATAGCTGAAAAAAGGGATGAGTACACCTTAAGAGCAAAAACGGGGTGGACAAGAGATGGAGGGAAGGATACAGGTTGGTGGGTGGGATACGTTGAAAAGGCAGATAACGTCTATTTTTTTGCTACCCGTTTGATCAAAGATAGGAGTGTGGATAAACCTGAATTTGGTCGATGCAGAAAGGACATTACCCATGCCATACTGAAGCAGTTGGAAATCATTGAATAAAATTAGCTATCTGTCTCCCACTGTGCTAGCTATTGAGGTGGGTATTGTGGTGCTCTCGTTTTGAGGAAAGCGGAACTCTGGTAGAAGGAATTCTATGGTTTTAATAAGTATCAATAAATGACTACGTCATTAGACCCCAAATATTTTTTCAACCGCAAAGCCTTGCAAAAGACCTTCCTGACTTATGGAGTAGATACATCTGGTGCTCAATTGATAAGAGCCAATACGAATCTTGTTTATGACTGCGGAGATTGTATAGTTCGACTGACACCTTCCACTGTCCGAGCAAAGTCTGAAATAGAAAGTGAGCTACATTGGCTTCAGTATCTGGTGGATGCAGGGGTACCAGTGGTTAGGTTAATATCGGGAAGCTCTCCCATTCGGGTAGAAATAGACTCGCTTGTTTTTTGGGGAGTAGCTTTTGTCAAGATAAAAGGAAGAAAGGTGCAAGATAGGGATTGGACAGGGGCTCACTTTGCAAAGCTAGGAGCGTTATCCGGTCAATTGCATAAGTTGGGGCATAATTATAGGTGGGAAGCTGGCATAAGTTATAAGCATTGGGACCAAATTCCTGAGTTTCAAAATTATACAAGGCTCTCTGAGGTGATCCCTGATGGAGTTGAGTTACACCAAGCTGTAGTCACTCAAATCAAAACATTAGATGCTGATCCTTCCAACTATGGCCTGGTTCACTATGATATTCATCATGGGAATTATTTGCTGAAGGAAGATGGAGAACTGGTATTGTTTGACTTTGAACTGTGTTGCCTAAGCTGGTACATCCACGATATAGCCACCATACTCTATTATGCTGAAAGTCACCCCAAGAGTCAGGTTACAGAAAACTTCCAAGCACATTTTCTACATCATTTCTTCGAAGGGTATCAACAGGAGTTTCGATCGCCATCTGAGGAAGAGAAAAACCTCATACCCATTTTCCTTTTGTATCGAGATTTGATGGTGTATGCCTATCTACTTGATATTTGGGCGAGTAAAACCTTAACAAAGCATCAAGAACGATATCAGCAGCGTATTAAATCGTCCATTTACCGAAGAAGACAGATTTTTGAAAATCGATAAGCACCAGGACTCTGTAGCTGAGCATCTAACTATTTGATGAATATCCGCATTTACTTTCGCTATGTTTTTCGAGCTCTTTTATTCCTGTTGGGGGTAATACTACTATATCTCCTGGTAGCTGTAGTTCTAGCTAGGATTCCAACTAATCCCAGCGTTGCACCTTGCCAATCTACTAATACCTACTTCGTTACTACCAATGGCATTCATCTTGACATTGTTGTTCCTAGAGCTTTTTTTGAGGAAGACCTATGGGAAGGGCTAGTTGTCCCAGCTGGCATTCAATATGTGGCAATCGGGTGGGGAGATAAGGGGTTTTATTTGGAGACGCCCACCTGGGCGGATCTTAGATTGTCAACTGCCCTAAAAGCCCTGTTCTGGCAGAGCGAGACAGCTATACACCTGACCTATTATTACCGACCTGAATCTAGATGGAGAGCACTTGAACTTTGTGCGGAGCAAGAACATAGCTTGCAGGATTATGTGCATGAATCCTTTCAACAAGCAAAAAGTGGCCATTTGACTCAGATCCCTGGCGCGGGCTACACGCAGCTAGATGTATTTTTTGAAGCACGGGGAAACTATTCTGTCCTACGTACTTGCAATAATTGGGCAAACCAGGCACTAAAAGCGGCTGAAGTAAAAACGGCCGTCTGGGCACCATTTGATTGGGGCGTATTGAGGCATTTATGAAGGGAACATTTATCGTTGAATAATGATTTTGATGACCTTCCTTCTGCCAACCACATTCACCTCCATGAAATAGATTCCTGGGGCGAAACGACTAACATCAACGGTTTTTTCTAAAAAATCTTCCCCTGCAATCGGAAATCTAGAAACTTCTTGACCGATAGCATTGATCAGCTGGGCGGAACCGAAGACTTGTCCACTGAAGCTCAATTTAAATTCCAGTTGATTCGCGGTAGGTATTGGTCCTAGGCGTACTTCTAGTCCGCCGCTGATCGGAGGTAAATCTCCACAATCTGTAATCGTGCCAAAATCCTCTACAGGAATACTTTTTATCCCCGGAGCAATATTCCCCTTGACGAGCCCAGCTTCTACTTCCAGGACATTCACACCACAAATACTGATAAAATATCTAGATTCTCCCTGTGATTCTCTCCAATCTGGACTTAGCGCAAAGATAAATTCTTTACCATTCTCCAAGTTTTCTGTAAACATACCACAGTCTCCGCCATCGCCATCTCTCACGAAGATGCTTTGTCCTGCTACGGCACCATGCAGGGTTTGTAGGACTTCAACGCGCATTCCTCCATTTTCACGTCGAACCTTTTTGCCATATATGATCAAATGTGTGTTAAGGGTATCCGTACCATAAGTTTGAGATTCGCAAAAGGTTTCGACGTAGGCACAGGAGCAAGCCTGTAAGCTGGGAGTTATGATCAAGAAACTCAAGCCCAATGCTGATAACATGTACAATAATTTCATCATGAGTTTTTTCGCTGAGTTCTGTTAGGTAATGTCATTATTGGTGAGATAGACCACCTTTGTCAATCCGAGGGTTGGGTGTAAAATAGCTTTGTTGGTGATTTTCTCTGGTCTGCTAGGTGTTAACTAAAGAAATGCTACGATTTAATCACCTTATGCTTCCAATTAATCATTTTCCACTGTAACACTGTAGAAAAAGACGCTATTTGCCTGTAAAATAGCATTGCCCAGATGAAAAGCACAGTCATACTAACTCTAGCCCGGCGCCTCAGTGGTGGGGTGATGTTTTTTTTCTGTTTGGGCCTTTCTATTCTTCTATTACAACAACTTAGCGTTCCTGTCGACGCCAGCTGGTGGCGCGACAATGCTTCTCATGAAGTATCTAGCTGGATTTGGGGACTGGGTCTTGCTATCATAGTCGGTTCCTTATTGTTATTGATTCGATTTGGGGTGAATCAAATTAGGAGGGAAGAACAATTGAAGTTGGAATTTGAACGGAGATTGTCAAAAGTGGAAATGGGGGCTTTACGATCCCAGATGAATCCGCATTTCATTTTCAATTGTCTCAACTCGATTGATTATTACATTCTGAAGAATGAAACAGAAAAGGCATCCGATTACCTGAATCGTTTTTCCCGCTTGATTAGACTAATTCTCCAAAATTCTAGAAAAAGTCAGGTAAATCTAAAAGACGAGCTAGAAGCGCTAAGATTGTATATCGAAATGGAGACCTTGCGATTTCAGGGACAGTTTGTGTATACCATCCAAATCAAAGATGATTTGGCCCCTGTGGATCACGAAATTCCTCCTATGCTATTACAGCCTTATGTCGAGAATGCTATCTGGCATGGCTTGTTGCATAGTGAGAAACCTGGTCGGATAGATATTGTGTTAGCACTAGAGGAACACAATTTGATCTGTACGATTCAAGACAATGGGGTAGGCCGTGATTATGTACAAAAAATGAATGCCTCATCTAGATTGAAAACCAGATCTATGGGGACCAAAATTACGGAAGATCGCCTGGAGCTTTTTAGTAAGTTGTATCACAATGAAGCTTCTGTGGATATTATTGATCTCAAGGATGAAAATGGAAGAGCAAGTGGTACCAGAGTAGACCTTAGTATTCCACTTCACTAAAGATTCAATTCATGTTGATCAGATTCCTCTATCTGGGTATTGGCTTTTATGTATATCTGCTTTCGCAATTGACTATACTATTGCTGATCGTATTTACCGGTAACCTGCATGCAGCGCTTGGAATGGACCGTCCTGCGGAACTTGCCTTTTGTCAGGCGCTTGTCATCGATGCTGCACTAATTTTCCTGTTTGGCTTTCAGCATTCTTTAATGTCAAGAAGGGCTGTTAAGACATGGCTTCGAAGGTGGCTCCCTCGACCTTTGGAGCGGCCCTTCTTTTGTTTGGCCGCCAGCCTATCTTTGTTATTGCTTATTTTTTATTGGCAGCCCATGCCAGGGTATTTGTGGAAGATTGAATCGCATATGGGGCAGTGCTGTTTTTACTTTTTCTTTTTCTTTGGTTGGTTCATTATGTTCACAGCCACCTTTCTAATCAATCATTGGGATCTATTTGGCTTACGTCAGGTTTATTTATATTGGCGGCAAAAGCCATATACCGCCTTGGTTTATCGAGCTCCTTTTTTGTACAAAAAGCTTAGACATCCACTGTACCTGGGCTTTTTGACAGCATTTTGGTCTAGTCCAAGCATGAGTTGGGCACACTTTTTCTTCGCTTGTTTGATGACGGCGTATATTCTGTTGGGTATTGTTTGGGAAGAACGAGATCTCATCCAGGATTTTGGGGAAATCTATGCAGAATATAAAAGCAGAGTACCCAAACTCTTTCCGAAAATATAGCCCTTCATTTTAGAGGGAACATGCTGTACTTTCTCCTCTTAAGACGGCAAAATTTCCTAATGCAGGAAATAGATTTTATCTATTCACCAAAACTGCTATCTTTAGGCACCTGGCCGTCTGGCCCAGATTTTATAAGTATGAAACCTAATTACCTATCATGAGTAGACTGCTCTACCTCACAACTATTCTTTTATTTATGTGGACCTGTCAGAGTGGCCCAAAGGTATATGAATCCTTTGAAGAATATCCAACGTATAGTGGTACTGATCTAGGATTGACTTATACAGCTGAAGCTTCTATCTTTAAGGTATGGAGCCCAGCCGTTGAGGCAATGCAACTGAAATTATATGATCAAGGATTGGGTGGAGAACCTATTCGAGAGGAAGCTATGCAATTGGGCGAAAACGGTGTTTGGACAATTAAAATCGCAGAGGACCTGAAAGGGAAATATTATGCTTTTCAGGCCAAAGCTGATGGGGATTGGAGAGATGAAGTTCCCGATCCTTATGTCAAGGCCGTGGGTACCAATGGTCGCCGTGGAATGATCATTGATTTTTCGGAAACTAACCCCGAGGGGTGGGAGGCGGATGAGCGGCCGACCCTTGCCGGTTTCAATGATATTATCATTTACGAACTACATGTACGTGATGTGTCTATGGACCCTAACTCAGGCATTCAAAACAAGGGCAAGTTTCTGGGTTTAGCTGAGTCCGGGACTCAGACTGCAGATGGTCTTTCTACCGGATTAGATCACATAAAGGACCTTGGGGTGACACATATACACCTTTTGCCTTCTTACGATTTTCTCTCAATCGATGAATCCAAATTGGAGGAAAACAACTTCAACTGGGGATATGATCCGCAAAATTATAATACCCCAGAGGGGAGTTATTCCACCAATCCTGAGGATGGGGCGGTACGGGTGCGGGAGTTCAAGCAACTCATTAAGACTTTGCACGACAATGGCTTACGCGTGATCTTGGATGTGGTATATAACCACACCGGAGCGACAGAGACTTCAAATTTCAACCAATTAGTTCCTGGATATTACTACCGACAAAATGAAGAAGGTGGCTTCTCAGATGCATCAGCCTGCGGCAATGAAACGGCATCTGATCGAGCCATGATGCGGAAATTTATGGTTGAATCGGTGAAGTATTGGGCAGAGGAGTACCATCTGGATGGCTTTCGTTTTGATTTAATGGGAATTCATGATGTCGAAACGATGAATGCAATCACGACAGCCCTAGATGAGATTGATCCAAGTATTTTTGTCTATGGTGAAGGCTGGACTGCTGGCGCTAGTCCATTGGTGGATGAACGCAAAGCTATCAAAGTAAATACGACCAAATTAGATCGCGTGGCTGCCTTTAGTGATGATATCCGGGATGGGATAAAGGGGCATGTCTTTACACACGAAGCTAAGGCTTTCGTTAGTGGTCTGTCCGGCTTGGAGGAGAGCGTGAAATTTGGTGTGGTGGCTTCTACAGCGCACCCGCAGGTCAACTATGATTCTGTCAATTATTCCAAGGCCCCTTGGGCAAATTCTCCCTTACAAACCATCACCTATGTATCTTGCCATGACAATCATACACTTTGGGATCGTCTAGCTATTTCCTGTCCGGAAGAATCTGAAGAGGAGCGCATCAAGATGCATAAGTTAGCGGGAGCTATCGTATTAACTGCTCAGGGTGTTAGTTTCCTACATGCAGGTGTTGAAATGCTACGGACGAAAGGAGGAGAAGAAAATTCCTTCAAATCTCCTGATGAAGTCAATCGAATTGATTGGGCCCGAAAAGGACAATACCCAGAGGTGCTTACTTACTTCAAGGGTTTAATCCAACTTAGAAAGGGACATCCTGCGTTCAGAATGACGAGTACCGAAATGGTGCAACAACACCTAGAGTTTCTGGAAGTCTCTGATAACAATTTGATTGCCTACCATTTAAAAGACAATGCAAATGATGATGAATGGGCAAATATCCTGGTGGTATACAATGGGAACGCTGAATATAAGACATTGGAAATACCGCAGGGTAGCTGGAAAGTGGTGTTAGATGGAGAGAAAATCAATGAAGAAGGGCTAGGTACTATTAGTGCATCACAGTTGACCGTGCCGGGCCGGAGTGCCATGGTATTGGCACAGTACAACTAGTCCTTTCACCAAGAGCAATTAGGTTATCATTGGTTTCCTACACGTTCAACCTCAACTCCTTGTTATGCGAACAATGCAAAAACAACTTACAAATACCTTTTATGCCATTCTGAGTCTTCCCGCTACTGCAATGGGATTCGCACTTTCTGTCCAAATTGCGGCTCTCAGTTGGATTCTGAATACAAAATACGGGTTCAATCTAGAGGAGATTGGGCTGGTTTGGATGGCAGGCCCCGCTGCGGGAATCCTAGGCCAGGTGATTATTGGTGTGATTAGTGACAATGTCTGGTTTTGGAATGGGAGAAGACGACCATTCATCATTATTGGGGGTACTATTGCTGCTTTGATGTTACTGGCTTTGCCCAATATAGATGTGATCAATGATTCTTTAGGCATCGGCAGTTTGATTGGGGTAGCCATAACCGTGGCACTTTCTTTGGATCTAGCGATTAATGTCAGTTTTAATCCAACTCGTTCTGTAATTGCGGACGTGACTCCTCCTGGTGATGCTAGAACGAAGGGGTACACCTGGATGCAATCCATTTCTGGTTTTTTTGGAGTGCTCGCTTATCTAATTGGGGCCTTCATTAGCAATTATACCTTAATCTACTTTGGCGCAGTGGTCGTTTTTGTTTGCTCTATTTTACCGTTGTTTTTCATTGAAGAACCACGTGAATTGTCTACAGGGTTGGAAGAGGACGGGGTACAAGTCCCAACGGAAACAGATTGGCTAGAGTTTGGTAAAATTTGTTTGGCACATGCCTTTACTTGGTTGGGCGTACAAACTATGTTTGTTTATACTTTTGCATACATCAAGGAAGTGATTATGGGGCATGAGACTACTGTTCAACTAAGTGCTGAACAGAATGACCAGATTGGCTTTGTAACAGGAATTGCGTTTGCCGTCTTGAATACAGTCGGATTCTTATTGCCAGCTCTGGTATTAGATCCTGTATCCAAACGTATTGGCCGAGTGAAGACACATATGAGCTGCATTGCTATTATGGCAGTTGGTTATGCAGCTGTTGTGTTCCTTGGCCAAAGTTCTACGATGTTGATTTTGAGTATGCTCATTATAGGGGTTGGCTGGGCAGCAGTTGTTAGTCTGCCTTTTGCTATTATGTCAGAAACGGTGAATCAAGCGAAGATGGGGTTGTTTATGGGGTTGTTCAATCTTTCCGTGGTCTTGCCGCAATTGGTGGCTTCATCCTTGGGAAAATATATTGATGGGCAAAGTGACAAATCGGTCATTTATATAATCAGTGCGATTGCGTTGGGAGTGTCAGCGGTTTTGTGGTTATTGGTTAAGGAGCAGAAGTCATCAGGAAAACTTAGTTCTGGGGGAGCGCACTAGGCTGACGAGGAGGAATGGCGTTTTCGAAGGAGAAGTAAGATAGCAAGACCGATGAGGGCAAGTGCGCTGACAACTAGATAATTGAATTGTTCAAATTGGAAGTAAATCTGATCCATGTTGCCCATCGGTACAAAAGATGCCCAATAAAAAGGATGCACATCTTTGTGTTTTCCTTTTGCAATAAAGTCCAACTTGGCTGCTCGCAGGGCTTCATCCTTAGTCAAACCTTCGTTGATAAAATCAAAAAAGCGATGCATTAACTGGCTAGTGGCCTTGTCATCCACGCTCCAATGTGAAGCTACCAAACTTTTGGCTCCGGCGTAGGAAAAACTACGGGCAATACTAGCTATACCCTCGCCCTGTTGTAATTCACCAGTACCTGTTTCGCAGGCACTCAATACGATCAACTCTGCATTGGTGTTTAGGTTGTAAATCTCCCGTACAAAGAGCAATGCCTGGTCACCTACTGCTTCTTCATTTTCTGTAAAGGCAAGAAAGGAATAATCGCCATAGGCATCATTCGCTTTCCCATGTGTTGCTAAATGGAGAATGCGATAACTTGCCTGTTCGGCCAGGAAATTAGCTTTGGTGGCCATCGCGCCAGCAAAGATTTCACCCCCTAAGCGCTCCTGTGTGCCTTGTATTTCAGTCTGGCTATATTTAAGTTCATTAAGCTGTTTACTATGATTCGGACCAAAAATGGGGGAGAAGCCTAAATAGGGCTTCAGTTTTTTGGCGGTAGCCTGCGTTTGCATCTCCTTCAGCAGGCCTGTGGAGTAGTTATAACTAATGGTGAAATCGCGGATTAAGTACCCATACTGTTTAAAGAGCGATAGATTTTTTGGTAGCTCCTTAAGTAGCGCCTCAAAGGACAAATAACCTAGCTCCTCATCTGGGATGACAATCAAGCGATGATGGATAAGCCCTTCCACGGGGGCAATCAGATATTGATACAGACTGAAAGCTGCTTTAGCATAGGATTCTATATTGGAAGGCAACTCCTTGGTCGGAACAAAGGGGAAGTTGCGTATGGTATTATTGTAGTTAGTAATAATTGAGCGAAAATCTTCTGGAATCGGGAGACTTACTACCTGGAAATCAGTTTTGTTGACCACGAAAATGTATAAAAATCTATTGCCTAGAAAATACTCTAGAATACTCTCATTCTCTTCCAGAAGATGGGATTGTAGCCATATGATATTCGGAGGGTCGGTCTCATATCTCAAACGATAATACTCAGGATAGTCTTTCTCCAACTTTTGGATGGATTCCTTTAAGGATTGTTTCCTGCCGAAAATTAGCTTATGTAAACTGTCTACCCTAGCCTTTATATTCCCCTGGGGGCGTTGTTGTAGCAAAAACAATTGTGTTTCTAGCGATCCAATCTCAGTTTCGATTTGATCAATCATTTCCAATCGATCATCTGCTACTCCGGTAAAGGAGGCTGCCTCGGATTTTTTCAGGGCTTCTAGCAAGATTAAACCTTTTGACTTTTCTGCATAATAGTAGGCTTGCTCGTAATACGTCTTATCCTCTGTCAAATCTCCGATCGTGGTGGAGAGATGTACCGCATCGGAATAAATGGCTTGTGCCGATTGGGCTAGAACTAGCTTAGAAGCCGTAGCAGTATAACTGATTCTAAGATGATCAATGAGTTGATCTGCCCAGGACAAATATTGATCCGCTTCTTGTAGGTTAGTTACTTCTTTTTGGGTTTGGAATCTGCGCTTTGGAATTTCGGCAGCCACTTGTAATACCCGAAGCAGCAACAGAGGGTCGTTGACTTGGTCAAAGGATGTAGGCTGGTTTGTCTCAAATTGAAGCGCCATTAGACTCTGTTGAAAAGAAGTCTGTGCTTGGTCCCATGCTTCTTGCCAAGCCAAGGTAAGCCCCATATTGAAATGGGTGGCAGCAACATCGGGATGAACTGGGCCGTAGATGTTTTGTTGAATGGCTAAAGCTTGTTTGAATAAGTCTAAGGCCTGATCACTTTGACCTAATTGGTCATAAGCATTCGCTAAGTTGTTGTAAGACAAGGCGATCAGCGGATGGTTCTTACCATATAGAGCTTGCCAAATCACCTGAGCTTTATGTTGATACAGGATAAAGCTGTCGATTTTTCCTTCGGCGCCATAGAGGTTGCCTAGGTTCAATAACACATCAGCGACCTTCGGATGCTGCTTGCCGAAGGCCTGTTGATAGCCCCGCAAGGCGGCTTGATAGGCCCGCCTGCTGGCCTCAAAGTTTTGCTGGTCATCATAACAAAGGCCAATATTGTTTTGGCATTGGGCGAGCTTCGGTAGTTCTTCTGGGATAAGGTCTGCGCGAATGGCTAGGGCCTGCTGATGGTAGTCAAGGGCTTGATCGTAGTCCCCACTGGCCTGGGCGCAGATCCCCAGGTTTACGTAACTATCTGCTATTTTGGGGTGCCACAGTCCGTGCCTTTCCTGCCGTTCTTTCAATGCCTTCTCCAGCAAAGGAACTGCAAGACTATATTCCTTTGTTTCCAGATAGTAATTGCCAATTTTATGCGTGATTTCTGCTTCTAGCAAGCTTGTCCGCTCAGTTGCCCTTTCTTGCTGCAATAGCTGCAAGGCCTGGTCATAATGACCTTTTGCGAGACTGTAATGGCCCTGCTCCAATTCGCAATCTCCAATAGAGAGTTGGAGCCCGATGGCAATATCTAAAGGGAAGTTAGACTCGCTTTCAGCCATCTTCAGCAATCGTTTAGCGACTACAATAGCTGTCTGGCAATCAGCAGACTGACTGAGTTGCTGGACCTGCTGGAATTGTTCTCTAAGCGTTAAGGTATCTAGTTTCCCTGAAAGATTAGAGATGCTGAGTAGCAGTAATGCAGTAGTTAGGCATATAGATCGCATGTATCGGATTACACTTTTTCGTGTTGAGTCGCAAGCAAATCACTCGTTAGTCATAGGGTGTGTGTTGAGAATATTTTGCCCTGGACTTTCCTTTAAAGAAAAGCTAAGATAGAGAATTTGTTCTTCCCAAAATGAACAGAATAGAACGTCCTATCTGGGAAAAAGCAGAAATCCAACCGGGGTAGTGGCAAAATTCCTGTGAATTGCTTTTTTTTGCTGAGGGGATTCAAAGCATCCCGGTATGAAGGACAATTCATGCCCTCTATTACACTTTATTTATAATGGTCGTATTCCATTTTCCGCTAAAGCTAATTATTATGGACAAGCAGCCAATAAAATTCATTCTTTTGCTTCTATTCCTAAGCTGTGCTTGCCTGACGTTTGGGTTAGCTAAAGGCACTCCCCATCCGGATGAATTGATGGAGAGGACAATGGTTACAGCAGACCTTAATGCCAGATTGCTGGTCAATCGAACAAGTTTCAGCCCTGCCTCCAATCCCAAACCAGGGCAAGATATCAAGCTTAGTGTTGAGATCATAAATGCCGGGAGTTCAGCAGCTCCAGCAACGGTGGCCAAATTCCGCTTGCCCACTGGGGTAACTGCTAAAAATGGATTGAGTATGGGAATCCCGGCACTTGGTGGCGGACAAACACATATGATCAATTTCTACTTTAGCTACAGTGTTGCTTTTACTGAAAATACGATATCTATAGTGCTTGAAACGCCTACGCTGCCTGGCTTAGCTGGGTTGAAAAAAACAATGTTCCTCAGTGTAAATAGTCAGAGCCGGAGTGTGGTGAGAAACCAAGGAAGTGAAGTGTACTGGGTCTCCCCTGATCCAGATGAAAATCAAGGTAGTATACGAACCAATCAAAAGCAGGTAGATCTAAAAGTGATGGCCCTGTCAGACGGAGCCCTATCTAAGAAGAACTTTGCCATTAGAGTCAATGGTCGAAGAGCACAGGGGCAAAAAGCAAACTTAAGTAAACTTAAGTCCTCCAGTCCAGCAGATGCCCGTATCAATCATAGTTTCACCTCTGGTGTGGAGCTAGATGAAGGCAAAAATGAAGTTCAGATATTGTTTTATGAAGAAGATGGAAAAACCATTGCTGCTAGAACCAAAACTTTTGTTTTCTACTATGAGCCTCCGGTGAAGTCAAACCTGTACTTGTGGACGATAGGGGCCGTTCATACAGACGACCAATGGGAAAAAGTTGTAAAGCAGTTAAGCGTTCAATTTAAACGAACCTTCAATAAGCAAAATTCAAATATTGAGCAAGCCCATTTGTATGATTTAACATCAACTAAATCGACCCAACGCCTGTCCTTACTTAAAGCTTTGGCCCAGTTGGAGCGTCTCCCGATCCAGGACAATGATTGGGTGATGCTGTATTGGGCAGCACAAAGCCAGGCAACCTCCAATCAGGACTTGATCTTACAGCCTAGCGACTTTGATCAGGACTATCCAGGTATAACAGGACTACAACTGAGCCGAGATGTGCTAAAGCAGTTGCAGAAAGCTAAGGGTAAAAAGATCTTGTTCTTGGATATTGCGGATACATCGATTGACTTAGCTCGGGACCCGATGGCTTTGTCTGGGTTGCTTAGGTCTATAGCGCCCTCTGTTGAGGTTTTTGTGGCAAACGGAAGAGCCGGATCAGCGGGTAAGCAAGCCATGTTGGGTAGGGTTCTCTTGGAAGCTTTTTCCAATGCGGAAGTTGAGGTGCAAGCAGGAGGTAAGATCAGTTTGGGTACGAAAGGTGAGAAGATATCCCTTCAGGATATAAGCAGTTTCATACGGGCAAGACTGACCTATTTATCGGATAGTTCAAGGGCCTTATTGCATCAAAGGGGTACGGAAGTACCTAGAGATCGAACACTTCTTGAGCTAGGGCAGTAGCTCTCGATATCCTCCCTGAAAATAGATTAAAGGGCGCTTTTCAGGACGATGCCCCATATCTATGACTTCCCCGATAAAAATGACGTGATCTCCACTTTCCAGAGAGGAGGACAGGCGGCAATCTAAGTAGCCCATAGCCCTATCAATCAGGGGCGAACCAGATTTTCCGTTGGAATAGGAAACCAGTTGAAAGCGTTCGAGCGCATTTAGTTCCCGATTAGCAAAGCCATTGGATACCTCCATCTGATCATCAGCTAAGATATTAACCGCAAAAGATCCATTTTTGAGAAAGACGGGACACCCTTTCGAGTCTTTGTGCAGGCAGAAGAGAATCAGTGGGGGTTCCAAAGAAACGGAAGTATAAGAATTGGCGGTAAAGCCAAATATGCTATCGCCCATCTGAGTGGTGATCACAGTAACCCCGGTGGCAAATTGCCCCATTACCTTTCGTAACTCCATCGTGTCCATAATGTGATTCAAGTCTATTTTCGCGAAAAGATAATATCCTCTTGGGATATTGCCAACTGACGTAGGGGAAACGACTAGGGATTTAATTTGTTTAAGCGCTAGGCGAATATCTTCGAGTAATATTATATTGTGCCATGCTGTGATCCAAGCAAGATTATCTAAGTAGGAAAAAATTCAAGTGATGTATACCACCCTAATTGAAGCGGAAGAATTACAAGACCTCCTTGGTCAGGCCGATGTTTGCATTGTTGACTGCCGTCATTTTCTGGCGGATATCAATAAAGGACGGACCTTATACCAGGAAAGCCATATTCCCGGCGCCCACTTTGCGCACCTGGACGAGGATTTGTCAGGAGAAATCATTCCTGGAACGACTGGCCGCCATCCTTTTCCACTGTTGGATAACTTCTTGGAGAAATGTCGAAACTGGGGAATAGGGCCATCAACGCAGGTAATTGCCTATGATCAGGGACATGGGGGGATAGCTGCTCGCCTTTGGTTTCTTTTGCACTGGCTTGGACATGATAAAGCTGCGGTGCTCAACGGTGGCTGGGCGAGATGGGAACGATTGAAATTGCCAACTAACGATCAGGTTGCTGTTTCTACACCCCAAAGCTTTGTTCCCAAACTTCGAGCGGGACTATTGGTAGATGCAGCCCGTTTGCAGCAGTTGCAAAAAGAGGCAGGGGCCTTGGTCATAGATTCACGAGCTGCTGCCAGGTACCGAGGAGAAGAAGAGCCGATTGACCCCATCGCCGGCCATATCCCCGGTGCCATCTCCGCTCCCTTTGCAGAAAACCTGGCTGGAGATGGACGATTTAAGCCAGAAACTGAGCTCCGACAGCGCTTCGATCAGTTGCTTGGCGAGCAGGAGATTGCTAATACTATCTTCTACTGCGGTTCTGGCGTAACAGCTTGCCATAATTTATTGGCGCTTCATCACTTGGGGCATACGGAAGCCAAACTCTATCCCGGTTCGTGGAGCGATTGGATCACTGTGGAAAATCGCCCCATTGCTACAGGTACTGCTTAGTAGTTACAGTAGATGAATACCATTACAAGACCTCCTCGCTATATTCTGCCGATTATTGTTTTTGCCCAGTTTGCGGGTACCTCACTATGGTTTGCCAGTAATGCGGTGATGCCCGAACTCTCACTCGCCTTCGACCTTGGAGAGGGGGCTGTGAGTGATTTAACCTCTGCTGTCCAGTTTGGATTCATTGGCGGAACACTGGTATTTGCTATCTTCAATTTAGCAGATCGCTTTTCCCCTAGCTTGTTGTTCTTACTTAGTGCCTTGTTGGGAGCTATTTGTAATGCCTTGCTAGTATGGTTTCCGGCGGGTTTGACTGGGCTGGTGCTGTATCGCTTCTGTACCGGATTCTTTTTGGCTGGAATATATCCTGTCGGAATGAAAATTGCTTCGGACTGGTTTGCAGGGCAATTAGGTAAGGCCTTAGGACTTTTGGTTGGTGCATTGGTATTGGGTACGGCTTTACCCCATCTTATTCGCAGCTTGGGGGCGCAGCTGGATTGGTCCCTGGTTATCTTATCCGTTTCCGCTTTGGCTTCCTTGGGAGGGATGTTGTTATATCTAGCAGTTCCCGATGGACCCTACCGAAAGGAAGGTACGAAATTTAATGCAGGAGCGCTTCTAAAGGTATTTAAAGAGAAAGATTTTAGAGCGGCTACTGTAGGGTACTTCGGGCATATGTGGGAGCTATATGCCTTTTGGACCTTTGTGCCGATTATGTTGGGCTATTATCTAAAGAGTAGCAATAGGATTACTCTTGATATCTCTCTTTGGTCCTTTCTCATCATCGCTTCAGGTTTTCTTGGATGTACCGTTGGAGGCTATCTTTCTATCAAGAGAGGAAGTGCTTGGGTAGCCTTTGGCCTATTAAGTATGTCTTTGGTCTGTTGTCTCCTGTCCGTTTTTATGTATTCCTTCCCTCCACTCCTGTTTTTTATTTTTTTGTTAATTTGGGGCATTAGCGTAGTCGGAGACTCTCCACAGTTTTCTACCTTGACAGCAAAAACGGCGCCGAAAGAATGGGTGGGATCCGCCTTGACAATTTCCACCTGTATTGGCTTTAGTATAACGATCTTTAGCATCCAGATTCTGAAACAAGCCCATTTAAATGGCGACATTGCTTGGGCATTGCTTTGGTTGGTACCAGGCCCAATACTAGGTCTTTGGGCGACATTTCCATTGCTGAAAAAGGAGCGCAAAAGCTGATTTAGGAAAAACAATATCGTAAACCAGCGCCTTAAAAGGAATTATGGAAAAAGCAAAAGCAGCCAAAAAAATAGGCTATCATCTAGAAAGAACGACGAGAATTGTTAAACTTAGTTACTTACAAGCCTTTGCGAAGCTAGAGGTGGATATTACGCCAGAACAATGGGTGATGTTGGATAGTCTATACCAGCGGAATGGGCAATCGCAGACTGAACTGGCTGGAGACAGCTACAAAAATGCCCCGACAGTCTCCAGGATTATTGATTTACTTGAAAAAAAGGGCTTAGTAGAACGGCAAAGATTCGCCAATGATAGGCGACGTTACAAGATATTTTTAACCAAAAACGGCCAAGCTACAGTGGAGAAAGTACAGCCCGCTGTGGTAGCTTTGCGCGAAAAAGGATGGCAACAGCTTACCGATGAGGATTACTCCAATTTCCTCCGTATTCTAAATCAAATCTTTGATAATCTGAATCTCCGAACAGATAGCCAAGGGGAATAAGCTGGCAAGGCTTCCTTGGTGAAGTGCGCGAGAAAATCTGCATTTTTTTCGTGAAATCCCCTTGCAGATCTACTAGAAAGGAAATATATTTGTCATGACAACTATTAATAAAGCAATTAAATTGAAGATATATGCCAGTCCTGACTCAAGATCTGCCAAAACTCTTTGACGCCGCCGCGGATTTTATGCCGATAAATGGTACAGATTTTATTGAATTGTATGTGAGTAATGCTAAACAAGCAGCACACTACTATCGAACTGCATTTGGCTTTCAACCTTTGGCCTATAGAGGGCTAGAGACGGGCTCAAGGGAAGTAGAATCGTACGTAGTTGTACAGGACAAAATTCGTTTAGTGCTTACCTCACCCTTAGTTAGTGGTACTGCAATTGGGGCGCATATCGATAAACATGGAGACGGAGTAAAAGTGATCGCCCTGTGGGTGGATGATGCCTCGTATGCATTTGCAGAAACAGTCCGCAGAGGCGCTAAGCCCGCTATGGAGCCGATTGTGGAAAGGGACGAGTTTGGCGAGGTGGTGAAATCCGCTATTCACACTTATGGAGAGGTTCTTCATGTCTTCATTGAAAGGAAGAATTACCAAGGAGAATTCTTGCCGGCTTATAAGAAGTGGGAAACACCAAGATTCAGTACTGAACCCATTGGCTTGAAGTATATTGATCATATGGTGGGGAATGTTTCACTCGGACAGATGGATGAGTGGGTTAAATTTTACGAAGAAGTAATGGGCTTTGCTCAAATTTTGTCTTTCGATGATAAAGAGATTTCCACTGAGTATACGGCATTAATGAGCAAAGTAATGAGTAATGGCAATGGGAGGATAAAATTTCCGATCAATGAGCCTGCTCCGGGACTGAAAAAATCTCAAGTGGAAGAATACCTGACGTTCTACGAAGGAGAAGGTGTTCAGCACATTGCGGTAGCCACTGATGATATTATCAACACGGTTGCAGCTTTGCGAGCCAGGGGGGTAGAGTTCTTGGAAGTACCGGATACCTATTATGAAGCTTTGACGGAAAGAGTGGGGCAGATTGATGAGGATATTGAAGCTTTGAAGGAGTTAAATATTCTGGTCGACCGCGATGATGAAGGTTATCTATTACAGATTTTTACCAAAACAGTCCAAGCTCGGCCAACTATGTTCTTTGAGATCATCCAAAGAAAAGGGGCCAATTCATTTGGAAAGGGTAACTTTAAAGCACTCTTTGAAGCTTTGGAACGAGAACAGGAGTTGCGAGGAACGCTCTAAGATCAACCCCTTTCAATGGGTAAAGTTCGGCTTGAAAGCACAATACCGCTTTCAAGCCTGTGTTATGTATAAATCTAAACTGCTCATGTCCGATACCAAGACGAACATCAATATTTTCAAGTCGCATTTGACCATAAAGTCCGATTACGTTGGCGGAAAAGCGAAACCTGCCGCTGCCAACGGCAAAAAAATTCATAAACTATCCAGCAATGAGAACTTATTAGGATCTTCTCCTAAAGCCTTGGCAGCGATCCAATCTTATTTGCAGAAATTGAATGAGTACCCAGATCAAACGGATATAAGATTACGAGAGGCACTGGCCGCATTTTATGGGAACCCTATGACCGCTGGGCACTTTTTCACCGGAAATAGCGGTTCCGAGATCTTGGAATTGATAGCTCGTGCTTTCCTGGATCCGGGATTGGAGGCGATCATTGCAAGTCCAACCTTTATGCCATACCGACTATTCTCTGAGAAAATGGGAGCAAAAGTATTGGACATCCCGCTGCAAGCACCTGATTTCAAACTCAATGTACCGGAAATTTTGGCAGCGGTTACAGAGAGAACCCGCTTACTCTTCTTGACGAGTCCCAACAATCCAACAGGCTCCTACATCCCCAAAGACACCTTGGACTATATTTTAAAGCAGCTTCCTACACATGTCATAGTGGTATTAGATGAGGTATATTTTCAATTTACTGATCAGGAAGACTATACCACGGCCCTGCCTTACGCGCTAGATAACCAGAATATCATCGGGGTAAACAGTTTTTCGAAGGCCTACGGTTTAGCAGGCTTAAGAGTAGGCTATGCTTATACCCACCCCGACTTGGCAAGTTACATCCGACAACTGCATCGTCCTTTTCTCTTAAATACGCTCAGTCTAAATGCCGCGATTGGAGCCCTTTCCGATACGGAATTTTTGCAGACTACGGTAGACTTGGTACAAAGAGAGAGAAGTTTCCTATATGAGCAATTGGATCAACTTCCCATCAAGTACTGGAAATCCCAAGGCAACTTCCTACTACTAAGCCCCCCCATGCCCCCCAAGGACTTTGAAGCGCAGATGTTGGAACATGCTATCATGGTACGCCCGGTAGAAAATTTTGGAGCTACAGGTTGTGTTCGGGTCACCATTGGCACCCGAGAAGCTAACCTGGCGATGTTAGTCGCCCTATCGGCTATCTTGCATTGATGGCGGTGAGCATTAGGCAAGAAATCGTAATGTATAGGAAGCTGTAGGCTATCAAAATTCTAAGGTGATTTTTTAACTGTGGCTAAATTCCTTTTCTTTGTCCGCAAACAAAGAGCCTAGCCGGACTGGCCATGCCTAAACCAGAATTGCTCAAATACATCTGGCGTCTTTCTATTCCCGTTCTGCTGACCAATCTATTACAGACTTCAGTTACTGTAATTGATACCTATATGGTGGGAAGATTGGGGCCGCTAGCCATTGCGGCGGTAGGAATGGGAAACACTTTACGCCTGATGCTCCTGATTGCCGTTCTATCTGTTTCTGGCGGTGCTATGAGCCTGATTGCTCAAGCTAAAGGAGCTAGGGATGAAACCAGGATGAGCCAGGTAACTCGCCAAGGAATAGTTTCAGGCTTGTTACTCTCGATCTTCCTGGCAGCTTTGGGTTTTGCTGTAGCTCCTTGGCTGTTATCCGCTATGGAAAATGGTGGGCAACAAGGGGTTATCGAGCTGAGTCATCAATATCTCACCATTATATTCCTAGGTACTCCCTTCCTCACACTCAATATTATCATGGATCGACTGATGCAGGGGGCGGGAGACACCTTCACCCCTTTGCTACTGACCATCGGTACCGTTATTCTAAACGTCCTATTCAATTACTGCTTTATTTTTGGCTGGTGGTTCATTCCTGCCTATGGTTTGGTAGGTGCTGCTATTGGTACGATTCTGGCACGCGTAATTGTTGTAATTATTGGTTTCCTCATCTTTTATTCTGGTCGGAATGTGATCAAAATCTTATCGGGTACTTGGTGGCCAGTTTGGACCCTGATTAAGGACATTTTGGCTATAGGTGTGCCCTCCGGAATTCAGGGCTGGCTGCGACACGCTGGGGGCTTAGTGGCTATTGGTATTGTTACGGCCACAGAATTAGGGACTTATGGTGCTGCGGTATTAACGATTGGTTGGCAAGTTGAATCCTTAGCAGCGCAGCCAGTAGTCGGTTTAAATGTTGCCGGAACCAGTTTAGTAGGACAAGCCTTAGGGCGTTGGCAAACGCAAGAAGCTTATTATCAAGGGAACATTATGATCGTGCTGGGGATATTGGTGATGGGAATACTGGTAAGCCCCATGATCTTCTATGCTGAGGAGATCATTTTACTATTTGATCCAACCGCTCATCCAAAGGTGTTGCAAGGGGGCATAAGCTATTTTCGGGTAAACACCATTTTTCTACCAATTACAGCCGTAGCCATCTTGATTACTGGTACGCTTAGAGGAGCGGGAGACACACGCCCTGCCATGATTAGTACGCTGATTGGCAGAAATTTACTGACCATTATTTCAGCATGGATACTAGCCATTCCGATGGGCTTTGGCGCCATTGGCGTGTGGTATGGTATGGCCTTCGGCAGGGTAATAGATGGAATCTATATGTGGTGGGTCTGGCAGGCTAGAAAATGGATTAGAGTGGCCCTGGAAAAAACAGCCATCTTCAGAACACATTTGCAGCACTTGCCAAAGGAGGAAGTAGAACGTTATTTGGAGGAGGTTAGGGCGGTTTACATGGCACAGCCCAATACGATAGAGCTTGTTAGTGACCAGGGAGTCGAATATCGTTCCCCTGGACAAACGATCATTGTTCATTTCCGAGATAGCCAATATTCATTGAGTAAGCTTTAATTTTCAGGAATATAGCCGTTGAGATCGACTACTAGCTTATCGGACACCTTACTTTTGCCTCTAGACAGCTTCGACAAAGGAGATGAAGGTAACTCCGCTGATGTATAAAGCCATTGACTTCTGACATAAAATTCCTAAGATATCCAACTATATCAGCGATATTTAGCATTTTTGCTATCGTAAATTCCTTTTCGGGTCAGAATTTTCTTGACAGTGTCGTACCCGAGAGCCAGTAAAAAATCAGAACAAGATGCCCCTGAGATTGAGGCTACTTCTATTCTATTTGAATCATATAGCCAGACAATTAGACTATTCCAAGCTTGATGCTCCCACCGTTCGTAAGATCAATCAACGCGAATTTGAAAAGGTAGACCCTTTCATAGATTATTCCGCTGAGCCGATGACTAAGGTATGGGATGAACAGATTTCCATGCGGGATGATACTCAGATTCCCGTACGTATCTATCAAGGAGTAGAAGGGGAACAATTGCCGCTAATTGTGTTTTACCACGGAGGTGGTTTTGTTACCAGAAGCATCGAAACCCATGATAAGGCTTGCCGAAGAATTGCTAAGCAGAATCGAGCTGTAGTAGTATCCGTAGGGTATCGCTTAGCTCCTGAGTTCAAATTTCCGATTCCTGTCTATGATTGTTATGATGCTTGTTGTTGGGTAGCTGAACATGCCGAAAGGTTAGGTGGGGATGTCAATAAGTTAGTGGTAATGGGGGATAGTGCGGGAGGAAACTTAGCCACCGTAGTCTCTATCTTAGCTAGGGACAACAACAGCCCAAAAATTAGTGCACAGGTATTGATTTACCCTACTGTGGATGGTCGATTAATCAGCCCTACTATTGATCAGTTTGCGGATGGTTATCTACTAACTAAACCCCTAATGCAGTGGTTTGTGAATCACTATAGAAGGACTCAAGAAGATGTTGAGGATCCCTTGATGTCGCCAATTCTCACAGAAAACTTGACGAACCTTCCACCTGCTTTCATTAGTACTGCGGAGTACGATCCTTTGAAGGGAGAAGGAGCGGATTATGCCAAGCGATTGGAAGCAACTGGGAACACCGTATTTTACAAGGATTACAAAGGAACAATCCACGCCTTTCTTAACCTGCCAAAGATCACTGCAAAGGCAAGCAAGGAGATGATGCAGGATATCCAACAGTTTTTACACAACACGATTGGCCAGCAATAGCGCCAACCAAAAGATCGATTTGAGTTGAATTTTTTGATTATGAGGAACACTACCATAAGCTTATCCATCTTTTCATTACTGCTGCTAGTTTCTTGTCAGCCCCAACCCCCTAATCAAGAGAAAGCCGAAAGAGATGATCGACCTAATATCCTCCTGATCATGCTAGATGATCTTGGTTATAGTGATTTAGGAAGCTTTGGAGGGGAAATTCCTACTCCAAACTTAGACAGTTTAGCTGCTAAGGGGGTTCGATATACAGGGTTTCGAGTAGCACCCATGGGAGGGGCCACGCGAGCCATGCTACTAACCGGAAATGATAACCATATAACCGGTCATGGGCGGGTGCTGAATCCTCTGCATGAGGCTTATCGAGGCATGCCTGGTTACGAGTACGAATTTTCTGATAAAGTGATCAGTTTTCCTAAACTCCTACAAGAAACAGGGTATTATACCTGCATCGCTGGAAAATGGCATTTAGGAATGGGCGTACGGAGTAATCCCAAACGACAAGGATTTGAAGATTCTTGGGTTTTGCTGGAAGAGGTCAGTAATCAATATAACAATGTTGGGTTAGGACTGTACGGCTCGGATACCACCAGCCATTTTACGAATAACGGAATTAATGCTCCATACCCAGAAGGAACTTACTCCACAGATTTCTATACGGATCAAGCGATCAACTATTTGAGCAAGAATGCCAAGGACAGTAGACCGTTCTTTGCGATGGTTGCCTACACCGCACCTCGATGGCCATTGCAGCCTCCACTAGAGTATCGCAATAAGTATAAGGGCTTCTATGATGAGGGGTATGATATATTGCGGCAGAAGCGTTTTCAAGGATTAAAGGATAAAGGAATTATCCCGGCCAATCGTGTACTTCCACTGCCCATGAATACCTTTAAGAGATGGAATAATCTGTTCTTTGAAGAGCAACGGCGAGATACTCGTGAGATGGAATTGTATGCGGCTGTACTGGATCATTTGGATGATAATATTGGTCGGCTGATTCAAACTTTGAGGGAATTGGATGTGTATGACAACACAATTATTGTGGTAGCATCAGATAATGGCGCTGGTCCTGAAAATGTATTTGAACACCCTGTATTAGGCCGCTATATTCGATCTCAATATGACAATCGATACGAAGATATGGGCTTATTAACCTCATTTGTTTCCTATGGGAACGGATGGGCACAGGCATCTATGGCTCCCTTTAATGGGTATAAAGGACAAGCCTATGAAGGTGGTTTGGCCTCGCCCTTGATTGTGAGTGGTTTGCCAGGGACTTCCGGTGGTCAGATCAAATCTGAGCATTTCACCGTTTTAGATCTGGCTCCTACCTTTTTAGAAATTGCAGGGGCTACTTATCCAGGCGAAGTAGAGGGCAAAGCCTTAACTCCCTTACGAGGAAAATCAGTACTATCGTATTGGAAAGGAGCAAATTCCAGTCCCCATACCGCTGACGAGGTATTTGCTTTGGAACATCGTGGCCAAGCTTATGTGCGCAAAGGTAATTGGAAATTAGTTAATCCAGGAGGAGCCTATGATCGAAATCGTTTTCGCCTTTTCAACTTGGAGACGGACCCCGGAGAACGGGTAGACCTTTCTTTCCAGAATCCAACGAAGAAGAACGAACTGCTAGCCGAATGGGATAAGTTTAGAGCGGAAGTTGGAATCCAATTCGTCGAGCAATAGGGGAGGAGGATAGCCCCAACGTCTGAGGCTATCCTCCTCCTCGATTTACCTTACTATCACTTTCGTACTTTGTACACCCCCAATTTGTACTACGTAAACACCTTCTCTCCACTGGCTGATATCCAAGAACTTACGTCCGCCAGTTGCTCGAAAGTAGTCCACTCTACGCCCGAGGATATCAAAGATCTCAATATTTACGTATACACCTCCTTGCCATTCTATAGTCAACATATTGGTTGCTGGGTTGGGGTAAACATTCAAGCTATAGTCCTTCATTAGGTCTGTGGTGGGAAGGATTAAGCCACAAAAGGTAGAATCGGGTTCTAGTTCGATCCACCCTTGTGCTTCCAGCGATCTATTGTCAAACGCAGGATAGTCCGTCGGATAACGATCTATTCTGAAAGTGAGATTATTGTTGATCATCAACTCTGTACCTTGGGCGACGGCCTGACCTCCGGAAAGTGGCGTCTTGTATTCCCACACTACCTGATTATCTGGCGTAAGTTCCACATTATAGCCAAATCTTCCACTACAGATCAAGACATTATTGTTTGGCAAGAACTGAACACTGGATAGCCCAGTTGAATATAAGGCTGTTGGATCGGGGTGCGTGGCCGTTAAATCAAAAGCTCCTGGTCCAAATTCTCCGCTGAAAAGTTGGTAGCTCCAGGAATACATATCCCAGGATGGATTAATGGTATTAACGGTTGAGAAATCTGGCCCTGCTTGATTATTAAAAACAGCGATTTTCCCAAATTGTGGATGCATTTCATCTACGAAATCCAGAACCCAATGAGCATCGTGATTATTGAACAATTGTTGGTCTTCCTCGAAACCAACCTGATAGACCTGAGGGTTTCCCCAGCGGAACATGAAATCTCCTCCGTTGCCACCTAGGCCCCCGATGTTTCCTGCTGCCTGTTCCGTATTGGTAGTGTGATCAATAATGTAGATCTCACTAAGGAAAGGTGTGCTCAGTAATATCTGTTTCAATTCGGGATTGTAGTCAATGGAATTACAGTGGAGCCAGTCCGGGTGTCCGTCATCATCGAAGTTAATGTCTAGGCGCCCAGGGCTTTCAGCTACTACACCATAATTGTCTTTTGTTGGGTCAATGTCTTGAACCAGGTGATCCCAGAAGTGCCATTCCCAGATAATTTCGTCTGTATCTGGATTTACTTCAATTACATAATCTGACCACAATTCATTCTCATCCATAGTATTTGGTGCACGCCCAGCCTGGATGGCTTCTTCTGCCGTTTTAAGTTCCCATACAATCATTAGGATATTTCCATTGGGCAATGGCTCAATATCATGGTGCAAGCGGGCGGTATCATTATTAATCGTGAAAGACCACTCTAGATTGTTATCCCAGTCCCTGATTTCCACTGTCGCTCCGCCGCCACCAGCCCAAATAGCATCATTAACTACCGAGGAAGATCGCTTGGTTTTGAGTAATCTTCCATCCGTTAAAAGGTAAGCTGTATTTCCCGGTCGATACTGCGTACTGTCTTCCCAAACGTGCACAATTTCACCACAGTTGTCAAGCAGATAAACATTGGGTTGATTATGCGGGTAGATCAAGTTATAGCCATCATAGGTCAAGGAAGGCTCATAGGAAAGGAGTCCCACTGTGTTTTGAGCGGTAAGTTGTACCGTAATGCTCAAGAGCAGTAAGCTCAACAGAAAGAGTTGCTGTTTCTTCATACCTAGTATTTTTTACAAATGATCAGAGGGAGTATCTATCAAATTTTTTGCTGAAAAGTCCAAAGATACCATTAGACCTAAAGATTTCGAAGGAAACCTGCCTTAAGAAAACACTTGGCCAAGTGTAAGTCATTTCTGTCTATAAGTGGCAGAACGTTCACTTGAAAAGGCGGGGCATAAATGGTATCTTGCTATCGACAAAAATTACTTTTCCAAATATAGATTTGGCAACTACAAAAATCCTTCTTTGGCAAAATTCAAAGAACTAAAAAATCGAAAAGATGTACGAAGATTTGAAGATTAAACGGGATGTGTATGGCACAGAAGAACACCAAATGTTGAGAGAAACCGTTCGTGAGTATCTAAAACAGCACGTACTCCCTTATCGTGAGCACTGGGAAGAACAAGGCTATTGTTCACGTGATGCTTGGCTGAAAGCCGGAGAATTAGGATTACTAAATATTAGCTTGAGTGAAGAATATGGTGGTGGCGGACTTGACTTTTCATTTAGTGCGCTATTAATCGAGGAAATGTCCAGAGCATTTGCAGATTCCCCTGGTATCTCAATGCATTCAGATATCGTTGGACCTTATATAGAACGTTATGGTTCGGAAGCATTAAAACAAAAATACCTGCCTAAGATGGCAACGGGTGAAGCCATCGGCTCCTTGGGGATGACCGAACCAAGTACGGGTAGCGATGTTCAGGCTATCAAGACCAACGCCGTCGATAAGGGGGATTATTGGCTGTTGAATGGCTCTAAAACCTTTATTACCATCGGATATACTTCAGACTTCACCATTGTGGCCTGCAAAACTAGACCCAATACCCCTCAACAGGGGATTAGTCTTTTGGTTGTGGATGCTGATTCGGAGGGATTTTCAAAGGGTAAGCCATTCAAAAAAATTGGACTAAAGACAAGTGATACTTGTGAGCTGTTTTTCGAGGATGTAAAAGTGCCAAAGGATAATTTGTTAGGAGAAGAGGGCAAAGGATTTATCTACATGATGACAGAACTACCTCGGGAGCGACTTACGATTGCTTTGCAAGCTATCGGAGCGTGTGAAGGGGCCATCGAAGATGCCATCAACTACACCAGCGAACGCACGGCTTTTGGTCAGGCGGTGGCTGGCTTCCAGAATACCCAATTCAAAATGGCCGAGATGGCAACTAAGCTGCAAATCCATCAAGTGTTTGTAGATAAGTGTACGTCTTTATTGGCCGAACACAAACTCACCGCAGAGCAGGCGTCCATGGCTAAGTTTTCTGCCACTGATGCTCAGTTTGATATCCTGGACACTTGCTTGCAATTACATGGTGGATACGGCTATATCTGGGAATATCCAATAGCAAGAGCTTTTGCTGATAGTCGAGTGGCCCGTATCTATGGGGGGACCAATGAGATCATGAAGGTGATGATCGCAAGGCGACTCTTTAGCGGTTATTACAAACAATTAAAGGCAAAACGAAAAGCAGCCATGGCTAATTAAGAGAATCAGTAATGGCAGTATAGGGTTACGGTATACGTTAAGATGTTGACTTGTAAATTTCCACTTATCTAAATCGATCAATAATGATTACTAACCCTATAGTAGACGAAGTTCTGATACTTTTCCAACAGTTCGGCCATATCGAATATGGTGAGGGATTTAGTGTAAATTCCCATTCTATTCAGGCTGGATTGCTGGCCAAGGACCAGCATTTGGAGGATGAACTGATTCTGGCTGCCTTTCTACATGATATTGGGCATCTATATCCGCTATCCCTGACCAAAGAACATGAAAAGATGGGAGAATATGGTATCGAAGCTCATGATCGCTGGGGAGAGTCCTTCTTGCGAGAACGAGGGTTCTCCGCCAGAATACAAGCTACAGTGAAGAATCATGTAGCTGCCAAGCGTTACCTATGCGCTGTAGATTCGACCTATTACGATCAACTGTCCACGGCTAGCCAGCAGACGTTAAACTATCAAGGTGGACCTATGTCACAGGAAGAGGTGAAAGCCTTTGAGGCGGATCCCTACTTTCGAGATTCTATTGTGATTAGAAGGATAGATGATGAAGCCAAAGCTGAATCTTTCGAGGTCCGACCAGAACATTGGCAATATTTCAAGGACTTATTGCAAAATAACTGGCAAAGTTGAACAGCTATAGTTGGCTAAGATCATACTCGGCTAAGATGAGTCGCCATTCAATGTTCTCGGTGTATTCTAAGATCTTTTGCGCTACTTTTTCCTTCACTTCAGAACGGGTTTTTGGGAAAGCGAATGCATAAAACTGCAAATCAAATTTCACCGAGAGTACCTCTAGAGATTTATAAGCGTCATCATTGGTGATGCGGTATTTCATGATGGGCTCATCATAGAGAAAGGCCTCGATCTCTTGCTTGCCCAACGCGCTCAGACCTTCGGCTAATCCGCTATACCGCTGCACATCGGAGAAAAAATGCGTATTGAGATAGTCAAGCGTACCAGAAGCCTTGATGCAACCCACACGCTGATCTTTGAAATCATTGATACCTTGCGGAGACCATTGCAATTGGTTGACGGTTAGGGTAGAGGCAATGCTAGCTGTAAATCCAGATATAAATAACAAGGCCGTGAACATCCAAATCAAGGCAATTACTTTTCCACCTGTACTCTTGGGTGATTTATCTCCATAACCCACGGTTGTCATGGTTACAGCTGACCACCAAAGGCCATCCCATATCCCCGCCAGCCCTTTGCGAAACTGTGTTTCATTGTACTTTCGTTCAAACCACCAGGCGGCGATGCCAAACAAGCCTATGATGATAACCAAAATGAAGAGACCACTGAGAAAATTAAGCGAAAACAAGGACCTGGCATAGTTGATCAACTTTTGAAAAGAGGAAGTTTTTCTAATAGCTACAGTAGAATTGGACACAAAAAAAGAATGTGTAAAGTCCATGTGCTTACTGCGTTCACTGGTAATGGTAAGTGGGTTAATGCTACCATCTATACTGCCATCCTTGAGAGCATCCAGCATCTCATTGAAATTCATTAATTTATACTCGTAAGGGATCTGTAAATCTTCAGCTATTTTCTCCCACAACCAAACACTTAGCCCCTTCATTGGCTCCCCTTCTTCTATTATAATGAAGGGCGAAGCTCTAGTATATCCGATGGTCAATGTGTCAGGAGATGTCTGTGTGGATGCCCAACTTAGGAATAAGAAATACAGGGGAAATAAGGCAGTTAGTCTTCTCATCTTAGCAATAGATAAAAATCGAAAATGAAGTATATTGTTGAGGTTAGGACCAATTTATCTCTCCAAAATAATTATTTTTTTCCCATCCCGACAATTTTTTTCTGCCAAGCAGATGTTTTGTATAAGCGTTTGATAATGAGTGGCTTTTGTATTGGTTCTTATGTGGTTACTTGGCGAAAACAGCAGAATATAAAACCCTGGATTAAACCTTTCACCCCGATCCCTATCTAAACAGCAAAGGGAATCAATACTGCAGTGAGATCAGCCCCAAAAAAACATATTTGCTTCATTTCCTTCAAGTTCCAAGACTTGAAGCTCAAACAAAACTATTATGCGACAGCTACAGTCATTTTTTGTCATCCCGATTTTAGTGTGTAGTTTTTTAGTTACGAGTATACACGCCCAAACCAGTGAGACCATTGAAGAAACAGGATTTGCCGGAGATCACTTCAGTTTGGAAGGTGCGCTAGGTCTTTTCAAGGCGGCAAAATCCGTAGAAGATTTTGAAAAAGCGCTGAACAAAGAAAGCAATAAGGTGAACAACTTGGATTTAAATGAAGATGGCGATATCGATTATATCCGAGTAGTTGACCATATGGATGGGGACGTCCATGCTATTGTCTTACAGGTGCCTATTAATGAAACAGAAAGTCAAGATATTGCCGTTATCGAAATTGAAAAGACAGGACCAGAAAACGCCATTTTACAAATCGTTGGAGATGAAGAGGTGTACGGTGAGTCAACCATTGTTGAACCCTTTGATATAGAGGGCGATGATTCCGGTGGTCGTGGCCCTGGGGACTTGGTGACCTTCAAGCGTGTGGTGGTGAATGTGTGGCTATGGCCATCCGTAAGATTTGTCTATGGACCCAGATACCGCGTATGGGTCTCTCCCTTTGCTTGGAGGGTGTACCCTCGCTGGTGGCGACCTTGGCGTCCCCGCTCTTTCTCTACTTTTTATGTTGGTGTGAGGCCATATCGAACCAGTTTCAGGGTTGTAAATACCCATCGTGTAGTAAGAGCCCACAATGTGTATGTCCCTCGCAGACGTACCTCAACTACGGTAGTAAGAAAGACGACAGTAGTGCGAAATAGCAGAGGAGGTACGGCGGTACGGCGGACTACTACAACGACTAGCAAGGCCAAAAGTGTGGGTGGAGTAAAGGCTGCCAAGCGTTCGACAACCACAACCACAAAGGTGAGGAGCCGCAATGGTGCGACGGCAACAAAAAGAACGACTACAAGAGCAGCAGGTGTAAAAGGTAAGAACGGTGCTGCCGCTGGAAAAAAGAGAACGACTACGACGACTAAGGCCCGGAGTCGAAATGGAAAAGCTGCAGGGAATAAGCGTACCACCACCGTGCGAAAAAAGCGAAAAAATTAGGCATTACAACCTTTGGTACTTCCCAATTAGCCATGATTTGGGAAGTGCCAAAGGCACTGATTACGACCTACAACTTGCCGATTACTGTTCTTCCTTTGCCTCCTTTATACCATCTAATATCCACGGCATCAACTCTGAAACGGTTGGATGTACCAAAACCACTCGGCGATAGTTTCTGCATGCAATGCCGCTATGCATGATGGCTGCAAACATATTAATGATTTCGTCTCCACCAACTCCCAATATTGAAGCACCCAGAATGAGATCTGTTTCAGCATCTACTAATAATTTGGCAAAACCTCTGGTCTCGCCCATTTCTTTAGCCCTACTGATTCGAGACATGGGACGAGTGGCTTTTAAGACCTTCTTCCCACTAGCTAATGCCTCCTTTTCGCTCATACCCACTCTTCCCAAGGGAGGATCGGTAAAAAGGGCATAAACCGTATTGCGCTGGGAAATGCTGCGCGAACCGCCGAATAGATAATCCAAAACTATTTCCGCATCATTTACAGCTGTATGGGTAAAAGCTCCATGGCCATTGACGTCCCCTAAAGCGAATACGCCATCTACCGCTGTCCTGCAATAATCGTCTACCTTTATATATCCACGCTGATTTGTCAGGATACCTGTTGCTGAAAGATTTAAGGTGTCACTGTTGGGTAAGCGACCAGTAGCAATAAGTAAATCTGTACCTTGAATCCTCCTTTCTTGTCCGTCTATTGATACCACTAACTCAATCCCATTATCGCTCTGCCTAACCGCCTGAGTAGTAGCATTACAGAAGATTTCAATGCCTTCCTCCTCCAGGAATTCCTGAATAGCCGAAGCCACATCCTTATCCTCTCTTGGCATCAGTTGGTCAGCCCCTTGAATGAGCGTAACAGTAGTGCCAAAACGGCAGTACACTTGCGCGAATTCTGCACCGATATATCCTCCGCCAATAATGATGAGTTTTTTAGGGAGTTGGGTTTTGTCTAATAGCTTGGCACTATCCATCCAATCTACCTCATCAATTCCGTCAATGCGCGGCACTCTTGGACGAGTTCCCACATTAATGTATATATTTTCGGCAGAGATTTGTAGTTCACCGACTTGTATAACTTTAGATTCCACGAACGAACCCCTGCCTCTAATGAGATCAACATTTGGCGTATTTTCCATCCAATTGGTTAGGCCCTCACTACTAGCCGATCGTACCTCATTCATCCGAGCTCTAATCCTGTCGTAGTCAATTTTAATCTCACCAGTTTCAAAACCATAAAAATCCCCACGTTTGGCTTGAAACAAGGCTTTTGCACTTGCTACTAAGGTCTTGGTAGGTGTGCAGCCAAAATTAACGCAGCTACCCCCAACTTTCGCTTCCTCAATAACGGCTATAGAATCCCCGGTAGGGATCAATTTACCGAGCAACGTACCTGTGGCTTGCCCCGTGCCAAGAATTAAATGATCGAAATGCTTCATGTTGTCAATTCAATTTTAAAGACAAGTTTTGGGTTCTGCTGATAAATTAAAGAATTATACAAGAATAGGACTGTCACTGAAACTACTTATTTGTCTGATACCTGAAATGAGAGCTGTTGATAACGACGGAGCCAGTGTGTATATCGAAGTGATGAAAGGGCAGGAGGTGGTCTGTGTAATCCTGCTAATGTAAAGAAGTCTATTTGTCCCAAGCAGTTGAATTGGGAGATAAGCTTTATATTAGTCGATATAATGCAAGGCGGAGATCGGGTCGAGCAAACTGGTTGTGAAGAGCTGTAAAGCTCGTTTTACGAACCAACTAGACTCTGTCACTGCTAAATCGATTATTTCTTATCAATTTAATGGTTTATGAAAAAACTAGTACTGATTGCTTGCCTTACGCTCTCTTTTTTGATGGCATGTAAGACTAACCAAAATCAAGAAACCACGAATCTATCCTATCCTGAAACTACAAAGGGTGATCATATGGATACCTACCACGGCGTAGATGTCGCAGATCCTTTTCAATGGCTTGAGGATGACCTTTCTGCGGAGACCGGTGCTTGGGTTGAGGCCCAGAATGAGGTTACTGGTGCCTACTTGAATGGTATCGACTTTAGAAATAACTTGAAAGGTCGTATCGAAGAATTACTGGACTACGAAAAAGTATCTGCCCCCTTTGAAGAAGGAGACTACGAATATTTCTACAAGAATGATGGGCTTCAAAACCACAGTGTCTTGTATCGTACACCTACAGCAGAGAAAGATGCGGAACCAACAGTTTTCCTAGATCCAAATACCTTCTCAGAAGATGGAACAGTAGCATTAAGAGGTGTTTTTTTTACAAAAGATGGGGCCCTGGCAGCTTACATGATCACTGAAGGTGGTTCTGATTGGCGGAAAGTGATAGTGATGGATACAGAAACCATGGAAGTAGTAGGTGATACCTTGATCGATGTGAAATTTAGTGGATTGTCTTGGAAGGGAAAAGAAGGATTTTACTACAGTAGTTATGATAACCCGAAGGGAACTAGCGCGTTATCCGCCAAAACTCAATATCATAAGCTATACTATCATCAACTGGGAACTCCTCAATCAAAGGATGTACTAGTCTATGGAGGAGAGCAACAACCGAACCGATACATCGGCGGTGGGGTATCGGAAGACGGTCGCTATTTGATTGTATCGGCCGCCCAGAATACTAGTGGGGCTCAGTTGTATATAAAGGATCTTAATGATCCCAATGGAGATTTCATTCAAGTCCAGGATGACTATTTCGCCCGCTGTTCCTATATAGATAACGAAGGGTCTACTTTTTACCTGTATACCAATATTGATGCGCCTAATTATCGTTTGGTAAAGATGGATTTATCTGCTCCTACCAAAGACAATTGGGAGGATGTCATCCCAGAAACGGAAAATGTACTGAGAGTCGGTTCTGGTGGAGGTAAGTTCTTTGCCAACTATTTAGTGGATGCCAAGACTGCCATCAAGCAATTTGATATGAATGGTAAACTCGAACGAGATGTGGAATTACCAGGGATTGGTTCAGCTGGGGGCTTTGGAGCTAAGAAAGACGATACTTCTCTGTACTACTCTTTTACATCCTTTACTTACCCGGGAACCATTTACAAATATGATATAGCTTCAGGAAAATCTACTTTGTACCGTCAATCCGAAGTAGAATTCGATCCTTCAGCCTATGAAACCAAGCAAGTTTTCTATTCTAGTAAGGATGGTACCAAAGTGCCGATGTTTATCACCCATAAGAAAGGATTAGAGTTGAATGGGAAAAACCCGACATACCTCTACGCCTATGGTGGATTCAACGTTAGTTTGACGCCAAGTTTTAGTGCCTCTAGAATTGTTTGGTTGGAAAACGGCGGGATCTATGCTCAACCCAACCTGAGAGGGGGAGGAGAATACGGGGAGAAGTGGCACAAAGCTGGGACCCAGATGAATAAGCAAAATGTATTTGATGATTTCATTGCAGCTGGTGAGTACCTAATTAAAGAAGGGTATACTTCCAGTGAGTACCTGGCGATTGCTGGGGGGTCTAACGGAGGTCTATTGGTAGGGGCTACAATGACTCAGCGGCCTGATCTTGCCAAAGTAGCTTTGCCAGCGGTAGGTGTCATGGATATGTTGAAATATCACAAATTTACCTCTGGAGCCGGATGGGCTGCGGATTACGGTACTGCTGAAGATTCACCTGAGATGTTTGAATATCTAAAAGGTTACTCTCCGTATCACAATTTGAAAGAAGGAGTGAATTACCCAGCTACAATGGTCACTACAGCAGATCATGATGATCGGGTTGTACCTGCTCACTCTTTCAAGTTTGCTGCCCGCCTGCAGGAAGCGCACCAAGGAGATAATCCGGTACTGATTCGGATACAAACGAATGCCGGACACGGTTCTGTATCGACAAAGCAAACAATTGAATTGGCAGCCGATCGATATGCTTTTATCTGGGCCAACATGGGCCTTGAACCAAATCTTTCTAAGGCAGTTCCCAACTAGTTTTCTTAGCTAATAATCTGTCAGTATGATACAAATATGGCCGAAGTAGCACCTCTACTTCGGCCATGAATTTCCGTTCGCTATTTAACGTACGGTATGGTATCTGTTGACAAGGAGGGAGTGAATTAAATAATGCCTTCCTCTGTCAAGTATCTTTCTGCATCAAGGGCAGCCATACAACCCGTCCCTGCGGCAGTTACTGCCTGGCGATAGATCTTATCCGCCGCATCTCCACTGGCAAAAACGCCTTTGATCTTAGTTTTAGATGTACCTGGATTTACGATCAAGTAACCAGTATCATCCATATCTAGCCAACCCTGGAAAATATCGGTATTCGGCTTGTGACCAATGGCCACGAAAAAACCTTGTACAGGAAGTACACTTTCTTCCTCTGTGACTCTGTTCAATACACGAACGCCAGTTACATCAGAATCACCAAGAATCTCCTGCGTGACCGTATTCCAATGAACTTCAATGTTTTCAGTCTTCATCACGCGATCTTGCATGATTTTGGAAGCACGCATTTCATCTCGACGTACCAGGAGATGCACCTTTGGGCAAAGCTTTGCCAAATAGGTTGCCTCTTCAGCCGCTGTATCTCCACCGCCAACCACGGCTACCTCCTTACCTTTGAAAAAGAAGCCATCACAAACGGCACAGGCCGAAACACCTTGATTCATCAGTCTTTGCTCGGACTCCAAGCCTAGCCATTTGGCACTTGCGCCAGTTGAAATAATTACGCTATGGGCATGAATTTCATCTCCGTTAGCGGTCCAAGCCTTATGGATGGGGCCGCTAAAGTCCACCTTTTCCACTAGATCGTAACGGACCTCAGTCCCAAATCGTTCTGCTTGATTTTTGAAGTCATCCATCATTTGAGGACCCATAATCCCCTTTGGATACCCCGGATAATTTTCCACATCAGTGGTAATCATTAACTGTCCTCCTGGTTCTTGACCTGTATAAACCACTGGATCTAAATTAGCACGGGCAGCATAGATTGCTGCGGTATAACCTGCTGGGCCAGAGCCTATGATAAGGCATTTAATTGGTTCTTTGTGTTCTTCTGCCATTGTCTACTATTTATCGATGGATTTTGCCATCGTTCGAAAACTATAATTGCATTTCTGGAATATCTCCTTCCACTACGAGGCGGCCTTCGGTAGCATTTTTAATCTCTTCAACGCTCACCCCTGATGCTCTTTCGATGAGTTTGAAACCTTCAGAGGTTATGTCCAGGACTGCTAAGTTGGTCACGACCCGTTTTACACAGCGCACACCCGTTAACGGGAGTGAACATTGCCGGAGCAACTTGGATTGTCCTCTTTTATTGGTATGCATCATGGCCACAATGATGTTCTCGGCTGAGGCTACTAAATCCATAGCTCCTCCCATCCCTTTTACCATTTTTCCTGGAATCTTCCAGTTGGCGATATCACCATTGTCGGCAACTTCCATTGCCCCAAGGACCGTGAGTTGGATGTGACCACCTCTGATCATGGCGAAACTTGTCGCTGAATCGAAAATGGATGCACCCGGTAATAGAGTCACGGTTTGCTTACCCGCATTTATCAAATCTGCATCTTCCTCACCTTCGTAAGGAAAAGGCCCCATCCCGAGGATACCGTTTTCGGATTGAAATTCAACGCTTAGACCTTCAGGAACATAGTTAGCAACCAAGGTTGGAATTCCAATACCTAAATTCACGTACCAACCATCTTCTAATTCTTGAGCAATGCGTTGTGCAATTCCTTTTTTATCTAGCATGGATCGAATTTTTGATGGTTAAGATTGTGTTTTTTGGCGAACGGTCCTTTGCTCGATTCGCTTCTCATAATTCGTTCCTTCAAATATCCTCTGTACGAAAACACCAGGAGTATGGATAAAGTTGGGATCCAGTTCTCCAGGTTCCACTAGCTGTTCTACTTCTGCAATAGTGATCTTTCCGGCCATGGCCATGGCTGGATTGAAATTTCGAGCGCTGCCCTTGTAAACTAGGTTGCCAAAACGATCTCCCTTCCATGCTTTAACAATGGCAAAATCTGCTTCAAGTGCCGTCTCCAAGATGTGTGGCTTTCCATTGAAGTACCTAACCTCCTTTCCTTCAGCTACTTCTGTGCCATAGCCAGCTGGGGTGAAGAAAGCGGGTACACCAGCTCCTGCCATGTAGCAACGAGCCGCTAACGAACCTTGAGGGACTAAATCCACCTCCAACTCCCCACTGAGCATCTGCCGTTCGAATTCCGCATTTTCTCCAACATAGGAAGAGATCATCTTCCTGATTTGTCGTTTCTGTAACAAAAGCCCCAAGCCAAATTCATCTACTCCTGCATTATTTGAGATGCAAGTAAGTCCACTAATGCCTTGTTCTGCTAAAGCTGCAATACAGTTTTCAGGGATTCCACAAAGACCGAAGCCACCTAGCATCAAGGTCATGCCATCCTGAATTCCTTTAATGGCCTCTGCGGCATTTCTAACCAGTTTATTCATATGCTTATGCTTTGCGTTTTGGAAGTTGGATCCCTAACTCTCTGTCTGAAACGGAGAAGAGTGCCAAAAATACTATTTACACCTAAAATACAAGTTAACTTAGACTAAGTTTCCTGTTCTTGTTCATCAAGATGCCGATTATCATGCGCTTCCTTATCAGGGATGACAGGGTAGAACTTGGGTGCTAACAACGCCAAAGCCTACTCGCTTTCCATCTTTTTGACCATACCCTCGCATATTAACTGTGTCACCATCTTCAATAAAAGTACGGGAACTGCCATCCGCCAAGGTGAGGGGCTTACTACCTGACCAGGACAGTTCCAACATCGAGCCATAGGAGTTAGGCGTTGGTCCGCTGATAGTCCCGGAGGCGAGCATGTCACCGACTCTCACATTACAGCCATTTACCGTATGGTGCGCTAGCTGTTGTTGCATATTCCAATACATATACATGAAATTGGATCGACTTACAACCGTTTCTTTCTGTCCTTCTGGAGCAATTCCTACCTCTAACTCAATGTCATAATTATTCATCCCTTCGTATTGTAGGTAGGGCAGCACCGGAGGATCTTGACTTGGACCCGCTACTTTGAAGGGGCCTAGGGCCTCCAGTAGCACTACCCACGGAGAAACTGAAGAGGCAAAGTTTTTGCCTAAAAACGGTCCAAGTGGTACATATTCCCATTTCTGGATATCGCGGGCCGACCAATCGTTGAATAGAACCATTCCATAAATGTAATCATTGGCTTCGGCAGTGGAAATCGATTCTCCAAGTTGGGAATCTTTACCGATAATAAAAGCCATTTCCAATTCAAAATCCAATCGTTGTGAGGCCTGAAATAAGGGCGTATTCTGTCCCTTTGGTAGCGTCTGACCTTTCGGGCGACGGATGGGCTGTTCAGTCGGAATGATAGATGATGCTCTCCCATGGTAGCCGACCGGAATATGCTTCCAGTTTGGCAGTAGAGCATTGGCGGGATCTCTGAACATCTTACCGACATTTGTGGCATGTTCAATACTAGAATAGAAGTCTGTATAGTCACCGACTTGAACGGGCATATGCATTTTTGCCCCACTTTGTGGCACCAATACATGACTGGCTTCCCTTAGGATGGAGTCTGGATCGCAGAGCTGCTGCTGTAGGCGATGCCGGATTTGTAAGCTGATGACTTTTCCTAATTGCATGAGGTCATTGAGCTTAGGTTGCTCCAGTACTATTGGCGGAATGTTCAATCCAGCAAACACCCCGGCCTGACTAGCGGCCGGCAGATCAATAATGAATTCCCCTATGGCCACTCCTACACGCGGTCTTTGGTTTGAGGTTGAAAAAATACCAAAGGGCAAATTATGGATGCTGAAATCGGAATCAGCTGCTATGTTCAACCAACAATTTAATTCAGACATATAGTATAATAGGTTCTTGTAGATTTAATGTGATTCGTGTTATAGCCAGGATTGATAGTATTTGCCATCCTCGATCTGTAGGGCTGCTTCAGTGACCATTAAGGGTTTGAAGGTGTCGATCATTACGGCTAGTTCCTCCGTGGATTTTTTGCCAATGCTACGCTCATACGCCCCTGGGTGTGGACCATGCGGTATGCCCCCAGGATGTAGTGTGATATACCCTTGGTCGATGTCATTTCTGCTCATAAAGTCTCCATCTACATAGTAAAGCATCTCGTCTGAATCTATGTTGGAGTGATTGTACGGAGCTGGGATAGCCTTGGGGTGATAATCATAGAGACGAGGACAGAAAGAACATACGACGAAGGCCGCAGTTTCAAAGGTTTGATGGACAGGCGGAGGCTGGTGAACTCTGCCCGTGATTGGTTCGAAGTTATGTATAGAGAATCCATAGGGGTAATTGTAGCCATCCCAACCGACTACATCAAAAGGATGCGAAGCGTAGACTAATTCATGCAGATGCCCCTGTTTTTTAATCTTCATGACAAAATCTCCTTTCTGATCGTAGGTTTCCAGTTCTGAAGGTAGTTTGTAGTCCCGTTCACAATAGGGCGAGTGCTCAAGCAATTGCCCAAACCAATTGCGATAACGTTTAGGGGTATAGATGGGATGGAAGGACTCTGCGTACAACAATCGGTTGTCCGCTGTGTCAAAACTGATTTGGTAAATCATACCCCTCGGGATGATCAGATAATCTCCATACTCGAATGAAATATTCCCCATTAGGGTCCGCAATGTACCGGAGCCTTTATGGATAAAGAGCATTTCGTCAGCATCAGCATTTTTATAAAAATAATTTTTGAGGGATCTTTTAGGAGCTGCCAAACCAATATGGATATCCTTATTGATCAATAAGGGAACCCTGCTCTCCAAATAATCTTCCTGTGCCTCAATGTTGAAACCTATGAACTTTAGGGATTTCATATTCCGATCGATAGCTACCTTTGGCGTGACATCTCTACTTGGCCCTACCTCTTTTACCATGGTGGGCCGATGTAGATGGTATAGCAAGGAGGACATTCCATCAAAGCCAATGGTGCCGAATAACTGTTCGTAGTGTAAGCCGCCATCTGGTTTTTCGAAAATGGTGTGTCGTTTTGAAGGGAGTTTTCCCTGTTTATGATAAATGGGCATACTGTTAATTTTTTGATACTAACATTTGTTAGTAAATTTACTAACAAATAATTTTTTCTACAAGTAGTGCGGGCAGATCGCGGAAGATTTTTACGCTGTTTTGATAATCTATTCATTATTAGGTCTAGACATGGAAAGGAAGATAACACGAGAGAAATTCATAGAGACCACCTTGGAACTGTTCCACAGTAAGGGGTTCAAGGCAACAACCATGAGAGATATAGCAAAAGCCTTGGATATAGAAGCGGCAACCCTCTACAACTACATCAAGTCAAAGCAACAATTATTGGATGATTTGGTGTTTGATATCGCGAATCAGTTCCATGATGGATTGACCAATATTTACCAGTCTTCTTACTACCCGGTGGAAAAATTGAAGGCTATTGTGAATTTAAATGTCCGTCTGACAGCCGCGCATCCTTACCAAGTGGCGCTCTTGGTCAGCGAATGGAAGCATTTGCAGGAAGATCGACAGCAAGAATTCTTGGCAAGTAGGGAGAGTTATGAGCAAATGGTTCGACATATCATAGAACAAGGAATAGAGCGGCAGGAGTTACGACCGATGGAGTTGGAAGTCGCCACCTATTCCTTTCTTTCCTCCATTCGTTGGCTCTTCAGTTGGTACATTGAACAGCGAGAAAAATTGAATCCTGTTGAACTAGAGAAGCAGATTGCAGACTTTATTTTAAAAGGAATGCAGCATTTTGGCTAGGGATTGAAGTTTCCATCTTACCTTTAACGCTGGCCAACTTAAACTGCCTCATGTTTGAACTTGCCCCGGAGTTTCAGCTCTCTATGACTAGCTGGCTCTTTGCGATGCTCGCTGCTTTCTTAATAGGACTTTCCAAAGCTGGTTTGAAAGGTATCGCCGTGATCAATGTGACCATTTTGGCGTTGGTTTTTGGAGGAAGAGCTTCAACGGGCATTATGCTGCCTCTTTTAATTACTGCAGATATCTGTGCAGTCATTTATTACAAGCGCGATGCGCAGTGGTTGTTATTGTTTAAATTATTGCCTTGGATGATCATTGGTGTTTTATTGGGTGTCTGGGTGGGGAAGGATTTGCCAGAGATTATTTTTAAACGAGGAATGGCCATTATCATATTCATCAGTGTGGTCATGATGTATGTATGGGATCGCCAGAAATCGGCAAAGGTTCCTACTCAGTGGTGGTTTGCGGGTATTATGGGCTTAGCAGCGGGATTTACCACGATGATTGGAAATCTAGCGGGGGCTTTTTCAAACGTTTTCTTCCTGGCCATGCGACTCCCAAAGACCGAATTCATTGGAACTGCTGCTTGGCTATTCTTTATTACCAATCTGTTTAAAGCTCCCTTTCATATTTGGGTCTGGGGTACGATTTCGATGGAAACTTTTGCGATTAACCTTCGTTTAATTCCAGTCTTGTTGATCGGCTTCTTGACAGGCTTATGGGTGGTGAGGCAAATCCAAGAACATCACTATCGTCAGCTAATTCTTATGTTGACGGCTCTAGGCGCCATTGTGATATTCTTCCGTTAATCTATCAGTATGCAGGTCGATTTAGAATTTGAATTGTTTATTCTCAAAGCCCAAATCTTTGATACGCCGACTGGGCGGAGTATCTGGCAGTCTTCGTCCGAAGGCTAGTTGTTTGAACAAGCTAGAAATAGGCTATGGGCACCCTCTATTCTTGAGAGGAATGCCCGTTATTGTCTCCTTTTTATTCCCTCAGTAGCTAATAGCTTTAGGATCTAGGATCCACGCTATCTTCCGCAGCTAGTTCCTGCTGCAGGGACGGCAGAGGGAGATCTTGAAGATGGCGCTCAGTGATAGCCATATCGGACAAGACCAACCAGCTAAAGGCGACTAAGGCAGATAGAATAAAGAGTAGGTAACCAGTATATCGAAGCCAAGGCGGAGCCATATTGAGTTCGGCCAATCTGGCTATATCCAAATCAGAATATAAAAGAAGAAGGAAATTGCCAGGAATGGCAATCCACCATAACCACTGCGTGAAGTAGTGGGGACGAATATGGTAATTTACCATATAACCATCTTCGATGTTTTCGATGGTACCCGTCACAACATAGGCTTCAAAATAACCTATGATCCGAGCCATGCGGAAGCTGTAGACATCGATTTCTAGCTTCCCGATAGCGGCCCCAGCCTTGCGCAAGTGATTGGCAAGGTCTTCTCTCCGACCTTTAATTGTAAACTGTCCTTTGCGTTGAGGAATGATAGAAGTTAACATGATTCTGGTGATTTAGGGGTATTCCCGTCTTACGTTTTTATTGCAGGCCAGAATCAATGATGGAGCGCTCTTCTTAATAAAGATTGCCCCACGCTGGCCTCTTAGCTGCGATATAATCGCAAGCGTGCGGAATGGGCATACTCTTGGTTTTAATTGTATTGCAAAATGGACTAATTAGATGATTGGATACAATTTGCCTTTTATTCGTTCTCAAAAGACTATCAATGAAATATGTATCTATAATTATTAATGCATAAATGCTCCAAAACGATACACTAAGGGTGAGTTTTTTCGATAAAAGTCTGGATTTAATCTATGTTCATATAATAGACGACACTAATAATACCCTGGGATCTCCGGAATAGTTCCATACATCTTCTCTTTACCTGTCATTTTGATCAGATAATTGAGCCTCCTTTGAGCCTCTTCCGGACGATATTTACTTGCTTCTAAAATCCATCCGATCTTCAATCTTTTGTACATATGGGGAAAGGCTTCAAATCTCTCCCAAAGTTTAGCTTCTTTCAACTGCTGTATGATCCAATCTGGAACTTCAAAAGCCTCTTCAGGAAAGCCAATTTGGTCCTGAATGGGTATTAGGCCTGCCTCTGTCATCAAACCTAAAGCCTGTAACTTCCAGACTCTTTGGCGATTGAGTTCGGATAAGAAGGTTTTTTTTCTTCCTTCTAGGTGTAATTCGTTGAACGTTGCTCTCTTCATCTAATTTCTTTACCACCCCATCGATCCATCCAAAGCAAAGACATTCTTCCACCAATTCATCGTAGGTAATACAAGGTTTGCCCGTAGCTTTCTTGAATCTCCGCAACCAAATTTCTTTCTTTTCGGTATGGTTTTCTTCTAGCCACTTACGCCACTCGGATCGTACTTTAGGGTAATAGATTTCCGTGATTTCCATTTTGCTATCAGCTTTATAGACTATTACTTATTCAATTAGTTTAATTCAGGGGTAAATAAAAGTGAATTCTTACTATATTCATTGACAACAAGATACATAAACAAGAAATGAAAAACCAGTATCACTTTTCTTACTACTTAGGATGGATCGGCCTCTTTTTCTGGATCAACCTACCAATGACTACGGCTCAAGAGATTCAATGGCCAAGGGGCAAAATGATGGCTCTAAGCCTCACCTTTGATGATGCCCGTGAATCGCATCCGACTGTCGGCTTACCTTTGTTCAACGAGCTAGATGCTCAAGTGACCTTTTATGTTATCCCTAGTGCGGTGCAGGCCAAGCTAGAGGGGTGGAAGGCTTTGGTAGAGGCAGGACATGAATTGGGCAACCATACCTTGGTGCATCCTTGTTCCGGAAATTTTCCCTGGGCAAGGGGTAAGGCCTTAGAAAATTATAACCTGATTGCTATGCGAGCGGAATTGACAGAAGCAAGTAGTCGGATTGAAGCCCTGACTGGAGTAAAGCCAGTGTCCTTTGCCTATCCTTGTGGTCAAAGCTATGTGGGGCGGGGAAGGGAGACAGAGAGTTTTGTACCCCTGATTGCAGAGCTGTTTGAAACCGGAAGGGACTGGTTGAATGAGGCTCCCAATAATCCCATTTACGCTGATTTTGCTCAGTTGCAAGGCATTTCGATGGATGGGAAGGATTTCAAGGAAGACATTAAGCCTATTTTAAAGCGAGCAGCCAATAATGGAGATTGGGTAATTTTGGCGGGGCATGAAATAGGAGAGGGAGGTTTTCAAACTACCAAGGTGCAGATGCTAAGGGATTTAATGGAATATGTACGCGATCCTCAGTACGGTATTTGGATGGCTCCGGTCAAGGAAATCCATAAATATGTACAAGAGCAAAGAACCTTACTTCAGCGATCGCTTAGTGCAGATCTTACGTTGGCGGCTACTTTTGATCACGGGCTTGAGGCAGACTATGCCAAAGGAGATTCTAACTTATTCACTGCGGCAGCTTATGACGAATTGGACACCCAACGAGCGGGACTTCATCATCCAGCAGCTAGAATTAAGGAAAATGAGGGCTTATATGGCCATGCATTGGAATTCCCGACCAAAGCCAAGTCGGTGGCCTTCTACCAGGCCCCTCAGAATATTGAGTACAAAACGGAAAACTGGAATGGAACTATCTCACTTTGGCTAAGTCTTGATCCAGATCAAGAATTAGCTCCGGGATACACGGATCCCATTCAGATCACGGACGTCGCATACAATGATGCTGCCTTATGGGTAGATTTCTCAGACAAGAGCCCCCGATCTTTCCGCATGGGCGTATACGGTGATTTGTCAATTTGGAATCCAGAAAACATCTCTCCAGACAAAAATCCAGCCTTTACTAAGCGTCTGCTCCCTGCCAAAGATCTTCCTTTTGGGAAAGGGATTTGGACACACGTGGTCGTCACGTTTGAGGGACTTAATACGGAACAGGGGCAAGCTAAGTTTTACATCAATGGAAAGTTTCAAGGCGAACGTCAGATACAGGAACCCTTTACTTGGGAATTAGAAAAAGCCAAAATCTTTTTGGGTTTAAACTTTATTGGTCTGATGGATGAGGTAGCCCTATTTAGCCGTACTTTGTCGCCTGATGAAGTTCAAATGCTCTATCATCTACCAGGAGGTCTAAACAGTCTGATCAAGCACCAAACTTCCAAGAAATAAGGAATATTGGCGGGAGTGGTTAAATTCTGAGGGGAGATAGGAAATCCTTAGATTATTAGTTACTTTCGAGCCAAAACTAGGAGTTAGGCATGCAATTGCAAGAGTTTCAGCGACTTTACCATTCAAGCGTTTTCAATTGCTTCCCCTTTTGCTATCTGTTGTATTTTTTACTGTTTTTAGTACTGGCTTTTGGTGCCTGTGCTGAAGAGGATAAAATGGGGCAACAATTGAAAGAGGTAGCAAAAGAAACCTTAGCCGAACAGCGAATAGCTCAGTTTGATCTCGATTTTTTACTACGGGAAGAGCATGGTCTGGTGGCAGAGGAGGTGTTGGTGAAATACGATCATACGCTAAAGCATGAACAAAAGTACAAAGCATACCCTTTCAGCGTAGTTTTTGATAGCCTATTGGCCCTGGGGAACTATGAATGGATTCGATCCTCTGATCCTGCAAAAATTTTGGTAACCTATAAATGTGTTGATGGGTACAATGCTACTATGACCTTAGATAAGGCGCTGTCGAAGGAGAGTTATCTGGCCTTTACTGACTTGACCAGTGAAACAGAGGCATGGACGAGTAAGATGGCGAGCAAAATGCCCCCTTTTTACTTGGTTTGGGAAGAAATTCCTTACGATGATCACTCTTTAGTTTGGCCTTATGGGTTATCCAAGCTAATGCTAACACCCTACGAATCCACTTATGCTACTATCATGCCTAAAGAAAACTTGGCAGGCTTCCATCTTTACGAAACACATTGCTTGAAATGCCATTCTCTCAATAAAGTGGGCGGAGTAATGGGGCCCGAATTTAATTACCCAAGAAATATCCTTTCCTATTGGAATGAGGATGATATCTGGGCATTCATCAATGCCCCAAAATCTTTCCGTTATAGTAGTAAGATGCCGCCCATCACTTACCTGCAACGTGCTGAGTTTGACGAGATCGTCAAATACCTACGTGAGCTGGATAAAATGCCACGTGATCCCTCCTAGCAAGGCCCTAGTGTCTTACAACTCGCGTATCCAGATGTTGCGGTAGCGCACGAGGTTTCCATGATCCTGTAGCAATAGTGGCAACTTAGCAGGATGTAGTGTATAGCTAGGCTCTCCTATGTATATACAGGGGCCTTTCAATTCTACATGGTTTTGGATGAGGACTCCATTGTGAAATACGGTAATGTAAGCAGGCGCTTTGAGTGTCCCATCTGCATGGAATTCTGGCGCATCAAATACAATATCATACGATTGCCATTCACCGGGTGGACGGGAGGCATTGACAAGTGGAATGTGCTGCTTATACAAAGATCCGGCTTGTCCATTTGGATAGGTTTTGTTCTCATAGGAGTTCAGAATTTGGACCTCGTAGAGTCCCATAAAAAAGACCCCACTATTGCTATAACCCTGATCTTTTTTTCCTGCATCTACTGGAGCTAACCATTCGATATGTAGCTGTACATCACCAAAGGCTTGATTAGTTTCCAGATGGCCGCCACCAGGCTTTACAATAATCACTCCGTCCTTAACAGTCCATTCAGGGGGAAATACCTCTGTGTCTTTAGCCTTAGCGGCTAAGATCCCCTTGACATGATCCATTCTCACACCGTAGGAGTATTTGGGTTTATGCCAATGAGAGAGATCCTTTCCATCAAATAGAACAATTGCATCAGAAGGCGGAGCCATGAGGAAACCTGGTGAAACTTTTTCGGGAACGGGTTCCCATTGTTCAGTAGCCTTCCAGGGAGCGGTCTTACTCAATTCTTCCCAATCGATCACAGGTATTTCCTGGCTTTGGGCCAAGGATAAGGTGAAAAACAGGATCGAACTAATGATACATCTTAGGTTTTTCATACATCTGAATTAAAAAGTTACTTTGAATTCGGCTGGTAAGATAAATACTTTATGGAGGTTTTGATATTAGCTGTGGGACGGATATCCTTTACTCGCTGAGGCGAAGCGATAAACCTCTCATGTCGAAGCCATTTTTGGCGGCTAAGGGAGGTTGAAGCGTGACGCTTAGGGTATCCAGGCCTTGAGGTAGCTCTAAATCCAATAGTTGGAATTCTCGCCAAGCATGCTCCGCTCTTAGACCTGGGATGGTCGCGACTACACTATCCCCTGCAATTTTGAGCTGGAGATTAAGCTCTTCATTCTCTAGGGAATTTCGGACTTGAACGCCGATATGGTATCGACCTGGCTTACTCACATCAACCATCCAACGAATGCCGTCTTCTACTTTTTCCCATGCTCCAAGCCAATCACCATCCACTCCAGAGGGATGAGCACCAATACGTTCTCCCAGAAGACCTCTGCTGCCTAGGAATTGTAGTTTTCCGATGGATTTGCCGTGGTGCGGCTGTAGCAAGATCGGGTTTTCCTGTTCATAACCGATAGGAATAGCCAATGGGTAATCCGTGACTTGGCGAGGCAAGGACTGCCACCAGGTTTGATAGGCTTCCCGTAATATTCTTAACTTTTCGGGATGGATCGAAGCTACATTCCTGGATTCAGATGGATCACTTTGCAAGTTAAATAGCAAGCTGTCTTCAGCCATTTTGAATGGCCATTGTAGGGCCGTTCCACCTGGTAAAGCTGCGGGCTTTGCCAAGGTAGATAAATGATAGTTTTGAAATAGGATACGCTTTTGTAGAGTATCCGGAATAGGCTGTCCCCCAAGCAATGGCAGTAGGCTTAGGCCGTCATAGTCCGGCCCTCTCACTGGCTTGTCCCTTTCTGCCAGTACTTCCATTATAGTGGGAACCAAGTCGATGTGGGCAGCAAAGGAGTGATCGATACGTTGTGGTTCCCAATGCCGCTCCCAATACCAAAATGAAGGTGTGCGGACGCCTCCTTCATAGATGGTGAACTTTTGGTCCCTCAAGACAGATAGCAGAGAAAAGGTTCTTCAGACTTTGCCATGAAAGAAAGTGCTTAACGCTCTTTTCTCTTAAGGCATCCAGTTCTGGTGTTTGTAAGTAGGGGTTTCCATTAGCGGTAAGATCTCCGTCTCCCATATCATCGACGAGTATAAGCAATACATTCGGAAGTGAGCTGGAGGATTTATTCGATACATTTTGGCAAGCGAAGTTCAGTAAGAGAAAGAGCAGGGCCAAGGTATGTATTGGGTAAGAAGATCTTATTGTGGAAAGAGAGGGTCTTTTCATTGATTCCAATAGCTAATAAATGATGTAAAGAAACGAGTCGGCAGCTTGGCATATCTGAAGTTTTGCAAGGCCGATTGCTTGGGCAATTGCTTACTTCTACACAGAGAACTCCTCACAAAAAGCATACGATGCCTTCCTGAAATTAAATGAATTCTCGCAGGAAACCGCATGACGGGAAAAGTCTAGGAGAATTTGTATTTTGGAGAAAAGAAAAACCAACACAAATACATGCGGTCCATCCATTGGCTTTTCCTATCCATTATAGGTATTTGCTGCTCCTGTACTTCTCCTTCTGAAAGCTCCGATTTACCTCCACCCAATATCGCATGGTTAGTGGCTGAGGATATTAGCCCAGCACTCGGATGCTATGGTGATAGCCTGGCCATCACTCCTAACATTGACGCCATAGCAGCGCATGGAATCTTATATCAAAAGGCATATGCAACTGCACCAATCTGTGCGCCTGCTCGTTCCTGCTTGATTACTGGACTCTATGCTACTTCGATGGGGACACAGCATCTTCGTTCAGAAACTCCTTTCTCGCCCCAATTGATGACTTTACCTGAGCACCTAGCTAAAGCCGGATACTTTACCTCTAATCGCAACAAGACGGACTATAACTTTGATCCTGATGGACTTTGGGAACATTGGTCAGGGAGCCTAGCACCTTGGCGACATAGGTCATCGAATCAGCCATTTTTTAGCTTTATTAATGTTGGTCCTTCACATGAAGGGAGTGTCAATAATGAAAAACAGTATCAAGAAATAGCAACCACTTTATCAGAAGATCGACTTACTAATCCAAGTCAGGTATCCGTTCCACCTTATTACCCGAACACAGAAGAAACGAGGACGGTTTGGGCACATTATTACGATGTCTTGCGTGCCCTGGATGATAATGTCGGACAGGTTCTGGATTCATTGGCGGATGATGGACTCCTGGAAAATACGATCATCTTCTTTTTTGGAGATCATGGGTTTGGCATGCCTCGATACAAACGCTGGTTGTACCAAACGGGACTCCGGGTTCCTTTGCTGGTACAAATACCTGAAGCTTACCAGCATCTAGCCCTGGATAAACCCGGAACTCAAACGAATCAGTTGGTTAGTTTTGTTGATTTTACTCCTACGGTACTTTCTTTGGTGGGACTCTCGCCCGTAGCAGAAATGGAAGGGCAGGCGTTTCTTGGAAAGGATCATCTATCTGCTCGGCATTTCACATTTGCTGCCCGAGATAGAGCGGATGATATGTACGAAATGTCGAGAGCCGTGCTTAGCGATCGCTATATTTATATCCGTCATTACATGCCTCATCTACCTCCCATACAGTCCGGTTTTATTTATGGCGACCAGAAGCCAGCCTTCCGCGCACTGAGAAGGGCGAAAGCGGCAGGACTGAACAACGAAGAACAAAATAAATTATGGAAAGCTAAACCCCTGGAGGAATTGTATGATTTAAAAGCTGATCCCTACGAGTTAAATAATATCGCTGATCACGAAGATCTCCAGGAGACCAAAACGGAATTGAAGGCAGCGTTACATGCCTGGATGGAAGAAACCAGAGATCTAGGTCTTTTGGCCGAAGCGGAATACATGATTAGGTCACAGGCTAGCACACCCTATGATTATGCCAGATCATCGGCATACCAGACTGATGAATTGATAGCTACTGCGGAACTTGTGGGCACCCAGGATGCAGCTGCCATAACAGCTACACTGGCGCACGAAGACAGTGGGTTAAGGTATTGGGGAGTGATGGCCCTACGGAATCTTCCGTCCCTACAGCCAGCCAGCATAGATCTACTAAAATCTTTATTGGAGGATGAATCTCCAAGTGTCCAGATTCTAGCAGCGGAAACCATCTGTATTCACGCCAATAATGCTAAAGCGGTTGAAGTATTGGGAAAATGGGTGTTGGATGAACGTCCTTGGTTAGCCTTGCAGGCGGCGAGAAGTATTCAACTAATTGGGCCAGCTGCCCGCCCTTTGATTCCAAAGCTTTACCAGGTGCTGGAAAAGAACCTGGGAGGCCCAGATGCTAAGCGTAAGTATAAAGATTTTAACTACGCGGCCTTTACGAGTTGGGCGTTGGAATGGGCTCTAAAAGAACTTGGTGAAGAGGTGGTAGTTAATTGAATGTTCCTAGAATCAATATACATATGAAAAATTTTGTTTTCCTATTGCTTGTCTTATTTCAAATTGGCCTTATGCATTCTTGTAAGGACAGTTCTAGCTCTACCGAGAGTGAAAAGATCGAGTTGATAGAGGCTGATGTGGTCATTTATGGTGGTACAGCGGCTGCCGTGATCGCAGCCGTCCAAGTTAAGCGTATGGGTAAATCCGTAGTCATGGTCTCTCCGGATCAACATTTAGGTGGTTTATCTTCAGGAGGACTTGGCTGGACGGATACGGGCAACAAAAGTGTTATTGGAGGTTTAGCTAGGCAATTTTATCACAAGATATACGAACACTATCAGGACAGCACGGCTTGGAAGTGGCAGTCCCAATCAGAGTATGGCAACCGGGGCCAAGGTACCCCAGCAATCGACGGAGAGCAGCGTACCATGTGGATTTTTGAGCCAAGTGCAGCTGAATCTGCCTTTGAAGGTTTTGTTAGGGAATATGAGATAGAGTTGTATCGAGATGAGTGGTTGGACCGAGAACGAGGGGTGGAATTGGCAGGAACAGCTATACAGACGATAAGTATGCTTAGCGGAAAACGATTTCGGGCTAAACAGTTTATTGATGCTACTTACGAAGGAGACCTGATGGCCGCAGCTGGAGTGAATTATCATATAGGACGAGAGGCCAATAGTGTATATGAAGAAGAGTGGAATGGAATCCAAACGGGTGTGCTACACCATGATCACTACTTCAAGAAACCAATTGACCCCTACCAAGAAAAAGGTAATCCAGGAAGTGGTGTGTTAGCGCGAATCTCGACAGAACCACCTGGAGAGTATGGAGCGGGGGACAGACGTATACAAGCCTATTGCTTTCGAATGTGCCTGAGTAACCATCCCGATAATCGGATCCCTTTTCCGAAACCGGAAGGCTATGATCCTAACCAATACGAATTGTTGGCTCGTGTGTTTGAGGAGGGTTGGGATGAGCTGTTTCGGAAATTTGACCCCATACCGAATCGCAAAACCGATACCAATAACCACGGTCCTTTTAGTACGGACAACATAGGAATGAATTATGATTATCCGGACGCTACTTATGAGAGAAGACGAGAAATTATTGCTGAACATGAACGGTATCAAAAAGGACTAATGTACTTCCTGGCTAATGATCCAAGAATACCAAAAGCAGATCAAGAAAGGTTGAACCAATGGGGCTTGGCTAAGGATGAATTCCTGGATAACGGAAATTGGCCACATCAATTGTATATCCGAGAAGCCCGTAGGATGATAGGAAGCTATGTCATGACTGAGCATGAAGTTATGGGCAAACGGAAAGTACTTGAATCAGTTGGTATGGGATCTTATACGATGGATTCGCACAATGTTCAACGCTACATCAAGCCAGATGGCTTCGTGCAGAATGAAGGAGATATTGGCGTGAAACCCAAGGAACCTTATCAAATTCATCTGGGAGCCCTTTTGCCCAAGGAAGAGGAATGTACGAATTTGACCGTTCCAATCTGTGTATCTAGTTCCCACATAGCTTTTGGTTCCATTCGAATGGAGCCCGTATTCATGATTTTAGGTCAAAGTGCCGCCACCGTTGCTGTTCAAGCCCTTGAAAAAAAGGTATCGGTGCAGGATGTTCCTTATCAAAGCATCAAAGATCGCCTGGAGGCGGATGGACAGATCTTGACGCTTAATGTTTCAAAACTTTCCGATGTTAACTAGTACCAAAAATTTGAAGTTTCTTAGATCCATAGGAGTAGGCATTCTCTTTTCTAGCCTTACCCTCTTCAGTTGTATGGCTCAGGTGACGAAGACCCGGCTGTTGGTACGGATCGATGATATGGGCTTTTCTCATGCGGTTAACCTTGCCTGTTTGGAAACATATAAAAAAGGGATCGCCCGCTCTGTGGAGGTACTTGTGCCAGGACCCTGGTTTGAAGAGGCTGCACAAATGCTGCGAGATAATCCTGGTCTTGATGCAGGGGTACACCTTACGCTGACAAGCGAATGGAGCAACTTGAAATGGCGCCCTTTGACCAAAGCCCAAAGTTTAGTGGATGAAGATGGCTATTTCTTTCCCATGATTTGGCAGAACCAAAGGTTCCCTGAATTGGGTTACTTGAAATCCAGGGATTGGTTGCTGGCAGAGGTTGAAGCAGAGTGGCGAGCACAGATTGAACTAGCACAAAAAAAGATACCTCAGCTCAGCCACCTATCTGGGCATATGGGATGCGCTAATATTAGTCCCGAAGCTAAAGCCTTGATGTATAGATTGGCGAAAGAATATGGCCTGGATATTCACTGGGAAAAGGAGGGGGTAAAATTTGCGCCTTCCTGGTCAGGGAATCAATACACAGCCGCAGAAAAGGAAGAACGGTTTATGCAAATGCTTGAAAACCTAGGCTCTGGGGATTGGCTAGTTTTAGAGCACCCCGGTTATGACATTATGGAATTACAAACAGTTGGCCATAAAGGATATGAAAATGTAGCAGCTGACCGAGCGGGCGTGACTCAGGTTTTTACAAGTGAAAGAGTAATGAGACTACTACAAAAATCTAATATTGAGTTGATTAGCTATAAAGATTTAAAGTGATGATGGAAGATGTGATGATATCTTTTACCTGAAATTTGATGCTTATTTGCGTAGAATATTCGATCGAAGTTCGAATTCGTATCTTACTTGCTGCTCATTCTTGATGATTAAAGATGGGGTATAAGAAACGATAAACTTACTTGAACATGTATAGTCAATTTACCACTGCTGTGGCGGGTACCGGTTTTATAGGTCCAGTGCATATCGAGGCCCTTCAGCGATTAGGGGTTAAAGTCAAAGGGGTATTGGGGAGTTCTCCTACCAAAGGTGCTCGCGTCCGTGATACCCATGGTTTGGAACTTGCCTATACTTCCTTCGAGGAACTATTAGCGGATTCGGACTTGGATGCGGTGCACCTCGCGGTGCCTAATGTGTTGCATTTTGAAATGTCAAAAAGGGCTTTGTTGGCAGGGAAACATGTGATGTGTGAAAAGCCCTTGGCGATGAATGCCGAAGAAACAGCTGAGTTGGTAGCTTTAGCAGCATCAACAGGATTGGCAGCAGGTGTTTGCTATAACATTCGATATTACCCCTTAAATCTGGAGGCGCGGCAACGGGTAAGAAGTGGAGAACTAGGTCGTGTGTTTTCGGTGGTAGGAAGCTATGTACAAGATTGGCTACTCTATGATACGGACTACAATTGGAGAGTATTGGCGGATCAGGGTGGAGCCCTGCGTGCCGTATCGGATATCGGTACGCACTGGATGGATCTAATTCACTCGATCACAGGCTTGGAGGTAGAAGCTGTCTTTGCAGATCTTAACACAGTCCATCCAGTGAGAAAAAGACCCAAAGGAGAAGTAGCTACTTTCAGCGACGATGCTATATCCCCAGATCAGTTAGAAGCGGTTGAAATCACGACCGATGACTGTGGTAGCATCTTGTTTCGCTTTAAAGGAGGAGGGAAAGGACAGCTATGGGTCTCTCAAGTGACAGCAGGAAGAAAGAACTGTTTGCGCTACGAGATATCAGGATCTAACAATGCTTTGGCTTGGAATAGTGAGCAGCCCAATCAACTGTGGCTTGGGCAACGTAAGGAAGCCAACCAAAGTTTGCTCAAAGATCCAAGTCTACTCCGTTCGGAAGTAAGACCGTTTACCAACTATCCAGGAGGCCACAATGAGGGTTTCCCGGATACTTTCAAACAATGTTTTCGTTCTTTCTATGATGCCATTGCAGCTGGTAAATCTAGCCAAGAGGCATTGTATCCCACCTTCGAGCATGGACATCAAGAGGTTCGTTTGTGTGATGCCATCTTGCTGAGTCATCAAGAAGAGCGCTGGGTGAAGCTTTAATCGATTATTAACTATAACCTACTCTCTTTTACAAGGAGAGCTAAACAAGAACAAATGGAAGTAAGTGTTAAAGAGCTGGCCAAGATGATTGACCATTCCCTGCTGCACCCGACCATGACTGAACAGGACCTGAAAGCGGGTTGTGAATTGGCCAAGGCCTATGATGTGGCTTCAGTTTGCATTAAACCCTATGCCATTAAGGAGGCAGTTGGTTGGTTGGCGGGATCTTCCGTAATGGTCGGTACTGTTATTGGCTTTCCGCAGGGGAATAGTGCCATTGCCATTAAGGTTGCAGAGACGGAGCAGGCTTGCCTGGATGGAGCAGTAGAGATTGACATGGTTGTGAACATAGGGAAAGTATTGGGTGAGGATTGGGCGTATGTACGAGAAGAAATTGCTGCGGTGGCAAGGATGACCCACCAGCATGGTGCCGCCCTGAAAGTTATTTTTGAAAACGACTTTCTACCCGCCGACCAGTACAAGATTAAGTTGTGTGAAATTTGCAGCGAGTTAAAAGTAGAATTTGTCAAAACCTCTACTGGCTATGGTATGGTCAAAGGGGCAGATGGAAAATATGGATACCAAGGAGCAACTGAACATGACCTGAAGTTAATGCGGGCCCATAGTGATGCAAACGTCCAAGTGAAGGCGGCAGGTGGGGTTAGGACCTTGGATGACTTGCTAAAGGTCAAAGCCTTAGGGGTAACCCGGATCGGCGCTACGGCCACAGCGAAAATTCTGGATGCCGCTGCCGAACGATTTGGTGGTCAAGCAGGTGATGGTCAAATTCATGCAGAAACCAAGGGGTATTGATGAGTACGCGAGCTGCCATCACTGAGCTACTATCTGCCTTACAACAACCGCTCCAAAGCAAGGCCCTGGTGGGCTTTGATGGCTATGTTGATAAGATTAAAAAGGTTGTAAAGAAGCGCAAAGGAAAAGACTTTACTCCTTTTCCTACCATCGCCGATTTTGCTGATCGCCTAGCTTTCGCTGCGGGTAAGAGCGCACAAATTGAACTAGTTTCTCAAGAGCTTAAATTGGGCGGAAATGCCCCCATCATGGCCAATGCATTAGCGCATCTGGGGTTTGAGACCACTTGTATTGGTACATTAGGTAGCCCTTCCATTCATCCGATATTCAGAAGCCTACCCGCTCAGCTGATTTCTTTGGGGCCACCTGCTGAAACGATCGCCTTAGAGTTTGGTGACGGGAAGTTAATTCTTTCCGATGTAAAGGCCTTTGAGGGTCTAGGCTGGGAGAGTTTAAAGGAGAAGCTGGGAATGGATCAACTAAGACAGCATTTTCGTGAAAACGAAGTGCTAGCGCTGGTAGACTGGAGCAACCTGCCCTTAGCGAATGATCTTCTATCTGGACTCTTGGAATATGTCCTCCCAAGCTGTGCCGATGGAAAACAACAATTCTTTTTTGATTTAGCCGATCCAACAGCCAAGCCACCGGAGGATATTCGGACTTTAGTACAAACCATTGGTGAATTCTCAAGTTATGGGCAGTTAACCTTAGGCGTCAATGAGAATGAGGCAATCTACTTGTATCAGATCCACTTTCCCGAACAAGCCGTACCGGCTGATTTAAAGGTTTTGGGGGCTGCACTTTTTAACCATCTACATCTTCATCAATTAGTTATCCATCCTTTGGACAGAGCATTGTTGATCACAAAAGATAGTGTTATCGAACAAATGGGGAAAGTCATAGCAGTGCCCAAAATCCAGACAGGGGCTGGGGATAACTTAAATGCAGGCTTTTGCCTTGGCATGTGTTTGGGGGTATCAAATCGCGCTTGTTTAGTAGCTGGAATGGCCAACTCTGGAGCCTATATCTCCCTTGGCCATAGCCCAAACATTTCAGACTTGTCAGAATACTTACAAGCTTGGTTGGCAGAGTGTTGATACATTTATGAACCCAAAGTCTTTATGGAGGAAAAGTCCAGGCAAGTGAAACCGACGGAGTGAAAATTGGGTCATTGCTCGTGGATTATTGCAGCTAGTTTATAACTTGCGTTTCTTTAAAAAGATAACCTTTCCAGGTGACCATGAAGGCCATTTCTAGATTCCGCAAGCTACGGTAAACCTACAGCAATGTAGAACAGACCAGCCTATCAGTCTTGTACCTGGGAGACAGACGTAAATAATGCAGCTAGAATCTCCGAGTAAAGATATACGTGTACGTATACAATTCACAGATAAGATCTATTATGCCATAGACTTTAAAGGCCATACAGTCATGTGGTTCTCCCCACTAAGTTTGAGTCTACAGGATGGTCAGGTATTGGGAAGGAATCCCAAAGTCCTCAGGAAAAGTACACGGCAAATTGATGAGTTGATTTCCACTGTTTGGGGGATTCGTAAAACAGTGCCAAATGCTTATCATGAATTACTCTTGGAGATGGAAGGAGACTACAGTCTAGTCTTTCGAGTCTATGATGATGGAGTGGCTTACCGATTCCGCACGCATTTGGATCAGACTATTAGGGTGACAGCAGAAGAGGTAGGATTTCGATTTTTACAGGACCATGCCTTAGTAGCACATGTGGTGGGCGATTTTCAGACGTCTTACGAAAAGCTATATACCAAATATAAGATTAGTGAGGTGGAGGAAGAAGAATTTATAAGTTTACCATTGGTGGTAAAGACTCCTACCTGTAAATTGGCGATCACGGAGGCTGACCTTTACGATTACCCAGGTATGTATGTCCGAAAACTTGGGAACAACAATCGCTTTTTCCTCGATGGACTCTTTCCCTATTATCCTATGGCTTGGGAACCAGGAGGCCTGTGTCAATTTAATCTTCGAGTAACGAAACGAGCGGATTACCTTGCGGAAACACAAGGTGTGCGCGATTTTCCTTGGCGGGTGGTAATCGTAGCCGAATCAGACCACCAATTAGCGGATAGTGACATGGTCTACAAGTTATCTCGTCCATCCGCAATTGAAACAGACTGGATAAAACCGGGGAAAGTGGCCTGGGACTGGTTTAATGATTGGAATTTAACCGGTGTTGATTTTGAAACTGGGGTTAATAATCGCACCTACGAGTACTATATTGACTTTGCAGCGAAATACGGACTTGAATATGTGATTATGGATGAGGGATGGTCTGATGTATTTGATTTGCTCCTACAGAAGCCGACGGTCGATGTCCCTCATTTAGTGCAATATGCCAAGGAACGAAAGGTGGGAATCGTGCTGTGGTGTGTTTGGCACACTTTGGATCGTCAAATGCAAGTTGCACTGGACCAATTCAAGGAGTGGGGAGTGGCTGGAGTTAAGGTGGACTTCATCGATCGTGATGATCAAATAGCTGTAGACTTTTATGAGACCTTAGCTAGGGAGACGGCTAGACGCGAACTCTTGTTGAATATACATGGTTGCAGTAAGCCAACGGGCTTACATCGAACCTATCCCAACGTGATCAATTATGAAGGGGTGCGAGGGAATGAATATAACAAATTTGATAAGGATGAAACGCCTGGCCACAATGTGGATTTAGTTTTCACACGAATGATTGCCGGCCCCATGGATTATACGCCTGGATCGATGCGAAACTCGGTTAAAGGTAAATTTTTCACAAATTACAATAATCCAATGAGTCATGGTACACGCTGTCATCAGTTGGGCATGTACATTGTGTATTACAGCCCCATGCAAATGCTTTGTGATGCCCCAACCGCTTACCTGGCTTATCCAGATATATTGTCTTTCCTATCTGAGGTACCCGTCACTTGGGATGAAACCATTGTGCTAGAGGCTAGAATAGGGGAGTATGTAGTGATCGCCAGGCAGAAGGGGGAAGATTGGTATATTGGTGCCTTGACAGATTGGACGGAACGGAAAATTGATTTGGATTTATCTTTTTTGCAGGATCGAACCTATCAGGCGCGAATCTTTGCTGATGGAGTCAACGCAAATCGCCATGCTGAAGATTACCGTGTAGTGGAAAAATCGCTAACAAGAAAGGATCATTTACAGCTCATTTTAAAGAGTGGCGGAGGAGCGGCTATCCAACTAAAAGCAGTCTAGTTTCTCATGTAGGTATTTTACTGTAACACTACCTTTACTCATGATCAATTTGAAAGAGGGACAATACTTTGGTAAAGCCTTGCATTCAACCGACCAAGCTCGATTCAAGCTTAGCTTAACCTCCTATGAGAAGGGGGAGCAAATAGAAGCCCATTGTCACAGCAATCACTACTTGAGCATTCTCACACAGGGAAGCTATGTAGAAGACGATGGACAAGAAAGTCGGGTGATTCGTGCGGGGGATATCGTATTTAGACCCAGCCATTATATCCATCAGAACACATTTCGAGATCGGAGATCTACCTGTTTCAACATTGAGTTCAAAGAGGGATGGAACACCGGGGTAAGCGAGGAGCTCAACTTCCCTCCCCACTTCATCAAGTATACAGCTATCAGCTATCCCACCATATTTCAAATCCTGTGGGCGCATCAGGCAGAGGAGAATACAGAAGCTGTATTAGAGATTCTTTACGATTGGTTGTCCGAAGTGAATCAAGTCGAAGCTCCGGGAAAAAAATCTCTGCGAGTCGTTCAAGAGGTGATTAGTATTCTTTCTACGGAACTAGATAGATTCCATTCTTTGCAAAGCCTTAGTAAGCGGGTTTATGTCCATCCAGGCTACCTGGCTAGGGCTTTTAAAAAACATATGGGGCGGACGATTAGTCAGTATCAAATGTGTGTGAAATTGGAGAAAGTGGTAGAAACCTTATTGAATACCCCCCTTAAGCTGAGTGAAATTTCCTTTCAATTTGGCTTCTATGACGATTCCCATCTAATTCGGGCCTTTAAATCACACTACCGCATTTCGCCACATCAGTTTCGCTTGAGGATAAAAAGTTAATCTCGTACAATTTTTGGCTTAGGGTTTCGCCTAGATTTGGGGAAAAATCCGACTTTATGTTCATTGTATTAATCAGAGTCCAGTCCTTTCTGGGACTACTCCTATGTATCGTGCCAGCCTTTTCACAGCAACAAATCCAGGATTCAGCGAAAGCAATTAATTACAAGCAGATTTATGCTTACGGATTGGATGCAAACATCACGCCTGCAATTGCTTTACTGAAAAGTACGGATGACAATTTAAGCGTTAAAGATCAAACCTTTAAGAAACGTTTCTTGCAACGTTTTGCGGAGGGGCTGGAGACAAATGTTGATCCACCAATTGAACATCCACAGATAAAGGAGTTACTACATATTTTTAGATCGTACTGGCGGATGTCCATGTTAGATACAACCCAAAATTACGATGGTTATTTGGCTAGTAAGGTAGGTCCATTTCTCAAAAAATATCATCCACCTGTAAAAAATCTAGAGCTTCAACGTGATAGTATAGGCAAGTATCTGAGCCGTTATGTGCGCAGTCAAGGTTTTTACACCACTAAAACTGTGGGTAAGACAGGTAGATTGGTGGATCTCCCGATTTGGCAAACGCAATTGGATACCATATATACCTTTGCATTGCATCAGGACCAAATGGAAGTGCCTGTAGTCATGATGAAGGATTTCATATCCTTGGGTTGGATACAATACGCGACCTTAGGAAGACACTATCCTGGAGGCTGGGCGACTAAAGACACCCTATTCTGCGTTCGCCAAGCCTACGATTTGGAGAGCGAAGCGTTTCAAATTAGTTATTTGGCACACGAAGGAAGGCATCTTAATGATTACCATTTATTTCCGGCACTTAAGAGCCCCGATCTGGAGTATCGAGCCAAGCTGACAGAGTTAAGTTTGGCAAAAGAAAGTCTATTCGATCTCATTGCTTTCTTTGTGACCCAAAGCAACAAAGCGAGCAAAAATCCTCATCAGTTCGCTAATTATTGCCTGATTAGAGACCTGTCTCAACAGTTGTTTAAAAAGGATTTTGAGCATGACTTGGAGCAATGGCAGAAAACAGAGAAACTGAAAATCAATAAGGCGGCATTGAAGTTGCTGCGACGAAATACCAAACAACTTAGAAAACAAGGAGAAGATGTAGAGACGATTTTAAAACCTTAGATACTACCACCTTTACTTAGCAGTTTTTTTGTGGATTTGCTACCTCAAAACCTAGACATTGAGATAATCTGAAATTACTCGTGGGGTAGTTTACAGAACAACGTAACTTCATGTCAATACTTTCGCATATTGCGGTGATTTTGCCGCTACAGAAGATGGCTCCTACCTTGAGTTTTTTTGTAGAAAAACTCGGCTTTAGTATCTACTTCCAAACTACAGATCCGGCGGACTATGCGGTCATCAAAAGAGATGGTATCACAATAAACTTGAGCCTACTAGATAATCCTCCGGAAGCCTCGTCCAATAATAGCGCCTACGTTTTTTGTGAAGATATAAGCGATCTTTATGAAGAGTATCAAGACAAAGGCGTATCTTTTAGAGAGCCCTTGAGTATCACCGATTACGGAATGAAGGAGTTTGTTTTGGAGACGCCTAGTGGGCATCGCTTGGCCTTTGGAGAGAGAGTTACAAGTACCGATTCGGCGGATTAAGGGCGGATAACTGTATGGACCAAGATCAATCTTGGAAGTAGAATATCCTGAAAATCCTTTAGTTTCATGTACATCAAACCAATCCAATGGCACGGCCTCATTTATTGCTAACTGCATTATTGATCCTTAGCATTGAGGCCTGCCTGTGTGCGCAGAAGCCAGTAGTGGAGATTTCGAACGTCAATGGTTATCGAGGTATCTGGTTCGCATTAGGACAGGTGTCTGACTTTGGAGATAAGTATTCTGGAGGTTTAGGTACTTACACGGCAAAACATCGACCATTGGCGTTGTATGATTCCATTGCGCAGAAGACCTACTTCGTATATGGCGGAACAACGAAATCCAAAGCCAAACACCTTCTCTGCATGATTGGCAGCTTTGATCACTCCACAGGGAAATGTTCGAAACCGCTGATTGTTTTTGACAAAATGGGAGTGGACGATCCACATGATAACCCCAGTATTGCTATGGATAATGCTGGTTATGTCTGGGTGTTTGTCAGTGGAAGAGGTCGCAAAAGACCTGGATTTAAGTACCGCAGTAAGGTGCCACATTCCATTGACCAGTTTGTGCAAGTTTCAGAAGAAGAGATGACCTATCCACAGGTCTGGTGGCTTCCTGGAAAAGGCTTTTTCCATTTTTTTACCAAGTATACGGGGGTTAGAGAATTGTATTTCGAAACCAGCAGGGACGGTTTGAACTGGTCGGAAGATGAAAAACTCGCCGGGATCGTTGGACCGTCTGAGGATAAGAGCGGCCACTATCAAGTTAGCCATGCCTTTGCAGGAAAGGTAGCTACTTTTTTCACCCGGCACCCCAACGGAAATGTAGATCGACGCACTAATTTGTATTATGTTGAATCTACAGATATGGGAAAAAACTGGCAGACGGTGGATGGCAAGCCCTTGCGTCTACCCATTAGGGAGGTATTTTCTCCCGCCTTGGTCAAGGAGTACGAGCGGCTGGGTAAAAATGTATACTTAAAGGATATGCGATTTGACGCGTTAGGTAATCCGATCTGTCTGTATTTGACCAGTAGGGGACACGAACCCGGCCCCAAAAATGCTCCCCGGGAATGGAAGGTCAGTTTTTGGCGAGATGGACAGTGGAGTACTCGGGTGATTACGACTTCAGATCATAACTATGATATGGGGAGTCTTTGGGTAGAAGGCTCGAATTGGAAGGTAGTGGCCCCCTTACAAACAGGACCTCAAGCATACGGAGGTGGCGGCGAGGTAGTGATATGGCAGAGTCGAGATGCAGGAGCAACGTGGACTGTAAGTCAGAACATCACCACTGGCAGCGCACTTAATCACAATTATATCCGGAAGGTTCAAGGAGGGCAATCGTCCTTTCTATATTTTTGGGCAGATGGCAACCCTAATTCCTTCTCCAAGTCTAAATTATACTTTGCAGACAAAGAAGGACAAGTTTGGCAATTGCCTTATAGAATGAAAAGGGCATGGGCCAAGCCCAGAAAAGTAGGGCGTAAAGACTAGTTTTTCCCGCTGTCTTCCAATTGAAGGTGCCTAGTCGTATATTGATATACGGCCATTTTGCCGCCATATCTAGGAGCCAAGATTACCCACTTGCCATTGGCGAGCCTTAGCATTTCTAAGGCTCGGATGTCGCCATCTAATTTCAGGCCTAGTGCTAAGGTGGGCTGGGGAGATAAGACTCCTTCTTCAGACAGGTAAGCTACCTGTCCATAAGAGGAGTCATACCAGCCTATTTGTGTAGTCTCAGTGGCGTGGAAGTTGCCAGCTGTGATTAGATCTTTACGGCCATCCTCATTGAGGTCTAGATATAGACTTCCCATGATGGGAGACAATTGAAAAGCCTCAGGTAGGGCAGACATTTCAAATCCTTGATCAGCTTGATTGAGTAGTAAGACGGAGGACATAGTTTGACTTTCTAGGATATTGGCTCTATCGATATCTTTACTAGAGAGTGTTTGAGTTAGGCCCGCCTGTGCATATTTGTTATATTGAGGAAACCGTCGCTTCATCCCAGGGATCTGAGCGATAAGAAGATCTCTTTCGTGTATGAGATATTCTTTCCCCTGAATATAGCAGGATAGCAAAGGGTCAATCGTGCCATTTTTATCGAAATCAGCAGCATACAAACGCAAAGGCTGTTTGGGCGAAGCTTCAAGTTTGCTATTCCAGCCCCAATTTCCCAGTAGGAAATCCTGGTCTCCGTCCTGGTCAATATCTAAAGTATGTAAGTGCGTCCACCATCCAGTAGCTTCTCCCACCACCGGCTTTTTACTTAATTGTAATTCCCCAGCTGTATTGATGAAAAGCTGGGGGCTCATCCATTCCCCGGCGATCATAAGATTGGGATGGGGGTTAGTCGAGGAAGAAACCCATTGAGCATCCGTGACCATGCCTATTCTTTTCATAGATGGCGGGGTTTTATCCAACAAGTGGCCATTGGTATTTTCTAGAAGATAGCTTCTTGGAGTTTGTGGGTAGGTACCTGGCATGACTCGCCCCCCAATAAATAGATCTTGATCCCCATCCCGATCGTAATCAGCTGCTTGGATACATGCATTAATGCCATTCATTGTGGGAAGTGCTCCTAGATGAGCATGGAAGTTTCCCAGTCCATCATTTATGTATAGCCGATCCTGGAATGGAGGCTTTTTACTCTTTGGAGCAACATGCCCACTACTGACATATAGATCCAGATCACCATCCCCCTCTAAGTCAAAGAAGCAGGCTGCAATATCTTGATAGACACTATCTAGCTGCATGGGACGCTGTTCAAAGGTAGAATTCGGCCTTTGTAGGAAGAGCTGGGCAGATTGGTTTACATTTCCTCCGAGGAAGAGATCTGTGAGATCATCTCCATTTACGTCACCTATGGCCAAGGCCGGTCCTAGCTTGGCGTGATCATGAATTTTTGTGCGCTGCGTCCTAAGATCAGATTCGTCATTGTCTTCATGCTGATAATACAAACCTATCTCTGCTGCCACTTCTTGAAAAACTGGATATACTTCTTGATGGCTGAGAGGAATGTTTCCTTTTTCATAATCTACATATAAGAGTTGATCTACTGCGGGGTTTGAAATCACTTGGTGACTACCATCCGGCCAATCTATGACCAGGCTATCCACTCGCTTTTGCACACCCAGGCCAAAGTGGAGGAGGTGGGGTAAGGAGGATTTGTAACCGGCCTGCGGACTAAATTCTTGATATTGTATGCCAGTTGGAGTATACAGGGTGAGTTTGCTTTGATAAGCTGTCATGTGTTTCGAGGCTTCTCGTAAAACCACTTTGAGATAATGAGCTGGCTGAGCGCTGGATTGTGTTGTATTTTCATACACAAGAGCTGGACTATCTATATTGTTCACCACTAATTCCAAGTCTCCATCGTTATCGAGATCGGCATAAACTGCTCCGTTAGAAAAGGAGGGCTTTTGTAATCCCCATTCTTGCGTAACTGGTTCGAATTCAAGACTAGCTCTATTCTTAAAGAGAAAATTACTTACCTCTACATCAGGGGCATTTGCCAAATCTTCTACGGCCTTCTGCCGACGCGCTTCCACCGTTCCAAAGATTTGGTTCAGGCCACTATAGTTGATATAGTCTAGATTGGTAACATCCTTTCGGTATCCATTCGTAATGAATGCGTCTTTCCAACCGTCATTATCAAAGTCGGCATATAATACGGACCAACTCCAATCTGTGCTGGCCATATTCGTCAGGAACCCCACCTCACTAAAGTAAGGTCTACCCACTGGATCAAGGCCTTGATGTAGCTGTACCGTATTGCGCATATATTGATCTTCATAACCTTGTTGTTGCTTAAGTCGAAACTTTTCCTGGCTTACATGTGGAATCATCATCTTCTGCCGATAGTTATCCGCTGGCAACATATCTAAGACCGTGATGTCGGGTAAACCGTCATTGTTGAAATCGACAATGTCGACCCCCATGCCATTATGGGTTTGGTGTTTTAGGTAGTTTGCTGCTTCGTTTCTGAAACTACCATCTTGCTGGTTGACCCAAAGTAAATCATTGCTTTGAAAGTCGTTGACCGCATAGATATCCGGCCATCCATCAAGGTTAATATCTGCTACTTTTACGCCTAGACCATATCCTTCTATGAGAATTCCCGCCTCTTTAGATACATCCGTAAAGGTCTGGTCTCCATTATTGCGATAAAGCCGGTCAGTGCTGGCGGCTTCCCCGTTCCTGCGTCTTGGACGAATGTTATTTCGATTGAAGTTCTCCATGGCATTGGTGAGCAAATACAAATCCAAATCTCCGTCTAAATCGTAGTCCAAAATGGCCGCTTGAGTACTATATCCAGCATCATTCAGGCCGTATTTGGCTGCTTCCTCCCTGAAGCGAGGCACCCCTGAGGCATCCCAGCCCTGGTTGATAAAAAGTAAATTTTCCATCTTAGCTGAAGAGGTCTCAAAGCCAGCTACGGAGATGTAAATGTCATTTTTACCATCTTCATTGATATCCAGGACGGCCACTCCAGTACACCATCTAGTAGTATTCACTCCTGCCTTTGTAGTGACCTGTTCAAACTGTAGCTTTCCCTTATTCAGATATAGCTCACTACTAAGCTGATTTCCCGTGAAAAAGAGATCGATTAGCCCATCATTGTTAAAGTCTGCTGCCGCTACTCCTCCACCATTGTAGATGTACTCGAAAAAAATCGCATTGAAGCTATCAGTCGTGGTGATAGTATTGGCAAATGTAATTCCTGTTTCTTCGACACTTCTCTCGATAAATAAGGGTACGTCTCGGTCACAACTGCTAAATAAACAGTAGCTTAAAAGAAAAAACAAAAGAAACCATTTCTGCATAGACTTGCTTATTATCCAAGAGTGCTAAAACTGTTGGATTAAGGTAATTAGCACATTTGAGGTTTGCAACCTGCAAAGTCCTGTACTGGATTTTAGGAAAGTATGCTAAGCAACCTTTCTGCTCCATCTGATATGGGAATAAATGAAGAACATCAAGCTAGGACAGATGGAAAGTTCTTTTTTTTAACCATATTTGGAAAATTGTAAAAGCTAGAAAATAGAAAGATGGTAAAGAAAATCAACTGGGATGAACTACCCGCAGAACAAGTGACACCAGATATGACGCGGAAAATGATCTTCGGAGACAAAGTGATGATTGCTAAGATGACTTTTAAGGATGGGTTCGTAGTACCATGGCATAGCCACGATAATGAGCAATTGTCAGAGGTCATCAGTGGAACGATCAGGTTTTGGTTTAATCACAATGAAGAAGAGTACATCGATCTAAAGGCTGGAGAATCCTTAGTAATTCCAGGAAATGTACCACATAAGGCCCTGATTATAGGGGAAGTAGTGGCTACAGACACCTTCTCTCCACCCCGAAGGGACTGGATTGAAGGTACGGATGATTATTTGAAGGGGAAGTAAAGTCCACTGAGTTTTCCTTATCCACCATCTCCGAATAAGCAAGAAATATGATTGACGAAACTATAGATCAGGCCATACGGCCTATAGCTGATGCATTCAGCAAATTTATCTTTTTTGAGGTTCCCATCGCCGGAGCAGATGTACCCCTAATCGTCATTTGGTTGATTGGCGCTGCTATTTTTTTCACGATATATCTCAACTTCTTAAATATTCGAGGTTTTGGTCATGCTTTTCGGTTGATACGGGGAGATTATGATGGACCCAAGGCAGAGGGAGAACTGAGTCATTTTCAAGCTTTAGCTACTGCCCTTTCTGGCACAGTTGGAATCGGTAATATAGGAGGAATGGCTGTCGTGATTTCTGTTGGCGGGCCAGGGGCTGTATTTTGGCTGATTATGGCTGGCTTATTCGGGATGGCAACCAAGTTTGCGGAATGTGTGGTAGGCGTCAAGTACCGGAAGATTAATCCTGATGGAAGTATTTCTGGTGGACCGATGTATTATCTAGAGCGAGGTTTGAAAGAAAGAGGTTGGGGGGCTCTAGGAAAGCCCTTGGGGTATTTTTATGGAATCGCTATGGTGATCGGCTGTTTGGGAATCGGAAATATGTTCCAGTCCAATCAGGCGTTTGAGCAGTTTGTAGTGGCGACAGGTGGAGAAGCGAGCATATTTGTTGGAAAAGGTTGGTTGTTCGGCTTGGTGATAGCCCTGCTGGTCGGGGCAGTGATTATCGGAGGGATAAGAAGTATTGCGAAGGTTACGGGCCGACTGGTACCCTTTATGGCCGTAGCTTATGTGATCTTAGCCATTGCGGTATTGATCTTGAACGCAGCTAAGATCCCATGGGCAGTAGGAGCTATTATTTCCGAGGCCTTTAATCCACAAGGAATAGCCGGAGGGATGTTGGGGGTGATGGTACTAGGGGTACGAAGGGCGGTATTTTCTAATGAGGCGGGTATCGGTTCAGCGGCGATCGCTCACTCCGCGGTTCGTACCGAAGAACCAGTGACGGAAGGTTTTGTAGGTTTATTGGAACCCTTCATCGATACGGTAGTCATTTGTACGATGACTTCTTTGGTAATCCTGACGACCGTCTACACACCGGATATAGGACAGGATGGAATGGTAGGTATCCAACTTACATCCGCAGCCTTTGGTAGTTCGCTATCCTGGTCTACGGCTCCCTTAGCCTTAATTGCTATCCTGTTCGCCTTTTCTACTATGATTTCTTGGTCCTACTACGGTTTGAAAGGCTGGACTTATTTGTTTGGGGAGTCAAGACTAATAGAACTAGTCTTCAAGGTGATATTTTGTGCGTTTGTAGCCTTAGGCTGCACGATACAACTTAAGGCCGTGTTGGATTTTTCGGATGCGATGGTGTTTATAGTGGCCTTGCCCAATATTTTAGGCTTGTATATTTTAGCCCCGGTTATTAGGCGTGAATTGAAATCCTATCAAAGCCGCTTAGCCAGTGGCGAATTGAAGCCCCATAAATAAATGATCTAGAAGAATATGTTTAAACATTTCAAGCCAATTTGCCTCCTCCTCCTTTTACTGCTTAGTTGGAACAACTGGCTACCAGCTCAGGTGTCCAGTGAGTTAAGCTGGAGGAATCCCTTAGATCAGGATTTTGATGTAATTGAAGGACAAGGTTGGAGTAGCGAAACGGAATCACCATTTGATCGTCTTCCGTTGC
>CBDHHG010000043.1:0-559923 GCA_965263225.1 Saprospiraceae bacterium
AAAAAATAAAATAATCTTTTTTCCAGCATATTAAAATGAAAGCTATCTTGACAAAATACGTTGTGAGCATTTTTATTTTAATAAGAAATGAATAAATAACGAGTCCTATTGCTAGTTGACACAGATATATTGAACAGAAAACATTCAATATTAAAATATAATTTTTACAGTGAAGTGTGCCATTTCAGTTTATTTTCTAATAATTTGTTTACCCTTTAGTGAGTGATCATATATTTTTTTAAATATCCATATTTTATGTATATTTATTTACATCATGCGTCTGAGGGACCTTCATGACTGATCATATCCAATTGTGAACTTTAATTAAGTATACCGAATGATCACTCCTGTTTTACTTAGTTGCTTTAATGGTCTTGTTTCAATTGATAATGGTCTTGTTTCAATTTCCTTACAGTGCTCCTCTCAACCCTATTGAAGAATGTTGGTGAGTAGTAAAGAGTGAGATAAAAAAACTGTTGAATGTCACTCTTCAAGATGTACTCCAACCAGCACCTCAAGGAATGACTCAAACTGAGTACAGGTTAAAGCACTTGGAAAGAATCATTGATGAGTCTATGCCGAAGATTTCCCCCTCCTTGTGTATGAAGACATGCAACCACGTTCAAAGGCATTATCCTTCTGTATTATCTTTAAAGGACCTTCAAATGGGCGATATTCCTCATTCGCAATAATTGATGTGCACTGGTTCGATATGACGCTTGAGATATAGCGTATATATCTATCCATGTCTTTTGCTACTATGTACCATAAACAGAAAAATAATTGGTACCCCAAAGTTGTATACTTGCCCATTTTGAAGCTACATTCAATTCATTCGAAGTGAATTTACTTGCCCACAATGACTTATGGTTAAGTTATTATGGGCAAGTAAATTCGCTACGGCTAAAATCGAGTATAGTTTCGAAATGGGCAAGTGAACAGCTTTGAGGGTATACGGTAGTCATGGTTCCATTTATTTTTGCTGTTGATGGTAGATTAAAATATGAAGTCTATACTATTATTTTCTGTTCAATATATCTGTGTCAACTAGCAATAGGACTCGTTATTTATTCATTTCTTATTAAAATAAAAATGCTCACAACGTATTTTGTCAAGATAGCTTTCATTTTAATATGCTGGAAAAAAGATTATTTTATTTTTTAAAAGGAATTGAATATTCATCATCTTTCATAAGAAATGGTTATCATGAATATCAATAGTTTGTAGTCGTTTTATTATCACTTGTGTTCATATAATAAATATGAATTTTTGCAAGTGTTTTCTATTTATTTTTCCCCAAAGTCAATAATGTGCAATCAAATATAGTTGTATGTAATATATTCTTTTAATATTTATTATAATTATAACTACATAGATGTCGACCCTCGAAGGGACGATGATGCATCCTCGATGTCATCATAAAGGTGCATGTTGAGACCTACTTGAATGTTTATGGATAGAATGATAGCACCAATCAATGTGCACAGCATAAGCTAAAAATTGTTAACAAAGATGTTGTTTCCATAGTGGACAACGAGCACCAGAAGTGCACTGCTACGCTGCCCCTATATATAACCTCGGAAAGTGCCGTTTCATGGACGAATTTTTACGCGCTTTTGCTACCTTAATTTTATGAAATTCATATTTTTGGATTTCCATGTTGTAGTACTCGTGAAGGCCTTTCCATTGATGTATTAATTACTAATGTAGGACTGATATTGACGAAGCTAAGGTGAATTCAGCTCGTCAGCACAAGTCAAAATTTGATTTCGAACTTTTTTGAAAAAAAAAATCGAATTTTTGGGCTTCCATATTTTAGAACTCGTGAAGACCTTTCCATTGATGTATTAATTACTAATGTAGGACTGATATTGACGAAACTATGAGGATTTCTTTTCTCGGCGTACGGACAGACAGACACGGTTTTGGAATCCTCATATGGAAACATGTCGGCACACAAAGCTCGAAATTAGTGGTTAGCTGCTGATCCCTATATGCCTCCCCGGAGGACGGAGATGCATAATAATGTACAGTATTTATCTTTATCAGCATGAACTTCTGGTCTTTAATGGTAAGTATTTGAACATATATCAAAAATTTCCATTCTTGATAATACGAAATTTATGTTCAAAAAACATAAAAACAATAAATTTCAATTGAAATCAAACTTGAAGTAATGGCTTTTGAACTTGCATTTGATTTTTTTGAACTTGAAGTTACGTTTTTTGAACTTGCTCTTGAATTTTTTGAACTTGAAGTTACGGTTTTTGAACTTGCTCTTGACTTTTTTGAACTTGAAGTTACGTTTTTTGAACTTGAAGTTACCGTTTTTGAACTTGAAGTTACCGTTTTTGAACTTGAAGTTACCGTTTTTGAACTTGAAGTTACCGTTTTTGAACTTGAAGTTACGGTTTTTGAACTTGAAGTTACGGTTTTTGAACTTGAAGTTACGGTTTTTGAACTTGAAGTTACGGTTTTTGAACTTGAAGTTACGGTTTTTGAACTTGAAGTTACGGTTTTTGAACTTGAAGTTACGGTTTTTGAACTTGAAGTTACGGTTTTTGAACTTGCTCTTGACTTTTTTGAACTTGAAGTTAAAATGGTGTAGTCTCCTTAAGGCCCTATTCCACAACACTTCTTCCCGTCGTGATGAATGACAGTTCTTCCCGAATTGCTCTCTTTGCCTGAGGCGTGATTTGCTCTCTTTTTCGTCAACGACACGTAACATTGTCACTTTCTTGAAAGAACTCGCATGGGTCTTCTCATACCCGTTGCTCTGGGCAGTGCCGTGAATGTGATAATGCTCATTGAAAGAGGATGTGTGCGGCTGCGCTTCATGTAGAGTGGACAAAAACAGCCACAACTTCGTTTATAGAGACTTTGCAGCAGCACCCTTGCATTTGGAGAGCAACGAATACAGAGATTGAAACCAACACTGACATTGAAACGTGCGGACTGACTATAAGCCTGTGGAATCGGGCTGAGGAAGTAAACGGTGCCCACTCCGAGTTTAGAAGGGAGGCACAAGAAGTGTTGTGGAATAGGGGTTTTAAACACAAGGGGGTGCTTTGAGGGTCAGAGCATTTTTTTAGTTGTGATTTCACTTGACAAGTGAAGGGGGGATACAGTGATACCGCCTCATCCTATATTATACCTCCATGATGAGAACACCCATGCGAGTTCTTTCAAAAAAGTGACAATGTTACGTGTCATTGACGAAAAAGAGAGCAAATCGCGCCTGAAAGAGAGCAATTCGGGAAGCACTGTCATTCATCACGACGGGAAGAAGTGTTGTGGAATAGGGGCTTTACTGGCTCGATAGGAAAGTTTAGATGGGACAAATGAAATCATGGTTCGCTTGAAATTGTGACGTCATAAGACATGCAGGCGCTCACTTCGCGCTACCTTAATTTAGAAGGCTCTAAGCCCGTTCTAATGGGATGATTTTAATTTTGTTTATTGCAAATTGTAGCTGGATTCTTCTTAAATAATTTTAAGCAATAAAATTTGTTTTAAAACATTTTGGGGTAAAGTGTGAGACGGCCCACTTAACTAAACATTGTTTTTCTGTAACTAAATTTTATTCATTAACGTAATGTTGTTCTGTAACTAAATGTTGTTCTTAATTTTTGTTTATTCGCTAGAAATCGCTGAAGATTTGCTGTGTATTTGGAAATTAGTTGGTACGACCCACAAAAAGTTCTAGCATATGTTCCCCAATCGAAATGTTGTTACGAAACTTTTCTTCTCCAAAGAATTACACTGGCTTACCGTCACTTAAAAGACTTTGGTGCCACTTACGAGGTTACGAAAACTTCCGCCAAACATTCATTATAAGGGCCTAAAGAAAGACTTACAAGTCGATCCACCAAAAATCTTGAAGAAATTGTCAACTTCCGAGCTACTTCCACCAAAGTTTGTAATTGAGACAAAGGTTTTTGCTTTTAAAGTTGAAAGGTCGCTGTTGTTTTTTGTTTTCATAACTGTCATTCTGTTGAAAATATGAATCTATCCTTCATGGGGGCAGATTTTTATGAAATTTGCATTAAATAATCATGTTGAGTGTCTTTTTCCTATATGCAATAAGATAAGTATTTGATCATATCATCGTTTGACAGAGTTATCATTGGGTGGAACATATGTTTTTCATATAATTTAATATCATATAGTGCATGGGTTTGGTAACAGAATAAATGTCATAGATTAGAAGCAAATGAAGTTTTAATCTCTTAAAATTTCATTTCCTATGAAGTACGCCATTTTCTGGAACATTCTCGTTCGAAGTTCTCAGTCTCATTATTATTACTTTTATGCCTGTATACCTACCTACATTGATTAACATGAGAATTTATGTCTATTCAGCAGAATTCTTTTCTTAGATGAATAAAAATTATGAGTTATCATCTTTCAATAATTATTGGAACATATATATTTTGATAAAGATACAAAGCATACTTGGCTCAAGTGTATATATGGTAATTGAAATCATAAATAATTTTTGAAATATCATTGGGATATTATCCACAGTTATAATAAACAATTTATTAATTGTACAAATAATAATATATTTTAATTTGGTTCATGCATCTAATATATTACAATTATAAAATAACTGCAATAAACATAAGCATAAAATACGCACATACCTATAGGAAATAAATGTGTAAAAATTGATGAAACACGGAAAGAGTTGACACTAAGAAGGCTGATGCATATCATCAAGAGCAGAGAGAGCAGAGGCAGAAGATCTTAAAAAATTCTTTATTGTCTCCCGGCTCTCTTAGACCTCCATTTGGTGATTTTTTGATATCTTTTGTTGTGTTTGGCACATTGGGATAATGCAGCTGCGGTGTAAGTGTGCGTGGCAGCTTTTTTTCGACCTACTGAGGCTCATCTTTGGAAACATTTACCAGAGGGCCGCTGACTTTTGGTTGTTTTGCTAATTTAATTAATCCGAGAGCAAAATAACAATGCAATAATGAGAAAAAATGGATATAAGGTAAAGTTGATAGAAATGATACCAACTGCGATAAAAATTTATAACTTAAGATATTGCGAAATTTATACATACATTTATGAATTTTTGATTTCACTTATCTGATTCATTTAATACTGTACTTTAAACTTGTCAGAGACTTTAATTGTCAAGCATGTACTAGGTTCTTCTGAACAGTATTTTCTTTGAACAGTATTTTTCTCTTTGAACAGTATTTTCTTAGAAATTTAGTAATTTTTCGAAGTTTTGTTACATTGCTTTACGAAATATAAAAGTTTGTTACAAATCGTGGACTTGTTAAGAAAAAGATATGTAAATGCATTCAGTATATTTCTTAACGCGATTCACTTGCTTATATCAAATTATGGTGAACCTTAAGTTAGGGTACGCATTCGAGATGCGTACCTTAACTGTAGAGCCATCAATTATCAATTTTTTACTTTAGGTACGCATCGGAAATGCGTACCTTGTTTAGAGCCGGAAAAATGTCTTATCTTGTAAACTAGATACCGCGCCATAGGAACAGGATATAAGTGCAGCGCATTTTGTAGAACCCCTCAAATATTTGATAAAAAATTGTGAAAAAAAAAAATGAATATTGTGACTTGAAAAAAATATATTTTGAAAAGTAGTATCATTAAGATGCAGTGTAACTGTAAGGAGTGCAGTTTGGGAATTTAAGGAAAAACTATTTCTTAACCAAATATTCTTAAGAAGCAAACTAATATGAACAGCTCGCATCCAGGATTCAGTTAGTACCTCACTCAATATCTTCTCAAGGATATTGCTAATCAATATAAATAATTATTGAAATAATTTAAAAAATGTATTTGATAGAATCTAGTTTATCAAACTTAAGTTATCAAAATAGAAAATATATGTCTAAAAAATAACCAGTTCTGCACTTAAGGTACGCATCTCGAATGATTACCTTAACTTAACGTTTACCCAAAATATTTATTCATTAATATCATGTTAGGTCAGTATGTAAATTATTTATTTAACTGAGAAACGCACATTTATACGTTATTTTATCATTTAATCAAATTTGAAAGACTGTTGTTGTTGTTGTGAAACGAACTGAGGGGCATGTGCAAGAGTGATATATCCTGCATGTGACAGAGCAAGGGTAAACCAGAAGAAACAAAACTCGTTCTGAAATTATAATTTGATTAAACTGGCTACAGTTTCGGAGAGACAAGCTCCCCCTATTCATGCCAGGCCAATAAAGGGAACTTGTCTCTCCGAAACTGTCGACAGTTTAATAAAGTTATTAGTTATTACTTCAAAACGGTTTTGTTTCTTCAGCAACTGTGTACGTAAAAAATTGCACATTATTGACTTTACTAAGGTAAACCAGATTTTGCATGTGGCCAGTAAAATCTTAAATATAAAGGAACAATTAAGTGACAAAAAATTCGATGCCTTTTAAAACGAAGGAATGGGAGAAGTGCACGCTAATGTACCGAATCACCAAAACTCGGTTAATATTATTGGAACATTTACCCAGGCAATATTAATTGAGGAGTGTAGGGTAAATCTTATTCTGTAAGTATTCGATGGTCTGCTATAATAATAATAATAATAATAATAATAATAATAATTTTATTTGAATATCATTATAAAAAAGTACAAAGCAGTACAAAGTGCACGGGAATAAAATACACACCAGCAATGGTTAATAGTGATATTAAAGCCCGTAAGTAGTGTGACCTATTTGGGCAAAAAGTAATAAAATTTATTCACACGAAACTAAATGTCATGAAAATTAAAAACAGGAAACATAAAGGGTTCAGGTAGTGAGTAAAACAAAAACACGAAAGTCAGCAAATAAAACAATGAAAGATGAAGAGTCTCAAAGGTAAAATTTGAAAATACAATGGGGATGAAATAATGAAAGTAAGCTAAATAAACATTAAAAGAGTGCAAATTTCTAAAAGAAAGGTAATAAATTGTAGTAAACAATTAAAAAAAAATACTTTAATAACTCTCCCAACCATTAACCGCAGAGTAGAAAGGCGAACGCAGTAGCAAAAATAAAAAAAATTAAAAGTTAAGCAAATTTACAGGTTAAGACAGAGAACGATACATAAAGTAAATTTACAAGTATAGATTTATATTTTTGGACAGGCAAATTTACAAGTTCAGGCATAGAAACGCACATTAAAAAGGGAAAAGCTTACACAGTAGCAAAAAATAAAAATTTAAGCCAATTTATAAGTTTTAAGACGTAGAAAGGCACATAAAAGGGAAAAGCGTACACAGTAGCAAAAAATTAAAATTTAAGCAGATTTACAAGTTAAGACATAGAACGATATAAGAAGAAAAAATAAGGAAAAAAGCGTACACAGTAGCAAAATCTTATGTTATGTTACACAGTTTTGAACGTATTTCCTTTTTAAATAGGATTACATTCGGCAATGATCTTGTGGACACAGGCAATTTATTCCAGAATTTAATAGCGTTATAAAAAAATGAACAGAAGACACGGGATGAATGGATACGTGGAATATTAATATTATGAGAACAATTAAATCTGGTGGGGTATACATGGTTGGCAGTGTTTTGGCTAGCTAGATCAACAAACTTGGTATTTTGTTCCATTTTTACAAACTTATAAAATTTAACAAGGCAGAAAAATTTATAGATGTCAACACATTTCAAAAAATTATAATGGACGTGGTCATTGGTAACTGGACAGTTATGATAAATTTTCCCTAACAATCTATTTTGTATTGACTGGAGACGTCTAAGTTTGGTAATGTTAGAATTACCCCACACCTCCACTGCGTATATTAGGTGAGGGTACACCAGACTGAAATACATCGTCTTGAGAGCTTCAGAGGGCAATATAGGTGACAGTTTATTAAATATTCCGCAAATTTTTGAAATTTTATTGCAAACGTTGCTTATATGATTAGAAAATTTTAATTTGTCGTCCAGTATTATGCCTAAAAATTTCATTTCATTTACATAGTTAATGGATTCATTACGAATCTTTAAATTGGGAACAGCCAAAATTTTATTAGAGAAGATCATGAATTTAGATTTACTTATGTTTAAAGATAGTTTGTTGGCTCTCAACCAGTGATCAACATTTACCAATTCCCTGTTTGATAACGCTGCAAGTTGCTCTAAATTGTCACTACTTGCGTACACTGTGCTGTCATTAGCAAATGAATAAATTTAAAGAAATTGGAACACTTATAAAAATCGTTAATATATAAAAGAAACAAGAAAGTCCGAGAAGACTACCCTGCTGAACGCCTGTGGTAATTTGTAATTTAGCGGACCGAACTCCGAGAATGTCAACATATTGCAATCTACCCTCCAGATATGACCGAAACCAAGAGTGAATATTACCCCTAAAACCGTAACGGTGTAGTTTTTTCAATAGTATTTCGTGGTCCACAGTATCGAAGGCTTTACTAAAATCAAGAAATATAGACAATAAAATTTTCTTATTATTAAAAGCAGCATAACAGTCTTGGGTAAAAGTCAACACGGCGTCACTGGTCGACTTATTTTTTCTGAACCCGTATTGAACATCTGCTAAAATGTTAAATTTGCTAATAAAATTATCAACTCGTTTAAAAATTATTCGCTCAACGACTTTACTCAAAAAATGAAGGGTTGAGATGGGACGAAAATTACCAGTAAGACTGCGAGAGCCCGACTTGTGAATCGGGATAACTCGAGCAATTTTAAAAATGTCCGGAAATACACCTGAGTTAAAAGAATCGTTTATTAGTTCGCACAACACTGGTGATATTACATCAGCAACATACTTGAATATAAAATTGGGAACACAGTCAATAGGCGAACCTTTATTTTTAAAAGATAAAATTGCTTGCTGCACTTCGGCAGCATCGGCGTCAAAGTAAACAAATGAGTTAGGGTTATTGTTAATTAGACTGACAGGATCAATATTAGTGGATGGAATGTTGCGAGACAGATTAGGTGCAACAGAGGTGAAATGTTCATTAAAAGCTTTGGCAATTTTTGTGGGACACTCTGTGGAGCCGTCCGGTAAGGCTAACTTAAAAGAATTATCTTTACTGCTATTAGGACGTATCGCCTCATTAATCACCCGCCACATACTTTTGCTGTCGGCCCTCAGTTGATCAAACCTATTTTTAAAATACAGCCTTTTTGCCGTTTTTATGGTCCCGCATAAATAATTACGATACCTTTTGTACTCATCATAATAACCAGCATCGTGCCTAGAGAGCAAATACAAATTATGTTTTCTTTTAATAGACCTCAGTAAGGAGTCGGTCAGCCATGGGCAGTGAAATCTCTTCTGAGATATGGCTTTAGATTTAATAGGGCAGCATTTATTAAAGGAGTCATATATCATATTGGAAAAAATACGGAACCTGTCGTCTATGTTAAACAAATTAAAAGAACTAAAGCATCTTAATGAATCAATTAAATCATTTCACCCGCAGATGTTAATCACCCGCAGATGTTAATTCCTATTTTACTACTTTAATGTTGGCTATAATAAATATCATTTATTATATCATGCCATTGTTTTTCACTGATTTTCTTTTGTTCGAGTAACACATTAGTTTAATATTGAACTGTGAAATTTGATGAACGTAAACACTGTTACTATATCATGCTTTAATTTTTCCCTGATTGTTGAAAATTTAAAATGTTTATTTTTCATTTTTTTTTGTTTCGAATAACAAAAGAGTTTGAGATTGAACTGTGAACCATAATGGCCGTCATTATAATGTCGTATATGGAGTTTATGAGATTTTTTAATGCTGCTCATTTACTTTGTGTAAATAAATAAATTTTTTATCGTTACACAAATCTGTGAGTCACAATTTATTAAACTTTCTTCTCTTAAACATTCTAACGGCAGAGGCCTTCCCTTTGTCTCTCCTCAGCAGATAATGGACTTCAGTTCAATAAAGCCTTCCCTCGCATTATAAGTGGTTGTCACAAGACGAGGGGCGAAAAACCCATATACTTCCTCTAGAAAAAATAGAGAAATGAAATAGTTGAATGGCTATCACACATCTAAAGGTCAATTATTGCCACAACAATTTTTTTTAAAGTCTTAAAAACAGAAGCAATTTTTTAGTAAAAAAAACTACAAAATGGACATGTCAATCAGATTTAAAACGCGCTAAATTAATAATTTCAACACTTTTTTGTCACAATATTTTTCTCAAAAGATTAATTCAGTGACTGTATGTGCAATGACTGGAAATGATAGTCTAACAGGCACCTATTATATATATATTTTCAAAAAAAGTGAATATTCGAGCACTTTAGTGGTAAAAATAATAATCAAGAAAAAAGGTGGTGAGGACCAGGACACAAAAACTTCTTTAATGACGATGTTTATTTACAGATCTTCAGGGGCCAGTGAACCGTGATAAAGGGAAAAGTGAAAAATCGTTTCGAAAACTTTCATTTTTCCCTTTACCACGTTTTACTGGCCCCTGAAGATCTGTAAATAAACAGTGAAATGCATAGCTCATATTAAATTTTTTTTCAACGTGGCAAACCTGTAAATAAACATCGTCAATTAAAGAACTTTTTGTGTCCTGGTCCTCACCCCCTTTTTTCTTCATATATATATATATAATCAGTGCACATTTAATATACAAAACTATTACTCTCAAGTCGATGCCTGCAAAAAAATTGAGTGTTCTTCATTTTTCTGAGGCTTTAAAATCTAACTGAAAGACAAATAATCCGCCCTGACATCGTCAGTTGTGATGACATACTATAATACTTTCTAAAACACTGAAAGTTAGATCTTTATTTGTGTGAATGCAAGTATGTAGATGTGCAGAGTATGTGTATTTTCACTATTTAGTTAAACAAGCTTTTGCAGTAAATCATCAATTAATCTCTTCATGCATACTAAGGTCTGAGGAAGTAAATAAATTAAGTAAATATATCTTGATGCCAACATTCGCAAGTTATTTATTTATTCACTGTCACTATATTTAGTCATGTATCGATGAGCAGCGTTTTCCATAAGATCTTTAGAATATCTCCGTTTCTATAAAATTCTGATTCATGATGCCAGAAAAATAGTTAATATTATTGTGAAGGCCTAATATATTTATGTATATAAATAGATTTTTTGAACTTACAAATAAATTAGACTTGCCTACATGATAGCAACTTAGTTATTAAAATGGCATTCATCTCTTGACTTTTTGTCTCAAGCGCTAAATTATTTTTTACACGTACACATTATATTCTGCAACTCGGATTCGTCTGAAAACTTTAGTCATCATCAACATAGGAGGGATCTATTATTCGGTTTAACGGTCTTTCGATTTTTAATGCTTTTAAGTATTTTTCCTGGATAATTTTTCCAGAGAATCCGAAGATGATGACCGTTTTATCGAGAAAAAAATATTAAATGAGTCAGTAGACTTTTAAGTTATCTTTTTTCTTATTCAATACTGAAGAAACTAAACTTTATTTTTCCCTTGATCTGCATGAAGCTAATACGAGTATTTCAGTCTTTTATCATGATACGAACAAAAAATCTTCTTTTTATATTTAAACTCATATAAAACCACCAGAAAAATTCATTGCACCATCCATATTCTTTCGAAATCTCCATAGAGAAAATAATCTAATTAAGTCTATCAACAATGCATGCAAGAAATTCTTGATTTTGATGTAAAACATAAGAGAAAAATGAAGTTGTACTTTTTTCAGTGTTGAACTGGAAATATGACTTTATAAAAATGACTAGCTTTTTCATTTTTGTTTAAAACATTAGACATCGATAGGCCGTCACACCGAAAATATCCTATTCGAGTGTACTGTTTTAATTTCTGCACAGCTATGGCTATTATGTGTTCTCTTTTCATTAAACTTACAGTTTCTGTTGACAATAAAATTATTCTAACAGCTTTGAATTAATAAAGATATTAAAAAATTTCATTGCAGTTATAACTGTTGCCCAAACTAACCCAATAAGGTGTGCCAATGTTTAACATTGACATCAGTGGCAGTGCTGACGATGGGCAGAAATTCATAATGGATACCCAATTAATTCTCTCCAACAATTATTATTCGGGCGATAAATTGTCTCGCCAGGTAAGGGAGGATAGGAATTAAAAATTGTGACATGCGGATAGATTTCATTATACTGAATAAAATCATTGATTTTATAATAAACTGAAGTGAAGAGTAAAAAAAATTGTCACAAACAGACGCAGATATTTTTATCTCAGAATCTAAACTGAAAATGTATTGTTATTTTGTGATTATTGAGACTTCTATCACTATCAAAAATTTAAATTACTCAATTTTATCGTTATATATAAGTATTTTATCAGCATTAAATATAAGAAGCATCATTATCAGTATTTATTATTCATAAAATAATAAATAGTGATAATGATAAAACGAAATACTGATACTTAATAATTCATATTAATGATGTGCCAAATGCATGTTTTGTGTTCCAATGCGCTGGTTTATGTTGACTTTGGATACGATTGATACTTTATGCTTATTTTTTTCTAAATTTTTGCTTGAAGAAAAAAATATTTAAAGGCTAAGGCTGTAACTGAGTGAATAACATTCAGGACTTTAACCCTTTATGGACCAAATACTTTTTTTCGTAGTTTTTCGGGACATAACCTAAGATAGGATCTTTTCGTCTACCGACTCATTGGCGCGACGCTCATAGGAAATTTTTTTGATGTTCCCTTCTTAAAATAGAATTGAAATTTTGGTGAAAGGGGACATCTGTGTCCTCCTGGGCGGTAAAGGGTTAAATATCATTTTAAAATCTGTCTTTATCCTCTTTAACACGCTTGAAATATTGTATGGATTTTTATAGTACTATTTCATTTCAATGATTCCCAAATGTTTTTATTCGTCAAAAAAAAGGAAAGTAATGAAGCAGCAAATTAAGATAGCCCCCCAACAAGATGCCCAAGACTATGCCAACATTTTATTGGTCTGATGAACTTGTTTGCTGCTGTCCTCTAATTGGCCGGAGTTGCGGCAAAACAGACTTCCAAATTAGGGCCACAAAATTAAAACTCCGCAACTCTTTCCTTTCGACAGTGCGTCGGAGGGCATAAAAAGCATCGCCTGTGGTAACGAAAACAAGCCCTATCTGATGGAGGGGCAAAAATGAGGTGAGATGCGAATGTTCTTTTATTATAAAAGTCGTATGAAACCGAAACTATGCGCGCTAACGAATGGCAAGATAGTACAATCATTGGGACGTTAACCCTTTAACGGCCAGGACACATGTGTGTCCCCTTTCACCAAAATTTAAATTCTATTTTAAGAAGGGATCATGAAAAAATTTCCTATGAGTCGGTAGAAGAAAAGAGTCTTTCTTAGGTTGTGTCCCGAAAAACGAAGAAAAAAAGAATTTGGTCCAAAGAGGGTTAAGTAAAAGTAAGTATCCTAAGTTTTGATATTCTTCGTTGTGAAGAGAATTCAGTATTTTAAGTATTCAGTATTTTTCAGGCTATTGGTATTTTAAGACGTGTTGCTTTAAAATGTCACGAAAGAAGAATATTTTGATAGTAAATGCTAAAATATTATGCATGGCTCGCCTTATCAGAACTTGGTTGATTTAGTGGATAGATAGAAATGGAAAATAAACCTCTAATCAAGTTTGAAGTTTTTGTTAACAAAATTCAATGCTTTGATTGTAAATGTGACGTCAGCAAACTCTTCAGATGATATAATACAACGTTATTTGGATTTGGATTTTGATATTTTATCATGCTTTACTGAGTAAATAAAGTAGAAAACAGTAGCAAAACTGTAAAAATATCAATGCAAAAATAGATTTTTACTGTACCTTAATTTTATTGCAGATAATATACATATATGTACCTATGTATGCATGTGTATATATACAAACATGCACACACACGCGCATATATATACATAATATACACGCATTTATATAAGTGTGTATTATGTATACACACAGCATTCTACACACTATGCCTGGCTGGCATAGTGTGTAGAATGCTGACTCGGTAGTATGCTGACTAATGCATTGTAGGTTTGCTCCCAACCAGGAATGGACCTCTTTGTGCTGTCTGTATGTTGCTGTGTGCAGTTCCTAGCTTCGCTGTGTTACCAGGAGTACTCATGTATGTATCATACATGGGGGAGTTAACTGTCTGGATAGTGTTCCCTACCGTTGCTATACGAATGTATAGATCATCGCCATTGGTTCCATTGGACAGCTGTCTGACTGCAGCTGCATGCCTCTCTAGTGCATGTTAGCGCATGTTCATTCGCTGTGGCACAAGCCAGTGATTTGGCGTTACTAGTTGGGTATGTAGCTTAAGAGGACTTTAACTTTAACTTTACTAGGTACTATATATATCTAAGGTACTATATGTATAAGCATATAGTACCTTCACAAGGACTAAAAACACTTGTAATTAATTTGTTGTGAGTCTAAGAACTAAGCAGTGTAATTATTATTTATGTGATCAAGTGCTCAACCCTTTATGGACCAAGTTCTTTTTTTCGTCGTTTTTCGGGACATTTTTCGAGGCTCTTTCAGTCTACCGACTTATAGTCGCGACGCTCTGTTCGTTTACCGACTCATAGTCGCTACGCTCTGTTCGTCTACCGACTCATAGTCGCGACGCTCTGTTCGTCTACCGACTCAATAGGCGCGACGCTCTGTTTGTCTACCGACTCTTAGTCACGACACTGTTGCTTCGTGTCGTCCAAACACTGTTGCTTCGTGTCGTCTTAACACTGTTGCTTCGTCTCGTCTAAACACTGTTGCTTCATGTCGTCTAAACACTGTTGCTTCGTGTCGTCTAAACACTGTTGCTTCGTGTCGTCTAAACACTGTTGCTTCATGTCGTCTAAACACTGTTGCTTCGTGTCGTCCAAACACTGTTGCTTCGTGTCGTCTAAACACTGTTGCTTCATGTCGTCTAAACACTGTTGCTTCGTGTCGTCCAAACACTGTTGCTTCGTGTCGTCCAAACACTGTTGCTTCATGTCGTCTAAACACTGTTGCTTCGTGTCGTCTAAACACTGTTGCTTCGTGTCGTCCAAACACTGTTGCTTCGTGTCGTCTTAACACTGTTGCTTCGTCTCGTCTAAACACTGTTGCTTCATGTCGTCTAAACACTGTTGCTTCGTGTCGTCTTAACACTGTTGCTTCGTCTCGTCTAAACACTGTTGCTTCATGTCGTCTAAACACTGTTGCTTCGTGTCGTCTAAACACTGTTGCTTCGTGTCGTCTAAACACTGTTGCTTCGTGTCGTCTAAACACTGTTGCTTCGTGTCGTCTAAACACTGTTGCTTCGTGTCGTCTAAACACTGTTGCTTCGCGTCGTCTAAACACTGTTGCTTCGTGTCGTCTAAACACTGTTGCTTCGTGTCGTCTAAACACTGTTGCTTCGTGTCGTCTAAACACTGTTGCTTCGTGTCGTCTAAACACTGTTGCTTCGTGTCGTCTAAACACTGTTGCTTCGCGTCGTCTAAACACTGTTGCTTCGTGTCGTCTAAACACTGTTGCTTCGTGTCGTTTAAACACTGTTGCTTCGTGTCGTCTAAACACTGTTGCTTCTTGTCGTCTAAACACTGTTGCTTCGTGTCGTCTAAACACTGTTGCTTCGTGTCGTCTTAACACTGTCTAGGCGTGCCAAGCCGTCCTCTCAGCTGCCCATAAATCTTGGCATCAGTCGGCCAATCCCTCAGTCTTCCGAATAACTTTTTTTTAACATCGACGGAGCCAACGCTGTTAGTTTTTCTCCAAAATGCCACTTTTTTAGTTTTGAGAGAGCAGCAATTGAGGGGAGAAGAATATATTGTGAAAAAGTGAGTATGGAATTAGGAACATTTCCCGATGCGAAAAAATGAGAGTTGGACGCTAAAAGTAACAACATTTTCGAACAATCTCTCTAAATGAATATTGAGTCTGCAAGGGCGAAACGTCTTAACTCTCTTAGTACATTTTCTGTAAGTGTTTAACCGAATGATGTTGATTACTTAAAATAGTACAAGAAACTGGACACATAAGTTGTATATCAATATATAGTTTTTATATCAATTTCTAAGTTGTATATATCAATATATATAAGTTGAATATCAATATACAAGTTGTATATCAATATATAAGCTGTATATCAATTGGTATCATTTAATAACACATACGAAAAAATAATAAACCTTAAGGGTTTGGTATTCTCAGACAAAATGATTAGTATAATCATCTAAAAATATTGAATTATGTGAATTCTAAACATTGATATAATATTAATAATAATAATAATGTTTATTTCGTAAACAAAATATTTACATAGCTATATATTATTTACAAAGAGTCTATTTTGCATATATACTAGAAGGTTCCCTAATTTGAACAAAAATGATTCTAGATAGAAGGGCATCTAAGTCATTTTCTAAAACATTTTCAACATCATATTTATTTCTCCATACATTGTCAACATAATACCTAAAGAAAGAAAAGTTTAAAAAATACAATTTATGTCTATAAAAGCATGGACTTCGAGAATTCTTTAACCAATGTAAAAAACGAGCACATTTAAAATTCATCAAATGATCAAAACACAAGTTATTTAATTTTAAACAAGTATAATGATTACTAAAATATTTAGGAATTTTTAAAATCTTCTTTAAAATTGCATGATATGCAATACTAAATTCTTTTAAAATAGTATTACACCCACTTTTCATTGTCCATAGTTCAGACCCATAAAAGGATGTGCAGTAGGAATTAAAAAGAAAGAATAAAATATCTGGGTCAGTAAAACAAAATTTTCTAAGTAAAATGCCAGCACTTCTATTAAAAGATTTACTGCACCGATCTATATCATTAAAATCATTGAGATTTGTAGATAGAATGCACCCTAAGTATTTGAAAGATTCAACAAAATTAATTGGCCTATCATACAAGTAAAATTTTAAGCCGGTATCCAAATTGGCTGCTTTCCGTTTAAATACCATAACTTCAGTTTTCTTAATATTTACAACAAGGTCACATTCAGCTATTAAGTTGCCTGCCCTATTTAATATTTTTTGCAAACCGCTAGCGGACGGAGCCATCAATACAATGTCGTCTGCATAAGCCTGAACATTCATAACATTTATACCCAGCTTACAACCAACGCCCAGCTGAGAAATTGATGTCAAAATATCATCTATATAGACACAAAATAAGAAAGCCGAGAGGACACCGCCTTGCCGGACACCTCTCTTCAAATTCCACTTTTTAGATATCGCATCATCATATTTTACACTAACAAAACTATTTAAAAACATAATATTTATCAAATTAATAATGTAAGAAGGCACACTTTTTCCCTTAAGCTTATCCAACAATTTATCATGGGTTAATCTTTCAAAAGCTTTACTTAAATCTAAGAAGCAAGCATATACTGGGCTCCCTTCCGAAATATATTTATTAATTGTTTCTTTGAGCAAGCCAACCGCCATTACTGTTGATGTAGCATGCCTGTAGCCAAATTGGTAAGGACTCAAATCAATGCGTCTCTTGAGCTTAGGTAACAAAGCGTATTCAAAGAGTTTAAACAAATTATTGGAAATCATTACCTCACGGTAATTATCGGAACGATTAATATCTCCCTTTTTGTCTTTGACTAAAGGTTTTATATAACCCTCCAGCATGGCGACTGGCAAATGGTTGTGAATAATGCAGGAGTTAAAAAATTTTACCAGTAATTTAATTCCAATTAAAGGCAGATATTTTAAGTGATTGGAATGAATGCCGTCTATACCTATCCCTGTGTTAATTTGGCTAATAGCGTCCGAAATTTGAGAAACAGAAAAAAGTTGAGAGTGTTTGAGATTGGAAATTGTGCCATAATTGTGCCATATAAGAGTTTTTGTAAACTCATCTTGTAAACTATTCTTGTATTCTATAGCCTTATTGTATATCAATATACAGTTTAATATAGTTTAATACAGCTTAATATCGTTAATATTATTATATTAGTTTTATTCTTAAAAGAAACCGTCTGTTTTTTTGTATCCTTAATAGCTAATGACTAGCACTGACATTACATTAGAAAATATTGATTGCACAATGATCAAATTATATCTATATTAAATAGATAAGTAATGAATCTACTTCATTTAAAATTGAATAACAGTTATTACTAATAATTACATACAATTTGTTTAAATTATTAGGAGAAAAAATTCAGTTGATTTGCTCTACAAGTTGAGATTTAATGTCCTTAAATTAATAAAATAAATAAAACAAACAATGATGAATTGAGTGGATATTTTTTATTATTTTAAAAATGTCTTATTCCGAAAGTTATATTAGGTCCAAATCAATTCATGTTATAATTTGATAATGCAAATCCTTTCGCTACCCACCAATGCAAAACAGTATTGCAGGATTATTATGAGAAAAGCGGTTTATCTTTTGATTTGGACAGAATTCAAGTAATAGTGACAATATTTTGAAAAAGCAATATTTTTTCTAGCAACTTCAGCTGGAACCAAATTCTCAAAAATTCCAACCACATTCCAAGCAGATGGGAATTCAATTGGCTTGCTCTGCTGACTACTGCAGAACTGGATTGGAAATATGCTTTTCTTACTAGTCTGCCCATTGGAGAGATGTTTCTCTGTCCATTGAAAAGATGTTTCTCTGTCCATTGGAAAGATGTTTCTCTGTCCATTTTAGAGATGCTGTTCTGTCCATTGTAAAGATGCTTTTCTTGCTTGTCTGTCCATTGTAAAGATGCTTTTCTTGCTTGTCTGTCCATTGGAAAGATGGTTTTCTTGCTTGTCTGTCCATTGGAGAGATGCTTCTCTTGCTTGTCTGTCCATTGGGAAGATGCTTTTCTTGCTTGTCTGTCCATTGGAAAGATGCTTTTCTTGCTTGTCTGTCCATTGTAAAGATTCTTCTCTTGCTTGTCTGTCCATTGGAGAGATGCTTTTCTTGCTTGTCTGTCCATTGGAGAGATGCTTTTCTTGCTTGTCTGTCCATTGGAAAGATGCTTTTCTTGCTTGTCTGTCCATTGTAAAGATTCTTCTCATGCTTGTCTGTCCATTGGAGAGATGCTTTTCTTGCTTGTCTGTCCATTGGAGAGATGCTTTTCTTGCTTGTCTGTTCATTGGAAAGATGCTTTTCTTGCTTGTCTGTCCATTGGAGAGATGCTTCTCTTGCTTGTCTGTCCATTGGAAAGGTACTTTTATTGCATGTCTGTCCATTGGAAAGATGCTTTTCTTGCTTGTCTGTCCATTGGAAAGATTCTTCTCTTGCTTGTCTGTCCATTGGAAAGATGCTTTTCTTTCCTATCTGTCTATTGGAGAGATGTTTTTCTCTCCGTCTGTGGAAGGAAATATTTTAAGTCAGTCCGCCAGTTTTTCTGATCATGTCAATTGCTATTGAAGTGAATTTCTACTTCTATTCATTCTTTGGCATTTTCACTGTTAAAATTTATGATACGGTTAATATTAACAAATTTCATGATACGATCGATAATACGAGAAAAAAAAATTGTGAGACATTTCCAGAGTTAAAAGAAATCAAGGATACAATCAATGTTAGAAATATTATGAAATCTTCAATGTTATAAGAAAAATTCCCTTATGTAAGGCGCTTCCTTAATGATCACGCCAGCTCAGTTAAACTTGGTATCTTGAAATGACTATTTTATTATGTAATTTTATATGTTTTTTTTATTTAATATCTTTTAATCCATTTCATATTTTCTTTTTCTTGTTCAAAATTTTTTCTTGTTCTTGTATCATGGATATCATTTTGTATATCTACTGTTACTTCAATTCATTTTCAATGGAATTTTTATAAAAAAAACTTTGCCTGAAGATAAAAAAAATATATTTTTGAAAGCTTGCACAAAGTATTTTAAAAGATGTCTCTAATTATTTCTCTCGTTGTTTTATTCATCACGAAAATCCGCTTTTTACCTGGGAAGTCAATCGCCCACATAAGAAAAATTTCATGATACGTCCGATGTTATAAGAAACATTTCTTGACTTGTTCAATGTCAATTAACACTTCATCACATGCTCAATGTAAAGAAAAGATTTCATGATACGATCAATGTTCAATAAAAGCTTTTAATCAAGATCTGTCCGACTGTAGATTAAAATTAGATACAGTTTGATACTCACTTAATTTTAATTATAAAATAGGAAGGGATCATTGAAACTTTTTGTGTGATCATTGAATTATTTTCGCCAAATGACTTCACTCAGTGCTATGCAGCGCAGTCTCTACTCGCCATTTCTTCTCTCCTATAGTTTGCCATACGTTTCCCCAAAGAGACTTCACAAAGGGGATTTATGGGTAGAATCGCCTATGATTATAGTCGGTCAATCGCCGAACATTCGGTCAATCGCCGAAAATCGCCGGCGATCTACCGAAGCGTATCGTCGGGTTATGTCCACTTGGCCGAGCATGATGGTTGGCACTGCCGAAGGCGATTTGCCAAAGTTGTTCTCTCCAGCTTTGCTCGCCTAAAATAAACTCTCCAAATTAAATTATATTAAATAAGCTTTATTTGAATTCGATAGAATTCCCTGAGATGAATTATAAACATTTTCGTGAAAAAAACGCAAACTTTCACATATCTTTATTATTGTCGATTATGGGCGGAATGTCGCTTATAACAATAAATGATCGTAAATTCAGACATAATCGACCAGAGGAAGGGTTGCCGAAGATGATCACCTATATTTCACCCGTAAATATGGTTGCCGAAGATAATCACCTATATTTCGCCTATAAATCCCCTTTGGGTTCTATCCTATAAATAAATAGCTTCCATAAATTTCACCATAGACATGATGCGTAAGTCTATAATGTGTATGATATGACCAAAGATACTTGCATCGTTATTATTCATCATAACCCTTCGTGTAACTGTAACTGATATTTTGGTAATAAATTGAAACGAGGCACCAATTTATCTTTCAGCAAAATAAAATGTATATTCCAAATATGATTAATCCACCTTCTGAGTTTTATTTCCAGTGTATAACGATCATGGCCGTATATAGCATAAGCATCAGACTTTCAATCAAAACCTGCCAATAAAACTCTATAATATATTAGGCATTTTTACTTCGTGGATATTATGATCAGAAAGCTATATCAGCGACCAACATGCACTATTAGTTCAGTATAAATTACCTACATTATAAATGAGTTGAAATTCGTACTATTATGAAACTACGCCAACACCAAAACCTGATACTAGATGACGTAGATCAAGTGACGTAATTACTGTTTAAATACAGTTTTTTTTTACTACACATCGTCTTATGCATCTTCCATATCTTAGAAATAATAAGTCAATTTCTGTAACATAGGAATTATAGCTATGCAATGCTTTAAGCTATTCGAGAAAATAAATGCAGGATTCACGATGCCAAACATCTTAAACCTCTGAATCTGAACATAATTACTTTGTTATTGATATAAATTTTCCCTTGCTCTTGTGCCTGTATTTTTTCCAGTACAATAATTCCCCACATGGCGTGAATTTTTCTTTGGATGCTGAATAAAAGAACCCTCTTATTAATAATAACATACCCATTAATACCTTGCTATGAAAATGCTTCATTCATCATATATTATACACTCTTGTAATGAGACTAGATTAATGTGTTAATACATTAATAATTAGTAAAAACATTAGTAAAAACTTCAATAATGAGCATGCCAAGCACACTCATTAAAATTAATGAGTTCCTATTCTAATAGAACATGTTTGCATGAAGAAAATTAATGGTATAAAGAAAATAATGATTCCATGGCTTGATTCTGTTCACTTATTGTGAAATGAAAGCATAAAGAATATTTACAATGATTCCTTATCAAGAATACGATAGGAATTTTCAATCGAGTTACTCATGGAAATTGATGCTATTTCAGTCTGCTATTTTATATTTTATCTTGGGTATTTTCTTCGAGAATAAGAGCATATAGTTGGAATAGCGGTAAACCGATGCAAAAATGATTTATACAACAGGGATGAAAACGGATTCCTTTGCACTAATAACAGTCTTTGACACTTTTCTGACTGAATTCTGTTTTCCATCGACTCATGAGATATAACCTAAGACAGGCTCCTTTCGTCTACCGACTCATGAATACGGCTCTCATAGACATATTTCTGAATCTTCTCTTCTTATTCTAAAGTCAAAATTTTACGAATATTATATTCACATGATAAATGACGAGAGAAGGGAGAATATTTTACCGACATTATGACTCGACGATTTTAGTCGAGTACCAGGTGATCGCCAAATAGTTCCTTTATTTAAAAATGCTGCAATTTAAATGTAATTCTCTCTTGTTCATCTTTTTTGCGGTCTTATTCCATGATATCGTCTATTTACTTTACTGACCCCCAAAATTCCATCTAAAATGTACTTATTTTTGTCTTAAAATAATGATTATCTAATGCTTCCCTACGAACAATACTACCTTAACGCCACCAAGGATTAATTGCGTTTTTTTTCTGGAGCGGATTTGATTACGAAGGAACGAGGACAGTCTGCGCCCAACACAAAGAGGATCGACAGCAAAGTACGGGAGGAGAAAAGGATGGACAAAGGCAGGGCTGCCAGCAACGTAGCATCACCAAACAAAGGAACAGCACCGAGTTATGGAGAGAAGTTAAGAGCAAGGAAGTAACGCCTTTGTTGTACGTTTGTTGTTTCTTTGTTTGTGTTATATCTCTTTTCTGTTGTTCCAATGCATATTCATGAGTATTTGCCGTTTTCTGGTTTGTCCGACGTAGATTTTCGGTCTGTACTTCAAGTCACAGAAAGGCTCAATTACGATCAATATTGTAATATTAGAATGTCACTTTACGATAGTACTGATGTGACGGAAGGAGATTGTGATTGCAATTGAGGAAATTGAGGAACATATATTAAAAACTGTCAGTATTATGAAGTTGATGACTTCATCTCTCTAATTCGTAGAAATAAAAATCTGAGTGATTGTAGTATCGTTACATTGTGTTTAAATATTAGGAGTATACCTAAAAACCTGTCTGAGTTTGTACTTGATTTTGGTGATATAATTAATCAGTTAGATTTTCTCTGCATCACAGAAACCAGACTTCACGATGGCATTGTTTCCTTGTATATGTTGGACAATTTTAATATGTTCGAAAATAGTAGAGATTCTAGGGGGGGGAGGTGTTGCAATTTACGCCAATTGTAAATATCGTGTTTCTAAGATTGAATGTGCTTCCGTTATAGAGGATTATATTGAGAGTGTTTTTGTAAGCGTTGATATAGGAGATATAAAATATGTAGTCGGATGCATTTATCGGCCACCTAAATCTAACTTGATGAGATTTTTTGATGAACTGGAGAATATTCTGGAACTACTGAACAATAGTTTCCCTCACAATAAGTTGCTCCTGAGTGGCGACTTCAACATCGACTTGATACCATATGAATCAAATGCTGTGTGCACTAATTTTTTATCGTTGGCTTATTCGTATAATTGTATTCCTACGATAATTAAACCAACTAGAGTTGGTTCCACTTCCTCGACAGTGATTGATAATATTTTTATAAACAATAGTATTAATTTGAAGGACTGTGGAGAAGTTCTTTTGAACATAAGTGATCATTTTGCAATTTTTAACATATATGAGGTTGAGGCGGGCATCGTATAGAAGGATAATTATGTTGAAGTAACAAAGAGAATAATGAATGAACAAAATGTCAATTCTCTTTACTCAGATATACGGAGATTTGATTGGAATGTTGTAAAATGCGTAGACTCTGCTGAGGAAGCTTATAACATGTTTAGCGATAAAATTTGGTGAATTCCTTGATGCAAATTGTCCAAGCAAAAAAATTAGAGTTAAGAAGTTGGACATAAGTAAACCTTACATAACAAGTGACATAAAACGCCTAATCAAAGAGAAACATAAATTGCAGCGTTTGTACAATAAAAAACCTTTAACTTATGGTGAAAGGTATATGAAATGCCGTAATAATCTGAATTCAGTTGTAAGACAAGCAAAAAAGAATTACTTCAAATCACAACTGCAAAATAATACCAGCAATTCCCGCGAATCCTGGAGAATAATAAATTCTCTTCTGGGTAAACATAACAGTAAAGAACTGCCAGATCATTTTATTGAGTGCAGAACGTCATCTTGTAATAGATGACCCGATTGCCATAGCTAATGGCTTTAATAGATATTTTGCTAATATTGGCACAAGTCTTGCAGAGAATTTCGATCCCGATAATGGTTTCTTGGAGTATTTAACGGACGAAATTAGCGACCGCTTTAACTTTTCACCCGTCACTGTTACAGAGATCACGCATTTAATTAGCTCAGCAAAATTGTCTGCACCTGGCTTTTACGATGTCCCAATGAAGTTGTTTAAAGATAATGTGTTATACTTGGCTGATATAATGGCCCATATTTGTAATTTGAGTTTCCAGACGGGGGTATACCCAAAGAGACTTATGGTAGCAATAATTACATGTATTTTTAAATCAGGAGATCCTCACTACTACAATAGTTATAGGGCTATATCTATCCTATCAGCATTTAGCAAAATCATAGAGAAGGCGGCAACGAAGAGACTACTGGAGTATTTCTTGCTTTTCAGTAGTTTCAGGAGTATTTGCTTTCAGAGTTTCAGTTTGGATACAAGCCCAATGTGTCGACTGTTGATGCTTTACTGAGTTTAGTAGATGATATTTACACTGCGTATGATGGCGGCGAATGTGCAATAGGTGTATTTTTGGACTTGTCGAAGGCTTTCGATTCAATAAACAGAGATATATTGTTCAGAAAGCTCGAATATTATGGTATTAGGAATACAGAACTTCTCTGGTTCAAAAGCTACTTCGCAGAAAGAAAGCAATGTGTAAAGTATAAAAATATCAAGTCCGACACTTTGAATACAATGTATGGTGTGCCGCAGGGTAGCATCGTCGGTCCGATATTGTACATAATATTTATGAACGATATAATTAAATGCTGCAACATATTGAAATTTTCAATCTATGCTGACGATACTTGTGTGTGGACTAAAGGGAAGAATGTAAGGAACAATGCTAGGACAATGAATGATGAACTGAGAAAGTTAAATAAGTGGATAACTCGGAACGGCTTGACATTAAATAAGAAAAAATGTGAATATGTATTTTTTAAACGAAAATGTAAGAATGTAACAATAGATGAGTTGGAAATATTCTTAGATTACGTTGTCTTAGAAAATCGCAAGTATACGAAGTATTTGGGAGTTTATGTTGACGAGAATCTGTCCTGGGATATTCATGTTAGTTTTGTGGAGAGGAAGATTTCAAAATATATTCCCATTGTTTAGAACATTCGAAATAGTCTCACGAGCGAGTCTTTGATACTGCTGTACAATTGCATGATATATCCGCCATTGATTTATGCTAATATACCTAATATGGAGCTCTATTTGTAAATCTAAATTGAACTCACTTGTGCTCATCCAAAAAAAGAATGTCAGAATGCTTGCTTTCAAGGAAAAATATGACCATACTGATCCTCTCTTCCATCAATTTACCATGATAAAAATAGAAAGAATTAATTAGTATATGTCACTAATATTTGTATACAAGTCACTGAAAAACAATGACAGTAATATGTTCATTAGATACATCCCGCTCCATTACAATACAAGATTAGGTAGTGCTTCATCACTCTCTGTACCCGATATTAGATCTAATCATTCTCGTCAATCCATAAGATGGATGGGGAGCCACTTGTGGAACGCTCTTCCACAATCATTCAAAGAATATGAGATTTTAAATGCTTTCAAAATAAACATAAAACGTCATTTGCTAACTATTCAGTAACTTTTCCTTTGTATATGTACAAGTTTGTAACACTTAAGGTACTGATTCGATGTACCTCGAATATAATGTTATAGATGTGTGTTTTTTACTGTATTGTCTAGGATATTTTTGTATATATTTTTATTTTATTTTTCGTGTTAGACGCTCTACTGTACAAATATGTTTATATTGTGTAAATATGTATGTATGTGTATATATTGTAGGTGTATATTTCGTATATGTGTATGTATGTGTACTTAGTATATAGGTGTAGTCATTCAAAACATGCGAATTGTGTTACTTGCATTTTTGTTTACCTTAATTGAAATAAGAATTTTGTGATGTAATTTCTCACTGTGAAATATTGTTTTTAAGGTGCTCAGCAGAAGCGTGTAGCTTGATTGAGCACGGCATAATTTTTATACAAAAATATAAATATACCCTTTAAATATGCTTATATATTGTGTGCATATTTCGTAAAACATTATTTTGCCAAATAAACGTTATTATTAATATTATTATTATTAATGTGTACGCGACTTCTGTCACCTACTCAGCCATTGTGAAATATGCGAGGCATAATTATTATTAACTGACAAATGTTTAAATAAAAATACTCTCAGCCTTTGTTACACTAAAACCATGTTCGATACATTTATTTATTTAATGATTGTGTCTTTAATGTTCAAACTCTATTCTTTTCTACCAATATAATTCATTACTACAGAAAAATTAGTATGCATTGCGTAAATTGTTGTTAACGATTTTCTGTTGCAAAAATAAGAAAATAAAATACAAGTAATATAAAATATATATTACTTGTAAAATAAATACAAGAAAATACATCTCACGTATTCTATTTATAAATACATTGCTTGATGTCACCGCAGTCTTCTCTTCTTATTTTTCTCTGTAAGTTAGTGAACCATTTTGAGCTGACTTCCCGCAAAAACGCTCTGCTCGGCCGTCAAACAAATAATTCGAAGTGGCAGTAGGAAGAAAATATTTTGTGCTGGGCAAGGAAGTTTCTTGAAAAGAAACGACATGTTGCTCTATAAGAATTTTAGGTTGAAAAGGGAAATAGTTGATTGGTATTTTATTCAATCCCTATACTGTCAGTTAGATTCGGCTTGCAGTTATTCTTTTCATACAATGAATCTACGGATAAATGAATTTTCTAAGAATATTTCAAGAACTACAGACAAAGAAACATCATTTTCCATCGATAAGATTTTTTTTCTCTCTGGAGGTCCAATTAGCTTGCAAAATCTGCCGCAAGATTTCAGTGAGAGTCTCCCCATCCTTTGAATGCGAAAATCAAAAGGAGAATCGTTTTCTCTGTTTCATTTTTCTTGAATCAAAATCTTACTTTGAAATCTTTTCCAAGTATGGTCTATTTATCTAGACCCTTGTTGTTTGGTAATCTTTATGAGCCCAGTGTCATCTTCAAGGGACGTTTAGACATAATTTTGATTTTAGAATAAGAAGGGATTATTGAGAAAAATTCCCATGAGTGCTGCGTATATGAGCTCTAATGATCCTTTCTTATTTTAAAATCAAAATTCGTTCCTTGAGGATGACGCTGGGCATTCGAGAGTTAAACATTTGAATTTTAGGAAGCCGAACTCAATTTTGGAACTCTAATAATCTGCATGAAATAATGACGTCAAATCACTTCGTTGCTCCATAACGTTTTACCCGAGCATATGTTGAGTAAAGTGAATTTTCCAGAAAGCTGTTTCGAGTACTCCTCAGACACTCCTTTAAGGAAAGAGCTCTCCTATGAATTGCCAAGCGAGCACTTAGCCTTATAGTGGCACAGGAATGCAAAAAAGGCTTTGGCATGTCTGATAAAGTGCAGAGTATACAGCAGGTGAAAAGTATACATGGGCAAATAACGTCGGTAGGTCTTGATTTCACCAAATATTGATCGCTTGAAATACATGAAGAACATGCATTAGTGATGATATTTTCTTCAGAAAGTTTTCAATTTTTAAATAGAAACTAATCATTCACAAATGGACAACCAGTAGTCATTCTAGAACAACAAAGTGTCATTCTAGATAACTTTCAACCACTGTTTTGGATTAACACAAGCAAGGTGAATTTCTAGAAGTATTCGGATACCTTAGTATAGCTTCATGCAATGTACAGACAAACGTAAAATTAGTTCACTAACTATTAACCTTACATACCATGAACTGAATTTTAAAACTTTTTAAAACAAAATCTTTATCCTATTATACGCACTCCCACTTGGTTTCCTCTTACATTTTCTCACTCAAACCTTTCATTGTTTTGCCTTTCCAGTTAATGGATTTCAGTGCGATAAGATTTTTTCTCTCTGGAGGTCCAAGTAGCTTGCAAAACCTGCCGCAAGATGGCAGTGAGAGTCTTTCATCTTTTGAATGGGAAAATCAAAAGGAAAACCGTTTTCTCTGCTCCTTTGTTCTTGCAATAAAATCTTACTTTGAAATATCTTCTAAGGATGGTCTATTTATAAAGACTCCCTTGAAGAATTAGGTACCAAGTTTCATAAGAACTCAAATAATGGCATTTTGGCTAATAATAAAGTACTTTCGTGTATTATATCACCATTTTTCACTCAGAAAATTATGACACAACTATTTCTGCTGATACTGTAAGAACAAGACAGGCAGTTGACAGCTTCTCTGAGGTAGTTCTGCTCTGTAAAGCATCTGTAATTATTATATTTTTGGGAAAATTATAATTGATGGAAAACCTGAAACTGATGTAGAAAGCGCAGTTCAAAGACGTACCTACTACTAATTTAATATATTACAGAATAACAAAAGTAGTGTATGCTATATATATATATATATATATATGTATAAAATATTATAGTATGATTCTAACAAAATAAAAATTTATAAAAAAAACCTTGTTATCATTTGTATGAACTATTTGTATGGAATATCATTGAAAAAAAACTATTTTGCAATGGTATTCCATGACCAAATATTGCTTTAACAATAATTACCATATCCCTTTACTTTTTGAATTCTTTTTTTCGTCGTATTTCGAGACACAACCTAAGATATGCTCTATTCGTCTACCGACTCATAGTCGCGACGCTCATATGAAATTTTTAGATGATCCCTTCTAAATTAAAATCGAAAGTTTTGCTAACCGATGCCATATGGGCACGCTAGGAGGAAAGGGATAAGGTATATATGACCTGCTGTGTACAGTAGTTTCAATTATACAATGCATTTACTGCAGCTTCTAACTCCCGAAGTGAGCTCTATCCTAACATTGCTGCAGAACGAATTGTAAAATATAACTCGTATTTATATATATATAAATAATCGTTTTTGCTACAGCAAAAACGATTATTTTCTTAGCGTGAACCAGGCTATCAGTGATCTACGTGTAAATACTTTTTGTGACTTATTAAATTTATTTCTCCATTGTAGTACTAAGGCATCTATGTTTTATTTATTGATAGAGATAGCATTTTATTTGATTTTTTTTTTTGAGCTATGCCAACATTTTGCAGCCAGATAACAGTTATGGTAACAATATAGACTATTTATGGGGAACTAAGTCTATCTTACATATGTGGGCTGATAATAATTCACTTACATTGTTAATTAACTTAAAAATATCCATTGCCAACAAATATCTTAAGCAGAAAAATAAATTCTGCTAACTAATGGTAAATATTATCGTTTTCTTTAGGAGAAGATTAGGGATTGGATGGACAGTAATTAACATGTGATTATCAATGCAACTTCAGAATGATTTAATGTATAGTTAGAATAGGGTTTAATAATGACTTCACCGACACAATAATTTTACAGCAAATACTATTGTCCATAAAAAAGAGCAAAAATAATAATCTCATCTCAATTTCGTATTCCTATTCATTGCAAAACAGTTCTTGAATGCTATAGTAAGCATCAACTACTTCAATAAGATTTGCTCTTGATATTTTCCAAAACAAGTACGTGTTTCAGTCTTCTATTTAGAAATCGTTTTATGTATTGTTCCATAGTTTGGTTGCGTAACTGCTTTTCATGCGACGTAACAATCATTGCAATATATTGGATAGGTTGATATAAATTATTACAACTGGAATTGTTTTTTAGCCCAAGCTTTCGATATATTTTGCATAAATCGTCTTCAGGGGAAAGTTTATTCAAGAGAAGGAGATTTTAGTAATGTTAGCAGGTATTCAGGCTACACAATTTTTCGTACTATAAATTTCCAAATCTCAATGATACACGTTTTTACAAAAATTTTGTTATAAGTTAGGAGGAAGATTTTTAATCAGTAAATATACAGTTACCATTATAGTAGGGAATAGGGGACTTCCGTGATTCATGTTTTTTTTTGCTTTTTGGTTATGAAAACTTCCGGAATTTAATTTTTGGCCCAAGCTTTCGCCAACCTGCACGGAAAGCTTGGGCCAAAAATTAAATTCCGGAAGTTTTCATAACCAAAAAGCAAAAAAAAAAAAAAAACAGTTACCATTGAGAGCGGGTATTAGCTAAGGAGTTAATTCCTTTATAATTGGTTTAAATTTAAACCTATCCTAAAATCATTGCAATGTATAAAATTTAATATTCTTAGTAGTATACACTTGTTCATTGTTCTAATGGCGGGAATATATGGAGTGTATGAATACTAATACCTCCATACTGTAAATATTTTAGTAGTGAATGTAATTGAACATGTTGCGAATTGACATGATATAAGATTGTAATGATAACCAAGTTTTTATCGTGAAATTGTCATCGCTGTCATTTTAAAACATTGACAGTTCCCTTTATCAAGAGGGTGTTATTTAAACAATACATGAATTTTAATCGGAACATTTAATTGATAACAGCAGGTTTTGGGTTATCTATCGTAATTAGTTGATAAAGAGCGTGATTGAAACTACAATTTTATTTCTTTTATTAGAAGGCCAAACGGATGGACAGAAAGATGTGAATGTATTTTTCATTATCTCTATTTAAGGGCTAATAACAGTAATAAAATGCACCCCTAATTAAAACTTCCCAGATTTTTGAGGAACGGAGACGAGGCAAGTTTGCTCAATGATAAACTTCTCCCATCAATATTAAGAGAACAACAATGGGTGCAAAATCTGCCGGAACTCCACAATGTTCTCGAGACAATGGTTCTGTTGTCCTCATCGATACTATTGAAAGGAGCATCGGCTATGAGGAACAAAGCAGCTTAATTTCTTCAAATGGGAAATAAAGGCAGCTTAATTTCTTCATATGGGAAATAAAGCAGTTTAATTTCTTCAAATGGGAAATAAAGCACTTTAATTTCTTCAAATGGGAAATAAAGCAATTTAATTTCTTCGTATGGGAAATAAAGGCAGCTTAATTTCTTCAAATGGGAAATAAAGCACTTTAATTTCTTCAAATGGGAAATAAAGCAATTTAATTTCTTCGTATGGGAAATAAAGGCAGCTTAATTTCTTCATATGGGAAATAAAGGCAGCTTAATTTCTTCATATGGGAAATAAAGGCAGCTTAATTTCTTCATATGGGAAATAAAGGCAGCTTAATTTCTTCATATGGGAAATAAAGGCAGCTTAATCTCTTCATATGGGAAATGAAGGCAGCTTAATTTCTTCATATGGGAAATAAAGGCAGCTTAATTTCTTCATATGGGAAATAAAGGCAGCTTAATTTCTTCATATGGGAAATGAAGGCAGCTTAATTTCTTCATATGGGAAATAAAGGCAGCTTAATTTCTTCATATGGGAAATAAAGGCAGCTTAATTTCTTCATATGGGAAATAAAGGCAGCTTAATTTCTTCATATGGGAATTAAAGGCAGCTTAATTTCTTCATATGGGAAATAAAGGCAGCTTAATTTCTTCATATGGGAAATAAAGGCAGCTTAATTTCTTCATATGGGAAATAAAGGCAGCTTAATTTCTTCATATGGGAATTAAAGGCAGCTTATTTTCATCATATGGGAAATGAAGGCAGCTTAATTTCTTCATATGGGAAATAAAGGCAGCTTAATTTCTTCATATGGGAAATGAAGGCAGCTTAATTTCTTCATATGGGAAATAAAGGCAGTTTAATTTCTTCATATGGGAAATGAATGCAGCTTAATTTCTTCATATGGGAAATAAAGGCAGCTTAATTTCTTCATATGGGAATTAAAGGCAGCTTAATTTCTTCATATGGGAAATAAAGGCAGCTTAATTTCTTCATATGGGAAATAAAGGCAGCTTAATTTCTTCATATGGGAAATAAAGGCAGCTTAATTTCTTCATATGGGAATTAAAGGCAGCTTATTTTCATCATATGGGAAATGAAGGCAGCTTAATTTCTTCATATGGGAAATAAAGGCAGCTTAATTTCTTCATATGGGAAATGAAGGCAGCTTAATTTCTTCATATGGGAAATAAAGGCAGTTTAATTTCTTCATATGGGAAATGAATGCAGCTTAATTTCTTCATATGGGAAATAAAGGCAGCTTAATTTCTTCATATGGGAAATAAAGGCAGCTTAATTTCTTCATATGGGAAATAAAGGCAGCTTAATTTCTTCATATGGGAAATGAAGTCAGCTTAATTTCTTCATATGGGAAATAAAGGCAGCTTAATTTCTTCATATGGGAATTAAAGGCAGCTTAATTTCTTCATATGGGAAATAAAGGCAGCTTAATTTCTTCATATGGGAAATAAAGGCAGCTTAATTTCTTCATATGGGAAATAAAGGCAGCTTAATTTCTTCATATGGGAATTAAAGGCAGCTTATTTTCATCATATGGGAAATGAAGGCAGCTTAATTTCTTCATATGGGAAATAAAGGCAGCTTAATTTCTTCATATGGGAAATGAAGGCAGCTTAATTTCTTCATATGGGAAATAAAGGCAGTTTAATTTCTTCGTATGGGAAATGAATGCAGCTTAATTTCTTCATATGGGAAATGAAGGCAGCTTAATTTCTTCATATGGGAAATAAAGGCAGTTTAATTTCTTCATATGGGAAATGAATGCAGCTTAATTTCTTCATATGGGAAATAAAGGCAGCTTAATTTCTTCATATGGGAATTAAAGGCAGCTTAATTTCTTCATATGGGAAATAAAGGCAGCTTAATTTCTTCATATGGGAAATAAAGGCAGCTTAATTTCTTCATATGGGAAATGAAGGCAGCTTAATTTCTTCATATGGGAAATAAAGGCAGCTTAATTTCTTCATATGGGAAATGAAGGCAGCTTAATTTCTTCATATGGGAAATAAAGGCAGTTTAATTTCTTCATATGGGAAATGAATGCAGCTTAATTTCTTCATATGGGAAATAAAGGCAGCTTAATTTCTTCATATGGGAAATAAAGGCAGCTTAATTTCTTCATATGGGAAATGAAGTCAGCTTAATTTCTTCATATGGGAAATAAAGGCAGCTTAATTTCTTCATATGGGAAATGAAGTCAGCTTAATTTCTTCATATGGGAAATAAAGGCAGCTTAATTTCTTCATATGGGAAATGAAGTCAGCTTAATTTCTTCATATGGGAAATGAAGTCAGCTTAATTTCTTCATATGGGAAATAAGGTACTGGCAGGCAGTCTACCAGGTACTGGCAGGCAGTGTTCCTGCCCTCCCCAGAGACCTTAGCAAGAGTGCCCTGACAGGCTGTTGCCTCAGAAGAAGATCCACGGGCTGTCAATTTGACAGAATTTGTGGACGAGTCGCTGAATATGAAATGATTTGCTGAATTTCTTAATGTTACTGAACGACTTCTGATAGAAGTGAGGTCTGGGATATTTTTTATTATTATAATGGAGGTTAAACTATATTAACGAATATAATTCGCATATAATAACTGTAATGACGTAGAAATACAACTACATGAAGGAAATATTGCTGATTTTGATGCATTGCTATTCACATGTTCTCTAACAAATTTTTCTTGGAGATGTGGGAAGGTCATCTGAAAATGAATTAAGGTTCTGAAATTAAGTTAATAGCTCAACAGTTGGCATCATCTGCCGACAATATATCAATTTTTCGAAATGTTTTTATGAGGAAATGCATTTCATTAAATCCTTATACAACGAATTGTTTATTTATTTTTTCTGTTCTTTATTCATGACGTAATGATCGCAAAGACGACATTTAAAAATAGAACCTGCATGCTCGTCAAACTATGGCATCCTCTAACCTTTCTAGACCGAAATATATTTGGTTGATTTTACCCCCGACAAAAAAGGGCAGCCAAATTTAGGCCATAAACCAAGGACTACTGTATCGCAGGACGTGCAAATGCGATTTTCTGTGCAGTTGGCCTTCGCTAAATTCCTATCTAAAATAAAGGAAATATCTGATGGAGTGCTGTATCCATGATACTGGCACTGTATTAAAAAATTCCTTTATTTTAGATAGGAACTTAGCGAAGGCCAACTGCACATGAAATCACATTTGCACGTCCTGTGATACAGTAGTCCTTGCCATAAACCCATTCCATCCCTTTTAAGTCTTTTAAGAGACGCTTAGCTGTAGGATTTTTAAAGTTATTTAAAACCAGAGAGATCTTCCTAAGGAATATTGTAGTGAAGCAACTAAAGTTATGAGAGCATAACTCATGCAGCAGACAAAGTAGGAATGAAAAATGTTACACTTTATGCTGGTGCTGCAGCAAAATGCTCTTTAACTAGAAAAGTAAGACGTTAAACATTTCTATTGCCTGTAACCCTTTACTGCGTTAATCCTTTTTTCCTCGTTTTTCTGGACATAGTCCAAGATAGGCTCTTTTACCTCTTCTAGTGGTGTATCTGATGGTAATAGACATCCATCTTTGGGCTGACAATTTCGCATGCAAGTGGAGGGCACAGCATCAAAGAAGTGCAATGGACACTTGTGTGCAAATATTATTTTTCACGCCCAGAGAGAAGCAAATTGCTCTGATATTGTATGCAAGAATGGAACTAACGACGCTCCTACAAATTAAAAATAAACCTTAATTGAAGCGAAAATATTGCCCAGCTGCAGTTAACAATATTGGTCAAAGTGTGATTATAGACCCGCAAACATAAAAATTGTGACCACTTCACGTAATGGTCAACTTTTAAATTGAAATAGAATGCTAGCGCTATATTTTATTGTCCATTCTATCAATGCCGTAATAAAAATAACATGGAATATTATCAATTTTTTTTATCCATGCTATGAATGTCATTATAAAAATAAAATGGAACATTATTAATTTTTATCCATGCTATGGATGCCGTTATGAAATAAAATGGAATATTTTTCATTCTTTATCCATGTTATGAATGCCGTTATAAAAGTAACATGGAATATTATATAGTTATATAATATATTCATTAATTTTATTCATAATGATGAAAAAAGTAATAGTATTGTTCATGGTTTTTCTACAAAAAATATGTGGTTTGATACGTTTTGTATTATATCTCAATATATAAAAAATTTGTTTCACGAAATATTTATTCAATAATGAAAACAACAATAAAATAAGTGAATTTACTATAAATATCTACATACAATTTACCATCCTTTTATAGAAAATTTGAATTATAATAATTTAAATTATTCGTTTCACGAACAAAAACATTGTGTCAGAAATTGATAACTATATTGATATAGCTACCCGTCACCCGTTGGGTCAAATTAAGTTTAAATTTTGAATTGCCAGTACCTAAATAGGGAAATGAAATTTTTATTAGGTCAACGCCTTTTTAATAACATTTTTTGTGCAACTTGAATTATTCCGTATCCAAGAAACAACCAAGAAAATTAAATAAAAGAAGAAAAAATTCAATTAAATAAAATAAAAAAATAATAATTCAATTAAATAAAAGAAAAAAAGTAAATTAAATTTAATAAATTTTATCCAAGAAAATTAAATATCCTGTATGGTATAATAATAATTATTAGCTAGCTACTTTTTAAAAGTATTACTTTAAATTGAGTAAATTATTATAAATTAGAGTAGCTATTCCGTATCCAGGATTCGTACGCATGGCCTCAAACAAACAAACATACATACAATCAAGGTGATCAGAGTTTTACAAGTATATAGATAGATTATGTGCATTGAATTTAATTTTGTATCTGAATAATCGATTTATCACATAATTAGACTTTACCCCTTTATGACCAAAGTGAACGAATTAATTCAGCTTGGCCGAAATTTCGATTATAAAATAAGAAGGAATCATGGAAAAAATTTCCTATGGGCACCTTATTTATGAGCAATATCTTGAAAATTGACGGAAAAAATAATTCAGGTCATACAAGGTGAATTTTTTTGAGGGACATTCTTTCACAAAAAAAAAACTAAAAGGAGGAAGAGTTTTATCAGAATACAATTCTGTTTTTTTTTTCCGCGATGATGTGTCTAAAGTATGAGAAGATTCGGCACATCGGCAACTTTTCTTCGGCACATCGGTTGTTATAGAGGAGACCTCCCGAGACTTCTCTCTTGCACTGTTGCAAGTGTGGTGGATTGCAACAGAAGACCTCATGAGACTTCTCTCTTGCACTGTTGCAAGTGTGGGTGCATTGAAACAGGAGACCTCCCGAGACTTCTCTCTTGCACTGTTGCAAGTGTGGCTGCATTGCAACAGAGGATCTCCCGAGACTTCTCTCTTGCACTGTCGCAAGTGTGGGTGCATTGCAACAGGAGACCTCATGAGACTTCTCTCTTGCACTGTTGCAAGTGTGGGTGCATTGCAACAGGAGACCTCCCGAGACTTCTCTCTTCCACTGTTGCAAGTGTGTGTGGATTGCAACGGGTCTAGCAAATGAAATGAGTCGATGCTCTCCTCGCACTGCAACGAAGCAAACAAACATCCATTGCTGGAGAGTTCTTTCAGGACCAAATTGGCTTTTCTTTCTGAATTCAATAATGCAGTAGAGTGCCTAGTTGAGTGCCTGTCTCTTTCATCTATTCAGAAACTTGTGTGAGCAACACTCCAGAATGTCTGCTCTCTGGGAAATTCGATACATAATCCGCTGTTATTAATAATTATTTTTTTGTAAAGCTTCAATTTTTATAGTATATTAGAACAACGTTGAATATATTTTATACATTTGCTTTGAAATATTTCTATTCTATTATAAATGAATATTATTCTTAGTAGAAGAATGTTTCATTTACGTATTACTTTATTTCTAACGCATGCAATTAATAATTCTAACTCTCGGCTACACACGTATTAAATAATGCTTTCGATAATAAACAAAATAAACACTGGAGATAAAAATGTACCTTCATTTTTGTTGAATATTGCATAGATATGCGAGAGTTAGCAGAGTGTATAGTAAGTAACAGAACAGTTTTGTTCGTTGTATTCGAAATCTTTTAACTAGAACTTTGGTTCGAAATACTTTGTATGAGAGGCGCTCACCCTTCGAAAGTAGCATAATCCCAAATATGGTGCTAGGACAATTGGCATGCGGACTATTGGCATGCGGACAATTGGCATGCGGACAATTGGCATGCGGATAATTGGCATGGAGGACAACTGGCATGCGGACAATTGGCATGGAGGACAATTGGCATTTACTTCTTAAAATAATGGTGTTTCTTATTTAATTACTTTATTCATACACTTCCATGCATAGCATGACGAATTTTTGACTGTTCTATAACAAATTTCACTTTCAAATAATTACTATCGTCGGAGAATAAAGAATAGAAAGAGGAAAAATAAATAATATTAAATAGTAGTGTACTGAAATTTATTAATTAAGGATTCTAACAATCACAAATCGATAGCAATACCATAAAATTACGTTAATAACACATTAGAATTAGTGCAAATTAGGTTATTTTAATTGAGCTATAAGGTAAAACTATGAACATAAATAAAAAACTATGCCAATAAAAATAAAATAAAATACAAAAACTATAGCTATAAAAGAAAAAAGAAACTATAAAAATTAAAATGCAGTTGTATAGTTTCTCAAAATACGCGTGCATATTTTGCACTGCCACTGCCCTAGTGATGGTACTAAGATAACAGTAGGTCAGATGTACCTGGTTTCAAGAAATATATCCACTCCTGGAGTAATAATAAAAGCTATCAAAGACGAACCATGAGCGTTAGTACTAATGCGCACAAAAAGATCTCAACAAAGCAAATGTGCGACCAATAGGCTTCCGTTACTTTTGATATAATAGGTAAATACAATTGATTCAAATAATATTCTATAAATTATTCTATAACAAAATTTATTTTCATATGTCATTCCAAAATATGAATGTTTATATTGTAGCATAGTTCAAAGATTCTTTATTCACCGATGTAGTAATTATTTAAGTGAAATTTGTTATTTGTTAAAACATTAAAGTAATTAAACAAGAAACAATAAAAAATTCAATGCCAGTTGTCCTCCATGCCAATTGTCCGCATGCCGATTGTCCGGCCACCCCAAATATACTTGCCTGAGTTTGATTAGAGAATCCTCTGATCACTATTGGAAGGAGGATCTAATTACAAATATAATACGGATAAACTCAGTGATTGTTAGAGTGACAAAACAACAATTTTGATGGCTTGGTTAATCAATAAATTTATTAATTGTAATTATTTATTACTATGGTTGCAGCAATGGATCCGTTTTCCATATACTTCCAGAAGCAAGAACACGACATGTTTGAACGTTGAGATCCTTTTCGTCAAACATCTTATAGATATCATATTCATTCTCCTAAAGATCGAATACAGTCATCTTTTAGGCAGAATATATTGTAAATATAGATGAAATTTCACACTGGAGACGCACTTCTGTAATAATTATATCAGTTCATTAAAAATGCATTATCCAGCATGAGCAATGAATTGAAAATTGATTGTAAATTGAGTGTTGTTCTCACTTCTGAATTCAGATTATTCACCAAGACTAAATAGTCATAAATAAGTGATAGAGAAGGAAGGTTGCATTTACCCTAACCAATAACAGGTGCACAACTGATGTAATTCTTGCATTAAAGCTATTTTGTAACTGTGAGTGTAACTATGAAATTTAATAAAGTAACTGTGTAATAAAGTAACTGTGTAATGCAGTAACTGTGCTGTAAGGTAACTGTGTAATACAGTAACTGTGCTGTAAGGTAACTGTATAATAAAGTATCTGTGCAGTAAATTAACTGTGCTGTAAGGTAACAGTGAGTGGGTCAAATTGACTCAATGGGCAGTTGCTGCCTCCACGACCTCCAGTTCTTGCAGGGAGCCCATCTGTGTGCCTTCGTGCGCTACAATTTATTAACCTCCGCCACTGCGGTAATTAGGAAGATTAATTGCCTAAAATGTCGGAGTAGCAGAGGGCGTTGGAGGAAATGATGAACGGATGCGCCAATTTAGAATGCATTACGAACAGATCCTCTGGCTAAACGAGAGAAAGTGAACCTACCAACAAATTTTGAATTCTACCTGTAGTTGCTTACCTGGCACTAATACTTACCACTTGATACTTAGTGGCTGAAGTCCATTTCCATTTGACCATTTAATACTTAGTGGCTGAAGTCCATTTCCATTTGACCATTTAATACTTAGTGGCTGAAGTCCATTTCCATTTGACCATTTAATACTTAGTGGCTGAAGTCCATTTCCATTTGACCATTTAATACTTAGTGGCTGAAGTCCATTTCCTGTCAAATATTGAGATAGCTATAGGCTAAGATAGGCTTTTATCATCTGACGACTATAAAAGAAGATTCGATGAGGAAATTTTAATATAGGATATTATTTCTATATGAGAAATATTTCGCTCATAGGAAAATTTTTCCATGATCCTTTCTTTTTTAGAAACGGAATTTTAGCAATACGTTTGATATTCTTACCCTGAGGCACTAATGGGGTGAATAAATACAAGAGTAAATGGAAGTGCGATGAATGCGCAATATAGGAAATATGCTTAGTTTATTTTATGTGTTTTCATAAAAAAAAATTTCATGAGGTGAAAGCTCACGGAAATAGTTTTTTTCGAAAAACGTAGGATAAAATTGAATGAAGTTTTACACGAATTGTGTTTCTGTTGAAGTATGAGATTTACTGTATTATATCCACTTATGCAAGCATTTAAACTTTATAATAATTCAAACATCTTCTTGTTCACATCACCTTCTAGCAAATTCTCTAAACTACACAAATCCATAAAATTCAATAAGTTTTATCTATTATGTGAGTATAAAAAACACCTCCATTTTTGACTCCCAAAAGATTCGCTTCTGAACGCAAGGCTGAGAATTCTCCAACTCTGCTACTTTGGTCCTCAAAACTACAACAAAATGACCTCTTCGGGCCTCTTTTTGAGCTCCAATTTCCCTCTCAGAAAGTTAGACAATCAAAGTGGGAACTGCTTGGGTAAAGTGGGAACTGCTAGGGTAGAGTGGGGACTGCTAGGATAGAGTGGGAGCTGCTAGGGTAGAGTGGGAACTGCTAGGATAGAGTGGGAACTGCTAGGATAGAGTGGGAACTGCTAGGGTAAAGTGGGAACTGTAAGATAATCAAAGTGGGGACTGCTGTGTCAAAAGCTCTATATCTGGCGAGTCAAAGAACAGCTCAATGATAATTGGTGTCCGATTGCGAGCCTCTGACTAGGGCTGTGTTAGAGCAGATACTTTCATTCGAATGAGTTGACTTTTTTGTTTTGAATATCATTGATGGCTTATGTGCATATCATTAACTTTGTGAGTAGATAAATAGCATCTAATGTCTGCAAGCAGCTGTTTATAGACTTTATAATTTTTTATATGAAATTTATTCGCTCTGAAATTTGGACAAAGTAATCCTGAATCATCAACAGTATCCAAAATCAAGAGAAGTCGACTAAGCATTCGATTAAAAAAATGTGCAATGTCACAGCCCAAGTTACGAGAAACGCATTGATTTAATTATTAAAGATTGAAGAGAAAATAATCAAACGTTATTATACTGAGATATTTGGAGGGTAGCAATTGTACCCTGATTGTATACGGGCAACATTTCGAACAAAGGTATTTTAAAATTATAAAATTCCAAGCATAGGAAAACGTTAAAGCTTGTAACAGAGTATGGATAAAAATCTGCTAACAATAAAAAAAATGTAAAAAAGAGTGTAAATGGAACCAAAATATAATGCAAGATAATACCGAAAGCCACTGTAATCTCCTTCTTCTAGTAGTCCTGAAGTTGTGCACAATATTGATCAAGTTTTACAGCGTGTATTTTTTACAAGAATTTGTCATTGATGATATTTTTGAGGGACTTTATTTCTCGAAAAAAACTAAACAAGGTTCGAAACTGCCTTACCTCTACTGAGCATTTGGATTGAACTGCAAATTTCTATAAAAAGAATATTGATATGTAACTAATATATTCCCATAAATAGGAATATTCCAACTATTCACGTAAGTAGATAGTAATTACTCCGTTAGCAATGACTACTGTATCACAGTACGTGCAAACGTGATTTTCTGTGCAGTTGGCTTCGCTAAATTCCTATCTAAAATAAAGGAAATTTATTAATATAGTGCCAGTATCATGGATACAGCACTCCCTCAATGCGGCCCATTGGATGCAAAGGGGCACTCATGACCTGCTGATGGCCATCCAATCATTGTAATGCAAACAATTTTAGGAGATAAAATTTGCATTGATGTCTCTGAGTGCTGGTTTGACGACCATTGCCAGTTATTCTATCAGTATTTTGCACAATTCGAATGAGATTATAGTTAAAGCAAGGAGTTAACTCCACCATTACCAGTTATTCTATCAGTATTTTGCACAATTGGAATGAGATTATAGTTAAAGCATGGAGTTCTCCAAAACATTTTGGAAAAAAGGTCAGAAACCAATGGTTTACTGAATGTGCTGCTACAACATTGTTGCAATATTGAAATTGATTATATTTACAGGAATTCATGAAAAACCCTTAACTTGGGATCGTCCAGAGAACAAATTAACACTGGTGTTATATATAGAATGTTTTCTAAGCATTCTTCTTCTCACATGCAATTGAATATTTGTTCACATGAAAACAAAAATCAATTCTCTGATATGTATTTGCTGATACTTTAATATAATAATATTATAATTCACTTTATTTTTGCTGCAATTCGAATTATTGATATGCATATATGGATGTATATATATCACTAATCATCATTATAGTCTTTTACATCGAGCACTCTTATTTGTCAAGTTCAATCACTCATCCATTCGAATTATTGATAAAATATCGTGTCTCACCCCCGAAAATATTTAAATAGCTTTAACATTATTTTTTGGAAAGTGTCGGTGCTGCAAACACTTCCTTGTTTGAATTGACGTTGGAATTGTCTGCAACTGTTTGCTTTCAATTAATAGGAAGTCCTCAGTAATGTTCCTTCAAATAAAACGGCAAAGAAGGGTTTAATCGTGTGATAAACAATGGAGATTTTAGCACGCACAATTCGACAGGCATTGTAAATACTGCTTTTATTAAGAGCTTTCAGTCACCCCTTTCATAGTATTTTTTGAATATATTATATCTTTATAGTTTAATTATAGTTATCATTCCAAAATTAAGATAATGAACACCTATTCGATTGTGAATAAAAATTACATCCTATTAAAAATTCTTCAACTGTAGCTATTTTGAAGGAAATAATTTAAAATTAATATAATACTACGTTTTCTTTAAAAACGTGAGAGAGATACATTACGGAATTGAGCAATTTAGCCTTTGCAACAAGGATTTAGGGACAATATCAATCATTTGGTGGACTCTGCAATCAAGTTGTTTGGGAAAAGATAATTTTAATCTATGAGTTAATGCGACCTAAAAGAGTGAAGTACTGTAATGCAATGGGCAACAACTTTTATACGGGAGGAGCGCTCAGCTTGTTCCTGGGCAGCTTCAGCTCGCATTTGCGCCTCTTGTGCTTTCCGCTTTTCCTGTTTTGCCCGACCTTCCGCAGCTCTAGCTATATTCCTTTGCTGCTCCGCTTCCTCTTTTGCTTGATCCGCTTCCACTTTTTGGGCTCGGATACGGTTGAATATCTCAATGATTTGATCATCAACTTTTTTGGCCTGGGAGGGATCACAGACTTTAGCGGCATTGTATAGCCGAATGGCTTGATCGTATTGCTCGGCTTTTACTTTCTCCTTAGCTTGTTCCAAGAGACAGGGGCAATCCAAGCAATCTTCTATCTGAACAGAGGGCTGACTAAGAAGGGAGATGCTTAAGCATAAGAACAAATAAACACTGAGACTTCGCATAATCATTGGTTAGGTAGGCTATTTAATTTTTCGAGCAATTGGGTATTAGTAGAATCTCGTTCTAAGGCCTCAAGCAAGGTATTACGGGCAATGGTGTATTGGCCAGCTACTTCTAGCACTTCTACATCTCGGAGTAGATTCTGGGTTTCCAGCTCAATGCGTTGGCGAAGGTTTTCTTCGGCCTCAGCTTGCTTCTGTTCGGCTTCGGTACGGGCGTCTTCTGCTGCCTGGTATTGGCTATAGGCAAACAAACTAGCCGCCACAGCTAGGATAGCTAGTAAGCCCATTAAGGCGGCTAGGCGGCGGGCCTGTTGTCGTTTCTTTCGTTCAACAGCTAGTTCTTGCAGTCGCTCGTGCTCTTCCCGATCTTGCTTTTCTTTTTCTTCGGCGCGTACGCGGATGGCCTTGGCCTTTAGGACAGGGACCACTAAGGTATCGTGGCTCAATTCATAGGTGTAGCCACCTCTCAGACTAGGCTCCGCACGGATGAGGTGGGTCGCTACCAATTGATCTAAGAGGACCTTGTTCACGCCATAGCCACTTTCGATTTGCCCTTCATACAAACTCAATCGTCGTTCCTCCTCTTCAAAGATCAGGCCGTCCTCGATCAAGCGCCGGACAGCTAATCGGTCTGTTTCGTCTGGAATCTCAGCAATCTTATCTAGGTAGTAATCTTCTAGAATACGCTGAGGCTGAGCCAAATCAGCCTTCACGATTAGGCTTTTTCCTTTTTCTAGTACCAGCTTGCGCTCGACATATTCGCAAAGTATTTGTAGTTGGAAACTTTCGATCTGTGTCTTTCTACCTTGACTCAAAAAGTGGATGAGCTGATCTACTGCATCGTCTTCATAATCAAAGATGTCCGAGACAAAACCATTTTGCTCATAGGCAGGATTTAAAATAGCATCCTCCGCTTGGCGCCATCCCAATGCTTGTAGCTCGTAAGTGTTTTCCAGAAGCGTAGGGAGGTAAGGTTTTAGGCGGTCCAATAAGCTGTATCGATCCGATCGGATCGCCATGATAATCCGTAATCGGAAAGGTTGGTGCAATCTTTGGAGTTCCGCTGCATCTATTTCCTGAGGCTTATCACTTAGTATTTGCTCTAGACCTTGTCGATAGGCATCTGGGATAGTGCTGTATAGCAATTCAGATAACTGCTGAGCAAAAGCTTCAAGGGCATCAGCCGGATACGTAAACAATTCTTCAAATTGATCGAATAATAGAAGCGCGCCTTGGTAGTGTGGATCATTCAGTTGTCGAGCTTTCAGACAATACCAAAGTCGCTTTTCCGCCTCAGGCTGTAGACGATCTAGTAGCAGAGATTCACTGGCTAGTACCTCCCGTGCTCTTTCCAGGGGCATCACATTTCCCTCTGCCCCTTCCTGGTAGGATTGAAAACGAACGGAAAAGGGCTGTAGCCCTTGCTTTTCCTGTATCTGTGGGAGTAAACCTGCATTCAACAATGAACTTTTCCCTAGGCCAGATTTGGCATACAACACCAGTAAGGGCTCCAATTGGATCTTATCGAGTAATTGACTGATATCTTTTTCTCGGCCAAAGAAAACGGTAGATTCATCCGACTCAAAGGGCCGGGCACCGGGATATCTATAGCTCGTGCTCATAGTCCCAATTCTTGTGCTTCACTAATCAGGTTTAGGAGATCCGATGAAATCGTATTCTCCTGCACCAGCTGTTCTTCGCTACGCAATATGCCCTTACGCACTCGGCGTTGGAATTTCCCATATCGTCCGGAGAGTTGTGCCATCTCATCTTCGAGGGCAGTTCCATCGGTGCAATCCTCCATTTCTTCGATAGCAGGGCCTAACTCTCCCTTGCGTACGAGCATCTTAGCCCGAGTCGCTCCAGAATTGGCTTCTCCTTCTGGTTGTCTTAATGCATCTTCTGGAAAATGGGATAGTAAGGTATCAATGAATTGTTGGATGTTATTACTGATGAATTGAATTTGGAACTGATCTATGCAAAAGGTCGTTAACTCTTTCGATAAATTCTGGCTAGCGGCAAAGCGGGTGAATTCATACTGTCGATTATGGATTTCTAATTCTCGCAAGAGCAGCTGCATATACCACTTTTCGAAGGATACGCCCAAAAAGATGAAGTTCTTTACTTCTCGCAGTTGAATCTTGAGACGTTCTGGCATGCTCTGCTGAGCAAAGATCGACTTAAAATAGTCATACAAATCATCATGAGATAAGATAATCGATTCTTCACTCTGTACTGACCCAAAGGCATTATAGATCAATGGATTGGTCTTGCTCGGTGGCTTAATGATTTGAGGCTCTTTATTCCGTTTATAGTATCCAGATTGGTAATTGAAGTCTTGGGCATCGAAGGCCTTCTGTAGGATTACATCTGGTGTTACGGTCAAGTAAAAATGGAATGGGATGCGTGCCAACTGCAAAAGATAATCATTGGCAACTTGGGCTTGATAAAAGGACTTGATCTGATGGCAAATCAGCGTCCGCTGATAGGATTCATCAAACAAGAAAAACTCATCCTGTGGATAGTATCGGTAGATGTTAGGATTATTCTTGACGTCCAAATGTTCTAACAAAGCGGCTTGGCAGGTTTGGCCATTTTCTTTTACGGTATAAACCTCTGGCCCTAATACCAATACGCATTGCTGTTCTCTAATCTTGTCAACGATGAAGTCCCACTGTATATTTTGAGGTTCAGATGTAGTGCTGGCCATCTGTTGGTTTTAGGTGACCATCCCAATTTAGAAAATTTCGTACTAATGCTGCCTTATTTTAATGTCTATTCTGCCTAGATGAATTTATTCACCACAAAAAAATCCCAATGTAGCCCCTGTTGTGATGACAAGAAGGTAATCTACAGCTACTCTCTTACTTATTTTTATTCTCACTGTGTCACATTGCGCCAAGCAGTCATACACCAGATATAGCCACCTTATTTCCACCTCAACTTTGCATCTCCAAGAATAGTGTTAGCTTTAGTACACGGTACCTCCCACCAGGTGCAGCCTACCGCCTAAAAACCATGTTCGTCAGCAAAATAGAAGATCCATGTTCAGTGCTGAACCCTACATAGACATCGACAAGCTGCTCAGATGGAATATGGCATTCGATCTCAGCTTGACGAACAGAACGGTAGAAAAGGGTGAAATCTTTCTGAGAGAAGACCAAAGATGCGATCACCTATACTATATCGTCGATGGGTTTGTTCGGGTGTATTACCTCGATCTGGAAGGGAACGAAATCACACATTGGTTTTGTGCTAAAGATTCCATCATTACTTCTCCATTTAGTTTTGTTAAACGCGAAAGGAATATTCTTTCCTTTGAGGCACTAGAGGCCGCCAAACTCCTATTGATCAATTCCGCCCAATTGGATCAATTGATTGGCCATCTCCCGGAGCTGGGTGAAGCTTTCCGACATATCAATGCCGAATTCGCCATGGTATTGAGCCGAAGGATCATGAGCTTACATAATGAAACGGCTGAGCAACGGTACTTGAATCTTATAGAAGATCATCCGCTTCTATTTCAAAAAGCGAAATTATCTCACATCGCTTCCTTCCTTGGAATAACTCAGCAGAGCTTAAGTAGAATTAGAAAAAACCTGTAGGTCGCAATCCTTTTTTACCCTATGGTAAAAAAACTACAACTGGAAAGACTCAGCTTTGTATCAAACCTTAATTGATAGCTTACCCGAAAAGCCCATTTTGATCGGCCATTCATTTGGAGGACTTACCGCTCAGAAGTTGGTGGAATCAGGGAAAGCGGAGGCTGCCATATTGATCAGCAGTGCCCCACCAAAAGGAAATGTAACTTTCAACTTAAGTTTTTTCAAAGCGAACAATCCCGTTATCAGTCCGCTAAAAGGCAACTCCGTATTCAACCCGGAAGCGGAAAAATACAAGAAGTGGTTCCACTTCGCAATTGCCAATACATTTAGCAAGAAGGAATCTGATGCATTATTTGAGCAATTCGCTGTACCTGAAAGTCGAAAAACGCCTAGGGCGTCTCTGAAACAGATCGCAAAGATCGACACCCGGAAACCACATGTCCCCTTGCTCCTTATAGGAGGATTAGAAGATGTGATTGTTCCAAATGTGCTAATCAGAAAAACGATCAAAAAGTATAGTGACGAAAGTAGTATTGTCGATTTTAAATTCTACGAGAACAAGGACCATTTCATCTGTGGAGCGCCTGGATGGGAGGAAATCGCCCAATACTGTCTGGACTGGCTTTCCGATTAAAAAACGGAAAACGACCAACTGTCTTATCAAAACCTATCAGCCATACGCTTTTTGACAAGCTTATACGGGGCTCATCCCCTACTGACTAGTGATAGTTCTCTTCTTGCAGGTATTTAAAATCAATTCATAATGCCAACCATAGTATCCAAGCTCTTACGCCTTCTATTAGGCCTTTTCATGCTGATTATTGGAATAAACAAGTTTTTAGTCTTTATCGAAATCCCTAATCCTCCTGGAGATGGAGGCGAACTGATGCAAATCTATGTGAAGTCTGGATTCTTACAACTTATCGGTGTTTTGGAAGCAGTAGGCGGTATTGCTTTATTGGTCAATAGGCTTGTGCCTATGCCATTGACATTCATCACTGCCATCATGTTTAATGCCACGATTTTCCACGGCCTGCATGACTTAGCAGGCATCGGGGCAGCGGCGCTTTGCCTAACGATAAGTTTGGTTTTAGTATATGTGCACAAAGATCGCTTTGGTAGCTTGCTCAGCGCATAAGAAGGTGTTTATCCTTCTATGAATGAGACCAATAGAAAATGAACTGATTTAAACTTTTTGCCTGCATTCATGAGCAGACAAAGCGCTTAAATCAGTTCCCTTTCTTACCACTAGTACATATTTGACCAGGGCTGGTTAAACATCTTCTTAGAATTTCAAGGTTGTACCTGCACTTTTACAGGTTCCAATTTTAAGTTTCAGTTCCGGGTTAGCTCCTTTAGGAGTATATATCCAAGTGTCTTCTGCTCTGCGATCCTTCCCGCCTAGATACTTCCCAGATTTGAAATCCATATCTTTCCATTCAAAAAAGATTTTACTAGTTGGGCTTACAGTGGCATTAATCCCATTATGAAGTTTGAAGGAAGCCTTTAGTTTAATTTCAGTGCTTGACACCGACAATGTTTCAATGGCAAAATCTCCACAATCTGCACTTGGCGTGAGGTGCAAGGATTGGCCTTTGCACGTCCCAATTTTCAATTTCAATTCGGGGCTAGAGCCAGTTTTAGTATACACCCAAATATTTTCCGCTCTGCGATCAGGCCCGCCTAGGTACTTCCCAGACTTGAACTTCATATCTACCATTTCAAAAAAGATGGTACTAGTTGGGCTTACGGTAGCGTTATTCCCATCATGTAATTCCATGGAAGCTTTGATCTTAATTTCGGAGCCAGATGAAGACAAGACCTCAAAACTTGTTCCATTGCAGTCTTTGATTTGAGCATGAATCTGGCTAGTACAGAAAAACAAACAGGCAAGCAGGGTTGAGAATAATAGTCTCATAAATCGAATTTGTTTGGTCATATATTAGGTTCAACAATTTAAATGGACTGGAATTCCAGGAAAATTAACCGGCCTATCCCCGATTTGATCTATCCTAGCAAATTCCGACAGGATTGGAGGAACTTTTCGGCCTGATGTACACCATCTCTGTTGTGATTTCACAAATAAAAGTAAACCATTGGGAAATGCTTACAAAAGACATTTTTCGAGGGGGACCACAATTTTTGGCTGTAAAAAAAAGCACATTCCCTACTCTAATCCATTATAAATGAATGACCTAAACACAAGATCATTACCACAATAATTTTACAAACAATTTCGACTACACTTCTACAATTACCGTTTTGCGTTAAAATATGCCGCTGAATTATTGACCCCTGAGATATTTTCAAATCCCCAATCCCCAATGGCTTGTAAGACTGGTTCCAGTGAACGGCCTAGGTCCGTCAAGACGTAATCAATCTTTGATTTCTTAATGGCATTTTCTTTCTTCTTGAAAATGCCATAATCTACAAGCTTGGCTAAGCGGCTCGCCAATATATTCGAAGCTATTTTCTCCTTTGAGTGACGAAATTCGTTGAAAGAAGTTTTATCAAGAATTATCGCATCTCTGATCAGCAATAAAGACCATTTATCACCAATTATTTCCAAAGCACATGAGATCGAACATTGAGAGCGAAAATTATCTTTGCTGATTTTTGGTTGCATTTCGAAACTTAAGTTTATATATTTGGTTTCAAAATACAACTTAAATAGGTTTTATGGAAACTGCAACAAATGCAATAGAGACCCCCAACCAACAACCGGCGGATATAAAATGGATGGCCATCCTTCTAGGATTGACTTTTATGAGGGCATTTATGGGCATACAACTTCCCAGTCTTGAGATGTACGGTGGTGTCAATCCAGATGCTTGGTTTGCCCCTTGGGTTAGTGATACGATCCTGGGAATTCTTGTACCAATTATGATTTACCTGGTCATCAAAAAGAAAGGAATTAAGGTCTGGGGTGCCCTGGTGGCCTATAATGCCATAGGTGCATTTGACTACGCTCATGGTTTGCTCACAGAATGGACTGATCCGCTGATTCCAAATGGAATAATAGGTACTCCTGGATTAACCTATGGCGCAATTGGGTTCAGCCTTTTAGTACAGCTAGCGGTGCTTTATCTACTGTTTAAGCCCTCCGTAATGCACTATTTCAGTAGTCGAAATTAATCTGTCCATTCCTGAACAACAAACGTTCATTTTCGAACAAGTTTTTTCCCAACAATCGCTATTCTCAGTTCTAAAGCATTAATAATCAATCCTTTTTTTCTTTGGCACTACTTTTGAATTTTCCTTGCTAGCAATAGGAAACTATTCCTTTAGCATGAGTGCTCACAGAAAATCGCGACTGAGATTATGTACAGAAACTATTTGAAAATAGCTATCCGAAATTTGAAGAAGAATCGCCTTCATGCCTACATCAATATCTTTGGTTTAGCCATGGGGTTTGTGGTAGCTATACTGTCTATACTATACATCAAGAATGAACTGGGTTTTGAAAAATGGATTCCGGATCAGGAACAGATATACCGGGTGTATCAGCAGACGCAGGATCAGACGGAGGGAGGTTGGGTTTACTCGCCAAGTCTGTTGGCTACAACGCTGGCGCAGGAGCTCCCCGGGGTAGCCGCAGCTACAAAAGTATACCTGGAGAATGATGTCTTATTCACGCAGCAGGAAGATGCATTCTACTTAGACAAGGTGGCTTTTGTCGATAGTTCATTTTTTAAGATTTTCCCCTTTGAATTCAAAGCGGGGGATACGGGTACAGCCCTGAAGGAGCTCAACTCGATTGTTGTCTCTGAGCGAGTCGCTAAGTTATTTTTTGAAGATACCAACCCCATCGGCGAAAGCTTGGAATATGATGGTGAGGCAACTTACTTAATCACCGGCGTGCTGCCGGACGACATGGGGAATACCTTTCTCAAGCACGACGTTTATTTGTCGATTGACAACAAGGTACCCGATCACTGGCTGGCAAACCGAGTAACGACCTACATTAAAAAAGAAGCACAAGCCGATATACAGCACATCACCCAACAGACGGATGAACTATTATTTCCGATCATGAAAAAGGAAATGTTAGCCTCTAACCTACCCTATGAATCGAAAGCTGATATACAGAAATGGAAATACCAGCCTCTAGCAGATATCCACCTACACTCCGAAGAAATTGCTAGTTTTCAGGCTTCCCAGGGGGCGGTGCGGAAGTTGTTCCTATTTGGCGTGATTTCCTTTATTGTTTTATTAATCGCTAGCATCAATTATATCAACCTGGCCACGGCTAAAGGGACCAGAAGAGCCAAGGAAGTGGGCATGCGGAAGGTAACCGGCGCTCAAAAACATCAATTGATCGGGCAATTCCTGACTGAATCTATTCTTCAGTCCCTCATTGCCTTGATGATTGCTGTTGCTTTGTCGGAGCTCCTATTACCCGTATTTAACCAGATCAGTAATCGCCATTTGACCTTTCTAGACTCGCATGTGATTAGCGTCATTTTCCCGCTATTGGGCCTTAGTATTTTCATTGGTTTGGCAGCGGGTATTTATCCCGCCTTTGTGCTCTCACAATTCACCCCCATTAAAGCCATGAAAGGGAATATTTTGGGTGCTGCTAAAGGGCAATTCCTCAGAAAAGCACTGGTCGTTACCCAATTTTCCATGACTGTCATTTTGATCATTGGTTTATTCTTCGTGCATAAGCAGATCAACTTCATGCAAGCCCAGGAACTGGGCTTTGACGATGAGCAGGTGCTGAGTATTGAGATCAATAAAGGTGACTCTTGGGAAAAAGCAGAGCGCTTGAAAAACAAATTTGTAGAGATTGAGGGGGTGAAGTCCCTGGCTTTCTCCAACAATATACCGGGTCTAGAAAATACACAATATGGCATTCAATTAGTGGGTAAAACGGTGAAGTCAAGTCCGGATGTTTTATTCACTTCCGAAGATTTTATTGAGACCCTAGGTTTGGAGTTGAAAGCAGGACGGTTTTTCTCCTCCGAATTCACCACGGATGCGCAGGAGGCTTATGTCGTTAACGAAAAATTCCTACAGGAGTATGAAATCGAGGTGCCGATCGGACAAGAGATGAAATTCTTCGCAGACCAGAAATATGGGCGAATTGTAGGCGTAATCAAGGATTTTCACTTTATGGGCTTAGAGGACCCGGTCAATCCACTGGTGCTGAGCGCCAAAACCAACTTTAATAGCTATGCCTATGCCCTATTCAAAATAAGATCAGCGGATGCTTTCCAAACCGTCGAGGCGATCCAAAAAGAATGGGCTAAAATTGAACCGGAGCACCCCGTTCGCTATGCTTTCCTGGATGAAACCTTTGCTGCTCAGTATACAGAAAATGAGAATTTCAGACGCACCATCGTATATGCAACTACACTGGCCATATTTATCGCTATGCTGGGCTTATTCGGATTATCCTCCTTTATGGCTGAGCAACGCACCAAGGAAATCGGAGTGCGCAAAGTGCTCGGAGCCAGCCTCCCTGATTTGGTCGTTTTACTAGTTAAAGACTTTTTGCTTTTAGTCCTCCTTGCCGGAATCATTGCGGTTCCTTTTGCCTTAGTACTGGTTCAAAAATGGCTGGAAGACTTTGCCTATACCACCTCGATCAATGCGCTTCCTTTTGTTCTATCTATCATCGGTGCCCTAGCCTTGGCCATATTGACCGTAAGCTATCAGTCAATCAAGGTATCTGCGGAGAATCCAGTGAAGGCCTTGAAAATGGAATAAGGATAAAAATTATGCCTTGGAAGGATTCTTCAGCTGATTTACCACCTAGGAGAATCCTTCCAAGCTTTCTCTCTAGTCAGAAACTCCACCTAAGCTTCTACGCAATTTTCCCATCCTCGCCTTTTATTAACCCAGGTGAATGAATCACACCTGAGCCCCGCCTACCTTTGTTACATTAATCACAAATACAAGCATTTCAAACTTATCCAAAATGATCAAAGAAAACATCAAACCGCAAACGCTACTATCTACTCTCTGGATATTTATTCTCTTCAACATGCTGCTGAGAGATTTGCATGAGTTCCCCACCGAGGGATACATCGAAGAATTAATGACCTTGAAGTTATCAGACCAAGCCATGCTATTCTATGGGTTCATCGTCGAGATCCCGATTTTGATGGTATTGCTGTCAAGAATCTTAACGGATAGCGCCAATAAGTGGGCGAATATGATTGCAGCAAGTGTAGCTATGCTAGGGATAGCGAGTACACTACCCCGTGCAGACTTGGATGACATATTTTTTGCCCTCATTAATGTTGGGGCATTGTTGACTGTAATGCGTACGGCCTGGAAATTGTCGGTACATGAGCCTGCTCCAATCGCCCTAGCCCAGGAAAGGAGTCGTCGGTGATATGGTTATGCAAAATCCTTACGAAGAGGTAGGACAAATGATCTTTGTGCTCAGCTCGGGAAGTGATTCCGATAATATTATTGCCAAACTAAGGCCTGGTGTAGCTACACAAGAGGCACTACAGACATTGGAAAGCTTATACAAGAAATATGACCCCGTCAAGCCCTTCGAGTATGAGTTTGTCGATCAAGACTACGCCACAAAATTCGGTAATGAAGAGCGAATCGGTAACCTTGCGAGTATTTTCACTCTACTGGCCATCTTTATTAGTTGTCTGGGGCTATTCGGTATGATTTCCTTTGTTATTCAGCAACGTACTAAAGAAATTGGTATTCGGAAGATCCTAGGCGCGTCGGTGCAAACGATAGTGGGACTGCTCTCTAAGGACTTTATTCAGCTAGTTCTGCTGGCCGTTTTACTGTCCGTACCCATTGCCTGGTATTTCTCAGAACGCTGGTTAGAAAATTATGTCTATCGCATCCAGATGGAATGGTGGATATTTGCAGTGGCTGGAACGCTAGCCTTGGGCATTGCTTTTTTAACCGTAAGCCTACAAAGCATTTCGGCAGCACTGGCAAACCCAATCGAAGCGCTTCGAGATGAGTAGAGCGAAGCCATAAAACGATAGGACTGTATACCAGATATGGATTGGTTTATTCAACAAACCTAACTTGATTTTCAAGTTAGGTTTGTTGATTTTTCAAACCATTCATACAGTCTTTTTCTTCCCGTTTTTGTCCCATCTTTCCCCCTCCTATTCTATAAAATAGCAATTTAGTGTCCAGTTATAGTTCATTACAATAGATGCGCCGTCCGTTTTCGAACGGGATTGTTCATTTTCGGATACCTTCAGTCTGACCACAGCAGCAAAAATCGACTTAAAACACTAAAAATCAATGTTTTAAATAATTGGCACTGGGTTTGTCTTATATAGCGTAAAAAGACACCAGCTATGTTCAAAATCAATCTCACCATTACCTTAGGAAGTCTGCTGAAAAGCAGGAGACTTTCAATGGCCAATGTTATTGGGATGATGTTGCGCTTGTCCGTGGCGATAGGGATCGGCTGGTGGCTATGGGGTGAAGTGAACTACAGCACCTCTTGTGAGCGATATGATTGGCTAGTTGCTCTACTTGAGACGCAGATCATTGACGAAAATATAAGAACTTGGTTAGAGCAGGTATTGCATGGGCTGAATTATATGGGAGACAAATATGGCTATAACTTGGAGCAAATCGTCTTAGTAGATTGGTTAGGCGGTCGACTTATTGCCAGCTGTGTAGAGCATTGTTTTAGAGGTCGCTTCCAGCTACAGAGTTAATCCTAAAAAGCATCGATAACTGATCCAGACTAGAGGAGTAGAAAGATAATATCAGGTAGACTGGCAGTCGCAAAAGTTACCTTCTAAATCATTATTTTGTAAAAATAGTGGAAACATAAAGTTTTACAGCCGTACGGAGTCATTCAAAACCATAGGAATTTTGAGCGGAATTAGTTCTGTTGCTACTGGAGAATACTGCCAGCTCATTAATAAAAAGGTAAAAGAGCGTCAAGGAGACACAACATTGCCGAATCTATGAAGAGACCCGCTGCACAGCTTTGTAACCGATCTTTAAAATCGATGGTCAAATACCCAACAAAGCAGCTGAATAAATTGATATCATGCTACAATTCTTCAGAAAGATCAGACGGAAACTTTTGCAAGAAGGAAGCTTCAGGCAATACCTGCTTTATGCTGTCGGTGAAATTCTTCTGGTGATGGTAGGTATCTTATTGGCCCTACAAGTCAATAGCTGGAATGAAAATAGACTGAAGAGCATTGAAGAAATTAACTTGCTGGAAGGTATTCAAAAGGATTTGGCCCAAGACACACTGACCTACCAATCCGCACTGAGAATCCAAAGCATCTCCTTACGAAAACAAACGGCTTTAAGAGATATTATTTACAATATACGGCCCCTTACTGATTCTATCACAAACTATTTTAGATCCATAGCCGCAACTTCCACGCCCATCTTTGTTGTGGCTACTTACGAACGCGCCTTGCGCGAGGGCTTAAAAACCATCTCGAACGATTCCCTGAGAAACACACTTGTTCTGTATTATGAAAGCAACATTCCTTACATGGATAACAAGACTAAGGTAGATCCTAAATATCAATTCGCGGCCATCATGCGGCCGTTCTACAATAAGTATTTGAAAATAGAACTGGATCAAAACGGTTCCAAGTTCTATTCCTTGAATGATTTTCCAACCTTGTCAAAGGATAATCCCTTTTTGGTCGAACTCAATGCGGCTTTACTAAATAAGGCTGTACTCATTGACTTGCTGGAAGAAAATTTAGTTGAATGTAAGTCTTTGATCGGCCAAATTGAAGAAGAACTAAATCGATTGAGATAGCCAGTACCACCTCTCAGAGTTTGTTGATCCGCTTCATCAAATTGTTCTTATAGGTTTGGCCAATCGGAATAAGGTGTTCCTGAATAGAGATTCTGTTACCTTCTATGATCTTTATCTTTTTGGTTGCTATAATAAAGGACTTGTGAACGCGTAGAAAATTCTCGGTGGGCAAGGACAGCTCAAAGGAGGAGATTTTTTCATGACTAACAATCATTTCCTTCTCCAGATAGATCTTGGAATAATTCCCGTAAGCTTCGACAAAGAGAATATCCTCGAATTGTATCTGATGTATTTTTTTGTCTCCCTTAATGAAGAAATGGGTATTGCCTTTTTCTACACTTGGCGTCGGATTAGCAGGCATTTTCATGCCTATCGTTTTATTCATCGCCTTCAGGAAACGAGCAAAGGAAAAGGGCTTTAATAAGTAATCCGAAATGTCCAATTCATAGCCTTCTAAAGCAAACTCTTTGTGCGCAGAAGTCACGATGGTGGCAGGTGGATCTGGCATGGATTTCAAGAGTTCAAAACCGGATAATTCCGGCATATTGATGTCCAAAAAAATTAGATCTACCGGGGCTTGATTTAGCAATTGCATGGCCTCAAACGCATCGTAGCAATTACCCACTTTTTCTAGATACGGTAATTTCTGACAGTAGCCTTCGATAATGCGATGAGCTATGGGTTCATCATCTATAATACAGTACTTAGTCATGGTAGATCTACAGTTAGTTGGACTTTATATATGGATGCTTGCTGTTCAATCTGAAATTGATGTCGGTTAGGATAAATATGTTCCAGTCTCTTCTTGAGGTTTTCCAAACCTATACCTCCCGGTTTATCACTAGTACTAGGCCTAAAATTATTCTCAATGGCAAAAGTAATTCGATGGCGCTCAGCAGCCAGATGTAGTCGTACAAAAGCCCCCTCTCTCATCTGTTCCACGCCATGCTTAAAGGCATTTTCCAATAAAATAATAAATAATAGAGGAGCCACTTTATAATCTTGGGCAAGCTGATGAGTGAAACGAATGTCTACCTTTTGTTGATAGCGAATTTTATGCAGCTCGATGTAATTTTCTAGATAGGCAATTTCATCTGTTAATGGCACTACATCTTCTCGTCCTTCGTAAATGGTGTAGCGCATCATGTCCGACAATTTCAGCACTACCTCAGGGGCTTGATCCGATTTTTCCACCACTAAACCATATAGATTATTCAAGGTATTGAAAAAGAAATGCGGATTGATTTGGCTTTTGAGCAGTAGCAATTCTGCCTTGGCTTTATCGGACTTCAGCGTAGCCAACCAACGCCATTGCTCATAGCCCCACAATAGGGCAAAAACCGGGATAGGAATCAACATGACATTGGCGAAATCAAGGCGATGATCTATCGAATTGTTCGGAGCGGTAATGAAGAGGAAGTAGTAGTAGGACAAAACCAGGCCGAAGATAAAAAGGATCAAGATTCTATACTTCCAGACAAATTCGGTCATCGTCAAATAGGCAACGCCGATCCAGAATAAGATGATGGCAGGGATCGTAATGGGATTATTTTGTACCGTCATAAGTCGCTCAGCGACAATAGCTACAACAAGCAACCCCAATACTACCAGAATCTTGTACAAGGGAAACTTGTTGAGCAAGAAAGTGGTCAACCACCAGCAAAGCCCAAAGAGTAAAACGTGTAAGAAAATGGAAAGAGCGGGAGTGGCGTAGCCCGGATCTACTATGGAAAATGTAGCATTCGTATAAAGTACCGCAGCAATACCCCCAGTAATAACTGCGCCCAGAACTAAAGCCCGAGTATTCTTTAAAACACTTCGCATAACACAAAGGTATCGTTCCTTTTGTTGACCCGGAAAGGATTTTGATCAACGCGATGGATTTTGAGCCCAACACCATCATTTTTGTATCAAATGGTATTGGGTCCAAAGAAAGGAGCGTGTATTCTTGTTTTCTTTGGGTTCATCATAATAATTATCAGGTCCGCCACAATGATTCTATGTTTGAATCGAATTCACCAAACTAGAGATCATTATGAAAATTTTGCTGAAGATTTTAAAGTGGATAGGCCTACTAGTCGGGGCCATATTGATACTCACCCTATTGGTTGGATTGGTTTTCCGACTGTTTGATGCCAAAACACCCGCTCCCGGCGAAATGGTGGAAGTAGAAGATTTCAAACTCCACATCAATACAGCTGGGGAAAAAAGCCACAAACCTACCCTGGTTATAGAAGGAGGCTTAGGAGTTCCCAGTGATCACTATCATTGGCTGAGTGCTGGCCTGAAAGATAGTATGCGAGTTATTCGCTACGACCGAGCGGGGATCGTATACAGCGATGCCAGTCAGACGCCTCGTGATGCAGAAACTGTTGCCCACGAATTGCATACACTCCTGGAAAAGGCAGGAGAATCTCCACCATATATTTTAGCCGGGCATTCGATGGGTGGTCTATTCATTCGTGTATTTGCCCAGCTATATCCTGATGAAGTGGCCGGTTTGGTTTTTTTAGATTCCAGTCATCCAGATTTCCGTGAAAGATTGAATTTGCCTCCACCTCCTTCCACAGAAGGAATGCTTAAGACCTTAGCTATCTTAGCTGACATCGGTGTCTTGCCCCTTTTTGATCACCTTTTCGGACCCCTTTTGGCCGCCGAAGGCTTACCGCAGGAAGTAAACGATCGTGCACTAGGTTATACCTATAACGGAAAATATCTCCGAGCTGTCCTAAGGGAGGACCAAGTATCAGCATCCGTGTTTGAGCGAGCCAAAACAGCCAAGGATTTTGGCGCAATGCCAATCCGAGTATTCGCGGCTCACGAAAAACAAGTGCAGGCCTACCACCGCTATGGTATCGACCCAGACTGGGCCATCGCTGAGACCATGAAAATGCAACAAGAACTCGCAGACCTCTCTACGGCAGGCAAGCTCCTGACGGTCAATGGCAACCACAATAGCATCTACACCAAAAAGGAAAATGCCGCCATCATTTGCCAAGAAATACTTCACCTTCTTAATGAAATCCAGACTAGGCCCTAATCCAAAGTCATGAATACACTTGTCCTAAAAAATATCTCCAAGACCTACGCCAATGGGGTCAAGGCCCTGGATGGGATTAATTTGACCATAGCAAACGGTATGTTTGGCTTGTTGGGGGCGAACGGGGCAGGCAAATCCTCCCTGATGCGCACCATTGCCACCTTACAGAAGCCTTCAGAAGGCGCCGTGATTTTCAATGATGTGGATGTAGTTAAAACACCACAGGCTGTCCGGACGGCCCTGGGATTTTTACCACAAGAATTTGGCGTTTATCCCAAAATCTCGGCGCAAGAATTATTGAATTATCTAGCCATTTTGAAAGGTGTCCACCCTAAGAGGGAACGCAAGGAGCAGGTGAAAACGCTATTGCAACAAACGAACCTATATCAGCATCGCAAGAAGTCCGTTTATACTTTTTCGGGTGGCATGAAACAACGGTTTGGTATCGCACAAGCTTTGTTAGGTAATCCAAAACTGATCATCGTGGATGAACCTACCGCCGGACTTGATCCAGAAGAAAGAAATCGCTTCCTTAATCTGTTGAGTGAAATCGGTAAACACATTATCGTGATCCTTTCTACACATATCGTGGAGGATGTACAGGAACTCTGTAAGCAAATGGCCATTCTTGCTAAGGGAAAGATCATAGCCTCAGGGAATCCCACAGATCTGGTAAGAACCATTGCAGAAAAGGTGTGGAAGAAGCCGATTACCAAGGCAGAGCTGCCAGCCTACCAGGAAAAGTATCGTGTCATATCTACGCATCTCGTCGGTGGGGATACGCTCATCAAAGTGCTTTCGGATAGTCAACCCGGTCCTGAATTCGAGGCTACCAAAGCGGGGCTGGAAGACTACTACTTCTCTCAGATGCATCTCCATCACTCATAGAATTGATGTAAACCTATGTTACTACAACTATTGCATTTTGAAGTGCTTTACCAATCCAAACAGCGTGCTCTTCCTATTGCTGGTCTTCTGTTTTTCTCCCTAGGGTATTTTCTAGGAAATTCAGGAAATGCGCCTGCCATGGTTGACTTTAATGCCCCGTTTCAGGTCAGCTATTTCACCGGCAATATGTCCTTGATGAGTGTCTTCATCATAATGTTTTTTGCGGTGAGTGGCGTTATCCGCGATAGCAAAGATCGGATGGAAGCACTCATTTACAGTACAGCCGTGCAAAAGGCCCATTTCTTTTGGAGTAGGTTTATGGGGGTATTTCTATTCAGTGTCTTTGCCTTTAGCCTATTTCTTCCAGGCTTTCTGGTAGGTGTATCCTTATCAGGCTTAGAGGCTACGCGTATTGCCCCTTTTCAATGGCAAACTTATCTTTGGCCGTTTTTCGTCATCCTAGTACCTAATGTCTTTATCTGTACGGCTGTACTTTTTTCGGTGAGTCTTCTCTCCAAAAGTAATGTAGCGACCTATGCGGCTGCCATACTCATGTATCTTCTATATTTCATGGTAGGGATTTACTCCAACTCTCCAATGTTTGCCACCTCCTTGCCAGCTTCTCCCGAGCAGATGGCCAGGGCCGCTTTGGCAGACCCATTTGCCATTTCCACTTTCTTTGCATACACACAGTTCTGGACGCCTTTTGACAAAAGTAACCTGGTGCTATCCTTTTCTGGACATTACGTCTGGAACCGATTGCTATGGATTGGCTTTTCCGTGATTCTCCTAGGATTTACCTACCACCTTTTCTCGTTTCGGAAGGTAGAAGCGAGGCAACGGAAGAAATCAAGCCCAAGTGGGCATCAAAAAAGTAGTAAACGCTACCAGCCTACAAAGATTCTAATCAACCGAGGAACACAATGGCGCGGCTTTTGGTATTCCGTTAAGATGGACACGTTTGAAGTCATGCAAAGCCTTCCTTTCCTTGCTGTTTTATTTACCCTTTTTGCCGCTTTAGCCTTTGAACTCTATGCCAGATTTTTTGAAGGAGGATTCTACGGTGAAAGCTGGTATCCCTTTACCAATTTGGTGATTGAAACCGTCATTGAAATCATCCCCATACTCAGCAAAATCTTAATCGTGTTCTACAGTGGAGAACTAATTTGGAAAGCCAGGGACCGAAAATTCGATGGAATACTTAACACCACACCTATGCTTAACTGGGTCTTTTTCCTATCCAAGATCGCAACGCTGGTCCTACTTCCTTTGCTGCTCATAGCCACGCTTGTGGTGGTCTGTATTGCCTTTCAGTTGATCAATGGTTTTACGGCGATCGACCTCAAACAATATCTATTGCTTTTCTGCTTTCATGGAATTCAGATCTTGATATGGGCATCGATGGCCATTTTTGTGCAAAGTCTAGCCAGACACAAATATCTGGGCATGGGCGTCACAGGAGTGATTATCTTGGCTTTTACTACCCCATTATCCTACCAGCTAGGCATCGAACATCCGATGCTAAGAATAGGCGTGATGCCCTCTATTACCTATTCCAATATGGTGGGTTATGGCATCCAAGTTAAATCTTTCCCCCTGTACACTTTTTACTGGACAGCACTAGGTATCATTTTCTGCTTTCTTTCTCAACTATATTGGAATCGGCAATTGATAGAACCCGGTTACGACTGGAAAGGTGTTGTTAGCGTGCGATGGAAGCGGCCGGTATACATGGCTCTAACCCTATCTATGATCAGCTTCATAGCTGCAGGAGGTATCCTTTATCACAAGCTAAACACGGATGGGCAGCATCAGAGTAGGGCAGAAAGTGCCGAATGTAATGAACAGTATGAACGAAAGTTTAAACAGTACGAAAACCTTCCCCAGCTAAGTACAGATGCTATTCAAACAGCAGTTGATATCTATCCAGATGAGCAGCGGTATTCGATAGCAGCTAAATATCAATTGGTTAATCAGAATAGTACTCCCGTTCAACAAGTATTAATAACTGCTGCGAAAAAGCTCTCCGAGATAAGTCTTGAAAACGCCAATCTCATCTCCGAAGATACTATATTTGGGACCTATCTTTTCCAATTCAATCCGCCCATTCAACCACAAGAAACTATAGGTTTACAGTATCAGCTAACACATCAATCATTGCCATTTAGACCCGATCACTCTATTCTTGAAAATGGGATTTATCTAAGACATGAATTTTTTGAACCGATATTAGGTTACAACCAAAGTCTCGAATTATCTGATCCCCGAGAAAGAAAGAAGCGTGGGCTTCCCAAGCGAACAACAGGGCTCAAAGAGAATCTAAGCCCCTCCACTCCCTCCCTTGCAGATGGAGATGTATTCTTTGAAACAATCGTATCTACCAAAGCAGACCAGCTTGCGTTAGCTCCTGGCAAACTTCTCAAAAAATGGACCGAGGAGGATAGAAATTTCTATCAGTATCAATATCCTGAAAAGAACACACCCGTGATAACCTATCTTTCAGCACAATATGAGGTTGAAAAACACATATGCGATGGTGTAGAGCTGGCATCTTATTACCATCCTGGCCACGAGATCAACCTTCCCACGATTGAGGCAACTGCCTGCGCTACTTTAGCTTATGGTCGAAAGAATTTCGGGGCCTACCCCTTCCAACAACTTCGAGTTGCTGAAATACCCTCGTATTTTCCTAGGGAGGGTGATGCGCAACCTGGCATGATTAATCTGGCGGAAGATAAATTGTATTTGGTTGACCATAGCAAATCCCAAACCTTTAACCTGGTGGCCAAGCGGACGGCAGAACAGGTAGCTCATCAATGGTGGGGCATCTCATTGAGACCTAAAAATGCTCCTGGCGCAGGCTTCCTCACCTTTGGACTGGCTAAATATACGGCAGCCGCTGTATTGGAAGAAATGTATGGTCTAGGAGCACTTTGGGCATTCAATAAAACTGCCAATGAACGCTATTTTAGAGGAAGAACCTTTGCTTCAGCTCAGGAAAATCCGCTGTACCTGGAGCGAGGAAAGCCTTATCTGGTTAATGGGAAAAGCAGCTTGGTGCTACTGTCCATTCGCGATTTAATCGGAGCAGAAAAATTCAATTCTACACTCCGAAAACTCTTGGATCAATACGCAGGAAGCACTGCACATGAAGTAAATGTCTTGAATTTCATGGAGGAGTTGTACCAGGAAACCCCATCGGACTATCATCACCTGATCGATGACTGGATGAAGCAAATCATCCGCTATGAGCTATCGGTGGAAAGCACCCAGTATAAGTCTTTACCCAACGGGCAATATGAGCTTACGGCCACTATCTCGGCAAAGAGATTCAAAACCCTTTCTTCCGGAAAAGAAGTAGCTATAGGCATTGATGAGCCCCTTAAGATTGGATGTTTTAATAAACCTCCCAAGGATTTTGGGAAGGCAGATCAAACCCTTTACCTGGCCGAACATCGGATACAAGACACGCTGACGACCATCCGACTACAACTAGATCGTTTACCTCGTTACATCGGCATTGATCCCTTCCTCACTCGACTGGACAGAAATTATGCTAACAATATAAAAGAAGTAGTAAAGTAGGTATAAGCTTTCCATGGTTTCCAGCACATCATGACCAAAGTCAATTTCCTTAGCTAAGGGGCCAAAGAATCCATCACCTTTTGGTTTTGCTGTAACTGCATATTAAGGTTCTGGATATTCTTTTCTGTGCCTAGTTCGACTTTTGTCAATAGACCAGCTATCTTCTTTCTTTCTATCCTGCTTTCATTGATGTTATTAAAAAACAGGGCCAAAATTACACCGAGAAAGACGGGAACTAATTCGAGAAGTATCTTCTTGAGTGGTTTCATGATCAGCTGTTACTTTAATGGGACCTATTTATGACTCAATATACTCTCCTCCATTGACATTACCTGCTGAGCAATACGTCTTGTGCTCTTCCTGTAACCTAAGGATTTACAACAAGAATGATTCATTCGTCTAGGCACGCTGTTGTACAAATCTCTGAAAAATCCAGCTGCTTGTTTTCTAATTTTTTCTCGGTAATCCAGTGCAAAAACGTCTCAACTGCGGATTGTTCTAATCTTCCCCAAGTCTCTTCGGAACCAAAATGGGGTGCACTTAGTTCCAGTGCTCTTTCTAAGTTGATGCCATTATCGTGTGGTGGAATATATCCGGCTAGTATCTTCGCAGCTATTGTTGGTGATTTTTGACAATATAGGAATCCTTTTTTAGTGGCTTGTAGGAAAGCGCTGTATTGAGTTTTTTTCTTGGCTACCTTCGACTCACTAGCAGCAATCACGGGTGAATAAGAATACGGAATTCTATAGTCGCACATCCTAAAATACTGTAATTGATGAAGCGAATACTCCACTTGCACCCCTTCCCAATTCATGAATATCCAGGTGGCATCTGCTTCCCCCTTTAAAAGCGTATTCCAAATCCCTAATTTATCAGGATAAACAATGTTTAAGTCCCCCTTTCCCCCATCATTCTTGATCATCTCTTTTACAATACCATCCTCGTATCGGGCCCGATACGAACTGTAGGTTTTATGATCTAGGTCTTTCGGTGAATGAATTCCGGAATCACCTTTTACCACAATGGCGCTTAAATCCTCCTGCAGTAAGGCAGCGATGGCAATAAGATCAAAGGGAGTATCCTTTGTTCGATAGCTAATAATGCTTTCAGTTGGACACAAGGCAAAGTCGACAAGTCCCAATTCTACCCAGAAAAAGAAGAATCATTCCAACTATGATTTTAATAATCCCATAGTTGATTCTGTTTTGTTATACAACTGTGACCGAATCCTACTAGTCAATATACAAAGGTAAGAAGTGGCAGAAACTTCATCGAAAAAGTCATAACTTTCAATCACATTGGAATCCTAAGTAGTGCGACAATAAATCCCCGTTCAGATGACACCTTAGCTATCGCAAGAGCCTTTGAGAAAACCACCTTGTTCAGTATTAAAGCCAAAGCCATGCAAAGTACTCCATCCCACAAGCTCCAAAAAACTATGGACGATCGCTATTTACCTTTACAGGATTTTCAAGATTTCTCAAAGAATATCCCGCCATCACCCTATGCATCAAGATTCAGTTTTTCCAAACTGATCAAAACCCTCCAAGAGAAAAGCAAGTCTAGCAAGGGGGAGGTATTGGAAACAACAATTGCTCGCCTACAAGCCGCCGAGCTTCGCCTCCAACAAAGCACTACGGAGGGAGAATCATGCCTGGAGGAAGAAGTAGATGCGGTTATGCATCTCGTTTTTCCCGCCTTTTTTCTAGAAGGACAAATGGGGTATATCAAAGGTCCATTTGAAAACTACCCCTTCCGTTTCCAAACAGAAGATTTCAACGCGCAGCTCGGCGATTATGAATGCGACATTAAATTGAGCAATCAAAACCTCTCCGGCCCCCATTCTCCAAATATTTTGTTGGCAGGAGCCGCGGTATTGAATACATTCTACGACCAACAAGTAGAGATGTTTGTCGGGGAAGGCATGACGCTGAGAGATCGTGAAACGAAAATGGAACGGCACTATAAATTTGACGTCCATTTAGACTACCTAGAAGTCAAAAAGGTAAAACCCTTAAAAAAATTAGACCAAGAGCAAATCCATGAATTGCTTAATAATTTGAATAATAAGCAACTTTGGTTAGAGCACATTCCACCGGAGAATTTTGTATTTGAAGGCATTGTCATTGGCTTCATATCGGATGTCACCCGACCGGAAATTCTTTCTAAAATGAAAGAGATGGCCGCCAATGAAGGAGGAAAGAGCGATCATGAAGAGGATCGTGACTACCTAGGGATCCTCGCTAGATCCTACCTGGAAATGCCCGAGATCATGCTGGGAAGTTTACAAACGGTGGATGGCCCATGGATAGAAAGCCTTACTTGGTCCTTATTGCGATCATATGACGCTAAAATGGTTCGACCTTCCTTGGAAGATGCACAATCGGCCTATGGACAAGTGCTAAGTGAAGGCAAAGCCGTAACTATCGTAGATCTTCAAGCCAAAGAACATTTATCTCCACTGGAAGAAGCCTTGCGACAAAAGGGATTGAGAAGTTTGCTACTGGCTCCAATCTTTGATGATGATGGGAGAATCATTAGTATTTTTGAACTAGCTTCCGCAAAGCCCTACCGATTCAGTCAGCTCACCATCATCCAATTAGAAGAATTCATTTCCCTATTTGCTATGGGCACTAACAAGTTTATCAATGAAATGGAAAACTCAGTGCGACTGACGATGCAACAGGAGTTCACCTCCATTCATCCCAGTGTAGAGTGGAAGTTCAGAAAGGTGGCTAGCAAATATTTTTGGGAAAGAGTTGTAGAAGAAAAACAAGTTGGTCTTGACACCATTGTTTTCAAAGATGTGTATCCATTGTATGGCCAGGCTGATATTGTAGGATCTTCTAAATTGCGGAATAAATCCATCTCCAAGGATCTGATAGACAACCTAGAACGAGTCAACAAATTGCTCATTCATTGTAGTGAATCCGTCCATTTTCATTTATTGAACATCTACGCTGAGGAAGTACAATCCCATTGTGAAAGGTTGAAGGAAGGGGCTTTTGTTTCCAGCGATGAGTCTAGGATTGTGGAATTGCTCACGGAACAAATCCATCCTGTAATTCGCAAGTTAATGCCTAAATTTTCTCCTGGATCTATGGAGTTGGCGCAGGCGTATTTCGACTATTTAGACCCCGAATTAGGCATCGTTTATCGCCAACGAAAAGCATACGAAGACAGTGTCACCCTTGTCAATGAAACCATCAGTCATTATTTGATGCAGGAGGAGGAAAAAATGCAGAAGACGCTTCCGCACTTCTTCGAAAAATTCCAAACTGATGGCGTGGAGTATAATCTTTACCTGGGGCAATCCATTCTCGAAAATGATGAATTCCACTCCTTTTACCTGAAAAGCTTCAGGCTATGGCAATTGATCCTCATGTGTGGGATTACGAGACTGGTACAGAAAGAAGCCAAAAAGTTTCCAGTTCACTTACAAACGGCTCAGCTGATCTTTGTTTACAACAACACCTTGAGCATTCGTTTTCAAATGGATGAAAAGCAATTTGACATAGATGGGGCCTATAATGTACGTTACGAAATCCTAAAAAAACGTATCGATAAAGCCTATATCAAAGGAACGAATGAACGCCTTACACAGCAAGGTAAAATTGCTATCGTCTGGCTGCAGGACAAGGATAGGCAGGAGTACCAGCAGTATCTGGATCACCTGGTCCGTAACAGCTATATCGATGCAGAAATTGAGGACCTTGAATTAGACAAAATGCAAGGAGTAGAAGGTCTGAAAGCTATCCGAGTCACAGTCTTACCAGCACAATAGTATCTGACTCATTGTACCTTGATAAATACAAAAGTATCCCATAATCATACATGGAGTTATCCGCAGAACCCGACACCTTTGCACTACTAAAATCACCCAAATATCCATAAGGAATGAGATACTTCTTAGCATTTATCTTCGTCGGCCTCCTAGCTGCTTGTGAAAGTCCACAAGTTGAATTTGATAGTAGTAACACCCCCCACATAAGCAATCCAACCAATGAGGTTGTTTTGTACTCGGACATAAAATGGGGTGCACTTAACCCCGCCCGAGGCGCTAAAGGCCCAAAGGCAGCCAACCTCTGGGGCGATCGTACTACAGGGGGGGCCACAGGCTTTCTTGTTCAGTTTGTGGATGGCTTTTCCTCCCCTCCCCATATTCACAATGTCACCTATCGCGGCATGGTTATCAGTGGGCTTCTGCACAATGATGATCCGCAAGCGGAAAAAATGTGGTTGCCTCCAGGTTCCTTTTGGACACAACCAGCAGGGGAAGTACATATTACGGCAGCAAGTAGTCGTAAAAATCTAGCATACATTGAAATTGATAGTGGGCCTTATTTGGTCCGGCCTACTGAAGAAGCATCGGATAAGGGGGAACGCCCGGTCAATATAGATGCAGCCAATATTGTTTGGCTAGACGCCTCTACTGTCGAGTGGATCGATCCAAAAAAGTCTACCCCATCCTCCAATGGAGCAGAGGTAGCTTTCCTTTGGGGGAAACCACAGGGAACGCAATTGTATGGAACATTGCTTAAGGTTCCAGCAGGCTTTGCTGGAGAGGTTCTGAGTCTGGGTTCTGTTTTCCGAGCGGTGGTTATCGACGGAGAACTACAGTATCAAATGCCAATGGAGATGGAAGCGAAGGTGCTAGCGTCCGGCAGCTATTTTGGTTCAACGGGAGAGGCTGTGCATACCATCGCTTCCAAGGCAACAAAAGAGGCACTCATTTATATTCGGTCGAACGGTCAGTATGAGGTCCGTTTAGACAAAGAATAACCTGAGCGCTTTCGCTAGTCCGATCTTACGACCGTTTATATCTTCCTCATTGCTAGCCTGCCTTAATCACCTTACTCCCTTATGCCCTAACAACTTCCGAATCAGCATGATTTGCCCCAGATGTTCAAAACTATGTGTTAAACCCATGTGGGCCAAAAACCAAGAACGGGCTTTTGTTTGATAAAAAGCTTCCACCCATAGTGCATCCCTGTGAAGTACACCTTCTTCAATCATCACTTGGTGTAAGTAGTCCTGATCCAACTTTTCGTCTAACCGAATTTGCTCCAGGTTCGCGAATACCTTAAGACTTTGCTCGCCTACCTTTTCGTGGTAGTCCCGCAAGGCATCTAGATCAATCTGCATGCTCAATTGGCGAACCTCCTCTGCATTCATCCCAGTACCAAAATGCCTAATATCGATCTTCATTTTGGCCATGTAGCCTTCACGATCAAAGACCTGTTCTCCCTCCGTGACTAATCGATTTAACCCCACATCTTCCGCACGGGCCATATGCCAGATATTCCAGGCAATCGAGTTCATACCGTGGGGCATGGCCCGCAGATCGTTCTCTTGCAATTGTTCGTAAATACCTGTTCTTAGGTTGCGTCTAATTCCTGGATAGCGCGCTAGTAGAATAGATTCTATGGTCTGTTCCGACATCATTCGGTGGTTTGTATTGGCGGGTAAGGAAAGGGCCAGAAAGCTCATAATTCCTCCACTCAATAATGCTCTTCTTTTCATTGCCATTAATTGATTAGCCATTTAATTTTTCCTCGACGTGATGTAGTACCTCTTCCATCTGCTTTTGGGGACTAAATTCAACATATTCGGTATCTTCCTCGAAGATGACCGTATGGCCAGAAGGCCAATAATAGATTTGTCCTCCTTCTACGATCTCTTGCGTTCCATCTTGATATAGTACCCTAATTCGACCACGGATCACATACCCCCAATGTGGGCACTGGCAATGGTCTTGTGGCAACCCTTGTAAGAGTGGAGTAAAATCGACTCCTTTTGCCATATTCATATGTCCGCAGACCATGTTTCCCCAATTATTAGCATTAATTTTAGCTCCAGGGACATCCATTGAAATTGGAAGGTCTTTTAAAAAACTTTGCATAGTTGATTCCAGTTTAACTTTTGAATGACTAAGATTTCAGAGCCAATAAGCGTCAAAAGCATCAATAAATCGTCAATAGTAGAGTTTTGCATTATTGTCAAACATGAAAGAAACGTCAAAAAAGGTTTTCCACATTAAGCTCCTTGGCTACCCCTCCTTTGAGTCTTTCTCTTCGCAAGGCACTACATTACCTACCCAAAAAGCCAAGGCTCTATTGTTATTCTTAGTGGGGGAACAGGTCTTTAACAAAGCGCAGGTGGTTCCGAAAGAAAAAATCGTAGATCTGCTATGGCCGGGAATGCCTCTGCCTTCCGCCCTTCAAAACCTAAGACAGACCCTCTATCAAATTAGAAAAGTTTTTTCAGGGATAATGCAAGAAGGGGCTTCTGCCACTAGCTTGATTGAATCCGACCGGAAGGGCTTATGGTTAGCTAATGACATTGCCATTCAGACAGACTTAGATTGGTATCGGAAAGATGATGATGTTCTTTTTTCTACCCATTACCAAGTAAGTACACTGATAGACCTGTACAGGCATCCTTTCCTGGAAAACTTTCACCTGCCCAATGCCCCTCAATATGATGAATGGATAGAAAGATGCCGGACATACTTGGCGGATCGACATGTCAAGTTACTGGAAAGTGTTTTGAAACGCTCGGTGCAGGGAGATGCCTCCCTTATTCTTTCCCACTTACTGACGATAGAGCCGTATTCGGAGCAATATCACCTAGCGTATCTCCGACTTCTCAGCAAACGAGGAGAGCGAGATAAAGCAGTTTTGGTCTATGAAAATTATCAACGTAGGCTCAATGAGGACCTAGGCCTAGCCCCCAGTCCTACCATAAAAAGCCTGATCCAATCTCTACAGAAAACTGAACCGCAGAGGGGCATTAAAGGCCAGCAGGAGGAACGGACAGCTAAGCCTAGCAAAGGCAAATGGATTCTGCTTGGCGGGATCACAACGCTCAGTTTGTTGTTTTTGCTGCTCTTTAGGCAGCACTTTAGCTCCGCTCCTATTCCCGGCAAAGGTCCACGAATAGCCATTCTCCCGATACAAAACAATACTACTAAAGAGTTTTTGGCCGATGGCATTACAGATGAAATCTTAATTGGCTTAACTAAACTCCCCGGGCTTAAGCTAATTTCACGTCAATCCACTATGCCCTATAAAAACAGTACCAAAACACCAGCAATGATTGGAAATGAGCTAAATGTTGACTATCTCCTAAAAGGAAGCCTTTCCCAATTTTATGAAGCTTACAAAGTCAATATAGCATTGCTTGAAAGCGAAACTGGTGAAGTATTATGGGCGGAGAGTTTTACTCAGGATACCACTCAAATCTTCTCCTTGCAAAACCTAATTACTGACGGTATATCTCGACGTCTTATCCGACAGTTTGCCATTTCCAAAGAGTTTCCTACTACCCAGGTGCCCACTACTAATTCGGCGGCCTATCAAGCTTATTTAAGGGGAAGATACTTATTCTACAAAGCCAACCCTGAGGATTTGCACCAAGCCTTGGCGCAGTTTCAACAGGCACTAAAAGAAGACCCTACATTCAACCTGGCTCATGCTTGGATGGCTTGGACCTATTGCAGTCTTGCGGGGAGTTGGGGCGACGAATCTCCCCAAGACATGTATCCCAAAGTATTAGAAGAGCTGAGCTATATCGAGCAGGATGAATCATTGAAAAGCATGTACTTTAAGGTATTAGGTTGGATGCACTTTTGGTTGCTGGATCGCAATAAGGCAGCAAAATACCTGCGCGAAGCTGCCAACATAGACCCTAATGAGGAGTTTGGCCTATCCGCCTATGCAATGATGCTAACATTAAATGGGGCTTTTGAGGAAGGACAACAAATCGCAGAAAAAGGACTGGACTTGAATCCACATTTTTTCTGGAATCATTTTGTCTTGGGGCAGGCCTTCTATTTCGATGGAAAATTTGAAGAAGCACGTACCTCCATTGATAACGGCCTTGCTTTACTTGGTACACACCAAGCTAGTATCGGACTTAAAGCCAAACTTTTGTTGATCGATGGGCAAAAAGAAGCTGCCATCGATTATTTAATCGATCGACTGGATCAATTCGAACAAGCCCCAGCTTCTGTATTAAGTGATCTGGGCCTGGCTTACGCAGCAGCAAATAATCAAGCGGCAGCGGAACAGATAGCGACTCAACTACTAATGCGCCACGAAAACAAGGAAAAATATACCGCTTACTTTGCTGCTAAAATATTTGCCGTCCTCGGTAAGCAGGAAAGGACCCTTAACCTGCTGGAAAGTGCCTGGCAGAACAGAGATAATGAATTGAATTGGCTAGAAGTGGACCTAGAGTTTAGGTCCCTTCATAATAATTCCCGTTTTCAAAGGATTCTAACTAACCTTCGAGGGTCAGTCATCGAATAGTTTGGTTCCAGCTAATGACTTAAGAAGCATTAATTACTTATTCGATAAGTATTAAACATTAGCCCTCCCTCATAATTTTCCGAAGATTCCAACCTCCCCTTAAAGGCTTTGGTGGATCTCCCAAATAAGGGTGTCCCTCCGCCTAGCACAATTGGATTCAACTTCACTTTTAGGACATCAATGAGATCATGCTCTAAAAGCCAGGCGGCAAACTCACCACCTCCACAAAGGTAGATCGGCGTACCTTCCTCTGCTTTCAGTTGATGAATCAAATCTAGATTCCTAGGTACAACCTTGACCTTTTCATCAGCCTTGTCTAATACCATAGTAGAGGAAAAAATGTAGTGCCGCATATGGGGATAAGCAGGAGCTCCCGGTTGCAACCCAAATTTGTATCCAAATTCATACGTTTTACGGCCCATGATCACCGTATCAAAGTCCAATAGGTCTTTTTGGTATTGCTCTACCCCATTGCCTTCGTAAGCAAATAGGGAAATATCTTCATTTGGACCGGCAATATAGCCGTCCAGAGAAGTAGCAACGTAATAGATAATTTCTCGCATAGTCTTCATTCGGTTTTAGGTTCTTCTAATAGCTAGATGTACAAGCATAGAAACATAAAAGTTCCACTACTCATTCCATTAACGCTAAAGACGTCTATTTAGACACCCAATCAGATGAAAAAGGATGGGCTAAACAGTGAAATTGTTTAGATAAAATCCAACAATAGTCCCTGCCGCGACGAAGAGTTGGCTTCCCGTTAAGGTGGAATCAACTTCTACTCTTCTGCTTACGGAGGATTCAACAATCGAACCAATGGATTCTCGGATGAGCTTCGCTATGGTGTCGAAGGAGGCGCTACTTTCTCCAAGACAGGTATTACCGCAATCCTTCGACTATATGGTATCAAAACATTGAAAAATGGAGATTCTACAGATACGCCCAACCCTACCAGTATTTTCGCCAATAACACTGAGCACTTTACTATCTCTCCGGAGATCGCTTATCAATTTAATGATAAATGGGGCGTGTCAGCGACTTATGCACAAGCCTTATCCGGGCGGATTATTTTCGCTAATCCATCCTACCCTTCTTGGCGTATTCTTGAAGAAATAATCAAGCAGGCATCGATGAGGAAAGGCTTCATGATAGGAAAGTCATGGCGCTTTTCCCTATTAAGGTCGGCAATATAGCTGACAAAGTTTCCCACTGCACAAAAGCAGCATTTATAGGGAGTTAGCAGTTTCAATAGAAAACGCAGGAACCCCTATATGAAAAAGCTCTATCTCGCACTCTCACTGGTGTTGAGCCTCTCCTATCTGCAAGCTCAACAACCGATTGGACTCATCTTCCGCATTTCGGCTGAAGAAGCCAAAGAACTATATAAGCACGATCAGCAATCCATTCCTGACACCTATTTCCATACCATAGTAGATAGTTTCGGAATTCGGGGATACACCCCCAAAGCAACGGAACAGAATGGACATTACCTGTTCGTCGAAGCAGATAAAGAACAGCTTTCTGTCAAACTCTCCAGTCAGCATACCCACAAGTTGATCAGCGTCTATAATGAGCGCGACCTCATGCTCCGCATCATGGATGATCAGGGCAATGCCATCAAAAATGCCAAACTAAAACTCGGGGGGCGAAAGATTAAGTACAAGGCATCCCTTGATTGCTATCAAATCCGCAAGAGGAATCGAGGTGGTTTTTTAGAAATACAACTACCCAATGATACCCTCTTTTATCAGCTCGATGCGCGCTATGGGCGTTCCTTGATCAGCAAACGGTACCGACAATTCACCCAAACACCTTTCGGCTATTATGTGAGTACGCCGATTCGTTGGAGTAGTCAATTGTATTACTACTTCAGAGGGCTAATCAGATGGGGAAGATGGAATCCGAGATGGCGTTTCTCCGGATCTAGAAATAGATCCATGCATGGTTATGTAGTCAGCAATTTACCCAAATACCAGCCTGGAGATACATTGCACTTGAAAGCCTTTGTCACATCCCCCAAAGGGCGCCCCCTGAATCGACCGCTTGAAGTAAAAATTAGAAACTACCAACGATCTAAGCCTTTAATCGATACTTTACTTTCCCCCACCACTACAGGCGCTTTTGTCTTTGACTGGCCACTTCCTGATTCGCTTCAACTGGATCAGAAATATCGCATCACCCTCGATCACCCCAAACGTTGGCGACTTAATGGCCTCAGCCATACTTTTCGGTATGAAGCCTATCAACTGGATGAAGTGGTTTACGACCTGCAAACCCCACAAGATACTTTCCGCCAAGGAGTACCTTTTACGCTTACCGCTAGCGCGAAGGACCAAAATAATTTACCCGTTTATGATACTCGGGTAAAGCTGTATTGCTTAGCCGATCAACTTCTGACATTCCATGAGCAGGAAGTTTTCGTCAAGGATACTCTATGGACCTACGAAGGAGAGCTTGCCAATGCGGGTCAGCTCGAATTGCCCTTGCCAGATAGCCTTTTTCCTGCCGTCCGTATGAAAGTGTCCGTGAAAGCGGTATTCACCAACAGTAATGGGGAGCTGCAAGAAAAGCAGACCAGTTTTTCCTACAGCCCTCTACGACAGGAAATTAAAATACAATTGGAAGCAGGTAATCTCATTGCTCGCTACCTCAAGAATCAACAGGAAGAAGCTATTCAAGCCCTGCTGGTACAGACTCGTGCTGTAGGAGAACGCTATGTGCAAGATAGTAGCCTAGTTGAATTACCCTTACAGATGCCACGGGCGGATCATATCAGTAGCTATCGATTGTACGCTGCTGGAGCTTACAAATCGCTGGATCTTAGCAAGTCGCATGGTGCTCCTAGTGAGCTGGATTTCCAGGCCACACAATTGGGAGATTCATTGATACTTTCTTTAAGTAATCCACACAAAGTCGCCGTCCACTGGAACATCAGGCATTATGGTGGTGCCCTAACCGAAGGAGCCACCCGAGACTCCCTTTGGAGGCAAAAAATCCTGGTTAAAAAAACCAAAACTTACTATCTAAAATATCAATTCTTGTGGGGAGGACAAACCTACACTAGAGCGCATGAAATCAAGAGGTATCGAAAGCTATTACAAGTCAGTATAGAGCCTCCATTACAAGTGGCACCAGGCCAGCAGACGGAAGTCAAAGTCTCTGTCAAAGACTTCCGAGGGCGGCCGGTAAAGGGCGTGAATTTGGCCGCGGGTGCCATTAATGCCCAATTTAATTCCAATTCACATTATCAGCCAGCCAGTATCTCTTACCGAGAAGGGGTATCACCGCTGAGCTACAATAGGTTGGAGCCTACTATCCAAGTAGAAAACTGGCGACTCCCCATCAAGCAAAGATGGCTGCACCGCCTGGCACTCGAACGTTCCCATTACTATAAACTTCTATTTCCCAAGCAGGGAGTTTACCTTCAGTATGACACCTTAACTCAGGATACCTTTAACCAGGCTATTGCTCAATTTGCACCATTCCTGGTGAAGAATGGGAAACAAGTACCAATACATTTAATTTATTGCAACCGTAAATTAGTTTATTATCAAGGCGTAACCTCCCCATCCCCCTATAGTTTTCAAGGGCTGGAAGGTTTAAACCAAATTACACTGAGAACAAGTGAGGAGGAAATCACTATCGATAGCATCAGATTAAAAAGAGGACATAAATTAGAATTTTCTATCGATCTCCTCCATTGGGCGAAATGGGACAAACGGCATCGAATTCAAAGAAAAGCTATGCCACCAGGCCTCACTAACAAGGAAAAAGAGCTTCTTCAATCCTCCATCCTAGTTTTACAGCATGTACCGAATCACTCCGTCCTCGTTTGGGATGAGGGGTTTAATATCTACAGCTACAATAAACAATATTACCATCCGCTTGGAGGTCATGTCCTGATAGGGCCATTCCTGAAAGGTTCTCGCCTCCATTACAAGGAACTAGGGGGAATCACCGCTGACTTCCTCTTTGAGCCTGGCTATAGTTACCGTATTTCCAAGAACCGTGAACGCTTATACGAACACGACCTATTTCCAGATAAAAAAGTAGTATTGCCAACCTTCTTAGCTCCCTCGCCCGTGGGTCAGCTGGTTCATACCCCCAAAATACTAGAGGACCCGAAAAAAGAGATTGCCTATATGGGCTTCAATCGCAATTGGCGGAAAAAAGCCAAAAAAGGACATTACCAATTTCGTTATAGATCCAAAGAGCACCCCCTCAAAGCCGTTGTTCTACAAAAAGGGGACACTACCTTGGCCATCTACCGAGCCGCAAATAGGCGTCTAAGAAATTTACCAAGGGGAGTATATACGCTAATACTGATCAGAGATGATTGGACAGTCCATCGCAGGACTATTGCCATTGAGCCTTACAGCACGTTGTATCAGCAATTGAGTCAGGAAGATTTCAGGCCAGATACAAGCGGCTGGTTATCTAATATCAAATTGGGATTCCATGCTGATCCTTTCGTCAGCCCCACCAAGAATACGCAACCTTGGCCGTACATAGGCAATCCATACCTGATCAGCGGATACGTGCGAGATGATAACGGAGACCCCCTAATCGGTGCTACGGTACTCATCAAAGGTACCAGCCAAGGAACCGTAACAGATCTGGATGGTAGATATGAATTACAAGTAAATGATCCTAACGCCACTTTAGTGATCAACTATACCGGATTTCAAAACCAAGAACTTCGAGCCAATGGTCGGTACTCCAATGCTGAGCTATCCTCCGTTGGTGTTCATCTCGACGAAGTAGTGATCACAGGTTACTCCACCTCAAGAAGACCTCAACGTCCCAAACTAAAGGCAGTTGGAGTAATCACTGAGCAAAATCTAAACCCCAAGCCCGAAATCACAAGCGCACTGCTGCAAGGTCGTATGGCAGGAGTCCAAATAACCGAGACGGGTTCAAAGGTTATGATTCGAGGATCTCGTAGTAGCGCAGTGGATGGGCCCTTGTTTTTAATTGATGGGAAAATTGGGGATCCTTCCAAATTGCACCCGAGCCAGATTCGGAGTTTACGGGAGATAAAAGGTGATGAGGCTTTGGCACTTTATGGCTCTCAAGCAGCAAATGGGGTAATCCTGATTTCTACAAATTTCGTCCCCGATCTTGATCTATTCAACAACAATATGGCTGCAAGTCTTCGCTCCGATTTCAAAGATTATGCCTACTGGGTACCCAATATTATCACCGACAAAAATGGGGAAGCTTCTTTCAAAGTAAAATTCCCCGATAATATCACGGCCTGGAAAGCCTATGCTTTAGGGATGGATGGTAGAAAACGAAGTGGAACGGGTTTTGCCGAAACCAGAGCGTTCAAACCCGTAGTAGCTCAACTGGCCGTTCCTCGGTTCTTGGTAGAGGGGGACGTGGTAGATTTGATTGGTAAAAGCTCAAACTATACACCTGACTCTTTACAGATAAAAACGCGCTTTCTAGCATCCGATTCATTACTCAGTCAACAGGAAAGTTGGCTCTCAAGCGGGAAAGTGGAATCGACCCGTATCCACGCAGGTATGGCTGGGGATACACTAGCCATTACCTATTCCCTTTCCAGCATGCCGGATAGCTATGAAGATGGGGAAAAGCGCAAGATACCCGTACTTAAAAAAGGAACAGAAGAAACACGCGGCATCTTTCGCATCATAGATCGAGACACTAGCCTCGAACTCTCCTTTGACGAAGCGGCTGGGCGTATCGAACTATACATGGAACAAGACCTCCTACCCCAGCTGATTCGAGAAATTGACTATTTGAAAAACTACAAATATGGTTGCAATGAGCAAACAGCCAGCAAGCTAATGGCGCTATGTTTGGAGAAGTCCCTAAGAGAATCGCTAGGAGAGGGCTTTGAGGAGGAAGGAATAATTCAAAAGTGCATTAATCATCTGGATCAATCTCAAAATGAGGCTGGTGGATGGGGATGGTGGCGCAAAAGCCCGAGCATAGGCTGGATCACAAGACATGCTATCAAAGCCCTTCTCATGGCCAAGAATATGGGATATACCTCTAAGAGTTTAGAAATAGCGCTCCGCAATCTCACCAGAGATGCTAAAGTTTGGCCTCGGCAGGAGGTTTTATCTAATCTTTCCCTATTGGCACAGGCGGACCAAAACTTTCCCTATGCGGAAAGGCTGGCGGTACTCGACACTCAATCCAACAGCCTAAGTCGGCAATTTGAGATTTTGCGCATTAAACAACTAAGAGGGTTACCGTATGAATTAGATAGCCTCTATCAGTATCGAAAGACGACACTATTTGGTAGTCATTACTGGGGTGTTCCCTCTTATGGTTTTCCAGGAAATGATATAGAACTCACAATCTTGGCACATGATATTTTGCTTGAGGCCGGTAAAACCGACGAAGCCAGGAAGGTTAGTACTTTCTTTATGGAGAGTAGACAAGCAAGGGGGCAGCGGCACGCTTGGCGAAACACCTTAGAAACGGCAATGATCCTAAGGTCTATCCTACCGGGAATCTTAGCTGATGGAAGAAAAGTCCGAGAAAAGATTCAAGTTCAGTTATCAGGGCCTGTAGTACACAAAATCGATAGTTTCCCATATCAGCTTCAATTCACGGACTTGGCAGAAAACCTCAAAATCCAAAAGACGGGCAGCAACCGGCTATACCTCACCGCCTACCAAACCTATTGGAATAAAACACCCGCAAAGACAGATTCGACCTTTGCCGTTTCGAGCTACCTACAGCAAGAAGGGGTCAAAATAGCGCGCTTAGAAAAAGCCAAGAAAGCGGAGTTGATCATTGAAGTAGAAAGTAGCCAGAGGGCTGGCTATCTCATGCTCGAAGTACCGATTCCAGCATCCTGCTCTTATGCTAGCAAACCAAATGGAAGAAGAGGCGTGGAAGTACATAGAGAATATGATATTCATCAAACAAGCATTTTTATCGAAGATCTGCCACCGGGCAAGCATCAATTTCAGATCCAGTTAGAACCACGATTTTCAGGAGAATTCACTTTGAACCCGGCGAAGATAGAGCAAATGTATTTCCCGGTTTTTTATGGCAGAGAGGGGCTAAAGCAGATAGAGGTGGGCGAGCGATAAAGAATGTGTTGTATACATGGATAGGCTATAACATCCAAATATATGTCATTGGTCAAAACGCCAGCCGTCGACTCGGGAGGGGCATGGGTTGATAGGAGGAAACAACAAGCCCTAACCAATTATCAATCAGCTGCGTCTACCCAATAAACGGCTCATTTAGCCAATTCTCCTTCTTGTTCAAGGGTAGCCTCAGCAGGTGTTTGATCTGTATTTAGTACAAAGTCCACCAGCATATCAGGTGCTTGCATCTGCAAGGGGTGATCTCCGTCAGCAATCGTCACTAATTCCTTATCATTCTTCATCAATTCCATCAAAAAGGGTGAATTTAGGTATGGGACCAAAGTATCAGCATCTCCATGAATCAATACGACAGGAACGCTGATTTTGGAATATAAGGGTAGTATTGCTCGCAAGGCATTAGGATGACTAAGCTTTTCTACATTAGACACCCATAGCATTCTCGGCAATAAAAACCGGAAGATCTTAAAATTCAAGAGATAAGATATTCGGAACGTCACTTCATTATCTGGATCGTATTGCCCAGATACGCCAACGATCTTGGCAATCTTTTCTGGCTGAAGCGCCCCCATAATCACGGCAATCGGACCTCCATAGCTGTGACCCATAATCACAGCTTGCTGTGTTTCCCCGTCTAAAACTTCTAAGATTCGTTCGGCATGTACTTTTAAATCTTTCTCCGCGCCCCTAGGCTTCGTTCCTCCATAACCCGGACGGTCTACCACTAGTAATCGATATTTCTCGTAGATTCGCTCTCTTTTGGCCACAGCACTCCAGTCCATAACACTACCTGGAGCACCATGTACCAACAAAAGGGGTTGTTTGTCGGCATCTCCAATCTCCAAGTATCGGACACCAGAAGGAGTGTAATGGACCGTCCAATCCTTTCTAGGGATATCCTTATACCACCACCGGGTTCCCTTTTCCGAAGAGACATATCGATCAAAGGATTCAATAAAGATAAATAGTATGGCCACCAGGGCCAGAGCAATATAAAGGACCCAACGGAAGATCCTTTTCGTAATGGGAAAGAAGCGGCTCATAAGGGCAGTTTATATTAAATCTCTAACGGGAGACCATCTCATACAGCTCTCCATAGGGTTGGATAGGTCTATATGGTAGCATACGATAACTGCACTAAAAACGTCTCGCCCGCAGAATTGTTAAGGTACAGGCTGTATTTATCGCCCAATTCTTCTTCAATAGAGTCAAAAACGAGGAATTTCAGTGAAGTCCACTACCCTGCTCCAGCATTTTTACAAAAAATCAAAAAAAAGCATCACTTAGTTTGACTTTTAAACTAAGATAGAATATACTTGCACTATAGTTAGTTTAAAAACAAAACTAAGTTAATATGTCAGCACCATATAACCCCTTATACAGCCGAAACACAGTAGGTGAATTGATCCAAAAGATTATGGGAGCTCAAAGTCTATTGGCCTTATTCCCCACCGGAAATGTCAAGAAGCTGTACCGAGAAGCTGTCAAACAATTGCATCCTGATCTTTGTACAGCTCCCAAAGCCGAAGAAGCATTAATTCGACTAAACGAACTCCGCTTAAAACATGAGAAAGGAATTGTCATTACGGATGACGCTGGTAGCATTTGGACACAGCGGAAAGAAGCCATATTCCGCGGAGACCTGGGTTTACTTCATACTTCCTATCAAAACTATCAGCGCCTCAAACACCTAAAATCAGCCGCAGCGGAACACTTTCACTTGTATTTGCCAGAGCGTATGGTAATGACTGACGTTTTGACGGCCGAGTTTCCTTTTCGGGCGCTCCCCTTACATAGTTTGGAACTACCGCAAGAACATGTCAATTGGGTACTCTCCCGACTTTTAGAAATGGTCGCCTGGTTGGCCCAAGAAGGCTTTGTACATGGGGGAATTAACCCTCGGGGCATCTTCATTCTACCGGAGACTCACGGCATTGCGTTGACTTCATTTTACCATATGAAAAAAATAGGCGATCGCTTGGACACGATCTCCGCAGCCTATCAAAACTGGTACCCTGAACAAGTATTTAGGGAGAAGCGGGCGAGCAGCATAATTGACTTAGAGTGCTGCAAAAGAACGGCAGCTTACTTGTTAGGGGATAAATCAGGCGCGGGAGTTAAGCTAAAAAAGACGCACCTGGGTGCCTACGTTGACTTTCTATTGGATCGGCATGAAAATGCTTACACCTGTTACGATGAATACCGAAAATTACTTAAAGAACATTTTGAACCTCGCTTCGTGCCATTGGCACTATAAGAGCATATTGTTAACATCAAAAACCAAAGAAAATGGGATATACAAACTGGTCAAGGTCGGCCTATGCCAATCTCAAAGCTGACTACTCCAAAAAATCAACCAACGCCATCTTCAAGTCCAACGCCGCTCGTAGAATAGCAGACGACATGAATCCTTATGGATTAACCTTCCGCGAAAGTCGCGACTCCGCCGCACATCCCAACTCCTTAGCCATCGGAGTTTTCCTGGATGTAACCGGCTCTATGAGGAATATTCCCGAACATCTGATCCGGCACAAGTTGGGTTCTCTGATGGATACCTTATTGGATCATGGCATAGAAGACCCGCAAGTTCTTTTTGCCGCCATTGGGGACCATATTTCAGACAGGGCTCCCTTGCAAGTAGGACAATTTGAATCCGGTACTGATGAACTAAACCATTGCCTATCTAGCATCTATTTGGAAGGTGGCGGGGGCGGACAAAGCATGGAGTCCTACCTCCTAGCCTGGTTGATCGCTGGTCGGCATACTTCCATAGATTGCTTTGAAAAACGCAACAAGAAGGGCTTCATTTTTACGATGGGGGATGAAATGAGTTGGGATGAGGTCGATGCGGATCGACTTAAGGCCATCATGGGTTACTCGGAGGCCAGCCCGATCAATGCAAAGGATGTACTCGCCCAAGCCCAACGCATGTATCATGTCTTTCACATCCATGTTAATGAAGCTAGCTATCGGGATGATCCTAGGATCATTGGCTACTGGCGGGACCTACTTGGTGAAAACCTGCTGATCCTAAATGATCAGAATGCGATTGCCGAACTGATCGCCAGTACCATTGCAGTGATTCATGGCGTGAAATTGGACAAAGTGGCTTCCAGTTTTGACCAGGGCACAGCGAAGGCAGTTAAGAAAGCTTTGATTAATGTCTCAAGCAGGAGCTTACATCAGCAAGATAGCGGCATCATTAAGTTATAAGTATGAGGATATAATTAGGCTAAAGTATCTGATTAAGGGAGTTTTCAATCTAGGCAAGGCGCAAAAACCGCGGATAGCCGTAGCTAACCAAGGATTTTTGCAACGTAGCATAGGTTGAAAAATGCCCATCATATCTTCTAGGATAATTGTATCCTCATACTTAAATCAAAGATTGGACCTTCCGAGGGAGGTTCAGGTCTTTGACCCAAATTACGAAACATGAAAACCAAAATCGTTTTAGGACTAGGATACGGCGATGAGGGGAAAGGACTAACGACAGATTTTCTTTGTTCTCAGAGTGAGCAGCCCTTAGTCCTGCGTTTCTCAGGAGGACATCAGGCGGGACATACTGTAGTAACCGAAAGTGGGGACCGACACGTTTTCTCTAGCTTTGGCGCGGGTAGTCTAAGGGGAGTCCCTTCCTACTGGAGTTCTTTCTGCGCCCTATCGCCGATCAATTACCTCAACGAATGGCTCGCTTTAAGAGAACTAGGCTATACCCCTACCCTGTTCGTCGATGCGCTGGCACCGGTCACTACGCCATACGATCTGTTTTTTAATCGCCATACCGAAAAGAAGAACCAGCATGGCAGTTGCGGTCTAGGCTTTGGAGCTACCGTCGCTCGCCAACTCACTCCTTACAAACTCTATGCACAAGATTTGCGATATCCGCTGGTTGTGGCGCAAAAATTAAAAGCCATCGCTCAATATTACCGAAACCTGGGGCAGGACTACTTTACTGACGACGCTTTCTTAGAACAATTGGAGTTGTTCCGACAGGCTGCCGAGGATATCACGGCTACCTTCACGCTTGTCCAGGAAAAGAGCTTCTTTACCGGCATCAAGGAACGCTATTCCGACCTCCTATTTGAGGGTAGTCAAGGAATTTTATTGGACATGGACTTTGGGTTTTTCCCAAATGTTACCCGTGCCTCCACGACCTCTAGAAACGCCATTACGCTGATGAACCGAAATCGCTTGCCTATGCCGGAGATCTTCTATATCACACGTGCCTATCAAACCCGGCATGGCAACGGTTTCCTATCCAATGAACAATTCCCCTTACACTATACTCCAAATCCCCAAGAAACCAACCAGTACAATCCGTGGCAGGGACATCAACGTTGCAGTATCCTGGATCTGGACATGATCAACTATGCTTTAGCCTGTGATGCTAACTTTTCAGATAATGCCAAGAAGCATTTGGTAGTTACTTGTTTAGATCAATTGGAAGGTACGATTCAGGCATCTAAGGATGGGGCCATCCAGCATTTTGCCTCCTCTTTGGATCTTCTTGAACATCTGGATATTTCTTTTGTGTCGGTGCTGGAAAGTTGGTCAGAATGCGGGGCGAAAATGCGCACTCAGCGGGTGGCTTACTCACCGGGTGAGTAAACTCGGCGTTTTCCTGGCCGGCCCCACGCCTCCTGAAAACCAAATGAGCCAGGGGTGGCGAAGAATCGTCATAGGTCTCCTCCGGCAGGATCAAAGGCTAGGCCCGAGCATGGTGGTAGTTGCTCCTGAGCCTGAAAAATGTAGTTGGTCAAATATCGATGTCACCGGGTGAGTAAAATTTCACTACCTTGCTGCCACAAATTCCTGACTTATGCAACAAGCGCTCCTCTTCGATCATGATGGTGGTGTGGATGATCTGCTATCCCTGATGCTCGTCCTTACCATGGAACATATTGACCTGAAAGGGATCTCCATCACGCCCGCTGACTGTATCGGTGATTATGCAGAAGAAAGCACGCGCAAACTGCTGCAATTGTTCTCGCAGTCCGAGGTGCCAGTCGCAAGAGGCAACTATCATGGCGTCAACGCCTTCCCTCCGGAGTGGCGTGCGGGTCCTATGGTGGTGAATGCCATGCCCTTGATGATCAATGTGGAGGTGTCGAAGCCAGTGGAGGTGCCGGAGAGTGTCGAACTGCTGTCCCAGGTACTCAGGGAGGCTGAGGAGCCCATCCCAGTCTTGATGACCGGACCATGCTCCAATCTGGTACGCACTGTACAAAGATACCCTGAGCTAGGGGCCAAAGTTAAAGAAGTGATCTGGATGGGGGGAGCCATTGATACGGGAGGGAATGTGGTCACCTACAATCACAATAGCACCGCAGAATGGAATGTTTTCTGGGACCCAATTGGTTCTAACGTTCTTTTTGAATTGGGCATCCCGATTACCTTGTTTCCTTTAGATGTTACCAACGCTGTACCCGTGAACTACAGCTTTCTTAAGGATCTGGCCAGACGGTCGGCATTTGATGCTGCCAACTTGGCTGGACAATTTTGGGCTACCACCCTCAACACCATTCCCGCTTACGAGTACACCTATTATATGTGGGATATTTTAGCCACCAGTTATCTAGGTATCCCGGATGCCTTTGACTTTGAAGAAATAGCTTTAACCGTCGCTACCCAAGCACCGAATGCCGGGCAAACCATGCGCCTGGAGGCCGGTGAGTACAAAACTAAAGTAGCTATGAAGGTGGATAAGGATCGATTTTATCAATACCTATTACAACAATTTAGCTTAAACTTTTAACCTTCTTTGAACCTATGAATAACCCCAAAGTAAAGATCAATACAGTAGAATTGTTATCGGACAACTGGTACACTCTCCGGAAATACAATTTTGACTTCCAAAAAGAAGACGGAAGTTGGGAAACGCAAGAAAGAGAAGCCTATGACCGAGGCAATGGAGCTGCCATTCTCTTGTACAATGTTGAACAAAAGACAGTGATTTTGACGCGCCAATTCCGGATGCCCACCTACGTCAATGGAAACGAATCTGGGCTGCTGATAGAAGCTTGTGCCGGACTCCTGGATGAAGATAATCCTGAGGACTGCATCCGGCGAGAAACGGAGGAAGAAACGGGTTATCAGATTGGTGAAGTGGAGAAAGTAATGGAAGTTTACATGTCTCCAGGATCAGTGACGGAGATTCTATATTTGTTTATCGCTGCTTACAATAAGCAAATGAAAATCCATGCAGGTGGCGGAGTAGCGGAAGAACAAGAAAACATTGAAGTGCTGGAAATGCCCTTCGAAGAAGCTTTTGATAGGATAGCCAGTGGAGAAATCAAGGATGCCAAGACAGTACTTTTGCTACAACATCTAAAAATCCGTCAAATCCTTTAGTAAGGACTAGTCCAATACTACAAATCATTTGCAATCAAATCCTTATACGTTGGCCCTCTTACCTTGGCAAGTAAGGTGTTTGCAAAATCTGGGCAAATCTTAATTTATTTTTTGCTTTTTTCGATAGAAAAATATAATTTGCATTCAATTAAGATCGTTACTATTCTCACAGCTTCAATTCTAACCACATATCCCCAGCATTTAAATAGTACTACCATACCCTTGAAGTGCATTAACATCGTTTCTCAGTTTAGTTATTGTTTTAGAAATCTGGAAAGTACATTATAATCCAATTTCGCACCCAACACATATACACTTCTACATATTCCTACACCCGATTCCAAATGTAAAAGATTAATAAACAATCTTTTACACAGCCATTGCTTGAACTATACATCAAGTTTGCTTACTCATCAGTATCGTGAGTATTATGGATTAATCCAAGTAAAACTGGATTGACGGAAGGTGTGCATGCTTATACTATTGATCCGAAACTTAAGCTCGTTTGGATCAACTAAAACTGTATTGTGTTAACCAAATAGAATTAACGGTCATGGTCATCAATCCCTATGAAGTATTAGATTTATTTCTTCGTAAGAATAAATACTATTTCAATAAAAGAGAACTACAATTACAACTTGAAGCCCACCCCAACTACCCTAGTGTACGATCTTTTACGGACATCTTGGACTTCTACCGAGTGGAGCACATTGCTGCTACAGTTCCGGAGGAAAGCTTCGATCAGCTTCCAAGTTGTTGGTTAGCAGTTGTTTCTCCCAAGGGCTTCCGTCAAATTGCCTTAGTTGAAAGGCAAGTCGATCAAGTCAAATTAGCCTCAGAAGATGGTTCTATGGAACTTTCAAAAACTGACTTCCTGGAACAATGGGAGGGAGTAGTACTGGCCGTTGAACCAAATGAGAATGTAAGCTCTTTCTGGCGCAGCTCTTCCCTAACATCTATTCTAAGTGTTCTATTGCTCCTATGTATCGGAGGTTGCCTATGGATACAGGGACTTGTAGGTTGGCACCAAATAGCCTATCTCCTGCTGTCCGCAGTTGGCCTCTATTTTTCCATCCTGGTCTTAAAGGCCGAGTTGGGATTTCAATCTGCTTTTACAGAGAAATGGTGTCGAATTAATGCAGCAACAGATTGTACGGAGGTGATCAACAGCAAGGGTAGTCAGCTTCCAATGAATATTTCCCTGGGAGATTTGGCTCTGGTTTTCTTCGCCCTAACAATATGTACAACGCTATTTTTAGCCACTCCGGCTACCCTATTTTTCCCCTTAGCACTAGCTTCTTTACCCATTGTTTTATATACTCTTTTGTATCAATGGAAAGAGGTGAAAAAATGGTGTACCCTCTGTCTGGGAATTAGCGCAGTATTGCTTACCCAATTCTTGGTATTATACTTCGCAGATCGATCTACTGTTGTACCTCTGGAAACCTATCTCAGTATAGCGAGCCTCTTTCTGCTACTGAGTATCGGATGGCGGTTTGCCAAGTCTATTTTACAAGAACACCAGCAATTTAAGAAGGACGCCTTAGAATACTCCAGCTTCAAAAAGGAAGCCGATAGTTTTAGACCACTCCTACAGGCACAGCAGCAATTCAAAGTCAACGATATGGATCATGGTAGTGCCTTAATCATGGGTAACCCGAATGCTACATTCAAATTATATGCTGTGACCAACCCATCCTGTATGCATTGTCGCCCTACCTTTTTGGGTTATGAAAAGATTCTAGAACGTTATGGCGATCGCATGGCTTTGGTGTTGCGTTTCAATGTAAGCTTGGAAGATAGTAGTAGTCCTACTCTACACATAGCGGCCCACACCGTCGCCATTTACAAAAACCTTGGCCCTCGTAAAGCCCTAGAAGCCCTGGCCGAATGGTTTCAGACGCAAGACTTTGAGGCTTGGCAATCCAAGTTCGGCCAAACCTTGGAAACCGGGGCTATCAATATCCTGCAACAGCACCGAAATTGGTGTAATGAGCAAGGCCTCATTTTCACCCCCGTCAGCATCTTAAACGAACGTCTCCTTCCTCCATACTACAACACGGAGGACCTATATTATCTATTGGAAGATCTTCTTCCCCAATTAAGTACGACCTCAGCTGAGGTAGAGGAAGTAGCAGCCTAGCGCTAAGGGTTAGCTATTTCCTCCCTCCGCCACACTTCCTATTTGAATCCGGATTTCTCTTTTTATAACCAAATTATTTCATCAAATTTTTCTTGTATGAAAAAGCAAATCTTGAGTTTGAAAGACGCTAAAGTACTGGACAAGGCAAAGCAAAAGGAAATCAATGGCGGTCGCCCTGGTTGTTTATCCAACTGTTCCGGACAACCCAATGGTACGATGTGTTGCATGGGTGGCCACCCTGGCTGCCCAGGTTATTGCATCAGTAATCAATGCATGCCTTGGTAATATAAACCGATGTAGCAGGCCCAACTTTCTTGGGTCTGCTCTACCCCACCACCACCTTACAATCAGCCCTTGACCATTTTTACTGTAGAAACCCATTCATGCCTACCTTCCCATTTTACAAACAAGCCGAAACTAAAGACTGTGGTCCTACTTGCCTAAAGATCATTTCCAAGCATTATGGGCGGCTGGTAGATATCCAATCTTTGCGGGAATTGGCCGAGACCACTCGAACGGGAAGTAACTTATTTGGCATAAGTACAGCCGCTGAAGCCATTGGTTTTCGGAGCTTGGCCCTACAGGTCAATTATCAGCAATTGCGGCAGGCCCAACTCCCTTGCATCCTGCATTGGAATCAAGACCACTTCGTGGTTTTGTACAAAATTAAGCGGGATCGAATCTATATCTCTGACCCAGGCCATGGCCTGCTTCACTACGTAAAAGATGATTTCATCCAACGTTGGGTCAGTCAGTCAGCTTCCGAGGAAACCCAAGAGGGCATTGCTCTTCTATTGGAGCCTACCCCTCAGTTTTACGAAGAAGAATCAGCTACCACGGAAGCGCCAAGTTTCAATTTGGCTTATTTATCTCGCTATCTTTTTAAGTATAAAAATCTGGTCGCTCAACTAATCATTGGATTACTGGCTGCCAGCTTACTCCAACTGATCTTTCCATTTCTCACCCAGAGTGTCGTTGATATCGGGATTAAGCATCAAGACATTCATTTCATTTATCTAATCCTTTTTGCCCAGTTGGCACTTTTTTTGGGAAAGACGGCAGTAGAAGTCCTCAGGAGATGGATATTACTCCACCTAAGTACCCGAATAAATATCTCTTTGGTATCCGACTTTTTCATTAAGCTAATGAACCTCCCCATCGCCTATTTCGACACCAAGATGACGGGTGATATCCTGCAACGGATCAATGATCATAAGCGAATTGAAAGAATATTAACCACTTCCTCCATTAGCGTGCTGTTCTCACTGGTGAACTTATTCATATTTGGCTTGGTATTAGCTTACTATGACCTTCGCATCTTCTCGATTTTCTTGCTGGGAAGCCTGCTCTACTTCGGATGGATTCTACTCTTTTTCAAGAAGCGAAAAAAGCTAGATTACAAACAGTTTGCCGAGATCAGCAAGGAGCAAAGTAAGGTGATTGAAATGATCAATGGCATGCAAGAGGTGAAGCTGCACAATGCCGAACGTCAAAAACGTTGGAGTTGGGAGCATGTGCAAGCGCGTCTTTTCAAGGTATCTATCCAAAATCTGGCACTGGAACAATACCAAAGTGTTGGTTCTTCCTTCATCAATGAATTGAAAAATATCTTCATTACTATCGTTGCAGCACTCTTGGTGATCCAAGGTGAGATTACGTTGGGCATGATGCTAGCTATTGCCTTTATCGTCGGTCAACTGAATGCCCCTATCGGTCAGTTGATCAATTTCCTGCGAGAACTCCAGGATGCCAAGATTTCCCTGGAGCGATTGGGCGAAATTCATCAATTAAAGGTAGAGGAAGATCCACGGGACCATAAAATCAAAGAACTCCCAAGGGGCCTGGATCTACAATTAAAAAATGTCAGTTTTCGCTATAAAGGCACCGATCAATTCGTTCTTCGCAATCTTAGCTTTACCATACCAGCCAATAAGGTTACGGCCATTGTAGGCGTTAGCGGAAGCGGGAAGACGACCTTGATGAAACTGCTTTTGAAATTTTATCGTCCACAAACGGGGATAGTTGACTATGGTCATTTTGACCTCAAAAATATATCACAACCCACATGGCGAGACAAGGTAGGTGTTGTGATGCAGGAAGGGTATATTTTCAATGATACGATCGCTAACAACATCGCAGTTGGGCAAGCCTTCATAGACAAGGAACGCCTCCGCCTCGCCGTGAACGTTGCCAATATCCGAGAATACATTGAACGACTTCCTCTGAGTTACAACACCCCTATTGGGATGGAAGGACTGGGATTAAGTACCGGACAGAAACAACGGTTACTGATTGCCAGAGCCGTGTATAAAGATCCAGATATTCTCTTTTTTGACGAAGCTACTTCCGCCCTAGATGCCAATAATGAAAAAGCTATCATGGAAAAACTCAAGCAGTTTTTCACCAACAAAACTGTATTAATTATCGCACATCGCCTGAGTACAGTAAAAAATGCTCATCAAATTGTGGTGTTAGATCAAGGTCGTATCGTAGAGCTAGGCGACCATCGGACCTTGGTCGCTCAAGGAGGCTATTATTACCAATTGGTAAAAAACCAACTAGAACTTGGCAATTAGAATGGAAGTAGATCAACTGAATCAGATACAACTGAGGAGTGAGGAAGTACAAGAAATTCTCACCCGGGTTCCCCACTGGCTAGTCCGCTGGGGCAATGTGGTGATCTTTGCCCTCTTAATGCTCCTGCTTTATTTATCCTGGATGCTAAAATACCCGGACATCATTACAGCCGAGGCAAGCTTGACCACCGTCATCCCCCCCCAAAAAGAGTATGCCAACACTTCTGGTCGACTAGAAGCCATTTTCGTTAGCAATAACCAATCCGTGAAGAAAGGGCAGCGGCTAGCCGTTATCGAAAATTCGGCAAACACCGAAGATATCTTGCGATTACAACAAGTCGTAGAAAAGATTACGGTCAATCAGCAAACCTTCTACTTTCCGTTTGACTCCCTTCCAGTCCTCTCCTTAGGAGAGGTCGAAACATCATTTACGCAATTCGAAACCGATTATTACAGCTATTTACTCAACAAGGAATGGGACCCCTTTCAGCTAGAAGAAAGCGCCAATGCCATCTCAGAAACGGAGCTCCGACAGCGTTTGAATGCCCTACAGCAACAGCTGGAACTGGGTAAGAAAGAGTTGGATATCAAAGCCAAAGACCTCCAACGTCAGGAACAACTGCACAAAGATGGAGCCGTCTCACAAATGGATTTAGAAGAGAAGCAGTTATCATTCGTACAGGCCCAAAAAAACCAAAGCAACATCCTTCTTTCTATTTCGCAGATCAAGCAAGCTATCGGGGAGGCACAAAAACGGAGTCAGGCAACCAAGATCAATCGTAACAAGACGGAACTTGCTCTTCTGAAAACTGTCATTCGTTCCTTTCAACAGTTAAAGAAGAGCATCAAAGATTGGGAGCTAAAGTATGTTTTACAATCCGAAATTGAGGGGCAGGTTAGCTTTCTAGATTACTACACGGCTAATCAGGTTGTACGTCAAGGGGATCTGGTGTTTACTCTAATTCCAGCAGATAACCGAGAATACCTAGCTCGCCTGCGCGCTCCTAAACAAAACGCAGGTAAGCTAGCTAAAGGGCAAGCCGTCAACATCCGGATAGACAATTATCCAAGCGATGAGTATGGCGTTTTGAAAGGCACGGTTACACACATTTCACCCTTGACGGATCGGGAAGGGAACTATATCATCGAGGTGCAACTCCCAAACGATCTGATCACCAGCTACAATCAAGTCATCGAATTTCGACAGGAGATGACAGGTTCAGCAGAGATCATTACAGAGGATCTACGTTTGATCGACCGCTTCCTCTACCAGCTCCGACAAATTTTACATCGGACGTAGGATGGGCTATTTATTTTCTATTAAAGAAAGTTTGTAAAACTCCATCTTCTGTCTGCTTTCCTTGAGCATTAAGCCATAGCTCTTGAGATCAGATTTGAGCGCTGACAAGTCCGTTTGGTTAAGTAGAAAATCGTATGATTCCGTAAGTCCTGTTTTATCCTCAAACAAAAGTCCTATGGATTTTTCTAACGCTGTTAGGACAGAAGCGATATCCTGGTTGGTGAAAACTTTTTGCTCACCGGCATCACTTACGCCAGCCATTTCCCCCTCAGCTTTCTCTAACAGCCCGGCATTTTCTACCTCCAGTTGATACACGCTTGTTTCTCGTTCTTCCGCAGTCATTTTAACACCAAGTGTACGCAATAACTGTTCCTTGATCTCCTTCAGAGCTTCCTCTTTTCCTATTCCGGAGCGATTCACGTAACTAACATTGTATAAGGTCTCCAGCATGCCTTCTGGTGCCTCTATTCTCCCCTCTCCTACTCCCCCGTTTCAAAGAGCGATTGATTTTATCCGGTTTTTCGTCTGACATTGACAAGAATAAAAGCTCCTCATTAGAGGCAAATTCGGTTTTAAGTTCATTGAAATGAGGGACGGCTTTAATGCATGGTCCACACCAGGTAGCCCAGAAGTCGATGATGATAGGTCTTCCAGTTAATGACTTATCCGAGGGGGCATTGGCTAGCCAATCGGTAACACTTAAGGTTGGGGCTTGATCCCCAATGGAGGGACCTGACTGAGCAACACAGAAATTAAATGAGAACAGAAAGAGCAGAGCAGAGCAGAGATTAAGCGCATGATTATTTTGAGTTTTGTAGATGAATACTAATCCTTGCTAGGAGAATGCAATAATAAGACGGAGGTTACAGAAAATAGTTTTATACCCAGTCAGGTAAACAACAGGAAAGTAGAATAGATATGAAAATATGGAATAAAAGCCCGGAAAGGGCTATGGTCACTTCTCTTCTTGCAATAGTTTCCAGATGCCCACGCTAATGATCATGCCTAGAATGGGTGCTACGATATAGGCCCAAAGGTGCGTCAAATTGCCATTGATCACAGCTGGGCCGATAGACCTTGCCGGGTTCATGGAAGCGCCGCAGATAGGTCCAGCAAACATGGCTTCCAATAGAACCGTTGCTCCAATGGCCGCACCAGCCCAATGACTAATCGCTTTGGAAGTAGACACCACCTGAAAGATGACGAACATGAGGAAAAAACTCAGGACAATTTCCAGGACAAAAGATTGTTGAACCGAACCAGCTGGCAAAGTTTCACCCAGGCTTTTTGCATCGGGAAACAGCAAGCGCAATAAACCGCTAGCCAAGAGAGCACCCAGTAACTGAGCGATGATATAGGGTAATAAATGTCGAACTGGAAATTGCTTGGCCAGGGTAAAGGCGATCGATACAGCAGGATTTATGTGGGCTCCCGAAAGCTCTCCAATAGAATAAATCATGGCCATTACAATCAAGCCGAAAGTAATGGCTATACCTTGATGCCCGACGGCTCCTCCACTGACCTCATTGATCACAATCGCTCCCGTACCACAAAACACCAGGGCAAAAGTTCCCACTAATTCTGCTATGTACCTATTCATTGATTTGACTAAATGCGTAAAATATTTCTCTACCAATTTGTCTTACCCGTTCGTCATAGCGTTCGGTTTCTGCTGGCGTATCATCCGCAACCTTAGGATCTTCATAGGTCAGTGGCAAGCGCAGTTCAACCCCTGGAATGAAGGGGCAATTTTCATCCGCCTCCGAACAAGTCATGATGGCAGCAAACTTAGATCGTGGGTTGGTTGGATGATCGTATACCTTGCTGAAACAAACCAAGGATTCTGCATCATCAGCATAGCTAACGGAATAGATAGGATTATCTCCTTCGCCCGCTATAATTTGGAAACCAGCTCGTTTCATAGCCGCCACCGCACGTGGATTGAATGCTGTGGCTTCCGTACCACCGGAAAAGGTCTGTATACGGGCAACCCCATGATAGTAAGCAGCCGCAGCCGCCCAAATCTGTGCTAAATGACTCCTTCTAGAATTGTGAGTACAGATAAAATTGAGTGCTATACGATCGGCACTGCGCCGGGAATCTACATAAGAAGCCAATTGCTGTAATTTTTCTTTTCTAGCTGAAGGGATTAGGTCCACTTCGCTAACCAAACCTTCGACATAAGAGGATAAATCGGATCGAAGCTGCATATGTAGTAGCATTTAGTGAGATAGGAGATTATTGCACAAAAGGTGCAAAACAGAACGAAAGATGAGAATTAATTCAGAATCAGAGAGGGCGTCAATATTAAATCTTTGTTAAGTAATATGGATACTTTCTTCAGCTGTAAAGTTATTTTGAGCGGAGGATGCTCTGTCAAGCCTTTTCCACTTCCAGGGCAACTATCGATCGAGGCAATCTAAAGTAGAAAGTACTTCCCTGACCTTCTTCACTTTCTACCCACAATTCGCCTTGATACTTTTGCACAATTTTCTGGCAAGTAGCCAAACCAATCCCAGATCCCAGGTACTTACCTCTGTTGTTTAAGCGGGTAAACATCTGAAAGATTTGCTGGTGATAAGCTGGTGCAATGCCCAGTCCATTATCTCTACAAGCGAAACACCAATCATCTTCTTCCAATTTTGACATCAACTGAATCTTTGGAGCTTGAGACTCATTATACTTCAAACCATTTTCGATAAGATTCTTAAACAGTAAGTAAAAATCCGAGCGATGCCCTTGGAGGGTTGGCATAGCAGTCCATTCCAACTGGGCCGACCTCTCTTCCAATATATGGCTTAGGGTGGATTTGATTTCCTCCAATACCTCGCCTATCTCTACTTGACCAGTTCCATCTTCCTCATTATGTCGAACTCGTGAATGGGTCAAGATATCTTCTACTAAAGCATATAGCTGTTTAGTATTGCGGGTAACGAAGCCCATATATTCCTGTAAATCCTGGTCTTCTGTACGGGCCAGCTTTCGTTGAATCAGGTTAACGAAGCTAGTGATATTCCGCAAAGGCTCTTTTAAATCGTGAGAAGCAATAAAGGTGAATCGCTCTAATTCGTCATTGGATCTACGTAAATTCTGGTTCGCTGACTTTAGAGCTGCTGTCCTTTTTTGGACGGTCTCTTCAAGCTGCCGATTCAATAGTGCTCTTTCCTGATTGGTGCGCCATTGTTTAATGGCCAGTAAAATTAGCAAGAAGGCAATCAAACCGGTAGCTAGCGCAATAAGGGTACGCTGCCGTAGGATAATATTTTGCTGAGCCTGACGCTTGGTGAGTTCCTCATTTTCCGCTTCTTGAACCTTCAACTGATACCCCATCTCCAACTTGGCTATACGATCCCTATTGGCTTCATTCAAAAAGCTATCCTGTAATTCCTGAAACTTCATCACTGCATTATAGGCTTTCTCATATGCTTCGACCTCCAAATAGGCATTGGATAGATCTTTATACAAGTTCGGTATCAAAGACGAAAAGCTCCCTTCTTGGGCTCTTTCGATAGCTTGAATATAGAATTGGATGGCAGCTGAGTAATCCCCAGTTGTTTGATAGATTTGACCGATAATGCCATACATGCTCGGGATATCCTCGATAGAACCTAAATTCTCATAAATCTCTAAGGCACGCATCTGTGTCTGGAGAGCTTTGTCAAAATCGGCTTGGTAGAAATAAATCTCGCCCTGGTAGTAAAGGGTTTCTGCTGTTCGATGTGAATAACCCAATTCATTGTACATTACCAAGGCAGAATCATAGTGCTGCATGGCTACATCATAGTCCTCCTGCAAGGCCGCGACATACCCAAGATCCAAGTGGGAGTAGGCTCGATAATCCTTCCCACCAATCGCCAAAGCTGCATCGCTTGATTTAAGGTAATACTCGATGGCCAAGGGTACGTCACCTAGTTCCTCGTGGATAATTCCAATATTGGCATACAAGGAGGTGGGGTCAACATAATCGCCCAAGTCCTGATCATGCTCCAGGGCCTCCTGAAGGTATTGTAAGGCTAGCACATAGTTTCCCTGATTGAGGTAGTATATCCCTAAATTGTTTTTGGAAATAGCGAGGCATCCTGGGTCCTGCAATTCTTTGGCAAGAGATAAGCCCATCTGATGGTAATGGTGTGCACTATCAATTGGACCTATTCCATTATAACCTACTCCTAATAGATTATAAGCATAGAATACCCCCTCCTCATAATCGATGTTTCTTGCTAAGGCAAGCGCATCGTATCCTGAAGCCAGTGATCTCGGATAATCATACTCCTGATAAGCTGTGCCGATTTCGAGCAACAGATCCACTCGGGTGGTAGGATCTGTAGCTTTGGCAAACGCCAACTCAAGGCTATCGACTACATCATGTTGGCTAGAACCGACCACGCAGAAAAAGCTTAGGAGTAAGCATATGTAATTACGCTTGAACAACTCTATGTCTATTATTTTAGAACGTTACTTCCAATTCTACTGCCATTTCCAGCAGCATAGTACGATCAAATGGTTAATAGTGATAGGGGGGATTACAAAAGGCTATAGCCAATGATGATAGGGGTTGATCATCGGCCATGATATTGCCAGCTTCCTAAAAGTATCGATAATTCCAGACTTTTAACTGATAACGGCTTAGAACTTGTGTTGGGGAGCTTAGAATTGGCAGATATTTACTGTTGACTTCTTATATGTTCCTATTTGCTGAGCCTTCGGATCATTTCTATACACATTCGACCATTGTGGTATGGCGCTTTCCACGGACCAGCCTTATCTTCCTCTAATAGTAGACTTCCATCCTTTCTACGCCCCCAAACCCATTCTCCTCCTGCTGCATCTTTAATTTCTTTTTGGATGAAATTCCAAATATCACAAGCAAGCTTCTGAAACGAAGCTTCCCCCGACAACTCCCAGGCATTCCAGAAACCAATCACTGCTTCCGCCTGTGGCCACCAATGCTTATCGGTATCGGTTTTTCCATTGGCCTTCTGTTCATTATTTAGACCGCCGGTGGGATCAAGACCTCTTTCTTTGGTGATTCTGGCGAGGGCCAGGGTCCAGTCTTTTGCCGATTTATCTAGAACAGGGTCAGCAAATTGATCAATCGCCTCTGTGATCAACCAACTGGCTTCTATATCATGGCCAAATGAAACAACCTTTGATTTTGCACGCCATTCTTCATCAAAAAACAACAGCAAATGCCCTGTATCCAGGGCAATGAATCGCTTCATAAAACAATCAACGAGCTTCTTTAGGGCCTCTCCTACCCTTGGATGCTGACTTACTCTATAGAGCGTAGTATAGGCTTCCAAAACGTGCAAATGGGTGTTCATCGTTTTGGCATCATTAGCATCTTTTGTACTTAACCGTAAATCAGCAATAGGCTCCCAATGGCGGCCAAATGCCTCAAAGTAGCCCCCAAATTTAGCATCTAAACTATGTTTCTCTATCCTATCAAATAAAGTCAAAGCTTGTTGTAGAACAGCGGAGAAACCAGTCAGTTCGTAATACTCCGCTAAGGCATAGATGGTGAACGCCTGAGCGTAAATCTGCTTGCGCGCATTGATTACCTCCCCTTGAAAATCCAACATCCAATATACTCCGCCATATTGCTGATCAATAAAATGCTGACTAATGTACTCGTAGGCGTAATGGGCATGATCTTGATAGCTTGGCGTAGCAGTCAGATTGGCGGCGGCAGCAAAACTCCATAAAATTCGACTATGCATGATGATGGACTTATCCGCAAAAGGGAATAATCGACCATCGTGATCCATCCGGCCATAATATCCTCCATGCTGCTCATCGATCATGTGATTCGACCACCATCTCAAAAGATGATCCAATTCAGTTTGCATCTCCGCTTTCAAGCGCGACACATCCATCTGCATCGGCATAGTATTTAATTTAAGGCAAGTTGAATTGGTTCAAAAGCTGAAGGTTCTTCTCGATCAACAGCTTCCGCTGTTCCACACTTGCTGCTGAGCGCAAACCATCAGGAGGCGTATTGACCACATAATCCAATAATTGATCAATGGTAGAAGTGGCGACGTGCATGCGGGTATCAGATGAAGCATAATAGATAAAAACTTCTTGCTGTTCGTTTACTATCCAACCATTGCAAAAAGTGACATTTGAAACATCTCCTACCCTTTCCTCTCCCTTCGGAGCTATGAAATGGCCAGCGGGGGCATGCGTGATTTTCCAAGGCTTCTTCAGATCTGTCAGGAAGAGATAGAGAACATATCGTAGTCCAGCAGCCGTATTTCTGACACCATGAGCAAGATGTAACCAACCTTGATCTGTTTTAATAGGTGGAGGACCTTGTCCGTTTTTAACTTCTTTAATAGTGTGGTATACTTTAGTATCGACGATCACCTCAGACTTTACCTCCGCATTTTCCATGCTGTCCGTTAATCCCCATCCGATACCGCCTCCACTCCCAACACTGATAAACCCATCTTGGGGACGGGTATAGAGTCCATATTTGCCCTCAATAAACACTGGATGTAGAACCACATTTCGCTGCTGGCCTGAGTAAGTAATTAAATCGGGTAATCTTTCCCAATGCTTGAGATCCTTGGTTCTAGCGATACCGCACTGGGCTTCCGCCGCCGAAGTATCATTTGGACGAGTTTGATCCTTTCGCTCTGTACAAAACAGCCCATATATCCAACCATCCTCATGCGCAGTCAAGCGCATATCATATACATTAGTATCCGGCACCTCTGTCTCCGGCATCGTAACCGGATAATCCCAAAACCGGAATTGATCTACACCATTGGGACTTTCAGCTATCGCAAAAAAAGACTTGCGATCATCCCCCTCCACGCGTACGATCATCAGGTATTTCCCTTGCCAATAAATGGCTCCTGCATTGAACGCAGCATTCACGCCCTGTCTTTCCATCAAGTATGGATTGGTCTTTTCATCAAGATCATAGCGCCAGAAAATGGGAGTATGAGCAGCGGTCAAAACGGGATATTTCCAACGGCTATATACCCCATTCCCTTCGGGAGCAACCTCATTTTTCCGATTGATCAGTTGTTCGTACTTCGTCAGGAGTTCTTTTACTTGTTCTTGAAAAGTCGTATTCAGCATTGTTGTTACCATTGCTAGTCCAATATTTTACCGAAGTCTATTATTAAAATTCTTTCCCAAGATCAGCCGGATAATCCTCCATCTTATCGTACCAATTGTACTTCAATAATAGCGTACAGACGGCCACGATCGCAAAGCTGATCCACATACTCCTAAAATCCTGAATGACTAAGAATATGGAAGAAGCGGTGATAGCGGTCTGCCAAATGATTCCTACCACTACATTCACCATATCCCGACCAAAATCTTTATTGGGTTCGATCTGCGGGTTGTCGGCTCGGAGTTTTTCATAAATGGGCTTCCAGAAGCCCCAAGGCCGGGTCTTTTTATAGAATTCCTTGAGTACTTCCTCATCGTCCGGTTCCGTCATTAGGCTTCCTATCACACAAGCAAAAACAGATAGTCCTAAGTTAATGGGGAAGGCTTCCAAGGCGGTATAGGTAGGCAGTAACACCGGTAATATCATTGCAGCTACGATACCAGCCATCATCCCCCAGAAATAACCATAGCTGTTGAATCTCCACCAATACCACTTCAATAGGTTAGCGGCGGTATAGCCCCCAAATAGGGCCGCAACTAGCCAATCGATGATATTATTTAGAGAATCCAATGCGAAACCAAAAATGGTTCCAATCACCACTACCGCGATAGAGCAGAGATAACTCATGTTGATGTAGGTCTTATCAGAGGCTTTGTCGTTGATGTATCGCTTATAGATATCATTAACCAGGTAAGCTGGTGCGGCGTTGACGGTGGCAGCAAAGGAGGACATAAAGGCGGCTAGCAAGCCAGCGATCAATAGTCCCATTAAACCAACAGGTACAAAATTGCGAATCGCAAAAGGAAGGATTTGTTCAAAATCCACATCCGCTCCCATTCCATTTAGTTCATCACTAAAGAAAACCAAAGCCAGGATCGTCAAGCCCGTGATTAACATGTAGCGAGGGAAGAGAAGGATCACGTTGACAAAGCCACTCATCTTTGCTGCTTCCTTCGGCGTACGAGTAGACAATACCCGCTGCATATCGTAATTCGGAGCTGGGCCAGCCATACTCTGTAGAATGCCTTTTAGCAAGACCATCATGAAGAAAATGCCAAATAACCCCCAGCCGTCCGTAGCAATCTTATCATTGGCAGCGGCCATGAGCGTAGACCAGTCCAGATCTAATCTCCAGCTGAAAAAGACGCTACCCCACCCTTCTGGAACAAATTGGGCCAACAAATCTGGTGACACCTGCTGCATCCCTATAATCCCAATGGCTATGCTAGCAATCGTCATAATCACATACTGTAGTACTTCCGTAAATACCACACTGAACATCCCACCTTTAACGACATAAATTGTGGTCAAAAGCGTAAAGATCAAGCCGTATATGATCTCATTTTGAGTAGCATCGGCTGCCAATTGCCAAGGCAAAAAGGCGGCAGCAAATTTCCCAATCCCAATAAAGCCGTAGGCCACATAAGTAATGACCACAACAATGGCAAAAATAACCACAATCATATGCGACAGATTGGCTCCCCGCCCTTCTCCAAAACGGAACTTTATCCACTCGGCCCCGGTCATCACCCCGGAGCGCCTCAACCAAATGGAGAGGAATACCATCAAGAAGATTTGATTAAACACTGGCCATAACCAGGGGATCCAAACGCTCTTTAAGCCATAAATAAATAGAAGAGTAACCATCCACATGGTCCCGCTAATATCAAACATACCGGAAGCGTTGGACAAGCCCAACATGTACCATTTAATTTCATTTCCTCCCAAAAAATAGCTCTTCATGTTCTTGGAGGCTCGATTGGATATCCAGAAGCCTATCCCAATCGTGGCTAGGATGTAGGCAATTATAATGGCGATATCGATACTGTGTAATTCCATAAGTTGTTGTCGTCCAGATTCCGAGTCAGCAATGCTTAAGCTCGGCTTTACTAAAATTGGTCATTTTTTGAAAATCCTAATAATTATCAGCAAAGGACTATTAGGATTCTGTAGCTGGGTATCAGCCTTTGTATCTCCCAATGTGTTCTTAGCTCAATTTCTATTAGGGAAGCGGTATAAATCAGGAATTCGGCCTTCGAAAATGAGCCATTGATCTTCACTAAAAGTTTTGAAATCTGCCGCACTTTGATGATCAGGATAGGGGCCATAGTGGTGGTCTTTTCTGGCATTTCGCCACACCATCATATAGGCTATACGAGAAGCAACAGCATCAGACTTAATGGGTCCCAGTAAACGTTGTGTCCACCACTCTTCTTCGGGAATTGCTTCCTGCCCTGTTTCAGAAAAGGCAGCTACTTTACCTTTTTGCTCAGCCATCTGTACCAGCATTCGAAGCCTCCTCACCAAGTCTTTACTATTCCCTTTTACAGAAAGGTCATGGTAATCGTCCATTCCTAGAATATCCACATATTCATCCCCCGGATAAAACTCTAGATAGTCCTCTTCGTCCTGAAAAATATCTGTCGAATAACAGTACAATATATTATGGAGTTGCTTTTCATTTCGAAGATAATCTACCGTAAACTTCCATAGGGTTTTGTATTCCGTTGCCGTACAATGCGTACGCCCCCACCAGAACCAACTGCCCGTATGCTCATGAAAAGGACGAAATAGGATGGGGATCTTTCTTTTAAATAGAAACCCAGTTTTTAACGACCGCACATACTCGGCAAAAAGGTCTAATTTTTGCTGGTAAGCCCCGTGGTTTGCGCCACCGGGCAAGAGTGTCTTCACCACTTTTTCACCGACATCCCAGGAGTCCCCCCCCGTCACAAAGTTGTCCATATGCCAGCTCAAGGTGTTGACGCCCCCCATCTTAAAGACCTCCTTCATCCAGCCTTTCATGTGCTGAAAATTGACCGTGTCTATATTGTATTCTCTTTGTCCCAATTTACTCATTTCCCAACCGACTAGTGCAGGGTGCATGCCACAAACATCCTTCACGTCAGACCGGCTTTTATGCCAATCTTTCCATTCTACTCCATAAGCCAGGGCGTCTTCCTGACCAAACAGCACTTGCTTCCCGGATAGGTTTAATAGATTGTGATAAAGTGCCTTCGTGGCCTTGGTTGCTTGTGCATCTATTGGCCCGGAGACTTCACCTGATTCCTGCGGCTGGGAAGAGGCTATCGAGATGCATAGCATAAGTGCCAGCCCAGGCAGGCCTATTTGCTTAGTTCGGTGCTTCATACTTACTACTTTTATCGTTCTAAATTTCCTTCGTTTGTCTTTGACTAGCAGGTAACTTAAAGGTACAATGATCCATCTTCATTCTTACATCGATCACCCGTTCAAAGATCTCCCATGCTGGCTACATACCTAGTAGGTGTAGATTACAGATTATGGGGGCGAATGTCACATTTTCCTCGTTTTGATGCCTCCTAAAAGCCCTAAGTAGTGCGACAATAAATTCTCCGACCTTTTGGCTGCGACTCCAGGTGCCCGATTACCATTGTCACCCTACTTATCTGTTACAAATGCCCCCCCGATTTGATACAATCGGCTCGCTTTTATTGAACAAGCTCCCTGTATCTTTCACCCGCACCCTGATAGTGATGCACAAAAGTAGATATGGGTATGAAGGTGCAGGGCACTTCCTTCCCAAAAATGAATTTACTTGGGCTCAAATTGAAGTTTCTTTTTGGACATTATAAAGTTTACACTTAACGGAGTTTTAGAGATGCAAGGCTAAATGGTCCTATTTCGGTGGCTAATTTGGTATCTTAGAAGATCCATTGCTAGAGTCTTGTAAGTCGTACCAAGCCTTGGCATCTCCTTTTCAATTTGAATCTCCTATGTTTAATCGATCTTCGCACCACATCTCCCCACTCTTTTTACTCATTCACTTCTGCTTTTTCAACCTTAGCCCTTTGGTAGCTCATTCCCTATTTCCGCCTGTGGAGGCTGAATCCCAAAAGTTACGTAATTTGAGGTCAACAGCGGCCGCCCTAAAACCCGCTACCAAGCTCTTAATGGATCCAGTGATCAATAGTGTAACACCATTTTCCATCAGCGTAGAACAATATGAGAAACTTGAATTGAGTGTAGATCTAACAGCTCAATATGAAAACCCTTACGACTATGATCAAGTACGTCTCAGCGCCATTTTCACCAGCCCTTCTGGTCAAAAGCGAACGATAGATGGGTTCTTTATGTGGGATCTCAGCATTAATCCACAAAATGGCAACCTTAGCACCAATAGTGAAAAAGGCGAGTTTCGCATCCGCTTTGCGCCCGACGAGGTAGGTACTTGGACCTATGAGGTGCAACTAGAGGACCATTTTGGCAGTACCGCTGTAGCGGCAGAAAGTTTTCAATGCACAGCCAACACACAGCCCGAAAATAAAGGTTTCGTTAGAAGCAATCAAACCAATTTCCTCAACTTCGATAATGGGGAGCAGTACATCGCTATTGGGGAAAATATTTGTTGGCACAATGACAACGCCTATCTCGACTATCGAGACTGGCTAACCAAGTTGAAGGAACAGGGAGGAAATTTTTTCCGGCTTTGGCATGCACATTGGGGGCTAGGCCTAGAATGGAGAGCAGGCCAGAATCAATACCACGGCCTCCGTCAATATAAAGAGATCAACAGTATTTATCAGGATTGGCTTTTTGACTATTGCAACGAAAAAGGCATTTATGTTATGGTAGCTATGCAGCACCATGGTCAAGTTTCAACTCAAGTTAACCCTAATTGGAATGACAGTCCATATAATATAGCCAATGGCGGTCCTTGCCAAAACACCTGGGACTTCTTCAAGAACGAGGAAGCCATTGCTCATACCAAAAACCGGATTAGGTATATCATCGCACGTTGGGGCTACGCACGCAGCATCATGGCTTGGGAATTGTTCAACGAGGTTGAATGGACGGATGATTTCGATCAGTACAAACAAAAAGTAGTGGACTGGCATTCCGAAATGGCTCAGTACATTAAATCGATAGATAGCTACCATCACCTGATCACCACTAGTTTTGCACATGACTACAATGATCCTATGATGTGGGCCTTACCGGACATGGACATCACGCAAACGCACTTCTATTTCAACGCCCCAAACCTGGAGCGCGTTTTAGCACGCGGGGTGAAACAGTATATCGACGAGTATGGTAAACCAACCTTGACCGGAGAGTTTGGGTTAGGCAATGGTGGAGCGGAACTTCGCGACGTGGACCCGAATGGTATTCACTTCCACAATGGACTCTGGTCGCCTCTATTTAGTGGTGGGTTGGGTACAGGAATGAGCTGGTGGTGGGACAGCTATATCGCCCCCAATGAACTGTATTATCATTTAGGACCGATTGCCAATCTAGTAGCTGAAATTCCATTCCTCGAAAAAAACATGCAGGCTACTGAAAGTAAGGTATCGGGGGCTCCTGGCGATTTAACTCTGACACCAGCACTAGGCTGGGGAGGCCGGGGTACGGCTGAGATTAGCATCGATGCCGATGGGCTGACCGAACCCAGTTCTTTCAATTTGGGACAATACTTGTATGGTTCTTCCTGGAATACACAGTATCGTAGTCCGCCTCGTTTTTCCATCCAGATGACAGAGGAGGGGCGTTTTAGCGTCCGGACAGCCGGTACGGCAGGCACAGCCCCGAGACTAGCCATTTACTTAGATGGGAACAAAGTGCTGGAGGAAACGGGGCAAATCAACACCTACTATACGATTGATGTTCCGGCCGGCTCCCACACCATTGAAGTAGATAATATCGGAACAGATTGGATCACCATATCAGCCTATATCTTCGGTAAACTCGGCTCCGTGCTGGATGCTTATACCCTGCGATCCGAAGACCAGGAGATGGCTGCCGGCTGGATAGTCAATAATAAGTACAATCACGAATATGTTGATGCGGAAGGCATACCTCCAATTGTTCAGGGAGCTAGTCTTTCGTTGGCAGGCATTGCGGATGGTCGCTATTTTGTTAGTTGGTATGATTGTTTAAATGGGCAAATCCTTGGTAGTGAGAGGGTAAGTGCCCATAAGGATACCTTGACGCTTTCGTTACCAGATATCCTTTGGGATATCGCCTTTGTGGTAGGTAGGGAGCCCGTCGGAACCACAGAACAGGACCGTCACTTAGCATTCCAGCTCTATCCCAATCCCGCAAAAGCTGGATCTGAATTGAAAGTAACTTTAGCGGAGGAAACCTCCGCTAAGACGCGATTCCAATTATTGGAGATGGGAGGACGAGGCGTTGCCACCTTTCCACAACAGCAGGGCCTGAAAGAGGTGGGAGTACAACTACCAGCGGGGCTTCCCTCCGGCCTGTATTGGCTCCGAATTGCAGATGAAGGTAAAATAGGCGCTCGCCCAATCATGATTGGAGAATAAATAGAGAAAGGATTGATTCCTAATCAGTTCTTTGTTTTTTGCTTGTAGAGGTATTACTTTAGAATCGAACAAAACGGATTCATTAACTAGTGATAGAGCAGATTCGCCAGCTTGGCAAGATGATCTGCGCTATTCCTGAAACAAGCAAGAAATGGATGTATTCAATATCAATCGCCGTCGTTTTCTACAGACAGCCTCTGCCACCCTCGCCTACTCTGCCCTGGGTGCTACCGGTCTCGATATCATTCACCCCATCAAGGCTTATCGCGTCGGACTCATTGGAACAGGTTGGTATGGGAAAAGTGACCTCTTCCGCCTGATTCAGGTTGCCGATGTAGACGTTGTAGCCTTATGCGATGTAGATCGGAATCTCCTAGACGAGGCAGCTATTCTAACTAGCCAACGGCAAAAGTCTGGCACGGCCCCTAAAAAGTACAATGACTATCGGAAGATGCTAGCCGAAAACGAACTAGACATTGTCCTAATCGGCACACCAGATCATTGGCACGCCTTGCAGTGTATCGATGCCATTAAAGCCGGAGCTCATGTTTATGTACAAAAGCCAATCAGTGTGGATGTCATGGAAGGGGAGGCCATGGTTGCCGCTGCCCGGAAATACAACAAAGTGGTTCAGGTAGGAACGCAACGTAAGAGCACGCCTCATTTAATTGATGCAAAGAAAAAGATTGTTGAAGCCGGTCTACTGGGAAAGGTTTCACATGTAGAAATGTGCTGCTACTACCATATGCGTGCCAATGGAAATCCTCCGCTAGAGGATGTGCCTGACTTCTTCGATTATGACCTTTGGGTGGGTCCTGCCCCAAAGCGTCCCTATGATGGTCTGCCGCACCGAAGATGGTGGCGAACGATGATGGAATACGGCAACGGCATCATGGGGGATATGTGTATCCACATGCTAGATACCGTGCGTTGGATGCTTGATCTAGGCTGGCCAAAACGCATTAGCTCTACTGGTGGTATTTATGTCCAAAAGGATGGGAAATCAAATATTGCGGATACACAATCCGCCATTTTTGAATATGATGAATTAAATTGCGTCTGGCAGCATCGCTCCTGGGGTACCCCTGCGGATAAGGACTATCCCTGGTCCTTTAAGCTCTACGGTGAAAAAGGAACGCTCTCAGGAAGCACGATGCGCTACGATTTTGTACCTCGCGGAGAGGGAGACCCGATCCATCAGGATGTATTATATGAAAAAGAGAAGTATCCTGAAGATCTAACTGAGAAAGATATTGAGCTTAATGCTGCACCAGCGACCCGGCTACATATGCTGGATTTTCTCCATGCCATTCAAAACAATAGTCGGCCAGTTGCAGATATAGAAGATGGGCATATTTCCACTGCGAGTTGTATTTTAGCCAATATTTCTATGGAACTGGGACGCCCAGTGGTGTATGATCCTATTAAAAAGAAGGTATTGAAGGATCGAGAAGCTACCAAGCTCCTTGAAAGGGCTTACCGCGATCCGTGGGAACATCCAGACCCAAATAAGGTTTAATACCGTAGTATGCTGAATAAGGAGTGTTTGAGGAGTCAAGCATTGCTCTTAAACCACCAAACACTCCTTTTCACAAGCATGATACGGTCCCCTATATCCACTAAGAACACCTAAAGTATGCGAATCACAACATTGCTAGTTGCCTTATGGCTTCCTCTCTTTTCTTTTGCACAATCTATTCCTAAACTCATTGCCAAGAATGCTACCTTAAAGCAAATTGCTATTGGTTACTCCTTTACGGAAGGGCCCGCTGTGGATTTCAACGGCAATGTTTACTTCACCGACCAACCGAACAACCAAATCCTCAGGTGGTCTACCAGAGGTAAAATTGAAGTGTTTATGGAGAATGCAGGTCGGGCAAACGGCCTCTATGTTGATAATGAAGGGTATTTACTAGCCTGTGCAGATGAAAACAACCAGCTATGGAAAATAAACCCAGAAAATAAAAAAGTAGAGGTATTAGTTGAAGCCTTTGAGGGTAAGCTACTCAATGGCCCCAATGATCTTTGGGTAGATCCCAAGGGCGGAATCTATTTCACTGATCCCTTTTATAAACGTCCGTATTGGCCGCGCACCCAAAAGGAAATCCCTGAAGAGAATGTCTACTATCTCACCCCTGACTACCAAACTTTAAAGATCGTAGCTACAGACTTTATCCGCCCCAATGGAATCATTGGAACCCCTGATGGGAAAAAACTATATGTAGCCGACATTAATGGAGAGAAAACTTACGTTTTTACCATTCAATCTGATGGCAGTTTGACCAACAGAGCCGTTTTTGCAGAAATGGGGTCAGATGGGATGACACTGGATAACAAGGGCAATCTCTACCTCACAGGAAGAGGGGTTACCGTCTTTAACAAGAAAGGGAAAAAAATTGGTACGATAAAAATTCCTCAAAACTGGACGGCCAATGTCACCTTTGGTGGCCCTAATTTGAAAACCCTTTTTGTCACGGCCATGCAGTCCGTCTATACCTTAGAAATGAAAGTACGTGGCACTAGATGGAAATCTCGCAAGACCACAAAGAGTATGAAGCCACCTTGGGAGGAGTGATCCTCAACGCCCTGTTCACTCCTTGGTTTCGTAGCCCGAAGGACTTACGCCAAATACCTTCTTAAATTGGCTTCGAAAGGATTTAAGGTCGTTATAGCCCACCATGTAGGTTACTTCTGATACATTATATTGGCCTGTACTCAGCAGTTGGGCGGCACGCTGTAGTCGGAAATGACGAATAAGCTGTTGGGGGGAGAAGTCGGTCAGCGCCTTTACTTTCCGATACAATTGCATCCGACTCATGTGCAATTCGTTAGCCATCTGCTCCACCGAAAAATTCGCGTTGTCCAAGTGCCGTTCTATTAAAAGCTTAAGGTGAGATAACCATTGCTCATCCACGCTATTCATAACGATTCCACTCGGGCTGAGATCGAAACTTTTAGCGAAACGCTGTTGCAGGTCTCTACGTGTGGTAATCAAATTCTTGATTCTGACCAATAGCAGCTGCATGTTAAACGGCTTAGTGATATAGTCATCCGCTCCCGTCTCCAATCCGTCTAACTGGTAAATTAGGGAAGTTCGAGCCGTTAATAGAATCACTGGAATATGGCTGGTGTGAATATTCGACTTCACCTTGGCACAAAACGCAATGCCATCCATCCGAGGCATGGCGATATCAGCAATGATGAGGTCCGGCGGCTGAGCCTGAGCTTTTTCCCAGCCATCTTGCCCATCGATAGCTTCTACTACCTTGTACGCTTGTGCGAGGCTCCCCTTTAGATAAGATCGAATGTCGGGATTATCTTCGACCAGTAACAGATTGTGCTTAAGGGTGGCTTCAGCGGGTTTTGAATCGACCTCTGGATCGCTTTGACCGTCGCCCTCTAATACTTCAATTGGGGCTTCATATCGCTCCTGATACCATTCTTTCTGCTCACTATCTTTGAACCCTTGAATCTTCTCCTCGGCAGAAAAATGCTGCTCTCCTAAAGGTAGCTTCAATAGAAAAGTGGCGCCCGCTCCCTCTGAGCTCTCTACCTGTATCTCTCCTCGATGCGCCTGCACAATATTCTTACTCAATGCTAATCCGATTCCTGTTCCCTCCTTTTTTTTATTTCGTTTTTCCAAACTGAAGAAACGATCAAAAATATGAGGCAACTGATCCTTGGAGATTCCTGGCCCAGAATCTTTTACTACTAATACCACCTGCTGATCTAAAAGATCTACCCATAGCTCCACTTGGATCTCCCCGCCTTCCGGCGTAAACTTCAATGCATTGGAGAGCAAGTTATAAAGGACCTTTTCCATCTCATCTCGATCATACCAAGCCAGTATCTCTGGTTGATGTGTGCGAAAAGACAGCTCTATCCCTCGATGTTGAGCCAACCCCTTAAAACCAACAATGATCTCATAAATAAATTGTACGATATTCCCTTCGGCTACCCGTAGTTTCAATAAGCCCGCCTCACTCTTTCGGATATCAAGAAGCTGATTGATCATTCGTAGCAGACGATTAGCATTCTGATGCATAACCGAAAAGGTTTGATGCATCTGCTTATTCATGGCTTGTTCCTTAATGAATTGCTCCAGTGGAGTCAGGATCAAAGTTAGTGGTGTACGCAATTCATGGCTGATGTTGGTGAAGAAGCGCAGCTTCATCTGGTTCACGGCTTCGAGCTTTTCCCGTTGCAGTTTTTCCAGTTGTAGATTGTGCCGAAACTCTGCCTTCATACGCGTGACTTTCCAAACACCGTACAATAGAACCATGGCCAATACCCCATACCCGGCAAAAGCCCAATTCGTTAACCAAAAGGGAGGCGAGACTGTCAGCCGTACCTCCGCCGGCTCGCTCCAATAGCCATCACTATTAGCAGCTTTTACTCGAAATACAAAATCATCGTAAGGAAGGTTCGTATAATTAGCCACTCGATTATCCGCATCTGTGTAAAACCACTGGTCATTGAACCCTTTGAGTTGATAGGCATATTTGATCTTTGCAGGTTCAGCAAACTGTAGTCCTACAAATTCAAAAGCCAATACATTCTCCCGATAATTGAGATGTAGCTGTGAGGTGGTGGAAATACTATTCTCTAAAATGACTCTTTGATCTTGCTCTTCTCCAATCGGTACGGATTGGTTAAACAGTTTAAAATCTGTAATAACCATCTTTGGCGGAACGGTATCGACAGTCAGCTCACTTGGCTGGAAGCTACTCAAACCATTCATCCCTCCAAAAACTAGATCTCCTTTGGCCATCTTAAGCCCTGATGTACCGCAAAAATGATTACCAGCCAAGCCATCATACCGATCATAATTCTTAATATGGAAACCCTGCTCTGTTAATTCCAGATGAGAGATGCCTTCTTGAGTACTAATCCAATAGTCATTTGCACTACTCGCCATAATCGTTTGAACTGCTCCATTCGGCAAGCCATCTTTCTCCAAGAAATAGCTGAACGCTCCCGATTCTATGTGTAATCGATTAACCCCGTTTTCCGTTCCTATCCATAGGTACCCGTCTCCTTGTGTATACAGGTCATTCACAAAGTTATTACTTAAGCCAGTGGCTTGGCCTTGCTCAAATTGGTAATGGTCGACAAGGATCAATTCATCCTGATCCCGATCAAACCGAACTTTATACAAACCATTTCCTCTTGCAGCTAGCCATAGAATCGAGTTGCCAGCGATCGTCGTTTCTAAAATATTGACGATGGGAAAAGTCCTCAGATCCATCTGCAAATCTCGGGTAGCCTGATAATGATAAAAGCGAGATTGTGCCCTATCGTACCGACTTAAGCCATCATCCCAATATCCCAACCAGATGTCTTGACTGGAGGATTCTTCTAAAGACATGATGTAGTCATCTTGCAACTGATTTTCTTTGGTAAATTGCTGGATATTCTTCACCTCACCTCCCTCCGCTGGAAGAGCTGATTCCTTGATCTTAAGGAGTCCGGCACCCTTGGTTGCAATCCAGAGGTTTGCTTCTTCATCCAGCAATAGGCTGGAGGTAAATCCAGCTAATTCGGGAACATTAGGCGGTAGGAGCTGATAGGAAGATCTTTTAGCGGTACGGGATTCAATATCTACATGCTGTAGTCCAGCCCCATCTGTAGCCACCCATATACCAGCTCGTTCCTTGGCAGCCAGGAGATTTCCCAAAATGGTCTTGTTCCGTGCTTGTCCATCGGAAAATGGTATCCGTCTAAAGGGAGGCGATGACAAATTGATAAACTCTGGTCCCTGGTTGGTACCTATCCATAAAAGTCCATTTCGATCCTTCCACAGTGCACGTACCACATTATTACCTAGGCCATCCGGTTTCTCCGAGTCTACGAAAAAGTGTTGAAATTGTCCTGTCGATATATCCAGTAGATTCAAACCTTTATAGGTTCCTACCCATACTCGATCTTTTTCTGGTTCTTCCAAGATAGAGGAAATGAAATGGTGACTTAGTTTTTCGGGATCATCAGTGGCATGATAGTAGATCTGTTGTTCCAGGCGCGTCAACTCATTTTCGAAGTACTTGACTTTTATCATTCCTATACTGGTGCCCAACCAAAGGCTATGGGGCTCAAGCTGAGACGGGCAAATACGATAAATAAAGTTATGTCGAAGGTAATCATCATGATTCAACCCTTCAGGGGCTAGTTCGTATCGAATAAAATAAGGTCGATTGTTGTTATAAACCAGCCGATTGAGGCCTCCCTCTGTACCTACAAAAAGATCCATCCCTTCTGCTCTTGCCAGAGAATAGACAAAATTGTGACTTAAGCTTCTTTCATCTTTTTCCGCATGAAAAAAATGCTTAAACTGACCAGTGTCAGGGTCAAATCGATTCAGGCCATTTTCAGTTCCAATCCATAGAAATCCTTGCTGATCTTCCACGATAGCCCAAACATTATTGTTACTTAGGCTATTCATATTGTCCGCATCTTGGGCGTAATTAATAAAGCCGTCTTGGGCTTCATCGTATCGATATAAACCCGTATAAGAAGTCCCAACCCATAGTCGATTTTGACTATCCTCATAGAGACTGATCACATAATTGCTTTGTAAGCCGTTTTCATCATCCGGGTCCTGACGATAGGCCTTGAGTTGGTATCCATCGTAGCGAAACAGACCAGACCAGGTGGCAATCCAGAGGAATCCCCGATGGTCTTGTAAGATGGCATTAACCGCATTTCCTTTCCAGCCTTGATCATCGGGAAGTTGTTCAAAACGAAAGTCCTGAGCCTGGTCCGTGGCAGCGACCAGCAGGCAGAAAAGCAAAGGCAAACTATAGTATATACTCTTCTTCATTCCACGCTATCTTGTCCTTCTAAAATACGAAGGCAGAAAGCTATTCCATCAAATCCTCAGCTTATTACCAGTATTTGTCCGAAGAGTACTAGGCCGGCTCAAAACACCCTTTCAATACCTTCAGGGTCTAAGCCGCCTCCAAAATTATACGGCAATTCCCCTTGTACTTTCAGTTCATCCGCTGGAACGGGTAACTGAGCAGGCGTACCCAGCTGCAAGCCCCCTAAAGCATCGACTGATTGTGATTCCTGTCGAGAACCAAAGCGCCGTCGATCAAACCATTGCCCCATGGGCGCGGCATTGAACAATTCGATGGCACGTTCGTATTGGATTGCCTGCTTCACCTCTGGTGCCAAAGCGCGGTTATCCACGGCGGGAAGCTGCCCGCGAATGATCCGTGTCCCTGCATTAATCACAGCTACCGCTTCCGTCAGCCGGTTAAGATTTAATAATGCTTCCGCTTCCAGGAGTTCATTATCCGCTTGTAAGAAAGCAGGCATGGCTCCCATGGTAGCTCCATCACCGGCAAAACCTGGATCTGTCCGATTCCGATTATGCTTGTAGTGAGAATAATGCCATTCCCCAAGGTTAGCCGGAAAGTGTTGAATTTGCACAAATACAAAATCGGTGTTCAAGCGCTCATCTGCGCTACTAGCCATCGGACTACTCAAAGGAGCCTCGCCATTGGCTACTACCTCTGGGTAACGGGTGGGTTGGCTGGGGTCCATGGCAGCCACCAAGCGCTGATCAACTCTTGCCCAAAAAGGGCCTTCTCCTGTTTGATCAAAAGTGTATTTGTGATAACTCGACCAGAAATTCCCATCTGCAATGGGACCAAAATCCGCTCGGATACCTTGCTCGGCATGCTCCAACACTGCCGTCCAATCTACCATTTCATACTCTGTTGCCGTTCTCGGCCATTGCGCTAAAAAACGGGCGGCGTAGGAATGGCAAAGATCCGTAAATTGCTTGGAGTCCATCGTCACTCCATTGAAATAGGTGTGATTAAAATCTATCCCCGCAATACCAGCAGAACGTATTGCTCTTTCAAGTTCAGTCACCGCAGCAGCAATCATCTCTTTGTAATCTACAAAGGGGATCTTGGTATTTAGATCCGTGTTTTCATTTGCAATCAAAGCTTGATCAAAAATTAAACCCAGGTACCCCCAACTCAGCCCTCGTAGCAGATAGGCTGCTGCTCGAATAGACTCATCTAGAGGGCCATCCTTATCAATGGACACCCCCTGATCTAGGGCATTCAGAATATCATTGGCCGTAGAAACAGCACTCAAACAACCATACCAGGGCACTTCAGCGATTTGTTGATATTCATTGGATTCGGTAGATCGATTATTGTAGGCCGTTCGCGGTTCTTTTCCCATTCTTTGCGCACCAAAGTCTTCCCAGGCTAGGCCATAGGCATCTGCGGTGACCCCTAAGGCAATGGCTGGATATTCCCCATGAATCGCTCGCCACCAAGAAAGATAGGCCCCGTTTAAAACCGTTTTTAAATCCGCTCCACTGCTCAATACCCCCTCACGGTCCGGATTGTTGTTATTCGTAGTATCCAATTCTTTGCAGCCGGCAAACAGCAGGCAACCCATTAGGATAATTATAGTTTGCTTTATCATGAACTTCATATCTAGAAGGTAATTTGTAGGCTAAAGGAATAGGTTTTACGCAATGGGTAATTGAAAGCGTCTACCGCGAAAAGGCTGGGATCTCCGTTAGGAGTCATACGATCACTACCCGGCGCACCGGGGACTCGGTTGGCCAAGGTATTTTCGCCTGAAGGTAAGGTACTAACGTCGGGGTGTACGCCCGAGTATTTCGTCCAAGTCATCAGGTTTCTGCCGATTAGGCTTAGCTTAATTCGGTCAATGCTTTTACCCAGCCAACCTCCTAACATGGCCTTGCCAAAGGTGTAAGAAACCGAGGCTTCTCTTAGCATCCAAAAGCTGCCATCCTCCACAAAATGATTATTAGCTACTTGATTATTGTATAACCCGTCACCACTATAGAAACCTCCTGCGATACTATTGTATTGACTCACATCCGCATGCCGTTGATCTCGGTACAACCACTGCTTACTAAGATTGTAAATATCTCCTCCCCTCTTCCAATCGAATAGCGCATACAATTGTAGACCTCGATAGCTAAAGGTTTGCAAAAAGCCCATCCGGAAATCGGGATTGCTATTGCCAATGGTTTGCACTAGAGGATTACCATTTTCATCTCTCAGCTTGTACGGCCGCTCCGCAGGGGTACCAAGCGTTTCTTGCAGTACCAGATAACCCGCTTCATTCTGCACGAAGTCGGCAGGATTGATCCCTGCTTGACCTTCCAATTCCGCTGCGTCCCTGGCAAACACTTCTCCAACCATCGTCCCAAATGCCTGGCCTTCTTCCACTAAAAACAAAGAGGTTTGTTGCAACCCAGGTCCCGTAATGTAAGAGGGGATATCCAAGCGATTGATGGTTTGCCGGACTCGATCAAAAGTGACAGTCACATCCCACTGAAAGGCTTTAGTGTCTATCTTGAAGAGTCGGGCCAAATTTGTATTCAGGCGAGCCTCATAAATGGTAGCGTCGATGCTACCTGCATTTTGCCATTGGCCAGTGAATCCAGCAGCTCCCGTTAGCGGAACCAGCAGGAGTTGGTCCTCTGTTTTAATCTGACTATAGGTGAAATCAAGATCGAAGGCCTTCCACAAAGTGGCGGTTATCCCCACTTCGTTTTCGGTGGAAATGGCGGGGCGCAAGGCTTCATTCCCTAAGGTATTTTTAGTAGCAGATCCATTCTGTAAAGCAAAAGTCTCAAAACGCTGCTCAAATGCGGGGCGAATACCTGCGGTCCCCAAAGAAGCTCTTAGCTTGAGCTCCTGAACGCCCTTAATGCGCGCATCTCGCGATAGTCGATAGGCCCCGCTTACTCGATAATAGTTGGCATTGCGCTCCTCCAGGCCAAACAAGGAACTGCGTTCTTGTCGAAATAGTCCACTGAAGAGAAACTTCTCCTTGTAATCGATATCAGCTACCAAAAAACCACTATAAGCTACAATATCCTGAGCATTTGAGGCAATCTGTATGTTGCTTTGAGCATTGTCAAGCGAGCGAACACCTGCGACAGCGAGGTTCTCTCCTCTTGCTTCATTGTATCTTTCGGTGATATCCTCGTACAAGAAACTAGCGCGAAATGCCCCATTGAATCCACTAAAACTTCTGCGAGCAATCAAATCCGCTCTTGAAGTAAAGTACTGATTGATCTGTTGGCTGCGATGAATTGCCCCGCCATTGACCAACTGTTGATCGGCTGTGGCTAAAGCGCCAAAGAAACCAGGAACGGAGGTGCTCAGGAATCCCTTTTCGATAAAATGCTCAAATTGATTGGTGGAGCGATCAATGGTGGCGGCATATCTCAGTTGTAGCCAATCCCGGAAAAAGTAGCCTGCATTGGCCTTAGCCAGGAAACGGCTACGACCTACAGATTGCTCAATATTGGCATGCTGGTACAGTGGATTGGTAATCCCTTTTCCTGTATTGTCAATATCCCAATCAAAAGCACTACCATCTTCTTCATTCGGTACGTTTAAATCAAAGATTGGCGTAAGGAACAAGGTCGTGGCTAAGTAATCTGCCGTATTGTTATTGCCTCCCGCAACCAGATCCTGAGTAGAATTCGAATAAGCAGTGCTGATACCAAAGTCTATCTTGTCACTCAATTGTTGATCAAAATTTAGCCGAAAGGCATTTCGCGTAAAGCCTTCTGCTGATTGAATTACTCCTTCATCTCTTAGGCGTTGTCCAGAAAAGAAATAGTTAGAAGATTTGGTTCTCCCACTGATAGATAGATTGTGGGAAGAGAATTGGCCATTTTGAAACAAGATGTCTTCTTGGTAATCCTGTAAGTTTGGCAGGGGCGTGTCATGCACCTGACTTTCGGTGAAATCCCCAAGTACGGGCTGAGGGCCATCGGGATTCAGAATTTCTCGATTAGTGGCTGTATTCAAATCAAAGCGCTTGGCCTCCTCCGAAAAACCCCACTCCGTGCGGTACGACACCTTAGATCGGCCAATCTCCGTCGTTTTCCCACGCCTGGTGAAAAACTGAATCACTCCATTAGCCGCTTGAGAACCGAAGAGCGAAGCTCCTGCTGCCCCTTTCAGCACCTCTACCTTTTCTATATCCTCCGGATTGATATCTGCCAGACTAGAAACATTTAGATAAATACCATCTAACAAGATCAAAGGTTGTTGACCATTGGCGATGGAGTTAGCAGAACGCAATTGCAAATAAGCTCCTTGGCCAGGCTGGCGCCCCAACTGACTCACCCGAAGTCCCGCAACCTTGCCCTGTAGACCTTGCCCCAAATAGGAAGGAGGGACTGGGTGAAAAACATCATCATGTAGGCAATCTACACTGAAGCAAAGCCCTTTGGGGGTCTGTCCATCAGCTGTCCCAGTGAGAATCACCTCGGCTACCTGAATCTCCTGATTGTCCAACTTCCGCTTCATAGAAAGATTGAATTCCTTTCTACGGCCTACATCAACTTCGATAGTTTCATGCCCTACTAGAGAAAAGATCAAAATAGCATTCCGGCGGGCATAAAAGATATTCGGAGGGGGTACATTAATTTCAAAAAAACCTTGTGCATTGGAGGATGTTTTCCGGGGAGTACCCTGCAATTCGATTTGCACATTGGGAAGTGGATCTCCTGTCTCAGCAGAAGAGATCAGTCCCCGGACGGTAATATCTTGTCCCATCAAGACCGACCCCAAACAGCAGAGCAACAAGCTTAGTACACTGTGTACGGTTCGTTTCATAATTTAGGTTTAGAGACTACGGGTTATGTTTGGGGTGACAGCAGTCACACCATTACTAAATAGGGCAATAGGGATGAAAATTGCCTTCGGGTAATACCTCGGGTATACACGAAGTCCGGTTGGAGAAATTGTCTTCTGAAAGTGGACTGACGTCCTTTTCTAGATGCTTTTCTTAGGGTGGGAGGTAAAGAAGACCTTGGATCATTTCCACGATACCCAAGGTCCTCTCCTGTTGGAAAGCCGTTCTGGCTTTATTCTATCACATTTAATTCAATAGCTTCATCCTGTGAGGAGGATAGACAACCCCAGGAGCTAGATTCTTTTTGGGAAAGTAGCAAATACTTCCCCGTATGGTATTTTGTCATTTCAAGTTCAAAGTCTGGATTAGGCTGCCCTTCCTTAGTCCCCGGAGCAATCACCCATTGTGCAGAACCTTGCGGCTGAAAATAGAGCGTGTACCGATACCCCGTAGCTTTGAAGCCATAAGAAATATCCACTATATCCCCCACCTGGATGGGTTGTTCTGCCCTCACAACAAGATCTCGCTTGTATTTGCAAGCTTCAAACTTATCAATGGGAACCGAGGGAGTGTCATACAGAGGTTTACTACCGGTCTTCGGTACAGCCCCAGGAGCACGAGAAGCCAATGGTCCTCCCACTGCTCCTTCAGGTACTACTTGTACACTCGAAAAACCATCATCAGGTTGTTCCAAAATGGACGGGTTCACCTTATCATGATAAGCGATGATATCCTCTACGCCATAGAGTGGCCCTTCACCTGAAACGTAGGCAGCCTTACGCTGTCCATTTCCGGTTTTCACGACTACTTCATAGTACTGATCGTCTGGATGTAGCTGTGCCAGCAATTCGCGGATCATAGCCCCCTTTTTTCTTCCACTCACCAACAAGCGCAGTTGCTTAGGACCTGCTCCCGCCCACACGGTATAATCGCATCCCTCCTCCTGGCAACATCGCGGATTCAACCAAGCAATATATAAAGGGATGGTAGACCTAGGCCCATCAAAGACTAGATTTAGTTCTTGGATAGGCGTACAATTGGGATCCGAAGCCGTTACATTGACCGTGTTAAAGGTTTCTTCCATTAAAGTAGGATCAACACTGGAACCATAAGGGTCTCGTTCGCCAGCCTGAGCACCTATATTCGGTTGCTGCCCGGCCTTCGGCTTTGTTTCCGCTGGCTTGGGAATTGTCGCACCATTTCTAGCAGCCAGGTAATCATTATCTCGCTGCCCAGGTAATTCGGCTTTAATCCAAAACGAACTCATAGGAACTTCCTCTTGCGTTACATCAGATTTGACGTAGGTCTGAACCTGAATGGTATGAATTCCTCTCTGCATATCTCTGGCATCGAGCGGAATCTCAAAAGGAACTATAGAACCAGGAATCAAGACCACCTTGTCCAGGTTAATGTCTCTATGCCCAGGATGCACATATTTGATTACCGCATAAGGCATCATATCGCCACAGGGTGATGTTCTATTCAACTCTACTGTGCCTCTAATCTTAGTGCCCTGTACACTGGCATTAGCACTTACTTCACAGGTATCTGGTAACCGCCGATAATCCTCTTCTACTGGAACCTGGATACCAGGTGCAGTTACGACGGGCGGATTATTGATCAACTTTTCATCGGGAATGATGATAGCCGTTTGTATTGATTTAACGATTGGTGTAGGGCAGTTTTGTCCCCAGGCTAGGACCTGAACATCATACATGCCAGGTCGCAAGAGGCATAAAGGTTCTGTTCTGACGGCTATGCCCAAAGCGTTTTGGGGTTCTCCATCAGCTCTCAGGGACTGCCATTGGCCATATTTGGTCTTCACCTCCACCGAGAAACGCCAATTCTTACCTTGACAATCCTTGCATTGTAGCAGAATAGCCGGGCGGTTAGCTGTTCCGCAATAGCCAGAGGCTTCTACCTGTACAGAGATGTCGGGGTTATAGCAAGGCAAACTTTTGCTAGGCGGAGTTGGACTGGAAGGGATGGTGGATGGAGGGCTAGTAGGGTCTTTCTTTGCCAAGGTACCTGGTGCTTGAAAGCGATACAGGTAACCCTCTTGTAGTACTTTTGAAATAAACTTGCGATTTAGGCTTTGAGGCCTCCTATAATCCAAGCCAATCGTGTAGAAATGTCCCTCCACTAAACCATCGATTTTAATGGTTTGCTTTTCGCGATTGCCAATGGATCCAAGGTCTTTGACCATTTTTTTTGGACCATCGCCGATCATACTTGTTCCCAGATCTTTAATCCATACCGAGTACTCTAGTGCATTCACCTTACTGTGGGTGAAGTAGAGGTTCAGATTCGTCACCCCTTTCATTGGGGCATTTTCTAAAGTGGGGTGAAACTTTGCATCCTCCCTTTCAAAAATCCCTTTGAACAGGTCTTTTTGCGCGTTACCGTCTAGAAAAGCCAGCATAGCGAATACCAAAGGAAGGACAGTAGTCAACAATCTTTTCATGTAGTTTCTTTTTTAACCGAGGTCAAGCAAAACCGGATTTGAAGTGTTGCCATAATTCCGACTTCACCTCAGGCTAAGTTTTAAATAATGTACGTACAGTCAATAGCCAGCTTTGGATTAACTTTTGCTAATCCTTCACTAGCTGGAGTAAGGGTACTGTACTCCAATTTTCTGAAGGTCTGTCCTACTATTCCATTGAATTAGAGTTCTCCGACAATTTTGTGATTTTGATTCCTCCTTTTAGCGATAAGGATAGAAGCAAAAAAATTGCAAGAGAAGGTAAAATGGGTGTAAACGCTTAGTTGCTAATAATAAATAATCCCAAGATGATAAAGCACTACCTCTTCATCACCATCCATATGTAGGTGATCAGGTAGTGTAACGATTTATAATACAAAAAACGTGCCTTTTCAGCCGATTAGCTCCTTTCTTTTTTTCTGGAAGCCTTTCGGGCCTTTAATTTTTTCTGGTACAACTCCTCTCGGGCCTGGTTATTTTTAGGATTAGTGATGTCCTTTAACTTGGCTGCATCAGGGTGGTCTTTATTGACTTTACGACCTGGGAATGAGAGTTTATTCTCCAACACTTCGGAGGTTTCTGAGTTTGTTTCCTCTACCAAACGCGCCATGTCTTCTTCAGAGATATAAGAGTTACTTTTTAACTTTTTCTTTGCTATTTCTTTGGCTACTTCGCGTCCCACCATCTCGTCATATTCAGCCTCCCAGACCTCCGTACTCTTTATTTCACGTGCTTTCGAATGATCCGCTACCGCTTTTTTTCTAGCTTCCCAACGGGATTCCTTCATTGCGTAGGTAACTTCTTCGGCCACCTCTCTGGCTCTTTTTTCTACCTCAGGATCGCTAGACAGTTTGTTACGTACCTCATAATCGTAATCTTTTAGAGCGTATTTCTTCATCACCTTCTTCAAGGTAGAAGTTGAAAAATCTCCCGTACTGCCTAGGCCTTCCGCCCATTTTTCACTGTTTGCAGAGTACTTAAAATAAGATTTAATCTGCTTTCTAGAAGCCTGGAACTTAGCAGCTGCGAGTGGTTCAATTACCTCTTCCATGAAGCTATTCCAATTGCTGATATTTACGCCATCATTAATCTTTGATACCCCGACTGCCAGAGCCACACCAGCAGGAATGCCGCGGTCCATAGCCTGCTCTACCGCAAGATCAGAGAATCCAGCAATCCAATCTTCCACCGTTATACTTCGATCTAATCCCTTACGCTTACTGGTTTTACTGCTGATATCATAAGACTTGGGAGTGCTATAAGAACGAGTAGGGCGAACTTCTGGTTCATCCGCTACGATAACTCGGTTTCTAGTCGCTGAAGCAGGTGGCGTTTCCATAGCTGGTGTCTCACCTACACTAGCATGAGCAACCTGTTTACTAGCAGCTCCTTGATTATCTAACGATATGTTCACTCCAGCCTTATCCATCATCCCGACAAATAGGATGATTGCAAATAGGAAACCTAGACTTTTAAATAGAAAACTTCCTCCGTTTCTTCTTGGTGCATTGTTGATGTTCTTCATCATCTTGAGATTTATAGTTTTGAATAAATTGTTGATTCGTACTTATATTACGGTATTCCAAAAATCAGTCTGAACACCCCACCTCCCCTGGGGAGGACGGTACTGAACAGCACATGCTATGCCTTTCTGCTAGCCATGGCAACACCATTAATTCAATACATAGAGAACCGGAAAAAGTATCCTGGCTACTTCTTGGGGGGAAGCCAACATTTTTCCGACAAAAGATGGGTAGAAGGGCTATAATTCTGATATAAGCATGTTGAAACTTCAACCTACTCTGAATTGACCTGCGTGGCCATTAGGTGGGAAAGTAATTCTTCCATATCCTGGTCCAGCTTCCCAGAATGGGAAACACGCAATTCAATTTACCTTCCTCTACTACAAGACTCTTCAATGCCCAGCTTTTGATGCCTTACTATCTGTTTCAATTACCCATTGGCCTATTTCAGCGTATCGACGGACGGATCGGTTGAGGAAGTGGTGGCTTGCTTCAGGGCCGCAAGCAAATCAACGTCCAATCGCCATAGCTCGTAGGTCTCAATGAGGTATGCTATCTTCTGATGATATCTCCTACTAGTGGCGTAGCCTGCCATTTTCAAGCCTGCTGCTGCTGCTGCATAGTAGGGGACTTTGGTTTGTCCATTAAAAAAATCACGTGGCTTATAACCAGATTTTTTCTGATAAAGTTTCGCCATACGGCTTAAGTCAACCAGGTCTTCTCCAACGCGGTAAGTTGACCAGATCCAGCTATAGCAGCCCTTGCTTCCAGTGTTACAGGACCTAGTCAATAGTTGTGTGTGTCTGGCATAGCTATCTCCCACTGTTTGATATTTTTCGAAGCGGTCATAATGATGGTCATCATGCATATTATGAACCCCCACGGCGGGATATTTGAAAACAAAATCAGCATCACTTAGCTGATCAAACTGCTTACGTTTAATTTTTCTTCGGGCGGCAGAACTTGGTAAAGCCTTTATCCCAAACTGATTATTGGAGGCAGTCGCCAGGCTACTTGCCCCAGCGTTGGACTCCAACAGTGCTTGAGCTAATTTGATACTAGCCAATACTTGGTGCTTTTGCATATCGCGCAGGGCAACTCCTTGATGCTGCCGTATGTATCCCATAAACCGCTCGGCGTTCTTCAGCTTTTTACCCGAAAAACCTTTCTTTTTCAACTTATCCAGAATGGCGTCTGCATCCCAACTCGTGTAAACAACCAATTGATCTCCACTCCTTGCATTTGCGGTTCTAGCTACTGCTGGCGTGTCTGCCTTAAGGCTGGCTACCGAGACTTGCTCTACCATACCAAGCTGGCCATTATAAAATTCGTCAATTGTTTCGGCTCCTATTTCCTTTAAAGTAAGTACTCCTTCCTGATATACCTCCGTCAGTCCTTTAATAACCGGCAACTGAGATAGGTCATCCCAATGTCTTTGATAAAGAAATAAGGCAGCAAACAATCCCGCCAAAAGAAATAAGCCTACAAAAAAACCCGTGGCCATTTCCCTAATATCCGCCAATAAGGCTTGTATCCAGTTCAATGTCCTTGTATTGATTTAATACATTTGACCGATATGCACAGTCAAATGTGCTGGCTAGCATCAACAAATTTGAATGTAGTTACTTCTCCTAGTGATGGTAGAGAATGAGGTCTTAGGTGAACTGTATTCTTTTGAATCCTTTATCAATAAGTTGTAGTAGTTCTTTCAATTTTACAGTATTTCACTCCCTCAGGTGAGTTATGATTTTGAATGCCATCCCCTGGACAGACTCACGTTTTAGCTTCCGCTAAAGTAAGGAAAGATCGGGGAAAGCTGGGCTTTTTCGCTCTTGAATGAAGAACTTTAACCAAAATTAATGGGAAACAGATGTATGAAAAAAATTAAAAAGTGTTACTTTTACGCGACCTTGCGAGTAAGCTAAATTTAAAAGGTAAAGCAGTGTACGACACCCATTTTAACTGCTTCAGCAAAATAACACCTACTCGCCAAATCATAAATCTCCAAGCCTAAGCAAAGATCAAGAACTATCTACTGATCCTTGCGCCAAAGCACCCTGCCTATTTTTCCTAGCAGGGGTTTTCTGACGACATTACTGTAATCCCTACAGGGCAAGAGCATTGCTATCCCAGCATTGGGAACTACCATGACCTTATCCAACAAGCATTGCTTTACATACTACAAACAGCCATCAGAGAACCCAGGAAAAACCTTAATTGCAAAATCATATTGCATTTTTTTTCATACAAATCGTTCGAATATCGATTGCCGGAACGGTTTTTGATAGGCACTGGAGATAAGGACGACATTGATTTATGATAGGTTTGATATTACGCCTTTTTCTACTGGTCTTAAGCTTTAGTTTAATTATAAACTTGCCTGCACAGTCCATCATTACATTGGAAGATTGTGGGACCTCCTATATTGATCCACAAGCCGAAAATGATAATGGGATTCAGACCAGAGACACCCTTATCTATCAAACCTTCTTCGAAGCAGATAAGCAGCTACGCGCTTTCTACATTGATATTAACGCCTTTGGGGGGCAGCAAGTAGACCGAGCTGAAGCCTATGCCATCATGCCGGACAGCAGCCGAAAAGCCTTGGGTAGTATTGCCTTTGGCAACTGTACAGATTGTGTAAACGGTTTTGCGCTGGTACTGGATGACTCACTGATGGTGAGCAATGTGGTAGAGAAATCCACCCTGGATCTTTGGCTGCAATCTTTTAGTCAACCCCCATTTACTTTAACGGGAAATTTGCAAACCCTCAGCGGAGTTGGTCGACTTAGTGGCCGAATTCCGATCTGTGCCATCGGACTTAGGATTGCCTTTAGCGTTTACAGTAATCCGGCTAATACCAGCACCTCTTTTTCCGCTCACATCGTTTGCCCCGAAGCGATCACTCCCTGCGGAGTCAATCTAAGCTATGAGATAGATTGCCAAAATGATGAACTACGGCTGTCGGCACAACTCCCCGCAAACTGTTATAGTTCCGATGCACGCATTCAATGGTCGAATGCTACTGGTTTCACGGCCACCGACTTACAAACAAATCTCCCTTTAAGTGGCAACCTAGGTTGGTATTACTTTGAGGTGGAAGAAGGTTGCTGCATCATTAGAGACTCAATTTTAATCGAAAATCCCCCCTTTGTTCAAGCGGGCTTAGATCAGACGATTTGCCTGGGAGATGCAGTCCGTTTTGCGGGGAGCGGTGGGACGGGGCATTTCTGGGAAAGTCCAGCGGGCTTCGTCCAAGATTCTATCGTCAATATTCCTTCCGTTTCGGGGTCTGAAAATGGAATTTGGGTGTTACATGCCTTTAATGAAGAAAACTGTGAAGATACCGATACCCTCCTGTTATCTGTTCAGACGCCTCCTACTCCAGCATTGAATATCCCATCCACCTGTCTGGGAGAAACGGTAGATTTCGCCTTGCTCAATGATACAGCTTTTGTGGCTATTGAATGGTTTGATCCTAGCGGGACTCTGATGCCGGAAGGTCGGATTCTAAACCTGCAACCTGAATATTTTGGGAGTTACAGGGTGCAAGCCACGGACCCATTCGGCTGCATCTCTTCTAGTCCTTTCGAACTATCCGGCAGCGAACCACCAGCCATTGAAGTCCTACTGGAAGACAGATGCGATAGCACCTTGGTGTATATCCTACCGGATAACTTGGAGTTTTTTTGGCAAACGGGAGATACGACCGCCACGATTTCAAGCATCGATGGTGGACAATATCAATTGACCATTACCGATGAGACAGGCTGTACTACCACTACCTTAATCGATGTGCCTCGACCCGACGGTCCCAATTTTGACATTCAGGTAGAAGATCCCTTTTGCCCGAATGAACCTGGAAGCATCAGCATCATACCGGAAGACCTCAATCGGCCGATGATTTTCTCCATTGACGGCGGAAGTACCTATGTCCTTAATGGAGAGTTCAAGGATCTGCTCCCTGGGACCTACCAACTCACAATTCAAGACGATCTAGGTTGTATCCAAACAAGGGAAGTGAGTATTGCAGCTCCAGATACTTTAGGCGTTTCTCTAGATCTAGAGGAATTGAATATTCGCCCACTGACGCCAGTGGACCTTCGGGCAGCAGTTGTTGGTAGTCCCGTTGCCATCCAATGGGTTCCGGAAGAGATCAACACTGGAGATCTTAGCACTTCGTTCATAGCAGATCAAGACTTGGATATTAGGATTATTGTGGAGGATGCCAGGGGCTGCCGGGCCTCCGATGGATTTCCCCTGACCATCGTATTGGGAGATATCTATGTGCCCAATGTTTTCTCCCCAAATGATGATGGACTCAATGACTACTTCACCTTCTTCAGTGATAATACTTCCGGTGAGCAGATAGCCTCGCTATTAATCTTTGATCGACAGGGGAACCTCGTTTTTGAGCGAGAGGATTTCGAGTTAAATGTCCCCCAATTGGGCTGGAATGGATATAGCAGAGGCCGACTATTGAACACGGGGATTTACACCTACTACGGATTAGTACGATTTGGCAATGGGGCTTTCAAGGCCTACGAAGGGGATCTACTATTGATGCAATAAAAAGAATTAAATCCAAGAAGCAGGTCCGCAGTTCACGCCTGTTTCTTTTGAATATCTACTTATGAAAAAGATTTGCCTATTATACTTAAGTCTCTTGACCTGGATACCCTTATTCGGACAGGGATTCGAATTCGGTATGGAATCCGTAATTGGCGGAGCTTATACCACTTTCAAAGGCGATCTGTCCAAAATGGTTGGCTTCTCTGAGCTGGAGATCAGTGAAGCAGAGATCGACACTGCTTTTGCGCGTTATGACATTGATGCTCCCCGGTGGCTCAAGGAGTTGTTCCCAGGATTGCGCATTGACATTGCCGATCAAGAAGTAAAAAAGAATCTAAGTCGTGGGGTGTCTATGGTTCGCTTTTTTGCCCGCTATCGCTGGATCGGCGGAAGCTTCGCCATTTCCTCCCCTCGCCTGACCGTACCCCAAGAATCTCGAAAACTCAAAAATCAAATCAAAGCAGTGCGGCTGTCTATATCCGGCAAGGCTGAAGAATTAAGTGAACACCTGGCTAATATGGCGCTGGCGGATGTGAACCGGATTCCTCCCTTTTTCAATAAACGGTATGATCTGGAAGTGTATGCTCATTTGAAACAAGCTTTCATGGGAGATCAGGTGCTGCTAGAATGGGGGAACAAAAAAACCAGAACAATAGATTTCGAATTGACCGCTGGGGTGAGAGTAACGGCTGATCCCTCTCCAGTTATTGATCTCGGGAATATTCTTTTTGTGCGAGAACGACTGGATGAATTAATGGAAGGAGGCATCCTGAATTCTGTGGAAGGAGTGACCGACCAAATTGCCGAAGCTATTCAAAATGTAGTCTTCGGAAAGTTTCGGGACCCCAGGATTGTCCCTTCTCTCGGCTGGTTCACCAGAGCCGAACTACCGATCAATTTTGGCGGTGGCATCTCAATAGTCGCGGGGACAGAACTTAGTCTACAAAATCATTTAACCATAAAAGGAACACAGCCCATGTTTTCAGCCTACGGCTTTCTAGGCATGCGTTGGGCACTAGATGGTTTCTAATACCCCTAAAATACATGCAATACAGAACAATAGTACCATGAAACAATCGAGATACGATACCTCTGCACGGAGTGGCTTATCAACATAACCTATATATATTATGAGAAGAATTTTACTACTCATTCTCACCTCCCTCCTAACGCAACTTGCCTTGGCACAAGAAGCGAAACCCTCTTACACCTATAAGGATAAATCCAAGAAGAACTATTTCGTGGCGCTAGATGATGCGCGCCTGGATTTTGGGGTAAAATTCACCAGTGTCATCGCCTTAGATGATCGAGCGAAGTTATCCTCAAACCCCCATTTTAAAGCGATGTGGAACCTGGTCAGATTAGGTGCCCAACTAGAGTCGCTTTTGCAAGGGAATGAAGACCCCTTGAATGATATTGATCTAGGAGAGGAATTTGGTCAAAATGGCTATAACAAAACAGTAGTTACCATCTTTATCAGTTATGGTTTTGGAGAGTCTTCTGATGTAAAGATTCCTACGCACTTTTTTGAACTAGCAGCCAGCCCTGGCTACTTCAAACAAGGTAAAAAAGGAATGAATTTGCACTTTGATTACCGAGCTAATATCCTTAAGACCCCTTATGGAGCGGGAGGGAATAGCATCGGGAGGGCCTTCGATTATGAGGTATTTGTCGGGGCACGTACGGGTTTTGACTGGAGTTTCAGTCGATCAGAAAGTGAAGCAGGTTTTTTCAATCACCTCAATAATGAGATCGAACGCATCGCCTTTGAAAACGAATTCACAGCGGCACAATTGATCAAGCTGGAAGACTTGGCAGAGACCAGTAAGGTACTTCTACCTGAAGATGTGGGAGGAGGTGCTTTCCACATTGGGCCGATCGCCGGAGCAAGGCTATCCAAAAAAATTGGCAGCAACTTCCAGGCCTTTGTTAGTGGTCTAGGCTTTTATGATATGATGGACCTTACAGCAGGGAAGAAAGATCGAGAAAATAAAAGAAGCCAGCATTCCTTTTCCATCATGCTTGGAGTCAATATGACCATAGGTGCTGAAGGTCAGGTTAATACTAGCTTCTTTTAGTAGGTATATGCACTACCGATTCAGGAGTCATTCACTACGAATAGCTTCAACCGGGTTACTTAAGGCTGCTCGGACAGCTTGAAATCCGACTGTACATAGAGCGATACATAGCGTAATCAAACCAGAGAGTAGAAAGTCTGTCCAACCAATGGGTGTTGGATAGGCATAGTCCTGCAGCCAACGTCGCATTAGGTACCAAGCCAAAGGCACAGCTATCACGAAGGAAACGGTAACTAATAGTACAAAATGCTGTGTGAGCAATTGCAGGAGGTTATTTAAGGAAGCGCCCAAGACTTTGCGAATTCCAATCTCTTTCCGTCGTTGCTCAGCCATGAAGGCCGACAGGGCAAAGAGTCCTAAACAAGCGACTATAATTGCTAGAATAGCAAAGCTGGTGAAGATGCTTTCCATTCTCTGCACCTCCTCATACATTAGTGCATAATCCTGATCAAGGAAAGTATATCGTATCGGCTGGTTTGGGGATATCTCATCCCATGTCCCCTTTACGGAGGCAATGGTACTCGACATGTCCTCAGTCTGGACTTTTACCGATACCGTATTCGTGCTAGCCCCTATGGTCATCACCAGTGGCTCAATCTTTTGCTTGAGTGACTCAAAGTGAAAATCTTCCACGACACCAATAATTGGCCAACTCACCCAACCAGAGTTAATGATTCGCTTCCCAATTGGATCTTCTAACCCAAGTGCTCGAACCATGCTTTCATTAATGATCACCGCCTGAGAATCCGTGGGCATATCTAAGGAAAAGTCTCGGCCAGCCACAATATTCATTCCCATCGTTTTGATATAATCATGGTCCACTTCCCAACGCTCTCCACCAGTAGGGCTTTCATCGTTTTCCCGGCCTTCCTCCCAGAACTGATTCCCGTTTCTTTTTGTTCCTGTAACGGGCAAATAATCCGAAACAGCGACAGATTGGACCTCTGGATTTTGCAATAGCACTTCTTTCAGCGTAGCCACCTTGTCATCCAAGACCTGAGCTCCCCGTAGCAGTAAGACTTGCTCTTTATCAAACCCCAGCTTTTTGTTCAATATATATTGCATTTGCCGATGGATCACGGCCGTGCCAATAATTAGAATGATGGAGGTAGTAAACTGAAAGATGACCAGTCCACTTTGCATCCTGGCATTCTTACTACCCTGACTTAAAGCTCCTTTCAATACATTGATGGGTTTAAAGCCAGATAAATAGATCGCCGGATAGATTCCTGCAAATACTCCTACCACCAAGGCTGCCCCTACAAGAAGGGCTAAAAAGACTGGATTCGACCAAGGCATGACTAAGGTTTTGCCTGCTAGGGCGTTGAAGTAGGGTAGCATGGCATAAGCCAGCAGTGCACCTAGCATAAAGGATAGACTACTAAACAGGGTAGATTCCGTCAGGAATTGAAAAATCAGATTCTTTCGCTCTGATCCCACTACTTTGCGCAGTCCTACTTCTTTGGCTCGATTCGCTGACCTCGCAGTGGAAAGGTTGATAAAATTAATCGCCGCAATGATCAATATGAAGAAGGCGACCCCTCCAAAAAGCCAGACAAATCGGATGTCTCCATGCTCTAGTCGATCCGGTACTCCATTAGAGTTCAAGTGTATATCAGCAATCGGTTGGATCTGGAAACTACCGTTCTCTATCAATTTATTGGCTTCCGGAACGCCTGCTTCTACTAGAACAGGTAGCAAATAATCTTCCAACACGCCCATGAATTTATCTTCCATTACCGCAATGTCTACGCCCGGCTGCAATTCCAGGTAGACATGATAATTAGGGGAAAACCAAAAACTCTGTTCATTTTCCCAAAACTCTACCTCCGTCAAGGTCCGCAAGAAATGAAATTCATGCAAATGGGAATTTTGGGGAAAATCCTCCATCACCCCTCCCACCGTGTACGGGCGTTCTACCTCATTGTTCAATATCATCACCTTACCTACTGGGTCTTCACCGGGGAAATAGTAGTCGGCTTTGGACTTGGACAAAACCAGGGTATTGGGTTTACGCAAGGCCGTTTCCAAATCACCATAATGCATTTTTGGTTGAAAGATTTCTAACAGCTGCTGGTCGGCAAACATAAAGCCGTCTTCGTGCGTATTCTGCTGCTTATTTTCTCGCCGTACTTCGGTACTTCTAGCCCCAAATAGGGGACTTGCGAGATATCGTCCGGCTTTTAGCACTTCTGGATAATCCTGCTCCAGGACTCTTGCCATGGGTGCGGCGAAATGTACCCCTCGGTCGTCTACTCCATTCTGTTTGTTGACTCCTAAGAGACGGTAAATATTCTTAGCATTTGGATAGTGTTGATCGTAGCTGGTTTCATCTTTAATGTAGAGTGAAATAAGCAAACAAGCCGCTACACCAAGGGCAAAGCCACCGATCTTAATGGCCCCAAACATCTTTTGCTTCAAGAGCTGTCGCCAAGCAATCTTGAAATTGTTACGTAATAACATGGGTGTTGGATTTGTGCGGACTTGTCTGATCGTGGAAAGTCGAAAGGACCGAAAAACATCCCAGATGAATCGCCTTCTGGCTCGCTTTTCGCCCAATTCTTCACACCGTTTTTCGAATAGCTCATAGATATCTCCTTGGATTTCTTCCAGAAGTTCCGGGCGGCAATACCAGGCGAGAAATCGTTCCGCCCAACGAGGAGGTAAAGGATTATTGGGCGTCATCAATGGAAAGTTTTAAGTAACAAGTCAGCTAGATTGTTCTGAATCCAGAAGCATAAAGAACAGATGTGGCCCTTCTAAAAGTAGGACACTGAGGTTCCCTGAATGGCTTCGGTCAGCATATAGCAAACGCTAGCAGCGACTGGGCCCTAGCCGCTTTGGCGCTTGTATATCGGGTGATTAATAAGGTTTACAAAAGTAAAAGTAATCCATTTCTTTCACTTTTGCAAATATTATTGAGTGCTGGGGCGAACGCTAGCGCTCGATGGTCAAGGCCTTTTCGATTGTGGATAGGTAGATCTTATCCATTTGCTCTACATAGGGATCAAACATCTTTCGGCCTTCCAAATAAAGCGCCTTAGCGATGTGTAATTCCCCTTGGCAAGCTTCGGGATCGCCTGTAGCCTTATACACTAGGGATCGGTAATAGTGGAGTTCAGCTAGGTCGTTTTCCTGTTCTTGCCGTACAAATGCTGCCATTGCTTTTTCATACTGCTCCGTTTCCAGATACAGGACACCTAGATGCAGAAAGTCATAAATTCCCACGAAGTAGGTGGAGTCTTGCAACTGGCCCTCTATTATCTCAATGGCTTGCTCCTTTTTGCCTAATGCTTTATAGCAAAGCGCTCTGGCAATATGGAGATGATAATCACCATTAACAGAATGGCCTATATCATAATCAACAAGACTATCCAGTAACTCAATATCATCAATCGCTCCTTGATAATCTCTGAAGAATTGATATCTACACCATCCCCGATAGTCCAACTGAGCTGTGGGTTCGAACTTAACGGCTTTATCCATGAGGTACTTCCACTCCAGGAAATCACCGCTCTTAAGATAGGCGGTAGATTTTGCCCGGTAGGCGAAGGCAAAGGTGGAGTCGATAGCAATAGCTTCATCCAAGGCTTCTTGATATTTGCGACTAAACTGGTAGTAACCCGCTCGCTTTTCTGCTGCCTTACAAGCTTTGTACTTTAACTCCTCACCAAAGTATTTGAAGGCCTCACAATTGGGTTGAGCCAATAGGAAGGTAGTGTTCCCCAAGAAGAGTAAAAGGATAAACCATCTCATGGCAAGATTTCTTTTAGGGCGCCGTTCTCGATTTTGAAAGTCAAATATTGATAATAATCCCGTGGGTCTTCCCTATCCGGCAAAGGTTTCCAGCCCTTCAGCGATTGGGTAATAGAAAGTAATTGGTCGGTCACCAAAGGATCAAAGTCTTGCGCTTGATATTGCGGGTCCGAAGCCGTTAGCCTGAATCGACCACTTTCTCCCTTACAATTCACGATGAAGCGAATCCTAATCCAACCACTTTGTGGTACATCAACAGCTTGGTACTCTTGTCGAAACACTTCATCAATAGCCAATTTTTCTCCTTCATATTGCAGTCCTTGGCTAAAATTGAAGTACTGCTTGACTCGGGCTTCACTGTAGCATAGTTCAAAAACATCTCCATCTATTTCTGCATCCGCTTCAATATCGCCAACCCACCGCAGGTATTTGGGTTTGTCTTTTTCGGTAGCACAACCAACGATTAGAAATAGAAAGGCCAACAGCCATACTTTCTTCATCCCGCTTTTCAGATTTTGTAATTCGTAAATGCCTTCATTCAGGTTCTTTTCCAGTGGGTTGCCAGATAGGTTTAAGATCTCAAGACTTTGTAAGCCTCTGATCTCATTGGGAAGAGTATTTATCTGATTTTTATGGGCATTATCTACTCCACTCGCAATACCCCTCGCATACTTGCCGCATGCCCAGGGAAAGTACATACATATTGATATTCTCCTGGCTCTGTTGGCGCTTCAAAGTATATCACGTCATTGCTATTGGGGGTGAGCAAGGTGGTGTGGTACAAGACATCTTCCGAAGCCGGTATGAAGCCCTTTTCTTGGCCTTCCAATCCCAAGGCCATAGCCTCTTGCCCCACTTTATTGGCCGTACCTGGCTTTACGATCAATAAGTTGTGAATCATATCATCCGGATTATTGAAAGTCAGCTTCACTTTGCTTCCGGCCTTTACAGTGATCAAGGTTTTGTCGAAGAGCATACCTGCTTTTGCAACCAACTCTACACTTTCCTCCGGGCCATTGGTCCAGTTCGCAGGCATCTTAGTGATCCGCTTCGGACTAACAATATTTGTGTTTACTCCATCAGCATTAGCGTGATCTGCATGATCCGACATATCCATCTTCTCTCCAGCAGGGATGCGATTTAAAGTGTAGTAAGCTAAAGGATGAACCAAGGGCTTACCAGCTCTATTTTGTACGCCTTCCGTTTTGATTTCATAAACATAACCTAAGCGAAGCCCTTCCACATACAAACGAGCGCTTAGTCCATCTTCGGCCACTTCAATTTTCTGAATTGCCCTTTTTTCTAAGTCTACTACAGGGCTCCCATAATTGTGGCGATATAAATAGGTGAAATCGGAGATAGAATAAGCACTAACATCCTCTGCTGTACTCTTATTCACCGGTTCTGTGAAGGTGAGCAAAAAGCCATCGGGTTGGATGTTGATATTCTGAATCTCAAAGGGCGTTTTTCCGGTATAGCTGAGTCGTTCTAGTCCGTAGGGTTCCTTCCCCGTAGAAGCCCAACCTCGATTCGTTTGACCGACGTACAAGGATTGATCTGGTCCCCAAGCCAATCGAAGTACACCAGAGGAGAAACCCTCCCGGAATGGCAAACAAGCTCCCTGATACACACCATCCACTTTCTCCTGCACCACGCGCATAATTTTACTATGACCTTGATCTCCCACCAGTAGCTGACCCTCAAAAGGTCCAAATTTATCATGATCAATCAATAATACATCAGAAGTAGAAATCCCCATTAAGGTATGAGGAAACCAAACACTGGGAGGCTTCACGGCAGGATGTTTCTCTTGGTAAGAATATAAAGAATAACCCAGCGTATCAGTGATATCGGCCATAGTTAGTTTTACTGGAGACCCCGGTTCTCCACTCCACTTCAATCCCTCTGGATGACCTACAAAATCCCCCTTCTCAATGTGGGTCATCCTTCCTGACCCCACCCAATCACCTTGGTTTTCGGTATAGAATACATCACCCGCAGCATTGACACCAAAGCCCGCAGGAGATCGCATGCCAACTGCCACCGGATTCATCTCCCCTTCTGGGGTGATCTCCAACATCCAGCCTCTCCATTTCGACAAACTGGCTCCACGACCAATCCACCCTAAATTCAAGGTAACCATCATATTCCCATTGGGCATGATCAATGGACCATAGGAGTATTCATGGTAATTCCCAACCAAGGGCCAGCCATAGACCTTGCGGAAGCTATCCGCTTTCCCATCCCCATTTTTATCAGCAATCCGGGTCAGTTCCGCTCGTTGTGTACAATAGTATTCTCCATCTTTAAAGGCCAAACCTAAGGGCTCATGCAAGCCTTGCGCAAAGCGGACAAAAGTTGGATTCGTACTCGCCGGATTGGCAATTGTCCAAATCTCTCCTCGGCGGGTACACACGGCTAATTTTCCACTATCATCAAAGGCAAGTCCGCCGGCTTCCAACACCACTCCTTCCGGAATCGCCACTTTATTAATGCTATAATAATCTGCCTCTTTCTGCAATAGGGGACTTTGGGCATACAGGCTAGATAGCCCGAACAACAACAGATATAGAATGAAATATTTTTTAGCAAACATTTTTTCTGATTTTCCGCAGTACAAACATCCAAACTTAGCCCAGCTATTCCCACGTACAACTTCGGATGCTTCGCCTACGCTTTTACTCAATAAAGGTATTTAAGTCTACTGAAAATTTTACCAGATAAGGCTATACGTCACACGCTCTTTACCCTCCAGCGGGACCAATAGTAGATCGCCATGGGCACCACCAATCGTAGCCTCATCTACATCGATATAATATTCTCCATCAACCCGATACCAACCGGATTCTAAGGCTTCAATAGTACCGGCGGCTAAGCGCACGTACTGATTAGACTGGGGAGTTCCACTTTCCACCGTGATGGTACGTTGAATGTTGCCATCATTAGTAGGCAAGACCTGATCGGACAATTGCAGTCCTCCGTATTGATATTTGAAAACGGGATAACCATCAGTATCCAGATCATAACCGTCAATGGAGTACCCATCGGGAAGTCCCTCGGGCCATACCTCTTGTGGATTTTCCATTTGAGCAACACTCACGCCAGCAGAGGCCTGTGCACTTGCATTCCCTGGAATTAACAACTGACTATGTCCCCTTCCGACCCACATATTGGTTACATCTGCAAATTCACCTCTCCAGGCATGTAGAAGCGTTCCCTCTTCCAGGTCAAAGGTATAATGTATGCCGAGCGGACTGCCAACAGATATTGGAAAATTGCGCTTTTGCCCTTTGTGATTCACGAAACTTCGAATCAGCTCTGGCCTCTCTGCTGGATTGATGACCAGTTTTTTAGGGCCATTTCTTGGACCTTCAGTCACTTCCTTTGCTCCCAGGGATTGCCGCTTGATATTTGGGCCTTCATAAAACACGAATAGTCGTTTCCCCCATACATCTTGATAATAGGTTAGGTCTATGGTATGTGTACCTTTAGTTAGTGTGACCATCCCTCGCTCTGTCCCCATGCCGGGCTCTCCATCATTGTGAATAAGTAGGTCTCCATCAATAAAAAGATCTCCACCATCATCAATACGGGTCTCAAATAAGTATTCGCCTGCCACAGGGACTTCCAACTGTGCAGAAAAAGACATGGCATACTTATCCTTTAGCCCCTCCATTTCCACATCAAAATCCTCTTTTGCACCAGAGGAGGTGGCCATCAAGGTATCCACATCTGGTAGGTGATCCCAGTCCCCCTGATACACTTTATATTGTATGTTATTGACTTGTAATTGATCAAGGGTGTAGGCCTTGTAACGAATAGCTCTAAAAGCTACTGCTCCCTGAACACTAGCAAATACCAGAGCGGCTTCTGCTACTTCCTCCGTATTACTAGCTCCGGCAGAGGGGGCCGGTATTTCCACATTCTCCAAAAGGGTATACCCATTGAGTCGCAGGTAGTGCAATTTTGCATTGCTCAGTTTTTTCCCACCCTCATCAAACCGGGCTGCCTCGAAGTACAAACTCAAATGTTGCCATAAGCCTGGAGCCCGACTGGCATTGACCGGTGCCAAGTGGTTATCGGAGGAGGAACTACCCAGTAGCATTCCACAACGCTGGCTTTTCTTTCCCCAGGTATCTTCTAGTTGAATCGCATACCGTCCCTGTAACCACAGTTGTGCCTGCCCGTCCTTCGGAAGTAAAAATTCTAGATCCATTTCCAAATCACCATGCTCCAGTTGGGTAGACAAAGGGGCGAGGGAGTTAGTCGTATTGTCACAAACTAAAGAACCAGTGCCTTCCGCCACTGAAAAGTCAGATGCAGTGGTGGAAGCAAAGGCATTTCCTGATATTACCCAATTGTCGCTAGGGGGTGAAAAAGCAGAAAGGTCTTGCAATGGAAATGCTTGCTTTGGAAGCGTACTCGGTACAGTGGTTTCTTCTATCTCCTCTTCAGCAGTAGTCGTATCTCCTTGACAGGACGACAGAATGAAAAGCAAGCAGATGCAGTGGAAGGCTAGCACGCTTGCCGTACCTAATAGTGATCGAACGTATTTGGAAGGTAATTGAAACCGGCGGAATTTCAATACCATCCTAAAGTTGGCCCAAGATTTCATTGTGTTTTGTTTTGTTTAAAAACGGATTTAAACTTATTCATCTGGACTGCGGCTAAGTAAGTTGGAACCCGTTTCGAAAGTATGTATCATCGCTGATCTACAAATCTAGCATTTTTCCTACGTAAGGTATTCATGTAGTGCCTTGCGACTTACCTGGATTAAACCTTTTTGTGCCACCTATGATTTTACTATTAGAAAAACACGAAGTTATGCCCGCTAGAATAAAACATAAGCTGATCACCGATGCCGCAAAAACCAAATTCACCCTAAGCAAACTACTTTTTAGCAAAATTTCAGTTTATCTTTCGCTAGTGAGTCTATTTGATATGCTACATTGAGCGATCAGGTATGATCAAAGCATTTTCTGCATCATTATCTTTCACATTAAAGTACCCTCATGAAGATTTTAAAAATTACACTCCCAGCCTTTCTGGCTAGTCTTTTTCTCGTAACCCTAGTTTTGGCACAGCCAGCTCCAATGACCCAAGCGGAAATGGTGGGGCTATCAACAGAGCGATTGGCTAAAGTCAAAGACAAAATGCAATGGTACATTGATGAAGGGAAGCTGGGTAGTATTGTTAGTGTAGTGGCACGTAAGGGTAAGGTAGTTCATATGGAAGGCTATGGTACAACCCAGATTGGCGGCGGACAAGCCGTAACGCCCAAGACTATCTTTCGCATTTTTTCTATGTCCAAGCCCATCGTTAGCGTAGCACTAATGACCTTATACGAAGATGGCAAGTTTCATTTGGATGATCCTGTGGCCAAATACATTCCATCTTTTGGCCAGCTGAAAGTTTATGATAATGGCAAAATGGTAGACCTTAAACGTCCGATGACGGTAGAACACCTCTTGACTCATACTTCTGGACTTAGTTATGGATGGAACCCTACTCCGGTTGATACCATGTATGCGATGGCTAACATTTGGGAGCCCGGCAGAAACCTAGAAGCCTTTGTGGATAGAATCGCTACCTTACCGTTGAATTTCCAACCTGGGGCCCGCTGGGAATATGGTGTATCTACAGATATAGTAGGTCGCTTAGTAGAAGTGATTTCAGGACAACCTTTAGATCAGTACTTGCAGGAACGAATCTTCGCGCCCTTAGGTATGGTTGACTCCGGCTTCTTTGTTCCCGAGGACAAGTTGGATCGTCTGGCCACCGTTTATTCCCCTGATGGCAAGGGCGGCGTGATTCCTATGGAATCTCCACTTACCAATGGCATTAAATCACCAACTATTTTCTTTTCAGGGGGAGGCGGACTGGCCTCAACTCCAGCGGACTATTTGCGCTTTGCGCAGATGCTTGTGAACGGTGGTGAATTAGATGGAAAAAGAATTCTTGGCAGAAAGACGGTAGAGTTGATGCTGATGAATCACCTTCCTGATGGCATGACTGTAGGCTCAGGCAACCCAGGGGCGGGATTTGGCCTTGGCTTTATGGTGACCTTGAACCCAGCGCATCGTACAGAAATGGGATCGGTGGGAGAAGGTACCTGGTCGGGTTTGGCAAATACCTTCTTTTGGGTAGACCCAGAAGAAGAATTGGTGAGCATGGTATTCACACAGTTTCTTCCACACAGCTTCTATCCTCTGCATAGAGAATTCAAGAACCTGGTGTATCAGTCGATTATAGACTAGAAGTCTTACGACTATTAGATATAAGGGAGCAGAGAGCAGACCATTTCACTTTAAGACATCATGCTCCTTGGCTATATGACGAGACCTGGTAGTCTGTCTTCTAAATGTCTAGTAGTATAACTAAATGCATTTCCATAGGAGAGATGGTTTGAGACAGCCATCTCTCTTGTTGCTTCAATGACTTACCGTTTTACCCAATCTTCCAAACCACTTGGCCATCACATTTGCCGCTGGTTTGTTATAGGGCGTGAAGTTGATACTCTGTCTACTATTCTGTGCCCCATCATAACCTTTCCACTCCCAAAATAAAGCACCGGCAAACCATTCCTCCTTCCAGAATACCTTGAAGAAAGCCTCGTAGCAATTCGCCTGCGTTTCTGTAGACACCTTCTCATACAGGCCACCTAAACTACTGGCCCAGGCCCAGGGTTCAATCGCCGCATCACAAGAACTTTTGTAGCCAATTTCTGTAAATAGGATAGGCTTATTATACCGTTTGGACATCGCTTCGATCTTCTTTACATGTGGCTTCCATCCTTTCACTAACTCATCAACCGTGGGGTTTTCGTTTTTTGTGAGTGGGAAATAGGCTTGTATCCCAATGTAATCTAGATCATCCCAGAATGTCACATCCTCATACTCCTGATACCAATTGGCTCCGTAAGTCAATTTACCACTGTATACCGTTCGCACCTCCTTGATCAATTCCCGCCAGAATTCAGGTTGCTTTTTCGCTACCATATGCAATTCCGCTCCAATGCAAAAGAAGGGAAGTCCTTGCTCCTCACTCATCTTAGCATATTGTAGAATGAATTCACGATAACTCGCTTGCCAGGCTTTCCAGCTAGCCTCATCCGCCATCTCGATATCAGAACGCCACTTTCCATCTGAGGGAGAACCCATCCAAATGTGTGGCTTCATCATGACCTGAAGATTTAACTCCTTGGCTTTATCGATAAATTCTGCGTATCTAGCTGCGCGACTCTTTCCATTTCTATTGCCTCGGGAAATGCGCAAATTAGGACTGTCATGATCTTCCTGATAACCGTAGGGCACCAACACTACCCACTCTATGTTATTCTTGGTGATGGGGGTAAGAATATCTTCATTAAACCTGCGGCTGCCAAAGTAATGCACCCCACGAATCTTACCGTCTTGTTTAAATCTTTGCAAAGCGGAGCCGCTGTCATTCTCGATAGAATGATCCCATTCATAGGCATAGTCTTTTTCTTGGGTATACCAGTCTGCATATTTCCAGCCTGCTATCCCGAGCGCCAAGGGGAGTAAAACGACGAGTGCTAAACGTTTCCGTATCATTTGAATTCCCCGTTGCTGATATAATCGCCAGATAGCACGGAAGGATAGAAAGAGTAAAAGCGGAAGATGGGACAGCACCCAACTGAACGGGTGTCCAGCTAACATCTGTCCTAGGTCAAGCTGTCCAGCGAAAAAATCCTTCCAACTGGCGGTAGAACTCCCTACACTTAAAGACAAGAGGAACCAAAGGAGCAAAAAGGAAGAAAACACCCAAAGGAGGTAACGTTTAATATGAGGTAGTCGGGTTTTCATAAGGCAGTTAATCGATATGACAAATTAAGCACCCTGAAAATACGGCAATTATTGCGCTTATCCCATTGTTCCATTAAGCGAATTGCGGACTTACTCCGTCTTTGGCATGCTTGTTTCATATTCATCCCAGCCTTCCACCAAGGCTTTTACTACCACTTCACCCACTAGATAGGCTGATTCTAAAGAGGGGATATAAGCTGAATACCCCTTACCCGTCAATTTTTCACCAGCTAGACTTTGTTGAGCGGTAATACCTGGCCATTGCATGCTAAAGTTGGAAGCTGTTCGAAGTACTAAGAGTCTATTCTTATCCACCAGACCACTTTGGTGCAAACGATCAAGAGAATGATACGTTCCCATCTCCTCCATCGCTGAGGTTACGAAATTCCCTTCGCCACCTGTCCAATACTTCACCCAATCATTCGCCCATTCCGTCAACAATTTTCCATGCCAATACGTACTTCCTGCCAGCTGATCTCCCTTTAATACAAAAGGCTTCATCTCGGCCGCGGCGTAACCTGTGTATTGCTCTCTCATCGATTTTATCTCCTCATTATCCGGCAATTCCATGTCTTTGGTTAGGTTATACGCCCAGTCAACTAGACCCGGATTGAGGCGGGCCACTACCCCCTCATTGTTGGTGGCTACGGGTTGGGCATAAGGTTCCGTTCGGCGTAGTGGTATGTAGCCTGTTTTCCAATCGGCCGGAATCTCGCGAGCGTCAATTTCATGACTCAGGTCACCGTCGATTAGCCAATCCGCCCAAGCCGCTGAGCCTGTGGGTGCATCTGCTGGATCTACTCCGCTAATCCCCGCTACCAACCAATATGCTTTGCTTAGGTCAAAACGTGGGTCCAAGCCCAAAGCCATGATCGAGGCCGCAGACTTGGTATTGCCAATGCCCGTCATGATGCTAAGCACTTCCAGGTCCGCGTTGTAGCGCAGTTGCCGGTATCCCTGTGGAAAAGGGAAACTATCGGGTAAAGGTAGTCGCTCCACCCAATATTGCATTTCTCCCGGCCGATCACCTGCGTCTTCTCCTGCTTCGAACATACTCACCACCACCACTTTTACCGGAATCTTTTCTGGCTCTGTGCTAGCCTGGGGACTATTGCAGGCCGTCAATAGGATGGCGATGCCAAAGCCCAGATAGGAGAAGCCATGATAAAGGTTCTGTAGACTACCTAGCGTGTATATTTTCATTGTAAATATATATTGTGAAGGTGACCTCTACGGACCACCTGTTCAGAAAATGCATTTCTAATCGCCAACATTAATTATTCCCAACTGGCAATGGCTGCGGCGACAAATTGCGTCCATTTCCCTTCCCAGGCCGCCAAGGCTTCAGCTCTTTCCTCTTCGGACAGGGCGGCATGTTCGAGACTATTCCGGCACAATTGTTTTAGGGCAGCCAAGTCCAATTCCCAAGCCATATAAACCGACCAGAAATCATAGGACAAACCTTTATAATCGAAAATCAGTGGATCATCAGAACTAATAATACAATCCACCCCTCTCCGCAGATAGGTACTCGCGGGATGAATGCGTAAATCCCGAAGATATCCCAGAATCTGATTACTGAGAGGGTTTACCTCTATGCAGATATTGTGACGTTTTACTTGTTCGATTAAATTGGGGAAACGGAAGAGATTAAAGCCATGCCCGATACGGCGAGTTCCCAAAAGAATAGCATCATAGAGATTGGCAATAGAAGCCCAATCACTTTCTCCGTCATGTAGATATAAAGGCAATTCTACGTTTCTGGCTTTTTCTAAAGAATCTAGTCGCAGGAAGGTCTTGGCATGAAACAGTGTGGCCTCTCCATTGTCTTCTTCTGCCACCAGATCATACCCTTTCAACCAATCGGGATACCGCTTTTTCATGCTCACTGCTGCTTGGATATCCTCCCAAATGACGGCATTGCTTCTAAATCGTAAATTAGTATGTATGACCTTCATTGTGAAGGCGGGGTCTTTTTTCCGTTGCCTGCTCACTGCGCTTTCCAGGGCTTGTGCAAACTCCTCAACCGGCAACCCGCCTTCTGGGTGCTCTAAATCATACATGCGATTTCGAAAGGGCATCCGAAGTTCCACATGTTGGACCCCATCCTGCACAAGAATGTCTAGTCCTCGATTTAAGTATGCTGGGAAAATCGGCCGATAGGTTACAAAGCGATAAATGCGTTGAAAGATCGCTTCAAATTCATACCAGATATCTACTGAATCGCGATCCATATCTTCCTCAAAAGTGATTAGTTGATATAGTTGATCAGAGAAAGAATCCTCCTTGGCATTGAGTTCTCCGATGGGTTGAAACCCCTTCGGCGCTGATCCGGCCGAGTAAGCACAGAGTTGGCCTTTTACGTAGGTACCGTTTGATTCCGCCCAAAAGACATGCATCTCCGGTGTAGCAATGGCTTTGTCTACGACCCACTGTGCATCTCCCATGGCCAACTGATGTAGGTGCAAGATGCCTCCCTTTGGCATTTGTTGCAATACCCGAAATAACTTCGTCCCTTCGATGTGTTTTTTGGATTGGTAAAAGTCTCGGGCGGGTGGGAAGAAATGGGTTTCCTTGTAGTGAGTCAACAATTGTCTTTGCTCACGCTGCATTAATTGATTCAACATTTTTTCAGCGGGTGAAAGCTTCACCTTGGCATCAAAGTACAAGGCGCTATCTGCTGCCATCAACTCTTTTCTTTGCGCCAAATACTTTTCAAAAGTCACGTCAGTCTGACTCAATAGCAGCAAAGGCAGTAGGTAGACCGTAGTAAGGGCAAGTTTTTTCATAGCTATGGTTTGGAGGTATAGCAGTGCGAATGAAGTGAAGCTAGTGCAACAGGTCAGGGCTCGAATTGTCGTCCGGCAAAAGTAGGAAATTTCATAGAGAGTCCGATATAAGTAAAAGGAGCGTAGCTGATCTTTCTCAGAAAACCCTATGTTTGTAGGCCAAACAGACGGTCAGCTATGCTAGAATTCTTCCAACTTTCGGAGAAAGGCACCAATGTAAGAACCGAGCTTATCGCGGGACTCACCACCTTTCTCACCATGTCCTATATCATCTTTGTTAATCCAGCCATCCTTGCCAAAGCGGGGATGGATACAGAGGCCGTTTTGGTTGCTACCTGTATTTCTGCTGCAATCGGCACTTTATTGATCGGGTTGCTAGCCAATTTTCCGTTCGCACAGGCTCCGGGGATGGGACTCAATGCTTTCTTCGTCTTTACCGTAGTCTTGACATTGGGGTATACCTGGCAACAGGCACTGGCTATCGTCTTCCTTTCGGGTATTCTGTTCCTGCTATTGACCGTCACAGGAATGCGTAAATCCATTATCGACGCCATTCCCTTGAATCTTAAATTGGCTATTGCTCCTGGTATCGGTTTATTTATCGCTTTGATTGGTTTAAATAACGCGGGCCTAATCGATATGAATCAAGGCCCCGTCATCGATATTATTTTAGGTAGTGAAACACTCGAAGCTGGTCCCTTGATCGATCAGGTTCAAGCCGCTCCACCTCAGATCATAGAGCTTGGCCAAGTATCCAGCCCACCGGTACTATTGGCTGTAATCGGTTTTGCCTTGCTCACCATTTTGATGGTCCGAAAGGTAAGTGGTGCCATGTTATGGGCAATCCTAGGTACCACCCTGATTGGCATCCCAATGGGCGTGACCTTAATCCCAGACACTTACAGCATAGATAAGATCAGTTTAGCCCCTACTGCCTTTCAGTTGGATTTGGCCGGATTATTTGCCGTTCCGGAAGGGAGTACAGCCCTAGAAAGCATCCTGACCATCCTGCTGGTGATATTAAGCTTTACCTTGGTTGATTTGTTTGATACCTTGGGCACATTACTAGGTACCGCGGCGAAAGGTGATATGCTTGACGCGGAGGGCAACTTACCGGGCATGAATAGGGCTTTGTTCTCGGATGCCACCGCTACCCTCTTCGGCTCCCTTTTGGGTACCTCTAGCGTGACAACCTATATAGAGAGTGGGTCAGGAATCGTAGCTGGTGGTCGTACAGGCTTAACCGCAGTAGTCGTAGCCATCCTGTTTTTGTTTGCGATCTTATTGGCCCCAATCGCGGGTATGATACCAGCCGCCGCAACTTCACCCGTACTCATCATGGTAGGGCTTTTAATGCTAGATGGCATCCGCAAACTAAATTTAGAAGAGTTATCTTCCTCCATCCCCGCTTTCTTATTGATCATCCTGATGCCCTTCACCTACAGCATTGCAAACGGAATCGCGATCGGCATGATGTTTTACGTTTTGATCCAGGTATTTACAGGAAAAGCGAGATCTGTACACCCTATACTCTACGTTTTGGTGGGGCTTTTCCTATTGCGCTATCTGATGATCTAAGCCCTTCCATTGCCCAAAGCAATGAGTATGAATCTCACAACAAAAAGTACAAAAAAGGGTAAGCGGAGGACAGTTGACTAGGGCTTTTCCCGAATATTCAATCTGAATCCTTTTCCAATTGGAGAATTAACGATACCTTCGCGGTCGATACCAACTTTGACAAATTGTGTAGGACACAAAGCTGGATAAGAAATATGTGACCTATGTTTGCTGCCGATGGCAAGAGAAGCAGCAAAGCGATTTTGTTCCTCCACCTTTACAACTATCCCATTGCAGGTAATTCAAAGCGATTTTCCACAAAACACTAGAGCCTAAAGAAATCAAAAGCGTAGTAAATCCGACTAAGTAGAGATCAGGATAGAGATGCGTAGATTCCCGAATTTGTGCTAACTATCCCCATTTTTACCGCTATCGGCCTTAAAATCCCATTTGCTCTCAAGCCAAAAGGATGGTATTGCTATTTAGTATCCGCAAAAGGCATAGGAGCAGCTTAAGAATAGATCGCCAGTTTTCTATAGAACTATTCTTAACCCACTTGGAAAAAGAAATTTTTTAGTAGGCAACTTACTCACACTTTTCTAAACTTAGGCAGTATGCAAAAATTCTTTTTACACTTTGCGCTTGTCTGTATTATGCTACTAGGTATTACTTCTAGTGTTTTTGGACAGGGTGCAACTACTTCCACCATGAATGGGAAAATCACCGACAAAGATGGTGCTCCCCTTCCTTTGGTGACTGTACAAGCCATACATGAGCCGACTGGCACTAATTATGGTACAGTAGCAAACGAAGATGGTAAGTTCTACATCCCGAACATGCGGGCTGGAGGTCCTTACAAAGTCGTTGCTACTTACGTTGGTTTTGAAGATGCCACACAGGCTGGTGTTTTCTTAACCCTAGGACAGACTTACAAGGTTAATCTGGCGATGAGTGAAACGGATATCGTATTGGAGCAGGTCGTGGTAACGGCAACCTCAGGAGATATTTTTGATGGTAATAGAACCGGAGCAGAGACCTACGTAAGTGAGGAAGCCATCAATACACTTCCTACCGTTGATCGTAACTTCCTTCAAGACTTTGCTCGCTTGGATCCTCGTACGGCTCCTTCACAAAAGGGGAACGCAAACGGCGGTGGTCTATCTGTAGCAGGTATGAACAACCGCTACAATGCCATCTTCTTTGATGGGGCGGTGAACAATGACGTTTTCGGTTTGGCCAACTCAGGAACCAATGGTGGTCAAGCCGGTATTACTCCGATTAGCCCCGATGCGATTGAGCAGATCTCTATTGTCTTGGCACCCTATGATGTTACTTATGGGGGATTCGCCGGTGCAAGTATCAATGCTGTTACGCGTAGTGGTACCAACAACTTTGAAGGGTCTGTTTACGGATTCTACAAAGATGAAAACTTCGCCGGTAAAACAGCCGGGCAAGATTTGGAAGAGAGAGAGAAATTGGCTCCTTTCACCTCCTACACTACTGGATTTAGATTAGGAGGGCCCTTGGTCAAAAACAAATTATTCTTCTTCGCTAACTTAGAAATTCAACGCGATGAAGAACCAAAGCCATTCGATCCCGCTACCTATCAAGGTATGGCCGATGCGGCTAAGTTGACACAGCTTACCAACTACCTAAATAGTGAGTACGGTTATGATCCGGGCGGGTACCTAAATAATGCTACCACTCGTACAACAGATCGTTTCCTGTTGAAGTTGGACTGGAACATTGATCCAAAGAATAGTCTTTCTGCTAGATATAGCTATGTAAAAGGGGTAGAAGAAGATGTAAATCGTCCAAATAATACGACGCTTCCTTTTGCTAACGCAGGAGTTTTCTTCCCATCTACGACCAATTCTGCAACTGTTGAATTGAAGAGTACACTTTCTGACAACTTGTTCAACAAGTTAGTAGTCGGTGTGACTACGGTTAGAGATGATAGAGATATTCTTGGAGATCCATTCCCCAGAGTGCAGGCTCAAGATGGTAATGCTACTGTAATATTCGGAACGGATAACTTCTCTTACTCAAACATCGTATTCCAGGATGTCTATACCATCACTGATAACCTTTCCATTAGTGCTGGTAAGCACACCTTCACCGTAGGTACCCACAATGAATTCTTTAAGATCCAGAACTTATTTACCATCTTCTCCACGCCACTTTACTTCTACGATAACCAAGTGGATGACAATGGTAATATCACCCAAACAGGGCTAGATGCCTTTCTATCAGGTGCACCTGCTTTCTCCCTATTTGGACATGAGCAGCCATTGACTCCTGGAGATGGAGCAAGCGTTCGATTTGGAGATGCTGCCGATAACTTAGGTCCAACCTTCAATGCGGCACAGTTAGCATTTTATGTACAGGATGACTGGGAAATCTCTGACAACTTCAAGTTGTCTCTTGGTTTACGTGCTGATATTCCCATTTTCGTAGATGATCCACCACTACAGAATGATGACTTTAACAAAGGGACTATCCCTCAGTTAGAAGCTGCTGGATATGATCTAAAAGGTGCCCAAGCAAGTAAGGCGCCAAGCACTTCCATCATGTTGGCTCCAAGAATTGGTTTCAACTGGGATGTGAATGGAGACCAGCGAACGCAGGTTCGTGGTGGTACGGGGATCTTCACTAGCCGTGTTCCTTGGGTATGGCCTGGCGGGATGTTCATCCGTAACGGTTTGAACTCTAGTTTTGCCCCAGGTTTTGGTCCATTCCGTGCTACGCCAAATGAATGGAGAGATCGTTTGAATCTTAATTCGCCATCAGGTGATGTGGACTTGTTCGCAGAAGATTTCAAATACCCACAATTCTGGCGCTCTAGTTTAGCAGTCGACCAGAAATTGCCCGGTAATATGATCCTTACCGTGGAAGGAATGTACACCGATGCAATCAATGACCTTAGAGTAACCAACGTTAACCAGGTGGCTTCAACTGAGCGTTTACAAGGAGCTGATAATCGTCCTATCTTTAGTGGAGACGTAATTGATGATACGTACAACTACATCACCTTGGTGGATAATACCAACCAAGGGTATACGGCTAACCTTTCTGTTCAACTACAGAAGCCTTTTGCCAATGATTGGTTGGGTAGTATCGCTTACTCTTTCACTCGTGCGGTATCCTTGTATGATGGTACTGGGTTCATTAACTCTACGAACTGGAGAGAGAATCCTTCTGTTCAGGGTAGAAATAGTCCAGTACTTACTCGTGCTACTTTTGACGCAGGCTCTCGTTTGAGTGCTTTTGTAGCAAAGAAGTTTAGATGGAATGAGAATGTAGCTACAACGATTTCGTTGTTCTATAATGGTCAATCTGGTCAGCCATTCACTTACGTATATACTAATGGTGATGCCTTAACTGGAGAAGACAGTGAAGATAGTCGCGCAATGATCTATGTTCCTGCCAGTCAGAACGAGATTGTTTTTGCCGATCAATCTACCGCTGCTGCTCAGTGGGCGGCTTTGGATGCTTTCATCTCTGGTGATGATTACTTGAGTTCTCGCAGAGGTCAATACGTAGAGCGTAACATGTCTCGTACGCCATTCGAGAATCTTTTTGACCTTAAGATTGCTCAGGATGTAAGCTTCAAGGTGGGAGAGAAAAAGCACACTTTCCAAATTACCTTTGATATTTTCAATCTAGGTAATTTCTTGAATCCGAACTGGGGTAAAAGTTATTTCATAGGGGATAATGGTTACTTCCGTCTGCTACGTTTTGTTGATTTTGAGCCAGGAACGACCACTCCTCGATTTGCTTTTGATGGTGTAGATGGTGATCCTTGGACTTTGATCCAGACCGGTACCAGAAGTGCACGTTGGTACAGCCAAATTGGTGTACGTTACTCTTTCTAAGCGATAGAGGTTCATCCTTATCATAAGGGTAAAATCAGAGAAGCCTCCTCACCGAAATATCGGTAGAGGAGGCTTCTTCATTTTAGTCGAAGTATACTAGTGGAAGCTCTTCAACAGTCGGGTCAGTTCTATAGTGTAGGTAATTTTCGCTTTTCTATTCAACGATACTCAATTGCTCTACGGCTTTCTCCAGGGAAAGTTTACCCTGGCGATAAGCAGAAAGGGTAGTCTGTTTAGCAGTAATACTTAGCTGCTCAGGAATCAATTTACAGTCGCGACATCCGCTAAAATCTACTTTGAATACCAGCACCTCTCCTTCCTTCAAAGATTTTGCGATACTACCATATTCCACCACATTTTCTTTCAAGGTAGACAAGAATTCAGGATAGTGTTCATCCGCATTTTCACGATCCTCATTGGCTTCCTCATCTTCTTCCTCTTCAGGATCAACCAGGGTAAATCCTTGCCCTTCCCTAAAGAGCTCTAAGCGACTACCAAATCCACGATTACCACGGCATCGGGTATTCATCCGCATATTTACCACGAGGCCTAGATCTGGAATATACTCTGATTTTGGTGTGCTTCGGCTACTAATACATTCACTGCCACTTAGGTCATCCTTGTACAGACGAGAGAAAATGGAGTTGATCAGTTTCATATCCTTGCTCTCGGTTTCTATCTCTTCTTCTCCCTCTGTATAGGCAATCTTGTTCTCGAATTGTGCTTCGCTAAGGTTACCACGTTGTAGGGCTTCAATATCTGACTTAAGTACCATGGCGGTATAAACTCCACGCTCATCATCCCAGTCTCTATCACGCAAGCTACCCCATCCATCCCCTTGATTCCACCCATCGATCACCACGGCCACATTATTGTTGCGCACATAACGAATGAGCACTTTTTCATTGGATTTGATCCCCTTCATGAGATAGCCATAGTCTACAAAGAAGTCTCGGCTCACTTTTTTGAAGAATCCAAAGTCATCATATTCCGCTATCTCTACACTACTGGCTTCAGCCTCTACATTTTCATCCTCCTTGTCCTGATCTCTATTTCGCTTTCTGATCCTGTTACCATCGGAATCTAGGTAGATTGTATAAGGCAGTCTTTCCTGAAGCTTGGCTATTCCTTTCAGATTATAGTGATAATTGTAGGCTGTTGCAATCTTGCTATTTCCTCCTATTGAAATCCCTCTAAAGCTGTTCTCTCCGCCAATGGTGAACAAGGCACCAAAATCATCTATGTAGGTGCCTTCCACATTCCCAGAAGATCTACCTTGGCCTATGATGACCACATCATCCGACACTTCAATCTCCTGTTGTAATAGAGAAGCTAGAATATTCTCAGCAATCTCAATTTCCTTCATCACTTTCGACTGGTCTCCCCCTTGCGCCACAGCGACCAAAGGCAGAAGAACAAGACAGAGCATCCATATTTTTTTCATGATTATTTGTTTTTCAATCTAGTTTAAAAAATTACCGTTCACGATATCATCTAGTACAGCAGCTGTTTCTGTATGATTTCTTTCAACATTTTTATAGAGATGTACGAACTCTGTTTCGATTGCCTTTAGGTCCAGCAGGCGCGTTTCTTCCCAATCGGTATACAAGCCGCTAATCAGATCCTGTAGCTCTTGTTTTTGAGCGACTTGCATGTTTTGGAGTAAGGCTGCGAATTGCGGCAATTGTTCCTCTTTGAACTGAGTTTGAAGCGCGGCAAAATCCGCCTGTTGACGGGCCTGAAAGCGTTGCCACTGCTGTGCGATGGCTAATTGCTGGGCTTCGCTATTCGTGGTCAATTGACTTTGCCACAAGGAATCCATGGCCTTGAGTTTATGATTGAATTCTCGCTCCTTTTCTAATAAGGCGGCCTTAAAGTCTACCGCTTGCTGAGCAATGGCAGCGGTAGTCATTTCCTGATCCGCCTTCACTTGCTCCTTTCCAAAGGCAATCACAAAGCTGCCTTCCGAAAATTGCATTCTTGCATTGGTCAACCCGAGCAGTAGTAGAAAGGAAGCGGCGACTCCCAAGCGTACCCCCCATTTCCGCCAATCAAAGTTGGAATGACCACCCAGACTAAGCACGGTAGCCTCTGGTTGCAGATCAGGAAGTTCTTGCAGGCAGAACTGTGTTTCCTGAAATTCGCCTAATTCGGCTCTCAGCTCCGGATTTTGCTCTATTTCTTTTTCAAAAGCTATTTTTTCTTCGGCCTCCATTTCTCCATAGAGATAGGCCATTAGCCGTTCTTCTCTATTCATATCTTATTGCTTTGGTTTGAGGTTGGGTTAAAAAAAATTTTCGCATCGCTTTATACGCATAATACAAGCGCGACTTCGCCGTATTTTCAGAGATATTCAATATTTCAGCTATTTCTCTAAATTTCAACTCCTCATACTCCTTCATGATCACTACCGTACGCTGTTCTTCAGGCAGGCGAGCTAAAGCATCCAAGACTTGTTTAGAACGTTCCTTTCGCATATAAAGATAATCTGCGGCTGGGGCTGTATCTCTTTTGCTGCGATAAGTCAAGCGTTCTACCGCCTTCTGGTTGACTTTGCGCCGCCGGGTTTCATTATGACAAAGGTTGACAACAGTTCTGTACAACCAGGATTTAAAGCTGGCCGGATCCTTCAATTGACCTAGCTTCTGCTGCATTAGCAGAAAAGCTTGTTGGCTGATCTCCGCCGCCATATCCTTATCACCGAAGTAGCGATAACCCCAGTTGTATACTCTGGGATACCAGATCGAGAACAGCTTGTTCATGGCTCTGGTGTCACCAGCCCTGGCTTTAATAACGAGTGTGTGTGAGTCTTTTTTCAAAATTCCCTTTTTACGGGTGAAATCCTTGGTGTTCGCTTGTAGGAGAGCCGTCTTTATACGTTGCGAAAGCCCCCTACAATCATTTTCATCATAAGGAGGGATTAGGGAGGAGGAAAGTTTTAAGGGAAGCGTTTTTTTTTATTTTTTATCGTCGTCGTCGATATTTACGTCCTTCTTTCAGTTGTTTGTAACTATATTCCCCAAATCGAAAAGGGATAGATACTGGCCCGTCTACTGTTGGTTTTCGAATCACAAAATGTAGATGAGGGCGGGTCGAATAACCCGTGTTGCCCGAAAGTCCGAGCAAATCTCCTTGTTCTACGTCTTGTCCTTCTTCTACCAAAGCCCCCTTGTACTTCATGTGCACATAATAGCCCAATGTACCATCCTCATGGAGCACTACAATATGGTTATCCTTTCCTTGGTACTTGGCAGATGGCCCTCCTTCCTTCGAATCCTCTTTCACCCGTACTACCCGACCAGCTCGGGCAGCACAAACCTTTTCGCCAATAGGCATGGCGAAGTCCAATGCAAACATGGAAGTAGGTGTGTTATGAGAAAAATGCCCCTTAAAACCTTGGATAAGCTTGTAAGCCTTCTTTCGCTGAAAGGGTAAACCATACCTAAAATCCACATCTGGTTCAACGGTAAGGGGATCACCAAATTTCAAACTGACCCTCCCGAAGCTTTCTTGTAGTAGCTCCGTGGTATCTGCGGCATTAACAATAGGTACTACCAGCAGTTTCTCGCGTTCCCCTTGAGGAGCTAAGACGAAACCTGAGTTCATCCGAGAATCCGCAGGAACTTTGGCATTCAAATCCCATTTCACATACAAGGGCATGTAGGAACTATTGGTAATGTACAGGACTAGGCTATCTAGCTCGATCTTTCGTTCGAGCTGTACTTGTTGTCCGAGTAGAACTGTTTCATTCAAAGTACCCAACAAACATAGGAGTAGTACCAGAAGCTTTTGAGTATTCCTCATAGGCACTGTATTTTCTTTTTGTATCAACAACATAAAAAGCATCGCGCGTCCATTGCCGTAGAATCCATTTTAAAGCTAAAATGCGGTTTTAAGCTGGAATTCCAGGGATTGGATAGATTCAAATAGCTTCTTTTATCTAACAACTAAACGTAGACATTTGGTACAGGAATGTAGTTTGGAAAAGGAAATACTGAGCAAATTAGGGTAAAAAGCCAACTAGCTACCAGGTTTACAAGATTGGAAGGTAGGTCATTCATCCAATAAAAAAGAGGCACTGCAATTAAGCAATGCCCCTGTTTCTAAATGGACTACAAATAGGATAGGTTAAATAGTTCTCTTATATCGACTGTAAAGCAGTACTTGCATTTACAGGGATTAGCATTTTATTAATACTCTCCGCCGCCACCGCCGAAGTTTCCTCCTCCTCGACCACCTCTAGATTTCTTCTTCTTTTGATTTAAGCGGTAATTAAAGGATAAAGTGATCTGACGGCGTCTCCAACGATACGAACCATCGGAAAAGAAGTCTTCTCCGAATGTTGTGTATCGTCTCAACTGTGTATTGAACAGGTCATTAACGCTTAGAGATACGGTAGCCTTATCTTTTAAGATATCTTGACTAAAAGCCAGATCGATACCAAGTAGGGACTTACTAGTTCCTTGTGTGGTAGTCTGTGGTGCTCGATAGTTAGCTCTTAATTGGAAGTCCAACTTTTTATTGACGTCAATCATGGAAGTTAGGCGACCGAACCAACTCAAATTATCAGCTGAAAAATTCTCTCCCACATTCGTCCCGTTGGTGATAGACCGGAAGAAGTTCAAATCACCATTCACACGCCACCATTTAAAGGGAGTAATAGAATAGGTAACCTCTAGGCCATAGGCGTCTTCAGTAGCCAAATTTTCTGGCGTAGTAAGGGTATTACCTACTTCATCGATTCTACGGATTCTCTGAATGACCCCCGTAGAGTGGCGATAATATACCGAGGAACTCAAGGAAGCATTGGACCAATACTTGATATGACCGATTTCTATACTATGCGTAAACTCTGGATCTAAATTTGGGTTACCCCCACGGAAATTACGGGGATTGCTGTAGGAGAAAAATGGGTTCAAGGACCAAAACCGTGGCCGATTGATGCGGCGGCTATAGCTCACCTGCACGGAGTTATCCTCCTCTAGATCGTAAGTAAAGTGAGCAGTCGGGAAGAAGTTCATGTAATCCCGATGGTTGATTTCATTGGTGTTTACCAGTTCCGTTCTTACATCAGAATATTCCGCCCGCAAGCCAAACAAGAAGGAGAAACGATCTATCTTATTTCCTGCTGACACATAGAAGCCGTGAATGTTTTCATCGTAGATAAAGTCATTACTGAAATTATCCAATCTTCCCCAATCTCCATCGGCCAATTCTTCTACTAGATAGTCGTTGTTGATGTGACGTAGGGAGCCTCGGTATCCAGTCTCAAACTTTCCTTCTTTACCCCAGGGGTACACATAATCCAATTGGATCAAGTATTGCTTCACCGACTCATCATTGTTAGACCGCTGCAAAAGATCTTCTTGCCCGCTGGCAGATTGATCACTGGTAAAGTATTGTTCGCGAAAATCAGAACCTTCTATTTCGCTGTTCTCTTCATACTGAAAATCAATAGTTAGTTGTTCGCCTTTTTTCTTTGTGGTTCTTTTATAGTTCAAGGAGTATTGTAGATCAATTTCATCTTCACTCTCATCATCAGTCCTGCGTGTAACCCGCGTTGGATTATCTAGGTTAAAGAGGAAGTCCTCATAAGTCAGCGTAGAAAAGTTGTTATCATCACTGCTTCTCAGTGAGAATGAGCCCGTCAAAATGTCCTTTGGCGAAAAGTAGTAATCTAATCCAAAACGGTAAGTGGTGGAAAGACCTCCTCTCCTGCGGTCTCCGGTCTCGACCAAGATGAAGGTTGTATCATTGCGGTAAAATTCTTGATACAAGCTTCGATCACCAGGGCTTTGTCTAAAGCGGGTACCCACATTGGCAAACAGGTTAACTTTATCCTGTCGGTAATTAAGATTAACAGCTGCTCCGTGATTGTGTGGATTTCCAGTGTTCACATCAAAGGAGCCGTTCAGGCCACCCTTGGTTTCCTTGCGCAATACAATATTGATGATCCCGGTCATTCCTTCTGCATCATAACGAGCGGAAGGATTGGTAATTACTTCAATTTTTTCTATCAGATTGGCTGGGAGCTGTCGTAAACCATTGGCATCGCCATTCCCAATCAGGCCAGAGGGTTTCCCGTTGATCAATATCCTCACATTGTCTCTACCTCTGAGACTCACATTACCATCAATATCTACACTTACCGAAGGCACATTATCTAATAATTCAGTCACGGAATTGCCTCGGTTCGCCAAATCCTTTCCTACATTGAACACTCTCTTGTCCAACGACATTTGCATGGTACTCTTTTCTGCTCGCACTTCCACCTCAGCCAGGGTAGTAGCATCAGATTTCAGTTCAATCACCCCCAGATCCAATTTACGTTGGCCTTCCTTCAATTCAATATTATCGATCACTGTAGCTTTGAATGAAATGAATTCCACTTTGGCGAAATATAATCCAGGTAGTGCATCAAGAGAGAATTCTCCTTTTTCATTTGTCACCCCCCCGGTAAGCAGGGCGCTATCCTTTTTGGCAAAGAGCGATACTGTTGCAAAATCCAGCGCTTCTCCAGCATCTGCACTTATCACTCTACCAACGATCTTAGTACGTTGGTCATCAGGGTCAACTTCCGTGCTTGGCCCACCACCTATTTGCCCTAGTAGCAAAGTAGGTGCGAAGACAGATACCAGGAATAAACTAAATAGATTGCTAATTTTTTTCATGATAGATCTTTAAGACCTTTTGTATCAGGGTTCGGAAAGCGTCCTACACAGTACAATTGGGTCACTTCTTTTTTACAGCAACAAAAGTATTTCTTGATCTTGTCTAGAATTTGATTAAAATTTGAAGGAAATCTGATTTAACCGAAAATGTATATTTTTAACAGGATCATAACTTTTTGGCCTTTTTGATGAACTCTTTAAGAGATTCGTTTGCCACTAGTTCATTGTCCCTTTTATAGTATAGAATTTGTAGAGGGCGCTATCTAATTTGCCCGGGATTTGATTATTTGATAAAATTAAATTCCGATGAACCCTGAAATGCCCACGTTTTATTAGATTTGCGTTTTCCTTTGTAAAAAGAGAAAATTTCTCTGGTAGTAAAATAGTACTACTTTTCTAGCCGCGTGTCGACTGCCTGATCCTAGATCAACCATCATTTTGCTACAAAACATGATCTCGCAAACCCGGCCAGGCTCTAACCAAACCAATGACCTATGACCACTGATATGCAGTTGGCACTGGAGCTTCTCATGCTGGGGATGTTCACCGTTTTCCTAATTCTGAGCTTGGTTGTCCTTTCCGCCCGCTTGCTCATCCTTGCCGTCAATAAGTGGTCCGCAGCCAGTCTTCGTTCTCGATCCAGTGAGCAAAAAATTATTAGCCCACCGCTTGATACCATACCCAAAGAAGTAATTGCGGTATTAACGGCCAGCGTAGAGGTAGCTACTCAAGGCCAGGGGCGCATTGTTTCTATCGAACGCCAGATCTCTTAATACATCAGACAGAACAAACCAACCATGAGTAAAGAAATTAAGCTCTGCCTAGTATATCGTGACATGTGGCAATCCTCCGGGAAATATATGCCACGCCTTGATCAACTGTTGCAAGTTGCCGAGCCAATCATCGAGATGGGGTGCTTCAGCAGAGTAGAAACCAATGGAGGGGGCTTTGAACAGATTTCGCTGCTATACGGAGAAAATCCGAATAAAGCGGTCCGCGGCTGGACCACTCCTTTCAATGAGGCAGGCATACAAACCCAAATGCTGGAGCGGGGATTGAATGGTATCCGCATGAGCCCGGTAGCAGCGGATATTCGTCAATTGATGTTCAAAGTGAAACAGAAGCAAGGGACCAATATTGCTCGATCTTTTGACGGGTTAAATAATCCACAGAATTTAGCATTATCCTTTCAATACGCCAGAGAAGCGGGCATGATTGCGCAAGGAGCGCTGTCCATCACTCACTCCCCCGTGCATACGGTGGAATACTATATCAAGCTGGCAGATGCTTACATCGACCTAGGTGCCGAAGAGATATGTATCAAGGACATGGCCGGCATTGGCCGGCCAGCGTCCATTGGCCGGATGGTCAAGGGCATAAAGGACCGTCATCCGAACATGATTGTACAATATCATGGGCATTCCACTCCTGGTTTTTCTATTGCTTCTTCCTTAGAAGCCGCGAGAGGGGGTGCCGACTATGTGGATGTCGGGATGGAGCCGCTCAGTTGGGGAACAGGGCATGCTGATCTCCTCAGTGTGCACGAAATGCTCAAGGATGCGGGTTTTAGCTTACCCGATATCAATACCGAAGCATACATGGCCGCACGGGCACTAAGCCAGTCCTTTATAGAGGATTTTCTAGGCTATTACATCAATAAGCAAAACCGATTTATGAATAGCTTATTGATCGGTCCAGGGCTACCGGGTGGAATGATGGGCAGTCTGATGGCAGACTTGGAGAAGAATGTCGCCAGTCTTAATCGGTGGTTAAAGAAACGCAATCAAGCAGAAATGAGCCAAGAGGACCTTCTGCTCAAACTATTTGACGAAGTGAAACATGCTTGGCCTCGCCTGGGCTATCCCCCTTTGGTCACTCCCTACTCTCAATATGTCAAGAATGTATCCTTGATGAATGCTATTCAATTGATTAAGGGGCAAGAGCGTTGGTCAATGATTGATGAGAATACCTGGAATATGATTTTGGGTAAGGCGGGTAAATTACCAGGTGCGCTCGGGGAGGAAATTCTAGCCCTTGCCAAGGCCGAGGATCGCACCTTTTACGAAGGTAACCCACAAGACCTATACCCTAATGAATTGGACACTTTTCGGCAAAAAATGCAAGAGAAAGGCTGGGAATATGGTTTAGATGATGAAGAGCTCATGGAGTATGCCATGCACCCCCGCCAATATGAGGATTACAAATCGGGGAAAGCTAAAGATGCCTTTAATAAGGATTTGGCCAAGCGCCGAGCTGCTGAAGCGGGTACTAGTACTGAGGCGGCCGCTAAGGCAGCCCCTGCAATACCAGTCGCAGGTCCTAAGAACATGACCATTACGGTGGATGGGGTTGCTTATAAAGTAAATGTGGATTATGGAGAGGCGGATGCTTCCGACCAAGGAGAAAGTACAGAGGCTACTGCTGAAGAAGCAACACAAAAACCGAAATCGCTCACACCAATCACTGCTCCTCTAGAAGGCACCTTCCTACTCACCAAAGATACTGGAGAGGTAGGCGTTAAAGTCGGGGATCAGATTAAGGAGGGCGATACGATTGGCTATATAGAATCGATGAAGGTGATCAACGCTATTACATCTGATCAAGCCGGCCAAGTGGCTGAGATCATTGCCAAACATGGTGAAGAAATTGAAGAAGACGGTGTTATCATCTACCTAAGCTAGGCCCATGGATTCGCTAAGTAAGTTACTAGACATGACTGCCCTCGGGGCTATAGCGGAACAGCCCGGTATTTTAATCATGCTGGCTCTAGCTGTGATTCTGCTCTACCTGGGTATATTCAAAAGGTATGAGCCGCTATTACTCATCCCCATTGGTTTCGGGGTGCTTTTGGCCAATATTCCCGGTGGGAATATGGCCGTCGTTGCTGCGGCTGAAAATCCGGACATCGCCCATCAAACCCTCCCGGAAATCGCTGCCAACTTTGGCATTATGAATATGCTGTATTACGCCTTGATCAAGAGTGGCTTGCTTCCGCCATTGATCTTCCTAGGTGTAGGGGCGATGACTGACTTTGGTCCTATGCTCCGTAATCTGCGGCTTGCTTTCTTTGGTGCCGCTGCCCAACTCGGTATTTTCACCGTATTGATCGGCGCGATTGCCTTAGGCTTTTCCCCTCAGGAAGCGGGAGCCTTGGGCATCATCGGCGGGGCAGATGGTCCAACCGCGATCTATACTAGCATTGTTTTGGCGCCTCATCTGTTAGGCCCCATTGCCATTGCCGCCTACTCCTACATGGCGTTGGTACCAGTTATTATCCCACTGGTCGTTAATCTTACGATCTCAAAAAAGGAATTGAAGATCAATATGAAAGAGCAGGATAAACAATATCCTGATCGACTAGAGATTAAGAACCTTCGAAGAGTAAAGATCCTGTTCCCTATTACCCTGGCCACCATCATCGCCATTTTAGTTCCAACAGCTACCCCTCTAGTGGGATTGCTGCTATTCGGGAATCTTATCAAGGAAATCGGTTCGGATACAAAACGCTTGTTTCAGGCTGCTTCTGAGACCATCATGAACACGGCCACCATATTCCTGGGTTTGATCATCGGCTCTACGATGACCATTACTACCTTTTTGAAGATGGAGACGCTGCTAATCATAGCAGGAGGCTTTCTCGCCTTTGCCATTTCCATCTTGGGCGGAATCCTGGCTGTAAAGGTTTATAATGTTTTTGCTCAAAAGAAAATCAATCCATTGATTGGGGCTACCGGTCTCAGTGCTGTCCCTATGGCTTCGAGGGTAGCTAATGATATTGCCTTGCAACACGATCCGCGCAATCATCTGCTACAATATGCCATGTCGAGCAACATTTCTGGCGTAATTGGTTCGGCAGTTGCAGCGGGGGTACTCATTGCTTTACTGGGTTGATCCATTCATTAGCATGATAAAAAAAGGGCAGCTACCTAATGGTTGGCTACCCTCAAATGGTGATTTCCTAATTCTTAAATTCCTACTAGTGATGATGCACATGTGACCTCATTGTTGACACTTTATGAGTATCACAAGCATTCATTGTTGGGCAGAGGCCTATACAATGAGTCACAACTGCCAGTCCACAGTTGATATGCCTTTAGCGTTCCTATTTGATCAAGCCAGCTCTTAGGCAATTGGGATTGTAACTATTTTGGAAATCACCAGGAAGAAGCAGAGAACTTCTGTTAGAAGTTCGAAGGTCAGTCTAAAAAGGGATAAAGTCGTCCATTCCTATAAAAATTGACCTTTTTTAGCTTATCAGAACCGTTATTATCCCGCAACAGCTCGCGAGGTATTGCCGGATTGTTGTTTTCTATATGCTGAAGGAGACATGCCGGTCTGCTCCTTAAACACCTTATTAAAGGTCGTTTTATTGTTAAAACCTGAAGCGTAGGCAATATCTATGATATATCTTCCGCTAGATTTTGGATCTATCAAAAGTCGCTTGGCTTCTTCCACTCTATACGTATTCACGAAATCTGAGAAATTTTTGTTTAGCTTCTCATTAATCACCTGAGACAAGTGATGCGTACTTACACCTAATTGCTCCGCCAGTTCGTTTAGTCTAAACTCATTCTCCAAATAGGGTTGAGCAGATGTCATGTGTTCCAATAGTTTTTTGAGGATCGAAGCAGCCGCAGAAGCCGTTAATGAGGAGTGCTGATATTTATGGGGTAAAAATACCCGCTCCAATACACGACCCCGAAAGATCGCCGGTTTCCGATATCCCAAGTACCCGACTGTATAGATAAAGAACGACATACATAGGGCAATGAAGTAATCATGCACTCGATTGAAAACGCGGGTGTGAACAACAACAAAGTATATAAAGTAACTGGCCGTAAAAGCTGTATACAATTGCCACAGCAACTTCTGCCACTTATTTCGAATAATTGCCCGCTTATTGTCCGATTGTTCCTGAAGATTATCCCGAATCCATACGGAGTAGATCATAAAGCTATATACTGCCAGGTGCAACACACATAGTCCTACAAAAAGTGAAAAGTTATAAGGAAGCCAAAGCACATCTGGAGATACATCCGCGATTCTTCCTTGCAGCACTTTTACTTTCTCAACTCCTGGCATCAACAGAAAAGGAAGTCGGTAAGCAAAAATGATCAGGAATGGGACAAAGTGAGGGGCTATTTTCTTGAGGTCATATCGAGAGACCCCTAGTTCTTTTAGGTAGATATAGAGCAGGGGCCCAATCAAAAATGTTAGTGGTTCATAGATGCCAGCAAAGAAGGAATAGAGATGGTTATAATTGGTCCAAAATCCCACATAATCTACTAAGGTAAGGGCAAAGGAAAAGATCAGTAAGCCCAACCAGAGATTGGCTCTTTCTTGGCGTTTAATGGTGCTAAAGAGTAGAAAAGAAAGAAAAAAACCTTGTCCTGCCACCAAGAGGAAAATCGAAGTCCAGGTGTCCAGTGTGGGTTCGGTGTAATCCATTTAATGTAGTCCTTTACTATAGTAGCATTCTTCAGATTTTAAGATAGTAAAGGAATAAACGCCTTCGCAATGTCAACAAAGTTCATTTGGTAATATTTCTGACAAATGACCCGGCTCATGCTACCCAACCCAACTACCGGCTAGTTCATTTGGCCCTTTCCCCCAACTTGTAGGGATTCAAGACAGGGCGAATTTGCCGATCTTCCATCCTATTGTGCCTATGGCTATTTTGAGGGAAATTCTTCCCCTCTTTCAAAATAAGATGGACGCCAATCCAAGGCTCCAAAAATCAAGCGAAGTTTATCTCTCCAGTTTTTACATTCTTTGGCATCTCTCCAGATATTCACGTATTCAACAAAATTGATCTTAATCGGATTATTGGTCTTGATGTTCTTAGTCAATCCATAAACTACCTTTTCTTCCTCTCGTTGGAAAGTCCCGAACAATTTATCCCAGATGATCAATACCCCGCCATAGTTTTTATCTAAGTACCTATCATTAGATCCATGGTGAACCCTGTGCACGGAAGGTGTATTGAAAACCTCATCCAACCATCCTAGTTTGACAATTCGCTCCGTGTGTATCCAGGTTTGGTACTGCACGACAAAAATGAGGGCCACTAAGATCTGAAATGGTGCAAAACCAAGCAAGATCATAGGTAGGAGAAACATCCATTCGAAAAGGCTTTCCACTATACTCAAACGCATAGATACAGTCAGGTTGTAGTCCTCTGAAGAGTGATGCACACTATGGCTCGCCCACAATATGCGATGTTCATGCTCCAAGCGATGCATCCAGTAGTAGGTAAAATCTGCTGCGAAAAAAGCCAATATCCAGGTCCAGGTATTCATAGGGATGGAGAAAGGCGTTAAACCATGAAATAAGGTCAGTCCTATTAATCCCACTGCTCCATAGAGCGTCTTCTCCAGCAACTGATTAATTATAAAAATGACCACATTAGCGCCTGTATCGCCCCATCGCCGCTCCTTGGCCGTAAATAAATCCAACAGGAGTTCTATACCAATTAAAGAGAGATTAAAGGCAAAAAAATAGGCTACATATCGCATAACCACAGCCCCTTCCAGCAGGGCCAAAAACTCATTGAAACTCATACTGTAGATTGAATAGTCGTGATAAGAATGATTGAGTAAAAGGGCATTAGTGTTTACCCTCCGGCAGGAAATACAAGAACCAAAGGAACCATAACAAATTAGCTAAGCCCCACCAGGAAGCTCCATCCTGAAAAAAAGCCATTATTTCATCCAGCTTGTAGAAACCGATAAAGCCTAAAAAACCTAAATACCACTCCTTTTGCCAGACTAGATTTTCCATTGATAGTATCTCTTTAGTGATAGCACAAAGGTACGGGGGAGCGGGAGCAGGTCTTTTGTCCGTTTTGGACATTATCCAACGCGAGCTACCCAAATTGTTCAGGTCATCTCTCTGGAAAACCTTGGGTATTTCCCAAGCAGTGATGTATCAGCCGAAGTTTGTTCTTGTCTATTCAATGGGAATATAAATCTCGGTGAGCAGTTGATCCTGCGGTAGGTCAAGGTGATGATTAAGGAGAAACTCCAGCGTTGGCAAATCTGCCAGTTCATATTTAACCTGGGTTAGCCATTGAGCATAGATATGATGATAGGTATCAGCAGCAGATTCATCTGACCCTCGATGTAAAACCTTCACATACTTTTGTGGCTGGTGGGTTTTGACTTGAAACAAGCCTTCTAGGGCAATCTCTAGTGGTTTATCCAGAATCAGTCCGGCATGATAACGGCAAAAAACTGCATCACAAATCTCATTATCATCTAGGATTTCCGCTACCAACACGCTGCGTTCATTGATCAAGCCCCTCCTTATCCGCATACTGCCACAGGGCATCCCATTTTTCTTCAATAGCTTTAAAATCATTATACGCCCCCCGGTATTCTATGTACAGCATGGTAAAGGCTTCTAGGTGTTCAATGCTAAAATCCAGGGGCGAGGGAAAGGTAGGAGGAGGCTCCGATGAGCTTAGCTGAAAGGAAGAGTTGACCTCCTTTCGAAAGCTTGCTGGTGGAATCCGAAACCGCCCCTTAAAAGCCTTGGTGAAGGCATGCACATCACTAAATCCTACTTCTAGAGCAATGTCGAAAATAGATCTATCTGAATACTTCAAATATTCCGCCGCTTTCACCAACCTTACCCGCTTAATATACTGTCCAATGGTTTCCTGATGTAAGGCCAGGAAAATCCGATTCATATTCCGGTAAGAGTAAAAACAGACCTGCTCAATCTTGGCAATATTGATGTCCTCTTTATAGTATAGATCTATATATTCCTTCAACAGTTTATATCTCTCTAACTGAGTAGCGTTCTTCATTGCGGATCCATGCCATATTTTCGAGCTCCAATCTACTCTTCTTTACTGTCTAAGGCAAGCCATTACTCCTGATAGATTACATCTGCTTATGGTTTGGATGATCCATCTCCCTCCTGAATACCCACTTTGGGGCAGGAAGAACTCCTCTCAACCATAACCTTAGGCTAAAATTCAACCACAAGGAAAGTGATGCACAGATGTCTGATTCCGCTGTTGTGCTTAGGGGACGTCGATATGGGAAAGGGCTTACACTTGTTCTACACTTTGTTCGTCATTCATAAGAACATCGTACAGTAAAAGCCTGATCAATAATGGATTTTCTAAAAGGTTATTCATGTTTACTATCACCCTGGTACTTTACGCTTAGAAAATAACCTAGTGCTAAAATGACAACCCCTATGGAGACGCCAAAATTGAGTAAGTCTTCATTGCCATCCCATGTCACTACACGTCCCATAAAAGAAATCCCCATTACCAATATAATCACTTTGATGAGCATACTTTTTAGCGCATCTAAATCCTTCACTTGCAACCAATTCGGCAATCTTTCAATTGGGTTTACAAATAACTCATAGATCCCTATAGCTGCTATGAAGATGCTAAAACTCAGTAGTACCAAGTCAACTACTCCCATCGCACTATAAATAACAGTGTCTTCGGTAGTGGAAAACTTTAATATCTTTTTTATCACAAAAGTGCCTTCTATGAAGGTATAAAGCAGGACGGCTACTCCTAGGATGAATAAGCATAGAGATGCAATCACTCCGATGCCGCGAAAAATGTATTCTAGTACTTTCATAGGGTAATGATATGGATCTTGAATCTGCCATTATATTCTTTATTACTCCACTATCAAATATATGCGCTCTAGCTCATCTTCCGGTGAGTTCTTCAGCGTCCCTATTTTATGATCGAACAGACCATTCAAGTTATTTCCAGCAGGATCCTCCAAGCGCGTATGAACGTAAAGGATATAATCACCTCTTGACCAGGTTTTGCTAGGTTTAAAATACCAGATGGTTTCTTGATCTTTAATTTCTACTCGACCATCAATGGGCCGATGATTGGAATCAGTCAACTGTAGTCGTTGCAAGAGTGATAGTTGATCAAGCATGTTCGGGAACTGAATGATTAAGGGAGATTTACCATCTGCTTTTGGAGTATGGACTTGCCAGTTTTTAGTATTTGGGGCAATCTTGTCTTCCTCTGCTACAAGAAAAGATTTCGTGAAGACTTGCTCCATTGGATGGCTATATACATCTTCTACTGTCCCAATCTGCAAGGTATAGTGTCTTCCCGCTTGTAAAGCCCTGCCCATTTCTTGGTGAGCCCTTAATCCTGCTTTTACTCTGGCGGGGTCGAAGATAAGTGTGAGTTGTTGTTGCTGGTGATCCCAAAGTTCATGCACATTATTGAATATAGCTCCAATGACTTCTTGATTAGCGTCATTCAATAGCTTTATCTTTTCCAAGTTGCCAATGGTTTTCATAGGTTTGGAAAAATGAATGTACATCCTCAGCAGGTTTTCGGGCAAAGTGTCGGAGGAGGGAAATACCGCAGTCACTTCTGGCGGTATTCCTTGCTCTACTTTATTACGTTGACAGGAGAAATAGCCAACGAGAAGAATGGACATGAGCACTAACACTGTTCTCATCTAGTTCCTCCCCATTTTCTCGGAAGTCAAGTCTGGATAACCTTCCATTTGCTTGACCATATCATGATATTGCCGGGTACCTTGCCCCATTTCAGATTTTGGATAGCGATAATCTGGAAAATCGTACTCCGAAATGAAGTCACTTAATCTTAGGAAACTACCTGTTAACTCAGAGACCAAGTCAATATCACCGGTATCGATATTTCGGCGAACGATCCCTAGCATTTGTTGATTTTGGACATCTATCTGCATTACATTTGCAGTCGGAATTTCCTGTATGCCTTCCAAACCTGTGGCAAACATAGCTTGTTGACCTTCCATACCCGTTCCCTGGGCTCCTACCTCCACGGATGCAAAAGGAATCATATTTCCTCCACGGTTTTTGTTAGTCACCAATAAACTTTTGCTGATGGAGCCATCAAAACTTTGCGTAGTCACGACCAACATATCAATAGGTGTGTTGCCGTACCCCAATTCAGCAATCGTTTTACCTTTAATCGCTGCGCCTGCCTTAATTCCCGCAGTAGGGATAGTCACTAAGGGTGTACAGGTATAGCTTGCTAAAAGGGTAGACGCTCCATTTAACTCACTAAATAACATCGTACGAATAGGTGCCCGGGTTTCATTTTGCGTATGTACGGCATGATAAATCTCGATCCTGTTGACCGCTTCTTGGGTGTCGTCAAAAGGGTATTTGATTTTTCTTAACGTCGAAGCAAATTCGCTGTTGGTCAAACCTGCTACATAGATAAACCCATCATTGTAATCTATATCTGTAATGGTTAAAGCACTAGCAGGCGTTTCCTTCCAAAATAGCAAATCAGAAGAAGCTGGTTTTTTGATTGTGATGCTGGTGCTATTAGATGAATTGATCTCCAAAAATCGAATCTCCGGCATGGCGGGATGAACGATAGCAATCACAGATTTAGCATCTGGTTGATGTCCTAACCGGATAGCCATATAGGCTTCTTGGCTCACAGCATGTATCTTCATATCATTGACAATCACATCTCTTGGCTGAATACCTAATTTTTTTGCCAGGACAACATCAATGCCTTCCAAATTGAATGGAACGGGATCTTTCAAGGCTGTCGCTTCTGTTTTTACTGCGTGAATCCTGGCGGCTTTGCTATCTCCTATAAAGAGGACATGATCGGGTCCAAAAGCTAAAACATTAGCGCCGTCTATTTCAACGTTCGATACCGCGTTGGACACCACTGCCTTGGCTACTTTATTTTCGCCCGTTGATTGGTTACAAGCCCCCATTAAAAACGAAATGAGTACGAGCGTTATCGAGAAGAACTGCAATGATTTCATGTAATATATTTTTTAGGTTCAAATAGCTTAAAACGTAAGTGCTCCTGTGGCCGCAAATTGAAAAATAGGCTCCGAGGCTCCCGATTCTTCGATATAATCAGCGGAGATGAAATAGGAGCTTCTAATGTCAAAGGCTAAATTGGGGTTGTGGGTGTATTGTAAGAATAGGCCAAACACGTCACCGATATGTCGATCTGGAATCCCATCCGCCAATCTACTTTGAATGCGGGGCGGTGAATAAAACCCATCTGATTTGTTTGTCCTGTAGAAAAACGCATACTCTACATTGATCAACCATTTTTTACTGGGAAACAAAAGCAGAGATGGGTGAAAACTCAATAAATTAATAGGAGTATTCACTGCCGCTAAACTGTAGGTAGCAGGATTAACGAACATCGGATTGAAGCTGTTCAAATGGCCATCTCCTGCCTCGCTATCACCCGATGACCAATCCAATTTTAGGACGGCGGTAGGTCGCCAATTCCCAAAATCTATAACGTATTTCCAATCGGTTTCAAAATTAAAGGCACTAATATTACTACCCGCTAAGTCCCCAAATTGATAGATAAACTCGGTATTGTAATGAAATCTTCGATTTATAGAACCAAAACTCCTCGCTCCAATACTGTGGCGTGTTTCTTCGCCTGCCACATCACTATAGGCCGAAAAATTAGATTGGAAGCCTACATAGTAGAGCTCCAGCGTATGCTTTACTTCCTTATTATGTCGAATTTGAAATTGATTATAAATACCCCACAATCTTGAGTTTGCAGCCCCGTCTTCAAAGAATGTGAAACGGTTATCAAAAGCATCAAAGTTAATTTCAGCTTCCTTGCCGTAGAATAGGTCCATATGCAGCTTATCATTGCTTAAAGTGAGCCTCCCAATATCAAAGGCTCTTCGCACATTCGGACCTATCCTTAAATCCACTAAACGCCCAACCCCCAACTTCATTTCTTGCCGGCCAAAACGAAGCGCGAATTGGTTGTCATTGTTCGAAGTGGATGTTCTGAACTCAATAAATGCTTGATGTACATCCAGATCATCGTTTTGGAGAAATGCCTCTCCATCTGATTTATAAGCGTGCTGAAGTTCTCCGAAGAATCGAATGTGCTTACTAAAGTGGATATCTGCATGGAAGGCTAGGCGCTGTGTATAATAATTTTCATCGTTTCCTTCCATCCAACGATTATTCGTAAAATGTTCAAACCTAGACCGGAAGGTACCTCCAATACTTAAATAAGCATTCTTTGGGGAGTCGAAGGCGATGTATTTAACAGCCTGAGGCCATGATAAATTCGTGCTGTCCTTTAAGTGGCTGTAGTCTTCTTCGGCTCGTTGTTCAAGAAATTTTGTTTGGCCTCGGATAGGTACAGAAAATGAGAGTGTGATAAGAATTGAAAGCGTTACAATTGAGCTATAACAATCGAGCATTTTTCACAGCAATTTGTTACAGCTCAAAGCTAAGCAATGGGAAAAACCTAGGCATTAACCTATATTAAGAAATGAAAACGAGCGATTTACCCCTGCTTTTTTCTTTCACTTTTTACTTTACTCAAGCCCTCCGGGGTAACCCCTAAATAGGATGCAATCATTTTTTGAGGTACCCTTTTTACGATCTCAGGGTAAGTCTGCACAAAATGCTCATAGCGCTTTATGGCAGGCTTGCTCATGAGCATAATGATTCTGGTTTGCATTTCCTCCAGGCAGATCCTCAATTTTTGCTTTTCAAACAGCGCAATGGAAGGATCTTTTTCATGGACGATAATCTCTGAGTCTTCAATTGCATCGATAAACAATTGGCAAGGTTGGTACGGCAAGGCTACATCTGCAATCATCCAATCTTCTGGGGCAAACATAAAGATGTATTGTTTCCCTTTTTCATCAATGGTGTAGCTGCGAAGTAATCCAGATTTTACTTCATATATTTTTGTATTCAGATCTCCTGCAGTCTGTAAGGGTTCTCCCTTTTTAACAGTCATTTGTTTCAATACCATTCGATCTTTTTCAATTAAGTGGCAAGAAGCCGGGAAAAGCGTCCATGAACTTAGGACAGCTTTTCAATTTAAGGCGTATCGAAAGCAAATGCATTAATCTAGATTAAGAAATAGGTAGGCCATTGTTTCACCTCAACTTCACTATTTACCGTTGTACATCTTCCGAGGCAGGAATAGGTGTGACACTCATGGAGAATGCGAAAGAATTTATCACCAACAAACCTTGTATGGGATATCCCCACAACTCCCAAATATCAAACCTTCCAACAGGCTTACACCAAGGCTACTTTATCAAGCCTAGCTGATGAACCTATTGCTAACCAAATTCCTTGTAGCTCCTAACGACTGTTACAGCAAACTCATAACCTCCTTATCCGCTTCCGCCAAGATGGTCTCCAGTTCATTTTGCACAAGCTCAGCTTCATCATGTTGCCCCAATGCCTTGAGGGCCGCCATTTTCCCCATTAAAGATTTTGATCTTCTCGGCATCCGTTGCAAGGCTTTATTGAATTGTTCGAGCGCAAGCTTTTGCTTACCTTTCGTCAATAACCATTCGCCGTATTGTTCGAAAGAAGGTTTGGTAATCCTTGGTGGTCCTGTCGGGTAGTTCGTTTGATCTTCCAAGATCACAGCCTCTTTCATATGCGTTTCAAAAAGATCATCATTGCCGCCTATCAGCGCTTTCAGTCCTCGTATCTGAGCGATGACCACTTTTGCACTATTGATGGCATTTTCGGTCGGTGCGTATCTGCTAGTACCGGCTGCACACATGGATATTCCATCGCCTTCTACTTCTTGCGATGCCTGAAAGATTTGATTCGACAACCACTTTATCTCCTCATCCATGGTGTTGAGGTCCCCATCCTGATAAGCCAATTGCGCTCGTAAATAGCTGCGCATGGATTTGGCCATTAGTCCAATGTCATCAACTTTGACATCTGTATCAAGCTGTGTTTCGGCGGAAACTGCTCCACTTTCTGCCAATTGCCTGCTTTGCATCCCCAGTAGGTATCCTCGTGCGCCTTTCGTGGGGTCCCTGGGTACGTGAGTCAGCATATCGTTGAGTACCTGTTCTGCCGCAGCATACCGACCTTGCTGAAGGAGCCCATAGTGCAGCCAGGCGAAGGAATGATACCCTCTAGCGCCATCCGTTAGTTCCAGATTCTTCATGCGAGTAACGCTAGCATCGTAGGAAACCTGGTTAGAGTTCACGACACCTTCCCATTCTCCAAGTGCTAGGTAAATATGGGAGGGCATATGTAAAGCATGGGCAGCATCCGCGGCTACTTTGGCGTAGGCATCCGCAGCCTGATGTGCATCTTTGGCGGAAGTGGGGCCGTCCAAAGCATGAATTTTGTAGTGTAAAGCACCCGGATGTAGCGGATTCACCTGGAGTATATCATCAGCAATAGACGCAGCCAATTTTAGATCATCGCTACCATCCCCGTACTCTTCAGTGGACCAAATCAGGGACAGTGCATAGAATGCTGCTATCTCTTGATGATTCGGATACTGCTCATGCAAAGAGGCCAGGTGTTCGGTAATCAGTTGGTTTCTTTCATCAAATTGACCTTCGCCATACATTATTTCCACGAGTTCCCACATGGCTTTCTCTATGGGATCGTCGATCGACGCTAATCGTTCTTGTTTGGTGTTACCCAATCGGGAGATGATGGCCTTACCCTTTTCTGTGTTTTGCAATCTCCACAGTGCCTTGTAATGGCACATCGCCTCCCCCCAATGCGTCAATACCTCCGTGCTATCTTGCGCGGTCGCCTTCTCGAAGGCAGTCAAGGCATCATCATACTCAAAGTTGTGTAAGAGGAGAAGGCCCTCTTCAAACTTTTCTTGAGTGGCCTCATTCAGCTTAAAACCATGCTGTAATTCGCCCAGTACTGCTTCTTCAGCTTCTACGGGTGCCGATGCTTCTTGCTCTTTCGGAGCACAAGCGATGATCATAAGGGCCAAACCTAGGGCGAGATATCTGGAGATTTTCATCTTATACAAAATTTGTCAATGAGGCAATGAAGTTAGTGAATTATTCTCTCCTCAACAGCTAATGTCTGCAAAAAATGTATGCTCACCGTAGCCATATTGCGTATAGGATGGCAAATTTTTAGCAGGTAAGACTTATTCCGCAAATCCGATTAGATTAGGTTTTTGTAAAGAAAAAAAGTACCATTGCAATAATCCTGTTCAAGGTCATTTCGTATCGTAATCGTAACCCTACAACTATGAAAAAATCAATTCAACGAAGAAGCTTTTTGGAGTTTTTAGGAAAAGGTGCACTAAGCATTTCGGTCACTCCTACCCTTTTTGCCGGCAAATTCTACACTACCCGCCCCAAACATAAAACCTCAGCTGTAGTTAAAGGAATTAAACCTTCAAAAAAAGATGAACTAAAGCTGGCCAAAGGACTTAACTTCCACCTCATTGCTAGATGGGGTGATGCGATAACTCCAACGGAGACATTTGGTTTTAACAATGATTTTACAGCATTTATCCCCTTGGATGAAAGCACCCCTGATGAAGGAATCCTATGGGTGAATCATGAGTACGTCGACCCTTTTTTCGTTTCCGCCTTTGCCGGGGGTGGCGAAAAGACCAAAGAGCAAGTTGAAGCAGAGCAATATAATGTTGGTGGCAGTTTTATTCATATACGAAAGAAGAAGAATGGCAAGTGGGAAATGATCAAAAATGCCCCCCTCAATCGGCGTATTAGTGGTCAAACGCCCATCCCCTTTAACTGGAATGAACCCATTGCTGGCAAAAAGGAAGCTATCGGCACGCTAGGTAATTGTTCTGGCGGAGTGACCCCTTGGGGAACCATCTTGACTTGTGAAGAAAACTACGATCAGTTTTATGGTGAACGCAATCACAAAACGGGCGAAGTACAAGCCAGTAGGACCGACCTTGGTTGGTCTAAATATTACGAATACCCTCCGGAACACTATGGATGGGTAGTAGAGGTAGACCCCAAAACGGGTGCTGCTCAAAAGCATGTTGCACTTGGCCGTTGCGCTCATGAATGTGCCACGGTGAAAGAACTGGAAGATGGCAGACTAGTAGTCTACACCGGAGATGATGCCATTAATCAATGTCTATACAAATTCATCGGTTCTAAACCAGGCAGTTTGTCTGAGGGTACGCTCTACGTGGCTAATACTGCTTTAAGTCGTTGGGAGCCCCTGAAGTACGAAGAATCTCCCGCCCTCCAGAAGTTCTTTAAAAATCAGACAGAAGTACTTATCCGGTTGAGAGAAGCGGCCAAATTGGTCGGCGGTTCTCCTCTTGATCGCCCCGAAGACATCGAAATTGACCCCATCAATGGCAACGTACTGGTATCTCTCACCAATAACACTGCTGTAAAGAACTACTATGGTTCAATTTTGAAAATTGAAGAAGAAAATAATGATCACGAGGCCCTAAGATTCAAGTCAGAAGTCTATTTAGCTGGTGGCGCAGAAACCGGTTTTGCCTGTCCGGACAACATGGCCTTTGATTTAGCAGGCAACCTATGGTTTACTTCTGATATGTCCGGAAGCTTAATGAACAAGGAGCCATATACGGAGTTCAAAAATAATGGCCTATTTTTCGTTCCGAGGGAAGGTGAGCAAGCGGGACAGGTCATCCAAATCGCAAGCGCACCTACTGATGCGGAATTGACCGGGCCATGGTTTGCCCCTGATGGGAAGACCTTATTCTTAAGTGTTCAACACCCGGGCGAATATTCTCCATCAATGGATGAATTGACCAGCCACTGGCCTGACGGTGGAGAAGAAATCCCCAAGCCAGCAGTAGTGGCTATCCAGGGACGCTTACTGGAAGAAATACAGGGGCTATAAGGCTCCTCAATTGGCAACAATACAAGCCAGTAGAATGGCTGAGGTTGTTTGCCGATCCCGCAATCGGGCCCCCTAAAAATCAAAACCCATTTCTGATCATAGCTGGAATGGGTTTTGCCAATAAAATGGAAAACATGACGAAAGCAAAAATTGGAATTATCAACGTATCGGATCGTGCCTCCAAAGGGATTTACGAAGATATCCCTGGGAAGGCAGTAGTAGCTACTTTAGAAGAATATTTGATTAGCGAATGGGACTATGCCTATGCGGTCATCCCTGATGAGCAGGATCAAATTGCAGCAAAGATGATAGAAATGGCAGATGAACTAGCTTGCTGCTTGATTGTTACGACCGGAGGTACAGGACCGGCTGTTCGAGACGTAACACCAGAGGCAACGGAACAGGTTTGCCAAAAGATGATGCCGGGCTTTGGTGAGCAGATGCGGCGGGTGAGTTTACAATACGTTCCCACTGCTATTCTCTCTAGACAAACCGCCGGTATCCGGAACAATACCTTAATCGTAAATTTACCGGGTAAGCCAAAGGCCATTCGCGAATGCCTGGATGCTGTATTTCCGGCTATCCCATATTGTATCGATTTGATTGAGGGGCCGTACTTAGAAGCTAAGGAAGAAGTGATCAAGGTATTTCGGCCCAAATCGGCCATTCGGAAGAAGGATGATTAGGCTTGAAAGCAGATTAAGCATCAGGTTTCCATTGTGCTCTACAACTTCACTTCCAAGAGAGCATTACAAAAGAAGCACCTAGCAAAATCCCCTAGATATGTAAGATTTGAGCAGGATAATCAATGAAACGGTTACTCGATTGAGCGCTTTTTTGATACTTCTTTGTTTATCTTTGAAACGCTTTGAGTTTATGTAAGCGGGCATTGTAGTCTGACACAACTTACATGAGTTTTAATGAAAGGAATACACTATCAAAAATTGTCTATGAAAAAAACTTCCACCCTGACCTTGCTATTGGGTCTAATAGCCTTTGTGATTCAAGCGCAGAATCCAAATCTCAATTACAGTAAGTTTAAGCAATTAAAGGAAGAGTTTCCTACGCCTAATGCTTATCGTACTGCCTCCGGTGCTCCGGGTCATGCTTATTATCAGCAAAAGGCAGACTATAAGATGAACATCAGATTAGATGATGAAAATCAGAGAATTTATGGTGACGAGATGATTACCTACTACAATAATTCTCCTGACGTACTTACTTACCTCTGGCTACAACTGGACCAGAATGTGAGAGCGAAAGACTCTAAAACCCTAAAAATACAAACGGGTGAAATTAATGGCCGCATGAGCTTTGGGCAATTGTCCAGAATGCACAACCCTTTTGATGGGGGACATAATATTGAATATGTCAAAAATGCGGCGGATAAGGATATGAAGCACCATATTGTTGGGACCATGATGCGGGTTGACTTGGATCAGCCTTTGAAGCCCGGCGAAAATGTCTCCTTCAAAGTAAAGTGGTGGTACAATGTCCCTTCCAATGGCCGTGGTAAAGCGGAATACTTTGCCGACGATGACAACTACATTTATACCATTGCTCAGTTTTTCCCAAGAATGTGTGTTTACAATGAGGTAGAAGGATGGCAACATAAGGAGTTCCTGGGAAGAGGGGAATTTACCTTGGTATTTGGAGATTACGAAGTAAACATCACGGCTCCTGCGGACCACGTTATTGCTGCTACAGGTACTTTACAGAACCCTAAAGACGTAATGACCAGGGAGCAACGCCAAAGAATGGATAAAGCACGCAAATCGACAGATACGCCGGTGATGATCGTGACCGAGGCAGAGGCCATTGAAAATGAAAAAGAAAAATCCACAGCAGAAAAGACTTGGACATTCAAAGCAGAAAACGTACGTGATTTTGCTTTTGCGTCCAGTCGAAAGTTCATCTGGGATGCTATGGCTTTAGAGCAAAATGGTAAAACCATCATGTGCATGTCTGCCTATTCAAAAGAGGGCTATAACCTTTGGAAAAAGTACTCTACGCGTGTAACGGCACACACCATTGAGGTATACTCCAGGATGACATTCGACTACCCCTATCCGGTAGCGTGGTCTATCGATGGTAGCATGGGTATGGAATATCCTATGGTAGCCTTTAACTACGGTCGTACCGAGTCTGATGGCACCTACTCTGAACGTATGAAGTATGGGCACATTGGGGTTATCATCCACGAAATTGGTCACAACTATTTCCCAATGATCGTTAATTCGGACGAGCGCCAGTGGACCTGGATGGATGAAGGGATCAACAGCTTCTTGGATGCTGTGGCTGGTCAGGAATGGGAAACGGACCATGACTGGGGGGCACAACCTTCAAAGATCGTTTCTTACATGAGCTTACCCAAGGAGAATCTCTCCCCCATTATGACCAACTCAGAATCCTTGCTGAATTTTGGTCCTAATGCCTACACCAAGCCTGCAACCGCTTTGTACATTTTGCGAGAGACCATCATGGGCAGAGAGCTATTCGATATGGCTTTCAAAGAGTATGCAAATCGCTGGAAATTTAAACACCCCACACCTGCTGACTTCTTCCGTACTATGGAAGATGCTTCCGGTATAGATTTAGATTGGTTCTGGAGAGGTTGGTTCTATTCTACGGATCACGTTGATTTAGCCATCAAGGGAGTGAAGTGGTTACAGGTAGATACCCAGAACCCGGAGGTGGAGAAGAACTTGGCTAAAGCCAAAAGAGACAAATCACCAAAATACATTGGGGATCAGCGGTATGAAGCCATGGAGTCGATGGTAGAGCGGGATCCAACCATGAAGGATTTTTATAACACCTATGATCCACTGGATGTGACTCCGGAAGATAAGCAAGCCTACGAGCGCTACCTAAGCAAATTATCTCCAGATGAAAAAGCCTTTTTGGATGCAGGTTACCATTACTATTCCATCCAATTTGATAATGTTGGTGGTTTGGTCATGCCGATCATTCTTGACTTCCAATTTGTAGATGGCACCTCTGAAATTGTCAGAGTACCCGTTCAGGTTTGGCAGAAGAATAATGAAGAGGTTAGCAAGGTCTTTTTCTTTGAAAAGGAAGTAGAGAAAATCGTTTTGGACCCACTTTTGGAAACGGCTGATACCGACAGAGACAACAACTATTGGCCAGAAGCCCAAGAGCCTACTCGTTTTGAGCTGTACAAAGGCCGCTCAAGAAGAAGAGGCGGCAGCGGTGCTGGCAATCCTATGCAGCGCTCAATGCAGCGTCAGCAGCAAAGTAATAGCGGTAGTAGCGGAAATTAGATAGCTTTGACAGCTGATCTTCTTTATTCTTTTGACAGCTGTCTCAGGCATATTTATCCAGTGTAATGTGCTGGATAATCTCCAGGCCCTAAAACTGTTCTTGATGACAGTTTTAGGGCTATTTTTTTTCTACATCAATCGGACAGAGATATCCAATTTCCACCGTCACCTAGCATATTGGCCACCCATTGCCGCACCGTCGTCCCACCTATTGGGTAATCAAAATTTGAAATGATAAAAGTATGCTCATCGCCATCGGCTACCAAACTCTGGAAACGAGTCGGAAAGGTAGCATTAAGCTCCGTTGCTGCTTCAATCAATTGCGTTTCAAAAGCTTCTCCACCACCTGCTAGAATAACTGCAAAAGTTGCATCTTGCTTTGAGCTAATGTAGGCCATCCGAATGTTGGGGTCTTGATTGAGCTGATACTTATGATAATCGGTCAGGTTCCCATCTGCGCCTATGCAATGCTATCAGGGGAAGGATCCCTTCGGGCAATTACATCGAGTGAAGCGGAAAGATTCTTAGCCCCTGTAAAAAAGCGATCATTTACCCCATCTCCGTCACTATCCACGTCCTTATCTCCCATCATACCAGAGCCATCACAATACGGCACATAACCGACATTGTAAGTAGCCGTAGGGTTTTGTGCATCTGAAGGATTCAATATTCCAAAAGGAATAAAGGGTATCCCCGTTTCAACAGCATCGCAAGCTACAGGACTGCAAAAACCACCCCCTTGTAAGAAGATCAAAAGATTGTTGCTACTGCCATCTCGGGTGAACATGGAGAATTCATTACCTGTGTAGCAAATTGGCGCATCCATACCACTAAATGTATGCTCTAGCACACCTGGTGAGCTTACGGCTGAAGAAGTTGGGGTGAAAACGCCGAGGTACTTGTCTATTCCCTGATCGTAGAGTTCCTGAAATGGAAGATGTACAGGATCATCGGACTCAATATCGGACATTACATCATCCGAACAGCCCATGAAAAAAGTCAGTATTGCTACTGCTAGAATGGATTTGATTTTAGATTGTACCATTTTGATTTTTTTGTTTGATACAAATCTATGTCGAATCGAAATCGGATGAAATTAACAATGGATAATAAAGGAAGCTGGGTGTACTTTTGTGGCAATACTTAAAGCCACTTGTATCGGTGCCCCCTACTATTACTTCTAAAGGTTAATAATTCATTAATATTGGAATCCTGTTGATCTTTTAAGATTTAGATACATTCGTTCTCCATCTAAAATAATATTATGAGAGCCTCCATCATTTCTACCTTCATACTATTTGTTGCCATTTGTACTTATGCACAAAAGCCAGCTCAGCAGTTAGCAAAGGGCTATGTATTTCATGACAAAAACGAGAACCGTCTCAAGGAGGATACAGAAAATGGGATTCCCGAAGTGGCCGTGTCGAATGGCGTTGATATTGTATTGACAGATGAAAATGGGGCCTATGAAATTCCTGTAGCTGATAATGCTGTAATCTTTGTTATAAAGCCCAGAGATTGGATGACACCCCTCAACGAGGAAAATCTACCTCAGTTCTTCTACCTTCATAAACCCAATGGATATCCTGAAAACTTCACTTACAAAGGAGTAGAACCCACGGGGGACCTACCAGACGAAATCAATTTTCCACTGTACCCGGAAGAAAGTGCTCAAAACTACAAGATGGTTGTTTTTGGTGATCCGCAACCCTATAATATAGAAGCAATTGATTTTCTTTCAGATGATATCATCAGCGAACTCATTGGCAAACACAAACTTGAATTTGGCATAACCATGGGTGATATCGTAGGAGACAACCTGAATCTTTTCAGCCCCCTCAATCAAGCCGTGGCAAAGCTGGGAATTCCTTGGTATAACGTAATGGGGAATCACGACATCAACTATATGGCCGCTACCGATGAACTTTCAGATGAAACTTTTGAAAGTGTTTATGGCCCTGCAACTTATGCTTTTGTCTATGGTGAGGTCCACTTTATAGTGGTAGATAACGTGATCCATGAAAGTGTTGCCGGTTCAAGGAAATATGTAGGAGGGCTAAGAGCCGACCAATTCGAATTTGTTTCCAACTATCTAGAGATGGTTCCTAAAAATCATCTTATTGTTCTAAACATGCATATTCCTTTGGTTCAGCATGGCGAATCATTTAGACAAAGTGATCAAAAGAAGCTATTTGATCTACTGAAGGACTTTCCCAATACTTTATCCATTTCGGCGCATACACATGTGCACAACAATGGTTTTTTTCATCAGGACTCAACGGACTGGCAGCAAGCTAAACCTCACCACCACTTTAATGTAGGTACTACTTCTGGTAGTTGGTGGAATGGCATGCGGAATGAGTTGGACGTGCCCCATACCTTAATGCGAGATGGAACACCAAACGGATATTCCTTCATCACTTTTAATGGTGCAGACTATATCATTGATTGGAAGGTAGCCGGCAGTCCCGCAGATCATCAAATGAATATCCATCTTCCTAGGGGAATCGTAGCCAATGCCTTAGATACGGTGCTTTTGACCGTTAATTTCTTTAATGGCAGTGAACAATCAAAGTTGGAATACCGAATAAAGGGGGTTTCAGCATGGAAAGAAATGGAGAAAGTAGATAAATACGATCCTTACTATCTGAAAATCGATCAGCGCTGGAAACGGTTCAAAGAGCTTAAGCTTAGAGAGCAATGGGAAGAAACCTTTGGCGCAGAAGCAACACCGCCTGGATCCCCCATGCCAGCACCAAGGATATCTACCCACCTCTGGGAGACCAATATAGGTAGCAATTTCCCATCAGGAAGGCATGTTGTTGAGGTCCGAGCTACAGATCGGTATGGGCGTGTATTTACCGATGTTTCGACTTTAAGAGTTGTAGAGGAGTAAACGGTATTTTGGACCACTAATTTTTCCTAGAAGCAATACGTTTCCGAATCCGACTTAAAGAAACAGGTGTGATACCCAGCACATTGGCAATGTATTTATCGGGTGCTCGGTTGATAATATTGGGGTAATCAATTACGTATTTTTTATACCGTTGTTCCGGAGAAAGGAATACAAATGATTCAACCCTTTGGAAGGCTAGTTTCATTGCTCTTCTACCTAAATACCTCCTGTTTATCTCTAGATATTTCGGGTTGTTAGTCGTTACTTCCACGAAGGAGGCATGGTCAATTACATAGACCTTTGTACGTTCTAGTGCTTGATAAGAAAATTGAGAAGGTTCATCAAATAGCAGCATATGGATATTACTGACAACATTATATTCTGGGTATAATTGAAACGTTATTTCATCTTCCATATCGTCCGAAGAATAGCTTCGGATCAGTCCTTTTCTAATAAAGTAGACCTCTTTTTTAGTCGATCCCTCTTTGATCAAGATTTCTCCTTTATCAAAAGATTTTATAGTGACATGTCTCAGTAATCCCAACAAACTTCCGATGTTCATAGTCATTCTATCTTTATGCATTCCATTTAAGAATTCTAAGCAGCACAACAGGGATTTATCTCAAAGGTTTGCGAATTTGACTCTAGCGTTTAGTTGAGGAAAGACAACACTTTAAGCTCAGTTTTCCCATTTCTTCACAGAGCATGTAGGAGATAATGGGCCCATCCGCAAGCCCCCTTTCATTAGGTAGTCTGTCTTACTTATGCAGAAATTAATTTACTTTATCTGTTGGATCTAAATCATTTCCAATTTCAAGCATTAAGCCATTATTATGATGACCAATATCTTATCATATGAAAAAAGGATTGTAACCGACGAGGTGGTGGAATACTATCGCAAAAACCCTAATGAATTGGACCTGATCATTGACAAAGAAGAGTTTAATATCAGTTTCCTTTCCTTCTTCTTCTTAATTGGAATAACGATCACCATTGGAGCAAGGGTCCTAAAGTTTTTCTTTCAGGATGCTTGGGCTTCCTTCGTCAATGATGTAGTTCTAGATGTGTTATCTGAACTGGGAATAGCCATATTCGGGGGTGCCGTTACTGCCTATTTCTTAGAGTTTTTACAGAAAAAACAGTACGAAGAAAATGTTCGATATCGGGCCGAGATAATAAAACGCATCAAACAAGTCGATGAGCAGTCTTAGCCAGTAAAATAGTTAAAAATCAATCAGACGGCAGCAAAAGACAACCTTGATTTTCATATCTTCTGGTTGAATTAGGCATTTCAAAAAAGGGCTACGAAGACTTGTCTTTTTGATCCTTGTGATCGGGAAAACAAGGCATTTGTAAATCGCTAAGGGGCAATTTCCTTTTCAAGCCTTTTGGCCTAACTGCTGAGATATGGATATACGACAAAAGCTGGGCCCCTATATGGAGCAATCTTCCTTTTTGGCCGCAGCTGCTTCCCTTGGGTTTACAGATTTGATGGATGAAATCTCCTTTAAAAAGGGAGCGATATGCATTGAAGAAAATAAGCTCAACGATTTTGGTTATTTCATCATAGAGGGGGCTGCGCGAGCTTACTACTTTAAAAATGAGCTAGAAATAACAAGCTGGGTTGCCTTCGAGAATCAATTTATAGGATCACTGGAAAACTATCGGGGAAAGCCTTCTACTGAAACCATCCACTTTATCGAGGACAGTCGCTGCCTAAGGATACATATCAGCAAGCTCAAGGAGCGACAGCAAACAGACTTATCCGTAAGTAATTTCTTAAGTTCCATCCTGGAAGAACACATCATCTTTCTCGAAAACCGCTTGAGGTACCTACAGCATAATACAGGCTTGGAACGCTATCTGTATATCCTGGATTATGAACCTCAGATCATCCAAAGGGTGTCCGTCAATTACCTCGCCTCATACTTAGGCATCACTCGTGAGACTTTGAGTCGTCTGCGGAAGAAAGTCATTTCGTGACATTTGTCACGTGCATTTTTTTCCCGCTTTGCATTTCTTTGTGCCACCTAACTATGCTTGACAAACCCATTGAATTGTCAAGATTTCCAAACTGAAAAAAATCAAAAAATGAAAAAAGAAGATTTCAAAGCTAAGGCCAATCAGACCATCGATGAGTTTTTCGCAAAAATCGATGAGTTAAAATCCAAAAAAGATGCCATGGAAGAAAGTCTGAAGGCAGATTATGAAAAGTCCCTGGAAGAACTAGAAGCCCTTTCGGCCGAGATGAAGTCCAAGTATGATGATGTAGTTAGTGAAGCCGATGAAAAATGGGAAGAAACCAAAGAGGCTTTTGATTCCGCCGCTATTTCATTTAAAGAAGGTCTATCCAAAATCACCTCTCTATTCTAGGTTTAGCAAACCATCGAGTTAGTTAACCCTTCGCAAGTTCCCTTTAGATAATCTCCGCCTAAAGGGAACTTATTTTTCCAGCCAGATTCTATATCAGATCTTCAAAGGTAACATCAGACAAGCCCATTGGTATTTTTTCATTTCGATACTAATTTTGGCATTGAACAATGGTTCTCCTTCTAGTACAGAAAGAGATTTTACAAGGTCCCCTTCTGAACATTAAACAACAGCTTGTACAAAACTGGCACGAACAACAAGGTGATGACCGTGGCAAACAACAAGCCAATCATAATCGCCACCGCCATTGGCTCCCACATCAATCCTCCTCCTAAATACAGCGGTATTAAGCCCAAAACGGTGGTAAACGTAGTTAGTAGAATAGGTCTAAACCGCTGCTGCGCAGCGCTGATGATTGATTGATAGGGTGTCCGCTTGAACTCCGTTTTTTCTATTTCGATCCTATCGATCAATACAATAGCATTATTGATCACAATACCTGCTAGAGAGATAAGTCCCAGATACGCCATAAACCCAAAGTAAGACTGGAATACCAACAAACCGAGTATGACGCCGATCAGTCCAAGAGGAATGGACAATAAAACGATAGTGGTCTTCTTAAAAGAGTTAAATTGAAGCATCAGCAGTAGAAGAATCAAGAATCCTGCAATTGGCAGTTTTGCGGCAACGGCCCCCAAAGCTTCTGCACTGGCCTCACTTTCTCCCCCAAAACGATAGGTGTACCCTGGCTTCCATTCAGCCTTTGCCTCTTCCATCAGCGGCATTAGCTGACTGGTTAATTCTGAAGCCGTATATCCCTCCTTGGCATCACATTGGACAGTAATTGTTCGGTTGAGGTCCTTCCTAAATATTTTAGCAATCTGCCAATCAATATCAATGTCAGCTACTTGAATAAGTGGCACGTTTTGGCCCGTCATCTGGGCGAAAATGTTGATGCTTTCCAAATCATGAACATCAATATTGTTCCTCTCCAGATTGGTCATGATGATGGGAATATTGCCATCTAAATCACGGTAATCTCCAATGTTCATCCCGGATAAAGCCGTCTGTAGGGATAGCGCAATATCTTGGTTGGTAACGCCTGCTCGTCCTGCTTTATCCTGGTCGATCTCAATGCGTACCTTCTTGATTTTCGGCCCCCAATCATCCTTGATGTTTTTGGTGCCTTCGAGGCTTGCCATCTGCGTCTTTACTTGTTGCGCTAATTCTAATAGCTCTTCAGCATCTTTCCCGGTGATTCGTACCCCCACATCATACTTCGCGCCCCCGGCCCCACCTAGGGGTGCAACGGAAATCTCAGCATTGGGAAATTTATCAAAAGCATACTCATCAATCGCATCAATTACCTTTGGATTGGCTTCAAAGGTAGTCGTATTGATCAGGAGGTGGGCGTAGCCGGAATTAGCCTGTGCAGGCTGATACCCAAGGTCATATGAATTCGGTCCCTTCGAAATGAAGGATGCCCAACTGGCCACACCACTGCCAGTCACGCCAGCAGCAGGAGCGATCAGCAACTCCTGGCCGATAAACTGAGATAAATCGTCCACTATTTTTTCTGTTTCCTCAATCTTCGATCCTAGCGGGAGATCCACATTTACAACGACCAGGTTTCGATCACTGTCCGGCATGAAAATGAAGGGTATTTTTGTAAATAACAGCAAGGACCCTACAAACATGGCGGTGATGGCGAGGATTGATAATAGCGGGAATTTCAAAGCAGATTGTAAAAACTGGGTATAACCTACATTCAGCCTATCAAAGATTGATTTCTTTTCAGTAGCAGCCGTTTTGGGCTTAACCTTCATCACGTAGACGGCCAACATAGCAATGATACTCAAAGCCAGTATCCAAGAGGAAAGTAAGGCAATGGTAATCACGATGAAAATATTACCCATCATTTCCCCCATGGTATTTTCAGCCAGGAAAAAAGCTAAAAAGGCAGCAGAGGTCGTCAAGGTAGATATCAGCAGTGGTATGGCCAGCTCTTTGGAGCTGCTAATAGCCGCCTCTTTGGCAGGAATACCTTTTTCCAATTTTACCAAAATGGATTCAGAAATCACAATAGCATTATCAACCAACATCCCTAAAGCCATAATCAAGGACGCTAAGGTAACCTGATTTAGACCTACGTTGAGCAGATTCATAATCATCAAAGACATCACCATGGCCAAGGGGATCAAACTGGCTACTACAAAGCCCGTCCGAAAACCTAAGAAAAGCAACATCACGACCAATACGATGATAATCGACTGTACTACATTGCCAACGAAGTCATCCACTTTGGTATTTACATAAATGTCCTGAGAAGCAATCCGCGCCACATCCACTCCAAAAGGAAGGGAATTGTTATAAGCCCTAATTTTCTCATCTATTTTCACGCCCAGATTGGTGAGGTTGGCACCTTCCTGCAAGGCCACCGCGACAACCAGTCCTCTGTTTCCATTTATTTTCACAATGGTATTGGTAGGCTGCCTATAGCTCAAGCGCACATTCGCGATGTCTCCCAATTTTACCTTTTCCGTACGACCTACCGTTACAAGCGTACTCTTAACATCTTCAAGGGTTTCGTAATTACCCGTAGGCTCGATTACAATTCTCTCTTGTGCTAACCCTACCTCTCCTCCCGGAAAGACAATGTTGGTTGTGGAGATAGAATTCTTTATCTGATTGCTGGAAATGCCATATTGCGCCAAACTAGCATTGTCATATTCGATAAAAATCTGTTCTTCCTGGGCGCCACTGATTTCTACTCTAGCGGCTTCGGGTAAACGGATTATGTCATCACGGATCTCATCCGCATATTGTTTCATTTCCGCATAGGTATAGCCATCTGCCTCCAAACCTATCTGGATTCCATAAACCACCCCCAGGCCATCATCTTTGATATCAGGACCAAAAATATTGTCAGGTAATTCTGATTTAATCGCATCTATCTTCCGTCTTATTCTATCCCAAATAGCTTGTAGATTTTCTTTATCTATATCTGGCTTCAGTTCCGCTTTGATAATGGAAAGGCCGGTCCGGCTTTCACTAGTCACTGTTTTTAATTCAGGAATCTCCTGAATCACTTTTTCAATTTTGTCGGTCACCAATGTCTCTACTCTGTCGGGTGAGGCACCTGGAAAGGTGGTGACGATACTACAGGCTCGAATCGTATAAGGCGGCATAGCATCCCGGGATAATTGGCTATAACCGGCCAAGCCCAGAATAGTAATGATCCCAATGATTAAAAAAGTGACTTGATTGTATGAAAGTGCAGTTTTAGTGATATTCATATTTCAAGCGATTTAATCCCTTCTCCGAAAATATTTGTGGGCCAATTATTGGATTTTAAACATGAACTAAAAGGGGTGCGCTCCAGCAAGTATTTTCGGAGAATCATTTAGTTATTAAGTAATTTAACCTCTACCCCATTCATCAGTGACTTTAACCCGGCGGTAGCTACGATATCGCCTTCCTCCAATCCATTAAGCAATTCAAAGCCTTCCGGAATCAAATTACCAATGGTAATCACCTTTTTCTCTGCGGCATAAACCCCTTCACTTTTTTGCTTCAACACATACACAAAGTTGCCCTGCTTATCTTCTCCAACCGCTTCAACTGGCACTATCATTTTGGCAGGGGAAGTATCTCTGTTTTTCGGAAAGAGAAAAGCTACATTCGCCGCCATTCCCGGCCTGATTTGTTCCACTGATTTATCCACTTCAACGATAACTGGATATGTAGGGGCATTGCCAGAGGCATAGGCTACTTGATCCACGATACCTTGAAATTCCTGGCCTGGAGAGGAAGGCAATGTGATCTTTACTCGCTGCCCTTTCTTTATTTTGTTGATGAAAATTTCCGGGACACCTACTTCCACTTCCGGTCGACCAACACTGCTTATCTGTGCGACCATCGTTCCGGAATTAACAATCTCATTGGCCTCTACCTGCACGGCAGTGACCACCCCATTCATGGGAGACACCAGGCGGGCATAGCTCACCTGGTTATCAGCTGCCTGTACTTGCTGATCCGCCGCACTAACTTGTGAATTTGCAGCCTCATACTGGGCTTGAGCAGCATCCAGTCCTGATTTTGCCTGCTGGTACTCGCTGAGGGATACACTATTGTTCTCATATAATTTAGCTACTCTATCGTAGGTGGCTTGCGCATTGATGAGTTGTGTTTCAGCCGCTTTGGCATTAGCAATGGAGCCTTCCTTTTGGGAGACAGCCTGCTTAGTTTGAATATTATAGTCTGCTGGATCAATGGTAGCAATGAGTTGTCCTTTGCTTACTCTATCACCAAGTTCGACATTAATGGAACTCAAGGTGCCTGCCACCTTAAAACTGAGATTGGTTTCGTTTTGGGCTTTGGCGACTCCTGAAAAAGTATGTGATTCCATGCCTGTTGAGGACTGGATAGTTGCATACTTGATTGGACGAATTTTCTTTATTGTTTCCATTGGTTCTTCTCCACAGGATGCGCAGAGAAGCAACAAGGATATAGTGACTAGTAGTCTCATTATCAATTGGTTTTATAATTTAGAAACCGTCGAAAAAATGCTTCATTTTGTTCCTGCGTAGCCAGAATGGTATAGTTACCCATCGAGCGTTGAAGGGCAAAAAAGTCAATCATAAATTGATAAGCGGCGTTGGTGGCGTTGATCTGAGCGCCCAACAGAGCGTTTTGCGCATCTACCAAAGTGACCACATTAACTTGTCCGGATTTATACAAATCTTGGACAATGCCAATGTTCTGCTGTGCTGCCGCCGCCGCGCTCTTAGTTAGGCGAATGTTGTTAAAAGAAGCAGTAACCAATTCCAAATTTGCTCGGACTTGTAATTCCAATAAGTTGTTAATGTCTTTTTGTTGGTCTTGCAATTGGTACAGACCGACCTGGGTTTTATCCTTTTGAAACTTTCGTGATCCTCCGGCCACTAGTGGAATTGAAAGCTTAAACGCCGCATTCCAAGTGGGATTGTTATTGATCTCCAGGCCAGGAACGGGCAAAGGATCTCCAGGATTTACGATGCGAACCGGGTACTCATAACTCGCACCAAAGGCAAGCGTAGGTAAGTAAAATGCACGCTTATTGGATGTCAATAGCCGCTCCTGTGCTTTGATAGCCAATTCTATTTGCCGAATTTCGGGGAGATTCTTTAAGGCTTCATCAACCATAAAGTCTGCCAGCTGGTTCATCGAGCTTTGATCTTGGATCAAATCCAAGAATACCTTATCCAGATTCTTGATGATTTCCCCCAGTTGCTCCGATCCCTCAATGGCAAACACCTCATCAATTGGCCGATTCAAAGTTTCATTGAGTTGAAAACCCACGGATTTAACTTGAGCAGTCGTTGCATACAGATCCGTTTTGGCCATATCTAATTCCGTTTGCCATCTGTAAACATCACTGGATCCACTATAGCCTACCTTTTCCTTGTCGGTAGCAATGCTTAAGTTTTGGCTAATCGCTTTGATGTTATTATTCTGCAATTCTGCTAGAGACAGAACTTGGAGATAATTGAAATAGCGTTGAGCCACCTCCAAGATGACATCCAATTCGGATTGTTTTTGAACCTGTTGTTGACTTTCAAACAGTAATCTCTGAATGGCGATATTGGCCAGTGCTGGTTCCGACAGAATTAATTGTGAAAAGGAAGCACCGGCCGTCCAATTGAAACTACCTCTTGTACCAAAAGAGCCATTTACGGTATTTTCATCCAGGAAAAGGCCACTTGTTTCCACATCAAGTTGAGGTAGATAATTACTCTTGGCCAGGCTAAGATCCTTGGCAGCAATCTGCGTCTGCTTTGCCTCAATCTGGTACCCGAGATTATTTTGAATACCCTCTGCAATGACTGATTTCAGATTGAGCACACGGGCAGTATTCGGCTTGTTGATATTGACCAGCAAAGCACTATCCAGCAACGTCCAATTCGGGTATTTTTCAATCTTATTGACCGTCTCCATGTTGACCACCAACTGATTGGTAAAGGTTTCGATGTCGACGGGAAAATCCTTCGGGTCCTTGCCTTCCACTATCTTCTCCACATTCATCGCAATTCTCCTTGGAATCTTCTGCAGATTATCGCTGGCCGCAAAAGAAGCATATGCTCCTTGTTCTAACATGGGGCTATCGAGCAAGGTAAAGGAGGGTAACTTGCGTGCCTTTAATTGATCAAAAAAGGTACTCAGCTCATCAGGAGAATAGCTGGATAAGGGAGACAAAATATAGACACCTCCTACATTCGTTGGAATTTTGGAAATCGTAGCTTTAAGATCAGGTTCAAGGCTTACCCAGACTATCTCGGCTTCAATGGCTGCATACCTATCTTCACCACTCACTCCTATTGTCGAAAGATTTGGACTAGTGAGCACCGTCAATTTCTCGCAACGGCAAATCTCCTTTAAGACTGTAATCCCTTCTTTTATGTTAAAGGGTGATTTTATGTAGGTAAAGTTGGAAATGCCGCTAACGGTATTAATCGGTAGGGAGCTCACATCGTTTTCCCTCACCAATTGAATCGAGGCAATGCTTGGGATGGGAAAAGCTCCTTGTTCGGATAACAATCTACTAGTCACCAGGCCTGCACCGATTAAGACCTGTGCCTGATTCTGGGCGTAGATATCCGCTATTGCCTTCGTGATTTCTCCGACATCCCCACCAGTGTAAAGCTCGATAAAGCGCAATTCGAAGCGCGAAGCCAGCAAAGCCTTGATTTCGGTCTTGATAGATTCTTCAAAGAAATGGCGCTCATTTTCAGCTGCATCAGAGATGATAGCAACCTCGAATGTTCTTTGGGCATTGGCTTGGAAGAGACTAGACAGTATGAAGAGAAGGCTGAATATATATCTCATTTTATCGTTTCTTTTCAGTTCTTTCATATAGGTGTTCTGTAAGTCGCTATTCCTTTTTCCATTCCAAGGTCCTACTCACGAGGCCAGCCTTTACGGTTACAAAAAGTTGCGCTCCATCCGGTTTTAGTATAGCATCAAACCATTTGCCTTTTTTGGGGCTGTACATTTTTCCTTTCCACTGTCCCCCAACAGACTTGATGTCCTTTAGTAGTTGGCTTCCAATTTTGGCCTTGGCGTTATCAGAAGCGACTATTTTACCTCCATAAACACCCTTTTCCTGAGTGATTTCAATTTTGGTATTGTCTTTACCCATGTTCCAGGTGCCGACTAATGATTGCTGTGCATTCATTGTTAGGGCAGCACAAAACAGGCAGAATGTGAATACGGTTTTCATTGTTATTTATTTTTACGTTTTCAAAATTTAGGACCTTGTTCTACTTGTGCTGCAAGTGATTGACATCCCATCAAAACTAAGCAGCCAATAATGACTTGTTTCATAATGTTTAATTTTCGTTCCATTTAGAACAACTTCTCCTACAGTGGTAGGAGAAGTCAGATCAACAGATGAAATTATCATCCAAGCTGTGATAGATCATTCTTGTACTAGTAATTTCACCGTACCAATATTCCCGGCTGCATCCATCATATTCAACAAATACATACCTGGTAGTAAGTCTCTTTTTTCTATCAGTAGAGATTCCCCTTCTACGTTCTGGTATATTCTTAGCGTCTGACCCGTTACACTCAATAATTGAGCTCGAAAAATTGCATTTTCTCCATTATCCCAAGTAACTAGAGTCTGGTTTTGGAAAGGGTTAGGTACTACTTTAAAATTCCTGCTTACCACTAGATCCCTTGCAGAAAGTATTGGATCTATGGTCAAATACCGCGTTCCGCCCAACATCGGATTGAAGAGTTTTAATACGTCATTTCCCGTATCATCCTGAATCAATTCCCGAGTGATGTCTGGAATGATTTGAGAAGTATCCGTAAGTATAGGCGTAAGTAGGAAAACATTATCCTCAAACTTGCCCGTTAAATGTACTGGGTTGCCCATTGGATCTACATCATTGATTCCGTTAAACATCGTACTGTCGGCTGCAAAAACTTCATGCAGAACCCCATTACTTGCAATAAGAATTCGGTTGCCACATTGTTCGATGCGTTCCCGACGAGGATTGGACTGGGCAGCAATCTCTACGCCGTTAATCGTAACCGTAGCTTCCACCCAATCCCCCCTGAGATCTGGAACACCATCCGCAATCAGAGTGGTACAGTCCGCATAGTAAAGCTCTTGATAGTCTTCTCCATAAGAGAAGGGTACGATTGGGGTGTTTACCCGAGGAAGCTCCGTGGCGGAACCTGAATACCTGGTATTAAAATCGAAGTTGGCCTTCGAAATCAAATAGTTGACAGGAGTATCTCCGTAAGCCAGAAAATTGAAATAGGCATAGTTGATGAAATAATCCTCTCCTACTTTGACTACCGTTGTTGGAAAAACGTCACCAGTGGCATAGGTGTTGCCCACCTGAACCGCCGAGTCCCAATTATCACTGGTCATAAACTTGGTAACAAAAGGAACAGCAGGATTGCTCTCATCAGCTACTGCCGCTGCATTAGCAGCATTACTAACAACCACCAGTTCATCGCCATCCAAAAACATACCATCGCCACTACGCAAAGAACCATCAGGTAAACTCACTTCCGTGATGTCTGATGGATTATCAATCATAATTTTATAGATCCGATCATTGACAGAATGTACGACAAGTAAGTATCCATCTTCGTGGTATTCAATGCCATTAAAGCCCGTTTGCGTCAGGGGGTTAGGGGGAGCGAAGCTATTGTCCTCGAAAAAGAGGGAGGCCTGTCCATCCGTATCCACTTTATAGATCACGCCTTTGTCTGAATTGGTAACGTAGGCATTACCTTCCTTATCAACCGTCACATCATTCACAAAATTCAAGGGCAAGCCTGGACTAGTGGGTACTGCTGCTAAATTTACAGAGTCAATTAAAGTAGCATTTTCCAAATCAAACCGAAACAGCCAAGCAACAGTCGGGTCCATAATGTTAGCAGCGACAGCCAATAGTCGATCGTTAAGGGTGTCGATTTGCAAACCGAAAGTTCCATTGCCATTGAATACCGCTGGTGGAATTAAATTGGAAAAAGAACCGTCGGTACGAATAAGGCTGATCGCTCCACCCGTAGCAGATGAAAGAAGGAAAGCTTCTCTATTGGGGTCGTATTCGATTCCTTCGGGGAGCAGTGGCAATACAAATGTATTGTAAGACACAAAATCTATTTCCTCTGCCGCTGGTCTCACATCATAAGTGACTCGCATAGGGTCATCCAATGCCATGATCACCGGCTCCAAATCTCGTGGACCGGGTTGAGTGTAAGTAACCTCCGGGAAGGGTGTAGTACCAGGTCCGCCAGGGTTGTAAAAGGCAGAGTAACCACCTTCTAAACTTGGAATTTCGAGGAAGATAATATTTCTAGCAGCCGCCGTATCCCCCACTAAGATAATATCGATGTAATTATCACGATCTTCCGTATAACAATCGCCGTACTCTATCTCACCTCCTTCTACTGCACCTAAATCAGACAATCCAATGACCCGTAATGTGCCACCCATAACCTGATAGTCAATACTATCTTTTTCGATCAACACCGTGTCTCCATTTTCTCCCAGAACATGAATCCTAAAGAACTTTTCATAATCGGTAGGGAGTACTCCTCTTACGCCATCGGGTGAAAACCCTCCCGTAGTCAGCATGCGCAACCTGAAATCACCCCCTCCATACAAGTCGAATTCAGAGTTTGCCGCCAATACCGCACCCAATGCTTGCTCGGCAAAAGAGCTGTTCACCCCTTCACCGACCGCCTCCTCACCTACGTAGTTTAACTTGGCACCCACCAATCTCGGGCCATTATTTTCATCATAAGGGCTTAAATCCGTTTCCCATGTGAGCCCTACGGCATTGAATAATTGACCGCCTGGACCAACCAAAGTCAAAGGTGTATCGTCTTCCACAATCTCCAACTTCACAGGAAATCGTGCATTGGCATCACTACTCGGCAACCTATTCCCCCATTCGGCAAAGACCACCACACAATTCCGTTCATTGTTCTCCCAATTGGGATTTGAACTGGCGGCGAGTGGTGTAACAATTTCTCCAGTATTCAAGGTGAATTGAAAATCGGTCAAATCAATGGTGGTGGTTAGCACTGGCCAGCTAAACACAATGGGAAGTCCATCCAGACCGATGGCTCCATCTTTTAACTCTCCGTAAGGGGTTTGTAAAATATATACCGAACCGACCTGTTGTAGTGTTGAAGTAGCCGTAAACACGCCAGCATCTGTCGTATCGCAATCAATATCAGACAACCAGGCGCCTCCTGCTTGCCTAACGATTTGTTCTGTCAGCATGGCTGCGGGAACACCAACAATATCGCAAAAACCCAATCCGGCAGAAAGGATTTTAGGCTCCTCGGACCAATAGTCTGCTCCGGTCAACTCCCCGTCAAGAAAAGTGGCAAAAGGCCCGGCTGGATAGGTAATCATTTCTTGACCTAGAGTGACGGAAATACTGCTAAATAAGAGGATTAAGGATAAGAGTGTCTGTTTTTTCATGTAGACTGTTTTCCGATAAAATTAGGTGAAGCCCAAAGCACCCGACAATAACAAAAGATAACAAATGGGCTTAGCGCAGTTTTTTTGCAGTAATTCGTCCTTTGATTCTACTCAATGAAACCGGGGTTATCCCAAGCACATTTGCGATATATTTGTCAGGTGCCCGGTTGATGACAGTCGGATGATCCTTCATATACTTTAGGTAGCGTTCTTCAGGAGAGAATAGAACAAATGATTCCACCCGCTGAAATGCCTGTTTCAATGGTATATTTCTAAAGTTCATTTGGTTTAAATTCAAGACATTAGGGTTCTGAGCGATCATATTTTGAAAGGAATCGCTATCAATCACATAGACCTTTGTGTCTTCTAGTGCCTGATAAACAAACTTTGAGGGCTCATTAAATAAGAGGGCATGCACATTGCCCATTACATAGTTTTCGGGAAAGAGCTGAAAAGTTATTTCATCCCCTTTTTCATTGATAAAGTAGCTACGGGTCAGGCCTTTCCTGATAAAAAACAGGTCTTTTTCAACCATTCCTTTTTCTATAAAGATCTCTCCTCGCTTGAAAGACCTCACCCTCAGGTGTCGAAAAAACACTAATAAGCTTCTTAAATTCATAGCCTTATGAATATCATTTAAGCATTATAAACTGCCCAATAGGAGTTATATCCAATAGTTTACAAACTTGTCTATTGAGATTAATTGCAGAGGAAGCAGTTGTTTTCAATACTAGGTTTGGTAGGTCGAAAGGATGAAATATCAAGTCCTCCCAAATCCGTAAGAATTATAGGAATGATACTGCTTCAATTGATTCAAGGTCTAGATCCTATGACAATATCTTAGAAGGATGTTGACCCTCGTCCAATAAAGTAGGTGTCCCCCAATCATTCGTATCCATTCCATATGCTTGTAAAAAAGTCAGTGTACTATCCCAACCACTCTGGATTAGCTTGTTCTTAGTTGCGTTGTCTATCTCAAAATCTGTTGCTCCTATTCCTAAATGATCAATATGAATCGTACGAGCCAGGTCTACTGCACTTGTTGTTAGTGCTACGCTTTGCGTATACATTAGCGTTTCCAATAAACTTTTCGTGTACTTACCTAAGTCTCCATGCTCAAAAGGAGTGTAGACCTCCTCTGAACTCATATTTTCTAATTGGAAACCCAAGGTTTGTGTATTGGCTTCTCCACTTTGGAGATCATCAAAGGCACCGATGGGGAAATTGTATAACACCCCCCCGTCCACATAGAAATGATTATCGGGGTTATTGTTGGAAAATCGCCAGGCGTCGAAGTATATCGGAATAGACATAGAGGCGCGAACAGCTTCAGCTACAGGAACGCTGGGCGTGGTAGTTGGAGAAAATTCTTTCAGGGAACGGGTAAAGAGATCCGTGGCATATACTTTTAATTCCATACCCTGGCGATCTACTAATTCTCCAAAAGTAAGATCAGTATTGCCATTGCCCACCTGAGATTTCGCGATCAATTCTCTGAGCCATTCCAAAAACACTTCTCCTTCATATAAACCAAAATCTTTCAGTCGCCTGAACTCTCGTTGCTTATCTTCGAAAGAAGCCAAATCCATATGGGCAATAATATTGCTTATCTCCACGGCAGAATATTTCAGAGCTACTAAGCAAGCCGTAATGGCGCCAGCCGAGGTACCAGCCACCCTTTGAATATTGGGAAACAATGCGGCCTTAGACAAAGCCTCCAAAGCTCCTCCATAAGCAATTCCGCGCACACCTCCACCCTCAAAAACTAAATTAGAGATTGAATGAATCATAGTAATACAATTGGTCTTAGTGATGGTTAATTTGAGATCAGCCCTTGCAAAAACAAGAGGCTAAGCCAAAAAGTATAGGTTTTGTTTTCCAGAAAGAATAGTCAGTCATTTCTATCTGGTAAGTTTTTTTCTTCTTCTTAGCCAAACAATCCCCCACCCAATGGCCAGTATTATGGCACATAAGTAAGGGGAATTTAATTTGAGCATGGCGATCACCGATTTTTTTCCCACCTCCCTTGCGGCAAAATACCCCTCAGGCATCTGAATCACTCCTACCCTTTTCGCATAATCCTGGAATTCTGATAGCATTTTTTGGAAAAGAGCGGGATGACTAGATGCCATATCAGTCGTCTCACCAGGATCACTCGGCAAGTGATATAAATGCCAAGTATTGTCTCCATGTGGAATGTTGTTCTTTACAATCTTGTACCCATTTAGAAAATAAGCCGAACTGTTGCCAGATTCCAAGCCAACTCCTTCATTATCGCCATATATAGACGGGTTGCTACCAGTTATATGAGGCAACATAGTCTTACCTGTAATAGGAGCAAAGCCTTCATTGGCCTGCGTAGAAAGGCCGACAATATCGTAAATAGTGGGAGCAACATCCGTGAAGAAGCAAAAGGCATCAGACTTGACATCCTCGGGTAGGTCCTTCCCACTCATAATAAAGGGAACTCGCAAACCTCCTTCTCCTGTATAATATTTGAAGTAAGAGAAAGGAGAAGCCAGAGCATTGGCAAATTCAGGTCCATGGGCTCCATAGTATCCTTTGCTACCATATTGGTCAAAATCACGATGGTATCCTTGTCTTTGTGCCCATTTCATGACTGTATTATGGTATTCTGCTCCTTCTGGCCCATTATCTGAGGTGATAATAAAGACCGTGTTATCGATCAACCCTTCTTCCGTCAGGTACTCCAGATAGCGTCCAATATGAAAATCCATAGCTTCCAACATGCCCGCCATTACTGCCATATCAGTGCTATACATCTCCTGCTCCTCATCGCTTATGTCCTCCCATTTTCTGAATTGGGGGAAGACATCATTTAAGTCCGCATCTTTAGGGATAAACCCCAATTCTTTTGCTTTTTCAAAGCGGTTAAGGCGTAGTTTATCCCAGCCCATCTTATAGGTTGATCTATAGGGATCAACGAATTCCTTTGGGGCTTGTATCGGAGTATGAATGGCTTGAAAGGCGATGTAGGAAAAGAACGGGTGCTCTTTGTTATATTCTTCCTCATGAAATGAAATGACCTTGTCGATATAGGTCTTGGAGGAGTAAAAGTCCTCGGGAAGGTCCACTGTAGTTCCATCGGCATACCATTGAGCAGTGGTTTTCATTGGCAAATACCCTTGTGCTTCATAATTATTGGCACCGGAAGCGCCCAAAATAAAAGAGCGGTCAAATCCTCTCTTGGTGGGTAGGGTATTTTCATCATGTCCCAAGTGCCACTTTCCACTGACATAGGTGTTGTAATTGGCTTCCTTCAAACGTGTAGCGATTGTTTGTACCTGACCATTCAAAACACCAGCATACCCAGGTTTACGCTGAAACTTCTTCGGAAGCATTTCTGGTAAATTGGCCACACCAGCTAAATGGCTGTCTGAACCCGTCAAAAGCATAGCTCTGGATGGAGCACAAGCTGGAGAAGCATGCATATTAGAGAACATCATCCCATCTTTGGCCAATCGATCAATATTGGGCGTACGCGCTTCTCCCCCATAAGCACCAAAATCCATCAGGCCAGAATCGTCTACCAATATCAGGACGATATTGGGTTTGGGATCAGTAGAGTCAATTTGGGCGTACAGCGATGAGAAAAACCCTATCGTTAAGAATAGTACAATGACGTACTTACTTGACAGCTTCATAATTATTGTCGATTTTCAGATAAGGTCTTCATAATCAGCTGGGAAGTTTCATGACCTGAATTCTGATTCTGCCCGGTGACAAAACGCTTTTCTTCATCCACCACCGTTAAGGTCGCGAAAAAGTCCATTCTTTTATGGTTGGCCTGGAAATTGGCCCCAGCTTTTTTCAATTCAGCTTCCGGATGTTTTGGAGTAAATGCAATACCCAATTGATCCAGTTGTTTTTGCGTTACTCCCGTCATGGTTCTGCCTTCGATCAAATAATTTCCTAGGCTATCCTTAGCTTCGGTAAAAGCCAGGGCACCATGGCAAACACTACCATAAATTACGGGTGAGCTATAATAGGCCTCAGTAACCTTCTTTGCAAGGATTTCTGATTGGGCTAGGTCGTAAGCTGCACCCCAACCACCAGCAAAAAAGACAACATCATATTCCTTGAAGTCTACTTCTTTGAGCGGAATGGAGTTTTTTACTTTGGCTTTAAAGATGTCGTCTTTCAAAAACCTTTTGTCTGCCTCTTCTTTGATAAAATATAAAAAAGAACTAGGGTCAATGGGTATTTCCCCACCTTTAATACTGGCCACATCTACCTGCATATTTGCATCTAGAAATTCGTAGTAGGGTATAGTCATCTCAGAGCCAAATACTCCGGTGGCATTCCCATCTGTTTCGCCTGGTTTATTCAGGACTCCATGACTGGTCGTTACAATAAGTGCTTTCTTTCCCCTAAGATTATAGGCTTCACCATCATATGTTGGATGGAACCCAAATGACTTTAGAATGGAAGGTAAGGCTACGGCTACGACCAGAAGGATCAGGCCGATACTCGATAGGATGTATATCAATTTGCGCCTGGTTTTCATATTTTTTGCATTGGCGTTTTAGGGTTTCAAAAAACTAAGTTCGTTTCTTCAGACTGCGCAAAAGTAGAAGTGGCGCCCAAGAAAGAAAGGGCAAGGAATAGGGACAAGCATTTTACTACCTCCATGATATTGATTTTAAAGGGTTAATGTTTTACCAGGGATCGAAAGCTTTATAACTGATCTCTGATTACGCCAGCAAAAATGGGGTAGTTCGGGGAAGAGGTAATAGATAATCAAAGTGAATTGAACATAATTGACAGTAGACTGAACGATACGACTAGGCAGCGGTGTGCATCTTCGTAGAGCGGTAGCCACCTAATCGATGCTAGTTCAGCTAACTACTACCACCTGCTTATAATCTTCCTTTCTGTCACCGCATTTAAGTCATCATTAGGATCAATGGCTATTTTTTCATCTGCTCTTAGCGATATCGGAATCCCAGCTTCTTTAATACACAGATCGATATTGTTTTCATTGTCACCTAAATCTGCCAGCTTGAAAGGATTGACAACGATGGTATCCTTATCTACCAGTAATTTGACATGAAAATGCTTGAGCTCTGCATCTCCTAATTCTTTCCCCTCTTTCGATCGAACACCTCCAGACCATACTGCCCTTACCACTACCGCAGTTTCAGTCTTTGGGCAGTCACAGCCGCCACCTTTCTTAACATAAGGATATTCATCGTCAATCTTGAAGTACTCTGCATAACTTATGAATGGCCCTTCCATCAAAGGGGTTACCGCAATCTTCTGTCCTTTTAACTCCTGTCCATCTCTTGTTTTCAATTCTCCTACGATTTCTACTTCAACAGGCTCATTATCTGGATATTCCCCATATTTCCCAATCAACAATAGGGTTCTTAGTTCAAATTCTTCCACCGCAGGTTTATACGATACAAATTCCACGCCTCTAGTTTCCCCTTTTTGTGTTGTCACTTGAAAATCTGAGGCATCTAGCGTTTCAGGGTCGATTTCGTGCGAGAAAACGATGGGCATACCATCTTTCCCTGGCGCTTTCCGCCAAATCAATCTTGCCCGCTGGGTTAGTCCATCATCAAGGCCGAAGAAAGCAGAGAGCATTTTGGCTTTCCGTGTTTTATCAACGGGAGGAAGTTTGTCAGATAAAATGTAATTGGGGACGCGTAGGCAGCTGCTCAACACCACCAAAAAAGAAAAAAGTATGAGTGGTTGTTTTTTAATTTTCATCTTTGAGGAATCTTTTTGAGAATTATTAATAGGTCAAAAATAGCACTTTAAAGCCAAAAACGAAATGTATTTAGCACTGAAATACTAATTTTGAAGATGAAATTAAAAGAAAAGATCCTTATTAAGGCTGTGGAGCTGTTCAATGAGCAAGGAATAGCCTCAACATCACCCAATCAAATAGCGGCTGCTTTACAAATTAGTTCAGGTAACTTGACCTATCATTTTAAGACCAAAGCGATATTAATTGAAGAGGTCTATGAGAAAATGCATACCGATTCGCAAGACTTTATCAAGCTGACTGGCTACTTGACGCTACATGATTTTAGGAAGGTCATGAGCACTTTCAAAGACTTCATGCAGAAGCATAATTTTTTCTTTCAAGATCTATTTTTCATCCTTTACAATTATCCGGAGGTAGGTAAGTTGTATGAAGAGAGCAACTTAATGCGCTTGCAACAAGGGAAAGCACTTTTTGAGCATTACATAGAGACCGGTCGAATGATCCCAGAAAGCGAAGGAATCAATTATGATTATTTAACCCATAATGTTTGGATGGTCGGCGCCTTCTGGAATTTGCAAAGTAAGATCTTTACCCCTGGTGACATCTTCGAAAAGCCCATGGATCTAGTAGACATGACCTGGTATATGATTCTCCCCTATCTTACTGAAAGAGGGAAGGAGGAGTACTCTCAGATTAATGATTTTTTGGAAAAGCAATAATTCTTGAATAGAGCGCCGAGTGGCGTCCTAGTCATTCCCCTTCTGTTCGCTCCCTCTTTCGCAGACTTTGGCCAATCAGGCCAAAGGAGAGAAACAGCTTCGTCTTACTGTTTCTCTTTCATAGAAAGCACCAATACTTTCGTTTTTCTGATACCTTTCTTATAGGTCAGCCCCAAATTTGTCATGGCCGCTTGAAAAGATTGAGGATTTTCTGGGTCAAAAGAGAAATCAATATCATATAATCCATCATCTCCTGTCTCATTTACAACTGCCATACGTGCAATGCCAAAATGCTCAAGATAATTACAAAAATCAGCCATACTAGCTCCTTCATTTTTGAATCCATCCCCCCGGGCTTGTGTCCTTCCCTTTTCCTGCACAGGCTTTGCCTTAATACCTTCTTCTGCCTTCTTGACTACTAGCACTTCCATTGCTCGGGTAGATGGCTGTGCCAATACTTGTGTATGCTGGCTAAGCTGTTCTTGCAGGTATGGATATAGCTGCTCAGGGTTTTGTGCGATAATATTCAGGCAAAATCTGTTATGCTTGTCCTCCCAATCAATCTCGGATTCATCAAATTCATAGATCAATCTATAACTAGATAGCTGATAGGCTTTTCTGTATAGGCCAGCTACATTTAAATTAAAAATGGTCATCCTGCGCTCTTTAAAGGGGCCTTCAGGGTAGGTTCTGCTAAACGCTGGGATTCCACTCATATAGGGTTGCAACTGAAAAAGCTGTTGCACCTCTTCTTCGAAATCAAAATACTCATAGGCAGGATCAAAATCAAAATGATCCTTTTTAATAGGTAGATTAACCTTCTGACCTGCCAGGACTTGTTCAATTACATAATCTGTAATATGATCAGGTGCAGTGATAGCTACAAGCCTTCCATCAGGAGCAATTAATACGCTATGGGGTATAACCTGATAAGGGAAGAGGGCCCTTAAACTCCCTGTGTCTCTGGCAAAGAGAAATTGATAAGGTCGCTTCTCTTTAAATCGGCTTATCCTTTGATATTTTTCTTCACTAGCGGAAATCACCTGTAGTCTTCCTACATACTTCTTTTGTAAGGCTTCTAAATGGGGCATACCCGCTACACAGGGTGAGCACCAACTAGCCCAAAAATCTATAAGCAAAGCTTTTCCAGTAGAACCATCAAAGCTGAAGACAGATCGGTCTTCATCAACCAACTCTACTTTAAAGGCTGGCACCTTTTCCCCAATCTGAATTTCTTGTCCAAATACACTTACCGCACTTAATAGTAAGAATACAAATAGATTATTTTTCATCAGAATCTTGTTTTGAGGCTAAAATAGGCCTATCAAGTATTTGCAATCGTTAAGTCCACTCTTAAGAAATGTAAATCTTTGTTAACGGGCTGAAGCCGTGTTAACAGATTATGTACATTTAAGTACTCGGACATGATTAGGCAAGCATTCATTTAGGATGAGTTTTGGGCTCAATCGAGGCGAAAAAGTAGGGGATGCCCCTGCATCGACGAGGCTTTTCAACACTGGGTGAGTCCAGAAATCGCCCAAAGGGATATATTCGGTTAATCTTGGCCGAGTACTTAAGTAGTGTGAAAATGGTAATCTTCTCTCTTACACACAGAAAAAACAAATGAAACCATAATTCACATACGGACCGCGCCTCAACCAAAAAAATCTCCGCTACCGACAAAAAGCCGTTGGCCAACAGGTCGCTCTGAAGTGGATTAATCTCTTGGGATAAAGTCAGCTGCCAATGCAGGCTTTCCCCTATGTCTGGATTCCTTATACAGGTCATTCAAGCGTGATTCCCTAGCTGCACCGAAGCTAAATACGGAATCGTTGATCAGGCCTTGTTCTCCAATCAATTGCCCCCTGACGAAGGCAACAGATTTACCTCGACGCAAAACAAGATTGTAGAACTTCACTAAAGGTTTTCATTCACTAAGGATATTCAATTTCTGCTATGCCTGCTGAGGGCAGCAATGCTAAAGGAGTATTCTGGGGCCGCAATTTAGGCGTTTACTATTACAACTGGAAACAAGCACTAATAGAGTAAACAATTCGATAACCCCAGTTCACCAATTCCCTTCCCAAAGGCAGATATCCGAAGTGGGTTGGTCGAAATTTTGGCAACCTGGAAGTTTTGTATTCTCCAAAAATGGATGGTTCATATATCGTACATAAATGCACGAAAATCCTACCTGTGTATCTGGCTATACATCTTTTGACACGCTGTGACAAGTGCTTGCAGGGACTAATTTGGGTTAAGCAATCTTTGGCCAAAAACCCGCTAGGGGTTAAATACACCTAGCCAGGAATCCGGTAAATCCGTGCCCTTGGGTTTGGTATATTTGTCCCGTCCCTCGAAATAATATCCCAAAATGGTAAAGTTTAAAAAGCTAGAACCACATGATTTCGACCAAGCCACATCAGAAGTTTTTCCTTTGACCAGAACTTAGCGAAACTTCGGATATCTTTGCCAAACCACCTTTCATAAACCACTTTAATCTATCTCCATCTTATGCAAAGATCTTTTATCATTACCTTCCTCTGCCTCTGCTTTCTATTACAAGCACATACCCAAGAAGACACCTCCTCCCTTCGCGTCATCACCTACAACATTTGGAATGGCTTTGATTGGGGAAAAGACACAACAAGGCATCAGCAGTTTCTAGACTGGGCCAAGTTCCAAAAACCGGATATTTTTGCCTTGCAGGAGTTATGCGGATACACGCAGGAAAAGCTAGCACAAGATGCCAAGACCTGGGGGCACGATCACGCCCTCATTTTGAAAGAAGATGGCTATCCCGTGGGACTAACCTCTAAATGGCCGATAGCGTTGGTCAAAAAACAACGAGATGGAATGTGGCATGGGATGTTGCATGCTCGGGTAGCTGGCATTGATGTTTTTGTGGTGCACCTTAGTCCTGCCGACTGGAAAACGAGAAAAAGGGAAGCTCAAATTATCACCCAGCAAATCGAATCATTGGCCGGGGGGAATTCTCTTGTTTTGGGAGACTTTAATGCCCTCTCTCCAATGGACGAAGACGTTAACCGAGAAAAGAAGGCACTATTAGCACGGTACAAAATCGGCGACGCTAAAAACGAAAAGTACCAAAACCTACGCCATGAATACTGGGACTATACTACGATGTCTACCTTCTTTTCAGCTGGGTTAATCGATATTAGCATGTCTTTTCTCCAACCATCCGAAAGATTTAGCTTTCCCGCTCCTGCCCTGGCCAACATCTGGCAAACCGAATCAGAGATTAAACGCAACCGACAGCGGATCGATTATATCCTTGCCAGTCCACAGCTAGCGAAGCAATGTGTGTACTCCAGGATTTTAAATGGGCCAGAAACCAGCCAATTATCTGATCATTATCCGGTAATGGCAGATTTTATCAGGCCTTAATGCTAGCCTTAGGCCTCAGATTATTACCTTACCTTATGATACTAGATGTCTAGAAGACAGATGCAAGAAGACACTATGGTTCGAAATAAAGGATAGCTCAAGCGTTTCTCGCAGCGAAGCAGTCAGATCGCTTACTTCTGGCCTCTTACTTGTGATCTCTAGTGCAGCCTTGCTTTTATCATTTAGCATTAGACTCCTACAAACATGAAAAACTTCAACCATAAGACAGTATGGATAACAGGTGCATCAGAGGGTATCGGCAAAGAACTAGCCCTACAAATGGCAAAAGCGGGTGCAAAGATCGTCTTGACTGCGCGAAATATTGAGAAACTAAATACTGTAAAAGATAGTTTGGCTGGTGAAGGACATGTGGTCTATCCAATGGACCTATTGAAGGTCGAGGCCATACCCGCTGCCGTGGAAGAAGTGCTGGCTACAGTGGAAACTATCGATATTTTAGTTAATAATGCCGGGATTTCCCAACGGTCATTAGCCAAGGATACCTTGATGGAGGTGGATCGCAAAATCATGGAACTGGACTATTTCGCCGCCATTAGCCTGACCAAATCCGTCTTGCCACACATGCTAGCAAGAAAGACAGGGCTAATCATCACAATTAGTAGTATAGCAGGCAAATTTGGCACACCTATGCGAACCGCCTATTGCGCCGCCAAACATGCCGTGATTGGCTTTATGGATGCTTTGCGCTCCGAGGTGCACGCTGACAACATCAAGGTCATGGTCGTAACCCCAGGCTCCGTAAAAACGAATATTTCCATCAATGCCCTAGAAGGAGATGGTAAAAAACACAATGTCACAGATCCCCTGATTGAGAATGGCATTCCCGTGGAGGAATGTGCGGCCAAGATCATCAGCGGTATCCAGAATGGGACACCAGAGGTGCTAATCGCCAAAGGCAAAGAAAAGCTAGCCGTGTACCTCAAACGCTTCTTCCCTACCTTACTGTTTAAAATGATGACTAAATTAAAGGCCACTTGATGGTGCAAACCCTTCCAAGTTTAAACGTATGTCTAGAATGAAATAAGCACACAAACCTATCCGCGTTGGACTCTGTAGATCTCTGATTCTCGTTTTTCGTTGCGAAATTTCAGTTGGAACTTACTTTGACTCAACTATAAGAAACCCATGACTGTTTTAGGGGGTAACACCGATCTGCTCCATAACAGGGAGTGAGTCAACAGTGACTTCAAATAATATGCAGCTATGAGTATGGATTCTCTAAAGGTATTTCAGTATAAACTCGTCCTAAATCTATTGTTATTTGGTCCTATTCTTTGGTCTCAAAACTATCTATACAGCACCGAACAATTCGGTATAGATGGGGCAATGTTGGGAGGTGCTGTAGTTGCAGGAACGGATGATGTAAGTATGACTTTTTACAATCCAGCTTCCATTCATAAAGTGCCGACTCAGTTTAGCGTCTCCATCATCCAACCTCGTGTGCGGACTTTTGGGTTTCGAGAGTTTTGGGGAAACAACCAAAACAGTCCATTGGATAGAGATTTTAGCCAAAAACCAGACTTGATATCTTTCAAGTTTAAGATCAGAAATCTTGACATAGCTTTCTTGAAAATCAGTAAAAGTGATTTCTCGGATGTATTTACAGCTGAGCAGGAGTCCTTAAACGCAGGTCGGCAAAGCACACAGTATTTTGACTATGAGTATCGTGGGGAGGATGATTGGTTTGGCCTTGGCACCAATTTTAAACTAGGGCCTAAACTCTATTTGGGGGTCAGTCAATTTGTCCGCAATTTTGATTTTTCGTACCGAAATAGAGTATTCTTGGAAGAATTGGATGTAAACCAGGCTAATCAGCTAAGCCAGTTTTTCGACTTCAATTTTGATGGTTCCTACAGCAATATTGGTTCCGTTACTAAGATTGGCTTTCTGCTAGACACGGAGAACCATGATTTAGGATTGACCATCACCACGCCTACTTACCTGCGACTCATAAGGGGCGGCGACTTCTTTAATGTGAGAGCAAGTTCAGAAGAAGGTGAGATAGCAGTTGATCAGGTTATCGATAATGAAATAGATCCAACCATAGCGACCCCCTGGGAATTCAACCTAGGCTATAGCCTAACCCTCAATCCCAACCAGAAGATTTGGCTCAATACCAGCTACCATACAAAAGTAAGGGAATATACAATGGCTACCATCGAAACCCTGGGGTCCACTACCGATTGGAGAAATGGTAGTAAAGCCGTATTCAATTTTTCTGTGGGTTACTCACATAGTGTAAACACCAATTTTCATCTCTCCGCAGCTGTTCGTACCAATAATTTTGCTTACGAAAACATTTCCACACCGCAGGGCACGGTAAGAAATACCATTTTTGATGGGAATCACATACATTATGTCGTGGGCTCCAAAATTAACTTCAATAGAAGTACGATTTTGTTGGGTGTTGATTACGGCACGATACGCAATATTCCGGATGAAGGGAATTTTCAACAGTTCTCTAATATCGATGTTCTGGCTCCGAATTTGGATGGTTTAAAAAAGAACAACCTCAGCGTCTTGCTAACCTATGGCTTCATCCTCGATAGTATCAGAAGGCCCAAGGAGTGAATTGGATGATCGGAGGAAAGGACAGCAATTTAAGTCATTCGCAAATCTCGTCAATCCACTTTGATTCAGGTTAAGTGCCTTTAGCTAATCCATAGATACCATCTCCTCTATCACCAAATGAGGAACTTCCGCTAAATCCCAATCGATCACCAACCCTTTGGCTAAGCGGCGAGCTATCGGTGCTCCATAAAGCAATTCAGCCAGGTATAAGGCAGCCTCAAAGGATTTCGCCCCACCTGCAGAGGTAATGTACTTCCCATCGTGGACAAACAGGACGTCTTTTCGGATATCCAAATCCGGAAACATTTCGCGCATGCGATCTATATCACTTGGAAAGGTGGTGGAGACAACATCATCTAACAAACCGGCCTTCGCCAACACAAAAGCACCGTCACAATGGGACGTAATGTACTGAGCCTCCTTATCTGCTTTTTGTACAAATGCGATCATCGCCTCATCTTCGAGGTCTGTATCTAAGTGGTGTTCGGCACTCGGTACGACCAGGACATCAATACGCGGTAAGTCATCTTTAGTATAATCGTAATCGGGGAGCATTCGAATACCTTCAAAACTCGTAATCGGATTCAATGTATTCGCTACGAGGAAGGTATTCATGGACTGAATACTGTCTCTAAAGATGGTGTGCTGAAAAATATCATAAGGAGCGGTTAGTTCCGTATTGTAGACCCCATCCATAATCAGGAAGGCGACATTAAGGCGGGTGGAGTCGATTTCAGGAGTGCGGTAAGATGCCTTGATAGCCGTCTCATGGTTTTCATGAAGCTGTCCGACTTCGGAAGTATTAGTAGTGCACTGAAAGAAAGTGAGGATCAAGAAGAGTAAGCTGTACTTTTTCATTTTTGTCGCTATGAGATGAAGCAATAAGGCCGGACAAAGTTAGCACAGCTTTTTGAAAGGCGGGTAGGTCTAAAATAAAAACCTACCTCAACCTTTTCATTTGCACGTCCTCTAAGGCTCGAACTCAGACCACCGGGGTTGGAAGCCGGGATGCTACCATTACACCAAAGACGCGTTTTAGGTCGTGGTACTGCGGGCAGGAGCCCGCACTCCAATTGGCGAGCAAGCAAGAGCTTGCTGCAAATAAGTAGTGGGGGTGGAAGTACTCGAAACTCCTGGCTGAGGCTTTACAGGCCCGTCCTCTCCCTGGATCACCCCCAAAACAAATGCCCCTTGCCATATGAAATCGCAAGGGGCATTTGCCATGTATATCTTAGATCAGCACACACCTATTCCCTTGCTGGCTGGAGCAGCAATTGCCAATAGGTCTGATATGAATGTAATTTATGCATGATGTCTAGATAACTATTAGGATTTAGAATAAGTTCCCGAACGGATCAATTCAGTCGATTAATTTGGCAATTGTAACAGCCGGGGCCAGCGTTATGCACCTGTATATACTGGGCTGCTGGGTCTTCGAAGATACTTTGAATTAGGGTTTCCAAATCTGTCCCTTGAGCCGTATGGGCAGCAATCATCATAGCATCTTGGTCATAGACCCGGAGTGATAGGAGGCGATGCCGCAACATCTTTGGGATCTCATTGGGGGCTAGCGTGGCTTGAGCGGTGGAGGTACGAATAAAAATTGGGCCAGAAGATCTGTAGGGCGAAGCTACGGCATGATGCTCATAGGTTAGTAAAAGCACCTCTTCGCCTATCTCGGCATCTGCTAAGCTGAAACGGCAGGGATATCCTGGTTTAGTATCGACTAGTATACGCTTCGTCCCCATGATCGAGTCTGCCACTTGTATTAGCGCCTCAGCCTCATCCGTTGGGATACCTTCTATTTGAAAATCAACTTTCATACGACTTGAATTTTTGTTGTAATTTTTTTCTTCAACAAAAATCAATAGAATCGTACGGGTACTCAATCCGATTCTTGCGCTTGTGTGAGCGAATCTTGGCTATTCCGAACGCAAACTCTCAATCGGATTAACAATGGCAGCCTTGAGCCCTTGGTAGCTCACGGTGAGTAGGGAAATTAAGACAGCTGAAGCAGCAGCAGCCAATAGAATCCACCAAGATATCTCGGTCCGGAAGGCAAAATCCTGTAGCCATTGATGCATGGCCCACCAGCCCAGAGGTAAGGCAATGATAACAGACAAGCCCACCAACTTTAAGAAATCAATAGATAACTTAAAAGTAAGCTGTTCTACACTTGCTCCTAAGACTTTCCTGATACCAACTTCTTTTACGCGCTTCTGTGCATTAAAGGCAGCTAAACCAAACAATCCCAAGCAAGCAATGAATAGGGACAAGATCGTGAAGGTGAGAAATATACTGCCGAGTCGCAATTCTGCTTGATAAGTATCATTAAAGGAATCATCCATAAAATAGTACTGAAAGGGTTGCCCAGGCGCTACTTCATTCCATACCTCTCGAATTTGATTGATAGTCGCTTGGAAGTTCCCCGCTTGTAATTTAGCAATTAAGCGATTCGGTTTACCCCCGAGGGTTAGGCTGAGGGCATTGATATCACTTCGTAAGCTCTCATAGTGAAAGTTCTTGACCACCCCAATGATCGTGTAATACTCCATATTTTCTTTGTCGTCCCGATGAAAGTCACTCGTGATTCTGGTGCCAATAGCTTCTTTGGCGTTTTTCCCAAGCATGACTAAGGCTGACTCATTCAATATAATGGCACTAGAATCTGTAGGCAATTGTCGGTCAAATGCCCGCCCCTCGATAATCTCCAAATCCAGGGTGGATATATAGTCATGATCTACCTTCCAAATACCATAATTCAGAGCTCTATCACTTTGTGTAACTGCACCTTCAGGGAAGAAGGTATTAACGCTACGATCGGAAGGTGTGGGGAGATAACTACTCAAGCTTACACTTTGAACCTGACCTAGATTCTCCACAGTCTCCTTAAGTGATAGTAATTGTTGTCCTGCCATTTGGGTATCATCCACCACCAACACCTGATCCTTCTGAAAGCCTAAGTCCGTATGCCTAATAAACTGCAACTGTTGAAAAACAACTAGCGTGCAAACAATCAAGAAAACCGATATGGAAAACTGAAAAACCACCAGAGAATTGCGAACCCGGGCTCCTCCTACCCTGCTTTCCCCTCCTCCTTTCAAAACTTTAACCGGAATAAACCCCGACATAAAGAATGCCGGGTAAGCCCCCGCTAGCAACCCTAACAGAATAGCTGCCACCACAATCGCCATCCAAAAAACCAGGCTCTGAAAGGGGAAGGATATGGATTTCTCTGCCAATTCATTAAAGTAGGGTAAGGCCGTGATAGCCAGCAGCACCCCCATCAACAGTGATAAGGCTGTAATCACACCCGCTTCTGTGAGAAACTGACGAATCAATCCGACACGATCAGAGCCTAAGGTTTTCCTGATCCCCACTTCCTTCGCTCTTTTTAGTGAATGGGCAGTAGAAAGGTTCATAAAGTTAACCGCCGCTAAAACCAGCAGGAAGAAACCGATAAAAGATAGGATGTAGACATTCTTGATATCGCTATTACTACTCATCTCCCCACGCCTATCTGAATAGAGATGAATATCCGTCAGTGCAGTAGCTCCAAAGATCATGAAATTCCCTGTAGCCTCTTCATCCGCTCTAGAGCTCTCGATGGTGAGTCCAGGAACGAAGGTCATGGCCCAGGGAATTAGGAATTTCTCCTTGACGGTAGCCAAGTAGGCCCTTAGCGCTGTAGGGTCTGCATGAGGTTTTAACTTGATGAAGGTGGGATAACTCCAGTTATTCCATGCTACACTCTTGGCGTCCTCAAAGCTTTCAATAGAGAGGAAAATGCCTTGCTCTCTAAACAGCGAATTGGCTGGAAAGTCATCTACTACGCCAGTAACCAGATAGTTGTCTTGGTCATTGATCACCATACTTTTTCCAACAGCCTGCCGCCAACCAAAGTGTTTTTCAGCTGCCGTTTTAGTCATAACCATGGTATAGGGATCTTTCAAGGCGGTTTGATAATCTCCGGCCAGGAGTTCTACTCCAAATAGCTCAAAAAAGGTGGAATCCGCTCCAACAACATTTTGCTCCTTGATGTTGACAATGGCATCAGCAGGACGAATCAATGCTTGCCCTACTTCTCGCATCCGGGTAATCTGCTCAATGTGTGGATAGTCCTCTTTGATGGCTGCGGCCATCGGCCCTGGTGCAGTGGCGTAAAAAGATTCTTCTCCAGTAACCCGATAATCTATATCCGTCCGGTAAATGCGATCAGCATCCAAAAACATACGATCAAAGCTGAGTTCGTCCTGTATATAGAGCCCAATTAGCATACTTCCAGCTATGCCAATCGCCAAACCAAAAATATTCAACAAAGTGAAGAAAGGTTGCTTCCTGATACTTCGCCAGGCTACTTTTATATCGTTCTTAAACATAACAGATGGGTTGATTTTCTTGTGGGGATGAAACAACTTAAAGAACCTGGGACGAAAATAGCGGATGACTGTCCATCGAAACTTCCACGTGGCTCGGGCAGGAGAGGCAACGTATTCCTCTTCGAACAATTCAACCATATCACCTTCTATCTCTTCTAGATAGTCCTCTCGGCAGAACCAGCGGAGAAAACGGAGTGAATATTTTGGTGGTTGAGGTAGCACTAGCCTAGAGATATTTTTGGGATACGTTGATAAATTCGAGTTCTTAGATCATACTGCTCATCCAAGATCTTTTTACCTAGGGCGGTAATCAGGTAAAATTTCTTACGTCGTCCTCCCCTCTCATTGGTTATTCCTCCATAGTGGGATTCCACAAATCCTTTTTCTTCCATACGCTTTAAGGCCACGTGAACCGCACTTATGTTAAACTTCTTGTTGGTTTCCTTTTCCAGGCTTTTTAGAATGGCAACGCCATAGGCCTCTTTGTTGAGTGCCGCGACAATCAATAACACTAGCTCCTGAAATTCACCTAAAGAGTATTCTCCCATGTTTACTTTATTTACTTACCAAAAGTAAAAATAATTAATTTCTTTCACTTTTGGTAAGTAAATGATATGTTAAATTTTTTATCCATGGTTTCGCCCCTAGCTATTTTGCACAAAACACAATAACTTAATAGTGAAAACTAAAACTAATCAAGCATGAAAAACCCTACCTCCATGTATTGGCAGTTGTATGCCTACTTATTTCCATCACCACTGGATGTAAAAAAGAAGCAGGTTCCTCCACTGAGGATGATTTCAGGTCCACCTTTAAAACGCCGAGGGAGATAGTCTTGTCATCACAAATGGTGTCTTTGAGACCGTTTTTGATTTCATCCTAAACTAAAGCAATCTTTGTCTGGTTTGGTGATTGTTTACCTTTGGGATAAAAAAATACTCTGTACTCATCCTGCCTACATCCCCATTTATTAAGATAGCCCGTATGCAACTTTCGCTACATACGGGCTAAAAATATGTATAGAGAGGGGCGATTTAGCGCCCGCTGATTACTTCAAGTTCACTCGACCGTAACGCTCACCATCTTGATACTTAACAATATAAGCTCGGTCAAAACCCATCTCCCTTAGGCTTTCCATTGCACTAATGGCGTCATTCTCCGAAAAGAAATCCGCAATCAGGATACGAGTTAAACCCTTGGATAGCAACTCCTCTGTATCAATACGCCCAATTGATTCGGCTTTGCTGTACTTGGATTGGGTTCTCTTGTACTTCCCTACAGCTGCCAGTTGTACTTTGTAGTATACACCGCTATGTTTTGGAGCAGTAGTAGCGTATTCCAAATTATCTCGTGATGAAGTCCCCCTAGAAGTATATACAATGCCTTCATCTTCCACCGCATTGGGGTCGTTCTTTGGAGACACTTCACCCATTTCGAATTCCTCTTCTACCGCTGGAGGAGTCTCTTCAGTAGGTGAGGTGTTCAATGGCCGTTCAATATTCACCATCGCGGGTTCTTCTACACCTGCTTCCAAAAAGACGGGTTTTCCGTAAGTCGTAACATCTGGTGCATCGGTACGGAAGCTATAAGTGGTACTTGCATGTCCAGTACTTTGTATTTCAACTCGGAACGAACGATTGGCAATCAATTCAAACAAATAGCTACCGTTGTGAAAAGGTTTTTCAACCAGCAAGGTTTCAGTTCCATCATCATACAACTGAAAAAGAGATACCGTAATGTCATTCAACAATTCCCCCGAAGCCTGCGCATAAACATTGCCCTTTAAAACAATTCTTTGTCCTCCCACATCAAACCCGAAAATATCTACGTGATGTGTGTTACTTTTTTCTCCCCCGTATACCCGATTGGAAACCAGAAAACCATTCGTTTTATCGGCATTGTGGATATAGTAAAAGTCATCTGCACTGGAGTTCAAGGGAAATCCAAGATTGCTAGGAACGGTCCAAGTGCTTTCTCCACCAGAAGCAGAGAAGATGTCATAGCCTCCAATCGAAGTATGTCCATTGGAAGCAAAGTAAAGCTTGCCTTCATTGCTATCAAAAAAGGGAGTGATTTCATCACCAAGGGTATTGATAGATGGGCCGAGATTTATGGGATCAGAAAACCGAAGATCATCGGCCCCTAGGTCGCGGGTCGCGTACCAGATGTCGAGTCCGCCCCTTCCTCCTTCGCGATTTGAAGAAAAGTACAACACCTCTTGTCCTCCTTCCTGTACTACGTTCGGCTGTGTAGCCGTTGCTCCGGGCGCATTGATAAAGTCAGGTAGGCGTTCTGGCTGTGACCAGTTTTTTCCTTGCTTTTTGATTACAAAAATTTCGCAGCGACTATTGAAGTCCAGTGGAGAATTCTCTGCACTACAGATCGTGAAGAATAGGCGTTCACCATCCGGGCTTAAAGCACCATTGGCAAATTGCCCATTTTGAATGACAGGAAACTCACTTGGAATATTGGCTTTTTGCCAATCGACTCCATTTTTCCGACTAGAATACAAGCGTGTCGTCCCCCCCATGGTGGATGACAGGTACAGATGATCTATACCCGCTGGGAAAGGAGCAAATTCATCCGCTTCGGTATTGATTCCGTTCCCAAGGTGCATCAAATTGATACTCCGATTAGGCGTTTGGGCCATTTCTTTGCCCAATTCAGCTCCCTTTATCTCCGTTTGTAAGATATCTTCCAAAATGGCTTTACCACTTCCCGTATAGTTCTCACCAAAATCTTCAAAAGCCTTGATGGCCTTATCATATTGACCATCTTGCTTTAAGGATCTTGCATATTTTAGTCCAACCAAAGGAAAATCTTTATTTTCTCCTTTTACGTGCTGAAAAGCTTCAGCAGCGTTTCGATAGTCTTTGAGTAGATAGTAAGCTTCGCCCGCTCTAAATATCAGTTCCTTCTTCTTTTGCTTTTTCTGCCAAGCCATCTTGTAGTTTTCAGCTGCCTCTTGGAGTTTACCTTCTTCCATTGCGTTATCGGCCTTTTTCTGGTGCTTCTTCCAGCTAAGGTTTTGGGCAGTAGTAGCACCGGCGAGTAGGAGTAGTCCGAAGGAAAGAATTAAAATTTTCTTTACCATAATTCAAAAATTGGTTGTGTGTGAGTTGGTATGTCTCGGGTTATATTAAAGTATCTTATTCCTCTTAACGTGTTGTTAGTGCATATGTTATGGGAAATCTCAACAATTTTGGTCTTTCGCACATCTCAGCAAGGCCGTAGCCGTCTAGTAGCTGTTTCAAAGCACTATGACCAAGTCATGATTTGTTTTTTGTTTTAAAGCTTAGAGACCAAGATCTAGGAAGAATCTGAGGTAAAACGCTTACCGACGTTCTCGAAAAATGAGTAAGCCTGAGCAAAAGCGCTTTAATTTTGTGAGACCAGTATGTCTTCTATTACGGTAGCAAAAAATCTATGTTCCAATTGTAGCACCTTTTTACCGATTTCTTCAGGGCTATCCTCAGGCTCGATTTCGCAACGTGCCTGAAACACGATATCCCCTTCATCGTAGTTCTCATTTACATAGTGAATTGTGATCCCACTCTCTTTCTCTCCAGCTTCTTTCACGGCTCGATGAACATGCCTTCCATACATACCTTTACCGCCAAATTTGGGCAATAAAGCAGGATGGATGTTTACCATGCGCTTTGTAAAAGATTCCACTAAATAAGTAGGTATAAGCCACAAAAAGCCGGCCAAAACGATGAAATCGATCTCATACTTCTTAAAAACGGTCAAAATCTCCTCCGTTTCATAAAAAGATGTACGATTAATCACGTGCTGGTCGATACCAAATGATTGGGCCATTTCCAGAACTGGGGCGGTGGCTTTGTTGGATACAAGCAGGCTAACCTTGATTGAGGGGTTAGACTGGAAGTGTTCGATTATTTTTTTAGCATTGCTTCCTGTACCCGAAGCAAATATGGCGATGTGATTCACGAACTACTTTTGAGGATTTAATAATACGATTTTTTTATTATATATACTATTCACAGATGACTTTTTTAGAAAAGTCTGTTGGGGGTAGTTCAGAACTAAACCTACCTTTTATTCAAAAGCGAGATCCGCAAATCGGAAATTTCGTCCCCTTTCCCCATATACTAGCATATGTTTACTGCTCGATTGTTGGCAGATCTTCGGCCTGGTGATCACATCAGCATCCCGATTGATAAACAGCGGTTTTACCCGTACACTCCCATCAATCTTGACTTCTGCCAAAGATACGACGGAATCCCTACCATTGTAATTGAGTCGTACTCGTCGGTTATCACCCTGCACTCCCCCATCAAAGTTTCGAGGGTGATCATTGAAAATGAAATAGAAGCGATCTTTCACCGTAGCCATGGCATAGGAGGAATAATATCCGCCATCGTTCACCGTCTCCTGTCGTTTAGGAATACGACTGGCCCACTCAATCTCACCGGTCGGCTTAATATTGATAACCAAGATATCATTATAGTGATAGAAATAATTTACTCGGGTGCCGCGATCCCAGTAGGAGTAAAAGGATTGTTCATGCACGTAGTATTGCTCCGCGACGAGTACAGCTCCCCCATCCGTTCGCATAATCAATTCGTCCAAAGAAAAGCGATTGAGCTCTGGTGCTCGATCATTGCCACTCTGTTGTTTCCGCTCCGCTCGTTGTCTTTGTTTATTGGTCATGTTGAAAGTCAGGAAATCTATATCAAAGGCTTTGAAATTCACATTATAGATTTCCTTACTCTTCGCATTCATTCGAAGAAAGTAAGTTCCTTTGATACTAAGGGTTCCTCTTTCCGAATAAAAACCAGAACACACCAAGTTGCCATCATTGGCCACTCTAAAAGTGAGATCTGTGATGAACTTTTCCCCTAATTCAATCCGATATTCTTGCGTTTCCCTGCCATCATTCAGGTAAGCCAGAACTGTGTAACCGTAAGTCGGCTGCCCCCGGCGCTTGATTCGATTTCGCTCTTGATAAATAACGCCTAGAAGGTATACATTACCTTCCTTATCTACTCGATATTCCTCAATCTCAAATACATCATCGTTATACGGGAGGGTAATTTCTTTGGTCCACAGTTCCTCCAGCTGATCATCAAAAACGCGAACAGTGAAGCGTTCAGGTTCATTTTTCTGATAGGGAAGTTGATTGTAAATCAGAACTTTGGAGCTATCCCTAGATAAAACCAAATCGAAGTCTCCTCCGTACCTGGTTTGTGTATCAATCTCTCCTACCTTAGTCAGATTTCGGGAAGGTACTAATCGATCACTGAGCTTCTGATAAAATAGATAATTCTTCTTCTTAACCTGATTGTGGAAACTAGTGAATAGGTAGAGTTGTCCGCCAATTTTCACCACATCTTCAAACATTCTCTTTTTATTCTTGTAGCGAAGATCGATCTGCTGAGATTTTTTCAAGCGAAGGCGGTCATCATAACGTTCTAGGAACACCTGGTCTCCTTTCAGCATATTGCCTTGGCGAAGGCGCAATATATTGAATCCCCAAGGCCCCGCGCTTACGGTTTTAGCAATGAAAGTGTTAGCCGGCTCTCGAAGTTCTTCTCCCCAAGAAATCTTGGCGGGAATTTCATCCCGCTGTCCCTGGAGAGAAGTCCCACCAATTAAAACCAAACACAAAAAAACGATTCGTCTACTTATCATCTTATTTTTCATCTAACTCCACCAAGCTGTTCCACCGCCTCAAGTCCCTACTATTATAGACCTCCCATGCGGCAAAAGTCACTTCCTGTTCCTCCTCCACTGTGCGTTTTTTCATGAAAGAGCAATACACTTTATTCAAAAGCCAAATCTGCAAATCGGAAATTCCGACCTCTCTCCCCATAAATAAGCATATGCTTGCTGCTAGACTGGCGACAGATTTTCGGTCGCGTAATCACATCAGCATCCCGATTGGTGAATAACGGCATTATCCGCACACTTCCATCTATCTTCACCTCGGCCAGGGATATCACAGAATCGCTTCCGTTAAAGTTGTAACGAACCCGCCGCTTGCCACTCTGCACTCTAGGGTCAAAATTCCGTGGGTTATCATTGTAGATGAAGTAAAAGCGATCCCGTACCGTAGCCATGGAATAGGAGGAATAGTACCCCGCATCATTCATGGTTTCTTGGCGTTTTGGGATGCGACTAGCCCACTCTATCTCACCGGTCGGCTTGATGTTAATGATCAAAATATCGTTGTAATGGTAAAAGAAATTGGTTTGATTATTTCGATTCCAATAGGGGTTCCCCCATCTGCCCCATCTACCTCCCCAGAAAGGATCGTATCCAAAATTTCTATCCCAATTTTGTTGGTAAACAAAATACTGCTCCGCCACTAAAACAGCGCCACCATCTGTACGCATGATCAATTCATCCAAGGAGAATCGAGAGAGCTCCGGTGCCCGATTTTCATTGCCACTTTTCTCATTCTTTTCCGCTCTACGTTTTTGCCCCTGGTTCATATTGAACGTAAGAAAATCAAGGTCAAAAGCTTTATAATTGACGTTGTAAATCTCTTTGGTTTTGGCATTCATCCGGAGGAAATAGGTTCCTTTTATACTAACGGTTCCTCTATCGGAATAAAAACCAGAACACACCAAGTTGCCATCATTGGCTACTCTAAAGGTAAGGTCGGTAATGAACTTGTCTTCTAATTCAATCCGGTATTCTTGCTTTTCGGTTCCATCGTTCAGGTAGGCAATAACGGTATATCCGTAAGTTGGTTGCCCTCGGCGTTGGAGCCGGTTTCCATCCTTATACACAATCCCCAAGATATAGACGTTGCCATCCTTGTCAACTCGATATTCTTCTATCTCAAACACATTATCGTTATAAGGCAGCGTAATATCCCGAGTCCATAATTCCTGCATTTGATCATCAAAAACTCTAAGGGTAAAGCGTTCAGGTTCATTCTTTTTGTATGGGAGTCCGTTATAGATGAGGACTTTAGAGCTATCTCTGGATAAGGCTAAGTCAAAATTGCCTTGCTTATACTTACTCCGGGTATCGATTTCTCCGACATTGACAATATCTCTAGATGGAGTTAAGCGATGACTTACTTTTTGATAAAAAAGGTAATTCTTCTTCTTCACCTGGTTGTTGAAGCTAGTAAATAGATAGAGTTGCCCTCCGATCTTCACCAAGTCTTCGAAGGCTCTCTTCTTATTCTTGTAGCGAAGATCGATCTTCTGTGATTTCTTCAAGCGAAGGCGGTCATCATAACGCTCCAAGAAAACTTGGTCTCCATTCATTACATTACCCTGGCGGAGACGCAAGATATTGAATCCCCAAGGGCCAGCACTGATCGTTTTAGCAATGAAAGAATTGGCAGGTTCGCGAAGTTCTTCTCCCCAAGTAATGGTAGCAGGTACATTGTCCCGTTGCGCTTGAAGGATGCTGAGGCTCATAAAGGCCAATAATAGGATAGCCACACTTTTGTTCATCATAATATTTCGGCTTTTTCCTTTCTAATCTACTGCTTCTAAATTAGCACCGCTGTTAGTGGAAAGGCAGTCAAATTTAAGGTTAACATTTGGTTTCAAAAAATGAACGTGTTCTAGGGAAAGGTGAGGTGTCTAAAATGATACATTTTAATACGTAGATACGGCATAAAAGGGGATGATTCCCTATACTATGCATTATACATATGAAACATAGGGGATAGGGCCAAGGTTGATTACTTTGAGCAAAGTCGGGAGTGATGGAAGGCAGCTGACAAATCCCCAAGGCCATTCGCTGCCATCTTCTAGTGATATCCGAGGTTGAGCTTACTTGATCGAAGCGTACTGCGGAGCGTTGGAGGGGTCCATCACGCGCATGATACGGATTACCTTGTTCTGCTCTTCCAGTGTTCCACGCTTATAGATCTCGATGATTTCCAGGGCTTTCGTATCGTTGAACATCTGGATGATCATCGCATTCCGGTAGGCTTGGTTGACGGTACTGATCGATTCAATAGCCGAAGTGATCAAGGCCCGACCGCCGTCAGGATTCCCCCCCATCAAATCAAGGCCCTGTCGATGATAGTCGTACATAGCTTGGCGGAAAGGGCGTACTCTCGGGTTTAGCAAGTTTTCGATCAGCCAGTATCGATTCCGGTTACTTTCCACAGAACGCCATCCAGGGAAGGCAGAAGCTGCACTTTGTGGTACAACATTTATGATCTCTTGAGCCAACCGGAAATAGCGTTCTCCTCCTAGCGGAGAAAAAGAATCATAATCCATTCCCATGATCACATGCACATAAAAGGCCAAGACATGAGAAAGGTTATCATTATATCTGTTACGGCTAAATTGCAAGGGTTGGAATTGCTCGTATTCAAAGATTACATCCTTGTCGATATGATTGATCAGTGGCGTTTGATAATCAGTTCCGAAGACAGGGCGTGAGGATTGGATGGCGAGATCCGCCTTGAAACTGGTTGGAGACAATTCTTCCTGAATGGTCAGGATCAAGTTACAGTTAATCCGTTCTTCCTGTTCAAACACCTGATTTCCCCACTGCTGATCGTTCAAAAATTCCCGTAAAGAAATTTCCAGGGTCTCAAATACCTTAGGATCGACCGTCTGTAACTTTAGCGTCACAACCTTAACTTGAAAGTTTAGTTCCTGTCCGCTAAGTTTGCCAAATGTTCCCAGTAATACTAGAACGAAAAAAAGTCTCCTCATCATCTTGAGATTATAAACGTATGTTGAAAGTAGTTTTGGGTTAAGTCTATTGCCTTTTACTCCTTGTGTGCTAAGACCGCTTCCAGTTCATCCACTATATCTAGAGCAACAGCCACCTTAGATTTTAACTCAAATTTCTTAATCTTATTGCCTTCATTGGGTATAGAATTGGCGTGTAAAATAGTAATCTTATTGGTGTCATGTTGAAAGCCTGCCCCAGGGTCTTGAAGTGAATTGAGAACAATAAAGTCAAAATTCTTTTTTTCGAGCTTAGCTTCGGCATTAGCAGGACCGTCTTGTGTTTCCAAAGCAAAACCAATATTGACCTGCCTTTTTGTTTTCAATTTACCCAATTCTGCTGCAATATCTGGTGTCTTGACCAGTTCTATGGCATAAGTATCAGCATGCTTCTTAATCTTATGCTCCGCCACAGTAGCGGGGCGGTAATCGGCCACTGCCGCAGCCAGTATAGCTATATCCGCACTTACATAGGCCGTTTTAGCAGCTTCAAACATTTGCTGTGCTGTTTCCACCCTTTGTATCTCTATACTAGTATCCGCAGTACTTAAAAAACTCGGGCCTAAGACTAAGGTGACCTTTGCCCCTCTTTGGCTTGCTTCCTCGGCCAATGCCATTCCCATTTTCCCGGAAGATCGATTGCCTATAAAGCGTACCGGATCGATAGGTTCATAAGTAGGTCCGGCCGTAATCAGTATGTGTTTCCCAGCCAAACTCTGTTCAGCGGCAAAGAAGTCTGCTAGATGATCTACGATCAACTCTGGTTCTGCCATACGCCCTGCTCCCACCAAGCCACTGGCCAATTCTCCATGACCGACAGGGATTAGGTGATTTCCAAAAGCTTGGAGTTTCTGGACATTGTTCTGTGTACTGGGATGATGCCACATGTCAACGTCCATAGCGGGAGCGAAAAACACTGGGCATCTCGCTGAGAGATACACGGCTGCCACCATATTATCCGCAATACCATTGGCTAGTTTTCCCAAACTCGTTGCAGTTAGTGGTGCTAACACCATGGCGTCTGCCCATAAGCCGAGTTCTACGTGATTATTCCAGCCCTCTTCACTGCTTACAGAGGTCTGCACGGGATGTTGAGATAAGGTAGAAAGTGTTAAAGGGCTAATGAAACCGCAAGCTGCTTTGGTCATGACTACTTTCACCTCCGCCCCTGCCTTAATGAAAAGCCGACACAGGGATGCCGCTTTATACGCCGCAATACTCCCAGTTATGGATAGTATAATCTTTTTCCCGTTAAGCGCTGATGACATTGTCTTGTAATGGTTTATTCATTAAACAACAAACCGGATGCGAACACTTGAGGTGTTTACATCCGGTATGCGCTGCTAGCAGCAATCCAGAATCAAGGAGTTTTGGTCCATCATGGAACTAGCCGTATAACGTATTATCGGGCAAAAAGAAAGATTTTTTGCCTCAGGCTAATCATGTCCCCCCCCTTTTACCCAGCTATTTTACTAATAGCGCTTTCTGCGATTGCGATCATTTCGATAGTACAACTTTCCGTCGATGTACTCTTCTGTCGCGATGATCACAGGATTAGGCAAACGCTCATAGAACTTAGATATCTCTATCTGTTCTTTGTTTTCATTGATCTCCTCGATGGTGTCAGTGGACACAGCAAACTCCTCTAGTTTATTGTGCAATTCGTGCTTTAGATCCACGGACAATTGGCGAGCGCGCTTTGCTACCACCACCAATGTCTCATAAATGTTGCCCGTTTCGCTAGACATACCGTGTACGTCACGAGCTTTCACATTAGGATCTAGTCCTTGCACCTGGGTTTTGATATCTGACATCTTCTAATTGTTTTAATCTTTTCTTGCTATTGGCCAACATGAGACGAACTTCCTTTAGGTATTCGCCACTATCATATCGGCCTACAAATTCCTCAGCTTTCTCTTGCGCATCCAAGTATCTTTCTTGCTGACGCTCTACAAAACTATTTTGCGCCAACAAATAAGCAGCTTTCGCGATCATGTATCTGACTTCCTCTGCATTGGGTGTTTCCGGGAAGTCTTTCAATAAGTTCTCAAAAGTTTGGGTAGCAGATTGGTACTGCCGTAAATCAAAATACAATTTTCCGCCCTCAAAAGTTTTCTTCTCTAACTTTAAACGCATTTCGTCTATGAGTTTGTTGCATTGTTCTACTCTTGGACTTTGCGTATACGTATTTACAAAGGTTTGGAACGATTCAATGGCCTTTTCTGTATTGGTCTGATCCAATCGAAAGGTTGGAGACAGTTGGTAATAAGAATAGGCGATCATGTAATCCGCTTCTTCCTTCTTGGTACTACCTCCAAAAGTTGTAGAGAAGTTCTTGAAATAATATGAGGCTAGGAGATACCTACCCAAATAGTAATAAGTGTAGGCATAATTGAAATAAATATCCTCTGCTTCCTTTTTCCCACGATAACTTCCGACAATTAACTCATACAGCGTTTGAGCCTTTTGCCATTCCTCTTCTTCATAATATTTGTCTGCTGCTTCTAACATCTTGGCAGCATCCCCTCCGCTTCTAACCTTCTCAAACTCACTCTTACAGCTGGCCAGCAAAAAAACAGCCAAACAAAATATAGGAATCAACTTACTTTTCATAAGGGTGCAAATTTACATCTTTTTTAATTGATCTACAACAGCCTTTTTTCTAAAAACGGCTAAGAATACGTTTAGCGATCACCTTTTGGATCAAAAAAACCTGGCCTCAGCAACACCATGACACTTTTCTCCTGCATAAACAATCCCTAAACACGCACTAAAGAGTGCCTTTCTACTTCTAAAAGTTGGTTTACCACTCAGACTTCATCAAAAAAAGCCTTAATAGTTGGCTCATCTATTGGTCTTGAACCTCAAATCACCGTCCAGAATCAAAAAGGAAGTGTGTTAAGTATGAGGATATAATTAGGCTAAAGTATCTGACTAAGGGAGTTTTCAATCTAGGCAAGGCGCAAAAACCGCGGCCCTGTCTGGCCGCCAGGCAAGATAGCCATAGCTAACCAAGGATTTTTGCAACGTAGCATAGGTTGAAAAATGCCCGTCATATCTTCTAGGATAATTGTTTCCTCATACTTATATTAAAAAATATGTCAATTGGTATAATGAATCCTGTAAATCCTATCTATTTTAGCCCATAAGTGCATTAAGCATTTTTTCCTAATACTGAGCAGCAAGGAATTCCCCACGGAGATGAAACGGCTGGAAGAGTTTAGATTGTATTATAACCATACATTGCATCCTGAATTGATGCGCATGGAGCGGCGGCGGATCCGCCTGCTACGCCTGTTGTTCTTTTCGGGGGTTGTCTTATTGGGTTTACTGATCTTTGCCCTTTACCTCAATATCTTAGCCATCACCTTGGTACTTATGCTCCCCGTGGGCTTCTACATTGGATACCTGGGCTATCGGATTCGCGTCTTTATCCAAACTTTCAAACCCAATGTTGTCAACCTTATATTAGAATTCATTGGAGACACACCAAACTACGGGATGATCCGTTATGATGAGAAGAAGAGTATCGACAAGTCCGTCTTTAAGCGCAGCGGTATCTTTTCTTCCCCTATGCAGTATTACATCGGAGAAGATCACTTTCAAGGTAAGATTGGAGAGATGGATTTCGAATTTTCGGAACTCCGCGTAAGGGAAGTATCCAATGTTAGTAATAAACTACAGGAAATCTTCGAAGGCGTGTTTATCCATGCTCAGTTCAATGAAGATGTAGAAGGCAGAATCATAGTATGGCCTCGAAAAGAACGTCAATATTTAACCCGAGCCATCAAGGATTTTACTTGGGTGAGAGGCAAAAATGTGGATCATGAGATCCTTAATTTAAACTTTAGGGAAAAATTCATTGTTTATGCAACCGTTGATACACATGTAGTGGGTATTCTGACTGAACCTATGCAGGAAGAAATCCTGGAATTCTTGGGTGATTCTGATCGCAATTTTTATTTGTCCTTTATTGATCGAGAGATTTTTTGTGCCATCTCTGAACATAAAGACCTCCTAGAACCACACTTGTTCCAATCCAATTTGAGCTTTGATCTCATCCGTGAGTTTTATATTGATATTTCTCGTAAATTGGGAGTAGTCAGAAACTTCGATCAAAATTTATAACCATAGGGCATTGTAGATGTTACGCTCGTGCTCCACTAATCATTCGCACATGTACCGCTTTTTCACCCTCTTATTTGTTATTAGTATTAGTGCTGTATACCCCTTATGGGGGCAGCAAGAAAACCTCACCTCCTACGCACCTACCGATGCCGACAAATCACTTCTATGGGAAATTAGTAGTACAAATCTTACAGCTCCTTCTTTTCTCTATGGTACCATACATATGATTAACAAGGCGGATTTCTTCTTGACGGAAAGTACAAAAACGGCTTTATCAAACACGGAAAAAATCACTTTTGAGATTAATATGGAGGACATGAATAATTTTGCGGCACTCATGCCCGTGATGATGAAAATGTTTATGTCCGATGGGAAAACGCTAAAGGACCTCTATACTGAGGAAGAATACGAACTAGTGAAGCGTCACTTTGAAAAGCTCGGGCTACCATTGGCTTTTTTGGGTAGAATAAAACCAATGTTTCTCTCCATGATGGCCTCGGAAGATGCGATGAGCATGCAAAACTCCACCCAGTCCGGAGAAATCGTTTCTTATGAAATGGAACTGATGAAGTTGGCGCAAGAACAAGAAAAGGCGGTAGATGGGCTCGAAACTGCAGAATTCCAAATGAGTCTTTTCGATAGCATCCCTTATGATGTACAAGCTCAAATGCTGATGGCCACTATTGAGTCCGGTGACACAGTTAGCGAAAGCAGTCAGTTGGAGGAAATGGTTGAGATGTATAAAAATCAGGATATCCAAGGGATGCAGCGGATGGTAAAAGGGGATGAAGGTGGTATTAGCGAATACGAGGAGTTACTATTGCTGCGCCGAAATCGGAATTGGATTCCCGTCATGGAAAAGATGATGGCGACAAGCCCTACCTTTTTCGCTGTAGGAGCTGGCCACCTCGGGGGAGAAGAAGGTGTAATTGCTTTATTGAGAAAAGCGGGCTATACTGTCCGGCCCATCCCAAAATAGATGGCGACTGTACCTATATGAAAGACTCTGTGGAAACTGATCGACTGATTATGAGGGAATTGTAAAAAGACGATGTCCTCGGCATATACGAATTGGATAAGAATCCATGAGTACACGAATATTTAGGTAAACAAGCCCTCCATACCACTTCTATTCCTTACATCGCAAAGCGTTTACCGCTCCGTTTACCACATAAGCACGACATCTCCCTTTTGCTGAATGCTATACGTTTGGCCACAGCGTTCATAGGAAGCTTCCAACCACCAGACAAATACAGCAGGATCTAGCATTGTCCCATTGATTCGACCATCCCAACCTTGCTCAATCTGATCCGTGACAAATAGCTGATTCCCCCAACGATCAAAGACGTAAAGATCAAAGGATTGCAAAATTACATCCGGAGCCGTGAACACTTTGAGCTCTTCGTTAAGGCCATCATTATTCGGGGAAAAAGCATTAGGAATGAAAAAGGCCTGATCCCTGCCGTCAAACTCTGGCTCGACGATCACCTGTTGCACCACAGATTCACAAGCATTACTGATCGTTACTTCATAGGTACCTGGACTATCGATCAGCAGTGTAGGGGCTGAACTCCCGTCTTCCCATTGATATTGTAAGTCGATCTGTTCTTCTAGCAACACTTGAGGGCTAATTTCCAGGCTGCTTAAGGCACAAGGGAATAGATTGCTAGCTTCACCCAATTCTATACTCGGGACAGTAGGAATCACAAAAGTTCGCTCGTAGGTACAAGTATTTTGATCTCGGATGGTATAGGTATATGTCCCAGCATTTTGAGCCGTCCAAAGTGGATCCGAGCTGAAAGATTGGTCATCTACTCGATACTCAACAGCTTGGGCTGAGCCAGTAATATCAATGGCACGTACTGATCCTGTACTTTCGTCCGCACAACTGGCTGTCGTTTCCAATTCAAAATCTAAAGCGGGAAAACTCGTAGCGGTCACAGTCACCATACTATCGCAGCCCGTAACACTTTGCAGGGTAAATTCACGCACTTCTCCGGGTGGAATCTCCACTCCGTTATACACTACATACTCTCCTGGACAGGCCGACAAAGTCAATTGTATCGATTCCGGAATCACCTCGGCTACGATCACATTTACTAAAGAATCACAGCCAGCAGAAGAAGTGAAGACAAATTGTTCTCGATCCCCACCTTCTAAAGTCTGTCCATTGTAGACCACTGTACTACCCGGACAAACAGAGAGGTTAAGATCAATAGTAGGAACGGAAATTTCACTTACACTGACTGTAACCACAGAATCACACCCTGCCTCTGATTGTAATGTAAAGGTCTGGCTTTGGCCAATCATAAGATCGACACCCTCGTAGCTCACGGATTCTCCTGGGCAAACAAACAAGCTTAAGTTCTCCGTGAACGTAGGTAAAGTCAATACCTCCACGTTGACCATAGAATCACAGGCAGCAGCGTTAGTTAGCGTGAATTCCCGCCTGTCACCAGCCGCCAAATCTACACCTTGGTAAGTAAAAGAGCCGCCTTCACACACACTTACCACTAAGTCCGACCGGAGCACTTCAGTAAATTGAATACGGACTGTTTCCAGGGAATCACAACCAAATACATCTTGGTACGCCACCACAAAACTGGTATCGCTTCGAAACGTCATACCATTGTAGAAAACTTCATTCCCGGTACATTCCAACAAGTCCAGGTTAGCGGTTGAGGTAATACATCGCCGACTAAGCAACCAATTCACATCAATCATCTCATCACAACCTACAATGCTAGTATCCTGCTGAACTATATTGGCCATCATGTTGGTTGGAATAGTACTGGTATCGATAACTAGCTCATAATCATTCCCAGGAATTCCCGAAAAGAGATAACCATCCGATTCAGCAGTAGGTAAGGCATCCTGTAAAATACCTTCCTGCAAAAGCTGGATTACTACTCCGCTCACCGTAGTATCGGCGGCATCTATTACACCATTACCATTTACATCATAAAAGACTTCACCTCCGATATCTCCAAAGCCATCGAAGAGTTCCAATGTTAAGGCCCCGGATTCCAGGGTACATCCATTGACATCCTCCATCACCAAAGTATAGCTACCGCTCTCCTCGATCGGTAAGTTCGGTTGTGTAGCCTCAGGTCCGGTTAAGGGAACGCCATCTAGTTGCCATTGAATACCGACAACATCTGGTAAGATGGGTAGGCAAATAGTATCCGGTCGACAACGAGAATGACAACCCGTTGGGAAAAGGTCTATTGCGGGGAAATCAATCACTTCGAGGACATTGCTCTTACGCTCACATCCAAATTCATTACTAGCGGTAGCCTGATAATTGCCGCCTACATTGGCAATGATGGTAGTACCTGATTCGCCCGTATTCCATTTATAGGTGAGTGAAGCACTAGGGTTATTGATACTCAGATTTATACTTTCTCCAGGACAAAGCGGGGGTGTTTGGTCACTACTAATAGCAAATCCTGCTGGGTTTTGATGAATAGTTACCGTAAAAGGGCCGATCTCTTGGCTGCAAGCAGTAACATTATCCGTAAGCTGTAGGCTAAAACTGTACGTTCCTGGCGATAGAACATTCCCACTTTCTTTAGTAAATGACAATCTAGGGCCGGTCATTCCATTTGACCAAAGTAAAGTATAGGGTAAATTCCCATCTGTTTCCAGCACAACATCTGTTCCGGCACAAGCTTCAAAATCATCATAGTGATAAGAAATTAGCTGGCCATTTTCATCAAATTCCAGGGCTCGAATAAAGGATTGAGGTGAAGGTTGGAATTCCACCAAAATGGGATCTGGTCTAAATTGACAACCTTCATTTGTGGTGATATCTACATTTACGACCTGGCTTTCGTATATCCAAACCTGCTCCTCTTCGATTGGAGTAGTATTTTGTCCCAGCCACCATGCCCAGCTATCTGCTCCTGGGGGAGGTGTCAGCAAAGTACTATCTCCCGCGCAAATGGGATTGGGAATACTGCTAGTAATTTGACCAGTCAAATTATTGGGTAGGGACGTATAAGTAGTGGACAGCTCTGCGCTGCATCCATAAATGTCAATGACGGTCAGGTCGATATTGTAGTTCCCCGGATCTCGATACACATAGGTAATGGATTCTCCCTCCAACTCTTCTCCGGTAAAGCTGGGATCACCCGCATCCCAGTAGGCGCGAATCAACTGCTCTGATGAATTGACGGTAAAAGATTTTGCCACATCCTCACAGCTAGCTGTCAAATCAAGGATATTGATATTGGGAGCAGATCGTACCTCGATATTTTTACTCATTATAGCTACACAACCATCACTAGCCGATATGCTGAGGGTAACCGTATATAATCCAGCCGTTTGATAAATATGCGATGGATTTTGATCTGTGGATACATTTGCTGCTCCGCTAGCGGGATCACCAAAATCCCAAGACCAGTCCTGTACGGTGTTTCCAGGAAGGAAAGTTGATAGATCGGTAAAATTCACTTCACTTCCACTACAAGCCAAGCTAGAGATGAAGTTTGCTGCAACAGGAATCGTATCTACCTTAAGCGCAAAACAGCCTCCCGTATCTCCTCCTGCCGCGAAATCCGCCAAAACAACTACTCGAAAGTAACCAGCGCGAGTATAGGTATGGGCAGGTTGATCCAAAGTAGAGGTATTTTCGGTGCCGCTATCAGGATCATCAAAGAACCAAGTTGCCGTACCTGGAACCATGCCACTGCTAAGCGCTTCATAGAAACGTTCATTACAATTAGCGGTGGGTGAGATGGTGATGTCCGGGCTGGCACCCGCTGGGCAGTTGGGAAAGCTGCCTCCACCGACACCTCCGCTGGCTCCACCAGAGCAATCTTCCAGCACCACTATTTCGTTGGATCGAGTCGTGCAGCCCAAGGCATTGCTAGCTTCTACCCAATACCTACCAAATTCGGTTGCGGTAAAAGTAGAACTATTCCCTCCCACTGGGTTTCCATCCAAAAACCATTGATATTGATAAGCCTGGCTCCCTTCTAAAGCAAATAGCCTCGTTTGGGGAAGACTATTACAAAAGACATTGAAATCCGGTGTGGAAATACTGACAATCGGAGCCGCTAATTCGACCAGCGTAAAAGCGGTATCCTGGCTGCAACCTTGAGCATCTGTCACAGAAACCTGATAGGTTCCAGGAGCTAGATCGAGGTCAGGAGTAGTGCCCAGCGTATTATCATTCTCATCGAGCCACAAATAAGCTGTATAGGTAGCTGACAGGTCAATGGTAGCCGTCTCATTGCTGCAAACACCACTTGGCAGTATAGGCGCAGGTTCTGGTAGCGGGTTTATATTCACCGCTTTGTTTAGTACCTGCCCGCAGGCATTTAAACTTACCACACCTCCCCCACTAGTACCCCAAATCACCTCTATTACAGAAGGGGCATCTGGAACATAAAAACTACTGCTGGCCGAAGGGGCCACAGACCAATCTAAGGTATAGCGCGGCGGAAGATCAATGGAATAGCTTGGCACCTCACCTAAGCAGACGTCAGTAGGGCCATTGATTTCGGTTAAGGCTAAGGGACTGATGGAAAAAACGCTCGGAAGCGACCGGCAAGCCGCCTCACTTCTCGAAATTCGGGTAATTTGCAGGCTATAGGGTGGATTAGGTCCCCACTCTACATTGATGGAAGCACCCTGTTTGATTTCCGAAGTAGATCCATTCACCACTTCCCATTCATATTCGAAAGGCCCCACTGATTGCACTTGATAATTATGTACCTGCCCTAAGCAGAACATGGTATCTCCTTCTATTTCCTCTATTCTATCTGGTAGATCCAAAACCCGAACTTGTCTTGTCACAATCCGAGAACAGCTTGCACTCGGATCATCAGGGCGCACCTCCAAAGTATAAGTCCCCGCCGTGTCAAAAGCAGCAAGGGTTGGGGAGGAAGTGGCCGCTGCCGATTGCCATAAGGTATCCCCCTGCGCATCAAAGACTAGCCAATTGGCCAGCAAAGCACCATCACTCTCATTATCTATAGATATAAAGGAAGAAGTACTCCCGACACAGATTTCAATTGGTCCTTCCACTCGAAAGGTAGACCTACGCTGTATTTCCAAGGTATCTCGTCCCCCACATCCTAAAAAGCAATTTTCATAGGTAACTATCACCTGTTCCACTCCTCCTGAGTTTGCTCCTTCCCAATCCACTACTATCTCATGGGTTCCCTGTCCCTCAGTTATGATGCCACCTGCACTAGTTTGCCAGATAAAACTTGTCCCGGAGTACGGGGGCAAAGTATAGGTTTCAACGGCCTCCGTACAGATAAAGGCTGGTCCGTCAATTTCAGCATCGTCAGATAATATCGGGATATCAAAGGTAGTCGGACTAGAACAAGCCGAAAAGCCACTGCAATCCTCCACTAAGAGCTCTATCTCCCCTAAGCTGCCAGACAACCACTGAACCGTCACAAAATCATCAGTAAGACCTCCACCTTCTAGAATCGTACCATTGTCACTAATTCCCCATTGATATTGCCCGCAAGTTTGCTCGGCAGTATAAGTCACCGCTTCGTCCTCACAAACTGTACCCAAGCAACTCAAACTGGGTTGCTCTGATTCCAAGACTTTGACTAGAAATGAGGTAGAATCCAAGCAGTTACATTCGTTATAAGCCACTAAGCTTACCCGATGCGTACCTGATTCTTCAAATGTGAACATGGGAGCAGCTAAATTCGAAGCACCCAGGTTTCCGAACTGCCATTCAAAGCGATCCGCAAAGGTCGTTTGATTTTGGAATTGTACCTGTTCTCCACGACAGATGGTCAGTTCGTTGTTTTCTAGTGGAGGATCTGTTCTAAGCTCGATTTTGGGGCGATCAATCACTTGCACACAGGTAGAAGAAAAGGCTTCACAAGCTCCGTCAAAAATAAAGGCGGATACTTGTCCTATTCCACTATTTCCCCAATTCACGCGCACTGTATTCTGTTGAAAGTCTACTTCAAAGTTGTCAGCACCAGCAACATCCCATTGCACTTCACGGAATACACCACCACCTCCGGCTAGGGAATCAAGGGCATAAGTAACGGTAGTATTGGTACAAACTTTTGAACAGAAAATGGAATCGACGGGGTTTTCCAGGGAAGAGGGACAAGAGGGAGCGTCAATCTGGATGATGGAAGTGGAAGTTGGATTTTGAATGCTTACTGCTGTTTCAAGAGCAAACGAATCATTCCCGCTAATTATGCTGACAATGATGCGAATTTCTTGAGGAGTTGAACCATTGCTAGTAAATTCGTCCCAGCAAATAATTACATCTTTAGTATTACCGACGTTCGTGACAAAGTCATCGCCGATGAGCACCACCCATTCATAACGCTCCTCCCCTGTTGCTTCAATTTCAAGGCTATATTCGTGGCATCCCCCACAGACGGTTCTAGGTCCGACAATGAACCCTTGCTGACTGTAGAGCATGTTCAGGGATATCAAACTAAGGACACACGTGAGTGTTTGTGCAAGAATTTGTTGGGAAAACAATACCTTCTTTCGCTTAAACCAAGCTCTGGAAGCCATCATTTTCCCTGCGTTTCTTTCGCAAACGCAAAGTTTTTGGGCTGTGTTCATGGTATGCGTAGTTGAACCATCAGCGGGTGCTTAAAGGCAAACACAGCTACCTGTAGGTATCTATCTGGTTTTCTGTGCCAGTTTTAGGTCCTTAAAGGGCACGGACTTTAACTGACTTTTAGTTAAAAGAGTGTCAGAAGAGTAGAAGTCGGGAGCAGCTAGATGATATTCTATGAAGAATGGGCACTAATCTTAGCTTTGTATCCCTTTTGGTGCAGTGTAAAACACTCTTTTTTACTGTATTACCTCAATGCTCGCTTACGCTTTTATAATTTGTTGTAGTTGGTCGTTATAAAGAAGATGCTATGAGTTTAAGATGTGCTGCCTGGGTTTGAATATTTATTAAAATCAATATGTTTAATAATCCAGGCCGGCGTCGCTATCAGCACAACTTTCCATCCAGTGTAACAGCTCTTGTGCAAGCTTCTGCTTTAAGCTTGCTAAGGAATCAGAGAGGTTATTACCTTCCCCAGGATCATTCAATAAATCATAGATCTCATAATTCAAGCCTTCATCATTGCTAATCAATTTATATTGATCCGTGACCCAAGAACGCTTTTTTCGAATTAGAAACCCCATTGCTGCCCCCCGCAAACTATCCCCTTCCTTCAATTGTCGACGGACACTTATTCCATCCAATGGTCGCTGAGGCTCGGGATAAGGTAAGGCGAGAAAATCCAAAATTGTAGGTAAGTAATCCGAAGTACTGATGGCCAGGTCCGAGGGTGAGGAAGCAGCTATCTCTTCCGGCCAAATCACAAAAGCAGGCACCCTCACCCCTCCCTCATACAAACTTCGCTTTCGTTCACGAAAAGGACCTGCTGAACCTGGAGTTCTGTCTTCTGGTCCATTATCACTGCAAAACCATAGCATGGTGTTTTCTGCTATGCCCAATTCTTCTAGATGTTTCCAAAGTCGCCCCACTTGTTCATCCATGGCGCTAATACTGCCGTACAATAGCTGTTCTTTATGTGTAAAACCTGTATATCTAGTTCTATATTCCTTTCCGGTGACTAAGGGCAGGTGAGGGGTATGAAACCATACAGTACTAAAGAAAGACTGTCCTGCCGCCACAGCCTGGTCTACAAATGGCAAAACTCGATCCATAATCACGCGAGAATCATCGCCATCTAGGTTTTGTAAATCGATCTCCTCCGTTCCTTTCCAATAAAAGGTACCGTAGCTTTCCACCTTTTGGGTATCGGAGGATACTGCTGCCCAGCCATAACGGAGGGATTCCCCCTTATCTCGATCAAAAAAGCGGGGTTTGATCATGGGATCCCAGGTGGGGGTTTTGGATTCGGAGCAAAAGTAGGTGTCATAGCCGTTGGTAGTTGGAATAGCGTAATGCGAGCTATCTCTGGGACGACCTCGATTGGCATCTTTGATCATCCGTGTTAGTGTCCCTAAATGCCACTTGCCAAAGTGCCCCGTGGCGTATCCAGTAGTTTTTAAGATCTCAGGAAGCGTAATCTCCTCTGGGGGAAGATGCCCTGTATTGGCATGATAAATACCCATTCGGTAGGGGTTGCGGCCAGTAAGGACACTGGCGCGGGTCGGCGAACAAACTGGCGAGGCGGAATAAAATCGATTTAAGACAATCCCTTGTTTGGCGAGTTGATCTAGATGCGGGGTTTTGATCTTCGAGTTACCGTTAAACCCTACATCTCCCCAGCCCAGGTCGTCGCACATGATCAAGAGGATGTTCGGGCGGGGCGGGCTCTCCGATGAGGTTGGCCCGGAACAGGAGATGAGTATTAGACTTAGCAAACTGGATGAGACATAGATTCGGAACATGGTGCAAAATCTGTATGGTTCACAAGGGAGGCAAGGCATCCGAAGTTTATCCTAGTAATGATGAGAGCAAATGTCGGATGTCTGTGCGCAGGGATTAGAATTTCTCGATGTATTCTAAGCGGCGATTCACCAAATCATTTGGCTTATCAATCCATTCAGGATTCACCTCATCCCTTCGGACTTCAAACTCAAGTTCTTTCCGTTGTTCCAGTAAGAGTGTTACTGTATTCAAAATGAGATTAGCGGTTGTTTCGTCCTTCGCACTGTAGAAGACCTGAGAAAGGATCGGCATGGGATCTATTTGTCCAGCGAGTCCCAAGAATTCAGCAGCGCGCATCCGTACCAAAGGCTCAGGATCTCCCGCTGCTAAGACTTCGGCTTGACCATATAAGGAGGCTGCCTCAGTACCAAAGGAGGAACAGACGATGAGTGCCCAATAACGTTGCCAAGTCTCTGGACTAACCAGTGCTTTATCGAGCGCTCTTTGGGCTTGTGCAAAGGATTTGAATTGAAGATTTGCTATTTTAATGAGTTGTTTGATTTGCCCTTTGTGTGCTTGGCCAAATTCTACTGGATTCTCCAAGCCTTTTTGCACCAAATAAGGTTCTGGCAAAAAGCTAAGATCTGGCATAGCTCGCAGCTGCTTATTGAGTTGTTGGCGCAAAGATTTGAGGGTACTTGCGTAGGCAGGATCAGCGGCGAGATTATTGGTTTCGTGTGGATCCTTGCCAAGGTCGTAGAGGGCTTCTGGAGTCCGGAATTCAAAGAATTGCTGTTGCGCTGCGTTGAGCTTGCCTTCATCAAATAAGGCTCGCCATTCTTTGTATGCTAACATCTTGTAGCGGTAAAAATTGAAGAGTCCATCAAAGTTGAAAGGCTGGAAATTACGCATGTACTTATACTTCCCTTTCCTAATGGCCCTTACCAAATCATACTTTTCATCAAATCGATCGGCATAACTAAAGGTTTGATCTCTGCGATCCAACTTCGCCTTCGTCATCCCCTTGCCTAAAAATGGGCGACCATCCATTCCTTTTGGCACCTTCACACCCGCCAAATGGAGCACGGTAGGTCCGAGGTCAATAAATTGCACAAATCCATCCAAACGACTCCCTGCCTCGGCCGGTGCCAAGTGGCGCCATTTCGGCGGAAAGTAGACAACTAAAGGGACGTGTACCCCACTTTCATAGATGTATCCTTTGCCGCGTGGCAATACCCCCCCATGATCTCCGTAGTAAAAGATAATGGTATTGTCATACACTCCATCTTCCTTCAACTGATCAATAAACGCCCCAATCTGTTGATCAATCTCCATTTGCAGATCGCGATATTTGGCGTGCGTATAGCGAAAGGTTGGCGTGTTGGGGTGGTAGGGAAAGACCTCCACTGTATTGGCCGCCGTTTGAGTTGGCTTTTCCATATCAGCTTTAGAGAAATGCAGCTGACCTTCGTGGGATCGCCCAAAATTTTGTACGTGAAAAAAGGGCTGACCTTCTTTGCGATTTCGATAAGAGGCTTTTTTTGAGGATTCATCCCATACCCCCTCCGGCTTCTTGAAGTTGTAGTCTTCCTTGCTATTATTGGTTGTATAATAGCCTGACTGTTTCAGGTAGGAAGGAAACATTTGTACGCCTTCCGGTAGCGTAGCAAATTGCATTCGCCGATGATATTGCACACCAACTCTAGGTGCATAACAACCAGAAATGATAGTACTTCTGGCTACTGAACAAACCGGCCCGTTGCTGAAGGCATGTTCAAAAACCAATCCTTCCTTAGCTAAAGCTTCAATATTGGGCATGGGAGCTCCACCCGCTTCGTACAATTGGAGATAATGCTTCGAGTTATCCTCCGACACCACCCAGACGATATTCGGGCGATCGGCATTTGCCGCTTGTGCGGATAAGGGAGCCTGACTAGCCATATATAACAAAAGGAAAAGGATAGACCTCCTTTGGTAAGCCATAAGTTGGAAATTCATCTTGTTATTCGTTTTGGCTCTGATCTACCAGCTAGATGCAGAGAAAAAATGTTTCCCTGGCAAGATACAATGGATCAATCATCCACCTACTTAATCTTACCAAGATCATAGAAAAAAATTGGCGATCTACGCTATGTGCATAGATCGCCGTCGTTTCTCGTTTTGTTCTAGTACACGCGATCAGATAATCAATAAGTAAATAACCCAAAGCAGCAATAAAATGATCACTGTTGCTAAGAGCCATTGCTGGCGCTCCAAATACTCTTTTCCAAATAATGACATAGGCGGGCGTCAGGCTGAAATCGAAAGCCGAAAAGCTGTTTTCAGCTTACCAAACTTGAGACCCTATTACTGCAAAAGCTTTCAGCTTTCGATTTCATCTTATTGATATCCTGGGTTTTCTACTAACTTGGGGTTATCTGCAATCCGGCCTAAGCCCAAGGCGTAATAATAGTTGCGTTCTGGATGCAATCTTACTCTACCCTTGTCTCCATGTTCCATGCTCAAGAAGTACATACCCGTATCAAAATCTTTGATCCAGGTCGTTTTGTGGCGAGCCTTGTTATCCAGTTCCTCCACAGCAATTCTCCATCTTCTTAGATCCCAGAAGACATGCTCTTCAAAAGCCAGCTCTACCTGTCTCTCCTGACGAATTTTATCCTCAGTGATTTGCTCCGCCGTTAATGCAGGCATACCAGCTCGTTCTCTGATTTCATTGTTGAGAATGTCAGCCATATCACCATTAGGATCACCCAGATAGTAGGCAGCTTCTACATAGTTCAACATAATCTCTGCCAGGCGGATAATGATCCAGTCGGTGCTGGAACGGGTTCCATCAGGCGTTGTTGGGTTGATGTGCTTACGACGAAGGAGGCCGGTCGGGTTATTCCCCCCTGCGTATCCGTGTCTAGCATGGCCGGCACCTGGGAATCCTTCTGACCCTGGAACGATAAACCCTGGTTGTTTAGTGGTAGTTTTACGCTGACCATCAGCCGGATCAGTATACTTCGTACTGGTATGGAAGTAGACAGGCTGGCCTTTGAACATGGTTTCAGGATAGAATATCCAAGCTCTAAACCTAGGATCTCTTTCCCCAAAGAATCTAGCTGGATCAAGCGGCGTTTGACCATCGTACATAGCAGGGTCCATTTTACCGGAGGCGCCATCTATGAAGTCAAACTTTTCCATCGTTTCCAGATATACTGGATAGTTGGAATTCCAGGCAAAACCAAAGCCAGCAGGCGTTCCTGTCACATCAAATGCGTGATTCTTTCCAGCTTCAAAATCGTACTTCACTACAAAAATAGCTTCTGGGTTATCCCCTTCATCCAAGAAGAGATCGATCAGGTTCTGAACCTTGTCTGAATTCTTTCGATATAGTGTGAAAGGGCCATTATCCATAATCTCTTTGGACGCCGCCAAAGATTGTTGGTAATAACCATTAGCATCACTCGCTGGGAATCCAAGCAATCCGTTAAGTTGCTCTGTACCGTTTCGGGCTACACTCGCCGCATACAACATGGCTCTACTCTTCAGGGCCAAGGCTGCCCATTTTGTGGCTCTACCAAGCTCTGCCGTAGATTCTGGCAAAACCTGGGATATGGCATCCATCTCAGCCCCGATAAAATCATACACCTCTTTCTCCGAGTTTCTGGGAACAAATAGTTCTTCTTCAGTGGCATCTATTCCCAATGCTTGCGTAACGATGGGTACCCCTCCAAATCGTTTTACCATTTCAAAGTATTCCCAGGCACGAATAAATCGTACCTCAGCCGTTCTGTTAGCAATATAATCGGCATCAAGAGCCTTAGATTTTGCAATATTCTCAATAAATACATTGCATTCTCGAATATTATTGTAGGGCCAATAGTCTAGTAAACGAGCTCCATTTTCATCATATGGCGTGTTGGTAACCTGTCCGAAGGCCGCTTGCCATGGAGCAAAATTTCGGTGTTCACCTCCCCAGGAATTAATGAAACCCATATTGATATTGGTTCCACCGGAGGTCATATGGAACTGAACTCTATTGTACAGATCATTTACAAATGCATCAGCCAATCCTTCATCTTCAAATACAAAGGCATCTGAAATAATATCTGTGGGGGTTAACTCAAACGGATCCTCGCAAGAGAAAGTCATGCATAATCCGAATAGAACAAATAAATACTTTTTCATATCTAGGAGTTGTTTCTATTGTTAATTATAAAGTGATTCTTACTCCAACGGCAAGTGATCTAGTGATCGGCAATCTTTGAGTGGGAGAACCCGGTTCAAATTCTGGGTCAAAGGAGTTCTTGTAGATCCCTAAATTCGTCAGCAACAATAAGTTCTCACCAGCTACATAAATTTCCGCTTGATCAATATCAGACTTGTTCAAAAGGCTGGATGGGAAAGAATAAGATAGGTTGAGATTCTTTAAGCGGAAGTAAGTTACGTTTTTTACCCAAAAATCTGAATTTCTAGAGTTATTAAAACTTGGCGATTGTGTAGCTGCAGGAAGAGCAGCGTTAGGATTAATGTTTTCCGTAGGATTATTTAAATCCGGTTGCCATCTTAGATCATATTGATAAGTTAAAGGGATTGACTGATTACTGAACATAGTTCTAGCAGAGCCGCTAATATTAATGGCAAACCTGGAGGCTCCCTGTACCAAAGCACTCAATCGGAAGTTTTTGTATTGTAGCCCAATATTCATTCCGTACACCATTTCTGGTATACCGGTAGCAAAGGCAATTTCGTCTTGATCTCTGAAGGTGATTACTCCATCTCCATCTCGATCAACGTATTTGATATCGCCAGGTCGTAAGGTCGAGTTTTCATTATCATCTTGAACCACAGGGTGATTATCAATTTCTGCTTGCGACATGAAGATTCCATCCGAAACATATCCTACAAATCGATTTACTCTTTGCCCGTCTAGTCCAAAGAGTCTTTTTTGATCTGGATCTTCAAAAGCTTCCTGGCTTCTTACATCAATCCACCTGGCCTGCGCCAGAGAGAAGTTAGGTGCCAATTCTAATCTAAAGTCACCAAAACGCTCTTGGTATACTGCTGATATTTCTATACCTCTATTTTCCTGACTATTGATATTTACTACGGGTAGGTCCGCGCCGAAGGTGGAAGGTACAGCTTCGATGTTTTGAGCAATAATTCCTTCCCGCTTTCTGTAGAAGATTTCAGTCTCTAAGGACAGCTTACCATTCCAGAATCTAGCTTCTATACCTAGATTGTATACTGTCATCTCCTCCCAGGTTAAAAGCTGGTTTGTCAACCCTCTGGTTCTGATGGTAGGCTCGGCCACATTATCTCCCAAAATAATTGGATTCTGAAGCTCATATCCCGTTAGATAATCAAACCCATTCAAGTTATCGGCTGTATCGTCTCCTAATTCAGAGTAAGATGCTCGAAGTTTTAGGAAATCAAGTGGGCCACCATTACCAATGTTCATAAATGACTCCTCAGAAAGTACCCAACCGGCAGAGAAACTCGGGAAATAGCCCCATCTGGTATCCGGAGAAAACAATACGTTTCCATCCGCTCTAAATGTAGCTTCGAATAGGTATTTGTCTTGGAAGGTATAATTAAAACGCCCTACATAACTCTTTCTTCCGATATCTGATCCAGACGATCCAAAGTTCGTTTGATTGTTCTGGGATCCAATAAACAATTCGGGAATAGCTAGAGACAGCAAGTCTATTCTAGAGGCTCCAAATTGACTAAATTCTCTAGTAATCTGCTCGTAGAGTCCTAGTACTTTGAAGTTGTGACTTCCAAATGATTGATCGTAAGACAGAGACACTAAAGGATACAATTGTGTTCTTCTGAATTGATTGTCTGATACAGAAGAAACTACTCGCTGGGTAGCCTGATATAAATAGGTGTCTGTTTCTGGTTGATATTCGTACAGGTCGGTGGGTTTAGCAAATCGCTTGATCGCTCGATTGTATCTCGTTAAACCCACTTCTGCTCTAGCTGAAAGTCCTTTTAAAAAAGGTACATCATACTTTAGTCCCAGTCGGCCTATGATAACGTCTTCGTCTCTGTCCCAAAAACCAGCTATATCTCTTTTACTGGAGGAGATCGGATTTCTTTGTGAAAAGCCGGAAAAGGCCTCTCCGATAGAGGGATCAGGTAAGGAAGTAGGAAATACAGGTTCGGTTGTTGCTAGTTCCGTCATCAAGCCTCCAATATTATTGCCGGCTCTTTCCGTCCTTTCAAATCGATATGCTAGATCGAGGTTGAAACTTAGGTTATTATCGATTCTGGCATCGATATTTGTTCTAGCATTATATCTGCTATAATCATAATCTCTAGATCGGAAATAACTTTCCTGGTCTACATAGCCAAAGGAGGTGAAATACCGAATATTATCCGAACCACCGGATACACTGAGATTATGCTGATGCATTGGGGCATTATTCTTGATCAATCCATTCACCCAATCTCCTCCTTCGTAGCCAGGCTCTCTATTGCCAAAGCGCTGTACATCTTCATCAGTAAAGGTGGCATCTAGGCCCCCTCCGTCCAATAAATCTGACTCTCTCACCAATTCTATGTATTGGTCCGTATTTACCTGCTGGAATAATCGAGAAGCAGACATAGAGGTAAAACTACCATTGTAGGTGATCTTTGCCGGACCACTCTTTCCTCTTTTTGTGGTTACCAAAATCACACCATTACCTGCCCTAGCACCGTAAACAGCCGCCGCGGCATCTTTCAATACAGTGATGGTTTCAATGTCATTTGGATCAATACGATCAAAAGAAGTCTGGATACCATCCACCAATACCAAGGGATCTCCAGCATATCCTCTAATCCGGATTTGAGTGTTTTCCGATCCTGGCAAGCCAGAGTTCTGACGCGTCATTACCCCTGGCACCCTTCCTGCTAGTAGGTTGGCGGAGTTGGCCACCGGCACTTGGGTTAGCTGTTCGTTGTCAATAGAGGCAACGGCTCCCGTCAAGGTAGATTTTTTTTCCTGACCATACCCGACCACTACTACTTCATCAAGCAATGCTCCAACCTCTAGTACCACATCCAGGCTGCTTCTACTGCCTACTGTAATCGTTTGATTTTGGAAGCCCGTGTAGCTAAAGACAAGATTGGCATCATCGCTCACTGTTATCTCATATCTACCGTCAATATCCGTTACTGCCCCATTACTTGTACCTTCTTCCAAAATATTTACGCCAATTAAGGGCGTGCCTTCCATATCCGTCACTGTACCGGAGACGGCTTGCTGCGCTATGAGGCCACCGCTGAGGAGGAGACAAAGCACAAAGCACGCTGCCCTTAGGCTTTTTAGTTGGTTAATCATAATTAAACTTTAAAGTGTAAAATAAATACCGAGTAATCCTGAGTTGATATCCTGAAATTAGCTCAAATGCAGGCCAGCAGGGGGTAATAATCGGTAAAATAGGGGGTAAGGATTCGGCATTAATAGACTTGGCCTTTCCAGGGGGATTTGGAAAGGCCAAGTGAGAATCAAAAGAGATAATAATGTATGTCTAGCTCCCGATGGAGCGGATCGGTTGTATGAGGCCGTTCATTTGTTGTGGTACTTCTTTGAGTTGCCCAAAGGCAGAGGGCGTCATCTGATAAAGGTTTTTGAAGCATTGCCTGAAATACTTAATACTACTAAACCCAACCTTGTAAGCTACCTCTGTGATCGTATAATCACCCGTACGGATCATCTCTGCTGCTTTACGCAAACGCACATCCCTAACAAACTCCACCAGGGATTTACCTGTTACGGCTTTGATCTTCCGATACAAGCTGGACTGGCTTTGATGCAGCATCTCCGCCAATCGCTGTACGTTAAAGCTCGCATCCTCCAAATGTGCTTCTACCAATTCTATCGCTTGGTGTACCAATTTCTCCTCTGGACTCAATTGATTTTCCTTCACGGGTTCAAAAAACAACTGCTTTCGATAGTACTCTCGCAGGTGTTGTCTGTTCTTTAGAATCGCGTAGATTCTGGATTTCAGCATCTGGGCATTGAAAGGCTTAGTGATATAACTTTCTGCGCCCATTCCCAAGCCCTCCAACTCGTACACTCGGGAAGTCCGAGCGGTTAGGAGTATAATCGGAAGATGAGCAATCAATTCGGTTTCTTTTATGGCTTTGCACAAACGGATACCATCCATTTCCGGCATCATCACATCACTGACAATAAGATCTGGGGGATCTTCCATAATGATCTGTAGCGCTTCCTTGCCATTGGCAGCTTCCATCACCACAAAATCTTCTTCCAAAACCTGTCGCAAGTAGGTACGTAGCGCCGAATTGTCCTCCACTATGGCGACCTTGTATTTTCTACTCCTATCGCTAATCACCTTGAGATAGTGATCTTGGGTGGGATTATTGGCAATCAAATGACGATTTTCTTCTGGCAAATAGTGGCCTAAATATTCCGAATTCCTAAAGTTGGGAATAATTTGATCCCCACTTAGGTGATTGGAGCCCAGCGGTAGCTTAATGGAAAAAGTAGTTCCCTTGTGCCGCTGACTTTGTACTTCAACCATTCCCTGGTGCAGATCCACCATCCCTTTCACCAATGACAAACCAATCCCAGTACCTGCTATATGAAGCGTATCTCGGTTCTTGGCCTGATAGTAGGGATTAAAGACCTTGGCAATTTCAGCTGCATCCATTCCGGCGCCGCTATCTATCACCTCGATCAGCAAATAATTGTCCCTTAACAAACCCTCTGCATCAAAAACCGCCTCTCCATCCTCCTGGCCTTTAATTCTCAAACTAATGGTAATGCAACCGTTCTCCTGCGTGAATTTGTAGGCATTGGACAATAAGTTCATAAGCACCGTCTCCATCTTGTCCCGATCATAGGTAAGAGGGATCGTTTTGGCTGGCGTTTCAAATCGAAATTGAATGTTTTTCTCCGAGGCACTTTGACTAAAAATCAAGAATACTTCTTCACAAAACTTCACAAAATTCCCTTTAGCTGCTTGCAGGCGCATATTGCCCGTCTCGATCTTCCGGAAATCCAGTAATTGATTCATCAAATTCAGCAGCCGATTAGAGCTGTTCTGCATGATTCGCAGTTTAGCTTTCGTCTCCTTACGCACCTTATTATGTAGCAACAGCTCTTCCAGGGGTCCACGGATTAAAGTCAGGGGACTTCGGAGTTCGTGAGAAATATTTGTAAAGAAATTGAGTTTGTACTGATTCAGTTCTTGCTCCTTTTCTGCCAAAATGAGCTCATTCTTTAAGCCTAGCTGTTTCTCTGTCACTCGCCTAAACAAGACCAAGCCAAGAATACCAAGAAGCCCGTAAACAACAAAAGCCAGAGGCGTTGCATACCAAGGACTGGCTATATGAATAGGCAGCTGAACCACCTCTTGATTCCACACCCCATCACCGTTACTCGCCATAAGCTTGAAGGTATAATCTCCGGGGGCTATATTAGAGTAGGTGGCACTCAGGTTTGGATACCTTGTCTCAACCCAAGCATTATTATGATTTTCCAGCTGAAAGCGATATTGATTCTTTAAGGCTGAAGCCATTTGTACCCCAACAAAGTGAATCGTGAAATCACTTTCATTGGCCCTGAGTCGAATAGAAGGCTGATTAAACAAGGATTCCGTCAGGAGCACTCGCCCTTTGACCTCCTCTCCTACGTTAATGGGTTCACTATTCACCTGTAGGCCTGTGATGTATACCTCTGGTACCAGCGGATCCGTTGTTATGGATTTGGGATCAAAGTAGTTTAGGCCATTAATTCCTCCAAAATATAGCCAACCCTGATCATCCTTATGTACCGCTCCAATCTTGAATGAATTGCTTTGCAAGCCATCTTGATAGTCAAAATACTGAAGGCTACGGTCCTTTGGGTTAAACCGCGTTAAGCCCATGCCGGAGAGCCATAGGAAGCCTTGGCTATCCTCCGCCAGGCATTCAACATCATTATCCGTCAAGCCATCGCTCATGGTAAATCGCTCAAACGCTAGCTTCTCCCCCTCAATGACTTTGTTCAAGCCTCCTCCTAATGTCGCTACCCATAGCTGATTGTCATGGGTACGAAGCACCTGCCAAATATGGTCGCTACTAAGAGATTGAGGATCCTCAGCATCATATCGATAGTGCTCAAAGTTCCACTTCCCCGCTTGCTGGCCTAATAGATGGTTAAGCCCCCCATCTCGTGTGGACACCCAAATACTACCATCTAGTGGATCTGTATAAATGGCGGTGAGATTATTGGTAGACAATGAGTTAGGTTCATCAGGGTCATGTTGAATATGTGTGTAATTTTTTCGATCTTGGTCGAGCACAAATAAGCCTTCTCGATGGGTAGTGATCCAAAGGCGTCCGAGGTCATCTTCAGTCATTTGCATGAGGTTATCTCCTAATCTAACGCCATTATCTCCTTCTACTGGCCAGTGTTCAAATTGGAGATCATTCCCTAATTCACGCACCCTCGTCAGCGCTCCTCCTTTAATACCTAACCAAATGTCTCCACGATAATCCTCATTGATAAATACTACATATTGTCCTTGTATTCCTGCTGAGGTTAGGCCGGTAGTGTATTCCTTACCCATCCCAGATACCGGATCGTACACATACAGACCAGCACTGGATCCCGTCCATATTTTGCCGTCCTTCGCCTTATACACTGAAGCAATATTCCGTTGTTCGGTCTCTTCCGGCATTGTTCCCTTCAGATAACGGAAAGCCTTTTTTCTTAAACTGGTGTAATTCACTCCACCCGTTGATCCTACCCATAAAACTCCAAAGCGATCTTGAAAAAGGTGTCTAATTCGATCACTTTGAAAAGTGGTCCCGGTAAAGTTAACCCTGACCAAAGCCCCCTTAGTAATACTCCCTTTTTGTTCAACAGATTTATCTAATATCCGCAAACCGGCATTCGTAGCTAGCCAGAATTGGCCATCAAAATCTTTATAGATCAGACTTACGCCATAAGAAGAGTGGTCGGATTGAAAAAAATGACTTTCATAAACTTCCTTGTTGGGGTTGGGGCTTAATCGCAAGGCCCCTTGAGAAGTGGCCAGCCAGAGATCTTTCCCATCTTCCAGAAGAGAATTGATTTGCCATTGACCAGCCTTACCCCAATTATCCTTTGATAAAACTTGAACAAAACCTTCCTTTTCTTCTGTAAAGTGGTAAAGGCTATTGTCATTGGCCATTACATACACTCCCTTTACGCCTCTTTGCAGAAAACTCAAATTAGTAGCTGATTCGCTCAAGCCAATTTCTTTATGATCATAGACCTGTATAGCTTTGATGTCTCCTTCGGCACAAATGGAAATCCGGCAAAGGCCTTCAGTTCTTTTATTCACCCAAACTTCCCCTGTACCTGAAAGCACCATTTGCATAGAGTTAATTTCGGGAAAGGGCAAAGGCACTTTGCGAAACTGCATTTCGTTGGGGTAAAAACGGAACAGCCCTTTATGCTGAATAGCTACCCAAATTTGGCCAGTTGGGTCAACCAAAAGATGCTGTATGCGGTTTCCTGGAATAGAGCGTTGATCTTCCAGGTTGTACTTAAAGGTCTCTACACCATAACCATCAAAGCGATTCAAACCATTATTGGTACCGATCCATATATAACCTAGTGAATCTTGTACGACGCAGTTTACATCACTATGAGATAGATTGTCATTAACCGTGATAGATTGAAAACGATAGGATGGAAGCGGGATAGAGCTAGTTCCGGTACTAGTAAATGGTAAGACAAGGCAAAGGAGTACTATGTGACACCATGCTTTACGTGTGCTTAAGCTTGCTGACATTCTAAAATCGCTATTTATTCTGTTTATTCTATTAAGATATTAAAATTCTAGCTATTATCTGTTTTTTCGGGCAGTTGAACGAATTTTATTCGCCCATACGTATACAATTTGGCATATTGCGCTCATACTTTACCAGAATGATTCAAAGAGATTACATACTTCGTTGGACCCAAGAACTAGCGATGGTACTGGCAAGATTGATGGGAAAAGATCCGAAACAACAAATTGAGATCATCAGTGAAGCCTACCATGGCACACTGCACTTTCAACCGGACGAACTAGATGAATTGCCCCCCGAGCGTTGGCTCCCCTTTCTCACGCTCGAAAGACAATTGCACGAAGGGCAATTGGATTTTCTGGCACATTTACTCTCCCGAGAAGCTGAGTATTACTTTTCGCAACAGCTAGCCGATAAAAGTCGTTTAAAGGCACAGCAAGCCATCCATATCTTTGATTATCTGGATCAGCTTCAAGCCACCTTATCCCTGGAGCGGCAAGCAGTTGTTACTAAGCTGGAACACATTCTACAAACCCTAGAACAGCAGAAATAATGCTAGTAATTGCAGATGATTTATTATTTCCGCATTGCTTAGCATAATAAAAATACAATCAGTAAATTGTTGCGCATTGCATAAATGTTTATAGATTCTCTCACAATTTTGTGCGCTTGAGTCAGCCTTTTAGTTGAAAAACCTACTTCCTTGGGGCGAGCGTCTTCCAGCTACAAGGCCAAGCACAAAAATCGTGAAAGAAGGAGTTTCAAAAGAACCAAATACAATAAATGACCTACGATAATTTCACTACGAAAGCACAAGAGGCCATTCTGAAAGCACAGCAGATCGCAGCTGGACTGGATCAGCAGCAGGTAGACACGACTCACCTGATGAAAGGGATCATCGAAATAGATGAAAATGTAGCCAATTTCCTACTCCAGAAAGTAGGAGTGAATATGAGCGCTCTTCGGCTAAAACTGGAGGAAGCCGTGAAAGGTTATCCCAAAGTAAAAGGAACTGAAAAGCAATTCTTGACGAATGATGCCAATCGCGCCCTAAGCCGAGCCAAAAAGACCTTGAGCAAATTTGGGGACGAATACATCTCCATTGAGCTAATCATTCTGGGCATCCTGCAAGGCACAGATCAAGCTGCCCGGATGCTAAAAGATCAGGGTGCAACGGAGAAAGGCATTGTTGACGCTATCGAAGAATTGAGGAAAGGACGTAAAGTGACAGACCAAAGCGCAGAGGAAAGCTACAATGCCCTACGCAAGTTTGGAATTAACCTCAATGAAAAAGCAGAGTCTGGTCAATTAGATCCTATCATCGGTAGAGATGAAGAGATTCGACGAGTGCTACATATCCTTTCTCGCAGAAAGAAAAACAATCCCCTATTGATTGGTGAGCCTGGTGTTGGTAAGACGGCCATTGTAGAGGGAATCGCCTGGCGCATTGTAAAAGGAGATGTACCTGAGCAATTGAAATCTAAAAAGATCTATACTTTAGATATTGCGGGGCTGGTCGCAGGTGCCAAGTATAAAGGCGAGTTTGAAGAAAGGCTAAAAGGCTTGATCAAGGAAGTGACGGAATCTGGAGGCGAGATCATTCTTTTCATCGACGAGATTCACACCTTGATTGGTGCGGGGGGAGGCCAAGGCGCCATCGACGCTGCCAATATCCTGAAGCCCGCCCTAGCCCGTGGAGAACTGCGCACCATCGGCGCCACAACCCTGGATGAATACCAGAAGTACTTCGAAAAAGACAAGGCCTTAGTAAGACGGTTCCAAACAGTAACTATCGGCGAACCTAGTGTAGAAGATACTATCTCTATATTGCGTGGACTACAGGAGCGCTACGAAGTATACCACAAGATTGAGATCCTTGATGAAGCTCTGATCTCCGCTGCGGAACTAGCACATAGATACATTGCGGATCGCTTTTTGCCAGATAAAGCCATTGACTTAATTGATGAGGCAGCAGCGAAGCTGCGATTAGAATTAGATTCCGTTCCTGAGGAAGTGGATGAATGGGATCGAAAGGTTCGTCAGTTGGAGATCGAAAGAGAAGCAATTAAACGAGAAAAAGACTCCAAGCAACTCAAGACCATCAAGGAGCAGATCGCCAATGCGAAAGAAAAGCGGGATTCGGTACGCGCCAGTTGGAAGAATGAAAAAGAGATCGTCGATACCTTGACCAACGTCAAGAAACGAATCGAAGAGTTAGAAATGGAGGCGGAAATAGCTGAACGGAACAGTGATTTCGAGACAGTGGCCAAGATTCGATATGGAGAACTCCAGAAGCAACAGGCTATGCTCAAAGCCGCCGAGGAAAAGCTCGATAAACTACCCGACGAAAACCGATTCACCAATGAAGAGGTATCTGCCAATGATATCGCCGAGGTTGTTTCTCGCTGGACGGGGATTCCGGTCGCCAAGATGATGCAGAGTGAAAAGGATAAGCTGCTTCGCCTTGAGGATGAAATCCATAAGCGCTTGATCGGACAGGATGAAGCAGTACGGGCGGTATCAGATGCTGTTAGGAGAAGCCGGGCTGGCTTACAGGATGCCGGGCGTCCCATCGGGTCCTTTATCTTCCTTGGTCCAACTGGTGTTGGTAAAACAGAGTTGGCCAAAGCCTTAGCAGAGGTCCTTTTTGATGATGAAAAAGCGATCACTCGGATTGATATGAGTGAATACCAAGAACGGCATAATGTAAGCCGATTGGTTGGTGCGCCTCCTGGTTATGTAGGGTATGACGAAGGCGGGCAATTAACGGAAGCGGTGCGCCGCAAACCTTATTCCATTATTCTACTAGATGAAATAGAAAAAGCTCACCCGGACACCTTCAATATCCTCCTACAGGTATTAGATGATGGCCGTTTGACGGACAACCGCGGGCGGGTAGCTAACTTTAAGAATACACTCATTATCATGACCTCCAATATGGGGGCCGAAACGATCCTGGAGAATTTTGAAGACCTGGATGCCCTCGGAGACGATCATAGAACAGAGATTATAAACACGACCAAAGAAGAGGTCTTTGATCACTTGAAGGAAAATCTCAGACCGGAATTCCTCAACCGGATCGATGAGCAGATCATGTTCCTTCCCTTATCTAGAAAAGAAATCCATTCTATCTTGAAGCTCCTAATGCGCAAGGTAGATAAGATGCTTGCTAAACAAGGGATTATTGTAAAGATCAGTGATAAAGCACTGGACCTTCTAGCTGATCGAGGCTATGACCCGCAGTTTGGCGCACGTCCGATGAAACGAGTGCTCCAGCGAGATGTCATCAACGAGCTATCCAAGGAAGTCCTTTCTGGCAAATTTAGCAGTGGTGACACCATCTATATTGACTCGGACAAACAGGGTTTAACCTTTAGCAAGGAACCGTTTGAAGGAGTGGTGGTGGAAGAAAAGGCACCAAGTGAAGAAGAAAAAGCCGAAGAGGCAGCAGCAGCGAAAGCTAAAGAAGAGGCCGAAGAAGCTAAGCGAAAAGAGCATCGGAAGAAGCAGTTGGAAGAACTCCAAAAAGCTACTCAGGATGTAATGGATGCTGCCGCGGAAGTGAAGAAGAATCAGAAGAAGGGAAAAGAAACTAAAGAGGAATAAGTGATCTAAATCGGAAGCGGGTGATTGGCTAAATTGCCGGACCCGCTTTCGATTTTGTTATAGGTAAACCTATTAAGCAGTAGTTACTGCAGTAGGTTGGGAGTTTTCGACAAATTTTTTGCCATCCCACAATCCGTGCCACTCAATATCCTTACCCATGGCTTGATAGTGTAGAAAAGTTCTTTCTGCAGCCTCTTTCTCTTTCCGGTGAATCGTGATATTATTCGGAGATGATTTGATGGTGAAATAGTATTTGCCCTTGCCGTAGTCAAAGTTCTTCTTTGATCTCATATAACAATATTTAATGTAACAATAGAATTCCAATTTGCATTGCAGTGTTCGTCGCTATGGGTAGGCTTTATTGGTAGGTACTGTTTACGCCAGAACATAGGGAGATTAGGCATTTCACAAGAAATGTTGTAACTGGCGTTGTCAAAATTCAACAGACTTTTACACTTTTCACACTGCATCTATTAAAAAGAACGACATAATTTTTAGAAAAGTTGTATGGAATAAAATTTTTTCCGTTGATACTCAACTATTTCCATCTTCGTGCCACGATAGGCCAGCAATAAAGTGATCAATTTCACGTTGCGTGCGGAGTCGGAAAACAGTCTGTTTGGAGGATAATTGATTCAGCTTTTTCAAAATACCAGGGCGTCTCGTATTGTTGTAAAAGAAGACGTATTGAAGAAAAGGAAGATTAAATCGTTCTTCACATCCTTCCGCCATATCTGGCCGTGTTCGCCCCCCAGTTTGCCACAACCGCAACAATACCCTGTAAACGCATAGCCAACGAGATCGATCTAAAAACACCACAGTATCAGCTCTTTGCAAACGAATATCCATGGTTCCGCCATAGTTACCGTCCAAGATCCACCGATCCTGATCCGCAAATTCAGTAACCATCTGTTTCCACTCTTTTTTGTCTCGCTCTACCCAGTTGGGTTGCCAAAAGGCTTGGTCGAGATGAATCAACGGCAACCCGAGAATGTTTCCCAACTCTCGAGCCAGCGTAGACTTCCCCGCTCCTCCGCAACCGATGATCATAATTCTCTTCATATCGTGATTGAAGGTAGCAAAAGAGTCAGGGAAAAAATTATCTAGCAAAAGGAAAAAAAATTACTCCAAGGAATACTTTGCTACCGCTGAAACAACATCACCTCCCAGATAGAGCCTATTGTCGACTTCTTCTATTGCCCCTGCCTCAGACACGATCTGTCCATTCGTATCAAACAGCGCATTCAGGATTTGGCCTTGTTCCGACACTTCGAGTACCATACCAAATTTCTCAGCTTTAGGTTGTAAAAATCGGGGCAAGCCAAAGACTAGTTTCTTCATGCCGCGCTTCGTGTGGATCTTATCTAATTGATCATTCCTTTTGGTCGTAAAGCCAATCCAAAAATTTCCATTGTCTCGCCTTGTCAGGTTATTTGGGAAACCAGGTAGATTTTCCATAAAGATCTCTTTGTCTCCCAGCTTTTTCTCTTCTAGCCATATCTTTAACACTCTATATTTCGTAGTTTCGGATAACAATAAGTAAGACTCATCTTTAGCGAGTGCAAGGCCATTGGCAAAATAGTGCCCTTCGGAAATAACCTGCAATTGACCTTGATCGGGATGATAGGCATAGACCCCACCCTTAGGTTTCAGCTCCAGGATTAACTTATTGAATGTTCTAGTCGAGCTTATATCCTCAGAAGACATATTGGCAAAATAAATGGTCCCATCAGTTGCAATTGCCAGGCCCGTTCCCATTAGAATGGGAGCGCCTACAGGGGTAGTTGTAACCAAGGTGTCAATCTGCCGATCGGGACCAATCTTTATTAGGCCTGTACCATTCTGCAGTGCAATAAGGTTTCCCCTTTCGTTAAATTCCATTCCAGTTACCCAAGCTTCGGTCTGTAGATACTCTTCTACCTCCCCGGCTGGCGTGATCTTGAGAATGGCTCCACTTGAAAAATCATTAGGCTTGGCATGTACTCCACAGTAGATATTTCCTGCTCGGTCAACTGCAAAATCTTCAGCTCCGTACCAACCAGACAAAGAAATCAATTCAGCACTAGTCAGTTTTTCATTTAGGGTCAATTCACGTTCAAATGCAGGTTTAACAGGGGGCTCCCAGGTGTTGGGCTGAATAGCACAGCCTTTAAAGAGAATCATTACTGCCAAGAGACAAATCGTACTAATTGTCCACCATCCTATTTTGCGTAAAGTATTCATATTCTGGTTTTTTATTTAATGAATACCACAAAACTAGTGGGACAGCATACGAGAGTCATTTACATATGTTGATAAATGGGAGCTGTATTATTCCTGGAACTACTACTGTAATCAATTTTACTCTTGGGAGGTACTTTAGTTATCAGACTGACAATTAGGAATTGCTTTCAACCTTTTAGTTCACTCTGTGCCTAATAGTTTTCCACCTATTCTTATTCATGTTTATATGCTTTATGTTCGAATATACTCTTGAGATTGCCTTCGGCGACTGATTTTCTTACAATCGCCGAAGAAAGTCAGCAAAGAACGCTTGGCAAAACAGAACTCGATCCCTCAAACAGTGTTTTGCCAGGCCTCCCGCATCGGGTTATACCCTATTCACTGGTCAAGCTGCTTTAGGAAGTTGAGGAAAGTGGCCTTAGCCTGACGGCTATAGTGGGAAACACGTCTAGTGTAAGTTTAGGTAAGAAGGCCAAACAATATACAGCATATTCAATACTAGCGAGTTGCCAACTTCTTGCGAATACGACTCAATTGGGTAGGTGTGATACCGAGGTAAGAGGCAATGTGGTATTGTGGAATTTGTACTTCTAGTAACGGGAACTCCTCCTGCATAATCTTATATCGATACTCGGCCTCCATCAAGGCCATTTCTATTTCCTTCTTTTCCTTTTCCAAAAAGTAAGCTTCGGCAATTTTCCTTCCCAGGCGCTCCAAGTCGTGATATTGATCATATAGGGCGGTGACCTGTTCAAAGGAGGCGGCCCAAATTATGCAAGGTTTTAGAGCCTGTTGCGCTACTTGATTGGGCTGTCCGGTAAGCAGAGAAGTATAGGCGCCAACTAAGGTGGGAGCCATAAAAAATTGCTTGTTGTATTCCTTGCCAGCTTCATTGAGGAAGAAGGCTCGCATGATCCCGGCTTCCAAAAAGCCAATTTGCTTACTGTACTCCCCGAATCTAGCGAAAAAATCTTGGGAAGGAAGTTCAATTCGTCGAAATAGGGGTCGCAAGGCTTCCAGCGTGGCAGCTTGCAATGGGCTAATATGTTGAAGGTATTGAAAGAGTGGCTCCATGCTAATTGAGCTATTGTCTTAGTAAATAGCAAGTTAGTTTATTATCCCAAACACAAAAAGGAAAGGAGCTCCCAAATTATTCAGGAACTCCCTTCTTCCTTGCATTCACGGTTCAGTTCTTCATCATGATTATTGCGTTTATGGGAAACTAGCTAAAATCACCTAGAGCATAAAACGCTTGCAGGATTTTCCCAAAGGCTGAAGGTTGATGCAACCATGGGATATGTCCTGATCCATCTATAATAATGGAGGTGGTGCTGGGATAGCGATCCGACACAGCTTGTTGGCTTTCCCCATAGATATCCTGACTTCCATACGTTAGACAAACTGGGAAAGGTGGTTCACTCATCTTTTTTAGGGTTTTGTACCTTAGGATACTCCCTCTCGTCTTATTAATTGGTGCGGCCTTAATGGATTCCAATTGTTCTTGGTTTACTGTAATATTCGGATATGCCTTGTGGTAATTGTTCATTACTAAAAAGAAGAGCTTTTGATAGGCTCGGTCCGAACCGAACATACCCAAAAGTGAGTACCATCCCATTTTCATCCATTCCCAGTTAGAAGCCATTTTCTTATTGAAGTGCATGACTTCTCTTTCGGTACGCTTCCAAAGCTCATTGGTGCCAGAGCTAGGGCTACAGAGAAAAAGACTCTTAATGCGAGAGAGTCGCTCAGCGGAATAGATCTGTGCATAAAGTCCTCCCCAGGAATGCCCAAAAAGGTGAAAGTCCTCTAATTGAAAATGCGCGGCGATAGCATCAATATCCGAAATATAATCCTCCATCGTGTAAGAAAAATCAGGATTACTAGAAAGCCCTGTCCCTCTTTGCTCAAAGGTAATTACCTGGAACTTGCCATGCAATTCGGCCGCCAGATTGAACATCGGGTCAGGAACTCCCGGGCCACCATGTAGTAATATTACAGTCTCTGCATGTTCCCGAGGGTAGACAGTAGTATGCAGGGAAACTTTTCCATTTTGAACGAGGAAACGATCATAATCATACATAACTCAATGCGTCAATTTGAAGTAAATGGTTCGGCGATGAAGGAAGTGTTCTTACAGAAATTGTGCATCCAGCGCATCCAATCTACGTTGATCCGAAAAACCCGATTTATTGGTCAATAGATAACTGGCGAGTCCTGCCTCTGGGTAAACTCTTAGTTCTAAGTAAAACCCTCCACCTCCTCCGGCATGATGCAAATACCTTCGTCCCTTTAAGGCCCCCTTAAACCAACCAAGTGCAAGACCGGAAGGCTTCCCTGAAGCTAGAGATTGCTCGGTAAACATGAGTTTGCAAGAGGCCTCAGAAAGCACTCCATTCCCTTGCAAGAGTCCTTGCAAATGAAGATTCAGGCCCCGTGGGCTAGCTAACAAGCCCCCATAGGATGGTCCATTCAGGTAGTTTTTTCGAAACTGAATCAGCTTGTTTCTTTTGGGCTCCGTGAACTTAGACCGATCCAAAAGCAGGCTGAGTATCCAGCCATTGATCCCAGCATCATGATACCCGCTTACGGCCAGTTCATTATTCCATTTAAAGTCAATATGAGGGTTTCCCGGCAGGACATGCTCAAGAATATATTGCTTGAAGGAAGAGCCACTTAGTTTTTCAACGATCTCTCCCAGCAGCAGATAATTGAGATTAGAATAGACTGCCTTTTGTCCAGGTGCGTACTTGCGTTTAGCTTTTGTACTTAAAGTCTTAAAACTGAACCGCTGATAATCAAAGTCTTCTTCTTCTTCGATCAAATGCACCCAGGAAATGGGGATAGGATTGTTCAAACCAGACTGATGCGACAAAAGATGACGGATTGAAACTCCATCTAAGAAGTTGTACTGTGGTAATAGATCAAAAGCACTGCTCTCCAGGCTAAGTTTTCCTTGCTCATGTAATTGTAAAATAGCAATCGCTGTGAAGGTTTTGGAAATACTGAATAGCGGAAATTGTGATTTTTCATCAATCGCACGACCTCCATTGATGGCAGAAGTACCTTTGGTCTGCTCCTGAATAATACCCTCTTTATCGAGCAAGCAATAGTAGGCGGCAGGTGCCTTGAGCCATTTAGGAGTCGATAATTCAAACGATTTAGTTGGTGATAGGTTGGATGCTAACATGATCAGGGTTTTGAGATTGATCTATGACACAAAACTAGTCCAACCTAAGCTAGTATGCATTAACAAATGATAACAAGTGCACTAGTTACCCTTCCGGCTTCTCAAGCGACTCAATGAAATGTTGGTAATGCCAAGGTAACTCGCTATATAGGAATGAGGAATGAGGTTTTCAAGCATGGGGTAATCTTCGCGAAATTGCTCCAATCGATCACTTGCTGTCAGGGCGGCCAAGCCAATTTCCTTGTCGACCTTCTTTAGGAGTTCATTCTGCAAAACAGTATGTGCAAAAGTTAGAATTTCGGAGTTTCCCAATCGCAGTTCGTTAAACACCACAGTGTTGATTGAGGCCACGGTAAGGGGAGTCAATGCCTGTAAATTCAAGATGGAATGTCCTGCCCGAACCCGGGAAATATTTGGGGCCACGACCGTATCAGATGTGTAAAAAGATAAGGTTGTTTCTTCCCCAGGCGGATTCAGCAAGAAACTTCTACAAACACCGGACAGTACGAAGTATTCCTTGTAATTGGGGGCTCCGCTACGAAAAATCAGGTCATTTTTTTGAAATTCCTGGACTTCCAGTTGTTCTTCTATCTTGCTTTGTGAAGTCCTGGAAATCGGGTATACGTCCTGGATGATGGCTGAAAGTAGATGCTCCATAATAAATGACACTAAGCTATTTGCGGTATTACAAGATAATAGACAAAACCTATTATAAACCTGATTGTAGTCCTGTTTCTCAGTTTGCCATTGAATCAGACCGTTCCTAATCAAAAACTAAGCAATTAGTAGGAAAACTAATTAAATAGTTGACAAACTAATCAATTAGTAATATACTTGTATCAAAATACCAACATCATGCAAAAGTTAGCTAAACGTGAGGAGCAGATCATGCAGATACTCTGGGAGCATGGTCCGGCCTTTGTGAAGGAGATTATCGAGCACTTCCCAGAACCCAAACCGCATTACAATACGGTTTCTACGATTATACGTATTCTTGAGAAGAAGCAATTTGTAGACCATAAGTCGTTTGGAAATTCTCATCAGTTTTATGCACTCATTGCTAAAGATACCTATCAAAAGGAGGCTTTAGGGGACGTGTTAGACAAATACTTCGACAACTCCTACCGAAAAATGGTCACCTACTTCGCTAAAGAAGAAAAGATCAGCACTGATGACCTGGAAGAAATCATCAATATGATCAAAAACAAAAAAGCATGATCCCCTATCTTTTACACACCGCGATACTTACCAGTTTGTTGTATGTAGCCTATCGGTTGCTCTTGAAGAAGGAAACCTTCTTTAAGCTCAATCGGATGGTACTAGTCGGCTCCATCCTATTTGCCTTTCTGCTACCGCTGATTCCTATTCCAGCTAACTGGTCCTGGAAAGCAGCTATCCCAACAGCTGAAAAGCCCATCGCCTTGATAGAGCGTAGCCCGATCCAGTCCGTAGAAACTGACCTACCGGATACTCAAACAGAAATCAAGGAGACCATGGAGGCGATTCCCGCCACTCCCACCCCACCTGCAACTGTAAAAAAGAAAAGTAAATTATCCATCTGGTCTATTTTGTTTTTAACCTATCTGGTAGGAGTCATCATTATGGGTATAAATCTCTTGATTCAGGTAGTTTCCATTCTATATCAGATTCTGCGTAGCTCCCATATACAGGATGGAAAGATCCGGATTGTCGAACTGGACAATGATAAAGCGCCCTTCTCTTTCGCCAACTGTATTTTCATCAATCCGACTTTATATGATTGGGATACATACAGCCAGATACTAGAACATGAACGCACGCACGTAGAGCAGGGACATAGCTTTGACATATTATTGGCTGAAATTCTAGTGGTGATCCAATGGTTCAATCCCTTTGCCTGGATGCTTCGCAAAACGGTAGAAGACAATCTGGAGTTTCTCACGGACGAACAAATGCTTTCCAAAGGTGTGGATCGGGAATCTTATCAAATGAACTTGTTGAAGGTCGCTGTACCTTATCACCCACTAGGGCCTTCCAACAACTATAATCAATCCACCCTAAAACAACGCATCAGCATGATGAACATTAAGAAATCATCACTCAGTTCAAGTTGGAAGTACCTCTGTGTACTGGCTTTATTTGGGCTATCAACTGTTTTTTTCAACCCCACCCTGGCTACTGCAAAAACGGCTGAGAAACTAGACGAAACCGCCGCGGAAGAAACTCGGATTTTCCCGGGCAAGGGGATCTGGTCAGCCATCACCGAAGGAGATGAAATTTGTATCAAGTATGACCTTTCCGACCACCGCAGGAACAATTGGTGGGTCACAACCAGGTGCTATCCCTCTTCCGATTTCCCTAACCTACCTATTGATCAAGAAGGAGCATTTGCTTTAGAAAGAGCGGCCGGGACAATCAATTTTAAGGGTAAGTTTGAAGACGGAGAAGGCCTGGGTCGCTTCACTTTTACACCCAATGAATCTTTCCGACAGCTGATCAAGCAAGAAGGTTATAATAAGGTCTCCGATAAAGTTCTATTTGGTTTCACTTTGGCCAACATTGACCAAGCATACTGGGCGTACTTGAAGCAAGAGGGATTAACTCCAAAGGATCAAGATGATCTAGAGGACATCGGACACCATCTTCCCGTTCTAGCTACTTTAAAGGAAAACTTGGAAGGTTACAAACAACTAGGCTTTACTGATCTAGGTCTGGAACAACTGGTTGACCTGAGCATTCATGATGTTAATCCCGACTTTATTCGGTCGATCCAAGCATTGGGTTTCAAGAACCTGAGTCTTGAAGAATTCGAAGACGCCAAGATTCATAATATCACTGCTGAATTTGCTGCAGACATGAAGTCGCTTGGTTTCAATAACCTGGATTTCGATGAATTGCTGGAACTGAAGATTCACAATGTAGACAAAGAATTTGTGGAACAGCTCAAAAAAGCGGGTTACTCCAACTTAAGTGCAGAGGAGGTTACCGATGCTAAAATCCATAATGTATCGACTGAGTTTGCTACGGATATGAAGGAGATCGGATTTAAAGAGCTTACACTGGAGGAGTTAGAAGGACTAAAAATCCATGGGGTTAGCACAGAGTATGTCGAGCAACTTAAAAAAGCGGGGTACAACAATTTGAGTGCGGAAGAAATCACGGATGCAAAAATCCATAACCTCTCTCCCGAGTTTGCCGCTGAAATGAAAAAACTAGGTTTTGATAATCTTAGCCTGGAAGAATTAATGGACATGAAGATCCATGGAATCAATGCCGCCTACGTGGCGGATCTGCAAAAAGCAGGTTACAATAACTTGAGTGCAGAAGAGATTACAGATGCTAAAATCCACAATCTCTCCCCCGAGTTTGCCGCTGAAATGAAAAAACTGGGCTTTGATAATTTGCCGATCGAGGACTTGATGGACCTAAAGATTCATGGCGTTAACGCCAAATTTGTGGCTATGCTACAGGAGGCAGGTTATACGAATCTCACTACAGAGGAAGTGTTAGATGCTAGAATACATAATGTTAATCCTCAGTTTGCCGCTGACATGAAGGCAATAGGCTTCACTGATCTTTCTCTGGAGGAGCTTAAGGAGCTAAAGATTCACAACGTAAGTGCATCTTATGTAAAAGAATTAAGATCTGCTGGATTTGAGGCGCTAAGTGCGGAAGAGGTAGTAGATGCCAAGATCCATAATGTTAATACCCGCTTTATTAAGGAAATGAGAGACATGGGCTACAAGCAAGAAACCTTGGAGGATCTCATGAATGCATCGATCCACAATGTTACCAGTAACTACGTGAAATCACTCCGAAGTGAGGGCCTAGATTTAAACCTAGAGGAAGTAGTAGAATTCAAAATACACGGGATCTCTGCTGCTTTCATCCGCCAGATTAAAGGCATGGGTATGGAAAACCTAACTGCCGACGATTACCTAGAGCTCAAAATTATGGGCATTGACAAGAAACTAAATAAGAGTAAAAAGAAATAGCGCTCATCGTTTAAGCATTTTTTCTATCACCCGACCAATCCCGTATCTTTCAGTAGATACGGGATTTTTTTGTTGAACCTCAGCACTCAATATTCCTTAGAATCGCAGTCCTTAGTATATAAATAATAAAGATTTGTCTTTATATTAATGCTGAATTTACCTCTATTCTTGTATAAGCTCTTTAAAACACATTCTAAACGCGCCAGTTATGAAAAATATACTTTGCTTTGTCATATTGCTAGGTTACCTATATCAGTTAGGAAATGCTCAAAGCATCAATTACATCGTTCCTTATTCTTCTTCCTACATAGAAGACCAATTAAGGAGTAAGTCTAATCATAGTAATATTATTGTCCACAAAGTTGATATTGGCGATAGTAATATAAGTAGCGCAGGTTATTTTGTGGGTAGAGCATCTAGTGTTGATCGGGATAGTGGAATAGTTATCACCACCGGACTAATCGATGATATCCGTGGCGGAGGAGACTCGGCCTTAAGCTATGACCAAAATCAGCCTGGTTTCCCTGTTTTTGATAGCCTCTACAGTTCCGGAGAGACCTTCGATGCGGTCGTTTTCAAAATTGTTTTCACGCCATTAGGTAGCCAACTTAACATGGATTATGTTCTAGCATCCGAAAACTACCATGAATTCAATTGCAATGAAGAAAATGATTGGATGGGTATATTCCTACGACCAGATCCTACCACGACCAGTCAAGATTGGATCAACCTGGCAACAGTACCTGGTAAGCCGAACGTTCCCGTGACTCCAAATACAGTTAATGCTGGTTCTACGAATGGAGATGAAACAGCATGTATTAGACTTGACCCAAGTTGGAAAGACAATAGTGAATTCTTTGCCTATACCAATCTAAGCACTACCCATTTTGACGGCTTTACTAAACTCCTCCCTACCCCATCGCAGACAGTGATCCCTGGGCAAAAATACGAGTTAATAATAGTAGTTGCAGATGGACAAACCCCGATTGACGATTCCGCCGTATTTTTTTACACCAATCATTTTGAAGCAGAACCAGAAAAGCCCTACGTCCTGATAGAGCAAGACTATGAAGTATGCGCCAATGAAGAAATGCTAATTGAAGGCCGTCAAGTTAATGGCCCGGGGGAGTATGTATGGAAACTTACAGATGAATTTGCTGTAGTTGACACCTTCCTAATGGCAACCGTTTCAACCTACTATGAGCAGAGGTCTGTAGTTAGGCACTTATGTGAAGGAGAGAAATTATTAGTAGGTGATACCTTTATATTACCTCCTGCTACGGAATTCAAGGATACTGTACCGGGGATCACCTGTGACACAATAGTTAATTACCGTATTATCCAAAGAGCAGGAAATAGATCCGCTAGAACTCACTTATTATGTCAAGGGGAAGTCTTACGAATTGGAGCAAAAACCTTCACTACTGATGGATATTATGAAGAAGTGATAGAAACGGAAGGAGCATGTACCCAGTACATTCTACACCACTTTACTTTTTCCTCACCTATCTATCAGGAGTATACTTACAACGCTTGCCCAGGTGATACCATTCAACTGAACGGCGCTTCTTACACAGAATCGGCTTCGGTTGAGGAGCGGTTCGTAGCTATGGGAGGTTGCGATAGTGTAGTTGTACATAGTATTGTCTTCGATGATTTCACGCGAATTATCAAAGAGCACGATATTTCTCTCGGAGCCAACACGATCTTTGATACTATTCATATTGCAGATACTTTTTTTACAAATAATGCAATATACTTTGAACGAATAAACGTTCCCGATGCTTGTGACACGCTAATTGAACATCGGATTAACTTCAACACGTATGAGGTTAGATTTGGGAAGGATTTACAGCGAAGCTTTTGCGTAGGGGAAGAAATCGACCTATTATATGGAGAGACCTATCATCTTCAGAAACCTTATAGCGAATGGGTGCAAACCGTTCTAGATACAATAACTGAAGGAGGGAATGAAGTCTATCGATCCACTATTACCATTGACCTTAATGCCGATACGCTTCGCATTGATGAAGTGGAAGACTTAGATTTCATTGGACTATCCATGAATCATGATTGGGTTACCGACCTCGACATCATTTTGACCTGCCCAAATGGTAATAGTGTTACACTGCAAGAGCATTTACCGCACAATAGATCTATTTCATCCTCTGGTGATAACCTGGCACGGATTCATTGGTCTCCTTATGGTGTGCAGGCTTGGAATGATCACGCGACAGCGACTAATTACAATCTCAATAATAGAGTTCATTATCGTACGGTAGAATCATTAGATAATTTGATCGGCTGCCCGCTTGATGGGCAATGGACACTTAGCATAGAGGATAATTGGAAGCCAAGCAAGGGAGAATGGCTTAATTGGTCAATTGCCTTTGATAATGAAAAGGTAGGGATTCCGGCCGCTGATAGCATCATTCCTTTAGAAGAACTGCTTGTTTGGTCTTGGATACCTAATGATCCAATCGAAGTTACTAATCATGGATTTATTGGGAACTCTGGAGTTTTGAATGCTACTATTTCAGCTGATACAGTAGGTACATTTACGGTGCACAATTCCTTTGGAAATCGAAGAATTTTTGACGTTACTGAAGTATTGTATTCTTTTACCGTTACCGATCCATATTCTGGCCCAGTTGAAAACCTTGACACTACCCTCTGCCAGCCCACTTTCTTATACAACTCGCTAATCACACAATCTGGAACTTACAACCTCCAAAAACAAGTCCCTGATTACTGTACTAACATCCCGGTAATTGCCAAAGTAACGATCATCCCCCCAGACACCACCTTCCTCAGCACCACCACTTGTGAGTTTTCCGATAGCGATCTAAACATAGAGACGCTTAGCAATCAATATGGCTGTGATAGCTTGATTTTCACCGGAATTCAATTGGTAGTGGATACAGTGTTTTCGCAAAGCATTAATTGTCTTCCCAATATCTCTACCATTAATCGGAGCTTCGAAACACTAGAGGTGGTGGTGGATAACGCTTGTGATTACGTCTCCGTCATTGAACACATTGAGGTGCCTATTGATACGACTTACTTACAAGAGATCGTCTGTGACCCAGCGACGGCAGGTGTGACTACGACCGTTTCCCCCAATCAATATGGATGTGATAGTATAATCATCACCAATCATATTCTGGCATTGGATACCACCTACATTAATAGTACTAGCTGTCAATTTGAGGATGAGGGGATTCAAGAAATCACCCTTAGCAATCGCTTTGGCTGTGATAGCTTGATTGTTACGGATATCACTTTAGAGGTTGACACTATTTTTAGTATGCTGACTCAATGTAATCCAGACATCGATATACCCACTACCGAGGTGATCATTGAAAATGTCCATGTTGAAGATGGTTGTGATTATGTCTCCGTTCAAGAGATCCTTTCCGCCCCTATCGACACCACTTACCTAGTTACCCCCTCCTGTCAGCTACGGGATAGTTTGCCCAATATAGAAGTCCTAGACAACCAGCTCGGCTGCGACAGTGTCATCATTACGTCCTACAACCTCCGTTTGGATACCCTTACTCATCTCATCAATAATTGTATAGCTGGCATCACGACGCCTCAGCAGTTGATCGATACAGAATGGCTCATAGATGAAGACGCCTGCGACACCTTCCAAATCACTATTACTAATCTACTGCCATTGGACACCACCTTAGTGACTACTGCCTCCTGCAACCCACAAGACACTGGTACCTTTTACCAAATCTTACCCAATCAATACCTTTGCGATAGTTTAGTCATAACTGAAGTGCAATTTGATCCAGATACCCTCTACCTAGAGATCAACACTTGCTATCCACAGGATAGTGGTTGGCAGCTACAAATACTAGAACAAAGTGATGGCTGTCAAACCTTGGAATGGACGTATAGAAAATATGTACCCCTAAGCTACGATTGGCTAACGACCATTGATACTTGTAGTTTTGGTCTAGGTAGCGCCACCTTTATTCCTTCTGATCCTGACTTAATGTATACTTTCGAATGGGATGGCCCAGCTTCAAATATAGATCCTGCGGCTCTATTTCAAGGCGTGTATAATGTAACTATTACGGCAACTGGAGATACCTACCCTGAGCATTGTGTAAACACCAGTCAGGTAATCATTGGCGGAGTCTCTTTCGTTCCCCAAGCAGCTTTCACCTATGAGGCGGTCGATTTAGATTATAAGTTTACTAGCGACCTCATCGAGGCGGACACTTTTTATTGGGATTTTGGCGATGGAAATACTTCTACTGAAGTAAACCCCAACCATACTTACTTTCAACCTGGCAACTATACCGTTTGCTTAACTGCTAAAAATAGATGCGACACGCGGCAGAATTGTCAACAGGTGGTTACCGCTAGGTATTTCACTTTGGCAGGAAGAGTCGAAACGGCTCCTAATTTCCCAAATTCAACCAGAATCAATGGCGTAAAAATAAGTCTATCCAGTCAACAAGGGATACAAAGTATGATCACACCTGAAGAGGGCAACTTCCTCTTTTCTCAGCAGTTTGAGGGATACGATTATCTGCTTCAAGCTGAAAAAGAAGGAGATGTTCTCAATGGCTTAGATATTAGTGATCTCCTCAAAGTGGCCCAAGCTGCGAATGGAACCAGGCAATTGGCTGAACCTTATGAGTTATTAGCAGCAGATATCAATTGTGATGCCCAAATTTCATCGGCTGATGCACTTTACCTCAATCAATTACTACTTGGTCAACAGGATCAATTCCCAGAGGATTGCAGTTCCTGGATTTTTTGGCCAAAATCGTATGAATTTCCTGATCCCGCGCAGCCCTTCAACCTAAGTACAGATATATTCCTAGAGAATCTCCAGGCTGGACTCTGGAATAATGACTTCTACGGATTGAAGCGCGGTGACCTTGGCGCCAATGCCGATGCCGCCCGCTCCCCTACGGAATTAGATACCTTATTCCTGCGCCTCGACAATGGCATCGTACAAGCTGGAGACACCTTTCAAATCGATTTCCGCGTACAGCATTTCTCCGAATTGGTAGGGGTTCAATTTGAGTTTATCATCGATACTTTTGCGCTGGCATTTCATGATATTGCCTTGGGGGATCTGGAGGCCCTTACTACTGAACATCTAGGTACGCAAGCCTTGGAGCAAGGCATCTTCCGGCTAATTTGGGTCGATCTGCTAGGACAAACCCATTCCCTGGTCGATAATGATATCTTGCTCAGCATCCAATTGATTGCGAAACAGAAGATCAATGACCGAAAAAGTAAGATGGAGATTTCTACTCGTGAAATAGCAGCCTCCTACTTCAACGGGGCTCTGGAAGAGGGAGTCGTCCAACTCCTCATCGACGATCTTGTAGATATTGTGGATGTGAACAATACATTTTTCCAACTGGGCCAAAATCGTCCCAATCCTTTCCATAGGACTACCACCATTCCTTTTCACTTATCAAAAGCCGCGCCCATTAGTTTGAAAGTATATAGTCAATTAGGGCAATTGGTTTGGCAGCAAGACGGGCGGTTCCCCGCTGGTAGAACAGAGTTGGAGGTTCATATTAATACTCCGGGGGTTTACTATTATAGCATCGAAACGCCTTGGGGCAATGCTAGCAGGAAGATGGTAAAGGTGCAATGAGTCTCCATCAATTCGTGCTTGGTGATCACTCTTAGTATCATTTCTTGCGGAAACAGCTTTTTTTAAATCAAGCTTGGAAGCCCAGGTCTTTTACAAGATTTGGGCTTTTGCAATTACATCTTCTTAAATCCATTCCAACAAAATAATTATATAAAAAATAAAAAGCCAAAATGAATACGCACACATAGTAACACATGCTGATTATTTTGCATATATTAGTAAGGATCTCATTTTAAAATAAACAGCGTTACAACACCATGAAAAACCCCTCCCCTCGCTTCAGCCGTTTCGGCTATGGCCTTTCTGTATTTCTAATTCTAACCCTGATTGGTTGTGCCAGCTTCCCCAAAGGTGTCAAATTACTGGAGAAGCGCCAAGTTTCGAAAGCTAAGCCAAAGTTTGAGCGATCACTCGATCACAAGGTTTATGATCCTGGTGCTCGTTTCTATCTAGATAGAATCGCGATTAACCGAACCAAGGACGTCGTAGCTTGGCTTGATATTCATGAAAACTTCTGTGCATTAGAGGAAGAAATAGGGGGATTACCTCCACAACAAATTAGAAAGTTAAATCGACATAAGGCCGGAAGAAAAGAAATTAGAACAGCTAAGAAAAACCTACGTGAGCGAATCGTAGAAGATCTTTCACGCAGAGGTACGATAACGCAATTGATGGCCTTAGAAGAAAATACCAGTTGTTGGCCCGAAGGCACCGTCGACACGCTCAGAATGATTATTGTCAATAAGACTATCAACCCGAAGCAAATGGTCTTTGATAATACACTGGATCGAGAATGGGAAGGCCGAGCGGTCCAACTCCCAACTGTAGAAGAAATTCAACAGGAAGCAGGGCGCTCCTGTCGTGCTTTTGAATTTGGTTACAAGTGGAATCTCACCTATCAGGAGGTTAAAGCTCTAGCTCATCGATACGAAAAGGTGGTTCTACCAGCCAATCTTAGTGCCTACTGGGAGTTACAGAGAGATGCCTGGGATCTTTTCCAGGTCCACGAATCCTATTGCACAATGGATCAATTTAAAGTAGACTTCCCCATCAACGCCATCTCTCATGATTGCTGGTTTGATTCAGCCAAAGAAGCGCTCTGTGCCAGTCAATTAAAGCCCTTGTTAGCCTATCACAAAGCTAATCCCTATACGGTTCTTGATCCCGATATCTGCCGACAAGTTCTCTGTATTTCCAACTTTGCTGAAGATGCCAAACAGCTCGATGCTGGTGAACAGAAGCAATTGGCGGATATTACCTTAATGTATGATCTACAGGCACAACTCTTGCGCTGCAACTTGCAATTGGACTCAGCTGCTTTTATTGATCAAGTAGCCTATCTAGCAAAAGGCTATCCGCAGCATCGGGTAGTTTTTGACCTGGCCGTATCTACCCTCGATTTTTTTGCAGGCCAATATCGCTTTAAAGCAGCTCGCTTAGGGGTGGAAAAGCTACAGCCTCTTTTTCCCGACACCTCAAGCTGTGTAACCGATTTCTATTTTCAAACAGAAAAACAAAATTGGTTTCAACTATTTGAAACACTCCTCAAGAAAGCAGAAACAGAGCAAAATTTTCCAGAGGCTTTGGATGCCTTCAATACCCTGACCCACGACGAATACGCCCTAATTTCTTGGGGTGAAACAGATGAAGTCTTTTTTGTCAGAAAAAACCGGCAAAACCGAATAGCGAAGGTCATGACTTCCCTTAAGCAAAAAGAGGTATGGAGTGAACCCCTTCCCATCGAAAAACTGTCATTTGCTGATGATGTAATCCCCTTATCGATCAGCGCCGGAGGCAGGCAGATGCTCTTAAAATCAGAAGGAAGGTTATACACCTCAACGCGAGTGGACATTGGGAGGCCCTGGTCAACGCCTGAAGTATTTCCCATGAAGCCGCCCTTTGCGGGTTCAGCCTGGATCTCTCCAGACGATTCCCTCATGCTGGTAGAATACTATGCCAAGCGAAGACATCCGCGAGAAGTACCTAAAATTAATATTGCTACTTCCGAGTTAGGTGAGGATGGAGAATACCACCATACTATGCCGGTTGGAAAGAAAATCAATAGAGTTAGAAGCTATGAGCAAAATCCTGTTATGGGATTACAAGGAAGAATGCTTTTTTATACTTCTAATCAGGTAGGCGGTTTAGGCCGTAAAGATGTCTACAGTATCGCCTTGCGCAAACCTCGGGATTGGACCACCTTGGAAGAGCCTATTAATCTTGGATTGATGCTCAATAGCTATTTTCACGATCCAGGAATTAGTTACTTTTCGGAGTATAGTGGTAAAGCCTATTTCCATCGGCAAAATCGCTGTACCAATAACTTCGACATTTGGCGCGTAAAATTAGGACCAGGAATTTTCCCTGCCAACGCATTGCGGCTTGCAGGCGTGATACTGGATGAAAACAGGAAGCCAGTTGGAAAAGGTGGCTTTGTTGAGTTTACCCCAAATTACGAATTAAACGTACATGCTAAACCTATCTCAATCAAGGGCACCTATACCTATACAGTAGCCGATAGTACTGAAGTAGTCCGAGTTTTCCCCGAAGTACCTGGATATTACTCCGAACGAGATACTACCCATTACCTTTCCGATACACAACAAGGCGAAATCATTCGAGATACTTTCATCCTAACCTCATTCGATTACATTCGTAAAAACTTCAAGTTAGAAAATAGTACTTTTTTCAATGGTAAGGCAGAGTTTGATCGCCCCGAAAAAGCCTATCCTGAAATTACGCGCTTAGCCGAAATAGCCACGCGTATGGGGGCTGACCTGGAATTACACGGACATACAGATAACACTGGAACAGAAAAGGAGAACCTCGATCTTTCCATCGAACGCGCTAATGCCATAAAGGCTTTTCTTACTGAAATGTGCGGTTTTGCCGAAGATCGAATCCGAGTGATTGGTCATGGAGATACCGTCCCGATTTGCTCCAATGATACAGAAGAGGGGCGCCGTTGTAATCGCCGATTAGAAATCATTTTTAAAATGCCGGATGATTGAATCCAGCTAGAAACGGGTACCTCCCCAAAAACTAGTCGATCACTAAATAATCGTAGTGGACCAACGCTTTTTTACCTTGTTGACCTAGGTATTGTTGTGCTTTCTCCATCCCATACTGTGCAATACCTAGGCCAATTCCTTGTCCTTCTTCATTGAGAATACGTAGCAGGTCCCCTTTTTCGAACGCTCCTTCGATTCGCACTACGCCCACGGGTAGCAGGCTAGAGACTTTTTCTACAGAACGGAGAACGGCTTCCGCGCCCTTATTGATATATACCGCCCCCTTCTGTGGCAGTTCGTTATACGCGATCCATTTCTTGACATTGGACAACTCCGTCTGCGGGGTGAATCGGGTGCCGCCGAACTTGCCCTTGACCAAGTCAAGTAGGACATTAGCTTGACGGCCATCACCAATGAAGGTGGGGATACCCACCTTGGCCGCCTTCTGCGCTATCCGAAACTTGGTATGCATGCCGCCACGCCCAAAGGAGGAACGAGAGGGCTGAATTACTTGTTGCCATTTCTTATCCTGCGGATCTATCTCGGGAATCACCTGGCTTTTCTCATGATCAGGAGGCCCATCAAAAACGCCTTTGACACTGCTCAGGATAACCAATCCATCTGCATTTGTCATAGCTGCCACTAGCCCCGCCAACTCGTCATTATCCGTAAACATCAATTCTGTGACGGCAACAACATCATTCTCGTTCACCACTGGTACGATTCGATCTCTTAGGAGGGCCAGGAAACAGTTTTGCATATTGATATAATGCTGCCGATCTCGGAAGTCCTCCTTGGTTGCCAACACCTGAGCACAGAACAGTTGTTGATTGGCAAACAACTGTCGATAGATCTCCATCAGGCGGACCTGTCCAATGGCTGAAAGGACTTGGCGGCGAACAACCTTATTCAAACCTTCCGGCACCTCAATCATGCTCCGTCCAGCCCCTACTGCCCCAGAGGAGACGAGAATCACATCTACTCCCATCGTTTTCAAAGCTGCGATCTGATCAACCAGTTGACTGATACTGGTAATGTCCAGCAACCCATCCTCCCTGGCCAATACATTGGTTCCTACCTTAACTACCAGGCGTTTATAAGCCATGATTTATGATTAGCGTTCTTTATCTCAAAAAATTGGCGCAAAGATAGGTTTATGAACAATAGAATGTTGATTTTTTTACAGCTTTAGCTGGAGATTTAGAACAGAATCCGGTCTAGGTTGTAGTATGTATAAGCAACAGGGTAAAGCCAAGAAATGACCATCCAGGAAACGGCAGTGAGCGCAAGGACAAGACCTCGTGCTAATTCGAAAAAGGGATTTATGTCCATTATTGGCAATAAAACATTAAGTTTTTTACATTTGTTGACTTTTTAGTAATGGCAATCAATCATTACCAGCAGGTAATCCATCATTAATCCAAAAAACAAGCAGTTTATGCCTTTCGATATCGATATGATTAAGGCTCACTACAGTGCCTTACCAGACAAAATAGCCGAGGCAAAAAAAGTTTTAGGCCGCCCCTTAACCCTCAGTGAAAAGATTCTATATTCTCACCTACATGTCGAATCTCCCTTACAAGATTTTACCCGCGGCGGAGATTACGTTTTCTTCCAACCTGACCGAGTAGCCATGCAAGATGCCACAGCACAGATGGCTTTGCTACAGTTCATGATGGCAGGTAAGGACAAGGTGGCGGTACCTTCAACGGTACATTGTGATCACTTGATTCAAGCGAGACTGGGAGCGGATAAAGATTTACAAGCCGCGATGAATACCTCTAATGAGGTGTTTAACTTTTTGCAATCCGTTTCGGACAAGTACGGTATTGGGTTCTGGGAACCAGGTGCAGGTATTATTCACCAGGTAGTGTTGGAGAATTATGCGTTTCCAGGAGGAATGATGATTGGTACGGATTCTCACACCGTAAATGCTGGCGGTTTGGGAATGGTGGCTATTGGTGTTGGTGGTGCTGATGCGGTGGATGTGATGGCAGGGATGGCATGGGAACTAAAGATGCCAAAATTAATCGGAGTGAAATTGACTGGAAAACTCTCTGGATGGGCAGCCCCGAAGGATGTCATCTTAAGAGTAGCCGACATTCTGACTGTAAAAGGAGGAACAGGTGCGATTGTAGAATACTTTGGCCCAGGTGCATTATCTATGAGTTGTACAGGTAAAGGTACGATCTGTAATATGGGTGCTGAGATTGGAGCAACGACTTCTACCTTTGGTTATGACGAGTCCATGTCGAGATACCTAAGAGCTACTGAAAGGGCGGAGATTGCAGATATGGCTGATGCCATTAAAGAACATCTAACGGCAGATCCTGAGTGTTATGCTAATCCAGAGCAATACTTTGATCAGATTATTGAAATCGATCTCTCTGAATTGAAACCACTCTTGAATGGGCCATTTACGCCAGATCTTTCCACTAATGCAGGTAAGGACATGACCAAAGCTGCTACGGAAAATGATTGGCCATTAGAAGTAGAATGGGGATTAATTGGTTCTTGTACCAACTCTTCTTATGAGGACTTAACTAGAGCCGCTTCCATTGCCCAACAAGCATTGGATAAGGGCCTAAAAACAAAAGCAGAGTTTGGTATTAACCCGGGTTCTGAGCAGGTCCGATTTACTGCGGCACGTGATGGTATCTTGGAAGTTTTCGAAAAGCTGAACGCCAAGATTTTCACCAATGCATGTGGACCTTGTATCGGACAGTGGGCTCGCTACAGTGACCCAAAGAATGCCCCCAAGAACTCCATCGTTCACTCTTTCAACAGAAACTTCTCTAAGAGAGCGGATGGTAATCCTAATACACATGCTTTTGTGGCTTCTCCCGAGTTAGTAGCAGCAATTGCTATTGCTGGAAGATTGGATTTCAACCCGGTGACGGATACCTTGGTCAATGAAGCAGGTGAAGAGGTTAAATTGGATGAACCTACTGGATTTGAACTTCCCCCTAAGGGTTTTGATGTAGAAGACAGAGGATTCCATGCTCCAGCTGAGGATGGCAGCAAAATTGAGGTGGTAGTAAAGCCTGATTCAAAACGACTTCAGTTACTGACTCCTTTCGTACCATTGGGCGAAACACAAGTCAAAAACATGAGGTTATTGATCAAGACCAAAGGAAAATGTACTACGGACCATATTTCCATGGCAGGACCTTGGTTGAAATACAGAGGTCACCTGGAAAATATTTCTAACAACTGTCTAATTGGAGCAGTCAACTACTTCAGTGATAAGACCAACCTGGTAGCCAATTACGTTGATAGTGATACGGAGGCAGCGTTCATGGCTGTACCTGATAGTGCAAGAAAATATCAGGCTGCAGGTATCAACACGGTGGTCTTTGGAGAAGAGAACTACGGAGAAGGTTCTTCCAGAGAACATGCTGCAATGGAACCTAGATTCTTAGGTGTAACGGCAGTTATTGTGAAGTCCTTTGCTCGTATTCACGAGACGAATTTGAAGAAGCAAGGTATGCTAGCACTGACCTTTGTTAACACTGATGACTATGAGAAAGTGCGTCAGGATGACATAATAGATATAGTAGGCTTTGATACAATGGAAGCAGGTAAAAACTTAACCATTCTGCTTAAGCACAGTGATGGTACATCAGATAGTTTTGAAGTAGCTCACACCTATAATCAGGCACAAATTGATTGGGTAAGAGCAGGATCTGCTTTGAACAAAATTCGTGAAGAGATTGGTGCTGCTTAAGTAGTACCCAAATTGAAAATAGTAAAGCCCTCTGGAATTCTACTTCAGGGGGCTTTTACATTGATGCTAAGGCTTTCCTCACCTAAACTCCCCGCTTTATCCCTTCCCTTGAGTTGATTAACCTATCTCTATTTGCCATTCAATGCTAGAATCGTATTTTTATTGTTGTTAAACTACCTTATGGAAGGTAAGTTTGACTAACAAACAAAGCAAAGAGGGCTTTAATGCCTTGTAAAACCCTCTACAATTTTTGCATCAACTTAAAAACACAAACTATGTTAAAGGAATTCAGAGATTTCATCATGAAGGGCAATGTACTGGAACTGGCCGTTGCAGTGATCATTGCAGGTGCCTTCGGTGCCATCGTCACCTCCTTCACCAACGACGTGATTATGCCTCCCATCGGTTTGGCTATGGGCGGAGTAGACTTTTCTGATCTAGCCATGGTATTGCAAGAAGCAGAAACCAATGAAGCTGGGGAGGTCGTAAAGGAAGCCGTTTCCATCCGTTATGGTGCCTTCATCCAAAAGGTAATCGACTTCTTAATCATTGCCTTCATCATCTTCATGTTGGTTCGCACTTACAACAAGATCCAAGAACGCAACAAAAAGCCAGAAGCACCTGCCGCTCCTCCGGGCCCCACCGCTGAACAGCTACTAACAGAAATCAGAGACTTGCTTAGCAAGCAATAAGATATCCCAAGCCCTCAAGGTGTCAATACCTTGGGGGCTTCCTCTTTTTGCTCCTTGGTTTGCACATATTGATTTACCAATAGCATCAAGAGTATCGTCAAAGTCATTGTAATGGCTACTACTATCCCCAAGGTGGGATAGTGTTGAATATAGCCACTCTCCTCTTGGAAAATGATCATACCTGCAGCTGCAGCCGCAATCCCTCCTGACAATTGTTGAATGGAACTAGATACGCTCATGAAGGCCCCTCGGTCATCCGCCGACGGGACAGCTGTCATCAGAGCAGAACTTGATATGATCCGAGAAGTTACACCGATATAAACCAGACAACTCAAAACAATTACTATCCACAAGGGGGTAATTCCTAAATTCGTATAGATCAAAATCATCACCATAGTAAGAATGGATCCCCAGAAGAAGACCTTATACTTCCCTGTTTTATCACTCAAACGTCCGATTAATGGCCCACTAAACAAGGTAAAAATTCCTGTAATCATATATACCAACGGCAAATCCTCCAAGCTGATGCCTAGGTTGTTTACACTAAAAGCAGCACCAAAAGGCATTAACATATATCCGCCAGTGGCCAGCAAGGTGGTTGCCATAAAAGCGTTGAAGTAGGGGCGCTTACTCAAGGTTCGCCAAAGATGCAAAAGTGGCGAAGTATTAGTAGACCTGGCTAGGTGCGCATTGACTGGCTTCATCTGGATAGCAATCAGCACAAATACAAGGGAGCCAATAGATGCAATCAGCAGGAAGGGAGAATGCCAGCCCCAGTTGTTTGCCATATACAAGCCCAAGGGTATCCCTAAAACTTGGCTTGCCGCAAAGGCCATTTGTACGTATCCCATTACTTCTCCTCTTTTCTCCAGGGGAAAGAGGTCGGTTATGATGGCAAAAGATACCGCTCCAATCACTCCTCCAAATAAACCAGTGATGACTCTCGCTATCAACAAGAATTCATAATTCGGTGCAAAGCCACAAAGGAAAGTACCGATGATAAATCCAAAGTAGAAAAACAACAGTAGGCGCTTACGATCAAATTGGTCGGCAAAACCTGCCACTAAGACTCCAGAAATACCAGCGCTAAAGGCATAAGCCGAAACGGCTAAGCCAAACTGTGTCGTTGTAATATCAAGTTCCTCTAGTAGAATGGCACTCAAGGGAGAAAGCACCATGAAATCCAAAACGATCGTAAACTGTAGAAAAGTAATGACCGCCACTATCAATTTTTGGTAGGGCGTAAAGGGCTGTGAAGGCTTGTTTTTCTCCATAGAAAGTGCAAGTGCTATTGAGTGGGGATCAACTTGTATCCCTGCTTAATAAGCCTTTATGGAAGCAAAAAGTTCAATGCCCAGCGCCTTATTTATAACTTCTCCGCTCAAGCCTTTTCTATCATCTTTCTTCCGTTTTCTACCACAAAACTAGCCCGAGTAATCAGGGGTGCACCTGGTTTGGTCACATATTCCACGGCTTGATAATCACTTTGCCAGCTTTCAGGGGTAACCGTACATTTTACATATCCACGTTCGCGGGAATGAAACTTCAGACAAGGATTATCACTCAGAAGTCCGTCGAGATTCTGGGGCTTAAAAATACCATCTCCGCCAGAAGTAATGGAGGTGCCCACAAACTCTGTTGCTACGGTCTTTGCATCAGGACGATCATAATCGATTTTCAATTCATTGACCCAATTGGAGTGAATATCTCCCGTTAATACCACAGGATTTGATACTACATCTTTAGCCAGGAATTCCATCAATTTCTTGCGACTCACCTCATAACCTGGCCATTGATCAACTGAATATCGTTTGCCCTCTCCTGCATCTCGGTCAATTTGAGCCATCATGACTTGTTGGGCCAATACATTCCACTCTGCTTTGGACTTCCGTAGCTGTCGGGCTAACCAGCGCTCCTGCTTACGCCCCATCATGGTAGCTTTGGGATCGAATACGCCTTCGCATAAAGGTCCGCTCTTGTCTCCACAAGGTTGATCCGTCCGATACTGGCGGGTATCTAGTACATCGAATTCGAGCAATCGACCAAATTCTACCTTCCGATACAATTTCATATCCGGTCCACGCGGAATACTCGCCTTCCTCAAAGGCATATGCTCATAGTAGGCTTGATACGCATTTGCTCGACGCTTGAGGAAGGCTTCCTTGGCGATTCCAGGTTCCTCTGAAATGGCATTCGCGTAGTTGTTATCAAATTCATGATCATCCCAGGTTACGATCCAGGGTACGGCGGCATGCATGGCCTGCAAGGCCGGATCCATTTTGTATTGAGAAATCCTTCTCCTATAGTCTGCTACGCTATTGATTTCTGGCCCAAGGTGCTTGCGTACTCGATTGTCTTTACCGGCATATTCATAAATGTAATCCCCCAGGTGTACGACTAGGTCCAGTGGTTCTTTTAACATATGCTCATAGGCCGTATAATACCCGGATTCAAAGTGCTGGCAGGAAGCGAAGGCAAATTGAAACTTATCCATCATCGCATCCTTGGCAGGTGCTGTACGGGTGCGCCCCACCGGACTGAGTTCTCCCCCTGCTTTAAATTGGTAAAAGTACCATCGATCCTGCTCTAGACCTTTTAATTCCACATGTACAGAATGTCCAAGTTCTGGCGTGGCGATGGTTTGTCCTTTAGCTACTACCTGTGTCATCTTCTCATCTTTGGATACCTGCCAATCCACGGCAATATTAACCAAGGGCATTCCGCCATCCTCTAAGGGTTTAGGAGCCAGGCGGGTCCAAAGTACAAAGCCATCTGCTGAAGGATCTCCAGAAGCTACGCCCAATTGAAATGGATAATCAGCGAAAGGCGTGCGGCCAAGAACCCGAGGTAGCAAAGGATGGCCAACTAGAAGCGGCCAAGCAGACATAGCATACAAGCCAGTCCGTAGAAAAGCTCGCCGATCTCGACTTTGTCTAAGCAAAAAGTTAAAGCGGTCATCTTGGATCATAGTGGTAGGTTTTAGTTCATGTTTAAATTTCGGTCTTTGAGCCGAAAATGATTCATTTTTTGTTTAAACGAGGCGTAGGTTCTGGCTGATAGCAGCGCTATCAAGCCGGGTTCTACAACGAAGGATAAGCAAAATAGGAACATTGGCAGGCCAATTATTGGATTTTAAACATGAACTTATGTGTGATAGAAGCGTATCTTTAAACTACGTAAAGTTTAAAAGAAAAACATAAGCAGCTACGTAAAGAAATCTTTAACAGTGATGGCCAAGCCCGTCCCCCTTAGTTAAGCCTGATTAATAATGCAAGCAAGATCTTCTCCTGGAATTCGTTCTCTTTGAGGTAATACCAGCAGAGATTGACGAGGCGGCCATTCAAAAGCGGCTCCAAGAAGCCATAGCCTTAGATCAGTCTTTCTGACAACAGAAAAATGAAAACTAACTGATTGGCGTTGACTATCGAATAAGTTATCTTTATTACCCTAATCCAGTAGATCAGTCCAAATATGCAACAGCCGTCAAACCGTGTACCCATCATTGATATCTCCCCTTTGGTAGCAGCCTCCGAAGAGCGTCAGCAAGTGGCCGATGCCATCGGTCAAGCTTGCCGTACCCATGGTTTCTTTTACATCATTGGGCATGGCGTGAGTGAGGAACTCCAGGACCGCCTGGCAGCACAAAGCAAAGCTTTTTTTGCACAGGATCTAGCCGTAAAAAACCAGATCCCCATGGCCTTGGCGGGCAAAGCATGGCGGGGCTATTTCCCGGTCGGTGGTGAGCTCACCTCTGGTAAACCGGACATTAAGGAAGGCTTATATTTTGGGATAGAGCTAGCCGAGGAAGATCCTCGTGTACAAGCAGGGCTTCCCCTTCACGGACCAAACCTCTTTCCAGCTCAACTGCCTGAGTTTCGGGAAACGGTTCTGGAATACATGGATCAGTTAACTACCCTCGGTCATGTTTTGATGCAAGGCATAGCACTAAGCTTAGGATTAGAAGCTGATTTTTTTGCAAAAAACTATACGGGTGATCCCTTGACTCTCTTTCGTATCTTCAACTATCCAGATCCTCCTGCCCATGCCGAAGAACAGGCGCTCTGGGGTGTAGGCGAGCATACCGATTACGGGGTTCTAACTATTTTGAAGCAAGATGATGCAGGCGGGCTTCAGGTGAAGTCACAATCGGAATGGATCGAAGCTCCCCCTGTCCAGAATTCTTTCGTATGCAACATTGGAGATATGCTAGATCGATTGACTAAAGGTCTATATAAATCCACTCCGCATCGGGTACTAAACAGTTCCAAGAAAGACCGATTATCCTTTCCCTTCTTCTTCGATCCAAACTTCCAGGCGGAGATCAAGCCCATCGATCTTAGTCAGGTTCCCTTTGCCATAGATGATGCGGCAGAACGCTGGGATGGAACCAGTGTCCACGAGTTTGAAGGCACCTATGGAGATTACATCCTCGGTAAAGTTGCCAAGGTGTTTCCCGACCTTGAAAAGAAGGTTTTATAGATGATGGGGCTCTGACAAATCTCGTGTTTGGAGACATTCAGAAATAAAATGCAACACTCTCTTTGGTCGTTTTTGTCCATTATGTGATGATTGTCCACGAGATTTGTCTGAAAAGTAGATGATTTGAGACGTCTCAGATGTGATTTGAGACGTTTTTCCATCAATTGCAGCGCATCTGGTGTGCTTCTTCAGGAGATTTGATTCAGTTAAATCGAAATCACCATCATGAAGAACGTACTCTTTCTTTTATTGCTTATTAGTTTACAACTACAAGCGCAAATCAAGGGCAACGGAAACATTGTCACCAAATCTTTTCCCATTGATCAACTAGAGCATCTTGAGATCAACTTAAATGCCAGAATCATCCTCGATTTCAAAGCAGATGATCAAATTTCCATTACCACCGACGAAAACCTAATTGACCAGATTGACTTTCGGGTCCGCCAGGGCTACATGAATCTTCAGCAAAAGGACTGGATTGAGCCCAGTAACACATTGAGGGTTACTATTGGTGCCTCACATCTACAAAAACTAAGCAATGATGCTCATTCAAAGACCTCTCTTCTAAACATGCAAGTGGATGACTTTCACTTAATAGCCGATATCGGCACTATTGACCTGCAAGGCCGGGTATCACATTTAGTGATCGATAATAAAAGTGCCAAGATTGAAGGGCTTGATTTTGAGACTGCCCATGCTGAGATAAAAATTCGAAGTTGGGGAACCATATTCCTTAATGTATCCGATACTTTGAATACAGCCATTGGTGATAAAGGCCAACTGAAGATCATTGGAGACCCAAAGGTTCTATTAGGCAATGCAAGGGCTATTCTGGAAAAAAGCAATGAACAGATCAGCACAAATACACGTTACATCAACCTACGTATCAAAAATAACTCCTGGACCCGAAAGAGCTTTGTCGTAGTAGGCCCCAAAAGAGATGGCACCTCCTTTAGCTATGGCTTCTCTCTAATGCCTGGAGCCACAAGGTCAGAGAGGTGGACGATTGGCTCGGAAGTATTTAGAGTTAAAAACGGGCAACAAAGCCTGGTAGCCAAAATTGAGGCCAAGGACGAAAACCAGCTCGTTAAATTATTCCAATAAGCACTAACATATCAATCACCTAATATTTCATCTTTAATGACGATCCAATATTCCCGACCGTTGCCACAAATCGGCCTTCTATTCCTTTGCCTAAGTTTAGGAGCAAGTCTTCTGGCCCAAACCACTATTCCTGCAACTGATTTACAGAAGGACTTCCAAATTCTGAAAGAAGCGTTGGAATCTTTACACCCCGCACTCTACAAGTACAACACCAAAGAAGAAATGCGTGAGCATTTCCAATCCCTCCAAGAACAGCTCAGCGTAGATCAAGATATATTGACTGCCTATAGCCATCTTTCCTTATTCACAGCCAAAATCCAGTGTGGCCACACCTACGGTAATTTCTGGAATCAGGGTTCCGCTTTACAAGCTGTCTTCAAGGATAAAGCCAACAAGGTCCCCTTCACTTTCCGCATTATCGATGACAAGATCATCCTGTATCAAAATCTATCAGACAAAGAGGTTTTGCAAACTGGCGATGAAATTGTTAGCATCAATGGTCATAACAGTTCGACCATTTTAGAAAAGCTTTATCCCTATATGAAGAGCGACGGAGCCAACGAAGGACAACGGTATTTCCGAATGCAGGTTTTTGGCCAAAACAATTATGAGTCCTTTGACATCTACTTCCCGCTTGCTTTTGACTTAGGTGAACACATCACTCTCGCTTTGAAAGATCTCAAAACTGGAAATGCTAAGAACACGGAAGTAAAGCTCCTTACTCGCCAAGAACGTTTCGATCGCCTACAAAAACGATATGGAAAGCAAATCGAATCCTATGATGACTATTGGAAGTTTGAAGTCCTCAATCCACAAGTGGCCAAGCTGACCATCAGAACATTCGTTACTTGGAAAATGACCCTGAAGTGGCGAGCCTTCCTAAAAAATGCCTTTCAAACCTTAAAGGATCAAAATATTCCAAATTTGATCTTGGATATTCGCGGTAATGGAGGAGGTAATAGTGCAGTTCAAGCGGAGCTGTACAAATACCTTACGCAAAAAGAAAGCCGACGTGGCCCTTACCAACAGACATTACGCAATAATAAGGTTCCTGTTCATCTCCGTCCGTACTTGAGCTCCTGGAGCAATAACTTTCATGATGTATCTAACAAGACTAAACCACTTTCCAACGGGTTCTACACCTTCAAAAAGGGCGGCTTAATTGATGAGAAAATGTCTTCTAGATCCAAAACCTACCAAGGGAAGGTATTCCTAATCGCTGATGCCTCAAATAGTTCGGGCACCTATTTCTTGATTAATTATTTGAAATCTAACAAGCTTGCTACTGTCGTTGGGCAAACCAGCGGAGGTAATCAACAAGGCATCACCGGAGGACAGATCGTGTACTTAACTCTTCCGCATTCGAAAGTAGAAATCGATATTCCTTTAATCGGATACTATCCTACCTCCTCCCAACCAAACCAAGGAATAGCACCTGATATCCAAATTTTACCAACCATTCAAGCATTGGTTAACAGTAAGGACTTGGAAGTAGAGCACATCATGCAGTTGATTGACGCCCAGGCCAAGATAGATTAGTCCAAAAAGAAAAATTTGGACTAGCCCATCTTAATGCAGATTGGAGGTTTAAGCCGAGGTCCATAAATTGCCCAAGTAGAGATATCATTAGATTGTCTCTACTTGGGCCTACACATTCACTAAATTATCGACGTACCTTGAAGTTCTTCCATAAGCTATCTCAATCGTTCAAACAGTTCAATCTCAATATGCTAGTGGCTGTATGTGCCCTAGTGGTAAGTGCCTGTGCCTTATACATTTCTGTACAAGAAGTGCGTATTATGCGCGTACAACAAAAGGCAGCCATGTACCCTTATCTCACGGTTGGAAAATCCTACAATGGCGAGGGTTTTGGCTTGCGACTCACCAACACAGGCAATGGCTTAGCTAAAGTTCATTCTTATCAGGTATTCAATGACTCCATCTTCTTCAAGGACTGGTTTGATGTTATCGCTACCTATGCTCCAGAAGCCAAGGATATTAACTGGAATATCATGAGTTCTGATGGCTATCTGCGCAACGAAATGATTACACCTCTGGAAGAAAAAACGTTGATTTTCGTGCGGTGGACGCCTGAATCTCGCCTACTTGAACAACGGCTTGGAGATCTCCGGGTAAGGGTTTGCTACTCCTCTTTATTAGACGAATATTGGAAGGAAGAAGGACAAGGTCCTCTTCAAGTAAAGGGTCCATGTACCTATGAGGTAGAAAAGGAGTTTGGGTTGTAGTTCCCGAGGCTTCCAATCTTCTCACCACTACTCCTGTTCTGAAAGTATTTTGCACCTGTGCTGGTATGTTCAGGTAGCACTGGGTTTGATCCTACCCTAAGATAAGCAAGAACTCAGGGCATTACGCCAGTTAGGTCCGCGAAATGAGGGGACTTAGGTTCGATGTGACGCACCTTTTCTGTGTGAAAGAGTGTATCATAGATTTCATCATACTTCCCTTGTGGAAGCAAGGTCAGCAGTTGCTGTGCAACATCTTTAGTAGTCATTGAGTTACTTTTTTAAATGCACAGATGCCGTTTAGATGCAGCAGACTTCAAGGTGTTACAATAAAAAAAGGTACTCAGCCTGCTCTAGGGAGTACCTCCAATAAAAAGCTTAGCAACCTCCTATTAATAATAAGGCTACCAAGCTTTTCCAAATTCTATATGCTAATAACAAATTGCCATTCTAGATGGCGACTGGATTGTATGCTTCTCTGTAATTCGCCTAAAATGTGGGGCAACCAAATTGCTTCCCTCCACGGCGTCGACCCACCTTTCCATTTCCTGCTCTATCACTAAAGATAGTGTATGACAAAGTAAAGCCGCCCATCATATACCAATCATCTCGATCTGGATTTCCACGCAATGCCCCCTCTTGCACATCCACCGGTTCTGTCCCCAGAAACTCTCCGGTTCTATTACCCAAGGCAGCAGCCAATTCGCCATTGTTGCTACGCAAGACATCAAAAGGTACATAAGCCCCACTTACATCATCCAAATAGTCTGTAAATGTTTTTCTCAAGCCAATTTCAAGGCCAATATTTATACGATCGTTTATCGCATATTTGATCCCCGCACCGAACGGGATAGAAATCTGTGTTAATCGGTAAGGGGTTCCAAAACCATCAATGCCTTGCCCTTCCGTTCCCAAAGGCTGCAATTCCACCGTTTGGCCTTGAAATTCCGTCAAAGGATTGAATCGAAATATGGCCACTCCCCCAAAGATATAGGGAGAAAATCTAGGCCCATTCCCTCCAGGTCCAAAGCCAAATAGATTCACTTCACCAATCAGCCCTAACTCTAAGACAGAAGACTCGAAGTCAAAGTTTCGTTCCTGCCGAAGAACTTGATCAGAAAGGCTATCATCGCCCTTCAACCTTCCGTACCCTAAATTAGCTCGAAAACCAATTGTGCTATTTAGGTTCTGTCGATAGAAGAAACTAAATGATGGTAGATACTGACTAGTATTGTTTGCCGCATTTTCCGGGCTCAAATCTCCATAGTAGCTGGAGGCACCGATCACCACACCTAATTCTGCGGATCGCTGTGCACTAAGATTAATCGCAATAAATGAAAATACAATAATTAAAATAGGAATGAATCTTCGCATAATGTCGTCCATTTTAGTCCTCACTTACAAGGGGTTTTATTGGGTGTCACTCATGGCAAAACATTGACCTGTTAACTGGAAAGTGGTAGTTTTCCCATCTAAGTCACTTATTAGTGACTTGGGGGGTAGGACCAATAAGGCCCATCCCTTCCATTAAGGACAGTTAAAAAATGATTTGTTGTTATGACGTAAAGTCACAGGGTGTCACAGAAGGTCGAAGAAGTGCGATAGATTTACTTTTTGATCTGCAATAATAATGCCACAATTATGAAAAAAATTGTATGTGTAGCTAAAAAAGGTATGCAAGCCTACAGACAATTGCTGTAGGCATTCGGTAAAAGGAAAGTGCTAAAACACAATAACTGGAGAAGAAAAAGGGAAGTACTATTCTACACAAGCCCGAATACTAGCTGCAACTTCAGCCAAATCAGCCTGACTTAGCGCCATTTTCGGCTTGGTGATATTGATATCGGACTCTCTCTGAAAAGGCAGCAGATGTACATGGGCATGCGGCACTTCGGTTCCTACCACCATGACTCCCACCCGTTTGGAAGGGATGGCCTTGTCTAGGGCCTTAGCCACTTTTTTAGCGAAGACCATTAGTCCACCAATCACATCATCTTCCAAATCAAAAATGTAATCCGTTTCCATTTTAGGAATAACCAAGGTATGGCCTTTCACGATAGGGTTGATATCTAGAAAGGCCAAATAGTCTTCAGACTCGGCTACTTTATGGCAAGGAATCTCGCCTGCAACAATTCTGGAGAATATGCTTGCCATCGTATTAATCGATTGAAATTTCTACCACTTCAAAATCCATGGAACCTCTTGGGGTCGTGATGGAGGCGATATCTCCGACAGCTTTCCCCAATAAACCTTGCCCCACAGGAGAACTCACAGAAATCTTCTTAGCCTTAAGATCCGCCTCTGACTCTGACACCAATTTATAGGTGACTAATTTCCCGGTTTTCACCGCCTTTATCGTCACATTACACAGGACAGTTACTTTGGAAGTATCTAGCTGACTAGAGTCTAGAATTCTGGAACTAGCCAGTGCTTTCTCCATATTATTGATCTTCAACTCCAAAAGTCCTTGGGCTTCCTTCGCAGCATCATATTCAGCATTTTCTGACAAATCCCCTTTTTCTCTTGCTTCAGCAATAGCCTTAGCTGCCTCCGCTCTACCCGTACTTTTCAATTCATCAAGCTCAGATTTCAGCTTATCATAACCTTCCTGCGTCATCCATTGAATAGACATAATAATAAATTTACAGTTCTACAATTACCGAAAAAATCCCCACCTTCCGCATGCTTATATCCGGAAAATTGGACAAATCTGTTCTTGAAACGGGAATTATTCGGCGCAATTCTAACCCTTCGGAGATGATACTAAAACAAGCTTATCCAGCTATTAGTTTATCGTAACATCTGACAGACGAGCACAATAAAAGACAGGAACGTTTTCGCCTAATTAGGTAAAAACGTTCCTGTCTTTTAAGAAAGTAAAGATATGAACATATCTTGAGAAAATCAACCAATAGGTACTTTGATCAAGATAATATAGGCAGAATCAATTGGTTAGATATTTATTCTGACCCCGATATTATGCGTTCCATTCCAAATCTTTGTCTCTCGATAAGCGTAATCGATGCTCATTTTGACATTCTTATTCTCTTTGCTGAAGGGAATGGCCACGGATGCTCCAGCGCTCAAGCCCGTATAAATAGGCTCTGTAATCGGATCACCACTACCAAAATCATACTTGTAAGCTCCTCTTAGCATAAAAAGGTCATCCAAAGAGTACTCTGCTCCTGCACCAATCTGGTCTTCAGAAAATGAATTCGCCGTAAAGTTACCCAAAAGGGTCAAGCGGTGTTTTTCGCCGGGATAAAGATCATAGGATAAGCCAATGTTCAAGACTGAGGGAAGCTCAAAGGCAGCGGAGCGGTTATCGAAAGAAATTGGAAATTCTTGGTCAAAGGAAGCCTTATTCAACTGCTGGCTCAGGCCCTCCCCCCCGAAGGACATCCGGGAACCAACATTGCGCAAAGAGATTCCAAATTTAAAATTTTCTTTTGGCCCCGTGACATACTGTACGCCTGCATCAAGTGCCACGGCACTAGCCGTAACGTCAGCCAAGGCTTCAGATATAACGCGCACGGTCACACCCACTGAAATTTTGTTCTCAAAGATATGAGCATAGGAAAGTCCAAGGTTGAAGAAAGTAGGAGAAAATGTACTTCCTGTCCCTCCCGGTTGCAAGGTAGTCGTCACTGGGATATCACCAAAATCAAGGGCCATTAAACTAAAGCCAAAAGCACCATTAGCACCGGCTTTCTGCGCTAGTCCCAGAGAACTCATATTAATGCCCGTACCCTTTAGATATTGGGCACTTCCCAAAACGATCTCTGTTTTATTTATCCGAGCCAGACCAGCTACGTTCAAGCGAATAGATTCTACGCCACTGATAAAGGATGTATTCATTAGATGTACTCCCGCCGTACGAGCATAAGGGACCATTAGGAGTTCGTAGGCTCCAGCTTCACCTTGGCGGTCTGGGTTCCCTGCCTGTAGGCTTACCATCGGACTGATGGCAAGAAGTAGTGCAAGAAAAATGGGGTATAAAAAATTCTTCATATACTATTGAATTAGGCGCTAGGCCAATTTTTTTAATAGAGGGAAGCCGGAAGTGAGAAACCGGATGTAAAGACAATATCTCCACTTTCCCACTTCCGATTTGGAGATTACTGGAATGCCGCTGGGTCAAATTTGCGATTGATCCCAAACCATTTTAAGGTTCGTTCTCCAACGCCCTCAGCTGCTACGTGGATCAAGTATACACCACTTGCCACAGGAATACCTCTGGCATTCTTTAGATCCCATTCCAAGTTTGGCAAGATTTGTGTTCCTTCCGTACCATAGCCCGTAGGATCTCCCACTTGCTCATCTCGATTATACTGTCGGATGAATCGGCCATCTAAAGAATAGATGGTAATAATACATTTAGCCGGCAGGTTAGTGATCTTGATGATGTTATCGATGGCGGAATTCTCATAGTCAGAGAAGCCATAATAAGGATTCGGTACTACGTTTACATCCTTCAATTGCTCCGGAATTTCGTTCCCTACCAATTCCTCTGCCTGCTTACCTTCAATTTTGAAGCGATACATCGGATGGAAATTATTTTCTCCGGTACCCGTTGGGATAATATCAGCATCATCATCTGGGAAGTAATCCCTCTCCACTTGGAATGGATTATTCACTCTTAGCTTCACCACTACTTCAGAAGGCACTAAGCCGTCAGCGTAAGAAAGCATTTCAGTCCCTGGTGCCGCAGTTACAACACCCGCCCAAGTAATTTGATCCATTGCTCTATTTTTCAAGAGAGATGGGCCTTGACGGAAACGTGTTCGAATAAACTCACAGCCATCATAAGGAGCTTCAGTGACATAGATGAAATGCTGGCCACCCGTTACGTAATTATAAAGAGAGAAGAATTCCGTTTCGTTCGTGGGGAATCGGAATAACTCGCTGGATGGATTATACATCATGTCCGCTCCGTTGTTCAAGTCTGGAAGCAGTGATCCGTTATAAGCCGAGTTTTCACCGAAGAAGATATTCAAGCGTTGGCCGGTTTCTACGTCTACCGCATAACCAGGGAACCAACCCATCCCTTCTCCATCACCGTCTGCCATAGGTAAGCCCGTATTCGGGTCAGCATCCTTACCAACGGAAGGAGCAGCCCGAAGGTCAAAACTTCTACGGTTACCAACAGGAAGCAATCCGTTATTCTGATACCATTCACTAGCTGTTTCTACTATCACACATCTACTCCAAAGTGCCTTATTAGGTGTAAATACGATATCCACATTATTCAGGCGCTGTAATCCCTTATCGGGCTTGGCTCGGTCGACAATCAAACTGTTGGCATCATTGTTCGTTGACCAAGCCGGCGAAATGTAAGGCTGGTTGTTCTCTTTAGCACGCCAGTCAGCAAGGTAATAGGGGATGAAGTATTGTGTACGCTTGAAATCCTGCGCGGGATCCAAAAACTCATCCACTTGAGCTGTTCCCGTTTCCATGAAGTTATAAACGGTCTGATCTAAAGCGGGGAATACCCCAAGATCTGTATCATCAATCACTCCTGATAACCAGCGGATAGGCTTCTCATCTATATATTCTTCTTCGTAACCAATCACCCCATTTCCAGAGAACTTAAAGCCCTCGGTTCCTGGGTCAGGCACCTGACCAACCGTAATAGAAAAGCCAAAACGAGCAATCACTTGTTCATTCAGTTCTTCGATCGTACGAGCTGCTGCGACCTCTCCAGCTCCTGGATCAGTTAAGCTTCTCAACACCCATCTAGCTCCTTCACTAAGTACATTATCATTAATATCACTATCCGTAAAGCTCAATTCATATTCCCCATCTTGTACATCAAGTGGATTGAATATTTGAACCTGGATAGGCCCCTCTCCGGCAGCATAGGTTAAATCTCCGATATATTCCTCGTCTTTGGCAAAGGCGTCCTGCATAGCCAAACGCGTTTCTGCGGATAGATCGGTTAGGTTTGGGCCTGAACCTAAACCGTCGACACGAGTTACCTCAGGACCTTCTCCGTATACGGCCTTTAATTTGCGATCAACAATGGGTCTTGGGATGACCGTATAAAAACCAATTCCTCTTTCGCCAATGTTTCTATCACCTTCAAGGTAAGGCTCTCGTTGTCCATTCTGAGAATTTGGGTTGAAAGCCTCATACTCATTGTAAGCGTAGGCCACCACCACATAATAGTACTTCCTATGGTTAATCAGTTTACTATCTCCATCTGCAAATTGATCCTCCGTAATTCGGAAGGTGTGTCGAAGACCAGCGTCAGCTCCCTCTACCTGCAATTCGGGAACAAAGAAGTCCAGCGCGGTAGGTGTATCTTCTCCTGGTCTGAGTTTCTTCCAGTTGAAAATGCGATTAACGCCATTTTTAATATCCACTTGTTCTACCAATCGCACTTTACTTGGATCATCTCTCTGTGCCAAAGAAACATCTGGCCCAGAAAGCTGGTACAACTTATAACCTTCAAATCGGTATAGCGAATCTTCAATACCCTGTGGTCTTCTCAATACCGTTTCTGCATAACCTTCGTAGGCATTGTTCCAAATCCCTGTCGTATCATTTGATAAAACAGCGATGATTTCACGATCCAACTCGATGAAATCTACAAATGGAGCATCCGGACCACGCGTCAGTTTAAAGCACTCATCAAATAAATTCTGAGCAATATCATCCGCATCTTGCAACTCCGAGATATCTGGACAAGGATAAGTTTGATTCGGCACCCAAGCCACACCAATAATCAGCTCATTCACAGCCCCTGGCTCCAGCTTAAATGGTCCAGAAGCTTGTACCGTTCGACGGTCTCCCACCGGCAGAGAAGCCGAGCACATGGACCAGCCATTGGGGTCATTGGGAGTATCTGGGAAGGCAAAAGCAGTTTGTTCTGCTCCTGGGTTGTTAAAGCCATCCCCTCCTACAGTATATCGACTACCATCTCGCCAGCGGCCAGATAGATAAAAGTAATATTGTGTAACAGTAGTTGGATCTGTCGTTCCCTGTGGAGGAGTTGGTGTCACTCCTCCATTATTGAAGTAAGTAAAGGAAGACATACCTAATTCGTTACCAAACTCATCATTGGGTCCCCGGAAGTAGTCTACCCCTAACAACGGGATCTCATCTGCATAAGTGTTTACCCCTGCATCACAGGTGGTTCCGTTGATCCCGTCTAGTGCATCTTCATTGTATACATAGGCCATACTTCTTTCCACATCACAACCGATATAATCATCCGCATAGCAACCTAGATCCGGATCGACCCACATGGCAAAGAAGGTACTATCAATATCTTCCTTAGCCCGGTTAATCAGCTTATATCGCTGAAAAGTCATATTATTAACCTCATCATTGGTTTGGTAGGCAAAAGCTTGTACTTGAACCTCCATACGGATCGGTAGACCATCGGATTGGGCGTGCGTATTACCAGCATCGTTATAAATCCAAAAGGTCATCTCATCCGGAAATTGAGGTGCATCACAACCCCTAATCTCAATAATGGGATAATCTCCTTTGGTTGGATCGTACTCTAAGTCCGAATCCTCATCCCAAAAACCTGCCAAGCCTTGTGACGTATTGGGCAAGTCAAATTTATGAACATCAAAAAAGTAAGGATTACCCCTAGCTGGCCAACCTAGTACGCCTGGAGGAATCGTGCTAGGGTCGTAGGCGATCCCCGCCTCTTGCGCCGCTTTAAATTGAGATAAATGCAGCTGAATTTCTTCTCCCGTTACCACAAAGAAGCGATCCCATTCTGCACATCTTTCCTGGGTGGTCGTTCCCTGATCATCTCCATCTGGAATGAGGGGACCAGGCCAATAGTCAAAATCCCCGGAACTTCGTCCGAACATCTGGGCTGCTACCTTAAAGTTCCCTCCTGGGTCTTTCCCACCTAACCAAACTGCTCCTGCAAAGATAGAGGACACTTCATCCACACCGGCAGGCACCTTAGGGATAATATAACGTCCATTGGTACCATCCCACCAAACATCACCACCAGTCAGCAAACGCGCCCGGACGTTGTTCACTTCCATATCGATCCGGCTAACTGCATTATCACAGTTCTCTCGGAAATTTATGGCAGAACTTTGTGAGGAAGGCTTGTCGGATTTTTCCTTTTTATGAATTTTGGGGTTGATGTTAGCTGAGCTAATCGTCAGCACACAAACTCCAATAAACGTCAATAGCCATGATGACAATTTATACATAGCTGACATATAATTTTAGAAGTTAAAAGATGCGCCCAAGAAAAAGCGACGCGGTAAACTATAGAAATTGGGGTTCAAGATTCGCCAAGAATAAGAAGCACGATAATAGACTTCTTCCTGCTCTGTCAATTGCCCTAACTGATCCTCTCCAAAGCTAGATAACAAGAAGCCATCATCATCCGGCTGTCCAGTAAATGGATAAACAGAAATGATGTTGCGACGATCCAGCAGGTTAGTTACCCTTAGGTATACATTAAAGGAAAAGTTATTTTTCAAACGGATGGTCTTATCTACACGAAGATCCAGCCGATAGGTCCAAGGCTTACGAGCTCCATTAATGGTACTCGCTAGTCCGGTACCTCCGAATTCCTGCGGTACATTATTAACTGTATATGGGCGACCAGAAACGGCCGTAGTCTGTAAGTTGACGCCGAAATTGCTGAGGATATCTAAGCCTCCAATTCGAGGACCGTTGTACAATGCACCTGAGGCATAGCGGTAATCCAGGTTGACTACAAATCGATGTCTTTCATCGTATGAAAATGGGAATAGTGTACGAATTACACCACGGTTATTCAACCCGCGAGAGGAGTTAGCGTTAGAACCCGTTCCATCTGCAAATTGCAGGGTATAATTGGCCTGCATGGAAATATTACCCGTACGACGAAGATCATACTTTAGCGTAAACCCTTTTACCGTTCCAAAGTCGATATTATCAAAGGTGGTATACTGGCCGATATCTGGAACCGGGAAGATCACTCGCTCCTGAATCATATCCCTTAGTTCCTTATAGTAGGCATTAATCGTAATGGCGGAACTTTCAGATAGTTTTTGCTGGAATCCCACCTCGTAATCAATCGTCTTTTCAGGACGTAGATTTGGGTTATTCTTAATGGCCCCCGCATTATCGATGAAGTTATAATAGGTAAGTGCCGTAGCGATCGTATTGGAAGAGGGACGCTGGACTAAGATATCGTAATGCGCGAAGAAGTTAGCTTCCTCTGAAATAGGAAAAGAGAATGCCAAACGTGGCATGAAGTTGATTTGCGTCTCATAATCCTCAAAACTAATGCCTGTATCGAACTCCTCCTTCTTGATAAAGTTGACATCATCCCGCGCGCGCTCATCTTTTACAAAACCAAAAACAAGTCCCGAATTCACCCCCTCAATATCCGTGGGGTTATTAACGGGTGTTCCATCCGCTCGGTACCATTGGTCCCCATCCCGATAAGCCGTAACTTCTGTGCTTTGTTGTCCAGCCACGTATACTTTGAAGTCATCACCGATATTTCCAGGGCGATTACCGCCAAAGCTACCGTGGAAATCACTAGCTCCCATCAATTCATAGAGAGAGTAGATATCTTTTAATACGCTCGTATTAGCGTCATAACGATCTACCCGAAGACCAATCCGGAAGATGATATCCTTGAAGGTGAATTTATCTTGAATATAGGCTGCACCATAGATAGGTCGGTTAGGCGCAACGGGGAAGCTACGGAATCCGGTAGCAGGATCAACTGTGCTGAAGAAATCGTCGAATGTTCCATTGAACTCATTCCCCAGGTAATCATAACCTAAATAACCCAGAAAACCACGGTCATTCAAGGCACGTGCAGAAAACATACTTAGATCCAATTGACTAGGATCTAGTCCATCCACATTCACCCACTGATCGAGTGGCACGCCCAGTCCCTCTCTCAATTTGCGGTAAAACAGGTTGGTCTCATCTATCGAAGCGGGGGTAAAATAGCCCTTCAGTTCTGCTTCTTCTCCAGTACCGGGAACATTCACCGTTCCAATAACGTCGTTGGTAAGTCCTTGTTCCAAATGCTCATTGGCGCGCTGGCGTGCTAAGACCCAAAGACCAAAGGGTGCTACGGTGTATGAGCGATTGGTTCTTTGCTCATAATATAGTCCCATCTCCACATTGTGCCGGCCTTTCTCAGAGCCCCCAGGTAAGAAATCAAAGGCTACATTTGCATTAAAGGTATACAGCTCATTTTCTCCCTTACTATTGGAATTGTAAACTTGACCAACATGGGTATGATGATTCCAAGCAGAAGTCAGACGGCCATCTTGTCGGCCATTGATGACACTGAAATTATCCAGGGCAAAACTAGGGAGCATGATATTTTCGGGGGTAATCACATCCGGTACTTGACCATTGATCCCTTCTTCAGGGCCAAAACCAAAGGGCAAGTTATAGTTAGCCAATACCTGATTCACACTAGATGGGTCATAACCACGCAACACGCGGAGATAATCCGCGTGTTCTAACAATCCAGTGGTATCATTCCTATTGAATACTGGCACCCAGTCTACATCAAATTTCCCGATGTAACCATAGTCAAAAATATTATCCTCATGATTGTAGTCATAAGTGCTGCTACTATTTGTCTCGTAGCCAAACTGCAATATGTAGGATGCGTTTTGGATGGTCCCCTTGCTTCCCCCTTCACCAGACTGGTTTCCGATACGATGACGGAAGCGGAAATTACCGCGATACGATTCAAATTCAGAAACCGGGTTATTATGACTATTGAGGGTCCGCCATCCTCCTGGTGTAAATCTATTGTAGGTATTCACATAGGCGCCTGTAAAACTCAGATCAATAGCTTCACTGATTCTAGCATCCAGTTTAGCTGTAATATCCAAGCGATTACTTCCTTCGAAGGGTCGGAATCCCATAACGTCTACATCATCTGGCCCTAACTGCTCCGAAGTGACCTGTGGTTGATTACCCCCATCGGCGATAAAGGTTGGATTGGCTTCCAATTCTGCCAATTTACTATCCTTGATCCGGTAGATCGGTACAGCGGGTGGATCATCATCTCCACTAGAGGTATAACGACTGGCAAAACGATAGCCAAGAACAGATATTCCTTTCTTGTTCTTGATAATCGGGCCGGTTAAACTTACCCCAACCAGGTTTCGATTAAATTCATCCAGAAATTCGGAAGTCTCCACCTCCGCATTTCCGGAGAAGCGATTAGCAGGACCTTTCGTTACAATAGAGATAATCCCCCCTGTGGCATCTCCGTACTTGGCTTCCATACCTCCGGTAATTACCTGCAATTGCTCAATCTCCGTCTCTGGAATCAGTGCACCGGTAACACGGATACCGTCAATATAGTAATCCGTATTTACTGAGCGAGACCCTCGGATGCTCAAGGCATCACCTTCATCTGCACTGGATACCCCTGCCGTGGTCGCTGCCAAAGCAGAAATACTCCGAGAGGGGAGGTTTTTAATTTGGTCGCTGGTGATTACCCCTCCTGAGGTGGTGTTATCTTGTTGAATCAAAGGAACTCGATAGCCTTTTACAACTACCCCAATATCAATCAATTCGCCCTCAGTGATTTCCACGTCCAGTTTAATAGCCTTTCCGGCCAAGACCTGGACACCAGTGGTTTTAACATCTGTGTAGCCTACATATGATACGGTTACATCATAGGTCCCCGGATCGATATTAGAAAAAGAATAGTTACCGTCAAGATCCGTGATCGTTCCCGTGATCTGAACCTCATTCTTGAACAACACCACAGTTGCACTAATGATTGGCTCATTGGTTTCATCATCAGTAATCTTCCCGGAAAGAGAAGTTTGACTGACTGCCACGGTAGTACCCACGAAAAAAAGGAGTAACAAGTGTAAAGATCGTAGCATATAGTTCTGGGTTTAAGTAAATCCGATACAATTTTGATTTATGAGGATAATCTTTTGTCAATTAATTTGCCTTGGGTTGTTATTGGTTTTGTCCACTACACTAGCACAGCACTAGATGAAACCGTTCGTTAGAATGGTCTTCTCGTTTCTATTGACCTTTGCACAGTTGTTCTTGATAAAGGTTGAGTTTTCTCATAATTTAGCCCGAAAGACAAATCATTTATATGAAGTCTTTTCAACAACATAGTTAGCTGCTTAAGACTTACAAGGGCGGTCAGATAAGTGAGGGTGTCAGCAGGCGCTAATGATGCAAAAATAGTCGAATTCAGTAAAGCTTAACTGTTTTTTTCTTCAGCAATTCATCATACAGCTTACAAAACACATCATTTGGGTCGCTATCTGAATACAGGAACGAAGGTCCGTATTCTTATGCTTCCTCGTCCTCCCTCTAAACCTCTTTTTTGGTCCTCAAGAAGACAATGATTTTATAGAAAGCCTGCAAATATAGGCCTTAATCGTGAAATGGTCCATTTTATCGTCACAAAAGGGACTGCCCAGTCTCATATTCAGACCCATTACCGCTGCATAAGCTTACCTCATTTTGAACGGAGAATTGTTTTTTAGCACAATGGGGATCACGTTTTTCTCTTAGAACCCTTTATCTTTGTTCACTTAATAGACAAAAAGGCCGGCAATACGGGCCTTCATCAACTTTCGAATGAAGCCTCCCTAGCACACCTAGAGTAGATGAGAGAAAAATTGTACTTTGGCGTGCTTCCCCGGTTAACATCTAGAGACTAAACTCACACTTCTCCGTTTTCAACTTAGTATCTCGACCTATGCAACGACTTTACTTTTTATTCCTGGCAGCAGGTATAGCTATGCTTCTCGGTGCCTGTCAAAATAGTGCTCCCAAGGCAACTAAACCGAAGGAAAAACTTTTCATTGACTTCTTTGTGCGGTACCTAACTGACGAATCTCAGTTGAAAGCGCAAGCCTCCTTTAGCGAAGGCATCTCTCCGGATGAATCCAGACCCAAACGAATCGAAGGGGGAGTAGCTTTTCAAGCTAGTGGGATGACGGAACAAAACATCCAGGGGAAAGTCATTCGGTATGAATTAGAGCGGCAGGGGGAGTACACTGGAAAGTTCCCTTTCAACCTAAAAGATGACGAAGGGCAGCAACGGGAATACCTACTCAAAATGTCGCCCATCGAAGACTTTTTTATCAAGGGAGACATTAGTAAAAGTAAAGGGATGAAGCTAGTGGTAAATGGAGGTTTAATTAAAGCCAATGAACAACTGGTGCTCCTTTTTTCGGATGAAGAATCTCGCGCCTACTCCATTACGCTAAGTGGTCCGGCTAAAACTATCGAGTTTAATCTCTCCCCTGAAAAGACCGCCCCCTTGCGGCCTGGTCCTGGAAAATTGTATCTGGTGAAACGGCAGGACAATGTCGAAGAGAACGAAGAAATCAGCTTGGTTTCCTCCATTGAATACTATACCAGTGCCATAGATATTGAGGTAGTGGAGTAATATGGTCATCTTGTTTTGCTAATACGACCCCATGCTTTTTCTATAGGATTGGAAATAACTTTCCAGCCGATTCACAACTCAATTGGGAGGATCAATTTCAGCCCTTTCCAAACCACTAACCCACAACATATTATCACTACAAATCAAGTGAGTGTTTTTTTGAGAAAAAAGTTGTTCTACTATTATTACGAGATTAAATAAGTCCTATCTTTGCACGCAATTTGGACAAGCCCTAACACTCCTTCTTTCATCGGTAAAGCCGCTTGCTAAATCATCGATTTCGCAAACATTTTGATCATTGTTGGCCGTGATTTAGCAAACGAGTCTAAATTGTAATACAAATGCCCAGAGATACTTCCATCAAGTCCGTTCTTATTATTGGTAGTGGTCCTATTATTATTGGTCAAGCTTGTGAGTTTGATTACTCCGGTAGCCAAGCCTCCCGTTCCTTACGTGAGGAAGGTATCGAGGTAACACTGATCAACTCCAATCCAGCTACGATCATGACGGACCCCGTTACCGCTGATCATATTTATTTGCTGCCATTGACCGTAGAAAGCATTGAGCAAATTCTACAGGAAAGGCAAATTGATGCCGTACTGCCCACCATGGGTGGCCAAACGGCCCTAAACCTCGCCATTGAGGTGGGTAAGAGAGGGGTCTGGGAGAAATACAATGTACGCCTCATCGGAGTGGACCTGGAAGCGATTGAACTAGCAGAAAACAGAGAAGCCTTCCGTGAGCATGTAGTAAGTATTGGTCTTAGTGTCGCGCCATCCTTTATTGCCAACTCCTTTTTGGAAGGAAAAGATGCTGCGCAGAAGATTGGATTTCCATTGGTTATTCGCCCATCCTATACCTTAGGTGGAACAGGTGGAGCTTTCGTCCACAAGGAGGAAGATTTTGATCCGGCCTTACGTCGCGGCTTGAGTATGTCGCCCACGCATGAGGTTTTGGTGGAAAGAGCCGTATTGGGCTGGAAAGAATTCGAGTTGGAATTGCTACGAGATGCCAATGACAATGTGGTAATTATCTGTACGGTAGAAAACCTGGACCCGATGGGTATCCATACTGGAGATAGTATTACAGTAGCTCCCGCGATGACCCTATCAGATACAGCTTATCAACAGATGCGGGATGAGGCCATTTTGGCGATGCGTTCATTGGGTAATTTTGCAGGTGGTTGTAACATTCAATTCTCTCAGGATCCCGTTACAGAGAAATTGATTGTTATCGAGATTAACCCACGGGTTTCTCGTTCCTCAGCCTTGGCGAGTAAAGCGACTGGATATCCCATTGCAAAAATCGCTGCTAAATTAGCCATCGGCTACAGCTTGGATGAATTGAAAAATCAAATTACCAAAACTACTTCTGCTTATTTCGAGCCTACGCTGGACTATGTGATCGTAAAGATGCCCCGTTGGAACTTTGCTAAATTCCTCGGCGCAGATCACACACTTGGTTTACAGATGAAATCGGTAGGTGAGGTGATGGGTATTGGGCGATCTTTCCTGGAAGCCTTACAAAAAGCTTGTCAGAGTTTAGAGATTGGCAGGATGGGCTTAGGGGCGGATATGAAGGAGTGGATCCGTACCAGCGATGTACTAGAGCGATTGGAGCAGGCCAGTGATGATAGAATATTTAGACTCAAAGATGCCTTGCGACTGGGGGTCCCTAGCAAAACGATCCAAAAGCTAACGAAAATTGACCCATGGTTCATCAAGCAGATTAAGCGTTTGGTGAAAGTAGAGCAGCAACTGATGCGCTATAATGTGGCGGAGGATATTCCAGAAGACTTTATGCGTGAATTAAAGGAAATGGGATATTCCGATGCTCAGATTGCGTGGCTACTGAGAATTGAGGAGGAAGAGGTAAGACAGTATCGCAAGAAGCTGGGCATCCGTAGAACCTATAAGATGGTGGATACCTGTGCTGCTGAATTCGAAGCTGGCACTCCCTATTTCTACTCCACCTTCGATAAGGAAAACGAAAGTATTCCAACTGATAAGAAAAAGATCATTGTACTAGGCTCGGGGCCCAATCGAATCGGGCAAGGAATTGAATTTGACTACTGCTGTGTGCACGGTTTGATGGCAATCAAAGAATCTGGCATGGAGTCGATCATGATCAACTGCAACCCGGAGACAGTATCAACCGACTTTGATATTGCGGATAAGCTGTATTTTGAGCCAGTCTTCTGGGAGCATATCGAGGAAATCTTGGAACTCGAAAAGCCTGAGGGAGTGATTGTGCAATTGGGTGGTCAGACTGCTTTGAAATTGGCTGAACGCTTCCACAAGAACGGTATCAAAATCATCGGTACGAGCTATGAAAACATGGACCTCGCTGAGGACCGAGGAGCCTTTTCCGATCTACTGAAAGAGCTTGAAATCCCCTACCCTCGCTACGGCGTTGCCAATGATGCAGACGAAGCCATTAAGATCGCCAATGAGGTTACCTATCCTGTGTTGGTACGCCCATCCTACGTACTGGGAGGACAAAGCATGAGAATTGTCATCAACGATGATGAATTGGAACGACACGTACTCAGCATCTTCAAGCATTTGCCTGATAATAAGGTATTGATTGATCAGTTCCTGGAAAGAGCGAAAGAAGCGGAGATCGACGCCATCTACGATGGAGAACAGGTACACATCATGGGTATCATGGAACACATCGAGCCAGCAGGTATCCACTCTGGGGACAGTTCAGCGGTATTACCTACTTATAGTTTGAGTGTCGAGGCTGTAGCGCAAATGGTGGAATACACGGAGAAGTTAGCCAATGCACTTAATATCCGCGGTTTGATCAACATTCAATTCGCCATCAAGGACGATAAAGTCTATGTAATCGAGGCGAACCCAAGAGCTTCCAGAACGACTCCATTCATCGCCAAAGCTTACAAAGTGCCTTACTTGAAGATTGCGACAAAGGTGATGTTGGGGACCCACAAGTTGAGCGACTTTGATATCAAGCCACAACCTAGCGGCTATGCGATTAAAGTACCCGTCTTCTCTTTCGAGAAATTCCCTAATGTGGATAAAAACTTGGGGCCAGAAATGAAATCCACGGGAGAAGCCATTCGCTTCATAAAAGACCTTTCTGATCCATTCTTTGTAGAACTGGATCGACAACGATACATGTATCTAGCTAGGTAGGTAATTAATACCTCCTGGAAAAAATCATCCCGCAGTTCAGATTGAGTGATCTAGCTGCGGGATTTTTTTTCGTCAAATCTATAGCTTCGGGTTGTACCAATAGATCGGATTCAATTACTTCTCTAGCCGCACTATACCAGGTGTTTTTGTCTTTGAATCATATTGTCGATCCGGATGCAATCTTTGGTTGAATTGCCTAAGACCAGCAGCCGTCTCCGGTTCGTAAATGGATTCTAAAAATAACTCTGCCTCGATCCGCAAGCCTTCATCCAGATTTTCTCCAAATCCACGAACCGCCGCTTCCTTATCTGTCCTCATGGCAGGCTGAGGTAAAGTGCACAAGAAAGACGCCAGTTCCAATGCTCTAGCTAGAGACTGCCCTTTAGGAACAACCTCGTTCGCCAGCCCGATGCGGTAAGCCTCTTCTGCATTAATCACTTTGCCCGTAAGGATCATTTCCAGGGCTCGTCCCATGCCAACAATCCGAGGTAGGCGTTGGGTACCCCCATCTGCTAGTCCGATATTCCATCTTCTACAGGTCACTCCAAAAGAAGCATGTTCTTCCGCAATTCTCATATCAGCAAAGCAAGCCCATTCCAATCCACCAGCATAAGCTACCCCGTTCACGGCCGCAATGATGGGCTTATAGATATCGGTCCAGCGTGTAGGCCCTAGAATGCCAGGCACCTTACCTGCCCGATGCATCTCTTTCTCTTCTTCCGTCAAGTCTATCAATCCCCCTTGTCGAGCAGATTTTAGATCTCCACCACTGCAGAAAGCTCGATCTCCCGCTCCAGTTATCACCGCCACCTTCAGTTTATCATTGGTTTTAAACTCTTCCCAGGCTTCCAACAACTCCTTGTGGGTGATAGGGCCAACGCAATTCATTACCTCTGGGCGGTTAAATTTTATGATGGCAATCTCGTTCTGGACGGAAAATTCAATCTCTTTGAAGTTCATGATGATTCAGCTTTTTGGTAAAGCTATCCCCGAAATGCGAAACTGGACTTGATCTAGATCAAGAATTAACCTTTCTACGAATGCGGCTTAAGGTTTCGGGCGTCATGCCCAGCATGGAGGCGAGATAGTTGAGTGGGAGTTCGTTAAAAATCTCATGGTGGGCTTCGAATAGGTACTGATACCGTTCTTCGGCTGACATGGAGAGGAAAGCATATACCCGGTTTTCCAAAGATGACATCAACTTTATCAGTAGTCGTTTTTCATAGGCATCCCATTGAGGAATAGCTTGTCTCAACTTTTGATAATTATCATAGGTAATAAACTGCATATGGGTATCTGTAATCGCTTGGATATTCCATTTGGCAGGGTCTCTCAGGTAAAAGCTAGACAGATCAGTAACCAATTGATGTTTCCCAAAAATCCAATGCGTAATGGTCTTGGTATCTGAATAACTAAAGAACCGTAAATACCCTTCCTGTATATAGCATAGTTTCTGGCAATATTGCCCCTTCTTCACCAGAAAATCATCCCTCTTGACCACCCCATTTTGGTAGAAGGAAAGGACAGTGGGAATTAAGGAATCTGGAATATCTAAATGGTGCTTAAGGAATGTCGTAAGATGAGGCATCTACCTAAGTTCTTTAGAAGTAAAATATACAAGTTAATGTTTGCATTACCAATGGATATACATCTATATGAAAGATTAATGATCTTTTCTCATACCAGAAACATTTTCTGAATTAGCGGTATGACAGGGGTCCAAATGGAAGATAGTTGGATTCGTTTTCTTCTCTTCTACAACTCTTGTAGGTTAGAGATTTTAGCAAGATTTTTGCAGCAAGGATGTTGAAATACCTTTATCTCTCAATAAAAACTAAATATGTCTACACCCAAAGCACTAGATGTAAAAGTATTCGTTCCTACAAAGGGGTCAGCAAACCCAAAGTTGAGCCCCATGGCCATAAGGTGACCTACGTTTGGGACCCCAGTGGTATCCTCCTACACTTTGGAGAAGAATTGTCTTGACCTATTTAACACTGATCATCCGAATAGTAACACGTTTGCACAAAATTTAAGATTTCGGTATCTTAGAGATATGAATCTCAACTCGGTTTGAGTATTTTGTTTCTACAAAACAAAACAGACCGACATGAAAAGAGATTCTTTCTTTCTTCAGCACAACAGAAGACAATTTATTCAGCGTTCAGCGCTAGGACTGAGTGCACTAGCTTTCGGAAGTCCTTTACTGGCCCGAAGCCCCTACATCAAAAACAGCAAGGAAAATAAGTTGGGAATTGCATTAGTTGGATTAGGCAATTATGCGACTAATCAACTGGCACCTTCATTACAAGAAACGGAACACTGTTACTTGGCCGGTATCGTAACGGGTACCAAGGAAAAGGAAGGTAAATGGATGGAAAAATACGGGATCCCAGCAACCAATGTCTATAACTATGAAAACTTTGATGAGATCGCGAAGAACGAGGATATTGATATTGTGTATATAGTACTTCCCAACTCCATGCACGCAGAATACACGATCAGAGCTGCTAAAGCGGGGAAACATGTGATATGTGAAAAGCCGATGGCTTTGTCTGTAAAGGAATGTGAAGCCATGATCGCCGCTTGTGATGCCAATAATGTAAAATTGTCCATCGGCTATCGTCTGCACTTTGATCCCTTTCATATGGAGATCATCAAAATGCAAAAGGAGAAAACTTTTGGAGCAGTGAAGTATGTCAATGCCGAATTTGGCTTTCGCATCGGTGATCCGACACAATGGCGACTTCGCGGCAATTTAGCGGGAGGGGGAGCCATCATGGATGTAGGGGTCTACTGTATCCAAGGTGCGCGTTATGCGACGGGCGAGGAACCCATAGCCGTTACCGCGCGGGAATTCAAGACGGATCCCGTCAAGTTTGCCGAAGTTGACGAGACGGTAACTTGGGAGATGGAATTCCCTAGTGGGGCTATTGCCAATTGCACCACTTCCTATGCCTTTAGCACCAATAGATTACATGTAGGTATGGAAAAGGGTACCGCAGAGGTGCAGCCATCCTATAGCTATAGCGGCCTTGCGGGGCATATCAATAGAAAACCCATGAGTTTCCCCATGATGCGCCAGCAAGCTGCGCAAATGGATAACTTTGCACAAGTAATTAAGTCAGGAGGAGAGTCTGAGGTTTCTGGACAAGAAGGTCTACTGGATCTAAAGGTCGTGGAAGCCATGTATAAATCCATAAAGAAGAAAGGAAAGCGCATTAAAGTGTAACTAAATGCTCTTATATGGATAAAACGCTTTTTGACGAAATTGCCTTGGATGATCGCTATTGCATCTATATATCATCCAAGGCCCAGCTATTCCGTTTAGACCAACCTTCTTTTCAATCTCTCTGGGATGCTCACCCTAATGATTTCCACGAGATCCGCATTCATGGTAAATGGATTAAAACTCCACGCTGGCAACAGGCCTACGGAAAGAACTATCGGTATACGGGCTCCAAGAACAACGCATTGGCGATCACGGCCGAGCTACAACCCTTCTTGGATTGGTCTCAACGATATATCGATCCACGACTGAATGGCCTCCTGCTCAACTGGTACGATGGTGCACAATCGCATTACATTGGCGCCCACCGAGACGACACCAGAGATCTACACCCAGATAGCCCGATCGTGACCATTTCTGTAGGTCAGGAAAGAGTCTTTCGCATGCGGCCATGGAAACAAAAGGGATACAAGGATCTCACCGTTCGACATGGTGATGTTGTCGTAGTGCCATGGAATACGAATATGAAATGGACACATGAGGTGCCGCATTTTAAGAAGTATAGCGGGAAGCGCATTTCGATTACGTTGCGGGCGTATTTGTAGGTGTGTGTGAGGAGGGGAAAGGAGCCCGCGATGTATATGGCTGAGCAAGCAGAGCTCGTCACCGAAGGGCTGGGGGCGTCGCGGGCTGGGCTTGATAAAGTGGCGGCAATGAAAAGCATCCGAAGTTTTTCATGACTTACGCTTCGGATGCCTTGCCGGATTAGCTGAAGAAACTATCTGGATAAGAGTACATCTCCGGTTATCTTAAATAATCGGCCATTAGGCTGTAAGATTTCTACGAAATAGACATAGACACCTACTGGGGCCTGCTGCAAGCGATAGGTCCCGTCCCAGCTATTTTCCTGAGTGTTCGGTGCAAAGTTATTACGTTCAAAAATGAGATTGCCCCATCTATCGAAGATGCCAAAATATTGGATGTTTTGTAAAATGCCATCCGCCTGGACGGTAAAGAAATCGTTGACTCCATCCCCATTTGGACTAAAGGCATTAGCCATATAAACGGGAGGATCTGGATCAACAATGATTCTAATGTCATCAGTAGTGGCACAATCTCCGTTATTGCTGACCGTAACGGTGTAGATAGTAGTAGCCAATGGCTTTGCAACAGGTTCTAAGCAATCTGCGCAACTTAAATCAAGGCTAGGATCCCAAGATACCAGTACACCATCAAGATTAGTGATAGCTTGCAACTGCACACTATCGCCCAATCGAATCGAGACGTCTTCCCCTAAACTCACCTGCAAATCTACAGGTGTAGGAATGGTAACGGCTTGAGTGAACTCGCAATCATTCACATCTAGTATCCGCACCTGATAGTCACCAGCTGGCAGGGAGCCAAAATTATAGGGGAGACTCGTGATAGGCTCAAAATTGCCATCCGCCAAAGCAATTCGATAAGGGCCTTGACCTCCCGTCAACGATTCAACATTAATCGTACCATTACTTTCTCCAAAACAGGTCGGTGGAAAAGCTTTTAAGTCGGCAGCCAAAGCCTCGAAAGACAACTGAACATTGAGGATGGAATCGCAGCCATTGACGCTGGCATTGGCTAAGACCTCTACCCCACTTGGATTATTGATATCGTAGATTGTACCATTGATATTGACTTCACTATCTGGGCAGATGGTCAAATCTAGGTTGCCCGTTGCTACTGGAAAAAAGGAAAGATCAATCGTGATTAAGCTATCACAGATTCCGCCTCCTCCCGGGATAAGCTCTGTGCCCGAAGGGTTGTTCTCGTCGTAAATCACTCCATTGACTGAGATGGATTCCCCAGGACATAGCGTTTCGGATCGATCCACTTCCACCGTAGTAATGAACTGCAAGTTGATTTCTATCGTGCTATCACAACCATTGGCTGCGGCACCTGGCAACACCTCCGTACCAGTTGGATTATTCTCGTCGTAATCGGTACCATTGACCGTCAGCACTGCACCTGAACAAAAGGTTTCTTCGATTTGAGAGATAACTGGATCAGAAAAGGTGATGCTCACATTGACAATGCTATCACAACCATTGGCTGATTGCCCCATCAGGATTTCTGTTCCATTTGTATTGTTTTCATCATAGACGGTGCCATTAAAAACGATATTGCTACCGGGGCATATTTCTGTACTGAAGTCTCCAATGGCAGGTGCAAAGAAATCAATATTTACTGTAACAATACTATCACAGCCATTAGCTGATTGTCCAACTAAGATTTCTGTTCCATCTCTATTGTTGGCATCGTAGGTGGTCCCATTGAAGATGATATTTTCACCTTCACAGATCGTCAGATCCAGGGTACCTTCGGCTGGTGGAAAGAAGTTGACCTGTACATTTACAATACTATCACAACCATTTATCGCTTGGCCCACCAAGGTTTCCGTTCCACTACTATTGTTGATATCGTAGGTGGTGCCATTAAAGACAATATTATCCGTTTCACAGATGGTTGCCTCAAAATCTCCCAAGGCAGGAGGGAAAAAGCTGAGATTTACGGTTACTAGACTATCGCAGCCGTTGACCGCTTGGTTAGCTAGTGTTTCTGTGCCAGTAGGGTTGCCACTATTGTAAGTGGTGCCATTAAAGACAAAATCTTCCGTTTCGCAAATCGTAACTTCCAAGGTTCCTGTGGCGGGTGGGAAGAAATTAATTTGCACATTGATCAAACTATCACAACCATTAGCCCCTTGTCCAGCCAAGATCTCCGTCCCAGAACTATTATTGATGTCGTAAGTAGTACCATTAAATAGAATCTCTTCACTTTCACAAATAGTAGTTGTAAAACTGCCGACCGCAGGGGGGAAGAAATTGATACTTACCTCTACAATACTATCACACCCATTGGCGGCCTGTCCTGCAAGTACCTCCGTACCACTGGTATTATTGATATCATAGGTAGTCCCATTAAAAACAACACTTTCGTTTTCACAGATGGTCGTTTCAAAGGTACCCTGAGCAGCAGGAAGAATACTAAGCGATACCGTCACCACGCTATCGCAGCCGTTGGCGGCTTGGCCAGTCAAAATCTCTGTTCCCGAACGGTTAGTTTCATCATAAATGGTACCATTAAAGGTGATACTTTGGCCTTCACACACTTCTGGTTCAAATACACCTAGCGCAATTTGGAAGAAGTCCACAGTCACAGTCACCACACTATCACAACCACTGGCGGCTTGGCCCACCAAAGTTTCAACACCAGTAGGGTTATCTTCATCGTAAGTTGTACCATTAAATACGATATTTTCTCCTGGGCAAATGGTGGTATTAAACACCCCTTGAGCTGAAGGGGTGAAAGTCAAACTAAGGTCTACAATACTATCGCAACCATTGGAAGCGGCACCAGCTAGCGTTTCTGTGCCAGATGGATTAGCAGCATCGTAGATAGTACCATTAAAGGTAAATGATTGCCCTTCACAAACCGTGGGATTCAAGGTTCCCCGAGCTTCGGGATGAAACTGTAGTTGTACAGTCACGATGGTATCACAAGCACCACCTTGACCTGGCATGCTTTCCGTTCCTGTGGGGTTATTGATATCATAGGTTGTCCCGTTAATGATAATGGACTCCGTTGGGCAAAGTATTTCTGATGGATCATCACCTATCGTAGAGGTAATGGCAGCCAGAATTTCGACTACCGTTGAATCTACGGATCTTCCGCAAGTGTTGTCTCTTACTTCTAGGAAGTAGGTTCCCGCTTCAGTGGCATTATTAGGATTCTGGCTATTCGAGCTATAGTTATTGGGGCCCGTCCAACTAAAGGTCACACCCGCCTGGCCCGTTGTTTCATTACCTTGTAATTCAACAGGTGACCCAAAGCAGAATGGCCCAGGGTTATCTGCCTCTGCTATTAATTCCGTTTGAATAATGGTACAGTTACCAAAGGGAGAAGTATTGGCGGCGAGATCTGTAGCCGTAGCCCCTACTACATCACCAACGTTTAAGTTGATCGGGACGGCCCAGTCTCCATTGGCATCCGTCACCGTTTCCCCTAAAAAGAAGCGTCCTTGGCAGGCATTGTTGTTGGGGCAATCCACATTATCTACTTGGAAAACTTCAATAATGGTATTGGGCGCGGCTTTGCCTTCTACCAATCCAGTACTAACACATAGGATAGCTGGAGGAGCGGTTCCATTCGTTGTACTACTTTGATAGAGTATTCCAGAGCCGTTACAGAAGAAGCCATTGCGCTGAAATCGATTGACCGCTGCGCTCGGAAATTTGAAGATCCCTGCATTATTGTAGGCAATCAAATTTCCCAATCCCTCTCCTGGTCCACCAATTAGGCAGTTGTTGGGCGTGCCGGGTTGATCGTCCAGATTAACACCAAAACCGGTGTTGCCAAGATCCATTGCTCCGGTAAAATCTGTTCCAATCGCATTACCTTGTACCACCACTCCTTCCACTCTAATTCGAATTCCATCACTATTGAAGCCAACCACATTTCCTTCTCCCTGGGTGGAGTCCCCTCCTATCAGGACATTGGTACAAACCCCTTGCATGATTACTATACCATTGATCGTATTTCCAATGTTGGCCATCCCTGCACTTGGGTCTACCCCTATATAATTCGACTGGATAGTGATATTATTGCAGTCCGAAACGAAGTTGACAAATATGCCATGATGATTCCCCCCGATAATATTACCTCGATCAGGGCCTCCAATAACGATATCAGCCAACTGGATATTCGCATCAATGAAGATGCCGGCATTGTTGATTTCATCAAAGTTGACCACTTTTAGTCCATATATCTCCGTATTACTAGCTGCCACCTGTAAGCCATGTGATATGGGCGTGGTATTGGTGCCATCTATGGTAATATCACCCAAAGTGTAAGCAGGTTGGGTTGTTCCGTCAATGGTAGTCAAAGGATCTGTAAACGGCGGAAGAGGCGAGATTGGCTCTATCACAAAGGGGCCAGTACCCCCAATATTGAAAGCGATGATATCCGCTCCCGCATTCGCATTGCTAGCATCGATAGCTTCCCGAAGGCTACAGTGAGTGGCATCACAGGTACCATCATCATTATCATCCACCGTATTGACCACCCATGTGGTCTGTGCCAGTAAAGGTGTGAAAAGGATAGAAAGAAGGAATAGTCCGTATGTTAGTAGATATCTGCTAAAGTTCATGGTCCAGGGTTTACTGTTTCTCAGGTAAATTGGCGAATGACGCGGATGAATACATCCATTGTTCCCATGCTCCCCCTTATGTGACCATTTTACTCATGCATTGTTGCACAAATAGGCTACCTTTTCCAAAGAATTGGCCGGAATGTAGTAAGAGGGGCAATTCCAATAGCCACCTTCCCATCATCTACGGAAAATGTAAGTGGAGGGGTTGGGTAGCCTTCTCGGTAATTGCGCCGCCAAAATTAAGAAGATTGAGGGATAAATCTATCTGCACGTAAAGCTTTTCCCTACCTCCGTCTTCTTACAGCTTAACGAAAGACTTAGCCTCCGGATTACACGGAGGGAAAACAAAAACTCTACCATCTCCCAAAGGAGTAAGTACTAGCTTTTTTCTATACTTGCAGTTGATCAAGTATCTTTTACAACAAAACTGCTAATAACCTAGCGATTTAGCTACTAGTTACAGGCATAGTATTAAGCTTGTTTGACATGGCAAAAAGTCGACTTTTACTCCTATTGGGGCTCTGTCTTTTTTTCTTTTGCGCTGCTCCTTTTTTTGTTCAGAAAAGCATGTACAATGACGGGATCTGGTATGCTTGCATCTCCAAAAATCTGGCTAATGGCATTGGTTCCTTTTGGAATCCACAGCTGACAACAACCATCTTCCCTTCTTTTCATGAACACCCACCACTGGTCTTTGGCATTCAATCCATTTTCTTCAGCTTGTTTGGCGACAGTATTGTAGTGGAGCGGCTCTATGCACTGTCCATCTTTCTGTTCTCAGCCTGGCTGATTGCTCGGATCTGGAAAAAAGGATTTCAAGAAAATCCAGCACTTGCTTCGCTCTGGCCATTGCCCCTTATCTTTTGGTTGCTCAATGAAGTCATCTATCTCTTTTATCCCGGAAATGTACTCGAACCCACCATGGGTGCATTCACCTTGCTTTCAGTTCTTTTTCTTTGGCGGGCCGCAGAGAAAGACACCTTTCGTTCCGCTTTCCTTTTGCTTAGTTTGGGGAGTTTTGCGCTACTGGGAGCTACGCTAAGTAAGGGCTTTGTCGGCCTATTCCCACTGGCTTTGCTCTTCCTCCATTGGTTCGTTTTTCGATCTATGACTTTCATACAAATGACGCTGAGATCAGGTGCAGTCTTAGCTATTCTCGTGGTGACCTATCTACTTTTATTGCTAGATTCGAGTGCATTGGAAAGTTTAGGCAAGTATATTGACAGCCAGGTACTAGCTAGCATCAATGCTGAGCGGACAGCCTATCATCATCGAGATAGTCGCCTCTACATCCTCAAGCGCCTATTAGAAGTTTCTTTGCCTAGCTTGATCCTGATGGGGTTGGTATTATATCCTGCCTACAAAAAGAAATCCTTTGTTCTTGCTCATAAAACCAATCGGCTCGCTCTTTTCTACACTTTCATTGGAGTTTCAGCCTCCTTCCCATTGATGGTATCGCCCAAACAGTCATTCTACTACTTGCTTCCTGCCATTCCATTTTTCGCCTTGGCCATGGCGACTCTTACGGCACCCATAGTGCGCAAATATTTGCAGGATCTTGAAGAGAATCCACGCCTATTCCAATCTCTTCAAATGGGTTTGCGTGCCCTATTGTTAGGTGGAATGATTTTTACCATAGCTAAGATTGGCACCGTCTCAAACCGAGATAAGCTTAATCTATTAGATATTGAACAAATTGGAGCTGTAGTTCCAGAGGGTAGCACAGTGGGTGCTAAAGCCTATACGGCACAGTTAGTCGGCTACCTGTACCGTAAGTATGAAATCAAAATAGACACCAATAGATTTGACTACGATTACCTAATCCTGGATGGGGAGAAGGACCATCCCGAACCTCCTAACTTCACCAAAACGGTGGATGGCACCAAGCGCTTTCATTTATACCATCGCCAATAAAACGGATTTGTCACTTCCATTTCCGCACGACCACCATCCAATCTTCCCCTCGATCTAATGGAGCTTTTCCGAGAGAAACAACCTTCCCTCCTTTCACTCGTTTGACCTTTCCACGTCCCAAGGCACCTCCTTTTCGAGGATTAAACCACTCTACCGTAAATTTTCCAGACACAGCGCTCAAATCCAAATCAGTCGTTTCCGCATAAGCCAAGTAGATCAGGTAGATTTCTCCTTCTTTAGCCAAACACATTTTTTCTTTAGTATGCTCTGAATTTCCAATGAGTGCATTTCGGTTCTCCATTTCCCAAAAGGGGATGGATAGATCCTGAAAGAAATCCAAGGCTATACGACAGTAGTCCCAAGATTGATCTCGGCTTCTAAAATCTTCGCAAACAAGATCATTTTCCGGAAGTTTATAGCCGAAATAATACTCTACTCCCGCTCCACCAGCCATCAAATTGCCCCACAGCACCTGCTTGCGGATATCGTGTAGATCATAGGCGATTTGGTTTGCCTGATAGCCTTGGTAGCCCGGGTCCGGCGGAACTCCTTGACTTGCCGATCCTTGCTCATCATTAGCCACAACCCAGGGACGTCCGGCCTCAGCGGATTTCTCTCGCCACTGCAAGGTGAGTCGATGTGTGGCTTTCCAGTCATTTTGTAGTGAAACACCAGTGAGCACGGACGCATCGCCAAGTAGTGGATTGTAGACTTGGTTCTGCTGTCTAGGAAAAGTATGCAAAACAATATTATGGTTGTAGGGATCTAGTTCATCAATATAAGCGGCCATAGCTTGCCGCTGTTCTTTGCTTTGGGTATTTTCTTCTCCGAGATTCCAGTTCAGGGCTAGTAGGTACCCATATCGAGCAATCATCTCCCGCAGATAGAGTCTTCGCTGCGGCCCAAGAGCTCCTCCGTCCAGTGACTCTGGAACACTGGCTTTCTTGCCGTGCGTATGGTCATCATTCTCTGTTTCTTGTAATTTGAAATGCAGGTAAAGACCTAGCTTTTGGGCATGATCAAATACAATTTGCCATTGATCTAATTTAGAGCAGTCGTAGTTGTATTTTGTTTCTCGCTTTACAAAAGGCCATACATTATCGCCATCTCCCCCTGCATTGTAGGTAAGAAAAGAAAAAGCATTAGCTCCCTTAGCAGATAGATAATTCAATGCCCCAATCAGTCCTTTACCTTTCTCCCCTTTCCATACAGGATCCCCCTTTTTCCAATCCTTTTCGTGGGCCGACCAGGTCTTTAATTTGGTTTTTACCGTATAGGTATCATCGAAATCCTCGTAAGCCAGTAAGGTCTCCGGAGCATCGGCACCTGCCTTTAGGAAATAGGAGCCATCCCCCTTAAACCGCAGAAAATGCTCCCCGACGTATTCCAATCTTCCTTTTGCTCTAAAGTCTCGCCCCGTTTTGTCTGAGGCCAGCACCTGGAAACTTCCCTTTCGCTTATGATAGGGATCTAAAGGGATAGCCCAAGGCACATCGGCCAGGGTAGTCATTTTTCCACTTATAAAAGACACTGTATAATCCCACCTTCCAGCTTTATCGGGTGACAAATGAGCTCTCCAGATATTACCCGCATTTGCGCCCGTCTGCGCGGCATTTCCATCCGCGGCAAAATAACCTGGCACCTCATAAGAAGGCGATCCCGACTCATGTGTAAATTGAACGGTCATACGCAAATCCAAATACGGGTTGGGCGTTTCCTGCTTTTCCGTCGCAAAGGGGCCAGCCATACTTAGGGTTACCTTATGCCATTGCCGTAGCTCTCCTTCGAGCTGAATCGTACCATCCCCCCCTCGCTGACCCTGGATGGGCTTCGAAGAAACGGAACTATTGGGAGCATTCACATTTTCTTGAAACCCCTTGGTTCTGCTTTGTTGCAAAATCGCTCTACCTTCCCCTTGCGGTGCAAAAATCAAGCCCGCCCATCTACCACGACTATATTCCTGTCCATCGGCACTCCCAATTTTCGCCTGCACCTTCACAACACTTCCCTTTGGAAGTTGTACATTTTCCCACAGGTCGCTGAACAGTATACCCTCTTCAAAGGAATGCTTACTCATCCCACAAGTAAATGCGCCAATTTCGACTCCATCTACCCATACCGTGTAAGCAGAGGCTCCATCATTTTCCCCAACACCTAGGAAAATAACATCATACATACCAGATGCGAAGGGAAAGGGGGTGCTACTCTCTGCTACCTTGGCCTGATTTGGATTGATCGCTAGCCAATGCTTATTACGATAGTATTGAGTTTTTTCAATCGGAAAATCATGAGCCTTAAGATGGGCTAGGTTGGGACGTTGTTGGAGAATCTGCTCTAAAAAGCTTTCTCCGTTTTGCTGCGCAAAACTAACTATTGGCAGCAATAACAAACTACTGATGAATACCCATAGAGTGGCTATGAGCTGTACTTGTCGTTGGTTACACATCGTTTCTATTTTTGGATTCTCTGATGTTAACATAGTCAGAGCGGATATTTGCGATCTCAATTTAATTAATATCTCCCGATTCCGCATTGCTCCGAATAGATACAGCAAGAGTCGTGAACGATTCAGCACCATACAGGCCTGAGAAACCCCTTATCGATTTTTACAGCCAGATAGCAATCCTTGGAACATTTTTTTTTAACTTCCTGCTACAATCCACCCAAAATGCCTAGCGACAGTTCCTTTCAACATATCATAAACCTGACAGCTTCAGAATATCAGCGCTACCGAGATCTGCCTTTCGCCGTTTTTCTAACTACATTGGACGGACAATTTCTCCAATACAATGAAGAATGTCGACTGCTTTTTGAGCTACCTATGGAAGGAGGTAGTTCACTCAACCTATGTGACTACTATATCTACTTAGAGGAAAGAGATTATCATATTCGAGAGCTGTACGACCTCCCAAAGGACAAATGGCTTCGTAATACTACTTTGGACCTGGAAATAAATGGCGAGATTCGGCATGTTCGGGATCATAGTAAAGCCATCTGGAGTGAAACAGGAGAGGAAATCTTGGGTATTCTTTGCATTATGATCCCCATTTCCAAAGGGGATCGCTATAATCGGTTGTTTAAGGATGTACCCATTGGACTGTACAAAGTTCGAATTAATGCCAAAGGAGTGCATGAGTTGGTATACTGCAATGATCATTTTGCCAAACACTTAGGCTTTGATGGCCCGGCGGAAGTGATAGGTCAGGATGTTAGAGCATTTCACCCTTCCACGGAACAATATGAGCAATTTGAAAAAGAATTAGTCGAAACATACGAGCGCGGTCAGTTCTTGGTTGATCATATCGTTAATATTCGCGACAAGAATGGTGAAGACAGGAAGCTTGAGGTACACATTAATCTCCTAAAGGATGGAGAAGGTAACATCATTGGGCGGGTCGGAGCCGAAAGGGATGTGACCGATTATTGGGAAACCAAACAGCAGCTCAATGAATTGACTACTGACTTTGGTAAAGTCTTACATTCTTATTCCTCTACCTTGATTCACTCGAAGCACACCATGGATGCCGTGATACGCTCCTTTATTTCGAAAGCGGAAAAGAATCCACAGTCCAAGCAACTTGATGAAGAGAAGGTCATCATCTTATTACAGCAGCAGATTGGCGTTTTACAAAAAACTTTTGATCGGCTTTGGCTAAAAAACGAGGAAGTCAATTACTTTAAGGAGCAACAGATCCACCAAATAAAGCGCATATTATCCCTGATCGCTCGCGATATTGGCACCCAATTCAATGTCCAGCATCTGGCCATTGTTCGAGATGGCTCGATTAAGATTCGGGAAGATATTAATGAAATTGATCGAGGAAATTTCCCCAAGGAGTTATTAAAAGAAATCCGACAATTGTTGACTTCCATTCTAAAGCTTTGTAGCTTAGTCACCCTTTCGAGAGGAGTGGAAACTGTGTTGGAAATGGAGACCGTCGTCAACAATCTTCGCAGCTATATTCTGACGCGTGTCAAACAGGCGGAACAATTGCAGACGCTTGATATTTATGACATTATGATTGGTGTGATAAAGAACATGGGCGAGTACGCAACCAAGCGCAACATAGAATTGAGAGCCAACCTCCGCGATCTTCGAGACGTACGTATAGATGGCTTTGAGAATGACCTGGTCCGCGCCCTGCTTAACATTCTACACAACGCCATCAAATACAGTTGGGAACGCCGACCACCGGCCATTGCTTTTGTAGCAGTGGATGGCAAAGTTGACAGGGATTGGGTTTATATCCAGATTGAAAATTGGGGTGTCCCAATAACAGAGAAGGAAATTCAACAAGGACTAATTTATAAAGTAGGCTACCGAGGAATCAACTCCAGCGATCGCCGCCGCCCCGGTACTGGCCTAGGACTATACGACAGCTTGAAAGTAATTGAAAAACATAAAGGAGAAATGATTATCAGCAGCCAGCCTTCTCTGGGTAATGCCAAAGATGATTATTCCAACCCTTTTATCACGAGAGTAAAACTGAAATTAGCTCGAACCAAACCTTCTATATGACGGCAAAAGTACTTTGGATAGAAGACAACGCAGACAACGATTTATACCACTTGACAAGTCCTGTCTACATTGATGGGCAATTCAACCTGGATATCGCTACGAATGCTTCGGAAGCCTTTTACTATCTCAACCAAAGAGGATATGATGTCATTATCGTCGACATTCGGATTCCTCCAGGGAAAGATCCGGCTTGGCGCAACAAGCACGAATCTCTACGACGAAGCAATAATGTCAATTCGAGCCGATTGGGTTTGGAATTACTCCGTTGTATTTTTGATGAGAACGAACAGCAGCCCACCTTAAAGGTAAACCAAAACCTAAGCCCTGACAGGTATGGAATTTTCACTGTGGAACGTCATGATGAGCTTAAAGCAGACTTGGGTAAACTGAAGCTAAATAGCATCAAATATCAACGTAAAAATGCCATCATGCCTCATACGGCTTTACTGGATTTCATCAAAAAAGTTAGTGATGAAAATGGAACATCGTCTTCCTAAAAGCCATACGTATGGAAAACGATTATATCAATCTAATTGTCGAAATCTCCGTCACGGTATTTGTATTCCTACTGGGACTTCCCATTTTGGTTAATCAGATTTTCATGCCCGACGATCTACGTCGGATGAGCAAAAAGAACTACAACGAAAACTTCATTGTACAAATCTGCATTCTGGCCGTCATTTTAGTGGCCATAGTGGCGGTAGCCTACCTAGCTAATATTTATGAAGATATCAACCTGGGTGCCAAGAATAGCGATATCGTAACGGTACTCTTTGGACTCTTGCTGTGTTCTACCTTGGGTTTTCTGTTCTTTAACATGTTCAAGTCTCAAGGCTATAGAGCCAAAATCGTGCAGATGATCAAAGCAAAAATCCTCCGGGGTATCAGAAAAACCGAACAACTAGATCCCGCCTTCTTCGAAGACCTACAGTACATGGGCATTTATTCAAAAGGCGGGGCCGAAACACGCAACGTTATTGAAGCCTTAGAAGAGATTTTGACGCAGGTGATGGCGTTGAAGAATGGCGACTTTGATAGCGATGGTTTAATTTCCATTATCGACACCTTGTGCAATGCCGTAACGAACTCCGTAGAACCGGGTAGCAAGAACAATATGATTGAGGTGCTGACGATCTACAAAGGAATCCTGATGAAACTGAGTGATTATAATACCCCTGAGAATGAGGTATTTTATGGTAATGAAACGCGCAAGATTAAGGATTGTACAACGAAGATCGCACTGGCTGCCTTGAAGCGAGACTACGCGGATATGATGCCTTTAGTCTTAAACGTAATCACCTTAATTCCTCGTTCTTCAGACAAACTTTTTGATATCGGTCGCTTGGCCTTAGGGCAAGGTCAATACCAAATCGCTACCAATGTACTAGCTGAGATCATGGATAGGGATAATATCGATTATCTAACCATGAACAATTACCTCGGCCTAGTAGCCCATTTCTTTGTATCTGGAGAAAGCGCCAGACAATATGCCAGACGCTCACTCGAAACCAACCGTATCGAACCTACAGTTGAGCAAATTCAGAGTGCTCGGGAATATCACTATATCATGTCCAACTTCAATACGGCTGATTATCTCGACCACTTTTACGAAGATATTCAAAAAGGCATAGACCCTAAGCTACTCTCCGAAAATTGAATTCAGCATCGCACCTAGGCGATAACCAGCAGCTGCCAGGCGTTCAACTACTACTTCTTGTCCATTTTTCAGGTACAACCTAGAAGGAGCCATATTCGGCTTAAGCCAGATCTCACGACCACTCTCATCAATCTCATTTACCCCCTGATAACCGTACTTAAGGGCCAGTTTATGACTTTCCAATGCCCAAAAATCAGGATCCATTAATTCTAGACCAACAATATCTTCCTTTGGCGCCTCAGCTACAATCTCTTCCGCCAATTTCCACAAGCGATCAATCTCCTCCTCAGTTAATGCTTCCTTAGGTGAGCCATAGGGGTTGATGTCATTGTAGTTGGCTAAATAGCCACATCCCGAATCCCAAAGGGCGTGCAGATTACGCCATCTCTGACTATCCAATGGATAAACATTGCCGCCCAAATTACCGGCTGGCAAATCATTATTGTGCACACTAGTGGAATGTAAAGGCTGATGAATATCACCTACAAAATGTACAAGAAATGCCAAATGCCGAGCTTTGTCTACGGGCCGTGCCTTCGGAGATAAGAGGACTTTTTCCATCTGATTAATGGCCCAAACTACGTTGATCTGGGGACTGGGGAATAGAGCAACGCCCTGAGGATTATGGGGGAGGTTGGTGTAATGCCAGGTATCAAAGGTACGAACGCCTTCCGCCTTTAGATCATCTGGCCATGGTCCCGTCGCAGCAAAATGATTTACATATGGGTAGTCCCTTTCTAGCACTTTAACTAATTCATTTACTTCCTTCTTAGCATGATCATCTAATTGTAAATAGGCAATCATTGCAACAACCAGGTGCCCGGGATCCCACCAGGCTTTGAGATTAAAACAGATTAAAACTGCTGCTACCGTTAAGGTAATTTTCTTTAGCATGACGATGTTTTTAGCGGGCCGAAAATTACGGATATTATGAGGAAGAGAAAGTGGTATCTCGAGGATTTTCGTAAAAAAGACATTTCTATGTTTCTTTTCGCTCTTTTTTCGTTTAAAAGATATGCTAGGTTGGAAAGGCAAGAATAACTGCGCTCAAGATCAGTTCCCAATACCTGTTTTGTTAGATCAAAAAAGCGCGCAAACTACTCCATTCTCATTCAAAGCGTTCTTCGTCCTTTCCTTTTACAAAATCTGTTAAAACTAACATTCATGAAAAAGTACTGCGCTTTAGTACTACTGCTAATGCTTTATCTGCGCGGTAGTACCCAAGCAATCGTTACCGGAAAGGTGCGAGGGTTAAATTCGAGCAAGCCATTAGCTGGCGCTCATATCCTAATAGATAACTCTCAACAAGGAACAGTAAGCGAAGCAGATGGTTCCTTCAAAATCGAACTATTCTACGGGGAGAAGGGAATTACCATTCAACACCCTAACTACAAGCCGCAAACTATTAGGATACAGAAAGACACTACTGTCCAAATTATCTTACACCCACTAACCCTAGGTTTTGACACCATTGCCACCTTTGATCCCGTCTCGTACGAAGAAAAAGTAGCTGTTGTAGCAGCCGATATTCTGTACCGAGAAAGCAACCTATCTATTGAGGTAATCCGTCACGACCTTAACCCCTATCGTTCTGGCACTTTCCCGGTAAGAATCGACGAGCAGGAGGAAACACAATTCTTTAACACAGAGGAATACCAAGTCAGGGAGGAACAAAATCCTCAAACCCCTTGGGAGGCTCCCTTCTCCACTTTTTCTATTGATGTAGATCATGCCTCCTATAGCAATGTCCGACGGTTCTTGAATAATGGAGATAAACCTCCCAAAGGAAGTATTAGGATTGAGGAGATGATCAACTACTTCGATTATGCCTACCCCAGGCCCTCCGGAGAAGATCCCTTTAACACTATTATTGAGGTTTCGGATTGCCCATGGAACAAAGGCCGCAAATTGCTCCACATTGGCATTCAAGGAGAGGAGATACCCTTGGAGCAAACACCGGCCAATAACCTGGTTTTCCTCTTGGATGTTTCTGGCTCAATGAAGGTGTCCAATAAGCTTCCTTTGGTAAAGCAAGCCTTTAGATTATTGATAGAACAATTGCGCCCGCAAGACCAAGTCAGCATTGTTGTATATGCTGGAGCTGCAGGTCTTATCCTTCCACCTACCTCGGGGGATCAAAAGGAGACTATATTAAGCGCTCTGGATCGCCTTGAGGCAGGAGGATCTACCGCAGGAGGAGAAGGCATCAAATTAGCTTACGAGACGGCCCAAACCAGCTATCTGAAAGAGGGGAATAATCGTGTCATCATTGCCACAGATGGGGATTTCAATGTTGGGCCATCCAGTGAAAGTGATTTAGAAGAATTGATCAGTACCAAGGCAAGTCAGGGCGTTTTCCTAAGTGTCCTGGGATTTGGAATGGGCAACTTGAAAGACAACAAGTTGGAGTTGCTATCTAATCGAGGAGATGGTAATTACGCTTATATTGATCATCTCCCCGAAGCGAGAAGGGTATTTGTCAAATCTTTGACCGGCACGCTCTATACCATTGCAAAGGATGTCAAAATTCAAGTCGAATTCAACCCAGCTTTGGTAAAATCGTACCGCTTGGTCGGTTATGAAAACCGCATGCTGGACAAATCGGACTTTGATGACGATAAAAAAGATGCCGGAGAATTAGGAGCAGGGCATAGTGTAACAGCTTTATATGAGTTAGAACTACATACTAAATCCAGCAGGAAAGCACCAGCAGAAACCTCGGTCTACCAAAAGCAATTGATTACAAAAAGAGCCAGCACCAGCAAAGAATTGGGCATGCTCTACTTACGATACAAAGAACCAAAGGAAGAAGAAAGCAAGCTATTGTCTATGCCCATTCTTAAGCAGGTAAAACCACTACCAGCATCTTCGCAACACTTTAGGTTTGCCGCTTCGGTAGCGGGCTTTGGATTACTGCTCAAAGGGTCCCACTATGCAGACTGGTCCTACAAAGAAATCCAGCAGCTAGCCCGCACTGCTACAGGTAAAGATCAGCTTGGCTACAGACAAGAATTTTTGACACTGGTCCGGAAGCTAGAGCAGTAATTTATTGATCTTCTAAGTCCCTATCCGCTGCCAGTACAAAGACTGGCTGTGGATAGGGGTAGCCTCTCCAATTACAAGGACTTTCTAACAATCAAGCGGAAGGGATTTTCAAAATGGCCGGACTTCTTAGCAAGGACCAATTCCGCTGCAGTAGTACCAAGAGCTGCAAAATCAGTAGTAAACACCGTAATGCCGTCGAGCAAGACACTTTTAAGGGGACTATCATGATAAGAAATCAATCCAACGTCTTTTCCCAGCTTGAATGTTGAAGTTTTGAAGCTTTGTACCACGGAGACCAAGTCCTCCTCCAATAGTGATATATATACATCCCCCTTTTCCATTTGATCCTTTAACATATTAGGCACCAATTTACCTCGGTAGCCAAATTCCAGGCAGAAGTTTTGAAAACCGTTGATGATTTCACGTGCTTGATAGGAGTAGGCGGGAAAAATCAACTTCAGTACCTGGTATTTTTCCAATAAATCTGCCGCACTTCTCAAACCTTGATAAATGTCCTTTTCAAAATTCTGATAAATGGAATTATATGCCCCTTTAATTCCCTCTACCTTCTTGTCCAGCAAAATGAGTTTGTCCTTAGGAAGGTCATTCAACAACTGTTGCAATCGAAATTGATCAGCATAGGTTTTACGGTCAAAATGCGTGGTGATCACGTAATGGGAGTAGTTGGGAGTCAATTGTTCCAAACACTTTTCGAAACACTGGAAGTCATTGTTATACACCTGTAGATCTATCTTCACACCCGGACCTATGGTCTTTACAAAATGCTCATAAGTTTCTCGTTTGCATCCACTTAGTTGGTTTACTAGCAGAAGAATGTGCAAGCGATTAGGCTGGCGCACTGGCTTAATGAAATATCCTTTTCCCGGAACAGCATTGATCAACTCCTTTTCCTTCAGGTGTCGATAAGCCTTTTCTGCCGTATCCTTAGAAATACCAAGCTGATTGCATAGCATATTCAAGGAGGGCAGTTGTTCTCCGTTGACAATGGAACGCGTCTGAATACCTTTGAGCAGGAAGTCGGTAACCTGGATATACTTGGGCGTGCCAGAATTTTTATTGATCTTTGGAAAAGAAATCATACCAAATATTTTATTTATTCCTTATAGACCCAAATTATCAGTAGGTATAACCCTCTTAAGACAAGAAATTTCAAAAAAAACAGGAAAGCGCAGGACAGCACAGGAAAGTACGCATAAGGGCGCTACCTATTTTTCTTGAGCGCACAGGAATACTTCGGTATTATTTCCTTGCATTTAACCAGAAACATGGCCATAGCCTTCCATTCCGATAAAGCACTTTGGATTGCCTTCAAGAAGGGCAGTCGCGAAGCCCTGGATAACTTATTCAGGAGCTACTACTCCCTACTTTATCACTATGGCCTGAAGATTTACGGCGATTCAGCTTTCATAGAAGATAGCCTACAAAGTTTCTTCCTCCACCTTTATGACAATAGAGAACAACTCGCCAATTTAGAACACATCAAACCCTACCTTTTCAAAGCTTACCGAAGACAACTACTCCGACAAATTGAAAAATCAAGGCGACAAAATAAGCGCAAGCACGAAGAGGCTCAATGGCAACCCAACATTCATTTCTCCGCCGATGAAATTATCAGTAAGCAGGAGGTGGAGGCTTTCCAAAAGGAAGTATTATTGGAAATGTTGCATCATCTTCCTAATCGACAAAGGGAAGTAATCTATCTTCGCTACTACAATAACCTGAGTATATCTGAGATTGCGGAGGTACTCTCTATCACTTATCAGGGTACGGCCAATACCTTACACAAAGCCATCAAAACGCTACGAAAGGATGCCAAATTAAAACATATCGTAGCCTTCTTTTCCCTTCTTTTCTTAGCCTTTTGGAGCTTTTCTTGAATTTTTTGATCGAAAAGAGGTTATAAAACCCAAATTCACGGTCTATAAGATCAAATGTGATTACCAATAGGCCATTTACAAGCAAAACCTATTCCGATTAAACGACTGATGGAAAAAGACAATTACTTTCAGATACAGGATTTTTTGCAAGATGAATCTTTCGTTAATTGGGTCAATCGCACCCGGCAAGAAGATATCGAATATTGGGAGCAATGGCTCGCCGAAAACCCTGGAAAACGCGAACTGGCGCATGAAGCTGCCATCATGATCAACGGTATCTTGTTCAACCCCAAACAGCTTCCTCAGGCAGATGTTGAGTCCGCCCTGCACCTGCTTAACCAAAAAATCGACCAAAAACTAGATGAAGATGTTCAAACGCAGCAAAAGCATAGAGGCAGAAGGCGATGGCTAAGTATCGCTGCCAGTTTCTTGGTGCTAATTGCCGCATATCTGGTCTTCCAAGGTGTGTATAAGGGCAAGGAGATTTACTATGAAACTGCCTTCGGAGAACAGATTGACATCAAATTGTCTGATGGTACGGCCGTGGCATTAAATGCCAATTCTAGCCTCCGATGGTATTCCAACCATACCCGGGAAGTTTGGGTAGAAGGAGAAGCCTTCTTTAAAGTAAAAAGGAAACCTGAGACAGGGGCTAAATTTCGGGTACATACCAATGATCTGGTGGTGGAAGTCTTAGGTACTGCCTTCAATGTAAACAGTCATGCGGAAAAGACCCAAGTCGTTTTGGAGGAAGGCAAGGTGAAATTGAAACTAAAAAACGGAACGGAAAAGACGATGCAGCCAGGAGACTTGATCAGCTATTCGGCTCGGATAGATCAAGTACTGGAATCCAAGCAATCCGTACGATCAGCATTACATACTTCCTGGAAAGATGGTACGCTCATGTTTGATGATATTAGCCTGGAAGAGGCGATGAAGAAAATTGAAAATACCTATGGAGTCAAAGCCATCTTTAAAAGCGAGTTAACTGCAAAACGAAAAATCACTACCGGCGTCCCAACTATCGACTTGGAGACCTGTATCAAAGCATTCGAAATTGCATTAGACATTGAGATCGAGCAAAACGAAAACCACTTGATTGTCTACTAGTCTAAGTTAAAACTGTAGACCCGAAAGTTGGAAAGGAATTTCCTGGTGCGGGGAACAAACACTCAACCATTACCTAACGCAACAGTTGAATTTTCGAAGAGAAACCACCCTTACTGAATGGGCCTTGTAATGCCCATTCAGCTGTAAGACTAATGCCTATTCAAAAGAGACTCACTTATTAACAACATAGATTTATGAAGCAAATTCGACTAACAAGCTGGCTACCGACTCTATTAGCGCTCGCGCTAGTATGCCTAGCTTCACCACCTATTTCTGTCTATGCCAACACCGCAACTGCTTCCCTTCAGCCAGAAGAACGCCCCATTACTGAAATCCTAGAGGAGATCAGTGAAAAATACCAGGTTTTCTTCACCTATGACGCTGAATTACTCAAAGGGATCAAAGTCAAGTTTGATTTATCCGAAGCCAAGAATCTGGACAATGCCATCAATATTGTCATGTCCCGAACTGGGTTGGGCTACGAGCTGCTTGGCAACAAATACTATGTCATCTACCAAGACAATAAGAAGGGACAAAAGAAGATGCGCAAGATGAAACGCAAGCTCAAGCAGATAGAAAAACTAGAACAGAGTGGTACCCTTAGTTTGCAGCGAAAGCGTAATAACAAACCGCAAAAGGATTTTGAAACCATTCTGCAAACGATTAAAAAACTCAAAGCTGAAAAGATCCTTACGGGTTCCATAAAAGATAGTGAAGGAGTCCCGCTCATCGGAGCAAATATTGTAGTTAAAGGTACTAGTATTGGAACAGTTTCTGACATTGATGGCAACTTCCGCTTGGCGGTGCCTGATGATGCTGCCGTCCTACTTATCTCCTACACAGGGTACATTACCCGAGAGGTTGGTATTGCCAATCAGACTCGATTTGAAGTGGTATTAGCAGAGGACATTGCCGCCTTGGATGAAGTGGTAGTCGTTGGTTATGGCACGCAGGGACGAGGAACCGTAACCTCTGCAATTGATAAGATCAGTAGTGATGAAATCAATACCATGCCGGTAGTCAGCGCTACTCAAGCCGTACAAGGTCGTTCTGCAGGTTTAGTAGTGACGAATCAAGGTGCTCCTGGGCAAGATCCCGTCATCCGCATTCGAGGACTGACCTCTCCCAACACCAACAACCCCCTCATTGTAATCGATGGGATTCCTGCGGGTGGCTTGAATGCCATCAATCCCAATGATGTTGAATCTATCGAAGTACTCAAAGATGCTTCCGCAGCTGCGATCTATGGTTCGCGGGCAGCAGGTGGCGTGATACTCGTCACGACTAAGCGAGGCAAATCCGGAGCCCCAAAGCTTAGCTTTGATGCCTACATTGGTACGCAAAGTATGGCCAACCGCCTCGACCTTCTCAACACCGATGATTACATAGATATCATGACAGAGCAGCAGACCAATGGGGGGCTACCTGTACCACCCCGATTTAGCGATGCAGGGATTCGGAATGTGGATATCGACTACCAGGATGAAGTATTCCGCAGCTCTCCCATTATGAATTACAGCTTAGGAATATCTGGTGGTACAGAAACGAGTAATTACCTGTTCTCGCTCAACTACATGAATCAACAAGGGATTGTCTTGAACAATGACTTTGAACGATATTCCGTTCGACTCAACTCCGACTACTTCCTTTGGGGAAAAGTTAAAGTGGGACAAACCCTAGTAATGAGTTTCACGGAGAGTACAAACGTGGCTAATGCTGGAGGGCGTGGTATTTTCGAGCATGTCACTAAATTTGCGCCCTACTTAAATCCCCGAGAAGAAGGTAACTTAGGGGGATTCAATGGCCCAGATCAGATCGATAATAATGATGCGGAAAACCCTTTGCGGGTCCTTCTATTGGGAGACAACAATTCTCGCACCTTAAAGGCCTTGGGCAGTGTATTTGCCGATGTAGAGATCATTAAGAATCTACATTTCCGAACTTCCATCGGGATGGATTTAGCCTTCGGGCGTAATTTCAGCTTTAGTCCTGCTTTTTTTGACGGAGAATTCCATAATCGACCCTTTGCAGAATTGAATGAGAATCGCACTACTTTCTTCTCTCCTCTATGGACCAATACTTTGAGCTACAATACTTCCTTTGGCAGTCATAACCTAGGCGTGATCGCGGGCTATGAAGTGCAAGATTTTACGACCGAAACGCTTGGGGGTGCTGGAATCAATGAGCTAACCAATGACCTCCAAACACCTGATGCAGTGGATAATGATGTGGTAAACGGCGGCACCTTTGAAGATGGTTTAGTTTCTTACTTCGGACGATTAAATTACGATTACGAAGGTAAATATCTACTACAAGCGGCCATTCGGAGAGACGGATATTCTAGGTTTGGTCCCAATAACAAGTGGGGTATCTTCCCCTCAGTCTCCATAGGTTGGAACATGGCCAGAGAACCTTTCCTGAATACCATAAATGATATTAGCAACCTTAAACTACGAGCGAGCTGGGGTAGAACTGGCAACAACAATGCCTTGGGTCGCTACGAGTATCAGCCAACTGTCAGAACAGGATTCACCTACAACTTTGGCCCAGGTAGCGGTCAAGTGATTGGCTCCACCATCCCAGGCTTAGCTAATGAAGCACTGAAGTGGGAAACGACGACCATGACCAATATTGGATTTGACCTGGGACTATTTGAAGACGCGATCACGCTAAGCGCAGAATACTTTGTCAATACTACTGAAGATATTCTTCTCTCTGTCCCTTTAGCATCTTCGCTAGGCCTAGATAGAAATGTACGCGTTAATGCTGGAGATATTGAAAGCACAGGTCTCGAATTCACACTTGGCGTGCAGAGTCGAAAGAAAGCCTTTAAATGGGGGATAGATGCCAATTTTGCTACCCAGGATAATGAAGTAATTTCACTAGGCACGGGCAATCCGATCAATGGGCGCAACTGGCAAGGAGACATACTAACTAGGGTGGAGGAAGGGCAACCCATCTACTTTTTCCAAGGCTGGAAAGTTGACCGTTTATTTCAACAAGATGATTTCAATGCAGATGGATCACTAAAGGATGGAATCGCCTCTCAAGATGGGGCAGCCCCTGGAGATATCAAGTTCATGGATATCGCTGGACCTGATGATGAAAATGGTAACCCTACCGGCCCGGATGGTATGATTGATGCCAATGACCGAACTAATCTCGGTTCTCCTATACCTACCTATACCTTTGGCTTAACCGGGAATTTTGAATACCAAAACTTTGATCTCTCGATCTTTTTGCAAGGAGTTGGCGGGAATAAAATCTTCAAAGCCTACGCCTATTGGACACAAGGGATGACGCGGGTATTCAATGGGGAAGATGTATTGCTGAACAGATGGACGCCAACAAATACCAATACGGATGTACCAAGAGCTATCTCCGGTGACCCTAACCAAAACGCTAGGGCATCCGACCGCTTCATAGATGATGGAGATTACATTAGACTGAAGAATGTCACGCTAGGCTATACACTCAATACTAGCAATACGGAATGGCTCAATAGTATGCGTTTTTACATTAGCGCTCAGAACCTACTCACCTTCACCAATTATGAAGGTTACGATCCCGAAGTCAGTGTATTCCAAGGGGCAAACTTTAACAATGCCTTCGGAATTGACCTGGGGCAATTACCGCAGGCTAGAACCTTTATTCTAGGTATTCAAGCAAACTTTTAAACGTTTCTTCTTGCCCTATGAGTAGCTCTTCGGCTCATAGGGCAAAGTCATAAATGATTAAAAATTATGAAAAAGTTTTTTTCACTCATCCTAAGCATTGGGCTGGCCGTTCTTGTCACCCAATCTTGCAATGAAAGCGATTTATTGGATCTGACCAATCCCAATGAGCTTTCTTCTGAGACTTTCTACCAAACAGGAGAACAGGCCCTTTCTGCCGTCAACGTAATCTACAACAGTTTCCAAACGCTAGGACTCTATCGTCGTCGCTACTTTTTCTTTAATGATCTAGCTTCCGGAGAAGCCACTGGTTTGGGTAGTTTAGCTGGTGATATGGTTCAGTTGGAACAGCGTACTTTTAATGGCTCCAACCTGGCAATCACCGAAATGTGGACCGCCTTGTACCGCGGTATTCATCGGGCTAATTTGGTTATTCAAAATGTCCCTAATACTCAAAACAATATTACAGATGAGCAGAGAAGACAGTATCTAGGAGAAGCCTATTTCTTGCGCGCTTGGTTCTATTTCGAATTGGTTGGTATATTTGGAGATGTCCCGATGTTGTTAGAGCCAGCCAATGATGCGGTAGTAGCGGGTGTAGCGAGGACCCCTTCTGCACAAATTTTCACTCAAATTATCACGGATCTAGATCAAGCTGAGCAAAACCTGCCAACCAAATCCCAGTACCCAGATGCGGATGCGGGTCGAGCTACTCAAGGTGCCGCCCAAGCACTTAAAGGTAAAGTCTTGTTGTTCCAGGGAGAATATAGCAAAGCAACCGGCGAACTGGAAAAGGTAGTGGCTTCGAATGAATACAGTTTGGTGGATAACTATTTTGATAATTTCACGGAAGAGGGAGAGAACAATAGCGAATCTGTTTTTGAGATTCAATTTGGTAGTAATACCGGAGGACAATGGGCTGCCGATGGCGGTGGAAATGGAGATGTGACGTTTAGAGGTCAAGAGTATGGTTTCAATGCCTGGAGAAATGTAATTCCTTCGGAAAGATTACAAAATGAATTTGAAGCTGAAGATCCTAGATTCAGTTTCACTTTCTATTGTCCCTGTGATGAATTTAATGGTGGAGCCAATAATCTCTACTCACCAAGTGCCTGCCCTCCCCCGGATGGCGTCAACCCGGTAACACCAGATGATCTTTGTAACTGGAGAAAATACCAACGGTATTATCGTTCTGCTAGTGAGAATACCAATTCCCCCATTAACTTCAACTATTTGCGGTATAGCGATGTCCTTTTAATGCTAGCAGAAGCCAAAGCAGAAGGTGGAGATATCAACGGAGCCTTAGCCCTAGCTAATGAAGTACGTGCCCGTGTAGGAATATCTGCTTATCCCACTGAAGCGTACCCCTTCAATACGAAGGAAGAAGCCATCGCCGCTATTTTTCACGAGCGGATCGTAGAGTTCGCTGGGGAGCAGGTGTTGTACAAAGATCTACTTCGAAGAACGGAATACTACGCCGACTGGGTTCCACAAGCTCAGTTACCTAAGCACTTGCTTTTACCAATTCCACAGAATGAGATTGACAACAATGAAAACATTTCGAATGCTGATCAAAACCCTGGCTATTAAGCCCTCCCTTACTTGAATAAGAAAAGGCGTTTCGGCTTGTTCCGAAACGCCTTTTTATCAGTTATCCCAAGGGAAAATAAGCTTAGCTAGCCCGTAACTCCTTCTTCAGGATCTTTCCAGTAGCCGTCATGGGTAAAGCATCCATAAGCTCTACCACTCTTGGGTATTTATAAGCGGCAATATGCTCCTTGGTCCAGGCAATAATCTCATCTGGCGAAGCGCTTGCTCCTTCTTTCAATACCACACAGGCCTTCACTTCTTCACCGAATTGCTCATCGGGAATACCGATCACAGCAACTAAAGAGATGGCATCATGTTGCATCATCACCTCTTCCACTTCTCTCGGGTATACATTGAGTCCTCCCCGAATGATCATGTCCTTAGTGCGATCTACAATATAAAAGAACCCATCTTCATCCTTGACCGCTACATCCCCAGAATGCATCCAGCCGCCTCGTAGGGTTTCGGCATTAGCTTCTGGCCTTTTGTAATATCCTTTCATTACGTTGTGCCCACGATACAATAGCTCCCCTTTTTCACCCACTGGAACTTCTTGGTCATTTTCATCGACAATTTTAACCTCTACCCCCCAAACCGTCGTGCCAATAGAGCCAGGCTTGCGCCCGACGCTGAGTTGGTTAAAGGTTACAACGGGAGAACCTTCCGACATGCCATAACCTTCGATAATTGGCACCTTGAAACGCTCTTCAAAATCCTTCATCACCTGTACGGGTAAGGATGCTCCACCGGAAGCACAGACCCGGAGTTTCTCCGCGATGGCTTTATAATCAAATTCATCTCCTTTATAGTTCAACAACCCCCAATACATGGTCGGTACCCCAGCAAAAATGGTAACGCCATGCTTTTGCATAAGTCCAAAAACAGCCGCAGCATCAAAACGTGGCAGGAGAATACTTTCTACGCCACGATATATACCGGCAATCATGAGTACCGTCAGTGCAAAGATGTGGAACAGGGGCAATACGATCAATTGAACATCCTCTGGTCGCCCCCCCATTAAATCAGCACTCAAAATACCGTTAAGCATCAAATTGGAATGAGTAAGCTCGGCCCCTTTGGGTCTACCCGTAGTTCCTGAGGTATAGATGATAACAGCTGTATCTTCCGCACTGGTCGCAGCGGTTTCAAAAACAGGAGATTGACCTGCCATTAGACTCCCCAAAGTCTTGGTTCCTTCAATCGAGGAAGAATCGGTAGGTTTAGCGGTGATCATGAAAAAATTCTCACAAGCTGCGACTTCCTGAAATCCGGCATGCCCCATCTGTCCCATAGGTAAGTCCGCCGTTCCCTCAAAACAAAAGTAGGCTTTGGCATCACTGTCGTTCAAGTGATAGGCAATCTCATCCTTTTTCAGTAAAACACTTAAGGGAACCACTACCCCACCCGCTTTCAAAATTCCAAAAAATACGATTGGGAAATAGGGTAAATTAAAACAGCTCAAGCCTACTTTATCCCCGGGTTTAATTCCCGCTGCCACCAGTCCATTGGCCACTTGATTGGCAGCGCCATTAATCTGGGCGAAGGTCATTCGGGTATCCATAAAAACAAAGGCATCCTTGTTGGGATACCTTCTGGCACTATCTTCGATAATCACGGAAAGGTTCAACATAATTTTGCGTCATTTTTATTTGAGAAGGCAGTATTGGAACAGCGAATATCAACTTTTGTTGGTCAAGACAACTGTTATCCAAATAATTCCTTTTGAGGACGCTCAAAATAAGATCATTATTGCAAGAATCCATCATGTTGCACCGAAAAATACGGGTAATTATCAACGGCCTTCGTTTATCAGCCGCCCTAGGTCACGCCATACATAACGCCATACTTTGGAAGCGCCGCCTCCCGGATTATCCATCATCGTTTCTTCCACTTTTTCGCCCCCGATCCGCTCATAAAACTGGCTAGCACTTTCATTGCTGGCCAATACCCATAGATATAGGCTCGAATCACGATCTTGTGTTTGCACCCATTTGGCAGCCTCTTGCATCAATCTCCTTCCTACCCCCTTTCCCATAGTTGATTGTTGAACGTGAAGATTATCCAATAAGGCCCCCCATTTTTCATGCCTAGCCAGGTAAACACAAGAAAAGCCACATAACTGATTGTTTTCCTTCGCCAAAACTACATGCTGAGTAGGTAAAGCCGCTGTCATCCGCTTTTGCCATTCTGCTTGTCTTTCCGCTTGTACTTCATGATCCAGATAGTGATCGGTAAATTCTCCACGGTAGTGCAAAGACCAGCTTTCGGCATGCAGGGCGGCTATCGAATTCGCATCCTCTGGGCCGCCGGTGAAATACGCTATCATGCTTGTTCTATTTTTCTGAAATAACGGGTTTTTCTCGTATGTAGCTAGCATCAGCAACACAGTCCAAAAGGAATTGAGCTACGCTCATTCGGCTAATCACGAGTTTGGGTTTGGGGGAATTATTGAAAGAAACGATGAGCGGCTTACTTCGCTTACTATTCGTTACAGCTTCCGATAAGTTCTCCTTATGGGATGGATTACCTTTTATCAGCCAGAGTCGCTCAGATGAGCGGGATATTTTACGAGGATCGCGAACTAGTGCGCGTACTTCCCATCCTCGATCCAATGCTTGGGACAAGACTGCTTTTCCCGTTCTTCCGGAAGCACCTAACAAACAAATTTTCATAGTCCAATTGATTTGCTGATCGAGAAAGGAAATAGCCTTGCAAAACTATGGATTATTGCACCAAGAGTCTACTTTGGTTCATGGAATGTTGACGGTGTTTTCATTTTTTTTGTGGCCAGTACAGGCAAAGTGTTCCATGCCCGTAGCTTTTCAGCGTATTTTCGCTAGTTGTGTTTTTTTTCATTATTTTAGCCCGCGCAAGTAAGATCTATTGATTCAAAATATAATAGCATATGACTTTAGCAGATGTAACAGAGCAGTTCAAAGCCGCTGCTGGTAAAGCACCCAACCTAGGAAAGACCTTGAAGTTTGATTTTGGTGATGAAGGGATTGTTTTCCTAGATCTATCTAAAGATGACGCTGAGGTGTCTAATGAGGACAAAGAGGCAGATTGCACCATTTCTACTACTATTGAAACATTGGCCGGTATCCGTAGTGGAGACATCAATCCAATGATGGCAATGATGGGTGGAAAAGTTAAGATCAAAGGTGATATGGGCTTAGCCATGCAACTACAGACTTTGCTTAGCTAAAAGCGCATCCCTTTTCCCAAAAATGATTCGGGCTTGTATAAAGAGATTTATACAAGCCCGAATTTATTTCAGCGTGTGTTTACTGACTTCAGCTATTAGTCGTCAGCTTTTGTCAGATCTACTCCCGACTTTCCTCCGGCTAATTCGATCATCAGATTCATTTCGGTCATCAAGGCTTCGTCATTTCCAGCGAAGCCTACACTCTTAAAGCGGATTTTTCCATTCCCATCCAATACAAACTTGGTAGGAATTCCTTCCACCTTATATTTTGCTACCACTTCATCTTTCTTATCCATCAACACCTGGAAAGTATATTCATTTTTATTGATGAACTCAGATACGGCCTTGTCTTTGTCCTTGGCACTCTCCCAGGTATCAATAAAGAGAAAAGCTACCTTGTCATTGTCCTTGTAAAGGTCCACCATTTTTTGCATGCCTGGGAAGGAAGCTTTGCAGGGACCACACCAAGTTGCCCAGAAATCCAGGATTACCACTTTGCCCTTCATATCATCCAGGCTTACCTCCTGCCCAGCTAGATCCAACAAGCGAAAACCTGGAGCATCTTCATTGATCATCTTGGCGATTAGTTCCTCTCGGAATTTTGCGCTTGCCTCTTTTTCCAAACCTCCGATATACTTATCGTATGCTTGTTCCAATGAATTATTGGCGAGAAAGAGACGACGGTGTTGCTTTTTCATTGCAGCAGTGGCGTTGTTCTCCCTAATCTTCTCTGACAAGAAGGCTTCGGTCTCGGCTCCCCCTTTCACATCCTCCATAAAAATGGCCAATCGCTCGTACATCTCGCCGCCAACAAAGCCCGCTTGATTACATACTTTTTCCTGATAATCAAGCGCTTCTTCTTTCTTCCCTTGCTTGTAAAGAATTAAAGCGTAGGTATCTGCATACATATAATAACTACCCTTTAAGCGTTTCTTCCACTGTTTCTCCGTCAGATATTCCGGTTTGCTAGCTGCCAGATCCTCCATTTCTTTCTTGAGCAGATCGAGCGATTGTTTAGACATCTTTTCGGCCTGTACGATATCCTTAGCTTCCTTATCAACGGCTTCCCCGGAAAGTCCCCAAGCAAAGTTGTTGAGCATACTTGCCTTTTGATTAGCACTCTTCAGATAAGATAAATAGGTATCAAACATTTCCCATTTACCATCTCTTCCTGCCGCTGCGACCAGGCGATAGGCCATATTAGACAACCAATTGTCCAATTTTTCAACCTTGGCATATTTATTTTTGAAAGCATCAAATAAAACCACCTTCTTTGCCAGATCCTGTTCTTTGTAGAAAGCTTCTTCGTCATCGCTCATGGCGATCTTTCCCTTCTTATACTTCTTTCGAAGTTTTTCGGCTATTGCCTCAGCCCCTTCCTCATCCTTAAGCGATTTACTTACATAGTAGGTAAGCATTTTATCCTCTTCGGTCGCTTTCTTCTTCGTCTTCAACTCTGCTAACAATTGCTTAGCATCTGCGATAGCAGCTTCATCCTTATTGCGTTGTGCCATGGAAGCGTAGGAATTCAATATATCTCCCTTCGATTCAGGATAATACTTTAATTCTTTCTGGAAATACTTGATGCCTTTAGCAGGATCGCGCTGGAGTTCCATCAAACTCCCGTAAGAGCCATAAACATTGGCTAGGGAAGCATAGGTCCCTTTGACTACCTGAGACTTATCGGCAGTATACATCTTGGTTTTATAGCCTTTGTCCCCATTATTGTCAACCAGTTCCTCGGTAGCATCCTTGAAAACAATGAAGATTGCGCGTGTTTTATCGTCCGTTGTAAACTGGCCTTTGAGTCGGTCCCCTTCAGCCTTCAAGTTAACCTCAATGGCGTGAGGAAGTCCATCCTCTACGCATAGATAGGCAATGGCTTCAATCGTTTTTTCCTTTGCTAGTGGTGTTCCATTCTTATCGTAAGTAAAGGTGATCGCATCACCTGGGCTGGGCTTTTCGGGAGAGACCATAAGGTTTTGACCTAGTGTCGTACCCACAAAAAACACTAGACTGGAAAGTGTCAGTAATAACTTCATTAACAATCGAATTTGGAGAGTTAGGTAGATAGGTACAGGCTCCAGCATATGCTAAAGTCTGTACAAGAACATCACAAATTAGCTTTTTGTACTCGAATTTGCAACTTGATGTCGCCAGGGAGTTCCACTAACTCGCCATCCGTCATTTCGGCGCTACTTGCTAAATCAAGGGCGAGGGTTTCATCTTTGATATAGCTACCAAATTGCGCGATGGCAGATTCAACGCCAGCGTGTTGCTCTACCAATACCTGGATTTTATCCGTTACCTCAAAATCCTTGTCCTTACGGATATTTTGGATTCGGTTGACTAAATCTCTGGCCATTCCTTCGGCTTCTAACGCTGCTGTGATGTTCACATCCAGCGCAACCGTCAAGGCTCCATCATTAGCAACCTGCCAACCGGGAATATCTTCTGTTATGATTTCAAAGTCTTCCAAGGTCAAATCATAGGTATCACCGTTGATACTTAATTGGTACTGATTGCTTTGTTCGATTTCATGGATGTCCTCCTGACCTAAGCCATTGATGATCTGTACCGCATCTTTCATTTGTTTACCCAGACGACGACCCAAGGTCCGGAAGTTGGGCTTGATCTTCTTCGTTACGATACCACTCGTATCCGTGATGTATTCCAGATCTTTGATGTTGACCTCTGCCAGGATTAGGTCCTTCACCTCTTCCACCTGTTCCTGGAAAGAAGCATCCAAGATCGGTAATAGGGCTCGTTGTAAAGGTTGGCGCACCCGGATTTTCTCTGCTTTTCTGATCGATAACACCAGAGATGATATGCGTTGAGCATAGTTCATGCGTTGCTCCAGCTTCTTATCGATAGCACTGGCCTCGGCCGTAGGGAAGTCCGCTAAGTGTACGGAAAGAACGGCTTCCTTTTGAGTAGCTGTATTGAGATTACCATACAACCAATCTGCAAAGAATGGAGCGACCGGTGCCATCAATTTAGATACGGTATTCAAGCACTGATAGAGGGTTTGATAAGCTGCTACCTTATCCACCGTATACTCTCCTTTCCAGAATCGGCGTCGACACAAACGAACGTACCAATTACTCAGGTGATCATTGACAAAACTCATTACTTTGCGCGTCGCAGCCGTTACATCATAGGCAGCATAAGCAGCATCCACCTCTTCCAACAAAGAATTCAGCTGAGAAATGATCCAACGATCAATTTCTTGTCGTTCAACAAAAGGAACATCGTCTTGCTCATATTTAAAGCCATCAATATTGGCGTACAAGGCGAAGAAAGAATAGGTATTGTATAGCGTACCGAAAAATTTACGCTGCACCTCTCCGATACCCTCCACATCAAATTTAAGGTTCTCCCAAGGATCGGAGTTCGACATCATATACCAGCGAGTAGCATCTGCGCCATAGGTTGCCAGTGTTTCGAATGGTTCCGCCGCATTGCCAAGTCGCTTGGACATTTTACGCCCATGCTTATCCTGCACCAATCCATTGGACACTACATTCTTAAAGGCTACACTATCAAATACCATAGTAGCAATGGCATGCAGTGTGTAGAACCAACCGCGGGTTTGATCCACCCCTTCCGCTATGAAGTCTGCTGGAAATTTCTGCTCAAATGTATCCTTATTTTCAAATGGATAATGCCACTGTGCATAGGGCATAGAACCACTGTCAAACCAAACATCGATCAAGTCCAACTCGCGCTTCATCTCGCGGCCGTCCTCCGATACCAACACGACTCCATCTATATAAGGACGGTGTAAATCTTTTGGCAACGTTTGCTCCAACCCCAGGGCGGCATTTGCCTTGTCAATTTCCGTCTGCAACTCTTCCATTGAATGGATACAAATCTCCTGTTCTCCATCTGCTGTCCGCCAGATTGGCAAAGGCACACCCCAGTAGCGAGAACGAGACAAGTTCCAATCCTGGAGGTTTTCCAGCCATTTCCCAAAACGTCCTTCTCCGGTGGACTTCGGTTGCCAATTGATTGTTTTGTTCAATTCGAACATGCGCTCCTTCATGGATGAGGCCCGCACAAACCAGCTATCTAGCGGGTAGTACAATACCGGGCGATCGGTCCGCCAGCAGTGGGGATAAGAGTGCAAATATTTTTCAGAGTGGAAGAGCTTGTTTTCTGCTTTGAGCTTGATCACGATATCAGAATCCACGGAGCGCTCCTCTTCTTGGCCATAGTCTTTTACATAACGTCCGGCAAAGTCAGTTACCTCTTTAACAAACTGCCCCTTTTTATTCACCAGTGGCTCACCATCCACCATCAAAGGGGGGATGTCATACTTTTGCGCCACCCTAAAGTCATCTGCCCCAAAAGTAGGAGCGATGTGCACAATACCCGTACCGTCTTCTGTGGAAACGAAGTCTCCCAAAAGGGCGCGAAAGGCCGGTTTATCTGGGGTGACATAGGGTAAAAGCTGTTCGTACTCCGTCCCCTCCAGTTCACTCCCTTTCATCTCTGCTACAATTTCTAGATAGGGAATGGGCTTATTGCCAGGTTTAACCTCCTCTGGGGTTAAGTCGGGCTTTGCCTCTGTGAAATAGGCTCCCATTCGATCCTTAGCCAGGATCACGTAGGTCAATTCCTTGGTGTAGCGATTAAAGGCCTTAACTTTCACATAAGTGATGTTCTTACCTAGCGCTACAGCCGTATTCGAAGGCAAGGTCCAGGGGGTAGTCGTCCAAGCTAGAAAGTACTCATTTTCGGTACCTTTGATCTTGAATTGAGCGATGGCCGACACATCTGTGATCTCTTTGTAGGCACCGGGCATATTGAGTTCATGCGAACTAAGGCCGGTCCCTGCAGCAGGAGAATAAGGTTGGATTGTGAAACCTTTATACAACAATCCTTTCTGGTACAATTGTCCTAGCAGCCACCAGACGGATTCTATGTACTCGTTTTCATAAGTAATATAAGGATTTTCGAGATCGACCCAATATCCCATTTTACGGGTGATATCGTCCCACATATCCTTATAGCGCATCACTGTTTCCTTACACTTCTGGTTGTATTCATCCACCGATATCGATTTACCGATATCGTCTTTAGTAATTCCAAGTTCTTTTTCTACACTCAATTCAATGGGTAGACCATGCGTATCCCATCCTCCTTTACGTTCTACGCGCTTGCCTTTCATGGCATGAAAACGGCAGAAAAGATCCTTGATTGTCCGGGCCATCACGTGGTGAATCCCAGGCTTTCCATTGGCAGATGGAGGGCCTTCGTAAAAGACATAAGCATTAGACGCATCGCGCTGGTCAACACTCTTTTCAAAAACTTGCTCCCTTTCCCAGAATTCCAAAATCGTCTGATCTATTTCTGGTAGGTTAAGCTGCTTAAATTCTCGATACATGGTTCAGCAATTTTAAACTTTCGCTCCCTTTGGTAGAGCGATTGGCCGGAGAAGTCGCAAAGATACCAAAACAAAAAGCTCCGGCAAATCGCAATCTGCCGGAGCTTTCGTTTTTTCACATCATTAGCACTCAGCGATTGACAATCAACCCTGGAATAATAATGCTAATAATAGTATGATGTTTATGATACATTTGTATTTTCTATCTTTGTAAAACAAAGTTAGGGTTATTTAGAAGCAGAGTCAAGCCCCTTCCCGAAAATGAAATGCAACAGCACTGTAGCGCTCCTATTTCTCCTTTTTCCTATTGTATGCACACAAGGGCAAAACGGTCATCCTCATTTCAGGAATTATACTACTTCCGATGGTTTACCTAGTTCAGAGGTATATACCGCCTTTGAAGACAGCCAAGGTTATATTTGGTTCGGAACGGACAATGGAGTGAGTCGTTTCAATGGCTACGAGTTTGAGAATTTTGGGGCGAGTGAGGGCTTGATGGATAATGTGGTATTTCACATCAAAGAGGATGCTAAGGGTAGAATCTGGATGAATACGATGTCGGGAAAGCTTTTTTACTATGAAGAAGGAGCAATCCACCCATACGCCTACAACCACATCTTTATTGACAACAAATCAAAGTTTATGACGCCGACTGGTTTCCAGTTTAATAAAGCTGGCGACCTAGTGGTTGGCCTCTGGGGATGGGGCATCTTACAGATAGACGAGCATGGAAATTATGGGCTACTTAGTGATGGATTAGACGCCACTATGTTTCTTACTGAGGTTGAAGGTGAAGTCATTTATGCCACCGTTTTACATCAAAACCTAACGCCCAAAGCGCTAAAAAAGCTCAACGAACAAACCCTCAGCTTTTGCCTGATTAAAGCAGATACTAGTATCTATCATACCATTAGCGGCATCAGTATTGCTCCCAATAACTACATTGCTTTTAAGCATGCTGACCGTTTAAACCTGCTTGTTGGAAACCACCTACTACAGACGGATAAGAACCTGAATGTGCTAAGTTCAATACAAGTCAACTTTTCCCTGGCTGCTGCCATACCCGGAAAAGAAGAAACCCTATGGATAGGATTAAAACAGGGAAAGGGAATTAGGCGGTACAGCAGTAGAAAAGACTTATTGCGTTCCAAGTTCGAGTCTTATTTGGAAGGCTACTCCATATCAAAGATAATGGTAGATGGTTCTGGAGGGTACTGGTTGACAAGCCTCGAAAACGGTATCTTCTACACAAGTTCACTGGATTATCTAGTCTTTGATGAATTATCAGGCATTGTCAGTGATAATATATCCACCTTAGCCCGTAAAACGGACAGTAGTTTTTATTTTGGCATTAGGTCAGGCTATATCTATGAATTCAATGCCCGAACAAATCAAGTAGAACTTGTTAAAGCCGGGAATGATAAAGAAGAAGTCCATGATTTAGTCTATGATCCTTCTCAAGATCAACTTTGGAAAGCAGGAACAACTATTGGCTACTTAAAAGATCAGCAATGGTTTGGAATTGACAATATATATTCCAGCTTTGCCGCAAAGCTTTCAGGGAAAGGACTCTTCTTGTCAAACGATCATCAATCCATTTGGAGTTATCAACACGGTGGTTTCCATAAGGTGGATACCAAGGCCAAAAAACTGGTTTACAATTCTTATCTAACGCTACTAATCAGAAGAACACTTGCCGTGTTTGAAGATTCAAGTGGTAGGATTTGGGTGGGTAATGTGGATGGTTTATTTGAGTTTCGAGATAGCGTATTACATGCTGTAAACCACTCAAACCCCATTTTCAATATGAGAGTGGAGGCAATTGGCCAGCTTTCCGGTGGGGCTCTAGTCGTCGCAACCAAAGGGGGAGTTGCCATCTGGGACGGGGATACGGTATGGGTAGTAGATGAGAAGGTAGGTTTAACCTCAAATATGGTAGAGAACATTTTCATAGATTCCCAAAACGTTATTTGGATCGGAACCTTAGCCGGTCTAAACAAAGTAAGCCTCAATGCATCTCTAAGCAATGTTAAAGTAGAACCAATCACGACTGCACACGGCCTTCCTTCCAATGAGATCAACGATATTTTAGCGCTGGGAAACCGGATTTGGATTGCTACGTCTAAAGGCTTGGTCAGTATTCCAAAAGAATTCCCCAATAATGCCAACACCTATACGCCTGTATTGCAAAGCGCGCAAGTCAACAACCAGAAAACCAACCCAGCAAGAGTTAAATCTTATCCCTACGGAAGCAATAACTGGCAGTTTCAATTCTTTAGTCCGAATTACAAATTTCCTGGCAAAATTCCGTATCGCTATCGTACGAACGTTAACGATGATTGGTCCTATACCAACAATCCAAACATCAACTTTGCCCAACTAGCCCCGGGCAACTATACTTTTGAGGTGCAGGCGCAAAATGAAGATCAGCTTTGGAGCGAATCTCTCCGGGTTCCCTTTTCTATCAATGCACCCTTCTGGCAAAAATTAAGCTTCCAGTTACTCGGAGTAGGAAGTTTGCTGGGCTTTGTGGTTCTATTGTTTCAACGACGTTTGAAACGACTTCAAAAAGAAGCCCAGACGCAGCAAGAAATCAATGAACTCAAGCGAGCCGCCTTACAGGCTCAAATGAACCCCCATTTTGTTTTCAATTGTCTAAATTCAATCCAGCAGTTCATTGCCATTGGAGATAAGAAGAATGCACTTCATTATTTGTCCCGGTTTGCCCAATTGATTCGCAAGACCTTACAGGTTAGTACTAAATCGAGGATCCCCTTGGAGGATGAGGTCAATATGCTTCGCAATTACCTAGAATTAGAAAAGGCGCGCTTTGGCAATAAATTTGAATACAGTATAGAGGTAGAGCCTCAAATCGATGGCTTTGAAATGGAAATTCCTCCCCTATTGATTCAACCTTATGTTGAAAATGCAATTATCCATGGCATCGCGAGGATAGACAAGCCCGGACAGATAGATATCTCCTTTGTTCTTCAAGAAAAGGACCTGAAAGTAACGGTAAGTGATAATGGGATTGGGATTCATCAATCGAAAACGGCTCAAAACGCTCTCATGGCAGACAAGAAATCCTTGGGGATGGACATTACCCAAAAGCGCCTACGGTTGGTACAACCTATAGAACTGGGAGTAGACCCCATCACTATCATTGAACGTAAGGATGAGCAAGGAAAAGTAATGGGTACGACCATTGAAATTGTGCTCAAGGATTGGCATATCATTGATGAAGTCTAATTCAGTACATATAAAAGAGAAGAGGGATAGCCGAAGCTACCCCATTTACCTCCTAAAGAGCGCACTTTTAAGTCCATTCGTACTATTAAATAAATTATATGATTAAATTTAGCATTCAAAATAAAAACGAGCTACACCGATACTAGCCAATGCCTTTCCCTAAAATACCTGAAGACTAAAGAAAAGAGTGCTTTCCTTTGTACTTGGAAAAGTGATTGACCTGACTTTTCAGCTGTAAAAGTCTTGCTTGAATTTCTTATGCATGCCATAGGGTGTTATCCAACATGCACAATAGCAGTGAATTAGTCGTTCTATAAGAAACGACTGGCAATAGTTCGTTCGCTTTGGATGTCCTTATAGAAGGGTGAGCCTCTGGTAGGGCTCAAATTGTGTGTCAATAAGCGCGTTGAACCGAGTGCGATAGATCGGTTTATACAATCTTCGGTTTTAATTTTTCTCTTTACTCTACAAAGAAGAAAAAAAAATAGGAGAGATTCTCCTTCGCTAAAAATTCGGTGAGCTTAATTAAATATTTGGTTGAAATTAAGTGGTATTTGGCACTAAGCCTTAAATGAATGGATGAATGTTAACAGCAGTTCTAATCGATGACGAGGACGCAGCACGGAAGGTAATTGAGACCTTTTTACTGGAGTATCGCCCCAATGTCAAAATTGTTGGTGAAGCCGCTTCAGTACAGGAAGGAAAGGAATTGGTCCAAGCCCTTCAACCTGATATCGTCTTCCTAGATATCAAAATGCCGGATGGTACAGGTTTTGATCTCCTAAATGGGTTAGATGTTCATTCCGCAAAAATCATCTTTACGACAGCTTTTGATGAATTCGCACTCAAGGCTTTTGAATTCCAGGCCATAGACTATTTACTAAAACCCATTGATCCACTGCAATTGGAAAGGGCTGTCGACAAAGTACAGGACTTACACGAACAGCAACTTTATCATAAACGGCTAACGCAAATGCTTGAGATGATCAAGGAAAAAAATGCCAATAAGTTAGCCATCTCCACTGCTGAAGGTTGGATTTTTCTAAAATTAGAGGACATTATGCGGCTTAGTTCCAACGGTGGGTATACCACCTTTTTCACAGAAGCAGGAGAAAAACATATGGTGGCCAAAACCATCAAAGATTACGAGGCTTTACTCCCAGAGAGTGATTTTTTCCGGGTGCACCAGTCACACATTGTCAATATTCATCACGTAAAGAAGATTCTGAAGGAAGATGGAGGTATGGTACAAATGAATGATCAAGCTAAAATTCCTATCTCCAGGAGGAAGAAAGATGCTTTTATTGCCCTCATGACTGACCAAAGTTTGTAAAATCAGATGTAAGTCTATGACATTACAGCTACCCAACTTAGCAAATTTTTCCCACTGAATCTTTAGCCGGATCATCAGTAATTTCCCCTAGCTCAGTATATTTACCACATGTTACAAACCAATGCCCTCACATTTCACTACAGTAATGGCCCGCAAATTCAATTTCCAGACATTCTTTGTCAAAAAGGTGAAAGTTGGTTAGTTCTAGGTCAATCCGGTAGCGGTAAAACCACCCTCTTACACCTTCTAGGAGGGTTACTACCTCCAAGTGCTGGAACGATTGAAGTTGGAGGTACAAATATTGCCGAGCTTTCTCCTAGCCAATTGGATCAGTTTAGAGGGAAGCATATTGGTATCATTTTTCAACAAGCTCATTTCATCAGAGCATTGACCGTTGGCGAAAATTTAAAGATTGCTCAACAGTTAGCAGGTTTGCCGGTAGACATGACCAAGGTTGAGACCTTCTTAGATCGCCTGAATATCGGTCCTAAAATCAACAAAAGAACGGATGAGCTAAGTGTGGGTGAAAAGCAGCGGGTAGCTATTGCTAGAGCTTTGATCAATCAGCCGGATATCATTTTAGCGGACGAACCTACCTCTGCGCTAGATGATAAAAACTGTAATGAAGTGGTTCAGTTACTGGAAGAACAAGCCGCAGCTGTCAATGCCACCTTATTGGTCGTGACCCATGATGGACGATTAAAAGATAAGTTTTCACATCAAATATTAATGGGATAGATTCCCGTTTTGTACCTTTACCCAAAGTTGAAGAACATCATTTTACCTCCGCAGACCCAAATCTAATCAACTGGCTCGAGCTAGCTCAATAAATCACTGCCAGAGTCAGGCCCGTCGTTACATAGCATCAGTTTCAAGCTAATAGCTCCCCTTAGACTCAGTAAGGATGAACAGTATTTCCGCCTATCAAATAAACAAAAACACTTCTTATAGTACTTCATCTACAGCGCACGAGATGGAGTGACACTTCAGAACAAACCTCAATTTGACCTTTTCTGGTCGCTGGGCTGTCAGGTAATCTTTTCAGCTGGCTGTGCTATGTCCTGTCCCCAGACCAACAACCTATTGCATTCATTTTTAAACAAACAATCATGCAAAAAAGCTTAACGTTATTTATTCTCTTTATACATGCTACCTGGCTTTATGGTCAGTCTCCTTATGGGGATCAGCCGCTAGCACACACTTATTCCATAGTAGCCATTGATCCAGAGACAGGTGATATGGGCGTAGCTGTACAATCACACTGGTTTGCGACTGGTACGCTAGTCATTTGGGGAGAAGCGGGTGTGGGGGTTGTAGCTACACAGTCTTTTGTCAATCCAGCATTGGGGCCTCAAGGTTTAGCTATGATGAAGGCTGGGCAAAGCCCTGGATCTATTTTGCAACAATTACTAGCCGAGGATGAAGGGCGAGAAGTTCGTCAGGTAGGCATGCTGAATGCCAAAGGAGAGGTGGCCTCCTTTACGGGTGAGAAATGCATCGAAGCCGCCGGTCACTTGAAGGGTAAAGGTTACGCGGTACAGGCTAATCTAATGGCTAATGACCGGGTTTGGCCGGCGATGGCCAAGGCTTTTGAAGCCTCCAAGGGGCAGGCCCTGGCAGAACGACTGGTAGCGAGTTTGGAAGCTGCTCAACAAGCCGGAGGGGATATTAGAGGCAAACAATCTGCTGCCATCTTAGTGGTTTCTGCGAAAAATACCGGCCAGTCCTGGGTGGACCGCAAGGTAGATCTACGAGTAGACGACCATCCCAATCCTATTAAGGAAATGAAAAGACTACTTAAAGTTCACCGGGCGTATGAACATATGAACCAAGGTGATCTGGCGGTAGAACATGGAGATATTGAACTGGCTATGCGTGAATATGGCCAGGCGGAAGCCATGTTCCCGGATAACTTGGAAATGAAATTCTGGAAAGCCGTCAACCTAGCTAATACCGGCTCGCTTTCAGAAGCTCTTCCTCTATTCAAAGCCGTGTTTGCTGGAGATCCTAATTGGAAAAAGCTAACGCCTCGAATAACTAAAAATGGCTTGCTAAGCGTCGATCAGAAAAGTTTGAAACAGATCTTAGCTCAGTAGCCTCTACAAAACATTTTCAATTACAACACTGTTATGCAAACAGTAATAAACGCGTAGCCTCCGGCAATCATGGGATTCGCAAGATATTTAACATCCTCTTAAAGGCAAACTCCCTAGCGAAAGCGTTATATTAGCACATCCAAAAAGTAATTAAACATGAAGAAATCATTAATATTGTCTGCTTTTGCGCTACTATTTATGGGAGCAAGTCTTAGTCAAGTGCAAGCGCAAGGTGATACTAATCTATGGCAGGACTTGGCAGACCTGACCTTTAAGAAGGAATACGATGACATGCTTGGATTCAAGGTAGATGTGCCGGTTTTCAGTGAAACCTTGAAACAACTAGAGGGCAAGGAGGTAACAATCAAAGGATACATCATTCCAGTGGAAGGATACAAAAGTCACACAGAATTTGTATTCTCTGCCTACCCCTACAACATGTGCTTTTTTTGTGGAGGGGCAGGCCCAGAAACCGTGATGGAGGTTTACGCCATCGAAGCCATTAAGTATACTGCCGAACCCGTGACGATCAAAGGCAAACTGGAGTTGAATGATAGCGATATCAATCGCCTTATATATGCATTGAATGACGCCACTTTAGTGCAAGGTGTCAACTAGCCATTGAGTGCTAGCCAACTAAAGGGGAAAGGCAGGAAAGATCCGACGGATTCTTCCTGCCTTTTATTTTATCCCAACTGTTCCTTCAATAACGCTCGGTCATCGATCATCTGTCCTACAGCTTTGGCCAATTCCTTCTTGCCATACATTCTTTCAACTGCAATTTCGGTCTTATTCAATGATGAGATTATGGCTTTCAAAGGCATGGCCTAGTTTCACAAATTGATTTTCCAGTAAGGTATATTATCTAATCCTATTCTTCGATCAATTTGGATGAAGATTCGGCATCTTTCTACAAACTCTACCTGGCGGGTAGTACTAAATTCGCACCATTTTACCATGTGTGAAGACCTTCATACTTTATCTTACGAACAACAATCAATCGAGGAAAATCAACTGGTTCGCCTTGATCTACCTTCTTATTAAAAAGCAAAAGTTTAGATGAACAAAAATCTACGGTTTTACTTGTATCATACTTTAGTTCTATTGTCCATCCCCCTTTCACTCTCAGCTACTCCAGCGGCGGATGGCCCCTTATTCTTTGCCGATTATCCTACCATAAGTCCAGATGCTAATACAGTGGTCTTTGCTTATGAAGGAGACCTATGGCGCGTACCTAGTGCAGGTGGTCAGGCAATGCGCATCACGGCCATGGATGGCAATGAGACCCATCCCCGTATCTCCCCAGATGGTAAATGGTTGGCTTTTAGTGGCACCCAATCTGGCAATCAGGATATCTACCTAATGCCATTGGATGGAGGTGATATTCAACAATTGACTTACCACGAAGCTCCGGATGCTGTCAGTAGCTGGAGTTGGGATAGTGAGCAGATCTATTTCACTTCCACTCGGCATAATCGCATGTCTTCTTATACTGTTGGAATCAATGGTGGTACCCCGAAGCGGTTGTTCCCACACTACTTTAATAATGTGCACTTAATGGTGGAACATCCTGATGGTAGGTTATTCTTTAACGAGACTTGGGAGAGTGCCAACTTTGCCCATCGCAAACGTTACAAAGGCCCCTATAATCCAGATATCAAATCCTATGACCCAAAGAAAAAGCAGTACAAACAGCTAACCACTTATGAAGGCAAGGATTTCAATGTAAGTATTAGCAGAAATGGGAAGATCTACTTCCTTTCGGATGAGTTCAACGATGAATACAACCTATATACCTTTGAACGTGGTAAGAAGAAGAGACTGACCAAATTTGAAAGTGCTATACGTCGTCCACAGGTAAGTGCGAATGGCAATGCTGTAGTTTTCCGAAAGGACTATCAAATTTATCTATATAAGCCAAAAGGCGGGCAAGCTAAACCGATCAAAATCAATCTGCCAAGGAATCCTATCTTAGAAAAATCGCAACGCTTTGATGTGGCTGGGCAGATCTCTGCCTTTGACGTATCGCTTGATGGCAAAAAGTTGGCTTTTGTTTCTAGAGGAGAACTATTCGTCTCGGATATTGAAGGAAAGTTCATTCGCCAAATCGCCACTCGAACGGATGGGAGAGTATTACAAGTCCATTGGCTAAAGGACCATAAAACGATTCTGTTTAACCAAACTGCCCAAGGATATCAGAACTGGTTTACCATTTTAGCAGATGGATCTGAGGTAGAAAAACAGATCACCAATGACCTTCGCAATAATCGAGACCTCAATTTCAACAGTGATCGTAGTCAAGCTGTGTATGTAAGCGGACGAGATGAGATCCGCTTGCTTGATCTGGAAAGTCTGGAAAGCTCAACCCTGGTTCAGGACGAGATCTGGGGTTTCCAAAATGATGCCCCCTATTTTGGACCAGATGATAAACATGTGGTCTTCACAGCGCGTCGGGATTTTGAGCCAGAGTTGATGGTCTATCATCTTGACACTAAAGAAACCATGAATTTGACCCATACTGGTGTACCAGAAGCTTCTCCCTATTGGTCTCCAGATGGTAAATATCTTTATTTTGTGTCCAACCGAACACAACCTTCTTACCCATACGGACTGAGAGACGGAAGGATTTATCGCATGGCTCTGAATCGCATGGATGAACCTTTCAAGACGGATAAGTTCGATGCGCTTTTCGAGGAGAAAAAGAAAGAAGACAAGAAAGTAAAGAAGGATAGTACCGAAAGTAAATTGACTATTGACATAAATCCAGTAGGCCTAATGAAACGCCTGGAGCGGATTAGTCCCAATTTTGGACGAGCAAGTGGTCCGGTCGTATTCCAGCAGGGAGAGAAAACGATGGTACTGTATACCTCCAATCACGACGAAGGAAGAACGGGGCTTTGGATGACTACTTTGCAAGATTTTGAAAACCCTAAGACGGCAAAGATACAGGGTGTTAGCTTCGCCAGACCGCAATCCATTAGAGTTGCCAAAAAGAAGTATTATATGCTGAATCGGGGCGATATTCACACCCTAAACTTGAGTAGCAAAAAGGCGACCAAAGTTAGTATCAAACACAACTTCTACCGCCAACTCCAGCCCGAGTTCGAGCAAATGTTTGCAGAAGCTTGGGCCAATATGGAAGAGAATTTTTACAATGAATCCTTTCACGGTCTGAACTGGAAAGCGACGAAGGAAAAGTATGCCGCTTATCTTCCCCACCTGAACAGTCGTGGTGATTTGAGAATATTGATTAATGAAATGCTTGGAGAGCTCAATACCTCTCACTTTGGATTCTCCAGTAATGGCCGAGAAGAGCGCGTATATTATGGAAGTCGAACCGCTACAGCTGGGCTAATCTTCGAAGAGGAGGATCCATTTCGAGTAGCCCGAATCATATCTGAGGGTCCCATGGATTACGCTGATAAAGGGGTAAAATCGGGAGATCGTTTGCTAGCGGTAGATGGCAAAAAAGTGCAAGCTGGGCAGAACCGAGAATATTACTTTGCACAACCTGCTCTAGCTCAAGAGATGACCCTAACCTTCGGCCGACAGGACTCTACTTTTGAAGTCCGTATCCATCCCATCTCTTATGGATCGCAACGAAACTTGCTATATAATGAGTGGATAGCGGCCTGTCAGGAGCGAGTGGATAAGAAGACCAATAAGCAAGTGGCCTACGTACATATGAAAAATATGGGAGGCGGGCAATTACAACATTTCATGGAAGAAATGGTGAGTGATTGGTATCAGAAAGAGGCTTTGATCTTGGATCTTCGCTACAATACAGGAGGGAATGTCCACGATGAAGTACTCCGCTTTTTATCCCAAAAGCCTTACCTACAATGGAAGTACCGCGAAGGAGCTTTGAGTAATCAATCCAACTTTGGTGTTTCCGCAAAGCCAATTGTCTTGCTAATCAATGAGCAAAGTCTAAGTGATGCCGAGATGACTACAGCAGGCTTCAAGCAGTTGGGGTTAGGTAAAGTTATTGGAGCGCCTACCTATCGTTGGATCATCTTTACTTCTGGAAAAGGGTTAGTGGACGGCTCCTTTTATCGACTCCCATCTTGGGGTTGCTATACCCTAGATGGAAAAAACCTGGAAAAAACGGGCGTAGAACCCGATATTTTAGTAAAAAACACCTTTGAGGATCGACTCCAAGGTAATGATCCTCAGTTGGATCGAGCCATATCTGAAATCATGAAATCCATGAAGTAGACCTACCTCTTTCCCTGATATGGATCACGGTAGTTTGGTTGGTAGACGCAACCAAACTACCGCACTTCTCTTTCTCTTTCGAAAAAACTTCATTTAACTACCTCAGACCTGTAATAATTCCACTGGCCGATATACTTATTAGTCAAAGCATACTTTTTTTTCGCACCTTTGCACCAGAACAACAACCGCCGAATCCATGCAAGATCTTTTCTTAGTTATTGATTGGAATGCATCTCCAGAAATTGTAAGTATTGGCCCCATCACCCTTCGCTGGTATGGTTTGCTGTTTGCTAGTGGCTTTTTGCTTGGGCTGATGATTGTAACACGAATGTTCAAAGCAGAGAAGGCCCCGGAAGAATGGTTAGATAAGATCTTCATCTATATGATTGTAGGGGCGGTGCTAGGGGCGCGTCTCGGGCACGTCTTCTTTTATGAATGGGGTTATTATTCTGAGCACTTAGCCGAAATTCCTCAGGTTTGGAGGGGAGGATTAGCCAGTCATGGCGGTGCGATCGGGATTATTTTGGCTTTATATATATTTTCTGTTCGGGTATCAAAACGTTCCGTCCTTTGGATTTTAGACAAGGTTGTTGTGCCTACAGCTTTAGCGGGCTGCCTCATCCGTTTGGGGAACCTAATGAATTCGGAAATCGTCGGTAAGCCCTCCGATGCTCCCTGGGCCTTCAATTTTTTGAAGAATCCAGCTGTGGCAGGAACCCCAGTACACCCGGTCCAATTGTACGAATCTGTTTGTTATATTTTATCCTTCTTTGTTTTATACTACGTCTATTGGTTTACCGATCGCAAGGAAAAACAAGGATTTATTTTTGGTTTATTCCTAGTCCTGATCTTTGGTTTCCGACTATATCTTGAACAGTTCAAGCGCAGTCAAGGAGGATTTGAAACGGCAGTGGACAATGCTTTGAGTACCGGGCAATTGTTAAGTATACCTTTCATCCTGATTGGGCTCTTCTTCATGTTCCGCCCAACCCCTGCCAAGCGCTTGCCCTAGCCCTTTCTCATAGACTTCCAAAATGAATCGCTGCAAAGGAACATTTTGGAAGTCTATGCCAATTACCTACTTAGAGCTAGCCATTTACCTAGTGCCTAGCTGCCGCGAAAGAGGAAGCTTCTCGGGTTTCAAAGTCTCCCCTACCCTCTGGCTTAGCCAGCATTATACATTCCAGGATAAAGAGACGGCAGCCAACTCCTTGATCCAATTCGATTTTGAGTAAGACATCCAGGTTACCGTAAGAACAGTACCTATATGATCTGCTTAATTGAGTCAATGATAGCGTTTAGTGAAGCCTAAACATACCTTGCTTTTTACCGAAGACAATAAGTCCTTATATTTAAGCCGTTTAAGGAGGTATGGATTCCAAAAAGGGTTTGGGAGTGTACCAAGCCGCTTGGAATCGTATATGATGGTTCTTATACAAAAGGATGAAATATGAGTAAGCAGATAATTTTCACTTCTTTGATCGGGGCTTTGATCGCGTGCGGCAACCAGACCGTCAGCACTCCCCCTACTCCTATCCAACTTAATGTGGTCAGCTTTGCCGATGTTCCTGTAAACTATGACCTTGGCTACACACTAACCGAACCTGATGAAACGTTTAAGCTCCCCAAAAAACTGGAGGAAATTTCGGGATTGAGTATCAGCAGAGATGGTGCCACCCTCTTGGCTATTGAAGATGAAAATGGAAAAATTTACGTCATCGACAAAGAAACTGGAGAACTAAAGGATGACTTTACCTTTTGGAAGCCAGGAGACTATGAAGGGGTAGAGGTAGTGGGAAATGACATCTATGTACTGAAGAGTTCAGGCACCCTATATCGTATCCAAAAAGCGGGAACGAAGGATCAAGAAGTAGAGAAGTACAATGGCTTTCTAGATAGTGAAAATGATGTTGAAGGATTGACCTACGATCCGCTTAAACATCGCCTACTGCTCGCCTGTAAGGGCAAGGGAGGCAAGGGGGAACCTTTCAGGGCCAAGAAAAGCATTTACGCTTTTGATCTGCAAACTCTTACATTACAGCCCAATCCGGTGTTCGTCATCAGCTTAGACGATATTCATAATTACCTTTCCACTGCACCAGCTATCCGTAAGCTCAGCAAATTAGCAGAAATGTTTAAGCCGGGCACAGAACTAACGTTTGCCCCTTCTGGCGTAGCCATTCACCCTATCAGTGGAGATATCTTCGTGTTATCGTCGGTGGGCAAAGTACTCATGATAATTAGCCAGGAAGGCCAGGTATTACATATCGAAAAATTAAGAAAGGAAGTGCATGCTCAACCAGAAGGTTTGTGCTTTGATCAAGATGGAACCCTCTATATTGCTAATGAAGGGAAAGGTGCTAAAGGGCGGATCTTCCGCTTTGACTATCACCGTCAGTAAGCAGGACAAATCTGGGAAGCGATCATGAATATTGCTACGGTACAAGATAGCTTAGTAGATCAGGGCATCGCCATTCTATGGCATAGTCAGTGTGACCAATTAGAACAAAAAGCCATCAGTCTTCCTTTTCTACATCATGAAATAATTCTCAATCTTGGCGATACCTTTGAAGTGAGCAATGGGCTTCATATAGATCACATGATCCTTTCCCCGATTCAATCTGAGTCCTTTCAAACTTCGGTGAGTGGTAGGTACGAAACCCTTGGCATCTTGTTCGATCCAATCGGAATCTATTCGAATTTTGGTTTAAGTGTACGTGAATTTAGTCAGGCACGTTGCTTGGATGACCTACTCTTTGGGGAAAGTAAGGAACTATTGGAAAGGCTCTCAGCTGCTACTAAGCAAAGATCAAAACTTGGCGAACTTGTCGACTTCTTTACCAGATACGGTGCCAGGAAACCTGTACCTGAGCTGGTTCATCATTACTTCCAAACCCTCCGCTTGAAAGGAACAACTCAAATACAACGACTGGCCAAAGATATTGACGTGAGCAGTAAACATCTACGATCCTCTTTCAAAGATGTCGTGGGTATATCTCCTAAAACACATCTGCAATTACTCCAATTACATCAGGTTGTACAAGCCTTGGCTACTCGCCCCAATTGGAGCTTAACTGAAATCGCCCTACAGACTGGCTTTTATGATCAATCTCATTTCATTCGTAAGTTTAGGCAATTTGCAGGGATGACGCCCAGTACGTTTCGTAAACATATCCAAGCGCAACAATACTCCTTTTATCACACGCTAGTGTCTGAATAAACCGAGGTGCGTTTTTTACAATTATTAGTCCAGTAGAAGATTGATCTTTGTCCAAAAGAAACGAATGAAAAAAGTAAAACTCTATATCGCCACTAGCCTTGATGGCTATATCGCCAGGAAGGATGGCTCTATCGATTGGCTGGAAGCCCTCCCCAATCCCAATAAGATCGATTATGGATACATGGACTTCTATGCAAGCATTGATACGGTAATTATGGGTAGAAAAACCTACGATCACATCTTAGGGTTTGACGTGCCCTGGCCGTACGAAAAATGCACCACCTATCTCGCCACCCGGGAGTCGGACTATGAACCCACAAGCCCTCATACAAAAGTGATACAAGGAGAAATTGGCGCAGCCACCCGCGCTATCGTACAAGAAGGAGGAAAAGATATTTGGCTGGTGGGTGGGGGTCAGCTAGTCGCTTATTATCTCAACGAAGGCCTAATTGATGAAATGATGCTTTTCATTATTCCCACCATCATTGGGGAAGGAATACCGCTCTTCCCATCTCCAGTAAAAGAAAATAGTTTTCGACTTAAAGCCACAGAACACTACGAAACCGGAGCTGCTTTGCTACACTATATCAAAGCGTGAGGAACAATAAATTCTCTATTTTTCAAACAATTCTCATAAATATGGGTACTGTATATAGATGCCCCACTAAATAGGTCTAAGAAAAAGCCCTATTTAGTTGAATATTTAGGACAATTGCCTGAATATTGCAGTGCATTTTGAAACGCATTTTACGAACCTTTTTTTATCTATTATATGAGTATTGTTGAAATGAAAGTCCCTGTTATCGGGGAATCAATTGCAGAGGTAACCCTTTCCCAATGGCTAAAAGAAGATGGAGAATATGTAGCGCTTGATGAGCCGATCTGTGAGTTTGAATCTGACAAAGCAACACTGGAATTTCCAGCAGAAGCCGCAGGAAAGCTGATCTACGTAGCCGCCGAAGGAGATGATTTGGAAATTGGTGCCCTAGTAGCTAAGATCGACACCAGTGTGCAAGCGGAGAATGGTGCTTCAGTTCCTGCCCCCGCCCCAGAGAAAGAGGCTCCGAAAGAGGAAGCAACTGCTCCTAGCAGCCCTGCTCCAACTACCGAAAAATCATATGCTACCGGAACCCCTTCTCCGGCTGCCGCAAAGATTTTAAAGGAGAATAACATTGCTCCTGCTGCGGTTAGTGGCTCCGGGAGAGATGGTCGTATCACTAAGAATGACGCCGTACAGGCGGCTGCCAATAAGCCTGCTCCAGCACCTGAGAAATCAGCACCTGCTGCTATTCCGCCAAGCCCTGCTGTAGCTTTCAGTCGCAATGAGACGCGTAAGAAAATGAGTCGTATGCGTCGAACCATCGCTACTCGTTTGGTTCAGGCAAAAAATGAGACGGCTATGTTGACCACCTTCAACGAGGTGGATCTTAAAGCAGTGATGGCGCTTCGTAAGAAGTACCAAGAAAAATTCGTAGAGAAGTACGGCATCAAATTGGGCTTCATGTCCCTATTTGCCAAAGCTTGTGCTAAGGTATTGATCGAAATGCCAGACGTAAACGCCTTCATCGATGGCAACGAAGTGGTGTATCACGACTACGCTGATATTTCCATCGCCATCTCCACTGATAATGGCTTGGTTGTACCTCCGGTACACAATGTGGAATCTTTAAACTTCGCGGAAGTCGAATACAAGATCAAAGAGTTGGCCGGCAAAGCCCGTAACGGCAAATTGACACTGGAAGAAATGCAAGGCGGTACCTTCACCATTACGAATGGTGGTATCTTCGGCTCCCTGAACAGTACCCCAATCATCAATCGGCCACAGTCCGCCATCCTAGGGATGCACGGTATCCAAAATCGCCCCGTAGCGATTGATGGCGAGGTCGTGATTCGTCCGATGATGTATTTGGCACTGTCTTATGATCACCGTATCATTGATGGTAAGACATCTGTAACCTTCCTGGTTAAGGTGAAGGACTTGTTGGAGGATCCTGTTAAATTGTTATTGGACTTATAGTCTGATTCTATTATAGTTTTTTGGCAAGCGCCTTGTCAGTTATTTCATGCTGGTAAGGCGCTTTTCTTTTTTCCTTTCCTTCTTTCTCCTAAATTCGAAATCTTACAAGCCTTCGGCGACCAACTTTTGCAGTCGCTCAAAAGTTGGCAAAAAGCTCGGCAAAAAGAAACTGCTTAGCCTGTTGAGTAATCAACTCAAGCACAACGCATCAAACAGTTTTTTGCCAGGCCACGCACGCTGGGTTGGACTCCATATTCACTTCCCAGTGGTGGGAGAGGTAACGGGTGTGCTAGCGAAGTTTCGGAAAACAGCCATATTCACTCTAGGATTTTCTCTTCGTACGCTAACACTTCCGAAGTTTCCTCCAGTCTTGACCTGGCAAAACTTCGGAAGTGTTAGCTGCAGCCATAATTTTTCGGCTCTTTTTTATCACAGAAAAAAGAACGAAGTCCCTTTCTTTTGACTATACATCAGAAAAAACAATCTTTGTCCTATCAACAATTGAATGGCGGACAAAAGTCTGTCCATACAGCAAACCAGACCCACTATGACCTTAGAAGAACTATTCCAGCGATTAGCTGACAACCCAGCTTACATCCTATTCTATTTCGCGATCATTCCTTTTGCGGCTCTTTTGGCTGGGTGGTTGAGCAAAGGGGAAGGGCATCTCTCGCCGTGGAAGTATTTGTATGCTGCGCTGATTTTCTTGGTTAGTGTGCCGGGGATATTTGCGGTAACTTTAAGTGTCTATTTCTTTTTATTTGAAAAGCGCCCCATCTTACAAACGGATGTTTACACACAGATTATCCCCGTGCTTTCGATGGTAATCACCTTGCTTACCATTAAAAGAAACGTTAGTCTAGACCATATCCCTGGTTTTGATAAACTATCTGGTTTGATCACCATGATCACTGCCTCTTTGGCCATTATGTGGTTCATCGATCGGACTCGGATTTGGGTGGTTAGTTTTTTGAGGTTTGAGGTTGTTATCGGCATTTTCATTGTACTACTCATTGTTATCCGCTTTGGTTGGAAAAAGATACTAGGTGGAGGCAATTCCTGATTACGCCTCCCAAAACATTCCATAGAACATATAACTTTTCGACATGAGAGATAAACTTCGATGCACTATTTGGTACACCTTAGTTTCCTTACTATTCCTGCTTCCCGTCACCGAAACGCTGGGGCAGTCCAAATCCCTAATTGACTCGACCAAATTGTTTGAGCAATTGCTTCCAGAATTACCCCTGACTAAGGTCAAAAGCAGAGGGATTACTGCGGCCAGAAGCAATTATGTAGCCACCTTCGATTTTGAAGCTGGAGTATTGACCGTAGAGGACCAGCGACTTTTGGTAAGAAATGGTGAGAAAAGCAACAACGATGGCTATATCATTAGCATCCCGCTAGCGAACCTGCATCGCGACGGCATTCTCTTGATTAAGGATGAAGATAAAGGATTGATCAATCTCAGTATTTTGGCCACCAACAATGAAAAGGCATTTACCGTAGCGCCGCTATTGGCCAAGAGCGGGAACTTAAGTTTTCCACAAGATCGCCTGTTACTTGGGCCTTGGTCTATTTCAAAGCCGGATATTGAAGCTCAACTAGCACGCATCAGAGGCTTGCTGAGTTGGATTGCAAAAAAAGAGGGGACCAAAAGAAAGAAGCTTAAACCCAGTTTTGAACGGGATGACACGCAAGTTTTCTCCACAAAAGCAGTAAATGCTGCTGCCCTAAAGGCCGGATCGAAAGCCTCTCCTAGAACAGCCCTACCGATAGAAAAAATGGACCAGCCTCCACTTTTTCAAGATGCCCAAAAGTTGGAGGATATCGCTCCTAAAATAGAGTCCTATATAGTAGATCAACTCTCCGCCAAGGATATCCAATTGAAGTTTGCCGTCCAAGGCCGGTTCATTGTGAATGAATCAGGGCAGGTAAGCTTTGTCAAAGTAGACTTTGCCATGGACAAGGGCGCCCAACAACTAATCGAACGGATACTAAAAGAGATGCCCACCTGGAAACTAGGTGCACACGAAGGACGAACGCGGAGTGCCTTAATTACCTTTTCGCTAAAAGCAAAACAGTAGCTTCAACTCAAAGCCGAAACTACTGGAATAAAGGATTTTTAGAAATAGGTTTTATCTTAAGTAGTGTCACTAGACATAAACAACAAAAGATAGCCGAAGCTATACTATGGCATCATCACTTAGATATGGGGAAAAATGGGAAATGTTCAGGGATTGGATATGGGATAAATTGAAAGGGATTGTAAAGCTTTGGACTAGGAGAGAAAATGGGAGCAGCGGACTAAAACGTTTTCATTGGTTCTTTGGGTAAAATTCTTTTGGTTTCCTGGGTTGAACGTCCACTGCTCCAGATTGCTTTCAGTTGGTAGTTGGGGTATTGGGGAAATTAAGTTTTTGGTCTACTTGGGTATTTATTTGGTTTTTTGAGTTTGTTGTTGTTTGTTTTCTTTTGTTGATACAAATATAGGCGGGGAATCAGCCCTTTTCAACCAGAATGTAGTGAAGTGGGCATTCTTGGTAGTGAAGTGGTACAAAGAAGGGGCTGAACAGGAAAAGGGCTAAGTGAAATGGAAAAGAAGCTTCAGTTGCCTTGCAAAAAAAAGGGGCACCTGCGAGCAGGTCCCCCTTTTGTATTCTCATTCTGTGTGTGCTAGGAAAGTTGGCTAACCCCTTGTACCAATAGCGAGATTTCATCATTCAACACCTCAATAAACCCACCACCAATTTGAAAAGTGATGCTACGTCCCTTATCAGAAATGCTATCGATACTCCCTGTCTCTTCGTTGTACACTTTATGCTCCCCTTCGGAAGTTAATAGTGTAACCTGTCCGGCTTCTAAAGAAGATACAATAGGCGCGTGTCCTTTCAAGACTTGGAACTGTCCCAATGTGCCAGGAACTTTCACTGAGGTGACAGTACCTAAAAATACTTCCTTATCTGGGGTCAAAACCGAAATATTCATATTTACTCTTTATTTAGGTAGAGGACTATCCTGATATTGCTATCGGAGATAGTCTCCCATCGCTAAGTCTTCTAATGATTATCCTTCCGCTTCAGCAAGCATTTTCTTACCTGCTTCAATCGCATCATCGATAGTTCCTTTCAAGTTGAAGGCAGCTTCTGGGTACTGATCAACTTCTCCGTCCATGATCATGTTGAATCCGCGGATCGTTTCTTCGATTGTAACCATCACACCTGGCGTACCGGTGAACTGCTCTGCTACGTGGAAAGGCTGAGAAAGGAAACGCTGCACACGACGCGCTCTGTGTACTGCTTGCTTATCTTCGTCAGACAATTCTTCCATACCTAAGATCGCGATGATATCCTGCAATTCGTTGTAACGCTGCAAGATATTCATTACACGCTGAGCAGTATTGTAGTGCTCATCACCCAAGATAGAAGGCTCTAGGATACGGCTAGTAGAATCCAATGGATCCACCGCAGGATAGATACCCAAGGAAGCAATTTTACGACTCAATACGGTAGTTGCATCCAAGTGAGCGAAAGTCGTCGCAGGAGCAGGGTCAGTCAAGTCATCCGCAGGTACATATACCGCCTGTACAGAAGTAATGGATCCTCTCTTAGTAGAAGTAATACGCTCCTGCATCAAACCCATCTCCGTTGCCAAGGTTGGCTGGTAACCTACCGCAGAAGGCATACGACCTAGCAGGGCAGATACCTCAGAACCCGCCTGAGTAAATCGGAAGATGTTATCGATAAAGAAAAGGATATCACGACCGCCCGTTGGATCGCTTAGGTCACCATCGCGGTAGTATTCAGCAATCGTCAAACCAGACAAAGCCACTCGCGCACGTGCACCAGGAGGTTCGTTCATCTGACCGAATACAAAGGTCGCTTTGGAAGTCTCTAATGTCTTTGCATCCACTTTACTCAAATCCCAGCCACCGGCTTCCATACTGTGCAAGAAGTCTTCACCGTAGTTGATGATACCAGCTTCCAGCATCTCACGCATCAAGTCATTCCCTTCACGTGTACGCTCACCCACACCAGCGAATACGGAAATACCATCGTATCCTTTCGCAATATTGTTAATCAATTCCTGGATCAATACGGTTTTACCTACACCAGCACCACCAAACAATCCAATCTTCCCCCCCTTAGTATAAGGAGCGATCAAGTCGATTACTTTGATACCTGTGAAAAGGATTTCTTTCTCAGTAGAAAGGTCTTCGTAGGCAGGTGGTTTGCGGTGAATAGGAGCCGCATTTTCTTTAGAAACTGGACCGATACCATCGATCGCCTCCCCTACTACGTTGAACAAACGTCCTTTAATGGCGTCTCCGGTAGGCATGGAAATTGCTAAACCAGTGTCTTCTACTTTAGTTCCTCTGGTCAATCCGTCAGTAGAGTCCATGGCAATAGCCCGAACGCTGTCTTCTCCCAAATGCTGCTGTACCTCAAGTACCAACAATTCCCCGTTAGGACGCTTAATCTCAAGAGCATTTAGAATTTCAGGAAGTTTAGATCCCTCTTGGGAGAAGCTTACGTCAACTACAGGCCCAATCACCTGTTTTACCAGACCAATATTTGCCATAATTATATTATTAAGATTGAATACTTAGTAAAATAAATTTCCTTGGTTTATGGTGACATCTTTTGAACAGCTTCTGCGTTGCTCGTCGGTCGTGCAGCTCAGGCTATACTCCCTCCTCGCGCCTTGATTCTGTTCAACATCTATTCCCCGTAATTCCAATCAATTTATATTACAAAGTATTGATGGTTGTCAAAAATCGCTCGCAAAAATAGCGTTTTCGTTTGATTATCAAAAGAAAAATGAATTTTCTCACTATCAGTTTTGTGTAAAAAAACAAAGAGAATCAAGGACTTAGTGAGTAGAAGGGATCGATATGTGAGCGGGTGAAAAAGGATTATCCATAGGCTTGGTGCTAAGAAGAAGATTATTCGGCTTTTACACTTGAATAGAGGATTTTGTATGCCGCTTATACTATAGGTAGAGGCGAGTCTACAGAGCTTAGATTAGGGAAGTTTTTCCAAGGAGGGCGATTCGACTTAGATTTCAGAAGTTATACAGCGCCTCTCCCAAGCCATATGCGCTGGTCGGTATTTTTCACCAACCGAATGAGTCTGCGCGTGGAACGTCCCTATCCGCCAGCCCGATAAGCGCTAGGGCTTAAACCATACTCTTCGGTGGAGCATTTTGAAAAATAACTGATATCGCTAATATCATCCTGAGACAAGGTGAAAATCACATCAAACTTGAAAGCTTCGGAACCAATCTGCTGCTCTAGCAAACTCTTTTCGTTCATACGGGGTGTAGAGCCGCGCTGCGGTCTTTCTTGTGTGCCTACTCTCCACTTTACTTCGAATTGATTGTCAGCCGATTCACCGATATTGCTGTGTCCGTTTTTGCGCTTGATGATGGTGAAGTCGCGATTACTCAAGACAACTGCTCCCTTGTCGGTAGCTATGATTTCATTTCTGGCGCGATCGGTTGAAAATGTTGTGTCAATGTTATTGATCATGAGTTTCTGTCTTCTGTTGCCCGACCAGTTTTCTCCTCTTACGTGCTCCCCATTGATATCTGCTTTCCAGTCTAGTTTCCAGTTTACGGTAGCGTCAACTCCGAAGCGGTGGATACCATTTTGTACACCATTGCTTTTGTAAGTACCGCCGTTTCTTGCGCTTTCTGCTTTGAGTTTGAGTGAGTAAGACCGTGTTTTGAATAGGCTTCGTTGTAATTGCACTACAAAGTAAAGGGGAAAACGAGGGGGGAGAAAGCTGGATTTTCTGTTTTCTGATTGGATCATCAACTTTTTGGCGAAATACATCCTTTTTTCGGAAATCGACCACAAAACACTATATATCAATAACTTACAAAACTTTAATCAGGAAGGAAAAATGGCAAAAAAGACTAAAAAATGCGGGAATCCTACCAAAAGCAGCTGATATTCTACCAAAACCCGAAGCGGTGAGTGCATTAGCATAGATTGGGCAACCTAGCGTAAAACTAAATTTTACGACATTGAAAATATTAAAATCTGCTTTGGTTGAAATTATTACCTAAGGCATTCACTTCAACCAAGCGTTTACTCCACAAAACATTATCTTCATCATCAAATTCTATCATCTTCTACTAAAACAAAACCCTAGGAATGACACCAGATCAACTCTTCCAAGTCGCCAATACCATGGTACTCCCTGCCTGGCTCTTATTAATCATCGCCCCCACTTGGAAATGGACAGGCCGAATTGTTGTAGGGGTGATAGTGACCATTCTATCCGTTCTTTATTTCGTACTATTGGTTCAGGGTATTGAATCTCTGGACTTCAGCAGCTTTGGTAGCCTGGAGGGCGTGATGAAGCTTTTCACGGTGCCCTCCGCTGTGGTTATGGGCTGGATACATTATCTCGCCTTCGACCTAATGGTGGGTTGGTTTATTGTCAATGATGCGCAGAAGCACGGGATTAATCGGTTTTTGACCATTCCGTGCTTATTATTTAGTTTCATGCTGGGGCCTACAGGTCTCTTGCTGTATCTGTTGCTACGACTAATCATTAAGAGAGGATATTTCCTAGATCAAGTAGAGAAATAAGGAACCTGCCTTTACTATTATTTAACAAGAAACGCAAGACTAGTCGTACATTGCAGCTATTAGATGGGCTGTTGCGCTCCGGGCCCTCATTACTACTTTTGAGTTTAAACAAATGAACAGACTACTTCTATTCCTACTTCTACCTTACGTCACTTTTACCCAAACTCCAAGCCTGGTCTTGCCGATAGGTCATGTCAAGCCAGTGACGACTGTCGCTATCTCTCCAGATGGGAAATATATCCTATCCGGAGACCAGGAGGGGATTATCAATCTATGGCTGACCGAGACTGGCGACAATATCTTCATGCAACAGTACAGTGGGTTAGAAGATTTACAATTTACTTCCGATTCAAAAAAATTCCTGGCAACCAGCTTTGGGCCTATCACTAGCTGGGGTCTCTTTTCTCAGGATACCCTTTTTAGTATTGAACCGACAGGCAATGGCTGGTTTCGAGGGGGCCAACTATCTAGCGATGAACAGGACTTATTTATCGTTAGTGGCGATACCCTTCAGCAATGGTCTTTGAAAAGTAAAACGCTTTCACAATCTTTTCCTTTACCGAGTGAAAATGACGGAGTCTTTCATCCGGAGCAAAATCTCTTGCTCAGTAAAAGCGACTATGGAGCATCTGATCCAGCCGTCTTCGTTTTGGATGGCAAGACGGGGAAAACAGTTGAAGAAATCAGCCTGCCAGCGGGTGAGTCCTCTTCATTCAGTCCCAAAGCCTTTTCTTCAGATGGGCAACGCGTTTTTATAGAAAATGGCGAGGGTTCAGACGGTCAACTCTTGGTTTGGTCCCGTACGCAGAAGGCTTTTGTTGACACCTTGTCGCTTGAAGTACCTTTCAATCCATTCGATTCCAAAGAATTCGTGGCATTAGCTCCAACAGGTAAACAGGTGCTTTTGGAAACGCTTGGAGATTTCATACAAGAAACTAGCGGTGGCATCAATAGAATAACTAACTATGGCTCCGGCACGATGGAACTTTGGGATTTGGAGAAAAATGAGGTAGTCACCACCTTCACAGGCCCAAATTCTGGGGTGATGGATGCAGTTTTTTCAGCTGACGGGAAAAAACTCGTAGCGGGTAGTAGAGATGGAATTGTGAGAGTTTGGGACGTCACCACCGGCAGCTTGTTGAACGAGATTGGCAAAAGTAGGTTGACATCGGTACGGCAGAATGAGTTCTTTGCAAATGATCGACAACTTCTGACTAAGGCAGATGACAATAAGGTACGCATATGGGATTTGAATAGTGGACGTATTCAGCGTTCATTTGATACACCCGCTGCTTGGGGATATCGTACCCATTACTCTAATGATAAGTCGATCTTCCTGAGCACGGATGCGGATAGTATTTATATCTGGGACGCTAAATCACTTGAAATCAAAAAGTCTTTAGCAAGTCTTCAAATCAATGAAAGATCATTGGTTTTCTCCACCAATAGTCAAAAACTCGCTGGCATAAATAGCAATAATGAATTAATTATCTGGGAGCTCAATACCGGGAAAGTGAGCCTTAAGCTGGCGGGGAAGGAAGATCCGACTCCCTTTGATTGTCCATATGGCTGTACTTTGCTCTTTTCCAAGACTGGAGATCAGATTTACCTGACGGAAGGATCTGGGAAAACCCAAGTTAGGGAGACCCGAGATGGGAAATTGGTCTCAAGTATTCCCGCTAATCCTCCTAAAAACGGCCTTCAACCCATCCTTTCCCACATAATGCTGGATGAAAGCGAACGCTACTTTAGTCGATTTTACAGCATGTCAGAATCTCATTTTGGTGAAGCTTTTGCCTGTGTAGAGAACTGGGATGTAGAAAAAGGCCAACCCTTGATCAAAGCAGATACTTGCCTTGGAAGCGTAGGGTCTCCAAAGCTAGCGGTACTCGGCGGACGTGGCATTGCCACTCGATCTACTTCAGCAGGATACGCTGTCCCTCTGCATCAAAAACAAGGTGCACGGCTGCGAGAAACACATTATTTGAAAGGCCACCGAGCAAACCTGAATGCCCTGGCGAGTGTAGGGAATGGCCGTTTGCTGGTCAGTAGCAGTAATGATCGGATGACTAAACTTTGGGCTCTTGGTGAACAAGCCTCCACTTCAAAGCCACAGGAGATCCAGGCCTTCGCAACACTTTTCCATCTTGATTCTACTGATTGGGTAGTTACCTCTCCCAATGGCTTATTCGATGCTTCACCAGCGGCCATGTTAGAGCTACACTATGTAGTTCCCTATGACCAAGATTGGGAAGTGATTGACTTGGAACAGTTAAAAAGCAGGTATTACGAACCTGGGCTTTTACCCAAACTGCTTGGCTACACCAATGAACGCATGCGGCCAGTCGAAACTTTCCAAACCGTGGAGTTGTATCCAAAAGTAGAAGCTCAAATTCAGAAAGATGAGTTGCAAGTGCAATTGCATGCACGCAACGGTGGAATTGGTCGATTGAGTATTTTCATCAATGGGAAAGAAGTAGAAGAAGAGGCCAATCCCCTACTCCGGCTGGACAATGGCAAAAGAGATAGCCTGATCCGATATAATCTGGCGCAGCATCGGAGCTATCTACTTCAACATCCAGATAGTGTCAATGTCATTTCGTTAAGAGCTTACAATGAAGACGGATGGCTAAAAAGTCGTTCCATCGATCTTTCCTATCGTCCGAGCCTAAGTTATCGGGGGGTTCTCAATTCTGCCAATACTAGCCCGGATTGGGCCGGTAGATCTCGTCCCAAATTATACATGCTTGCCATTGGCACTTCTGAGTACACGGGCGATCAATTGGATCTCGCCTACGCGGATCAGGATGCTAAGATGATGGCCACGGCCATGCAGTCCGTCGGTGCCGCCTTATTCCAAAATGGAGACAGCCTGGAAGTGTATTGTTTTTCCACAGATAGTTCCATACCGAAGGACTTCCAAGACTCGCCCATCCAATGGCAGTTTGCTTCCAAAACCAATATCCAGCACACCTTCAGCAAGATTAAGCGGCAAGCCAAGGCAGAGGATATTATTATGGTATACCTATCTGGTCATGGTGTGAGTAAGGGGGGTACGGAGGAAACGCAGTTTTACTACCTGACGCAAGGGGTCGGCAGTGAGGATGACTTGAACGATCCCGTCACACTAGACGCCTTTACAATATCTAGTCGAGAAATGACGAAGTGGATCAATGATATTCCCGCTTTGAAACAAGTGCTCATTATCGATGCGTGCAATTCTGGTCAAGTGATCGAAAACCTGACAGGTGGCTCTAAGCGACTCAACTCTAGTCAGATTCGCGCCTTGGACCGCATGAAGGATCGAACAGGCATGTTCATTTTAGCAGGCAGTGCTTCTGACAAACTCAGTTATGAGGCCAGTGAATATGGACAAGGACTACTTACCTATGCTCTGCTACAAGGTATGTTAGGCGTAGCAACACGTAAAGATGATCAAGGCCAAGATATCGTGGATGTCATGAAGCTATTCCAGTACGCCAGAGATCAAGTCCCGGAATTGGCAGCCAGCGTCAATGGCATTCAGACTCCTATGCTTGGCTTTCCCGGCCAAGCCGCCAGTTTTGATATTGGCATCCTAGATGAGTCAGCTAAGGCTCAAATCCCCATTGGGAATAAAAAGCCGGTTATGATCCGCAGTACTTTTTTGAATAAAACTACCTTCAAAGATGACCTACACTTATCCGATAAGCTTGAAGCTGCCTTCCGTAAAACATCGGCTCAAGGTGCGGATGCTCATTTGATCTATGTAGATGTTAACCACTATCCCAACGCCTATTCCCTCGCTGGGATCTACGATACTTCGGGAGATTCAATTACGATCGAGTTGCGCTTGTTTCATGGGGATAATGATCCCATCGTTTTGCAAGTACCCGCGGCAGCAGATGTCGAGGAATTGGTGGATTTAATTCTGGGGGAGGTGGAGTTTGAGATTTATTGATCGTCCCAAGCAAGATTTAGAATCGATCCAGCTTTTTCACCACTCTTTTTCCTGATCGCCCCTCTATTTCTAACAAATACAAGCCCGGATCAAATTGCTCCAATGACACTTCCCAAGTTTGCGGAAAATCTTCTCGCTCTTGCTGCCAAATCAAGCGGCCCGTAGCATCAAAGAGTTTTACCACTTTAATCCCCTCTTCTAAAGCATTAAGCTGCAACTGGCCTCGAGTAGGATTAGGGAAAATAGTAACTTTCAATGGAGCCCTAGCAGGATCCTCAGTTGAGGTGGGCGTCATGGCAGCGGTAAAGGCAGCCAAGACTTTGATGTAAGAGGATTGATAATAGATGGCTGGTTCTGACAACTGCCAGGAATTTTGCGGCCAGGAGGTGTTGAAGTCCTTGTAAGCCTTTTGAGCGGGTTGGCCGAAGGGAGGTGTTAAAGATCCGGCGTCGCAGAGGCTGTTGAGGTTGGCACAACTGTTGGTGTTACAGCAGCCATCCATGCTATAGCTGGGGTTGGGGCCACCCACTACGTAAGCCGGAGGTGGATTGTTGTCCCAGGCGGTACCGTCGCCAAACCAGCTATGGTACATTTCCTGACAGCTATTTTCTCCTCCATAAGCTTCCATCTTCGTGAGATAAACCAAGTTATTCGGATTCAAGCCATGGAAGTAATGGACAAAGCCAGCAGCTGCCGCTTTATAGATCTCATCGTTATCTGTATCTAAACCAAAATGGATCATGTTGAGATAGATATTCGCCTGGCTGCCCTTGGTATTATTGCTGCCCCAGGTATAGTTTTGGGTACCCAGATAGGCGAGGTAGGGATCCTCCCCATTTTGGTAACTAGGTAAATGATCGCCAGCATTTTTTACACTACTAACATAGGTGGCTGTAATATCATCAGCTACGGATGAGTTAACCCCAAATTGTTGGGTATAAAAAAGCATGGCCTTATGGTAAGGTTCTTCGTACATACTTGCCCAGCCCCACTGCTGCAAATGGCTATCGGCATAATTGTTTTCTACAAAACTTTGATAGCGTCCCTCTCCGGTCTTCGCATACAAAAAGATAGCTGAAGTCAGCTGACGCATCTTTGTATGATAATCATCCAATTGCTGCTCGCCAGCGGCCAATTGCCCAGAATTATAAAAGGTTTTATTAGGGTTATCCACCGCCCAATCATAGGCCCGAACAGCCGCACCCAACAAGGTGTTAGCGTAGGAAGTATTCCCCACTTCCTCAAACGCGATTGACCCCAAAGCCATCATCGTGGCGGCGCTATAAGAAGCTGCGGTTGTAGCAGGTCCGTAGAACCGAGGAGCCGTTTCGGCAGAAGGCGGAGAGACGTAGCCTCCTCCTACCACACTTAATATCCCACCATCAGCTTCCTGCATACGCAGAAGCCAATCCAATTCCCATTTCACTTCATCCAATAAATCAGGAACCCCATTTCCACTCTCAGGGATATTGTAATCATCAGTCCATATCTCCGGATAATACAAGTAAGCAAATAGCAAATCCACCAAGGGCTGGTAAGCAAAATTGACATACTTGTTATAGTCTCCGGCGTCAAACCATCCTCCTTGCAAATCTCGACTGGTGGAGGCATCCGTATTGCTGTATAAGCGGCAATCCGTATCTTGTTGCGTTCCCATAAAATTGATACCATCCGCAAATTCGGCCCCGGCATAAGTGGCAGGCTTATCGGTACCGCAACGTTGATAATAGAAAGTACGTACGGCTAGCTTCAGCGCTTCGTTGTAGATAACATCAGAAATCTTGAAAGCATACGACCCCACCTGATTTACTGGATCATATACATAGTATTCTCCTGGTGTTTGCAAATCTGAGAAATCAAAGTGCCAGGCTTTATCCCCAGATTGATCATGTACTTGACCATTCTTCCAGCTAGTTATATCACCAGAAAAAACTACGGCATCATCCGCTAGAGAACGGATCTGTAAGGTAGAAGAGGGTTCATACGTTTCGGGAGCGTTATAGCCTGATTGAGCTTGCGAAATTACGGCTACCTTATCAGCCACAGGAAGGTAGCCAATCTGATCAATCTTGAGTTGGTCAGACTGTTGGTAGTTCTGAGCAAAAAGAAATAGAGGGAGTAAGAGAAAGCTTACAAGGATATTTGGCTTCATAAGAAAGAGTTTAGGATTGCGTGTTTGTGAACTTCTAAAACTTGAACGAGGCTTAGTAATAGGATAAAGGCAAGAGTGACAGCAAAAGCACGGTCTTCCTTATCGTGATTAATCTGTTACAACTAGGCTAATTGACAGACGGGGATGATCTATCAGGTGTAGAATAAATTTAGAAACGAAATGTTCTTGCGGAAAATTATTGCAGAATTACGCTATTATTGTGCAAATCAGTATTATCCCCCCGTTTGATCAGATCCTTTACGATACCCACACAATCCGTAGCGCCAGAACCCAAAGGAACCGTCTTGTAGGTACCAAAAGCCATTGTATCCTTAATATCCACATGCATGACCTTGCTATGATACTTCTGGATCACATCGAAATTACTCACTCCTGCACCATCAAAGTGGCCCATATCTAAACACATGCCAACATGACTAGAATCAACTGCTTGGAAAATAGCATCATAATCTTCGATGGTCTCAATATTATTGTTGGCATGGTTTTCTACCACTACCAGCATATCCATATCCTCAGCGGCAGGCGCTAACTCCTTCAGCGCCTTGATCACATTCTCTAAGCCACCATTGGTCCCACGCTTGGAACCTGTGAACTTGACAACTCCCGCCCCTACTGCCTTGGCCTGCGCCATTAACCATAGCTTATGTGAAACATCCTTTACGACATTATTTCCTCCACTTCCAAAAGAAGAACCCTGCAGGCTAATCGGCCGAACTCCATTTTGATAGCAACGGTCACGAATACTATTGATACCAGCCGGTGTAATATTGCGCGGATACCAAACATTGAACTCCACATTCTGAATGCCGACCATCTTCCTTGATTTCATGGTCAACCCAATAGGGATAAATGGGAGCATCTAAATCCCATTCCCCAAGCTCTATCAACTTCAATACCAGCATAGCAAATACAGGCTTGGTCAAAGAGGCTACATTGAAGATAGCATCAGAAGTGACTGGAACGCCCGATTCCAGAGCTCCGATCACTTCATTCCGAATGATCTTCCCCTCTTCTATCACACCAATTCCTACGGCTGGGACATGGCGATTCTGCATCTGCTGCGCCAAGCTGGGCTCAGGCCAGAATAGATAGGCGAGAACAATGATCAGGGAAAAAAGTAGAATAACAAGGCTAGTTTTCCCCATTGGTTTGGCTTTTCATGCGCTTTATCTCCTCCTCATAATTGAGGTTGAAGTACTCTACATAGGTTTCGATCGGCCCCAATCCTACCTCTGCACGCCGGACATTTACATTATCTGGATCTTGCAATTCATACAGTTGGTCATTTAGTATCTGCGTACCATAGACTTGCTTATACCCAAAACCCATCAAGAGTCTATCTTGCATCAAGGCGAAGGTAGAACGATTAATCTTACCATTGTTCACCGCCTGCTCTACATTTCGATAATAATATCCCATAATTGGACCAGGTGAATGTTGCAATACAAAGAAAATAGCATTGTAGGACCGAAGCTCTACCTCGTCTGCATTAGGAAAACCACATTTCTCCAAGATCGATATCACCGTCCTTCTATTCTCCTGATCCACCGTCATCATATCTCCAGCACCTCGCCTTACCTCTTGATCTTTGCGATAGACCTCCGCTAAGACGGAATCAATACTATCACAAATGACCTCCTCCATTTGGAAATTTTGCAGCGCATTCTTTACCCCATCAGAACCCATGATTTGATCGATTGCCGCAGAAATATTGATGCTGCCATCTGCCATGGTCTCCATCTCTGATGCATTATTGCTTGGCCCGCAGGCATAACAAAGGCTAACAATATAGAGACAGTAATAAGCTTGCTTGATCTTTAAATTCTTCATGTGCCGAAGATAAGGGAAAAGCACATTAGCTGTACTTCGCCCCAATCAATCAGCCTATTTTTTAATCAAGAATTGCTGATGCCTTGCTCCATTAGCGTGCTGAGCAAAGATCGTATAGGTAGCGGCTGGCAAATCACTCAAATCAATCACACTGCCCGCTCCATTTTCTTCCAGTTGCCCTTCCCAAACACAATGGCCAGAGATATGAAAAACCTTTATTGATATAGTCCCTCTCATTGAACTTTGAATCTTCAAGGCCGATCCATAATAAGGGTTCGGGAATACATTCCATTGTTCCCTAGTCTTAAGACGAGCGGCTATACTAATAAGGTTACAGGCTTGTTCCTGGCTACCATCAAAGTCAAATTGTTGTAGCCGGTAATAATGAACTGGGCTAGCGGTCAGTTGATCATCAACAAATTCATAGGTATTCAATTGATCACTATACCCAACGCCCTCTTGCCAACCAATAGTTTCAAAGGTTTGGCCATCAGCGCTTCGTTCTATCTGAAACCCCTCATTATTCTCCTCAATCGCCGTTGACCATACTAGCACATTGGCCTTGCGTTCTTCATCATAGTAGCCTTGGAAGCTTATACATTCCACCGGTAAAGGTGCCGTCACAATGTTTAAGGTGGTGGGGTTGGTCAACTGATAGCGTGTATTTACTCCGGTAAAATTGTATTCGTAAACCCGAAAAAAGTAAGCAGCTCCTGCTTGTAGCCCGGTCAGCACCATTGATGATCCCGTACCAGCATATATCACATAGTTATCTATACCTAATTGGTCGCCTGCTCCATAGTTACTGTTAGGACTGTAGTCTGTCCCATCGGCTGGCGATGCGTTCACGTCCGCTCCACGGCGGGCAATAATAAGGCGTCTTTGTCCGCTACCCTGTGTCCAGTCCAACCGAACGGAATTAGATAGGATATCACTAGCCATAAAGCCTGAAGACTGTACTTGAGGAGGTCCTGGTGTAGTGAAGCTACCAACCACTGGAGTAATACCGAAGGCCGGGGAAGAGCTAGTACCTCCATATTCATAAAGTGTGAACTGATAAGTACTTCCTTCTGCCAGTCCTCCGACGTTTGCAATCGTGCCCGCCCCTACGTAGCAGACAAAACCATTGCCTACAGCCGTAAAACCTTGTCCATAAGTAATCGAGTTTGCATAGGCAACTCCATCCGTCAAACTGCCTGAAAAGCTGGAATTGGGTGTCACGACCAACAAACGGCCATTTCCATTGCCATTCGTCCAACTGACTTGTACCGAGGTAGCTGAGGTCTCACTAATTGATAAATTGGAAGGACTAAGGGAAGGCTTGGCAGCAGTAGTAACACTGCCCGAAAGACTCGGTCGAAGATACCGCGTATTTGATCCTGAACCATGATATTCATATATCTCCACCCGATATAAAGTTCCAGGTGAAAGGCCGCTGATATTTGCCTGGTTGGAAGTACCATCATACACTACAAAATTATCTACGCCGGTAGAGCTGCCATCACCGAAAACAGCATCTGCCGTATAACTTGTTGCATCCAAAGGATCAACGCGAGTGACTCCATCAGCCCGCATCACAATCACTCTCCTCGTTCCTGAACCCCGATTCCATAAAATGCGAACAGCAGTTCCCCCTATATTATCAAAACGCAAATTGCTGGCCTGAGTAGTGGGAGCAATCACCGGTGTAGCTTGATTGGCTCTCAGGGGCGTATCACTATACACGGGGCGGCTATTCCCCTCATACTCAAATAGGGCAAAATGATAGTCAAGCCCGGGAGTGAGATTGGTGATGGTAACAGCATTCAATACCCCTCTGTGAACGGTGTAGTTACCACCCCCACGATGAAAAGAAATGCTGCCAAAGCCACTCAATGAACTACTATACGCCGTGCAATCTGTCGGCGTAAAATCAACTGCACTGCCAGCTTTTACGACCAATAGACGCCCCGTTCCTGAGCCATTTGTCCAGCTGATTGTCATCTGGGTAGCTTGTACATTGCTGAAGCTAAGGTTTGAAGGATCAGTGGTGGGCATGCCGGCTGTTTGCTGGTCCACAGCTCCAAAGCTAGAGGTTAGGTAGATCGTATTAGCGCCAGTACCAAAGTATTCATAGACGCGGAAGAAGTAATCGGTTCCTACACTCAAATTAGAAATGGTTTGAAGAGCAGCTGTTCCGTCATACACCACAAACTCGCCTGTTCCCAGATCATCTCCGCTCCCAAAGCTATTGCTGGCCGTATAATCTTGTCCATCAACTGGTAAACTAGTAGGGGCGCTCCCTGCCTTTGCTACAATGATTCTGCGGTCACCATTTCCTCGGGTATACAGGATTCTCATCCCGTCACACTCTACCATATCTACTCTTACATTAGAGGCAGGTGTGCTTGGAGGGACGGTGAGCGTGGCCTGGTTGGCTGTGGTCCCAGGTCGTAGATATACGGGATAGCTAGAACCATTGTACTCAAAAATGGAAATATGATAAGTTATGCCTGGGGTGAGACTGGTCACATTGACGGAGTTTCCTGTACCTCGATAGACGGCGTAATTGCCTCCCCCAAGGTGTGCCGTAGATAAACCAAATATGTTTCCAAAACCGTAGTTACTCAAATCAGTAGGACTAAAATCTACTGCACTCCCTGCTTTCATGACCACTAATCGTCTTGCCCCATCGCCCCGAGTCCAGTTAATGCGCATGGAGTTACCCGTCACATTGGTAAAATTCAGCATACTCGCTCCCGTACTCGGTGTCACTGATGTAGACGCAGAGCCCGTCAATGCCGGGGACCTCAGGTAGAAGATATTGGTTGAAGATCTATTGAACTCAAAAATGGCAATATGGTAAGTGGTGTTGGGTTGTAGATTTCGTATTTGAACATTCGTACTGTTTCCACTGAAGATGACGTACTCTCCAGCATTCAACTGGTCTCCTTCACCAAAGTCAAAATTTCCGGCATAGCTCATGCCATCTACTGGACTCCCTGTAACGGCAGATCCTTGTTTGACCACCAAGAGTCTTCCATTACCATTCCCGCTGGTCCACCGAAAACGTAAGCGATCACCATCCTGAGTAGACAAAATCAGGTTGGTCGGCGCGATAGTAGGAGTGGTGGCTGTAGTCTGGCTCGCCGTTGCCCCAGGCAGAAGGTATATTGGACCAGAGCTCCCATTGTATTCATAAATGGCAAAATGATAGGTAGTATTGGGGCTGAGGTCGCGCAAGTTTACCGTATTCGCGGTACCCCGATAGACTACATAATTACCCGTACCTATTTGCGAGCCCCGCCCAAAGAATTGATTCCAGTTGTACAATACCTGATCGACGGGGTTGGCATCGACAGGGCTTCCTGCTCTAGCCACGATGATCCGATTTGCACCGTTGCCACGTGTACAGGTGAGCGTCATAGCATTGCCCGTAATATTGGAAAAGGTAATGTTACTGGCCTGTACCGTAGGAGCAGCCACCGTAGCCTGGCTTCCGGCTAGAAAACTGCTTGTTAAGTATGCAGTACCTGCACCTGAACCATTGTATTCAAAGACCCTGAAGTGGTACGTCGTATTGGCTTGCAGGCGGCGTACTGTCACCCCGAAAGCTGTCCCATCATAGACAAGAAATTCCCCCGGGGCGATTTCATCCCCGCTTCCAAAATTGGTACTAGGATTATAATCTACTCCATCTATTGGAGAGGCGGTCACTGCTGCCCCAGCCCGAGCAATTACGATTCGTCGGCTACCATTTCCTTTAGTCCAGCGGAGTTGAAGGCGATCCCCATCCACAGATGGGAAAGTGAGATTTGAAGTTGGAACGGTCGGAGCTTGTCCTTGTAGAAGAAGCGTGATACAGAGAAAGCAACTTGCCAGCAGCAAGCGACTTAGTACGTGTTGCATAGTGTGTCGTTTGTCTAGTTCTACAGTTAGTTTGATCAGGAGAATTGATTGGATACGGCCTGAAAAGACCTCTTTAGTCAAGAGGATGCTGTTCTCAGGTCAGTGACTTTCCCTGAGGTTCAGAACATTTCCATTACTACTAGATAGGAGAGGGAAGAGGCCAGAACGCTTCGCTGCGAGATACTATAATCCTAAATTTTAGGACGAACTAAGCAGTATGTCTTCTGGTTTCTTACTTCTAAATTTCCAGTAGAACGATCAATTTCCTTGTGTTGTAGGTAGGGATAGACTAGAACGACAATACGAGGGAATGTGAGGGGAATGTGAGCGTAGGTCTGAAGGAATCTTGAACCTACGCTTGAAAGTGAAGGTCTACCATAGGGTAAACCCTCACTACTTGGTTTTTAGTAGTTTTAAAGGACTCCTAGAAGCCCATACTCATTATTTTCACACCTTTGGTATCCAAAGGAGAGCGATCAATTTGATCACCAGTTTTGAATTTCTTGATGAACATGTCCACCGTTTCTTTACCTTTTGCATCTGTGAAGTGGGTCTCGATTGGGAAACCTTTCACACCATAGGTATTCATCGAAGGGTGTGCCTGCTTCTTATTACCGGCCTGCTGAGTTCTGGCGAAAGAACTCTGCATCACATTCAAAAAGTTGATAGGCAGGTCCTCAGTGGTCCACATGGTACCATTTCCATCTTCGGTCGTGATTTCGTACTCATGTGCAAAATACCCGTCTTCGGTCGTCTTGGTGCGGCCCGTTTTCTTAATTGAAATACCTTGATCTTCCCAGCTCTCATTCATTTCGTCCTCCGCCTCTGGGATATTATATTTACGTTGTTTCATTTTGAAACCTTGCTTTTCTCCATCCTGATCCATAACGGTGGTCATAGATCCTTCCTGATTGTCCAAAATCATTTGCATCGTTTCGCCATCTTCCAGCGTGTAGATCATGCCGAGTTTCCAGGTATCGAATACGTACTGAATATTCGTTTTTTCTACTCTCCCTTTTTTATCAGTGGTGGTCATGTCCATTACAAAGCTCATTGGATACTCATTTTGGTAGGGCTCCCAGGGCTCATCATTGCCCCCCATCCCCTTCAGGATGTTATTGACCATATCTTGAGCTTGCTCTTCCTGGTACTCTTCTTCAGATTGGTCCGGATTTCCTGTTTGTTGTTGAGTCGTGGTTTCTTGCGTGCTCTCCTCCTTTTTCTTTTTCTTCTTCTTATTCTTACGCTTGAACAATCCCTCAATCTTATTGAAGGCTTTATCTACAGACTGATCAATTTTACGATCGACGTTCTGATTGGCTCGGTTTTTTGCGCGGGTTTCAGCTCGGCTTTGGGCCAAGCTCATCGTGGAAGTAAGGGTACATAAGGCAAGAATTAAAAACAGAAGTGTTCTTGGTTTCATGTTTTAAATGGAATTTGGTGATTAATTTCTCTTATTCTTACCACAAAGAACAAGAAGGTAAACATCACGAGTATTTTTTTTCAAAAAAAATTATAGGCCCGGTCAAGTTGAGCAGCAATTACTAGATAGATGGTGCAGTTATCGGTATTGTGAGGGTTGGGTATCCAGCTTTGCTTCCCAGCAAGCACTTTGTCTTGGCTACCAGGGAAAAATCAATCGCTTGGAGTTTGTACTGGATAGGCTTATTAAGCCCTAAAAAGTGGTGTAGTATGTCGGCAAAAATAGCAATTTTAATGTTTACCTTTACTAATTGGATGGTAAAAAGATAGGGAGGGGCGTAAGAAATGAGATAGAGAGCCGTTCTAACCCCAACGTGAAAAATTGCTGTTATGGATGATGACAAGAAAAAGACTTTCGACGCGGATGACCTGAAGGCCGCCCTTAGACGACAAGAGCGGGAGCAGTTAAAACTGGAACTACAAGAGATTGAAAACCAAGGGGCTAAAAAAACTGCTAAAATCCGCCGATTTTACTGGGTCGGAGGTATATCGGCCGCGGCTGCCATTGCGCTTCTTCTTATTTATATAGGTCTACTACCTCGTTTTGCCCCATCTCCAGGCGATCTTTTTAGCCAGTATTTTGAACCCATGCCCAATATTTTGACTTCCATTGATCGAAGCCAAAATAATACGACGCCAGATACGGTCCAACCAGGGAAGGATATCTCTTTCGGTACTGGTGCCCCAACGGGTACAGAAAAAGAAGAATTAGAGCTGATAGAAGACTTCTATCAGGCCAATCAACTCCTGAGTAAAGATAAAGCAGCTGAGGCCATTCCCCTGTTAACTCCTTTAGCAGGGCAAGATTCAGACTTTGGACAAGCGGCTAGCTGGTATCTCGCCCTAGCCTATCTTAAAACACTCAACTTAGATCAAGCCAAGGAATTATTTGGACAAATGGCAGGGGATACCGCCCACCCTTATCGTAAGGAAGCTGAGGCGATATTAAAGGTCTTGATGGGAGGCTAATTCTTCCTCCTGCACTTCTGATTCATACACCAGGATATCTCCAGGTTGGCAATTTAGCACTTCGCAGATAGCTGTCAAGGTAGTAAAGCGAATAGCTTTGGCTTTTCCCGTCTTAAGAATAGACAGATTGGCCTCGGTAATACAGATCTGCTCAGCCAGTTCTTTGGAACGAATCTTACGCCGCGCCATCATCACATCTAGGTTTACAATAATCGGCATTTACTAAATGGTTAAATCTTGCTCTTGTTTAAGCGCTCTGCCCATCTCCAACATCTTCCCGATCGTAATCATCAAGATAACAGGAATCAGCCAAGGGATTAAATCTGAAGATTCATTTAAAAACGTAATCCCTTCCATTTCAAAGTTAGTCTTTATCCAATGTTTTTGCCAAATGCGAAAGAATCGCTCCAATAATGGGAAACAAGCCAGCAACATGGCTAAAAAATAAACCCCTTTCACATTTTGATGATTAAAAGGATTTCCATTCTGTACAGATTCAATCATGCGATCTACTTGGGTCAAAATAAAATACATAGTTAGGCATAAGCCAACAAGAAAAGCCCATATTCCCAATCGCATATTAGGTAGAATCCCATCCATCCTAACCTCCGTCCGTTCGATCACTAGATAGGTTTCAATGCTGGGATCTGGCTTAAATTGTAAATCAATTCCTTCATGATCCTTTAGTAAATCTTCATTTTCCGGTACCAGCGAAAAACCGGCCCAGTTATAACTGTGAATGGTCTCTGGATAAAATAGTATCGCTACAGAAGCAATCAAAAATCCGGTAATTGTCAAAAATTTCAATGCTAAAATGATATTTTGAGAGATCCCGATAAACTTCATTTTTCTCTTTTTCAGTAAAAAATTATTGATAAACAATAATAATTAACTTTTAAACAATAATCAAGCTTAATCAGGATTTTGTAATCCCCCCCTCTCCTTTTCCTGGGTGTATTGTTGGTCAAAATCTATCTGGCTAGCTAGACAGGGACCAACAATGGCTGGAGTTTTCCAGGGGCTCCCTAGCCCCCACAGCCGTTGTTGTATGTTTTCCAACAACAACGATCCCCAGCCCCCTAGCCCCCCACGCAATCCCGAATCGCTTGATCCAAAATGCTAATCCCCAAATCGATTTCCTTCATGGTAATCGTCAAGGGTGGGGCAATCCGAAAAACCCCAGCATACCCCTTAATTCGTACGATGTTCATACTCAAACCTAACTCCAGGCAGCGATCCGAAATACTATTGCCCAAATCGGGATCAGGTTCTTTGCTAGCTCTGTCCTTTACAATCTCAACCCCTAATAACAAACCTCTTCCCCTCACGTCGCCAATGCATTCATGTTGTTCTTGGAGTGCTATCAATTGCTGCTTCAAGTAAGTCCCCTTACTAGCCGCCTGTTCAGCCATTTTTTCCTCTAACAATATCGATAAAGTGGACACGCCAACCGCAGCACAAATGGGGTCCGAAACATGAGAAGTGATGTAGACAAATCCCTTTTCATGACATAATTCCTCTAGCTCCTTGCTGCACAAGGTAGCAGCTAGAGGCAGTCCGCCACCCAAGGTTTTGGAAAGCGTCAAGAGGTCCGGTTGAATATCATGTTCCTCAAAGGCAAAATTCGCCCCTACCCTTCCGAAGGCGGTCTGAGCTTCGTCAAAGATCAACAGCAAGCCCCGCTCTTCGCACAGTTCTTTTAACCTCCGCGTATACGCCGGAGATAGCTCAATGATGCCAGCCGCACTCAGTATGGGTTCGGCGATCATGGCAGCATATGCACCTACGGATTGCTGATCCACCATTTGCATACCGACTTCTAGGCAAGTATTGTCACAAGTTCCTTTACAATGTTGAATCGGGCAACGATAGGCGTAGGGTGCTGGCAACATCAGGTTGCCAGGCAAGTTCGGGCCATAGCCAGTGCGGGTCTTAGAATAGGTATAGGATTGGGCACCAGCCGTCATACCATGCCAAGAGCCTCCAAAGGCAACTATCTCAAAGCCTTGGGTAGCGAGCTTTGCCATCCGAATGGCCACTTCATTGGATTCAGAGCCGGTGTTGACAAAAATGACCCGATCGAGGCCTTCCGGTAGCAGATCCACTAGGCCTTTCCCCAATTCCAGGAGGGCCGGAGAGAGCATGGTGCTCAATAGGTGAATAGATTGGCCTGTCGCGTGATGAATAGCCTCGACGATGCGTGGGTGACTATGGCCAAAAACAGCACACATTTGTCCTGAAGTAAAATCTAAGATGGCCCTCCCATCGGTGGTATACAGATAGGCCCCTTCCGACTTTTCCACTACTGAAGGGGAGAATTCTCCACAGTAACGTATCAACACCTTCCGGGCGGCTTCCATCCATTCCTTGTTGTTATCCATCTTTTTAACGGACAAATTCCAAGCTTTTAATCAGAAATGATTGTAAAATCTAATCATTTTGAATGATGGCTTGATATCGACTTGGCACCATCCCGGTCAGGAGTTTGAAATATTTGTTGAAGTGACTTTGATCATAAAATCCAGTTTGTAGCGCCACACTCGTCATGGGAAGAGCCTGTTTGATCAATCCTTTGGCCCGATCAACCCTGAGACTCTGCAAATAGCGAATCGGTGAAATGCCGAAAGACTGCCGAAATCGACGTTGAAAATGGCTTGGGCTCATATAGGAAATTTGACTCAACTGTTGTAACTGAATAGGCTCTCCATAATGCTGATGCAGAAATGCTCTGACTTGGTCCAGTTGCCCCAGCATTTGATCTTCCATTCTTCCCTCCTCTTGCTTTAAGCTGGCCATATCCTGTAGGAAAGCCTGGATCAGTTGGCCTTGAACCTCGGATGAGTTCTCCTTGCGAAGTTGTCGATACCCATCCAGGAAAAGGTCACTGGCATAAGGTTGACGGATGAGGGTACTAGCAGTGGAGTAGGCAAAGACTTCATCCGTGAGGGTCGTACTAACTCGAACAATGATATTGGTAAAAAAATCCTCTACGACCGTTTGATGTGGAGCGCAGGCCGGAATCAATACAACATCCCCAGCTTTCACCTGCATTACTTGATCCTGGAAGATTAGCTCTGCCCGTCCATCCACAACCAAAGAAAAGGAATAATAACCAGGGTGCAGATGCCAGGGAAAACGATGCGGCTTGTAGTGGATGGTATCGCATTCCAACAAGGAGGAAAAAATCTGGCCAATATGTCTTTCCCCATATCCCATAAAGGCTAAGGTTTAACCCGATAAGGTTTAAGTTCCTCAAAAAAGATATCGTCATTGGGCACATCAAAGGTCATCCCAGTTACCTTGAGATTATTATCCAGGTTAAACTGCAAGGTTCCAAAGCTGAACCAGGCGTGCCTTTGATCCCAGTCGATTTCCCAGACATCATAATGCCAATGTTTTAGCGTGGCATTCAGCGCTGGGGCATGCTGGAAGGAAAGCTTGAGTTGATTGCCTTCTTTCTTAATGTAAATCGGTCCATGAATGTCCGATTGATAGGTTCCTACATAGGATGCTAGCTCCAAGGATGGTTTAGTACTGGGAATCTGTTTTTCTTTTCGAGAAGAAATACGCTTGTCCTCCGACTGACTTCTATTTCGTCCTGCCAGCATCGTACTCGACCAATCTTTTTCTTCTTTACCCATAAAGCGATCCAGCGCATAATAGGTAGCTGCCGTAATTGGACTTTTCATCCCATTGGTCAAGACCACTACGCCAAGATTCTCGTCCGGGATCAAGGTGACAGCCGTGATCATTCCATCGTAACCTCCCGTATGTCGCACCATCATTTTACCATGATAGTCGCGCAAGCCCCACCCTAAACCATAGCCATTGAAATGGGTATTGAAGCTATTGCGATTTACTTGATTGACGGTAAAGCTATTGTGCGGAGTCCAAACCAGGTTACGCGTAGAGGGACTCAAGAGCGTATCCTTACCATGAATGCCGTGGTTGAGATTAAAAATCATCCACTTGGCCATATCGGCAACGCTTGAGATAATCCCTCCCGTGGCACCCACCGTTTCCCAATCCTCCCATTCAATAGGTAAGTTTTTGTCATCTTGTCTGGCGTGAGGGGTGGCGTAATTACCTTTGCTTTCTAAATCCTTAATAGTAGTAATCGTGCGATCCATACCCAGTGGACCAAGAATTCTTTCCTTGATATTCTCGCCCCAGCTTTTACCTGTTATTTTTTTTATCAACTCACCCGCAGTGATATACATGAGATTGGAATATCCGTAACCTGCTCGGAAGTCATAGGCCTTAGGCAAGTACTGAATTCGCTTAATGATTTCTTCCGCAGTGAAATCGGATTTATACCAGATCACATCTCCGCTGAAGGTCCCCAGTCCCACTCGATGGCATAGTAAATCTCGCACCGTCACCTCATCACTCACCCAGCGATCATAGAGCTCGAAATAGGGCAGATAGTCCTTCACCTTATCATTCCATCCCAACTTACCCTCTTGTACCAACATCCCGATCAGGGCAGAGGTAAAGGCTTTAGAATTAGAAGCCGTGGCGTATAGAGTATGTTCATTTGGCTTAGCCGACTTCCCTTCCTCCATCACCCCATAACTTCCTGTGAAGACCAATTTCCCATCTTTCACAATTCCGATTGTGGCACTGGGGACATCCCAATCCTGAGTCATTTTTTGGAAGTACCTATCCAGGGCTTTCAGGTCTACTTCTTGTGCTGACAAGGGGAGCAGAATAGCAATGCTCAAGTATAGGAAGCCGATAAGCTTTTTCATGTTTTCCAGATTAAGTGATGTGGCTTAGAATAGAAGATATTAGTCTTTACTACCAAGGTAAGATTTAAAACTAGAATTTTGATTTAGATTTTCTGATCAAAGGCAAGAAGAGCAAGGTATTAAATCCAAATGAAGCGAGCAGTCAACAGCTCAATCAGGAAGTGCATCAGCTTAGCCTGCTGTGATTTAGTACTTTTACGGACTTCTTCATTCAAGCATTGAACCGTCACAAGGTAGTATGCTGAAAACAATCCTTCCTCAAGGTACCCAAAAAGGGATGAAAATACCATAATATACCGATCGATATATATGTAAGCAAAAAAATATTATTTCGGTAGCATTTGTTGAGGATCATAGAAAAATTGCTCCATTTTGATCTTCTCTCCTTCCCAAACTTGATGCGCTACTTCTTCGATTTCACTGACGGTTTGGTTCTTCCAATAAAACTTGAATTGCCAGCGAATCATCACCTGATTTTGTTCGATAAAGAACGGACGAATACATTTAGATTCTACCCTTTCAGCTTTCTGCAAAGCCGCTCTTTCATACTGTAATAGTACATCTTTGCTCACTCTTGGTTCTTTTTGGTTCTCCTGAATGGAAGCATCCTCAGTGTAGAAATCTTGAATGACCTGATCATGCGGCTGCTCCTCAACGGCTTGAATAAAGGATTCAACAGTGGATAATTTCGGCATGTGTTCTAATTTTTACCAACTATAATTTAAATAACATCATTTCTTCTACTCAAACCACAAGCTCCAACTGCTTTTCCGTCAGCCTTACGAAGCAAAGTATAATGAGCAAAACCAAGGCGCTCCAATTGGGGCAAAATTCGACTTCGGATATAGAGTCTGGCTTGTTCCTCGGTTCTCACCTTTCTATCGCCAATAAACTCAAGCCATTTGGGTGTATTGAGCAAATCTCTGATAAAAGCAGCATCTCTTTCGTCCGTAGGACGAAGCAGTAAACGAGTGGTCTCAAAAGTTTTGTAATTAGCCATACTGACGATCTTCTTATACCGATCGGTATATGCGCATGTAAATTTTTTATGTCCTAAGTTGCGGTAAAAGATCAAATTCCAATTGATCTAAGGCTGCGTGCAGATAACTTTCATCTTCCTGCACAAAAGACATGAAATAGGCACCAACAATTAAGGAATACATATTCTTTGCGAAAATTTTAGGATCAATACTGTTGTTAATTTCTTTCCGTTCAATACCTGATTCCAGGATTTGGACCAAGGCTTGTTGTTTTTTTCCTTCTAGTGTTTTGGCGTGCAGAAAGAGTTTCGGGTGATTATTTTTAGCATCAATACTCACATTCAGGAAAGGGCAACCTCCTATTAATTCCATCCGCTGATAATAGGATCGATAGTACTGAACAATGGCATTTACCTTATCCCAGTGATGCTCCGCCTGGGCTACTAGTTCATTCAGTGGTTGTAGCACTCGCTTGGTATTGAGGTCAAAGGCCTTAAGTGCCAGTTCTTCCTTGTTCTTAAAATTGCCGTAAAGTGCCCCCTTGGTCAATTGAGTGGCTTGGGTGAGATCGGATAGGCTAGTACCAATGTAGCCTTGCCGATTGAATATTGGGGCCACCACCTCTAGTATATAGTTAGCTGTTTTTTCTAGCATTGCAGCAATTTAATACTCAAAGATAAGAATTTATTTAACAATATACCGATCGGTATATCAATATAGAATCCTGCTTACATTTGCCGCATTGCGCCGCTATATTCTTTTGTTGGGAACGTAGGGGGAGGGAAAGGATGAAGGGGCCACCATTCTTGGGCATGTCTAGCTTTGTTGCTCCAGGGCAGCTATCTTTTTCTCCACCCAAAGGTGGAAGACAATAAAACCATTTCTAGCAGCCTGCTTACGCTCCAATACCTTGCGCAAGGATCGGTAAGTATCAAGTAGAATAGAACGGTCTTCTTCTACGGACAAAAGCGCTAGTCGAGAAATGAAGTTTCGTGCCATGCGTTTCCATTCCTCATTGCGTTCCTGACCGACCTCGCTAAGTAGGATTGCGATTTTTTTCTCCAACTGGCTTCGATCGGCTTCTTTACCAATTAACTCAAAATCTGCCAGCGTATCTAGCAGTCTGAGCTGTATTGGGATACCAGCCCTTTGTCCATTTCCCCTTTGTTGATAGATGCTCAAGGATTGATCCACGAAAAATCGAACGGCCCTAGGCTGATCAGCTAATAGGCAATAGGCTCCGACATTGAAATAAAGCGTCTCAAGGAGTTTAGCGGGTACATTGGGTTTGCGCTGCAAGGTATTAATGATCGGCTGCATGGTGGCTTCTGCCTCTGGAGCCGCCCACTGATAGTTATAGTACTGGGCCATAAGCGCCAAAAGTCGGTACTGGATTAAGGAACCCGTTGACAATTCGATTTGATTAGAGGAAGGCTTCGTTTCAGGGAACAGCTCCGTATTACTTGCCAATATATCCTTAATCTTTTGAATGATCGGAGCGAATGCCTTGATCCGGTCTGCCATCAAAGCCCGGTTAAAAAGCAGTAATAGAACCTGCACATAATTCTCTGGGTACCGATTTTTACGATAGCGATGATCTTCAAACAGTGCTAGCAGATGCTGGATGTAAGCAATCGCCTCATCGGTATCCTTTTCGACATAGGTATAATAGTGTGAGAGGGTGGTAAGTGAAACAAGATTGGCCTCAAATGGTCTTTGCGCCACTATATCCTTTTGGGATTGTAAGATCTCATTGGCCGGCGAAAGCGGAAATGCTTCCAGGAATTCATGGCCCCGTACTCTATAGAGCATCTTCTCATAATCTTCCGTCACCTCCAATATCGTCCGAATTCTTTCCCAGTTGGCTTTTGCTTCTTTCTGCATCTCTGCTAAGGGCTCAAAATCTCTTTGCCGCATAGCTAGATAGAGTCTACGTTCTAGATTGCGCAGTTCAAAAGCTTTGAATTCGTTTTCGTAACGCTGAGAAAGTTCCTTCTTAGCCTTCTTAATCACCCCAATGGCTTGCTGATAGAGCCCCTTTTGTCGCAATAATCGGACGTCCTGAATCATCCGCTCCAACCGAAACTCCGGTCGATCCGCATTAAATTGTCGCAAGGTATCTAAAAGAAAGTCATGCAGGCGAACTACATTGACCGTGGTAAATAGATGTGCGTAGGGTTTTCTTTTCTTTAAATCCTCCGCTTCTTGATAGATCATGGCTCTATCTTTTTCTACATCCTTTACTAGAGGGGAAAGTATTTCATACAGGCTGATGTGTGATTTTCTTTTTGTCGGTGCCTTATCCTCCTTCAGTTCCAGCGTCAAATAGCGCTTCTCACTTTTGGTGAGTGCACTCATAAGATCGAGGACATCGGTAAGCTTTGACATTGTTTCAGTTTTTGTTCCTTCTCGTGAATGGGATTATGGCTATTTCATGCAGGTGGGGCGATACGGGTTCTCCCCTCGTCATGATTTAGCTATTGGATCGACTGACTTACATCACTGAGTCAGTTTTCCCAAATTAAGATTCCAAAGAGCTTGCTACTTCTTCCGATGAACAATACACCCAAACTTATCTTGGCTAAAACGTTTTAGATTTCACCTTTGAACGAATTTACTTGAAATAGCTCAACTGTAAATCCGATGCCTATTAATACAAAAGAAAATCAGAATAGTTTTAGAACTTCAAATTTTAGGATTTTTTTTCAAAAAATAAAGAATTAGAAGAAAAAATAAATAGAAAAAAAATTTAGAAGTAAAAAAATAAAACAATAGCACTATCATTGTAAAATATTAAAAAACAGATAATTAGATCAATAGCTTCACGAGGAACAATGTAAAATATCTGCCAAAAAATAGTTTTAGAAAAAAAAATTACACTTATAAACCTTTCATTATTCGAAAATAAAGAATACATTTGTGTTGTAATTACATCTAGACATACTACGACAGAAGAAAACTACTCAAACTAGATTTTAGATAAGAATTCAGACTAACCCCTACCGATACTCATCAAATTATAATCCACTGCATACATAAAACTAAATCTTAAATGATCGATTAGATCATTTTTACTACTGACCACATTCAAAATCATGTCAGTAGCCACACAATAGCAACCGGACCATAATAGCCGATCCATCTACTTACACCTCAATTCTTTTTAATAGCTAAAAAGGAAACCATGAAAACTAAACAATACTGGCTATCTCTAGTCAGTGGGGCTGGACTGGTACTATTTGTGTTTATTTTAGGTTGGAGTAGTTCCTATTCCAATCAACAAGTCAATAAACCTTCCGACCGGGTAACGCTTAAAGTTAACAGTCTTGTCGCTGTGGAGCCATCTTTAAACGGCCATTACATGCTGAGTAGTGATTCCCTCATGACTAAGGACACCATTCGGTTTGTAAGCAGCCTAGATACTCCCCTTCCAAAATCCATCCGTTTAGCTGAAAAAAGAAAATACCTAATTGTTGATGACGATATCGTCTTCATGGCCCGGGGTCTTGTTGAGAATAAAATTCCATTTGGCACCTTAGGCATTGTAGATGATGACATTGTTTTTCTAAACGTAGCTCCTGAACAGGATACACTGCAGCGACCTCTACCCCAAGGAGCTGGATTACAGTGGAATGAATTGAACCTGCAGGACAGCACACTACATCTTACTGATACTGCTTTGCCAAATGAACAACCGGCCTACGTTTTCGCCAGAGACCTCAGTTTTGCCTTTCTTGATGCCCAATATTTCACGGTAATGGGATTCAAATATAATGAGAATGGAAAAGCGGAAAAAGGCATCTGGAAATTCAAACTTAGCGAACTAAAAGGGCTTTATAAAGCTAAGGCCTCAGAACATATATACAGTCAATGGAAAGAACTTTGGGTCTATAAAAAATAGACCGATAAATGGCAAGAACTAACAAACAACCACAACACCCAATGATGGAGAGCCGGTTTTGTGATAAAGGAAATAGTTATCCCTATTATCATCTTAATTAACGGTAAACAAAGTTTTGTATGAAAGGTCTCTTCATCAAACTCTTTTCACCCAAATACCGATGTTCGTTAGGGTCTCCGACTGGTTTTAGGAGACCCTAATCTTCGGATCAAATGTAAAACAAAAACCTAATACCCTAAAAAACCTATGTCTACAAGCCTAAAAGAGAACAGTTTGACCCTTTTAATTACACCAACAACAGTTGAGGTACCGACGCTGCTGTCATTGATACCGAAATGGTCTTATTGGCAGCTATCTGAGCCTAGCCTAATCGTACATCAGTATGCCTTCGGTGTACTGTAGAAGAAGGCTATCAGTCAAATTCTTGCGTCAATATCTTTTACCTCCAAATGCCCAATTATGACCCAGTCAGCCCTAAGGGCTGGAACGTATCCATGTGCCTACTCTTCGGAGTAGGCACCCCACAAATCAAATTTGGTATAGTAGTCTCATAGTCTTTAGCCTCTTGTTAACGGCTCCCTCTAGATGATCCAACTTCAAAGGAGCCCCCAAAAACCGGGGACAGGTCCCGACCACTTGTTGGTCGGGATTTTCTCTTTTTGGGATGTATTTCCTCGCTATAATTCGTCAAGAAATACTTGATAGGAACCATCTTGAAAACGCTTCGAAAATTGGCGCGCTTCGGTAAAACGCCCATCCTTAAATCGATAGGTCTTGACTTCTAGCTCTACCTCTTCCATCTCCGCTATGACGGCAGTTAGTATCTCACCATCTCTCTTGATCCAATTCTGTGTAGAAGCAAAACCCGTTCCGCCAATATCTAGTGGTAAAATGGCTGAGATGTTCCCAAGATCATCAAAGGCAACCAAGGCCATCTGATCGTAATCATCTACTTCAGAATCTGTTGGATAAGCATAATAAAGTAAAACCATTTTTTGCTCAAAGCCCTTGATCTGAGCGATCCCTCGCACCGCTTTAAGCTCCATCGGATTTGATAATACTGGAGCCACTTCAGTGTTTATGATTTTTCCGGAATGCTCAGCTAAGAGCCTTTTATCTATTGCAATGGGTAAATCTAAGTCTGGAAGCTTATCGGATAATGCCCAGAGGGAGGACGCTGCTTTTGCAGGACCATCTGCAGTTCTTTCTTCGGAATTGGTGGCTGTTTGGCAGGCACTTAATAGGAATAACAGGAGAACAGGAAGGTAAGATTTCATTGGATACATGGGTTAACATTTGGGAAAGGCTCTAATTTATCAAAAAGCGCGTTTTCCTCAAACTGTCCCAAGGCATCAAGCATTTTCAATTCATATTTCGATAGGCTCTCGGGCTGAGACCAGTTTTTGATTTAAACAAATTACTGAAGTGTTGTGGGTAATCAAATCCTAGGGCAAAACCAATTTCACTGATAGAATCGGTCGAGTTGAGTAAAGTATTTTTTGCTTTTTCAATAATAAACAGGTGAATATGCTCCTGGGTAGACTTTCCCGTCTCTTTCTTTAGTAGATCACTCAGGTAGTTGGCCGATAAGCTGAGCTCCCTGGCACAATAATTTACAGTAGGAACACCAAGCTTGGTGACTTTGTCTGTTTGGTAATAGGATCTTAAGAGTCGTTCAAATTTCGAAACAACGTCCGTATTAATATTAGCGCGGGTATAGAATTGACGATCATAGAACCTCAAGCAATAATCCAGGAGCAGCTCAATGTTGGCATTGATCAGATGCTGACTATGCCTATCCAGTTTCTGGCCATATTCTTTGGTGATCTTGTCCAATAGTTCTTCAATTGTTATTCGCTCATCATCCGAAAGGTGCAATGCCTCATGCACATCATAATTGAAAAAGGTATACGCATCTATTTTGTTCGCCAAATCAGATTTTCTAATCAAGTCAGGATGAAAAGCTAAGGTCCAACCTTCGAGACTAGCTTCGCCCCTTTCCATTTCTCCCTCGTATTCCATCACCTGTCCTGGAGCCGTAAAAACTAAAGTCCCTTCTTCATAATCGTACGAATTTCGGCCATAGATAAGGGTGCCACACATTCCTTGCTTCAAAATGATCTGATAGAGATTCACAACTACTTTCGCATCCTCAAACTCCGAAAAGCGCTGAACATCTTTAGGACGAACTACACTGACCAACGGATGCTTAGGCTTGGGCAGGCCAAGCAATTGGTGAACTTGACTAATGGAATCGAGGACGATGGTCTTGGACATATCAACTGCTTAAATGCAACGCAATACTTGACAAAAGAGAGCTCTAGGAGCCCTCCCCTGTAAGTTGTTTTCTAGAATCTCAATGATGCAAAACGGCGTTTAGCCAATTTGAAAATTAGTTTTCATCATAGCAAAAAACGCTTCGTCGGTCATGTTCTTGCGAGCAGTAAGCAATTGTTCTGCATCTGCGCCAGCGCGGTATCGCAGGGTGTCTGTCCCATCGGTAGCAGCAGTGTAGATTACCTCAGCAATGATCTCCGGTGTGCTCAACATGCTCGGGTCCATCATTTTACCCATGGCGGCCATGAAGTTGTTTACAAATTCGTTGTATTCCGTCAACTCTGGGTTGTGCTGCATGTCCAGCGAACGCCCGCCAAAGTCGGTAGCCACCCCTCCTGGCTCTACGATCTTTACTTGCACCCCAATCTGCGCCAATTCCCAACGCAAAGATTCGCTAAAACCTTCTACTGCCCACTTGGTAGAGTGATAAAGCGGCATCAATGGGAAAGTCATTTTACCGCCAATGGAAGACACATTGATAAACATGCCACTTTTATTGGTGCGAAAATGAGGCAAAGCTTTCTGTGTTACGTCAAACAAGCCCTGGACATTCACGCCAAACTGTCGGATAATACTTTCGCGTTTTGCGGATTCAAATGTCCCCATCAATCCGTAGCCTGCATTGTTCAACACCACATCGATGGTACCAAACTTTTCAATCCCCACTGCCAATGCACTATCGATACTTTCGAGGTCGAGTACATCTAACCTCGTCACCAGCACATTATCCAGTTGATTCAATTCTTCCTCTTTTTCAGGGGTACGCATGGTGGCTATCACATTCCAACCTTTTTCCTGAAATAACTTGGCTGTAGCTTTCCCGATTCCTGAACTGGCTCCTGTAATTAGGATTGTTTTACTCATCGTTATAATTTTTGGTTCTCTGACAATTTTTGGATCAATGGTTATCGACCAAACAAATTTACAACCTCCTGGGAACGGATTCTTAAGGATTTTACGGAAAGTCTAAAAGAAATTACTGAAAAGGAAGCGCTTTCGGAAGTGGGTGGATCGAAATTTTGTCAATTCGAAAGTTTTGTATTCTCCAAAAAATGGGTGGTTCATATATCGTACATAAATGCCTATGGTTTATATGTCCCACGCCTCGAAAAAATGTCCCAAAATGGTAAAGTTCAAAAAGCTAGAACCACATGATTTCGACCAACCCACTTCGGATGTTCACCAAGCTAAGCCATCCACTTCTTGGAAACACTATGATCCAAAGAATACTTCCCAGCTCCAAAGAAGAAGATCAGCAAATAAGCCAAGGAATACATTAAGGGTACATCCTTTACAGTCCATGGATCTGCCGCATGCACCACGAAGAAACCGATCAAAGTCACACTTAGTATTTGCAGGGCTGCCATGCGAGTAGCTAGGCCAAGGATGACCAAAATGGGGCAAACGATATTGGCCAATAAGGCAACATAAGTACTGAATACCCCTCCTATCCCAAAGGGGTCGGGAATGTTTTGCACTGTATCTGAAAAATAGATAAGCTTTTTGATGCCATGCGTGTTAATCATGGCAAGTGACACCAACACCCGGAATACTAGCAAGATGCTATCTTGAGAAATAATGGTGGGACGAGGATCCAAGACCCTCCGTATAACATTTGATTTCATCAGTTCAATAGTTTTTTGATATCCGAAATTAGACGCTGGGTCTCGGACAATTCTAGCCCGTTATAATATCCTCTGATATGCCGTTCGCCATCTAACAGCACAAAAGTGCCATCATGAATGAGATTATTACCTATCACTTCCTCTCCATAACTATCATCAAAGGCGCGTACCTTGTAATCTTTGGCCAGCTCAAAGATGTCTTCTCTCCCTCCGCTTAGAAGCGACCACTTATCATGATCCACTTCATAGCGCTCCGCGTACCTCAATAATCTATCCGGGGTATCATTTCTGGCATCTATACTAAAGGAAAGGATATTCACCCCATCCTCTTCGGCAAATGCCTCCTGTACTACTTTCAGGTGATTCGTCATCTTGGGGCAGATCGTTGGGCAGCTCGTAAAGAAAAAGTCTATCACCTGTATCTTCCCCTCAAACTGTTCACTGTTGGTCGTTTGATTCAATTGATTGACCATTTCAAAAGTGGGAGCTCGATAGTACTCCCATTCTCCCGTAACTCGATTCAGTATCTTTTCCCCTAAGATCGGAAGAGGGTGTTCCTCTTCCGATACGCAACCCACTAAGCAGCACAAGCTTAATAGGAATGCTAGCTTATTCATACTCATAGTTGGTTACCAATGATATATTTTCCAACTTCAATATCTCGTCTGGTATGTTGCGGTTAGGTAGTGGCACGGGCTGAAAAATGACTTGAATATCTTTCTTTTGCTCAATGGCATCCGCTATTTCTTTCTCAATTTCAATTTGTAGGTGTACACCGTTTTGTAACAAAACTGAGTCTAAATCCAAGATGGGCAGGATGGTGAAAGTGCCGGTGTATTTACTCTGTTTGGCTCCATCCTTATCGTATTCAAAAAAGACTCGGGCACAATAGGGTTGATAAGGTAACTGTGCTCTTTCAAAGTGTAGAATAACGTGTGTACGTTCTTTTCCAACAAACTCCTTATAAATGGCATCCGTACTAGAGGTCGCCAGATTTAGCGGTGCGATACAATCTTGCTTAGATTCCTTTCTTACTGGCTTATCTGCTTCTACAAAAGGATTACAAAAGGTAGGATTCAAGTCCAGGTCTGCGAAGCGATAGCCAAGTGCTTCGGAATCGAGCAAGTCTTTGATTTTGAAATCTACGGGTCGGCCATTGCCATCCGTAGCAAAGAGCCTTTTCTCTAGCCATTCTTCATTATCTGGTAGAATGTTATCAGCGCTGTAGGCGCGCCAAGCATCCCAGATTCGATCACAATTGCCGTGATGCGCATAGAAGATCGGATCAAAGCCAGATTCGGCGAAGGTCGCCATTTGACCGCCGATCCAATTGTGAATATTATTGTGGAAAGACTGCTCAGCGATGCCATCTAGCTGCGATTCTCCTCTTTTCTTGATGGCAGGATAACCGCCAAAGGTCTTATAATGGGAAGCTCTAAAGGCAGCCCCGACATTGATGAAATCTTTAGGGATCTCATCGGTTTGAGACACCAATCTCGTCACATTGTATAGCGGATTGCTTTCGTCACCCCAGTAATGCTCAGGAATGAAATTGGACTTGGTCCAATCCCAGTAGTGCAAGGCAAGTTTGGGTTCGTTAACCGCCTTTTGCAGTTTCTGCTCCATCCCCCATAGATAGAGGCGGTGCCAAGGCCACACGTACCAATTGTAGTGAACCTGGTTGGAGTAGATACTAGTGGCACAAAAGGTAGCGTGCAGCATCCCGTGAGCCGTCCACCCCATAGGATCTAGCGGTGATTTTTCGGAACGATCCTTAAGAATCTTGATCGCGTCTCTCAAAACTTGAATTTCAGGATCATCAACAGGTATATCTGCAATATTTCTTCTGACTACGGTTGTAGCAAAATTCTTAGTTTCGGTAGTGGTTGTAGATGCAGCGGCTGGGCTTTCACAGCCGGCCAGGCCTGCTCCTAGAACAGGAAGTGTAGTAGCTCCCAGCGAAGCCAAACTGGCTCTTCTCAGAAATGACCTTCTGGTATTATTGGTATTCTCCATGGATGGATTGGTTTTAGATAGTGAACTTTTTACATTAGGTATAGCATAGCACGCCACCTGTTGCCTTTAGCCCAATTCGATGATGCTAGATCATTGTTGACTAACTGCAACACAATACACGTAAGTAGTTTCGATAGCGTTTTCGAAATCGATATCAGCAGGTTTAAACAGCGAAACTTGGCAAGTTTCGGCTGTTTTTCAACAGGTTCCAGTTTCTCTCGGCTAATCCCTCAAAACTTAATGTTGATTGAGGTACCAAACTGAGAGAAATTCTTCCCATCAGAAACTTCTTCAATAAAATCTCCAGCCACAAACAAGAAGTAAGATGCTTCGACCTCCATGAACCGACTCACAGCATACCCCAGTTGAATGCCGGGTTGATGGCCAATGAATCGCTGCGTGGCATTTTGGCCGGATACATTGAGCCTTCCCGAAGGAAAGTAAATCCCGTCATTCAGGCGATGTCGCCAAAAGACATCCCAGTCCAAATTCAGCTGCCAACTCTCGCCGAAAGAAATCTTGAAAGAGGGATGAATATCAAAAATATTGGCTGGTCCGATTAAGGCCAGTAGTCCGAAGTATCCACCTCTAGGATATAGGGGGTTAAAGGTTTGCAAAGTGCCGTCTTCCGGATTCTCATCGCCACTAATCACCTGCGCTTTTAAGCCCATAGTTGGCTTTCCCTTACCCGGAAACTGATAGTAGGTATCTGTCGAAACGGTCCAGGCCCTAATATTTCCATCTCCAAAGCGTCCGGTTTGAAAAACAGCTTCATTGTTATAACTCCACCGCCCCTTTGTCCCCCAATGCCTGATGCCTAAAGAATGACGAGTCTCCTGGAAATTGCCGGCCTCAAAAGAAGGTGCATTATTGCGGACGCCTAAATAATAGAAGTCGAAATTTAGCTCCTCTGCGGATGAAGCGTTCCACACCCAATACCCTCCCCAAAGCAATTGATCGGTATTGATGGAATTATCGAACGCCCCCACCTTTTGCGGATTATAGGCATAGAACAGCGCATCAAATTGATGATTATTCTTTTTCCATATCCAGCGAATACCATCAAAGGACTGTCGCACATTGGTCCCTTCCCGGACACTGATCAAGCGTCGCGAACCGTAACGGATTTCGCGCCGACCGATCTCGATCGTAGAATGGCCAAATTGCAATCCCACAAACAATTGATGGATATCCAGGGCATCCTCATTCAAGAAAAATGGTGGACCATTTCGTCCAATTGTAAAGCCGTTTTTTAGCTGGCCAAATACACGTACATGCTCTCCAAACCGCCAGTCCGTGTGCAACATAAATCGTTGGAATAAGGCAACATCATGGTTTCCGTCTTGCCAGGCTTCATTCCTCAATACCTGCGTCTCTGTGCGAATATCTCCTCCTAGGCTAACAAAACGATTCTCCCCAAGCGGCAGGTATTTGATGCGATTCCAAAAGATCATTTTCCTTGGATCATCTTTCAGGAAAGCATAATCTTCATCTGATCTCAGAAACTTAAAGCCCGGCATCTTCTTGTTAGGAGAGCTTTGAGCTTGCATCAGGCCAACATTCAAAAACAAGAACAGTAAGGTCTGCCCAATTGAGATTTGGCCTAGTAATCTCCAAACCATGAAAGAAAAGCGGCTTTGCATTTTTCTCCTTTCTTAAGAAGTGTCACACTTCTTGCCTTCCACCTGAGTAGCACATACCTCAAGCGTATCTCCTATCTGATCTACAGACAAGAATCACATACACCCTCTAGACACCCCTCTATTTACCAGGTAAAAGTTCTTGATCTATTTTTTGACTAATTGGATGTTGATTGCCAAACGAACCATTTCACTAACCATTAAGCCTCCGGATTCGATTATAGTATTCCACTTCAAACCAAAATCTTTACGGTTGATTTTTCCCGATAACTCAAACCCAGCTTTCACCTGGCCGTAAAAATCAACAGCTGTTCCGTTGTATTTAACATCCAATTCTACCTCCTTCATTTGATCGCGAATCGTAAGGTCACCTATCAGTCTGTAGTCTCCGGTTGATTTCTTCGTAAAAGATGTTGACCGGAAACTTAATTTCTGGAACCGAGCTGCACCGAAGAAGTCATCTGATTTAAGGTGTTCGTCCCGTTGTTCGTTATTCGTATCAATGCTATTAACATCAGCGGAAAATACGATACTAGCATCCTGAAAATCTTCTTCTTCTGAAACCATCCCCCCTTCAAATTCATTAAAAGCCCCAGTGATCGTTGAGATCATCATGTACTTTACTTTGAAGTGAATTTCCGAGTGTGCAGGGTCTACTCCCCAACCCGTCTGTACTGCAGGAATGGTATTCATCCGATTATCCTCTTAAGATTAGCAAATCGCATACATGAACTAATGCTTTCTCCCAACTATCACATGCTTCGGTGCATTCGATCTATTGCTGGACATATGTAACCCATACAGATCAAATATGTTCTCCTGTAAGGTAGAGATTAATTCTGGTATCCCCCGTAATATTTTACCGGAGACCATTCAGGTATAATCGCAGGTACAACGGGATCAAGAGATTTAAAATCTTTCGCACCGTAGACCGCTTTGCCATTGACTATCGTAAGGACCGATTCCATCGTTTTGATTTCTTCTTCCGGGATGGAAAAGTAGTCCGTTCCTAAGACAGCAAGGTCTGCATATTTGCCTTTTTCGATGGTCCCCTTTTGTTCTTCTTCACCCGTAAACCAGGCACTTCCAGAGGTGGCCAGTTTCAAGGCTTCCATTCGTGTCATCCGATTGGCTGCTGGATAAAGCGTTGTACCCGCCCAAGTCTTTCCACTCACTGCCCAGTATAAGGCCACAATTGGATTATAACTAGATACGCGTGTACCATCTGTTCCTAAGCCTACTGGAATACCCATATCTAGCATCTTGCGAATGGGTGGGGTTCTTTCGGCTTTCTCTGCTCCGTAGCGACCCACGAAGTAATCGCCCTGGAACATCATCCGGCACTGGATGGCAATACCTCCACCCATTTCCTTAATTCGTTGCAGATTGGCATCACTGACTGTTTCAGCATGATCGATGATCCAGCGAACTTCATTTAGGAACGGATATTCTTTATCTACTTTCTCAAAAACATCCAAGAATCGGGTAATCGACTCATCATAAGTAGCGTGAATGCGGAAGGGCCATTTATTTTTAGCGAACATGGTGATGGCTGAGGTCAGTTCTCGTTCCATCATTTTTGCTAAAACCGGACGAGGTTCCATGAAGTTTTCGAAGTCAGCTGCTGACCAAACGATGTTCTCCCCGGCGCCACACATATGATAACCATTTGGCTTCATCATATCATCGTTTACCCCCAAGGTCTCATTGGCCGTCCACTGCTGGAAGTCGTCCAACTCAGTGCCTTTTTTAGTAGCGAATAAGTAATAGCCAATCCGCATATTCAATTCTCCTTGCTGCGCTAATTCCTTAGCCACTTCATAATTATCGGGGAAAAACTGTCCACCGCCACCCGCATCAACGGCACTAGTCACGCCGAGTCGATTCAAATCTCGGATATAGTGTTTGGTGGAATTGATCTGTTGTTCTCTGGTTAATTTAGGCAGCTTGACAAGGGTACTATACAAAAGTAGTGCACTAGGCTTTGCGACCAAAAAGCCGGTGACATTTCCACTTTCGTCCAATTCAATCTCTCCGCCAGGATAATAGGTCTTTTTATCATATCCCAAGACTTCGATCCCTTTCTTATTAATAAAACCAAGGCTATAGAGATAAAGGATAAATACAGGCTTGTCTGGTACAGCCGCATTGATCTCTTCCAAAGTAGGTAATCTTTTCTCCTCAAACTGATGCTCTGTCCATCCACCAACTACTCTTACCCATTGTCCTTCGGGCGTTCTGGCGGCTTGCTCTTTGAGCATCTCCATAGCTTTTTTGAGTGAAGTGACACCGTCCCAACGCAATTCCATATTGTAATTCAAACCGGCACGAACGACGTGTGTGTGACTATCGTTTAAGCCCGGGATCACTGTATGCCCCTTCAAATCAATCACCTGCGTATTCGAAGCTTTCTGTCGTAAGATTTCATCATTTTTACCCACCGCTTGAAAGATTCCATCTTTGATAGCTACCGCTTCGGCAAAGGCATCTTCCGTAGTCCCTTGGGCGATTTTACCATTGATGAGGATCATATCTGCCCCATCAGTAGTCGTAGTGGATTCTTGAGAGCCGTTGCCTCCACAAGAAAGTAAGAACAAAGACAGCAGAAGGGTGGATATTCTGCTTAGAGATATAATATTCATAGTTAGAGAATAATCTTAGTGAAGTAAAGCCCTCCTTTTTCCTCTTGGAGGAGGGCCTTCTAGAAATCTTGATTACTTGCCGGCACCGGATTCACTAGCTTCTTTTCCAGTCATCCACTTGCTCATGGTTTTGATGTAATCGATACCTAAGCCATAAGCTCCTCCGTACTTTTTTGAGATGCGTACGATCTCGTTGTAGGTCTCACTTCTTGCCCAGTCTCTATGGATTTCCAGCATGTATTGTAGTGAGGTGATGGGTTTGGCTCCTGCCTGAATGGCTCTTTGTACAGCCATATCATGGGCTTCTTGTGAAAGCCCCCCAGAGGCATCTGTCACGATGTAAACATCATATCCATCTTCAATGGCAGAAAGTGTTGGGAAAAGGACACATACTTCCGTCCAAAGACCTGCAATCACAATCTTCTTATTCCCCATTTTTTCGATCTCTTTCACGACGCGCATATCTTCCCAGGTATTCATGGTGCTTCTGTCGATATATTTGCTTCTATCAGTGAAAATTTCGCGGATTTCGGGAAAAACTGGACCACTAAATGATTTCTCAGCGATAGTTGTGACGATGGTAGGTACATCGTAAAGCACTGCTGCTTCGCTAAGCAAACCGAGATTGTTACGCAATTCTTCAATGGGTTGTGACTCTACCGCAAATGCCATTTGACTCTGATGATCAATCAATAGCAGTGAGTGATTCGTTGGGTTCAGCATGTCCTTAGAGGCATTTGCTGGATCGTTGTTAGGGTTTGGATTGTACTGTTTCCATTGTGCATTTATGGTAGTAGCAAACCACAAAGCGATGATGGCGATTGAGAATAACTTTTTCATTTTTTGGTTCTATTTTTTAATTCAATGTAATTCTTCAAAATCTACCTCCTCTATTCCAAGCGACGTGCCAAACCGATAAATCATTCACTACCAGTCAATTACAAAAGTTAGCCAAAAAGCAATATTTCCACCATGCTAGATTTTTCTATTATTTGAGAAAAACCTTCTCGTTTTTTCCTTGTTCCATCACTTTCTATCCATCTATCAAACTGTGGAATCATGCTCGATGCTTCCTTCCTCCATACTGTCAGTAAATGGTTCGTAGAGGCTTCCCCTTATGACATTGTCTGGGCTGATGAAAATGCGAACATCATATATTCAAATACCTCTTTCTGTAATACCTTGATGTATAGCAAGGAAGAGATGGAGAAACTATCCATGTATGATGTAAACCCAGGCTTGACGGATGAAAAATGGAGGCGACATTGGCAAATCGTTAAGCGTGAAAGAACCAATCAATTCAAAACAACCCATCGAAAAAAGAATGGTGAAGATCAGTTGGTAGAAGTTTTTTCTCTGTTTTTCTCAAATAATGGAAAAGAGTTGCTATTTGGGATGATCAGAGATATTTCTGAATCGATCTATTACCGAAGGATCTTAGAAAAAACGGAAAAAGCCATTTCTGTGGGTGGTTGGAAATGGAATCTGATGGATGAAACCATTATTGCCTCCGAAACTACCCTCTGCATTTTCGGCATTGATAATCCTAGAGAGTTACTTCCTGCCCAAATTGTGCCAAGGTTCAAAGAGCCCGACACCATGAAGCGGGTCTTCAGCAACGCTATTAGACATGGGGTCTCCTATGACTCCACCTTGCAGCTCAGTCTGGAAGAGGATACGCCGAAATGGATTCGCGTGATCGTGACGCCGGAAGTTAGAGATGGGAAAACCAAAAAAATCTACGGAACCTACCAGGATGTCACAGAGCTGAAGAAAAAGGAGCAGTCTCTTCTTTTGGTTAGCAAAACATTAGATTATGCCAAGGATGTGATTTTCTGGTTGGATGAAGCGGCCAATCTGGTCAAGGCCAATAAGGCGTTTGAGTTAGAATCAGGGTATACCACGGAAGAGATATCATCCCTGAATCTATTTAAAATTGCCCCGGGCTTTCCGAGAGAACAGTTCAACAAAAACTTCAAATTCCTCAAAGAGAATAAAAAAGAGACGATCACCTTCGAGGCTTTGCAACGCCATAAGAATGGCACCTATGTTACTACCGAGGTTAAAGTCAATTATGTAGCGTTTATGGGGATTCCTTATGCAGTTTGTATCGTGAGGGATATCACCGAGCGGAAAAAACGGGAGGTAGAATTGCGGGAGGCCCTCAATGAAATCCAGAACTTGAAAGAACAACTACAGATCGAAAATGAATACTTACAGGAAGAGATCAAACTAGACCATAATTTTGAAGAGATTATCAGTCAAAATGAGTCCTATAAAGCGGTACTACAGCAAATAGGAAAAGTTGCACCTATGGAGTCCACTATTCTCATCACCGGAGAATCTGGTACGGGAAAGGAACTCCTAGCCCGGTCAGCCCATCAGCTCAGTGCTCGTAAAGACAAACCGTTGATCAAAGTAAACTGTGCCACGCTTCCCAAAAACTTGTTCGAAAGCGAGCTGTTTGGGCACAAAAAAGGGTCCTTCACCGGAGCCATTGCCGATAAAATCGGCAAATTTGAATTGGCGGATAAAGGAACCATTTTCTTGGATGAAATTGGAGAACTCCCCTTGGAATTACAACCAAAGCTTCTCCGGGTCTTGCAGGAGGGAGAATTTGACCGATTAGGGGATAGTGAGACGACAAAGGTCAATATCCGGGTGATTGCCGCTACCAATCGCGATTTGGAAGCCATGGTCAAGGAAGGAAAATTTAGAGAAGACTTGTACTATCGCTTAAATGTTTTTCCGGTACATAATATTCCTTTACGAGAGCGTAAAAGTGACATCCCTATACTGGCCCAGCACTTTCTGGAAAAATATAGTGCAAAATCCGGGAAATCCTTCAAACGCCTGTCTAAGAAAACCTTGGAAGGGCTCTCCAAGTATGATTTCCCTGGCAATATCCGCGAGCTCGAAAATATCATCGAGCGAGCGGTGATCATAGAATCTGGTAATACGCTTTTTCCTGGTCCCTGGATGCCACTCCAAGAAACCCAAACCATAGGTAATGATAGGTTCCTAACTTTTGAGGAGCAGCAAAAGCAACATATTCTGGAAGTCCTCTTTCACACCAAGTGGCGCGTAAGTGGTGAAAGAGGGGCAGCGCGAATTTTGGGTTTAAAGGATAAAACCTTATTCGCCAAAATGGGGAAGTTAGGGATTAGGAAAGAAGATTTTTTGAGAAGATAGAAGTAATCTAGCATGTCCATCCTTCAAAAAATCCAGCAAATTCCACTCGGCTATTCAAAAGCCGTATATGAGGGCAAGAAATACGGCCTAAGTCGATCCGACTTCAATGCTGGTAAAAGCATTAAAGTCTTTGCCGAAGAATTGGGTGGCAAAGACTTTATCAGTTTCAATTACTATCTCACCTCAGGAGAACATCAGCTCAAGCCTTGCGAAATGCCGAGCGAAAAGGTTCGGCACTTCCTTTTCCATTTTCAGCTACTTGAGATCTCCTAGCGGGCGTTCCTCACTCCTCTCCTGTCCAGTAATCCAATACTAAGACATCTTCTAGGTGTGGCTTAAGTACATCCCCAAATGCCTTGTGATCAGGGTGCGGTAGATAAACGGCTCGATCTTCTTCGCTGTCAAAAGAAAGGAAAAAGCAATGGGTAAAGCCTTTGTCCAAGCCTTCAGGGCTATTATTGGTACCCCATTCATATCCCCTGATTTCGGGAATTTTACCGGGTAGAGCGGAAAAGGCTGCTTCTACACTTTGGATATCTGCTTCCGTGGAACTCTCTTTGAACTTGAATAAGACCACATGTCGCAATTGTTTCTTCGGCGCTTCCTTGACCACCTCTTTCTCTACCACCTTTTCTTCCTCTACTGTTTTTACACAGCTCCCCAATAGTCCCAGCGCAAGAAATGCAAAAAGTAAGTTCTTCATCTAATCAATCTATTTTATACATATAATAAAGAAGTTATCATGGCCTATGGATGGAACCTAATTCCCAACTAGGCCGTTATTGGCGATAGAAAAATAGCATAAACTCTTGATAAAGTATGGAAAGCCCGATACTATCCTCTCCTAGACTGCGTTTGACTCCCTTTCTTACGGCTGAAGTGGAGCTTTTTCATCAGATGAATACCTCCCCTTTTGTTCGCCAATACCTTTGGGATGATGAAGTAATCTCAATTGAATTAGCAGAACAGATTCTCGCTCAAAATGCACAACATTTTAAAGAAGATCGGTTTGGGCTTTGGAAAATCACCCATAACGAAACAGATGCCTTTATTGGCTATGCTGGCTTGTGGTTCTTTTTCGAAGAGTCTCAACCGCAACTCATTTATGCTCTACACCCAGAAGCGACAGGGAGTGGCTACGCTACAGAAGCGGCCCGCTTAGTCATCGACTACGCCTTCCACCAATTAGGCTTTTCCTACCTGATAGCAGCTACAGACGAACCGCATCTTGCTTCTCAGGCTGTAGCTCAGCGCTTAGGCATGCAGCAAGATCGCGTTGAAACTATGGATGGCAAAGTCACTGTTTTCTTTACATTGGAAAAAAAATTCTAGGTTGGCGCAAGTAATACAAAAGAAAAGCATCTATACCATCGTGAGCGGTTCAGTGGCAAGTGCCTCTGGTACGTTTTTTGTAATTTGATTTTGTACTTCGCTCCCGACAATTAATACGCAGACAAACTTTCGAGCGAACTTACCCAAAGACATCTCCTACTTATTACTCTTTCCGGAGTTGCCGAACTCGCTACGCATCATTTAATTCTAAAACTCGGAACATGAGCTGTAAACTGCTGCTAAGATTTTGCTATTTATTCTTCTCTTTGATTTTTGCTGCTTGTACCAATGACCCCATTGAAGTAGATAATAACAGTGGTAATGAAGACAACAACCCTCCTGCACCAGACCCCGTCTCTGCTATCGAGAACACCTTCCAAGGAGCCATCGATCTCGATAACTTATACAATTATGCGCAGCAGGGAGCGCCAAACTACATCACCAAGGATAATACGAGGAATAATGCCGTAACTGACCTCGGTGCTACGCTGGGGAGAGTATTGTTTTATGATGTGAGTTTGTCTGTTGACAATACTATTGCCTGTGCTTCTTGCCATCAGCAGGAAACCGCATTTGGAGATGAGGATGCGCTCAGTACTGGGGTGCATGGGGTAACAGGTCGGCATTCCATGCGATTGGTTAACTCCCGATTTGCAGAGGAGTTGCGCTTCTTTTGGGATGAACGAGCCAATAGCCTAGAAAATCAAACTACCCAACCTATCCAAGACCATATCGAAATGGGATTTAGTGGTCAAAACGGGGAGCCTAGCTTAGCTGATCTTATACAAAAGCTCAGCGAAAAGGAATATTACCTAGAACTATTTACCGCCGTTTACGGAGATGCTCAGATTACAGAAGCACGGATGCAGGAATCCATGGCACAATTTATCCGTAGTATCCAATCCTTCGATACCAAATATGACCAAGGGAGAGCCAATGCCCCCAATAACAATGCGAATTTCAACAATTTCACTGCTGCCGAAAATCGTGGGAAACGACTCTTCATGACGCCCCCTCAGATACAAGGTATCAACGGGCGTACCGGCGGAGGTCTTGGATGCAATATCTGCCATCGCGCCCCAGAATTCGACATTGATCCTAGGTCGCGCAATAATGGGGTCATCACCAATCGACTAGATCCCAGTCAGCCAGATTTTGACGTGACTCGGTCACCCAGTCTACGAGACCTATTTAATCCACAAGGTGAATTGAATGGTCCCTTGATGCATGATGGACTCTTCGTCACGATTGATCAAGTAATCGATCACTATAATGAAATTGAGGGAGCAGGAAATCCGAATTTGGACCCAAGGTTAGGCCGCGGAATGCTGGGCCCGGGACAAGGCGGAGGAGCTGGGCAACGACTCAACATTACGATGCAGGAGCGTGCCGATTTAATTGCCTTCCTGAAAACCCTAAGCGGCCAGAACATTTATTTTGATGAGAAATGGAGTGACCCGTTTTAATAGGGAAGCATGATCTAGACATCGGAAGTTCTAGAAACGCCCGATGTCTATTATGGCTTTCTAGGCTCTCTTCCACTTAATATTACAACCCGCACTGGGGTACTGCTTATCTGTTACGGCTTCACCATTAAGTACGGCGTCTAAAGCAGTCCGCAGATCCACTCCAGTTAATGGGTTACCTGAATTGGGGCGAGAACTATCCAGGCGACCGCGGTAGACAAGTTTCTTATCTCCGTCAAAAATGTAGAAATCAGGTGTACAAGCCGCATCATAGGCCTTTGCTACATCCTGGCTTTCATCGTAGAGATAAGGGAAATTATAGCCTACATCCGCAGCATGAGTTTTCATCTTATCTGGACCGTCTTGTGGATAATTCACCACATCATTCGAACTAATGCCTACGAATCCTACTCCTTTAGCTTGATAATCATTTACAACCCGGACAATTTCCTCATTAACGTGGATCACATAAGGACAATGGTTACAAAGAAACATTACTACAGAGGCCTTTTCTCCCATCACATCCTCAAGGCTTACCTCTTTGTCACTCACTGTATCTGGTAAAATAAAAGCTGGGGCTACCGTTCCAAGTGGCAGCATATTAGATTCCGTTAAAGCCATGGCTGATCGATTTTTTGTTACTTAAATGGATCGCAAAGGTAATTAAGATGCCATCAATATAAAAGGCAACAGAAAGGCGTTCATTAACGATTGACGATCAACTTTCGTACTGATCGACCTGCATTACTTTCCCAGGATAATAGATAAATTCCTGCGGCAAGATTTGCTGTTTCAATAGATATTTGATGCTCTCCCTTGTCGAGTTGCCCTTCAAAAACGGTGCGGATCTTTTTACCATTTACATTTAATAAAGTAACCCGACTGTAGGTAGATTGTTCGATCGCTACACGGATCAAGCCTATATCTTGCATGGGGTTCGGAATCACTTTCCAATCTAACTTTTCTTCACTTAGGTTGTCCGTATCCAAAATAACCATTTCGGGAAGTCTGCCATCTCGGGTATTACTACCCTTATAGGTACCCCATAAAATAGCTTCGGCGGCAATCGGTACATTTAGATCATACACATTCAAGAAAATAGAATCGACGCCTGCACCAAAAGTCTGCGTATAGGTCAAGGCTACCAGATCCATTTTTCCATCCCCATTTACATCCCCAAAGTTAGCCCCGTTCATGAATGTCCAACCTTTCGGTCGGATCGGGAAATTTGCGACTTCGGTCTGCCCGTCCATCTCATAGGCATGAATAAAGCCATTACCCCCGGCATCGATCGTGTTAGAACCAAAAACCAATTCAAAAGCATCATCATTGTCGACATCGGCTACGGTAATGAGCCCTTCTAATCCTCCATTTTTCCGAATGGGAAAGCCGGTCAGGGCTGTTCCGTCACCATCCCAAGCAAACAGCATATCTTTGTTCTCATCATCCCCAATCGGACGGCTCATAAAGATCTGGAAATCACCATTCATCGGAAGTACAGTTGGGGTATTGAAAGTCCAGGAATCTTCTGCAATAGCCTTGGGCCATCCAGGGTAATTGCTTCCATCCCCTTCCATGACATAAAACTCCGGTTTCCCCACTACATTATCTCCATGTGTAGCCCCGATGATTTCAAGCGCTTGATCGTCATTCAAGTCGGCCAAGATCGGAGATTGAAAACTATATCTTCTTTCTGGATGGGTAGTAATCGGGAAACCAGATTCCAACTGTCCATTAGCCTGAATCACATACCTACTTTCCGTAGAGTTAACCACAACCTCAACGGCATTATCACCATCCACATCCCCCACAGAAGGCGTAACAGCGGGCGTGGCATCCAAGGTAACCGGCCAATTGCCGCCGAAGGACGTCCCGTCATAATTTACGACGTGGATGCGGCCACTAGGACTTCTACGCTCGGCAAAAATGATTTCCAATTCATTGTCATCATTTAAATCTGCTAAAGCGGCAGCGGTCAGGATCCAGTTGCCGTCAAAGTTTAGCGGCCAGCCTGAGCGAGTATTCCCATCTTTATCCAATAAATAAACTCTTCCTGTGCCATTGATACTACCTGTAGTCTGCACGATATCTAATTCTCCATCACCATTGATATCTGCCACAGAAGGAGGATATATGATGAAGCCACTTAAGTTCTTCTCCCAAAGCAAACCTTCGTCAGTATAAGCGCGGAGTCGATTATCGAACCCTAACAGTATATCATCCTTCTGATCTCCATTTAGATCTACTAGGGTCACATTTCGAAAATTCTTGAAACTCGGATTGGCTCTACCTCCTACCGGAAACCCGGATAATTGATTATAACCTGTGCCATCACGTTTTTCTAATGAAAAGAGAGGAGCTACTTCCGCTGTAGAAATGGTATAATCTTCATGTACACTAGCTTTTTGCCAGTTTTGGGCGAGCAGGGACACACTATGAGAAATCAAAAAGAGCAGAATTAAGTATAGGTTCTTCATGTACAATATTTTAGTTTTTGGATCTGAGTCATTTGTAAGGAACACCATGAATTATATCTCAGATTTCTTGGTCAGCAATTGGCTTTTTGCGCCTACTTATTAAAGATAAACAAATTAATTTTTAATCTTTGCGACCCAAAATAATCGCTCTCTCTTAGACGTTTATTTTGAGCACTATTCTACAGTAACACTCCAAAGCTTCCCTATAATCCCGAAGACTGCTGCTTTTCGGCTCGTCTTTTTCTTTTCAACATATACCCTACGGAAATGTGAGAAAACGAATTATTAATTCCTAATTCGAGCTAATGAAATTATTGTTACCTATTGTCTTTTTCTCGCTTTTTTTACCCCTTAGTACTTATAGCCAATTTAGTGGCAACGCGCCTTTCCAACCTGAGCAAGGGGGACTTATTATCAATGAATTCTCCAATGGAGAGGGAGGTAATAATGTAAAGGAGTACATTGAATTATTAGTTGTTGGAGCAGTAGACAACCCGCAAGCTCCAGTAGATCTAGAAGGCTGGATCTTGGATGACAACAATATTGCGGTATCCGGTCAGGGTAGTGCTACGGGCCACTTAATCTTTGGCGATTGTTTTTCAGCTGTAAATCCTGGTTCTATTATCGTCATCTATAATGGCTTGGATCGGAACCCCTCCATTCCCGCCGATGACCCCACTGATGCCGACCGCGACGGAGTATATATCCTCTCTCATACCGATGATTGCTTACGAGGTTGTAATATCACGCCTTCATCCACTTCATCGGTCTATTGTCCTTGTCCAGATACAGGGGAAGATCTCCCTTCCTGGCCACTAGGCTTACGGAATGGTGGAGACGTCGTGCAGGTGCGAGATCGCTGTGAAACCGTGGTTCATGCGCTTTACTGGGGTGGAGTAGAGATTACTCCCGAAGTTAGGAATAGCCCTACTTCGATAGATATGGGCACACAGAGTCAGTCGGGACGCCTAGTAGAATTTTCCAATACCAATAGCGATAACTGGAATGATCGGGGCAACTATGACATTCGTAACTTCAATAATTCGGAAACACCTGGAGCAGCAAACTCTGCTGCCAATGGCGCCTTCATTAGCAGTTTAGCGGCTGGCACCTTCAACGGTGGAGGAACAGTTTCGCTTTGTTTCGATACCGATGCAGGAGATCTGGTACTACCGGTAGATGCCGGTTTCTTTACCTCCCCTATTGAACTCTGCTCGGGTCAAGACATTGGCCCCTTTCTCGTCACTTACGAGGAAGCTGATGAAAACGAGCCAGACGCACCGGGTTTCAATTACGAATACGCCTTTATTCTCACACAAGATATCAACCGAATTTTCACCATTATTGATTTCAATACGGATGGAGACTTTGACTTTGCTAGCCTGCCCCCTGGCACCTATCAGGTCTGGGGTTTCTCCTATATTCAGACCAACGGTTTGATCAGTGTGACCGATTTCTTAAGTAGTGGATTTACTACCCTTACCGAAATTGAGGCGTACAGTGAATGCGGATATGATGGAGACATTGACAATCTGGATACGCTAGGCAATTCCGTGAGCATCATTATATTTGACGGGGTTGGCGAGACTGTAGACCTGCCTCCTCTGGTGCAATGCGAAGAGAGCAACGGTGAGGCGATTTTTGACTTGACGGCTTTGAATGATAGCCTCTCTACCAATTTTACCGTTACCTGGTACAAGGATCAAGAGACTATCGCCGAGGTCGATCCCGCCGACAATTTCCTTTCTGGTTCCACTACCGTCTATGCCACCATAGAAAATGATTTTTGCGAATCTGAGCCTATTCCACTGGAACTTCAGGTGGTTTCTGCGATCAGCTTGCAAACGCTAGCTAAACCACTTGTCCGTTGTGAGGAAGCAAATGGGGAAGCTACTTTCGATCTCACGAGTTTAACAGATTCCATCCTAAACGACAATAACTTCGAGTTGCTTTGGTTTGAGGATATGGAAGGCATCAATCCCATCGATGAACCCAGCACTTATTCTAGCGCCAGCAATACTGTTTTTGCGGGTATTGAAAGTGAGATTTGTGAGGTAACCCTGGTCCCAGTCGTCCTGGAGGTGAGTAGTCTTGCTCCTATCAGTATTACCATTGACCAAGTCATTGCTTGTGCTGGTGAGACCACAGGGGCCCTGTCCATTAACAGCACAGATGATATTAGTCAACTTACCATTGACTGGAATAGAGATGAGCTGGACGGTATAGCCACTCCACAGGATCTAGCTGCGGGTGACTATAGTGTAACGGTAAGTAATACAGATGGTTGTGCACAAACTGCCGCTATCACCTTAACGGAGCCTGATGCAGTAGCTTTAAGTTGTAGTGAAGCTACACCTGCAAGTGCCGAAGACTTAGCGGACGGAGCCATACTCCTCAGCATAAGTGGAGGTACAGCCCCCTACACCATCAGTTGGACAGGCCCAATTCCTGGGAATACCAGCTTGGATGCGGCAGGCGATTTCTCCATTACTGATCTATTGACTGGGAACTACCTGTTTACGGTAGTAGATGCCAATAATTGCCCGGTACAGTGTGAAAGTACCCTCAGTTTTACCCCGCCAGTTTGCGATATAGTCGTTGAACAAGATGTACAATTCATTAGCTGCCCCGGAGAAGCAGATGGCGCCATTACCTTGAACATCAGTGGTGGCAGGGCGCCTTATGCTATTAGCTGGTCGGATGGGGATGTTATCTCTTCTAGACTTGATTTGGCCCCTGGTTTGTATGAGGCCGTGATTACCGATGCGAATGGATGTAGTGAAAACGTGAGTATAACCTTAGAAGATCCTAGTCCTTTATCTGCGGAGATTAGCACGCTCGCTGGTGGCTGTGATGCCCCCACTCGGGTGGTAGTTAATTCCATTGCCGGAGGGAATCCTCCTTATGAATTTTCTCCTGATGGAGCCTTCTTCAATCCTATTCCTAATCTGCCCTTTAGCTTTGATGGCTTAGACCCCGGCAGCTACATGATCCATGTTCGAGACGCTGGCGGCTGTGAGGTACAAAGAGAGGTAATGATTGAAACGAGTGTCGCACTACAGTTGGAGCTAGGTCCTGATCAAGAGCTGCAATTGGGGGATAGCCTGGTCTTAAAACCTATTCTTAATTTTGACCCAATGCTGGTAAGTTGGAGTCCAAACGAAGGCATTTCCAATCCGGATCAATTGGAGGCTATCTTAAAGCCTAGCTTTACCACAACCTACACGCTCACCCTAACGGATGCCGGTGGATGTTCCATTAGCGATCAGATAACGATACTCGTCGACCGGAACCGTCCGGTTTTTGTGCCTAATGCCTTTAGCCCCAATGGTGATGGTGTCAACGACAACTTTACCTTGTATTCCGGCAAGAGCGTTGATCAGATTGTGCAGATGAAGATTTTTGACCGATGGGGCAACCTCTTGGTTGATCGACAAGATATGCAACCAAACAACCCCAATCTAGGCTGGGATGGGCAATTCCGAAACAAACCACTTAATCCAGGAGTATTTACCTACTTCTTTGAAGTACTTTATATGGATGGGCAGACGGATATCATCACGGGAGAAGTTGTTTTGCTTCGATAAAGCTGCTTAGCACTTTGGAAAGACTATCTTTAGGAAAACGATAGCCATGATGAGAAACACAATAACTACTTTATTGCCAAGCTTACTAATCTTCCTAGTTGTAGGCTGCGGGGTAAAGAAGTCCGCTGCATCCCAGGATTTACCCACGCAATGTTGTCAGGAGTGTGTACTGGCTTTTTCTAAAAGTCCCGTCGGAATTGGGGCAGAAGGCGCGCGTTGTGGATCTTTCAATTCTGCTATAAAAATCAGTAATCCTTGCCAAAGATATTTTAAGGAAAATCAAGTAATGGTTAGTGACTGCCAGTAAGCTCTGGTTTAATGTTGTAATGCAGGGGTAGATGACCTGGAGCGATACAGGTAGTTAAAGTATCTAACTTTATAATTATCGTACTTATTCAAAGGCCAAGCCATAACCTATTGATCTTTAGCACATCTAACGCTATTCTTAGCGAGCTTGCTACCGTGCCAACGTTGTAACTCGGTGCCACTCGTAAGTTTCCAATCCCATGCACTGGCTTCATCTCTTTCATTCGATGACCAAAAAAGTGCTGTAATTCCCATTCTATGATAAGAACCTGTGCGAGATCCCAGTCCACTTGGCATGGCATTGAATAGGCTTTCGTTATTGCCCGGGCCACTTGCCCTCTTCCATAGTTCTGAGTCGCTCTTTAAGAACTCCCCACATTGGCAATTTCCACCGTAGTGAAAGGCCAGGTGATACCACTCCTCGTCGGAGGGTAGATGCCAACCTTCAGGACAAGCCTCATTAGCAGCATTCCAGGTATAGAGGCGGCCATAAGTCTTGCAGTTGTTGCTATCCTCATTGTAGCATGCTGAGCCCGTCATTTCATAATTCAAATTTCGTGTCATCCAGGTAAAGGAGTGACTGCTGTTGTCTGGATAGGTCACCGTATACTTTACGGTTTCATAAGTCTGGCCATCACGATCATCCGTAAACAATTCCGCCTGTTCGGCCACCCGATTGATTAGTCCCTGTTGAGCGTGTAACTTAATCATGAAAACTGCCAATACAAGTACTACGGGAAGAAATCTTCTCATCGCCAAAAAAAATTGAAGGAGTGTTTGGAATTACTGTTGGAAGGGTCAATTATTCATTCCCCTTGCTCCTCAAAGTGAGGGTGTAGGTGAACGAGAGCTTACCAGTTAATGGATCTTTATCAGTCTTCCGAATGGGCATCCGGAAGACTGATAAGTAAAGTCTATTCTTCTCTATAGCGTCGCCGTTTTTCCATCTCTCGCCGTATTAGCTCCAACTCCCTAGTCAGTTTTTCCATTTTGACCTGATAGTTCTGTTGTAACTTGGCTTGTAGTTGCTTCATCTTTAGTTCGGTATTTTGTCCCAACTCATTATTGAGCTCTTGGAATTCTATCTGTTGTGCTTTTTGGATCTGCTGCATTTCTTGGATCACGCCTTCCTCTTGAAACGCTTTATGAATCTTCTGGATTTCTTCCAGTTGATTATGAATCTTCGCTTGTAATTCTTGTTCTTTCTCATGATAGGCTCTCTGCAAGTCGACCATTTGCAATTCAAATTCTCTTCGCAATTTCTGATCTTCTTCCATATCTCCTTTTTTCTCCATTTCTTCCCGCATGGCATGCACCTTTTTCTCATAGGTTCGATGCAATTCTTCTAGTTCCCTCATTTCTGGAGATTCATGGAGCTGCCTTTCCCTTTCGCGCAATTCATCCAGGTACTTCAACTCCACAGCTTGATATTTCGCTTCTAGATGTGCTTGCTTATCATGCCACTGCTCTTCCATTTTTCGGTGTAAGGTCTCATACTCCTTCATTAAGGCTTCTATCTCTTTGCGTTCCGGACTATTCTCAAGTTCTCTTTCTAAAGTTCTCATCTCTTCGATCAGCTTTTTCTCTTTCAACTCTAGTTCTTTACTGGTTTTAGGTGGAACGGTATCTGCCTGAGTCACCACTGCAAGCAAAGCTTCTCTTTCTCTCTGTAGTTGGAGCTCCAACAAAGCATTTTCGACTTGAACCAACTCTTCCGCCAATAGATCAGCTGCCGCTTTCTGCGAAAGTTCATACTCGCGCATGGCTTTTAGTTCTGCCTGAGCGACTAATTCATAATCCAGGTACTCTGCCTCTTCTGTCGATTCCGAGGTAGCCAATTCATCAGTCGGCCGAAATGCCACAAGTGTAATCATAGCCATTAAGAGCACCATGCTCGTCCAGCCTTTCGTAACTACTTTGGTATGTCCTTCTTGGCCAATTAAACGACGAATACGTTCGATTGCTTTATTCGGTTTTGAGCTAAAGCCTAGTGCTAAAGAAGGTACTTCCATCCGCCACTCTTCTAGCTTGGCCAAGGTATAAGCCAGTTGTCTTTTATCTCCTGTCACTCCAGCTGCAATATCGTCACAGCACAATTCTCTCTCTTCTCTAATCAATCGAGATAACCACCATACCATTGGGTTGAAAAACAAAAGCGTTTCTACTACCGATTGCAAAATATTTACAAGGAAATCATGGCGCCTAATGTGAGCTAATTCATGAGCTAAAATACAGGCTACCTGTTCAGGCTGTAGTCCATTGATCAGGCCAATAGGCATGAGTACGATGGGACGAAACATGCCAATGGTGATTGGACTACTCACCCACTTGCTTTGTAAAAGTTGGATCCCTCTTGGTAACCCTAGTTGCTCAGCAAGTTGATCCAGTTTCGTTTGCCACTTCGTATCTAGAGGAGAGGAGTGAATTTTCAGGCGTTCGAGATAGACCCATTCCAAGATCAGTTTGATGCTCATGATGCTCATTCCTGCTACCCAAATCATTACCAGCAGCGGAAAGAATGTTCCAGATCGGGAATCAGAACCTGAGACCGCTCCCCCCTGCCCTTCAGCGGCATGGAAAAATTCTGTTTCCCCAATCAAATTTACAGCTCCTCCACCCGTTGCTGCACCATACAGATAGGCGAAGGTGCTCATGACGAAACCAAATAAGATCAATAACGCTACTGAGAAAGTAGCATAGCGATTAGCCGCTGTAGAGTCACGTAGAAAAGGCCAACAAGCTACCACTACCCCTGCCACTAAAATCCCTTGCCAAAGCGAATGCAACATGGTCTGCCCAATAACCTGGATTAGGGTATCAGACAATAGATATTCAAGAATTGTCATGATTGTCTTTTTCTAATTGTTGAATTAAATCTTTGATTTGCGCCAAGTCCTGCTTGCTGGTCTTTTGATGTCCCAGTGCATGCAAGGCCAGTTTCAAAGGAGATCCATCAAAAACAGTATTGAGGAGCTTATCCACCAAATTCTCTCTAATCTGGTCTTCTTGCAGGATAGCCTGATACAGATGTGTCTTTTGAGAAGTGTCTCTTTTCAGAATGTCTTTTGTCACCATAACCTGCATCATCTTGAGAGTTGTAGTATATACCACCTCCCTATTCTTATTCAATTCTGTATTGACGAATCGAACGCTTGATGGGCCATGATCCCATAGTACTCGAAGTACTTCCAGCTCAGCGTCGGTTGGTTTCTTATTCATAATTCCTAGGTTTAGATCAATCTACGATAACTATCGTACGACAAATATATACGATACTTATCGTAGATGCAACATCTAGACAGTCTTACCATGTAACTTTGGTAGTTAAAACCCAGTAATTCCGGGCTTCTAGCACACGAAAAAAAATTGAAAAAGATAATTAGGTAAAGGATTCCTCCCCACTATTGAGATACAGAAAAGTAAGCAAAGTATGGCAAAGGAGTAAATATTTGCAGGTAGCTGGAAAATGTAATGGGGGCACCCTGGAGGCAACCCCATTATCAGCAAAGCACAAGTCTTAAGTTTCCAATTTTAGAAATAGTGTTAGAACGATGTATAACTATCTCTCCTTTTACACGAGGCATAGCATGAACAAGACTTATATCTGACTGGAAGCTTGAGAAGAGATAATTAAAAAGTGCTCAGCATTGTGCTTGTCCATACATCCACCTACTGCTTACAGGTGTAGTACAATATTAGCAGATCGACAATAAAGTAAGCTTGAGCACGCGCTTCCGTTTTCAGATTTTTATACCTAAAAATCCATACATTTAAGTATGTTTTGCAATCTTTCAACAAGTATTAATCACTACTAATCAATTAGATAAAAAAGATATCCTACATAAAAAATCCACAATCATGAGCGCTAGTAAATTACTTGCCCTACTCAAAGGACTTAGTCCATCAGAAAAAAGAGACTTAAAAGTGTTTGCTGAGATGCCGTCCAATCGATTACTCTCCAGGGATAAAGTAATACTGCAAGAATTGCTACAATATGATTCACAAACCTTGAAAAAACCGGAAAGCGTCATTTGGGATAAATTGTTTGAGCAGGAACCTACTGCTGAACAAAACAGAATAAAGACGCGCCTGTTCCAAATGATGGAAAAGTATATCTCTCTTCGACAGTTGGAAAATCATATGGAAATGAAGCTTCTTCTGCAAATGGAGTCCTACGAAAAACGAAAGATTGAAAAACTTGCGCCGCTCAGTTTCAACCGCTCCAAAAAGTTACTAAAAGATGAGTTCAATTTTGATCAGAAGGTCTATCTCTTCTGGTTATATCAACAAGCTATATTGAGAGAAAAAGATGTCAGGCGGGAAGACAAACAAGTTGAGCTAATGGAAGCTCATCTAGATGAATTCTATGCCTGTAATAAGTTTCGAATTCTCTGTGAACTTGCTAATCGACAGAACATCTTAAAGGTAGCCAACTTGCAGGGTCGAGATATAGATAGCGAAGCACAATTCTTGCAAGCTACGACACCATCCAGACTGGTCAAGGCTTACTACAACCTCTTCCAACTTATCAGTCGGGGCCATGAGCTTGACTTCATAAAGGTCAAGCACTTTGTGGAAGAACATGAGGACAACCTAAAGAAGGAACTCTTTCAGGAGTTCATAGCCTATCTCATGAATTACTGTATTCGCAAGTTCAATGCTGGTGAATTAGATTTCACTCAGCATTATCTTGATTTCATTTGGAAACTAGAAGCCAAAAAGATGCTACTTGTCAGTGGCACCATAGGAATTGGAAGGTTGAAGAACACCATTCTATCCCTGCAACTGGTCCAGGGGGCGGAAGCCGCTCAAGCCTTCCTCAACAAGTATGGCAACAAGGTAGATCGGAAGTATGAGCATTACTTATTGTTGACTCAAGCTACTATCGATCTGGATCAAGGCAGGATAGAAAAAGCCCTTGCAGGCATAAGAGAATTTCGAGACTCTGAGGTGTATTTGCATGATTTATACTACAAGATGGCTTGTGATAAGCTGACCTTGAAATGCTTTTACCAACAAAAAGAATACCAGGCCATCATTAACAAAGTGGCTAGCATTAAGGCCTACATAAAGTCAGGCGGGAAAGTACCAGAAGAACGAAAAACCAAGAGTTTGAATTTCCTCCAGACTATCTTGCGACTAGCCAAAGAAGACCCGGTAAAGATCCAGAAGCATGACTACACCATTCCCGATTACAGATGGCTTATCAGTATGTTAGGTGGCAATAGTACACCTATAACCACCTAACCTTTGCCAAGCGATTGAAGAGAAGACATGCTATCCGCCACAACTAGCGATAGCCGCTTTGAGGCTCTTCTTCACCTGACGGGCCTTTTCAATGTCATTCATTAGTAGTAGAAAACTGTTGACCTCTGCACTACCCTTTCCGTCATCCTGTTCGTGCTGGATGGCCTTTTTACGTTTAGCAGCAACCTTAATCGCTAATTCCTTACTACTAATATCAAAGTCTATTTTCTCTGGGTCCAAATCCGTCAGATCAAAAGTATATTCATGTGTCACGGTCTTCTTCGCCTTCGCAATAGTCTGCTCCAACGTCCATTCGCAATTGTTTTCACTACTCTGAGTCCAATTTTGCTCATAGGAAGCTACTGGAGATTGCAAATCAAGGGTATTTTCCTGTATCCAATCAAAATGGGCAGATTCCTCTGCTACACCTTTTAAGGCTATATCAGATTTGCAGGTAGCGATAACCTTGGGGATCAGTTGTTGTAAATAGCGGGCATTCTCCACATCAGAAGCATAAATGGAGTGCTTATTACTGTATTTGTCGAATTGTTCGTTGGTAAAAGTTTGGAAAAGATTCAACTTACTTTTGGTCTGGAGATCTACCGTGATGGTCTTGCCTGAAATGGAGACGTCCAGGTTTTTATTGTCCAGATCGTCCAGATTGAATTTAGTTTCCTGCGTCACACTTTCCTTTTTGCTGGACTTTATCTGTGTCAACTGAGTAATGCAGGTAGCTTCAATAGTTTGTCCTACTTTATTACCTCCTCCTTCCATGGCAGTCCCTACGTATTCCTTGAGTAAGGCCAAGCCTTCTACTCGATCATTCACAACGGGAACATACCGTTTGAACTCGCTTCTAGCCCAAGGGATCATCTTCTGGAGCACATCCACCGTCAATTTACCTTCCTCTACCGTCTCCACCAAGAGTGCAAATTTGTTGCTATATCCCTTCAGCGAGCCCTTCTTTTGCTGTGTAATGAAATCGACCTTGTCGTCCGTCTGCCCTACGACCATCAATTTCTTACCTTGTACATCTATAGCGATACTGTTGGGATTGAGATCAATCAAATTGATAATTGTTATTTCATCATCAAGTAGAAAGCGGACTTGAGTGCTGATATCTTCATCGCGTTCAAAGGATTGACTAAAGAAGTTCTTACCTATTTTGACATCATCTACCTGTTCATTGAGCCAGTCCATGCCATTTTCCATGTCGGCAAGATTTACAGTTTCCTCAACTAAGGCTCTAGCCTGAGGAATCGCTAAGCGGAAGCTCGACTGCAAAGCTCTGGCTTGATCCGCAGAACGAGCATAAAGCGTTAGTGTGTGGGTGTAATTGGCTTGTTTCCCATCCTTAAAGGGTTGGATAAACTTTTGCTTATCAACACACGTAAGCTTTAATTCGAAATGTGTTTTCTTCTCCGAGTATTCAATTCGATCTTGGTCAATATTGGCCAAGTTGAACTGATAGGAATCATTACTGACCTTTTTTCCTTTTAAAGTTCTTACCTCAAGGGTCACTAAGTAGGGGTTATAACCATCAAATCGCAGATCATGCTCGTACTCCACCTTTTCCAAAGAAACGCTGGATAATTGACCTTCAATACTTTTCAAGCTAAGCTCCAATTCATTTGGAGGTACCAAGGGAGTAATAATCTCCTGACTTAGTAGTTGAACACTGAATAGAACGAAACAAAGACAAAGTGCAAAGAAGCGCATAGGATGAAATTTGGTTCTACAATAAGAGTTTACAGTGAGACGCCTTCAAGCAGTATTCGTCACGCAAACTCATCATTTTAGCAAACAAGAAATTACAATAAAAGGATGAGGGTGACAAGATATCCCCTCACTCCCCTTCTTTATTTAACATTCTCGATCCAAGTGCCCTTTCCAACACCTTGAGTGTCACAACTTAGCATTAACAATAAATACAGGATACTAAAGAAGTCCTTATCTTTGCAGCACTTTTGCAAAAGGGTGAAGGTATTTCAAGATATCGAGAAGATAGAAGACAGATTGCTAGCTCAGTCATTAAGCATAGGGTTAAACCTTCTCGCAGCGAAGCGGCCTGCCCTCTTTACTCTTATATCTGATATCCGATGATACGCAAAGCGAACTTTTTCAGTCCTTTTGTCATTGATATACAGGATAATAAATAGACAACGAGATGTTTCCAACATATGATGTGATTGTCGTAGGTGGTGGCCATGCGGGATGTGAAGCAGCCGTGGCTGCTGCCAATATGGGTTCCAAGGTTTTGCTGGCAACGATGAATATGAATACGATTGCCCAAATGTCTTGTAATCCGGCTATGGGTGGGGTGGCCAAAGGGCAGATCGTAAGAGAAATAGACGCGCTAGGAGGATACTCGGGTATAGTGACGGATCATACCATGGTGCAGTTCCGGATGCTGAATAAATCTAAGGGGCCAGCTATGTGGAGTCCAAGGGCCCAAAGTGATCGAATGCTCTTTGCCGGCAAGTGGCGGGAGATGCTGGAAGCCCACCCAAATGTTGATTTCTGGCAGGAGATGGTCAATGGTATTGTGGTGAAGGATGGCCGAGTATGTGGGGTCAGGACCGGTATTGGGTTAGAAATCGAGAGCAAGTCTGTGGTCTTGACCAATGGGACCTTCTTGAATGGCTTGATCCATATCGGAGACAAGAATTTTGGTGGAGGGCGTGCCGGGGAGCGTGCCGCAACTGGCATCACAGAACAACTGCTAGAATTGGGGTTTGAATCAGGGCGGATGAAGACGGGCACTCCACCTCGCGTGGATGGACGAACCTTGGACTGGGGCCGTATGGAGACGCAGCCCGGCGACGAAGACCCCAGCAAATTTTCCTATACCGACACCCCGAAGCTGGCCAAGCAGCTTCCTTGCCATATCACGTACACCAGCAAGGAAGTACATGAAACTCTCAAAACGGGCTTCGAACGCTCTCCCCTCTTCAATGGCCGCATTAGAGGCCTGGGGCCGCGTTACTGCCCATCCATTGAAGACAAGATCGATCGCTTTTCAGAGCGAGATCGTCATCAGCTCTTCGTGGAGCCGGAAGGCTGGAACACCTGCGAGATTTATGTCAATGGCTTCTCCTCTTCCCTACCGGAAGAAGTACAGTATAAAGCCTTGCGTCAGGTGGTTGGGTTTGAAAACATGAAAATGTTCCGCCCTGGCTATGCCATAGAGTATGACTTTTTCCCACCCACTCAGCTGAAGGTTAATTTGGAGACCCGCCTAGTCAAGAATCTATTTTTTGCTGGACAGATCAATGGCACGACGGGCTATGAGGAAGCTGCTTGCCAGGGACTAATGGCAGGTATCAATGCCCATTTATGCATCAATGAAGAAGAGCCTTTTGTGCTAAAGCGCTCCGAAGCCTACATAGGCGTATTGATCGATGACCTGGTGAATAAAGGTACCAAAGAGCCTTATCGAATGTTCACTTCGCGCGCAGAATACCGTATTCTGTTGCGCCAAGATAATGCCGACTTGCGCCTCACTCCGCTAGCACACAAGCTAGGTATGCAGGGCCTGGAAGAAAGATTGCAAAGGGTAGAAGAAAAACAAGCTGCTGCCAAGAACATTAAGAAATTCTTTGAAGAGACCAGCATCTCTCCTGATGATGTCAATGGATTTCTACAGGAAAAAGGCACTGCACCTTTGAAGCAGAAAGTTAAAATGCATGGTGTCTTGCTACGACCACAAATTAATTTAACAGAATTGAGACAAGCAGTACCTGCCATTGAGCAGTACCTGAATCCCGTTGAGCAAGAATATGTGGATCTGGCAGAGATTAATATGAAGTACGAAGGCTACATTCGCAAAGAAGAGGAAATGGTCGCCAAAATGAATCGGCTAGAGTCCGTACGACTCACCGAAAATTTTGACTACCAGCAATTGGTTTCCTTATCTTCAGAGGCGAGAGAAAAGCTGTCTCAACTCAAGCCCCGTACCATCGGTCAAGCCAGTAGAATTAGTGGTGTTTCCCCGGCAGATATTTCGGTATTGTTAGTGCATATGGGAAGATAGCCAGAATAATACTACCATTCAAAGACGATTAATGCACCTCTTTGTTTAGCCACGAAAAGAACCGCCGGATGGCATTATCCACAGCATAGTTTAGCATTTCTTCATCACCTGGAAACATCCAGCAAAAACCAATCGTGGTGCTACAAGTCCCGTCTAGTGCTTCGCTATCACCAGCTTGTTTTGAAAACGTATTTGACCAACCATGGCTACCATGAATTTCCCCGCTCTTTTCTATTTTACTACTTGACACATCCACTGTTCGATATCCAAGGTTAATACTAGCTGACTTTTCTTGTTCAATAGTTTCTACGGTAGCCGTTACAGTCTTGTACTTGATTTTCTTGACATCAACAAAAGCCGAATCCTTGGCAGACCACTCTTTTGTAATCGTATATCCATCTGCTATCTCTTTCGAGTTAGAACAGATCGTGGAGCTTGTTTCATCCATACTGACAAAGAGATCTTTCCAGCGCAAATGCAGTCGATAGTGAGGCACAAGATCGATCGTAGCTTCGGTATGATAAACATTCCACCCAACGTGATATGGAGATGGTTTTTGTTTAATTAAACGATCAAACCATTTCTCCTCTAACGTATTTATAGGTTCAAAAATGACCGCGATATGGTGTAGCCCAAGCGCTAAAGCCTCTTCATGGTAAGCAGCCAGGTTTGGTAAAGAGATCTTGTATTTTTGACTCTGAGTTAATAATGCATGTGCCTCCCGAGCAGCATAAGTATCCCCTGCACGAGCCGCCACTAAAGATGGCAATGCCAGATCATAGAAATACCTAGCTGCTTTCTGGGCAGCCATATCCAATTCCTCAGCCATAGGTATTAGTTCAACTCCAATTTGGTAGCCTAGGGCATACAGGTGAACTAAGGTTGGTTTGATTTGCTCTTGTGTTTCATGCAAGTGCCTAACTTCTTCATAGATCTCCGGCCAGGCTCCTGATCGCCCGGTTTGTTTATAATGATAAATCGCGTTGATATGCTTATTCTGAATGGTATTGAAAACAGATTCAAAATAATCCAGGTTACGCTGTTTGATTTTCTTAGACCTGAGGCGAATCATGCTCCTTTCCAAGGCTTGATCATAGAGGCCTCGCTCCATAAGTCGTTGGGTAGGTTCACAACTGAACAGGCAAACCACTCCTATTAGTAGGTAGTAATAGTTTGTTTTCATAGGAGATTGCTTTATATCTCCTTGAAGATAATTACCCGAGTACTTAAATTTTCTTAAAATCCTTTTAAGCAAAGGTTAAAATATCTGCTTGGAGCTGCTCGTTATTATCCTTTGGGATAAATTATGGTACACTCACTGAGCGAACAAAGTAGGTAAGTCCTATCTTTGCGCTATAGAATAAAGTGCAGATATGCAAGCGCCCGAAGCTAAACCTTTGCTACAGCAAGCCTCTGAATATGTAAAAAAAAGGATTCGACCACTAGTCATCAGGTGGCGTGGCTTTCGTATGAAGTACCCCAAATGGGCTCTTACCTTCAAAATGGGCTTAGGCCTTGGTCTTACCGGATTTCTTTTTGTCTTAGGTTTAGTCTTATCGGTTTACTGGGGCTATCTAGGCCCACTTCCCGATTATGCCGAACTTCGAAATATCCAAAACAATACGGCCTCCGAAATCTACGGAGAGAATGATGTTCTCCTAGGAAAGTTCTTTAAGGAAAACCGGATTAACGCAGACTTCGAAGAGATCTCGCCCAATGTGATCAACGCCCTAGTAGCTACCGAAGATGCTCGTTTTTTCGAACATGCCGGGATTGATATGCGCGCTTGGATGCGAGTACTGTTCAAATCTATTTTGCTTTTTAATGAATCTTCTGGAGGAGGAAGCACCTTAAGTCAGCAGCTAGCCAAGAATATATACCCGAGACGATCCTATGCAGTTTTGTCCACCCCGGTCAATAAGATTCGGGAAATGTTTATCGCCCGCAGATTGGAGAATATTTACTCCAAAGAGGATTTGCTGCGACTTTACCTAAATACGGTACCATTCAGTGAAAATATCTTTGGGATTAAAGTTGCCGCACAACGCTTTTTCAAGAAATCTCCTGATCAGTTAGGTGTAGAAGAGGCGGCTGTATTGGTGGGGATGCTAAAGGGTACCACTCTGTACAACCCCGTCCGCAATCCTGAATTGGCCACCCAAAGGAGGAATGTGGTCATGGGACAAATGGTAAAATATGAGTACTTGGAATCTACTCTTTACGATTCCTTAAAAGCACTCCCTTTGGGCTTACAATACTTTCGAGAAGGAAGCAATGCGGGGCTTGCTACCTACTTTCGTGATCAGGTACGTGTAGAGGTAAATCGAATCTTACGAGATTATCCCAAACCAGATGGCTCCGCATATGATGTTTTTACCGACGGTCTAAAAATTTATACCAGCATAGATCCTACACTTCAGCAATATGCCGAAGAAGCCGTGAATGCGCACATGCCGGTTCTACAGAAAGCCTTCTATAAAAACTGGGAAAAGCGAGGTACCCCCTGGGGTGGGAAAAAAGTACTGGAACAGGCCAAGAAAAACTCCAGACGATACAAGCAACTAGCCGCTATAGGTAAAACGGAAGAAGAAATTGATGCCATTTTTGATCAGCCGATGAGCATGCAGATTTTTAGCTGGGAGGAAGGAGATGTGGTGAAGGAAATGAGTCCGCTTGATTCACTAAAGTACTACCTGACGATCCTCAACACAGGTTTTCTGGCCCTGGAACCCAATACAGGCCTGATTCGCGCCTGGGTCGGAGGAATTAATCATAAATACTTTCAATACGATCACGTGCGATCGCGCCGGCAAGTGGGATCTATCTTCAAGCCCATCGTCTATGCACAAGCCTTGCGCAACGGCATGCTACCCTGCGAATACACCTACAATCGCCAGGTCGTTTACACCGATTACAATGACTGGCAGCCCCGCAACGCGGACGGCAACTACGAAGGCGTGTACTCCATGGAGGGCGCCCTCAGTCACTCCGTCAACACCGTAACCGTCGAGATTATGCAGCGGGGAGGTCTCGACTCTACCCGCCTACTAGCTCGGGACATGGGTATCAAAGCCAACATTCCAGAAGGGCCAGCCATCTCTCTGGGGGCGGTTGATGCCTCTTTGGAAGAGATGGTGACCGTCTATAGTACCTTTGCCAACCGAGGCGTACGCCCCAATCTCCATTATCTGGATCGTATCGAAACTAGCGATGGCTATGTCATCGCCGAATTCGAACGTCCGAACCCTAAAAACTTCCGCCGTGTACTCCCCGAAGAGCATGCGGATGTCATGATCAAAATGATGGAATCCGTAATCGATAGTGGGACAGCCAAACGTGTCCATTATCGCTACGGCATCTACGGCGCCGTAGCAGGCAAAACCGGTACAACTCAAAACCACTCCGATGGCTGGTTTATGGGCTTCACCCCCAAGCTTGTCGCTGGTGCGTGGGTGGGAGCGGAGAGCCCCCGTGTGCACTTCCGCACCATGGGCGTAGGGCAAGGTTCGAATACTGCCCTTCCCATCTGGGGCGAGTTCATGAAGCGGGTCTACAAGGACAAAAGCTACAAGCACTACCGTCGCACCAAATTCACGCCCATGGCCGATAGCCTCAGCGCCATGATGCAATGCCCGCCTTACCTTGACGAGATGCCCTCGATTCTCAGCGACGAATCCTGGGAAACCAATTACTACGAACAGCTCTACCTCTTCCGCGTGCTCAGCGATCTCCCTATGGAGAACATCCAGTACCTCCTCCATCGCCGCCCGCGCCGCAACTTCGAAACCATCTCTGATTACGCTGATCGCCTTCGCAAGCTTAATGAACGGCTAGAGAAACGCTTGGAGCGTCAGGATAATCGGAGAGAGTTTTGGGATCAGTTGTTGTTTCGGAAGAAGAATAGGGGAAGGGAGGAGTGAGCACTTGTACCGGAGATACTGGTTTTTCCATAAAGAAATTGTGGAAGTTCCCTTTTGTAGGTGGCTTTTTGTTCTTGGCCAACTTCATCTGAAGATTTACACCAATCATCCGCAGAGCATAGACATGATCTATGCTCTGTTTTCTATTGCCTTATCGATTTTCACGTATCCGATTTAGATTTCAGTGCAACAGATCATCGAATACTCCTTAGCTATCCAGGGTGGTCACTGATCCAATGCTTGACACAGAGTTGGAATGATCTCTCCTACAGAAAAACACCATTTCCCCTATCCCGTCACAAAATCACTCCATTTTATACCCTTTTCTTTCCACTTCCCCCTAAATTAGTCCAAAATTGCCCAAAGCTCTCTTGGGAGCTATTCACCAAACAACAAATACATGTCAAGCACTAGCCTGCCGAAATTCTCAGTTCTTGTATCCATGCTTTTACTTTTCACCTTACTGGGTACATCTGCTTACGCCCAAGCCCCCATCCAATATCACCTGAACCTGGATGACATCGGCCAGCACGAGCTGAATATCACCGTGGAGTTCCCCAGTGTGCCTTTGGGGGCGCTACAGGTACGCATGTCACGTGCCTCCCCAGGCCGCTATGCTGTGCACAATTTTGCCAAGAATGTATATGATGTGAAAGCCCTGGATGCAGAAGGCAAAGAATTATCTATAGACAAAACCAGCCCACAAGAATGGGAAGTTAGCGGACATGATGGGTATGTACAATTTAAGTACACGCTCTTCGGCAACTATGGGGATGGAACCTATACAGGTATTGACAATCGAAAACTGCATATGAATATGCCAGCCACCTTCGTCTATGGGGTGGATATGGAGCGGCGACCTGTCGAACTTTGTATTGATTTGAGTAAGCATGCTAGCTGGCAGGTGGCTACGCAATTAGAAAAGGTAGAAACAGATTGCTACCGGGCACCTAACTATTACTACTTCTTCGATAGCCCCACTATGGTGGGAGACATTGACTTCCGTCGGTTTACTAGTAACTCCAATGGCAAAGATTATACGATCGAGGTAGCTATGATGCACGAAGGCACTGATCAAGAATTGGATGATTATGTGAAGTGGGTGCAGCAGATCGTGGAAGCACAGAAGGAAGTATATGGTGAGTTGCCCGATTTCGACTACGGCCGCTATACCTTTCTTACCAGCTACAATCCTTGGATTAATGGAGATGGTATGGAGCACCGGAATTCGACCGTGTGTAGTAGTAAGAGTAGTCTAGCAAGGAATGCCAGCGGCTTAATCGGCACCATTTCACACGAATTCTTTCACGCCTGGAACGTGGAGCGCCTGCGTCCTAAGTCACTAGAGCCCTTCAATTTTGATGATGCTAATTTATGCGGCGAGCTTTGGTTTGCTGAAGGGTTTACCTCTTACTATGATGATCTCATTCTATGCCGTGCTGGCATTATCAACACTGATCAATACGCCCGAGGGCTGACGGGCACCCTCAACTATGTATACAATTCTCCGGGTCGCCAGTATCGCAACCCCATCGAAATGAGCTACAATGCGCCTTTCGTGGATGATGCCACGGCTAATGATGAGACCAATTTCGCCAATAATTTTATCAGTTATTATTCTTACGGAGCAGTACTTGGACTGTGCTTGGACCTTTCCATTCGTAAGGATTATGAGGGAAAGTCACTAGATGATGTGATGAAATACTTATGGCAGACGCACGGAAAGACGGAAGTTCCTTACGAGATCCCTGACTTGCAGGCTGCTGTGGCTAGTGTTACGGGTGATAAAGCATTTGCTGAGGCCTTCTTTCAGCAATATATCTATGATAGTCAATTACCGGGTATCTCCCCCCTACTCAGCCATTTTGGTCTTGTAGTAAAATCCGAGCCTAAAGACCAAGTTGCCTTTAGAGCCAGCATGGAATTCCTAGAGGAAAAGGCCATTATTAAAGGCAATGTGCCGCATGGCAGTGCTTTGCACGAGGCAGGATGCGTTAAAGGAGATGTGATCCAATCTATAAATGGTAAGCCTATCACCAATCAAGACCAACTGGAGGCCATCACTAAAGAGCTAAAAGTAGGAAAATCTTATCCCATTCAATTCCTGCAAAACGGGATTGAGACTGCGGGCACCTTTAGGGCGCAGGCTGATCCTCGTTTCCAGGTTATGTCCGCGGAAGAAGCGGGAGCCCGAATAAGCAAAGAATTAGGACTACGCAGAAAGGCCTGGCTAAAGCAATAAACAGACCCAATCACCCACTGTTTAGACTGCGGCTTCCTGCGAATCAGGGAGCCGCAGTCTTTTTTTAGTTCTTTGATAATTTTTTCCTACCACACTGGGATTCACTCCCGCACTAAAGTCGTCCGCCAATACCTTTACTTAAAAATCATGCTCTTCACTTAGTGATAAGCTACCTCCACTTATTGCTGGAACTTGGCAACAGCAAGCCCATTACATTTGGATAGCCAACGCTCCTCACTATGACAACCATTGTAAACCCAGTCACAACCAATAGGCATGTTAAAAATTTCACGTTTTCTGACCTTTTTTTCCTTTTCTATACTTTACTTGGCTCAACTACAGGCTCACACTCCTTTCGAAGCGGGACATGAGCACACCAAGTCGGTTTTTCTCTTTCCTTCCCTAACCGTCACTAACATTATCCCCGAGAGCTGCGCTGGCGCAGCAGATGGATCTTTTACTATTATTGCTGCCAATGGCAGTGGTACCTATCTTTTCTCAAAAGATGGAAACTCTTTCGTTGATGGTAACGGCACGGCTCCCAACACCCATACCTTTACTGGGCTCTCTGCCGGGTTCTACAATGCCAAAGTCTACGATTTGAATACAGGCGAAATCACCACTCCCACCGTCGTTCAAATAATAGTCAGCGATACCGAACCACCTGTGGTGCGCACTAAGCCTTTCGATCTATACTTCAGCGGCACGGCTGGCTCATTGAATCCAGCGGATATTGATGCCGGCACCACGGATAATTGTGGTTCCGTCAACCTGTTTGCGTCTCCCAACAACTTCTCCTGCTTTACCTCCGGGCAAACATTTACGGTGCGCCTCATTGCCAGAGATCAAAGCGGGAACCAAGCTGAAAGCACTACACTAGTCCGAGTTTTTGAAGTAGGGGCGCCAGACCTGACCTGCCCTAGCTCTCAAACTTTGACTTTGGACGCCAATTGCGAGGCGGTATTACCTGATTACACAATTTTAGCAGATGCATTTGACTATTGCGGGAACTCAGACGGATTTACGCCACCACCCATCAGCCAAAGCTTAACCCCCGGAACGATTATTTCTGATACTGGAGAGCTTAGCTTAACACTAAGCTCAAGCGATCTCAACGGAAATACCGCACAATGTGAAATAACCGTATCCGTTGAACGCCCAAATACCTTCCCGCAACTTACCATTAGCAACGTAACGCCAGAAACTTGCCCTGGGGCAGCTGATGGATCTATTACTGCCATAGCCTCGCCCTCCTGCGGTACTTTCGACTTCTCTAAAGACGGAGGATTCAGTTTTGTACCTGGCAACGGCTCCAATTCCTATACTTTTGCCAACCTTACAGCTGGACAGTACTTTATCAAAGTACGAGATGGCAACAATAATATAACCAATGCGCAGGTTGCCGTCGTTGAAAGTGCAGATACCGAACCACCTGTGGTGCGCACTAAGCCTTTCGATCTGTACTTCAGCGGCACGGCTGGCTTGTTAGACCCAGCGGATATTGATGCCGGCACCACGGATAATTGTGGTTCCGTCAACCTGTTTGCGTCTCCCAACAACTTCTCCTGCTTTGCCTCCGGGCAAACATTTACGGTGCGCCTTATTGCCTTTGATCAAAGCGGGAACCAAGCTGAAAGCACTGCACTAGTCCGAGTTTTTGAAGTAGGGGCGCCAAACCTTACTTGCCCTGATCCTCAAACTGTAAGCTTGGATGGCAACTGCCAGGCCGCCTTACCAGACTATACACCTTTGGCTCAGGCATTTGATTTTTGCGCGACCTCAAATGGAGACGGTCGACCAGCACTAAGTCAAAGTCCAGCGCCAGATCAGATGATTTCCGATCAGGAAGATTTAAGTGTTACCATAACAGCAACAGACATAAACGGAAATGCGGCTAACTGTACCTTTACCGTAAGCGTGGAAGATCCCGCTCCAACCGCAGTTTGCCAAAATGCTACTGTCCAGCTCGACGAAAATGGGGAAGCCACTTTGGCCGCCATACGGGTGGATGGTGGTTCTTCGGACAATTGTGAGATTGTTAGTAGAAGCTTGGATGTCAACCAATTCGATTGTACTAATGTTGGAACGCCCCAAGCCGTTATCCTTACCGTCACGGATAATAACAGTCAAAGTCATTCTTGTGAAGCTAATGTCACAGTTTTGGATTTGGCCAAGCCTATCTTACAATGTCCAGCGGATGTATTTGTTAATACTGATGCTGGCGAATGTGGGGCTTATGTCTCCCTTCCCAAGGCTGCGCCAACAGACAATTGTGGTATCAAAAGTCTGAGCTCTCGCTATAGACGGACGGATGCTGGCGGCAATCCCATGGGAGACTGGTCAGACTGGGCAGGTGATCCTAGCGGCTTTTTCGAAGTTGGTTTCTACGAAGTACAATGGCGTGCTGTAGACAAGTCTGATTTAGAAGGGTTCTGTTCCTTCTACTTAGCTGTTACCGATCAGGAGGCGCCGGATATGGTATGCAAAAACACCTCCGTAAACTTTAACGGTGAAGCCAGCCTTGGGCTCCCACTTGCGGCCATCTATGATGAAACAGCTTCTTTTGACGCTTGCGGTGCGGTGACCATCACCCACCAAAGCCGTACCGAGTTGCGCTGCGAAGAGCTGGGAACGACCGTCTCAGTGCAGGTTTCAGGACTGGATGCCAATGGTAATCCCGGCAGTTGCACCGCTCAAGTCAGTGTTACAGGCATGCCCTGCGGTTTTACAGCCACGAATGTGGGTTGCCCCGATGGAGCTTCGGCCAGCTATGATCCTAGTCAGGAAGTATTCACCATCACCGCCGACGATTGTTCTGGATATCCCGAAGGGGAATATTCACTGGTTGGCACCGAATCCTGTGGTGACACTGAGATCACCGTCAGAGTAGCGGATATAGCAGGAGACGGCAGAGCTGGGATCATCGTAATGGAGAGTCCATACCCAGGAGCTAGAATGGTAGCTATTATTAAAGACCATACCCGTACGGTAAGGACCGAATATCGTACGCATACCAATGGTAATATCTACAAAAAACATAAAAATCGCTCAAATGTGAAATGGCTGAGAATTGTCAGATCCGACAATAAATTCAAGACCTACACTTCCACCAATGGCCGCTACTGGAAGCATGCACACACCATCAACTTTTCTAACTTCGGCGATTGTGTTTTTGCAGGAATGGTAGCTTACAGTAAGGATCCTAGCGAAGCGGTTACGGCTAGCTTTGATCAGCTTGAAATAAATTCAGATGAGCAGTCCTCCTTAGCTACCGTACCAGCGGGGCCAACTGCTATTGAGGAACTCTCCTATCAGCTTTCTCCAAACCCTAGCTCAGGGTATGTCCGAGTAAGTCTTCCTAATCTGCAACAGGTAGAAGGGGCTAAGGAGTTGCTAATATACAATAGTACTGGACAGTTCGTCTACCGGGAAAGATTACCTGCAGAACAAGAGGGAGCGTATGCGTTAGATCTTAGCGCTCTAGGTGCAGGTATATACTACACTCAACTCTCGGTTAATGGCGAGCATAGAGCTACTAAAAAGCTAGTCATTCATAAATAGAAAAAGACAACATAGGTATTTATCAGTGGTCCGCCTGGGAATCCTGGGCGGACATTTTTTGTACCGATGTTCTTTAAGTGCACCTTTACCCTTTCAAACTCGTCAGGGCATAACCATTCTTAAGCAGAAAGCGAGCTACCTTCTCCGTGTCCGGAGACATCTGGAAATCAAAGGCGTCTGCTAGTCGATTGATCACACAAAAAACACCGCATACATGCATCACCTCCTCGATGGCTTCCTTGCTAATATCCTGAGCTCTCATGGGGAGGAAATCAGCTTCCTCGATCAAATGGGGTTGCAGGGTGAGTTTCCGTAAAAAACGAAGTACCACTTTAATGCGATCTTCCAAAGTAGATTGCTCAAAATCATCTAAAACGGCATCCGCCATTTCTTTCCCTAAGCTCATCTTCGCTATGGTATGATGATCATTGGTACAATATTGACACTGATTCTGTTTGGACACAAAAGTTCCAAATAATTCAATCTCCCCTACCGACCAATGCTTTGCCCCACGTAGGGCGAGATCTAGCCAAGGATTGTAATGCTTTCCAAAGAAATTTCTGCGATAAGATAGAACAGCAATCGGACCGGGAGTATAGCCCATCATCTTGCTAATGAAGAATATTTGCATCTTTTGTAAAAGGCGATGCCCGCGCTTCAATATTTTCAATCTCATCTTATTGGAGTCTTTGAAGTATGGACAATCCTTTTTCAAAGCGCGTTACCCCCGCCGCAGTAGCGGCAACGATAGTCAGCTCGAAGAGCTCATCTTCTGAGTATCCTTCAGCCTGCAAAGCTTCGAAATCTCGATCTAGAATCTTGTAGGCGTGCTTGGATAGCTTGTCAACATACGAATTGAGGGCTGGAGCAGTGATGGGCGTGGTATCTCCAGTCAGGACTTGGTCACTTACTTTTTCGTAGACCTGCTGACGAAGTTCAGGATCGGAATCCCCGTTCCCTAGGACAGCCCGTTTTAAGGCTTGGATCATACTTATTCGGTTTGTGGTGAAAGCTTATTAATCCTAGGGATGGGCTTTAAAGATAGTAGGAAGTGATTAGCAAACAAAGCAGTCGCTGCAAGAAAAAATGGGGATGTCCAGTTCAATCTTGGACATCCCCATTTTACTTTCTATGAAGAATTCTATGTCTATATCCTATTGCAAGCGCTCTTTCAAAAAGTTAAGTGCTAAAGTATTGGCTTCTTTAGCAGCTTCTTCGTCATACTTGGGATTGCTGGGGTTGGCGAAGGCGTGAGCAGCATCAAACTGATGCGTCTCGACCTGCTTCCCGGTGGCTTTGGCCAAGTCAGAGAATTTATTCACAACTTCTGGCGTGATCCAACCATCTTGTTCAGCAAAAATGCCTAATACATCAGCTTCTAGGGGCGCCAATGCCGCCGCTTCCTGAACTGGCATTCCATAGTAAATGACACATCCTGCCCCTTGGTCGCCAGCCATAATGGAGCTTTTCAGAGACCATCCCCCGCCGAAGCACCAGCCAATCGTACCAATCTTGGCATTGGCTCCAGCCTTGGCAATGGCTCCTTTCACGATTGCTTCCGCTCTTTCGGGCTTCACCGCTTGCATAAATTTGCCGGCTTCATCTGGACTGGTGGCGAGTTTACCATCATACATGTCTAGTGCCATGACATTTACATTTCCTAGCTCTCCAAACAAACGATCCGCCTCTTCTTTAATATGATCATTTAACCCCCACCATTCGTGAATGACAAAAAGGTATTTATCGGAAGGATCTTTAGTCATTAGTGCATAGGCACTGGCATCGGTTCCATCCGTGGCGGAGAAGGTGATCATTTCCCCAACTGCTTCGTGGTCATTTTCTTCAGGTGTATCGTGTGCGTCCTTGAATTCTTGATCATCGGCAAATTCTGCCATGCCTTCCTTTTCCCCCTCGGCCGTATCTTTATTCCCTCCGCAAGCAGCTAACAAAAAAAGACTAAGACTTAAAAAAATGAGTTTCTTCAACATAGTGAGTAGGTTTAGGTAATTGAGATAAGTTCATGTTTAAAATCCAATAATTGGCCTGCAAATGTTCCTATTTTGCTTATCCTTCGTTGTAGAACCCGGCTTGATAGCGCTGCTATCAGCCAGAACCTACGCCTCGTTTAAACAAAATAGGAACATTTTCGGCTCAAAGACCGAAATTTAAACATGAACTAATAGCTAACCGAAGTTAGTTATCTTCTCCAAACAATGAGTGTCTGGTATACTACAATCCAGATGGGGCATTGTTTAAAATGCCTCTTTTGATCATTTCTTGAAGAACAAACCTGAACCAATGACATTTTCCTTGCCGCGCCAATCCGGTTGAAAGAAGTACTGTTGGCTCTGTTCATCTGGGTCAAAGTCTAAAATCCCCAAGTTAAAGCGGATAGATTGCCAGTCTTTTCCTTGCTTTTCTTCCATCAGGGAAACTGGAATTGCCATTTCCAAGTCATAGCCCACCTCTGAGACTTTGCAGGCTACTTTTATCCCTTCTGGGATATCTCGTTGGGAGAAAGGAGCGGACTTTAGGCCGTCTTTTTCTGGATTGATCATCAAAAACAACTCTTCGCGATACCAGCCTCGTCCAGTAGACATAGCACTGACTTCTGCTGGATCCATCCCCACTACGACAGCAATGGCATCTTGATTGTAGGAAGGTGTCTCCGGCATTCTTACGATTTGGTCATCCGTTACCTTCGCTGCCAGGTAGAGATATTCATCGTCAACTGACAAATCAAAAAGGGCGGAAGCATCCTTCTCCAGTCCTTCCACCTTATAATTCCATGATTTCCACTCTTGCAGCTTACCATCGATGACTACTTTCTTTTTAGCTTTCGCTAAATGATAGCCTGCCAAGGGTTTTACCTGGTATTGGAAAGGGACGGCCAGATCAGGCCCATCCTCCTGCTGCAAAGACAAGTGTACATTGATCGGTACTCCACGAAGGAGTGTCACATCCTTCGGTCGCCGCGCTGTCATATGCAATTTGGTGCTAACTACCGAATTAGGAGCCACTTCTATCACCGGTTCTTCAAAATGAGCTACCAAATCCCAACTGAAATCAGCTGAGAGTTTGGCTTTCATAGGTACATCTGCATCATTGGTTATTTTCACCGCCATACTCCCTTCAGAAAATTCTCCACTGGTGAAATGCGGACTAAAAAGTACTTTTCTTAAATCTTGCACCTTCGATATATAAGAACGAACATCAGAAGTAACCACATCTTCATTCCAAATGCCTTCTAACTCAATATTGGCAAGGACAGGTCCTTTTTCTGTCATACTTATCCAACTGACGTGATCAAATTCACCCAACTGTGCTCCTCGTAATCGACTTCCACCACCAGTAGTGGCTAGAGTAAAGTACTTGCCATCATTGCGCTCCCATTTCGTATAGCGATGAACGTGTCCAGCAAAAACAGAATGCTGACGTCCCTCCAGTAGCTTTTCGACATCTGGCCATCTCTTAGGATCGTTCTGCGACCATAGTGGTTGATGTAAAAAGACCAAAGTCCATTTCACCGAAGGGTTTTCTGCCAGAACTTTCTCCACATACTCATATTGTTCGTCCGAGATGGTCCCTCGTCCCGCGCCACGCAGTTGATCTTCACTATTCAAGCAGAGAAATAGTACATCCTTATATATAAAGTGATAATAGGTCGGGCCAAAACGTTCCTTCCACACATCCAACATCACCTCATTGGTTAGATCATGGTTCCCTGGAACGTAAAAGAAAGGCATGTTCAATTCATGCACCATCTCTTCAAACTCGTTCCATTGTCGATTCAACTCGTTTAAATCTGTGGTATATCCCGGAATGAAATCGCCTACACTCATCACAAACTCCGGTTGCAAAAGATTGAGGCGGTTTATGCCCTCCTTGAATATACCAGGACGTAAGCCACCGGTTCGATCGGTCACAATCGCAAACTGAAAGAGACAGGGATCGTTATTGAGTTCCAGGGTACTCCAGGGTGTCACCCCTTCCGGCACATCAATCTGTATGCTGGGTCGGGTACCACAGTCCGCTGAGGTCTGTGCTGAGGCACCCAAAGAAGACAGTAGAAGTAGAGGAAGAATCAGGATTGTTTTGTACATGATTACAATTTAAGGCTTGAACTAAGGGTAAAGGAAAAGCTTACCGATTTTTAAGGTAGGAAGCTATTGTTAGGTTAAGGTTAATTTGAGTTTACTTTTTTCACCCAGAATGGCAGTGATGACATTCTAGCTAGCTAAGTAGTGTCCCATCCCATTACGTTACAATAGTACCTACCTGATGTCGGGTGTAAGAAATCAAGCAAAGGAGACAAAAGCTGTTATTTTCATAAAATTGAATTTCCTATTACACTAAACAAGAACTATATTTACTGAATACATCTGCGCACCTACAGTATACTATTATTCAAATATAATTATCGTTACCACTTCTCTTCCCTATGAGGAACAAGCCTCGTAGCAAGGTCTAGGTCATTTGCAAATTCTTCATTGAGCGTGATACCAGGTCCTTCTCTGAGCGTATTCGGTAATGGTATGTAACCCATCTACAAATAGACCTAGTAAATTTTCCTCATCTCAAAATATCAGCAATGAGAACTCACCAGACGTTCCTGATATTAATGCTTTTATGGATTTCTAATTGTCTCATCGGACAACCTATGCAGGAAATTAAAGGTTGGGTCTATGACAAAGACAGCAAAGTTCCATTGATCGGTGCGAGCCTGGTCCTCACTGGGTCGGATACTTTTGGCATTACCTCAGATTTGGAGGGGAGATTTTTATTTCCAGCCATTCCAGTGGGTAGATATACCTTGCGCTGTGATTACCTAGGCTATTCCTCCTACGTCACCAATGAGATTATTCTAACCTCTGCAAAAAGTCTCAACCTTGAAATCGCTCTATTGGAAGCTGAGCTGGAATTAGCGGCCGTGACCGTCAAAGCCAAAAAATTTGGTAATGAGCCATTAAATGAACTATCGGTAGTCAGTACAAGGTCTTTTGGTGTAGAAGAGACCCAACGGTTTGCAGCAAGTGCCAATGACCCTAGCCGGATGGTTTTGGGTTTTCCAGGTGTACAACCTTCTCGTGACAATCGCAGCGATATTGTAATTCGTGGGAACTCATCTATCGGTTTGCTTTGGCGCTTAGAAGGTATTGACATTCCGAACCCCAATCACTTTGCCCGAAAAGGGTCAACTGGAGGAGGGATTACGGTATTCAGCCTTAGCATGCTAAATAATTCCGATTTTTCAACGGGTGCTTTCCCAGCTGAATATGGCAATGCCTTCTCAGGCGTCTTTGATATGAAGTTTAGAACAGGAAACAAGGATAAAACAGAACACACTTTCAAGGCAGGTATGCTAGGCTTAGAGTTCTCTACAGAAGGGCCCATTCAAAAGGGACGAAGTTCCTATTTGCTTAATTATAGATACTCCACTTTAGGAATTCTTAGCGCATTTGATATTAGACTGGTGGATGAACGCACTAGCAATACTTTTCAGGATCTTTCCTTTAAGCTGGACTTTCAATCCAAGGACTATAAACATAGAATCTCCACCTGGGGCATCGGAGGTTTAAGCGAAGAATTCTTCGAAGCCATGGAAGGGACCGACAATTGGCGAAGCTACACGGATTATCTCACCCGCGACTTTGACACAGATATGGGAGCCATTGGGTTAACCCATACTTGGCAAGTAGATAATAATTCTTATCTAAAAACTAGCTTGGCTTTGATGGGCCAACAGGTATCTTTTAGGAATGATACGCTAAACCAAGACCGCATTGCAACGGTCATTAACGATGAATCCTATCGTAATGACAGGCTTAGTTTTGCTACCCTGTATTTTCGGAAGCTTTCTTCCAAGACCGCGCTAAAAACTGGGATGTTTGTTAGTCGCTTATTTTATGATTTGGAAAGATTATTCCTGATCGACAACCAATACAATACCTTCCTAGATCAAAAAGGGCAATCGACGCTTATTCAGCCTTTTGCTTCGTTGAGAACCTCCCTAACCCCCCGAACCTCTTTGGTACTAGGCATACATGCGGTGTATTTTGACCTCAACCAATCTTACTCTATTGAACCACGATTAGGCCTGCGATATCAATTGAATGCAGAACAAAGCCTGAGATTGGGCTATGGCCTACATGGTAGAATCCTCCCCATAGGCAGCTATTTCTACAGAGATGGCAGTGATTTACCCAATCTCGATCTAGGGTTAATTAAAGCGCATCATTTTGTCCTCGGGTATGATTATGTGACGGAAAAGGGAATTAAATTCACTGCTGAAGCCTACTTTCAGCATTTGTTCGATGTACCTGTTAGTACAGACCTAGGCAGTACATTTTCACTGCTAAACAAGCTGGAAGGCTTTGCTAGAAGACCCCTAACGAGTGAGGGGACAGGACGAAATTATGGGCTAGATGTAAGCCTTGAAAAGGCCTTTAGATCAGGAACTTTCTTCGTATTGGCCGCCTCTATTTACGACAGTCAATATAGCCCTTTAAATGGCCAATCTTACTCCACAACTTACAACGGTAATTTTACCATCTCTACAGTCGCTGGAAAAGAATGGAGCTTCTCGCAAAACCGAGTCTTGCAGCTAGGTTTCAGACTTATGTATAATGGTGGGCAAAGGCTGACTCCTATCTTATCCAATGACAGGGATCCACTAGAACCACTTGACCCCATACTCGACGAATCTCGGCCCTTCACAGAACAGGTACCCAATTTCTTTAGACCGGACATTCGTATTGCTTACCGTAAGAATAATCCATCTAACGCTTGGATACTGAGTTTGGACATTCAAAATGTAATTGCCCGGAGAAACATTAGCGCAATAAATAGAGATTTTGACCCAGATCTTGGCCAATGGGTTTTCAGCGAACAGTCTAGTTTGGTACCCGTTTTGACGTATCAGATTGACTTTTAAGAGGTGGGCTACATTAAGGCTCCACCACTTCTAAAGTAACACATGAGCCCGAAGATAAGCGCATAGCTTCTTGGTCCTTACACCTCCAAATCCGCACTTTTCCTTTGGTATTCTTGCAACTCAAAGGCCTATCAACCCGTCTAAATCCCTCAATTCACCGTATCCGTCGAATTATTTCTGCCAATCAGAGGCGGTTGAAGATCTTCGGAGAAATACAAAACAACTATTACCAATGGAGTTAAAGATTACTAATCTGAATAAAACCTATGCTAATGGCGTTCAGGCCCTAAAGAACGTTGACCTTACCATTCCGCAAGGTATGTTTGGTTTACTCGGGCCAAATGGTGCGGGTAAGTCTTCACTCATGCGTACGATCGCTACTTTGCAAGCAGCAGATACAGGAAGTATCCAACTGGGAGATATTGATGTATTGAAGCAAAAAGATGCGGTAAGAAGGGTATTGGGTTATTTACCACAAGAATTTGGCGTATATCCGAAAGTAACGGCGGAAACCATGCTCGATCATATTGCCGCTTTAAAGGGTATTGCTAACCGCAAAGAAAGAAACGAGGTGGTGGGTTCGCTGCTCAATAGAGTTAATTTATATGATGTTCGTAAAAAGAATCTAGGCACCTACTCTGGTGGCATGAAACAGCGTTTTGGTATTGCCCAGGCCTTATTGGGCGACCCCAAACTCATCATCGTTGACGAACCCACTGCTGGTCTTGATCCTACCGAAAGAAACCGCTTCCACAACCTGCTCAGCGAAATTGGCGAGAACACCATCGTAATCCTTTCTACCCACATCGTCGAAGACGTCACTAATCTTTGCCAAAATATGGCTATCATCTGCCTAGGTGAGGTGGTAGTAGAAGGAAATCCATCGGCATTAGTAACGGACATGCAAGGCAAAGTCTGGGAGAAATTGATCGATAAGCAAGATCTTGATCAGTACAAGCAGAACTTCAATGTGATCTCCACCCAGCTGAAAGCCGGCCAAACTCAAATTCACGTCTTTAGCGAGACTGAACCGGATTCTTCATTTGCAGCTTCCACAACCACTTTGGAAGATGTGTACTTCACTCGAATTACCGAGCGAATGGAATCTCTATCTGTTTAATTAATGCTTATCATAAGGTTCTCTGACAATTTTTGTGCTACTGAGTCACCTAAAAACTAAATCAACGCTCTCCCGACGATACTGTCGGGGCGCTTTTGATCTTAGCTTTGAGTTGACCACAAAATTGCTAGAGAAGGTAAAATCGCTAAAAGATGTTTTGGGAAATATTTCGATTTGAATTAAAATATAGAATCAAACGCCCAGCTACCTGGGCCTACTTTGGTATACTTTTCGCCTTTGGCGCACTGATTGCCATGGACGGAGGAAATGGTAATGGCTCAGAAAAAGCCTTCGCGAACTCTTCTTTCCAAATCGCCATCTTCATGGGTATCATGAGTATTTTCATGACGATGATCAGTTCGGCTGTGATGGGCGTACCGGTGTACCGGGATATAGAACACGGGGTAAAGAATTACTACTTTTCCTATCCCGTAAACGAAAAAGGTTATTTATTAGGTCGCTTTTGTGGATCATTCCTGATCCTCATGCTGATTAGCCTGGGCCTGCACCTGGGCATGATTGTGGGCTATGCCTTGGGACCATTGATAGGTTGGGAAGAAGCGGAGCGTTTTGGCCCGCTAAATCTGTGGCATTATATTCAACCGACCTTTACCCTTCTTTGGCCAAACCTACTATTTACAGGAACCATATTTTTCTGTCTGGTAGCCCTAACACGTAAGGTCTTTATCTCCTACGTAGGTAGTGTATTATTCTTCATTGGATACCTCTTGGCTATTAACCTTACTCAAGACGTGGCCAATCAAGATCTAGCCGATATCTTGGATCCATTTGCGTTCAACACCTACAGCAATGCAACCAAATATTGGACGCCCGTAGAGCAGAATGTATTGACTCAACCCTTGACCGGTAATTTTCTGATCAATCGACTGCTTTGGATCGGAGCCTCCTTACTATTACTCGTATTTACCTTGTTCCGTTTTGACTTTGTCCGCTTCCTGGATAAGCGTTTAGGGAAAAAGAAGAAAGGAGAAGTAGCAGAGGTTGAGGACAAGAGTGGAGTAAGTTGGTCCTTGCCTAGAGTTATTCCGACCTTTTCTAATGGCTTATACTTCCGTCAGATGTTACAGCAGGCCTGGTTGGAATTTAGGAGTATTTTGAAGGATGTCTACTTTATCGGTATGATCCTGGGGGGTGTACTATTTCTTTTCCTGGATGGCTGGCTGGGCAATACCACCTACGGCACGCCAGACTTGCCAATGACCTACTTTATGATCGAATCCAAAAATGCAACTTATATCATTTTTGTGTTCATCATTATCATATTCTATACCGGCGAAGTAGTCCATAGAGATAAGAGTGTTGGGTTCAACCAAATCGCCGATGCCTTACCTACCCCCAATTGGATGAGCTACGGGTCTAAGTTCCTCGCCATGGCACTGGTGGCCTTCTTCCTGGCATCAATGGTGTGGGTGGTAGGCGTTTTCAGTCAAACGATGCAAGGCTACTTCAACTATGAGTTTGGCAAGTACTTTACGGATCTATATTTGCTGGAATTCCCACGGTATCTACAACTAGTTATACTGGCCTTCTTCGTCCACATTCTAGTGAATAAGAAATTCTTGGGCCATGTGATGGCCATCACCGTCTGGTTAGTCCTATTTGGCATCAATCAAGTGGCTGAGGTAGACTTTAATATGTGGCTTTACAGCTATCGACCTGGGTACCTCATTTCCGATATGAACGGATTTGGGCATTTCATAAAACCAGTAAGTTGGTTCAATCTCTATTGGTTGGCCTTCGGTGGGGTGTTGTTGATCATTGGAAACCTATTGTGGAATAGAGGGACAGAAGCTACTTGGCGTACTCGCTTAAAGCTTATGCGAACCCGATGGAATACTCGTGCTGCCATCGGCATCTTTGCGCTATTAGCGATTTGGGTAGGTTCTGGTGCATTTATTTATCACAATGTAAAGACACTGAATAGCTATCAGAAAAGTGATTACCAAGAGGAGCTATCCGTCAAATATGAGGAACAGTACAGTCAATACGCGAAAGTCCTACAACCCAAAATCATTGATGTTAATGTCAAAGCCGATATCTACGCCAGTGAACGACGGGTCGAATTGGATGGCGATTTTATTCTGATCAATAGAACGGGCGCTGATATTGATTCTTTGTTCCTGACCTTTAACTCATCCAAGTCTTTATCTGACATGGTGGGCTTTACCATTGATGGCCAGGAGCCCGAACAGATTTTTGGCGATGATGATCAACGGTTTTACATCTACAAGATGCCACGTCCGATGAAGCCTAGTGATACCTTGGCAATGAATATGAAGATCAAAGGCGGCTATAAAGGTTTCCCCAATAGTGGGTTTGGGCAGAGTATCGTTTACAATGGTACCTTCTTCAACTCCAATGCCTTTCCTTCCTTTGGGTACAACAGCAGCAGAGAATTGACTGGTGACCTAGATAGAAAGAAGAATGACTTAGAACCCAAAGACTATTTCAGTCCGGAACAAACCGACACTTTTGGCCTCTCCAATTTCCTATTTGAGGATGATGCCGATTACGTCATGTTTGAAGCCACTATTAGTACGGATCCGGAGCAAATTGCCATCGCCCCCGGGTACCTTCAACGAGACTGGGAAGAAAACGGCCGGAAGTACTACCATTATAAAATGGATAAGGAAATGCTTAATTTCTACAACTTCTGTTCAGCGGATTACGAGGTAGCCAGGGATGTGTGGAAGCGGCCAGACGGGTCTGAGGTAAGCATTGAGATTTTCCATGACGATAAGCACAATTTCAATATTGATCGGTTCATTAGAGCAGTCCAAGCTTCTTTCGATTATTTCAATGCCAATTTCTCGCCTTACCAGTTTAGGCAGATGCGCATTCTGGAATTCCCGCGTTACGCTACTTTCGCCCAATCCTTCCCCAACACGGTACCTTATGCAGAAAGCTTTGGTTGGGTTGGAGATTTCAGCAACCCTGATGATTTCGACTATTCCTTTTTTGTTACTGCTCACGAGGTAGCTCACCAGTGGTGGGCCCACCAAATTACGCCAAGTAATACTCGAGGAGCCAATCAGCTTAGTGAAACTATGGCACAATACGGTTCCTTTATGGTAATGAAAAAAGAATATGGTCCAGAAGCCATGCAGAAATTCTTGAAGTACGAATTGGACAGCTACCTAAGAGGGCGTGCCGGGGAATCCAAATTTGAGAAGACCCTACTTGATAATGACAATCAAGCTTATGTATGGTATCGAAAAGGAGGACACGTGATGTATGCCCTACAGGATTATGTAGGTGAAGATTCACTTAATCGGGCTTTCAGCGATTTCTTGGCAGATGCTGCTTTTCGCTCCGAACCACCATTCCCTAACTCCTTGGAATGGTATGATTATATCGATTCTGTGACGCCAGATTCTTTGAAATATTTCATTGAAGAATCCTTCCAAAACATCACACTATACGAAAACCGGATGCGTGAAGTCAAGTATGAAGCACTGGATAATGGAAAATACAAAGTCAAGTTGACCTTCGACTCGAAGAAAATTCAATACGATGGCAACGGCAACGAGACGGCCCGCCCAGATCGGGCCAACCTAATCGAAATCGGTATCTTCGATAGAGATGGTAAGAATGATAAAGGGATGACAAAACTAGAACCCATCTACCTACAGAAACACTGGATCAAGCCCGGTCCGCAGGAGATGGAAATTATCGTTGACAAGTTACCAGCAAAAGCGGGAATCGATCCTTACAATAAATTGATTGATCGAATTTCCGATGACAACCTGATACCCGCAGAAGAAGAGTAATTTCCTACCGTCAGAATCACATGAAAGAAGGCTGTCTCGTCCATCTGAGACAGCCTTCTTCTATTTTACAATACCAAAACAATCTTCGACTTACTCCACTACAATTCGATCGGTGAAAAAACCTTCGCTCGTACGTCCATGGAGCACATAAATTCCAGCAGGCAAGCCTCCAGTTGGCAACTCAAAACGATGCTCTCCTGCCGGTAAGTAGGTCTTAGCATCCGAAGTCATCGAACGCCCATCTATGCTTACTAAGCTCCAATTCAGATGACTCCCCCCCTGTAATTCGATCAGGAAATGGCTAGTACCATTAGTCGGATTTGGGAAAGTCTTAACTTGCAGTTGTGGTACCTTAGGTGCAAAAAAGCCAGTAGGAACTCCTGCCCGCGTAGCCCCCGGAATCCATTGCGCTACTCCTAACTCATAAGCCCCTACATCAGGAGCAGCGCCTGAAAAACCATCAGTGATCCCCGCGATCTCCATCCCCGCATCGACAAGGAGTGAACCGGCTTTAGGAAGAAAGTTTTTACTACTGAGATCCGTGAAAGGATCAGCTGTATCTACAATATTATTACTCAGTTCCTGCCCTTCCCAATTGGATTCGCGACTATAGTTATTGAAGATGCGATTGTTCAGCTGGGTATGACCATTGAGCCAAACGCCCATCGCCTTCTCCACATTCCAGAAGCTATTATTAAAGATGTCGTTGTTCCAGGCAGACCAATTCATCTGTACCGCCGACCAGGTGATATTCCAAACCACATTTCTATAGACATCATACCCTTTACTATTGTTATCCAGGTAAATACCAGCGGTACGACCATCGGCATACGCTGGTCCAGCGCTGTCATGAAACCAGTTATGATGCACGGAAGTATTCTTATTATCCGCATTTCCCACCACATAGAAAAGGCCTCCATCATTGTTGATCCGCATCACATCACTGAAGTCGTTGTAGGCTAGCTCACAATTTTGATTGGGCAAAAAGATGCCATCCCGGCCCGCACCATATACGGTATTGTATAAAATCTTAGATTCAAAGCCAATGGCTCGAATTGGAGAAGCGTGAATACCTACGGTATTAAAATAGCGAATCTCATTTTGTCGAATCTCATTCCCTTCTACCCCACCCCAACCTTGCATAAAGATGCCATTTAGGGAGCCGTACTCAATCAAATTGTTATCGATGAGATTGTAGCTACTTTGAATATGTATAGAACCATTTCCTACCTGGGCATCCGTATTATCCAGTTCATCCAGACTCTCCAAGCCATGTCGGATGATGCAGTTGCGGATGATGGTATGATCACCCTGGAGATGCACTTTCCCGCCAAAACCGTTGATCCCCTCTATGGTGATAAAGTTGTGTTTGATGTGGATGGTACGTTCACGAGCGGCATATTCTATGGTAGCACCATTGGGATCGGCATTGCCAGGTGCTTGCAGGTATAAGGAGCCATTCTCGTAGAACCACTCTCGTTCGTAATCAAGCAAATCCATAGCCCCGAACACAAAAAATCGCCCCCGGTTTTCATTGCGAATAACGGTAGGATTATGTGGATGAAAAGGCCAAGCATTAATATTCACGGCTTGGAAATTGACAGCATCTCCTTGTCGACTGGTAATCCTCCGTGTCCAACTGGTGCCAGAATGTGCCCCTAAGTACCAGACATAGGCCCCGTTCAAGTCAACTTGGGGCATCGATTTTCCTATCACTTGACCAGCGGCACCTCCTAGGACTGGTTCCGCATCAATAGTGTACTTGTCATTGTCCTCATTATTTGGCCAACGAGCAAGATCCATTAAGGCATCATTATAATAGACCGCATCTTTTGTGCCCTGTGAAAGCGTCACGCTGCTTCGCCAGATATTCCCTGTATGAATAAACCAATCCGCTACTTGTTCTGTAGCCCGAATCCAGACCTCATCCGCTTGATAGTTTCGGAAAATGATCCGTTCTGAGGCCGTACCACTTCGAAGGGTAGTCAGTGTTTCCCGGTAAGTCCCCTCCATGATGTAGCAGACATCGCCTGGGAACATGACCGAGGCAGCTTTCATAATCGTTAAAAAGGGCTGGTCCAAGGAGCCCTCATTGGTGTCATCTCCGCTCTTGGACACGTAGTAGTCAGTGGCAGATAATGGAGCAGAGGTAAAGAGCAATAAAAAAAGATAGTGTAGGTTTTTCATGCTCCTAAAATAACTACTAGAGCGCTACGATCTTGATTGGAGAACACATCAAACGTACAGATTTACATCATAAATGGTTATCTGACCAAATTCAGTCATTAAGCTTTATGTTGTAAATCTCCACCATCCACTTTAGGTCCTGTATATCTCCTTATCTTTGACTTAGAAATTGACCTTAACTCACCATATGCAGCCCATTCAAATCACCCCTTGCCAATCAGAAGAAGTACCACTCCTAAGGCAGATGGCGGAATCCACTTTCGTGAAAGCCTTTGGGGCCCAAAATACGCCAGAAGATATGGCTGAATATACCGCCAAGGCGTTTTCCTTGACTCAAGTACAGCAGGAATTTGATCACCCAGATTCACATTTCTACTTTGCTAGAGAAGAGGGAAAAGCCATAGCTTATCTGAAGCTCAATTTCAATCAAGCACAAACTGACTTGAAGGAGGCGGAGGGCATGGAAATTGAACGTATCTATGTGGACTCGGACTATCAAGGACGAGGAATTGGTGCGGCTCTATTTGACTTTGCCTGGGACATTGCCATTGAACGAGGCATGACCTATGTATGGCTAGGTGTTTGGGATCAAAACCCAGGAGCTATTCGCTTTTATGAGCGTCAGGGTTTTAAGGCCTTTAGTCAACACTCTTTCCTTCTGGGGCAGGATCTACAGTCGGACATCTTGATGCGTAAGGAGTTAAGTCAGAAATAAAGCACAAGAAGAATTTGGGAGGAAATTGAAGATCTACCCGATGGAGAACAATACTATAACGTAATTCTAAAGAAATAGCCCCCCTATTCATTATGGCTATCGAATTAGGATATTGGTAAAGCCGTGGAATGGCGAATCTCCGTCATCACAAAAGAGCTTTGCACCTTACCGATATTTTCCAAGGCTGCCAGCTTCTTGGATACGAATTGACGATAAACATCCATATCTTTTATCACCACCTTTAACAGATAATCAAACATCCCCGCAATGTGATAGCATTCCACCACTTCCTCCAGGCAAGTCACCTCCTGCTCAAAACGCTCCAAAAATTCCGCGTGATGCACTTTCAAACTCACTGTGCAAAAGACAACCATTTGCAGGCCCATCTTCTGCCGATCCAAGATGGCCGTATATTGCTTAATAAATCCATCCCGCTCCAGCCTTTTCACCCGTTCAAAAACGGGTGTGTTGGTCATGTTTAATTGATTGGCCATTTCCTTGATGGTGGCCTTTCCGTCAAATTGGAGCATTTTCAAAATTCGGCGATCCGTCGCGTCTAGATGTTCGATATCCATAGCAGATAAATTTTCTGACTAACAATTCACAAGCGCCTCACAAAAGATACTTTTCCTGCCAATTGGAAATATATAGATTTATTTTCTTCTTGAAACACCTAAGGTAGATTTATTTTCCAAACACCTGTAGCTTTGATCTATAATTCATCTACTTATTCCATACAAATCAAGAGCTGAAATGAAAAAACATACCTATCAACCTGAGAGCCTCATGATGTCCTACGGCTATGAGCCAGGCTTATCTGAAGGCTCACTGAAATGCCCGATCTTCCAAACCTCAACTTTTGTCTTCAACACGGCTGAAGAAGGGAAAGCCTACTTTGAGTTAGCCTATGGTTTACGAGAAAAAGAAGCTGAAGAACAACAAGGACTGATCTACAGCCGCCTCAACAATCCCGACCTAGAGATTCTAGAAAACCGACTTTGCCTCTGGGATCAAGCAGAGGACTGTGCTGTATTTGAGAGTGGAATGTCTGCTATTTCAACCTGCTTATTCGAGTGTTTATCTAGTGGTGATTTATTGCTTTACAGCAATCCCTTATACGGCGGTACAAGCCATTTCATTAGTGAGGTATTGCCGAAGTATGGGATACACACCTTAGGTTTTTCTCCCCATCAATCCCCGGCAGAGATCAAGGCGCTGGTCCAGGCACACGAAGCTGCCGATCGCTTGGTGTTGATCTACATAGAGACCCCCGCCAACCCCACCAACCATCTCATTGACATTGCAGCTTGTGCGAACATCGCTCGTTCCTTTTCGTCCGAAGAAAAGAAAGTTTTGCTAGCGGTAGACAATACTTACCTAGGACCGCTTTGGCAACACCCGCTACAACAGGGTGCTGATCTTGTCCTGTATTCAGCAACCAAGTACATCGGTGGGCATAGCGATGTGATTGCAGGAGCCTGTCTAGGTTCTGCTGCGCTCATTCAAAGGATCAAAACGCTTCGCACCTTCCTAGGAAACATGGCGGGACCATGGACAGGATGGTTACTCATGCGAAGTTTGGAGACCTTGAAAGTAAGAATGGACCAACAGGCGTACAATGCTGAAAAAGTGGCTGCGTTCCTTACCCATCATCCAAAAATTGAAAATATTTTTTATTTGGGGAATTTAGACCCTGAGCATGGAGCCCAATACGAGATTTATCAGAGGCAATGTCTCTCGGCCGGAGCTATGCTATCTTTTACCTTACGGGGGGGTGAGCAAGAGGCCTTCCAGTTCCTGAATGAGCTACGTCTTATTAAGCTGGCGGTGAGCCTGGGAAGCACGGAAAGCCTGGCACAGCACCCGGCAAGCATGACTCATGCAGGCGTCCCAAAGACTGATCGCGAAGCCATGGGAATCACCGATAATCTAGTTCGCTTATCAGTAGGAGTAGAGCATTTCAAAGACCTTATTCATGACCTTACACAAGCTCTAAGTCGAGTTGAAATTTCGGAGCAAAAGGAACTCGCAAGCGTTTTGTTATAACTCTTAAAAGAGGGGATGAATTGATTTAGATATAATAATCTTCATAAGCGGCACGTTATTAGTAGCGATAGATATATTTTTATTTCTTATATCAAATATCCGAATCATGACGCAAGGAAGAAAATATCATCCATCCCCTCTTTCTTCAGCCGCTGCCAGCACGGACAACTGGCTTAGTCCAAACTCAGCGCGGGGTCCCGAAAAACATTTACTTGATGACCCTAGCTGGTTTGAGGACGAGCACGAGGTAAGCTCAGCGAGCAATTTCGACCACTTATTGGTATTGGCCCTATTGGCTACTGTCTTTCTAGGAGCACTTCGTTTGACCGGACTCCTCTAATCTCATCGAAAAATCTGCTGCTTACAGACGACCTAATAACTTCCCACCCAGATTATATCCACAGCAGATTCAACATTACTTATAACTTATTCTCAACCCCCGTTTTAACGTTCATTTGTACGATTATTTTGTAGCTAGGCCGCTTTCTGCCACTAGCAATAGTAGTGCATATTGTGTGCCCTTATAGCCATCCTTATTGGCCCACCATTCCAGTAATGAATGGGCGCGTCCACCTATGCCCCCGCGACCAATGGTCACGGCAGGGATACCTTGGGCTATTGGGATGTTGGCATTGGTAGAGCCGCGGGTGGGGCGTGGAGTCACACCAAAGGAGCGGGTGGCGGCAGCAGCTCGTTGGATTAAGGGAAGAGTTGGCGATAGTTCACCCGAAGGGCGGTCACCAATCATTTCCACTTTTAGGCTAATCGGGCGACCACCTTTTCGCAATTGGTTTTGTTCATTCAAAGCCTTTTCCATAGCATCCTTTAGGATCTTGTCCATGTCGTCCAGGCGGCTGGGGTCTATAGAACGGATATCTACCTCCATCCAGGACACGAAGGGAATAGAATTCACAGAAGTTCCCCCTCCGATGCGCCCCACGTTGTAGCTGGTGCGAGGTCCGGTGCTGACGTAGTCATTGGCAGCATTGACAAAGTAATGGATGCCGGCGCCTAGAGCGTGATGGGGATTTGCCAAACCAAATGCCCCCCAGGAGTGTCCACCTGGACCTCTGAAAGACACACCAAAACGATGCGAACCTAAGCCTTTATAATTGACGCGGCCAAGATTTCCTCCGTCGATGGAAATCCAGGAGTCAATCTTCGGCCCTTTATCCCTAAACAAGTGCTTTACCCCTCGCAAATCACCGAGACCTTCCTCGCCTACTGTCCCAATGAAAAGGACATCCGCCTCAGTTTGCAGGTCCACATCATTCATAGCGCGCAGCACCGCCAAAACCATGGCTAGTCCGCGGGTATCATCGCCAATGCCAGGTGCGTACAAAGTATCCCCTTGCACCTTCACCTTTACATCGGTTCCTTCGGGGAATACCGTATCTAGATGTGCATCTAAAACTACGGTCTTCTCCCCTTTGGTTCCTTTACGCAATGCGATGGCATTACCCACTTCATCTATCCAGGCCGAATCCACACCGATATCTTTCATCATATTCAGAAAGGCCTTGGCTCGCTCCTCTTCAGCAAAGGGCGGGGCAGGAATTTCGTTCAAATAGATGTGCTCCTTGAGGGTTTGTTGGTCCTGTTTATGTATGGTCTTAAAGGCCTGCTTGACCTTAGCCTCTTCCAGCAGTTTGTCCAGTTCCGTTTGGTATTTAGTTTGGACCTTAAGTTCTTCGTTTTCCTGGGCAGTGATAGTAGAAGATGCACCTATTAGCATCACTAATAGGGTTAGTGGTAGTAAACTTTTCATTCTATTCTGGTAACTAAGTTAGTATTCAAATCGAATTCTTACTTAGTAAAGATAGGCAATTAGTGGTTGGGTGAGGGGGTGAGTTACTCAGCAGGTGAGTATTTGGAGGAGTGATGGAGTCACGGCGGATTTCGATTTTGCAGTGGAAAAAACCCAAAACACCACGATCAGCTAATAATCAAATAATTAAAAACATTTAGTTAAAGTTAAAACTTAGACACTCAGCGGGTGAGTGTTTCAGGCGCATAGGAAGCAAAATGAAAAACTTAGTCAGTGATAACCGGGGTGAGCCAGCTTAGCACAACAACTATAAACAATTAAAAATCAAATAATTAAGAAATTAAACACACATCATTGAGTCCCCATTAGCTTCAAACACTCACCGGGTGAGTACTCACCTGGTGAGTGTCAGGGCGAGGGTCACTTCCGCCGGGAGCGCATCGCCTTTTTCTTCGTCACTGAATCATCTTGTTGCAATTGTTGGTAGGCAGCTGAATCGGAAGAGATCATGGCAAGCTTGCCTTCCGAATTGGCATGAATGCCCCAGCCATAGCGCTTGGTTAGAGGGGAGGCGCGGAAACAAGGCTGACCTTTGGAGAAATAGCGTTGCCGCTCTGCTTCCAGATCTGCCCTGGCAATTTCCTTGCGTGTAGCAAATACGGAGAATAGTACCTCATCCGATGTATATTCGTAAGGATGATCGTATAGCAGGTCAAATTGCAAATTGGCTACGGATCTTTTTTCGCCTTTTATCGGAGGAACTTCTCCGTGTTGAATGGGGCAGTCTTCAGCTATCTCGATAAGCGTATTAAAATAATTGGTAGAGTGCATAATGGCTCATTTGGTCATTGAATTACTCCAAAGGTAAATAGGGGTTGTGACAACCCTATGTCACAAACTTAGACTGACAAAAATTATTTTTTGCTACCCTAATGGCCATGAATCTTTCGTTGCATCTCGACATATTGACTTAGTGTAAGCTTATGAGGTGGGAAGGTCTCATCTAGGGTATTCAATTCCTGTATCCGATCAATCCGAAAGCTTCTAAACTCTTCTCTCATGCGACACCAGGCAATTAACACCCATTTCTCCAAGGTATTTTGATAGATGGCAAAGGGCTCTACCTTTCTGCTTGTAACCTTTTGAGCATCGGCTTTTAGATAGGATATTTCTAATACCCGAAAATCGGTCAAGGCATTTTGTATGGGAGCTAGTAAATCACTATTTACCTCGTTGTCCCAGTTTTTACCAATGATTGTTCTTTGGGAAAGAAAATCCGCTTTTTCTTTCTGTGAATGCTTCAAAACGGCTTTGACCTTGTCCACGGCTTTGCTAAACTCAGCGACCAAGGATTGATCGCTGGATCGGGCAATGATCTTTTCTGCAATTACCATAGCATTGGCTTCGGACTCGGTAAACATGACCGGCGGTACATTGTAGCCTTCTAGTAGGCTAAACCCTTTTCGGTCCAAAGAAACGATGGGCACCCCCGATTCCTCCAAAGCTGCGATATCCCGATAGATGGTTCTCTTGCTGACCGCAAACTGCTCAGCCAGCTGTTGCACGGATACAAAGGGGCGGCTCTGCAACTTGAGAAGGATAGCATTAAGCCTGCTCAACCTTGAGATGGGTTCTTGCATAGGAGTGAGTTGGGTTTCCAACACTTCCGAAGTTTTTGAAGACTTCGGAAGTGTTGGAGAGGAGCAAAATCAAGGTTTATTCTTCAGCATACGATCAAAGAAGTCGGCAGTAGCCCAATAAGCAGCCAGCCAATTCTTATGCAATAAAAAACCATGAACTTCATCCGGAAAAATCAATTGCTCCAAATGAACATCCCGGTGCCGCAGTGCTTCTACCAAATCTACCGTTTCACTAAAAGGCACATTTCGATCATCATCTCCATGAATTACCAATACAGGAGATTTCCAACCATCAATAAAAGCCATAGGCGAGGATTGATAAGCCAACTTTGCAAATGCTGCGGCGCGCTCTGCGTTATAGGAGGGTACAAAGTTTCTGATCACGACATTCCAATCGTGCACCCCATGTATGTCTACGCCAGCAGCGAACAAGTCAGAGGCTTTGGCCAAGCCTAGGGCAGTCAAATACCCTCCATAGGAACCTCCCCATAAACCTATTCTATCCGGATCAACATCAGCCCTTCCCCTCAAATACAATCCCGCCCCAATCACATCATTATATTCACTTGCACCTTGCGCACCATAGTTGAGCGCTTCTCTGAATTTCATACCATAACCAATTCCGCTGCGGTAATTGACTGACAACACTACATATCCTTTACTAGCTAAATATTGATTCATCGCATAGGCATTGTGATAGTAGCCACGGTGGTGAAATCCTAGCAACATTTGCCGCCTTGATCCTCCATGAAAAAACAACAAAGCAGGGCGTTTTTCATCCGCTTCCTGATTGGGAGGTAAAAACAACTGGCCATGAATCATCATGCCATCAGCAGCGGGGAATTCTACCGCTAGCGGCTCCACTAACTGATCCCGAGGAAATGCTGCACCTCTGGCAGAATCAGCCATTACCGGAATTAATCCAGCCCCCTGTATCCTGGCTACATGCGCCGCTTCCGTCCCGCTCGAAGCTAGGCAAAATACCATGCCCCGTCCCGCTGTCATAACTGGAGACCATTGGATACCTCTCTTCGGGCTCAACTGCTGTGCCGCTCCCCCTTGGACTGACACGCGCCAAATATGCTGTCGATCAATGTCTCCCTGATTAGAAGAGTAGAGTATATATTCCCGATTGGGAGACTGTGCTACAAACTGTACCTCGAATTCACCAGGGGTTAAACACACTGGTTTACCGCCATCATCTATGGACAAGCTATACAAATGCGTCCAACCATCTCCTTCCCAGGGAAAGATTAACCTATTATCCGCGCCCCACAATAGTTGATTGCTAGCTGAAATAAACCGGAAGGCCGAGCCATCCCCTTCGGGAGCTTTCCAAACCTCCCGAACTTGCCCCGTCACCACATCCGCTAGTTGGATAGACCAAGATAGAGCAGTTCGTCTTGGTGAAAAAGGTAATATTTGCTTTTCATGAGGAATTCGAATGAAGGCGAGTTGTTGGCCGTCCGGAGACCACACCGGGCTTTGATCTTGATCAACAGAAGGGGCCAAATACTGGATCTTGTTTCTTTCAAAATCATATATCCCTACAAAACTATGATCTCCCCGATTGCTAACAAAAGCTAGGTGTTTGCCACCGGGGGACCAAGATAAACTACTAGGTCTCCCTCGAATAGCAAACAGTTGCTGGGCAGCAGCACTATCAGCCAATGGTTTTACCCATACCTTTCCTGCCCGAATATAACTTAGTATCTTACCATCAGGCGATAGCACTGGAGCGCTACCTTCCGTCAATAGACTAGGAGCAGATCCATCTAGTCGAAGTTTCCATATCTGTCTTTTCGCTTTGTTCACCTCACTAGTAGGATTGGGGATCTCTCCTTGCCGATTGGGGGCTCCACCACGGATATAAACTAAGGTTTCTGTTCCACTAAACATGAGCTGAGTAATGGTTTGGCCGTCATCTTTATCATAGGTGGTTAACTGTTTAGCTTCCCATAGCGGCCCCTTAGCCGTCCAAATATTACGTACTCCTTCCCTATTAAGCACCCAAGCCACCTGTTCGCCCGTAGGAGCTGCTACAAGATCCGTTGGGAAGGCTGCACTTAGAATCGACTCTAGGCTAAAGGAGGGCGTTTCCGATTGAGACTGAGTTAGATTCGCTGTCCAAAGAAGACAGCAAATCAATAGTAGCTTCTTCATACTATCAAAATTGTTTGTTCATTAAAAGGATAAGTTAGGTCGACCCACTCTCCTTCCCAAGCATTTGATACAGGTGTTGCCGGACCTGTGCAAGCCCAAATCAAAACTCCGATACTTATGCTCAATATAATTCTCATATTTTTTTAATTTAATTCATCACTAACAAAGCCCCTAACCACAACACAAACAACTAATAATCAACAGCTTTCAAATGCACCTTATCCATCTATCTATTTAAAAGGCATATATCATACGATTATATATCTCCGGCTTGAAACCTTGGATTATCCTCCGCGTATTGAAGTACAAATGCTTACCCAAAGCAAGTTGAATAATCCCAAAGTGATGGTAGAAAGCGATTCATTCGCTAGACACCTTTGAAAATACCCATAGTTGCAGTCTCCCAGAATAGGAGAAGTACCCTATAGACTGCGAGTGCTAGATGACTAGCTACTCCAAAAAACCAAGCCATCTCCTGTTGAACGCCCCTTCTTTAGTAATGGGGTCGAACCCATATCCGAGATTATCTCAACAGGCACAACCTTTTTTTGCGTTCTCCTCGACCGTCGACTTTGTAGTAGCCCGAACAATGAACAAACAAATCATAACAAATCCACAGTCGGTCCAAAGGGCATCCCTTTATTTTGTTTTTAGAGCTAAGCACAAAAACAGTAATCCCAAAAATGTCTTCTTAGTATAAGATGCTGTTCAACTCGTGTAGAGATGATAGCTTGTAAGTCGGTTTAGGACCCAGTACTTCCGGTACTAGTTGGTTCCTATTTACCCATGCTGTCGCAAACCCGAAGGTAGCGGCTCCAGCTACGTCCCATCGATTTGATGAAAAGAACAAGAAAGCCGATTTATCCAAACCAAAGAAATCAGCCGACATCTGATAGACCTTTGGATTGGGCTTAAATGTTCGTACTTCCTCAACAGAAAGGACGGCCGATACTAGTTGGCTAATGCCTGTTTTTGTCACACCCGCTTCAAGCATCGACTTGGTGCCATTTGATAAAATAGCCACTTGATATCCGGCCTGTTTTAAGGCCTTTAACCCAGGCAGCACATCGGAGAAAGCCTCAGGTCGTCGATACACAGGCATTAAGATATCGTAAACCTTGGGCTCCTCCACCTTTATTTCTCGCAGGGCATAAGTGAGTGCCTCTTCCGTTACCTGGTCGAAGGAAACATAATCTCCCATTAATCCTCTCAACCAAGTATATTCCAATTGCTTGCTACGCCAGATATCTAGCAGGCGTTCTCCTTGTCCATCGGTGAGTCGATCCAATTCTTCCACAGGCAATTTTACCTTAAATAAAGTACCAAATGCATCAAATAGACAAACTTTAATTCCTTGCATAAGATCCGTAATGATTGTCTTGAAGATAAAGGTGTGTCTTCCTATTTCAAAGGATTTCTTCAAAAACCAGCTTCACCGGAAGATTTACCCACTTTACATTGTTTTTCCGTCCAATAAGCTCCTAAATATAGAAGGAGAAAATTTTTTTACAGAAATTGTCCCCCAAGCTTATCCTCGATCGTCATGCTATTGAATTTACATTCTTTAACTATAAACAAAGTATCATGAAAGAATTTATGATGATCTTCCTCGGTGCCGACTATCAAACTATTGGTTTATCGCCGGAAGAAAGTCAGCAGCGTATGAAGATGTGGATGGACTGGATCGGTGATCTTACTGCTAGTGGAAATTACGTCGAAGGTCGCCCGCTTATCCCAACTGCCACCCGATTAAGTGGCGAATCTGTTATCGCTACCGATGGCCCATTTGTCGAACCAAAGAGCTTATTGGCGGATATTTCATCGTTAAAGCCAACTCTTTGGATGAAGTAAAGGAAATGGCCAAGAGGTTCCCTGATTTCGATTTGGAAGGAACCGTAGAATTACGCGAAGTAATGCAAATGTAAAAGCTCTTGGGAAATACGAATACCACCCGACAATTGGTCGACCATCTTTTCAGGCATGAGCATGGCAAGATGGTCGCCATCCTGAGCCACGCCTATGGCATTGGGCTTTTGGAACCTATAGAGGATGCCATACAAGAGGCTTTCTTCAAGGCTTTGCGATCTTGGAGTTTCAACTATATTCCAGATAATCCTTCGGCCTGGCTACTAACGGTAGCTAAGAATCAGCTAAGAGACCAGTTGCGCAAACGAAAAACGCGACAACACCATCTAGAGCATCTTCCAAAACTAGCGTCCACTTCTTTTGACCAGGATACCATCTATCGACCGGAGGAAATTGCGGATAGCCAGCTGCGACTCATCTTTGCTTGTTGTGCCCCCATCTTGAAACAAGAGGATCAAGTGGCGCTCACCTTAAAAACCATTTCGGGATTTAGCGTAAAGGAAATCGCTAGCAGTTTGCTACTGCCGGAAGAAACAATCAAAAAACGGATTCAACGTGCTCGGAAGATGATTGCCCAACAAGAAAATGCGCTACACATCCCCGCGGGCAGAGAACTGGGTAAGCGCTTGCAGACCGTCCAAACCATTCTTTATCTGTTATTTAATGAAGGGTATCATTCGCTCATGGCCGATGAGCTGATTCGAAAAGAGCTTTGTGCCGAGGCCATGCGCCTCTGCAAGCTTTTAAATGATCACCCTGAATGTCAAAGCCCCTCCACTAAGGCGCTCCTTAGTCTAATGTGTTTCCATGCTGCTCGATTCGAAAGCAGATTGGATGATAGTCAACAAATTATTCTTCTGAAGGATCAAGATAGAAGCCTTTGGAATCAACACTTAATCCAGCTCGGGCACTATTACCTCCAGCAAGCATCCACCTGGCAGTCAATCGATACCTACCAAATCGAAGCAGCCATTGCTGGTTATCATTGTATGGCACCTTCCTTCCAAGCAACCAATTGGGAGGAACTACATCGACTTTATACCCTCCTACTCCAATACAAGTCTAATCCCATCATTCTGCTCAATTTGGTAGTGGTGCTAATTCAATTAGAAGAGTTGGAGGAGGCACATTTGGTTTTTGGCCAGGTAGAGGAAGAACGTTTTGGCGGGAGGACGTATCTCTACTATGCGGTTGGGGCCGAACTCTTCAGTAAACGTTTGGAACGGGAAAAGGCAAAGATTTTCTTGAAGCAAGCGATTTCCAAAACCCAATCTAGGTCTGAAAAGGAGTTGCTTGAGCTCAAACTCCAGCAATTGTCAAACAACACCCCTCTACAGTAAAGCACCTGCTTCTCTTGTTTTGCTGTAGCAGGCTTCCTTTATCTGTGGCTAAGCGAATGTCCTTGAACGGTACCAGTGATTCGGGGAATACGAGTTTTTATACTACATCGCGAATAGTCATCTCGGCAACCTTAAATCTGATAACCCAATGGTAAAAGAAGAAGAGCAACGGGGCATGAAGGTCTCTAAAAGTAAGCTCTGATGATGCTCTATAAAGTGCCCCGTTCGATAAGGGCCCGTTAATGCTGTAGTTTTTGCTTCTTAAAGGTTTCCCATTCTGCTACAGAAAGTTTCAATAGTTCAATACGGCGTAATTTATTGCTTACAAAACCCGGTTCATCAGGTTTTTGAATTTCGAATCCTACCAAACGACCCTGATCATCAAACCAGATACTACCCCCTCTTTCATCTAATCCCGGCCCGTCAATGCGATAACGCTGGCATGAGTACCCAAACTTTTCCTCTACCCCGTCCTCCTTCATGCTCACCTTGCCCATTTCTGTAAAGGCAGGCCCATTAGTTCCCCCGGCGATATCATAAATCATGAACTCAATCAGCGGTGTTCTAGCAACCTTTTGAGACATTACTACACCTAGGCTCGCAAAGTCAAAATCGTAACTGTGCCAGGGAAAATGCTTCAGCGTAACTGAATTTGGCTCCGCACCGGCAATCTGTACCTTAGCTTCATTTGTCTCCTTAGCAACAGCCAGTTGTGCTCTAATGTCAAGTTCACCACTGGCACTGAGTCTCCCTCCCTCAAAATGGGAAACGGAGAACCTTTGCCAATCCATAATAGCTCTCACTAAGGTTCCTAGACTATTCCCTTCCGTCCACTTAAATGACTCGATGGTATCACTATCTTTCATATAAACTGCCACAAAACTAGCATGGCTCCCGTCTAAGTTGGACTTAATATATACTTGTAGCTGGTGAAGAGGCAATTTATTGGGATCATACTTAAAATGGCTACTATTTTCTTGTGCTAAACATAGAGTCAGGCTTCCGATCACCAATACTAATGACAATAGAAATTTCATCTGGAATTGAATTGTGCTTAGCGGAGGAGGCACATTAGGGTTAGCCTCAACTGCAAAGCGATTAACAGTAAGTGAATTAATGCTATAAAGTGATTTTGATAGTTCAGTTCTACACCGCACAAAGGTGCTGGAAACCCAAGTTCCAAACCACTTAGCTGCAAGGAGAAAATTCCTAATACACGTATTCGAAAAAAATGGAAGATATGTTGAAAGACTTGACGGTAGTATTAAATATAGTAGGCTTGGGGCAAGCCCTAATTTTAGCTAGTCTACTGTGGCAGAGCGCTGGCAAATGGCGAACCTCCAATCGTTACTTGGCTATCGTACTTCTATCATTTGCCGTAGTAATTATCAATACGATAGTGCGATTGGGTGGATACAAAGCTGTTCTTGATCAATATGAATACTTTGCTAATGCCTGTGTGTTTCTCATAGCTCCTTCCCTACACTTGTATGTAAAATCTAGATGCAAGGAGGCGACGAGGTCGAGTACCTTTCTCCATTATATTCCGTTCTTACTATACACCTTGGTGCTTATTCTATTATTACTTCTTGGCCCTGCCTACAAAATGGAGCTGTTCGTCTGGGAACGGATAGGGCTGTTTTCATTTCATCTGCAATTTGGGACATATCTATATTTCACATTGAAGCAGATCAAAGCCTCCTCGACCTACCTTTACTCTAACGAGTTGGGACAAGTAGCCAACTGGTCTTGGATGAAACAACTATTAACTGCCATTAGTCTGGCCTGGCTCCTCGCCTTGACCTTCTTTCTCGTGGAGTTTTTTATTCAACTTCTTCCAGATATACTTACGCTTAATGTCTCTCTAATCTTTGTACTGATCGTCGGTCAACTCGCCTATAAAAGCTACCGTCTTCCGAATTTGTTTATAGCATCCACTAATACAACACAAACAGACCTTCCCAGCAAAAGACTGCACGAGATGGAGCAAAAGTTGACTTCAGCTCTAGAACAAGAGCAGATTTTCCTAGACCCAAGTCTTAGCATCCATGATCTAGCTAAACACTGCCAACTCTCTGCTCGTCAACTCTCTCAATACCTCAATCAGCACAAGCAAGTACATTTCTTTGAATATGTCAACGCCTACCGAGTAGAGCACCTCAAAATGCTACTTGCTTCTCCAAATAGCAATAAATATACGATACACGCACTGGCTGAACAGTCTGGTTTTAGATCGATGTCTACTACTTATTCTGCTTTCAAAAAGAAGGTTGGCAAAACTCCAGCGCAGTTTAAAAAGGAGCAAAATGAATAGTATTGATGCCATTGGACATCTCTTTTCGTCGATTAAACTTGACCTTAGGCCCTTTGTTATAGTACATTTGTGCCAGTTTCTAACCCTAAAAATCGTATTGATGAATTTTTTTGATCGCATGAGTAATGGTTGGCGCCTCGGTATGACCAGCATCAAGATCATCCGGGAAAATAAAAGCCTATTGCTTTTTCCTGTGTTGTCTAGTGCAGCGCTAATTACTGTTGTGCTAACCTTTGTTGGTGGAACCTATGCTATTTTTGGTACTGATGTTGAGCGGATGATTGATGAATTCCTGGCTAGCAATCAGGTTTTAGCCTATGCAACGCTATTCGCTTTTTACTTGATTAGTTACTTCATTATTGTTTTCTTCAACGTAGCCTTAGTGCACTGTGCTCGCTTGATTTTTGACGGGCAAACGCCTTCCATTAGGGAAGGATTGGCCTTTAGTGGATCGCGCGTTGGTACAATTATGTCTTGGGCATTCCTATCTGCTACAGTAGGCGTGATTCTTCAAGCTATTGAAGAACGATTGGGTTTTGTAGGACAGATTGTTGCCGGTATAGTTGGAGCCGTATGGTCCATTGCGACATTCTTCGTAGTACCTATTCTAGCCTATGAGGAAGTGGGTCCTGTGGAAGCTTTGAAGCGCTCTGGTAAATTAATGAGAGAAAAATGGGGAGAAGCCATTGGCGCAAATTTCAGCTTTGGTGTATTTTTCCTTATTGGCTACCTAATTATTTTTGTGGGTGCAATAGCCCTATTCTCTATCCATCCTGTTCTTGGTATTGTATCTGGTGTATTGTCAGCCTTGCTGCTACACACGGTGGTTGCCGCTGCAAAAACGGTATTCATTGCTGCCACTTACAACCATATGATGGATCGTCCAGCGGGTAGGTTCGATGAAGTGGATGTTTTGGATGGTGTATTTATCCAGAAATAACTTGCTAAGAATAAATGCAGATAAATCAGAGTTCGAAGTCTCAGCTGAGGCTTCGAGCTTTTTTATTGCTGTAGATTCCTCCCCTCCCCTTCTTCCAGAATCCAGAACTGCTCTTTGGGTATTTCATATTTCTTCAAGGCTGCTTGTAGTTCAGTCTGGGCTTGATCCATGCCTTCATAAGCCAAAGGGAAGGTTCCGAAATGGGTCGCAACACTTTGTTTAGCATTTACCTCTACATGTATCTTTACCGCCTCATCAGGAGTGGTATGGATGGGAGACATGAACCAGACGGGCAAATAAGCACCAATCGGCAATAATGCCAAGTCTATGCCAGGATGTCTTTCACCTATCGTTTTGAAGAAAGAGCCATAGCCAGAATCTCCTGCAAAATAGATCTTTTGGTTAGGCGTGTCTATAATGTACCCACACCATAAGGTAGCATCTCTATCTAAAATGCCCCGACCAGAAAAATGCTGGGCTGGCACGGCAGAGATCTTTACTTGCTGGCTAAACGCAAAGCTTTCCCACCAATCCAGATCCGAAACCTGTCCGCTTGCCCGCCTTTCAATAAATTGCCCAACGCCTAAAGGTGTTACAATCTGCGGCTTATGTTCTCGCACCAACTGTTGAACAGTAGGGAGATCCAGATGATCATAGTGATTGTGACTTAAAAGGATAAGATCAATTTTAGGCAGTTGCTCTATCGTCAATCCGGGAGGCCGCATACGTTTTGGCCCAGCAAACTGAAAAGGGCTTACTCGTTTACTCCAAACGGGATCCGTCAATATGTTCAATCCTGCCACTTGAATTAGAAATGTGGAGTGATTGACGAAGGTAATACGAATTCCATCCTCGACTTTAGTAGGCGGGTCGGGCTTGGGATCTGTAGTTCGTATGTCTGTCCAGGGCCCACGTTTAGGCCCTTGGAATAGTAAACGGAAGATATCTTTGAAGCCTTTAGCCTTAACTCCATCTATATTCCTAAAAACCTTACCATCAAAGTGCTCGCTTACGGGCCCTTTGTATTTGGGAGCAGATAAAAGAGAACCAATGGAAATAAATAGAACGGGTACAATAGCCAAGATTGCGATAAATACCATAGCATACAGAATTGAATATAACGCCCAGTTAACAAGTAGCTAATCGGCTTGGTTCTCCAAATCCAAATTATTTTCACTACGGGAAAAAGGTCGTAATTAGGCAATTAATCAAATCGTCTATTGCTTATATACGATCATTATATTACATTGAGACGTAATCGTTCCCATTACCACTCACACTTTACTGTTTAAGAAGCAACATCAAAATGCTTTATTATGTCTATTCATACTAGAGATCAAAAGGAAATACAACTAGGAACGGCTGATTTGACTGATTGGCCGGCCATCAAGCAAATTTATTTGGAAGGTATAGCGACTGGCCATGCCACCTTTGTTACGGCCTGTGGCATCCCAGACGGAGTCGAATGGTTCCAGAAGAAGCTCCCCCAGTCCATCCTAAAGGCTGTCGGGAAAGATGGAGCCGTATTGGCCTGGGGTGCGCTACAGGGTATTAGCGGAGCCTGTAGTTATGCGGGAGTGGCCGAGGTGTCTGTATATGTATCGGAAGTGGCGAGAGGCCAAGGTCTAGGCTCAAAGGTTTTGGAAGGGCTCATTACTTTCGCTGAATCCAATGACCTATGGACCCTCCAGGCGAGTATTTTCCCAGAAAATATCGGGAGTCTGAGACTGCACGAGAAACATGGTTTTGTAAAAGTAGGACGCCGCCAGGCCATTGGAAAACTCAATGGAGCCTGGCGGGACGAATACCTTCTAGAGCGTCGTTCGCCTAATTTGTACTAAGGAATTATTCCGTGCGCAAGGAGTGAACGGGATTGGTGCCTGCCAGCCGAGAAGCATGGTAACTGATGGTGAGGAAGGCCACTACAATAGCCAGTAAGCTGACCAAGAACACCAGTAAGAAATCCATCCCCAACCGATAAGCAAAGCTTTCCACCCAACTGTTGTAGGAAAGATAAATCAGTGGTAGGGCAATCACAGCAGCCACCGCCACTATCACCAAAACTTCTTTGAATAGAAGGCCTACAATTTGACTCACAGAGGCACCCAGCACTTTCCGAACCCCCATTTCCTTCGTTCTCTGCGCAGTGGTATACGAGGCCAAGCCAAATAGCCCAAGAGAGGAAATCAGACCACAAATAATCGATAGCCAAAACAGAAGTTTACTTTGCCGCTCGTCTGAATTGTACAACACGTTTAGATCGTCATCTAAGAAACTAAACTCCATCGGAACATCAGGAATTAATTCATTCCATTGCTTGGTCAAATCCTGAATAGCATCCCTAGGATTTCCCGCCTTGATGCGAACGAAAATATTACGGCCAACATTTTCGATAATAAATAAGGCGATTGGGAGCATGGGTTCATGAAGAGAATTGGTATTGAAATCTTCTACCACACCTACAATTTGCCCCAATTCTCGATTCCCCAGTGAATCTTCAGTGGCTACAAACTTCTTTCCAATCGGCTCTTCCCATCCTTGATTCTTCACAAAGGTCTCATTAACGATCATGGCAAAAGTAGAGTCGGTGGGCCGTCCCACATCAAAATTTCGCCCTTCGACAATTTGTGTGCCTAATACATCAAGATAGTCATGATCCACCAACATGTAGCTAGTGGGCACACGCTGCATCCCTTCATCGGTTTCAATAATGAAATCCGAGCGATCGACATAGATTCCAGGTACTTGATTAGATAAAGTTATCCCTTTCACATATTCACTCTCCTTAAACTTTTGCTTTAGGGCGGTGATCTTTTGCGCTACACTTCTTGATCTGATTGGGATATTGATCACATTCTCTTGATCAAAGCCTAGATCTTTATCCCTTAGATAGTCGATTTGCCGCCCCATCAACAAAGTAATTCCCACCACCCCAATAGAGATCATAAATTGAAAAACGACGAGTGTCCTCCGTAGGAAGATGCCCGATGAAGTATTCTTAAAGGCCCCCTTCAACACCCCCATAGGTTCAATATTTGACAGATAAAAGGCGGGATAGAGTCCAGCTAGTAAGCTAACTAGTATAAAAATAGCAAGGATACCCAGCACCAAATCAGGGTTGCCTAGTAGATTAAGCGCAAGTTCTTTGTCAAGCAGAGCATTGAGATTGGAGGCATTGAAAACCAACTCCGTCAATCCAAGCGCAAGTACACATGCGATAGCCGTAATGAAAAGTGATTCCAGCATAAAAAACTGGATTAGTTGAGATTTAGTGGCTCCGGATACCTTTTTCACTCCAATCTCTTTAGCTCGATTAGTGGCACGAGCGGTAGCTAGATTAACATAGTTAATACTGGCCAAGAGGAGTATTAGAAGACCAACCGAAAAGAAGGCATATAAGTAGCTCATATTCCCTTGTGGACGATCGTAGGGAAGGTCCGAGTTGAAGTGGATATCCGTCAACGGCTCAATAATGGGATGGAAGGTAGATTCCACATCATTCCCGGGATCCTGGCCGTACTGCTCTATCCAATCCGGCATGCGAGCCTTCACCGTTTCAATGTTTGTGCCCTCTTTCAGGAGGATATAGGTATAATCACCAATAGAATTTAGAGATTGACGATCTGTGAGCCCATGGTTACCAGCACCATTATAGGTAGACATCAATCCATGATATACAAAATGCGTATTCTTGGGCAGGTCTTTGTAGACACCCGTGATCATCAAATTAGCCCGATTGAATTTCAAGGATTTACCCATTGGATCTTCCTCTCCAAAAATACGTTTGGCTACCGTTTCTGAAAGAATCAGACTATTCCTGCCATCCAAGGCTGTATTGGGATCTCCCTGGATGAAATCGAAATCAAAAATCTCTAAAGCCGTAGAATCCGTTTCATGAATACCGTCCAGGAAGTAAGATTCATTTTCATATTGAAAAAGCCACTTCTCAGAAATGAAGTTGAATCGAACAAAAGATTCAATCTCTGTGAATTCCTCCTTCAACATTTTGCCTAAGGCCATCCCACTTAGCGCGTAACGATCCTCCCCTGTTGGCTTTACATAGCTGGAACCTACCCGAAAAATCCGCTCATGCTTACTATAGTGCTGATCATAAGTCCACTCACTCTGTAGAAACAAAAAGGTGATAATGGCGACACTCATCCCGATGGCGAGTCCCAAAATATTTAGGAAGGAATAGAACTTCGTCTTCCATAAATTGCGCAGTATTAGCTTAAATTTCATGATTATTTTTTCAACTTGGTTCTCCGACAATTTTTAATCAAATTGCAAGCAATACCTCAACACGAGCTGGAAGAAGGATTCCTTAAAACTCCCCACCACCGTGTCAGGTGAATGAATGCTGATCTACGCTTGATATATCGCATTACTGTGCCAAAAAACATAATCAACTAATAATCAGTAAGTTTACAACATCATAAAAGAAAAACAAGCAGAAAGCGACCGATTTCGTACACTCAATTGTTCATCAACGATCACCTAGCCTACAATCCGTCCTATTATGGCCAGAAAAAAACATAGCATTCTCATTATGGATGATGATCCAGATGTATTGCGTACACTTGAGGTCGTACTAGGCTATTACTATACCGAGGTACAGTCAGAGCGTCACATCGCAGCGCTGGAAGAAAAACTAACGCAAAACGCCTATGATCTGGTTATATTAGATATGAATTTCCAGAAGGGCCAAAATAGTGGAAATGAAGGCCTGTTTTGGCTAAAGAAAATTAAAAAAGCCTACCCTGAAACGCCAGTTGTACTCATTACCGCCTACGGGGAGGTTGAATTGGCTGTAGAAGCCATGAAGTATGGTGCCGCAGACTTTTTGCTCAAGCCTTGGTCAAATGAGAAACTCTTAGGAGTAGTGGAAAAAGCACTACCGCGCAAAGGACGCAAAAAAACAGGCAAGACCGAAACTTTTCTTTTCGGCCAATCAACGGCTATGCTAGGTCTCTTAAAGTCCATTGAGAAGATTGCCAAGACTAATGCGAATATCCTTTTATTGGGTGAAAATGGAACCGGTAAGAGTAGTTTAGCACAACTAATCCATCATAGATCAGAACGACGAGAACATCCATTTATCTCTTCAGATATCGGAGCCCTGGATGACCAGCTCATCGCCTCTACGCTATTTGGGCATGTAAAAGGTGCCTTCACAGATGCTCGGGAGGACCGGCAGGGATTATTTCAAGCGGCTCATGGAGGGACACTGTTTCTAGATGAAATTGCCAATCTATCCCTGCCAAATCAAGCGAAGTTGTTGCGAGTCTTGCAGGATAGAAAGGTGCGCAGATTGGGTAGCCATGAGGAAGATGTAATCGATATTCGCCTGATCGCTGCTACTAATGCTGCCATTGCCGACCAGGTAGCCCAACAAGCCTTTCGCGAAGATCTTTTGTATCGAATCAATACGATCACCCTCACCATCCCGCCGCTTCGAGAGCGCTCTGAAGACATCCCATTGCTCTACGAACATTTCCTAGACCATTTTTCCAAGCAGTATAATAAATCCGTCAGTACACAATCGGGCACACTGAAAAAGCTTCAACGCTATCATTGGCCTGGCAATATCCGAGAGTTGCGAAACGCCATTGAAAGGGCCTTCATTTTTATGTGATGATAATCAGGTAGGACCAGATGATTTCGTATTGGCTGAGCCACTCAATGATCAACGATTGTTTGAATCGTACAATCTGATTGAGGTGGAAAAGATGCTAATTCTAAAGGCCATTGATAACTATAACGGCAATTTAAGTCAAGCGTCACAAGCCTTAGGACTCACCCGACAAAGTTTATATAGAAGAATGGAGAAGTATGATCTTTAATCGCTTTGCATTATTCGTAGGGGTACGACTAATAATTTTATTGGCACTTTTGAGTACCCTAGCTGCCACCCACTTTGAAAGTAAATGGCTATTTTCTATTCTCATCTTGAGTAGTCTCATTCTCCTGCTTAGCCTTGAACTACTGCGTTTCATAAACCGAACTAATTATGATTTGGTCAAATTATTGCAGGCCCTGGAAAAGGACGACTTTGCAACCCATTTTCAACAAAACTCAAGTGGAAAATCATTCCGAGAAACTATATGGAGCCTTTAATAAGGTCATTGATCGATATCAGGCCTGCACAGTTGCAACAGGGGGCCTCAAAAAAGAATTCCTGAATATTGCAGTCAATAAATTAAACGTTGGCATCATTGCGCACGAAGAGGCCGGTCGGATACTGATTTTTAATGAGTATGCTCGGATTGTGGTAGGAGATATTATCCCGCAAGATTGGGACATTCTCGTCTTGAGAAAGGTGCCAATCATTCAATTCCTACATGAGATGCCGACAGACAGCCCCCAGGTCTATGCACAATCTAATGGTACGACAGCTCAAAGTCTTCTATTACAAGCCAGTCAATTTTCTCTTCTTCAAAAACGAATCCGACTTTACACTATAAAAGATATCCGCACTCAACTGGACCAGAAGGAAGTGGAATCTTGGCAGAAGGTCATTCGGGTATTAACGCATGAGATCATGAATTCCTTAACACCTGTCATCTCCTTAACAGACATGGCGGGTATCATGCTCAAAGACCTTGATCGTCCAAAAGAAGAAACGCAAGCCATCCAGGATGCCCTTGATACTGCCCAAGGCCGAGCAAGAGGTTTGCTGACTTTTGTAAAAAGCTATCGGCAATACCTTAAAGTTCCTCAACCTAAGCTGCAATCTGAATCCATTGTATCGTTTAGTGATCGGCTCATCCAATTCATAGGGCCGAAACTTCAAGCCACCAACATCAAACTTGAGTATTCCCATGCCTCCGACTTGGGGAATATGCTTGCTGATCAATATCTTCTGGAACAGGTATTCATTAATTTATTCACCAATGCGGTCCAAGCCTTAGAAGGAGCTACCACCCCGATACTCCAATTTGAAGTACAGCAAGATGCACAGCGAATCATTTTCACGCTCAAGGATAACGGGCCGGGCATTCCGGAGGAACAAATCAGCGAAATCTTCGTGCCTTTCTACACCAGTAAGGAAGAAGGATCTGGAATTGGGTTAAGCATATCTCGGCAAATTGTACAAGCCCACGGGGGGCGTCTCTATGTTCAAAGTCAGGAAGGACAAGGAGCTACCTTCTTTGTTGAATTGCCTGTCCCAAAGAAATTATTACAGATGTAAGCAGTTTCTTGATTCGGCTTTCTACTTTTGTAAGATGATAAAACTAGGTCAATACAATCGTCTAACGGCTGCTCGTTCTACCCAGCACGGGATGTACCTGGCTGATGAAGACGGAAGAGAAGTATTATTACCGCGCAAATACGTACCTAAAAATCTCGCTGAGCGACAATCACTGGAGGTATTTGTTTTTAACGATTCTGAAGATCGCCCGACGGCGACTACATTGACTCCTAAAATTCTACTCCATCAGATAGCTTTCCTCCAGGTAAAACAAGTTAATAAATTCGGTGCTTTCTTAGACTGGGGATTAGAAAAAGATCTTTTGGTTCCATTTCGGGAACAAAGAAGTGAAATGCTCAAGGGGAAAAGCTATTTGGTTTATCTATACGAAGATGAGGAAAGCCAGCGACTGGTAGCTACCAACAAATGGTATCGCTTCATTAATAATGACAACCTAACGGTTGAACAGGACGAGGAAGTCAATCTGATCATAGCCAACTCTACGGACCTAGGCATCAATGTCATTATTAATCATAAACATGTAGGTTTGATCTATAAGAATGAGATCTTCCGAAAGCTGCATCCGGGAGATCAGGTAAAAGGGTATGTAAAATTGATCCGACCTGATAACAAGATAGACATCAGATTGCAAAAAGAAGGTTACGCCCACGTAGAACCCAACGCAGATAAAATCCTACAAATCCTACAGACCAATGATGGATTTCTTGGATTGCATGACGGGAGCTCTCCGGATGATATCCGGGCTCAGCTTGAAATGAGTAAAAAAACCTTTAAGAAGGCTATCGGAGCCCTGTATAAAAAGAAACTGATAGAAATAAAGGCAAAAGGCATTTATCTCATTCAGTGATAATCTGCTCTAATTTCCGGGCAGGGCCTGGACTTGAAAATCTTCGGTAGCAACCCCTACTAGCTCGAAGGTAGCACCAGTCAAATCTTTGTTATACCAGCAATTAATTTTCAGCTTTTTATAGGTGGCAATCGCCGTTTTAGCGTCGGCAAGATTTTGGAAAGCTTTTACAATGTAAAAGGCACCATATTGATTCTTGATCTTCGTTTCACGATGATAGATCAACCAGACTTCTCCAATGCCTTTCGGTGCCATCAACTTGTCAGGATTTGTACTAGCAGGGTATACCGCGAATTGTACGAAGTGAAAATCTGGAATACGCGTGAAAGGAGAATCAAACTCCTGTCCTGAGCCTGCTTTCACTTCTCTCTCCTTGTTCAACCCCCGATAGGTGAACTGCGCAGCCAAAAAATGAGGAACAACACAAAGTGCAATGATGATAAACCATCCTTTTTTCATAATGCGTTTTTTGAAGTACTCCAAAGGTTCGATGCTTGCTGTAGAATAACGTCTTAGTCGATTTGGAGCCATGGTGTCAAGGGATAATTTTCTCTTTACTGGGGAGGTCTCTGTCCAAAAATAATAAATAAACCTACAATATTAAGTTTCTCTATATTTTTCAAAACTCAAGAGCAATCTTGAAATTTGTCCTTTTCCTAGAATTGAACGTCTCTTTCCGAAGAAATCATATAATGGACTTGATCTTACTGGGTAAGCCATGCAGCCCCGCTGTGGAAAAATAGCAAAACTAGCGTGACCATTAACAAGGAAGTGAGCATTCTAAATCGACCAATCATAGGGCTTCAACTGAACTTGGAACCCCTGATAACGAGGATTATTTAAAAATACATCGACAAAATCCTCCCGATACCAATCGAAGAGAGAGGAGCAGATAATCGTTTTGGAAACTTCATTAACGATAAATTCCGCGCCCACAAAACTGTCCATTGCCATAGCCAACTGTTGGTCAATACGATCGGCTTGGTAATAGGCAATTGGCGGACAGGACAAGGCTCCACAATTGACGGCGAAGTGAATGCGATAATCTAGCTGTTCAACTTGCCACTTTAATAGGGCGCTTTCTGCTGGCAAGTGCTTTCTGGCATTCCGCCGAAGAATTCCATGCTCGATATCATCTAAAGACATCCAATACCCTCCAATTTCTAAGCGATTGGCCGCAAAAAAATCGGGTATTTCCTTCATGTGCTGCTTCAACTTATTTCTAATGATCAGATAGTTGGTCATGCCATTGTATACATTGATCCAGAAGGCCAACTTCTGCTTATCCGTTTTCAAGGCCAAGAGCTTCACGCTTTTCAATCGATCAATTTGCGCTTCCATTTCACCCTCTATCACCGCTTCTGCTAATTGATAGCGCACCTTTTGGGTTTTCATAAACTTCGAGAACTGACCGGCATTAAACATGAGGAAGATTTAGATGAGTGTGTTGGATGATTTCATAGGTTTAGCAGTCATTCAATGTATAAAAATTCCCATAACTTTGCCATAAAAGGATTTGCAACTACTCGCGCAACATACGGTGCCTCCCTTATCAGAAAAGACTCGGCTAAGCGATTACGCCTGCGGCATCTTTGCCCAGTTGGTTTCTCGAAAAAGTGTGAAAAAAGCCATCAAAAATGGGGCATTGCAGGTAAATGGCAAGGTGGAAAGCACTGCCTATTGGGTTCAAGAAGCAGACCAAATTCAGCTCTACGAACAGGCATTAACTCCTCCCCGGCCTTTAGCACTATCACTAGAGGTCCTATGGGAAGACGACGATCTAGCAGTCATCCACAAACCGGCCGGCATAGTCGTGAGTGGCAACCAATATCGCACCATTTTCAATGCCTTAAGTCATAATTTGAAAGCCAGTCCCTCGGAGGACGCCTTGGCTTGGCCTCGCCCCATCCATCGCCTGGATCAAGGAACTAGCGGCCCTTTATTGATCGCCAAGACCGCCTTGGCTCATGTGCGTCTAGGACAATATTTTGAAGAAAAACGGATCCATAAAAGATACCGGGCTGTTTGTGTTGGAAAGGTACCAACTGAAGGAGTTATCGACGCACCGATTGAGGGGAAACCCTCCCGCTCCCGGTTTCGTACATTACAAACCACGGCGTCCATCAAGAATGAGCATCTATCCTTGGTAGAACTGACTCCAGAGACGGGGCGTACCCACCAACTACGAATACATATGTCCAGTATAGGTCATCCCATCCTTGGAGACGAGTTGTATGGAAAGGCTGGATTGATTTTGAAAGGCAAAGGTCTTTTTTTAGCAGCTATAGCCCTGGCATTCACACATCCAAGGAGTGGCCAAGTTTGCCAAATCGAAAGCCCTCAACCTGCTAAATTTGATAAACGCTTGGATAGAGAATTAAAGATGTGGACAAAGAAACAAAACGGATAGTCATAGTGCTCTGAATTGGCAGATATGGACAGGAAAACCTTACTTATCGGAGGGACTTCTCATGTGGGAAAGTCAACGCTAGCCAGACAGTTAGCCAGTCTTTTGAGGGCGGAATTGATCTCTACGGATCAATTAGCTCGACACTCCCTTCCCTATGTCGAGATTGATTTCAGTACCGACCCAAAAGCAGTAGTCCAACTGTGTTTGAGTAAAGTGGGCTGGACTCCAGAAACCTGATTTCCAAAGTCCAGCCAGATTTCTATTTCTTCATACCCGGTACGCCTAATGGGGCACCGGTGGTCCAATCAAAAGTAGGGGCTTTCTGTTTTCTAGGATAAACCTCGTCCAAGGAACTCCCTTCATACAATCTACCGTTTTTCATGACCTGATAAATGGCATCCGTATTTCGGATGTTGGTCAAAGGATTTTTGTCCAAAATGATGAGGTCCGCCAACTTTCCAGCCTCCAGAGATCCCAAATCTTTTTGTAGCCCAATGGCCTTCGCTCCATGAATGGTAGCCACTTGAAGGGCTTCGTGTGGCGTCAAGCCACCTGCCTGCATGGCCCAAAGTTCCCAATGATAACCTAGGCCTTGCAACTGACCGTGAGATCCAACCCCAGCAATCCCTCCTGCATCCACGAGGTCTTTCACGAACTCTGCGTGACGGCTAAAAATATGCTCTTCCGCTAAGAACCACCCGGGTCGACGACGTGATTTTTGATCGAGTTCTGCCTTTGGGGTGAAATGGTTCAGTTTAGCATTCCCCTGTACATCTTCCGTTGCATAGAAGTAATTTTCTGCCCAAGGGCCTCCATAGGCCACCAACATGGTTGGCGTGTAGGCGGTCTGCGTTTCTTGCATCAACTGAATAACATCGCCGTAGATGGGATAGATTGGAAAGGCGTGCTCATGACCGGGATATCCATCCAGCACCTGCGTCATATTCAGTTTAAAATCTAAAGCCCCCTCCGTTGTAGGCATCAATCCTTGTTCCTTTGCTGCCTCAATGATCCATTGACGTTGCTGACGATTACCCGCCATATACATCTTGATCGTCTTGGTATTGTAATAATCAGCGTATTGTTTCAAGACCTTCTTGGCATGATCAAGACTCTTGATATTATAGGCCCAAAATCCAACACCTGGTCCCGTAGAGTAAATTCGAGGGCCCAACATCTGTCCGGCATCTACCATATCTTCATAAGTCAAAACATCGGTAGTTGCAGTCTGAGGATCCCTCGTTGTTGTGACACCATATGCCAGGTTAGCGGCATAAATCCAAATCTGGTTCTTGTGGATGCCCCAGTTAGGCCACATGTGAGCATGGGTATCGATAAATCCGGGAACGATTGTTTTTCCGCGAAGATTGATCACCTGGGTCCCCTTTGGCACTTTGACAGAGCCAGATTTCCCTACGGCCTGGATGCGGTTGTTTTTAATCAAAATATCACCTCGTTCAATTACCTCTGCACCATTCATTGTTACCAAGCGCGCCCCCTTCAACAAGACTGATCCCTCTGGAATATCACGATCTACTTCTACTTTTACCCGCAATTCTTTCGCTTTATATCCTTTATCTTCTTTCTTCTCTTCCTTTTTTTCTCCCTCCTTGCTCTTATCCTTTTGCTTGGCTTTCTCCTTTTTTTCTTTTTTCAACTGTTCCGCTACCTTCTTGGATTCCGCCAGATCAAAATCGAAAAAGGCATTACCTAGCGACCAGGTCACCCGCTCTGCATCGGCAGTCCATCGGGGGAATTCTCCACCCATTTCCGTCAATTTCCAAGCGGGAAAGATGGCGCTTGCGGGATTAGCTACATTGATGCTAGGTACTTCTTTACCAATTTTGGGAACGGTAACGGCGTAAACCTCATTATTGATCTTTGCCAAAGCCAAGTCTCCTTGTGGAGCCATCTTGATTAGCGATGCGTTGGAGGGTTTAGGCTGAGGTTCCGTCATCGAGGGTATCATTAGGCCATGGCTATGTTCTGCGTGTGCATCGGCAGGATTCGCGGGGAAGGTAGTCACACCAGAAACTTTTAGATGGGCTTTTTCATCCGTACCATCCCATCTCATAGAGATCAGCCCTTTGCCACCATGAAACAAGTAGATGCGATCATCGCCTTCAACAAAATGCGGATTACCTCTTCCATTAGCATCTTTAATTCTAGTGATAGCCCCTCCATTGGCAGGAATCCAACCTATGCTCTGCTGTGCTCCAAAGGCAAAGGGCCCAATGGCATCTTTGTATGCCTGAGTTGGTCCCATCAAGAAGATAATCCGATTGGATTTGGCATCCCATGCCAGGTTGGAGAAGATTCCACTTTGACGAGTAAGTTTTACAGCGGTGGCGCCATCATTCAATCCTACCTTTTGGATATGCCCTTCTTCATCTGACCAACTCACGAATGCTAATTCCTTACCGTCAGGTGACCATACAGGCAATGCCTCCGTGTAATCATTCTGGGTCAGTCGGCGGGCCTTACCATCAGGATAATCCATAACGTACAAGCGATTGAGGGCGGTGAAAGCCAATTGCTTACCATCAGGTGAGAGCACCGCATCTCGGATCTGGGTGGCTAGCATCTTTTCCTCATCACTAATAGGAAAATCAAAATGTACCAGTGGTCCTAAATCCACTTTTTCGTCTACCTCAAAGGGAATGTTCTGGGCCTCTCCACCAGCCACAGGAATCTTCCAGAGCTTACCCCCGTAGAAAGCCACTACGGCTTTACTATCTGGGGTGAAGGACATAGCCGGATACACCCCTAAGCGAGCCCTTGATTCCTGTTCATCTCGTTGTACAGGATAAGCCAACCAGGACTCCTCCCCCGTTTCAATGTTTCGTTTTACCAATCCCGTTTCCGTATTGTATCGTGTACCATAAACCAACCATTTACCATCTGGAGATAGGGTTGGAGAAAAAGCGGAGCCATATCGATTCGTTTTAGTTTCCATTTCCCCCGTTTCTCGATCGTATACCGCCAATTGATACTGTGGCAGTTGGGCATTGTATTGCCAATCGCCATTCCGGCGAGAGAACCAGATATATCTTTCGTCCGGCCCAAAAGCTGGCTCAATGGTTTTCATCCCATCTGGCTTTTTGATCAGTTGTATGCCTTTGCCACCATCTTTGTGGTACATGTGCAATTTCAGATTGCGCTGACCATGAGCAGCGATGAGATAATTACCATCAGGTGTCCACTCTGCTGCTTGCATCACATCCGTCTTTTCCTTGGATAGCTGCGTAGAATCTCCCGTTTCCAAGTTTTTAATCCAAAGGTTTTCGTTCCCGTCCCGATCAGAAACGAAAGCTAAGGATTTTCCATCTGGGCTATAACGAGGTTGGCAATCAAAAGCAAGTCCTTTGGTCAATCGTTGGGCTTTCCCCCCTTTTATGGGTAATAGATAAATATCTCCCAATAAATCAAAAGCAATCGTCTTCCCATCCGGGCTAACATCTACTGACATCCAAGTCCCCTCGGAAGTTTTCAGCTGCATGCTACGCCCTGGTTCAAGCGGTAGGTTCTTGGTTTTATCCTTTTTTGTGACTTTAGTGGTATCCGTCTTGGCCGCTTCATCCTGAGCATAGCTGTTGCTGATCCAGCAGCAGCAAATAAGCAGAAGACAGTAAAGTCTAGCGTAATGATTTTTCATATGATTACAAATTTTGGCCATTTGGCACTGTATGTTAATAAGTTGATCTGGTCCATCCCATTTCTATGACTTGTACCGCGTAGAAAAGAAAAATAAGTGCTTTTTCTGTAAAAAATACGGGAAGATCGTGCTAAAAGCAACAGTAAGATGAGTCTAACAACTAGCTGATAACAAGATATCTAACTAGGAAAAATGTTGTTGAATAACCTTTTGCAGCTCTTCGTGGAGCTTAGTATTACTACTTATGAGTTCTCTTCCAAAGAGATAGTCTTCTCCACCCTTGAAATCCGTTACCCTTCCTCCAGCTTCTTGTACCAAAAGTATACCGGCCGCTACATCCCAGGCGTTCAGACTATATTCATAAAATCCATCAAATCGGCCACAGGCCACGTAGGCAAGGTCTACCGCAGCAGACCCCAATCGACGTAGTCCACGAGTATTCTGCATGAAGAACTGGAGTACCAGCAGATAAGCCTGCATGCGATCGTAGTCATAATAGGGGAAACCCGTAGCCAAAAGGGAAGCGCTGAGCGTGGAGGTTTTACTGACCCGAATAGGTCGACCATTCATCCAAGCCCCTCCACCTTTCCAGGCGTAGAAACATTCTTTGCGATTGACCTCATAAACAATACCAATTACCGTTTCTTCCTGATGTTGGAGAGCTACGCTGATGGAAAAGATAGGTAACTGATGTAAAAAATTGGTGGTACCGTCCAATGGGTCAATAATCCAGCGCCATTCTCCCTCCTCTCGTTTTACGGTTTCTTCTTCCGTAAAAAATACTGAACCGGGGACCAGTTTCGCCAATCCTTCTATCAATAATTTCTCCGTTTCTGTATCCACATAGCTTACCAGGCTATTCAGATCCTTCACCTCGATAGCCGCGGCAGCGACTTCACCCACCTGACTAGCGATAAACTCACCCGCTTTCAAGACCACCGCTCGACTATTTTCACACAGTTCCTGAAGATTCATTTCCATAGTATTGTAGTAAAACTTTTCTCATTAAAAGGTAAGATGGGAATAGGAGTACGATTATTCGACGAGTTGATAAATATCTTTGAACTGTCTACCCAAACCATCATAGTCGAGCCCGTAACCTACCACAAAACGGTTGGGTATTTCAAACCCCACATAGTCGATAAAAATATCATGCTCTAGGGCTTCACGCTTGACCAACAAGCTAGCCAAAGCAATCGAGGCGGGTTCCAGTGCTTTCAATTCTGGAATAAAGGAGTGCATCGTATTTCCAGTATCAATGATATCCTCAACGATAATCACATGTCGGCCCGTAATATCTATATCCAAACCAATCAAGGATGCGACTTCGCCCGAAGACTTCATTCCTCGATAGGAAGAGAGTTTAATAAATGTAATAACACTTTCAAAATCAGTAGCTCGTACAAGGTCAGCAGTAAAAATAAAGGCGCCATTCAATACGCCGAGAAAAATAGGTTCAAGTCCATCATAGCGCGCTTTCATCTCCGCGGCTAATTCCTGGATGCGTGTCATGATCTGAGCCTCGGTAATATAAGGTGTAAAGGAGAGCTTATTTAGGGAGACGGTAGAATCCGGCATAAATTTGTATTGTAAAATGGATAAGATGGCAAGCGATCTGATACAAAATTACAGCAGTATAATTTCATCAGCGACCCAATATGCAAATGTATTAGGATGAGCCCGAATTGCCTAAGATTTTACTTGAATTCCGGATGCAGATGTGTAAAAAATCAGGTCCCTATCAATACCTGGCAAATTTATTATCTTTGCAGCCTATTTGACGTATATGCTACGTAGATAAGATTCTGCTACATAAACGATCCATTGGCTCAGACTGTTAGATAATCAAATGACCAAAAAAGGAATGGAATGGATAAGTTGAAGATCGGTATTAGTATTGGCGATATAAATGGTATTGGACTAGAAGTAATACTGAAAGCACTTTCTCATAAAAAAATTGTGGACCGTTGTATGGCAATCGTATATGGTTCATCAAAAGTGGTTTCCTATCATAAGAACATCGTAGGCATCGATTTTCACTTCCAAAGTATAAATAAGATCGAGCAGGCCAACCCGAACAAGGTTAATATCTTGAACTGCTGGCAAGACAGCGTTAATATTACTTTAGGTAAGCCTTCCAAAGAAAGTGGCCAATATGCTTGGCAATCTTTAGAATCTGCTGTCAATGACTTACAAGAGAAGAAGATTGATGCCCTGGTTACGGCACCAATTAGCAAGGAGGCCATGCATTTGGCTGAGTTCCCACACCCTGGGCATACGGAATATCTAACCCAGAAACTAGGTAGCCGGGAGAGTTTGATGTTTATGATCAATGATGATCTTCGTATAGGTGTAGCAACAAACCACATTGCCTTAAAGGACGTTGCTACTACCCTTTCCAAGGAGTTGATCGCTGGGAAAATCCGTTTAATGAATAATTGTCTGAAAATGGATTTTGGTATTGAAAGACCTACCATAGCCGTTTTGGGATTGAACCCACATGCCAGTGACAATGGTGTATTTGGACAAGAGGAAGAAGAATTCATTAGACCTGCGGTAGTTGAGTGTAAAAAGAAAGGAATAATGGTAATGGGGCCATTCTCCGCTGATGGTTTTTTTGGCTCTTCTCAATTTTCCAAGTTTGATGGAATTTTAGCCATGTACCACGATCAAGGCTTGGTACCCTTTAAGCTTTTGTCTTTTGGCAAGGGCGTTAATTATACAGCGGGCTTATCAGCCGTGAGGACCTCTCCTGATCATGGCACAGCCTTTGAGCTCGCCGGCAAAAATATGGCAGATCCCTCTTCCTTCTTGCAGGCCTTGTTTCAGGCTATGGATATTGCTCAAAACAGAATAGATCACGAGGAAATGCATGCAAATGCGCTGGTCAAACGAAAAAAAGAAACAGAGGATGTTTTAGCAGGTCAGGAGGAAATTCCAGATGAGACGGAGAAAGAAAGTTAAATTCAGGGATCGAGCTTAGATCATATTCAAAATGCTTCGTTCCTGCTAGGATAATTGCTCTTAATTCGATCACAACAATTCGGTCTTATGAGTCAGCCAGACGAAAAAACACGCTATAGCGACGCTGAATTAGAAGAATTCAAAGCGCTAATAGAAGGAAAGAAAGCAAAGGCAGAAAAACAACTACAGTATTATCTGAAGCAACTTTCAGAAATGGCAGACAATGCTGATAGCAAGATCAAGGGATTAGATGATGGCATTAGCACCATGGACAATGAGATCATTTCCAATATGGCTGCCCGCCAGAAGAAACTGATTCAGCACCTTGACAATGCCTTGATTCGAATTCAAAACAAGGTTTACGGGATTTGTCGAGAATCGGGTAAATTAATCAGCAAAGAGCGCTTACGAGCCGTTCCGCACGCCACGCTCAGCATTCAAGCGAAACAGAAAAAAAGGAAGTAATCATTTTAATTTTGAGGACGCTAAGTGGAGGATGTACCGCACTCGCAGCTAAGCATGCGAGCAAGCCATCTAATCACTCCCTCTCCTCCTTGACAATAAATCAAGCAAAGCATTGAAAAAGGCAGGTATCGTTGTTGGAGTCATATTTCTGGTGCTCTTTTTGGATCAGTGGTCCAAGATATGGGTGAAAACCAATATGACATACGGAGAAGAAATTTTGATTTTCGGCTTGGAGTGGGCCAAGATCCACTTTGTGGAGAATAATGGTATGGCCTTCGGCATTTCCTTGGGTGGAAACTACGGTAAGCTAGCCCTTAGTCTTTTCCGCATATTAGCAGTAGGCTTTCTAATTTACTATTTGCGGCTCTTGATGAAAACGGAGAAAACTTCACTTGGGCTGCTGGTTAGTTTTGCGCTAATTTTAGCCGGAGCAATCGGTAATATCCTTGATAGTGCTTTCTATGGGCTCATGTTTTCAGCATCTACCTATCATGGCGAAGTTGCTACCCTTTTCCCAGAAGGAGGGGGATATGCAGGCTTCTTACATGGTAAAGTGGTCGATATGCTTTATTTCCCCATGTTTTCTGGCGTTTATCCGGATTGGCTACCGTTCAAAGGGGGAGAGCCCTTTCAGTTCTTTAAGCCAGTATTCAACCTAGCAGATACATCCATAACCGTTGGGGTTCTAAATATTCTCTTGTTTCAGCGCAGCTTCTTCAGTGCCGAGAAAGAGGAAGAGGAGCAAGGACAAGCAGAAGCATCTAGCACAGCTAAGGGTGAGTCTGAAGCTTCCACTACTACAGAAAAGGAAGTAGGGCAAGAACAAGTAGAGGAGGGAAATAATGGCGAAAAGGAGGACCAGAATGGAGTTGACGCTAATCAATCCAGTGAGCAAGTTGAACCCAAGGAATAATACGACTTTTCCTAAGTTTCGGCTATTCTAGCAATGTCAATCTACTAATCCAGCTTGGTCAATTCTTTTAGAAAGAAAATGATAGGGGGCTTAGTGTATTAGGCTTTTCCCGCTTTATTTTCTTCTTCCAAAAATGTATTGATGGCCTTCATAGCATGGCCTACTTTGTCGTAATTAATTCGGTAATGGATAAACTTACCATCTCGTTCTGTTTCAACTAAACCAGCTAACCTAAGAATTCGCAGATGTTGAGAAGTGATAGATTGCTCCAGTTTTAAGGTATTATAGATTTTGTTGACATTGATCATTTCGTTACTGTCGATAAAACCTAATATCCTTAAGCGAAGGGGGTGTGCCAAGGCACGGAGAATCTCTGAGGACACCTGCAGGTTCTCATTGTTAATGTTAAGCTTAGCCTTTCTCATAGAATTTTCGCCTTTTTTTGGTGGTAGATAGACATAGCAAATATGCATTTTTTCTTTATCTTTCCAAAAGAAACATATAAAAAATGCTGTGAATCTGTTTGATTCACAGCATTTTCAGGATTACTAATATCTGTTACCTGTAAAGGACTTAGACGGTCAAATCTTCTACTAATTTAGAGATTTGAGCCAAGCGATCCTTATCCAAGGAATAGTGGATGAATTTTCCTTGGCGGTCTGTTTTAACCACTCCTGCTCTACGTAGAATAGCTAGGTGTTGAGAAGCGACGGATTGCTCTAATCTCAACTTGATATAGATATCTGTAACCGTCATATTCTCATTCTCATCTAAGAGATCAATGATTCTCTGACGTAGTTTGTGGTTGACTGCTCTCAAAACCAAAACCGCTTTTCTCAACTCAGCGTAGTCCAATGGAATGTCGTTCGTCCCCTTCTTCAGAACAACTGTTTCATTTTTTTGCTTTCTCATATTTATGTTGTTTTATCAGTAGAAACAATTCTTACCTATTAGACTTCAAATATCATACCAAAACAAAGCATTAAAATATATCGTAACACATAATTACGGTGAAGCCTAGACAAAAATACTAAAAAATATATCAAAATAAAAAAATGTGTTAATATGTATTTGTGCAAAAAGACCGGATAAGCGGTCAGATTTCACAAAAGAAAGGTCAAAACGAACAAAAAACAACTCGTTACTGCCCCCTGAAAAGCAGCAAGCACGGGGGCTTGCCCAACTCAAGTACACATATAAAACAACATAATGCGTAATTGGGAATTAATTCCCAATTACAGAATTTTTTTCTTGGATTTTGTGATATTGGGTGGCTTGAGGTAGAAAGGTTCGACGTAAGCAAGGTCTGCAAAGCGCGCTTCCTGATAAGCTTGTACGGCAAAGGGAACCAAATGATGTGCTGAAGCTATGACATCAACAAAATGAATCCGGGGGTGCACCAGCACTTCTTGGGTCTTGGGCGCACCATCCCCCCCCAAAATCAGTCGTTTCCCTTCCGCCAAATAGGTATCAAATACCGCAGCTTCAATGATTATCGCCTCCGGCTCCGCGATGGAGGCTAAGTCTTGGCTATAGACGGCTCGGTAGACCTCCATTCGCCGCGCATCAATCATAGGAATGTACAAGGAATCAACAGCAGCTTCCATAGATTGGGCTTTTTCCTCCTTGGCCATGGCTCCTGCCAAAGCCAACAAACTCGGCACGGTGATCAATGGCTTATCCAGTGCATAACAAATCCCCTTGGCCGTCGAGAACCCTACCCGCAAGGAAGTATAGGAACCTGGGCCTAAACTCACGCTCACCGCAGATAGCTCAGCAAGTGACAGGCCCGCGGCCTGCATCACCGCCTCAATCAACAAAGTCATTTGTGACGCATGCTGGTAGGCTTCTTGTATTTCACTGAAGCCCATGATCTCCTCTCCCCTGCTCAAGGCAATGGAGCAGATGTCAGTAGAGGATTCGATATGTAAGAGGATGGGATGCATGGGGCGAAGATAGGAAATGTGGGGGAGATGGGTTTTGCAGTGTGTGTCCCAAGATACACAACTCGAAAATGTAATAGAAATTAGATTGGGATAAAAGTTATCGGAAACTTAAATAATTTCAATAAAGGGGCGGTCTAGCTTGACAATGTTAGACAATAATAATATATTATAAACAAATTTGGTACAGTCCTTATTTGCTTAGAAGATCAGGTTTAAGAAATTACCTAACTTCTTAAACACTTGATTATGAAAAAGCCCCCGAGAATGGATCGGCTAATATCTTTACTTTCTGCGTTAACAGTTATACTTACTAATATCGAAAAATTATCTTCTAGCGAAAGCATTTTAGCTCTTGTGAGTGTAATTCTTATAGAAGTATTTCTGAACACAGACAAATAAGGTAAAACCTGATTTTTTATTTATTTGAACCTCACGTTTTCTGACAACGTGGGGTTCTTCTTTGTTTGGAAAGATTAATGAAATTTATTAACCTTTATTTTTGATTTGATATGAATTATCATGAACCAAAAATGAATGCTTCCAATCTACTCCCACATTTTGTTAAGATTGACTAATGTTTGGTTTTTTGACTGAAAGAACTTTGATAGCGATGAGAGTTGATTTCATTTTCAACATCAATTTACTTCCTTATCAGAGTTTATTCTACCACACTTAATCAGCTTTTCCTCCTAAACAATCATAGAAAACTTCATCACATAGGTGAAAAAAAATATTTATATAACTGAAAACAAGTTTTTTGTGAACAATAAGATAAAACCAGGTCAGCCATATTTCCTCTATAGAGTTTTCTTACTTTGTTATATTGACCAAACATTATTTCAAATGCGCTTTGGTTCAAAGTGATTTTATTTGGTCAGGTGTCTTGAGAAGGGGTGAAAACATCTAGTATACTTAATTTTGAGTAAATCCTTTAATTAACGCCACCCAAATAGATTCACTTTGCACCTGCGCTTTATAACTGTTATAAAAATCTTGATCCTATTTTTATTTCCAAAGCTAGATGATTACTTTCATCAGACATAGAGCTTTAATCTCTAGCGAGATTCCTTTAAGATATTCTTTGTAGAGTCCATGCTAAACACAAAATCAGTCGAGCTCCTATCGACTCTAACTAAAAAAGAGTGGCTAAACTTTCGTAAATACCTCAATAGCAAAAGCAAAGGAGGAAAGCAAAATCAGTTAATTACCATCTTTGATTATATCTCTCCACTGAGAAAAACGTTAGATGCTCCCAACCTGCGTTTAGATGCTCTCTATGATCAGTTAGGGAGCCCCAAGCAAACCAAAAAGGAATTCCAAAATCAAGTCTACAGGCTTCTAAAGCACCTTGAGGATTTTCTAGTGATTCAGAAGATTCTAAGTAAGGATGCCGCCTTTGAAAAAGACAAATTGCTGCTGACTGTGTTAAAAGAAAGAGGCTTGGAGGAAGAGTTCTATAAAAGGACCCAGAAACTTAGACAGAAATTAATGAAAGCTCCTAAGGGCCGGTGGTACCACTTACAACAGCTTGAACTTTATGACTTGGAGTATCTGCACCCTAGTACGCCCAAAATCATGAAACGGGAAAGTCCCCTACAATCGATTATGAGAGAACTCGAGCTGTTGAATCATACCTTGAAAATAAGGTACGGGGCTGAACTTCTAAGCCGGAACCATATCCTGAACGAAGATAATGCTACCATTGAGATAGAAAATACGATCAAGAAGCAAAGGCAGGAGAACGAAGAGATATCTGAATATTATACGCTATTCTCCAATGTATTTTTGATGATTCTGAACGATGAAGAGCAATCATTCATAGCGCTAAAATCCCAGTTCGAGAAAGACCACAAAAAAATCAGTATTGATGAACAGCGGGCGATACATAGTTACTTGGTCAACTACTGTATCCAGCAAGTACAAAAGAATAACCTAAAGTACGTAGATACCTTAACCAAGCTCTATGATATTGGTTTTTCCTATGAAATACTTTCGGATCAAAACTCCATGGCGAGTATTAGGTTCTGTAATTTGGTAGACCTCTTTGTGAAAAGTGGAGAGATTGAACGAGCAGAACAGTTCATCGAAAACCACTCCTCCTCCCTACATTCAAGCTTTCAAAAGGAGACCTTAGTCATTGCTAATTCGATCATATCGTTTCAAAGAAAGGATTATAGTCAGGTGAGGCAAACACTAACCTCCTTCAAAAGCTTTTCCCTCCCTCACAACAACCTTAGATCTAGATGGCTCCAGTTGTGTAGTTTATTCGAGGAAGATGAACCTGTGCTTCTGGAAGATTATGTGAAGGCTACCAAAGAATTCTTAAGAAGGAATAAACACTTGGGAGAAACACACAAAAACGGCACCTCAAATTTGATTAAAATGATTAAATTACTAGAAGCAAAAAAGCTTCAAAAGAAGGGATTGAGCAAAGAAAAACTTCTAGTAGAACTCAATAAGATGGACTCCATCTATTTTAAGGCGTGGATTCTGAATAAAATTGAAGAGATATAGTTCTACTATGACCTTTCCTTGCGAGGAAGGGAAACCCAATCTATGGTAGAGTAATTACTAAATACCAAGAATATCCTCAATGACTGCCAAAAGGACGTCAACCAATGTATCCATGATTTCAAAATTTTAGGTTTACAAAATTACAACATAAATTGCTTAGCCATCCCTGTAATTCCTCATCAACTAATACCCGTAAGTGGTTTCGTAACAAACTTATTAAGGCTAAACACTAAGATGCAAATTAAAATCGGTAGCCTCAATTCTTCTTTCAGAAATTTGAATTTCTCTAAATATCGTGGATTTAAATCACCACAAAATCTTGTTTCATCCTCAAAGGTACACTGTTTACGATACATTTTCAAGTTTGTAGGCCATCATGACTAAAGGTAACTTTTTTTATGCTAGAATAAATTTCAAGAGCTATCGTAAGATCAAATTACTCGATTTTGAATTCAAAATCGAAGATTTCAGTCCTCATTTGAGGTTTCAGTTTCCCATTATAAGCCAAATAGGCTTAAAGATTCTTCAGGTCTCATTACACTTGAAAACAGGCCTTTATAATAGCTCGGGTTCAATAATTAAACAAAAAGATGTCTAACGTAGAGTAGAACTCAAATTTCTATAGTGAAGTGATGGATCAAAGCTATATTACCTTGGGAATAGAACAGAGAATGGACGAGATCTTGGTAAGATCATTAGTTACTCAGCACCGTAACCAACACCTTATACTATCAAAGGAATTCCCCTTGGTCGTCGAGCCCCCATAAAGAAAGTATAGGAACCTAGTCCCAGGCTCACACTCACTGCAAACAGCTCAGTAAGTGACAAACCTGCCGCCCGCATTGCCGCCTCAATCAACAAAGTCATTTGTGACGCATGTTGATAGGCTTCCCGTATTTCACTGAAGCCAATGATCTCCTCTCCTCTGCTCAGGCAATAGAGCAGATGTCAATAAAGGATTCGATATGTAAGAGGATAGGCTGCATGGGGCGAAGACAGGAAATGTGGGGGAAATGGCTTTTGCCCCACGCAGCAGAAAATAGAAGTTTATTTGCTAGCTTTATAGCTATTGGTTCTATAGCGACCTTGTACTCTTTTTCTGCGATCAACAAGGCCAATTAATCGTTCAATACTAGGCTTTTTGGAATCTCTATCGAGTCTAATAACTTTAGGTATAGCTTCTGTAGATTTTGGATCTATTGGTATCACTGTTTCGTTGCGTTTGTTTCTCAAAATGACTGATTTAGATCAAGGAATGGGTGAATTCATGATGCCGTCTTGTGTTTGAGACGGCCTTAGGATTAGGACTAACCCATTGATTGAGAATCATTGAACGTTGGATTTTTTATCCCTTTGGACATACTGACCATTCGTTCTTTTCAAACGACTGATTATCCCCATCAACCTTTCAGCCAGGCGTTTTTTGAGATCTTTTTTGCTGTATTTGATTGTTAAGCTCTTTTTTTGTTTTTCGTTCTTTTTCATGCTTAGGTAATTGTGTTGCCCAAGAGATGTAAATTGATCATCATTACTGCAAAATCATTGAGTAAATGAGAAATCAACTTCATTGTCAATGTCAATTTATCCCTAAACTTGAAGTAAGTCCAACCATAAAAAAATGGTCATTATTTTTATAAATAAAAAATATATAATATTATAAAATTCATAAAAATCTAATTGTGTAGTAATTACAAACACATCCTTGCTTATTAACAGCTAACGCTTCCTTTCCTTTTCCGTTATCCTAAATGTGTAGTACAGACCTAGCATCAATCGTGGCAAGCTACTAACCGATATATTCTAGGAATAGATAAGACTGGAAATTGTATCTGAAGATTTCTTCTTGTCAATTCTTACTCATAATTTACCAGTGTAGCCCCCTTGGAAAAGACTTTATTATTCGTAGCGAACTATCTCCTTGGAGTAGAACACCTTTTCGTAGGTGCATAACCCACACAAATCATGCATAAAACTAAACTGGTTAAACTGCTCAGTACATGTAGCAAAAAACAACTGGATGGCTTTGAGAAATATCTAAATATCTATCTAGAAAAGCCTGAAAAAATAAAAGAATTATACCTTTTTCTTAAGCCATTTCACAATGATTGGTCAAATTCTGATCTAAACAAAGACAATCTCCAAATAGCCCTTAACCAATCACTTGATGCAAAATCTATTGGCACCCTCAATTCAAAGCTCTTCCAATACTTAGTGGAATATTTGGTCAAGGAAGAATTGTTTACAGAAGAACAATACTTTCAAAAGGAAATCCTAGTTGCCAATCTATATGAAAAAAGAGGGCTACATAATATGAAGCGCAGTAGACTTACTCGCCTTGAAAAACGTCTGTCTGATATGTCTCTTTCAGCTCCCTGGGATTTAATCCATCATTTAAAAGTACTTGAGCTTAAATACTATGATGAAGAAGATAAGATCTATGAGGCTAGTGAATTATTGGTGAAAACTATAAATAAACTAGATATGTTCGCCAATTCTCTGAAAATCAAGTACAACTGCGAATTGTTAAGTAGGATTCAATTTTTAACTCAACCACACCTAAAACCTTTACTAAATGCTTCGCGAAATACTCCCATAGATCAAAATAGCTTTTTCCAGAGTATTTATTTCAATCTATTTCAAGCCTTTCAAACCTTAGAAGACCCGTTCTTTCATGAAACTTTCTCCTTATTGAAGCAAAGTTACGGTAGGATTAGAAGAATTGATCGACATCATATTCTTCTTTATCTTATCAACTACGCAGCTAGAAGATCAAGAAAGAATAATTACATCTACACAGATCTACTATTTGAACTCTATAAATACGGAGTTGAAGAAGATTTACTATTAGAAAATCACTCGATTTCTCGTATTCGTTTCCATAACGTAGTAGATGTAGCTTGTAAGCTCAATAAAATTGCATTTGCTAAAAACTTTGTAAAAAAGTATCAACAGTATATTTCCGAAGATAACGCTGATCATACGTCATACCTAGCCAGTCTTCTGGTTTTATTTGCAGAAAAAAAGTTTGGGGAACTTCAAACTCAATTTGTGAGAACCCGTTTTAAGTTCTTAGATGAAAAATTCAGATTTAAATCTTTAGAAATCTGTTGTTTCTTTGAATTAGAAAACCAGGAAAAGGTATTTCGTAGTAAATGCAAAGCATTTAGAGGTTTCCTTGGTCGAAGTAAAGGAAAAATTGGAGAAGATTTTATAAGCAGCTACCGTAATTTCACAAGAATTGTTGAAAAACTGTTAGAGCAAACCGTAACAAAATCTAAGATCCAGAAAGAACTTGATAATGTTGAAAACATTGTGCTTAAATACTGGCTCCAGGAAAAATTAGCTGTTTACCGGAAAAAATACTAGAGGGGGCAAGGCCCGCAATACCATTATTGCATGGAATTACCAGAACCTTGCCGATTTTATCATCTCATTGATTACTAAAGGTTGATAATCTCCTCTACAATCAATAATACAATTTCAACTATATCCATGATTTCTGACTTTTGAGATTAAAAAATGAGTTAAAACGCTGATATCCATCCCTGCTTCCGGGCATCTGCAGCCGCTCGTTCGCAGTTTTGTAATAGCTTCCTGTTGAGCATAGGTTTGGCTAAACACAGGACTTCCATTTCCTGCGCCTGATCAAGCCTACACTTAGGTTTTGACATGACCGAGCCTTACCGAATCAATTGTTGATTCAGCCCTGTCTTAGGACGTATTGATTGAGTAAAATTTTGCTAGTACTTGTCCACCGAGCAAGTGTACAAGTCCTGCTTCATTCTCTTTATGGGTGTCTTATATCTATATGTGTCGATATTATGTAAAGGTTATCAAAGTATTTGCCACATTTTCTCGACGATTCGACTAAGTTTTTTGTGATCAGTCATTTGATGGGGTAAAGATCCCTGTAAATGGACTACGATTAAAGTCCTTTCTACATTTACGTTTCTTTACGAAAATTTAGAAAAATTTCCTTCCTCTTCTCCTATATCCAGCCATAATCAAACCGCAAATGCTTTTCAATATCCAAAGCTTCATACGTTACATGCTGTTTGTAAGCGGGCCCCACTATTATCACGTAATCTGCATGTTATACGACCCGCTATCCATTCCAATCGTCGATACATTTGCTGTTCTCCTTTCTGGTCAAATATCTTCTCTATTTACCTTTGCGCTTATCATCAAAACCTAGCGCTTACTTTCCAATTCCGCCCGAAGTACAGGGCAAATATAGTCGCCTATTTCAACTTGTTTCTGCCTTCATGTAGGTACGAGTTCTACCTAAAATACTGACCTCGAATACCTATGAATAGGCGCAATTTCAACTAAAAAGTCTTTTGATCGGGAGTTCTTCTCTTAGTAACATAGTTTCCATTTTGTACCCTTTTCCGATTGAGAAGGGCCATGATTCGTTCTACCCAGGAAGTTCCTCTCTTGGGTGACTTATGTAATAGATGTAAATGAGAATTGGACATGCAACTTGCTTTAATTTGATTTGAAAATGCTGGACATACCTCTGCCAGGCACCATGGGGTCATCCCCACGCACTTGTCGAAGTATCTACAGGAAATTGTCCTTAAAAATCAGGGCTTTAGGAGTTTATGGTATCGCTCTAAAAGCAAGGTATTGCCTTTCTACCAGCTATCTCGGTCCCACCTAGTGAGGGCACACGCTTAAGTGGTGAAATATGCATTTCAATGAGGCAATCACTTCCTCGCTTCTCTAGGCAGTATTACTTTTCTTCCTCTGCCCATCCTAATATGATGGCAAGTTACATCCGATATTTCTTCCAATCTATACTCATATATGTGTATTCGGATTCCCCAAAATGGATGTTTCTTTCTACCTAGTACTGAGAATAGTAGGCCTACATTTTACTACCAGTAGGTATTTCTTGGTAAGCCTTAAATCGTACATTAGTTGTGATTTGATTGATCTTCACTTATAATATGGAGAGAATGGAAGGAAATATTACAAAAGGAATAAAAAATAAGGTAAAAAAGGCCGAGCTTGAATTGGGGCATGGAGGTTGGAAATTAGGTGAGGGGCAAGAGAAGGCTACTTTAGTGTAGGTAAAAACAAAAAGCCCCACACACTCCATGCAGGGCTCCAAGTTTGGCCTAACAAGCTTTATCTCCTTACTTAAGGTGCCAGAACAGCTGGCCCGGAAGGAACTCGAAAAATTCAGTATTTGGGTACTTAAGGCCTAAGGCTACAGACTGGCTAGGGATTGTTGCAGCGCCAATAGATCCGGGTGTTGTGCATTAGTACGGGAGGCTCGCTGAAGATGTATAGCAGCCAGCGTTGGCCGATTCTGTTTATGATAGATATAGGCTAATGTTTGGTTGATATCGATGTTATCGGGGCGTCGATTGTAGACTTTTTGAGCGTAAGCCAGGGCAGTTTCATAATCCGCAAGAAGTTCGGCGTGCAGGTGTGCGAGTTCTAGATCCATGACGTGGCCAGCCTTCTGATCATCTGCCAGCATGACCTTCAGCTCCGCAATCGTCTTATGGAAATCGTCTTGACGGTTTTGCTTTTGGTAAAGGGCCGCCAATTTCTCATAAAAGCTGAATTCTGGGATGATCTTCGCGGCCTCTAGGTATTTTGCTTCAGCTCCCTTGAGGTCACCCTTTCGCTCGGCCATCTCTCCTAAGGCCGCAATGGCAAAGGGATAGTCCGGGCGATCCAGTAGGATGCGTTGATAAGCACTTTCCGCTTCTTCTATCTCTCCATATTGTGCATAAAGATCTCCCAAAGTAAGGCGCGCCCAAGCCGTCTGCTCATAACCAGGGTAGCCAGCCTCTACCGCCAATTGCATTGCCTCTATAGCCCCGGGTATGTCTCCATGTAATTCTCGGAGGTAGGAAATGCGAGCATAGGACCGCAGATCAGGGCGGATACTGATCATTTTATCAGCCATTGCAACGGCCTGGTCATACTGTCCTAGCTCTACATAAGCATCCACTAAAACACCATATATTTGAGCATTGTACGGGTTCATGGCTACCGCTTCCTGACCAGCAGCCAAGGCCTCAGCAAATTGGTGTAAGGAAAGCAATACTCCAGCTTTCATCGCCAAGGCTTGAAATTGTTCGTCGGGGTTCTGTTGGGTTCGAGTCAGGGCTTCGTCTAATACTTGTAGTGCTGCCGGGTAATAGTGTCCATGTTCTCCAGTTACTCGTGCTTCGTGTGTATAGATTTCCGCTAATTTTAATCGTGGCTGAACCTTCTCCGGATGTTCTAACAGCTCATTGCGATACCGGACATAACTACTTTGTACCTGCTCCCATTCTTTCTCATATCGGAGATCGGAGGGTCGGTCCAATAAACTGGGGACGGCCGAAAAAAGAGCTGTTAGGTCTTCAGTTTTATCTTGGGGTTGACAGGCTATGATGACCAGGGCTAATGCCAATAGGATGAATTTATGAAAATGCATGGCGTTACGTATTTATTTATGCTGAGTAAACTGGATCATGGATCACGATCACTCCCACCAGTCAACCCAACGGATAGTGGATGAATAAGGAGGAAGAGGACAGGGAGAAAGCAATACTCACTCCCTGCCACTAAAGTCCCCTTGATAGACTACGATTATTTCGACTTGACTAATTTCTGTATCTGCAGGATCTCTCCCCTTTCATTCATGATTCTCGCGAAGTAAAGGCCAGCCGGGTAGGCCCCAGCATTCCAGTCCACCTCATAAGTACCAGATTCCTGGAAACCTTCTACCAATTGAGTTAAGCGTTGACCTTGCATATTGTACACATCTATGCTAATGGCTCCATCCTGTTCCATTTGGTAGCGTAAGGTCGTGTTGTCCTTGAATGGGTTCGGGTAGTTAGCCATCCGCACCTGCATGGGAGCTTCTGTTCTTGGAATGACAGTAGTAGCTGGCTGTATCATGTTATCTGCTAAAGGACTTACCACTTGCCCGCTACAGATACCATCTCCTGCCCAAGGTTGAGCCAAATAGGGGAATCTCCGCTCAAAAGGTTTGTCATTGGCTTCGACTCCCGTTGTGTAAGTCAAAACATTGAGCAGATTCTGCGTTACTGGATTAGGATCGCCAGCCGTATAATCATCGTACCAAAGTCCAATGGCTGCCAATACCGCCCCTGAAACCGCTTGTAGCTCGATACGCGTCACGTCATCCTCTAATCGACGACCATTCGGGAATCCGTCCATATTAGGAATCCATTCTAGATCAGTACTGGTATTATAGCGAGGATCTGTCAGACCAAGCACCGCCGCCTGGATCAAACCTAAAGAGCTAAAATCAGGATGATTACGACGCGTCGCAGGCACAGCCATGTTAAGTCTAAGCATATCCCCCCCATTGGGCAGAAAGTTGTTGATAAAAGGTTTACCAGCTGCTAGTGGGTTGCCATTCTTGCCTGTAGCCAGTTGGTACGGAGGAAAATTGGGTACCCCAGTGTGGAAAGTTGGCCAAAGGTCAACGGAGCGGGGTAATCCGGGACCAGGCAGAAGTAGAGTGCCGAAGATAGCATCATCCAAGGCTGTTCCAGCCACTGCATCTGATCCTTTCAAACCAAACAATCCATCGTTGCCATTCCCAAAGTCGAAGGCTTGTAAGGAATTACGCTGGATTCGCAATGGTCCAAAAGCAGGTACCGCTGCACCAAATAGGTCATCATCCATGTATAGCGCCAACTCTGGGTTGTAGAAGTATTTGTCTAGTAAGGTGTCCGCCAACTCATCATAGGGAGTGATGGCGTTCCAGTAGTCCTTCATTCCAATTGGAATTACCGCTTCATTGGTCAAGGGCATCCCTAAGCGAGATACCTGTACCCAATCTCCTGAGTAGTCTTCCCCTCCGGCTCTTAAAGTACGAATAGCAGGACGGCTAGCAGAAGCCCAAACGCCAATTACATAGTCTGGATCTAGAATATTGTCCGGGCGTAACCAGCGGCGACCTGGGCCTTGACGTTCTGAGCGCTTTACTAAATATGGAATTGGAATCTCCATTACGATAGCACTGGTATTCATGCAGGCAATTCCATCTTTTGGTGTATCATTCTGACGTGGTGCGTCTCCAAGATCGAAGATACCTCCAAGATCTACAAAGAATGGGTCGTCCACTGGTCCGGCAAAAACCATTTCTCCAGTATGAGTACGACGAATGGCTCTTTTCATCAAGCGATCATAAGTCGTATTTAAACCAACAGGAGATTCTATCGAGCGATCCCCAATATAGTTTGGAGGTACGGGGCCATCTCCAAGGATCTTTAGCCAACTTCTTCCATTATCAATACTCTTCTCCACATCATATCGCATCCGTAGATTTTGTTTTCCCAGCCGGATGTTGAAAAAAGTGGAAGGGTCCTCGTTTTCTTGGTGGAAAGTAAATCGGTAGATAATCTCATCACCGACGATGGAAGCATCATTATCGACGTGAATCTCGTAACGAATGTTTTCACCAAAGTTATAGTAATTAGGCCCACCATGAGGTAGCTGTAGTGGGACATAAGTGGCGACGATAACAATACTATTCTTGTTATTGGGATTCCTAAAGGCATAGAGGTCCACATTGTCCGCCAGCGGATCATCTGCGATCAAGGGCGCCTCACGGTGGCTAGAAGCCATTAAGGAAGTACCGCAGACCAGGCCGATTAGCCCAAGGAATAGCACTTTTTTAAAGAAATGGGTTATCATGATTTTCAATTATTGCTACCTTTCCCAAAAGAGTAGGCAAAGTGATGCCTTGCTAGCCTTCATTAAGGAAATGACTAGCCCATTGAGAGAAGGAGGATTACAAAGGTTGATTTAGAAGAATGGGGAGTTAATTCCCAGTCTCTGTTCCACTCCAAGGAGTAGCGACATAAGGGAAAGAAGATTTAAAAGCTTTGTCGTTTTGTTCTACACCAGTAGTATAGGTCAAAACATCAATCAGATCTTGTGTAACGGGGTTGGCTTCACCAGCTGTATAATCGTCGTACCATAAACCAACCGCAGCCAATACTGCTCCGGAAACAGCCTGCAATTCAATTCGGGTTACATCATCTTCCAAACGTCGGCCATTAGGGAAACCGTCCATATTCGGAATGAATTCTAGGTCTGTGGTTGTATTGAAACGTGGGTCCGTTAACCCTAGCACCGCCGCTTGAATCAAGCCTAAACTACTAAAGTCTCCGTTGTTTCTATCGGTCACTGGAACGGCCATATTTAAGCGTAACATATCCCCTCCATTTGGCAAGAAATTATGGATAAAAGGTTTGCCAGCTGCCAAGGGGTTTCCTTCTTTGCCCGTAGCCAGTTGATAAGGGATTACATTGGGCGCACCAGTATGAAAAATTGGCCATAGGTCAACAGATCTGGGTTTACCGGGTCCTGGCAACAAAAGTGTACCAAAAACGGCATCATCCAAAGCGGTACCAGCCACAGCATCTGATCCTTTCAATGGAAATAGGCCGTCATTACCATTTCCAAAATCAAAGGCTTGTAGCGAATTACGCTGAATACGGAGGGCACTGAACGCGGGTACTGCCCCACCAAATAGATCATCATCCATGTACAAGCCCAATTCTGGGTTGTAGAAGAATTTATCCAGCAAATCATCACCGATTTCATCGTATGGGGTGATGGAGTTCCAGTAGTCTTTCATTCCAATTGGAATTACAGCTTCGTTGGTTAAAGGCATTCCCAGTCGGGATACTTGCACCCAATCACCTTCCTCTACTGGCGCGCTACCATCAACTTGTAACGTACGCATAGATCTTCTGCTGGCGGAAGCCCAAACACCAATCACATAGTCTGGATCTAAGATGCTTGTTGGACTAGCTGCTGCACCATCCTTCAATAAGGTACTGATGGGGACTTGAATGGCTATCGTGTGAATATTGAGTTGGCCTACACCATCTCTGGCAGGTTCTCCTTGTCGTGGAGAATCTCCCAGGTCGAAAATCCCACCAAGATCTACAAAGAATGGATCATCGGCAGGGCCGCAGTACACTTTCTCCCCTGTACTAGTGGAGGTAATGGCATCCGTGATCAGTCCCTCATAAGTAGTGCCTAAACCTACTCCACTTTCAATGGAACGGGGACCAATATTGGTTGGTGGGACTATGCCATCTTGCACAATAGTCTGAAAACTAGCACCACCATCGATGCTGCGTTCCATCGTGTAAGTCGTCCTGATGTTAATCTTTCCTAAACGGATGTTAAAGAAAGTGGTCGGATCTTCATTGTTACGAGTAAAGGTAAATCGGTAGATAATCTCGTCCCCAGGACGGGTAGCATCATTGTCAATATGTACTTCGTAGCGGATATTTTCACCAAATGTATAGTAATTTGGACCACCATGCGGTAGCTCAGCAGGAATGTAATTGGCAATAATCGTTACTGTGTTAGGATCGTCCGGACTCCGAAAAGCATAGACATCCGTGTTATCAGCTAGAGGATCATTCGCAATTAAGGGTGCTTCCCTATGGCTAGAGGCAAAACTCCCAATAGAACTACCTAATAGAAGGGCCACGATGACTAACCTAAGGGTTCTTTTTGCAATCATGTTATTCAATTTTGCGGTTTTCAATAAAACAAGAAGTTTGGACATAGCAGTATAGGGACGGTAGTCGCGCGCTTACCGCTCGTAATACTTTTCTGCCTTATACTTTTCGCTTGTTTTAGGTAGATACGGGGCCAGTTTTCATTTTGGTTTTCTGAATGCTGTTTTTTTTTATTTTTTCTCTAGTTCCCTGCAAATACTAGTGGTCTAAGAAGGGGTTATTACTGACAAGAAATAGGTAGGGTACAATCATCTACCTAGCTCATGTTCATTAGAATATTGTAGAAAGTAGAAAGAATTGGTGATAGCTCAGCCTGCTAGGAATCTATTCCTAGTAACCATAACTAAAAATCAGCAATCAGCTTCGATTACCCAGTACCTGCATTTCCTCCAAAGTTGGACTTACGCTCCCCCCTTCTGGCTCCAATGTGATGGCGAATGCATCTGCATCAGCAATATAAGGCACCTCTACCAGGAACTGACCATCTGTCGGTAGGTCAAAAACGCCCATATCAGTCGGTTGACTATCAATTAAGGCCCAAAGCTGATATTGCTTTCCATTTATCGGTTCCGGCAATTGGAAGGGGTCCAGATAAGACTTTTGGGATACAGGATTGAAGTAAACCACAGCTTGGAGGTCAGTCTGTTCTTTTGGATCAACCAATAGTATACTTGAATTACCATTCTCCCTAAGGATGGCTATTTCCCGATCCGTACGCTGCTGATTTTGATTAAGGATTTCACATTGCTGCAAAGCAACGTTCAGTTCTTCGTTTTCAACTTGTAAACTTTTTTGTTGCTGTCGTGCATTGAAGAAAGCTACCGCCAACACTAAAGCGCATAGCCCCAATAAAATACCTAACCATCCGGGCAGACCTGTGCTTGTACCCTTAGTATGCTCGCTAGGTGGAACAGAGGCTTGTATCTCTGACTTGATCTTGTCGAAAGTAGCAGACTGGGGAGCTGTTTGGTTTTGTAAGGAATAGGCCTCTAAAGTTTGTTCAATAGCTGTCAACTCTTTTTTTACCTCCGGATATTGAGAAGCCATCTCCTCCACGGCTCTCATTTCTCGGGGGGACAATTGGCCTATCACATAAAGTTCCAGCACGCCTGATGATATGTATGATTGTATATCCACTTCGATTCTACCTTTTTACATTAAGACAATAAATATCCCATCAGCATCAACATCTGCTCTGGTGTCAAAATTTCTCGCAAAACAGAAATCGCTTTGCGGAGCCGAGTTTTAACGGTGCCTAGTGGAATACCTAAAGCCTCAGCAGTCTCCTTTTGGGTATACTGCCTAAAATAGAGGTACTCTATGAGTTCTTGGTGCTCTGGATCAATCTGAGACAAGACGTTCTGCAACCCCACATCGGGAATTTTATTAAATGCCTTGGCTTTCAGCTGTGCATCTACATTTACGAGGGTATCGATGGATTCAGTTTCCTTATTACGTTGAAAAGAGACCAATCTTGCAGTGTCTATTGCGGTATTCCTCGCGATCTGCGACATCCAGGTGAACAAGCGACTTCTATTTTCATCATATTGCCCAATCTTCTTCCAGATTTTCACGAAGACATCCTGTAGGATCTCCTCGGCCGCTTCCGGATCGGGAATTATTCGTGTGATATGATGAAGAAGAGCTCCTGCGTACTTCTGATAGAGCAATTGCAGTGCTGCTTCGTCTCCACTCTTCATCTGTTGGATCAGCTTGATATTATCCAATTCACTTTGGTCAAGCACTGGGTTCATGGTAAGGTAAATGTGTTTTTAAGGATTACTACGGCGTACAAATATAAGGGTCTTTTGGAACTATTGGCGGAATTGAAAGATTGTACTATTTTTGCCCTGCGAAAACAAAAGATCAAATTTATGGACCAATCCTCTTTACAATTCATGTAGCTTATTGACCTTCCTCAATCTTCTTGAAAAGATTTCAAGCCCGCTTTTCGTCCATAAATAATCAACAATAAGATGATAGATAAACTCGAAGCCATACAAGATCGCTATTATTATTTGGAAGAACAACTGTCCGACCCAGAGGTAATAGCCGATATGAAACGCTATAAAAAGATCGGAAAAGAATATAAAGACCTCAAGCCAATTATTGATGCCTTTACCTCCTACAAGGACATTCTAGGTAATATCGACACTGCCCAGGAAATGCTGAAGGAGAATGATGCAGAAATGAAGGAAATGGCGCAAATGGAATTAGACGAGCTCGTTCCCAAAAGGGAAAGTCTGGAAGAAGATATCAAGCAGCTATTGATTCCTAAGGATCCGGAAGATGAAAGGGATGTTATCTTCGAGATCAGATCTGGTGCAGGAGGGGATGAGGCGAGTATTTTCGCTGGAGATCTTTATAGAATGTACACTCGATTCTTTGAATCGCAAGGATGGAAGATGGAGTTAATCTCTGCCAATGAAGGTTCCGCTGGTGGTTATAGCAAACTAGTGATGGAAGTCAACGGTGAAGATGTGTATGGTCGATTAAAGTTTGAGTCGGGAGCCCACCGTGTTCAACGGGTACCCAAGACAGAATCCCAGGGCCGCGTCCACACCTCGGCAGCTACTGTAGCTGTTGTCCCAAAACTAGAAATAGAAGACGTAGACATCAACAAGGCAGATCTAAAGGTAGATACCTACCGATCCAGTGGGGCTGGGGGGCAGCATGTAAACAAAACAGAGTCTGCGGTCCGAATCACGCACATACCGACTGGAGTTGTTTCTGAAAGTCAGGATAGTCGTAGCCAGATTAAAAACCGAGAAATAGCCTTACAGCGACTTTATGTAAAGATCGCGGAGATGCAGAAGAAACAACATCAATCTGAGCAAGCAGCCAAGCGAAAATCACTTGTTGGTTCTGGAGATCGATCTGATAAAATTCGCACGTACAATTATCCCCAAAACCGCATGACGGACCATCGGATCAACTTGACTATGTACAACTTAGATCAGATCATGGAAGGAAATATTGCAGATATTATAGAAGGCCTACAAATGGCTGAAAATGCAGAAAAACTAAAGGGTCAGGACGCCGAAGCCTAACATAACAAATAGTTTAATATATTTAACAGACTCATTCCTAATCATCTTACGATCAATCTATCTACTAGCTAGAAGCAGTATCTTCATCCGAAATTTTGGGGTTTTGCGGTAATTTTTGCATATTTGTAAAGCTCAGTTTAAATGAGCTTGCGAGAATGGCAGTATTCGGCTATTTTGATATCCTTTATACTGTTTCCCCGTATAACCAACAAGTCTCCCAGTTCATTAGTCTAATGAATCCTCATCTCGTCTGTAAGCACGACCTACAACACCTAGTGTTGCGAAAACGATCATAGTCACATGATATCCCCCACTAAAAACATGTGATTGACAGTTGGGAATTGTGCAAACAGAAGTAGCAAGAATAGCTATCTACCAGAAACCATTTTTACTTCATCAGTTATGAAATGCCTCAGCATTGCCTGACTGGGTTTTGCTGTTGACATATATGCCTTTGGCAATGCCATTGTCAAAGTAGTGATAATCGAAATTTTTTAACCAAAAGGTCATACTGTGTATAAAACACCTAAACTAAAGCTTTGGCTGATTGTCGTTCTGTTCTCCTCTGCGACCCAAGTGCTTAGTCAGGACATCCATTTTTCGCAATTCGCCAATTCCCCACTAAATCTTAACCCAGCACTCACAGGTGCCTTCGACGGAGAATATCGCTTCAATAGCAGTTTCCGCCGTCAGTGGAATCCAACGGTTAATTACCGAACCTTTACCATTTCTGGAGAAAAGAATTTCTGTACTGTTAAGTGCGATTCCAGCAACTGCTGGCGCCCCGAAGGTTTTGCTCTGGGTGCTGTATTCAATTACGACGTCGCAGGTACTTCTAAGCTCAGCTTAACGCAACTCGAACTAACGGGCTCCTATAACACCTATTTAGGCTCTGGCTTTTCCCTAGCAGGGGCTTTAATGTTAGGAGGAGCCCAGCGCGCTTTTACCCGTAAAGAACTATCCCTGGAAAACAACAGTGATCCAGCCAATAACAAGTCTGCCGGTAGAGAAGCTCGGTCTATCTTTGACATTTCTCTTGGTGCTAACCTACACTATCAAGGATGTGTTAGACGAAATAGTTTAGATTTTGGAGTTGGAGTTTATCACCTCAACCAACCCAATACAAACTTTTTCGATGTGGCTGACATTAATTTGCCTATTAGATATTCTCTGTATGGCTTAGGGGCATTTCAGCTATTCAACAGGCTAGACTTACTCGTTAATGGCCTAGTTCAGTTCCAGGGCCCTTATCAAGAAATCGTTTTAATGGGTGGGGTTAGACTATTGCCCTTCGACACAGATTTAGGCAGTTTCATGCTGGACCTGAATTTAGGTGCCCGTTGGGATGACTCCATTATTAGCGATGATCCAGCTACATTATGATATGTGGAACCTGGGAATCAGTTACGATATCACTTCTTCGGACGCTAGAGATCTTTTGGGTATTGATGGTGGCCTTGAGTTATCTGTTGGTTATATCGTCAATCGTCCAAATCCTGCTAGAGTTTGTAAAGTACAATTCTAGGCTAATCAAAATAATGATCTATAGTTATTTCATCTACTCTTAAATCCCTAAACAATGAAAAAGCTACTTTTACTAGCTTTCCAATTAGGATTTCTACTCCCCCAACTCAGCAGTCAGTCTACAGCTAGCTATCTAAAGAGCGCGAAAGAGGCATTTGCAGCAGGAGACTACGCTACCACATATATCCACGCAAAAGAAGTTCTTAAAAGAGATTCAAGTGTCAACCTAGAGCTCCTTAAAATGGCCATGATGGCTTCCGTAGAGGTCTGTGAATATGATCAGGCAGAGCAATATATGCAGACCATTAGCTCTGTAGCGCCGGATCATAATGATCCTGTTCTTACTTTCTATCGCGCAAAAAATCAACACCGCCAGGGTAATTATGAGGAAGCTATCCAAACCTATAATGACTTCATAGCCGCCTCGGGCAGTAATAATCAGGAATTGGTTGCCCTAGCCAAAAGGAAAGCAGCAGAGTGTGATCAATTGTTACAAAACCCACCTTTGGTTGCGAATACCTCCTTCAGTAACCCAAGAATGCTAAAAGATATAAGCACTCCTGGCCAATCCGATTTTGCGATGCCCATTTTCAATAACAATATCATCGTAGGGAAATTAACGCCTCCGGAACAATGTGAGTGTGAAAAACCCTGTTCCGATAAGATCTCCTTATACGAAAGAAATACCTCAGGTACGGCTAATAAATTAGCCCTTCCAAAGAGCTTCAAGAAAGTGGGGCATATTACCTATGCTAAGGATGGCCAAAGAGCCTACTTTACCTCCTGCCAGTGTAAAGATGATTCTTACACCTGCGAAATCTATTACGCTGATCGAGTAGTAGGTGGAGAGGGTTGGTCTTCACCGGTAAAGCTTCCTCCTTACATTAACCATGGCAAAGGATACACCAGTACACAACCTTTTTATCTGGAAGGCAGGGGCGGAGAGAATGACACCTTGTTCTACGTATCTGATTTTCATGGTGAGTCTGAAGCCAGTCGTACTGACCTCGATATTTTCTACTCTGTGGTGGTAGGAGATGATCACAAGCGTCCCGTAGGTATGGAAGCGATCAATACTACTGGAGATGAGGTAACGCCTTTTTTCCACAAGTCTACTAATACGCTCTTCTTCAGTTCCAATGGCCACATGACCTTGGGCGGATACGATTTCGATATCTTTAAATACATTCCAGAGGGGTACCAGGCTATTGATTGCTCCAATCAATCGATAGGTGAGGAGTCTAGCAGGGAAGTACTAAATATGGGGAGTCCTATCAATACACAGTTTGATGACTTGTTCTTTAGCAAAGATGAGGAAAGTCAAAAAATGATCTTCTCCTCCAACCGAGAAGGTGAGGATTATGCTGAATTACAGCATTGCTGTCCTGATGTATTTGAAGTTCAGGTGAAAGAACCAACAGTGGACATGCTTGTATTTGCTAAATGTAAGGTCTGTGACAATAATAACTTCCCTAATCTCGACAATTTGAATATCACCGCTTTAGATACAGCAGGTCAAAAGCTAAGTTTTCAGATAGAATCGGATGCAGAAGGCGTAAAATATAGATTCTCTGAAGTGCCCTTAGGGCAAACTATTTCATTCACGGTCGGTCGTGAGGGCTTTCACGAAGAACAAAGGCAGGTACCAACGGGTATATGTCCTGGAGAAATACTTACAGAGGCTTTTGATTTACAACCAAAAGTTACGCTCAACCTCGTATTCGAAGGTATTACTGATAGTGATATTGCAAATGATATCGATGCGATAGAATTTAGAGGCTGGTTGCCCGATTCTACAATAGTGGTCCAAGATGTTGAAAAACAAGCCATTTTCGAAAAAGCCTATGTACTTCCCAAAACGGGCTGCAATCCCGAGGAAATACGCTTTAACCTGAGTGAAATACCAGAAGGATTCGAGATTGTCAAACAAGATTCCGTAAGAGCCATTCCAACCAATCCTTGCGGACCGACTGAAATCAGATATTCTTTCAAACTACAGAAGATTAAGTTCAATCCTTTACCGCTATATTTCTACCATGCCATCCCGCGATCTAGGAATGATACTGTGGCAACCAGTGATTACTCCTCTTATTTCAAGACCTACTTGACTATGAATCCAGTGGAAAACAGAGCGCAAGCGCCAGAGGAAACACCGATACAAGCCCCAGGTCGATTTAATCGAGAAATATCCAATAATCGCTGTGCAACGGACTTGAATACACCAGAGGTAGTAGAAGAGTTTTTCGTTGAGGTGAAAGACAACCTGGCTTTGATCAATAACTATGCGGATAATGTACAGGTATACATGTCTGCTATCGCCGAGACACCCGATATGATCGAACTGCTAAAAGGCAAGATCAACTCACTTAGCGCAGCAGAGCTTAATAGATTTAGCCAACAGGGTGTAAAATTTTCTGGTGCGGTCCAAAATGAAATAAAGCAAATGATAGCTCAAGTCGTCGCCCCTCAGCAGTCAACGAGTTCTTTGTCAAATGACGCTATTAATAAGCTAATCGATCAAGAAAAGGTAATTCTTACTATCCAGGGTGTCGCTAGTGTCTCGGCTTTGAATAGTAAAACTTATAGCAATAGCAAATTGGCGAAAAGAAGGATCGATAGTATGAAGAAATACTTGGCAAAACGCATTGGGCAAAACCTAGATCGATCCATACAAAGAGATCCGGACCTAATCGATCAAATTAGTACGCTAGATGCCATGCAAAAGTCGGCCTTGAGGAATTTACTGCTAGAGGTTTACAACAACCTGTATCGTACTGAAACTGATCCACAAGGTGACGCGATATCAAATAAGGACGCCCCAGCTACTGGTCCATGTAGGATTTGGGATATCAGAGCCTCAAGGGACCGGAGAATTGAGTTGACCAATATCATATATCCTATTAAAGACCCCAAACGGTCTGTTGTCATAGATTTGAAATAATTTCTTGCTCAGCTCTAAATTCATCAACTATCTATAGCTCCCCGCAACAAACTAACAATGAAAAATTTCACACCATATAAAATGTATGTAAAAAGCTTGGGTGCTGCTGTGCTCCTTTTTTCGACGCAGTTGGTGCTAGCCAATACCTTTTCAGGAGACAACCTGATGCCGTACGGCTGGATCCAGGAAAAGATTGATTGGACTGATGCTGCCCATATTTGGAATCCCAAAAAGTTCAGCGCCTAAAAGAGAGAGGAGAATATACCTCCATTTTTGCTACCGCTCTATGGGGCCCATTTGGTACAGATAAACTCACTAGCCTGATCATGGATACTGATTGCGACAATGTGATCGATCCGGGTTCAATCGGCTATGATCAAGAGTTTTGTGAACCCAATAGCGATCCCGAAGAAATCGTAAGCCTCTCCCCTGCCGGTGGAGGTAGCGGTGAATTAGAATACATTTGGTTAATTAAAGTGGGGAATGGAGATTGGGAATTCATACCCGGTTCTACGGGAGCATCTTATGACCCAGGACCATTGTCACAGCCCACCTTCTTTCGCCGTTGTGCTCGCCGCGCTCGTTGTGAAGAATATATTGAAACAGATATAGTACATATTACCTTCTTGATTCCTTCCTTGCTGGAATCAAGCAAGGAATGTGTGGAAGGAGAGACAGGCAAATATCAGGTAGACTTGAACCCAAGCAATGTCAATCAGGTAACAGCCAATGGTGAAATCATTTACCCCCCCTACATTGTTCAAGCGGATTCTGGAGCAGTAATCCATGTGGTAGCTACTGGTGATTGTGGGACAATTGAGCGTACGATTACAGATGAGGGCGTAGACTATACGGTTTGCGAAGAAATCATCTGTGTAGCTCCAGAAATTACGATTACTAGTGGCCCCGTTTGTAACGATGATAATGAGACCTATACAATCGAATTTACTGTCACCGATGCAGATGAGGTTTACGTCAATGATACTTTACAAGCTGGATCCGGCCCAGACTTCATAGTAGAAGTACCAGAAGGGGAAGATGCTACTATTCGCGCTATCAATGAATGTGATAGCAGTACAAGAACAGTTGGCTCTATTACCTGTGAAGATGGTTTATGCCCCGTCACTATAACCATCCCAACAGATGGTAATCCAGCCTGCAATGATGATAATGAGACCTATACAGTAACCTTCACCGTAGAAGGAGCTGATTCCGTTTTTGTGAATGAGGTTTTTTATACACCTATTACAGGTAATACTTATGCAATAACTTTCCCAAGAGGCATAAGAACTTGCATATTTGCTTGGAAATACGATGAAAATGGCAACCCAATATGTAGAGCTAACAGAGAAGTTGAAGCACCTCCTTGTTGTGAAGATCCTGCCCCCAGCATTCCTTCTATCTTAACCGAATGCAACGATGACAATGCTACTTACACACTAACTGCTACCGTTGTAGATGCGGATGAAGTACGTGTAAATGGGGAGTTAATTGCTCCAGAGTCCTCAGATTCTACCAAATACGTTGTCGTTCTGCAAGTTGGAGTGAGAGCTGAAATTGAGGCGATCACCGAATGCGATGGTCAAAAACTTAGGGCTTTCCGTTCCGCTGAATCGCCAGTTTGTAACTGCCCTAAGCCGGAAATTGAGATTACTGAGCAGGTGTGTGATGCTGATGGTCAAAATTATACCATTAGCTTTACTGTAGCAGGTGCTGATTCTGTTTACTTGAATGGAGAATTATTGGCTGGAACTGGCCCTGACTTTTCAGGAACTCTTCCGACCGCTGAAGAGGCTATGATTAGAGCAGTTAAAGATTGTGGCGATGTAAAAGCAGAAGCTACCGCAACTGCGCCAGCACCTTGCTGCCTACCCACCCCCACCATTGTAATCAACGAAAAGTTCTGTAGCCCAGATAGCACTGACTTCACCCTTACGTTCACCGTAACAGATGCGGATGAAGTGTTTGTCAATGATGTTTTACAAACAGCAGTCGGTCCACAATACACAATTACACTTCCAGCATCTGATACAGCAAGAATCTTAGTCAAGAATGAATGTGCACAGGCTTCTCGCCAGGAAGTAGCCATCTGTTGCCCTAAGCCGGAAATTATCATTTCTTTCGATGATAACCCCGTTTGCAATGATGATGGAGAGACTTACACCTTAGCATTCAGCGTTACAGGGGCTGTATCTGTTTCAGTCAACAATGTGGAATTAGAAGGTGCCGGACCTAATTACTCTATTACCCTTCCAAATGGTACACAGGCCTGCATCGTGGCAACAGCAGATTGTGGTAATCGAGGGACAAGAGAGGTAGAAGCGCCAGAAGAGTGTCCACCTGCTTGCCCAGATCCTGCGATTTCCCTGGATGTCGATGGTCAGCCCACTTGTTCGGAGGATGGTACTATGTACACCTTCTCCTTCACCGTTGATCCAGTCGCAGATTCTCTTTTCATCAATGGAGAACTAAGCGCGGAAGCAGGGCCTAACTATACGGTTACTCTTCCTATAGCGGAAACCGCGGTGATTAGAGCCGTGAAAGTGTGTGATGATTTGACAGCAGAGGATAATCTAACGGTAACACCACCGACCTGCCCAGATCCTTGTCCTACGCCAGCAATCACCATCGATGTGGATGGTCAACCCACTTGTTCGGAGGATGGTACGATGTATACCTTCTCCTTCACCGTTGATCCAGTCGCAGATTCTCTTTTCATCAATGGAGGACTAAGCACGGAAGCAGGGCCTAACTATACCGTTACCCTGCCCATAGCGGAAACCGCAGTGATTAGAGCCGTGAAAGTGTGTGATGATTTAATAGCAGAGGATAATCTGACGGTAACGCCTCCGACCTGCCCAGATCCTTGTCCTACGCCAGCAATCACCATTGATGTAGATGGTCAACCTACTTGTTCGGAGGATGGTACTATGTATACCTTCTCCTTCACCGTTGATCCAGTCGCAGATTCTCTTTTCATCAATGGAGGACTAAGCACGGAAGCAGGGCCTAACTATACCGTTACCCTGCCTATAGCGGAAACCGCAGTGATTAGAGCCGTGAAAGTGTGTGATGATTTAATAGCAGAGGATAATCTAACGGTAAATCCTCCGACCTGCCCAGATCCTTGTCCTACGCCAGCAATCACCATCGATGTGGACGGTCAGCCCACTTGTTCGGAGGATGGTACTATGTATACCTTCTCCTTCACCGTTGACCCAGTTGCAGATTCTCTTTTCATCAATGGAGAACTAAGCACAGAAGCAGGGCCTAACTATACGGTTACTCTGCCCATAGCGGAAACCGCAGTGATCAGAGCCGTGAAAGTGTGTGATGATTTAATAGCAGAGGATAATCTAACGGTAAATCCTCCGACCTGCCCAGATCCTTGTCCTACGCCAGCAATCACCATCGATGTGGATGGTCAGCCCACTTGTTCAGAGGATGGTACGATGTATACCTTCTCCTTCACCGTTGACCCAGTTGCAGATTCTCTTTTCATCAATGGAGAACTAAGCACGGAAGCAGGACCTAACTATACCGTTACCCTGCCCATAGCGGAAACCGCGGTGATTAGAGCCGTGAAAGTGTGTGATGACTTAATAGCAGAGGATAATCTGACGGTAACGCCTCCTACCTGCCCAGATCCTTGTCCTACGCCGGAAATTACCATCGATGTAGATGGTCAGCCCACTTGTTCGGAGGATGGTACTATGTATACCTTCTCCTTCACCGTTGACCCAGTTGCAGATTCTCTTTTCATCAATGGAGAACTAAGCACAGAAGCAGGGCCTAACTATACGGTTACTCTGCCTATAGCAGAAACCGCGGTGATTAGAGCCGTGAAAGTGTGTGATGATTTGACAGCAGAGGATAATCTGACGGTAAATCCTCCGACCTGCCCAGATCCTTGTCCTACGCCAGCAATCACCATCGATGTGGACGGTCAGCCCACTTGTTCGGAGGATGGTACGATGTATACCTTCTCTTTCACCGTTGATCCAGTCGCAGATTCTCTTTTCATCAATGGAGAACTAAGCGCGGAAGCAGGGCCTAACTATACCGTTACCCTTCCCATAGCGGAAACCGCAGTGATTAGAGCCGTGAAAGTGTGTGATGATTTAACAGCAGAGGATAATCTAACGGTAACGCCTCCGACCTGCCCAGATCCTTGTCCTACGCCAGCAATCACCATCGATGTCGATGGTCAGCCCACTTGTTCGGAGGATGGTACGATGTATACCTTCTCCTTCACCGTTGATCCAGTCGCAGATTCTCTTTTCATCAATGGAGAACTAAGCGCAGAAGCAGGGCCTAACTATACCGTTACCCTGCCCATAGCGGAAACCGCAGTGATTAGAGCCGTGAAAGTGTGTGATGATTTAATAGCAGAGGATAATCTGACGGTAACGCCTCCGACCTGCCCAGATCCTTGTCCTACGCCAGCAATCACCATCGATGTAGACGGTCAACCCACTTGTTCGGAGGATGGTACTATGTATACCTTCTCCTTCACCGTTGACCCAGTTGCAGATTCTCTTTTCATCAATGGAGAACTAAGCACAGAAGCAGGACCTAACTATACCGTTACCCTGCCCATAGCAGAAACCGCGGTGATTAGAGCCGTGAAAGTGTGTGATGACTTAATAGCAGAGGATAATCTAACGGTAACGCCTCCGACCTGCCCAGATCCTTGTCCTACGCCAGCAATCACCATCGATGTAGACGGTCAACCCACTTGTTCGGAGGATGGTACTATGTATACCTTCTCTTTCACCGTTGATCCAGTTGCAGATTCTCTTTTCATCAATGGAGAACTAAGCACAGAAGCAGGACCTAACTATACCGTTACCCTGCCCATAGCAGAAACCGCGGTGATTAGAGCCGTGAAAGTGTGTGATGATTTAATAGCAGAGGATAACCTAACGGTAACGCCTCCGACCTGCCCAGATCCTTGTCCTACGCCAGCAATCACCATCGATGTGGATGGTCAGCCCACTTGTTCGGAGGATGGTACGATGTATACCTTCTCCTTCACCGTTGACCCAGTTGCAGATTCTCTTTTCATCAATGGAGAACTAAGCACAGAAGCAGGGCCTAACTATACGGTTACTCTGCCTATAGCAGAAACCGCGGTGATCAGAGCCGTGAAAGTGTGTGATGATCTAACAGCAGAGGATAATCTAACGGTAACACCTCCGACCTGCCCAGATCCTTGTCCTACGCCAGCAATCACCATCGATGTCGATGGTCAGCCCACTTGTTCGGAGGATGGTACGATGTATACCTTCTCTTTCACCGTTGACCCAGTTGCAGATTCTCTTTTCATCAATGGAGAACTAAGCACAGAAGCAGGACCTAACTATACCGTTACCCTGCCCATAGCAGAAACCGCGGTGATTAGAGCCGTGAAAGCCTGTGATGATTTAATAGCAGAGGATAACCCTAACGGTAACGCCTCCGACCTGCCCAGATCCTTGTCCTACGCCAGCAATCACCATCGATGTGGATGGTCAGCCCACTTGTTCGGAGGATGGTACGATGTATACCTTCTCCTTCACCGTTGACCCAGTTGCAGATTCTCTTTTCATCAATGGAGAACTAAGCACAGAAGCAGGGCCTAACTATACGGTTACTCTGCCTATAGCAGAAACCGCGGTGATTAGAGCCGTGAAAGTGTGTGATGATCTAACAGCAGAGGATAATCTAACGGTAACACCACCGACCTGCCCAGATCCTTGTCCTACGCCAGCAATCACCATCGATGTCGATGGTCAGCCCACTTGTTCGGAGGATGGTACGATGTATACCTTCTCTTTCACCGTTGATCCAGTCGCAGATTCTCTTTTCATCAATGGAGAACTAAGCACGGAAGCAGGGCCTAACTATACCGTTACCCTGCCCATAGCGGAAACCGCAGTGATTAGAGCCGTGAAAGTGTGTGATGATTTAATAGCAGAGGATAATCTAACGGTAACGCCTCCGACCTGCCCAGATCCTTGTCCTACGCCAGCAATCACCATCGATGTCGATGGTCAGCCCACTTGTTCGGAGGATGGTACGATGTATACCTTCTCTTTCACCGTTGATCCAGTCGCAGATTCTCTTTTCATCAATGGAGAACTAAGTGCGGAAGCAGGGCCTAACTATACCGTTACCCTGCCCATAGCGGAAACCGCAGTGATTAGAGCCGTGAAAGTGTGTGATGATTTAATAGCAGAGGATAATCTAACGGTAACGCCTCCGACCTGCCCAGATCCTTGTCCTACGCCAGCAATCACCATCGATGTAGACGGTCAACCCACTTGTTCGGAGGATGGTACGATGTATACCTTCTCCTTCACCGTTGACCCAGTTGCAGATTCTCTTTTCATCAATGGAGAACTAAGCACGGAAGCAGGACCTAACTATACCGTTACCCTGCCCATAGCGGAAACCGCAGTGATTAGAGCCGTGAAAGTGTGTGATGATTTAATAGCAGAGGATAATCTAACGGTAACGCCTCCGACCTGCCCAGATCCTTGTCCTACGCCAGCAATCACCATTGATGTAGATGGTCAGCCCACTTGTTCGGAGGATGGTACGATGTATACCTTCTCCTTCACCGTTGATCCAGTCGCAGATTCTCTTTTCATCAATGGAGAACTAAGCGCAGAAGCAGGGCCTAACTATACCGTTACCCTGCCCATAGCGGAAACCGCAGTGATTAGAGCCGTGAAAGTGTGTGATGATTTGACAGCAGAGGATAATCTAACGGTAACACCTCCAACCTGCCCAGATCCTTGTCCTACGCCAGCAATCACCATCGATGTAGATGGTCAGCCCACTTGTTCGGAGGATGGTACGATGTATACCTTCTCCTTCACCGTTGATCCAGTCGCAGATTCTCTTTTCATCAATGGAGAACTAAGTGCGGAAGCAGGGCCTAACTATACCGTTACCCTGCCCATAGCGGAAACCGCAGTGATTAGAGCCGTGAAAGTGTGTGATGATTTAATAGCAGAGGATAATCTAACCGTAACGCCTCCGACCTGCCCAGATCCTTGTCCTACGCCAGCAATCACCATCGATGTAGACGGTCAACCCACTTGTTCGGAGGATGGTACGATGTATACCTTCTCCTTCACCGTTGACCCAGTTGCAGATTCTCTTTTATCAATGGAGAACTAAGCACAGAAGCAGGACCTAACTATACGGTTACTCTGCCCATTGCAGAAACCGCGGTGATCAGAGCCGTGAAAGTGTGTGATGACTTAATAGCAGAGGATAATCTGACGGTAACGCCACCGACCTGCCCAGATCCTTGTCCTACGCCAGCAATCACCATTGATGTAGATGGTCAACCCACTTGTTCGGAGGATGGTACGATGTATACCTTCTCCTTCACCCTTGATCCAGTTGCAGATTCTCTTTTCATCAATGGAGAACTAAGCGCGGAAGCAGGGCCTAACTATACCGTTACCCTGCCTATAGCAGAAACCGCAGTGATCAGAGCTGTGAAAGTCTGTGATGATCTAACAGCAGAGGATAATCTAATGGTAACGCCACCGACCTGCCCAGATCCTTGTCCTACGCCAGCAATCACCATTGATGTAGATGGTCAGCCCACTTGTTCGGAGGATGGTACTATGTATACCTTCTCCTTCACCGTTGATCCAGTCGCAGATTCTCTTTTCATCAATGGAGAACTAAGCGCGGAAGCAGGGCCTAACTATACCGTTACTCTGCCTATAGCAGAAACCGCGGTGATTAGAGCCGTGAAAGTGTGTGATGATTTAACAGCAGAGGATAATCTAACCGTAACACCACCTACCTGCTGCGAATTGACAGTCAATGTCAATGCTGATCCAGCAGAGATCTGCCCAGATTCTTGTACGATCTTAACTGCTGATGTCACAGGAGGCTCTGGCAATTATGAATTTGCCTGGACAGGGCCCAATGGTGAGGATGCGGGGGATTCTCTTGCCATAGAGGTATGTACCCCTGGTACTTACATTGTCACTGTGAAAGATCTCGATCTTCTTTGCGCTGAAGCTATAGATTCTGTTACAGTTAGTTTGAAGGAAAATTGTGATCCACCCTGCGATTTAAATGTTACAATTGAAACAGATCTTAATACCGTGTGCCCAGAAAGAAACTTGTGCACAACGCTTACAGCTGTTACCTCCGGTGGCACGCCGGCGTTTAGCTTTAGTTGGTTCCTGGGTGATGTACAATTGCCAGATACTTCCGCTGTAATTGAGGTTTGTACGCCAGGAAGTTATCGAGTAGAAGTGATTGATGAAGAGGACTGTGATGCTACTGCTTCCGTTGATATTACAGAGAATTGTCCACCTTGCGATATAGATGTAGACATCCGTCCTTCAGATCCCGACCTAACGGATTGCGATCAAGAACTTACAGCAGAGGTAATTGCTGGAAAGGCTCCGTTCAGTTATACTTGGACAAAGGACGGGGTAGAGGTTGGCACTTCCGAAAGTATCAATGTAACAGGACAGACTGGCAATTATGTCCTAACCGTTATCGATGCTGATGGTTGTGATGCCACTGATGTTATCAGAATCACGCCTTGCTGCCCAGATCCACAGACAGTTGAAGATCTCGTATTCTTCCCGAATGGCTTTAGCCCGAATGGGGACGGTATCAATGATGTTTTGAGGTTCACCATTGAGGTTTTTGAAAGTGGTAATCCATTAGCGGACCTGGATGCTACCGTAGTGATCTATAATAGATGGGGGGAAATTCTTTTCCGTTTTGATTCCTTCGAAGATTTTTGGGATGGAACGTATCAAGGCCGATTACTCCCACCTGATGTCTATGGATTCTACCTACAGTTACAGTGTGCTTCTACCGGAGAAGTTGTAATGGAACGAAGAGGTGACTTAACGATACTGCACTAAGCCGCTGGCTTAGCCGAATGAATAAAAAAGCCTCCCTGGTCACTGGACCGGGGAGGCTTTTTTATTTGCTCCTTTTGCTGAGCCAACCTCCTACCCTATTCTAACTATTTAGAAAGGGGTTCGTCTTTCGCTCGTACCCCACACTTGTATCAGGTCCGTGACCGGGGTGCACGGCCACATCATCTCCTAAGGGATAATACTCCTGCTTAATACTATTGATCAAAGTGTTGAAATTTCCGCCAGGAAGATCTGTACGGCCAATACTCCCGTAGAATAATACATCTCCCGCAATGATATACCGGTCTTTTTCACAATAGAAAGAAAGACTAGCCGGAGAGTGGCCGGGCGTGAAGAGAGCTTTCAGTTCCGTATTGCCAAATTGGATGACCTCTCCCTCAGCTATAAAGCGACTAGGATCGGGGGACGTCTTGGCGGGGGGGAGTCCATACATCTGTATCACCGAGGGCACAGATTTTAGAACGGGTAGCTCACCCTCATGTATCTCCAGACCTAAACCGTACTGTTCACTTACAAATTGATTACCAAAAACGTGATCAATATGACAATGAGTATTAATCAGACGAACCGGCTTCAAGCCGAGATTATTGATAATTCCTACTAGCTCTTGTTCTTCCGCAGGATCATTACAGCCTGGGTCAAAAATGATGCACTCTCCGGTCTCATCGTGAACGATATAGGTGTTTTCCTGGAATGGATTAAAGGTCAGCTTAACAACATTGGACATACTTTTGCCGTTTTCCTTGTGCAATTATTGGTGAAAAACTTTATCTTGATTTAATCAGTAGGTGTATTCTAATAGATGGATGCCATTACCAATCGCCAAATGGTCTTTTCTCTTCCAGAACAACAACCATATCTGATTTCACACGTATATGCTAGAAGACATATACCGGAATAAATGTACATTTTATAAACGGAATAGCCGAGTCTTGTGTTTAAACAAATAGTTATTGGCACTGGGGAGAGTTACAAGCTACTTGAACTAGCCAATAATGAGTAGTGTAGGAGAAAACTGACCGCATCATTTGAATAGTATTCCTCTCAAGGGATTCAAAGTCCTTCTGGCCCTCAGTGGCTTCCCACATTGCTAGTCACCCTTCCCCGAACAAAGCAGAAAGTCAATGCAAAAAAAGTTTTATCTACTTTCTTTTTTTTCCTTCTTATGCTTCGCCCTACATGCCCAAGTAGCGGACGTACGCTTTGGCAAAAATAGAGTGCAATATCATCAAGATTATGATGAGTGGGTGCAGTATGAAAGTGATAATTTTGTCACCTACTGGTATGGTGAAGGACGAAATATTGGCCAATTCGTCGTGCAGATGGCTGAGTATGATTTCGAGTATATTCAGAGTATCCTCGAACACCGAGTCAACGATAAGTTGGAGATCATCGTATATACCGATGTAACCGATCTGAAGCAAAGTAATATTGGCAATGAAGAAGCCTTTACCAATCTGACCGGGCAAACCAAGATCGTAGGAAATAAAATTTTCGTTTATTTTAATGGAGATCATACCAATCTGAGACAGCAGATCCGCGAGGGCATCGCTTCCGTCTACCTGGAAGCTATGTTATTCGGTGCCAACCTTCAAGAGATTGTACAAAATGCAGTGATGTTGAACCTTCCTGATTGGTTCAAACTGGGCCTTGCTGCTTATTTAGGTGCCTCCTGGAATACAGAGTTGGATAACCAATTGAGAGATGCCATTTTGGATGAAGATTTCAAAAACTTTGAAATCTTTGCGGAAGAACATCCCAAACTAGCAGGACAATCCCTCTGGTACTTTATTGGAGAAAATTTTGGCTTATCTACTGTTTCCAACCTCCTATATTTGACGAGAATCAATCGCAGCATTGAAAGTGGCTTTTTGTATGTACTGGGTAGCCCTTATGAAGTTGTTATCAGGGATTGGATGATGCATTTTACGGCACGTTATAAAGGAGAAGATAGCGCGCGCAATGCACCTGGTGGACAAGCCATGGAATTTAAGAATAAGCGCAAACTCCCCATTACACAATTGCAGATAAGTCCAAACGGACAGAAGGTCGTTTACGTCACAAACGAAATTGGTAAGACGAAACTCTACCTGCAAGATGTAAACACTGGAGAAAGAGAAGTGATCTTTAAGACGGGATTTAGAAATGCCTTCCAAACCACTGACTACAATTATCCGCTAGTATCCTGGAATCCAAACGGACAGGAGTTAGCCATTCTGTATGAAAAGCGCGATGTGCCAAAATTGATGATCTACAATACGATCACCAAGAAAAAGGAGGTGAGTGATTTGGCATCAAATTATCAGCGAGTATACAGTATCGATTACGTTAATACCTATACTTTGGTATTCTCCGCTACCGTTGGAGGCTTTTCTGATTTATTCATGTACTATACCAAGACTAGGCAATCCGAGCGGATCACGCGAGATTTCTACGATGATCTAGATGCCTCCTTTGTGAACATTGGTAATAAGAAAGGAATTTTATTTGCCTCTAACCGACAAGATTCTCTGATAGCGACACTACGCATGGACACCATTCTTCCGACGGAGAATTTTGATATCTATTATTACGACCTTGAAACCAAGAGCAAGGAGTTGGTGCGTGTAACCAATACGCCCTTCGCTAATGAGCGCCAACCCATCGCCATCGACACCTCCTATTTCTCCTACTTGAGTGATTGGAGCGGCGTGTACAATCGCGAAGCTGCTTACCTAGAAGAATATCTACACCATAATGATCAAATTATCACCTTAGAAGATGGAGAAGAAATACGTCTTCATGCCGATTCCATTCTAGAAAATATTGATTCCCTACCCGTTGATACCATCGTAATTGTTCCGGTGATTAAGCAGCGAGCTATTGCCCATACGACTACCAATTATCAACGCAATATCGTTCTTCAGGACAAGGCCCTGCGGGCTAATCGGATGGTCGAGATGATTTATAAGGATGGAAAGCCTGAGATTTATTTTTCCCCCGTCGCCATTGACACAGCCATTACACCGGGCTTAACAAAATATCAAAATACCAAAATAAGGCTAATCCAGGAATCCCCCTTTAGTGTCGTCAGGCCCGAAAAAACACGAAAACGGAAACGGAAAAAGGCCCAAACAGAAACAGAAGTTTCCTCCCCAGTATCTGTGGAACCTAATGAAGAGGTAGTAGAAGCTGTACCAACTACCCCCGCAAAACAAGATACTAGCAAGATCGATATCAGCAACTATCTGTTCCAAAGTGAATTTGACGAGGACCCCGAACAGGAAACAAAGAAAGAAGAAGTGACCGAGGCTCAACCAGAAACTGGAGAAAAGCCCCAAGGAGATGAAACTTCTGAGCAGGAAGGTATACAGCCGAATCCAGATCTAACGATAGTTCCCGTTCAAAAGGAAATCGTCAGCAGAAATCAAGAGGGGGAAAATCCTTTATTCGAAGAGAAAAAAGTTTACCGCTTCCGTCCTGGCAGAATTGTGCCCTACCGTTTGAAGTTCCGTACGGATTTTGTGACCACGAAAATGGATAACACCTTACTCTTCGACGGGCTAGAGAGTATCGCCTCAAATCCGGATGGATTCTCTTATCCTCCTCCCGGCATCCTATTTAAGGCTAACTTCAAGGACCTTTTCGAGGATTATGAGTTTGAAGGAGGATTGAGGGTTCCTACCTCTTTCAATGGCACGGAGTATTTCGCCATCTTCAACAATAAAAAGAAGAGACTGGACCAACGCTTCGCTGTCTATCGTCGCAATCTCCGTATTGCAGAGGATAATAGTGTGCAAGCTCAAAGACAAGAAAATAATATTCTACTAGGGCAATATGGTGTAAGCTATCCCCTAGATATCTTCAGAAGTATTCGAGCAACCGCAACGATCCGAAGAGACCGAGTTCTACAACTCGCTACAGATCGAGCTACTCTGGAAGAACCCACGATTAGCGATCAAAGGATTGGCTTGAAACTCGAGTATGTATTTGATAACACCTTGGATGTTGCCTTGAATATTAAGAATGGGACTCGCTACAAGATTTGGGGGGAAATGGTTAAGAAATTTGCCCTCAACTTTACCGATGAGTTTTCTTTTGAGGCGGATAGAGGTTTCATGACTATTCTCGGATTGGACGCCCGCCACTACCAGCGTTTAGATCGCAACTCGATTTTTGCAGTTCGTCTGGCAGCAGCTACCTCCTTTGGTTCTGAACAAAATCTTTATTTCTTGGGAGGGGTGGATAATTGGCTCTTCCCAACGAATATCACGGAGATTTCTACGCCAGCTACTGGCAACTTTGCTTATCAGACCCAAGCGGCTAACCTCAGAGGTTTTGGAAGTAATATCCGTAATGGTGCCAGTTATGCATTGATCAACAGCGAACTTCGCATGCCCATCTTCAAGTACTTATCCAGAAGAATCCGATCTTCCTTCTTACGCAATTTCCAGGTAGTTGGCTTTTTCGACGTAGGAACAGCTTGGGTCGGAAGTTCCCCCTATAGTGATGAGAATCCATTGAATACGAGCTTTTTCCCTGAGGGGAACCCCGATTCAGCGGTACGGGTAAAAGTTACCTACTTTAGAGATCCTATCGTAGCAGGCTATGGTGTGGGAGCGAGAGCATTACTATTTGGGTATTTTGTTCGGGTAGATTATGCCTGGGGAATCGAAACCAGGGAAGTTCAAGATCCGGTCTGGCATTTCTCATTGGGTATGGATTTCTAGAGCTGTAGATAGAAAGAATCCAACAAAAAGCCTTCAGGTTCTCTTCCCTGAAGGCTTTTTGTCGATGAAATCTCTAGCCATAGAGCTATTCTAAATGCTTTGAGGTCGCTTTTGACAAAAAATATATCTAACTTTACCGTACTCAACAATAACATCAATCAATCTAGAGACCTGGTGTCTCCTCTGATTGCTCTCCAGTATAACAACTTTCTACATTTCAGAAGGTTACCTACCAATAAGAAACCGTCTAACACAATTCATTACTACGGGCCGGAAGACATTAGTCATCCCCTTTACTACATGTAGGTATCCTGTCCAATCCGTAGCGCACAGTGATATTCGGGTATGCAGGACATCGGTATGCGGAAAAAGGATAAGTCTGCTAAGTATTAGCAGCAAATTCCTGGTAGCACTTTCGGAAGTGACGATTAGAGAACTATTGCCATCAGTTCTCTTAGCTTCCTAGTGATTTTTTTTTAAATTATTTTCCACAAACCGAGTTGATATATTTAGAACCCTAGGTATATATGAGTAGAAGTAGATTTACTAACGTTCAGGATATAATCGCAGGTGTGAAGGGAGGCGAAATGGAGGCGAAACAACACTTGTATCTCTTCATGGAGAAGTACCACTACCGCAATGTAAGTGCATATTTAATCAATAAAGGTGGTCATGCTCAGGATGTAGAAGACAAATTTCAAGATGCCATGATTGTCTTATTGCAAGCCATTGAAAGTGAAAGGTTTCGAATAAAGCAGGTTTCTTTAAAAAGTTATAGTGATCAGCTCGGCGCTTACTTCATGCGGACCATTCAAAATCTCTGGAAAAAAGAGTTGCGATGGCGGCAGCGACCAGCAATAGCGACCGAGGATGCCTATGAGGATGTTAGTGTGGACATCTTTGCCGGAATCGTGGAGGAAGAGTTCGGTCAATTGCATAGCGATTGTCAAGCGGTCCTTAGCAAGTATTTCATTGACGAACTATCCACTCGAAGAATTGGGACAGAATTGAACATTTCCACCCAAAACGTCAAAAACAGAATTGCACGCTGCGTGGAAAAGCTATTGGGTAATCTTCAATTTCTGAATGATACTGAACTTTCGAGTAAAGTCTGGGAAATAGTTAGTCAAGGGTTAGATGACTTGGACCCAAAATGCCGCCAACTCATCCAATCCTTTTATCTCAGAGGACAAGGTTTGAGGGAAATAGCTCATGAACTTGGCTATTCGAACAGTCACTCAGCAACAGAACAAAAGAGAAAATGTATCAAGCATCTAAATAAAGCGGTAGTACATCATCTACTGAAAGCATAGCAACTTTGCGCTTACTTAACCCGTAAAGGCTGGCGAAACGCCTTTACACAACCCCAAATCAATACAATAAGTGATGAAGATTAATTACTCCTTATTGGATCAGTTAAAACAGTATTTTCAGGGTGAACTCGATCCCACAACCGCACAAGACATAACAAAGAAGCTACAAGAAGACCCCATATATCAGGCGCATGCCTACGTCTATAAGGTCAGCCAAAAGGGAATTAGTGCACACCAAAGGCAAAAACAGCTCGACGGTATTAAGGACTTCCCCTCAACAATTGATGTCGAAGCCATTTGGGAACAAGACCGCCAACTGAACCGAAAGAAGCGCTGGATTGTGGGGTTATTAGCCATGCTGATTATGGTAGCAGCTACTACCCTAGTCCTAAAACTCCTTTCTGCGAAGCCAGTACCGGCGGGGCCAATTGCTGAGCAAGATACCGAGTCCGAAATTCTATTTGGGTCGGAAGGACAGGAGCAATTACTCTCCCTCGTTCCCTTAAGATGGGACGCTAGCAATTCCTTGATTCCACTCGAAGCCAAAGAAGAGCTTATCGTTCTACATCGCTCACGACCTCATCAAATGTCTTTCAAGTGGGCAAGTGACACGTTGCATTTATATACTCCAAAGGTGGATTATGATACTGTTCAATGGGTAATTTCTTCGAAAGATAGCTTAAGTGTTATCCTTCGACTAGACGCACAATTGTTTGATCTTCCTAAACAACAACTTCAAGGTCAGCTCCAGGCTAGCTCATTTAGCCTGAAGGACCTTCCAAGGCATTAGGCCTAAGTTCCCTCTCTCTCACCAAAATATAGATTATGAAGAAGGTCCTTCTCATAGCCCTACTAACTAGCATCTATGCTTTTCCGGTCTTAGCCCAGGAAGAATACAATGGACTGATTGTAGAGGACGAAAACTTTGATACCGTTGCCTTATCCCCTGTACAGCCGGAGAGAGGAACGCTTCCGCTACTCGTAGATCTCAAACCATACTGCCCCATCCCAGGAGACCAAGGGCAGCAGCCTTCCTGCGTGGCTTGGACCATCGCTAATGCTTTAACGCTTACTAGAGCTATTAAAGCCAATGAAAAAAGTCCCGAGCGTAAACAAGAAATGGCTCATTCTGTCGCCTACATTTACAACCAGATTAAGCACCAAGGAGATTGCTTGAAGGGGGCAACTTTTAGTGCAGGACTAACCTTACTCAAAACTAAAGGTGACTGTCTAGCCAAAAACCTGGCTTATGATCAGACCCAATGTCATCAACTTCCCCAACGTGTGCATCACCAACAAGCAGCCAGATATCGCATTGCCAATTATTATAAGTTATTCGATAAAACCAGCACAGTAGACGCCAAGATTGATGCCATTCTTTCGGCAATAGCTGATCATCAAGCTGTAATACTAGGTCTGAAGGTCCCTTTTGGTTTGCGGAAGAGGGTTCCCAGGAATGCAGGAGAATGGAAACCAGAAACTCATCATGCCATGCTCGCAGTTGGCTACAATGACCTGACCGAAACAATCTCCTTAATGAACAGCTACGGTCCCAACTGGGGTAACCAAGGCTTCTGTGAGATCGACTACCAATCACTTGGGGCAAATGTCGTATATGCCTTTGTCATCGAAATTGGGCAAGATTTTGGGCGGGCTATGGCTAGGTAATACCTGCCCCTACCCCATGATCCAAGCTGCTTAATTTTAACTCGAAAAAATGAAAACCGTGCTATTGAAGCTACCCTATACTTGCCTGCTAATCTTACAAATTTCAGTATACCTACCAGCACAAGATCTCGCAGAATGGCAGAAACTAGATAGTCTGGCCACCGTAGCATACGAGGCCGGAAAGATGGATCAAGCGCAAACTTTAGCTCGCCAAGCCTTGTCCCATTGCCAGCTCCAACTTGGCGCTAATGATCCAGCATGTGGCTGGTGTAGCAATAGCCTCGGTATTATCTACCTCGATAGTTACCAATTGGAAGAGGCCCTTCACACCTATCAGGAAGCATTGAACATTGGATATGAGGTAGACCTGGAGCTGCATGGAGAACTCCTAAGCAATATAGCTGAAGCTCTCGAACGCCTAGGCCAATTTGCGAAGGCCGTCCCTTTTTATCAATTGGCGGTAGAGGCTGGCCGAGAAGCCTATGGAACCAATAGCTTAGAATATGCGGTAAGTCTGGCTTCCCTTGCCAGTATTTACCACGAAATCGGCAATTATATTCAAGCAGAACCGCTATTCCTTGACGCTATTCATCGGTTTGAGCAACGGGGAGATACGATACACCCCTATTACAATGTTATCCTCAACAACTTTGCCTTGCACTATATGGGAACGGATCAATTGGACAAAGCCCTTCCTTTGGCACTACGTTCTTTAACCATTACCGAAAGTATTCAGGGCCAGCAGAGCACTGCCTATGGCACCCGCCTGGAAAATCTCGCCAATATTTATTTAAAGCTCGGTCAACGACAATTGGCATTAGAATATATCACTTCAGCACTGGCAAACAGCCGACAGACCTTGCCAGCAGAATCCCCTGATCTCGCCATTTCCATGCAGAACTATGCCAAGGTGCATCGAGAAATTGGTGAATATGAAATCGCAGACCAGTATTTTCAATCCTCACTTAAGCTGTTTCGAAATACTTTAGGAGAAAATAGTTATAGGACAGCACTAGCTCTCTCTAATCTAGCCGCGCTAAGGGCAGAAGAAGGTCTTTATGAAGAAGCCAAAGCTTTTCAAGTACAAGCCGTACAAGTGGTAGGCAAACAGAATAATTACGATGGTGCACTTTATGCTGAGTTCTTACTCAACCTTGTCAGTATCAGTCATCAATTGGGACAAGGTGAAGAAGCCTTGGACTCCTGCTACCGGGCCCTGGTAATCATCAACAAGATCTATTCGGATGACCATGCCAGCTTCGGTACTGGACTAAGCTTATTGGCTAGACTTCTTTCGGCCAAACAAGAAAGTGATAAGGTACTGACGGTCGCACGGAAAAATGCCAAGGTGCGACAGTTGCAAATTCAACGCAATCTTAAACTGTTAAGCGAGGCCGGAAAAGAAAACTTCCTACGGCTCGTACAACAGGATTTCAATGATCACTTCTCTTACACCTACCTGTATCATGAAGACAACCCCGATTGGACCATTCTCAGTACGAATAATGCATTACGACTCAAGAATCTCCTCTTAGGTCATACTCAAACCTGGCTAGATGTGATTCGACAGATTGAGGACCCGAAGGTTAAACTTCAGGTAGAAGAATGGGTATCCATCAAACAGTTGATCAGTAATAACTTTAGCTTACCTAAAGCCAAGCAAAAATTTGACATTGATAGCCTACAGCAGATAGCTGAAAAACTAGAAACCTCACTTGCCCTGGACGCCTATCCAGCAATTGATCACACGCAATCCATAAATTGGAAAAATATTCAACAACAATTACAGGCGGATGAGGTGGGCATCGAATTCATTCATTTTCCCTTCAACCGCGGGGGTGTTCCAACGGATAGTACCCTTTATGGCGCTTTTATTATTCAAGCAGAAGCCCGCTACCCCATCTTTGTCCCTCTTTTTGAAGAGCGGGAACTGCTAACACTCATACCTCCTGCTCAGTTACAAAGCCGGGAGCGCGTTAATCAGCTCTATACGACGACACTGTATCAACTCATTTGGTCGAAGATCCAACCGCACCTTCGAAAAGTGAAGACCGTATATTATGCTCCATCGGGTCAGCTTCACCACATCAACCTAGCCGCCTTGCCTTGCGATAAGGAGTTATATCTGTCTGATCGACATCAGCTTTTTCAGCTCAGTAGCTGTCGCAAATTGTTAGATAAAAAAGTGGAGCAACTTCAACCAGCAAGCGAAGCCTGGGTCTATGGAGGCATCACTTATGATGCTTCCTCAAAAAACGACTTGGACACGATGTCCACAGCAATCAATCTTGCCATGGCTGAGCGGGACTGGCATTGGCAGTCTTTACCTAAGAGCAAAGAGGAGGCCCTACAAATTGCCCATATCTTGGATACCGCAGGTTTCTACGTTCGAAAATATATGGAGGCTGAAGCTAGCGAAGGAACCATTAAACGCTTAATGCATCAAAAAGCACCAGAAATCTTACATTTTGGAACACATGGTTTTTTCTTTCCCACCCCTGAAAAGCAGTACGAAAACCTGCGTCGTGGTGGCAGGCATAACTTCCGCTTCTCTACTCATCCTTTTTTCCGATCAGGCCTAGTCTTGTCCAGCGGGAATCGCGCCTGGCAACGAAGTGCCTCCGTACCCAATGAAGAAGATGGTATTTTGACAGCTTATGAAATCGCTGGCTTGGATCTTTCCAACACTCAATTGGTTATTCTATCAGCCTGTAAATCTGGATTGGGAGAGGTAAAAGGTAAAGAGGGGGTATACGGTTTACAGCGAGCCTTCAAGCTGGCTGGCGTTGATTATCTACTGGCTACCTTATGGAATGTCCCGGACAGCGACGAGACCATAGACTTTACCACGACCTTTTTGCAAAACTGCTTGCGTCCTGATCTTACTATTAGGCAGGCCTTTCATCTTACCCAACAACAGATGAAAGCCAAATATGAAGATCCTTATTTCTGGGCCGCCTTCATTTTAATGGACTAATAAAAGGCAAGACGCAAAAGCCCTCACTCCTCTAATTAAAGATTTTCTAAGAAAAATAGCTAAACCCGGTTGAGGATTTCTAATGATGGGTATATATCTATGAAAACCATAATGAAAGCAACATCAAAAGCATGCTGCTTTTGCTTCGCCAAAACCCATAATCAATCATGAAAAAGATTCTGATTACTTCACTTTTTCTATCCCTTCTGGGAACGATCCTCATTTACAGTCGGCAACAGGAAGATATGTTAGAGGTTCTAAGTCCACAGGAAAAAGTTGGTCCCAGTCAAAGTCAGGTCCGGGCTGACACGCCCTCTTATTCGCAACCCATGTACCCAAGTGTCATTCATTGATAGAAGACAACTGTAGATAGTACCTAGAAGGAAGTCTTGATTCTGGTTTTCCCAGCCGAGTTTCTTTCCTAAGGTACCTGTCTTAAAACCACAGAAATACACCCAAAAATCAAATGCGAGGTATTGTATAAGCAAAAGGGGATGTCCTTCGGACATTCCCTTTGCTATTTCTTGCGCTAATTGCAGGCCATCGGTCCTACAATAGGAGCTGGTTGCTTCGTTTTGGTTACTAGTGATTTAATCGTTAGGAACTGCATTCGGATTTAGTAGATCGTAGAACTGGTCCAATTTAGGTAGGATAATGATCCTAGTCCTACGGTTGGTAGCCCGACCCTCAGCGGTATCATTGCTAGCTAATTGATTGTATTGTCCACGTCCAGCAGCAATTAAACGATTTGGATCAACATCATGTCCCCATTGCAAGGATCGAACCACAGCGGTAGCTCGCTTAACACTAAGATCCCAGTTGTCCGCCATACAGTTATTCTTAATCGGCACATTATCTGTATAGCCCTCTACCATTACTTCCACTTCAGGCCGCGATTTAACGATTTGCGCAATCTTTCCTAGCACTTCACTGGCACGAGAGGTGATCTTGGCACTTCCACTTTGATAGAGCATCTTATCCGATAAATTAACATATACAACTGTCTTATCTACTTTGATTTCAACATCCTCATCCTCGATACCATCTTGCAGGACACTCTTTAGGTTCACTGCCAATGCCAGATTGATAGAATCCGCTCGGGTCTTGGCTGCTTGTAGCAACTGAATATATTTATCTTTCCTCTCTAGCTGAGATAATGTTTCTCCAATATTCTGATTGGCAGATTGGGACAGTCTAGTCAAGTCTTCTACCTGATTTAGCTGAGCATCTCTTTGTATGCGGATATCTGCAATTTGATCTTTAAGATCCTGAATTTGCTCTTCTCGTAACAGTAAACTGTTTTGGGCACTTTTTAAGTTTCCTCTTAGGCTCTCACTTTCCTGCTGACAAACCGACAAGCGGTTCATATAAGCATTCAAGCTCTCGCCACATTTCCCCAAATCGTCATTGGCAGTGGCTAATTCTTTTTGTAGTAGCTCATACTGCTTTTTGCTGATACACGACGTCATGAGTAGTCCGAAAAAAAGAAAGATCGAAAATCTTACAAAAGGATTCATTATTAACGATTTTAATAAAAAATAGTATGTAAAGTCAGTTTTCGTTTTATGGCAGTGTATACGTTTTGACCAGGCAGCCCCTCTGGATATTGGCTAAGCTATGGATTTAGTCCATTTAATATAGCAGTTTACGCCAATATCAGTTGTATGGTTCCACAAAAAACCGGGGGTACTAGGCTTAGAATAGAGGGGAGAATAGGAAGAATTTATCCCTAAATGGTGTTGGACAGAATTAAGGTTACACAGAAAGTGTCTTTAGATTGAACGAATTCGCATCTTCTATATTGCTTACATTCAATATAATAGACATATGAGATAGCATGATTGATCTCTGGAGAAAACCAAATGTCCAAGATTGAACATTGGAAGGATTAGAGCTAAAAAAAGTTTTATAGCCGCCTTAGAATTAGGATATTTGGTAGATGCGATTGTACCGCCTGCTATCTATTTTACTCCTTCAAATTCTTGGCTCCCAAGCCTTGCTTGCGCAGGATTATCTAAAAACCCTAGATAGTCCCGAAAAATATTTAGAGCAGAAGATTGCTCGGACAGGAATAGGTGAGATTGTGATCGGAACCTCTTCTTTGGAAGCGCTCAATACTGGCGATAATGGGAGGATTTTTCTCTCCAAAATGGATAACTGTGGGCAACTTCTTTGGTCATACAGCTACGAAACCAAGGGGTTCTATGCTGAGTTTCGAGATATTGCTATAGGAGATGACGGCAACATCTTCGTTTTCGGCAGTGCCTACCAGGGATTTGACGAACGTGTTATGCTCCTTAAGGTGGATAGCGAGGGAGATGTCAAACGCTTCAAGTTATACAATACAGGTACGGTAGATCACTTTACTTATAATATTGCGCTGCAAGGCAATCGGGTCTTGGCATATGGTCTATTGCTCGACTGGAATATCCAGAAGCAGGGCTTTGTGGCTGTTTTTGATGACGAACTCAACTATAAATGGGGAAAGCGATTTGCCCCTTTTGATACAGGAGGAGAAGCGATTTTCACAGATAATGGTGGCTTCCTATGTCGATCAGATAAGTACACTTACATGCTTACCCCCAACGGAGAGCTCCAGTGGGCCAGTGAAGGAATAGCTGACAGTCCAATTCCAACTGCTGGTCCCGTCAAAGTAACGGGTGGATATCTATTTCAAGTCATTAGAGATAAGCGGTCTTTTTTTTACAAACTAAGCCCGGACGGCTCCCTGACTTGGAAAAGTTCAGCCTTCACTTCTACGAAGTATCCTGCCAGTATTAGACAAGAAAGCAATGGAAACATCCTGGCTATTTATGGTTATCCTAACAACAACACGAATGAGCTCTGCTATCTATGGCTCTCTGTCGATGGTCAGATACTAGAACAAAATAGGCTAGTGACTGGGCAAGCTTTCAACACAGGGGATATCCATCATACGCTAAGTGGAGATGACTACCTTACTATTGTCGCCAATGGCGCGTCGATTCCCTCTAGTGCTCCGTCATTGCGGAATTTCCTCTTGCAGGTTGAGCTTGGAAAAGAAGAAGCTGACTGTTTTTATTGGGAATCTTTCCAGGAAACATTTACGCCTGACTACACTCCTCAGTCTACCGCTATAGATACGACCATATCCGACTTAAACATGAGCCTTTATGACGGTAGTGCGCAAATTGAACAAGCAAGCAGTTTCGACCTTACATTTAATAATGCTTGTGAAACCACTCCCGATCAAAGCCAATTGGAAATCGACACCCTGTTACAGTGTGGAGAAAAATGGCTAATTGAACTCCCATCTTCTGAGTTTATTTGGCTAGATAACGGAAATAGCGATCCAAGACTTATTGAAGAAGTGGGGACCTACAAAGCCTCTAACCTGAGTTGCACGAATCCCATTGCCTACACTTATACGGTAGGTAGAGAAGCTTGCTCGTGCGCTGTATACCTACCGAATGCTTTCAGCCCCAACAATGATGGACAAAATGACCAACTGAGCCTTTTTAGCGGCTGCACTATTGCTCAAGCCAGCATTGCTGTGTATAGTCGCTGGGGTGATAAATTGGTGAAAAGCAAAGGAACTGAACAGGTTTGGGATGGGTTGAGCGGTGGCAAGGCAGTACCCCCGGGGCTATATTTAGTAGTGATCAACTATCAACTGATGGATGAAGTAGGCGAGCTGCAAAACGGGGAAATTGTACAAGAAGTTATGTTGATCAAGTGATCCCTCCTATACCTATTTTGGTTCTTTAACCTCCACTTACTGCCATTCCTCTACTATTGGTCTTAGCTATCTCTGATCGACTTAGTTTTGGGTAAAAACAAGATGAAGTCTTTCTCCCTTTTGTTGTTCTTTAGCTTTACTTTCTTCAGCTGTCAAGCTCAATCCGACCCCAAGCCCAGATTAGTTGGCGCTCCCTGCGAAGGCTGTGAGGCTGTACTTGAGTTTGGCGACAAGGAGCTGAATTCAAAAGACACTCTTCCTCTTTTTCACAAAGCTGCAAAGCGACTGAAGATCACTGGAACGATCTATCAAGCTGATGGACAAACTCCTGCCGCGAATGTCATTCTCTATGTTTACCATACCGATGAGGAAGGGATCTACCCAAGTACAGGTACAGAAAACAACTGGGGAAGGCGACATGGTAAGCTAAGGACTTGGGTAAAAACTGATCACAAGGGCAACTATACCTTTTATACTGGTCAACCTGCCAGCTATCCCGGGCGTACTGTCCCAGTACATATCCACTCTATCATCTTAGAACCCAATGGGCGCTATTACTATCTACAGGATTACTACTTTGCAGAAGATCCCTATCTCACCGAGGCCGAGACAGATAGGGCCGCTCCGCGTGGAGGGAACAATGGAGTACTAGACTTAATCCAAGAAGGCAGCTTGTGGGTAGGAAGGCGCGATTTTATTTTGGGGAAAAATATACCGAATTATCAATAATCAAAAAGGGAGGAGCAAGGCTAATATTAAGCTTACTCCTCCCCTTTCCAGTCTAACAATGAAAAGCTAAGGTCTCCTACTTCAGTTGATTTTCTAAATAAAGAAGATGCTTAGGCTCCGCTCGCCAGGCTTGCAAGGTAGCATAGTCGATAGATACTACACCTTGCACAAACGATCCAACCACGATATCCTGATCGCCATCCTGGTCAAAATCCCCAGCATCGGCCACTATCCAACGTCCCGCTTTCGCTTCCGGAAAATGTTGGGGTTTAAACTGAAGATTACCTTGATTTTCCAAATACACTAGACTGGTATGTTCAGTCTTTGAATAATCCCCATAAAAGGCACTAGCGAAAACATCCATATCACCATCTTGGTCAAAGTCCCGGACACGAACCTTGGTGGCTCCATACATCGGCTGGAAGAAGGATTCTTTGTATCCTTCCCCTTCTTTCAGGAAGATTCGAATTCCATGGTAAGGCTTTAAGAGATTCGTGTTGTCTCCGTTATCCCCCGATGCAATCACAAGGTCCTTCTCTCCATCTCCGTTCATATCCAAGTATTCCATATCTGAAGAGCCGTAAATCGGTGGAAGTTCCAAGATTGATTTCTCCGTAAATACTCCCTTTTTATTGTAGAAAATACTTACCCCTTCATTCCCGTGAGACCGTAGGGCCACCAAGTCCATATCTCCATCCCCTTCTATGTCTTCCACCAGGATTTTACTCATGCCGGCCTCTTCTTTAATGATTCGCTCTTGCCATTCTCCGTTCTCCAACTTATACCAAGAGAGCCGCCCGAGCTTATTCCCGAAGTGAGCGATGACTAGATCCTCCTGTTCATCGGCATCAATCTTAGCAACTGCCAAAGCCACCGGACGAGCCAGGTTTTGCTTCAGCAACTTCAATTGAGCAAAACCTGCATCATCGGTACTTACTATTCCTCCCGTTTCTATATCATTCGGATTTAGGAGCCCGATATTTAGCAAATAGAGTTCTTGCTCATTGCCTCCTAGTTCAACATCCACAACTGGGCTGGGAAGTTTGGCGTATTGCCCTCTTTGAAAGGCGGTATCCAATCTAGCCAAGCTACCACTTGCATCTCCGTAATACAGTCCTCCTTGTTTTTCGTCGACTTCCAACAGCGTTAGTACGGGTTGATTAGTAAGTGCTAATTCAATCAGTTGTGGACGAAAAAGAGTGGGACTAGGAAAGGCGGGACGTTCTTCTAATTCAAAACTATCCACGGCCTGTGATCGATAAAAGCTGAGCAATCTTTGCCAAGCAGAATCGGATAGGACCGGACTAGTTGGATAAATGCCGGCGGACTCTAGTCGAAACGACTCTTCTATAGATTTACTGGCATATGGATTATAGGTCTGAGGCTCCATCCCTAGCCGATGTGCCATATGGGGGATCACATTTTCCCAACCAATTTTGGGTAAAAGATCAGGGCTAGGATAATTATGACAACTTCCACAGGCAAATCGCGCCAAAGCCTCTCCCTCTAGTTGATCAGGATTTACCTCCGAAGTGGGCTCGGAGGAACAGGTATATAGGAAACATAGTAAGCCTAATAATAACAGGCTATATAGGCTCTTCATTCGCAAAAACATGTTTTTCTATTTCAGACAATTTATTCAATGGTTCGATTGACAGTACCATCAGCTGTCAACAATTCTATTTTACTTGTAGATGGCGATTTGTGTACGTATCGTCCTCGTTGGGATAGGAAACTTGAACCCCAATATAATTCCTCCAACTGTTCTTTACCGTTCGCCATAAAGTGCAATGCCTTTACCTCGCCGTCTTCCAGCGGAATTACTTGGCCTTTATTTCCTGAACTTAATTCAAAAGCACGTAAACTACCTCGGTGCTGTGTGGCCAAAATCAATTCCTGCCCCGTCTCTAAACCAATGGTAGCCATACCAATACCATCTCCCCGCACCATAAAATTACTTTCTGCCAAGGAAAGCGGTTGGAATTCAAAGTCGCCTTGGTTGACCAGAGCCAAGCCATTGAAGGCATCAGCCCGCCCTTGCTGAACTTCGATACCATGATCATTACCGATCATCAACAAGTCTAATTTACCATCTTGATCCACATCATATGGAAGGATGGCGTAGATGGGAGCCAACTGAGCTTCCACCGGCAATGCTTTCAACTGGAATTTGCCATTTCCTAGATTTTCAATGACAGCGGTTTTCATCCAATTGGCGGTTAGAATCGTTGCACCTTCCATCTCTTCTGGGGTGAACATCTCAGAGACAGTAGCTTCCCCGTACTCCCCGTAGGTATTGAATTTCTTTCGAATTCCAACAAATTGCTTCACCAAGTCTTGTCGGGGGTGATAGAGGTATTCATCCTTGTTACCTAGAGAATCTTGCCAGTAGCAAGAAATCAATGGGTCGACCATTCCATTTTGATCCAAATCTTGACCGTAGATTTTCAGGGGTTCATCTGAAGTACAACGGAAATAGAGGTTTTCTCCAAAGTTACCAGCAACATAATCCATATCCCCATCTTGATCCAAATCTGCAGCAGCCAGACTATTCCACCAACCGGCATAGTCAGCCAAACCACTAGTCGCGGTAATATCTTTTAGCCCCTGCCCCGCTTGGTTTTTGAAAACCATTAGAGACATCCACTCCCCTGTCAGCAGTAGATCCGGCCACTGATCCCCGTCAACATCCGTCCATAAAGCATCGGTAATCAAACCCGGTTTTAGCAGTTTTTCGTTGACTGAAGCTGTTACATCGGTAAACTTAGCTTTGCCGTCTTCACTATCATTCCGCAGCAAATAGCATCTATCGGGCAAGGGATAGGCTCTAGGTAATACCCTGCTACCCACAAATAGATCTAGATCTCCATCCCGGTCAAAGTCTGCTGCCTTAACACAAGAGCCATTAGCCTTCATCTCAGGTAAAGCCGTAGCATCTAGTGTAAACTGCCCGGTCCCATCGTTGATATACAAGACATCTTGATACAATGCACTCCCGGCTTCAGACTCCGCATTGCCTCTTACCAGATACAAATCCAAATCTTTATCCCCATCTGCATCAAATAGCAAGCTGGCAATGTCTTCTTCCCTCTTCTCCTCATCAGTTTTCAAGCTGATCGCTTCTGATTGAAACTGTCCATCGGCTTGCTGCCACATCCATGTTTGCTCAAACCCACGACTCCCTCCCAGAAAGATATCGTTTCTTCCATCCCCATTGGCATCACCAATCGCGATGGAAGGTCCATATTGCGAAAATTTATGGGGTAAAGTTCGTTGGAAGTTAAAATCAATGAAATCCAGGTCTTTGTGCTCATAAGCCAACTGATAGTTAGCGGCTACCTCTTCAAACAATTTATCGGTAGTCACCACTATATCCTTTGTTTCGACCGCTGTTTCGTAAGTCACCTCAAGTGTTTGATTGGCTTTTACTCCTTCCCGCATCGTTTGAAGGCCATCCGGCCAAGTGACGAGCAAGGTATCTACTTCCGATATCTCACCCAAGCCAAAGTGAGCAATATTTTCGGATTGTGATAAATAGCCCCTGCTGGATAAGTTAAAACGGAGCTGCTGCATTCCTCTGTGTCGGATTTCGATCTTCGCTCCGTAGGCTCCCGGGTTAGATTCAGGTCCTTGCAGGGCTACGCGCAAGTACTGTTGGGTAGGCGAGACCGTGCCTACTTGGTTGATTGTATTTTCAAAAAGGAAAACCTCATCATCAATATTGTTGGACACTAACTCCAAATCTCCATCATTATCTAAGTCGGCATAGGCTGCCCCATTACTAAAGGATGGGAAGGCCAGGCCCCACTCCTTCCCGACCGAAGCAAAAGTGAGGTCGCCCTGATTTCGGAACAGAAAATTTGGGGATTTCACTTCTGGAATACGCTCATAAAGCTCTTTCGGAGTTACCAAATTACTGGCAAAGGCACGGAAGTCTGCAAAATCTCGATCGGTTACATCCCTAGGAAAACCATTGGCTACGTACAGATCCTGCCAACCATCGTTGTCATAGTCAGCAAATAAGGCCGCCCAACTCCAATCCGTTTCTTGCACCTGCGCATACATACCCACCTCAGCAAACACCGGCAAGTCCGTTTCCGGATCTGTGCCTCTATTAAGTTGCAGTGTATTCCGCGTATACTGGTAGTTGTACCCAAAGCGTTCGGTCAGAATCTGCATCTGGTAACTACTCGCACCTTGGAAAAGCTTTTTGCGCTTGTTGTAGTAGGGCTGCATCTCAGTAGTAAAAAAATCGGCCGCCCCATCATTGTTAAAATCAGCTACATCGCTCCCCATGGCCGATAGAGAGAAGTGCTTAAAGATCTTCCCAGCTTGATTGGTAAAAGTTCCATCTTGGTTATTGATGAAAATAAGATCATCACTTTGATAGTCGTTAGCGACATAGATGTCTGGCCAGCCATCCTCATTGAAGTCATGGATCAGGGTGCTATGGCTATAGCCATCTTGCAACAGACCTGCTTCGAGAGAAACATCCGTAAAAACTGGATGCCCCAAGGTTTCATCCCAATCATTTCGGAACAAATTATCTCTATTCAAGCCCGTTCCATCCAGTTTGATATCCACAAACTGATTGGGATATCGGCCTTCAATTAAATTTACCCCTACAAATAGATCCAGATCTCCATCTCGGTCGTAATCGAAAAACTGCGCATGAGAAGAATGGCTAGTGTCCGCCACACCATAGGCTGCACCCATTTCTTGAAAGGACGGTTTGCCTTCGTTATCATTCCCTTGGTTGATGTATAATAGATTCTGTCGATACCTAGCTTCTTCCGATAAGGTGTTGCACACATAGATGTCTTGCAATCCATCCAAATTGATATCTAGAATGGTCACACCGGACGACCATATTTCCGGATGTGATTTTTGAATCCCAGCTAAAACCGATATGTCCTTAAATTTTAGGTCTCCTTCATTTAAATACAATCGGTTGTCCACTTGATTACCCGCAAAGAAGAGATCTTGTAGGCCGTCCCCATTGAGGTCGCCGATCGCCACTCCTCCCCCATTGTAAATGAATTCCGTTTCTAGGATATTGAATGAATCCGTTTCGGTAATCTCATTTACAAAATCCAATCCTGTATCAGCACTATCTAGTCGTTGATACACGGTGCTCGAGCTCGGGCTTTCACAGGCCCAAATCAACCCCATGAGGATTACCCCCATCAGTGAGTAAACATAGGTATGCGGATGATTCAATTTCATGTTTTGTTGTTTGTTTTTCTGGGCCACAAAGGTAGCGTTTTTAAGCTCAGAACTAAGGCTTTTAATAGCTATAAACTCCTCTCTAAGTGATTACTACGTAGAGGGGGCTACCTGTGTCAACAGGCAGCCCCCTCTAGATTGATTCTATAGTCGAATAGTTGCGAACAACTATCCTACATCATGAATTAGTATCCAGGATTTTGTGTCAAGATGTCCGAACCTTGGATATCAATTTGTTCCTGAGGAATTGGGAAGTACTCATTTTTACCCGCAGTAAAGCTAGCACCACCAAACTTTGTAACCAAAATCTTAGCTTCATTTGCCAAGTAGGCATTCAAAGTCTCAGCAGCTATTCCCCAACGTACTAGATCAAAGAAACGGTGTCCTTCACCAGAAAGCTCTAGACGACGCTCAAAGCGAACGGCTGTTCTAGCAGCATTTTGATCCGTCCATGGATCATTGTATAGAGAAATCTCGTAGTTAGCCGCATTACTTCCATCAGGTTTTTTCACCCAGAAGTCAGAATTAGCAGCTCGTTCACGGATCAAGTTTACATACTCTCGAGCTTTCTCCAAAGAACCAGCTTCTACTTCAGCTTCAGCAGCCATCAACAATACGTCCGCAAAACGGATGATGGTATAGTTCATCGTTGCATAACCACGAGTCCAAGAACTACCATCAGTCAAAGTGTTTTCCTGAGACTTGTAGTAGATATACTTCTTAGGTGAAAATGGTCCAGCGTAAGGTTGATTACGGATCCAAGCTTTTCCCGGGTGTGCAATCCAGTCTAGGTAAGGAATGCCACGACGGCCTACAGAGTGATCCAGACGAGGATCAAGTGGACCAGCATCTGGCTCGAAAGGATCGCTTGCCTCGACACCATAGTCATGCTTAACAGCATTAGCATCGTCATTATAAGAACCATCTAAAAGAGGTAAACCACCAGAGGTTCTGAAAGCATTCACTACATCGAAACTTGGCTGGTTAAATCCACAGCAGTTACCAGGTCCGTCAGAACCAGTATTATAGGGGTAGTTCAAATCATCAAAGTAGTTGGCATTCTGTGTACTACCAGAGTTCAATGAAGATTCTACATCGAATACAGCTTCTTCGTGGTTATCATTAGCCGCATTGTAAATCTCAGCATAAGATGGAACTAGACCATACTTCAAACCGTTAACGGTCTGACCATTGGCAATTACATCGTTGAATTGAGAGATCGCCTGTGCATACTTGCCTTGGTACAAATACGCTTTACCTAGATAAGCAGCAGCAGCCCATTTGTTATTACGACCAGCTTGAGACATAGTCTCAGGAAGGTTTGCCATCGCAAATTCGAAATCTGCCTCAATCTTACCCCATACATCTGCACTGTTAGGAATCGCAGAAATTTCTTCTGGACTTGACACCGTCTCATCGATATAAGGAATACTGTTGAAGTGCTTCTTCAAATCGAAGTAGTAGTGGCCTCTCAATAGACGTGCCTCACCAGCGATCCGATCCGCATCGGCCGTACTTACATCGGCAGCTTCTCCCAATAAACGTAGTACTTCGTTGGCGCGCGCGATGCCCTCATAGCGAGCTCTCCAAAACGCATTCAAATCTCCAGACGTTGCGTCTGTTTCATAGCGTTGGATTGGGTTGATCGCAGAATAATCACCAGGGTCAGTTCCCTTATTGGCATCGCCACCGCAAATATTCCCTGTGACCCAGTGGTTGGGACCTTCAAAGCGGTTTCCAAAAACTCCATTCAAAGCACTATAGGCCCCTACTAGAGCGCCTTCTACTCCAGCCTTAGTGGTTAGCTGAGCATTAGCCAATGAACCCGTTGGATTTACCTCCAAGAATTCATCCTTACAAGACACCATGAATACCGCGCAGCATACTAGGGTCAGTAAGATTTTTTTGTAATGATTTATATTATTCATTTCAGAAATCATTTATCAATTTTGATAATTGCAATTTTCATCGGCTTAAAATTAAAGCAATTCCCCTAAAATTTTGCCAAATGAAATTTGCTAAAACTGTCGAGATTCGACAAATTCCCCTGATTCTTAGAAGCCTAAGCCTAGAGAGAAAGTAAATCCTCTCGTTACAGGATAGTTACCTACGTCGATTCCGAAGTTAGTATCAGCTTCACCACCTACTTGTGGATCAAGACCTTGATAACCTGTAATGGTAAATAGGTTGTTTGCAGCCAAACCAATTCTCAAACTAGATAGACCATATTTATCGATACCGTTAGTCAATTCGTAGGTCAAAGACAACTGTTGCATTCTCAAGTATGAACCATCCTCTACATACCAAGAATTCTCTGCACCACTTGTACTTAAGTTAGAAACAGATTCCCAGATGGGTGCTTTGGCGTTATTGCCCAATTCAGGCGTCCAAGACTCTTTTGCTCTTACCCCTTTGGCAGATCCTTCGAAGGTACCGAAGAAGTCAGTAAACCATTTTTGTTGGTTCCAAATCTCATTACCGATAGCGGTATACAGATAAGCGCCAAGTGTCCAATTCTTGTAAGATACATTGAATGTTAGACCACCTGTAAAGTCAGGAATTGGATTTCCTAATACAGTACGGTCATCAGGAGTAATTTCACCATCGCCATTAACATCCTCGTATTTGAAGCGTCCAACGCCAGCTCCATCCTGGGCAGGAGAATTGGCAACGTCTGCTGCATCTTGGAAGTATCCTATTACATTGTATCCGAAGAAGGTAGAAAGAGGCTCTCCTACAAAGTTTCTAATTGGGTTGATTCCACGGAAGCCAGGATTAACACCAGGAATGAAATCTAGACCAGGAGCAAGGAAGGTAATTTCATTTTTCAGGAAGGCTCCATTTACGGTTAACTCGTAACTGAAGTCACCAGCAAGTTTTCCGCGGTTAATGATCTGAACGTCTACCCCTTGGTTAAGCATGGTAGCAATATTCACAGCAGGAGCAGAGGCGTAAGGTCCCACAACCGCAGCCACAGGTACCTGGAACAATAGATCTTCTGTTTCTTTTCTCCACCAATCTAGAATAATCTCTAGGCGGTTATTGAAAAAGGCAGCATCAAAACCGATATTCGTCATCACACTGGTTTCCCATCTTGCATCAGGATTACCAATACGAGAACGAGCAAATCCTTCATCTACACCACTACTTTGACCTCCAATTGGATAGAAGGTACGGTCTCTTCTGGAGTTATACAGAGAAAACTGGTTACCTGGATCTACGTTGTTGGAGTTACCCATTTCACCCCATCCACCACGAAGCTTCAAGTCATAGATCCAAGACACACCTTGCATGAAGGGCTCAGCAGTCAAACGCCAAGCAGCAGAAACGGCAGGGAATGTACCGAAACGAGAATTCTCACCAAAACGAGATGAACCATCACGACGAATAACACCCGTTAGGTAGTACTTTTCTTTGTAGTTATAGTCAACTTTACCAAATAGCGAGTAGAAGTTTACACCATTAAATAAATTACTATTTACCTGAGGATTACCTACGGTAGATAGGTTTACGAAATCAAGATCCGTAGAGAATGGGTTGATACCTGACCCACTGATGTTTCTTCCTCGGCCAGTATTCAATGCCTCAACACCACCTAAAGCAGTAATACTGTGGCTACCACCAATCAGCGTTTTATAACTTACTGTATTGGTAAAAGTATACTGATAAGAATAACCAGAGCCTTCGGAGAAAGAGTTACTAGCCTGAGGCTCTGAATCTCCAAGATAACGGTATCCATAATTAACGAAATGGTAGTTGTTAAACCCTCCACCAAGGCTCGTTCTGAATACTAGATCTTGGATGGGTTGGATCTCCAAATAAATATTACCAAAACCAATATTGTTGAAACTATTGTCATCTTGACGGTCCTGCACCAAACGACGTACGGGGTTACGTGGGTTGTTAAAACCCGCAGCCTTAGTACTGGCGTAGCTACCAAATTCGTCAAATACTGGAATGATCGTAGGCATACGGTATGCGGCCAATACTTCTGATTCATCATCCGCAATACCTGCACCACCACCACCACCAGTCTGCCCTCTAGCAGAACGGAAAGTGAATTGAAGATTTTCTCCAACTTTCAACCATGGGGTCAATTCCCAGGAAGAGTTAGCACGGAAGCTGTAACGACGGAAGTCATTGGACAACAAAATACCCTCTTGCTCCTGTACGGACATACCAAAGTAGTATCCACCATTGTCTGTTCCACCACTGAATCCTAGAGAGTGACGCTGCAGGAATCCAGTTCTTGTGATCTCGTCGTACCAATTGGTACCCGCTAGGTTAGGACGGATCAAAAATACATTTTCAGGGTCTGCTTCATATGCTTTTCTGATAGCATCTAAATCTACTTGTCCCACCACACCATTTTGACCATTAGCATGCAAATAGTCAGGAAGACGAGGCTGAGCATTAGAACCATATTGTGGGTGTGCATAATCTGGCTCAGTACCATTGGCAATCGCGTTGTTGCGATAGGCAATATGCGTCCACTCTGCCATATCCTGTGGATTCAACATTTCTGGAGACCCCCCCACATTGGGGTCAGTAACACCAAAAATACCATCATAGAATACGCGCAATTTCTTTTTGCCTTTAGCCCCTTGCTTGGTGGTATAAACGATTACACCGTTAGCAGCACGAGCACCGTAAATAGAGGCAGAAGCTGCATCCTTAAGTACTGTTGATGTTTCAATATCGTCCGGAGACAGGAATTCGGTAGATCCTACAGGAACACCATCTACCACATATAGTGGCTGGTTACCACCGAAAGCTCCGAAACCACGAACACGAATCTGACTGGTTGTACCAGGCTGTCCGTTCGTGACCACCGTTACACCAGCTACACGCCCTTGCAACTGCTGCTCTACATTACCAGAAGGAATGGCTTTCAAGTCAGCTGATTTTACAATAGAAACAGCCCCTGTAGTTTGTCGTTTTGACTCTACAGAGTACCCTGTTACTACCACCTCTCCCAAGGCAACCCCGACAGACAACTGGATATCGATCACGCTTTGTGATCCTACCTCAATTTCTTGTGTGGAATAACCTGTGTAAGAAACCTCCAAAAGATCTCCTGGCTGAGCTGCAACTGAGAAGTTACCATCAAGATCTGTAACTGTACCGGAAGAGGTTCCTTGCACCAATACGGAGGCACCAATTAGAGGCTCGCCCGTTTCGGCATCTGTTACCTTTCCTTGAATCTGCGCCGCGAGGAAAGTCCCCAAAGCGAGAAACAACGAAAGGAAGCTTATCCGCAATACTAGCGGATTCATACCCAAAGTTTTTTGTTTCATAAACCGATAATTATGTTTACAAGAGTAAATGATTGCCATATATTGATTTTTCGTTTTACCCAATACTATCTAGGCAGCACTTGCATGCGCAAGGCTGGCCCTAGTAGCTGTGGCAAGTCTGTTATGATGATATAATGGCAGTAATACTTGGTCTGGTTTTACAGGTGGACTTAGGAAGATGTGCGGGAAAAAGACTTAGGAAAGGTGTACTACTATAGAGCTCCTAAAGCGTTTTTTTCTTACTACATCTTAGGTTTTGGCTTAGGGGGATCGGGTTTCGGTTTGAAAACCCTTGTGAAATGGTATTATTTGCGTTAACGCGGCCAAGCAATTGGTTCAAAAAAGTACTATTCCTACTATAATACTTTCTTGAGCGTTGTTCAATTAGTCACGAAAGTTTGACTCTTCTTAATAATTTTTCCGTAATTATTATCGGTTATTCTTTAATAAACCGAAGTAAAATTGGAAATCGAATGTAACCAAATTGTATAATACTTAATAGACTTCATTCAAAAAAGTATCAGTCTTTAGCTACAAAGTATTGAGAAACCCATCAATTCCCTGTTTTGTCCTCAACAGCGAAAAATCGCCCTTCGTGCTTGATGTGAAGTAGGTCTCTTTCCAAAGATAAACGGTAAGCTTTGGGTGTCACGCCTTTGTATTTCTTGAACAGGCGATTGAAGTTGGATAGATTATTAAACCCCGACTCAAAACAGATCTCCCGCACTGTACATTCTGTCTCCAATAAGAGCTTACAGGCAAAGCTCACTCGCTTCTCTACTAAAAAGTGAATAAAACTCTTGTTAGAACATTTTTTAAAGTAGTGGCTAAAGGCCGAAGGACTCATATTAGCCACCGCAGCGACTTCTGCCAGCTGAAGATCCTTCTTGAAGTGTTGGTTAATGTAATTGTACACATCTTCGATTCGCTTATTCCGAAAGTACGGAGTGGGTACGACGTAGCCAGCACTAGCCACTTGTCGCTTTTCTGTTGTGGTTGCCAATACATATAGAAACTCAAAAAAGGCCAGGGTAGCAGGAAAACCGCTTAGATTCCTGAGTTCCTTCAACATCTTGACTCCCTTCTTCCTGGTCTCTCCAAAGAATTCAATTCCGCGGGAGGATTCACTCAGCAAGATTCGAATCGGCACAAAGGCATCTTTCATCAACCAGTGATTGGTGAATAGATCCTTGTGAAATTGTACCACAATTACTTCCGGGCTTATTCCTGTTTCCTCCACATAGGCTGCACCATCCCAGCAGTGTTGAATGTAAGGCCCCAGCAAGACTAACTCCTCTTCCTCATACCTCTCCACTGCATCCCCGACAATTCGAGTACCCTGGCTTCCCAACACCAGATTTATTTCATATTCTGGGTGGTGATGTAGTGGATATCTAAATTCAGCTTCTGGATAATGAAAAATCCGAAATACATCTTTGCTAGTTACAGGAGTTATTTCTCGATAAACCCTTTTCATATCATATCAATTGTAAGTCAAAAGTAAGCCGTCCGATCTTTACTCGATTACTTCATCCAATTACTGGAGCAAACCGACGCAAAGCAGTGATGTGGTAAATCGCTGTTACAAGAAGAGATAAAGACAAATGTGTTAACGAAAACTAACTTTTAATTTATTTCCGAAATTTACCTTTTACTGAAGGGTAGTGTCAGAATTTTGAGGTCAATATTGTTGATCGTGACAGCTTCTTGGATAAGCAAGATATAAAAAAAACTAGTATTCTGCTAACCTCCAGGATTTCCTAATTTGGGACACAGGGATTTGGCTTCCACCATATTTTGTTCTGATCAAACTATATGAATATGTACTACAGCTTAATACTGAATAGAGGAAATAGGAACCGTCCTACATTCATCGAGCTATGCTTGAATTCAGTAATACAAGCTTTGCTAAACAAAGAATCCAGGTTGAATTCCCTCCAAAAAGGCATGGCCCCTAAAAGTGATTTAGGAGCCATGTCTTTGCTTAGCGCGCACTAAAAACAGCCGTTCAATTTCTTAACGCTCAAGTACTTTGATCAACATACCTCTTGGAAGGCGATCTGTCAACTGCATATCATTAAGTACCGCAAATTCCTCGTGCCGCTTAGCATCCAGGCCATAAGAACGGAAAACCTCTGCCAAGGTACTATTATCCACTTTCACCGGCTGCACATCGATTCGCTCTGGCTTACGATTCAATTTATTGGGATCACGCAGCGTCTTAAAATTGCGCATCGTATTCAAGAACGAATTTTGGTAAGTAGCAAAATCCTGAGCGTAGGATAAGCCGATGAATCGGTAGATCAAATTGTTGTAAAGGATCAGATACGTTTGAGCTTGAACTCGCTGCTGTTGTTGGCCTTGTTGTTGCTGCTGCTGTTGCTGCATTTCAGACACCATTTCAATCGCTTGAAAACCATTGACGGTAGTGTTGCTGGAAGAAATGGTCGTAAACTTATACTGTTCATTCGTGGCTTGCGCGGCTGCTTCCAAAGACTGCCCTTGCGCCAAATTCATAATCATCATGGCTTTACCTCCTTGGGGGGCCATAGCCACTTGTTGAGGCGAGTTTTGCACCTGCCACCCTTGTGGTGTTGGAAACTGGAATTTCAAATCTGGATGATAGAAATTATTATTCTCCACAAATCCTTGTCGTGGATCTTCCCCATAGGTAATACCATCGATCAAGCGCAAATAACCGTCTCTATTTACCTTAAAATCTTTACCCGGTGTTTTTGCTTGCCATTCCTCGGCATATTGTTCTACTTTCACATTTCGGTCAGCAGGATCAGGGTGAGTAGACATAAACGTGGGCACTCTGCCTTCCGGTCCTCCGGAGGCTCTATCTAGCACACCGAAGAAGCGTGCCATTTCCTTGGCATCATACCCAATCTTAGTGGAATACTCTACCCCCAATTGATCAGACTGAGTTTCATCGTCACGTCCAAACTTTAAGAACAATAAGCCTAAACTTTGACTAGCCAAGTCACCCATGGAAGCCAATTCTGGAGATAATACCATACCCAGGATCAATCCACCAGAATACAGCATTTGCTTACTTTGTTGGCTGGCTCCATGCCGAGCTGTCACGTGACCAATTTCATGGCCCAATACGCCAGCAAATTGTGCCTCATTGTTAAAATGAGCCAAAATCCCCCTCGTAAAATATACGTAACCTCCTGGCAAGGCAAAGGCGTTGAGCACAGGAGAGTCAACAACTTTAAATTCAAATTTCAAATGAGAACGGTGTGAAATACTGGCCATTTCCTGGCCTTTTTCCTTTATGAAGGCTTGTAACTTATCATCATTGTATAGTCCAAATTGCGCTACAACTGCTGGGTCGGATTGCGCGCCCAAGGCAATTTCCTGGCTTTCTGACATGAACATAACCTGGCGCTTGCCTGTAACCGGATTAACGGCACAAGATCCAACGATCAAAAAGCCCATGACTAGGAGGGCATATCGACCAACAGTAAATGGATTTAGTAACTTCATATTGTGTTCTATTTATTATTCTGAGATCAGCTATGCCAGCACTCTACACCTTTTCGATCCACGCCAAGCTTAAGTTTACAAGAATAACAGTTTGTCGGATGCAATCTATCCCTCAAATCTATCATTAAACTGAATGCTGGAATTGAATATTCCTTAAGGCCTAGTTAATGCTCTTCTAAGACTTTCTTAATAGATCATTCTACAAAATTGCATCTTCTCACCTAAAATACAAACAGGTGAAAGTCAACCGGCGTTGAATTTCTCCTATTTGAGACGAAAAATTGGAAGAAAGTTACCTGGCAAGATGAGATTTAAGCAACTTATAGCCCGAACGACTGACCGGTACTTCCTCTTCATTGGGCATTTCGAAGTAGTACCGCCCTCCTCCTCTGACCTGTAACGCACTGGCTTCATCCAAGTTCACTATATAGGACTTGTGAACCCGTAGAAAGGAGGCTGGAAGTAAAGGGAGTAATTGCTGCAAGGATTTATCATACAATTTTTCCTCGCCATTGCGCAAAAACAACCTGGCATAGTGATCCGCTCCTTGGCAGTACAGAATATCAGAAACGCGAATGAGATCTAATCGGCCTCTGCATTTGCAAGCCAGATAACGGGTCGGATATAGAGACCGATAATCTACGTCAAAGAAACGATCAAAAGCCTTTGTTAATCGAGCTAGATCAAAAGGTTTTGGGACGAAATCAAGGACGCCAAACTCGTAGGCCTCAATGGCTTTCTGTGTATAAGCCGACACGATTACGGTATGAAAGGATTGCGCCGTAAATTGTTGTAGCAACTGAAAGCCATCCTTACCATTCAAATTCAGGTCTAACAAAACCAGATCTACCGCCATTTCTTTGAGATGTAGCTGTGCAGCTTCCAAGGTAGGCAGCACAGCCAAATGCTGTAGTCTGTGCCCTATAATTTGACGAGACATACGTTCCAAACGCTGGGCAATTAGATCTTCGTCTTCGACAATTAGCAATCTCATAGTTTACGATTAAAAATGGAAATTTTCACTTCCCAGCCTTCCGCTACCGCCCCTTTTCTCACCTTCCATTGATCTCCATAATTTTCCTGTAGTCGGGCTTCCAGATACTTGTAACCCGTCCCATTGCCGTTTGTCAGCTGCTCAGGACTGGTCATTTCGCTGTCATTAAATAGTCGATAGCAGCACCCATTAGCCAGGGGTGTTTTTTGTAGATGAAAGAAGCCCTTCCGCTTGCTGCCATAACCATGCGTGATCCCATTTTCGATTAAGGTATGAAAGATGGCTGGAGGTACCCATTCATCACCATCCACGCCATCGATTTCCAAACGGAACTCTGCATTTTTTCGGAATTCCATGATCCGCAGGTGTGCCTGGCACAGACTCAGCTCTTCCTGGATCGGAATCAGGGTTTTGCCTACTACCGCATTTAACATACGAAATTCATGCGCCAGGTTATCTACAAACTTCGATGCCTTGGTTGGGTGTTGATCAATTAACTCTTGGAGAGAAGCCAGAGAATTAAAGATAAAATGAGGCTGAATGCTCTTCTTCAGCAATTGGTTTTCGAGGCGTTCCGAGCGGATATTCGCTTCCTGCCGAAGCCGAAACTGCTGAGCCACCTGACGTCCCACAGATAGAGTCATACAAACAATAAAGAAGAGAACCCCTATGAAGAAGCCTAGAAAGACCAAGTTCTGCTCATGGTCCAAATAATTGAATAAGGCCAAACCAAATAGGCCGACCAAAGCTAAAGTACTACCCTCTTTTTTGTGATAGTGGGCATAAGCAGTAATGGCCAAGGCCACCGGCATAAACATCATAGCATAGGGAACCCAATGGAGCCAATAAGGAACCCAGGTCATTATAACAAATGCCAGCAAGTATCTGGGCCGATTAGGCACCTCAAATTCATACAACAGAAAACCAACCAGCGCCACCCCTCCCAGATAATAGGCGATCCCTTTGGCCGTATTCTCCAATTCCCCCGTCAAACCAAAATCCATAAAATCTAGGGTTGCAGCAAATACGATCTTGCCCGCATAACTAATACAAAAGAGGGCAAAAAAAAGGAAAGCCGCTTTCCGACTGAAGCCGAAAAACAGCACCATATAAAATAGGGCAGCCGTTAAGAAGATGCCCGTCAGAAATGTTAAGTACAATTGATCAATCATGCATAGGAGATGCCTTAAGAATAATATCCGAACCTAGGTATTCATCCGCCTCCCTACTGTACCAATGGCGCATCCTCGGCCATTTCATTTGCCCCATCTCCATCAGTTGATCTGCCACTAAATACTCTCCTTCCCCCTCCTCTGGGAAAAAACCGTACCCAAGCAATTGATAATTCTCCGAATCTACGAATAATTCCCAAGTCGCAGAAAAAGGCGCATCAGCGATTTCTAATTCTAAGCGATACGCGCTTGACCCTTGCCAGGTAATGGGTTGGACCTTCTCTTGTTTCAACTGGTATCGTCCTTTGAGACTCATGGGTAAGCCCAATTTGGTTCGATAGTAGTTATGGTAACCATCCGCTCGTTCCTGACTCAAACGATAGAGTCGCATGGTGGCGGTATCTTGCACGAGTTGCCCATTTACAAAGGTCGAATATTGCCCTTCCTTGATCGTCCAATGCAAAGTATCCTTGCCATAGGCACGCTCCATGTCAAAAAAACGGCCATTCGTTCGTAGCTGAACTTTGCTTTTCCTGTCTGGGGTCTGCAAACGTGGCTCAAGCGATACATAAGTCCCTGCCCAGTTGGGCCATTCGTTATTCGGATCGTGAAATTGGAAGCAACGCTCAAGAATAGTCTGTGCCTCTTCAGCCTGAGGTTTCCCCGCTTGTGGTGGAGCACAGGCTATCACACTCAAGAATAAGGCGAAAACAGTAGATCGTAGTAGCCATCTCATGAGCCTTTCTCTTCTTTCATTTTCTTAAAGAATATCTTATTGACAATCTTCCATTCTCCATCCACTTCTAGCAAATTGAAGTAGTCAATAAAAGTAAAATCCGCGTATTCGATTTCCACACTAGCACTGGCAGCTTGGCCTGTGACATTGATATATTTAATGCTTGTCTTTCGATCTGATTTCGGGCCAGGTTTGATCCTGGCTAGAAAATCATCAATGCTAATTTCCTGGTAGCCTTCGTCCGTAACGAACTTCAGCTCTGCCGCAGCATGAAAAGCCTTAGCCACCATGTCGGCATCCTTATTAGTTCCTCCATCCAGGTAGTAATTCAATGCTTTTTCCACACCTTGTACGGCTGAACTTTGGGCATTCAAGGCCACACCAAACAAACATAGCAGACATACAGTCAGGTAACTTCTCATATTCAAGATTTTGAAGTGATAAAAAAGATTACTATTGGTATAGTCGTTTCGGAAGAGAAGTTAACAGGACTTCCTCAATGATAGGTGCAGATATACGTGAATGGCACCAGGCTCGCGCCACTAGAACTAAGGGGATTCAGCAGGATCTTGCTGAAAAATCTCTCTGTAGGTATCGTAAATGGTTGGTAGCACCGTTTTGAATCGGTCAGGAAATACAAAGAAATGTGCGATACTCACCGGCAGAGGGTCGATTTCTGGCAAGTTAATCCATCGCAAAATAGCTTCCTTACTGAACTGGCTGATCTGCTCTAGACTATCCCAGCTATCTTCTGCCAATTCTGGGTATGCTTTATCTGGGTAAGTTAACATAAAAACCTTGGCAAATTCGTGCAATCCAATGTTGTAGTATCGGTCTGGCTCCGCAAAGCTTTTAATCAAGTGATCCAATGAAAACAGAATTACCCCATCTTCTTCAAAAATCTCCGACAAATGAAAGTGCTCTGGGTATTGAGGCGAAGGGAAGGGGTGTGGGTAGATAACTACAGTTTCAAAAGGTGGGTAAAGAAAATCCTCAAAGGCTGCACTCAACTGTACTGCGCTGGCACTCACAATGGCCTTGACATCTTCTGGCACATCGGGCATGACCATCGGTTTGAAATCTGTTGCCATGCTAAACATAGCTACCTTTTGGCGGAAAGGTTCTTTACTTCGCAAGGGTAAACGAGTGTAGTAAGTATATCGCTCACTAAAAAATCGGCGGATTCCATCGGTAAGATCTGGTGGGTTTCGCTTGTACCACCACCAATCAATTTGGGGGCTAAAAACATACATCAACCCCAGAATTAAACTGCAAGGGATTACATATATAGCATAAGTCTCATCCTTGGCCCAAGCCAAATAGAAAAACAGGAAGAAGCCAACGGCAAAGGGTATTGCTAATAATCTAGTGGGCATATAATGTAGCGGTTTCTCAACTGGAAAAGCTTCAAATTCAAGGATTTACTGCGACAGCCGGTCTAACCAGTAAACAGTAAAACGCGTAATCCCCCAAAAGTAACTGAATTTTTTCTAGTTTTTTTTGGTTGAAGTTTGTGGAAAATCAAAAATCCGTCTATTTTTGCAACCGCTTTGATAAAAAAAGCAGGAGGTGCGGTAGCTCAGTTGGTAGAGCAATGGACTGAAAATCCATGTGTCGGCGGTTCAATTCCGTCCCGCACCACAAAAAATTCAAGAATGAATTTCAATCGTGTACATCATCATCATCACTTTAGTTTTGCTCCATCGGGCAAATGGTGATGCCATGATCGAAAGTAGACGATCCAATTTTGATCAGGAAAAGAGGGTTACCATTGTCTGGTAACCCTCTTTTTTTTGTCCTACGCTCATTAATTGCTAAACCATTGTAACATGGAAACTTCTTCTGCTCGTTTAAAGATTGCCGTTCAAAAATCTGGTCGCCTGCTCGACGATTCCATTAAGATCCTCAAGGAATGTGGGATTAGAATCGATAATGGGAAGGATCAATTAAAGGCGTCTGCCCGCAAATTCCCGATCGATCTCCTCTTTTTGCGCAATTCTGATATTCCACAGTATGTACAAGATGGCGTAGCAGACATTGGAATCATCGGTCAAAACACGGTAGTAGAAAAACAAAAGGAACTTGAGGAAGTACTCGAACTAGGCTTTTCCAAATGCCGCTTGTCCATAGCCGTGCCGCGCAATACACCCTATACTGGCCCAGAATTCCTACAGGGCAAGAGAATTGCCACTTCCTACCCCAATTCCCTCCAAAGCTTTTTAGATCAACATCAAATCCAAGCAGAAATACACGAAATATCTGGTTCTGTAGAAATCGCCCCCAATATTGGGCTAGCAGATGCGATTTGTGACCTAGTCAGTACGGGAAGTACCTTATTTAAGAATGGTTTGGAAGAACAGGATATTATCCTCAAATCAGAGGCATGTATCGTTAAGTCCAAGAAAATGCCGGCTTCCGTTGAACCGATCCTGGATAAGTTGATTTATAGAATAAAATCTGTACTGGCGGCACGAAACAACAAATACTTGTTGATGAATGCGCCTAATGATTCTATTGATAAAATTATTGAAATTCTTCCCGGTATGAAGAGCCCGACGGTCATGCCACTGGCAAGCGAAGGCTGGAGTTCTATTCACACGGTGATATCCGAAGATCGCTTCTGGGAGATCATCGAAGCACTGGAGGCGGCTGGAGCACAAGGTATCTTAGTCGTACCTATAGAGAAAATGATCGTATAATCCAGGAAAAACCGTACCTCGTTTCGCCTTCTAGCTTCCCGCTATAATAGAAGGAGAAAGAGATAAAAAAGTAGAACTTATGCAATCCTACATTTTTCCAAATCGTGCCAACTGGCCTGAAATCTTGGAACGCCCCGCGCTCGATCATTCGCAACTGGAAGCCACTGTGAGTCAGGTGCTAGCAGAAATTCGCGAAAAGGGAGATCGGGCACTAAAAGCTTACACCCAAAAATTTGACGGCGTAGCATTGGATCAATTGCAAGTAGGGCCAGAGGAGATCGCTGCTGCCGAGGCAAGTTTAAGCCCCGAATTGAAAGCAGCCATTCAGATGGCGCAGCAAAACATCGAAAGATTTCACGCCCAGCAGCAATTGGAGGTGGAAGTTGTAGAGACCATGCCCGGGGTACAGTGTTGGAGAAAAAGTGTAGGCATTGAAAAAGTAGGGCTGTATATCCCAGGTGGGACTGCACCGCTTTTTTCCACCGTCCTCATGCTGGGGATTCCTGCCAAGCTAGCGGGCTGCAAAGAAATTGTACTCTGCTCTCCTCCCCGAACGGAAAATACCGTCCATCCTGCGGTTATTTATGCTGCCAATTTGGTGGGAGTAACCAAGATCTTTAAAGTGGGGGGGGTACAAGCGATTGGTGCCATGGCCTATGGCACAGAAAGTGTTCCGCAGGTTTATAAGATATTTGGTCCAGGCAATCAGTATGTCACAGCAGCCAAGCAACTGGTTAACAAGGAAGGATTGCCTATTGATATGCCAGCTGGCCCTTCAGAGGTTTTAGTTTGTGCCGATGAAAGTGCAAACCCTGCTTTTGTGGCAGCGGATCTGCTTTCTCAGGCTGAGCACGGGACCGACAGTCAAGTGGTATTGGTAACTTTTTCAGAAGAAACCTTATCTCAGGTACAGGCGGCAGTGGCTGATCAGTTGGCACAGCTTCCGAGAAAAGAAATAGCAGAAGGGGCCTTGCTCAACAGTGCAGGTGTCGTCCTAAAGACCCAAACTGAAGCCATTGACTTCATCAATGCCTACGCACCAGAACACCTAATACTGGCCCTGGAGCAAGCGGAGGAAGTGGGTGAAGCCATTATAAATGCGGGCTCCGTCTTCCTCGGTAATTACACTCCTGAATCCGTTGGCGACTATGCCTCTGGCACCAATCACACCTTGCCTACCAATGGGTTTGCCCGTTCCTACAGTGGTGTATCGCTGGATTCATTTGTCAAAAAGATCACTTTCCAAAAGCTGAGTAAAGAAGGGCTCCAACGATTAGGACCTGCCGTTGAAAAAATGGCGGAAGCCGAGGAACTCATAGCTCATAAGAATGCGGTTAGTATTCGATTGCAAACCTTATAAGGATCTTCAAAAGAAGACTCATTATGAATATAGAAACACTGGTTCGTCCCAACATCAAAGCGCTTAGCCCCTACTCCTCTGCCAGGAGTGAATTCAAAGGCAAAGCCGAAATTTTCATCGATGCCAATGAAAATCCTTTTGAAACCGGCCTGAACCGCTATCCCGATCCTCTACAATGGAAATTGAAAGAACAGATCAGCAAAATCAAGAAAATCCCAGTGGAAAACATTTTCCTGGGAAATGGTAGTGATGAAGTAATTGATCTGCTGATTCGTATTTTTTGTGAGCCACGGGTCGATCATATTTTGAGTCTACCCCCTACCTACGGTATGTATAGGGTGAGTGCTGGCATTGCGGACGTCGCCATCAAGGGGGTCCTGTTAACGGAGAACTATCAACCTAGAGTTGCTGAGACCATAGAAGCGGTGAATGAGTATACAAAAATATTGTTTCTTTGTAGCCCGAACAACCCAACTGCCAATGACATGGATCCCAATCTTGTAGAAGCACTCTTAGAGCAGTTTCCTGGAATTGTAGTGATCGATGAGGCCTATATCGATTTTTCCCAACAGAAAAGCTTTATCCACCACATCGAAAGATACCCTAAGCTGATTGTCATGCAAACTTTTTCAAAGGCATGGGGCTTAGCAGGCATCCGACTCGGCATGGCTTTCGCATCTACCGAGATCATCCATTACTTCAATAAGGTCAAGCCCCCCTATAATATTAACCAATTAACTCAATCTACGGCACTGGAAGCGCTACAGGATACGGCTAAGCAATCCGAGTGGGTGGATACCCTATTGAGGGAAAGAGATCATGTCAGTAAAGCTTTAACAGCATACACCTTTGTCCGAAAGGTTTATCCCTCCAATGCCAACTTCATAATGGCCAAAGTGGATGAGCCGAAAGATCTTTATCAGTTTTTAGTAAAACGAGGCATTATCGTAAGGGATCGTTCAAACGTACCTTTATGTGAGGGCTGCCTGCGTTTCACTGTAGGCCGCCCCGAAGAAAACCAACAATTGCTTGCTGCCTTAAACGCATATACATCATGAAAAAGCTATTGATCCTTGATCGCGATGGTACCCTAGTTTTGGAACCACCTGTTGATTATCAATTAGATTCGCTGGAGAAACTAGAGTTTTATCCCATGGTATTCCATTATCTCGGGCGAATCGCTCGAGAATTAGATTATGAACTGATCATGATCACCAATCAGGATGGGCTAGGCACCAACTCTTTCCCAGAAGACACCTTCTGGCCTGCACACAATAAGGTACTTAAGGCATTCGAAAATGAAGGTATTGTGTTCCAGGATATCTTGATTGATCGCACTTTCCCACACGAAAATGCCCCTACCCGGAAACCTAGGACAGGACTGATGGAACCTTACATGAAGGGAGATTATGATCTAACTAATTCTATTGTTATTGGAGACCGCCTCACAGATATAGAGTTAGCGAAGAACTTAGGTGCGAAGGGAATCTGGCTCAACAATGAACCCGAGTTAGGTGCTGGTGAGATTAAAGGCAAGCGCGCGGACTTAGGACAGACTATCGTTTTGACGACTACCGCATGGAAAGATATCTACGAACACTTAAAGCTGCCTGCTCGAACGGGTAGCATTCACCGTCAAACCAAAGAAACAGATATCCTGATTGAACTTTCCTTAGATGGCGAAGGAAAAGCAAATAACGATACTGGGATTGCTTTTTTCGATCACATGCTTGACCAGTTGGCTCGTCACGCTGGCTGTGACCTCACCATCAAAGTTAAAGGAGATCTTCATATTGACGAACATCACACCATTGAAGACACCGCTTTGGCTCTGGGTGAAGCCTTTCTACAAGCTATCGGTAATAAAATGGGTATTGAACGATATGGCTATTGCCTTCCCATGGATGATTGCCTGGCACAAGTGGCCATTGATTTTGGAGGTCGCCCCTGGCTAGTTTGGGAGGCTGAGTTTAAGCGTGAGATGATTGGGGAAATGCCTACTGAAATGTTCTATCATTTCTTTAAATCCTTCAGCGATACCGCCAAATGCAACTTGAACATCAAGGCGGAAGGCAATAATGAGCACCACAAAATCGAGGCGATTTTCAAAGCCTGGGCCAGAGCCATCAAGATGGCCAAACGCCGAGACATTGACAATATGCAGCTCCCCTCTACTAAAGGAGTACTTTAGCAGCCATTGATAAAAATAGAAAGTATGTCAGTAGCGATTATCAACTATAATGCGGGAAACGTCCGTTCGGTACTTTTTGCTATGGATAGGCTGGGGATAAATGCCCAGTTGACCGATGATCACGAAGCCATTCGCAAAGCGGATAAAGTGATCTTCCCTGGTGTAGGAGAGGCCAGTACCACCATGAACTACCTACGAGAAAAAGGGCTAGACGAATTGATCAGAAGCCTGACCCAACCCGTCTTGGGTATCTGCCTGGGGATGCAGCTATTGTGCGAGCATTCTGAGGAGAATGATACACCATGCTTGGGCATTATCCCACAGCAGGTCAAGTTGTTTCAACCTACCAACGGAGAAAAAGTACCACATATGGGCTGGAATCAGATTCGTAGGAAGCCGGACAGTTGGTTTAGTAAAATCTTGGAGGGTGGCTTCGCTTATTTTGTGCATAGCTACTATGTTGAAGAAGGGCTCTATACCACAGCTTTGACGGATTACGTACATCCATTTAGCTGTGCCGTGAAAAAAGATAATTTTTATGCTACCCAATTTCACCCCGAGAAGTCTAGTAAAGTCGGAGAACAAGTATTAAAAGATTTCTTAACGCTCTAAATACTTTATCCTATGGAAATTACCCCCTGGTTCAGACGGACATTCAGTTTGATGGCTGATAACGGTCTATTTCCCGGCATTCTAGAACGATTGGCTGGTTCTCCGCTAAGATTAGCCCAAAAACTACAGAGCGTTTCCCCTATACACCTAACCCAACAAAAAGAAGGAAAATGGTCCATTCAGGAAGAAGCTGGGCATATCATGGATTTAGAGCCGTTATGGTACAGCAGATTTCAAGATTTCCAGGCCGCTAAAGAGGTGCTTTCTGAAGCAGATCTGACCAATCGAAAAACCTTTGAAGCCCAACATAACGACAAAGATATTCAGCAGATCCTATCGGCCTTTGCCGCAGCAAGGGGTCAGCTGATGAGTCTATTGTCCCAGCTAAGTGCAAGTGACTTGGAGCGAACGGCACTGCATCCTCGCATGAGAACACCCATGCGCCCGATTGATCTTGCCTACTTCGTGGCAGAGCATGATGATCACCACTTGGCTAACATTACTCAACGTCTACAAACCATATCCTAGATGTACATTATACCCGCTATCGATATTATTGACGGCAAATGTGTTCGTCTTACGCAGGGAGATTACACGCAAAAAAAAGTATACAATGAAGACCCGCTTGAGGTTGCCAAACAGTACGAGGATATTGGCTTAAATCGCCTCCATTTAGTGGATTTAGACGGGGCCAAGGCCAAACGAATCATCAATTATAAGGTATTGGAAACCATTGCTAATCGAACCAATCTTACCATCGATTTCGGTGGTGGGCTTAAGTCTGACGAGGATGTGAGAATTGCCTTTGAAAGTGGGGCTGCGCAAATAACGGGCGGTACGATCGCGGTCAAGGATGAGGATACTTTTTTAGGTTGGTTGGCAAAGTACGGGACAGAACGGATTATACTGGGAGCCGATGTAAAGGAAGGTTTCATCGCAGTGAGTGGTTGGCAGGAAAAAAGTGAGTTGGAATTAGTCCCCTTCATCCAAAAATATATGGCCAACGGCATCCAATACATCATCTGCACAGACATAGCCAAGGATGGCTTGTTAAAAGGAAGTTCAGTAAATCTATATCGCGAACTCTTAGCACAATTTCCGGAAGCAAAACTCATTGCTAGTGGAGGCGTGACCACCCTGGAGGAACTCAACGAATTGAGAGAAATCGGTTGTTATGGCGCCATCATTGGAAAAGCTATTTATGAAGGAAAACTACAGTTGCAGGATTTAAGAGACTTTTAATCGAATATCATGCTAGCAAAACGCATCATTCCTTGCTTAGATATCAAAGACGGAAGAACCGTGAAAGGTGTAAATTTCGTCAACCTTAGAGATGCTGGAGATCCGGTGGAATTAGGAGCGATATATAGTGAGAAAGGAGCCGATGAATTGGTCTTCCTTGACATCACCGCCACGCACGAAAAGCGGAAAACCTTAGCCTCACTAGCACGTAATATTGCCAAACATCTGAATATTCCTTTTACGATTGGCGGAGGGATAAAGTCACTAGAGGATGTGGATGTGTTATTGGAATCTGGGGCAGACAAAATCTCGATCAATTCAGCAGCGGTTCGGAATCCGCAGTTGATTGAAGACCTGGCGTTGAATTTTGGTAGCCAATTTGTAGTACTAGCCGTAGACGCCAAACAGGTAGATGGCGAATGGGTGGTGCACCTGAACGGCGGCCGATTGCCGACTGAACGCCGATTATTGGAATGGGTCAAGGAGGCAGAAGATCGAGGCGCCGGAGAAATCCTCTTTACCTCCATGGATCATGATGGGACAAAGGCAGGTTTTGCCAACCAAGCCCTGGCTATGGTTTCAGATACGCTTTCTATACCCCTTATTGCCTCTGGTGGGGCAGGGACGGTGGAGCACTTTTATGATGTATTCACGGAAGGAAAAGCTGATGCAGGATTAGCGGCCAGTATTTTCCACTTCCAAGAAATTGAAATTGGAGATTTGAAAGGCTATTTGCGAGATAAGGGCGTACCCGTAAGAGGCTAACCCTAGCAAGCAATTCAAGAAGGCTAAAATAGAATGATGGATACAAACAATCTAGATTTTGAGAAAACCAATGGATTGATCCCGGCGATCATTCAGGATGCCGCCACTTCGAAGGTCTTGATGTTGGGTTATATGAATGAGGCTGCCTTGGTAAAGACCCAAGCCGATCAGGTCGTCACCTTTTTCAGCAGGACTAAGGAACGCCTCTGGACGAAAGGAGAGACCTCCGGTAATTTCTTGAATGTGGTGGATATCCGAGTAGATTGTGATCGGGATACCCTATTAATCAAAGTAAACCCAGTGGGCCCTGTTTGCCATACCGGCGCAGATACCTGCTTCAATGAAACGAATAGATAATGGAGTTTTTATTGCATTTAGAGCAAGTCATTCAGGATAGGAAAAACAATCCTTCAGAAAAATCTTACACTACTTCTCTTTTCAAGAAAGGGATCAATAAAATTGCACAAAAAGTCGGTGAAGAGGCTGTTGAATTGGTAATTGAAGCCAAGGATGACAATGAAGAACTCTTCCTAGGGGAAGCCGCCGATTTGATGTATCACTATCTGGTTCTTTTGTGTGAAAAAGGGCATAGCCTAGAGGATGTGATCCAGGTTTTGAAGAAACGCCATAGCTAGTTTCCTAGCGTAACACAGGGTAGTTTGCAGAAAATTCATTTGTCGGCTTTTGGCACAGTTTTCTCTTTAACTCCCTGATTCCCAATAAAGACAGTAATTGTCAAAACAATAATTTAACACTGAATTAATCCAACTTTTGACCAATACTGGTCAAACCTTGCTGTTTTCTCACCTCAATCAGCTAGATTCAAGAACATAAGGAGAGTACGCCCGTTTTGCTACCTCATTGTTTCATGAGATTTCTAAAACCGTAAAGCTCTACTTATGAAGAATTGGTTTACCCTATTAATTTTCTCCTTGTTAACCACTGTTGCTGTAGCACAAAATACAGTGGTTGATATCATCGTCAATAGCGCAGCTCATACTACGCTAGAAAATGCGGTAATAGCTGCAGGATTGGATGATGATTTGGCGGCAACTGGCCCATTCACGGTATTTGCACCGACTGATGATGCCTTCGCCCTTCTACCTGCAGGCACTATTGAAGCTTTGCTACAAAATCCTACAGCAGACCTAGCTGATATCCTTCTACACCATGTTGTGGATGGAAACGTTGGATCTGGAGACCTTTCCGACAATCAGGTTGTAGAAACACTTTTTGGCAAAAACGTAATCGTTACAATCAATGCAGATGGTGTTTTTATCAATAATGCTAAAGTAAGTATGGCGGATATACCCGCCGATAATGGTGTGGTACACGTGATCGACGCCGTATTGCTACCTACCAATACTGTGGTGGATGTAGTTTTAGAAAGTGATGTACACAATACCTTGGAAGCCGCCATCCTCGCCGCTGAACTGGACGATGATCTTTCTGCTGAAGGGCCATTTACCCTATTCGCACCAACTGACGCTGCTTTTGGCTTACTCCCTGACGGTACCGTAGATGCCCTTTTGCAAGATCCTACTGGTGATCTAGCTAATATCTTATTGCACCATGCCGTTTCAGGAAGTGTAGCTTCTACTGATCTTTCCGATAATCAAGTCGTAGAAACGCTATTCGGTAAAAACGTAATTGTAAATATTACCGCTGATGGTGTGTTTATCAATGACGCAAAAGTCTCAGTGGCTGATGTGCCTGCTGACAATGGTATTGTGCATGTAATTGATGCCGTATTGTTACCTACCAATACGGTAGTGGATGTAGTTTTGGAAAGCGATTCACATACCACCTTGGAAGCCGCCATCCTCGCCGCTGAACTGGACGATGATCTTTCTGCTGAAGGGCCATTTACCCTATTCGCACCAACCGACGCTGCTTTTGGCTTACTCCCTGACGGTACCGTAGATGCCCTTTTGCAAGATCCTACTGGTGACCTAGCTAATATCTTATTGCACCATGCCGTTTCAGGAAGTGTAGCTTCTACTGACCTATCAGACAATCAAGTCGTAGAAACGCTATTCGGTAAAAACGTAATTGTAAATATTACCGCTGATGGCGTGTTTATCAATAATGCTAAAGTTTCCATGGCCGATGTGCCTGCTGATAATGGTGTGGTACACGTGATTGACGCTGTATTGTTACCTACCAATACGGTAGTGGATGTAGTATTGGAAAGTGATGCACATACCACCTTGGAAGCCGCCATCCTCGCCGCTGAACTGGACGATGATCTTTCTGCTGAAGGGCCATTTACCCTATTCGCACCAACCGACGCTGCTTTTGGCTTACTCCCTGACGGTACCGTAGATGCCCTTTTGCAAGATCCTACTGGTGATCTAGCTAATATCTTATTGCACCATGCCGTTTCAGGAAGTGTAGCTTCTACTGATCTTTCCGATAATCAAGTCGTAGAAACGCTATTCGGTAAAAACGTAATTGTAAATATTACCGCTGATGGCGTGTTTATCAATGACGCAAAAGTCTCAGTGGCTGATGTTCCTGCTGACAATGGTATTGTGCATGTAATTGATGCCGTATTGTTACCTACCAATACGGTAGTGGATGTAGTTTTAGAAAGTGATGTACACAATACCTTGGAAGCCGCCATCCTCGCCGCTGAACTGGACGATGATCTTTCTGCTGAAGGGCCATTTACCCTATTCGCACCAACCGACGCTGCTTTTGGCTTACTCCCTGACGGTACCGTAGATGCCCTTTTGCAAGATCCTACTGGTGACCTAGCTAATATCTTATTGCACCATGCCGTTTCAGGAAGTGTAGCTTCTACTGACCTTTCCGATAATCAAGTCGTAGAAACACTATTGGGCAAAAACGTAATTGTAAATATTACCGCTGATGGCGTGTTTATCAATAATGCTAAAGTTTCCATGGCCGATGTGCCTGCTGATAATGGTATTGTACACGTGATTGATGCCGTATTGTTACCCACCAATACGGTAGTGGATGTAGTTTTGGAAAGTGATGCACATACCACCTTGGAAGCCGCCATCCTTGCCGCTGAATTGGACGATGATCTTTCTGCTGAAGGGCCATTTACCCTATTCGCACCAACCGATGCCGCCTTTGGCTTACTCCCTGACGGTACCGTAGATGCCCTTTTGCAAGATCCTACTGGTGATCTGGCTAATATCTTATTGCACCATGCCGTTTCAGGAAGTGTAGCTTCTGGCGACCTTTCCGACAATCAAGTCGTAGAAACACTATTGGGCAAAAATGTAATTGTAAATATTACCGCTGATGGTGTGTTTATCAATAATGCTAAAGTTTCCATGGCCGATGTGCCTGCTGATAATGGTATTGTACACGTGATTGATGCCGTATTGTTACCTACCAATACGGTAGTGGATGTAGTATTGGAAAGTGATGCACATACCACCTTGGAAGCCGCCATCCTCGCCGCTGAATTGGACGATGATCTTTCTGCTGAAGGGCCATTTACCCTATTCGCACCAACCGATGCCGCCTTTGGCTTACTCCCTGACGGTACCGTAGATGCCCTTTTGCAAGATCCTACTGGTGATCTAGCTAATATCTTATTGCACCATGCCGTTTCAGGAAGTGTAGCTTCTACTGACCTTTCCGATAATCAAGTCGTAGAAACACTATTGGGCAAAAACGTAATTGTAAATATTACCGCTGATGGCGTGTTTATCAATAATGCTAAAGTTTCCATGGCCGATGTGCCTGCTGATAATGGTATTGTACACGTGATTGATGCCGTATTGTTACCCACCAATACGGTAGTGGATGTAGTTTTGGAAAGTGATGCACATACCACCTTGGAAGCCGCCATCCTCGCCGCTGAATTGGATGATGATCTTTCCGGTGAAGGACCATTCACTTTATTTGCACCAACGGATAGTGCTTTTGCAAACTTACCGGCAGGAACAATCGAGGCTTTACTGCAAGATCCAACGGGTGACTTAGCAACTATTCTATTGTATCATGCTTTGAATTCTGAAGTAAGATCTACAGATCTCACAGACGGTCAAATGGCGATGACGATCCAAGGAGAAAACATTATGGTTACTATTAATGCAGATGGGGTATTCATTAATGATGCTCAAGTTACCATGGCTGATATTCCTGCGGATAATGGTGTAGTACATGTCATAAATGCCGTAATCTTACCACCAAGTATCACCGCAGTAGAAGATTTATCAGCTTCAGATTTCAATATCAAAGTATTCCCTAATCCCGTTTCCAATACTTTGAATATCAATATTTCTGAAGATGGCCTAGATCAAGCAGATGTGCTACTTTGGAATATCTACGGTCAAAAGGTGAGACAGTGGAGCTGGACGCAAGGAAGCTATCAAGTGAATGTGAATGATCTACCAACTGGAAATTACTTCCTTGAATTCCGCACGGATAAAGGAAGATTCCAACAGCAGATCGTGATCAACAAATAGTAGATGATTTATTGAATGATACTCAGTTTTTTGCTCCGTCAATAAGAGCGTGTTAGACAAGCCGGCGAAGGAATCCCTCCGCCGGCTTTTTTATGTTCAAATACCAACTTTCCGTCTTACTTGGTTTAAAAAATTACTACTTTAGTCTCGGCAATTGAATTTGGAAGTTGAACTCATTCTATGCTGGCAGTATCACACTATCTTTCTCCCTTTGGTTGCATTGAAGTCAAGGGCGATTCTAACGGCATCCAATCTGTTAAATTGGTCAATAAGAAGCCCTGTCCCACCGGGCCGATACACCCTGCCCTAAAGAAATGTATTGTTCAACTGGATGAGTATTGTAAAGGGAAACGCGAAAGGTTTGACCTACAACTCAATTGGGGTGATTCTACTCCTTTTAACCAATCCGTTTGGAAAGCGCTCTTAGAAATTCCTTTTGGCAGAACAAGTTCCTACTCCGCCATTGCCGAGAAGATTGGCAATCCCACTGCTGTGCGGGCCGTTGGTTTAGCCAACCGGAACAATCCCATCGCCATCATCGTACCTTGTCATCGCGTGATTGCTAAGAATGGTGACTTACATGGATACTTCTATGGTTTAGACATGAAACGCCGCCTCTTGGAGCACGAAAACCCAATGAGTTTTGCCCGCCAAGGTAGTTTGTTCTAAGAAATAGCCTTGCTTCCTTAAACTTTGCCACCTACCTCTTGTTACTACATCTTCATTCTCACTTTATCCTTGTATTATGACCTTTGATACTAGTTTAAGCTGTGCTCAATCTCTTGATGAACAAGATCCTTTGCAAACCTTCCAAGCCGAGTTCCTATTCCCGCAACACGATGGGAAAAAGGCCATTTACTTCTGTGGCAATTCTCTTGGTCTACAGGCGAAGGGCGTGAAAAAAGCTGTGGATCAGGTGCTTCAGGAATGGGAGGAGCAAGGAGTTGAAAGCTGGTTTAAGGGAGAAAGCCCCTGGTTAAAGGTTCATGAGCGCATGCAGGCTCCTTTGGCGAAGGTAGTCGGTGCCTTACCCGAAGAAGTGATCGTGATGAATACCCTGACGGTAAATATTCATCTGCTTTTGGGTAGCTTTTACCGTCCCACCGATACTCGTTTTAAAGTGATCATGGAAGCTGGGGCATTTCCTTCAGACCAATATGCGGTCGCGGCCCAAGTAAGCAAATTTGGGTTCGATCCAGCAGAGGCTATCATCGAGGTACAGCCCCGACTCGGCGAAGAGTTATTGCATACGGAGGATATCCTAAATACGATCCAGGAAACGGGAGAAAGCCTGGCCTTGGTCATGCTGGGGGGAATCAACTATTACACGGGACAGCTATATGACATGGCCGCAATCACAAAGGCTACGCATGCCGTGGGTGCCTATGCCGGCTTTGATTTAGCACATGCTGCGGGTAATGTGCCGCTGTCTTTGCATGACTGGGATGTAGATTTTGCGGTATGGTGTAGTTATAAGTATCTAAATGGTGGCCCAGGAGGACCAAGTGGTGTTTTTCTGCACAATCGACACGGCGCTGATCCCAATTTCCCGCGTCTCGCCGGTTGGTGGGGGTATCAAGAAAATGGTCGTTTTCTTATGCGAAAAGACTTTGTCCCCAGTAAGGGAGCGGCAGGTTTACAAATTAGTACGCCACAAATGTTGGCTTTTGCCCCCCACTGGGTCAGCTTGGAAGTGGTAGAAAGAGCAGGTGTGGAAAGGATGTTTACCAAAAGTAAGCTACTAACTGCTTATCTAGAATATCTACTGCATCAACTCAATGCTAAAGGTGCGGCCTTACACATTATTACACCAAGCGAACCCACAGCTAGAGGTAGTCAATTATCCATCTACTTCGAACGGGATGGGCAAGCCCTATTTGACTACATCAGTGAGCATGGAGTGATTTGTGATTGGCGAGAAGACAATTTGTCTCTTAGTGGAGGTGGAGTAATCCGGGTTGCACCGGTTCCCTTGTACAATAGCTTTCAGGAGGTTTTTGATTTCATTGAACTGATCCGAACATATTTTGGCATAGAAAGCTTTTCTTAGGGTCTTGTGTATTAGTGCCTGCAATTACAAAGCCGCTAATCCCTTGCAAAATCCCATTCAGCCCTAAGCTTGGCGAGGAGGCAGGAAATCATCTAGTTTTGAAGAAATAAAACTGATGTTATGAAAAATCACCCTGCTCCACTAGCCTGGTCATGGATCGCTTGGGTCTTGGCCGCCAAACTCATCCTACATGCCTGTACCAACGGCAACTATAGTTACCATCGAGATGAACTGCTGTATCTAGCTTTAGGAAACCATCCCGATTTCGGTCATTGGTCAAATGGTCCATTGATTGGGTGGATCAGCTGGTTTACACAGCATATTTTAAGTGATTCCCCTTTTATGATTCGCCTTATCCCAACACTCTTGGGCTGCGGCCTAATCGTACTGGCCGCTAGCATGGCCAGAGATATGGGAGGTGGAAAATGGGCCCAATTACTAGCCGCCATCAGCATCCTGGTATCTCCCATGTATTTGCGGGCGAGTACAATGTTTCAACCCGTGATTTTCGATGTGTTTTCATGGACGATCTTCACCTTTTTGCTGATCCGTTATCTGGCGACGGGAGAGCGTAGATACATTGTTTCTTTTGGAATCGTTTTTGGCATCAGTCTGCTGAATAAATATACACCCGTATTCTATCTGCTGGCTTTACTCTTAGCCCTTCTTGCCACTCCACATCGATCTCTACTGTGGAAAAAGGAAACCGGGATTGCTGCTGCCGGTGCTCTCCTCATCTTTCTTCCCAATCTTTTATGGCAAAAAGCTTATAATTTCCCGGTAATCCAACATATGGAGGCTTTGAGTGCTACTCAATTGGCCAATGTTAAACCGCTCAATTTCTTATTGGATCAACTCCTCTTAAATATGCCTTCCTTGTTGTTGCTGTTTGGCGGTCTCTTTTTCTTTTTTAGTCCCAAGGGGAGATCTTTCCGAGTAGTGGGTTGGCTATACCTAGCCGTCATTGCTTTGTTCTTGATCTTTAAGGGGAAAAGCTACTATTCGGCGGGTATTTATCCCGTCCTATTAGCTGCTGGAGCAGTAATCTGGGAACAGTGGGCCAAACCCCAGTGGGCTAAGGCCAGCTTGGGCACACTCATGGTCATGTCTACGCTGCCCTTCCTACCACTTGGCGTCTTTATCTTACCCTTGGAAAAAATGGTAGATTATTCTAGCTGGCTCTCAACAGAAATAAAGTTGGACGGCCCACTGAGATGGGAAGATGGAGTTGTTCATGCGCTACCACAGGACTATGCTGACATGTGTGGCTGGCAGGAATTAGCCCAGATCGTGGAGCAGGCTTATCAGAAAGCAGATGCTCCTGAAACCACTCTAATGTATGCAGAGAACTATGGTCAGGCGGGTGCCATCAATTTGTATGGAAAAGCGAAAGGACTTCCCCATTGCAACAGTTTTTCAGACAATTTCCGCCTGTGGATCGATCCTACTTTCCAACCTACCGCCCTGATCTATGTTAATGATGAATTGGGGACAGATGTCGAAGCGCTTTTTGAGGATATACAATTGATCGGCAGCATAGAAACCCAATACGCAAGAGAGAAAGGAACGAAGGTTTATCTCTGTCAAAATGGTAAGGAAAATGTTGCTGACTTTTGGCAGGAGCGAGTAGCTTTGGTGGCTACCAGTTGGAAGAAATAAAATCTTTAGGGTCGTATTTCGCCCGCTGCTCCGGAATACGATCCCCTAGCCTTTTCGGTATGTTCCAGAGGCTTCTCCACTCCCAAAACAGTCCTACCTTTTACGCTCTTATCCGCCCTCCCCTATCACGATATACCGGCCATTTCACACAAGCTAAATATATTTTTAGATTAACCTAAAAATATATAAATTTGCAGGAAGAAACCATCTGACACACTTTCGATCTATGGAATCGTCCATCTCACAGACAGAGGAAAATTACCTCAAGGCTATTTACAAAATCCAGGAGCGAGTTGGCAAACCAGCAAGCACCAATTCCATCGCTGCTGCCATGAGTACCAGTGCTGCTTCGGTTACAGATATGATCAAGCGGCTGTCCGAAAAGGATCTTGTGAACTATGAACGGTATCGCGGTGTCACTATGACCAAGGATGGCCAACGCATCGCCACAACCTTGATACGCAAACATCGGCTTTGGGAGGTATTCTTAGTCGAAAAACTGGATTTTTCGTGGGACGAAGTACATGATATCGCGGAACAACTTGAACACATCCAATCCGGAGAATTGATCGAACGTCTTGATGAATACCTGGAATTCCCTCGATTTGACCCACATGGCGATCCCATTCCCGATGCAGATGGTGTCTTTACTTTCCGAAAGCAGGTGCTTTTAGGAGAGATGAACGAAAACGAGGAAGGAGTGATTGTGGGTGTTCAGGATCACACTAGTGATTTCCTGCAATACCTGGACCGCATGGAATTGACTTTAGGTACAGAGATTAAGCTACTTGAACGATATGCTTATGATGATTCTGTCAAGATCCTGCTGAGCGACGAAAAGGAGATCGTGATTTCTAAGAAAGTGAGTCAACATTTATTCATTCAACGCAACTTCCTTGACAAGTAGGCATGGGAGGCCAATTCGACCTCGGGGAGTTCAAGATTTTACTACCATGACAGAAACTACCGTACCTCGGCAAATCAAAATATACTGGTTGGCCATGCTATTTTTAGGTTCACCCCTAGTCGCCCAAAGCCAAGAAAAACCATTGGTTGTCTCAACCGCTTCCATATTCGCCGATATGGCAGCGGTCATTGGTGGCAACTTAATTGAAGTGCAATCTATTGTTCCTATTGGAGGAGATCCACATATCTACGAGCCTACCCCTGCTAATGCTCAATTGGTAAACAAAGCAGATCTCATCATTAAGAATGGCCTGACCTTTGAAGGCTGGCTCAATGAATTGATTGAAAACTCGGGAACTAAGGCTAGCGTAAAGCTTCTTACAGAAGGGATTAGGCCGATCTCCAGCGAACGGTACCAAAACTCCAGTGATCCTCACGCCTGGATGGATGCTAGGAATGGCTTAATCTATATCGAAAACATAAAAAATGCACTCATTGAGCTAGATCCAGATCATACAGAAGAGTATACCTTTAACTATGAATTGTACAAGCAACAGCTTGAAGATCTAGACCAAGAGATCATTACGCAAATCAACAGCATTCCTGCTACTCAACGGATTCTCATCACCTCTCATGATGCCTTCCGATACTACGGGCAACGATATGGGATTACTGTGGAGGCTGTATTAGGTACCTCTACAGATGCGGAGGTGCAAACTTCCGATATGGTTCGGCTCAATAAAGTGATCAAATCATCCCAGGTACCAGCAGTATTTATCGAAACCACCGTCAATCCCAAGCTATTGCAACAATTAGCCAGTGATAATGATATTGAAATTGGAGGGCTATTGTACTCAGACTCTATTGGCGATAAGGACAGTCCTGCTCCGACTTATCTAGAGATGCTGCGCTATAATACAACAACCATTGTAGAAGCACTGAGTCGAGAATTGGACCCGACAGAGGAAAAGAAAGAGACTTCCGCTATGAGTAACTATATCCTCTTTGCGGTATTAGGTGTACTCTTGGTAGGTGGATTTCTATTATTGTATCGCCGATTGAATCAGGTTTAAAATGTCACAAGCTATAACTGTCAAGGGGTTATCTGTATCCTACGAACGCAAGGTCGTACTCAGCAATATCTATCTTGATATAGAACAAGGATTTCTGTATGGAATAATTGGCCCTAATGGTGCCGGTAAGTCTACGCTTTTCAAGGCATTACTTGGGTTGATTCCACCAAATGCCGGTGAGATTCTCATTGAAGGTGCAGCAATCCAAAGCAAGCGAAAGAAGGTAGTTTATGTACCACAGAAGAGCGATGTAGATTGGTCTTTTCCCGCCACGGTCCTCGATGTCGTCTTAATGGGACGTTACCCACACAAGAAGCTCTTTCAAAGGCTAGACCAGCAGGATCAAGCTATGGCGATAGCGGCACTCCAAGAAATGGGCATCGAAAATCTCGCCAAGCGCCAAATCGGTGAGCTATCTGGCGGACAGCAACAGCGGGTATTTCTAGCCAGAGCCATCTGCCAACAGGCGGATATCTTTCTTTTGGACGAGCCCTTTGTAGGAGTGGATATGACGACGGAAGAAAAGATCATTCAACTGCTGAAGAAGCTGGCAGCCGAAGGAAAAACATTGTTGGTGGTTCATCACGACCTTTCCTCCGTGAGAGAGTATTTCGATAAAATTATTCTACTTAATCAACGGCTGATTGCCTATGGCGATACGGATCAGACTTTCACAGAAGAAAACGTAGCCCAAACCTACGGTGGTCAACTTCCTATTCTACACCAAACCGGTATGATCTCCTAAAGCCAATAAGCCCGTATACGTAAATAAAACCGGAGTTCCTTAGCTTTGCGGCGTGAAGCGCGAATTTATCATCAATATCCTGCTACTGATCTTGATCAACCTCCTGATCAAGCCTTTCTATCTTTTTGGGATTGATCGGACCATTCAAAACACCGTCGGGGAGCAAGATTATGGTCTATATTATGCCCTTTTCAACTTCGCCTTTGTCTTTCAAATCATCAACGATTTAGGACTCCAGAACTATAACAATAGGAATATAGCCCAACATAGATTTCTGCTGAGCAAGTACTTTCCTCATTTTTTGTGGTTAAAACTAGGGCTTGGTATCCTCTACCTTCTTTGTCTCCTCGGTGGCGCCTTAATATTTGGATATACATTCGATGTATTTCCGATCTTATTATTTATCGGTATCAACTGGATGCTAAATGCCATGATTCTTTTCATGCGCTCCAATATCTCAGGCCTTGGCTTTTACCGAATAGACAGTCTACTATCCGTGCTGGATCGACTTCTTCTAATCGGGTTATGTGGCTATCTTCTTTGGTATGCTCCTTTTAGGGCCGATTTCAAAATCGAATGGTTCGTTTACGCACAAACCTGTACCCTTGCACTTACCTTGGCTGTAGCCTTCATGCTTGTCGCCAGACAGCTTAAGCATTGGTCGCTCAGGTTTTCTTGGCCTTTAAGCTTATTGCTCCTAAAGAAAAGTTACCCTTACGCACTCGTCATTTTCCTAATGCTGTTGTACACGCGCGTAGATGCCTTCATGATTGAACGTTTGCGGGAAGATGGAGCCTACCAGGCCGGGCTGTATGCAACGGCCTATCGCTTGTTGGACGCGAGCAATATATTAGGCCTACTCTTTGCCACGCTTTTGCTGCCCATGTTTTCCAGAATGATCAAGTTAAAGCAAGAAGTTTCGTCCTTATTGGAGATGAGTTTTAAATTGATTTGGTCTGGTGCCTATGCCATTGCTATAGCATGCCTCTTATTTCGGGAAGAGATCATGCTGGCATTGTATGAAAGTGGCAGTGCATTTACAGCAGATACTTTAGCCTGGCTCATGCTAAGCTTTTTATCCATTTGTGGATGCTATATCTACGGCACCTTACTTACCGCCAATGGAAATCTTCGGCGTATGAATCAAGTATTCGTCTTGGGAGTCTTCCTCAACATTGGCTTAAACCTCTGGTTAATCCCGCGTTCTGGTGCACTGGGTGCTGCTATGGCCACCTGCTTTACCCAAGCACTGGTGTGGTTTAGTCAGGTATTGTTGGTAAAAAGAATTCTTCACATTCCTTTTAGGCTGGGCCTATTGCTTCAAGTTATTTTCTATTCGGGGATTGCCTTAAGTATCAATATCCTATTGGTACAGTACTTGGAATTCAATTGGTTTGTTAAATTTTTGCTTTGCATATCATCAAGCGTAGTGCTGGCGTTTCTTTTTAGACTAATTAATCCAATTAGTACTCTTCAGATGCTAGGTAAATATAAAGCTGTGGACTAGTGCCTCAGCACTCGGCAACATAAGAAAGAAGCTGTCTTGAACCTGTTTTTGAGATAGCTTCTAAATTTGCTTACTTTTGCCGGATATATCACCCCACCCAAAGACTAGCCTTTTGATTTTTCATTCAAAAAGTATGCTTTCAAGGTCATCTAAGTGCTCATGTGGTGCTGTGATTACGGAATTTTAGACATACGAAACCAAGAGAGAGATGGATCATAAAGACAATTTACTTGGCATCCTAAAAACCTTGTACAAGTGGAAAAAAGCAATCATTATTGCTTGTCTCATTGCGGGAATTGGTAGTTCCATCATTGTTTTACTACTACCTGTCTACTATCAGGCCAGTACCACCTTTGTGGTTGCTAGTCCAGATCAAGCCAAACCGGAAATACTCTTCAGCCAAGGCAACTTGGAACCCGAACTCTTCGGTAATACCAATGATATCGACCGAGTACTGACCATTGCCGAATCCAATGAACTGATCGACTACCTGATCGAATCCTTCGAATTGTACGAACACTACGATATTAATCCGCAAAGTCCCAAAGCCGCCTACTATGTTAAGCAGGTATTTTTTGATCTCTATGACATCAAGAAGACCAAGCGAGATGCCTTACAATTGGATATAGAGGATGAAGATCCCGAACAAGCAGCAGCTATGGCTAAAGCAGCCAGGGAAAAGATTGCAGAGATCACACAAAGAATCTTGAAGCAAAGCCAGAAAAAAACGATTGATGCTTATTTAACCGATATCCAAGCCAAGGAAAAGTATCTTAAAGTTATTGGCGATTCGCTGGCATCCCTGCGAGATTCCTTCGGAATATACAACCAAGATGCACAAACGGAGGAGATAACGACTCAATTGGGTAAAGCGGAATCTGATCTCGCCTTTAATAAAGCCAAGCTAGGTTTAATGAAGAAACAGTCCGGCTCAAAGCGCGATTCGATAAGGAATGTTCAAGCCCGCGTTGCAGGTTTGGAAGAGGAAGTGAAGTATTTGCAAGGGAAGTTGAAGACGTTTAATGAAGGGATGGTTCCTGTTTCCATAGTAGAAAGGCAGTATTTCGAAGCAAATATCAGCCTGGGAGCGGTACAACAAAAATTAAAGCAATACGAAACGGCCTATCAATCCCCCATTTCCACCCTACTGATCATTGAAGAAGCGGATGTTCCCATCATTAAATCTCGTCCCAAACGCACCATCACGGTATTGGCCAGTACGATGATAGTATTCATTTTTAGTGTGATTGGTGTCCTCCTATTTGACACCTACAAAGAAATCAACTGGCGTGAGATCTTTACGGACAAGTAAGTTCAGAGACATAAGCTGGAATCCCGCTAGTCCAGACGGGCAATTTTCCTGGTTTATTGGCTTATGCTTGCTAAGCTTATTTGCCAGTATTATTACAGGAGAATGGATACTTGCCGGGGCACCTGCATTCTTACTCTTGGTTTTTTTGACCTTGGTCGACTTTCGAAAAGTCTTCTATCTATTGTTAATCTGCCTACCCCTCTCTAGTGAAGTCCATCTCCCCAATGGTTTTGGTACTGACCTTCCGACGGAGCCCCTGATGGTAGGAATCATGTTAATATACTTGCTGTATCTTATTCGCCATGGTAATTCTATGGATGGACGCTTCTTTAAGCACCCTTTGACATTATTGCTGCTACTACACCTCGGATGGATCGCCTGTACTACACTTACTTCTGCCTCCTTCTTTATCTCTTTCAAGTATCTCCTGGCCAAAACCTGGTACGTGATCACCTTTTACTTCATGGCAGGTTGGTTGTTAAGAACGGAGGAAGATTTTAAGAAATTTTTTTGGCTCGTCTTTCTGCCTTTGCTTTTCACGGTGATCATCATTGTGGGGCGTCATGCCACTTTCGGCTTTTCCTTTGCGGATGTCAATAAGATTTTGACTCCTTTTCAACGAAATCACGTCAATTATGCCGCAACACTATCACTGTTCTTCCCATTTGTAGCTTTTGCCCTTTTCTGGAATAAACTATTTTCCCGTCGGTGGTGGTTTATACTTGGGGCAGCTGCATTTCTACTCTTTGCTATCTATACCACTTACACCCGCGCGGCTTTTGTAGCCCTCTTCATCGCAGCGGGGGCCTACTTTGTCATCCAATGGCAACTCGTGCGATATGTCCTCGTCACGGGCCTAGTGGCTGCTGTTCTCGGCATCTCTTATCTAGCTCTAGACAATCGCTACCTGGATCTCGCCCCTAACTTTGACACGACCGTTACCCACTATCAATTCGACAACCTGATTGAGGCCACTTACAAAATGGAAGATATTTCTACGATGGAACGGGTATACCGTTGGATAGCGGGTCTCCAGATGAGTAGTGAGAAACCCTGGTTGGGTTATGGTCCTGGCAACTTCACTACCTTTTACCGCTCCTTTACCATTACCAGCTTTCAGACCTATGTGAGTAATAATCCGGACAATTCTGGGGTGCATAGCTACTTCCTCATGACCCTCATTGAGCAGGGAATCATCGGTCTACTTGTATTCGTCCTACTGATTTTTGCCTTTTTGATTTATGGCGAAAAAGTGTACCATCAAAGCGCTGATGCCACGCGAAAATGGATCGTTATGACCTTACTCCTTTGTGTAGTGATCATTGATGCTTTTCTGTTAATCAATGACCTAGTGGAAACAGATAAAGTAGGCTCCTTCTTTTTCATGTGTATGGCTATGCTCGTAAACATGGACCTCGCCAATCAGAAAGATCAGTTGGCGGTTGAATCTTAGTTTTTCAATTGAATGTTGTAACCAATCCCCATATTCTCATTCTATAATCAGACGCGACTACTCCCAAAACAGGGAGATGGATGCTACCGATCCATCCCTCTAAATGTTGGGCTTTTCAAATGCCTAGTAAAGCCAAATTCCTATCACTAGAAACTACAAGGTATAAGAAAGAATCGCTATCTTACAATATTCTCAAAATAACGCGCTCATGAAAAATGCACAATTGTACTATTGGGCTATTGTAATAGCCTTTAGTCTGGGCTGGTTTATCCATCGGCAATATCAAGTCCCCACTCAATTAACAGATTTAACTCCACAACCCTTCGAGATTCCGAAGATTTCCCAATATCGGTGGCGTCAGCCCTTAGAAGCTTTTGACATCCCCTATTTGAACCAAAATAACAACTTACACAAATACATGGGTAAGTATTCTTTCTCCGATTCAGTTTTCATTTCAGATGATCGACTCGTGTGGGCAAGGGAGGAATTCCTATGGCCGGAACAAATTTCCGAGGAGGAATACCTGGCCAATGGTCTGCAAATAAAAGTGGATACGCAATTGCTTATAACGGGGAGAATGAATGATAAGGACCGAGCTTATGTACCCGCCTTTATTTACAATGAAACCCTGAGCGACAAGTTCTTAATCGGAATCCGATGGGAGCCTTGGAGTATCCTAGAAGCCAAAGCCCCTAACGGGCAGTGGCATCCCATTCAATATTATCGCCCTTCTGATTGCGCCACGGATATGGGCTATTTGAAAATTGCGCCGCAGGAGTTTTGTATTCTTTCTCTACCCTTATTCACAGGAGATTTCCCCACTGAATTACGCCTCAGAATTGATACGGGCAGACAGGTTCTTCTATCCAATACCTTCAAAGGCCGGATCAATCGCACTCAGTTTCAATTTGCTCCCACGAATCGGCTAGGACAGACGCTCGCGGATCTGCCTAAACATTGGCGCGACAAGTATTTTTTGGGAAGCCGTCCAATGGCTTTGAACAGCAATTAAGGGTACAGGTCAATCGTTCGCAGGAAAACACCGGACGGCGCGAGGGTAAGTAGAAGATATTAGCAGTTGATTACCGCAAGTCTGCCCTTATCCTATATTCGGGGCAAGAAGGTGGCGCACATGGAGTCTCCAATTTTCTCCCAAATATTCGTTTATTGCAAAAAATGGCGAGACGCAGATGAAATACCCTTTGCTATTAAGTCTCATTTGGATTCTACTTATCATCTTGGTCAATCCCATCGGGAATTTTCCACTCAATGACGACTGGCAGTATGCCTACCCAGTCCAGCAAATGGTCGAAGAAGGGCGGTTTGGCATGCAAGGTCAATTTGCCCCAAACATTCTATTACAAGTCGTTTGGGGGTATCTTAGTTGTCGAATCTTTGGGGGATTTGATTTTACATATTTGCGATTGGGGGTACTCTTATTGGGCCTCGGTTGTGCTTGGTCTTTCTATCATTGGCTAGAGAAAGATGGTATTTCCCCGCTCAAGAGCTTTGGTCTTAGCCTCCTGCTCCTAGGCTCTCCTCTGTTCTTTAGCCTAAGCTACACTTTCATGACGGATATTCCCTTCCTTTTTCTCTGCGTGTTTAGTTTATTTTATTTCCATCGCTATGTGGAGCAGGGGCAGCTTTCATCCCTCGGATTTGCCAGTGTCGCAGCCGTGGCAGCCTATAGTATCCGACAGCCCGGCATATTGTTTCTGTTAGGCTTTGCGGTGTATGTACTTATCGATAATCGAAGAAATAGAGATCGATGGTTGGTTGCGAGTCTGCTGGTAGCTACGGGGATACTGGCCTATGTAGGCATGGAAAAGGGATTAAAACCGATGCTGGGGATCACTGATAATTATGTTCCGGTAGCCAATATCTATTTTACAGAGATTTTTTCCAAGCCACTAACCGTACTCAATACCTGGGCGTCCCGATTTCTGAAAACCTTTATCTACCTTGGCATTTTCACCCTCCCATTGGCCCCCTTTCTTTGGTCTAAATTACGGGAAGCTGGGGTATTCAAGAGGCGTACGCTATTAGTTGTATTAGGCATTAATCTTATCCTTTTCGCGCTCACCCTTATGGCGGGGAAAACCTTTCCCTTTGGTGGGAATGTATGGTTTAATTGGGGGCTAGGACCAGAATTATTAAAGGACGTGTACACCTTGGCCTTGCCCAATACACCACGCGTTCAAGAGGGGTGGTTATATGTACTCCAAATGCTAGGGCAGCTCCAAATCAGTGCCATTTTACTATTGCTATGGCGAACCTGGTACGAGCGAAGCCGAAGTCAACAAACCTTTGTTATTTGGTTGATACTAATGAATGGTCTCTACCTTGGTGTCATCTCCATTTTCAGCTACTTTGATCGCTTCACCTTACTCTGTTTGCTTAGTTGTCTTTACCTAATAGCTCCCTGGCTAGTCTTTCCCGAGCATCGCCTTCGTTGGGTCAGCGTTCTCCCACTTATATTTCTGGTATACTTCAGCACTGTAGCAACAAAAGATTACCTCAGTTGGAATCGTGCCAGAGCCGAGGCCTATGCCTGGCTCCATCAAGAAGGCATCGGTATTGAGCAAATGGATGCTGGCTATGAGTACAACGGGTGGTATAATTATCATCGCGATCCCATCCAAGCAGAGCGGCGTTCCTTTTGGTGGGTAACCGAAGAGGATTACCTCATCAGTTTCGGCCATGTCCAAGACTATCGATCAATTGAGGTATTTCCTTATTATCGCTATCTATGGTGGAAAAAAGATCAAATTTGGGTACTGCAAAGGGAAAAGTAGTAGGCGTTGCTTACTTTTAGGCCATGACAGAGTCACAGGCGCAACAGGAAAAACTCGTCCTCATTATCAGCATTTTCATAGCCGGTCTTTGCTCTATTGTTTATGAATTGCTGATTAGCACCACCTCAAGCTATTTCCTCGGAGATAGCATCCGACAATTTTCTATTACCATCGGAGTTTACATGGCTGCTATGGGTCTAGGCTCCTTTGTGTCTCGTCTAGCCAAGGGAAATCTATTACTTCGGTTTATTGAAGTGGAGTTGTTGCTGGGAATAATTGGTGGCTGTAGTGTTCCGCTATTGTATTTTTGCTTTGCCTATACCAATCCTACCGCCTTTTCGGCCTTAATGATCACTTTGATCAGTCTTATTGGCCTGCTCACTGGCTTAGAGATACCGCTATTAGCCAGAATACTCAAGGATTATTATCCTATTGAGATTAATTTATCGAATGTCTTATCGCTGGACTATCTAGGAGCCTTGATCGCCACGCTACTTTTCCCCTTTCTATTGCTACCATTGGTGGGCGTTTTTCACTCCTCTTTGCTCTTTGGTCTGGTAAATGTAGGTCTGGGGGTTTTTAATTTAGTGTTTTTAAGAAAACAATTGCCCAAGCAGAGCCTGCGAAGGTATCAGCTGCTTAGTCTGCTTTGCGTGGTTTTCTTTGTCGGCTTGTTCGTCCTTTCCTCCTCGATGTTGGCGCGTTGGAATGATCGACTTTTCATGGATCGCATTATTTATACCCAATCCACGCCCTACCAAACCCTGGTATTGACAGAAGGCAAGGGGGATCTGCGACTTTACATCGATCGAGTCATCCAATTTTCCTCCACGGATGAATATCGCTATCACGAATCTTTGGTGCACCTCGCGATGGAACGCAGTCGGCGAAAAGCCAATATCTTGATTCTTGGAGGAGGGGAGGGCTTAGCGGCGAGAGAAGTACTAAAGCACCCGGAGGTAGAGAAGGTAACGATTGTTGATATTGATCCAGCGGTATTTGCCTTAGGAAGAGAGCAAAAAAGAATCAAAGCTTTGAACGGAGGAAGCCTTGATAATGAAAAAGTATTGGCGATTCCGGAGGATGCCTTTGTTTTTTTGCAACAATACCCCGAAATTTATGATGTGATCATTGCTGATCTACCCGATCCTTCTAACGAAGCCTTAGCTAGACTGTACAGTCGAGATTTTTTCAAACTGGTCCGAAAAAGATTATCGCCTAGCGGTGTATTTGTTACACAAGCCAGCAGCCCATTTCATACCAAAATGGCTTATTGGTGTATCGCTGCGAATATACAAGCCGCAGGATTTAAGTATATTCACCCTTATCATGCCTATGTCCCTTCTTTCGGAGACTGGGGCTTTATTATGGCCAGCCCCTTCCCTATTGATACGGCAAACTGGCGAATAGATATAGAGACCCAATTTCTTGATCCAGCAACGGCACGATCGCTCTTTCAATTGGAGAAAGATCTTCTTCCCAGCGAAAGCGTGGACACAAGCACTTTGGACAAACCTGTATTACTAGATTATTTTTTGGCCGATTGGCGCAAATGGAGTCGAGACAATATTCCTTTACAATAGTGAATAGCGATACGAGCTTCCTCCCGAAAAGGCTACCCTGTAAGTAGGCTGAAAGACTCGCCATTATTTGTCTATCTTTGCTCGACGACATCTACCCGTAGGTCATGAATCTCACAACCAACAGGTATGATATACCCTACAATTGTTGATGCGAAAGCCAAGGGAGAAAAACGCTTCGTACTTCTTATTGACCCAGATAAAACGAGTATAGGGCAGCTAGAGCACACCCTCTTCCTGGCCATGGAGGCCGGGGTGGACCTGGTACTTGTGGGTAGCAGTCTCCTCATGAATAATGATCTGGATCATTACATTCGCAGAATTAAACGCCAGATCCCGATCCCCGTCATTTTATTTCCCGGGAATGCCTTCCAATTAAGTGACGAAGCGGACGGCATCTTTCTACTATCCTTGATCTCCGGTCGCAATCCGGAGTTATTAATTGGTCAGCACGTGATCGCCGCTCCATTTCTGTGGCAAAGTACACTAGAAATAATTCCTACCGGTTACATGCTCATCGATGGTGGGGTCCCCACTTCCGTTTCCTACATAAGCAATACCACCCCCATTCCCAGTAACAAAAAAGATATCGCACTTTGTACCGCCATGGCGGGGCAGCTGATGGGGCTTAAGCTCATCTATATGGATGCAGGTAGTGGAGCTAAACATTGTATTTCCCCTAAAATGATCAGTGCGGTTAGTGAGACCATTGAGGTTCCTCTCATTATTGGCGGGGGCATTCGAACGCCAGAACAGGCACAACAAACGGTGAAAGCAGGTGCCGATGCCATCGTAGTGGGCAACGCTCTGGAGGAGTCGCCAGATTTATTGTTGGATATGGTGGCTGCGGTGCGCAGTGTAGGGGTGACGAGTTAGTTATGCTGTAAGATATTAGAGGACAGATCGCGTGGCTGACAGAAGTCAGATATTCAGCTCGGACATGCGGGTTTAGGTCGATAGTTGATCGGTCCATAGTCCATAGTTTTTCATGTGATCGGATGACGGAAATCAGATCGCGTGGCTGAAAGAGACAAGATTTTGACTTGGGTATGCCGGTTTGAGTCGATGGTTTTTCAGTCCATGGTCGATGGATTCAATGGCTATTTTATCGCCGAGAAATAGGAATGGTACAGCAGAACAGGTCAGATTTTCAATCTCCAACTTATACCGTTGCCTCAAACGCTGGCCTATTGACCATGGACTCACGTAAGTCTAAACTTCTGTCTTCTGTCCTCTCTCCTCTACTTCCCCTCCCCTCTTGCCCAAAAAAGCCTTATCATTGTGGAACGTCTTTAGGTGTTCAGGTGTTACCCCTGTATTATTGAGGATAAAGGAGCGACAAGTATTCATGTTAAAAGGAACAGTAACTAAATCAACAGGCAGTTGGTATCATGTTAGAACGGAGGAGGGTGAGACCTATCGTAGCCGCATTATTGGCAAGTTTAGGTTAGCAGGGAAAAAAATCACCAACCCTGTTGCCGTAGGTGACAGAGTAGTGATGGACTTGGAAGATAACGAGGAGCGTACCGCATTAATTAAGACCATTCTTCCCAGAGATAATTATGTAGTTCGTCAATCTCCCCGGAAGAAGCACGAAATGCATCTGCTGGCTAGCAATGTAGATCAAGCTATTGTCATCATGACGATCAAGCAGCCAAACCTGAAGCAAGGCTTTATCGATCGCTTTCTGCTGATGACCGAACCCTATGAAATTCCTACCATCATTGTTTTCAATAAGGCAGATCTCTATGATGAGGAAGACGATATTCCCATCTTTGGTGGCTTAAAGGCGATTTATAATGACATCGGCTATGAAGTCTTGCTGGTTTCGGCGACTACAGGTCAAGGGATAGAAACACTAAAGGCCCATTTAAAAGGAAAAACCACCTTGATAGCGGGCCAATCTGGTGTAGGCAAATCTACCTTGGTGAATAGGCTGCAACCGCACTTAGAACTAAGAACCCAAGATTTATCTGATTATTCGGGCAAAGGTCAGCACACCACCACCTTTGCCGAAATGTTTTCTTTAGAAGACGACACGAACATTATTGATACGCCCGGCATTAAGACGCTAGGCTTCAATTATCTGGAGCCAGTGGATGTCGCACATAATTTCCGAGAGTTTTTTGAAGCATCTGAAAATTGCCGTTTTGGTGGTAATTGTTTGCACCGCAATGAACCTTCCTGTGCGGTGAAAGAAGCTATTGAAGATGGTAGTATTTCTGAATTGCGCTACATTAATTACCTCACTTTATTAGAAGAGATCGAGGAACAGAATTATTGGGAAAGGCATTAAATGAATCCCACCCTACTTGGATCATCTGACTTTTGAAGCAACTCTCCCTGATAATTAACCCTGATTTCCCCCCCTCCACTACCCTACTATCCGGGGCATGCACTACATTTGCCAAAAAAAGATGCCATATCAGAGTAGGAAGAAATATAAAAGTAGACGGGAGAAGAATGAAGCCACGCGTAAGAATACGTTAAGAATACTATTCTTCTTGGGGTTAGGTCTTTTGATTTGGTTGATCATCAACCGAGTGTGGGTGTGGGACTGGCTTCGTTGGCAATTTTATGATTAAGCCCGATCAGGTGTATCCCAAAAAGTAAAGAGGTCAGGCTAATTGAATAACCTGACCTCTTTTATTTATCCGCTTAATGAATCGTTATAGAAACGCCAAGTGTTTGGCTTTTAGTATAACCTTTGTAAAAAAAATTTACGCTCTTTCTCTCATCGCCGTAGAATACATCTTCTGAAGTTTCTTACGAGCGAAGAAAATGCGACTTTTAATGGTACCAAGTGGAGAATCCAATTCCTCTGCTATCTCATCGTATTTATACCCTTGGTAAGCCATCATGAAAGGCTTCTTAAAATCTTCTGGTAAAGAGTCTACCATCGCCAACAACTCTCCGAAAGCTACATTGCTTTCCCCATCGTTACTCACCGTCTTATCGCCACTATTGATGTAGTAGTTGTTGGGCGTTTGGTCCACAATCATACTACGGCGTACTTTCTTGCGGTAATTGTTGATGAAAATATTTCTCATGATCGTCACTGCCCAAGCCTTGAAGTTAGTACCTGGATTATATTTATCTGCATTGGTAATAATTCTTACGGCAGTGTCTTGATAAAGATCTTCAGCGTCATCGTTGTTACCGGTCAGTTTTAGCGAAAAGGCGCGCAACGAATTACTTATGCCGTTGAGCTGGTCTTGTATTTGATTCTGCATTGCATATATCATAGCCGGTGATATTTTGTTTGTAATTATTTTTTACAAATTTATCCAAATCGGACTTCAAGTGCAAATAAAATTTCCGATCTCATACACTAATCCCCAAAAAATGTTCCAAATTTGACAGTATGCCGACTTGGCAGGCCAGAAATGTTAAATTTGTTAACAGAGTTAAACTAAATTTTGCTTAATTTGTATCAGATAATGTGAGACTTTCGTGATAATTGCGTTATAATTTCAAATTGTAAAGTATTTTGTCAAAAGAATTTTCACGCTGATAAGGACCCTAAAATGGGATTTTTTACAAACTTCCAGGGTTTTCTTGATCATGCATTTAGACCAAAGTAAGACAAGAACTTTTTTCACTAAGAGCATAAAGCAGGATAGGTATGAACTCGGTCAACGAATCTACCCCCAACTTTTTACCTCACAATATCAAGAGTTTGAGGCGCCGGCTGCGGTTCTCACAGGAAGAACTAGCACAAAGATTAGGCCTCAATAGAGGCAATATCGCTTCTTACGAAAATGGTTCGGCAGAACCAAAGATTTGCAACTTGCTAAAGTTTTCCAATTTGTTTGGGGTCTCCATTATCGACCTTACGCAAAAAGACATGAGTCAGGAGAATACTTTGCAATCTGCCATCGATAACTTTCAAGATATTTCCGAAAGGGATCAGGAACTGATCGCTGAGTATGCCAAAAAGGCAGAAGAAATTCGAGAATATATAGAAGGTTTGACAAAATGTATTAACTTTAAGGCCAGTTGCAAGGAAGGTCTACCTAAAGATCTACGTCATGTGCTTGATTATTATGAGCAATTGCATGATGCTAGCCTTCAACTCATCCACAACCATCAATCACTTATTGACTTCGTAAAGTGCAAAGTTAGATAGCCTATTCGATGTCAATCAATCCGTAAGCACCTCCAATAAAAAGTTTGGTAATTTTCTTCAGGCTACAGTATACTGGGTTTCAATCCTTGCTGTGGACAGGAAGTCATTACCCTGCCCTTTTCCATCCTACCTTTTATCCAATAATATTTCATGTATCTGGTATACATGTGAAGTAACCTTTATGCGTTTAGACCGTAAGATATATCATCTACGACTAAACGCCGGGTAACTTTTATACAGTCAGAAAACAGCAAAACAGTACAACCCATGTCCTTAAAAACTAAATTTTACCTGGTAGGATGGTTCCTCGTATGCACAACACTACCGAACACACTACAAGCTAATATTCCATTTCTTCAGAAAGACCTCACGGAAGTTAGGCAAATGGCAGCCCACGAGGGCAAGCTCTATTTCGCACACTTTTCAGCCGAATGGTGCATGGTGTGTGATTGGATGGAGGAAAATACCTTTACAGATCCTACTTTGGAAGCATTTGTGCAAGACAATTACCTCCCGGTGAGAATCAATTTCGACGAAGTCCAAAATCAGCAATACAACGACCAGTTTCAAATCAAAGTCCTTCCTACCATTCTGGTATTCAACTCGCAGGGCATTCTATTAGACAAAATCCAGTACTCCATTGAGGCCAATGAATTGCTACGCATTTTGCAGAAGCACAACCTAGCACGTAACAAAGTCAGTGAGAACCTAAAACCCAGTGAGGAAGTGCTCAATAGTCCCAATCGAAATCTGGTGCTTCATCGGCCTGCACTGCAACTCGAAAAATCAAAAGAGACGTATCTGGCCAGTCCTCCTGAACCTACGCAACTGAGCGAGGGATTTCAGGATGAGTTTGAACAAATGGCCTTGGCTGAATTCTCTTCAGGCTCCGATAGCTCACCGAAAATAAAGACAATGCCAAATGAAGTGGAAGTGGGTAGTGCCCCTTCTTCCGTGACGAATACCCCGCTGTACTATCACACCATAGACATGCCACCTGCCAATCCGCCAACTTTGGCAGAGGTGGTTCCCAATACTGACGTCATGGCACCGCGTTCTTCGCGTAAGTATTACGTCGAATTGGGCGTACATGGCAACTATGATAAAGCTCAGCAACAGAAGATCAAGCTAGAAGAAAAACTAGGTGAAAAACTCCACCTCATGTCGGCGGTAGTACGTGATCAAACGCTTTACAAAGTCATAACAGTGGAGTTTCCAGACTTTTCAAGCGCTCAGAAGCACTATAATACACTAAAGAAAAAATCAATCTACGGATTGATTCAGTTAGTTGATTAATGCATAAAGTCCTATAAATTAGCCTTTTTCAGCTAAAAAATTGAAAGCTAGTCGCTTGTCTATTAGGACAAACCGCAAAATTGCCTTAGCTTTGCCCCCCGCAAAGAAAAACTAGGGTAAGGGCTTCATCCCTTCGGAGAGATGAAGCCTTTACTAATAGACATAACCAATAAATAATTTCAACGTAAACTTAGAGCATTATGGGTCAAACGATTACTTATGCTATCCCAGTATTTGGTGTGCTGGCGTTACTGTATACGTTTTGGCGGTCATCATGGGTGTCAAAACAAGAAGTAGGTACAGATCGCATGGCGAGAATTGCCGAAAATATTGCAGACGGTGCAATGGCATTTTTGAAAGCAGAATATCGAGTACTAGCCATCTTCGTGGTAGTGGTAGCCGGACTATTGGCTTGGAGTGGTAGCCAATCTGAAGATTCTTCTTGGCTAGTAGCCGTATCTTTTATATTAGGAGCAATTTGCTCTGCTTTGGCAGGATTCATCGGAATGAGGATTGCTACTAAAGCGAATGTTAGAACAACTAATGCCGCTAGAAATAGCCTAGGTAAAGCCCCTAGAAGTGGCTTTCGCTGGTGGTTCTGTAATGGGACTTGGTGTGGTTGGATTAGGTGTTCTTGGATTAGGTACACTTTTCCTACTTTATTCTAATATGGGTTGGGATATCAACAAGGTAATTACTGTAGTCACTGGCTTCTCTTTCGGTGCCTCCTCAATCGCCCTTTTTGCCCGTGTTGGTGGTGGTATCTACACCAAAGCCGCTGACGTAAGCGCTGACCTAGTGGGTAAAGTAGAAGCAGGTATTCCTGAAGATCACCCATTGAACCCAGCTACCATTGCGGATAACGTGGGTGATAATGTAGGTGACGTAGCCGGTATGGGTGCTGACTTGTTTGAAT
>CBDHHG010000044.1:0-11171 GCA_965263225.1 Saprospiraceae bacterium
AAATCCCTGGATGGAAAATATAACCGATCTAATTATGTACATCCGCTCTATGATCTGGAAGGCCATATCTTAAGCGAAGATTTTCCAGCTGATCACCTCCACCATCGGGGTATTTTTTGGGCTTGGCATGAAATTCTTGTAGCTGGGAAAAAAATTGGAGATGCCTGGGATTGTGATAATGTGAGCTGGGATGTTAAGAAGGTCAAAGGGGCATCAAATGGAGAATCCGCTACCCTTACCACCCGCACTTACTGGGAATCCACCCTTACCGAACAAGATCTCAAACCTACTAGGATTTTCAAAGAAAGGACACTTATAGAGGTATACCCTTCTACCGCTTTTTACAGAGTTATCGATTTTACCATAAGGCTCAAACCTCTGCTAGAAGGAATGGCCATCGGCGGATCAACTGATTCAAAAGGCTATGGAGGTTTTTCACCACGCATTAAGCTACCAGAAGATCTGCAATTCTTTGGAGAATTAGGATTGGTAAAAGCGCAACGGGACGGAATCGAGGCAGGTCCTTGGATCGATATGTTGGGTAGTTTTAATAAGCAAGAAATGTCTGGAGTAGCGATCATGATGCATCCTCAGTTTCCCAGTGCTCCTCAAAAGTGGATACTGCGTAATGCTGGGAGTATGCAAAATGCAGCATTCCCCGGCAATCAGGCTTTTGCCATGAAGAAAGGTAAATGGCTAGAATTACGGTATCGGATGGTGATACACCGAAAAGAAATTGGAAAGGATATTATTTCGAAGCTATACTATGAATTCATATCTAAGTAGGCGACTTTTCCTGCTAAGGTATATCCATCAAAATCTAGCTTAAACACATCATCTATTCTTTCAAACGAGGATCAAGCGCCTGCGTCAAGCCATCCCCAATATAGTTAAAGATGGTAACACTAATGAAAATGGCGAATCCAGGCACCACCGTAAGCCACCAGGCTTTGGGGTAGTTGCGTGCTTCTCTCAATAAGCTTCCCCAGGTCACCTGTTCTTCCGGTACGCCTATATTTAGAAAAGATAATGAAGCCTCTAGGAGAATGGCCCCCGCCATGCCAAAGGACAAGGCAATCAATACCGGGCCTAACGCATTGGGTAAAGCATGACGAAAAATGATTTTCCATTGCGGAAACCCCAATGCTCTTGCCGCATCAATATATTCCATACGCCGGATGCGCAGCAGTTCTGCTCGCACAAAACGCGCCACCCCCGTCCATGCTAACAATCCAATCAGAAGCATAACGTACAATATACTCTCCTCCTGAATGGCAGCTACAAAAGCTAAGATCAATAAAAGGCCCGGAATGGCGTTCACCATTTCTATTAAACGCATGACGATCAAATCGATCGGGATCACCCATCTCCTTCCTAAGGCAGGGTGTCGTTCAAGTCTGCTGGCTATCCAATTGGCCAAAAGGATAAGACCGATGATTAGTAGTAAACCCAATAAGAAGTTGGTAGCCTGATTACCTTCACTAATGGCATAAGATCTACTACTCCAACCCCAAAATATACCAAGTAACAAAGACAATAGATTTAGCCCTACCCGAACCCGAGACAACTTCAAGCCATCATCCCCAAAATAACCTGCTAAAGATCCCAGCAAGAGGCCTATTAACAGTGCTATTGACATGGCTACGATACCTACCATTAGGGCAGTGCGAGCGCCAGCAATCATTCCGGCAGCGACATCACGCCCCAAATCATCTGTACCCAGCCAATGTCGAAACCGCCAACTGTCTACATCTTGCTGATCAAAAGGACCTTTGTAGGTATTTCTATAATCTAAACGTTCACTCGCATAGGGAATAAGCGGCCAGATAACGGACTCAAATGTCTGTTCATTCCAGGGTGTAGTCAAAAATCGAGCCTCCCACTTTGACCATCCCAACTGAACGGCATAATCTTGCACTACCGGGAAATATTGCTTACCCTCTATTTTACAATACAATGGCTTATCATTTGCCACAAAGTCTCCGATGGCTGCGACAAAAAGGAGAAGCAGGAAGATACGCCAGGACCACAATGCCATTCTATTGTTGCGAAAGCGCTCCCAGGCAAAAGACCAATAGGTTCTTTTGCTCAACTGCTGCTCTATTTCTTTCTGTTGCTTTCTGCCAAAAAACATATATTGTCCGATTACTAGTGTCGTATTTTCTATTTGTTACTGTATCGCACGCGCGGATCCACAAAGGCGTACAGTATATCCGCGATCAAAACCCCAATCAAAGTCACGATGGCCCCTAACATCATGATCGTAAAAACTACCGGCCAATCTTTTTGCCCAATAGACTCTATGGTCAGCCAGCCCATGCCATAGATATTAAAAATCCACTCTATCACGACGGAGCCCGTCAATACTCTTGGGAAAATATTAGCCACCAAGGTAATGATAGGAAAAAGCGCATTTCTAAATCCATGTTTCCAAATCACTGCCTTCATACTCAATCCTTTGGCCTTCGCCGTCCGCATATACAATTGCTGTAATACTTCCAGCATGCTACCCCTCATTTGTCGGCTTATGAAGGCCAAACTCGTATAGGTTAAACAAAAGACAGGCAGCACCAAGTGATACCCAACCTCCCAGAATCTTGACCAAAACGGAGCATCATCTGGCAAACTTCCTGTACCAAAGGCAGGAAACCAGTTCATACCGTATTCGGAATTGGTAAAAAAGATGATCAGGAGTGTAGCTACCCAAAAATTCGGCAAAGAATATAGGAAAAATAGAAGGGCGGAAGTCCAACGGTCAAACACCTTGCCTTTATACACCGCCGCGTATACGCCTATGGGAATGGCAATCAGATAGGCAAAGAATACCGCTAAGCCATTTAAGATCAAAGTCCATTGTAGGGCTTCCCAAATCTTGCGGCTCACTGGTCTACGATCTTGTAATGAAATGCCAAAGTCCCCCCTTACAAACCGGCTAAACCAATAGTGATATTGATTATGAGCGCCGTACCATTTAAAGTCAGGAACAAAGAGTTGGCTGGGGGTAGCATTCGATTTAATGCTTGCGTATCTATCCTCCAATGCCTTAAAATTAGCACTCAATTCTTGCGACAAATTAGCATCGCTATTGACTTGTACCCGAATGGAGTCCAAAGTGCGACGAACCAATTCATCCTTGTATTGTAAGGGCAAAAAACGGATATCAGCTTTGACATTAGTCAAGGCATAGGCTGCCACTGTATCTGGCACTGTTCCCACCTTAGCTTTAAAGCGTTTAATTTCTTGATAATAGGCTTCAATATCAGGCCAATTTCCATATTGAGCAATCAGTTTGGATAAGGTCGTGCGGCGGGCCATTTGCTGAATCCGGTATAGCGTATCCGGGTAAGCTGCGGCGGAAAGGCTGAAGTAAAAGGCTGGCCTATCAAGACCTAACGATTGAGCACAACGCTTGTATTCTAACTCGAAAACAGCTTCATCGAATGGAGTGTCTTCAGGGAAACAGGCTTGCATGACTGGATCACCAGGCGTGCATTTACTCAACCCAAATGCCAAAAAGGAAATGGCGATTAAGGTAGGAATAAACCAAAGTACACGCTTTAGTAGATATGTGGTCATGGGTTAATTTTCCTGAAAACACTTCCAAGAAGTTGGCAGCAGATTCCCTGTGCCAACTTCCGTGCTGCTGTAACATCCTATTTTTCGGCCGTCATCTGGTTAGTTCTCAATTTCATGTAATTGGGGAAATAACCAGGGAAATAGGCCGTAATGGGAGTATCAAATCGCTTATGAATCGCAAATCTTACACTGTAGGTCATAACATAAATCTCCGGCCGTTCGTCATAGATGATTTCCTGCAATTCTTTATACAACTTATAACGTTCTGTATCATCTAATGTTTCCTGAATGCGATTGATCAACTCATCTGTTTCCGCCGTTCCAAAACCTGCACGATTATCTCCTTGAGTATGGTAGTTTTGCCTAGGTTCCCAGTTAGGCGCTAAGCTACGGCCTGCACCACTAAGCTCATAGTCACCGGCCCGTTGGCGGCCGATAAGTTGACGAAAATCGCCAGCATCCAATTCAATTTTGACACCTGCCCTGCGAGCACTTTCCTGGATAATTAAAGCCGTACGTTCCGCACTGGCTCTAGCATTGGAATAAGAATAGGTCAACACCATTTCTTCTCGCTTTCCATCAATTTCTTTGTCAACGGTGCCATCCTGATTGGTATCCGTCCACCCTGCTTCGGCTAATAAAGCTTTGGCTTTTTCTACATCATAAGCAGGAATAGGAAGGTCTCTGTTGTAAAACTTCTGAGAAGGGTGCACAGGTGAAGCCAGCCTTTCTCCCATACCAAAGTATACCTGATCAATAATGGTCTGTGCATCAATAGCATGAGAAAGGGCTTGTCGTACACGCTTATCAGATAGTTTGGGATTATTCTGATTTATATAGATGTAAGCGATGGCTAACATGGATGGAGAGTAAAACTCAAAACAATCCGTCATGGTGGGATCCTTGCGCATATCCACAAAGGTAGCCGCATCAATATCAGGGACTACGTCTAAATCCCCCCCTTTCAATCCTTGAATAGCCGTGGCAGCCTCCTTGATCGGGCGATAAACTAGGCGCTCCGGAAAAGCCTCTAGTGCTCTAAATTGAGGTGCCAGGGGGTCACCCCACCAATCTGCTTTTTTCTCTAGGACAAGCTCTTGCCCGGTCTCCCATCCAACAAATTTATACGGACCTGAACCTGTTACACTACCAACCTCTCTGCCGTATTTTGGAAGCTTAAATTCATCCGCAAATTTCTTCACATTTTCATTAGAAGCCAACAGCGCTTCAACCTTATCTGCATCTGTAAATTCGCTAACGGGAATATCCTTCAGATATCCATTCGGGTCATAGACTTTTTCAGGCATGACGGGGAAAGTACTTGATGTCTTTTCCTCCCCACTGAAAAAACGTTTATCCGTGACGACTGTAAACCGCTTGGGGTTTTCTTCATCCACGATTACATCTTTGATTAAAGTTATGTGGGGGCGTAATCGAACGGCAGGAACCTCCGGGTTTAATACGGTTTTTAAGGTGAATGCATAATCCGCTCCTGTTACTGGACTACCATCCTCCCAATCCGCTTCTTCATGTATTTCATATGCATAACTAGTTCCCCCAGCAAAAGGACCTTCTTCAATAAAGCTTACCTTGGGTCTTGCCTTTGCTAATTGAGGAATAAGTTCAAGTGTTTCTGGATCTAATGTCAATAAGTAAGAGAAAATCTGAAAATTGAGCTGATTGGCATAACTGGTCGTCGTAAGCAATGGATTTAGAATATCAGGTTCAGCTTCTAGTCTTAATACGACTTCGTTAGTAGTCCGTTTGCAGCTAGCCAAAGCGGCTGTATCAGTCCCTTCCTTTGGGTCTGTTTTACAGCTGGCCAATAAGCAGACAACTAGACAGCTGAGAATAAACACACGTACGTGACTCATGGGTTAAAATTTAGGATAATGATTAATGACTCCCTATTGCACCACTAGATCTTCCATCAACTGAAAGGCACCTAATCGGTAGCCAGGTCGTATAGAACTGGCTTGCGCCTCAAAGCGCCGATGAAATGCCAACCTTTCCAAGGGAGCGAATAAGAAGATAGCAGGTTGCTCGTCGTAAATTATCTCTTGTAACTCTAAAAATAGCTTTTTGCGCGCTTGTTCGTCCGTTGTAAGTCGCAATTCGTCAATCAATTCGTCTACACGTGGGTGGCTAAAACGCATGCGATTCAACCCTCCGGGGTGATCACTTTCCGTATGCCAGACCGATTTTGGATCTTCCTCTGGTTCGTGGCCTGGAGAAAGCGCTCCCCCATACAAGTCGAAGTTCCGGTTAGTAAGGTCCTTAACCATCACGGCTCGGTCCACAGCATTGATCTTTACATCTACGCCTACTCGCTTGGCTTGCTCCTTAAAATACAAGGTCATATTGCTGCCAAAGGTACTGGCTTGATACTCTAAGTAGATTATAGAAAAATTTACACGCTCACCATCTATTTCACGGTCCAATATGCCATCTTGATTGGCATCCTCCCAGCCAGCCTCTTTAAGGAGAGCTCTAGCCTTTTCCACATTGTAATCTATTGGATCTAAGCCTTTATGAGCTATGGGTTTTTTCGGATGAAAAGGGCCAGTAATGGCTTCGGCATACCCGTAGTATAGCTTTTCGATTACTTCTTCCACATTCACTAAATGTGCCAAGGCTCTTCGAGTTCGTTTATCCGATAGCAGCGGAGACTGTGTATTGATTCCAATAAAGTAAAATTGGAATGTCGAAGGCTTGTGTAGCGCATAAATAGACTGAATGTTTTCATCAGCCTCCAAGTCTGAAAATGCCTTTGAATCCAATCGGCCTGCTACGTCCAAGGCTTCATCTTTAATGGCAGCAATGGTTGTATTTTGATCTTTAACCACTTGGAAAATGATCTTCTCCGGATAAGCACTTAAACTGGGGAAAGCTTCTTCCATTCCTTTACCCCACCAATTGTCTTTTAAGACGAGCTCTGTTCCCTGTCCTGTTTCGAAAGACACGAGTTTATAAGGTCCTGGTCCAGAAACGCCTGCTGGTTCTAGGTTATGTAGTGGTGACGTAAATGCATCTGCAAAAGTTTTCAGAGCTTCGTCACTTTCTGCCAATTTTTTCGCCTTTTCTACATTGGTCAAGTCTTCCAGGGGAATGTCAGCCATTAAGCCATTAGGATCGTAGACATAAGCTGGCAAAATAGGCAGACTACTCAAACCTAATTCTTGCAGCATATAGGGTTTTCGAGTAGTGATAGTGAACGTCTTCGGGTTGGCTTCATCCACCTCGACTCCAGCTATAAAGTCAAAGTAAGACCGTAAATGTGCTGCGGGAACCAAGGGATTGAATAAAGCCTTCAAAGTAAAAGTCATATCATGGCCGGTCACTGGCGTGCCATTGTCCCAACTGGCTTCTTTATGCAAGGTAAACGTATAGGCTAGGTTCCCGGCATTGGGTCCCGTTTCAATGTTGGTGACCTTCGGTTTTGCGATCGCCAGTTGAGGAATAGGTTCTAAGGTTTGAGGGTCATAGGTCATGAGATATGGAAACATATACTCAAACACTAGCCGACTTTGAGAATCCGTATATAGGATAGGATTAAATGTCCTTGGGTCAATCGGCATCCGGACTCGAACCGTATTATCCTTTTGCTTAAACTTAGAGATGTCTACTATCTCTTCTTGTTCTCCCTTTGGAGCCTCGGGACGGCACATAGAAAGACTCAGCGAAAGTATCAGCAAGGGAAGTAGGCTGAAATGTTGTAATATTTGATATTTCATACTGGAGGGCTTTTAAAAAATAGCTAGCCGACAATTTCATCTAGAGGAGGACCATCCATCTACCTGAAAACAGTTAACATATAATTGTCTATTTGACTTGGACCATCCTGTAGGCGCTCAAGTCAGGTGGTAATTTTTTAAGTATAGGTGGTTCAACAATCCTTCTTGAACGCCTTATTAACTTTCAAGTACGATCAAAATTAAGTCATTTGACAAGGAATCAAAAAAATTATGCTGCTACAAGTTACAAACCCGACCACAAAGTTCATGCTGTTCTTTATGCCCCATAAGAATGAAGCTTCCACATTGGATACTCCTGAACTTCCACAATCAACTAACCTCCTGCACCTTATAGGTTACCATTAATGCTCTATTGATTATTCAGTACTTGACCTCAAGCAAAATAATCCCTAACTTTAGTAAAACGAACGAGCCTTACCTAGCTAGATATCACACGTAAATTAGCATTTTAAACCAAATTATTCTGTTATGGCATCTAATAACACTCTACGGTATTCAGATCGGGAATTGGCGACCTTCAAAGAAATCATCGATGCCAAATTAGCCAAAGCCAAGGCACAACTATTGCAATTGCAAACGCAGATTGTTGAAGCTACTCAAAACTCCAGCGACGCACATGGAGCGGACTGGATGGATGATAGCAGCATGAATGCAGAGTTGGATATGCTCAATACAATGGCGATTCGGCAAAGAAAATACAAGAAGGAACTCGAAAATGCCCTCATTAGAATCCGCAACAAGGTCTATGGTATTTGCATCATCACAGGGAAGCTCATTGACAAGAGACGTTTGATGGCTGTCCCCACCACCACAAAAAGCGTTGCAGCCAAAAATGCCATTAGTAGTGGCCAGAACGCTAAAGACTCACGGCTTTCTTCTCGGAGAAGAAGTAAACAAATTATTTCCAAGTTCAAATCGGGACGGAACAAAAAAAGCAAGCTTTCCAAGTCTACCGCTCCTGAGGACAGCCTACTAGCTAAGCTTACCCCTTTACCTTCTGTAGAAGACATTCCTATGGATCAACGACCTAAGATGGAAGATATAGAATAAGGAAATTCTATATTGACTATTTCGAACTTTTAACTCGGGCTAGACCAGACTTAGCTTGCTGGTGTAGCCCTGTTTTATATTCATCGGGATTGATGGATAAACAACGCTTGAAATACGTTTGCGCCTTCCCTTTGTCTCCAAGTTGTTCATGGATTAGCCCAATCTGTAAAGCTGCATTACACGCAAAAAAATAAGACTCCTCTTCTCCGTGCTGAAGGGTCTCTTCATAGGCTTGAATAGCTGCTTCCCAGCGTTCTAAACCATGCAAGATACGGCCAAGTCGGTAAGTATATTCGAGTTGATCCCGTTTGTTGGTAAATGTTTTTCTATCCTGGGTACGCATCAGTTCGTGCGCACGTTGGAAGTAAGCCCCATCGAATAGTAGGCGAGCTTTAACTAACACTACACTTGGCTGATGTGCTGCTTTAGCCTCTTTAAGGGCATTTTTATCTCCCCCTGCAATAGCTTCTCCATTACTCATGCAGGCTTTCATATAAGCAGCATACTTAGAGCTTTTCCCATTGATCAAGGATTGCCAGGCCAGCTTTTGATAAGCTTCTTTCACATAGTAAGGTGTTTTGTTACGGGCCAAAAAGCGCTGGAAATAAGGCGCAACATCAGAGTCCAAGCGTCGTAGCTTAGCCAATCCTAGCATATAATCTAAATAAGGAAAATCTAATCTTTTATCATCTTTCTTAAAGTTGCTTAGGATACGAATAGCTTCACTGTTATGACCACTACGCATGGCTATATTACTCATAATGAAGCAGTGCAAAGGATTCGTTTCGGGGGACAAGCCAGAAGTTCGAATAACCTTCCAAGCTGCCTTTTCATCCTTTGCTAAATGCATAAGCAAATAGGCATACATACTTCTCGCCTCTTCCCTAAATAGAAACTCATCCTGATTTGCGTAGGCCACCACTTGTTCCAATTCTTCTCGTCCTTGCTTGATGGTACCATTAAGGCTCGTCAACAACTTCACCCCCCACTGATAATTGTCGGGGATGGTTCCGACCATAGCATGCAAAATCCCAAGGTCTTTTAGATTAGGGATAAAATCGGGGAAACGCCTGCGATTCTTTTCCAGTAATCGGTTAGCTCGATTGATATCCATGAAACCGTTCAGATGTTCTCCAAAACGAAGACGGATTAGAGCCCATTGGAGGTAAATCTCCGCTTGTATATATAGGTAGTAGGGAGAGGTATTGTCACCAGCACTTACCTCTTCGATCCGTCGAGCTCGCCTTGGCTTCAAGCGGTCAAAGCTCTTTTGGTCTCCATTGACATAGAGGTAGAAAAAATCCAGGTAGTTTTCCAAGTGGTGCAGAACCAGGTTGTTTGGTGATTTCAATTTAAGGGAGGCAATGCCACCGTAGGCTTCCGAAAATTGTAGGCTGGTAATGGCTTTGTAGACGGCTTGGCACTGAGCATCATACTCAAAATAACCTTGGGCAGGCAGAATACAGGGCAGGCAGAAGAGATAGCACAGTAGTAGTCTTCGTTTAATCATGGGATGTTTTAAGGGCACATTGTCAAAACAGCAAGAGGTTGACGATAGCAATCATCAACCTCTTGTTAGTTGCTATATCGAAGTACGATTATTCGGTTGTAGTAGGTTCGCCTTTCACTTCTGCCACAATTTGCTGATCGACGAGGATGCGACCGCAGTGCTCACAGGCGATAATCTTCTTGCGTTGTCCAATTTCCAGTTGTAACTGTGGTGGAATCTTATTGAAACATCCGCCACAAGAATTACGCTCTACAGATACAACAGAAAGGCCATTGCGGTAAGAAGTACGAATCTTATCATAAGCTTTGATCAAACGATCTTCGATCGTTTTTCGAGCCTTATCAGATTCCTTCTTGAGTTTCTCTTCTTCCTTCTCTGTTTTCTCGATAATCTTCTCCAACTCTACCTTCTTGACCTCCAGGTCCTTTCTCTTTCCGTCGATGCGCTCATTAGTGGCACCCAGGGTCTCTTGCTTTTTCTCCAACTCCATACGAGCCTGGCGCATTTTTTTCTCAGCCAGTTGGATATCCAACCGCTGCATTTCTATCTCTTTGGTAAGTGCATCGTATTCTCTGTTGTTCTTTACATTATCCATTTGCGTCTGGTAACGTTCGATAAGCGCTTCTGCCTCTTTCACGTTAGCAGTGTGTCGGCTCATCTCCCCTTCTAACTCTTGGATTTGCCCTTCCAGGCGTCCAATTCTGGTTTCCAAACCGGCAATATCGTCCTCTAAATCACTTACTTCCATCGGAAGCTCACCCTTCATAATTTGGATTTCATCGATTTTGGAGTCTACAACTTGAAGTTCGTATAAATTTTTAAGCTTTTCAGCAATTGTCAATTCCGCCATTTACGTTTATTTTAAAGCTTTTGCTAGGATGATTTGATCGATCAACACCAATAATGGATCGGATTGGTGCGCACGCTCGTGCAACGAACCGCAAAATTACTAAATTTATCTGATATTATCTCGGCTAGCAAATCAATTGTAAATTGCTCACTTTCAAAGTGTCCGATATCAGCAATGATTATGTTTTGATCGGCATCAAAAAACTCGTGATACTTATAATCTGCCGTAATAAAGATATCTGCTTTTTTGCGAATGGCCTGCTTTAATAAAAAGCCACCAGCCCCACCGCAAAGGGCAACATTTTGTATTGTTTTTCCGCTTAGCGCTGTGTATCTTATACAGTCGAGCTGCATGGCCTGTTTCAGATGTGTTAGAAAACTTTTCCTCCGACATGGGTTCGGGCAATGTCCCAAATAGGCCTGACCCCACA
>CBDHHG010000045.1:0-386997 GCA_965263225.1 Saprospiraceae bacterium
ATTGGAACTGGTGTTGAACAGGATAAATCTATGACTGCGGCTTTGCGGGATCCGATACAGCGCAATCATAATCTACGCTTAGGCGTCGATTACCAGTTGTCTGACAAAACCATCGTAGGTGGTCTGATTTCCGCTTATGATAATAAGTGGACGATGGATGCAGTGAATCGGAATGAGTTGCAGAAAGGGGGAATTGTAAACCAGATTAACTCCGTGGCTAATGTCGAGCGTAACCAATGGACGCATTACAGTGGAAACCTAAACCTTAAGCATAATTTTACCGATAATGATTACATCAGTGTCGACGTAGATTACCTAGATTTCAGTAATGAGAATCCAACTCGCTATACGAATTCCATCTTTGATGGTGGGCAGGTATATCTACGAGATGAACTGACAAACTCAACGAAACTAACCCCATAAACATTTGGGTAGGGAAGGCTGACTACCATCGCACTTTCTCCGATCGTTTTTCCCTAGATGTCGGTGCTAAGGCTGTACGATCTAATTTTGATAATCGGGTATCTGTGGAGATGTTTCAAAATAATGACTGGGTCCAAGATCCGACTTTGACGAGTAATAGTCGTCTGGCTGAACAAATCTGGGCAGGCTATGCATCCTCTGATATCAAGCTAGGTGAAAATACGAATGCTAAGGTGGGACTCAGATACGAATACACGGATTCCAAATTGGATACAGAAACGGATGGAAGAGTGGTAGACCGGCAATTTGGACGCTTTTTCCCGAGTGCCTTCTTGTCCCATAGTTTCACCAAAGATTTTGGAGTAAATGCGGCTTACTCTCGCAGAATTACCCGGCCTACTTTCAATGAGATGGCACCCTTTGTCTATCTGATTGATCCTTCTACCTTTTTTGCCGGTAATGTAGCGATTCAACCTTCACTGACGGATGCTTATAAGTTGGATTTGCGTTATAAAACGATATTCTTTAGCATTCAATATTCACAGCAGGATAGTACCATCGCAAGATTTCAGCAACAGTATCATCCAGAAACAGATAGACTGGTCCTATTGTCTGAGAACTTAAAAAACTCTAAGATTCTTTCTTTTACGCTTGGGTTCCCGCTAGAGCTTACTGATTGGTGGCAGATGAGAGTTAACGCGATGTATTTCCAGCAGGAGAACAATACCTACGATGCTGGGAAACCAATTCGACTAAAGCGGGATTATTTACAATTTAATACCTCCCAGTCGTTTAAGCTGCCAAAAGGCTTTTCTTCAGAATTCTCCATGTTCTATATTGGACCAAGACTTGCAGGAGCATTAAAGTTTGGTGAAATGTACGGACTCAATGTGGGAGTCCAGAAAAACCTTGGTGGGAACTGGGGAACACTCAGCTTTAATGTTCAGGATCTGTTGAATTCCATCGAATTGCAAGGAAGTGCCTACGTTGAGGCCCAGCAGTTGACCTACGATGGAGTTTTTGATTTTTCTCAACGCACCTTTACCTTGACTTATTCGCGCAATTTTGGTAACCAGAAATTGAAAGCCGTTAGGAATCGCCAGCGAGGTGGCGAAGAAGAGAGTCAGCGTGTGAATTAGATAAACCGATTGCTGGTGCTCAGGTCTAAGCAGCACCGGGGGTTACAGGTTTTTTCTGTAACCCCCGGTGAACAGTCCTACAGCATTATCTTCCAATCAACAAGTAGGGGCTCCAATAATGTGGAGCTGCTGTAACAGGATTTTTTAAGAGCCGTAGTTTAGCCTCGCGTAGGCTAGCTGCATAGTTTTTATCTTCCAGCACTTTTTGGTAGAAATCAACCATGAGCTGTGCGCTGACCTTGTCATAGATTTTCCAGAGTGAAAACACAACATTGGGTGCTCCTGCACTAATGAAAGCGTGATTGAGCCCCAGCATGCCTTCATTCCTTTCCAACTTACCGTACCCACTTTCACAGCTACTCAAACTCACGAGGTCTGCCTTTATATCCAAGTGATAAATCTCGCCAGCGTATAGTATACCATCTTCATTACCGAAATAATCTTCATAGCATGCTATGCCTGAAAAGTTTGGATTAACAAGATTGGCAAAACTATGTCCGGCAATATGAATGAAGGTATAGTCATCGCGGAGGTGCCTTTTCAAGATAAATTCATTGGCCATGTATCGGAGGGCCAAGGTGTTGTCTTGCTGACCTTGGACGCCCAAAACCTTAATGATGTTTAGCACTTCATGCTGTGACTCGGGAAGGGGAGCTAGCTCTTCCAGAAAACCTCCTGCTCTTGCTACCCCCATTGCATTCCCTTCTGCTTGGTTGGCCACCGACTCACTTTTACCATAGACCGGGGCAAAGGCAAAAATGCCCTTTTTCTGCTTGATCTGCTTTTTTCTGGCCTTGGCCAGTAGAGAGGCGGAGTAGTGGTAAGAAATCTCATAGGATTTAATCAAAAAATCCAGCTGGTGGAAAGCTTGCAAACTTGGTGTTTTCAATAACACCTCGAAGGGCAAGTAATTAGTCATACCATCCCCTATTATCACTAATTTAGATTTACCTGCCAGTTGATCCTGAATGGGGCCAATCAGTTGCTGATATAGTTTGTGGGCCAGTAGGATAAAACGTTCGCGACTTTTACGGCGCATCATACTAGAGCCTTTCAACATTCCATGAATATTGGCGAGATCTTGTGACAAGCTGTGATCAATAGGAGTTTGGGTGAAGGTAAGCGAGCTCTCTTGCGTTAGGGTGAAGATGAGTAGTTGGCTGTCCGCAAAGACATAGTTGATGAGCAGTTCCCTAGGTTCCAGTATGTCGGGTAAGCTAGACGTTTCTTCTGTCAGGAACGAATACTTAGATTCGTTATACTGAGGGTACTGTTCTTCTAGGTCTCGTTGAAAAGCAGCATATTCTTTTTGCTTACAGAAAAGTAGATCGTGCTCCAGTCGGGTCGCCTCAGCGGTGTCATTCTGGAAGCTTGCTTCCTCAATCATCTTTTCGAAGCGAACAATATCTTCCAAAAGATCGTGTTCTTTTTGAATGATGGCCTGATTCATTTCCTCATAGTTAATGGCTTCATGCTTGATCCAATGCAAAGACAACTGCTGAGCCTTCATCTTTTCGGCGTAATAGAAACTCTTTTGTAGGGAGGCAGGCTCACCACTAACTTGATGATGTTCTATCGCTAGTTCTATACCCGTTTGAAAGGCTACCTGACGCTGATGCATCAGGGTTTTGGTCTGGCCGTCTCGTAAGATATTTGCTTTTTTAAGGTTCTCCGTATAAACTTCGTCCAGTAAATGGATCGTTCTTAATCCGTTTTCCAAAAGAGACAATTTCTTTCTTCTTACAGAAGTGATCCGGGCAGCTCGTTGGAATAGATTTGCCTTTTGTTGCAGTATCTGGAATATTTTTGGGGCGTTGGCACAAGCTTGTGCGTTCGGTAGTGCCGAAGGATCGGGGTCATTAAAGAGCTGGCAGCTAGAGATTAGAGCCAATTGGTTATAGTGGAAAGCTGAATCTTGATTTCCTATATCTTCATGAATCTCTGCCAAATGAGTCAGGATATGGAAGTTTAACTCTAGTTGCTCGATTTGTTTTTTCTCAGGTTGACCCTGAATTTGGGTAGATAAGGAGTGATAAAGCCCCTTGGCTCTTTCAAAGTCTTTTTGTTCTTTGGAAAGAAGAGCAACGGCAAGGTCGATCTGATGAGAAAGTTTGTCCAGCATGGGACGGTAACCTGGAGCGTATTGTTTTGGATAAAAGGTTTTCGCCTTTTTCAGCAAGGTCGCAGCTCTCTCAAATTGCCCCATAACAGTATGAATTCTAGCCAATTGAACTTGAGTACAGGTCCGCACATAAGGGGCGACATTCTCCTTCCTTTTCGCTGCAATCGCCTTGACCTTACGGCAGTAGAATAAAGCTTCTTTAGGCTGCTGCATGCTGCAAAAATTCTTCGCTATGCCTAGATAGATCATAGGCAATTGTGTATAGCGAACCAGGTGACTTTCCAAGTTGGATGTTTCAATTAGATAAGCGGCCTTTTTAAAGTGGGCAATTGACTTTTCATTTTCACCCAGTCGTTGGTAAACTTTGGCAATATCTTGATAGAGGCTAAAAACCTCAGGGGAATTAGTCACTTGATGATGCATGGCAGCTTCCAGAGCTTGTTCGAGATATTGGGTTGCGGGTACAAAGTCCCACATCTGTGCATAGTAGCTCCCATATAGGGCATAGATCAAGGGACGGAGTTGATTGACCTCTTTATGGGGGAGATGTGCTAACAAGCCTTCCGCCTTTTGGTAGAACTGTAAGGCCTGTTCCCACTGGGCATTGGCAGCATAAGACATCCCCAACTGAATATAGGCTTTGGTGTATATATTGGGCAGTTTGGTGTCTGTAGTTTTGCGTAAATATCTGAGTGCCTTGACACAAATGCCTACACTTTTTTGGTGTTCTTGAGCGTATCGGTAAAGCCTAGCTAAACAACTGTATAGTTGAAAGCCAAGTTCGGGCTGAATATGGGATAGTTGCTGCAAGCGTTCCAGGGCAGCAACGACAATAGCAATTCCTTCATGATAGTTGAAACTTCCTATATAGCTCTCACCCAGATGGGCACTGGAGAGAAGATAGACCTCCCAATGCTTTTGTAAAATTGAAGTGTCTATGGCTTGCTTATAGTAGGGGCGAGCGGTAATGATCTTACCGTCTTGGCGCAATACTTCGGCCTTTTGATAACAACTATTGGTCGAAGACGGCATTGCGGTGCTTAGGGTATCCGAGAGAAATCGTCCTTTTTGGGCGTGTAACCATTGTTGTTGGCAAAGGAGTGCCAACAGGACTAACAGTAGCCTGAGGTAGTACATGTGTATGGGGCTTAAGTGTTTTTGTGTAAAATGAGTACGGAGTACGAAATAACAACAGGAATCAGATACAGGGTAGTCTAATTTCGGATAGGTACGGTGCAACTAATCTTTGGTACGAGTAGCTGAGGCGGGAAACAATAGTGTTGGATCAAAAGATCCCTTCAATCGATAACAGGCTGTGAACTGATATCTTATGGGCCAAGCTGGCGCCAGTGGTCAATGATGGAAAACAATGGAGCTAGACCGAAGAAGTGTTAGCAGCTCTAACCCAGTTGTAGTGTTTACGGAGTGATAGAGGCTAGAGTCCTACGATATTGTGAGCATCTTGTGGCAGTGAATAGGTCCGTGTGCATCTTGAGTAGTTTATTAATGGGTAGTAGTTTGAGTACAAAACAAAAATAGTGCAGAGGAGGAGGTATTGTCAAGTTGTAGTTGTAGTGGAACGGGTGGAATGGCAGTACCGGAGCATTAAATAGTTGTTGATTTTTCGTAAGTTATTGATTATTAGTGTCTATAAGCTGTCCGTTAAAGATTCTTTAAAAAGACTTGTCAAAAAGTTAAGGTCCTGCTTTTACGACTAAACAGCATATATGGTACACTTTTGTCGTGTCTAGGCTAATGCAGTAGCACTACCTCGCCCTGATAATCTATTTCCTGCTCATCCAGAAAGCGAAGCCGAGCCAGGTAAAAAAACACTCCATCATTCAGAAGTCGCCCTCTTGAGCGCCCATCCCATCCGTAGATGGGATCGTTGGTACTGGTATTTTCATTTTGAAAAAGGAGGTTTCCCCAGCGATCAAAAATTTGTAGAGAAACGATTTCAGCGGGTCGCTTGCTATGAATGAAGAATTGATCATTTATTCCATCACCATTGGGACTAAATGCGGTAGGGATAAATACGTTTCTATCATTGATGACTTTTACCAAAAGAGAGTCTCTTGCACTGCAACCGTCAGGATCAGTCACCGTCAAATAATACCAGGTATCTGCATTGGGAGACTCTGTCAATGCTGTACAACTAGTGCAGCTAATGGCCCCCGTCGAACTCGTCCAGGTGTAGCTGCTACCGTCGGGTGAAGGGCTTACGGCTGCCTGTAAATACACTTCATCTCCTAATTCAACCTGCTGATCAGGACCGAGATCAACTTCAAAACCAACGCCATCTACTTGAATATTAGTTTCAATGGTTTGACAACTTGTACTGATCGTCACTGCATAGTCCCCTGCACTCGTAACTTTGTAAGTGGGTTCGGTTGAACCATCCCCCCACACGTAACTAGCCCCGGGCACGCCGGGATCTAACTCTAAGCCTTCAGGAGAACAAATTTGAGTACTTATTCTGCTGTAATCGAGCACGAGCTCTCCTACCTTGATGATGGTCGAATCCATCTTCACCAGTGTCTTGGGGTTGTCGGAAAGTAAAACATAGCCTAAAGTACCTGGCAAACCAGATAATTCGGCTTGAAAAGCATAGGTTCCGCTGGCTTCACTTGTCAGCTCTACTTCTACGATCAGTTCATGTAAACCGATGGGGATACTAAGGCTTTCAAGTGTGAAGAAGTTAGAATTAGTTCCACCGCCAGTGAGTACGCCTTCCAAAGGGCTATTGATGTTTTTAATGGTAAAGCTTTCAGGGAAAACCTGCTCCAAGCGAAGGTTGTTCTGGGTGATCCCGGTGGTATTGGCTATCTCGAATTTGATGGGGATGGTAGTACAAGGCAAGGCTTCAATGGTTTCAACTGAAAGCTGCAGCCCAAGTGTATAGGGACAGGAGCAGCCATCATTTCGCGAGGCGGGAGGGCCTACCGTTTCTAGTTGTACAACGCCGGTTTCTTTGTCAATGCTATAAAAAGCTTGCTGTACATTTTCTCCGGGTACCAGTCCATACCCAAAAAGCTTTCCAAAGGCGTCAAAAAACAATCCGCCCATCAAGAGGGATTGATCGGTCGGAGGATATTCGGCCTTGATCAGCCCCGTATGAATATCGTAGGTGACTAGCCGATGATTGATCCCATCAAAGCCGTATAAAGTACCGTCGATAGGGTCAAAAGCTACATCGGCTGAACGAACATCCGGCCCTTCTAGCCAGATCTCCGTATACTCATAAGTTGGAGAATCCAGATCGATGAAGCCAACTACTTCATCATGAAAGGAACTAGTTCCGATGACTACAAGATACCGCCCATCTGGCGTAATATCTCCTGCTACATACTGTAGATAAGGATCGGAATACAATTCACTGACGGTCTGCGCTATGCCATCTTTACCCACTCGATACACATCTAGACTCCCAGAATCTACACCATAGATAAAATTATCGACGGAGCGAAATCCCATGGCATTGAGGTCCTTCCCGGTAGTAGTTAGGTTCAGCGGCTGAAAATCTACTGTACCTGAACCTGAGTCAATCCCCACTGTGTAAACGGTGGTAAATACGGCACCATCAGTGATGGCCAGGTAGAAGTCCCCTTGGCAGATAAAAGACTCTTGAGCTTGGAGCACAAAGCTTAGTATCCAGAGCGATAGGAGAGGCCCAAGGTGTACATAACGTCTTCTCATGCACCTAAAGTACCGATTTTTTATAAGCATCCATGACCCAGTCAGACCAGGAAATGGCTAAATCCGGCAAAAAGGATGTTTTATGGGCTGAGCACAAGAAAGCTAAGCATTTATAGCTCCAGATTCTGGATATTTTAGTAGACTTGACAGAATAAAATCGGCGAGAAACTCGCCATTGCTGCCTAAAAACACTTCTATGTATACGAAACGCAAGTTTAAGGCCTTCGACATGGCCATGTGGACTCGGTATGAAACCTTACTGTTCATTATCTTGAGTATTGTTTGGGTATCCGCCTACTATTTTGCAAATCTTTCCTGGTTGAAAATTCCTTGGACTCCATTGGCACTCATTGGCACAGCAGTGGCCTTTGTCATTGGTTTTCAAAACAACTCTGCTTATGGAAGAATTTGGGAGGCGCGGAAGATATGGGGAGGCATTGTCAATACTTCTAGGACTTTTGGCATGTTTGTACAAGTTATGTTATCTAATGAGCATGCTGAAGTAAAACTGAGTAAAGAAGAGTTACAACACGAGATCAAGACTTTGACCTATCGTCACATTGCCTGGATGACGGCCTTGCGTCATGCGATGCGCGTTCCCAAACCCTGGGAAACCATCATGAACGAAAAAACCAACCAGGAATGGGATGTAAAACCTCCTGAGCGTGTTTCCTCATTGGAGGAAGATCTAAAACCCTACCTTTCCGAAGAAGAATTATCATCTGTGCTAGGGAAGAATAACAAACAAACTGCTATTCTTTATCAGCAATCCTATCACCTGCAAAAATTAAAGGAGCAGGGGATCATTTGGGAGTTTGCTTTTCTGCAGTTAGAAGGAGTGATAGAGGAATTTTTCACCTTACAAGGGAAAAGCGAACGGATAAAGAACTTCCCTTATCCTCGCCATTTTGCTTCTCTCAATCACTATTTCATGTGGATATTTGTCTTGTTATTGCCGATGGCCATTGTTCCTCAGTTTGCGGACATAGGGACAGAGTTTATGGATAATTACCCCTTGATCGGAGACATCTTTGTTTGGTTTTCCATTCCTTTCTACGTGGCCGTAGCCTGGACCTTCCACACCATGGAGCGCATTGGTCGTACGGGCGAGAATCCCTTTGAAGGAACAGCTAATGATGTACCCATTTCTACCATTGCCCGCGGAATTGAGGTTGACCTCCGCCAAAACCTTGGTGAGGCCAAAGAGGAAATTCCCGCTCAGTTTGAGATGCAGTACGATGTGCAGTTTTAGGTAAGATAGGCGTGAAGGTCAGGCTTCCAGGGCCTGACCTTCAAACCTGATACCCGTCCATCAACTCCCATGTGCTTTTCGCACTAAGCAGCGAATAATATCTTCTTGTTTATCGCTCATCTATTTCCTTAACATAGGTTAATGGGTAGGAACATGTTCTACCGCACCTTTGCATTGCATGAACATTAAATCCTACACATCATGAAAAGCCTAAAACTGACTGCCCTGCTGCTGGCTTTACTATTGGCCCAGTTGACACATGTCTAGTCTATTAATTTGTTGATACTAAAATCCTTAATCTTAAGGTGATTTCGAACCGTCCTAAAGGCAAACCATCCTTCTTGGTAGGGAGATTCATCCTGATAGTCAAAAATAAGCTCATCATTTATGGAATAGGTGGTCCGATCAGGATAGACTTTAATATGTACTTGAATGTCCTGATTGGGGATGATTAAGTGGGGTTCGGCCAAATCATGTTCGGGCAAAAGAGGCCGATCGCCTGTGCCGGTATATCGACGGAAGCGCGTTTTTGAGTTGTTATGTCCGCCATAGCCTACGTAGTAGGTTTGAATTTGATGGTAATCAGGAAACTTACCCGTCCGGATACTATCAGCACAGCTGAAGATATCCTCGGGACATCGAGGGTCGTTTGCCATCCAGAAACAATTCAGGTCACTTACCCGATCATTAGGCCCTTCATCTGTAACAAGGTAGGCCGTATACTTGATTTCAATCGGAGCTTTGAGTTTTTGCTTCAACCAGATGGTGGCTCCACCTGAAGCTTCAATTGCTAGCGCACCATCTATAATACTCACTTGAGCCAGTGGTTCAAAGAGGTCTAGCTAAACGTAACTCGCTAAACTGGTTGAGTAATCAACTCAAGCACAACGCATCAAACAGTGTTTTGCCGGGCCTCCCGCATTGGTTATACCCAATTTAGTGATTAATCTGCTTTAGGATGTTGTGGAAGGAGATCATGCCGCCAGGCTATAGTCTAGTACGCCAACATCTTTTCTCGACTAGCGACTAGAATCCGTAGCAACAAGGTAGGTGTCACCTCTGGCAATCGTTTGCCTGATAATTTCCCACAGCTAATCTGCATCCTCACCTCACGCTTGCCTAATGAGTACCTTGGGGTTCATATTGCAGCGTCTTTGCGGTTTCACGAATTACCTTAAGAAGGTAGTCAATACTGTCCTTTTGTTTTCGATGATTGATCAAGCACGCCCGTAGCACAAATTCATCATTTAGCCTAGTCCCTGTAATGAAGACGCGTCCATCCTTTTCAAGAGCCGCAATCAATCTGGAGTTAAGGTCTAGAATCTCAGTTTCAGTGGTGTATGCACCGGTGTAGCGAAAGCAGGTTACTGCTAGATCAGAGCGAGCCTTAAGCTCGAAATCAGGAGCTTGTGCCACTTCGTTGGCTAAATAGCGGGCAAGGTCAATATCCTTTTGGAGCATCTCCTTTATTCTTCGCGCCCCATAGGCCTTAACACTCATCCATACTTTCAAAGCTTTGGCGTTTCGAGATAATTGGAAGGTGTGTTCATTAAACTCAAGGCGACCAGCACCTTCTTCTAAGGACGTATCTAGATAATCAGCTTTCTTAAAATAGGTGCGACGTAGTGTATCCCAGTCTTTGACTAAGGTGCAGCCCGCTTCAAAGGGTTGATATAGCCATTTATGAAAATCTATGGCGATGGAATCAGCTCTTTCAAGCCCTTTGTATGCTAGTTGTAGGCTGCTCAGCGAAGCGGCAAGTCCTCCATACGCACCATCGATGTGAAACCACAGACCGTACTTTTGAGCAAGATCTGCTAATGCCTCTAGATCGTCAATCGCTCCCGTATTTACCGTTCCAGCATTGCCAATCACACAGAAGGGGTGGAAGCCATTGGCTTGATCAGCAATAATTCGTTCTTCCAGAGCTTGTAAATCAATCGTGAAGTCTGACAATGTTCTGATCTTGCGCAGTTGATCAGTTCCTATCCCTAGTAAATCCAAACTTTTGTCTACACAGCCATGTACTTCCTTCGAAGCATAAACGGTGAATGGAGCTAAGCCAAAGAGCCCTTTTTTTCGAATGCCCTTTTGCTCAAAGGCGATATTCCGGGCTACGGTCAAGCCCGTTAGGTTAGCTGCACTCCCTCCACTTACCAATACACCTCCGGTCATTTCCTCAAGCCCCATCATCTCGGCGCTCCACTGAATAACTCTCTTTTCAATTTCACTAATCGCAGGTGCTAAATGCCATTTAGTTACGTTTTGGTTGATGGTAGCAGCTAGCTGTTCTGCTACGATGGACACCTGCGTCCCCCCAGCCATGACATAGGCGTACATATTCGGTCCAAGATTACCTGTAGCTGTATTCATGACTTTTTCTCGCACCTCCTCAAGAAGGGCTTCCATATCCATCCCTTCCTGTGGCAGCGCCTCATGAAACCAAGAGGCAACTTCTTCCTGTTCGTGGTAATGATAGGCTTTGGCTGTATTCAGTTGCTCGAACTGTTCCAGCACCAGTTTAGCACTTTGATCAAGTAGATGGGCAAAATCTTTGGGAGGGAGATCGAGACTACTATGCTTCATGGTCTAGCTCTTTTAAGGTTCTTTCCATGAAATCAAATTCAGCATACTGTTGCTCAAGGAGGGCTAGCTTGTCCAAAAAGTCATCGTCGGGTTCGAAGAGCTTGCGTACCCCTATTTCCCCCGCTTCCCAGATTTGCTCTAGTCGGGGAAGCTCTGCCTTAGCCTTGGCTGATAACTCCACGAGCTGTCGACGGGAATCATTTGGGTCAATGGAACTTTCCAGGTATCTACGAGATTTCATCTTCTTTACCATCCCTATGATCGATGGGTGTGAAAAGCGCAGATAATCTGCCATTTCGGTGATGGAGAGCTGCTGATGCTCCTTTAACAGCAAGAGTAGGAGGTACCAATTGGGTTCTATATCCAAGCCTAAATGACGATATAGATTACGGCCTCCATAAACCATGTTTTCGCTGATTCGCTTGAGTCGTACCGATAAACCCAGGTATTTTAGTTCTGCTACAAAATCTGGCTTCATGAAATATATATCTAGTTGACTACACAAATATAGGTAAAATATGTAGTTGACTACATAAAATAATGAAAACAGCCTGTTTTCCGTGTAAGACTAATTCGAAACCCTGAAAGGACTAGAAATTGACCAAGCTTGTTCCTTGACTGCTTACATTTGAGAAATATCCACAACTGTCTCTTTATGAAGAATGTAATCTTGCTAGGCTTGTTCGCAAGTCTTCTCATGAGACTTTACAATGGCGTTTTACCATCAGTGCAGCCATCCGAGAGGGTAATTGGAAGTTGATTCGATTACCAGACCGACTTCCGCTGCTGTTTGATCTTTCGAAGGATGTTGCTGAGCAGCACAATGAATCGCTCCAACACTTAGACATAACCAAAAGGCTATTAAGTAGGCTTGGAACTTGGGATGTGAGCCTTCCTCATCCTGTGTTTTTAGAGGGGGCGGTTTGGAAAGCTAGGCAGCTACAGTTATATGATAAAGCATATCAGTTAGTGCAGCCTACCAAAGAATAGAATCTATGATGTTGGGCCTTTAGTATCAAGAATTTGACCAACCCCTTTACTTAGTAAAAGGAGCCACTGGCAGCTGCTGAAATCCGTTGATTTCCATTACCTTGAGGATGGCAAATCTTGGTCATTTTCTAGATTGTAATAAATATCGCTTTACCATGAAATGGATGCTATCCCTTATTCTATTCAGCTTTTTGTATCTCTCCTCTTCTGCTCAACAGCCTCGTGCTCGCGATCTAGGCGTTCCTTTCTTTGGGACGCCGGGGGCGCTCAACGCCATCACAGATGTGCAAGGGGTGGAAGTAGGCCACTGCACGCTGATCTCCGGCAATGGAAAAAATGTGGTAGGTAAAGGGCCAGTCCGAACAGGAGTGACCGCTATTTTTCCTCGGGGCAAGAGATTCAATCCCGTTTATGCGAATTGGTATAGCTTAAACGGAAATGGTGAGATGACGGGAACGACTTGGGTCACAGAATCCGGCTTCTTGGAAACGCCCATCATGATCACCAATACCAATAGTGTAGGTGTGGTCCGAGACGCGGTACTACAGTGGTACGTGGACACCGATTGGTATCGGGGAGAGGATTGGTGGTATACCTATCCTTTGGTGGCAGAGACATATGATGGTTTCCTAAACGACATCTATGGCTTTCATGTCAAGGAAGAGCATGTGCTGAAGGCTATTGCCGATGCTAAAGGTGGGAAAGTCGCAGAAGGGAACGTGGGCGGAGGTACTGGCATGATGTGTTTAGGATTTAAAGGAGGAATCGGGACTTCTTCTAGGCTGGTAAAGGTGAACGGAGAAGTATATACCCTAGGTGTTTTGGTGCAGTCCAATTTTGGGGGTAGAAAGAATCTACTGATCGGAGGGGTGCCTGTGGGACAGGAACTCCAGGATACTTTTAAAACGGTCTTTAACGGTCCGCCCCAGTCTCGCCGACAAGAAGGAGATGGATCTATTATTGTGATTGTTGCAACGGATGCGCCTTTGCTGCCACATCAATTGAAACGCATTGCGCAACGAGTTCCACTAGGTATCGCTAGAGTGGGAGGGCATGGTAGCAATGGTTCCGGTGATATTTTCCTTGCCTTTTCCACCGCTAATGAAGATGCCTTTAATCGAGATAAAGTCGTTAGCGTGAACTCCCTGCCGAATGATCGCATTACTCCTCTATTTGAAGCTACTACTCATGCCGTCGAGGAAGCGATTATCAATGCCATGGTGGCTGCTGAAACGATGGAAGGAAACAATGGCAATAAGGTGTATGCCTTGCCACATGACCTCTTGATTGAAATCTTGGAGAAGTATAATCGGCTGGAGCGGTAGGTGGCAATCCGGGCTGCTTGTTGGTGGTCGAAAATCTATCTGGCTAGCTAGACAGGGACCAATAACGGCTTGGGGGCTTTGGTGATCTATAGCGGCTTGGGGTACGCAGGCTCCCTGATACCTCCGCCCCGCCATTGTTGGTGTTTTCCACCAACGATATCGCCTCCCTTGCCTCCTAGACTTCGGAAGTGTAATGTGCTTATTTTAGGTCCAATACATTTCCCGTAATGCGCAAGCCGTCTTGGTAAATGACGGCACGGTATTCCAGTCCAAATTCACTGAATGAGGTATTTACTACACCTTTTCCCGTTTGTCCTAGTACACTGATTTTTGAATTGGGCTTGGCTTTAACGGATTTTAGCTTGAAGGTTTTTCGATCACCACGTGGCCAATCTGTGATTCCAGTGAGGTAGGCATAAACCGTGCTTGGTTGATCCTTATCCGTCGTGAACCAGATGTTATTTTCATGGGTAATGACCCAAGGACGCGTATTTTGGATAGCTTCATGATTTACAAAATTCCAGGCTGCGATTTCCTGTAGTCTTCCTGCTGATAACTGTAAACAAAATCTTCGGAAGAATAGTAGATTCCTACAGCAATCCCCCACTTTTTGCATTCTGCGATGAATGATTTCAGCAAATCTTTACCATAGGGTGTTTGTGTGATATTGAAGGAAGTGGTTTTAGTATCCCAAAAGCAAAAGCCAGAATGATGCTTGGCGGTGAAGACGATGTATTGCATCCCGGCATTTTTTGCTAGCGTAACGGTCTTCATCGGATTCCAATCTACGGGATTACAGGTGGCTGGAAGATCCTTAATGTATTTGTCCGTATAGGATGGGGAGGATCCAGCCAGACTATGACTGATCACCGTTCCCAACTGCGTATCAACATTCCAATGGATAAACATGCCGAATCCAGCATCCCGTAACTAGGTTTCTCGTTCTGGCTTATTTTTATTGATAGCCTGAATACTTACCTAACCAATTAACGGGCGACTGGCAAAGCAACATAGCAATAAAATTCCTTGCTTTACCAGAGCGTTACGTTTACGAAAACATGTCATTCTTCTTAGATTAAAAATTATTGAGAGGCAAGACTTTAAGGACTCAGCTGCAACAGTTGTAGGGCATCATCATTGAGTCCTACTAAGTAAGCTGGCTTTCTGTCACTTCCCCAACTGATAGGAGCGGTATTCTTTGCATCTCCGGGCATAAATAGCCCACTTTCCTGCGCAGGTACAGCTGAAAATTGGCCTCCAGGCCCACCTACGAGCACTAGGCCGATCCCCGCATCATTGCGAGGAGTTTCCACCTCTGCACCATACAAATTGCCGAATAACAGTAAATCTTTGTAAGTATCTCCATTGTAATCTATTACCTCAATGGAATTAATAGAGGATAGCTGGGCTTCAATAGGTAGCGCATGCTTAACAAATCCCTCCGTACCCCTGTTCTCCAGCCAGATACTTTCAAAAGATGTCGCCTGCAAATGCAATGATTGGGTAAGCATTTGTTCTCCGTATAGGTCATTTAGATCAGCTTCAGCAAAGGCATCAAAGGTGGTAAAGCGAGCGGCAATGGCTGGTACCTGCTGGGCAGAGCATTCTCGGCCACGTACCGGTAACTGTACGCCCTTCTTTTGATAACTTAGCACAATATCTAAGCTGTTGTTTTCATCAAAATCATTTGCATAAACTTCAAAGGGTTCTTTTGCAGAGGCTTTATATTTGTAGTTGAGGCCCAAATTCCCACAGACTAAATCTATATCTCCATCATTGTCTATATCCGTTGCCTTGAGGCTGTACCACCAACCTTCCAGATGCTCCCCTCCGATTAAGTCCTTGGTGATCTCTTCCAGGCTATGGCCTGAGTTTTTGAAAAAACGGATAGGCATCCATTCTCCGGTAACAATGAGATCTATTTGACCATCTTGATCAAAATCTTCCCACGTCGCCGCACTTACTAAACCAGGGTTTTCCAATGCTGGTGCGACCTGAGCCGTGACATCTGCAAAGCGCAACGCTAGATCTACTCCTCCAGCATTTTTCAATAGAAAAGAAGGAGCTGCCAATGGGTATTGTCCGGGTACAATTCTGCCCCCTATAAAAAGATCGAGAGCGCCGTTTCCATCCCAATCTCCAGCTTCTACTACGAGTCCACTCGTTACCATTGGTGGCAAGGCTTCTCTTGCGTAGATAAACCCTTGTGGAGTATTGACATACAGTCGATCCTGATAATGTTCATCAGGGTGGTTTGGATTGTTACTGCCATGTACAAGGTATAGGTCCTGATCTCCATCTTGATCCGCATCGAAGAAGAGTGCTCCGGTGTGCTCGAAGTTAGGGGTGTCTTCCCACGGCCCTTGCATCGGATGGAATTGCCCTTGCTGATCCTGGAGATATAATTGACTACTAGCCCCTTCAGCATTGCCTATAAAGAAATCTTCTAATTGGTCACCGTTGACATCAGCCACCGCTAGCGCCGGACCAAGTCTAGAGTAGCGATGTGGTAGGAGGGGCTCATGATAGAAGTCATCGTAGAAATTCTCTTTGTGCTGGAAATTAATTCGTGTTGCTGCGGTGAGGTTTTGGAACTTTGGGCGCACAGATTCTACCAATTCTCTTCCTGTGTATGCGGCTCTATGCTGCAATTCTAGCAGTTGATCAACCGCTACCTCCTCAAGGATTTGCTTCTTCCCATCTGGCCAGATTACTTTTAACTTTGGAATGATGTTGGCCGGACCGAGACCAAAATGAAGTGTGGGAGCTACACTGGATTGAAATCCTCGGGTTAGGGTTAACTCTTGGAGTTGTTCCGTTTCAGCAGTTTCAATACACACCTTGGTGCCAATGCCCAGCGGATTGCTTTTAGGTCCATTTAACTTGATCTGTAGATAATGTTGTTCCTGGGAAGTTTGGTTTTGGTAGAGACTCATTGGCTCGTCTAGGTTGTTCATAACTAGATCTAAGTCGCCGTCATTGTCGAAGTCTCCATAGGCAAATCCATTGGTGAAGCCCTTATGGGAAAGCCCCCATTCGCTGGTCGTTTTTGAAAAGCGAAGACCTCCTTGATTTCGAAAGGCATAATTGTCTACTGGCTGACTGGGAAGGTCGGCATAATTTAATTCGGGAGCGCCAAAGAAAGAATTAGGATCAGATTGGGATAATATATCGTTATTGTTAACATCTCGTTTCATGCCGTTAGAGATGAAAACATCTTTCCAGCCATCATTGTCTAGGTCCATGAATTGGATACCCCAACTCCAATCAGTGGTAGCCATTCCCGCCAAGCGTGAAATGTCACTAAAGATTGGTGTACCTTCTTGCGTAATGCCATTATTGAGCTGCAAACTGTTTTGCATATACTGATAATGGAATCCTAATTCTATCCCTTCCCAGAAAGTTCCCGGGCTCATGCTTGCCATATTGGTTTTGGCGCGTTTGTAATCTTCTGGAGTCATATCCACTTGGGCTAGGTCTATCAGGCCATCATTATTGAAATCAGCAGCATCGGTTCCCATACCGAATAAGGAGGTATGCCTCGTGGCCTCTTTGATCACTTCTTTAAAGGTACCATCTTGCTGATTTAGATAGAGATAGTCCGGGACGTTGAAGTCATTAGAAACATAAAGATCGGGATAACCATCTTGATTGAGGTCGCTACTAGTAAGGCCTAGGGTTAATCCGAAATTCTGTACGCCTGCTTTGGCTGTAACATCTGAGAAGCTTCCATCTCCATTGTTTTGGTAGAGGTGCCCTGATTCCTCTGGGAGGTTGTTTTGCATTCGCATAGCGTAGAAGGCATTGCCCTGACTAACGGGAATCTGAGGATAATTACCCACGAAGAGGTCGAGCAGGCCGTCTAGGTTGTAGTCGAAAAAGCTGGCTTGAATGGAGGGGCTAGCATCGTCTATACCATATTCGGCGGCCATCTCCGTAAAGGTATTGTCTTTGTTATTGATAAAAAGTTGATTATTGAAGGGCGGGTGTTTACCTGAAACACAAAGGTAGATGTCCAGCCAGCCATCCGCATTAACATCTACCATGGTAGTCCCCGTATACCAGCGATTATCCCCGGTAACACCAGCTTGCTCACTAATGTCCTCAAACTGCAGTCCCCCTTTGTTCAGGTACAAGCGGTTAGCCACCATATTCCCCGTAAGGTAAATATCAATTAGACCATCGTTATTGATGTCGCCTAGTGAGATCCCTCCTCCCATGTATAGATAGGGAAAGGTGTAGTAATTCAGCGTGTCATTTTCGAGGATATCATTTGAAAAGCTAAGCCCAGAATATTCAGCGGGTACCGCATCAAAATGGGTGCCCATTTGCTGTCGACCTGATGTTGTGTCTTGGCATGCCCAGCAGAGACTTAACAGAAGGAATATAGCAATACGGTTTTTCATGAATCATTCAACTATAGGACGGAGTAAGGATTATTGGGATAGATTGCGATCGAGGATCGACCCAGGCGATCGGGGGTTGCTGGGCGCTAGGGAGATAAGCCCATGGATAGGCACTTGCCGCAAGCGGTTGTGCCCACCCATATAGCTTGTTAGAATTGATCTTGATTACAGCCTTAGTAACCAGGATTCTGTTTAAAGTTGGGATTTCCGTCTATCTCATTTTGTGGGATAGCAATATATTCTCTTCCCGGCTTGTAGGCTCCTGTTCCTGCGCTTTCGGACTTGAGTTCTGGGTTATTTACAATTCTTTCTACCACTCTTCCCCAGCGAAGTAAGTCAAAGTAGCGGGTGCGCTCGAAGGTCAATTCCTTGATGCGTTCATCTTCAATATCCTGCATGGTGATCGTGGTAAAGGCAGGCATGTCTGCTCGGACTCGGACTTGATTGATGGCATCTACGGCCGCTGCACTAGATCCATTGAGCATGAACTCCGCTTCCGCGAACATCAAGAGTACATCAGCATAGCGCAACATTCTTAGATTGTTGCCCGCTCCGTGCCATCCTCCATCAAGTGAATTGGTATGGCCATTGAATTCCCAGTCTAGATATTTGTTGGCGAAGATGAAGGTGTTTCCGTTAGGAAAAGCTTCGGCATAGGTCTTCCCCTGGTAAGTCTTGGACGACAGCTCTTTGCCTTGATAGTTGGTCGTCTCATCAGAATCAAAAAATAGGGTGGTGAAAAGACGTGGATCTAATTCCCCATTAACGGTTCGCTCGTCCATAAATAGATCTAGCACCCATTCATTAACGCGCATACCATTTTGGTTGGTGAAACCAGCAGGTGCCAAGTCGGGCTGGTAGGCAGCTCCTTTACCCCGGCCAGGACTGTCGGCACCCCAACCCCCATTGCCATCTGCAATGAGTTGGATCTCAAATAGGGACTCTGTATTATTCTCAGCAGCTTCGGTGAAGTTGTCAGCATAATCATCCATCAGTTGGTATCGCCCTCCTATGATCTTAGAAAAGGCATCCTTGGCTTCTGCGTATTTGCCCTGATATAGATAGACTTTCCCCAACAAGCCAAGTGCAGCACCGGAAGTTGCTCTACCCACGTAGTTGGATGGCCAGGACTCCGGTAGGAATTGAGCTGCATTGGTGAGGTCAGATTCGATTTGTGCCCAAACATCAGCTGGAGGGGCTTGGTTGATCAAGTTGGGCTCTTCTATCTCTGTGATGGGTAAGGTAATTAGCGGAACATTCAACCAACTATTCAATAGATTGAAATAGTTAAAGGCTCGAATGAAGTAGCCCTCTCCTAGGATATTGTCTCGTTCTGTTGCATCCATCTCAATATTTGGGACGTGGAAAATCACTTCGTTTGCTCTAGTGATACACTGATACATGGCACTCCATACCCAGAAGGTAGCATTACTATCAGAAGTGCCACTGAAATAACCAACGGCAGTCCTCTCAGAGGTATTAAAGCCATTGATCACATCATCGCGATAGTCCGAAGTAAAAATTTCGAAGCGGGTGTAGTACCAGATATTGGTAAAGGGACTGTAGGCTCCAAAGACACCTTTTCTGGCGTCCTCCGCCGTTTTCCAGAAAGAAGCTGGAGTGACTGCATTTGGATTCACCTGATTCAGGTCATCTTCACTACAGCTCACCGTAAAGCTTAATATGGCTAGCATTGTCAAGACAATGCGAATTGGATTCTTTTGATAATTCATAATTACAGCTTGATTCTATTATAAAAATGATACCTGAAGGCCAAATCGCAATTCTTTGGGAACGGGGTACGCTCCTTCGTCCACCCCAGAGTTAAAGATGCGGCGACTTCCGCCTCTAGAGTTTCTACCTACCTCAGGATAATAGCCCGTGTAATCCGTAATGGTGAAGAGGTTGGTGCCGGAAACGTAAATTCTTGCCTTGCTCAGGCCAATTCTAGAGATAGCGCTGGCGGGAAGCGTATATCCAAATTGGATATTTCTAAGTCTGAAATAGGCACCATTCTCCAGATAGAAGGTTGACATTCTACGATTAAAACCTGGGTCGGCCTGCGTATTCCGAGGAATATCTGTATCGGTGTTGGTAGGCGTCCAGGCGTTCAGGGCATCGGCGAAGTAATTGCCATTGAAGTCGAAGTAACCTCGGTATTTAGTGCCATTTAAGATGGTATTTCCCGATACTCCATTGAAGAATAGATTTAGATCGAAGCCTTTGTACTCGGCAGATAGATTGAAAGCGTATTCAAAATCTGGCGTAGGATTACCAATGTAAGTACGATCATCTTCATCGATATCCCCGTCTCCATCTAGGTCTTTGAATCTCAAGTCTCCAGCTCTGGGGTTACCGGCTTGATCATTGGCAGCGGCGGCTTCCTCATCAGATTGATAGATGCCATCAACAACATAGCCAAAGAAGGAAGAGATAGGCTGACCCACATCCGTTTTGGTACTGTTAATGGTGTTAGAAGTAAAGGAGCCCTGTATAATAGGTGTCGCATCTCCTAGGGCTGTCACTACATTATCCAGGATGGAAAAATTGCCGGAAGCAGTGAACTTCAAATCGCCGAATTGTTGGAAGTAGCTGGCAGAGAACTCAAAACCTTTGTTTTCAACACTTGCTGTATTGAATGGAATGGCATTTCCGAAGCCGGTATATAGAGGTAAACGTAGCCCTACCAATACATCTTCTGAATTCTTGATAAAGTAATCCATCGTGATGTCAAGATGGTTGTCCAATAAGCTGAACTCAACTCCTATATCTGTCGTTTTGGTGGTCTCCCAGGTGATGTTTGGATTTACGCCGTTAGTAATGGAGTAGCCTGTTACCCGACCTGGATTTTCTCCCAAAATGTATTCACTGAATAGGTTCAAGGAAGGATCAATGGCATACACCCCCACATTATTAGAACCGATCTCCCCATAACTGGCTCTGAACTTAATGTTGGAAATACCCGTGACATTCTCCATAAAACCTTCATTGCTTAGATTCCAACCTACAGCCATAGAGGGAAAGGTCCCCCAGCGAAGGCCTTCTCTGAATAAGGAGGAACCATCTCGGCGAAGCGTAGCTGTAAATAGGAAGCGGTCATCAAAGGTATAGTTGATACGGCCGAAATAGGATTGTATAACGGAGGTGAGGTCTTGTGCTGGTGCACTGGCCAATTCCTCTGCTGCCGAGGCTATGCGAATCTCGTTGGTTGGGAATCTTCGTGCATCTACCCCTAAAGATCTATTATTAGTCTCCTGTGCAGTGTATCCCCCCAAAACATCTATGCTGTGTCTGCCAATCAATCGCTTGAAGTTCAATGTATGTTCGATTAGGCCCGAACGGAAACGGGTATTGCGTTCTGAAAGCTCCGCAAAGTCGTTGTTTCCTCCTGCTGTAAACACGGGGTGAAGCGGTGTAAAGGTATAATTGTTTTGATCATAGAATTCGGTACCAAGATTCAATTTGTATACTAATCCATTGAAGATTTCATAAGAGGCAGCGATGTTCCCGAGTAAAGTATACCGGGTAATGGTGCGGTCTTCAAGGGCGGCTAGCCCCAACTCGTTTATGATGGTCCCTTGGCCATAGAAAGAGCCTAAAGTGGGTGCGCCGGGTTCATCAGGAATATCTGAGGCACTCCAGTCTCCGTTGTCGTCCTGTAAGCGGATCGTCGGTAAAAGGTTTCGTTCTTTATTGAAGTAGGGATTAGGGTTATTGACAGTCCTAGTTATACCAATGGTGTTTTCTAACTTAAATCGCCCCTTGGTGAAGGAGCCATTTGCTCGTGCTGTAAAGCGATCGAAATCCGAGTATTTTACAATCCCTTCTTGATCGTAGTAACTTAGGGAGAGATTATACAAGGTATTTTCCCCACCACCGTACAAGCGCACATTAGCATTGTGAACCCATGCCGTTCGCAAAGATTCATCATAAAGGTTGCTGGTATTGTTCGGGTTGAATTCTGTGTCATTCGCTGGAGACCTTGGTGCGCCGTCATTGTCATCCGCACGATTGACGATATCCGCATATTGGCGAGCATTGGCCCAGTCGAAGCGATTGATTACATCTGCTGTCCCTGAGCTAAGGTCAAAATCGACATTAACCTTTCCGCGGGTTCCTTTTTTCGTGGTAATGATCACCACCCCATTTGCAGCCCTAGATCCATAGATGGCGCTGGCTGATGCGTCCTTTAGTACCGACACTGATTCTATATCAGCAGGATTCAGGGAACCCATCCCCCCTGTTAACATGCCATCGATTACGAATAGAGGGCCTGCATCAGAGAGTGTTCCAAATCCTCGGATAGAGATGATGGCGTTAGCGCCAGGAGCACCGCCCTGTTGCTGTACGCTAACCCCGGCCATACGACCCTGCAAGGCTTGCGAGGCATCACTGAAGGTGTATTTTTCAATGTCACCTCCTTTGATTTGGGCCACTGCGCCGGTGAGATCGCTCTTCCTTTGAGTACTATACCCAACTACAATTACTTCGTTTAGCTGTGCAGCATCTTCGGCTAAAACTATGTCAATCTGTGTTTGCGTACCGACCGTGATCTCCTGCGTCTCAAAGCCAATATAACTAAAGATCAATACGTCGCTTGCACTGGCTTCGAGGCTGAAGGAGCCGTCGATATCCGTAACGACTCCCGTGGTAGTACCTTTGACTTGGACAGAAGCTCCAATCAAGGGTTCATCCGCTGAAGTGACGGTCCCCCGAATTGTGCTGGTTTGTGCGATGGCACTTCCAGACAAAAGGAGGCAAAAAAGTCCAGAAAGCATCCATTTGAGCTTTAACCTGGACAACATTATTTTGCTTGATTTCATAAACTGAGTTTTGATGGATTCTTCGAAATGCCAATAGGAATTCCTGTCGAACCGCCACACTTGAAAGGTGGCCTTCGAAGAAGAAAATCCCTACTGCTAGAAATGCTAGAATTTAGTTGGCTCTACATAGATAGGGGAGTCAGTATTTGCACAAATAAAAGTAGAGAGTAATCCATCTATTGCATAGAACAAATCAATTTAAGGATAGTACAAATCAATTGTAACAGAATAGTTGTGTGTTTTGTGTTTATTTAACCTGTTTTTCTTCTGTTTTAAAAGGACTTGGCGGATAAAAATTTGATTTACTGGATTGTGGAGGTTTGCTCAACTTACATATGTTCCGCTTTCAAACGATTGGTATACTCACTAGGCAGCACACCAAATTGTCTTTTGAAACATTTAGAGAAGTAGGATGCTGTATTAAATCCGGTCATGGCCATGATTTCCTTTATGGAGTGGTTGCTTCGTTCAATGAGTTGAGCTGCTCGCTTCAGGCGTACCGTACGTACCAGCTCATTTGGAGATTGGCCCGTTAGTGCCTTCAGGCTAACATACAGTTTGCTGCGACTGATCCCGAGTTCCTTGGCCATCATCTCGACATTCAGGTTGGAGTCGGACAATCCACTTTCAATGATATCCATGGCATTTTGTAAGAAGGCCTCATCGGGTGAGGTATAGGGCACTTCTGATGGTTCGAGGATGGATTCTGTTCTAAATCGGATCTTGAGTTTTTCCTTGAGTTGAATACTATTGAGCAATTTAAGACGTAAGATTTCGATGTTGAAGGGCTTTTTCAAATAGGCATCTGCTCCACTTTTTCGCCCGGCTAATTCGCTTTCCTCCGTGGATCGGGCAGTTAATAAGATAACCTGGATATGACTGGTTTGATCATTGGATTTAATCTTAGAACAAAAGCTAATGCCATCCAGAACGGGCATTTTTACGTCGCAGAGTACTAAATCTGGCCATTCACTATGCACTTTTTCATATCCCTCTTGCCCATCCTTAGCTTCGATGATGCGGAAATGGGCGCTAAGTTCTCGTCGAAGGTAGCTTCGCATATCTGCATTGTCATCAATTAGGAGTAGGCAGGGGAGAAGCGAACCGGGGGCGGAAACCGTTGGTGGAAGCGTAGGGCTGGGATCCATCGTCTCTCTTTGCCTGGCATGCATTAGATAGTCCTCCGCTACCGTCAAGTGACTTGGCTGCGCTATCCCCTCCTGGTTGAAGTGTATACTATCATACTGCTGATGATCCAGCGGAAGCTTCACCTTGAAGCAAGCCCCTTCTCCTTCGTGGCTTGCCACGGCAATCTCTCCCTGGTGCACCTCCAGTAAGCTCTTGCTGAAAGCCAGCCCGATTCCAGCCCCAGGTTGATGGCTTTCTTCGGCCTGGTAAAAGCGCTCAAATATGCGCTTCTGATGAATAGGGCTAATGCCAGGGCCAGAGTCTCGTACGCTTAATTCGAAATAGTGTCGCAATCTAGCTTGCTCTTGGTGAGGGCTTTGATCGGCGAATACGGTCGAGAGTTTTATCCAGATCTGACCCTTCTCAGGCGTAAATTTGAAAGCATTGGATAACAGATTGTACAAGACCTTCTCCACTATATTTGGATCAAACCAAAGCAGTATTTTTTCGGTAGAGCTTTGGATTTCGATTTCGATATTCTTGGTTTGTGCTAGGGGATAGAAGGGTTCGGCTATATTTCGAATGAAGGCCACAATATCGGCCTGTTGTAGGGATAGGTTGACCTTTCCCTGGTCGAGTTTTCGAAATTCCAATAACTGGTTGAGTAAGCGAAGAAGGTAACGCGTGTTTTTGTGCATTAGATGTACCTTCTCCAGAAGTGGAGGATGCTGGAGAATGGTCTCATTCAACAGAAGGTTATCAAGCGGCCCCTTAATGAGGCTAAGAGGGGTACGGAGTTCATGAGAGATATTGGTAAAGAACTGCAACTTTGACTTGTTGAGTTCTTCCGCTTTCTCGCTCTTCCACTTTTCTAATATCAGTTGGTGCTTTTCTTGGATATCTATGAGTGTGTATTTTCGGAATAAGAGCATCAGACCGAGGATGACCAGAAAATAGAGTACAAAAGCATACCATTTCAACCAGATGGGAGGTGTGATTCTGATTTTAAGTTGGGTGGGTTCTTCATTCCACAGGCCGTCATTGTTAGACGCTTTGACCATCAATGTGTAGCTGCCAGGGGGTAAATTGGTGTAGGTAGCAAATCGGCGATTGGAGGCCGTTTCTATCCAGTCTGGATCAAAGCCTTCCAGTTTGTAGGCATATCTGTTTTTGGAGGGAGCGGCATAGTGAAGTGCCGCAAATTCAATTGAGAAGCTATTTTCTGAATTGCTAAGTGTTAACTCTTTTAGTTCGGAAATGGCCTTTTGTAGAATTACCCTCCCTTTTACCTGCTGGCCCACCTGTACAGGTTTATTGGAGACCAGTAGATTAGAAATGGTGACCTGCGGGCGCTTGGTGTTGCCAAAGATCTGCGCTGGATAAAAGGCATTGAAGCCATTCACACCTCCGAAAAGCAATTCTCCATCACTCCTGCGCAAAGAAGCGATTTCGCTAAATTCTGTACTTTGTAGACCGTCTTGTTCATCGAAATTCTTGAAGGATTTAGCTACTGGATCAAACTTACTGAGGCCGCGGTTGGAAGACACCCAAAGCATACCACTTTCATCTTCCTGAATGGCCTTAATGACCTGATTGGGTAACCCTTCTTCCGTCCCATATGCGGTAAACTGTCCGTCGGACTGAATGTCCTTTAAATCCAACATGTTCAGGCCACCACCAAAGGTGCCAATCCAGAGTTTTTCTCCTTGCCCTTCAAATATGTCGAGAATATAGTTGTGTGAAATACTATTAGGTATTGCAAAGTCATTCAGGTAGCGTACAAATCTAGGCTTGGACTTCATGGATTCTTCTGGACTCAACTTGTTCAAGCCCTTCCCTGTTCCGATCCAGAGGTTACCTTTACTATCTTCAAAAATCTTACGCACAATATTGTTGGATAGACTTGTGCTATCCCCCACCGCGTATTGGAAATTTCTCCATTCTTCTTCTCCTTCTTTGGCATGAGGATTCCAGCAATACAAGCCGTTTTGATACGTACCGATCCAGACTCTGCCACGGAAATCTTCGCGCAAGGAAAAAACAAAACCTTGGACATGTTGGGATGGAATCGGTTTTAGATTAGGACTGGATGAATCTATATCCATCAGGAAAAACCCCTGCATACCTTCTGCCCCGATCAGCAAGGTCTTCCGTCCACGCAGCATGATTTCCTCCAGGGCAAATGGTTTCTGGGGAAAGGGAATGTGGTGGAAGTGCTTATAATCTCCTTGTTCCTTTTGTGCAGAAACATAATTGAGCCCACCGCCCTCTGTTCCGATCCAGAGGGTACCATTACTATCTTCGAAAAAGGCCCGAATCTTGTTGTAACTCAAACTATTAGCTTGATAGGACTTTCTGAATACCCGAAATGGCTTTCCTTTTGGGAAAAACTTATTCAGCCCGCCTCCATTGGTACCCACCCATATAATTCCCGTTTGATCCGCATAGATTACGCGGATAACGTCCTTACTCAAACTATTGGGATCGACAGGGTCATTGGCATAGTGAGCCACGAAACTGGGGAGACTGGATTCGTGAAGGGACTTGAAGCAAAACAAACCCATGTTCGAACCTGCCCAGATTTGGTTTTTTTCATCGATCTGGATCGACATGGATACCTTATCTGAAAACTGCCTAAATTTATTTTGAAACCCCTTTTCCGTTTGATAAAACAAGCCATCTACGGTTCCTACTACTAAGGCCCCGAACCTATCTGAAGCCAAGCTGGTCACTCGGTCATGCTCGACGTCTGCACTTAGAGGGATAGGATTGACCTCCCAACTGGCTGATGCCTCCGAGTAGATGAGCTTCCATAACCCTCGGTTTGATCCGACCCAAATATTCCCTTTACCATCATCAAAGATGGCATTGATGTACACATCTTTTTCTCCATTGGTAGAGGTAGGGAAGATGAGGTCGATGAAGCCTTTCTCTTGCTGCTCTATATCTAGATAGCATAGCCCCGCTCTGGTACCCACCCAGATCAGCCCTTGCTTATCGGCAAGAACTTCCGTTACGTGATCAGAAATCAGACTTTTACTGTCCGTGGGAGAGTGGACAAACGGCGTAAAGATTTCTTTCTGCCGATCAAAATGGTTGATGCCACTGCCGGTCGTACCAATCCAAAGATCGTTATTTTGATCTTCGGTAATGCTGAATACCAGGTTGCTGTTAATGGTACCCGGAGTTAAGGGGGCTGGTTTGTAAATGGTGAAGGAATAGCCATCGTATTTATTTAATCCTTCATTGGTACCAAACCACATCAGTCCTCGGCTATCCTGATAGATATCATTAATATCGTTTTGAGAGAGTCCATCCCTGGTCGTGATCTGTTCAAAAAAGATTTGCTCGCTTTGGGCGCTCAATAGATAAGGGATGAATAGAAGTAGGCCTATGAGTTGTTTTGGTAGGGTGTTCATGATCCAGGTTTGAATAGAAAGATGATGAACTATCACTGGGGATAGATCTAGTAAATGGCATCTGTGCTGCCGCTCAGCCTTATTTGTTGTATTACTAGATGTTTTGATGGTGGGCTAGAGCCTCTTTTCTCGTATTCAGATATGGTCTTGGGGTAAACTTTTTCATCAAGGATAAAAAGTAAGTTAAACTACGTACTATTTTTCATTCTGAATACCACAAATGTATTTCTTTACGAAAGAAATTATCATTTTGATGGAACTGAGGTAACACAACTCAGCAGTGGTTAATGGGAGGTGAAGGTGACGGTTCCTTGTCCCTCGCTTATCGCGGGGCCTTTCGACCAACAAAAATATGCCCCTGGACCCTTCTTGTTTTTTTGCCCGACGAAATCTATCGTCGCCTGAGTCAATATCTAATTGTCTTCCGCTTCCCCAAGATTCAATTTGATCTCCAAGGGTGTGTTCGGAGCCACGTGAAAGTTCCGTACGATACCTTCCATCACCTCGACACCAGGCTCGAAAACGAGGATTTGTGTGGTTCGGGCTTCCAGGTAAATATCATCAAAATACCCACCTGATTTTCCGGATTTGAATTCGATCTCCAATAGAAAATCGGAGCTGTTGCTAATCTTCACATACTTGCGGCGACGGCTATCTACGAAATGAGGTCTGGATAGCTCGATAGCGCCATAAAAGAGCGGCTCTACATGTTCCTTCCGCCCAATTACCATTTCGTTAAACCAAATGGCTGATCTGTTGGCGCGTAGAGCCTCTTTAATGGAGGCTTCGGTGCGTTCTTCTGCGAATACCAAGGTGTAATTTCTACGGGCCGAGCGAGAAAGTTTCCCGGAAATATCATGTGGGTAATGGTAGTCAGAGTTGCTTAGGAGAGCCAGGTCGTGATCTAAGCACCATTGGAAAGCCTCTGGCCAGTAGGCTCCCCAGCCAGAAACTTCTATGCCATGTAATAAGCCTTTTTCGATCAATTCGATATGTGCTGGATAGATCGTAAGGCTATCGTATTTACCGGGAGGGCCGGGGTGATTCCAGAAGGTGAATCCATCCTGGGCTTTAACAGCCTCCATAGCCAGCAGATAGTCTTTATCACTGCGATCGATGGAATCGATGTAAGCGTAGTCCCCTGTCATGGCCTTAAAGCGTTGGAAGCGGTTGCGCACCCGCTCGGTCACGATCTTATTGGCATCTTCGATAAAGATACCGTTGATATGACCTGGAGGCATATTGCGGGTGATCTCTACTCCACCAATCACAATAATATCCTTGATGTCCCCTTCATCTTTAGCAATTTCATTGGGTGCATTGTAGTCGATCGGCACATGCTTGCGATAGGGCTTGCCTTCGATGTGATCTGTGATTGCGATAGCGTCATAACCATACTGCCAGGCTTCCGTGACGCGGACAGTGGGCCACACGGTACCATCAGAGAAGACGGTGTGTAGATGGAAATCACACTTTAAGGTTTGGTAGCCGGGGAGGTTGGGTACACGGACTTCGAGGCGGTCTACATTTTCGACTTGTGCGATTACGACTTGGGCAATGAGCCATAAGGCAAGACTAGATAATATTCTGATCATGTTTGTTCTTTAGATGGTTATCAAAACAAGATCAGGTATTATTTTCGCTTACTGACTCATCATCCGTTAAGACATCTTTAAATTTGGGTAAAGCCTGATAACTATGATAGAAAGACGATGTTTTCTGGTGGTGTGGAGAATCTAATCTTAGTTTTTGTCACTCGAATTACCTCGTTTAGTCGCTTGAATTCTCGCTCCTTAATCATAAAGACATAGGGATTGGTATCGTCAAAGAAAGTGTCCAGGAAAAGCGAATCCGATTTTGGCGTATACTTGGTCCCTTTCTCCAAAGCTTCCCAATAAGCCTCCATCATGCGGCGGTACTGATGCTTGACCATCCTACGGAAGAGGTAGGGGAAGATGAGATGCTTATCGGTGATCTGAGAGAACTTTTTGGTAGTAATGCCCTTGGAGGTTTTGTCGGCTGACCAGATGTTCATTTTCTGTCTTTGCGCATTGGTGACGGCATGCATAAGGATATCTCTTAGTACAGCCTCCAACGTAAAGAAGAAGTAAGGATAAACCAAACCGTTAGAAACCAGTTTGTAATTGCCCGACTTTTTCAATATTCCTGCAAGTTTACTAGCGCTCAGCCGAGAGCCATCTCTAGTGCTAGATTTGCCCGGAAAAACCCAGGCAATAGGCCGTCCTTTTCTGTCCATATCATTGACTACTACATAGCCCTTGATGGGATCGGCATTTTTCTTTTTGTAGGTCCTTACGGATTTACCACTTTTGATCTTTATCTGGCTTAGATAAGCGCCCCCCCAGCCACTATTTTTCCACTTTAGGGATCCTTTCTCTACCCCCAAATATTCCAATAGGTCAGCCGTAGCTAGATCGCCATATTCAGCGGGCTGGCGAAACTTACCCATCTTAGGTTTCTCGGCATTGCTAGAGGAATTCTTCTTCAAATTCTTGGGTTTAGGGACAGGAGAGGGGGAGTAGTGTGTTTCAAGTGCATCGATTCCTTGCAGTCTTAATTGAACACTACCTTCTCCAGATGCTAGTTTTTCGTTGAAGATATTGCGGTGATCGGTGACGATTTTGTCCCAGTGTTTCTTGTTATTGGCTTCAAACATCAGGGAATCTCCATCGGGAGAGTAGCCAACAACATGAAATTCGCCCTTAATCAAGTAGTAATCCATTAGTGTTGTATTTTATGGGTTCTAGATTCAATTGGTTTAGCTTGCATCTTTCCTAAGCTTAAGGTAAGGATTTGGGCACGAAATCAGAAGAAATGACGCGTAAGCATTCTGTTGTAAGAGCTACTTGGCAGTAATGAGATATTATTGGTATTCTACAAGCAGTAGAATAGTGCCAATACTGTCTCTGATCATAATTAGCTAATCATGAAATTTATCAGCCGACCAAAGGAAGGTTTTCAGGAATAAGAAAACGACGGGAAGCTCGGTTTAGAACATATTGGGCTGGGGCTAATTGCTCTGATCAAGCCTGTCCTTAACAATCCAAGACTACCGCACGTACCTGGTCTGTTCCCTTCCCATCCCAATCAAAACTTTTGGATTGAGAACTCCATCCATCAGAAGCAAAAATGGAATAAAGGCCCGCTCGGCCCGTGACTCTGACTCTTCCTGTATCATCACTTTTCCCAACGATGTAATTGCCATCCGGGTCTTGTATATCCACTGTAATACCAGGGTAGGGTAGATCGCAAGATTTGACCTCGACGAAGAAATAGGCCTCGCCACCTGGTCTTGGCCATTCATCCTCTACATTCGCTCCGCCTATATAGTTGTAGACTTCACCCGCGCCATCACGGGGCACGATCACCCAATAGATATCATCTGTCAGATCGTAAAGCTCTAAGCCAAAGATCCAATTGTTGGTCAACGACTCTCCCTTCAAGGGCGTAGGAAAACTAGATAGGGTAGGCTCAGAATCCATATCACCGGGTAAAAGTACTAGGCGTCCTCCTTCGATAAAATCCTTTAATTGATCGGAGGTATAATAGGAAAGCTGATAGGCAATTGATCCTGGTTCATTGTAATGATAGATATTGTCAATGGCTTTCCTCAGGGCATCTGGAAGGCTTACCTTATTGTCAAAATCCAGCATTTGCTGGAGAGCTTCATCCTGAAAGTAAGCTAGACTGAGTCGCTGAAACTCATATTCATGTTTCATGATAGCAATCAACAAGCCTGCTACTTGAGATTGCCGGCTAATGCGCGTTACCCTTTCCAGAAACCAAGATTCAGCGGCTTCCGTCCAGTTGTAGTTCTCAAGGATGTATTGCAGTGTTCTTTCTTCGATGATTGTCACATCTCCAAAGTCACCAAATAAAGGAAGTAAAAACTCAGCATCATCTTGCGAGATCCTACCATCCCCTTGGCCTTGGGTTCTGGCATCTACTTCATTCAGAATCTTGCGATCGTATCGGAGACCATCTATAATGCGATAGTAGGACTTAATTCCTTCTACTTGTTTCGCCAACTCGGCTTGCATCCATTCCGAAGCAGCATCTGTCCAATTAAATGCTGCTAACAAATAGGCGATGGTGGCCTCCTCGATCTCTGTGATTCTTCCACCGTCCATAGCGATTTGCCAAAGGTCTTGGGCGTCTTGCAAAGAGATCCTACCATCGCCAGCGCCGCGGGTGCGGAATGCTGCGTTATTGATTAATGAGGCATTGTAACGTTGGCCGTTGATAATTTGGTAGTATTGTCCCATAGTGTTGCCGTTTGGTGTTCTTATTGTTGGATTAGCTAAATATATTGGATAATCTACAAATAAGACACCCCTGGTGAGTTATCTAAGCGTTAAATCTGAATAGATAAGGGAGAGAATTACAAGGGGGCGGAAATTCCGATGGTCGCTCCGTAAGACCAGCTATTGTCAACCCAAAAATCCTTTGCTGCTGAAGTCTGGCTGATCAAGCCTTCAAGGACAAAGAATAGTTTGGGGGTAATCTCGTATTCATAACCGATGCTATATCGGATCACTCCCACATTTCTACTATCATAATCTAGGTTAATCTGATTAGGGTCCAAATTAAAAGTTGGATAGCCATAAAATCTGAAACCTGGTTGAACGTAGGCTGTGATGTTGTGCTTTTGGAGTTGTTGTCTGTATCCTAATCCAATAATAACTTCCGAAAAAGTAGTCCTACCCGTGAAGGATACCGTTGAATCGATGGGGTACTCCAGATTCATATTGGAGTTGAAGACATCATAGTTTATCCTAAAAATAAAACTGGAGATATCCCTGTATTCAATAGAGGTTTGGGTCATCAGTCCTCCTGATAGTTCATTGGTCCCGTGAGCCACATAACCCATTTGTATGGTCGGCATAAAGGTTCTCTCGGCATCATCTTCGACTTCATCTGTGTTTTGTCCATTGACAACAAAGGGAAAGATCAATATTAAAAATGCACCCCAAAATAGCTTAGTGATTTGTCGCTGGCTGGCTGGCTTCATCATAATTGAAATGGAATTAGTACTGCATGAAAATTACAGCATAAAAGTATTTCTATTCTGAAGAAATCAGTTGAATCTTTTAGGATATTATATAGCAGAAGTAACTATTCTTTTCGAGGGGCGGTGTCGGTCTATTTGGTATGCAATAGCTTGACAGCTCCTGCGAACACCCTCTTGAATGTTCCTCCGGTCAAGACATTCTAGTAGCGATACTCTTCTTTTTCCTTGCTGGCCTTACTAAGGGCAAAAACAAGGCGTGGGCGCTTTAACTATTAACTGATGACTTTCTTCCGATGATATATAAATAGTCACCTAATGAATTCTCATATTCCTTGATTATCTGATCAATCCTACCCGATTCAATATCCAATTTTAAGACTGAGAGACCCTGCTCTACTTCCTCTTGGTTGGATAAGGAGGAGAATGATGAGATTCCATTTCTAATGTTTTTATTGAAATATATTTCGGGACTGTGCTTTCCACAATACAGAAACTTATCTTCTAGATTCGGTTGAATGAAGTACTTTTCTGTTTTTGTAATTTCGAAGCCCCTACCTTCTAAGGCTTGTGTCACCTTTGCTAGTGCTGGCATTTGAATAATGGAGGCCTCTAGCATTTTTGGGAAGTAGTGATTTAGCCAGTAGCCTTTCATTTGATTTGGAGTGGAAGTGAAAATAACCAGCTTTCCATCCGGTTTCAAAATTGAGTATAGTTCTTGAAATGCTTTTTCCAAATTTGTCCAATGATGAATGGTTAGAGCCCCAATTATACCGTCAACTTGATGGGGAGACAATCCTGTGTTTTCTGCTGACCCCAATCTCCATTCAATTTTGCTATTCCTCTTTTTTGCCTCTGTCAGCATTCTTTCGGATGGGTCGATACCCATAAAATTGTATCCTCTTTTCTGAAATTCATTGGTGTAACTTCCTGTCCCACATCCAATATCTAGGTATACCCCATTCTTCTTTGGAGCCAAATATTTAAGCAAGTTTTCGGTTAAAAGCTGATCCGCTTTTCGCGTTACATTGTAGTCTTTTCCAATGGTATCGTATTTGGCTTTCATTATTGATGTGCTTACTGATCTATTCGTTGATAATCCAAAGTCTTCCTATTGGTTTCATTAAAAGGCACTGAATTAAGAGGGAAGAAATAGGAGCCCTAGTAGAAACCTTCCTGAAGAAAGGATGGTAGCATGTTAATCTTTTGGTACTTCCCCTTCAGCAGATAGATATTGAGCAAGCCGGTTCTCCCAATTTTCAATATGGAATCGCTCCAAGACCCTTCTATCTTCACCGATTAAATAGCAGATCCTACTACTATAATATTTACGGTAAGTCTCGTGAAATTTACGGTTAAGATCATTTTCAGTATCTACCACTGCCCCTGGGCTTGACCCCTTAGGGTGAGGCTCCATCGCCAAAACCTTTATTTTCCCCGTTGAAGCTGCTAGGATGGCCTGGTAGTCTTCTAAGGTACCTGATCCACAGGCTGTAAGATTAGTGATCAATAGAGGGGATTTCCCAATCTGATTACTCTTGATGACCTCTCCATCTACCGTTACGCATTCGAATGCTGGAGCAATCATCCCTTTCTGGGTGCCAATTTGTTGCTCAAAATGAGCTTCCTTTATTAAAGTAATGATGCGACCATCATTGGTAATATCATGGAAGTGATAATGATCATTCCCTAGTCTTAGGTACTCATTCCTGCTAATTGTATTCTCCACAGATAGCTGATCGAGTTCAAAGCTATCGGCAGCCAATAAGGCTAGTGTGGGTCTCCAGGCAAAAGCTAGCCCCCCGTTTTCGTATTGCCATACGCCAATCTTATATTGCTCCTCGCCAATGGAAAAAGTGGTCACGTGATGGAAGGCTTCGCAAATAGACATACCATTTTGATCTGAGAGGCCAATATTCATCCAACTAGAATCAATCACAAATTCGGTATCGTTATAGATCGGATACTTGCATTTTATGAGATTACTTACGGATTTGGGAACTAGCGGCTTTACCAATCTGATGGAGTCATCGGTAAAGTCTTTGTTGCTGTTTTCGTCAAGCATAAATACATCCTGCCCATTGTGCTGCCCCCTCAAGATGTAGATATAGTAGTCTGAATCAGATAATAGATTGGCTGTATCGATTTTACCCTTGGCAATCAAATTGGGCATATCCAGAAAGTTGGTATAAAAAAGTGAATCCATTCTTCCATTCCCGTACCCTTGCAGGAAGAAAGGCTTATTGTCGATACTGATATAGCTAAGCTGCCAATCGTGAATATCTTGAGGAATAATTAAGGCTGGAATGTCTGTTTCTGTTGTATCAAGAAACCGCAGACTAGTACAGCTATAACCAAGAATTCCGAAGCCCTTCACCTTCTGTAGGTTTAGTCTAAGGGTATCTGGTGCACTGGAAAAGGAGTTAGGAGTAGATCCTATCGGATTTTCTGATATACACCCTAGAAGGATCAGGAAGGGAATAAGACTGGGGAGCATAATTTTAGGAGCCATGCCTTTCAAGTTATGCATAAATACTCAAAGTGACAATGCCTCTTAATTGGTCCAACTGGAATTCAATGCCTCAAAAAGAGTGCTTCTATGGTACAATTGCTAAAGCGTATCCGGAAGCCGCAGAGACGCCTTAGCTGATTGCAAGTCATGATCTTATCTAGGAACCTGTTTAAATTTCAGTAATCGGTCTACGAATGTCTCTTTTTTGCTGACACTGCGTTGGCTAAAGCGGCTTGATAGCTATGGCTATCATCCACTTCAGCTGCCTTGTTTCAACAAAAGTGATCCTTCTCGACTCAAAGACCGAAACTTAAACAGGTTCTAATCATAAAACCACCAAGAGGTATTGATTAAATAAGATCACGCCCATTTTTTCATAGTTGTAAGGTTTGCAGGTGGGGTGATTTAGAATTCATTATTCATGATGGTTTCCATAATCTGGAAGCGTTCTTCGCCTTTATTTTGTTCGTTGCTGAGCAGTATGATCAGACTGTTAGATTCTGGGATCAATACCAACAAACTGGTAAAACCGTCAATATCACCGCCATGATGATAGATGATCTGCTTATTGATTTTTTGTGTAAACCATCCGGCCCCCGCAGTACTGATTCCTTCCTGGCTAGCGGGCGCTGAGAAGATGGCTTGTTCTTCTTCAGCTGTGTAATAATTGGTCAACATCATATCCCCCCATTTTTCTAGGTCTGCGATGGTACTTTCATTTTCCCCGGCACTAAAGGCAATTTGCATTTGATAGGCTCCTATTTCAAGGCCCGCATTGTATCCTTTTGCCCGTTCGGCATCCATGATTTGATCTGGCCCTTTTCCTGTGTTGACCAGATCAAGTGGTCCGTAGACTTTTTCTTGTAAATATTCCTGATAGGTCTTACCCGTAAGTTCCTCAATCAATACCCCTAAGATCAAGTAGTTAGAATTCGAATAGTCGAAGAATTCACCGGGGGTGAAGCTTAGACCATCATCTTCGATGGCTTCTGTGATGATTTCAAAGATTTCTTCTAGCTCAAAAAAATAGTTGTTTTCTGCTGCGTATGCTTCGACCGCTTCTACATAATCTGGTATCCCAGAGTGATGAGTCATTAGATGGCGAAGGGTAATTTGATCGCCCATTGGGAAGTCATCTGAGAAATCACTGAGCGACTGGTCAAAACTTTCAATGAGTCCATCTCTTTTAAGATGTACCACAGCTGCGGAGGTAAAGGATTTGGTAACAGATCCTATGCGATAAATAAGAAATGGAGCATTGGGGATGCTGTTGGCTTTGTCAGCCATGCCAAAGCCCGTCCTAAGCAAATCAGTATTGCCTTTTCTGATCAAGACGCTACCTGTAAATCCGATTTCTTCCAGATAAGCTTCTGCTGTTGTGTATTCGGAGATCAGGACAGGGATATCTTCATCCTTATTGCATCCACAAATAGCTACTGCCAGGAATAAAGTAAATAAGAGAGAAAGCTTTCGAATTTGAGTTTTCATTTTCTATTTTTTTGTATTTGAAATAACTGTTTCAAAGAAGATTGGATTAGGAAAGTGGTTAGGGCCGCTATGCGGAGCGGGCGATTTAGAAATTCACTCCGAAGTAAAGGTTCGGTTCAAATAAGAAGTAGTTTCCCCATTTGTTATCCAATGCCTTAAACCCTTCTGGTGTTTTGGTATCAAACATCCAGTGCTGGCCATGCACTTGTGGCTCTATGAAAAACCGTTTGTTCTTACCAAAAGCGATATGGTATCCGAGGTGATAAGAATTATACAGCTTGAAGCCATCTCCTACCTTCTTTTCATTCTCATCCAGGTAGGTTTTAAACTGTGGCAGAACTTCGACAGAGGCAAAGAGCCCTTTCCACAACATACGTTGATAAGTTATTCCTATGCCTGCCTCTCGGACATGACCTGGGTAGAATTCGCTTTCGTCTTTTACCTTATCTAAAAGTCCGTCCCACCAATTAATGCCCATCGGTTGAAATAGTCGCCAGGTAGCTAGCTTGATTCCAATGATATTCTTGTTGTCTAAGTTGCGTTTAAAATGAAGTTCTATATGTTGGGTATGTTTGCGATCGTTCCAGGATTTTTCAATCAACTGAGGTACGGTTATCATAGGAATACTAACTCTAAACTTATGAGTGACTTCGTTTTCTTGAGTTGTTTGTAGGTTGCTTTGGGCAAAAGTGGAAAAGGCAATAAAAGTTAGAAGGATAATTAGTGCGTTTTTCATTTTTAAAGTTTTTGGTAGGTGAAATAAAATCAACCGACGGTACAAAGATGGAGTGACGATGGAGGCGCATCGTTTCAAAATGTAATTGCGGACTTGCATATGAGATTTGATACTTTAAGGAGTGCTTGGAGGGTAGCGCTGGAGGTCTGCTTTCCTATCGTTTTATCGATGAAGCACTGGATCGTTTGACCACTAAAGCGGCTAAACTAGGCCTGCTGGAAACGGCATCACCGTTGTTATTTGACTGGAAAACGCGCCGCTACTTTGGCTTGGATTGGAGGTTAGGAGAGTGGCACCCTTGCCATATGAAGAAATGGTATGGAGATGGGAGTGCACTTGAAGGTTCCGAAAAACAACTTTTTACGGTCCTATGAGATTTCGTACTTCAATGACATGTTTATGCGGTCGAAAAGCCTTGTTTTTAAAGAGAGCATAAAGGCCAAAGCAATTAGAGTCACTAAGTTCTATCCCAAAGGTCTTGCGGTGATGTGCATTCTTTCATTTGGGTTCACCATTGAAATCTAAGCTAATGAGAATATTTTGTGGTTTTGTGTTATCTTTCAAATCGTAGCCTTTACGCCACTTAATATTTCCTCTCCCATCTTCTATTAGGGGAGTTGTTACATCTCCGTCTCCTTCATTATTGCAGGCCCATAGTCCCATCAAAAGCAGGCTACTGAAAAACAAACTAAGTTTCTGCATGAGTATTTGATTTTTGAGATGAAAATTCTAGCGTAATTGCTCAATAGTTTTTAACCTCCAGGATACCCTAAAGGTTTATCAAATAACTCACGGAGATTAGGTTTGATTGTTTAAAGAAAGTAATTTTTAATCAAGTGACCCTTAGTGTAACTTCGACGACTATTGTACCACTACCTAGCTACCCTAGTGGAATGCATCATTTTCAAGCGCCACCCTTTATCCGTCTTCACTGCTAATGCGCTTTCCAGCCATTGTCCTTTACCGACCAAAGTGTCTGCTCGATAAAATTCGGCGTAATTGTGATAAGCCATCTGTATGGATGCACCATATTTGTCAATAGAAATGTATTCCATCCTATTCTTTCTTAGCGGTCGATTTTCTCTTTGATGTTGCCCTCTGATATAGACTTTAATTCGTTCATTATCCCATACTTCGCCATGTTCCAAAATGATATAATCATCCGTGTGGTACTTTGCGATGGCCGTGGAATCCACCCCACCCCAAATGTGATCAAACGAGCCCTGGATAAGTTCTTTAGCAATCTCTTCTTCTTCCTTAGTTAGGACGACACTTTCTTTTTCGCTATTGGGAGTGCTACAGGCGCTCAAGAACAAGATCAGTAGTATTGTAATTCTCATATTTTGTACTCTTTAATTTGAATTAAATAGCTGCCCATTCTTTATAACTACTTCTAAATCCTTAAGATAGTTTAGGTCTTCCGTGGGGTTTTTATCTAGAATCAAAAGATTAGCACTTTTGCCTACCTCAATAGATCCAATGTTATGTGCCTCTCCAATCATTTCGGCATTAACAATGGTGGCAGCTTGGATTACCTCGATAGCTTGCATGCCTACATCTTCCTGTAGGGCCAGCATTTCCTGAAGCATAGGCACGGTACCCGATAAGTCGGATAAAGCCAAATCAGTTCCCACCCCGATCTTTACCTGATTGTTGTACGCAAGTTGTGTCAATGCAACTCCGTATTGGTATAAAGTAGAGTCTGGAAAATATCGCTTATACACACAGAGGGTAGCATCTAATATCGTTTGCTTAGCCCTCATGCTTGTGATTAGCTTCAGGAAGCTGGGATCTTTGCGATTAAAAGCTTCATGTTTCCTATGTCGGTACGTAGCCGAAGAAGGTATCTCTTCTTCTCCCTCCCAGGCTAGGTAAGTGGCATGTGACATCACATCTACTCCAGCCCGACATACTTCAGATGGCCTTGCTGGGAATACGCAGGAGTGCGCCCATACTTTCATTTCCTGGGCGTGAGCTGCTTGCACGATCTTCTCTATATGACTAAAGTCTAAATCCGCATAAATTTTAATACCAGTGGCACCCGTTCCTTTGGCTTCCGCTATGATTTGGTCTACATCAGAATCAGCTTTGATGGCACGCATCCAGGGGGCAGTGCCAGGTGGGAGCCCTTGGGCAGCTGCTCTGGTTCTGGGATCTCTAAAGAAAGTTTGACCAGCCAAGAGTGCAGAAAAGTGGATGTCAGGAGAAGGTATTTCATCCAAAGAAGCCTGCCTGGATAGATAGCCTAAATATCGTGCATCACCTGCCATGTCTCTGACCGTTGTTACCCCTTTTGATAAGAGGTACTTCAATCGGTCCAGTGTCACCTCTAAATGATCACCAAAAGAAGGGTTGGTTCCCAAATGGACGTGCGCATCTATTAAGCCGGGTATAATGTAATGGCCCTTGAAGTGTAAGGTTTGCGTAGAATCATTTTCGCTGTAAGCATCGGAATCCATTATGGCAGTTATTCTACCGTCCGCAACGAGAATAGTCTGATTTTCGATGATCACTTTATGCTTAACGTCAATGACGTTTATCTGATGAATAGCATAAGTGCCAAACTCAAATTGGCCGAAAGCCTTTTGGCCTGTGAGCACGAAAAGTAGCACTAGGAGTAAAATGGTTTTATAGCGCATAGTTGGCGGTGTATAAGGGGCTTGGCTAAGCAAAGTGTATCTGGTAAATCTATCTGCCATTTCACCCTATGTTCCCCTTTTTATTTATTCAAATCTCTTTCAATCATGCTGAGCAAGTTATTAATATCATTTTCCAATCTCTGGTAATAGAATTTTTGAGAATCATTCAAGGCGATATGGTAAGATACCAGGTTTTCAAACCTTTAAGATGTCAAAAGTACTTTACTACTATTCCTTCTGATGGAATTCATGATTTGAAAATGGCCAGAGGCCCCAACATCGTCCAACATGTTTTTAAAGGCTCCATTATCGATCATATAATCGATGATTTTTTCTCTTACTTCGTATACTCCTTTCTCTTGTTTGCGTATAGCAATCATTCGCCCCTCCCAAGAGGTGACTTCATTTCTAATGCTGTCATTATCGATTGAAGTCAGCCCCCCTGAATATAGGAGCTCCTTAAACGTTCCATCTCGATACCTTAATTCATGCACATTTGAAAAGGATACGGCAAATATCCTCGATAAGTTAACCTCTTTAGCGGTATCTTTTTCGGTATTCATCAGAGATATTAATTCTCGTTGCCCGCTCATACTTCGGTCTAGCGTTTCTATTTCTGTTTTAACTACCTCAAGGTTATTCAACAATTCACTCTTCATGGAGATCAAATAGTTCCTGCCCTTTGCATCAGATTTGCGTTGCTCATTACTATTATTGACCTGAAGGGCTATTAGAATTCCTATTACGACCAGGAATATCTCACCGATAGCATAAGCTAGGTACCTAGCAAAACTATTTTGACTAAGCAGTTGCTGTCTGATTCTTCTAAAGAATTTTGCCATAGGATTGTATTTTCTTCAGTTCACGCTTTACTTTACAAAGTACATTTCTATTTCTCCTTTTCCCTTGGCATGAATCTTCCCTCGATAATCGTAATCAATCTCGTCTTTGACAAGTTGAAAAGTTGGTCCTGAGATATTTATTTTGCCGGGTTCTCCGGTAGATTCCATTCTACTTGCTGTATTGATGGTATCTCCAAAGAGGTCATAGCTGAATTTCTTCTTCCCTACTACTCCGGACACGATGGGACCGGAATGTATTCCCACTCTCATACTCCATTTTATTTCATGCTGTTTATTCCTTTCTTCTAGGTAGGATAACATTTGTTTGGCAGCTGTGATACAATTAATGGCATGTTGTGTCATCTCTTTTTCGAGGCCACTTGCAGCTACATAGGCATCACCAATGGTTTCAATTTTTTCAACTCCTGCCTCCTCCACAATTTCATCAAATCGCCCAAAAATATCATTCAGCTCATTGACCAAAGTAATCGCGGGAATGCTTGCTACTAACTCTGTAAACCCCTTGAAGTCGGTAAACATAATGGTCACATTATTATGCCTTTTGGGTACTGTTTTGCCCGTTTCCTTAAGATCTCTGGCGACGTTTACCGGAAGAATGTTATGCAGTAGGTCATCTGATCGCTTTTGCTCCGCCTTCAAAGACTCCTCTGATCGATCAATCAGGACGGACAAAGTCCAGGCAATGGTAAGGCAAATCAATCCCGTGGTGCTGATATTAACCATCTGTAGGAAAAAGGGATCCATTACATCATAGTGGGCCTGGATGCTGGATTGAAGTGCTACCGAACAAATCAAGGTCAAGCCTCCCAGTATACTGAAACCAACGGCTAGCTTTCTTGCCTTTTGGGGGAAGGTCATATATGGCGTAATGATAATGATGTAGAAAATAACCCATACCCCAGAGGAGTATCCTAATAAATAAAGGAATAAGATCGCACCAAGATAGCCGGTGGCCGTAAACCAAGTTGACGCCAATACCCGCCATCCTCTGGCATTAAAAATTAGCACGAATGAAAAGAGCAAGGCCAACAATCCATTGCTTAGATAAATCATTGGTATACCTGTTAGACTGAGAGCCGTGATCATCCAGACCACCATGAATAATAGACCAAGGATAGATGCAATATTTGTTACTTGCAGATATCTGTTTTCTGTTACAGAAAACTCTGCATTGGCACCAATATTAACCATCCTTTGGAAAAGTGAAGCTTTGCTAGTAGTATGATTGGTCATTGTATCCTACTTATTTTCGCCTAGTAATTGACTAATTCCAAGTCTCAGTAGTAATGACGGTGGACGGGGTTCTACTCATGACCATGGTACAGGTAAAGCGCCCCATATGTCCAATTAGGCTCTTTCATGCCAGGGTAATTGAACCGATCCATCATTAGCGCTATATATGTAAATGGATAGCTATTGGTAACCCATGAATAGATGATTTCCGATTTCACGGATTTTCTGATGAAGGAATTCAAGGTATCAGCAATGAACTATCTCCGTAACTTAAGAATCTATAGTCATTATCTAAAGCTTCCTGGTAAACTTTCCGCCAATCCTCACCAATAAAAGCAGCGATCAGAAGAATTAAGGTTGAGTTCGGCATGTGAAAATTGGTAATGATCCCATCACACATTTTGAAGGTATATCCCGGATAGAGAAAAATTTCTGTTTGTCCTCCGAGTTGATCCACTTGGTAGCGGTCCATATAATCCAGCACATACCTCAAAGCAGTATGCTGATCAATAGCTTCCAGCTCATACGGGTCCTCTTTTCGAATATGAAAATCCTCCATCTTATGATGGAGTCGCACACCAAACCAATAAAGACTTTCTAGCGTTCGCATGGAGGTCGTACCTACGGTAATCGTCTTAGAAGAGGAAAGCAATGCTTCAATCGTAGGTCTTTGAATCCATACTTGTTCATTATGCATAGGGTGTTGCGTGATATTCTCTGTCTTGATGGGCTGAAAAGTTCCCGCAGAAACGTGTAGCGTCACATATTGGATAGGAGTGCCTTTTGCTTTCAGCTCCTCCATAATTTCATTAGTAAAGTGCAAACCGGCGGTAGGAGCCGCAACTGCCCCATCCAATTTAGAATAGACCGTTTGATAACGTTCTTTATCTTCTTGCTCAATTTCACGCTGGATGTAAGGAGGGAGTGGAATTTTTCCGATCTCTGTCAGCAATTCACTAAAACTCATTCCTTTCCATTCAAATGTTACTTCATCTTCTCCTGTTCTAATGGCTGTAAATTCCAGGGACTCATTAGTAAGTGAAGTCCCCTTTTTCCATTTCTTCGCATTACCGATCATACATTTCCAGCTACAACATTCTCGGCTAATCATTACCTCTTCATGTACTGTAGATGGGGTTAATGGCTCCAAGAGAAAGATTTCAATACGGGCGCCTGTAGGCTTATGTAAAACAATTCTAGCCGGAATCACTTTGGTGTTGTTGAAAACCAAAGTTGCTCCTTCGGGTAGCTGATCCACAATGGAAGTAAATCGATGATGTTGAATCTCTCCTGTTCGGTACACTAATAACCTGGAGGCCCCTCTTTGCTTTGTGGGATGTTTAGCAATTCTCGATTCAGGTAATTCGTAAAAGAAGTCATATAATTTCAAACTCAAATACAGTTTTGATTCATTTGCGACTAATCCTATCAAACCAATTGATAGACCCCTCAAAATCGCGAAAATAACTGTATTTAACTTCGGCAGCGTTTTTTTGTGAGAAATATTTTCTCTATGGATTCCTCTAGGGAGGATACGCTCTAATCACGGACTTAAAAGACTATATGTGGAAGTCAATATAGTGGTGAGTTTTGGTATTATTCTCAATTGCTGCTTTGATAGGAACTAAAAAATTTTGGAGATTATTCTTTTCCTAATGACTTACAACCTAGATAGGTGCGCTTTGTTTACAATAGGAGTTAACGGATGTTTGGCCAAAGCACCATCGCCTACCAGCAAGGAATTTTGTTCTATGCCGAGCTAGATCTTTCGGCTGATTATGCCTGACCAAACATGCCCCAAGCTAATCAGCTATTATTTGTCCAAAGGAAGATACCTTTCTTTGATCATGTTAAAATGATGTATTTGATGGGCCGCAATCGTCAGCCCAATAGCAGAAAGAGGCATTTCGTATTCAAAAAATTTACAGTTTGTTTCCAGTATCTTTTCACTGAAAGAATCAAACATCATGATCGTTGATTGACGTACGATTCGAAGTTCGTTGACCAACTGCTCAATTGACAGTTCATCTGCATTGGAGTTTTTGCCCATCACTTCTTGGTCATGTGCATCGGGGATGGTTCCTTCTCCACGTGCAAAAATGATAGCTCTAAAGCACCAAATTCTTTCCCAATCAATGAGATGCTGTAATATTTTATGAATGGACCATTTGTCCTTCTCATAGGTTTTCAAGCCGATTCTCTTGAATGCAGCGATATCAAGACTACTAATCGCTTGCCAACTTAGATTAAGGGCTTCTGTGAGTTCAGTCCCGGCTGTGAGTTGGTATACATATTCTAAAAACGCTGGGTTATTTTTAATTTCTTGATTTTTCATAGATAATTACAATTTATACGTAACCGATATAAGATTTGTGAGGGCTCCATCTGGCTCATTCAGTGCTAGCCATCCGAAGTACCAAAGCATGAATAATTAAGCTGAAGAAACTTAAGCTCCACAGCGATTGCATGTGTTGAGAAAACAACATGTGTATATCTTAACTAGAGGAAAGTTGTTACGGAAGAATATCCGAACAAAGAATGATTAGCCTCAGATTTTGATGACTAATTGCTAGGCTACTATAAATTTCAGAATCACTCTCAAAATATGAAGAATTTGTGTTTGATAAAGATAGGCAATTTTGTGTAAGTACGCCATGACTTAATCCCAATTCGCCTCTGTTTTTTTATCACAGCATTTTCTTCTACCCCTCCATTTTCGGTTCTAGTATATTTTTAATTCCCCATTGACTCAATTCTCGAAAAATGGGTCTTAAGCTTTCGCTTGGAGTTCGATTCGATTTACCCCATCCAAGTTTCATTATTCCCTTTTGGCTGCCTCGATGAGTTTCTCATTTTCATAAATGTTTAAGGTCTCGACTTTAGCTCCATTCTTTACAAATTCGTATTTCACGTTCTCGTATTTGAAGTAAAAAGTATTTTTTGATTCGGGAAAGAGCTCCGTTGTCCAACCTGGTTTTCCATCATGCACATCCGTCGCTCTTAGTAGCTTTCCTTCTCTTTTGATGTTGACTATTCTGTCAGGTAGGCTATAATCCCCCACGTACTGAGCTAAGGTCTCACTGCTCAATTCAACTTCGGCTAAGGGTTGATGATCATAACTTACTACTCGCGCCAATCTCCGTCGTTTTCCCACGCCTGGTGAAAAACTGAATCACTCCATTAGCCGCTTGAGAACCGAAGAGCGAAGCTCCTGCTGCCCCTTTCAGCACCTCTACCTTTTCTATATCCTCCGGATTGATATCTGCCAGACTAGAAACATTTAGATAAATACCATCTAACAAGATCACAGGCATTTTGAGCGGAGAAATACAGACTATCCATGGTAAAAATGGTCTTGAAAAGTTCGCTTGGCTGTTCCTCCAGTATAGGATTCTCTTCTGCGATTATGTTTTCCTGTTTTTGGTTACAAGCTATCAATACAATCAGTATGGTAGCCAGGCAAACCCCTTTTTTCAGCTTGAATGTGTTTGTGTTGTAGATCATGCTTTCTATTCGTTTGTTTATAGATCGTTTGCCGTATCGTGATGAGAATGTTATGGGCTATTCTTTTCTGTTTTTCAACATCTATGAGCGGTAAATGCATTGCTTCACCTTTTCTAGTTGGCTCATCGATTATTTTAGCTTTAATTTATCAATTAGCCAATCCTTAGCTAAATCCATAGCTGCTTCAGGTTTAGCAAAAATATGTGGGACAACACCAACACCCTCCCAATTCTGATTTGTTTTGGGGACAAGAACTCTTTCATGTGGTAAGGTCAATAAATAGTCGTGTCTTTTGGACAAGGATATTTCTTGATAGGTATGTGCTCCTCCCCTGGTCTGCTCACCAATAATAGTAGCTCTATTATGATGTTTCATAACATAGGAAAAAGCCTCACTTCCCGAAAATGTTTTGCTACTTGTCAATACCACAATGGGAATATCTTTGAATCTATTCCCCGCAACATAGGGGAAGGTCCAATTTCTTTCCAATTCATTTCCATTCCGATCTAACCAATAAAAGACTGCTGTTTCAGCCGGCAGAAAATAGCTTAGCATTAATACTACTGCATCTGAATTACCTCCTCCTCTGCTCCTGAAGTCAAGAATCAGACCCTCTACATTCTTTAAGAAGGCAGAACTAGCACTCATTGCTGGTCCAAATAATTCCGGAGAAGTGAATTTTGTTACTTTGAGATACCCAATGTTGTTGTCCAGTACTTTGAGTTCTGGAATACCAAAATTCATCGCTTTTCTCTTTTCGTACTGTTGCTTCAAGTCGGAAGTTTCGGTGTCCTCAGATTGATCTTCTCTAGGCCCAAAGTAAAATAAGCGCATATGCTTGTCATCCACTTTATCTCTAATGGCATTGTGTATCGTTTCTCGGAAAATAGTAGGATCACTTATTGAATCGAATTCCTGGTTTTCATTTTTCTGGAGGAGCATAGCATTTAGTGCTTTGCCCTTTTCAGGAAACACATATCTATGCTCAAGTAAATGACCAATTTTAGTGATGATTGAATCCTTTTCCTGTTTAGATAGTTTTAGGTCAGGGGCCTGTGCTCTACCCCAAAAACAGAGGGCACTAAAAAATACAATTAATGATCCGGTAGGAAATCGCATGGGTTATCTTTTGGTTATACCTATTGAATATCTTTTTCTGGTAGAACGGCATGATTTGGGTATGTGCCCGTGCCGCCTTTTGCTTTTCAATATCGGTATCTATCCGCCGAAATTCAACACCTTGCCAATCTCATACTTAAGAAATGCACCCGTGCACCCATATTGTTAGCTGTTCTATCCCTTCTTATCTATTTTCAATCACTCCTGTAGACTCCTATCATGTATTATCCTATTGGGTCAACTTCTTTCGATGGGTGCACGAATCGTAACAGAGACTACAAACTAGGAGATATGCTGCTGCTCTAGCCATTGTAAAATGGCTTGGTTGGTCTCGACTGGAAGTTCCTGTTGAATCCAGTGACCACAATCTAGATTGACCACCTCAACTTGCGGCACATATTCTGATAGCCCTTCAAATTTAGGGATCAGATCACGGTCGCCATAGATCATGAGGGCAGGTTGTTGGATGACTGGGTTTGCATGGGCTAGTAAATGCCAATTGCGGTCAAGATTTCGGTACCAATTTATACTGGCTGTAAATCCGGTAGATTCGAATGCGGAGATAAAAACGGCTAGTTCGCGGTCACTCATTACTGGGTCACCATATGGTTCTTCTGCTTTGGCGAGATTGATCATGGCCATTCCAGGTTCTGGTGCTTTTGGAGGGATATTCTTTCGGAACATATTGCGGAGGAATTGGGTAGCATTTTCATCCAAGATAGCATCTGCTACACCTGGCTGTCGATTGAAGTGAACGAAATAGTAATCGCTTCCGAAGAACTCTTCCATAAACTCGATCCAGGGTTTTTCGCCTCGCACTTGGTAAGGTACGGCCAGGGCAATGATGCCATTTACACGACTTGGGTGCAATACAGCGAGCCACCAAACGACCATTGCACCCCAGTCATGACCAACAAAGGTGGCATTCTCGTATCCGTAGTGATCTAGAAGTGCGACGATATCACCCGTTAAATGGCCAATATCATAGTCCGTTATTTCGCTGGGGCAGGAGGAATTGCCGTAACCCCGCTGATTTGGGACGATGACGTGGTAACCTGCTTCCACAAGCACGGGTACCTGATAACGCCAAGAAAAAGCATGTTCTGGCCAGCCGTGGCAGAGTATAATGGGCTTTCCTGCATGTTGTCTGCCGGCTTCAAAGACTTCGAGTTCTACGCCGTTTACCGCAATGTGGGTGGGCTTGGGAAAATCGTTTGGATTGAAACTTGGATTACTTACGTTTGTCATTTTTCTATGCTTTAAGTGATTAACTGAGACAAACGTATCTGGGGTGAGTGACAACCTTATGGCAAGGGTCAAGAAGAATTAATGATATTGATCAAAATACTCTTGCAGGGTCATATTGTGCGGTTTAAAATTTTCGGATAGAACCGCCATTTTTTGAATTCGATCTGGTCGAAAAAAACGAAACTCCTTTCGCAAACGGCACCAGGCAATTAAATACCAATTTTCGGCACTGATGAGTGCAAATGGCTCTATGGTTCGGTTCGTGGCTTCGCCTTCCTTATTGATGTACTCTATCTTGACAAGCTGGTAATTGGTCAATGCATTTTGTAAATCTGATAAATTACTACTATTTCTTTCTTGATGTAAGACTTCGTTAAATTGAGTTCTGTTGGCGAGTAGATTTGCTTTGTCTTTGGCCTTATATCTGAGAATAGATTTAATCTTGTCAATCGCTTCTGAATAATCCTTCACGAAGGAGGCATCCTTGTTTTTCAATACTAACTGTTCTGCCAGTATTAAAGCGTTTGCTTCCCTTTCGGTGAACATAACTGGCGGTATTTTATAACCGTCTACCAAAGTGTATCCTTTCCCTTCTTCGGTCAAAATGGGTACCCCTGCTTTCCCCAATGTTTTGAGATCTCGGTAAATCGTTCGTTTACTAACACCAAACTTTTCAGACAAGTCTGCTGCCGTCAAGCGTCTTTGGGTTTGCAATTGAGTTAAAATTGCAGTTAGTCTCGAAATTCTCTTGATGTCATCTCCTTCCATTTAGGATGTGTGTTTCAACTAAGGCTCGTTTTCTCCTTCCTAAAAAAGTAAGGCTTCAAGCTTTATTAGACTTTTGGGACACGTAAAATCTTCTCCATCTTACGCCCCTTTGCCAATTCATCTACCAACTTATCCAAATATCTCACTTGTTTTGTCAGAGGCGTTTCAATTTCCTCTATACGGTAGCCGCAAATTACTCCGGTGATCAGAGGCGCGTTGGGATTCAAATCTGCTTGCTGAAAGAATTCTTCAAAGGTCACTTTTGCGGCAATCAGTTCATCCAGTTTCTTGGCGTCAAAACCAGTCAACCAGGCTATCACTTGGTGCAATTCTTCTTTGGTTCTTCCCTTTTTCTCCATCTTGGTAACGTAATGAGGATATACCGATGCAAAGGTCATTTTTGCTATTCGTGCATCATGCTCTGGTGTCGTTGTCATATGCTGGATTTAATAATTAAGGATTATGAATTCAGGATAATCTGTTTCTCACTTATTTCTTGTTTTGTTACTAGTTCCAGTTGGCTAGTGATGGGCTTTCCACATTCAGGCGATGCGGTCCACCGATACCATAACCACCATCATGGCAATGATCAGGATGCTGGTCGTCCATCCAATAGGTTTGTCGATAAAGATAATCAACAATGTAGCAACTACAATGGGGAGTGGAGTGGAATGATTTTGAAAACGATGGTCTTATGCTGTTCCATTGTCTTGTCAGCGCAGAGGATTTGTGATGTTACAAAAGCTGAGGCATCAATTTGGTGGACAGTAGTAAAGTTGAAGATTCCTGATGTATGGGTAAAGACGCATTCTTGCGCTATTGTGAAAAGTGAAGTGCCGCTAACGCTCTTACCTTGTGGGCATTAGAAAATTTGTTACTCATTAAGTATGCCACTAATAAAATAAAAATTAGGAACCAGTACCACCATTACCGATTAGAAGAAAGGTTGTTGTAGCTCAACAATCTATCTTCGACAGATTTGATAATAGGAAAGCCCCCAAAAGGGTATTGTACTACTTTTGTTAGAGTACTACTAATTTATAACCTACTCCTCTTAAATTGACCAGATTGACGCGTTCTTCTTTCTCAAGATATTTTCTTAATCTGGATATGAAAACGTCCATACTACGGGAGTTAAAGAAAGAATCGTCTCCCCATATCTTTAACAGAATACTGGTTTTAGAGACCACTTGGTTTTGATTTTCACAGAGTAACTTCAGAAGTTCAGCTTCTCGCATGGTAAGCTTTTTTTTCTTTCCTATTCCATCATATAAAAGTAGGCGTTGACTATCAAAGGTGTAGTTTCCTAATTCAAATGTGGTAGCCTGATTTGATGATACCGAGTCTATTAGTCTTTCCTTACTTAGCAATACTTTAGCTCGGACTAATAGTTCTTCGAAGGCAAATGGTTTACGTAAATAGTCATTTCCACCAGACTCAAATCCTTTTACTACATCTGCTGACTTAATTTTAGCGGTAAGAAATAAAATGGGGGTATGCCGGTTCGTATTTCTGATGGTTTTTGCTACATCGAAACCATTCTTTTTGGGCATCATAATGTCTAGAATGATCAAGTCAATTTCCTGCCCAAAAAACCTTTTTAAGGCCGCATCACCATCCTGAACGTGATGTACTTCATAGCCTTCTCGTTCCAGGTTTTCTTGGATAAGCATGCCTAAAGATGCTTCATCTTCCACCAGCAGGATTTTGATTTTAGACTTCATAAGCACTCCTTTTATTGAGCTGAATACGAAAAGAACTTCCTTTGGCAGAGGAATGAATAAGACTCACATCACCATTAACCTTCTGCATGAGTTGTTTGGCGTGATATAGGCCAATTCCCAATCCCTTCACAACATGTGTAGGGGATGGTACTCTATGAAATTTTTCGAAGATGAGTGTCTGATGTTCTTTAGGTATGCCCTGACCATTATCTTCGATGTTAATGTGAATTTCACTTTCCTTTTCTTCTAAACTGATATGAACTTCTGGCCTTAACGGGTGCCCGTATTTGATGGCATTGCTTATCACATTGTGGAGGGTTGTAGAGAGGTGCGCTTTATTAGTCCTTATATCTACAGCACTATCCATGTTGGCTTCAATTTTGAGTCGATCTCCGTACGTAGCGCTGTAATATTGTATAGTATCCATAAGTAGGGCTTTGATATCCACCTTATCTATTGGGATACTTTCATCTTCCATTTGACTAAGAGATGATTTCAATACGTGATCCACTATGGTTGCTATCCTATTCGCATGCTGTTTGGCTATACTGATGTATCTGGAAAAAGAATCAGGAGCACTTTTTTCTAAAGTTTCTAAGGCTAGTTGTAGCGTTGCCGTGGGGGTGATTAATTCGTGGGTTACATTATCTATAAAATCATCCTTCAAGACGGAGAGCTGTCTTTGTCTTTTTAAAATTCGGTAGAGGTACAGGCAGCTGTAGAAAAGTAAAGCCAATGCTATCAGGGTAATGGCAAAGACTACCGTCAAGCGTTTTAGAATGGCAATTTGTGGATTGGCGATTTGGGCAGTGAGTAAAGTCTCGCCATCCAATTTGACAGGGAGCATGTTAATTTTGAAGCTTTGATCGGTTGAGTCGTAATGGTAGGCTGAGTCGCTCTTTACAAAACTAAAAGCTTCGTCAATTGAGAATCGCAACAATTCAGCTTTCATGTTTTCCTTAAGCGAATCCGTTGAAATAGACAGTGAATCAGAATGCGCTTTTAATCCCTCGCCAATTTCTTGAGTCCAGTATAGGATATTCTCATTTCTCAAAAGCTTCCAATTTTCATTGACGGCTATCTGAATGAGCGCTTCATTATCTATTAGGGTATCAGGTAGTTCTTTGGCATTCATCGAAAGGTGTTTATATCCGGTCTGGGGATCGATGACCACCAAACGGGGGCCTTCTTCCGATAATTCATAGGTTAGCTTGACTTGCGTGGTATCGCTAATATCCTGCTCAAAAAAGCCATTGATTTTTCTTAGCCTTTGCTCATTGGTCTTATCCACAGCCTTTTCGAAGGCTTGATTTACCTCAGCCTTAAATACCATAGATTTTTGCTGATACACTTCAATCGCATAATAAATCTGCAGTCCTATGATACTCAATAAAGAGAAGAATAGGAGAAGCGCTAACTGCCTGATTTTAACATTCATAGTTTAAATGTACGTAATCCTTCAGCTCAGATTTAGTCCGTTAACAAAGATTTACACTTCTGAAGATTTACAGTCGCTATCACCTCACCTGAGCATATTACCGATCAAGTCATTGAACAACTATTGGAAGGGCAGTGGTAGATCAAACAAGGGATGATGGATTTTATGATATTGATTTTTCTTTCGACCCAGAACATGCGCAGTCTTTTAAAGATGCCATGATCAAACTAGGGCTGACCGATGAGAAAGGAGCCAGGAAAACGGAAGTATTCACTTTCTATGAACGAGAACCAGTAATGAAAGCACCGGGTTAGACTGTGAAAAAACTTAAAGCTCCATGCAAATTGCCTCTAGCTCTTTCACAGCCTGACGCCTTTTCAAAAGTCACGGCTACCGTACGGGAGCTATGGCCACCATCGTTTGCTCCTTATCACTATCAATCTGTAAGTAGAAAAATTCCTTCACAAAGTAAATTAACGCTTCGTCTGGGAGGGAGCTTTCAATGTTGATTTCGTTTTTCAATTCCTTCCTGATGGTTCAGTATTGTAAATGAGAAACAACGCTTTCTCTGCCTATGGGCAGGCGTTGGGAGACTTATCCTGTGAACAAAGTCGTAGTTTTTTTTCGTTTCTACAAAATGAAAACGGCCACTCCCAAAGGGAGCAGCCGTCTAGATATAAATTTGTAGTTCTTCTGTCAAAACTTTCCGTTCCCATTCTTCCACTCAGATTTGGGCATGGGGCTTTTCCTTTGTCTTTGAGCTATCCTCTATCCGTGAGGATTTTCCCCTGAAATTCCATACTACTATACTCATTCACCACCCTTTCCTTAAGAAATGGCTTTACCATCTTCATTTACCACGTACTTCTGATCATTCCCATCGATCAATTCAATATGTCTTTCGAATAGCTTTAGTCTCCCTTCACCCGGAATAAAGACGCCATTTCCTTCACTAAATTTCCAGATGATCTCTCCCTTTCTACTCATTCTAACTAAACCCGTATTAGCATGAATGATCAGGTCTCGACCAAAAAAGTTAATGGAGTGTATGGTGCCAAAGTCGATGCTGTTAAACCAGTTGATATGTAAAGTGGGAATATCGAGACTATACATTTTATCACCCACGCAAACCCAGAGTTTATCTTCTTCTAGCTTAAAACTATCTTGCGCTAATCCCGCCTTTCCTCCATTTTCACATAGTATGGCACTGGATATTTCATACTTACCCGCTGTGTCTCTTACTACGATAGCTCTCTTATTGATGGTGAAAACTCTATTCTTTATGATTTGTCCATGGGAGTATTCGTACTTATACATCGGATTGCCGGAAGGTCTTATCAGATACGAAGGATCATCCTTCAATTCGACTTCAAAACTTTTGAGATTAATTTTCATATTTGAACACTCATCTTTATTCTGGAAGGGCAAACCCCTCAGCTTGAAATACATCACCTTGAGTAATGGCATGCTTATTATTGATCAAGATAACGATAAGAACAACCAGCAGTTTGTGGATAAATATTTTAGCTCTTCGAATAGATAGTATGTTTTTCATTTCTAGCCTTTCCTTTTCCAATTTCTTTAGTAACCCAATTGGCAGAGAATATCCATGTAATAAACGTTAAATACTACACCTAAACAGCTTTAAGCAAACTCCAAGTGCCCATCGTCCACTTTCCCATACTTCAACATGAATAGATCCTTTATGTAATTCTGATGTACCTTCCAGGGTTTCTTGCTGCCTTGTTTAGGTAAAATAGCTTTGGCGCGTTGTACATAGCCAGAGCTGAGGTCCAATAGATCCTCTTCACCAAATTCTGACTGATCAAAGACAGGCGTACAACTGCTATAAGCCTTATCATTCATGTAGTTGATGAGTTTGGCCACGAATTGGCAATTGAGATCACATTTTAAAGTCCAGGAAGCGTTGGTATAACCAACGGCCATGGCAAAGTTGGGGAGATTGCTGAACATTACACCCCGATAAGCATGTTGCTCATGCATCTGAATCAGTTCTCCATCTACCTTGATTTGCATGCCTCCGAACAACTGCATTTTTAAGCCAGTGGCTGCTACGATGATATCTGCTTCTAGCATTTGACCAGAATCCAATTCCATTCCATTCGGGGTGAAATGCTTGATCGTATCCGTAACGATCTCTACTTTACCGTCTTTGATCGTTTGGAAAAGGTCATTGTCTGGTACTAGACACAGGCGCTGATCCCAGGGATCGTACTTGGGATCGAAGTGCTTTTGCTCGTATTTATCACCCAATTCCTTTTCTGCCGCCTTCTGGATCATTCCCCTTACCCAATCTGGTTTCCATTTGGATAGGTTGTAGAAAAACATGCTAAAGAGAATATTTTTCCAACGTGCTAAATGATGGGCTACTTTACTTGGTAAAATCTTCTTCAAGAAATTAGAGACTACATCCTCACTGGGCATGTTCATGATATAAGTAGGAGAACGTTGTAGCATGACCACTTTTTCGGCAGTTTTAGACATCTCAGGTACAATAGTAACTGCTGTGGCTCCACTTCCGATGACCACGACTTTTTTGCCCTGGTAATCAGCCGAAGTATCCCAGTGCTGCGGATGAAACAACTTGCCTTGAAAAGTCTCTTGCCTGGGAAATTTTGGCATATAACCTTGGTCGTAATCGTAATAGCCACTACACATCATCAAGAATTTACAATGCATTTCGGTAGCTTCAACGGCTGGATTTGGCTGAATGCGAACGGTCCATTGCTGGGTAGAGTGAGACCATTCTGCATCGATCACTTTATGATTGTATTGAATCTTTTTATCAATCCCAAAATGTGCGGCCGTATCTTTGATGTAGGACAGAATAGAGGGGCCATCCGCTATGGCTTTGGGATTCTTCCACGGATAGAAAGGAAAGCCTAAGGTATACATGTCAGAGTCAGAACGTAAGCCCGGATACTTGAACAAGTCCCAGGTGCCTCCCATGGATTCCCTAGCTTCCAGCACGGTATAACTACTTTCAGGACATTTGCTTTGGATGTGATAGGCTGCTCCAATGCCGGAAAGACCAGCACCTACAATAATGACATCGCGAAAGGTTGTGGTTTCATTCATGCTCGTCGTTGCTTTCGAAGTTTATGCTCAGGTGTTGCCTCTAATATAGTAAAATAGGTCGGAGAGCATGGTGCTTGGTTAAGCTGAAAATGGACACTTATGTATGGTATTGAGCACGGTAGGAGGCGGGTGTCAAGCCTGTAATTTTTTTGAAGACATTTCTAAAGGCTTTGGCATCTTGATAGCCTACTTCATACATGATTTCATTGACGTTTTTTCGTTGAGACTCCAGGCTCCTTTTGGCCGCCTCTACTTTGACCCGATGGATGTTTAATTGCGAAACGGCAAAAGAACATAGTTGACAATTGATCAAGCGTTTACAGCTTTGAATGGAGGGGCCATTCACCGGCAAGCGTGAGGGCCCCACGGCGCAAAGCTCTCCGCTTAGCCGAGAGCTTTGCGGCAAAACTCAAGACAGTTCCGAACCTCTTTCACTGCATCCGAACCATCAGGAATCCGATACTCCAACTCCACTGTACCCGGAAACTTGAACTTTTGTCTTTGCATTAATTGCAAGATCTCGGGAATCGGGGTATCGCCCTCACCCCAGGGCAGATTATCTTGTCCGTTAGCTTTGCTCTTCCGATCTTTCAAATGTATGCTGTAGATGTTTTTATGGTATTTCTGTAAAAGATCCAATGAACTGTCATAACCTGCAGCTACATAATGCCCTAGATCCGGATTCATAGCATTGAACTTAGATTGATCTAGTGCTGTATCCCAGAAGGTAGGTGTTTGTTGGGTGTGACCGTGGTACGCTACGCGGATCTTGTGCTTCTTAGCCATTTTACCCAACTTTAAGGTATGGGCGTCATCACTAGGATGTTCCAGCGTTACATGGGAGGCCCCGAGGGCTTTGGCAGCTCTAAAGCCATAATCGATCTCCGCATCCGTATTGTTCTTGCCGAAGGCACTGGGCTTAAAACCATAAATTTTTACTCCCGCAGCCTTGTACATTTTCCGCATTTGCTGAAAGCGATCCATGGAAACCGAGGCGCGCCACTGAGCTACCTTAGTACGATGCTCATCACTTAAGTTCTGCATCTCTTTCATTTTTGTTTTTTCCGCCTCAGAAAGGCTGCCGTTTCGCTGTTTTCGCCTCAGTCCAAAGTAGGCCCGCCGATCCACTGGGCTTTTAGGCGCTCCAGCAAAGCTTTCGGCCGGGTCACCCATTAGTTCGATGGCGCTGATCCCACTTTCTATAATGTATTTCAAAGTAGCTTCCGCACTTTGGTCGGGCATACTCCGGAAGGAGTAGGTGATGACACCTATTTGCACGCCATTAATCTTGGAATTGGGCTTGTTGTAGTATTTGAGGATGGCTGGGGCTCCTACAAGGGATTGACTACCTAGTAGCAAGCCGGTGGTAGCAGCTACCGATGTAGCTAGAAATTGTCTACGGTTTTGGTTCTTTCGATTTGTCATAATGTGAAGGATTAAATTGGAGACTTTACGTTTTTACAACGTATTTCATTGAGTTGTAACAAGATCTGTCCCGTTTTCAATGCTGGATTCTTGAACAAGAAATAGAGATCGTGTTTACCTTCTGCTTGAATGGGTATAGAAATTGGAGGAAGGAATTTATTTCTAACCATTCGGAAGTTGGGCTCCTGTCCTTTCTTCCCATTTTCTTCCCATTCCGCTCTCATCTTGCGCAGTTCTGCACGAAAATTTACGTCTAATGGCTCGATCAAGGGGGTACTACCTACAGCCGTACCATCTGGATTGTCCAGGTATACCTCTATGATTCCACCCGCAGCCCCGTTCCGGACCGAGGCTTCTGCACTAAGGGAGATTTCGGTGACACCAGTTAAGTCGACTCCTTGGTATAGGAGATGGGCTTGATCTTCCATAATATTGACCAAACGCCTTGGAGTAGTCAATATTTGTATGCCTTGCATTTCATCTGCTCCTTCTGCCATTAAGACGGGGTTGCGGAGTGGGATGATAGTTTCCGAGGCGATGGATTTCAGATCTCCAACACCTTGATCGGTATAAGCCGCCCGCAAAAGGTAGCCCCCCTTACCTTGGCTCTCTTCCGGTGCCTTTAAGGTATGCGTCCCTGAAAATGGTAAAACAGTAGGGGAGGACTGCGGATCATTAAGACTCATAATGTAATCCACCATGAGCTCCGCCTCCTGCTGGGAGAAATCTGGATGGGCACTCATCGCATGCTCACCCCAAACGCCAACGCTTCCGTTGAGGATTCTTTCGGCGAGCATACCCCGATTATTTGGTGTATTGGGATACTTATCAGCTACCTCCAGATAACTGGGCCCGATGGAACGGACATCTATTCGGTGGCAGGAAAAGCAATCACTGCCATCAATCAAGGTGCGACCTTTGGAAAAAGCTACCCAATCATCCGTACTACGATGGTTTTGTGCGATCTCAATCGGATCGAATCCTTCGGGGACATAGTCAAAGTTGATGGCCACTCTGTTTCGGGAGATATCACCGGATGCGGTACTACCATCTTCTTGATCTTTTACTTCAATAGTATAGTGAATGCTGCTGTTGGGGAAGAAGAAAGATTGGTTGCCTTCGGTTATGGCTATCTCCACCACAGGAGGCGCATTCCCTGCAATGATCTCGACTTCCTGGGCTTCCGAGTTTCCTGCTTCATCGGTCACGGTAAGGCGTGCTCTATACAGACCAGCTTGTTGAAGTTTTATTACAGGATTGGGTTCCTGGATGGTTTGTTGGAAGCCGTTGTCGGAGGAGATTTCCCAGGTATATATCAATTTATCCTCATCGTAATCAATGGTACCATCTGAAGAAAGTTGTACGTCCAATGGGATAGCTCCGGCTAGTTGATCGGCCGAGGCTTTTACCACAGGTGGGCGATTGCCTGCATTGAACTGAACGCGCTTCACCAAGGCATTGTCATTCCCTCTAAACCAGGCTGAACCGTATTCTAGCACATACAGATCACCATCCGGGCTAAATTGCATATCGATAGCACTGGAAAAGCGTTCCTTTGGCAGGAAAGGTTCCATGCTCACATAGTCCCCGTTTTTGTCAAGGGTTACCGACATGATCCATCCCCGCATAAACTCAATGATGAGCCATTTACCCTCGAAATAAGCAGGAAACCGTTTATCTGAGGCAGGAAAATCTGCCTGCCGAAAAACGGGGCCACCCGTTGCACTTCGGCCAGCGCTACCCATTAAAGGAAACGCTTCTGAATAGGCATAGGGATACCAGATCAGTGCAGGTTCTGCTTTTGGGAGTTCTGTTAATCCGGTATTATTCGGAGAATGATTGACAGGCTCAGTGGGATCGAATGGATGACCTAGGGAATCCACGTAGGGAAAGTTATTGCCGATAAAGTAGGGCCATCCGAAAAAACCCGGTCCTTTGGCACGATTGAATTCATCATATCCTCTCGGTCCTACCTCGGTGTCTTCGGAGGCATCCGGCCCCACTTCTCCCCAGTAGATATAGCCTGTCTCACTATCAATAGAAACTCTCCAGGGGTTGCGATGTCCCATGGTGTATATCTCAGGGCGGGTGTTAGGTGTGCCCTCCGGAAACAAATTCCCTTTGGGTATGCTGTAACTCCCGTCGTCTTCAGGGTGTATTCGAAGGATTTTTCCACGAAGGTCATTGGTGTTTCCGGCTGTCCGTTGGTCATCTGAGTTCTTGTGTCCGGGGCGTTCGTCCAGGTTAGAAGTACCTTGAGGAGGATTTACGGTATTGTTGCCCGTCGTGAGATAGAGATTACCTGCTCTATCGAAGGCCATACCTCCACCTGTATGACAGCATTCTTCACGTTGTGTAGGATATTCCAGGACAACTACTTTAGTGTCTTCGTAGAGGGAATCATTTTTAAATTCCCAGCGCGCTAGCACGTGCTTGGGTTCTTCGGGATCAGCATAATGTAGAAAAACCCAATTGTTTTGGGCATAATCCGGATGGGCAATCGCACCCATTAAACCTTCTTCCGCTTCGCGACTTCTACCGGCTTTGTTCACGTATTTTGTATTTACGGGAACGTGCCCGACGGTCCGCATTTGCCGACTTCTTACATGAAAAGACTTAACCGCACCTTTGCGCTCAACGATTAGCATCTCTTCATTGCTGACGAAGCTGAAAGCCATGGGCTCATCTAGACTTCCTGCCTGGTTTAGGACGGTAGTCGTAAATCGATTTTCTTCTGGTGGAAGGAGCTCAGCTTGTTCGGAAGAAGGCTGACAAGCTTGCCATACACATAGGATTATCCCTAGGGTCAGGAATCTGTTGGTATTCATGAATGAGTTGGTTGATCGTTTAATAGATAGGCTTTCTTGGGGTGACTCTAAAGTAAGAAGAAAAGTGGGAAGAAATGCTTTGTAAATGGTACAATAGAACTAATCCCAGATACATTCATGAGGGTAATAAACTATTGCTTGAGGAAGATCAAAAGGGAGGACTTAGCGGTGATAAGCCAGTTTTCTAGCCAAGGGGTGACCGTCAAACATACAGGGCATAGGTCTTAATCAATTTTACCAAAAGACTACAATGATTAGGCCCTGTCCCTCGACAGGCGTGAACCAACGTTGCCGACTATTCTGTTTTATTTACTTCCTCCTAGTTGGAGACAAAAAGAGGCCAACTTTCAAATAGGCCCCATCACCTGGCTGGATACCAAAGGCTGTGCCTGCCACCGGGTCCTCTACTCGAGTATTGAAGTTGGTTAAATATCCCATGCCTACTTGCATCCAGGTCCATCCGTCGATATTGTATTGGTAAGTTGCGCCCCAGTCAATGGCTTGTCTGCGGAAGTGGGCAATACTTAAATCACCTTGCTCATTTGGGACATCCAGAGAGTAGGTCTGACTTTGATATTGTGGCCCAAAAAGGAGTAAGGATTGATCACTGATATTGTAGCGTGCTTTAAGCTTGACGGGTATCGTAAATTCTAAGCCAAACTTGTCGCTGAAGGTCTGATTGTAGAAAGCAAAAGGTAGCACTTGGGTACGGCGGAAGCTATTGCTGTAGTAGGCACCGAACCCATAGGTCAATCTTTCCGATTTCTTGTAACCCAAGGCAGCTGTCGCTCTATAGGTTGCGTATCGGTTATCCATATTGATAATCCCTTGGTAATCTCCAGAATAGGAAGCCTCCAGTCTGAAGGCGGTATAGTATTTACTATTGATGGCATGTCCAGCGCTAAGGCTGAGCCGTGATTTTTTTAATACTCGTTCATTCAAACGTTGAAAGACGAAGTTGGATTCCAGTAGTTCCTCTTCTTCAAACTCGTAGGATTCTTGAAAATATTGTAATCCCAACAAAACCTTTGTACGTTCCTTGAGCAAGACGGGGATGCGTAGTTTTAATTCTAAGCGATCACTCTCCGCTACTTGGCTACTATTATTCGGGCCTTTATAATTGAATCCTCCCAGTTTGCTATAGTCTAGCAGCAAACCCTTTGCAGGTGATTGATTGAGCACTCGGGAAGTAGCATAAGGTTCTGCGGTTCGATCCTGGGCAGCTAGGTATAAGGCTGAAAGTAGGAAGCAAAGAGTCAATATTTGTTTGCGCATGATATAGTCTTGGGCGTTATAGTGTAACGAGAAAGTAAATTCTTCTAATCCGCGTGTTTTTCCAAAGTCCAGTTAAAAGAACGTCCAATCGTCTTTTGAGTTGTATGGTACGCTCCGGATAATAGGACTTTAAGTTTCTTTTAAGGATTACCATCTGAAATAACGTTGGTATCTGCTTGGGCTGAAGTTTGATTTTTGATCTTCAAATTCAAGCCCCTACCTGCTTATGACGCATAAAATGTAAAAAGATACACCCGAGTTCACTGAGGCAAGAATTGTTTCAAATATGATGTCAGCTTCACTTCAACCCCAAACTTCAATCCTAGGGATGAATAAGGGGGATCAATGCAGCACCAGAATCCTTTTGACAAATCGTTCATTTGTGGTAAGATGCTTTATCTCAAGGAGAAAAAGGCCATTGTTAAGGGCCGCAGTATTCATGGAGTTACCTCCGACTTGTGATAGGTGTAATTGACCTTGCAAATCGAAGATACTTAGTCGGTAATTGGGAGCTTCAAATATTTCTATGTTCAAAACATCTGATACTGGATTGGGATAGATGTTGACTTGAATTTCGTCCAGGTCGTGTACATCCGTGATGAGGTCCATCCCATCGCAGTCTTCATCTATGCCATTGTTGGGTATTTCAATGGCCTTGATATTGATCGTGGAATCATTATCATTACAATCTTCTATTCTGAGGAATCCATCCTGATCCAAGTCATCGTCTAGGGTCATTGGATCGCAGTCGTCATCGACTCCGTTATAGGGTATTTCGGTTTGCGCTGGATTGATGTCCGCGCGGTTGTCGTTGCAATCTTGTTCGAGTATAAAGCCATCCTGGTCCAAGTCATCGTCCAGGGTCATTGGATCGCAGTCTTCATCGACTCCGTTGTAGGGGATTTCGGTTTGCGCTGGATTGATGTCCGCGCGGTTGTCGTTGCAATCTTGTTCGAGTATAAAGCCATCCTGGTCCAAGTCATCGTCCAGGGTCATTGGATCGCAGTCGTCATCGACTCCGTTATAGGGTATTTCGGTTTGCGCTGGATTGATGTCCGCGCGGTTGTCGTTGCAATCTTGTTCGAGTATAAAGCCATCCTGGTCCAAGTCATCGTCCAGGGTCATTGGATCGCAGTCGTCATCGACTCCGTTGATAGGGTATTTCGGTTTGCGCTGGATTGATGTCCGCGCGGTTGTCGTTGCAATCTTGTTCGAGTATAAAGCCATCCTGGTCCAAGTCATCGTCCAGGGTCATTGGATCGCAGTCGTCATCGACTCCGTTGTAGGGGGTTTCGGTTTGCGCTGGATTGATGTCCGCGCGGTTGTCGTTGCAATCTTGTTCGAGTATAAAGCCATCCTGGTCTAAGTCATCGTCCCGGGTCATTGGATCACAGTCGTCATCGACTCCGTTGTAGGGTATTTCGGTTTGTGCCGGATTGATGTCCGCGCGGGTTGTCGTTGCAATCTTGTTCGAGTATAAAGCCATCCTGGTCCAAGTCATCGTCCAGGGTCATTGGATCGCAGTCGTCATCGACTCCGTTATAGGGTATTTCGGTTTGCGCTGGATTGATGTCCGCGCGGTTGTCGTTGCAATCTTGTTCGAGTATAAAGCCATCCTGGTCCAAGTCATCGTCCAGGGTCATTGGATCGCAGTCGTCATCGACTCCGTTGTAAGGTATTTCCACTTGATTGGGATTGATATCGGCACGATTATCATCGCAGTCATCAGCTTTTAGAAATCCGTCTTGATCCACATCGTCATCAGGGGTTGCTGGATTGCAATCGTCATCTAACTCATTGTAGGGAATCTCTGCAATGCCTGGATTAAGATTTGGGTCAGTATCATCACAGTCTTCAGCTAGGATAAACCCATCTTGGTCCAAATCATCATCACGAGTCGCTGGATTGCAGTCATCATCTAGACCATTGTAGGGGATTTCGGTTTGATCAGGGTTAACAAAAGCGTTGTCATCGTCGCAATCTTCGCCCGCAAAGAACCCGTCCTCGTCCTGATCAATCGTGAGATCCGGGGTGGAGCGTATATAGGTAAAGGCCCCATCGGTAATATCCTGGCTTCCCAGTACGCCTTCTGTCCAGGCGGTAAATCTAACATCGATGTAAATGTCTTCTGCGATTAGGTGCAGCACCTTATCCTGTCCCACCGAGGCAGGAGGACCATTAGGGTTTGAGCCTAGCCAGGTGGTAAAAGTTAGGTTTTCAATGCCATCGGCAATGCGTCCGATAGCCCATTCGGTTCCTTTGGGACTATCGAAACTTACTCGATCATACTCATCTTCAATCCGGATATTATAGATCCCTCTGATTTCTGCTCTAGTGATCCAAACACTGTCCGTAATTCGGTCTTGGTGGTTCAGGAAGAGTCCAGTCGACATTAGGCGCTCGGACGAAGGTGATCTTCGGTCCTGTCCAGAAGGTTTGTGCATATATTGAGGAATGATGCCAAAGCAGGCATAGAAAGAGTGAAAGGTAGTACTTGCCCATGGTGGCACGCTCTAGAAAGGGTTAATAAAAATAGGTGATCTCTTTCAAAGATCAAACAAATAACACTTCTAGTTCTATACCACATGTTAAGTTAAAATGAAATTTACTGTATGGCCAGAGCCACGACAATTGGCCTTCTTGAATTTGCAGGCCAATTATTGGATTTTAAACATACTCCTAATACTGTTCAACAGTCAGGGGCTTTTCCAACTGTTTTTCACCAATTTGCAGCCTTAGCGTGTAAGTCCCCTGGCGACAAATATCTTCGATACCGATAAAAAATAAGGTTGCATGCTTTCAGTTTCTGAAGTTTCCAAATCCCAAAGGATTTGATTAAAACCCTTTTGGCCATCAACCTCTTGCGACCAACGCACTTGCTGGCCTTCCAGGATGCTTAGTTGCACGGGACCGCCAATCTTCAACGAAAAGGAAATAGGGTACGCCTGAATCGTAGCCTTGTCTACATCCCTATACATAAAGCGAATCTTGGGACTAGTCATCACAGGGGGGGGTGAATAGCTGATTGCCTTCGAATGGCTGGGCTTGAGCTAAGGCTTCGTGTAAGGGATGCAAATTGAGTCGATAGATGCCGCGCCCGTGGGTGCCAACGACTAGGTCGTTGGTAGGCTCTTGGATTTTCAGGTCACCGATACTAACTGCCGGTAAGCTATTGCCCAGAAGTGACCAGGAGGCACCCATGTCTGTAGAAATATAGACGCCTCGATAAGCACCAGCATATAGCACGTTTTCAAACTTTGGATCTTCTACAATTACGTTGATGGGTTCATCTGGGAGGTTATTCATGATCGGTAGCCAATTCTCCCCAAAATCTTCGGATCGGTATAAGGCAGCACTGAGTTGGTCATAATTGATACCAGTAAGGGCTACATATACCCGCCCTAGCCTGTGTTTGTGAGGGTTGGATGCTGCGGATATAAAAGTTGGGTAGGCCTTCGGAATGTTCTTCCCAGTTCTCCCCATCGTCCTTACTACTCCAGAAAATTCCTTTATCTCCACCAAAATACAACAGCCCGGCTTGTAAAGTCGATTCTGCCAATGCCCCTGCTGCCATAGAGTTTTTGGACGAATCAGCAGCGTGAGAAAGATCTGGACTGATCAGCTTCCAATTATCTCCTCGGTCGTCTGATTTAAATACATAGTTGCCGCCATGATAGAGCCGAGACGCGGCATGAGGGGAGATAAAATAAGGAGCTACAAAATTGAAAGCCAATTCTCCAAGATGATTCTTGGGGAGAGAAGGCCGGATATAAACTTGAGTATCTACCTCCATATCCTTACGGTAGGCGGCCCCATTTTGGGCACTTAAGTATATGGTGTTGGGATTTGTAGGATCCACCTGAGTTACGCAACCATCGCCACCACTCCAAGCGTCGATCCAGAGGTAACGCCAAGGGTCTGGGAAGTTGGGGTTCCAAGGCCGGGCATGGCCATAGGCGGTCGCATCATCCTGCGTGCCGCCGAAGATGCGATAGGGCTCTTCTTGATCTAGGGTGATGGTGTAGAATTCTCCGGCCGGAATATTGTTGTGATGGAGCCAGGTTTTGCCCCGATCGTAGCTGGTGTACAGCCCACCGTCATTGCCGAGAATTAAATGTTCCGGGTTTATTGGGTTGATCCATAGTTCGCAATGATCCAGGTGTAAGGTTTGTGCGATATTGGGATTGAGGTGTGTCACTTCTCCCGCGACCAGATCAAAGTTCTTACCGCCATCAGCACTATGAGCCATCCGGACACCAAGGCCATAGATTTCCTCATCGTCTTGCGGGTTCACATAAATATCGGTAAAATACCAACCAATACCTGGGAAGATCAACAAATCATCATCATGGGTCTTGCGCCAATTTTTACCTCCATTCACGGTTTTATAGACTTGGGCTGATCTTCGGTTATTTAGGTTGAGATTATCCATCAAGGCGTATACCTTTTGTGGATTCGTGTAGGAAACAGCAAGCCCCGTGCGTCCCTTTTTAGGACCTTCCGGCATCCCTTGATCCAGTAGTTCCCAAGTCTCTCCACCATCTGTGCTGCCATAAATACCTGTCTTTGGGCCACTTAGGTCTGGATGATGTTCCCACATGGAAACGTAGACATAATTGGGATTGGAGGGCGCGATTACGACATCATTAGCTCCCGTATTTTCATCGAGGTATAATACATGTTCCCAACTTTTCCCGCCGTCCTGTGTTCGATACAGGCCTCTGTTTTCATTAGTAGACCAGAAATGCCCCAGCACGGCTACAAAAGCGATATCTGGATTCGTAGGGTGAACGGCAATCTCACCGATGTGCCAAGAATCCTCTAGCCCCAAATGCTCCCAGGATTCGCCACCATTATCGGAACGAAATACGCCAACACCTGGCATGGTGAAGTTGCGTGCCTTCTTGAGACTTTCCCCTGTTCCAACATAAATCACATCTGGCTTAGAGGGAGCTAAGGCGATATCTCCGATTCCGAGAGCAGCCTGGTTCTCGAAGATGGGCTTCCAACTCAGGCCGTTGTTGGTTGTTTTCCATAGGTTGCCGGAGCCGAAGGCGGCATACATGGTTCCGGGACGGTTGGGATGGGCCTGTACGGCTTCCACACGGGCAGAGTTGGTGACCGGGCCGAGGAGCTGCCATTCGGCATGGAAGGTAGTTTGGTCTTTTAATTTTTGGTGAGTTTCAAAGGACTGTAGAAGCGGAGACCTTGGCGTTTGACTGAAAATGGATGTGGAAATACCAAGGGTACAGAGGATCAGTAAGCGTCTTTTCATGGTTTATTTTTCAGATGGTATGAAAATAGCAATTCTAACTGGATAATAGGGAGAGACATTGTGGAATTAGATCGTACCCAAAGAATGACGGATCGGATATGTTGAGTAATAGAAGGGCAGTGGGATGAATGGTCCGATGCACTTTTTTCTCCCTAGTGCCTAAGCTCGACTTTCGCATTTTATGCTAATCCAAAAAATAGATTTAGCCATTCCCTAGAGTGGGTTGCCGGCAAAAAACTGTTTGATGCGTCGCGCTTGAGTTGATTACTCAACTAGCTAAGCAAGTTTTTTTAGCTAGGCTCTTTGAGTCACTGACTCAAGCCAACCCAGAAGAATTTTGCTTCCTTTTTTTCGATTGAAAAAGGAAGTCGCCGAAGACAAGGCCAAGTTTTAAGGCATTAATAATCAATCACTTAAAATATATACATATATCTTTTTACATGGCTTTTATTCATTTTTCTGGGAGGTTTGAGCTAGTAGCTCAAAGAGCGTTTGCAAATACCTCAAAAACGAATCAAAAAACGCTTGTCCCGTAAACTCTCTCCGTTCAAACAATACGGGACGGCCACCCGCTCTTAAGTACTGGCAACAGTCGTTTTAATTTTGAACATCAGGTTTCAAGATGGATGTGCAAAATTGAGGTAAGAATCGATCAACATCTACAAAACTGTTTACTAATAAAAATAAACAACTCATTATCAAATAATTAAAACAGCAATAGGATTTATCCTCCTCTCCAGTAAGCCATTTAAGCTTTTCAAAATACTAAAGTCGAGCTAAGGATGATCGTATTTTGCCTAAGGAAGAACAGGAAGACGATCCAGGGACCTTACGATGGAAGATTGAAGGAATTAAAAGGAGAGTTAGTCTAGATAAGCTTCTTGGGTGAAACCCTACGAACGTTCCATAACTGCCATTTGCACGCCTCACTCCAGTTTTACATTTTTTGTATTTTAGGCAGCTGAACTATACTGATGAAATGCCTGATTCTACCAAAGACCTCAATAGCTCGCTCTTTATATTCGATCCCGTTGCCGCATGCCGTATGCTGGTGATGACCACGCTGATCATTGCTGGGGAGACGGTGTTTTTGCTTCCTTTTGTTGTACCTCGAATCTTCCGCCCTACCTTACTGGATGTATTTGGACTCAACAACCTGGAGCTAGGAATCGCCTTTTCTGTCTATGGAGTAGTCGCCATGTTTGCTTACTTCCTGGGAGGGCCCCTGGCAGATCGTTTTTCAGCTAAGAAACTCATGGCCATCGCCTTGTTTACGACTTCTCTGGGAGGAATTTTATTGGCTAGGACTCCGCCTTTGCAAGTGCTCATGTGGCTGTATGGTTTTTGGGGACTAACGACCATACTCCTGTTCTGGGCGGCCTTGATCCGGGCGACTAGAGAATGGGGTGGTGACGCTAGCCAGGGCAAGGCCTATGGAGTGCTAGATGGTGGCCGAGGGTTGGTTGCGGCTTTGCTCGCCTCTATCTCCGTAGCCATATTTGCTTCTCTCTTGCCGGTGGATGCCGCAGAGGCTAGTCTAGAACAGCGTACTCACGCCCTCACCCAAATCATTTGGATCTTTACGGGCTTTGTGGTTTTTGCGGCTGGGCTAGTGTGGATCGTAGTGCCTGAGGGGAAAGAGAAAGGGGAAGTAAGTACACCCAAACGGCTCAATCTATCAGGGGTGAAGGAGGTCATTCGCCTACCATCCATCTGGTTGCAGGCGGTCATTGTACTTTGTGCCTATGCGGGCTACAAGGGAACTGATGACTTCTCTTTGTATGCTTATGATGCCTTTGGGTATAATGACGTGGCTGCTGCTCGGGTGGGAACCGTGTCTTATTGGGTTCGGCCTTTTGCAGCTATTGCGGCAGGTATCTTAGGAGATAGGGTGGGCATTTCTAAGGTGGTACTTTGGAGCTTTGTGATGTTGATCATCGGTTGTTTAGTAATAGCCTTAGGAGTGGTTCCGCCTGGTATTTATTGGCTACTGGTTTTGACGGTAGCTGGGACTAGCCTGGGCATCTATGCTTTACGCGGTATCTATTTCGCTTTGTTTCAGGAAGCTAATATCCCACTTGCTATTACAGGAAGTGCAGTGGGGTTGGTATCGGTATTGGGTTTTACGCCAGATATCTTTATGGGACCCATTATGGGCTACTTGATCGACCGTTCGCCAGGAGCCCTGGGGCATCAGCATGTTTTTGCGGTGATTGCTGGATTGGCCCTAGTGGGAGCGATAGCCACTTTTGTTTTTAGGCGATTAATGCTAAAGGAAAGGCAAAAGGGGGGGCGATAGCATGTCTTGCTATTTTGTACCAAATTTACGCTAGTAAAGATCGCAATTTCGTCCATTTTTTCGATTTACTTGTCGATACTGTGTGCTTCAAAATTCATCTTTTCATACTCCCCAAGAGTACCTTATCTAACATGGCTCCTACCAATTGACGCTGCTGCTAGTCTTTATTCAAGCTTTTTGTTTTAAATAGTTGATTATTAGTAGCTTATTACGCGTGGTTCCAGTTTTTAAATGTGTCATTTGTACACTTTAATCCAGGTTTAGCCGATCTATCTCGAGCAGGTTTAAAACTCATAGCCTGACAAAGTAAGGCACCATTCTTTATCTATTGTTCTGTGTTACCGTACACAGGAAATTTTTTTAAACGAGAAATATGATTAACTTGGGAAGTGTTCACGCCTGTACAATTACTTCATCACTACCCCTTAAGAACCTCACTGCGTAAGTAAAGATTCAGTATAAAATGCAATGCAATTTGGCAATTCAATAGGTGCATGTCTATTGAGTTGTGACGATTCTATTAATCATTAACTTTATTATTATGCGACAAAAACTCTTACTATGCTTATGTTGCTTAGGCCTAGCTGTAGGGCTATCCGCCCAACAATCGGTTAAGGGTACCGTCACCGATACTGGTGGAGAACCGCTGATTGGGGTAAACATCCTGATTGAAGGGACTACAACAGGTACTATAACGGACTTTGATGGCAATTTTACGATCGATGTGCCTAGTTCAGAATCTGTGCTTAGGTTCTCTTACACAGGATATGCGACCGTTTCAGAAGCGGTTGGTAGCCGTGGTACGGTCAATGTGACTTTGAATGAAGATGTGGGAGTACTGGACGAAGTAGTGGTTACTGCACTTGGTTTTACTCAAAAGCGAGATGAAATGGGGGCAACGGCTACGAACATCAACCCAGATGACGTAGGCCGTTCTGGCGAGGTAAACTTGATCAATGCCCTGGGGGCTAAAGCTTCTAATGTGCGGATCAATCGTTCTAATGGAGATCCCGGTGCAGGTAGTACCATACGAATTCGTGGTGCTAATACCATTCAGGGAGATGGAAGCCCTTTGATCATCATTGATGGAGTACCGCTCAACAACTCTACCACTTATGGTGGTGGTAATGATATCACAGGTGGTCGTACGGGAGGTATTTCTCAGCAGTCTCGTTTGAATGATATTAATCCCAATGATATTGAGTCCGTACAGGTTTTGAAAGGAGCTTCTGCTGCTGCCCTGTGGGGAAGTCGTGCCGCTAATGGTGTAATTGTGATTACGACCAAAGAAGGGAAAAGCGGTAAGCCCCAAATTAGCTATAAGGCTACCATGTCATTTGATTGGGTCAACGAACGCATTCCTATGCAAGATACCTGGGGACAGGGGACAAACGGTAGATTTAGAGCAGGAACGGCAGAATCCTGGGGCGATTACATTCCAGATAGAGCAGGAGGCGATGATGTTTTCGATACGAGTGGGGAGTATTTCGAAGCTGACAATGGAAATCGCTATTATCCCATTGATGAAAAGCGTTCTACAGCAACTTTTGTTGATGATAACTGGGATGACGTATTCCAGGTTGGTGGTTTTCTACAAAATGACCTATCCATTAGTGGGGGTGGAGAAAAAGGCACTTACTTCTTCAGTATGGCTCGTATTGATCAGGAAGGGATTATACGAGAATCGGATTATGACCGTACCAATGTACGTTTCAACAACAAGTTGTTCCTTACCGACTGGTTGACTTTGTCTACGAAGTCTTCCTACACAAACTCCAACTCTAATCGAATTCAGCAAAGTTCCAATACGGCTGGCCTGATGCTGGGTTTGTTGCGTACTGCCCCGGATTTTGATCAAACCGATTATATCGGCACCTATTTCGATGACGATGGTACACCTACCCCTTTGCGTCATCGTTCCTATCGTCGTCCCGTGGGGGATCGACAGAATCCGACTTATAATAACCCACTGTGGACCATCAACGAGCAACTGGCTACTACTGCGGTCAATCGCTTTGTAGTCACACCTCAACTGACCATCACGCCAAGTAATTGGCTACAGGTCATCCTCCGGGGTAATGCGGATGTATCTAGTGACAAACGCGTTTACTTCTTCCCCATTGGCTCGGGAGGAGACCGTAACGTAGGTATCTTCGCTGAAGACCTGATCGGGCGACAAGAATATAACTTTGATGCGATCGCCAAAGGTAGTTTCAAACTCAGCGATGTAGTTGATTTGACGGCGACCGTTGGATGGAGTATCAATGATCGCAATTATCAGCGTAACTCCGGCCGGTTAACGGGCTTCCTGGTAAATGCCAGAAAAGAAACGAGTGCATTGAATACCGCCAACGAGAATACCAGTTTTGAAAACTTCAAAACCTTTAGAAGATCGAATCGGGGATATGGCGTCTTGAACTTTGACTTATTTGACGAATTATACGTGAACCTATCTGGTGGATTGGAAGCCTCTTCTACTGTGAATGGAAGTTTCTTCTATCCAGCAGCGGATGTCGCTTGGAATTTTACTAATAGCGTCGTGAACTCCAAGGTCCTTTCTTTTGGTAAACTGCGTGTATCGTACGGACAAGTAGGGGTACAACCCGCTCCTCACCGAGCCCAAAACATCGCAGAAGGAGGATTCTCTTATAGCTCTTACAGTGATCCTTTGTTGATTGATTTGTTTGGCGGCGGTTTCCGTTTGGACGATGACCTGGGTAATCCGAATCTGAAACCAGAGATCAAAACGGAATGGGAGATCGGAACAGACCTTCGATTCTTTCAAGATAAATTGAGTTTTGCTTTTACCTACTACAATAATGAGATCGATGGAATCCTATTAAATACTTCGCTTACTCCTTCTTTTGGTTACGATACACAGTACGGTAACTTTGGAGCGATGAAGAATCAGGGCGTAGAACTAGATCTCGGGTACACGGCCATCAATAAGAAAGATTTAAGCCTTGATTTCAACATTAACTGGGCTAGAAACCGAAATGAGGTGACGGCCTTGGCTGGAACAAATACCATTACCCTCGCTGGTGGAGGTGGTTCCGTTTCTTCCAATGCAGTGGTAGGAGAGCAATTGGGCGTACTTTTTGGTACGGGTTCACAGACAGATGAGAACGGTAACTTCATTCTAGATGACAATGGTTTCCCTCAATTAACTTCTACGCCTATCGTTTTAGGTGATCCGAACCCAGATTGGAGAGGTGGCTTGGGTATCAATTTCCGCTATAAGCGCTTCGGAATCAATATCCTTTTGGAACATTCAGAAGGAGGGGCGTTTTCTCCTAGAACACTGTGGGTATTACGCCGATTTGGAACCACAGCGGAAACAGCCAACCGTATCACCTTGGATCAGGCCCTTAAGAACTTTGATGGAGATCTAATTCCTGCTGGTTCAACGGTTAGGGGAAATATCAGAGACTTTGGTGGTGGACCGGTATTGTTGGATGAAACCTGGTATCGCCATGGTATTGGCGGTGGTTTTGGTGATAACCAAGCTTATAACTTCTCCATCAAAGACGCCACCTTTACAAAATTGAGAGAGGTAACTTTGAGCTATACCTTCAGCGGGAAAGCGTTCAGAGATGCTACACCTTTCCAATCTATTATTGTCGCGGCAACGGGGAGAAATATTCTTAACTACAACAGAATTGACGGTATTGATCCAGAGACCAATCAAGGTGGGGTAGGTAACGCCTTGGGATTAGACTATTTCACTAATCCCCAGACCGCTTCCTTCTTGTTTTCTCTAGGTATTGAATTTTAATCCAAAAATCTCATCATTATGCGAAGATATATAAAGGCATTATTACTGGCTATCGGGGCCTTCTTCACCTCCTGTGAAGGCTTGGTAGATGGTATTAATGACAATCCGAACGATCTCTTTATTTCAGATGTTGATGCTCAGTTATTTTTAACTGGAGCACAATTGGCCAATGCTCAGGCACAGGCGGGACACCTTAATCGTATCGCTGGCATGTACTCGGGGCAATTGGTAGGCTTTACCTCCCTCTACTCCAATATATATGGCTTTTCATTGTCCACGGTCGAATCAAATGGTGTTTGGAGTCGAATCTATGTAGGAACTATCCCTAATGTACAGCACCTCCGTAGCCTAGCACCTGCTGATAAATTATTGGTAGGGATTACTAATATTGTCGAGGCACATGCCATCGGTACTGCAGCCTTGTTGTTTGGTGATGTACCGTATTCAGAAGCCAATAATTCGGAGATCGACGATCCTAAGTTTGATGGACAGGTTTCCGTGATCCAGGCAGCGATCAACTTGATCGATAAAGGGATTGCGGATCTTGCGAGCGCTTCCAGTAGAGAACTAACAGAAGATATCTATTTTGAAGGAGATGCTGATCAATGGATTGCCGCAGCGAATACACTAAAGGCTAGATATTTGCTGAATTTGCGGGATTATGCCGGAGCATATACTGCTGCACTGCAAGGCATAAATGATCCAGATGGTTCGATGAAGTATATTCCTCGTGGTAGTCCGGATATAGCAGAAGGAGATAAGAATATGTTCTGGACGATTCTAGAGGGTTCACGGGCTGGGGACATCGGTAATACAAACAGCTATTTACTGCAAATACTGGATGCGAACAATACACTTTCCAGAAATAATGCTAAAACTGATGAAGGGGCTCGTCTGGCCTATTTTACCATTGATGAGAACTCTGGAAGTGCTAATGAAGGAATCATTGAACAATTTGAACCCCAGAACCTAGTCACCTATGCTGAAAACCAGTTGATTCTAGCAGAAACTGCCGCGAGAACTACCGATTTCAGTATTGCACTAGGACACCTCAACACACTCAGAGCTTGGCTAAATGCTGGCGGTGGAGTGAATGAGAACTTCCAAGATGGATCAATCCGTTATGATGCCTATACTGCCGATGATTTTGCGGCTGGGGGCATGGAAAATGCGGATAATATTGATGCTACAGATGCTCTTTTACGTGAAATCTTCGAGGAGCGTTACGTATCTGGTTTTGGCATGTATATGCCATTCAATGATGCACGTCGATTGCGCAAATCTGATCCAGATTTAGCTGTACCTTTCTTCATGGTGGATGGGCCTCCTCCTCCTTATGCGGAGAGATTGCCATACTCTTTTGACGAAATCAATTCCAATGAGAACATAGCCTCCGATCCTGGCATCTTTGCGAAGACACCAATTAATGAGTAAAAACCAGAAGTCGGGGAGTTGCTGAACCAGGCCGCTTTCCCAATAGAACATTATACTCCTGTTTAATCAAGAAATCATAAGCCATCCCGCACTTAGGCAAATTGTCAGGTGCGGGATGTTTGTTTTGGGGAAAGCCTGGCATCTTGCCTTTCAAGCGAAAAGTTCCTTCAAAACCTGGGTCTACCGGATTGTAGTCAATCAATTTCTCAAGACCAAGAGGAAACCTATGGAGGACCGCTGGGAAAATTTAGAAGATTTTGCGCGTGAACTCGATGCTATTCCCAATCCAGAACTGACTCTGGAGGAAGAACAAGAGCTCCTCAACGATAAAGATTTACATAAATATTTCGAATAGTCTGTCACACCTTGGCAGTGCTTGGGTCCAATGTTCAAACTAAATATTTGAACATGATCAGTACTGCGAAAAGAACCATTACCGCTGCCTTCCCATTCGAATCAAAATATGTTGAAATAAAAGGCAGTAAGAGCCACTACATTGATGAAGGACAAGGTGCGCCAATGCTTTTCATTCACGGCAACTCTACTTCCTCTTACTTATGGCGCAACATTATTCCCCACCTTACCGATCACGCCAGATGTATCGCCCTGGATCATATCGGCTTGGGAAAGTCCGATAAACCAGATATTGATTATGGCTTCGAAGATTCTTTTTCATATCTAGAGGCCTTTATAGAAAAATTGGGATTGAAGGATATCACCTTGGTGATCCATGACTGGGGCGGCAGTATGGGATTTCATTATGCCAATGCGCATCGAGAGAATGTGCGGGCCATTGCTTTCATGGAGGCATCAATTGATGTGCCACGCTACGAAACAATGCCAACCAGCGTGAATATGGGATTGGCAATGATGCGATCCAAGCTGTTTGGTGGCTTCCTGGTGAAACGAATGAATATATTCATCAAGAAGATGTTACCCGATTTGATCAGCCGCAAACTGACTCCCAAAGAGTTGGCTTATTACGGAGCGCCATATACTACTGTAGAGAGTAGAAAGCCCCTATTGGTCTGGCCGCGAGAAGTGCCGATCAAAGGAAAGCCACAGGCAAGCCATGATAAGGTGAAGGCCTACGCCAATTAGCTGAAGGAAACGGATATTCCCAAACTCTGCTTGTATGTCACGCCCGGGATTGCTTTGCAGGCTCCAGATCTAGAAATTATCAAGCAGGAATTCAAAAATACCCAATTGGTATACCTAGGTGAGGGGCTTCATTTTATGCAGGAAGATTATCCCCATGAAATTGGAGAGCACATACGCGAGTGGTATCAAGAGAGCGTAGCTAGTTAAAGCGAAAAACGCTTGTACCAAATGGATCTACCGTATAGACCCAATGTAAGCGGGACCCCTAATTCCAGGGCCCCGCTAATGCTTTACTTATCTTTCTGCATCCGAATTAGGATGTTCATCATCCTGTGCTAGTTATAAACTCATGTTTTTGGTAAAAACACGTTTTCCATTGTCTACAATCACGGTGTAGAAGCCGTCAGGTAATTGCTTTAGTTTATAGCCTCTTTCAATCACGGCTTCGTCTTCGATGGTCTCTTGAAACTGAATGTTGCCCCGCATATCCATTACTAGTAGCTGAACGTCGCTTTTTGTAGGATTCAGTAGAGAAATGTTCAACTTCCCTCTCTTCTTGCTTACGCTAGCTGGGAAGTAGGCAGCTCGCTGATTCTCATCCATGCTAACTCCTTCGCTAGTGATGGAAATCGGCTGTACTGTTTCCTGATGCTCAGATATGACCGTCAAGATATACGCTCCTTGTGTCAATTGCTGAAGATCAAATACACTCTCGAATTGTTCAGAAGCTACAACATTCTCTTCCAATACGGTTGCGCCAGTTAGATCTTGAATCTTAACGGCAGCTTTCGCAGAGCCGTGATCCAAAGAAAGGTGAAGCTTGTTGTCTACTACTTTTATAACCGGAATGTAATTGTTAGCCAAGGCTGTATTAACAAACAATAAGCTCATGGCTGCACTGATCAAAACACTCTTTATTGTCTTCATAATAATACGTTTTAAAAAAATTGATTAGAGTTCATGTTTAAATTTTCATGCTTGGCCACCGCAGCGGGTTGATGGAATTTAAAGCACACTCTTGATTTCGAAAATAGCTGAATAGCCTGCTATTCAGCAAGTTCATGTTTGTTGAGTCCTAGATATGCGTCCAAACGGAATCCGGAATTGGTGACGTACCAACACTTAGGGAATATTCGTGTATTCCATGCGATTATCCGGCTCAGTCCGTCCTTTCACTGACCTAAACCTCAGACGTTAATGTGATAAAATGATTTTTTAATTCTGACCTCAATGCTACTCAGAGAGGTATTTATGTGAAATGATTTAAAACTCCTTTCTATACGCGTTTACCTTTAAGCACCTGATCAATGTTAACTCTACAGAATATTGATCTGCTGCTTGTGATTAAATACAGGGCAAAATTAGAGCACTCCCTATCCCTGGTCTACCACAAAAACAACTACTTTTGATGTTATTTTAACCATGCAGGATGAAAAGGGTGTTTTTTGCGTTAAAATAACATCCTTGTGGCCAAACTTAATTTGGTTTGGCTCAAAAATGGCAAAGAAAAGCTGTCATCAGGGGTGGGCTGATGGTATAAATTACGGCATCTGCAATCAGAAAAACTATAAAAGCTGGATTTCAAGATTTTTATAAAAATCACTCCCCTTTTTCACTTTGTATATAGAATCCCGTCTTTCGAATTTGCGCTATAAATGGCCTCCATTCTGCCTTCTCAAAAGTATCTACCTGATTCCCAAATAGTTCTACTGCTTGAGCGGCTTCCTGTACCAATTGTTTTTCCTGTGCAGAAATAGGCCTGGTTCTGGACATAGCAATCCGTTGAATTCCTCTAACCTTGGAATAAGGGGTTACCATTAAAGTCTGCCAGGCGCCTACCTGGCGTGTTGGCCTTGGGGTTTGTCCCTTGGCCCTGAGCGCCACTAGTTGCTCCCGCATGGCTGCTATGCGTACCAATAGACCGGCTTTATCCGGATAATCCCAGGTTTGCAGCTGTTGCGCTAACTTGGACAAGGCTTCTTTTTTCCGATCTATGGACCGAAGGGCAGTACCCAGAATACCCACCTGTAGATCGACTTCCTTTTGGTAAGCGTACAGTTGCTCATCGATCTCCGGGGCCAAGTCAAATCTGGGGTCCGGAATAACTTTTACCAAGGTTGAGTCTTTTATGCCATCATATTCAAGCTTAAGCTTGTATTCCCCAGGGAGGACTGGAATACCCCGCGTTTCGTCACTTACCCAAGCGCCTGGTAATAGCGAGCCTTGTTCATCTAGTTGCCAGATCAAATAATTGAGGCCTGTGCTTTTGGGCTTTGCGTTCATAATATTGATCAGCTTGCCGGCTGGATCATAGACCATAGCTGCGACAGTAGCCCCACTATCCACGGGCCCCTCAATAAAATAGGGAACCTTCGTTTTCTGAAAGACCTTGTTCTCGCCCTCAAAAGTGGTGTGAAAGCCCGTCCAGATATTCCCGGGAGGATTGATGAATAAACCTTTCACTTGTACTGCCTCATTCGTGGGCAAAGCAGTAAGCCCTTTCTTCAATTTTTTTCCAGCTACAGCTCGTAAAGCCCAGAGGTCATCGAGCACCCAAATAGCACGTCCAAACGTACCTATCACCAAGGCTGATTCACTTTCTTGAATCTTAAGATCCATAGTAGAAACCGAAGGAAAGGCGTTTTTGAACTGCACCCAATTTTCCCCTTTGTCAATACTGATCCATAAGCCGTGCTCCGTTCCCAGGAAAACGAGATTTGGCTCCTCGGTATCCTGAACTACTGCCAAGGCGTAGCCCCGAACGGTATTGCCATCAATCATACGTTTCCAGCTTTTACCATAGTCTTCGGTTTTGAAAAGGTAAGGCTCGTAGTCGCCTTTTCGATAATTGTTCACCACTACCCAGGCAGTACTGGGCTGGTGGGGGGAGGCATGAATACGTGGAATCCAGGCTTCCTTGGGCATCTCCTTGAGATTTGCCGTAAGATTGTTCCATTTTTTGCCGCCATCTCGGGAGAGGTGTAATTGCCCGTCGTCGGTACCCACCCAGATGATATTCCGATCCCGAGAGCTAGGGGCAATGGCCAAGATACTGTTGTAGTATTCGGCACCTGATATATCCAGGGTTAGCCCGCCATAGTCCCCCTTTTGCTGTTCTGGATTGTTGGTTGAAAGATCGGGTGAAATAATCTCCCAGGTGGCGCCCTGATCCGTAGACTTGTGGACAAACTGGGAGCCATAATAGACGGTATGTTTATCGAATGGGTCTTTGGCAAAGGCAGCATTCCAATTAAAACGCAAGCTACTGCCTGCTGGAGCAATTCTGGGTTTGATATTGCTATAATAGCCGGTAAGTTTATCGTAGCGGTATAGCTCTCCGTTCTGAGATGTTCCATAGCCGAAACGAGAATTGTCTTCATCCGGAGCAATGTAAAAGCCATCGCCTCCAACTAGATATTGCCAATACAAGGTACGAATACCTCCTCGCTTCCAGGTGTAGGCTGGTCCGGACCAGTTGCCGTTATCCTGCATGCCGCCATAGACATTATAAGGTAAGTCATTGTCCGCATTGATATGGTAGAACTGTGCTACGGGAATGTTTTCTGGAAAATACCAACTCTTCCCATGATCATAAGTAATTCCGATTCCACCATCCCCTCCTATAACAAAGTGTTGTGGGTCATTGGGGTTGACCCAGAAGGCGTGGAAGTCGGCATGAATCCCTTTGGTCTCATCAGCGGGAATCATGGGCACAGGATCAAAGCTTTTCCCCCCATCATAACTGACATGAAGGGGTTGATAAATGTTATACAAACGATTCGGATCTTTAGAATCAACAGCGAGTTCCTGAAAATAAAAAGGCCGATTGTTCGTGAATCGGGGGTTGTCGTTGATTTTACGCCAATGCTGCCCACCATCATCACTTCGATATAGGGCATTTTTTTTGGCTTCCACCTTAGCATAAATCCGATTAGGATCTGATGGGGCAATGGCTAATCCGATCCGACCCAGTTCTCCTGCTGGTAATCCATCTGCTTCATTCAGCTGCTTCCAGTTCTTGCCCCCATCATAGGTCAGGAACAAGCCAGATCCAGGCCCACCCGAGCTGAAATAATAGGGTGTCCGACGATGTTCGTAAACGGCAGCAATCAATTTATTCGGGTTGCTGGGGTCCATAACCAGGTCCGCGATACCGGATTGATCATTGGTATACAAGATCTTCTCCCAGTTTTTCCCTCCATCTGTCGTTTTGTACAGCCCTCTCGCCTCTCCAGGCGTCCAGGGATCGCCCATGGCCCCAATGTATACGACCTCTGGGTTCATAGGGTCAATGATAATTCGGTGGATGGTTTTGGTTGCTTCCAGTCCCAGCTGTTTCCAAGTTAGTCCACCATCCAGGCTTTTGAAGATGCCCATCCCCAAGTTCATGGAGTTGCGGGGATTACCTTCGCCAGTCCCGACCCATACCACGCTTGGATTGTTCTGTTGGATGGCAATAGCTCCAATGTTCTGTGTAGGTTGATCATCAAAGACTGGTCGCCAAGCGCTACCTCCATTTTCTGATTTCCAGACGCCACCAGAAGCTGCTCCTACATACATGATCTTGGGGTTACTTGCCACGGCATCGATAGTGGTAATTCGGCCGCTCATATTGGCTGGGCCGACATTGCGGATCTTGAGATTTTGATACAGTGTCAAATCCAGAGGTTGAGCCTGAATGAGGGACGGTCCCAGTAGTAACAGGAGCATCGATAGAAGTCGTTGAAACATTGGAGTGGCTTAAGTTCATGTTTAAAATCCAATAATTGGCCTGCAAATGTTCCTATTTTGCTTATCCTTGGTTGTAGAACCCGGCTTGATAGCGCTGCTATCAGCCAGAACCTACGCCTCGTTTAAACAAAAAATGAATCATTTTCGGCTCAAAGACCGAAATTTAAACATGAACTAAATTTATGAGTGCAGAAATTAGTACAAAAGTTAGAAATAGCTAAAGAGTTCTGCAATTATTCCTAAACCTTCCGTAAGTAAAGAAAGCCATTACATCAGAAGCCTATGGTGTTAAGGGCTCGGTTTATAGCTGATTAGTGTTTCAAGTTAGATTCCCGACAAAGCCGAGGCGGGGTATCAATGGAAGATAGGCCCGAGTATTTTATGCTTTCTGAACATCTGACTAAAACGGGTGAAGAAGTGTGATACCCTTAAAGGTGAATATGATACAGTCTTCTTATCTCACCTCTACCTCATCTATAAATACCCAAGAAGGCAGATCCGCGGCGTGATGCCAGACGGGTGCTATCTTGTGGTTTAGGCCGATTACTTTTAGATAGCGAAAGCTTTGTGGTGCGCCTCTATGCGTGAAGTGTTGGATATCGTTGATCTTGCTCTTCGGGTTGAGCGGGTATTGGTTCTTAATCATGGCAAGCGGGCGGTAGGTTTGTCCGTCATCGGAGGCGAGGTATTGGACCTCTTTCGGAAAAAAGACAATATGGTTGGTGACCTGCAAGAAGGTAGCTGATATTTCTTGTACTCTTGTCGGCTTGCCCAGGTCAATAACGGCGACTAGGTCATTGCCTTCAAAACCAAGCCAATTGGCATAGAAGTTACTCCCGCCAAAAGCCCCGTCCGTCAAGGCTTGCGGATCTTTCTGCGCATATTTTTTGGGTTTTTCTAGTAGGGTAACTGGTTTTTTGCTGGCAAGATTGGCTTGGGTAGCGCGCGCTAAGGTTTGCTGATAAAGCTGTATGTACTCCTCTACAGTATACCGCATTTCATTCATGGCGGTAATATTGGCCAGTTGGGTTGTTTGCTGAAATCGCTTTAGGCGCTCCGGTATTGGCATTGATGAGTTTTGCTCTAAGGCTTGTTGAAGATCCGTCTTTGCATGTTCCAGGATGGCATAATCTACGCTGAGTCTTGCTTCTTGTACTCTTTGGAATACTTCGGATTGCTCCTTTACTGCTGCGGCCGCTTCCTTGTACAAACTGTCGTAATAGACCAGCAGTTCTTCCCGCAAGAAACTATGGAAGCCTTGAGACGGATCGCCATAGAGAAACAGAAAAAAACTGGAATCTTGGCCTAACTCTTTATGAATAGTTTCAATATAATCTTTAATGATAGGTGCTGCTGCTTGATAATATCCTTCCAAGAAATCATCCATGATCTCTTCTGGGTTTGCGGTCGGATTCCAGAGTAACTGTGCTGTCAGATAGGAACGCAATTCGAATAATTCGCTAGGCTGGTTGCTATGCTGTTCAAAAATCCATTTTGCATTGTTCTCGACAAATAATTCAATATTGGGCTGAAGCGTATGCAAATTGGGGAAGGGGGCGAGGAAATTGGTAAACTGTGTGGTATAGTCCCAAATCCGGATATTATTGGTTTTCTCTCCCCAGGCGATGAGATCTTGGGTAAAGTCATCGCATTTTTCCTCGATCGGGGCACTACGATCACATTCAATAGAGCACAAGGTGATCAGCACATTAGGTTCTGGCTTTAACTCCTTAGGGGCTTTGCGGGTGTATTGATAGGCTAGGGTGGAGATTTGCTTGTCGGGAAAAGCTCGGGCTACCTGGTTGACAAAGTAGATCATGGAACCCGCAGGAGAATCCTCCGCCTTGTGGATGGCTTCACAATTGGCACATTGACAATATTGAGTATTGTCATCTTGACTGACTGAAACCACCTCTGCTTCCGGATGTTGGGCCAGAAGGCGGGCTACGGTATCTTTCACGAGTTGAAAAACGGTTTCATTGGTCAAGCACAACTGAGTGGGAATGCGTTTACCATTGCGTAATGCATAATATTCGGGATGGCTCTCGTAGTGAAGGCTCGCGGGTACAAATCGATGAAAGGTATGGACCCTGGCTCCCGGGACATATCCCGGAAAGGCTTCCGTCGTTACCCTTAGCTTGTTGGCGAATTCTGGGTTATCATAGAATAGTCGGGAATGGACTGTTCGAGTGGTGATTGGAGGAGAATACGCATACAAGAGGGTCTTTGATAGCTTTATGCTGGCTTGTCTAGGAATGCGTTCAGCACTAGGACTGAAGAACCGACAATCGAGTTCTTCTTCTAGAAAGACATAAACGGCATGGAGCGTACTTGCTGGACTACCGCCGCCGATAATTAAGTCTTCTTCGTTCACGCTGTAGTAGACCGTGCTCTCCAAGATATCTGCTGACGGATCGATATGGCCAATTCGTATGGCCTTTCCTTCCGTGTCTCCTGTGGTAATGACTAAATTGGCTCCACTAACTTGCTGCAAGTACTCTTTTAGAACTTCTGCCGCCTGGATCTCTTGCTCAGCAGCATTTTCCGATAAGGTAATGGTGTAGTCGCTTTTACCTCCACTAACTAGTGTAATGGTTGTCGAAGATTGGCAGGAGCATAAGATCACAAGGAAAATACCTAGTAAAAAGGGGGCGCTTTTCATGTTTGGGCAGAATTATGAAGGAATCTAAAGACGATTCATCTAAGTTAATCAATCTTGGACTAAACCTACAACCAACAGCTTGGCAGCTGATTCGATAAATGGAGGACAAGAATCTAAACCTCTATTCCAGAAGATGACTTTGCGATTCTTTCCATTCAATAAATATGCTGCTTATTTTTCTATCTTGGGTGTTGCAATAGGGGGAATAATCACTTGGATAAACTGGTTAAAGCCCTGGTTGAGAGTTTCTGCTACCAGCTCAGGAATAGGCAGAGCATAAGTGTAGAGAACTCTATGGTTAAGCAAGAAAGAACACCTTATGTCAGACCTGCAGCAGCGGAGTATCAATGCAGACATCAAATGGATTGATGTAGTTACCGATTGGATGGATAATAAGATTAGAATACCAGGAACGAATATCCGATTCGGCCTGGATTTTCTGATTGGATTAGTGCCGTACATTGGAGATTTGGCCAGTTTTGCCATCTCAGGCCTACTATTGATGGGGATGGCGCGCCACGGCGCCAGCGGCATGCTAATCCTTAAAATGATTGGTAATGTATTATTAGATACCATAGTTGGGGCTATTCCGATTTTAGGTGATTTATTTGACTTGCAGTACCGGGCTAATTGGCGCAATCTGAAGCTATTTGAAGAGTTTTATGAGGAAGGGGAGCACCAAGGCAGTGGTTGTTGGGTCATCCTTTTAATTTTGATCATTTTTACCGTTTTGTTCTTCCTACTCATTTACGTAGTATGGTCGGTGTTAGGTAGTATCTGGAATTTTATCATAAGTTGAGGATAGATGACAACACAATTGAAAGACAAAACCATGTTTGCCCTATCCTCCTTCCAGCAAAACTCCAGAGCAGTACTAGCCTATTTAATCCTTGCAGCATTGCTTCCTATGATCCTAGCAGGATGTGGGACATCAGATGAAAAGGCGTTGCTTCCAATTTGACAAACTTTGAAGGGCATCCCAATTCCAAACAGCCTTTTAAGAATTAGCTTGTCCTTCTCATAGATCGCCGATCATCTCGGCTCTTTTCTACCACTAAATACGCGGAAATGACAAGAAATCTACTACAACTTGCATGTACATGCTTGCCCGTTTTCTACAAGCAGTTGTCAATAGTGAACACCTCCAAAAAGCTACAACCCAGAAAATGTTGACCGGCCAAATTATGGTCCCGAAGGAAAACTGGCGGGCTGGTCCATTGTCGGAATCTATCGGCTGGGCGCTAGGTTGGGGGACGGAGAAAACCAATCAATATCAATACTTTTGGCAATGGGGAGATAATGGAGCCTTCAAAGGTTTCGTGATGTTTGAGCCAAAGGGTAAAAAGGGGCTGGTATATTTTGCCAATAGTAGTAATGGCTTAACGATTGCCCCTGAAATTTGTGAAAAAGTGTTTGGAGAAAAACATCCAGTGTTTTCTTGGCTCGACTATGGCACCTACAACAAGCCCGTCAATCAACTGGAGAAAAAAATACTTGAACTGGGGTTTGAGAAGGCGATCCAAACTTTTATAGATGGAAACGGTAAACATCAAGATACACTTCGAATACCTGAGAGAGATATGAATGCGCTTGGGTATCGCCTAATATCTCGACGCCGGTATCAGGATGCTAAGCAGGTGCTGGGCTTGAATATGCACGCCTTTCCCCATTCTTCGAATGTATACGATAGCTATGGAGAGATCTGCTTAAGAACTGGGGATCGATCAGGGGCAGCTAAGTACTATGCTAAGGCTGCTGCTTTGGATGCCAATAATAAAATGGCCAAAAACCTGGCTACCCAACTCACCAAACCTGTGGAGGGGAATACAACTTTCACTTTGGATGCCTATGCCAATGCTTCGCTGGTGAGCGTAGCCGGTGAGTTCAATGACTGGCAGGAGCTTGGCAATTTAATGCATCGCCGAAATGGGGTATGGGTGACCAGTTTGGACCTCGATCCCGGTAAGTACGAGTACAAATTTGTGGTAGATGGGGTATGGATTGTTGATCCAGGTAATCCCGAGCACATCTACGAAGGCAACCATAATTCCGTCATTGAAGTGAAGTAGTATCATCCGTTTTGCGGAACGGAATTTAGGCGCTACCTTTAAACAGATGCTAGCTTAGGTTGAGTTTGCAAGATCCAATTTTGGAAGCTACCAACCTGATCTGGTCTATTAATCAAAGTAGGAAGTGCCCGCCATCTAAAGTTCACTTGAAATGATTCCAGCTGAAGAAACCTTTGGGGGAACCTTCCCCTTTCAACCCCATTTTACGGAAGCCCCGGGCTTCAAGATGCACTATGTAGATGAAGGGGAAGGGGACATCATAGTCTGCCTACACGGAGAACCAACCTGGGGATACTTATACCGTAATTTCATTCCAAAGTTGTCGCGAAACTATCGAGTGATAGTGCCGGACCATATGGGGTTTGGTAAAAGTGAAACGCCACCGGATCGGGAATATACCTTCAGCGCTCACGTAGAAAATCTCATAGCTTTTGTGGAGGCCCTGGACTTGACGGATATAACCTTCGTCATACAGGACTGGGGAGGACCTATTGCTGGCTCCTTTGCCCTACGCCATCCAGATAAAGTCAAACGTTTTTGCTTGATGAACACGATGCTGGGCTATGGCGCTGCCGTGAGAGATATCCCTAAGTCAGAAACCAAAATTCCCAAACTACACGAATCCTCCTGGTTTACCTGGGTAAGAAAAGCCTATAAGGATGGTACCTACCAGGTGGTGATGCAGCAAATGGGAGACAATGTCCTTAGCGTCATGAAGAAACTCTATTTTCATAATTCGGCGGCAGTGGACGAACAGTGGATGCGCGCCTACTCCATGCCATTTACTACGATAAAGGAATCGATTGGGGCGGTTGAGTTTCCGCTAGACGTAATTCTGGATCGGGTTTCGGAATATGCCGTACAAGGATTGAAGATGGGTAATCTCGAAAAGGTGAGGTCTAAGCCCGCCATGCTAGCAGAAGGTATGATGGATAAAGCCATGCCGCCAGCAATGGTGATGGATGATTTCCGCCGCCTTTTCCCTAATGGACCAGTTGTCGAGATCGAAAATGCGGGCCACTTCAGCCAGGAGGATGTGCCGGAAACACTGGTGGCGCTGATCGAGCAGTTTATTCAGCTGACGGATTGATTGGCAGGACTAAATTTGGTTATCAAATATCTACCTCACAAAGGTGTGCGGAAAAAGACCACTTTGCCTGCACTATTGTTTCAATTTTGGTGAAAATCAGTTCTGAATTCAAAACCAAACCCAAATGTCTGTGTTGAGATTGGTGTGAAAGTTGGAATTTGGATTAGTTTCTGGAACTAATGGGATGTTTTCCTCGGTAAATCCAAATTTTAATTGGATCAATTTGCTATATTGAGAAGAGAAGTTGCCTATCTCGCATTACAACCCTCACCCTACAAGAACCCACAAGCACAACTATACTGCCGATAATAAGACTATCCCTGATTCAAATCCTATTTGTTTTATACCTAAACTCCTACATAATGTCTACAGAACTTATCATTATTATTATCGGAACTGGCTTATTGGTACTTGCTGTTTTAGGTAGCATATCTGCGGGTGATTCCGATACCGGATTGATTGGAACTAGCCTAAGAATTCCTTTTGGTCTCGCTGGCATCTTACTAATGATTTACGGCGGATATTCCTATGGAGCTGTCAACTTGCAGGGGCAAATCGAACAGGTAGTCGTGGGGGAGAAATTGCAAGTTCAATACCCAATAGAAAGCGTACAAGTGCTATCGCCGATCAAGACAGATTCTGTGAAATGCCGAATCTTGACGCTAGGTGTTTATCCGGAAGGTCATGAAAAAGATATTTGGGTCTTGTTGCGCCCTTCCGACAATCGGTATTATCCCCAATCAGACCACACCAACACTTCCTACAAAAGGAATGGAGAATGGCAGGTGATCACTAGGTTTGGGGGAGATAAGGGGGAGACCTATGATGTAATTGTGTATGAAACGGATGAGGCCGCTTCGGAATACTTTAGCTCTACTATTTCGGCTTGGAAAGAAATGGAATCCTACCCTGGACTTGAATTAGTAGATCTGCCCAAGAGTGCAGTTGAAGTCGATCGTATTGCAGTAGCGCTAAAAGAAAATTGTAGAGGGGTACACTAAAAGGTTGGCCATCCTCTAGTGGATGACTAGCGCAACAGATGCTGTTTTATAGATGACTTTCTACATATAGCATTGAGATTAACCTCACTTCGGAAGTTTGGAGAATTTTTCCATTGCCCAAGCCTCCCCTTTTCTGTTTTAGAGCAGTTATGTGCTTAGCACCTTGGCGAAAAGGATGAGTCAAAAGCACAAAAATCGTCAAAGAACTCCCATCTTTAGACCATGAATACAGCAATTGAGCGAATAGAGCTGGCACCTGGATATTCGATTTCCAGAGTGCTGAAAGGAGGGTGGCATTTGGCAGGGGGACATGGCGATGTAGATATCGAACAAGCGATTGAGGATATGAAGGCCTTCGTGGAGGCTGGAATTACCACTTTTGATTGTGCGGATATCTACACCGGGGTAGAGGAGTTGATTGGTCAATTCTTCAAAAAGTACCACGATGCTTTCCGATCAGGGGATTTGGCGCCTGTACAAATTCACACCAAGTATGTCCCCGATTTTAATCGTTTAGGTAAATTGCACAAAGTGGATACGGCAGCCATTATTGATCGGTCCTTACAAAGGCTTGGGCTAGAACAATTGGATTTAGTTCAATTTCATTGGTGGGATTTCAATACACCCGGCTACATAGAGGCAGCGCTACACTTATCGGAATTACAGCAAGTGGGTAAAATTAAACATATTGGAGTTACCAATTTTGATGGGGCGCATTTACAGGAGCTCGTAGAAGCGGGCGTAAAAATTGTTTCTAACCAAATTCAATATTCCATTTTGGATCGCCGCCCCGAAGAAGACCTTGAGGGTATTCAACGAAAACATGGCATCTCTTATCTAAATTACGGCAGTATTGCGGGCGGTTTTCTAAGCGATCGTTATCTAGATTCTCCAGCGCCTACTCCTCCCTTTGAGAATCGCTCCTTGACTAAATATCGATTGATCATTGAGGAAAATGGGGATTGGGATTTCTTCCAAGCTATGCTAGCTTTGCTAAGATCAATTGCGGATAAGTATGAAGTAGGGATCGCCGAGGTAGCGGCACGTTGGGGCTTGCAAGCTCCCATGGTAGCAGGGGTGATCATCGGCGCTCGCAATCAGAAACACTTGCATAGCTTGAAGCAGCTTAGTCGTTTTTCGCTCGATGAGGAAGATCTACAAACCATTCGTCAGCACATCTCCCAAGCCAAGGGACCTTCCGGACCTGTTTTTGGTTTGGAACGAGATAAGGTGGGGAAGCACGGTCGCATCATGAAGTACAATCTGAATGATAAATGATCGTAGTGATAATGCTGCATCGATAATGTTTAGGGACTGGTAATGAAACTTACAGACACAAAAATAGAAACCGAATTATCCTTTCATGGGGGGCTATGGGTAGCCCTAGTACCATTCTTTATTTTCGTAGCGGGTGTAATAGCCATTGCCTTATCTGGTGCGCCGGATGAGCGAGGCTTTTGGCCGGTACTATTGCTGGCGATGGCGGTGGGGTTAGTTCTGGTTAAGGATAAAACAGCTTATAGTGAAGTGGTGATTGAAGGCATGTCCCAATCGATTGTGATGATCATGATCACGGCTTGGATGCTGGCTTCGATCATCGGTGTTTTAATGGCCAATGCGGGCTTTGTAGAAGCACTGACCTGGCTGTCCAGTCAAATGCAGCTATCCGGAGGAGGATTTGTGATAGCTAGCTTCATTATTTGTAGTCTAGTGGCGCTCTCTACCGGCTCTAGCTTCGCAACAATCCTGATCTGTGGGCCTATTCTATACCCTGCCGGAGGTCTTCTTGGAGCTCCATTGGAGCTTTTGGCGGGCTCTATCCTGGCTGGTGCTACTTTAGGAGACTTCATCGCGCCCATCTCGGATACTACTATAGCAAGTGCACTGAGTCAAAAAGCCGATATTGGGAAGACGGTGAAAAGCCGAGTAAAGTATATCCTTCCAGCCGCTTTATTGGCCTTGCTAGCCTTTGCCATTGTAGGCCTGATTTTGCCAGCGGAAAGTACTTCCGCCGGTCAGGAATTGCTAGGTAGCCCAAAGGGATTGCCGATGTTATTGGTGCCCATGTTCATCATCTATTTGTTTCTACAGGGAAAGCATCTATTGCATGGACTGCTCTTAGGACTATGGTTTGGTATTGCGTTGGGCTTAGTACTCGACCTATTGCCCATTGAAAAACTCTTTAGCCTGGATTTAGAGAATTTTACGGCAAAAAGCCTCATTGTCGATGGAATAAACCGTGCTGTCGGCATTAGCTTCTTTACAATCCTCTTAATGGGGTTAGTAGCCACCTTGAAAGCCAGTGGCTTGGTTGATCGTTTGATGGATTACGCTTCAGAAAGAACCCATACTACCTTTCAGGCGGAGGCCTGGATGGCGAGTGCGGTTGGTGCTGCTGTTCTCTTGACGACGCACAGTATCGTGGCCATCCTGACGGTGTCAGAATTTGCCAATCGTACCGGTGAAGACCATAACATTACACCCAGAAGAAGAGCCAATGTCCTAAGCATGGTCGTTTGTGTATTCCCTTTCCTATTGCCGTACTTCATTCCAGTAATCTTGATGGCTAATACGACCTTGTCTGGAGCAGAATTTGATTTACCTTCCGTCTCTCCACTAGATGCGGGGCTATACAATTTCATTGGCTGGGGGATTGCACTGGTAGCGATAGCTTCGATATTCTTCGGGTATGGTAGAGAAAGAGACAACAGGGAGGCTACTGAATGATTACTGAGCGCGGCGGCAAAACTTCGGAAGTTTTGCCGCTTGGGTTGGTCGAAATCATATGGTTCTAGATTTTTGAACTCTACGATTTTTGGTTGTTATTTCGATAGGCAGGGGATATATCCCGTACCCAAAGGCACGGGTTTACCTGGATTCATGGCTAGGTATATTTAACCCCTAGCGGGGTTTTCCCCGAGGGGACTTAGCTCAGAGCAGTCTGTGGAAGGGCTTGTCACAGCGTGACAACATATGCGTAGCCAGATATACAGGTAGGATTTTCGCTTCAAGATTGTTTGACCAAAAGCGGTCTGTGGAAGCCCTTGTCCCAGCGTGACAATATATGCATAGCCAGATATACAGGCTGGGATTTTCGCTTCAAGATTCTTTGACCAAAAGCAGTGCATAGCCAGATATACAGGTGGGATTTTCGCTTCAAGATTGTTTGACCAAAAGCGGTCTGTGGAAGCCCTTGTCACAGCGTGACAACATATACATAGCCAAATATACAGGTAGGATTTTCGTGCATTTATGTACGATATATGAAAACCATCCATTAGAGGAGAATACAAAACCTTTGAATTGTCAAAAAAACACTTCGCAAGATTGTGCGCTTGGGTTGTTTTTACTTACAAAACCAAATTCTATGGATACCAAACCACCATTACGCCCCGATCAATTCGAACTCTACGACCTCACCATCATCGTAGAAAAAATAGAGGGTAATTGCACTTGCGAAATGTCCGTCGGTGACTGCTTTTATATGAAAGGCGGCAAGATTTCTATGCCCGATGGCCAAAACTTCTGCTTGTATGCCCTACAATCTGCCATCCCCTTACTCCCCGCCAAGCAACGCATCAATCACCCTTCTGACTGGATGGAGACCGACGCTCGGGTGATCTGCCCCGATCCCGCCTGCCAATTGGTGATGCGGATTGATCGAGATGGTAAGCGAGTATTGGATCATGATGATGTGAGTCCAATACCTTGGGATAAGATTCAAGAGGAAAAGCAGAGTTTTGACAAAAAGGCATAAGTACGCTTTCCATAAAACCAATTAAAATGAGTGAAGCGGCACTAGTGAATTTTCAAAAGGTAGCAGATCGACAAGGCCCTGGTAGTGAAGAGGAAACCCTGCAAGCTTTCGCATTAACGGGTTTAGGGCAAGAGGACTTTGTCCGTGTAGCAGATATTGGCTGTGGTACCGGAGGACAAACAATAAGCCTTGCCCGGCAGGTTAATGGTCATTTTAAAGCGGTGGACCTTCGCCCAGGGTTTCTGGCTGGACTTAATAGAAGAACTAAACAATTAGGATTGCAAGATAGGATCGCAACTATAGCAGCATCTATGGATGATCTTCCCTTTGAAGAAGAGGAACTTGATCTGATTTGGTCGGAAGGAGCCATCTATAGCATGGGGTTTACGGCGGGAATCAAAAATTGGGAAAAGTACCTAAAACCTGGTGGCTGTTTGGTAGTAAGCGAAATCACTTGGATAACCCATTCACGGCCAGCGGAGATCGAGGCCTTCTGGAATACGGCTTATCCTGAAATAGACTACGCCTCCAGGAAAATCAACGTATTAGAGGAAAATGGGTACATTTTACAAGGATATTTTACCTTATCCGAAGATAGTTGGAGAGAAAACTACTACCAACCGATGGAAGATCGTTTTGCTACTTTTCTAGAGGACCACAACCATGCCCCAGAAACACAGCAACTTGTTGCAGAATATCAAGAGGAGATTAGGCAATATGAGCAGTTTAAAGATTTCTACAATTACGCATTCTACGTAGCTAAGAAGGGATAAGTCTTCCAAACCTGCAATGGTGGTTTTGCAAATGCCTCTGCTCCTTAGTTCTCCTACCGCCAAACATCACCTCCACTATGAGAAATTAGGAGAATAATAAAAGCGCGTTTATAGTGAATTGATCTATTGTAAGAAGGCTACTCGGTAACTTTTACCGATAGGGATTTTCTGGCCATCAATTTCTAATAGATTTCCATAGACTGCGGTGACCTTATCTAAGGCAACCAAATAGGGTTTGTACACTCTAAAGAACAAACCGTCTGGTAACAATCGTTCTATGTTTTTCATGGATTGATGCGTCACATAACGGCCCTCTCGCGTCCTGATATCTACGTAGGCACCCATGCCCTGGATATAAAGGATTTCTAAGTAAAGTACCTTCAGCTGTTTATAATCTGTCTTTACGAAGAAATGGTCCTTGGGTATCGTTTGAGGTTCCGATGATCCTTGTGCCAATTCTCGGGGCCGATTCACGCCTTTGACAAATCGTTCGAATGCAATCGGCTTCACTAGGTAGTCTGTAACCTCTAGTTCAAATTTCTACAGCATAGTCAGCTGTAATCAAGAAGATCTGAGGTTTTTGTACCAGTGAATTGATCGGTTAGATCAGGCATCTGAATATCAAGAAACATCAATTGAATATTCCCTTGCTACCTCTAAGGCTTCAATCCCACTCGCACAGACTGCCTGGAGGTGCAGAAGGTGCAATTTCTTGACATAACTTTCCAGTAAGCGTATGGCGGGACATTCGTCGTCGACTAGGATGCAGTTCATGGCGTGGGTGGTTTAGGTGTGGGTAAGGTGAGGTGCAGGAATATCTGGAACAGCCCCGCCTGACTCGTGGAGGCCAATTGGTGTTGGTTCGGATAACGGAACTGTGGTCGATGTCGTATCATTTCCAAAGAATTACTGGTGCTAGCTACCGGCTTTTTCTGTGGGTCAGTAGTGTGTTCTAATTGGGAAACCAAGTTATTATCAGTGATGGATAAATATCCTTGATCCACGCACTCCCCAACGCATGCAAGTTGCCATGAGTAAAGGCATTTTCAAAATAAGGAATAAAGAACAGAGGTTCGATCTGGATGCCTTCTACTTCAAAGGTAATATTGTATTGCCCATCCTTTTTCAACAGCGTAGGTCCAGGTATTGTTGGATATTTCTTTTAGTAAAATGAGTTCGTTCTATTATTATTCACTATTGCTATTTTTGGCTTTTTGTTTGGCTCTTTTTTCAGCTCTTTTTTCTTTTAAGGTTTTCATTGCGACTTTCTTACCTGATTTTTTTCCTCCGTCTTTGTCTTTTGACATGATCTATTACTTTTTGATGAAATTAATTCTTCTTTAAATCACTTACTCCAATGAATGGTACAGCACCTGCACCTGTAACCTGTGGGAGAATACCATTCCATTTTTCTATTGCCTTGAGGTTGGCCTCTATTTTCCTAAGTTCTATGAGATCAGGTGAAATATTCATTTTCTGCAATCGCAAAGCCTCTGCCTCAGCTTTTGCCGCTTCAATAGTTTGCTCTGCCTCCACCCTAATCCTATCCAGGTCTCGCTCTGCCTTCAGCGCATTCTGCTCTGCGGTCTGTTTTGCCTCAATAGCGTCGGTAAATATCTTTGAAAAACTAAATGAAACAATTGAAAATGCGTCCACGGATATATTGGATAGTAGTAGTCGTTTAGTAAGAGATTCTTGCATTTCCGCACTTACTGCGGGTCTTTTCGTGATCAATTCTTCCGCGGTATAACGGGCTGACACTGCTTTCATGACCTCTTGTATTGCGGGGTCAATCATCCGCTCCTTAAAATCCACCCCGATAGTCTGGTAAACCAGATTGGCTTTTTCAGGTAGAATATGATAGTTGAGGGCAACGGATAAAGCCACATCCTGAAGATCAGATGATGCAGAGGCCGCATCAGTCACCACCTTATGAATCTTGACATCCATTAGGACAACCTCCTGCATTGCCGGCACTCTGAAATGAATTCCTTCATTCAATACTTTGTCTTGAACAGCGCCAAAATTCAAGACAATACCTCTTTCACCTGCTCCAACCTGAACCCACGGTTTGAATAAAACGATAACTACTAGTATTCCCGTTACGATTGCTAAAGTCTTCCAGGGACCTTTCTTTATTAATTTTTCTATGTCTTGATTATTCATGATATTCATCGATGAATTGAATCGTACCTTACTTGCTATTTGTTAGAAGATAGAAGTGGGAGCAGTAAATAGATAAGAAAAAAGAACAGGAACAAAAGCTCCTGCCCTTTCTGGACCCCTTCTAATGTATTTCGTACGATCTACGAAAAAGTACGTTTTCCATTTTAATGGGCCAACTTTAGTTTCTTAAGGATGTTTCTTACCTCTTCTTGGGTTTTAAGTAATCTGGCACCGATCCTATTAAGGAGCTCATTCTCTTGGCCATTTTCGAGCCTAAGGTCTGCCAATGTCAATTGGCCGAATTTTTCTTTGAGTAATAGTTTCGAGTGCCAGTCCCAAGCTGTCGTGCCATGAAATAATCCGTTGTTTTTATTTTGTGGGTGATCCATTTATTTCACTTGATTAATTAAACCAATATTGGCAATACAAAGATGGAGAAATTTGATACCGAAGGCCTTACATATCTGAAATTGATACTTACATAAATCACATGTTTTCGAGATTTAATTCCGTTTTATGAAAGGACAGAATGGAGAGTAATTATATACCAATCTAGGCCTGAATATTTTTGATAATGTCAATTACTTCCTGGCGTCTTTTGTTCAATCGAAAACTTAGTTTACTCATCAGTTCATTTTCTTTACCCCTCACGAACTTTAGGTCATTCTCTGTCAGGCTTGAAAATCTTTCCTTCAGTAGTATTGAAAGCTTACTCCAATTTTCGGAAATGTTCATAAGCTCACTGCTTCTATTCTGCAACGTATTTAGCATGTTCTTTGATTTAAAGGATTTGAGTATCTTATAAAGATACAGTGGCGCAGTGCTTAGAAGATTACATATCTAAGTTAGATAGTTACATATATCACATGTTTTCCAAATTTTCATTCCGTTTTCGTTTCATTTTTTTGTAAAAAGAAGGGGTGAGACCCGTTATTCTTTTGAATTGGTTGGATAAATGAGCAGGGCTGCTATAATGAAGTCTATAAGAAATCTCAGCAAGGCTAAGTTCATCATATAGTATCAATTCTTTTACCTTTTCAATTTTATGAATAATGATGAATTGTTGTATGGTGAGCCCTTTAACTTCTGAAAAGGTATTGGCTAGATAAGTGTAATTATAACCTAATTTTTCGCTTATGCGATCAGAGTAATTCACTTTGGGCAAGTCATCAGAATAATGAATCATCTCAATGATTACATTTTTAATTTTTTCAATTAGAATGCTCTTTTTATTCTCTAACAGTTCTAAGCCTGATTTCAATAAGTTTTTGCTTAATTGCTCTCGTTGTTTATTTGTAATTTCTTCCACAACTTCAACCAAGCCCAAATCAACGACGACATACTTTATGCCCAGCTTTTTTAATTCTTCTTTTACCATCATCTTGCATCGTAAACTGACCATATATTTGATGTATAATTTCATTTTGTTACAGCTTTTTGAAAAGGATCTCTATGAAAAAAAACAACGAGAAAATAACATTAAGGTCTTTCCACATCACTCCTCAATTTTCTTTTTTTCATGCAAGTTTATTTGACTGGAGAGCCTTCTGTCTCATTGCTTTGCTCCATATCCCGTATTGTATCCTGAAGTATGGCATGAATTAGCGGTACAAGGAGCAAGACTGGCGCGGCATAATTTTGGCTGGATCGGTGTTGCCAAGCGGATGCTGGAAATAGTCGCCCAATCAATCAATCACCAAACGATAGAGTCTAATATTTTTACGACATAGAAAATCAAAGTAATAGGCTCTCATCTGACAATTGGTGATGGCCATTGTGCATTGCTTGGTTTTTTTTCCGTGTAAGCGGATATTCTTGTTCAAAGAAGAATTTCTCTTGTCCAAAGACTGGGAAAAGATCATCCAGCCAAATGGCTTTCGGGTCGTATTTGGCAAAGAATGGGCGAGCCACCCAATCCGGATTTCTGCCCTGGATAAATTGTAATACGAACACTTGCTCGCCCTTCACTTCGGAAATACCAAGTACTTGTACCTTTCCTGGTCCGGCCGACATGCTTGGGCCCCTAACCGTGCGGGCAATGCCGCTTACCTGCCGGTAGGCGTCCCGAAAAATATGCCAGGCATTTTCCAGGGAGCATGCAAAATAGTGTTGTGCGCCCGTATCGCGAGCCAAAAACATATAATAAGGTATGCAACCCAGTTCTACCTGTCGGCGCCACATATGTGCCCAAACTTCTGCGTCTTCATTAATATTCCCCATGATAGGAGACTGGGTTCGAATGACGGCTCCGGAATTTAAAATACGATCAATCGCTTTTTCTACTATTTCAGTTTTCAATTCATTTGGGTGGTTAAAATGTGCCATAAAGGCAATGTGGATACCAGCTCTTTTAGCTTTTTCAAATAGATTCAACAATTCATCGGCATCGGCATCGGTAACAAACCGTTGTGGCCAATATGCCAATGCTTTACTTCCCAGGCGAACAGTGCGTAGGTTGGGAATTTTAGCGTCGATCAGCGCCTCCAAATAATTCGATAGCACTTTGGTGCGCATGATTAATGGATCACCTCCGGTAAAAAGAATATCTGTAATGGCAGGTTTGGTCCGTAAGTATTTGATCATCAGATCTATATCCCGCATAGCAAACTTTAATTCATTCATCCCCACAAATTGTGGCCAGCGAAAACAAAACGTGCAGTAAGCGTGACAAGTTTGCCCCTGGCTAGGGAAAAAGAGCATGGTTTCCCGATATTTATGTTGAATACCGGTGAGCTTAACCTCTTCCATAATAGGGAGATTCTGCTCCATCTGACCAGCTGGATGTGGATTCAGTTCAAGGCGAATTTTATTTGCAATAAGTTTTAATTCCGCTTTCTTGGCTCCTCCAAGAATGGCATCAGCCATTTCGTGAAAATGAATCGGTTTCAGCATATCCTTTTGAGGGAAAGTCAGGATGTAAAGAGGGTCGTTTTGATAGTTTTCCCAATCGATTAATTCATTGATGACATAGTTGTTGGCTTTAAAAGGAAGGACATTGCCAACTATTTCAATGTTACGTTTTTCTTCTTCGGAAAGGTGAGCCTCGATTTGTGGAATTTCTCGAAAATTCCGAAGTGTAACAGCTTTATATTTCTCCATATTGATTGAATTGACAATTAAAATTTATGATCAAAGGCAAGAGAAGCGTTTATAGAATCACTGGTTTCTTCTGATAAAAGGCCTATTTTCTATAGTATTCTCTGAAAGAGACCATCCGTTGTTTTTCCTCATCCCACAGTTTGTTGTTGATGCACTTAAGGCTTTGGCGGAAAGTGAGCACATTAACGAACTTATTCAATACGGGATTTTCTTTAGCACACGCTTCGAGGTTATAATTGGGTATTTTGGAATTCAAATGATGAATATGATGAAACCCAATGTTACCCGATAGCCACTGAAATACCCTAGGAAGTTTGTAATAGGTGCTGCCGGTCATGGACGCCAGCAGGTGATCCCACGTATCTTTACTTTTTTTGTAATTTTCCTCATGCTGGTGTTGAATATAGAAGAACCAAAAGGCGATCATCCCGAAGAACAGCAAAATGGGGATGTGAATCAATAAGAACTTCTGCCAGCCTAAAACGATAGCAAGCCCTCCGTAGAGAATGACAACCATTAAATTGTTTATAAAATAACCCCAGCGAATCTTCTTCCATCCCTTTAGGCGTACAAGAAGGATAGCGTAGAGAGACGGTCAGATAAACAATCGGTGCGATAAGGAACTGCACAATAGGACTTCGAAAAATCCAGTAGCTCAGCTTCCCCCACCTTGAACGATTACGAAATTCTTCGGTGGTGAGGAAATGGATGTCTCCTAGTCCACGATATTCTAGCTGTCCGTTGTGAGCATGATGAGCAGCGTGAGTACGGCTCCAATACTTATAGGGTATGGTGCTGAAAAGACTAGATATAAAGCCTATTGCATTATTCAATTTCCTTGATTTGAGGAAGGATTGATGACCACAATCGTGTTGAATGATGAAGATGCGTACCAAAAACCAGGCAGCGATAATAGCCAGGCCGAAAGTGAGCCAGTACGACCAGTTTAGACTGAAATACATCAAAACCCATAAACCTAAAAAAGGGAGGAAGGAATTGAGAACCTGGAAGAGAGCTTTCTTCGTATCGGACCTTTGGTATCTCTGTATCATTGGCCGCCAGTATTTTAAGGTTTCTTTTAAATTATTGCTTTGCATTATAATTTGTCAATTTCCGATTGAACAGGCAATAATTCCTGCCAGGCCGACTTTATAATAGAAAGGACCTGTTCGGTATGTTTAATGATTTTAATTCAAGGTGAACTAGCTAGAGCCATCCTTTAAGCCATTTGTAAAGAAAGAGAAGATAGACCAGCAACCTACTAGAATCCTCGAAGGGACTCACGGAGTGGTTCTTAGGTAGAATTAATTCAAGTGTCCACTTTGCCTAGCTTAAGGTGTATATGTATTCAATGGCTTAAGCTTACTGGCTTTAATTCTGACTTCAATGCGGGGACTCATGCCAGGAGTGGAGTAGGGCCCTAATTTTCGGCGAAAATTTTTCCCCCCTTTGTACCTTCCTGATGATCTTTGGTAGGTGTACTTAAAACAATGGTCAAAAAGATCGAGAAAACAATCCAACTAATAGAGAAAATGATCTTAAATGAGACTATTACAATCTGTAAAATCATTTTCCAAATTTTTGATTTAAACTTATTCATCTGGACTGCGGCCTAAAATCTTGAATCTCCTGGACTTCAGCTTTTTCCCGGCTGGCTGGCGCCGCCAGACAGGTTCGTCCCAGACCTTCCAGAGGTATGAAACCTGCCTGGCTAGCGCTGGCAGACAGGCTCAAAAAGAGCTTCGCCAGAAAATCCAATACTTTGGCCTCGTCTACAGTCAATAAGTTTAAATCAGTTCACGTTCTAAGATTACCATCTATCTCCTCGAGGTTTTCTCTCCTTACGTGGCTCTGCTTTCTTGACGACGATAGTCCTGCCTTGCAGTTCAGTGTCGTTCAATGCTTCAATAGCCCTTTGGGCTTCTTCCTCATTCTGCATTTCAACGAAGCCAAATCCTTTAGAACGCCCTGTGGATTTATCCATAATGACATTGGCTGAAGCTACTTCGCCGTATGGTGTAAAGGCATTAATAAGGTCCTCGTTTTGAGTGTCAAAGTCGAGTTTTGCAACAAAAATGTTCATTTAAAAAAAATTAAATTAGAAAAATTGGTTTCTCTTCTTTAGGTGTGGGTTCCATAGCACTCCCGTGTAAACACACCATAGAGTGCATACAGAATTATATCTAACCTAAAAAGGCATTTCTAACAATAATAAAACTCAACAGGAAAATTCTGATTCTTACAATCTGTAAGGAGAGAAGAGAAAATCTACTTGTCAAATGATGTTAATGTCGGTAGAAATTGTGGGCCTACTTGAGGCCAACATACAATAGAACAAGCTAGGATAACAAAGAGTTCACTTGCCTGATCACAGTCGGCTAACCCTGTAGCGCCAACCGGGTCTAATCTGCCTCCAAGTCCAGTGTGTCCAGATATGCAAATTTCTTAAATGCCGGAAATGATAATTTTGCCTCCGTCAGCGTTTTAAAAAAAGCGAGTCTCCCCGCAATTGGTAATAGCACAGCGCCCGATTGTAGTATACATCTGCGGTGTGGCCAGATAGATTGATGGAATATGGAAAATACTCCAAAGCCTCTCGGGAAAACCCCTGATAGTACAAGATCCCTCCTATTTCATAAGCAAAATCAAAGGATTCGTTTAGCGTGAAATATATGTTCCGGATCTGGTGAATTGTTTGTGCCAAGCGATTACGCTCAGCAAAACTAACCTGGGTGATAAGCTGCTTCAACCGAGGGAGGAGGTTCTTAAACTTAGTCGAATCGTAAGTACTCATGCGCAATATAGCGATCAACTCCTTAAGGCTCATTTTGGCCATGTGCATATAGGTGAACCTCTTTAAACCATTAAAATCATCGGAACCAAAATTATTTACAAACCCTTGCTCGGCCGACTGTATTTCAGTATAGCTTTCACTGTCGAATAAAAATAACAGGTAGGCTAATTCCAAGTAGAAATTGGAGAAGGAAGGAAAAATACCTTCCCTCCCTGTTTTTTACAAAAACAGCCAAAGGCATGGTAATTTACCCAAATGGAAAAACTTCCGTGAGTAATGATTTCCGACATTCCTTCCTTTTCCAAATCATGGATCTCGTGGATGCCCTTATCCATCGAAATAACAACTAAGCCTTTTGTGAAAGCTGATACAGAGTGGAAATGCAATTCAGGCCCTCATGTGGGAAAAAATATAGGTTTTTACAACGGAATTCCGGTAGTCTTTCAACATTTCATTAACAATCGCTTCCTGGTAGAAGTGGGGCGCGCTAAAGTTCCAGCGACTGTAACCATTTCCAACAAGCGAAGTATTCGAGGAAGAAGTTGATTTTATATCCAATATGGATTAAACCCAATAGATGCCCGATGTACAGAAATTATCTAAAGATCGCTTTTCGAAACCTGGTACGAAACAAAGCTTATTCATTAATAAATATTGGCGGTTTGGCCATAGGCTTGGCCGTTGCTATGCTGATTGGTCTTTGGATACATGCCGAGTTATCATTTAATGCTATCCACAGCCATCACGCACAGATTGCCCAGGTCATGCAACATCGTGCGGCCGAAGGGAAGATAGAGACTACTCCCGCGGTACCGATTCCACTTGAGCATGAATTGATTGCCAAATATGGTAGCGATTTGGAAGGATCAGTAAGTGCTTATTGGCTCCAGGAGCAAGTGCTGTCATTTGAGCATAAAAGCTTTACCAAGCTGGGTAATTACATGGGAAAGGACGCCATTTCTTTTTTTTCAGTCGATATGCTAAAAGGGGGGAGCGATGGCTTGACTAATCCGAATTCTATCATTCTTTCTGAATCTACAGCAAAGACCATTTTTGGCGAAGAAGAAGCCATGGGGAAGCCCGTGAAGATTAACAATGAAATGGAAACGATGGTGACAGGGGTGTATAAAGATTTTTCGAAAAACTCTAGTCTCCATGGTCTGGCATTTATTGCTCCTTGGGAGCTCTTTGTTTCCTCAGAAGAATGGGTGAGAAATGCCCAAGCAACAAACAATTGGGAGCTCAATGCTTTTCAGTTATTTGTTCAGTTGACTGACCGAGCTGGTTTCAAAGCAGTAAGTGAAAAGATTAGCCTAATTACTCATGATCATATAGGAGGGAATGAACAGGATGCTCAATCAGAACTATTCCTTCACCCAATGGATGATTGGCATTTAAGATCAAGATGGGAAAATGGCGTGAACAGAGGTGGTCGGATTCAGTTTGTGTGGTTATTTGGTTTAATTGGTGCCTTTGTCTTAATTCTGGCTTGCATTAACTTCATGAATCTGAGCACGGCCCAATCCGAAAAGAGGTCGAGAGAAGTGGGCATTCGGAAGTCGATCGGTTCTGCAAGGAGTCAGCTCATTCAGCAATTTCTGTTGGAGTCATTTTTAGTGGTTGTACTTTCTTCGCTATTGGCGATCGTGATCGTGATTTTGGCCTTGCCAGCCTTCAATGCCTTAACGGATAAAGCTATTCATATGCCATTCGGAAGTTTGCCCTTTTGGCTAATGACGATTGGTTTTATTGGGTTTACTGGACTCTTAGCGGGGAGCTACCCCGCACTATACCTGTCTGCTTTCCAGCCCATCAAGGTACTGAAAGGAACTTTCAAAGCGGGAAGGTCAGCTTCCGTTTTCAGGAAAGGCTTAGTCATTCTACAATTTACGGTTTCAGTAGCCCTCATCATTAGTACCATAGTGGTACAGCAACAGATTCGGTTTACCAAGGAGCGCCCAATGGGGTATGACCCTAGCCATACCATTATGATTTGGAGTAATTCTCCTGACTTTATCGGTCAATTTGACCTACTTCGAACAGCACTAAAAAGTAGACAAGCTATCCTGGAAATGTCCCAGGCGAGTAGTCCCTTAACCAATGTCTTTTCTCATGATGACAACTTTCGGTGGGAAGGAAATGCTCCCGATAATCGGGTCAACTTTGCGACCATCCGCGTGACGCACGATTATGGCAAGACAACCAATTGGGAAATTGCGGACGGGCGAGACTTTTCGATAAACTACGCTTCGGACTCTTCGGCCTGTATCTTGAACACAACAGCTATTGAATATATGGCCCTTGAGGACCCGATTGACAAAATGATTACCCAGCAACAAGGAGAGTCTGTACGAAAACTGAAAGTGATAGGTGTGATCAATGATATACTAAGGGTCTCTCCCTTTCAGTCCGTTGCCCCCACCATCTACACCATTACTGACCAGCACCTGGACTGCATGGCTATCAAGCTAAATCCGAATAAAAGCACCGAAGAAGCCTTAGCAATCGTTAAGACCGTGTTTAATGAATATCTTCCTGCGATACCCTTTGATTACCGATTTGTGGATCAGGAGCACGAATTGAAGTTTGCTGCGGAAGAACGAATAGCACATCTTTCTGGGATTTTTGCCGGGCTTGCTATTTTCATCAGTTGTCTCGGCTTATTTGGCTTGGCCTCATTTGTTGCTGAGCAACGAACCAAAGAAATCGGTATCCGAAAAGTCTTGGGGGCATCGATCTATACCATTTGGAAGATGATTTCCATCGATTTTGTGGGGTTGGTCTTACTATCTTGCCTACTCGCGAGCCCCATCTCCTATTATGCCTTGGGGGATTGGTTAGAACAATTTGAGTATCGGACCACTATCTCCTGGTGGATTTTTGTTGCAAGTTGGGTTGGTGTAGTGCTAATATGCCTTTTGACCGTAAGTTTTCATACCATCAGAGCGGCTACCAGGAACCCGCTGCAGAGTTTGGCTTCCGAGTAAAAGCTGTGTACATTGGGGAGTTGTATACCATTATCACCCACTATGAAAATATTGCTCGCATTAGCTATAGTACTACTAACCCAATGCACAGGTATTGGTCAAGCAGATCAACGGTTTACTTCATTTGAAGCGGCATTGAAAGAAGCGGAAAAAGTCAAATGGCTCGACCTGGTTTGTGAAGATATACCAAGCATCAGCCAGCATATCGATAAACTCCCGAATCTGGCATCACTTTACCTTACTGGATGCGAACTTGATAAACTCCCAGCAGGTATAGGGCAAATCTGGAGTTTAGAATTATTGAATGTTCAGGACAACAACTTACAATCATTACCGACAGCAGTGAAGAGCTTGAACAGACTAACTGTTGTTAATCTGAGGAACAATAATTTTGACGCATTGCCGGAAGTCTTAATGACCTTGCCCCACCTGAGAGAAATAGACCTTTCTGGTAATCAACCACTAAATCTCGCTAAGACGCTGAGCCTACTTTCGAAAGTGCAGAAACTCGACTTGCTCTATCTCAGTGGACTGCATATTACAACCATTCCATTGAAAATAGGAGAATTAAGACTATTGCAGGAACTGCATTTGTCAGCCAATCCCGATTTGGATTTAGTCAATGCATTTGCTGCATTATCAAACCTGCCCAATCTGAAAATACTGGTATTAGCACATAACCAGTTAACCTCTATTCCCGCCGAGATTAGCTTGCTTAAGCAATTGAATGGATTGGTGCTTGATAATAATCCAAATATTGAAATGGAGGCGCTAACTACCCAACTTCCACAATTGCCCAATCTAAAGGTACTATTGCTCAGAAATAACAAATTGAATAACCTGCCTGAAAAACTGAATGGTCTGTCAAACTTAGCTGTCTTAGAACTTAGCGAAAACAATTTCTCTGAATCAGAGCAATTAAGAATTAAGGCCTTATTGCCAAATACAAAGGTGGTTTTTTGAACGTAAAAAAGTATTTAGCTGGACGTTCCATGCAAAATTGGCCATAGATCGCCCGCGAGCGCTTGCACGCTCTGATATTGGGTTAAGGTATTTTCATCCTAAAAGACATCCTATGCGGAAACCCATAGTATTTTCATCCTTTATGATTCTGGTTTTCATCAGTTCACCACTGACTATGCGAGCTTCCATGCAAAATCCTCACGCGTCAAAATCGCTGGTAGACTTGGCCGAATTGGTCAATGAACGGCTGTCCTATATGAAGGCAGTCGCGGCCTATAAATGGGAACACAAACTGGCTATCGAGGATTTGGAACGGGAGGAAATCGTTATACGAAGTAGCATGGATCAAGCCGGGACCTTTGGTCTGGATTCGATATCGACTCGAATGTTTTTTGAACAGCAGATTGAGGCTGCCAAGCAAATCCAACACTATTGGTTTAAGCACTGGGAGAAGAATGGATTTGAGCCGGACCGGAACTTTGGCGACCTGAAAACAGAAATCAGGCCAGCCTTGCTTAAGCTCGGCAAGCAAATCCCGGTGAGCATAAGTGAATTAAGGCTTTGGGAATCGCCAAAAATATCAAGCAGACAGGACCGATCAAATTTCATTGCACACTTGACTACCGAAGGACTCAGAAATAGAGAAAAACAGCGGCTATTCAAGGCTGTGATGCAGATCAAAGGGCAGGAATAAGCCGAAATTTTCCTTACTCAACAATTCCATAGGAGTAGGTGAACAAACTTGTTGCCCCAGTTCATTCATTCTTTCCGTTTTAGTCTTGCAACTAGTCTGCAAGTTTGCCAAGCAGAGCATTAAGATTTGTACTTTGCAAGTAATATTTGAGATGTAGTAGAGGCAATTGGATAAATCTGTTCAAAACTAAACCGACTTATGAAAACATTTCTCAGCCTGCTTTTTATACTCCTTACCACAGTGAGTGGACTCGCACAAGGTGATATCTCTATATCAGGGCGGCTATTTGATATGGATACGCACGATGGACTAGCTTTTGTAAGCGTAGTGCTGCAGGCAGCAGGTGAGGAGGACATCCTGAATGGTACGGTAACGGACGAGGGGGGACGCTTTACTTTAAAGACGAACCGAAGGGGTAACTTCATTATATCGTGTACCTACCTAGGGTTTGAAACGGTGAAAACGCCAATCCTCATCGGTCAGAAGAATGACGTATATGATATTGGTAAGGTTTTTCTCAAAGAACTTACAACACAACTGCAAGAAATAACGGTGACCGCCGAACGCGCCACGGTCGACGCTTCCCTAAGCCGAAAGTCATTTGATATGGATGATCAGGTGGCGCAAATGGGAGGATCGGTGGCTGACGCTATGCGAGCATTACCGGGCATTTCCATCGATCAAGAAGGCAAGGTCTTGCTGCGAGGAAGTGATCAGGTGGCCATTTTGATCGATGGTCAGCAATCGGCGATGACGGGTTTTGGGAATCAACGCGGCTTAAATAATATTCCGGCTGCTAATATTGAACGGATTGAAATCATTAATAACCCTTCTGCCAAGTACGATGCGGCAGGCATGGCGGGAATTATCAATATCATCTACAAAAAGGAGCAGCAGACTGGCTTTAATGGATCAATAGGTTTTAACTATGGTTTGGGAGAATTGACCACCCGCAAGTCAGATATACCTACAAACTTGGGACGGTATAATGTCAATTCCAAATACATCCCCAATCTAAGTTTAAACTACCGCGATGGGAAGGTCAATAGCTATCTACAAGCTGAAGTTATCCGCCAGCGAAAGCTACCCAATAACGAGTTTACGACCAGACGGTACTTCGATGGCCGCAACATCATTTCTCAAGTCCCTGAAAACCGAACCCAAACTCATTCGGTGATTAAGGGAGGTGTCGATTATGAATTGAATGCCCGAAATACCTTGCGCTTTTCCACCCTATTTGATTATGAAAGTCATGTAGATACAGCTCAGGTGCCCTATATCAGTCTGAACGATGAGCAGCGCAGTCGCTATTGGCATTGGCGAGAAGAGGAGGTAACGGGCTTCCTAAGTTTCCGGATGGATTACCAACGCCGTTTTCAGGAAGGGGGACATCAGTTGAATTTTGCAGCTCAATATTCCCAAGGCTGGGAAGACGAATCTTATTTCCTGAACGATAGCTCGGCCATACGGCAAGCCAACGATATGACCCACCTCATCGCCACGGAGCATACCACCTATTTTACAGGGGATTATGTCAAGCCATTGAGAAGCGGTCGGCTGGAGTTAGGGGCCAGGGTTCAGTTTCGGACCCTCCCGGTGACTTATGAGATCAATCGCGGGCCACAATCTGTCATTTACCTAGGGCTAGGGGAGTGGTCGGATTGGGGAGAAAACATCTGGGCGGGCTACTTTAACTATATCCTGGAAAAGCAAAATTTTGATATCGAAGGGGGATTGAGAATTGAACAGACAGACGTATTCTATACTATTGCCCCCGAAAATACCTACTATCCAGAGAACGATGCCTACGACTATTTTGAGGTGTACCCCAATGTACGATTTGCCTTCAAACTAAGCCCGCTTAATAATCTCTCCCTCTTCTATAATCGAAGAGTAGATCGTCCAGGTGAGCCCCAATTACGGATCTTTCCGAAATATGACGATCCAGAGCTGCTAAAAGTAGGTAATCCCTATCTCAGGCCTCAGTTTACCCAGACCTTCGAATTGGCTTACAAGCGCATCTGGGATTTGGGGAGCATTTTCTTTTCCACTTATCATCGGATCATCGACGATCCCTTTACTCGTGTGTATAGCATTGATATTGCTGAGCCTAATTATGATATTATCAATAAGATCTATCAAAATGTAGGGAGTGGCACCAATACGGGTATTGAGGTATTATTGGACCAAAATATTGATAACTTCCTAAAGCTTTCCGCCAGCATAAATTGGTACAATAATGTCGTAGACGCCGCTCAGGGCCTATTGCTCTTTCCCACGGAAAGGCCCTTTACCATCGACAAAACCACCAACCAAACCTGGGAGCTAAAGATCAATAATCAAATCACATTGCCTAAGGCTTGGAATATTCAACTAACTGGCATTTACATGGCGCCCAAAAACATTCCGCAAGGTCGACAATTGGCTCGTTCCTCCATCGATTTGGGGTGAAAAAGGCGGTGCTGAATAAGCGAGGAGAAATCCTGCTTGCCTTCAGTGATATCTTCAATGGCTTTGGTATTCGCCAGGAAATTACCGATCAAAACTTCACGGCTGTGTATCAAAATTTCTTTGAGACTCAGGTGCTAAGATTGGGGTTTCTGTATAAATGGACTGGGCAATAATTTGAGAAGGAACAGCCTCCTAGGTTATACCTTCTTAATCACCTCCAACGCCTGATTCACCTCTTCCATGCTATTGTAAATGTGCACCGAATGCCGCACCAATTCCTCCCCAACAGATCTAGGCTGTAACCTAGCTTCTTGCCACATTTTTTTCTGAAGATCAGGCCCTGAAATTCCTGTTACATTATAGGTGGTCAGCCCGGCGGACATCTTGGGATGGGTGGAAGAGTGAATGGTGACTTTGGAGATATCCTTCAGACCTGCTCTTAGATGATCCCCTAGTTGCTTAATACGGTTGAGCCATCGGTCAGGGCCGATCGTATTGTAGAAGTCTACGGCAGCATTGAGGCCCACAACTAACGACTGATTCCCAGTACCATTTTGCATCAAGCGGAAGCCATGATCCTCCTCGTTTTCCCATTGATAGCTAGCGATAGTGCCCCAGATCTTATCGATGGAATCTTTGTGAATATACAAGATCCCATTCCCGGAAGGTGCCAATAGCCATTTGTGCAGACTGGAGTAATAAGCATCACAGCCGATATCCTGCACATCCACCTTTACCTGACCCACCGCTTGCGCCCCATCGATGATCGTAAAAATACCCCGCTTTCTCGCCTCCGCACAAATCTCTTTCACAGGCATCACGACTCCATAGACAGAGATGATATGCGGAACGGCAATCACCTTGGTGTTGGGGGTAACCTCCTTAAAGATGGCATCGAAAATTTGAGTGGGGTCATTGGCCGGCACTGGCATTTTCGCCTGCTTGTAGATGCAGCCTCTTCTTTTGGCCATGAGCTTCCAGATTCCAAATCCACCCCCATGCTCTTGATCAGTATTCACAATCTCATCTCCAGCTTTCAGGTCAAGTCCATTACCCACATAGCTCATTCCAAAAGTGGCATTTTGGGTGAGGGCAATTTGCTGATAGTCTGCATTGATAATGACTCCGATCTTAGTGCGTAGCTCTTTATGGTCTGCATAACCGCTCAAGAGTTGAGGCCCTTCCCCTTTGTAGTCGGTCTCTGCCATATGGACCGCACTGTAATGTAGGTCATCGATCACCTTATTGAGCACATAGCCTGGCATAGCGCCCATGGTACCTGTATTGAAATAGGCTTGCCCGTCCTTGAGTGGAAACTGCATGCGTACCTGGCGCCAGTAGTCTTCCCCCTGTAAGGAGGGATTAATATTCTCTAAACGATAGGGGGATGCGGAGAAACTTGTCAAAGCCGGGATGGCCAAACCTGATAGCGCAGTATTCTTTAGAAACTTTCTTCTGGAGTTCATACTAGTTGGTCTTTGCGTAAAACAATCCCCCGCCTAGCCATCCGAAGAATGGGTGGTGAATAGCAGGAGTGATTCTGGATTTTTAAATTACGAAAATTAACGCTATTCCTGTGCTCCTAAACTCCTCCCCAGGGGATGTTCTCGTCAATTCAGTTTTTTTTAACCGGATTTACTGCTTAGGCGTCTGATCTACTAGGAAATATATATCACCCTTTCAACTGTTATTGATCTTCACCAATATTGCCCTTAGCGTATTAGCCTTTACTGGTTTTTCAGACTCAGTTTTTGATCACAAATGAAGGCCGGCATTTTACCCATGTATAGGAAGTAACTCATGTGGTAACCAAAGCAGAAATCTCCTAAAGCTGGAGATATCCGGAATATCCTGGTAAATCCATGCTCTCTTTTTATTTTCTTCCAGAGAACAAACAACTGAAGCTGAAAGTGGTGGTAGGGGTATTAGAAGACTTTCCCCAGGACAATCCGGAATTTAAAAGGGAAAGTTGCATCGGCGGTTGGAACTATTTTATTGGACAAAGGCTGACGGATTATCTGTCTCCCTCTACCTAAGGTTTCCCTTCTTTTCTCCCATCATCTCTCATAGCTGAAGTGATCGGGAAAGGTTACGGACGATTTCCACCATTTTGCAACGGTCTCTTCGGTGGCTAAGGAGAAATCTAGTTGCTTCCAGATGAAGGCATCTTCCATTTGCTCACCGAGCGCTAATATTCGCCTGGCACTTTTAGTTTGTGAATCACTCCAGGACTGCAAAGCTTCCTCCAAGGTAGCAGTTTTGTTCAAGGCCTGCAGTAAGTCCTTGACGTTGTTGTAGCCTTTGAATATGCCTGAACCGGTGAAGGGTTGAATAACGGTTCCGGCATCGCCAATCAGGCACATCTTATCCCGATAATAGGATTCTACGTCCAGCGTGTAGATAACTTGGATGTAGCTTCCTTCAGTTTTCGAGATGATCTCAGCATAATAGCTAGGTAGTTGCTGACAGAGGAAAGCTTTTAGCCGTTGTTCGGTGGCGGGATGTACCCAGGCGGGCGGGATGGTGCCATTACGGATATTCCCCTCTCGGTCAGTCATTAGTTCCTCCAAGTGATCAGGATCTACAGCGATGTAGGCGGCCCAATTGAAGATTCGTTCACCTGCTAGTATGGATCCATTTTGGCTGGGGATATAATACATTACATTGTGTCCTGGCTGTTGGCCATAAGACTGTCTCAAGATATTATCCTCGAGCGGGCAGTCCCCTGGTATCTCTGTTTCGGGTAGTAAACCTCTCCAAAGCACATAGCCTCGGTATCGCAATTTTGAATCTGGAAACAATAGTTTACGACCCATAGACTGATATCCATCTGCGAAGAGGACCAAGTCAAATTCAAAGGATTCATGCTGTTGGGTGGTCAGGACCACCAGGTTTCCCTTCATCTCCGCATGCGTAATGGCAGTACCGCCTCGGTATCTACCTTCGGATACCCTTTTCCGTAGGCTCCTCCACAAGGCATTCCAATGGAAAACCTCAAAACTCATGGGCATAGCCCAGGCTTTTCTGCCAAAGGGCTCAAAATCTGAGTGTTTACCGACGAAGGGCATATTCTGGATAGGAAAGGCGGGGAAGTCCCAATCTATGAGGCCATCCTCCTTCAACTGCTGTAGAAGCGCCGGGGTGGTTCCAATGCCTCCACCTCTTCCCACCAGGGATTTGGAGGAACGTTCAAAAACAGTCACCTCATGCCCTGCTTTGCTCAATAATATGGCCGCTGAGCATCCAGCGATGGATCCCCCAACTATTCCGATTTTCATAAGCGATGTTTGTGTCTTAATTGATCAGTTGAAGCGTCTTCAACTTTTCTTGCACGATGGGAAGTCCTTCCTTGAATTCTTGCCACAGCGGATCCACATTGCAGTAGAGCACACCTGGATCCCTTTCCTCAAACGCTCTAAGGAAGTATTGGCTGGCCAATTCCTTATCCCCTAAATGATAGTAGATAAAGGAAATAAAGGAGGGGTTGACCCAGGCAGTTCGACTTAGTTCTAGCATATGATTTAGAAACTGGATCACACGCTCCCGATCACCTGTCTTGAGCGCGATTAAGTACCGACTAGCGGTGTAGATGTGAATTTGACCAGGCACTTCCGTATGGTATTCTGCGATTAGCTTAGCCTTTTCAAGTTGTCCTGTCATCATATAGCAGGAACCTAGCATATCTCTAACCGTAGCATTGTCTGGGTATTTTTCGCGGAGATCCTCTAGGACGGCCAAGGCTTTAGGGTACTGTCTGGTACGATAATAGATGTCTCCCAAACTCATGCAGTTATTGACACTCATGGGGTCTAGCGTATGGGCTTTTTCGGCACAGCTAATCGCCTCCTCAAGTTCGAGAATCATACTGTGAAAATAGGCTTTGATCCGATAGGTGTCGGCCACGTTTGGTTGCAACAGAATAGATTTTTCGTACTCTTGACGAGCTTTCTCCTTGTCGTGTCTGTAGTAGAAATCCACCAGCCCCTGCATGGTATGTGCTTCGGCTATCGTACCATCTGCTTGCAGGGCTTTCCGGACATTTTCTTGCACGTTTGGAAAACCCTCATTGGGCGCATAATTTGCAAAGGTGATTTTATAGAAGTAAGCGTAAGCCATGCCGGTATAAGCAGCAGCGAAGCCAGGGTCAAGCGCCACTGCTTGCTCAAAGCAGGTGAGGGCTGCTTCGACATTGATTCGCTGGTCGAGATAGTTCCGACCCTGTAGATACAGTTGGTAAGCTTTGACGTTATCTGTTTTCCGGCCGATAATAGGCTGGCTCTTTTCCTTGCCTAAAAGGGATAGCTCCAATTTTCGCACTACTTTTTCTGCTATTTCATCTTGAATGGCGAAGATGTCTTCGAGTTCTCGGTTAAAACGCTCCGTCCATACCTGAAATCCATTGTGCGCGTCTACCAGTTGCACCCCAATTCTCACTTTGTTCCCCATTTTTCGGACACTACCCGCTAATATGGTATCGACTTTGAGCGCTTCCGCAATGACTTGCACACTCTCCTTTGAACCCTTGTACGCAAAAGAGGACGTCCTACTGGATACTTTTAAGTTCTCTAGTTGAGAAAGTCCATAGATGATTTCCTCGGTAATGCCATCACTGAAGTATTCTTGCTCTGGATCGGAACTGCGATTTTCAAAGGGTAAAACCGCGATGGACTTAGTGGTATTTTGTTGTTTGAATTTACCCTTGATCTCATTCTTTTGGGGGATGGGGAATCCTTCCTGGGCAATGGCAAACACTTCAATGGCATGCTCTACATTCTTAAATTCAAAATGCCCCAGGGAGACAAGGTCTATGTCTGGTTGATTCTGCAACTCGGTGCGTACCTTTTCCGATAGCAGTACAGCGCCAGGAATACTCATGGACTCAATTCTGGCCGCAATATTCACACTGTTGCCAAATATATTGCCGCCCTCCATGATGATATCTCCTTGATGCACCCCGATACGGACGGGCACATGAGGCTCCAGTTTTAGTGATTCCTGTAGCTGAATGCAGCAGTTGACCGCTCGCACAACGCTATTGAAAATCATTAGGCAGCCATCTCCGTAGAACTGAATGATCTGGCCTCCGAATTTCGGGACGAAGGTCTCCAGGTCTTCCCGGAAATGTTGAAGTTTTCGCAAGGCTTCCTGTTCGTCTTTTTGCATTAAAGCCGTGTAGCCAGCAATATCAGCAAATAAAATGGCAGCCAGTTGTCGACTATTGATCATCAAAGTAGTGCTTTTGTGTTCTTTAACTAAAGTAGACAATATCTCGACCTTTGGTTCAATAAATGAAGAAACTATTTGATCTCCATCACTGGAGATCAACTGTTGAGAATAAGATGCAGGCGATTTCAATAAGATGTGTGTTTTTTCTCCCAAGGGCAGGATTGGTTTTCCGAAAAGGCCAGCGTAGTTTCCGAATAATGTACAGGGGGGACGACAGGATTGCTAAATTTCTAAGCTGACCTTAGCCCTTTAGGTTCAATACTGCATTTATCTATCAAAAATCGTAGTATTATACCATGAAATCCTTGTACCTACTGTTATTACTCCTCTGCCAGTCAGGCTTATTCTTAGCTCAGTCCGACTTGGCCATTGACGGCCGTTTTGAAGAGTGGACAGCTATGCCCCTTATTGTGGACAACTCAAAACCTGAAGTCATTCCAGGAGCCATAGATCTCCTTCAGCTTGGGATTGCTGATAATAGGGAGTATTTGCATTTCTACCTTAGGGTGGATCAGGAAATTCTTTGGCAGGTAGGTAACCGTATCACCTTTTATCTTGATACCGATGACGATTCGAGTACGGGGAAGGCCATCGGGGGTATAGGTGCTGAAATTTCCTTCACCTTCGGGGAACGCCAAGGGCAACTTCTAGTCGGTAAGGACACTATTCCATTGGAATACCAGCACCTCGGACTAGTTGGAGCTCCCTCTATGACTAGTGCTCATTTTGAATGGGCGCTTAGCTGGGGTGCGCTGACGGAAGATGGCCAGGTGACGTTGCCGAAAAAGCCATTTCGATTCGTAATTGTCGATGAGGTAGGTGGGGATATGCTTCCCGATGAAGATGGCCTGCGGTATATACCTACCCTAAAATCTCAGCCGCCACTACCAGAAGCGACTTTTGAACGTCAAGATCCTACACATCTCCGCTTGTTAAGTCACAACGTCAATCGCCGCCACTTTCATCCGGAAAAGAAGGATGCCTTTACCCGCGTTTATCAAGCCTTGTCACCTGATCTGCTTCTGTTACAGGAGGCCTATACAGGCAGCGCAGAAGAGATCCTGGAATATTTCCAGCCCGCCTTACCTCCTTCCCGCTCTGGTGACTGGTATGCCTACAAAGCCGGGGCCGAGGCGACGGTTCTGCTGAGTCCATATCCAGCAAAAGCGGTTGTGCCCTTAGGCAATAGCGCGGCCTACCTACTCCAACTACCAGGCGACAAAGAATCTCAATTGGCCCTCATCGCTTTAAGCATGCCGTGTTGTCGCCAAGACAGCGCTCGCCAAGCCGAAGCAGACCAAATACTCGCTTTTATACGTGACCTACAAACACCTGGGGGGACATTTAATGTACCGAAAGATACCCCCATCATGTTAGCAGGAGATGCGAATCTGGTAGGCCTGAAGAGACAGCATCATACGCTGGTGGAAGGCAGTATTCAAGATGAGACCACCTATGGCAAAGCCTTTTCCCCAGATTGGGACAGCACCACTCTGAAAGACCTACACCCGCCACATTTCCAAAGACCACATACTTACACTTGGCGAGGGAATGGTTTCTTCCCGGGCCGTCTTGATTATATCTTTTACACGGATAGTGTATTGAAGATTGGTCACCACTTTGTGTTTGATACAGTAGGTTTGCCGAAGGCCATCTTGGATAGATACAATCTGCGGGAGATGGATGCTCCTGATACTTATAAGCATATGCCTTTGGTAGTGGATATGATTTTGGAGTAAAATACGAACCGCCTAAAATATTGGCAACACTATGCGAAGTCTTCGAATCTATAAACAGGAAAATCCCATTCTTCATCCGGAAAGAATTTGCGAAGACGCCAGTCGCAGGCCAGGGCGTGTGCCTCCATCCCTTCCATCCTGGATATGCGTGATGCAACCGCACTAAAAGTTCTGTTCGCTGCCGGGCTGATTTCTTGTGTGGTAACGACCTTTAGGAATTTATGAACGCTTAAGCCTCCGCTGTACAAGGCGGCTTTCTCTGTTGGCAAAATATGATTGGTACCACTTGCTTTGTCTCCATGCGTAACGGTGCTGCCTTCTCCTAGAAAAAGGGAGCCATAATTCTTAAGGCGTGTCTTCCACCAGCTTAGGTCTTCCGCCATTACTTGGAGATGTTCCGGCGCATAATCGTCGCTTGCTTTGGCAACCGCTTCTCGGTTTTCACAAAGAAGTATAACGCCATGATCTGTCCATGCCTTCCGAAGAACCTCGCGATTGGGCATTTGGTCTATGATTTTCGGCATCAGGCTATGTACGCGATTGGCTAATTTTCGATCATCTGTAAAGAGCCAAACAGGAGAGTCGGGGCCATGTTCTGCTTGGGAGAGCAGGTCGATCACGATTGTCATGGGATCAGCCGTCTTATCCGCAATGATGGCCGATTCGGTAGGTCCTGCCAGAACATCGATGCCTACGGGACCGAACAGTAAACGCTTAGCTTCGGAGACATAGGCATTACCCGGGCCTACAATAATATTGGCCTTGTGCCCTGTGAATAGCCCATATGCCATGCTGGCGATGGCTTGCACACCTCCCATTTCCAGAATGATATCTGCACCGGCTAGGTCCATGGTATAGGCTATGATGGGATCAATACTATCCCCTCTTGGTGGAGAACAAGCAATAATCGTAGATACCCCCGCCACTTTAGCGGTGGCTATACTCATAACGGCAGAAGCAATATGCGCGTACCTTCCTCCGGGCACATAGCAGCCTGCGCATTCCACTGGGATCAGCCGCTGGCCAAGCTTCACGCCAGGAAATGACTCATATTCAAAGGGGGAAATGCTGGCCTTTTGAGCTGCTGCAAAATTACTTACCTGCTCATGGACAAAGAGGATATCTCTTTTGATATCTTCCGAGACCTGACTAATTAAGTCTGCCTTCTTATCCTTAGACAATACCATCTCTGATGTCCAATTGTCAAACTGCTGGGCGTAAGCTCGGGCAGCCCTTTCTCCATTAGATGCTATATCATCTAGTATAGCCTGTACCGTTTCACTTAGCTGTCGATTAGTTTTACTCTGCTTGGCATAAGCTCTCTTTATAAATTCCATATATGTTCTTTTAGCATCCTTACTCTTTAGGGAAATCTAATACTTTTATGCAACATCTTACAAAAGGTACATACCCGCTAAGGCAGTTCATAGGGTGTTTATGGTTATTTTACAGCGTGATATATATATCAATAGTACTTTATCAACACTAAAAAATTGTATAGATGAAAAACGCATTTCTAATTTTGGGAATCCTGGCAATTTTTCAGACCGTAAATGGCCAAGAGGTCATTACTGACTTTTTGTACCGAGCCGGTGATAGAAGTTCATATCCTTCTAATTTTGTAGAAGTAAATCAAAAGTTATTCTATACCGCTAGAACCGAAAGTATAGGTAATGAAATTTGGGTGACAGAGGGAGGTATAGGTGAGTCCTACCTCTTAAAAGATATACATCCAGGAAAGCAGAATGGGGTTCTTGCTTCCTTCTCAAAAGCGTCCGTAGTGATTAATGATACCTTGTACTTCATTGCCCAGGATGGATGCTCCAATGGGGAGATATGGAAAACGGATGGGACAATAGATGGTACTGAAAAAGTGACAAACTTCTTGAATGCTAATATTGCAGCGCTCACCTTAATTGGAGAGGAATTCTACTTCCTGATCAAAGAAAATGATCTTTTGCAAGTATGGAAAAGTGATGGTTCAGCTGAGGGAACAGAACTTATTAGAGGGAACCTGTCAATTTGGAACCAACCTTCATTTCAAGGCAAGTGCAAAAACACCTTTCTCTTTACATTTCAGCCGTATGGAACAAATGATACTCGCGTTTGGAGAAGTGATGGAACTTTTGAAGGGACCTTCCCCATTACGGAAGAAATAGATGGAAATGGTGCTGGAGAGAGTGGAACCTCCGACCTGACACAGTATATCGAATTCAATGATGAACTCTATTTTGTCAGTAGAAATTACCTGTATAAGACAGATGGAACTTTAGAGAACACAACTACTATAACCACCTTACATGCTGCATCAACGAGACTGGTAGATTATGCTGATGTAGTAGAGGTAAACGGGAAATTATACTTCTCTTTCTTTGAAATTGATTTAAATCGATTGTTTATATGGGAATCTGATGGGACAGCACTAGGGAGCAAAAAAATCTATGATGAGCTGGGTAGCAGGTATTTTATGACATCCAACTTGCTGGGAAATGGTAGCTCCTTGCTTTTCTGCGGACTCAACGATACTGGAGGCACTTCACTAATGAATCTAGACTTGACCACTTATTCTACCAGCGAAATAATAGAGTTACAAAGCGAGATTGAAACACCATTCATTTTTATTGAGGAATTCGACCTTTGCGTTCTGGAAAGAATAAATCAGGATAAAATATTTTGTTCCTCTCCGATAGGTAACCGCCAGAGGAAAGGATGGATTTCTAGGTTAAGTGCGGAAACCACCAGCAATATTGAGGCTCTGGATGATGTGGTAAGCATATTCAATTTTGACAACTCCATTTACTTTTCTCAAAAGTCTGATTTAGAAGGGATCGAGTTATGGGGATCTGACGATGATCATGAGAATTTCTATCTGTTAGATAATGTCAATAAGAGCAAATTTGGCCTCAATGATGAACCTTTACTACCCTTAAATTCCAGTCTGATCTTTACGGGGCATAACGGAGATATAGGAGATGAACTATGGTATTACGCTGGCTCGACCAATTTACTAAAAGACATAAGGACAGGCCCTACGGGTTCAAATTCCTTTGCCTTTGCTAATTACAATAATGATATCTACTTTACGGCCAATGACAGCATACATGGCTTCGAACTATGGAAAACCAATGGGACCGCGTCCGGGACAGAATTGGTACACGATATAGTTGAAGGCGCTAGTTCATCACTTCCTCTTTTCCTTACCGCTTTTCAAGAACAACTATTTTTCATTGTTTACAAAGACGGTCGATATCATCTGTGTAAATCCGATGGTGACAATCTTGTTTTTCTAAAGGATTTGGGTCAAAACGAGTTTGGCATTCCTTTTCAAGTAGAGGAAATGATTTCGTGTGGAGATTATCTTTATTTTGTTACGGATGCTGCGGGGGAAGATTTATGGATAAGCAATGGAACAGAAGAAGGAACTTACAAATTGAAAGACTTCTATTCCTGTGAAAACCTTACGGATGTTGACGGTAAATTATTCTTCACGGCTTATGAAGCCTTTCAAGGAGAAATGGAATTGTGGTCTACGGATGGTACCTTGCCAAATACGAAACTAGTTAAGGACATCGGAACTGGATATGCCTCTGAGCCTAAAGATTTGATCCATTTTAATGGCCTTCTTTTTTTTACGGCAAGTACAAATGAGTACGGAAGAGAATTATGGAAATCCGATGGTACTGAAGAAGGCACTAAGCAGATTATGGATATCTATACTGGAAGTCAAGGGGCTGTGCAAGATGCAAACTTCTGTGTATTGAACAATTACTTGTTTTTTAGTGCCAAAACCAGTGAACATGGATTTGAATTATGGAAAACAGATGGATCTGAGTTAGGAACAACCATAGTTAGGGATATAAATCAAGGAATGGAAAGTTCAGTTCCTGCTCAACTCGTTGCAATAAATGATCTCATCTATTTTCAAGCCTTTGATGGGCAGAATGGTTCGGAATTATGGCGAACAGATGGCACCGAATCAGGGACCTTGATCGTAGCAGATATTATTCCGGGCAATATAGGCTCCTCTCCTTTCAATATCACAGCTGTCAATAATGATGTTTTCTTTATTGCGGAGACCACTGATATGGGGCAACAAATTTGGAAGATACCCTACAACACCATTAGCTCTTTACCTGAGACATTTGATGCAACTGAAATTACCGTCTATCCGAACCCCTCGATTGATCAAATTCACTTTACTACTGATGTAAGGATTGGTATGGTTTCCATTTATAATTCAAATGGCCAGTTGATTCGCAATGAAAAGCCGGTTAAAAATAGCATGGACGTCTCATCACTCCCTATTGGCTTTTATCTATTGCAGTTTGATACAGAGGTTGGAACGCTCAGTAAAAAGATACTCAAAAGGTAATACAATTCCTTTTGGAGCCTAAGCATTCATTTTGCCTGACAAAAGAATGGCGGCAGGAGCCAAGCTTAGTACTAGTCTTGTTACTAAACTTGGCTCCTTTTCATTTTTAGCCTAGGAAGGTCTTCCTGAACGAATTTCCTGAGTAGGTTGATCAGAAATAGGGTAGGAGTGGTATTCCGATAAACTAGTAGAATCTGATCTCACTCATAGCTCAACGACTGCACCGGATTGGCCAGCGCTACCTTCAATATGGTAATGCCTGTGGCCAGCAAGGTAATAAGCATGATCAGTAGGAGAGGGGCAACGAATAGCAATGCGCCCACAGACATCCGATAAGCAAATTCATTGAGCCAACTTTCTATACCTAACCAGGCGATTGGCGTGGCTAGGGCAAAGCCTAGTAAGACTAATAGGAAAACTTCCTTAGACAAGAGCATAAAAAGACTTGGAACACTAGCACCTAGCACCTTTCTCACCCCCACTTCTTTGGTCCGCTGAAGCGCTGAAAAAGAAGAGAGTCCGTACAGTCCAAGGCAAGCCACAAGAATAGCCATTAAAGCAAAGGCACTGAAGACCTTGAGGTTGACTTTGTCTTTTTTGTATTGCGCAGCAAAAAATTGATCCAAGAAATAGTGTTCAGCCGGATTGCCGGGGAAAGTTGCCTTATACTGCGCCTCAATACGATCCAAAGTAGTGCCTACTTCACGCGTGTTTACACGAATAGCATAGTAAGGATCATAGGCTTCATTCCTAACGAAATACATAGCATCAATCGGACGATTCAGGGATTCGTGATGATAGTCTTCGATCACTCCCACAATCCTTCTCTCTTCTCGGGTAAACTCATAAAGCGTCTGGTCAATGGCCTCAGTGGGATTTTGGAATCCAAGTTCCTTAGCCGCTGATTCATTGAGAATCAAAGGCGTGTAGCCCTTCATCTCTTCGTCAAAGTCCTTACCCGCTAGGAAATTGACCTTCAGGGTTGATAGAAAATCATTGCTGGTCACCACCCGTTCTATGGATTTCATATCCGCCTCACTTTCTCTCACTCGGGAGATGGCTAATCCACGCAAGATGCCTTGTCCTGGAATGACGGTCGACGTACCAATACTAGTGACGCCAGGGATGGCCAAAACTTGTTGCTTGAAGCGCTCTATATTCGGTAGATGGCTTGCGCCTCTCGCGGGACTGATGACCGGTCCACGAAGGATGAGCACTTGCTCCATATCAAAGCCCATCGCTTGATTATTCATAAACTTCAATTGCCCACTAATTGCTAGTGTGGCGATGATTAGGAGGGAACTGAAGAGTAGCTGAAAGACGATGAGCCCTCGCCTTAAGTAAAGGCTGGCATCAACTTTTGATTTACCCTTTAAGGCATTGATGATCTGATGAGAAGAAAGGACCAAAGCTGGATACAAACCAGAAAGAGTAGTTCCGACTAAGAAAAAGGCAAGAGCTAGTAAGCCAAAACGCCCCAAATCGATGCTTTCAAGGGAAAGCCCTTTTTCTACAAATAGGTTGAAGACAGACTGTCCCGCAACAACGAAAACCAAGGCCAAAAAGACGGCCATGCTATTAATGAGTATGGCTTCCGTGAAAAACTGAAATACCAGCTCCTTTTTACGGGCTCCCATGACTTTACGCACACCTACTTCCCGCGCTCTTTCTACTGATTTTGCGGTGCTCAGGTTGATGAAGTTGATCCAGGCAATGACTACAATAAACAAGGCGATGATTTGTAGTATCCGGATCGTCATGGCATTTCCCACTGGTCCCACTTCATTTTGGTAGGTAGAATTCAAGTGAATGTCTGCAATGCCAGTTAGAAAATACCGGTTGACACGGTCAAAGGTTCCTTCCTCATTTTTTTCGGCATAGCCAGGTTTATACAGCAAGGTGAGGTCACTCATTTTTTGCTCAATAGCGCGCGGATCAGCCTGCTCATTTACTTTCACGAAAGTGATAAAAGAGTTACCCCCCCAGTCATTGGCAAAATCCTCTGGGTTTTGTTGCTCCAGGCTTGCGTAAGAGGCGAGCGCATCAGCATCTACTTGTAATTTAAAGTCTGGTCTTTGGTAAACTCCCGTGACCCGCAATTCATGACTGGTCCTTCCGTCATTGTACCGTAGCGTTTTTCCTACTGCTGCTTCAATACTGCTGAAGTATTTTTCTGCCAATTGGGGGGTGACCATTATGGTATTGGGCTCATTCAGTTCATTAGCACCGTGAATGACATGCAGGTCAAAAAAAGATAGATAATCCGGGTCCGCAAAAAACAGCTTCTGTTCCTTGTAGCTTATTTCTTGTTGATCAAGTGGAGTAAGAACCACCGATCCCCCCCGGCTAAGACTAGGACTATATAATCTTGCCTGAGCTGTCACTTCGGGTAAATCTCGCTTCAAAGCAGGTCCTACCCCAGAGAAGGTCATGCTGCTTTCATAGACCATTTCTCCAAAACGGTAGTAATCGTTAGAGACGCGGTACAACTGCTCTGCTGCTGAGCTATTGTTGTAGTTCAGTTCTTCTGAAACGTACTCCAGGATAAAAAGAGCTGCCGTCAGCCCTATAGCAAGTCCAAGCACATTGAGCGCAGTGTACGCCAGGTGGCGTTTAAAGTTTCGGAAAGAAGATTTGATGAAACTGAAGAGCATAGCGTTGGTAATGAGGGAAGTAAATCGGCCACCTTTGTAAAAACGAATGGCGCTAAAAACATCAAGAAAATATCGACACTTGGCTGATCGGGACTTGCCATTACTGATTCTCCACTCGTACAATTCTTGTAAATCACCTGCTACTTCATCGAGATAATCTGGACGACAGAATTGCTTAAGCAACCAATTGGCGAGTTTTGGTGGAGATGGATTTTCTGCCATTAGTTTATAGGGGTTTGGGGACCATTTTCCATATTTGGAGCTTTGCCTCCAGGGTTTCTTTTGCTGTGCGATAACCTAACTCGGTGGCTTCATAAAGCACTTTTCTACGGCCCCCTCTCTTCTGCGAAGGCTCCCCCATTTTTGATTGGAGCATACCTTTTTTCTCTAGCCTTTTCAACACCATCACTACCGCAGGAAGGGTTATTTGCTTATTGAGCTGTTTGATGTACAACTGTACCAGCTCAGCTCCATAGGATTCTTTTTCCCTCAATACGAGCAAGAGAATGATTTCCTCCAGTGCTCCCAGCGTATGATTCATATCTGATTACTTAGGTATCACAATAGTTACTTAGGCTGTAATATAGTAAACATTTGTTTAGGAAATAAGTGATATAGTAAATATTTGTTTAGGATATATCTAGGAAGTCATTGTTGATGCTGAAGTAAATGTGCGCACCAATTAGTAGGGGCTTCACGCTGGGACAGGAAAGAATTTGTGTTGCTACGGGGGAATTCGAAGAATAGTCAGAAGCTAAAGAGAGCGTATTGTGTAGGCATACCATAGGATGATCTGTCGGGATACAAACTCGAATTTGGGAGGCCGACGTAACCCCTATTTCATCTAAAAGTTCATTTGGGTAGTTGCTTTTTACAAAAAGTGTCAGAAGCCCAACAAATGTGGAGATAGATGTACAGCATTGAAAGCTGGGAGTTTACCTTTGGGGCATATTTGAAATTATTCCAACTGAAAATCAAGTGTTTAGCTTTTGATTACCAGTAAGTTGCAAAGGTTGGTTGGTCAAATAATCAATTTAAGTAAATCCTTCCCGCCCAAATTATTGGTACTCTAATAGCAGGAATTCAAATATACTCTGATGTTGAAAAATTTTCACTGCTACTAGCTATGCAAGGCCAATATAGTTTTTGAAAGATGGCCAAATGGGACTCCCTGTTATTAGGGTCTACTTCTCTATATCATCATATCTAATCCTTTGATTGTTTAGCATTCACTGGAAAATCAATAGCATTATATCGAAGCAAAGATCTAGCCATGCTTTCGATCTCTCTTTCATCCCAAAGAACTGGTAAATATACGCTGAGTTGTAGCTGCTTTTTGGTGGTTATTACAGCTTGTGAGCCCAAGGATTAGCACACATTAGAATAAACTCTCTGCGCGATTCATTTGGCTAGTACAGAAGGCTAGTTGTTTGAGTTGGCGCGGACTATTGAAATCATCACAACTAAATTAAAAAGCATGAAAAAAATCTCACTAGTTTTCGGACTGATGCTTTTTGTCGTGGGTTTAACCATGGCACAAAAGACTGTTACAGGAAAAGTGATCGATGAGGACGGTGAAGCCTTAATCGGGGTTAGTATTCTTGTCAAAGGGACAAGTACAGGTACAGTTACTGACATTGAAGGTTCCTATAGTGTCAATGTACCTGGAGAAAACAATGTTTTGGTTTTTAGTTACACCGGTTTTTCTACGCAGAGTGTTGAGATCAACAATCGTACAGTAGTGGATGTAACGCTTGAAACCTCAGCTGAATTACTTCAGGAAGTGATTGTAACAGCTTATGGTATTACAACCAAGGAAGCTTTTTCAGGATCTGCTGATGTGATCGGCGCTGAAGACTTGGAACTCAGAAATGTTACCTCGGCGATCTCAGCCATTGAAGGGAAAGCAACTGGGGTCCAATTTACCTCTCCTTCAGGACAACCTGGTTCTTCTCCCGGCATCGTTATCCGTGGGGTGGGAACATTGAATGGTGATACAGATCCTCTGTTTATTGTCGACGGAATTCAATATGAAGGGGCTTTGACGACCATCAACCAGGAAGATATTGAATCTATAACCATCCTTAAAGATGCGTCTTCAACTTCTCTTTATGGCTCAAGGGCTGCTAATGGGGTTGTACTGATCACAACTAAAACGGGTACAAAGGGAGAGACAAAAGTATCTGCATCTGTTCAACATGGCTTTGTATCTAGAGCCATTCCTTTGTATGATGAAGTTACTCCAGGTCAGTACTATGAGACCATGTGGGAGGCCTTGAAAAATTCCAGTGCGGGTGGAGGAGATGGCGCTTTTGCATCTGCCAATATCTACAATAGCTTGGGATACAATCCTTTTAATGTTGCTAATGATCAAATTGTAGACGCAAATGGTAATTTGAACCCCAATGCAAGTGTAATTTACCAAAGCTTGGATTGGTATGATGTCTTGGAACAGAGCAATACTAGAACCAATTACAATGTAAATGTAGCGAGTGGCGGTGATAAGCACAGGGTTTTCTTCTCCACCTCTTATTTGGAAGAGGGCGGATATGTCGTTACTTCCGAGTACGATCGTTTGACTACCCGTGTAAATGCGGACTTTGACGCCAATAACTGGCTTACGATGGGAGGTAGCGCCAATGTCACGACTACCAATGCCAGAGGACCAAGTTCAGCAGGAACGGGGAGCATCGTAAACCCTTTCGGATTTGCCAAGAATATAGGATCAATCTATCCTGTCTACGTTAATGATTTAAATGGTAACCTAGTATTGGATGAGGCTAATAACCCCGTATTCGACGCCGGGGAAGGAAACCCTGAGTTTAATATAGGTTCTAGACCGATCAACCAAGGGAGACATGCACTCCAAGAGCTTCTATTGAATGACGAACGGGATAGAGACAATACCTATGGCTTCAGATTTTATGCCGACTTCAAACTTATGGAAGGCCTGAGCGTACGTCTGAACTATGGTAGAGATATCAACGAAGGTATTGAGAAAGAGTATGAGAATAATATCATTGGGGATGCTCAGCCAACGGGACGATACAGTGAAACGAGGTTTAGAAGACAGGTTGAAAACTTCAACCAATTACTGACTTACACGAAGAGTTTTGCGAATGCCCATAACCTTGAAGTAACTTTGGGACACGAAAGTTTTGATAGAAACTTTTCTAGTAGTAATTCCCTAGCTATTGATCAAACGGCTGAAGGAATTTTCGAATTCGACAACTTTGCTACACCTGTAAGTTTAGGTGGTTCTACTACCAATAAAAGAATTGAAGGGTATTTCGCGAGAGCAAACTATAACTACAACAGTAAATACTTCCTAAGTGTATCTGCAAGAAGAGATGGCTCTTCTGTATTTGCCACGGACGCCAGATGGGGTAATTTTTATTCTGTCGGAGCATCTTGGAGATTAGATCAGGAGCCATTTATTCAAGATATTTCCTTTATTAACCGATTGAAGTTACGTGCATCCTACGGAGAAGTAGGTAATGATGACTTAGGCGATTTCTTCTTGTCTCAGCCTAGATATAGCCTAACTTCTAACGCAGGAAATCCAGCTATTTTCTGGTCAGAAATTGGTAATGCCAACTTACAGTGGGAAACCATTGAAAGTTTTGATGTTGCTATAGAGTTTTCTCTATTCAATAACTTCCTTGATGGTTCTTTGGAGTACTACCGAAGAAACTCTTCCGATCTATTGTATGACTTACCCATTGCATTGAGTAATGGTTTGAACTCTTTCCCAACCAACATTGGTGATATGTACAATTCCGGTATCGAACTGGGTTTGACGGCCAATTTGATTAGAAAGAGAGATTTCAGATGGAATGTTACCGTGCAGGCTTGGACGACAACCAATGAGATTACCAATTTGCCAAATCCATTTATTAGCGGTTCCAAACGTTGGGATATCGGTAGATCCAGATATGATTTTTATCTATTGCATTCAGCAGGTGTCGATCCTACCAATGGGGATCAGTTGTTTTTTATGTATGAGATAGATGACGATGGCAATAGTATTCCGGTATTGGAAGGAGACGGAAGCCATGCTACTACCAATGACTGGGAGGAAACAGAAAGAGCTTATACTGGAGCAAGTTCTATTCCAGATTTGTTAGGATCTGTAAGTAGTAACTTAACTTTCAAAGGGTTTTCATTCAATTTCTTGATTACTTATAGTATAGGAGGAGAGGTCCTAGACAATGGATATTCTGCTATGATGCACAGTGGTGCATTTGGAAGTTCACTTCATCCTGATATCTTAGGAGCATGGCGTCAACCTGGAGACATTACTGATGTGCCGAGATTAGAGAATGGTAACCCTAATCTAGTTAGAACTCAATCTACAAGATTCTTGACAGACGCTTCCTTTTGGACTTTGAGGAATGTTAACCTAGGGTACACATTTAGCGATAATATCGCCAGTAAGCTTGACTTGGATAATTTGAGATTATCTGTCACAGGAGAAAATCTTTTCTTCCAGAGTAGAAGAGCAGGTTTGAACCCCCAATTCAATTTAGCAGGAACGCCTGCTGGGAATAGCTTTAATCCTGCGCGTGTTATTTCTATCAACCTAAACGCAAACTTCTAATCTTCTTCGACGATTTTTCTTGCTCGGTCTTTTTGTCAAAAGCAGTGCACCTTGGAGTGCAAATACTTGAGCAGAAAGACTGACTTGAAAACAAAAGAATTGTCTGAGAATCATATTAAAAACATCAAGATGTTACGTAATATAAAATACTTATCATTAGTTTTCTTAGTCTTCACGATCTCCGCTTGTAGTGAAGATTTCTTAGAAACCAAACCTACTGATGCCATTTCTGCGGCTGATGCCTTGGCTACGGAGGCTAATATGGCGCTCATCATAAATGGAATGCATCGGGCGATGTATTCTCAATCACAAACCGTGTTACCTGGCGGTACCTCCTTCCGCGCCAATGAACACTATTGGGTTCCGATGGGAGATAACCTTGCTGGTGGTTTGATCCACAGTGCTAATGCCAATAACTTGAGTTGGAGAAGTGTAGCACAATGGTTACAGCACACGGATGAAACTACCAATACCACTAGAATATTTTGGTACCACCGTTATAACATCATTGCGAACGCCAATTCTATTATCAATCGGGTTAAAGAAGGTACCTTACCTGAAACGCCTAGATTGAGAGAAATCGTAGGGCAGGCGTATGCGTACAGAGCTTATGCCTATATGTCACTGGTACAGCACTATGCAAAAGGCTATCTGATTGGTAATCCTTCTACAGATCCTGGAGTTCCTCTATTATTTGCTTCTGATGCACCTTTCAATAGCGCACCTAGATCAACGGTTCAAGAGGTCTACGACCAAATCGCTTTAGATCTTGAAGCTGCTATTACCAGTTTTGAGAGTGCTTCTCCAAGAGCAACGGGTAGTGCCTTTGATAAAGCAAATCTCAATATTGATGTAGCCTATGGTCTTAAAGCTAGAATGGCTTTGGCCACAGGAGATTGGGCAACTGCGGCGGAAGCTGCTGTTAAAGCACGTGAAAATTACCCAATCATGGGTGAAGACGACTGGAAAGCTGGCTTTAACTCGACATTGCTGCCCGAAGTACTTTGGGGTAGTAATGTGATCACTACTGAGACAACCTTCTTCCGTTCTTATTTCTACTTAGCTTCTAATACCTTCAATGGTAGCCAAGTGAGAAATAATCCAAAAATTGCAGATAAGCGCTTGTATGCTCAGATTCCTGATACCGACTACAGAAAGGATGTATTTTTACCGGATGCTCCTAACTCTAATACTTCTGCGTCAAACGGACTAGGTGGTTGGTCTAATAACACCAATCCCTTATACACAACGGAAGAAGAATTTGAAGCGGAGATAGATAGATTAGCAGCCCAGTGGGGTTGGACTTCGAGACACAATACTCACCCTTACATGCACGTAAAATTGAGACAAAAGGTGCCAGGTGGTATTGAGCCAGATGATATCATTTACATGCGTTCTTCAGAGATGTACCTAATCGAGGCAGAAGCAAAAACCATGATGAATGACATTGCTGGTGCTCAGGAAGCGCTGAAACCTCTAGGACAAGAACGTGATAGCGCATATGATGTACTCCAGTACGATACACAAGAGAAGATGATGGAGCATATCAAGTTCCAACGAGGCGTAGAGCTTTGGGGTGAAGGCTTCTTGTTCCAAGACAAGATCCGTTGGGATGATCCGATTGATCACGCTGCCGACGGAGGCTCAGGTGCTTCTGAGGTACTGTACCAAGCTGGATTCTTCCAAGACAGACCTTCTGTCAACACAGACTGGGTATTCAAGATTCCTCAAGCAGAAATCGACGCCAACCCAAATCTTACTCCAGCGGATCAGAATCCTTAAGATTGAATTAGCCTAATATTTGCTAAATATAGCTGATAATTGGTAGAAGAAACGATCGGATATGCTTCCGATCGTTTCTTTCCTATTAATTTATTACCTTGTGGAATCATTTGATAGTGGAATCATAGTTACGAGCTTATAAATTGGAATTGATTTAAACTATGACCACAAATAAATCGCGCTCAAATTCATAGTGAATCCAATCTTTTACAAACTAAGATTTCTATCCATATCTTTCTCTGCGAGAAAGGAAACGGGCTTTTTCCGAACACGAGTTTATTTGAAATAAATAATGACTGTTCGGCAGAATAGAAGTTGGCACGCTGTATTCGAAATGTAGCATTTCTCGGAAATAGCTAGGCGATTTTATCAGGTGATTCGTTGTAAATGTCATCTAATAATTTTAAGCATAGCCTATGAAATCCTTCGTCTATTGGCTAGCGATTGTTGGACTTTTAGCGATTAGCGCTTTCTTTTATGGTAAGCAAAACAAATATCGACTAGAGCTGCAGGAATGCGGAGCAAACGCTAGTGTTCTTTCTCAAAGAAACCACCATAAATTGTCCGAATACCAGGAGCTAGTACTTCGACAAACCCAACAGTATCAAGCTCAACTACAGCTATCGGAAGGATTGCAGAGGAAGGTGAAAGAGGCCACCAAGGATGATCGGGGAGCGGTGCTCATTTATCGTTATCCTCAGCATGTTTGTTCCAGTTGTGTGCTAGAAGATCTAGGCTTATTGAAAAAATTCACAGAACAATCAGAGGTTACTCCTATCGTTTTTGTCACCTATGAAGACATTAGGACTGAGCATATTAGGATTTCTAATGAACTTAGAGGTATACCGTACATTAAAGTGCTCCAAGACGAACTGAATCTCACAAAGGATGGAAATGAGGAGGAGAGATTTTTTGGAAAACTAGCACCAGATGGTAGTGTTCGAAATGTCTTCTTACCTGCCCGGGATTATGCCGCGCTCACGAATAAGTACTTTGATTTACATTTTAATCCAAATCGCTAAGCCTGGTACGCTCACCAATGAAAGTATCCATATCCTATTACGGCTACCTCAATGGCATCCTACTCGCCTGTTTGATCGGGCTTGTAGCCTGCCAGCAGTCAAACGCTGAAACCTCCGATGGAGTTAGCAGTAGTTTCCTAACCAAAGACACCGTTTCTGTTAAGGGAACGGTCATCCGGACTCGCAGTTTTGTCCGTGAAGTAAACACCAATGGTAAGATTGAATCCCGATATAAAGCAAGGGTGGACTTCAAAATAGGAGGCCAGCTCGAAAAGGTCAACATAGCTATCGGGCAAGTGGTAAAGAAAGGGCAAGTTTTGGCTCAAATCCAGAACTTCGAACTGAAGAACAAGCTGAAAAAATTAGATAATCAGATTGATAAGGCACAGGTTGATTTAGAGGCTATGTTGATCGGTTTAGGCTATGAAATAGCAGATACCCAGGCTATTCCACCGAAAGTTCTACGTACAGCACTTCTAGAAAGTAATCTTCCTGGCCTCAAAATTGATAGAGAATTGATCCAATACCAATTGGATCAATCAACCATTAAGGCTCCAATTGACGGCGTCATTGCGGACGTACCAGCACAAGCTGGCAATCCCAGTTCAAACTTCTCCCACCTTTGCACCATTATTGACCATCGACAACTTCGGGTGATATTCCCCATACTTGAATCTGAAATCCCTTTTATTTCTAGTGGTCAAAAAGTTGATATAATCCCCATTCTGGCTCAACGAAAGAGCTATCAGGGTGAAATTACTAGAATTAAGCCCATGGTCAACCCTGATGGTACTATCCAAATAATGGCCAATATTATCTCTAAGCAGAATGACCTAATGGATGGGATGAATGTACAGGTAAGAGTAAACAAGGAAGTTCCCAAGCAGTTAATCGTAAGCAAGAGTGCCGTGTTAGACAGACAGGGTAAATTAGTCGTGTTTACATATAAGGAGGGTAAGGCCATTTGGAATTACGTGAATATTGCGCTGGAAAATAATGAGGCCTACGCCATCCAGGATGGAATCACAGCAGGGGATACCGTAATCCTAGACAATAATTTCAATTTATCTCATCTGGAGACTGTAAAGTTGTCAGAACTAATAGAATAGATGAAGGATGAGAGAAAATGAGCGCTCATTTCATATTCCATTTAAATTTTCTCTACAAATAATCCTGTTTGGATTGTGTTTGCTAGGATTATTGAGTATCCCTTTTATCTCATTTCAACTCAATCCTAGCCCTAGAGTCAGTAGTTTATTCGTGGCTTTCTCTTTTCCCAAGGCCAGTCCGGAAGTAGTAGAAAAAGAGGTTACTTCGAAGCTGGAAGGGGCACTATCAAGGCTACGGAATCTTCAAAAAATTAAATCTACTTCAAGGGCGGGTAGAGGGAATATCGAGGTCATATTTAATGAGTATGCGGATATGGATAAGTCCAGGCTGGAAATGTCCATGATTATCCGTCAAATATATGAGGAGCTTCCTCCTGAGGTGAGTTACCCAACCATCAGTTTTCAGAGTGTTTTCCAAGAAGAAATCGCTTTGCTGACCTACAACCTTATTTCGGACCTGGAATCTGTTGAACTGAACAAACTATTGCAGGAAGCCATTACGCCTAAGCTTTTGACCATCCATAATGTAACTAGAGTTGATGTGCAAGGACTACAGCAGAAAGAATGGATTGTTGCTCTGGATGAAGACAAACTAGATTTTTGGCGAATTGACCTGGACCTTGTCAAACAGGCCATAAAAAGCTATTTCCGTGATTATGCTTTAGGGCTTGCGAGATGGTCAGATGACGGACTTGTTTCACTACAGATTAAGGCCAGTACCGATCAGCAGGATCTTATACCCTACCTCAGGCAGATCATTGTGACACAAATCGGTTCTCGGACTATTTATCTCTCGGACCTAGCGCGTATTGAACTTGTCCATACCATTCCAAACCGTTTTTTTCGGATTAATGGAGAGGATGCGATCACCATGGTAATCTTTACCGCTATCAATTCCAATCAGGTTCGTTTAGCCAAAGCAATAAAGAAAAGACTTGAGCTTCTTTCGGAAGAGGTAGCGGCGCAACTTCAGCTTGACTTGGCAGATGACAGGTCTGAATACCTCAATAGAGAGATACAAAAGATTTTTAGGAGGGTTATATTCGCCATTGGCATCCTCCTAGTCCTAATTTTGCTAGTTACAGCAAGCTGGAGATATTTGGCATTGATAACATTGAGTCTCCTGTCCTCTCTTCTGATTTCCAATCTATTTTTTCTTTTTTATAAGGTTGAATTTCATTTGTATTCACTGGCTGGCTGGACGCTTTCCATTGGTATTGTTTTAGACAATATCATCATCATGGTAGACCATCTGAAAAACAAAGGGAAAGGGGGAATATTTTTAGCTCTTTTGGCAGCCACCTTAACCTCGATTGGAGCATTGTTCGTTATTTTCCTTTTTAGAGAAAAGTTTAGAAATATTTTTCAGGACTTTTTCTGGGTTTTCGCCATTAACTTATTGGTTTCGCTAGGTTTTGCGCTTATTTTTCTACCTGCTCTTTTTCAAAGATTCAAACTTGGAAACGGCTCCAGTAATCATGCCATTACTTACCGAAAAAGAATGGTTAAAGGCTATCACTGGTATCGCAAATATATTCAGTTTGCCTTGCGTTGGAGGCGCCTATTGATTAGCTTGATCATCTTAGCCTTTGGGTTACCCTTCTTTTTGCTTCCCAAAAAACTCGATTCCAATCATTATCTAGATAAGCTTTACAATTCAACGCTTGGTCAGCCAGTGTATCAAGAGCGTATTAGACCCTATTGGGATGTCCTCACTGGTGGATTAATTAAGCCCTTCCTGGAATTAAAGGGGCGTTTTCGTTTTGCCCAAAGGGAACGAGAAGAAACTAAGCTGTCCATACAAATAAATCTACCCGATGGTAGCAACATCCAGCAACTCAATGAGATTTCCAACATTATTGAAAATAAGTTGGGCAATCTAGACGGGGTGGAGCAGTTTCAGGCTCGTGGCATGAACCCTCGAAAAGCTCAGATCGAAGTTTTCTTTCCACCAGCCTTTGCCCACGGGCCCTATCCTAGAAGGTTAAAGGCTCAGCTGGAAGAATTTGTTAATACAATTGGAGGTGCGGATTTCGTCGTATGGGGGGTGGGGCGCGTATTTAGTAATGTGCTAACGGGAGAAAACCTAAATCTACATCTGAAGCTACTGGGATATAATTACGATCAAATTTGGGCGACGGCACATCAAATGAGGCAAGAACTACTTCAAAATCGGCGTATCAAAGAAGTATATATAGGTAGTGAACAAAACATCTTTGCTCCCGATGAAAAATACCTCCAATTGAGTTTCCGTGCGAATCAGGAAAGGCTATCTACCGACTTTAGTTTTAGAAACCTAAGTAGCGCCTTACAGGATTTTTCTGGAGATCAAGCAGTGGTCGCTAGAGGCCCCAATCACCCCATTCGCTTAAAATATGAGACCGCTGACAATAAAGAAATCTGGGATCTAAAGCATGCACTACAGCAAATGAATAGTGGTGATTTTTTTAGATTTAAGGAGTTCGTTTCAATTGAAGAAGGCCGCGGGCAGACCGATATTGTTAAAGAAGACCAACAATATAGACTATATCTCTCCTTTAATTTTATTGGAGATTTTCAGCAATCTAAAGAACTAATAGAGGCCGAAATTGAAAAATTTCAGACTCAGTTACCACTCGGCTACAAGGTGTTAAATCCGGCGGGCAATAGGCAAAATCAACTGGAGGGCAGTGGTGCATTTCTGATTATTTTCTTTTCGCTGCTGGCGATCTTCATTATTGGCGCTACTTTGTTCAATTCCATCAAGCAAGCAATAATCCCTATCCTACTCATTTTTCCTTCTTTTATCGGTATTTTTTTAGGTGTTGTTGTTTTTAATTTCAGGTTTGATCATGGTGGGCTGGCTAGTTTTCTACTGGTTGCCGGTTTATCTGTTAATATGGCACTATTTATTTTGAATGATTTTAACAATGAAAAAAAGAAGCACCCACGACGGTCCGATTTAGCACTCTACATAAAAGCCTTTAACTCCAAAATAAGACCTATTTTTTTCGCTACTATTTCCACCGTGCTTAGCTTGCTGCCTTTCATCCTATTTGATCAGTATGAAGACTTTTGGTATGCCTTGTCCATCTGCACAATTTGTGGGCTTTTATCTTCTCTAGCCGCAGGGGTTCTTTTTCTACCCATGTTATTTCTCCATCCTGATACTTCTATCTATAAATGATCAGGTTTCTAATATATCGCCCCATTTCTGTTTGCATGGTTTATTTAGCCATCCTACTACTAGCAGCAGCTAATTTTAGTCAAATCCCGGTATCCTTGTTGCCAGATATTCCCATCCCCGAGCTAAGAATTATAGTCAATGAACCGGGGCTTTCTGCGGAAGAGATAGAAGAACAAATACTGAGGCCTATTCGCCAAAGAATGGTGCAATTGCAGAAGGTAGAGGACTTTATCTCAACGGCTACAGATGAAATGGGAACGGTTGTAATCCGATTCCAATACGGAGTTGATATGGATTACGCTTTTTTAGAAGTTAACGAAAAGCTGGATCAGGTCAGTGGCTCCTTACCGCAAGACATCAAGCGACCCAAAGTTATCAAGGCTTCCATAAGTGAAATCCCAGCCCTTTACCTAAGTCTCTCTTATCAAAAAGATTACCAGAACGAGTCATATATTGAATTAAGCAAACTAGCTGAAGAAACCATTGTCAAACGTATCGAGCAACTATCAAGTGTAGCTATGGTAGACCCTAGTGGTTTATCGGAGCAAGAAGTTGAAATCTACCCAGACAAAGCGATCCTTACGCAGTTGAAGTTGACTTACCAAGATATTGAACGAGCCATAGAAGATTACCTACTTCCCTTAGGTGATATTGCTGTAAAAGAGCGAACGGCTAGATATCAACTAAAACTAAACGCCCCATTAAAGAATATTGAGGATTTAAGGAAGGTAAGTATCAGGACCAAGGAGCGAGTTTTTCGCCTGCAAGATGTTGCTGAGGTTTCCTTGCAAGAACGAGAACAAATGGGGCTTCATCTATTTAACGGATATCGAGCAATCAGTTTAGCCGTCATAAAGAGCCCAGCTGCTAAAACTAGTGAGCTGAAACAAAACATCTCCTCGGTAATTGAAGATTTAGAAAAAACGTATCCTGAAATCAGCCTTTCGATTAGCCAAGACCAAACTAGTCTACTAGCCTACTCCATCAACAGTTTGAAACAGAGTTTTTTAATCAGTGCCGTTCTGGCTTTATTGGTGGTTTTTATGTTTTATCGAAATGGATGGCTCTCTTTCATCCTGGCGCTCATAATCCCTATTAGCCTAGTCAGTACGCTGCTGTTTCTTAGAATACTCGGTATTTCCTTGAATCTATTATCCATTTCAGGTTTGATCTTGGGGCTTGGTCTAATGATTGATAATGGGATTATTGTGCTGGATAATATTAAGCAGGTTCATCTAGAAGGGGCATCCATTGCCGAAGCTTGTATCCGAGGGGGCAATGAAATGATCCGTCCCTTACTAGCATCAGCATTGACTACCTGTTCCGTATTTCTTCCCCTAATCCTTTTGAGTGGTATTTCAGGGGCCTTATTTTATGATCAAGCAATCGCCGTCAGCATTGGACTAGGAATCTCCTATTTGATTTCCATTACCCTTCTTCCCACGCTCTATTTTCTTTTGATCAAAAAAGGGAAAACAAAGCCCCAAGGCTACACTTACCTGCTTGCCTGGTATGAGAAAGGGGTAGAAATGTCATTAAGAGCACCAATACTTTTACTGTTTTTCATGATGGGAATAGTTGCGATTGGGATCATGGTTTTTTCACAACTCCCTAGCCGAAGACTTCCCTACTTACCCCAAAAGGTTGTTGAATGTACCATCGGATGGAAGGAGCTCCAGACAATCGAAGAGCAACAAATTAGGCTCAGAAGTCTGTTTTTAGAGCAGGAAATTGCAGAAAAGATCCAATACTATTCTGCCTTTGTCGGCAAACAAGATTTTCTTTTAAAGGTGGATCAAATTAAGAATTCACAGACGGCACGACTACACATAGCGGCTAAAACATCTGCGGATATTCCCTTACTACAACAGGAGATACGGAACCATTTTAAGGATGATGCGGGGAAGGTACAAATCTCATTTTCTGCACCCGAAACCATTTTCGAGAAACTATTTCCGGGAGCTAGTTCCACATTTTCCATTGGTTTAGTGCCGATTTCTAGAGCAGATATCAACACTTACACAGATGCTTACAGCAGATTTGCGACCTTTCTGCGAAGCCAAGACTCCTCTCTATCTATTTCGGAACTACCCGTCGGAAAAGCAATCGTGCTAACTCCTCAGTATGCAAAACTATCAGCTTATGATATTCAAGTGAGGGATCTATATCAAGCAATTAGACGATTGACTGGGGGAATAGCCGTTTCTAGTATACAGAACTCCTCGTATGCACTCCCGATACAGCTTGGAGGAGGCGTCCAAAACTTAACCTCCGTTTTGAACGAGCACTCTATCCTTTCCGGACAAGGTGCGTTGATTCCCATTCAAGAGCTGGTGACACTACAAGACGGAAGTTCGCTCAAACAGATTCATGCTAATTTGGAAGGCCCCTATTTGCCCCTATCCTTGACGGCTAAAACTACTCTGCCCCCCTTGGAATTGATTACTGAGTTTGAGCAACAACATCCAGCTATTAGAATAGCGAGGAAAGATCAATTTCTGAAGAATCAACAACTAATTCAGGAGGTGTTTGTGGTGATGTTGGTTGCCATTCTATTGTTGTATTTCATTATGGCTGCACAGTTTGAATCACTTCTGCAACCCTTGATCATTTTACTGGAAATCCCGATCAGTTTAAGTGGAAGTTTGCTGATGCTTTACCTTTTTGATAATAGCCTCAATATTATGGCCATGATCGGGATGGTGGTTTGTTGTGGGATCATGATCAATGATTCCATCATAAAAATAGATACCATCAATAGACTAAGGCGCCAGGGACTTCGGACGAAAGCGGCCATCAAGAAAGGGGGCATTAAGCGGTTAAATCCAATCCTGATGACTTCCTTGACTACAGTTGTTGCCGTAGTTCCTTTCTTGTTTAGCAGCCAAATCGGGTCAGTGCTACAGACGCCTTTGGCATTGAGCCTTATCGGAGGCATGCTGGTCGGTACCCTGGCGAGCCTTTATTTTATCCCACTGATATATTCGTTGCTATATAAAGACTAAACTTGCTCAGTCGATGAAAAAACGAAACAGTATCTTCTTCTTCCTATTTTTCGCTTTGATGGTTAAAGGTCAAACGGACACCCTTTTCCTCAACCTAGAGGAGGTGCTCTCTATAGCTTTGGAAAAATCCTTAGACTTGCAATCTGCACAGTCTAGCTACCGAGAAAACCAGCAAAATATTTTACAACTCAAAGAGCTTTTAAGGCCAAGATTTTCACTCAGAGCTAGTCTACCTAACCTAAGTCGAGCCATAGAACTCAGACCACTACCTGATGGGCGGGATGCATTCGTTAATCGCTCTACTATGAGTAACCGCCTAGAATTCAATGTAGATTATACCTTGATTTCTACCGGCGGCATCATTTCAGCAAGTTCGAGTATAAGCAGACTTGATATTTTTGAAACCAACCTTTTTGACTATCAAAGGACTTATTTTGTCACGCCCATCGCACTCTCATTCACACAGCCTATTTTCCAATTCAACTCCAGAAAATGGCAACAGGAGCGTTTAGATTTACTCAATACAGAACTGGTTAGTAGGCAAGCTGTTGTCAGAGAAGAAGTACTTACGTTTGCCATTCAACTATACAATCAGGTTTATCAGGCGCAAAAAGATATCGAACTACACCAGTTCAAAGTGAAGGAAGTCAATGATTTGTATCAGCTCAAGCAGCAATTGGCTGAAATTGGGAAGGTGGAAAAAGCCGAGATGTTACGGCTAGAGTTAGAAATAAAATCTAATCAAATACGCGATAATGAGGTGACTAATCTCTGGGAAAACCATCGGGTCAGGTTGTGTGACTTTTTGCAGATCAAGCGGAATCAGCTCATTTACCTGATTGATCCCCCAGATTTTTCCAAGGTCAATATTGATCCGGACTTAGCATTAGAAAGAGCTGTCCAGAACCCGAATGTGCGGGCTCTTAATAAACTCAAAATTCGGGAGGCGGAGGCTGTGATTGAACGCACGAACAAAAGTTATGGATTGAATTTATCCGTCAACTTTTCCCTTGGCTTGAATAGCACAGATGAAAAACTATCTGAATTGTACCGAGAGTTAGTCGACCGGCAGACGCTGTCCGTGGCTTTACATGTTCCGCTCAATTCTGGGAAGTTAAAATCTATTAATCAACAAATTGCAAATGAACAATTACTACGGGAAAAGCTGGATATAGAACAGCAACAGATTGAAATTAGCAGAAATGTATTGCTAGGCATTAAAGAATTCAATGCATTTGCTGAAAACATAAGCTTAGAAAGGGAAAGTCTCAATACCGCCAATGAAATTTATCAATTGATTCGTAAGCAGTATACTTTGGGCGAAAAAAATATCACAGAACTAAATTTAGCGCGGAACAACTATGAAGCTGCAGTAAGGAATTTAAATAAAACTACCTCTGAAATTTTGGTTAAATATTACCAGCTTAGGAGAATATGTCTTTATGATTTTATTGAAGGAAAGCGTTTAAGCCAGTAAGTAATACCATGATCAATTATAATTCTGGTAGTACAACTTTGAAATAAAAGCCCAGCACACCCAAATGGAACAATTAAGTCGTTCTTAAACAGATACTAGTAGTATAAAACCCGACAAAAATGTTAAGAAAGTTGCATCTTAGTTTAGACTTTCATATCATTGTTTAGCGCTTTCTGAGATAGTCCTTTATTTCCACCTATCTTTCAGATTGTTACAAGAAAATATTGGTGTAGGAGTCCTTGCAATAGGCCATCCTGCCCAAGACCTAATGCGTTCATCATCTAAAACATCTTTTAGTATTAAATTTTATGCTGGTTAATTAAGATCAAGTTACTTCATGTTTAGCAACAAGAAGTGAGGCCACCTCATATGCTCTTGATTTTAATTAGGCAATGACGTGTATCCATGTCTTGCCAATCCCCTCTAGTGTCAAGTGCTAGCGTAAGTTGTCGACGCATCCGTTGACCGACTAGGTATTGGCTTGATTGACGCAATGATGAGATATCCACTTACTGGAAGATTTTTAAACTATTTAAAGTCAAGTCATAGAGATGCGGACTAAGGTTTAAAGGGAATAAGTGGGGATTCTTGCTAGTTGCAGGCTTAGCGTGTAAGTGTGAAAAGTTAGTAGAGGAGATTCCTTAATCCAAAGTTTTGACCACTAGGCAGCGGTGAAAGATATTTTTTATTCAAAAATGTTCTATTGATTTTTTAACCTTAAAATTGTTTTTATGAAGTATTTATGTGCTCTTGCTTTTTTTGCCTTCTTTTTGGTTGGGAGTGTTTCAGCTCAACATTGCCCGAATTGGACCCCTGAGGAAGGGTGGAATTATGATTGCGAGGACGGAGAAGGCCCCGATTGGGCTGATGATAACGACGATGGAGTTGATCCTAATCCAGGTACCGGTACACCTGATCCAGATGGATCTTGGAATGTTGTCGATAACCCAACTCCATGTGGTACCAATGTGGTTTTACTAGAAGAGATAACTTTCCCTTGCGGTAGCGGTTTTGGGTCGGAGTTAGTATGGAAGTATTCATGTACGGCAGGAAATATAGGAACTTGTACGACTGGATTCGAGACAACCTACGATGGCTGCTTTGATGGCGAACTTCCTGAAGAAGAAACTCCTAATTTGAATACAGTTACTTGCACTTAGTATTCAGATTCCTAATCTGATTATTGTTTAGAATCTTGGTTTTCATGACCCGTCATGAAAACCAAGACTTAGTTCTATTCCTATTTATTTTTCCGTTGCTACTTTAATCCTTTATGAAGAGATACTATACTTTCATTACCTCCTGTGTACTAGTCAGTATTCTATGTTCCTGCGCTGACACAGCCAATAAAGACGAACATAAAATTAGTGCTGATCAGAATATCCGTGTTGATCAATTGAGTGCTAGTCCTTTCCAATATTCCTCCTACTTTGCGCAGCTCGATTACATTCCTTTGCAAGCCACGAATGAGAGTTTAATTGGTTATGTACATAATATTCATACGTACAAAGATCGCTACTTCATTTTGGATATAAGTTCCGCTAAACGTTTATTCATTTTTGATCAAAATGGCAAATTCATCAAGGCCATTGGAGAACGCGGTAAAGGAAGAGGGGAGTTTTACGAGATCATTGATTTTAGTATAGAACCTAAGGCGGAGGAGCTATATATTTTAGATCAGGTGGGTAAGGTCAATATTTTCAGTTTAGATGGGAAATTCCTTAGGGACATTACCATTAAAGGGCCTACGCCCCACATGTATAACAATATTGAAATTGTAGGGAATAGTATTTTTCTAGACATCAGGTATCCCCAACCTCATCCAAGTGACAAATATTACTTGCTGCGGGAAGTCACGCTAGAGGGGAAATTTAAGAAAGACTGGCTAGATATGGATGTGGTTAACAAAGGAGGAGGGAAATCCGAGTTTTCCAACATCATGAAATCTTTATATGCCACCCCAGACGGCGTGTTTTATACTAAGGAATTCATGGATGTTATCTATCAATTGGAAGAAAACAATGTTCGGCCAGTTAAGGCCATTGAATCTCAGTTCAATATCTCCAAGCAGGATATTGCTGATATGAACCCAGGCGAAAATTATTTCGTGCAAGCGGGGAAACTGGATCGGATTTTCAGTCTTTCCAAAGTGATAACTGGGGATGATTTTAGCTATTTTTCATACAAGAGAGGGGCTGCCCCCTTTAGCCTTGTTGATAGAAATGGAACAACTAGCTTGCATCAATTTTGGATAGATGACGTTTCTTATCCTGGAAAGTCTTTCCATGTGCAACCCCCTCAATTTTTTGCAACCCCCTCAGATGGAAAAACCTTGATTGGAATTGCTAATGGGAAGAAAAATTGGGAAGGAGGTCTTGAGATCGCTAATCAGCATCTTGGAGGTCTTGATCCAGCCATTACCGCCTCCTTTGCCCAACAATTCAAGGATGCGGATAATCCCGTTTTAATATTGTATCGATTGAAATAAGTATGAGGATACAATTATCCTAGAAGATATGACGGGCATTTTTCAACCTATGCTACGTTGCAAAAATCCTTGGTTAGCTATGGCTAGCCGCGGTTTTTGCGCCTTGCCTAGATTGAAAACTCCCTTAGTCAGATACTTTAGCCTAATTATATCATCATACTTAAAAGCTACTAAGCGGTAAGATTTGGTGAATTGGTGGTGTTTATTTCCTATACCCACAGATCTTGATTCCTATCAACTATCTTCCTCTAATCTTTTGGAGGACTACATGGGATTGACTATCAGATCATTTTATAATAGGGCTCTCTTTTGCTTGTACTTCAATGAGATATTAATTCCTGCTTATCTGTTTTTTCGTTAAATTAGAGATAGTTAGACTGGATTGCTAGATATAGGGAACGCTTAAGTCAAATTTTCGATCTTAAGTCCTTGTACGCTAGCTTTCATATTATCCCCAAAATTTAGAGAACTTCTACATGAAAACCATTTACCTGCTTACTCTTACTGTTTTTTCCCTCTTCGGCTGGTTGTTTTTGCAGCGATGGCAGGCTCCTCCGCAGCATATAAAAGATCCTGTAGTGAATTCACCAGAACTAGAAAAAGGGATAAAAGCTTATGCGGAAAAGGATTACATTGCTGCCCGACACTATTTTGAACGGGCCATTCGGCAAAAAGATGTGGAGGCCTATTATTTCAAGGGCCGGCTTTTTCACTACGGGGAGTACGAAAGGGGTATGCCACCGGCATATGACAGTGCCATGCATTATTATCAACTTGGGGTTGATGCTGGCGACTTAAAAGCCAACTACGGCTTGGGTAATCTTTATATGTTTGGACTAGGCGTTTTACCGGATTCTATAAAAGCCCGACACCATTTGGATAGATCGCTGAAGCCAATGAAGGCTGCTAGTCGTGACAACCCATTTTGGCTGAATAATATCGGGTTCACTTACGCGAGGATAGGGAAGAAGGCCGCAGATTTCCAGAAAGCATTCAAGTATCACCTTGCTGGTGCCTTAAAAGGAGATGCCAGAGCTCAGGCTAATCTTGCCGACGCCTATTATTATGGCAGGGTAGGCCACAAAGACAATCAAAAAGCAGCATATTGGTTCCGAAAATCAGCAGATCAGGGAATCCCTAGTAGTATGTTTTTGATGGGAGAACATTATTCATATGGATACGGGGTTTTTCAAGATGAAGCACGGGGTTTCCGTCTTTATAAGGCAGCAGCAGACGAAGGCTATGCAATGGCTCAATTGAAAGTAGGATATCATTATGCTTCAGGTTCTATTGTTGAGCAAGACTATCAACAAGCCAAAGCCTATTTCTATCTTTCTGCAGCGCAGGAGAATCAAATGGCCATCAATAGTTTGGGCTGGTTGCACGAAAATGGGTTTGGCTTTGAGACCACCAATCGGGACAGTGCCCTTATCTACTACCGTCGTGCGGCTAACATGGGTTTAGAGTTGGCTAAGGAGAATTTGGCGCGACTTAAAGAAAAATCGTCTATGTAGCTAAGTACTTACAAGCAACAGAGATGAATCAACTTGATCTTCTGACCTATAAAGGCGCTCTTAGCCTGCTTAATGCATATAAAATACGGACTTAATCTTAAATGGGCTCTACCTTCCAACTAGTAGTACCAAGAGTAGTACTACCAAATCAGCTAGGTAAACCTTTCGCAAAAGGTACGTTGAAGAGATACCTATTCAGAATATAGAAAATTACTACGTACAGCAGACTGAAAACTACGGGCGTCAATAGGCCTAAGAGGTAATAGTCCAAATTTACGAAAGCATGTAGAAACCAGGCCATAGCGTACCACATGCTTGTACTGACCCAAACCCAGGCGTTGATCATGGTCCATTTAAAATTACCAAGAAAGAAGTTACCAAGAAAGCCTATAAAGGATAAGGTAAACAGTATCCAGAATAAATAAGTTTGTGGTTTCATCGTGGCTTCCGTAAAGGGGGTACTGGCAATGAGAAAGGAAATGGCGAATCCAGCAACCATATAATACCGGTTGAGGGGAAGAGTGTAGAAAAACAGAAAATGAAAGATGCCCATGGCTACAATCCCCACCGCCCAGAGGCCAGTCCGAAAAAAAGATACAGAAAAGTGTGGAATGATGGAATCTGAGAGCACGTAGAAGGACTTTTCTAGTAGGCGGTTGGCAAGCTTGTTTCGAGCCCGGTCATATATGCTTAGCAGTTGCAAGGCGCACTCTGTATCCTGTTTTAAGGACATAGTATCTACGGCCGTCCGGTTTTTGACAGTCAATTGATATTTGATAGTCAGTTTGTCATAATTTTCAATCATTTGTTGGATATCCTGTTCCGACCAGCGTAGGTTCAATCTTTCATAATAGCCATAATTCTTGCGTAGAGTAGTAGCTGGAGTAGATTTTCCGTCGTTCAGAAAATTTTCCATTTGGTTAAAGTTCCAGATATCCCTGGACAGCTCTTCTTTATCCACCTGATTACTGATGACCGCTTTTTTCCACATTAAAGTGGGCACACACCAGAAAATCAGGGCAAAACTGACCAATATAATGAGGAACATATGGTTTAAGAGCCTGGCCAACGAACTATAGTTGGCTGTGAATTTGGAGAGCCGACTTCCCCAGGTATAAACCGCCCAACTGCCGATGAGCCCCGTATAGGCAAAATAGATTTCATCGTATTCAAATAGGCTGGCAGGAGAAAAACTGAGGGGCATAGTACTGATTAGGATTGGCCCGAAAACAAGGATCAGCAGTAAGGCTAAAAATGGTTGTATGGCGTATATGACTGGGTAATCGCTGGAAAGAAAAGTGAGCTTTTTCCTTAGCCAGACCGGTACTGTTTTCAGCGAATCAAATCGTTCATCTTTTTTCCGGGCCAATTCCTTGGTCGGTGCGTATAAAAATTGTTTGTACAAGGGCATAAAAGCCAGGGAGACTAAAAGGGGGAGCACATACATTAGGATAGTGGTCAGGACTAGATATTCCCCATCCGTCGCTAGAATATTAGGAACCCCCAAACCGATGATCAATAGTATTGAAAAGTGTAGTAGAAAGATGGAGTTTAGCCAGTTGGGCTCCACTGATTTTCTGGATTTCAGATATCGGATGACGACCCGGATAAGTAGGAAAAAGAACCAAACTAGCAGTAAGGGGAGTAGGAATTCATAAGGATCTATTCTATACCCTAGCAGTTTTTCATTTTCGAAGTTGATATAGGCAATGAAATAGAAGTAACCACCTAGTACCACGGCCGCCCCAAGCATAGTGTTTCCCCATTGCTTTGGCTTTACAAAAAAGAAAGGGAGCAAGATGATCTGAACGCCTAAAAGTAAGATGACAAAAATGTTCAGGGTCTCCCCAAAATTCCTGCCCGTGAAGGTATAGACGGCAGTGATCTTTGCTTCCAAATCAGGTTGCGGACTATTCATAGTGAAGTCCTCTGGGTTTACACCGTATCTCTTAACAAGCATCTGTATGCTATCCAGCATCGGTGCCGACGGAGTCTGGCCTTGATATCGGTTTAATGAAAGCCTTACCAGATTCTCTGCTGTTCCGGCAACGCCTAAGTCATAAAAGATAGAATCCAGCCTAGGGATGGAATCAATAGGCTGATCACGGTAAGTAGCTATTATGGGGGCATTCAGTAAAGCTGTTTCCTTGAAGATCCCTTGTTGGGAGGTGAATTGAGCTATTTTATAGGATGTAGTGACTAGACCAGCCAAGATGGGGAAGTAAATTATTAGGCCAATACCCAGTAGGGTGACGGCTTTGGAAATAAAAGCGCTGAGGGACTGATACTCGATTGTTCGGTAGGTAAAGGAAATAAAGAGCCCAGTCGCCAGGCAGAATGCTAGCATACCAAGCCCAAAGAAAAGGTAGAGAAGCAGATTTGATGAACGAATGAAGAATTCTTCGGGCAAGAGTAGGATGACGAAGGTCAGAGGTATAGCTACCAATAGAGCGTAAAAGGTAAGTGCAGGGAGGGGGCTTTTAGCAAATAAGGGATAAGTCCGGAAAAAATACTGTTTAATTCGATAGAATCTGGAGTTTAGGAAATTACTATTACTGCTCATTTTCAAAGAGGCGTTTGGTAGACGAGGTAATGTCCCGAAAGGCTAAAAAATTAATCTTTCTTGTGAAGAATTCATTCAATACCACTTCCGGTTTATACCAGGAGGACATGGTAAATTGAACGAGGGTTTGATCCTTATTAAGGGCCTCTTTCTTGATGAAACGTAAGCCAGACAATTGTTCGTCATTCAGCGGTTCGATCAGTTCGAATTCGTAGACTCGATCACCAAACTGCTTACCGATATTTTTCAAAGATTCGTTGTAAACAGCTTTACCATCCCGAATAAAGATGATCTCATCACATACGCGTTCGATCTCTGGAATATTCTGGGAACTGACGATTACCGAGGAGGCATAGTCTCCGTGCCGAGTGATGGATTTTAAGTCGTCTAGAAATAGATTTTGAGCGTGAATGTCCAAATGAGCTAGGGGTTCATCCAGGACAAGGAGTTTTGGACGTTGTAGCAGCAGTTCAGCCAGGGCAAAACGGGTTTTATAGCCACCGGATATTTCCTTCCATTGTAGGTGCAGGAATTCGGTCAATCCTAGCCGTTTGGCAATCCAGCGTACTTCCTTTTGATTTTTTTTGCCACGTAGCCCCACCTTAGTTGCAGCAATATGTAGGTTATCAATCAGGTAACCCCGCCAGGGTGTGAGGTCCTGTGGAAGATAGCCAATCTGCCTTTTAATGTGGTACCAGGAATTGTTTTTATGCGTCAAACTGGGGTATCTCAACTGGCCTTTGTCCTGAGCAAGAATGCCGGCAACGATCCGCAGTAAAGTAGTCTTTCCCGCTGCATTTTGACCCACCAATCCAGTGATTTTGCCCATTCTAAGTCTAAAGTTGATTTTACCCAATCGGAAAGTATTGTTATCAGGATAGGTTTTAGTGATTTGGGTGCCCTCGCAGATGATTTCCGGTTTTTTCACACCAACAGCTTCTTGCTCCTTGAGGTAGCCTTCTTTTCCGACTATAGCCTCTGATGACCTAGCGGTTTCAGCTTCAAATTTGCGGTGGAATTGATCAATCTGATAGGAGATAAAGTCAAGTAGTGTTTTTCGATTCCGATTCAGTCCGACCTGGTAGGCCTCCATGGTCATCAGTCCGTTATTGTAATTTCGGTGGAGATTTTCATTGGCCCCTTCAATATCCATGATCTCGTTTCTAGAATCCTGGCCCAAGTGTTGTCCGATATCGATCAATCGTTCATAGGCTTCCTTGAGTTGATCTCTTGGAACCAAGTCTCTAATGTTCTTTAATTCCAAGATTACGATTTCGTAAATGTGTACTGTTTTTTGGACATCCTTCATAGCTGGGGGAAATATGAGCTTAAATTTTTAGAAGCATTTTTGCGTAAATCTTAGCATCATTGGTGATGACCTTTATAAGGTAGGGACCTGAATTTAGATCAGTTAAGTCATAACTATTCCCCCTCTGCGTCGTAAAGACTTTTACCTTATTTCCTCCTATATCGTAAACGAGAACCACCTCTATTTCATGGGATTCAATGCCTTGTAGACGGAATGTATTAACGGTTGGGTTGGGAAACAAAACGGGTTGCTTTTCAGCAACCTCCTCTGTAGCCAAAAGAGTAGTACAACTACTTTGAATGTATTCGTCAAAATAGGTATGGATTTCAGAAAGGGTTTCTACGCTCACCCAAATAGGAGCATAAACACATTGAGGTTTATCCGGCATCCAACAAGGATAATTGAAATCCAGATTTTCTTCGTTAAGTAAATCTCTTGAAATGGGGTAAAGGGATGCTTTAGCACCTCCGGCATCGGTTTCTAGACTATATAAGTAATAATCATTGTTGCAAGAATACAAGCCATAAAAATAGGCTGGAGCAAAATCGAACCATTTCTTCCAAGTCTTTCCTCTGTCTTCTGAGTACAGCACCCCAGAGTTGTAATAACCTAAGAATAAATAGATTCTATCATTGATGATTTGAACTTGATTTAAGGGAGCATAGGGATCTGTAAAGTCCATTACTTCGTGGAATGAGGTATCAACTTCCCAGTTTCTACCTCCGTCTGTAGTCTTATACAAAAATCTGCCGCCGATATATCTGGAACCTACTAAAACATACCAATGTTGGCTGTCAAAAAAGTCAAAATCTTCAATATACTCATCCGGTAATTCGGTAGTAAAATCTCGAATCAGAAGATTGCCCTCTGTGGTTTTCAAATAAAGCTTATGCCGATCGGCAATAACGGTTGTATCTTCACTAATATGGTAGGTAGTGTAGTCATTTGTACCCCATACTCGTTGTGCAGTTAAAGGCAGAGCGGTAAAAAAGCTTATTGATAGAATGGTGGCTAATGAGACCAAGTGCTTCATACTTGAAACTAATAATTAGTTGATTCCTTTAACAAAAAGTAGGCACTAAAAAAGGACAATTCTTTACTAAAATAGCAAAGAATTGTCCAAAACCATCTATTCTATTTTACAGTAATGTTGATTGTTGTTTGCTTAGAAGAGTTGGGATATGGCTCTGTTTTGTGAACGAGCTCACCTTGATCATTGAAGACATAAACAATGATATCGGCACCACCTGTTTCCTTACCATTTATAACAAAATCTGTTTGCTTGTAAGGTATGCTGTATTTACCTGCTTTATCTGTCTTCGTCTCTAATCCCAATCTGTTTTCGCCAGTAAAGTCTTGATCCACGGCTCGAACGGAAAGACCTGCCAAAGGATTGCCTTTATCGTCTGTTATTGTACCTTCTACCAAATAATCATCTTCTAATACTTTTGTAGTCAAGTCTGTGAAAACCTTCACCCTTTCATTAAAGGTATCGGTAGCCTTTTTTAATCCGAACCGCATTCCTTGATCAAATATTTTTTCAATTTTTGCTTCCATTTCCTCTGTGATTCCTTCGCGAATTATACCGAGTTCATCCCGTAGCTTTACAATTCCTGCCCCAATACCAATAGCTGTTAGCGCTTTGGGGTTTATCCATTTTCTGTGTTGAGCATCTAAAGTAATATCACGATCTGGGTGCCAAGGATTAAGCTCTGCTGCTAACTCAGGCATTAGCAGTTCTAAATTTGCCAATTCAAATTGAACGGCATCGGCTGGGGTCATTTCCTCACTCACGATATCCATGGCATGTTGTCCCATCGAAAATAGATCGGCTATGGGAATATTTTCCAATCTAACATTGGGTTTATTGGTACTTGCTTCAATGATACGATCGGAAAGAGATGCGTGAATGACGTACCTTCTATACCAGCAAAGCATAAGTTTACGTCTGGATATCCATTTTGAGATATTCTTGTAATACTGTTTTACAACTTGCATGGTAGCTAGATTGAATCCTTGCAGGTTGATATTAACAAAGTGGTGCCAAGTTGAATCTACTACAATACGTCCAACATTGGCCACTCTGCCATCAAATACACCTATAGAAGAAAAGCAATGAGGAATAGTTGGGTCTTTCGTACCTGAACGTATTCCTCCTACTACGAAGGATTGGGCAATATTCTGAGTTCTAACGTTTTGAGTTGCTCCGGTAGACGGATTGGTGACTGAAAAAATTGTTTCAGGTTTCATTTCTCCTTCATGTGGATGATCAGGCATAATGTCTATGATCCCAGAAGGTACCGTGAAAGGCGAAATAGATAATAAAGGATGAGGAAGGCCATCAAACAGGCGAGGGTAAATGGTCTGCGGAAGATCATCGGATTGATTTGCAAAAATATCAGGACCTGCTGGCTTCGGCTTATTGGTATCATTTCTACGGTGTTGACTCATACTAACCTCACTGTCCGGGGCTGGAGCTGTTTCATCCCAATGTCGCATGTCCTTTACTCTTGGAATCTCTCCGCACAATGCCTGGCCTAAAGCGCCATGATCGCCAGTAGCAAAAAGTCCTCCTCCTTTATTCATGTAATTTTCTACTGCGGCAATTTCAGCGTTACTTAAGGTATAGCTTGAGGAAATACCAAATAGCCACACTTGGTCATATTTATTCTGGGTAAAATGAGCAGCATTGTCAAATCTAAAATCGACAATCCTGTCATGAATAAAGGTATTGCTGGCTTGCATTACCTCTGAATCAATCAAATCAATCAATCCTCCTCCCTCAAAGACCTGAAAATCAAAGCGATGAGCTAGCGTTACCTTGTATCGTAAATAAACAGGACTAGCTGATTGCAATTCTTGGAATATGGTGGTGAAAATTGACAGTCCAAACCCATCTGTACTAAAATCAAGGCCATCAACAACCAATAAGACATTTATCTCACAGGGGTGCCACCAATACCATGGCCAAATTCTTCTTGGTTCAACTTGCAAGATATCTTTTCTCAACTGTAATTGTTCATCCTTGCTTAATAAGGATAAACGAGATAAGCGTTCCTTAATTGATGAATTCATTTAGGAATAAATTTTAGGCATCTATATAGATTTAATTTCCATATAGAAGAAGTAAATAATAGATGCAAAAAATAACTCAGGAGATAAAAAAGAATTGCTACTAGTTTCAGTGGTTTTTTGAGTTATTACAATTTTGCAGTTTTCAATACTAATTTAATAATAAAATTTAATAAAATCCAGTCTTGTTCCTCTGTAAGCGTCCGAGCAACTCCCCCTGCTGGCCGCCTACCTCGAGGACGGTCGCCTCGAAATTGACAACAACCTCATTGAAAATGCCATTCGTCCCCTAGCGCTGGGCCGCAAAAACTACCTCTTCGCAGGATCTCATACCGGCGCTCAGCGTATTGCCATGATGTATTCTTTCTGTGCTAGCTGCAAAGTGATGGGAATCAACCCCTGGGAGTGGTTGCGTGATGTCCTACAGCGAATCGGTGCTCACCACGTTAATCGACTGGAAGAATTACTGCCGCATCAATGGAAGCCTATACTAGACCAATTGGAGAGGTAGTTGCTCGGACGCTTACCTTAATCCCTCGTAAAATCAGTAGTAGTTTTTCGTAGCAAAGCTCATAGCCACTAGCCGATGACGGGTGCTCAAAAGTCCCCCTTTCCAGGCGCTTATAGTACAGCCCAAAACCATCTCCCTCCCACATTAGCAGCTTCAAATGGGTCTTGCGCCGGTTGATAAATACAAAGCCTGCTCCGCTCAATAAGGACAAGCCCATCTGGCCACTCACCAAAGCACCCAGAGTATTGAAGCTCTTGCGCATGTCACAGGGCTTATCATACAAATAATATTGCCGCGATACCTCAAGCATTTTGTAAGCACTTGATTAATTCCCCATCTAACCTCCCCTTGTAATGTACACGGATACCATTGGCAAAGTGGACTTCTATCAGACCCTCAGTTGCCGCAACGCTAGACAGCGCAATAAACTTACCTGTATCTGCAAATTCTTGCTCCAGTTTGAACCAACTCATAAATGTGCCGTATTTTAGCTCATGCTTACGACAATAAGCAGGGCGGCTAAGCCCACTTGTGCGCCAGGACCTTACATGACCTAAGCGTTCTGATCTTGTCATAGATTTTTAACCTAAAGATCGGCCGCAGCTTCATCAAACGCAAGATGGGGTGCAATGGGCGGATACGATACATTGATGCTGAGTTATAATAAGGCTTCAGGTATAGTCAAGCCCCATAGTATAGAGGGCACTTTATGCCAGTATGTGGCTAATAATCTGTCAAAATTATCCTTTAAGTCATTGTCAGGAGATGAGGAACAATCATTAATAACTCAATTGGCAACAAAATTCATAAGAAAACATTTTCGCGGCGAACCTCCAAAAATAGAAGTCCGATATAACAAAAAATGGAGAGAATATAGTACGAAAAACTTCGATTGGCACAAGTATTTAGAATTTGAAAAAATCATCTATGTACAGGACAAAAAATAGATTTCTTGAAATAAGCTCAAAAAGTTGAGCAGTTTAGTTTTTAGGTGATCTAGCCCCAATCTGAAAATGCTGACCAATTTGACTCTTCGTTTTTTGAATTGCTTGATGGGTATTTGATGGCCGTATTCCAATAGCATTTCTCCGGTTTTTAATGCCCAAATAAATGCTATGGCTAGAATAAAGATCAAGGTATTGATCCGATCGAGTTTGGTCAAATGGGTATCCTCAAAATTGAAGCCCCTGGATTTGCAAGCGCCAAAGAAGACTTCGATTCCCCAACGTTCGCCATAAATCTGTCGACCATGTTTCAAGGGGTGGTCACTAATCAAAACCAAGTATTCACGATCGGATATTTGTTGACCAGCTATAAAGAGTCGATGGCCAAAAACCACTCTAGGCTTTCTAAGCATCTTAAATTCACTACTTTGAAATAGGGCCCAAGCTTTCTTGGTTGTGGCTTTGCCAAGTCTGCGCACATTGGCATCTTTTCGAATTCGGATGACAAAGTTAATTTGCTTTGAACCCAAGTGTGTAATCCAATCATGTGCACCGAATTCTCTGTCCATCAATAAGTAACGAATTCTTGTTTGCTGTTCATGGTTTAGCCAACTCAAAAGACTTTCTAACAATAAGATTCGTTCGCTTTGGTTCGATTGGCCTCGTTTGTTCAATAGCATCCACACCAAAGGGATGGCTGTACCCCGCCAAGAAATTCCAATGGTCAAAATGTTGATATTGGTCTTCCCAAATTTCCAATTGGTACGATCCATGCTTAAGGCAACCCAATTCCCTTGGACACCATATCGAGCCCAAGCAAACTGGACATAAGAACGTTGGCAGAATCGATAGCTTGTCATAAAACGCTGAATCCGTTTGAAATTGCTACCCATTTTGACCTTGGGATTAATCACCATCGCTAACTGAGCATAATTGACTGTACACATTTTCAAAACAGCTAATATCAATTTACTCATCATGCTTAATCGCTGACCGTGCCCACTAAATATTTGACAAAGCTCTTCTTTAAGAGCCTTTTCTGTATCTTTCATACCGAGTAATTGGGGGTGAGAAAATTGTTGTTTCGCACCTACAATTTAACTCTTCTCTCAATTATTCAGTTTTTTGTCCTGTACTCAGAAAGGGGGCACAAAACATATATTAGTCGATACAGGTGACCTTAAAAAAAGCTTTGAGAAGGTATTGCTGGAAAAGGGAAACAAATACTATTTGGGTCATAGGGGACCTTTAAACAGAGAGCAAGTCACAGCATATTATGACAATTTACTAAACAATGCGAGTGCCTAACAAAATATTTAAGCAATAGCGGTTAAAGTGTAAACTTTTGCCGACTTCTAATTTTTTAGTTCTTCATTGCTAGAAAAACAGGTACTAATTAACCGCTACCGCTCATATACGTATACATTGAATCAAAAAGTCTCAAAAATTACCCTCTCTCAGGTTTCTGAAACTTTTATGGAGAGTCTCAAAAACTCAAGGTTTCGCGGTACTTTCCTGAAAATCGTATCTTTAATCGGGAGCCTTTGTAGAACTCTTTAACAATGAGTACTACATAACGGTGGGTTTTTGAATTGTGAAAAGTTTTGTAAAAACAAAAGAAAGGTCATTTTTAATAAAGTTCGTTTTGCAGCTATAGACCCGAATTATTGAACTTCTTATCGAAAAAGATATAACATGTGTCAGAAAGCGCAATATTGAGCTATCAATTATTTTGTCATTCAGATTCGTCTTTCTCAAAATGGAAATCTACTATAGCTATCAGCTAAACCCTCTGTTGCAAAAGTATATAGATTGTATTTGGATTGAAAGTTTCTTTGACCAACCCTTTAACAGGGAAAAGTACCACCTTATCATTCCGGACAATACGATAGAGTTGGTATTTACGAAGAATTGGATCAGTAGGCAAGGACCAAATAACGAAGAAGTAGGTAAAAACCTGACCCACCTATCCGGTTTTAAAACCAAACCACAAAGAATAAAACTCAGTGGAAGCTCTTTACTTTGCCTTCGATTTAAACCATATGGGCTATATCGATTTACCAATATGAATGCAGTTGAAACTGTGGATCAGGCTATGGAACCAGTGGAGATATTTGGAAATTCGTTTGCACAATTAGAAGAACAGGTATTCGCTGAAAGCTCTATAGAAGAAAGGATTGCTCTTATCGAAAACTTCTTCCTCAAGCTTTTAAGTGATTTTGAGTTTCGCCAAGACCCATTATTTGAGGCAATGGTATACGAACTTGAACTAACAAAAGGGAGTAGGCGTATACAATCATTGGCAGAAACCTATAATATGTCAATCAAAACCATCGAAAGGAAATTTTTGAGCTATGCTGGCGTATCTCCCAAAAAGTACAGTCGTTTATTACGTTTATTTCATGCAATGAAGACTTTAAATAGCCAACCATCCACCAAAATGGTTGAAGTTGCCTATAATCATGGTTATTATGACCAGATGCATTTTGTTAAAGAAATGAGAAGCATCCTTGGTATGTCTGCAACCTCTTACCTAAAAAAAGACAGAAGTTTTCAGCAACTAATTTTTTCATAGCCTTAATATTTATTTGTTTGTCGATGGATGCGGTGTGTTTATCCTTACCTGCCCAATCTCCGTAGGTAGTGTCGATTTTTTACTATCCTTCTCCCCTGATGGCTCCTACTTTTGTAACCGTTACTATTTATGTAGAATTAAATTTTCATGAAAACGAATTACGGTCTTTTCGTATTTGCTGTCCTGTTTTTACAAAATCTGGCTTTTGGACAACCCTCAAAACCTTCATTTTCAATTGCTTTTTTTGGAGAAGGTATTACTCATCCCGGACTAAAAGTTGGCTTGGCCTACGACCTTACCGGATGGTCAAACCCAAGAAAAGAAGTTGCAAAAACTATCTCTCTTGGTAGCTCCGTCGGCTTTTATTTTCACAGAAGGTATCAAACGGGGGTATTTGTTTTGCCGGAACTTGCTTACAATCGACAGAATGTCAAGGGGCGTAGCTTTTCTTTTGGTTTTGGATTGGGCTATTTACGCACTTTCATTCCCAATACCTATGAAGTGGATGTTAGCGGTGAAATAGCAAAAATCACGCCTGGGCATAATTATTTCCTTTCTAACCTTTTTGTGGCTTTCGGCAAGAAAGTCAGATCCGGTAAGGGTCACCTGAAAAGTTATTATGTAAAACCACAACTCCTGTATGCAATCCCCAACTTCCCTAATGGTGTTGGATATTTTGCTTTGGAGGTTGGATTAAAATTAAACTAATGATGAAGTATCTCGTATTTATAATCAGCGCACTTGTCTTTTTTTCCTGTGAAAAGTTTGAGTTCGAATCCGATACGGATACCTTCTTCCACGTCAGTATCGCGGGTACGGAACTTCCAGTCTGGGTTAAAGGCAATACCCGTTCTAAGAAAATGGTGGTCTATATCAATGGAGGCCCAGGTTTAACCAGCATTGATATAGCCAAGGTAGACATGTTATCCTGGTCTTCCGGACTAGAGGAAAATTTTGCAATGGTATATTACGACCAACGAGGTTGTGGAAATGCTCAAGGGAATTTCGACGAAAATACCCTAACCGTTTCCCAATACGTTAAGGATCTTGATGCTATTCTCACTGTGCTAAAGGAAAAATATCAAAATCCAGACATCTATTTGATGGGGCATAGCTTTGGGGCATTTATTGGAGCAAATTATTTGTTAACTCAGAATTATTCCGATAAAATCGCTGGTTGGATTTCTATAGATGGTGCTTACAACTTTGATTTCGATTTGAGCTGGCAATACCGAAGAGCGTTTTTAATAAATATTGCAAATGAGGAAATCGATAAAGGTAAAATGATGGACCATTGGACCGATGCACTTGATTGGGCCAATGAAAATCAAACAATATCTACTCGGGAGCAGAAAAACGAATGGAGAAGTTTTGTAGGTTGGCCCGGTGGAATAATAATACCAGAAGAAATAGCCAGGCTTTCGGTTCGTCAATATTTAGAAATTGGATTTTTCTCGAGTTATAATCCTTTTCCTGCCTATGTTTCTTCAAATCTTGAGATAGTTAATGACCGATTAAACGAAGACGCCGAAGGAACAAATTTAATAAATGAGGTTTCAAACATTATCTTACCTTCATTATTCATCTGGGGTAGATATGACGATTTAATTGTTCCAGAGGAAGGGCTGGATGTTTTTAACAATTTTGGCACTTCGGCAAATGATAAGTATTATAAGATTTTACCAAATTCAAGCCATGAGCCATATATTAGTGACCCTGATAATTTTAAGGGTGAAATTATAGAATTTGTACAAAAATATTGATTGAACGCGTGTAGTTGTGCGCATTAGTCAGAAAGTTCAAATCATTGTAACAATACTTACCGAAGATGAAAATTCTATTTATAACTCTAGTTTTGCTTGCAGCTTGTTCAGGTAAAAATGAAATAAATAGGGAACAAGAGTTAGAAACCTGGAATCATCCCTATAAATTAAATTCAACAGTTAATAGGCCCATCAAATTCCACCCCGAAGTTGTATCTACAAAAACTGATAAATTTAACACCAGTTTTAGCCCCGATGGGAACACATTATACTACACTGTCACCTCTCAAAAACTTGGATTTACCGGAATAGCTTATCAAAAATTTACAGATGGAAAATTTGGTAAGCCAAGTTTTGTTCCGTTCGTATCAGCTGATATTCCAATAGCAGATGTTCAGATTTCACCTGATGGGAATCTGATGCTGTTTTCAACTTTTAAAGATTATGATGGAAAACCTGAAGGATTTAACTTCGACATTTGGACTTCCGAATTAAAGAATGGGGAATGGCAAGAACCAAATCCCCTAGGTTCACCAGTAGCCTCTTCGGGGAATGAATTTTACCCTGTAATGACCAATAGCAGAACTCTATACTTTAATTCTGACAAGAGCGGGAATTCTGATATATTCTTTTCAAGGTTCCAAGATGGGAAGTATCAAGATCCGATAAGGCTTCCTGGCAATATTAACTCAGTTAAAAGAGAGGCAGACGCATTCGTGGCCAGGGACGAATCCTTTATAATATTTGTAAGGGTTGACGAGCCAAATGGTTATGGCAATAGCGACTTATACATTAGCTTTAGAGAAGGAGAAAATGTGTGGTCTGACCCGGTTAATATGGGGCCAGATGTAAACAGTGATCAGATTGATGGTAGTCCTTATGTTACACCCGATGGGAACTATTTAATCTTTACAACCGGAAGATTATCCGAAGGCGTAAAAGAAAGGGCTGCTAGAAGTTATCAAGAGTTCAGATCTATTGTTTCCTCAAGTGAAAATGGGTCGCTAAACTTTTACATCGTGGATCTAGATCTGGATAAGTACAGAAAATAATAACGTCATATAAGCACAAACAAGTTTCGAAATTTGGTTTTCTTTTATTTTCGAAAACATGATGGGATAATCGCCTGCCAAAGGATTCTGTTTCAAAAATAACGTTCTTAGAAGTTTCCAAAACCTTTTGAGCAGTTCTAACATTCCAACGTTTAATGATCCTATCTATCCAGCCGATTAAATATCCAAGTCGAGTTGGAGCGTGGTGGATGGCATGCGGGAGCGCAAGCGGAAACGTAGCGGGATTTTAAGTGGCTGGATGGATACTTCCTCAAATTGAAAAAGGCCTGGAGTTGACCCAAGCCTTTTTCAGTTTTTTCTCTATCTTTGAAAGTGGCACCCTATTTTGGCACCCTGAGTATTTCGCGGACTTGATAAGGTGCTGTCCGTAAGATAGTTAGGTAAAGGTGATTGTAGACCCACTAGGGATTGAACCGAAAGCTGAAATACCCTTTATTTCTAAGGCCCCCACGATTCAGCAACTTCCTAATCGGAAACAATTCGGAAACAAGGTGCTTTTTTTGTTCGTTTTTTTCATCGGCTTTAAATTTTATGGCCTACCTAACAATACATTTTCAGGCCAGCTAATCTTGCAGCTTCTCGATAATAGTATGAAGCTGTTGGATTTGTTTTCTATACCCATCAATCTCTTCTTTAAAATGATCATTTTGGGACTCTAACTGTGTAACATATCTTTCGATATTCGGGCTCAAGTTACTAATTTCTTCCTGTTTTGCCGCATCCATCTGCTGCTCGGTGAACACCAAAGGGCCACCATATCCAAACAATGCGTTAAGGTTAACTTGAGGGAATTTTTGCTTCGTATTTATGATAATATCTAGTCTAGGATACTTAACTCTACTCGTAAAAAAAGTGGAAATTCTATTCTGACTTACTCCTATGGCTTCCGCGAATTTTGTCTCTGATGAATATCCTAGTTCTCGAATCAATTGTCTAAAAATATCTCTCATGCCCTGGTGGTTTTGAAGCATAAATACACTTATTAAATTATTTTTACTCTTTAATAAGTGATTTTTGATTTATATATTTGCATTGTCTATTTACAATAATAAAAATATACAAATCATAATGAATGGCAAAGCTACTCGGTTTAATGAATACCAATTGGTTGTACTAAAAAAGCTTTGGTTGATTTCTGATAAGGACTGGGGTCAATACAATAAACTAAGACGAGAGCTAACTAAGTTTCTAACTGCAAAAGGATACGCGCTCCAAACGACAGCAGAGATCCTTACACAAAGAGATCAGAACAGATATAAGATAACGATTCCTTTCGGGGTACACCTCAGAGAGTACCTTAATCCGAAGATTGAATCTTACAATAGATCAACTATCAATAAACCAATCGAGGTGATTGGTGATTTAACAGAGCTTTATCAAAAGAGAGAGGTTTTAGTCGCTTAATCTAAAACTTTACATCATGAAATGTGTCGCAATACCCAGTACTAAACTGAGGGAAAGGATTCCTCTGCGAGAGGATAAGAATGGGGTCTTTAGCCTCCTTAATGGTTGCAATAAGAAAGTGATTTTAGCTATACAACACTATGCGCCTGAAGTCGGTGAAGATATAAAGCCCCACTATGCTTTTAAAAAACCGCTCAACTCTTTGGTTTTTTGGGGTTATACAATGGGCAATCCTCTAAGGAGTGATTGCCCACTTTTAAGCATTCTCACTCTTTTTTAATTATAGGAAAAGGTGGTTGGCCTCTCCGGAGGTCAACCAACTGAACAGATGATTTCTGGGGCATACTAGGACTGTAGCTCCTTGATGGCTAATTCGAACCCTGATCTGTGGGCGGAGTCATCAAATTTTGGCCGAGAGGCGTTGATGAGTATTGATTTTATTGCCTTTAAGGCAATATTGATCAAGCTTTTGATAAAGAAATCCCCAAAACTAAAAAAGTGCTTTCGGCAGAGCCTAAAAGCACTATCAAGCAGATTCTTTTAAAGAGATACAGTTGGGCTGGAAGCCTACGGAAAGGTTCGATCCCTTTCGCAGCTGCGCAACCGACAAGACGGAGAGAGTGTTTTGGCTGGCGAGCTAAAACCTCTCCCCGCTTATCCTTAGTACCAAGCTAAGGGATTTATAGTTCCAAAACAACTTTAAAATTCATCTTATCATGACTACGTCGAGCAGTTATTTCATCCATGGTATGAAGTCCATGGACCTGGTTAGAGCTTACATAGACGGCTACAATCAAGGTAAAACTAAGGTTGATCAGCTCAAATCAAGTGATAGATATATGATTCAAAAGCTATTGGATATGTATCAGGAAGCACAGCTTAAAGGCGAAATGGAGCTGCATAAAAATGAAAGCATCCCTCCTATGATTATTGGCCTGAGTAATCTAGCTAAAGCGTGCCTTATCGGCGACGCTACTGCAAAAAAGAACCTTCGGAGGTTGCAAGAGGCTGGATTGATTAAAGTGGAGTCAGGGCGTGGGAAACCATTGCAGATTAGAATTAATCTAGACGTTTTGTATGTCGAGTTTGGGCAGATTTCAGAAGCAGCTCTGGAGTCTTACGAAACTAATAGATCCTACTCATTCAAATAATTTCAAGATGAAAACTAAAGTGATATCAAGAAGCCGATGCGAAGTTCGGTTGGGTAAATCTATGCAGCTTGTTAAGCAGTGGCGAAAGCAATACAATTCGACCAGATCAGGAAAAAGTACGATGAAGCAAACTGCCAATAATGCTATGCATGCGCTACTGTACTACTACGAAAAGCAATTGCGTGAACAACAATCTGTAGGTCAGCCTTTACAAGCTGGTGATCAGCTTCCTCCCCTATACACGAACAATCAGCAATTGGCTGAGATGCTAGGCTGTCATCCGAACAGTGTGATTAACCACCGCAATAAACTTGAAGAAATTGGTTTGATCGAGAAACAGGTATTTAGAGGCAAATACCACAACTATGCCATCTACATCAACCCGGCCATTTTACATATCCAGTCTAGGGGTGGATACGCCAACGAAGTAGGGCAGTTCCGCAATTTTAAAGGCCAATTGGTGGCTAATTTGAATCCCCAATTGTCACAAAATTTGGGACCATCTGTTACTAGAACTTATCAAGTAACAAAAGAATTAATAGAATTAAGCGGCGAGGATTTTTCACAAGTTGCTGATTCTCAGTCATCGGACCCTGCCAGAGCGGTGGAAAAGGGCGAAAAAGCGGTGGAAAACGCTGTTGGGAATGTGAAAAACCCACCAACTAGTGTTGGCCAAGGAGCGCCTCTGGTAACAGCTGGGACGGGTAACGCAACCAACAAGACAGAGGGCGATCCCCAAGGGCCTGCCCCCTTGACAGGTAACACCCCCCCCGAGTTGCGCGGCACCCCCCCAACCCTGCCGAGACATCCCTCCTGCCGAAGCTCCCACGGATATTCGGGATGTGCTTGGCCATCTTCCAGGAGACCTCGCTGGACAAATCACTCGGAAAATCAATCTGATTTGGACGGTGGTAGAGCTAAATCTGTACAAGGATAACTGGCTTTCGGATAGTCAGGTTGCCGCCGGAAAGGCGCTTCTGGCCGAATACCTGGCTTATGCCAAGCCTGACCGCTATCAGGCTGGCACCAACGAGATTATCGAGCGGATCATGCTGGTCAAACGCTGGCTAGATACGGCTCCTAAAGGTCAAAAACGCTGGATCCCTCTACCGGATCGTTATTTTGACTTCCGCAACCAAACCAATGGTTTCGGAAAGACTAAGCCCTGGCTGAAGCATCACCGGATGCAAAAGGCCCAAATCTATAAAAAGGGCCAGCTAACGCGCTACATCAACCTGTATATGAAAGCCTGGGAACCTGGTGCTTCAGAAAGCCCCTCCGAGGTATACCGAAAGGCCAAGAAGAGGCTCGAACGGCTCGATCCGGAGCTGCTCGATAAATTCCATCAGATCATTCTAAAGAAAAAGCAGCATGCCAGCAGCCAGGACCGTACCGCAGCAATCTCAAAAGCGAGCTAGACCCAATGGTCGCTTTAAACTGGCCATTTTTTTCATCAATCATTACGCTGCCAGTGGGAAGGCCATCTGCCATTACTCCACCAAGCGCCAAGATGAACATGGCAAATCCATCAACCGATTGAAATATCTGATTGATGGGGCTATAAGCCCTACGCCGACAAAGTGGACTGGGCCGCCATCTACGAAAACGAAGAGATGATTTTCGAATTCAAGGATCACCGAGAAAATAACCAGAGGTTTTGGCTATCCGTCTCGCCTCAGGCAAGCTGAAACTAAAGATCGGCGACGAAGAAGGCCATGTGCTGAAGATGGCCATCCACCAAGCCATCGAATTTGACGGCCCCGATCTTCCGGACTACCTGTATTACCTGCTCATGGAGCTACTGGAAAAGATGGAAAAGGACAAGTGGAGCTTTCGCAAAAGCGAGTTTTTTGCCCTCGCCTCCCCTATTGTCATGAACTACGTGGATGTACCGACTCAAACCGTACTAAGGCAAGCGTTCGAAATTAAGGACAAGACTAAGGCTTCACCGCTTCCCGAAGCACCAATCCAGCTTATAGATGAGTTCAATCCAGACTAAAATCATTTCTACTAAGGCACCTAAGACTAAGGGCCGAACTAAGGCCAACCAAACTAAGAGACCACTTACTAAGCGGACCAAAACTAAGGCAGAGATTAAGCGAGAAAGGGAAAGCCCAGCCTATGAATTGCCCTTAGTTTGCTTAGTTCTTTTAATGATATGGTTATCAGTTGTTTATAACATTATTTACTAAATCTCCGCCGCTCTGGCCCTACTGCTAGAGTTTCTCTATGCAGTACTGATCATTTTTGTGTGTCGCTGTTGTTTGGATCCGACCTATGTAAACAAAGCGGTCATACTAAAGAGCTTACTAAGGGACTGGACTAAGCAGGAAGAGGAGATCCATGAACTAAGACAAAAGGGCGAGGAAGTAGCGGATCAAGTCCATGGCCAGTCAGACCTTCCCAGAGTAGCAACCGCCATTCATGTGGCCAATTGGATTAAGCTTTCTTTTGCCTCTATCCTCTTAGTTGGGTTTACCATACTATCTATGACGGTTTCCCGGACCAATATCGAGATCGCTACCCTAGTGGACCAAGGAGAAGCCAAACAAAAGGATGATACTAAGGTCCTAGCGGATCAAGCCTTGGCTTTACAGAAGGTGGATCAACGCTATGATGAGCAAATCGCAGATCTACAAGCCAGTTATCAGCGAGATACGGCAGCTATTGGAGCAGCGTACATCGGTGAGATTAAGCGGCAACGGGGCAAAGCTCAAGAGTATACGGAACGTGGCCAGCGGGATGGCAAGAACTATGGTACAGCCATTGCGCGAACAGATCAAGCCATTGGCAAAGTCCTTAGTAAGAAAGGACCAAAAATCAATCAGCGATCTAAGGAGTTGGGAGAAGATCTGGCCGCTCTAAACGTTCAGCGAGAAGCGGATCGCAAACGAGCAGCCAAGCCATATGATATTAAGCTTAAGGCAATCTACGATTACAATGATCGAATGAGTCGCCTCAAGGCTCGTCAGAACGCCTGGATGAGCGGTTTTCTGAAAAATTATGCACAATTCGCTACCATCGGGCAGTTGATAGCCTGGATCTGGATTACCCTATCCCGCTTTACCAGCGGCATTGAGCCTGCTCCCCGAGTGAAGCCAGAAATGGTCTCCACCACCCTATTTCAGGATCTATACACCCTCCTTACGGTTGGTCCCTCCAGAAGCATACACAACTTGGTCAGAAAGCAATTGAGCAAGATCAAGTTACTAAGGCCGATGCCCTATCGAGGAGCCGATTATGATTTTTCAACGCTTCGGGCCATCCAAACTATCCAAGAAAAGATGGAGAAAACAAATAGTTTGGAGATGCTTCGATCTGAAATAGAAAGTATTAAAAAGGGCTACCAAAGGGAAGTGACTACGCGTAGAAAGGGTGGGATCTTTAGTTTTCTACGCCGATTTTCTACGCCTGCCAAAAGCGTAGAAACTAAGGGCGTAGAAAGCGTAGAAAATGGAAGTGTAGAAAGTGTAGAAACTAAGGGTAGAAAAGGCGTAGAAAAGCCCAAGGCTGGCAAGCGTAGAAAATCTACGCAAAGGGGAGATTCTACGCTTTCTACGGATGATATGGAAACCTACCAGGGCTTAGAATCAACCGTCAGAGTAGAAGGAAAGGAAATACCTATTCGGCTCTTAGTTATGGGGGCTGAGGTATTTGCGGATTGGTATGGAACACCAAGAGGAGAGCAGTGGGTAAGTAAGGCGCGATCCAATTATCAGCGTTTTCTGGATAATGGAGAGCGGGATACCTCCAATACCCGAGAAAAGATTGCTGTGGCCCTTGGATTCTTACAGTCGTTTTTTTACAAGGTGGTAAGGTCTTAGTTCACTGCCAGCATGGTCACGATAGGGTAGGAGCCTTGGTTGGTCATTGGCTCACCTCCAACGGTTATACCACTCAAGAAGTAATCGAGCATAATCAGTGGGAAGACTACCTGGAACGAAAAGGGAATGCTTACCAAGGCTACTGGGAGACGATACAGTAGGACGTAGATTATCATTCAGGGGTGTGTGGCCAGTGAAAAGGCAGTATACCAAGAAACCCATCCCTTTCTGTGAAAAGGCTGGAGCGCCCACTTAAAGTAGAAAAATGAAATCCATTTATAATTGACTGACTCATTGAAAGATAAGGCTTTAGGAAAGTGGAGAGCAGATTGTACCGTTTAAGCGAAATCTTCGATGAGTTGGTCGTTAAATCGAATTTTCATGAATGTAGAAATAAACCATATCCCAGGATTTATAGAGGTTCCAACTATCCTTATAGAAGAAGATGGAGTTCTTGAAACTGATCCCGTGGATCAACTAGGACCAGATTAGAAACTTCAGTTCCTACTATGAGCATTCACAAATTACATTAGTGGGTAACAAGTCAGGTCATGTCGACTACATTGTCCCAGTTCCACTGAAGTCAATTTGCGCGGCTATTCGCCAGGCAAAATATCTAAGTACAATTCCTCACCAGTTATAAAAACCACTCTTATTATGGATAGCAAAAAGTTTACTAATGCTGAAAAGATGATCATTGATAAGCGGTTTGATCTACTTGATCCAGAAAAGGTTTGGACCAATCGAGAAAGCTTTTATTCACAAAGAACAGGAGACCCAGACTTTTCCTACAGCACTATTCAGCAGCTAATCAAAAAAGGAGTTTTAGAGCGACTTGATAAAGATTATCACGCCTTTGCTCGGATAGAATACAAATGGACAAAATCGTTCATTGAACATCAGATAAAGGAGTGGGGAAAGGATGAGGCAGCAGATCAGTACAATCATGAACGCCAGAACGGCGATTTCGAAACCTATTAAAAATACCACCACTACTAAAAATAGGAACGATTTTTTCTACCTTCGGCAAAAATTACTTATGGCTTCACTCATACCACAATGGACGCGACAAATTGGCTCAGCTTCCGATGACTTCATCTCATCCCTTTCTTTAGAATCTTCTGCCTTTATCTTCGTCGGTGGGTATACCCGCGGACAACTGCCCGAAAAGCAATCTGCTGGACGAACCGATGGCTTTTTGGCGAGGTATAGTGATGAAGGAGAGCAGCTTTGGTTGAAACAAATCGGCACGGAGAAGTTTGATAAGATCAAAGCCGTCCTGGCCGATAGTCGCCGTGCTGTCTATGTCGCAGGTTTTACTGAAGGACAATTGGAGGAGGCTAGCCAAAACCAAGGTGAGGCCTTCATCCTCAAGTACAGTAGCCTTGGCGATTTGATTTGGGGGAAACAATTCGGGATGAGGTCATCAGTAAATGCACTGGCAACCGACCTATTGGGTAATCTCTTATTCTGTGGTACTACCTATGATAGCCTAGATGGCGGCCCACAACCACAACCTGGCAATTTTGAGGTATTTGTCGCAAAATATGACCCACAGGGCAATCAACTGTGGCTAACACAATTGAGGGGCGCTGAGATGATTTATGTAGAGTCTATCTGCGTAGACACACAGGGCGACGTATACATTGCAGGATATTCTGACGGAGACTTTGATAGAGAAGCGGATGTGGTGCGTTCTGATGGTTTCATCGTCAAATTTAATGCTGAGGGACAGCAATTGTGGAGCCAAAAGGTTGGCTTTGAGGAATCCGATACTCTCCATTCCATTGCTTGTACCCGGCAAGGCAATCTTTACGTAGGAGGGATGATCATTAAAAGGACCGGCCCCGAGCCGCAAGATACGCAGGATGATGCCTTTGTGGCCAAGTACAATGCGCAAGGCGAACAATTCTGGCTACAGCAATTAGGCACAACAGATTTTGAAAGTATTAACTCATTGGACATAGATAATGAGGAGAACGTATATGTGGGCGGCTTTACCGAAGGCCAATTAGGAGCGGATCAACCGCAAGGAGGAGCAGATGCTTTTTTGGCAAAATACAGTCCCCAAGGCACGCAACTGTGGCTTCATCAATTTGGTACTTCCGCTAATGAAAGCGTCCAAGCCCTGGTGGTTGATTACAACGGGGCCATTTACGCTGCGGGCTATACCTATGGTCAAATCGGTGGGGATAGCGCGCAGGGACGCATAGACGCTTTTTTTGCCAAATATCTACAAGCAACTGAGCAAGAGCCGCAAGAACCCATGCCATGGCCCGTACCTGTGGTCGCCCCCATTCATCATATACCCTTGGAACGGCCCAGTTTTACCGAGATTCTTCCGGTACAAGCCCAAATCGTACTGGATTTCCTCAATAGAGCTCAAACGACCAACGACATCACAGAGATCGCGCAGTACAGGCCTGATTTGGATCCTACAGTCCTGGCCGGCTACTCCATTGGGCCACAAGGCGCTCAAAATCTCCTGGACGCAAGGGCTGCACTACCTGCAGGCCAATTCAACAACCTTGACGAAGTCCTGGCTGTGAAGGCTATTGGAGAAGACAAGATTTTAGATATCGTTGACTTTCTTTGGTTTCCTACCGAGGAATTATTTCGCCAGGAGCTGTTTCGCGAAGTTCTGAGGGAAAACTGGGTCGTAGACTACTGGCGCTATACTCCGGATCCGGAGGAATTTGATAGACTTGAGCAGACCCCTTCCCTCCTGCAAGACTTTGTGGGGAAGAACATTAACGATATTGCTAGACAGCGCAGTGACAATTTTGTTATTGGTAGCCTTGCCAAAGCTCTACTGGATAAAACATTTTCTGATAGAGTCGAAAGCCTGACAGCACTCACACAATTCGCGAGTTGGTGGTTTCGTTTTGATGAGGACAATTGGTTTTCTTTTGATCGAATCTCGGAGGTCATTGACCCCTTTCTCAACTACTACAATCGACAGCCCGCTACGTATATAGATCCGGTATTCTACCGAGGGTTTCAAAATAGCGGTACGGTCGCAGATGCCATCTCGCCGGATGATCTCGTCGTTACCCTCAATCGCGCAGAGCATGCCATTACTATTTGGGGAATCTCCCTATTTGACTAGTGCACCGGGCACTAGGCCACTTAGCCCTAAAAGCGTTTCAAAAATTGCCTTCGCTCAAGTTTCTGAATCACTTCTATCGAGTTTATACAACAGAACGATTACTAAAACTAAACAGAACACAAAAAGTGGGACATTTTAGCCTTTTGTAGAGCAGGGACCAGAACCTAAAAGCGAGCATAATAAAACCACCAGAAAGCTGATACCTATCATCCATCAGCTTCCCGTAAACTTAGTAAGGGCACTAATCTATACCTCAACAATTTCATCAGTCCCAATTACACCGCCCTTGATCGCTTTCTGTTCGTCGCTGCTTAAGGCTGGCGATACTTCTTTAAAGTCATGGATAACAATTGTAGTCTTTTTCATAACGGATGGATTTATGTAGTGTATTAAGATAAGGAAAAGATGAGTTGTGGGAGCTAATTAACTAGTTTTGCAGTCCATTAGGCGGGGAAAATACGATCAAAGACGTATCATTTTAATTGTTATCAGACGGCAGAACTAAAAATAGGGCCAAAGTCTCCCATGACCCTAAACGTTCATAAGTTTTGCTGTAAAGTCTACCGGAAACGATAAACTAGCGGATACACTTACTGAGGAGTGATGTAGAGAGGAACTTTACGCATGCAAGATACTTTTTTTTAGGTAGGAAGGAAAAGCATCGCTGATGTACCGCTCAAGCGATGCCAAAACTTCTATGAGCTGTAATTATATAAATCTTCCATTTAATAGACAATCTATACGCTTCAGTAGTCTTTTTGCTCTTCATGAATTAAAGCAGGAAAGAATTTGTGTCACATCCAGCCCCCATTTGCCATAATAGTAAGACAACTGTAGGGCTTTATACTCATATTACAAAGAACAATCAAGGGGGGATTTGCAGTTGTATTGGTTTTTCTGGTATTGATAAATCGATCAATAGTATTTAATTTTATAGCAGGTTGCATAGATGTTCGCCGCAACGGGATATGCTCATAAGCAATACCTTCAATAGTTAAATCAGTATATGTATGAAAGTTTATCTAAGAATAGGTCAAACTCCAATCAATGACTTCAGTTACTATATCTGAATTGTTTGTGTTATTTATGGCTTCATGTTGTGATAACATCCCATGTAGTGTTAGCGCGGAAAAACTATTTGGTCTAGATAAAGTTAGTGATATTGACTTAAATGATTATTTGGTAACTATTCAGCAAATCTGAGGTTGCGTTAATTTAAGGGCTATCGTATTATCGATAAACAGATTCCTTAGTGTGTTGAAGACATTGATATTTTGCTTACGGGCTGTGCCGATAAAGCTACGGGTTCGGGTGAAGAATTTAGCCCCGTTCCAAGATAAGATGCCCATTTCATTCATAGCCTGCTTACCTCGCTGGGTATGCGCCGCATAATAAACGTGATGAGCAGTTGAGCAACTGTGTAACCAGCGTCGTTTAGCCTTTATTCAAATACCTGTTTCATCAAAACCAGCAACGGCAGCCTGTTTTAGTAAAGCTTTCAGTCGATCTTCGAATGTAGCTAATTGATCAAAGGCATGCTGGCGGATGTTATACAACGTACCCGTACTCAAGTGATGACCAAAAATATCTTGAACAAATTCTTTAGTTCGTTGATAGGGCAGCAATTGATAATCTTGCATATACACCAATAGACTTTTCAGGTTTGGGCCATATTGTACATAATGCTTGACGCCTGGCGGAAAATCAGCTCTATTGATATAGCCACAGCTACAGCGCTTGATCTCTGCTTGATGCTCTGTTATCTGTAAGGCCAGAGGAGGTAAATCATACACCTGCCGACGATCGACAGCATCTGCTGGCTGACTACCAAGATTGCTTTGGCAGCAAGAGCAAACTGCAACCCTATGCCGTTTTTCTATATCTGGGGAGGAGACCATTTTTAGCGTATGCCCATCGTGGCCTTTTTGTCCCCCAGCTTTGCGGCCTGTTTTCTTTCGCCGACTCTTCGGAGAAGGCTTATCATATTCATCTGTCGAGGGAGGCTTGCTACTATTACGACTGTTTTTTGAGATTTGATCTTCTAACTCTTTAATCCGTGCTTCCAGCTTCTCGATCTTCCCTTCATAAAACATAAAGATCGGACGGATCAATACTTGATATTCCGATGGTATTACATTTAACAGATTTTGTATCTCTTTTGGAAGCATCGCATAAAATAATACTTATTACTCAATTCCTCAGCTGTGCTGAATAGTTACGAATTATTTTCGTCAATTTTTTCTCTAAATTTTTCTAAAGGCATTGAAATAATTAGAGAAATAATAAATTGAAGGCATGTGCCGAACAAAGCATAGCCGTCAATTGTCAGCAAAAGCTGGCAACGCCACCGATGCTAACCGTCCTCCATGATGGGAGTCGCTTTGCTCCCCCCATCATGGAGGACGTCCGGGCTGGCGAAAGAAGGCAAAGAATCGAAACGGATCAAAGAATTAGAATAAAGCCAGACACCAAGCAAGAATCAAAAAAATGGCATGGCACGAATCAAGGCGGGAATCAAAAAAAAATTTTCCCTCCCGCCAGGCTCGCGCCTCCAACCACGGAGAACACAGCACTAACGGCAACCAGCGAGCTGGCTTCGCCAGCCCGGACGTTGGGTGCCATGTCTGGCTAGATCAAGTAAAGAGATAAGGATTAGAATCACAAGAGTAGATTATTTACCAGAAATTTCCAGAGAATAAATAGTTTGGTAATTGCATTTAAGTACAAATAGGTGTACTTTTGAGTGTACAAAATAAAGTATTATGAAGGCCATAACAATATCATCCTTAAGATCTAAGATGAAGTATTATTTTGATTTAGTAAGTAAATCAATGGACGTGATTATTGTACCGAGAAATAACAATGAAGATGATGCGATAGTAATCATGTCGATCAAGGAGTATAATTCGCTAAAAGAAACAGAATATCTATTGTCCAGCTTAAATAATAGAAAGAGACTAGAGGAATCTATAGAACAATTACGATCAGGTAAGACAAGAACTTATACACTAGAAGATTAGAATCAGATGATCATAGAATTCACAGAAAATGCTTGGGAAGACTTTGAATATTGGATAGAGACAGATGAAGATATAGTAAATAAGATCAAAGAGTTGATTAAGTCAATTAGATCAAATCCATTCAAAGGAATTGGGAAACCAGAACCGTTAAAACATGGACTGAAAGGATGTTGGTCAAGAAGAATAACACAAGAACATAGATTAGTATACAAAGTAAGTGGCAAGAGAGGAGTAGATCAAAAATGCTCAATAATTCAGTGTAGATATCATTATGATGATTGAGAAAATGGCAATGAACACGTCACCCAACACAGTGGAGAGCGTACATACGGCCGGTATGCTAAAAACAAATTGATTGATAAACAGAGTTGATTCGGGTAAATAACAAAGTATATTAGAAAACAAGAACTCGACCGTACGTCGCCTCCACGAACCGTTGGCGGTAATTTTAAAAATGGAAAAATTAAAAAAAACATTTCACCTTTTAAGTCTCATGCAGCATCCTTTTGGATTTGCTGCAATGGCGTACTATGTGATATTTATGATTTCTCTTGTAAAGAGAGCTGCTGATTGGAATGTAATGAACAACATCCTCTTGCTAGTTGGTATTTCGATGTCATTTGCCACACTACAAGACACCTCCAAAGTCAAGGGCAAAATCTCAAAGAAAATCTGGTCAAACAGGAAATTAGGGACTATTGCTTTAATGTTAATAGCCATTTTAGCCATAATGTTTATAGCATTTGGCCTAAACTTTTACTTCTTAAAAAATGAAAGTGGAGCCAGTAAAATTTCAATAGGAATGATTGTCTTGGGAATTGGGTTTATCGGCTTGCTCAAAACATCTACTGAAATATTTGAAAAACAACTACCGCCAACAAAATCTAAACTGCATTAAAACGCAGTGTAGCTAAGCCGTCCTTCATGATGGGAGTCGCTTTGCACCCCCATCATGGAGGACGTCCGAGCCGGCGAAAGAAGGAAAAGAATCGAAACGGATCAAAGAATTAGAATAAAGCCAGACACTAAGCAAGAATCAAAAAAAGTGGCATGGCACGAATCAAGGCCGGAATCAAAAAAAAATTCCCCTCCCGCCAGGCTCGCGCCTCCAAGCACGGAGAACACAGCGCTAACAGCAACCAGCGAGCTGGCTTCGCCAGCCCGGGCGTTGTAGAGTATTAAAAAATGAAACCAGAAGATAGACAAGGACTTTTTGAAGTGATTGACAGTTTTGCAATCCGAAACCGAAAACAATTCTATTTAATCGGTAAGATTAAAGAAGGGCAAATTGAAGAGAATTGGTTTGTGAACATTCCATTTAATTCAAGTCTTTCAATGTCGGTCCGGATAAATAGCATTGAAAAAGTTGAAATGGCTTCTGAAAAAGAGCCACATACACTATTAATTGTCGATTGTGATGATGAAGCAATAGACTTGTATATGGCGTTAAATGTTGCACTTGAGTATTTAACAGTAACAATTGATGGAGAAGACTGATATGGATAAGAGAGCATTTAAGACATTGATTGAATACTTGGAGAAAGTACCTTCAATTCAGAAACCAATTTCTTATGGTGACGAAGATGGGTTTTGGTGGGTGAAATTTTCACTTGACATAGAAAATCAATTGGCTTGGAATGTGGTTCAGGAATTTGGACACGTGATGAACTACCTATCAATTGATGAGAGATTACCAACAGTATTTTATCCAGTTTCTCCACCGCCCTACATGAATGGTGGACCATATGATTACCTATCGTGGGTTATAGAAACAAAAGATATAGAGTTTAAGCCTGGTACACTTATGAAGTGGCTTGAAGGTAGACTTCCTCGTCCAGTTGAGGATTTAGAACAATGGAATGAAGAATAAAAACACTCTACAACACTATGTAAAAATGCATTAAAACGCATTTTACATTAACCGTCCTCCATGATGGGAGTCGCTTTGCTCCCCCCATCATGGAGGACGGCCGGGCCGGCGAAAGAAGGCAAAGAATCGAAACGGATCAAAGAATTAGAATAAAGCCAGACACCAAGCAATAATTAAAAAAATGGCATGGCACGAATCAAGGCCGGAATCAAAAAAAATTTTCCCTCCCGCCAGGCTCGCGCCTCCAAGCACGGAGAACACAGCGCTAACGCGCAACCAGCGAGCTGGCTTCGCCAGCCCGGACGTTAGTGTCAATTAAAAATAAACATATGAGAATATTATCCTTTAGAATAGTGATTTTAAGCTTGACCTTGATAAATACAGTTTATGGTCAGCCAAATCAAAGAAACATCCATGACGGAGTAGAACACATCACCATTAGCTTCGACAACTATGACATTGTTGCCATCGGTGAAACACACGATAAGGTAGAGGTTACAGACTTCTATATAGAATTGGTCAAAAATGAAGCTTTCAGAAAGAAGGTTGATTTTATTGTAATAGAAATGGGAAATCATCTATTTCAACCCGTTTTAGATGATTATCTCAATGGTAAAAAGGTGAAACAGTCAGAGCTTTATAAACTTTGGCGGGATCATACAAGTTGCATGTTGAATTCCTCTGATAATACAGGATTAATTCGGTTATTATCAGCAATCAAGGAAGTAAACGTTTCATCAAAATACAAATTGAATGTTTTAGCAGGAGACCCTAATATTGATTGGAAGGAAATCAAGTGTCTTCAGCAGTTTTATAAATATCTTGGGAAACGAGACGAATACTATACGGATATAGTAGAAAAGTTCATTGTTAATAAATCAAAGAAAGCTTTATTGGTTATGGGTAACTCCCACTTCAATAAGCAGAAGACAGCTTCAATGATTGACAATAATCTTAATAATCCGATTACTTCTCTGATTCCAAAAATGGGAGATGATAAATTGCATCTTATCAATATTTTGTCAGCAGCATCATTTCCATACGATAAAGTTAGAAGTACTGGTAAAGGCAACATCATAACTACAAAAGACGAATGGCTCGGAAATCTTAAAGTAGGTTCACCTTTCATAAAAGACTTTCCCCTTAAGAAACAAACTGACGCTGTACTCTATTTAGGAGAAAAAGACGAATTAACAAAGGAGAGTATCACTCCATTTAATGATAAAGACTATAAAAGAGAATTAGAAAGGAGAAATAACCTTGAAAAATGTAATTAACAAAAGCCACTAACACTATGTAAGCAATAATACTCGCTAACGCTCATACTCCGCTTACATTTATCGTTCTGCGTCATGAAAAAGAAAAAAATCTAAAATAAGGTTTTCAATATGAAAAAATGGTATGAAACGCTTTTTGAAAATTCGGCTAAGAATTATGACAATGAAAGATTTGTCAAAGGAACAATTGGAGAATGTAATTTTATAGAAAATGAATTAAACTATAATAAAGACCTAAAAATAATTGATGTTGGATGTGGAACAGGAAGACATGCAATTGAGCTTACAAAAAGGGGGTATTCAGTAACCGGAATTGACTTATCAGAAACTCAAATAAAAAGAGCTAAAGAAAAAGCTGAAAGTAAAAACCTTGAAATTCAATTTTTAGTAGAAGATGCTAGACAAATCTCATTCAAAAACGAATTTGAAATTGCAATAATGATGTGTGAAGGAGGATTTCCACTAATGGAAACAGACGAAGAGAATTTTGAAATTCTAAAAAGTATTTCCCAATCAATAAAACCAAATGGTAAAGTAATATTTACAACCTTAAATGGTTTGTTCCCAATTTTTAATTCGACATACGAATTTACAAAAGATAAAGAAAAAGACAACGCCCAATTTCATAATAACGATTTTGATTTGATGACCTTCAGAGACCATTTTGAAACTGAATTTGAGGATGACATGGGAAATAAAAAGAGAATAAAATGCAATCAAAGATTTTATATCCCATCAGAAATTAGTTGGCTGCTAAAATCTTTAGGGTATCAAAAAATTGAAATATTTGGAGCAAAGCTTGGAAAATTTTCAAGAGAAGATAAATTAACAACTAAGGATTTTGAGATGTTGGTAATTGCAAATAAGTAATAAACACGAACGCACAACAAGCGTATGCGATCATGCTGCCCTATAGTCAAATAGTAAACTGATTTGGGAAGGAGTTGAATTACGTCAAATAGAAACCGATATTGGAAAACGGAAATTGGGCAGCACGTCGCATATCCAGACCGTTGTACACCATTTAAAAATTAAAATCTGAAAAAACCGGAAGTACCCATGACAATATTGGCCAAGTATATCGTAATTCTCTTTGGTGTTTTTCTCATTGGAGTTGGTTTCTTGATGCTATTGAAACCAGCAAAGGCAAGAGAATATTTGAGACAAGCTGGAAGCACCAATCTGATTAATTATACTGAGATTACGATTCGAATGATACCTGCGGCTGGGCTGATTTTATACTCAGAATTCTCAAGGTATCCTGAAATCTTTAAATACTTTGGTTGGTTCATGATTGGCACTTCTCTTGTGCTCTATTTCGTGCCACGAAAACTTCATCATCGTTATGCACTGATGTGTGCCGACATACTGGAACCACAACTAATTAGATTGACATCACCATTCTCAATGCTATTCGGAGTTGCCATCATCTATTCGGTGCTATGATTAGAAATTTATGATGTGGAAGAAATGTAAGCGTCCGAGCAACTAGATGTTCCTTCCCGTCTTCATTGCCCACTGAACAGGCAGGAGTTCCTCCAGTCGATTGACCGGATGCTTACCGATGCGGATGAGCACATCGTGCAGCCATTCACGGGGATTGATTGCAAATTTCGGAGAATCTGGTTCTTACCCACTTTTGGTGGAAAGAAGCCTGATGACCAAAGACGGTGGGGTATTTTCAATGGATGGTATCCCCAGCACTACTACCTATCTCGAATTTGGTTTGCTTCCAGGCTTTGGATAAGCGGGAAGATCACTTTCTGCTTAAGCTAAGGACAAAGAGTGTCCAAGGTATTTGCCCGGACTGTGGCCAAAGAAGCCTAAGTAGGCATAGTAATTATATGCGCAAACTACTAGACTTACCTTGGGCGGGTATTCCGGTTAAGGTTAATCTGAGTGTCAATAAGTACTACTGTAAGAATGAAAATTGCAGCCGTAAGGTTTTTACTGAACGACTCGGTGAAAATCTAAAGCCTTATGCCCGTCGTACATCGAGATTGACAGCACACCTTACTCGAATCGGTTATGCCCTTGGCGGTAATGCTGGCTCTAAACTTGCTTCGTTTCTGGGGATGCCAGTAGGTCGGTCCACCATTTTACGGATAATATGCAATTGTCCGAATGACTTCGAGGTAGCTTCTCCCCAGATATTGGGTATTGATGATTGGGCCTTCAAAAAAGGTAATACCTATGGCACCATCTTGGTGGATTTGGAGAAGAGAAAGCCAATAGACCTCTTGCCTGACCGGGAAGTGGAAACGGTGAAAAAATGGCTAGAAACCCATCCCGGCATCAAGATTATTAGTAGGGATCGCGCCAGTTGTTATTCTCAAGCTGCTAAACTGGGAGCTCCGAATGCGATCCAGGTAGCAGATCGGTGGCATCTACTAAAAAATCTTGGAGAAGCCCTGAAGCGCTTGCTGGATAAACATAATCAAGAACTACGTCTAGCAGCTAAAGACATCGCTCAAAGAAAAAGAAAACAGGCCAAGGCGCCTGACAATCCAATGCCTGATATAAAAACAGCCCCTACAGAAGAAAAAAATACATCAACTAAGGTTCCTGCCTTGTCAAGGTATGAATTGAATTTTTTAGAAGTGAAACGTCTGAGGTCCAAAGGCCATTCAATCAAATCCATTCATCGTCAGACAGGTGTTCATCGTCAAACGATTAAAAAGTACTTGAAATATGAGGAATATCCCCAAAAGATAAACGGAGGGACTAAGACGTCAAAGGCCTTACCTTTTGAAGATTATCTGAGAAAGAGATGGGGTGAGGGTGAAACAAGATACATGCAATTGTGGCGTGAGATTAAGGAACAGGGGTTTACCGGTTCGCCGCAAAGTGTATATAGATTCATTTGCAAATACCCCAGGGATCGTAGTGTTGAAAAACTCCCACCTCCTTTAAAGGTGAAAGTATGGTCTGCCCGAAAAGTTAGTTCGCTAATGAGCAAACCTTTTGAGGACTTGGATGAAGAAGCTCAGAATTATCTACGGACCCTTTACAAATACTGTCCGCAAGCCAATCAAGCCAGTCAGTTGGCCCGCAAGTTTAAGAACATGACAGATAAACTCAGAAAGAAACACCTTAACCCCTGGATTAATCAAGCACTGCAAAGCGGCATTCCTTCATTGAGGAATTTTGCCAAGGGGCTACAACAAGACTATGATGCAGTAAGAGCAGCAGTATCTCTCAAGTGGAGTAATGGTCAAGTGGAAGGACAGGTCAACCGTCTGAAAAATATCAAGCGCCAAATGTATGGCCGGGCTGGCTTTCAGCTACTGAGAAAGAGAGTCCTGATGGATTCCAGTTGACAGATTCCACCAAAAGTGGGTAAGAACCAGATTCTCCGAAATTTGCATTTAGGCGTAAAAACGCTATATGAGTATGTTGAATTTTCCCCTAGCTGACAACCAACACTTTAGAATTTAAGCATAATAGAGCAAAGCGCTCCTACATAGATGGAATGCAGCAACGATTTTGATAAAACCACTCAACTCTTTCTGATGATCAAGTCAAGAATTGCAATCCTTTTCGTTAGTTACCTTTTACTTAATAACTTAAGCGCACAATTTGATCCTATAAAATTCTCTGTAGGATTTAAGGCCAACAACAAGGCCAAAAAGCATATTGCTGAAGGCAACTACAGAATGGCGATAGCTGAAGCCAAAATTGGGAAGCATACGTTTCGTGAGTTAGGTTGGGGTGATGGCTACCTTTTGGCAAATGGCATGCTTACTAGTTGTCATGTTCGACTACTCCAATTAGATTCGGCATTTCTTACTGCCAGAGAAGGAATAGATGCCTTGCGCAAATACCCTGTAGGTGACATCACGAGGGCGACAGCCTATTACACCATGGCACATGCCTTTCAAATATTTGGGCAGGTAGATTCCAGTCTTTACTATTCCAACCAAATGCTGCCAATTCTAGAGCGAGGCAAAACTCTAATGGATACCACCGGTCTTCCCGATATCTATAAACTCATGATATTGGCTGGAGTATCAAAACCATTCTTTGAAGATGCTAAAAATGCTTTAAAGGCTCAAGCTTTCCATCAAATTGGAGCAACCTATCTCGGGACTTACGACTATGGCCAGGCCGAAAAATATTTTCAACTTTCCGGGGATTACTTCCAGAAAAGTGGTGAAAAACTGGATGAGTCTGGAGCTTGGTTCAGTCTGGGGATGATCTATTTTTCACGATATAAATTTCAGGTATTTGGCAAAGAAGAAACGAATTTTGAAAGAGCAGCTAACTACCTCAAAAAAGCCGTAAAAATGGCAGCGCAGACCGGGGATAAAAATATGGCTTTAGTGGGCTACTATTACATGTATCTAGGTATTCTTTATCATTTGAATGAACAATACAATGCCGGCCAGGAATATTTAGCTCAAGGTAAGGACTTGATAAGCAAGTATGACCAGGCAATCATTGCACGTAAAGTCGGTCTGGATGCTAAGCTGGTAGCGCTTCAAATAGAGCTGGAAGACTTATTCTATGTTTCCGAAGCAGGTCGATCAAGATTTACAGTAGAACATCGATCTCGGCTTGAACAATTGGAGATCCAATTAAAGCAGTTCAATCAAAAACTTTTTTATCGCGAAAAACACATTGCCAGCTTACAGCTGAGTAAACTAGCTCAGATACAAACGAACCTAGGTAATTGGGAAAAAGCATTCTCCTTATTTGAAAAAGCATTTACAGCCATTAACCCAGGTGCTTCCTTAAGAGATCATGACTTGGAAAGTCTGATCCGTCGAAAACCGTCGAAGGGGGTTGACTTGGACATAAACATCTTCTTTCAAGCAGCCAGAATGTTCGAGTTGCAAACAGAAGCCAAAAGTGATGAAGGCTTATTGGATTCAGCTCAAAAATATTATCAGCTGGCTGGTGTGGCACTAGAGCAAAACCGTCCTCAATACTTCCATCAGAGTGGATTGTCCTCTATTGGAGAAACTGGGCATTTAAGTTTGAACTATTATGCTGACAAAATCTATAATGCCTTAATTAGAGTTGCACTATATAAAAACAGCAAACCAGGAATAGAAGAGATCTTCACTTATGTTGAAAAAAGTAGAGCTATAATTTCGCGCAACAGGATAAATTTCAATCGGCTTCTAGCCAAACTTCCCGATTCTTTAAGTGCTAAATACAGGGAACTCTATGCTGACCTCAATGCCACTTGGACGGAGCTCCGGGGGGCTGATACCGAAGACCCTTTTATATACGATCCTGCAGTTGACCATAAAATACTTAGCTTACAAAAGGAACTCGATGATCTTATTAATAAGGAGATATACCCGCGTTTCATCGCACCTTTGAATAGCAGTCCTGATGAATCGTTTCCCATCGAAGCTATTCAGCAGAATGTGCTAGGGGACTCTTCCATTTTAATAGCCCATATCATTGATGATGAAAACAAGGTCATGTATATCCCTTGGATTGGAGATGCTCGAACAAAAAACGGAGTTTTAGAAATAGATCTTCCTGACAAATTTTGGGAGCTAGTTTCAGACTACAGGTTCTTTATAGAGTCACCTAAGGCCTATGAATCTTCTGATGCTATTGCCAGGTATTTGTTAGCATCTGAGCAATTATTCAATTTGTTGCTTAAGCCAGTATTGGATCAGAACGCTCAAGCACTCAAACATACCATCGTCATACCCGATCCGAGGCTTGGTCAATTGAGTCTTGATGCTCTTTTGGTTGTGGAAGACAGCCTTGGTGTTAGTGCTGATCGACTTTATAACAATCAGAATTACAGTGTATTACCATTTCTATTGGATACCATGAGCATCAGCTATGGGTATTCTGCTTGGACGCTGTATGAGTTATCTAAGCTTCCGAAGTATTCATTGAATTCTCCGAACTACCTCGATTATGGTGGTCTAGAGCCTCACTATGAACGCAGAACCGTAAGCGATTTCGATATTGATAAAGATCAGGAGATCATAGATTACTTCAAGAAACACAAGCAACTCCTCTCTTTTTATCCCTCTCTAGTCGATAAAGCGCAGCAAGTACTTGTTAGGGCCAAGACCAAGACCTGGCAAGGAGAAGAAGTATCAGAAGCAGGCTTTAGACAAATTGTTGGCGAATCTAGCTTCAATATTTTTCATTTGTCAGCCCACGGATTTGTAAATCAACGTTATCCTTTTGAATCGAAGATCCTATTAACTAAGACAGCTGATCCTGATATAAGGGCAGTAGGACCTGGAGTTAAGGCTAGAACGTTCGATGATAACATCACGATCACCGAGCTATTCAGTATGCAAATTCAAGCCAATCTAGCTATTCTGACCTCCTGTTATTCTGCCGGCGGCAGGTTTCAGTTTGGAGAAGGTATTGCCAGCATTAGTCGCGGATTTAGCTTTGCTGGGTGTCCAGCGGTTATTGCTGGGTTATGGTCCCTAAGAGTTGGCCCTACCAGTACAATTCTAGTAGATTCGATTGATGAGATTTATGCTGGAACGGCCCCTGCTGAGGCCTTGCGAAAGGCAAAACTGGGTTATATTGAGAAAATATCAAGAGACAATGAGTCGACTTTTTTTACCGCGCCTCATTTTTGGGCTGGGTCTGTCTTGTGGGGAGCTAACTCAGTTCTGTTTCAGAAGTGAATCTAATAGCAATTGTGCTTGTTCTTGACGATAATGACCATCTTCCTTGGACGCAATATCTTGAAGGACAGTAAGTCCACGTTCTTCTCTCATTTCTAGAAAGGCTAAGGCAAAGTACCATCTAGCCTGTTGCTCGAATGATCTGACTGGGGGATCAAAGGCTAACAGGCCTTCTAGAGCTCTTTGAGCAGTTTTAAAATCTTTCTGATAAAAGTTGGCTAGTCCAAAAGCAAGTAAACTTTTCGAATGACTTCTCTCCTTCAGCTTTGTGTTTTCCAATGGAGCTAGTAGAGCGATCACTTGTTGATAATTTGAGTCGATATAGGATCTTCGCCAAAGATAGTATAGCGTATCTACGTCAGCAGTTCCCATGCTTTCTAAGTTCGAAAGAGAAAGGATTTCCGAGCTGAATTGCTGTAGATCGGTATTATCTTTGAAGGAATTCAAGGCTTGGGGTCGATTCTTGGATTGAGATGTATCAAGCTCTTCCTCTGTTGTTGTACGGGTTCCTGAGGGAATGATCTCATTTGTATCCAGATTACCCGGGTTCGATATGGACCCAGAATTTCCGGGATGTGAATTAAGCTCTTCAGTAGCTTCCGTTGGTGAAGCTTGTGAATCATTATCTGAACTAGACATAGTCGGTGGGATGAGCTTCCATCCAACAACTATTAAAACAAGAAACCCAACTAAGCCAAACCACTTACGATTGCCTTGCCAGAAACCTCCTGGTTGTTGACTTTCGATGCTATTGAGCATATCGACATACTGCTCTCTTTTTTTCCATTTTACAAGGCCGTGCATCATTTGATATGCTTCCCAAACTGCTTGAGTACGTTTGTCAGTCGTTAGCTTTTGCTCAAAAAGAACACTCTTTTCTTCCGTAAGTTTTCCTTCCAAATAACTTTCAATCTCTTTTTCAATTTCCAACTCCTCGACTAATGCTGCCAATTGAGCATCTGATTCTAATTTTTGTTTGAGCCAGGCAAAATCCTTTTCCCCGAGTTGTCCGTCAAGGTAAGCTCCAATAATTTCATCAAGATCTTTATCTGCTGCCATCAGTTGTGGGGTTACGTTTTGAAAAGCTCAATAACTTTTTTCTTGCATCGATGAACAATCACTTTGAGGCTTTGCTTCTTGTAGCCCAGTATTTTACTTACTTCCGAGTAGGTCTTTCCCTCGAGGATTAAATTGATTATGGCCTGGCATTTATCTCCTAGTTTTTTAAGCTTTTTATCAATGATCTTTGCCTCCTCCTTTTGAATAAAAATTTGTTCCGGGCTAAGGCTTACTCCATATTCAAATAATTGCATGGCTACTTTATTCCTTGCTTTGATTCGCTCCTCCCTCCGGCGAAAATTCAGGATCATGTGTTTCACTGACCCAAATAGATAAGCCTCCAGGGATTTTTCTACCTTAAGATTTCCATCTTTAGCCTTCAAGATCAGCACGCCAAAGGCTTGATGAATAAGATAGGTCAGCTCAGCCCTGGCCATGCCACTATCTCGTGTCTGACCATAATTATACAATTTAGCAAAATAAAGTTTATGTAAGTCGGCTAATGCAGCTTTAAAATCAGCAGTATCATCTGATAGCCCAAGCCTGTTTAAAAGCTCTTTTTCCTTTGATTTTTTTGCCACCATAAGAAAGTCTAGTTAGGCAAAGATAAGGGGTTAGATTAATTAAAAAAAGCCTGTCTTGTTAACCTTTTTCCTTTATTGGTTACCTTATTATAAAACACCACAATTATTTGATTTACGCCAGGAGAAGAATTAGAGGAATCTAGCCGTAAAGGGAGCTAAAAAACCAGGTCCTTAGGCTTTCCCAAAAATTATCTCTCCTATATCAAGTATCTAAATTCGGATTAACGAAGCTTCGATTTCCGAATCGGGTAATACGCCTGATTCGGCCTTAGGATCCGTTACTGTACTCTTGACTTTCAGCATGTCAAGTTTACCCCTGCCTATTTGTTGCTGAGCACTGCACACAGCGACCTGGGAGAACTATGCCAGCCAAAAAAGTCATGAAAACAGGAACATTCCGAGAGGCAAGTCGGGCCAATTCACTGATTCAATAACATTAAAAATGCGATCCAAATGAGAAAGCACGTGATTGGCCGTAGCTCTTTACTAGCTGCATCTTTATTTGCGCTCTTTATTTCAATTACAAGCACTAGTTGCAGCAAAACTGATGAAGTTCAATGTATAGATGGGGATTTCCCTTGCACTGAAAACCCCGCAAGCGGGTCTTTTTTGAACCCCAGTACTCAAGTTGATGAACGTATAGTTCCCAATGACACACTAAAGGTACCACCTCTGCCCGGCATTGATTCTACTGGTATTATAATGGATGACATCCTAATACTATAGTTGTTTTCTGCACCCGGTGGGAATGCCAAATTTTCACCGGGCTTCCATTGATTCAACTATTTCTATGAGCATAAAACGTGCAGACAAGGGGGAGGTCTCATTAAGGGTTTGCATTAGTCCTTCTTTGTTAGCTTTAGTTTTTTGATCATCCAGTGACGTCAAATAACGATAGATCTTGTCTGCAATCATAACAAATCTTCTCATCTGTAATTTACCTTTTTCATCCAGATAAGTGTCCCTATCCAGGTATTTTCGAAATGCTTCAAGATTTGCTGCGAGTTCATCGAAATAATGAGGGCCTGAATTTGGACTTTTTTCGGCCTGAATACTCAGTATTAGATATACTAGAGTATAGAGGACTTTAGCTCTATAGGTGTATATGGGGCTGGCTTGATTATTCTTAGGAAAGTATTTCTTGAGTAAAGCTAGCGTCCTGGCTTTTTTCCCTTGAAAAAACTCTACATAGATCAGTGCCATTCGATATGCTTGATCACGTAGTTTGATATCAATAAAATTCTTGTACTCCTCCGCAAAGGGCTTAAGAAACTGGTCCTGTCCTGCTATTCCTGCAGCTGCTAGTATGTTTAGATATTCTCTATCTGACAGATTATCCTCAAAGAGGAAAGCTCCGAGTTGTATTCCGACTTGCGCCCAATAAAATAACTCTTGTGGAGCATTTTTCTTTCCAAGCGCATAAAGTTTTATCCAAAGATTGAAATTACTTTTAATCATGACCAGCTGATCAGGCTGCGATAGTTCTGGTAGGGCTTTATGAAAACTCGCTTTGAACTTATGATAGAGATTGTCATTCTGTGGGGCCTTGCGGACCATCGCAAGTTGGCTATAAAGGGCAATTAGTAAATCAGCACTATTTGCCTCAATACTGCTTTCATATTGTTTTATCCATACCTCTAGTCCTTTTTCTTGTCCCACAATTTCCCTTCGATTCAATATTTCGTTACAGTACAACAAAGAGGACAGCTGATAGATGTACTGCTGGTACTTTGCTGCCTCGATCAAATGTTTGAAATCATTTTTATGATCTTTGTCTATGTTTCGATGAAAATATAGCTGGTGGTTAAGCCACCAAAAATTTTGATATTGCATCAGGCCAATTGGCATGTGGTCTATCTTTTGCTCAAATTCCTTGGCTGCCTGATGAAAAAGAGCAGTTTCATTTCTCTTTTTTAATGCAAGTGTTCTAACCCGGCCGCCAATCTCTCGATTGGTTTTGATCTCCTGATGTTCAATAAATTCAATCGTTAGATTCTGGAGTTTTCTCAAGGCCTTTCTCAACTGAGTCTTAGCCTTTTTTTCTGTTGCTTGTGGATACAATCGATTTAATAATGGCCGACCATTGATCCTAGCGGACTGATTTCGATAACTCTCCAATATCCTTTGATAGAGAAAGATGACATCCTTATCAGGATTGAAAAAAGGAGAAGCTAAAAAAACTTTTAGAAGGTCCTGCTCTTGGGCAGAAAGGGAGTTGAAGATGGTCAGAAAAAGGCCCAACTCTTTTTTCGCATAATCATTACCATCAAAGGAAATCCTCACAGCTAAATTGTGTTGTATAGGTCATTGTAATACAAGTGATTGCGTCGGTTTTGGCTTTTGTTTCGAAGCTTTTTTTTGAAAAAACTGGCAAATTTGGCGCAAAAATGTCTTAGGAAGCCATCGAGAAATAGTTCACATTGTAGACATGAAATTTTGTGGATTGTAGACAATTGAGGGGTGGTCAAACATGAGCCTAGGGCAGTTCTATTACAATAAAAATATGATTTCTTAATGAAAATCACATCATTATAAGCTAATAGAATTTACAGCCAAGCAGTTTCTTCCAGTCTTTACAATGAGATTGAATCGCCTTTGCCCAAAATTCAATATAAGACCTCTATTCAACATGTAATCTCTAATACAATGAAAATGAAATACTTCTACTTTATACTGACACTATCCCTTCTAAGCAGTTCCTGTACGACTTACAAGGCTTCAGTAAAGAGACAAGATAAGCTTCAGTATGATGTGATAAGAGTTTATCCCGAATGGAAATATGTAGAGCCAAAAGGAAAGAAATGGATCACTCCAGTCATCGGTCTAGGTGCAGGGGCTGTTTATGGTTACAATAACGAGACGACACTTGATGATGAAACCTATTCTGGCGTCGAAAGTGCTGGCTTATGGGCCGCTGGAGGATTGTTAGCCGGAGTAATTATAAATGGAGTCCTTTTTCCGAAAAAAAACCGCCAGAGGACTAAATTTCATATATCCCAGACTGAACGATGGCTTTCAGACTTTAATAACAGTACAGGCAGGAATTACATCGTCAAAGACACGGAACAGAATAATACGTTAGTACTTGTCCCAAGAGATAAAGTTGAAGCTTTAAGGCAGCAATACCGAATTCTTCTTAGTAAACTAAAAGAAGCAAACCCATCCGTCACATTCAGTAGCCTTCAAGATTGGAAATACCAGTTGAAAGGTAAATTTTCCATACTTCCGCAATCAGAGATCAATAAGATATCAAGTGCAATTTCACAGAATGAACAGAGAATTGCCGATAGAGATCTACTGAACAAAGCAGGTGCACTTGCTGCACTTAGCAACGAATACGCTTCCATCCAACCAGTGACTAAGTTCAAAGACAGCAATCGAGGACTATATTCTGCAGCGAGTTTAAATGCCAGGCAAAACACCAATAGAATAGTAGAAGAGAAATTATCTAAGATCATTGACAGCACGCTCAAGAAAGAGCAAATAACTTTGAACCAAATCCAGACAAGCCTTAGCGGAATTAGCGAGTTCGATTCTTTCTACAGAAGATTTGACAATAAATATCAACACCTAAGAGCACAGTCCCAAGTGCAAAGATTCTATAACGCGATAATAGTAAAAAAGACAGCTGTAGTCGCTCAATTTGCTAATGAAATTCGCGAGAGCATTAGAGGTGCCAATAGCATAGCCCGATTAAGCCATGTTGAAGTACAATATTTATCGAACCTTGCTGTTGAAGATCTTGTTGTGAAAAGTTTGTCAAACGAAATTGCTAAAAGAAGAAAGGAGATCTATGAAGAAGAAAGACAAAGAGAAATTGCGGAAGCCAATAGAATTAAGAGAGAGAAAGAGAAAAGAATAAGGATCTTAAATAGCATGCCTTTGGAGGCACAAGGGCAGTATCTTAATGAACTGGACTTTTCTGCAAAAGGGCTTAGCAATGCGATAATCCTTGAAAATATTTATCAGGGGAGTTTTGAGAAGATCCCATATGACCGTGAAGAGACCGAATTCTCGATCCTCTTTGATGCCTATGTCAATGCTTATGCAACCTATTGTGCATCCAATTTACCTCCCAATAAAATCGAATTGACCACGAAGGAGTGTGCCACTGAAAGAGTCACTAGAAATGGTTGGGGTATTGAAACAGGAAGGGAATGTATAAGTTGGGTTACGATAGGAACCGGACTTTATGCCTCTCCAAAAATGCACCATGCTAAAACAGTAGTAGACCAACAACAGGCCGGGGACATGCTCGGGAAAATATGGGATTTATTCACGAATCGGGATCCGGTCGCAAGCGTGCTAGGAATGGCCGAAAAAGCACAAGCAGCCAAGGCAGATATGAGAGTTCTAATCAAGATGAATGGCTGTAATAGTCCAGGCATAAGAAGGTTTGAAGAAAACCTACGTCTATTCGCTCTAAATAAACAAGCCATACGTTTGGGCAGAAAAAATATAAGCGAGTCCAGCACTGCAATATATTCCAAGCATAATAATTATGCCATTTTGGCGGAGGATCTAATCTACACGCAGTCCAGGAAATGGAGGATTAACCGTTATCAACGCGGAAGTGGACATGATGTCTCAATCGTTTCGAAAGATGCATTTGGTCGCCCAACTGAACTCAGAGCCAATTACCATTTTCTGAATTTTAACGGTAGAAGAAGTAGAGGTTCGGTAAGAATAACATTTAATGCCGGGCTACCGGAATGCTTATACTTTTCAGATTTTCCCAATAGCTGCAAAACTGCGGATCGAAAAATAGTTTCTGATTATGCAAATGGGCGATATCAAAGGTAGCATTATTCATTCTTAATTTGATCAATTCTGGCACTCACCTAATAAAAATTGATTGTTTATCGGGGCATTTAATTCTGGCGCTTAAGACCTAACAGATAAGACAGCTTATGACTAAGCAGCTCCGTTGATCATGGAAGACCATATTCGTTCTACGAGACCTAGCAGGTGAGAACTCGATTAATCCTTTGGTCTGCTGACTGTTCTAAATGCTCAACAACATTTTGGTTTGTGGATCAGTTCCAGTTCAATGCCAAAAAACTTAGAATGATTCCCTTTGGTTGCTAGACTCGATAGATGAAAGCAATGAATGATCTCAACCAGGGGAATCCAATAGAACCCAAAAAATTATCATCAATGATTATTTCAAACATTTTACCGAAGATATATGTATGGCTTTTCCTGTTCATATTGTTGAGCAGCATGACCTTTGTCAGCTGTAAATCGGCAAAAAACCGTGCAATTATCCAATATCGGCTAGGCTTAGTCTCCGAAGGAAAGGGAAAACCCAAGCTTGCTCACCGGCGAGTAAAGAAAGCCGTAGAGTTGGATCCTGGTAACGAAAAATACCTAATGGAGGCAAGCATATTGGCCAATCAGATCGGTCGTTCCAAACTAGCCATGAAGTACATCGATAAAATACCTTGCGATCAGGCAGATTGCCCGATAGAGGATCAGATTCAGTTGACTGCCTGGAAAGCTATCATGGCCCTAGATCTTGGGGAAAGGGAAAGAGCTTCGGAGCTCGGAAGTAAAGCCCTGATGTTAATGGACAGACACGGAGTTCAAAACGATTCTTTGCGGTCTAACATTTTGAATAATAAGGCAGTAGCCTTCCTTTTCGATCAAGGGTGTAATGGAGGTGAAGGCGAGCCGTGCCATTTTAGATATGTACATCGCCGAGATTTTCGGGTTGTTGATAGGCTACTAAGCAAAGCTCTAAAGTTCAATTCGGCAAACTGTATTGCTCAGGAAAATCAAGGGATAATAAGAAGTATCTTAGGAGTTCCAGATCAATTCTGGCGATACGGCTATTTACCAGATTCTATATATCCGAGCATCCCAGCAGTTCAGCCTATTTGTCTTCCATCAGTTCCTATCGAATCTACGACCATTAACTACAAAGGGCTCCACAAAACCCTCCAGCATAAAAAAGAGTTGGTCCTTGTCCTGGATATATCAGGGTCGATGGGGATGACAGTGGGTAGGGGAGATTCAGAGCATGCCAATAAGGCTCGAATCGATCTGATGAAAGAAGCCTGTGATTATCTACTTACCCATTTGGATAGTACCATAGCCGTCGGTGCTATCACTATTGGAGGCAGCTGTGGACTAAGCCCTCAACTATACTTCCCAGTAGGTGAGCTGACTGCTAGCGAATTAAATAGCCGTATACAAAGCCTGCCTTTATATGGTGGTACGCCTCTTGACGAAAGGATTCTGACCGGAAGAGCACTCTTCTCCAAGGATAGTAAAGATAAAGCCATGTTGTTGTTCTCTGATGGGGTAGGGACTTGTAATCCTGATATACGCAATGACGTCTGTCAATTGGGGCCAATACTAGCAGAAGACGGGATCCAGTTCTACGTACTTAGCCTACTACTGGAAAAACGATCCAATGGTTTTGAATATGGAGTTTACAATTGCATAACTCAAGCTACCGGTGGGATTTTGATCGGAGTGACCGAAGAGAAAATAGAAGACAAAACTGAATCCATTGATAAAAGGCCTATCTCTGTACGAATGACGGCGACAGCTATCAGAGGCGGTGAATTGAAAAATTTTTTGGAGAAGGACCAGCAAGTGGACTCCTTAAGAACTGGGACATGATACTCAGTGCTATACTGAGGTGAAGGTGGTCAAACAGATTACAAGTCGGGTACAAATACTTGATCCCTCTAGCAGGGCGTCTGTTTCTGGGCACTGCCTAGATGCCATAAGTAATATACCTTCCTTGTTCCGAAAACCTATACCTATCATAGAAGCGAACTGCTGATTAATACATGATTTTTTCTGATGTTCTATACAAGGAAGAGCAGATTAAGATGGAAGTTGTGATGAGTGAAAATGACTACAAATTTGACTAAAAATCGGGTTCCTAATTCTAAGCACTCACCTTAAGGTCCTCAGCGATGCACAGGTGCCAAACATAGATTTTTATGTAGCAGGAATTTGATAGCTATGATTTGAAGAACCGATAATCTAATCTTGAACTTATTTAAACCAATTAATAAGGCCGTTATGAAAGTATTTCTTGTGCTTATTGTTGCCACTTTCAGTTGTACCACCTTGTCCTCTCAAACCATGGACAATTTCTTTAAATATGAAGGAGTAGCATATATAGCTGGTTTGGCACATCCCTTGAGCACTTATCGAAGTGGCAGGTATACCGTTTACTCCAATAAAGTTCTAATTGAAATACAGTATGAAGAAGGAACGACTCACCTAACTCTATATCGCAGAGGAGATCTCTTCATAGGAATAGAAGTAACTAAGGACATCTTCTTTTGGCCGGCCTTTTCTGTGTCAGAAGCAATAAAAGATTTATTACTCCTTGCATTTCAGGAGGATGAACAAAATAAGGGTATTGCTAGTGCATTTGAGAAATACTTCAATAAAACAATGTATAATATGACTGGAGCAGAAATGGCTATAGTATTAATGACCATCGCTTGGATTGGTTATTGACTGAATATAGTTGCGAGAGGCTGTTTTAGGTTCTGTAGATAAGGCTGGACTTAAATCAAAAAAGGCCAGACATGCATGTCTGACCTTTTTTTCGTAGTTTTGCAATTCGACAACTCAAACGACAACGCTGTTTTTTTCTTCCTAAATGTCGTTGATTTTCAATTGATTATCGAATTTCTAGTGGTCCCACTTGGATCGGACTGCATTTACTATTTTTGTAAAGTTCTAACCTTATTGCCTTACTTAAGTTTGACTCTTGAAAAATTCCTAGTCGTCCAACAATATGAAGTCCATTGTTTAATTTTTACATCATTAGAAATCATGTAGACCATCTAGTATTGAATTATCTTTAGCACCTATGATCTTCCATTGATCTTTACTTTAATACAATAGACACCAGCAGATAAGTTTCTCCTATTAGTACCTCAGGACACTTCATTTATACCTCTTTTTCAATTCTGACGGTCTTGTAGTGAAATATTCATGTCTAGCTGCTGAAGTTGCATTCCAAGGTCAATCGAGGCTCGGTGAGGTCGTCATAGGGTGAAGAGAACAACATGGTGGAAATAGTGTTCATTCTTTTGTGGAAAAGAAATCAAATAACAACTAGCAGTTTTTTTAATAATCAAGGAGATTTGAATATCAAAAGATACTTATCTCCTTATGGATCCTGCCAGGATTTTTTAATATAAACCTGAGACACATAAGTAAGTTTGAAAATCTTACTGTTCTATCAAAATGAAATTAATTTTTACGGGAAACAGGAAAGAATAGATTTATGGATTCTCTCAACTGATTGTTGGGAGAAAAGGCCAAATTATCAAGTCTGACCTATCATTTATTCGCATTTTTACATTTCGACAACTCAAATAACCACTCGGAGGTATTTCATATTTCTAACTCCTTGCCTTGCAAGCTTTTTGCCAAAAACCAAGCAAACTGTGCTGAATAATTTCATTTATATAATTGGTTTACAATTTACTATAAAAAAATTTTAAATTATATGAAAAAAATTATTTACCCTCCACTGCCAATTCCTTAACCATCGATTTGAAGATTCCAGTAGCAAGACAACTAATCTGTGATTTATTTAGAAAATCAGACATGCATTAGTCCTTTCAGGAAGTTTGGCTCTATAAAATGAACAAAGCCTAAGAAAATATAGAAAATTAACTTAATGAGATAGTTTATAAACATGCTCATCATCTGTTTGGCCAGGAATAAAAAAAATATTAGATTTACGATAACCGGAGTTTTAGCCAATCCAAAATTGGATTTATTTGCCTTTTAAACAAGCGGCTTAACGCTTCTGCTACATTTTTGAATAAATCTAAAACCCACAGATCATGGCCCACACAGATGCAAACTCTCCGCAGCCTAAACAATCCTTATCTTTCGGCCTACTACTAATAGTTATACTTTTTATTGTTGTCGCATTTGTAGGATATGAGATCTTCTCAACTCATAACCTGCAATTGGAGATAGGTACTGAGGATAATCCTGTTATCGTTGGTGGTAAGGAGTTTCTCGAATCCTCCATTCTTCTAGAGATTATCGCCATGGAATTGGAGCAACTGGGAGCCAAAGTAAAGAAATCGCACAATGTTGGATCTGGACGATTACTCAGCATGCTAAATGATAATAGAAGCATTCATATTTATCCGGAGTATACCGGTACCTTTCTAAAAGAAATTGTTAAGAAAGATGAATATGCTAACAATGAAAGGTATCACACTTATAAGCGCTTGAACTACATCGTTGAAAATGATTTCGACAGGCCACAATCCTACAAGATTCTACAGCCGTTTACCCTGATTAACAATACCTATGTAATGGTCATGATGCGAGACAGAGCCGACACATTATTAGCGAATGACCTTAGTTTGAGCAGGCTGAGTGAAGTTGATTTGGGAGAGAGTTTCAAAGGTGGATTTTCTCATGACTTCGAATCCCGGATCGATGGCATCAAGGGGCTCCAAAAGACCTATGGTTTACGTATTCCCCAGTTTGATGGCATAGATCATAGTGTAAAATATAACAGACTAAGAAAAGGGGATGCTGACATTGTTGACGGCTATGCTTCTGATCCTCAATTATATTTCGCGGAAAAAGAATTTGTAGTGATCAAAGATGATAAGAAGTTTTTCCCGGCTTATTACCCTATCCCAATGGTAAGAAAAGAAGTGTTGTCCGCTTATCCAGATCTGGAAGAAAGATTAGAGCAAATTGCCAATACGCTGACTATCAGAACTATGGCCAAAATCATCCGCCGGATAGAGGCAGAAAACATTACTATGTCGGATCTTGAGAACTCAGAAGAGGTACAAAACCAGATCAGACAGATCATAAAGAGCGAGTCAAGTACTTTGTAAAATAACCCTTTTAATGATCCAAGTTAAACAACTAACTAAAAATTACGGAGCATTCTCAGCAGTTAAGGGATTATCTTTTTCCATTCCGACCGGAAATACACTTGCTTTGGTTGGCACCAGTGGTTGCGGTAAAACCACTACCTTGAAGATGATCAACCGATTGATCGAACCATCGGAAGGGCAGATTTTGATTGATGGTGAAGATATTATGTCTTTTCCTGCGGAAACTATTCGAAGAAGAATTGGATATGTTATTCAAAGCATTGGACTTTTCCCGCATTTCACGGTTGAAGAAAATGTAGCATTAGTTCCCACACTACTTGGTTGGTCCCCTGATAAAACACAAAAGACAGTTTTTGAACTCTTGGATCGTTTGAAGCTTGATCCTGAAAAATATGCTGGCCGCTATCCCAATCAACTGAGTGGAGGGCAGAAGCAACGAGTGGGTATTGCCCGGGCATTAGCAGGTGATCCTCCAATAATCCTAATGGACGAGCCCTTTGGTGCATTAGATCCCATTACCCGGAGTGATATCCGGAGTGACTTTGTGAAGTTAGAAGAACTAGCCAGCAAGACCATCGTTATCGTCACGCACGATGTGGAAGAAGCCTTCGACCTGGCAGATTCAGTATGCATCCTGGATAAAGGTAGGATACAACAAATTGATACACCCAAAAGACTTATATTTCAACCAGCCAATGACTTTGTTCGCAGGTTTCTGGCAGATAAATTGCTTCAGCTAGAATTTCATGCTATTCAGTTACTAGATCTGTTCGAGAGTTTGCCAAAAAAGTTAGCTATTAGTAAGAATGCTCGGGAGATTAAACCCAACGCTTCTGTTTTCAAGGCGATGACTCAGCTAATGGATATATCTTATGGCCAATCCTCAATTGTCTGTACTGTGGATAGGGACCAGAAGGAAATTGACCTAGTAGGATTGATTAGTGCTTTTGATCAAACATTAGCGAAATGGAAAAAATCTAAATCATAATCTCTGAAGGAATTCGATTTGCTCCAGTAAAACAGTAAGTGGCTTTATCAGGCAAAAAACTTAAATCAATGCTTTCTTTGTTCGATTTCTTTTATGATAACTCCAAACAACTGTTAGAACAGACCAGCGAGCATATTGGACTTACTTTGATGTCTTTATTTTTTGCTGTCTTAATTTCGATTCCTGCCGGAGTTTTTATTGCCAAAAAAGACCGTCTGGCTTCAGGTGTGATAGGTTTTGCAGGAATTTTACAGACTATTCCTTCCATTGCCTTACTTGGTTTTTTAATTCCTATTCTGGGAATTGGCGTTAAACCAGCTATTTTCGCCCTATTTTTATATGCATTGCTGCCGATTCTCAGAAATACTTGTACCGGTATACAGCAAGTAGAACCAGCAATTACTGAAGCTGCCCAAGGCATGGGTATGACAAGCACTCAGATTCTGCTAAAAGTTGAACTTCCTCTAGCTGTGCCGATCATATTTGCGGGAATTCGTACGGCAACAGTCATTAATGTGGGAGTAGCTACTTTGGCGGCTTATATCGGTGGAGGTGGTTTAGGTGAATTTATTTTTACGGGCATTTCATTGAATGATTCAACCATGATATTGGCCGGTGCTATGCCAGCGGCTTTGCTAGCCATTATTTTCGATCAAGTTTTGGCTTCTTTACAAAGATTACACGTTAAACAAATGACCAGAGTCGCGTTATTCGGTTTCGTCACTCTGATCGTTTGTGGCTTGATATATCTTACTCTACCTTATCTTAAAGACACGCGACCCCTGGAAGGCAATGGACTAGTTATTGCATTCGATAACGAATTTTACAATCGAAAAGATGGGTATCCATCCATAGTTGAAAACTATAGCATATCCTTCAGCTCTGTGATTACCTTAAATTCTAATTTGATGTACAACGCTATCGGAGAAAAGAAGGTAGATGTGATCGTTGGCTATACTACAGATGGCCGCATCAAAACCTTTGATCTCTTTCCGTTGGAAGATGATCGTCATATTTTCCCACCTTATCACTGCGCCCCAGTAGTCCGGGAGGGCCTAACTGAAGAATATCCGGAAGTGGTAGAAGCCCTGAATATGTTGGCCAATCAAATTAATGATTCTATCATGACAGAATTGAATTTTCTAGTTGAAGAAAAAAATCAAAACTACCGAGCAGTGGCAGAGGGATTCTTGAAGGATATTGGCCTTTGGCGGCCAAACCGTAGAACTGGGGAGGATAAAATCGTTATTGGATCTAAAACGTTTACAGAACAATATATATTAGCAGAACTCTTTGGCCTTTTAATCGATGGGTACACAGATTATGATGTAGATATGAAAGCTGGGCTGGGTGGCACAAAAATATGTTTCACCGCACTAAGAAATAGGGAATTGGATGTCTATGCGGAATATACCGGAACTGGCTTCATGAACTTATTGAATACACCGGAGGAGAAAATTGATTCCTTAATTACCCAGGCAGATGCGATCTATGATTATGTACACGATTCTTTTCTAGATAAGTTTGGTATCAAGTGGCTTGATCCTCTGGGCTTCAATAACACTTACGCCTTGATGGTTCCGAGAGCACGAGCTCTGAAGGAAAACTGGGAACAAGTTAGTGACCTACCTAAGTGAGTGTCCTTTTAATTCAAAAAAAAAGAATCAAGTGAGATATTCCGATGTACGAAGACAATTTGCAAGTTACTATAAGCAACTAAATTTTAATCAACTGCCAAGGGCATCTATGATCCATCCATCTATACCAATGTCTTTTGTAATGAGTGCCGGATTGATTCAGGTAGAGACAGCTTTGGCAAATAAGGCTGTTAAAGCGGGCGATCAATTTATACTGGTCCAAGACTGCTTTCGGCATTTTGATCGCAAAAAAGTAATCCTGGGAAGAAATCACTTGAGCTTATTTGAAATGTCTGGAGCTTTTTGCTTTGGAGAGATTGATGCAGGAGCGGTAATCAGACAAATGTGGACTTTCATTACCGAAGACCTCGGAGTATCCAAAAGTCAACTATGGGTAACTTACTTTCACGGTGGACGTGTTGGCCATTCAGACTTGCCTTTGGACCAAGTTACTCACGACACCTGGTCCAACTTGGATATACCTCCCGATCGTTTAGTGGGTATGAGTGAAAAAGACAATTTCTGGATTCAGGGAGGGAGTCTTAAGGATATCGAGGCGATCAGCAGAAAATGTGGTCCCAATACCGAGATTTTCTTTGACAATGGGGAGGAAAAAAGCTGTAGCACAGCTTGCACACCAGGATGTTCCTGCGGGAGATTCATTGAGATTGCCAATTTACTGTTCATTCGCTATCAGTTAGAGGAACAGTCCCAAAAGATAAAAGAGCTGGAATTGCCTTTTGCAGAGACTGTTATCGGGAATGAACGTCTAGCCATGATCTTGCAGGGATCACCATCTGTTTTTGACATAGAAAGCTATGCCAATTTAAAGCATTTTGCGCTTGATAAATCTCGGAAAACGGGCCTTTCTTACCGCATACAGCAGCAAAGTTTAAATATTTTGGTTGACCATCTCAGGGCAATCCTGGTGCTGATAGCCGATGGTGCCCCTCCTCCGGGAAAAGGAGGCCGGGCGCACATTATGAAAGGTTTAATTCGTGGAGTACTCACCAGTGCCATACTGCTCGACCTTCCGATCGAACTTGTACTCAACGAAATGATTGGAAAAGTAGCCACAAAATTCGGATACTCTTTGGGCCATTTTCCGAAGATCACCGAACGGATTTGCGCTTATTTTCAGGAGGACGAAGATCGATTTCTTAAAACCCTGGCCAAAGGAGAAAAAGAAGTCGCAAAATATCTAGAAGCCAATCCCCTAAAGAGTTTATCTGGAGATCAGGTCCGGTATTTTGAGAGAGGCCTTGGTATTCCTAAATTAATGATATTAAATATTGCCGAAAATTATGGAGTCAGTACACGAAGTGACACCTGGATTAGATCCTGATTCCTATTGATTTCGCAGGAGAAATGCCTTCTCTAATCAAACTTTCAGTTATGCCGCAAGCCGAATACATCTTTCTTTCGCTCATCCCTCTTTTTTGGTTAATTCTCACCGTTGCTATTCCGCGGATCTTTCCTAAATCCCTATTCCAAAAAAAGGCTAATTACAATATCGTAAGGCTTGCCGCTCTGGTCGTTTTCTTTCTGTTCTTAGATTCACTTTACTGGGCCGTTTCTACCGGTTTGGACATCTATCGAGAGAGCGAGAATTACCCGCAAATTTTTCGATCCTGGACGATAGGTGCGATCAGTAAGGTCCTGCTACTGGTTTCCGGTTTGGCATTTTATTACTTCATGCAGCGCTCCGCTGGTTTGATCTCCACCTCTTTTGCCAATTTGAGAAAAGTCAATGCCCAACTGGTGAGCTCTAATCTGGACCTGGAAGCCGTTTCAAAAAAAATCGAAGCCCTTGTAGATTTCGGCAAAGAGCTTAACACCAAGATCTACGAAGGAGAGGCCGCGATCCAGGATTTCATCCAGGAGAAAGCCGATAATTTTATGAATACGGAAAACATGTATATAGCCATGTACGATTCGGAAACGGATGAAGTGATGTTTCCGTTGTTTTACAAAAACGGAACCCGGTCTAATATCCCTTCTCGGAAAGCTGGTCACGGACGAACCGAAGAGATTATTCAAACCGGTGATTCCATTTTAATTCGAAACCGGAAAGAATCCCAGGCTTGGTATCAGCAACCCGGACGGACTGAATACATCGGCGATGAACTATCTTCCTGGATCGGCGTACCCATGAAAGATAGCGAAAGTAAAGTACTGGGCGTAGTAGCTACCTATCACCCTATTGAAGACAATCTCTATGACGAGGACGATCTCCGAGTACTCGAATCGATGGCCGACCTGGCCGTTATTGCGATCGAAAACGCCCGCTTGGTAAGAAGCCTCAAAATGGTACAGACGGAGATCGCCGAGCGGGAGCGAGAGCTTGTTACCAGTGGTTTTGCAATGGACTTTACCCACAAGATCAATAATCTGATTGGCCCCATGCAACCTTGGATACAATTGCTCAATCGACAACTCAGCGAGGAAAGTAAAGGTAAAGAACGGGTACAGAAAATAGTGGAACGCATCAACCAGGACATTGGCATGATCCTCAAAGAGGCCAAGCAATTGCGTGAACCTGTAACCGACCCGGAACCAATCGACCTGGAAACATTGATCCTTGGCATACTCGGACAGGTCGAATTACTGGCCGACGAAAATGTGAACATCCACTTTGAAAAAAAGGCATCCGTCCCAACCGTTGAAGGGCTTAAACAACAACTCTCCGTGGCAGTTTACAGTATTATCCAGAACGGATTAAAAGCACTTAAAGAGGGAGGCGACCTGATCATCACCTTGGACCAGGATAAGGTTGGTAATCAAGAATTTGCAAGAATTATTATCCGTGATAACGGAATTGGTATTGATCAAAGTAAACGCAATTTGATCTTCGAATTCGGTGCTACCTTTTGGCAGCACCGCCGTGGCACTGGCTATGGCTTATGGCGTGCGAAAAATGTGATCCAAAATTTTGGAGGGACCCTAGACCTAACCTACACAGAGTTGGGAAAGGGGACGGCATTTACGATCCAGATTCCCTTGACGGAATATACACTTCAACCTTGAAAACATTAGCGAACCAAATTAAATACTCATGCAATCAAAAAAGAGACATAATATACTGGTGGTAGATGATATGGATAGCTGGCGCGAGCTGGTCATGACCTTACTACAGGATGAAGGATATACGGTTTTTGGTGCTAATAGTTTTAATCAAGCCAAGGAATTACTGGAGCAGGAGTCTTTCGACCTGGCCATCCTTGATATGCGACTAGTAGACGAATCTATCGAAAACGTTCAAGGATTAGCCGTACTTAGAGAAGCTAAAAAAATACAACCTTCCATCAAGGCCATCATGTATACCGGCTATCCGGATGAGGAACAAAAAGAAAAAGCCCTCAAACATTACAATGCCAATGACTTCATCGAAAAAGTTCCCGATGGAGGAGCCCTGGATATTGATCTTTTCTGCGAAAAGGTCTCTAATTTGATTGAGCAGGAACAACTATAACCCATTCCCGATGGATAAAATTACTGTATTAGTACTAGCTTCCAATCCGGTAAATACTGGTCAACTGCGCCTGGATAAGGAGTTCCGCGAAATTAAAGACTGTTTAGAAAGATGCTCGCTAAGGGATCGGTTCGAGGTAAAGAACTGCGCAGCCTTGAGAGTTACAGATCTCCGCCAGGCGCTACTGAAAGAAAGCGGAGACCTTATTCTCCATTTTTCCGGTCACGGAGAAGCAGAGGGCCTGGTTCTAGAGGATGAAAAGGGAAAGGCTGTCTTGGTAAAAGGGGATGCGTTGGCCAGCCTGTTCGGATTATTTAAAGACCAGGTGAAGTGCGTAGTGTTAAATGCCTGTTATTCTGATAACCAGTCTCAGGCTATTCACGAGCATATCAATTTCGTGGTAGGTATGAACAAAGCCATTGGTGACAAGGCGGCGATCGAATTTGCCAAGGGGTTCTACGACGGTTTAGGAGCGGGTCGAACTTATCCTGATTCCTTTAAATTAGGCACTAATTCTATTGACCTGAGCGCTATTCCCGAACATACAACCCCTGTATTATTAAAACCCAGTTATGATATTCTTATTGTAGATGACGATGAAAACTGGCGAGATCTCCTGGAAAGTGCCTTTCTAGATATTTATTCTTTCCACAATGCAAAGAATTATAAGGAAGCTAAAGAAAAACTTGAAGAATATACCTACCGCTTGATTTGTTCAAACTGGAATATCCAGGGAGAAGGATCTGGTTTGACTGGACGTAGGCTCCTGCGCTATCTTGAAAAGGAACTTCCGACTATACCTGTGATTTTGATCACAGGTGTTTGGGTTGGAGATCCGCTCCGGGTGCAGCGCCGGTTTCCCAACGTAAAAGGTTTTTTGTTAAAAGGTACAAGCTCAAATTTTTTGGAAGATCTGGAGATGATCGTTAGTGAAGTTTTAGAATGAATATTATAATTACTTAAAAACAATTTGCATGAATTTAAGGAAACAATACCAGGAAATTCGTTTCCACTCGGAAAAGATATGCCAGCCACTCAAAACGGAAGATTATGTAGTTCAGGTAGTTGCCTTTGCAAGTCCCGCAAAATGGCATCTAGCACATACCACTTGGTTTTTTGAAACCTTTGTTCTGGTTCCTTATTTGAAAAACTACAAACTATACAGTCCGGACTTCGCTTACTTGTTTAATAGTTATTATAACAATGCTGGCGAAAGAGTTTTGCGAGCCGATCGTGGAAATATGACCAGGCCAACCGTAGAGGAGGTTTATACTTATCGAAAGTATGTAGATAAGGCTATGATACAATTATTAGAAAGCGTCCCTGTCTCCGATATTAACAATCTAATCATACTTGGCTTAAATCACGAACAACAACATCAGGAATTATTGTTCAGCGATATCAAATATATGTTTGGTCAAAATCCGCTCTTTCCCGCTTATGATCCGGAAACAATATTATTAAATCAGGAGAAAAATATCGAGTCAGGTTTTATAAAAATAGAAGAAGGTGTTTATGAAATTGGATTTAAGGAGGATGGCTTTTGTTTTGACAATGAACTCGGTGTACACAAGGTGTACCTTCATGGTTTTGAAATAGAAAAAAGACTGGTCACCAATGAGGAATATCTTGAATTCATCGAATCCGGTGGCTATTCTGATTTCAATCTTTGGTTAGATGAGGGCTGGACCTGGATACAGCAAAACCAAAAAAACGCACCATTGTACTGGCATAGAATTGAAGGAGAATGGCACCATTATACATTGAAAGGATTGCAAAAAATAGCACCCGATAACATGTTAAAACACATCAATTTTTATGAAGCCATGGCTTTTGCTGAATGGAAAGGAATGCGATTACCAACAGAGTTTGAATGGGAAGTAGCATCATCGAGACTCAATTGGGGACAACGATGGGAATGGACGAATAGTGCTTATTTACCATACCCTGGCTTTACAAAAGCAGCAGGTGCTATTGGTGAATATAATGGCAAATTCATGCTCAATCAATTGGTACTTAGAGGAGCTTCCATAGCCACCTCTCCCAATCATAGCAGACCTAGCTATCGCAATTTTTTTCATGCCGAGGAACAATGGCAATTCACCGGAATACGATTGGTAAAGTGAGTGGATTATTTGCAAATGAAGGGATGTAAGCGATTCCTTAACTCGTTTTTGAATCTGTGGTTTCGCTTGGTTATCCCTAAACATTTCATGAAGTTTTCATTTCAGTATTTAGAGTGTCCTCAAAAAAGGGCTGATATATAGGTTATTGAATGTGCTGAATTATTGTTACTAAAGTACTAAATGCAAGGAAAAGGTTTAGCTTCGTCAAAATTCATGCACTTAAATGATCAAGAACAACCGAGCAGCTGAGCGGAATTTCAGTCCATTCCAGACACCTTTTGGGTAAGCCTTATATGCCAATAATCGTTGGGTTAAGATGGCGGCAGTGGCCCCGTAGGAAGAAATGGCCACCGTTTTCTCTTCCAAGATTAGTAAGAATCAAGGTTGTCAGAGTATTGACTTGCGAATTGTACTGGGGCCTTATTGATTAAGCGCATCGAGGGCATCTCGGATCAGGATACCATTTAGGCTATCCAGAAAAATGTCTATATGTAGTATTTTGTAGGTCTACCACAGTTTCAAACCCAGCTGTTGTTTGTGGAAATCCGCTAACGTCTGGGTAAGAAAGGAGGACAACAACTAAACGATATGTTGCTTAAGCTGGCTCCATTGCTTCGGGCCACCCCCAAAAAGAAGAATGGGATCAAGGATGTAATAAGCCCTCTAGACCCAATCAAACAAGGCAAGGGGCAATGCAGACGAGTCAGAAAATGGATGATAAAGATCGTTCTGAGGACAAGCCACCCAACAAAGGAACCGTGAAGACGGATGCTGGGTAAACCTCGTAATAAATTGATTATCAGAATTTATATAACTCGCCCCGACACTTCGTCGGGAAGGTAGGTATGTATTGCGAAGCCTTGATTGATAAGCTGTACCAGGGTAATGGGTTGTAGAAAGATAAGCCTCGAACTTACCTACGGATTGCCCATAAACAACACTTGGACTTTGCCAAGAAGCGCAATTCATGCAAAAGAGGGATCAAACGCACTCGTGGCAAACAATTGCGTTATCTGCTGGCATAATCTCAGACCTATCAACCACATACTAGACTAGCTACAACGAGCTGAGCAAACCATTGATTGGAAATATGGTGATTGCAGCGGTTTTGGGTACTACAGGAGTTGTATCCTCAGCAAGATATCATGCATAGAGAGGGGCGTAAACGTATCGACGATCGGATTGTGAATAATGCACAAGCCTATGTGCGGCCGATCAAGCGAGGTAAGGCCGGTAAATTGACTGAGTTTGAGGCCAAACTAAACGTCTCGCTCACGGAAGGCTTTGCTAGATAAAGGGAGGTTATAGGATTGTTTCCGAAACATCTGAAGGTGGCCAAACTGAAAAGAAATTAGTATTTTAGGGCGTCCTCAAAAAGGGTTTAAGGGTCAATAAAGGGCTGATATATAAGTTATTGAATGTGCTAAATTATTACTATTGAAGTATCAAATGCAAAGAAAAAGGCTTAGCTTAGTTAAAATCCTTGCAGTTCGATGATCAAGTATACACCAGCCGCTGAACGGAATTTTGGTTTATTCCAATCGCCTTTTGGACAAGCCCTAGATGCCAATAATCGCTGGGTTAAGATGGCCGCCGTGGTGCCTTGGGACGAGATGGCCACCGTTTTCTTTTCTAAGATGAGTAAGAACCATGGTCGTCAGAGCATTGACTTGCGTATTGTTTTAGGGGCTTTGTTGATTAAGCACATCGAAGGTATCTCGGATGAAGATACGATTCAGGCCATCCAAGAAAATGTCTATATGCAATACTTTGTAGGCTTGCCGCGCTTCCAAACTAAGCCTGTGTTTGTTCCCTCGTTGTTTGTGGAGATCCGCAAACGTCTGGGTAAGAAAGGATCACAACAACTTAATGATATGTTGCTCCAGCAGGCTCGGCAGTTGCGAGCTATCAAGCACCGAGCCAAGCCTAAAAAGAAGGATACTGATCAAGGAGGGAATAAGTCATCTGGTCCGAATCAAGCAGGGCAAAGACCAGATGAGAAGAGCCGGGCTATGGATAATAAAGATCGCCCTGAGAATAAGAGGCCCAATAAAGGGACCTTGAAGATGGATGCTACAGTGGCTCCACAACATATTGGTTATCCAACTGATACGCGATTATTGCATCAAGGACGCCTGTATAGCGAAGCCTTGATTGATAAGCTGTATCAGGGGAGTGGCTTGTGGAAAAACAAGCCTCGGACCTACCGCCGGATCGCACATAAACAGTACTTGGCCTTTGCCAAGAAGCGCAATCCGGGTAAAAAAGCGATCAAAGGTACTAGAGGCAAACAACTCCGCTACCTGCGGCGCAACCTCAACCATATTAACCGCATGCTGGACCAACTACAACAAGCCGATCAAACTATTGATTGGAAACACAGTGATTGGCAGCGATTTTGGGTGCTACAGGAGCTGTACCGCCAGCAAGATATCATGCACCGAGATGGACGTAAACGTATCGATGATCGGATCGTTAATATTGCTCAACCCTATGTGCGACCTATCAAACGAGGTAAGGCCGGTAAATTGACTGAGTTTGGTGCCAAACTGAACGTCTCACAAACGGAAGGCTTTGCTAGAATGGACCAGGTCGACTTTGATAACTTCAATGAAGGAATACTACTCCAGGAGCAAGTTGAGGGCTACAAGGCTTTGTATGGCTATTACCCGGAATTGGTACTTGTAGATCGAATATACCTGAACCGTCAAAACCGCAAGTTCTTAAAAGACAGAGGGATAAGACATAGCGGTAAGCCTTTGGGACGTGCCAAGCCGATGTCTGCACAACAGAAGCAAAAACGAAAGAAAGAACAAAATAAGCGCTCAGAAATCGAAGGCAAATTTGGCCAAGGAAAATCAAAATACGGGCTGGATGATATACAAACTCGACTGGAAGATACCTCCTATGCTTGTATTGGCCTTATTCTACTGGCGCTCAACACTATCAAGTTAGCCCGGGCCTTCTTTATCTTTATTTTTAGCTATTGCTACCAACAGTGGAGTATTCAAATGAATAAAACAGCTACAATGAAAGCAACGGCAAGGACTGTTGCTTACTCAACCGCCTCACATCGCCGGACTGGTATGATAATAACCTGAAATCAGCCCCGACTTTTTGAGGACGCCCTATTTTAGGGTTGTTTCTTTTTAACAGATCAGAAATGAAAAAGGCCGAACAAAGTGTCCGACCTTTTTAGATTTCTTGAAAACGTCAACTCAAATGTCAACGCGGCTAAAAACTAAATTTGTAAAGTGTTGATTTTTAAAGGTTGAATTGAGCTTTTTGTAGACCCACTAGGAAATGGATTTACCTGTGGTAATCAGTTGGTTGTGAGTAGTTGCTTCTTTGGGTATTGTGTTGGGTACAAAAAACACTTTAAAGATGCTCAAACTATTCTTAGCCCATTTAATTGAAGTAGCTAAAGGATATTAAGTCCAAGAGTAGAGTCAGCTAAAAATAGAGGTGAAAATCTTATAAATAGAACTTAGACATCCATTTGGTAAAGAGTTGGGAGGAAATGCTCCTCTATGAAGCTGACCAGTATATCCTGGCCAGTTTTTATTTTTCAAATCTATGGCTCCAGTTGCTGCTGTTCCTCCTGCAATTGGCACATAGGAGTTATCAAGTTCCGGATCTCCTTCCAGACCATTAACTTCCCAGCCAACATCCCCTTGATTATTTGGAAAAAAATCATAATATGCCTTAGTCGGAGCATGCCATTCCAGATCTGATAGAAATTCAGCTAAAGAGTAGAATATTTTTTTATCGTTGGAGTTTTGTGGTGATACTTGTCGCCAAAATTCAAGTAAATGAACTTGAGGATTCTTTATTCCTTTCCAGTAAATATTCCCATCAAAGATCTCTCTACCAGTATGAATAGTAGCTCTTTGTCCTATTGGAATATCCATCTCTACTATAAAGATATTGTTATAAACCTCTTGAGATTCATTAGGTATACTTCCTTTGTTTTCTGGAAATATGGGAATGGATGTTCCTTGGTAAACTGGGGAAGTAGATCCTAAGTGTTCACTTGCCCTGTTTAACCCATGCTGTGCTTTTCGAATTATGGTATTGTTATAGATTTTTCTAGGGGAAATTGTTTCTACTTGAATTTTGCTATGTGTTGCGGAAAGGGCAGATAGTGTCCTGAACGTTGCTGGATTACCGCTATCGTCAGCTCTTGTCTTAAATATAGGAACCCCAACTACTAAGTTATGGTGAATATAAATAGTTCCGATTTTATTTTTGGGTGGTCCTTCTGTCAGTTGATGTGATACTCCAGTACCTACGTTAATGAACTTATTATTAGCAACTTCGATATCATAACTTCCTTGGGCTAGAGTTATAGAATCGTCAAATATATCTTCAAAAAGGTTATTATGAATGAATATTTGGTTTACCTTATCTTCGATGAAAATTCCATCAAAGGATTTGAAAAAATGAGAGTTTCTTATTTCGATATTGTTTGTTGATGTTATTGTGAATGCTCTTTTCCCGACTGATGACGCTGGATCATTGGGAGGAATACAATTTTTTGGGTCTCCATCACCCTTGGCATCATTAAATGAAACCCATGGAGGGATATGAGTTGTAAATCTAATATTGTCAAATATATTTTTATCAGGTTTACCTACACTAATGCTACCTCTAAAGCCATCTCCTGTCGTTTGGATATCAAGGTTAGAGAATTTACATCCTTGGAATGTTGCCAAATCAAAAACGGCCCTTCCATGGTTATAGAATTCAATTCCACATATATTTAGATAATTGTTTGGTCCTGGGTTAAATGAAAAGCATGGAATGGAAAACTGACTAATATGGATTTCAAAATTCTCAAATGAAAGCGATTGGCCATAACTTCCAATTGAATTATGTTTTCCCCCTACTCTAGAGAAATCAGGAGCTTGTAGTCTCAGAAAAATATGACCAGCATCAGGGGCAGGGTTTTCTTGAACAGTACCTCCAGAGCGTATAAACTTGTTGACATAGAATACCCCAGGCCCCACGTACCAATGTCCTGTTGTTAGATCCTCGAACTGTCGATCGCTGAATAGAGATTCTTTATTTTTGTAAGCAATCAAAGTATATCTTTGCCCCTCAAATGCAAAAAAACCGCCCGCCAAAAGATCTTTTTTGTCCTCCAAGATCATTTTGATGGAGTTACGAGATCGATAAATACTTCTTTCTCTATCGACTAGCTCCCACTCTTCAACCGATTGTAATTCTTGGATCGTTCCATCAATGATTGCAGTTTCTCCTGGTACATTAGTAATCGTAATTGGGTTATCTTTTTCACCACTCAATCTAAAGAGGATATTAGTTTCAAAGTATCTTCCTCCTGAAAGGAACAATGTGTCACCTGGACGCACATAGTTTTCTCGGTCCTTTTGTAGGACTCCATGCTGTATAGTCTTCCAGGGTTTGTCCATTGTACCTGGATTATCGTCATTACCAGTTGTAGGATTAATGTAGTATTTCATTCTTTTAGAATTTGGATTGTTAAATCAGATTTAGCTTCCATGCCATAACAAAATATGTCAAAACTCAGTTGATTGAAATCTAATACTCTCTTTCTAATTCCAGGACTGCCTAATGGATTTGATCAATTAAGGATTTCATAACTTGAATTCCTGATTCAAGATTTGCTATGCTAGCTAGTATTAATAGCTTTATTTCTTCAGCAGATTTCTTATCGGGTATGATGAATGTACCAAGGACAGGTCGATGATCACTGGTTTGATCATTATCAGGAAAATCATTTGGAGTTTGAATGATCTGACTAGAACTGGACCATTTTGAAGGTTGATTTGCGACAAAAACAAAGTCTAAGACACTATTGTAGCGACATCCTCCATCTGAGGTATTACTACACTGAGTGCGTACTAGTATCTCAGGACGAACCCATTCAAATATCTCTCCTGCGGTTAGGAGATCATATCCTAAACCACGATTTGTATCTCCATTATTGACGTTCCAATCAAAGTTATAATCCCCAACAGCGATGACTGGTATAGTCTGTTCTTCAGCCCATTGGTTTAGTAGACGACTTTGTTGGTGTCTCTTGCTTCGGTTGCCACGAAAAAAATGATTAACCATGAAATAAAAACTAGTTTCTGTCTGTCTATCCTTGAGTTTAACGACCAATGGCGCACGACCGCTATTAGCTATGTTGATATCCTCCAGTTCAAAGTCACCTTCTAAGACAAAGCGCTCAGCATTGTAAATTATCATGAGCCTGTCACCTCCTCCTGTATTTCCTAATAATCCTTCAAAGGTTTCCAGGCCAGCATCTGTGGCAGCCCTCTTCAGAGGAGCTATGGCCTGAGGACCAGGTACTTCTGATAATCCCCAGATGTCGATATCCCGCATGGCCTTCATCTGGTTTCCTATAGTTTCAATTTCTGCTCCTCCAGATTCAATATTCCATGCAATAACATTAATCATACTTTGGGAATGGACGATAATATGTAGAAGAAGGAACGGGATTGAAAAAAAAATCTGTTTCATTTTGATCGATTTTTGTATTAAATTTTGGCTCAAAGTGAATCTATTTGGGTGACGTTTATTAAAGGATTTACTAAAAACAAGGTATACCAGATATATTTACCCTTTCTCAAGACACCTAACCAAATGAAATCACTTTGAACCTAAATTTTCAATAATTAGTAAATGATAATTCAAAGTCGTTAAGGCAACGAATTACCTACGAAATCAAGAATAAGAGAATTAAATTTGGTCCAGATAGACCCAGTTTTTCTTCGAGAGTAAGACCTGTAGTTGACGGAGTTATTATGTTATGACTCTTATCCTGGGACAGGATACAGGAGAAATTGTACCCCCTTTCCTTTACTGCTATTTCTTTTCTATTGCCTCTGCCACTTTTAGTTGAGATTGAACCCTAATGTCAAAGCGAGACTATTGTTGGTGAATCTTCCTCCATCAATGATTATAGCTTCACTAGTTGAACCTGAAGCCTCCTTAAATTCGATATCATTGGTATTTCCAGCAAAAGCCTGATATTCTATACCGAGAGTAACATTCCTAGATAAGGTGTAATTTAACCCTAAACCAATGGTTGTAATTTGCCTTTGATTACTTGAGCTTTGAAATTGTTGTTCTTGCTTGGTTTGGAAACTGTATTTGGGTTCAAACCTTAAACCAACACCAAACTCCGCATACGGATTTAAACGTCCTAATTGGTACCCTAAGAGTATTCTTGGCGTAATGACCCAATTTCGTTTATCAAACAGATTAGGACAAGAGAGTCCGCCTAGACATTCTGGGCAAAGATCAGGGTATAAGGCGCAGATATCTGGTCTAATTTCTGGTTCTGGCCACTTGGGGAAAACGGTAAACGAAAGTCCTACTCCCCAAACTACCCGATTTCTAAATGCGTCGATATATTTTACTTCAGTACCAAAGTAGTAGTAGGAGCGGTCACTTGTTTCTCCCAGCAAAGCTCCTAATTTAAGAGCAATGTTTGGTTGCGGGTACGGGTCTCCCTCTAATTCTTCAGTGGGATATGAGGCTTGAGCCAGTAATGTAGAAAGTGGGAATAATGTAATACATAAGAATGCAACAAGTCTAGTCATTGTTGATACGTTTTAATTAGTGATTGGATGAATTCTTTTTGCAAAAGATGTAAACTTACTTGCTAGAAAGCTAGTAAAGAGGACAACGGAGGCAGCTTTACCTAGTTGTAAATACCATGCTATACGATGAATGCAATAGGTAGTTGTAGAAAGTAGTTACTAAGAAATTGGTAGAGGCAGCTTATTTTAGATTTACCTATAAACCATTGAGATAAAAGGTTGGCAATTATTATTCCTATACGCTATCCTCATCGAAAAAAATCTGTACTGAAGAAATTCTATCACTGAAAGAATGCGGTGTCGCATTGATATCTGGGATTTCAGTTTCAGGTCCAAATAATCCAGGTTGTAGTATTCCACCAACCTCGTGAGTGTGTTCAAAGAAACGACAAACCCAACCAGAAGTATAATCACAACCCTTAAAAATCCTAATTGAAGAAGCTGCGTCATTGAACCCTAGGTTATTTAGGTTTTCCTCAGATTCTAAGATATCCCGAAATTGACCCTCAAAATTGGTATGTTCAAAAAGGCGGACTCTTAAATAGACCTCCTTTCGATTCGATGTGCTTTCCGGAATTGTCATAATTTGAGCTGAGGATATTCTATCACCAAAAGACAAAGGTTGAATATGGATATTCGGATATTCACCAGGAGTAAGTTCTATATGTCCACCATTAAAATTATTATGCTCATAAAAACGGATTACATCACCCATTTTATAATCACAACCAGAAAACACTATGATCGAAGAGATATTATCATTGAAACCAAGTTCCTGTCTCATATCACTAACATTGCTTACAATCCAACGATATTGTCCTTCGAAGTTGGTATGTTCAAACACCTGTGCAATTAAATTTGCCATTGAGTTTACATTTTGATATTTATGAAATAATATTACTCTTGATTACTAGAAACAACTAAACAGAATACATATAGGAAATGTAACAGCACTTTAGAAGGTGCTTTTAGATGAATAGGCCAAAAGCGTTTTCTTCATAGTGCTAGCCACATTACTAGTTGGAAATTCTTTAGTACCTCTATGACAATCAAGAGGTTTTTAATTTAACAATATATTTTAAGGCTAGGCTTGTAGTTGTGAACTTTTGCTTTAGATCAAGGGTGGTGCACAGAAATTGCATAATGTGGGAATGCAATTCTTGGCCTACTCCCCCTTCCCATCCATCTGCATGTACATTGTTATGCGAGGGGACCAGCCCTAGCCAGTTGATCTTTTAATTTATCCAAAGTAAGTACAATCCTCCTATCTAACTATCTAATGGTTGAACACAGATGTTCTGTGTTCTGTTTTTCTGCGATTCTTAGACTAGGTTATTACTTTGAAGCATTTGCTCTTTTGAGACAAATGCTTGATCAAGTGTCAATTTTATATGATGCATTGGGTTAACTTTTAATCAATATCAAATTTTTCTTCGATACCAGATTATTTATTTACTACTACTTAAGTACCCGCTTACGAGAACAAGAGCAAATAAAACAGCTTCTGAGTAATTAGAAAATTTGATGTATTTACACAAGCCACTTTCAAAAGCCGATCCAACAGTACTATATAAAATGATAATATTATTTCCAAATGCCATCGTTTGGCTACATAGAGCCATTATATAGCTTGGTGAAGATCAAATGAAAGCGAGTTGCTAAATCCCGTCGATGACAAATAAAAGCGAAATATTAAAATTAAACAAGCGTAAGTATGTGAATAGGCTATTAAAAGGTTTGAATTAATATATGGCGTTGCGGACATGTTATAAACAGGGCAGAAATATTGATGAACTACTAAAAAAAATACGTGATTGCTTTATTTTATTATTATTATAGTAAATCATTCTCATCCATCATCTAAAAGAGGGGATTCATCAGTTTTGATAGAAAAGCCTTAACATTTTAAATTCTCCCAGTCAAAGTTCTGAGGAACAGGTACTTCATCCCCATTGGACATTATTAATCTTTTCTTTCCTGTTAGTTCCTCCTTGATGTGTTTGATATTTACCGTAAAACCTCTATGAACCCTCACAAAGTTCCTTCGCTCAAGTAGCTCAGTGGCTTTTCCTAATGGATAATTCACCATTTTATCCCTCCGATCTACTGTAATAACATCAATACAGTTCCCTTGCGCTTCAAAGTAGATGATGTTGTCTATTCGATAGTGTTTCCTTTTCCTACCTCGTGGTGGAATTACGTAAGTATCAGGTTCAGGAATGTCTTTAGGGGGGTCATTTTCTAGCAATCTTCTAATAGCTTCTTTGAGTTCCTCAACTACTATTGGTTTTACAAGAAAGTGACAAGCGTTCAATATAATCGCATCCATGAGATTATTTCTATTATCGTATTTTGAAATAAATACTGTTTGAAAGCTGAAAGGTAATCCAGCATTCCCTTTTTTTAAGGTTTTAAGCATTTCAATACCATTCATGCCTGGTTCATTTTCGAATCGTATGTCTAGGAATATAGCATTAGGTTTTAATTGCTTTATGGTGTGCATTGCTTCAAAAGGATCACTACATTCTTTTACAAGTTCTACCTCTGGACAATGTGTTGAAATGAGTTCTGCAAGAACGTTGCGATCCTTTGGATCATCATCAATCAGTATGGCTCTAATTTTCTGTACTACTGTTGTCATTTTTTATGTTTTGATTTGAATAATAGTTAACTGTCAAAGTAAAGTGTAATGGTTGTACCTTTATTTACTTCACTATCAATTTTATATTCAATCCCTGAAAGATCAAATCTTTCGGCAAGTAGTTTCCATCCTCTCTCCTCTCCAGCATCTGATTCTGGAAATTTTCTTGACTGAATCTGTTCAATTTTTTCTTTGGTCATTCCTTTCCCATCATCAGAAATAATACAAGAGACCCTTTCGCCCTCCTCAACTGTGGGGATGCTAATCCTTATCAATCCACTAGTCGTTTTAGAATCGGAGAAGGCGTGTTTGAAGGCGTTTTCTATAAGGGGCTGTAATGTAAGAGGAGGAATTTTAACTGTTCCAACTAGATATGATAGGTACTCATAGTTGGTTTCTTTTCGAATGTCTATGTAGCTAATATTTTTTGTTGGAGCCATCATCTCGGAACGAATGTTAGCATAATCCTCACATAACTTTATTTCGTTGGCAAGAGAAATTTTTTCTTTATCTGTTACCTTTAAAATATTCCTTACCAATCGAGCTAGCTTTGCCAAGAGATCCGAGGCTTTAGACTTATCTTTTCCCTTCCATACTGTTTCTTGTGCATGGGTAAACGCATTGGAAACAAAATGGGGATCAAGTTGAGCACGAATTGCGGCTAATCTAGCGTTGATGTAAGCTTTCTCTGCCTTTCTCTTTTCTTCTATAGTAAGGCTAGTTTTATAGCCTAAACCCAATATGAAAAAGAAATTTTCAAATAGGACCCCGATTTTGAATGGTAATTGCTTGGCTAAAGAAGTAGTGATTGGGTTGGGAATATTGTTGTCACAACAATATTTTTCATAAAGATCAAGGAAATAATCTGGTTGAGTCTCATTTTCAAAATGTGCTGTAAGGTATTTCCAGACGTTTATTTCAAATAATCCTATTAAGGCCGTTAAACCTGCCCCGAAATACAAGAAAACAGAGCCAATCAAGATAAAGCGGATAAGACGTTTATCTACGTTCTTCCCTATGGTCCTATCTTGGATAATCCGTACAAAAATGAAGAATAATAAGAGGTGTAAAGGAGCTTTAAATGCAATTTCTAATTCAATGAAGGTCTTATTTGACTGAGCCGTAAAACCCCAAATAGGATCGATAACAGCAAAGGCGATGCATAAACCACAATAATTTATAGCACATATTTTTATCCATTTATCTCTAATGATTTCCGTTTCTAACAAGCGATATATGAATAACAAATAGCCAGTAGAAAAAAGTGTTGAAATAAATGTCTCACCTAGATAAACCTGCTTTGAATTAAAGAATTCATAGAAAAGCCTTCCATCATCCCACCAATTGTACTGGAGTTGTCGAGAGAAGTAGCAGATGGAAATAATCAAATAGCCGATATAAAACAAGGAACTATCCTGATTATCAAACTTTCGGTTTTGTAAATATTGAAAAGTTACAAAAAGTAAGAAGAATAGTAATGAACTAAAGAAAAAGCTATCGAAGACTAAATAAGTGGTCAAGTTTCTTAACGGATTGAAGGTAATACTTTTTAGTTCTTTGATATTAGATGGACAATTTTCATCAGCGCATAGCTCCTTTCTATCGTCAGTATAAATTTCTCTTTTACTGGCATCTTGGCTATCCCAATATACTCTTAATAACAGTACGGCAAAGACTGCAAGGAGAACTGATATAACAAGGGTTCTTCTCCGGCTTTTAGCTGTGTCCAAAAATGTCTTCATAATCTTGAAATTACAAACACTTTTAGATCAAAACACAAGTAAAGGATGAAACGAAGAGAAAAAAGTTTGAATGAGTGAGGATCTGAAAATCTACTTCATTTTTCAAGCCATACTAACACATCTTGTAGGTTACTCATTTTGCACAAGTCGCTTATATATTTTTTTTGAATAAATGATCAGCAATTACTTCTTGAATCTCTCATCAAAAAAGATCAAAACTTTAACACTGGGACCTCTCCAAAACCACATAAGTAAGTCTTGAAAATCTGAATTGAAGCATATCCACATCTGTTTGCTGGGGTTGTCCTAGCGAACGAACTGGGGCTGAAGCTATTTCCTCTAATCATAAAACTGCCCTCTCTCGGCAAGGCTATAATAGCCCGGATCATCTTTCTTTTCTTTTAAGCTTCCGATAACTATATCATCAACCATCTCAAATCCAAAGTATCTGGCTTTCATTCTAATATCATGTGCAGATTCGATGTCTTGGTAGGATGCGTAGGAAATTTTGGTTGGATGATTATGAGCGATGAAGAAACTGGAAGCACCTGTGCAGAAAAGGATTTTGAATAGCAGTAGGTAATCTACATCTACGCTATTCTGTGTACCCTTAGATAAAAAATAATAGGTAATCGGGCGATTCATGCTATCTAGAACAACTAGAATTAATTCTTCTCGTAATTCCATTGTGCCAGGATCGAATATTTGCCTCAAAAAATCAACCCGATCCTGAACACTGTCTAAGGACTTGGAGTCTATGAGAGACTGTTTAAATTGGATGATCAATTCAGGGACTTTCTTGCTGTCCTTCACGTTCTTGAATAACTTTTTAAACTTCATGATTTTGGATATTTGATGAATGAAATATAATTGCTGTTTACCTAACCTTTCACCCCCCTTTCACCTTACTTCTCGTGTGCTTTTCGTGTACTTTTAGCTTAATTCTCGTGTAATTCTGGCTCAATTTTGGCGTAATTCTAGCTTGATAATAGTGAGCTACTAGCCTGATTCTAGCTAGATAATAGCCTCCGCGCGCTTTACTTCTGCTTTACTTTAGCATGGCGATAGCTCTAATTTTGCTCTACTTTTGCCTGAATTTGGGTTCAGCGTAAGTGCCGCGCAAGTGTTGCGAGCGTACCGCGTAGGTACTTTATTGGAGCTTACGAATGACAATGGGCCATCGCAATGTGTAAGGTGCAGCTCTCTTATAGTAGCCTATTGGCCTCTTTTTTCGGCCTAGAGGAAACTGGATGATTACCTCTAGGCCCAATCGTTTTATCTTCAAGTCAGTGAGTTTATCTGTTCTTCTAGTTGCTGGATCTTTTGCGTCAATTGTTCTACTCGTTGAGATCGGTTTTCGTAGGCTTTCAGGGTTTGATGTTTGGGTTGTTCGCCTTCTCGACGGGCGGCCTCGATCTTTTGGAAAGAGGACGCCTTGCGTTTCTTGTATTTGGTGAGCTCTTTTTTGCTCAGTTTGATTTGTTGGATCAATGCTCTTTTCTCGTCGCTCATTTCAGCTTGTTCTCCGGAACTCACTTTGGCCAAACCCACTTTTCCGGAGCGGGAAATCTTGCCCCCTTTATTCGCCAACTTTTTTTCGCTGGGACCCACTTTTTCTAAGACCAAGTCTTCAGCTGTACCTAATTTTTCAGAACCCACTTTTGAACCTCCAGCACCTGTTTTCCGGAATCCAATTTCTCGGCGTTCAGCGGCAATGGGTTTGGCCTTGCTTTTTCGTTCCTTCCGGATAGCGATCACCTTACCTTGGGCTGACTTGAAATCTACCAAGTCATTATCTACTACTGGGGTAAGTTGTTTGGGTGCGATCCGGTATAGCCATTCACTAGCCCACTGCAAGCAGGAAAGTAAATAGTTAGGAAGTGCCATGAGATTGCGGATTAGTAGGGTAGGGCCGGATAGATCTCTGTTGGATAGAATGGGGTTGGGTAAGATGCCGTTTCTTGTTTCTAGCATGGTTAAGCGTAGACCGATGACCAGCATTAATATTACACTCCAACTGAAGATGGCCGCGACTAGTTGGGAAAGCTCCTGATCGGCCTTGTCTTTATCTTCCTGCTTTCGCTTCCGGCGTTGGCTGGCTTCCTCGGCATCTTTGATGACTACTTGCTGTAGATTCTGTGTGTTGGCCAGTAGCTGGCTTTGCTCCTGGGCAAATGTATTGGCCAATGCTGCCAGTTTCTCTCCCCTTTCAGCCTTGGCCTCTCCAATCTGTCTTCTGAGACTAGCTATCTTATTATCGATATACTGATAGTTTTCACTTGTACGCTGCTTTTCTCTGCGCTGGATCTCAGACTCCAAAGCTTCTATCTTTCCATCATAGGTGGTATTGATGGCCGTTTCTTCGGCTTTGTAAGCGGCTTTCTTGGTGGCTAGGATTTCACTGTTTTGATCGGTGGCCATGTGGATGGTGCTATTCAAAGTGGTATCTGTTTGGGTACGGATCTCTTTGGCCTTCCGGATCTCCAAGACCAAATAGCCAATTCCGTCCTTACTCATTTGAAAGGAACCGAAAATCATTGCCCCACAAATGAGGGTGGCGAATGCCAAGTTGATCCAAAAGAGCACATCTGCTTTGATTTCCTTGCGGATAAATGCCAAGATCGATTCTCTTACTACACTTTGTCCGGAAGACACCGCTAAGGCATCAAAATGCCATGCGGCAAAGGCAAAAACGAGCACTAAACCAATGCCAATAATTGTGGTCAATTCTACGCCTAAAAAACTGGCAATTCCTCCTGCTAGTGAGACGGCAGATAAAAGGGCTGCGATCGGCAAAATAATGCGCATGGCTTTGATACCTGGGGCATCCGTTTGCCATAATTTCGATTCTTCTGGTTCTGTTCTGTGAATTTTCATAATTTCACTAGATTTTAATTTTTTAAAGTCTCCCTGTCCGGTCAGCTTCCACGCAAACGGGCGGGGATTTTTTATGGAATTTGGTTGCTATTTTTCCCCTCTGAGTGCAAAAAGGACCACTTTAAGGACTACAGAAAAGAAAGAGATTTTCAAAAGTTTGAGAAAAACGCGTTTTATCTGGTTACAGTGGTTACAACGCTCACTTTCAATACGTTACAAGCGTTTTTATCTGGTTACACATCTGGTTACACCCTTTCGATCTGGTTACAGTTATGAGTGATTTTTATAATATGTAACCAGATGTAACCAGATGTAACCAGATCGATTTTTGCGATCTGGTTACACTTAACTGTTTGATTGTCAATTCGCTAAGGGGGTGTAACCAGATGTAACCAGATGTTTTAGGCAAAACTTTTTTTGCACTAAAAAATTAGCTCTCTCCCCTTGTGGTCTTTTCCTCTTCCAAGTCGGCTTCTTCGACCAGGTCAAGCGCATAAACCCAAGTCGGATTTCTACGCCCTTCCAGTCTTTTTTGGAAGCGAATAAATCCCCCTTTTTTGAGTGCTTCACCTACTTTTTTGGCTGTTAATCGGATGGAAGACTTTAGGGAAAGGCGATTTATGATGTCTGCAACGGTCAGGTATACATCTGCTTCATTTCGACTCGTTGGTTGTTGAAAATAGGTGTTGACTAATTCGAATTCCAGGCTCTGTACTTCGTACTTGGAATTGTGTGCTTTTAGCTCTTTCTGATCCTCTTTACTCAACCAATACATATGCCCTTGTCGGAATAGTGAATAAGCCTGTGCCCACACCTGGTCGATGTCTATTTTCTTGGCCGCCTCGATGTCAATGGCCGTTACCTCGAAAGGGACAAATCGACGGTTACCGGTCGGATCATGGAGAAAGGTATCATCGTTTGAAGAAGCGATAAAAGAACAGATTTTTGGTAGCTCTTCCGGATAGCGACCGTAGGCACGTCTGGCATTAACTGTATCCTTGGTGATGAATGATTTTAGAGAGTTGATTTTCTTCTTGGTGACTTCTGCAAAGTAGTCATCCAGATTGTAGATGAAATTAGCTGAAGTGGCAAAGAGATCATCTTTGTTCTCCGGATCTAGGTTCCCCTCGAAATAATAGTTGATTAAAGCAGGAGGGCAAAGCTGCCGGATCCAGGTGGATTTAAAGGCTCCCTGTTGGCCTGTTAGAATAAAACAAAGATGATTGACACACCGCCGCTTGGTAAAGACATTAGCCACAGCACCTACTGCCCATTTGGTAAAGAACTTTTCAAACATTTCAACTTGCCCCTCCAAAGGGGAAACTGTAGCACAAAGCGCCTTAATATGATCTTTTCCGTCTGGTTGTACCTTCTGGAAATACTGTTCTATTGGATTGATCAGTGGGGAGAAACTAGATTCTATGATTTCGGCTATTCTGGCTTTGTTGGCTCCAGCCACCTTTTCATTTCTCAACTTGCGAGTGATGGAATTCAGAGAATAGTCATCCATCTGAATAAACTCAGTATCCCTCTTTCGGCGGAACTCTGGCATTCTGGTGATGGCATTAAAGCGAAAGTTCCAGAACCTTTTTAAAGCGTCCTCTAAGGCTTTGGCTTGCTCATTGGTGATCCTCTCTTGTTCTTCTTTCTTTTTGTCGCTTGAGACAATGGTTGGGCTGTTGGTCTTCGATGTGCTATGCTTTGTTTTGAGTGCATCAAAATCAACCAGGTAGCCCAGGTTTTTGCAAAGCGCATAGAAAGTGTTGATCCGGACTTGGTTGTTATCCTTACCTAGTGCATTGTTATACTGCTGGTCGGTCTCTGCTTGGCTATAATCGGGATGAAAACGGCTGACTCGATGGGCTAATAAACGGCCTTCTTCGCCAAATTCGTTGGCTAGAGGAAGCAGGATCTTCGGAAACCAATTGTTAGTCATCCCCTTAGTAATATCTTCCCCTTTGCGTTCTATCTGGCTTATCAGATTATCGACCTTATCCCATTGACTAAACTCTACCGGATATCCCCCTTTTTGTAGTCTTTTTTGCTCCTGTTTGGTAGCCGTTTTTTGGGTTGGATCTTCCGGCAAATGATAGACCTTACTTTCCTCATTGTGATAAACTAGCTCTTTGGGGGTATGACAGGCAAACCAAAGGCGATTGAGGTCGGAAGTAGTGGTATCTAAATGGGGGATAGCTCTCTCCTTAGCTGTTTCCTGGCCTTTTAGCTCTTCTTTTAGCGGTATCCCTAGTTTTTGGCTAAGGTCTTGGCAGATAGCTTGATAATATGCCTTGTGGGTATTGGGGTTACTGTTACATTTTACCAATATTCGGCCACCATAACCCAAGCTAGGCATCATGTGATATAGGTAAGGGATTGCTGAGCATTTAGCGAGGTACTCTTTATAGCTCGATTCTTCGCATCCATCTATATCAAAGACCAAAATAGGAACGTAAGTATGGCACTGATTACGCGTATTCCAATCGCCTATTTGGTAAGTGGGGCAGCGTTTCCCCCGTTCCTTTTTATAGGCTTGTTCATCGCTATACTTCAAGGCTCTCAGCCGTTGGGTCAACGCTATGAATTCCTCATTTTCCGGATCTTCCCAATAGGGGAGAACTTGACCCAAAGGGACCTTCTTTTTTGGCTGATCTTTTCCAGTAATATGAACGCCAGTGAAGAAAGAGAGTATAGCTGTCGGGGCTTCTTCCGGTTGGTGGGTGTTTATTTGTAAATCATTGCTATTCATGCGACTATACTGGTTTGGATTATAAAACTGTTAGTTTGTCTTTTCATGCGTCAGCTATTTTGTGTATCCAAAAAGAAAATGGCCCCCTAATGGGAGCCTAGTACTTTTCGGTGCAAAATGGACTCATGAGCAGAAAGAAGGAAAGAGCGGATATTCTCGGCACTGTAGACCAAGTTGTTTGAGTAATATTCTAAGGGCAGAACACACTGTAACTGTTTCATGGTCTGATAATAGCCTTCTGGGTCTTGGAGCAATTCAGCCAAATGATTGCGGGCCTGTTGATCAGAAAGTATATCAATTAAGCCCTGGTCTAAGTCCGGATGGATCAGAAGTATTTCGTCCGATTCCAGGAGGGATGAAATAGACAGTTTTTCGGCTAATCGATCTAGCTGAGACAATACATTGTGGTGGTCAATAAGATTCGCAAGTTTATTAAGATTCCAACGGTTGAATATCCTTGCGATTGCCCGCTTGTCCGCGAGAACAGAATTACTTATCTTTGTGTCCATAAGAATTTTTTAAAAGTTTACCAATAAGCATTGCCGGAGCGCCAACTCTAGCAATGCTTTTTTAGTTTTCAATTTTGAACTTCTCTAGGTCCTGAATCACTTGCGACTGACTAAAAAGTACCTTTCGGCCTAGTTTCAGGTAAGAAAGCTTTCCTTTTTTCATCCATCGATTAATCGTTGCAATGCTGACTTTGCAAAAAGAAGCAGTCTCTTTCTTCGTCATCATGATCTGAGTGATTTGAGTGACACTTTCCATAGGTATTGGTTTGATTAAAAAATACATTTTGTGTTCGTGAATTGAAATAAACGTCTATTTCAATTTTGGTTGCAAAAAAAATCCCTTTACTCTTTGTTTGTATCACAAAGGTACTCAAAGGAAACTGAAATAGCAAGTTATTTCAATTTAGATCATTGTTGCTTTGAGAGCATCGTAGATTAGGATATGGAAAATTGAAAAGAACTCATTAAAGTCATCTTCTGGCATTTTAGAGAAGCTGTTTTCAGGTTTTAGGTTCTCTGAAAACTCGCGAATTTGATCGTAAAATGCGCTTTTCTTTTCTTGATCAATCAATAAGTCGTAGCAATTAATCTGTTGCTTTGTAGAGTCCTCATATTGCTGCATCAGCATAGAGTAGACAGCATAGTATTGGAGTTTTTTAGGCATGATATCTAGCAAATCAGGTTTTCTCTTAATGGCATCCATAACCATTCGTCCATAGGGTTTTTGCTGGCCAAATATCTCTATAAACTCATTGTGGGTAAACTTTGAACCCAAGAAGTAATTCATTCCATAGACTATCGATTCACTAACAGCAGATAAAACAGGAGAAGCATATATTACAAACCGTTTGCCGAGACCCTTTAACTTGAAATCACTTTTGAATTTCTTGATTTCAAACTCTACTATTCTTAGAATTACCTGATCGGTCTCTACAACCTGAGGCATCTCTTTTAGAAAGCTCCCATCTGATACGTTTTCTTCCTCTCCTTTAGCGAGAAAGTAAGTACCACCAAGGAACTCCAAAGAGTTAAAGGTTCTGAACTTTGTACTTTTTGAGTCATAAATAACTTGTGTATAAAGAGGATACATCTCAACTGCCCCATCAGGATAAGACGGTTTTAGCTTTAAATTCAGGTAATGTTTAATAGATATTTTCTTGTTGTCTACAATTAATTCCATTCAATTTTTTCTAATTCATCCTCAATAGCCTTATTGCTAAGTTGGATGTAAATGTTCGTCATATCTGGCCTAGAGTGCTGTAGTAAGCGTTGTAAGACAGGAGCTTGTACTTTTCTGGCCATGATGGTAGCAAAAGTCCGTCGGCCAAAGTGGGACGTGACTTGCTTATTGATCCCTGCTCGTTTTGCAACAACTTTCAGCGATCTATTAAGATACTGATTACTTACTTTGAAAAGGGGAATTTGTTCCATGCCCGGCTCATTCAAGACAGGGGCGTACTGATCTAAGTACCGTTGGATAATGGACTCTGGTCTGCTTAAAGTCTGGTCGGACTTCCGGAAGAGGTAATATAAGGGAAGATCTAACCGCTTTACGGTTTTCTCAGCCTTTAAATACAGTAGTAAACCATTATTGGATAAAGAAACATCCCCCGCGGTGATCTTAACGACATCACCAAAGCGCATTCCTGTATAACAAGCCAACAAAAATATATCCTTTATCCGCTCAAGATATTGCTCTTCTTCTACAAATGTCAGCGTTTCTATCTTCTCCAGTTCTTCGATGCTTAAGAATCCCCGGTCTGGCTCCACTCCTTTAGCGACAAATGTTTTATAGGGGTTATCATCGATCCGCACGAGATTCTGCCGGATAGCGTGCTTGATGTAGGTATGCGTCCGGTTGTGGTGCTTCTTGATGGTATTGAGGGATAAGCCTTGTTGTCTTAGGTAGCGATCAAAACCAACCACCAGTTTATAGGATAGATCCTGAAAGAAGATATTCTTTTTGAATTCCTGCCATTTACGTAGCGTAAGTTTGTACATTTTCAAAGCACCGGGCTTCATACTACTCTTACTCAGCTCGTCTTCAAAAAACGTTAAAAATGATTGGGTTTGATCATAGCTAGAGTGGCTCTTGTATTCTTCAATCCGGTCTATCGGGAAACTGCCCAACTGATTAATCATCTTGATCTCAAAAGCCTCCATTTCCTGCATCTGCTGCAAGATCTGCTTGTTGTACACAAACTGCGTAGGATGGTTGTGTTTGATCTTTTTGTTGCGCTGGTCCCAGTACTTAGGCTCGATGTAAATGCCAGTTGAAAAGTATCTTGATTTCTTGTCTTGGTAGGCTCGGATTTGAATCAAGGCTTGGCCATAGGAGTTTAGCTGGTCTTTGCGGTTAAAGACCAGGGAGTAGCGGATCTTACTAAAACGGGTCATGAATTTCGGGTTTAAATTACCAAATGGACCAAAGAGCAAAGGTATTCGGTACAACCCTCGGTACAAAAAATCGTGACCTAAAATGAAACAAGGTGAACACTCATGATACATAGAGAGATATTCACCTTGCATTGTAGTCTGGTTCTAAATGACTTGTGACAACTTATGACACAATATGATTCACTCTGAAACAAACTCTTGTAGACCCACTAGGTCGAATATCTCTGTATGCTTTTCTGGGGTTTTCGATGAATTCGCCCGTAAAATATAGCATTCGCTAGATATTTCCAACTCAATTCCACCTTTAAGCGGAAAAGGCAGGAACAGTTTTGTCAACTCTTCTGTCAACGCAGTTGACGTGATCCACGAAACTAATTTCGTAATCACATAAATCAACTGGTATGGCAAGATTACCAAAAGCTAGATTTTATCTCCGAGTTCCAAAGGCCAAAAGTGAGACCTTGATTTCTCTAATGGTCAGCTATCAAGGGAAGCGGCTAGTGTACTCCACAGGTTTTTCTATTCACCCTCAAGATTGGGATTTCAAAAGCCAGAGGCCAATTGCTCAATCTGGACGGAATGACCTATTTGCTATTAAAAGACAGCTTGATGACCTGACTACTTACTGCATGGACATCTTCATGCAGCCAGAGTCTGCTTCGATGAATTTAGAAGCCTTTAGACTTGAGTTGGATATTAAAACTGGCAAAACTTCGTCAGAACTGACTTCTGTTTTAGACCAAGATCCAGAAGAATTAAGATCTAACTTCTTTGAGTTTATAGACCAAGAGATAGCCGAAATGGAAGCTACTAATATGAAATATGGTAGCCTCAAGGTATTTAAGGCTCATGCGCGGATCTTAAGGCAGTTTGCCGAAGAGGTTTTTCCTAAAGGAAAGTGCTTTGACTATGAAGATGTAGATTGGAATTTCAGGTTAAAGCTAATTGACTGGTTGACCAAAAAGAATGTACAATTGGCCTATGGGAACAAAACATTGAAGATACTGCGTCAATTCTTAGAACGGGCGAGAAGAAAGAAACTACACACCAATACGGATTATCAAGGGGTAGGGTGGGTAATATCCCAAAAGAAGGCTGTAGGTCAAAAGGTAGTATTAACGTCTGAGGAACTGGAGCTATTAGCAAACCTTAATCTCAAAGGCTATTTGGCCAAAGTGCGTGATATCTGCTTAATTGGAGCAGGAACAGGCCAACGTTATAGTGACTTTTGTAAGTATGGTCCTGAGAACTTCTACCGAACAATCAATGGCATTCCTATTCTATCAGTTATTTCGACAAAGACGGACACACCTGCCAAAATTCCACTCAATCTATTTCCCTGGTTATTGCCTGTACTAGAAAAGCATAACTACACTACTCCTAGAATGTCTATGCAGAAATTCAATGATGGAATCAAAGAAGTCTGTAAGCAGGCAGGGTTTGATCAAAGTACTCTAAAGATTGAACAATATATCGGCAGAAAGGCTAGAGTGGAAAAATCTTATGTTCCAAAGTATTTAGAAGTATCTTCTCATATCTGCCGTAGAAGCTTTGCAACCAACCTTTATCGAATGGGATATAGCCTTGCTCAAATCATGCCTATGACTGGTCATGCTACTGAATCTCAATTACGACAATATATCGGTATAGACAATGAAGTGAATGCTGAAGAAATTGCTTTCAGCATCATGCAACGAAAGGCAAAAGGAAAGAACTCTAATCTCAGAGTAGTGAACTATTAATTGCTACTGAAAGGAAGAATTAGGCAAGATTCATAACAATAAAAAAGAGATCAATGCAACATATACTAATCAATCATGATTTCGGAAGGTCTATCAAAAGACTTCGTTCCGTACTACCTGCTTTAAGTTTCTCATTGCTAATATTAACCTATCTTATTTCAGCGATTATTATGGGGATTTTTCATGCTCAGAATGCTCCAAATTGGGGGTTTATAATTGCAGCTTATCTAGTACCACTTGCCATACAAGCGGGAAGAGGAACCCTAGTGTTCTTCTTTCAACTTAATCCAGCGCATATTCAAGGGAAGATTTCATTTGGAATTATAGCTGCGACAACTCTGTTGATCCTTTCCTTAGTTGAAACCTATTTAGTCATGGCTCCATATGGTCTTTCTTGGATAGTTTCGGTTTCGACCCTGATGATTATAGGGTGGATCGTCGAGATAATGATCTTGAAAGAAATCAACTTTGCTACACAAATAGAGCTATTTCAAGATAGGGAGCGTTGGGATCAAATGAAAGGATTCTATATCGCCCAAACTGAATTACGAAAGTTTATACAGGAGCTGAATAATGGCAAAGTTTCAGATTTAAATGGGCATCGAAAAGAGGAAGAACCCGAAACTCCCTATGTTCTGCCTCCAGAAAGCAAAGCATTGTCTTTACTAGAAGAAATAAACCAGTATTTGCAGGGAAAGGACTATTGCCCTTCTCTGAACGGGACGGAGAAGGGCAACAAGTAGTATGTTCTACATTCTATGGTGTGGTTCTAGACAATCAAGACCCATTTCTAGGTCATAATCTTGACCGTTTGGAGAAAAGATTTAGAGAACGTTACTATGCATCGGTAGAAAAACAATGTAAAAGGGAGAAAGAGGGTAAAAAACCTCACCAAACTACTTTCAAATCCATTGAGAATAATGAAAGACGATTCTTAATGGCAAAAATCTTCAGGCATCTGCTCTTAGAGGAGGAGCTTTGTCTAGAACTCTAATGGCAAGGAAGACCCTTTCTTTTTGGAGGGACTTTTGTTAAAAACTGTTAAAGTTCTTGTTCTTTGCCTTTCCTGAATTTTCCCAAATCGTTTCATTTGGTTTCAGATTTAATCTCAAGCCGTATTTCAGTGGTTTCAAATCATTTCATTTTGACACATTTTAACGCTTATTGTATTGATTTTTAGCCTTTTGTAAGGCTGTTGTTACAAAGGTATATTGCGGAAAACAATTACATCATCAACAAGTTTTTAGCCATGCAAAACAACAATATTATACTGCACTCGATTACTCCAAATGAATTGAAAGAAATGATCAGGGACCTCCTTCGAGAAGAATTTGAAATCATCAATATGGAACTGCAAAGAGTACTTGGAGAAGATGATCTAGTCAGTACCGGAACTGCGGGTCGGCTACTAGGAGTTTGCTCTAAACAACTGCGGTATTTGATTCAAGAGGGGCACTTTACAGTTTTTCATCATCTGAAAGAGAGACGATACATTAGAGCAGAATTACTCGATTTCAGAAATAGAAAGAAAGTCAACAAGTTAAAGAGGTAGCGAGGTCCGGTTTTCTCTAACTTGAAAGTAAAAACTATTAGAGGTTTTGCTTTCTTGGAAATACATTAGGTGAGATAAGAAAAGGCTTAAGTGCGACTAGACACTATCGACTTTTATTAACGAAGCTTGCGATTCTTACCGCCGCTAGGCGGTCGCTCGCTAAGACATTGAGTAACATTGATTTGCTTATATTCTAATTCATTGAAAAGGAATGGGAGGCTAGCACTCCCTCCCTTCTCGATTTCTAATTTTCGTATTTCCGATTGATTCCTAAAATGAAATCTGTAGCTTTCTGAGCCTGAGCGGCTGCTTTAAAGATTAGTTTTTTGTCAGCCTTCAAAACAGATAGCCAACCTTGTAAATATGCTGCACTATTTTCTTCTAGTTCATCATAATCAATGCCAACTTGTGCCGAAAGAAAAGATGCGCCCATTTCAGCAATTAATTCTTCTCGGCTATATTCGGGAGATCCAAAAGGTTTAACCTCAGCAATACCTTTACGGTTTAATCTGGATTGATGGCCCGTGCAGTGGGTTAGCTCATGGAATAAGGTAAAATAATAATCCTCTGCGGTTTTAAATTGCCCCATTGCTGGCATATTCAATTTATCAGAGATGGGAGCGTAATAAGCTCTATTAGCATCTTCAAAAACAAATTCGGGGGCATTTGGCATTTGCTTAATGACAGCCTCGCACTTTTCTATTTTCTGGTGATCTTTCAGCTCTACCTCTGGGATGTTAATTTCAAGACCTTCTACATCACTGATATTAAACACATTGTAATATTTGAGCATGGGTATTATCTGCACTTCTTCCCCCATACCTTGTAAGGCTTTTGCCTGTTCTGCTCCTACCAGTTTCTCGTCTTGGTCTTTGAATAATGTTTTGTAGAAATAGACCTTTTCGGCTTTGGCTCCCTTTTTAATCTTCCCACCTTTGGCTTTGATTTGTTTGAAACTCATAAAATAAGGAATTGGGTGTGGGGTAAGATTCATCAAAAAAGCATTGATACCTGTATAGATGTGATTGGTAGCATAATTACGGGCTAGTCCGTATCTATTCCAAGGACAGCGCCAAGGGGTAACACCTTGTTCTAATAGCGTAATTATTTTGTTGGTGACTTCCTGATACAAATCGATTTTGTTGCCTTTTCTGGTGGTATTGGTGAATTGCTTTGTCATTTCTTAATCTTTTTAAAAGTTTCTAAATGGGGTTGATATTCAACCCTTGCTTTCGGCTGAGAATGGGGTGGAGACTGCAAGAAAAATCGTGCTAAATGGTGCAGGCAGTGTAGCGATGCGGAACAACACGGTTTGAGCTATTTTTCTAGCAGGTGAGAGGGGCAAAGCCCCTTAATTCACATCAGACCTTCATCAGCAAAACTTAGATATCCTCCTTCCGGTGATAAAATCAGATGGTCTAAAACGGCTATGTCTAATACTTCACCGCCTTTAACTAGCTTCTTGGTGAGTGTTTTATCTGGCAGGGAAGCCTGGAGCGTTCCCGAAGGGTGATTATGAGCCAAAATGATACTGGAAGCCCTACATTTTAAAGCAGAGGCAAAGAGAAGTTTAGCATCTACTACGGTGCCAGCCATTCCCCCTTGTGAGACTAAATAACGTCCCATAACACGGTTCGAGCGATCTAATAGCAGAATGTAGAATTCTTCATAAAGGCCAATAGTGCCACTATCCCAATTGGCGGCTAAAACTTCGTAAGCATCAAAAGAGCTTCTAATTTGTGGCCTATCATCTGCTTTTACTTTGTTATAGTAAACCATTTTAACCTCTGTCACCTGTGTGGAAATTTGATAACTCATTGTCTCGAATTGTTTGTGATTGGATTGTTAATTAGGAAATCTCCCTTCATCGGGAGCGGAGAGTAAACCTCTGGGGTAGTTTTTCTTTTTCTACCGGATAGGTAATTGAGGTCTCCTCCCTTTTGCGAGGCACAAATCACTAGCTGGTGGAAGAGGTGTCAATGGTGGAGGACTTATTTTTATTGGAAAGCAGTGGATAGAAAAATCAGTACGGAAAGTTTACGGCCATTTACTACTCTGTAGCCAGACAGTACCTTGCCAAAGCAAAAAACAGGGAGGGGAACGCAATTACAGGGAGGAAAAGAGGAACTATGGTGCTAGGAGGTAGCACTGAACCGAAGCTCCCACATCAATTTGCTGATTGTCTCTTGGTTCCTGGATCGATGTAAAACGATCTAGGGAGATATGAAGGAAATTGACAGAGTAATTGGAGGTATTCAAATGATATTTTAGAAAAAATGAAAAAAAAATTTAAGCCAAACTTTCGAAATAACGTACGATTAATTGGTATTTACGGCATATAACACTGAATACACTGTAGGTCGTCATTTTATTGACTTTTGGTTCCAGATATTACCAAAAAAACGGTAGATAATTCGAAACATCATCATGCACTTTTTCACCATAAACATCTGATCTCCAACTATTTTCAAGTCTTTACTTTTACTATGTTTTACCTTATATTTGTTTTGCATCAAGGAATCAAAGTGATAGAATCCTTTCTAATGATTATCTCTTAAAGCACTTATTCCTTCCATTTCTTTATCCATAAAATTTATACAATGCGAACAACAGAACTCGTCATTGAATGGGGGCGTCGTATCAAAATTGCAGTGAAAGGTTTAGATAACCGTACAGCGGCAATAGTTCTTATAGCTATCACCTTCCTATTTGTGACAGGAGCGTGTCTTATCGCTTTTATTACCCATTGGATGAGTCAGTAGTACAATTCCGGTTTGGTGCAGTGCAAGCAATTTCTTGTAATGCAATGAAATGCAAAAAAATATTTATCCGATAAAGTATGATAGTGTATGACAAATTTATATCTTCACATTGTCAAACATATTAAACTCATTCAACGCTATCTGAAATAGGCAGATACAGCAGGTTTTGTATATTCGCTTACTAACGTGAATATACCTGCCTAAATAATGAGCGATAGCAAAAAGGAACCTAAGAACAAGCAGAAGGGAGTCAAGAAAACCATCTACCTGGACAAAGAAGCTTTGGAAAAGGTGAATGAAGATGCGGACGACCAAGATCGTTCGGTTTCCTACATCATTAATGCTATCCTCAAAAAATTCTATAATCTGGATAAGAAGGGTAAGTCCAAGTAAATAGGGCCATATCCGAAGGGAATGAAATACAGCTTGCTATTTCGACAAAGCTTCATCATTTGCTGTCATTCCCTTCCATTTAAATAATTACTTAACAGAAGAACAGACTCGTTTGGCTTCTTCAGGCTCGAATGCTTGGAGAGCAGGGGAATGCCTATGTCTTGATATAGGTATTCCGTATCAGTAAATTAGGGAGGCGGTAACTCGGTAAAGACTGGGTTGCCGCTTTTTCTTTAGCTCGTAGAACACTGGGGAAAACTTGATCGCTCATGGCTTTGTTATTGATAGTAAGGTTGATTAGTGGTATATTTAGACCATCAAACATCAGAATTTTAGACATGAGCATACAGGATTTAAAGTCAGAATTGTCGAAGTTGGAACGGGCAGAATTGCTTGATGTTCTGCAATATGGCCTTGAAGTGATCAAGGAAATGGAAGATAGCAGTTCTGACACTCCTGATTGGCTGAAGGATGAATTACTGAGCAGAGCGCAACAAATTAAGTCCAGCCAAGAGCAAACCTATAGCTGGGAGGAAGTAAAAAACTACGCTAAAGCCTCCAATGCCTAGTTACACCCTCCAATTTCACCGACTGGTTAAAGACGAAGTCAGCGATGCCTACCAATATTATCAGAGTCAAAAACCTAAGCTGGGCGATACCTTTCTAGAAGCACTCGATGACATCTTCAACCAAATCATCGACAACCCAAATCTTTATCCCATAGAATTTGAGCAGGTCAGGAAAGCTCTTCTACAAAAATTCCCATTCTCTATTTACTTCGAAATTGTTGAGGAACAAATATTTGTCTATTCCGTATTTCATCAAAGTAGGAATCCTGAAAGTTGGCATCTAAGATTATGATGATAATTCCCTTCCAAGTCACCCAGAAATTCTATAAACAAAATTGTTAAACATCTTTGACTGATTTAAACCATTCAAGATAGTCTATTCAGTTCATCTTTCTGCTCACAAGTGGGTAGATTTGAGTAGAAATTTATTCATTTTACTTTCGCCAATAAGTTCAAAATATTTAGGAAACAGTTAGTTCATTAACATTGAATTACGATTTTTATTATATTGTTAAATAAACCCATGAACCAATGGCAGGAGAAAAATCAGTCCTCTCAGGAGAAGATGGACAAAAGATTACAGAACGGCTTCTAAAACTATGCGGCTGGAACCTCTCTGAACACATAGATTTTCCATGCCTTTCAGGAGGCAAGCATAAACCTCTTGGAAATAAAGGAGATAGAAAACAACACAGTATTGACGGAATTAATACATATTCTAGTCCATTAAATCTTTCTGCTAAGAAGCTGGTAATGGTCTCTGCAAAGCACCATGCAGAAAGCTATCCTAGCGCATCTCTTTCAAAAATTTATAGGACAGTAAAAGAATTAGCGCAATGCTTAGATTGCGCACCTCATAGCCCTAAAATACAGGAAGATTTTCTTGTAGGAACTGACCCAGATAGGAATATTGAATTTGAAGGCTTGCTTACGTTTTTTTCTTCTAAGCCCTCTGAGAAAAATACATCTTTCTTTTTCGACAATCACGATTCCGTAAGTGTCCCTACCGATCAATTTGATGCAATATATTTTATAGACAATAGAAGGGCAACCTTCCTTTTCTCTGCACTTAAAGAGGCCCAAGATTATAGCACCAACAGGGAGTTTAGCTTTGTGTATCCTGATACTGGTGCGCAAAACTCAGAGGATATTTCGAATAGTGGCAAACTCCTCCCTTTAGAACTGATGGTTAGCGATGTTCTCCCTATTCTAGTAGAAAAAGATGGAAGTTTTCACGTTTTGATTTTTTGTAATGACTTGATCGAAAAGCAGTATTTAAAGCGAATTATCTGGCTCATTCATAAACTCTGCGGATTTGCCGGAAAAACAATTGTTTACTTCCCTGACTATGACCCAAGCAAACATAGTTCGATAGTCAATTCTGTAAAACAACAATTTCAGGAAAGTGACTACGTAAATAGGATATACTTGAAAAAATGGGATGAATTTTCCTTTATCAAATTGAAAGATGATGATGCACAGCATTTAGACGGCGCACGAAATTTAACGCCCCCTAACTACCAAAAGTCAGATGATGTGAGCACTGAAGGAAGGATAACTGAGGATTATGAAAAGATTCTACCTTTTGGGGCAAGAATAAAACCAATTCTCGATTCATCAATTCTTGGGGCTTCTGATTTGAAGACTTTTTTAAAAAGAAAAGGAGTATTTATTAAACATGCTAACAAGGGGCTGATAATTCCCTTAATAGCAAACATGATTCTTTCTCCGAACGAGTTGGATTACCTTAAAGGCCTTCTCGTTAGTAAAGAGGAAAAAACGAAAGCGACTAATAAATCTGCTCCTTTTGTTGGTACACCTGAAAAACTTCGAGAAATCGTGTACAGTATTGCTCCCAATGCAGTTAATTTAAAAGGAAACTGTAAGCACTTAAATATACCTCGATTTGTAGCCAAAGGAGATAATAGGTATGAGCTTGAAATAAACCTTGAGCGCACAAATACAACAAAAGATCTCATCAGCGGTAAAACACGACATGAAGGTAGACTTACTGTCCTGCTGGAAAATGGAAAGGTGAATGTTAAAGTGGAGTATACTGCTACTGAAACAAAAAAATATCTAGAGGATTTTGCAAGCGAAATTAACCGGATACTTCTTAGTGAAGGATGCATTACCCAAGATATTAAGGGTATAAAATTCCGCAATTTTCGTTCAAATCTCGATAGAGTAGAATTCCTCACAGGCTTTAAAGACATCAATGCTTCTGGAGTATTTTTCAATGGTGAAGTAGTCAATATCCGGTTTAAACCAGACGAAACACTACCGACAATTCCAGACGATTTGAAACCGTATCTAGACAAAGTGAGAAACCTTGATATTAACGGAAGTCTACTTGAAGAGTTACCGCACATTGAGGAGGACTTCTATAAAAATGCCATTTTATTGTCCAGAATTAAAATCCGATTTCGTTTTGAAATTGACGGTAACAAAGGGGAGTGCGATGCCACTATTGGCTTTCCTAGTACCTTGAACGGCAAGACAGTTGATGACACTACGGAATTGGTTGTTTCAGTAGAGGTGCTGAAAAGTCGAAATTCTCAAATCCTCATGCCTAAAGGAAGGTTACAAAACCGCCTTTCTAGGAGGCTCGACCAAGTAATTCAGAGTAAGTACTTTACCGTTTACGATACAGTTTAATAAAACTTTTAAGATTTAGGAGACGTAAGGCTTTTTAATATCAATATAACTCATAACCTTCTATCTCCTCATCACAGACAATACCCACACTAAATTTAGCTCTCGTTAAAGCTACATAATACCTACTCCTAGTCTTCTCTTTTAGGTCAAAATCATGGTTCTTTAACCAATCAATCAATGATGGAGGAGCATAAATAAGAACTCTGTCCACAGTAAGACCTTTGGCCTCTCCAAAGTTTCTTACGCCAAAGCGAGGATCAACTGCTTTCCCTTTATTATACCTTAGTTGGAGAGGCTTATAAGTCTCTAGGTATTCAGATACTTTTTCTGTTGAGACTAGAAAAACTCCGTCATGTTCTGTTTCTTCCTCTTGGCCTGAAGTTGGGGTAGGCAATTCAGGATATAATCTTGATGAAAAGTCACAAATCTCTTGATTACACCTGTACGAAATATTTAAAGTCTCTTCATCAATCTCACAAGAGTTATCAGGACACTTTTCACGTATATAATCTGCAATAAGCCCGTTTTTGTACTGTGAATTTTTTAATGAAACGTGTGTTAGATAAGTAACCTGTCTTAAATCGCCAACCATAGTTATGGCAATACCAGATTGCAGAAGTATTGTTATAAGCTCAAGGTCATACCCTGCCAAGTCTTGTACTTCATCGATATATATGTTTGAAAAAATGTCTTCCAATCGTGAAGAAACCTTACCTCCAGTAACACTGTTGCACTTTACAACAAATTTCGAGACCTTATCTGAATATATTTTTTTGCGTGGACTGAAATAATGGTTTTCAGGGTCAGATTCAGCATAATAAATAGGACGACCATTTCTGGCTTGTCCACGTACACCTGATTTCTGATTCACAAATAACATTCCCTTACAACGAAAAGAAACCATCTGGTTCTGATAGGGGCGTACTCCATGCTTAAGTAAAAATGAGAACCAAGTATAAACTGTTATATGTCCAGGAATACATCCCTTACGTTTGATGATCCTAAGTTTTATTTCTTCCGTGTTCGCAATGGTGTAAGAAAGAATCAACGTCGGTGTATCCTGAGCAAGGGCTTCCTCTATTAGAAACCTTGTTTTTCCTGAACCCGCTGCTGCAATAAAGAGTCTATTTGACATTTCTATTCAAAGCTTTTCATGATGTATTCCGGGTATGTAATATTTTGCTCAGCATTAAAAATCTTAAGAGCACAGTCAGTTTTATTTGCCTTCATATATTTGTAAAGATCATCGTCTGACTCATGATCAGTTGCAAAGATGGTATTCAAAGTAGTCCTATCATTTGCTTTCAGCAGCTTAGGCTCTAGGGTGTTATAGTTGAAAGGTTTACTACCAATCTGAAGATCGCCTTCATCCATCACAGGATCATAACAAATAGTTATATTCTCTTTTTGGTTATCACCTAAATAGTCTTTGTACTTATTTTCAAGAGCTTCCAAAGACCAATCAGTATCAGTAACTACTGCAACCGGCTTACCCAGAGCTTCAGCTATTTCTAAAAATCTTAAGAAAGAAGTTCCTACAGAAATAACATCGATTTCATTCTCTATTGGAAGGCAACCATGTTGGTCAAAATAAGCCCTTTGAACTACCAATTCATCAGAGTCTCCTTCGACTAGAATCGCTTTTTTGCAAAGTATTAACCGAAGCGTATCATAGCCAGCTAATTTCTCAAAGAAAAGCTCCGTGTCATCACCTAGCTCGCTAAGCTTCAAAATGTTTTGATTATCTAAAAGGACAAGATTTTCTAGGCCTAATTTGTTAGCGACAAAGCTGCTATGAGTGGAAATCAAGATTTGTTTTCCCTCTTCATTATTCCTCAGTTCATTTATAAGCTTATTCATTTTAGAGTGGGAAAGGTGGTTTTCCGGCTCTTCCAAAAGAATAATATTGGCCTCTTGTGCTTTTTTATGGCTTAGAGCTAATTTTGTTTTTACCAAACATTGCTCCCCCTTACCGATATATTGAAAGGGAATCTTATCGAGGAAAGTAACCAAAGTGGTTTCCCAAGAGTTTTTGGATGACCCATCAACAGATAAAGCAACCTGTTTGTCAGAGATTGGGGAAGCTTCATGAATTCTTGCATTTATTGCTCGGATGGCTTCCTGTCCCATAAATGAGTCCTTCATCATTCTATGTGCCTGCGCTATACTTATTCGTTCCTTCTCATCTAGGAAGTCTCGTATAATTCGGTTGATGTAAACATCAGACCCATTCTTATATTTATTACTACTGGAATCTATTAGAGCTGATTTCACTGGAATGGCCCGAGGGGTAAGTGAATCAGATGCAAAGGTCATCCAATAAAAAGTATAATACTCTATAGGTAGTGAATTAACTTCTCCTGCTTTTACAAACTCTTCATATTCTTTGGCTAACCTTTCATCTAGCTCTACGCGAAAGAATAACCCCGAAACGTTTTCTTTTTTTAGGTTTTCCGTGCCTTTTAATTCTGGAAGTACCCCATCTTGGAATTGGATTTCTACTGTAATTCTAGGAGGAGACAATGGATGATCCGTGGCTAAGCTTTCAACATAGGAAGAGACCACAGCTTGATTAAAAAGGTATTCATTTAGCTCAAACTGGAAATATCTTCCATCCATTAAACCTGATAAGGCAAGATGAATAGCTTCTAGAATTGTGGATTTGCCTGCTTCGTTGTTACCTACAAGGATATTTATACCTTCTTTCAACGGAAAAAGAAACTCGCCCTGGAAGCATCTGTAATTTTCAATCGTTACCTTTTCGATCTGCATAATGAATATTATGGGGTTATAGAACGCTTATTCTCCTGCATGTATAGCTTTCAATCAATATACGAGTAATTCTATACGAAGGTTACCTTATGTTGATTTCAAGTACTTGTATAATGTGCTTTTAGAAATACCAAGATGACTACATATTTTGGAGACCGACATTTCTCTTTTATCATATAATGACTTTGCAATAATGGCTTTATCCTGTGCATCTTTAGAGAGTCCCTTTGGACGACCACCTTTTCGCCCCCTGACACGGGCAGACTCTAGCCCTGCTTTGGTACGCTCACTGATAATGTCTCGCTCAAACTCAGCAAGTGCCGCAAATAGATGAAATGTAAGCTTTCCTTGTGGGGAAGTTGTGTCAATGAAGTCATTCAGAGATTTTAACCCTGCCCCTTTATTCTGTATATCGGTTACGAGGTTAACCAGATCTCGGAGTGATCGTCCTAGCCTATCCAGTTTCCAGATAATGACAATATCGCCCTTGCGGAGTAGGTCGATCATCCGACGTAGTTCCCGCCGATCAGACTTGGCACCGCTAGCTTTTTCTTCAAACATGAGTTCACAGCCTTCTTTCTGGAGGGCATCTTTCTGTAAAGATAGATTTTGGTCTTTGGTGCTTACTCTGGCATATCCGATCTTCAAGATAGTGTCTCCTAAAAGGGTTACCTATCGGCTTTATCACACTTTGATAAAGTAAACCAGTTTTTTATACAGATAATGAAAAGAAAAAAGAGAAATGCAGTTAGAGGGAATGGTGTTCGTAAAAACGGCCATTTTCTCGGACTGCTCCCTCTCTCATATTTAACTATGTCTCAAATTAAATAATAGAAACTCGGTGGTGCGAAATACTGTCATATCACTTCTCAAGAACAAATGACAAATGTTTTGATTGTTGATTGGTACATTCAGTCACTTTGAATCTCAAACATTTAATCTTGATCCGATTAACTTAAGTTTGAACCCCATAAATACTTGGGAACATTCTTGATTGGACTTTCTTCAAAAGAATGCAGCACAGACATAAGTTAGCAAACAAAATTCCTATTTTTAAGGACCTAAAATATTGTCATTTGAAAAAGATCTTTACCCTAATATTAATCATAGGTTTATTTTTATCTATTTATTGGTATATAGATGAGGGAGGCAATGAGCCCCTGATTGCAATTTTAGGTGCTCTCGCTGCCTTAGTCTACATTTTCATTGACCCTAACATTATACCATTAAGCCAATCAAAAGAGTTTTCCAAAAGAAACTTGAAAACTGAAATCAAGTCATTAAATAAACGAATAGTAGAAAGTTATAAACAAGGAGTTACCTATGAAAAGTTCATAGCACCTAACTTCATAATTCCAAGTCCAGAAGGCGAAAAAATAGGTGGGATTGAAGAGGTTTTGATTCACCTAGAGGAACAAAATTCCCGTGCTGTAGTCTTTGTACTTGGAGAGTTTGGCACTGGCAAGTCTTGGGCTTTAAGAAACTTGGAGTTTCGTCTTGCACAGAATTACCTGAAAAAAAAGAAGAAAAACAACTTTCCCATCTTTTCTAATCTCAGGGAGTTAGATGATATCGACCAGGGAATAGATGCAATACTACTAAATGCGGCTAAAGCTAAACTGCCGGAAATTCAAAATAACATCCCGACAAATGCAATATTCCTACTTGATTCTCTTGATGAAGCGAGTCGAACTAATGGCTTAGACAAATTTGAACAATTCCTGAATAAGATAAAAAACTATTCTACAGAAAATAAAGGGTGTAAAATTGTTATTGCCTGCAGAAGGAGCTTTTTCAAGGAAATCAATAAAGCTTCATATCTAATCCACTCAGATCCAAGCACAGATATAAGCACAATTATCATAAAAAAATGGGAAACTCAGCAAGTCTCAGGTTTCATTAAGTTGCACGACTCATTACCGGAAAACTTGATGCTGTTTGTCGAGAAACACAAAGAAATTACTAGTCGTCCATTGGTCCTTAACCTATTAATTGAAAACTGGGTAAAGATGCAAGACCTCTTGGATGGAAATGCTCTTGATGAATATACACTTTTTGATAAAATCATATATGTGACAATCTATGGCTGGGCCAACAAATTTGCTGTTGTACCAGAAACCGTGCAAGAAAGGTTACATTCTTTCATCAAGCTCCTCGCAGTTTCTTTTTTAGACAATCGAAGCATGCAAAAGATAGAAAGGGTGAAGCTTCAGCAAAAGCTACATAAGAGATTTAAGGACTATAATTATAAAAAGCTTGGACTTATTTTGAGGCAGACTAAAACCCGTTCCATTATTGAGATGACCGAGGATGGTAAGTACTATCAATTTTGTCATAGATCCATTTGGGAATTCATAATAAGCAAGCTAATAATAAAAAGCATTGAGAGTCTTAGCTCCAGAGGTAAGGGAAGTAAGGAGGAAAAAAAACTATTCCAATTGGTTCTCCAAAAGGTTAGAAGTTCACCAGAGTTGTATATCTCGATGGCAAACCAATTTGTGATACCAATACTGAAGCAGCAGAAAAGGCTGGATATTCTAGACAAACATCTTCCCAAAATCACTTTAAGTAAGGATCATGAGAATGACGGTTAATCACGTAGAAAACAAAATATCAGGGATAGCTAAGTACAGTACTTCTTTTCAGGGTAACAGTGATTTCTGTGTGATTGGGATTATGGCTATGGGGATGAATTCGAAGTTAGAAGAATACTACTTTCACTTATTGGAAAAACTGGAGGTGGCCCTTGATACAAAAGTCTATTGTATGGGCGGCGCCCGGTTTGGAGAACAGAAAATTAAAGATTATAGTACTTTTTCCGGTAGTATTGATGCTGCACTTCGAAAGTTCATTTTGAGTCAGATAAAGAAAGGACTGTTAACGGCACCGGAGGCAAGAGTATCCTACCAATCTCACGATACAAGTGCACTAGCCTTTGGGCTTGATAATCCTACAATTCTGGAACAGACATATAGATACTTCCTCCAATCTGGAGACAACGCTGCAGAAAGTGTGATGCTCCTCAACCGAGTCCTAGAAAAGCTTGAAGAAATGAAAACAAAATCGGCTAACCTTTCTACTACTGATTGGGAAGCAAGTTTGTATGCCGCTAAGGATTTGGTGCAATTGGAGTTATTACCATATAACTTTCGACAAGTAATTGGAAAAGTATTGAAGACTAAAAAAAGTAAACCATTAGACTGGCTTGAAGATTTTAATGAGACTAGAATCGGATTGAGTCTTTCACCACTTGCAGTAGACTTTATTACTGACTTAAGGAAAAGAATGATCGTACCAATCTCCTTCTATGATAGTACTATTGAAAAAACCCTTGCTCTTGCAAAAAATATTGAAGAAGCATATAAATTTCATCGCAAGAAACTTTTCTTTCTCCGTGAGGCAGGCTTCGTCTGGTATCACCTTTTCGATCTGCTTAAGCAGTTAGAAATCTCATACCTAGTTATTGAACCACCAGATCTACATCAGCTAAATATATCAGTGAAGAACCCAAATCTAGATGCTGAATTTTTTGATTTCGTCTCCGGGAAAAAAATGGGCTTCCAGGGACTATACAGATATATAACTACGGGCCTTACTGACGCATTTAATGATGATGGTGATGTTTTTGATATCGATTTGCCTACTTCAGAAGGTATTGAAAATAGGAACAACCATTGTACTTTGGATTTATTCCTAGATAAAAAACAGGAACAACCTGATATTCAAAACAATTTAGAACAACATAAGGAAGCGTATGGGAAACTCAAAGATGCTCATAACCTTATGAAATTAGCAATCAAGAAAACCTTTGATTCTAAGGACCTTGAAATTGCAGAGAAAAGCATTAGATCAGCCATAGAGTTATTGGAGGACGATAATGTCCCTTCTGATAATTGGTGTTTAGCTAAAGCAAACAAGATCTTAGGGATTATCAACCTTCTAAATAAACAAAGAGGAAAAGCGATAACATGCTACAAGAAAGCTCTAGTGCTTTATGACCCTTTCGGTATAAGGTCAGAGGAAGCGGACCTGTCCTATATCATTGGAATTCTGGAAAAGCAGGAAAATAATTACCAGGAAGCAAAGATTTTTTTGCAAAAATCTTTAGAACATTACTTAATAATCAACAATGATGAACGATTGGCAAAGGCTTACTCATTGACTGCCGAAATTGCAGAAATTATGGGAAAGGACGATACTATAGCCAAAGAAAACTATTTAAAAGCTAAGGATATTTACGAAAAAAACAAAGATGATTCAAAACTTATTGAGACGTACAAAAATCTAGTCCGGATAAGTTCACAAAGAGAAAGTGAAAATGAACTCTTTACTTACTTAATGGAGCTTGTCCGGCTCGATAGTAATATAAGGAGTATTTACCTAGAAGGCCTAGGGGATACTTTAAGAGAAACATTGTCAAAGGACGAAGACGAGATTTCTAAATTTACAGACAAAATGAATAGGATCGTAAAACATAAGTACTGGTGGCTAAAGAAGTGGGAAGATTTAGAGAGGGATTAATATAATAAAGTATAGGTACACTGGTCAAGACCCTCTATTTAAACTCTTTCAAACAATTAGAAGGCGATAAAATTCAAAACAGAACAAGACATTTCAGTTGTTGATCTTCCAGGTAAGGCTTCTTGAAAGACCATCGTTTTGCAAACTCCAATGAATTAAAAAAACTTACCAATTGAAAGATCCTGCAAATGATTTACGGGCTGGTCCAAATAGATCAGTGACTTCATTTCCAGAATTACGCTCTTTATCAATTGCTATTGGAGAATTGTTTCTGATTACAACATAAGCTTCAAAGGCCGGGAACTTATCGACCTTTCCGCGAAAAGATCCTTCTCTTGTTGCAAAATTAAGCGTTAACGTTCCCTTATAGTCTATAGCTATTGGGCTACCAAAGCCGCCTGTACAAGGGTTATTTGCTTTGGCTGTAAGGTCTATTTTAAACAATGTACTGTTTTGGATAGTTGGTTGTTTCCACTTCATTTTATCTTTATCTCCAAGCTTTTGACATGTTACTGTTCCTTCTACACAGCGGATTTCGATAGTATGATCAATATCATGACTAGGCAGAAAATTGATGTCCGAAGTATGATTGTTAAATTTCACTTTTATGCTAGATTGCATTCGATGAGAGGCATCAAAATCGTTACTATAATCTCTTTGATCGGTAAAGGCACACCAAGTAAAGGGATAAGGAATAACTGTTTCTCCGTTCCAAGGTGGTGACGGAGCTTCTTGAGTGTAGTTCGGAATATTGTGTGGGATAAAAGCATTTATCCAAAAGTGGACCTCTACCGACAGGTTGTTAGGACCGCCACCGCAAATACACTCGCAAATGTTGGGAACTTTTAACGGAAGTAAAGGATGTGAGCAATTACTAGTACGATCCACACGTTCAAACTCTTCTCCATACAAAACTAGTTTGCAACCGCTAAATTCATAATCGAAAATATCGTACAAAGCACCAATTTTATCAGTGATCAAGATTTCTTCGCCATCTCCACCAAAACTATACTCAAATACATCCCCGTCCTCAATATAGGTCCCACCACCAAAAAATGTAGGCTTAAACTCGATATCGGTTAAACCATCTACTGAACTCCATTTCCCCTTCAAATAGTCGTTTACTTCTCCGACTTTTTCTCTCCAAATTTCTGGAATTCCAACTTCCTCTTTTAATGGAGCGTGATACTCTATTGGTTGGCTTAAGCATCCATCTATAAGAGCTGTTATTTTGAATATTACCCCGTCATAATATTCTGCAACTTCATTCATTTTAATTACTGGTGTGAATACCTGGCGTTCTCGTAGGGAAGAGTAGTCTTCTATATCTACTTCATAATATCCAGTATCAAAATCTATATCATCTTCGAATTCCACTAAAAGATATTTACTAATCTTAATTCCAACTTCCACGAACAGTTTTGTTGCGCCATCCGGTGGGATTATTTGAATTGCCACAGACTTCTCATCTTGGAAATAATACCCAACCAACCCATTAATCACATCCTGGGATCGACATCCGTCTAAAGGAATGTTTCTAAACTGAACACTGTCCACCCCAAGACTTACCGAAGATATAATTGATTGGTCGATGGGATCATAATGAGGAGTAAGAATACCAACATCTATTTTCTCACAGTTAGTAAGAAGTATTGTTAAGAGAGCGTAAAGGGTTAGGTATTCAAAAGTTTTCACGGTTTGTTTTTTTTGTTTAGAATGCAATAAATAAACCTGTACTCAATTCAAAACCTGTTAAGTTTAGAGAGAATGTTCTTTGTTCCCTAGTCAACTGGGCCGTTCTTCCTTGACTATCATGCACTGGACTAATGTCTAATAAGCGGAAAACCGTTAAAAAGGACATGCCAATCCAGCTGCTTGACCAAGGATTTACGCCAATTAGAAAGTTCACACCATAATCGTTCCCATACCATGTATTTTGATAGTTGTTGATTCTGTCATCCCATTCTATTTTTGCATAAGCTTTGGAAATCCCGACTCCTATGAGATACCTGTCTAAAAGGAAGTTTACTGATAGCCGAGGTACGATTGCTTGCACATTTAAGTATAACTGATCCTTAGTAAAACCGTCCTGGAATGTAACAGAGAGATCTTCTGATCTATAAATAGGCGGACCATGAAATACAGAAAAATCAGCTCTCAACTCCAGGTATTTCAATGGCCTAACAGCTAAAAATAAGTTACTTCCCCATGAAAAACGCATTGCCGGTCTATTGTCAAATATGATCACGATTCGTTCATGCCACTCATCTAGTAAGGCATTTAGATCCTTTGGAAAGTACCCTCCTCCCGATATTTCAATACCAATTCTAACACTTTTAAGTCTGTCACCTGGTGCTGATTGGGCTAAACATTTCCACTGAAAAAAAATGAAACCTAAGATGAGAAGAAATAGCTTTTTTAACGGGAGGTATCTCATTGGTGATATAAGTTTTGGCCTAACTTACAGTTTGATAGACTTCAGTATATAAATATACTAAATTATAGAGAAGGGGATCTAAGTCGTTTGTCGTCAAGAAATAGAGCACTCCTCTGTCTCGAATGACGAGATAGTTTTGTCAAATTTATGGTCTCAGGTATCCTCAATTCATCACTTTAAAAGACCGCATAAACCAGTAAAACTTCAGGATTTCACTTTTTTATGATTTTGAATCCATTTTTTGGTAGTTATAGTGATCTTATTAGATTGAGATTTCAGTGATGCAAAGGTCAAATCGTATTTAATTAGACTATTTTGAAAAACTTTGTGAAATCCTGGTTTTTCAGGCTCTATTTGGTAACAATTACCTCTCTCGGTGCATATATCTGTCAAACCGTGGCACCCATATCGGAGCAAAGTGCTCCGATATTTGCACTCGAATCGAAACCGAATGCATCCATGGAAATAAAGTACCCAATTTCCTCCAAGACATCTCTTCTTTCCTCAGCGTGATAATTATCAAAAACATATTTGTAGGTTTTGGCAAACCATTCTTTTGATTCTTCGAGTCGATCTAAAAGCCCTAAAATATGGGCAATATCTGTCCTTGTCACAGCGCAAGAATATGGATCATAATCAGGCGGGAAATTCTTTACTAATAGGCTTTTGTAGTAGAGTGCAGCCTGTAATCGACCAGTATTCCCATCAAAACTGAAGAAGTGCCTAGATAGATCAAAGATCGCGTCCAAATCGTCCTTTTCAGCCCTTTTGTACAACGACAAAATATCTTGGGTTACCACCAGTGGTTTATGCCCTAGGATTTCAGAGGAATTTGTAATGATTTGCTTCATAGTTTTAACTCCTTTTCTCTGGTTTTTACCCTTCATCTTTGAAAACCAGGAAAAGGAAGGAATACCGAAAACTGCATGTTCAAATGAATTTCAAACCTCTTCCAATCATACCATATTATTTGTGATTTTGAAACATTTATTCATCTCAAATTTCGGGTTATGAAAAAAGGAAATAATAGTTTCTACTGGAGAAAGAAGATTCAAAATGAACGACGAAGCTCTAAGGCTAGGTTTAAAGGTAGAATTCGCTCAAAGGGAGAAACCAAAGCCAATTCTAGGTTGTCAAGTTCATTGAAGGGGCAAAAATGGGTTAGCAAGATTAAGGCTGAGAAAAACATCGCAAATCGGGCACAAATGAAAAAGGCTTCTACCTTCCGAATGCAAAGGAATCGAGTCAAACCATATCGGTCCTTTCAAAAAAAACAAGGTCCTTCACTCAACTCTACTGACTTGAGAAAAGCAACACCCGTTAAAAATAGAATTGTCTCCTCAAAATTCCAATCTCAGCCTATTACTACCAAAAGAGAGGTAAATCTCCTAAAGAAAAGACAAGCTGTCATCAAGACTCCACAGCCAGCCAAAGCCATTGAAAGTAAGGCTGCAGGAATAGCAAAGCTTAAGAGTGCTGCTTTGAGGAATCAACCTGTTAGTCCATCGATCAAAATGAGTAAGGTACCTTCCAAAGGGGCAATGTTACTTAAGAAAAGTGCCAGTAAAATTGGTAATCAACCTAGGAATGTGAAACGAGTTAAGCAGCCAGTAATTCGCAAGGGTAGATAAATTGGATTTCATTTACCTTTCTAATCTTTTATGATAAGGTGTAGGTACTAAATGAATGAATGGAGGAAAACATGTTGTTCCAGATCGAAACGCAAAGACCAATGCAATCTGTCAATGACCTTGATGCTGTAAAAGCTAAAATTGAAAGTGCTACAGAAAGTTTAGACATGGGAGGAATTGTCAAAAGTATGGAACAATTAAAGAATCTTGCTGGGGTAGGAAAGAAGTATCAGGCGGATAAGGAATCTATCAATATTTTGAAAACCTATAGCCTTGGAGGGCCTACAGCAATCATTGGATTGTATGCCGATAAATTAGATTTGAATTATAACGAGAAAACTACACTAGACTTAGCAAACGACATTGGATTGATTGACAGGACTACAAGAAAAAAACTGTTCAGAGAAGGCCTTGAAAATACACTAACAGACTTTCAGAAATTGCAAATCAAATCTGTTCAAATTGGCCTGAAACTAGATGGCAAATATATGGGAGAAATTGATGGTATATTTGGTTCAAAATCTACTATTGCCCTAGAAGGCCTAATTATTGAAAATAGCCCAGTAATTGAAGAAGCAAAGATATTATTGAAGGACCTTGAGATGAAATCTGAGGATCAAGCACAGAAAAGTAAGCTTAGCAACCCTGGAATGAAGGAGAATAGCCCGGGAGGAAGAACGTATTAGATAACATAATTAATGGCCCAATCTAAAAAAATTGATTACTTCTTCAGAATTTGGGTTGGTACTGCCTACTACAGATCCATCTTGATAGGTGATTTTTCTTAGAGTTAAATAGACTGGACGTTGGCTATTGACCTTACTTTTTGCCCCTATAAATCGCGCAATCCACCAGTTATCTTTTGCATCAGATTTCAAGTGAACTGAGAAGGAGGAAGGGTATTGCCTTGGTCCTTTTAGAGTATCCGACTGAGAAAAAGCAAAACCAGAATCATATGAGTTTTTAATTTTAACTTGATTCTTTACTTCATCAATCTCTTCCGTCATTTCCTTCCCAATATGCCTAAACACTGTAGATTGAGATACGTTAAAGCTTTCAATTGAAGTACCTCCTTGATTTTGCTCAGACACCATTTTTTCAGGAAAGCCTCTTTTTTCAAACGTCCATTTTTCTCGAATTATAGGGATGCTTTTATGATTGTATTTTAAAACAGTATAGTCATAGTCCTTGTCATAGCTCCAAATCCATTTGGAGACTATTTGATCGCCGTAAATGGAAGTATATTCAACTTGTTTATCTTGATCGTTATAGATAAAGGATTCTTCTGAGGCCCCACCTAGACGCTTGATCAAGTTCCCTTTTCTATTGAAAATGTATTGGTAAGAAACTTCACTTGAGTTTTCCTGTAAATAAAACTTAAGAGAAATATCAGAATCGTTTTCCAAAACCATTTTGCGGATTGCAAATGCAGGTTCTGTCTGATAGATATTATTGGGATCTAGCTGGAAGAATACTTCCTCAATTCTTTTCCAATTTCCAAATACTGCCATTCGTTGATTGAAAAGAGGATGGATTATCTTGGTGACCTCCTCATCCCGGTATTGTAGATATGGATCCCAATATCTAGAATCCTGGAAATAGGCTTTATTTCGTTTTAAATTATCAAATACACTTGGTCCTTTATTTTCAGGAAGGAGATGCCAGAAAGCAGTTAGAGATGCTGCCAAAATAAAAATTCCAGTTCCAAAATAGTGATAGAACTTGGTCTTGATCAGTCTCTTTGGTAGGGAATCGTTGAAGATTACTAAAAAACGAAAGATAAGGAATGAGCTAAGCAATACTATGCTGATACTCATTAGTATAGTTTTTAACATTTTATTGATGTTTATGCATGGTGGGGATCTAATAGAAGTGTTTGGCGGCCTAGGCTCCTATTGAGCTACTAGTCAATAATTGCCCTACCGTGTGACTCACTACTGCTGGTAGGTTCAAACTCATCCCCACTTTGAATAATAGTTAAATAAGCAGCATCGATTTTGCTATCCCTTAGATCAAGGATCATGTTGCGATTTTCCGAATAAACTCGGTATTCTTCTAAAACCAGACAAAAAGCACTTATTCTCAATATCAAAGCCATTACGTCCCAATTCATGGCAAATTGGATAAGGTAGGAAAGGAATATGATGAAGAGTGGTTCAACAATCAACCAGATAAGAACAGAATTGACCTTAATTTTAAATAGCGTTTTCCCCTCTAATGATTCGAAAAGAAAACTATCTCCTCTGTAGAATGAATGAAAATCTTCTCGTCTTCGGTTTCTTTTATATATTCTATAGATGTAGATAACACTGAGGACTATTGTCAGATACCAAAGTAATCTTAGGTTCAATGGGAGCAATCCGATACTATGGTGGGCAAATTCCTTTAACAAGATATATAAAGTTCCTCCTTCAATATCAGGGTTAGCTAACATCATAAACACTAGGTATACTCGATTATATACTGTCCCTTCAAAAAGGGTATAGGACTCAAGGAGGGATCTTATTTGTTCTTGCCGTAGTAAATCTGGCAATACACTATAAATGGCAAAAACTAGCCACATAAAGGGATATACTAAGAAGATAGTGAAGAAACCAATAGTTCGTTCCCCAATATTTTTTCGGAGCAAACATCTCGAAATATATGCCCCAACGCCAATCAGAAAAAAAAAGATATTATAAAGAAATGTCCAAATAGAAGATTTTCTACCTCGGGCTGCAGAAAACACATTTTGAGAGATCTGATTTACTAATTGTTGGTCATGTATTTTTATTTGACCTCTACTTGTATACTTCATTGCTTATTGATTTTGATTAAATAGCACCTTCATGAAATTTCTTTTCGTACTCCATTCTCTACCTGCAATTGTAATGATACCTTCAACGTCAAAGTCATTCATTTTTCCTCCGCTTTTTAAGGTTGTAAATTCCCTAGGTTCGACTTGGAAATGTAGTTGCTGTTGTATTCCTGCATTTTGACTTTGCCCTTTACCTACGTTTACGGACGTTATATTCATAAAAGCTTTCCCTATCGTTTTCCCCGCCCATTCGTTTGTTACAGCATCATTGTTCGCATGAAATATTTTTGTGCCTAGATTCCCAAGTAAGGAATCGACCTTGGCCTGTGGGTTATTACCACCTATAGCACTGTAATAATTTGAAATATTTTGACTGATAAAGACGGTACAAGCTTGGGAGCTTCTTGCTGTCGTCTGAAAAATCTGATCATAGTCCGAGAGGAATAACTGGCTTTCATCTACCCAAAGAAATATAGGTACAAGATTTTCATTGGTGTTTCTTCGCTCAGCCGCTTGTTGCCATAGTAATTTGTAAATTCCTTGGGCGTAAATTCCGGAGGCTAGATATTCTTTGACAGGGAAATCAAGTACAATAATCTTTCCCTCAAAAGTGGCCTCTGGATAAAGATTTGTACCAGCTGAAAAGTATTTTTTCAGTATTCCAGAAGTAAAAGGTTCTACTAAGCCTAAGAAAGATTCCTTAATGATAGGCTTCGATCTATCATCTAGTCTAGCAAATTCTCTTAAAAAATAACCTTTTACTAATTCATATTCGGCTTGCAACTCTGCGTCTTCAGAATTATTGCCAGCTTTTATGATACAATCAATACAGTAATTATCGTCGGCCCACGTGAGTATTTCTTTATCACTGAGCTTTCCAAGTTGATCCACTTCTTCTTCGGTCAAAGCAAAAGACAGTAGCTTAATCATATTTTCAATGCTGACTTGTTCCTTTGCTAGTTTAAGTAATTGGATCAGTCTATTTATACATCGCTTCAGTGCCGCATCCCAGTAACGTTCACCACCTTTTTCTCCTCCTGCGCCAGAAAACCTATTTCCCATTTTATAAATTTCCATAAATAGGTAACTAAGATTGAACACTTCTCCAGCACCTTTCCCTGCTCTGGTTAATTCGTATTCAAGGGGATTAAACTGATAAGAAGTGTCCTCGCCAAAAATAATTAGATCATCTTCTCGCCCAGTTTCTTTTGCGAGCCGTTCCCAGTTTTCTCTTTCATCTGGTTTAGCACAGAGGACTAATCCTCCGAAGCCATTTTTCAGAAATGTCTTGGCAAAGGTTCTACCAGAACCGGAACTCTTTCCTGAACCAATACCTCCGAAGATTTGGACCCCACGGACGGCATCACGAATAGTCCACCAATCTTGTTTATTATCTCTGGAAAATTTGATCAGAGGATGGTCCAGATCAGGAATCTTTCGATTGTTCTCAAGTCTCATGGATTAACTGAGTTTTTATTTTGAATTGACTTTGTCGATCTCAAATTACGCTCATTGAAATAGGCTTTTATGCATCAACCTAAGCTCCATTTTTCAGTTTTCCACTGTTTTCCAATTAACTGATATTGATTGATTTAGGTGTCTCCTGTAACTTGCAAATAGATCCTTAGACTGTGCTAAGGGGAGACGTCTGTACTAAAATATCTTACTTAAGTAGCTATGTGAATTATGCTTAGAATTACCGCTTCAAAATCAGCTTCCGGAGCTTTGCAGTACTTCGATAAGGGATTAACCAAATCAGACTACTATGCTGAAAAAAATGAGATCATAGGGAAGTGGAAAGGGAAGACTGCTGAGCTGCTTGAACTCTCTGGTGAAGTATCCAAAGAAACTTTCGAGCGCTTGGCTTTGAATCAAAATCCGGTAACTGGAGAATCACTTACGGTTAGAAATGCTGCTAATAGAAGAGTGGGATATGACTTTACTTTCTCCGTTCCGAAATCTGTATCGATTATTTACTCTCAAACTAAAGATAACGAAATTCTGGAAGCCTTCGACAAAGCTGTTCATGAAACTATGTTGGAGATTGAGCAAAATGCAGCCACTCGAGTTCGAAGCAATGGAAAAAATGAAAATCGATTGACTGGCAATCTAGTTTGGGGAACATTTACACATGATGATGCAAGGCCTGTTGGAGGTATTCCAGACCCACATTTGCATCAACATGTATTCGTATTCAATGCTACCTATGATCACACTGAGAAGCGATTTAAGGCTGCTCAATTTGGAGACATTAAAGCTAACGGATCTTACTTTGAAGCTGTGTTTAATTCCCGCCTGGCTGGTAATCTGCAGCAAGCCGGGTATCAAATTGAACGTAACGAGAGAAGCTTTCAGATTAAAGGATTTGATCGATCTACCATTGACAAGTTCTCTAATCGTACTCGACAGATCAATAAAATTGCGGAGGAATATGGACTGACTTACGCTGAAGATAAAAGTGAATTGGGAGCAACCTATTGGGTGCAGTTCCGATCTGTCCCCCGAAATTAAGTTTGTTTAGCGAGATTATTGATAAGCAGATTCCATCGTTTAGCGAGCAAAACTGCCCGTAAGAAATATAAGTTCTCGACAATATCCTGGTTCCAAAATGTGCTAGCATTTTTGAAGCGCAGATTGATGATTCTTCGGATACCCGATTCTATGATGCCGCTGCCACACATCAGTTTTCTATTTTGATGATCAACGTATTGGGTTCTGTTTACATGTTTTTCCAGATACTTGATCCACCGCTTAACTTCTGAGGAGCAACGTTTATATAAGCTTCTACATTGGTCCACAATAGCCATCGCTTTTCCTTGCCAGAGCCAGTCCTTAAACTGTTTTAAGTATTGCCGTCGAGCTGGTTTACCTATTCGTTTAGGCAAGTGTTCAACCAGCTTGTGCAGATAACTAGTGGCATGACAGTAATCTAATGTCTCAACGATGCGATCCTTGGCCACTCCTAAGTCCATTAAAAGTTGATGCGTTCGATTCCATATCCATGGCGCACCATCGGCTACAACTTGTATCAACTCGGCCTGTTGGATGTTGAGGTGTTTTAAATATTGGCCGAGCAGCTCAATTACATCTTGTTCATCAAAGCGACAGCCGTAGATGGGTAGATATGTACTGTCTAAATTCCCTTGTTTATCCAATACATCGATGGTAAACAACTTAGGCTCTCTCCAAGGGGTATCAAATGTAGGGTTGTTGGCTTTGTTGACATAACCATCATAGAGTCTAGTCCGAGTTCGACCGCCATCTATACCAATAATTACCCGCTTATCACTTAAATCATCCTTTGCCCGAGTACTTAAGCTTACTTCTCGACTTCGACACTGACTGGCTAATGTATTGGTTAACTTTCGGATACCACTTACACTTTGCTTGATCCTAAATTTACTAAGTAGCTGTTTAGCAACATTATAGGATGGACTCAGCACACAACAAAAAGCTACTCGATCATAATGCCCAGGACTAGCATGGCCTATAATTGACCAGTGTCTTGATAAAGTATGACGAGAACCTTGCCAATCGATGGGCTTCGGTAATTGCTTGATATAGTAGTTGTCTAACTCAACAAAATGGCCGGTTAACAAGCGAAACTTAATCGGCCTTTTGACCAACTTTCGACAACCTTCATCATAGGCTTGCTTTTTCAATGAACTGGCTAACTCTTCGCTACAATCCTTCAATACTTGTTCACATAGCTGGTTGTAAAATCCGCCTAGCAGCTCGATTAATCCTTCTTCAAAACTTAGTAGATCTCCACTTCGAAGATCTTCATACAAGCATTTTAGGCTCGGAAGCAGCGTCTGATCAACAAAAGAACTTATCTTTAAGCTGGTAGTAGTCGTTTTCATTTTTTTAGTTTAAGCACCTTAAAGATGCTCAACTTCTACTACCTTTTTCTTTTCAATTCTTAGGGACAGATCGGAACTGCACCCAACCTATTAGCAAGTCGTGAATTCAGTGGTTTTAAATAAATTTAATGCTTAATGTTTTTTTCTTTAATTTAGAAAGAAACCTATAAATTCAAGACTATTGAGCTTTGCCCAATTTATCGGTGCAATCTTATTCGTGAATTCACCTATTCACAACAGACAGAATCCGCAATTATTTACCTAAGACGACAAGTCGATAATCTCATAAATATGAAAAAAAGATTAGCAAATTTCCTTTTATATATACTGTTATTTGGATTGGTTGGCGCGAGTCTTTCTCTATGGTATGATTTGAGACCCAAATTAGCAGAAGGGAATAAAATGATGCTTTTAAGCTTGGGTGTATTGCTGCTATTTGGTATTTGGCAATATCGTGGTTTAAGAGATGTATTTGAAGCTCCATGGAAAAATAGATATAACAGGTTTGTATTATATTCTATGTTGATAATTATGGTTTTCATGCTATGCCATGTAGTTTGGGAAAATATGTTGTATCATTCAGAAGGTACTTTCTATGAAGACCTTGTGGCGAAATTAAAGGAAAATCGACCAGATCGTGTTGAAGTAATCGTTTCTAAATTTTCAATATGGAGTGTCCTTGGAGTGCTAGTATTCTCGATGTATATCTCAGTTCTGCTGTCAGCTGCAGTAGCGGGTGTTCTTTATATGGGACGCATCGGGGTTGGGGCAAGTATTGCAGTTACAATTCATAATTGGTTTAACGCTGGCAGTTTTGATCCGAGTCTTTTTATCGAAACACTATTGAATTGGGCTGGAGAGGTGTATTTATCAGACTTATGGGGGATTGTCTTTAGTGCAATTTGGTTACTGATATCAACTTTTGTTTTAAAGGGTAACTCAAGCTCTTCCATAGAGGTTGTTAGTTAGAAGACCCGACTGAAGTTAATAAGAAACATTGATTTTAAATATCAGATAAGAAATTGTAAAATACATCTAATGAGAAGTAGTAGGATGTTTCTCGGCCTTCTAGCCCTTTTGTTTTGGTTAACTGCCCAAGGTCAAAAGCGGGCGTGGATAGGAGAGGATAGTTGTTTTGGTAATGAGGGAGTAATTGACAATTATCTACCGCCAAACAGCAGTTTTAAATTGATGCAATTTACGGACGGTACGCTTCTGAAATGTCTAAATTGGACTACACTAGCTTTTAATAATCGCGGAGTTGGATTATTTATTGGGGTTCAGGAGTTTGATGAAGAATATCCCTCAAGAAAAACTCAATACCGAATTGTTGCTTATTTATCTACAGATGGAGAAAGTTGGGATCCAGTAGATGCATCTTTTTTTAGCGATTTTTTTGAGGACAAATATGAAGCGCCGATAAATAGCTTTTACCTGTCATCGGCTGGAGAATTTTTCTATTTAAATGTGGTACATAGGAGAAATGGAGGAGAAAGCTATTTTAGATCCTTGGATGGCAAGGTCTGGGAAGATCTAAAATATGTGTCCAAGGTTTATGGTAATATTACTCCCTATCACGTTTATACCGAACAGAATGCTCTGCCTGCCGCCTATGGGTACCCATCTAGCAAACTAGGTCTCTTCAAGAAAACCGGAGAGCAATGGGAACTAGCTGATCCTTATCTAAGGAATCCTGGTCCTTTTTACAACAATACAGCTATAGACGATATTGTAGTGTTTCCTACCTTCCATGGGAGAAAAATTAGGTACCATGGGATTGAGGATTATTTCTTCCTTAGAAAGAATCTATACTACATACCAAGCAATAATGGGAAACATCCTAGCAACCAGTATACGGTAGGTAGATATGGCAAATGGATAGAAGATCCCAATAATATCCGTAACCACCAGACTGCTCCAATGGTACCAACAGAGGTTCATGTTTCTGGCCTGAATTCTAAGTTAGTATTTGCATTATTTAAGGATCGATTATTTAAGTCCAATGATGGTGGCAATAATTTTCATATGGTTGCTGATAGAATCGTAAAATTATTCCCCATGTGTGATGATGGGACCCTTTTTGCTTTTAAACGATTTGACAAACGATTACTTCGGTCCGATGATCAAGGACAGACCTGGCAGCCTGTTTCTCCAGGAGCATACAATAACTTTATTCCTTCTAGAACAGAATTAGCCTACTTACCAGATGGTTCAATACTTGTAATTGCAAAGAAGGACCGTTTTGCCAACCTTGAACGAGTCTTTGTACTCAAAAGAGGTTGTGCTAAGATAGAGGAAGAAGAGCCCGAGGAACCACTCGATTTTGGCACGACAATAATCACTCATGGTGTTCGGATATTTCCTCCGATCGGCATAATAGAGACACCAATAAGTAAATTGGCACTAGCAATATTGGAGAAAGCCAAAAAGGGAAACCTTTACTTGTACCAAAATGACTCTGGGCGATTTGAAAAAATAAAGTCTGTGGGCCATGATCCTGATGCTGGCGAACAAGTATTAGTTTTTGACTGGTCGATGGAATCTTCTATTCCAGGAGAGGGTTACACTGCAGCAGCAGCGGAAGCTTTATATCTAGCTCTTACCAAATTAAATGAGGATGAAATTCCGCTTGAAGAGATTCATTTCATTGGTCATGGCCGGGGTTGTATCGTCAATAGTCTTGCAATAGAAAGACTATATAAAATTCCCCCTGTAGTTCCGTTTTCAGTGGATCAAATGACAAATCTTGGACCATATGAAAGAGCTCATGACATTGATGATGAGCACCCTGATTACCCACTTTTCAATGAATTCGGCAATAAAGAGAACGGGGTGATTATTTGGGAAAATGTCTATGCTGACTCCTATTGGCAGAATAACGGTAAACACTACGCATATCCCGCATACAATGTTGCTTTGGGTTTTGTGGTTGACGCCATCTACACGGCAATTGAAACTCACTCAGAATTTGAAGCAAGGAAGTTTTTGAAAAATGCTAAAGGGGCTACAAGCCCTAATGATGTCTTGAAAGCACTTGAAAATACTACCTTGGCGAGAAGCGTAATACGATTAGCTGCTTGGCCTCTCCGTATTCTTTCTCTTAAGAGTTTCTTTGAAGAGGTCTATAATTCTAGCTTTGACTCCAGACCGGTGCATGGAGGAACTAATTTTGAATGGAATACGTTCGAAGGTAAGGAGGTGTATCACTGGCCTGATAATGATCCTTTCTCAGATTATATAGGTATTTGCGAGGCTTATACCCGAACTATTTACGATTCTGGACTTGGGACTTCTGGTAATGCTTTTGATGTCAACATAGGAGGCTATGGGTTGTCTCGTCTTAGTAATGGACAATCGCATAGAAAAGAAAGTAAAGGGTCTAGGATAAAGGATCATAGTTATTTCGAAAACTTCGTTTTTCAAAAGGGAGAAAGGAGTTATGACCGGATCTTGGGGATTCAAAATGGCTCCTTTGATCGAAGAGGGATAGCTAGTTCCATACCTGGCTGGAGTGCACATGGTGGTGGAAAGGATTTTGCACTTCCAGAAGAAAGTGATATTTCTAAAAAAATTAAGGCCTTTCTAGATGTTCAAGGGGAATTAATTGGAACCAAAGAAGAGACAGCAGCATTGGTATGTCATAATTGCCAAAATGCTGGAGCACCAACAAAACTAACTCATAATAGATTTTTTGTCCCCAAAGAAACTCAATCAATTCGATTTGATTTTCAAACTCAGAATGTTAGCAAAGGAAAACTTTATATTGAAGTTAAAGACTATAGTGAAGTTTTAAGTAGAAGCCATCTCAAAAATATTTCTTGAGGTAAATTGAGAGTGTTGCTACTAAAATGAATCCTTCAAAATTCTGATCGTAAAAATCATATCTGACCACACATCGTCGATAGTTATGAAGCCAGGCAAAGAATCGTTCTACTTTCCATCTTCTCCTATATCGGCGAAGTTTTCGGCCATCTTGAGTTTTGGGTTTTACCCGGTTTTTGCGATGTGGACAGATCAATTCGACACCTTGATCAGACAAGGATTGGCGCAAGGGATCACTATCATAAGCCCGGTCTGCTACCAATCTTGTAGGGCCTTCATCGATCAAACACATGTCCAGGGTTTCTTGCACCAAGGTCACTTCGTGTCGTTGAGCTCCGGCGGTCCATATGGCGATAGGAAGACCAGCAGCGTCTGTGATTGCCATGACCTTGCAGCCCTTACCCCGCTTAGTTTTGCCGATATGATCCCCCCTTTTTTGGCACTTGAGAATGTGCCATCAATAAAGCATTCACTAATATCGATTTTACCAATTTCTTTGAGATGCTGAGCCAGTTCATACAATATACGATCCCAGAGTCCTTCCTCATTCCAAGTCTGGAAATAGCGATGACAGGTTTGGTAAGGAGGATACCTATTCGGAAGATCTTTCCACGGAGCGCCAGTTCGGCAAACCCACAAAATACCGTTGATCACTTGGCGAGGATCTTGTCGCGGACGTCCTCGCTTAGGTTTCTCCGCTTGAGGAAAGAATTTTCCTATTTGATCCCACTGGCTATTGGTCAAATCCATCCTTTTACTTCCAAAAATGAGCCTCTTTTGGCACATTGTCAAAATATCAGCTTAAGTCATTTCTGATTTTTGAGATGGCTTCTAGTACTCCAATCATCTTGAAGACTATTGAGTTAAAGTCAAAACTAGGCCAAGGCGCAAGTGATATTGTAGATTATGGTGAGCATGGGATTGATATAAGTGGCTTTCAAAACAGAGTTATTTCAATCAGTTTTAGCTTCGATAAGGCCAGTCAAATCCAATTTCATACCCGTCCAGAGTTAAGGATAGATAATGTTCGTTTAAGTCGTATTCCGATGTCTTCTAATAGCCATAAAGGACAACAATCGATTCAGCAGTTAAGCTTTTCAGCAGAATCTACTACCAATGAGATCACAGTTACTGAACCTAATTATCCTATTGGGATTACAAATAGTGAGTTTAATACTCTTAAGGACTGGCAGTACGAAGGAGCATTCCTTGAGGTTGATGAGGGAATACTAAGTATAAGACCAGTCGAAAAGAAAAAACCTGCAGTGCTACGGCATCCGGTTTTTACTGTTCCACCTGAGGCCACATCTCTGCAAGTTTTCTTTTCAAAAGATAATCTTAGGAAAGCAGACGTAATGTTAATTTTGAAAGACTTAAGTACAGGTGCAAGTACTACTGTCTATGAAGAACATCTTAGGATCAATGCTTTGGATATACTAGGAGATCAACTCAATAAGGTTAATCAGACTATTGATGGTGCAAACTTAAGGGCATATAATAAATCTTTTGAGTCGATAATGGTTGATATTCAGGAGTTTCGTACAAAGCCTTTAGAACTGGAACTAGTTTACATTCCAGTTGGCAAGGGGAGGCCCAAGCTTTTTGTGGATTATATTAGAATATTAGATCGTTAGGGGAGGTTAGTGACTGAGAATTGACTTTTTATCCATTTTGTGTCTTGAGATATCCTAGTCTAATACTCCGTCACACCATAAATGCCCTTTACTCTATCGTGATCTTGAAAGGAATTGATACCGGCTACGTAGATGGCCTGATCTCGGATGATGAATGCCAGTCCCCCGCTATCGCCTGGGCTGTTCATACCTTCATATTCCGTGAGTTGATCCGATGATTTTCGGGGACCATCAAATTCCCAGGCAAGCCAGCGCTTGTCAACGTTTTTGATAATTGTTGGGTTTGATGAATAAATGGCGGTGATGTAGATGGTCTGTCTTTTCCCATCGTACCAAACGACGGGAAAATTAACAACTAGCAGGTTGGTTTGGCAACAATGACCCTTTTCCTGTTCTCTTCGGTAAAAGGCGAAAACGTGAATATATCTAGATACTAGATTGCCATTGAAAACAAAAAAATCAAGGTATCACTTTTTGCCAGTAATGATTGTAATCCTTGAATCCTTCGTATAGGTGATGTTGTGGTTCTACCTTTCCTTTTAAGGTAGGGTCATTCTGAAACAGCCGTGTAGTTTTCTCCCCAGCTGGATCATTATCAAAAAAAGTGTAGATCTTTTGGTATTCGGTCTGCTTTATGAAATCAATAGCTCTTTGCCTCATATTAACCATATTCAGGATGATTACATCTACAGATAAGACTGGCTTATTCTTGATGGTGAGAACCGTGAGAAAGTCCATGAAACCTTCAAATATGGCTACTTTGCTGTGGTCTTGACCTGGAATATAGCTGATATCCTTGGCTGGATTTCGATCATTTGCTGCTGGATTTTTCAAGATACCTTTAAAGTATTTATCTCGACACTCATAATCTCCGGATTCATTGATAAAGCCAAGCGTATTGTAGGTTTTGCCCGTCTCGGTGTTCTCGTAAATAATATGCTTTAGGTATTTCAGGGCTAGTTGGTGATTAATTTTTCTTTCCCCTGTTAGGTAGCCAATCAGATTCTTCTCCCAAACCTGATCCTTGATTTCTCTGATGATAAGCTTATTGGATATGGACTTACTTTTGGGAGCCATTGAAAGTCCTTTGAACAAGGGTAGTCGACCTTTCGAGTTAGAATGAATCGGTTTTCCTTTGTGAGGGAAAAGCTCTTTAAGGATTTTTAGAGCTCCGCTAACATCTACCTTTTCATGCATTTCCAAAAAGCCGATCACTGTACCACTTCCCTGGATATCCCCTCTTCCAAAGTCATTCCAAATCCATTTGCCTCCCAGATAGGAAGTGTGGAAACTAGGCTGCTTTTCATAACGAAATGGAGATATATACCAATATTCGGCTCCTTGTTTAGTTGTCCTAACGGGCAGATGGCCGAATGCTGACAATAGGTCTGGCATTGTCACATTTTCTTTAGCCCAGGCTGAGTTGTAAATGATTCCAGACATTGGATTTTTCGATATTGGCCCCAAAGTTCACGTTGCTTTCAAAGTTAAAATGACCTTATGCTGAAGTTGAAATAACCTCATTTTAACTTTCCAGTCTTTCTAGCTTTTCCTCAATGGCTTCCATAATCCAGGTATGCCGAGATACATTGCCTGCTCGCTTTTTTACTAGGCCATCGATTTGATCCAATACTGCCGTTGTTACTCTGAGCTGAACCCTTTTGATAGGAGCATTTTGTGCAGCAGCTACTTGGCCGCCGGAAGATCCACCCTTCCTAATTAAAGCTTCAACATTGGGTTGCTCTGCTTCCGGTTTGCCCAATTTTCTTGATAATGCCATTCTAACCTCATTTTCATTGCAGGATAACCTTAACATGACCTTGAACTGAGATCAAGCCAAGGTGACTCTGAGGTCAGGCTGCTTTACTGTTTTGATCTTGGAGTGATATAATTTCATCAACTAGGGCCTCCACTTCCAAAATGGCTTTTTGGTTTCTAGGCCTGTATTCTGTGACAGCTAAACCTGAAGCTGCTGCATTAGCTATCGCTTTTCTTTCATGCAAACAATGGTGAAGCACTTGCATCACTCCCGATTCTTTGATGTAGTTCTTGGCTTCTGATTGATCCTTTTGATTGTAATCCACTTTGTTTAAAACAGCATAGGCTTTCAGATCTGGATTGGCCATCTGCATTTCTGTGATTAATTCACTGACCTGTTCGAGTGTCCAGATGTCAAATGATTTGGGAGCGAAGGGGGTAAGAAGGATGTCTGAGACTACCAGAGCTGCTCTTTGGGAAGCAGTATCTCTGCCTCCTGCATCTATGATCACATCATCATAGTCAGCTTTCATTTTCAGTACTTCATTTCTAACCTGAATATCTGCCAGTTGAATAGAGGTGAAACCTGTTTGTCCCAGGGATTCAGTTCGCCACTGTGAGAAATCGGTAGCGGTGGCTTGTTTATCCGCATCAACCAGCAATACTTTTCGCCCTTTTTGGGATAGCAGGACAGCTATTGTCACAGCAAGCGTGGTTTTTCCGCTCCCTCCTTTGATTCCGCCAATAGTGTAGTTCATCATTCACCTCATTGTAACCTTACCATCAACTCAAAATGATTGCTCTATACAGTCATTTTGAGGTTATCATGACTTTAAACCCACAGAATCCGTTTTGCTAGTTCAAGAAGAGATTTCATGACTTGAATGGCCAAATAAAATGATGGCTGTGACTATTTGTTGTATCATATTCATGGAAGACATTTCAAATTTAGAGGAAATAGCTTTCCTTTTTTCCTTTCAATAGCTCAATTGAAGAAGCATTCGCGAAGCGAATTCCTTTTACCTATCTCTATCGTGAACATTGGGGCTGTAACCTATAGGATAGTATTATTATAGATATATAGGTTTGTGCCCCAAACTTCACGTACATAAGCCCCAAACCTCACGACAAAACGCCCTAAACTTCACGTAAAATTGGCCCCAATGTTCACGACTTGGAGATTTGAAATGATTAGCGCCCCAAACCTCACGATAATAAAATGGATGAAAAGGATGAATAGCCCCAAAGATCACGAACTTTCGCCCTAAACTTCACGTCTTTTGGAGGCAATAGCCCCAAACTTCACGATGGTATTAGTTGGCAGCAAGGATTAAGTGATTTTTCTTTTCGATGGGGGATGGAGAGTGTTCTAACCAATAGCCCTTATTGGACTGCTCGTAAAGCTGAGCGGATAGATATTGGTTATGCGCCATAGCCAGTGTTTTTCTAAACACCTCTTTGAACTTCTTCATGGTGTTATACCCATACCCAAATTGCTCTTTCAAATCCTTCCAGCTAACAAACTGAGGCTTGCCGTGTGGTATCCTGTGTAATCGCTGAGCAAGCCAGGCATAGATATCCAATGCCATAGCGTTGTGAGAAAGGGCAGCCAAAGCTCTTTCATCCAAAGGCACAGCATGTTCCATTAGATGCTCAAAATAGCGAGAGCTGTATTTGATAAAGGAAGGGAATAAGGGATCTTGGTCTTCGACATGGGAATACCAAAGATCATAATCTGAAACCAGTTGGATATTGGCACCTTTAACCCTATTGCCTGAAGCTTCATCTGATAAATAGCCAATTTTGATGCTAGTACCTAAAATACGTTTGATCTGATCTTCTACTCCTGCTCTGGTTCTGCCATCTGTGCCCCAACCCAGTTTCTTTAAAAAGGCATTTAGACTGCCTTCCAGATTGATCACTGGATTCTGGGTTTTAACAGCCTGAGTATCGGCGTAGGCCATAATTATTCTTGCTCTGGGACCAAAGGGAAGGCCAGGGGATTCAAAATGTCCAGTTTTGTGATCAAGTATCTTGGAAGATTCTAGCAGTAAAACAGCCTTCCCCTGTTTTCTTTCCCAGCAGGTGATGTCTTTACCAAGATTACGATAAGGAAGAAAGGTCTGACAAAGGATTGAGTGTTGAAACATGGCATCCTTGATCGTGCCTTTATTGTACAACATTTCTAGAGAGGATCGTTGTAACTTTTCCTGAGTTCTGGTTAATTGATCTACCATTTCAGAACTGTAGAAACTTCCAAAACAATTGTCAATCAAAAACTTATTTCCCAAATAGCAAGCCCTTACAAGAGAATAGTCACAAAACAGGTTGATATCAAAATAACCTGATCATGACCTTGAGATGAGGTGGTTTTAAGGTTATCGTTCTATATCAAAGCCTTTATCTTTTTCCTTGTCCTTGATAGGTCTTGGAATTCTACCTTTTGAAGCCTCCCGAAGTTTGGAAATCGTTTTCATTTGGGTTCTTTCCTTGGCATACTCCTGGCTTCCAGCAACAAAGCCTTCTACGAATGGCACTTCTACCCCCTCAACAGCAGCAACCAATTGCTTAGCCAGTTCAGGACGATGCTTTTCAATAATGTATCCAGCATTGAAGCCTTCTAGTATTTCTTTATCTGCATCCATTAGTCTTTCGTTTTAGGGCTATTCTCAATGAAATCGATAATTGATCTTCGTCGATACAAGTATTTTTTACCACTTACAATTCGATAATCAATCTTGCCCGAATCTCGATACTTTTGAAAAGTTGTTTTGGAAGTGATCCGAAGCAAACGCATTGCCTCTTTTTCATTAACAAAAGGATCAAGTTCATCTTCACGGATCTCCTTTACTAGTTCCTTTACCAAGCTTTTGAATGTCTCAGACTCTAGACAAATGATGGGAACTTTTGTGGAGAAATCAGACATAGGAAATAGGGGATAATGATGTGCGCTAGTGATTTAAAACAAATATAAGAAATTATGGACAGGTAAGGAGCTAGTTATCAGGGGGGGGGTAAAGGGAGCTTTCTGTATCTATGCTAAGTCAGATCGACTAAAGCAGTATTAGGTATGCACTAAGGGATCTCAATGGTTGAGAACTCAATTTCTAAAGTTGGACGGTTTCTTTTCCCGTTTTATCATAAAATTGGTGACTGCAAAACTTAGGCAGATTTGAGTGGCGAAGTTGATGCCGGTCTACAGTATTGGTTTGATCAACATCTATACTTACTTTTTCTTATTACTTAGAGAATCTCGTTTTATCGAAAGCATCATCAATTTTCTTGCGAGTTCCAAGGTGTCTTTTGCGAGTTTTCCCAAAGTGACCAAACTATCCCCCGTTTGTACCAACTCATTCGCCCGAGTTTGCGTTTTCTTTGCCTTTTGATAGGAATCCTCAAGTACAGCCTCATCTAGAATTTCAATAGTTTTTTCAATCTTCCCGGCTTTGAAATATTCGAAGGCCCTAATGTATAAATCGGAGGCAAAATCCAGATTTACTCGACTTAGATGGAGTGCATATTTGGGTAACTGTCTTTCTAATCTCAATACTCGTCTGTTAAGTATTTCTTCCGCTTGTTTCTTATTGGCGATAGTGATACTAAGTTTCTGTGCTAAGGTCGCCATAACCAGCTTGCTCTCCTTTTCTTCTCCGTATAGTTGCCTGACAATGGAATCACGATGGGCAAATAAAGCATTTCTACTAATCTTATATAATTCGGTCTGAGACTGGGCTAGTTTCCCTTTTGGGCTAAGGTATATTTTAATTGGCATTTTTCGCCCAAGGACGACCTGTTGCAGGTCTTTCCTGTTCACCACCTCTAGGTTACTTTTTTGAACAGCTAGTTCTACCAGACTTCCTTTTCCAATGCCAACAAAGGAAAGCGTAAATTTCCCTTCTCCATCTGAAACCTGTGGAGTCGCGAATGCAGCATAGATATAGGCATCCTGCACATACTCGATTTCTCCAGTTTCATATTTGCTATTATGAATGGAAATAGTACCTTTTATCTCTATCTGTTGTGAACTCCCGGTTAAGGGAACTAATGGAGTAAACAGAAATAAGAGCTTTACAGATCGACTCATGACTTGTTCTTCAATCGATTGATTAGTCTGATAAATTTCTTATTGTTTTGAAGTGCTCTAAAGCATTCTTCTGATTCAAGTTTGAAATAATTGCCGTAACCTAGTTCAATAGCTTTCTCAAGAGCATTAATGGCTTCTTTTTCTTCTCCTACTAATGCCCAATACTGGGCCAGAGAGGTATATTTATTCGTGTTGCTTGAATCAAGATGCAGAAGCTCAGTACTTATTCTATTCGCTTTTTCAAACTGACTTGATTTGGCATAGTTCAGGAGCTGTAGTGCGTATAAGTTAACTAGGAAATTGGAATTATTCGAAGCTTTAGCTTTAGTAATTATTGGGTCTATCAAAAGGATTGACTTTCCATAATCCTTTAAGTGGTAATGACATATCCCGAGGTCTAGCTGAATTTCTTGATGATTAGGTTGTTGAGTTTGATAGCTTTTTAAGAGTTGAAGTGCCTCACTATAATATGCCTGATACCCTTGTATATTTTTCTTATACTTTTGAATCTGTCCCAAATAGAAGAAAATCCTCGGATTACTATTGTTATACAGCTTCATTGCTGAGATAAAATACTTCTCGGCAAGATCAAGTTTATTCAGAAGAAGATTAACCTGGGCCAAATCCTCCATCAGCGGGGCAAGAAAGCCAGGTTTTACTGGGAAAGTCTGGATGATCTTTTCTGAGATAGATAAATGAGAGAGGCTTTTTTGTAATTCACTATGTGTTAAGTAATATGTTCCTAGAATAAAATGAAGAGAAGCTAATTCACCATGCTGAGGTGCAGTTTTCTCAAGTATTTCGATAGCTTCAGTAGCTGCAGAGTATGCCTCATTCAATTTATTAGTCAAAATATACACGTTTGCCAATCTAGACAGGCAAACTGCTAGAGTAAGAGCCTGATTCTCCAGTTTTCTGTAAATCTCAATAGATTGAAGAAAGTATTTTTGAGTGTTTACAGGATCTCTCTGTACCTCCGAGAGCATTCCATGCTCAAAGTAGATTTTAGCTTCAAATTCTAGGTTTTCATCTAGCTTCTGATAGACAGCATCAGCCTTTTTGAGCCACAGTTTGGCATCTGCAATTTGCTGATTGCCTCGGCTAATGGTGGACATCATTAAATATGCCCCAGCATGGATTAGATCATTTGTGTTTTGCTCTTCGAAAATCTTAATTGCTTTCTGATAGTAATCTTGAGCTTTCTGTACTTCCCCCTTCATCTGCAATGCTAAAGCTAGAAGCTGATAGTTTTGTCCTAAGAAGGTTTGATCTACGGTATCCTTTTCAAAGAATGGGAGGGCCATCATCAAGGTAGTTTTCGCTTTTTCCGACTTTCCTTGTATTTGATACAAAGGCCCTATCCCAAGATAAGCTATACCCAATTGTTTTGAATCGCTGTGATAACTTTTTAAAAGATGAATGGCTTTTTCATAATATTCTTTAGCTTTGGTTGGATTTTGTTGAGCAATAAAATTGGACGCCAGTACATTATACAGGATTGCTAATTGTTCACTTTTAGGGGTTTTCTTGCTAAAAATAGCCTCTGCCTTAAACAAATATTTCTGGCTCTCCTCCAATTGAGCAAGGTTTCGCATCAGATGACTTCCCAATAGATAGTAGGCTTGAGCTAGCTCCAAGCTTTCTCCCCCATTTTTATTTAGGAGTTGTATTGCCTCAAGAAATTGCTGGGTAGCTTCTCTATGATTATTTTGTCTCTGGAAAAGCTCTGCCAAGCCAAACCTAGGTTGAGATCCGCTTATCCGTTTTGTACGTATATTTTCAATAGCCAAGAAATAATATTCCTTAGCCTTTTCTAGACTATCGCAATTCATTAAATGATTTGCGTAATAAGAATATACAGCAGCTGCCACGGCAGAATCATCTTTATTGATAAGATAAGCTAAAGCCTTATTATGAAACTCTCTGGCCTCTTTGAGTTTTTTCTGCCGATCCAAGAAGAACCCCATATTAGCGTATTCTAAAGCGAGGCCTCTACTATTTAATGATCTACTTTCTAGAACCTGAATGCCTTGCAAGTGATTGGCCTTAGCCTTTTCCCATAGACTCTGCTTAGAATAACACGAGGCAATACTTGCATAAACAGATGCTAAAGTGAATGGATCTGGATTATTATCTAATAAGAATGATAATTCCTCTTCTAGCAGGGCTAAAGCCTCTTTGTTTCTTCCCAGGAAACTATATATCTCAGCTAATTTACGGTATCCTTTCCCTTCTCTAGCTCCAAATTCTTCTGGATAACTCCTAAGCAGTTGAATCTTCTTTTTGGCAATTTGGATTGCCTCCTCATACTTTCCAAGTAGCAAATTTGCCTTAATGGCTTCTTCCCATAGTTGTTTAATCACAGATGCGTTTTCTGCTGTCTCCGTGAAATTCAGGTTAGAAAGTGAGTCCAAAAGAGCAAGACTCCCGTCAAGATCTATCCCTGAAACTATTCCAATATCCAGATATTGGATCATCGCTCCAATCAGAATTTGTGTCTGCTCAAATGTAAATTCATTGCCATTATTCAGATTTTCATGGTTTCTTTTGAGGATAGCAGACAAGATCTTCTTCGCCTTTTCATACTCTCCTTTAGCTTGAAATCCTTGTGCCTTCAGTGTATGGCCTGCATCGACGGCATGGAGATGTTCACGTGGCAGGTTCAGCGTATCTAAAGCGGAAAGCCCCTCATCCAATATAGAAATACCCTTATCAGCTTCCTCGATAGAAACGTAAGCACCTCCTAAATATATTTTGGCTAAAGCCAATCTATCTGCAAAGACTTCTTGATTCTCTTCTAGTATCTCGACGATTCGCTCGATAGTTCTCACTGATTGTCCTTCTTGGAATAACAATCTCTGTGAATTTGCCTTAAGCCAATAACTTTCAATTATTTCCTGAATTTGTAGGTTGCCTTCAGCAAGCAAACTTTCTCCTAATTCGACCAGTTCTTTACCCTTTTTAATAGTGTTGAGTGCACTTTGATAAGCCGAGTTTAATTCCTCTCGATCCAAGATACTGCTCGCCACGGCAATATTCCCCACTTTAAAGGCCTCATAGGCTTGCCGGTAAATAGCTGAAGAATAATCCAGGTTTACCCGGGCTAATTTTGTGGCCATTTCTGGCAATTGTTTTTGCAGAACTTCAATCTGTTCTTGCAGAACGCGTTCAGCTTCCTCAGCATCTGCTATTTCTATTTGTAAATTGGTTTGCAGTTTTGCAATAACATTGTCTCGTTCTTGTTGACTCCCATACAATTGCTTGATCAACCGATCTCTTTCTTTAAAAAGAGCTTGAAGACTCACCTGATAGAATTCAGTTTGGGCCTGGGCTAGTTCACCAAGAGGACTCATGAAGATTCGGACCGTATCCTTTCTACCTAGCGTAACATTAAATAATTCTCGTTGATTAACTACTTCCAACTTGTTTTTTTCAACTTGTAATTCTACATTAGTTCCTGCCTCCAATCCCACGAAATTTAACTGAAAAAAGCCTCGTATATCTGAGCTGGCAGGGGGGGTAAAAGAGGCCGATACTTGGGCACTTTCCACATATTTCAAACTTCCTGTTTGATAACGGCTATTATGTAGTGTGATTTGTCCATTTAGTTTAATTTGTTGGGCTAAACCAATGCAATGAAACGAAACAAATACAACTGAAAGTAAAAGGAATCTGGGGCTCATAGGTACTATTTTTGTTTTAGTGGGATAGGAATTTCTTTATCTACTTGAGCTGGTACATTGGACAACTCCCAATTCTGGTAACCCTCTTTACTAGCACGGATAGTATGAAATTTTCGTTGTTTTTCTGCTGGAGTTATATTCAATTCCCACCAGCCATTTTCATCAGAGAATGTTTCCAAGTCTAACACGCTGATTCTTGCGCCTGCAATAAATTCGCCAGAGACAAAATCCTTCACGATTCCGGACATTCTTTCCAATCCTTTTAAAAAAACGGCTAGCTCGATACTTTGATGAGGCATCAACTGGTATAACGAATCTTCCTTTATAGCAAAATAGGGTTCTCCTTCTGGATCAGTAAAGGTTATTTTAACCCGACTATCTTCCCTGAAATATTCATTTGGAATCTCCGTGAAAGTAGCTATATCATCATTGCTGATCTCTTTGGATACCTGGGCATTGCCATAGGTTAATAATACCTTTCCCTTCGTGGGAAGAGGAATTCCATTCTTAGCTTTTACTTTGATTAAGAGAGTATTAGAAGAAATCCCTTTGCCAAATATTTGTGAATTGAAGAAGTTAAGAGAGGAAATCAAAATTAGGACAAAGATTAACCCCGTAATTCCATATCCTAAAACTCTCAACTTAGGGTCATTAAACCTTTTCCAGATGTCGGAACTGGACCGTGAGTGCTCTAAAATCGCTTCGGCTTCGGGAGGAAAAACTTTATCTATAAAGTTCAGTAGATTTAGATTCAGTTGGTTATAGTCGGCGCTAATTTGATCCTTAGTAGAGATATAAAGCCCGTCTGAATCTTTTAATCGGGTATATCTACTTTGTAATAAGAGGAATTCATTTTGGTGTTCTTCATCTATTGATTTAGATAAAAGAGAAAAGACTTCTTCTGTTTTGTTTTTCCCAATTTTCTGCTTGATTTCTTGTTTCAAAGTGCAGGGTTTAAGTCAACTTTTATAGTATTTCTTATTCGCTTAAAGATACATAACAAAAGTACTCGTTTATCAGTATTTAGAATATTGGCTTCATAGTCTGCCAAAATTTCTCATTAGGTTCGTTCTAATAAGTTAATGTCTTATTTACAATTACATAACCTAACTTCCAAGACTTGAATAAAATGATGATTCGTCTTCTAAGAAATTTTATTTTTTAGTCTAAAACTTCCAATAAGCAAGGTACAATCCTCGACCAATTATTCGATATGATTCCAATTAGTTATATTATTTATAAAACAAATCTATCAGACTAAAAAGATCGTTTGGGGTCTATCCTTGCTAAGGATCTGTTTTTTCTACCCCAAATGAAAATCTCTGGCTTTCTGTTGGCCAACAAAAGGATATCGTAAATTCTCACGGATCTCCCTTTCCTGCTCCTTAACTAGGCTTCTAAATAATTAGGCCTCTAAACAAATGATAGGAACATCAGTATAGGAATTAGGCATAGGAAATCGATGTAATAATGTGCGCTGGTGGTTCAAATCAAATATAAGAAATTATGGATAGGATAGTTGCGAAGGGGCTGTTTAGGTTCTGTAGCGAAGGGGGTACACAAACAAAAAAGGCCAAACAAGCATGTCTGACCTTTTTTTCGTAGATTTGTAATTCGACAACTCAAACGACAACGCTCGGTTTTTTCTTCCTAAATGTCGTTGATTTTCAATCAATTATCGAATTTATAGTGGTCCCACTTGGAGTGTGTTTAGCTAATTATATTGTTAGATATACTGACACTTGAATCCGCACAGATTTCTTAAGATGTGCCTATAGTCTTGAAAAAAGGCTTAGCCTTTAAAACTACTTTGAATCAAGATTCCAATTAGGTCCTGTACAATAGCGAATGATTAACTGTCTCCCTTAATTGTAGTCTTTCACATCTGACCGTGAAGATCTTTCAATATTCATTTTGGAATAATTTAATATTCTAAAGTCGGTAACGTCTTACGACTGGCCAGCATTAATAAATGTAGGTTTTCCTGATTTAATTGGGGCAACTGATCAAAACTTTTTGGTGAACAGAATATCGAGTTTTGCAGGTTTGAGTCTCAATGGTCAATATCACTTAAGCTATAACATATAGACTAATTGGAATATTTTTTGTAAAAATACTAGTTACCTTATTTCGGGAGATTCAAGCTCAGCATTAATACTATGAGGATGAGGGCAACTAATTTCCATACTATAGTTTTCAAATCAACAATCGAAAGTGTTTAAAATAAGTTCTATTTACTCATTTTAATTTTTATCTTGTTTTCCTCAAAATATTTAGGAATCAAACCGGAGACCCGTTGAAAAAATGAGTAAGTCCCCCCGTACACCTTCAGATATAGAACTTATCGATGACATCAGAAAAGGAGGAAGAGCGGAGAATAATGCAATCACTTTTATCCTTGAAAATTCAAGCTTTAGAACGCCTTGTTATAATTATCTTTATCGACGCAAGACTAATAAACAAGAGGCAGATGAAATCTACATAGAATCTATCATGATTCTTGATGCAAAGGTGAAGGATCTGAACTTTAATTTGACCAGCCCACTCAAGGCATATTTGCAGGGAATTTGCAAAAATGTAATGAGGTCTAAGAAGAAGGCCGAAGTGAAGCGTTACTCTAAAGAAGAGAGTATTGAAGACGATAGTGGAAATATTAAAAAAGAAGCTTCTATTGACCCAGAGGTGATTGCTGATCTTGAGGAGCTAAAGAGATTGATAGCAGATGAAGTCAACAAGTTAAAAGAACCTCATAGATCGATTCTCCTGCTTTGGGAACAAAAATATTCCTTTGACGAAATTGCAGATGAAATCGAGAAACTATTTGGGAGGAGATATTCTATAGGAGCATTGCGACAATATTGTTTTAGAGCAAAAAATGAGATTAAGGAGAAAGTAGAGAATAGCTCATGGTATAATGATTTTAGAAATTGATCGTTTAGTTATTAACCCATTAATTATGAAAGGAGTACCGTATAATCCTGAAATAGAACGCTTCCTTCAAGGAGGATTAGAAGAAGCAGAATCTAATGAATTTAGAAAAAGGCTTCAAGGAGATCCAAAATTGCAAAATGAGGTTCAGCTTCATGATCATCTGTTAGAAGGTATTAAATTGGCGGCTGAAGATAATCTTAAAAGAAAATTGTTAGCTGCAAATGCTCAGATATCAGGGTATAGCCCGAAAGACCTGAGAATAAGGACTAGAAGACGTCTTCGCATTTGGGTAGCGAGTTCAGCAGCCGTTCTAACATTAGTCTTCCTTGCCTACCAGGCTTTACCGTTTTTGTCATCGCCCGAGTTCCAAATACAAGAAATGGTTGGCCAACATCGCCCGATTAGTCTCACTAACTTAGGAAATGGAGGTTCACAATTAAAACTGGCCGAGATCAGTTATAATAAAAAGCAATACGGGCAAGCAGTCCAATACTTTGATCAGTATCTATCAACAAGACCAAAAGATTTTGAGGTTAGCTTGTATAAGGCAATCTCTCTAAGACATATTGGCCAATATTCTGATGCCATTATTTCATTCCAAGATCTTATTAATTCGGATAGTGAGCATCTTTTTGGCGATGCAGCGAAATACGAACTTGCGCTAACTTATATTGCTCTGAAGGATGAGGAAAACGCCATCGTCCTATTGAAAGATTTAGCTACCTCCTCAGATTCAGATTGGCGAGAGGAAGCAACGAAATTACTAGGTCTTATAGAAAAAAAAACGCTTTCCCAGTAAGAACAGAAGTATCAACAGAGGTAATGAAAATGCGAAAATCTTCTGCCAAGGGGAATTAGATGTTTGCTTAACAGGGGCTGTATCTCCCACCGTCACTATCCCTGACCAGAAGAAGGGGTGAGCAGCACTATGTAGGGCTTCATCTAAGTAGCTCGTTTTAGCCTCATGTAAGGCTATGTCTTTATCAAGCCCTCTACGTAAATTAGATAAGTATTCTGAAATTATTTTGGAAGTGCTTTCCTGTCTAACTTGCCACAAAGTACTAGTAATACTAGGACATCCAGAAAAAGAAAATCCTCTTGCTAAGCTAAATACCCCTTCCCCAGCCTGCAATCGGCCCTGACTGGCTTCACAGCTACTCAGTATGATATGGGAAGCTTTCAAATCTAGCATGTAAATCTCAGGTAGGAAAAGTAAAGAATCTGAAAAGCTGATCCAGGGAAAAGTATGCAAGGAATCGTTTGCTGAAGCATGTGTTGAGAAATGAATCAGATCATACTGACCAACTATTGATTTAAATTTCGCTATACTTGCCTTAGCGTACGTTAGTCTTCTTCCTTTAAATAGCCTTTTCCCCAAGTTGATCTGATCTTCACTACCTGGTAATTCATCAAGCGTAATCGAAGAGTTTAAGTGCTGGTATTGCACTGGTGCGATACCAAGATAGGGTTTGACGGATTGGCTATTTCTCGATGACAAAGAAAGATTTTTTAATAGTACCGACAAGGAGAACCCGTAGTTAAGTACGTGTTTCCTAAATAAATAGGGAAAGTTTTTGGCTTTGTTCCCATCTACAGGTGAGCTTAATAGAGCATCAAAGGGTAACAAGGCTAGCGTTCCATCAGGAATTATGGTCACCCTTTCTGTTAAAATTTTGGATTCTTCCAGTGGCAGCCAGAGGTTTTCATATAACCCAAAGGCAAGCTCCTTATACATTTTGACATTTTTTCTATGCCTGATATTGTTGAGGAAAGATTCGATTTTCTCATTTCCGATCTTCTTAGTTTCTATACTGGAAAACAGATATCCCTTTGCAGATATTCCAATTGTGAAGCACTTATTCTGGCCCCAAAAATACTCTACTAGCGTGCCTTGCGGATTTGTTTCGAGGTATTCAATAATCTGAATTGAATCGATCTTGACGGGCTGGTACTTTTGCTCATAGTATTCAGGATAGCTAATTTCAATTTCTGCCAGTAGATTCTGAAGTTCATTTCTAAGGCTATCTTCTTCACTTTCAATAGCTTGAACTCTTAAACTATCTGGGCGTCTTTGAAGTTCCTGAAGATTCAATTCATTGAACTTTATTCGTTCTTGTAATTTCTTTAAGGCCAGAAAGAAAGGGTTTTTACTAAGAATCGCTTGGTTTTCTAATTCATTAAGTGCTTCAAGTAAGAATAGTGCTTTATGGTTTTCCACTAAATTCAAGGCTGCATAAATATATTTGGGTGCTGGATCTAAAAGGTATAGCTGATAAGCGAGTGAGAGCCCTAGTTCCATTCTTTCATGACTACCAGCCTGTAAATTGAGTTTAGCATTATCAAAAAAATAGGTGCGTCTCAATTGGTTTTCAACCAGTGCGATCAAGTCGAAGCACTCCAAAGCGGATTCTAAATATTCAATTTTATGGGGAACATGTGCTGAAAGTTGCATGAGCGCCTGAGCTTTACCTTGGAGAGCTTCCAAAACAGTGTTTTCACTACCCATGATTTCAGGGGATGGATTCTCTAGAAGTTGCCTTGGTAGGAAGTTAGGTAGTAACTGTGTTAAAGTTTGTTGAAATTGTTTTGCTCCTGCACGATATTTTCCTTGTGCCAACAGGAAATCTGATGCGTAACTATTAGATAATTTACCTAATTCGCGGCTTTGGATTCCAAATGTTGTCTTGGTGGCCTTACGAGCTTCTTCATAATAGTACTCAGCTAAAGCATATTTCTTCATCAAAGCAAAACTTCTCGCTAGCACCTTATAGGTTCCTGCTTTGAGGTTTCCACTAACACTTGGATGATCTAAGTCAATTTTTAGAAGGGAATCTATTCCTTCCTGCAACTCTCCAGACTCCGCGATTGCCTGTCCAATGTTGCCTTTGATCAGAAATTTTACCGCCAACGGGGGGGCCTTCTTAAGTAGTTCTTGATAGGTTGTAATCATCCGGTCAGGATGTCCAAACTCTCGACTCAGAGAAGCAAGATCTAAGAGTGCTCTCGAAAGAATATTGTTCAATTGTGATGAAAGCGTATCGTTCTCTTCGATGCGCCGACAAATCTTAATAGAAGATTCATAATTCTCCTTTGCCAAGTCATAATCACCTAATCTATAGTATATTCCTCCTTGATGTTGAAAAGCATAGGCACAACCATCATCTTCTAAGTCATTCTGTTTACAGATTTGGATGACTTGGGCAAGGAGTTGGCGTTTCTTCTGTAAATCAGAACCTTTTCCTGCATAAAAAGCGGCGCTATTCAAATCATCTATCTTGCCAATAAGTAAGGAATCATTCTCAGTTTGAAAATACCCACAGTAAAGAAGAATTGGAATGTTTAGGAGAACGGATAGCAATCGGAGTCTTAGCATATTGAGGACTTGAGGTGATGAAAAATGCCAGATCATGAACATCTTCTAGCAACTGGTTGCTGATCAATGTCTTTACAGTATGAATCAAACTAACCGATGAGAAGACTCTCAATATATAGAAGATGGACTGAGTCCGACTTATTTTTAGATTGTATTCGAATCGTATTGTAGAATTATATCATGAATAAGATTATATGATAATAACCTTTACCCGGTCTTAAAGATAAGGAATTCCCAGCTAGATGTTATTTTAAAGCTATATTCTCGTCTAATTGTCCAATCTCGTACAAAAATGGATATGTGATTAAAGCTTCTGATATGCTTAAGCTTATAGGCTTAGAGGAGTGTCGTGTAGAGGAGAGGAGAGCTTTGTGAGGCTTAACTGCTATATAGGGAGTTCTTCAAGGAGTTAAATTATTTAAAGAAGTATTAAGATGGTGAGTGAGATCTGATCAGTGAAGCGCTGATCAGATCTCGTAAATTCAGTAGGTGTTAGCAACAAATACCTGGTCAAATCAATCTTGATGGTTCTGTAACAAACTTGTAGGCAGGTTTGCTTTATCTGTTGATTGTGTAGTTGAGTAATAACCCAAATTTTTGGACATTACTCCTAGTCAAAATCTACTTCCCATATGGCCAAATAGCTTATGCTAGAAAACAGTTATCCGAGTGCTGCAATTTACATCGATCATTTGAGTGGATCGATCCGTTTAGTTAAAAGTTGGACTCTGCTTCTGCTTTAGAACCAGATATTTAAATAAGCTTGCCCTATGATAGCAGAATTTTTCTCTCTTCCAGCAAAAGTGGGGTTAAAGTAATGGTTGCCGCGCACACCAAGTACAAAGCTCGGTTTGAGGATGTATAGGTTAAGTCTGAATAAATAGATGTTCAGATCAGCAAATGCATGGTAGTACCATTTATCATACTCATCATCACTCAAATTTGCTTTTTCGTCATCAATAAAAACATTTAGCCTTCGCATGACTCCCCCCCCCAAGCCCATTGAAGTACGTCGAAGAAACTTTGAAGCAGAACGTGGAAAGGGTGAAAAAGCCCCCTTTATGGTACCCTCAAAAGTACACATTCTGTAACGGGTCCCCAGTGGGTCCATCAATCCAATATTGCTTAGACCATACTCCATTTGTACGCCCAAACGGCGCGATATTCGGAAAGGAGCCCATATACCGTGGTAAACAAAATTATCGCTCAGATTAGGGCTAGCAGTAAGATCATCAAAGACGAAGGGGTAATTCAACCCAACTTTAGCACCGGAAATAGGCAAGATGAGCGGGATGATCTTTGGATAGTACTGGCGTCCACCCTGCCCCTTGAAGAACAGAGAAGTATCAGGTTCTTCTACAGCTACAGGCTTTTCCGTATTAAATATAATAGCTGCATCCAAGAAGACATCTTCTCGATCGGTCTTTAGGTCAGTTTCTACTAACATTGAGAATTCACCAAAGCTCTTCGAAATCTTTTCATTGGGCCCTGAAAGGTAGATACCACTAATTTCAACAGCAAAACAATTCTGGCAAATTGTATCATTCTTAAAACCTAGTGGGCGGATTGTTCCAATGGAGTGGTTAATAATTTTGATTTTCTTCTCCTCGGCTTTAAACTTATCATTGAACAGAATCCGCGCCTCTACTCTCTCCGCCGCTGCAGTTCCTTCATTTTCAAATACTATCGTATTGATTAGGCTCATCTTCCTTTTGCAAAAGAAATCAGCTCTCAATATGGACTTATTGGGATCCAAAGCGGCCATTACTTGAGTGGGATAGTGATCTACTGCGAAGATCCTGGAATTAGCCTCTGATGCTAATTCCTCATCTAATTCCACAAAAGTAATTTTTTGATTGAGTTCGATAGCTGCTAGGGCTACACCTCTGATCCGTGGAACTATCGCCCGGCCTGAGATTACTACAACTTCGCCGGAACCCTCCCCCGAAGATAGTCTTGGAACTCGTGGGAAAGGAAGGGTGAAAAATGTTGAAACATTAGTTCTAGCCACTTCAATTTCCGTGATTAAATCACGATTATCTAATAAAGCTGCCAATTGTTTCGATCCAATAAAAATACTGAGGAAACTGACCTGGGTATCAAAATCTTCTCCTAGTTTCTCAGAGCAACTAATAGGAAAATGAATAGTTCTAAATTCTCGTGGTGCCAAGTCCTTAACCTTCAAAATCAAGGCATTGCTGAAGTTGTTTGGATCCAAAGATGGATCTTCACCTTCACCTTCACCTTCACCTTCAGTTTCCAGAAACTCACGGAAGTCCAGTGTCAATATTTCCTCACCTTGATAAGTATCCACCGATGTAGTGTCGATACTAAATCCATCAGATTTCATCCCCGCTACATTGTAAAAGAAAAACAGGTATCCTGAGTCAATTTTCTCATTGATATCTGGGGATCGATAGTTAATCACACAGTTCATAACATCTCCGGGTACTGGCGGCTTATTAATATAGATATTCACTGGCTTTTGCTCTTCTTCAGAAGGCAAGATATAGCGTCGACTATTTTTGGGGAGTTTCGATAAATCAAGCTGCAACTCTTCATTCGGGCTTACCAGTTTCTTAGGAGGAGGATTATCATCGGAGTAGATTACAGTAGAATAGAACGCAATATCGTTGAGGGGATAGGAAGTGTAGGTGTGTTCAAAAATAAATTCAAGTTTCTCTTTTCTTGGTCCCGGCTTCAATCGGACCGGAAAAGTACTAGACGGAGCCAAGATATTATGTTGCTCAAAAGTACCATCTCCAAAATCAATGAACAGTTTATAGTAAGGCATCCGACGTTTAAAACCTTCACCAAAGTCTAAACTATTTAGCACATCTAGTTTCAAAAGATAGGTGACTTTAAGGCTATCCAAGGATATTGTCTCCGTGCAATCCTTGTATTTGCTATCGCACCAAGTTTCGGATTTCAACAAACTTACTGCTGGTTCACTTAACTGACCAAAGATTTGCTGTGAAAGAAAACAAAGTATGCCAGTTCCAATGGCAACGAAAAGCGACTTCATGTGTGTTTAAGTTTTATTCAAAAATATTTGTTTAAATCTAGTTTTATAAACTCATGACATATACATCTATACCGGAGATAAATAACGGGAAGTCTATCATAAATGAAATTCTGAATGCACGTGAAAGGGCTAGCTCAACACCTTCTAGTTATTATATCTTACCGATTCTCCAGTCAAACGATGTAGCTTACCAAATGAATTCATCTAAGTAATGTTCTGGTAAGGCTGGGTGTTAACAAAAAAAGACTAAAAATTAATATTCTATTTCAAATAACCCTGTGGCAGTAGTCAAAGACATCTACTATTCAATGAATAGTTATAATAAAGTGAAGTTCTTTGATCCGATATGTAATTCTAAATAAAAGTCTGAAAGGTTTTACTATTCCATTCATTGAATAGTAGTGATCTGGAAGTACAAAAGTAAGCTGCTGTAAAAATAGTTAAAGTTTATTGTAACAAGTTACAGAATTAGGCCATTAGTATTTAGAGTGAATTCAGACCTGTATTCCCCAAAAAATCAAAATAGCAGTATTAAACTAATCCAAATCTATCAAGGAATGTGACAATAGGTGAAGTTAAAGAATGTTGAATCCACAGACTTTTTTATTCAAGGTATTGTCACATTTTTAGTCATTTAAAGCTGTAAATATGAAATTAAAATTCACTTTGATTTTGTGGCTTTGTAGCGTCACTGTCATCTGGGCACAAAGGAGTACCTTTGTATATACACCTCAGGAACTCACAAAAATGAAAATCGGAAAAATTTTAACAAAGAAGATTAGAACAGATTCAACGGTACAGGTATCTAGTCACTGTATTATAATTTCAGAGGCTAAAGCCATCTTTGATATACTAATGAATTGTGATGCTCATAGTGAATTTATACCAAATTATGCTGGCTGTGAAATAACATTTGAAAACGCAGATAGTATTTATGGTAAAACAATAATAAATCCACCCCTTTCCAAAAAGAATATTTCGTATTTTTTGGCAACAAAATATCAATTCGCAGAAGAATATGCTAGAATAAGTTGGGAAATGGACACATCAAAAGATCATCCATATTATCTTAGTAACACGTTCGGGTACTGGGAAATAGTGAAACTAGAATCTGATCATCACATTGTTACTTTTTATTCTGACAGTGACTTTGATTTCAATTGGTCGATAAATTGGTTCTTAGAGCCAATTTTGAAATCTGCAGTTAAAAATAGTCTACCAAAATTGCTAAGGAATCTCCGTGCAAGAGTCGAATCCAATGAGAAGTGGTTGATTGGGCATGAGATCCCAGCGCCTTTAATTGAATCCAAATAAGAAACTAAGCTTCTCAAGAATGAAAGCTTCTAGAATTCTCTTTGTGGCAGCGATTTCTTTTCCTATTGTCATTCTAATAACTTTATTAGCTGAAAATGGGCTATCCATATCAAACGAACAGTACCTGGCTGTCTATGGTCATTTTTTTCTCTTTCCGCTACTCTTTTTTCCTTTAATTATATTTCTGCTTGACAAGCCCACGAAAGATCTGGGTTCCATATTGAGTGGTCAATTTCGAAATCCAAAGAAAAATCCAAAATGGTTAAGATTAGCCTTGACTATATTAGTAATGGTCTTTTCACTAGTTGCAGTCTTACTGGATTTCTTCAAACCTTATTATGCACCTTGGGAGGTAAAGCTTGTTGAAAAACACAAAGAATTAGCAAAAGACTTTGACAATGAAGGTTTATGGGCGGTTGCTGTTCAAAGTCAAAGATCAACAGCACCTACTATAGATTGGACCCAAGACAAGGAATGGCCAGCTATATACTTTTATCTTTTGGAGGTTGGTAGCATAGTCAACGAACCTAGCTATAAGCAAAAGGCAAATTGGCAAAAGCTTGACTCAATTTATCAAGAAGACAAAAATAGTCTTTCCAGTTTGTTATCTACAAAGAATAAGGCAGGCTACACAAAATCACTAACGGGTTTTATTTACTACCCCAATATATACTTCATGACTTCTTTGGGGCTGCTCGCCTTCATACTTTTAATATTCTATTTCATTATACACCTGAATGCAAATGATGAATTAAAGGAGATGATGAACCTGAGGAGGAATTTTCTGAATATAACATTGGTCATAATTTGCCTCGTAATTTGGTTTGTGATAAGGTTTTCCTTTTTAGAAATCCAAGACCGATTTCTTGTAAATGTTTCCAAGGATCAGGAGGTTGCACCTTTGGTGTTATTTTTGATTGCTATATTTTTCTGTAGCTTATTCTGGCTAGTAAAATATAAAGATATCATCTTGGGATCAATTAGTTTGCTTGTTACTTTTGCAGGCATTTTCTTATCTTATGCAAGGCCAGATTTCTTAATTGATATTACGAGCAGTATTGTAACATATATTGCTTTGTTCTTTATTATACTTCTATGTTTTTCTTTGATTTATATTGAAAAGCGACTCAAGACTTTTCTGAACGATGAATCTCCGGAGAATGGCTGAAATGAATCTAGTTCACTGGGTATCTGTCTAATATGACCATCCATTCCCTGTCTCCCAAGCTCAAAGAGTATGGTAGGCAGTAAAACATTGGGATAGTTGATGTAAAATGATTAAATTCAACTGTAACTGGTGCAGCTGTAGAAGTAAGTTTCGCTATAATTATAAAATAATGTCTATTTAGCAGATGAGACTTATAAAAAAGACCGAACAAGGTGTCCGGTCCTATTGATTTTTTTTGTTTCTTGAAAACGTCAACTCAAATGTCAACGCGGCTAAAAATTAAATTTATAAAGCGTTGATTTTTAAAGACTGAATTGAGTTTTTTGTAGACCCACTAGGACTCGAACCTAGAACGACAGAACCAAAATCTGCCTGTGTTACCAATTACACCATGGGTCTTTACCAGTTTTGGAAGAGAAGCGTCCTTTTCTCCAAAAGCGAGGCAAATATATAACAATTTCCCCTTCCAGAAAAGTTCCAGTGAGATATTTTTCAGAGATATTTTTTGGAGCTATATCGCTCCCTGAAGTAGAGGGATTTAGCCCTGCGCTTCGCGCTCCCGCCGCTTGCGGTAAGCAACGGCACCTCGGTACATCAGACCTGCAAAGAGGACTAGGCCAATGAGGAGGTAGATGTAGTTGATCGTACCCGCTTTCCCCAGTACCGCAATGAAGGAAATGGCGGCGAGGAAGAGCGTAGGAATCTCATTGAAAAGTCGAAAGCTAAAGGAGGACATCACCATGGTACCCGCTTCTAACTTGCGGATGACCCCCTTACAATACCCATGGTAGCCCGAAAGCAGGATAAGTAGCGTCAATTTGATGTGCATCCAGCCCATTTGCAAGTAGACGGGGTTGGTGATCAGCATAGCTACTCCTGCTATCCAGGTAAGGACCATAGCTGGTGTGAGGATAATCTTATACACCCGCCACATCATGGCATTGAACTCCTTTTGTAATATGCCTTTCTCCGGCTCTGGCCTGTCGCCTGCCTCGACAAAGTATACGAAGATGCGTGCCAAATAAAACATGCCAGCAAACCAGCTGACGAAACCTATAACGTGTAAGGCTTTGAAGATTAGAAGGGTATTCATGCTCTTTTTTATAGCAATATAGGGAAAAGGGTGAGGATGCAATGCGGAGAGATAAGTTAGGAGCCCGAATTTTTACATAAGGAAGACGGACAGGGGCGAAGATGACAGAGGGGAGACGATAGAGGAAAGATGGACCTGTCTGCCTTCTTACAGTACAGCGTTCTCATATCTGTCCTCTGATAGCAAAGCGATCTGTCCTCTGTCTTCTGTACTCTAGTACAACGCCATATCAAACCGCCACCGATACTCTTTCGTCAACGGGTGGGTGGGGCCGAGGAGGCGAAATAGCGCGATAGAGGCGCGCCTGGGAAGGTCATTGGCTAGCGACTTGTCCAGTTTGGTCGCTTCTATGAGTTGTTGGATGGCTTGTCTTTGATCACCTGAGGCTAGGGCCGCTTTAGCGATCTGCAAGGCATCTCCGGCTTGACCATCAGCACTTTCGAACTCCTGTAATTCAGCTACGGTGCGGATATCCTGAGCCACCTCAGCCATTTCATCGGAAGCTTTGACGTGGGCGACGAGTTCCACGGCCTTTTGGGTATTTTGGAATACCAGTTGTTTGGCCAATCCCACTACCGCTTCCTGAATATCTGGATTTTCGGTTACGAAAGCTTCCAACAAGGCTAGGCCCTCTGGTGTTCCGGCCTTTTCGATCAAAGACTGCAGATCAGCTTTGCGCTCGTCCGGAATGTGCTCAGCGAGCCAGCGTTCGATCATGTTGCGCGGTTGAGCGCCGGTGAATTCGGCAACAACTTCTCCTTTATGAAAAAGCTTTACATTCGGAATACTCATGATCTTATATTGCTGGGCAATCTCCGGGTCTTCCTCGGTATTCACTTTCACGAGATCCCACCTGTCGGATTGTTCTTCGGCTAATTGCTCAATCGTCGGGCCCAATACTCGACAAGGGCCACACCAAGGTGCCCAAAAATCCACCACTACCGGGCGTTCAAAGCTTTTATCCAAAACGGCTTGCTGAAAATCCATAGGTCTAAATGTTATCGCTTGTCCAAAATCTTATTGAATTGGTATATTCTACTCTCCGCAAAATATACCGAGCTTGTAACTTTAAATAATCAAACTGCGTCAAAGCGTACAAATCTCCCTTGTACAGCAGTTTTTTTACTCCTCCTATAGGGGGGCTTCTATAGTAAGTACATCTTCTAACAAAGAATGGTTTTAACAATTAAACTTGACTGCATATGAAAAAGATATTACTCCTAGTTTTGAGCCTTATTACTCTTCAACTTAGTGCTCAGCAAGAAACACTTTTTGATGACCTCGAAGTACTAGGTGCCTTCGGTGGCCCGATCTTGGAAGTTGGTTCCATCAATGGTGAGGTGGGAGCCGATGTTGGTGGTGGTGGTGCCTTGATCTTGAATCGCTTCTTCTTTGGTGGATATGGTATGGGGACGGAATACCCTGAGTATACAATTGAAGACGGTGAAAATGCCGGCGATTACAATATTCAATTTCGGCACGGAGGTCTTTGGTTTGGTGCTACCTCCAAGACTGGAAAATTGGTCCACTTTTATTCAAGTTTGAAAGTAGGGTGGGGTAGAACTCGACTCAAGACAGATGGTGACACCATTTTCTCTGATCGTACTTTTGTCTTGACGCCTGAAGCAGGTTTCGAAGTCAATGTGACCGACTTCTTCAAGTTAGGCTTTACGGCTGGCTATCGTTGGGTGGATGGTATCAATCAATTACCAGGCTTAGAAAGTAATGATTTCTCCTCTCCTGTAGGTACCCTCACTTTCCGCTTTGGTGGCTTTGGTGACGATTGGGATTGGGATTGGTAGGAAGAGTAAGAAGGAAGTACTTGTCAGTAAATTGTCGTACTTCCTTCTATCCTCTATCGATTCTCCAACCAGCATGCTCTAGCGTTCTACTCTAAAACTAAAGCCATCTTCTTCGGATATTTCACACTGTAGTGGAATCCGATTTCTTCAGTACTACTTGGGGTTACGTCCAATTCCCACTTCAACTCTCCCGCCTTTTCGTCAAACTTTGCGCCTTTGGCTTTATCCAATTTCACTTCAACTTGATCACTAGTACTTAATGGAATCTGATCTACTACTACTAGATTAATAGCTTGTCGTTTCTTGTTGCGAATCTTGATCTTCCAGCCCGTTTTTTGGGTTTGCTTTGAACCAATGAACTGTCGATCTTTAAATTGCTCATCTCGTGTTCTTTCTACTACGATGCTTTTGTCTTGCCCCAGAGATATGCTCAGGGTGTCCTGTGTGCTACTGACATTCAAATGAGATTGGCCCAGGAAAGTACCCTCAAAGAAAAGATTGGCTGTGCCACTCAACAGGCGGAAATCTTCCCAATTGGTCACTTTAGCAGTGAGGTACGCATTCCTATCTAATTTGGGTGCTACATAATACTCGTAGGTAGCTGGTAATTCATGTTCGTCAATGCCTACGGTATAAGGTTGTCCATTGCTAGGGACATCGTAGGGGAGTCGAATTTGAAACGCTATGGAAGTAGTGTGCTCCACCGTTGTCGCATTGGCATAAGTAGCTTGCTCCTCAGCTTTCATTTCATATTCATCTGCCTCCGCCGCTTCTTCTTCAATGATCGCATAATCAGCTATACCCAATCCCTGTCGACGCTGCTTATTGCGATAAGCAATGGGGGGTGTGGTATACAACCACCAGGGCGTCAAGATAGGCCGAGTACCGGACTGGCGCGGATTACCGGTGGAAAGACTCAGTTTTACCTGCTCCCAGTCTTCGCCCGAGTTCTGGTACACCTTGGCCTTGTATTGCAATTGTGCGGGACTATTGATGTCCTTGACTCTGATATCATAAAGTGGTGTCCATCCGGCATTATTGATTAGGTAGGTTAGGGTAAAGGTGGCTTTGGAAACCTGGTTAGCACTAACTGTCACCCAAACTTCACTGGTGGCTTTAGGTTCGTATTTAGCTTTTAGGGTCTGCAATTGTTGATCGATCTTTTTGATCTCTCCTTGGAATGTCTTAATGGATTTGTTAATGCTCAATTTTTCCAAGCGAATTTCCTTGATGCGACTTCGGTAGAATTCGGCGGTGGCTTTTAGGTTCTCAATATCGACGCCGTTCTGCTGACTAGCCAGAGATTTATTGGCTATAATCAGATTTTCTTCTTCTTGGAAAACGGATAAAATTGCTTTTTCTTCTGCTAGTTGATCGTTGAAGTTCTCTCTTTGTGTTCTCAGTGTTTCTAGTGCTTCATCTTTCTCCGGTGGAGTGAGGTAGTCTAGTTTGTGATTGATGGAAAGGATGGTGAAATCGCCTACTGAAGAAAACTGGATACTATTGGGATCTATTTGTGGAGAAATCCCAGTAAAAATCAGAGTGGATTGGCCCTTAGTTATATTAGTTTGTCCTGTACGACTTACTTGTGCGCCTCGCTGGAATACGGTTACTTCTTTGATTTTGGAAGGGATCTTGTTCTCAGGAGCTGCTGCTTGGGTCCATTGAAACAGACAGAGGGCGATGAGAAATACAATACTTCTTTTCATGGTTTTTTGCTTTTTATCATAGGATGTAAGCAAGACATAAAATGCATAAAGAGGAGGGAAGAAAAAAGTTTACCACATTTTCAAAACCTTTACAAAGTATTGGTTGTCATATTGTTTTGAGTTTCAAAAAAATCTTTTTATGGATGCTACCCAATTACAAGTCATCAACAATGAGGCGAAAAATCGCTTTGAAGTAAAAGTAGATAAGTACTTGGCCATTTGTGAATATAAATTGATTAAAGACCGGATCATCTTCACCCATACTGAAGTACCGCCGGCTATTGAAGGACAAGGGATTGCAAGTCGTCTTGCCAAGACCGGCCTGGACTATGCCGTTGCCAATAACCTCAAAATCATGCCACTTTGTCCTTATGTCGCCGCCTATATAAAGCGACATCCTGAATACCTACCTCATGTTATGGAAGGTTTCAATATTAAATAGCCTTCTAACCTGATCTTGTGATACAGGTACAGATTTAATCTTTTCTAGCTATTTGTTCGTAGCTTTCCCGCATGGAATCAGATGCGACAGTCATTGGCGTGGACCTAGGAGGTACCAAGGTACAGGCTGCTCGAGTACGAGTGGGCAATATTGAGTTGAGTCAAAAGCAATTAATCAGTTCTTCGGGTACGGAGCAGCAGGTTGTGGAGGAGGTGAAGGCGGTGATATCAGCGGTGATGACGGACGCTGTTAGTGGCATCGGTATTGGTGTGCCTAGTGTAGTCGATGTGGAAAGGGGGATCGTTTATGATGTTCAGAATATTCCCTCCTGGAAAGAAGTCCATTTGAAAACTATTTTAGAAAAAGAGTTTGGTGTGCCCGTGTTTATGAACAATGACGCCAACTGCTTTGCACTGGGAGAATACCGATTTGGTAAAGGGCATAGTGCCCAGAATTTCATCGGACTAATCATCGGCACAGGGATGGCAGCAGGTATTGTACTGAACGGGCAGCTCTACAACGGTCGTCATGGTGGGGCAGGGGAGTTTGGGATGATTCCTTATCTCGATCAATACGTCGAGTACTATGCCAGTGGACAGTTTTTTGAAAATATACACCAAGTTTCGGGCTTAAAGGTGGCTCAACAGGCAGCCAGTGGAGATTTGACTGCACTCGCCCAGTTTGCCGAGTATGGTCACCATCTCGCCAATGGCATCAAAAGCATCTTATACACCCTGGATCCAGACAAGATTGTTCTAGGAGGTTCTGTGAGTCAGTCTTATGCCTTTTTCAAAGATGCGCTCTGGGAGGAGCTATCCGCCTTCGCCTACCAACCTATCATCGAGGATTTGCAGATTGAGGTTTCTGAAAATTCAATGATTCCTGTGCTTGGGGCAGCCAGTCTATGCTATTCTCCCTTAGCTTGAATCTCTTGATACCAACGTTTTGTTTGGATCGTGTCAAATTGGACCCGTACGTCATTGGCTTGACGATCTCCTGCTCTACTAGTACCTCGATTTACCACTAGGTCAAGTGCCTCTCGCAACTCTTCAATCTTGGCGTGCATACCGCCGATCCGCTATGCGCATCCGTGAAGCTCATGCCAGCGGGCACTAGGCTATCCAGGTATGACGTGGCTATCTTGTTGTCCGGATAATGCGCCTGAATGTCCCCTACGCCAAAGTCATCGGCAAGAATTAGGACAATGTTTGGCGGTTTGACGGTAGACTCTTGTTCTCTTTCTGCGGCTTGGCAAGTACTCAACAAAATCACGAGCACAGGAAGGAAATAGAGGTTAACTGAAAATCGCATACTGCTGTTTATTTGTAGCGTTTACCATGTTTAATGACCATGTCCACATCTTGTAGTAAGCTGATGTAACGCAGCACATCACCATCGACAGCTATGATGTCGGCATATTTTCCTTCGCTAATCGTCCCCACTTCATTGCTCACACCCATAATCACAGATGGCCAATAGGTTGCTGCTTTAATGGCATACATGGGGTCAATGCCAAATTCATTCACCCAGACATCCAACTCATTCCAGGTGGATTGACTGTGAAACTTCATCGGGATACCAGAATCCGTACCAATTAATAGCACTACACCAGCATCCATCAACTGCTTTACTTTGCGCTCCAGGGTAGGGCGGCGAGTGGGTGTGATTTGGAAATAAGGAAGGCGACCAGGATAGCGAATAGATTGCTTAATATCTTGAATGATAGAATCTGGAAGTCCTAAATGCCAAGAATCATTATCCAGTTTTTCGGGATTATCTCTTACGTATTCGTAGTTGTACAGTCCTTCTACGGTTGGCGTCCAGAACAATGGTCCTAGATTCATCTGGGCGGTTCGCTCCTTGATCATTTCTAGTACATCTGCCGGGTATTCAGGTGCAGAGGAAAGGCCCGTATGCTCGAAGCAATCGATACCTGCTTTTAAGCCTCGGCGAATTTCCTCAGGGCGATGGGAATGGGCTACCACGGTGAGGTCGTGTTTATGGGCTTCATCTACTACCGCCTCCACCTCTTCCATCGTCATCTGATCCTGATCGATCAATTTGATGCAATCGACCCCAGCATCCGCCAATTTCTTGACCTTTGCCCTGGCGTCAGCCACTCCGCTCACGCCCCATCGGAATAACTCCGTTCCGGGATAGGGTTGGTGTTGAATAAAAGGGCCAGACATATACATCGTGGGACCATCAATTTCTCCTTTATTGATTCGATCACGCACATTGATGCTGGCTTCCAATGGCGCGCCCAGATCTCGGGCACTAGTCACCCCTGCCAACAGCAGTTGATTGGCAGAAGAAGGCATGATCACGCTTTCGAAAAGATCAGGATATTTCTTATCCCAATGCGCATAATCGCTGTGGCCATTGATCATCAAATGGACGTGCATGTCCCATAGACCAGGCATTACACTCATTCCCTCCGTGGAAATGACCTCAGCCCCTTCCGGAATGGCCAGCGTACCTTGGTGGCCCACCGCCTTGATTCGCTCCCCCTCGATGATGATGACACTGTTCTGGATCGGTGTGCCGCCGAAGCCATCGATTAGGGTTCCCCCAACCAGGGCTTTGATCTGGGAAGATTGTGTAAAGGACAGGAAAGGAGCAAGCAGAAAAAATACTATTTGGGAAAGCTTAATTGAACGCATGTGTGTAAGTTTTAAGTTAGCCGAATATAAGCCGTTTCTGCCTGATTTTGGCTTTTTTAGCAGGATTCCAAGCACATCCGTAGAGGAAATAATCTATATTTGCTGTGCGTTTTATTGATGTGATGGGGAGTGTTCAAAAAAGTGTGTCAGTTCAAAAATAATTAAATTTGAAAAAGGACTGACATGAGTAAATCAAAGAAAAAGGGTTCTGGTTCAGCCTTCGATTACAAGAAATTTGAGGAGTCTGCTTTAGCTGGCCTACAAAAGGGTCAAGGCTTAGTAGGCGAGGAAGGCATCTTGAAGGATTTAATCAAGCATCTTGTAGAAAGCTCTTTGCAAGGTGAGTTGGATGCTCACTTGTTGCAAGACCGGCAATCGGGTCAAGCCAATCGTCGTAACGGTAGTACGAAGAAACGCTTGCGAACACAGTTAGGAGAAGTTCAGATTGAGCCTCCTCGTGATCGCCAGGGTAGTTTTGAGCCACAGTTGGTAGGCAAATGGGAGCGAGATCTTCATAGCGGCTTGGATCATCAGATATTGGAATTGTATAGTCTGGGTAATAGTTATGGCGATATACAAATGCATTTGCAACGCATGTATGGTATCCAGCTCAGTATGGGGCAACTTAGTACCATTACTGATCGGGTATGGTCAGATATTCGCCAATGGCAGCAGCGTGCCTTGAAGTCTTTTTATATGGTTGTCTTTTTAGACGCTATTCATTTTAAGGTACGCGACAATGGGGTGGTTAAGAGCAAAGCTGTTTATACCGTCTATGGAGTAGATGCAGAAGGTTATAGAGATGTTTTAGCTATTCAAGTGGGGCCTCAAGAAGGAGCCAAACAGTGGGGTCGTACTTTGGAACATATCAAAGATAGAGGGGTAGAAGATATATTATTCTTCTGCGTTGATGGATTGAGTGGATTTAAGGAAGCGATCTGGAGTGTTTTTCCTCAGGCTATCGTCCAGCGCTGCGTGGTGCATATGGTACGTAATGCGATCCGTTTTGTTGATGACCAAGATGTTAAGCCTATTTGTAAAGGGCTGAGAGCCATATATACAGCAGACGATGAATCTCAAGGACTCCAGGCGCTCAAGGATTTTGAGCACACCTGGAACCAAAAGTATCCTGAAATTGGCCAGGCTTGGACCAACAATTGGGTAGAACTAACAGCTTTTTTTGGCTTCAATTGGGCCGTTAGAAAGCTCATTTACACTACCAATCCTATTGAAGGTCTGCATCGGATTATGCGCAAAACTACCAAAACCAAAGCTGCTTTCGTCTCTGAAGAAGCATTAACTAAATTGCTCTATCTTACGCTGATGAAGAAGGAAAAGGTTTGGAAAAAACGCATTCATTCCTACAAAGCTGTTATCCGCTCTATGAAAAGAGAGTTCAAGGACAGGTTTGATCAACATCTATGAGTATGACACACTTTTCTGAACAATCCCATGTGATGGTATTGCTGCATACACCAAGACAAAGTGCCTTTCTAGTCGTTTTCCATCGTACAAATAATTGCCTACAACCTTTTATACATCCCAATCGTCCCATGATTTAAGAGAAAAGAACACTTGTTCTAAAGGATATGGACTACATTTTTTTCATTAAACGCCTTCTGTAATGAACCGAATTATTTTATTATTCTTCGTGTTTGCTATGGCATTTTCGTGCAAGCAAGCGGAAGAAAGCTATGTAACTAAAACTGCAACGGATGAGGCAGGCTACACCTATGAGTATGTTACAGGTGATGATTCTAAAACGCGCATTTACACCTTAGACAACGGCTTAAAAGTATACACGAGTGTCTACAAAAATGCGCCACGCATCCAGACCTTTATCCCTGTGAAAGCAGGTGGGAAATTCGATCCAGCTAACTCCACCGGTTTGGCCCACTACCTTGAACACATGATGTTCAAAGGAACTGACGTTTTTGGTACCAAGGATTGGGAAAAGGAAAGGGTTTTTGTGGATAGTATTGAACAAATGTTTGAACACTATCGCACCTTGACGGACCCCGAGGAGCGCAAAGATTGGTATGCCAAAATCGATGCGGTTTCAAAAGAAGCCTCGCAGTATGCCATTGCTAACGAATACGATCGGATGATCGGCTTAATTGGGGCAAAAGGAACCAATGCCTATACAACGGATGATCGTACCGTCTACATGAATGATATCCCTTCTAATCAGTTGGAGAATTTCTTTAAAATTGAAGCCAATCGCTTTAGCAAGATTGTGAATCGCTTGTTCCATACGGAATTGGAGGCGGTATACGAGGAAAAGAACCGAAGCTTAGATAACGATGGGTGGAAAGTGGCAGAGGCCATGCCTCGGCTTTTATTCAAGAAACACCCATACGGCTTACAGACCGTAATTGGGACGATTGAGCACTTGAAGAACCCTTCTATCACAGATATCAATGCCTATTTTGACAAATACTATCGTCCGAATAATGTAGCTATCTGTTTAAGTGGAGACTTTAATCCCTCTGAGGCTGTTAAATTGGCCGAGCAATACTTTGGTTACTGGGAGCCCAATGATTTAGAAGCCTATAGCCCACCAGAGGAAGATCCAATTACTGCTGTACAGGTTGACACCGTTTGGGGCCCTAATTCAGAGAATATTTCCATCGGGTTCAGAATGGGAGGTACCTCCAGCAAAGATTATCACTTACTACAATTGGTAGATTACCTTTTGGCGAATAGCACAGCAGGATTGATAGACCTAAATCTGAAGCAAAAGCAAGCAGTTTTAGAGGCCTATTGTTATGTGAATGCCATGAATGATTACTCTATCCACAATTTCTTTGGTCAGCCCAGAGAGGGTCAAAGCTTGGACGAAGTGAAGCAATTACTATTAGAGCAGATCGATCTACTGAAGAAGGGAGAGTTTGAAGACTGGCTGATTCAGGCGGTGGTCAATGACTTTAAGAAAAGCAAAATGCGTTCCCTGGAAAGCAATTCTGCCCGTGCTAACAATATGGTGATGGCTTTCACCAATGAAATGGATTGGGCGGATTACATCAGCTTGATCGAACGTATGGAGAAGGTGACCAAGGAAGAGCTAATGGCCTTCGTAAATGCACATTACGGGGATAATTATGGCGTGGTGTACAAACTGACGGGAGATGATCCTAATAAGAAAAAGGTGGATAAACCTGCCATCACCAAAGTGGATCTTGACCGAAACTCCAAATCTCCTTTCTACCAATCGGTTGAGAATGCTGAAGTGGCAGATATTGCACCTGTTTTTGTGGACTACGAGAAAGATATCGTAAAATCTGAGATTGAGCCAGGTATTCCTGTTTTGTATAAGAAGAATGAAGAAAATCAACTCTTCAATCTATACTACCTCCTGGATTTTGGCACCAACGAAAATCCAAAGATGAAAATGGCATTGGATTACATTCAGTACCTGGGGACGGAGGAGTACTCGGCAGAGGACTTGAAGAAGGAGTTTTACAAATTAGGCGCGGACTTCTCTGTATTCTCTTCAGAGGAGCGCCTGTACGTAACCTTGAGTGGATTGAGCGAAAACATGGTGGCTTCCATGCAGCTTTTCGAAGAATTGCTTAACAATCCTAAGCCAGACGATGACATCTTGAAGAACTTGATTTCCGATAGTCACAAGCAACGATCCGATGTCAAGAAGAATAAAGGGGCAATCCTTTGGGGGGCACTGTCGGCCTATGCCAAATACGGGGAGAATTCTCCCTTCACCAACGTACTTTCCAATGAGACAATGGATTTGTTAGAGTCTGGTGAATTATTGGACTTGGTAAAATCCATTCCACAAACGCAGCACCGCATTCTATATTACGGGCCCTTAGCCTTAGAGGATCTAAATGCGACCTTAAGTGCGCATCATCGCGTTCCAGAAGCACTGCAGCCAGCTCCTGAGAAAGTGAAATTCGCGGAACTAGATGCAAATGATCCGCATGTTTTCTATACAGATTATGATATGGTACAGGCTGAGATCATCTTCCAAAGCCCAGGTGAGAAGTTCAACAAAGATATCGCAGCCGAATCTCGTATGTTTAACGAGTACTTTGGTGGAAACATGTCTTCTGTTGTCTTCCAGGAAATTCGGGAAGCTCAAGGTTTGGCCTACTCCGTCTTTGCCAGCTATTCGCAGGGCACGAAGAAGGAGGCAAATGATCAGATCTTCGCCTATGTGGGTACGCAGGTAGATAAGCAGGTGGAAGCTATGGATGCATTACTGGACTTATTGAACAATATGCCTGAATCAGAACAGAGTTTTGAGGCCTCCAAGAAAGCCATCTTGAAGAAGATCGAAAGTGAGCGGGTAACGAAAACATCTGTTCTATTCAATTACCTCAATGCGGAAGAGAAAGGCCTAACCTATGATATTCGTAAAGATATCTACAGCAAGGTCAAGGGCATGAGCATGGCAGACCTAAAGAACTTCCATGAAAAGCATGTTAAGGATAAGAAATACAATTTGGCGATCATCGGCGATAAGAATAGACTCAACTTGGTAGCCTTGGGTAAATACGGCGTAGTTCAGGAATTGAGCTTGGCGGAGCTATTTGGCTACGATGATCCGAAGAAGGAATTAATGAATTAGTAATTTTTTAGTATGACTACGAAAGCCGGATGCGAACGCGTGTGTTGTGTCCGCTTTCTCTCACTATTCTACAGCGAGGCATCTGGAGGTGAAAACATCTAGGTGCCTTTTTCGTTGTATTTTACGAATCAGTAAAACTACCTATGCGAAGCTCTTTTTATATTCTTTTTATGCTCTTGGCAGGCGCTTTGTCCGCACAGCATTCCATCAACTTGACCCTGGAAGCGCCTATTGGTAAAGGGACCATCCTAATTGCCATGTACGGCAGTGAAGCTGACTTCGACCAGAATGAAAATGCTGTTGCCTCAGCTAAGGTTTCGGTCAATAAAGTAGGAAGCTACCAGACAAGCCTGGAGGGTATCTCCAGTGGAAAATATGTCATTGCTTTATTCCAGGATATTAATGATAATGGTAAGTTGGATACGAATTTTCTGGGTATTCCGAAGGAGCCATACGCCTTTTCTAGGAACCCTAAGGTGAAATGGCGTGCCCCAAAGTATGAGGAGGTGGTATTTGATCTACAAGGTTCCCAGGAGATGAACTTGGTGTTGAAGAAATGGAGTAAGCGCTAGAATTGTAATCGATCATGTAGGATTGAGAAGGAAGAATTGTAGTGAATAGAGTATATCGGATAATGTAGGAACACCAGCTCAATAGACACTCAACCCTTTTCATGATAAATTAAACATTCTTCATTTTTATTCAATTTCATAAACTTCCCATTCTACCCTAAAAATGGATTGGCCAATCATTTTCCGCATGTTGCTTTTCTTTGGTGCGCTGCAAGGTGCAGTGATGGGAGGAATGTTATGGCGGACTGAAGAACCTCAACGGCGAGCCAATCGTTTTTTGGCCATCTTGCTCTTCTTTTTATCTTATCGACTCTTGATGATCGGCATAGGGGTGAGCTACACCAACTGGACCTATCTCGTATTTTTAGAGTACAACTGGCTATATGGAGCTTTGCTGTATTTCTACGTGCGCGCTTACGCGCAAACGGAATGGCGATGGCAGCGAGGTGATTGGGTACACTTTATACCTGTGGCCTTGGAGTTTGTCTTTGCAAATTTTGTCAAAATCCAGAATTTCTATTGGGATGGGTCGCGGGAAAGTTTGAGTTGGCTAGGAGCCGAGGCCTATATTCTGTGGATGCATACTCCCTTTCAGCTTGTTATATTTGCTGGAGTAATTCTCTTTTATACCTATCAAGGTTGGCAATTGATCTCTAGGGAAGGAGGAGAAGAAACTGGGCAATTGCTCCCCGCTTCATTGCGATGGATTCGATTCATTCTACTTGCCTACTTTGCCTTTGGTATCCTGGTCATACTGGTTGGCTTGGTGGACTATCTTTTCTTCAACTACGCTTTCAATCCATTCTACACCTATCCCACCTACCTGACTTTAGCCATCCTGACCTATTGGCTCGCCTTACAGGGTTTTGCCCGCCGCCAGGAGCCGATCCACAAGCGGCTGAAAACCCTGAAGGAGGATAAGAGGGAAGAACTATCTCAATATCTTCCAGATTTGGAGCGCGTGATGCGAGAACAAAAGCTTTATACCGAGCCTACCCTTACACTGGCTGGTTTGGCCGAGGCTATCCAGATCAAGCCCTACCAATTGACCCAAATCTTAAATCGTTTATTGAAGCAAAGCTTCAATGACTACGTCAATGCTTTCCGAGTGGAAGAGGCGGTGAGCATGATTCAATCTTCCGACTATGATCATTACACCCTCTTATCCATCGCCTACGAATCCGGTTTCAACTCCAAGGCGACCTTCAATCGCATCGTCAAGAAAGTGACAGGTAAATCACCCAATCAAATCAAGCAAGAGCGGGGCTAAGAGGTGCTAGGCTCAAACATCTGAAGTCAAGACTGTACAAAACTTTGAGTGTTTTGCCACGCTTCACCCAATTCTCCATTATCCATGCAATATTCTTCATTAAAAAGAGGACTCAAATAAAAAATTGAGGCGATTTGGGCTATTGAGACCCCCACCTTTGAAGAAAAAACAACGGTCATGAAAAAAACAATGCTATTGCTCGCCTGTGTATTCGGGATTACTTATTTGATGGCCCAATCAGCTGTCGAAGAAGCGACGCTACCGGAAAAATTAGCTAAGCTGCCACAAAAGTTGCAGGTAGATCATTATCCTAGTCCTGTACTGGCTTCGGTAGACCCAAAGGAGCCGGGTACCTTCTTTTGGAAGCACAATTCGGCCATTCTATCGCCTAAGGAAAACGCAACGATTATTGAAGGCGGTGCCTACATCTTTGTAAACAATAAATGGAGCCATCGGGTAACCTACCCCAGTAAAGTTTTTTCCAAGCTTTTTAAGGTTAAAAAAGGAATCATGAAGGCAGGGCAACCCTACACCTTTGTTGACAATTGGCGGAGAGATTATCGCTTGATTGGAGGTTGGGCGATGTGGTATGTTATTGCTGAATTGCCCTCCGGCGAGCGCGTGTGTGGGATTGGAAAATTGGATACGGTCGGACAGCTTTATGGCGAATAAGTAAGTCACCACTCATTTTATCACTTCAAATTCAAATTATCATGAAAAACATCATCAGCACCATCATCTTATCTTTCGGAATTATCTTATCTACTTTTGCGCAGTCTTTTACACTCCTTGACAGCGAAGTGGCTTGGAAAGGCAAAGCCGCTTTTAATGCCTATGCGTTATCTGGAACGGTACAGCTTGAGCAGGCTGAATTTAAAGGCACGAATGGAGAACTCCGCGTAGTTGCCATAACAATGGATATGCGTTCCATCCAATCCGATAATGAGCGCTTGGTGAAACATTTGAAGTCAAAAGACTTCTTTGAAGTGATGCGATATACGCAAGCCGAATTTACCATGACATCAAAACTGAGCTTGCAAGAGGGAATACAGCAGATTAGTGGAAACCTAACGATCAAAGATAGCACTCACCCCATTTCCTTCCCGGTTGAGATAAAAGCCAATGGAGAGCAATGGTTGATCGTAGGAGTCATGTCTATCGATAGAACCCAATATGGCATTACCTTCAACTCTCCTACCTATTTCGAAAAGCTAAAAGATCAAGCTATCGCAGATGAATTTGAGTTGAGTTTTAGTTTAAGGTTGGGGCAACAGGCGGCCGCTCTGCGGTAAAGGTGGTTGGAGTGGGTGTAGTTTAGTGTTGGAGGTGGGAAGGGGGATGTTTAAGACATGCAGCTAAGATCTTCTTCCTTTACTTGGGCTTTGATTCAGCCGTTTTTGCTCAATCTTATCCTGCTTTCCACCAAAGATGAGATCCGTGCTAGAGTAGGTCGTTCCGAAGTTTTCGGCAAGTTTGGCCACTTGACTCAAGGCATCCACCAATTGCCATTCTGTTAACTCTTTCAGGGGATGGGTAAAGGTGCTAATGACGAATCCCTCGTAGATACTGTACTTGGCATCCAAGGCAGTATGGAAGTTGGCAATGAGCATATTGCGAAGCTGCTTCTTCTCCAATTCACTTTCTTCCATGATGGGGGTGAAGATGCGCATTCGGTTGTTGGGCTCATCCGTCACAACAAGTAAGACGTGATCATGGATGAAAACCTGCCATGAACCAGCATCTCCTTCTAAAGCAGAGGCATGTTCCTCCAGAATCTTAGTCATTTTCTTGTTGTTCATCCCTTTTTGGGCAGAAAGGGCGGAGAAACTAAGGCAACAAAGGGAGAGTAAAACCAGTGCTAGTCGCATGGAAGAGAAATTTAGGTTCCATACAAGTTAGCACTTTTAGGATAAAGCTGTTTCAGCCAAACGGCAAAAGTTTGAAATTGTATGCCTGGGCGACAGTCTAGCGATTATAACGCACATTGCGAAAGCGATCTGTCACTAAGCGTTGCCAGAGATTGCGGTCCTCGGTGATGACTAGGGCAATACCCGCCATCTCTTGTTGGAAGTCTAACAACTGATTGTAAGTGGTATTCAGTTTACCCGCACTGGGCGAGTCAAAATCGCTGACAGTGAGCTGATATATCGGCTCAGCATCTTCGCCAGGATTAGGGACTGGTGCAATGTTAGTCACTGTACCTTTCAGAATTCCGTATTCTTTATAAGGGTAATTGTCTAAGCGGATGTTGACCACCATTCCGCTATCTACCTTGCCAGATCGTGCTACGGGCAGTGCTCCTCGGGCAATAATCATACCCTGGCCCTCATAAGGAATTACGGTCATCACTAATTCGTCTGACTGTACAAATTGATGAGGACTCCAGATTTTTGAAAAGGAAACTTGCCCATCAACCGGAGTGATCAAGGTGTATTTGAGCCTCCACTCATCAATGGCTCCTCTGAGTTCTTTGAGTTTGGCTTGGATATTGAATTTACCGGAAGCAACTTCGTCCGATTGTTCTTTCTCTAAAGAGATAATTTCTTTCTTAAGTCGATCAATCTCCAGTTTATTGGTAATCTGTGCGGATTTTTTGGTTTTGAGTTCCCGTTTCTTGCTTAAAGTTGCTGCGGTTGCTGATTCGTAGTTGATCTGACTTTCTGCACCATTTTCGAAGAGTTGGCGGAGTCGTTCCTCATTCTTTTCAGCCATATGTACTTCTTTTTCCAGGAGAAAAATTTGTTCGATGATATTTCGATTCATCTCCCTGGTATTTCGAATCTGGTTTCGAAGTACTTTAATTCTTTTATAGTTGGCATCTCGGTTTAATACATAGCGCTGTAGATCTATCTGTTGTAGCAATTCTGCGTAAAACCGTTGGATGGCCCCCAACTGCAGGCTGGCGTCAGGGGTGCTGGTCGGTAGATCCGTAGAATTCTCTAGCTTATCCTTTTCTTCTTCCTCGTCCTCTAAGTTGATAAAGTTAGAAAATTGACTTTGCTCCATTTCCTGTAGCCAGGAATCCAAAGTTTCGACATCCGAGGAATTTGCTGGGTTTTCAATCACCGCGAGCAATTGTCCAGCGACTACACTTTCTTTATCATTTACCTTCAAGGCTTCTATTCTGCCTCGTTCTAGGGCAAAGATCTTTACGGGAGGCCTTTCGGAGGTTAGGGTTACCGAGGCGGATACTCGGTCTGGGTAGCGAAAGAAATTGGAAAAAATTACAAGTATGATGAAAGCAAGGAAGACTAGTGTAATACCCCATCTAAGCATCCAGCCGGGGGGATTGCCCAGTAACTGTTGCACCTCTTCTTCTTCATTTAATCGGATAGCTTCCGGATCTTGAATCAGTGGTTTAGTCATGTCTAGCTTTTATATCCGAAATAGTTATTTCATCTTTTATATCAATTATCTTTGATCGGAGCCACAAAAGAGATGATGTTCCTCTTCTTCTACATGCGACAAATTACGATATCCTGATTTTCAATCATTATGGCTGTAGCTTTGATAGCGGATTACGTACGATTTTCTTTATGATCAAATTTACTGGCTAGCTCCCTAATTCTAATTGATTCTTAACGAGTGTATAGTAGTATCCACGTTTGTTGACGAGTTCTTGGTGGGTTCCCTTCTCCACGAGTTCACCCTTTTCCAGAACAACGATCTGATCGGCATTTTTGACGGTACTGAGTCGGTGAGCCACTACAATAACGGTACGGCCGTGAAAAAACTGTTCCATGTTTTCCATGATCACCTTTTCGTTCTGGGCGTCTAATGCATTGGTCGCCTCATCGAAAAATAGATAGGTTGGGTTTTTATATACAGCTCTCGCGATGAGCAAACGTTGTTTTTGTCCCTGACTCAAGCCATTACCTCGTAACCCGACCTTAGTATTGTAACCTAAAGGCAGGGATTCTACAAATTCTTGAATATTGGCTGTTTTGACCGCTTTCAACAGCTTGGCTTTATCTACCGCATCATCACTTTCGGCCACATTCTTGGCAATACTTTCTGAAAAAATATAACCATCCTGCATCACTGCCCCACAGTTCGTTCGCCATAATCCCGTAGAAATATTGGATAAATGAATGCCACCCACTCGAATATTCCCTTTCGTAGGTTGGTAAAACCCAAGTAGCAGTTTGACCAAGGTGGTTTTTCCACTACCACTGGTGCCTACAATGGCAGTAACTTTACCCTGTGGGATATGAAGATTCACATCCTTCAGCGCATAGTCAGAGAGTTTATTGTATTGAAAGGATAGCTGTTCAATATTAATGTCTCCTCTTTCCGGGAGCATATTGGTATCTAACCTTCCCGCGGCTTCTTCTTCCTCCATTTCCTGGATCTCACCCAGGCGTTCCAGACTAATTCTGGCATCTTGAGCTGTTCGGATAAAATTTACGAACTGGACTAGGGGAGCATTTAATTGTCCAATAATGTATTGCACCGCCAGCATCATACCGAGCGTCATTTTCCCTTCTATTACCATTTTAGCAACGTAGAAAGTGATAAAGATGTCCTTGATCTGACTGATGAAGTTCGCTCCGGTATCTTGCCATTGTGTAATGCGCAGAGAACGCATATTAACCCTGAAAAGGCGCGCCTGGATATGCATCCAATTCCAGCGGTGCTTCCGCTCACTCCTTTGTAGCTTGATTTCCTGCATTCCCTGAATCAGCTCAATGATGGCACTTTGGTTTTCTGATTGCTCTCGAAAACGAAAGTGATCGACTTCTGCCCGTTTTTTTAACCAAACTAGGACCCAAGCGATATAGGCTATACTAGCGACGAGGAAGATTAAGAAAACAACAGTATTGTACCACCAGATAACGAAACCAAAAATTACCAGATTGAAGAGTGAAAATAAAACATTTAAGGTACTGGTCGTTAGAAAGCTCTCGATCCGCCGCTGATCCGAAATCCTTTGCAGCAAATCTCCAATCATCTTTTGATCAAAAAAACCAATCGGTAGCCGCATCAATTTGATGAGAAAGTCCGAAATGAGTGAAATGTTTATCCTAGTTCCGATGTGTAGTAGAATCCAACTCTGGATGATCTTAACGGTAATCTGACCTAGAAAAAGCATCAACTGAGCAATCAATACGAGGTAGATGAAATCAATATCCTGTGTTTCGATACCGATATCGACAATAGCTTCGGTCAAAAAGGGGAAGAGCAGCTGAAAGAAACTACCCAGGAGTAGGGCTAAGACAAGCTGCCAAACCAGAGAACGATAGGGACGCAAATAGCGGAGGAGGTACCAAAAACCATCCATTTTCACCTTTTCACCTTCTTCCTCATAGAAGTTAGGTGTGGGTTCTAGTAGGAGGGCAATCCCTTTGCCTTTATCACTTTCCCAAGCTTTCCGAAAAGCTGCCGCACTTAACTTGGCCCTGCCAAAGGCAGGATCGGCGATCCACACATGTTTTTTATTGGCTTTGTAAACGACAACGAAGTGATTCTGTTTCCAATGTGCCACTAAGGGCAGCGGAGCATCCAATAAACCTGGATCTTCGTCATTCTCCCCTTCGAAAGGCAGCTTGATAGCCATGGAAGTCATGCCAATTGTTTCTGCTGCCTCAATGATGCCCCGTAAGGATACACCTTCCCTGTCCAGGTAGCTATGCTCCCTCAGGTATTGTAAGGTATATTTTCGGCCATAATGGTCTGCTATCATTCGTAGGCAGGTGGGCCCACAATCCATAGCATCCAATTGCCGATAAAAGGGGAATTTCTTGAACATTGGGTTTACATTTGCCCGGAAAAATTAATAATAGTTTGCTTGTAAACAAAATGGATTAAGATAAGCCTCTTGCTGGAGCAAGAGGAGGATCATAGTTTTTGTAGGCTGTAGCGAGAAAGTGAAGTGCGTGCAGGTCTTAGAATTTGCTTTCTCCTTGCTAACGCACAAGTATACGATTTTTCAACATAACAGTTACAAAAACAGGAATGCAGAGAAAATGGATTTACATAGTATGGGAATGATAACTAGATCAACTTGCGCAGGCGAAACTCTACTTTGATTTTTTCAACACCTCTTTTCAAGACAACACGGGTACGCTTGCCTTCCTTCTTTTGAAATTTATTGATAATACTTCCTAAACTTAGCAAAGAGGTCGGAACGCCATTTACTTTGCGAATAAGGTCTCCGATTTCTACGCCAGCCTCATCTGCTGGGCTGCCAGAAATAATATTTAAAACACGATACTGCCCTAAATTTTTGCCTGTAGCCACGATTGTGATGCCACTTCGATCGTATTCAAACTTTCGTTTAAAAGATCGGGTAGGAGCTAGATAAATCTTGCTGGCAAAGTAATCGACAATGACTATGAAGCGCTGCATGATCAGGTTGCCAATAATTCCATTGCGATTGTTGGTATAGGTGGAATCTATATTGGGAGGGAGATCTTGATAATTGGTAACGACATTGGATAGCTGATAGGGGCCTACTTGCATGCTCGGTAACCTACCGATATACCCCTCCAGGAACCCGCCCAGACCAATAGCAATAGGACTCCGGATCACGGACTCAGGTAGGTGCATGCCCGGATCAGTGTCGGTGTACAACAAAGCTGCTAAGCTGGCTCCTGTGTCATACAATAGCTTAAGGTTAAGGGAGGTGTCTGCGCCGAAGCTGGCCGTAGTGTAGATGTAGGGCTTATTCCGCACGATCTCAATGGGCAACTCTTTGTACCGATTTTTTGGAGCAGTAAAATGCTGAGGAGAATAAAGGGTTACGACCTGTTTCCGATAGTTGATCTTGACAATAAAACGTCGGAGAAAGTCCGCCCCCAAGATACCGTGTACATCAATGCCTGCGAATTCATCAAAGCGAAAATAATCCTCCTGTAAAACTAGGATCGATCGATTTCTGGCGCTGAGATCTCCTAACTGAAAGCGAATACCTGATGCCAAATAAGCCACCAATTCCGTTTGCATATCGGAACCTAATACCTTAAACTCTCGCTGATAGTTGACACGCAGTAAATCCGTAATTTCTCGTTTGGTCAATATCGTGTGTTCCGCGCCGGTATCGAGGATGAATTTAAGCGGGAAAAAATTATTAAATATGACCTTTACAATGATGAAATTATTATGGAAATCAAAAGGGAGGTCCACCTTGGTTTGTCCCTTACTAATGTGCAAATCTCTCACCTGTCCGTGGCTGTGCACGAAAAAACAGGAAAGTAAGAGTAGGCTTAATAGAAATCGCTTCATAGTCGGGACAGGTCTTAGTTGGTAAAAGGGGCAAATCAGAATATATACCAAGTAGGATGCATAAGTACTACACGGCTAATGTATTGTGAGATTCATCAAAATACTAATTTTAGGAACGGGTATCTACCAATGCGCACTTTATTTGGGTCTTTGGTTTATAATTCACTATGACTTTGCCACAGGAAAAATTTGAAATTTGAGGCAATTGTCCAATTTTCTACTTCTTGCTCTTGAGGTATTTGACGGTCATCCGACAAAAAACCAAGCCTTCAGAAAATGCTCCTCAGATTACCAACAAGATAAAAACGTGAATTCTTGCCGATCGATGAGTCTCTGTCAATCAAAATGTAAAGATTTATCGAAGCCTTTTTGTTCATTCTTTTGTTTAATATGTCCAAAATGGAGCGTAAAAAGACAAAAATACATCAGGATCAAATTCTTTTTCAATTCCCTTATTGCCAGTGTTTTATTGTAATCTGCTAGGAGAGTCCAGATGGGCAAACCCTAATATAATTTTGTTAGTCGCCTCAGGACAAAAATCTTTTTGATGATTTTTGGTTTTTTCAAACATATTTAAGACTTTTACGCACTAATATTTTGTGAAACAGTTACCTGTCAAAGCGAAAAGCCACAGCGTTAACCTATAAGGCCAACACCAAGCAAAGCCAATTTCATTTAGCGTAAAACAGTTCTAGAAGCTTCCCCAAAAAGCTAGTAGTTGAACTAGTGGTGCAGGAACATGAAAGGCGGTCAAAGTTATTAAGCTAGACCAAATTTTAGGGTAATTCTGCGCAAAGAAAAAACTCATAATGTATCCTTCACCCCTAGTTTGGAAGAAACTGTTTTATTAACTAAATATAGATACTGTATGAAACTTAAAGTCGACTATTTTTCGAAATGGTTGTTGGCTTTCGTGGCAGTGGCGTTTTGTAATTTTGCGATCGCCCAAACTACCGTAACTGGTACGATCACGGATGCTGAAAGTGGAGAGCCACTGATCGGAGCTAATATTCTGATTCAAGGTTCTACTACGGGTACCATAACCGATTTCGATGGAAAATACTCTATCGACGTTCCTGCCGGGTCAACTAAACTTGATATTTCTTACACGGGTTATTCCACTCAATCTGTAGACATTGCTGGTCGCACAGTCGTTGATGTGGCACTTTCTGCTGGAGAGTTGCTCGAGGAAGTTGTCGTAGTAGGGTACGGGTCAGTCAAAAAATCCGACCTGACTGGTGCCGTTACTGCCGTTACAGAAGAAGATTTTAACGGCGGTGTGATTACTTCTCCGGAGCAATTGATCCAAGGCCGTGCAGCGGGTGTACAAATCACAGAAGCGAGTGGTGAACCAGGTGCAGGTGTTGCTATTCGTATCCGTGGAACATCTTCAGTGCGTGGTGGCAACAACCCACTATTCGTGGTGGACGGTGTACCTTTGAGTGGAGACGGAACCACTGCTGGTGGTAATGCTTCTGGATTGGGAGCGACAGCAGCTAGAAACCCATTGAACTTCCTTAATCCTAACGATATTGCCAGTATTGATATCTTGAAAGATGCTTCTGCCACTGCCATCTACGGTTCTCGTGGTGCGAATGGTGTTGTCATCATCACGACCAAGAGTGGTCAGGCTGGACAAGGCGTTTTGGAATATGGCTATTCTCTAGGTGTGGCTAACATTTCTAGAAAATATGATCTTTTGAACAGAGATGAATTCCTTGATGCTTATGCTGATTTCAACGGAGCTGCGGCTGCTCAAACACTAGATGGAGGTGCAGATACGGATTGGCAAGATGAAGCTTTCCGTACCGCTTTGACGCACAGTCATAACCTATCTTTTGGTGGTGGTAATGCACAAGGTAACTATCGTTTCTCTGTTTCTTTGTTCGACCAAGAAGGTATTGTTGAGGAAAGTGGATTACAGCGTTTTTCTGCTCGCTTCAATGGAACGCGTAAGTTCTTGGATGACAAACTTACCGTTGCTTCTCAAATCACTTTAGCGGATACACATGATGATAATGTGCCGATTACGACCAATTCTGGTTTCCGTGGAGACTTGATGGGGAACATCTTGAAAGCGAACCCAACGGACCCCGTTCGTAATGCTGACGGTACATTCCTACAAAGAAGTATTACAGAGCCTAATCCAATGGCTATTCTAAACCTTACCGAGAGTTTCACCAATACGATTCGTGTACTAGGTAATATTTCTGCTGAATATCAGTTAACGTCAGAATTGAGCTTCAAAACCGTTGCCGGTTTTGACCGTTCATTCTCTAGTCGTATAGATGCCTTATCTAGAGATTTAGTAGCGGGTGATGTTTTAGACATCGGACGTTTGTATACGAATGATATCTACGTAGACAACAACCTTTGGGAGAACTACTTTACTTATACTAAGGACTTCGGTGGAACGGCGCTTACTGCTTTGGCTGGATACTCCTATCAGAGCTTCGAATTCTCTAGCAAGCAAACACAAGCAGCTAACTTCCGTACCAGTGACTTGGATTTGATGATCAACAATGCCGCAGCACAAGACTGGACTGGCGATCAGAAAGGTAGTGTGATTGCCAATTCTAACAGAACTTTCGATGAGCTACAGTCTTTCTTCGGACGTGTAAACTTGAGCTTTGCTGACAAGTACTTGTTCACAGCTACTTTGAGAGCGGACGGTTCTACTCGTTTCGGTGAAGGTAACCAATACGGATACTTCCCATCTTTCGCCTTTAAGTGGAGATTGATCGACGAAGCATTCGTTCCTGATGCATTCTCTGACTTAGGTCTTCGTTTGGGATATGGTATTACCGGTAACCAGGAATTGCCTCACAACTTATTCCAGGAGCGTCAGCGTTACGCTGGCTGGGGAATCAACAATGATGGTAAGCAGATCAATGGTGGCGGTCTGGGCACCGTGGCTTTCGCAAACCCAGATTTGAAGTGGGAATCCACTATCCAATATAACTTGGGTATCGACTATGGATTCGCTAACAACAGAGTTTCTGGTTCTTTGGATTTCTACTACAAGACGACAAATGACTTGTTGATCCAAATTACTGCTGCTCAGCCGGCAGTACAGCCTTTCTTCTGGACTAACCTTGATGCAGATATTATCAACCAAGGGGTAGAACTAGCATTGAATGTAGTAGCGGTGGACAAAGCTGATTTTGAATGGAATGTTACAGGTAATGTAGCTTTTAACGACAATGTTGTAGAAAACTGTAACTGTAACATTGATACAGGAGATATCGACGGACAAGGTTTGACGGGAGCATTTGCTCAGCGTATTGCTGATGGTCAGTCTCTGTACGCTTACTTCCTACGTCAATTCGACGGTTATGATTCTGAAGGAATCTCTGTTTACCCTAATGGTGACTTCCAGGAATTCAACGGAGCTAGCCCACTACCAACCGTTACTGCGGGTTTGACGAATACGATTCGCTATAAGAACTTTGATGTAAATATCTTCTTCTCTGGTCAGTTTGGCTACTGGATTTACAGTAACACGGCTAATGCTTTCTTTACTGCTGGCTCTTTGGCGAATGGCCGTAACGTAATCAGAGATGTAGTGGGGAATGGCGAAGGTGCTTTGAACGCTCCTGACGTATCTACCCGATTCCTAGAAAAGGGTGACTTTGTAAGATTACAAAACCTTTCTATTGGTTACAATGTAGATACTGGCAATAGCAATATCGGAAGCTTGCGATTCTTCGTAACAGGTCAAAACTTGTTCGTAATCACAGCTTATACTGGACAAGATCCTGAGGTGAATACCAACAAACAGATCGGTGGCGTACCTTCTGCTGGTATTGACTACACTTCTTATCCAAGAGCAAGAACAATTTCTTTTGGTGCCAATATTACCTTCTAATCGAAATTGAAAAAAAATAGCATAAGGTAAGAATGCGACCTTTTGATAATCAGGGATTTAGTATTTTTACTTTAAGCGAAAAAAACTCAAATTCTTATGAAATTTAATAGAATAGTAAGCTTGGGTTTTTGTGCAGCAATGGGTTTATTCCTGTTTAATTCCTGTACAGACCTAGCTGTTGAAGAAAAGGATTCTATCGTAATTGAAGGTTCTGGAGGTTCTGGCGGCGGCGCTGGAGATCCAACGCAATTATTGGAATCCGTTTATAAAAGTTTAAGTGCCTTCACTAACCAGGCCAATATTTATTCGTTGAACCAGCACACCTCCGAGGAAATGATTCCTCCAACACGTGGTGTGGACTGGGGAGATAATGGTGTGTGGCGTACACTACATGCCCATACTTGGGACCCCACTCACTCTTACGTATTGAACGCTTGGAACGAATTGAATTCCAGAGCTTTCAACTGTAATCAGGTATTGGCAGCAAGTCCTAGTGCAGAGCAAGAGGCGGAGGCCAAGTTTCTTCGCGCTTTATTTATGTGGCACGTAATGGACCTTTACGGTCAAGTTCCTTTTCGTGAAACAACGGAGGGGGTAGATGTTGATCCTAGAGTATTGACTCGTGCGGAAGCATTTGACTTTATTTTGAAAGATCTTACAGAAGCACTTCCTGTATTGCCATCTTCTGGACCTAGTGCAACTAATACTACAGCTACCAAGGCGGCGGCTAATGCACTTCTTGCCAGACTATACCTGAACAAAGCTGTATACCTTTCTGCTACTCCAGAAGGACCTTATACCTTTGATGCAGCTGATATGAATAAGGTAATTGAGCATGCGGATGCTGTTACGGCTGATGGTTACGCTTACGAAGATGAATTCTTTAAAATCTTCACTACCGACGCGGCCAACGAACCTATCTTGGTGAGTGTGGATGGTACTCCTCAAAACCGTTGGATGATGACGCTACACTATAGCCAGAATCCTTCAGGTTGGAACGGCTTTACTACTTTGGCTGATTTCTATGGCAAATTTGAAGCGGATGATCCTCGTATTGGAAACTATCCAGCACCTGATGGATCAGAATTTTCAGGGATTGGTCGTGGTTTCTTAATTGGCCAACAGTATGATGATACTGGAGCGGAAGTGATTGATTCTCGTAGCCAGAAGCCATTGCAGTTTACTACTGATGTACCTCTTTCTGGTGCAGCTACCGATAAAGGTATCCGTGCGATTAAATATCACCCAGCTACTGCGGGTAAGTATATTCTTCTTCGCTATGCAGATGTTATGTTGATGAAAGCCGAAGCTGCTTTGAGAGGAGGAACTAGTTCAGATGATGCATTGACTATCGTGAATGCGTTGAGAGCTGCCCGTGGTGCTAAACCACTCCCATCCATTGATCTTAACAGTTTCTTGGATGAGAGAGCACGAGAATTGTACTGGGAAGGAATCCGTCGTGTAGACCAAATTCGTTTCGGTACTTTCACTGATACATGGGTTGAAAAGTCAGTTACTGATGCTCACCGTGTATTGTTCCCAATACCACAACAAGCACTCAGCTCTAACCCTAATTTGACTCAAAATCCTGGCTATTAATCAATAGCTGGTTTTGATAAATGCTAAAAATGTAGGCTGCTCCCCGGAGTGGCCTATGTTTTTTGTGCCTGACGATCAGTGTGGATATTTACCGCCTTTAGCCGATTGATGGAATTTTATATATACGCTCAGTTACAAGCTGACTTACTCTAGCGATTCACTACCTTTATAGTGCCTGCCCAAAAAGAATACCACAGCCTAAGTAATGGAATATATCCCGGGACGAAACCTAATGGAACCCTAATTTTCTAGATCAATCCAAAGCTTTAGTACCTAAGTAACTTGAGCAGAAAACATTAGTTAAAAGCATAGCTTAATGAGAGGAATCACCATAATTGGACTTATTCTGGCCTGTCTGATTGCCTGTCAACCTACGGAAAGTTCTTCAAAGCTGTTTACCAAGATGGAAGCTGAGCAGACGGGTATAGACTTCCAGAATCGGGTAGAAAATACAGCCGACTTCAACATTTTCAGTTATCGCAACTTCTACAATGGCGGTGGGGTAGCTATAGGCGATATCAATAATGATGGGTTAGCGGACATCTACTTCACTGCCAACATGGGGGACAATAAATTGTATTTGAATAAAGGAGATTGGCAGTTTGAGGATATAACGAACCAAGCTGGACTGGCCGAAAGCAACAAGTGGAGTACTGGGGTCGCCCTGGTGGACATAAATGCAGATGGCTATCTCGATGTATATGTTTGCAATGCGGGCTTCATGGAGGGAAGTGATCAGAAGAATAGCCTTTTTATCAATAATGGAGATTTGACATTTACAGAGCGCGCTGCTGAATATGGGTTAGCTGAAAATGGCTACACAACTCATGCTGCCTTTTTTGATTATGATCAAGATGGTGACTTAGATGCCTATATTCTCAATAATAGCTTCATGCCCGTCAATACTTTGAATTACAATAACCGGCGAGAGTTGTACGCGGAAGATTGGCCCGTGGCGGACTTCCTCAAGGGCGGTGGTGATAAGCTGCTCCGCAATGACAATGGCCAATTTGTCGATGTCAGCAAAGAAGCGGGTATTTTTGGCAGTTTAATCGGGTTTGGTTTGGGTATTACGATAGGAGATGTCAATGGAGATCATCTCCTGGATATGTACGTTTCCAATGATTTTTATGAGCGAGACTATCTATACATCAATCAAGGGGATGGTACTTTCAAGGAGGATATTAAGAATTGGATGGAGCACCTTAGTCTAGCTTCGATGGGGGCGGATATGGCTGACATTAATAATGATGGTTATCCAGAGATCTTTGTCACCGAGATGTTACCTGAGTCTGATTATCGCCGGAAAACTACTATCCTGTTTGAAAATTACAATATCTATGCCGAGAAGGTACGCCGAGACTTCTACCATCAGTATATGCAGAATACGCTGCAACTGAATAATCAAGATCAATCCTTTAGCGAAATCGCCTACTATAGTGGCGTTGCAGCTTCAGATTGGAGCTGGGGAGCTCTGATGTTCGACATGGATAATGATGGATACCGGGATATATACGTTTGCAACGGTGTCTATCACGATGTTACCAATCAGGATTTCATGGACTTTTTTGCCAATGATGTGGTACGTAAATTGGCCTTAAACGGTGAAAAAGAAGAAATAGAAAATGTCATTAATAAAATGCCTTCAGACCCACTCCCGAATAAACTCTTTCATAACCAAGGAAACTTGATTTTCAAAGACAGAGGGAAGAACTGGGGGTTAGACACCCCCTCTTTTTCCAATGGAGCAGCTTATGGTGACTTGGATAATGATGGTGATCTGGATCTGGTGGTAAATAATCTTAATCAGCCTTCTTTTGTATACCAAAATCATAGCCGGGAGCAGTTGGGACACCATTATATTAGCCTACAATTACAGCAGGAAGGTGCCAATCGCTTTGCTCTAGGAAGTCGGGTAGCTTTATTTAAAGGAGGGGAGGAGCTAAGCTTTCAAATGATTCCAACACGGGGATTCCAATCAAGCATTGACTACAAGATGGTTTTTGGTTTGGGTGATACCGCACACATTGATTCTATGCATATACGGTGGCCCGATCAACAATTGGCTCGATATTATGATATCCCTGCAGACACTAGTCTACTGTTGCGACGAGGGGAAACGTCAACACAAGTGGCAAAAGCGACAGGGAACTTAGATGCTAATCCCGACATGTTTAAGCCCGTAGCGAATCCTTTCGAGGCTCATCAAGAAGATCAGCACATTGATTTTTTTCAAGAGGGATTACTAGCACGTATGTTATCCCGAGAAGGCCCCGTGATGGCGGTTGGAGATGTAAATGGCGATGAAAGAGAAGATGTTGTTATCGGTGGTGCGAAAGGGCAATTTACGCAACTATATCTACAAGTAGATACAGGCTTCCAAGCGGTACGAATGCCTGCCTTTGAGCGATTTCTTGGGTTTGAGGACACGGCAATGTCATTGTTCGATTCCGATGGAGATGGGGATCTGGATCTATATATTGGAAGTGGAGGAAACTTTACCCAAGCTGGACAACGTGAAATGCAGGATCGACTTTTTACTAATGATGGTCAGGGCAAATTTGAGTTAACGAAAGGAGGGCTACCGCAGATTGGCTTGAATACCGCAGTCATCGCCCCTCATGATATCGACGGTGATGGCGATCTAGATGTCTTTGTTGGCCATCGAAGCGTCCCGCAACAATATGGCTGGCCCCCGCAGAGCTATTTCTACCTCAATGATGGTCAGGGCAAATTTAGCCCTATGCAGGCGGAAAAGGCTCCTCTGCTCAAGGAATTGGGAATGGTTACTGATGCTTCATGGGTGGATCTTGATGGAGATGATCTATTGGAACTAATCGTAGTAGGGGAGTGGATGGCGCCAATGATAATAGCGCAGCAAGGAGAGGAATGGGTAAGCCGGAATAGTGGCTTACAGCATGCCAGTGGATGGTGGTATGCCCTGGCGAGTGATGATGTGGATGGAGACGGGGATCAAGATCTGATTCTGGGAAACCGGGGTGAAAACTTCTATTTTACGGGGTCAGCTGATGCTCCTGCTAAGCTTTGGTTATCGGATTTCGATGAGAATGGGACGATGGAGAAGATTATTACCCAGCAATTGGAAGGTAAAGATATGCCAGTTGCCATGAAGAAGAATCTTACTGAGCAACTGGTTAGCCTCAAGAAGCAAAACTTACAGCATACAGAGTTTGCTAACAAAACGATTCAAGATTTATTTGAATCGAGTGTGCTGAAGAAGGCCCGGGTGCTGGAAGGCAATTATTTCCGATCAGCAGTGGCACTGAATGACGGCACTGGTCAATTTGAACTGCGTGACCTCCCAAAAGAGATACAATTCTCCTGCGTTTGCGATATATTCTGTACGGACCTGAATGGTGATGGGAAAAAAGATTTGGTAATGGCAGGAAATGACGGCAGCTTCACGCCACAATTTTCAAAATTGGATGCGAGCTTTGGGCATGTTCTCTTCAATCTAGGGGATGGTAATTTTATTCGTACTCCAAATGCAGAGACTGGCTTCTTCTTGAGAGGAACCGTTAAACAGATCTCACCTATTGAAATTGATGGTGTATCACACCTACTCACTGTACGCAATAATGATTCTCCCATCCTATTTGAATTGAATCCTTCTGAAACGCTTCAATAAGTTCTAAATCTGGCGAGCAGTAATGAATATTCTAAACGCAACGATTAATTCTAGTCTTGGCATGAGGGCTAGCCGCATTGGCAGATTTCTATGCTTATTGGTAATACTCAGCTGTTGGGCTTGCGAAGGAGAAGATTCTCCCTCTACGGATGTATACTTCAAGCTATTAGAGGCAGATAAAACGGGTTTGACCTTTAATAATACACTGACCCAAGACTCCGTCCTGAATGTATTTAACTATATGTACTTCTTTAATGGAGGGGGACTCGCTGCCGGAGACTTTAATGAAGATGGTTGGGTAGATCTTTATTTTACCAGCAACATGGGACCTAACCGACTTTTTTTGAATAAGCAAAACCTGCGATTCGAAGAGGTGACGGAGCAGGCAGGTGTGGAGGGAATCCCCGGTTGGACAACCGGAGCCAGCACCGTAGATATTAATAATGATGGTCTGCTAGATATCTATGTCTCTCAGGTGGGAGATTATGAAAATATCAAAGGAGCTAATCAATTGTACGTCTGTCAGAGGGTGGAGAATGGAATTCCGGTATATGAAGAGCAAGCAGCAGCCTATGGTCTTGATTTGGTTGGCTTTGGGACGCAGGCCGCTTTCTTCGATTATGACCTGGATGGAGATCTAGATATGTATCAGCTCAATCATTCCCTGCATCAGAATGGAACCTTCGGAAAAAGAGCTGTCTTTGGGGATCATCATCCACGGGCGGGCGACCAATTACTTCGTAATGATGAGGGCAGATTTGTACCCGTCAATGAAGAGGCTGGAATATATGGGACGGTCATCGGCTATGGGTTAGGTATCGTTACGGGGGATGTGAATAATGATGGCTGGCCGGATATTTACATCGGTAATGATTTCCATGAAAACGACTATTTATACATCAATCAGCAGGATGGTACCTTCAAAGAAGTCTTGACGGAGCAGTTAAATCACACCAGCCGTTTTTCCATGGGCGTGGATATGGCTGATATCAATAATGATGGTCACAATGACATTATCTCTTTGGATATGTTGCCCGATGATCCTTACATTCTCAAAAGTTCCTTAGGCGAGGATGGATACAATGCCTTTAACTTTAAGCTAGGTCATGGCTACCACCCGCAATTCGCACGAAACAATCTACAGCTCAATAATGGAGATGGAACTTTCAGTGAGATCGGTATGTTTGCGGGTGTGTATGCTACAGACTGGTCCTGGGCGCCACTCTTCTTGGATTTTGATGGCGATGGTTATCGAGATATATTCATCAGTAATGGGATACCACGCCGGATGAACGATATTGATTACATCAACTTTAAGACCGGGCTGACCCAAAACGAAGATGACCTCTCCTACGTAGAGAAAATGCCACAGATCAAATTACCCAATCGCTTTTACAGCAATACCGGGAAACTCCGATTCAATGATGTAGCGGATCATATACAAAACAATGCACCCTCCTATTCCAATGGCGCTATCTATGCTGATTTGGATCAAGACGGAGATTTAGATATCGTTGTCAATAATATTGCGGATGAACCATTTCTGTATGAAAACCTAATTGCCAATCAACCTGAGAGTGTCAATACTCAGCTATCATTAGCTCTAGAGGGCCCTGATGGGAATAGAAACGCCATTGGGGCGCAGGTCCGGGTATATAAAGATCGTGAGGAAATTCGTTTTGAGCACTATCCAGTTAGGGGGTATCAGTCTTCTCTTGCTCCTGATCAATTGTACGTAAGCACTGGCGATCCTAGCACGGTGGATAGTGTCGTATTGATCTGGCCGGATCTAAGCTACGAACGGTTGAACGTATCCAATCTAGCTGACCAACTGGTGATCAAATGGAGAGAGAACCTACCCCGATTTACATTTTCAAAGACAGAAACTACCCGTGAAGGAAACTATGTTTTCGAAGATATTACGGCTGCAATAGGATTAGACTACGAGCACAAAGAGAATCCCTTTGTCGACTTTAATAGAGAAGGACTAATGCCGCATCGGGTCTCGACTGAAGGACCTGCTCTAGCTGTTGGAGATGTGAATGGCGATGGATTGGAGGATGTATTCTTTGGTAGTAGTAAGCGAGAGCGAAGTGCATTGTATCTACAAAACGGAGCCGGAGGATTTACAAAACAAACACCAGCGGCGATCATCCAGGATAGCCTTTTAGAAGATGTGGATGCTGTTTTCCTAGATATTGATCAGGATAATGATGTAGACCTGGTCGTGGCCAGCGGAGGAAATGAATATAAGCTGGGGAATGAAGCTTTGGTGCAACGGGCTTACTTGAATGATGGGAAAGGGAATTTTGAACGTGCCGATCTGTTTCCAGGGGCTTTGCTGACGGCTTCTTGCGTCATCCCCATAGACTTCGACAATGACGGTTGGCAAGATTTGTTTTTTGGTGCTAGAGCTGTACCCTGGAAGTACGGCTTAAGACCTAAATCATTTTTATACCGAAATAAGGGAGATGGTACTTTTGAAGAGGTAACCACAGCAGTAGCTCCCGATTTGCAGGAAGTTGGCATGGTTAAGCATGGGGCCTGGGCAGACATCGATGGCGATGGCGATGGCGACCTCCTCCTTGCCGTGGAATGGGAAGCAGTGCAACTCTTTATCAATGACAATGGGCAGCTAAAACGCCATCCTATCAATGGAGCAAAAGGATGGTGGAATTTCATTCTGCCTCATGATATGGATGGAGATGGGGATTTAGATATCATTGCGGGTAACTTTGGGAAAAATTCTAGGTTGAAACCTACTCCCGCTGAACCTTTACGTTGCTACGTCAATGATTTTGATAACAATTCACAAATTGAACAAGTACTAACCTACTATCTTAAAGGACAGGAAATTCCTTTTGCCAATTATGCAGAATTGACTAAGCAGATGGTTTCCTTGAAGAAGCGATACCTCTTTGCTAAGGATATGGCTGGGGCTGCTCCCGAAGAGATCTTCGGAAAGGAAAAACTAGATGAAGCCCTTGTACATGAGGTCAATACGCTTCAAAGTGTGTATTTTGAGAATAAGGGAACTGGTCAAGAATTTGTCATGCATGACCTACCCGATGCAGCTCAATTCTCGACAGTAAATGCTGTCATTCCGGTTAGCACAGGGGAGGAGGGGCTTATCTTGGCCGGGAATTTCCTGGGCGCAAATATTGAAATGGGCTGGTATGATGCCAACTATGGCCTTTTATTGGAGCAGCAGTCAGATGGTACTTTAAGTACGAAAGGTATAGGCAATTGTCGAGTTAAGGGGCAGGTTAGGAGAATCCGAAAAATTAATATTCAGGGTCGAGATTGCATCATCTTCGCAAAGAATAATGATAAGGTACAAGTTCTTGCAATATCCAGTCCTGCAAGTTAAAAGAAGCATCAATGTCAGACTTTAAAAGTATGTATGGGTGAAAGAAAGCAAAGCCACGCCATGGATCGAGGGAGCCTATGAACTCGTTGCAGAAAAAGGCTTAAGTAGCCTTAATGTAGAAGTGTTAGCAAGGAGATTAAATCGGAGCAAATCTTCATTTTACCATTACTTTGGAGATTTAGACAACTTTAAGCATCAATTGTTGGACTACCACATTCAGCGCTCCACAGAATTTGCGGTACTCATTCATGCCTGTGAAAGGCTAAAGCCGGATGTATTGAATGTATTTCTCCAACGAAAAGAAGATATCTTCTTTCACAGGCATTTGCGCTTCAATCGAGACATTCCCACATTCAAAACTTGTTATGAGAAGGCCTATAGTACAGTGGAGCAGGGTATATTAGATCAATGGAGTAGCTTCTTGAAACTCAATGGTCAACCTTTCTTTGCTAAAGCTTTTCTAACCCTAATTTCCGAGAACTTCTTATTGCGGATTACTCCTACGCAGTACAACTATGAATGGTTGGAAAACTATGTGGAAGAAGCCCGGTATTTGCTTCAACAAGTCAATCCAAATGTTCAGCCTCGCTAGAGGTAGAAAGTATAAATAAAGTTCGTTTTTTTTCCATCTGCAGGCCGCCCCCTGGCGTATAATTACAGATCTCCCGTAATCGCCGCTTTTGAACGCTACCGTCCAGAATCTATCGACCTCCATGCATACTTTTGATGTATCGTTTCACTACAATCAACAAGTCATGGGACTCCAATACCTGAAGTATATTGCTGCCTACACCGTACCTGCGATCGCTATTTTTTCTATTTATCAAGGGGGCTATTTATCTTTTAGTGCCTTGATATTCGTTTTTGGCCTAATTCCTCTACTGGAGTTGTTTACCATAGGCTCCTCGGAGAACATGGATGAAGTGGAAGAAGCAATCGCCAAAGAGGATCGAATCTACGATTATGTGCTATATGGTTTGGTTCTGGTTCAATTTTTTGTCCTTGGTTTTTTCTTATACAAAGTGGGGTATAGTGGCTTGCTGTGGTATGAGACGGTGGGTTTGATTACAGCTTATGGGATGGCATGTGGGATAGCGATTAATAATGCGCATGAATTAGGGCATCGGGATACGCGCTATGAACAGTTTATGAGCAAAGCGCTTTTGATGACCTCCTTATATATGCATTTCTTTATAGAGCACAATAGGGGACACCATATGAATGTAGCTACGGAAGAAGATCCTGCTTCTAGTCGCTATGGAGAAAACATTTATTCATTCTATTTCCGTACCATCTCTGGCAGTTGGCATTCTGCCTGGAAACTAGAGGAGAAGCGATTAAGCAAGGCAGGGCAGCATTTTTGGAGTTGGAATAATGAAATGTTGTGCTTTCAGGGGATACAGCTAGTCCTGCTCTTGATCATTGGAGCATTTTTTGGGTGGAAGGTATTAATGGCTTTCATGCTAGGGGCTTTCATTGGGATAATGCTGTTGGAAACAGTTAACTACATAGAGCATTACGGCCTTCGCCGAAAAAAGAAAGGAAAAAGATATGAAAGAACCTTACCGATCCATTCCTGGAACTCTAATCATCCTTTGGGTAGATTAATCCTGTTGGAACTGTCAAGGCATTCCGACCATCACTTCATCGCAAATCGAAAATATCAAGTATTACGACATTTTGACGAAAGTCCACAGATGCCTACTGGTTATCCTGGCATGATGTTGTTGGCCTTATTCCCGCCGCTTTGGTTCAAGGTGATGCACGCGAGAATTGCTCACTACAAGGCCTCCGTACAGGGTGAGGCCTTAGCATAATAGTTAAATCCTTATTGCTTAGCCTGAAAGAAGTTGCTGAAAAATACGAGCTGATACTGGACTGCATTGCTCCAGTATTCCCAATTGTGTTGACCTGGACGTTCGATGTAATCATGTGCTATGTTTCGCTCTACCATTTTATCATGTAAGCGGGCATTTACTTGATAAAAGAAATCATCCACTCCACAGTCAATAATCATTGGTGGTGTTTCACCATTCAACAGATAGAGTAAGTTGGTTACAGACTTATTTTCCCAACGCTCGGGGTGAGCGGCATAGGTGCCGATACGATCTTTGATATTCCAGTTATCGGGGAAGGGACGAAGGTCGACTCCACCACTCATGCTCCCTGCGGCTCCGAAAGTATCCTGATGTCGGAAGCACAAGTAAAGGGCACCATGCCCGCCCATGCTTAAACCCGTGATGGCCCTTTTGTCTTTTAGGGGCTGCGTTCGGTACCGGCTGTCGACCGCTGCCACTAGTTCCTTGGCCACATAGGTCTCGTACTGCATGCTAGGATCAATGGGGCTATCGAAATACCAGGTGTTATAGCCTCCGTTAGGGCAGACAATAATGACTTCGTGTTGATCGGCATAATCCAGAATGGCTGGGACTTTCGTTAGCCAATCCTTGTGGTCGCCAAAGGCACCATGTAGCAGATAGACAGTAGGAAAGGTTTGTTCTTCGGCGGAGTATTTAGCAGGTTTGATGACAATGTTCTTGATCTGCTTATTCATTACAGTCGAAAAGACTTCAAAGGTGTCGACCGTAGCTCCAAATGAAGGGACGGTAAAGACCAGCAATAGAATAGGGGACAGTATTCTCATAGTAGGTAAGATTGTTGAGGACCAATATACAGGAATTGGGATAAAGGTAAGCAGAACTCTAGGATTGACAGAGAAAAGAACAAGCTCAATATGAGGCCCTGCTTTTTTGATCTTTCGCCTAAGCGAACCACTCGTACATCTCCTGTAATTGTAACTGTGATTTAGCCGTAGCATCAAGATCGCGTTCCACTTCGCCGTTCTTCATCTGAATTAAGCGATTGCCGTAATGTAGAGCATCTTGCAAGTTGTGGGTAATGAAGACGGTGGTAAGGTCGTACTCTTTAATGATCCGTTGGGCCGTTTGCAAAACGATTTCCGCAGAACGAGGATCTAGGGCTGCAGTGGGCTCGTCCAAGAGTAGGATGTCCGTGTGATCCATAGTTGACATCAAGAGCGTAAGGGCTTGACGCTGCCCACCGGATAGGGTGCCCATCGGTTGTTGGACTTTATCTTCTAAACCTAAACCCAGTTCGGCAATTCTAGCTCTCACCTTCTCTTTAAAAGCCCCATTGATTCCGATCTTTAGCTTTTTCTTGGAAGTGCGCAAGGCCGCCAAACGGAAATTGTCCAGTACGCTGAGGTCCGGAGCGGTTCCTCCTAAGGGGTTTTGGAAAACGCGAGCGATCCAGCGACTGCGCTTGTGCTCGGGTAGTTTAGTGGCATCTTCTCCGTGTAAGAAAACCTTTCCCTCACTTGGTGGTACTGCACCGGAGATTACATTGAGCAAGGTCGTTTTGCCAGAACCATTTGACCCGATTAGGCAGACGAATTCTCCCCTTTTGATTTCCAAATCCACTTCCTTCAATGCCATCACCTCATTGATCTGATCGGGATTAAAAACTCGTGTTATATGATTTAACTGGATCATGATGTCTCCTTTCTGGCTAAACGAGGAATACCTACAATGGCTAAAACAAATATAGCGGTGATGAGTTTAAGCATATTTGGATGCACACCTATGGAAAGTGCAATGGCTAAGACCATTTGAAATAAAATACAGCCTAGCATAACAAACAGCAACTGCCACCAAATCTTATTAATCTTTAGCCAGGAGATCAAGGCGTCGCCTATCAATACTGACCCTAATCCCACCAAAACGATGCCAATCCCCATATTGATATCTGTGAAACTCTGATACTGAGCTACCAGGAATCCACTCAGGGCAGTGAGGGCATTGGCAATCGCTAAACCAATGATCTTCATCTGATCATTGTTAATCCCCATGGCCCGTGTCATCGATTCACTATTACCAGTGGCTCTCATGGCGATACCAAAATCTGTGCGCAGTAAATAGGCCAGCAGCCCACTGAGCAAGGCTAGGAATGAGGCTCCTACCCAGACTTCATTATAAATTTGCTTATCAAATATGGATAGGGCTTTGAAGATGGTCTCCACATTGAGCAACGGAATGTTGGAGCGACCTAATACCGTGAGGTTAATGGAATACAGTCCTGTCATCACTAGGATACCGGAGAGTAGGGCATCGATCTTGAAGCGGGTATGTACCAAGCCAGTAAGTACTCCTGCGGTAGCTCCTGCGAGGAGCGTGATGGGAATAACTGACCAAATGGGCCATCCTTGTGTTAGCAGAACCGCTGTGACTGCTGCTCCCAAAGTATAGCTTCCGTCTGTGGTGATATCTGGGATTCGGAAGATTTTCATCGTAACGAAAATACCCAATCCCATGGCTGACAGACACAGACCCAGCAAAAATGCAGAAAGATAAAATACCATTACTTGATGGACTCGTATTCAGCTGGAACTTCAATGCCGAAGCGTTCGGCCGAAACGGGATTATACACTTTTTTCCTGACTTTTACCATTTCCCAAGCCATACCCTCGGCTGATCCAGCCTTGAGAAACTGTGCCGCTTGTTGGCCGGCCTGATAGCCCCATTGGTAGAGGTCAGCGCCGTAGGCTGCTACTGCTCCCCGATCTACTAAACCTGCTTCACTGGTAAAGACTGGTACCTCCGCTTCATTACAAGCTTTGATGATGTTCTCAAAAGAGCCAAAAATGGTGTTGTCCGGATTGGCAAAAAAAGCGTCTATCCCTGCGTTGAGCAAAGCCCCGGTCACTAAGGGGACATCTACCGTTGCATTGACGGGCCTGGCCACCAACTCCACATTCATAGCGTTCGCTAATCCCTCCAAGCGCTCGAACGCATCAACCGACTGAGGTTCCGATTGATTATATAGCAAGCCTATACGTAGTTTCTCGCCTTTGGGTTCTATCAACTTTGGGATGATAGAGAAAGAAGTGTCGATGTAAGCTAGATTTTCAGCGATTCCATAGAGGTTTGGTGGGTCTGCTCCAGCTTCATCTTGTACATTCATTAAAGCTGGCGTGGGAGCTACCATCATAAAGATGGGAATAGTAGTCGTGTTTTGGATGGCGGCGATAGTTGACAGAGAAGGGCTAGTCGCCATTAAATCTACCTCCTGAGCGATCAAGTACTTTACGATCTGGGTAAGGGTAGGAATATCCCCTTGGGCATTGCGGTAGATCACTTGCAAGGTACTGTCTTCTTGGGAGTAACCAGCATCCTTTAAGGCTTCTAAGAAACCATTCTTTGCTTTTTCGATTGTATTATCCTCAAACGCATCCACAAAGCCGAGGCTTGGCACATCACTTTGCGGTTGTCCGCAGGCGATGAGCATTGTCAGAAGTGACACAACCATCAGCTTGGGCATCGTTTTCCAATTCTGCATGTTTCGTTATAGTTTATTGTTAGCAAACTCCAGCGGCTTTCCCCCGAAGTGTATTAGGTGGAGACCTTAACGGAGAATCAGATGGTAAGCCATAAGACTAAGCTATTGCTCTGATTTATCCCCATCGCAACCTAATTATGAAATGTCAATCTTCTCAAAAGGTTTAATGAGGGCTTACAATTGAAGGCATTTCCACCGAGCTGTCCTTCTTACAAACCTATTTCCCCTCGTTGATAAACGAGCTGAAAACAGTGGTCGACAAGCCCCAAAGCAACAATATTCCACCTCTGCAACAATAATACACTACAAAAATTGGGCTTGCAACAATACTGCACCTTCTTGCAACAATAGGCGAAATGAATAAGTCTGAAAGCCTGCATCTTTGTATTGTACCAATTAAGAAAACAAATCGCTAAACATTGGATATCAATTTAAAAGAAAGTTGATTACCTAAAGGAAGCAGCTATCTACAATCCCAATTTCACAATCATTGCCTCCTTAAATAAGCGGTTTTATACACATAAAGTTCCCTTTACAATCCCTATGAACAAGTGCCTTCAAAAGAGAAGGCTATATCTCAACGATCCAATTGAAAACACCCATTGAATATGGCTGATGCCAGTAGCAAGAGATAAATTTGCAGTTCATTTCGATGACCACAATCCCATTTTCATTAGAGATGATTTTTACTGGCCATTCCATTTTTCAGCATTTGTCAACAACATTTGTAATCCCTTGAACAAGACCTGAAGTAGAAGAGAGCTAGACCCTATGGTTTCTCTTTTACTTCAGCCCCCAGCCCTCAAAAACCAAAAAAATAGCGCTCAAAGCGAGCGTGTAAGATGTTTATTAAGGTAGAGAATAGGTTATACATGGAGCCCCGAAAGGGGCTCTTTTTTTGTCTAAACTAGCAAACAACTGTTGGGTTTGGTCGAAAAGACTTGATATTACACAGAATTTATAACAACTTGGATCAGCTTCTATCAAACCCTGGCTGTTATCATGAAATTCCCACACCTGTATCAAATCTTTTTGATAGGGATCTGTTTGTTAATGACTCCACTTTTCCTCTGGTCAGCAGAGGACCCTCCTGTAGAACCCCCGCTCTTCTTCCCTTCTCTTAGCTTCCCGGAAGCCGTGGTGATCAATCCGAATACAATCTATATTCCCTTTAACCTAGCTGGCCGACTGATCACGGTCCAAGCAGGTGTAGATACCTTTCAGGGTAACTTTGTATTGGATACAGGTGCTGAACGCCTGTTGCTGAATCGCCAGTACTTTGGAAGACCAAGTACATCCTCCGCAAGTGTAAGTGCAATGGGAAATACGGGTCAGGTAATGGATGTCGACAAGCGCTGGATAGATACGTTGCATTGGGATAATCTATTCTTCAAAAATGTACAAGCCAACATTGTTGATCTCAGTCATATTGAACGGAAGAAGCATATTCGTCTTATAGGCATCATCGGATACAATGTCTTCAAAGATTTTGAGATCTTTTTGGACTTTCAATTGATGCAGATTGTACTAACCAGGTTGGATAGGAAAGGATATCGAATAGATAGCACAGCCATCTGGGAAACACCTGTGGACAGCCTGAATTTTAAACTAGCTAGGCATTTTATTGTGTTAAAAGGAAAGGTAGGGGAAGCGGAGTTGAAATTTGGATTAGACAGTGGGGCGGAGTTGAATTTGATTGATCGGCGGGTGAGGCGGAAGGTGTTTGATCAATTCGAAATCGTAAAGCGGGTGAGAATGTTGGGCGCAGGCCAAAATACGATAGAAGTAGTGGCGGGTAGCCTCAAAGATGTTTATATCGGGCAGCAATATACGGATAGTATGCGTACCCTGATTACCAGTTTATCTGATATGAATCTCAATTTTGGCACACGTTTAGATGGAGTATTAGGGTATGAGTTTTTATCAACAAGACGAACTTTGATCAACTACAAGCGGAAAAAGTTATATTTCTTTGCCTATCAACGGCCTTAATTATAATGTATGAACCTAAAGGCAGTAAATATTAAAAGAATAACAGTCTGGATGGCTTTTGCCCTCCTAGGCAATTGGTTGATTGCGCAGACCTTCACCAAGGCTTATTATTTTGAGGGAGATGAGATCGTCTTTGAATTCGATCGGCGTGAATATAAGGAGGCCTTCGAAAAGGGAAGTGGGGAGCGACTCGATTTCTCGGATCTCAAGATACACGAGGTTATTGTATCGGGTAATGTGAGCAACTGGAGCAAGGACAATTGGCGTATGAAGAAGATCAATCGAAACAAGTATCAGTTGCGGAAAAAGATCTGGGAATTTAATGATCCCTTTAACTGGGAGTTTAAGTTTCTAGTGAATGGCAGGTACGTCACTATCCCTCAAATTACGACCATAGAAGGCAAGATTCACACCAACGATTTTCTAGAAGAAACTTACAATTTGAAGCTGTATGATGTCAAACCCGATATCGATGGGAATGCCTACTTCTACCTAAAGGGGCATCTGAATGCAGTACAGGTTATTCTAGCGGGATCTTTCAATGGATGGGATGAGGAATCTCTGCGAATGAGTCGAACTGATGATGGTTGGGAAATGCGAATCCAGCTGACTCCCGGAGAATATCACTATAAATTCATTGCGGACGGGCAATGGCTCCACGATCCTGCCAATCCAAGAAAAGTGAGGAATCAGCACGGCACTTTCAATTCCATTTTACAGATCAGCAAATTAATCAACTTCCAATTGTCTGGCTTTTCCCAGGCTAAAGAGGTGGTTCTAGCGGGTTCTTTTAATGGTTGGAACGAAAGCAAGACCAAAATGACCCAACAGGAGGGTCGCTGGATGATCAGTATGGATCTAGCCGCGGGTAAACATTACTACAAATTTATTGTAGATGGGAATTGGATTGTCGATCCTGCTAACCCACTCACGGAAAAGGATCGGGAAGGGAATGTGAATTCGATCTTACTTGTTAGATAGAGCGTTAATCCACATTCAGTCCTCGAATGATTACCTTACCCGTACCATTCTTGTCACAGGGGTACAGGAAAGCTCGCTTACTGGCCTTAGGAGAGTTGATGGTTTTATAGAATTCATCTAAAAACTTGCTGATACTTCTCTCGTATCGTTTTTCTAAGAGCTGGTTTTCTTGGAATAGTTTATATATGGCTTCTTTCTTTGCGTTGAATACGGCGAAGGTTTCCTCAAAGATGGCTATGTCCTCTACACAATAGCCTCGGTATCTACGCTCCTGGATAGAGGCCATTTGTAAGGCAGGTGCCGGATGGGCATAGGGCGCATCTACAATGCCGGCATGATCAAAATCATAAGGCACGGGTAAAGGGCGTAAGTTGCCCTCTTGCACCATCAATTTGACATTGTGCTGATACTCTATTGACCAATCCGTATTTCCAATCAGGTATTGAAAGGTGGCCATTTTGAGAAACAAAGACTTGTCTGTTTTATTTGGCCTAATCTTTTTGCGTTTGATGATCTTAGCTCCATTCCGGGCAGCCATTTCATCCTTCCCTTCTAGTAAAATCCCATACAGAGCATCACTAGTTTTACCCTTAACCGAATCCGTATAGCGTACCTTGACTAAGCGGGCCTGAAAACTATGAGGACTTAGGAGGTTGTATAAGCGATAAGCCAAGTATTCCCGGATCACAAACTTCTGATCTCGACAAGGGGTCACTAGCTTGATTTTATCTTGACCATTGAAAACAGAGCCTTCGGGAATCTTCGATTTGGGAAAATTCAGCCATAGGGGAGGGTAGAAGCAGTTGTTTTTATCTCTTCGGAAATTACCCCGGGTTTTTACTTTTAGTGGATGAATGATCTTTTTCCCCTCCTGGTTTTTATAAGCGAGTTCCATTTTGAAGTAAGTAGCTTCCCCTTCTCGATCATTAAATAAAGAACGGGTATTTCCCATGAGTTCAAGTTCTAAGATAGAATCTGATTGGAATAATTCGCTTTGAGCTGAGATGCTCAAGCAGAAGCTTTGAAGTAAAAGCAAACCATATATTTTTGGCTTAGGAAAGGGCCACATAATGCGCTAGTTGTTGGGTTGACAGATAAATTAGGTATTCATGGCGGGAAGGGCAAATTTCAAAGTGTCGCCGGGACCTATACCTGAGCATTTGTCAATTAGAAAACAAGGATTTTAGCGGAAATAGACTTATCCTGCCCAACCTTCTCTATCTAAACTTCTAAAATGAATAGCTTCCGCCAGGTGCTCGTGGCGGATCTTTTCACTATCTGCTAGATCAGCAGCAGTTCTGGCTACTTTTAGGATGCGATCATAAGCTCGGGCGGATAGTTGTAGCCTTTCCATAGCTTTTTTCACCAGTAGCAGTCCTGCTTTATCGACTTCACAAACTTCTCGTACCATCCGACTGGGCATTTGTGCATTAGCATAGATCTGTCCATTTTCTTGGAAGCGTTCTAGCTGGCGTGCACGGGCTTTTATCACGCGCTGGGCGATGTCTTCACTGCTTTCGCTAGGGCGTGTGGTAGTGGCTAATTCATCGTAAGATACGGGGGTGACTTCTACGTGGAGATCTATCCGGTCCAATAGCGGACCTGAAATTTTGCTCAAGTATCGTTTTACTACTCCGGGGCCACATACACAGTCTTTATCCGGGTGATTGTAGTAGCCACAGGGGCAGGGATTCATGGAGGCAATAAGCATGAAACTGGCGGGATAGTCTACCGTAAGACTCGCCCTCGAAATCGTGATGTGACGCTCTTCCATAGGCTGTCGAAGTACCTCCAGAACCGAACGTTTAAACTCGGGCAATTCATCCAAAAAGAGCACACCGTGATGGGCTAAGGAAATCTCTCCGGGAAGTGGGTGACTTCCACCTCCCACTAGTGCTACATCGCTAATGGTGTGATGGGGACTCCGAAAGGGGCGTGTTGATACCAAGGAGGAATTCTTGGGAAGAGCGCCAGCCACAGAATGGATCTTTGTCGTTTCGAGTGCCTCGTGCAGGTTGAGCGGGGGTAGGATAGTAGGTAAGCGACGCGCCAACATGGTTTTCCCGGCACCAGGAGGACCGATTAAGATCACGTTATGTCCCCCGGCTGCGGCAATTTCCAATGCGCGTTTAATATTCTCCTGTCCTTGCACATCTGAAAAATCTACCGCGTATTGGTTTTGCTCATAGGCAAATTCTTCTCGCGTATCCACAACGGTCGGCTTCAATTCAATAGTTCCATTGAAGAAATCTATAGCCTCTTTGAGGTTCTCGATTCCATATACCTCCAAATTATTAACGATAGCCGCTTCCCTTGCATTCTGCTTGGGCACAATTAGACCTTTAAACTGCTCTTTTCTCGCCTGAATGGCAATCGGTAAGGCACCCTTAATGGGACGGAGCGTTCCATCCAAGGATAATTCCCCCATGAGTACGTATTGGTCCAACTCAACGGCTTCGACCTGTTGAGTAGCTGCCAAGCAGGCGACGGCGATCGGAAGATCATAAGCACTACCTTCCTTCTTAATATCTGCCGGGGCAAGGTTGACGAGCGTTCGTAGGCGCTTCATCTTGAGCCCTACGTTAGAGATGGCAGCTTCAATTCTGCGGAATCCTTCCTTCACGGCATTATCCGGTAAACCAACGAGATGATAAAACTGGGCGCCAGAGGCTACGGCTCCTGTATTCACTTCTACAGTAATGGTAAGTGCATCAACACCTTGTAAGGCGCTTGCATAAGTTTTGACTAACATGAAATCAATTGTGAATGACGGCGCGCAGGAAAAATAGAAAAAAGGTGGGAGTTAAAGAAAGATTTCGAACGAAATCAAGTTGGGGAGCACTCCTCACTAGCGTCTGGAGCACTCATAAAAAAATCCCGAGCTCAAGATACATCTTGGAGCTCAGGATTAACTCGGTATTTTACACTCACTGAAAAACTAAAAACTGTTATGCTATTTATTGACTACTACTTTGTGAGATTGAAGCCCCCCTTGATCTTGCACCGTGTAATAGTACACTCCATTCCGCAACTTGCTCATATCTACCTCCAACTGATAGGTGCCTCTATCTTTACTACCGTCAAAGAGCACTTCAAGAAGACGCCCACTTTCATTATGCAATTCAATGCGTAAGTGTCCTGCTTCTTTGACCGTGTAGCTTAGGGTATTCTGATTGAAGGTTGGGTTGGGGAATACCTTGATCTCGGTAATGGCCTGAGGCATTGCTTCTTCCTCCGTCATCGGAGCATTGGGATCTAGCAATAGGAAGGCAGCTTTTGACAGCATAGCTCTCTCTCCTTTGTGTTTGCCCTTTCCCCTTTTGCCGGCTTTCCCTTTTTTCCCTTTGCGGGCAGATTCTCCTTCGGCTCTTTTTTCTTTGCGCTCTGGCCGGTGTTCTTCAGCTATTTCCTTCATATCCTGTTTCCACTCTTCTATCTGGGGCTGGATTTCGGCAAACAAAGCATCGATATCTGACTCGTAGGTTTCTATCAGCGCTTTTACCTGTTCTCGATGTGCTTTCATTTCTTCCCTACGGGCTTCATAGTCTTTCTTGGCTGCGTTTCTTTCTTCCATAGTCGGGTTATCCAGCCGTTTTGGCCGCTCTGGCTTTTGAGCTCTTAGTTTAGCAATCAAGGCTTTATCTTCTGCACTGATCTTAGACTCTAGTTTGGCTCTTTGTTCCAGAATCACGGGCTGAATATTCTCCATTCGATATTCTCCCATTTCGGTTCTAGCGGCTTTACGCTGTTGTCCAAACTCCTGGGCACGTGCTTTTCGACGAGATCTGGCTTCCTGCCGAATGGACTTTAATTTCATTTCTTGCTCGTCGTTTAGAATTTCGGCCAAGCCATTCTGATAAGCAGTGTGAATTTCCTTCATAGCTGCTCGTTTGTCTTCTCTGTTCTCAAACTCTTGCTCACGAAGTGCTTGCATTTGCTCGCGTTGTTCACTCGTCAGCGCTTCTATTTGCTCTACTTGTTGTTCACTAAGTTGCAATTCAGCCTTAAGCTTTTCGGTATCTAGGTCTTTTCCACGGGGTCCGCGAGGTCCTTCCTGCGCGGAAAGGAGGGGCATGCTACAGACGGCAATTAAGAATATGGATAGTTTAATGAACTGTTGCGTTTTCATTGTTTTCAAATTTGATCTACCACAGTGGTAGGGTGTAGAAAATGATTAGAGGCTTAGTCCGGCAGTTCTGTATTGGCACCAACAAAACCTCTAAGGCATATAATTTCAGTGGTACGAAGGAGAACTTCGACCGATAATGATTACCTAATCTTCGTTAAATTGCTGTGTAATTAATGGTAAGGAAAGTCCTTTTCTTGGGAGTTATCTTGATCCTGTACCTTTTTGTTCGGCTTTTCTCTTTTTTCTTTGGTTTTGTCGCATGCTTCGAAGCTTCTTCCATTGATCGTCTGTGAGAATTTCCTTTAGACTTTCCTGATAAGCTTGCATCAATTCCTTCCCAGCAGCTCTACGATCCTCTTGGCTTTCAAAATCCTGATCGCGTAGTGCTTGCATTTTTTCTTCCTGGGTAGTATTAAGATCGTTGATGGAGGCAACTTGATCTTCGGTTAGCTCTAAGGCTGTGGTTAATTTCTCGGTATCGAGTAATCTGCCTCTGGGGCCGCGAGGACCTTGCTGGGCTTGTGCGACTACAAAAGTTCCAAGGGCTAACAGTAATAATGGCAATCGAATGAATCTTGTAAATGGCATTGTTATTTGAATTTGTGTCCATGCTTATGGACTTGTTTTTGATAAAATGGTTTAATTAACAAGACCCAATTTTTTTCCTTTTACCTTTTGACAGTAGCGTGCTGGTTTTTTTTCCAAACCGTGGAAAAAAAGTCCATCTTTGCAGGAGATATAGTTGTGTTTAGTGCGTATTGCTTTGTGTAAGTATTTGATTAACAGTTGATTGTGTAGGGTAATGCTCTCTTCTTTCGGCAAGAAAAAAAATGTTAAAAGCGAACAAAGCATGAAAGACAAGTGTAGCACAGATAGCTTGGAGCTATTTGTCTTGAGGATAGAAGGGCGAATAATGTAGAAAAGAGGAAAAGGAAGTACCTAGGCTACGATAGCTCGTTCAGGTACTTGAGCCATAGCGGCCTTTAAGTGGTCATAATTTTCATCGGACAGTGCCACTAAAGGAATACGTACTTCCTTAGAACAGAGGCTTTGTATTTCCATAGCCGCCTTCACACCAACGGGATTGCCTTCAATGTATAACCAAGGGTGTACATCCAATAGGTCGAAGTTGAGCTGACGGGCAGTCGCCCAATCCCCTTCTAGACCAGCGCGAATCATCCCGGAAAACTGCTGCGGGTAAACATTGGCGATTACCGAAATGGCGCCATCGCCTCCTACGGATAGCAGCGGCAAGGTCAGGGCATCATCTCCGGAAATGACCAAGAAATGTTCCGGGCGCCTCTTCATAATTTGCATGGCATGCTCGATATCGCCTGAGGCTTCTTTCACACCTATGAATTTCTCACTGCTATGGGCCAGTCGCAGAATGGTTTCTGCACTGATCTTTGAACTGGTACGTCCGGGTACATTATAGATAATAATCGGGACTGGACAAATTTCTTCCATGGCCATATAATGTCGATAGATACCCTCCTGCGTAGGTTTGCTATAGGCAGGACTGCTAGACATGATCGCCGAGATGCCTTCAAAGTTGTAGGTGCTGATTTTATTGACTAGCCTTTCGGTATAATTGCTCCCGAAATAGCCGGCGACGATCGGAACGCGCTCTTTTGTATGTTTAACTGTAAAACGCAATACCTCCAGGCACTCTTCACTACTCAGCGTAATGGCTTCGCCGGTGGTACCTAAGCTAACGATATAATCAATACCGCCTTCGATAACGAAGTCTATGATTTGCCCAAGGGTATCATAATCTACGGCCTTATTCTTAAATGGGGTGACCAAGGCTACTCCTGTGCCTCTAAATTGCTGCTTCATGCTTGGTATTTGTCTTCTCCATCAACACATCGACTTGCTGGAGGAATTTATTCAGATCCATACTTTTACCAAGATCGATCATCACATCATAACAGTATGTATTTTCTGTGCATGGACCAACTCTGAGATGGGCATTCGACAAAGCAGCAATGTATTCGGAATAGATCTTGGTAGCTGGATCAGCATTGATAAATACATCGAAAGCTTCCTGCATAAATGCCTTGACCTCTGGCCCGGTGGGACGCAATGCCCAATCGATATTCTTGAGGTTGATGTGTTTGAAGGTGTAGTTCTCGTCTTCTATTTTATTGTTGAAAAAACCCAGTAAAGTCACCTTCTTCTTTAGGTTTTTCAGGCCCTTAGCATACTTTAAAACAATATTGCGATTATCCAGTTCCGTTGCATCGAATAAGATACCTACGGTCTTGGCGGAGGAAAGATTGACTCTCTTCCTAAGGCGGGGGGATTTTTTTGCCTTAAGTTGTTTATTCAACTGTTGTTGATGAAAAAACAAGCGGGCATTACTGATCGCACTCATACGTTTTGATTCTTAGCGTTTTGTTGATGAGTAGACAGGGATGTACCCCGCTCTCATCCACGAAACGTGATCTAACTTTGGATATTGAGCCGCTTTCTCTTAGTCATGTCAGGTCGGAGCTGTTACACTCGGTGTCGTTTTCTCTGGTATATAGAATTGGAAGGAGTCTATAGCCTCTCAAAGCTGTCTTTAAGACTCTGTTTCTTCCACTTTTTCTTCTTCTTTTACAACATCATAAACGCCAATGTTGGCGTATTTATTGATCCTTGCTTCTATTCTTTCTTCAGGTGTCATTTCCAATAACTCGTTGATTGACTTCTTGATATGACGCTTCAGGATCTTTGCCATGTCTTCGGGAGCGCTATGTGCACCACCCAATGGTTCCTTGATGATTTCATCAATGATACCGAACTCGAACATATGGTCCGCCGTCAATTTCAAGGCTTCCGCTGCTTGTTCCTTGTAATCCCAGCTACGCCAAAGGATGGAGGAACAAGATTCGGGTGCAATCACGGAATACCAGGTGTTTTCCATCATGGATACCTTATCCCCTAGGCCAATACCGATAGCGCCTCCGGAGGCCCCTTCTCCAATCACCACACAAACGATGGGCACTCTCAACTGAGCCATCTCGAACAAATTCCGGGCAATCGCTTCCGCCTGACCTCTCTCCTCCGCCTCAATTCCAGGGTATGCACCCGGTGTGTCAATTAGGCAGACGACCGGAAAGTTGAAACGTTCGGCCATCTTCATCAAACGCAAGGCTTTGCGGTATCCTTCTGGATTAGCCATACCAAAGTTTCGGTATTGGCGCATTTTGGTATTCACCCCTTTCTGGTGACCTAAGATGACCACTGTCTGGCCATCAATATTACCTAAGCCGCCTACAATGGCCTTATCGTCTTTGAAATATCGATCACCGTGTAGCTCCACAAACTTGCGGCACATTTGATGGATATAGTAAAGGGTATAAGGTCTTTCCGGATGTCTCGAAAGCTGTACTTTTTGCCATCCAGTGAGGTTGCTATAGATCTCTTTTCTGGTATTCTTAATTTTATTCTCCAACTCCTTGATCGCTGCTGACATATCAATGTCACCTTCTTCACTGACCTGCTGGAGTTTTTCTAATTGTTCGTATAATTTCTCTAGTGGTGTTTCAAAATCCAAAAAAACCATAAAATCAGGTTTAACAGGGGCATTTAGACAAAATATTCCAGGGATGCCTTGATAAAAAAGGACTTTGGTCGCTGGGGTTAATGGGTACCATACCCGAGGCATGGAACTTTTACTAGGCTTTGGACTGTTCAGGGATGATAGGGGCGTGATGGTAAAGTGCAGAAAGAGAACCATCAACATAGTGCCCTAAAGTAGGTGTAGTTTCTGTTTGGTTGATCTTTCATAGGGGTAGCGAGGTACAAAAAGTGCTGCAAAGTTAGCAATAAGCCCCAAGTTGCGATGCAAACGTGAATTTTTTTTTATTTTTTTCATAGAAGGGTTGCCTATTTTGAAAAAGGATTTTACATTTGCACTCGCCGATGAACAAAAGCGTTGTCGGTTCCACAAAATGCCCAATAAGCATACACTTGAATAAAAGGCTTTAGATAGAGAATAAGTTGTATGCCACGAATTAATAATTGGTGGCAAGAATATATAAGTTATTCTTTACTACGAGCCAAGGTCCGGTAGTTCAGTTGGTTAGAATACATGCCTGTCACGCATGGGGTCGCGGGTTCGAGTCCCGTCCGGACCGCTCAAACTTTGATTATGCGATTGTTTTTCAATGAGTTATGACTCACTGGTTGCAGCCAGCAGTCATTTCGGCAGTCGTTTTCGAAGTTTTATGCAAAATTTAAGAAGGTCTGAGTTTCACTCAGGCCTTTTTCTTTTTTTGTGCCATCCGTAATTAAATCTGCCGGTGCTACTTCTAGCAAGGTGGCAATTTTCACCAAGTCAGATAAGTAAGGTTGATTTCTATTATTGCACCAACCATTAACTGTATTGTAGTTCATTCCCATCTGAGCTGCCAGCCACCCTTGTGACCGACCTTGGCTTTTTAGAACGGCTTTGATACAATTCAATCCTTTCTTTTCTGCCATATTCTCATTTATTTTGAGCAAAAAAAACTCAATTGTTTTGAGAATTGCAAATTTATAGTAAAAATTTTTTATTCCTGAAGGACTAGGGAAGGGGTTCGGACTGCTATTGAAAAGAAAATTCTATTTGATAGAATCAAATAGTAAAAAATGCTGATAATCAGTTGTTGATTAGAAGAATTGATTATAGGAAAAAGTTTTAGAGTTTTTTGCCGAAAATAACTTGTGCATCTTGTGCACTTGTTCTAACGAACTGGCTTTCTTAGAGTTAGAATGCACAACTTTGATGTGTTTGAAGTTGGGCAATCTTGTGCACCTTGTGCAGTGAGATGTCTGTAATTAATTTGCAGACTCATTTTCCAGAGAAGCTATTTCACCGTAAACTGAATTGGACTTAAGCCAATTGATAGTCTTTTCTACAACAGTATCGATTGATCTACGGTATTTGCCCTTTAGAGAACACTCCCAAATAACAAGTATTCTCCAGCCTAGCTTCAGAAGTCTTTTAGTGTTTTCTAAATCTCTATCCTTATTGCTAGAAATCTTTCTTTTCCAAAACTCAGGTTTTGAAGATGGCCATTTAAAAATGTGACAATCATGTAAATGCCAAAAACACCCATGAATTTGGATTACTGCTTTGTATTTTGGGAATACTAGGTCAGGCCTTCCAGGCAGCGTTTTGTCGTGTAGTTTGTATCTCAATCCTTGCTTATGTAGGGCTTTTCTAATAATTATTTCTGGTTTAGTATCCTTTCCTCGAATACTAGCCATCATCTTTCGTCGTTTTTCCTTGGATACTATATCTGCCAAATCTTAGTTTTTAGTTTATCTTTTAACCTTTTGGATTATCCTATTTTAAAGTCTTTTCTCAAAATTTTTTAGATCAAGCCAGTTAAAAAAACCCAATTCAGGTATCTCTTCATCTCCTGTGACAAATGCACGATCAAGAGCCATATTAAATTCTTCACATGAAGTTTCAGGGATTATTGCACAATTATGACATGCTGCTCCATTTACTGAATCTGGTCCCTGCCCTTCGGTAGTACCAACTTGCATACATACAGGATCTGATGAGCACCATCTAGAATCTTCTATAGCATCTACAATTACCTTCTCAAGATTACCAGGTCTTCCCTGCCGAACTAGACCGCCTAGAGAACCTTCTGAATCACCTGATGATGTATAAATTAGAAATCCATTCATTTTGATACTTTCTTCTAATGCACTGCAATAGATTCTTTCTCTTAATGAGGAGGAGCCATATCCACAATTATAGCATAGTCGATTAATAATCAAATGTGCCAGGGTATGAATAAGAAAAAAGCGAGCATCTAAAGGTCGAGGTTCAAAATTTGTCACTCTTTGAGAAATTGCCTGATTGAATCTGGAGGAAAGTGCCATAGCTCGTTTCCGAACATTAGGCATGCTTGCCCAACTATTCAGTAACTCTTCATTTAATTTAAGAAAGATGCCTTCCCCAAAGACTTGGTGAGCAGGCAACCAGTCCAGTGGCTTGTCACTTAATAAAGCCTTCTTTCTTTCAATCATCCCCCCATCAGGCAAAACCCTGGAGAAGCCTGCAAATGCTCTGGTCTCTTTTAGCCTTTCAATCAATACAATCTTTTCAAATGCCAAAGCAAGTGGTGAATCTTTATCATATTCCTCAATCGGTGTTAAAATGGCTTTAAAATCATCATTTTCAGATTTTCTTCCATCTAATATATAATCGTACTCTTCCTTTCTTAGACCTTCTTCTGTTATTACTTGAGTTTCATTATTATCTCCATCCAGTATGTTACATATCTGTTCATAGGTTTCTTCAATAGCATCAGCTGATATTTTATACTTTGATCTTAGATATACCTTCAATGTATTACCATCATTATCTAATGCTCTAAGGTTTTCTAAAACATCCTTATCTTTTTTAATAAGATTCACTACTACCTCTTTAGTGTTCTCGCTAAACTTAGGTAGATATAATGCTGATTTGATAATTGGGAAGTAAACATTCGAAGCGCCGCGGATTAAGACTCTTAATGGATTTCCACAAGAACTGTTCTGTAAGCCTTCAGGCCCCAGCCATGGTCTATATCCACTGCATGTTTGGATGTTGTTTAATGCATTTTCTCCCATGATTCCAGTGAGCTTTCTGGATCTACCACATTTACATTTTATTGAAATACTTGCAAGATCACCAGCTCCTTTCCCCGCAACGTAAGATAGTTCATGGCTTACGTCCTCATCAGGAGTTATTCCTCTATGCACCCATTCAAATAATGGAACATCCTGTATATGCCCCTCCTGGCAAACAGCGACAAAACGAAGAGGGATCAAGTATCTATTGTTGCATTCTTCTCTTAAACATTTTGGACGATCATGATGAGTTAGCTCAATCTTTTTCAAAACCTTACATCGTGGGCAGTAATGCCATTGAGGAAATCGAACTGCCGGAATCTTTAGCTTTTGATTCTTGTCTCCGCGTATCCTGTAAGGGGGGGGGAGTTTAAAATAATTCACGCCCAAAAGAGTAGCCAACCGAGGTTCATCAATTCTAAATTCATCAAAATCAAAAGAACTCGGACCAGCCTGTTCCATTCTTTGTTGGAAATTGTCATCCCATTGATGTGGCCCACAAATCATGAGCGATTCATCTCCTGGGAAATTAATCATTTGTCCAATCCCAAAAGGAGTCAGGACTTGACCTTGTCTAATTTTTTTACTCATCTTGTTTCCCGAGATTAAATGGACGATAAATGCTGATATCTACTTCTGCATCGACTCCTCTCATTGAAGTCGGAGTGCCTAATGATTGGGCTTTTAGCTCCTCTGAAACCTCATCTCCTAGTGCATACATTAGTGGCAAAACATCTTCACCATCAGATGAATTATATCTCCCTGGATAACCATATTCATCATATCCTAGTTTCCAATAATCAACCTTGGAACTCAGTAATCTACTAGTTGATTCGTATTCATCTGGATTAATCTTTTTGCATCTGCTTAAAATCAATTCCTTTGCCCAAGGGACTAAATGATCAAACTCTTTTTCATTACCTGGTATTGATGGTGTTGATCGTAAATTCCCCTTTGAGAAGTGCCTTATCAAGCCAAAGAATACAGCATGTAATGCTCTCTGTCTGGAGTTAATAGAAAATGGGGTTACTGAAGTCGGCTCTACCAATGAATATATTCGACTGTGATAAGCTTGGAATTGTTCATATTGGGATTTATCTCTTGGTTTTGAAGGACTATACAGGGTGATTACAAAACCCGGTCCTTTCCGATCTCTTCCTACTCTTGAAGATGCTTGAATATACTCAGCTGTAGTTTTTGGTTGCCCATGAACGATCATCAATCCTAACCTTGAAATGTCTACTCCTGTTGCAATCATATTTGTGGCCAGACAAACATCCACTGCGCCTGAATTACTTCCACCAAATCTAGCTTCTAACGCTTTTAAATACTCTGGAATTTTTCCCGAACTAATTCTACTAGTTAATTCTATTTGGCGATTAATATATCGCCAGTCCTCTTTAGAGATTAGTTTTCTTTGACGAAGAACTCTTAGGTATTCAGCTATATCAGCATTAATTAATGAAGACGCTATTCCTAATTCCCTGATGCTATTAAAAAACCCAAGTAAAGTCCAATAAAAATCTTTCTGCGAAACTATCGCTTCAATATTCTTTACCCCTTGTAATAGAGCACTATATATTCTGACTACCGAAGTTTGTCCCGATTGATATCCAGGTGCTAAAATTCCTATATATTTTCTACCAGGTAAGTCACTTTGTTCTTGAGAAAACCAAGTATCTCCAAAACTTAAACCTTGGGGAGGGAAAATATTTAGGTTATCAGTTCCATACAGTGATTTAACCTGTTCCTGGGCTCTACTAATGGTTGCAGAAGAAGCTACAATTTTTGGCCCATAATGATTTACATCAGAAAAGGAATCAGATTGCTTTATATAATCAAATTGAGTACACAATGCTTGGACTAGAATCTCATATAACCCTACCATTGTTCCAAGTGGGCCAGAGATCAAATGCAACTCATCCTGAATAATTAATTCTGGAGGGGAGATGCGGTATAATTGATCATGTGTCCTCTTTCTAAATCCAAATAAAGAGCCTGTTTCAATTTTCCAGGGAAGCATTGCAAATTTATCAACGGTTCCAAGTATCAAGGTCGGAGCAAGATTGTAAATATCTTCATCAACTATATATAAAGGGAGCTCTATGTCGTAATATTCACAGTGTGAATTTTCACAAGAAAAAATCACTCTTCCAGAAGCTTCTTCCTTTTTTATCCCCTTAATTTTACAATGCTTTGTAGGATGTTCTATTTTCCCTATTTGAACGCCACAACATGGACATTTCAAAACGATGAAGTTGTATTCTTCTCCTGAACTTTTTTCTAAGTTATGAAACTGATTGATAGCATCTTTATTTGTATTTGGAGTAGTTGATCGGCCTACCCAAAGTCCAATTGAAATAGGTTCATCACCTAAGTATTGTTGATTCTTCTTTCTAATCAGATCACAAGCACATATTAATGATGATGCTCGTTCATATTGTTGAGTCGTTAACAATCTCAAGGTGTATCTCATTAAAATTGATGTTCCTCCATACTCTTCCCAATTAAACTCAGACTCTCCTTTCAACCTCCGATACAAAATGGTAAATGCCGCCAACCCTAAATAAGCTTCTGTCTTTCCTCCTCCAGTTGGGAACCAGATAAGATCCACAATGTTTCTTTCATTTGAATCTGGATCAATAATTCCTGATAAATTCATTAATATGAAAGCAAGCTGAAAAGGACGCCACCGCCCCCAGCCTGATTCGTAAAAGGATTTTAAAGTTGCATGTTTAGGTTCTCCTTTTTCCAGTTCTTCGGCAAAAAAATCTTTCCCTTTCCTGATCCATCTTCTTTGCTTGGTTTTAGACCTTTGCTGCTGCCAAATCATTGCCCTGTTCATCCATCTGAATGCTCTAACTATTGCAGAATCTTCATTTTCAGATAACAGGGTAGATATCCCTTTTTCTATCCTTCGATGGTTTTCTGAGCACTTCTGAATGTTTCTTTTTGCTGCAGTACGATAGGTGTTGTCAAGAGAGTCTATTTGAATTTTCTGCTTATTTATCCACTCTTTATAATTCGATTCCAACTCTAGTAAGCTTTTCTTTGCTTTCTCCCAATCTCCTAGATCAGAAAGTTCAAGCATACTTAATTCCACATGACTGGTTGGGTTAATTGGGGCAAGTTCAAATTCTGGAATCACAACAGTATTGACCTTCGTCACATTGCCCAAGCGATCTGATTCCCAATTTACCGAACAACCATGACCAATTCCATAAATCCTTTTCTTATGATAAAGCAATCTCATCTCTTCTTCCTCTTCAGTATCGGAAGAAATAACCCTTTCCTTATAAGGTTGAATCAATTCTAAATCATCGGTTTTGAGTTCAAGGTAATTCTGGAAGAGAATATAACGGTCTGTAATTCTATGATCAATTTGAGCTTTTAAAGAATTTACCATGCTAAAGGTGAGAGTGTGGAATCCTTCTTTTGTATCGTTAATCGTTGATCGATTCCGTATTTCCAACGTAAGCCATGGTTTATCATTATCCAGCGATAAAAGTGTTTTAGAAAAAACAGTCCCCTTCTTCTTTATAAGATCAGAGGTATCGACCCAGATCGGTTCTTTATTAAAGACTGGTCTTCTTACCCAAAATGGCTGAGTAAGAGTTCTATCTTTCCAAACCTTGTCCTGAATTTTATCCCCCTCTGCCAAGATTTTAATTGGATATTCTCCATTCCCAACCTGATAATATGCTGATTTGTAGTTTAAAAGTAGTTTTGAAGAAATATTTTTTACTCTTATGGTAAATCCTATTGCAGACGGAAGAAATTGATTGGCTAGTCCAACTGGTTCTTCAGTTCCTTGATCTTCTGACAAATTTTGATTGTCTTTTTTTGTCTCTGGTTCACTGCTCGTTTGATCTGGATTTTCATTGATGACATCTGTTTTTGCTTCATCACCTGACTGAGGAGTTTGAATGACTTGATCAAATTCAGTTCTCTGAGGAAAAAGCATACCTGCCCCATACCTCATTTTTGGTGCGCCGTGGACATTTCTAAGAAGGACTTCTTCTTTGGTTTCTACATCTATATAGGCAGGATGTGGATCAGGACCAACAATCTCCTTTATTAAGACTTCTTTAAGTTCATTTCTTAAATTCATTCATCATAATTTTTGCAAAAGCTTTAGGTTTTTGCTGATTAACTGATTTCTCACCTCCGCTAATTCCTTACTCAAAACCAGGTATAATTTTAACTTGGCCCTAGAGAGACCAACATATAAAAGCCTTTCTGCTTCTTTAGTGTCCAATTCATATAGATCGGTTAAAATCACATATGAACTCTCCATTCCCTTAAATGACTGGATCGTATGATATTTTATCTTATCATTATTAACTAGAGTAAAGAGTTTTTCCAGATTGTTTACACAGCTGTTTTCAAGTGTAACTTGAGATAGAATAACCAAACGATCTAGGGGGACTTCATCTTCCTCCAATTGGGCAATTATATCTAGAATTTTTTTTGCCATCAGAGGCTTTGTTGCAGGAAAATAAAATTCAACCTTATCCCCCTCAAGAGCCCCATTTATTAACTCAGGCATTGAAACTCCTGTTAGGAGTGAAGTTTGTTGGACAATTTTTCTTGTATTTCTACAATTAATTTTAAGTGGTGGCATATGTGTAAATCTTGCCCTTCCTGTAATCAATTCGAGAGATTTTTCTGGATTATTTAAATAAATGGCTTGATTAGAAAAATCTCCAAAAAAAACCCAATTGCCTTTTTCTAGACCTCCATTTAAAACGTTCTCGAAAACTTCTAAATAATTTTCAGTAATCAAATCTTGAGCTTCATCTATGATCAAAAAATCGAACTTCTCCATAGGATTATCCTCTATATGAAAAATAAAACTCCATGGTAGAGTTTCTTGAAAAAAAATGTTGTCAGGATTTAAAGGAACCTGAATATTAATTTTCGAGGTGATAAAACTATGTATAGTCCCAGCCCAATATAACTTTTCAGATTTCGATGCTCTTCTAGCATCAAGACTAATTTTATTTCCGAGTAATTTGTTAAAACAAAAGAATCCTACTCTTTGATTATTTGATATACTCCTTCTAAAAAGTTCGATAGCCATTAAGGTCTTTCCAGTGCCTGCAGGACCTGAAAACAAACACCGGTCATTATAATTAACAACATCCAAGATATTGAACTGCTCTTGCGTAAAGGACTCAATAGACCTTTCCAAATCAAGAATCTTATTTATTTCTTTATATGAATATTCAAAGTCACCACGAATTAGAGATAATATATTTTGGCAATCTTCAAATGAGGGTTTCGCATGATTAATATCATACCAAGATTTCATTGCCATTTTATCATGAAACCCCTTCGAAAGCGAATCAATGTATAGGGAAATTGGTAAATTCAACCCTTGTCTAGTGTAGACCATCCAGGGCTCCGCCTCAGTACCGTAATCATAGAACTCACTTATGCCCGTAAACATGACTCCGTAACCAAAAAGAATCTTCTTCAGTCTGTTTTTTATGCTTAGGTTAATATCCGATTTTTCAATTAGGAAATTACGGAGAGAATGCATAGCATCACTCGCCTGCCTAAATGGACTCCTGGGAGTAGTAGTAGTATTTCCAAACTTATCAGTAAATTCCCACATACCTTCTTTCCTAGCCACTCTACCATGTTTGACCTCAAGTACAAAAATCCCCATTCCTGGAGCTAAAATGAGGAAGTCTATTTCACCAGATACGGTTCTAAGATGTTTTGATAGAAATAATGAATGAATAACAATGTATTCCTTACAAGCAGGGTCATTTTTTAATTTAGAAAAAACCAATTTTTCTCCATTAGATGCACTTGTCGGTATTATTGCCGGAATCAATCTGCTCATATCTTCTACAGATAAAACTTTTAAATAATTCGAGAAATTAACTCATGTGTGTTTGCATAATTCACTTTTTGGTAACCATGTTTTTTACCAAGAACTTCGATGATTTCCAAATCCAGCTGAATTCCCCCATGTTTTAGTACGGGTAGCTTTACTAAAGAACGCTCCTCATCTTTATTTATATTTTCTTGAATAATTTTATTTAACCTATTCTGTAAGCGAGATCTATTTCTTAAAAACTCTTGCCGCGCTGCCCTTATTTGCTTAATATTATTATCAATCTCATCTTTTGTATAATCTGAATTAGCATAAAACAAAAGCCTGATATTATTTTCTCTTGGAGCTAGTAGTTGTTCATCCTTTTGCCATCGGAGTAGATTGTTCCTATTAAGGTCACTGTTGATCTTATACCTACTTTCAATTTTCCTAAGATACTCTTCAACTTGACCATAGTCATATTTAAACCGCTCTAGTATATTCTGTAATTCATTCCTCCAGAGATTGAATTTTTTAAATACTTCATTCATTTGAGGAATATCATTCAGAAGCTTATTCAGTACTTCCTTCTCATTCTTCCAAAAAACAATCTTATCTCCTCTACCAATTAAGTTTACCTTTTCGTATTTCACAACTCTCTTGTCATTCTCCTCTTTGAGACAAATAATCCTGGAATTTTTTGGCAGAAATAAGTAGTAACTTTTAAAGTAAATTAGAACAGCATCTACTACATACTCTTTTTCTCGAATTTCTCGTGAAGCAACATATCTGGAAATCTGACTTTCTCCAATATCAAACCATAGCGATTCAATATCAATTAGATCTGACTTTTCATTAGTATCAATATTATACTCACAATTCTCTTGGTGAATAAGAATCTTTTCTTGACTTTCTTCACTTATAAGATCATTGGGCCAATTATCATTTTTTGGAAACTGCTCTTTAAACTTATAGTTATTTATATATCTATTAAGGTAAGATGTAGTAATCATGCTTTCCCACCTTGTTGATAACAATACAGTTCTAGGAAATTGATAATCGGTAACACTTTTAACTAATCTTCGATTGCCATATTCAAACTGAGGGAATCCAGGAAAAATAATAGTAGTTTGTTGAGGAGTATGTTCATCTACCGTTTTTTTCTTATTTAAGTTTTTGCCAGACTGGGCAATTTTTTCTTCTTCTTCATGAAACATATATCCAGTATAGTCATTTAATGAAGTGATTTTTTGCGGGATATATCCGTCTTTGATTCTTTTTAAATAATCGTCAATTTTATCAACACCATATAATATTAATTCTTGATTTTCTTTGGGTAATTGGTAAATTACTATACTTAAATCATTCAGAAATTTCCAGAATCGACTTTCCACTGTTAAAGATTTCTCTATATCAGAATTGAAAATAGAATTCTTCAACAAGAAGATAAGAGGTCTTAAGTTTTCACGGTATGAACGTTTTAAGAGTTCGAAATCTTCTAATTTGTAAATGGCCCCTCGTCCCTCAAAAACTCTATATGCTTCATCAATTAAATCCTCAGAGTGTATTCTGATCAGAATTTCTTGTTCCTCAAAAGCTTTACAAGCTTTGAAAAAATCTAAATCTTGATATTTTTTTTCAGTCTCATTCTTGAGACATTTTATTTTTTCCCTGCTCAGGTTAAATCTAACGGCATTAGGAAACTTTGAAAAGAAGTGTTCAAATCGAGATTCAGCTCCAGGATACATGAAACGATTATCCGATAATACGACGACTCCAATATTTAGATCAGTTAGTTTCTTAATTGTTTCTGAATATTCAAATGCTATTTGGATGTCGGCTATAACTACTACTCTTAAAAAGGAAAACAGGTCATTCCCTAATAAAGACAAAACTTCATTTGTTAGCTTAATGAGTTTTGCCCATTTATTTTTATGCGATTCAGGACTGTTCTGATGAGCTTTATCTAGGATTTCGAGTGAAGTTTTTTTCACTAAAGAAGTTTTTTCCACTCTGATGATTAACTCCTTGATTTCAAGCAGTATATTTTCTTGATCAGCTAGATATGGAGATTTCGAAATATGTTTAACAAGGGATAATAAATACTCTATTTTCTCTTTTATTAATAATTTCTTGTTTATTTCTACAGCTAGATCAGACAAATCTTTGCGGACTATTAGATTTTTACCATACCCAACAAGATTACATAATTTATGATCACCTATTCTTGTGTTCTGAAAAAAATTCGTAAGCTTATTCCTTTCTCCAGGACCGGAAACTACAATTAACTTTGATTTTAGAATGGAACGGTTATTTGCAATATCTATATCTAATGTACTTTCAAGCAAGCTTCGATTTGCCTCTATTTTTCTTTTCTTTTGTGTATAGTATTTATACTTATTTAAGCTGGTCTTTTTTGTCTTTTGCAATGCGAGAACATTATTCAATTTTATTTCAGCTCTACTCACATCTTTAAAAACTAAAAGGACGTGTTTTGATGTTGAAGTTTCTTCAATCTTTTCAAATTCTGCAGTTGCTCCATATAATGTTACTTTGTCACCTCTTTTTAACTTTAATTTAGTTAGATAGTCTCCTGTATATTCAAAATAGTCATCATGAAAAAAATGGCATGCTAATAGGGTGGACATCCACCCGTGACTAAAACATAATTTAGGCAAATGTATCCATAGGGGTTGATTTCTACTTGACTCAAGATAATGTATACCGATTCCTGTGACTAATTCAAGCATTGGGGAAAACGAAAAAGATCTTTTACTAGAGGTGAACTCTAAATAATAACGATCTACAAGATATGTTCTAAATGATTCAAAATTCATTAAGCCCCGATTTTCATATTGGTTTTGCTCCCTATGCAAGCTGAAGCCCCTATATGGAAGAAACTATTGCCTCCATTACAGGAGGGCAAACCCCATTTCCCATCAATTTTATTTTATCCCTTCTAGTAAGAGTCAAAGGCAACCTAAACGTCTTGTTGAATCCCATTGCAAGCTTTAACTCTTCAGGTTGTAGCATCCTCATTTTGTAACCTTCTGAACTTGGTTTTACATAAGCAAATCGGTCTAGAGTCGTTATTGTCCTTAAGGGTTTGTCAATTCTTTGCCACCCTCCACTTCCATCTGAGCCATAGTACACAATTAAGAATGGTTCATTTTTTCCTAAAGCTGCGATTGCTCTTTCGGCCCTTTCAATAGTTTTCTTTGCTCGTTTAGGAGAAAACAATGTTGAGAATTTATAATTATCTGAGAAATCAATAATCGATGAGGCAGGATTCAGCTTTTCTATGTTTTTTTGGGGAGCTATAACATTATCTGACAAAGAACACACAAGAAAAAGCCTCTTCCTTGATTGAGGGACTCCAAAATCCTGTGCATTCAGTTCAGTTTCCTTAACAAAATAGCCTAAATCCCATAGTTGTTCTAATAAGACCGGATGCTCTGACCATGATCGCATTTGAATTACGTTCTCGATGATTATCCATTTTGGCTTGAACACTTTCGCATACCTGATTACTTCGAAAGCAGTCATTTTACTCTTTTCGCACCTGTCTCGAGCTCCTTTTGCATTTGAATGATTAGTGCATTCTGGAGACGCAAGTATCAAATCGATATTCCCGATTTGTTTTTTTATTGATTTAGGATCAAGTTCCCTAAGGTCATCGTGAAATACTTCGGCTGATTTAAAATTCTGCTCAAATGTCAAGATCGCAGGTTTCCATATATCAAAACCTGCAACAATCTCAGCTCCTGCATTTCTTGCTCCAAAACTGCTACCACCAGCTCCACAGAAGAGGTCTATAGTTCGTAAGCTCTTTTTTCCCATTAGTTCTTATTTTATGAATAGAGTTTCTCCAAAGGAAAGTCTATTTTTACTTATAGGTATATACCAAGCATTCATCCTTTTATCCCAGGCGATCACCTTTTGAAATTTTTCCCAGGAAAATCTATATAGAGCTAATAAGTTGAAATCTTCATCAAGTTGAACAATCAATAAAAACTCAAATAGCTGCTTCCCTTTATTGTAAGTATCAGGATATATTGTGCCAGTTTTTTTTGCCTTTTGTACAGTCTTTATAGAATATCTCTCACCATCTCTTGAAAGAGCATCGACATTTTTGGCACCTATTGGAGCAGCCATCAAATTTGAATACCCTGAATTAGAGTTAAAAAAGTTGATAGCAACTTTTTCGCCAATTTCTCCTACACTAAATTTGAGCCCTCTTCTATTCATTTCCTTGTCCACCCTAATACGAATTGACATGAGCTCTTCTTCCGACAACGATTCAAAGTCAATCATCCAAAAGTAATTGATGAGAAAAAATTTAAGTGACGAAATAGAAATTCAAAAAATGATTAATCTATTCTCACTTACCATTAATGACTATACCTCTATATCTGAGGTATTTATAAAGTGTACTTCTTGCTATTCCTAAATGATTACAGATTTTGGTTATTGACAATTCTTCCCGATCATCATTTTTCCCTCTGCCTTGTTTATATAAAGTTTCCGCAACCATTGCCTTGTCTTGAGCTTCCTTCGAAAGTCCTTTAGGTCTTCCTCCTTTACGGCCCCTTGCTCTTGCTGCTTCCAGACCAGCTTTAGTACGCTCTCTAATAATATCTTTCTCAAACTCTGCTAAGGAAGCAAACAAATGAAACGTCAGCTTACCTTGTGGGGTAGTGGTATCAATAGAGTCGTTTAGCGATTTTAGGCCGGCCCCTTTTTCCTGAATCTCGTTGACCAAGTTGACCAAGTCGCGAAGCGATCTACCCAAGCGGTCCAGTTTCCAGGTGACGATCACATCCCCTTGCCGAAGTTGATCAACCATCTTCCTAAGTTCAGGGCGATCTGCTTTGGCTCCACTAATTTGTTCCTCAAAGATTTTCTTGCACCCTTCTTTCTCCAGTGCATCCATCTGGAGGGAAAGGTTTTGCTCTTTAGTACTTACTCTAGCGTATCCTATTTTCATATTTGTTCGCTAAAACGTTTATGGCAACAAATTAACATACTTAGTTTTGGAATACTAGTTTTTTGTACGAAACTTTGAAGAAATAGTTCCGTAGGGAAAAGAGAGGGGGAGTGTATGAGAAAACGTCCGTTTTTTCGAATGCTTTTATTAGGGAATTTGAGTTCTAATTTCTAGAAAACCGAATTTTTAATGTGCTAAATCTAATAAAGATGAGGACCAAAGAAGATAAATGTTTGATTTGTGAATTGAAGGATTCTACAAAGAAGGGATCGCATCTTATGCCTGCTGGATTATCTGCACCTTGTGATAATGGTAGAAATAGAGAGGAGCTTTATTTTATTGGAGAAACTATTAACGTCTACTACGGTTCAAACAATTCTAGGAACAATAATTTCATACAGGACACAACGAGGCATACGAACTTCAATGTGATGGATTATATCTTTTGTCCTGATTGCGAAAACAAACTGTCTGTAATTGAAAGCTCCATTATACCCTTTTTGACCCAAAGAATTCCTTCAAACCAAGGATTTGAGAAAGAAGGTAATACTGTCAATGGACTTCGTTATCGAGAATATTCGAATGTAGATCTGGCAGAGTTTAAGTTGTTTTTTTATACGGTAGTTTGGAGATTGGGATTAGCACAACAATTGAACTATGGCACGAATATCTTCTCTAATGAAGAATATGAAAAACTCCGAAGTGTAATTAATAAATTCCTTTCTGAGAACTTGAGTGATATCACTAACAACCAAGAGTTACTTGATGAATTGCCATTAACCATCATAACCTCAAATTATCCCAAAACCTCGATGAATATATATGCTCCTCATAGAGTGAAAAATAATCCTCCATTATTCATCGCTTGTCAATACTTGGTGTTTATTCACTTCAACGAATATGTAATACTGAACCCTAATTTTAGATTACCATTAGAAGTATTCAATAAATCTTTAATTAACCGAAATACTTTGCCATTGAAGGTCGCTTTTTTGAAAGAAGATGAATGGTTCCGTTTTCTTGAGAAGGAATTTAAATATCGGGCTAAGGAATTTCAAGAAGTTAGAATTAAGGCTCTAATGGAAAAAACAGGTAAAGGATATCAAGAATGTGGCTCATTAATACACTCTAAAACCTATGATATTCAGATAAAACAACTCATGAATAAATTAGGTATTAGTAGAGACAAGAGCATTAAACTGTATAAAGAGAGAGGAGAAACACTAATCCATGAAAACCACCTAAAAGGGTATGGGTATTCATTTGATGACGCATTTTTAGAATTATTTGATAGTTGAAAACGCCAGTTATCTAGGGCAAGAGCTAAACAACCAAATTAATCAAAGAATGAAAAAATTAAAAATTGAAACCTTAGGATATTATATACCTGCTTTTTTTTTCCTTGAAGTAGGAACCAATGAAAACCTTGATGAAATAGAGAATTTACCTGATAAAGTTAAAGCCACATTTTCACATGAGTATATTCATTTCCTGCAAGATCTTTTTACTAACTATGGACTAAGAAACATCACCCACATCGTAGATATTTTGAAAACTCTAAATCAAGAAATACTTAAGAATAAAAAGAAAGAAATTGAAGTTCCGGTTGAAATTCCGGAAGATGGGGTTGCCAATATCAATATCGAACTAGAGAACCTCTATCTAGGAGATTATGAATTCGATTTTCAATTCGATCAAATTATTGATATTCTAATAGAACCTAACAATACTATAGAGAATTACGAAGGTGTGCCAATCGTCCAAATGAATGTCCTAAACTCTCAAACAAGTGAACGTTCCAGCTTTAATTTTGGTGCTTTATGTGTGATAGAAAGCATGGCATATGTTATTGAATCTCAGTTATTCAACAACGACCCTGCACCTGATTTTCCATATAGAATCGTTGAAAAAACCATAAATCATATATGGTCAGCAATAAATAAACCTGATATCATTATTGCACTTTGCGAAGTTGCTTTAAATTCCTACAACCCAGGCCATTTTTTTGTTGATATTCTGTATAGAATGCAAAACCAAGGTTTTACACCAAAAACCCCCACTGATATTTATAAGTTTTCTGAGGGATATTCAGCTGAAATAAATGGAAGAGTATTGTCCCATAATGAACTTTTTGAAGAACAATCTACTGTTGCGGAAGTAAGTTTAAAAGATTACTTTACTACAGATTATTACAACCCGATTAAGTCATGGGTTTCAGATATATTTTCAAAAACTAGGAATTTGAAATCTAATAGTAAGTTCAACTTTGCAAGTATCATTGAGGGTACCAAAAGTGAAAGGCAAAATAGATTTCTGAGTGTGGTAAATTATTTGGGCATCCCCGTAATGTCTAATAGCAAAAATCAATTTTGGTCAACTCATGATGCTAAACAATTAATTATGTTTCGAGCCATTGTTGAAATTCAAAATGTTTTGATATATGGCAATAAGTGTTGTGAGCTAAAAGGCTTTTGTAGCCAAGCTCCTCAAGGTGATATTACAAATTCATTTTGCGATACTGAGCCGTGGAAAAGAAGTACAATGGAAAATCTTTGCCCATTTGGTCAAATGTGGAAACTATGGGGACTTCATGAAAAACAAATCAGGTAACAGACATAAATTGGGATAGAATCTTCTACAAACTCAAAACCCGTTCTTTAATCACCTTCTTTTCTCTAAGGTTCCAGAAATATCCATTATTTTTCTCATGCAGGCCATAGGATGTTAAAACCTCCATTGCACCTTCATAATCTCCCTGTGCTTCCTTTATCTGAGCATAATTGATGATGTCCATTTCAAAAGGCTGTTGCCCAGCTTTCTTTGTTTGATCAATGACCCCTTCGAAGCAATCCAGCGCCTCCTCCAGTACTCCTTGATCTTTTTTGATTTTCCCTATTATTTTTTCATTATCAGGATCAGATTCTACCGTTTCGAACCATTCCACATAATAATCAAGTGCTTGTGAAAACCTCCACTGCTTTTCTCTCATTTTTGCTGCATGGAACAAAGAATAACTATCCGCTTCCAAGGCTTCAGAAAGGTACTTTTCTGCTATGGAGTAATGACCTTTATTGATAGCATATTCAAAAGCAAATGTTCTATTATTGTATCCGCCCACTGGCCCCCATCTTTCCTACTCCATAAAGGTTTTGAGAAGTTGTTTGTCCATGTTTTGAGGCAGCCATTGGATAGCCTCAGGGGTAGCTTTGTTATTGGCCAGCTGTCGAAGAAGCCAGGTGAGGTATCGGTGAGCATTGAGGCCCCAGTTGTTGCAAGTGCCGATAATGGAGTAAAGGCAGGCCAGGTTTTGAGCCGCCTCGTCGGAGCCAGCAAACAGATAGTTCTTACGCCCCAAAGCTACGGGCCGGATCGTATTTTCTACCAGGTTGTTATCAATCTCCAATTGGCCATCGCGGGCATAGGCATACAGACCTTTCCAGCGTTTTAAGCTGTAGGCAATAGCTTTACCAATAGGACTTTGGGGCAATAAGCCAGCGGAGGTATATTGCTCTTTTAGCCATGCACCCAATTCTTCCAATATGGGTATGGCCTGGTGCTGGCGCAGTTGGAAACGCTGTGCCTCATCCATTTTCTGTTCGCGCGCCTGGCGTTCAATGCGATATAGTTTTTGGGCTTGCTCTAGAAAATAGTTGGCCCGAGGTGGATCGGTATTTTGAGCCTCTACAAATTTGCGCCGGGCATGAGCCATACAATGGATCAAGTGTAGGTCTTGTTTGCGCTCCACAGTTTCATACACACTATATCCATCGGCTTGTAAGATACCACTGAAGCCATCGAGCAATAAGTGTCCGGCCTTAGCACTGCGCCTGGAGTCATATTGGAAGAATACCGCCTTAAGCTTTGGATTGTGAAGTACCCAGAAGTAGCCCCGGTGGCTGGCTCCGGGCTTATTCTTAGTTAACACCGTGATACGCGTCTCGTCCACTTGGTTATAAGGCTGGGTCAGTAAATCCTGGTGCAACAGATGGTAGATAGGCCGCAAGCTATGAGCGGCGGTATGGAACCAATTATGGAGGTTGTTTTCTGAGATAAACCCCAGCCCGGCTTGTTTGAGTTTTTTGCGGAAGCGGTGGATAGGCGTATGGAAAAGAATCTTCTCGACTATGATTTGAGCCACTAGGCTCTCGTCCACTATACCTTTGGGGATCAACCGTAAAGGGACATTGGCTTGGCTTACGCCTTGCTCTTGATCAGCCTTATTAACATAGCGGGGGCGAATGATGCGCTTGACATATAAATCAGCTGGCACATAGGCCAACAGCTCGGTTATATCTTCTCCGATCTTGGATAGCTTACTGATATCTACACCTGTGGGCTCGATGATTTGCTCTTCTCGTCGCAGCGATGCGGGGAAGGTATTGCGTTTTATTGGCCGACGGGCTTTTTGAGGCTTCTTTTTTCTGTGTAATACCTGCTCTTGTTCGACTGGCTGAGCTGCTTGGTCCTCTTGCTCGAATAAGCGTCCCTGATTAGGGTCTTGCTCACTGACATACCGTTCGCGCTTGGCGCTGAAGAGTAACTTCTTGAGCTGCGCATTCTCTGCCTTAAGCAGAAAATTCTCTTCCTTGAGGGCCTTGTTTTCCGTTTCTAGTGGACTCATAAGCTTAGTCTGAAGATACGGAAAAAGACCCGGATTCACTGGCTTTTACCCAAGGAAAAGCGCTTCCTTTTTTCAATCTTATCCGTCTTAATCCCTCGTAAAATCAGTAGTAGTTTTTCGTAGCAAAGCTCATAGCCACTAGCCGATGACGGGTGCTCAAAAGTCCCCCTTTCCAGGCGCTTATAGTACAGCCCAAAACCATCTCCCTCCCACATTAGCAGCTTCAAATGGGTCTTGCGCCGGTTGATAAATACAAAGCCTGCTCCGCTCAATAAGGACAAGCCCATCTGGCCACTCACCAAAGCACCCAGAGTATTGAAGCTCTTGCGCATGTCACAGGGCTTATCATACAAATAATATTGCCGCGATACCTCAAGCATTTTGTAAGCACTTGATTAATTCCCCATCTAACCTCCCCTTGTAATGTACACGGATACCATTGGCAAAGTGGACTTCTATCAGACCCTCAGTTGCCGCAACGCTAGACAGCGCAATAAACTTACCTGTATCTGCAAATTCTTGCTCCAGTTTGAACCAACTCATAAATGTGCCGTATTTTAGCTCATGCTTACGACAATAAGCAGGGCGGCTAAGCCCACTTGTGCGCCAGGACCTTACATGACCTAAGCGTTCTGATCTTGTCATAGATTTTTAACCTAAAGATCGGCCGCAGCTTCATCAAACGCAAGATGGGGTGCAATGGGCGGATACCTATTATTGGCCTCTACTAGTTTTTCCGAATGTGCTAAAACATCTGTTTTTGCAATATAATGCTCAAGCCGGGTTTCAAACCAATCCAGCTTCTCAAAACCTCTTCTTCTATATTCCTCATAGTTCTCTTTGGCTTTTTCTACTTCTCCGCTGCCAGCTAATATTTTGATTAGCTCAACCGAAAAGACCGGAAATGCAAAGGACTTATCTTGTGTTTGGAAATGAATCAAGAATTTGATTGCACCCTCTAAATCCTCTGAAGCTTTAAAAGAGGGATATATTGCAAATTTCGGAGAATCTGGTTCTTACCCACTTTTGGTGGAAAGAAGCCTGATGACCAAAGACGGTGGGGTATTTTCAATGGATGGTATCCCCAGCACTACTACCTATCTCGAATTTGGTTTGCTTCCAGGCTTTGGATAAGCGGGAAGATCACTTTCTGCTTAAGCTAAGGACAAAGAGTGTCCAAGGTATTTGCCCGGACTGTGGCCAAAGAAGCCTAAGTAGGCATAGTAATTATATGCGCAAACTACTAGACTTACCTTGGGCGGGTATTCCGGTTAAGGTTAATCTGAGTGTCAATAAGTACTACTGTAAGAATGAAAATTGCAGCCGTAAGGTTTTTACTGAACGACTCGGTGAAAATCTAAAGCCTTATGCCCGTCGTACATCGAGATTGACAGCACACCTTACTCGAATCGGTTATGCCCTTGGCGGTAATGCTGGCTCTAAACTTGCTTCGTTTCTGGGGATGCCAGTAGGTCGGTCCACCATTTTACGGATAATATGCAATTGTCCGAATGACTTCGAGGTAGCTTCTCCCCTGATATTGGGTATTGATGATTGGGCCTTCAAAAAAGGTAATACCTATGGCACCATCTTGGTGGATTTGGAGAAGAGAAAGCCAATAGACCTCTTGCCTGACCGGGAAGTGGAAACGGTGAAAAAATGGCTAGAGGCCCATCCCGGCATCAAGATTATTAGTAGGGATCGCGCCAGTTGTTATTCTCAAGCTGCTAAACTGGGAGCTCCGAATGCGATCCAGGTAGCAGATCGATGGCATCTACTAAAAAATCTTGGAGAAGCCCTGAAGCGCTTGCTGGATAAACATAATCAAGAACTACGTCTAGCAGCTAAAGACATCGCTCAAAGAGAAAGAAAACAGGCCAAGGCGCCTGACAATCCAATTCCTGATATAAAAACAGCCCCTACAGAAGACAAAAATACATCAACTAAGGCCCCTGCCTTGTCAAGGTATGAATTGAATTTTTTAGAAGTGAAACGTCTGAGGTCCAAAGGCCATTCAATCAAATCCATTCATCGTCAGACAGGTGTTCATCGTCAAACGATTAAAAAGTACTTGAAATATGAGGAATATCCCCAAAAGATAAACGGAGGGACTAAGATGTCAAAGGCCTTACCTTTTGAAGATTATCTGAGAAAAAGATGGGATGAGGGTGAAACAAGATACATGCAATTGTGGCGTGAGATTAAGGAACAGGGGTTTACCGGTTCGCCGCAAAGTGTATATAGATTCATTTGCAAATACCCCAGGGATCGCAGTATTGAAAAACTCCCACCTCCTTTAAAGGTGAAAGTATGGTCTGCCCGAAAAGTTAGTTCGCTAATGAGCAAACCTTTTGAGGACCTGGATGAAGAAACTCAGAATTATCTACGGACCCTTTACAAATACTGTCCGCAAGCCAATCAAGCCAGTCAGTTGGCCCGCAAGTTTAAGAACATGACAGATAAACTCAGAAAGAAACACCTTAACCGCTGGATTAATCAAGCACTGCAAAGCGGCATTCCTTCATTGAGGAATTTTGCCAAGGGGCTACAACAAGACTATGATGCAGTAAGAGCAGCAGTATCTCTCAAGTGGAGTAATGGTCAAGTGGAAGGACAGGTCAACCGTCTGAAAAATATCAAGCGCCAAATGTATGGCCGGGCTGGCTTTCAGCTACTGAGAAAGAGAGTCCTGATGGATTCCAGTTGACAGATTCCACCAAAAGTGGGTAAGAACCAGCTGCGCTGGAATACACAACCGGATTGTTAATTAGGAAATCTCCCTTCATCTGGGAGCGGAGGTGATACCTCTGAGCAGTTTTTCTTTTTCTGCCGGATACGTAATTGAGGTTTCCTCCCTTTTGTGAGGCAGGAACACTGAAGCAGGTGGAGACTAGAGCAAGGGTGAAGGAATTATTTTTTATTGGAGAAAAACGGATAAGAAAAAATCATTCTGGAAAGGAAGGCACGACCGTCCCTTGATACTGTCGGAGCATGCCAGTACCTTGCTGAAGCAAAAATAAGGAAGGAAATAAGCTCAATTTCGGACGGGGAAAGGAAAACGTGGGAGTTGGCGAGGTATCACTGGAGGTCCCTCATCAGTTTCCCGATTGTCCCTTGGTTCCTGACATGGCCGCGTGTTTTTTGGGGAAACCGTGACAGGTTAGGGGGATATGAGGGGGAATGAAAATACAATTCAGTATTTACAAATCATATCTACGAGAAAATTATAAGTAGTTTTCAATATCATTGTTGTAATATTTTTCTGATTTTATCAACATCTGGATGGACAACGCCTGCATTTTCTAGTTCAATTAAATCTGCCAAAAAAACTTCTGTCCATGTAAGATCACCGTTATAAGGCTTATCTCTTAAGTTTTGGTAAATGGTTTCCGCTTCTTCATATTTTCCTTGAAAAAGTAGGCTCAGGGCCAAGTTGGTGTTGATCCATTGCTGGGAAGGATCAATTTCCAGGCCTTTGCGGGCAGATTGCTCCGCCGCTGCAAAATCGTTGGCAAACAATTGATTCCAGGCCAGACCTCCGAAGGCGTTAGAAAGTTCAGCAGTAATGGCTTGGTTTTCCGGATGATTGGCTGCAACCTCTATGAATACCGCTAGGATTTGTTTTTGCAAGGGTACTTTTTCTGCTTCAGATGCCAGGTTCGTCATTTGCTCATGCCAGGGTTGAACTATTTCCAAAGCTTGCTGGTGAGGAATATTATCTTGGTATAATTCCTCAAAGTATTGCAGCACGATTGCTGAAAAAGGAACATAGGGATATTTTTCAGCTATTGATTTCGCTTCCTTTAGAACTTCATTAGCAGTGGTATGTTTTCTTTGATCAATCAGGATAAAAGCTTTTATCATTAAAGTACGGGCGATTTCGAGGTCATAAACCTGGGGTGATTTTTTCGCCTGTTTCTGGTAAATCGCCAGGCTTTGATCCAGAAAGGTCATCGCTTTTTCCGCCTTTCCCAATGAAAAATTCATCAAACCCAGGCTGTTCTGGGTCATCGCCACATCGGGCTCATAGCGCTCCGGATTGGTCTTGGCCAGCCGCTTTCTGATTTCTAGGGCTTCGGCGTATGCCTCCTCCGCCTTGTCGTAGGCCTTTAGGCTTTCATACATAATGCCAAGGTTGTTCTGGGTCATCGCCACATCGGGCTCATAGCGCTCCGGATTGGTCTTGGCCAGCCGCTTTCTGGTTTCCAGGGCTTCGGCGTATGCCTCCTCCGCCTTGTCGTAGGCCTTTAGGCTTTCATACATAATGCCGAGGTTGTTCTGGGTCATCGCCACATCGGGCTCATAGCGCTCCGGATTGGTCTTGGCCAGCCGCTTTCTGATTTCCAGGGCTTCGGCGTATGCCTCCTCCGCTTTGTCGTAGGCCTTTAGGTTTTTATACATAATGCCGAGGTTGTTCTGGGTCATCGCCACATCGGGCTCATAGCGCTCCGGATTGGTCTTGGCCAGCCGCTTTCTGATTTCCAGGGCTTCGGCGTATGCCTCCTCTGCCTTGTCATAGGCATTCAGGTTTCCAAACATAATGCCCAAGTTGTTCAGAATATTAGCCACATCCCGCTCGAAACGTTCGGGATTGGATTGAGCCAGTCTTCTTCTGATTTTCAATGCTTCCAAATATGCTGCTTGAGCCTTTTCGTATTCATTCAGGTTGTAATACAATGTTCCCAGATTGTTTTGAACCATCGCCTTGTCTAACTCAAAACGTTCGGGATTGGACATAGCCAGTCGCCTTCTAATTTCCAAGGCTTCTAGGTATGCCTCCTCCGCCTTGTCGTAGGCATTTAGGTCTGCATACATATTGCCCAAGTTGTTCAGGGTCGTAGCCACATCCGGCTCGAAACGTTCAGGATTGGACATAGCCAGTCGCCTTCTAATTTCCAAGGATTTTAGGTATGCCTCCTCCGCCCTGCCGTAGGCATTTAGGTCTGCATACATATTGCCCAAGTTGTTCAGAGTTGTAGCCACATCTAGCTCGAATTGCTCCGGATTGGACATAGCCAGTTGTCTTCTAATTTCCAATGCTTTTAGGTATGCCTCTTCCGCCTTGTTGTAGGCATTTAGATCTACATACATATTGCCCAAGTTGTTCAAGGTCGTAGCCACATCTAGCTGGAATTGCTCCGGACTAGACATAACCAGCCGCTGATAGATTTCTAAGGCTTCTAAATAGGCCCTCTCAGACTTAGAATAATCATTTAGGTCGGTATACAGAATGCCTAAATTATTCAAAGTAGCCGCTACTAAAGGTTCAAACCGTTTGGAGTTTTCCAGAGCTAATTGTTTATATATATTCAGCGCTTTCAAGTAGGCAGACCTAGCTTTATCGTATCGATTAATATATCTATATTGATTTCCCAGATTATTATGAATACTAGCTTGTTGGTCTTTAATTGCAGAATGACGTAGAGCTTGCTTAAAATAAGTTATAGATAGATCCTGTTTATTCAATCTATCGCAAAAATTAGCTAATTCACTCAAATGCTCAACATTTGTACTATCATATTGAATAGCGTAAAGATAGTTTTGATAAGCTTCGTCCAATTGGAAACCGGCAGTCAATAGTCGAGCTTTTAACATATAGTTTTGAACTGCTTGTTGCTGGAGTTTTTGCTTATCAACTTCTATAGCTGTTAATTCTTGGGCTACATTCATTTCTTCTTCCAGCTTCTTTTCTTCTAAGATAGCAATGGCGTCTTGTAATCTCCCTTCTTCAAATTTCTTAAGAGCTTCTGCAACAATCGGAGAAGTGTTGTCCCTGTTTATTTGTACAAAAGTTTCTGCTAGACGTTCTGAATTGGCAATGGCTCTATCTTTTTCTTCTTGTAAATTCTTAATTCGTATTAGAAGCATGTCTCTTTGTGCTTTATACACCTGAGAATTCAGTGATTCTTTTTCCAAGTCGTTAATCGCTTTTTGAAATTTACCTAACTGGGTTTTATATTTTTCATTTACTTGATCAACAATGATATCATAATATTTGGCTCGATTCTCTTTAATAGATCTTTTTTCCGCCATCACGATGTGCAGCGGGACAAAACTGGGATCCCTTGGAATAACTAGGTTATGGCATTCTTTTTCATTAACAACTAAATACCCATCTAAGCTAAATTCAATCACATTAATCACATCTCCCGGTCGTTTTTTATCAAATACCAGCCTAAAGTAACCCTCGTGATTAGTATATGCTATATTTGCACCTAGAGCATATACCTCAACATTGGATATTGGTGTTTTTGTACTATTCTGTAGGCTAACATAACCTAATATTGCATTATTCTGTGCTACTATTTGAACACTAGATATTATTAGTGTTAAAATGATTTCCAGTTTCATTCTGTTGACATTTTATCCGCACTGTTGTCAGTACTAACTCTTCATCGTTACTTTAGCTAAACCTTAACTGAAGACTCATCTAAGCCCAGTAAATATCTCTTTTAGTTCCTTTGCTTTTTCTTTTAAAGTATGTATTTCTAAATCAAGAGCACACTGATTCAGTAGTAACAAGGCTTTATCTAATTCAGAAATATACTTTTCGTAGTACTCAGATCTTTCCACACTATCTAAAGTGTTGAAGTTCATTGTTCTCTTCTCTAAACCTTTGATTTTACAGGCTTGTATTATGGAAGCAGCAGAAATCTTCTTATAAGCCTCACTGTTACTGAATTCAGAAGCTTCAATCTTATCTTTGATCAAATCATGAATTTGCGCGGCATACTGAATTTCACCAGCCTCGATATATATATAACCGAGCTGAAGGGCTATATCAAGGTAGTCTCTTTCATATAAAGTAGGATTTCTTTCTGACAACTCACTTGCTAATTCTAATGCTAATTCATAGTTGTTTAGAGCCTCCTTAGTATCGCGATTTGAGTCTTTTAGTTTTCCAATACTAGACAATACATGCATACTGTCCTGTTTGGAATTAAGAGGGTTGACTTGATTTATTAAAATTAGACTCTTTTCAAAGTTGCGAAGAGCATTTTCCTCTTCCTCCATTTTTAAATATAGATCTCCAAGTTGGTAAAACAGTTTGGGAAGTTCTGATTCTGGAAAGTTATTCTTTTCATGCGCTGCTAATAATTTGGAATAACATTGGAAACTTTCAATGTGCATATCTTGTTTCTGATAACTGTCCGCCAAGTGTAAGAGGGGCAGATACAAATCTTGATCTGTAAGTGAATTTCTGTTTTGTTGCGATGCTAGATTAATACATTCCTCAAAGAATCTAATTGCCTCAAAAGGTTGTTTACTCTGACTTAGAAGTAAACCTTGATTAAAAAGGTGCCTGGTAGAATCCTTTGTTGTCCGACTATTTCTTAATAAATCTCCATTCATAGCTTTGGCCTTCTTCAAATTACCTCTCTGCAGAAGATGGGCGAAATAACTATCAAGTACTATTGTATTGCCCGGATCAAGCAGTATAATTTCTTTAAATACACCTTCTGCTTTCTCATATTTTCCATCTGCTTGTAAAAGTCTAATAGTTGTAAGCTGATTCGCAATAAATCCCTTTACTCGAGCATTAAGCTCAGTTTGCTTTTCTTTAATCTTATTCTTTTTGTTTTCAATAGTTACTATCTTTTCGTCAATAGCTTCTACTCCTTGAATACCAAAATCATTATTGTTTTTGGTAACAACATCTTCCTCTGATTGGATGGAAAGTATAATTGATTCTGGATCCGATTTTGATTCAGCTTCAATACTAAATTGAGGTTGGAATAATGAAAGATCGCTTTTTAGTTTTTCTAATGGGGGAGTTACTCCTAACACTTTTTCGGCGTGGAGAAAAAAGATTAAAGAATCTGTCTCATTAGGATAAAAACTTCTTTTTTCAATGAGCATTCCCTTTTTTCTGACAAGTATCTGAATGTGGGTAGACTCGTGAATTTCTTCAAAAGAAAAATATCCATTTTCATTGGTGCTTGAATAAAACTCGCTTCCTAAGTAAGTCAATTTAATGAAGGCCCCAGCAACAGGGATGGACTTTTCTTTTTTTGAGTCATCAGGGCTATAAAAAACCCAGCCGTTCAGTTTTTTTTGTGCATCCAACCGTGTTAGAGAACTAATTAGGACTAACATCAATAAAACTTGCTTAAATCTAATTGAGTCCATATTTAAACTTTTCTTGTGCACTTATACTTTGGATATTTTCAGAATTAGCCAATCGAGTTAACAACATCGGGTCTATTACCCATCCGTAGTATTTTCCTCTTTCACTTTCTACTACTAAATGCGAATTATTCAAAGTGAACAAGATTCTCTTTACCTTAAAATTAATATTAAATATTTGTAGTTCATTGCTTCTAAAGTCCTTTAAAATGATTCTGCTGCCCTTTAAATTTGCTTCATATGCTTTGCTGTTTGGAACAATTGGGTGTTCTAATTCATTGATATTGATTGGTTTAGGATGATTGAGCTTTAGTCCATCATAAAATGAATTGAATAAATTTTTTTTTATTGTGTAGTCGCTCTTATTCAAGTTGAAAGCGGCTTCTGCTAATCTGAAGCTTAACTCTGGTCGATCTTTTCGCTCTTCCAATGAAGAAATAATCAAAAAGTAAGCCCGCCTAGATTCTGCTACTAATTGAGCAATAGCTTTTTGCTCCTCCGCCAAATCTCTTTGTAATTCTAAGGATTTTTTAGCGCCTTGAAGCTGTCTTCTCTGAGTTGAGAGAGTATTATTTAATACTGTTAATTTATTGAGAGTTTGTTCAACAATTGCTTTTTGTTGTATTGCAATTGATTTTGCTTCACTTTCCTTTTCTGCTAGAACGCGGTTTCTTTCTCTTTCTTTTTCTGCTAGATACAATGCTTCATTTCTTTCTTTTAGAAGAATATCTAAGCTGTCACTTCTTAAGACAGCTTTTCTTCTAGCTATTGACTCGGCTCGCTTTAATCCCTTTTCAGTTTCTACAAATTTTGCCTGCTGGACTGCAAAATACCCCATAGTAATTGATAGAATTGAAAAAAATATTACTACAATCAGAGCATATTTTAAGCGCTTACGTTGACGCTCTTTTTCAGCTTGTAAAAGGAGTTCTTTTTCAGCTTCAAGGTCAGCTAACCTACTTGCTTGAAGAAAGTCATTTTCTGTGCTCGTTAAATCTTCTCGAGACGATGCCCAGTCTTCTGCTTCCTTCAACAAGGATCCTTTTAATAAAGCATCTTTGGATTTTTCTGTATCTATCCATCGTTGTAGGTCAATTGTGAACGGACGCTGAATACTATCATAAGATTTTCGGAGCCATTCACTATCAAAAACTCGATCATAGATCCGGTTATTAACTTCTAAATGCCCTCCTGACTCTTTAACCAAACCTGATAATTTCAAGTATAATTGGCCCTTATCCTTTCTCGAAAGATGAAATTTGCCATCATTGACGACTTTTTCATAAATATCAAGCATCTTCAATTTGTAGGAATCATTTCCTAAGATTCGAGTTTGAATATTGCTGAAGTGAGGAGAGTTGAAAACGTCAAATTCTAAAAATAACTTTTCGATAATCTGATCTACGATTTCACTAACTTGGTCCTTATTGCACTTTATTTGGCTTAGATTTTGACAGAGTTCTTGAGTCAAATAAGGTTGGCCAGCTGTCCAGTACATAATACGTTCCAGCAATTTCTTGTTTGTACATACATCATTTGAAAAACCATTAGTCAAAATAAATGTCTCTTTCAAAGAGAAATTATTAAGGGGAATAGGAATTCCGATATTGAAGGGAGTCCTCTCATGATCTCCCATAAGGTCTTCAGGGGCAGCAACCCCGAAAATTACAAAATTCAAACGCTGAAACCTTACGTTTTCACTACGCTTATTATAAACGGCTCTTATTGCAGCAAAGAAATCATCTGTACTAAATGATTTATCATCAAGACTGAGAATAGAATCTACCTCATCAATAAAGATGATAATAGGTTGAGTTATATGGGTTAGTAATACTTCCTCCCAAAAATGGCTCATACGAGCCACTGGGGTTATTCCTAGATTTCTATCCCACCATTTATCGAAGTACTCATCTATATCTAAAGCGTCAGCTATTTCAGATAGAAAGCTTAAATACCATTGCTCTACTGTGAAACCAGTCGTGCCAAAAGATGTTAAATCGATTGAGGCAGTAGCCCAATCCTCTTTAGCAAGTCGATTCATCATTCGTACTTTCAGGCTTGATTTCCCCATCTGCCTTGCAGTTAGAACATAACAAAAGTCTCCTTGCACGAGATGCTGGTACAAGTCTTTATCAGCCTTGCGCTCTACATATGAAGGTAGGTTTACACTTAAACTGCCCCCTGCTTGAAAGAAACGATTTAAAGGCATTTAATCACAGTTTTCCTTTAAAGTAATTTGTGTATAACTGATTGGTTGGGAATACATTAGGGGGTGATCCTTTCACTAAGCCTGTGGCTTCTAATCGAGTAGCCATAATGGGGTCTTTACATTTTCCTCTTTCCACTATATCTTTCATAGCATCAACAGCAGCACTAAATTGCTTTAGGTTTACTAAGTGGTGTCGGAGATGATCACTAAATGGACCATCATGTTTGTCTGCATTTTCAAGTAATTCTAAGAATGAATACTCACCTTTGACTAATAGGTACATTGCTCGTCGTACCAAATAAGGTTGGCCAGCTAATAAACTCATAAACTTATCCAGTTTTTCAGGGGGCCACTGCAATCCATGCCTGTGAGCAAGCTCTGCAACCTGTTCTTCAGTAAACGGTGAAAGTTTTGCCTCTTCTCCTACATTAAATGGTGAAGCATTTAAATCTTGGATCGCCAATTTTGCTTCAGTGGAATAAGATAATACTAAACGAAACTTTTCCCACTCCGGTTTGTTCGGGACCTTGCTTTTTTCATGCCAGGACCGGAGAAGCAGAAAAAATTCAGTAGATACTTCTTGATACCTAAATAGTCTATCAGCCTCATCTAATGCTAGAAGGATGGGTTTATCTATGATACGAAGAATATCTTTTTCAATAAAAGCCGTACATGTTTGCTTTTTAGCTCGGGGTTTTGACCAGCGCTTTTCCAATTCGTCCTCAAGGTCCAACTCATCCGCGAAATAGCTGCAAAACTCCCAGATTAATTGGTCTAGATTAGACATAACGGTTTCATCAAACTCTTGAAAGTCAATAGCAACTATATGATAGTCCTTTTGGCTAGAGTGAGCAATTACTCTGGTCAAAAGGGAAGTTTTACCGAACTGCCTTGGACCACGAATTCTGAGTAAGGCACCAGGGTTTTCAACATACCCAATAAATACATCCTCATGAGAACGCTTAAGATAAAATTTTGATTCTAACCGAACTGCTCCGCGTGGAACTTCTAGAGGTGCTACTGGTGTTGGAGGAGCGTCGTCTTGAACAGCAAACCGAATTGCCTGTTCCTCATCTACCTTTTTATCCAATACTAAATCAACCCGATGATATAACACATCCAGCATTCTAGATAGGGTTAGTGATGTATCCCGATGGTTCTTCCATTCTAGTTGTTGTATTCGATGCAGCATGCTATGTAAGCGGGCATTCATTCTTTGATCCAGTGGAAAATTGATACGGATCGGTAGAATTATCGGTTGGCCAGTGCTGGTTGTTCGTCGATAGGCCTCTTCAACTTCTTTTATAACCATTTCACTGAGATTAGCCTTCTCAGATAAAAGCAAGATAAAATATTGGCAAGAGTTTATTTCATGTAGAATGGTCTTTGCCCAATCCGCACCTATTGGTGTGTCTTCTACATCCATGAATAATTGGAACCCTTCTTCCTTTAATTTTGAACGGAGACGGTAAGCTAAATCGGAACTGATCTTTTCCCTATTGTAACTAATAAAAACCTTCGTATTTTTTATTTCCTCCTTAATGACAATGTCTACCAGATTAAGTAAGGCATCATTAATTACATTTTGCGCAAGGCTAGAATTCTCCCAAGATATTGTTCCTCGAATGATATCTTCATTTAAACCGTGGTGCTCGGCAGTTCTGACAATTAGTGCGTTATGCATTGGATGGTCAATGAGCAGATCATTTAGCACCTCAATTGCTTTGCGAGTATCGTTTTTTGCAATACTATTTTTAACTCTCTGAGTTTGTTTTAAGATAGACATTGACCTATTCAATTTGGGTAATGATGCATTTCCTTTGACCTTAAATATCTATTTCAAATTCTTTATCGTCTTTACTCTTATTAGGCTTTGAAATCCTATCCTTAGCAAAGCTCTTTAATTTGGAAATAGTCTTTGATTTGGCTAACTCCCTTTCCTGTGAAAATTGAATAGTTCCAGCCAGAAAACCTTCAACATATGGTAGTTCCACCTCATCTATGTTTTCGACCAACTGCTTAGCCAATTCCGGCCGATGTTTCTCAATTATGTATCCGGCATTAAAACCTTCTATGAGTTCCTGATCTTTTTCCATGATTACTTGTTTTTTCTACTTTCGATAAAATCCATAATAGACTTCCGTTCATAGAGAATTTTTTTGTCGCTGAATATGCTATAAGAAATGTTTCCTTCATCACGATATTTTTTGAAAGTGGTCTTCGAATGAATCCTAAGTAATTGCATAGCTTCCTTCTCATCTACCCAAGGATTAAGATGCCCAAAGAACTCACCTTTTAATTGATCAGCAACTTCACTAACCAAAGCTTTAAAGGCTTTTGACTCTAGGCAGATGATCTTCAAGTTTGTCTCAAAATCAGACATTGGATATGTGTAATAATTTGTTACACAAATACTGTGTATTACAAATCTAAAATAAAAAAAGCAGCCAAGCTGCTTTTAGATAAGAGTAAATCTGGATATGTAAAAATATTTGATTAGTGCTGTTTTATTCCAGCAAAGAATCAGCGGCAAGTTTAAAAAAAGTGCCAATGCCAATAGATCGATATCGCCCTTTCAATGCGTGATCGAATTTCTTGTCCGCTTCTTGAGCATCATAGCCTAAATAATTCTGACTGATGGCATGAAAATACTCTCTCCCCTCTTCTCCAAACTCATTGGCAAAAGAACAGGCAAGACGAAACCAGTCGGGCTCTTCCTGAGTGATGTCTATCTCTCTGTTTGTTATCTGGCCAATTACAGCCTCTACTTTCGTTCTGGTGCCTATTACATTGTTGGAGGGTGTAAACTTCCTGAAATAGGATTTCCGCTTCTCCTGAACAGGTTTTGCCCATTTGCGATAGGGCGTAGCATCATGTCGAAATAAAGCATTCTCATCAAAGGAATAACCTCTTAATGAAGCTACATTCTGTGGAGCTGAATCTACTACTATTCCAAAAGTAGCGAGGTCATTTTGTATGGCTCTAAAATGCCGTTTCTGGCGTTTTGGATAAGCAATAGGGATGACCAGGAAGAATCCTTTGCCTGAAGCGGAGAGACCGGCATAGGCAACATTGCGGATATGGAAGAGCTGTTCTTTTAGCTCCTGGAAGTTTTCAATTCCTTCATTGCCTTTTGGATCGATATCGATACAAATGAGGCCGGAATGTTGAACCAGGTTTTCTTCTTTACGTACCGGATCAAATATGCCACTCACAGTAATGGCAGGAAGCTTTGCTTTAATTTCATCCCTCCTACTCTTATCCGTAATGGTTCTAAGCTCTCTGATTTGGTCAGCATATTTATCCGAGGTCAGCCAGGTTAAAAGGTTGACCGACTTTGGTTCCTTTCCTGCATAAGATTTAAAGCAGCTTACTTCAACGTTGAGTATTGATTCCATGATGTTTAAAATTCTTTTGGAATTTGCCCTGTGCATTTGTGTATTTAGATGTGCACAACTTCACAAGATTGCACAAGATTGGTTTCTTTAAAGTTGTGCACTGCATTCGATTGGTTTTGAGTGCGTTAGGAACAAGTACACAAGATGCACAACTTAAATTGGACCAACTTTCTAAAATTCCGGCTCCTCTAGCTCTTTGCTACCGCCCGGAACAGTCGGTTGCCTACCAGCATAGATGTCTGCTTCATCTGCGTAGATAATGCCGTATACCCAAGATCGGCGATTGTTTCGCTGTTTCTGATACCTGGGAAATCTCGCTTTGCGTAAAGCCTCCCCTAGCTTCTTCGGAGATATCTTGATTGATACTTTCTCTTGCAGGTGAGCCAATATCTCTGCATTGGTTAGATCAGCTTCGGGAAGTTCTCCCTCATCCGGTGGCCGCATGTAAGTAACTAAAACTTCGTACTCATTGGACTGTACTTCGAACTGTTCATTGTATTCGGTAAGCTCGACTAGGTCATCCTTATCCAGCCAGTACACAAAGCCCTTTTTGTAGAGAGTGTAGGCCTGAGCCCACACTTGGTCGATATCAATAGCCTGCGCTTTATTGATATCGATCTTCTCTACTTCAAAGGGTAGGAAACGTCTGTTGCCAGTGGGATCATGCAAGAACTGAGCTTCATTACTGGAGGCAATAAAAGAGCAAATTTTGGGTAACTCTTCCGCATAACGGGCATAGGATCGCCTGACCTTGATAGTGTTTTTGGTAAGTAATCCTTTAAATTCATTGATCTTCCTTGAAGTAATTCCAGCAAAGTAATCATCTAGGTTAAAGATGAAGTTGTTGGCAGTGGCCAGCATTGAATCTTTATTGTCGGGATCAAGTGCTCCTTCCACATAGTAGTTTTGAAGAGCATTTGGACAAAGGTTCCTAATCCAAGTGGATTTGAATGTTCCCTGCCGTCCGGCCAGAATAAAACAAAGCTGGTTGGCACATTTATCTTCAATGAAGACATTAGCAACTGCACCAACCAACCATTTCTCAAAATATTTGCGGAACATCTTAGCCATTTGTGACTTGGAAGCCGGATCGCAAAAAAGCTCAATAGTATCGGCCAGCTCACCGATCAGGTCATCGGTAACAGAACCAAGTTTTTCAAAATATTCCTGAACAGGATTTACCTCATCAGAAAAGTCACTTTCTAGTAACTCCCCTACTTTGGTCTTACTGGCATGTGAAATACCTGAGCCTTTCAGGTGCCTTACAATGGAATGGAGTGTAAAGTCATCAATTCGATACCAATTGGGAGCCCCTATATATTTTACTTCCGGAAACCGAGTAATGGTATTATAACGGAAATCAGCAAAAGCCCTTAGAGCAGCCTCTAATTGGAGTAATTTACTATCCCCGTTTAAATCCGTACCTTCCGATATTTCAACTCGCTTATTTGCATAGTTTTTCTTATCTTTGGACATAGATTTTAATTAAAACATTAGTTGAAATAAAGGGGCCGAAGGTGCGAACTTCAGCCCCTTTTTCTTTTGGTCAGATAGCGATTTCGATAGTCGAGTAACTCGCCTCTGTTAAATCTTTTTTCCTTTAGGTGATAATAGACCGAAAACTCTCCGCGGTCGGTCAGAATTTTCAGACTCTTTACTGACATCCCTAGCAACCGGCAGGCGGTTCCTGTACTGACCAGGTCATCCTCCCCGATCACCCTTTGGAGTTCTTCATTCATGTTGTCAAATTCTTTTTGTACTAATTCCCGGAGCATAGATTTAAGCTCTACTGGCGTGATTTCGTGAAGCGTGATTCTTTCAGGCATGGCTATCTTGTTTTTTAAGGTTAGCGGCCTCAGCCTGAATTTGGATTCCTTCATTTTCGAGTTCCTTAAGCACCAGAGCTAGTATGTATTCGCTCTTGCTTTTGCCCTTCCTTTGAGCAAGGATCTCAAACTGTTTCTTGACCTCTTTTGGGACACGGGCATTCAGGAAACTATCCCTTTTGAATATTGCGTTATTCAGGATCATTGCATCTGATTTAGTGATGTAAAACGATTTCTGACACGCAATATATACCGCTGAATTATCACTTCCAAAAGCCTGATTAACAGTAGGTTAAGAAGAGTAAAAACCGAAAATTGCACCATTTGATCACAAATGATCACACCTCAGGAACCAGCCTTTTTCATTTGATGCCATTTGGTATCATTACGCCTGCCGCATTTAACAGGTATTTGCACCAAACTTTAACACATTTTAACATTTTACTAAGCTGGTAGGGCTATTCTGATGCTCTTTTCGGCTTTACTCTTCATGCTTAAATTCAGCTCCTCACCGAGAAGAATATGGCGCAGCATTCGAACTTTTTCAAAGCGTTCCTTATTCTCCTGTATTGATCTCAATGTAGTGGCGTGAGAAGGTTTTCCTTTATCTCGGCGTTTGATATCCTTTTGAACAGAGGAGAAGAATCTTTCTTTAAATCGCTTTTCCAGCCGGTTTAGATTATGGCTGAGAAGAGGGTTGGATACATCCAATTCAACTCCGTAAAAGGTGGCACTATAAAGGTCTACTAATCTTAATGCCCGTTCCCGGTCGGGCTCAGCCCGTTTCCCTGAAAAAGTAATTCCTCAGATGCTTCATAAGTATCTTCCGGTAATTTGCCTTCTTCAAGCTGTGCTGCTAATTGAGATTCTTTTGGGAGACCTGGACGCTTACCTTCATAAAGGTCATCCATGAACTGATCGAAATCATTACGGGCAACATAGAAATCGTGAAGTTCTCGCCATTGCTCTTTATTTTGGTAAAGTGCCATTTGGGTAGCAAACATGGTTTCCTTCAAGATCATAATTTCAATCACCCAGCCGATCAACATCAGGGTAGATACAGATACCGTCCATGAAAGACCATAAGTATACATGACCAGGTAAGCTTCCCACAATGAAAGCAGGAGTAGGGCAGTAGCTGCAATGATACCCATTGAGAACCGGCTCTGAATACGGGCAGGGTTTAATTGGAAAAAGAATACCAGCGTTCCCCTTCCGGCTTGAATGGCCAGTGGTACCAAAAAGGCTGCAATTTGAAATCCAATGTGTGGCGCATTTTGAGCATGAAAGATGCCCATGATCAAGGCAGAGATCAGATAAGTGCCAATCAGGAGCCCGAAAGATAATTTGGGCAAGATTCTCCGCAGCTGTTTGACGGCACGTTCAAAATCTCGGTTTACGAGTGTGTTTTGCATAACATTAGTTGTTTTGAATAAATGATTGATAAAATTGAGTTATTTGAATAGCGCTATTCCTTATTCTTATTTCGTTTTTCTATGGATCGAGCGATTGCTTCTGCATTCTCTTCCGCATCAATTCCGATATATTCTCTGAGTTGTGATTCTGTGGCATGTCCGGTCATAGGCATAATTTGACCGAGCTTGTAACCCATGCGGTATAGATTCGTGGCAAAGCTTCTTCGGCAGGTGTGGGAGGCTACTTCCTGATATTTTGGGAAGTAATGCTTTTCTATTCTGGCTTTACGCCCCATGTATTGCTCCACTTTGAGGACCTTCTCATCTATTTCGGCCTTCTGACAGATCACCTTGATCGTCTCATTGAATTTTTGCATCGACATTTTTGGAGAGCTGTAATTATGCTTCTCCAGAGTAGGGATCAACCAAGGGAATATGTTGAGTGGAATTTTGGCAGGAATCTCTGTCTTCTGCGAAATCACAGAAAGGAGAGGGGTTCCGCTAAAGGTGCGATAGAAGTTATCAGGTGTGTATCTGCAATAATCGCTGTACCGTTGACCAGTACCGGCACCGATCAGGAAAAGGTCTCTAACCTTAGCCTGGAATCCATAAAGATTGAGATCAGCCAATATTTGCAACTCCTCAGGGTTGAGGATAACTTTCCGGCCGGTTGCTTTCTTCTTAGGTACTAGCCATCCTGAGCCTTGATATCTAATATTAGAATGGAGCTTCTTCCTTCTGGCTCGTTCCATGAACTGCCGAAGAATACTTAAAGTCTTGTTTCCATAGCTCAACTGAACTTCACGGGTGGTAAGCCAATCGATCAACTCCAGGCGTAAATCCCAATCAACATCATCAAAATCAAATCTGCCCCTGGCCTTTGCAAATTTCTTAAGAATACCGGCATGTCGTCTGTATGGGTCAAAGCTTGCTCTCTTCATGCCCAGAGCCTTCATTTCCTCCAACTCTTCTTCAATAAACTCAAAGAGGGAGAGGGGCTTTGCCACTGGTTCGGGCTCAACTCTTTGAGTCTTCAGATCGAGTTGGCTCTTGAATTCCTCGACGCTGATAACACCATAATTAGATTCTATGTAAATGGATTTGCAGTAAGCGGTAAGATCATCGATCTGGCGACGAATAGCCCAGAGATCAGGCCTACGTTCTTTTTCAATCGGTCTTTGTAATTGGAAATTCCAATCGGTAGGGTAGATGCTCAATCCCGTAGAATAAAGAACCTTTTTTCCACGGTAGCGGAAAACAAGGAAGATTAAAGTTTCAGTCTTTGCCTTGGGTGCCTTAAGATTAAATCTAGGCTTCGGTAATTTTGCCATAACTGTTTTTTTCGACCAAAATAGTCTCTAGTACTCGCCATTCCGCAGCAGTCGGAATAGCAGTCGTATCAGTTCCTGGGTTTCCCAGGTTATGGCATAACCAAAGTTTTCTAAAGCTAGGAAAGGCTAGATTTTATGAGGGTTGGAGAGGATATTCCAGGATTTTCCAGGAGGTAAAGTTCGTCCCGTCCGGACCGCTTATTTTGTTTATAAGTAAATCGATGTCATTTGGTTATAAATATATATATTTCAATCTTGGAAAATTCTCAGAAAATCTTAGAAAAGGCAGTCTAGTTTCTTGGGCTGCCTTTTCTAATCTTCAGCCTCTCCTCAACTAGTTTTACTGTTTTCTTTTCGGATTTGGTCTTTATTCAACCCGAGACGCTAGCCCTATTTTTTGTAATCGCTTCTCATACTTCTAATTCTTTGTATCTTTCATAAGGATTATTTTTTAATGAGCGGAATAACGCAATTCAATATTCGTGTTTATCTTTATTTCACACGAATTAAGTAAGTCATGTCTATCACTATTGGTCAGACAATCGCAGTAAAAGTAGGTCAGCAAGATCCGGAGACAGATACTCCCATAACAGGATGGTCCGGGACAGTTACCATAGTCCATTCTAATAATGGCATGATTGAGATAGAATGGGACGCCCCTACCTTACTTCAGATGCCAGATAATTATATCCGTAATTCGATCGACGAAGGCTACGATTATTTGTGCTATCAAATTGAAGTTGAAAACGTAGAGATTATTGAGCCTAGGAGTACTATTGAACAAACGCTGGTCATTCAGAAAGATTTGGCGGAACATTATGAGGATTATGAACTTTCCGGAAAACGTCCTCTCCCTTTCTCAAAGGCAGAACAAGAAGAAGTTACCATTGAAGATTTAGAAGTTGTCGGTCATGCTAAAAAAAGGCTACTAGCCATTCTGAAAACTATTAAAGGAAGTGGTTCATTTGCCACGTCGGGTGTCAGCCCATTTGTCCATCCTGGTCTGCATATTGAAGGTATCGGTGAAATAGGACTTCCCGTAACTACCTCCCAAGCACAAGATATCATTTCGCAAGCCAAAAGAGCACCCTTTGGAAAAGGTAGCCGGACTATTACGGATGCCTCCGTGAGAAACGCTTGGGAGATTGATGCCGACCAATTGTCTTTCGGAAATGAGGATTGGGATAACACTTTACTGAAGATCATTGGGGAAGTAAAGCAGGGCCTTGGAATTGAAGAATTATCTGTAACCGCGTCTCTTTACAAATTACTAGTCTATGAAAACGGTGGCTTTTTCCTACCACACCAAGATTCGGAGAAGGAGCAAGGTATGTTTGGGACGCTTGTGGTAGGGCTTCCCGCTAAGTATACTGGAGGAGAACTAATCATTAGATTTGATGGTAGGGAAGAAGTGGTTGATTTTTCGTCGCCAGCCAACTATTATAAGATTCCTTACACTGCTTTTTATGCCGATTGTGAGCATGAAGTAAAACCGATCACTTCCGGTTACCGGGTTTGCTTAGTCTACAATTTGTTGCAATCTATTAATACTCCACAGATTATTAATCCGCAATTTAGTGATCAAATAGCTCAAATGGCGAAAGTACTTCAGCAATTGTCGGGTTCCTACGAATGGAAGCCCATGGCTGTTCTGCTGGAGCATCAATACACGCCTGCCAATTATGCATTTGCGAATTTGAAACTTCATGATCGTCCCCAGGCCGAAGCCCTTATGGAAGCAGCAAAAAAGGCTGGCTACTTTGCTAGTTTGGGTCTAGTCACCCTTTATCGACATGGCCAGTTGGAAGGGGCAGACTTTTACTATGGGTATAACCGACGCGGTCACTACTATGATGAGTATGAAGAGGAAGAACTTAGTGGGGGAACCATGGGCGAGATATATGAGGAATACACTACTATTGATCACTGGGGCGAAAGTGCTATCCCGGGGCTGGGAGAGACCTCCGTTTTGGCAGAGGATATTCTTACCGACATGGAAATGGGAGAAGGGGATCCCATCGAACAACAGGAAGAAGGGTTCACAGGCAATGCCGGCATGACCATAGATTACTGGTATCATTATGGCGCGGTAGTGCTATGGCCCCAAGATATACATCTTGATTTGTTGGTACGAAAGCCAGTTTCGGTACGGTTAGAATGGCTAGAATATTATACACAAAAATGGGATGATGAGGCATCTCAGTCACAGCGCTACGTTAAGCAGTTATTGATTGGTCTTCTAGAAGATGCAGAATCCAAAGATGAGAGAAATAACCATATCGACTTCAGCCCCTTGGCTTCCTGCTTGGTGAGACTCCAGGATGAGCAGCTGCTCAGACGAACCGCCGAAGCCTTGTTACCAGCCGTTTTTCCCAATATACAGCTGGATTACTGGGTATCCTTGCTACAAAGCTATGAACCAACTGCTTTCCATCCGATTTTCCAGAAAGTGGGTGAAACGGATGATCTCTTTAGGATCAGACATCTTGTTGGTGTCTTAAATGCCTTAGATCATAGCGATTTGTCTGGACCGAGTCCATTTGTGCTTTATCATGTGCAGCAACTGCCAGTATATCTCAAGGGGGTTGGTCTCCACGATTTGAAGGGCTCTTCGTTTTTTGCGGAAGCTAGAGAAAAGCGCAGAGATGCAGGTAAAGCTATTGTTGAACAGGTTCTATGGTTGAGTAGACATGTGGATCAGCATGTAGATTGGGTGCAGAACCTGTTGGATGTTCTTACTAAATCTTTGCCGAGAGACTATGCAAATGAAGTGTTGACTCCTATTTTACTTTCCAAAAGGCATATAGATAGAATCCTAGCCAAAGAACTGTATCGGGTTTGCGTTAAAGATCTGCAAAACCGGACTGCTATGGAACCTACGCCACCAACCGATTGGAAACGGGAAACTCCAAGGACAAAAGATTATAAACACCTTTGGCAAATTCTGTATCCCTTTCTTAGTTCTCCAACCCAGCAAGTATTCGATTATGTTAAGAATGAATCTTATCGTTCCGAAATGGAAAGAGCCATTAGGAGCACCGAAGTGGATTTAAGAATGGAGACGATCAGAAAGGGCCGACCTTATACACTAAGGCTCATCAAAACGCAGGCATCCTTCGAAAGGGCATTGGAGGAATGGGAGGAGGATGTGGCATTGTTGAAGCAGTTGATAACTGTTGAGGTTTAGGGAGAAAGAGAAAATTCAAGTTTAAGGATGAGGACATTATTTTATAAAACCTGGAGAAATACAGAATAAGATTTTAAGCCCCCGCTAAAAGCCTCTCAAACCTAGATTTGCAGGGCTTTTAATTTTCTCGACATCCTATCCGACACCGCAAGGTTCATCTAGTCTATCTCTTCCCAAAAAGATGCGGCGATACTTTCACTCTTCGCCACGGACTTCTCTGTAAATCATCTTTTAATCGTAATTTCCAACCACTATTCCCCAAATTAGTACCATTTACCCTTTTCTCAAAAAAACATCTCCAATGAATTTTCCACCCAAGTTATTAGCCTGTTGGCATTCGGTAGCCTATAGCAAGGAAGTTGGCTCCGAAAAGCCGTTCGGCACTTTTCTACTGGATCAGGCGGTAGTCGTATGGCGGAGCAGTGATGGCGGCGTGCATGCCATGCGAGATCTTTGCATTCATCGAGGAACGGCCTTGTCCTTGGGGTGGGTGAAGGAGGATTGTTTGGTGTGTCCGTATCATGCATGGGAATATGACAAGCGGGGGAAGTGCGTGTTTATCCCACAGGCGCCAGACATGGCCATTCCAGATAAAGCGCGTACGCCGACTTACCATTGCCAGGAGAAGTTTGGCTTGATTTGGGTGGCCTTGGAAGAGCCTGTATATCCTTTGCCGGACATTCCAGAACTAGAGAATGGGGACTGGAAGGTAGTGCAGACGGGCCCCTTTGATTGGAATAGTGATGCGTCCAGACAGACGGAAAACTTTACGGATTTTGGCCATTTTCCCTGGGTACATCCGGGCTTGCTGGGCGATCCACAAAGACCCAAAGTGCCAGCACATAAAGTTACTATCGATGGGGCTATTTTACACTACTCTGTCGTTCGACCTGAGGCTCAGAATTCGGAAGATTTTCCGGTTTTTGCCAACGAAGAAGTAGTAAAGCCGGAGCGTCGGAGTCAATACCAATTGCATTTGCCCTATACCATTGTGTTACGGCTAGGATGGGGCGGCGAGAAGGGAATGGTTTACTTTTTTGTGTCTCAACCCATTTCTTCCAACAAATGCAGAGGCTATTGTATCATTGGCAGAAACTACAACCTGGAAGATCCCGACAGCGTGCTGCAAGAGTTCGAACAAGTCATTTTTGACCAGGATAAGCGGATAGTGGAGTCTCAGCGACCGGAACAAGTGCCTTTCGACTTTGCCGAGGAATTACATCTGAAGTTCGATACGGTGGCGATGAATTATCGACGAGCGATGAAGGCCGAAGGTTTAGCTTATTGAAGCATAGAATGATATCTTCTCACAGAAGGACGGCGGTTTTGTTTGACTTTCGGCACCACAAACTTTGGGACTGCTTTAGGTTGCATACGAACGGGCTGGCTATGCTACTCTTGGAATTTGACCTCATCTATGAATATCATACGCGGAGGCGGTGGGAGGACGCCTGCTTTCGGCTTAAAGGTGGATGAATAGACAAAGGATAAGGTCGCCACCTCATTCTGAAATTGTTGTACTGGGATTTCATAGGTATGAAACCCTTTACTCAATGCTTCTAGAGGAATGACCATTTTTTCCGATTTGCCATTCCTTTGCCCTTCTACACTAACCCTTAGTTCACTCATTAGGGCAATCTCAGCTTTTAGTTGAAAGGAAATGTATTTAGCTTGCGATGGTACAAAAAAGCGATTATGACGCAGTATGGTTTCTTGGTTTTCAAGTAATTCCAGTTTTGCCATATCGTCTGGAAAAGAAATGTACCCTTGCATCTCCCCGCCGTGGTTGATCCAGCCTGGAGCTTCCTTTAAGAAGATGCCGAAGGTTCGATCGAAACTTCCGTTCATAATGCCGCGTACGCGATCTACTTCGTGTGCTGGACTCTTTAAGTTTTTGAAGTAACTAAAGGCTGGATAGTGTTTTTGATTTCCGAAGGTGTGGAGTAGATCAGGATTAACCTGGTATCCATTCAATCTGCTTAAAGAATATCCCCCTTTTTGATGATCAAAAGATCCTGAGTTGGACGCTTGGATGGATTGTATATAGGCATCGGCAATGCCGATATAGTCCCGGAAAAACTCTGATGGAAACATGGTTTTGCTCTTGTAGGTGGGATGGATTACCGTTTTATTTTGGTATTGCTTCCATTCAAAATTGCTAGTACCCTCCACTTTTCTCTCCTCTAGATTCGAAAAAAGGATATTGTGAATGGCCTGTGCGTATTTGAATCGACTCATAAAGCGGTCTATCTTTTTCATGTTCCGCATCATCTTCTCGTCTTTTCCCACTAACTCATAGAGCTTGTCCATTTTTTCTGATTGAGATAGGGAGCGATTTTGCAAGATGCCATCTATTGCAAGATTCCGCTGCTCAATGCCAAAATTCTTTATGAACTTGGCCAGACTTTCAATTTGAAAGTCAAGAAACTTTTCTTTGCTAGGTATAAACATAGCCGCCAAATTATCCACGAGTACCTTCCCATTGTTCTGCCAATAGGTATCGGAATAAATGCCATACCAGGAGATCACTCCATTATTAGGTTGGTGAGCAGCTGGTGTGGCTATTTGGATATCAGGATGTGCATCATCGATATCATCTAGTTCGTCGGGGAAGAGGTTTAGCTTTAGCGCACCTGGTTCCCACCAAGCACCATAGCCAGAATCGAAGGGGCCGAGGTTGGTCACCTGACTAATGGATATCTCCTGATGTCTCATCAGACTATGAAGGCGTTCGACAGCTAGAGTGTTCACCGTGCATCCTCGGCCATGACCAATGAAGTGTAAGTTCTCCAGTCCAAATAACTGCTGCCGACTGCCGTCTATTAAGGCGGCGAATAGGGCATCTGCCGCTGCCTCAGTAGATCCGTTGCCAAATTCGATAGATTCATCTGCCCAGTCAAACAGAATAATGTTTTCGCCATTTTGACTATCCCCAGCTTCCTCGATTTTTAGAAAGCTACCGGATTCCTTCTGATAGAAATAGATATTTCCGTTGTTAGCCTTTTCCAGAATGGCCTTTGCCATTCGATCCATCCATCCACCATCACTTGGGAAGTGCTCTTCGACCAACATACCATGAGTGATCACAGTAGTACCGTATGCTATTTCCACTGGTGGGGCTTCCTTTTCTTCGCACTTTTCGGTAAAGGTACTAGTGTAGAGGCCACTTGTTTCAGAATAGTCTCCTGCATGGAAAACGGCGTAGACGGTGCCGCCAGGAGAAAATTCTAGATCTAGTAGCAGTTCATTCGGACCACCCAAATCGGTCCAGGATTGTCCGCCGTTTGTTGAGCGATAAACGGATCGAGTATACTCCGTGCCAAGCTGCCTTTCTGCCGATACATAGAGCGTCCCTGTGCAAGGGATAGGAAACAATTGGAAAACTCGGGAGAAATAAGCTCCAGCAATCTTTTCGAAAGATTTTGCTGAGTTAACAGATCGATAAAGCTGGTTGTCCAAGATCGTATATAGACGACCGCTAGGTGCTACATTGGCAAAATCCAAAGTGAAGGCTTTTACACCCGGATAGCCGAACATGGTATTGTTGTCTTTCAGGATTTCCTCATATTCGCTACCCTGCAAAGTATTGACCAGATCACTGCCTTTTTTGGTGTAGAAGCGGGTTCCTGCTTTAAGATGAGTCGGCGGAAATGCTGTTCCCCCTTCGTAATAATAATTATTTGGGGCCATCACAGATCAAAGTGAAGTCGTTTTTCCCCGAATAACCATCCTTAAACGTCTGGGTATTTCTATCATATTGCGACAAAAAGAGACTGGGGCGACCGAGAAAGCTGCTGTTCGACGCTGTGTACATATGGTGGGTAAACAGTAGTTGATTGTTCTTATGTGGCAAAAGAGCACTGGCGTAGATGAGCCGATTGGCATCGACAAATTTCCAGGTTTTGCCATTATCTACCGACCGAATTAGCCTATGCTCGGCTTCATGGTTCACATCTGTTCTAGCTAAGGCATAAAAAGTACTGTCCACCGCCAGGATATCCGATATCCTGGACTGAATTTTCAGGTAGTAGTCTTTGACGTAGCCAGTAAGGTTCTTGTCTTTTTCCTTGAGTTGCTGGGGAATCCGGCCGTTGATGCGATCCCAAGTTTTTCCTTCATCAATTGACCGATACAATTCATTAATTAAAGCCATCATAGGTTCCTCTTCTGTTCAATACCAAGATGACGCCCTTGTTATTGACTTCGGTTTTGGTCCCCATGAAGTATTTTTCTGCCTGACCCAACTTGTTCCAGTAGTCATAGTTCGTGTTCTGGCCAATTACGACTAGGGGAAGGAAAAAAATAATAAGCGTGGTAAAAGAGAATTTTGCTGTAGAAATCATTGGTGTTTTGAAGCTTAATTGATGGTGCTTGTATAAAGAAAAGCAATTATTTGTAATCCTACAACTGACTAGTTGATAGGAAGGATTCTGAATGTTAATTGTAAAACCGATGAATAAGTGAATAGATGAGAAAATCCTTATCCTTACAATAAGATTTTGATCATGCACGTGTCGTGATAAGCCTTATGATAAGAAAGCCGTCTCTAAAAAGTATATTTGTTTTGCTCGAACTCAGAACTCGGCAATAAATAGCAAAACAGAATGAAAAACAAGCTCCTCTTTGGCCTGCAATTCATTCAGAGCGACTAGGGTAAGAGACGGGTATAGAGGCATGACAGTGGGTACTGAACGGTGCTGTATCTAAAGAATTGGTTGGAGTAGGTTGTGGAGAGGGAAACATTCTTGGAAGACACTAGTTATATGCCAAATTAGTTCAATTTCCCTAGTTTCCCACTTGTTTCAGATGCTGTTTGGGGGGGCTCATGATTCTAGATCCAGCCCGAATTTAACCGCTTTTCTTCGGAAAGTAAGGTTCAATTGGAAACCGCCTTCTTAGATCTTATTCTCCAGGTTAACTCGTTGACTAGGGACACCATAGAGGTTGAAACCTTGAATCCTGTAGGGTAGCGTGTCGTGCGCCAGGATGGTGTTGTGGGTATCTATGATTGTTCCATGCTGGGGTATATTGTAAAAATTGCTAGAAGACTGTTGCAGAAGCAGATTGTTCACAATTTGCGATAGTCAACCTGCCTCTGTAGAGAACTACTCCCTTCTTAATGGATGGATTTTTTGATTAGAAAGATAGTTCTGCTAAATAGATACCATGTGCCGAAGAAAGCAATAAGTTCTAAAGAAAAAGAACCTAACTTGTAGAAGGATTCCGCAATTAAAAGGGAAATCACAGCTGCTGGAGCCTCCGCTATAATTTGGGAGAAAGATTTTGACTTTACTATTGTATACATATTGAAGTGTTTTAGATAAACGGACCTTTTGTGCTCTTGTATAATTCTCTATTCGTACTAATTTAGTTGGACTTCTTTTTATGCTAAAAAATGAATGAAAGAAAATGAAATTACTTAAAGTATGTTTGATCATTATGATTGCCAACTTTTGTGGTAATCCTTCAAACCAAGATAATGATCAGAATGCAGGGCCATCTGGTACCCCTTCTAGGATTATTGATACTGTCTCAACTCCAAAAAGACTTGTTCTAGATTCCAATAAGGCACATTTAAGAATTGATTCTACCAATTCTGGCCCACCCATGACTGGATCTCGGACATTGCCAATTGGAGTTGAAGCAGATTCTTCTAAAAAAGGGGGGAACAATTAAAGATGATTTATCAATGCTTGATTACCGTACTCTAAAGACTTGATCTTTTGAGTAGGAGAATGCCCCTGTTCCTTGCACTTGCACAGTAGCTCTGAAAATGTATAGACCTGTGCCAAGGCCCCATTTTTCGGGGGTTGTATAATTGTCGCGTTCTGGTCCCCAATTATTGCCTTGAGAAATCCAAAAGTTGGTGCCCCAAGAAAAAGGAGTATTCCTCCTCCAGTGGTTTTTGACTACTGTATTTGTGTCATAATCGATGATCTGGTAATTGGCGTCGAATTTACGCCCGGAATTGACTAGTGCCTGGGAGGCGCTGATATTGATTACCAGAGTTAAAGCATCCCAGGTTCTGAGGAAGGTGCTAGTATTACCGTGTTGACTACTTGTTCGGACATTGGTAATGTCTATTGTCTGAGTGCTGGTAGGAGCTAGGAAGGTAGTTTCATCTCCGGGTAAATTGCTTAGACTTCTTACAGCGGCGTTTTCTTCCATATCAGGTTCATCCAAAACGATACCTGGAGGTAAATCAAATCCATCGAATTCTCCTCTTTCTTCAATGGATTCGCCCAAAGATCCAAAGTTTCCTTCAATTTGGTCATCATCAAGGGGAGGGAGATTGGCGTTTTTTTCCATCTCTAAATTGTCGTTTTCCATGTTTGGTAAATTTTCTTGGTTATTGGAATCATTTTCTTCTTTCTCAGGTTGGTCAGTGCCAAATTCCCGCTGCTCTTCAAAAAATTTTTTACTCTCAAAAGCACTGTCTTTATCCCCCCTGGGCCCTTCTATGCTACGAGGAAATTGTTGTTCCTCGTCCTTCTTTTTCTTTTTTTTATCAGCCATGTTTTCTTTCTTTAGTAAACTATAAACCATTTATTAGGACTTACTGCAAATGCATCCGTGTCTCTCACCGAAACGGCCGCTCTAAATATGTAGGTTCCTCTACTAAGTCCCCACTTTTGCGGTGTCGTATAGTTCGATGCATTGGGACCCCAGTTGTTGCCCCGAGAAATCCAAAAGAAACGACCATGTGTAAATGCCGAATCACGGTTAACAATATTCTTAATCACCCGATTCGTTCTTGGGTCTATTACTTGGAAGTAGGCATCATATTTTAAATCAAGATCAATTAAATCCTGAGTGGCGGCAATATCAATGACAAAAGCTAGAGCATCTTGTCCATAGCGGAAATGATCAATGTCCCCTTGGCTGTTGTTAGCGGTACGTACGCTAGAGATATTGATAGATACATCGTTAACTGTGCGTTCCCAAATTCCTCTTCCGTAAGTAGCAATTCGAAGTTTGCCGGTATTCTTGTGCATTTGCAAATCAGAAATGACCACTTTGGGAAGTCCTTGACTAAATCTTTGCCACGTATAACCGTAATTTGACGAATAAAAGACACCTACATCAGTACCCAAATAGACTTTAGAAGGCCTAGATGGATCAACTAAGATGGTGTTAGCAGGAGCATCTGGAAGGCCATTACTTCTGCTTTCCCAGGAAGCACCACCATTGTTGCTGAAGTAAACGTGATTTGTACCCGTTCCTGAAAAGCAGATGGTTACCTGATCGTGATTATTTGCTGCAATATCAATATCTGTTATCCAGCGATTCGGAAGTGGGGCTTTCCTGATGGAACGCCAACTTGCACCACGATTGGTGGAACGCCATATTTGGTTGGTTGAAGCGGCATAGATTACATTACTATTTGACGGAGCCACCCGAATAGCAGTGAAGATACTGCCAGCGGAAGCACCCGCAATCAGTTTGCTAATTTTGTCACCTACTACCTTGGCAACTTCCCATGCCTGAGCAGTTCCAATATTGCTGAAATGGGTACTACGGAATGTTATGGAAATAAAGGAGCCACCATCTACCTTTAACCTCAACACATCCCCATCAGTGAGATTGAAGGGCGCTCTTTTGAAAGATGCTAACCTAGCATACCTGTCTGGATCACCATTAGGCCTATCTGTCCCTTGGGTACTTCCTGTAAGCCCTAATTTTGCCGAAGCAGAGGATGTATTGTCAATTTCTATGGATCCGCCACTTCCTCTAAGTTTTGATATTAGTGAAATGTTATCCCCACAGTTTAACCGCGTCCAGCTATTCATTCGGTTTGTGGTCTTGTAGATACGATCAGTACCGACATACAAGGTATTTGGACGAGATTGATCTAATTCAATACGCCCCATCCAGGGCATAAGGTCACCTGGAACGATTCCATTTTTTTTATATGAAAAGTTTTTTCCTCCATTGTCACTCCGGTACGGGTTTAATCGCTGTGTCTCTGCATACATAATGTCAGAGTTTCTTGGGTCAATTTTGAGGTAAAAGCCATCACCACCTAGGATATGTTTCCAACGATTATAACTGCCGTCCGTAATCCATGTGCCATTATCCTGGGTTCCTCCGCCCAGAAGATAAGGATGTTGAGTGGCATTTCCCATAGCATAAAATTCCGAACAAGGAATAGATGCCCCAATGTATTCCCAATAATTTCCTCCAAAACGTGAACGGTAAATCCCGCCATCACAGCCACAATAAATGATGGTTGGGTTATTGGGGTCATAGGTTAGACAGTGGTGGTCTACGTGAATTATAGCTATACTGATCGGTAATAGGTTTATTGATTTCAGTCCAATTTGTCCCACCATTTGTAGTACGGTATATAGTCCCCTGCCCCGAATAGATAATATTGGCGTTGTTTGGATTTATAGATACGTAGTGATTGTACCAAAGTTGCCCCCATCCGGCATCTGGCACGTTGCTAATTTGGTTCCAGGTTTGTCCCCAATTTAATGTCCGGTACAAGTCGACTTTCCCTCCATTATCAAAAGGAAGCAACACTAATCCAGGGGCTATTATCGCAAATAGCCATCCTTACTCTTCCAAAATCCACTAGTAAGTCCAATACTCATTTTACTCCAGCTAGACCCGTGGTTAAGCGTTCGGTAGACACCTTTACCTCTAACACCAGCAAATAGTATACGTGGCCAAGCTGGTGCTATGGTCAAATCATTTACCTGTCCTTCGTTTAGAATTAAGCTCCAGTTTACACCACTATCTATGGATTTGTAGACTCCTCTATTTGTGGCAACATAAATGATATTGGAATCTTGAGGAGATATAATTATCCTGGACGCCCATCTAATATCTCGAAGTGAGGTTTTGAAAGAAGGTTTGGCCGCCATTAGTAGATTTAAACAAACCAGCTCCTGGCTTATTGATGTCTGCATCACCAGTAGAGACATAGATAATATTACTGTTTTTAGGATCAATCGTCACATATCCAGTAAAATTTGATCCTAGTCCCGCATTTCTTTCTGACCAAGAAGTACCACCATTCATGCTCACCCAAACGCCTCCACTGGAAGTACATACAAATATCTTTTGGTTATTGTTGGGGTCAACAGCAATGGAATTAACTCTGCCCGAGAAATTGCCAGGCCCTAGAAGTCTCCATCGGTTTGGAGAATTTGGGGCAAAACTTTCCAGGGCAATATTATCCTGGGTGAGTAGTTCTAGCTGTTGAAGTCTCCTGGTTTCATAGAAGTTGTTTACTTCCAAATCACCACTTAGCTCCGGCTCATCGACATCAGGAAAGTTTCTTGGTTCTATGTACCACTTTTTTCTTTGAAACGCCGAACCTTCTTCTTCTTCTCTTTCTGTAGTGTTAAACTTCAAACCACTTGTGGGGGGAGTTGGCTCGTTTCTTGTCCATAGTGGACCTAAGGAGCTAGCAGTCTCGGTGCTGATGTCATCAAATTCAGCGAGAGCATGGGCAGAAAATGGTGGTATTTCCTCCTCAAATTGAGTTTTTTCGGGTATCCATCTTCAATGGTTTTAAGAATGAAAAAAAAATATGCGGTGAATCTCAAAAAATTAAATTAAAGGCTATGAGAATCTTTACTAAAGAAAATGTTGTCTTGTGAATTAAGTGGCGTTGTTGCATAAAGAATCTGGACATGGCTATCCTATATTGAAATACTTCTCAAATAGGTTTTGAAATAGGCATACCTTGGGCTGTCATTTTATTCAAACATCTAATTTTGACGGCTGCCTCTACCTTTTGACTACCTAACTTCCTAGAATATAATTCTGAGCCATAAATGGTCTTAAACCTAAACATGGCCGTTTCAGAGAGGCTTCTTCGATGGTATCCACTATCCTTTTTCCATTGTTTTATACCCTTTTCAGCAATTTGATCTAGAATGTGATTGCGTGGATGATCCGTTGGATTTCTCTGACGATCTAGTTGATGTACGGCATTCTCTTTTGGAGGAATATGCCCCTCAATCCCCTTGAGCATCAACAGATCCCAGATGTCAAAGGTGTCGTAGGCGCCATCGCCACTTACTCGATCTACAGGACTTTTTACTTGCTCAAGTAGATCAGCAAACTGCTAAGAGTCTCCATCCCCTTCTCCATTTTTGGTCAAGACCTGTGCATGAATAAATCCGGTAGATTCATCTACCCCCAGATGTAGTTTGCGCCATGTCCTACGCTTAGAATAACCATGTTTACGAACCTTCCATTCCCCTTCGCCATACACTTTCAGCCCCGTCGCATCAAATACGATATACATCGGCCTTTTTGGCTTAGGTGCCTTAATATCTACATCTAACTGCTGGGCTCTCCGACATATTTGACTATAGCTAGGAGTCGATAAATCAAGCTCAACCAATCGCAATAAGGAATTCGTAAAACCCTGTAATTGTCTGTAACCTAGCCTGAAGACAGCCTTCAATTCCAATAATCCTAATATACATTCATCTGAGTAGACAAATTGAGCTCCTTGTTGATCTGGTCCATCATGATGCCACACATCGGCTAAACCTTCATCAAACCACAGCGTAAGGTCTCCTCGTCCTATTAATGCTTGGTTATAGCTACTCCAATTCTTTACTCGGTACTGCTTTTTTTCTGCCGTCTCTTGATTTTTGGCCCCTTTTGATATAACTTTTGCCATAGGTCGAGGATTGTAGGTATGTTTGTCGTAATTCAAAAATACAAACCTTGGCCTACTTCTCCTCTTGCATCTTTATGCAACAACGCCACTCAGTAAATGAAAAAGAAAGGAGAAGTTATGAGCTAGCGGCGACTTTGTTTTTATTTAATGGCGGAAAAGTAAGCATAGAATTATTTTAATAATTGTACAAATCAGACATTTTTCGACGGCTAACTCTCTTTGGAGCCAAATTTATGTTCGATTCGATTGCTACTCCTCCATGAGCCATGTAATCATCGAAATTCTCAAAAAACAGATGCTCTTTTCCCATTTGCTTCAAGTAGGCTTTAGGCGTTTGATCTGACAGCCTTTTAAATTCCTTGATAAAGTGTGATTGATCGACATATCCAAAGCTGTAAGCCACTTGACTTAAGGAAATAGCGGTGTTTGCCCGAAAAAATTTTAAGACCTGATTGAACCGATGTATCTGTAAAAACTCTGATGCGTTCAGTCCCACTTCCTTCATTAATATTCGATTAAATTGTCGGTCACTTCTCCCATGAAAAGAAGCCAACTGTTTTACCGTAGTGGGATACCCATGCTTGAGGAGGTACTTATGTAAAGGGGCAAAAACTGGCTTACTTGACTTTTTCTGTTTAAGCTTCTTAAGTAAATATCTCTCTAGACAGGTTACTTGCGCTTTGAAGTCGTAGGCTTCAGCTAACTGCTCCTGAATAAGAGCAAATTCAGAATCTATAGCATATTGCAATTCCACAAGAACATTTCTAAAGGTTGACATTGATATGTCATAGAGCTTTGGCAATATGCCTGGGTAGAACATGACCCGGATTCCTTCTAGATTCTGAAATCCAATATTATACGAGGGTAAATTGAGGGCCGGAATTAAATTCATGGATGGAGCTGCCTCAAAATCGATAGCTTTATTCTTAATCACTAAAGGCTTGCTTTGATAAAAGTAAAATAAGAAACCTGTTTCGAATCCCGGCAATAACAACAGATCAGCAGAGGAGGAATCATTCATCCCTGCCTTTATATATTCGTATCGCTGTACAATGGATCGTAAAGGAGCACTAGGAAAAGCAACCTGATAATCAAGGAGCATAGCATTCTCAATTGGGGGGTTAAGATGAATTAAATTGATGTAAAATGAAATCTTTGACCTAATGCCAAAGAATACTTATCGATGCCATTCGAGACGAAATTTTGCCAACTAGACTATGATCGTCAGGAAATTACACTGCCCTAGTCGGCAGGTCAATTGGCTATAAATTGCAGATGTATCAGTAACAATATATTTGTGTGCAACAAATATGAAATTTGTCTTTGTTGAGTATCTTTAATGAAGCTAGTAGGCGCGAACTTGAGAACAAAATTTATAAATGCTCTCTACTGTGAGTTATACTGCTAAGTTAATACAAAAATGTCTAATTAGTTATAGGTAGTTTTGTTTTTATTAAATACGGCTAATCATTCTTGCTATAATATTTCGTTCGGTCTACTTGGAAAACCGTGGCTGACTACCATCCATTGAAGCTACAAGTAGAGTATCTATGTCTATTTCAGTAGATTAATTGCAAAATTCAATAGATTCATCAATTATGTCAAACTTTAGGAACTCAACATACTTACAATAAGACTTTGATCATGCTCATGTCGTGATAAGCCTTATGATAAGAAAGCCGTTTCTAAAAAGTATATTTGTTTTGCTCGAACTCAGAACTCGGCAATAAATAGCAAAACAGAATGAAAAACAAGCTCCTCTTTGGCCTGCTGCTGATCAGCGTGGTGTATGGCTGCCAGCAAAATGTAGGCAAACAATCTATCCTTAGTAGTAAAGATGTAGAACGAATCGTGCTGGTGGGCGGTTCCCTGATTTCCGGTATGGAAGAACATAGTTTTTTTGAGACCGCCATCACCACGTACTTTGCAGATCAAACCTTTAGTCTCCGTAATATTGGCTGGCCGGCAGATGATGTGTTTGGTTTGGCGAGATCACAGTTTGGTTCAGCGCAAAACACGAGATCCTGGCAACCACCTTCCGCGGAGAAGGGATTTGGTTCCAAAGTGTTGATGCAACATATTGAAGAAGCTGCCCCTACTACCTTGGTGATTGGTTATGGAGGGGAAGCGGCTTTTGCACAGCAGGAAGAGGACTTCAATTTGTTTGTCAGCGGGTACAATCGTTTGTTAGATTTTGTGGCTGCGCAAAATACGCGGGTCATTCTCTTAACACCGCCAAAACATGAGATTGCCTTTTCTATTGCGGAGGAATGCCAAAAGCGCAACGAATGGCTGGCTAAGGCCAGTAGCTATATTAAGGAACAAGCTGCCACTAGAGGTTATGATTTGATAGACCTCTTCGAGAACCTGATTCAAGAGCCAGCAGAACAACGCTATACGGTCAACGGCTTACAGTTAAATCGGCAGGGATATGAGAAAATGAATGAGATTTTGCTTCAGGGGCTTGAGATAGTAAAACCAGTCCAGTTTATGATCGAGATGGATTCGCAGGCGGCTATTCTTCAGACTCAAAATTGCCAGATTACGGATTGGGCCAGAACCGTGCGTGGAGTGAGCTTTAATCTCACCGCAGATCAACTACTTTACGCTGGTTTAGTCCGATCCAAAGAGCCTGTAGCCATTTATGTCAATGGGCAATTGGTTGCGAATAGCCAGGATACCATTTCTTTAGTCAATTTGATTTCAGATTCTTTGCAACAGGAGAGACTGGTTAATACGATTAAAGAAAAAAATAGATTACATCGATACCGCTTAAGGCCGCTTAACGAGGCTTATATCTACCTGTTTAGGCGCCACGAAATGGGTCATTTGGCTTACGAAATGGATGATTTAAATCGTCTGGTAGAAGAAAAAGAGAGAGAGATAAGCCGCTTATTTGTGCAGCGCACCTATGATGTGGAAATTGAGTTGATCCAAGCCTGGAAATCACCCAAAGATTACCCTGAGGATGAGGTGCCAACCTTCGTCCCCGATCCAGATATTAAGGCAGAATTAGCTGCTTTTGACGTGGCGGAAGGTTTTGACATCAGTCTATTTGCCTCCGACCCGATGATTGCCAACCCCATCAATATCAATTGGGACACCAGGGGGCGCGCCTGGGTAGCTACCAGTAGTACCTATCCTCATATTGTACCGGGCCGAGAACCAAATGACAAGATCATCATTTTGGAGGATACGGATCAGGACGGTATCGCAGATAAACATACGGTCTTTGCTGAAAACCTTTTGATTCCACATTCTGTAATGCCTGTTCCCGGAGGGGCTTATGTGACGGCTACTACGCAGCTCCTTTTCCTAGCCGATACGGATGGTGATGATGTAGCCGATGAACGGCGCGTAGTATACGATGGATTTGGTAACGCAGATGTACACCATATGATCCACGGTCTGCGTTGGGCCCCTTGGGGAGATCTGTATTTTACCCAATCGATTTACATTAATTCATTCGTAGATACCCCTTACGGCCCAAAAGTGCTGAACGGCTCCGGCACCTGGACTTTTCGACCGGAAAGTGAGCGTCTGGATGTCTTTACCCGAGGCTTGATTAACCCCTGGGGCCAAGCTTTTGATCAATGGGGCCAAGCTTTTGCCACCGATGGCGCAGGCTCTTCGGGGATCAATTACATCTTCCCGGAATCCGCGCATGCAACGGCCGTCGGCGCGCAGCGGGTGTTGCCAGGCCTCAATCGTAATACGCCCAAGAATACCGGAGCTGAAGTCATCTACAGTCGTCATTTCCCTGCTGATTGGCAAGGGAGTATTATTACCAACGACTTTCGAGCCAATCGAACCGTTCGCTATCAGATCGAAGTGGACGAAAGTGGTTATACTTCAGAAGAAGTGCAGACCGTTTTGCGATCTGACCATCGATCCTATCGCCCGGTCGATACCAAAATTGGGCCAGATGGCGCCTTGTACATTGTCGACTGGTATAATCCTATCATCGATCATGGGGAGGTGGATTTCCATCATCCGATTCGAGACAAGGTACATGGTAGGGTGTGGAGGTTGACCAAAACGGGCAGCCCGCTTTTACCTACTATCAATATGCAGAAGCTTCCCCCGGCGGCTCTGCTCAACTATCTGAAATCCCCCGAACAATTTACGAGACTGCAAGCTAATCGGGCTTATGTGGAACAAGGAGGAGATCCCAAAATGGTGATGGATTGGATGAAAAGACTCCCAGCTAGTAATCCGGCCAATACCCGCCATCGCTTGGAGGGCCTTTGGTTATTGACGGCTCTGAATCACTATGATCAGGCAATACTATCGACCTCCCTAGGTGCATCAAATCCCAGAGAACGGGCTGCGGCTATACGTATGTTAGCACATTGGAAAAAGCAATCTGCCCACTTGCCCACATTGACCAAGTTGATCGAGGATGCACATCCACAAGTGCGGCTTGAGGCTCTGCATGCTTTGCGAGAAATGGGAGGAACAATAGCGCCCTCCTTGGCCATGCAAGTATTGAATCAACCTATGGATGATAACCTAGAATTTGCTTTACAATTGACGATTAATAGCTTAAAAGAAGCTTGGCTTCCTGCCATAGCCCAAGGACAAGCAGTATTCAACGGAAATGCAGATCAGCAGCTCTATGCGTTGACGACCATTGAAGATCCACGCGTGATCGCACCAATTACGAAGCTACTGGAGGAGCCAAAACTGGATAGTAATCTGGTGAAAAAAGCATGGAGGCTGCTAGCTAAAATTGGTGATACTGAGGCGAGGAGTAGTGCTTTTCAAAAGGCAGTAGCGGAATCAGACCTTCGACTACTACGGACTTTGGCCAATGCCCCGGCTGCCAATGATGCAGTTCCTAATAATCTCGATTTATTGAAATCTCTTTTGTCAGACGATAGTTTAGGAATCAGATTAGCTGGCCTGCAATTGGCCAGAAGATGGAAGGCTAAGCAATATACCGACCTCATTTCCGAGGTAGCTCAACAAGCTGATGAAGTGAACGAGAGGGTGGTTGCTGGTCGGGCATTAGTGGCGCTGGATGAGCTTGCACAGGTGAAGGATTGGGCTCAATCGGCTGCCGATTCTGAACTCCGCACGGCAGCAAGTGCTGTTTGGGTAGAGGAGAATCCCGAGGCTGCGGCAGGCAATGCAGTACACTTGTTACAGGAATTAGAAGACCCAGAACTGGCAGAGTTAATCTTCATCACCTTCCGGAGGCAAGATGATGGTCCAGCGGTTTTACAGCAAGCTTTATCTGGTAAAACCATTCCGGAAGCTAATGCAAGTGCAGGATTGAAAGTAGTACAAACTTCTGGGCTCAATTTGTTTGATCTCGAAGAAACGGTTCGAGAATCAGGCGGGATCAAAGCCATTGGCTTGGAATTGTCGAAGGCCGATAAGGATCAGTTGATTGCCGAAGCACTTGAAGAGGAGAACCCGTATCGAGGACGGGCGATTTATCGAAAACAGGAACTACTTTGCGCCAGTTGTCACCGCATTAACGACAGTGGGGGATTAATTGGGCCGGATTTGAGTACGGTCGGGTCTTACATGACGCCGAATTCCATCTTAGAGTCCATTTTGAATCCGAATGCCGACATAAAACAGGGCTATGAGACGGTACAAGTCACCCGTACCAATGGCGAAATCGTTAGCGGCTTATTGCATCGCAAAACGAACAATTCTACCTTAATCAGGCAACCCAATAATGAGATTATCGAAATCCCCGCTGAAGAAATAGCGAACTTAGATGTGAGCTCCGTTTCTCTCATGCCTCCAGGCTTAACGCAGGGGCTGCATCGAGATGAGTTGAAAGATTTGATTGCCTATCTGATTAATCTGGGGGTGGAGCGTTAGGTGTTAGAAAGGCAGTGTGTGTATCCAGTGGAGGACAGTATCCGTAATTTTTTGCTTATACCCAGAACTGGTTTTGCAGTAGGCATAGAAGAGGTAGCCTAGTTATCAGAGATCCCTTGTCTACTTCGGGCGTCCCTGAAAATATTTACAAGGCTGACTACGAAGTAGTTGGCCTTTAGATTTGGGTATAAAATTCCCCGAAAATAGCCTAAAAAGGCTAAATTCGGGGAAGACAAAATTTTCGTTAACTCAAAGTACCCAAATTAGATTTGGAAAATCAACTTTTTGCGGACCGACTTGGACGCGATTTGCGCTGGAGTAAATTTCTCAGTACTCCCTTAGGCCAACTCTATCAATCTTTTCCCTTTAAAGAATTAGCAGGCTTATTTCCTCAAGGCTCTGGCTTAGGTCGTCAGGCTCGATTGAGTATTGCGGGAGGTATCGCTTTACAAGTACTGAAGGCTTACTTAAATCTGAGCGATGCCAAGTTGGTCGATCGCTTGAATTCAGATTGGGTATTGCAGTATTTCTGTGGTATTCGATTGGGGCCAGGAGAGTGGATTAGGGATCAAGATTTGGTAGGTCGTTGGCGTCGATACTTAGCTCGGCATATAGACTATGCTCAATTTCAAGCCATACTAGCCCAGCATTGGCAGCCCCATATGCAAAATACACAGGCGGTTTTGATGGATGCGACCTGTTATGAGAGTCATCTGCGTTATCCAACGGATGTAAAACTGTTGTGGGAGTGTTGTGAGTGGATCTGGGACTTGATTGACCAACATTGCCAGCGCTTATCTATTGGTAAACCGCGTCGCAAGCAAAAGCAGCAATACCAAGCCTTTATCAATTTTCAGAAGCGAAGACGTAAAACACATAAGCTGGAGAAAAAGCGAAGGCGTAGTTTACTCTATCTGTTAGCTAAGGGCCTAAAACAATGGGATGAGTTGGTCTTTAGACATGGCGCCATACTCAAGCAACGTACTTATGAGCGACTACAAACAGTACGCTTGGTCTACCAACAGCAACAAGCTCGCTTCGATGATCCAGAGACTAAGATTAAAGGACGTATTGTGAGTCTATCTAAACCCTATATCCGTCCCATTATTAGAGGCAAGGAAACCAAACGAACTGAGTTTGGTGCTAAAGTACATTGCTTCCAGGTGGATGGTATCAGCTTCATTGAACATCTATCTTTTGAAGCTTTCCATGAAGGCATCCGATTACAAAATACAGTGGAATTAGCTCAACAATACTTCTCAACTTGTCGTCAGTTAGGAGCTGATCAGATCTATGCCAATAATGCTAATCGCAAGTTCTGCACCATTAATGGCATCGCTACTAGTTTCGTTCGAAAGGGAAGAAAGCCCAAGCAACCTACTGCGGCAGATCACATGCGAGGTATACTGTCCAAAGCTAGAGCTTGTCTAATGGAAGGAGCTTTTGGAAATGAAAAACTCCATTATGGCCTTCTGAAAATACCAGCTCGTACTGCTCCTACCGAAACCCTTTGGATCAGCTTCGGTATCTGGACTGCTTCAGCCTCTAAAATCGCCAAGCGATTAGCTAATCAAAAGGCACCTCCTGTAGCGGCATAACCTACATTTTGGCCTCAATTGTACACCAAAAGAAGGGCGGAGCTATGCTCAAAATCAAGCTTTTGCTAACCTAAGGTCCCAACATCACCGCAATACCATCTCCTTACCCTTCCATCACCTTAAAATCAAAATCAGCCTCCCAGAATATTATTCCGAAAGGCTGATTCTTATGGCATTTTCAGGGACGCCCTACTTCTATGATCTTATTTTGATAGGGAGCTGTAGTATTGGGCGGCTGATAGCCTCAACGCTACATAACTTACTTAGGTTCTTTTGGAAGCCCATCAAAAAAGTCCCGGGCATTTTGATAAATCTCTTGATTCGTAGAATTAGTTACCTGATAAGATTGGAATGCCTGTAGTGCCTCTGCGTAGATGGCTTTGGCGGCAGGAGTGGATAAGAATTTGGTAATAATGGGCCTATTGCCTTCTTCGATATAGTCCTGATAGGCTTGATCTAAAGCGGCTCCAAAGTGAGATGGTGTTTCTTCTGAAAGGACAATTCTTGGGTAAGGAGGATATCCGCCATGGGCTTCAGAATCGTATGCAAGCCGTTCTAGTGCTTTAGAAAAATAATAATCTCGCTGCCCATTGACGGTTCTCTTAATGGAAGCCATCGTCATCATACCCGCACACATGGCGCAGGGCTCTAAAGTGGAATATATGGTGTGATCATTTAAGGCGTATACGCCGTCCTTATCCAAATATTTGGTCATCAGTCGTACTTCGCCATGCTGTGTACAGTTTTCAGTCTGATTTACGCTATTGATACCCCAGTCCAGAATCTGATTATCAGGACTTACCAAGACACTACCTACATTATAGCCACGGCCCTTGCGATCATGATCTTGCCAGTATTTGTGGACAATCGAGTAGGCTAGTAGCGAAAAGATTTCATCCACTTCAGTAGTGGCTGCCAATTCAGTTGTGGTTTCCTGACCAGCTATTTCTACTGGCTGGGTTCGGAAACTTTTTAAAATAAGTACAGCCACTAAAATGGATAATAGACTAAAAAATATTTTTTTCATCATTCGTAAATTAGATACAAGCAAATTTACGGATCTACTCGCAGGTAATCAAGCCTGTTGATCAAGCAAGTATCTTCTAGCAGCTGCAAGAATTGGCTGGTTTTCCGGGAATTGCAGCTGGTAATGTAGAAACCGCTGCTCAGCAGCAGCAAAAATATGCTTGGCATTTTTGGAATGGAGGAATTTAGCCAAGATCTTCTCCTCATTTGCTCTTAGGTATTCAGCATAGGCTTCATCAAGCTGGTAACGGAATGGAGTCTCTGCTGCGACGGCCTTCACTTGTCGGGGATAAGCAGGCAATGCTTTCGTTTGTATGGCAAGACGCTCAAAAGCTTTGCTATAAGCTACATCTCTTTGACCAAATATAGCTCGATCAATAGCGGTCATGGTAATCATCCCAGCACACATCACGCAAGGCTCCAAAGTGACATAAATAGAGAAACCATCCAAGTTGTATCCGCCATATTTAGAGAGATAACCGGTAATTGCTCTAACTTCACTATGTTGCGTAGCATTGTCGGTAGAATTAATGCAATTGAGGCCATGGTAGACTGGTATTTGATTAGGGCTTACCAGAAGAGCTCCAATATTGTATCCTCGACGATTCTCTCTTGCTATCGTATCTGCTTGCCAATCCTGGAATACCAAGGCGTAGCAGAGTAAGATGAAGATGTCATCCACTTCTTGCTGAATGGTTTGGAAAGGTTCTTGATTGAGCACTCGCTAATGATATTGATTTGAGCGTCGAAGCTAAGGAAAAAAAAATTATGATTTATTTTTTGGATAAGTAATGAGCCTCTAGTTTTCTAAATCTGAGCTTAAGATTTAGTGACTAGGAATGTAACGAAGCGCATTTTCTGGAATCTCATCCGCCACCAATCGAAAACACACTCTAATGTCATTATTCCTTTCATTTATGCCGTGTGGGAAATCGCCCAGGCGAAAGAAATTGTTAAGCACTATGTCGGGATCACCATCAAATTTACCCCAGCCCCCTCCTTTGGTCGTGCGCTGGATGGTTTTGTCAAAACCTTCTGCTCCTCGTTCAAAAGCATTGTAACACCACTCGTAAGCATTGCCTGCCATGTCCATTGCTCCATTTTCGGCCATTCCCTCGGGGTACAAGCCCACAGCAGCTAGGGTGCTAACACCCACTGAACTATTTGCTTTGGCGGGATCCCAATCTGAGCCCCAAGGGTAATTATTGTTGGTGTTGCCATTAGAGGCGGCGTGCTGCCATTCCCATTCCATAGGAAGACGCACTCGATAACCTAGGGCATCGCTAAGCCAATGGCAAAAGGCAACAGCCTGATACCAGTTGACAAGTTCTGCGGGACGGTTCAGCATATTCTCAGGTGATTGGGTTTTAGGTTTATGTATTCTATGAATGTTTTTGGGTAGCCCTTCCCACCATTTATCAGTGTAGTAGTTATCAGGATTTATGAAAATATTGAATTGTTCCAAAGTTATTGGATATCGGCCAATGTATAGAGGCGGAACCTCATAGTGTTTTTCCCAGGCTTCGATATACACTTTACCACCTGGCACCGCACACCAAACGATTTCTGGTAATCCATCTTTTACACCTACACCTGGGCGAGGATCCCCTAGTTCGGCCAATCGATTCCCTATTTCATTCCGACGCTGATGATTGATAAAAGGGTATTGCAGTTCTTCTGTAAGTCTTTCCGCTTCCGGACGAATAAAAGCAAGCGTGTTAGGATATAAGCTTTCTAGTTCCTCATCTTCGATCCCGAGTAATGCCTGTGCTTCGTATACGGGTTCTAGGCGGGCTTTCGACCATAAGCGATTGCGATCCAGATGGAGTTGCTGTTCTATGTTATCTAATCTTTTGCGATCCTGATACCAATCCTCGGCTTCTTTTCCTGTTTTCGCCAAGTTTAAGAGCGCAGCTCGGGTTTCGATGATCCAGTTTTCCAGCAAAGTCCAATGCCGAATTAATGCTTCATGTGCAATCTCTAATTGATCATTATCGGACCTCAAAAGCCGCTGGTTGATTAGAGCATCCTTCAGGGCTATTGCCCCTGCTGGCCAACCTTTAGTATCCAAGGGGGCAGGGCGTTTCCCCGCCACTCCATCCTCTACCTTGACCAGTTTGCGAAAAAGGAAGTTGAAATCTTCCTTGAACTCCTTGGCGTCGGTATCGAACTCAGCGACGGCAAGGTCGGCCTGCTTTTGTATAACACCTTCGACACCTCCTAATTCCTTATAGGCTTTTATGGTCATTAGATTGCCTTCCCTTTTTTCGGCTAACTGTTCTAGCACATAAGAGACCAAGGGTAAGTTTTCACTCATTTCAAAGGTTTCCTGCCAGATCGTAGTTTCCAGGCCCTCCTCAAAGGTTAATCCGCTGAACATAGCAGGACGGACGATAATGCGGATCATGCTATTTCTGGAAGGTTTTAGGAGTACCTGCTGCCCTCGCTTTAGTCGATCGGCAAACTCAGGATACTCTAAGCAGCGATGAAAGTATTCGGAACGCATGGTAAGTATAACCTGCCCTCGCTCCAATTGGGAGAAGGCTACCACAAAATCCAAAATACTTTTTCTGATTGACTCCTGATCTTTACTAATTAGATTGAAGAGTTCCTCAAACTGGTCAAAAAACAGAACAAGTCGGCTATTCTCAGGTCTACCCTGCATGAATTCGGCAATGAGTTGTACTGCGCCTGTTCCACCTCGTTGTACATAGTCTTGCAGTGCCAAACTCATCTCCTCTAAAGGACTTTGATCTCCAAAAACTGCCTGGCACTCCAGATGGTCTTCTTGAAGTTTGCATTCCAGAAATCGCCATTTTCGACTCCCCGGAATGGAATTCAGGCGCAATCGATTAAACAAACCAGCTCTTACCAGGGAAGATTTTCCGGAACCCGAGGCCCCAATCACAGCCAAGAGGCCTTCATGCTTTTGGTCTGCCAGTTGGTCTCTAAGTTGATCCACCTCATTGATCCTTCCAAAGAAAACATTAGCGTCTTGGTATTCGTAGGGCTTCAGTCCCTTGTACGGGTTGCGGAAGGCCATTTCCGGGAGAGAGGTGAGTTGTTGCGGATCTTGGGTTTTGTATTTGAAGCGAATTAGTTTCTTCAACCAAAGTCGTAAGTGGTGTTCATACTCCTCTTCAAACAAGTCTGGATGGTAGTCAATAATTCGCTGGCCATTCATACCTGCAAAAAAATGTTCTACTTCACGTGCTTGTCGGGCGATCAAGGACTCTTCATTGGAAGATTGGAGAGGGATAAAACTACGAATGGCTTCCCCTCTGCGAAAGATTTGGATGTGAGGTCTGTCTCTTTCCGCTAGGTCAAATACACGCTTGTACAATAGTTGAAGGGGAGCACTGTCGTAGTTCTCTGATACGCCCAAATTGTTCCATACCAACCAAGAAACAAGATCAAAGGACTGTAGTTCAGGTAAAGGCATGATCCTGTCCTGGTCTGTTTCTTCATCTGATTTGATGATTAAGCTGGCTGTTTCAATGTCCTTCAAAAGATATACCTCTAAATCAAATTTCTGATTCAGATTGGAGTAAATGAACAGTTTGAAGATGTATTCCTTGATTAGTGATACCTCATTGTAGACGTTTAGGGGAGAGATGGTGCCATTGGGAAGCAGCTCATGACTAGATACCGCGAGCAGGATTCTTATGGGAATCTTGAACTTAAACCGATTGATTAGCCGAACTAGGGTGGAGTCAGCTTGTAGCTTGTCAGCTTCGACACCCATTCCCCGAAACTCGAGTACGTTGGGATCATCACAGTAGAGGTGCCAATTGAGCTCTCCTTTGTCCTCTTGGGGATTTTGCCCACCAATACCACGTTTATTGATGCGATAGCTTAATAAATCTTTATACTTAAAATTGATGTAATCACAGGCGTGTTCATAGGCAGCTTTTATCGTATTGCCTTTGGAAAAGGATTCGTAGAAGGCTTTGCTAAACTCATAGGCGGTGCTATCATCCACGGGGACACGAGTAGCTATTACAGCTTTGACCTTTTGATCCAATAAATCTTTAACTTGACCTTTGGTTGCACAACCGTTGAGAAATACTAGTTTTAGATTTTTTAGCCTCCCCAGCATAGGGGCTAGCCCCTCGATGTAGCCTTTCCCATCTTTCAGACGGATACTTTCTGGGTCAGCATGGCCTGAATAGTGGAAGATGACCGTTCGTTCTTCATCCCGCAAGGTGTTGTGGAGCGTCTCAATGGTCGCATCCTCTATATTGACTAAACGAACCGATCGCCGATCATCTATTTCTCGGAATATCACTTCCAAGGCCTCACTTTCGGTCTTAAGCATTGGCAAATGATCTTGATCATGATCCGCAAAAGCCATGAGGATGACTTTTTTGAACTGAGGGGATTCGACTGGTTCAATTTCGGAAGACTGCGACATATTTGGAGCGATTGTGTTGGAATAGTATTTTTTATTGATATGACCGTTTTGGTTATCGTCATATGAGTATCAATAAATATAAAGTTATTTGATGAATATGTAAATCCCTGGTAAACTTCTGCTTCCTTCTTTCCAAATAAGGAACTAACCTTTGGGCGTTTTTTAAAGTTGTAGATTTAGTATTTTAATTGAACAAAGTGGAGGGGTTTAGGAGAAGTAGGTATTTGGTTGGCAGTTTTTTATTGAGATTTATTTGCTTGAAAATGTTTTTTGTTGAACAAGTAAGGTGAAAAGTCCCTGCAGCAAGTAGTATGGCTTTCATCTAAATAGCTATGGTAATCAAACCCGTTTCTTTTTACACATACAAGCAAAATGACTATCACTTGGTAAAGGTAGGAATCTTGCTTTCGTACTGCTGGTAGCTGGACAATCGGTCCGGTATGTTTTCGTTTACACTCATGGGAACTACCACAATGTAGTTTTGATGATAAAGAGATACATCATGATGTGCCGCTAGATTCTACCGTTTTCCAGTATTTCCAGTTCTCCATAACCATATGCGTAACCCTCTATGCAGTTGCCAGTCCAGTTAAAGCTTCGGCTTTGAAAATTGTAATTGGTGAAGACTTTGCACTGTCCATCTTTGCTTATCATCCAACCCGCATCTGAAGTTTGTCGACTTTGGCTCCCTAGATTCCAAAGGAGAAATACTAGCGGTAAAGCTTGAAATAAAAGCAGCCCAGCAAACCATGGGCTTTTTAATATTCCCTCTCTAAGCACGGGCTACCAGTCCAGGATCGATGGTGCACCAACGCTTAAGTTGCATCGACTTAGGCAGCAAGGAGCGCGAGATTACCTGGTGATCAGTTACCTGCGGAGAGTGGGAGACGAACTATATCAGTTGAATGTGGAGGTTTTTCAAGATGGACTCTCCATTGATAATTCTTCGACTTATAACTCAACGCTAACCATCAGTGATTTTAATAGTGTAGTTGATTTTAGATCGTAACTTTAGAGGTATTATCGGAGTTCAACATCCATCTCTATCATAAGCCTTCCGCTCTCTGGTAATTCTTAGACAAAAATTGCTCAATACAATGAAAAGAAGCTTTGTGCCTGGCCTGCGATTAATGTTAGCCAGTATACTGATCTTTCCGGTTTTACTTCCCTCACAAACGGAGTCGTTGAAGGTGTTTGATAGCTATCAGGGGCGGGTGGGTAGCTGGATGAAATACCAGCACCTAAACCAAGCTTGGTATCAGCACATCCATCAATTGGCCGACGAATACCTAGACCAGAGAGCAGAAGCAGTGCGCAAATGCAATACCCAAGGAGCCATGCTTCAACGTATCGAAAATCTAAAGGAGCAGTTTTTAGCTAGTATTGGAGGTTTACCCGAGAAAACACCACTTAAGCCGCAGATTGTAGGAAGAATAGACCGAAAGTCTTTCACAGTAGAAAAACTGCTATATCAGTCCTTGCCTGGGTACTATGTTACCGCTTGTCTTTTCATTCCGAAAGTTCGGCAAGAAGTAGCACCAGCAGTGATCTACTGTTCGGGGCATGCTGGGCAGGCATTTCGGAGTCCAACTTATCAGGGTGTGATTCTGAATTTGGTACAAAAAGGCTTCATCGTTTTAGCCTTTGATCCCATCGGTCAGGGCGAACGCTATCAGTATCTGGATGCAAATGGTCAACCCAACAGGGGAGGGCCCACCAGTGAGCACTCTTATGCTGGCATTCAGGCTCTGCTCACAGGGTCTTCCATTGCCCGTTATATGATCAATGATGGTATTCGTGCTGTCGATTATCTGATCAGTCGCCCAGAGGTAGACTCCACTCGGATAGGCATCACCGGGCGGTCCGGGGGAGGGACGCAGACTGCTTATATAGCTGCCTTCGATTCCCGAATCTTGGCTGCTGCTCCAGAGAATTACATCACGAGCTTTCGCCGACTTTGGCAGTCCAATGGCCCTCAGGATGCTGAGCAGAATTTTCCAGGAGGGTTGCAGAGCGGCCTGGAACATGCCGATCTTTTGGCTGTCAGGGTACCGAAACCTACGCTAGTTTTGACTACCACGAACGATATTTTTAGTATTCAAGGAGCAAGAGAAACCATTGCTGAAGTGGAAGGCGTTTATCGCTTCTTTGAAGCAGAAGACCAATTTGTTTGGACCGAAGATGAGGCTGGGCATCAATCGACTAAGTCTAATCGCGAAGCCATGTATGCCTTCTTCCAAAAGCATTTACAATTACCCGGTGATCCTACTGATCATCTGGTGGAGCTATTTTCAGAAGAAGAGCTTAGGGTTACTGAAACGGGGCAAGTCGTGACAGCTGTGGCGAGCAAAACCGTTTTTGATATTAATCAAGAAGGTTTTCTAATTAACCAAAAGAGCCGTAAGAACGAAAAGCCATTACGTTCCACCATCCAATCAACCCTAAATCTCACCCCTCCAAGCGTAGAAACCCAAGCTGTCTTTACGGGTAGAATACGCAGAGACAATTTCGTGGTGGAAAAATATTTCCTGGAATTCTCTGACGAGCACTATCCGATACCATTCCTTCATGTTTACACTGCCTCTAAGAAGGCGCAGCCTCTCCTGTTATACCTTAATAGTAAAGGTAAGGAGGCTACCCTTACAGCAGGTGGAGAAGTAGAGCAACTCGTGCAAGCAGGTTACCAAGTCATCGCGCCTGATCTGCTACACATGGGGGAGTTGGAATCTACTTTTAAGGGGGATTCTCACATTGATGGCATCGACTACAACTTGATTTTGGGGAGTAGTTTGGTGGGCAAGAGTCTGACCACCCTACGGGCCGAGGATCTTCTGTACCTATTGGATCACGTACAGCGTAAGGTTCAACCAATGGGAGGGAAATTTATTCTGTTCGCAGATCGTGCACTTTGTACTCCTGCACTTCACGTTGCCGCCCTGCGTAAAGATTTGACTCATGTTGTTCTAAAAGAACCGCTGGTAAGTCTACAAAGGCTGCATGAAACCCGGAGATATTTGCCTGCTTTTGCCTATGAGGTTATTCCTGGTATTCTGCAAGACTTTGATCTCCCCGACCTCATGCCACTAGTTCGCCCAGCGACTTTAACGGTAATCAACCCCCAAAATGCCCTAGGCCTTCCGTTGACAGAGGCGGAAGCGAAGCAGGCTTATCAGTATGTGGAAGAGACTTATAAGAAAGGGGGGCAAGCGGAGCTGTTTTCCTTGCTAGTGGGTACCGGAAACATAAATTGGAGTGCTTTGCTTCGGTAGATATTTAGCTGTAACGATATTAGATTCAGGTATTTT
>CBDHHG010000046.1:0-374973 GCA_965263225.1 Saprospiraceae bacterium
ATCAATGTCTGTAACTGTGCCGCTAGTGGTTCCCTGAACAAAGATAGTGACTCCAACTAGTGGTGTCCCCTCTAAGTCAGTTACAGAACCTGTAATGGTACGTTGTCCCATAACAGGCAAACTGATGATAATACATATGAATGCACAAATTATATTTCTCATAAGAGATTTGAATTAAACGCTTGTAATTGAATAACTAGATAGATTTTACTGTTCATTTTCCTAGTAGCTTAACGAAAGCCCAGAAAACACCAAATTCCGAATACACGTCTCTGTGTCCATACAACTTCGGCTGATAACTCGATCTGGTTAGACAAATTGCTTATGTCCACACCTGTTCCGATTTGAAAGTCAGCGAAAATGGTACGTTCTGTTCCTACTGGAACTTCTCCAATATTCCAAGTGAAAATCTTTTCTCCTTCTATTTCCTGATCCGTCACTGCATCGGTGTAGGCACCCCTGGAGCCCAGGAAGGTAATGCCTTGATTGGGTATGGCAATTTTCACAGCTCCCTTCTTGGCACGATCTCTATCATTTTCGCCTTCACTGACAGACTCTGCGTTTCTGTACGTTATCGCCATGGTCACTCGATCTCCTGGCACTATGTTAGGCCAATCCGCTTCAATTTTCACCTCTTGCCCTTCTTCATCTTCTTCATCAAAATTGGAATGAGGGATAGAGTCCAGGGTGCCCTCGTTAAGCTCGAGGATTTGAATGGTAGCTTCCCTTCGTGGAGGTCGAGGATTGGGACTATAGATAGGCGTTGCAGACATGCTAATTCGATAATCCCCTGGTTCTCGGAAAATAACCGTTAGTTGATCCGTACTATCTGTGAAGTAGTAGCCATTGCTGATTTCATAGTAGTATTTCCATTCTGGTGGCTCAGGGAGTCGTGCGATCACTTCCTCCTCTTCCTCCCCTTGATTAGGAGCTGTAAAGGTATCTTGAGCTGCCAGCAATTCATGTTCCCAAGGATCTGGAGGGTTTCTTAGGCATAAAGTATCATCTGGTGCCCATGTGACAATACATCGAAAGACATTAGGTCTTTCGGTATCGATAGGTTTACAGTCTAGCCTTGGATAGGGGCATTCTTCAGTTGCATCTGTGTCTTGTCCCGCTGTACTTCCCAAAAAGATAATTGGATGGATGGCCAGCAAGAGAAGTATTCTCAGAGACCATATTCGATTGTAATGTAGCATGTATGTGATTTTTAGTAGTAATTCATTTTGTAGATCAAAACACAAAGGTTTGATCTACTTATTTATTCTATTGAGTCGGACGATTCGGACTTATATCAATTACTAATCGTCTTTTTTTCAGATTTTGTCTTTCTATTGGGCCAACCATTGATCATTTTGTTACATCAATTTGACTTTCCCTCTGCAGCTGAGGCAGGGATTGATGCACGAAAAATGGTATTGAATCAATCCCTGCATCTCGATGGGAAGCACTAGACTTACTGGATTAAAAGCTGTTTGATCTTCAGAAAACGCAATCTTGAATCTGTCAAATTCTCTTAAACTTTGACTGAATTTGGGATGATGTACTTAAAGAGATCAAGCTAACTACACACATGGGAAGACTAAAATGGTATTGGATGACATGCAGTAAGTAACGAGGGTTTTGGCTGTTTTACGCAGCTACTTCTGGAGGTTGTATCTACCAATTTTCTCGCTACTAAGGGAAGATAAGTACTTGTTTATGTAAATATAAAGCTCTTTTCTTTAATGATGCCTATGATTAAGAAGATATAGCTCCTGTTAAAGCTGCAAGAATGGGAATGCAACTATTTTTTCTTGATACACCCAGGAATAGATTCCGACTCGATAGCCTGGCGATCATTCAGAATTTGACCCCTGATGAAGCAAAAAATAATCCTTTTCATCTCGAAGACAGAAAATTAAATATAGGGATCAGATAAAAAATAGGGGCAAATTAAATGATCACTATTTCTGTTGAACGACTTTAGGTAAATGTAAACCCTAAACAAGATCCTATTAAATCATCAAATTATGCAAACTAAGAATACCTTCAAACTACTGTTTTTACCAGCCTGTTACCTGCTCCTGCCCTCAGTTCAAAGTATAGGACTTGCTCAGTCAGTGAGATCAGAGATGTCTTTTGAGAAAGAGGCGGCCCATACCATAAGGATGTTAAAAGAAAAACATTATTCGATACTAAAATTTCAGATTCTAACCCTGGAAAATGGCCATGAAATTGATTTTAATTTTTCTCCTCTGGACAAAGGGAAATATGAACTCATAGCAGTAGCGGAGAAAAATACTCCCTTGTTACAGCTTACTGACCATTGTCAAGGGGTGTTTGATGCCCCTACAGATATAGCATGGAAAAGTTCTACCTCTAGCCACCTTAGTTTTTTGCTAAAGGAAACTAAACGTTGTGCCCTGAATATTCAGCTACAAGTTCAGGGAGACTTGACAGAAGCCGAGAAACTGATTGTGGTATTGGCCCGACTTTCCAAGTGATTGTACCTGTTTAAGTTAGTGCTCCTATCGAGGTAATAGCTAAAGGCTAAGGTTTATTCCCTAGCAGCAACTTCTCCGTAATCAAGGCATGATCCGATTGCAGGACCAGCAAATAGATCCCTGATTCTAATTGTGGGAGGTTCAAGCTAAGGCGATGCCAGCCTGCTTTCTGCTTGATTCCTCTTTGTAATTGATGCACCATACGTCCCCTTAAATCATTAATCAAGAGAGATACCGTACCGGCTTCAGGCAGGTAATACTCTACAGATGTTTGGTGAACAAAGGGGTTGGGGAAGATCTGTAGCTGTAGCCTTTTGGATACGTCTTCCAGAATGGGAGCACTAGTTATGGTGTCTTGTAACATTACACTAACGGTGACCTCATCTGTACTGATTTGTTGACCATCACTTACCGACAGTAAGAACCGATAATTTTGCTCATCGTCTGCTGCTGTAATCTCAAATGACGGACGAATGGCATAGGCATCATCTAGCTGGATAGTAGCTGGAGGAAACCATTGGTAGGTCAAGACGTTATCATCAGGGTCAAATGAACCTGACCCATCCAACTGATACACCTGAGGAATAGTGATTAGGGTATCAGGTCCGGCTTCGGCAATGGGCGCTTGGTTGTACTCAATGAGTTCCCAATTAAAGATAGCTCCTCCGGTTCCTCTAACTCCGCTAGAGTACTTTTGGAAGGCAGATAAGTCTACCTTTAGTTGGTAACTGCCAGGGACCGGCGCTAACTCAGTCAGGCCAATAAGTTGATAACTTGTATCGGTCAACCTTTGTAATGCCCAACCATCTGTATCGATGATATCGCTACCTCGATTCAGTTGAATAGAGGCAGTTGAGATAGTTCCTTCATCTAATACTGGTTCTGAGAAACTCAAAACTAGGCTGCTGGGGTGCTCCCTGAGCTCCTGATTAGCTGGTAAGTCCCATTCGGCAAAGAGATTAGTTTCATCTAGAAACAAAGCCTTGGAGGCTTGAACGGGATTTCCTTCTTTGTCCTTTAATTGTACCTGTAAGCTGGTCTGACCAGTGGAAGGAAATAGAACATCATTGAATACAACTTGGCCAATGGCTGCACTATCTATTGTACCCAGCAAGCTCAATGAGCCATTATCATTTTGATAGAGCTGAATGTCATCGGCAGGCGCATCGATCTCGAATGTGATATCAAGGGTCCTGGCAGCAGTGATGCCGTCTACTGCTGAGAATCCTAAATCTGGGGAAACCGTTACATTAGAAATACTTAGGGCGGTGGTCCGGTTCACTGTCCAGGTGAGACTTTCTACTCCTGCTCCACGATTGTCGGCCAGATCCTTTACTTTGGAAAGGTCGATGGAAAAGGTGTAATTACCTTCGGGAAAGGTCAAGATATCAAATTCGTTCACTTGTATCCAGTCCTCATTGATGGCCTCAATGACGGTATTGGATAGGTCTTGTAACACCCCATTTTTCCTCAATTCTATGGCCTCCAGATCGATCAATTGAACAGGTTCACTGAAATTCAGATTGATTAAAGTATAGTGCTGATCATCTAAAGCACCTTCCCGCCCTTGGATCAAGTTGACCAAATCTGGACCTTTAGAATCTAGTGTCAGCGTGATACTTTGTTCCACCAAGCCATTCACACCTTCTATGGTTTGAATCATGGGCAGATCAATAATTAAATCATAATCTCCATCCTGATCCATGAATGAACCTAGTCCGATTAACTCGAATAGAGTACTTTCAGCATTCAACGAGTTTATGGTGAAAGTGCCTTCGAGTGCAATACCATCTTGCAATATGGAAAAACGCTCAGGGACTAGTGTACCAGCATCTATTGGCAGATTGAATAGCAATTGAATGGAATCATATACGGAGCTGATGCGATTCTCCGGAATCCCACCGAAGGATTTTACGACGGGTGCAGATAAGAATTGAGTCCAGGAAATTTGTTCCCCTACTTCTCCAAGAGCACCCGTGACATCTTTAATGTTAGCCGCCTGCACGGTGAACAGATAATAACCATTTCCGGTAGTTAAACTAGATATGTCCAAGTTAAATGTTTGATCATCGATCTGCGTAATGATCACGGTTTCATCGATAATATTCCCTCCTCCTTGCAATTGCATCATAAGGTCCTCATGTGTAAAGCTGGTCGTATCTATGGGTTTATTAAAAGTCACTTGGAGTTCTTTCACCTGTTCAGAAGTCACTTCCTGCGGATAGCCAGTAATGCTCACAACGCGCACTGGGTCTGGATTTTTGGCCTTCCAGACAACCGTATAACTTATTGGTGCAAAATCTGTGAAATTATCTACTAGATGAAACTTGTCCTCGTAGACTGGAGTCGTTCGATCGGGAATGGTAACGTGGGTAAGCCATACATTTTTCAAGGGTATAACCTGTCCATCGCTACGGGTTACACTAACCAATTCAAAATTCCCTGCTCCGGGATCCTCCAACTGGACATAGTTCCAGCCAATTCTGGCGGGGTCTACCTCCAGTTCAATACTAAAGTCTGGGAGCGTTATGTCTCCCACAAAACTTGCTGTATCGGCTTCAAAAACATCGTAGACCAAATTACCCTGTGATAGGTAGATCGCATCCGGAAGATCATCTGGATCGGGAATATCATTGACCAGAAAATCATCAATCGAATCTTCGGCACTCCCATAGACTTCGATAGTTCGAATGAGTTCATGCAACTGGCTGCCGCTAATCAGGCTCAGGTCTGGATTGCCCCGGCTATCAAGGTGTACCAATTCTGTGCGATAATTGATAAAGTGCCCCAAAAGATCACTGGTGAAGTACCACTGACCAATTTTGGTTTGCAAGGGTTCAATGTTACCAAAATCAATACTGGTCAAACCTAAGCTAGCAGGCTCTCCTTGCAGGTTTGAGCCGATCAATTTGAAGTGGATGGCCAAGCCCTTTTCATTGTCTATAATCTCAGGTTGTGCAGATTCGATGAGTACCTTTTGAGCAACACCAAACCCATTGTTTTCCACCATTACCGCAAGGTCTGCTGGTAGAATAGGTTCAACTGGATCGGTCAGCGGATCATCCCCATAGATGTCTCTCTGCATAAAATAGCGTAGGAAGAGATCTGGACTTGGATTGACTTGCAAGGTCACGGGGAGTAGCGGTAAGGTCACCTGTGTACCTGAGAAAGGATCTAGGTAGGAAATTGTTCCACCAAAGGAATAAGAAGTTGGAACTTCTGGCGCAGCCGCTCGTTCCGGAATGAATAAAATCCTAGCTGTCCCATCTTGATCGGCAGCTAAGGTACCCTGCCCGTCGATGCCCGTCAAACGAATGAGCTGGCTCGTCTCTATTTCAAATAGATCATTACTGGGAACGCCATTTTCATCAAGGATTTCTAGGTTGAGATTAATATTCTCCAGGGGGAGCTCTGGGTGACCATTGTATACCGTTAAAGTGCCGTCGAAGGCCTCCCTTGTCATGCTGACTTGCTGGCTGATGTTGATGGTCACAGAAGCACATACACTGCTAGTTGTGCGGGAAGCATCCTCCGCTGCGATGGTTTGCGTCAAGTCATAGGCCTCTTCCATGGCTGTAGTGAGCATGATTTCAGAATCTGGAAATCCTCTTTGCGCAGCATAGTCTACGGTTCTTTCAATTTGATCATAGTAGGCATCCGACAAGTTTTTGTCTATGATCGTTGGATAGGTTTCATTAGGGGAGAAAATCCCCGCATTCCAGGCTTCAACGGTTGTATTCCAGCGCTCAATAAAATCATTGATCTCTCCTGTAGATATATCATAGCCTTCCATCTGGTTGAGAATCGAACTTCGATCTTCGGTATTGATTGTTTCTACATTGGTAACGAAAGGATCAACAGTGTTGGCAAACTCAATGAGGTTCTCATTATCAGCAAGTGGGCCATAATATATTTCTCCAATCGCACTTATCGCTTCGTAGGCTTGCCCATACATGTAAATATCGTCCATAGACTGTTGTAATTCTACAGGAAAACTAAAAGTAGGAGAACGCTCGCTGATTGGATAGTCACTATCCGCGTATTCATCAAATGAGGGGATCCATCCACACTCCATGGCTAAATTCGTAATATTCAATACACATTTGGCGTATTTGTAGGTTTTGCAGGGAATCCCTCCGACGATAGCACAAGCACAACTAATGGGGTCTTGTTTGACTAGACACTTAAAGGGAATATTTATGGCAGGATGCAGTGAAATACAGCTGATGATCGTCTCCCCTAGGTTGTTCAAGCAGGGATTGCAACCTGAATAGCTTGAAGTACCTCCTATCAGGCCAAATGCGCCTCCTCCTCCTCCCTCTGGGATCCAGCCTCCACCTCCACAGTCTTGGGGCCGTCCTCGAATGGTTAATTTATCTCCCGTGCTTCGATATACTCCATTCTCTCCACATTCGTAAAAGTATACTACAAACACAAAGGCACACCCCCCTGCTCCGCCACTCAGAAAATCCTTACTATACAAGTCTAGATCCATGTCGAGTTTTCGAGAAATCGACTCAAAGGTTAAGGCAGGCGTATCTGGGGATTGGTAGCCTTCTTCATTTCTGACCTTCATCACCACCGGAATCTGGATGGCACTAAGAGCCGGTATATCCTGTGGCGTGTAATTGGTGATAAATTCGAATTCATCATCATCCGGAAAGTTGAGTTCTACTTCTCTTGCTGCGATCAAACCGTGATTGGTTAGGGTGATAAAGAATGGATAGGTATCATTACCAAATAATTGCGGTAGAGTGTCTGGGAAATCCATGGTCACTACAGGAACGGGCACATTTGTCTCAAATTCCATAATCAAGTCCACCTGATAGTCATCTTCAATAGTGGTCGGTACGACATCCCAGCTAAAGGAGACGGCTCGATAACTGATGAAAACTACTTTCTTTTCGGTCTGCCCTGGCCGCACGTGCACAATCCCATCATAATTATCATGAGATTCGGCCTGAACCGTAACCCTTAATAAACCTTCTGGGAGATCTTCAGCGAGGAACAGGCCCTCTTCATTGGTAATGCCTTGGGCAAATACCTCGCCTGTGAAGTAATGGCTTATCTTAACCTGTGCACCGGCGACGTGTGGTGCCTCTTCTGTGAAGTACGTATATTCATCGATAACATCCACCAAAACATTCCCCCTTTCCTCAGACACTTTTTCCAGGCTAAAAGGGACTGTCAGGCTGTTACCATTAGTGGTGGTAATGACTAGCTGGCCAGTGGCAGGTGTGTTGAGTGGTAGGTCTTCGGTGGGTATCCATTGAAGAATCACAAAGCTGGTATCGCCCGGTGCCAGACTAGGCATAATCTTGGCACTACTGAGTCCCATCCAGCTTACTTCCGGTATCTCTACCGTAATATCTCCTGTACCTCCCAAACCGATATTGTACAACTGAAATTCAAAAACGCTCACTCCATTTTGAGAGAAAGCAGAATTGATACTACTGATGCTGGCTGTAAGGTGCGCGCCCAGCTCTTGACAGAGATAGTCTGATTTCCATTCCTGTGCCACTCCTTCATCCGTACTGATTAATACGTAAACCTCCTGATCTTCATCTCGTGGCGTCAAAACGGAGCCTGTGATCTCATAAGAAAGTAAAGCACTAGCCTTACTTCCCAAGACGGGGACTGGTTCAAACGTCAAACTACAACCATTGGGCAGGGCGATCGGGCTAATGACTAGGTTATTCAGTGTGGTGCTCGTGAGATTGCGTATTTCGACAGTACTATCCACCGTTTCATTCAAAAGTAATTCCCACTTGAAGGGAAGGCCACCATTTATTTCGATGCCAAGAATATCAAAGGAGTCTTGAGCTTCGGTCCCGTTCTGTCCAGGAAAATTGGCCCTAACCTGGTACGGCCCAGCTTCCGTCGGCAAGGGTTCAAATACGAACGAATAATTAGCCGTTGAATTCGTTTGCACGGGTATGATCCTTTGGATTTCACCCGTATTTATTAGAATATCAAGTTCTGCATTGGGGATGGGGATTTGATCGGCATTGAAAGAAGAGCCATAAATGATGATTTCTTCCCCTTGCACAAACTTGTCTTCATCCACCGTGGCAGACCCGAAGTAACTGGGGATCACATCGACTTCTACGGCTTCTGAGGTATTGTTAAAGTACAGGACCTCTGTAAAGTCCTGCTGAGCATTCACCCGGAACAATAGATTGTACTTTCTCGGTTGCAGGGGAGCAGTCCCTACGCCCAAGAATTGTAAGGTGTCTCCAGCCCCCAGTGGCTGATTGGTGAGGTATTCGCCAATGATATGATCGGAGTTGTCGATTTGGGCATCCTCTGACAGGTACCCCACTAAAGGGATATCCCGTGCTGCGGTAGCAAAGCCGGTATTAATTAGGGACACTGAAAAAGAAAAGGCACTAGCAGATGGTAGATTTGTATTCTCCACTGACACATCCACAATTTGTAGATCTGGTTTATTGATATCTGAAGTGATTACCCAAATGATTCCAGGAGCAAATCCTGGCGCACTCGCCTCGATCGTAACCTGTTGATTCCCATCGGAAATTCCATCAGCCTTGGCACTAATGGGGATTTCGATCGCAGTAGCACCTTGCGGGATGATAACATTGAGTGGAAGCTCAATTTCTGAGACGTCCGAACTGCGTAAGGTGACAGTCAGGTCAGTATCAGGAGGAGTGTTCCTTTTGATTTCTAGTATTCCGGGTTCTGCCGCGCCTTCTTCCAGGGCTAATGGATTCGCAAATAAGCTCAGAGATGGTCCGTCATTGTCGATGATCTGGAGGTTGGCGGTGCTTCGGCCAAGACTTCCCAGGGGAGCCAGGCAATTGCAGGAGGGCAGGAAAGCTGCTGCGGATAAAACAAGATTGCGATTTCCATCTACGGTACTGTTATCCAACACCCCAATCGTAAATTCCGCCTCTGTTTGTCCTGGTGCCAGTGAGAGTCTTGAAGGTAAGTATAACTGCCCAGTTTGGTCAACCTTAAGATCAATAGTCAGCACACTGTTGATGTTTGCGCCAGATCTTCGGATGACACCCTGCGCCGCATATAAGCCTGCCGATTCTGAAATGGTATCATTCGTTAGAATTAATTCTATTTCGGGCATATCCGTTGCGTCGGTAAGCAAGAAACTTTGGCTTGTAGAGGCGTAATTCAGGGCAGCTGCTGTAATACTGATTTGTTTGTCTAATTCAGGTAGATCATCATTTGGGAGTTGAAGACTTAGCTGAACGGAGGAGCCATTGGCGGGAATGCTTACAGGAGAACTTAAGGGGACATCAATCGGACTAGAAGAAACTAGATTGACTAACAATTCCTCTCCTGTTGGATAATTAATGACTATTTCAAAGCTTAATAATCCTCCTTCTTCAATAGAATTGGGTAAGCCGACAATACTTAACATGGGAGGTTCACCATCATCTGTACAAGCACCTTGTATATCCTCTAGACTATTACAATCACCAGCATTATCAGCTATGAATAGGTTACCCGACACTTGTCCAGCGTTGAGTAGAGAACAAATCGTTTCGCAATCGGATAAGTTGGTATTAGATCGGATGGTAATGCCTTGACCAATACGAACAATATTGGACAGCCACTGTAGGTTAGTAATGGCATCATTGTTGGCCAAGTAGAGTTGTCCCTCGATAACTGTCAGTTGGCCTAGCCCGGAATAGTCGGTCAGCTTATCATTGTCGCTGATCCGTAGATTCCCGCCGATGTAGGTAAGGAAATTCAAACCGGAGATATCCGTTACATTCCTACTAATAACCAGGCTTCCAAAAATAGAATCACAGAGTGTGCTGTACTGCTGAATGAAGGAATCTACATCACTTTGGTCCAGTAGTATGATGTCGAAGTCTGGGCAACCTGAACTCACCGTAGTGTCTGTGGGTTCGACATCCTGGAGTAGGAAAGGATCAAATAGTACATAATCGCTTACCGGGTTCCCTTGCCCTTCTTCGTTAGTGGTATGATAAGGACCGGATGGCGCTCCCCACCAATTTAGTTGGGCATCAATGGTGTCGGTGGTTGTGTTTTCGATAGCAAAAGCGCTATTATCTACCAGATTACTATGCTTAATAGTGAAATTTCCACCTGTTTTTTTGATTCCTCTTGTATTATCCAGGAAACTGGAACTATCCACATGGGCTATACCACTATTCTGTACAAATAGGCCAACAGCATTCTGGTAGAATTCGCTACGGGTGATATCGATGCTATCAGAAATAGTGAGTGCTCCTTTATCTCTATTCAATCTTCCACCGAAACGGAAATGGCAATTTGATAATTTTGCATAGGCGCCGTTGGCAATGGTCACAGATCCCCAATCTGCTATGTGGGGGGATGAACCATCTCCATTATTATTGGTGTCCCCGCCAAACTCGTCATCTGAAATATCAGTAAAAGCAATGGGCGCATTTGCGGTACCTTCCGCAATGAGCTGCCCCTGAATGGTCATCATGTCGATGCCATCAAAGAAATCGTGTTTAATAACGACTCCGGCATCTATTGTTAGCGTTACACCTGTGCCGATGGTAAGGTTTTCATGATTGATGACATAAGAGATATTGTTTATGCCACCAAAGTTCCGCTTGGAGAGCCGGTAGGAGGCTCCGTCATTATCATAGTCAAAGGCCTCTATACCGATACCCTTGATTGGATTTTCAGTGATAATATTGCCACTAAATACCGGAGCAGCACTTAGGGAAAGACTAACTGGAGTCGAGGTATTTTCAATAAATTCATTGTCCTCAATAGTGGGCGTTCCGGCAGCAGTGATGGCAATTCCCTTCTCACATCTAGAAAATTTATTGTTGCTTATCCTGGGGCTAGCACCAAGGACTTCAACTGCCGCAGTTGCCAAGTCTGCATCTCCACCAAAACGAAATGTACAATACTCCAGAATAGAAGTGTTTTCGCTTGTACTTGTTATTTTAATCCCTTGCCAGTCGCCAGAATGTGGACTGGTCGCATCGCCATTGTTATTGGTATCCCCTCCAAATTCATCGTCAGATATATCAGTGAAAATAATCGGTTCTTCGGCGGTACCTTGTGCAATGAGGGTCCCATCAATGGTCATCATATCCACAAAATCAAAGAAATCGTGTTTGATAACTACTCCTGGTTCAATCTTTAAGGTGACTCCTTCGGCTATCTTTAGATCATCATCATTGATGATGTACGACACATTGTTAATGCCAGCAATATCTGTTTTAGGTAAGGTATAGGTACTTCCCGTAGCATTGTAGTTAAATGCTTCGATGCCAATCCCATTTCTGGCATTATTGAGCAGGGTGTTACCGCTGAAGTTAGGGTTGGCCGTTAGTGAAATATTGATTGGCGTGGAAGTGTTGCTTTCGAAGGTGTTATCGGCAATGAGGGGAGAACCACCATTGGTTACCGTCAACCCTTTTTCGCATTGGAAAAAAGTACACTGTTCAACAGTAGGAGACGCTCCAGTAATCCGCACTGCCGCATCGGCTAAGCCACTATCACCACCAAATCGGAATTGACAATGTTGTAGGATGGAAGTATTCCCACTAGAAGCTCTAATATTTATACCCAGCCAGTCTCCTGCGTGCGGACTGGTCGCATCGCCATTGTTATTGGTATCTCCACCAAAGGTGTCATCAGCTATGTCGGTGAAAATGATTGGCTCATCGGTAGTCCCTTGTGCGATGAGCGTTCCTTCTATGGTCATCATGTCACTAAAATCAAAGAAATCGTGTTTGATGACTACTCCTGGTTCGATCCTCAAGGTAACACCTTCGGCTATTTTTAGATCATCATCATTGATGATGTAGGAGATAGCTGTGAAGCCTCCTACCTCTGTTTTAGGTAAGGTATAGGTACTTCCTGTAGCATTGTAGTTAAAGGCTTCGATACCAATTCCGTTTCTGGGATTATTCAGTAGAGTGTTCCCACTAAAGGTAGGGTTGGCAGTTAGCGAAATGTTGATAGGGGTAGAAGTATTGCGTTCGAAAGTGTTATTGGTAATGACGGGGGAACCGCCATTGGTCACGGTCAACCCTTTTTCGCATTGGAAGAAAGTACATTGTTCAATGGTAGGGGAAGCGCCGATAATTCGCACTGCCGCGTTGCTCAAACCACTTTCACCACCAAACCGGAATTGACAATGTTTCAGGATCGAGCTATTTCCACTACTCGCCTTGAAATTGATGCCAATCCAATCCCCCGGATGTGGGCTAGTTGCATCACCATTATTATTGGTGTCGCCACCAAAGGCATCGTCCGATATGTCTGTGAAAATAATCGGTTCACTGGCGGTACCCTGAGCAATAAGGGTTCCTTCGATGGTCATCATATCGTAGAAATCAAAATAATCGTGCTTGATGACCACGCCCGGTTCAATGGTCAAGGTAACGCCTTCTGCTATCTTAAGGTCGTTTAGGTTGATGATGTAGGGAATGTTGCTGATGCCTGCCACATTGGTTTGCCTTAGGGTATAAGAAGCCCCCGTAGCACTGTAATTGAAGGTTTCAATACCAATACCATTTCTGGCATTATTGCTCAATGTATTGCTGCTGAAGTTGGGGTTGGTACTCAGAGAAATACTAATGGGAGTAGAGGAATTGCTTTCAAAAATGTTGTTGGAAATAGTGGGTGTTCCACCACCCGTCAGACTCATCCCTTTTTCACATTGGTAGAAAGTACATTGGTCTACTGTTGGCGAAGCTCCACTCGTTCGAACGGCGGCTTGTCCTAATCCTCCATCCCCTCCAAAGCGAAACGTACAATGTCTTAAGATGGAACTATTTCCACTGCTAGCCTTAAAGTTAATTCCAATCCAATCCCCTGGATGTGGGCTGGTGGCGTCACCATTGTTATTCGTATCACCTCCGAAGGCATCGTCTGATATGTCAGTGAAAATAATGGGCTCATCGGGGGTACCCTCTGCGATAAGCGTCCCTTCGACGGTTATCATGTCGTAGAAATCAAAGTAATCGTGCTTGATGATAACCCCCGGGTCGATGGTTAAAGTGACGCCTTCCGCTATCATAAGGTCGTTTAGGTTGATAATGTACGGAATATTGCCAATACCTGCGATACTAGTTTTATTTAATGTATAGCTGGCTCCTGCTGAATTGTAATTAAAGGCTTCAATGCCCAGGCCATTTCTGGCATTATTGCTGTACGAATTATTGCTGAAGCTAGGATTAGCGGTCAATGAAATACTGATTGGGACGGATGAATTATTGTCAAAAGTATTATTGGAAATAATGGGTGATCCACCTCTTGAAACAGTTAATCCTTTTTCACAAGAATAAAATGTACATTGATTTATGGTAGGTGCGGCTCCACTGATCCGCACGGCCGCTTGCCCCAATCCCTTTCTTCCGCCATAGCGAAAATGACAATACTCCAAGATGGAGGTCCCTGCGCTAGTGGCTTGTATATGGATGCCGAGCCAATCTCCCGGGTGCGGACTGGTGGCAGCGCCATTATCATTTGTATCTCCGCCATAAAGATCATCCGCAATATCCGTGAAAATGATGGGTTGTGAGGGGGTTCCTTGGGCAATCAACGTGCCATTAACCACCATAATATCCAAGAAGTCACTACCATCATGCTTTATAACTACTCCCGGTTCAATCGTTAAGGTAGTACCCTCCACAACGGTCAAGTTATTAGTCACTACATAAGGACTGCCCGTTAGGTCCCAAGAGGTATTGCTATTAATCGTACCGGAAACATAAGTTGGGCTTTCTTGTGCAAACAGAGGACTCTGTAGAATGATGAGTGAAAATATTCCAAATAATGTAGGAAGGGGAAGTAGACAAAACTTAGACATTAGGAGCGTATTATAGGGTTAAAACAGCTTGCTAGAATTTGAATTAGTTAAATATAGAGATTAAATAACTATATCCTGGGTATTCATATATTATATTTTTGTTTAGTTCGAAGAAACTGGGGAGTATACTTGATGCTTTAATTCTGCGAGACATGGAAGAAAGGAGGGCCTTAGTGTTGATACTGCGTAAAACTTGAGGTAGAAGATGTTGTTTAGGTAGATCTGGGCGCGACAGAGAAAAGGATATGGCCGCTTTTATGCTCAATATGAGGTGTTGATAATATTGGAATTGTGAATGATTATGTAGCCAACAAAAACACCCAAATTTGGCTGTTAATTTCCGGCGGAAGTTGCTGGAGCTTTAGGGTAGATCCTAGTAGCTCATTGTTTAGCATAAAGAAGCGGTTTGTTTTGGGGTTTAATCCATAAGGATGAATCTTCTGTGGATTAATCATTTCATGACCGAAGTTCAATTCCAGCGGATGCTGTTGCGTTACTTTTTCTGCTCCTTGATTATTTTCAAATTGTAGAACACTAAGTTGTGGAGAACTTTCTAGAGGGCCAAGTTCTACTGGCCGAAGGAAAGTGGTTTCTGATTCTATAGCTGGGAAGTTAAGCAAAGATTCCTTGGCCGTTAGAAGTGTGGTGGGACGTACTAGTGCTTTGAACCCCTCAGGAGCAGTCAATTCATGGCCGAAGAATAGAAAAGGATACTGTTTGCTAATGGTTTTTGAGGGTAAAGGATGAAAAATAGATATAGGGATAGTTCTAGTAAACCAATCATCATTGGTAACTACGTCTAGAACAGCCAGCGTTCTTTTAGGATCACTAAAGCGCTGAAGTTCCAAGCCGGTCTGATTAAAGATATCAGCGTTGAATTCGGAATTGGAAACGACCACTTTTAGGTAATTGGTCGCTCTGGTGAGTCCCGAACTATGATAGGTATCATGCAATTTAATGGGAATATTTCTATTGTTGTGGTCATTTTCGAGATAGCTGCACCAAGCGTCTTCTCCGGGCGAAAGGCGCTGTAAAGGCATTAACACATTGTCAATGCTAAAATCAATACCCAGATAAAATACGCTAACCCAAATGGGTTGTATCCCTATATTGTGCACAAGGAACTTAAAACCCGGAAAACCCGAAGAATCCTCGTCTAGTCCATAGCGGAAAATGGGTGGCTCTTGCCAGTCTACAAGCACGGCTTCGGCATCGTCGCTTCGAACTCCCAATTCTTTGACTTGATATAATTTCATGTTGAGAGACCCAGCCTGTAGCTTTGAGGCTGCGTGATTCAGCTCTTGTAATCGGATCCAATTAGCAACTTTCTCGATCTTTGTGAGGAATGCTTCGGCAGATAATTCAGTATAGTCCTTAGTTGGTTTAAATAGAGGTCTTTGATTAAAGTTTGTGCTCAGATAGAAGGCGTTTTCCTTTACATGGATCAAATATCGAGCGTAATCTATATCAGGGATTATCTCTATTGAAGCAGATGGTTTTTGTTGTAAAGTTGCTGTGATTACCTGAGAACCGTATGGATCATTACCGGGTGCCCAGGCGAGAGGGAGCCTTGGAATATTCTCGTAAATAAGTTGTGCGGAGTAGATTTTTCGCGTGTCCAATCCATCCATTCCCCTTACGGTAGAATGATCAGCGAAGACTTCGTTAACTTCAATTATACGGCCTACTTTTTCCACCTTAAAACGATATGGACTACCTAATTGCTCAGTTTTCAAGCCGTTAAAGGCACCTGCGTTAATTATCCAACCCTTAGTTGAATTGTAGCTGATTAAGAATGGAGCTTCTTGGTCTACTTTTTCCTCATGGAGAAATCGTCGATGTTTGTCTTCCGTGTCGGTGGTTTCTAATAGTGGATATTGATTGGGCAGTAAGTTCTTCATCCGGTACCTAACGCGGTTAATTAATTCGATGTAGGAAATCGGATGACGAGTTCCTTTAAGGGTTTCAAATAGTAGGAAACTAAAAACGCCACGATAAGTATGTCCAACACGTATCTCTTTGGCTGTTTCATGCGATTGGGAAGCAGCTAAGTGAATATATCTTCCTCTAGGAGGAGTAAATTGGTTCACACCCGTTTTTTCATAATATTCAAATCCATAATAATCTTCTACTGCAACTACCGAATCCACTTTTTCTGCCTGCCGAATACCTACTGTCTCTAATCGCATATTACTGCCGCTGTGGCAACAGTCTGTGATAGATATAAAATTAACCTTTTTACCATGGGTTACTTTCCAAATTAAATAGGATAACTCCTTGTCAAAAAGGTCACGTCCACCCGCTAATCGACTATCCCAACAAACCAACGATTCATTCATGCGATCTGGTTCCAGGTGCCAGAAGGCCTGAGGCGCTTTGCATCGAGAGCCATGCCCCGCATAGAAGAAAAGACATTGATCTCCATCCTTCGCTGTTGAAAGGTTTTCTAGCGCTTCAATCACCCTGGCTCTGGTCGCTTTTTCGTTAGTAAGGGTAGTCACTTGCAATTGAAATTGATGAGTATGGCTGAAAGCTTCCAAATAGGTTTTCATCTCATTTAAATCATTGATACAACCCGCCAAACTGTGGGCAGGGTTAGGGTATCGATTGATGGCGCATAAGAGGGCATGGATGCTTGGCATAGATGGAGGAAGTAAATCAAATGGAATTTGATAATGCTTTATTCAATGGAGTTGATGCTATATCAACTACTGACAAATTTAGTATTCAGCTGTTCCTTATCTGCTCCTAATTTCTTCCTAGAAGACCTCCTTAAAATTAAGGATGTATTCCTTTACATAAAAGCAAGATCTTTGCTAGGTAACCAGGTATAACTTTTGTACTTTAAATTAAAGTACGATTAATGTGGTTTAAATTAAAACAATATTTTAGTTCTTTAAAAAACTAATTATGCAATTGTTCACTCCCCAAGTAGCACTGTTTCATGAATTGGTATATGGTGCAGCAAACGAATACTTCCTTCATGCCGTAACCTTCTGTGACATGGTCCAATGGAAAGCGGCTGGCCACTTTATTCATCCTATAGATCTCAGTAATATCAATACTGTTAAGATTGATCTATTTGTAGAGCAAGATATTACCATCAGAGAGATTCAGAGCTTAACACCAGTAGTGCATACCATTGAATTGGGCCCCATTGACCACCAAGGTGAGATTATCTTTGAAACCAGTGTGATCCAACGACGAGCCGTCCAATCAAGAAATGGTGATGATGACGGAGGCAGTACATCTGGAACTACTACCTCTAGTAGCACTTCTAGCAAGCAAGTAGGAAGACCTATAGAAGAATGGGAAATTCCAGTCTTGTTCTAAAACTACCTTTGCGAGTGTAACATCCTATCTATGAAAAAGCTCCTGCTGATTACCCCTATTTTCTTAATGTTGCTAACATATGGCCAAACTCAGGTCAACTGGATAGATACTTCAACTCAACGCTTGAAGTATCTAGATGCTGAGCTACAAGCTAGTGATCCACAGTTGATTCCCATTCGCAATGAATTGGGGTTCCGAAGTTACTTTGATCGGCAGCTTTTTCAAGCTTTTAATTATGCTTTGAGTGCCAGTCAGTTGGCCATTGAGTACGGTAATCAGGATGGCTTGTCTGATAGCTGGGTAGTTTTGGGGCATGTAGCACGGGTGGAAGGTAACCTGAAGCAAGCTGAAAAGTATTACCAAGAGGCGACGGCTATTCGTAAAAAGCAAGCGGATCATAGTGGTGTTTGTAGCACTTTAAATAGTCTTGGAGTTCTGAGTGTAGAGGAAGGGGATTACCAGAAGGGGTTGGCTTATTTCAAAGAAGCCTTGATGTATTTTGATCAAATTGCTTCCCCCGCAGATGGTGATCGAACCTTAGCTACCTATGTCTATACGAATATGGGCGACCTTTACTGTAAATTGGGCAACCACGAAGCAGCTTCCAGGGCCTTCGCTTCTGCTAGACAAATGATTCCTCCTGATCAAAGAGGATATCTAAATATTGATGAAGGGACATGCTTGCTCAAGCTGAAACTCTATGAATCCTCTAAGGGTAAGTACATGGAAGCACTTGATCTTTTTCAACGAGCTTTAGACTCTGTAGGAATAGCTAAGGTCTATTTTCAATTGATGGTCAATAATTTTGAAGAGCAACAATATCAAGAGGCTTTGGAGTATGCCGAGCAGGCTGCTGTCCTTAATGCTTTTCTTGATGAAACAGAAAAGAATTTATTGATCAAGAATAAGGGGAGTATCTACAAGTCTACGGGCCAGCATCAGCTTGCCATGGAGCATTATAACAGGGCATTGGTGGCTTTTCAGCAGATGGGCAATGAAGTTGAAATGGCAAAGCTTCATTTTGATATAGGCAATATCCACTATGAGCGAAAAGCCTACTCAGATGCCATCGATAATTATGAGGAAGCCCTAGCCTCACTGAGGAATCACTCGATGCCTGAGCTAAAGGATCAGATCAAGCTAGTACTAGATGCTGCTCGGGAAAAGCAAAAGTTGATCCAATCTCGTTATCTAATACTTGCAGGTCTACTGGCAGCAATCATTATCGCTGTGCTCATCCTATTCTCCAGTTATCAGAAAAGACAGTTGGCACAATCTAAAGTTCAACGAACAGAATTGCGCTTAAGTAATGCGCTGCAGGAACTACGATTGGAACGTAGTATTGATCAACTGGAGGATAGTGATCGCTTGTTGACTCAGATAGCAAAGGAATTACACGACCGACTCGGCAGTATGTTGTCTACCATTAAGCTGTATTTTGATGATCTGAATCAAAGGCTTACCCATATTGAAGCTGAAAACAAGGGCCAGTTGCAAAAAGCCAATACTTTACTGGATGAAGTCTGCGAAGAAGTGCGGCGCATTTCTAGAGGGGCGCTACCTGCCAATTTGCCGGATCGAGGATTGGTCAAAGAAATTGAATACCTAACTGAGCATATCAAAAGTACACATCAATTAGACGTAGAATTTACTACTTACGAAATGGATAAACGGCTAGAGATCAGATTAGAAAGACACCTTTATCGGATGCTATTTATTGTTATTGACAATATCCTGCGTTACTCCAAGGCCACCTGGTTTAGTGTTCAAATCAATCGTTTTGAAGAAGAACTCAATATCATGGTGGAAGATAATGGGATAGGCTTTGACGTAGACAAAGTCTCTGCCAAAGGAGGAGGATTACAAACCTTACATCAGTTAGGGGCCGAATTGGGTGCCATCATCGCTTTCGATAATAAAAAAGGCACTTCAGTAGCCATTGATATACCCTTTTTGACCAGCTCAGAAGAAGACTCAATCCCCCCTTCTCCCAACAACCTAAAAATGCAGTCATGATTTATACCATAGTAGCTGATGATCACCAAATGGTCACAGAAGGAATCCGCTTGATTCTCCAGCAAAATAAGGATATTGAAGTCATTGGAGAGGCCAGAAACGGGCGAGAAGTACTGGAATTAGTAAGGCAAAATCCGCATACCAATCTCTTGATTTTGGATGTAGAAATGCCGGAAGTCAATGGCATTGAAGTCACTCGGCACGTCCGAAGGCACTTCCCTAATATCCGTATTCTGATACTTACCTTTCACAATGAAGCAGAATACATCTACAATTTTCAACAAATGGGGGTAAATGGCTATGTCCTCAAAAATAAGAGTGGCAAAACGCTACTGGGAGCCATTCAAGACATTATGGTTTACGGCAATCCACATTTTCCTTTAGTGAAGGACTGGGGCCCCTCCCGACCAACCTGGAAGCCCGAGCATATCAAGCTGACGCAAAGGGAATCCGATGTCCTAAAGCTGGTAGATTTATCTGCTCAGGAAATAGCAGATCGCCTGGGCATCGGGGAAAAGACGGTGAACCATCATCTTAAGAATATGCGCAGAAAGTTTAATGTAGATTCTAGTAGTAAACTCTTACGCAAGGCTATCAGACTTGGGTTTATTGAGGCGTAAAGTGCCTGGAAAGGTGCTATCCCTAGTCTTGGGGAGATGACATACTCATATTTGGGGATAGACAGCTACAGAAAGAGTTTAGAAATTTGTATCGAAGATGCGAGCGTGCGAAAACTAATGCATGGACTTTGATATTCACTTTGTCTTTACATTTTAGAAGTGTTTATTGTAATAGCTTATCGATATAATTTCTGGCAGGGAGTCAATAGGTGCATATCAGGTCATTTTCTTTGTAGACCTACTTACTTCTAAATATAGGATGATATTGAGTCCATTAAGAATACTGGGAAATCAGAGGGGGATGTCTTACAATACCTCGCTTTTTGTTGTGATTAGGAATGAACATCAACCCAATAGGGCCAGAAGTGCAATGGACCTGAATCTGTTACCTTTTACTGTTTTTTATTCTAAATAATAGTTGGATTGGATTTGAGATAGCGTGTGAGTTGATATGTGTTTAGGTGAGGCTGTTTTATTATAACTTCTGATTAGTGTAAAGAAGTCCCTTGTTAGGGGGTAAAATGCCTTTCACTGCAAATGTTCCAGACTCGTCACTCTATCCTCGTGATCTATGCATTGAAATTAACTTAAAGTACTAAACCTACCCCTCCGATGAAACGTACATCAGCTAAGCTTTTAATGGCCATCTGTATTTACTTTGGTTTTTTTTTCAATCTTTCCGGACAAGTAATACAATATGATCAGGCAACGAGTACCTTTACTGTGCTTTCTTCCCCGCCACTACCAATTCTTGGCCTTCGGAAGGGCCAAAAACCAGCCTGGGAATATCTCTGGATTATGGGAAGAACCCATTGGATAATTACCAAATCCAATCAATTAAAGTATTGCTTCCAAGCAGGGGAAGAACCTCATGTATATGTTCGGCTTACTCCCATTTACTCCACGAGTCGTACCAGAAGGGTGCAAATGACTTTTTTGGTGAACCAGCTCAATTATGATTGCGAATCAATAAGATCACCGGTTTTAGGGGCTACGGATTACCTTACAGTAAATGCCAGTAATGATAATATTATTGCTGAGTCAGAAGCCGAACTGGCGATTAACTATAGGTTACCTAACAATGTTTCTTCTCAAACAAATGGTGGAATCATTGTTGCCATCTACAATAAAAAGGAAGATAGTGAGAAACTCAGGTTTCCACCATTTAAGAATAGTCCACAAATGCTCCAGTCCCTGGAGCGAAATGCAAGAAAAATCCCACTCCATTCAGTTGATTGGTTTCGGTTAAAGAAGGGTGTGAAAGACCAGATTCACTCACTACGAGCTTTGTATGATGGTATAGCATTCTTTGAGGTGGGTAGATTGGAAAAACGTAAGGAATACAGTTTATTTTTAACCTTCACACCCTCTGCTTCCTTTGATCATGAAATAATACCTAGAAAGAGGAATGAAAAAGAGTTCACTACAGATGTTCAGATTCTTTGGATTCCTTATAACTATGAATTTATCAAGCCGAAAATGCAAATGGCGCAAGTTTTCAACCTGGAATATGTTATTGATCCAAATAAGTTGAAAATAGTTGATCCTAAGGGACCAGCCCATTATTTAGGAGAACGATCAGAGTTAACCTACAAGTTGCTATTTGAAAACAAGGGACAAGGGATTGCCAAGCACGTGGAGGCAGAAATCTCCTTTTCGGACTCCAAGAATCTAGACCCCTATTCGGTGGTTCCCTTGGAGAACAGTTTGGACTGTTCTACCTGCCCTGAAGATTACACGATAGATGATCTTAGATACCAGGATCGAACCTGCCTATTTGTCGATAAATCACAGATAGAGACGGAAAACAAAGTCACATTCCACTTCCGCAACATCCATTTGATAGGTAAAAAAGAGAAAGGTGCAATCAGGAGGTTTACCAAAGGCTCTTTGTTATTTAAGATCAATGGAAGTAAGAAAAAAGAAGATCGACATGGACTCTATGCCACTATCAGATTTAAAGGTGGTGGTGGTGACAGCTTACAGACCAAGGTAGTGAACAAAAGGTGGCGGCATCGGGATGTTGGTTCAAATATCGGGTCTAGGTTTTTCCAAGACTTAAGAGCGGGTGATATCCCTACGGGTGTTAAAGGGAGCAGTTGGCTACAGTCGTTGAATACACAATTGTATTATAATAACACCCCGCTACTGAACGGATGGGGGTACAGAGGAACTTTACGGTACGCTGATTTTAGGAATAATGAGTTTTTAGAAGCTTCTCGAATCTTCCATACTAGCAGAGCCTTCCTTGGTATTGAACAAACTCAGCTAGATATTAGTAACCTAGATATCGTGGGACAGCTGAATTACAGAATCAAGGGAATCGTAGAGGTAGGTGTGGGAGGGGGAGTGTCTGTTCCACTAATGGCACAACGACGGACGATTAGACATGGTTTTGATTTTTCTTTCTTGGAGAGAAATGATTTCAGCGATTTAATATCTGGCTCGACTCTAGTAGATGATGGAACGATATCTAATCTTTATTTGGCATCACTGCGAGAGCAATTGATTTCTAGTTATGTTCCAGAAAATAGGTCCTTTGTAGAACTTGCAAGCCCCAACTATGTAGATGAAATTACTTTAGCAAACCTTCCCTCAGCGAATGGATTTTGGTCTTCTACCAGTTCTAGTTTCGGTATGTTAAATTCAAATAGAGGTGATGAACAGATATCAAGGTTTGGAGTTGGCTGGAATGTGAACTGGAGTATTGAGTTTGGCCTTTTGAATGATATCTCTTTTGGACTGAGACATGAAGTGAGATTTTACCCTCGAATCTATAGAAGTTCGATTAAAACAAATACTGCCGACAATTTCTACCCAGGCCCTATTGATTTACTCGATAAATGGGAAAGGCTCCAACTGTCCAATTTTACTTTTACTCTCAGGGTAAGGCTCTATCGGTTTTAGGGTCCGACCTATTGTCATAGCCCCCTTAACAGCTGGTCCTCCGCTTTATTTCAGTAGGGTCAGCCTGATAGTTTTGCGTACCTAAATCTACCTTTTTTATGAAATTTATTAGCCCTAAGCTACTGATAATCATTTGCTTTCAATTCGTTGCTGGACTAAGCCTCTCTGGACAAATACTGCAATATGATAAGGCCACAAGTACCTTTACTGTGCTTTGCCCGCCTCCCGCTTCAATTCCTGCCTTTGTGAATGGCCAGGAAGGAGCCTGGAAATACTTTTGGGTGATGGGGAGAAATTACTGGGAAATCACAAAGACCAACAAGCTGGTTTATTGTTTTGAGGAAGGGGAAGAGGCTCATGTTTATGTACGTCTCATTCCGCTTTACTCCACGGCAAAAACAAAAAAAGTGAGTAAGCTCTTTCCCCATCATGAAATCAACCATAGTTGCTATCCTGCGAAATCGCCAGTATTGCAGACAACGGACTACCTGAATCCAAACCCTAGCGATGAAAATCTAGTTGCCAATAGTGAAACGGAACTTGCCGTAAGCTATAAGTTACCAAATACGGTATCTGCCCAAACTGATGGAGGGGTAATTGTTGCATTTTATAATAAGAAAGAAGATGTTAAGAGACTGAGGTTTCCGCCTTTCAAGAATGACCTTAAGATGCTACCGACCAGGGATGGGAACGTAGAAAAAGTAAACCCCCAATTGCTTAATCGGCATAGATTGCGTTCAAGTGCCATACAACAAATTGAAAAACTGCGAACAGAATATGATGGAGTGGCTTGTTATCAAGTAGATGCGCTAAATAAAAATGAGGAAAATAATCTTGTTTTGACCTTCATCCCATCAGCCTCATTTGACTATAAAAAGATACCTAGAAAAAGGCATGAAACGGAATTTACTACAGATGTTCAAATTGTATGGCTCCCTTACCACTATGAGTTTACAAAGACGAAAATGCAACAGGAGCAAGTTTTCAAGCTAGAATATGTGATTGATCCAAACAAACTAAAACATATTGACCCTCAGGGACCTGCCTATTATTTGGGAGAGCGGACGGAATTGACTTACGAACTACAATTTGAGAATAAAGGTCAGGGCTTTGCCAAACATGTGGAGGGGGAGATATCCTTCACTGAGGCGAAGAATCTAGACCCATCTTCGATAATTCCTTTAGAGAATAGTCTGGATTGCCCTATCTGTCCAACAGATTATAGCCTTGAGAATGTGAGGTACCAAGACCGAACCTGCTTATTTGTAGATAAATCCAAGATCGATAAGGAGAACAAAGTAGTCTTTCACTTTCGTAACATTAATTTGGTAGGAAAAAGAGAACAGGGGGCCAGAAGGAATTTTACAAGAGGTTCGTTGCTATTTAAGATTAATGGAAGTAAGAAAAAACAAAATAGTCATGAGCTTTTTGCAACGATAAGGTTTATAGGTGATGGTGGCGATAGTTTGCAAACCAAGGTCATTACCAAAAATTGGCGGCATCGGGGTATTAGCTTTAATCTGGGCCTAAAACCTTATCAAGGCATTAGGTTAGGGAATATGTCTGGCCTGGGAGAGGCAAAAAGCTTGACAGACCTACTAAACCTACAGATACAATATAAAAACACCCCATTGCTCACGGGATGGGGGTACAGTGGAAGTATTCGCTATAACGAATTTAGAGACCTTAATTTATGGGATGCGTACAATGTTTATCAGACGAATGTGCCCAGTGGTAAATTTCTTTTTGTCGAAAACACTCAACTCCAAGTGAGTAATTTAGACATCGCTGGGAGCATAAATTATCGGATTAAAGGGGCAGTGGAACTGGGCCTCGGGGGAGGGCTAAGCATTCCTCTTCGAGGTCGAAGAACCAGCAATTGGTATGGTTTTGGACCTTCATTTTTTAACCGAAATGTTATTGGACAGCATGGGCTAAATTCTTGTCAGGCTTCAGACGCAGCTCTTGTAATTCCAGGCCCTAGTCCTGTAGATAGCCTTCAAGTTTTACCGACCCCTTTCTTAGATGAGCAAACCATTATACAGTGGGGCACAACGTCTCTACAGGGTTTCCGTACTACACTTAATTCTGACTTTGGCCTATTGCAGAATCAGCAAGAAGATAGAGCAATTAGTAGATCTACCTTGGGGTGGGTAGTGAATTGGCACGCAGAATTCGGTATGCTCAACAATGTTTCCATGGGCTTCAGGCATGAAATGCGATTTTTCCCCAAAAGCTATCGGGCTTTTGTTGGTCCAAATGATCCCAATAACCCCTATGATAGAGAATCCTTAGACTTACTAGGGCCCTGGAAAACTACTCGGCTTTGTAACTTCACGATTTTTGCAAAAGTCAGGTTTTACCGCTTTTAAGTACTCGGCCAAGATTAAACGAATATATCCCTTTGGGCGATTTCTGGACTCACTCAGCGTTGAAAAGCCTCGTCGATGCAGAGGCATCGCCTACTTTTTTCGCCGCAATTGAGCCCAAAACTCATCCCAAATGAAGGGTTGCCTAATCATGTCCGAGTACTTAATTCCGCAGGATTCATCAGCATATTGCTCTGAATCCTTTGCTAAAGAATCAGTGAATCCATTCATAAGCAGCTTAGTGGGGAATGATTTCCCAAAGCCCATTTTTCCCCTCTTTTGTGCTGTAAAAGACCCACCTCTTGCTTAGTGCGAGGGTTTGTATGGAAGCCGTGTCCGGTAGACGAAACTTTTTATAGATATATCCGGCTTCATTGAAAAGTAAAATGTCTCCTTTTTCTGATCCAGCGGCAAATAATGGTGCACCAGTTTCCATACTAGCACAAATGATGTTGATGTTAGGTATGTGGTGATCTATTCGAGATGAATTCACATTTTGAAGTGTGAAAAAAGTGGCAATATCATCTTGCAAAGCTAGCGCCTCCTTTTCACTGAAAGACAGTAAAATATGGCTTGCTTGTATGGAATCTAAGCTCCTATCAGGGACTGATACTAAGCCTTCTGTTCGCCAAAATCCAATTGAGTCATTCTGAAAAGTAGTAACAAGCAAGGAATTGTTCTTGAGAAAAGCTACATCCCTGATAGACATGGTAAGTTGCTGAGAATCTATTTTCTCCCTTTTATCTGCATCCATTAAGATCATTTCTTTTCCGTAATGCCCAAGTGCCAAAGTTTGGCCATCTGGACTAAGCTTTGCGGTACTAATCATCTCATCAAAAGCAAAAGTATACCGATAATTCCATTCACTATCTTTTTTTTCCCATAATTGCCCTGAGCTAGATTGCAGGAAAAGCCCCCTTTGGTTGGTTAGCTGAAAATCGTCAAAGTAGTCTGGTAATTCTAGAACCATTTGCTGATTGCCATCTGGAATCTTCCAGGAATGTAATTGTGTTCCTCTCTGTAAATAGTAAAGGAATAAGTCTCCTCTGTAATTAATAAACTGGCTGCTATTTATAGAGGATGTATTGGAATTGATACCGGTTTGTAACGGAAGCAGATCTTGAGGAAAGATCGGCCAAATGCATAACTTACCTGCCTGATCAATGCTATACAAGATCGAATCAATGGGGGAAAAAGCCAGGTGGTATATGAGGTCTTCATGTTCTATCAATGACTTTAAGAAAGCCCCTGTGCCTCTTTCCCAGAGCTTGATTTCGCCAGCTGCAGATGCCGTAGCGATGATCTTACCTTCATACAGGTGGGTTATTGCAGTTATAGCAGCATTATGAGCCGAAAAGCTATCGGTCAACAAAAGGCCATCACGTTCAAGTTGGCCCGAGTAAATGCTCCCGTCTGTACTACCTATTACTAGTTCATTTTGCTGATTGATGAATGAAAACTTAGTTATAGGATGTTGAAATCCAGCAAGTTCCTGCACCAATGCTAACTCGGCATCGAAGATAGTCATGTGACCATCTTGAAACCCAATTAAGAGTTGGTCGTCCACAGGGGAAAACTGCATGGTTGATACTGCCCCTTCAATAGCTAAACTATCAATTAACTGAAAAGAGTAGCCATCCCTTTCCCAAATATCAATAAAGGAGCGCTTCCTCATGTTGTATTGATAATGGACAGCCAGTCGCTCGGATTTACTAGAATAAGCTATGGCTTCTACTTCAATACTGAAAGCTTCTGGAAAAAATGTATCTAATTTTGGGCTACTCCAAATGATCTCTTTGAACCCTGACCAATGTATCTGATGATCGGATCCCCCACTAAACAAATGAAGGCCATCGTTTGATGCAGACAGGCTATTTTGTCGGTGGTCCATGGCAATTCTATGTAGTGGTAGTTCTAATCTACCTTTGGCAAGCCTAGTCATCCCTAAATGAAAATTACCGAGGTTTTTCTGGTCTTCCAAGCCAAGAAAAATCAATCTACCTTGATCGGCAAGTAGGGCCGAATTTACTTGCTGGTCTATGCCCAACTTGTATATGGTGTCAGGGAGTAGGTAATTGACTTTAAGCTGATGGAGTTTTTCTAGCCTGCTTTGTTTTTCCTCTTTTTTTAGACTTTTTCTTAATAATTGGTAGGCTTCGTATGGAGAAGTTGCTAGGGCTTTATCAGACTCCAATTCAAGGTTTTGTGCCTCGCTACTTCGAATCCTTTTTTGCTGCATAATGACGGTAACACTAGAAAGAATTGCCACAGCAAAGAGTAGGAAGAGGAGTAGACTTTTATTCCATTGACGGATTTTTTTCTGGCGCTCATGAGAAGCCATACTATAGCTGATGAGTTCCTCCAATTCCGTTGCCCATTTTCGAGTGGCTACTCGTCCTTGTTGTAAGGTTCTTATTTGCTCTGGATTGAGCAAGAACTCCAATGGCTTTTGCTCCCAGCCTTTATATTCCAAGGATTCTACTAGGCGAGCAGCTTTGGGACCAGGTCTTTGCGATTGTAGAAACTTATTTCTAATAATAGGGCCTAGTAGGTCATGCCCCAAGCGCCAATGCTGGCCATTCTTCTTCTTGATGCCACCGCTTAATAGATGCAATTTTGCGATATTGCCACAAAGGTTTTCAACTTGTGCATCAGGATGGTATTGAGTTTTTAGATCTACATTACTTATTTGCTCTGCTGTCGCGTAAGGAGTGACAAAATGATTGAGAAGGTCAAGAATCAATCCTGATTCGTGTCTGACAGGATGTGCCTCCTTCAACTGTAAAAGACATTCCTCGACATAATTATTTAACAAAAGTCCCTTACCTTTCTGTTCACGATAAGTAGCTATCGAGAACATTTTTGAGCCAGCGGACTCCCACATTTTATGTAGTAAAATTTGCAACACTGGTGCTGCTGTTGCACGGCTATCATTGTGTAAATCATCTGCAATCAAATTGGCAAGTTCTTGCACCGCTGTGTTAGATTTTATTTCCCAATCATAATGCCTGGCTAATTGTTGATCCTTGGTAACACCCGTAATAGACCTTATAGTAGTTTCTTTACTTAGATTTCCAATCGAAGTTCGACTGTATTGGATATCTAATTCATCTAAGGCACGTTCAATTTTATAAGCGAAGTCTGCCCGAAAGGATAGTATGATTTTACCAGCTTGTTTATGGGCTGTATTGCTATGAGTAACTTCTTTTAACTGCTGTACTAATTGCTGAAGTTCTTGCGTTGAGGCTGAGTCGGAGCGGGTAAAGATTTTTTCCAGTTGGTCCAAGATAAGCAACAGGGGGCGCTCTTGTTGCTCTTGAAGTGCCTCCCAGTGCCTGGTTAAACTAACGCCTGCTTCTGGCTTATCTTGTAGCAACGCTATCTTTAAACTCTCAAGAATAGTACGTTCCTTTTCTACCTCAATGAAGTAGCAACTAAATTTATGCTCTGTTCGGGGAAGGAGTCCAGCTTTCAATAGAGAGGATTTTCCGGCACCTGATTGGCCATAGACTAGTAGGACCGAACTTTCTCCTGGGTTACTTACTAAATCGTATATCCGCCGGATTTCTGTTTCTCGCCCGAAAAAAATTCGAGCATCTGCTTTTTCGAAACTTTGCAGACCTTTAAAAGGTCTATTGGGTATAGAATAGTGCTCGGGGATATCAAGCCCGTACAGCGGGTTCCCTACAGTGCTTGGGAGATCGATCGTTTTTGAAGAATGCGGCGGATATAACTGCCATGGATAACGACCTGCCTTTCGAAATGCCAGCGTTCTTAGTTTTGAACTTGGAGTCGATGACAACTGATAGAACCATTCAGCTCTTTTAAAGCTTTTAATGATACTACTTCCTTGTCCCAATTCTGTGTAAAAATCGGTGGCAAATTGTCTTGCTACATCATCGTAAATGTCAGACTCCGTACCTATAACTGCTGCCACGCCAGCTTTGCTAAGCTCTTCGGCATGTCCACGTGTATAGCAAGCATTTAAAAAAACGAATTCAAGTTTTCGTTGGCTAATAAAGTCGGCAAAAGCTTTTCTTTCTAGCTTTTCAGCAGACTCTAGTAGTAGATGGTAGCCATCTGCATGTCCGCTGAAGTGGAATCCCCAAATCTTTTCATCCCATCTCCGGAAAGCTGAGATAACTTTAGAAACATCTGCATCCGAAATAAATTCGCAGATACAAAGTCCATGATCCTCAGCTCTTCTTAGCGCCTCTCGAATTGCGTCTTGTTCCTTGGAAAGTTCTCGAAGGAAACTGGGATCTCCTACTTTAGTATGATTAGCAAAAGCGATTAATAGTACTGGTTTTTCACTTTTCATGATTCCTTTAAACAGAAAAAATTGAATAATAGAATTCGGTTTTATAGTATAAAAAGGTACCTGGTCAGAGCGCTGATATGGGTGTCTGAAATTTCGATAGCAGGTAGCACAAGAATCTTATTAGGAGGACAGGAACATTTTTTACAGGTTCAGTTCCAGCAATTTAGTAAAAATACTGGGATGATAATTTACTGATTTTTGAGGATTTATTATGGGTATAATAACCTATTCTTATATCAAAATGAGGTGACACATTCCCACTAATTAACTAAAAATGGCTTTTCTGATACCAGAACATACATTCGGAACCTCGCCCGAAAGTATGATTTTCACTTTTCCCAAATAAATCACCCAAAAGTATGAGCAAAATCCAAGGCAAGTCTCGTAATCTTGGGAAAAAAATAGATATGCAAAAATCAAGTAAGCCGGTCGTGCATTTCGAAATCGGTTGTGATAACCTTCCTGAAACAGCTAACTTTTACCGAGAGATCTTTAATTGGAACATCACTGCGGATGGCAATGCGGCGACTATTGACACAGGGAGTGAGCGCGGGGTTCCGGGGCATTTAACCCGTCTAGGGCATGAGCCTCGAAACTACATTAACATTTATATTGAGACAGAAGATATGGTAGGAGATTTAGATGCCATTGAATCTAAAGGAGGGAAGCGGCTGGTTGGGCCGATAGATCTTCCCGATGGGCGAACTTTTGCCTGGTTTGAAGATGTGGCGGGTAATACCTTGGGCCTGATCACCCCTAGGGCTTAATGCTCAGCTATTGCTTTCATCATACGAGATTACTAGAAAAGGTATTTTGGTGGATGTTAGTGATCAGGAGGGGCTTGAAATCATTTCTACTGCAATGGAAGATGTGATAAAGAAATATTACCCTGAAACCGAACCGAAAGAAACAAATGAAGGTTACAGATGGTAAAGGCTCCTGTCAAAGCTTCGGCAGCTGCAAGGAGCCCAGCTGAATTAAAGTACATAGAAAACACCTGACAACAATATGGATAGAGATCAAGTAATGGAACAAAAAGAAGAAAATATACGGCAGCGGGTTGCATTAGCCACAGAGCAACTTCTTTCTGAAAACACCAAAGGCTGGGTGACGCTAACCCACCTGATAGAAGCTATTGAACAGCTACGTCGCTAGGAGCAGCTAGTCGCAGATAGCTACAAGGCTCCCATAGTGTTGGTAATGGGCACGGACTGGTTGGGTGCCGTTGATGTTATGGATCTATACATGGAAGAATTGTCCAAGCAATATCAACAAAAGATCTGTTTTTTTCGTCAAAACGTAGAGCAGCACCCCAGCATGTACCAATAGATTGGTATTAAAGAACAACCGGTTTCGCCAAGTACAAAGGAATGACATAATTGACAGTTGGCCGTGATGATGGCTAGCTGTCTTTTGTTTTTTGGGCTTGGTCGTAGTTGAGAATTTAATAGCAGGTTCTCGAAATAGATGAGCAAATGGTTCTATTAAAGGGATTTCATTCCAAGGATTATCTAATTTTGCATTTGTATAAAATCAATTGACAATCAAACGCTACATTTAAAAAGCTCAAAGTCCGAATAAGTGAAATCTAAAGTTATCATTACTGCGATCCTAGTAGGAATAGCGCACTTTCTATCGGCCCAAGATCTAGCAATCCTCAAAGCGAAAAAGGCAGAAGTCGAAGCTCAGTTAAAAGCAAAGCGAGCAGAAGCAACTAGCCTGGAGTCGGAACTTGCTAGCCTGCAAAAGCAGATCGATATCTTAGCAGGATGGCGATTTGGCCTATCTGGTCTGATTGGTCTAGATCTAGGACAAACGAATCAGTGGATATCTAGTCCTAATCCCACCTCCTCCTCTAGTTCGCTGGGGATCGGTATTACCGCCTTTGCCAATAATGAGGGGAAGAAACACTTCTGGAGAAGTAAGCTTATCATGAACAAAGCATGGAAAGATATCGATATTGAGGAAGGGGAAAATGACAATCTATTTGAACAGGGAACTGCCGATAACCTCAACTTATCTTCCTTGGGCGGCTATAAGTTATCTAATAAAATCGCCTTATCCCTTTCTACTGCTCTAAACTCATCGATCAGCAACTTCCTGGAGCCCGGTACCTTTGACATTGGCCTGGGTAGTACCTGGACCCCTCAGAAAAGCCTGGTAGTAACCGTAAATCCCTTGAACCTCCAGATCGCTTGGTCATCCGATGGGGATGCCACCACCAAAGGAACCTTAGGCACCAAAATCCGGGTAGACAATCAAGAGAGCTTCAAGCTAGCAGATTGGAAGATCTCTTGGTCGTCAACACTCACTACCTTTATCCCCTATTCCCGCAGTAAAATAGAAGTGCGAGACATAGATGCTTATGGGAAACCGATTGTAGATGAGAATGGGGAAGAGGTAATGCGGCAAGCCAATTTATTTGAATACACCTGGTTGAACACCTTCTCCTTTCAGATTTGGAAGGGCATCGGGACCGGTATTACCTTTGGCTTTAGACGTGCCGATTTTGAATTCCAGGAACTACAGACTTATTATACCCTAGGGTTGACCTATACCTTGTAATGCTTTTTAGCTTCCCTAAACTGAAACGCTATCAATGACAAATAAGAGGCTTAAGTCTTTTTCCGTAAATAATAAAACTTGGGACTAAGCGAATCCACGACGATTTCCCATAAATCTTCATAAGGAATGATCTCAATGACGTGCGACTGTTTCGCGATTTCTAGCGGTGAGGTCAGGAGCTTGTCGTAGTACTTCTTGGCGCGTCTTTCTACTCCAGCGCGATGGAAATTGGAAGCGGGAATTTGCAATAGCATATTGATGAAGCAGTTGCTCCGAAAATTATCATCCTGCCGCAAGTAGCGGGAAAGATATTTCTTGATGGCATCAAATCGATCAATGGACTGGTCATAATCTTTTTTGACCACAAAGAACAAGATCTGTATAATGAGTACGGGGATATTCAAACCTCTTTTATCCTTTGAGAAGATGGGAATGCTATTCAAAAATTTACCCAAGCGGAATTTTTCCTTTTGTGCGTCCGGCACTTTAATCTTCTTGATGAAGATTAGAAAGCTGATATAAGCACTGTTGATCAACCATCTTTCCTTTAGGTGAGAAACCAGGGACTTAAATTTATAATGTTCTAGCACCTCTTCCAGAATCACTTTGGCTTCGGCATACCTTTTGGAATGCAAGGCCAGTATCATATGCAGTTCTTTATTGATAAACCAATTGTGCGTACCGGCTCTAGAAAGGTTGATCGCTTTACCAGCCACTTCATTTCCCCTTTCAAAATTCTTCAGTTGTGTGTAGCAGATCAATAAGTTATGATAAAATATAGACAGCGGATTCTTATACGTAAAAGGTTTTGCTTCAAAGAATTTTATCCCCTCTTCACAGATGTCTATCGTGGCCTGATAATTATTGATAGTCATGGTAGCCAGCGTTCTAATGTAGTAAGCAACGAAGTGAAGGTAGGGAGAGCTAAATTGCTGTAAATAGGGCTTGAGTTCTTCATAGAAGTGTTCGGCCTTCTCATGAATGCTATCATTAGCCGCTTTACTCTTGACGTAATGAGACATAATGGTAGCATAAAATCCCTCTGCCAATGCTTCTGCTTCCCAAATCCTTAGATACTTCTTAAATATTTGATCATAATAATCGAACTTCTCAACATCGCCCATCCGCGATCCGTAATGCAGCCGCAAATGTTTGCTAGACATGATGATAAATTCGGTTAGTTCATATTCCATCGCTTTGTTGAAAACCTTGATGGTTAGGGTGGTACCTGGAGACCGAGCACCAAGATGGATCATGGTTTTCGCTGCGAAGAGATTTTTTGAACAAAAGAGATAGGCTCGTTCATAATCACTATGCGCTAGGTTGGTGGGAATAAAAAAGAGACTACTAATCAATTTTTCTCGTAGAAATCGCTTTAGATTTTTGTAATTGGAATGACTTGGAGGACTATTGAAGAAAAATGCAGCTGCCTCTTGATCCGAACTGAAGTCCTCAGCCAGTAATTTTTCATAGAAAATCCTGGCTTTCGTCTTGTTGGGTTGATCAATTGTGATCAGATCAGTTGTTTTGAGTCTTATAGAATTGACTATTTGTGCTATTTCTCTAAGATTCTTCATCCTGCTTACATTTAGGATAGCCAGAGTGCTGTCCAAGTTCTCATTTATGGCTTTGTAGAAAAAGTAATGAAGGATAACTCAACACAGTTGGAGTGTTACCGCAACGCATGATAACAGCCGGATGAATACTGGAAACTCTACAGTTGTCTCAACTAAATCTTGAAAGAAGAAAGAATATCACAACATGCTCATTAATAACCTTTACTGCTTAAAATCTATAATTGGGCACAGCAACTGGGTTAATAAAACGGGCAATATGAAAAGCTGTTTGGGAATGGGAAAAAACTAGCATGCGCCAGTTGATAGCCTACAAAAGTAAAGTAGGGGTCAAAAGTTTTAATTGCGATAAAAATAAAAACTCAAAACTTTCGAAAATGACCCCTCTTAAATTCTCTTATTGTTACGCTATGTCGCTAACGACTATTGCGGAATAAACAGTTTTATCATGTTTTTGAATAGAACGGAAGAACTAGTCTTAAAATAGCATATCTTCATTTACTCACTATACTTTGTTTAACTTTCCAAAACACATAACAAAGTAAGTTCTTAATTGTTTAGAAGATCTTGAATGAAACTTTCTTCCTTTATTCTGGCTCTAAAGATAAAATAAGTTGACTATCGGTAGCCCCTCTCACTTATAAAATTGCAATCCACCTTCCTGCATATCCTTCTTTTCCTTCCAATTTCTGGCTGATATAGCGCTCTAATCAGGGTTGAACAAAATCTGTGTAGTACACCGTTAATGAATAAAGTGTTTTTGTAAAATATTGATAATCAATATTGTATACGATAAACACTTTCTTTTTATGTGAATCGCTGAAAAACCATCTCTGTTTTTCTGTCCTCGGGAACCGGCCCTAATGGTCATAGTTTTGAAGTGCGATAAAAATTAAAAAAACTCAAAACTTTTCGATCATGGCCTCTAATGCGATTACAATTAATGACTTCAAAACATTGGTAGATGAACTTAACACACAGGAACAAAAGGAAGTTAAAGGCGGAATCATAGAACAAGATATTTTAGTAGGATAAACAAGATATGGAGGTGTTCAATGAATATCATTTAGAGCACCTCCAAATTCTACTCCTATTCCTCCTATTTGAAAAATTGATTTAATCCTTTTTACTGTATTCTTTTTTTGCAATAGTTTGGTAATGAGAAGGTTAATGTTTTATTTGCGTTGAAATAAGTGTTCTAGCTGAAAACCGATACTGGGAAACTGTCCAGTTTTTTTCTTAGAAACAATATTTCTTTGTGTAAGTGAATACAAATAGTCATGAATAGGATTTCAAATAAGAAGGTGTATCAAACCCAGTGGACCAAGATTCAGCATCAGATGATAGCTGAAATTGAGATTGGTGTACCCAGTAAGCAATGTCGAAATTTTGGTATCTGCCATATTCATCCAGCTCCTAAGCTTGGTGAAACGGTACCAAAGATGCGAGATAAAAGGGCGCTGGCTATTGTAACAATCTTCCATGCCAACCATATAGAGTTGGATTTTTTGAAGCAAAGCATGACGACACAAACTTATGTGCAATTCTTTAGCTCTAACCAGTTCTTGGTAGAGGAGGATTTCACTTATTCCTCGACTGAAAAAGAAGTACGATTCACCATTAGTAAAGGTGAATATGAAATACAAGAAAACGAGAACTTGATTAAGGTTGTGATTGATGCAACCAAATCGTTTTCAAGTTGAGAGTATGTTTAAATTTCGGTCTTTGAGCCGAAAATGATTCATTTTTTGTTTAAACGAGGCGTAGGTTCTGGCTGATAGCAGCGCTATCAAGCCGGGTTCTACAACGAAGGATAAGCAAAATAGGAACATTTGCAGGCCAATTATTGGATTTTAAACATGCTCTGATATCATTTGACTTAAAAAACATATAAACAAGATAATGCTTGATCATTTTAAGACTACTGTATGATATTTCCTGATTAGGTTTCAGGTAAAACTCACCATTTTCCAAGGCTGAGTACCAGGTCATCCAAAGTTGGGAATATCGCCTTCTATCATATGAGTACATTCTCGCTTATTGCTAACTGCAATAAGGCGTTTCGGTATTTGGCCCCGAATGACAATGGGACTGAGGTGGCGGAGCTGTATCTGCGCAGTAATGCTGTAATACCTTTTTCACTATTGTGGCTTAATGCCAGCCAAACAGTATGAGAGCACTATACACCAACACTAAACTTATCACATATGACCAATATGGAATGGTACGTAGCCTATACTTATCCCAAATTCGAAAAAAGAGTTAGCGAAGCCATTTCTAGGACAGGTGTTCAATCCTTTCTACCGCTCCAAGTATCTGTAAGACAATGGAGTGATCGCAAGAAGAAAGTTGAATTCCCACTTTTTCCCAATTACGTCTTTGCCTACACATCTGTCGAAATGCTCGCTGAATTGCGTCTGATCGATGGCATTACCCGCTTTATTTCTTTTGGAGGGAAGTTTGCGACAGCCACTAATGAGGAGATCCAACTCATCAAACGTTTGTTAAACAGCAAGTGGCCTGTACAACGAGAAACCTTCACCTTTCGGGTTGGAGATTTTGCCATGATTAACCATGGCCCACTTCAAGGAATGAAGGGAAAACTGGTCCAGCGAAACGGAAAAAACCGCTTCTTAGTCCAAATAGAAGGAATACAACAAGCCTTATCCATAGAGGTTCCTACTAACTACTTACAGGCGCCTACCTCCGGTCCCAATAGTGCGCAATCCTCGTAAACTGTAGCTGTTAAACTTCATAAATATTTAAGCCGATGTTTGATAAGAATCAAAGGGTCTTTCTTAAGCCCAATGTCGTGATTGAACCTTTGTTTGATCAATGGTATGCTTGGAGTCACTTGATTTCGCCTGCCACCGCTGCGAAAAATATCACCGGTCGACACCTGAAAATCATGGACTCTTATATCATGGCGCCAAAGATCCACGCCGAGGCCGTGAAGAATCCCAAGATGCTAGGTGGACCCTTTATGGACTTTAAAGGGGATCGGTCCCATGACGTTAAACAAATGAAGGCCGCCACGATTACTCAACAGGAGGATCTGCTAGCCTTGTCCGAAGCCATTGATGATCTAGATGCTATGTTAGAGAGAGAAGCTAATGGTTTTTCTCTAGAGCCACTTTATGAACAGGTGCCTGATCTACTTAAGGGCTATGTAGAACTGGTTTATGATCTAAATAATAATGCTTCCTATAGATTATTTGAAAGTTTACTGTACAATAGCAAATTCTATAAGCCCTCCTCTCAAACGATTGCGCTTTGGTTGGCGACTGACGATGAGCGTCCCTTTGTTCTTAGTACGCCAAGACTAGATGAGAAGGATGTACTGCAATTTGAAATTGACTTTTCGGACACGAGGATCGATGCCTTGGCCAAGATGAAACGGGAAGCTCGCTCCTATGACGAGATAAAAGCATTGTTCGATATCGCTGATAATCAGGAAGCACTATTCAATAGTTTCTTCACAACAGAAGCACCTCCAAGTTATGAGCCATATACTGGCGATCAGGTTAGAATGCGTTACTTTGGTCATGCCTGTATTTTAGTAGAAACAAAGGACGTTTCTATCCTCCTAGACCCAGTGATCAGTTATTACGGCTATCAACAGAGCATTGACCGCTTTTCCGATATGGATTTGCCTGATCAAATTGATTACGTTCTAATTACGCATAACCATCAGGATCACATCCTTCTTGAAACCTTGTTGCCCTTGCGACATAAGATCAAGAATATCGTTGTGCCCCGTACGAATACTGGAGCTTTGCAAGATCCCAATCTTAAATTGATGTTCAATAACATCGGTTTTGACAAGGTGGTTGAGATCGATGAAATGGAAACCATCAAATTTGCGGATTGTACGATCACTGGTGTCCCCTTCGTCGGAGAGCATTGTGATCTGAACGTTCGCGCTAAGATTTGTCACCACGTTCAGGTGGAAGACTTCTCCATGCTCTTTGTAGCGGATTCTTGTAACATTGAAAACCGCCTCTACCAACATATTCAGCGTGAATTGGGTGATATCGATGTAGTTTTCCTAGGTATGGAGTGCGATGGCGCTCCACTGAGCTGGCTATACGGTCCTCTATTAACACAGAAGCTGGATCGAGCTAGAGATCAGTCTAGAAGATTAGCTGGTTCCAATTTCGAAAGAGGAAGAGGACTCGTAGATACCTTCAATCCATTGGAACTTTATGTATACGCAATGGGTCAAGAACCTTGGCTGGAATTCATCAGTAGTATTCGCTACACAGATGAATCCAATCCCATTATCCAATCGGATAGACTGATTGACTATTGTGAAGGGCGAGGTATGATAGCCGAACGCTTGTTTGGCGAAAAAGAGATCTTATATAACAAACATAAAACTAAGCTTGAAGAAGTGATGGGATGATAGAAATAAGGTATGCTGAGATCCGAAATGAATCCAAGACTATTATTTCTAACTATCTCCCACTATTACCGGATGCGATGCAGCATCGCATCCGGCAGTTCAAGTTCCTCAAAGATGCCAAGCTTTGCCTGCTAGGTAAACTATTACTGATAAAGGCACTTCAAGGCTTTGGCTATCCACACCGTATTTTAGAAACGATTCGGTATACAGCCTATAACCGACCATACCTTGATAACGATATTGTTTTCAATATTTCGCATGCTGGTTCTTTAGCCTTGGTGGCTGTTGCCAAGCAGGTAGACTTGGGGGTAGATGTAGAAGAAGTGAAGCCTATAGATATTGCTGATTTTCACGATCTGTTCACTCCACCCGAATTGAAAAGTATTTACACCGCTAGTCAGCCTATACAGCAATTCTTTACCCTTTGGACACAAAAAGAAGCCTTGATCAAGGCCGACGGGAGAGGACTTAGTGTGGATTTACCACAAGTAAAAGTCCTGGAAAGGCCAGCAAAAGTCGAGGACAGATCCTGGTATTTAACAGAATTGTCCATACATCAGAAATACATTGCCCACTTAGCTACCAAAAAGTTGGTAGCTCCTGATCAAATCCGGATTGAACGGATTGATTTTGAATAATGATAGCCCTGCTGGAGCTCAGGAAGTATCCATTTAGTTCCAAGGAGCAGGCAAAGACAGTAAACCTTCCATCTATGAACTTTCATAATCTGGCCGAAGTCCTTCTAAGCTTGCGCGAAGAAACTTCTAAAGGCATCTACTTCATTGAAGGAAACCACGAAGAGCGATTTTTAGCTTATGCGGATTTGTACCGCTGTGCTATGAAACGACTCCAGTTTCTACAGGAGAAGGGGATGAAGCCAGGCCAAGAACTCGTGTTTCAATTAACCGATAACCAGGTTTTTTTGGAAGTTTTCTGGGCTTGCTTACTGGGTAAAATCATTGCCGTTCCACTGGAGCCCATCGGGAACGCTGATACTCGTCTTAAATTAAAGAATGTCTTTCATTGTCTGCGTGATCCATACATTATCGGAATGGAGTCTACGTATGAGAATGTAGGGCAGTTAGATCTGGCCATTGATCCGGATCGCGTTCTACTGGCTGCAAAGGACATGGATGAATGGGGGGCTCCCGAAACGGAATTGACCCCTCCTCAGGGAGAAGATATTGCCTTTATTCAATTCTCCTCGGGTTCAACGGGCAGCCCAAAAGGCGTGGTGCTTACACACCGTAACTTGTTGACCAATATCGCGGCTATTCACGCTGGAATTGATTCCCCTCCAACGGGTGATAGCTTTTTTAGCTGGATGCCATTAACGCATGACATGGGGCTAATTGGCTTTCATCTTACGCCGATCTTTGCCGGCTGGGATCACTACATCATGCCCTCCTCTCTCTTTGTTCGCTTGCCTAATCTTTGGCTCAGAAAGATAACGGAGCACCAAATTACCTTTACTGCCTCACCTAATTTCGGATACAACTTTGTCTTACAATATTTTAATGAAAAGGAATCGCAGGATCTGGATTTGTCCTCTTTGCGTGTTATTGTAAATGGGGCAGAACCCATTTCTTTTTCGCTCTGCCAGCGATTTACCCGAAAGATGAAACAGTATGGGATGGCCGATAATGTCATCTTTCCTGTTTATGGTTTAGCGGAAGCTAGCCTGGCAGCTGCCTTCTCTAAGGTAGCAGATCAAGCCAAAGCTATTACAGTAAAAAGAGACCAGCTAAATGTTGGACAAGCCGTAGAACTGACTGAGGCAGCCGAAGGAATAACCTTTGTGAATGTAGGCCGTAGTGTTCAGGATCTCAGTTTGAAAGTAACGGATGAATTTGGAAAAGAGGTAGCTGAAGGCCAGGTCGGTCATATTAAGATTAAAGGAGCAAATGTCACGCAAAGATACTACAACAATCCAGAGGTTACCCGCCGTACTATCGATCCGAATGGCTGGCTGAATACTGGAGACCTGGGCTTTATCTGGGACGAAGATCTCTACGTAACGGGTCGAGCCAAGGAAATTTTCTTTGTGAATGGCCAGAATTACTATCCACATGATTTGGAGCAAGTAGCTACGGAGGTAGAAGGTATCCAATTGGGGAAAGTGGTGGTGCAAGGATATTTTGATGAGCAGGAAGGAGAAAATAAGATTATTGCCTTTGTGCTGCATAAGAGCAAGAAATTAGCATCGTTCGTAACCCTCAGCGAGTCCTTGAAACAATGGGTATATCAGCAAACGGAGATCGTTTTGTCTACTTGTGTTCCGATCAGAAAGGTGCCCAAAACTACCAGCGGAAAGATCCAACGTTACCGCTTGTTAGCAGATTACCAAGAAGGCCAATTTGATGAAAAACTCCAGCAATTACAGGTCATTAGAAAGGAAGCACAAGGTGCTGATGTTCAAGGACTAAATGAAATAGAAGAAAAACTGCTAGCCATTTGGCAAAAGATTTTTCAGCGGAAAGATCTAAGCATCCAAGATCGATTCTTTAATCTGGGAGGGGATTCGCTAAAGGCAGCAAAGGCCATTCAATGGATTAATCAGGAATTTAAACTGGCACTTCCAGTTAAGACGATTTTCCAGCACCCAACGATTCGTTCACTGGCCAAACATTGGAGTCAGCTCAGTCAAGAAGAGGCGGCATGGTCATGGACTCCAGGTCAACTCGACGATGCACTTTTGCCTTGTTCCTCTGTGCAACGACGTCTGTATTACCAGTGGCAGTTATATCCTCAGGCACTGGCCTACAATATGCCAGTAATACTCGAATTACAAGGCCAACTGGATCTAGAAAAACTGGAAGCGGCCTTTGGTGAACTGATCAAAAGACACGAAGCCCTACGTACTTCTTTCGAATGGAAAGAAGATGGGCTTTTTCAAAAGATAAATAAGGAGATCATATTCAAGCTAGAAATGACTAGGCTAGCCAGTCAACCACAGCCAGAAGACTGGCAGGCTCTGCTACAGCCTTTTGATCTTCAAACTGCCCCCTTATTAAAAGCTGTTGTCCTACAACTGACGGAGCAACATCATTATCTCTTTCTCGATTTCCACCACATTATTATGGATGGTACTTCGATGAAGATGGCCTTAGAAGAGCTATTTCAATTATATGAAGGGGGAGACTTGCCAAAAGTCAGTAGTCAATATCGCGATTTTGTAACTTATGAAGCATACAGGAGAACGCAAGAGACCTATACTTCGGCAGAGCAATTCTGGTTGAACCAACTTTCTACAAGCAATCCTGAGGGGAGGCTTGGTAGTGATTTTGCTCGACCAGCCGTTTGGAAGGAAGAAGGTGCTCGCCTCTCTTTCCCTTTTGACACCGACACTTATCAGCAGATTCAGAGCTTGGCAGCTCAGCAGGAGGTGACACCATCTCTGGTCTTGTTAGCCTTGTTTCAGTGGCTGCTGTCGAAATACAGCCGACAGGCCACGCCAGTGGTAGGCATAGCTAGTGAGGGTAGAGGGCATCCACTACTCGGGGAGACCATCGGGATGTGTGTGAATAACTTACCTATTGGTATGAATGTTCCCACGGGAATGTCTTTCCTTACTTATTTGCAAGCTTTCCGAAAGCTCTACTTTGAGTCGCTAGGGGCTGGTGAATACCTGTTTGAGGATATGATCCGTGCTGAAGAGGTCGAACGTGAGGCTAGTCATCAGCCACTTTTTGATATCATGTTTATGTTCCAGGACATGTTAATAAGTGGTTTATCCGCTCAGGACTTAAGGGTCGAAAGACTATTCTTTGATCCCAAGACTGCAAAGTACGATATATCCCTGGAGTTTATTCCTGATGAAACAAACCCGTCTTTTCAGCTTGAATACTGTACGGTCCTGTTCGAGCAGGCTTCTGTCCAAAGATTAGGAGACCAATACCGGTTTATCGCAACTGAGATTGTACATAACCCGAAGCTTAGTCTAGATGAAATTCAATTGCCTGTAGAATTTGCCCCCTCTCCAATCATCCCTACTCGGGAGTCCATTCATATAGTGAAGCTGTTTGAGGCACAAGTAGCTGCTACGCCAAATGCCACGGCATTGGTTGACGAAGAAGAAGAATGGACCTATCAAACTCTACATGAAAAGTCTGATGCGCTGGCTTCTTCTCTACTAATGAAAGGACTTAAACCGGAGGGGAAAGTCGCACTATTAATGGAGAACTCTAGTCAATTGGTGATTGGAATCTTAGCTACACTGAAGGCGGGAGGAGCTTTCGTGCCGATTGATACTTTATATCCAAAACTTCGCAAACAATTTATCCTGGCTGATAGCGAAGCAAGTTTTATGCTCACTGCGGGGGATCATATTGATGAAGCTATATCACTATCCCAATCAATCTCGGCTTGCCAAGCCGTAAACCTTGATGATCCTGGTTCTTTTCAAAGCTCGCCTTCGAAACGGGTAGCGACTATTGCCCCTGAGCAATTGGCTTATATGATTTATACCTCTGGTACAACGGGTCGGCCGAAAGGCGTGATGATTGAACACCGTAATATTGTAAACTATATTTCTTGGGCGATCTCTACGTACTTTGATGAGCAGCCCTGTGGAATGCCACTATTCACTTCTGTCGCTTTTGATCTAACGATTACTTCAATCCTGGCTCCGCTCTTATCGGGAAATCAGGTAATTATATACAATGAAAGTAGCGCAGAAGAAAATCTAAGAAGAATCTTTTCTGATCACCGAATCGGAGTTATAAAGCTTACTCCCTCACATTTACGACTGCTAAATGCTATGGGACTGTCACCCAATACGACTCCCCAGAACCTAAAAAGTTTAATCGTCGGAGGCGAGGCGCTGAGCATGAACCTGGCACAGTCGATTCAGGATGCTTATGGATCAAGACTGAGTATTTACAATGAGTATGGACCGACGGAGGCCACTGTAGGCTGTATCGTCCATTGCTTTGATTCGGATAAAGATCACAAAAGGACTTCCGTGCCCATTGGAAGAGCCATTACGGCCACTCAGATCTATATCCTTGATGAAAACGATCAAGCTCTGCCTCCCGGGATCCCCGGAGAAATCTATATTGCAGGTGCTGGCGTGGCCCGCGCTTACATGGGGCAGGAAGCCTTGACTGCTGAGCGCTTTCTCCCTGATCCTTTTATGCCAGGGCGACGCATGTATAAAACGGGTGATCTTGCGCGCTGGCTTAATGATGGCACTATTGAATACCTAGGACGTCAGGACGATCAAGTTAAGATTAATGGTCATCGGATTGAGCTTCAGGAAATTGAAAATACCATATTGGACTCCCAGCAAGTGTCTGAAGTGGTGATCATTCCTTATCAACCTACTAAGCTGAATGCTCCCCAGTTGATCGCCTTTTGCAAGTCGGAGCAAGGACTCGATGAGGGGCAAATAGAAGCCTTTACTCGGGAGAATTTACCAGCTTATATGATTCCGACGAGCTGGAAATCTGTGACTGAAATTCCACTTACAGTTAATGGCAAAATTGATCGAAATGCCTTATTGGATAGGCTGGAAGGTCCTGGTGATACCTTAGAAGAGGCTCCGAGTACTCCGAATGAAGAGATCATCGCCTATGTTTTCCAGCAGCACTTGCCCAAGCAAACATTCGACGTTAATCAAGACTTTTATGCGATGGGCGGAGACTCTATTGCCGCCGTACAAATAGCTGCTGGAATCCGTGCCGCGGGACTTCAAATACACTCTAAGGATATTCTACTGTATCGTACCATACGACAACTCGGCCTACAAGCAAGTCCAATACAAGTCAGCAGTAGGACAACGAAAGCACCACTAACTGGCGAAAAACAGTTAACTCCGATAGAAAAGTGGTTCTTCGCTCAAGATTTGACCAATCCTCATTACTATAACCAATCGATCTTGCTTCGGCTTAAACAGCCCATCAATACCTCAAGAATGGAAGAGACTTTCCAAAAGTTAATCACCATTCATGATGGACTTCGATTAAACTTTAATGCTCTCGAACAACGAGCATGGTTCAATACCGATCATCTGACACGAACTTTTACAATTGATACCTATTCCATTGGTAATCTATCTGCTTTACCAGATTTAGCACAAACCATTAAAGGTCAGTTCGATCTGTCCAAAAGCCTTCTTCTGAAGGCAGCCCTAATCAAGGCCCCGACTGAAACCTACTTGCTGATCACTGCGCATCACCTCATCATGGATGGCGTTTCCTGGCGAATCTTTCTACAGGATATGTACGAACTGTATCAGCATCCGGATAGCGAAGAAGTGATTACAAAGAAATATGTGGATAGCTTGAACCAGTGGTCAGATGCCATCAATAAGCTACCCATAGAGGCCAAGGTATCGGAGTTTTGGCAGCAGGTAGAGGAACAAGGCTGTCCGATACCCATCGACAAGGCTGCTCCAGCGCTATTCGAGACCAATCGGGAACGGATGCGCATCCAGCTTACTTCCGATCAAACCCAGCTGTTAAGCCAAAGAGCCTTACACCTTTTCAAAACGGATATTTCTGTGATTCTCACTTTGGCCCTTGTACGCAGCATGATAGCTTGGACAAAAAACGATTTTTGCGTACTTGAGTTAGAGACACATGGCCGCCATATAGAAAGCTTGGATTTGAGCCATACGATTGGGTGGTTTACAAACCTATACCCGGTATCCTTAAAATTAGAAGGGAATGACATTAAAGAGCAACTAGTAGCGGTCAAAGAGCAGCTCAAACAAGTACCTGACCATGGACTAGCTTATAACCTTCAGCGCTTTGAAACAAAAGCAGCAGAGCCCTTCCAAGCAGCAGAACTGCGCTTGAATTACCTCGGGCAACTTGCCGCAGATACGAATAATGCACTCTTTGAATACCAATTTTGCGATACGGGTAGCGATAGTGATCCCCTGAATCAAATGAATGCTAAGCTTGAGATAAATGCCATGATTATAGCGGAGGCATTGGTCGTCGAGATTAACTACAATGGTCATTTGCATCATAGCGAGACCATACAACAGCTCGGTGAAGATTTACAGCAACAGTTCCTCCTCATTGAGCAAACACTAGTCGATACCCAAGATATACACTTGAGTCCCTCAGATTTTGAGGCAGTAGAAATTGATCGCGAGGACTTGGCACAGCTCTTTTCCTAAACCATAGATCCGACCGCGCCTACCCAAACCTTGACCTAGAAAATACCATCAGGATGATCCTTGATAAGCAAAATGTTGCCGATATACTTCCACTAACTCAGGCTCAGAAAGGGCTCTTCTTTCATTACCTGAATGATCCTCAAGCTCCCCTATATATTGAGCAAGTGGAGTTGACTTTGTCTGGTGCCTTGAATAGAGAGCTGCTGGCCATCGCTTGTCAAGAATTGATGGCAGAACATGAAGCTTTGCGGTCTGTTTTCAGATGGAAAGGGATAAAAGAGGCGGTACAGATTGTTTTGAAAGAGTGGGAGCTTCCTTTGATCATTGCTGATTTTTCAGCGGAACATACAACAGCGCAAGAAGAACGTATTCAGGAATATAAGGAGAAAGATGCCCATCAACAATTTGATCTGGAAGCACTTCCTTATCGCTTTCATCTGATCAAGTGTACGGAGACCAAACATCGCTTCATTTTTACTTTTCATCATATTCTTCTAGATGGATGGAGCCTGGGTATCCTACTGCGTGAGGTATTAGAACGATATGATTGCCAGGTGCACCAGCAACGCTATTCTGTTCACCATAAGCCCAACGCCAAACATTTTCATCAATACCTAAAAAGTCGACCTTCCGAAACCAGTTCCAAGGCCTGGGGTGATTATTTGCAGGGGTTGGAGGCCAAATTGCTGGTTGGTAAAAATGAGCAAGCAAATCCTGCTACCAAGGACATTTCGTATACACAGGAACTGCTTTTACCTAAGCGTAAGATTCAAGCCTTTATTGCAGAGCAGAAGATTACTTTTTCATCTCTCTTCAATGCGATTTGGGGGCTGTTGCTGAGCAAGTATTTAGGAACGGAAGAGGTAGTTTTTGGTGTTGTTAGCGCCAATCGTACGCATGATCTGAATGGCATTGACCATTTTGTGGGTATGCTTGCTGAAACATTACCCTTTCGGATGGCCGTAGATGGAGAACAGACGATCATGGCTTTTCTGCGCCAAGTACGTGATCATCAAGATCAGTGGGAACAATTGATCTCAACCTCCAACAATACACTTTCGGCACAAGCAAGTTTAGATGGAACGAAAGAACTTTTCAATAGTATCATTGCTTTTGAGAATTATCCGCTAGATACGAAACTACTCCAAAATCAACGGAAGCTCGCAGTAGATGCCTTCGCGCATCATGGCCAAACGCATTACGATGCTACCATTACGGTAGAAACCATTGAAGACATTAGGCTTAAACTGAACATTCGCCAAAGCATCGGTGATACCTTTACGGCCACTAAAATGTTAGGGCATTTTCATCAAATCTTACAGGAATTCATGGCTGATCCGCAGCAAAAAATCAAGCAGATCGATATGCTGGCAGCTATGGAAAGGAGCCAAATTCTAGAGGGGTTTAATAATAAACCGGTTTCCTATGATGGCGTGAAGACCTTAGTGGATATTTTAAGGTTACCTACGGAACAATATGCAGAGAAAGTGGCTGTTGTGTTCGAAGATCAACAGTTGACCTATAAGGAATTAGATCAAAAATCTAATCAATTAGCCAATTTCCTAATCCAACGAGGCATTTCTGCCGGGACTTTAGTGGGAGTCTGTCTGGATCGTTCGCTTGATATGATTATCAGCCTTATTGGGATTGTCAAGGCAGGTGGAGCCTATGTCCCTATTGATCCTGCTTTCCCGAGCGACCGCATAGCCTTTATCTTAGCTGATACAGCTATGCAGGCCTTACTATGTGAGCCTAAGGTCATGCCCCTTATTCGGCAGTTAAAGGAAAAACCTCAACAGCTTTGGAGTACTCGGGATGAAGCTATTGGACTAGCATCTGGTGACCGGCCGAATCCATCTATTGCTGAAAATGCTCCAGCTTATGTAATATATACCTCGGGGTCTACTGGTCGTCCAAAGGGGGTCTTAAACGAACACCGTGGAGTAGTAAATCGCCTACTTTGGGGACAAGACTTCTTTAAGCTATCCGTTGATGATTCTGTTTTACAGAAAACGACCTTCTGTTTTGATGTATCCATTTGGGAACTCTTTTGGCCCTTGATGGTTGGGGCAAAGCTCGTTTTTGCTCGCCCAGAGGGACATAAAGATGCACAATATCTAAAACAGATCATTGAGCAAGAATCCATCTCTACTATCCACTTTGTGCCTTCAATGCTTGAGGCTTTCTTGTCAGAAGTGGAGGCTGGAGAATGCGAAAGTCTAAAACGCGTGATTTGCAGTGGTGAGGCACTCAAACCCAAACAGGTAAAGCACTTTGCAGATAAATTTGGTACGACCAAGCAATACAATTTATATGGCCCAACAGAAGCTGGAATTGAAGTTTCTTATTGGGAAGTGGATAAAGCAACCGCGGAAGCTGGAAGGGTGCCCATTGGTAAACCTGTTGATAATGTGCAGCTGTATATTCTGGATAGAATGGATCAGCTTTCTCCCGTTGGGACCTCAGGACATTTGCACATTGGGGGGGTACAAGTTGCTAGAGGATATTTGAATAGAGTAGAACTAACGGATGATAAATTCATCACGGATGTGTTCAACCCCACCTATAAAATGTATAGAACGGGGGATCAAGCCAGTTGGATGGAAGATGGCAATATAGCCTATGAAGGCCGTTTGGATGATCAAGTGAAAATCCGTGGATATCGGATTGAACTAGGAGAAATTGAGAATGCAATTAACCGGAGTGATAAGGTCCAGGATTGTGTCGTAGTGGCCAAAGAAGATCATCAAGGACATCCTCGTCTCGTTGCTTACCTCGTCCCTACTGATAGTTATGACCAGGCAGCATTGGAAACCTACTTGATGAAAAAGCTGCCAGCTTACATGGTGCCAGCCATTTGGATGAAACTGGAGCGCCTACCCATGAATTTTAATGGCAAAGTAGATAAAAAAGCACTCCCCGAACCTTTTGTTGATATACGTGAACAGGCTGATTTTATCGCCCCCAGTACGGAGACAGAGGAACACCTGGCCATTATTTGGCAGGAATTGTTAGGGTACGAATCCATTGGTGTTCATGATAACTTCTTCGATCTTGGTGGAGATTCAATTGTTAGCATCCAGGTAGTGAGTCGAGCCAAACGTCATGGTTACAACCTCAAACCCAAAAACCTATTTGAAGCGCAAACAATCGCTGAGTTAGCAGAATTGGTTTCACCACAAGAGGTTATTCCTCAGGCAGAGCAAGCCAGCTTAGATGGAGCTTGCCCTTTACTGCCCATCCAGAGCCGATTTTTTGATCAAGAACACCTTGCTCCCCAACACTACAATCAGGGGATTCTGCTGCAATTGGAAAGGGAAGTGAATTTTGAAGTCTTACAAAAGGCCTTGAGTTTTGTCGTTGAGCAGCACGATGCTTTGCGGTTCTTTTACCAGCCTGGGGGAGAAACTTGGACTCAGGCTTACGGATCTCAAAGGGGAGAGATTGAATTTGTGGATTTAGAAGGCTACTCTTTAGATAGTGGAACATCAGAAATCACCCGACTTTGCCAGCAGGCGCAAGAGTCTTTACGATTAGAAGAAGGGAAGATTTGGAATGGAATCTATTTCTCGACTCCCGGTAGTTTTAGTCACAATCGCTTCTTTTGGGTTATTCATCACCTGGCTGTTGACGGAGTGTCCTGGCGGATTTTGTTAGAGGATTTGGAACATTGTTTGGAACAACTATTGGCCGGAAAGAAACCCCTATTTTTCCCCAAAACTGCCTCCTATCGCCAGTGGTCTCTTGCTTTGCACGAGCTGTCGGAAAGTGAGAAACTAGTGGCTCAAATCCCTTATTGGAAGTCGGTAGTGGATGATTTTCGCGGCATCAGTGTAGACCTCACTAAGCCCAGGGTGGGCACCCGCGTAGATCTTCCGATCGTATTATCCGAGCAAATGACAAATAAGCTCCTGACGAAGGTCAATGCTACTTATCATACAGAAATCAATGACATCTTATTGACCGCTTTACTGCTCACCGTTTATCAGTGGACAGGAGAGGAACAGTTGCATGTTGGGGTAGAAGGGCATGGTAGAGACACTTTTGCGGATCAATTCGATTTGTCAAGAACGGTTGGCTGGTTTACTAATTTGTATCCATTGAAGTTGGTTCTTGAAGATAGTTCGGCTTCAAATTTAATCAAGTCCGTCAAGGAACAGATTCGAGTACTTCCAGATAAAGGCATGGGGTATGGACTCTTGCGTTATCTGCATCCGACTAAAACGGTACGTAACCAACTAGGTACTCAACAAGCTTTCGATATTATTTTCAATTACCTGGGGCAGGTGGATAATAGTGTACAAGGGAAATACCTGAAAGGAATCGCTACCGAAGATCCCGGGAAATTTATTAGCCCTGATAATAACTTTGGTGTCAAAATTGAAATCAATGGGTCCCTTGAAAATGGTCAGCTTGGATTCACTTGGAGCTTTTTGGATTCGGATTACCGTGTTGAAACCATACAACACCTAGCGAAACGCTATCAGGAGAATTTGCAATCCCTGATATTGCACTGTAGTAGCCAACTAGAGACTCATAAGACACCTGCTGATTTTCAGCTACAAGGGCAGATTAGTTATACCGAACTGGACTCCTTTTTTGCTCGACTGCAAGAAAAGGGAATTTCCAAATCGAAGATCCAAAGTATATACGGTTTGAGTCCCTTACAGGAAGGGATGCTCTTTCATCATATGTATGAGGCTAGTCCCAGCGCATATGTAAATCAATTCATCTGCGAATTCACCGGGCTGAATTCTACCCTATTTCGGGAGTGCTGGGAGCATGTGATGCAGCGGCATACAATTCTGCGTACGGGCTTCTATTTCGATGAGACCAATAAGCCGCTACAAGCGGTTATTCAAGATATAAAGTTCCCCTTTGAAGAATTTGATTACAGTAATTTGACAGGATGGCAACAGGAGCAGCATATCACTAGATTCGTAGGAAAGGATAGAGACAAGGGTTTTGATTTTTCACAACCTCCCCTCATGCGGGTGTCTATATTCTATCTCGGAACGGATCGCTATAGAATGGTATGTACTTACCACCATATAGTCTGTGATGGCTGGTCCTTGCCCATCTTATTACAAGAGATTAGAGATTATTACAATCAGCTAGGAGCTGGTAGTGATAACTCATCCTGGCCTACTGATCAGTTCGAGGACTACATTCGCTATCTGGAAGGAGGAGATGTAGAACAGCAACGAGCCTTCTGGACTTCCTACTTATCCGGTTTTGAAACCCCTACGCTCCTTCCCTTCGTTAAGGCGACCGTAGATCGAAATCAATGGGGAGGTGTAGTTAAAAAGAAAACCATCACCTTAAGCCCTTCCGTTAGCGAAAAACTCAGACAGTTTGCTGTTCGGAATCGACTAACTGTTAACACCATTTTGCAGGGCGTTTGGTCCTATCTTCTGGCGTATTATACCAATCAAACAGAAGTGGTATTTGGAGTGACAGTCTCCGGGCGACCTTCTGATTTGGATCAAGCAGAAGGCCGTGTGGGCTTGTACATCAATACCATCCCTTTCCGAGCAAGCCTAGATTCAGAGCGTCAACTCAGTGAATGGCTACAGGGATTACAAGAACAACATGCTCAAGCGCGAGAATTCCAGTACACCTCCTTGCGTTCTATTCAGAAATGGCAAGGGATTACAGGAGACTTCTTTGATAGCATTCTCGTATTTGAAAACTATCCCAATAGACATGCCTCTTCAACGGATGATCTTCTACAATTCAGTAAGCTGACCATTGACGAGCCTACCAACTATTTGGTAGCCTTGACGGCAGCATTAGATGAAGTCTTACAGATTGAACTGGAATTCAAAGAGAATTTACTGCCAGAACCGATGGCGGCAACCATCCTTGGGCACCTGGAACAATTGTTGCAACATATTGCAGCGACGGAACAGCCTTTACAGCTCCTGGATTTGAACCCATTAACCCCAGCTGAATCTCAGCAATTACTGCACGAGTTCAATAATACCATCGCTCCATATCCGAAGGATAAGACAATTATAGAGGTATTTAGAGATAAAGTGGCAGAGACTCCGGAGGCCACGGCGGTTGTCTGCTTGGATCAGGAACTGACTTACCTCCAGCTAGAACAGCGTTCCAATCAGTTGGCTCACTATCTACTACAACAAGGAATTGGAGGAGAAAGCCCTGTGATTGTTTGCATGGATCGATCGGTCGAAATGCTAGTAGCTATTTTGGCTGTATTTAAGGCTGGAGGGACTTATCTACCGATTGATCCCGACTATCCGCTGGTGCGTATTGAGCAGTTAGCAAAAGATAGTCAGACGGTAGTCTTGCTGACAAATGCAAATAGACTAGCAAAATTTAACTCTATTGCTGACCTTTTGGTCTTAGCGATTGACCAGGAATGGGAAGATATTGCTCAACTATCGCTTAGCCCGCCCGAGGTGGAAGTAAGCATGGGAGATCTTGCCTATATCATTTATACCTCGGGTTCTACAGGAATGCCGAAAGGGGTCATGATTGAACATGAAGGTATGCTCAATCACCTATATGAAATGATTAAAGTATTGGAGATCGATTCCAATAGTAAGATGCTTCAAAATGCCTCTCCAAGTTTCGATATTTCGATTTGGCAATTCTTAGCCGCCCTGCTTACAGGTGGGACGACGATGATTTATCCTAAATCCCTGGTCTTGCAAGTAGATCAATTTATCGAACACTGGCTTACAGACCAATTAACTCACGTTCAACTGGTTCCAAGTTATTTGAGTTTACTCTATGCAGAACCCGGCTTTCTGGAGCTAGATTTCCCGAACCTAACCTACCTTATCGTTACCGGAGAAGCTACGCCTAAGAAACTGGTGGCAACTTGGTTTGAGCACTTCCCAGATCTTCCGGTCATCAATGCTTACGGCCCAGCCGAGGCTTCTGATGATATCACCCTGGCGGTAATGACAGAACTGCCCAAAGAAGACCTGCTTCCCATCGGTAGAGTCATTCAAAATATGCAAGTCTATGTATTTAACCAGTGGATGCAGCTTTGTCCAGTTGGTGTTTTGGGTGAAATTGGTGTGGCTGGAATAGGCTTGGGAAGAGGCTATATGAATCTGCCGGAAAGAACGGTACAGTCTTTCATTCCTAATCCCTTTGAGGAGGAAGGATTGATGTATAAAACCGGTGATATCGGCTATTGGCTACCTAATGGAGAGTTGGTTTTCATCGGAAGAGCCGATAACCAAGTCAAAATCAATGGCCATCGCATAGAATTAGGGGAGATACGAACGGCCATGAGTAAAAGTGGCTTAATAGAAGAAGGGGTAGTGGTGGTAAAAAAGGATGAAAGAGAGAACAAGCGCCTGGTAGCCTATGTGGTAGCGGTGGGGGAATTCCCTAAAGCGGAAATGGAGACTTATCTAGCCGCACGTTTGCCACGATATATGATACCTAGCATCTGGGTACAGTTGGAATCAATGCCGCTAAGCCCAAATGGAAAGATAGATCGGAAGGCGCTGCCAGCTCCTGCCAACAATTCGAATTCAAGTGATTTTGAAGAACCGAAAACCAAGGCCGAAGTAGTAATGGCTAATATTTGGGCTGAATTGCTACAGTTGGAAAGAGTAGGTTTACAAGATAACTTTTTTGAATTGGGAGGTGACTCAATCGTTAGTATTCAAGTCGTGAGTAGAGCAAGGCAGGCTGGATACAACATTAAAGCCAAGGATATATTCGAATTCCAAACGCTTGCTGACTTGGTCAGTCAGCTTGGGACCGAAGCTTCAGAAACCATTCAAGAAAGTGGTTCGTTAAGCGGCGATGTACCCTTGTTGCCCATCCAGGAGCGTTTTTTTGCTAGCCATTACCTCCGCTTTGATCACTACAATCAAGCTGTTCTTTTTGACCTGGATAAATCTGTTACAAACGAAGAAATAGAACAAATCGTAGAAGGATTGCGATGGCACCATGATGCTTTACGATTGACGTATAAGAAAGAAGAGGGAGTTTGGCGACAGTATTATGGCCAAACCACTGGAGGAGTGAAGGTCGAAGATCTAGGGCAGGTGTCAACGGAAGCTTTATCAAGGCAGCTTTCCATTCGCTGTCACCGCTACCAGCAGCAGATGAATCTTGAGCAAGGAGATTTAGCACGCTTTGTGTTTTTTCGCACGTCAGAGCAGGAGCCCTACAATCGACTCTTTATTGCGATTCACCATTTGGCCATGGATGGCGTTTCATGGAGGATACTCCTTGGAGATATGGAAATGGGTATTCAGACGCTACGTGCTGGCAAAGCCCTGGACTTTGGAGTGAAAGGAACTTCCTATCGACAGTGGGTAGAAAAAGTACAGCAATATATACAGCAAACAACTGTACAGGCGGAGAAAACTTATTGGGAAAAAGTGACACAAGCCTATCAGCCACTTCCCGTGGATCGGATTGGTGCGGAAGCTTTTCCTACCGGGCAAGACGATGCACTAATCATCCAAACGCTCTCCACAGAGCTAACTACTGCCTTGTTGACTTCAGCTCATCTAGCTTATGGTACGGATGTAAATGACCTACTCTTGACTGCCTTAGCGGGGGTGATCTGCCAATGGACCAATCAAAATCAGATAGTGCTGGGTTTGGAAGGGCATGGGCGGGAGCCGATTGATGAGGATGTAGATACCAGTAGAACAATAGGTTGGTTCACAACTATATATCCGGTTTGTTTAAACCTGACGGATGCCAGTGACAGTGGCCAACGGATTAAACAGGTTAAGGAACAATTGCGGCAAGTGCCTGGAAAAGGATTGGCTTATGGCGCACTCAGGTACATGGATGCTCGTCCGTCTTTATCTTTTCAGCTAGCTGACCACCAGCCATGGGATATTGAATTCAATTATCTAGGACAATTTGATAACCTATTTGCGGAAAGCAGTTGGTTTCAACCCGCCAAAGAACCAATTGGGCGCTCCATTAGTTCCGCCAACCAAAGAGATGCTAAACTCATAATCAATGGCCAGATCATTGGAGGCCGACTCCAGTTGCGTTGGGACTTTTCTAGCCAGCAATACTATGAAGAAACGATAAACTGCCTAACTCAAGCTTTTGAACAAGAGTTGGAAACATTGATTGGGCATTGTCAGAAAGTAGATATTCCAGTGCCAACTCCTTCGGATTTTGGCTTGCAAACTGAACTTAGTATAGCCGAATTGGATGCCTTTTTGAATACACCAATGGATAAATTGGACAGAAGGGCGCAGCTCAAGCGGTTGTATCCGCTTAGCCCAGTCCAGGAAGGGATGTTATTTCACAGTCTTTATCATGAGCAGGCAGGGGCATACATAGACCAGATGCTGGTTGAATTTCAAGATTTGGATATTCCAAGTTTCAGAAGAAGTTGGGAAGGTTTGCTGGCAGCGCATCAGGTACTCAGAAGTGCCTTTTACCATGCAGAATTCGATTTGCCTTTGCAGGCAGTATATGATAAAGTAGAACTACCATTTTTTGAAATTGATATCAGTGATCTCTCTAGAGAGGAACAAGAGGTGTGGATCAATAATTACCTGCTCAAGGATCGAGAAAAAGGATTTGATTTGACGGCACCACCCCTCATGCGCGTCCATCTGCTTAGGCTTGGTGAATCCAGGCATACTATGGTTTGGACTTGTCATCACATTTTGACAGACGGGTGGTCGACTCCTATATTGCTACAAGGATTGTTTGATCAGTATAAAGCATTTTCCACCGGCAATTTGCCGAATCCCATCGAAATCGACTCCTATGAGGACTATATAAAGTTTATCCAAAATAAAGATCAAGCGGCGAGTGAACGGTTTTGGACGAATTATCTGAAGAACTTTGAGCAGCCCTCTTTACTGCCTTTCGTATCCGATCAACTGGAGCGCAATAAAGGAGGGCAGAGCATGCAAAAAGAGACCTTAACCTTTGATGAATCCTTTGCTGAACAATTAAAGGCCTTTTCGGCCAAACATCACTTGACCGTGAATACGCTAATGCAAGGGGTGTGGGCCTATATACTATCCCGATATACGGGGCAGGAAACGGTCCAATTTGGGGTTACCGTCTCTGGCAGGCCATCAGATCTAGCAAGAGCAGAACGCAGAGTAGGGCCCTATATTAACACAATACCATTAGTAAGTACGCTTTCGGAAGATGCTACTATAACTCAGTGGCTCAACCACTTGCAGCAAGATCACGCTACGGCCAGAGAGTACCAATATACCACGCTTAACATGATCCAACGTTGGACGGGACTCCAGGGGGATTTGTTTGACAGCATATTGGTATTCGAAAACTATCCCATTGGAGAAGATCTCATTCAGGAGGATACCATGAAAGTGGGGCGGGTGGAAGTGTTGGAAAGAACCAACTATCTTTTGACCATAGCCGTTAGTCTTCGCGATACACTCACGGTAGCATTTAAATATAACGATCTATTGTTGTCTGAAGAAGTGGTGCAACGTATGAGTGGCCACTTCGCCCGAGTCTTAGAAGGGGTCGTTTCCGAAGCGCAAAAGTATATCTCAGATTTGGAGATCCTGACGGCGGCAGAGCAACAACAGCTCTTAGTTGCGTTTAATGCCACGGATGCCATCTATCCCCAGGATAAAACCCTAATCGAACTTTTTGAATTCCAAGCGAAAACAAGAGAGGATGACACTGCTTTGGTTTTTCAGGGGCAGGAGATGAGCTACGCTGAGCTTTCTGTTAAATCCAGTCAGCTAGCCCATCTGTTAAGGAAGAGGGGCGTGGTTGAAGGGGAATTAGTGGCCTGTTGTATGGACCGCTCCATGGAGATGCTCATTGCCATATTTGGGATTCTAAAAGCTGGAGCCGCCTATATCCCGATAGATCCAGGTTTCCCACAAAATAGAATTGACTATATACTCAAGGATAGTGCTACAGCCTTTGTGGTAAGCAAAAGCTCAGTAGTAGGGCAGGACCAAAGCCAACTAGCAGAATGGATCTGGCTAGATGAATTGGAAGAAGAACTCCGCACTTTCCCCACCAATTTGCCGGCCATCTTCTTGACGCCGGATGACCTTGCCTATGTGCTATACACCTCAGGCTCAACCGGCATGGCAAAGGCTTGTAACCTATCTCATAGAAGCCTGGTAAATCACAACCATTGGATGTGGACCCAGTTAAAGTTTACCAAGGCTGATATCGTACTACAGAGAACAACCTTCGTCTTTGATGCATCGGTTTGGGAACTCTTTATGCCATTATGTTATGGCGCGCGATTGCAGCTTTGCGATTTCGAATCCTCTTTTAATCCTGCTATGTTGCTAGATGTTATCGAGGAAGGAAGAATTACCACTGTGCAATTTGTTCCTAGTGTATTACAGGCTTTCTTGGAATACTTGACGCCCGAGCATCAGCAAAGGATAGAAAGCCTTAAACGAGTTTTCTGCGGTGGAGAGGCACTGCATCCCAGCTTAGTAGCTCAGTTCAAACAAAAGATTGACGCAGAGCTTTGTAATCTCTACGGTCCAACGGAGGCAACAATCGATGTAGCCTACTGGCGTCTTCCCTTGGCATATGATGAGAATAGCATAGTCCCAATCGGAAAACCAGTATCAAATACCCATCTTTTTATTTACGACAAGCATGGCGATCTAGTACCGATTGGCGTAACGGGAGAATTGCATGTGGGCGGTCCCCAGCTAGCATATGGGTATCTAAATAGAGTGGAACTAACAGCAGATAAATTTATCCCTCATCCACAAGACGATCGATCCAAACTCTATCGTACGGGTGATCTGGCTAGATGGAGGCCTGATGGTAACATTGAATACATAGGACGCCGAGATAATCAAGTTAAGATCCGGGGTTATCGAATAGAACTAGGGGAAATTGAATATATGATTTGCCAATATGAGGGAATCAAAAATGCGGTGGTATTGGTGGACGAAGAAAACGGACGTTCCAAAAGATTAGTAGCCTACCTAATCGCGCCCGAAACCTTTGACCGAACTGGAATTGAAAGGTATTTAAAGCAACGACTTCCAAACTATATGGTCCCCAATATTTGGGTTACCCTACCAACTTTCCCTAAAACGGTGAATGGCAAGATTAATCGCAAAGCCTTGCCGAAGGTGAGCCAGGAAGATCGGGTTCGCATCGCCTATTTGGCACCAGGATCAGAGCTTGAGCAAGAACTAGCCAATGTATGGCAGCACTTACTACAGCTTGAAAAGATAGGGGTACAAGATAACTTCTTTGAACTAGGAGGTGATTCCTTACTGGCCCTTCGAGTAATTGCTGCGGTACAGAAAAAATTATCCGTTACCCTTACCGTCAAGGCCATATTTGAATGGCCTACCATCAAAGAGTTATCCGACTACATCAGCGTAGTCACCGAATCTACTCCCGCACAGATAAATACAGATCCGGAAGAATACGAAATTATAGAATTATAGTCTTTATAGCCGTTTTGTTTGCCGTATGAAGATGTTGGCGTGAGGCCAACATCTTTCCTTTACTTCCCTTGCTGGTAGCATCCACAGGACTAAGCTGCTGTCAAGTCATTTCATGAAATGCGACAATTGATGAACATGCTGAATAAGGAAATTATCCAATTGCTGAAGCAAGCTCGTAACAATGGGATCACCATTTTCGTGGAGCACTCTAAGCTCAAATTGAAAGTGGAAAAAGGTAAAACCATTGATCCTGAGCTGCTACAACAAATCAAGGCAAATCAACAAGCATTGCTGTCGTTTTTGGAAGCCGAAACAGAACGACAACGAGGCAGCCAGCAGGAGATACCGAGCAGGTTGGCTTCTGGAGAGGTAGGTGATCCTAGTCGTCTTTCCTATGCGCAGGAGAGGTTGTGGTTCGTAGATCAGTTAGGAGGAAGCACGACCTACCATGTACCTACGGTGATACGTCTCGAAGGACCATTGCAGTTTGAGGCGCTACAACAGGCTTTTGTCCAAATTATCGAAAGACACGAAATTCTACGTACTACCTACTTGAAAAAGAATGGAGTAGCGTATCAACAGGTAATGAACGCCGATCAATGGCAATTGCAGTATATAGAAGATGGAGTCTTTGATTCTGAGAAAAGTTGGAACATTTGGTTAAGTGATAAGCTAGAACAGCCTTTTGATCTTTCGCGGGATTATATGCTCCGGGCACACTTGCTCCGCCGTTCCGAGGCGGAACATACCCTTGTGATGGTGATTCATCACATTGCTACCGATGCCTGGTCGATGTCAATTCTCATCGATGAACTTACCACTTGTTACGCGACTTATCTGCGAGGGGAGCAGCCTGTACATTCACCATTATCTATTCAATATGCTGACTATGCAGATTGGCAGAGAAATCAATTGCCAGATCAGCAAATGGAAAAACAATTCGATTGGTGGACAAAAAAGCTGCAAGGTGTTGAGCCTTTAGCGCTACCTACGGATTATCCCAGACCTGCTGTTCAAAGTAATCGTGGGGATCGGATATCTTTCTCTTTAGATAAGGAGTTAAGCAAGCAATTAAGCGACCTAAGTCGGGATGCGGGTACCACCCTTTTCATGACCTTATTAGCCGTCTTTAAAGTCCTGTTATACCGATACACAGGACAAACAGATATCTCTGTAGGTACCCCGGTGGTTAACCGAAATCATAAGGAATTAGAGCCACTAATCGGTTTTTTCCTCAATAATCTGTGTTTGCGTAGCGATCTCAGCTCTAATCCAGGCTTTTTGGACTTTCTTCGGCAGCTTACCAGCGAAACACTAACAGCATATAATTATCAAGATGTCCCTTTTGAACAAGTGGTTGATCGTGTAATTGAACAAAGAGACTTGAGTCGATCCCCTCTTTTTCAAACGGTGCTTGTATTGAACAACACACCTCCTCCACAAAGATTGACACTTGAGGGTATTGAATGGGTAGTGGAACCACTGCCAGTAATTAAGTCAAGTGTAGATCTCCACGTATTGGTAAATCAACTGGACGATGGGCTACAATTTGAACTTACCTTCTGTAAGGACCTATTTGTCGCAGAAACGATTGAACGCCTAGGCGAACATTTCCAGCAGTTGTTGCAATCGGTGGTAGCAAAGCCAGCAACGCCAATCTTCCGACTGCCCATGTTAACGGCAGTGGAGCGGACCCAATTGCTTGAGATCTTTAATGATAACCAAGAAGCATTTCCATTTGATAAGAATATGCTCGACCTGATTCAATCGCAGGTCGAGGAGCGACCGGAGGCAGTAGCTATTCAATTTGAAGATCAATTGATTACTTATCGGGAATTGGAAGCCAAGTCAAATCAAGTGGCCCATTTCCTCCTGGGGCTTGGTTTGCAGAAGGCTTCATTGGTGGGGCTTTGTGTTGAACGCAATGCCGACATGATTCCTATTATTCTTGGCATCATGAAGGCAGGTGCAGCCTATTTACCAATAGATCCTGCCTACCCAACAGATCGACTAAATTACCTGATTGTCGATAGCAATGTTGACTACATTTTCTCCACAGCTACAGTACAGGCTGCTATTCCTAGCGCCCATCAATCTAAAATACTATTGATCGATACGCTGGAAAGTCAGTTGGAACGGGCTGCTACTTCCAGACCGGATGTAGCCTTGGACCCGCATGACGTTGCCTATACGATATATACTTCAGGCTCTACGGGACGTCCCAAGGGAGTACTAGTAGAGCACAAAGGCTTAGTCAACCTTAGTCTCAATCAAATTGAAGCTTTTGGTTTGGAGCATGGTACTAAGGTTTTGCAATTTGCTTCTTTGAGTTTTGATGCTTCCTGCTCAGAAATATTTACTACCCTGGGTGCCGGAGCTTGCTTACTTATTCCCAGCAAAAAGCAGCTGCTTTCAAAAGAACTACTGGCGTCCTTTATTCAGGAAAAATCGATAGAGGTGGCTACTTTGCCTCCTTCCTATCAAGTGTCCATGGAGGAAGCCTTGTTGGGGCTAAAAACTTTGGTATCAGCGGGAGAACCCCTGAATATAGATGTAGCAGAGCGGATGGAACAGGCAGGGGTGAAGGTTATCAATGCTTATGGCCCAACGGAGAATACGGTCTGTGTAAGTTTGAGTCCAAAAGCCACAAATTACGGATCCAAGGTAAGTATCGGTGGCCCTTTGGCGAATGTAGAAGCATATGTCTTTCAAAATGAGTTTCAGCTATCACCCATTGGTGTTACGGGTGAACTTTATGTGGGAGGCGTGCAACTGGCTAGAGGATATCTGAATCAAGTGGAGTTGACAGCAGAGCGTTTTGTCCAAACGGAGGAACCTACCAAGCGTCTATACCGCACAGGAGATTTGGTCTGTTGGTTACCTGATGGGACACTTTCTTTTGTCGGAAGAGCGGACGCACAGGTTAAAATTCGTGGTCATCGCATTGAGTTGGGAGAGATTGAGCAAGTGCTCTTAGCTCATGAGGCTGTACAAGATTGCACAGTGCTAGCCAAGCATATGCAAGGAGTGAATAAACTAATTGCTTTTGTCGTCCCCACCCAGACATTCGATAAAGAGGCATTGAGTACCTATCTAGAGAGCCAACTTCCCGCTTACATGATGCCCGCTTTCTGGCTAGAACTTGCAGAACTTCCTGTGAATGTAAGTGGTAAGGTCGATAGAAAGGCGTTACTGGAGTATCCCCTAGAGCAAGAACAGAAGGTTAGTAGTGGAGAACCTACTACAGACTTGGAAGTGACACTTTGCAATATTTGGAAAGAATTATTGGGTCTAGAAGCAGTGGGTATTCATGATAACTTCTTTGAATTAGGTGGAGACTCGATTATCTGTATTCAGGCGGTCAGTAGGGCACATCATGAAGGCTATTTGTTTCAAGTGGCTGATATGTTTGAACGTCAAACGATTGCAGATCTGGTGCCTATCGTAGAAAGGGCGGTGGAGACGAACGCTGTTGTTTCTGCTTTGGAAGGGGAACTAGATCTAACCCCCATCCAACACTGGTTCTTTGAGCAGGAGCATGAAGATGCACACCACTACAACCAGGCTGTTCTATTGCAACTCGATAAGGCCATAACAGCTTCTACCTTACAAAAGATTGTAGAACAGCTTATGGAGCAACACGATGTTCTTCGTACCCGCTTCTGGCAGGAAGGAGGCGTTTGGCATCAGTCCTATAGTCCAACTGAATCTCAGCTAGAGGTGAAGAATCTTTCCCATACCTCCAACTGGCAAGATCAATTGACCGACACATGTGAAACCTGGCAGAGAAGCTTTAAACTGGCCGAAGGTCCATTGAGTGCCTTTGTACTATTTCAGACCCCGCAAGAAGAAACGTATAATCGATTCTTTATTGTTATTCATCACCTGCAAGTGGATGGCCTCTCCTGGCGAATCCTTTTGCACGACTTCCAACGACTGCTGTCGGCCGCAGACCTGCAACAGCCACTGGTTCTTGGAGAGAAAAGTGCTTCCTATCACTCTTGGGTAGAACATTTGACGGTGCTGGCAAATGGGGAAATGATTAGGTCTGAACAGGGATATTGGCGCTCAGTTATTAATGCTTATGAACCTCTTGATACTCCTCCAGAAATTGAAGTAGCAGCCAGCGCTGAGGTTTCCTTAAACTTAAGCCCGTCACTTACCACAGCTTTATTGACGGAGGTCCATCAGGCATATAACACAGAGATCAATGATATACTCCTAGCCGCTTTATTTGAGACGCTCTCAAATTGGACCCAAAGAGAACACTTAGTTATTGGCTTGGAAGGGCATGGTCGAGAACAATTGGGGAAACCGATAGATATTTCTTCCACAGTAGGCTGGTTTACCAGTTTGTATCCAGTTTTATTTTCTCGGGACAGCCAACGAGATATCCAAACTCAGATTATCGCAACCAAGGAACAGATAAGGAGTATTCCCCATAAAGGTCTAGGGTACGGCTTACTAAAGTACTTGCAGTCTGGCGAAGATTGGCCAAAGGGGCAAGCTTGGGATATTACTTTCAACTACCTAGGACAGCTAGATCATACCCTCCAAATGGAAGGCGTTTGGCCAGCAGCAGAAAACATTGGCGCAATGTCCAGTCTCAACAATAGAGATGCTGCTAAAATAGCAGTCAACTGTGCGGTGCAAGGAGGTGTCTTGGTGGTAGATTGGTCTTATGCTGCGGATCTATTTCCGCGCGAAGAGATGAAGGACTTGGCAGAGGAATATCTGGCCAATCTGGAATTCGTGATTTTACATTGCCAAGCACAAACACAAGCGACCTTAACGCCAGCGGATTACGGACTTTCTGGATACCTAACTCACCGAGAACTGATCGATTTTCTTGCCCACTTGCCTGTCAAGCAGGAGGGAATGAAGCTGCCAGAAGCACTTTACCCCTTAAGCCCTTTGCAAGCAGGCATGTTGTTTCATGAGTTGTTTAAATCGGAAGCGGGGCTCTACATCAATCAATTTGTATGTGATTTTTGGAATTTGAAGCCCGAAACGCTTAAAGTTGCATTGCAAGCTCTTTTGAATAAGCATACAGCCCTACGCACAGCCTTCTTTCACGAAGACTTTGAGCATCCCTTGCAGGGCGTATTTGCAAACGTAGAACTTCCTTTTCAGATCGTAGATTACACAAAACTATCTGAAAAGGAACAGGATGCTATGATTACTTCCGTCTTGGCGGAGGATCGGCTTACTCCTTTTAATATAGCACGTCCACCCCTGATGCGCTTTACGCTATTCCAATTGACAGCGGAAAAATATAGACTGGTTTGGACGCATCATCATATTATTTGTGATGGGTGGTCAAGCCCAGTCATGATGAATGAGGTTTTACAGAACTACTTCCAGTTGGACAAGGGGCTAACCCTTACCCCTCCAAAGGAAGATCGCTACCAGGATTACATTCAATACATCGAGCGTAGAAATAAAGAAGCACAGCGGAATTTCTGGAGTACTTACCTAGCTGATTTGGACAAGCCAACACTTCTCCCTTTTGTACAGGATGGGGTGGAACGAAACAAAGGAGGGCTGGCCGTGCAGACGGAGTGGCTCCGCTTTGATGGAGGCTTTAGTAAGAAGGTTCAGGCGTTCTCCCGACAACACCATATTACCATCAATTCGCTATTACAGGGCGTGTGGGCTTACTTGTTATCCAGGTATACCGGACAGGATCAAGTCTGTTTTGGCGTGACTGTGTCTGGTCGACCAACGGATCTGCTTAATGCCACGGAACGAGTTGGACTCTATATTAACACGATTCCGCTAGTCAGTACCATCCCCCCTGCCGCAAATGTACTGGCATGGTTAAATGAACTACAGAAGGGCCATACTTTAGCCAGAGATTATCAATACTCTGCGCTGAATGATATTCAGAGATGGCAAGGACTGCAAGGAGACTTGTTTGATAGCATCCTGGTATTTGAAAATTATCCAGAACAGATCGACGAGCAACCGAATGGGGAGAATGGATTAAGCATAGGTGCTTCCTTTTCCCAACGGACTACCAATTATCTGCTCACCATCACGGTAGATGCTGGTGCTCGTCTGAATATAGAATTCAACTACAATGGTGAATTGCTGGATAAGCAACGAATCAAAACGATAAAAGAACATTTTGGACGGATTCTTGAGCAGATAGTCTTGGAACCATCCTTGTTGGTACGTGAATTGAAGTTGTTATCTACAGCGGATTATGAAGCCTTGCTCAAACTGGCGACCCCTGGCAGTAGTGAAGCCAATCAAGAGGATACGGTTGTTTCTCTGTTTGAAGCTTATGCAGCCAAGGCTCCTGATCAACTAGCAGTGGTTTGTGGAGATGGTACATTGACCTATAGTGCGCTTAATACCAAGGCCAATCAACTCGCTACTTATCTCAAGGATACCTATGCAATAGGCAGAGGTGATCTGGTGGGCATACTAATGGACAGATCTGAACAGCTGGCTGTGGCCATGCTCGCCGTAATGAAAGCTGGAGCCGCTTACGTTCCCATTGATATTAACTTCCCGTCCAATCGAAAACTCTATATCCTGGGGGATGCCAAGCCTAAGGCCCTGTTAACGGAGCCACTTCATTTTGAAGCCATTAGAGAGCAATATACAGGAGCAGTGGAGTACTTGACTGAGCGTCTGTCTACTTTGCCAGCTTGTTCCCAAAATTTACCGCTGCAAGCGGATGCGAAGGATTTAATCTATGTGATCTATACTTCAGGCTCTACGGGCCAACCCAAAGGCGTGTTGATCGAACATCATTCTATCATCAATTATGTGCAGGGTATCCAAAGGATCACGAATCTACAGGAAGGGGCTTACTATGCTTCTATTACCGATATCAGTACAGATTTGGGGAATACGGCCGTTTTCAGTGCACTCTGTCTGGGGGGAACGATTGACCTCATCAAGAAAGAACTTCTTGAGGATCCGATTGCCTTCTTTGACTATTGTCGAAAGCGCACCATAGACCTGATCAAATTTACCCCAACCTTATTGAGTGCTCTCCTGCCTTCCGCTCGACAAAAGAAAGTAACTTTCACCCATCTACTACTAGGAGGAGAGGCTTCTAGCTGGGATCTGGTAGCTGATATTCGCACTCACTTTAAGGTAGAAAAGATCATCAATCATTATGGTCCAACGGAGACAACCATTGGAGTATTGGTGAATGATTTGACCCATCCAAAGGAAGAGGTGGCGATAGCACCGCCCATAGGACAACCTATTCTGAATACCCGAGCCTATATCTTGGATGAACAATTGCGCCCAGCGCCCGTAGGTTGTATCGGACGAATTTACTTAGGGGGAGCTGGCTTAGCCAGAGGGTATCTAAACCGGCCTGCTTTGACGGCAGATCGTTTTATTCCGGATCCCTTTAGGGATGCTGCCCGCGTATATGATACAGGAGATTTAGGCCGCTGGTTGCCCGATGGCAAAATTGAATTTTTGGGCCGGAAAGATAATCAGGTTAAAATCAGAGGTTATCGAGTTGAATTGGGAGAAATTGAACAGACTATTCTTCAGCATAAAGAAATTCAACAATGTATTGTCGATGCAAAACGAAATCAGAAAGGAGAGGCTGTATTAGTGGCTTATGTCGTCGGCAGACCAGGATTTGATCAGTCGAAACTAAAAGAAGAGCTACAGGCACAGTTGCCGCCTCATATGATCCCAACCTACTGGATCACGCTCGATCAATTGCCCCGTACGGCCAATGATAAAGTAGACCGGAAAGCATTGCCCGACATTGATCCAAAATTGATGGATCGAAAGGCGTACCAGGCACCAGAAACAGCTACCGAAAAAACGATTGCTCATATTTGGGAACGCTTACTAGCCATAGAACAAGTTGGGTTATCTGACGACTTCTTTGCCTTAGGAGGACATTCTCTACTAGCCATGCGTCTAGTGGCTGCGATACGCAAAGAACTCCAGGTTCACCTGTCAGTGAAAGCCATATTCAACCATCCTACTATTGAAGAATTGGTCCATCATATCTCTTCCCTTACAGATCATTCGGCTTTACCCGAAGTGACGAGAAGAGCAGAAATAACATTGGCCCCACTTTCCTATGCACAGGAGCGGCTTTGGTTTATCGACCAATTTGAGGGAAGTCTAGCCTATCATATTCCCAGATACCTGAAGCTTTCTGGGGAAGTAGATGTAGAAGCCTTGGAGTTGGCCTTTCGAGCCATTATTGATCGCCATGAAGTATTACGTACCGTTTATGTGGAGGAAGAAGGCCAGGCCTTTCAGCGCGTCCAAGATGCTGAAAACTGGAGCCTAAAGATTATGCCTTCCGGCGAGCTCCAAGAACCAGATTGGGTAGCTAAGGAAATCCAGTGTCCATTTGACTTGACCAAAGATTTTATGCTGCGCGCTTACTTAATGGCTGTGCAGCCCGATGAATACCAGCTTTTGATTATCATGCATCATATCGCTGCTGATGGTTGGTCCACGGCTATCATTGTAGATGAATTGGTGAGTAATTACACGTACTATCGAGCGGGACAAACTGTCAACAATACCTCCTTACCTATTCAATACGCAGATTATGCACAGTGGCAAAGAACTCACCTAACGGCAGATCATTTGCAAGCTGAAGTAGAGTGGTGGGAGGCACAATTGTCTGGTTTGACACCTTTAAACTTGCCTACGGACTTTAGTCGGCCCCCTATCCGCTTAGATGAAGGCCGAACCAGAAGTTTTCTGTTGGAAAAATCGTTGGTAGATCAATTGCAAGCCCTGGCTGACACGAATGAGGTAACGCTATTTATGACGGTATTGGCTGCTTTCAAAGTACTCTTACATCGTTATAGCGGTCAGACGGACATCGCTCTTGGCGTGCCAGTGGCTAATCGAGATCAGATGGAGGTAGAGGGGCTAATTGGATTTTTTGTGAATACGCTGGTCTTGCGAACTGACCTTTCAGGAGAACCTTCTTTCGAGGACTTGCTGGGGCAAGTTCGAAAAAATACCCTGTCAGCTTATAGCCATCAGCAACTGCCTTTTGAGAAGGTGGTTGAACAAATAGTCAAAGAACGAGATCCTAGTACACCCCCCTTGTTCCAGGTCATGTTTGCTTGGAATAATAATCAGCCAGTTAATGAAATAGCGATCGACGGCTTAGACATAAGTGGTATTGATTTCGAGCATAAGCTGGCCATGTTTGACCTCACTTTTACACTAACACCTAGTGACAAAGGATTGGAAGTTAGCATTAACTATTGTACGGCTCTGTTCGCTGAGGCTACCATCAAAAGGATGGAAAACCACATACGGAACTTACTCCAATCAGTAGTAAAGGACAGCCGGGAAAAAATCAGTAGGCTATCATTGATGGATAGGTCGGAAAGGCAGCAAATTTTAACAGAATATAACCCAGCGCCGACCGATTTTCCCGCTAACAAAACAGTTGTAGATCTCTTTGAGGAGCAAGTACGTAAGCATCCCGAGGCACTAGCCATTGGCTGGGGCGAGAAGAAGATGTCTTACCAAGCGTTTGACGTACAGGTCAACCGATTAGCCAATTACTTGCAGCAGCAAGGAGTGACTGAAGGACAAGTTGTAGCCATTGCGCTGGACAAGGAGCCTGATATGTTGATTGGAATATGGGCTATCCTGAAAACCGGAGCGGCTTATTTACCGATCGATATCGAATATCCCACTAGGCGAGTTGAGTATATTATAAAGGAAAGTGCTGCGGTACTCTTACTGTCCAAGGCAACCATCTTACAAGACTGGCAACTTCCTACAGCGATTGCTTGTATCGAATTAGATAACCGGATCGAACTTGTCGCTAATCAGGCCAATACTGCGCCGCCTACGACGCGAAACCCAGAACACTTGGCTTATGTGCTCTACACTTCCGGCTCAACGGGCAGACCCAAGGCTTGTACGATAAGTCATAGGAATCTGGTCAATCACAACCATTGGATGTGGCATGAGTTTGGCTTTGGGGTGGGAGAAAAGATTTTACAAAGAACCACCTATATTTTTGATGCATCAGTATGGGAGCTGAGTATGCCGTTTTGTTATGGCGCGAGTCTCCACTTATGTGAGCGAGAAGCGGCTTATGATGCGGAAGCTTTAGTTGCACTAATCCAAGAACATCAAATCTCAACCATACAGTTTGTCCCCAGTATTCTGGAAGCATTCGTAAATCATCTAGATGTAGATAATACAATACATTTTCCAGCTCTAAAACGCATTTTCTGTGGAGGAGCAGCCCTTTCTCCCTCGCTAGTGAGTCGATTTCACAAGCAGGTAAGCTGTAACTTACACAATCTATATGGTCCCTCAGAAGCAACGATTGATGTGTGTTTCAAAACGCTTACCCCAGCACAGCTTAGCGAAGTCTCCATTCCCATAGGGAAGCCCATTGCCAATTGCAGATTATATGTGCTAGATCAGCATCAGCAATTACAAGCAGTGGGTATACCAGGCGAACTGTATGTAGCTGGCGCACCTGTAGGTAATGGATATCTTAATCGACCAGATTTGACGGCTGAGCGTTTTATGGCGGATACTTTTTACGAGGGACAGGTGTGCTATAAGACAGGTGACTTGGCCAAATGGTCAGCTTCAGGGGATTTGATTTACCTTGGCCGAGCTGATGATCAAGTTAAAATCAGAGGGCTACGCATTGAATTGGGCGAGATAGAGCAAATTTTGCAAATGGCCGAAGCTGTGCGAGAATGTGCCGTACTTGTGCGTACAGATTCCCAAGGAGAAAAGCACCTGCTAGCTTATTACACTGCTACTTCTGCCACTTCCTCAGAAGAGCTGGAATCCTTTCTGCTGTCCCACTTGCCTATCTACATGGTGCCAAGACGTTGGATGCAACTGGAAGTGATGCCTGTAAAACTAAATGGTAAGATCGATCGACAATCACTTCCTGAGTTAGATTTGTTTGGTGAAGTTGACAAAACTCCGAAAGTACCTCAAACGGCAACGGAAGTGAAGGTGATGGCAATCTGGGAATCACTGTTGAAAGTGGACTCCTTGAGTATTGAAGACGATTTCTTCCGTGTAGGGGGACATTCCCTGATGGCTGTTCGCCTTTGTTCTGCCATTAAGAAGGAATTAGGCGTTCGCCTCACAGTTAAAGATATCTTTACCTATAGCACCATTACTACCTTGGCCCAGTATCTGGATGCCCTTAATCCAAGACCTCAACTGCCTAGCATAGTGAAGATGAACCAGCCTGATGGACCGCTGCCACTATCTTTCGCACAAGAACGACTCTGGTTTATAGATCAATTGGAAGGTACCCAACATTACCACATACCGACCGTACTTCGTCTGAAAGGAAAATTGGATGCATCGGCCCTTGCCTTTGCCTTCTATAGCGTAATTACACGACATGAGGTGCTGAAAACATTGTATCGCCAAAAGGAGGGAACTGCTTATCAGTATTTAACTTCAGCGAAGGATTGGACTATCCGGCAGATTGATCCAGAAGAACGGCCATTGAAGGAGGTAATCCAGGAAGAATTTTCTCACTCCTTTGATTTAGAAAAGGAGCTCCCAATACGAGTTTCGCTCATAAAAGAATCTCCTCACACTCATTTGTTGCTCATAAACCTACACCATATTGCCGCTGATGGATGGTCAATGAGCATCCTGATCCAGGAACTGGTCGAGGGTTATCGCGCTCGACTTGAAAGAAGAACAACAACATGGTCAACACTGAACTTACAATATCATGACTATGCGGCATGGCAAAGAGAATATCTGACGAAAGAGGTCATGTCGGATAAATTGGATTGGTGGGCTTTACGACTTCAGGATTTATCGCCCCTAGAGTTGCCCACCGATTTTTCAAGACCATCTATTCAAAGTACCAGGGGAGGAAAATGCTCCTTTGAAGTAGGACTCCCTACCAAAAATGCTTTGCAACAATTAAGCCATAAAGCGGGAGCTACGGCCTTCATAACCTTATTGACTGCTTTTAAAGCTTGGTTGCATCGCTATACTGGGCAACAGGATATTGTGGTGGGGACGCCCGTAGCCAATCGAAATGATAAGGATCTGGAGAACTTGATCGGCTTTTTTGTGAATACGATTGTATTACGTACACAATGGGATGGAGACCCCCGCTTTATCGATTTATTGGAACAGATTAAAACAGGAACCATATCGGCACTTTCGTATCAGGATGTGCCTTTTGAAAAGGTAGTGGAGCGCTTGGACCCAAAAAGGGATTTAAGCCGCTCCCCACTTTTCCAGGTGATGTTTATCTATGATAATATCCCTTCGGAGGATACGATTGAATTACCTGAACTTGAACTTTCCTCGGTCAAACTTCCACAGCAACATACCAAGTTCGATTTGACTTGTACGGTGGCTCAAACACAAGAATCGATTCGGATTGAACTGGAGTTCTGTCGAGATTTATTTGCTGAAGAGACCATCCTCAGGATGGGACAGCACTTTACACAACTTTTGACTGATGCGTTCTTGCATCCGCATAAGAGACTCAGTCAACTGGACTTGATGTCTCCGGAAGAACAACACCAAGTGGTTAAGGAGTTTAACCATACCGCAACAACGTATCCGCTGGATAAATCACTGGTAGACCTCTTTTTAGAGCAGGTTAACCGTACCCCTAATGCGATTGCATTAGTTTTCCGGGAACATTCAATGACTTATCTGGAATTGGATCAGGAGTCCAACCAATTTGCACAACAACTGATTGATCGCGGCTTGAGATCGAGAGAACTCGTGGCTCTATTTGTCGATCGATCCTTGGAAATGATGGTGGCCCTTTGGGGAATACTAAAGGCAGGTGGTACATATGTACCAATTGATCCGGAATACCCTTCAGATCGGATTTCCTACATCTTGACTGATACCTCAGCCAGATGGATCATCTCCGATGAAAATAATATTGCAAAACTTACCAAGATATCAGGTCCCTCGCGGACTTTAATTAACATTAACGCCATTAATAGTCATGTAAAGTCTTGTGCCCTTCCCACAGTCACTATTGATAGCAGCTCGGCAGCCTATGTAATTTACACATCAGGTTCCACTGGTCGACCCAAAGGGGTTGTCAATGAGCATGCTGGGGTAGTAAACCGATTGTGCTGGGCACAAGATTACTTTGACCTTGGCGATCAAGATACTATTTTACAAAAGACGACCTATAGCTTTGATGTATCCGTCTGGGAGCTGTTTTGGCCCTCTTTGGTCGGTGCGAAGCTGGTCATAGCTGAACCAGATGGGCATAAGGATGCCCAGTATCTGCTGGAAACAATTGAACGATATGAGGTAACGACTATACACTTTGTGCCTTCTATGCTAGAGGCCTTTCTTACTGCCATTGAAAGTGGTAATTGTAAAAGCCTTCAGCGTGTCATCTGTAGTGGGGAGGCCTTACGATGGAACCAGGTTAAACTACATAGGGCTAAACTGGGGGAAACTCCTCTCTTCAATCTATATGGACCTACCGAAGCTGCTATTGATGTTACAGCTTGGGCTGTTCCTACGAAGGAGATACTGCCATATAGTGTGCCGATTGGAAGCCCTGTAGCCAATACGCAAATGTATGTCTTGGATAAACACCTCCAGCCGGTTCCCATTGGTGTTCCCGGCGAACTTCATATTGGAGGAGCGCAAGTGGCTAGGGGTTACTTGAATCGACCATTACTTACCTCAGAAAAATTTATCACTGATCCCTTTGAACAAGGGGGAGCCTTGTATAAGACCGGCGATGTTGCAAAGTGGCTGCCAAATGGAAACCTTTTATATCTGGGAAGAAATGACCATCAGGTCAAGATCAGAGGATTCCGAATTGAATTAGGAGAGATTGAAAGGGCACTGGAGGATAGTCAATGGATACGATCCTGTGTAGTAGTAGCAAAAGCCAATCAGGAGGGACATCAACGGTTGCTGGCCTATGTGGTAGCACAAGCAGGATTTTCCGAAGAAGCTATTGAACGAGAACTAAAGGAGCAACTCCCTGCCTACATGGTCCCAAGCATTTGGATCAACATGGAGCAACTCCCTTTGAATGCAAACGGTAAAATCAATCGGAAAGCACTCCCCGAACCCAATTGGGATAGCAGATCAGTTGACAACTTAGTACTACCTAACACTCAAATTGAGAAAGACTTGGCCCTGATCTGGCAGGATTTACTGGGTGTAGATCAACTGGGGATACATGATAATTTCTTCCGAGCTGGCGGAGATTCCATCGTTAGTATTCAGGTGGTTAGCCGAGCTAGACGCTTGCAATACCACATAAAGCCCCAGGATATCTTCAAATATCAAACCATTGCAGAGTTAGCAAATTACCTTACAACAGCGCAAAGCCAAAGCCTCCTGGCGGAACAAGGCTTGTTGACCGGTGAGCTGGGATTGTTGCCGATCCAATATAATTTTTTCGAAGCTCAACACGAGGTACTCGATCACTACAATCAAGCCTTATTGTTACAGATCGAGAAAGGCCTAGATCGGGCAAGGCTAGCTCAAGCTATAAGTGTGCTTGGACAAAAACATGATGTCCTACGCTTGTCTTATAAAAAGGAGATGGATGGTTGGAAACAGTTCTATTCAGATCGAGCTGTTGAATTGAAACAAGCATCCCTTAGTCATCTCTCAGAGGTGAGCTTCCCAGAGCACTTGGCCACCCTTTGCAAGCAGTATCAGCAACAGCTTAAGGTGGTAGAAGGACAAATTGCGCACTTTGTTTTGATTGAGACACCTCTCGGACATCTTCACAATCGACTATTGATTGTGATCCATCACCTGGCAGTGGATGGCGTCTCTTGGCGTATCCTCTTGGAGGACCTTCACGATCTACTAACCAGGGAGCAGCCGGAGCTAAGCTTTGATAAAGCTACTTCCTATAGACAATGGCAGTCAGCCTTGGAAAAGTATGCTGCTACGGATATCACCAGTGAAACTAGGGCCTACTGGATGGCGACTATGGAGTATTTTCGGGAATTACCAGTGGATTATCGGTCGACTGAAGCCGTTCGGTATGAAGATCTTGCCCATCTGGATCTTGCCTTAGATCCCAAGCTGACGGTGGCCTTGACTGGGCCCGTTCATCAAGCCTATAATACTACGATTAATGACCTATTGCTTTGTGCTTTAGGAAAAGCGATAGGGACCTGGGCGGAGCAAAATGCGGTGATGATTGGGTTGGAAGGCCACGGAAGGGAAGCCTTATCCCCCAACTTGGATGTATCAAGAACAATGGGGTGGTTCACTAGCTTGTATCCTGCTTCACTTCGACTAGATTGGACACTTCCAATTGGAGAGTTGATCAAGGGAACCAAGGAACAGTTGAGACAAATTCCTGACCATGGTCTATCCTATGGACTCCTTAGGTTTTTGCACCCAGATGAACAAACCCGAGCCAGCTATAATAGTCATCAACCTTGGGAAATCTTATTCAATTATCTGGGACAACTAGACCGTGTCATACAACAGGATGGACCTCTAAGTCCAGCCACTGAATCGGCCGGCAAGCCCGTTAACGCTAAGAATAGGGTGGGGGCCAAGATGGCCATCAATGGCTCTATTAGCAAGGGCAGACTACAATTGACCTGGAGCTATGCGACTACGCTTTACCAGGAGAAGACGATAGCCGCACTAGCTAATTCATTCAAGGAATATTTAACAGACATCATACATCATTGCCTCCAGAAAGAAGATATGGAAAAGACCCCCTCCGATTTTAGTCTACAGTCCAAAGTTAGCCTAGAAGAGTTGGATGCCTTTTTTCAGGAGGAAGAACCAGCTTCTGGAATTGATATTTTGAAATTCTAATCTAATGACAATGCAAATCCGTAACTTTTTAGAGCGATTAGCTCAATTGAACCTAAGCCTAATTGTTAGAGGAGGAGAACTCATATTGAAGGGGAATAAGGATAAGTTGAACGCAGAGGAGATTGGTTTGATTAGAGAAAATAAGGAGATTATCGATTTTATTCGAGAGAATAAAGCTGCTCTGATCCAATACCTGCTTGAAACGTCCAAGGCAGCTGTATACCGAAAACGCAGTGATAATATCGATTCCCTGTACCCGCTCTCTGTCTTGCAGGAAGGGATGCTGTTTCATAGTTTAGACAAGGGAAAGGGGGGCGCCTATATTAACCATTTTGTTTGTACGCTAGAGCATCTGGAGGTCGAACCCTTTAAAATGGCCTGGCAGCACTTGATTCAACGGCATACCATTCTACGAACGGCTTTCTACTACGAGGAGTTTAGCCTATTGCTACAAGGGGTATTTAAAGAAGTGAACCTTCCTGTTCAGGAGTATGACTTTTCTCAATATACAAAGGAGGAACAGGCTTCAAAATTGTCTGCTTTCCTGCAAGAGGATAGACAAAAAGGATTTGATCTAAGCCAACCGCCATTGCTGCGGATTAGCCTTTTTAAACTAGGAGAGGACAAATACCAAATGGTATGGCTGTATCATCATATTCTCACTGATGGATGGTCTATTCCAATTATGATCAATGAACTCTTAGCTACCTATAGCGAATTGATCGATGGCAAAACACCCCAATTGGCCATTGCTGATGTAGATGCTTATGAGGATTACATAAAATACATTGATCAGATTGATCGAGATAAAACCAAGGCTTTCTGGCAGGAATACCTGCAAGGGATTGAGCAAGGTAGTTTACTTCCTTTCGTGCCCTCCAGCCAACATCGTAATTACGGGGGAGCCAGTATACAAAAAACACAATTGGAACTGGATGCAGCTACCTTAGAAGCAGTTCAAGTGTGTGCCAATCAAAACGAAATAACGGTCAATACGCTATTGCAAGGCGTTTGGTCCTATTTACTGGCCCATTACACCAATCGCCCCGAGGCCGTATTTGGTGTTACCGTTTCTGGTCGACCAGTTGAACTGGAAAATGCAGAACAAAGAGTTGGCCTATATATCAATACGATTCCTCTTTGTACCAAATTACAACCGGATACCCGCATAGCAGATTGGCTGGTAGATATACAAAATCAGCATAGTCAAGCACGTGCTTACCAACATAGTGGCCTCCGAGCTATTCAAGATTGGAATAGTATTTCCGGTACACTTTTTGACTCCATTCTAGTCTTCCAAAACTATCCGGTTGGTGAGGATTTGGGGAAAGACATTCCACTGGAAATTTCTGCGGTAGAAGTAGATGAAAGAACGAACTACTTATTGACCTTGGTAGTAGCACTTCGTGAGCACCTAACCGTCAATTTTATCTACAATGATGAATTACTGAGTGCAGACTTTATTGACATGATCAAGCGTCAGTTCAAGGGCACGATATTAGAAATAGTCCATAAAGTGGACGAGACGCTAGGAGATATTGACCTTTGTGCGGGAACGTCCTTCCCCGGCCTGGAAGCGTTTCAGGTAGACTATCCCTATCAGAGTGTGCTAGAGCAATTTAAAGCCCAGGTCGAAACTTCTCCTGATGCCATCGCGATTTGTTGCGAAGCAGAAGAGTGCTCTTATTTCCAATTGGAAGAGCGTTCCAATCAGATGGCTCGTTTCTTGCTCGATGCGGGCTTGAAAACGGAGGACAGAGTAGGGCTTTGCCTGGATCGTTCCATAGACTTGATTGTGGCCATCCTGGGGATTCAAAAGGCAGGCGGTGCCTTTGTACCTCTTGATCCTGATCTTCCGGAGCCCCGGATTCGATATATGGTAGAACAGTCCCAAGCAGCTTACGTGATCTCTGCTGGTGATCATACGGCCCTGTTCAGTGATCATCCTGCTACTTCAGTCATTGACCTGGATCACGCCCAAATGATGCTTGAAGCCTATCCTACGGTGGAACTTGAGCAGCCCATTTCAGCTGATCAGTTGGCTTATGTACTATATACTTCAGGGTCTACTGGCCAACCAAAAGGCGTAGCCATTGAACACCGCAACCTGAATAACTATCTCAGTTGGGCCAAGGATACTTACGGTGAAAACGAGCCCATCAATATGGGCTTATACTCCAGTATCAGCTTCGATCTCACGATCACATCCATTTACCTTCCCTTACTGACGGGTGGGAAGGCCATCATTTACCGCAAAGATGCAAAGGAGGATAGAGTGAATATGGTGGACATTTTTGGAAATAAGGAAATCAATGTCCTCAAATTGACGCCCTCCCATTTGCGATTAATTGAATCATCAGCAACGGCGGGGGAAGCACTCCGATGCCTGATCGTAGGAGGAGAGGCTTTGCCCACTTCTTTGGCCGCTTCTCTTTACAAAAGATATGGTGGTAAGATTCGCATTATAAATGAATATGGACCTACTGAGACAACGGTAGGGTCTACTTACCACGAGTTTGACCCCACCTTGGATCAATTGGATTATGTGTCCATTGGTCAGCCGATCGCCAATACCTCTGTACGAGTGCTCGATGAGCAAGGGAGACCCGTTGGCCCGGGAGGCATCGGTGAATTGTTCATCGGAGGGGCGGGTGTCGCACGCGCTTACTTATACAAACCAGAGCTGACGGCCGACAGATTTGTAAATGATCCATTTGAGTCCGATAATCGCCTCTATCGTACGGGGGATCAAGTCAGATGGCTGCCCAACGGAGCTTTAGACTTTATCGGCCGCATTGATAATCAGGTAAAGGTTCGCTCGTACCGGATTGAACTTGGTGAGATTGAGGTGGCTTTGCAAAGCAGTGAGCTAGTGAGTGACTGCGTGGTGAGTACCCAGAAAGATAAAGAAGGTAATTCACAGTTGGTGGCTTATGTCGTTGCCGATACAAGCCTTGAGCCAGCAACCCTTAGTCAATTTCTGGCGGGGAAATTACCGCATTATATGATTCCTTCCCAGTGGATGCAGATAGAGGAAATTCCATTGGCTAAGAGCGGGAAAGTGGATCGCAAGTCATTGCCAGTAATTGAGAATACCACCCTACTTAGGCAACAATATAATGAGCCCAGCACGAATACTGAGATAGAAGTCGCTCGAATTTGGAGTGAACTATTGGAGGTAGAAAAGATTGGACGCTACGATAGCTTTTTTGACTTGGGGGGGCACTCCTTGTTGGCTATTCGTGTGCTAGCAGCTGTACATAAAGCATTAAACATAGAGATAGGTATTGATAGTATCTTTAGTTACCCCATCTTAGGTGATTTTGCAGCTTTGCTGGATACACAGCGGAAAGGCGCTTCCTTCCCCTCGATTACCAAGCAAGGGAGGCCAACCCATATTCCGCTTTCCTTCTCACAAGAACGTCTCTGGTTCATCGATCAATTGGAGGGTAGTACACATTATCATATACCTAGTGTACTTCGGCTGGAGGGCCAGCTAGATACTACCGTTTTACAGGAGGCTTTTGCCGAGATCATCAATAGGCATGAAATCTTGCGGACCGTATATTATCAGCAAAAGGGGATTGGCTACCAGCGAATATTGGCTGATGATGCCTGGCAGATGCCACTACTGTCTGCTCAAGCCTTTATGGGGAGGCATTCTTGGGAGGCTGCACTCTCTGACTTTGTCAATCTACCTTTTGATCTATCGAAGGATTATGTGCTAAGAGCCACCCTTATACAGCGAAAGCCAACAGAACACGTCCTGATCATGGTTCTGCATCATATTGCTTCTGATGGATGGTCAATGGCAATCCTGGTGGATGAACTAGTAGAACTCTACCGAGCTAAGATGGCTAAGCGTGCGCCAAGGCTCGAGGCATTGGAGATTCAGTATGCAGACTACGCCATCTGGCAACGTGAATATCTTACGGACGAGGTTATGGCTGAAAAGCTTGCCTGGTGGGAAAATCAGCTAAAAGGAGTAGAACCCTTGGCACTACCTACCGATTTTGTGAGACCAGCTATTCAGCGTACCAAAGGAGCTCGAGCAAGATTCCAACTAGATAAGGAACTCAGCGAGCAGCTACGCAGCTTATCAAAAGATGCGGGCACCACCTTGTTTATGACCTTGCTCAGTGCCTTCAAGGTGCTTATGTATCGCTACTCTGGCCAGTCTGATATATGTGTAGGTACACCTGTGGCTAATCGTCCTCAGAAGGAGGTGGAACCCCTGATGGGGTTTTTCCTCAATAGCCTGGCCCTACGAACAGATCTTGGTGGAAATCCGGCTTTTGACCAGCTTCTGGCAAAGGTTAAGGACGATACGCTAGAAGCCTATGCCAGACAAGAAGTGGCCTTTGAACAGGTAGTGGATCGTGTGTATCCTGATCGCGATCAGAGTAGAAGTCCCTTATTTCAGGTGGTTCTGGTATTGAATAATACACCTGCGGCCAAAGAGATTGATCTAGATGGTTTGACGCTTTGTCCTGAACAGCCCGGATCAGTTAGCTCTACGCTGGATTTACACGTTATGGTAGAAGATCGAGAGGAGGGATTAGCCTATGTAATGACCTACGGCCACGATCTCTTTCTACCAGAGACCATAGACCGAATGGGCTTTCATTTTGAGCAATTACTTCGTTCCATCGTAGCAAATCCTCAGGAGAAGATAGTGAATTTGCCTATGCTATCTGCAGCAGAGAAGTCACAACTACTTGAGGCCTTTAATGCTACGGATGCTCCCATAGTACCAGAAACAGTAGTAGATTTTATAGTTGAGAATGCTCGTACTCAACCGGAGATCATTGCGATACAATTCAAAAACCAAGCCATCACTTATCAGCAATTAGAGGAAAGGTCAAATCAGGTAGCTCATTTATTGCGAGAACAAGGTGTGGCTCAAGGGACGATGGTGCTATTGTGCGTGGAACGGTCCGTAGAACTGATCGTTGGAATGCTGGGTATTCTCAAAGCAGGAGGTGTCTATGTGCCCGTGGACCCAGAAGCCCCTGCTGAAAGGATTGAATACATCCTCAATGATTGTTGGGCCCCTATTGCTATTAGTCAATCAAAATTGATCGATAAACTGCCTAGTGATGAAGCACTAAATGTTCTCCTGATAGATCTGCTAGACCTGAAAGCAATGCCCACGACCTTGCCTGATCAGCTGCCTAGTCCGGAAGATTTATGCTATGTGATCTATACCTCCGGCTCTACAGGTAAACCCAAAGGAGCCCTGATCGAACATCGGGGATTGTCTAATATGATCTACTATCAAGTAGAGCGTTTTGGGCTGGGAGCAAAAGATAAAGTCTTACAGTTTGCTTCCGTAAGCTTTGATGGTGCGGCTTACGAAATATATATGGCCTTAGTGGCTGGTAGTACGCTAGTTATACCTACGAAAGAGACCATACTTTCTGCGGAAGAGATGCAAGATTTATTGCAAGATATCAACTTTGCCGTTTTGCCTACCTCTTATCAGCAATTCGTAGAACCCGGTTTATATCACTTAGACCTCTTGCTATCTGCTGGTGAACCCCTAGATCCTACGATCACCCAACAACTCATGAAGAAGGGAGTAAAAGTAGTGAATGCCTACGGGCCTACTGAGGCTACTATTGGAGTGATAGAATCGGATGACCCGGTTGATGCATTCGGTAAGGTGAACATAGGAACGCCGCTTCCAAATACCAAAGCGCATATTTTGGATCCATTTGGTCAACTGGTGCCGATTGGGGTGCAGGGAGAAATCTGTATTGAAGGATTACAAGTTGGTCGAGGATACCTTAATCGCCCTGAACTTAGTCAACAAAAATTTAGAACTACAGAAAATGGCGAACGACTTTACCGTACGGGCGATTTAGGACGCCGTAGGCCAGACGGGAGTATAGAATGCTCCGGCAGAGTAGATCATCAAGTTAAAATTAGAGGCAATAGAATAGAATTGGGAGAAATAGAAAAAACGACTACTGCTATTGCTGGTGTGACCAGCTGTGTCGTTCTTGCGAAGGAGAATGATAAACGCCAGAAGTTTTTAGTGGGATACATCGTTTTGGAAAATAACCAGTCCATTGAAGAAATCAACAAAAAGCTTAGAACTAATTTGCCAGATTTTATGGTGCCAGCTGTATGGATGAAACTGGATGTCTTACCGCTTTTGGACAATGGTAAGGTGGACCGTAAGGCACTTGAAAAGTTGGAATTGTCTCAGATTCAGTCTAAGAAACAAACAATCCCCACGAGTAAATATGAAAAGATATTAGCCCAAATATGGGCGGAGTTATTAGCAATAGAAAAGGTCGGAGTACAAGATAATTTCTTTGATCTGGGTGGGCATTCGCTCCTAGCAGTGAGAGTCATCGTAGCTATCAAAGAGGCGGCTAATATTGATCTTGATATACAATCGGTATTCAAGTATCCCATCCTGAAAGATTTTGCTGCTTATTTAGGAGAACAATCAATGGAGGGAGAAGTATCCAACATTGGTCAACAGCATCGACCGGAGCTAATCCCCTTATCTTTCTCCCAGGAGCGATTGTGGTTTATTGATCAATTAGAGGGAAGTGTCCATTATCACGTTCCCATGGTATTGCGTTTATTAGGAGACCTGGATAAAGAGGTATTCCATTATGCCTTCCAGGAGATTATCGCGCGGCACGAAATATTGCGCACCATCTACTTGCAACAGGATGGTATACCCTATCAGCAAATACGGTCCTCCCAACAATGGGAGATCAATTGGATGAGGCAAGAAGCGTTTGGAAGTGAGCAAGCGTGGCAACATTGGCTGGAAGAAGAGATGAAAAGGCCCTTTGATCTAACCAAGGATTTTCCCATAAGAGTACATGTGCTAGAGCGGTCAGAAAAGGAAAATGTTCTGGTCTTAATATTGCATCATATCGCTTCCGATGGCTGGTCAAACTCCATACTGATTGACGAACTGGCGGAACTGTATCGGGCAAAACACGGAGGGAGAGCCACCATTCTTAGTCCATTACCTATTCAATATGCTGACTACGCCATCTGGCAGCGGGAGGAATTCAGACCTGAGGTATTGGAAAATATGCTGAATTGGTGGGCTGATAAGCTAGCCGATACGGAGCCGCTTGATTTCCCAACAGATTTTTCCCGACCTGCTATTCAAAGTACTAGAGGAGCTCAATGTAGTAGACGATACCCTATAGAGCTATTAGGCCAATTGAAGGAATTGTCGAAAGATTCGGCCACTACCTTGTTTATGACGCTGCTAGCTGGCTTTAAAGTATTGCTATACAGGTACACGGGACAGACCGATATTTGCGTGGGTACCCCCGTAGCAAATCGTACCCAAAAAGATATTGAACCCTTAATTGGTTTTTTCCTAAATAATTTAGCACTCCGAACAGACTTAAGTGGAAATCCAACTTTTGCCAATCTGCTTGACGTTATCAGACAAGACACCCTAGAGGCCTTCTCTAGACAAGAGGTACCTTTTGAACAAGTGGTTGAACGGGTTGATCCCGTTAGAGACCAAAGTCGGAGCCCGCTCTTCCAGGTGGTATTTATGTACAATAATACGCCTACGGCCTCCAAGGTCGAGCTAGATGGCCTTGAATTCCGTTCTGAAGAGTCGGACTTAATCCATTCTAATGTAGATATCCATGTGAATCTGGAAGAATATCCAGATGGCTTAAATATTAAACTGACGTATTGCCGAGATTTGTTTGGCGCGGATACTATACAGCGCCTCTTGCAACACTTTGAGCAACTTTTGTGGGCTATCGTTCAACAACCGACACAGAAGATCGGTCAATTGAAGATGTTGAGCCCAGCTGAGGAACAGCAACTGATTTACGCCTTCAATGACACGGCCAAGGCATTCCCGGAAGGCAACACTGTACTGGACCTATTTCAGGCTTGTGTTCAGGAAACACCCGAAGCTGCGGCAATCAAATTCCAGGGACAGACGCTTAGCTATGAAACCCTGGACGTATTGAGTAATCAACTTGCTCAATACTTGCAGCAAAAGGGCTTGGTGAAAGGTAGCTTAGTGGCGGTTTGTATGGATCGTTCGATTAATATGATCGTAGCTATTCTCGGGATTATTAAGTCGGGGGGTGTCTACGTTCCTATTGATCCATCATACCCGGAATTTCGGATCAATTATATGATGGCTGATAGTGGGGCTTTGCTTGTACTAACCGACGATGCCAATGCCCCCTTGTTCAACGCAGATCCCGCCTTGGCGCTAGTAAACTTGGATACACTGGAATTGATGGGATCTGCTGAGCAGATCTCATTGGATATACAAGCAGAAGATTTGGCCTACGTGATTTACACCTCAGGCTCTACCGGACAACCGAAAGGCGTTTTGATTGAGCATGGTGGATTAGTTAACCTGATGTTTAATCAGATGGAAACGATGCCATTGGGGACGAATACCCGGGTATTGCAATTCTCTTCGGTTAGCTTTGATGCAGCAGCCTACGAAATATTTGTGGCTTTATGCACCGGTAGCACACTGGTGATACCAGACAAAAATACTATTCTGTCTAGCGAGAAAATGGGCAGCTTATTGGAAGAGATAGATTTTGCCACGCTGCCTACTTCCTATCAACAATTTGTAGAGCCCTACCTCCATAATTTAAGCACGCTGGTTTCCGTTGGTGAGGCTATGGACAGTCAGCTGGCTCAACGATTGCAAACGGCAGGTGTACAGGTGTACAATGGCTACGGTCCAACAGAAAATACCGTAGCAGCTAGTATTTCGTTACAACCTATTACTGCTGACGGTAAGGTAAGCATAGGGCATCCTTTCCGAAATGTAGCTACTTATATCTTCGATGACGATGGCAACTTAGCCCCTATAGGTGTGATTGGTGAACTGTATATTGGTGGTGCGCAGGTCGCACGGGGTTATCTCAATCAGGTAGAGAAAACCCATGAGCAATTCAAACATCAATATGATCTGGGGAAATTGTATCGTAGTGGAGACTTAGCACGCCGCCTGCCCGACGGATCCCTGGAGTTCATCGGAAGACGAGACGACCAGGTGAAACTCAGAGGATACCGGATTGAATTGGGTGAGATTGAACAGGCTATTCTTCAGTCGGATACAGTTCATAGCTGTACAGTCCTACTGACTTCTGATGAGCAAGGTAACCAGCAATTAAGTGCTTATCTGGTGCCGGAAAATGCGATGGATTTAGAAAAACTAGTCCTCAATTTAAAGCAACAGCTTCCAGAGTATATGATTCCTAGCCACTGGAACTTACTGGATAGTATGCCACTACTAGCTAATGGTAAGGTAGATAAACAAGCGCTTTCCACACTTTCCCAAAGTAAGATAGAAAGTAAGACCCATGCAGAACCAGAAACCCATACGGCCAAAACGATTGCTAATATATGGAAGGAACTGTTAGGTATTGATACAGTAGGAATGGAAGATAGTTTCTTCGATTTAGGGGGACATTCGCTTTTGGCGGTGCGCGTAATCGTAGCTATCCAGGAAGCACTGCAAGTGGAATTGGACATAGAGTCTATTTTCTCATACCCCAGTTTACAAGAACTGTCAGATTTTGTAGATACACAACAAGCGGGCAATAGCCTGCCACCTATCGTTGCCGCCGAATATTCAGGTCAGGATATTCCTTTATCTTTTGCTCAAGAGCGACTCTGGTTTGTAGATCAACTGGAAGGAAGCGTCCAGTATCATATGCCAAGTGTACTACGCTTAAAGGGACAGCTGGATACTAAAGCATTAGCAGCTGCCTTTAAGGCCCTCGTAGAGCGGCACGAAGTGCTCAGAACGATATTTGATCAAAAACAGGGAGCGGCCTACCAGCGTGTTCGTTCGGCGGAAGATTGGTCGTTGAGGCAATATCAGCAAGAATCTTTCGGAGGTGAAGCAGCATTTAGCGCCTGGTTAGAATCCGAGCAGCTACGGCCTTTTGATCTGACCCAAGATTATATGTTGCGCGCCCATTTGATTGAGGAAGCGGAGGAAGATCATCTCCTGCTCATGGTTGTACATCATATCGCAGCAGATGGTTGGTCTATGGGAATACTGATCAAGGAAGTGACGGAACTGTACCGGGCTATGCTGAATAATCAATCCCCCGAATTGCCAGCTCTTTCTATTCAATATGCTGATTATGCGATCTGGCAGCGTGAAAATTTGACAGATGCCGCGATGGCAGAAAAATTAAATTGGTGGGAACAGCAATTGCAGGGTGTATCTCCCTTGGAACTACCACTGGACTATGAAAGGCCAGCAGTACATAGTACCCTGGGAGAAGTCTTGGAGTTTGAAATTGAAGCTCCATTGATGCGTGATCTCAAACAATTAGCTAAGGAGAATGGTGCCACCCTATTTATGACCTTGTTAGCCATCTTTAAAGTTTTGTTATATCGACATAGTGGACAGCACGATATCTGTGTAGGGACTCCCATTGGAAACCGACAGCAGAAAGAAATTGAACCCTTAATTGGCTTCTTTCTTAATAACTTGGCTTTGAGAAGTAATCTTGGTGGCAATCCAAGCTTCAGCGAATTTCTATTACAAGTTAAAGAACGCACCCTGGATGCTTATGCCCATCAGGAAGTTCCCTTTGAGCAAGTAGTCGACCGGGTAGACCCTGAAAGAGACCTAAGTAGAAGCCCACTTTTTCAAGTAGTTTTTGGGTTGAATAACGTGCCACCTTCGGCTAAAGTTGAGATGGAGGATCTCATTTTATACTCGGAATCAGGAGGAGCAGTGAGTGCTACGGTAGACCTACACTTAATGGTGCACGAGTCAGAGGAAGGGCTTTCCATTGGAATGACCTACGGCAAGGAGCTCTTTAAACCAGAGACCATGCTACGATTCCAGGAACATTTCGTGCAGTTGATGCGATCGGTAGTGGCCAATCCTAACATCACATTGTTAGAGCTACCCATGTTGAGCGAAGTTGAGAAATCTCAGCTACTGAACCAATTTAGTGGAGCCACAAAAACGCAAGCAGAATATACTACCGTTCTCGCCCTGTTCGAGGAGCAGCTAGCTAGTCAAGCGGATGAAGTTGCGCTACAATACCAGGATCATCAACTAACCTACCGCCAGCTCAATGAAAAAGCCAATCAAGTAGCTCATTACCTGATTGGCCAGGGAGCACGGTCTAATGTGCTAATCGGTCTATGTATGGATCGCTCTATTGATATGATCGTGAGCATATTGGGAATCTTAAAGGCAGGAGCAGCTTATGTGCCGATTGATCCTAATTATCCGCAGGAGCGTATAGAATTCCTGCTTCAGGATAGTGCAACTGAAATGGTACTGGTGGACCAAGCGAATCACGGTACCATTGCTGCAACACCAGATCGAAGACTGGTCAATACATCTGAGTATGCTACTACCTTTGCTCAGCAACCAACGCATACACCAACCATTGATCTTAGTAGCGAAGACCTCGCATATATGATCTATACTTCTGGTTCTACGGGCCGACCCAAGGGGGTATTGATTGAGCATAAAGGTTTGCTGAATTTGAGCATTAACCAAATCAAAGCCTTCGGTTTGGTCCAAGGGACGAAAATGTTGCAATTCGCATCCATAAGTTTCGACGCTTCCTGTTCTGAAATATTTACAGCCTTGGCGAGTGGAAGCCGATTAATTATACCGGAACCAGCAACCCTGTTGTCTGCACAGCTGCTAGGGGAATTGATTGTGAAACAGGGAATAGAGGTGGCTACGCTTCCTCCTTCTTACCAAATCTCAATGGAACAGCAGTTGCAAGATCTACGTACCCTAGTTTCCGCTGGGGAGCCACTCAATGTAGCTATTTCGCAGCGTCTGCAAGCAAAGGGGGTTCGCGTGATCAACGCCTACGGACCAACGGAAAACACCGTTTGTGTAACCTTAACGGATCAACCTATCAATAGCCAAAATCAGGTAAGTATAGGTAAACCCCTTACTAATGTACAAGCCTTTGTGCTAAATGAAGCCCAGCAGCTCAGTCCAGTCGGTGTGGAAGGAGGACTATACGTCGGAGGCGAACAATTGGCCAGGGGTTACCTGAACCAAGCAGAACTTACACAAGAACGCTTCGGTCAACACCCCTTCGAAGCAGGTAAGCGATTGTATCAAACGGGTGATCAGGCATCCTGGACGCCGGAGGGTAACTTGGTATACCTGGGCCGGAGAGATGAACAGGTGAAGATTAGAGGATATCGTATTGAACTGGGTGAGATTGAATATGTCCTACGTGCTGCACCAAATGTCTTGGATTGTGCAGTGATTGCACATAAAGAAAATGGAACCTATCGACTCCATGCCTTCGTGGTTCCACTCCCTACTGCCCAGGAGGTGGCTTTACCAGACTATCTGGCAGAAAGACTTCCTGCTTATATGTTACCTGCGCAATGGCAAGAATTGGAGGCATTGCCGTTAACCAATAGTGGTAAAGTCGACAAAAAAGCCTTGCTAGTCGTGGCGAATGGACAAGAATCTGCCTCTTTTGTTGCTCCATCGACAGAAGTAGAACAAAAGCTGGCTGCGATCTGGATAGACTTACTCGGCCTTGAAAAGGTGGGCATATATGATAACTTCTTTGAATTAGGTGGAGATTCGATTATTAGCATACAAGCGGTAAGTCGTGCGCATCACGAAGGCCTGGAATTCCAGGTAGCAGATATGTTCGAGAATCAGACGATCGCAGAACTGGTAAAGGTATTAAAAGTTGGATCTGCTAAGGTCCAAACAGAGGAGGGGTTGCTGTCTGGAGAAGTTCCATTACTACCCATCCAACAATGGTTTTTTGATACGGAGCATCCCGTTTACAATCACTATAACCAAGCTTTATTACTACAATTAGATAAATCGATAGAGGTAGAAAAGTTGAAGGCACTGGTCACTGCGATTGTTGAACAACATGACTGCCTACGGATGTCCTATGCGCGGCAAGAAGAACGCTGGGTACAGAACTATAATGAAAGCAGCAATGAAGGACTACGAATAGAGGATCTGACTAGCCTCCAATCAGCGGAGCTTGTAGACAAGATCACGGCCTGTTGTAACACCTACCAGCAAAGTCTCAATATTGAAAAGGGAATCCTGTATCGATTCGTATGGATAGAGACACCAGAAGGGGAGCAAAATAATCGTCTATTTATGACCATCCATCACTTAGCAGTGGATGGCGTTTCCTGGAGAATTATCTTAGATGATCTACAGCGAGCTTTAGAACAATTAAACCAAAATCAGGCCATCGATCTTGGCCCTAAGGGCAGTTCGTATCGACAATGGCATCAAGCACTTTCTGATTTTGCCATCTCCCCTTGGGTGACGGGTCAAACGGAATATTGGTCGAATACCATTGCAGGGTACAAACCTTTACCTGTTGACAAGATTTCGGCGACTATTTCAGCTAAGAAAAACTTATGTGTTTACAAGACCAGCTTACCTGCAAACTTGACGAAGCACCTGGTAGTTGAAGCCAATCGTGCGTATAATACGGAAATTAATGACCTATTGTTGAGTGCCTTAGCGAAGACCATTGGCCAATGGGCGGGTTTGCAGCAACTGCTTATCGGTATGGAGGGTCACGGACGGGAAAATATCAGCGAGGTAGTAGATGTTTCTCGCACCATCGGGTGGTTTACCAACCTATATCCTACCAGCCTAAGTTGTGGACAAGGAATGCCCGAAGGACAGTTGATTAAAACCGTTAAGGAGCAGCTTCGTCAAATTCCAGATAAAGGTATGGGCTACGCTGCCCTAAAGTATCTACATCCTGATCGTACTATCCGCCAACGATTAGCCGGGGAACAACCATGGGACATCGTTTTCAATTATCTCGGACAATTTGATAATGCCATTCAACATGATGGATTAGGTGGAGCGGTTGAACACCCAGGAGAAATGGTAGCTGCGGAGAATATATTTGGCTCCAAGCTGGAGATAAATGGGTCTATTAATGGAGGAGAGTTGGCATTGGCATTCAGCTATTCGAACTTACAATATGATGAAAATACCATTGCAACCCTGGCTGCCAGGTATATGGATACGCTTACTCATCTTATTCAACATTGTGTTAACAAGCAAAACACAGAGCATACCCCTTCAGATTTTGGACTACAAGACAAGGTAAGCAACCAACAATTGGAAGCTTTCTTACAGGTTGAAGAAGAAGGGGCTGAACCAGATGATGATTTCTTGTTTGTTTGATCGTCCAGTTTGTGGCATACTGACGACCTTGGCCGTAGCCAGAAGTGTGCTCACCATACTGATTGTCTGAAATTAACCGACCCATATTTAAGATCGTCCAATCTGCTAAATTGCTAATTATGATACTTTCAAATAATTCTACCCTGACCGAGATACCGGTCCGGCAAGTCCCCGTTGTTTCAAATATTGATAGAGATCGGTTCTACCGGGACTTTGTTGGTCCTGAAAAGCCAGTCTTAATCAGAGGACTTACAGATAAATGGAGTGCCTTAAACTGGGATGCTGAATATTTTAAGGAAAATGAAGGAGGGGTGAAATTGGCAGTGAAAATGGGGGATGTCTCCAAAGGAGAACGGGTGCCCATGTTGACTAGTGAATATATTGAACTACTGGAACTTCATGAAGCAAAACTTAATCAGGGCGAGACTCCAGATAGGCCCGGTTATTTACATGATGTCCCCTTTTTCTATCTATTTCCTCAATTTGTAAAGGACATTGAGCCCTTCCCTACCCACTTATTTCCAAAGTGGTATTGGCCCAACTGGCACAATTACATTCAATTCTTTATGGGGGCAACGGGAAGTCTAACGCCATTGCATTTTGATACCCTTTGTACACACAATCTATTTTTTCAGGTGGTGGGGAGAAAACGCTTTATTCTCATTCCTGCCGAGCAAAGGGACCTTTGCTACTTGGATGGTTGGCGATGGGCTAAGTTCGACCCCAGTCAACCCGATTACGAGCGCTTCCCCCAGGCGAAAGGTGTCGAACCGCTAGTTGTGATCCTCGAACCAGGTGATATACTCTATATTCCTTCAGGAATGTTGCATCAGGTACACGGTCTTAGTTTGTCGATTTCCTTTAATATTGATTGGCATACTACCGCCAGTGCATGGAAGGGGGTTATGTCTGGGTTTAAAGGCGCTCCCAGGCAAAATATCTATTACAATAGTCTATGCCTCGCAGGCCTGGGTGGCGGGATACCTGCCAAATATATATTCCCCTATTACAAGTCTTATCTAAACTATGTGAGCTAACTCCATTGCTCCTTAGCCACTAATATCATTGACCTCGACTATCCCTGTCTTTCTCTTCTACACGAAGCGATGGCCTGGGTATCCCCGGAGTCAAAACACTATGCAATCCTATATATTTCAATAGCCTGATAATAGGTAATACATGAGCACTCAAGAATTCATAGAAAAGCTGAATCAGCTTAATCTCTCTCTGGCGGTCCATCAAGAAAGGTTAACCCTGAAAGGATATTCTCATAAACTTTCTCCCAAGGAGATCAAGGCCATTTTAGGGCGAAACGATGAGGTGTCTCAATATATCCAGGCCAATCGAGGACAATTGCTGAAGCACCTCACCCAGGAGAGTAAAGCTAAAGCTGCCTTGAAAGGCAAACGCTCGGAGAACATTTCAGCAGTCTATTCGCTGAGTCCCTTACAACAGGGTATGCTTTTCCATAGCCTTTACAATGGCAATGGTAGCGCTGCGGCTTATCTCAATCAATTTAGCTGCGACTTTACAGATCTCAATGTAGCGGCCTTCCAAAAGTCCTGGGATTACCTTTTAAGTGGGCATAGCGTTTTGCGAACGGCTTTCTTTTATGAGGAATTTGACCTCCCCTTACAAGCTGTATTTAAGCGGGTACAGTTGCCTTTTGAAGTACATGACCTATCCCGGCTTTCCGAAAAAGCACAAAAGCAACGTCTAGAGGCCTTTCTTTTGAAGGACCGAGCGAAAGGCTTCAACTTCAAGGAACCCCCCTTGATGAGAATTAGCTTGTTTAAGTTGGACGCACAACGATATCGATTGGTTTGGACGCATCATCATATACTTACGGACGGTTGGTCCACGCCGATTATGATGAGCAAGTTGATCGAGTGTTACAAAGCTATTCTGGATCGGCGTCCTATCCCTGCTTTAGTCGAGGACCGATACGAAGACTACATTCGATACATTGAATCCAAAGATGCTAAAGAACAGGAGGCTTTCTGGAAAAACTACCTCGGCAATATCAATGGCCCCAGTCTTCTTCCTTTCACTAAGGAGAATATCGATCGGAATAAAGGCGGAGCCAGTATCAAGAAACAAGAATTGAGCTTTGATCGAACCTTTAGTGCACGTATTGAAGCCTATGCACAAAAGCATCACTTAACGATTAATTCGATCGTACAGGGCGTTTGGTCCTATTTGCTTTCCCGCTATACAGCTCAAAGTGATGTGGTCTTTGGTGTGACCGTTTCTGGAAGACCCCCTGACCTGGTTCGTGCGAGCGATAGGGTCGGACTATACATTAATACGATTCCATTTTGTACATCGCTTGTTCAGCAGGAATCCATTGTTAGTTGGCTTAATGATCTTCAGCAAGCACACACTCGGGCTAGAGAATTTCAATATACGGCGCTTAGCACTATCCAGAAATGGAAAAAGATGCAGGGGGATTTATTTGATTCCATTATCGTTTTTGAAAACTATCCGGTTGGGGATGATCTGATCAATGATCAAACGCTTGATGGGGGAGAAGTAGAAGTGGATGAAAGAACCAATTATTTGTTGGAAATAACGGTGGCCTATGGCAGAACACTAAATATTCAATTCTTATACAATGACGAACTGCTAGAGGAACAGTTTGCGGACTTGATAGCAGGTCACTTTGAATTTGTACTTAGACAAATCATCGATTCACCCGCACAAAAACTCGCCGAGCTTGAGCTGTTAACACCTCCCGAGGTACAACAACTCAAGTTTGATTTCAATGATTCTGCTGTTCCCTACCTTAAAACGAAAACCATCATTGATCGCTTTGCTGAACAGGTCCAACTCAGACCCAATGCGATGGCTGTGGTGGGAGAAAAGGAAAGCTGGACTTTCCAGGAGTTGGATCAAAAATCTAATCGCTTGGCTCACTTTCTTAGAGAAAAAGGGATTGGGGTGGAATGCCCAGTACCCTTGTGTATGAATCGCTCGCCACATTTCCTGTTGGCAATCTGGGGGGTGTTTAAAGCTGGAGGAGCGTACCTGCCCATTGATCCTACTTATCCAATAGACCGGATCAATCATATGCTGCGAGACAGTGGCGCGCCGATTATGATCGGAATGATGCCGCAGAAGACACACTTAGAGGAGTTGAAAGATACAGAACTCGTACTGTTGGATCGAGATTGGCCCTTGATTGAACAGTACCCTGCTACCGCTCCTGAGTCCATGGTAAGTGGGAGCAATCTCGCTTATCTAATCTATACCTCTGGATCTACGGGAAGACCGAAAGGGGTGATGATCGAGCACGAGGGAATGTTGAACCACCTCTATGCTATGATCGATGAGTTGGAGATTGATGAGACGAGTAGAATTTTACAGAACGCCTCTCAGAGTTTTGATATTTCAGTTTGGCAGTTCCTCACCACTCAGATTACGGGTGGTACCACCTACATATATGATCAAGCCACGGTAATGGAGCCCGGGCGCTTTATGGATAACTGGCAACGAGATGAACTTACCCACGTTCAACTGGTGCCTTCTTATTTGAATCTGTTGTTCGCACAGCCAGGTTTTCTGGCGCTTAATCTTTCAACTACTGCTTATGTTTTAGTTACAGGAGAAGCGCTTCCAGTTGAGCTAGCCAATCGTTGGTTTGAACACTTTTCTGGCATTCCCTTGGTCAATGCCTATGGGCCAGCTGAAGCTGCAGATGATATTACGCTACATATTATGCGACAGCCCCCAACCGATGAACGGATGCCGATTGGTCAGGCTGTACAGAATATGCGATTATACGTTTTTGATGAGGATTACCGACTATGTCCAGTGGGTGTTCCTGGGGAGATAGGGGTGGCCGGTGTTGGCGTAGGTCGAGGGTACTTGAACTTACCTGAACGCACTGCTCAATCATTTGTAGATAATCCTTTTGAAGAGAAGGGAACACTCTATAAAACAGGTGACCTCGGCTATTGGTCTCCTACGGGCGAATTGGTTTTCATAGGTAGATTGGATGACCAGGTGAAGATCAATGGACATCGAATCGAATTAGGAGAGATCAAGGAGTTATTGCTCCAGCATGAATGGATCAAGGATGCAGCGGTAATAGCCAGAACGGATGAACAAGGACACAAAAGGCTAGTCGCATATGTCGTAACGGAGGGCGATTTCCAAAAGAAAGAAATCGAACGTTATTTATGCAATAGCCTTCCTCGATATATGGTGCCGGGTATTTGGGTAGCATTATCTCAATTGCCATTGAATGCCAATGGTAAAATAGATAAAAAGGCGCTACCCGCACCTACACAACAAACAGAACTAAAGGAAAACTTTGAGGCACCTGTTTCTGAGATAGAAACGACCTTAGCTGATATTTGGCAAGCGCTGTTGGGAACAAACCGAGTGGGCATACATGATAACTTCTTCGAGTTAGGTGGCGATTCCATTATCAGTATTCAAGTGGTAAGCCGTGCTCGTCAGAAGGGGCTATTCCTAAAGCCTAAAGATCTGTTTGAATTTCAAACGATTGCTGAACTTGCTCTCAACGTACAGCATAAAGCTGTCGAAATCAAAACGGAGCAAGGATTCCTATCTGGTTCTGTGCCTTTGCTCCCCATACAACAGCGCTATTTTGATTTGGATTACGCCAAGCCGCATCACTATAACCAGGCTTTGATCTGGGGCGTAGATAAGGGGATTTCCATCCAGGAGCTGGAAAAAGTGGTTGCAAGTCTGATGGAACACCATGATGCCTTACGATTGAAATATTACAAAAAGGAGGGGCGTTGGTCACAAGAATATGGAAGCTATCTAGGAGAACTTGCCGTAGAGGATCTTTCACAGCTAACAGTGGAGGAACTCCCTCATTTTGTTCCTGAAGTTTGCTATCGGTATCAAGAAAATTTGGAACTTGAAAAAGGAGAGATTAGCAGATTCGTGCTGATCAAAACTCCGGAAGGCGAGCCGCTTAATCGACTTTTTGTAGGTATCCATCACTTGGCGGTAGATGGTGTCTCCTGGCGTATTTTGGTAGAAGATATTGAACAGGCCCTACAGCAATTGTCGGACGGTAAGGCCATTGATCTAGGCTCTAAAACTAGTTCATTCAGGCAATGGACAGAGGCTTTGACGGCTTATGCTCAGCAGCATAAGGTGGAAGCTCAATTGGAGTATTGGCTGGCAGCTAACCAGCGTTATACACCACTTCCTGTGGATAAGTCTAAGCATCCGCTTAAGGCGAATTATACGGCTCTCTTCGAAGACCTATCTCCGGACTATACTCAACTGCTATTGAAGGAGTCACACCGGGCTTTCCAAACGGAGGTGAATGATCTATTGCTAGCGGCGCTGGCGAAAACCCTCTGTGATTGGACAGCTGAGGAAGCAGTCGTGATTGGGCTGGAAGGGCATGGGCGTGAAGATATTGATGATGCTATTGATACCTCCCGAACAGTAGGGTGGTTTACAAATCTATACCCAGTATTACTGTCCATTAAGGATTGCACTTCCAATGCCGATAGGATTAAATCGGTAAAGGAACAACTACGATGCTTGCCGGAACGAGGCATTGGCTATGGTGCTTTGAGATACTTACACCCCAATGCGGAGATCAGAAACCGTTTTGAAGGCACCCAATGCTGGGATATTGAATTCAATTATCTGGGACAAATAGATAATGCCATTCAAAGTGGGAATTGGCTACAGCAAGCAGGAGAAAGCACTGGAAAGGCATCCAGTTTGGAGAATAGTAGAGATGCTAAATTGATGGTGGATTGCTTTGTGGTAGAAGGTGAGCTACGCGTGAGTTGGAACTATTCTAAATATCAATATAAGACTGCCACGATCAAGCAGCTTGCAAATCGTTTTATTCAAAATTTAGAGGACCTGCTTTCGTATACCACGTCGGTAGCGGTAAGCCAACCTACGCCCGCAGACTATGGCCTTAGTCAGCATCTACACTTTACAGAACTAGATGCTTTTTTGATGGGAATGGAAGAATCAGGATTAGCCAAGCAGGGCTTAAAAGCACTGTATCCACTTAGTCCCCTACAAGAGGGAATTCTCTTTCATAGTCTTTATAACGCTAATTCGGGGGCCTATATTGATCAGTTTGTCTGCGAATTTGTGGATCTAAATCAGTCGGCTTTCAAAGCCAGCTGGAATCAACTTTTGCAGTCGCACTCCATCATGCGAACGGCCTTTTTTGCTCAGGACTTTTCTCTACCCCTGCAAGGCGTATTTGAAAAAGTGGAGATCCCCTTTAAAGAGCTAGACTACAGTTCACTGAGCCAAGAAGACCAGGCTGTGGCTATTTCCAACTTCATGGAAGAAGACCGGAGGAATGGATTTGACTTGACTCGGCCGCCATTGACAAGAGTTACGGTTTTTAAATTGGACGAACACCGGCATCGTTTGATCTGGAGTTGTCATCATATCCTGACAGATGGCTGGTCCACGCCCGTCATCATGGAGGAGTTATTGGTAAACTACGAACGTTTCCAAAATGGACAGGCGCCAGTCGTTCGTAAGGAAGACCGATTTGAAGATTACATTCGTTACATTGAGGAGCAGGATACGCAGCAAATGAGAGCCTTTTGGGAGAATTATTTGGCTCCGATTGACGGCCCAAGTCTGCTGCCCTTTGCCCATTCTTCCCTCGAAAGAAATCGAGGTGGAATGCATATTGAAAAGGTCAATTTACAGTTCGAGGCGGCCTTTACCCAAACATTACTCCAATTTGCAGCTAAGCATAGAATTACCGTTAATACCATTATGCAAGGCGTATGGGCTTACCTGCTTTCTACCTATACAGCGAAAAAGGAAGTAGTATATGGCGTAACGGTTTCTGGCCGACCACCAGTGCTCAACGATGCGGAGGATCGGGTCGGACCCTACATCAATACCATCCCACTCAGCGTAACCGTGGATGCTGACACAAAGGTAGCCCCTTGGTTAGTAAACTTGCAACAAGGCCACACCCAGGCTAGGGAATATCAGTATGCCTCCCTCAATGCTATCCAAAACTGGAAAGGGATTGGTGGTGATTTTTTCGATAGTATTCTTGTTTTTGAAAACTATCCGGTTGGAGATGAACTTATGGGCGAACAGGCATTGGAGGGATCTAATGTGGAGATGGATGAACGTACTAATTATCTCCTTACGGTAGTCATTGCGCAGGCTCGGACACTAGATATCCATTTTGATTTCAATAGTGATTTGCTAGATGTTGAACAGGTGAGAGGTATCAGCGGCCACTTCAAGCAGGTGCTTACTCAAATGATTACTGGTGAAGGCTTGATGCTTTCAGAGATTGAAATGCTTACCGCTGCAGAGCGTCAGCAATTATTGCACACCTTTAACGATACGCAAAAAAACTATGCCTCAGCCACTATCCTGGATTTATTTGCGCAACAGCTAAAGGCAAGGCCAGATTCGATTGCGATTCAGTTCGAACAAGCGTCGCTTTCCTTTACCGAACTGGATGCTAAAGCAAATCAGCTAGCACATAGCTTGCTGGCAGCAGGGGTGAAAAAGGGAGAATTGGTGGGCTTATGTTTGGATAGGTCATTGGAAATGATGGTAGGTATTTTAGGAATCATGAAAGCAGGAGCGGCTTATGTTCCTATTGATCCTACCTTCCCGCGAGAACGCATTGAGTTTATCCTTTTAGATATAAATGCTAGTTTGGTATTGACCCAGACTACAGCCGCTGAGAAATTGATAGAGCTCAGCTATTCTCATGGTATAAAACTACTGGATCTTCAGCACTCACAATTATATGAGGAACCGACTAGCCCTCCTGAGATTAAGCTATATCCCAATGATCCAGCCTACGTCATATATACGTCGGGATCAACGGGACGCCCAAAGGGTGTTTTAAATGAGCATCAAGGAGTTGTTAATCGCTTGTTATGGGGCTTGGATTACTTTAATTTCACAACGGATGATGTTTTCTTACAGAAGACTACTTTCTGTTTTGATGTTTCGGTTTGGGAATTGTTTAGCCCCCTTTTGGCAGGTGCCAAGTTGATCTTTGCTTCACCAGATGGACATAAAGATCCAGCATATCTGCGCCAGATTATAGAGCAGGAATCCATCACGACGATTCACTTTGTTTCCTCTATGCTGGAAGCTTTCTTGATGGAATTGCCAAAGGGAGCCTGCCCAAGTATCAAACGAGTGATCAGTAGTGGTGAAGCAGTCTTGCCTAACCATGTGAGAATGCTAAGAGCAAGTTTACCTACTGCTGGTTTCTATAATCTATACGGACCCACCGAAGCCGCTATTGAGGTTTCCTTTTGGGAGGCTCCCATGCATTATTACGAGGAAGATTTCGTCCCGATTGGCCAGCCTAGCTGGAACACCCAGTTGCATATCCTGGATATACATGGTAATCTGGTGCCCATCGGTGTCCCTGGAGAATTGCACATCGGTGGGGTGCAAGTAGCTCGCGGTTACCTCAATCGACTAGCTCTTACCTCAAATCGATTTATTACCGATCCTTTCAAGGAGGGCGGACGCCTTTATAAAACCGGAGATTTGGCAGCTTGGCTTCCAAATGGTCAGATTAAATATTTGGGACGGAAAGATGACCAGGTGAAAGTACGGGGTTACCGGATTGAGCTTGGTGAAATCAATGAGATACTAAGTCAATGTCCTGGCGTGAAGAATAGTGTGGTGGTAGCGAAGAAAGACAGTTATGGTCAAATTCGTCTGCTGGCGTACGTGGTACCTATGTCCGAGATGGACAAGCAACCTCTCGAAAGCTTCCTGAAGAGCAAGTTGCCAGAGTATATGGTTCCTTCCGTTTGGATCGAAATGGAAGCTTTACCCCTGAATTCCAATGGTAAGATTGATAGAAAACGGCTACCCGCCCCAGATGCGACTGCTCTCAGTCGAACCACTTACGTGGCGCCTGAAACGGAAAGCCAACAAGAGATCATCAATATCTGGAAAGACCTGTTACAGTTAGAACAGATAAGTGTCTTGGATGATTTCTTTGAATTGGGAGGACACTCTCTTTTAGCGCTTCGCTTACTTTCAGCATTGCGCAGAACTTTTGCGGTAGAATTGTCTGTGCGAGACTTATTTGAGCATTCCACGGTGGAGCAATTGGCTCAACTATTGGATAATCGTCAACCTACCCTGGGCTTACCACCCATTCAGGCTGTAGAACGACCAGCACAGTTGCCTTTGTCTTTTGCGCAGGAAAGACTGTTCTTTATTGACCAACTACAGGGAAGTGTTCAATACCATCTACCTATGGTGATGTCGTTTGACGGGGCGCTAGATGCCCATCTAATAGAACAGACATTCCAACAGATTGTCAATCGGCATGAGGTACTAAGAACCATTTTCCTTGAAGAAGAAGGAACAGCCTATCAGCGTGTTTTGCCGATGGATCAATGGCAGCTAGAAAAGGAAGTAGCTACCGATTTGCTTAGCGCAGAAGCAGTGCGGGAGTTGATTATGGAGTTCGTCGACCGACCCTTTGATTTGTCCACTAATCATATGCTACGTGCCAAATTGATTGAGGTTAAAGGCCATCAATTCCAGTTGGCCCTGGTGATTCATCACATTGCTGCGGATGGCTGGTCTATGAATATTTTGACCCATGAATTCACGGAGATCTTTAATGCTTTGCAAAAGGGTGTTCCTGTCAATCTCCCGGATTTGCCCATACAATATGCTGATTTTGCGCTTTGGCAGCGACAGTTCCTGGGGGAGAATGTACTCGAACAAGAATTAGCTTATTGGACAAAGCAATTGACCGAGGTTCCTTCTCTGGATTTGCCAACTGACTTTGTTCGACCCAATATTCAGAGTACACGTGGGGCTGCGATAGATGTGTCTTTAGACAAAGAGGTGTATGCGCAGTTGCGAAGACTGGCGCAAAAATACCAAACTACCTTATATACGACCTTACTAGCAGCATTCAAAGTGTTGCTACACCGCTACAGTGGGCAAAGAGACATTTGTATTGGAACGCCAGTTGCGGGACGACAACAAATGGAAACGCAACCTTTGATGGGGTTCTTCGTCAATATGTTGGCTATCCGGTCTCAATTGATAGAGGAGTCCACCTTTGTCGATTTATTGAAGCAAGTCAAGCAAACTACCCTCGATGCCTACGCACATCAACAGCTTCCCTTTGAGCAGATTGTTGATACCGTTACCCAGGTTCGGGATCTAAGTCGAAGCCCAATATTTCAAGTCACTTTTACCCTGAATAATGCGGGCCAATCGAGTCAAGAATTAGCTAAGTATTCTGGGACTTTACACTCGGAATCGGTCGAAGAACAATATGCCACCTTTGACCTCAATTTTGATCTAGAGGCAGATGATCATGGCTTAGCGCTTAATGTCCAATACTGTACAGACTTATTTGAAAGAGCTACCATTGAGCGGATGGTTAAGCATTTTCAAACGCTCTTACAATCTATCGTACTGAATCCTCAGCAAGCGATTGAAAACTTGAATATACTAGATGAGAAGGAACGAGCTATGCTGCTTGGGATTTCTCCAGCTGAGAATGGAAAGAGGTTTAATGAAGGCCCAGTAGAGTTGCACAATAATCAGCCGATTAATCTGCGATTTGAACGAATTGCTGCTAGAAGTGCGTCTCTGACGGCCGTAGTACATGGAGAGGAACGTTGGTCCTATGAGGAACTTAATACCTATGCCAATCAGGTCCGGTATGTTCTGGAGGGTGTGGGGGTGAAACCAGGAGCGTTTGTAGGTATTTATCTCGAACGAAGCCCCCTTCTAGTGGGTGCGCTACTGGGGATATTAAAAGCAGGGGCTGTATATGTGCCCCTGGATACGGATAATCCTAGTAAAAGACTTCAGAAAATGTTAGGCGATAGCCAAACGAAGTTTTTGATTACTACGGAGGATCTCCTAGCCACAATCAAGGATTTGGACCTAGCTGCTGTATTGTGTGTAGATCAGTTGACGGCAGAAGGAAGGGAAGGGCTCCTCGGTAAAATCCAATGGGTAAAAGATGCAGGAGATATTGCCGCTTCTCCGAAGGGAAATGGATCGAATCCAAATGAGTTGGATAGCTGGGCCTATATGCTATATACCTCTGGCTCAACTGGAACGCCTAAGGGGGCAATCACTAGGCATGATGGCGCCATGAATCATATATTGGCTGAGTACCAGGCACTGGAATTGCCCGATGGTTTCCGCTTTTTGCAGAGTGCTGGAATTGGTTCAGATATATCGGTGTGGCAGATGCTAGGCCCCTTACTGAAGTCAGGGACAACAGTCATCATTGATAAGGTTGACCTACTCGATTACGAGTTGCTACTTCAATGCCTGAATAAAGAGCAGGTACACATTGTTGAGTTTGTTCCTTCCTATTTATGGGGGCTCGTAGAATATATGCAACAGCATTCCACGGTTCTTCCTTTACCCACTTTACAGTGGATCATGATGGTGGGAGAACAAGTCCCTGTGAAACTGGTGAATGCCTGGCGTTCTATTTACCCTGAGGTAAGAATCTTGAATGGATATGGACCATGTGAAGCTTCAGACGATATAGCCCAGTATGAAATAACAAATAGTTTGCCAGCCAATACACCCAGAGTTCCTATTGGAACACCTTTAGCGAACATGAATATTGTTGTGCTGGATCAATACCTGAACTTATGCCCGATTGGAGTACCCGGTGAAATCTGTGTCTCAGGGATAGGTGTGGGAGCAGGCTACTGGGGCCTACCAGAGAAGACCGCTCAACAATTCATTGATAACCCTTTTCCCGCCTTATTGGGAGATACATTATATAGAACCGGAGACCTGGGGCGCTGGCGTCCAGATGCTCAGTTGGAATTCCTCGGGCGTCTCGGTAGACAGGTGAAGATTCGTGGCCAAAGGGTAGAGTTAGAGGAAATTGAAGCTTTTCTCAGAGAAGATCCAAATGTGAAAGAAGCTCATCTGATGATTCATGAGCAGGCCCAGCATATGGATAAATTAATTTGTTTTTTAAGTCTACAAGAGACACCAAAACCTAGAACAAGAATATTAGGAAAGTCGTTCTTGAGTGAAGTTGAGCTACGCTTAGAGGCTTATTTAAGGGACCATCCATCTTTGCAAGATAAAGTGATGACTTTGGATGGAGGGCTTAAATTGTTGCAGGAGAATCGATCCGAAACCCTCTTTTTATACGAAGAGATCTTTAAAGAGCAATGCTACTTACGGCATGGGATCAAGTTACCGGAAGACGCGGTAGTATTTGATGTTGGGGCCAATATTGGTATGTTTAGTATGTATATCAGCTTGCTTTGTCCTCAATCACAGGTTTTTGCCTTTGAACCCCTACCTCCTACCTTTGAATTGCTCCAAGCCAACAGTACAATTTATGGAGAAAATCAAAGGATAAAGGCTTTCCAGGCGGGTTTGTCCAACGAAGCCCGAGAGGTCATTTTTACGCATTATCCAGAAAATACCATGTTATCTGGACGCTATGGTAATCTACAGGCAGATAAACGTTATGTGAAAAGTGTCTTGGAACAACAGTTGGCCTCCTCTAAGGGGACTGAAGAGATGGATATCGATCAACTGGTAGAACGTTCCATGCGGCAAGAGCAGCATCGCTGCCAGTTGTTGAGCTTATCTCATGTCATAGCATCCGAAGGCGTAGATCGGATTGATTTACTCAAAATAGATGTCGAAAGGAGTGAATGGGATGTATTGGAAGGCATTAAAGAGGCGGATTGGCCCAAGATTCAGCAAATGGTGATTGAGGTGCATGATGAGGAGGATAATCTAGAAAAGATTAGCGCCTTACTCCGTAGGCAAGGATTTCAGTTCCGTCTAGAACAAGAATGCCTACTAAAGGAAACAGATCTATATAATATCTATGCCTACCGGAAGAGTGGTAGAGATGAGTTAGCAGATACGAATCCGAGTTTGATTACTCTCCAAGAGGTGTCCGAAAGCTTGCAGTCTACTTGTAAGCGAGGATTACCTCATCATATGCAACCCAGTGAATTTATCTTCCTAGAGGATATCCCTCACAACCTTAGTGATAAGGTAGATGAGGCAAAGCTAATGGCTAGCTATGCGTCGGTCCGCTTGGAGCAGCCAACTATTGCTAAGCACTTTCAGGAGGCACGCACGCAAACAGAAAAGGTACTGGTTGGTATTTGGCAGGACCTGCTGCAACGGGAACGCATCAGCGTGGAGGAAGACTTCTTTGAGCTGGGCGGACACTCTTTATTGGCAATGCGAGTAATTGCAGCAATTAAAAAGCAGTTGCAAGTGGTAGTACGTGTGATATCCATCTTTGAGTGTTCCACACTTACTAGTTTGGCAGCGCATATAGATACCTTACAAGAGGGCCTAGACTTACTTCCGATTGAGGTTGGACCAAGACCTGACTTTATACCCCTTTCTTTTGCACAAGAGCGTCTTTGGTTTATCGATCAACTCGAAGGGAGTGTGCATTACCACCTTCCGATGCTACTCCAGTTGGAGGGACCTCTGGATCGTTCGGCCTTTGAATTCGCTTTTAGTGAAATCGTTAATCGCCACGAAGTATTACGCACCGTTTACCAGCAAGAGAACGGGATGGCGAGACAGAAAATATTGCCTAAAGACAGTTGGAAAATGGCCTATCTGCAAGCAAATTCCTTTGCTACAGCAGAAGCGCTGGAAGATTGGACACGCAAGGAAATGGAACGTCCCTTCGACCTGTCCAAGGATCATACCTTGCGCGTTTACCTCATCGAACAAGCTGTCGATAGCTACTTGCTGATGATCGTCATGCACCACATTGCATCCGATGGCTGGTCCATGTCTATTCTTGTAGATGAACTTTTTGAATTGTACTATAGTCAAATAGAGGCGCGCCCAGCCAACTTAACGACCCTCCCAGTCCAATATGCAGATTATGCCCTCTGGCAGCGAAAGCATCTGACGGATGAGGTCATGCGCAAAAAACTAGACTGGTGGGAAGAGCAACTCAGTGGTGCTCAGCCATTGGAGCTGGTAACGGATTACCCTCGCCCGGCCGTACAAAGTACCGAAGGCGCTGAACTCAGACTGATGTTAGATCAGGAGCTAAGTGAAGACTTGCACCGTCTTTCTCTTGAACACGGAGCAACTTTGTTCATGACTTTATTGGGAGCGTTCAAGGTGCTGCTGTATCGCTTTAGTGGACAAAGAGATATTAGTGTAGGAACGGCAATTGGTAACCGGGAACTACAAGAAATTGAGCCCTTAATTGGATTTTTTATTAACTCAATAGTATTAAGAACTCAGATAGATCCTTCGTGGAGCTTTGAAGTCTTTTTGCGACAACTGAAGAAAGATACACTGGAGGCCTTTGCCCATCAGGAAGTTCCATTCGAACAAGTAGTAGAGCGATTGGATCCAGAGCGAGACCTTAGCCGTAGCCCACTATTCCAGGCCATGTTTGTCCTCCAAAATACGCCAGGGACGACTAGTACAAGGGAAGAATCGACAGAAGGGTTACGCTGCTATCCGGCAGCCGAAGCACCAGTCAGTGCTAAGTTCGATCTGACCTTGCGGGCTACACAGAAAGAGACTGGTATCCATTTGGAGTTTGAATATTGTACAGATCTTTTCAAGCGGGAGACCATCTCTAGACTGATGGGAGCCTATCAGGAAATCCTACAAATATTAGTGCATAATCCGCAGACGATTGTTAGTCAATTTAGTTTGCTGACTAAAGCTGAGGAACAAGAAATATTAAATCTGGCACAGGTTATGCCTCCTCCTTACGAACTCAATCAGACCGTGATTGACTTGTTTCGGGAACAGGTAGCTATACACGGAGAGGCAGCCTGCCTTAGCCAAGGAGATAACACAATTAGCTATCAGGAGTTGGAGTACAAATCTAACCAAATAGCTCATTTTTTGATTTCCAGAGGGGTGAAACCAAGGACGGTCGTAGCGATTTGCCTAGACAGATCTGTGGATCTAATAATTTCCATCTTGGGCGTTTTGAAAAGTGGAGCAGCTTATTTGCCAATCGATCCTGAATATCCAGGTGATAGAGCCAACTATTTGCTACAAGATAGTCAGGCGAATTACTTGATAACTGCCAGTTCTATTGGGCTTACAGGAACGGATCTGTCACAAATAGAAAGATTATTAATAGACGACACAACGACAAGTATTTGGACTTTCCCGACTTCTGCTCCAAATATTGGCCCAGAAACAGATCAACTAGCTTACGTCCTTTATACTTCCGGTTCTACTGGACAGCCCAAGGCCGTAGCCATTGAGCATGATAATCTCTCGAATTACCTCCAATGGTGTAGAGAAACGTATCCCCTTGATTTGAAGGTTTCGATGGGCTTACATACGAGTATTGGTTTTGACTTAACAGTTACCTCCATATTCCTACCTATAATAACCGGAGGGCAAGTGGTTATTGCAGAACCTCAAGAAGACGGACAGCCAGATTTACTTCCGCTATTACAAGATGATCGGATAGATACGCTGAAACTAACCCCCTCGCATCTGCGCCTCCTAGCGGGTAAGGATCTAAGCGAATCCTCTATCCGAACGCTAATCGTTGGTGGAGAAAGATTGACAACTGAGTTAGCAGAACAAGTGACAGCTTCTTTTGCTGGTCAGGTTAAAATATACAATGAGTATGGCCCCACTGAAGCCACTGTGGGTTGTATCTGCTACCTATTCCGACCAGGTCAAGAAACAACTGATAGCGTTCCGATTGGAAAGCCCATTTTCAATACAGATGTCTATGTGATGGACGAGGCTCAGAACCTTGTTGGCCGTGGAGTGATGGGAGAGCTATATATTGGTGGAGATGGCTTGGCGAGAGGCTACCTGAATAAGGTTACACTGTCTCTTGACCGATTCATAGAACATCCTTTCCATTCAGGAAGACGACTCTATCGTACGGGAGACCGTGTGCGTTGGTTGGCCGATGGTAACCTGCTTTATCTCGGAAGAACTGACGAACAAGTGAAAATCCGAGGGCATCGTATTGAGCCAGCAGAAATTGAGGCCGTATTGCAAGCGCATGAAGCCGTTAAAGCTTGTGTGATTATTGCGCGGCCTGACCACCTGGGGTATCAGCGGTTAGTAAGCTATGTGGTGCCAACTGAAACGCTGGATAGCAGGACATTGGAAGACTATTTGAGTGAGCGATTACCACATTATATGGTACCCACCATTTGGGTGGCAATAGAAAAAATACCGCTGACCGTCAATGGTAAAGTGGACAAAAAAGTACTGCCCAAACCCGAGTTTGTTGCTACTGCCGAGCAAGAATATACTCCGCCTAGAACCATCGAAGAAGAGGTGTTAGTGGTTGCCTGGCAAAACCTATTGGGGGTAAAAAGAATAAGTGTTTTTGATAACTTCTTCTCTTTAGGTGGAGACTCCATAGTGAGTATCCAGGTGGTAAGTCAGTTGGCTCAAGCTGGATATTCGTTAAGACCCAGGGATCTGTTTATGTACCAGACAATTGCTGAATTGGCGCCACATGTGAAAATGGGGACCGAAGAAGTGGATGCTGAGCAAGGGGTATTGGAAGGGGCAGTGGGTTTGACCCCCATTCAATCCTGGTTCTTTGGTCGAGCCTTCCAAGAACCCCATCACTACAATCAAGCGGTATTGCTACAGTTGAAGAAGAGTTGGCAGGAAGAGCAGCTAACAGCAGTCTTACAACACTTAGTAGAACAGCATGATGTGCTTCGCTTGCGGTTCACGAATGCTGGTGGAGAGTGGTTGCAATACTATGGCGATCGTTTGCCTGAACTTTACACGGAAGATTTGAGTGCAAGCGCCTCATCATCCTTCCCCGGGGAAATAGAACGCTTGTGTAATCACTACCAAGGAACCTTGGATATGGAAAGTGGGGATCTATTTCGATTGGTACAGATTAAAACTCCTCCGGACATTACGCATGATCGCCTCCTGGTCATCGTGCATCACTTGGCAATCGATGGCGTTTCTTGGCGGATTTTGCTGGAAGATATGACGCTTCTATTAGATGCCACGGAGAAGGGAACGGAATTACCGCTACGCCCCAAGACCAGTTCCTATCGTCAGTGGCAGGAAGCCTTGGTAGAGTTGGCTATGCAGGATAAGCTCTTAGGACAATTATCCTATTGGGAACAAGCAGTAAAAGCGTACCGTCCTTTACCTAAGGAGAATATCAATTCGGAACTGGCACTCGTCCAGGAGGAAGCACATCAGGCAGTTCGCTTGGATGCTGCATTAACTTCAGACCTCCTTCATCAGGTTCATCACGCTTATCATACACAGATCAATGATATTTTATTGAGCGCTTTGAGTCGCTGTTTATGCAGTTGGACGGGCTTTGATGAAGTTGTAATTGGTTTTGAGGGACATGGAAGAGTGGATATTTCGAATAAGCTTGATGTTAGTCGTACACTCGGCTGGTTCACCAATATGTATCCCGTAGGATTGGCAGCTCCGGCACAGCAAAAGGAGGCAGATCTAATCAAATCTGTAAAAGAACAGCTACGACAGCTTCCCGACCAAGGTATCGGCTTCGGCGTGCTCAAGTATTTGCATCCTGATCCAAAGATTAGAAGCCGTCTAGCCGGAGACGTGGCTTGGGATATTGTATTCAACTACTTGGGGCAGTTTGACAATGCCCTAGAGGAAGATGGAGCATTGCTGGGGGCTGCAGAAAATACGGGCTACTCGAGTAGTCCCAACAATCAACTGGATAGCCCATTGACGATTACTAGTTCTATCGCTGCTGGCCAATTAACTATGGTTTGGTCCTACTCCAACCTACAGTTTAAAGCAGCTACTATTGAGCAATTAGCCAATTCTTTCCTAGAAGAATTGAAGGTGCTGATCCAACACTGTAAAGACAAAAAAGAGACCGAACATACGCCCTCTGATTTTGGGTTTGATGGTTCTGTGAGCTATCAAGATCTCGAAGCATTCCTAAATGAAGAGGACGAAGACGAAGACTTCTTATCCATTTGATAAAATGATGGGTCAAATGAACGTACAGCAATTTATCGGACAGCTTAACCAACTGGATCTTGCTTTAGAAGTAAAGAAGGGAAAGCTTGTGCTGAAGGGGCTTCATCAGAAAATGAAACCGGAAGCTATCAAGGCTATTCTAAAAGAACAGCCCTTCGTACCCACCTTTATTCAAGCGAATAGAGCGGAACTGGTCAAGTACTATTCTTCCAAGAAATTACTGGGGAATACAGCAAAACGGAGTGATAAAGTTGCCTCGGTATACCCCCTAAGTCCTTTGCAAGAGGGGATGCTATTTCACAGTATTTACGAAGAAGCTACTGGAACGTATATCAATCAGTTCTCTTGTGATTTCTATAAGTTGGATGAGGACAGCTTTGCGAAAGCATGGGCCTATTTACAGCAAAATCATACTATCCTAAGAAGTGCTTTCTTTTACAAGGAGATGGCTACTCCATTTCAGGTAGTCTATCATGATGCCCCCATGCCCATCGAAAAACTAGATTTTAGTGATCTACAAGAAAGTGCGTTAGAAAGTAAGTTTCAAGACTTTTTGACGGAAGACCGTGCGAAAGGATTTGAGCTGGGACAGCCACCTTTGATGAGAGCTAGCCTCTTAAAAGTAAATGATGATCATTATAAAATGGTTTGGACCAATCACCACATTATCAGTGATGGCTGGTCTTTCCCGCTGATCATTGGTGAATTTCTGGAAGCCTATCAATCTTACGTGGTAGGGAAGCGCCCTCCCATCGTACCAATTGATAAATACGAAGATTATATCAAATACCTGCGTACTAAAGATATCCATGCCCAGCAAAGATTTTGGGAGGACTATTTAGCTGATATTCAGGAGGGGACACTGCTCCCGTTTGTCGATATCCAGCAAGAAAGGAATGCCGGTAGTTTCGATACGAAAAGTATCAATCTGCGTTTTTCCAATGCCGTTAAACAAGGGATACAGACCTATGCTACCGAGCATCACCTGACGGTGAACACGATTATGCAAGCCACTTGGGCTATTCTTTTGTCCTACTATACAGGGAAAAGAGAAGTAGTATATGGCGTTACTGTTTCAGGTCGCCCCACTGATCTTCCCCATGCTGCTGAACGCATCGGCTTGTACATCAATACTATCCCGCTCTGTGCTCATCTGTATGGAGAGGAAAAGGTAATTGATTTCCTGACTAATTTGCAACATGGCCATAGTGAGGCAAGAGAATATCAACACTCTTCTTTAGCAGACATCAAACGCTGGAAAGGCTTACAAGGTGAGTTTTTTGATAGCATTCTGGTTTTTGAAAATTATCCAAGTAGTCCCCTAGAGACCGCGGAATCAACAGGCAGTGCTTCTGTTGTGGATAATGTGTCAATGGAAGAGCACAGCAATTACCTGTTAAGCTTGGTCATCACCAATGATGATGGACTGGAGGTATTATTCAAGTACAATGCTGGTCTACTATCAGGGGAGCGTGTGCAATCCATTAGCAAGCACTTTGAGCAGTTGGTCCAGCAATTAATCAGCGATTCTGAGCTGACCATAACAGAGCTTAGTCCTCTGACAGAAGCAGAGTACAATCTGATCCAGCAATTCAATAACACGGCAACGTCATATCCCAAGCATCAGACCGTTCTGGATGTAATTTTGGCTACGGTGAAGGAAAAGGCGAGTGAAACAGCCCTGATTTTTGAAGGACAAACACTTCCCTATGGGGAACTCGATAGAAGAGCTAACCAAGTGGCTTGGTCCCTCATTGAAAGCGGTGTGAAACCTGGGGATATTGTCGGCATCTGCTTGGGCCGATCATTTAACATGTTGATCGGGCTATTGGGAATCTGGAAAGCAGGAGGAGCTTATCTGCCGATTGATCCTGATTATCCAAGAGACAGAATGTCCTATTTATTGGAGGATACGGCAGCCAAATTAGTCCTTTGTGATGCGCTAACAGAGGCTAGTTTACCTTCTGCAGCCGTGGCTGTTCGTTTAGAAGCTTTGAACCGGGACGGCTGTACTACTGCTCCCGAGGTACAACTGGAGGCGAATAGTCCTGCTTATATCATTTATACTTCTGGATCAACCGGACAACCTAAAGGCGTTCTGATTGATCACGCAGCACTCTTTAATCGATTGTACTGGGCGCAACAATACTTTGCCTTAACTCCGGCGGATACCTTACTTCAGAAAACACACTTTTGCTTTGATGTATCCGTTTGGGAATTGTTCTGGCCATTGATGGCGGGGGCAAGATTGGTCATTGCGAAGCCAGACGGGCAAAAGGATATGCAATATTTGTTGGGTTTGATCGCAAGATATGCCGTTACAAGCTTGCATTTTGGTCCTGCTGCTTTAGAGGTCTTTCTGATGTACATTAATGATGACTCTTGCGCAAGCCTCAAACGGATGATGTGTGGGGGGGAACCCCTACGTCCAACGCATGTTAACCTATTTGACGAAAAACTTCCGCATACTCAACTTTACAATCTGTATGGCCCTACGGAGACGACCATCAATGTTAGCTGCTGGCCAGTACCTAAATTTGCTGCTCTTGATCTAATCTCTATCGGTCATCCTCTGGCCAATACCAGATTATATGTTCTTGATGAACTAGGGCGCATCTTACCACCTGGCTTAAAAGGAGAACTGCATGTGGCAGGGCCTCAATTAGCTGTGGGCTATTTAAATCGACCGGAACTTACTAGTGAGCGTTTTGCCACTTATAAGCAGGTAGGGGGGCAGCGCCTTTATGCTACGGGGGATACGGTTTCTCAGCAAGATGATGGTACCTTCTTGTTTCACGGCAGAAAAGATGATCAGGTTAAGATTAGAGGATACCGGATGGAGTTGGGAGAGATAGAGAAGGCACTAATGCGGAGCAATTTGTTAAACCATTGCGTGGTCTTAAGCCGACCGGATCAGTTTCACTTACAGCAACTAGTAGTTTATTATGTAGCTGACACGGCCCTTGATTCAGCAGTATTGGAGCAATATTTAAGTACCTGTCTACCCGAGTATATGATCCCGCGATTGTGGGTCTCACTAGCTGCACTACCTTTAAATAGAAATGGAAAAGTAGATAGAAAAGCACTACCTAACCCGGCAGAGAAGGCCATAGAAAGTCAGGCGTTTGTTGCTGCATCTAGCCCCTTTGAAGAAACTTTACTCAGCATTTGGAAGGATCTCTTGGGAATCGATCAAATCAGTGTTCAAGATAACTTCTTTGCCCTGGGAGGGCATTCTTTATTGGCCATGCGTATGCTAGCTGGTATTCGGAAACACCTTAAGCTTGATCTATCTATTCGTACAATTTTTGAATATCCAACGATAGCTACGCTAGCTGATCAATTGGATGAGCCAGGCTTGAATGCCAATCGCCCGATCCTGCGGAAAAAAGAAAGACCCGTTTATATTCCCCTTTCCTATGCACAAGAACGCCTTTGGTTTATCGATCAATACCAGGGCAGTCAGGCCTATCATGTACCCTCGATATTACCGATGGGCAAGGCAGTAGATGAAGTAATTTTAACGAAAGCGTTTAAGGCTCTAGTTGAGCGACATGAGATCCTGCGGACGGTCTACTATAAAGAGCAAGGGACTCCCTATCAACGCTTATTATCCCATGAGGAATGGACCCTGACCCTAATTGGGGAGGATGTCCTTGGCGTTGGAGAAAACTGGCATCAGTGGGTTGCTGAAGAAATAGCTAAACCATTTGATCTGACCACTGATTATATGCTACGTGCCTGCCTGTTAAAACGGGCAGTTGGTGAGCACGTCTTAGTACTAGTCTTACACCATATTGCTACAGATGCGTGGTCCAATGAAATTTTGATTAAGGAACTCCTGGAGTTCTATACTGCCTTTGCAGAAGAGCGAGCGGTTTCCCTTAAACCTTTAGCTATCCAGTACGCTGATTTTGCCCTTTGGGAAAGGGCGTATTTAAGTAAAGAAGTATTGTCATCGAAGCTGGATTGGTGGAAAGATCGGCTGAGAGGGGCAGAACCTTTGGACCTACCTACAGATTTTGCACGTCCAGCTATAAAGAGTAGCAGAGGAGGGGAAGAGTCATTGTTGTTGTCTCCGCAGCTGAGTGATGACCTGAGGGCGCTGGCAGCAAAAAAAGAAGCAACCCTTTTTATAAGCATATTGGCCTTATTCAAGGTGCTATTGTATAGATATAGTGGTCAATCTGATATTTGTGTGGGTGCCCCGGTAACGGGAAGAAACCTGCCCGATTTGGAGCCCCTCATTGGCTTTTTTATCAATAACCTTGTATTGCGAAGTAGGCTATCAGGACAGGAGTCATTTGCCAGCTTGTTGGCGCGCATCCAAAAAGAAACGCTTGCGGCTTATGATTATCAGGATGCTCCTTTCGATCAGATCGTAGAGGCTATTGGCGAACGGCGAGACAATAGCCGTAATCCGTTGTTTCAGGTATTGCTAAGTGTAAATCAAGAAGGACGTAAAAAGGAAACTACTAGCAATTTGCCATCGCCTGAGCAAGAAATGCAAATATCATTCAATACAGCTCTAGATCTGCACTTCTCCGTAGAGGAATCAGCTTCAGGGCTCAGTTTAAGCTTGGCTTACAGCAGTGACTTATTTAAGCCTACGACCATTAGACGTATGCTTAGTCACTTCGAACAGCTTTGCCAGGCGGTAGTGGATGATCCAAATAGGCCGATCGGCAATCTTCGCTTGTTTGGGCAAGCAGAAGAGCAACAGTTGCGATCGGGTTTTAATGCTACGCAGAAGGCTTATCCACTAGAGCGGACCGTAGTGGATCTATTTGAGGAGAAGGTAGCTGAGATGCCAGGAGCTATCGCAGTTGAATTTCAGGAACAGCAGCTCACTTTCCGAGATTTGGATCTCAAAGCCAATCAAGTAGCAAACTTTTTACAAACCCAGGGCGTCACCAGGGGGAGTATGGTTGCCCTCTGCCTAGAGCGCGGGATGGAAATGCTAATTGGAATTCTAGGTATTGTAAAGCTTGGCGGAATTTATATCCCCATTGATCCCGAATTACCGAAAGATCGCGTTCGCTATTTGCTTTTAGATAGTGGAACAAAATATGTACTGACAGATAGCCAGATCGTCGCTGAACTGCCTCAAATCGAAGGCCTGAATACGCTGGCCTTGGATCAAACCAACTGGCAACAATCTGGTGAGAGATGGGAAAGCCTAGGTTTGACCGGAGCGGATTTAGTCTATGTCATCTACACTTCTGGATCTACCGGCTTACCCAAGGGTGTGCTCATCGAACATCGAGGCTTGGCTAATCTAGTATTCAACCAATTGGATACCATGCCCCTGGGACCAGGAAAAAAAGTATTGCAGTTTTCATCGATCAGTTTCGATGCCGCTGCCTACGAAATATTTGTGGCTTTGGCGAGTGGAAGTACGTTGATTATACCTGACAAACGGACTATTTTGTCCGCCAATGAAATGGGCCGCTTACTGGAAGGTGTTGATTTTGCTACCTTGCCCACATCCTATCAACAGTTTATTGAACCGCATCTACAGCATCTCAGTACGCTCGTATCCGTAGGGGAAGCGCTAGATAAGACCCTAGGAGAAAAGGTGAAATCATTAGGGGTACAATTATTTAATGGATACGGACCAACTGAAAATACAATTGCTACCAGCATCTCCCTTGCCCCTATTAACTCCGATGGAAGAGTAAGTATAGGGACACCCTTTAATAATGTCTCGATCTATCTCTTCGACGAATTGGACAACTTAATACCCATTGGGGTCATCGGGGAATTGGTTATTGGCGGGGCGCAGGTCGCCCGAGGTTATTTGAACCAAGTCGAAAAAAGTCATGAACATTTTACGGAAAAAGAGGGGTTTGGTCGCTTATATCGAAGTGGTGATTTAGCGAAAAGACTAGCAACCGGGGAACTAGAATTTGTGGGTCGGAAAGATGATCAGGTTAAGATTAGAGGTTATCGCATTGAGCTGGGAGAGATTGAGAAACTAGTCAATTCCTTGCCCTATGTCAATGCGGCTGTGGTTATTGCTTTGCCGGATGATTTCGGTCAAAAGCAATTGGTCGGATATGTGGTATTTAATGAGGAGCAGGCTAATTGCAGCCAGGTCAATGATTACCTACGTCAACGGTTACCGGAATATATGGTTCCTACCTATTGGATGATATTAGAACAAATGCCGTTGATTGCCAATGGGAAGGCGGATAAACAAAAGCTCCCACGTCCGGATTTTAGCCGGGAACAGTCACAGGATTTCGTACCTCCACGTTCTGAAACTGAGAAGCAATTGGCTACCATTTGGCAAGAGTTATTGCAAGTCGAAAAGGTGGGGGTGTTGGATAACTTCTTCGACTTAGGAGGACATTCTCTACTGGCTACCCGAGTTATTGCTCATATCGAAAGCCGACTTAGGGTTTCCATTGATATCAAAGCAATTTTTGCCTATGCACGCCTGGAAGCCTTAGCGGCTTATATTGATCAACAAGATCGAAGCTTGTCATTGCCTGCTTTGCGACCGCAAGAGCGGTCTGCGGCGATCCCACTGTCTTTCGCGCAAGAAAGACTCTGGTTTGTGGATCGACTTCAAGGGAGTTTGCACTATCATATCCCTATGCAACTTCAATTGAAAGGGCCCCTGGATGTCGAAGCATTGGAATCGGCCTTGCGTTGCTTGGTGGAAAGGCATGAGATTCTGCGCACGGTATATGTGCAGGAAGATGAACATCCTTCGCAACGAATTTTATCTGCGGAGCATTGGCAGCTCTTTCAAATACATGCTGATGAATTTGCTCAGCTGGAGGATAGCCAAGATTGGCTTGCCCAAGACCTAAATCAAGCCTTTGATCTTACCAAAGACTATATGATGCGGGCTCGTTTGTTGGAATATAGTCCAACGGAATACGCTCTTGCTGTAGTGGTACATCACATTGCTGCTGATGGCTGGTCTTTGTCCATCTTGGTAGAAGAAACGCTACAATTTTATCAGGCTAAGCAAACAAGACAGCAGCTAAGTCTACCGCCATTGAGCATCCAGTACGCGGACTATGCCATCTGGCAACGGAAGCATCTTACGGCTGAAGTCATGGCCAATAAATTGGAGTGGTGGGCAACACATCTACAGTCTAATACCCCATTGCAACTCCCAACGGATTTCAAACGGCCGGATCGACAAAGCAACCGAGGGGCATTCATAGGATTTGAATGGGACCCTGAACTCAGCGAAAGAATTAGATCTTTTTCCAAGGAGATGGGTAGTACCCTTTTTATGACGCTCTTGGCTGCTTTTGAATTGATGTTGTATAGATACAGCGGGCAAAAGAATATTTGTGTAGGGACTCCGGTGGCAAATCGTCCACAGTTGGAACTAGAGGGCCTGATTGGCTTTTTTATCAACACTTTGGCATTGCAATCGACTATCGATCCTAAACGCGGGTTTAGAGATCTTGTAGAAATGATCAAAAGCAATACCCTGACTGCCTATGCTAACCAAGATGTACCTTTTGAACAAATTGTAGAGCGGATTGATCCGACTAGAGATTTAAGTAGGAGTCCCTTGTTTCAGACTATGTTTGTACTGAATAACAACTCTACTACAGCACCCACTGGAATGGGAGATATTGAGATTGTTGCTCAAGAATCCGATCATTATCACGCCAAGTATGATTTGACTTTGGCGGTTTCTGAAAGCGCATCTGGTCTAGAGCTAGGTTTTATCTATTGTGCAGATCTTTTTCAAGAGGAGACGATTAGTCGAATGGCCATTCATTTTAAAAATTTGGTCCAGTCAGCCCTTGCTACACCCGATACCGCCGTAGGAGAACTTCGTATGCTAAATGTGGATGAAGAACAACAGATAATTGAGCGATTCAATAACACCAAGCAATCTTTTTCCAAAGAGGAAACGGTTATTTCTCTTTTTGAATCTTATGCTAGGCTTCATCCTACACAATTAGCTGTAGTTAGTGGCGATAATTCGCTCAGTTACCAAGAATTGGACGAAAGAACTAACGCTATCGCTCATTTTTTACGTGCGAAGTACGGAATTCAGGTAGGAGATAGGGTAGGTTTGATGACCCAGCGATCCGAATGGATGATTGTAGGCCTCTTGGCTATTCTCAAAACGGGAGCAGCTTACGTTCCAATAGATCCACGTTTTCCATTGAGTAGAAAGCAGTTTATTGCCACAGATACCCAACTCAGAACTTTGCTTACGGACCGGGTAAGCTTTGAAGACGTGGCAACTCACTACGAAGGGGCCTATGAATTACTAGACGATGGAAACTGGGGAGACCAGCCCACTACGCCACTGGAAACCCACCTTAGTCAATCGGACCTAATATACTTGATCTATACTTCTGGTTCTTCGGGTAAGCCCAAGGGTGTTCTAGTGGAACATGGGTCATTATTGAACTATGTATTTGGAATTCAAGAACGGATTCAATTTGGTAAGAACCCCTACTGTGCTACTGTAACGGATATAAGTACGGACTTAGGCAACACCGCCGTATTTGCCGCGCTTTGTTTAGGGGGAACCATTGATGTTTTCCCCAGCGTATTGCTAGAATCTCCGGCCAGCTTTTTTGAGTATTGCAAACAGCTAGAGTTAGATTTATTAAAGTTGACTCCTTCTCTGTTGGCCTTCTTATTAGAAACAGAACCAAGTACGAAGCTGCACTGCAGACATCTTCTATTGGGTGGTGAGGCTGTAAGTTGGAACCTACTGAAGACCTTGAAGCAACGTTTTTCTGGCTCTAAGATTTTTAATCACTATGGGCCAACAGAAACAACGATTGGGGTGCTGACCAATGACCTAACGGATGCCATTGAATATACAAAATCTCCGCCTATTGGCAAACCGATCCCGAATACCTTTGCTTACATTCTTGATGAAAACGGTAACCCCTTACCCATTGGGGTGATTGGTAATATTTACCTGGGTGGGGCGGGGGTGACAAGAGGTTATCACGATCGACTCCACCTAACTAGTAAACGGTTTCTCCAGAACCCATTTGCAGAGAGGGAAAATGAACGGATGTACGATACTGGTGACCTGGGGTACTGGCTCCCAGATGGTCAAATTTGTTATGCGGGTCGCGCTGACCATCAAGTTAAGATTAGAGGATATCGGGTCGAACTGGGAGAGGTTGAACATTCGCTTCAGCAATGTGAGCTGGTGGAAAGATGTATCGTGCTATGCCAGCAAGATGAAGCTGGAGAAAATTATCTGTTGGCCTATGTAGTCCCGAGAATTGAAATGGATATTCCGGGTTTGGATAAATTTTTACAGGAGAGACTTCCAACCTACATGGTCCCATCCCGATGGATTCGCATTGATAAAGTTCCGATGACCGCTAATATGAAAGTTGACTATAAGGCTTTACCCGAGCCTGGGAATGACTGGCATCAGTCTACTTACGTTGCCCCTCGTAATGCGTTAGAAGCACAATTGGTAGAGATTTTCAATCAGGTGCTACAAGTGGAACAGCTCAGTGTTATGGATGATTTCTTTAAGGTAGGAGGGCACTCTTTATCGGCTCTTCGGGTAGTACTTAAAATTAGCAAAGGATTAGACCTTCCTTGGCTCAATGTTATGGATTTTTTCAACTATCCTACCGTAGCGGGGCTGGCCGAATTCATTACGCATTCGCCAAGGACAAGTAAGCGGCTAACGGCCTTAAATAGGATAGAGGAGTCGAATGAAAACCTTTTCTTAATTCCTCCCATTTTAGGCCTTCCTATTGTGTTCAACGATTTTGCCAAGGCTGCACAAGATGATTGGAATGCCTACGGGTTTCGGTATAAAGGAATTCAATTAGAGGAGTCTTTTGAAAAAGACATCCCAAGTATGGCCAAGGCGATGTTAGCTGATTTACTGGCCATCCAGCAAGAGGGAACCTTCTATCTTTTAGGCTATTCAATCGGGGCCTTAGTCGCTTTCGAGCTGTCTGTTTTACTGGAGGAACTAGGGCACACTGTAAGCCTGGTCTTAGTAGATAGAGATAGCCCTGGCTTTGTGGCAAGTTTATCGAAGAAAAAGCGTCAGTCGCTGAAAGCGGATCCAGGTAAGACCAAACCTGAAAACGAAGATGTAGATCTTTTACCCAATCTATTTAGTGATCAGGAAAGAGAACGCATACAACTGCTTTATGAACATAATCATAGAATTGGAAAGGCATACCGACCTACATCAATGATAAGCAGTCCCATCCTGGCGTTGGAAGCCGCTGATGGTCGCAAAGGGTCAATCATGCAAGCTTGGACTCAGTTCACTACAAGCACTTTTGAACATCAATGGATACCGGGACAGCATGACGAACTTTTCCATAAAATCCATATCCCGAACCTACTGCCGCTGATTAATGACTTGACTTTAAAAGTGAGCCTGGAAGAAGGCTAGATTGAGCTGGAGGAGGGTGAGGCGCTACTGAATCAAGGCTACCCATTTCACTATGATAAGGCTAAGAACAAATTTTACTGTTTTAATTCTGTAATCATTTTAAATCTTACTTATTATGAATCAAATCGGAAACATTCCTGCTATTGTTGAGGTCAAAGAGGAACTGGGTGAACTCCAGAAACTCGGCCTGGTAGCAAGCTGGGAGTTACCTTATGAAAATTTATTGACACGCCTGACGGCGGCAATATTTTTCATTACCCCGGCATCAAACGAAAAGCTGGAAAAAATCTGGGAAAAACTCTCCTCTTTTCCTATGCTGACCTACCGTGAGAATAAGGAAAAGAAACTCTCCTCACTGGAGTGGAGAGTGGAATTCAACAAAGGATTCCAACTTTGATTCCTTGATTGGTAAGTTTTTCGAAATAGGGGAGTAGGCGGGACTTTGATAAACGGTTCAACCCCCGAAGCTTTGACCCTCCAAGGCTTCCCTATTTACTTTTCTTTTTTTGAACCATCCATCTTAACGGACCAGAACGCTATACGCAATCTCAGTTTGGCTACTGATACGTTTTAGGCAAACTACAATATGATGCAAAGAACAAAACTGTTTTGCTTTCCTTTTGCCGGCGGAACAGCCCGCTATTATAGTCCTTGGCAAGGACCACTAAAACCGGCTGTTGATCTAAGGGCGATTGAGTTAGCTGGACGCGGAAGACGGATTACAGAAGCCATGTATCCAGATATGAAGGCTCTTTTACAGGATGTGCTTGACCAAATCCGACCGACCCTTTTTCAAGGACCATATGCTTTTTTTGGTCATAGTATGGGGGGGCTTATCGCTTACGAATTGGCTTTGATGATCAAGGAGCAAGGCTTGCCTGCTCCAAAACACATCTTCTTTTCTGGACGGTGTGCACCTGGGATCGAGCGGAAACGCACTATCTATCACCAACTTTCTGATGAAGATTTTAAGGCGGAAGTAATGAAGTTGGGCGCAGCGCCTCGCGAGATCTTTGACGAACCAGAATTGGCTGAGCTTTTCCTGCCCATCTTGAGAAATGACTTTCGAGTCTCAGAAACCCACACCTACAACAAAGAGATTACGGCATTGGATTATGATATTTCTGTACTCGTGGGCAGAGCTGAACCCTATGCGGAGCATGAGATTGCCAGTTGGCATCATCATACCAAGCAGCGCTGTTCCATCCACTACTTTCCCGGCGGGCACTTTTTTATTAATCAGCAACAAGATTGGATCTTAGCCTATATTATCAACACCTTAATGGCTAAGTCAGAAGCCCCGAAAGTTGCCCAGGGAATATAGTTCCACTTTTCTCTGACTTTCAAATCTCGGAAATCAATACTACTGAATAGATGCTAGGTCTTTTCTCTGGCGCCTATCATTTAGCTATCATCCATTTATCACTATTCTTGAAACCAATTCTGATGAGATATTTTCCCATCGCTCTACTTGCTATCCTCACTTGTGTTTGCTCCGATCTCTGGGCACAGCTTAGTACTGATTCCTTGCTGATCCGTCAGTTGGATGAGCAAGTGCAACTATTAATGGAAAAGGGAGATATTCCCGGATTAAGCCTGGTTCTTACCGGGGAGGATACTACCCTGATTAGGAGCTATGGATACACCAGTGATAATGGAGGACAAGCGATAGATGCTGCTACACGATTTGAACTAGCTTCTTGTACAAAAGCTTTCACCGGACTAGCTATGCTGAAATTGCAGCAGGATAGCTTAGTGCAAATCACGGATTCTATTACTACCTATTTACCGGACTTCTTCATGACCTACAAGGGCGTGCCCCAGGTCATTACGATTAAAGACCTACTGCATCATACCAGTGGGATTGCAACGGAGGCCTTGTCTCTCGTTCCAGTGGCTTCGGATGATCAGGCTCTACGGCAAACTGTAGGAATTTTACGTGGGAAAGAACTGGAATTTATACCTGGTGAACGCTACGAATATTCTAGCCTCAACTACGATATTCTGGGGCTAATTATTGAGCAACAAAGCGGACTTTCTTTCGAATCCTATGTTCAACAAGAAATACTCGAACCCCTCCAAATGAAAGCGAGTTATTTTCAGGATGGAAAACAAGATGCCGAATTGGCCCAAGGGCATAAGGTTAGCTTTTTTGCTGCGAGAGCCTACAATCCGCCTTTGTATCGAGGTAACAACCCCGCTGGATATTTGATCAGTAATGCGGCGGATATGGCTAGATGGCTTCAGTTTCAACTGGGGCAGATCCAGACGGGCACTTCACTAGATTCCTTAGCAAAGACTGCGCAGGTGGCTGATCTATCCATACCTGGCGATCGATCTTCCTTCTCTGCCTATTCAGCGGGATGGACACTTTCCTTGTCGGGAGATGGTCGTGTATACCATGATGGCCTCAATCCTTCGTTTTCCGCTTTTGTAGGTTTTTTCCCTATGCAGAAGAGAGGAATTGCCGTGTTGGCCAATTCAAATAGCGAGGCTACACCCCTTATCGCTAGTCGGATTAATGCGCTCTTGAATGGAGAGCAACTGGAGGACCCTGGTAGCTTCAACAGTATGGATCGGATGTTTTCCATGTTGACTTGGGTAATGGGCTTTGTGCTGTTGGCCATCATGACCTTCATTGGATACAAGGTCTACGCTCTGTTTAGCGGGGCCGCTATTTTTAGATTTGAAGTGTTAGGTTTTTTACGACAGCTTTTCTTGGCAGTACTTACCCTATCTCCACTACTGCTGGGCATCTATTTGTTTCCTCAGGCAATGGCGGGTTTCTCTTGGGAAGCTGCATTGGTTTGGGCGCCAGATAGTTTCAAATGGATGACGGGATCATTATTGGCAGTATTAGGTTTAAGTGGACTGGCCTATCTCATCAATTGTATGATCCAAAATGAGAAAAAATATATTGATGCGGTCCCTCCCTTAATTGCTCTAGGGTTTGTTTCTGGCTTGGCCAATACCGGCCTTATTTTGATCATCACGATGGCAATTGGAGTGGAGAGCAGCAAATTATTATACTATCTATTCTACTTTTTCTTGGTATTCGGTATATATATTCTTGGCAGAAAGGTGGTACAAATTCGACTTACACGCATTACCATCGGTCTCATTATTGATTTGCGGATCAAACTGGTAGAAAAAATCCTTTCCACGAGTTACGATAAATTTGAGAAAATTGAAAACGGTAGAGTCTATACGACATTAAATGATGATACACGAAACCTAGGGAATACAGCACGCTTATCGATTCAGTTGATAACCAGTTTAATGACGATCATTGGTGTCTTCGCTTATATGATGTTTTTATCCTTTTACACCTCTGTCATTACCATCTTGGTCATCATTGCTATTGCTGTATTATACAATGCCGTAGGAAAAAGAAATCAACCCCTGTTTGAGATGGTCAGGGATACGGATAATGCCTACCTCAGTCAGATTAATGGAATGATCAGCGGTTTCAAGGAACTGAGTATTCACCTGGTAAAACGATTGGGATATCAACGTGATCTGACCAAGACGATAGAGATTTTTCGAGACAAATACCTCAGTGCGCAGGTAAGTTTTATTAATGCTTTCCTAGTCGGTGAATCCATGTTATTGATCGTATTAGGCACAGTAGCCTTCGCTTTCCCCTTTCTCTTTCCGAAAGTGGGAGCAGCTACCCTACTGCTCTACATTGTAGTAATGTTGTATCTGATCAATCCAATTAATACGGTACTGAATGCCATCCCTAGTTTGATGCAGATACGTATCTCTTGGCGTAGAGTCCAGCATTTCTTACAGGATATCCCCGCAAATATCGATTTGGCGAAGGCAGCGGAGCAGTCCGTACCCGAACCCATGCAGCTAGAGATCAAGGATTTGACCTACCTGTATCCAGAGAATGAAGGAGACCGAAGGTTTCGTCTGGGACCAATTAACCTAGAAGTTAGCCGCGGCGAGGCACTCTTTATCGTAGGTGGTAACGGGAGTGGAAAGACCACCCTATGTAAAGTCTTAACATCACTCTATCACCCGGAAAGTGGAGTGATTCTGGTTGATGGGGAGCCGATTCCTCCTGCTCGGATGGGAGAATTCTTTTCCACTGTATTCAGTCCTATCCATTTATTCGAGAAACTCTATGGAATAGATACGGATGAGAATCAAGCCCAGATTAGTGATTATCTGGACACCTTGGGGTTATCTGAAAAAGTAAGTATTAAGGATGGAAAGTACTCTACGGTCAATCTTTCCCAAGGGCAAAGAAAACGCCTGGCTTTATTACAGTGCCTATTAGAAGATCGCCCCGTCTTTTTATTTGATGAATGGACGGCTGATCAGGACCCGGAGTATAGACGTTTTTTCTACCATACCATCATTCCGAAAATGAAAGCTGAGGGTAAAATGATCATTGCTATAACGCATGATGATCAATTTTTTGACCTCGCAGATAAAGTGCTGAAGCTAGACATGGGGAAGCAGAAGAGCTTCCTGGTGTTAGAGAAGGAAGGCGTATAAATAGCGTGGAAATAATTTAGGGAACTCTTTGTGACATGAGCCCCATTCCTTAAAGCTTTTGATATGATCGATATTTTATTTTTTACAGATTTTGAAGAAGGACACTTCCTGCCCACTTTAAAAACTGCCCAAAACCTTAAAGAAGCAGGCTATAAGATTGCTTTTGTGGGGATTACGGATGTGATGACAAAGGTATCTTCCTATGGTTTTGATATCTATCCAATATTTGAGGATTTGTATCCAAAGGGTTTTGTCCAGCAGGTGAAGCAAAAGAGAGCTCAACAGGTCGTGACCAAAGAAAAGCACTATGAGCGTTTATTGCAGGGCGAACTGGACGGGCTGATCGATCGTTTGCAACCGAAATTGCTTGTGGTCAGTTTTTTCATCCCCATCGATAATTTGATTCTTCATTATCGCTATAACCTTCCTCAAGCTGTTTTTCAAACCTACTTACCGGGACAGCAGGAAATCCCCGATCTGCCAGGAAGTAGGCTTGCTAACTTTGCCGCACAATTTTGCCTACGGCAAATTATGACGCTCACCGGCGTGTTCCCTAGTACCATGCTTGGGTTCTTGATGAAGAAAGGTATTCGGATTACCCAACTAGACGATGTTATAGCACCGATTCGGGAAATGCCTCAGCTCATGCCTTGCCCGCAGGTCTTTGATCTTGATATGGATGATCAGGACGAACGTAGCGTTTACTTAGGGCCCTGTATCCGGAAAGACGCGGTAGGTCAGAATATCAATGACTTCTTGCCCAATGACAGTACTAAAAAGATTATCTATATGGCTATGGGTACACAACTTAGTGCTTACCCTGCCAAAGCTCAGCAAATATTTCAACAGGCCATCGATGCTATGCGCGATCCAAGATTATCGGACTACCATATGATCATTGCTGGCGGCTCATTTCATCGTGATCAGTTTCAAAATGTTCCAGATAATGTTGAACTGTTTAGCTGGGTGCCGCAAATCCAAATTCTACAAAAAGCAAATGTAGCACTTATCCACGGAGGCCTAGGCTCAGTGAAGGAGTGTATTTATCATGCCGTGCCCATGCTTGTGATCCCAATGGGACGTGATCAGTTCAATAATGCCGAAAGGGTGGTATTTCATCAGTTGGGTAAACAATGTAAACTGGAAAGTATTTCTGCGCTTGGGCTGGCGGATCACATCATAGGACTACAACAAGATCGCTTTATCCAACAGCACGTTGACGACATGCAATCTGTATTCTTAGAACTGGATAAGCAGCAGTTAGATCTGCAGTTTATCCGCCAATATCTGATGAAAATTGAACAGCCGATACATTAGTGATTTTTGCAAGGATGGACTCAAAACTAGATGTGTCATGAAAAATATTGCCATACTTACCCATATAGATTTCTGGAGAGGAGATGGTGGTCATAAATCTCGTATCACTGCTTTAGCTCACTATCTTGGTCATCATTCAAATTTGATGGTGGTATATGCTGGTCCGGCAAAACCGGGAGATAAGACATTGATAGAGCGGAAGAAATTTTCTTTCCGGACGGTTTTTCTGAGTAAGCATGCTCAGCTAGGTAAAGCTGATTATGTAAGGCGCTTCCAACGGCTAATCCAAGAATCTCCTGTAGATGTATGTATCATTGAATATCTACAATTGGCCTTTGTTATCGACTATTTACCCACAAACATAACTTTCATCCTGGATACCCATGATCTTATGAGTGATCGGGCAAAATCTTTTGAGACTTTTGGCTGTGAACACGAATCTGTTACATGGCCGGAAGAGTTGGCGGTCTTCCAGAAATTTGATGGAGTGATGCTGATTCAGGATAAGGAATACCATAGGGTTCGGGCAGCTTTAGGCCCAGACAAAACTATACTGGCACCGCATGGTGTAGACTTCCCGCGACAAGCTCTTCGTCAGAAGGTTAGCAGTCTTGGCTTTATTGGCAACTTTTATACGCCAAACGAAGTAGGCCTACGCTGGTTCTTGGAGGAAGTTTGGCCGCGTGTGCGCAAAAATGGAATTCAACTCAATGTATACGGCAAGATTTGTCGAGCCTTTGAGAATAAAAATGTTGAACAGGTAAAGTTTCATGGCTATGTGCCCAGTCTTCAAGCCATTTTCAATGAAATTGATATCATGATTAATCCCGTCAAAATGGGAGCAGGCTTGAAAATTAAAAATGTGGAGGCCCTGGCGAATGGCCTGCCTTTAGTAACGACGACACATAGTGCCACGGGTTTGATGAGGGCTAACGGAAGAGGCTTTGTAATTGCTGATGATGCCAAAAGTTTTGCTTTTACGCTGAATAGGCTAATGGTGGACTTTGATCATCGCTGCCAGTTGGGGCAGTTTGCCCACCGTTTTATAAAGGATCACTTTTCTCAGGAGAAATGCTTCAAGCCACTGTTGCAATTTATCTATTCAAACGAAGAAGTCTTAATTGATTGAGACTTTGCTCTAATAATTAGGTGTAACGGTTTCAAGAGAGCTGAATAATCAGCCAGATTAACCACAAAATAGGAGTTAGAACTTTCAAAAAGGATCGCCTGATCTGAGGAGGTTCTCATGTCAATAGCGAACGAACACTAAGTTTTATTTTATAATTCATTTAATAGTCAATTATGCGAACATTTGATTATCTGGTCATTGGCGCTGGACCAGCTGGCCTACAACTTGCTTATAATTTGGAAAAGGCGGGCCGGGACTACATGGTATTAGATAAGGCTGAACAGGCCGGAAACTTCTTTGCTACCTTCCCGCGTCACCGAAAACTGATCTCGATCAATAAGGTCTATACTGGCCAGGAGGACCCAGAAGTCAATTTGCGTTGGGACTGGAATTCCATACTCAGTGATGATCCTAAAATGCGTCTTGATCAATATACTAAAGAATACTTTCCTAGCGCAGATGATTTGGTAGAGTATCTCAATGACTACGCCAAGCATTTTAAATTAAAGATCACCTACAATCAAGAGGTGACAGAAATTGATAAAGAGGGAGAAATATTTAAGGTCAAGACCAAGGACAATCAGGAGTATGGAGCCAAAGTTCTAGTAATGGCTACGGGCATCTTTAAGCCTTATGTGCCCGATATTCCTGGAATCGAGCAGTGTGTAAATTATACCACTTGCTCAGTTGACCGAGAGGATTACAATAACAAACGCGTTTTAATCCTGGGTAAAGGAAACTCCGCTTTTGAAACTGCCGACCACCTGGTAGGTAACGCCTCTACGATCCATGTCTGTAGCCCAAATTCAGTCCGATTTGCCTGGAAGACCCACTTTGTTGGCCATTTAAGAGCCGTTAACAATAATTTCCTGGACACCTACCAGCTTAAATCGCAGAATGCTGTATTGGATGCTATAGTGAAGAAGATTGAGAAGCGAGATGGAAAATTTACGGTGACGTTCCATTATAAGCATGCAAACAATGAGATAGAGGAAATTTGCTACGATGAGATCATCGTTGCGACGGGCTTCCGTTTTGATACTTCCATTTTTACAGAGAACACGACACCCCTACTCGCTCATAATGATCGATTCCCTCGTCAGACGAATGCCTGGGAATCCGCTAATGTCAAAAATATGTACTTCGCGGGGGCTGTAACCCAAGAGCGAGACTATAAGAAGCACACTTCTGCTTTCATTCATGGCTTCCGATACAATACACTGGCACTGTTCCATCTGCTAGAGGAAAAATACCAAAATGTTCCGCTTCCATCGACTACCTCTGCTACTACAGCCGATGATCTGACCAAGGCCCTTATGAATCGTGTCAACACCAATTCCTCGCTATGGCAACAGTTCGGTTTCCTTTGTGATACCTTGGTCGTTGAGGAATCAAAAGGGACTACCAACTACTACGAAACCTTGCCGATGCCTTATGTATTGAAGGACAGTCAATGGCAAGATAAGCATCTCTTTACCCTCACGATGGAGTACGGTCATATTGATCCGGAAGAAGATATTTTTGCCATGGAACGCTTCCGAAGGGATGAAATCATGGACTCCGAGAAAAGTAAATTTTTACACCCCATCGTGCGACACTACTATATGGGTAAACTCGTTTCTGAGCATCATATGATCGAAGTATTGGAGGCTAATTGGACGGATCATGACCTACACTATGTACCATTGAAATTGTACCTGGAAAATGAATTGACTGTCTTACAGGAACGTGATGTGATGGACACCGCCTTCGCATCTAAGCATTGATACCCAAAATGGGTCCTATTTCCGAACAAGATTATCGAAATCGAACATAAATAATTTTTATTTGAATGTTTAAATAATTGTTAATTAGCTTTTTGTGTTTTGGCACAGGGCTTGAAATACATTTGAACATGGACAGAGAATTACCGAAATACATCAAAATCAAGAGAAGAAGGAATATTACTATCTATTCCTTTATGACCATTGGCCTTATTGCTTCATCAGTATGGTTTTTGCGAAATACTTTCCAAAATTCCGTTAATGGTCAGCGTCTTCTCATTGCTACTGCGGAAATGGGACCCATTGAAAGTACCATCACTGCCAGTGGAGAGGTGATACCTGAATACGAACATGTCATTACCAGTTCTATTCAGGCAAACATTCAGGAAGTTTTAGCCAGTGTTGGGACAATGGTAGAACCCGGGATGCCCATCTTACAGTTGGATAAGTCCTTTGCCTTAATCGACTTTGAGAAACTGGAAGAAGAACTGAAACTGAAAGAGAACAGTATCAGCAAGTTGAGATTGGATCTACAGCAAAAATCGCATGATCTAAAGATCTCTGATTCGACCAAAGGTCTTGATATCGTACAGTTGACTGCTGAGCTGGACGACGCTATAAAATTGCGCGATATCGGAGGGGGGTCACAAGAAGCTATAGATCAGATTAAGACCAAACTCAAGAAGGTCCAGCTGGAAAAAAGGAAGCTGGAATACGATCTGAGTATCGAAGAAAAACAGACTCAATTGAGTATCCGAGAACTTCAGCTACAGGCAAATATTCAGCGGAGCTCCATCAATACAATGCAGGAGAAACTGAATCGAGCCAATGTAGTGGCCCAGCGCAAGGGAGTACTTACTTGGGTAAATGAAAATCTTGGAACTACGGTACAAGAAGGAGAAATACTAGCGCGAATTGCCAATTTAAATAGCTTCAAGATTGTGGGTACTTGTTCAAACATTTATGCAGATCAAGTCCTTTCAGGTCAACGAGTTATTGTGCAACTCAACAATGAGGAAACGACGCTGGGAACTATCGTTCAAGTGAGGCCTACCGTGGAAAATAATGTACTAACCTTTGACGTGCAGTTAGATGAAAGTAATCATGCTCAGCTGCGTCCGAATATGCGCACGGAGATCTTCGTGATCACTGCTGCCAAAGAGAACGTCGTGCGCGTCACCAATGGTCCAGCTTTTAAAGGAACCAACCATCAGACTGTTTTTATCGTGGATGGTGAGAATGCAGTCAGTAGGGATGTGAAAATTGGCCTCCATAATTTCGACTATGTGGAGCTGGAGAGTAATGTCCAACCTGGGGAAAAGGTGATTGTCAGTGATATGGAAAGATTTGAAGGCTTATCTAATCTGAAAATCAAGTAGCCATGAGAAGAAGGATAATTTTTATCATAATCGGTACCCTCTTGGGTATCGATCTGGCCGGGCAAATAGAGGCCACAAGCTTACAAGAGGTTATCGGTTTGGCTCAACATCAATCTATCGTAGCCAGGAAATCTCAAACCCTCAAAACCACACGTTACTGGGAGTATCGTTCCTATTTATCGAATTATCGACCACAGATTACATTAGAGGGACGCTTCCCCGGCTTCAGTCGAACTTCGCAGGAGGTGATTCAGCCGGATGGTACGATCAAATTTAAGGGGGTTTCTCAAAGTAATATCATTGGCGCTGTTACCCTGAGTCAGCCGATCACCTTTACCGGGGGAACCCTATTTGCTGCTACTGACTTGCAACGCTTCAACAACCAGGTGTCAAATAGTACACTTTACAATGGAACTCCAATCATTTTCGGGATTGAACAACCAATATTTGGGTTTAATGAGCTAAAGTGGGATCGCAAGATTGAACCCTTACGCTATCTGGAATCACAGAAGGAATTTACGGCCGAAATGGAAGGGATTGCGGTAACCGCACTCGATTTCTTTTTCACGCTACTCATTGCCCAGGTGGATTACGATATTGCGAGTACCAATGTGATGAACACAGATACGATCTACTCGATTACTCAGCAAAAGTATGAGATGGGTAAGATCTCTAAGAATGATCTCCTTCAAATCCAGTTGGAAGGGTTGAAGGCTTCAAAAGCTCAGATGATAGCGGAAAGAGATTTGGAGGCAGCCGAACTACAATTGAGGTCATTTATTGGATATGGACAATCAGATAGCTGGGAGTTGCAGCTGCCGCATAGTATCCCAGATCTGATCATCTCCGAAGATCAAGCGCTCCATCAAGCCAAAGCCAACCGGCACGAAGTGGTCGCTTTCCAGCGTCGGGCCCTGGAAGCGGATCGGGAGATCGCTCTGACCAAAGGTACCAATGGATTTTCTGCCAGTTTGTTCGGGACGATTGGGTATGCCAAGACCGCTGAAAGTGCTTCCGATATTTACAATAGGCCAGCAGAGCAACAGACCTTAACGCTGGAGTTCTCCTTACCCATCGTGGACTGGGGCCGAGCTAAGTCAAGAACGGAGACGGCTAAAGCCAATCGCAAGTTGATTCAAAATGAGATCGAGCAGGACCGCATTGATTTTGAACAGATTTTGCTCACGGAGTTGACTTTATTCCGACAATATAAAAAGCAGGTAAAATTGAATAAGGAGGTAGATGATCTGGCACAAACCAGATATGTCATCGCTCAGGATCGCTTCTTATTGGGGAACTTGAGCATCACCGATCTTATCCTAGCTCTACAGGAAAAAGACAACAGCAAGCGCGACTATATTCAATCACTTTATAATTATTGGAGAACTCACTATCGCATCCGATTACTGACCTTATATGATTTTGAGTCTCGTCAAACTATTAAATATTAGCATCATGATTTCCCTACAAAATGTAGAAAAAATTTATCAGACAAAATCTATTGAAACGGTAGCTCTAGACGGAATCAATTTGGAGGTGAAGCAGGGTGAGTTTCTTTCTATCATGGGGCCTTCCGGATGTGGCAAAAGTACTTTGCTGAACATTATGGGACTCCTGGACGAACCTTCTGGCGGTGATGTAGTGTTGAATGGCAGTAAAATTACAGGCTATTCTAACAAACAGTTGGCGAGGTTCAGAAACCAAAATATTGGCTTCATTTTTCAGAGCTACCATCTGATTAATGATCTGAAAGTAATTGACAATGTGGAATTGCCACTCTTGTATCGCAACATGTCCCGTAAAGAACGTCATGAGTTGTCCGTCGAAGCCTTGACTAAAGTGGGCTTGAAAAACAGAGTGGATCACTTTCCCAATCAACTGTCTGGTGGCCAACGCCAACGGGTAGCGATTGCAAGGGCTATCGTCGGAAAGCCTACGATCATTCTGGCAGATGAGCCTACTGGTAATCTGGATAGCCGTATGGGAAATGAGATTATGGACATCCTCATCAAGCTCAACGAAGAAGAAGGGACGACCATCGTTATGGTAACACACGATGAATCCATGGCCTTGAAAACCCATCGACTAGCTCGACTTTTTGACGGGACATGGGTCGAAGAAAAGGCTTTCCAACATTAGATCTCATTATTCTTACGCAATTCATTATCAGTTATATTATGATACGGAATTATATAAAACTCACCTGGAAGGTGCTAGGGCGAAATAAGTTCTTCACTTTCATTAGTCTCTTTGGCATTAGCCTGACGATTGGAATACTACTGGTAGTAGCCAGTCTGTTTGACAATATGATCAATCCCAGCTATCCGGAAGAGAATCGAGCCAGAAGTTTGCACTTGATGAATCTTAAGTTAGAGGATGGGCAAGGAGCTAGCTGGATTGATGATGCTACACCTTACTTTATCAATGATTTTGTCAGCAAATTAGAGACACCGGAAGCGGTGGGCATGGTCTCGAAGCCGGAGAGACATATTTGTCTTTCCTTTGTTGGGAATAATAAACTGAAGCTCGATCTCAGGTATGCCAACCAGGCTTTTTGGGATATCTATACCTACGATTTTATCGAAGGAGGGCCATTTCAACAGAACCATGTAGATAATCGAGAGCTCGTGGCAGTGATCTCAAAAAGTACGAGGGATGAATATTTTGGTGCCAACCAGTCCGCTGTTGGCAAGATGATAAATACGGACTACGACCGATTTCGGGTTATAGGAGTGGTGGAGGATGTGGCAAAAAGTCAGACCGTAACCTACGGAGACCTTTTTGTACCCTATACTACCGCTAAAGGAGGATTGGATTCCAAACATTTTCTTGGAGAATACATTGGTATCCTAATGGCTCCGCGGAAGCGAGATGTGAAGAAGATGGAGGCTGAGTACCAGGCTTTGATTGATCGCCTGGATATCCCCGCTCCAACTGAATCATGGCAGAAAAACTTTAAGATTTTCACCAGCGAAACGCTGACTTTAATGGAATCTATCGCCATCAACATTTTTTGGGGAGACCAAAAAGAAAGTGCTGCCAGAAACCTCAGACTGCTCATTGTAATTGCCATCCTGTTGTTTTTATTATTACCGGCACTGAATCTGGTAAATCTTAACGCGAGTCGCATCTTTGAACGCTCCTCCGAGGTCGGCGTCCGAAAAGCATTTGGGGCAACTCCCAAAACGCTGATGGTACAATTCATTGTAGAAAATATCATCTTAACGCTGATCGGTGGCCTGATTGGTCTCTTGTTCGCCTACGCTGTACTACAAGTCGTAGAGTCCGTAGAGTTCTTCCAAAATGCCAGCTTGGGCATCAATTATCGGGTCTTCGTTTTTGGCCTTTTGCTTTCCACCTTTTTTGGCGTCATGTCTGGGGTTCTACCTGCCAGAAGGATGTCAAGATTGAATATTGTTAATGCTCTAAATGGGGAAAATAGTATGATACGCTTACTCTTTAAACTGATATGGAATCAAAGGCGTAAACATTTTGGGATCTTCTTTGAGTTCTTCTTCTCATTCTTGGTTCTGTTTGCCGTCTTTAGCTTTGGCTTCAGCTATTTGAAGCAATATCTTAGCCCCTTGGGGTTTGATTACAAAGACATTTGGGTAGTGGAATTGGATTGGAATGATGCTCCGGATGAGCAAGTATCCGAAACGCTAACGCTTCTAAAGAATCAGATGTCCAGTTACAATGAAATCGAGACCTTCTCCTTTTCGGGCAAAAATATACCTTTTAGCACCAGTTCAGCTATCGATGAATTTTCCACGGATAGAGAACAAGTAGATGCGGATGTCTTCAAAGTAGATGACCGTTTCGCGGATCTGTTTGATGTCAATATTCAAGAAGGCCGCTGGTTTGGCGAAGAAGATGCGGTATCCACTTATCCCCCCGTCGTGATTACTTCCTCAATGGCCAAGCAACTCTTTGGCTCCACTTCCGCTGCGATTGAACAACAAGTTCAGTTGAGAGAGCAAAACCTAAAGGTGGTAGGAGTGATAGATAATTTCCGATATAGAGGGGAGTTCTCTAGAGGAATAGAGGGAGGAAATGGAATATTCTTTAGAAAGGACCTAGGTAGTAATCCTCCTATCCTGATGGTCAAAGTAGACAACCAGACCAAGGCTTCTTTGGAAGCTACTATCCGTCAGGATCTTCGCAATATGGCACCTGGTTGGGCCATTGAGACGAATTATCTTTCTGATTTGCGTAACAAAAAGCTACGCTCTGCCCTGGTCCCCCTGGCGATTATCGTCATCATAAGTGGATTCCTACTGGTTAATGTGGCGCTGGGACTCTTTGGCCTTCTCTGGCAAAGTATTAGTAAACGACGGGGAGAGATTGGCATAAGGAAATCCATGGGATCTTCCAATACAGAGATTACCCTTCAATTGATTGGAGAGATGCTGGTTTTGGCTAGCTTTGGCCTCATTATAGGTCTTTTCTTTGCCATCCAGTTCCCCATCTTAAATGTCTTTGGATTATCCTCCAGTGTTTATATCGGTGCTATCATTGCCGCGGCAGCCAGTATTTACCTCTTGGTGATTCTCTGTGCGTACTTCCCTTCAAGTCAGGCTTCTAGATTGTCTATCGCTAACGCCCTCAGATTTGAATAAATACGCTGCCAAGGAGGGACAGACTCCTTCGAATTTAGGAAAGAAATTATTTTTATTGCTCAGCTTACATCGCAAAAGCGTGGACTTCTGGGCTCTTCCACTGCCTGTTTTGCGGATTTTTAGGCAAGAAAACTCATAGTAAATACAGGCTCATTTCCTAAACTCCAAGGCAGCTTCTCATTGGTGTATTTCTATTCTAAACCGGTAATTTTGTTTGGCGATCTCCAAGGAAACTTGGTGGTCGCCCCTACTATTTTTTGCTCGTTTTTTGGAGGACTGTTTATTTAGACAAAACCATCCATGTGAATGGTTGCCAAGGCCGGTCCTTAAGGTGCTATGTCTGACTTTCCCAACTGCCTTCCCATTTCCTTGATGACTAACAACTACAGGTGGTTTAGCTTGTATCCGGAGCAGTTACAAAAGACATTCCTGCTACCAAGATCCCTCCGATAACAACACTATTCCTTTTCGTAAAACTTATTACTATGCATCAATTTTCCGATTATCATTTAGCTGAGAAAGCTAATATAATTACCGCTTCGGTTCCCGGTGTACGCTCACAAGAACTCTTGAAACTACAAAGGGAGATCGAAGGAAGTGTAGTATCCTATCCAAGAAGCTTCCCAATCGCGATTCGTCGGGCAAAGGGGGCTATCATTGAGGATGTTGATGGCAATCAATTTCTTGATTTCTTCGCTGGTGCTGGCGTCTTGAATTTGGGGCATTCTAATCCAGAAATTTTGCCCTACGTGGAGAGCCAACAGCAAGAATTGATCCACGCACTGGATTTTCCTACAGAAAATAAGATGACCGCTATTCAGAATATTCTTTCCGAACTTCCAGAAGAGTTGCGTGATCGTTATAAGGTGTCATTTGGAGGACCTACCGGTTCAGATGCCGTTGAGGCCGCAATTAAGTTGGCAAAAATCAAAACGGGTAGAGATGGTATTATTGCCTTTGCTGGTGGTTATCATGGGATGAGCGCCGGGGCGCTCGCCGTAACCTCTGATGTTAATTTTAGGAAGAAGATTTGGTCACTGATGCCCAATGTTCATTTTCTTCCTTTTAACTACTGTTACCGTTGTCCCTTCAGCCAAACCCCAGGCAGTTGTGACTTGAGCTGTGTAGCTTATCTACGAGACGTTATCGAAAATCAACATTCCGGCGTCAACAAACCTGCGGCTATTCTACTGGAGCCTATCCAGGGAGAAGGAGGAAACATTCCGGCCAGCAAGAGATATCTGCAAGAGGTAATACAAGTAGCGCGGGATCATGATATCCTAGTCATTTTTGATGAGATCCAATGTGGCTTTTACCGTTCAGGCGATTTTCTAGCCTTTATGGAATCGGGAGTTGATCCGGATATTATTACCATCTCCAAGGGAATTGGAGGTCTTGGTTTTCCGCTTTCTGGCTTGATTTATAAAAAGGAAATTGAAGCTTGGGGCCCAGGCGCTCATATCGGTACCTTTCGAGGCAACCAGGTAAGCTTGGCAGCTGCGAACGGAGCTTTTGATTTTGTTCGCCGGCATAATGTTGAGGAGCATGTCAGAGAGATCAGTTCTTATTTGATGGCGAGCTTACAGGAACTGGCCGACATTTGTCCATTCCTGGGAGATATCAGGGGTAGGGGGTTAATGATTGGTTTGGAGTTTGTCAAGGATCAGCATAGCAAGAAACCTTATCCAGCCTTTGTTAAGGCCTTTAAAAGTAATTGTTTCCAAGGTGGATTATTGTTTGAAGTAGGTGGTCACCATGGAAACGTGGCTCGCTTAGTACCTCCGTTGATCATTACACCTACAATTATCGATGCAGCTATAGAAATCATGAAGAAAGCCTTGAAGCAAACGATGCGCAATGCGCAGGTTGCCTCTTTTGAGCTTTCTGATAGTTTGTCTGAATAAGATAAATCGGGTCTGAGTACTGCCTATGGGAGGCAAAACTCAGATCCATCCCAGATCAAGCACCTATCGAACGGCACCTTGGCGCGGAGTTTTTCGCTTCCGCAGTTCTAAGCATTCATTTTTTTGGACAAGTGTTCTTCTTGATTACGTATGGATACGCTTCCTACGAGTAAAGTAGAATACTGCAAAACTCTTGAACTCCTATGATATTAATCGTTGATGACGACCAAGCAGTATTAGCCTCTTTGCGTCTTTTGATGAGGCAGAATGGCTATGAATGTGCTTGTGTTAAGGGGCATGCCACGGCCATGGAATTCTTGCATAAACAGCGACCTGAGCTGGTTTTAATGGACATGAATTTCAGCATGAAAACGACTGGGGAGGAAGGCTTAAAGTTGTTGCAAGAAATGTTACAAGTTGATCCGAGCCTACCTGTTATTCTGATGACGGGATGGGCTTCCTTGGACCTGGCTATCCGGGGGATGAAAGCCGGAGCCAGAGACTTCGTGAGCAAACCCTGGGACAATAGAAACCTGTTGAAGTCCATCGAAACGGTTTTGGCCGTTAGTCAGCACCAAGCCACTACGGTCAGTCGGCAATACCTGGATGAGCATTATGACTTCGGACACATCATAGGAGAAGATAAGGGGTTTGTTCAGGTCTTGGAAAGTGTGGCTCGCATTGCGCAAACAGATGCCTCAGTATTGATACTTGGGGAAAATGGTACTGGTAAGGAACTTATTGCGGAAGCTATTCATCAAAATAGTCTGCGCAAATCATCATCTTTTGTAAAGGTAAATCTAGGAGGAATCTCTACTAGCCTCTTTGAAAGTGAATTGTTTGGGCATAAGAAAGGAGCTTACACAGGGGCGGCTTATGATCGAGAAGGACGCTTTAGCCTGGCAAACAGAGGTACCATTTTCTTGGATGAAATCGGAGAGCTTTCCCTTTCCAGTCAAGTGAAGTTGTTACGCGTGCTTCAGGACCAAAGCTTTGAGGTTTTGGGGAGTAGTCAAACGCAGAAAGTGGATGTTCGAGTGATCAGTGCCACCAACAGAGATCTCTCCGAAGAAGTGGAAAAGTGTACGTTTAGAGAAGATCTATTCTATCGGATTAACCTGATTACTTTGAAATTGCCAGCACTCAGGGAAAGGCCGGGAGATATTCCCCTATTGGCTGCCTTCTATTTAGAAAACCTGAAACGCCTCTATCGAAAACCTGGTCTCTGCATCAAGGAGTCGGCTATGGATTGGCTACAAGAGCAGAGTTTTCCTGGTAATATTCGTCAACTCAAAAATCTAGTGGAAAGAACCGTACTGATGTCGGGAAAAGATCGGCTAGAAATTGATGACTTCCGGTTGCAGTTAAGTAAGCCGCGCCGTGCTAAAAATGGTAATGAACTTCCTGAGGTAGGTGCCATGACGCTGGAAGAGATTGAAAAGGAAATGATCGTGAAAGCCATGAAATACCATAATCATCGAGTGGCCGAGGTAGCAGGAGCGCTGGGCATAACGCGTAATGCGCTGTATCGGCGTCTGGATAAATACAACCTGTCTACCAAAAGTGTTTGATGCTATTTCTTTTTGTTCATTCACGCTAATGTACTCCATTTATGACCCTGCGTAGCAAGTATATCCTCTTTATTGTGTCGATCCATTTGGTGACACTACTATTGACCTTTTATGTATTGAATGACAATATGCCTCTATTCATTCTTTCAGAGTTCTTATTGTTGTGTTCGGTATATTATGCCTTACATCTATACCGGTCATTGGTTGAACCTATCTACATGATTGCTCGGGGAGCAGATGCTATTGCCGATGAGGATTTTAATGTGAAGCTCAAAAAAGTAGGGCAAAAAGAGCTGGATAAGCTAATCACAGTTTACAATCAGATGATTGATAAATTAAGACAGGAAAGGGCTACTACTACTCAAAAAAACTATTTCCTGGACAAATTGATTGCTACTAGTCCAAGCGGCATTATTCTACTGGATCTCAACCAGAAACTATTGTCTTGTAACCCTCAGGCGGTTAGCCTGCTGAATTACCCGGAGGCATTGCTAATTGGAAAAGCCCTCCATGAGGTACCTGTCCCTTTGTTACAGAAGTTGGCTAGATTCCCCGATGATTATACCCGAACCATTCAACTGAACGGGATGGAAATTTTCAAATGCCATAAAGCCCACTTTATGGATAAGGGATATCGCAATTATTTTCTGGTGATTGAGGAGTTGACAGATGAACGGATACAGATTGAAAAAGAGGCCTACGAAAAGGTGATTCGAATGATGGCTCATGAGGTTAATAATTCCATTGGTCCGATTAATTCCATTCTGGAGTCTTTAAATTTCTACATCGAATACATCCCCGAAGCATATCAATCTGAATATGCCAATGTACTGCGAGTCGCTATCGAAAGAAACCAGAAGCTGAATGTGTTTATGAAGAACTTTTCAGAGGTGGTGAAATTACCTGCCCCTATCTTGGAACGCATAGATATAAAGGGGTTAATAGCAGATGTGCTTGGACTAATGAAATATCAAGTTGGTGAAAAACGGATTAGTTTCACCTGCGATCTGCCAGCATACCCCGTACTGCTTGAAATAGATCCTAGGCAAATGGAGCAGGTATTGATTAATATTATTAAGAATGCGATAGAAGCTATTCCTGAGGAAGGAAACATCAAGATATTATTGAAAGAAAACCCCATACAACTCCTGGTCGTCGATTCCGGTACGGGTATACCAGAACAGATCGCTCCCTATCTATTCACTTCTTTTTTCAGTACCAAGCCTTACTCCCAAGGAATTGGACTGACCCTTAGTCGAGAGATTCTACTCAACCATGGCTTCCATTTTTCCTTGAAGCCCAAAGCGGAAGCTGAAACTGTGTTTGAAATTCAGTTCACTGGGAATTGAGGTGGAGTGGCAAGCTGCTTAATCATATATAAGCGTTTTCAGGACAACTTTTCAAAGCTAATACGGGCTTGGGGTATGTCCCAATACTTTTGGGAAAACTAAAGGGGAGAAGTGCGCGCGAAAACCCAGCTCTACAAAGAAAAGTTGGTTCGGTTTTTGGGTAAAACCCTGAACCTGTCAATCGCATGATTGACTTTCAATAGCCAGTATTGGATCTTAAGATCGGGGAGGGGGCATTAGTTTACAAGTGGCTTGGTTGACTCCGTACATCCTCAATTTAGCAGGAATGGAGAGGGGTTCAGTCATCTTATAGATTCCTGGAGGAATGCACAGAGGTATTCCTCTCTTGGCTGCAAAAATAATAGCGTTTTGAACTGCTGTGGTATCCGTTGTTCCTGTATTGTTTTCAGGGTTGTAATTGCCTTTAAGTATGAGGATGTAATTAGGCTAAAGTATCTGACTAAGGGAGTTTTCAATCTAGGCAAGGCGCAAAAACCGCGGCTAGCCATAGCTAACCAAGGATTTTTGCAACGTAGCATAGGTTGAAAAATGCCCGTCATATCTTCTAGGATAATTGTATTCTCATACTTAGCACCAAATTGTTTGACACTTACTGAATGGCATTTCTTGCTGAAGAAGGGGGGAATCATAGTGCTATGGGTTTTAATAAAGATAAGAAATATTATGCAGGCTTCAGTTCTGGCCAAAAATCTTAAGTACAACTTGTTTTCAACTTAGGAGACGTTTGTTTACCCAGCGATCTAATTCTCGTAGAACACTGACTCCAATATGATCTAGGCGCCAAGCAAGTAGGAGATCGGGCCCCATTCAAAACGAGCCCAATCGGCAGAGTGTACTACCGATGACTGGATTGGAGTAGCATCCTGCATAATTGATACATGGCCGTGAAAAAGAATAAGTAATAAGCCCCTTCAAAGCAAGACACACAGGTAAAAGCGACCTTGTAAAACAGATCTGCAATGAGCCTATAGCGGAGTTAACGATCAGTTTCCTTGACCTGAGAGATTAGCAGCTTTAAAATACACAGCCAGCATAGCCTTTCCTTTGCTATCAACTTCACCAGTATTAAGATCCGTCATATTACCAGAGTTGTACAGGATTAGCCCATCTACACCAGCCTCTACGGCAGCTACCAATCGACTTTTCTTACCATTCTTTTCCCTATGATTAACCTCCGAGTCCCAAACTGGCAATCCTCTTTGGTGTGCGAGTTCGATAAACTCGGCCCATTGGTCATGGTTAAAACCTAAGTTATGGGTAGTTGCAATACTGATATAAGAAGGCACCTTGGTGCTTTTGAAAATCTTTATTGCTGCGGGAATTCCCCAGGTGCAAGGTCCGGTCAGTTGGGTACCTTTCAGTGCATCATCCGTACTCAAAGTCGTGTATATCTGATTCATTTGTGCTATTGACCAAGCCTCTTCTGGTTTCCCATCCTCATTAAATGGACAAATCCAATCGCAGGGATATTCTTGCGCAAAGTCGCTGATCCGTTGGATTAATTGATCCGTTTTACTAGTTATTTCCTTTACTGCTGGGCCAAGGTTTTGTTTTTTACCTGTTTCAAAAATTTGATTGGCAATTCTGCGTGCTCCACTCCACAGCGCGGGGTTTGCATATATCTTGTAACCTTTTGCTATAGCTGTTTTGATGAAAAGGTCAAGCATAGCCTTATTGGGTTCCAGGCCTTCTGGGAAGATCGGGACCCGTACTCCGGTAACCTTGAAAGCTTCCAGTCCTTTGATCAAATTCATAACCTGCTCTTCCGTGTGTATCTGATCATGAATAAATCTTTGCTTGACATCCCCCAACACGATTTTTACGTTTCCTCTGTAGGCATATTCCTTGGGCTGGGCTCCGGCCTGAAGGGGGAGAAATGTACAAACCAATAAACTGATTACTAGGAATTTCAATTTTAACATTAGAACAAGTTTTTAGAGTACGATGCTTTTTAGGGATCCGGAATGGCATGATGAGGAACGGTAGAAAAGTGCGGGAACTACCTGGCCATAAAGATAGTTGTTGCTCAGCAGCTTATCTTCTCAATGTAGGGGTACAGATGTTGCATCTGGGGCATTTAGGCAGAACATTTTGAGGCAAGAAGATCATACCGATCAGTATCCTTGGGAGCCGATGGGCGAATTTTGAGCGGGAACAATAAACAACACCTCATCAACGGTACACAAGGTACTAAAAGGGGGGATACCTTCTCTAGTGATTTCAATTAACCAACAAAGCTGCGCTAATGGGACTAGCTATCTCCATTTTGTCAAGTACATTAAATTATATCAACCCCACCCACCGACCAATGCCAAAGATTCCGTTTCACCTTCATACCCAATCGCAAAAAAGGACATTTGTAGACCGATTATTGAAATTTAAACAGGTTCGTAAATGGAACTAATCAAAAAAGATCGTGGTTAACCATCTATAACCTATTTAATCCTGAGTTATGAGACTCAAACTTTATTGTTGCATACTTCTCTGAACCTGCTAAGTCGACCGACTTCAGGTCAATATTTTCCTTTACAGTTTTCGATAACCGATAATTTTCAGGTTGCGATCCAGCCGGGGCATTCCCGGGAACACTTCAAATAAAATTCAATCAAATTATTTTGCTGCTATGGAAATAATATCGCCTAAGCGGCCTCCGGAATTCCGGGCTGCCAGACGATGGAAGGAAGTACATGCCTTATGTACAGACATGGGCTATTGCCAGGACAACAAAAGTTGGGAGCAGATTCACAGTGAGTTAGAAAAACTGTACAGCAGTAGTATTGCAACTGAACTACCAGAAAAATTCGTAGGGCAACTGACGCGTGAAGTCTGGACCGGCCGGCCGCTCTGCCATCAGAGCTGTATTAAACCAATTCTAAAACGCCTGTCGTTGGAATTCGCAGCATCTGAAGAGCTAAGTATTGCTCTCCATCGTTTTGGTCTGGACCCCCATAAAGAAATTCAAAAGCTGGGTGGACAGCGCTTGAAACCGTGGTTTATCATCCGTACCACACAAGTTTTTCCCGCATTGAGCCGGCTGTTTGTGAGAAGCCGAACGAGGAGTTATTATGCCAGTCTCTTGGGCATTCCCTTCATGCAGTTGGCTAGATACCTACCTTGTTTTGTGTTGTATCGACTCGAAGAGACCATGCTAAATCCGCAGCAAGTCCGCTGGACGCGCTGGATGGGCAATGGGAACAACATTCGCAAATGTCCTGGCTTCCCCTTCACGCTAAGCAAACGCATGGCACATTGGTTTGCCCAGGCACCGTATAGGTCTACTTTCGAAAACGCTCTCCTGTACGGAGAGATCCAGGCCTATGGAGGTAGCTCGAAGGTATTCGACATCCTTTGCAAGCGGTATACCACTACCAAATGCGATCGCTCTCATTGGAAAGAAGTGATCCCCTTTCTGGTTCGAAATGAAGCCTTTCTGGATCGGGAAATCCTGGATCAGGTGCTGGGCTACCTAGATCACCTACGAGAGGAAAACCTGGCTCCCAATCTGAGTAGAATACAATTTGGTACCTTGCTGCGGCGGGTCAACGCTTGGTATGAGACCTTAAGAACAACAAATTATGATTCTGCCACTTTTCCTCTAGCATGGCCGGAAGCCCGCTTTCGCGGATATAAAGAAGAAGGAGAGCATTTCGATCGCCAAATTGTGCAGTTAACGACGGCAAAAGCACTAGAGGAGGAAAGTGCCTATATGAAGCACTGTGTCTATTCCTACCTCCCAAATTGTGCAGCTGGAAAATGCTCCATCTGGTCATTTCGAAAAGTTTACCAGGAGGACGATATCATCCGCGTCCTGACCATTCAGGTAGACAACATTGGGAGGATTGTTCAGGTACGGGGACAATACAATGCAGTTGCTAAGGCCGAAGAAAAGGATGCCATCCGGCAATGGGCCAAGGAGGCGGGATTGCAGGTAGTAAGGTTTTGACCAATCTAATAAAGGCTAGGAATTTATCCTCAGTTATGTAGACTAATCGTGTGGGAGCAAGGCACAGCAACAGAAGGGAGTACGCTTAAAGTAGGGCAACTCCCCTCTTCTATTACTGAAGTTCACTAACCGAGCTCTTACCTAATCAAAAAATCAGGCTAGATAAGCTATCTAACCTGATTCAAATACGATTATGAAACTAAAGTTTCAGGATTAACCCGGTATTTAAGGGCGTATGACTTTGATCAAGGCTTTTTACCCATGTAATTCTTGACTCTGTTTAAATAGGTTTTATGGCGAGCTGCGATGGTTTTGGGTTCAAACAACTGGTCCATCTCCATTTTGTCGAGCTTGATGAGTAGGCTTCGGGCATGGGTTCGCACCTCTCCTTGCTGGTGTTCTTTTGCCATAACTTGTAATGCTTCTTCTAAGGGGGCGACCTTTTGCCAAAGCCGTTCCAAGGAAGGCATGGAGTAAGTTTCGGCATCAACGGTTTCTAACAAAAATTGTAGCCCTTTTTCGGTTTCCCCCATCACCACTAGGACCTCTGCAGCCTTGGCGGCAATATCGTGCTGCTCGGTTTTAGTCATCACCGCATATACCTCTTTAGGGACGACAGTCAAGGCTCCTTTCCAGGCTAGATGGGCTATAGCATTGATGGCCCAATATCGAAAGGACGGCCTTTCATGTTTTAAATTTTCAATGAAAAAAGGAAGATCCTCTTGGGCTCCCTCCGAAGCCCTTTCGGCCAGGCTGATCAAATCATTCAAGGGGTAATCATTAGTTCTCACCCAATTATAAGCATCCTCGTTCTTTGTGGTTAGTTGCCGACGTTGTTCTCTGGACAGGAACCCTAGATCTTTGATGCCTCGGATGTGCTCGTTGTTAATAGCACTCAATTCTTCCAGTTTTTCCCGATAGGCAGCTTTGGAGACCAGATTTTCTAACTCCCAGGGATCACTTTGCAGATCGTATAAAGCTTCAACGGGATGCGGCTCATAATATTGACTATGCTCCGGTGAAGCTTTCCCATCCATAAAATGCACGTCCCAAGCCATTTGCGACGGCATCTGCCACTGAAAAGTCTGCGTGAGACCGTGAATATTATAGGGCGTATAAAACCGAAGATATTGGTATCGACCATCGAATACGCCTCGGACAGGATCAATATGCATCCTTCGGTTGGTTCGGAAAGTGTGTATATATTTTTTGGGCTCCGCCTGATGTTCTCCCATAAAAGCCTTACCAACAACGTAATCAGGCTTTTCGACGCCAGCCAGACTCAAGGCTGTAGGTAGAAAATCATCAAAACTGACCATCCGCTCCGTTTGACTCCCAGGTTTACTGGGTAGATGATGATGGTATTTTTCAGGAGCGTATACAATTAGAGGAACGCGGTGGCCAGTATCGAAAGGGAAAGCTTTTCCTCTAGGTAGACAACCCCCATGATCTGAAAAAAAGAAAATGATGGTATTATCGAGCAGTTTCCGCTCCTTGAGGTCATCAATAAACATCCCTATCCATTGGTCTACATTTTGAATCCCCTCAAGGTGTAAGGCGTAGTCTGCTCTTATATCGGGTAAATCTGGCACATGTGGAGGCAACTGTACATTCGCTGCGTCGACTGCACATTCTAACCGGTTTTCAGTCGTGATGGTCGTCAGGCGACTCATGTGTACCGACATATTATTGTATTGCCCAAAGAAGGGGCGATCTCCTCGTAGCGGGTCATTATAGCTGGCATTTCCATTATTTACACTCCACGACTGCTTCATTTTCGCCATGGTTTCTTTCCCAGAGATATTGTAATCCGTTTTACCTCGATTAATGGTGAAATATCCTGCCTTGGTCAGTTCGTCGATCAAAAAATATTGCCGGGGCTGTACGCGCCCTTCTCGATGAATATCATTGCCATAGACGGTTGCCGGGCTCCCCGAGATTAAAGTGGACCTTGCGGGAGAACAATAGGGCGCATTGGCAAAGGCATTTTTGAAAACAACCCCATTTTCTGCCAACCAATCTATGTTTGGTGTCTGTATATCGGTATTGCCATAGGCTGGTAGTAAATAGGGAGAACTATCCTCGATGACAAGGAATAAGATATTGGGTCTTTCTGTTTGGGAAGGGGTATGGGAATAAGTCGTTAGCGCAAGCAGGGCTAGAAAAAATAACTGCTTACATCTTCTTATGGCTATGCTCATAGTTCCTATTTTATTTGCCTTCTGGGTTCAAGTAAGTGCTCTGGTTGAACGTGAATACTTCCGAGGGCGTTCGTGCCGTTTTAAAAATTTCTTCCATTTCTTTCACAAGATCAGGATATTCTTCCGCAAGATTATTGGCCTCTCCGATATCCTCTTTCAGGTTGTACAGCTCAAGTGGCCGAGCACCTTCCTTGAGCACCTCGTATTTAACAGCTTTCCAATCTCCCTTCCTGATGGCTAACCGTCCACCTCGTTCGTGAAACTCCCAGTATAGATAGTCATGTTGATCCTGAGCTTCGGCTTTACCTTCGAGGGTAGGGAGAAAAGAAATTCCATCCAACTGTTTGGGGGACTCTAACTGGGCGATATCTGATAGGGTAGGGAGGACATCCCAGAAGGCGGAAATATGATCCGTTGTTGTTCCCGGCTTGATCGTTCCTGGCCATTTAGCTAGCATTGGTACTCGAATCCCCCCTTCATAAAGGTCTCTCTTAAACCCACGTAGCGGACCATTGCTGTCAAAGTATTCAGGGTCAGCCCCTCCCTCTCGATGTGGTCCATTGTCGGAGGTAAAGATGATGATGGTATGCTCACTTAATCCTAGGTCTTCAACTTTCTGTACAATCTCCCCCACTTGTTGATCCAGTATTTCTATCATGGCGGCGAAAGCTGCATGGGTATACTCTTGTGATCCGTATGGGCCATTTCGGAAACCTTTCCCTTCATCTCGTCCTGCGTATGCCTTTTCGGGAGGATATCTGCCGAGATGCTTATCCATGAAGGCCTTTGGTGCGGCTAACTCAGCGTGGGGTATGATGGTTGGCTTAAACAGAAAGAAAGGTCCTTCCTTATTCTCTTCGATGAAATCCAGTGTTTTTTCTTGGATTAGCGCTGGCGCATAGGCTCCTGTTTCGGTTCCAGCATTGGCCTCTAGGACCACGCTGTCCTGATTGGACCAAAGGTGGTATGGATAATAATGATGGCCTAGTCGCTGGCAATTAAAGCCAAAAAAGGTATCAAATCCCTGATTAGTGGGGTCTCCGGAAGAACCGGGGAATCCCAGCCCCCATTTGCCGAAGGCTCCGGTGGTGTATCCTGCCGTTTTGAGCAGTTCTGCCAGGGTGACGATGGAATCGGGTAAAGGGTGTTGACCTTCTGGAAGGACTTCCTTGTTTCCCCTGATATAGGTATGCCCACTATGCTGCCCCGACAGTAAAGCGGATCGGGAAGGAGCACATACAGTACTACCTGAATAATGTTGTGTAAAGCGCATGCCCGAGGCAGCAAGCGCATCTATATTTGGTGTATTAAACTTCTTCTGCCCATAACAACTCAGATCCCCATAACCTAGATCATCGGCAAGAATGTAAATGATATTAGGAAGTCGTTGGTTCGTTTTGGTAGATGTGTCTTTTGAGGGGGAGTTTCGCGGTCCTTGACAGCTGCATAAGCCTAGAAAAAGAGGAGCGAATAGGGCAAAACAACCTAGCTTTCTTAACATGAAGGTTGGAATTTGTAATGACTTAGGTAACCTTGGAAGAAACGCAGCCGTTTAGAGTGGTGCATTCTTCCAAGGACATGTATCCCAAACTACCAGTACAAAAGGTAACCTGGGCAATCTTTTTCAATCTATCGATATCCGTTATTGGTCGGATCTGAAACCAGAAGATTTGGATTTAGGATCGTTTCGTTCAACGGAATCGGTAGTAGCACATGATAGGGTTGAATATTGGCAGCAGGATTGTTAAAACTGCGGTGTTGTACCGATTTGACCACCTCCAAGAGAATACCCCAGCGGATTAGATCCATACGACGATGCCCCTCTACACAGAGTTCAAACTTGCGTTCATCGTACATGGCCTCCCTAAAGGACTGCTGCGTCATCCCACTCCAGGGCTTATCTGGCTCAAAGGCGCGAGCCCGAACGGCATTGACGTACGAATAGGCTTGATCTGGTCCATTTAACTCATTTTCGGCCTCTGCTGCCATCAGATAGATATCGGCCAAGCGAAAGACCACATAGTTTTCTGGGTGGTTGCTACGAGGAGAATTCTCCTGATCTAGGTTCCACATTTTTCTGAAATACGGAAATCGCAATTGGAAACCAAGATGCTCTTTAACGATGGTAACATCATAGCGCAGATCACCTTCCTCCCAATTGGCTTGATCGGCAAATTCGGGCAAAGGCACCGCCCAGCCAAATCCAGTCATATCTTCTCCTTGGGTTCTCATCGTATCTCTTAGCAATTCCCATCTCGTGGGCGTACCGGGTCCATCAGGCCGATTATTTCGGTTGTTGGGTTCATCTCGTAGCCTTGGGTTATAGTCATCCGTTCTGGAGGTTCGTCCATCTCCAAAGATGGCATCTCGGGTGAAGTCCACTGAGTAGATCATCTCCTCGTTGTACTGATCCGCAGGATCACTCTGGTCAAAAACATCGGCGAAATTTTCCAGCAACTTATGAGGGGAATCATTGATAATCTTCAGGCATTCTGCCTTTGCTTCGGCCCATTCTTTATCGGCGAGATGCATTTTGGCTTTGAGGGCTGCCGCTGCCCATTTGGAGGCGCGGGCTAGATCAGCACCAGAATACTGGGCGGGTAGCAGATCAAATGCTCTAGCCAAATCTGCTTTGATCTCGGTTCGGATTAAGGTCTTGTCAGTTCTTCCTATGGTCGAAAGTTCTTCCGGGCGAAGCAGTTCTCGGAAATAGGGAACGTCTCCCCAAAGATTGGTTAGGTGGTAGTAGGCTAATGATCGCAAGAACAGCAATTCGCCGACTGACCGATTCCGGATGGCCTCGCTGATTTTTTCATTCCCATCGATATTAGTTAAAAACAGGGAGGTATTTCGGATAATTTCGTAGCAACTGGACCAGGTACCTTCGCCGTCAGCAATACCTTCGGCAATCTTATAGTTGTGGATATTCCCATTCACATTTCTACTGGGACCATTTTCATCGGCTCCACTTTGATAATAATTATCGAGCCCTCTGGTTCGGTACATATTGCCTCTCAGTAGGATGCGATAAATCCCGTTTACGGCTAGTTCCGCCTCAGCATCATTGTTGAAGAAATTATCAGTAGTGATCCCATCCCGGAAATCTTCCTTAAGGAAGTCTTGGCAGCTACTCAAGCTGAACAGGAGTAGCATCGCGATATATTTGTATTTAGATAGATTCATCTTGATCTAATTTTTTTTGTGGAGGAACTAGAAGCCGGCATTGACGCCAAAAGTGAAGGACTGTGCGTACGGATATTGTCCCGTTGCCACCCCTTGTTCAAGGCCCCTACCATAGTTGCTTACTTCAGGATCTCCGAAAGAGAAATTGGTCCACAGTAGAAGGTTGTTGCCAGAGACATACACTTGAAGATCTCGCAATCCTTTTTCCCATTTGATTGGGACATCATAGGTCAAGGTTAAGGTCTTGAGGCGCAGGTAGGAGCCATCTTCGATTCCCACGGTACTATTAGGATTAAACAAGCTGGAAGAGGTTCCTGCGCGGGGTATATCAGAGTTTTCGTTGGTGCCCTGTTGCCACCTATCTAGTACTACTGGGAAAAGGTTTTGGTCACCGCGGCCAAAATAATGCGTTTGCAAGCGGCCATTGAAGATCTCATTACCATAGGTTCCTTGCAGGTAGATATCCAGCGTGAAGTCTTTGTAGCGAATTACATTTCGAATGCCGCCGTAGAAATCAGGTTGGGGACTACCGATCACGGTATAGTCCAAATCATTGATCACACCGTTTCCATCAACATCTACATAGCGTGGGCTTCCCAGAAAGGAGAGTCCTTCCCGCCCATCGGCCACGATGTCTTCCGTAGATCTGTAAGTACCCAGATAGGTGGCGCCGATGAATACTGGCATGGTCTCTCCAACGATCAGTCGCGTACCAGGTCCCCCTTGGTTAGTAGGCTGCCGGAGATTGATGAACTCGTCTCCTCCCAGATCCAAGACCTTGTTGCGGTTAGCCGATACGGTCAGCTGAGTTTCCCAAGTGAATGAGGAACGGCTAATATTGAAAGATCGTAGAGATAGCTCAAAACCTCTATTCTGTACTTCTCCGATGTTTTGTAATTGACTTCCACCTGCCGTGTTGGGAAGTTCTCTATTGAGTAGCAGGTCAACAGTTTGCTTGTCATAGTAATCCAATTCCAGGGAGAAGCGGTCATTAAGTAGTCCTACCTCAAAGCCGATGTCGACCTGCCGTGTTGTTTCCCAGCTTAAGTCTTTACTAGGCAAGGCTCCAATTAATACACCATTGACTAAAGTCTCATTGAAATAGGCGTTTACATTGTTGAATTTTGCAATGGAATTGTAGATTCCAACGCCTTGTTCTCCAACCTCACCGTAGCTGGCTCTGAATTTAAGACGGCTAATAAGGTTTTGATTGGCAAAGAAGGATTCATTGTGCAGGTTCCAAGCCACCCCCACAGAAGGAAAGAAACCATATTTATTTCCCTCTTCAAATACGGAGGAACCGTCCCGTCTTCCCACCAAAGTGAATAGGTAACGATCATCGTAGTTGTAGTTGATCCGACCGAATTGAGAAATGAAGTTTCGCTGTGAGTAGCCAGATCCAACGACAAAGGTTTCCGGATCAGAGCCAAAGCTTAGATTGTTGAACTGGACCACATCATTGGGAAAGCGATCTGCGGAGGCAGTGCTACTTTCAGTGACGTTCTCCTGTAGGGAAAATCCAGCCAGCAGATTAAATTTACTTTTTCCGGTGCGGATGGTGTAGCTAATCGTGTTTTCGTTGAGAATACTATTGAAATTACTGGTGTTCACCCGGGCAAAACCACCAGCATTGTTGGCTTTTCGTTCGGGCAGCGCCCCTGGTAAATAAAAATTTCCTTTGGAATTGTTGAGTTCTAAACCAACACTGGTCTTTATAACCAGATCAGAGATTGGCTCAAACTCTAAATAGCCATTGGAGACGATATTGGTGTTGATGTTATGATCTACGCGCAACTCGTAGTCCGCCACGGGATTTCTTTGCAAAGAAGCACTAACGGGATTGATAGCGGTAAATTCACCGTCTTCATCATATATCTCCCGAGTGGGCAATACGCTGCCAATAATCCCTCCGTAGCTAACTTTATTGTTCTCTCTCCGTAAGCGAGAAATGTTCAAGCGGATACCCGTTCTAAACTGCTTGCTTAACCGCACATCGATATTGTTTCGCAAGGTGTACCTCTCCAAGCCAGAACGCTTTATGAGGCCTTCCTGATCGAAGCGGTTGAGAGAAATATAGTAGTTGACATTAGCATTACTTCCAGATATGGACAGATCAGTATTCAGGATCGTTCCAGTTTGACTAACTAAGCCTAACCAATCGGTATTAGGGGCAGCGGCCGGATCATCGAATACCAAAGGTAGGCTGGAATCAGTGAATCCAAAACCATCTGGACCTGGAACAAATTGTCCAGCTTCATTGAGATAATTGGCATATCCCACTCCACCCAAGACCTCGATTTCATTGGCCACTTCCTGAGTGGTATAATACTGGTTGAGACGAATCTGGGGCTTCCCTTGCGGTAGACCTTTCCCATCTTTCGTGGTAATCATAACTACACCCGCTGCCCCCCTTGTTCCATAGATCGCTAGAGAAGTAGCATCCTTAAGTATTTCGATTGATTTAATATCATTTACATTGAGGGCATTCAGGTCGAAGCCAGTACCAGCAATAAAGCCATCGACTACAAAAAGAGGATTGTTATTGCCATTGATAGAACTAGTACCACGAATCCGCAGAGTAGTTTGAGCTCCGGGAGCTCCACTATTAGAAACGACCTCCACGCCAGCTGCCCTTCCTTGCAAGGCTTGATCCAATCTGGAAACGGGCTGATTTTGAAGTGCCTCGCCTTTTACTTGGGAGACGGAAGAGACCAGATCTTTCTTAGCCGCAGTTCCGTACCCGATGACTACAACTTCGTCCAGCAGTTTGGCATCGGCTTTCAAGGTCAGATCGATAAGGGGTCGATTTCCAACGACTACCTCTTCTGAGGCATAGCCAGTGTAGCTGAATACCAAAATGGTAGCTGCATCTGGAACATCGAGTACATAAGCTCCATCAATATCTGAAACTGTACCAGTAGAGGTTCCTTTAATAAGTACGTTCACACCTATTAGAGCTTCTCCACTTTCATCGATAACGGTACCTGCAATTCTCTGCTGAGCATGAGACAAAACTAGCCCGATGCTGAGGAGAAAAAGTAGGGTTAATTGGCTTTTTAATTTCATGTTATCTTTTTTAGTGAATGCAAAACAGGAATTATTTTACCTGAATGATTTATTCGCATATTTTATTCTGCTAAGTTAGATATGAGATAATAAAATTTTGTCTCAAATCTGGGGCACAAATGTTGCAAGCTGGGATTATTGTAGATAGTCCATGTGCTGTTGCAACAATTTTTTGCATCTTGCAGTAAACCCTCTGCCAATGCTGAGCTGGAGAGGAAGCAACGATCTGTACAAATGCGAATCCCTTGTCTTAGCAGAGATTTTGACGAAAGCTCCACACTCCCCAGATTTGCAAGATGATATACCCTTGAAGATTATGACTCGATTTGAAAATAGCGGAAATGAAGGTGTAGGAGATTCCAGGAGTCGACAACTAGTCGACACCACGCATTCGTGTGGTTTCGTCTATAGGGTTTTGCTGCTCGTGGGTTGGCTTGGTTTAGGATTTTCCTCTGCCCACGGGCAGACTCAGGATGCCTACACACCCTTTTTTGAACTAGAGGTAGACGGAATACCCTTTTATAAGAAGGCCAATCAGTTGTTTGAAGATTCTCAAGGACTATTGTGGATTGGGACGGGTTCTGGCCTGTACCGTTATGATGGCAATCAGTTGAAGGTTTATCAGTACAATGTGTTTGATGAGGGTTCAATTCCCAATAACACGATTAGAGATATCGTAGAAGATGGTAATCATGATTTATGGATTTCCACGGAAAGCTTTCTGGTGTTGTACCGGCGAAAAGAGGATCGCTTTGTTGCTTACCATAAGAACTTCAATTCGGAAAATCTATATGTCGGCCGAAATGGGAAAGTCTACGTTTGTCAGACCCAGCGAGGACTACTTGAAATCACACCTCATGTTCTTCCAGATAGTATTGGTTTCCGGTATTTATACCAAGTGAAAGAAGATCCCAAATTGCTAAATATTGGGTCTCCTACGGCTGCCTATGAGGATGAGTTCGAACGTAAGTGGATTGGGACGAGGACCGGAATTTATCTCTTTCAGGGAGATAACCAATTGAGTGCTACTAGCATTGATTTTCCGATCCTACACATAGTAAAAGGTAGGGATCAGGTTCTTTGGGTTAGCTCTGAAAATCAACTATATGAGGTCCAGTATAGTAAACAAGATAGCGACCTTGAAATTTTGGCATCCTACAAGCTTGCCTGCAATAAGCAGGATGAGTCTTTGTCGATTGAAGCCTTGGTCCTTGCACCGGACGGAAGAATTTGGGTGGGAACGGATAAATGCTTATTTCGGGGAGATCAGGTCTATGGACAATTCCGTTTTAAGGCTGTCAAAGAAAACGGATTCGACGAAACCAAACTCACCAGTGATCGGATTACGGCTTTGGTTGTGGATTATTATGATAATCTATGGGTCGGAACCGTCAACGGGGTGAGTAAGCACATCAGCAAGGCTTCAATTTTCCAATTCAAATCGCTGGAAGCACTCGGAGAGAAAATACAAAACAATGCAGTCCACTCTATCCATGAAGACGAGCAAGGAAACTTATGGATAGGAACCAACGAGAGTGGTTTATTTCGATATAATGAACCTACTAATTCCTTTTTGAAGATTGGGATTCCAGAACGGAAGATCAGCTGCATTCGGCAGCATGCAAACCCAGATAGGCTGCTGGTCGGGGCACAGCAATCCCTATATGAGATTTCTAAATTGCCTTCTGCGACCCCAGAAGTAACAAAATTAGCCCATTACAAGCGAACCATTATGGACATCTTACCCATTAACTCGGACGAGATATGGGTCGCTCTCTGGGGGCAAGGTTTAGACATCATAGATGGGAAAAAGGAACTACCTGAATATAAAAAAGCGCTAGTCGAACAGACGAAAGGCAATCATGTTTCGGTATTGCATAAAGATGGCTTGGGCAACATTTGGATTGGTACCAGGGGAAATGGCCTTTACCTAGTTGACCAGGAAGCTGAGGCCTATCGAGTCTATGATCCTTCCTTGGAAGATGGGATCACAGCCAACGCCTTCCTAAGTATCTGGGAAGACTTGGAGTCCAATATATGGCTAGGGACAAGGGGGGGAGGATTGATGTTCTACGACCAGCGTCGGAAAGTTTTTGAGCCATTTACCATAGAAGATGGCTTGCCTTCCAACACGATCACAACCGTCATAGGGGATCGGAAACAAAATCTTTGGTTGGGCAGCCAGGAAGGATTGGCTGTATATACTCCCGCAGATGGCAGCTTTATTACTTTTGGCTCAGAATACGGGATTCATACCAATCATTTCAGCTTCAATAGTGGCACGCAGTCCGAACATCAACGTCAGCTGTACTTTGGTACCATCGGTGGGTATTACAGCATCGCGACAGAGGAATACAAGAAAAATCTGAAACCGCCTAAGACGGTCATTACTTCCTTTAGGTCCTATGGACAATTGAAGGACAGTAGTACCTATCAACTCGATCTGTCGTACTTTCAAGACGCACAACCGGAGGTGGTATTACCTTACCAACAGAATAATGTAACCATCGGCTTTTCTTCCAGTGATCTCACAGCGCCGCTCAAGAATAAGTATGCTTACAAGTTGGAAGGAGTGAACGACTACTGGATCTTTCCAGATGGGAATTCCAAGAATGCGGTCTATTTTGATTTGGCGCCAGGCGATTATCTCTTTCAGGTGAAAAGCTCCAATAGCGACGGAGTTTGGGCGAAAGAACCAACGACACTCATGATTACTATTACGCCCCCTTTCTGGCGTAGTTCCTGGGCGTATTCCATCTATGCTTTCTTGATTCTATTGGCCATTGCAGTTTTGATGATTCTCTATCGACGTTGGTATAAACTGAAGAAAAGCCTATTGAGGGAGACTATTTCACGGGAAAAAGATAAGCAGCACCATCAAATGCGGATGGTTTTCTTTACAGATATTTCTCATGAGCTTCGTACGCCACTGACACTCATTCTAAGCTATATTGAAGATATAATTTCCAATAATAAAGAGAAAATCGATCGAAAGGTAGCATTCAGCCTGTACAATAGTGCATTGAAAATGAAACAGCTGATCAATCAGTTTATGGATATTAGAAAACACAATGAGAAGCAGTTTCAACTAGATGTAAAGGTTTGTGAAGCCCGTAGGTTGATCAAATCCATCGAGGTGACCTTTATGGATTATGCTAAGATCAATCAGGTAGAACTGCACTTTCAGGCACCCAAAGAGGAGATTAGCGGATACCTGGACTACTTTATAGTGGAAAAAATAGTCAGTAACCTCTTGACTAATGCTTTAAAATATACTCCATCCGGCGGAGAAATTACACTTTCTATTGAGCCGCGTTTGCGGAAGGGGCAGGAGGAGAATGGATTTCAATTGCAGGCTGGCAAATACCTGGATATAGTGATCCGCGATAATGGCATTGGCATGTCGGCGGAGGACCTGGCGCATATATTTGACCGGTATTATCAGGCTAAACAACTGCATTCGGATCAAATGACGGGGACGGGTATTGGCATGGAACTCGTACATAAATTGGTTCGACTTCATCACGGAGGAATCTGGGTGAAGAGTGAACCTGGTGTTTTCACCGAATTCTTGGTGAGCTTACCCTTAGAGGAGCAGCACTATGCTAGTCATGAGATCAACCCTGCTAGAGATAAAGCTCCCTTGCTACCCGAGGCGGAAGTGGTTCTCCCCGTAGGTGGCCAAATTGCAGCGCGTGGACAGACTAGAAAGGACAGGGCAACGATCTTGATCGTAGATGATAATCCAGACCTTCGGGAAATGATGCAAGAGTTTCTTCAGAGAGAATATCAGGTTTGTCAGGCGGAGGATGGCAAGCAAGGAGTGGAGATGGCACTAGATAAAAGACCTGACTTGATCATCAGCGACATCTTGATGCCAGTTGAAGACGGTATTAGCCTACTCGGTAAGATCAAGCAGAATCCCGCAGTGAATCATATCCCGATTTTCATGCTAACGGCCAAGACGGATGATGAGACCAAGGAAGAATGTATCAAGCAGGGCGCACAAGATGTCTTGGAAAAGCCGTTTAGTATGGATTTCTTAAAGTGGAAGATCAAGAATACCCTGCAGTTTCAGGATTCTCTGAAGAAGGCCTACAGTAAAAAGATAACCGCTGAACCCACCAATACACCCGTCGAATCGCCGGATGAACAAATGATGAAGGAGTTGATCCGGATTGTAGAGGACAATCTCCATAGCCATAAACTGGGCGTAGAATTCCTTGCTACTGAGCTGGGTATGAGTAGGGCGAACCTGTACCGCAAGCTGCAGAAGATCGTGAATGAGACACCCGTTCATTTCATTAAACAGATTCGCTTGAAGCGGGCCAAACAGATTCTGGAAACGAATAAATTTTACATCTCTGAAGTAGCTTTTATGTGCGGTTTTAACAGCGTCAAGTACTTTCGTCGTTGCTTTCAAAAGGAATATGGACTTACACCTACTGAGTTTTCCAAAAAAAGCCAAACACTACCGAAATCGGAGGGGGTTAATTGAGGATCATCGCGCCGGGAAGATTACCAATCAGGCTTCTCAAGACACTATGATAATCTTCGCTAACTCGAAAAATTTGGAATTCTTACATACCTCCAACAAACAAAATACGCGCTAAGTCCTCAAAAAAAACTCAATTTCCTGGCCCTACAGTCGCTTTTTACCTACATTTAGTAACATTAATTATACAAGCCATCTGACATCAGATGTGAGAAAAGGCAAATTGCATGCCGCCGCTGTCTAAAAGTATCCCAACTACACGCCATTCAGAACAAATCAATATAACCTAAACGACCATTTTCAACATGATACTTCGAACCCTTGTAACCCTAATGACCATGGCCAGCCTCAATAGCCTTATAGCGCAGGCCGTTTTTCAATCCTATTCCAATCCCACTGATCTGACACTTGACCTAGATCAGGACCGTTATTTGCCCTATCCTTCCACGATTACGGTTAGCAATGCACCACCACATCTCTATGGATTTATGGTCAGCTTCGAAGCATTTCACGCCTTAGGGCCTGAAGCTATTGATGTTTTACTGCAAGCCCCAGATGGACAATTGCTGATGCTGGCTTCTGATGTCCCCCGCCAAGGTGCACAGACTTTTGCGTATTATATCGGTTCGGAAGCAGAGGAAAGAGTTGGTGAGAACCTGGACGATCGCCCACGGGCATTTCTGCCTGCCAATTACGGATCAAGCATTGATAGCTTCTCCAATATCGGACCGGTTGAGCAGCCCGAACCCGATCCTTTTTCCCTAATCGATATCAATCCCAATGGCCTGTGGAATCTATATATTGTTAGCGACACTTCTGACCTACTGACTTTTGGGTTGGTATCGGATGGATGGACATTAGAACTCATTGCTGGCGACCGCCCAGCATGCCGGAGAACTGGCCCACCCACACTGGTAGAAGCGGATGATACTTCCCTGACACTGAGTTGGGAAGGTGGCCAAGATAACACCATGTGGGATATTTTTTATACAACAGATCCGCTAGCCAAGCCCGGTTTTGATACCGAAGCCACCGTTACGGGGATTGACCGCAATGATCCGTATCAATTGGAAGGCTTATTGCCAGGCTTAACGTACTATATTCACCTGCGATCCAATTGTGGAGAGGGGCATGTGAGTAGATGGAGCCAGCGCTTGACGGCAAAAACGGAATTCAATCCCTGTGAGTACGATAACCCAGTTACGCTTTGTACGGAATTGCGGGAGGATGATCCCTCTCTGCTATTCTTTTTCAACTTTCCTGATGAAGAGAGTGGTAAGACCTGGCTGTTCTCCTTTACCCCTCCAGAGGATGGAGATTATTACCTGCCAGGTACGAACAGTTTTGGCAGACCAGCCTCCTATAAAGCTAGTAGTCCTGAATGTTCTGCCGAGGGCTGGCTGTCGATCGCTGATAGAAAACTACCGAATTTGATAGCGGGTACGACTTACTGGATATTGGTCCATGGTCCATTCGGCCTTATCAATCCCCGACCCTGTGAACAAAATCTAAGCGATATCTGGGGAAGTATCAATTATACCGATTCTATCGTTACCCAATGGCCCCTTGATTATTCGGATGCTGAGGTAGACTTTTACTTTGGCACTACCGGAATATCACCTCCGGATCGCTCTACTGAGCCTTCCATCGTAAATGCTGTGCTAGATGGACAAGCCTACTACACCCTGACCGGCTTGCAGGAAGGAACGAGCTATGATCTGTACGTCCGGTCTGGGTGTGAGTCTGGCCGCAAGGCCTGCTGGGAGGGGCCCTTCCAGATTGAGACCGATCCCATTTGCCTGGTGCCGGAGGTACTACAAATCAAGGAGGTCACCACTGCCTGGGCAAGTTTTGACTTGACATGGAATGGAATATCTCCTTATGACGATCTCCAGTTTAGTGTTACGCTACCTGGGGGGCATCCTGATCGCGATCAACTATTCTCTCGGACCAAGCTTTCTAAAGCTCGCCACGAAATCCAAAATGGGGATACGCTTTTGGTGACCCTCTCTGCCATTCCTGCCTACCAGGACCTGGAGTTTTATATCAAGATGCCTTGTATTAGTACTAATCAACCGTGGTGGGGCCCTTTCTCTCTCCCCGCCAGTACACTTCCACCATTAGACATTACTGATATTTATTGTAATCAGGGGGTGACCAATTCATTTGCTTATGAAGATGATGTTGTCCTGGTTGACCAAGCCTGTTGGCCTCAATGGATTAGGTCTGTGCGAGAAAATGTCTTCCGATTTCGTGCTTCGATTACCGGTACGATTGTCCTAACACCAACCATCTATCTGGAGGATGAAGAAGCTAATGCTGCTTTCTTCTATAAGTCAGCTTCCGAGCTGTTGGATGACCGTGACTGGTCATTCCTGGGATGCTGGAGCTTTGATGATCGAACATTCGACCGGGGATATCCTCCGCTGGAAATGGAGGTTGAGCAAGACTCTACCTATTATATATTGAGCGACTGTAATCGGTGGCTAGTACCCTACAACTTTGTAATTCGTGCCTGCGAAAATCCCTGCCCCAAGGTGGCCGATATCCGGCTTGAATCACAATCTTGGGATTCAGCTACTTTTAGTTGGTCTCCACCACAATCAGAGGTTAGCTATCACATCCGATACCAACCCGCCGACAACAGTCAGCAGGCTATACTGATCGAAAATTACGAAGATACGCTCATTACATTAACTAATTTGGAGCAAGCTGCAATATACTCGATATCTATCAGAACGGTTTGCCCAGATGGCTTTGTCAGCGATTGGAGCAACGATTCCTTCCTATTAGGTGCACATCCACTGAAGCAGGATGTTAAGTTTTCCCGCTGTAATCCACAATTCCATTTGCCTGGACAGCCTAATGGTACAGCTTATGGCTACGAGACCATCTCTCTGTCGGTCTCAGAACCTGGCGAGTATTTCATAGCTAGCAACTTCCCGCTTCTGTTTCTGTACGAAGATTCGTTCGACCCAAATCAGCCAGAAGATCATTTGAAGGCTAGAATCTACCGCGCAGACAGCCCTTCTTTTCCCTATCGATTGGATACCTTGCTAGCATTGAGTCCTGATGTGAATTACATTTTGGTGGGTACAGGGACCAACCAAAGCTCGCGTGATGGTTATACCTTGTACAGTTTTCACGTTGACGGACCAGCGGAAGCAACGCTAAATCCGCCTGCATTTGATGGGCTTGCTGCTGGCCCCACCGGACAGATCTGGGATATTAGTTACTTGTCCTACGGCGAACACTACTACGTTTGCGTGGACACTGGCGGATGGGTTCATTTTTATCATGAAGGCCTAGATGAATATGAGGTGTCTGATGATCTATTGATGGCTTCCATTGAGCATTTCCCCGCTTTACTGGATGCTCAGGAAGAGGTGCGAATGATGGTATCTGCAATTGAAGGGGCTTCTCGAATCACTAATCCTCCGGCTGACTACCTGGTGAATTCTAGTGATTTATATCTTATGAATCGTACCTGGAACTTTCCATTGTTATCTGAAGCGCAGCAGCCGGAAAGCCCAGTGAAATTCCGACTCTATTATACCGAAGATGAATTTCAGTCTATCCGCGATTCCATAACGGCAGCGGGTGGGCAACTCAATGAGCATTCAGATCTTTACTTCTATAAGATCAATGGCGTACATGACCTAGAACTACTGAGTCCCTTGTCCGGTCATCCTGGTATCCCCGCCGCCACTTCTTTTGACGACCCATATGGCTATTGGGAATATGCTTATGGTACTGAAGCCACTGCCGAAACCTGGCGGCAAGGTTCTTTCAAAGATGGATATTATGCCGAAATGCTAATCCGATGGTTTAGTGGCGGGGGTGGGGGCGTTGCTGTCAATGGGCTTGGAGCTTTGGACGTTGCCAATGCTACTATGGACCAGGATCTACTGGCAGATATCGTTGTTTTTCCAAACCCGCTTGCAGAGAACTTGCATGTCCGTTCTGGCGGTAATGGTATCATTCGAAACCTGACTCTTTATGATCTAAGTGGGCGCCCTATGATGAATGAGGCACCGGGTGCGGCGACCGTTCGCCTTTCTACTGCAGCTCTTTTGCCTGGTATGTATTTACTAGAAGTAAGTACGGATCGAGGGAAAGTGGTATATAAATTAGTGAAATAGGGTGGGGGAAAGTCCGACATCGTACTAGGAGCTGGGGCAGCCTAAGAATTATTCTGGCTGGCAAATTATCAGGTGTGAATCGGGGAATCCTTTTGCTAAGCTATCCAGGTTCTTCCGCCAGGAATAAAAACTGTGTTTGGATTTGCTGCAAATCCTTAACTTCACCATCAAACTTCAACCATATAGATAATGAAAAAGATTTTAATATTAACACTATGTAAGGTCTGCATCATAACCCTTGGAATCAGCCAATCCAAGCTTATGACACCGGAGCAACTCATTGAATTAAATAGAGTTTCTGCCGTGGGCTTAAGTAATGATGGTAAGCAAGTCATTTACAAAACATCAACTTTTGATTTAAATACCAATGAGCGCTCAAGTAATACGTTTTCCGTTTCTGTACGTGGTGGCGCTATAAAATCTTTAGAGGAAGTAGGGACGCAGGTAAAGGATAAAAATATATCCCCGGATGGGAAATGGAAATTAGTAGCTAAAGAAGTGAAACTCCAGAAAGTGACAGGCAATGATCACTATCAGGATGTTCCTAAATCCAATGTTTTTATCTATGATCAACTCAACTACAGACATTGGGATGCTTGGGAAGATGGAGCCTACAGCCATGTATTTATACAGTCTGTAACCGATAAGGAAGATAGTGGAGTCGATTTGATGAAAGGAGAGCCATTTGATTGTCCACAAAAGCCCTTTGGAGGGGATGAAGATTATATCTGGAGTCCCGACTCTAAGAAAGTGTTGTACGTCACAAAAAAATTAGCTGGCACCGAATATGCGGTCAGCACTAATTCGGATATCTATGAGTATAACATAGAAACAAAACAAACGACCAACCTTACCGAAGGTAACAAAGGGTACGATACACATCCCATATTTTCTTCCAATGGTACCCTCGCTTGGTTGCAAATGAAAAGAGATGGTTATGAATCTGACAAGAATGATATTATCGTCCGGCTACCGGAAGGGGATGTGAATCTTACCAAAGATTGGGATGGTACAGTAAATGGGTTTATTTGGAGTGAAGACGGATCAAAGATTTATTATAACGCGCCAATTGGGGGAACCGTACATGTCTTTCAAATTGAGGTTCCAGTGGGTAAGAATACTCGGTCAAAACCAAAGCAAATCTCTGAAGGGCAATTTGATGTAAATGGTATTATCGGCCAAAGTGGGGATCATTTAGTTGTGTATAGAAGAGATATGAATCATGCCACTGAGATTTATAATCTGAATATCGGGACAGGCGAGATGAAACAATTGTCTGAGGCAAATAATGAAATCTATAAAGACATTAAAATGTCTAAGATAGAAAAGAGAATTGTCAGGACAACAGATGGAAAAGATATGGTCACGTGGGTGATTTATCCACCAGATTTTGACCCCAAAAAGAAATATCCCACGCTTCTTTATTGTCAAGGTGGTCCCCAGGGAGCTTTGTCTCAGTTTTATTCTTTCAGGTGGAACTTTCAACTGATGGCTGCCAACGGTTACATTGTCGTTGCTCCCAACAGAAGAGGTATGCCTGGTCATGGTGTCGAATGGAATGAACAAATCTCAAAAGATTACGGCGGACAAAATATGAAAGATTACCTTTCTGCCATTGATGATATTGCTAAGGAATCCTATGTAGATGCAGATAGATTGGGTTGCGTTGGAGCAAGTTATGGAGGATACTCGGTTTTCTATTTGGCTTCTAGGCATGAAGGTAGATTTAAGTCCTTTATTTCCCACGATGGCATATTCAATTGGAGATCCATGTACGGAACCACCGAAGAATTGTTTTTTGTGAATTGGGATATTGGAGGGGCTTATTGGGATAAAGAAAATGCTGCGGCCCAAAGATCTTACATCGAATTTAATCCGATTAATTTTGTTGACAAATGGGATTCACCCATCCTGATTATTCAGGGTGGAAAAGATTTCAGGGTACCCATCGGACAGGGCTTAGAAGCTTTTCAAGCTGCACAACTGCAAGGGTTAAAATCAAGACTTTTATATTTCCCAGAAGAAAATCACTGGGTGTTAGCAGCTCAAAACAGTTTAGTTTGGCAAAGAGAATTCTATAAATGGTTGGATGAGACTGTAAAGAATGTCGAATAGATACCGAAATTAGAAAACAGGAGTAGGGTAGCAGGTTGATATGTAGTAAGCCTTCCCTTGCAAACCCTTTTAAGGAAGACAGTACGTAATGACAGAAATTATAGATTTGAGCCAGGAGATTTACGAGGGAATGCCGGTTTATAAGAATCTTCCACAAGTGACAATGACCATTCATAATTCGCATGAAGAATGGAATGGGGTAAAAAATCCGAAAACCAAGACACCTGCTGTTCATAAATTGGAATTGGGAGAACATACGGGAACGCACGTTGATGCCATCAATCATATGGCCATTCAACACAAAGGAAAGTCGATTGACAAAATGCCCTTAAGCATGTTCTATACAGAAGGAATATGTATCGATTTCTCCCATAAGGGATTAAGAGAATTGATCGAACCTATTGAAATCGAAAAAGCCTGTGAAAAAGAAGGTGCAGTTTTAAAGGAAGGAGATACGGTATTATTTTATACTGACCATTATCGGAAAAATTACAATAAGAAAGACTGGAGCAATGGCCCTGGAATTTCGATTGCTTCTGCGAGATGGTTGGGAGAAAAAAAAATAGCTGCTTTTGGCGTTGAAACCATGTCGCCAGGTGTTTCAGGAATATCCAATAGAGAAGTCCATCATATTTGTGGGGAATTAAACTTCACGCATTATGAGAACCTGATCAACCTACATTTACTCCTTGGAAGAGGCAGGTTTCGATTTATAGGCCTTCCATTAAAAATAAAAGGAGGGACAGGTTCACCCGTCAGAGCCGTAGCCATATTTGAAACATAAAAAAGGCGAGCCTGTAAAAGTTAATCTGTCCATTGATCCTATGCGGACGAACTTACACCGGGTGCGCGATCATGCAGCCCGTAAGGTAAATAAGAATCGGATTAAAAAAGGATTTGAATTTCTTGTTGAAATAGGTGCCATTGCGTTTGTTCCAGAAACATAGCTAAGTAATAGGGAAAGACAAGTAGGACAAATGAAAGCCGATTAGAATGTTATTCTGAACTAAGTCAGCATGGAATGGAATAAAGCCAATAGCTAAGATAGAGGAGAACTCATTGTACTCAGAGGTCGTGATACTAGCCTTAATGACAAATACATGAAAAAGTTGATTTTTGTTGTAGTTCTTGTTTTGACAAGCACCTTAGGTTTTTCTCAAAATATACTTGAAGCCTTAGCGCTAAAAGATGCTTTGATTGGAGAATACGTGGAAGGAGAAGCTAGTTCTACCGATACAATCATCGACTTAAACAATGGTTATTATGAAGAATTCTCCTCTTCTGAGGGGGGGAGTAAAACTGTAATTCGTCAAGCTGCCATATTCCGGAATCATGACGGTTCTACAACCCTCGGCGTCTCCATAGCTAGCTGGGATTTTCAATGCTATGTTTATGAATCTAATTTTTATGACATAGCAAAATCAGGGGATAGCATTCATATTGTCGCGAATGCTGATATACTTCCTGAGTTATCTATAAGAGAATTTATAGCAGGTTCCAAGGTTCTCCCTGTACTAAATAAATATTTGCCTACAATTCAAAAGGACTATTTGAGCCCAACTGCTACCAGTGACGAGGTCTTGTCTGAAATTTATCATATAGTCTATAGATTACCACAGACAGGTACTAGTTTACTAGCGACGCTGAAGATTTGCGACTATATTCCAACCAATGAAGTTAGCATACACCCTAGTGATTGGGCCATTATTGAGAATGTTTCAAGATCAATCGAGCTAGAATACGATAAAACCCAAAAAACATTTAAAAGGCGCTAATCAATGAGTTGGCTCCCGCCAAGAGCGATAATACTTCAGGAAAGTGGATGTAAATTCCTCTTTGCGCTGCTCTATTTGGCAGATATTTACACCTGTCAATGGAATGAAATTGTTTCCTTGTAAAAATTCAAACTTGAAAATCATCCATTGTGCATACAACGACTAATAACCGACCTTGGAACGTGCTAGAGCAAATCGGATTTCGTTTTCTTTTTACTTTCCTGTTCCTCAATATTGCACTTTCCACTTTTTTCCCCATCATTGGGGATTTATGGGGAGATTATCATTATTACCCGGCCTTTGTGGTGCAAAACTACCTATTAGATCTTCATGAAACACCGCGATGGAAGCATTCACTGACAGGAAGTGGAGACTCACTGGATGATTGGACCTTACAATTGGCTTATTTAGGAGTAGCTTTGATCGTTACCCTTATTTGGACACTGGTTGATAGGAAAAGAAAGAATTACACCTTTCTTAGCTTTTGGACCAAACTAGGCGTAAGGTATTATCTAGCCTATGTCATGTTCGTGTATGGTATTATGAAGATGTTTGTCCTTCAAATGTCCTATCCTTCTTTAACCCATTTTTATACACCTTTAGGTGATTTTACGCCGATGCGTTTTACCTGGATGTACATTGGATATTCAGAACCCTATCAGTTTCTAAGTGGCTTTCTGGAAGCTTTGGGAGGATTATTAATCCTTTTTAGGAGGACTTTGATTGTGGGCTTACTTTTATTGCTTGGCGTACTTGGCAATGTAGTGCTACTCAATTTTCTCTATGGTGTACCGGTTAAGCTTTTTTCAGCTACCCTCTGGCTGATGTGCATCTATTTGCTGGCCGAGTATATTCCTAAACTCATCAATTTTTTCTTACTTAATAAACAGGAAACGATTGAACGCTTTGCGTTTAACTTGACTACGCCCTGGAAAAAGTATGGAAGGCTTTTCCTTAAGTACGGTTTTATTGCCTATGCCATTATTAGTTTGGTCCGTGATGATCTGAAATATTACCAAAGAAGACATACGTTAGCTCCTTTTGAACTGGAGGGAGCCTTCGATGTCTACGGCTTCAAAACGAATGGGATTGATGATAAATTAGCCGTTGATACGACGCGTTGGAATCAGGTTGTAATCAATAAAAGTAGAAATGGGACGTCTAGTTTTGGCCATGTCCTTTTAGGTACCTCCATAAGAGAAGGGGCCATATTTAAATTGGATAGTTTAAATAAGTTAAGCATCACACCTAGAGGGGATAGATTAAAGGCATTTGAAGGAAAGCATGTAAAGGAAGGCGATGGTTTCACATGGGAAGGGATGATGGGCAAAGACTCTGTGCAGCTAATGCTTAGGAGAAATGAAAAGGACTTTACCTTAGATACCAGGGAGTTTATGTGGATTATGGAGCAGAAAGACTTTTAGTTCGATCGAATGGTAATAGCCTTCAAATAAGGGACTGTGATCGTCGCCTAAAAGACTTCTACTTCGAAAGGACTACGATGCGATCATCATTTACGGACCATTTGTACCACAGAAGACGGTTTGGCCATCGTGCTTCCCGTAATTTTGCGCTATTCAGTAACATGATTTCTTCCTTATGAAGCGAAACGCGTATTTTTTCTCTCTCATACTGTTGGCCCTGGGTCTAAGTAATTGTATTGGCACCGATTTTGTCGACGAACCCCTTGGTCCCGTACCTGCTCGATTAGAGCTCAGCCATGCATCTCTCATCCTGCTGGAAGGGGAGAGTCAACAACTTTCAGCTCAGGTAATTGCCTCTGACGAAAGCACATTGGATGTACCGGTAGATTGGAGCAGTCGCAATTCTGCTATAGCTACCGTAGATCCCGCCGGTCTCCTAATGGCAGTTTCTGCCGGACAGACTTGGATTGATGTATTTAGCGAAACCTTGGAGGATTCCATATTATTGACGGTTTCGGTTGATCCTGAAGCGCTTGCCTCTATCACCATTACCAATAGCGTTAATCAACTTGCCATCGGCGATATGTTACAGCTGGAGGTTGAATTGAGCGCGACTAATGGGACGATACTGACGGATAAGGTAGTTACCTGGGCCAGCGCTGATCCCGATATTTGTTCCGTCGATGCCAATGGCCTGGTAACGGCCTTGGCCGATGGGATGACTCAGATTACCGCATCTTCAGAGGGCGTCAATAGCCTACCCTTTAACTTGATGGTGGGAAGCAATTCTATGTCACGAATGGGAACCTTCAGCGGCCTCAATGGATACACGGTGGAGGGAACCGCTGTGTTGGAACGTTCTGGTGATCAAGCGAAGGTCGTATTTAATGAGGACTTCCGTTCACAGAGCGGACCTGGACTCTACGTTTACCTCAGCCCCAATGCCAATAATGTTACTGGAGGAATAAGTCTAGGTGAGCTCAAAGCTACCACAGGTCTCCAAGAATATCCACTTCCTTCTAGCGTGAATCCGGATGATTTTGACCATGTCCTGGTCTATTGTCAGCCTTTCCGGGTACCCTTTGGAACTGCTAACTTTCAGTAACGCTCTAACAACCTATCTTCCATGAAACGAGTACTGTTTTTTGTCCTATTCACCTCAGCCCTTTCATTTCAGATACAGGCCCAGAGCGCTTGGACCCAAGAGCAGAAGGCTGGCTATTTTAAGCTTAACCAGAGTGCTATTCGCGCTGACCAGTTTTTTAACCCGAACGGTGACCTCATCGATATTACCACTACCTCCGTATATAGTACCGTGTTCTATGGTGAATATGGTCTTACGGATAGGCTTACCGCATTGCTAAATGCCCAGTTGTTTGTGCGAAGCACCATCAACAATCTGGAAAGCCGCATTGATGGAGCCATTATTCCCGGTGATGAATTCAATGGCCTAGGAGAAATCCAGTTAGGGTTGAAGTATGGAATTGTCAAGAGCGGTCCCATTGTCTTAGCAGCTTCTGCACAGCTGAAATTGCCCACTGGGGAAAATGTGGGGGGGGATACGGAACTATTGCAGGCTGGCGACGGTGCATGGGGAGGATTAGGGATGCTTCACGCCTCTCATTCTTTCTATCCTAAGCCATTCTACGCTTCCTTATCGGTAGGATATCAATGGCGTGGTACCGCAGATTTGGCTTATAGTAGCGGCTTGCTAACCGTTGATTACGATGACGCCTTTGTTTGGTCGGGAGAACTAGGCTGGACGCCAAACGAAAAATGGGCGGTCGCGCTCAAGTGGACCCAGGTTGAGCCCTTCGGAGCAGACGTATCAGAGGGGGTTACCGGCAGTTCCTCTATATTTGGAAACCGCCTAACGTATTTCGCCATTATTCCGGAAGTCAACTATATCATGCAGAATTGGGGCTTTTCTGCCTCTGCTGGAGGAGTCTTTTCTGCTAAGAATATCCTAGCGGCTCCAAGCTGGAATCTGGGCGTATTTGTCGTGCTGGATCCAAAGTGATTTCACACCAAATAAATAGCTCATGCTCATAGGTCCTCCCTGAAAATGCAGGACTAGAGAGTGCCCAAAGGGGGATATGTTCGTTTAATCTTAGCCGATTACTTAAGACAGTACGATTGCTGTCTTAGATATTGCCCCAGGTTACGAGATCAATACTCCATTTTTTAGAGGCGATATTGCGGAAACATCCGAATCAAGTCAATTTCATTTGTACCACTAGTACAAGGAAAAATTCCTGTTTTTGCTGATTCTTCCTTACTTTCCTTCCCGCATCTTCCAGGCCCCGTTCTGGGGTGACAGAACATGACCAGAGAAAAGAGCCTTCCTATGGTAGATTGGGAAAGGGCTTTCTCCACAAAATTGACAGTTTTCTCCACCTAATGCAATCGCTAAACATACACTAAAGTATTTTGGCATTACTTATATTTACCGGCCTTGGGTTCCTATCCAAAATATTCCTGATATAGAAGTTGTTCAAAAACATTTCACTGGTTGCTGCAACGTTCGGCAGGAATTCATAAACAACTTCTCACAAAAACCTTGATAATGCATTCTTTAAAACAGAGTAAAAGGCTTCTTCCCCTACTACTGTCCTGCCTGTTCCTATTGGGAACTTTCACAGCAGACGCGCAACGGAAGAAAAAGAAAGAAGAAAAGAAAGAAGAAACACCCAAAGCCTGGGAGGCTAATGCCTCTATGGTTAGTATGCTTAACTTTAGAAGTATCGGCCCCGCAGCCTACTCGGGTCGGATTTCTGACCTGGCCGTCAATCCAGAGAACCCTTCTGAGTACTACGTCGGGGTGGCCTCAGGGGGACTGTGGAAAACAGAGAATCACGGCACCACTTTCCAACCTATTTTTGATAATCAGGCGGTTTATTCTATTGGTTGTTTAGCCATGGACCCCAATAACTCAAACGTAGTTTGGGTGGGAACTGGTGAGAACAATTCACAACGAAACTTGGCGTACGGGGACGGTGTCTATAAGACCACGGACGGTGGAAAGACCTTTACCAATATGGGACTCAAGACGAGCCGACAAATTGGTAAAATAATGATCGACCCCCGAAACAGCAATACAGTTTACGTGGCAGTACAGGGTCAGGCTTGGGGCCCTGGAGGAGAACGCGGTTTGTATAAAACCATTGACGGGGGAAAGAACTGGGAAAGGGTGTTGTATGTCAGTGAAAACACTGGTATTTCGGATATGGAAATGGATCCACGTAATCCTGATGTTCTATATGCTGTAGCACACCAAAGAGAACGCCGGGTGTTTTCGAAAATCAATGGTGGCCCGGAATCGGCTCTCTACAAATCAGTTGATGCGGGGGCCACTTGGACTCAACTCAAAAAGGGACTTCCACGGGGAGATGTAGGTAGAATTGGAATTGCACTTTCTCCGGCCAACCCAGATATCCTTTACGCCGTGATCGAATTACCGGGGAGCAAGAGTGGGTTTTACCGCTCCTCTGACATGGGGGAAAGCTGGGAAAAAAGAAGTAATAAAGGAACAAGCAGCCCTCAATATTACAATGAAGTATTTGCGGATCCGGTTAATCCAGACCTTGTCATACTGATGGATACGCGCAATTCCTTGTCTGAGGATGGCGGAAAGACTTGGACCAGAATTGAAGGTGCGGATAAGCACGTGGACAATCACGTTATTTGGATCGATCCCGATAATACCGATCATTACCTGGTGGGGTGCGATGGTGGTTTGTATGAAACTTATGATCGTGCCAAAACCTGGCAGTTTAAGAGCAATCTGCCAATTACCCAGTATTATCACGTACGTACCGACAATGATTTTCCATTCTACAATGTATATGGTGGTGCTCAGGATAATGGATCTTGGTTTGGGCCTTCACAAACACACAGACGCTACCTGGTGAATTCAGACTGGACATACACCATTGGAGGCGATGGATACCTTTCTATTCCCGATCCAGATAATCCGGATATCTCGTATTGTGAATCCCAATACTGTGGCTTGAGGAGATATGACCGGACAACCAACAACAGCGTATCGATAAAACCCCAACCCACCATTGATGAAGAGTATCGCTGGAATTGGAATACTCCTTACTTTATTAGCCCTTTCAACGCTAAAACCTTGTACGTAGCGGGTAATTATGTGTTGAAAAGTACGGATATGGGCGATTCGTGGAAGAAGATTAGCGGAGATCTTACGCGCCAGATTGATCAAAACAGTTTGCCGATGATGGGCAAAATGTGGCCCCCTGAGGCGGTTGCAAAAAACCTATCTACTTCAAAATTTGGAAATATCTTTGCCCTGGCAGAGTCTCCCCTCAAGCAGGGAATGATTTATGCAGGCACGGATGACGGCTTGATTTGGATCACTGAAAACGATGGTGGAGATTGGACAAGATATGACAAGTTCGCGGGCGTTCCCGATACAACTTTTGTCAACTATGTACTACCCTCTATGCACGATGTCAATACCGTCTATGCCTGCTTTGACGGCCGGAAGAATAGCAGTGATTTTACCCCCTATTTGCTTAAGAGTACCGATAAAGGGAAATCTTGGACGTCTATTGCCTCCAATTTGCCATCCGGTACTGTATATGTAATTCAGGAGGACCATGAGAATCCAAACATTCTTTTCATCGGAACAGAATGGGGGGTATGGACCACCATCGACGGTGGAAAGAAGTGGATTCAATTGAAGAAAGGCCTTCCTACCATTCAGGTGAAGGATCTAACGATACAACGTAGAGAAAATGACTTGGTCGTAGCTACTTTTGGTCGTGGATTTTATGTGCTAGAGGATTATTCACCCTTGCGAGAATTGAGTGAAGCACTAGCAGCTAAGGATGCCCATATATTTGAGGTTGATGATGCATTCCTCTATTTTCCAGCTAGCAATATCAACTACCAGGGAGCCGTGCATTTCAGATCTCGAAATCCTTCGCCTGCTGCCAACTTCCGTTATTATGTGAAGGATGGGTTTGAATCGATGAAACAAAAAAGGGTCAAAGCCCAAAAAGCGGCTGAAAAAGAGGGTACCGATTATCCTTACCCAACGGAGGAAGAGCTATTGGCTGAGCGGCAAGAGCCTAAGCCCTCGCTGATTTTCACCGTTTATGACATGGACGATAAGGTTTTGCGAAAGATCACCTCTCCGCTGAGAAAAGGGTATCAGACGGTAAGCTGGGATTTGAGTTATCTCAATGGTAGAGGCCCTAAAGTCCCTCCAGGTGATTACAAGATAGCTCTAGATAAGATGTTCAATTCGGATATTGAGCGTTTAGTAGAACCTGTGCCCTTTAAGGTATTTTCTATATCCAATGCTTTGGGGTCACCAGATTACGCCGCCAATTATGAATTTATGCAAGACGTTGTGGATTTAAATGCCTTGGTTTCTTCTGCTCGCGGCAAGCTCAATGATATGCGTACACGTCTGAAGAACATGAAAACCATTCTGGCCAATATGCCGGTGGAGGCCAGTTTCATGCTTCCTAAAATTGATTCTGTAACGCAGCAAATCGACGATGTAACAAAGGTGATCTTAGGCGGATTTGGCGCAAAGAATACGGTGTCGAGCAGATTGGGATTCGCTTACTTCGCAAATCGATCCGCTCAGGTTAATGTGACCGGCTCACAGCGCGAACAATATGCTTTGGCTAAAGAAGCTTATGATGGCCAGGAAGCAACTTTAAACGAGCTCTACAATAATGCCCTGCCAGCTCTGGAAAAAGAATTCATGGATGCTGGTGGTCATTTGTTCAACTTACCGCCCCGATCGCGCTTCTTTGAAGATGAGAATTAGGTAGATTAACCCAATCGGTTTCCCGTTCTGAGAGTGGGGCTATAACTGGCTGGTTTTAGGAATAAAGCCGCAATTTGCTTGGTATGAGTAAGTTGCGGCTTTTGTGATTGGTGGCCCTGGGAGTGGTTAGTGTTCTAGATTCAAAGGGTTGTTTATTAGGTATTAATGTGTTGTCTTGTCAATACCGAGATGTGCTAGCATTTTTTGTCCGCAGGTTTCGCACATTATACTTTGGAGATTGCCCAGTTTATTGCTTAATTATCTTTTTGCCAATCGTTTTACCTGTTTGGGTTTGAAGTATTGAAGTTGTCTGAAGTTTTTTGATGGCTGATTGAGTTTTCCTTAAAAGGATGACAGAAAAGGCCAAATAATGTAACCCAAGCCAATGTTCATTATTGGTTTCATATCGAATGATCAGATTCTTAAATCCATCTATCCAAGCGTTAGTTCTTTCGACAACGAACCGTTCTTTATACAATTGGTTATCAAAGAGATAGTCGTGCTTATCTGGATTTTTAGCATTTCTTTTATTAATGCTTTACTATCCAATCCAGCATCTGCATTCATAAAAAGACCTGCGATGGCAATTCTTGCCTCTAAAAAGGTATCCACAATTTTGGACACCGTTTTTTCTATGTCAAATAGATCATTGTGATTACCAGCCATTGGTTCAGAACAGGCTAATGGGATACCTTGTCGATCTGTCAAAAAAGGCATATTAGTCTTCTTCGTTTCTTTTCGACCCTTGATAATTAACTGCTGTTCCTCCTCTTTCTACCGGCATATGTGAACCGTCAAATTGGACACTAGACATTTCTAACATCCTTTTATTGATGGCCAATAAAGCGATCCACAACTGATGCTACGAACCATCCTTTGATCACTTTAAAAATTGTAAAACACTGATTACTAGTTGATTGAATGACGCCCAAGCAATTCTTGAATTGGTAATTCTCGCCATTGTGTGCCTGTTTTTAATCGTTTCAATATGGCTCGTACTATTCGCCATAAGCCAACTTTATATTTGGGACCTCTTTTGCCTTTGCTTAAATGAGGTCCTAATTTTTCGCTGATGATTTTAGTTCTAAAATATTGCCAATTTTTGTGAGGATGTTTCTAGTGGTAAATTAATGTTAATCAATTTTTTAGATAGAAAAATATGATGAGAAGTGGTTTTTTTTTTGTGGTAAGTGCCAAAAAATGTCTTTTGTACTTTAAACCCTATTCATTATTTTAATTTTCAATATCTATAGCACCAGAGCCTAAACAAAACATGAAATTCTCAACTCTTCAGTTAATTGGTACCCTACACTTCAAGCAAGTCTTATTATTGTCTTCTTCTTTGCTTCATTTTTTAGATCGCAGAGATCCTTACTGTCGAATTTCCTCCTCAAGATGGCTTCTTCGTTATGCAAGTATGGGTCGTAGGCAATTAATTCTCTCCATTTAGAAACAGATCCTTTCAATCTTTTGAAGCACTATCAAACCCTAATTGAGCCAATATATCTGGCCTTGAATTAAATAAAATGAGTAAGCACCTAGTAGTTCCCATAAAAGTCCACGCAATTTGGCAAAAAGAGGAAGAAGCCGCCATTGGTCCAGAGGTAGATTTTGAGTCCTTACCCTACTTCGACCAAGAGCTGCATATGGACATGAACCCTGATGTACCCTACCTCGCGGAATCTGTCATTTCTCCTCCATTTCAAAACACCAATTTCTTGCTGGAACAGGGCGTACACTTGAATTGGGATTTTCCACAGTTTTTGAAGACCTCTGAATTCGGAGCTAAAGAGGCTAAAAAATTTCCTGCTGTACCCAATCGCTGGCTGATTAGTCGTTTTACCGCTAATGCAGAAACAGCAGATGCCAACTGGATCATAGAAAGTGATGCCTTGCTCCACAATTTGAAGGGGGCCAAGGTGTATAGGATGGCACAAACCAGTTTACCAATTGATATTAATAGTGGAGAACGCCCCTATACTTATATGGGAAGAGTAGAAAAATTGGAAGAGTGGATAAAGCGAGAGAACATACAAGGGAAGAAGTACACACATTGGCGAGCTGAACATGCCGGGGAAGAAGCGCTAACCGCCATGGGCTGGGGAAGTATGTCTTTCGACGTTTTTTATCCCAACTGCAGAGGCGTTTTTGGGTTTCATGACCCCGATGGTAAGGCAGAGCATAAGTATAAGGTAGTCGGTTGGTATGATCGTGCAGGAGATGATTATTGGCTGACCTATCTGAATCGGAAAAAGGGAGGATTTGGTTTTTCTACTATTGATGATCTTGAGCATTTAACAGGCGAGCGCAAGGCAGAATTAAAGGAAGAACAATTTGTTAAGGCGCTAAAGGATGACCTTGGTATTGAGTTTGAATTTTCGGAGGACGCGGAGGAATTAGCATCGACTTCTTCTTGGGAGCGAATGATCTGTTGCGGCGAATCTCAATTCTTGAATGCGGATCAACTAGACGAAAGCGAACTAAAATATGCTTTGGGCAATACGCCAATAGAAGCCCTATCCGCTATGTTGGCGGAAGATGACACGATGGGAGGCTTAGAAGGTCCGGCAAGAGAAAAGCTGGAAGATAGTCTGTCGGCCATGCTGATGGGGGACCGATTAAAAGCCAAGAAACTGGATATTGGCCCGAAATTCCGGGAATTTCGGCATGCAGATGAATTTGTATCCTCAGATGGAGGAATTCGCTGGGTGATTGAAAAAGTAAGCGACGATCCGCATAAGAAATTAGAGGATGGAAAAAAGAATGATAAGAAACTGCCTCCTCCGCTCCCTAAAAGACTTTTGCCGTTTTTGGAAAACCTCAATACGATTCAAAGACAGTATGACCGCACGAAAAATGAACTAGAGAGTTGTCGCTATGAATTGTATTCCGATTGGTATCGCTATATGCTTGCCGCTTACCCACCACCGGGAGAGACAGAGGAGTACTTCGAATTGGGCGAACTGAGAGCCTTGATTCGGAGTGGCTCGCTGCAAAAAGTCAGGGGCTTAAAGAAGTTGTTGGGAGAAAAAGCCGAAGGTAAACGTTCGGGCTTAGCACAAAAAGTGGAAACGGCCAAGGAACAATTGAAGGAGGAGATCGACCAGATCAACCAGGCGATCAAAGAGAAAAAGGATATTTATTTGGAAGAGTTCCATTGGGAAATCCAAAGCCGCCCGGCTCCAAGGTTTTGGGAACCTACCCCTCCCGCGCTGGTCATTGCTTTGCCGAGAGCCACTCCCGAAGAAGATGGTGAGGCAAGGGAGTCTTCTCAGCTACAAAGAGTACTGAAGTGTGCGACGATGGCGGATACCGACATCAACTATTCGCCAGCAGAGACTTGTTCTGTCACAAACCTACTCACCAGATCGGAGATCAATTGGACGGTTCCCACCAATCCCTATTCTACCGACCTACCGGTGTTCAAAGGAGAATGGCAAGTGGAAATCTATTCCGTCGCTAGTAAACACGCTATTACTAAATCGAGTGGTAAATACGATCCGGAGTTCATTACGACCAACTACCAATTAGGTGAAAATGAACCTGATCTGGATGATAATCCTACGGTAGTAAGTATGTTGGCCTCGAAGCCATCGGGTAGCATTTATGCTGGCGCTGCCTTTGTTAACCAAAAATTGGATGATCGCTACAGGAGCCTCTTGAAAACCTACGATGAACTGCAAAGTCAAAGGATTGCTGATTTGACTAAGCGCTTAGAAGGTATCGAAGATAAGCAGTCTGGCATCTATAAAAGCCTCATCATCGAGAAAGAGCAGGCGAAGGTATATTTAGAAACAGTAAAAAAGGCAGAAACCTTTTTAGATGAGCACGACCTACTGGTCATTACCTTAGACGGGTTTAACTCAGCCCTCCTACAACGTCATGAAAGCATTCAGCTGAATCCGGCCGATCCCATTGGATTTAATGATTTTCAGGCATTTGCCAATGAGGTGGCGGAGACCTTACAAAACAACTTTAAAGGAGCTTCGCCCGATCCACATACCTCATTTTTGCCCATCCGGAGCGGAGCTTTGGAAATGATTGCCGTCAGATTGGTGGATATCTTTGGTCGGTTTACAGAACTGAGGCCCAAAAATGTTAGTACGGCGGTGCCTATGTATGTACCGGTCGATGGCAATTGGGTGCGCTTACCTCCTCGGATTTCGCAGCCTGCTCGCTGGAATTTCCGATACTTGAATTCAGACCCTATTCAACAAACGGGTCAACATGCAGAAAGTGAGAGCCATCCAGATAGCTCTCCCATACATGGTTGGATTGTTCCCAATCTGTTGGATAAGAGCTTGGATTTTTTTCAGCCCAAGGGTATGAGGATCGGGCGCATTTTCAAAATTGATGAGAAGATCAATTTTCATTGGGATGCTTCCTTCCTGACTCGCTTTAAGGTAGAATCTGAATTTAAGGGGAAAGATATTTCGGAGATTATCCTACTGAACCAAGAGAAACGGATCATATCCGACTATTTGCTGAAAATTATCGCTTGGATCACCGATCATGATAAAGCACTAGAAAAAACAGCAGCAGGCCAAAGCTTTTTGGATGTCTTTACGGAAGACCTAGAGGAGGCCATGGACAATATACATCCTAACGATAGAGAGGGGCAATCGGCTTTCTCTGTACTAATGGGCCGCCCTATGGCCATTGTGCATCTGGGAGTAGATCTGGAGCTAAAAGGACTACCGGAGATTAATGTAGGATGGAGCCAACTGCATCGGGACTTGAGCAACAACGAACGGGCAACAGATGATTTTGAAAAGGTGAAGTTTCCTTATCGACTGGGAGAGTACCGACAACGTAACGACGGCTTGATCGGTTATTGGACCTTGGACCAGCGATATCAGCTTTCTGACGAGTTTAATGTAAATGATGCAGTTACGGGAAGCCTGGATGATGACGAAATTCACAAATATGATCCCACCTCCGGGGACCCAAGGACTGCTGCTGCCTATCAAGAAGCAACGGGCAAAGAACTGGACAAGAAAGCCGCACCGCTTGATAAATGGTTGATCAACAAAAACCAGGAATGGAAGATACAGGACGCCGAAGGACGAACACTTTTTAAATACCTAACCGATGAGGCTGATAACGCCATCAAAAAACAGGATCTGATCCAGCCCTACATCCGAGAAGGGAGCATGGTCTGGGAAGCCCTAAAGAAAAGAGGCTTTTTGACGGAAGAAAAGCCTTATGCAGAAATTAGGCACTATGCCAGGGCAGATATTTTGACCATCAGTACCCTTGACCCCATGCAACATTTCATTGCATTGGCCGATCCCTTTGGTTTGATTCATTTATCGAGTGGCATTCAACCGGTTAAGGCCATACAATTGCCAGATTATTTTGTGAAGGACGCCTTGCAGCGCATAGAAATGACCTTTTTGACGGCTCCCATTCTCACGCCTGAGGATCATTTGCAGATTTCCCTGCCAAAAGAAAAGGAATACAGCTGGTTGTGGCGAGAGTCGAATCCTTGGCCTACACACAAAGACGAAGCCTATGTGGAAACTGATACTGCTGCGAAGGACATCAAGCCATTTCGGACAATTGCCAATTTTCCAGATCGCGTCGTAATTCGCGAAGGAGAGCTAGTACTCAAGCATAAAGAAGAACAGGACAAAGAATAAGGAGACAGATAACGGATCTAATCATACAAAACAAAAAGAAACCTCACAGATATGTCAAAAGATAAAAACTACTTTCATCTACCTTTAAACAGCTTAAGTAAGGATAACAAACTGACTATACTTGGGGGTGCCGACAGCGAAGCTATTGCCCTTGGTAATCCCAAAATCGTGAACGATCCTATCATCGGGCGCTGCCTGGAATTTGACGGGAAAGACGATTATGTACAGTTTACCCAATTGAAAAATTTCGATTTTAGTAAGGGCATCACTTTTTGTGGGTGGGTGCGATTCGACGAACTGACAAAGGATAGTAATATTTTTAATTTTTCGCGTTTTGAAGATTTGAATGATAGAGGAGTTTGGCTCGCCAATGGGAACAAACAGAATAACCTCAGATCGAAGTACCATCAAAATCATAGGGAAATTAATAAGGATGATGTAATTAAAACGGGGGAATGGCAGCACCTCGCCTACTCTTATGATATAAAAGGTGAGGCGACGCTCTATCTCAATGGAAAAAACATCAAATCTAAAAAGGTGCCGGAATATTCTATTAAAGATGACTTTAAAATGGGCTACCTGGGTAAAAGCAACTATAGCGCCGACGATCTCTTCAAAGGAGCCATGGCGCACTGCCGCTTTTATACCTATGTACTCGATGAGAATGCCATCAAGGGTATTATGCTTAAGGAACAGCGCAATGCCAAAGTCTTCCACTTGCCACTAGATGAAATCCGATACAATTCTGATGACAAAACCTCTATTCTACCTAATGTCGGTGGATTTGGGAGCGATGCCATTACGCATGGCAATCCAAAAATAGTCTATGATCAAGACATGGGGACCTGCTTGGAGTTTGATGGGGAGGATGATTACGTGGAATTAACGAACTTAGAAAGTTTTAATTTTGAACAGGGGATTTCCTTTGCCGCTTGGGTAAGATTTGATGCTTTGAATAATTGGAGCCGTATTTATGATTTTGCTACTAAGGATAATGATCATGAAAAAGCAATTTGTTTGGCAAATATTGAAGAGACAGATGGTATTGTTCATCGGATTGGAGAAAGGAAATCCAAACAACTTCAAACAATAGAAGTCGGCAAATGGCAGCATTTTGCTGTAACCTATAATAGTAAAGACACGGAAAAATTATATCTGAATGGTCGGGAAATTGCTTCCAATAAGTGTACCGAAAAATTGGGCTCCATTAAATGGAAACTGGGGTATCTCGGTAAGAGCAACTGGAAGGGGGATGGTTTGTTTGAAGGGGTCATGGCGCATGTCCGCATATATAAACATGCTATAAGCCAAGAAGAGATAAAGGCCCTGATGCAGGCTGATCAAAACAGCATGGCCCATTACCGGGAAACTACCCTCCTAAAAGTTGACCTGTACACCATCTACGATGATAACCACAAGCCCGTCTTGTTTATTGAATCCAAGAATAAAAGCGAACCTTTAGAGGTGAGCCTTACCAATCCCAGCAACAAACCCGTCACCTTTAAGGCTTTTGAGGAAGCTACCGAAGAAAACTTTCAAGTGCAACTCCGCTTTCGTAGAAATGTAATTGAACCTACCATATTTGAAGCCTTAAAAAAAGGAGATATCAAAGTAGAGGGCTGGACCTATACCATCGGAACAACCCGCAATAAGCGGGAAGACTATATCTCCTTTGTTCGCAATGACGGCGCCTTTACCTTAAATAGCGGAGATGTCCAGCTAATTCAATTGCCGAAATTCAGTGCAGCTGCCAAGGGCGGTTCCCGCAATACGAGAATTGAAGTGCGCTTCCGGACAGATGTGCAGGACCCCGGCTCTGTGATCCGCCATATGGAAATTCACAGCCACTTGGGCTTGAAGACTATACCCTTGGTGGCCAGGATAAAGGGGGCAAATACTGTCTTGAATGATGGTCGAGAACCGAATGAAAAGACAATTAAGATAGAGTATACTAAAACCAAAGGTTCGGTCAAATTAAATAAACTCAGTCGCTTCACCTTACTCTTTGATGAGGAGTTATTTGGTAAGTCAAGCGTAGATTCAGAAGACAAGACCGTCAAGAGAAAAGTGCGGGATGAAAACGGAATCATTCAAGAGAAAACCGTCAAGATAAAAGAATTAAAGAAGGAGAAGAAGAAGGGAGACAAGCGAGAAAAGGCGAAGGAAGGAGAAACTCCTGCCTCAAAAGTGGTAAATGCAGACACTAAATTCCCCGGATTGAACACCCAGCCCCGGCATGATGGAATAGAGCTTGTCAGTTTTGCCTTTGATGCCCAGGATGATAATATTGAAATTAAGGAGGGTCAAGCCATCGAAATTAATATCACCAACTTTGTCACCAATGCCACCAATGGTACGCACAACTTGCTGCTTCGATACGAAGATATTGAAGGCTATTGGGACGGTGCCTGGATCATACCGCTAGAGTTCTCTCCATTGGTCATACAGGATAATAAGGTGGGAATTGGGACTGATGACCCACAAGCCAAATTGCAAGTCAGAAATGGAGCCATTATGCCTATGGAGGGGCAAGGAGAAAATACGGGGATTCGATTTTTACCTAATGCCTACGGCGGAGGCGGGGATCGAGCATATATGGAATACTATGCCCGTGTGGAAGGTGATGAAGGGACTACCCTCAAGATTGCCAATGAAAATGATGATGATGACCATATCGCTTTGATGCCTAGCGGCAATGTAGGGGTAGGGACGGATGCCCCGGCAGATAAGCTTCATATAATATCGGAATCCGAAACGCTTGCAAGGTTTACCGGAAAAAAAGATAGCTCCATTATTATTGAATCGGAAGATAGCAATGAAGCTTATATCAGATTTCAAAACAAAACCACTAAAGAGAATGGTAATAAGGCCTGGATGCTTGGAATGGACGATGACGAACACTTCTATCTCGCTTTTTCAGAAGATGGTGAAATCGATTTATCCAAATCTTATCTGAAAATTGGCAAAGATGGAAATATGAGTATAGCCACTAGAAATAAAAGTACGGTCTCCCTCGGATTTCGAAGTGATAACGGAAAGCCCGACGAAACATCAGAAGAAAATTTCTCAGCCGGCAGGATTACTGCAGGATGGGAAGATGGTATTTACAAATATGCCAACAGCTTTATAAAACTCGAAAATGCCGACGGCGAAAATTCGTACAAAACGGGTTTAACGCTGAAAAACGGCAATGTGGGTGTGGGTACTACCGATCCTAAAATCCAACTGGCTCTGGGAGATTCCGATACGGGGTTTGAGCAGAAAGGGGATGGCGAGTTAGCCATAATTACCAATAATAAAGAACGAATCCGAATTACTGATGATGGGAAAGTCGGCATTGGGAAGAAACCGTCTTCGACCTCCAAATCTATTCTACAGGTTGATGGACAATTTAGACTGGATTCAGGGAAGCCCGTTTATGGAAGTTCTGCCGGAGTGCATGCCTGGTTTAAAAAAGGGACTATTACTAAGGTCGCTTTAAGGGAAGGCAATTATGAACGCAAAAAATGGTGGGGGTATGCGAATGGTGATACTGGTGTAAGTAGCAATCAGTATCACTTGTTTATTACGGGGTTTGAGACTCATGGTAAAATAGATATTTATGAAAGTGGAGACACGCAGTTTGATCTTTATCCGTATGAGGAGAATGGTAAATGGATAGTAAAATGCCATTTCCCCTTTCATTCATTGGGCAGTGATAGTAAAGTAAGTATCCATTGGCTAGCCATCAATAAAAACTTATTCTAAATCAATCTTTCCATGCAACAACAGCAAGACACCCTCAATCTCCAGCTAACGCTGAACGAGATCAACACCATCCTCACTGCCCTGGGCGAACGTCCCTATGTGCAGGTATTTGAGCTGATACAGAAGATACAGGGGCAGGCGGGGGCGCAGGTGAGGGAGAGGGAAAGGGAGGCAGCGGTAGAGGTAGAGGTAGAGGACAAAAAGAACAGTTAACGGCTAGCTAGCTGCTTACTCTGATCAAATCCTTACTAAGGCCAAGGCCACTTTTTATCAAAATACTTCAAATATTGCTTATGCAAACGCCTTACTGGTCCGATATATATCACCTTGATCTTTGCATCCTCGCCTACCAATTGCACTGCCAAACTATTAAGTTTTCTTTTGATCCTTATTATGAGGATTTGAGAAAGTACTCGGGAATTAGTAGTGGACCATTCTCTTATAGACAGAAAGTGATGGAAGAAATTATAAAGAGTGACCGACGTGCTTTTCATGCTTTTCTTGATCCTATTGTGTCGAAATATGAAAGAGTGAATCCTCATCTCCCGGGTTTCGCAAAGCCTTCTCCGGGGCAATGGTTGCTGTATAGAGCTCCTACAGAAATTACTGAAAGGATCAGGTTCTTAAGTGTTTATGATGGGGATGAGCTCATAGTAGATCATCCACAATTTGAAAATGTGGAAGGGAGAGATGAGATCTATTGTTTTATCGGAAAAACTGGCGGTTCCTTAGTTAACAGGCACAGAAGCCAAAAAAGCTTAATGGGTTTTGTTTTGAAAAGGTTTCACGTTGATCCAGATAATAATTCTTTTGATTTACATGTCGTTTTTAGAGGAAGTAGGAGTGGAAACCTAACAACCACTTTCCTAAATGCAATAGCGGGACCTGTAAAAGGTGGGAATCCAGATTGGTGTACTGATACCAATGCTGATCATGATAAACATATAGCACAAGTAGGCGGGGAAAATAGAAGTGTAAATCCAATAAAGGGTTTTGCCGTAAGTATGATCGATACTTTTCCCAGTATACGGGCATGTCTTAGGCAAGCACTTGGAGATCATTTTCAAAGAATACAAGATCTTGACAAGATTCATGTTGCCGGCCACAGTTTAGGGGGGGCACTAGCAATCCACTTTATTTCTGCTTGTCGCATTGGTTCCCTTGGCCAAGAAATGTTGTCTAATAATGCCCCTGGTCTTGGTCCAAATTATTCTCGGCTCGATTATATGCTTCGCGATGCAAGCGTTATTACCTATGGAGCCCCAGTTGCGGGTAATCAGGCTTTTGCGAGGCAACTCAGTACGAATGGAAGCATAAAAAGGATTTGGGTGGCTACTGATCCTATAGTAGAAGACCTGAATTTTACCCACAGAAGAGTAAGGGGGGTTGTAGATTACGCTGTGCATGCTGGTGCAGAATTTAAACTAAATGTACAGAACCAGGTGGGTGAAGAGATGACCGGACCAGACGCACATGAGCCTATGTGGATTCGGAAAGCGCTTGTTCGGTACCATCAAGAATATGCTCCTATTGAAGCTCAACGGCCAGTTATTCCATTCAATTCATTTCCTGAAGACCATAGCCCAAATAATCCGTGGCGAGCATTCAAGACGTTCCACGAAATGTTACCAGCGGTAAGGGGAATTAATCCCCAAGCTTTCAGTCAATTGCTAGGGGAGAATTTTAAAGCAGATATTATCAATTACCTCACTTTTTGCAGAGACGCTTCAAACCGTCCCACGATGGGATTTGGTGGAGGGTTTCGTGCTGCCCTGGATCAGTTCATTCCAATCCTAAATGATGCACGCACCCCCGCAGCAGTTTTGCAGAGCTCTAATGCTCTTGAAGGCGAAAAAAGACTCTCCAAGCATGAAAAGCAATCGATTCGCGGGATGTTGAAAATGCTACTTCTCGCACTTGGCGCAGAAGAGCCTGAATACCAGGCGTTTATTGAGCTTAGATCTGACTTTTAATCGCCAAAGGAAAAACCAGAGATGTCCACAACAATTTCAGAAATTCATGATCAGTTAAATGCGGTTTCACCCGGTTCTTCCCTGGTGCTGGATCAAACCTTTCTTGGGGAGTCTATCTTCCGCGCTTTACAACAGCATTTTCCGCAAGCGACATATCGTGTACATACCATTATGGGGCTGGAAGATTCGGTAGAGCAAGGTATTCCAACCCTTAGGTTTCTGGGCATCCTAGAGACTTTTCTCGAAAAATCGGACGTAGCGGCTAACTTTCTATTTATCGAATTAGAAGGGGAAGTCCATTTACTACTAGACTCTCCCATCGGTGAAAGTTCTTTCTTTACATTCGCGGACATAGTCAGCCCAGTTTCAGAGGAAGACTTTGATCGAGAAGAATTCGTGAATCTCTACCTAGTGGATCTAAGTCTGGGAGATTCTGCTCGATCCCTTTTCTCGACCATCAGTCATTCTGATACTGCCCCTGATTCCAACAATAGCTACCCGACGGAATTGGGATCGAATCTACTTCCACCAGGGCTTGAAAGAGGGATCAACCTGGGTGTTTCTGGAACTCCTATAGAGGGCTTAGCTACTTTTTTTCAGGGAACTTTGGGCTTCACTTCATTTGCCTTTCAGGCTGCTCCACCTCAATGCAAGGGATTGGTCTATTATGAAGGTGAAACTGGCCGATTTCGATACTCTTATCCGGTCGAAAGTGTAATTTCTCTCCCGAGCCTTGAGCATATAGCCGTATATTTTTTGGAGATTGGACTAGAATTTCCCTTAGTGAATACCGGAGAATTCTATCCGCAAATCATTTGGGAAGGCAACTTAAGAATAGGAAAAAGTTCGGATGCTTTACAGTTGAGGATTGGTGCATTTTTCGATCTCTATCACAAGGTGCTAGCTATTGAATGTCGAGACTTTCCTGGATTTCTTGATTTTCTCGAAAAGGCTGCAATAGAAGGCGTCAAGGATTTACTGATCTCCCCGTTTGATTCCATATTCAATATCAGACTTAGCTTGTTAAGGTTAGCCTTCGACCTAAAATCGCCTATCCTATCAGAGGTGAGTCTGAGATTGACTTGCGATCCCATCGTCATCATTGAGAACATCCTAGAATTTCAACCCGCCTTCAATCTAGAAATCGGACATCCATTTGATTCGGACTATCGTGATATTAGAGGGGAATTTGAGGGACATTGGGAAGTAGCAGAAAAGCAACTACTTACCTCCATCTCGTTCCCGCGTTTATCTATTTACGCAGGTCTGGCCGAGGGGGAAACTATGGATACTACTGCCCTCACTGCATGGCTAAAAAAACATGCAGATTTGCCTGATGAGTTTTTCCCGAGTGTCACGTTCCACAGACTAGCCCTAAAAGGGAAAATCCGACAAAAATCCTTCTCCTTCGATTTAGAAGCTGCTACCAACTGGGAAATCGGCCCATTAGAAGTGGAAAAGATTCAATTCCAGATGAGCATGACCCACGACGGGGCCAACTACCAGAAAAGCTTCTATCTCTCTGCCGATTTGAAAATAGATTCCGTCCATATCTACTTATCTGCTGAATATCAGACGGGGGAGGGCTTCCGATTCCGAGGGAGCAGTGGGCAGGGAGAAGAGATCAAGGTTGGCCAGATGCTGGATAGCCTCATTGCCAAGATGGGCGCTGAAGACCATAGCCTTCCAGATGCAATCCGGAAATTGACGATGCGCAACCTCTTGGTGCGTTTTGATACCAAGGGGAACTATGAGTTCTCCATTGTTACGGCTCTTGAATTGGAAGGGAAGGAGTTCAGTCTTTATGTGTATCTGAGAAAAAGTGTCGAAGGCGAAAATAAGAAATGGGAAGTCGTTGGTTCCTTGTACTTGGGTATTGGAGTGGAGTTGGCGGTGGCCTTCAGCAAAGATAAAGATAGCACAGCCGTTATTGGGACGCTAACACCGGTAGAACCCTTAGAGTTTGATTCCGAGCGCCTAATCGGTTTTATCTCCCCAGATAAAGCAAAGATCGTCCCCTTCAATGTCGGCATCTCCTTGAGGGGGTTGCTCTTGGGGATGCAAAGCAAAAGTGCTGATACCCAGCCTCCTCCAAAAACAACGGAAAAAGAATATCTATTTCGACTACTGTTCGATCTGGATTTTAGCATGAAGGACTTCCCACTGGTGGGCGAAATGCTGAAAGATATCCGATTTACCAATGGGCAATTGCTGGCAGCAGATAAGAACTGGGAAGCCAATGATGTAGCCGTACTCAATGACTTAATTGGCTTGCTTGGGGAAAATGCTCCAGCGCCGCTGGAAACGCCCCAGCAATCCACTGCCACTACTGGCATCAGTAGAGGCATCAGCCTCAGCGGGACCTTCCAAGTTTCTGAAGCCTTACACTTTCCCTTATTCCTGAATTTTGCTGGTTCAGACAGTATAACGGAACAGCAAACGGGTGCATCTGGTGGTCGTTTGCAAGGAAATTCTGAGACCCAAAGAGCTGAGGAGACTGGAGGTACACAAAAGTCTTCTTCCGATAAAGAATCTGATAATAAACAGACAGCCACACCCGACCAACGCTCTCAAAGCAAAATCAATAAGGTTTTTAGCGCCGTAAAGCTTAAAAAGGTAAGTCTGATATTCCAGAAAGGGCGATTAGGCTTTAAATTGACGGGCGGCTTATCTTTAGCGGTCTTGGAATTCGAATTGATTGGCCTTCAAGTGACAGTACCGCAAAGTGTTCTAAATGATCCTTCAGATCTTAACGATATTGAGTTTGGCTTAGACGGCTTTGGTGCTGCCATCCAAAAAGGGCCTATGTCAATCATGGGCGCCTTTATGCATATCGAACATCCTACGAAAAAGGAGAAAGACAAAGGAGAAACAAAGGAATACGATGAATATGCGGGTGTGATACAAGTGCAGCTGACCAAGTTGGGGCTGGCTGGTTTAGGTTCCTACGCCAAATTCAAGGATGCAGATGGGGAGGAACACACCTCTTTATTTCTGTTTGTAGCCCTAAGCTTTCCCATACCCGTCCATCCATCCTTACTAATTACCGGAATGTCGCTGGGTTTTGGTCTGCATAGAGATGCCATTGCGCCAAAGCTAGAGGATGTGCTGACCTACCCTTTGGTACAAATGGCAGTAACGCCTCCGCCACCAATGGATATAGAGCAGATCCTGGCTTCCATGAACCAGTATTTTCCGGTGACTACGGATCAGTATTTTGTCGTGGCAGGCATCAAATTCAAGGCTTTTAGCCTGGTCGATACCCTGGCGATGTTGCTGGTTAAGTTTGGTCGTTCCTTTGAGATTAACTTGATCGGTATTAGCAGCGTATTCTTCCCTAAAGCCGCTTTTATTGAATTAGCATGGACGGCCCGGTTTGTACCCGATACTGGCTATTTGTTCATTGGGGGGCAGTTGACCAATCGTTCCTTCTTGCTTATTCCCGAGGTACGATTAACAGGTGGCTTTGCCGTAGCGGCCTGGATGAAGGGAATACATGCCGGCGATTTCGTGGTGAGTGTAGGTGGGTACCATCCCCGATTCAAAGTCCCCTCGCACTATCCAAAGCACATTCCACGATTGGGGATTAGTTTCTATTTAGACCCAGTGACCATAAAAGGGGGCGTCTACTTCGCCATCACCCCTGAGTGTTTGATGATGGGTGGATTTCTGGATGCCTCTCTCGACGAAGGTTGGATAGAAGCGCATTTGAAGATACATATGGATGCCATCATCCATTTTGAGCCTTTCCACTATGATGTAGTGGTTGGAGTTGATGCCAGTGTCAAGGCAACTATTGGGGTAGGAATATTTTCTAAGACATTCAACCTCCATTTGCACATCGACTGTCATATCTGGGGACCAGAGTTCTCTGGAACTGCTTCGCTCGATGTAGGCCCAAAGACCTTTGAAGTAGAATTTGGAGCCGGAAGCTCGGTAAGAGCTTTGCCGATCAGTTGGAAAGCCTTTAAATCAAAGTTTTTACAATCCGAGGAAAACACGAATACTTATAAAGATTCAAAAGTTTGTACCGCCTCTATAAGCAAGGGCTTGCTTCAGAAAAAGATCCACGAATCGAAGGAGATTTATATTGTTGATCCCAAGCAATTGGAGATTGAAGTAAAAAGCTTAATTCCACTTACCAATGGAAAAACCAATTCCAATCTAGGAATTGCCCCGATGGATTTGAGAGGAAGTAGTTTTAGTTCCAACCAAACGGTGACGATTAGTAAAGCTGGCGAATCGAAAAACCACTTTCATTTTATTGATAAAACGCCTTTGGATGAGGTCATAAGTGAAGACCTTCGGAAGGAGTATCCCTCGGTAGATGAATTATTGCATAAAGAGCCTGGGGTGGTTTCTGAGGGAGATACTTTGAACAGCTTTTTAAAGAAATGTAGCACAGAGGTTATCATCGTGCAGAAAGTAAATGATGCGGTACCGAAAGGAATTTGGGGCACAGAGGGTCTTGGGTCTTCAAAAGTACCAAATGGAGATCCTATGTTAGTTGATGCCCCAACGGGTTCCCTATTCACCGCACCACCAGATAAGGAAACCGAAGAGTCTCATGAAATAGATAAAGAATCCTTCAAGTACAATACAGATGCGTTTGAGCTATTGGATAAGATATCTACGGTGAAAATGACTGGAATATCAAAGGAGAATGATTTCAGGGACAAACCAGGCAATAGCTTTTTCGAGTTCACTGGCTTAGATGAAGCAGATGTAGTGACCTTAGAAAAGAAGTACTTATTGCACGAAGATTTAGTGGAATGCAAATTTGCCTAGATATGGTTAAAGTGTAGCGCTTTTAAACGATTATAATAGATGAGTAAGGAACCAATCAGTTTTAAAGGATACCATAGGCCTGGCTTGAAATCCGGGGCATTTAAGATCAAATCTAATGTTGTATTGGATTCGGCGTCCAGGGGTATCTCCACCACTACTTTTGAGGCACCCTCCTTGGAAATCTTTGTAGCTGGGCCGCGATTTATCTTTACTCCCAAGGAGATTTATTCGGTGTTTCCGCCGAGGGATAGTTTCGGAGAACACGATAATGTGCTACCGCATATTGAGCTAGAACCCAGTATTTTACCCTGGCAGCGAGAGACCGGCAGTAAGGACGGCAATATTCCCTGGTTGGCATTAATCTTGTTACAGGAGGAAGAATGGACAGATGAGGACAAAGTGCTAGTTGAAAAGAAGCCTTGGGAGGATTATCGGGATGACGTAAAATTAGCGTCAGAAATAACGGATTATCCTGAAGAAGGTAAAGAATTTCCTCCGCTGAAAATATTACAGATCGAATTCGATTTTCTGAAGAGTATTTTTCCGAGTGTGGAAGACCTAAAATGGTTGTCACACGTACGGATAGGCCATGACATACATGGAGATGAAGCGGAGCGTGCAGTGTTGGTCTGCAATAGAATACCCAAAGCTGGTGCGCGTGCGGCAGTGCATTTAGTCTCTCTTGAAGGTAGAGTAACGGATAAAGACAAGTATGTTTTTGCCAATGCCCGTAAAGGGGATAAGATTCCCTTTGTTAGTATCCATTCTTGGGAATTTGTCTGTCCGGATAATGAACAATTCAAAGTGAGTGATAAGGCTATTTCAAGATTGGGAGAAAAACTAAGGGAGAAAGCATCAGATAAATTTCCAGAAGGAGAAGCTCGCGATGTGCTATATCGGGGTAAACCTACGTTTGTAGAGGCACTGGGTGAATTTACAGATGAACAAAAAAAGAAGCTGGTCAATGTTTGTCACATCCAAACGGAGACCTTTAAAGGCTTGATGGATGCACTGGATCGAAAATGGATCCACATCACGGAAGCTGGTAATGCTGATCCCGATGCGAGAAAATTCTTTGAGATAGGCAGTGTTCCCTTGGCACATGGATTGAGGCAGGGAGGAAAAACAGTTTCCTGGTATCGTGGTCCGCTTATTGCAGATAGGAATGTGAGCGAAAGCCTGGAAAACCAACTCCTAGGTACGCTTCCGGTGCGAAGCGCTGATCATCTTTTGCTTTATAATAAAGCAACCAAGATGCTAGATATCTCCTACGCCGCAGCCTGGGAAATTGGCCGTATGATATCCGTTAGTGAACCGACTATAAGTCAGCAGATCGCCCAATGGAAGACCTCTCATGCCAGGGAGGTGGCTTTGGTGGAGCAAAACCTTGTATTCTCTCATATCCCGTTTACGGATGCCGAATTTGCGCATCTAGAAAGCAAACAGTTAGAGGAGAAATTACAACAATACTTCACAGATTTGAGCCACCTGAAAGGCTTGCCATTCCATTATTTGGTGCCGCATGAAAGCCTTTTACCTGACGAATCCCTTCGATTTTTTTATATAGATCCGCTTTGGATCGAATGCCTGCTAGATGGCGCCTTTAGCATCGGACGCACCACTGAACTGGATAGCACCAGAGAAAAAGATGATCAAGGGCGGCTTCAATTTCCACATAAAAACGAGCGTCCTAAAATTACAGGTGTTTTGTTGCGTTCAGATCTAGTTTCAGGTTGGCCATCTTTAATTATTGAGGCTTATGAAAGTGACAAAATTGATGCCCATTATAAGTTAAAGATGCTCCGTTATGATAAAGTAGGTTCCAATGTTTTATTGCTATTATTTGAAGGCGAAATCAAAACCTTCACCTTGCATTTACCTCCGGAGTCTCTGCACTTTGGATTCAGTCGTCCCATCCATAAAGGGGATAATTACTTCAAAGAACTGAAAAGCTTGGAAACAGGTGAAGAACTCAAAGTTGACGATAAGAATATTATCGCTGAAGTAGACTTTAGAGATAAATTGAAGCCAGAACAATCTTTGCGTGTAGTTGATATCAATGGGCTAAAAGGTAAAATAAACGAAACATCACAGCTTAAGAATAAGGTGAATCATTCGGGACATTTAGCTATTGAACTTATCGAGGGAGTCCCCCTCTTAAGAGTCAACTTTGCTGATCTGATATAAGATGTGCGATCATATAGTAATGAAACTAGAGCGACTCTTACCTTATCCTATTTTGCCTTTGGTTTGGTTAAAGCACTATTTCTGTATAAAATAGTGAACAGCTTGCATATTCTTTAGCACGAGAATAAAGATTGGTCTAGATACTATATGTTTTCCCCATTTTTGAGGACTAGCTAGGGAAAGCCTGAAAATGTCCAAGGAGCTGAGGGCTAAATAATTAGGAGGAAAAAGGTAAGAAAAAGTCCCCCAAAAAGGCTAAATTGGGGTACGAATCTTTTTAACTAACTACAAGATAACCAAATAACCTTTGGAAGCCTTAATATCTACATCTAATTGCTGGGCTCTTCGGCATATTTGACTATAGCTGGGAGCCGATAAATCAAGCTCAACTAATCGCAATAAGGAATTCGTAAATCCCTGTAATTGCCGGTAGCCTAGCTTGAAGACAGCCTTCAATTCTAACAAACCTAGTATGCATTCATCTGAGTAGACAAGTTGTGCACCTTGTTGATCTGGTCCATCATGATGCCATACATCGGCTAAACCCTCATCAAACCCTAGCGTAATCTCTCCTCGTCCTATTAAAGCTTGGTTGTAGCTACTCCAATTCTTTACTCTGTACTGCTTTTTTTCTACTGTCTCTTGATTTTTGGTCCCTTTTGATATTACTTTTGCCATAGGTCGAGGATTGTAGGTTTGTTTGTCGTAATTCAAAAATACAAACCTTGACCTACTTCTCCTCTTGCATCTCTATGCAACAACGCCGTTTGCTAGTGAGGATATATAAATATTTCATGCAATGCATTTTTTTCTTATATTAAAGAAATAAATCAACTAAACACCATAGAACCATACAATATGAACATCTTACTAAATCTCTTCTCGGTACTTGTTTTGAGAACCAACTGTATCAAGAGCTAGCCGAAAGCACAATTTTGCGGCTCATTGCCTGATTGGAGACAGTCTCAAAATTACCTACATCGTTTTCACCATCTTCAATACGGCCGGCCTCTTGAAGCATTGCAATTTCTTTCTTGCTTTCTAAAACCCTGGTTTTCAAAATGAGTACTTTTTTCTTTTACACTGATCCCTCCCTTATCAGCGGTCAGGTCGCCGAACAAGCATTCGGCCCCATTCTCAGTACCCCTCCCAACCCCGAACAATTCCAGTTGACTCACTGGCATTCAATAGCTAGTGGAGTGGACCTGCCGATCGTTGCCGTTTGTGATGGTGTCTTGTGTGCCCAGTATGACCCCACTGGAAATATTAATCTGATATTAAAACCTGACTATCAGCCCTTATTTGATTATCCCTTTATCAAGTATTTTGTCTACAGAGGAATTGATCCTGATTCCTTAGTTAGCGGAACTGAGATCATTGCAAATGGAGCTACTTTAGACAATGACCTGACCAAACGCTTGCGAACCAACTGGTTAAGTTCAGATGATCATAGTGACCTGACGGAGTCTTACAAAGCTCTGGGGCTTGATCGGACTGCCACCTTCAAGACCACGGCCAATCATGAGATATTTAAAGATGATCAACCTATTGATCACCTATTCCTGCATGAGCATACGGTACAATTAGCCTATGTGCTGCGCGGTGATATTATTGCCTATGCAAAAGATCGCTTCGGTTTTGGAATAATAAAAGACCATTACGGGCAGCTTGTACCCTTGTCGGAAGTCAGGAAGGCGGAAACAATGATCGATGTGCCTGCTAATCCCACAACAGAAGTAGAGCGTTTAAAGGCCAAGCTTAAAGCGGAGACTACACTCAACTATCTGGATCCCGTCACCTTTTTTGCAGGATTCTGGAATTTCAAACTCAAGTATGTAGATGCTGCGCAGAAGAAAACGAAGCTAACAAAGTCGGATAAGAAAGACCTGATCTATAAGTTTTACAATAAGTCGAAAGTTTATATTTATCCGAGACACACCTACAACTTCAGAACTGAAGCTACTGCTGTCCAGATTATGCTTAATGGTAATTTAATAGCTACCACGGCCTGGCCAATCCTTATTGCGGACAACATTCAGCACCAGAATATCGAGATCAACATAATCAATTGGACGGATATGTTTATGCCGGCTTTAAATACGCAGGCTGGACTAAAGGTGCGGGGGTCTATGTACCAAACCCAATCCTACCTGTTTGGCCAGTATAGTGAAGAGTACTTCCATTCGAATGAGGATGTCCAAATAGATATTAACTGTTCAAAACTATTCCTAAACGACGACTCTGTTTTACTCCCAACTCATTTAGAGTTATTTATCAGAGAAGACGATACGATAGATTCGATAGAGGAGTTTGTTTTACCCAGTTTAGAGCAGATTTTGCATGTGCGCCCGAGTTATTTACATTACTCTTACGACACCATCTTTAAGTCTACTTTGGAAACCGGTTTTGACAACTATGAGGCCTATTTCAGCGGAGCTTTTTTTAATGATAAGATGTCGGTTATATTTTATACTCCAATTTTGTCAAAGCACTACGACAACCCCAAGACAAGAGCATTTATCAACGAAAACTATGAATGTGCAAATGCCGATTTCTTTGATACCTTTTTTGCTCAAAAACATGTCTTGATCAAAAATCAAAACCCGGACAGCTCTTACTATTGCAGTTTTATTCCTCATATAGACAGTACCTACGAAAGTTTGTTGGATGAGAATTTCTCCAACTACTATGACGGTTTTACCACGTTTGCATTTACCCCTTCTGAATACGTGAGTCTTAAAAGCAAAGTTGATAACTTGGGAATAAAGAGTTATCGATTTTTTCTTGAAGACATCACCACTACGGGTATAGACCATTATCGAAAGTACCAGCTAAAATTGCTTTATTATGATATCAGCACGGGGTTTCCGGAAAAGAAGGTAGATGACCTAAGCGACTTGAGCTCTAGCATTCATCTGATCACTAATGTTCAGTACGAAAATCATTTTTTCTTTTCCACGAATTTTATGCTCACTGATGATCTGATCCATTTTTTGGACAATCCAGTCGACAAGCAAACGCCTTCCCGAAGGGGGGCACCTCCTTTAACCTCCAGACTATTTGCAGAAGATAAGATCCTCAACGCTATTAACCGCGGGCAGTTGGTGTTGGACGATGATTCTTATGCCTATTTTGATCTAATTGGGCGGACCGAATTCGTGACCAAGATCTTTCAGGCGATTGCTATCGCCTGGCCGGAATTGCCAGGCCATTCCGGCTCAAGTGTCGCAGATCGAATAAGTACGCTTGAAAATATCTGGTTGAATCATCAGGAGCGCATTACAATTAATCACTTGCATCTAGTTTTGGACCAGCTCAAAGATGATATTTCCTATTATTTCAGTTTGGCCCATACCGAAAGTGGTCAGGAACTCATCGAATATTTCCCACATCCGCTTGAAGACAATATCGATTACAAACTAATCATCTTCTTAGATGAAGAGTTAAATCGTATTCAGATCTACAACGAAAAGGACTCCATCAGGCCTCGGGCAATCTTTAATCTATCTGAAGCCAAGGCGATTGGCGATTATAGTTTGACCTGGAAAAGTTCGGCATACTTTGATTATGCCTTTTTGTGCCATTATGTCCTGGACTTCTCCTCCACTGCTACAATTGAAGATATCAGGAATTTTTCTACCTCTTCCACTCCTACTACGGCTGAAGCTAAAAAACTGGAGAAGATCGCTTTGTCCTTGATTCTTATGGACAAACTAGAACGAGCGGGTCTGGTAGAACTGGGATCGGGCCCAACTGATAAGTTTATCAACCTATTTTATGCCGATAGCCAGAAGCATTTTTTTGATGACTTTTACAATCCATCCAATTATATCAGCAATTGGAACAGTAATGTTTTATATACTTCGGAACAAGCCTATCATAAAAGTATAGATCGACTCTTCTATTTTCTCATCCATTATGCAGTGCCAAAAATTCAGCTGAATGAAGATTTCTTTTATCACCTATTTTATTATCCTGAAAAACTGGAAAACTTCACGCCTGGATATGCTCCGGTAGAGGCTTCTGGCACACTCAGACAAGTTGAAATTGCGGAAAGTATAGAAATCTTCGAGGCGCTTCAAAAGGGCGTTTTATCTGGCACTAAATACCTCAAATTTCTGGATAACTACAGGGTAAACCTGGAAACAATCAGTGACCATTGGGATAGTCTCAGTCACAGTATCGCCAGGTCTTTTTGTGAACGCCTGGTCGAACTGCAAATTGAAAGCAAGTACTTGAAGGCTCACAATGAGCCTGAAGGTAAAGTCATTGCTTATCTGCCAGTCAATAGGACACTTTACTTAGATTTTGTGCAGGGCTCATGGCTCAAGGTCACTCCTGAAGCAGCCCATATTGAAAAGACCACTGATCAAATTCTCTATTTACATCCTTCTACAGGAAAATATCATGCCTTATTTGACCATGTCATTGCCCCAGACCATCCGGCAAATGGGGTTATTGATAATCCTTTATATGTAAAGAAGACATATCAGGTCAAATATCCCTACTACAAGATTAAAGATTGGCAGGTAAAGAAATACGAGGAAACTTACGATCTAAAGCCAAATACCTTGGTGCAGCAGCAGGGCTTGCCAGATGGCATGTTTTATCTGGGGCAGCTTGTCAACCTGGCAGAAGTAGAGATATCGGAGCCTTTCTCAGGGTATTATGTCGATATTTTTACTGTTCGCCTTACTTCCCCTTGTCCAGCCCCTTTCAGCCTTTTGTATAAAGTGAAGAAACATAATATAGGAGGGATCAGCGGAGGGCAGTACACATTGGCGCTAAGGAGCCACCCTGAAGATCAATTGCTGGACGTAGCTAAAAAGTTTTACGGTACCTCAAGCTCAGCGGAAGGGTACATCAAAGATCAGGCGGCGGCAGGCAGTGAAGAAGAAAAGGACAATCGTTTCTTTGCCAATGTCATCTTCTATGCGAACAACCCAGATGGCTATCAACACCAGATCAAATATTACTTCTCGCAAAAGGCCGGAGGATTCATTACAAATGAACTGGATCCCACAAATAACATAGAAAAAGTCAAGTTAGAGTTTAGTTACACCAGTGCTTTGCCTGTAGGCTTGAGTCTGGATGCTGAGACAGGAGAAATCTCTGGGGAAATCGGCGGTTCGGCTCAAACCTATAGCGACATTGAAATAACAGTAAAAGAGATTGATGTTGATGGCACCGTGTCTAACAATCAAACTTTTACATTTAATTGGAAGATTGACCCGGCTGGCACCAATACTCCACCCGACAGCGCAAAACCGGAAGATCAGTACAATTGCCTGGGCGATAAGGTATCCGTTTATATATTGGCTAAAAGACCGGCTGCCATCTATCACACTGAGCGGACCAATTTTAAAGGTATTGAGAACTTTGAAGTAAAACCCATCAACGAATTAAGTTTTGCTTGGAATAAGGCAGAACTGATTGCTGGAAAGGACTTGTGGATACCTTCTTACCAACATGCGATTTCTCTAGTTGACGTAGTCCCTGATGGGAGTATTGGGAACAATTTAAAACCTGCCATCGATGGGCTTATTTCAGGATTTAAGGAGGAATATCTCAATTTTTTAGATAAGATATGGCCAATCGGAACGGGTTTGCAACTCAGCCTCGGGATCGGAGTCACTTTAGTCTACCCCGTGGGAATTGACGGGGATTTTCTATTCTATATCTTAAGAGAAGATAAAACGAAATTCAAGATTGTCCGCAGAGGGAGTATTGCGGCGGGGCTCGATACATCGGCAGGTGTCGGGTTTTATGCTGGCGCAAAAAGTAAATATCGGTTGAAGGGCAAGAGAAGTGGAAAAGATCATGGCCTTGGTGTTGCGGTTCGAGCGGAGGCTAGTGCTAGGGTCATGGGAGGCTTGCTAGTTCATGAAGAGTATGCCTTTGACCTTGGGACTAATGACAATAAAGCCTTTTTGGCCTTTAACTTATTACTGTCTTCTGTTACGTCATTTGGGGGGAATTTGCTTGTCTCTGCTTTTCGTTTCTTAGACATTGACCCCTACGACTACGCCAATAAGATCAAGTTTGCCGTCACGCTTACAGCCAGTGCTGAAGCAGCAGCTACAGCTAAGGTCGCCTTGATCAAAAAAGACGCTACAAAACGAATTAAAAACAAGAAAGATCATAGGGAAGAGGATTATACCGAAAAGGCGGCTGGATGGCCAGGGAAAATTCTGAAGCTCTTGAATCTGAAGGCCGAAGCAGGAGCTTCTCTTCATTTGGATGCGGGTTTCGGTGTCGAGATCAGCTATGAAAACAAGATAGCTTCAAATATTGAGGTAGCAGCTGAAGCAGCTATAAACGCAGAGGCTGAGGTGTCATTGCCGTCCTTTTTATCTATTATACCAATTCCGGAACTCGAACTAAACTTCTCCGGTGGCATAAGTTTTTCAATCAAAGGGTATACTGCCCTTAACGATTTGATGAATACCTTCGTTGATGACACCCTAACAGATTCTGAAAAGCTCGCCAAGCTTCCAGATTTTATTTACAAGGTCACCTTCTACACATATGGAGGAGAATTAGATTATTTTGATGGTATGCCTGCCTACAGAATTGGAGTGGAAGTAGATGTGAAGGCAACCACGTCATTCGATTTTTCGAATTGGGAGAATTTAGCGGATGTCAATTTAGCCAATGTTTTCGTTGAGCAGCGGATCGCAAAAAGTCTTTCCATCTCGGTTAAAAGCGCCAAGGAGCTTTTAGGGATCTCAACGGAAAAAGCGAGCACTGGAAAGAAAACAAAACCAGAGGAGATAGTCAGCAGTAGTCCGGTAAAACTTAGTGCCCTTAATGGTTATTTAGGACTCTATTATAAAACGAACGCCAAGCTATCCGATATCATTGGCTTTATCATAAATGATCTGATTCCCTTGATTGAAGATGTGAAAGTGTGCGTAGAGGAAAAGACCAGCCTGGATATCAAAAAAAGTACAGATCCTGCCTATTCTCCTTTTGAACAACTGGTTTTTAATCTGCAATTCTTGCTTGTTATGAAAAACATCTTTGTCTGTTTAACGGAAGATAAGAGAAGGCAGGTTAAGGATTTGATTTTCAGTATTTTAGGTGCCTTTCTCAATATTGAGAAAATCGTATGCGTAAATTACGATTCTTTGTCATTTGCAGCAGGAGGGAAAATAGGGCTGGGGGCCAAGGCAAGATTGGAGGGATCTATTGAAGCTGGAGTAATTTTGGAGTTTGAGTTGAAAAAAGAAACGGCATTTAAGGCTGCAGATCTGATTTGGAACTGGATGCAAGAAAAATATTTGAGCTTCACCGAAAAAATCTAACCCCATGTCCACCACCCACTACCCACCTGTATCAGAAATAATCAATGAAGCACTCATCCCAGGGGAGATCGCTTTTCTGGATGCCTTTATAGAAGACTTGTTGGTAGCCATACGATACAAGGATTACAAAGTGAATGCTTCTCCTTATGGAGATATCAAGAACTACCACATTACGATCGTCCTGAAAGAGATGAAAACAGCTCTCTTCGGAACTGACCTGGAGCTCGTCTTTTTCCCGGACAAGGAAGATTTATTCTTTTCTCTATATGTCCAAACCCGATGGGGGATCAGAAGATATCTTCGAGCTTTTGAATTGGGCAACTTTTCTTTCTCCTTGCAAGAATATTTCGAACTGCTGCTGAACATGATCGGGGTATCTAAGGAGCAGTTTATTAGTGCTGTGATCGCGATCTTTATCGATGACCCGGATCCCTATGTGCGATTGGTGAAATCGATCATAGAAACGATCAAACGTTATGATTCCGGAGATATTAGCATTCAAGACGAACTAAATGAAATAGTGGACAATGCCAGCCAGATCATATCTGATCTGGACCTACTGAGCTCAAAATTGGAAGATCCCACACTAATCGGTGTGTTATTTGATGATCCACTTACCTTCTTATTGGAAGAAGTGGACCAGATAGCGCTTAACCTTGGGATCGACCTGGACCTGTACCAATTGGTGTACGAAGTGCTGATGAAAGACCTCCAGGACTTTGATCAAAAACTAAACCGCCTCTTAGTTTTGTTCAGGTACTGGATGGGCAATATCACAAAAGTAGACCTAGAATATCTTCTGATCCCGCAGTTTTCTTTTACCCTCAGTGACCTGGAGCTCGCCTTGGCCTTTCCTGACACTTGGTTACGTCCAGTGGATGCTACGATTGCCAAGGCACTGTTAAAATACAAGATTGGTAGTGTCACCTATTCAACCCAAACGGGCTTTCATTTTTCTGGAGAGCAATACCTGGATTTCACTAAATCTGAAATTGGTAATACAGGCTTCATTCTGGAACTCAACAAAGCAAAACTCGACCTTTCCCGAAAGAAAAATATACCAGAAGCGGATGCAGATGGGCGCCCTGTTGATTTCGTTGGTGCCTATATCCAAGAAGCCACCATATTGCTCCCTGAAAAATGGTTTGGTCAGGAATCCGGTAGCACACTTGGGATCTTTGGTAGAGATCTGCTGATTGGGACCGGCGGTATTTCCGGAACTATTGGCTTGGGAGCCTACGCCACTGAAGTTGACAATCAGCTAAATAGTTCCATGCAACTTGAAAGTGGCGAAACAATTGAGTTCGTCAAGCAAGACCCTGCCAAGGTGCAGATTGGAGATGAGGTATTGATCGGGCAAATTCCTTTAGCGGATGGTAAGTACGTCCTTGACCTTGACAAAGGGGAGATACAGGTAAAGCAAGGAAAATTATACAACTACGTTCCCGACGAGCCGGAATTACGCTTTCACCTGGGTCGAAAAACTGATCCTGCCCAACCCAGAAAAGGATTCGCGATTGGCTTCAAATCCTTTGAAATAGGCTTCCAGCAAAATCAAATTACACATTCCAAGATCGAAGGAAGTCTACATTTTCCTAATAAACTGACGGAAGGGAGCCCCGGGCTAGTCATCGATGTAGAAGCCTCCTTTGAAAGTAGCGGCGACTTTTCCGTCACCGCCCGTAGTGGTAAGGGCCTAAGCTTCGGCATCCAGGACGTATTCAATTTCACCATTTTCAGTTTATCTGTAGGGAAAGACGAAGAAAAACTCTTTTTAGGCCTAAGCGGTCAACTCCAATTCGAAGGCATCGTAGGCAGTTTTCTGTCTGACCCCTTCGACATCAAAGATTTCTATGTATACAGTGATGGTAGTTTTGAACTGAAAGGAGGCTCTATTCCATTACCAGAGAGTATTCGCGTGCCGATCGGTCCGACAGAAATATCTGTGACTGCCATACATTTCGGATCACATGAACAGATCCATGAAGGGGACTTGCGCAAATACAAATATTACGGCTTAGATGCAGCTGTCAGCGTCAATCCGGGCGGAGTGGATGCGCGGGGGGATGGTATTAAATTCTTCTTTACCGTTGATGACGGCCCCAAGCATATGTTCTTGAAAATAGAGGGGATCGGAGTGGACTTGGTCATTCCAGGCAACGTCAGTAAAGATCAAGCCGCTATCATTATCAGCGGTTATCTTTCTATGAAAAAAGAAGAATACGAGGGGTCGATTTCTTTTATTCTTCCCAAAGCCAATATTGCCGGTGGTGCAGCGATGAAATTTGCCCCTAAGCGACCGGCCTTCCTGATAGATGCCCTCCTCGAATTAGGAACTCCCTTGATCTTGGGCCAAACCGGCTTGGGCATTTACGGATTCCGTGGGCTCTTTGGCCTTCGGTATTTGGCTACCAAAGAAGCCGATGTTTTCAGCCCACCGGCCGAAACCTGGACAGACTACTATGTCTATGAGGATCCACCACTGGTGAAAAAGGGGGTTCATTACCAAAAGCTGGAAGTACCTGATCCGGACAAAGAGCCCGCCCTGCCGATTTCAATCGGTGCAGGTCTGTCCCTGGCTACCGTTCCGGATAATGGTCGGGCCATATCCATGCAGATCATGTTTTTGCTCTCACTGCCCAGCATCGCATTGGAAGGCAAGGCCAATGTATTGGGCGAACGCGTCGGCCTTACTGATGGAAGCCCCCCCTTTTACGCCTTGCTCGCCTTTGCGCCAGGCGAGTCCATCGAGACGGGTTTTGGCGTTGATTACTGGATCCCCAACAAAGAAGAAGACAATGCGGGGCAGATCCTAAAGCTGCAGGCAGATATCCGAGCTGCCTATTTCTTTAAGGATCCTCGGATGTGGTTTATTCATATCGGCACCAAGCAAAAGCCGATCACGGCGGAAGTACTGAGCCTGTTCACCGGCTATTCCTATTTCATGCTTTCCTACAGTGGTATCGAAGCTGGGGCCGGCATTAGCATCGGGTTTGAAGAAAGCTATTTTGGGGGAACTGTTCGTACCTCAGCAGGCATCTATATGGATGTATGGGGCCGATTGACCTTTCAAAAACCCCAGGTAGGAGGGGGAATTGCTATTGGCGGACACGTAGACGTTGCCTTCCTGGGACTGGGCTTCTTACTAACCCTCAATACCGTCCTGACGGCAGAAGCACCCAAACCCTTCCGGGTAGCCGGCTCAGCTGAACTCTGTATTTCCGTAAAGCTATTGGTCAAAACCATCGAAAAGTGCTTCACCGTCCAATTTGAATGGGAAAAGGATAAAAACCTGGATTTGGAGCCGGTAGACTTAATGCCGCTGGGTACCACCGATGGTCACCGGCCAGTCCCTATCGCCGGGCTCCATATGAAATCCGGAAGAAAGTACAATTTGCAATATCACGGGACGGCCTTGCCCGGCTCACCGGCTGGATATTCCGTTCACAAGGAAAACTACTATATCCCACTTGACACTTTTGTAGAGTTACAACTGGCCAAGCCGGTAACTTTTGATGATAGCGTCAATGCTGTGATCGGTTACCTCAATAATGCTGACCCCACTGCTTATGAGGAAGTGGTCCCACCTGTAACCGGCGAGCGGCAGGTCTTGCATCGTTATAAGCTGAAAGGTATTCGACTGAAAATGTGGAATGGCAGCAATTGGTCAGATGAGTATCACCCGTATAAAGCCATGGTGGAGAATAGCCAATGGGGCACTGTGGAAAACTTCAAATCAGCTTATTGGCAGAAAAGTGGCAAAGAGTTTAACAAGATCCGATTTTTAGCAAACTCTCCTTTTACCTATGTCAACGAGGGACTTCCGGGATGGTACGTACCCGAACAAATGGGTCTCACTGCAGCTACGCTCTTTTGTGAAGGGAAAAAACGGAAAAAGCACTGTATAAAATGGCCGGCTAGCGAAAGTTCAGAATTAGTGGCTCCTGATCGCGTTCATCCCTTTCAAGGGCTTTCATTTAAGTTGACGGGAGAGGCCTACCTTACCTTTGGCTATTTGCACCTAAGTGCAGGAGAACAGATAGCCTTCTTCTTTCCACCCTCAGCTGTCCTGGGTGAAATCAGCATTGAACTTAAATGCTATGCCAGAAGTGCGCGGATCTACTATCAGAAGATCAACAAAGACCCTGTAACTGGCCAGTTTATCAGCTATCAGACCACCAGGCAGATGATCATAAATTGGGGCCTAGATCTTCAAGTCATTACTATTCCTCATGACACTTCTCTGGTTGATCGACTACTTATTACCATAGAAGGGCCAAACGACTTTGAGGTCATGGAATTGGAAAAAGAAATTCAGGAGCATAAGGACCTACTATATCTATCTGATTCGCTTTCAGTCCAACAAATTAAAGGGATCAAGCAGAGAATTGAAGAACTACAGTTCCGACTGGCTTATGAACGAAATAAAGGCTGTATAGGAGGAATGAGTCAGGAAGCATTAGAAGCTAATCATTATTTCACAAAACAGGAATTAAAGGAGTGTCAGGAGGAAATGGCTACACTAGAGGAAAAAGTAGCAAAACTATGTGGCGAAAGAAGAGATGAAAAAGGGCCTGTAGTAAAACCTGGAGGTAAAGAAGGCAGGCTAACCCTTGTAAAGCCGGGTTCCAATCTAAAAGTGCCAGGAGACAGAGGGTTTAAGGAGCCTCCCTTGACGGGGAAAGATGGTTCTGGTAAAGAAGTAGAGAAGCCGGAACCGATTGATGATGATGAAGGACGGGCCCGGACCAGGGAATGTCAAAGAGCCAGAGAAGTATTAGAAAATAAGATCATACAATGTACCGAAATTGAGATGCGGCTGGCGGAAATAAAAGCGCTCATGGAATATGAGGGGAGAGTATTCTGTGGCCTGGAGATCCATAAGCTATGCTGGATGTCCGAAACCGACCTGTTTTACAATCAACAAATTCCCAGCCAGGAAGCCATCAAGGAAGAATACCAGCTGATGAAAGATGCCATCGAGCATGAAACTACCCCTATTTGGCGCCCCAATAGCCATTATCTGGTAGAAATGGACATTAGTGATACCGTCAATGGCACTGAGCAAGCTTCCACTGTCTATTTCAGCTTCGGCACGCTGGGACCGATTGGCCATTTTCCAGAAAAACAGATTGGTATTAGCAATGAAGCCTTGCAAACCGAAAATCACCCCTTGTCTGAAAATGCTGCATCGGGAGAGCAAGAAAAAGAAGCGCCGGAGAAGTTGCTGAAATACTATATCGATCATGATAAATCCTACCCGAATACCAACGGGCGTATCCTTTACGCCAAGCCATTGTATTATGTAGATCCCAAGCTGCTGGTCTATTTTAAGGACGATTACGCCAGGCAGTTTTTTATCAATTGGCCATCCTATTTAGGGCAGGATGCTCAGGAATATCGAATGGACATCATTATTAAAGACCCGACTGAGGATATTGAAGGGGATACGCCGCTCGGCGCGCAAGTTTTAGAGCAAAAACCTATCGCAGAGGTTTTCAGTCATGTCTATGATGATGAAGAGCCAGGTCTTGACATTGACCTCATCAATAATATGGCAAGCACCGATCTGAAGTGCTGGCCTGAAGGCATCGAAACAATCAAACCCAAACGGGAGTTTATCGAGGTAGTCGCTCATCATTTGTTACCGCTCAAGCTCTATACTGCTGCTATCCGGAATTGGTATGTGGATCCTACTGGGATAAACGCGAAAGATGCACAAACAGTGCATAAGTACTCTTTCCAAACTTCTCGTTATGCGGCATTTAAAGAACATATTGAAAGCTATCGGCAAGTAGGGGCTGATGGAAGCCAGTTAGAGGCGATCTTCCCTCTACCACTGGATCTGAATGTCGGTCAAATAATGGACTGTCGGAATATTGTTGAAGGCACACCAACGGGCAAAGATATGGACATCGTCTATTCTGATCCCTTTGACCGACTCTTGTTCGGTTGCCTGGGCATTAAGATGGAAAATCCCGCTCCAGCACAGGCCGACGGCTCCTCCTTGGCAGCACCCGTCAGTACTGAATTTAACTGGATCATCAATGAAAATACCAATCTGGCCATCGGCTTATGGATCCGTAGCCCAGAAGCCTTTAATGACCCAAGAATGTCCCGGGCCTATAAGGACCCTGATGCCGAATTAGTCATTGAAGACTCTGTTGTCATCAAGGAAGATGGTGTGATCAACAATCAGTATAAGGTATTGTTCTCCAAGGATGCCAGTGAGGTCTTCGTTATACCAGCCGGCAAGGTATACCCTTCAGATAAGGAAATCACTGTTCTTTTTAAGTATCTGCTTTGGGATGGGGCACAGTATCAGCAAGAAGCAGAGTTCGAAACCGGAGTATTACCCCTTTAGTTTAAATAAAAGCCAAGTAGCAATGAATTCATTTGTACATTCCTATCCATTCCCAGGTTCAGGGCAGCTTAGAAAAGCTACGGTCTTTGGCCATCATGGAAACATACTGAGTATCGGACAAGCGGGAAGCATGGGCTTGATCATGGCCACTGATCCAAGTGGTAACCTATACTGGGCTAAGACCATAACATATTTCAATCAGACTTGTACGCTAAGAGACCTTGCTCATTGCTCTAATGGCGATTTCCTAATTATGGGGACTGTTGTTGAGCCTGGGAAGCCATTAAAATATTGCCTGATTAGGATCAAGGCGGATGGATCAATTGTCTGGCAAAAAGAGATGCGACATACCGGCATAAAGCATCCGATCAGCATTACTTCTATAGGCCTGGAAGAGTATGTTGTTGCCGGTTGGAAAAGCGGAGATGATTTGGTGTATATTAAGGTAAATGGGAATGGGGTTGTACTGGAAGAGAATTGCTATGATTCGGGTGGCGACGATCAGATCTATCAGTGTTGCTTGTATGATCAGGAGTTAATAGGGGTAGGGTTCCGCAGCAGAAAAGGGGTCTTGATCAAGGCAGATCTGTCTCTAAAACTAAGTCATGGTACGATCTTTAGCTTTCCCCATTTCACCCAATTCCATCAGGTCGAGGCCATCACCTACATCGGCGATAAAGAATTCATCATTGCCGGCAACAAGCAACCAGATATCTTTATTGCCCGAATTACCTATGAAGGGACTACGCTTGAAGTGCGACAAATGGCAATGCTTTCGATCGGCAATGCAGGCCACCATTCAAGAATCATAAAGATTGTATCCTACAATGACTATAATTTCATCCTGGGTTATAAGATTCAGACCAAAGAGCGCTTCCTTATTAAGATCAATAAAAAACTTCAATTCCTGGAGTGGGTCAAATTTTTTGACTTTGACGAGCAATGCTTCATCATGGATATTACTCCAGGAGGTAATAATGATCTGATCCTAAGTGGTCTGCTGCGGGATGGTAATCAAGGAGATACCCCTTTGATCATTCGTGCTGACCTCGACCTAAGTTCCTGCAAAACCAAGGACTATCCGATAAACAGTCACACAGAGAGTACAAGTTGGGAGTTGGGTTCGATCTCCTGGGGGGAGAAAAGCCTTACCATAGAATCAGCAACTACCACTGCTACGGGCAATACAGTGAATACCGTTCCGAATCAATTGTGCGAGCCGGTGGTGCCGATTTCAGCCTTTCAGCCAACAGCTTCCTACTGGTTGCAGTCCCCCTACTTGTATCTACAGGCAGCAGGTTCCCTGGGAGATGACAGTGCAGAAGGGGTTCATTTGCGCTGGCATCTGATGCGCAATTTGGGGGAAAATCATCTTCCAAAGGCAGATTATGCCGGTACGACTCATAATTTCAACAAAGCCGATGATTTTATTCGTTTGTACAAATTAGAGTACTCTCCTAGTCCCTATTCCTGGAAATTCAGCAATTTTTATCCGCACAAACGATTTGACGAAGAAGGGCTTTGGGTGTTTAAATTTGAGCCCTATCCTATCTGTTTCATTTACTTTAAAGACCCGGTCAGATATCAACAGGCGGCCTCACTTCTGGATCCTTCCGACGCTAGTACAAATGTAGATTTTTGGGAAACCTATGGGGATCGCCTAATCGAAGTGGAATTCAAGGAAGAGCTTGTTTTTGCTTTGAAACTGATTGCAGTGGTGACCCAGGCAAGTAGCTTTAAAGTTGAAGTGGAAGCTTTCTCTGTCATGGGAGATCTGTTCGATGAAGAAGAGCGGATCACAGCGCGAAAAGCATTTACGAGCAGTGATCTGAATAATATGACGATACAAGGGGAAAATATCAGAAGGGTTAGGCTCCGGGTTTATGGTGGTTATCTCGGTATTCTTCAAATGGAGACCTACCAAAGGCATCTGGATACGGGGATCGAAAATAATAGTTGGGCATATGTAGACTCTTTTGCACTGACAAAAGAAGTAGATAATGCAGCGGCCTTCCAAAGACTGGAGGAAGCCAGCCGTTTCGACATTCATAACCATTGGTGGAAGTTTAAAGATTCGACCAGGGTTAATGTGAGCAATTACCAGGATCGCTGGACGAAGGGCGGTGGCCTAAAGTTTGGAGTAGAGCAATATATTGGCTTGAGTGACCAGTTATCCAATCCAAAAGGAACCGCTGTCTTGCCCTATGACTATCCATCTGGCGTAGATCCCTTAGATCCAGAAACGGCACAAAAACCCGATATTGAGGTGCAATATCTCGATCTAATACTTTTGGCCGCTTCTGATTATCATGTGGCGCGTATGCTTGGGTTGGGGTATATTGATACACCTGCCGCTGGAAGTAGCGATCGCTGCCTGTATCTAATCGAATACCATACCCATGCAAGGCTGGATGATGGTGATTCCATCAGGCCGGTTCAACATCTATTCATGAGTGTGCCGACCGGACCAGCGGATGAAAGATTGCCAAAAGCACCGGAGATCGACCATATTGATTATGGTTTGATCATTAATCAGGGCACCTTAACTCCAGTTAGCATCACCGATGCAGGAGGTTATACACAAGATGGCTTAATTCGCTTTGTCAATATCTATGCCAAACCTACTGTGGATTATCATCAATACGACGATTTTTTCAACCCATCTATGCTGTTTCAGTCTTTGGATCATACTGATCCAATGTTCGGCGATCTGGAATACCGGAAGCAGGGCATGGCCAATTGGGTAAGTCCGTCGATTAATCATGAACAAAACTACTTGGATACGGATGGCGATCAAGCGACTTTGCCCATTATTTGGAATCAAAACCCAGAGCAAGCCTTTTTTATCCACCGAGAAACAGAAGAAGGCATCCATGAATACGCATTGCGAAGTATCAATATTTTTTCCAGGCCTTCCCTTTTGAGCAATCCCAAAGCCACAGATTATACCAGCTTTGACAAGAGCATCCTGCTACTTCCACCTTCCGAATTCAGGGCCCAATTGATTCAGCCTGAAGGACCATTGATCACGACAACGCAAGCAGAGCAGGATGCCTATCAGGCGCTTGCCGGAGATAAGACCCTGGTTCGGGTGACCTTTAACTATCACCATGTGCATGACGACAATTATGCCTTTGCCGATGAGGTCGAGTTATACTTTCGTCAGGAATTACCCATAAAGATACAGGGGGCAGTTAGGGACAATGGCGCAGGTTTTCCCTACATCATTCAAAATTCTGGAGACCCTAAGGCTACCATCTTTACGGCTGATCTGGAGTTGCACAGTATTGGAGAAACAATAGTTCCAATAGTTCCTCCCGGGCAAAAGGAGCGATTTATCGGAGGTTATTTTATAGTAGAAGGGCATCGCTACCGAATAACAGACATCCAGTACTATGGTTTCGGAGATAATAGTCTCGGAGAATACCCAGGGATCACCGTTGAAAGAGAAATCGACCGAAGTATGCAGCAGGTCGGCAGCCAATCGATCATGACCCTCACTTATTTGGATCTTGTAGCGGTAGCGGGCAACCCATTTGTCATCGTTGAAAATACAGAAGTTCCCGTCAGCTGGGCGTCTCCGAACCCGTTACCAAGCAAGGTCCAGATTGGTAACAATCAATGGCAGGAAAAAGATGATAACTATACCAATAGTGATGGACAGTTAATCAGCCGAAAACTACGAGGGATCTGGGAGACTGCCACCGTCACGGAAGAAACAGTAGATCTGGCAAATAAGACCGCGAGGTTAAAAATAGCCTTTGACAGCTTTGTACTGCAACAACATCCGCAATCTGTAGCCACCAATCCAGTAGATTGGCATCAGGGGATCATCAGGGTCGCTAGCACCTTACGTCCAGATGGTGAGAAGAAGATGTTGAAAGTTTTGGAAATCGAGAACGTCGGAGGTAGCAGCAACACCGTACTGAGGGTGTTAGATGAAGACTATCAATCAGATATCCCATTAGCCAGTCCAATCACGATCAATTTTTATCCGGGATATCGAATTTATCTCCATTATGAAGATGCTTATCAATTCAATGAAGCCTTTTTGCTGCCGGCGGATGAGGAAGCGGAAAAGCGAAGCCTGCTGGCAGCCAGGTCAGTAGATACTGCAACGGCTAATGCTTCGAACATCGGGCATGCGGCCATCCTATTGGCAGCCAAGATCGTGGAACCGAAAAAACCTAATCCACCTCAACCTTTAGGCCCAAAATATGCCACTCCTCCAGATGTTTATTTCAAATCTACTTACACTTTTTCAGTAGAGTTCACGCACAAACCCTATGCTACCATTTTCTACAGAGCCGATCTAAACGCCATTCTGAGAGCGATCTATGACAAGGATGTGATCCTTTCCATGCTTACGGATCTTGGAGTGGACCGCCTGGAACAAGATCTCTTTTTTGTCAACAGGATGCAGGATATATTCACCTTTATCGATTCTGGAAGTACTCCTGCCCCGACGGCTACCTTTGGGGGCTTTGATGGCAAGCAATTGAGGAATCCCAATAAAGCCGGAGTATTCGACAAAATGGCTCCCTCCGACCCTGATACTCCTCCACCTGGAGCCATGATCAATAAATTGAGGGAAGAGATCTACGCAGCCTTTGTCCCTCTAAGCAAAGACCCAATATTGTTTGAGGATATTGAGCCCAATGAACTCATTAAGCCGGAGTTGCCAGCTAAGGTTCTGGAGCAGGTAGGGAGCAATTACACCGTCCAGTTTACTGATTACACCTTGGATGGCAGCATGAACAATTGTTATTTCTATTGTGCCCGGGAAATGGGCAATCGCCAGAATTTAGGCCCTTTTAGCCTGATTGACGGCCCGATCAAACTCATCAATACAGCTCCTCCCCAGGCGCCTGTCGTACGAAAAGTGGTTTCCCAGGTAGCCAAACCGCTGGAGGGGATACAAACAGCCGTAAAATTTGAACTTGAATACTTCCCGGGCTACGAAAAAATTCGAAAGATTCATATTTATCGAACCAATCAAGCCGTACGCGCTTCATCCATTCGAACTATGCAGCGCGTAAAAGTTATTGAAGTAGACGAGACCTTTTCCCTTAGCCCGGAAATGCCTCCTCCCAGCCTTCCCATTGAAATCACTGATGATTTCACTTATAATATCGACTATCACGAGGAAATCCCCTACGGAGATACCTTGTATTATCGCCTGATCGGTTTACGAGAAATCACCTATAAAGATGTGAGCTTGACGGACCAAATTGATTTTGTTCCCTCCGAGTCCTCCAAGGTTTTCGAGTCTGCCGTCGTAGACATCAAGAATCCAGCAGCTCCAATACTGACGGTCAGCATTGATTCTTATGATTCAGAGAAAATGTACGGTGTTCGGGTCTCCTGGAGTAAAAGCTGTTACAAGGGCAAGTATACGCTATTCAAAATGAATTCATCGGGAAATTGGAGGAGGCAGACACCCTTGGTCTCTTCTAATAATCCCTCCGAATTGTTCCACGAATATGCTGAGCTACTTAAGAAAGACGAAGACGGCGATCTAATTTTCCATAGATTCAAAGTAAGTGTAGAAAACACAGCTGGATTGCTTAATTTAGTTGATAAGCCTTTCACCATATCCAGAGTCATGATGGGTGAATAAAGATATATATTTTCCCAACGGGATAGTGGGGCATTTGATGGGCGGGATGACGCTTTTTACATTGATATTGACTTCATCTTGGCCTTTGGATGAGCTAGCTAGCTTGTTTTTTAAATATTGTTTCTTACTGTATTGACTTCGGGTATATTCTAATATTGTGGGAGCCATTTTCCCAGGATACGTTAGGCCTTGAACTTGTTATCTGAAACCTAATTGATAGCTAGTAAAACATAGAAAAAATACTGTTACCTAAGTACAATGCTTCTTCACCAAAAACTTGAGAGAGCGAATCTTGCCCTCTAAATGCGACTACTTGACCTCTCCTCTTACTTCATCGAAGTCTTGCGGTAGCACAGCCAAATGGGTCTTGAAGTATTTCTTCTTGCCATTGATGCTGACATAGATCTTGATGTTGCAGGTGCCATCTTTGCGTGGCTTGTAGGTCCATAGTATTGTTTTGAGGCGCATATTAGGAGTTCTAAAAGTTAGAAATAGGTCAGAAAAAATTGGACTATTTATGGAACGATAAGGTAATTAGCGGCGAGGAGCAACCATTATAGTGCCCAATGCAGGAAAGCGGGTTTAAATTCCTCAACAACGAAGATTGCAGGTGGATTTACCACAAAAACTACAGTTAGGTACTTAGAGAAAGTCGTCCTTGTTCAGCCATAAATGCAAAAAATAATGAGTTATGGCTAATTATAGATTGTCTATTTGGCCAAATCTTCAATTTGTTGTTACTTTTGGCTAAATATACAATTCAATTATGACTGATATCATTGGCCGAGATGCAGAAATCAGGACCTTAGGTAAGATAAGTAGCAGTAGAAAGTCAGAGTTTGTGGCGGTGTATGGAAGAAGAAGGGTGGGGAAGACCTTCCTGATTAGAGAATTCTTTCAATATGAGTTCGATTTCCAGTTAACAGGCTTGGCCAATGTAACCACCAAACAACAACTTACGAATTTTCACGCATCCTTGCAGCGTCAATCCCCTTCAGCTAGTGATTCGATTCCGCCTAATTGGTTTGAAGCCTTTCAACGACTTATTAATTACTTAGAACAAATTAAAGCTGCTCGCAAGAAGGTGGTCTTCCTGGATGAACTGCCATGGTTGGATACCAAACGATCCGATTTCATGATAGCCCTAGAGCACTTCTGGAATAGTTGGGCCAGCAATAGAAAGGATATCATACTTGTCACTTGCGGTTCTGCTGCCTCTTGGATGATCAATGAGTTGATCAATAATCATGGAGGCTTACATAACCGTGTGACGGAAAGAATTAAGGTTCATCCCTTTACACTTAAGGAATCGGAGCAATTGCTTCAATCAAAAAAGAATGTATTAGATAGATACCAAATTCTTCAACTCTACATGGTTATGGGTGGAATCCCCTTCTATCTTGATGCTGTCTCACCCGAAAAAAGTGCAGCTCAAAATATAGAAGACCTGTGTTTTCGTGAAGGTGGTTTATTGACTAGGGAGTATCAAAACCTTTTCGCTTCTCTTTTTAAGAATGCATCGAAGCATGAAGCAATTATCGCCAGTTTGGCTACCAAAACTAAGGGAATGACCAGGAATGAATTGATTAGGAACACCCGCATGAAAACCGGAGGAAGTATTAGTAGGCGGCTCGATGAATTAGAAGAAAGTGGCTTTATTTCTCGATATAGTCCCTTTAATAGGAAGTCCAAAACAACCCTGTACCGACTGTCGGACTTTTACAGTTTCTTCTATCATAAGTTCATCAAAAGTCACCAAAATATTGGAGATGGTACTTGGTTAAATGCCATTGATAGTCCAAGACAAAGAGCTTGGGCTGGCTTTGCTTTTGAACAATTATGTCTGGCTCACGTCCCTCAGATCAAAAAAGCATTAGGCATCAGTGGCGTGCTTACTCATGCGGTTTCTTGGCGCAGTAAATCCTTGGAGGATGGGGCTCAGGTTGATTTAATTATTGATCGTAGAGATCAGGTGATCAACCTCTTTGAGCTTAAATACTCGATCAACCCTTATGTCATTGATAAATCCTACGCCGACAGACTTCGGAAGAAAATAGCCATTTTCAAATCTGAAACGAAGACTAGAAAGGCGATATTTTTGACCTTTATTACCACCTTTGGCCTGGTTCAGAATACGCATGCTGCATCTCTCGTCCAGCAGGCTATATCCATGGATGCACTATTCGAATAAAATGCATTATTTCAGGAGTTTGATACCTCGCTAAGGAGCTTGAAGAGGTTAGAAAAAAATGGGCTATTTATGGAAGGAAAAGGAAAGAAGCGGTGAGAAGCAAGTGTTTTGGGCGCGATCAACTGAAAATATGATGAAAAATAAAAAGCCATAATTAATTTATAATGAACTAATTATGGCTTACTTTGTAAGTGACCCCGGGAGGATGATTGCATGATCCTCTGAGGGACCGAATTCCGAGCACCATACGCAACAAATCTAAGGGATTTGTCCATTTGTATTTGTCTGTCCGTCTTTTTGAATGCATTCAAACGCCTCCCATACAAATACAAAAACGCCTTCAGCGAAGCTGAAAGCGTTTGGTGCTCTTAGTGACCCCGGGAGGGTTAGAATTTGGTGTTTTATAGTGCTGTTTATCAGTTGTTTATGTCGTTATTTTTGGTGACTTAGAGGTTTTTTAGAAGCACTTTTTTGCGATAGAACGACTGTAATTGATTGATTATTAATTGATAATAATTAATCATTGAATTCTTGGACGGACACTACTGAAAATATAGAATACTTTAGAATGTACATTTTTTTATTGGATAAACTCAAGCCGATCCAAGACTAGGCCATTTTGACCCGTTTTTAAGATTAACTGAAGCTTAATCACTTTAATCCGATCCAATAAAGGATCCTCTTCGTCGTGTTCATGTGGAGAACCGTAGGTCCTGAAATCGAATTCTGCCGCAAATGGAACTTCCGTACTAGGGATTTCCACTGGGTTGTTGCCATAAATATTTGACCAATACCGATTGCGATAGTCGAAAATATAGAAATAAGCAGTAACGGGGAATGCATTTGATTGAACAATCAATCTGGCTTTGGAAAAACTGCGTAAATCAAAAAATTCCCCAAGCGGTAATTCATAAGTAAACATTCAGCCGGTTTGTTAAAATCCGCCAACCAATTTGGATACAAATGGCTCGACTTGGCCAGTGAAGAGGTTCTTAAGGGCTTCAAAAGCGGAGTATCCCTGCTTGGCAGCTGTTGACAGATAGGATCTAATGCGTAGAAATCGGTTGCCAGTCTCTATGCGATGGAAAAACCCAGATATTTTCATTTTCACCTTGAGCATACGGATATCTCGCTCAGCCCTATTGTTGTCAAAGGGTACTCTGAAGTCATACATGAACCGAAGCACTTCATCGGTATAATCTCTCAATGCGATGAGAAGGTTGTGCGTCTTACTTTGTTTGGGTGGGCTATTGCCACCTTCTGCCTGTACAGCAGGGTGCCGTTCCAGCCCGTGCCAAACCCAATTCATGTAACGCTGCCGGTACTGGGCGCAATGGCTGGCTGAAAATGCCTTTTTGCCTTGGGCTTTGGCCCGCTTGACAGCCTTGTTGATATTTCTGAGCAGTTGTTGTAGTTGGATAGCCCAGTAGTCATTATCCTGATCGATGACAGCTTGTAAATTTCGCAGCAAATGAGCATTGCACAGGCTGTGCTGGCAATCATAACCGAAGTAGTTGACATAGCGGTCATGTACAGCAATGCCTTTAAACTCCGGCAATATGCCCATCTGGTCCAAGGTAGCGTAATCCCGTTTGCCAAGAAAAAAGAAGGTATGGCTGCTGCCACTTGCTACGTGAGCATATGCCTGGCCTTTTGCGCGCATGCCTGTCTCGTCAAAACCCACTGCATATATCGGTCAAACCGTGCCACTCATATCGGAGCAAAGTGCTTCCGATATTTGCACCCACTACCTGCTCTCGTTGCAAGCGCTTTACTACTTGCTCTACAAAGCCATCCAACTGGCCGCAAGCTTCTGAGAGCATATTGTCCAGCGTACCTTGGCTGATGGACTGTCCTAGAAAATCGGATAATAACTCTGCCGTGCGCCCAAAGGGCAGCAATTGATAAGACATGCAGTAGCTGGCAAAGGTACGAAGGTTGGGGCCGTATACTGCATTATTGGTAGCTTCCACAGGAAAGAATCCCTGTGTACATTCTCCACAACAGGGGCAACAGGCACGATGTGCTCGGTGCTCGGTAACTTGTATCTTGATGGGCGGAATATCAAAAACTTGGCGGCGGTCAAACCCTACGCTTGGCTGCTTGGACAAGTTTACTCCGCAACCAGAACAATTGGCGGGATAATGGTTGGCTATCTGTGCCTCTTGGCTGGGTACCATCTTCAACGTAGTGCCCTTATGCCCTGGCTGACCGCCCGGTTTCCTGCCTTTCTTGCCCTTATGAGTTGTTCGCTGCTTCTTAGGGCCATCACTACTCGGAGGCCGAGAACTGTTCCGGCTATTTTGGTGGAGCTGCGCTTCCAGTTCTTTGATGCGCTGCTCTAATGATCGGATCGTTTCGTCGCGCTGAGCTATTGCTTCTTGCTGCATCGATAGAATGAGCCTAAACGCCTGGCCAACGTCAGGGGGCAAATTGGTTAGAAGATCTTTCAGTGCAGCAGGCAAATCCATGTCCCTAAGTTCGTAGTTCTTCGCGATTTTTTATAATCGGCTGAATGTTTACCTTTAATCTTTACATTAGGATCAATTCCGGAATCTAATAAAGATTTAATTATCTCTAAATTACCAGCTTTTGCTGCTCGCATAAATTCTCGCTTCCGTTTAATATTCGATATTAATTCTTTTATCCAATGAAACATAATATCTTGTTTTAAGAAGACAATATTGACAGTGGTTTACAGTTAAGAAATCCAATGTCATAGCTCTCGTGAGTTATTCTCCTAATAATTGTTATGAAACTTGCTAAGGTCGTCCAAAAGATCCTTAGCTTCTTTAGTCGAAATACTATTGAGTATCCGTCTAACAGACGCTTTAACTTGAGAGTTGCCAAATATTCTTTTCTTAGACCTGGTTTCAATTAAATCCTTAAAGGCAGAAACAAAAGCTTCATCTTCTACCTTTTCCGAAGGCAGGCTTTGAAGTCTCTGAGAAGACGATACGGATATATTTTTTGATGCGTCAATTGGAATAGTCGGGATATTAAATTGAGGATTAAAGTCAGGTTTCTGAGGGTTATCCAGTTCGCTTTTGATAAAGCCCATATTCTTTAAAGAGTTCTCGAGGATTGAATAATCTTCCTTATTAAAGAGCAGTTCTTTAATGGCCTCGTGATCATGATCATTTTTTTGCATCAATTCAATAAAAAGTGGCCTGTAATCATCGTAAATTTTTAATTGTGCTTGTTTTAGGTTTGCAAGAAAATTATTTAGAGCAACTATCTCATTAATGGAAAAGCGGATCTCCAAAGTTTGTTTTAGTCCTTCTAATGCATTCGGACTGTACCTATTCAGGGATAAAGAGTTTAACAGCTCTTTTGCTTCCCTTTCATCAAAAAGATCCGACTGCTGCAAGTTTTCGGATATTTTTTTGATTACAGATTCTTGTTCTATCTTGCGCTGCCCTTTAAATTCTTCTTCGTATTTTTTTAAATATGCTTCTATGAGCCTAGGAATGGATTTTTTTAATTCTTTTTCTTTATCATTAAAAACTTTTTGTTCCTCAATAATTTTTTTCCGAAACTTTCTTACTGCTTTATTCCCAAATGTTATTATTGCCATCTCGAGGACGGTTAATTTTTCTTTTTCTTTTATTAATGGGAGAGAATCAATAAGATGTTTAAGAACCTCTGGTGCTCTTGCCCTTCCAAGAATTTTTATGGCATGAATATCGGAAACCATATCTTACACGATTTGTTGGATCAATATATTAGTAAATTCCTTCCTGTATGTTTCAGTTGCCATTTTTTTATCGGATAGCAATAGTGCAGCGGAATCGATCAATTTTTCTTCATCTATGTAAGTATCGCCAGATAATCTATTTAATATTTCCTCCAACAGTTCTTTAAAGACCTGTTCATCGCAATCTTTAGCATTTCGAATACAATTTCCCGCTAAAACAAGCCTTCTTTCATGCAAGTCTTCTAGTGCAGTAACTCCTTTATCGAGCACTGAATTCAGAAGTTCTTTTGGATGATTACAAAGTCCTGAATAAAAGATAATGACTTCTTCCCAGTTTTCATTATCAATATTCCCAAATATTAAGTTTTGATGTTCTGCAAACCGGTGGATATGCCTGGCTACCAGAAATTCCTTAAAAGTGGGGTGAGCAAACCTCAATACCGGTTGTTCATTAAAAACAGTGTCTTTCATTATAATACCTCGCCTGCTATCTAATTTTTTATTTAATTCTTGAAGTTGATCATTATGCTCATTTACATTCTCTTGTTTTATTATGTTATGAAATAAAATTTGATCTGAATCTTCTTCCCAAAAGGTATAAGCAATTATGTCGAGTAGGTCTATTATTTTGCCCAAATCTTCTGGTTCAGGATGGGAATAAATCTCATAGATAGACTTCTTAATAAAGTTTAGATATAAATCGCTCTTGTTTTGAGGAAGGTTCTCGAATTCATCAGAAACACGCCAAATCAAAGATAGCAACATTGGATTCGTGGCAATATTTAATAGATTATGGCCCTCCAACTGGTCTACCAAATTATCAATTTTGCTTCTTTGTACATCTTCTAGGGCCCCTTGTGGATGACCATATCTTTCTTTAATAAATAATGGGATATCATTATAGGAAAGGGCTAAAAGCTCGAGTTGAATAAATTCATTCAATTGATTTTCGATTCCTTTATATCGACAGGTAACAAAAATGCCATTTCGGGCTTGTTTTTTTTCATACTTGTTAATCTGATGAATGATTTCACGGATCACTTCTTCCCTTTTTGTTGTATTGGAAATTTCATCCAACCCGTCGAGGAGTAGGAAGGAATGCCCTTTTTCTAAGATTTTTGAGAAGAAAGAGCTTGAGTCTTTGTCAGCATTAAGATACTTTTCATTAATGTATTCAATTATGCTTTGATTGCCTGAAGAACTGAAATGCTTCAAGGGAATATAAATAGGAATAAAATGATCAGATATGCCAAATATTGCTTCAGCATCATTTTTTGCCATCTTGAAGAGAATATGCTTAAGCAAAGTTGTTTTTCCCGAACCAGGTTCACCAACTATGATGAAAAACTTCCTTCCTCCTTTAATTGCAGACTTCAGAATTGATATTACTCTGTCATCTTTTAATTTTTTACCACTTTTAGGTTGTTTCAAAATTTTAGAATTGCTTGAGAAGTATCCATCTTCTGCAGTATTAGTGCTTTGATAAAATTCACCCGTTCGATAAAATTCATTTATTTCTTGTTCTAACCTCTCTTGATATTCATTTAATTTCTTTTTATTACTCTTTGACTTACTCCAATTTCTGAAAGGTATTTCAATTATTGAGAACAAAGAATTGATCCATTCTTTTACTTTATCATTCAATGCGAGAATAAAGACTACTATTAATCCTAATAAAAGAGCAATACCTATAGGCAAATTTTGTAGGATAATCTCATTAATATATTCCCAAATAGATATTGATGGATTTTCAATTGGAATTTTGTAACTCTTTCCAGGTGATATGTCAATCTTTTTTTCAAGAATATCTCTTTGACTATTTTGCACCAGTATGTTATATGCAAAAGGTGCAATCATCGACTCCAATCCTTCAATAGACATTATCAGATCATTCTCCCGGTAAGAGAAATTACAACGACAATCGCTACAATTTTTGTTTGGAGGGAAAAAAGAGATAGAGGAAAACCTAACTGTATCCCTTCCAAAATAAAGAGGCTTTTCAAACAGGTGATTTCCTAAACCGTCTAGGGAGTGAATCGTAAATGCTAAAAAAATATCACTATCGGGAGTTGGCGAAAGGTTGTCAAAGAAAAGTTCTAGTTGTAAACCTTGAGACGACTCGGAAACCAAACCACGAAAAGAAGAAAGGTTTATCTCCAGGCTAATAGACGGCTGGGCTAGTGAAGTATCTTGACTACACAATTGGAATGGGCCAAATAGTAAAAGCCCAAGCACCAATATGTTCTTAAACATTCCCATCATCGATGAACTTGAATAACCACTGTCCTGTTTTTTGGTTGATTTTCATTTGCATCATCGAGAAAGGGGTAGGCATTGTCACCTAAGCTGCCGACGAGTACCTTATTCCAAGACAGATTGCTATGTTGACGCAAATGATCGAGGACCTTGAGTGCTCGTGCTCTGCCCAATTCGTTATTATCGCGGTAAAAAGAAGAACGGGAAACTGGCACTCTATCGGCCAATCCAAAGATAGTTAGACTGATACTTTGCCCATAAGGCTCCAATTGCTGGCCTAGTTTGGTAAGCAATTCAGGTGCATGGGGTTGAAATGCGGCACCCTTACTGAACAAGCCTTCCTCAAACAAAAGGAATAACTGGCGATTATCTCGTTGAACGGTCAAACCTTCAACTTGTATTGCAAGATCAGGAAGCCTGGTATTAGCCGGCCCGGAAGCTATTTCGAGCAATGTGGCTTTCAATAGAGCAAAACTATCCAGCAAGACCTGGTTTTGGCTGGACAAGGTGTTGGATTCGACATTATTTTTGGAAGCAATAATCTGTATCCTGGATACCCAGAAAAGGGAGCCCCCAATCAGGAAGAGAATCAGCAGACTCCACGTTATCAGATTTAGGAATGGCTTAAGCCAGTAAGGCCGGCTCCGGGTTTTGGCTATACGGTCTAATCCAGCAAAATAGAGAGGGTTACTTGGATCTGATTCTAGGGCTGTCTTCCAAGTAGCTTCCGCTTCTGAGAGGTGGCCCTGCTGCGCAAATATGCGGGCCTGGAGGTCCAGTATCCGTGAATTGAGCCTTTCGTCTTTCTGAAGGCCATTAAGTAGATTCTGAGCCTCTCCAAATTTACCCTTCCAGGCCAGCCCTTTGATGTGCTCTAACTTGATGTCATCAATCAAGTCCCCTACCTGTTCCATAATGAGCTCGTAGCCCACCGGGTGGTGAATGGATGGCAATGGTGTTTTTTTATCAGCCATAATTATGGATTATCATATGATCGTACTTTCAAGCCCTCCAGGCATTGCTTGTTGCTGTTCAATAGGCAGTAGCTCAAAAAGAGCCCTGATAACTTCTTTAAGCTCAATAACACTATTCTTTTTTATGGCGGCTTCTCCTTTCGTGAAAAGAGGGCTGGCTTTGTGTTGATCCGTAAACATCTGACGGTTTTCATTTAGATGTTGGAAAAGGCCTACCCAATAACCGGGTTGTTCTTGAAGAATACTTATGCGCAGACTCCTCAACTCATCCAGTTTTTTGTTCAGGTCATCCATACTTTTTATTTCCTTCGTAATGTACTGCCGTATTTCACCGTCAATGACCTGGAAATGGTGCTTATCCTCATTGGAACCATACTCATTGACGACTTTCCTTGTCATCTCTCTTTCTTCCTCTACCTCTTCGAGCAATAGCGGCCATTTGGTTTTTTCCTCAATATCATCGATCACTTGCTTCAGTTTATTAAGACTTTTCTGGATTTTGTCGGGGGAGTCTTTATCCTGCCCGCCGGTAGCCAAAGCGTTTTCCAATTCTTGCATCATATCTTCTTTTTCGATCTGACCTAAAGATTTCAGAAGATTAGAGTCGTCGGTCATTTCCGCTTTCTCTTTGATCTTGTTCAACCTTTGTTTTTGACTCTCGAAGTCCTCTTTCTGCTTTTTCGTATCCTGAGTTTCCTTTTTTAGTTTGATGACTTCTTCTATCACGATACCTAATTCCGGAATGAAAGCTGCGGTGCTAATTATCTGGCTTTCGTTGACATCAATAGTAACCTCCACCTCACTACCGGCAGGTAGAACCCGGCGAATTGCATTACCTGGAATATTGAGATATCCTATTAACATATTTCGATCAGCTCGTTGTCTGTTTTCTCCTTCAATTATCGGAACTTTTATGACAGGTTTTTCTTCTCCGCTTTTGGCTTCATAAGCTGTTCGAAAAGTTTCGGTCTTTCGTTGCGGTAAGCGGTCACCTTTATCAAAGAAAAAACGTACTTCATTATTAGCTAATCCAACACCAATGGAATGGACCAGAAGAGTAGAATCTATAGTCATGCCAAAAGTATAGCTGATACTTTTGGGCACTGTTTCTTGAAGTATCCCTTCAGGATTACAAAGTTCAATTTGAAAACTGTTCTTGCTTTCTTCCGTTGCTTGCAATTCCGTGAAAAAAGTACCTTTTGCACTTATGGGAATCTTTCCACTGCGTGATTTTTCTTTATCCTGTCCGATAAATTCAATGGTAAAACCACTGAAGTCCATTTTCGTCGAATGAGTTATCTTTCCTGCGACATCGAACACTTTTTCCGTACCTACCGATTCATAATCCAATTCTAAAGCATACTGGTGGCTGCTGATGTTCCTAATGTCGATCTGAAGCCTTTGAGAGCTGGCGAAGATAGCCGCTCCCTGTGCAACAACCGTTAAAGGATTTATACTATATTCCTGAGGTATACCTAATCCTTCTTTCGGGTCAGCCAATATCTCACGTACGTAAGGGATCAACGTAGTCCCACCCACCAAGACTACCTTTTCAATATGTTCAGAAGAAAGGTGTTTCTCACTCAACGCCTTTTTACATAGGTTGATCGAGCGGATTACTAATGGTTTGATTAACGGCTCAACTGCTTTTCTTTTAAGAACAAAGTCAAGTTCCATTTCCTCTCCCGAATCATCCTGTCCTAGGCCTGTGATCAAAATTTCTTCCGAATCGGCCCGCGAAAGTCGGATCTTGGCCTCTTCGGCGGCTTTTTTTAACTTTGCAAAGGCAATACGCCACTTGGAATTTCCTCTTTTGAAGTCAGAGAGGTCGTATTTATCTAATAACTCCGGTGTAAATAATTTATCTACAATTTCCCAGTCAATGAGTTTTCCACCTAAATGGTTGTCGCCCATGTGATTGACAACGTGGATTCCACCATCTTTTACATGCATGACTGCAGCGTCGAAGGTGCCTCCTCCAAAATCATATACCAGCCAGAACACTTTATCACTTTGGGATTGAAAACCGTAGGCAAGAGCTGCTGCAATTGGTTCCTGTAGCAGGGGGCTGTGGCTAAAACCAGCCAATTTTGCGGCTTTGTTGGTTGCATCAATCTGCGGAAATTCAAAGGCCGCAGGTACGGTAATGACCACTGCATTGATGTCTTCGCCGATCATTTGCTTAACATCCGTTTTGAGTGACTTTAGTATCTCCGCCGATAGTTCTTCGGCATTCATGCTTCGGCCACTTTTGTTAAATGTGAATTCCGTATCTGTCCCCATCTGTAATTTGAACTCGGCATAAGCGTTATCCGGATCAATTTCAATATATTCTTTAGCACGGATTCCTGTATATAAATTTCCTCTTTTATTGATCCAAACCGCAGAAGGCGTAAGCTCGCTTCCTATGTTGTTCTTTATAACTTCAACTTTACCGTTTTTTTTCAATACAGAAACTGCACTATTCGTTGTGCCTAAATCTATGCCAAAATCGATAGTAGTTCTATCCATGACTGATACTATTAGTATTTTTTAAATAAAAAGATTATTCATTTTCGGGGATTCCCACTATTACTTGTGCGATTTGTATCCTTTTATCCTTATAAAAGATGGCAGGTTTTATTGTTTCAATAATTGTTTTTCGCGTCAAGTTGGCCTTTTTCTCATGGCTGATGATTTCCATTGGAATACCGGGGTTATAAAGTTGATCGGTATAATCAACAACGTCAATTTTCTCTCTGGCCAACGAATTCCATACCGATTCAAAAAAACGGTAAGGCCGTTCCATGCCTGGAAGGGCCTCATTTGAGTTTGGCTGTGCCATTCGGTTGCGCAACCTCCACAAACGAGTTCCCAAGTCGGCCAGGAACTTGCCGTGAGCCTCATCTGTGTGAGCGGGGGCATTTTCTTCCGGTTCTGGTATTTCCGATATGGCTTTCATGAGTTGCTGCAACTCGGATTGAAGGCCTGGAAACGCTTGGGGCTGGGAGATCCTGAATTCTTTAGGTTGTACCCATTGTCGGAGATCGTCAAGCCAGGACATAAGCATTAATTTATTTAAAAGAGAAAGTATTTCTGTTATTAGGAAAAAAATCCTGAAAGCAGGTGATGATCGATAATCTTCCATAAACTTCATAAAAAGCATAGCTCCAGTACTGAGGACTAGATAACAATCCTCATCTACCTACCAGAGTGATAAACCCTGAACTTAACCGTAACCTGAAGGGGTAGGCGGTTTTTCGCCAAACTCCCATCCGTCTTTTCTAAGTTCTTTGATCTCGTAGAATTCATCCTTTGTAGTGACTGGTTTGATCTTTTTTGCAAGTTCTTGCCTGGAAGCGCCGAATTTTTCCTTAATTTTTTTTCCTTGCTGACTGATGCTCCACCAAAATCCTCCCACTACCGACAATGCCCCAAAGGTATATCCGATCCAATGGTATGCAGCACTGATCTCGAGAAAATAGAATAATCCAAATGCCAGAATTATTCCAAGAAGACTCAATCCACATCCATTTCCAATAGTATTATCTTCTCCAAATTCATGATATTGTCTACATCTTTCACATCTCGGCACCTTAATTTTGATATGCCTCCAGGTGATGGTACCCTGGTAAAAATTGCGATGTACCTCTCCGTACATTGCCACCGAGATGGAAGCTGAGTCCGTTTTTTGATTTTCTTTGCAGAAATAGCACCGGTCAGCTTCCAGGTTCTTTTTAACAATATCAACGTTCTGCTGTATCCGACCTTTCAGGGAGGCGCTGAGTGCCAGTTCTTTAGCGCGCACAAACAGGCTCTCCGCCGTATTCCAGTCCTTTTTCTCATTGATGTAGGGTATGGTAAGCTGAAAACAGGTTTTTGAAACCTCGTCGTGTGCACCAATCCGGGCAGAGTGCTCCTTGGGTAATACCTCATCCAGGACATTCAACGGGGTCTTCGTATGTTCTAGTAGTTTTTTAACTGTTTGAGGGACATCATCTGGTTTTTTTTCTCCTTTTTCTTCCGCTGCTTTACACAAAGTCCGAATCCGGTTCCGGATAGGCTCCACCTCTCGGCGTAGGGACTCATTGATAGCCTCATCGGGGAAACCTGAGGCTGATATAAGGCCTCTATGTCGGCTGGTATCCTCCAATCGAGACCTCTCCACAGCAAACAGTGCCAGTTTTACATTGATGGAAAGCAGGGCCAAAGGGATAGAGTTTTCAATAACCCTGTAGTTGGCCAGCCCTAGCCGGGGATCGTCCAATTCCTCGATCCTTCTTTTTATTCTATCCCAGAACGCCCCTTGTACGATTAGTTCTCGCCAGTATTTATAGGCTTTCACCCAATTATCAGCTTTCTGTTGTAAAATCCCGTTAGTAGAAGGCTCTGCAGATAATTCCAACTCGAGTGCAGAAAAGTGGTGAATGACTGCCAGATTATGCAATGCAACGGCCTTTTTTCGGTTATCTTTCAAACAGCTTATCCATACTTTTTGAGCAATTTCTATTTCTCTGTTTTTAAGGGCCTGAAGGGCCTCGTCTTCATTGGCCCGGTTTCGCTTTAAAGGCCAGAACCAGAAAAACTCATGGATCAGGCGTTGCTCAGGATCATTCAATTTTTGCAGTACCTCGCGGATGAGCACAGGCTCAGGATAAGGCTCAATTGGAAAAATACTGTCCTTCGAAGGAAAAGCAGCCCCGAATTTTATTGCTTTCTCCATCCGGCTTAGTCGGCGCTTGATCTCCTTTGTATCAGCATATACAGAGGCACCGGAAACCCGAAAAAAGTTCTTCTCGTACATGTTTGGCTCAGCTGTCGACAGTAATACTTCTGATTCCCGCATAGGCTATGATTGTTTTTCTGAATTTTGTTTATTTTTTTGGAGTTGCTTCCAAAAGCGAATGGCAAAAGCAATTGCCATTAAGGTTATTATCAATAGTACAGTCAAAACACCAATAATAATTCGTCCCGGGGCCTTATTGTCCGCTGTTTGACCGATGGACAATTCCATCTGTTTCGGAGCACTTGATTTTCCACTAGGATCGGCAACGACAAGGTTGATCTCCCAGCGACCCGGTGTAGTTGGAATGCCTTCCAGCATTCCTTCCGCATTTAGGGCAATCCCTGAAGATTCGAGTGAAGCCTGAAGAAGCTCAAAGGTGTAGGGCGGCGTGCCTCCTGCTGCAATTATTTGTGCCCTATATGTGGACCCAACGACTCCCTCAGGAAGAAAGTCATTAAGAATTTCCAGGTATTCGTCACGGCTCGGGGGCAAAACCTTCAGCTCCAGGTTGCTCTTTTCGTCAGTTTGGCCAGCCTCATCCGTCACTTTGGCGGTAATGAGCCAGGTGGTATCCCGGCTGCTTTGGGAAACATTGCCCTGAATACCGTCGGCGGTAAAGGAAAGGCCGGTCGGCAGCTTCCCGCTCAATTCCCAGCGATATCTGCCCACACCCCTTTCGGCAGCAAGCACTATTGTATAAGGTTCTCCTTTTACAGCCGGTGGAATGGCGGTGGAGGTGATCGCAAGGGCGCCGGTTTCGGCATAGATGGCCTTCAATTCAAAGGACCCGGTGCGGGATTCCACCGGGATTCCACTCGTCACTGTGGCTCGAATAGGCACGCTGCCCGGTGCCTCAGGAATGCCAGAGATGCGGCCATTGTTAAAGGTTAATCCGCTTGGCAATTTCCCTTCAAGGCTCCAGTTATAATTCCCAGTGGCGCCCCTTGCTGAGAAGGCAAAATTATATAAAGAACCGACAATAGCTTCGGGAACATATGAGGTATATAGTTCCAGCGGCTCTCTAGCCTCCTGAATATTGACTTCGATGCGGGCAGAATTGCGGTTGCCCTTCGCATCCACTCCGGTGGCCGTCAGCTGATACAGTCCGGTAGCAGATGTCTGTCCGGTTATCCTTCCGTTATTGAACACCAATCCTCCCGGGAGGCTGTTGGCGCCCTGTATCTGCCAGAAGACGGGTTCTATGGCACCCTGGTAGGGTATATACAGGTTCGCCGGCTGTCCAGCTTGGATGAAAAAAGAAGTGGGATTAACCGAAAAAGGTGGCTTTGGAGGAAGAACTCGAAAATCTTGATAAACTGTTCTTTCTATTCCTAAAGGGTCTTTGACCCGTATAGCAAGGCTAAATTGCCCGGTATCCCGGATTGCTCCGCTAAGCGATCCGTTTGATGCATCAAACAGGATCCCATCCGGAACCTGTTCTGGAAAGATCTCATTGTCAAAAAGGCCAGTATTCACCAGGAGCCCTCCCTCAAATGGAATGCCTTGCCTTATTTCTTCTGGAAGGAAAAGGGAGGCCTGAAGGCCGCCAGGAGTCGGGTTGAGCTTTAGGTTGAAATTTTTGATCGATTCCTGATAATTTGAGATAAGGGAATCCCCATTTTCACTAACAAACCATGTAGCGTTGTCTTCCAGTTTTACAGAGAAAGAATAGTTGCCAACAGCATCCTGAGGAGTGCCACGGACCATACCATCCCTGATAACAAGGCCTCGAGGCAAATTCCCGGACTGCAGCATCCAGTTAAACGGTCCAACCCCTCCCTGCACGCCGAGTATTTCCTCGTATGCAATGCCGATTTGGGCCGGCGGTAGCAGACTGTCCACTTTGCGAAAGGCTACAGCATCCATTTCCGGGGTGTGTGGTATCCATCCTCCTTGAAATATAAAGGAATAATCTTCTTCATCTGAAGAACCTGCATCTGTTACCCTAACCTTTATCTGATAGGTTTGCTCTTGAGAAACTGAACTGCCTGGTAATGCCTTAGGAATGCCAAATATAAGGCCATTTTCGGGGTAGATCTGCAAACCGTCCGGAAGCCGGCCCTCAATGATCTCATAAGTGCGGGGCCAGGTTCCGCCTGTAGTTGGAAAGCTGTAACCAAATGCCTTCTGATACACTCCTCTCACCTCTCTGCCGGCCAGCAAGTCCACGGGAAGAATTGTGTCACAGTCGGAAGATTGAAAAACGGTGACATATACAACAAAAATGATAAACATGGCGGCTAGGGCGTTAAATACCACATCGATGAGTGGAGAGAACACCTCACTGCTGCCTTCATTAAGTAGTTTTGGCCTCACGGTTCATTAATTTCTGGGTAAGGTATTTTTCTTAAAATCAAGATAATTCTGGGGGAACCTCCAGACAAATAGCTCTCTCCGGCTACTGGAAACACCAACAGCAAACTGGCCATTGGGGGGAGAGGTGAGTAACGTCAATCCACTCTCTACTCTAAAATAATCTCTGTCATCATTCGCATTAACGCCATATTTTACTATCACCGGTTCCGCTTTACCGTATTTTGCACGGTACATTCTAAGCCTGTCTCGCTCGGCCACCGCAAAATGGCTGAAGGCGCCCTGGCTCAATAATGCATTTTCCGTGAACTTCACCCTCGCGACTTTGATGATGTATCCTGAGTCGATATTTAAGTAGTGCAGTCGGTCCCCTTCAGTTAGATAAACCAATTCCTTCTCCGATATAAAAGTGATCTGCCGGACCTGTTGTTTGACCCGGTCTTTTAGAATAGTCTTTAAAGAAAGTATTTTGACTGTTCGTCCCTTCTGCTCACTTCCTCTTTCCATTACTCCATCCTCTCCGGCTTCTCTCTCGTCCTTCAGTTCCAGGGTGCAGACCTGTATGAGTGATTCATTATGTCCCTCATCATAGAAATGAAGTGCAACAATGTTGGCCCCATTTGCCGCTACTTGATGGATGGTATTGCGCAATTCTACTTTTAGGTCGGCGGAAATCTCATTAACCGCTTGAGCAGGAAAGTTACCAGCAGAGTCAAGAGCATAGGTTACACATTGGTATTCCAGTTCTTGCGAATCTGTAGGCCCTTTGTACAGTATCAGGAACCGGGCAGTGTTCTTTATCCGCATGGGAATAACCCAATCTTCGTTAGTCGCTATTTCCAGGAATGATATCGGTTCGGAATCCGGTTTCATATCATTCGGGTTCGTCCTGATCCAACTGAGGTTTCCATCTACACCCTGCGTAACAGCCACATTCCCATAATAATCGATATCAACTTTCTCGGCCTTTTGGGAGAGTGAACAATAGACAAGATTTTCCTGCTTTTCTGTAATAGAAATAAGCTGTAGGTAATTGGTGCCTTTGTTGGCGTCATCGTACATAGAAAGAACCGCCGTCTTGGATGCCGAAGCTGACACCGACACTTCTTGTATCTTACCCTGCTTTACACCAAGCTTTTGCTGTAGATTCCTCAATTCCGGCCCTATGTGGATGCCAATATCAGCGGAGGCTTCTACGACACGGCTGAACAGGACTTCTCGCATGCTCTTAAATACCTCTCCCTCAGCTTCGTCAACTATTTTCTCAAAGATGTCTAACACGAAGTTATCGTGTTTCTTTTTGTACTCGTTGCCCGATTCCAGTTCAATAAACGTATCTATGGCCGTATCTTGAAGCGACTCGATTGCTCTGACGGTATTGGCCTCAAATACCGCCTGCCAGCCGCCGACCACATGGGTAAAGAGATCATTAGCAAAGGAAAGCTCTTTGGCAATGGCATTTTTCAATAAGTAGTGGAGGCTTCCCAAAATGATTAGGAAGAAAAGGCCCAGAAAAGTCGTGTCAAAGGCAAGAGCCAGATTAATAAAGCCTTCATTGAAAAATATCTGGATATCCGAGGTAAATTGGCCGGCCTCAAATAGGAGTTCCACTCCGCCCTTCATTTTGGTTATGGAGGTGGCAATGCCCAGTACTGTACCAAGAAAACCTAGAAGAGGCAGGGACCATTCACTGAACCTCACCGGGGTAAAGGCTACGGCAATATTTCCTTCATCGTTCGCCAGCCATTCGTTCTTGAAGTCCCGAATATAATCGATCAGATTGTTTCTGCGCATGGCGAACAATTTCACGAATTTTTTTTCATAAAAGCCTTTTACATTTTGGGCTCCTTTCCTGCCATCCGGATTCCCGGACAAGGGAAATAATGCTTCCACTTTTTCCCGGACCTCCTGGTCAATTTCATCCAACCTTCTTCGATCAATCCCCGGTTGCAAAGCGGTCTTGATCAGTTCCTGCTGGTCTTTACGAGAGTTTTTTATGAAGCGATATTGCCGGCGATAAATTTGCCATAGCAGGTGCAATCCAATAAAAAAGGCCCATAAAATGAAGAAAGGTATAGTCCCGCGGTGAAAAAGTCGCTGCTGGAATACCTGGAACGGATTTAATGAAGTGTCGTCGCTCTCGATGGGAGGCCCGATGGACTCGATCCCCGCGTTAAGAAACCAAAGGATAAGGGTAACCCCAAAGCCCATCACCACTGCCAACAATACATTGGTTTCCGGAAAAGTAGAGGCCTTCTCTTCCTTCTCTTTGGATTTGCCGTGAAATAGTTTTAAAAAAGCGTTCACAATGCAGTGATTTTGAGGTTAAAATAACTGCTGGAGACCAGCAACTAGGTTGACACTACTGAGAGGGCAGTTACAGGAGAATAAGTACAGAATGAAAGTAGATAGGATTGAGCAAACTATCCCGGATCAATGATTTATTCGCAGGGGGGAGATAAAGTAGAAAACTTACATTTATGCGAACTTATAACTCATATCTTAATTTAATGTTTTTTTTTTTGATATCAAATCTTTTGATATTAATTTTTGCCCGAATATCCAATTTATTTATTACATGCTGATCCGAACGATTGATAATAACATGTAGGTCAATGACTCATTCCCGTAAAATTAGGGCGTTGTCTACTCCCGTCTGACCTGACAATATTAGTATCCGGGCTGGAATTTTGAAAGGACAATTTTTGAGAAATAGAAAAATAAACAAAATTTACACGTGCAAAAAAAACAATTCAATCAGATCATTAATCACTAATTTTGAGTAGATTACATTATTATGCGCGATTTTTCATAATGACAAAAAAACAATGTTTATGCGAAGTAGTAAACTTGTGGAAATTTTTCAGTCTTTGACGCCGCTGGAGATAAACCGGTTGAAAAAATTCGTTCAGTCTCCGTTTCACAATAGTAATGATAAGATAATACAATTATTTGAATTCCTGCGACGATTCTATCCGAAATTCACCTCCAGTAAGCTGGAAGCTGCTTATGTTTTTAGCCAGCTTTTTCCTGGAGAAAAGTATAATGACTACTCTCGCCCAAAATTGCAGAAACTGGCTTCGGGCCTTTTCCTATTGGTGAAAGATTTTCTGGTGATCAATGAAGCCCTTGGCCACCCCGGGCAAAAAGAACGACTTTGGATACAGGTCCTGGGAAGAAAGAATAAATATACCTGGTTCGAAAGAGAAATCTCTAAAGCAGTGAATAAAATCAAAAAAAAGACTGTAAAAGGGCAAGAAGCTTATTCCGAATTGCTTTGGTTAAACCACCTTCATTATTTCCACCCCTTAACTGAACGTTTCTCAGTAAAAGTGCGGAGCCTGCAAGATGCGATGGTCAACCTCGAGCTATTATTTTTTCTTTCAAAATTGAAATACGGAGGAGAACTAAAGGCGAGGGAAGTAATCCTAGGCGAAAAACATAGGTTTTGTATGCTTGATGAAGCAAAACTTTTTGCCACAGATAGCAATTTTAATGAAGGGAACCCACTTTTCGGATTGTATTTAAGTTTCGTTCAACTTCATTCCGGGCAAGGTAGCATGAATAGCTTTCAGAAATTAAAGGAGGTCCTTATGAATGAAGAAATGCAATTGTCAAAGGTAGAAATGCAGAACACCTTGATGTATCTGGTAAACTTTGCGATCCGAAAGTATAATAATGGTGAACTAACTTTTCAGAAAGAGCAGCTGAATCTCTACAAGATTGGCCTGGAAAAAGGCCTGTTGCTGGCGAAAGATGGAAAAATGACCGAGAAGACTTTTACCAATATCGCATTGCTAGGAGCTACTTTGAAGAATTTTGATTGGACGGACAATTTTATTCGTAAATATGAAAAATTCCTTTGGCAGGAAAAACGAGAATACGCCATGAACTTTTCACGGGCCTATTATTTTTTTCACAGGGGAATGCTTGAAAAAGTCATGGAGCTTCTACCTCTTATTGATATTTCAGAAACTTCGTACGATTTTCGAATTAAAGGTTTACGTCTCCGGACATACTACGAATTATGGATGCAGGGAAAAAGTCACCTTCAGCAGGCATTGGAGTTCCTTTTCGAATCTTATGCGTTGTTCATGAAGCGGCACAGAAAGATTGACCGGAAAAAAGCCGACGCTTACATGAACTTTATCGGATTGACCAAGAAATTATATTTGCATGATATAATGCTTAAAGACAGGAGGCCCGAACTGCAAGAATTGGAGGGGGAAATTGAAAATACCCGACCGCTTTCCTTAAAAAACTGGCTTTTAGAAAAAGTGGCTGACCTGAAGAAGCCTCCCCAATCCAAAGATTAAGGCTGCCTCCTCAGCAAATGTATCGGAGTGGTTGTTTACCCATCAACAACATCTTCGATAACGATCAGCACCTCGCCATCTCCCCCTTTGATCTTTTCCTGCTGACTGGAAGAGATCTCCAATTCTCTGAAGTCATTTTGTGGCTTGGTTTGTTTTTTGGCAGTTGTACTCATAGTAATTAAGATTTAGTATCCGATAGGGCTGGGCGATAGCCCCGGCGGACCAGGTGAAGAAAAAAGATGGAGTTTTCAGGACAAAGCCTTACCAGTTCTGCTGTGGTCAACAGAGATACCGAACTACTCAAAATTTTTGAGGAAAAACCTGTATATTAATGCAGGACTCGGCGGCTAATCATAGATTTCAGCATATGCCCTTACACCAGTCAAAGATATTGGGATAGGCGGTGATAGATTACCGCGGATATTCACAGTTTTTCATACTTCTTACCTTTGTTTTCGTAGTTTTTTCAGAATCACGGAGGAAGAATATTATGCAAATAAGTATTCAGGTAATTAACCCAAGTTGAATATGCTAGTTAAATCGCAACACGTTTTTCAACTCCTGCATGACGCTGCCCAAAAAGCCAATTTGCCGCTGGAACACGCTAGTTTTGGCCCATTGAGCGAGCAAATCAATAATGTGCCAGGCGAGGTGTACATCAGCAAAAGATATCTTTATGAAAATGTTTTTAAACAGGTGGATAAGGCAATTGTAAAAGGAGAGGTAAATGTGCGCTTAAATGTAGCCTATCTGAACAAAATCGCCGCCTTCCTTTCCTATAATGATTTTTTTCAGTTCATTCATACTTCCAGCAGTACACTGAACGTCCAGCTAAGGGAGTGTCTGGGGAATTGGTATAGCTACGTCCGTTGTAATTCTGGTCTGGACCAAGTGTTAGTCTCTCCGGTCAGAATTTTTGAACAGGATAATAAGGCCATGCTAGAATTAAAGGGCCCAAGGCGGAGCTTTTGGGGGGAAGTTCGGATAAGAGGTGGGTGCCTCCTTTGCTTGCTGGAGGCGGGAGAAGAGAAGGAATTGCACCTATCCTTTAAAATGGGAGTGGCAAGGGCCCCCAAGGTGCTAAAAGGAACATTTTCGGGGGTCTCTACCGGAGGGGATTCCGTGGCAGGGAGAGAGATACTGGTGCGGGAAGATGTCTTGATTTTCGAAGATATGAGGAATCGGAAGGTGAGCCTAGAGGAGGCCAGACAAAACAATGACTTGCTGGACCCCAGAATTGTCCATTTTTTTAAGGACTATGAAGGTAATTATATCAAGGTGAGTTTGGTTGGAGGATTTGATTTGGATGATCTATTGCTATGAAGAAGGCATGTATTCTAAATGCTTAAATAATTATTTTCAATTTTTGAGATTAATTGGAGAACTGAGTTTCTTATCATATTCTTCTTCAAAGAATACTCTGTAAAACTTAATATGCTCATTCTTTCCCTATTATTCAGTTCAATGAGACCCGAATGGTGAATGATGACCTCATTCTGGAAATCCAGCAATCTAACGGATGGATGGCTGTATATTTCACTTAACACTCTTTCTAAGTTGTCATGGGCGATGAGATTCCTCCATTTATCAAAAGTAACATGGTTCAGTTTTGAGTTCTGTTTTTGGATCTTTTTTTTGGCAAGGGCTATTCTGAATATGTTCCCCTTTATCCTTTTGGGCATAGGTATTTTAATCAATTCCTTTTCAGCTTCATCCGGATGCCAAAGCGGGTATTGGCCGTCTCTGAGAGCATTGGCATCGATGCAAATTTCAAAATTCCCTTCATCTTCAACAAAATCCAGAGCAAGGGTTTGCTGAGCCAGATAGGCGTCTTGTAATTGACTGATCGTTGGCAACTGGCATAGAAACCCTTCCAAGCCCTCGCATAGTTTTTCGATGAATTCCAGGCAGTCATTCGGGCTTACATTGTCTTTTGCTTGGTTATCCCATATCTTGTTTTTATTCATAATCAGTTCCCACTGGCTGACTGAGATCGGAGTAGCGGATAAATAAAAACCACCTTTTTCAGCAGGTATTCTTTCCCTTTTTAAATCAGGGACAAATATGAACCGAATTCCTTTGTGAATAAAAGAAAAATCAATATCGGCTTGTAGTGTAGAAACTGCTTCATCTTCCTTGGTCTTAACGGCCTCGAATATTTTTTTGACAAGCCTGTCTATCCCAATAGAGGAAGACAAAGAAAACAATTCCGCGTACAAGGGCATCCTTTCAAGAACTTCATCATACTCAATATCTTTCCAGATTGGCAGAATCACCTTTTTCCCAGAGTGGGTGGCTTTGGCAAATAACGCATAAAGCTCGGCTTGGGGCCACTTCTTTTTTGGTAGCAAATAATTATGGCTAAAAACGACAATTCCATATCTGGATTGTGAAAGGCCTTCGTTGATTTTTTCGGATATACTATCCCCAATTTTCAGAACGTCTCTTGAGTACCATACTTTCAAACCCTTGTCTTGAAGCCCTTTAGCCAAGCTGTTCACGAATGGTTTATCTTCTTCTGCAAATGAAATGAACACATCATAATCTTTCATTGAACTAAAGTGTTGATCTCAACTGACAAATGTATTGATTAATAGGGAGATTATAAAAAAAAGCATTTATTTCCCAGGTTTTACAGTTCATATTCTGATTTTATTTTTTTACTGCTCAAACATTTTCAGGAGTATTATGCAAATTTCGGAGAATCTGGTTCTTACCCACTTTTGGTGGAAAGAAGCCTGATGACCAAAGACGGTGGGGTATTTTCAATGGATGGTATCCCCAGCACTACTACCTATCTCGAATTTGGTTTGCTTCCAGGCTTTGGATAAGCGGGAAGATCACTTTCTGCTTAAGCTAAGGACAAAGAGTGTCCAAGGTATTTGCCCGGACTGTGGCCAAAGAAGCCTAAGTAGGCATAGTAATTATATGCGCAAACTACTAGACTTACCTTGGGCGGGTATTCCGGTTAAGGTTAATCTGAGTGTCAATAAGTACTACTGTAAGAATGAAAATTGCAGCCGTAAGGTTTTTACTGAACGACTCGGTGAAAATCTAAAGCCTTATGCCCGTCGTACATCGAGATTGACAGCACACCTTACTCGAATCGGTTATGCCCTTGGCGGTAATGCTGGCTCTAAACTTGCTTCGTTTCTGGGGATGCCAGTAGGTCGGTCCACCATTTTACGGATAATATGCAATTGTCCGAATGACTTCGAGGTAGCTTCTCCCCAGATATTGGGTATTGATGATTGGGCCTTCAAAAAAGGTAATACCTATGGCACCATCTTGGTGGATTTGGAGAAGAGAAAGCCAATAGACCTCTTGCCTGACCGGGAAGTGGAAACGGTGAAAAAATGGCTAGAAACCCATCCCGGCATCAAGATTATTAGTAGGGATCGCGCCAGTTGTTATTCTCAAGCTGCTAAACTGGGAGCTCCGAATGCGATCCAGGTAGCAGATCGGTGGCATCTACTAAAAAATCTTGGAGAAGCCCTGAAGCGCTTGCTGGATAAACATAATCAAGAACTACGTCTAGCAGCTAAAGACATCGCTCAAAGAAAAAGAAAACAGGCCAAGGCGCCTGACAATCCAATGCCTGATATAAAAACAGCCCCTACAGAAGAAAAAAATACATCAACTAAGGTTCCTGCCTTGTCAAGGTATGAATTGAATTTTTTAGAAGTGAAACGTCTGAGGTCCAAAGGCCATTCAATCAAATCCATTCATCGTCAGACAGGTGTTCATCGTCAAACGATTAAAAAGTACTTGAAATATGAGGAATATCCCCAAAAGATAAACGGAGGGACTAAGATGTCAAAGGCCTTACCTTTTGAAGATTATCTGAGAAAAAGATGGGATGAGGGTGAAACAAGATACATGCAATTGTGGCGTGAGATTAAGGAACAGGGGTTTACCGGTTCGCCGCAAAGTGTATATAGATTCATTTGCAAATACCCCAGGGATCGCAGTATTGAAAAACTCCCACCTCCTTTAAAGGTGAAAGTATGGTCTGCCCGAAAAGTTAGTTCGCTAATGAGCAAACCTTTTGAGGACCTGGATGAAGAAACTCAGAATTATCTACGGACCCTTTACAAATACTGTCCGCAAGCCAATCAAGCCAGTCAGTTGGCCCGCAAGTTTAAGAACATGACAGATAAACTCAGAAAGAAACACCTTAACCGCTGGATTAATCAAGCACTGCAAAGCGGCATTCCTTCATTGAGGAATTTTGCCAAGGGGCTACAACAAGACTATGATGCAGTAAGAGCAGCAGTATCTCTCAAGTGGAGTAATGGTCAAGTGGAAGGACAGGTCAACCGTCTGAAAAATATCAAGCGCCAAATGTATGGCCGGGCTGGCTTTCAGCTACTGAGAAAGAGAGTCCTGATGGATTCCAGTTGACAGATTCCACCAAAAGTGGGTAAGAACCAGATTCTCCGAAATTTGCACAAAAGAGGCCGAGCTCGTTTTTATCATGGTATTGATCTCCACAATTTTTTTCCTGCGCTAGCTCGGTGTTTATCTGAGAAACAACTTACCGAAAATGTGAAATTAATTTTGGATAAACTACAGTGGGCACTTTGGGATAGTCTATCTTCAGGAATGTCTCCTGGTTCTTCTCTACAAAAGTTATCCGATTTTTTGGGACCGCATCTTATAGTTTTAACATGTATAGAAAGCATTCAATTCGCCCGAAAAATAGATTCTGAAAAAATCAACTGGAGAATTGCAAACTCTTTCGATAAAACCCTAAAATACTTTGAAGCAGGTGAAGTTCCAGTTAATGAACGATCTGCTCTCGAAGCTGAAAGAACAGAATCTTTCTATCAGACTAGGGTAGCACCCAGTACCCTGGATCTTGCCATGTACTACGGAATAGTATCTATCCAATGTTTTCTTCTCAGGGAGGAGTTTGACGAACAAGATGAAATTGTATATGCTGCGAAGGCCATTCACGCAGTTTGGAGAGCACTTAACAACGATCATGCAATGCTTTGGCATAATGTGGCCTTAAGACTTACCAAAGGAATTGTGGATAAGGATTGAAGAAAGCTAATCTAAAGTTGAATATACAAGATGTAAGGAATGTTGAATTACCGCCGTATTTCAAATTGCTGGTTTCTTAAAAGTTGAATGTAGCCACTAGCAACCCCTATTACAACCCTAAATCCTCAATCTTTTGTTAGCAGTACAGTAAAAATGGAAACACAAGGAGCTATTCTGCTGCCTACATACATTGAATTAATCGTTGATAAGCAATTTCAATTTCTAACCATAGCAGCCTTGGTTCAAAATCCTGACTGAAACCTGGAATAAAACTAAACAACACTCGGTAGAATTGAAGCCTTACCATTTTAGTTAATTATCTGAAAAACGCCAACTCCTTAGCCACCACAGCAGTCTCAATTCCCGAAGCACGCAAATACGTGCGCAGCGTCTGTACATCCTCCCAGCCCCCTAGATCAGAAATGATTTTAAGATTTACGCCTTGGAGGGCAAGATTAGTGGCAGCACTTCGTCGGGCGGTGTGTGTAGTGACGAATAAGGATTTTGGTCCTGAGCGTGCACCCTCCTGAACCAAAGTACTTATACCGGCAAGCGTGGCTATAGTTTTCAGCTTGCGGTTAGCTTCTTGATTCGTATCTCCGGAGAGATTGAAATCTCTTTTCTCCAGAATCTTCAGCGCATCAACTTTGACTGGAATGATACATTCCTTATTGGTTTTTTGCTGGAAGTAACGAAGGTAGAATTGGTCATCTTTTTCGAAGAAATCCTTCCGACGTATGCGAATGCTATCGGAGTAGCGAGTGAGGAAGTAATAGCTGATTAGAAAACGATCTCTTTCACGATCGAGGCCTGGGCGATCAGTGAGATCAACATTTTCCAGCAATTCAATTTCAGCGACATTGAGGTAGGTCTTATTGGTCTTGACCGGGATTTTACGGAATAGCTTATGCTGGAAGGCCAAGTTATTGTGTAAGCCTTTATCCATCGCTAACCGCATAATAGCCTTGAGAATCTTGATATGCTTATTGAAGCCAGGAATCTTGCAGTGACCTTCGTTGAGGAGGTAGCGTTTGAAGTCATCGTAGAAATCGAGGTTGATATCTTCGAAGTTGAGGTCTACATTTCGGGAGGCGCAGTAGCCTTTTAGGCGCTTTAGTGCAGACTTGTAGTTGCGATTGGTACTCTTGGCGATGCCCGTAATGCCCGCATCTGTATCCTCTATGAATTGGGTGAGGAAGGGTAAGAGGGCTATTTTCTTCTTCCGGTTCAAAGTGGTCAGGCGGCCGCCTTCCAAAAGATGATCTTCGATTTCTCTTTTCTTAGCGCGGATGTTGGAATTATAAAGTTTGTAAGAGGGATGGGATTTCTTGACCTCCCCTCTTACTTCATCGAAGTCTTGCGGTAGTACGGCAAGATGAGTCTTAAAGTATTTCTTTTTGCCATCGATGCTGACATAGATCTTGATATTACAAGTGCCATCTTTACGTGGCTTGTAGGTCCATAGTATTGTTTTGAGGCGCATATAAAGAAGTTCTAAAAGTTAGAAGCTGTCCAAAAAGTTAGAAATAGGTAAGAAAAAATTGGACTATTTATGGTAAGATACGGAAAAATGAGGAGAGAAGCAAGGTGTAGAAATGGCTTATAACTGGCTGATTTTTAATGAGAAAAGCCGCAAATTGCTCGATATGAGTAAGTTGCGGCTTTTATGGCTAGTGACCCCGGGAGGATTCGAACCCCCAACCCTCAGAGCCGAAATCTGATATTCTATCCAGTTGAACTACGGGGCCAAAGCGGATGCAAATATACAACAATTATTGGCACAGAAACAAATAATTTAAGCAGAGAGCAGGACAATCGCATCTAACGGTTTTGAGAGAAAAAGCGAGTGTCCAAAGTCTGCGAAGGAATGAAGTCCCTTTATGGTAAGTTTAAAAGCTAAATTTTAATTCCCGGAAGTGGCTAAATCTTTCCTTTTCAGGTGAGAAGGGAGTGGAAATGTATTGTACACGATCCTTGAAATAAACGACGCAGTCTAGATCGAGACGACTTCAAATTGCTGATAAATACGAGATTAACAGGTGTTGCCTAAGTGGCTCCTCCAGAAGGGGATAAGAACTAACCCTGATTGGAAGCAGTGGACAAGAGGAGCGGAGCAGACATTAACATAAGCGTGAAAAAGTTAACATAAAATTGTAATTGTTAATTTGGATTATTAATTTACTTGAGTTCTAACGCAAAAACATAAACAAAACCCTAAGGAAATTTCTTTTCAGAAGCTTCCTGACATGGCATGAATCGATTTCGATACCCCGGTATAAATCCTTTCCAAGAAACGGATCAAGATCTGTTTTTCGGTAGGGAAGCAGACATTCTACGTCTCAAAGAGTTAGTTGATTTACAACAACTTACACTTCTGTACGCAAAATCAGGAATTGGTAAGAGTTCTCTGATTCATGCTGGCTTGATTCCCACCCTACTACAAGAAGAAGTTTATAAGATCGTTAATATTAGGCTAGGGGCGTATCGAGAGTATCTGGATACTAGCCCGCTATCTATTGTAAAGACCACGCTCCGCAATATTGCTAATGATAGTGCTTCACCAGCCAGCCTGCTAAATCTGTTGCCAGAGGATCAATCCCTATGGAGAGTAGTAAAATCGATCCAAATTCAACAAAACATTTCCGATATACTCTTTGTCTTTGATCAATTTGAAGAGCTTTTTTCCTATCCTGAGCAAGCCATTACGGAATTCAAGAGAGAGTTGGCTGAGCTTTTGTTGAGCGAGTTACCGCAACGGTACCGGGAAAAGTTGGAATCATCCTTGCACTCTGGACAATTGGCTATATCAGATAGAGAACTAGATAGTATTCATCAAACCGGTAGAATTAAGGTATTACTATCCATCCGCTCCGACCGTCTGAGCCTATTGCACTATTTTTCAGACTCAATCCCAACCATTCTCCAGCATTATTATGCACTTGAGCCTTTAAACAGAGGGCAGGCGGAAGAAGCCATCCTGAACCCAGCTTATTTGGATGGATCTTTCGCCTCCCCGATCTTCGATTATTCTGATGAAGCCATCGAGTACATTCTAGATTACTTATCCAATGCCAGGCAACAAAAGATTGAGTCCTTCCAGTTACAAATTCTATGTCATCATTTAGAAAATTCCATCATCAATGCTGGTCATACTCGGATAGAATTGACTGATTTGGAAGAATTAGATACAATCTATAAGAACTATTACGATGATCAGATCGCTAAGATAGGGGATGTCCCGACGCAGTTGGCTGCCCGTAAATTGATCGAGGAAGGCTTAATCTTACAAGAGGAAGAACGACGTCTGAGCTTATACGAAGGCCAGATATGGCAAAAGTTTGGAGTAGACCGACAGGTACTGAAAAACTTAATTGATGTTCATTTACTTAGAGCTGAACCTAGTCTCCGGGGAGGATATCAATATGAACTCTGTCATGATTCACTGGTCACTCCGATTTTGGAGTCCTATCACAAAAGAAAGCGAGAAGAAGCGGAAAGAGAAACAGCAGAACAGTTAGCAAAGCAGAAGGAGCAAATCAAACTAGAACAGGAAAAAGCTGCTTACGAGAAAGGATTGCGCTTACAGGCGGAAAAGAATGAAAAACAAGCGAAAAGGACGGTTAAACTTACCATCTTTGCCATCGTGCTATCCTTACTGGCCCTTTCAGCCTTCGGGGCATTGACCTATATAAGAAAACAGGATTATCAGCGCTTACTGAGCAATCGCATTGCCAATGATTTGGCTTTTTCAGCCAAAGAATTACTCCAAAATGGCAAGCGCAACCTGGCATTCAGCTTGGCAGACTTCACGGCAAAACACGTAAAGGAAAATAGTAACATCAATAGTGTGATTTTCAATGCCTATTACCAGAATGATTTTCCGGCAAGCGGCTTTTGGAATCAAGAAACACAATTACTACCATGGTCTGAAGTATTGCTGGGCTACGAAAATAGTCTACATACGGTGGCTCAATCACCTACCCATGAAATCCTTGCAACGGGATCTGCCAAAGCCTTAAGATTGTGGGACTTAAAGACGAAATTGCCCTTTAAGGAATTGAAAGGGCATCGGGATTTGGTCCGAATGGTTACTTTCTCTCCAAACGGAGACCTACTAGCCAGTGGATCTTATGATGGAACGATTATTCTATGGGATACGCAGACTTGGGATTCGGTTTATCATTTGAAAGCGCATACAGATGGTGTCCTTGAGGTAGAGTTTTCGCCCGATGGCAATCTACTAGCTACGGGATCTGGAGATCGGAGAGTCATATTATGGGATGTAGCAACTGGGCAGCAGGTCGCTGCGGTACAAGCGCATCGGTATTCAGTGCACGGTTTAGATTTCTCCCCGGATGGGAAATTTATTGCCAGCGGAGGGATTGATTCAAAGATCCGACTATGGACAGTCCCTGAATTGGATCCGGTGAGAACCTTCAACGTTCCTAATGACCCAGTAGTCTGTTTACGATACACAACTGATGGGAGTAAACTCGTATACGGAGGATTTAGAAATAAACTTCATATTCTGGACATTGAAGAGGGCCAGGATATTGCGGTATTAGAAGGACACCATAATACCATATATGATGTGGAGGTATCTCCGGATGGGAAAAGAATCGCCACATCTTCTGATGATTTCCGGATTGGAATCTGGGATCTGGAATCTATGACTAATGTTTCCTTCTACAACGGACACTTTTATGCAGTAAGAGATCTCTGTTTCTCACCAGATGGATCAAAGATCATAAGTGCCTCATTAGATCGAACATTGCGGCTGTGGGAGATTTATCCAGGCAAAATGAACGCCATGGACTACCTCCAACATGGTAAGGAAATCTATTCACTTGCCTATTCTGACGATGGTAAATTTATTGCTTCCGGATCAGAGGACAGCACAGCCATTTTATGGTCACTTGAAGATCAAAACCAACAGGTGTTTTCCGGGCACAAGCATGAAGTCAATAGCGTAGATCTATCTTCCGATCAAAGGCACCTAGCAACTGGATCGAGTGACTCTACGGCTATTATCTGGGAGGTGTCAAGTGGTAAACCTAAGCTATCGCTCGTTGGCCATCAAGGTAAAATCACTAGTGTAGAGTTCTCGCCGAATGGACGGGAATTGCTAACTAGCTCAACTGATAAAACCTTCAAAGTTTGGGATACATCAACCGGGGCATTACTTCGAACCTATACCGGGCACTTAGGAAGCGTAAGGGAAGCGGCCTACTCTAGTACAGGATTGCAAATAGCTAGTGCGGGAAATGATGGTACGATCCGGTTATGGAACATCCGTGACACTTCAAATCACCAGATTCTTTCTGCGAATGGCAATGGAGCCCCTTCTCTTGCTTTCTCTCCTAATGATCAGTATTTAATCGGTGGAACTACGCTGAGTAGTGAGTATAGCGTAAGGGTATGGGACCTTTCCAAAGGAGGTATCGAAAGTCGAAGTATGCCGGGTCACCAATGGAGTGTAACCAGTGTAGACTTCTCGAAAGATGGGAAATTTGCCTTGTCGGGCTCCCTGGATAGAACAATCCGTCTTTGGGACTACGAAGAAGGTAAGACTATTCAATTATTCTATGGGGAAGCCGACCGTATCACTGCGGTAAAGTTTTCACCCAAAAACGATTTTTTTGCATCTGCTGGCCTTGACGGCACGGTACACTTATGGAGGTATAATGTCGATAGTATAGCTCATGATCTAAAACGAGCTTTCAGTGTGGGAATCATTCCATTATTAGAAATAGAGCAATTTGGCCTAGAATCCTTGTTGGATCAATTAAAAGCCTGGGATCAACTATTGCAAGAGGCAGCCCCCAGACAACTTCTTTCCTTTGGTTTGTATTTCCAGAAAAAGGTGCTTAAAGAAGAAAACGAAAATCAGATCAATAAGGATCTGCAAAAGGCGGAGGACTGTTTCTCTATGGCCTTTACAAGAACGGGTGAATCCTTTTACCAAAGTAAAGTAAAGGACAACAAGCTCCTATGGGCCAAGAAACTGATGAGGGTTGGCAACTTGGAACAGTCGCTAGTGAAGATGGATGAAGCCAGCCAACTTGGCGAGACAGATCCTCTACTCATGAGTGAATGGTTGCTTAGATCTAATGATTTTAGCAATGGTGCTCCGCAGTTTATTAAATCTCTGATCTTAGAGTCCATCAGCATAAGACCCTATATCCAGGAAGCCACATTGCATAAAAATTGGAACCTGGTTAATCATTATGAGAAGCTAGTCCGATTGACCAACGCTTCCGCCAGAGATAGTATCAATAGAAAAACAGCAATACGCTTGAGGTTGTATCAGCCCAAGCTTAATCACCTCACCTTCGAGGAAATATTGGAAGAAGTCAAAAATGATTCTCTAAAAGTAATACTAAGCACCAGAAATGACTCAGAATGAAAGTAATATCAACTGGGACTTTATTCTAGACACTATTCGAGATCAAAAGTGCGTCTTGTTCGTCGGTCCAGGTTTATATACCAACAAGGATGGTCAGACCATTGAACAAAGACTTATCAACTACCTGGAGGTAGATAAGAATCGTAATGTAGATAATTATTATCCGGAAGAAAATTTGTTTTTGTTTTCCAGTAGAGCGAAGAAGACTAAAGCATTTTATCAGATCAGGCACTTTTACCACGAAAAATTCCCGGAGGCTGAAAACATCTACAGGAAGATTGCCCATATCCCCTTCCACCTGGTGATCAAGGTGATTCCGGATAAGTTGCTGGGGCAGGTATTTCAAGAAATGAATATTCAGTATAAATTCGCCTATTACTGGAATCAGCAAATCAAGGATGAACGATTTCCGAGTCCGTCTTCTTCTTATCCCGTTATTTATAATCTGCTCGGCTGCATTGATACACAAGAGTCCATGGTGCTCACACACAACGACTTATTCACTTATTTTGCCACCATCTTCCAGGGAAACAGCATGCCAGATAAAATTAAACGACTCATCCTGGAGGCCAAGAACTTCATATTTCTCGGCATACCATTCGAAAAATGGTACATGCAACTCTTGCTACGTTTCCTCTCTATTCATGGAGACTACGACTTCGTGAAGTATGCTGCCAACCAAAGGCTAGATTTTCAGTTAAAGTCATTCTGCTTTGAACAATTCAGCATTGAATTTATTCCAAAACAGATCAATGAATTTATTGATGAGTTATACGTTCACTGCGAACAGGCCAACTTACTCAGAGAAGTGGATGCTGCTCATGCATCACCAATCGATAAATTTTTAGGTTGGGTTTCTAAGGATAGGATTGAGGAAGTTATCCAGGAATTCTGGACCTTTCTAGAAAGCCTGGGGCAAATAGCCGACGATCACTTGGACGACCTTATCCTGCTATCCAGTAAATACAATCGACTAGAAAAACGTAAACGTAAGGGTATCATTTCTTCTGAGGATGCCTTTATACAAACTAATTCTATCCGAATTGAGTTAATCCGCATGCTCAAAGCTGCTAAAGCGTTTTAAGGAAGGGGAAAAAATTAGTTCGTAGTACGTGCTGCCCATTTGGGGAAGAAATGGTTTGTACAAGATTTGCAGCACGCTGATAATAGAAGAAGGTAGTAAGGAGGGGAGGCAGGCATCGGCAGACAAATTGACTGTGCCGATGCTGCTTACTACCTCTCTAATTGTATGGGGTTTTCTTAGTTGTATTGGGATTATTATAGGCAGAAACTGATACCTGTGCTCAGCCCAAAGTCACTATTGAAGCGCCAGCGGCCTCGATCTTCTACGAAACTGGGGAAATTGTCAAAAATCATACTCCAGGCACCTACGTAAGCGCGGAAGTTACGTTTGAAGGCAATCATTGGAAATTGGAAGTTGATCGAACCAATTCCGCTGATCTCTGGGCGATCCGCAAAGTCTGTGGTGACATTGTAATCTATTACAATTTGTTGCCAGATTGGCCCATCGAAAAAAGCGGCGAAGGGAGCAATTTCTCCCGTAATCGTTGTGCTCCATACGAAGCTACCGAAGCCTCCCCGGTTGAGCAAAAGAGAAGAGGTGGCGTCAGAGGATCTTCGTCCATAACCGTGATTAGAGGGAGTAGATCGAGTAGCTCCACCTAAAAATACGCCTAAAGCTTGGGTAAATTGATAGCCCATACCAAATCTCATACTGTTGGTTCCGTAGTAACGATTGGTGCTAAAACCAGCCATTACACTCAAGTCGTATGGACCTGCGTCAACTAGATTCTGCGCATTGATGCCCATCTGCTGTAGGCAATTTGAGCCAAAGGCAGATATCTTTAGTTTCCCGTCACAAGACTCATCTTCTGATTCTATGGTATTACTTCCTAAGAGATCACTGCTCGATTGCCCGATTACAGTGGTGAACGCGGTAGCTACTGCTAAAAATAGGATGACTAAATTTTTCATGGATTTAGTTTTAAAGAGGATAGTTTATGATGTGTTTATTAAATAATAGGGTATGCATTGTTATATCAGGTCAAGAAAGGATTGTTGTCCTCTTTGACTTTCTTCTCTCTTACATCGTATACACACCTGCTAAACTGTAAATAAATTGTTAGGCATGACAATCCCAGTTAAGTGGCATCCATCCGATGAACTTAAACAATGCAATACAACTGGGATGATATAGCATCCCCCTGATTGTTTTCGTAATGTCTTAGTGTTGAAGTAACTTGATAAGTTGCGCGTGTTTGATCTAAAATGTATGGCTATCTATCAGTAGGTCTACTTTATACGTCTACATTGTTGCTGTAAGCAATACAAAGTCTTCATAAAGAGACTAGTATCCTTTTGTCAACGATGCAGATCTATAAGGGAATTGATAACTAATTTTCTCTGAAAGGTCAGTTCATTCTTGCCAATACTTCTAGCAGGAATATCGCTTTTAAAGGGCGAAGTCTTTGCTAAAAGTTAGGTTCAAATTAGTGGACAGGACAGAGAACCATAACTAAGTTGATAATAATACTATTCTACGGTTGTGTGGGAGGTAATGCTGTTTATGTGGTATTTATTCCTTTATACTTTCAAAGGTACAATAGGTTTCAAGAAAAAAAGAATTATTACTTATAATAAAAAAAATATTGTATTGGCCTTTGAAAGCCCACTATATGTGAACTTTTAAGTTCAAATATGATGCCAGTTTTCCACAAAAATGGCTTAGTTTACTTTGTATTCCAATCCTAATTTATCCAATTCTGCAATTAGCTCATTTCCAGCATTGACTTTGCGCTCTTTGGCAATTAAATTCAGCTTTACTCGATGGGTTTGATCCAAAAGAACCATTTTAAGGCGGTGCCTACCTTGGTGGGCCTGACATAGCTGGTCGATTTGGTTGATCATAGCATCATTAATCCTTTCAATCGGAAATTTCAGGGTAATGGATTCTGTCATATTTTCAGCAATCCCTTCTAGCAACTTGATCTCTACTGGTTTAAACTCTAATTCTTCACTATTCCAACGCTTCTGAAATTTGCCTTTGATATAGAGTGCCATCCCCGGTTCCAATAAGTGTTTAAACTTCTGATAGTCCTCCCCAAACAAGCGGAATTCCATTTGGCCATTAAAATCACTGATCTCAAAAATGCCCCAGCCATTGCCATTCTTCGAAATCATGTGCCTAGCATTGGCTACCATGCAACCTACCGTCACAGAGGCTCGATGTTGATGCTGATTGAGATTCTCTAGGGAGCTAGATGTAAAGTTCTCTATTTCAATGCGATAATCATCTAGTGGATGTCCACTAACATAGATGCCGGTTACTTCTTTTTCGCGATTGAGTTTTTCAATTAAAGGCCAAGTAACACCTTGTGGAATCTTGGGTTCGGGGATCATCGCATCCTCCGAATCGCCAAAAAGGGAATTAACGGCTTGTGCCCGCTGCGCCTGATGTGCGTTGCCATAACGCAATGCATGTTCGATCAATGTGTCATATTTTTCTGACGGAGCAAAGTATTGTGACCGCTCAATTCCTTCAAAGCAATCTAGTCCTCCACCAAGGACCAAACTCTCCATTACTTTTTTATTGACCGCTCGCAAGCTAAGCCGGCGCATCATATCAAAGATGCTGGAAAAGGAACCTTGCTCCTTGCGATCGGATAAAATCGCCTCCACTGGGCCTTCTCCTACTCCTTTTAGTGCTGATAGACCAAAGCGAATCTGTCCTTGCTTGTTAACCGAAAAGTCAGAAACACTCTCATTGACATCTGGCCCCAATACTTCCAAGCCCATCCGTTTACACTCCTGTAGGAAAAAGGTAATCTTGGAAATATCATTTTTATTATTGGTTAATACCGAGGCCATGAATTCAGCCGGATAATGGGCCTTCAGATAGGCGGTTTGAAACGCTACGAAGGCATAGCAGGTAGAGTGAGATTTATTGAAAGCGTAAGAGGCAAAAGCTTCCCAATCCTTCCACACTTTATTGAGGATATCTTCCGGATGCCCTCTTTCGGTGCCCCCATTGATGAATTTGGGTAGCATCTGATCCAGCAAGGCCTTTTTCTTTTTACCCATCGCCTTTCGGAGCTTATCCGCTTCCCCTTTGGTAAAGCCGGCTAGCTTTTGGGAAAGGAGCATGATCTGCTCCTGATATACGTTGATACCATAAGTCTCCTCCAGGTACTCCTGCATATCCGGAAGATCATAGGTCACGGGTTCTCGACCATGCTTTCTGGCAATAAAATTGGGAATGTATTCCAATGGCCCAGGGCGGTACAAGGCATTCATAGCGATCAAGTCCTCAAAGGCAGTGGGTACCAATTCCTTCATGTATTTTTGCATACCCGTACTCTCGTACTGGAAAATGCCTACGGTCTCTCCCCTTTGGAAAAGCTCATAGGTCTTCCCATCCGTCAGAGAGACTTCATCCATATCCAGCTCAACACCGTGATTCTCCCTTACCATCTGGACGGCACCTTTGATAATGGTGAGCGTCTTGAGCCCCAAGAAGTCCATCTTCAGCAAGCCAGCATCCTCTGCGACACTGTTGTCAAACTGGGAGACGAGCATCTCAGAATTCTTATCTACTTTGACCGGCACATACTGCGTGATTTCATCTGGGGTAATGACCACTCCGCAGGCGTGAATCCCCGTATTACGAACCGACCCTTCTAGTTTTTTGGCCGTACGGATCATCTCTCCGATGGTATCCTGACCATCTGCCAATTCGCGGAAGCGATAGGCTTTTTCCAGGTCATCTGAATTAAGGTTGCCCTTTAACTTAGGATCGATATCGCCCTTGGCCAGTACCTTTTTCAGGTTAGCCTTTAGGTGGGTCGGAAAGGTTTTTGCTACTCGGTCTACTTCCGGAAGCGGTATATTCATTACACGTCCTACATCACGAAGCGACATCTTTGCAGCCATCGTACCATAGGTAACGATTTGTGCCACCTGATTACGACCATATTTATCGATCACATAATCGATCACCTTCTGTCGACCTTCATCATCAAAATCAATATCGATATCCGGCATAGATATCCGTTCCGGGTTGAGGAACCGTTCAAATAGTAGGTCGTACTTGATTGGATCCACATTCGTAATTCCAATACAGTAAGCTACGGCAGAGCCCGCAGCAGAACCTCGTCCTGGTCCCACACTCACACCCATTTCGCGAGCGGTAGTCGTGAAGTCTTGTACAATCAAGAAGTAACCCGGATATCCTGAGTTTTCTATGACGGATAATTCGAAGTTCAAGCGCTCCTCTATGTTGGGGGTAATGGTGCCATAGCGACGTTTCGCGCCCACGAAGGTGAGGTGCCGCAAATAGTCATCTTGACTCTTGAAACCATCTGGTATCGGGAAGGCAGGAAGTAAGATATCCCTCGCCAATTCCAGGTGATCAATCTTGTCAAAAATATCCACTGTGTTAGCGATGGCTTCTGGTACGTCGTGGAAGAGTTGATTCATCTCTCCCTGAGTCTTGAAGTAAAAGTCGGAGCTAGGAAACTTAAAACGCTTAGACTCTTCCAGCAAGCTGTTGGTGTTAATACACAGCAGTATATCATGTGGTGCCCAATCATCTTCATCTACGTAATGAGAGTCGTTCGTGGCGATGACTTTGATATTGTATTTTCTTGCGAAGGCCAAGAGCTTCTGGTTCACGTCCTCTTGACTGATACCTAGTCCATCTATATTTTCGAGCCCGCGGTGGCGCTGCAATTCAATGTAATAGTCCTCACCAAATAAATCTAGCCACCACCTTAGCAATTCTTCCGCTTTTTCGTCCTGGCCATTCAATAAAGCCTGGGGCACTTCTGCCCCGATGCAGCAACTGGTAGCGATTAATCCCTTGTGGTGCTTCACCAACAACTCTTTATCAATCCTCGGAAACTTACTGTATAAGCCTTCAATAAAGCCTAAAGAACATAATTTGGAAAGATTGACATAACCCTCCTGGTTTTTCGCCAGTAATAACTGATGGTATCGTTTATCTGCCTCTCCATTAGCACGAGAGAACGATTTCTTGTGTCGATCTTCTACCAGATAAAATTCGCAACCAATGATCGGTTTGAGATCTCTACGGCTCGCCTCCGCCGCAAACTTGAAAGCCCCAAACATATTACCGTGGTCTGTAAGAGCGATCCCTTTCTGACCATCTGCCTTGGCCTTATCCATCATGGCGCCAATATTGGCGGCTCCATCCAGCAAAGAATATTGGGTATGACAATGTAAGTGTAGAAACTCTGGCATCTTTGTTCCTGATTGCTAATGGGTTAAATATAATGTTCCTTTTTCAAGAGTAACGTCGCGCTAAATAGAGGGAAATAGGTGTAGTAGAGTACAGGTGAAAATAGAAACAACCTACCCTGTTTTTTCGTTTTCCGCATTAGCAATTTAGGAAGATGGAGGCAGAAAAGAGAGCTTCCTCTGCAAAAGTTTTCCACATCTGCTGCTAGCTCTTTTTTTTCATAGCTGTCAAAATTGGAGCTACGAATTTTGCCCAGATCGGGTCGATGGTTTCAGGGCTGGGCCAGCTCTTAGGGTCTGCTTTTTGCAGCGTTTCTTTCATGCAATCCAAAAACAAGCTAAAGTCCTTCGGTTTAAGGCCGAAGGATTGGTGTGATCGCCCAAGTCGGGCCATTCGCTCCTTGATTTTAGGGGCTTTTTCATGGAATAGTAACATGCGTTCTATAGCCAGATCTAGCATGCGATGCTGGAACTGCCAACGAAAGTTCTTTTGCTGTTCGTTCAATTCAAAAGTTTCGTGATCATCTTCAGGATCTATACGCAATTTTTCTTTTGCTAGAAAGGCCTCCTCAAAAAGGGCTTGATAGCTTGGCTTTTTACTGAAAAAAGCATCATAGAAATCGGTGTAGAATTGTTCTTGCTTTCTACATTTATCAAAGCTTTTCTCCAGTGATCTGAATATTGCAGGTACTCGGGTCGTCTTGGCTCTGATGTGATCTTCAATAGCTATAATGATCTCATCCATATCCAGGAAACGGTTTTCTGCTTCCTTGCGCAGCATTTGGCGGATGGTATCAATGAATAGTGGTGGGCAATCCGTTTTCAATAATTCCTTTTCAAGAAAATCAGGTTTGGGTTTCTTGGCACTCCCTGATGTAGCCTCTTGACAATAGTTTTCAATGGATTGCTGAATTTCAAAACGTTTCTGGATAATATCCAATACCGTATCGCCTTCAAAAAGCGTCTGTCTAGTGAACAGCTCATAGGCGATCAGACCAAGTGAATACTGATCCGTTTGTGCACAAAGATCACCACCATTGATCTGTTCTGGACTCCAATAGGTAATCAGCTTCTTGATGCGTTTTATGTTTCTACGGTTAAAACTGAATTGTATGATTTGAAACGGAAGAAGTTGAGGATCACCATTTAGGTCAATTTTGACATTGGAAGGGCGCAAGTTAAGGTGCCATAGATCATCTTGATGCCCTTGCCGTAAGGCCTCCGCTATCCGCCCTAAGATTCTGCGCTTTTCGTCTAGATTTATGGGCCAATCCTGCTCCAGGTAATCATCCAAATCTAGCCCACGAATAAATCGCATCACATAAAATTGGGGGAAAACCTGCATATAACTGGAATGTATGGTTACAATTCCGTCCTTGTTGGAATACTTTTTAGCCAAACTGAATTTGTGCTCCAGATCTTTCGCACTTTCATCTTCAATGAGGGATATGTTTTTTAAGGCCTTGATAGCCACTTCATCTTCTTGCTCGGTACCAGCGTACCGGGTAGCCTTATATACTATATTATAATCTCCCTTTGAAAGAACTTGTAGGTTTGAGAATTCTCGGGGGAGTACCCCTTTTAAGCTTTCCCTAAAACCAGTTTCCATTTTGGAAATGGGGGCGTGCTGCACTTTTTTTTGAGCTAAAGTAGTACAGGCTTCGATCTTGCTGAGCAATTCCAGTAGCCCCTCGCTAATTTGATTTTTCCTAACCGACTGCGATTCTGAAGTTTGGGTTGAGACGATGGCATCCGATTTGAGGTCGTTGTACTGATGTAGTAGATTGCGCGATTGGTTAGCAAATTCATGAAATTGTCCACAGCAATCCACGACCTGCTCCAGGCATTCTTCCAATTTTCCCTTTCCAATAAGCTCACGCCAATCTTTGACTGATATGGGTTGTTCAGGCATAGTTGATCCTACTTTTCTTTCCTAATATCCAACTGCTAATATATTAAGTTCTCTCGGTAAATGTTACAGCAAATTCCCCACATTTCTACTTGTCAGAAAGAGTAGAGGTAAGCTTATACTAGTCTTTGCCGGGTTTTTCGAAGCTGGGAAGGATGTACTGCAAAAGCAGTTCAAAGGGTAATTTCCCCCGCCAATCATTAAAATTTCCACCAGTAAATACTACAACCATATCCCAGTCCGGTAAGATCATAATGTATTGCCCACCCTTGCCTGAGGCAAATAAAACCACTGTATCTATTTCCTTATAACGCAATCGTTCTTTGTACCAATAATAACCATATCTGGCACTCTGGAGTTCGGCATTATCCATCCGCGAATATCTGACGAAGGAAAAATCGATTGGGGTCAGACATCGTGTGGTAGTACTAATCCAAGGAGTAGAAATGATCTTTTGCCCGTCCCAATGTCCTTCTCGTAAAACCAGTTCCCCTAGCTTGACCATGTCTCTAGGCTTCATGAAAAAGGAGCCAGCCGTCATACCGTAACCAGTGGGGGTGATGGTCCAGCGGTAATCCGTAATACCAAGCGGGGCAAACAGATGTTCTTGGCTAAAATCCATAATGCTTTTGCCAACTGTATGGGTCAGGGCTGCCCCCACCAGCAGGGGTTCACAGGAGTTGTAGGAAAAGTTGAGTCCAGGATCATCTTTGAGGTCAACCTCTAATGCGTACTTGATCCAGTTTGCTGTGGCCGACATTTCATCTGCTAGATACGGACCTATACCATAGAACTCTTCTGCTTTTAATCCTCCCTTCATCTCCAGTAAATGCCTGAGACTGATTTGTTTCTTACGAGTATCTTTAGGGGTAAAATCTGGAAAGAATTGGAGCAATGGTACATCCACACTTTCTAGATACCCTTTATCTAGGGCTATCCCTGCCAAAAGGCTGGTGATGGATTGGAAGGCAGAACGTATATCATGCAAACTATCCATTGTATAGCCACCAAAATAAGCTTCGTACTGCAATGTTCCAGATTGCTGAATCAGAACGGCATGAATGTTGGGGTAATGACCAGATTCAATCTTTTGGTGCATGGTATCTAAGCGCAGACTACCTAGCTGAGCGATCATACCAATAGGAAAAAACAAGGAAAGCGCAAGAAGAGTGGGTAGTATAAGACCGTTCAGTTTTGGGGTGATATCCATTAGTTGTAAGTTTTTTTCGAAAATTCGCTTAGTAAGTTATGTAATTCTCATGGTACCTGCATCCTACCAATATAAACGTTAATTTTTAGGCCATTAAATCCAATTTATCTGATGAAAAAAATACTGTTGGTACTGCTAGGAATGCTATTGCTGGTACAAGCATATACACAAGATAGAATTGTACAAGGGATTGTTACGAATAAAGAAAAAAGCCCATTGATTGGAGCCTCAGTGGCTGTGCGTGGAACGGGGCACGCTACGGTTGCGGATCTGGCGGGTAGGTTCCGAATACAAGTTCCAGATACTTTGGTAAAATTGGAAATAGCCTATACCGGATATGAAAACCAAGTGGTGGAGGTAAAAGTAGGACAAAACAATCTTAACATTCAGTTGGCTGAAGGTGTCGCTATGGAGGAGGTAGTAGTTCGTGACTTTGTTAAGGAGCGCAGTTTACCCAGAGTGGCTGCTGCTAGTGACTTGAAGATTAAAGGAACCACTTCCTATAGCCTGACTCGATCTTCAGTGACCGCTAAATCTATGTCTGCACCAGCGATGGCCCCGGTCTCGGCGGACTATGTCGGGGGAGTGGCCTTCGAAGCCAGAGAAACGCCGGCTGTTACAGCTGGTCAATTAACGGCTGGAGAACTCCATGACTTTAGCAAATGGGAATTGTGGCAGGATATTGCCGAATCAGATCTTGAAACCTACCAGAAGAGCTGGAAAATATATCCAAAGCATCGTTACGCGGTACAGCTAGTGGGAGAAAAAGGCAAGCCACTGGTAAATGTTAAGGTACGCTTGAAAGATGGCTCACGAGTTCTTTGGGAGAGCTTTACGGATAACACAGGGAAGGCCGAGCTATGGGCTAATCTCTTCGAAGAAAGCCCGCTAAAATCTGCCTTATCTATCGACGCTGAAGTCGATGGAGAAGCCTATGCTTTTAAGGGCGTGACCACCTTTCATCAAGGAATAAATATGCTTAAGTTACCTGTTTATTGTGATCTAAATGAAGCTGTCGACATTGCTTTTATGGTAGATGCAACGGGCTCTATGGGAGATGAAATTCACTATCTGCAAGCTGAGTTGGCAGACGTAATTGATAAGATAAAGGATACTTTGCCGGGTTTGTCTTTGCGAACTGGCTCCATCTTTTATCGGGATAAAGGAGAAGAATATTTGACCCGAACTTCCCCTTTGCAAAGCGATTTAAAACCTACTTTGGATTTTATCAAAAAACAATCCGCCGGTGGGGGTGGGGACTATCCCGAAGCTGTGGAGGAAGGCCTGGAGCGTGCCTTGAAGGAGCTGGATTGGAATCCAAAAGCCCGAGCTCGTCTACTATTTATGGTACTGGATGCTCCTCCGCATCAGGATGATACAACGGTTCAGAAGATGGCCCAATGGACTCAATTAGCTGCGGCCAAAGGTATTCGCATTATTCCTGTGGTAGCTAGTGGAATCAATAAAAGTGCTGAATATCTATTCCGTTCCATAGCTTTAGCCACCAATGGCACTTATGTATTCTTAACAGATGACAGTGGGATTGGTAATCCCCATATCAAACCGACGACGGATGATTGGGAAGTAGAAAAGTTGAATGATCTAATGGCGCGATTAGTCTACCAATTTTCCTATGCGCCAGATTGTGAAGAAGAGCTAGTGGAGGAAAACATAGCTGACCTCTGGCCCAATCCGATTCGGACCAAGCCTTCAAAAGCTACTGAGCTGTGGCAACTTTTCCCAAACCCTACCGCCGGCCCGCTAACTGTTAATTGGGATAAGAGTGCTCCTGAAGAGGTATTTCTTTCGGATTTAAATGGAAAAATTCTTAAGCGATTTAGCTCACCAGACGTTCGCTTGGAATTGGACTTGAGTGCTTTCCCCGCGGGTTCCTATCTGATTGGTTTTGAAAAAGATGGGCAATGGGAAACTAAGCAGGTGTTCCGGATACAATCTTGAGGTAAGTGCTCCGAAGGCTGGCAAGACCTAGTAAGCCTTCGGAGATGACTTGCCGCATTAGTTCAAGATTTGCAGTTTGGCAAAGCGTAGCATAATTCGGCGTTCTGGATTATCTACTCCCTGGAAGAAGATGGTCGCAACGCGATTTTCCTTTCCGCCGTCAATGCTCAATACCTTTCCTTCTCCAAATTTCATATGTAGGATCTTCATGCCCACTTGAATTTCATCTGGTGCATTGGGCTTGAAGGTAGATGGATCAACCATCAATCGACTGCTTTGGGCAGTACGAGGTTTTTTGAAGTTTCCGACGATCCTTGCTCCTTGGGGGGGCTGACTCGTCGGCGACTTAGATCGGATGTAGCCCGTACTTTCGATGTGAATAGGTGGAATCTCCTCCAAGAAGCGGCTGGCTTGATTAAAGCGCATTTTACCAAATCGGTACCGAGAGTTGGCAAAGCTCAAAGTCAGAAACTGCTCGGCTCGGGTAACGGCAACGTAGAATAATCGTCTCTCTTCATCTAATCCATCTTTACTGTCAAGTGCCATTGAGGAAGGGAACAGATTTTCCTCCAAACCTACAACGTAGATCGACTTAAATTCTAATCCCTTGGCCGAGTGAACCGACATGAGGGTAACAAAATCTGTATTATTGTTCTTTTCATCAAAATCCGTCAGTAGAGCGATATTTTGCAAATAGCTGGCTAGAGATTTATCAGGTATAGTTTCCGCATCAATTAGGGTATCCTCTTCCACGAAGGCATTAATGCCGTCCAATAAGGCATTGATATTTTCCAATCGACCCATACCTTCGATGGATGTATCTGCTTTCATGAGATCTATCAAACCCGACCTTTTTGCCACGTAGGTAGCCAGCTCAAAAGCATTGGCCGTACTAATGCGCTGTTTGGCACTCATGATCATCTTCCGAAATTCTCCGATCGAATTTTTGGCCCGCGTACTGGCGGGTACAGCTGGCAGGCATTCCCACATTGTTTGGTTGGTAGCATCAGCAATCTGGCTTAGCTTTTCAATGGTCGTTTTGCCAATCCCCCGTTTAGGGAAATTGATCACCCGCCGCAAGGCTTCTTCATCATTTTGGTTGACCACCAGGCGTAAGTAAGCGATCATGTCTTTTACTTCTTTACGCTGGTAGAAGGATAAGCCGCCAAATACGCGGTAGGGAATGTTATAGCGTCGAAGGTATTCTTCGAATATGCGAGATTGTGCATTGGTACGGTAAAGAATGGCGATATCATTGTTGCTCAGGTGGAAGCGATTTTTTTGCTCTAGTATGGTATCCGCAACCCTTTTCCCTTCTTCACTGTCCGTCATGGCCTTGATGACCTTAATCTTATTGCCTTGTCCTTTATCTGACCAGATCTTTTTCTGTATCTGGCGACGATTATTGAGGATTACCTCATTGGCAGCCTGTACAATATGTTCGGTGGACCGATAGTTCTGCTCTAATTTGAAGACCTTAATATTGTATTTTTTGAAGTCTTCTTCAAAATCTAGGATATTTTGAATGGTAGCACCCCGGAAAGCATAGATACTTTGGGCATCATCGCCCACTACACAGATATTCCTTGGACTCCTTTCATAATTGACGAGCTTGCGTACGATGGAGTATTGCAAATGATTGGTATCCTGAAACTCATCGACCAATACATACTTGAATTTGTTCCGGTACTTTTCAATCACATTATCAGGATTACTCTGCAATAGCTCGTATAAACGGTACAATAGGTCGTCAAAGTCCATGGCTCCTGCCCGCTTGCATCGAGCTGTGTATTTCCCATATATCTCGTGTACCAATGGCATCTTTGCCATGCGATCCTGTGTCTTCAATTCGTCATTTTCCGCATAAAGTTTGGGGGTAATCAGGTTGCTTTTGGCAGAGGAGATGCGACTGCGGATGGTATTTATATTGTAAACACTTTTATCTAGGTTCATCTCCTTAACGATAGAGGACAGGAGACTTTTAGTGTCATCTGAATCATAGATTGTGAAATTGCTGGGATATCCGATCTTATCCGCTTCCACCCTCAGAATACGAGCAAAAATAGAGTGGAAAGTGCCGGCCCAAACACTATTTGCTCGAGTACCCACCACTTTTTCGATTCGTTCTTTCATCTCCCGAGCTGCCTTGTTGGTAAAGGTAAGTGCGAGTATTTGCCAGGGAGCTGCACCTTTTTCAATGATATGGGCAATGCGATAAGTGAGTACTCTTGTTTTACCTGAACCAGGTCCTGCTACAACCAAAACCGGGCCCTCAGTATTCGTAACCGCCTGTCTCTGAATATCATTTAAACCATCTAAATAGCTACCACTACCTGGAATCATTCAATCTAGATTTAATAGTGAATAAGATCGGCTGTGAATAGGGTGGAGCAACTCCTTAGGCATAACTCCGCACTAATCAAATGCGCCTGCAATTTTACAAACTTTTTATACAGTAACACTAGAATTCAAAGGGCCAATTTTTGGCTATCCTTTGATTGGGAGTCTTCCCAGAATGGTCTTCAAAGTATAACTTTTTTGATTAAAAAAGAAAGAAATTGACTTTTTTTGGTGGTGTTTTAGATTGGACTGCCAATAGAACAGGGTGTTATGCTATTTCCGACTTTCGCTGGGTGTTATACCCATTTCTTTGTGATAAATCCGGCTAAAGTAGTTGGGGTCAGAGAAACCAACGGCGTAAGCGATCTCCGATATATTCATGGAAGAGGTCTCTAATAGGTTCTTTGCTCGCTTCAGCCGGATGAAGCGAATAAATTGTACGGGTGTCAAATTGGTCAGTGCCTTGAGTTTGCGGTAAAGGTGCGCATGGCTGAGTTGCACGGCTCGACATAGATCGTTGACGGACAGATCTGAATTGTCAAGTTGATCTACAATACACTTCTTAAGAGTAGCTAAGAACTGCTCCTCTTTTGTAGGAGCACTTTGATGCTGATCGTCCTGTAGGTAATGGGCTTGTAGTTTCTTACGAAGTTCTATCAGCTTCTGTAGGCGAACCAATAGTTCTTCTTTGTGGAAGGGCTTGGTCAAGAAGGCATCCGCGCCATAGCGTAGACCCCGAACCTGTTCTTCTTTAGCTGTCTTAGCGGTAAGCAATATGATAGGAATGTGACTGGTTCGGCTGTTCTTTTTCAAGAAGTCACATACTTCAAAGCCATTTTTGCCTGGCATCATGATGTCACTGATGATGATGTCCGGAATGACTCGCAAGGCTTCGTCAATACCATCTTGGCCATTGCGTACACTTTTGACCAAGTAGTCGTTTTTCAATAATCGTTCGATATATTCAATCACATCGGCATTGTCCTCGATGATCAAAAGCAGGGGACGATCATCCATCAAGGAAAGTGCGGAGTCCAGTAAGACAGAGGAAGAATCCATTTGGGGCTCTTCCATGGGAGATAAAGGCTTCCAGTTTTCTTCCAGTTTCTCTTCGATGTTGGTGATCGGTAAGAAGAAGGTAAAGAGGCTTCCTTGGCCTTCCTCGCTGCTCGCGGTAATTTCTCCCCCCATCAATTCAATCAGTTGCTTGGTAAGGGCTAAGCCGATCCCCGTGCCGCCTTGATTGGTCACGTTTGGATTATCCACCTGATAAAATCGGTCAAAAATGAATGGAAGATCAGCCGCCGGGATACCAGGACCGCTGTCCTGTACCTTTAATTGCAACTGTTGACCTTCCCCGTCCTGCTGGATTCGGGCATGGAAAATGATCTTACCACCATACGGTGTAAATTTGATGGCATTGGAGAGCAGATTATAAACGATGAGCTGTATCTTTTCTTCATCAAAGTCCATCATTAGATTCGGGACTTCTGGGTAGAAAGAGAGGCGAATCTGTTTGGCTTCAGCGGCAGAAAGGAATGATTCCGTGAGATATTGTAGATAGGAAACGATGTCTCCTTGAACCAGGTGCAGGTGCATCTTTCCCGATTCCAATTTCGATAGATCCAGGATTTGATTGATTAGTCGCAGCAGGTTTTCACTATTTCGATTGATTAGCTTCTTCACCCTTTCATCCCCAATTTCATTGGCCATGCCCATAATAACGGTCAATGGCGTTCGGAATTCGTGCGTAATATTGGTGTAAAGTCGATTTTTTAACTCATCTACTTCGCGTAAGCGTTGGGCTTCGGCCTGCTTTTGCTGCTGAATGAACTGACTCTTCTCCAATTCATAATGGGCCTTGAATCGTTCGCGTTCGTTGATTCGTTGCCGATAGGCTAAGCCCAGGGTAAAAGCTAAAATCTCAATGATAATACCCAACTCCAGATGCGCTACCGAAAATTCTGGACTTCTTAAACGCGCAATCACCATTAAGATGATACCCGCGCTCATGGCACAAATACCTACGATGATGAAGTATGCCCTTCGATCTTTGGTAAGATAGAGTGAACGTAGAAAAAGCAAATTAAATATGGCAAAGTAAATTCCATAGCTCAGTGTGACGCGGTCCGGAATGATGGAACTGAAGTCGTTCCGGATCATCAGAAAAGCATCCAGTAGTAACAAGGGCAAGCTCATCCAGATGGTAAAGTTGAATATCTTATCCCATCTAGGAAGCATTTCTTTGAGATTCAAAAAGGAACGCAGGAATAATAGATATCCTACCATAGCTAGGTAGACCACTAGCTTGACAAAGAAAATGTATTGGGGGTGTTCAGGAAACCAAAGCTTGATTAAGTAATCTGGCAAATCACCCTCCACATAGGAAGCATAGGTGCTGACACCAATCAGATAGATGGAGTAGAAGACATAGACTTTGCTCCACGTTTGAAAGAAGAAGAGTATACTGAGCAAAGTCATCATCCAAACAAAGCCTACAAAGAAGGAATTCTGCTGGCGCTTTTGTTTCAACTCACGAAGGAATACCTCTGCCGGGGAGAGCTGGATAGATAAAGATGGAGGTACATCAGCTCGATCACTTCGCAATCGAATGAAGAGCGAGGTGGGTAGGTTCTCGGCTAAGTTAACCTTAACGATATTTTCTCGTAGTGCCGCCTTGAAAATACGATCTGATACAGGTGTGAACAAGCCACTCTTTCTCTGTTTTACCCTTTGATCCAAGTCGGTAAAATAAACTTCGACTAGACTCCAGGTCCGAGAAAAATGTAAAATCCATTCAATATGCCCTTCGGTGTAGGTGTATTGATTATCGAGATCCAGTTTAATCCAGTAATCTCTAAAGGGAACGATAGGTGTACCTACGGCAAGGGGTACAAAACGACCCGCTATGGCCGCTTGCCTTGCTTCAGTTATGGTTAGTCCCTCCTCCCGTAATGTTTCCAGGTACCCCTCTAAGTCGTAAGTTGTCTTTTCTGGTGTTAAGACCAATGTTTTACCTAAAAGCATTACCGGTAATCCTATCAATAGGATCAGAAATGTTTTAGCGTATTTGATCATTACCGGGCGTATTGCGTACAAATGTACAGAAAAAGGGCACAAATCCGGTCTATTTTACCCAATCATGGGGTTCTAATTAACGCTACCCAGCCTCTAGTGCCTCCCAATACTCTACGGCCCTGCGGGTATGTGGGATGCAAATGGAACCGCCTACCAAATTGGCTATCGCAAATACTTCGTAGGCCTCCTTTTTAGTCACGCCTAATTCATAACAACTTCCCAGATGATAACGAATACAGTCATCACAGCGGAGGACCATCGAGGCCACGAGACCCAATAGTTCTTTCGTTTTTTTATCTAGAGCTCCATCCTGATAAGCATTCGTGTCCAGGTTGAAGAAACGCTTTAACACTTTATTATCTTCAGCCAGGATCTTTTCATTCATCTTGGCTCGGTAGTCATTGAATTCTGATACAATGGACATATGTTTCTATAATTTTAAGTTTATGATGCTAAGAGTTGTTCCCTATTCTTATTGGTGTTGCCAGTTTGTTTCATCATCATTGTCATTTGGAGATAATCCCAAAACATCCCCTGCTGTATTCACGCCTAGACCAATCACGGTCCGATTGGCATAATTGAAGTAGCTCACGACTTGGTTAATCTCTAAGATTCGGCCATCGTCAAGTCCAGCCTTGCGCATGACTTGCACGTCTTCCTCGATCATTCGCTCCTTTAATTGCGTGAGCCGGCGGGCATAGTTCAGGCCCAACACGAAAGAAGGGGACAGTAGATCTTCTGGAATATCCACTTGTTCCAGCCCTGAACGAATGCGAGCAGCCTCTGTTTCTCCAATCAGTCGTTGCAAGCCAGCGTAGTGATGATCGACACAGTAGTCGCAGTGGTTAAGCAGACTCACATATACACCTAAGGTTTCTAAATACCATTTTGGTAGTTCATTATCGCGATGGTGCAAAACATTTTTGTACAAACTCATGTGCCCTTGTAGTGTATGCGGGCGAAGGCTATGAGCCATGAGTATATTGTCAACATTGTCATCTGGACCTTTTACTCTCTTATATAATTTTTTGAGCGTTCCAGTGGCTGAGGCATAGTTGATCTCTTTGATCCAAGTCATAGATAAAGTGGTTTTAGGTTAGTATCCGAATATAGAAGTATTGGCTAAATTAGAAAAGGCAATTGGAAGGAGAGGAGAGGGAGAAATAAAAGGGCTCCAAGTCTGTGACGGCGATAGTCCAGTCTTGGAGCCCTAGTGGTTTTGCTTACGCTAGCTGGTTTCGCTTACGGCTTATCAGATTGTCCTAAAGAAATCAAGTTGGCAAAAAGACGATAGGCTCCAGGCACGCCAGCAGGCAACTCTCTAAACCAGGAGTATCCGGTGTAGATATAATTTCCTTCTCCATAGGGGGCTACCAAAAGACCGCCATCTCGGGCAGGTTCTCCGGGATCATTCGAAGACAATATCGCCGTGAATTCATCGCCCCACTCATTAGGGAAATACAAGCCTCGTTCTTGAACCCAGCCATCAAAATCCTTATTGGTGATCTCATTGGGGTAATTCAGGACGGGATGATCCGGTTGTAGCAAGCGCACTTCGGCCTCCTCAACCGTAACCCGATCGCGTGAAATCTTCAAGTGATAAGGCGCTATTTTATCTTGAGAAACCTTCAATCTGCGAGTTGTATTATATTGAACAATCAGGTTTCCACCTTCTTCTACATATTTCAAAAGATTGGATTGGTAGAACTTCAAGCGATCTACTGTATTGTAAGCACGGATTCCAAGGATGATGGCGTCATACTGTCGAAGATTGTCCAATTGGAAATCTCCATCTTCCAGGAGATGTACTTCATATCCAATCTGTTCCAAATTCTTTGGAATCTCATCACCTGCTCCCATGACATATCCTACCTTTCTACCTGCTGTAGCCAAATCGATTTTTACGACGCGGGCCGAAGACTTTCGAAAGACCGTTTGTGTTGGAATATGGTCGTATTCTATGAATATGGCCTCTTTGTCATAGGTTTCATCACCCAGCTTTATACGAGGGGAGATGGAGGCTTCACTTTGCCCTTTTGGAGGGAAGAGTTTGAAACTGAAGAGTTTTTCTTCTCCTTTTTGATTCAGTTCGAAGTCAATGCTGGCAGGCTCTACTTTCCAGCCAGGCTGGTGTTGGATATCCAAGCTGCCAGCTAGACTGTCTTTCCCTGCTTTCAAGATCACGGATACAGTTTTAGGAGCGTCCGTATTGCCAAAGATTAAGACCTTATCAACGAAATTGGCAAAGACGGGAGGGGTGATCTCAAAGGGCCTGAAGACTTCTCCTTTAACGGGATCGGTTCTTTTGTATACGATGGGGCGTTCCACTTTTAAGGGGATACCTTCTACTTCTAAGTCAAACACGACTTTGAAAGTACGTGGCGTTTCCGGGACCCCTCTAAGTTGCTGATCCTTTACCGTGTACATGCCTAAACTAGCTTCTTCGTTCAGCCAGTATGGGTTGGTGTAGGAAATATCTGCTGGAAGTTGAACGGTTCGCTTAAGCGTGTAGCGTGCGTTGTTGTCCAAAGGCTGTGCCATGGTGGTATCCTCTCCTAAAGGTTGAAATGCTAAATGATTAAGGGTCACCGAGGCACTTGATCGGTTGATGATTTCCAAATTCAATTGAAGCGCTTCGCCTGGGGTGGCGGAGTACGCATTGGCACTTGCTTCTGCATACATTCCTAAACAGGCTTCGATCACCTGCTCGATTTCTGCTTTCTTAACCCGCTTCCAGTGGCCCTCTGGCAGTCCTTTGATCAGTTTGTAGGCTTTCGCCAAAGCGGGGATGCTTTTGGCTGGTTCATCGAAGTCGAAATCTTTTTCAACTTGAGCTAATATTTTACCGATGGGTGCTCCCCCTTTTACTCGTGTCCAGGTGGTATTAATGCCTTCAAACAGATCTTCGCTTGGTTTATCTCCTTTGATCACTTCTAGGTACTCCAGTTCCGTTCCGCGAGAACCGGAGGATCCAAAGCCCTGACATTTGTGCATGCTTCGACTTTCTGCGGCAATCTCAGTATTCGACTTACCTAAGATAGGGTAGTAGACGCCAGCATCTACGCTCAACATCATACTTTTGTCGGCCTTGGCGAAAGCTTCCCGGCTTCTGAAGAAGAACCAGGAAGTATTGAAGAACAAACGTCTTGGTTGCCAAGGTTGCACGTACTGTAATTGTTCTGGGTAAACCTTAGGGTCAGCGGTCAGATCAAATGCCTCGTGCGAAAGCATGGCTGAGGCCGTGTGATGGCCATGGGTGCGCCCAGCCCTGCGATGATCAAAACGGTTGACAATGATATCAGGCTGCCATTTCCGAATCGCCCATACCACATCCGCTAATACCTTGTCTTTATCCCAAATCGCGAAAGTCTCATCTGGATGCTTGGAGTACCCAAAATCATTGGCCCTGGAAAACATTTGGTTGCCTTTATCTATTCGTCTTGCTGCTAGCAGCTCCTGCGTTCGGATCAGTCCTAGCAGTTCGCGGATTTCAGGGCCTATGAGGTTTTGACCACCATCGCCCCGCGTAAGTGACAAATAAGCAGTAGTCGCTTTTACCTCATTAGCGAGATAAGCAATTAGTCGAGTATTTTCATCATCTGGGTGAGCTGCTACGTATAGGGCAGAACCCAGAAAGTTAAGTTTCTTAATAGCTTCATGAATATCTGCTGACTTCCATTTCTTGGGTGCTTGTGCAACAATTCCCTGGCTGGCGAAAAGGAAAGTACAAAGCAATAAGCTTGTAAAAAATCGCATAACTCAATATTGTAGTAGTTAGATATAGTTGTGGATGTTTTCCTGATTTTATGCGTTGGGGTTGATTATCAATTGTTTATAGGAGGAGATGTAAGCAATAAATAGGGATCATTCTTATACCGCTCAATAAGCCTACAAAGATAGTCGCTTATCTGAAAAAATAGAGTGTTCTATCCTGCTTAGCTTGAAAAAGTGAATTGGTGTCCGCCTCCGTACTGTAGAGAGTATAACAATGGTAGGGTATGCTAAGTTTAGCGCATAGGAGCCGTAGCGGTGAAGTCGACATCCTGGGCAACTTTACGGCTGTAATCTCGTACAGAATAGAAAATCAAAGGAAGCCTTCCAGGATTTTTCAGGTCAACTGCCTACTTTGTGTATTTTATACACTTATTTCCCAGAATCTAAGGTCATTCTAAGCTATATTTGCAAATTATAGGGTATTTTAACCCTTGTTCTAGAGCTACTTTGCGGATAGCATTTTGAAAGCGGTAAAGCAAACCTTTCTTGATGCGCAAATAGATCTGGCGCTTACACTATCAAGAAGCACCAAGAATGAGTAAAATACAAAAGTTCGTTTGTATTCATGGGCATTTTTACCAACCCCCACGGGAGAATGCCTGGTTAGAAGTGGTAGAATTGCAGGATTCGGCTGCCCCTTTCCACGACTGGAATGACCGCATTAATTTTGAATGTTATGCCCCCAACACTGCCGCTAGGATACTGAATGATAAGAATGAGATAGTCAAGATTATTAATAACTATAGCTGGATGAGTTTCAACTTTGGGCCAACCCTGTTGTCCTGGATGGAGATTGCTGATCCAGATACCTATGCCGCCATTATCAAAGCGGATGTCAAAAGTCGGAAGCGGTATGGCGGTCATGGTTCTGCTTTGGCGCAGGTGCATGGGCATTTGATTTTGCCCTTGGCCAACCAGCGTGACAAAGAAACGCAAGTCGTTTGGGGAATCAAAGATTTTGAATACCGCTTTGGCAGGATGCCGGAGGGGATGTGGTTAGCCGAAACTGCCGCCGATACGGCTACTTTGGAGGTACTAGCGGAGCAGGGAGTTAAGTTCACCATTTTGGCACCTCGGCAGGCTAAAGCCATACGGAAGATTGGAGAGGAGGACTGGCATTACTTAGACCATGGGGCGATCGATTCACGCCGACCTTATCTTTGCCGACTCCCATCTGGGCGTACCATTTCCCTGTTCTTCTACCATGGGGGAGTGGCCCAAGGAGTAGCTTTCGAAGGCTTACTCAATAACGGTAAACACTTTGCTAACCGTCTGTTAGACGCCTTTGACTTTAGGGAAGAACCCCAGATCGTGCATATTGCCACGGACGGAGAAAGCTATGGGCACCATCATAAGAAGGGAGAAATGGCATTGGCGGATTGTCTCAATAGTATTGAGAAATGGGATGGCATCGACTTGATCAACTATGGGCAATATTTAGAATTGTTTCCACCAACTTATGAGGTCATGATCCATGAAAACAGTTCCTGGAGTTGTGTCCATGGAGTTGAGCGCTGGCGATCAAATTGTGGCTGTAGTACTGGAGGTCGGCCTGATTGGAATCAAAGTTGGAGAGGTCCGCTGAGAGATACCCTGGATTGGCTCAGAGATAAAATTTTGCCTGTCTTCGAAAGACAAGCTGGTAAGTTGTTTAAGGATCCTTGGGCGGCCAGGAATGATTATATTCAGGTGCTATTGGATCGAGGGCCTGATTCCGTTCAAGTCTTCATTGATCAGCACGCAAAAGATAATTTCAAGGAGGAAGACCGATCTCAATTCTGTCGGCTGATGGAAATGCAGCGAAATGCTATGCTGATGTATACCAGTTGCGGCTGGTTTTTCGATGAGGTCTCTGGAATTGAAACGAATCAGATCTTACAATATGCTAACCGTGCGATTTACTATGCTCGTCAAACCCTCGGCCTAGACCTGCATGATGAATTCTTGTCCAAGTTGACTTCGATTCATAGTAATGTGTACGAAAATGGTGCAGTGAGTTATCGGGAAAGCGTTATGCCTGCCAGAGTAGACTTGGCTCGGGTAGGGATGCACTTTGCCGCCTCCTATTTGTTTGAAGCCTATTCCGATGAACTAGATGTATTCAACTACACGGCGCACAGTGAGATATTGAAGAAACAGCGGGCAGGTAACTTTATCTTGGCGCTTGGACGGACTACGATCCGATCAAAAATTACTTTTTCAGAGAAGCTCTTCAATTTTGCAGTACTATATCTGGGACAGCAGAATATTATTGGCAATATCTCTATGGAGATGAGTCGAGAGGAATTCGATCAGATGTCCGAGGAAATCATGAAGTCATTCTTGACCCCAAATCTGGGCAAGGTCATTGGTACCATGCAGCACTACTTTGGAGAAGAAAAGTATTCTATTTGGCACTTGTTTAGGGACGAGAAGCGCAAAATACTCAAGCAGATCACCGACCAATCTTTGCAAGATGCAGAGCAATCGTTTCGGGATATCTATCGGGATAATTACCAGTTGATGACCAGTATGGCCAGTAGTAATATTCCGATCCCAACGGCTTTTAATAACGCCGTGCAATTTGTCATCAATCGAGACTTCCATCAGTTCTTCAGTAACGGCTCTTTGAACGTGAGGGACCTGCATCACCTAACGGCTGAGTTCAAAAAATGGAAGATCAGTATGACCGATGAGTCCTCCTTGCTACTCGCCATTAGCGAGCGAATTTATGAGGAGATGAAGTCCATCAATTCAACGGATAAGGTTACGCTGGATAAACTCCATGTAGTGATTGAGATCATGGAAGAGGTCAAGGATTTGAACCTATATCCAGATTATTGGAAAAGCCAAAACTTATATTGGTCTGCCCTGAAAGCTTTTAGAAAAGGAAAATGGAAGCCCGAAAATGAAGAATGGGAAGCAGCATTCTATAAATTAGGAGAACTTTTATCCATTAAGCTCTAACATAGCGGGACCACTATTTGGCGTATCGGAAGAGTTGGTGGAGGAAGGTTTTTTGGACTGCTGCGCCAATTCTCTCAATACATTGTCGCGATTGAAGGTGATGGCGATCAACTCGTCATTTTCTTCTTTTTCATCCTCACGCACTCGTAGTAGCGGACTTACCTCTTCGTAATCTGCGGGATCGTACTCATAAATGGACCAACGGCCCCACTGGTATTCTAAGGCCGTTAAACTTTCTACCCAATCTCCAGAATTCAGGTAGGTCACATGGTGGCCGAACTCATCGTTGACGCGCATGGTAGGGCGATGAATATGACCACAGATCACATAGTCATATTTCTGTTCTGCTGCAAGCTTAATGGCCGTTTCTTCAAAGTTGCCAATAAACTTTACGGCTTCCTTCACGCTGTACTTTACCTTCTTTGCAAAGGACATATGAGGTTTACCCAAAGCCGCGCGTACCTTATTAATAAGACGATTAAGCAAAATGAGCAGGTCATATCCTTTACCCCCTAATTTTGCTATGTAAGGAGAGAGTTTGATGGAAGCGTCAAAGATATCCCCATGAAAAATCCAGTATTTACGCCCTCCTAATTGGAGTACCAATTTATCTCTTAGATGAATGTTACCAGAGGAGAAATCGGTATATCGACGCAGGACATCATCGTGGTTACCGGTAATGTAATATACCTTGGTACCTTTAGAAGCCATTTTCAGGATTCTTTGCAGTACCATCATATGCTCTTTGGGAAAGTAGCGCTTTCTGAATTGCCAGATATCGATAAAATCACCATTCAATATTAAGGTATGTACTTTGATCTGTTTCAGATAATTACACAGCTCTTTTGCATGGCATCCGTAAGTCCCTAAGTGTACATCAGAAATGATAACGATATCCAATTCTCTTTTCATACGGTGAACAGCATTTTGCGTTTAATCCTCTTTTCGCTACTTGTATTAAATGCAAAAATCGTCTCCGCATGTAAAGTGTGCGTTAAGAACTGATTATAAGATGATTAATAAAGTTGAAGTAATCTAAATTGGTGCGGGCACAAATACTCTAGGGAAACTAGTACGCCCTTGATCAATGTCTACTTCCACTCGATCGGCACTATATTTCAGGATGGGATGAGCTACATTTACACTACCATCCACCTTGATATTAAGGACACCCTCTTCCACGGACCAGTCCCCTCTAATATTGATCTTAGGTAATAAAATTTGTAATCTGCCATCTGGCTTAAAGATGAAATATCCACCTTCCATTTGCGCAATATTGCGTTTCATCCGCTGTTCTATTTTCCCGTCTTGGTTATTGGCTGATAGTATCTTGAGCATGGCTTCTGCATCGTATTTCCAGCGGGTTGTAGTCAAGATTTCAGCTAGCTTTTCGGTTTTTTGGGTAGACTGCGAACCACATCCTACTAAAGGCAGGAGAACGGCGATCATAATCGTAATTCTCATAAAATACAGGGATATTTAGTGTGCTATTAGAAGCGCGTCATAGTGCTGACGATTTCGCTTCCATTACTGTACGAAACAGCAAAGTTATTGTTGTGATTTACCGTAATTAATTATTAGGGGGAGGAAATTACACTTAGTCCGGTGGTATGAGCTAACTAAATGTATAGTAGAATGTATAGCACAATATCCAAAGTCTGAGGATTACTGTATTCTCCACTTGGAGGCTTTACCCTATCATTTTAAGTTATCTCATGGACAACCGCAATTAATAGATGTAAAGTTAAATAATATTATGCATCCAAATGCTCAATAGAGGTGTCAACTTTAATCAATTTCTTGCGATTCTTTCGGTAGTCTCTAGGACTAAGACCCGTTACCGCCCGAAATTGTTTATTGAAATGAGATAAGTTGTTGAAACCACTTTCATAACTAACGTTGGCGATGCTCAGGTGATCTTCGGCCAATAGTCGGCAGGCATGAGCCACCCGGTATTCGTTGGCAAATTGTATGAAGGTCTTTTGCGTCAACTTTTTGAAGTAGCGGCAAAAGGCAGGAATGGTCATGTTAATTTCCCGGGAAATGGTCTCTAGTTGAATAACACCCTGAAAGTTCTCTTGCACATATTCGTAAATCTTCTTCATGCGATCTTGATCCTGTGCATTTACCTCAACGGGAAAACTGTCTGCATTGAGAATATTGTACTCTTCCGCTTCTGCCAACTGTTGGAGTACTTTAAGCAGATGAATTAGGCGGTCAAAAGCAGACATCTCGGCCATGGCTATAAGTTGTTCGCCAATTTCTTTTTTGATTTTACCCTGAAAAGATAGACCTAGCTTTGCCCGTTCAAACATTTGCTTGATAGCAAACATCTCGGGAATCTGTAAGAAGTCAGAACCAAGGAACTCTTCTTTCATCTGCACTACGATCTCCACGTGTTTTTCGGGTAGCTCTTCGGTGAAGCCCAGGTGTGGCAGGTTCGGCCCCAGGAAGATCAGGTCACCGTCTTCGTAAAAGGAGAAGTGATTGCCAATATGGCGTTTGCCTTTTCCCCCCGAAATGTAAACAATCTCATATTCTGGGTGGAAATGCCACATGGGAACATTGCAGGTTATTCCACTTTCAAATTTTCGCAGTAAAAATGAACTACCAAATCCCGGCTCTATTCTTTCAAGCGCAGCTTTCATAATGGATATTATTTTGAGATGATCTTTTTGGATCAGTCCTTTCTCTTTTTGCGAATAAGGTTTTTGAGTTCAAAATGGCAACTACTGCTCAAGTCGATTAATCCGGTGTAGGGAGCAGGCTTATATTGCCTTTGCTTTTTTTCGTTATTATACACTAAATTAACGTAGAAAGTTCAATTAAAGGGTGTAGAAGTTAATATAGCACCGATATTGGCGAAGATTGTAGTATAGCTAAGGGGGAATGGGGGAGAAACTATCGGAAAGAAAGTGGAAGAGACAGTCTATAATGACTAAGGGGAACCAACTGGTTTCCCCCTTAGTCATGGAAAGGATACGAAGGATAGCTGGCTTTAGATATTCGTAACAATTTTAAAGATACGACTCCAATCCTTAGAGGAGAACCAAACGATAAGTGGTTTTCCTACGATATGATCCTCTGGTACGAAGCCCCAAACGCGAGAATCTTCAGAATTATGGCGATTATCTCCCATCATCCAGTAGTAATTCTGCTCAAAAGTATAACTGGTTGCTCTTTCCCCATCAATATATACTCCATCAGACTTCACTTCTAAATCATGATCTTCATAGATGTCAATGATGCGGCGGTATAGGGCGATGTTATCTATGCCGATATCAACGGAAGCTCCTTTCTTGGGAATCCAGATCGGACCAAAGTCATCAACAGTCCAGGCGGGGAAATGCCGTGGATCGTGTGGGAAAAGGCTGTAAGGGTTGGCTTTAGGACGGAAACTCATATCCCAAGGCTCAATTTTAATGTTTGGATCGAGACCTTGCACTTTTTCCCGCTGTGACTCACTCAAGATCATTCGATAGCCGTTGGGTGGACGATAAGCCGCAAAGTCTTCGGACGTATTGATACCCCATTCTGCAAAACGAGAAGTATTAATGCTACTAATGCCCTCCGGGAAGGTTACTTCATACATGAATTGCATGTTTTCTGGATTCTCAGCAGCTTGTCCATTGACGTATACTTGCCGTTGGCGAATTTCCAAGCTATCGCCAGGTAAACCAATACATCGCTTAATATAGTGGTCCCTTTTATCGACGGGTCTGGTCACTAAGGGTTTTCGCCCTTGTTTGATCAGTTGATCATAGGCCGGATTCGCCTCCCGTACCGCGCCGAAGCGAACATCTTCGGCTGACCACGTCCGATCGGGGAACACATAGACACTATCGCCAGCAGGAAAATTGAAGACGGTTGGTGCATTATGGGTTACATCAACCTTTCCGAAGCGACGGAACTTTAGATTGGGTTTTTTTAAATAAGACTCTTTATTGATTAATGGGACTCTATTGTGCAATAGAGGGATCATGGCAATGGTCTTAGGCGTACGCATGCCATAGCTGGTCTTGCTGACGAAAAGGAAATCCCCAACCATTAAGGAGCCCTCCATCGAAGAAGTGGGAATCACAAAGGCCTCGATCAAAAACATTCGAATAAAGGCTGCTGCAAAAACTGCAAAGATGACGGCTTCCACCCATTCCCTAGCTGCTGATTTCTTATACGGATTACCGGCTTGTAATTTAGCTAGGAGTCGATCGTTCTTGGCCTCCTTCGCTTGTTCAAGCTTTTCCATATAGGCTTTTTCAGCGGTTAATGCTGGACCTATATACTTTTCTTTCTCCGTAAAGCCTAGGTAGAAAAAATAGAATGGCGTGAAGACCACCGCTACGACGCTTTCCCAGAACTTGTTTTTGTCGAAGGATCGAACCATATCAATAGCCAAACCCGCATAGATAAAGAAATTGACGATGGGAAGGAGCATCAATGCAGCGTACCAGGCCGGTCTACCAACCAGTTTACACCATACTACAAAATTAAGCCCTGGAACTAGACCTTTCCATCCCGCCTCACCGGCTTTTTCGAAGACCTTGTACAAACTGATACTGAGTAATACGTAGCCTATAATTAAGAATGTGAGCATAGCCTTTCCTTCTATTTTTCGTATTTTCTGAAAAGATGGGGCAAAGATAAACTTATTTGGAATTTATGGTTGATAATGAATCTACTAAGTCCGCAATTTCATAGACAGGTATCCGCTTCTATTTCTGAAGAGCAAGGAATTGGAGTTGGTAAGTCGAATTTTAGCTGAGGAATAGATAGTGTTCAAGTAAGGGCTACGGATCAACGGAACCCATTGAGTGATCCCTTTTCTAAGGGACTACTTCCCCTTCTAAATACAGCTTTTCAGCTTTGCGTTGACCACTTAGAAAAACTTTGACATATTTTCTGAAATACCCCAGGTCATGGGCATCATAGGTAATCTCGATGCGCGCCGTTGAGTCGGGGAGAATTGGCGTCTCTTGCCAGTCTGCCGCCGTGCAACCACAAGAGGTTCGAACATTATCGATTACAAATGCAGCTTCACTGATATTTTTAAAAGTAAAATGATGAGTAATCTCAGTTTTATGGGTTACTTCCCCGAAATCGTGAGTTTTGGGGCTTAACCACTCCACTTTACTGGGCGGCCCGAATAGAAGAAGGAAGCCCATAAGGATCGCAGAAAGAATTAATTTCATAGGGTGGCATTATCGACTGTAAAATCTTCACCTTTTTCCAGAATTTCCCAAGTGTGATCTCCCATTAACCGAACGGTAGCTAAAAACTTATAAGGCATGGATGCGCCCCATTCAGTAGGGCCTACCATCGATAGCAGTTCTTTGCCATCTTTCTTCTGGTACAAGTGATAGTTGAAGTTGATGAGTGGAGAAAAGGGAATATCAGCTAAATAGATCTTTTCAGAAATAGTCACTCGATCCTGTATTTCCTTTGCTTGTTGGGCTAAGAGTTCGAACTGTTTGCGCAGCTGGTCCAGCTGCATATCCGTTTGTTCGTACATGGCGGACACTGCTCTGCCTTTAATCCGCCCTTTATCTTCGGGTTTGATTACGGCTCCACCCAGCGTGTGGGCATAGGGGAGTAAGTGCGGATTCTCCGCAACTTTATCTTTATCAATAGGATTTACAGCTGACTTCGATTCTCTCTTTTCCATATTCTAATTCCAACTTCTGGGGGTTGAAGACCACCGGATAAACTTACCGTTGAGGCAAAATTAAAAACTGCCGACATTGTATGCAACAATGCCAGCAGTGCTAAGTTCATTCCCAATAGGGAATCTATTTTTTTACTTCAATTGGAAGCTTGTTGAACCAGCTAGGTAACCTTTGTTGTATACTTCAACTTCATAGTTACCTTTGGCGAAGGTTTGACCAGGCGTCCATCTGATACTAAGTGACTCACCAGAACCACTGTAATCAGCTTCTTTGGTCATAGTGTAACGGATTTGCTCACCCGTAGCGCTGTTGGTAAAGATACCAGAACCTAGTTCCTCCATTGCTAAGGTCTCACCCAGTGGGTTAATGATACGTACATGGAAGAATTCTGTACCTTGCTCAGCTACTGCATTGTCGGTAGTATTGAAGCGAACTTCGATCAATTCCACATTCTTGGCATTATTCTTCTTAACAGGCTTGCCACTCTTGCGTAGTTTGTAACCAGCAGCGTCGATGTTTTCAACTTTGATTACAGAAGCGATATCAACTTTTTTCGCTAGTTGAGCTCTTTCTGTCTCCAAATTTTCCTTTTCACTGACCAAGATTGCTCTCTCAGAAGTCAATTGAGCAGAATTCATACGCTCCGCCTCAAGATCAGAATTTAAGGTTTGGTTTTGCTCAGTCAATTGTGTGTTGTTAGCAGCTAACAACTCGTTTTCTTCGCGCAGTTGATTGATCTCTGCCACGTATTGCTCCACCTGAGACTTCAAGTTGGCCATTTCTTTACGGGCAGCTCTATAATTGCGGCTGTCGCTTAATAAACCGTCAATTTTGTCTTTCTGTGTTTTTAGCTCTTCTTGCTGTTGTTCAATCAAAGTGTTCAACTCCTCGTTGCTTCCTCTCATCTCTTCCAATTCGGAAAGCGCCTCATAATACTGCTTCTCAAGCTCGACTTTCAGTTCTTCGGTTTTTTCGAAATCTGCAGTCAACTCCTTCTTAGTATTATTGAGTTGGAAATTTCTTACACCCAAGAATGCACTAAGACCGAGTAGGGCAACAATGATTACTGCTGCGATAGCAATCGTATTATTGTTACTTGGTTTTGGACTTGAACTAGTTGGATTCGAATTTGAACTGTTCGTTGTCATGATTTTTGATTTAATGAATAAATGCGTGTTTACTAAAAATCTTGTGCTACTTAGACTGGGATTAAAACGTAGGTAACGTTTTTTAATTGTATTTCGCTAGGCAAAGTTACATATACCCAAGCTTTTTTGCCACTTTTGTCAAGAAAAATTACATATAATAATTATCGTTTATTTGTTTGGTTTACAGTTGGTTATTTTGTTTTTTTTTGGCATAAGTGTATTTGTTTGATTGGAGATACACACTTTTTTTGAGAAATTTCTAAAAAAAAATTCTGAGGCAAAAAAAATCCAGATAGATGTACAGAATTCTTGGATTTTCCCTCACCAATGAGCCCGAATGAGTATGTTTTTAGTTACCTTCTTTAATCATTTCCCGGGCAGTAGCAGCTTCCCTTATTGCTTCCCTAATTTCGGCGTGTAATTTATTTGATTAAAAAATGTTTGCAAAATAGTTTCATTTTGCGTATATTTGTAAGGTAAAAGGATAAAAACAGCATGATTGACAAAGTTACCATTGGAGATGTTCTCTTTTTAGATATCGAAACAGTATCCAATACCCACCATTTCGAAGACTTAGATCCCGCCTTACAGGGTTTGTGGCGATTGAAGAGTAGACAGATTCTTCGGCAGTACGACAAAGAGTTGACCACAGAGGAGGTCTCAGCTCTCTATCCAGAAAAGGCTGGAATCTATGCCGAGTTTGGTAAGATCGTATGTATCTCAGTAGGGAGTGTACGACGAGATAAGCTTAGCAAGGAATTGCATGTACGGTTGAAATCCTTCGCCAGCGATGATGAAGCAGAATTGCTACGTGACTTCAGCGAACTGGTGCAACAACACTATGATGATCCCACTAAATACTTCATTTGTGGGCATAATATAAAGGAGTTTGATATTCCCTACATCTGTCGTAGAATGGTGATTAATAGTTTGCCTTTGCCTCGTCCTTTGAACATAGCGGGTAAAAAACCTTGGGAAACCAAACATTTGTTAGATACTTTGGAGTTGTGGAAATTTGGTGATTACAAACATTATACTTCCCTGAAATTACTGGCTGCGATTCTTGGTTTTCCTTCTCCCAAGGATGATATAGATGGAAGCGAAGTTGGTCGGGTGTACTGGGAAGAGAAAGCTCTATCTCGTATATCTCGATATTGTGAGAAGGATGTGTTGGCTACCGTGCAACTATTTCTGCGGTACCAACGAAAGCCTTTGCTTAAGGAGGAGCAAGTCACCCATGTGGAAATGGCCTGAAAATGACAGGTTTGAACCCATAATAGATAACCTCTATACCTTGTGGATAGGGGTTTATGGTCTCTTGAATTTTATTGCGCTCAACTTTAGGTTCAATAATCACTTAACTTATTGAAGAAATCTAAATCTGCTCTTAAACGGGCTTAAACCATTGGGATAGATATTCCTATACTATCATTATCATAGTATACTATACTATTAGGTAGCTGGGACTTGGAAGTCCCATTAGATCCAAACACCGACCCAAAATGAATCCATATATACACGCCAAAATCTCAGCTAAGAGATGGCAAGGAAAGATTGAAGACTATTACCAATTGCATCGTTTTATCGATAGTACCAAGGAAATCTGTAGTGATAATAGGCATCGGATACTGCACACGCACTGGGCCATCCACCGGGTAATCACACCGATCTTTGGCCATGTCTTCATTAATAGTGATGGGAAGCAGGTCAATGTAAAGGACCTTTGTGAAAGAGATCATATCCTGCCAGATTACCGAAATCGGTTCATTCCTACGCTAGCAGATTTTTCAATGTGTATTCGGGAAGAAGAAATCCCAGACTGGCGGCAACGAATGGAGGCCTTGCATCAGGTCTATGCGGATCAGCCCAAATTAGTAAAATTGCTGCTTTCACCCCTATCTGTAACAGGGCAGTTAAAATCGCTCCTATTTACACATAACAGCTGGTTCTTAAATGAGATAGTCCCACAGATTTTCCCCATTCCGCTAGCACTCCGAGAATTTGAGCTAGGCTTGAATGAGGTATTTGCGGCAATGGATTTTCAATTGTGGATGGATAATGGAGCCAGCTTTCCGCCAAGCGCCAGAAAAATTGAAGCCATAAAAACGATCTAAGACATGCAAAAAACCTATGTGATTAGGAAGGTCGCGTACCATTACAGCGACGAATATCTCTATGTTCATACCCTGGGTGGAATCCATGAAATCCTGCATAAGGAAGAGGAGGCCAAACAACTATTAGCGAAATTGGAACGCGATGCTTGGGCGGAGACAGCCCTTGGAGACATAGAACCTTTCTCTCCTTGTTGTTCGGGCGATGTGGATAAATTGGTAGCCTTTAGACTCTTCTGTCAACGAAGATTGGGACTAGACTTGGTGAAAGTGAGTGAGTACGGTAGACTCTATTGCGAATACGATGCTTACCTCCCTGAGGGCTTATCCGATGACACAATTTTGAATATTCGTAGAATATCTGGAGTGAAATTCTATGATTTGTCTGTTTATGAAGGCGAGCCTACCTTTTATGGCATCTGGGGCACTGGTAATTATGAGACACAACTGGGTTATATAGAATATTCGGATGCACTTTATTTTCATAACAGCTACGTAGAGGCTTTGGAATGGACGAAGAACCATCTATCCGGAGTGCTTTCACATAAAGAGATATCGGGAAGTTTGTCAGAACTATCTAGCACCCCTGCTTTCCTCCGTTCTTTAATAAACAGCTCCGAACGGCTCAATTATGACGAAGATAAGTCTGTTCTAACAACGCATTTCCTGAAGGATGCAGAAGCCCTTGCCTTACAAGAACTGTTGAAAGAAAAGGTCATGGAGATTAAAGCTTTGGACCTAGGGAGTGTCAGGGATATTTCTCATGATCAATATGAGATTATGTAATCTTACCTATAACAAACACCAAAAAACACAGGACAAGAAATGGAAAACTGTACGCTTTACAGCCATCAGACAGATTTCGAACAGCTTGTAGAAATCGTGAAAAGAAGGCTTCCGACGGCCGAGGTTGAATATCACGAACTAAGACAAACTAAATCTCTTCAATTGAAGACGAAAGGTGGATTATTTCAACGGAAGAAAAGCCTGACCATCAATTATCGAGAACGCCAAAACCCCTCCTATACCTTAGAGAAGATTAATTGTGCCGTAACGGAAAACCTTGCTGGAATGCTGAATTTTGTTCGTTCCATTCCACTCGCCAATCGATCTCTTGCTACGCAACTAGCCTATAAGATTGAGTCGATTAATGCTGAGATCTCTTTCGTGGCAGAACCAGGCATGAACCAGGACTTTATGGATGTCCTTCAGGAAGTAGCCAATTCACTGGATACCATAGCTTTTGTTCAACCAAGCCGTACCTTCAATCAATCTCCACGCCAGCATTTCTTAGACAGTTCCTTCAATCTGCTTACTGATGTTGCAGGTCAATCCGGAGTTGAACAATTAGCGGTAAAGGTAGACACAAAGTATTTTGATCCCGCCTCAGATGAGTTTACGGAAGAACAGCTAGATCGCCGGCATGAAAGTGAAAAGGTTTTGCTGGATCATGGGATTAAGGTGAATTGGCATTTGCCTTGTCTACCAGCCTTGTCCCTTAGCAGGTGGCGTTCGTTAGAAGAGATTATTGATCGGGTTTACGCCCTTTTGGTGATTGCGGCCCTCGGCGAAGGAGTCGAAAGCACAACCTTAGATAGAATCATTCAGGAAAAAGCTATCAAAAACTTTTCGCCTTGGGAGGAAGGTATACTAGCTAAGTCATCTTTGACGGATCAGGAGAAGGTGTTAGCTACTTGGCGGTATGAAAGCTTATTTGTGCTCTTGTGGGCGATTGGCAAGTTTCCGGTTTTGCATTTTCCGGGTCAGATTTGCGATGTGCAAGCAGTGGTGGGATTATTGATGGGGACTACAAGGGAAGCCTTCACATCGTCTGCCCAGCTTCGAGATGAAGGTACTCTTTTGTCAGCCCGAGACCTAACCTACCGCATGAACTGGGCAGGGCAATCGCATTAAACTGCTTGGTTTAAGATTTTAATTAAATATTGATTATCCCAGGCAGCTCTCATTCTCTTGTTCTGAATGCCGACTTTAAGAGATTTGTCCCGTTTGAGTAAATTGAGCGCCATTCTTCGGATGACCGATAGGTTCTGATCCGCATATCCAGTTCGCACTCTGGAAGCATCCTCTTTAAAAACTACATCCAGGGTCCAATGCAATTGGTTTTCGATGGCCCAATGCGTTCTAATAATGTGGTTAAATGCCTGAGCATCTTTACTTTGAGTAGATAGGCTGCTGATATAGTATCTATTTTGAGTCTGCTGCTGATCCCCCTGCCAGCGAGTGGCCTGTATCATAACTAAGCTTGCAATATCCTTCCATTGCTCCAAGTCCTGAGACAGAATCCAATCAAAATCAGGAGCCTGTAAGTCTAATACATAGCATTTGCGAGACTCTATCCGCCCATGCCCTTTATCCCATTGCTGATCTTGTTGGCAAAATCGAGTATTGATTAAATGCTCAAAAGTAGCTTTGACCTCTTCATAGAGTTCGCCTTGATTGGATTTAAGGGCTAACACATAATCCGCTTGATGGGCACGAATCTGTTGGGCGATCTCCTTTTGAGTGCCCATCGCATCAATGGTAATGATACATCCGGCTATTTCTAACATACCTAGCAATTCCGGTATCGCGGTGATTTCATTAGATTTATCATCCACCTTTAACTGTCCAAGGCTAATCTGATTCACGGTAGCCCAGGCACTTACCATGTGGATGGCTGCCTTATTGCTACCTTTATCATATGACCCTCGTAAACGCTTACCATCAATGGCAACTACTTGTCCTTGAGTAGCTTGGCTAATACTACTGATCCAACTAGCAAAACCCTTCTCCAACTCTTCGGCCGATAAAATTGAAAATACTCGCCCCAAAGTGTCATGGGAGGGTATCCCATTAGGCAAGGGCAGTAAACCCTGCAAAAAATCCGCCTTGGCTTTGCCAAACTCTTCTATCGCTACCCAATTATCAGCCCCACTCAGCGTACCAATTATCGTTAAACCTATGATATCAAGCAAGGAATGCTCTTTGTGCCGATCCAAACGAGGATCTTCTATAAACCCAAAGTGTTCCTCCAAGAACCGTAGACCACTTTCTGATCCTGACATATATTTTTACCTCAAGATCTTATTTTTTTTCATTTGGCGCAGTTTAATGCGATTGCCCTAATGAACTGGGCCTGTGTAGATGCGCGAGTCAAAGGAGAGGAATTGACGGGTGGAATTAACCCGAGTATTGTTTATGAAAGACATTATGCACTTAATTGGCTCAATTGTCATCAGGATGCGGACTGGGATCATGTTTCGACGGATACTTAATATGCTAATCCTAGAATTTTTGGTCTACTGGATAAGGGCGACAGAGCCGGTATGCTGTCTTACCACGCCATCAATAAAGGCAACATCAGCCACAAATACATAGACGCCAGAAGCCGCCAATTTGCCATTCACAAAGCCATCCCAACCGTCAATGTCACTATTGACTGGGATGTTATTTCGTTCGAATAAGACTTTACCCCAACGATCAAAGATCATCAACTTCTGTATGTCACTAACCGCATTGGATCGAGCATAGATGGTAAAGAAATCATTAATGCCATCGTTATTGGGAGAGAAAACATTTGGAGCATAAATAGGATAGTTCTTGCTGACTATAACTTGGACGCTGTCCATTGCTGTGCAACCAAACTCATTGGTTACCTCTACCACTATTAGTTGATCTTCTAAGGGCAATAGATTAGGTCTGCTACAACTTTCACAGTCTAGGATATCTACTGGTGACCATTGATACTGGAGGTTTTGGTAATTAGATACGACAGATAGGGTCGTACTTTCTCCCAGATCCAGACGGATGTCTGCGCCAAGATCGACCTCCAGGGCGGGCGGGACAGGAATTTCAACGGCTAGTACTGCGGAGCAACCAAAGCGATCTCGAATTGTTAAGGTGTAGCTGTTTTTGTCCAATTGGGTAAAGAAGTTTTGCCCTTGAGGAGGAAGGTCGTCCAATTGAAACTCATAAGGAGGAAAACCATTCTGGACAGATAGGATGTCTATAGTCCCTGTACCATCACTAGCGCAAGCTGGAGGAATGACACGGATTTCGGCCATAATATTAGGATCAGGAACTACGGTGAGATCTAAAGTTACGATACTATCACAACCAATACTTGAGATGAGGCTATCTAGATAGATGCCACTTTGTGTGTACGTAGAGCTGCCAATGTTGTAGCTGGCTCCTGCGCAAATGGTATCGGTGATGCTGTACTCTAGCGGGACGACAATGATGGTAGCCGTCTCTGACAAGACGCGACATTTATCATTATTGAGATTCTCTGGAGATGCAGCGAGTTGAAACCGGTACAGATAGGTGCCGCTAGCAAAATCGCTGATAATGTACGAAAGATCTGAAGCACCTGGGATAACACTCCAGCTTTGACCATTATTCGTACTGATTTCCCATTGTATGAAATCTTGGGCAAAAGGAGAGTTGAATACCTCCGCTTGTATGGTCACTGGATCGTTATCTAGGCAAACAAAATTAATGCCAACGGGAGTAATCACTGCATCAGGACCACAGGGCCTAAAGGTGATATTATCCAAGGCGAGATCGTTGCCGATGCCACCCGGCGCATTATTGCGGATGGAAAGCGTGAGTGAGGTGGTGCCAGGGTCCGTCACAAAAGTGAAGCCATAGGTATTCCATCCGTTGTTTTGTGGTACATTACCCGTGGTAAAAGCCTCTTCATCATTAATGAAAAAACTAACATTGGGAAAAATATGCCCGGTCACCCCTTGCGCGATTAGATTGGCTACATCAACTGAAAACTCATACAATGTGTTTTCGCAAAGCCCGGTAATTTCTTGTCGGTAAAAGACACCGGGAGAAAAACTGGCATTGACTACCATCATGTAGCCGTCAGGACTAGAGCTATTGTCCTGCAAATTGATCCAGGTCGGAAATAGGCCCGGCCAGGCTCCGGTGTTGTTTGTAATGGTATATGAACCGTCCTGAGGAGGGCCAAAGGTAACATAGGTGTAGTCAGGAGCAATACCGGGATCATTGGGAAGGATATTCGCCGCTCCTCTTCCGAAATCACCATCCTCGAAGATATTCTCTCCCAGACTACCGGTACAAGTATCGTTCATGATCAGAAAAGGGGAAGCATTTTCTGTTAGCAGAGTGGGGGCGTCTGAAGCCTTTCGGCTACTCAACAGGATAGAAGAGCACAGTAGAAAAAGTACTAATAATAACAAGGGCGACTTCAACTGCATGAATCGGTGGGTTTAATCAAGATATAGGTAATCCCATAAGTGGTTCTGATCGTAGATATTTCAAATATAAACATATCTGTCTGTTGCTGGGCGGCATTCTTTCACTTTAACCTGCATGAGACAAATATGTATCAATGAATGGTGGAAAGGTATAGCGACATTCGAATTAATCCGCAGCGGATAACCCCTGATTCTTTTCCCTTCTCTTCGCAATGGCTTCAATTTTGGTAGCAAAGTAAGGATAGTGTTTGATGACTTGATCAAAGGCGCTTTTGGATAGCTTATACATATCGCAGTAGGTCTCTGCAACTATGGAGGCAGTGCGCAGCCGGTGTAAGAATAGGGAGATTTCCCCAAAGAAATCGCCGTCCGAAAGTCGAGTTATTTCTTCTCCTTCTTCATTTAATACGGCAACCTCTCCATAAACAATGAAATACATTTCTTCTCCAATTTCTCCTGCTCTGGTAATGGAGCTTCCTGGTGTGAAAACTACCGCCTGCAAATGCAAGGCAATGGACTCGATAAAGGCTTCGCTAGCTTCTTGAAACAGAGGAATCTTCTCCAAAATATCCGTCTTCATTTGCATGGCGACCTGGGTCTTCAGGTGTAAGGGCAGTGTATCTAGAAATTCCTCCTCATTCAAACCCAAGCGTTTTTGCCATTTATACTGGTAGTATTCCTGAATTCCTTCTTGCAACTCTGGAGGTAAAGGACGATACCGCATGAATTGAGAAAGTCGTTCAGTATTTTCCAGATAATGCTGATTAGCAGGGTCGCGCCTATTCAGGAGATTAGCGATCTGACCGATTAATAAACTGAAAAAAGCAAAACCCGTCAACATGGTGAAGATGGCATAGGCTTTTTCCACCATATTCTTAGGTACAATATCTCCATACCCTACCGTAGAAATGGTGGTAAGACTCCAGTACAAGGCATTGATGTAGTTCTCCGTTGGGCTCAAATTTGGATCAGGTGTCCGGATCAATAACCAACCACAACTTATCCAATGCGTCACCAGAAATATGACCAATACCAAATACATTAAAGAGAACTGTTGAGAAAAGCGAAGGTTTTGGATGCGGAGCCTTCCCAGGATGATACGAACTTTGTAGAGTTTTGCCAATCGGAGTAAACGTACCACAGAATTGGAAAATAGACCTAGCGGCAAAGCGGCCAGAAGATCAAATAGTAGCCCGTTTTGCAACAGCCGATGCTTTTTTCTACCACTACCCTTGTACATGGGATTGAGCTGATAGTACGGGTATCTGTAATCTAGCCAAATATCAAACGCAAATATTAAGGTCAGTAAAATTGTACCGGAGAGGAATAGATTGTCATTGCTATTGGGCAAGGCCAGATGATAAGGAATATATACCGCAAGATGCAAGGTGAAGGCAGTGATCATCAGATCCCAAAGCAAACGAAAGTGTTTGTGTCGTAAAATCCATTCCATGCCATTTTGTGCCATAAGGGTTCTTTTTGCCTATAGTCATCGGGTTCATTATAGCAAAGATAGAATTGCTACAGGGAATACACCTAAGATTACTAATAGCACCTCAATGATTGACTAGCGAAGGCGTCAATTTTTGGCGTGTTTTACCAAAAAAGAAACGGTAAGGTGGACTGAACAAAAAAAACTTCAAGTTTTTTGAAAAAAAGTCCTGTTCTCGCCCACAGAATCCTCCGCTAACTTTATTCTGCAAATTGAAATTATTCAGGGTTTCCTATCGTTTTGACCGACTTCTGTTTCGAGCATTTACTGTCACCCAAATAATATTTTGCCTAAAAATGTGCTATATTGATGTGTTTTGGTGTTAATTGTCTGTTAAGGGTTAAAAATGCATTAGAACAGATCAAATAAGAGGTAGCTTAATGTCAAAAGTACACTTACCTTTGTCATGTAATCATCACCTGGATACCCCTAATAGTAAGAAAATTAAGAGGATTACATCCTTAAAGAAGGAAACCTCGATAATCGATTACTAACCAAAAGAAGAACTGTTATGAAAAAGGTAATGATTAAATGTGCTTTGACAGTATGCTTTTGTATTGGAATGTTTTCATGGGCTATGGCCATTTCGAACTTGCCTGCAGTTGAGATTGTAGAGGCAACGTTTGAAAAAAAGATCAGTTTCGAAGCCAAGAGCGTCCAGGGGAAGGCTACGGTATCCCTTTTAGATGAATATGACGTGAGCCTTTTTGCTCAGACATGGCAAGATCAATCCTCAATAGGAAAGATTTTTGATCTGGAAGCTCTGCCTAATGGCAAGTACACTTTGCTTTTCGAGACACAGACAAATGAAATCATTCAGCCTTTCCGCATTGAAAAAGGTAGGATTCAGCTCAGGGAGAAAGATCGAATTGTGCGATATGTACCCATTGTGGCGAAGGCCGGAGAATACATTAGCCTTTCCTGGCTAAACAAAGAAATTAGCAATGTCAGGGTTGAGATCGAGGATCATGCTGGGGCCTTGGTCTTGGAAGAGAAGCTCAAAGGAGTGCTAAAAGTGGCACGCCGATACGATGTAAGCCGATTGGCACGTGGGATTTATTTGGTAAAGGTAGAAACCAAGTCGAAGACCTACTACACGGAAATCAGCTTATAAACCCATTTGAAGTTCTAAGTTCTTGATGATATTATATTCCCGTCCCTTTTGGGGGAATTCAAATAATCCATTAGGGGTTCCATAATTTTGTTGAAGGATTTATTTGAAAGCCGCGCCTTTGGGTGCGGTTTTTTTTTGCAGTTACCAAAGCCAAATGCGTTCAGTTGCTTGCTGGAGTAGAACGCATCACCCTGATAAAATCAACCCATCCTCAGTCAGCATACATACAAAACAGCGAGTGTTCACATCTGATATCTTCCAATTACTTGGCGGACTGATGAAAAGAGAGCAGGTGAGTCGGCCTCCTTTCAGACGTCAAGATTGATCAACTACAAAGTAATCGTTACCACCGTTCCCTCGCCTTGAGCAGACTGTAGTTCCAAATCTCCTTTGTGTAGGCGAATAATTTGTCGAGATAGACTAAGACCGATTCCGGAACCTTCTTCCTTCGTAGTAAAGAAGGGAACAAATATTTGTTCCATCATATCCACCGGAATTCCCTCGCCATTATCCGATACGCGGAAGATCACTTTGCCATCGGGATGTTTTTGTAGAGACAGGTCAATGATTGGGTTTTCACTATCCTTGAGGGCGTCAGATGCATTCTTGATGAGATTGATGAGCACCTGCTCTAGGAGATTAGGGTCACCCTGGAAATTTACCGGTGTTGGTGGGAGTTCGAGTCGCAGATCGATCTTTCTTGTCTCCAATTCAGCCATAAATAGGGTCTTGAGTTCTTCCAAGAGCGCATTGCCATTGATCAATTGGAAATTTGGCGGTGGGATACGGGTGAGACTGCGGTAGGTCTCCGTGAAATCTAGGAGCCCCTCACTCCGCTTTTTGATTACTCTTACAGAGTTCTTGATCATCTCAATGTAGTCTGGATCCAAATGGTCTTTATTGGCTACTACATCATTAATGGTAGAGCTTAGGGACGCAATGGGTGCCACAGAGTTCATGATTTCGTGTGTCAAAATGCGGATCAATTTCTGATAGGCTACTAATTCCTGTGCTTCTAGTTCACTTTGGATGTTTTGAAAGGAGATGAGTTTTAGGTTCTCTTTATTCAGGATCAGATCAATCGTCCGCACCGCAATCTGCATCAAGCGATTGTCGATGTTTAACTTGAGCAGTTCACGATCTCCCGGCTTGAGGTGTGTCACTGCTTCCCAAAGCTGCTCATCGATTTTCTGCAACCCGCTGAGATTGACTAGGTAAGATTTCCGAAGCAGCCTTTGCAGGGCTTTATTCATCAATACCACCTCTCCATCTTCGTCAATACACAGTAGGCCTACTTCGACATGTTCCACGACCGTTTGGAGGAATTGATGATTGGCTTCCTTTTCGGCACGAATATCTCGGAACTTCCGATTGATCAAATTGAAACCATCGTGCAGATCACCAAAGGAATCTCCTCGATGACGACCCGATCCGGTAGTATTGAAGTCGTTGTATTGGATGCTTTCAAAAAAATTGGCTAGATCTTTATTCGTCTGATCGACATAATTGAACAAATTGACGATCAAAATTATGGATAAGATGACCCCAAAACCAGTTGTGAGATGAAAGCCGTTGTCAAGACTGAGCGCTATTCCTAGTATCAATAGTAGAAGAATCCCCAAACGAACAACGATATTGATCTTAAAGTTATATACCACTTCTTTTTAGCTTTCAAGATAGGAAATTTCGGGACTCCTGTCCATACTCTTCTACTAATGATAGTTGTGACTGCCCCGGTAATACTCTCAAAAATCTCCTTAACTTTGACGTATGGAAACGTGCTTAAATTGTGGTGAACCACTAAAAGGGACCTTTTGTCATGTCTGTGGACAAAAGGCGAGTACCCGCCAGATCAATTGGCAGACCTTTTTGGCAGACCTTCCTAGAAGCCTATTCAATTTGGAACATGGATTTTGGTATACGCTCAAGGAGTTAACCCTTAGAACTCGTTTGGCCTTGGACGGGTACCTCAGTGGAAAGCGAGTTCTATTCTTCAAGCCGATTCAATATGCCATACTTGGTATAACGCTTTATACTCTACTGCAAGCTTTTAATCCTTTAGATCCTCCGGCAACAGGAGGGATTAGTACAGAAAATAACCTTTATGGCACTGGCTATGCTGTAGGAAAATTAATAAGAGAGAACCTAAAATTCTTTTGGTTGCTAGGCATCTTCTTCTATGCGCTTCCTGCTAAGCTATTTTTCCGTAAGTATAATTTTACGGAGCATATGGTTGTCTGCGCTTATGTGCTAGGACATACGGCCCTACTAGCGTGCTTGTCACTACCTTTCTATTCGGTGCCTATTATGTTCAACCCCTTTATTTATCTCTTTATCGGAGTTATGTATTTTCGACTTTTCAAGGACCCTGTCAATCCATTAGGTACTTTTGGTGCTGTGGTGGGACACCTTATACTATGTATGTTGATTTTCTTCTTGCTTCCCATTCTCTACTACTATGTCTTTAATGGAGCCTAATCAGCTATTGGTGCTACAAGAAAACTGGCTAGAACTGGCCCAGCAGATAGGCTTGCCGGCGGATCTCATCTCCGATAGCTGGGGTGAAATTTCTAGTGCCTATCAAAGTGCAGCACGATTCTATCACAACTTGTACCACATTGCAGACATGCTCAGCTTGTGCAAAGAACATGAATCTCACCTGAAATCCCCTGCAATCTTGGCTTTAAGCATTTGGTTTCATGACCTGGTCTATCAGGCTGACCGAAAGGATAATGAAAAACGAAGCGCTGAACAGGCCATATTCTATCTTGAGCAATCCGAACTCTCCACGAACACCATTACACAGGTATATCAGTCGATTCTTGCCACACAGTATCATCAATTATCTTTCGATTATCCGAACTTAGCCTACCTCTTAGACTTTGACTTGGCGATACTAAGTCGCGACTGGGAACGGTATCTAGAATACACACAGCAGATTAGAAAGGAGTACAGTATTTACCCTGATGAGCTGTATCGACCTGGGCGGCGAAAGGTGCTTGAACACTTTCTTGCACGCGAAAATCTCTATTTCACGGCCTTTGCGCAGGAAGAATGGGAATCTCAAGCTCGTTCTAATCTCAAAATGGAACTGTCTGGCTTATAAATCCCAGTGCGGGAAATTTCCAAAAAACGATAATACTTACCAAAAAATGGGAAGGGGTGCCCAAAAATAGAAAGATGCCCAAAACGGGGCCCTTCTCCCCCTATCTTTGAAGTGTAATTAAAAACAAAGTCAGTCATCAACTATCAAAAACGACTCAAGTGCAGCTTGGGTCACCTGACCATTTTTTGCCTAAAAAAACACAAAGACATGAGAAGCTTAACATTAACAACCATCATTTTCTTCTTCATCACAGCACTTCACGCAACTACTCACACTACTATCAAAAACGGAGATTGGGACGATGCTTCCATCTGGAGCACAGGTCAAGTGCCTAACATCAGCAACTGGCCTGGTGACGAGGTTATCATCAATCACAAAATCGAAGCAGATGGGACTCTTTCCTTCAAACAAGGTGCTTCCATGACTGTGAAGAGCAACGCCTCTTTAGAAATCGACGGATACTTTAAATTAGAAGGTTCTGGTTCATTTGTGATCGAGGTGAACGGAGCAGTAGAATGCGAAGAAGTAAAGCACACCGCTTGGGACGGATCTTTGAACGTCAATGGGAACTTAGTAGTGGAGGATAAGATTAGCATCAGTGGAGTGGCGAAATTTTACACAGACGGTAACATCTACGCAGGGAAGATTGAAGTTAAAGGAAGCGGCGCTTTCGAAAGCAAGGGAGGATTAATCAATATTGAAACTGAATGGAAAATTACCGGAGGAACGGAAGTTAAGGTTAGTAACACAGAGATCGTGGTTGAAGAAAAATTCAATCGCACCGGCGGACCAAATATCACTTTCACCGGCGGGACATTGAGCATTGGTGAGGATTTCGTAGGGAAGGGTGGCGGAACGATCTGCTTCGACGGAACAGTAGTCACAGTAGGTGACAAGACGGAACTGAAAGGTAGCGTAATTGTGAGCGTTGGCGGTAGAGGCTCTTTCACTTCAGATGAAATCAAGATGAGTGGAACTGCTTGTTTGATTGGAAAAGGCTTAGGTGGCTGGTTGAATTGCGAAAGCATCGAATGTACAGGTAGCGCTTATGTACAATGTGTAGATGATTCTTGCTACTATGACAGTGACAATGATAATGACATGCCAAAACAACTTGACCTAGGTTCTGGCAGCAATACAGTACTACCTGTAGAACTAGTGTACTTTGATGCAGAAATGGAGGCAGACGGAATGTTGGTAGTAAGCTGGGCAACAGCAGTAGAGATTAACAATGACTTCTTCACCATCGAAATGTCCTTAGATGGTAGAGATTGGACCGCAATGGACGAAGTAATTGGAGCAGGAAATTCCGATGTAGAGATTTCTTACAGATGGACTGAAGAAAACATGGCAGTGGAAGGAACAGCTTACTTCCGCCTCAAGCAAACAGATTTCGACGGAACGTTCTCTTACTCTGAGATCGAGTCTGTAGAATTTGCGACGGCTGAAAGAGCAGCACTTGAAGTGAATGTTTTTCCAAATCCAGCAACTGAATATGTAATGATCGACGGACTAGCTGCTGACTCCACTCCTCAAATCATGTTGATCAATATGCAAGGACAAAACATCAAAGTAGCTTCCACTGATCAAGGACAAAGCACAAGAGTAGACATCCCCACTCACCTACCTGCCGGAACTTATGGCTTAGTGATTCAAAGCGGCAGCACGGTTCAAACACAGCAGTTGGTGATCCAAAAATAAAAACCGATAAAGAAATAGGGTTATTATGAGTTAGGCAATATGATAGTTGAATTAAGCTTCTCGAGGGCCTCGGATTTGTTCCGGGGCCTTCCTTTTTTGTGAGCGAAGGGAATTTTCCTATCTTACTTGAAAGAAGCAGTGGCAACAGTACTATCCTCAACTACCACTGGCCAGCTCGATAACATTGACGGACAAATAACCAACTTTGACATGTTTATCATTGAAACCTACCCTGTCGCAGTATTCTTCTGCATCATTACCATGTTGTGCTGGGGCTCTTGGGCCAACACCCAGAAACTTGCCGCAAGTACCTGGCGTTTCGAACTCTTTTATTGGGATTATGTAATTGGTATCGTACTGTTATCCGGTTTATTCGCTTTTACAATGGGGAGTATGGGAGAGGCAGGCCGTAGCTTTATTCCTGATCTTCAGCAAGCCGCTTCGGAGAATATAGGGTCTGCGATCCTGGGGGGAGTGCTTTTTAATGCGGCCAATATCTTGCTGGTTGCGGCCATTGCTATAGCGGGTATGTCAGTGGCTTTTCCAGTTGGAATAGGTCTAGCTTTAGTCATTGGGGTGATTGTGAATTACATCGATGCTCCGGTTGGTGATGTGACGACTCTCTTTGCCGGGGTAGGCCTCATCGTGGTGGCCATTCTGTTGAATGCTGGAGCTTATCGAAAGATGTCAAGTAGCACTGGTAATGTCTCAACCAAGGGCCTGGTACTATCCGTGGTCGCTGGTTGCTTGATGGGATTATTCTACAAATATGTAGCCAATGCCATGTTTCCTGATTTTTCTCAACCTATTGCAGGTAAACTCAGTCCGTACACGGCTGTTTTCTTATTCTCCCTGGGTATCCTGGTCAGCAATTTTGTGTTCAATACTGCCTTAATGTATAAACCCTTTACGGGTACTCCGGTAAGCTATGCCGATTACTTTAAGGGGAATATGAAGACACATTTGACGGGAGTTTTAGGTGGAATCATTTGGTGTGTTGGGATGTCTTTCAGCATTATTGCTTCAGATAAAGCGGGCCCTGCCATTTCCTATGGCCTAGGGCAAGGCGCTACCATTGTTGCTGCGCTTTGGGGCATTTACATTTGGAAAGAATTCAAGGAGGCTCCGGCGGGAGTCCCCCGTTTACTGAACATTATGCTACTGTGTTATGTCGTGGGCTTAGGTCTGATCATTGCTGCCCGCTAACTGAATTTGTATGAAACAACTAAAGTTCCTGCAACCACAACCTACTCCCTTTACCTATGCGGAGTGGAAAGCTCAACCTTTCAATGAACGTCTCCGTATGCTTTGTGTAGCTTGGGCAACGCAAGGCTATGGCTCTCCTTCTTCCATTTATGTTTTTTACTTGTTGAAGATTGGTTTCTACGCTTTTATGTGGGGCTTCTTCTGCTCTTTTAACGATGCCTTAGGAGGGTGGGGAACGGTAGAAACATGGTGGTTTAAAGTAGAAGCCATTCAGATGGCCGTTATCTGGAGTATTCTCTTTGAAATACTAGGACTTGGTTGTGGTAGTGGAGCTTTGACAGGAAGGTACCTGCCTCCTTTTGGAGGTTTTCTATATTGGTTGCGCCCGGGCACCATTAAGCTACCTTTTTTCCCAAAAGCGCCGCTGATTGGTGGTGATACTCGAAATTGGTTAGACGTACTTTTGTATTTGGGATTATTGATAGCGCTGCTTAGAGCCCTGGTAGCACCAGATATCACCACGGAGCATGTCTTACCCATTGTCCTACTCTTGCCCGTTTTGGGGGTGCTTGATAAAACACTTTATTTGGCTGCCCGATCGGAACATTATCTGATTGCTTTGGCTTGCTTTCTCTTTCCAGCTGATACTTTACCTGCATTAAAGATTGTTTGGTTAGCCATTTGGTGGGGAGCGGCTACCTCCAAATTGAATTTACATTTTCCTGGTGTAGTGGATGTGATGATCAGCAATCATGCTGTCTTACGCTTCAAGTGGTTGAGGAAGAAGTTGTACAAAGATTATCCAAATGATCTCCGGCCCAGTACTTTATCTGCGGTGCTGGCGCATTTGGGTACGGCTACTGAATACATTTTCCCTTTGGTTTTGCTGATAAGTACAGGTGCGGAGGTCACCTCAGCTACCTTGATCGTCATGTTCTGCTTCCATTTGTATATCACCTCAAGTATCCCGATGGGTGTACCTTTGGAGTGGAATGTAATCATGGTGTATGGTGCATTTGTCTTATTTGGAGCTAATGCCGAAGTCTGGGCTTTCAGTGTTCAGGACCCTATTCTGATGACCATCCTAGCTGGTTCTCTGTTGCTACTTCCCATCTTGGGAAATCTGTTTCCAGAGCGAGTTTCCTTTCTCTTATCCATGCGTTACTATGCAGGCAATTGGGCCTATAGTGTGTGGTTGTTCAAGGGAGATGCCGAACATAAATTGGATGATCATATCAAGAAGGTTAGTCAAACGGTCGGCAAACAATTGGATGGGTTTTATGAAAAAAGTGTTTCCGAATTGCTCATTAGCAAGGTGATTGCCTTTCGGCATATGCATCTTCACGGTAGGGCTTTACATGAACTTCTACCTAAAGCAGTGGACAATATTGAGGAATACACCTATCGAGATGGCGAATTGGTAGCAGGGGTGGTAATAGGTTGGAATTTCGGGGATGGACATTTACATGGAACGCAATTAGTTTCTGCGATACAAAAGCGTTGTCAATTTAAGTCTGGTGAATTACGTTGCGTCATGGTCGAATCTCAACCCCTGTTCAAACCTTACATGGCTTGGAAGATCGTAGATGCAAAGGATGGCGTCATTGAAACAGGGAAGGCCAATGTGAAAGCCCTACTGCAATTGCAGCCCTGGCCCGCCAGCTGACGCCCCGCCCTAGCTGGTTTGTTGCGTGCCCCCACCAACAAACAAAGCCGGATTCTATTTGTCAAACCTTTTTCACCCCATCCTGTTAGAGCACTATCATGCAAAACAAATACGATGCCGTAGTGGTGGGCTCGGGCCCTAATGGGCTTTCCGCAGCCATTGCCTTAGCACAAGGCGGGGAGCACACCTTACTCATTGAAGGAGCTGCCTCAATCGGTGGAGGAACAAGAACGGAAGAACTGACTTTGCCGGGCTTTCATCATGATTTCTGCTCAGCCGTTCATCCTACGGGGATCTTATCGCCTTTTTGGAGGGAGTTGCCGCTGGACCAGTTTGGTTTGGAATGGATTCCTTCCAGAGCTTCGGTAGCCCATCCTTTGGACAATGAGGAGGCTGTTCTCCTTACCCAATCTGTAGAAGAAACCAAGGCCAACCTGGGTCCGGATGGAGCCGCTTGGGCGAGCATGGTAAGGCCCTTCGTTCGGCGAGCCGATGAACTATTGGCTGACAGCCTCAAACCCTTAGGTATTCCCAAGTCCCCTTTTCTACTGGCGAGATTCGGATTGAAGGCGCTTTGGCCAGCCACTACCTTGGCAAAATGGTCATTTAAAGGGCATCGAGCTCGGGCCTTGTTCGCGGGTTGTGCCGCACATAGTGTTTTGCCATTGGATATGCCATTTAGTTCGGCTATTGGATTGATGTTTGCTGTGATGGGACATGTAGAGAATTGGCCGGTAGCTAAAGGTGGATCGCAAGCCATAGCGCAAGCTCTGGCGTCATATTTTGAATCCCTCGGGGGAGAAATAGTAGTCAATAATTGGATTGAAAACTTTAATCAGTTGCCAGAAGCTAAACGCTATTTTTTCGATACCGACCCTAAGCAGCTAGCAAAGATTGCAGGAGAAGTACTTCCCACTTCCTATCGTCGTCGTTTGCAGAAATATCACTACGGGCCAGGAGTATTCAAGGTGGATTATGCCCTAGATGGTTCCATTCCTTGGCAAGATTCTCGATGCCTTCAGGCTTCTACGGTGCATGTAGGCGGTACCTTAGCAGAAATAGCCAACAGCGAGAAAGATGCCTGGAAAGGTAAAGCTTCCGATCGTCCTTTCATTATGGTCTGCCAGCAAAGTGAATTCGATGCTGAGCGTGCCCCTGAAGGACAACATACCGGTTATGCCTATTGTCACGTTCCGCATAACTCCACTCGGGATTGGATCCCTTATGTTGAAAACCAGATCGAACGTTTTGCACCTGGTTTTAGAGATAGAATACTAGCCAAAAAGACCACAACGCCCCAGGATTTCCAAGCTTACAATCCAAACTATGTTGGCGGGGCCATAACGGGAGGTGCAGCAGATATTACCCAGCTTTTTACTCGGCCGGTTGCCCGCTTCAATCCCTATTCCACGCCCAATCCAAAGGTCTTTATTTGCTCAGCGTCTACCCCCCCAGGTGGAGGCGTGCATGGCATGTGCGGATATCATGCGGTAAGGCTGGCTTTGGGTAGGTAACTCCCTTAGGACTATTGTACCAACCATTCTTTAAAAAGACTAACTTTCAGCCGACTTACCACTGGAAATTCTGCCAACTTTACCTTCAGTTGTAAGACAATCTTTCTCTTGAAGTAAGGCTCGAAGGAGACGATGGCAGCACGACTGACCAACATTTGTCGATTGATGCGAAAGAATTGCTGCGGGTCACAAACAGATTCCAGGTATTCTAGTTTCTTGAACAATGGCAGTTTTTCTCCTGTGAATGTATACAAGTATACCGTTTCATGCTCTACGGAGAAAAGAGCTACTTCCTCGACCCGTTTGATAATGGTCTTTTCTCTGAATTGAGTAAGAAAGCTCTTCTGATACTGTTTTTTTTCTTCAGTGTTGAAGTTGATAGGGGAGACAGGGCTAGCTTGTAAACTATTGAGGAGACGCTTATACTTTTGCAAGGCTGCGTGGATTTCTTCCTCTTTGAAGGGTTTCAGCACATAATCTATCCCATTATTCTTAATAGCTTGCAAGGTATATTCATCATAAGCTGTACAAAAGACTATCGGCTTGACTACGTCAACGTGTTTAAAAATCTCAAAGCTTTTTCCGTCTGCTAATTGAATATCGAAGAAGAGGAGGTCAATATTTTTTTGGTATTTACTGAGGTACTCCACGGTATCTATCACGGACTCTTGTTTCTCTAGAACGATAAAATCAGGATCTTGCTCAATGATTTCCTGAAGGAGGGCAGCTGTGTGCGACTCATCTTCTACGATTAATATATTCATGTCCTACATCAGTTTTAGTTTAACGCTGAATTCATCAATGTTTTCCTGGACGACCACACCTCCTTCAATATCCATCAATTCATATCTCTTTGTCAAAAATGAAAGGCCATAGCCGGAGCTTTCCTCATCTCCCAATTTGGGTTGAATATTGTTGCGCACAACGATATATAGATCATCGGTAGTTTCAATTTGGATGCTTAAAGGTCTTTTAGAACTCATACTATTGTGCTTGAAGCAATTTTCTACGACCACCTGTAGCGCTAAGGTTGGGATTTGTCGATCATAAAGTACCTCATCGATTTTGATATCTACTTGGATGGCCTCTTCATTTCGACTTTTCATTAAGAACAGATAAGACTGTAGAACGGTGAGTTCTTTAGAAAGGCTAAGCGTAGTATTCTGGTTGTGTTTCAAGGTTTGCCGATAAAAATCAGACAAACTCATGATAAATTTTTCAGAATTGGAATGCTGTTGGCGCACCATAGATCGCAAGGTATTCAAAGAATTGAACAGGAAATGGGGGTCAATTTGAGCTTGTAAGACCTTCAGCTGGGCTCGGTAATTCTCTGTCTGGATTTGTTCTTTCTCTAATAATAAGCGGGAGATCCTTTCCTGTGTCTTCAAGGCATACTGTATAGCTAGAAATAGTATCACGCTCAAAAATATACGAATGAGATTAAAGCCTCTAAGTTCGTAGCCATTTTCTAAGGCTAGATACAGGAAGCTGCTAACTAGTCCTACCATTCCTATAATCATAAGGAGGAGTAAAGATCGACGTTGGGGGTTCGCCTTGATGTCCCATAGAAACCACAAGATATACCAGTTCAGATACATGAAAATGCTAGCTCCTAGCCAACCTATAAAAAATAGATAGTTGCTACTTAGCTCCACTTCAGGATTAGTATACAGACTGAGGCCCGGCAATATAATGGCCAAGGCAATGGGTAAAACGGTATTTACGGTTGATTTTAGTGGCACATTTCCTCCTTGATTATTAATCCTAGATAGTCTTTGCGCATTCCTAAGATAGTTTACTACGCAAAATACTAATCTATATGGATGCCAAAGCCATTTGTGTACCCAAACCTTCATTGTATAATTATATAGTTAGCAATACTGCCCCTACTGTTAGTTAGAGTAGAACATTCATTCCTAGATTAGCACCAACACCTTCATAGCGCAAGAAACCACCTACGGGTTCGGGGAAAGCTTTGGACCAGGTGTAGAAAACATTTAGGTTGAATTGTATCGATTTACTGGCTCGATAATCGAAACCCGTCTTCATTTCACCAAACCACTGTCGATCTCTAAAGGAGTAGTCCGTTCTGATAATTCCATTGGTTAGGTTACCTTCTGCCTGCGTGTATTGGGACCTAACTATGAGCAAACCTTGACTGGCTCCTATATAAGGTCGGAATCGACTTTTGAGTAGATAATACCGTAGCCCTATATCTGCTGGGATAAATCCTCCTCCTGAACCTTCGATTTCTAACTCATCTCCCAGTATAACCGAAAATATACTAGATCTCGACGGTACATCCCGCACTATCTGAAACCCTAGGGATACGTCTGCACTAAGGAATTCCGAGATGTGCCAAGTGCCATGAAGCTGCCAGCGATCCATTTGTGCGGGCAAGAAGAATAGCTCGTCCTCCATGGATTTTGCCGCTTTGGTAACGGCCCATTTCCCGTAGGTAAACTTGATCTCCCATCTGTTATCAAGCGAAAAATCGTATTGATTAATAGCTTGTTGCTTTTCTTGCTCTTTCTTTTCATGTTTGTCAATTCCCCATTCATAGGTCTGGGCTAATAGGGTAGGTGAGCCTGCCGCCCAGGTTAAAATGAGTGTTGTGAAAATGAGTTTTTTCATAATTCTAATACAAGGCTTGATTTAATTTAGATATCCCAGCGCTGAGCTATTGCTGCTGGTGTGTTAGAATTCCCCGCCGTCGTTGGTCTTTTCGACCAACGACAGCGGGCCCCTCTACACCAACATCCCATCCGACAATTCAATAATCCGATCGCATTTGGCCGCAAATTCGTCATCGTGGGTAACGGTAATAATGGTTTGACCTTGTTCCCGGGCCAATTGGCGGAAGGTGTCAAAAACGATATCCGTGTTTTTGGAATCTAGGTTTCCGGTGGGCTCGTCGCCCATGATGATGGCTGGAGCGTTGATCAGAGCTCGGGCAATGGCCACCCGCTGCTGCTGCCCGCCAGATATCTTACCTGCCTTTTTCGACTCCAAACCTTTTATGTCAAGTAGGGCCAGCAGTTCCAAGGCTTTGTCGGCAATCTCTTCCTTGCTTTTCTTCTTGAGTTTTAGCGCAGGCAACATGATGTTATCAAGCACCGAAAACTCGGAGAGGAGAAAATGGAACTGAAAGACAAACCCAATGTGCTCATTGCGAAAGCTAGCCAATTGATTTTGCCGCAGGCCCGTTACTTGGGTATTGTTGATGCAGATAACACCCTCGTAGTCGGTGTCCATGGTGGACAGCAAATACAGCAAGGTAGATTTTCCAGAACCTGACTTTCCAATGATGGCCACGAATTCCCCTCGATTAATTTCAAAGGAAATGTCCTTCAGTACGTGGAAATCCACGGGGTCGTAAAAGTGTTTATTGATTTGATTGACGGATAAAGCGATCATGGTATTATTGGGTTATAGAGGTTAGCCACGTAAGATGTCTACGGGGTCAAGTTGGGAGGCTTTTCTAGCGGGTAGATAGCCAGCAATGAAGGTGATGATGAGGCCAAAGCCAAAAGCCATCAGATAATCCGAACTATCATAGGTTACGGGAAGCGTAGTGAGTGGGCCCATTTCAAAGGGAACATTATCGATAACTTGGACTATAAGCCCTCCTAGTATCAATCCGCTCAGCCCACCGATTACCCCGATGATGACGGATTGCGTTAAAAAAATCTCCACCACATCCTTCCCGTTGAAGCCCATAGCCTTGAGAATGGCAATTTCCTTGATCTTCTCATTAACGGTCATGTTCATAATGTTGTAGATACCGAAACCTGCTACGATCAAAATGGTTAAAGACACCGCTATGGCGATGATATCGCGTAGGACATTGGAAGAATCAAGCTGGGCATTTCCTTCTTGCCAGGGCTCGACTTTGTAATCTGTGAATTGCTGGATGATTTCAGCGGTTTCGCGGGCATCATTGTAATCCGTAATATTGACCAATAGTTCGGTGGCATAGCTGCGGTTTTCGGACAACAGTTGGCGAGCGCTTTGGATAGATACCAGTGCTCGGGTCCGATCGGACATATTAGCTCCAGTTTCTATCAGCCCGACGACTTTAAAGGACTTGGAGAGCCCATCAGAAGTAAGCACATTAACATTATTTCCCGTTGTGACACCAATTTTTTTAGCCAAACCTGTTCCGAGGATCACCGCATTAGATTGTTTATCTAGATCACTCAAGTTCCCCTCTACCAAGAAATTAGTCGTGTTGAAAAGTTGATCTTCATTCGCAGTTTCGATACCTGATAGGGAAGCACTCGCCTGCGAGACGCCATTGCGTATGAAAATATTTTGATTCAACTGTGCGGTGACACCTTTCACATTGGGAAGGTGCAATATCTCCTCTTTGATGGGATCTACATTCTGTATGCCCTCTGTATATTGAATGTTTCGATTGTTGCTGACTAGCAAAACGGAATTGCTATCCTTTGGCGGCCCCTTAATGGGGTATACTTCATTGGAGAGTTCGTTGTAGACCTTAAGGTGCGACATCGAAGTGAAGGTGATCTCCGTCTGTTCCTGATTTACGCCGCTCATGAAGCTATTCATGAATACGTACATGGAAATACCAAAGGTCACACTCAAAACCGCTACCAGGAGCTGCCTGACCCTAGAGGTCAGGAAAATATTCGCTATTCTTTGATTGATATTCATATTATTGGGCGGGTTTTACTAGGACGTCGCTATCCGTAAGCCCGGAAACCACTTCCGTGATTAGTTCATTTTTGCTGCCGGTTTCAATCTGCTTCTCTTCGCCGGTTTCTAGTCTGACGTAGCTTCCTCTGGAGACATAGTCACTAGGGATAACCAGCACATTTTCTCTACGTCCAGTCTCTATATTGGCTTGCAATTGGGTCCCGGAGAACAGCTTGGCGGGAAATTGCTGAAACTGGGCTTCTACCAGGTAGGACTGCTCCGCTTCATCGAAACTGGGAAAGATCTTTGTGACGGTAGCGGGGAATACGCTATTCGGATAGGTGTTGATGTGGACGGCTACTGACTGCCCCAGATTTACTCTAGTGATATCATCTTCCGCAACGAATAGTTTGATCAGGTAAGCCCCACTGCTGATTCGAGCAATAGCCTCCCCCTTGCGAACGAGCTCCCCCTGTTTTTTGAACACCTTAATGACCTGCCCTGACTGTTCGGTACTAAGTTGATAATCTGCTAGTAGTGAACGTTGTGTGCTTAGTTGTACCGAGCTACGTTGCACACTTAGTTTTAGGGAGTTTTGCACGTCTTCGTAATTCTTTTCTAGGGCTTGTAGGTTACTTTGTGCATTTTGATACTGTAGCTTTACTTTTTCAAAATCAAGCTGGGATACGGAGTTTTTTTCTCGCAATAATTGGTAGCGAGTATAATTCTCCTTATCGAATGCCAATTGTTCCTTCGCTTGTTCAATTTGCGTCTGAAGATGCTGTAGTTGTGGCGAATCTGGAGCCGCATCACTTACCGCATTTTCGTAAACAACTTCGGCATCACGCAATTGGTTGTGCTGAACATCATTCTCGATGACTGCGATCACATCCCCCTTACGAACGGAATCTCCTTCTGCTATGGTAAAGGAAAGCAGTATGCCATCAGCTTTGGCAGAAACGGTATAATTGCTCTCCTGCTCCATGTAACCACTGGCGAAAACGGCCTCTTCTAGTGTTTTTCGTACAGGTAAGGTAGTTTCTGTTTCTCGGCAAGCGCCTAGCAATATCGGAAGAGTAAGGAAGGCGTACCAATGTAGTCTGCTGGATTTTCTCATAATCATTTGGTTTGAAAATTAATCTGTCTGATATAAGTTTTGTATTGTGCAATGCTGAAACTGGCTAAACTTTGGAGGTACATATCTTGCGCAGCCAATAAGTCATCATATTTGTTGAGGCGTTCGTCCAACCCTATGATCCCACTTTGGTATTTATTCTCCGCATGTACATCATTTTTTTCCTGTAAGGTGAGGATGTACTGATTATCCGTGAGCTGTTGAGAGGCTTTTTGCAATTCCAACTGCAGCAATTCATCCTCCTTTTGCTTGACCAATTTGGTGTTTTCCAATTGCATCCGTTGCATTTGTAGTTCCCACTCTGATTGTTTGATCTTTTGTTTGGTGATAAATCGATTAGATCCCAATAGGTTGATTTGTACGCCAAAATACTGTTGAGGAAGCGTGTTGGCTGCCGAAAAGTCCATGAAACCATTGGTAGCCCAGGTCCGATTGTTTTGGTATACCAGACTGATCGAAGGATAGAGCAAGGACTTCGTTTGCTTGAGTAAGGACTCGGACTTCCGCACTTCCAATTCTTGCAGCAGCACTTCTGGGTGTCTGGATTGCACCATCATGTCATCCAGGGCAAAGTTGCTGGGTTTATCTATGATCTGGATGCTTTGTTTAGTATTCAATTGACTCTGTAATTGGAGATAGAATTGCTGAAGATTACTTTTCGCCGCATCTAGGCTACGCTTATTTTGTAATTGTTTAATGGCAGCCTGATTGGCCTCCGCTTCACTGAGGATGCCTTGTTCATATTTTTCCTTGGCCAAATCAAGAATAGCATTAGAAACCTCAAGGTTCTCTTCATATATGCGCATGGATTCTTGCGTGAGAAGAATAGAGTAGTAGGTGGAAGCAATTGAATTGTAGGTATTGAACCGATTTACCTCAATATTTGCTTTGCTTTTGAGGATCTCTTGGTCTGCGGTTTTTAAGGCAAATAGCTTTTGAAAATTTAATACATCCCATTGTACTTGTAGACCAGTGGTGTACTGGTATTTAGTGCCGAAAGTAAATTCTTCATAAGTATCCTCTGGTGCGGCAGGATTGAACATTTGGGCGGGAACGAGTGTGGGTTGCAAGGTCATGTTATCGTTGTAACCCAAGGTGGTATTAAAAGAAGGATATAGGGCCGCCCGTGCTTCCTTTTTACTCGATATCGAGATTTGTTCCCCAATCCTTGCCTGTTGTATAGCCATCGCGTACTGATCTGCATAAGTCAAGACCTCCTGCAAGGAATGAAATTGAATTTGGGCCAAATTTGGGAAACTGAAAAGGATCAGAGGTATGAACAACCAGTTCTTCATGTTTTAGCTCTTTGGTTTTGTGATTTGTTAATAACTCCTGCTCTGTTACCAACAGATAGCAGAACTCTGCTCTTAGAGTTGTAGTGTCACTCGTTAATTATTACTTATAGCAAAGATGGAGAGATTGAGGATGGGCCATTCGATCTATCCTAGTGAATTGATCATTTCAATTGGTGAATTGAACCGTCCCCCTCACCTCCCCAACTGTTGTGGGTCTTTTCGACCCACCCCACGACCATGCCTTCTGGAACCCTGCTGTTAGTGAGAAACCTACAGCAGCAGCCTGGAGCATTCGCTCCACACCACCCGTGATGCCAATAAAAAAAGCCCTTCAGACTCAATACTGAAAGGCTTTTTCCGTAGGTAGGAACAATTCCCGATCCCTACTTTACCACCAAGAAGTTGGTTTAGGCTTACTTGTCGAGATCTAAATAGACAAAACGCTCTAGGCGTGCCAATTCTTTATCGTCAACGTATTTACCAATTTCACGGCGAAATTGCTCCAAGCTGGCATATGGGCGGTACTCCTTGAATTCATGTAACATACGATCTCCGACGCCGGGAATGGCAAGAATTTCCTCATCCGTGGCAGAATTGAGGGCAACGGGTACAAATACATACTTTTCGTAACGAGCAATTTCATCTTCGTCTACGTATTTCCCCATTTCTCTCCTAAATTGAGCAACCTTCTTGTAAGGACGGTATTCTTCGAATTCATGTGCCATTTTTTCGCCTACACCAGGAACCATCAGAAATTCTTCCTCGGGAGTGGTGTTAAGATTTAATGGGACAAAACAAGCGGTGAATAGCGCTTCCAAGGCGGCCTCCTCCTTCTCACCAACAACTGCTTGGAAATCCGTCATGCTAAGGAAAGGACGTCCTTCGATGATCTTTTGAGCCAAGGCTTCGTCGATCTCAGGAAGGGCGGCTAACTCTTCCGCAGAAGCCAAATTAGGGTTGAGTACGGCAAGGGTCCCCGGCGCCTCAGGAGGCGTTGCTTCTTCCTGGTTCTCCGTAACTGTTTCTTCTTCCGCTGCCTTACTTTCTCCTCCAGCACAGGCAGAGACCATGCCCATAATTAGTAGTAACCAAATTAAACGTTGCATTGCGTGTTTTTCTGTTAAATATAATTGAGGTAAATGAATTGATCATTTCATCGTGTAGGCCCAACCCAGCAAACCAGTGGCTATCATACTACCTGGGGCCAGTACGGGGGTTGCTCCTTTTAGCGTTTCCCAAACTAATTCTGCTCCCTTCATGCCTGGATACATCTCCAATTCAAATTCCATGTTGCCGTTGTAATGTAAGGCAAAACCCAGCACGCCACTGATGATAAATAGTACCATGACCCCTCTTAGCACTTGCTGACTTGGTCGGGAGCCAGTAGCCGCAAACCACAGAAAGGCCACCAAGGCTAGCCCAATCAAGACGACCGGAATCCATTGCCAAGCATCCTGGGTATGCTCCAGTAAAAGTAGCTCAGCACCTGTACCTACCAGGCTAATTAAGAAGGCGGCAAAGAGTATTTTTTTCATCTAGTGGTAGCTTTATATTGCGCGCATAAAGGTAGGTATTTCGACTGCTTCAGACACTAAAGCACCCGTTTTCTACACATTTTTTACCCAAAATTAGGTAGGCTGGACTAGAGAATTTGATAAGATTTCCGCTAAGCGATAAAATGGGCGAAGCGCAATGCTTACAACAGCCATTCATTGACTTTAAGATCAAAGGCGACTCTACCTGCTACTTCAAAATTGCTAGGACCAACCATGCCGTGTTGGGAGACTACATGAATATCCTTCAACAATTCCTGGAGTTTAACACCATCCCAGATGGAGGAACCCCCTCCGATTTTGTAAGCTTGACCAACGATGGCGGTGCAGGCTTCCACGGCATAGGTAGAAGCGAGACGGAGCTCACTCTTTGTTTTTGCAGTGATGTTGCCCTCCTCAGCTTCCGCCCAGTTCTTTCGTACCTTTTCTTCCAATAGCAAATTTACAGGACTCATAGCGAGCCTGCATAAGCGCAATCTTTTCATGAACCACTGGCCGTTCGGATAAAGATCGTCGTGCTCCATTGGGGATTTTGTGCTGAGATAGTTGGATGATCTCATCAATAGCTCTTTGTGCCAATCCCAAACCGACGGAGGCTACCCCCGTAGACAAAGCTCCCAAAAAAGAGAAACGGTAAAGCGTTGCGTCTATATGTGCCTGCTGCACAGGGAAGGGCATCCAATATCCATCGGGTACAAACAAGGCCTCTACCCGATAATCTATACTGTTGGTGCCGTGCAATCCTAGGACCTCCCAATTATCGATAAACGTGACATCTTTTGGCTCAAAAAAGGCAATGGCTGATAAAGGCCTTTGGTCTTCTCCTCGTTCCACTAAGGTGCCGCCGACAATATGACTACAGTACCGAATTCCGGAACCCCAAGACCACTTTCCGCTTACCAGAATACCACCTTCTACTCGTTTGGCCCGGCCTACTGGGGCGGCCCATCCTCCGGTTAGGGCTCGGGGATGTCCATAGATCTTGTGGGCAACCTCGGCGGGCAAATAGCCACTGCTCAAGGCCGCCGTTCCTGTTACGCCTAATATCCAACCCAGCGAGCCATTGTAATAGCTCAGCGTTTGCACCGCCTGCATCAGATCAAGGATATGACTTTGGACGCCACCGTATGCCTCCGCTACCCAGAGTCGAAAAGCACCCGAGTCCTTAAGTTGATTCACCAACTCATCGGGGACAAAACGATTTTGTAAAATGCTACTGTTCTGTTGCTCGGCTGAGGCACCTAGTTCTTGTAGCCTGGTCTGTAAAATAGCGAGATCCATGTTCTACAGTTTTGAGGGTTCTGCGAAGTTAATTACTAGCGCTAATGGTGTAAACGTATGCTCTAACATGTACCTTGATGATGGGCGGTCTAATTCATAATAGTACACATATACAAAGCCCTTTACGACAAGATCAAAGCCATCGCCATTTAACCTTTTTCCAGAGAGATCGCCCCTTTCTTAAAGGTGTTGATCTTCCATCCAAGATTATAGTTGAGATTCCAACTCAATAGATTCTGAACAGTGACAAATTGAGCAAGCTTAAGGGCTTAGACCGGGCGCTTCTTTCCCGTAATCTTCTCATAAACCATCCAAACATCCATTTCAGGATCCGGGTCTAATCCCTTAGCCATTCTGACCAGTTGGAATTGATGCCAGGGCGTTTGGAGCATACCTGAGAGGTCGATTTTCTCCACCCCCGTCAACAAGTCCGGGACACTACAATCGGTCCGGGTTCCACTAATTAATTCCTTGGCTACATCCGGGAAAACACAGAAAGGACGCCCCAAACCAACTAGATCGAGTTCACCATTTTCAATGGCCTTGCTCATACTGGCAGCTGTTCTAAAGCCGCCGGTTAGCATCAGCGGACTTTCTATCTTGTTGCGGACCTTGACGATGAAGTCCATAAAGTAGGCTTCTCTTTGCTTGGTACTTTCCTTTTGCATAGTGCCCACCATTGCAGCTCTTTCGTAGGTCCCTCCTGACACTTCGATGAGGTCCATCCCTTCCTGATCCAACATTTGAATAACTTTCATGGATTCTTCCTCCGTGAACGCGCCTCTTTGGAAGTCTGCGGAATTGATCTTGATTCCTAGTGGAAAGGATTCACCCACTTTCTTCCGCATATTCCGATAGATCTCCAAGACAAATCTTGCGCGGTTCTCTAGTGATCCGCCCCATTTATCTGTTCTGATGTTTGTTAGTGGGGAGAGGAATTGACTAACTAAATAGCCATGGGCACCGTGGATCTGGGCGCCCTTCATGCCTGATTTCTTGGCTAGTAAAGCCGCATCTCCATATCGTTCTATGAGTTCTAGAATCTCGCCTTCTGCAAGTGGGCGAGGCTCCAAATACATTTTATTAGGCATCTTAATATTGGAAGCACTTACCGGGGCTTTATCCAAATAGAACGGTGCTTGCCTGCCCGGGTGATTGATTTGCATCCACAACTGGGTACCATGTGCCTGAGCGTAGCTAGCCAAAATAGTATAGTCATCCAAGAAGTTTTCTCCCTCTGCAATCATCACATTGGCATTCACTAGGTGATCCTTGTCTACCATCACATTGCCCGTCATCAAGATTCCGGCACCACCTGCTCCCCAGCGTTTGTACAAATTGAACAGTGCTTCGGAAGGGCGCCCGTTAGGTTCTGCGATGCCTTCACTTAAGGCAGATTTTACAATTCTATTGTTGGTCTGTACGCCGGAGGGAAAGGCGAATGATTGAGCCAATGAAGTTGTTGACATGTACTATTGTGGATTTATTTGAGTAAGAGCGTCGAGTATAAGCATTAATCGGGAATTATTCTATGAATGAGGACTGAACCTAGTCTTTTATTAAACGGGTTATGGGGATTGCAAACTATGAGCGCTTTGTTCTGTGGAGCACTAGCTTTCTTTTCCAAGTCATGAAAATCGATTTCGTATTGTAAGGCTCTTGATCAAGAAAGCTCAGGCTACTCTTCCTTCAGGATATCTATTGGATTGGTTTTCGCCAACTTTAATCCTTCAAAACTTAGAGCAGTAACCACAAGGGCCAGCAAAGCAACACTTGGCAGAATGAAGGTCCAGATATCCAAGGAGGTGCGATAATGAAAACTTGACAGCCAAGTGTTTAAGATGTAGTAAGCAATTGGAGCCCCCATCAAAACGGCAAGCCCTGCCCGTTTGATGAATGTATCGGAAAATAGCAAAAGGATTTGCGAGGGATTAGCCCCCAGCGTTTTTCTGATGCCAATTTCTTTCCTGCGCCGTAAGGAAACGAAGATGGATAAACCGAAAACGCCAAGAAAAGTAACGGCCACCGAAATGATGGTAAAGGTCAAAAAGATACTTTTAAGGACCCTTTCTCTTTCGTAGATGTCGTTAAAGCGTTCATCCAGAAAATAGTAGTCGAAAGCCTGATCTGGGTAGACTTGCTCCCAGATATTTTGAGTACTTGCCACTACGTCTGAAAGCTTTGTTAGACTTGGTTGCTCTCCGAGGTTGAGATGGATGGAGACGAATTTTCATATACAAAAGCCGAAGTGCTGGTTAAGCCAGACACTTCAGCCGTTTAGATGATGATAATTTTTCGTTATCATCGGTTTGCTGGATATTAATGTAGATGGTAAATGTATTTACAAGGCTTTGGGGGCTTTGAGTGGTTTATCGCTCAAGTATTGACCTTATGGAGTAGCTATTATTCCGAGACCACTAAAGCTTTGGTTAAATTCACATAGGGGCCATGTAGCCGGATGGTGTAGACTCCGGCCGGTAATTCTTCTACATGACCAATCACTGTATGTTCGCCACTAGCTAATGAATTGCTTTCCAATATAGTTTCTACTAGGCGCCCTTTGATATCTAATAATTCCAGGCTAATGTTTTGCCGCTCTCGTAAGTAAAAATTAAGGGATACCTGGCCATTGCTTGGGTTGGGGAAGGGGGATTGCAGCCAATTGCCCTGATCGAATAGAATGTCTTTCGTATTTGTGGGTTGTGTTTCGCCAATTACTATATTCTCATCTCCCTCCTGGTAGGGAACGTAGGAAGTACCCACCAGATACATCTCATCTGTGGTACCCTCTCCCCAAGCTACGGTCTGAGGAGGATTATTCGGATTAAAGGGGTTGTTGAGCGTATTGTCGTAGGTGGCATTAATGTGTAGGATTGAACCAGCTGGGATCTTTTTCATGCGCTCAAAAGTATAGGAACCTTGCCAATTGAAATCCCAGTCATTGATGCGGATGATATTGATGGTGTCGCTTTGTGGGCTAACCGCAAACAATTCCCAATTCTTCCCCAGGTAATGACTATGTGGATAAACGGAGATGAAACTAATGTCTTCCATAATTTCTCTCGTTCCGTGAAAAGTCTTCACTTCATCAGGGGGAATAGAAAAAGAGAAGAAGCCTCCATCAAGGTCTAGCGGAGTGATCGGCATATTTTGGATTTCTCGACTAATGGGATCATCCTCATCTTTGAAAAAGATGTTCAAAGAGGATCGATCTGTTTCATTTGTAGCTAGGGGGGCGTAATGCACCTGGATCATGAGGTCAGCACCTGCGGGTAAGGTCTTTCCAATCCCCACGGGAAAAAAAAGCGATTGAATGCCCGGCGTATAGCCAGTGAAGGTTCCTTGTATTGGAACGCCAAAATCACCAAAAGATTCGTATCCATATTCAGGGCTTAAGGCATCCATGGCTGCGGCTTCTCCATTGGTTTCGTAGGCAATGAGGGCATGATGCACGGCTCGTGTGTTTCCAGGGCGGAATTCAATCGCAGCAATCTCCTTGTCTTCCGTTAAACCTGTTGGTAAAACAAATACTCGATAATCGTCTTGGTTGTTGCCCTCGATGAAGTAGTCCTCAGTCATTTCTAGCACTAGGTCCGGGGTGCCCAATTGTGAACCGGATGGAAAACTCGGCAGAGGAGGCTCTAGGGCAGGATCTCCTTGTGGGGTCCCGGCATCTACCCAGTCCGAAATGAGTTGGATTTCCTCTTCTGTCAAGCCTTTCTCCCCTACGAATTTACTGTAAGTGCGATCTGGTTTCCAGGGGGGCATATACTGAATTTCAGTCACAAATTGGATGGTTGCTCCCCATGCTGCTACTTGCTCATAGTTGGTTAAGGAGAAGGGGGCAATCTCGCCTGGGCGGTGGCAAGAGGTACAATTTTCGTAGATGATCGGGGCGATATGTTCGCTGAAATTGACCTGCCCAAAGGTAGAAAGTACTAAAGCGAGCATACAAACAATAAGAGCGTATAATTTTTTCATCTTATATATGGTTTTAGCAAGAAGCGCTATGTACAGGACAAAAAATAGATTTCTTGAAATAAGCTCAGAAAGTTGAGCAGTTTGGTTTTTAGATGATCTAGGCCCAATCTGAAAATGCTGACCAATTTGGCTCTTCGTTTTTTGAATTGCTTGATTGGTATTTGATGACCGTATTCTAATAGCATTTCTCCAGTTTTTAATGCCCAAATAAATGCTATGGCTAGAATAAAGATCAAGGTGTTAATCCGATCGAGTTTGGTCAAATGGGTATCCTCAAAATTGAAGCCCCTGGATTTGCAAGCGCCAAAGAAGACTTCGATGCCCCAGCGTTCGCCATAAATCTGTCGACCGTGTTTCAAGGCGTGGTCACTAATCAAAATCAAGTATTCACGATCGGATATTTGTTGACCAGCTAGGTATAGTCGATGGCCAAAAACCACTCTAGGCTTTCTAAGCACCTTAAATTCGCTACCTCGAAATAAGGTCCAAGCCTTCCTAGTAGTGGCTTTGCCAAGTTTGCGCACATTGGCATCTTTTCGAATTCGGATGACAAAGCTAATTTGCTTGGAGCGGAGGTGTGTAATCCAATCATGCGCGCCGAACTCTCTGTCCATCAGTAAGTAGCGGATTCTTCTTTGCTGGTCTATATTTAGACTGCCCCAAAGACGTTCTAACAACAAGATCCGCTCGCTTTGATTAGACTGGCCTCGCTTGTCCAATAACATCCATACCAAAGGAATAGCAGTACCCCGCCAAGAAATTCCAATGGTCAAAATATTGATGTTGGTCTTACCAAATTTCCAATTGGTACGATCCATGCTTAAGGCAACCCAATTTCCTTGGACACCATATTGGGCCCACGCAAACTGGATGTAGCGACGCTGGCAAAATCGATAGCTCTTCATAAAACGTTGAATCCGTTTGAAATTGCTATCCACTTTGACCTTAGGATTAATAACCATCGCTAGCTGAGCATAATTGACTGTACACATTTTCAGAATGGCTAATATCAATTTACTCATCATGCTTAAGCGCTGGCCATGCCCACTAAATATCTGACAAAGCTCTTCTTTAAGAGCCTTTTCTGTATCTTTCATACCGAGTAATTGGGGGTGAGGAATTGATGTTTAAGCACCACCAATTTACCTCTTCTCTCAATTACTCAGTTTTTTGTCCTGTACTCAGCAAGAAGCGTTGACTTGAGCCTAAGCCATCAGCCTTTAATAGAGATAGATTAACGTAACTGGGGCATTACTTACATCGATAATTTGCATCTATTTATGCAGCTGAGTTGTGGATAATAAAGTGAACTGTACAAAATGATTGGTGAATTGAACCTGAGGGGAAAGCTTTCTTGTCGCTCACTTGCATCAAAGAATTATAAACACTTCCTTTGTCCTCAAATAGTAAGATATGAAGGCGAGTCAAGATAACTTTTCCAAACAGGCCCTTACTTATAAGAAATTCCGTCCTACTTACCCTCGGGCACTATATGAGGAGCTTCTTCGAGTCACGGCTAATAATCCTCGTCAACAGGCTTGGGATTGTGGAACAGGAAATGGCCAAGTAGCGGCAGAACTAGCGCAACATTACCAGCAGGTAGTGGCAACCGATATCAGCCAAAACCAACTTGATCAAGCTCCGCAGGCTTCTAATATTAGCTATCGAGTGGAGCGAGCTGAACAGACGAGCTTTCAGGATGACCAATTTGATTTAATTACGGTGGGACAGGCAGTACACTGGTTTGACTTTGATGCTTTCGAGCGAGAGGTGCGCCGTGTAGGGCGAGAAGGGGGAATAATTAGCATTTGGGGCTATGGACTCCTGCGAGTCAATGAATCCATTAACCGCTATATTGATCACTTTTACATGGATATTATTGGGCCATATTGGAATGAAGAGCGAAGACATGTAGATCTTGCCTATGAAAGCATCCCCTTCAACTTCCCGGTAATACCAATGAGAGATGATCTAACAATTGATGTAGAGTGGACCCTGGATCGGTTTGAAGGTTATCTCAACTCTTGGTCAAGTGTACAGCATTATATCCGGCAGCAGAATGGGCAGAATCCCGTTCCTGCCTTTATTGAGGAGTTGGCGAGCGTCTGGCCAAGGGAGGAAGCTATGGCCATCCAGTTTCCGGTTTTTATCAAAAGTGGGAAAATTCAAAAAGGCAAATAGCGGTAAGGTTGGGTTAGCAAAAATCTAGCGTTGGAAAAAATACCTCAAATAAAATTTAACAGGCGAACGCACAAAGGGGTCAATGGCTTTGAGTTAATCGAGCTACCCGGACGTTTCCAGTACGATTTGCCGGAGGACCACGACCCCTACGCTTTTCACCGCTTAGATTTCTTTGCGATCTTGATTAATCTAGGAGGGACACTTTCTCACAGAGTCGATTTTCAACAATTTAACTTGAAAACAGGAGAGGCCATATTGATTGCGAGAGGGCAAATTCATGCCTTTGATCCTACCTCTAACTACCAGGGTTATCTCATTGTATTTACAGAGACCTTTATGAATCAATATTTGGCGAGGGAGACGCTGAAATATATCGATCTATTGTATCGTTTTTACCGGCAGCCCAAGGCCATTCAGGCTCCAGCATTGCATCATACCTTCGTACAAGACCTGGATCTCGCCATGCAGCAGGAACAGGAAAGAACGCGTGCCTGCCTGCTTGGTGCAGCACTTACGCGTTACCTCGTGCTACTAAAGGAGCAGGGAGAAGACTTTGCCCTGGGAGTGCTGCCCCAGGAGGATCTGGTTTTATTCGAAAACTTTCGTCAACTCCTGCAAGACAACCATTGCTTAACGCGGAATGCGGCAGATTATGCAGACCAATTATTCGTTTCCTACCGAAAACTAAACCAGGTTTGCAAGTCAGTGGTGAAGCAAACCGCAAAACAATTTATCGACTTTTACTTATTATTGGAAGCTAAGCGGCTGATCGTTTCCACTGGCCTTTCCTCTAAAGAGATTAGTTTTCAACTGGGTTTTAAGGAGCCTACGAACTTCATTAAATATTTTAAGAAACACAGCCAGCAGACCCCCGCAAGTTTTCGAAGCCAGTATACCAATTAAGGCAAAGATTTACCATCAAAGCACAGAGATTCACCTTTGGCTTCTACATTTCTATGTCCAACTTTGTGGTCAGATAAGTAACGAATCAATAAACCTGATTAAAAGCACCACCACATGGAAAGCCAGAAGTTGAAAAATGCCAAAGCCCTCTATCTGGAAGGAATCAGAGATGGAAACGCCAGAGCAGCAGTAACTAAATATACCGGAGATAGATATACCCAACACAGCACTGGTGTAAGAGATGGGATAGAAGGATTCGTTGAGTTCTTTGAACCTTTCATCGAGAGAAATCCCAAGCGCGATATTCAAATCATACGTGGACTTGTTGATGGCCAATATGTATTCATACATGCTTATCAAAGTCTTAACGATGGGGAGGCACAATGGGTTACTACAGATTTTTTCGATACCGATGATAATGATAAAATCATTGAGCATTGGGATGTGATTGCGGAATATGTGGAGCAAACGCCTTCTGGACATACCAGTGTGGATGGTTCTACGGTGATTGCAGACTTAGACAAGACAGAAGAGAACAAGGTATTGGTCCGAAACCTGCTCCAGGATGCCTTGATGGAAGGAGGGAATCCCCATAACCTGAGTCGCTACATTTCCACTGAACAATATATCCAACATAATAAGGAGGTGCCCGATGGTTTGGAACACTTTCAAAAATTGGCCAGTACACCTAATCGACCATTGAACTATAAGGAGATTGTGCTACTGGTCGGGCAGGGAAACTTTGTGGCTACCCTATGTCGAGCCAATTGGAAAGATGACAAAATCGATCAAGATTATGCGCAGGTAGATATCTTCAGAATCGAAGGCGGTAAGATTGTGGAACATTGGGATAATGTTGAACCAGTGCCCGCTGAAAATGTGAACTCAGGAAAATTTTAAGGAGAAATGACTGCTAAGGGCTGGCAAAGGCTTGAATAGCCTGTGCCAGCCCTTCCTCACTCCCCACATTACCCGGATAGACTACATAGTGCATGCCGGGAAATTTGCTTTCAGGGCCTAAGCGCCAGACCGGAACACCTGCCTGTAATTGCCCTGCAACCATGGCCCTTTTTACACCTAGTCCTTTCGTGGCAACGTCATTGGAGGTAATACCACCTTTCGCAATCAGGAATTTCGGTTGGATGCTCAGACTTTCTACAATTCGACAGATGCTTTCGGATATGAGTCGGCTAATGGACAGGGACGTACTCGCATCTCCTAAGGCAATGAGCTTTCGACTAGTGTAAGCTACCACGTTCCTACCTTCCTTGATAGCGGCTTCAAGTTGTGTGAGATATTGCTGGATAGTAGTTGTTCTAGAATCTTCCTCTATTAATTTAGCCACTTCGATCTCTAGTGCAAATAGATCTTCCAACTGTAGGACTTTCTCTAGTTGTAAGCTGGATTTCTTGATGTGAGAGCCTACAATCATCAGGCCACCATTGGAAGTTTCGATAGCCATAGAATGGGCATTTAATAAAGGCTTGATAGGAATGCCAGCCAAGACACGCACGAATGAGGCAGCCGTTCGATAGATATACCTCCTTCCTTCGGCTTGGGCTAGTTGGAGCCCTTTAACCGCTACTTCGAGGTCACGCCCAGCACAAGCATTGATCACCACCACGCCCCCTGCCGGAACGTCCAATAGCGCGGCCTTGACCCCCTCCGGCCCCTCTTGGCGAACAAGATCTAAAGAGATGCCTTGCACCTGACTAGCTCCAATCCGCCCATTGGTCTTCTCCTGTACGTAGGCGGGCAAGTAGGAATGCTGGAAAGGAAATGCCTTGTCCTTGGCGAACTCTGTTAAGGCAGCTGGAACTAGTTCTTCCCCCTGTTGTACATAGTGAATATCATGTAGGGTATAGCGACCCCCCGCTTCAAAGTAGGGTGCCATAATCACGGCATCATAGGCCTTTTCTAAGCCTTTAGCTAATGCGTCGACTTCAACGGGATAGTGGCCCCTTAAAGTAGAATCACTCCGACTAAGCACAAAGAAATCCACCCCTGCTAAGTCCGCAGCTCGGATTAAATTTTTACCGATTTCTTCAGCGATGACTTCTGCCCGTTTAGTATCCATACTTCGTGAATTGGTTAGCACGAAGAATACAGGAGATTGTTCCAGTTCACGCTGCAAACTATCTACGGACCATTCTGTCAGTAAAGGTATATCCTGGACTGTTTGTGTTCCAGTGGGATCATCGTCAAGTACGACTAAGCGTTTGCCCGAGGCTAGGTGTTGCTCTCTAATTTGAGCAAGTAAGGATACTGGCCAGATCGGAGGAAGTTGGTGGAAGGTTTCTTGTTTGTTCAGTATTGGTTCCTGCATTCGTTTTCCTTTTGGCTCGATTTAGTAATTGTAGATGAAAATTCCTATTCTCCCACCATTTTTCTTAAATTACTCATCATAAATCATGGACAGTCCCAACTGCCCGGTCGAAAACAACAACCCAAAACGTAATGAAAACATTATTCCCACCTACCAAGGCTGCCGGATACTGGCAGCGATTATATTCTAGGTCCAACTTTTTGCTGGTATTGATCACTTTTCTGATAGGAGCTGCTTGGAGTTGCAGTGGTGAGGCTGGTGGCTTCAGTGCTAGCAAGGAAAGTGCGATGCAACCCTATGAGGATACGGAAATGACGGAAGCGGATAGGCGAGGGGAATACGAAGGAGCTACGGAAATGCAGGATGCTAGTGCTCAAACTGTATCCGTGCAAAGAAAAGTAATCAAGACCGCAGACTTTAGCATCAAGGTGAAAGAAGTGGAAAAGAGCACCAAACGCATCGAGGAAATGGTAGCTGCGCATGAGGGGTTTATGTCCGCCCTGAATATGACGAATTCAAGCTATCGAATAACGAATCAGTTGACCATTCGCGTTCCTGCCAACCGCTTTGATGAGCTAATGAACACTATCGAAACGGAATCCATTTACACCAACTATCGCCGGATCAACGCGAAGGATGTAACCGAAGAATACCTAGATATAGAGACGCGTCTACATACCAAGAAGCAAGTACGAGATCGCTACGTGGCCATTCTCAGAGACAAGGCCAAAACAGTAGAGGAAGTCTTAAAGGCCGAGGAAGCCATTCGAGTGATACAGGAGGAAATTGAGTCTCGCGAAGGCCGTTTGAACTACCTTAAAAATCGAGTTTCCCTCAGCACGATCAATCTGGAAATCTACCAAGAGGTACCCTATACACCCGATCGAGGGAGCCGCACTACCTTTTGGACACGTCTCAAGCAAAGTGCAGCGGACGGTTGGACCATTGTTGTTAGCTTGGTCCTCGGTCTAGTGACGATCTGGCCTTTAGTGTTGCTGGGTGTGCTGGTGATCTGGCGAAGAAAGTGGCTGCGCAAGAAACTCTTGGGAAAATAGACAAGAAGAGAGCCATCAGAGATTTCTACAACCTCTGAGGGCTCTCTTGTCCTATTTCTCTGCCACTAAAACATATTGATAATCAAGCGCGGTATCATTGGCTTCAATTTTGGTATATCCCCCTTGATACAGTAGCTTTTCAGCTTCGTAGAGAGGTAGCCGATATTTTTGTGGAGGTTCAACGAAATCGGGTAGCCTTTTCTTCTTGAATTCTACGATCAAGAGCTTTCCTCCTTCCTTGATACCCTTTTTCAATTCTCTTAAATAAGCAACCTTATCTCGGATGTAAACGAAGGTATTCACAATAATAGCGATATCTACTTCTTCATCCTCCAGTTTGGGTGAATTCTCTCTACCTAAACGTGTAACGAGTCGATCTTGTACATCATCAGCTAAGCGGAAGACCTTTAAACTATCCAAGGTCCGCGTATAGACTGGATTGATATCGACAGCGATAACTTTTTTAGCTTTCGGCGCTAAACGGAAGGCGAAAAAACCAGTTCCGGCTCCAATGTCTGCTACCACCTTGTCTTCTAGGTTTCCCAATAATTCCAGGATGAGCTCTGGTTTTTGCCAGATTCCTCGGTTCGTGTTCAAGTAATCCTTGGTCAGACCAGAGGTAACTACAGCATTACCATCATTCTTACTGGTATTGAGGGGTTGAGCATCGTTGGGGTCAGTACTTAAGGTTGGCGGAAAATCTGCTGGGCGTTCATCTCGATCACAGGCTGTAGTGCATAGCAGTACTGCCATGGAGATCAGAAGAAAGGTCGTTTTGAGCTTCATATGTGATTGTCATTTTGGGTACTATGCCGCGCGTAAAGTTACGGTAAAGGCTGCAATATGGCAAGTAAATCTATAATCGTGCTCTACTGCCAGGGCTGCGCTAGAGGGCGTACATCGCGAGCAATACCTTTTCCATTTTCTTACGTACTTGCCCCCCTGATCCGGTATAATTATTGACAATGATGGAAAACGAAAGTAGCTTCCCTGACTTTGTTTCTACATAACCAGTCAAAGACCGCACACGGTTCAACGTCCCGGTTTTTGCTCTAACCTTCCCTGCGGCGGACGTCCCACGTAAGGTATAAGACATGCCGCCTGACTTACCAGCAATTGGCAAGGAGTTTCTGAAATCATCATAGATTTTACTATCTCTAGCTACCTTGCGCATCAACTGAGCCATGAATGCTGCTGTGACCACATTCTTGGAGGATAACCCACTTCCATCTTCCAGGGCAACGCCTACAAATGACAGACCGCGCGCTTCCCAAAAGCTCTGTAAAGCCTTAATACCTCCAGATACAGTGCCCTCGCTGCCTTTAATTTTTCCGAGTGCTCGCAGTAAGGTTTCGCAATACAGGTTGACACTTTTGATATTGGTGCGTACTACGATTTCCTTTAGGTAGGGAGATCGGTGCGTCAGTAGCTTTTGCAGATTGTTAGCTAGCGGACGCCCCAGGAGTCGGTCACTAGTAGCCCCCTTTTCACTAACGATACCTGCATTGCGCAGTCGCATGGCCAACTGCTGAGCGGCGAATAGGGGAGGATCAGGAATCGATCCTTTGATGCTAAAGAGCTTACTACCAACGGGTATGGTTCCTCTTACAAAACGTTCATAAGTATAGGGAGCACCGTAAATGTAAGCATTGTCCCCTGATCCTGCGGAGGCAGATTTCACCTCATTAGTAAAGCGAAGATTCGGAATTTCCGGTTCGATAATGGCAATCCGAGGAGTTTTTCCGAGCCGACTGGATTGTTGGAATCTGAGGTAATAGAGGTTGTCATGAAAATTGAGTCCCCAACTGCCCGCCCCGTAATAATTGCCCAGGTCATTCCATTGCCAGGAAGAGCCATTGACTTTAGTGGCGAAAAAGGAGGCATCGCCGATCACATATCCATTGATCTTGCGAATTCCTTTTTGTTGTAATGCCATACTGAATTTATCCAATACCTGTTCCATACTTTGGCCACCCGGCATGGTGGGACTTCCCAAGGTGGGATCGCCTGCCCCTTGCAGAATTAGGTCTCCGTTTAATTGACCATTGGCGTCAATTGAGCCAGTATATTGAAGGTGCGTGCTAAATCTATATTCAGTCCCAAGCATGGCTAGGGCGGAAGCGGTAGTGAGTACCTTCAAAGAGGAAGCAGGTACCAAGCTTCGCTGGGAATCGTATTGGGCGATTTCTTTGTTGCTAGCTACATCTATTACGCTGATGCCTACGCCAGCATGCTTTAAGCTTGGGTCTTTACTAAAGGAGTTGATCGCCTGCTGAAGACTGGATTGGGACCATCCGGAAAAAGAGAGTAAAAGTAGGGCGAAGGTTGGTCCGATTTTGCTCAATATTGTGTCAATATCCAAATGGAGGTCAATTGAGCAGCGGTTTCTTTTTATCATAGCTAAGGAGCGTTTATTCTACTTAAAGGAGCCACTCTTCAATATTTCGACTGGATTCAGAAGACGACTTTCTGGCCCATCTCCTTGAATGTTCGGAGAGAAGGTAGCTTTTAATGTTACAATCACCGAAGATAAAAATTCTTCGGGACCCCATATTCTTTCGTAATTATTGCGGATTGCTATTGGGCTACCACAATGAGAGGGGAGGGGCACACCTATGGTTTTCCGCAAAACTCAACCAGCGGACTTTGGACTATTTTCGCACAGAACCTACAAGCCCTACCAAGAAGTATTAGGCTTGGTAGGACTTGTACGACTATTGAATGGCAATTCTTATTGTTTAATAATCCTACGAATCAATCTGTCCGTTCCAGTTTGTAAGCTAAGTAGGTAGACCCCAGCTGGCCAGGCAAGCAAAGAGATATCTGCCTGTTGATGACCTGCATTAAGTTGTCTCTGTAATAGAAGTTTTCCATTTATATGATGGACCTGTAGTAGTAACTGTTGATCAATGGGTCGGCTAAAGCGAACTTGTACTCCTGCCAGGGTAGGATTCGGGAATATGCTGATGCTGTTTCCGTTAATCTCATTCACGGTATTAGGCATGAAGGTAAACTGGAAAACCGTTGAAGTCGCAGCGCCACAAGCATTGATGCTACTTACTCTCCAATAGTAAGTGTCACCTCCCGTAATGGTATTGGGCATATAACTGTTAGTGGTGCTTTGCCCAGACTCCAGAACGGGGTCAAATTCAGCATTGTTGGCGATCTCTATTTGGTATTCCTCAATATTCGGTACCACTTCCCAGTTCAGTTCATCGGGAAGTACTACCAAGCTACTTTGATTGGCTGGACTAGTCAAGGTAGGTGCAATGGCCTCTTCCAAAATCTCGACGCTGAGGCTGGTCGAGGTATTCAGCGTACCATCATCAAGATTCAACTCCAGTTGGTAGATTCCCGCGGGTACACCTGTCGTATTTAAGTTGATATTAATCGTTTCTCCGGGTACGAGCTCATTTAAGCCACCATCCCTTTCTAAGTTGAGATCGCTGCTCGGTTGACTGGAGAAAGTTAGATCTACAGGTCCAAGGAAATCTTCATCTAAAACGAAAGAAAAGCTAGGTTCATCCGCTGGGCATGCCGAGATACTGTTAGGGTCAGTGGCAAAGCTAAGCTCAGGAACTGTGCTGAAGGTCCAGACGGGGCTTTGTCCTACTCCACAATCATTAGTAGCTGAAATTTGCCAGTAATAGGTCTGACCCCGAGCCAAATCACCTAGATTGATGATGTTATTACCGGTATTAAGATCAACTACTGGATCACTTAGGTCCGGCGAGGTACTTACCGTGATCCTATAATTATCCGCTCCTGGGTTGGTCGTCCAACTGAAGGTGGGAGCTACGGATACTAAATTCGCACCATCTTGTGGTTGAATAACAATGATGTTATTGGGAACATTGCGAATTTCTATATCTACGGTTGTACTAGCCGAAGCGTTACCATCGGTGACCGTGAAGGTGATGGGATAATCTCCAGTTTGGTTAAAACCACTACCCGTGACGGTTATGGTGCTCGCTGCGGAGGGGCTCATTGGGTCGAGTGCCAAGTCGGCCCCTTCTGGAAGCTCATTGGTCGTTATCATCAGACCTTCATCGGTAAAGCCACCCCCAAGGATTAGGTCGAATTCAAAGCCCTCCCCAGGACAGACCGAGATATCGGAAGTAGTGCTGTTAACAACGGCAGCATCAGGGAAACTAGTACATATCTCTAGGCTCCAACTTTCTATGGCGCCTCCATCTTCACTAAATTCATCAATAATCTCCAAGGTCCAGGTTCCTGATGCATCCTCACCATTTAGGCCAGCGAGGGCCTGTTGGGGTTGAAAGATCCCAGAAATAGTAGGTGTGTTATCATCACATCGATTGGAGAGGAGATCGTTGCTTAGAGGGGCATCATCATTAAAACTAAGGACTAAATCGTCCCTACTACAGCCCTGGAAGGTCACGTTTTCACCTGGATTGCGGAATAAGCTTATGGTTGTGCCATTGGGAGAAATAAGATTGGCCGCTAGATCCGATACATAAGTATGCGAAATATCCATACTTACCGCAATGCTGGCCACAAAACCTTCCTGTTCTACCGTTAGATCCGATCTCACCGTATTGGGGTTATTGGATCCGATAGAGACAGGGATATCCTCTGCCTCTGTAATGAGACAATAAACACCTGCCGTGGTAAATGAGAAGGTAGGGGACCAATCTCCTGCACCACAAGCATTCACGGCTCGTACTCGCCAGAAATAGGTGGTCTCGGTTTCGAGATTATTATAGCTGACAGAACTAGCCATTAGGTCTTCCTCAGCAGCCACTATGCTTAAAAACGCCTCACTAGTACTGAGCTGCCAGTTGTAAGACATGGCGTTGTCGAGGGGATTCCAATTGAAGGTAAGCGCAGTGCTCGTATTCTCTGCTTCATCGGCTGGGCTATCAAGGCTGGTATTAGCCGGTAGGTTTTCAGAAATGACCAGGGTAATGGTGGTGGTGGCGGATTCAGTACCATCTGTACCACTAATGTCTAAATTATAGGTTCCTGGCAAAAGTTGCGTTAGCTGTGCTAGGCGAACGGTGGCCGTTTCTCCGGCTATAACCGGATTTCCCACAAATTCTGCTGTGATTCCCGCTGGCAAATTCACTATGCTTAGTGTAACGGAGTCAGTGAAGTTATCGCTTGGTCCCAAGTCAAAGCTCAGCTCGGAGGGATCACACAGAAGAAATTCTTCTGCATCGGCCAAAAGCCTAAAATTACAAGCATTCTGCGTTCGACCATCAATCGTTATTTTTCCTGTATTCTCTGGATCTAACCAATCCCTCAGGCGTGTGTCTGGCGTGCCCCCTCCTTCCCAGGAAACAGCAAACCAGCCAAAGGCATCGTAGTCCAGATTATTGCAGGATGCTGCTCCACCAAACAATTGCCCAACTACGCGTCGATTCTGATCAAATAGGGGACAGCCAGAGGATCCTCCCTCGGTCGTACCGATAGTCCATTCCGGAACGACAAGGTAGCCACCATTAGCTACACCTTGGCCATTTAGATTCCCTTTGAAGACCTGTTCAAAACTAAAGCTGATCCTCTTTTCATCGGTATTGGGATGGTGAACAGCAATTACGGTATCTACAGGGATTTCAGGTCTGGCATCCCAGCCCGCGAAAAAGGCATCTGCGGTAGAGCTTACCGGGTCGTCTAACTCTAGCAAGCCAAAGTCTGTATCACTACTGCGAGCTCTTAGTACGGAGCCCGTATTGAAGTCGCTTAGTGCCCCGTCTCCCGGTCCACCACTTGGACCACTATTGGGTGCCCGGCAGCTGGAGTTTTGAAAATTCCAATATACAACTAGGCTAGGGGCGTTGCCCGCGCGAATACCACAGTGATCAGCCGTCATGAAGAATGGCGTGCAATCCTCTTGTGTATTATTGACGAGGAAACCAGTGCAGAAAGTACTCCCCCCTGTACTGTAGACGCCAACGGATTGAATGATATCCCGATAAGCATCCACGATATCCCAGCCATCAGCTGAGCTGCAAATCACGTCCAGATTACAAGAACCTGAAACAAAGGTGGAAAAACCGAGAAAATCATGATTAATGCTGGTGATTTTTAGGCTTAGATTCTTACGCTGTTCTTTGGGCAGGCGTAACTCTACTACCATTTCATCTCCCTCAATAATAGGGGTCCAAAATTCTCGATGGTCATCGTTATCATTTGGGGTAAAAGGGCCAAGTTTATTTTTTTGATCTGCGGAGTAGAGGTTCAGCTCTGCATCGGCGGGAAGAAAAAATTCACCAAAACCCAGATTAAGAGAGTGTGCAGAAGGGGAGAGAATGCGAAGACGCCAAATGGCGGTTCCATCTTCCAGTTCTTCCCAGTTCCCCCTTTTCAGCGGAGAAATGGCTACGGGAAAACTCATGGCAAATTTCGGAGGTGTGCCTACCTGACGATTCTTTAGTTCTTCCTCTAAAAGTGCCTGATTATCCTGTCGAGGTAAAACGATTAGGTCAACCTCCGCTAATGGGAGAAGGGATTGACCAAATAGGGAAGGACTGAGGAGTAGGAAAAGCAATAAGCAAAAAAGTGTAGGTGGATTAGATGCGTTGTGTTTCTGAAAGCGCGGAGAGCGGTTCGATGATGTAAGTGTTGATCCTGTTTTTTTCATATCCATTATTTGGTTAGCTGTCTTCGGGAGAATTTTATTGGAGGCATTCTTGGATAGATTATCTGATTTTTCAAATAATCTATCCAAGAAAGAAGCACTGACTAGTCGCTAAATTCCAAAGGTAATTCTTGTGGGAAAGGGATACAAGGATGGCCTAGCAAAGTCTCCGACAATTTCCAAATAAAGTCAGAATATCAGACTTTTTGCCTGTTAGATCTTGAGCGTAAGGGTATCGTAGAGGAGACAAACCTATCTAGAATGTTCCTTATTCTTCGATTAATATTGACGGTGCTCCCCGATATCGGCTACATTTCGGCTAGTAGCAGGTCTATGTCTTTCATGAATTGATCTACTGCTTCAGCCTCGGTGCCATTGCAGAAGGACCGGATGTGAAAATCCTTATCAATTAAGAGTAGCCAGCCGCTATGGTCAAATCCTCCTGGTGCATTTTCGTCTTCCCGTGCAATACTCATATAATCCTGAGCGATGTCATATATCTTATCTTTCTCCCCCGTAACGAAGTGCCATTTTGGGGCTTCAACACCTAAGCCTTCAGCATATTTTTTCAGTCTTGCTACGGTATCTCTCTTGGGATCTATAGTGTGAGAGAGGAGTGCTAGCCGATCGTCCGTTTCATACTTGTCGTATATCCGTTTCATTTGCTTAGCCACTTTTGGGCAAATAGTGGGACAAGAGATAAAAAAAAGGTCTGCCACATAGGCCTTTCCCGCAAAACTAGCATTGTCGACGGTTTGATTATCTTGATTGGTAAAAGCAAAGGTCGGAATATGATGATAGGTCGTATCTCCGGTGGCTGGGTCAACGATATGGTTGCCCAGGATTGGTAATCCCTCAGGTTGCTGCTGACAAGCTACCAGCCCTATCATTGCGATGGTGATGAAGAAGAATCTCATTGTGCTGTAGTATTTGCAACGCCAAGTTCCTCAATCAAGCTAGCGCCTTCATTGATGCTTTTCAGCATAACGTCCCTAACCTTATCCATTTTTTCCTGCTCGCCCTTCAGATATTTAACAATGTCTTCGTGCTTTTCTGTATCCTGTAGAGGTTTGAGTTGTCGCAAGTTATTCATCCAAGAAAACATACTCTCATCAGCATCGTCTAATTGCTGCACAATCTTATCTATCTGTTCATTGGCTGCAGCCGCTAGGCCACTGGTGGTTTCTTGATGGTTGCGCAGTTGCCGGGAGAGTTTGTGGATATTGCTGATCTTCGGCATTACCTCATCGTGTACGGCCATCAACTCATCCCATAATTTTTGTTGCTGACCTAGTTGTTCTTCTGAGAATTTGCTGTCGCTTGAAGCTTGCTGGCTACCATCACCACAAGCAGATGTTACACCAAAAAAAAGTAAGAGGACAAAAACTATTTTGTGCATAAGAGTAATTTTCAGGCAAGTTAAGGATTTGGGAAAAAACTAATAAGTACCAGCTTAAAAATGACACAAGCCTGAAGGATTTTAACTTCATTTAACACGCTGAAGAGCACAAATCTTAAGAGATTTTCGGGCTGAGACTGATGATGGAGCTAAGAGATGCGAGGAAATATAAAAAGCCGCTGCACCATAGAGGGGCAGCGGCTTTACATCAAATGTCAAAAAAATGATTTACTTCCTTATTGAATCGACTATGTTTGCTGGTGATTGGTCTTGGATAATAAAACGTAATTGTCTTTGATGACAATAATTTGCTTCACATACTCATCCTTCTGCTTAACAGTAAGTAAGTACTTGCCAGCAGGCAAATTGTCCAAATTTAGACGTCTACCGTAACCATTGTGGTCTTTAACATAATCCCGATAATAAGTATTGTCTCCTCTCAGATCAGTGAGTTTGATACTCGTCCTCTCCATTTGAAGATTAGATACTTTTAAACTAATGACCTTGCCTTCGGCAATCTTCGCGTTAACTAAAATGTCAGTGGAAACAGTAGGAGCAGAATCGTTCGCCCAAACGGGTAGTGTCATTACAGCCAGGCATAATGTTGCCAGCCAGTGAAATCGTTTCATAACAGCACGGGTTTTTTATTAACAATCAGATGAATTTCAGTCTTGTGTTGGAGTTTTTTCGGTATTGTTCTCTTAGAAAGTGGTCACAGCTCCTACGATTTATTGCTAGGGTCACTGAGAACAATTAGCTCAGAAAACTTTGAGTTGTGGTACTAGTTCTTTTGGTAAGACGCGCGAATTTAATCGGTCCAACGCTTCTTTTTCACTTGCTCAAAAATCGAGACTTCAAAAAGTCTAAAACACGCGTTAAGCTATTGAATGTAATTTATTGTAAAGACGCTCTTCTAGTTTGAAAGTTGCTTGTCAATCGTTATTAAAATGTTAAGGTTTCTTTACAATACAGCTACAATTACGGCTTAAAGGAGCTTAGACCGAAAAAGATTTGATAAAGACCTGCAAAATTTCGATTAAATGTGGAAATGAAGGGTTGAAGTGCAGAATCGGATGCCTGAATTTATTTTGAGCGATTTTGGAGATAATCTGCGACGATCTCCTTAATCATTTCTTTTAGATAGGTCTTGCGTTGACGAGCCATTTCTCGTAATTGGGCTAGGTGCTCATCATCAAGGGTCAAAGTGATCCTTTTCGGAGTGAGATCTTCAATCTCAATCTGCTGCTGTGGATCTACTGTATTGCGGATCAAGATATCTAATCCACTCAAGGACTTTTTGGATTTCCGTTTACGCTTGTCTTTAGGGTTTTGTCCTAATCTTTCTTCAAAAGCGTCCTCAAAGGCATCCGAAAGAAAGGATTCTAGGTCAGCGCTATAGCGCCCCTCTTTTCCATCAGTGGAAGAGGGTTTGCTACTATCAGAAGCTTTTTTACCTTCCCTTCTAGTAGAAGGTTCTTCGGCTTCGATAAATAGGCTTTCCAGTCCTTCGGTGAATTTTTTCTTTGCCAATGAAAAAGCTTTATTCGTTAAACAACCAACGCTGAGACTCGGTTTTCCAACTCTTGGCACACGGCTAAGTAGTCAGCAGCTCCTGGGCTATTGCGACTATACGCAAAAATGTCCTTGCGTTGAGCTGGTGCTTCTGCTAAAGCCACATTGTCCCGGATTCGAGTTTCAAAAACTAGATCTCCAAAGTATTTCTGTATGGTTTCTATGACATCGCGGTTCAATACCTTACGACTATCAAACATGGTCGCCAGGACACCACCGATCGTCAACTTCTTATTCAATCGCAACTTTACCTTCTGAATGACTTGCTTGATCTTTGCTAATCCCTGCATCGCTAAAAACTCCGTCTGCAATGGGATAATCACCATGTCGCTGCTAGTCAAGGCATTCAAGGTGAGCAAGCCCAAAGAAGGCGGGCAATCGATAATTACATAATCATATTGTAATCGAACAGGTTCCAATAACTCCCTTAATATAAACTCCCGTCCCGCTTCATTGATCAATTCCATCTCCGCCCCAGACAAATCCAAGGTAGCAATGACCACATCTAAGCCCTCTTTAACCGTAACCGGCACCAGAGGAGCTTCTCCTCGTAGGGCCTGATAAATGGTGTGCTGTGATCTAGGAAGGCCAAGAGAAAGTGTCAGGTTGGCTTGCGGGTCCAAGTCTATCAGAAGGGCTTTTTTTCCCAATTCTACCAAGCCCGCACCAATGTTGATGGCACTTGTTGTTTTACCTACACCACCTTTATGATTTAATAAGGATATAATAACTCCCATAGGTCACCGTGTAAAATAGAAATATTTTGAGGGGAAGCTAGATGTCTAGGACAAGGAGGAGTTCATAAACTCGCTACTAATTACCCCCTTATATCCTGCTGTAAAGTCCAAGTGGGTTGTTTGTCCTTTGTTGATGTAATAAGGCTTCTTTGCCTCTAAAATATCACTAATTAGTTAAAAGTTGCGCAAAAATAGGCAATTTTATTCATTGACTGTTGATAAAAATAACCCCAGATAGTAGAATTCCTGCAGCTAGTAAACTTTGTGTAGAGATATGTTCCGCGTTAAATGCCCATCCCAACCAGAGTGCTACTACCGGATTTACATAGGTTGACGTGGCTACTTTAGCTGGAGAAACCTTTGTTAGTAAATAGTTGAAGGATGAAAAAGCAAGCAATGAACCCAAAAAGACTAGATAGAGCCAGGAAAAGGTGAAATTCAAATTAACTTTGCTAAAATCTAGATCTGCTACTTCACCACTTAAGCCACCAACTAGAAATAAGCAAGCCCCACCTCCGAGCATTTGTATCGCCGTACTTCGACTTTTGGAGACGGGCAAGTCCATTGTGCTGATATATATTGAGGCAAATGCCCATGCCGTCATACTGATGGAAATCGCGATCAGTCCCCAAACAGCCTCCTTTGATGCAACAAACTGAGGTTGGTCTACGAGCAAGGCCATGCCCGCAATACCTAAAGCGGTTCCAAGTAAGCTTAAACCTTTCGGACGATTTCCCCGTATAAGCCAGAGTAATAGCAGGATCAGTAGCGGATCAAAGGCAATGATCAGGGCTACCATACCTGTGTCAATATACTGTTCAGCCCAGACTACGCCACCGGCACCAATGGTTAGAAAGAGAATACCAAGAAGGATAGCATTGAGGAGTTGTTTCTGCGTAATTGGAACCGCCTCCTTGGGTTTGAAGAAAAGGTACAGTAGTAATCCAGCTGCGAAGAAGCGGCTGCCACTCATCAGAAAGGGTGGGATTACCTGAATAGCCCAGAAGTTGACTAGATAGGTAGATCCCCAAACGATATAAATTACTGCAAAGGCTCCAATGATTAGCCAGCGTTCGGGTATTGCCGATTTCATTTCGATAATTGAGCTGCAAATGTAGGGATATTTTACATGCCGCGCTCGTTTTTATTGCCAGGGTATCGGCGGCATTTTTTGGGCCTGCAGGCCTGCTTATTCTTATCTACACGGTCTCATTTCCGTCCACTATTTTCTAATGTATGAATTCTGTTATCCAATGCTCATCTTGGAACTAAGGATGGACTAGGCGTAAATAAAATTATTGTTTTAAAAATTAAAAATAAAAACTTTTTGTGTTATATTTAACATCCCTTTGAAATTATACTATGACAGTGTAATCCAAAAGGATACAAACTACATTAGTTTTCCTCAATTTTTTCACCGGACAAGCCGACTGTTTGAGATAATATCCTTGAATGGCTGTCGGCTATCCCAACAACTAAAATCACCTATGGAATTAACAAATGCGATCAACTGGTTTGAAATCCCCGTCGCTGACTTTGAAAGAGCCAAACAATTTTACACTTCCATTTATGATTATGAGATGGAGGAGATGGATATGCAAGGAACCAAAATGGGGATGCTTCCTTACAAACCCGGAGAAGGAGGTATTGGAGGAGCGATTTGCTACGGGGAAGGTTACGAACCTACTTCGAAGGGAGCTAAGGTGTACCTGAATGGAGGCCAAGACCTTAGTGGAGTGCTGGGGCGTCTAGAAGGAGCAGGAGGTCAGGTAATTTTACCCAAAACAAAGATAACGGATGAAATAGGCTACTTCGCTATTTTCGCAGATACTGAAGGGAATCAAATTTCACTTCATTCTCCTACTTAGATAAGTAAGGAGATAGCTCTTGTATGATCTCTTTGAAACCCGACTAAAGACGTGGAATTTATCCGGCGCATTCCTGTATGTTAACCACCTATCTAACTTGGAATGCGCCCTTGATTAGCAATAGACTCAATCAGATCTTCAAGGTCTGTTTAAGATATTTACCGTATTTGCGTTTATAGGCCTGATAAATACGTTTGATCTGTTTTCGGTAGCTAGGTTCATCCGCCGAAACGTCCTCTGGCATTTCATCATCCAAGAAACCGTGTTGTTTCATCCACTGATCATTGTAGACCTTACCTAAGTAACGAGTCCCATGATCTGGGAATAAAACGACTACTACATCTTGTGGTCGCAGTTGTCTCCTAATCTTGAAAACACACTCCATCGCTGCCCCAGAGGAGTAGCCCACTAAAAGGCCTTCCTTTAAGGCCAATTCTCGTGTACGCAATGCACTATTCTTATCAGTTACTTTCACAAACTCATCGATCACATCAAAATTCACATTGTCTGGTATGATCGTTTTTCCAAGACCTTCAATTTTGTAAGAATAGATCTCTGACTTATCAAATATGCCGGACTGCCAGTACTTGGCCAGTACTGAACCATAGGCGTCAACGGCAATAATTTTGATGTTGGGATTTTTTTCCTTTAGGTACTGTGCCGTACCCGAAAGGGTACCGCCCGTGCCTGCACAGCATACATAGTGCGTAATCTTGCCACCGGTCTGTTCCCATATCTCTGGGCCAGTGGTGTGATAATGCGCACCCGAGTTGTCCATATTGAAATTCTGCTTGATGTAGAAAGCATTGGGGATTTCCTTGCTGAGCTGGAGTGCTTTCTGATAGTAGGACTGCGGATCATCGGGTTCAGCATCTGCCGGACAAACAACCACCTCTGCGCCCATCGAACGTAGCAAAGCCAGTTTCTCTTGCGAGGCTTTGCTGGTTACCGTGAGTACACATCCGTATCCCTTTAGGCTGGCAATCATAGCCAGACTATACCCTGTATTTCCACTAGTGGCTTCCACGATGGTAGCCCCTGGCTTTAGTTCCCCTCTTTTCTCTGCTTGTTCGACCATGTGGAGCGCGATGCGATCTTTGGCGGATTGACCTGGGTTGTAACATTCAACCTTTCCAAAGACCTTAGCACTAATGGGGTTCGAGATTCGGCTTAGTTTGATAAGTGGCGTATTTCCAATAGTTGCTAAGACACTTTCTTGATATTGCATATAGTTAATCAAAGTTGAGCAGGGCCAAAAATACAGCTTTTTGTTTAGTTTTTGGGCGTACGGCCCTTTCGTTCCCAATTATAATTGAAGTGTTGGTAGGGCTTTCGATAGGTAGTCTTGAGCTTGAAATGCACGGGACAGCTAAGTCTTAACTGTTTATACATAGATATTTACATTCCTTCATATGATGAAAAGGATTGTAAAAAAATACCTAAGTTTTCATGAATTATTTTGACTTTTGCTCGGGATTTTTCTTTCTTCTCTGCAATTAGCGGTAAATGGGTAAGATGCTTATGGAACGAAAGATAAGAATCAAAGTTCGGTTAATCCTCTATCACAGAGGAAAGATATTGTTGTTGAAACAGACCAAGCCTCAAGGAGGGAATTATACTTTGGTGGGGGGGACTATGGAGGCCGGGGAATATGCAAAAGATACACTAATTCGAGAAAGTTTTGAGGAAGCAGGAATCAAGTTGAGACCAGAGGACCTGACCTTAGTTCACGTCCTACAAAAGAATAAATCTTCCGAGCGCCGAATTACTTTATATTTTAAAGCTTATAAGTGGGAAGGCACCTTAAGGGCTAAGGAGCCTTGGAAGTTTCAGGGGGTGGCCTGGTACTCTTTAGATGAATTACCTCCCAATATCACCTCTACGGTAAAACACGTGATGCAACAATACCGAAAAGGACAATTTTATTCTGAATGGGATAAAGATCAGCAAGAGTTATAATCCAGGGAGGCTAGTACACTCCAGGGCGATAAGATACTAGTTTTACACGTGAGCTAGCTTTAGGCTTCTTCTTAGTCGCTTCTGCTTCTTTAGGCTTCAATTTGCTACATTTGGGCGACTTATTGACTTTCTCCTTGACTGTATTTGTATTAGGCTTGATCTTTTTACTTTGCTCCTTGTCATTCGCTTTTTGCTCCGATGGTGAGATATTGATGCAAGCTGTTTTTTTCTCGGTCTCACTGCTATTGGCCTTGGCTTTTTCTTCTGGATCAATCTCCTCAGCTGCTTCCGCTAAGGCCGCGAATTCTGCCAGTTCCTCTTGAGTAGCTGCTGTTTCTTGACTCTCCTCCTTGTTAAGAGGAGTATCCTCCCCTGAATGCGGTGCATCTTGAGCATTCACAGACAAAGAACTTACAAAACTAAGGGCTAGGAGTAGACAGTAAAACTTTTTCATAATATCCGTTTAGCTACTAATCTGTGCAAGATAGCAAGACCCTCGCTTTTTTTTTGTTACCAAAAACTTAATATTTTCTTAAACACCTGTTTCTCAAAGGACATATCCACGTCATATAACACGGAAATAATAGGCATATCTATTTCAATTTACACATTTAAATTTATATTTGACGGGCATACTTTCAACTTTCAAATCGTATGGAGTGTTTTCGTGAAGATGCTCTTGGAGATTAGAAGAAAGTTGTTTAAGCCCTGACCAAAACAGAGGAAGCCCAAGTTCAGGTCGAGCAGATTCCTTAAGTATTCAGGAGCAGTCTTGTCTGAAAACTGGTAACTATCACAATTTTGTTGTTACTAAATCCCTACGTTTACTCAAACATTGCTTCCTCAGATAAAGCCTGATACCTGCTTATTTGCTTCAATACCTCAAATTTTGATTGGGCGTTCATCATAGAATGATATGTATGAATCTATGTATGAGCCGCCTACTTGTGTCCCTTGGACCAAATTGATGTCCTAGGGTATCCTCTTGTAATCGAAATATGACCATATGTTAAGAATACTGCTGCTTTTCGCATCACTAGTCCTACTAGTAGGATGTAAAACCTATACTGTAGATGAACTGCCCAGTAATAGATTGTACTTTGGAAGTGGCGGTGGATTTGCCGGCGCCTTTACCGAATATCTATTACTAGAAAATGGCCAGCTTTTCAAAAGAGAAAGTCAGCAAGCCGAGTTTGTTGCTTTACCGAAAGTAAGACCGAAGCAAGCACAGCTACTTTTCTCCAACTGGACGGAGCAAAAAATGGATGGGCAAGATTTTCAACACCCAGGTAACCTCTATTATTTCTTGAAAATGGAGAAGGAAGGCCAAACTCATCGACTCAGTTGGGGATCCAGTAAATATCCTACACCAGAGGCAATTAAACAGTTCTATTCTTCTTGTAGTGCCTTAATTCCAAAGCTTGAAACCAGCAAGAAATGAAGCAAGTAAGACCACCCTTAGGAGTGACCCCATGAAGGGGCCTCCCTAATAGTGCTTATAGATACAAATGTTAACCAATTTTCAACCCAAAGTTTATCTTCTCATGTTAAAGTTTTTTACTTCATTGGGTTTAGTATTGTTCAGTACTGTGCTACTTGGACAATTCAAACCCCACCTAAACCAAATCGAAAGAAACCCAGGAGCGTCACATCAGCTAGAGGGATTTAAGCTCAATCCTTTGCATCCCGCAGTTCCGGTTATACCTCGGCCATTTGGGAATTTGACACCTGAATTTCATCCTATTCCCGCCCCCGTCCCAAGCCGCAATGGCGCTATGGTGAAACTGTACTATGGAGAAGGCAATACGCTTCCCATTGCTATGTACGGAACTGCTGATGAAGATCCTAAGGCTGGGACAGATAAGGATAAGATTTATCGACATCTTTCTGCTATGGAAAAGTACATGCAAGTAGAGGATGCGAGAAACGCTTTCAGGATTGTCTCCAGCCAGGAAGGTGTAAATCAACAAACGCACTACCGTTTGCAGCAATACCACCACGGAATTAAAGTGTATGGTGGTGAACTGACCATCCATCTAAAAGATGGACAAATCGACTACACCATGGGACGTTATTTCCCTACGCCATCACTTTCTGATCTGCAACCGAATATCCCTGAAGAGCAGGCAGTAGCCATTGCTAAACAGGATATGGGCAAGCGGACTACCTGGACGGAAATGAGTGCAACATTGCAGGACATCTTACAATTGAAGCCAGTAGAATCCGAACTCGTGATTTACCACCCCAAAGGGAACTTGGCAGGAGAAAGGCTAAGCTGGCGGATTAAACTGGTCCCAAATATTCACCATCAACAGCTATACTATGTTGATGCTACTACAGGTGACATTATTTTCGACTACAAGAATCTTTGTAAGTTGGATCATGACCACAGCGAGCATGAGAAATATGCAGCCACTCTTCCTCCAGACGGCCCAGCTACCGCTAACGCTCCAGATTTGAATGGCGTTACCCGGCAGGTTAATTCTTATATCGTTGATGATGTATATTACTTGGTAGATGCCAGTCGACCTATGTTTAATGCAGGAACCTCTCAGTTGCCAGGGGATCCAAAAGGAGCGATTTGGACGCTTGATGCAGAGAACGAAACGCCGATCAATAATGATGATTTTGGTGTTAAACAGGTTTTCTCCTTTAATAACCAAGATTGGCCGACTGGTGCTGTATCTGCTCATTACAATGCCGGAATAGCCTATGAGTATTTTCGAAATACCTTCCAGCGAAATTCTATCAATGGCGAAGGAGGGACGATTATTTCGATTATTAATGTGGCAGCGGAAGATGGTGGGGGATTCGATAATGCCTTTTGGAGTGGAACAGCCATGTTTTACGGCAATGGTAAAAATGCTTTTGATCCGTTGGCAGGAGCTTTAGATGTAGCTGGTCATGAAATGTCGCATGGTGTTATCCAAGCTACCGCGAACCTAGAATACCTGAGTCAATCCGGAGCTTTGAATGAATCTTTCGCAGATATTTTTGGCGCTATGATTGACCGAGATGATTGGTTGTTAGGTGAGGATGTGGTGCGGACTAGTGCTTTTCCCAGTGGTGCGCTGCGGAATATGCAGGATCCGAACAATGGAGGATCTGGTTTCGGCTCTAGGGGCTGGCAGCCCGCTCATATGAATGAGTTTATCAATCTACCTGAGACGGAAGAAGGAGATAATGGGGGGGTACATGTCAATAGCGGTATCCCGAATAAGGCCTTTCATCTGTTTGCTACGCAAGTGGGGAAAGCAGTCGCTGAGCAGGTTTTCTACGACGCCTTAAATAATTACCTAACCCGTTTTTCTCAGTTTATTGATCTTCGGCTTTCTGTGTTACAAGCGGCTCAATCCAGAGGACAAAATGTGGTTAATGCGGCGGCTAGTGCTTTCGACCAGGTGGGGATCATTGGAGACCAAGGAACCGATGATGAGCAAACGGAAGTCCCCATCAATCCAGGTGATGAATTCATCGTCTATGCCGATGGAGATAAGCAAGCCCTGCGGATCGTTTCGCCTAATGGAACCTTTATTGCAGACCCGCTCATTGAGACCACAGTTTTAAGCAAGCCAAGTATAACGGATGACGGTACCATCATTGTCTTTGTGAATGGCTTTGGTAATGTAGAATCCATTACAATAGATTGGAATAATCTTAGTGCCGAGCAAAATACATTGACTAACAATGGGATATGGCGGAACGTAGCCATTTCCAAGGATGGCCGCAGGATAGCGATCTTGACAGATGATTTTGACAATAATGTATGGATTGGTGATCTCGAATCTGGTGACGTTCAGGGATTCGAACTCTTTAATCCTTCTACAGCAGCAGGCGTGAATACGGGCAATGTAAGCTATGCCGATGTATTAGAATGGGACTTTAGTGGTCAATTTGTCATGTATGATGCACTAAGTGAAATCAGCAGTCTCAACGGAGATATTGCGTTCTGGGATATCGGCTTTTTGCGTGCTTGGGACAATAATTCTGATAACTTTGGAGATGGGCTCATCACTAAATTGTTCACGGGCTTACCCTCGGGAATTAGTGTGGGTAATCCGACCTTCTCGAAAAATTCTCCGGATATCATTGCTATGGATCTACTAGACGAAACGGGCTTTAGCGCTGAATACTATGTTATGGGAGCCAATACAAGAACTGGAGAAACCAACACCTTCTGGAATAACCTGGATCTTGGATTTCCCAACTATTCGGTAAGTGATCAAACCCTGATTTTTGATGGTGTTCCACAAAATAGTTCGGAAAGAATCTTAGCCAGTGTACCCGTGGCTGCGGATAAGATTTCACCGGCTGGAAATGCTACCATCTTTCTACAGAAACCAAATGAAGCACGCTGGGGCGTTTGGTTTGGCACAGGAAATCGAACCTTAACTGATACCGATGAGGTATTGAATCTAGAACAAGCCATCAAGGTGTATCCCAACCCCTTCAGGGATGAGTTACAGGTGGAATTGGAGCTACCCAGCAGTACGCCGGTTCAGATCACCCTTTTTGATGGGTTTGGGAGAAGAGTTCGGCAGGAACAACAGGCGGTTGGGGCTAGCGCTCAAAATTTTCGACTGAGTTGGACAGGCTTAGCGACTGGAACCTACTGGCTGCGCATCGGACAAGACGGTCAAAGCTGGGGTAGGAGAGTAGTAAAAATCCGATAAGTATGTAAGGCTACGGAGCATGTAGTTCATAGCAAATAGAAAGCCCGCAGCTTATCTTTTTGATGAGCAGCGGGCTTATTTCTTTGTGCTAGCCAGAACTTACTTGCTAAATCCCATTCTTTTCAATCTCCAGAATAGCCACCACATGAGCATCGGCTATCTTTTGTCGCATCTCTTCAGTCATCAATTTAGCGGCCTCAGCTTTATTATTATAAAAACCATTCTCTGTTAGTACTGCTGTCATTTTCGTTTTTCGCAACACAAAAAACTGAGATTCTGGTCTGGATTTTAAGTGGCGATTTTTTAAGCCGGTTTGGTCGATCAAATGTTTTTGGAAAATGGATGCCACTTTTCTTCCTTTCTTGCTGTTGTGGAAAAACCAGGTTTCGATACCGCTGATGCTAGGGGAAGCCCAATCCTTGGAAGATCTGGCTGAGGCGGCATTGGAGTGGACCGAAACAAAAAGTTTGGGTAATTCAGATTTCTTGGCGTTGGCGCGATCGACTCGTTCTCGCAAGAAATCATCTACCTCAACTTCAGGAACAACATTGTAATAAGAGATGCCATGCTCATCCAGTTGCGCCATGATCCGCCGAACGATATCTCGATTAAACTCGTATTCCAAAAACTGAGTCACTCCATCATCAAAAACGGGAGATCGTTTGCCTTTCGTGAACTGACCATGACCATTATCCAGACACCACAGGTATCGACCCTTAGGTTCCTCCCCTTCTACTGGGCCACCAGACCCTTCTTGGGTTTCGGTACTCGATTCATCCGTTCCTGAGCTGCCATCCGTGGTTTTATCGTCATCGGGGATGGTAGCGGGAATATTTTCGTCTACGCCGAGATCATCATCAAATTCGATGTCCTTTTCATCCGGTTTGATAATGACATTTTCCATTTCGTCGGCTACGATGATAATGGTGTCCGGCGTAATTTCGGAACCATCTTGTGGAATATCAATGATGGGGTCAGTTGGCTTTGGCTTCGGTGTAGGTTTGGGCGCTGTGCTGCCACCGAATAAGGATTTGAAAAGGTTGCCAATAGCGTCTAGAAATTTCTTAAACATGAATTTGTTTTTAAGGCACACGATCGCAGTCAACAGTATTGATGTGGCTCTCAGTGCGCTAGACCGTGTTTTGATAATGGCCTGTAATTTGGGCTTTATGGATTGCACTCAAGTACCCAAATATACTGTATATGCAGGGCTTTCCAAATTTTTTCCTTCGGGATGAAAATTGTATACTTCTGGTACTTGTTTGCTGAAAGCTTCTTTTCTCCTGATAAGGTCTAATTCAAGTACAATCAAACGCTTACTTTGTTTTCAATCCCAAAGAATAAGTTCGAATTCGTTCCTTAAACGTAGCATTGTGGAAGGATATTCTATCTTTGAGATTGTGCGGCATGGAAATAGAAGTGGGTAATCGAGGCTACGATGATCACTGAACCATTGCATCGGTAAACTATCAAAACACAACATATAATGAAAAGAAGAACTTTCATTGAACGAGGAAGTCAGGCGGCCCTGGGGCTAGGGCTTTTTTCTCTGGCGGCCTGCAACAATCAAGCCGGGACCAAAGAAGGGGAGGAGGAATCCACTGCTGAAGCAACACCCAAAGAGCTTTTTTTTAAGATCTCTTTGGCACAATGGTCGATGAACAAATCATTCTTTGGAGGCAAACTCGATAACCTGGATTTTGCGGCTACAGCCAAGAATCAATTCGGCTTGGACGGTATCGAATACGTAAACCAGTTTTTCAAAGATAAAGGAGAGGACAGTGCCTACCTTGCTGAAATGAAAAAAAGAGCAGAAGACAATGGCGTGCAATCTCTATTGATTATGATTGATCGAGAAGGTGATCTGGGCGGAACGGTCGACGCAGAGCGTTTGCAGGCCGTTGAGAATCACTACAAATGGGTTGATGCAGCTAAGTATCTGGGATGCCATTCTATTCGAGTGAATGCCGCGGGGAAGGGAACAGCTGAAGAAGTTGCTGCCGCCGCTGTCGACGGTTTAGGCAAACTAAGTGAATATGCGGCCAAAGCAGGCTTGAATGTGATCGTTGAAAACCACGGTGGGTATTCCTCTGATGGCTCTTGGCTGGCAGGGGTGATGTCTCAAATCAACATGGACAATTGTGGAACCCTGCCGGATTTTGGCAACTTCTGTATCCAGAGAGGGGAAGACGGATGTGACAATATGTACGATCGCTATAAAGGAGTAACGGAATTGATGCCATTTGCTAAGGCCGTAAGTGCAAAAACACATGATTTTGATGCAAGTGGTAACGAAGTCCATACCGATTACAAGAAGATGCTACAAATCGTAAAGGATGCTGGCTACACCGGCTATATCGGGGTTGAATACGAGGGGAGAGACTTAGACGAAGTTACGGGTATTCAAAAGACCATTGATTTGATGAAGAGAGTAGGCATGGAATTGAGCTAATGAGCCTTGCCAGCAAAAAAGATAATCGAAGGAAACTTCTACCGGAAAGTCGTGTTGATCTGCACGACTTTTCTGTTTCTACGACTTTGCGTACCCATCTAAATCGGGATACAGTTTGAAATGCCTATCTATTGGTTATGAGCACAGCATTGCTTCAACAAATTGAGTTGTTGGTTGGGAGTATAGGGGTGATCTTGGGGCTCTTCTTTTCGACCCTGATATTGTCGAATCGTCAAGGCCAACACCGAGCTAATATTTTTCTCGCCATTTATCTACTGGCTTTTAGCTTGCGGGTGGGCAAGTCCCTATTCCACAATTACTTTGAACTCGATCCCGTATTGCGGACTTTCTTTTTAACGACTTTGCTTTGCGTCGGACCGTCCATTTTCTTATACGTTTCCTATGTCCTTTCCCGTACCTTGAAATGGAATCTATGGACGTGGCTACACTATCTGCCATTCTTAGTTTTTGCCAGCTGTTGTTGGCTTATTCCCAATAATGGATCTTGGATATTCGGACTGTTCTATAATTTTTTGATCCTTCATATGTTTGTCTATACGGTGATTTCCCTGATTAAATTGAATACCCTAAAGAAGACTCAGGTGTTGGAGGGAAATTCGAAATTGAGACGATGGCTATATCACTTCTTGATCGTCAATTTGGTCTTTATCGGTTTTTATTTCTTGATTTCAGCGCTACTTGTAAGTTTTTACATGGGTATCTCCTTTCTATTTTCTTCCGTGATTATTTATTTATCCCTCCTAGCCTTCAGAAGTCCATCTTTATTTAAAGGGGCTGTAGAAAAATATAGTCAATCCAGCTTAAGAGATGAAGACGCAGATCAACTCATCAAGCACCTTAGAGAGATTATGGTAAGGGAAAAACCGTATCTCGATCCAGCCTTGAAAATATCAAAGCTAAGTACTAGGCTAGGTATTAGTTCGAAGTTGCTTTCCCAAGTCATTAACCAGAAAGAGGATTTGAACTATTCCCAGTTTATCTCCAAGTATCGAGTGGAAGAAGTAAAGCGATTAATGCAATTACCTGATTACACCCATGTAACCATTGCTGCTATGGCTTATGACAGTGGTTTTAGTAGCATCTCTACCTTCAACACCGCCTTCAAAAGACATGCTGGTCAGACGGCCAAGGCCTATCGAAAAGCACTGGAACAAGAAAAGGAATAAAAAATTTCGAAAAAGAATGCCAACATCCTGATTTCGGTAGGATACCAGGACCATTGCGCTCAGATTTGTTGCTGAATTCAAAAAGCAATTACCATGAGACTATTCATTCTTTTTCTCTTGTTGGCATCCAGCCCATCCGTTTTTGGCCAGAGTAATCCACATCGCGACCCAACGCACAATTTTGCGGTTCATCGCCTAATCATCTTGAACGATAATAATGAAATCTTGATGTGCCGCGAAAAGCAGGTATGGGCTACTCCTTCCTATGTCTATAAAGACCGACAGTACATCAAAGAAAGTCTTGATAGCCTGGCTAAGGCCTATGGACTGGAGATTTCAGCGCCTAAGTTGCGAGGACAATTTAGTTATAAATATGACTACCATCCTTATGCTACTTTGCGGCATTATTATGTAGCCCGATACAGTAAAGGAGCGGTGAAGCTCCCGGCGGGTTTGGACGAGGTGAGATGGATGCCCATTGACAAAGCCATTAAGGCCAATACGGTGACTTCCATTAGAGAGATTACACAGCAGATCCTCCGTTTCCCGGAAAAAATTTGGGGCGGCTCGTTCCTAGTGAGCCAGGAAGGGGATGAACATCCTACGACAATGGTAGAGGCCTTCTATCCTTTACATTAGCAATCATCTCTACTAATTGGCAAGCTTTGTTTTAGAACAGTGTGATAAACAAAAAAGGGAACAGGAGGAGAAGGCCATCCTGTAGCCAGGCTTAAACTGGTCCCTTTTTACTTAGTTTTTCCTGCTCGATTCTTGGCTTTACTCGGAATCTGCTCCTCATAATTCCAAAGAAGAGAGGTTATAAAATACTTAGTAGCCAACTGGAATTGTCCACTCAGTTTGTGGGATGTACCAAACATCCTTTTCCAGATCAACGCCACCTTTCATTCTTTCTTGCACCATTCGGTCGATGATGAATACACCTACCTGAGCCATATTTTCGAAGGTATCAATGCCATTATTCGGGAAGCCTCCTCGGGTTCTATGAATGTTAAAGGTATTAGAGAATCTTTGCCCAAAGGCTCGTTCTAGCCCTTCCTTACCAAGCATGAAGCCCAACAGCCCACCCCAGGTAGCTGTAGGGTTATCCGAATCCCAACCGGCCAGTGCTCCAATCTTAACGGTTTCTTTGAAATCGCCTTCTCCATAAAGGAGACTGACAATGCTTGCGCCGAAATTGATGCCTGCCGCAAAACATCCATTACAGACTTGATCCTTGGTACTCCACAAGTATCCGTCAGCTTGCTGTACCTGGTACTTCTCGTGTAAAGCATCTCTTGCCGTTTCCCAGGGAACTCCAGCTGCGTATTGTGTTTTAACAAAATCATACATTTTGGCAGAGTAAGATTCATTGGGTAAGCGCTGACGGGCAGTTTCAGCCATCCAGATCAACTTATCTTTGGTGCTCATGCCTTCCTTGGGTACACTGGCTAGAGCATACATAATGACGTAAAACTCAGCCGCCCACTGCGCATTTAAGCGGGCGGTAGTTTGAATGGGCGTTTCAGCGATTTCAAGTGCTATATCGGGCCTGGTAGGTGCGAAGAAGCCAAAGATTTCCGTAGTCAATTGCGCATCGATCATCTCGTAGTTCGGGTTGTTTTCCGGTGCGCTAGTGGCAGGTGGAAGCATTCCATCCTGCATGAGATCATGTGCCGTTTGATTGGATACCCAAAGGTAGTTTTCTCCTGGTTTACCGTCTGCCCCAACGAAAGGGCTTTCACCTTCCTTGTAAATGTGGGTCAGCCATCCATCTCTGATTTGTTCAGCCGTCAGTTGGGTGGTCTGGTTATGATAGGTAATGTATTGATATATATATTCGATATCCGTGTCATCATCGGCTCCCCAGGTGCCGTCTTCGTCTTCGAATAGAAAAGTAATCGTGGGTGATAGGGTGTCATTAAAGGAATTGTCCCACATATTGGGCTGGTCGGGTTGCCCCCAATCAGCACGGGTATAGAAACCAGCGGCTCTCCCATTTTTTCCCTCTCCCCCAATCTTGTCCATTTCGGTAATTAGGCCCGTCCAGTTGGCAATACACTGGCCTAGCCAAAAACCGTACAGTTGATCTGCATATTGAGTACGCGAAAGGGTTAGATCAGAGGCTTTGGACTGATAAGCAGTGTAGGTCAGTTTGGGGTCCTGAAGCTGGGTTGATTTATCCTCGACCTGTTTAGAGCCGTCTATGGGTTTGGATTCACAGGCCATTAGGCACAAAGAGAGTAAGAGAATATAACAATGCTGGTACATATCCGAATTAAAGTTGGTTCAGTCCCTAAATATAGCATATCAGGTAAATTAGCGCTCGGTTTTGAAGGAAAAGTCCAAATCGATAGGGGGGAGCTTGACGGAAATATAGCCCCATTGTAGGCTCAACTTCTGGCAAGATAGGGGACCAGACGGGAAGGTATGGATGATCCTTGCTTATTTCATATATAAATATTGCTAAAGTCAACTAAGGATTTTGCCTAGATATTTACACTACCTAACAATATTTTTTTTTTTCCAGACGTTTTCTTGCAAGTTCCAATTGAAAGATTTAAATTGACAATGTTTCTACCAGAATTATTTGCTTTACCCGACAGTTATATTAATAATAATTTTATTTCGTGAATTAGTTGTTCTCTAGCTAAATTCCTTTTTTCGTTTCTAACCATTCACACATCTGATTTAATTCCCTCCTAACAAGAGGGCTGCTTCTCTGTATACTAATCTCTGCTCTGGGATTTTTGTGGCGAAGCTGTATCAATTTCCCAAGCAAAAGTCTATTTTTACTACTTTTTTTGAGCTTTTCAAGCTGTTCACACACTATTCCCGTTTACTAAGTCTTCACCGCCAAGGACTAGCTGGGATTTCTATTCCTGAAATCTGTCAGCAATCTTCTTTATTCCTACTGTAACTATTTTAGGTATTGTAAATCAGTAGCTTAAAGGTTGGGGAAGGCTCGTTTTACTCACTCAAATTAGTTCCTACACTATTTTGTGAGCATAAGCCATACGGTTTGTGCTCAGAGATGAACCTTAGACTACACCAGCTAGACATCTTACATCATGTCTAAATGGATAACCTATATACAAATTTTGCGCTTTTCAGTAAGAAACTGGAATACTAGCGTTCCAACACTGACTTTTCACACCGTTTTAGAGGCTATAAAATATCTATATAACAATACAAACACACAGCAACCTATGGTTTCAAAGGATTGGTATGTTGCATACACTTTTCCAAAGCAAGAAAGGAAGGTCAATCGGCAATTAACTCAATTGGGAATAGAGACTTACCTGCCATTTTACGAAACTATTCGCCAATGGAGTGACCGGAGAAAAAAATTGGAAGTTCCCTTGTTTCCCAATTACATTTTTGTCAGGACACATTCGAAGAAATTAGCGGAATTACTATCCGTTGACGGCTTATCCAGGTTTGTAGCCTTCGGTGGTACCTATGCCACTGTACGCTCCGAAGAAATTCGCGCCATAGATCACCTATTGCGAACCGGATTGACCGTACAGCGAGAATCCTATCCATTTAAAGTCGGAGAAGAGGTTGAAATTGGGAGCGGCCCATTAGCGGGTTTGCGTGGCTGTATTATGCAGCGAAAGGGAAAAGCCCGATTTATTCTTAAGGTAGAAGGCATTAAGCAAGCCCTTGCTATTGATCTACCTCGCGCCTATTTAAAGGCGGCTCATATCTAGTATTCTTCTTCTAGGCATCTTTTTTACTACTACCTTTCTGCCAACTCTACAGAAGAAATGCCCAGCACCAACTCAATTTGCCTGCTTATTAATCAGGAGCCGCAGAACAGATTTGGAATTCGTTCTGCTATTGGCCGTGATGTAGCTATTGAAGAAGCTACCTGCATGGAATCAGCGATTTTCCAGTTGCGTACGCAACAGATCGCTTGGATACTGATTGCTTGTAGCTCCCAAGACTTTGTTTCCCAGAAACTAATGATCATTCGTTTGAAGTCTTCTTTCCCCCTGATACCGATTATTGGCCTCGTACCTGAAGACAACTTGGAGCTAGTACTCAAGTGTGGGCAAGTAGGAATAGATGGGGTAGTAGCACTGGAGAGGCTGGGACGACTAAAATCTATCATGAACCAGTTTTACCTGGGGAGCCGAGTCAGAGTGTTATTGCGGGACTTTTCTTTGGATTGGCATCCGTTATCTGATTTGGCCAAAAAGGCACTTCGGTTTATTGAACAGCACTACATTAGCCTGGTTGGCGTCAATGAGATTTCTGCTTACCTGGATATCAATGAATCTACTCTGGCAAGAGAATTTAAAAAATGCCGCTTGGTCAGCCCCAAACGCTTACTACTCTACTTCAAGATTAGTCATGCTACCAATCTGATGCTGAACAAAGGACTAACGATCAAGGAGATTGCCAACCTATCGGGATTCAGTAATGAAAAACGTTTTAGTGAGTGCTTTCGACGGGTCTTTCAATGTACCCCCAAGGCCGTTAGAAGAGAAATTCTAAGTAATGGTTTTATCATCAACTATTCCGGTCAATTGACCAACCATTCCCTACAAAATTCCATTTTCCAAAAATCTCTTTCTGTAAGGGATGAATCCTAAAAATCGAAATTGTCTATTATGCAAGAAACGATCAAAACTTATGTGATTGAAGAGCATCACGAGGCATTCTTAGTGTGGAAACACGCGATCAAAAACAATTGGATGCCTGCCACTGGTAATTGTCTCTACCATGTAGATGAACACTCCGATATGGGAACCCCCCGCTTTAATACTTCGATTCACCATCTCAATGGGAATCTCGATGTCATTAAAGATTTTACCTATCGTGAGTTGAATATTGCCGATTTTATCGTCCCAGCCGTTTATCAAGATATCTTTGATCGCATCTACTGGATCAGGCAACGCCATAAGGCCAAGAAGAAGCGTTCCCATAAAATGTACGTCAAATCTTATAATGAAGCAGGCAAAAAGCTACTCTCCTCCACTAACCACTTCTCAGCTGTGGTAGAGGATAGCGACGATGCTTTTGACGAAGACATCAGAACATTCGGATATTATCTCCGAGACGCTGATGAAATACCCGGCCAGCAGCAAGCTGTCGTCCTGGATATAGATTTGGACTATTTCTCTTGTGCAGGTAATCCGCTAGAATTAAATGAAATCGTATTGGAAATAACGGAAGATGAATACAACCGATTTCTACACAATCCCTACCATCCGGTAAATTTTATGTTTAATCGAGTGGAAGCAGAAAAGGAGGGGGATAAATACTTTTACGTTTTCAATTATTTCAATGAAGTGTATCCCACCAAATTAAAAGTGGAGCAGCAGGATATTCTGGACCGAATCAATCAGTTTACGGAATTGCTGAAGCAAAAGCGGGTCAAGCCCCACATTATCGATATTTGTCGATCTCGTTTTAGTGGATATACACCAGATGATCAATGGGAGTTTATAGAGAAGGCGCTCTTGAAAAATCTCAAAGAATTATATCCTATTGAATTGATTCCCGTATCTGAGCTATGGTAATCCTGTATCTCCATCACTGGTAAACTCTTCTTCGACAATGAGTTCTAAAAAGCATAGTATTTCCTTCTGCACAGTTTGCATGAATCGAAGTCATCATCTCAAACAAACGCTTCCTCAAAATATAGCTGACAACGCCGATTATCCCAAGCTGGAATTTGTGCTGCTGGACTATAACTCTCAGGATGGTTTAGAAGAATGGGTGCGTCGAGAGATGAAGCCGCATATTGACTCTGGGCGTCTGCTCTATGTTAAGACTACTGCTCCTCAGTATTTTCACATGAGTCACTCTCGGAACGTGGTCTGTCGAGCAGCCAACGGTGAGATTATCGTCAGTGTTGATGCGGATAATTTTGTAGGGAAGGGTTTTGCCCAATACATCAATGAGCAATTTCTTCAGTATGAAGATATTTATCTGTCGTCCCATTGGAAGCGTTCTCTAGCAGATGTATTAGGACGGATTTGTATGAAAAAAGAAGACTTTTTAGCTGTTCATGGCTATGATGAACGGATTTCAGAATGGGGGTTTGAAGATTTTGACCTGCGGGCGAGATTGCGGATGTCAGGGTTAGAGCCTCGCTACATCACTCGCAAATACTTTCTTCGGTCGATTGCACATAATAATGAGGAAAGGGTTCGTAATCAATGGAATTATAACGAGCTGAAAGAACTCTACATTCAGTATATCGACCCGCAGTCGTCAAGAGTCCTCTTCATTTACAAGGATGGAACTTTTGAAGACGGAACCCTAGTAATCAACCATGAAAGAGATGGAACAGGCTATGTGCTTCCAAGCATTTTAGAAGGAGATTGGCAAGCGGGAGTATGGACCAGGGAGGGGGATCAATTAGAGCTCAAATGGAAAAGAGGGACAGTGGAAAGTTGGCAGCATCAAAATGCGGCAGATACTCAACATCCCTGCTTGGTTCGAGAGGGCCTGTGCTTTTATCAAATTTTGGATCAAAGGGTTAAAAGTGAGGTCATCTTGAAATATTCCGAGATTGCCAACCACTTTCGTTGTGTGGCAAAACTGCAGCATCAAAATCCCAAAGTCAATCCAGTTGGTTTTGGACAGGCCAGTCTGACCAAGAATTTTAGTGAAGTTTTGGAAATTAAATAGTGTACAGAGCTATGAATCTTTCATTTGCAGTCTATTATGATAGACAATTGTTCCCTAAGTTATTACGCGACTGTATTTGTCCGCTTCTAGAAGATTGGACATCAGAAGGCTGGATAACTCAAGTCTATAGTCGGCAGGCCAAATTCAAAGGAGAAAACTTCCGCTTTTGGTTAGTGTTGGAAACGGAACTATCCAGGGAGGAGGTAAAGCAGCGTATTGAGAAGGGGATTCACCCCTACCTCTTTGCAAATCCCGCCGAAGAGATTGTTGTACAGTTGCCCCTAAATCGATTATTTCTACGGTTTCCCAATAACTCCATACAATATTTTTCCACCGAAGATAAGTCTTTCGAAAAGGCCCATCAAAAGCTGGGAGATAAGACCGTCATGGAGATTATGCAATTCGGACGTGCATGTGTTTCAGACTTAGACAGAATGGCTCCTATCGATTTAACCTTCTTAAGTATACAGTTGTATACGATCTCCATATTTGCCTTATCTAAGTCGAATCTACAACAGTTTTCTAAAATGCTGCGAGAAAGCTTTGATAGAGGGCTGAAGGAGTATCATTTACCTGAAACGAAATTGCAAACCTATTTGCAAAACTTTGAAGGTTTTTTTGAGTACCATGAGACGCAGTTGTTGGATCAAGTTACCAACTTTTTATTTCAACTACTCAGTGAACGTACACTAGGAGATTCACGATTGGATCACTGGTACCAAATCAATGTCGCCTTAAAGAAGGAACCACTAGCTAATCGCTGGCTCTTTGATTATTTTGAACTGATTTCCGAAGTGATTACTCATCAATTGGCTTATAGTAATCTATTGAAATTACAAAGCTTGTATTGCCTACAGCAGTTGAGCAGAACACTTCTGAATGCCTCTCCTTTCGATCAATTACTAGCAGAACCTACCCCACTTTCCTAAGTCCTCAGTACCTAATCTATAAAAGTCAAAAAAGCGGAAGCTTTGTCAAAATTACGTCCTTGAAGTGAGCACACTTTAGCGCTAACTTTGAATGGCATAACAAGCAAGACAAGTACAATCCGCTCAAAACAACCTATATGTCTTATACTAAAACACTTTCTGTTTTTCTTGTTTTCATCTTTTGTTTTGGGCAGAAAATAGCAGCACAGTGGAAAGCGATTTCCTACGAACAGACTACCGAAAAAGTTTGGTACGATCTACTAAAGGATGAGCGTTTTTCACCCCAACAAGGATATTACTTTCCCGCCTACGACTTAGAGCAATTTTCCTTGTTGCAAGCTTATGTACTATCAGACCCGGGATCTAGTCAGCTTAATGATCTTCCGCCCGGTTGTTGTGGTAATGCTGTCGTGACTGCGATACAATTTCCTCAGGCCTTAAACTTGGCCACAGACTTGGCAAAGCTAAGCGCCCGAATTCTAGCTAGAAACATAAGGCATATTGATGTGTATTTTCATGATGAAGGACATGAAAGATGGTACGTCAATCGATTCCGCGTTCCTTTTGGCGGCTATCAGATTCCTTGGAATGAGGCCATCAGCGAATGGGAACTAGTGGCACAAACCAGTGTGCACGGAGGGACAGGCGAAAGCGTTCAAGAGATGGGGCCTATATCCAAGATGCTGATCGTATCCTACCCCGGCAATGAGGGTGATCCCATGGAGTTGGCCTTCGGTGACCTTAAAATATGGGACAAGAAATGGTCGGAGAAAGACGCAAAACACCCCTTTTTTAACAATTTGTTTACGGGTAGGAAAGATAATGCCAAGTTTTATCAAGATTATTCTACTTGGTCACTAACAACTGGACTTGAGGATTCTCCCATAGTGTTTTCTACCATCGGAGAGTTTGGTGAAGCCTACCTAAGCGGCAAGACCTTTTTTCAAAAGACGGCAGCTGATGCTAGTGAAGTACAGCTTTTACATAAATTGCTGCAATTGTCCCTTGAGCAATACCCTTTCTATCAGGAAAGGAACTTAAATAAAGACAAGATCAGCGACACTTACTTGAAACTATGGACAGAGAAAACCTGGGAAAATGAAGCGATTTGTGAATTTTCGGCCAAGGTCTCGTCCTTCATTGACCAGGAATTTTCAGATGGACATTTTAAGTTAACCCTATCCGATGAGTGTCGAACAGGAAAGCGCAAGCCCCGACTTAAATCTGGCCCTATCAGACTATACAATTTTGGTGAAGATCTCTATATAGCAGCGGTTCTTGACTCTACCTATCAGAAGCAAATCCCTCTAGGTAGTAGAGTGTTGGAGATTGATCATCAGAGAGTAAGAGATCTCTTTCACCCCAGGGAATTATCTTCTCCAGCAGCCTCAAAAGCTTTGTTCGCAAAGCTGCTTCGAAAGGCTGCAGATGATTCTACTCAGATTAAAACGATAGATCCGGAAGGAGCAGTCAATGAGGCCATTATTCACTACGATAGGCCCTTGCAAATTCCCAGTGGTTTCCGACCGAAGCATTGTGAATTTACCTTCTCGGAGGACGGGATAGCCTACTTCAGAATCAATACTTGGAGAGAAGATGTGTATTTGCGCCTGCTTAACCATTGGGAGCAAATCAAAACTGCCAAAGGTTTGATCCTTGATATTCGGGCCAACGGTGGTGGAGAGCTCATGGCTATGCTCAGAGTGTTATCGCTCTTCATTGATCAGCCCGTAATTTCTAGCCATTACCAAACAAAAGACTTTACAGAATCGCTGGTAGTGGGACCCAATCGACATTATCAGTATCCGAAGGACAAGCCGATTTTGGTGCTTGCGGATGCGAATACAGCTTGCGCTTCTGAGGAGTTTTTAATGGCGGTTCGGGAAAATGGGAAAGCGAAGTTCATAGGTTCAACACCTACAGCAGGAGCATTAGCTACCGCCTTTGATTTTGAATTTCCATCTGGTATGGAATTGCGACTAAATTCCATCCTTGGAAAGAATACTTTCAATAATTATCAGTCCATTGAAAATAAGGGTATTGAGCCAGATATCTGGCTAGCACGTACGCACGTATTGGATTTAGCTCCCTATCGAGATAAGTTGCTACGCTATGCAGAGAGATATCTCAAGGCCTGGTAAATTTTGTAATCAATTAATCATAAATATTATGAAAACACCAAAAAAGGAGTTGAAAGCACGCCGCGTTAAAGCGCTGGTCAAGCCTCGTAAGGAAGACGTGAACTTGCTAGACTTGAGTTCCTTCTGCACAGGACAGAATGAGGGGGCTTGCTATCGTCGAAATCGCAGTATTGAAAGTGAAGACGATATTTTATTCTAAAAAAACATTTTCAAATTAAAATCACATAGTCGTATGAAAACACCAAATAAGGTACTGAAGCGGAACAAATTAAAAGAACTAGTTAAGCCTCGTAGCAACTCTGCACAGGAACTACTAGAGTTTACTTCCCTCTGTGATCGCAATGGAGAAGGAGGAGGAGGAGCCTGCTATCGTCGAAATCGTAGTATTGAAAATGAAGACGATATCCTTTTCTAAAGTTGTTGTATATAATTTATCCATCTAAATTGAATTAAGATGAAATCACCAATAAAAGCTTTGCAAGAACGCCGCGTTAAAACGCTAATCAAGCCACGTAAGGAAGACAGGAACTTACTTGAACTGAAAGCCTTTTGTGAGACCCAAAACGGTGGTACTTGCTATCGTCGAAATCGCAGCATTGAAAGTGAAGACGATATTCTTTTCTAAGCCATATTTTATTTTCTAATTAAAACCACCTATTGATATGAAATCTCCAAAAAAGGAGTTGAAAGAACGCCGCGTTAAGGCACTAGTTCAACCGCGTAAGGACAACTTGGACTTACCAGAATTGAAGCCATTCTGTACAGACCAGAATACTGGTACCTGCTATCGTCGAAATCGCAGTATTGAAAGTGAAGACGATATTCTTTTTTAAAGCTTCTGAACACAATTTATCCATCTAAATTGATCTAAGATGAAAACACCAAAAAAAGAATTGAAAGAGCGCCGCATTAAGGAACTAATCAGACCACGTCAAGGAGACACGGATTTATTAGATCTACAAGCCTTCTGCTCGACCCGGAATGGTGGTGACTGCTATCGTCGAAATCGCAGTGTTGAAAATGAGGATGATATCCTTTTCTAAGGAATTCGTATACAATTTATCCATCTAAATTGACCTAAGATGAAATCACCAAAAAAGATTATTGAAAGAAAGACCATTAAGTCATTGGTTAAGCCGAGACAAGAAAACGAGGCCAGTCTATTGGATCTACAGACCCTTTGTACGGGCAACGGAGGAACTTGCTATCGCCGTAACCGCAGCATTGAAAGTGAAGACGATATTCTCTTTTAAAATCATTTTTCAAATTAAATACATAAAACAATGAAGACACCAAATAAGGAATTGGTTGACAAGAAAATCAAGTCATTGGTGCAGCCTCGTAACAAGGCCAACCAACAGATTGACCTTACCTCTCTATGTGGTGAGAACACTTCTGCTTGTTATCGTCGTAATCGCAGTATCGAAAGTGAGGATGACATTCTTTTCTAAAACCAATTTTCACATTAAAAAATAGAACGATGAAAACACCAAATAAAAAATTGATGGCGAAGAAGATCAAGTTACTGGTGCAGCCTCGTAACAAAGCCAACCAGCTAGTTGATTTTTCTCCACTCTGTGAAAGAAATGGTTCCGCTTGCTATCGCCGTAATCGCAGTATCGAAAGCGAAGACGATATTCTCTTTTAAGAATTATTATTCGTTCACCTCCAATAATTTACGTTATGGAAAAGGTTAAGAGTGATCTTGCTCAACTTACTAAGAAGCGAGTCAAATCTTTAGTTCGTCCACGAACCGTTAAGTCAATAGATCTGGTTGAATTTCAATCACTCTGTTACAGCAACGAAGGGGACTGCTATCGCCGTAATCGCAGTATTGAAGGAGAAGATGAGATCCTATTTTAAAAATTGTTTGTCAAATTAAACGAGTAAAACAATGAAAACACCAAACAAAGCATTGGTATCCAAAAAGGTTAAGTCATTAGTACAGCCTCGCAACAAGGCTAACCAGCAAGTAGAAGTAGATTTATCTTCACTTTGTGGTACTAATAGAGCGTCCTGCTATCGTCGAAATCGCAGTATTGAAAGCGAAGATGATATCTTGTTCTAGGAAGAAAATCCTGCATGAGTCTTCTTCTTTTTGAAGCGGAGTACAGTAGACGTTATTGGCTACTTGCATCTCTGCTTTCAAATCAGGAGAAGGCTCCTTGCATTCAAATATATAAGCACAATTAATCTTTCTCTTTGGCGCTTTCTCTGCTCCAAACGCATATCAAGCCAACTTCTCCTTTCTAGCTTGGTTTCGTCAATACTCAATCAGGGGATTGCGCATCAGATCCAATTTAATTTCCTGCTATGATGCTCCATCAGCATCTCTTTACCTCCTATCTATAAGCAATGGATTAGCTAGTCCTAAAGTATCAACTTGTAAAGCTTTGTGCTTTGTGTTGATGAGGAGCTAACCTATCAATCTTGAATAGAACAACAAATCTTTTTCTGACCGTTTTTGTGATCCTGTTTGGTCTTTTAGAGCAGACAGCCTTTTTGTATATAAGGTCAAAATCACAAAAAGTAAGTTATTCAATGGAAGGCTATTCTGGACGCAATTACGGGCAGAAAACCTAAAGCAATTGGCTATGACTCATTTAAAATCTAGTTTTTACAACATCTTGATTCCGGTTCCAGAGGTTCAGGAATATATGCTTTATAATACCTTATCCGGAGGCTTACAAATCCTCGATCATTCATTTGGCAAATTCTTTTCTACCCTAGGAAAGGATGGGTTATTGGATCCTGGGGCTTTCCCGGAATACAAAGAAGAAATTGAGGTATTACGGGAAAGTGGCTACTTGGTCGGAAGTGATGTCAATGAAAGAGATCTTTACCGGCAACTTGCCTTAAGAAGTATAGAAAGTAGTTTTGAAGGTACTTCCTCTCTTGGCCTTACAGTAGGAACGACCATTATCTGTAACATGGGATGCCCCTACTGTTTTGAGTTTCATAAACCCAACATGACCTTGAAGGATGATGCGGTGATTGATGCTTTGATCCGCTACATGGAGGAAATAGTGGAGAAGGCACCCGTAAATAAATGGGATGCACTTCATGTAACCTGGTATGGGGGGGAACCCTTGATCAATACCAAGGGGATTGAAAAGTTGTCGCCAAAGCTAGTCGCCTTTTGCGAAAAGCATGATATTCCCTATGGTGCAAATATTATCACGAATGGCCTATTGTTAGACCGTAAAGCCTGGGCTTTATTGAAAAAACACCAAATCGGGAATATCCAGGTCACCATTGATGGGGCTAAAGAGATTCATAATAAGTACCGCCCACTCAAAACAAAGGGAGGGAGAAATTATGAGCGAATCATGGAAAACCTGAGCTATATGCCAGAAGATATGGAACTGACCATTCGAGTGAATACCGATAAGCATGTAGCGGCTACTTTCACGAAATTGATGGATGATTTGCGGGATTATGGTTTGTGGCCTCAGCGGTTGAATGACGTAAAAGTTGAACCCGCATGGCTAAGAACTTATGAAGAAGCGGAAGAGCGAGATCTTTCCGGCAGGTTATCGAATCCTGAGTTCTTCGATGAATTGCAAAAGTTCCGTCAAATGCAATTGGATCGATACAATACTTGGGCGGCAAAGAATTATAGATCCTCTGGCAAACTGAAATGGAAAATGCCAGCTATCCAAAGCGATTGTGCAACCTGGGTGTCTCCCTATCACCTGGTTATTGATCCAGATGGCAATATTCACAAATGCTGGGAAACTATACATGATTCTAAACAAAGTGCTTCTCACGTTTTTCAAGAGTGGAATCCTGATGATTTTAAGTATTACGCGGATTATGATCGGACGGATGTACATGAAATCTGTTACGATTGCAAGTACCTGCCAGTCTGTGACGGAATGTCTTGTTCTCATGAAGTACTAAACTATGATCACCTACCTTGTACACATTGGAAGACGCGCACCGAACCCTATTTTAAAGAACAATATTTGAAATGGAAGCGAGATCCTGATTCTGTAATTCTGCCAGAAAGCGAAGCAACGGGGATGCAAACCCATGCCAACCGATAATCGCAGTTTGATAGTAAGTTTTTATCCTTAAAGAAGAAACATGGAGATAACTAAATTCATCCCAACAGACGTTTACGACCAGTTGGAGAGGCTAAAAGACATTCCTAATTTTAATGATCTTTTCCTAAATTCCGTTGCTGATAATGGCTGTATCACTTTACCAAATCGCCAATACGACTGGGAAGAAAAGTCAGAAGAAATGGGCGAATTGTTTGAGCCTTTGAATAAGGCTAATGTGGTACTGAGTAAATTTTGTGATTGGTGTGTCGAATTAGCCGCCGAACAACAAGATGAAGACCAATTATCGCAATTCGAATCCATTGGTACGCTGCAATCGAATTGGCGAGTAAAGCGAGAGGCAGGGAACTACTTCCTTACTTACCCCTATGCAGCAGGTATTTTTGAACTGTTGCACCAGCTAGGTTTTCCCTTGGAAGAACGCTTACAAGAGCGCCCAAGAGTGAGAAACAGCTTCATTAATTTGCCCTTTCATGTGAAGAGTTTTGTGAGAATCAGTCTGGTCGTACCGCATCAGCAATTGCCTAAAGTACTTTCAGATTTAATCCAGGCTTTTCTGGAAGATGAAAATCTTTTCTACTATGTAGAGCGAGTGGAGCTAGCTGCTGGTCGTGGGAAAGAATTACCGCAGAGTCCCACTTTACATGTTTGCCTCAATGCAAGAGTAGTTACAACGCATCGACATGTCGTCATCAAAGAAATTCTTGCTAAGATTCTTCCATTGACAAGATCATTGCCACTTAGCCAGGCCAGTCATTGGCATGGTATGTCCGCTGGCAAGAATGTCTTCCTTTCTCAAGGCTATAATACCTACAAGCGCTTTTTGCAACTACTAGGTGTGTTAGATGAGGTATACCAAAAGAACAACAATTATGCCTTTTTGATCCAGTAGATTAGCCATTAGTAAACCATAGTTGATGTCTTTCAAAATCGCTATCCTTGACCGGGGCGTGGATGCCACTTATGAAGAGTTGGAAAACTGCACCTTAAGTGGAGTTACCATTTCTTCCGAATCCGGTCATTTTGAATACCTTACTGGTCAGTTCGAAGATTCAGATCAGCATGGTACGACTATAGCCCAATTGATCCATGAGGTTGCCCCAGAACTGCCTATCGTAGCAGTAAAACTGAAGGGGAAGAATAACCGCATCAATGAACCCTTATTGTGTGAAGGAATTCGTTGGTGCTTGCAAGATTCTTCGATACGGGTTATCAATATTAGCTTGGGTCTTACCTCCCGTAAACCTAACCTGGAATTGTATGAAGCCTGTCGATTAGCCCACGAAAGCGGGGTGATCATTGCAGCTTCCTGTCACAGTACCCTTTATCGGTCTTGTTATCCAGCCTTCTTCCCCTTCGTATACGGGGTGGCCTGTGGTTTAATTAGAAAGGAAAGAACCCAATATCGTTATTTGGGAGAGGGAGAGATTAATGTGGTGACTAATGGTAGAGTAACCATCAAGAATCAGTACGGTAAAACGATTGCAAAACTTTGTACTAGTTTTGCTACGGCTCGATTCAGTGCCATCGCCGCTAAGCTATTGCAGCGGCAGGCCCAATTTGATTGGACTACTTTTCATCAATCTTTGGTAGCTAATTCCGATTCTAGCGTTGAACCAATTGGTGACAGCCGATACTTGAAAGTAGAGGCACTAGCTCCATCTGCCGATGTCGAGCGGAAGCAGGAGGAACTTTGGTTTCAATTGGGGCAGAAGGAAGCACTCACACCACAGAAGGTGGCCCTTTTTAATTTTCCAGATCATCTTTGGGTGACAGGAAGACAACTACTTCCAGCCTCTATCTGTGGCAGGATCGTTTTTTCTGACCTGAAGGAGAATGATCACCTTCTGATGTATCAGGAACGGCAGGCGACACAATCCTATCCCATAGCTAAAGTGGCAAAGGATACCTTTCAAACCCTGATTGTAAGTGATTTCCACACCAATAATAGTGAAATCAGGATGGCATCCTGCTATCACTATCTCGAACAGCAATTAGCTGCCAGCAAACACCTAGTTATTACCAATACGAAGTTGCTTAACTTCTTAGAAAGAAGGCAAGTTCAGCTGAAAAGTCAGGCAAAATTGACCTATCTAGGCATAGATCAGCTGAGTTGGGATAAAATCCTTGGCCACCGGCATCTACCAACACTTAAAACTCCATTTCTTTTGACACTGGGTATAGAAGGGACCCACCATCATCTATTGACCCAACTTTGGGTTAAAAAACTATTGGAGAGAAACGGCTATCGAACCTTTAGTTTTACGACGCAAGCGGATGGAGTTCCTTTCGAAAATGACTTCTTATACTCCGAGATAAATTTACCCCTTGGTAAATTACAACGAGAACAGGATTTATTTTTCGAAGCCCTGTTTAAGTGGGCTACCCAACATCGTAATGCCGAAATTATTCTGGGAGATATTGGCCTGGATCTACAAACGGAGCGAACGAATGAATGGCCCTCATCTTGGCAAATTAAGGGTACCTTCCTATTAAAGGATCTACAGCCAGATGCGATTATTCTCTCTGCGGGTATGGATACCCAGTCGGATGAGATAAAGAGGATATTGAATTGGTTAGGTCTCCAACAGCCGGTTCCGATTCTATTTTGTCATTTGCCAGAAAACAAACAGACTTGGAACGGTAGTATCCAGAAGAAGGCTAACGCCATGGGTACAACATTAAATTTACCGATGTTACAGGATCAGGATAAGCTGGCTTTGGATCTAATTGTAGAAGCATTTTCCACTACCTAACCGAGCGTACATGTAACTGTGTTCTGATCATTGGCATTGTTTAGGAATAGGTAGGGCGTCCTCAAAAAGGGTTTAAGGGTCAATAAAGGGCTGATATATAAGTTATTGAATGTGCTAAATTATTACTATTGAAGTATCAAATGCAAAGAAAAAGGCTTAGCTTAGTTAAAATCCTTGCAGTTCGATGATCAAGTATACACCAGCCGCTGAACGGAATTTTGGTTTATTCCAATCGCCTTTTGGACAAGCCCTAGATGCCAATAATCGCTGGGTTAAGATGGCCGCCGTGGTGCCTTGGGACGAGATGGCCACCGTTTTCTTTTCTAAGATGAGTAAGAACCATGGTCGTCAGAGCATTGACTTGCGTATTGTTTTAGGGGCTTTGTTGATTAAGCACATCGAAGGTATCTCGGATGAAGATACGATTCAGGCCATCCAAGAAAATGTCTATATGCAATACTTTGTAGGCTTGCCGCGCTTCCAAACTCAGCCTGTGTTTGTTCCCTCGTTGTTTGTGGAGATCCGCAAACGTCTGGGTAAGAAAGGATCACAACAACTTAATGATATGTTGCTCCAGCAGGCTCGGCAGTTGCGAGCTATCAAGCACCAAGCCAAGCCTAAAAAGAAGGATACTGATCAAGGAGGGAATAAGTCATCTGGTCCGAATCAAGCAGGGCAAAGACCAGATGAGAAGAGCCGGGCTATGGATAATAAAGATCGCCCTGAGAATAAGAGGCCCAATAAAGGGACCTTGAAGATGGATGCTACAGTGGCTCCACAACATATTGGTTATCCAACTGATACGAGATTATTGCATCAAGGACGCCTGTATAGCGAAGCCTTGATTGATAAGCTGTATCAGGGGAGTGGCTTGTGGAAAAACAAGCCTCGGACCTACCGCCGGATCGCACATAAACAGTACTTGGCCTTTGCCAAGAAGCGCAATCCGGGTAAAAAAGCGATCAAAGGTACTAGAGGCAAACAACTCCGCTACCTGCGGCGCAACCTCAACCATATTAACCGCATGCTGGACCAACTACAACAAGCCGATCAAACTATTGATTGGAAACACAGTGATTGGCAGCGATTTTGGGTGCTACAGGAGCTGTACCGCCAGCAAGATATCATGCACCGAGATGGACGTAAACGTATCGATGATCGGATCGTTAATATTGCTCAACCCTATGTGCGACCTATCAAACGAGGTAAGGCCGGTAAATTGACTGAGTTTGGTGCCAAACTGAACGTCTCACAAACGGAAGGCTTTGCTAGAATGGACCAGGTCGACTTTGATAACTTCAATGAAGGAATACTACTCCAGGAGCAAGTTGAGGGCTACAAGGCTTTGTATGGCTATTACCCGGAATTGGTACTTGTAGATCGAATATACCTGAACCGTCAAAACCGCAAGTTCTTAAAAGACAGAGGGATAAGACATAGCGGTAAGCCTTTGGGACGTGCCAAGCCGATGTCTGCACAACAGAAGCAAAAACGAAAGAAAGAACAAAATAAGCGCTCAGAAATCGAAGGCAAATTTGGCCAAGGAAAATCAAAATACGGGCTGGATGATATACAAACTCGACTGGAAGATACCTCCTATGCTTGTATTGGCCTTATTCTACTGGCGCTCAACACTATCAAGTTAGCCCGGGCCTTCTTTATCTTTATTTTTAGCTATTGCTACCAACAGTGGAGTATTCAAATGAATAAAACAGCTACAATGAAAGCAACGGCAAGGACTGTTGCTTACTCAACCGCCTCACATCGCCGGACTGGTATGATAATAACCTGAAATCAGCCCCGACTTTTTGAGGACGCCCTAGGTAGTTATGTAACGGGATGAGCCTAGAAGATGGGCGGCGTATTTTATCCTAATATCAGCTTCTGTCTTAATGAGTCTAGCATGGTCAATATCTTTATACTATAGGAAAGCCATCTCAAATTTGTCAATATGCTTGACTCTTATAGTCACTTTGATTAAATTTGCAAACGGCGTTCCTTCCTATAAACATAGAAATTACTCTTTTTCTTCAACATTTTAAATGGTTTTCTATGTTTTTCCCTGACTTCAGAATTGCAATAAGATACGTATTTCGCCATCGACAATTAACCGTTCTCAATTTGCTCGGTTTGGCGGTAGGCTTGATTTGTGCCATTCTCATTTTACTCTGGGTATGGGATGAAAAACAATACAACCACTTTTTGGAAGAGGGAGATCAACTCTACCAAGTTTTCATCCATGAAACAATTGATGGTGAAACAGAGACGTACCGAAATGTGCAAAGACCCCTTGAGTATGTATTGGAAGATGAAATTCCAGAGATAGAATCTGCCACAGCAACACAAGGAGGGTTATCAAATAACCTTTTCTCTTACGGAGAAAAGAAGATAAAGGGAGAGGGAAAACTAGTAAGCCCTTCCTTTTTTGAAACCATTGGTTATGACCTGATGGTCGGTAATCCAGAAACGGCCTTGCTGGATAAGTCTTCCGTTGTCATTTCGGAAGGATTGGCGGAAAAAGTGTTTGGTGAGGATTGGCGATTGGCTATGGGCGAAAATGGGGTTATCGGAGAACAATTTCTGCTGGATGAAACTACGCCAGTGAAGGTTACGGGTATTTTCCCAGACTTGCCTAAAAAGTCCACCTTCCAGTTTGAGTTTGTTCGTCCTTTCCAATGGGAGGATCAGAACTGGGGGAATTGGAATTACCGGATTTATGCAAAACTTACTGAAAATGCCGTACATGAGCAGGTGGATGCTAAGGTGGCTAATCTGATTATGACGCATGATGATGAACAGGAAGATCCCGCTATTCTGTTTTTACATCCATTCCAAGACCTGTACCTATATTCTGAATTCAAGGAAGGTAAATTAGTTGGAGGTCGGATTGAATACGTCCGAATATTCTCGGCTTTAGCCTTTTTTATTCTTTTAATCGCTTGCATCAACTACATCAATTTAGTCACTGCTCAATCACCCCGTCGATCAAAGGAGATTGGGGTTAAAAAGGTATTAGGGGCCAGCCAAAATTCCTTGTTGAGCCAGTTCTTCGGTGAAACTTTGGTGTTGACATTGGTCGCTATGCTTATCGCGCTGGTATCCGTCTGGATACTGTTGCCCTGGTTCAACCAATTGACCGAAAAGCAGGTCAGCATCCCTTATGGAGATGGAGCCTTTTGGGCCATCTTACTGGGCATTTACTTAGGAACTTCCTTTCTGGCTGGGATCTACCCATCCTTGCAGTTATCAGCTTTTAAGTTGTCAAATATGCTCAAGGGAATTTCCAAGTACAAAAGTGCTGGGGTATTCTTTCGCAAGGGATTGGTGGTGTTTCAATTTTCGCTTTCTATCCTTTTGATCATTTTTTCCTTGGCAGTACACTATCAGATTGACTACATCAGGAAAAAGAATTTAGGATATGATCGAGAGAATTTGATGTATGTGTTTTTAGAGGATAACCTAAAGGCCAAATTGCCTAGTATCAAAGAGGACTTGCGCAAAAGGCCCGGAGTACAAGCTGTATCTGCGGCCAATAATAATCTGCTCTGGGTTGGACAAGAAACCAGTGACCCAACCTGGCCAGGGAAAAGCCCCGAGTCCAACACACCTTTTACGATCATTAATGCCGAGCATGATTTTGTGACTACAATGGGGATACCCTTATTGGAAGGCCGGGCTTTCTCTACTGAATTTGCTACCGATACGGCCAATTATATTTTGAACAACAAGGCCGTAGAGGCAATGGGCTTGGAAAACCCCATCAATTCACCGCTTGAATTTGGTGGAATTGAGGGGAAAGTAATCGGGGTGATAGAGGATTTTCATCTTGAATCTCTATTTATCAATATCAACCCTATCATTATTCGATGCCGTCCAGAGTATGCTTACATTTTGCTGGTTAAAACAGAACCCGGCCAGACGAGTGAAGCCATTTCTAGTATAGAAGCTACCTTCGACCAGTTTAGTCCTGGTTTTCCTGTAGATTATCAGTTTTTGGATGCCAGTTATAATGAGGTGTACAAAGCTGAAACGATGGTAGGGAAAGTATCCTATTATTTTGCCTTGCTAGCCATTTTTGTGGCCTGTTTAGGTTTGGTCGGATTGGCTTCCTTTATCTCCGAAGTACGTACTAAGGAAATTGGTATTCGCAAGGTCTTCGGGGCATCTGTAGGGCGCTTGTTCTTATGGCTTTCTAAAGATTTCCTAATATTAGTATTGCTGGCCCTGTTGGTTGCTATTCCTTTTGGCATTCATTTCATTAATGGCTGGTTAGGCAAATTTGTTTACCATATTGAACTGTCTATTGGTGTCTTCATCCTAGCAGGTGCCATAGCCTTGCTGGTGGCATGGTTAGCAGTAACCTATCATTTGCTACAGTTGTCTAGATCTAACCCCATCAAGAGTTTACGTATCGAAAGATAGAGGAATTTATTCCGGCATCTTCCAAATGAAGATGACCAGCAATACATAGAAGATCGCAGGAGTGCTTGATTTCTACCTGAATCAAGCCTCCCATCTATTGCCCAAATAGCGGCAAGTAAGCCTTTTCTGGCGCTTCAGCTAATATATTTCCAATGATGTAATAATAATCGTCTAGGCAGTGGACGGGGTTCCCCGTCCTACTGCTTAAACTCCTGTACTACAACTTCAACTATAACAATCGACAAATTAGCGTATGGTAAAAATGTTAGAAGAACTGGATCGATATCGATCAGTTGATAGGAGGAGAAATTTAACAAAAGCGGAATTTGATAGAGCGTATGGCCTCGCAGCTGTGCCCGTCTGCATCGAAGATATTGCTGAAGACTGGCCCGCTATGAAGAAATGGGATTTTGACTTCTTTAAATCCAACTATGGAGACCAGGAAGTTAATCTCGTAACGATCATAGACGGAAAACGGCGCTATCGGGAATTTGAATTGGGCCTATACCTGGAGTATGTTCAGGAAGGGCCTTATGAGACGCCCTTCTACATGAATTCCGAGTTTCATTTCAACACTCCATTAAGAAACGATTATGGGGTGCCTGATTATCTACAATGTTGGTACAAGAAGCTGCCATCAGAGGAGATTAAGCATCCCCTGTCCTGGATTTACATTGGCCCTAAGCATTCCATGACTGGGCTGCACTTGGATATTTATTCCACGAGTGCCTGGAATGTAGTCATCAAAGGATTAAAGTTATGGGTTTTTTATCCGCCGGAGCAAGCTGAATACCTGTCTAGGGGTGTAAATCCCTTTGACCCAGATTATGAAGCCTATCCTGATTTTCGCAAGACAAATCCTCTAGTTTGTCTACAGCAACCAGGAGAGCTGGTGTTCACCCCAAGCAATTGGTGGCATGCAGTATTTAATGTGGAGGCAGGAATAGCCGTGACAGAGAATTTCATTAATGAAACCAACTATCAAGAGGTGCTTGCTTATTTCCAAGCCAATGAAGCTTCTCCAGCTGTGATCGAGAAGTTTGAGCGGCTAGTCAAAGCTAATCTCAGCAATATTCTTAACTAAAAATCCGTACAAATGGACATCCGTAAAGAAGTACTGGAAGAAAAAGACATCTTTATCGTTGATCAAGCCATCCAGCCAGAGGAGGTGGAGTCCTTTTATGATATCACCACCAACCTGGATTTCCGCCGACAGGAAAGATCCAATGACAAAGACCAATATCCCATCTTTAGCGTAGATTTTATTCCAGATCGTTTTGAACAAGAAATGCCGATTGGCATTAAGGCCCGACAACTGTTAGAAGACCTGATCCCGGATGAGCATTTTGATCTGTATCGTGCCTACATTAATATGTGTCACTACGGAGATATGGAATACCCGCATCGGGATTGTCGGAAAGATGCGAAAGATATCACTGTACTGTACTATGTGAACCGACATTGGGATTACGAATGGGGCGGAGAAACAAAGTTCTATGAAAAAGGGGAAACACGTTTGGCCGTACTGCCAAAGCCGGGCCGATTCTTGATCTTTAGAGGGGCTGTAGAACATATTGGCAGTATTCCGACCCGCGTCTGTAATATTTCGCGATTTACCTTAGCGCTCAAGTACATTAGTAAGCGTAATGGAACGAAGTAAATTTGCTGTTTACGCTAAGTTTCTTGCCTACTTAAGGCCCTATTGGGTTAAGGAAATACTCTTGCTTGTACTGATTTTGATTGGAAGTGCAGGCTCCTTGGCTTCACCCTACGTCCTTAAGATAATCATTGATGATGTTTTTCCTAATCAGGATTACCAGCTGCTAATGCAGGTCTTGGGGATCTTAGTGGCTGTATACATCGTTCGTATAAGTGCTTATTTTGCGGCAGACTATCTCGATACCTGGATTGGAAGCCACATTATGCTGGACATCAGGAAGGAGCTTTTTCGTCATCTGCTCACCTTACCCCTCTCTTTTTTCAAGAAGAACCAAACGGGAGATATTGTTCACCGGATCAACAATGAAGTAGAGCAAATACAGGATGCCTTGACAGATAGTGTGGTTCGGTTTTTAAACAATATGTTTACGCTATTGGGCTTGATGATTATGCTCTGCATATTGAATTATCGCCTATTCCTCATTTCTGTTCTAATTTATCCCTTTGTTATCCTGACTATTCGGTACTTCAACCCGCTTATTCGGAAAATGTATAAGCAGATTCGCGAGAACGAGGCTAGCCTGCTAAGCTTTTTTTCTGAGCGATTTGACAATATCAAGCTGATCAAGAGCTTCAATGCTTATGGATACGAAGATGGGCGTTTGGTGGCACAAATCAATAAGCTGATTGGGTTAAATCTAAAAGGTACGGTATACTCATCTGGGACCAAAAATATTACCGTTTTCCTCCTAGCGCTGTCCCCCATTATCATATTCGGTTATGGTGGGAGTCAAGTGCTTAATGGAGCGATGAGTGTCGGTGCTTTGATCGCTTTTTTACAATACATGAACCGCTTCTATAAACCAGTGCGGGATATGATGAATTTGTACGTAGACTTAATCCAGACTTCTGTTTCTATCCATCGGGTATTTGAGTATTTGGATGAATCTGCACCGATCCAAACCGAGGGTAAAGTAGTAGAGGTAGCACCAAAGCAAACTATCAAATTCAGGAATGTAAGCTTTGCCTATGAGGGTAAAGCTGTTTTGGATAGCCTTAATGCGACCTTTGAAGTGGGGAAAAGCTATGCCATCGTAGGCGCAAGTGGGTGCGGGAAAAGTACCCTATTATCGTTGCTCTGTAAGTTTTATGAGGCAGATGATGGAGAGATCCTAATTGATGATCTACCTCTGCATGGCATCAACACCCGGGCTTGGATTGATCAACTAAATATTGTACACCAAGACAGTATGTTGTTTGAAGGAACGATCAGGGAGAACATCAATTATAGTAAACTAACGGATCAGGAGCAAGTGATTGAAAGAGCAGCTGAATTAGCAGGCATTGGTACGTATGTAAAAGATCTTCCAGCTCAATTTGATACCCAAGCAGGAGAAAAGGGGGCTCGCTTATCCGGCGGACAAAAGCAACGTATTGCCCTAGCTAGAGCCCTGTTGAAAAAAGCTGAGGTAATCGTTTTAGATGAAGCTACTTCTGCTGTGGATTCTGAAAATGAAGCAAAGCTTTTCCAGCATTTAAAAACAAGCTTTGCAGGAAAAACTATTTTCCTGATTAGTCATCGATTAAGTACGGTAAGAGAAGCAGATGAAATCTTTGTCATGCAGGATGGCCGTATTGTGGAGCAAGGAACGCACGCGGGGCTGGTGGTCCAGAAAGGACCCTATTGGAACCTCTTTAAGCATCAGCTAACGAATGTACACTTCACATCTGTGTAAATGACCGCCAATGAAAATTGTACAAAGCTTTTGGTCGACTCCTCTTTTCCAGGAATTAGGGGGTAAAAAATTGCACCAGTATAGTGGACGGTGGTTACATTGGCGCTATCATTTGATGAGCTGGGCACTAAGCTGTCTGAAACTGAGGGAATTCTATCCCGAGGTATGTCTGGTGACGGATAAAATTGGAAAGGAACTGTTGATTGATCAGATGCAGCTGCCATACACCGAAGTGCAGGTTCGTTTAGATGAGATTAATAGCTACGATCCTAATCTTTGGGCCCTGGGTAAAATATACACCTATCGTATTCAAAAAGAGCCCTTTTTGCATGTTGATGCAGATGTCTTCACTTGGAAGAAATTTGATGAGGATTTGCTAAAGGCTCCTCTGATTGCGCAGAGTGAAGAACAGGATTTTGATTCTTTTTACCTCCCCATTTTGGAGGATATCTATCAGCATTGCAGCTCCGTTCCATCTATTCTCCGTACCTATTGTCCACCGGCAGGGAAGAGTGTGAATGGTGCCAATGCAGGAATCTTTGGCGGTCAAAATCTTGACTTTTTCCAGGACTATACACAAAGGATATTTGCCTTTATTGATTCCAATCAGAAAGAGCTGAAACAGGTCAAGGTTACGATGATTAATGCTGTTTTGGAACAGGTGCTCTTCTACTATTTAGCACGGGATAAGGGCATTCCAATTAGCTATTATCTACCTGAATTGCTACAGCCATTCGAAGAGGTGGTGCGATTTAATCTTTTGCCAAACGTCAGTCATTACATTCATGCTATAGGAGACTTCAAGCAAAAAGAATGGATCTGCGGGGAAATAGAATTGAGATTGAGGTTTGAATTTCCGGAATACTACTCGAAACTTTTAAAGCGCTTTAACCTACAACCTTTAGTGATCCCCGATAAGCTGTCGAGAAGAAAATCTGTCAGGCGTGCCTTTTCCATTTATGAGTATTTAGAAAAGAGTTCAAAAGAATTACTCTGGCAAAAAAAGTTTTGCTTGAATCCAGCTTTTTCCTATGCGATTGTTGAAAAGGAAAAGTCTGCTTTTTCAAAACTCGCCTATGATCGAGAGCTGGTTTTTTGCCGCGGGGCACAAAATTCAGATTTGATTATTCCACTTCGAAATTGGGATAGTTTATTACAGTATTTTCAGCAACCCAATAGTGCATGTGATTTATTTTCAAGAGTTTATGGCGTTCTAAAAGAGGAAGGGATGACGGTGGAGCGAGCTAGCGAAAAACTATTGTGCTTCATTACGAGGAAATGGCTGTACGATGGTGTATTGGAACCAGCTTCGGGTTGAAAACGGAGAATAACTAATTGATAAAGCGCCAGTTCACACCAAATCTAAATCCATTGAAAGGGTAGGGGGCGTAAGCAGCCTGGTAATACAGTTTTCGGTCTAGGAAAAGAATCGAAAGGTTCTCATACTTGAAAAAGGCTCGGAAATTGCCAATGCGCATGCTAAAGAAAGCATCAGTATTGGGGTAGGCGTCTATTTTCTGGTCGGACAATTGAAATTGTCCTGTAAATGGGTTGTAATAATAGCCATCCCATTCCGTATTAAACCGCATATCTACGCCCCAGCGTACACTAAGCACCCGAAACCAGGTGCCAGCATAGTAGAGACTATGTTTGGTGTATAAAGTGGGAACCCGAACAAATGTTTCACTTGACTGCTGGAAAGCAATGGTGTTATCCAGATGTACCTGGCCTAATCTGAAATTCTTTTGTACCATTAACTGACTGATACTAATGGGGACGCCAGTTTGCTGGGAAACACCTGTTTCATCAAAATAGATGAAGTTATTAACGAGGTGATAGCCACCTGAAAGGGTGATACCCAGTGCGGGGAGATGGTAAGAGGCAGTTAAATTAGTCTCTAGCGTGGAACGAAAAGATTTCTCCCATACTTGTATCTGTGATAAACGGTATTGTTCCTGCAATAAGGTTGGGCTATACAATTGGCTGCTGGCCTGTACCTTCAGGCTTCCCCCCTGCTTAAGATCGAAGAATAGTTCTCCATTCAACTTATAATCTCCGCGATTATCCAACAGACCGAAATGCGCATTGGTAGAAATAAATAGGCGTTCGCTTGGGTTGAAAGTCAGTTTACCAGTCAGAAACAGGTTATTGACGGTAGATTTGACCGGCTCAAAATCTAACCAGTGTAAGCTGTGTACCAGTCCCACCTGCAAAAGATCTTTCTCTTGCTTAACCTCGTTGTCTTGTGCAGCCGCTCCCAAGCGGAAAGTGCTTAGGTTAAAGACATTCTCCAATTTGCGGTGCTCCAAATAAAATCTACTGCCGCGATCATCCACTCGAAATTCGGGAAACTGATTGAAGAATAGGGTGTCAGCCGTAGCAGCTTCTTCAAAAAACTTATACTTACTGGTATTATAGAGTAATTGATGCGATAAGGTATAGGAACGCAGTGGCCCGCGAATGGAGTCCTCTCGCCCTCCAAATTGTAGATAATGTGTGTAACTAAACTCTTGATGCCGATGTCGCGTCTGCCCACTTTCCAGGGCTGTAACTGCTGAGGCTGGCCCTCGAAATTGCCCTGTTTTTTCCGGTTCTTGAAAAACACCCCCATTGTCCTCCGCTTCGGCAGTATTAGTAGCTACTGAGAGATAAGCGCGATATCTACCGCTTTTGCTCTCATAGGACATATTGTTGACGAAAGTGCTCATCCTATGGTTCTGATTGGGGTATTGGTTGGACGATCCAATGTAGCTGTGCCGGTCATAAACCAAGGCATAGTTAATTCCATTGGCAAAATTCCGGCTGAATTTAGCTTTAAAGATACCATCAGCCTGTTCCCCACCTTGTGTATAATGCACATTCGTATAAGGCTTTTCCAAACGGTAATAAGGCGTTTGGTTAGCCTTGGTAAAGTAAAGATCATATTGATGCAAACCGACATCAAAGCCACGTCTTTGACTGGCTTCGAAGAGGATGGGGCGGGCAGCTGAACCGATAATACCCAAGTGCATGTAGTCAAAATCCCGTTGTCGAGCCGGATCGTACTGGTGAAAATACCCAGATAGTAGACTATCCGCAAAAGGCGTTTCTCGATTAGGGTTTTCGGAATAGTAAAGGAATACGCCAAAGGTATCCACCTCATCCGCCAATTGTTCATCGAACTCCATCTGGGAAACATCATCTTGCCCACCGGTAACTGTTGGGCGCTGTGAGGTAGTAGACCGTTGCGTCGGCTGACCAGATCTCAATACCTTCTCCGACCGTTGCTGAGCCCAGAGACTGGGGCTTAGCACAGCCAATAATCCGATCAATATGGTGGTATGGAGTCTTTTCGTCATATTCTATTATCCGATACGCACTATCGTTCAAATCCAAAAAGCATGCAATCCTGCGTTTCCCTTGCCCTCCTTGAGAACGGCCAATAAGGCAAATTGGTTGCCTACCTCCACCTCCTTAACCCTCTAGTGGACTTTCATTGGCTTTCCATTAAGGATTGATGAGATAAAGGTCGAAATAAACTTTGAAAGTAGAGAGAAGATGTTTACTCCCCCTTTAACTCTGAACGTTCAACTTTCAACCCTCAACTCTAAACTTCCCCCTTTCAACTCTCATTCTTCACTCTCCCCCCTACAAACCCAAAACAGCTGGATTCATGCCCATATTAGAGAATCCACCGTCATGATACAAATTCTGCATAGTTACCATCTTGGTTAGATCAGAGAACATACTTACGCAGTAATCGGCACAAGCATCAGCAGAGGCGTTGCCAAGTGGAGACATCTTATCCGCATATCCAAAGAATTCTTCAAAGCCCTTCACTCCACTACCTGCAGTGGTCCAGGTAGGAGATTGAGAAACGGTATTTACTCTAACTTTTTTCTCAACCCCAAAGTGGTACCCGAAGCTACGAGCAAATGATTCCAGGAGGGCTTTCGATTCCGCCATTTCGTTGTAATCAGGGAATACCCTTTGAGCAGCGATATACGTCAATGCCAAAATAGAACCCCAGTCGTTGATGGCATCCAGTTTCCAAATCGTCTGCATCACTCTATGGAATGACATAGCTGAAATGTCGAAAGTCTTATGCATGAAATCGTAGTTCAGATTAGTATAGTCTCTCTTTTTGCGCACATTTAAAGACATACCAATGGAGTGCAGCACGAAATCAATCTTGCCCCCCAAGACATCCATAGATTCGGTAAATAGATGCTCCAGGTCTTCCATGCTGGTAGCATCTGCGGGAATGATTTTTGCGTTCAACTTTTCGCCAAGGGCGTTAATGGCACCAAAGCGCAGTGCTACAGGCGCATTGGTTAAAGTGATCTCTGCCCCTTCTTCCACGCAACGCTCTGCGATTTTCCAGGCAATGGATTTGTCATCTAGAGCACCGAAAATGATGCCTTTTTTTCCTGCTAAAAGATTATTTGCCATAACATTTTTGATTACTCATGAAATTCCGGACACTCCGAAGAGATAGTGTGCCACTTGACTTCACTAATGATTGCTGTTCTGTTTCTTATCGTTAGGATTTCCTCCGTCTTGTAAGGCTTTTCCCTGATCTAATTATTGGTGATTAGCTCTCTGGCGTTTTCCATGGCGGATTCGCTTGGTGGATTTTGACTTAACATCGTGGCGATGGCTCGGATGCGTTCGTCTTGGTCCAGTAATCTCACCTTGGTGATCGTCCGATCTTCCTTATCCAATTTATAAATAAAGTAATGGGAATCGGCCTTAGCTGCAATTTGTGGAGAGTGCGTAATGGATACAACCTGATGATGATTGGAAAGGACGCGTAGGATATTACCCATCCTTAGTGCCACATCTCCAGAAATTCCGGTATCAATCTCATCGAAGATCAAGGTGGGCAGTGGAATGGCACTGGCTACCAAAGATTTAGTGACCAAAGTCAGCCGGGCCAGTTCACCTCCGGAAGCTACATCCTTAATCTGTTGCATGCGACTGCCCTTGTTGGCAGCAAAAAGGAAATATACTTCGTCCAAACCGGTATTGTTCAATTGTTCAGCGGCATCCATCATTACCTGTATTTTGGCAGCAGGCATCGCTAATTGGGCTAACATCTCGTGCACCTTGTTTTCAAAACCTGGAATTACTCTGGTACGGCTCTTCCTAAGCTTTTCGGCCTGGGCACGTAATTTTGTCTCCTGTTGCTCAATCTCTTTCTCCAACTTGTTGATCTCTGCATCTGAATTCGAATAAGCACTTAATTTCTCTTCTAAGTCTTCCTGTATGGCCAGGAGTTCCTCAACAGTTCCTACTTGATGCTTCTTTTGCAAATTATCTAATAGGAACAGACGCTCATCTAGTGCTACTATTCGCTCCTCATCATATTCGGTGTTTTCCGCTATCTTCTCACACTCATTGGCCAATTCCTCTAGCCCACCCATTAATTCAGCAAATTGCTGTTGAATAGCACTGACTTGCTCATCTACCTTACCCAATTTGAGGAAATTGTTTTGCAATTCCTGCATTTGTCCAAGGATAGCATGTTCACTTTCAACTAGTTGCTGAAAAGCACTACCTAAAGTATGTTTAATATCTTCTGCATTGGCTAAGCGCGCATGCTCCTGATCTAAGTCTTGCTGTTCACCTGCAACCAATTCCGCTTGCTGTAATTCATCCAGCAGGAACTGATTGTAGTCCATCTCTTTAGAAGCACTTTGTGTGGCCTCCATCAAGTTGGCGAGACGTCTTTTATTCTGATGGTACTGCCGATACAAGCTTTGATACTTATCCAGTGCCGCTTGATTACCAGCTAATGCATCCAACATCCTCAATTGAAAAGAAACCTTGTGGATATCTAATGTATCAAATTGCTGGTGCAGATCGATCAGTGCAGAACTCAGGTTTTGGAGTACTTTGAGGTTGACTGGGGTATCGTTAATGAAAGCCCTGGATTTTCCGGAAGGGGCTATTTCTCTTCTAACAATGAGGTCTTCATCATAGTCCAAGTCATATTCCTCAAAAAAAGAGGACAAGTTATAGGGACGAATATTGAAGTTGCCCTCAATAACACATTTCTGAGATTCGTTATAGAGAGACTTTGTGTCAGCTCTATCACCCATGATGAGCCCTAAGGCACCAAGGAGGATGGATTTACCCGCCCCTGTTTCACCGGTGATTATCGTAAGTCCATCAGAGAAATTAATTTCCAAGGACTCGATAATGGCATAGTTTCTTATATGAAGGCTCTGAATCATGCTATATTAGACCCATTGGAGTATGGCCAAACAATGAATGAATTTAGTGCTTACCGTTTTCAATTAGCGCACAAATTTAATTGTTTTGGTGATAAAACCTTTATTTTTGTCGATCATAACTAAAAGATAGCATTAATGAAAAAATCCTTGCTTTTCGTTGTAGCAATAATTTTGATGTGGGCTTGTTCGCCAAATGGAACCAAGCAAGATTGGGTAGAAAAGGACCTTCTACAATATGGAATACCGATGGTTATCATGGCGCCTGATAGTGCGGAAGTAAACAGCTCTGATCTGGGTGGCTTGATTCAGGATGTCACCGTGAGAAAGGGAGATGAATACTATGTACAAATCTACGCTTCAGATGCCGAGACAACTGATATTGCAAGGGTGAAATCTGCTCAACTATCAGAGGTGAAATCAAATCGGTATTTTTCGAAAATTGTTCAGGAAGAATCTGAAGGATTTATCTACGAATCAGCAATTGACTCCTCGACCGTAAACTATGGATTTCGCTATGTAAGAGTGCAAGGAGATAAGGAATACATCTTTCAAACCGGACTGGTAGGAAACTTCAGTTTAGAGCAGGTGGAAAAGATGTATGAAGCTGTAAAACAATAACTGGAGCAGTCCTTGCTTAACGGTTCGGCAGATGGAACATTACAAGGTAGGGGGAAGAGGAGTTGTAGAAACCTTTGGGTGTTGTCCAACTGGAAAGTATAGCTAAATGCAGACTCTTTTTACTTCAATACAGCCGCTTAATCTCCCCTTGAAGTAAACCTTCAATGGCCTTGAAAACGATCAAAGGTTTTTGAGGACGCCAGTTGACATCGTTGAAAATCCCGCCAAAATTTACGTAGGATTGCAGGCGGGTAGTTAGCATTTCGTCTTCGACATGTTGTAAGGTATTCAGGCAGCAGATCCAGCCGTCCTCTTCCTTGATATCCTCGTACCACTCCTCATAATAGCTGTCATCTGAACCATGGAAATTCATGACATTTTCACAGATGAGGATGTACTTATATATGTCGTGTGCAATCAAATTGTCTATCACCTCTCTTTTCAGGTGCATGATGTCATTGTGTAGGCAATCGTTCCACTCGCCAATCAATTCAATAATAGCCATCCCCTCGTGGTAGTCCACGAATAGTACCTTTAAATAAAGAGTAGCAGAACCAAAGGCATCCCATTGAGGGTGAATGAAATAGTTATATACCTTTTGAGTAAACTGAAATTCATTATACACTCTTCCAAAGAAAGGAGAATCTGGGTCTTCTGCGGCTACATAGCGATCACGCCATTGGAAATGAGGCTCAATATCATGCATGTTTGTAAAACGACCTGAGAGAAGAAATTGTTTTCTGTTCTTTACTTGAAAGCGACCGCATAAATGATACCAATCACCATCCCCAATAAGCCCATGAACACCATCATTAGGACAAAGCCAAGGATAATGGCAAATAATGACCGTATAAAGGCGGGCACTGCAGACATCTCGAATGTCTTTCGGTAGGCATAAGCAAAGTATAAGGTGGACAGTAGAATACTAAGTGGAAAGCCCCAGCCAATGTATTGGGGAACGAAATAAAACACTAGCAGTGGGATCAATCCCAAAACTGCTGTTTGGCCATAGATGTAAGTGGTACCGATTAAGTGTTCGGCAAAATTCCATTTCTGCTTGCGGAACATCCACTTAAAGCCCAAGGCAATGAAGGGAAGAATAAATAGAGGAATGATGTTCAGAAACTTCTTAGTATACTCCATAATGATCAGCTGCTGTTGCAGCTGTTCCTCTGTCATATTAGGATTCAAGGTTTCTCTGATTTCAGCTTGCTGTAAATCAAAGATTCCAAGACTCAGCTGGAGTAGGGCAGATACCGCAATAATGATGAAATAGTATCGGAAGGGGTTGTAGTATCTACGGGTTGCTCCCGAAAGGTAGGAATCTATCACTGTAGCCGGTCGAACAAAGAGTTCTCTCATGGTGTACCAAAAACCACTGTCGACATTAGTAATCATACTAATTAGATCCCTTATTATGAGTCGTAAGGTAAAGCGCTCGGTAATTGTTCTTTGGCCACATTGATGGCAGTATTCTCCCATCAGCGGCGCGCCACAGTTTTTGCAGTCCATGTTTTTTCAACTAGTCCGCATGGAAATTACGACCTTTGCGCGATAGTCACAAATCCATGATCAAACGCTTATGCTGAAAGTGGCCCTTACCGGACCGGAATCTAGTGGTAAAACTACCTTGACGCTAGCTTTAGCCAAGCATTTTGACGTTCCTCATCTGCTTGAGTATTCCAGAACTTTTCTTGATGAATTGGACCGACCGTACGTTGAGCAAGACCTAGTACCGATAGCAAGAGGGCAATTGGCTCAAGAAAAAAAAGTGGAACAAGGAGATGCGCCCCTTTATTTTTGTGACACATCCTTGCTGGTTATGCGCGTCTGGGGCTTATACAAGTTTGCACGATCTGATGACCGAATTAAAGAAATGCTTTTAGCTCATCCCGCTGACCTCTATCTATTATGCCGGCCAGATATAGCTTGGGCCCCTGATCCGCTCCGAGAACATGCTTCCATTGAGGATCGAGAGGCCCTTTTCAGACTATATAAGCAAAACCTAGATGAGTTCCAGTTGCCGTACGGGATTGTGGAGGGAAAGGGCCAGGCTCGCCTTGATTCGGCCCTGGGCCATGTGCAAGAGCATTTTCCCCATTTGACCTTCCTTTTGCGGAAAGCCTAAGGTAAAATCAAATGCACATCTCCAAATTCATGCCAGTAGTACTGCTGTTCCAATGCGGCTCTATAGCTAATATCCAAATGTGCCGCACCCGTCAAGGTTTCCAGCATGAGTAAATGGGAGGCTTTTGGCTCGTGGAAGCCGGTCAACAATCCATCCACTACCGCTAAACCTCTTTCTGGAGTGATAAAGACGTCGGTCCATCCTTCTCGGGCTAGCAGCTGTCCTTCCTCATTCGTGGCCGATTCGATGGCTCGAATGGCGGTGGTGCCGATGGCAATGATCCTTCTCCCTTGCCCCTTAGCCCAATTGACGAGATCAGCGGTGGATTGCGATACACGAAAATATTCCTCATACGGACGTTCATCCACTTCCAAGCTAGCTACTCCGGTGTGTAGTAAAATGGGGGCGATCTGTATCCCCTTGGTGACCAGTCGGGTGATTAGCTCATGGGTAAAAGGCCGGCCTGCTGATGGCATTTCAGCACTGCCCATTTCCTGAGCAAAAATGGTTTGGTAGTAAGATTGCGGATAGCTCTCTTTGATGTATTGATAGCGAATGGGTTGTCCATATAGGTCTAAGTATTCCTCAAGGGGGACAGGCAGTTGTATCTGTGCATGCCACAATTGCAGATGTTGGTTTCCTTTGCGTTCGTAATAGGAGTTGGTAAGTTTCAGGCTTCCTCCATTTTTGAAAGCAATCACTTCTCCCGGTCTGGAGCCAGTATAACGGCGCGTACTTCCCGCTTTCATCTCTCGGATCTCTATCACCCACCTATCAGAACTAAGCTTGGTAGAGAAATGAATACGTACTTTCTTACCGTCCTCCAGAAAGCCTTCTAAAGCGGCCTTCAAGGTTCCACTGGTATTTACGATCAAGACATCCCCTGCCTGCATAAACTGATCTATCTTGTAAAATTCAGTGTGAAAGACCTGATCACTATTGTAATGTGAGACCATCAATCTCACCTCATCTCGTCGAAGACCTCTCTCCTCCGTGGGTTTGGCACATTCTAGTTGATAGGGAAGATCAAAGGCGTAAGCTTTGTTTTTTTGCCATAGGGATTGATCTGGATGTAATGATACGATTGACATGAGACGTGGTTTTAATGAAGAATGAATAATGGATAATGAAGAATGGGCCGCGTGAGCTTGTTGGTGGAAAATCTATCTGACTAGCTAGACAGACACCAACAAGCTGCTGTTTTTGAAAGCTGTTGTTGGTTCCCCTCTGCCGTTGTGGGTCTTTTCCCGGCCGTTGTGGGTCTTTTCGATCCACAACACATATCCCAGCCAACCAACAACACCTCCCGCCTACTTCAGCAAAGCCTGCGCCTCTGCTACCTTCATGACCTCCAGCTGCCCCAGGGTGTAGCGGCCACTTCGCCAAGGATGTTGAACTAGGCGTAGGAGGGCAGGGACGGCCTGTTCGGCTGGTAAGGGCAGATCGCTCAGGTCTTGCTCGGGGAAGGCTTCCTGGTGCATTTGGGTGCGCATATCACCGGGATCTAGAGCGTAAACTTTCCAGTCGGGGTTTTCCTCGGCGAGGATGGCAGTCAATTGATCCAGGGCGGCCTTACTGGCGCCATAGCCTCCCCAGCCGGCATAGGCCTGGACGGCGGCATCACTGCTGATGTTGATGATTTGCGCCTTGGAACTCAGGAAGGGGCGAACCTTCTGCAGGAGGGAAAGGGGAGCTATGACGTTGGTATGGAAGATGTGATGGATGCTTTCGATCGTATAATCTAAAAGGTGCGGTTGTGGAGAGGCACCTAATGTACTGGCATTATTGACCACTAATTCCAGAGGCGGCAATTGCTGTAGACGTTCAGGGAATTGGATCAAGTGGATCTCGTCCATCACATCTCCAGAAATTGCTTCAACGGTAGTATATTGCTGTAGCGCTCGTTGTGCGGCTAAGAGCTTTTGGGCATTCCTACCGTTGATGAGCAGCTGCCAACCTTTCTGGGCAAGGGCTTCAGCCAGTGCAAAACCTAAGCCTCGGGAGGCGCCTGTAATCAATGCCGTTCTTTGCTTTGTAGTATGCATAATTCTTTGTTTTTAAGATTCACTACAAAGCTGCGGGAAATAGAAACGGCGGACATCTGGCAGAAGGCTAGTTTTGAAGGTGCCAGTAGGACAGGGGAGAACCTGTACTTTAGGACAGGTCAATCAAGCCACGTTTTATACCCGTTTGTACGGCTTCCGTTCGATTTTGTGCATTAAGCTTGCTGAGGATGGCACTGACGTGGAACTTGACAGTACGTTCAGAGATGAAAAGGGCCGTGGCAATTTCACTGTTTTTGGATCCCTTGGATAGGGCTTTCAAAACTTCCAGTTCGCGGGGAGTCAGGGGCGTGATTTCTTGGCTGATGTGTTGAAAAAGCTTATCTGCAACGGCGGGCTGTAGGAGAGAGCCTCCCGCATGTACAATTCTAACAGCATCAAAGATTTCCTTTCTGCTGGCACCTTTTAATAAATAACCTTTAGCTCCGGCCTTGATTGCGCCCATGATCCTTTCATCCGTATCAAATATGGTGAAGATGATCACTTTGGTGGAACTGCCATTGGATTGTAGCGCTTCTATCAACTGAACGCCATCCATCTCTGGCATGGCGAGATCCAAGAAGAGAATATCTGGCGATTTTTCCAACAATTGTGGCAGGGCTTCAGCCCCATTGGAGGCTTCTCCCACGATGGTGAATTCATCTTGAGTTTCTAATACGGCAATTAAGCCTTCCCGAACTACCGGATGATCATCCACTACAAATATTTGGATCGGCTGTTCCATCTAATCAATTATCCGCGAGATTTATCTAAGAATTTCTATTAAGGGGTACCCGAACTTCCAGCCGCGTACCGGAATCGGGTGTACTTTGTAAATTCATGCTCCCCTTCAGTAAATGTACCCTTTCTCGAATGCCAACCAAACCAAAACCTGTTGACTTTCCTTCTACTTCAAAACCACGACCCGCATCAGCTACCACCAGTATCACTTGATCTGCTTCGTATTGTAAGTGCAATTGAAAAGCGCGGCATTCCGCATGTTTACGGATATTGGTAAGGGCTTCTTGGACAATGCGATAGAGCCCTAATTCAGCCCGTTGCTCCAAGGGTTGATGGGTACCTTGTACCTCAAGTTTTCCTTCTAGATCTTCTGCCATTTCCTCCACCAAGGAGCGCAGCGCTTCCACTAGGTTATGCCCATGCAGCGGGGTGGCCCGAAGTTCAAGCACAGATCGGCGAGCTTCTTCCAAGTTTTGCCTCGTGAATTCAATGGTTTGTGTTAGCCATTCGTTGGCTTTATCGGATCGTCCATTTTCGAGAAAAGCTTGGGTCGTTTCCAGCTTGAGGGCAATACCACTTAATCCTTGCGCGAGCGTATCGTGGATTTCTCGCGCCAAGCGGTTACGCTCCTCAATCACTCCAAGTTGCTGACTCCTTTCAAATAAGCGTGCCCGTTCAATGGCGATGCTAAGCATATCTCCGATGGTGTGCAGCATTTGCAGCTGCCCTTCGGATAGTTGCTGAGAATGTTCACTAAGCACATTCATAATCCCAATTTTTCCCTCATTACTTACCAGCGGAACGCTAGCATGATAGCGTAGCCCATCTGTCCCTTGCTGTAAATCCTTCAAGCGAGTGCAGGTGATTTCGCTAATGTTGGCCGTACCGGATAGCTTATCATTAATGTACTTATCGAGGCAGTAGCAGGTACCGGTTAGTAAATCGGTTCGCTGTTCAAAGATGGGGGGGAGATTGTAGGAGGCAGCAATATAGGAAGAACCATCCTCCGGATCGACTAGCCAGATCCAGCCAGTTTTCAATTGCAGGAGGTGTACCGCCTGTCGCAGGGCAGTAGCCAGAGCCTTCTCTAAGGTGAGGGCGCGATTGAGGTCCTGAGCAATAGCGTTGAGTATAGAAAGCTCTTGATTTCTTGCCTGCAGTTGATGGAGATTCATGCCTCAATTTAAAGATCTTGTGTAAAATGTGCAAAAGCCTGACTTTGCCCTGACATAGCCCTTGAGGCTATAATGATTATTTTTTTACCTTTGCGGCATCTCAATCGGGGTGCCTTACTTATCAGGCTGAGATCATACCCATTGAACCTGCCCGGGTAATTCCGGGAAGGGAGCGACAGAATTAATCTTCAATGGTTATCGCTCGAGAACATAAGTGGCTGGACTGCTGATGCCTGTTTTTATCCTACAAAAGGAGCTGAACAACATCAGTATGCAAAGACCTATGCCAAATTTAGCGCGCTTGCACTGCTAGCCAGTGGAAGGAATTTATTTTGCCTATGGTCTCACGACTTTAACTTGAGCGGAGAAAGAAACGACTGTCCAAACCCCACGGATAGTCATTCTTTTATTTTTAATCACTTTTTGTATGCGTTTTTTCACATTTGTTTTACTGATGACATTGAGCGTCAATTTATTGGGGCAGAGTCAAATAGAAGGAGTGCTAACCGACGAGCAAGGCCAACCTATTGTTGGTGCGAATGTAGTTTTGCAAGAAAGCCAACAAGGAGCGGCTACAAATCAGGATGGCCGCTATGCCATTCAGAACGTTAAAGCTGGTATTTACACCCTTACAGCTACCTACGTAGGCTATGAGGAAGTTAGTATGAAACTTACCGTAGCAGAAGGGAACGATAGGGTACCACAAGACCTGCAATTATCTCAGCGAATCTTTAACCTAGGAGGACTGACGGTAACAGCAACTAGAGCAGGAGAGAAGACTCCTATGACTTACACCAATGTGGACAAAGAGGAATTGGAGGAAAGAAATTTGGGACAGGATGTACCTTACATTCTCCGTTGGACACCTTCCACCGTAGTCACCTCTGATGCCGGAACGGGTATCGGCTATACTGGAATTCGCATTCGGGGCTCCGATCCTACCCGAATCAATGTAACTATTAATGGTATTCCCCTGAATGATGCCGAATCTCAGGGGGTATTTTGGGTAAACATGCCCGATTTCATCAGTTCAACGAACGATGTACAAATTCAACGGGGGGTAGGGACCTCTACGAATGGACCGGGAGCGTTTGGAGCTACGATCAATCTCAATACGGCAAAGTTGCAAAAAGAGGCCTATGGTAATGTAAACCTCTCTTCAGGGTCCTTCAATACCTTCAGAAGAAATGTGACCTTTGGTTCAGGCCTGCTCAACGGCAAGTTTACTCTAGACGGCCGCTTATCAAAGATCACTTCGGATGGCTATATCGATCGAGGCTCAGCCGATCTAAGTTCTTACTTCCTGTCAGGGGCATACATGGGAAAGAAAAGTTCATTGCGATTCAATCTTTTCTCTGGTCACGAAATTACCTATCAAGCCTGGAACGGTGTTCCGGCTAACCTCTTGGACGATCCTGAGACTAGAACCTTTAATTCCGCTGGTACAGCTCGGGAGGGGGAACCTTATGAAAATGAAGTAGATAATTACCGCCAAACGCATTATCAATTATTATACGATCAGCAGTTGGAAAACAATTGGCAGTTGAGTCTGGCTTTGCACTATACTGAGGGGATGGGGTTCTTTGAAAATTACGAAGGAGATGCCAACATGGCTTCTTTTAATCTGGCTCCAGTGACGATTGGAGGCGAGACGATCACTGAATCTGATCTGATCCAAAGACGTTGGTTAGACAATGATTTCTATGGAGGGATTTTCTCCTTGCAACACCAAACTGCAGATCAGAAGCTAACCAGTACTTTAGGAGGGGGCTATAACATTTACGAAGGAGCGCATTTTGGCGAAGTGATCTGGGCTAGGTATGCTTCGGAGAGTGAGTGGGGCGATCGTTACTATGAGAATGATGCAGAAAAACGGGATTTCAATATCTACGCAAAATGGAACTACGAGTTGGTTAAGGGACTGAATGCTTACCTGGATCTACAGTATCGGATGGTGGATTATGAATTTTTAGGTTTCAATGACCAGCTACAGAATGTGACCCAGACGGCTTCTCTCAACTTCTTCAATCCTAAGGTGGGATTATGGTATCAACCCAACGAAGCCTCAGAAGTTTACCTTTCCTTTGCGGTAGCTAATCGAGAGCCAAATCGCAATGACTTTACAGGGAATCCGATTAGTACTGTTCCTCGATCAGAACGACTTTACAATACAGAATTTGGGTACAAGTGGCAAGGCAAGCGTGCTGCTTTTGGAGCTAATCTATACTACATGTCTTATGAGGATCAATTAGTGTTGAATGGACAAATCAATGATGTTGGAGAGTATATCCGCGTAAATGTGGATGATAGCTATCGATTGGGCGTAGAATTGATGGCGGGTGTAGCATTGGCACCGCAGTTGCGATTGGATGTGAATGCCACATTGAGTGAAAACCGAGTTCGACAATTTTCGGAATTTGTGGATCAATACGATGAAAACTTCACCTGGTTAGGACAACAGGAGATCTTGCGAGAAAACACCCCGCTAGCTTTTTCCCCAGGGGTAATCACAGGAGCCGACCTGAGTTGGGAGGCTATCGCCTTGGACCGTCAACAATTGACCTTCAACTTAATGGGTAAATATGTAGGGCGACAGTACATCGACAACAGTGGAGACGAAGCCAATACTTTGGACCCTTATTTCTTTACGGACTTGGGGGCTGTGTATACCCTCCAAACTAAAGGCTTGAAGGAAATAGCGGTACGTTTATTGGTTAGAAATCTGACCGATAACTTATACGAAACGAATGCTTGGTCTTATCGATATCAATTTGGCAACTCGACCTTGGTGGATCAAGGATTCTATCCGCAGGCGGGTATAAACTACTTGTTAGGTTTGACAGTAAGTTTCTAAATTAAGCACCTTGTAGTTTGAAAGAATGCCAGGTCTGATGAATTGGCGGGTACGTGAGCAGATAGTGAGACAAATAGACTTAGTAATGGTTCTCTGAGAACAGTACGAAATATGCTGAATCGCTGAGACCTGGTTTTGCCACTGTAAAATGCTAAGAAGAAAAGAATAGCACTAGCTGTAAGGGGGTAATGTGGCAGGTATAGATTTTTTTAGATCAGAGCAAAATAAAATTCCGTTCCTTAACTAATCAGCACGAAGTGTAACTAGTAGAGGAGTTATTGAGCCAAGAATCGGATGATATTAAGGCGGATGAGGTCAATTTGCCCAACTGAAGCACATGCTCTATTGGACAAATTGATCTCAAAGTTTGTGTGTTCGGTCTGCACTGTATTAAGCAAAGATTTGGATATGTAATTCAACAAACTTTGTTAATACAGTGAATTGGTCTTGGTCAGAAATTATAAGTCAACCCAAAACGATAATCGAGCGGAGAGCTGATATCGTTACTAGGTGGATTCACATTATATAGAATCAAGGCTTCAAAACCCCAAGGACCACCACTACTGCTGGTGTAGCCTAGACCAATATTGATGGCTGAACGTTCACGCCGGTTTACATCTAATTCTCGCGTGACATTATTCCAGATAATGGTATTAGGTTCGTTCACTAAATTCGCTTCTAGTTGCCCGAAGAAGGTTTCGACGGGTCGAAAACGTACAAAACCACCAACGGACCAGGAGTTGGTATTAAGTCTCTGTACAGCTCCACCAGTCGGATTTTGACTATAGCTGAAGTAAGTCAAGGAACCACGAGGTCCGATAGACAGGGCATCAAATATCTTATAGCCAATCATGGGGGCTAAGCCAGCCTGAAAAGTACTTTGGAAAGAATTACCTTGGAAGCCGAGCGTAACATGACTTCCGTACCACAACCTATGTTGGAATCCACCGCTTTCATCGAAATATTCATCCGTCGAGGAGCGTTTGCTGGAGCGTTGCCCATAGGCCTCCTGGCTTAAGGCAATAAGCAGTACACTACTCAGAAAAGCTAATAGCAAAACTTTTTTCATAATAAGATTATTTTCAACAAAGATAATGATTCTAGAAAAGTTCGGAACTGCTTAGAATGCAGAAGCCAAACATAATGATTTTTACCAGTTGCTTAGGGATTAAGGATGGCTAACAGCAGGTGTACCGAGATTACCGAGATAAAGCTTACAACTACTTAACGCCTAAAGATAAAAAAGGTCTGAAAGTACCCTTATTTTCACGTTTTGTTAACCAAAGGCTGTCACCAATATTGCAGTTTGCACAGGGCTGCTAGATGAGATGTCGGATGGACGTGAAAGCATTCATAAGAATGAGTCCGTCGGCATTTTAACAAATGGAATCTCGCAATCGGCACGTTAATTGTTTATCTTTGCAAAACTACTAAGCCTCGGTGCCGTTCTGAAAAGTAGAATTCCGAAAAGCAAGATTGCTTTGATGAATCTACCAAAGAATATATCCCAAAAACAGTCTATACGATCCTTTATGCGACGTATATTAATCCTATGGCATATCATAATCCTCCCTATTTTTGCAATTGGGCAGAGCTGTGGCTTGACCGATACAGTGAGTATCAATTCAAATTCGAACGGAAGTTTCACCTTAAATATCGCTGATTTTGTGAATGACAACCTTGCTGATCCCGCCCAAGGTTTATGCGGTATTGAGTTGAAGTTTAGGCATACTTTCGTGGAATACTTTGAATTGTCCCTGACCTCTCCCGGAGGCCAAACCATCGATTTAATAGGTCCCAACAGTGGCCAAAATGGTTCCACAATTGGTTCTACTTGGGATATTTCTTTCATCCCTTCCAGTGAGCCAGCTATGCCAGATAGCGGTTATGTGGATCGTTGGGATAATGAACAAGCCAACGACTTTGGAGCTTTTTTCTTGTATACCGGCTCATATTATCCGCATAGTGGAAATTTAGAAGATTTCAATACCGGACCAGTTAATGGGGGGTGGGTTTTTGATTTTAGTAATAATCCATCTCCTTTTAATACAGGTGCGATCATCTTTGTCCGGTTGATATTTTGTGATAGTAGAGGAGTAGATTGCTGTTTTGGGATAGGCGGGGAGCTGAGAGCTGACGATCTGCTTGCATGTGAAGGGGATACCTCTTTGCTCATTGAGCCAGACCCTTTCTTTAGTGCTGGTGTAGCTGACACATCTGAATATGATTACACCTATATTCTAGCACGTGATAGCCTGATTATAGGGTTTGATACGGTTCCAGATTTGCAGACCTTTTCAGGTGGGATGTATCAGGTTTGTGGTTTGTCTTATCGATCTTCTCAGGCGGATAGCCTTACTCAGCTGATTAATACCGTAGACCTAGATAGTTTACAGAACAACCTAAATAGTTTCTTTCCTCTCTTTTGCGGAGATCTGAGTGACAATTGCATTACTGTGCAGATAGAAGCTCCCCCCGATACTGTTTTCTTGATTGAGCAAATATGTCAAGGGGATAGCGTCATGGTTGGTGATAGTGTGGTATTTGATTCGGGTAATTATCTTTTTGAGTTAGAGAGTTTTGCGGGTTGTGATAGTATTGTGGGTCTAGATTTGACGGTGATCAATACCATCATACAAGACCTAGATTTGACGATTTGCGAAGGTGATTCGGTGCAAGTAGGTCCTAGCATTTACCGAATACAGGGAAGTTATACGGATACCCTAGAGAGTAGTTTAGGGTGTGATAGTATCGTGAACCTAGATCTTGAGGTATTGCAGCCGATTATTACCAATGTAACGGAACTGATTTGTCCTGGGGAAAGCTATCAGGTAGGGGATAGTACCTTTACCGAAACGGGCCAGTACCAGGTCAACTTATTGTCAGCGAGGAACTGCGATAGCATCGTGAACTTGGATCTCACCGTTTTGGATCTAGCGTTGAATATTGCAACGCCGGATACCATAGACTGTTTCAATAATGGTATTGAACTGGATGCCAACGCTTCTACCCCGGCGGGCTTACTGACCTTCGATTGGCAAGATATGAGCGGGAATACGATTGGTGGTAGCCCAATTCTAAGCGTTATTGCAGCCGATACCGTGAGCCTAACGATCATCCGAGCACAAGGCGGTACGACTTGTACATCCATAGATACGGTCATTGTACTTGAGGATCGTGTGCCGCCCGACGTAGATGCTGGCCAGGACATGGATATTAGTTGCAATTTCCCAGAACGGACCTTAGGTGGTCCTGCTACTTCAACAGGTGCTAACTTCACTTATGAATGGCAGACGACTGACGGACAAATTGAAGGTGGTGGTACAACACCGCAGATGACCATCCAAACGCCTGGTACCTATACTTTGGTTGTCACAAATACGGATAATGGATGTGTAAGCGAGGATGAGATTTTGATAGGATTAGATACTGCCCTGCCAGTGGCAGATGCAGGACCGGATACCTTGCTCACCTGTGGCAATACGGAAATTGCGTTAGGCGGCCCTAGTACATCTACTGGAGCAGAGTTTTTTTATATTATTGGCTAGACCCTAGTGGAGATACGATTCCTTTATCCAATTCCCCAACCTTCCCCGTGAATCAAGCGGGAAACCTATACTTTGCGGGTCACTGATGATAGTAATGGCTGTACAACTACAGAAGCCGTAGAAGTTAATCAAGATGTTACGTTACCGCAGGTCATTGTAGCACCACCCAGTCTACTAAAACTGTGAGCAGGTAGAGCAAACTCTAGATGCATCGGCTTCTGACCAAGGACCCAATTTCGAACTGTTTTGGAAAGCTAGCAACGGAGGCAACATTACAGCTGGGCAAGGTACCCCTAACCTCACTATTGACGCAACCGGAATCTATGAATTGGTAGTGACCAACCTCGCCACTGCTTGCAAGGATTCCGTAATTTTATTCGTAGAGGATTCCACCAATACAATTTCAGCGGCCATTGAGGTACCCAGTCTGCTGACCTGCAATGCACCCAGTAACTACCCTGGAGGTGGCAGCAACTTCCTCAGTTGGTGGAGACATCCAGTACTTCTGGACCACTGATAATGGCAGTTTTGCCGGAGATACAATAGGCGCTAGTGTAGTGGTAAATGCCGCCGCTACTTATACCCTACTTGTCTTGGATACTTTTACCCGTTGTTCGGCTACTGCACAAGTAGAGGTAAGCCAAGATGTAGGTTTGCCCATAGCTGAAGCAGGTGATGAGGCTTTACTGAATTGTACCATATCCACACTAACCTTAGATGGGGCGGGTTCTTCCACTGGAACTAACTTTAGCTACCAATGGGAAGGTCCTTGCATCACCTCGGTCACTGATCAACTTCAGATCGATGTGGGACTGCCCAGGCACCTATATACTTTCGGTCACCAATACAGATAATGCATGCGTAAATGTTGATAGTGTTATTGTCACCGAAAATTTGGCCACGCCAATTGCTTTGATCGATGTTCCTCCTGTGCTGAGTTGCCGTGATACGGAGATCGGCTTATCGGCTGCTGCCTCTACTTCAGCCGCAGACCTGGATTTCAGCTGGACGGGTCCTGGTCTTCTAAGTGCAGCTGATGTGGCTCAGGTACAAGTCAATCAAGTTGGTGTTTACGAAGTAATTGTCCGAGACCAACTCAGCCAATGTACGGATACGGCGAACGTGACAGTGTTAGACGATATAGAATTACCGCTTGTGGACCTGGGACCTGATACTTCCTTGACCTGTGCCGTATCCAGTTTAACGCTTGGAGGACAAAGTAATTCCACGGGAGCTAATTTCGCTTACCAATGGAGGGCGATAGAAGGAAATATTATCACGGACTTGACGGCCCCTACGGTAACGATAGATGAACAAGGAATCTATCGTTTGACGATCGAGAATACAAGCACGGGGTGTCAAGACTCTAGTACCATCTTTGTTACGCTTACGGATCAAGTACCTTTTGTAGATGCAGGACCAAATCTAGATTTCTTCTGTGATACGGATTCTTTAATCTTGCAAGGAAGTACC
>CBDHHG010000047.1:0-66740 GCA_965263225.1 Saprospiraceae bacterium
GAAGCTATAGGCTCCATCGGCGTCTGTAGTCGTCGTTTCAATGACATTGCCATCGGCATCTTTCAAGTTCACCGTTACGCCTTCTACACCGGTATCACCATCATCCTGGATACCATTGCCATTCAAGTCTTCCCATACGTAATCCCCTAGGCTAACTGGCTGGTAGATACCTGCATCAAGCGTAGGATCATTATCCCCACTTTCTAGCGTCGTGGTCTCCGTCATACCATCCTGTGCAGGATCTGCATCGCTGTCTGATGCATCATCTCCTACATTGACTGGACTATACTTAAAGCCTGCTGGCAACTCAAATTGTACACTGTAGATCCCGGGATCTAGGTTCTCAAAGCTGTACGCTCCGTCCGCATCTGTAGTCGTAGTTTCGATTACATTGCCAGCCTCATCTTTCAAGTTCACTGTCACCCCTTCTACACCCGTATCGCCATCATCCTGGATACCATTTGCGTTCAAGTCTTCCCAAACGTAGTCACCTAAGCTGGAAGGTTGATAAATACCCGCATCAAGCGTTGGATCGTTATCACCACTTTCTAAGGTCGTAGTCTCTGTCATGCCATCCTGGGCAGGGTCAGCATCACTATCTGAAGCATCATCCCCTACATTAACTGGGCTATAGACAAAACCGTCGGGCAATTCAAATTGTACGCTGTAGGTGCCGGGCGTTAAGCCATCAAAGCTGTACGCACCATCTGCATCCGTGGTAGTCGTTTCGATTACATTGCCATCGGCATCTTTCAAGTTCACCGTTACCCCTTCTACGCCGGTATCGCCATCATCTTGGATACCATTACCATTCAAGTCTTCCCAGACATAATCGCCTAGGCTGGTGGTTTGGTAAATACCCGCATCAAGTGTTGGATCATTGTCCCCACTTTCCAAGGTGGTTGTGGCCGTCATACCATCCTGAGTCGGATTGGCATCACTATCCACAGTATCATCGCCACCCTGATCAATGGGACTGAATACAAAGCCATTTGGCAATTCGAATTGAACACTGTAGGTACCCGGATCTAATCCATCAAATTCGTAGGCACCATCGGCATCCGTCGTAGTCGTCTCGATCACATTGCCTGCCTCATCTTTCAGATTCACGGTTATCCCTTCGACGCCTGTATCGCCATCATCCTGGATACCATTCGCATTCAAGTCTTCCCAAACGTAATCCCCTAAGCTAGCGGGTAGATAAATACCCGCATCCAGGGTATCATCCGTATCACCACTCTCTAGAGTGGTAGTCTCGGTCATACCATCTTGCAATGGATCGGCATCACTATCTAAACTATCATCCCCACCTACATTGACAGGGCTGTATTCATATTCATCTGGAATCTCAAATTGTACACTATAAGTACCGGGATCCAGGTCTTCGAAGTTATAAGCACCATCAGCATCTGTAGTCGTCGTTTCAATGACATTGCCATCGGCATCTTTCAAGTTCACCGTCACGCCTTCTACACCGGTATCACCATCATCCTGGATGCCATTGCCGTTCAAGTCTTCCCATACGTAATCACCTAAACTCACTGGCTGGTAGATACCTGCATCAAGCGTTGGATCATTGTCGCCGCTTTCCAGCGTCGTAGTGGCCGTCATACCATCTTGAGCTGGATCTGCATCACTATCTGATGCATCATCCCCTACATTCACTGGGCTATACTTAAAGCCTGCTGGCAACTCAAATTGTACACTGTAGGTACCTGGATCTAGGTTCTCAAAGCTGTACGCTCCGTCCGCATCGGTAGTCGTAGTTTCAATTACATTACCATCTTCGTCTTTCAGATTTACTGTGACACCTTCCACGCCTGTATCACCATCATCCTGGATACCATTGGCATTCAGATCTTCCCAAACGTAGTCCCCTAGGCTAGCTGGCTGATAAATACCCGCATCAAGCGTATCATCTGTATCACCACTTTCTAGCGTAGTCGTTGCGGTCATGCCATCCTGCGCAGGATCCGCATCACTGTCCAAACTATCATCGCCTCCCGCATTCAATGGACTATAAACAAAGCCATCAGGGAGCTCAAATTGTACGCTATAAATACCTGGATCTAAATCAGTAAAGCTATAGGATCCATCGGCAGCCGTAGTAGTCGTTTCAATCACATTACCGGCTTCGTCCTTCAAGTTCACCGTTACGCCTTCTACACCCGTATCGCCATCATCTTGGATACCATTACCATTCAAGTCTTCCCAAACGTAATCGCCTAGGCTGGTGGTTTGGTAGATACCGGCATCAAGCGTTGGATCATTGTCGCCACTTTCCAAGGTGGTGGTGGCCGTCATGCCATCCTGAGCTGGGTCAGCATCGCTATCGGAATCATCATCGCCTACGTTTAATGGGCTCAAGGTAAAGCCGCTGGGTACCTCGAATTGTACACTATAAGTGCCAGGCGCCAAGCCATCAAAACCGTAGGAACCATCGGCATCCGTTGTAGTTGTCTCAATCACATTGCCTGCCTCATCTTTCAAGTTCACCGTCACCCCTTCAACGCCCGTATCGCCATCATCCTGGATACCATTCGCATCCAGGTCTTCCCAAACATAATCCCCTAAGCTAGCGGGTAAGTAAATACCCGCATCCAGGGTATCATCATTATCACCACTTTCTAGGGTGGTAGTCTCGGTCATGCCATCTTGAGCAGGATCAGCATCACTGTCTAAACTATCATCTCCACCCGCATTTAATGGGCTGTATTCATATTCATCCGGAATCTCAAATTGTACACTATAAGTACCGGGATCCAGGTCTTCGAAGCTATAGGCTCCATCAGCATCTGTAGTAGTTGTTTCGATGACATTGCCATCGGCATCTTTCAAGTTCACCGTTACCCCTTCTACACCTGTATCACCATCATCCTGGATGCCATTGCCGTTCAAGTCTTGCCATACGTAATCACCTAGGCTGGCTGGCTGGTAGATACCGGCATCAAGCGTAGGATCATTGTCGCCGCTTTCCAGCGTCGTAGTGGCCGTCATACCATCTTGAGCTGGGTCAGCATCACTGTCAGAAGCATCATCCCCTACATTCACTGGGCTATACTTAAAGCCTGCTGGCAACTCAAATTGTACACTGTAGGTACCTGGATCTAGGTTCTCAAAGCTGTACGCTCCGTCCGCATCTGTAGTCGTGGTTTCGATTACATTACCAGCCTCATCTTTCAAGTTCACTGTCACCCCTTCTACACCCGTATCGCCATCATCCTGGATACCGTTGGCATTCAAGTCTTCCCAAACGTAATCACCTAGGCTAGCTGGCTGATAAATACCCGCATCAAGCGTATCATCTGTATCACCACTTTCTAGCGTAGTCGTTGCGGTCATGCCATCCTGCGCAGGATCCGCATCACTGTCCAAACTATCATCGCCTCCCGCATTCAATGGACTATAAACAAAGCCATCAGGGAGCTCAAATTGTACGCTATAAGTACCGGGATCTAAATCAGTAAAGCTATAGTATCCATCGGCAGCCGTAGTAGTCGTTTCAATCACATTACCGGCTTCATCCTTCAAGTTCACCGTTACGCCTTCTACACCCGTATCGCCATCATCTTGGATACCATTACCATTCAAGTCTTCCCAAACGTAATCGCCTAGGCTGGTGGTTTGGTAGATACCGGCATCAAGCGTAGGATCATTGTCCCCACTTTCCAAGGTTGTGGTGGCCGTCATGCCATCCTGAGCAGGGTCAGCATCACTATCCAAGGCATCATTACCTACATTAAGCGGGCTATATGCAAAGCCACTGGGCAAGACAAATTGTACACTATAGGTACCAGGGGCCAAGCCATCAAAACCGTAGAAACCATCCGCATCCGTTGTAGTTGTCTCAATTACATTTCCGTCCTCGTCCTTAAGATTGACCGTCACCCCTTCGACACCCGTATCGCCATCATCCTGGATACCATTTGCATTCAAGTCTTCCCAAACATAATCCCCTAAGCTAGCGGGTAAGTAAATACCAGCATCAAGGGTATCATCGTTATCGCCACTTTCTAAAGTCGTGGTGCCCGTCATGCCATCTTGTACAGGATCAGCATCACTATCTAAAGCATCGTCACCGACGTTCACTGGGCTATATTCATATTCATCTGGAATTTCAAATTGTACGCTGTAAGTACCTGGGTCTAGGTCTTCGAAACTGTAGGCGCCATCTGCATCAGTGGTAGTAGTCTCGATCACATTACCATCCTCATCTTTCAAGTTCACCGTCACGCCTTCTACACCGGTATCACCATCATCCTGAATACCATTGCCGTTCAAGTCTTCCCATACGTAATCACCTAGGCTGACTGGCTGGTAGATACCGGCATCCAAGGTCGGATCATTGTCGCCACTTTCCAAGGTAGTGGTAGCAGTCATACCATCCTGAGCAGGATCAGCATCACTGTCAGAAGCATCATCGCCTACATTTAGTGGGCTATATTTAAAGCCTGCTGGCAACTCAAATTGTACGCTGTAGGTACCTGGGTCGAGATTTTCGAAGCTATAGGCGCCATCTGCATCGGTAGTCGTAGTTTCAATTACATTACCATCTTCGTCTTTCAGATTTACTGTGACACCTTCCACGCCTGTATCACCATCATCCTGGATACCATTGGCATTCAAGTCTTCCCAAACGTAGTCGCCTAGGCTAGCTGGCTGATAAATACCCGCATCAAGCGTATCATCTGTATCACCACTTTCTAGCGTAGTCGTTGCGGTCATGCCATCCTGCGCAGGATCAGCATCACTGTCCAAACTATCATCGCCTCCCGCATTCAATGGACTATAAACAAAGCCATCAGGGAGCTCAAATTGTACGCTATAAGTACCGGGATCTAGATCTGTAAAGCTATAAGAACCATCGGCAGCCGTAGTAGTCGTTTCAATCACATTACCGGCTTCGTCTTTCAAGTTCACCGTTACGCCTTCTACACCCGTATCCCCATCATCTTGGATACCATTACCATTCAAGTCTTCCCAAACGTAATCGCCTAGGCTGGTGGTTTGGTAAATACCCGCATCAAGCGTAGGATCATTGTCCCCACTTTCCAAGGTTGTGGTGGCCGTCATGCCATCCTGAGCAGGGTCAGCATCACTATCCAAGGCATCATTACCTACATTAAGCGGGCTATATGCAAAGCCACTGGGCAAGACAAATTGTACACTATAGGTACCAGGGGCCAAGCCATCAAAACCGTAGAAACCATCCGCATCCGTTGTAGTTGTCTCAATTACATTTCCGTCCTCGTCCTTAAGATTGACCGTCACCCCTTCGACACCCGTATCGCCATCATCCTGGATACCATTTGCATTCAAGTCTTCCCAAACATAATCCCCTAAGCTAGCGGGTAAGTAAATACCAGCATCAAGGGTATCATCGTTATCGCCACTTTCTAGTGTCGTAGTTTCCGTCATACCATCTTGAGCAGGATCTGCATCACTATCTAAACTATCATCTCCACCCGCATTTAATGGGCTGTATTCGTATTCATCTGGAATTTCAAATTGTACACTATAAGTACCGGGATCCAGGTCTTCGAAGCTATAGGCTCCATCAGCATCTGTAGTCGTCGTTTCGATGACATTGCCATCGGCATCTTTCAAGTTCACCGTTACCCCTTCGACACCTGTGTCACCATCATCCTGGATACCATTGCCGTTCAAGTCTTCCCAAACATAATCCCCTAGGCTAACTGGCTGATAGATACCTGCATCAAGCGTTGGATCATTGTCGCCGCTTTCCAGCGTCGTAGTGGCCGTCATACCATCTTGAGCTGGGTCAGCATCACTGTCAGAAGCATCATCGCCTACATTTAGTGGGCTATATTTAAAGCCTGCTGGCAACTCAAATTGTACGCTGTAGGTACCTGGGTCGAGATTTTCGAAGCTATAGGCGCCATCTGCATCGGTAGTCGTAGTTTCAATTACATTTCCATCTTCGTCTTTCAGATTTACTGTGACACCTTCCACGCCGGTATCACCATCATCCTGGATACCGTTGGCATTCAAGTCTTCCCAAACATAATCACCTAGGCTAGCTGGCTGATAAATACCCGCATCAAGCGTATCATCTGTATCACCACTTTCTAGCGTAGTCGTTGCGGTCATGCCATCCTGCGCAGGATCCGCATCACTGTCCAAACTATCATCGCCTCCCGCATTCAATGGACTATAAACAAAGCCATCAGGGAGCTCAAATTGTACGCTATAAGTACCGGGATCTAGATCTGTAAAGCTATAAGAACCATCGGCAGCCGTAGTAGTCGTTTCAATCACATTACCGGCTTCGTCTTTCAAGTTCACCGTTACGCCTTCTACACCCGTATCCCCATCATCTTGGATACCATTACCATTCAAGTCTTCCCAAACGTAATCGCCTAAGCTGGTGGTTTGGTAGATACCGGCATCGAGCGTAGGATCATTGTCCCCACTTTCCAAGGTTGTGGTGGCCGTCATGCCATCCTGAGCAGGGTCAGCATCACTATCCAAGGCATCATCACCTACATTAAGCGGGCTATATGCAAAGCCACTGGGCAAGACAAATTGTACACTATAGGTACCAGGGGCTAATCCCTCAAATTGATAGAAACCGGATGCATTTGTAGCGGTATTCTCTATTACATTGCCATCTTCATCTTTCAGATTTACCAATACATTTTCCACGCCAGTATCCCCGTCATCCTGGATGCCATTAGCATTGAGGTCTTCCCAAACATAGTCACCCAGGCTGGCTGGCAAGTAAATACCAGCATCAAGGGTATCATCGTTATCGCCACTTTCTAAAGTCGTGGTGCCCGTCATGCCATCTTGTACAGGATCAGCATCACTATCTAAAGCATCGTCACCGACGTTCACTGGGCTATATTCATATTCATCTGGAATTTCAAATTGTACGCTGTAAGTACCTGGGTCTAGGTCTTCGAAACTGTAGGCGCCATCTGCATCAGTGGTAGTAGTCTCGATCACATTACCATCCTCATCTTTCAAGTTCACCGTCACGCCTTCTACACCGGTATCACCATCATCCTGAATACCATTGCCGTTCAAGTCTTCCCAAACGTAATCACCTAGGCTGACTGGCTGGTAGATACCGGCATCCAAGGTCGGATCATTGTCGCCACTTTCCAAGGTAGTGGTAGCAGTCATACCATCCTGAGCAGGATCAGCATCACTGTCAGAAAGCATCATCGCCTACATTTAGTGGGCTATATTTAAAGCCTGCTGGCAAGACAAATTGTACGCTGTAGGTACCTGGGTCGAGATTTTCGAAGCTATAGGCGCCATCTGCATCGGTAGTCGTAGTTTCAATTACATTACCATCTTCGTCTTTCAGATTTACTGTGACACCTTCCACGCCTGTATCACCATCATCCTGGATACCGTTGGCATTCAAGTCTTCCCAAGCGTAGTCGCCTAAGCTAGCTGGTTGGTAGATACCGGCGTCAAGCGTATCATCCGTATCACCACTTTCCAAGGTAGTCGTCGCAGTCATACCATCCATCGCTGGGTCAGCATCACTATCTAAAACATCATCTCCTACGTTCAATGGGCTGTACACAAAGCCATCAGGTAGTACAAACTGAACACTATAGGTACCTGGATCTAAATCAGTAAAGCTATAGGATCCATCGGCGGCCGTAGTGGTGGTTTCAATGACGTTGCCATCTTCATCTTTCAAGTTCACCGTCACCCCTTCTATGCCCGTATCGCCATCATCCTGGATGCCGTTACCGTTCAGGTCTTCCCAAACGTAATCACCTAAACTGGTAGTTTGGTAGATACCGGCATCTAGTGTCGGATCATTGTCACCACTTTCCAAGGTAGTGGTAGCTGTCATGCCATTCATTGTGGGATCAGCATCACTATCCAAAGCATCATCACCAACATCTAGAGGAGAAAAGGCAAATCCACTTGGTAAAACAAATCTTACGCTGTAAGTGCCCGGAGCAAGGTCTTCGAATTGATAGAACCCGGATGCGTTTGTAGTGGTATTCTCAAGCACCACTCCATTTTCATCCTTAAGTTCTACTAGTACTCCTTCTACACCTGTATCGCCATCGTCCTGGATACCGTTCGCATTTAGGTCTTCCCAAACGTAATCGCCCAAGCTCGCCGGTAGATAAATGCCGGCGTCTAGTGTATCATCATTGTCCCCGCTTTCTAAGGTCGTCGTGGCTGTCATACCATCCTGAACAGGATCAGCATCACTATCTAAAGCATCGTCACCGACGTTCACTGGGCTATATTCATATTCATCTGGAATTTCAAATTGTACGCTGTAAGTACCTGGGTCTAGGTCTTCGAAACTGTAGGAGCCATCTGCATCAGTGGTAGTAGTCTCGATTACATTACCATCGGCATCTTTCAAGTTCACCGTCACGCCTTCTACCCCCGTATCACCATCATCCTGAATACCGTTGCCGTTCAAGTCCTCCCAAACGTAATCTCCTAAACTAACTGGCTGATAGATACCTGCATCTAGGGTCGGATCATTATCCCCACTTTCCAAAGTAGTGGTAGCCGTCATACCATCCTGAGCGGGATCCGCATCACTATCCGAAGCATCATCACCAACATTCACAGGGCTATACTTAAAGCCTGCTGGCAACTCAAATTGTACACTGTAGGTACCAGGATCTAGATTCTCAAAACTATAAGCTCCCTCCTCATCCGTCGTTGTGGTTCCAATTACATTGCCATCCTCATCTTTCAAATTCACCGTTACCCCTTCGACACCCGTATCTCCATCATCCTGAGTACCATTTGCGTTCAAGTCTTCCCAGACATAATCCCCCAGGCTAGCTGGCTGATAAATGCCCGCATCAAGCGTAGGATCGTTATCGCCACTTTCTAAGGTGGTGGTAGCCGTCATGCCATCTTGCGCTGGGTCGGCATCACTGTCCAAGGCATCATTGCCACCAGCATTCAACGGACTATAAACAAAGCCATCAGGTAGCTCAAATTGCACGCTATATGTACCCGGATCTAAATCTGTAAAGCTATAAGAACCATCGGCAGCCGTAGTCGTGGTTTCAATGACGTTGCCATCTTCATCTTTCAAGTTCACCGTCACCCCTTCGACGCCCGTATCGCCATCATCCTGGATGCCGTTACCATTCAGGTCTTCCCAAACGTAATCACCTAAACTGGTAGTTTGGTAGATACCGGCATCTAGTGTCGGATCATTGTCACCACTTTCCAAGGTAGTGGTAGCTGTCATGCCATTCATTGTGGGATCGGCATCACTATCTAATGCATCATCCCCAGCGTTTAGTGGACTATAGGTAAATCCACTAGGCAAGACAAATTGTACACTATAGGTACCCGGTACCAGACCATCAAAGGTATAAGAACCATCCGCGGCAGTCGTGGTAGTCTCAATTACATTTCCGTCCTCGTCCTTAAGATTGACCGTCACTCCCCCTACACCCGTATCGCCATCATCCTGGATTCCATTAGCATTAACATCCTCCCAGACATAATCTCCTAAACTAACAGTTTGATAAATACCCGCATCAAGTGTATTATCAGTTTCTCCATTTTCTAAAACCGTAGGGGCAGTCATCCCCTCCATAGCCGGATCAGCATCGCTGTCCAAAGCATCATTCCCGCCTGCATTTAGCGGACTATAGACAAAGCCGCCAGGTAGTTCAAACTGAACGCTATAAGTTCCTGGAATCAAATTATCGAAACTGTAAGAACCATCCGCAGCAGTTGTAGTCGTTTCAATAACGGTTCCATCTTCGTCTTTTAACTTCACTGTTACACCTTCTACACCGGTATCCCCATCATCTTGGATGCCATTGCCATTGGTATCTTCCCAAACGTAGTCACCTATACTAGCACAGAAGGATTCATCTACCGTAATTGTTACAGCAGCCGTTCCTTTACAGCCATTTTCATCTGTGACTTCAACCGTATAGGTAGTCGTGACACTAGGTGCCACACTGATGGATGTCGTGGTTTCGCCAGTACTCCAACTGTATTGGTAATCCCCTGTGCCACCACTGGCACTTGCTGTCAATTCAAGCACTTGACCGTCGCAAATTGACTGGTTATTTGTGACAGTGACGGTTGGAACAGGATTGACGGTAACTGTGACCTCTTCGGTGGCTTGACAGCCATTTTCATCTTCGACTGTTACGGAATAGGTTGTAGTCTCATCTGGAGCAACAGTAATACTGGCCGCATTAGAACCCGTACTCCAGGTAATTACTAGATCTCCTGTCCCTCCAATGACTTCCGCGGTTAATGTTGTGCTTTCACCTAAGCAAATGGCAACATCATTACTCACTGTTAAGCTTGGGCCACCCTGATTATTTAGGGTAATGCTACCCAGGTCAGTAGCACATGCCTCATCCCCCCAGCGAGCAGTGAGGTCATAGTCACCTTCACTTAAATTATCAACTGTAAATGAACCGGTATTGTCAGCTACGGTATATGGGAAACTCGCTCCGCCATTAATGCTGAACGAAATATTTGTTCGATCAGGATTATCGGGAAAGGTAAAGGTTATTTTGCCATTATTATCCCCACAAGTAGGATCTGTACCATTGACCGATGCTTCTGGCGTATCCAATATCAAGATCGGAGCCTCGCTAATGTCCGTACAATTGGCTTTGGTTACTGTTAATTTCACCGTAGCACTACCATTCCCTACTTGGTCATTAGGTAGTGTATAGGTGACCGTATGAGGGCCAATCCCCGTAGCTGTAGCAGGACTAGCATTATCTCCAAAGTCCCAATTATAGCTCACACCGGCCCCTTGGTCTACTGCACTAAAGGCTAAGGGTTCGCCTGCGCAAATGCTACCACCACCATTAATGACCGCTGTTGGTTCAGGGTCCTCACCAACTACAATACTTCCGATAGAAGTAGGACAATCATTATCTCCCCAGCGCGCCCAAACTTGGTAAGTACCCGGAGCTAAATTATTATAGGTTACTGATCCTGAGTTATCAGGTACGGAAACCAAATAGCTACTTCCCCCATCCAAACTGAACTCTATATTGGTTCGAGTAGGATGATCTGGGAAACTGATGGTAATACTTCCATCAGAAGAGCCACAACTTGCATCTTCTGCAGCTAAACTTGCCTGTGGGGGGTCATTTACTACCACCTTGACGTCATCAGCATCCTGGCAACCTCGCCCATCAGACACACTTACAGTATAAGTGGTCGTACTTGATGGATCAACCGTAATACTGGCGGTAGTCGCCCCGGTATTCCATAGGTAATTGACATTCCCAACTTCATTAGAGGTAGAAGCCGTAAGGGTGACACTTTCTCCTACACATATTTCCTCATCATCTCCAGCGTTCACCGCTAAATCGCAGATAATAGTAAACGTTAAGGTAACTTCATCGCATCCTACTCCACCGCCATTATCTTGTGTAAAAACTTTGGCCTTAATCGTATAGGTACCTGCCCCTAAACCAAGAGGAGTGTCATTTAGTTTGTATCGATAGGGAGCTGTATTTTCGATATGATCTCCTACCATATTGCCACTTACATCGGTAAAGACAACGCTACTGCCACTGTTCCCCGAAACAACTGCCTCAATATTGAAATTCAATGGAAGTGCAGATGAATTGTAAGTACCTCCATTGACGATCGTGGTACCCAAAGTTCCCGCATCTGTATCATAAAAGGCCAGCTTATCGATTACCGCATCACATTCAAAGCACTCGCTAGTCGTGGATACCCCACCGGCAATGATGTAACTTTGACCATTAACTGACTGACCATTTTGTCGGTTTCGAGTATCAATCGTGAAATTGACTGAAGTCGCCGAGCCGGGAACATCATTTAGGGTTAACATGACAATGTTCAGGCAGCAAGCTCCTAGGCTAGCATCAGGACCGTAAATGATGGTTTGGGCTTCCACGCCGCCTGCTTCCGCTTTAGCCAACAGATAGCGACCATCATCAGTCATTTCTGAAATGGGTAATTTAACGGTAACATCCCTCGGACCACTGTCCGTCGCTAAGGGAATAGAGAAGGTCTTGATATTATTGAAAGCCTTAAACCCATCAGTAAACTGCATACTTGGGCTTAAGTTCTCTGTAGTATTTCTGAAGGCATACACTACCATAGATTGATACTTACACGCATTCGTAGGATTATGCGTAATGGTGTTGGCGTTACCAGGAATCAGACCTCGGTAAACATAAATACCCGAACTTTCCACCTCTGGTAGCTGATAATCCGTCCCATCAACATCTATCGTGATATAGTCCCCTTGACTATTGTTCATGTAAGTGATTTCCACTACGTTTTGAAACTCTGTCCCAGGGATAGAAATATTAGACGTAGGTTCACATTTATCACCAACGCCATAGATCTCAATTTTTTTCCCGTCTCCACATGCAAACACTTCCTCACCTGGGTCATCCAGACAGTTTTCCAAGACGGTAATCGTCACCACATTGGATTCTCCGATGTATTCATCACATCCTGCTCTTCTACTACAACGGATAAAGCAAGTAGTCTCTGTCAGTGGCCCGGGGTTATAGGAGTGGCTGTTTGCACCCGCAATGATTGTCCAATTAGGATCATCCAAGTTTGCAGGAGGTACGCAGCTAGTTGTACTTTTTATCCAAATGTATTCGATCGCTCCTGTCCCTCCAGAAGGAGCTGTTTTATTGACAAGATTATCAGGATCAAAGGTGGGATTTGCACACCCCTCTTGGCTCACACCGATCGTACCCCCAGAGGTAACATTATTACAAACACAGGGGTCTCCTTCATTCCCATTCAAACGAACATTAAAATCTCCTTTCAAGCCATCTGCATCAAACCACCCACTTGCACCCATCACGTTTTCATTCAAGTTAGCCCCTTTACCCACCTGGAAAGGCTCTCCCCTCTTGCCTAGATTAAAAGCCCCCTCACTTCCCTCGATATAGCCAGCAATTTCAGTGTAGTAGTACCAGTTACTGGTATTGGCTGTATAACAACCTGGCAGCTTTGGGCTACCGAGAGGAATTGAAGAGGTTCTTCCGGAAAATACGGCGTAGACGTCAAACCACTTTCCAGAACCATTCGTAGCGTTGACTCGTCCCAACAATAGTGCCGTACCATCTGCAAATTCCTCGAAAGTAGCTCCATTTTCAAAGCTGTAGGTGGTTCCTTCTAACCAAAATCCATAGTGTGAGGATTCTAAACAACCAGAGGTATTGCTTACTACTCTTGTCTTACAACCGGACGGCAAACAACTGCCATCAAGTCCAACTTCAATTGTAGTGGAGGCGGTACATCCTTGTGCATCAGTCGCGGTGACTGAATACAAACCTGCATCTGTCAGGCCAAAGTCACTGGCGATGACAGCATCACTGCTACTATTACTACTAAAAGAAAAGCCATCTGGACCTTCCCATTCGTAGGAAGCCAATCCATTCGGATTTACGCTCAGGCTAAGATGGTCTCCCACGCAAGCATTAAAACTGCAATCCCCATCTTGGCTCCATCCTGTATTATTGATATTTTTCTCACAAACCAGAGACAAATCACAGACCGTCTTGGTCAAGCAAACCTGATCAATCTTGATATAATCTCCGCTGGCGAAACCTTCCACCCGCAAATATGCGGTACCACTGGGTGCAACCGCAGAAATGCTATAGTATTTGAGGGTATTACCTGAATCTACATCATGATCAATCTGGCGGGATTCCCCGGCCAGGTAATTGCCACTAGCGTTGTAAAAGGCTATCCTAATAAAATGATTATAGGCTGGCTGATGGGTACCCGCCCAAAAGTTCAAGTCGATCTGAGTACCAACGCTGATACTATTCAACTGTTGCCAGAACCAAGCATTGCTGGTGGTAGCTTGTAAAAAACCGTTATTGTAACCACAAACTTGATAGCCTGTACCATAATAAAGGTTGCCACCAGAACTGAGCCAACCTAGCGTTGAACCTTCAAAACTTGGGTTTATAAGTAGGTTGTCCGGACAACTACAATTTAAAGTCTCGTTGTTATTTGCGTGAGCGAATGAACCAAAGAGAGAGACCCCAAAGAGGGCAAGTGTGGTAAGGAAAAGCCTCATACCAAAGTGTTTGTTTGTTTGAGTGGAAATACTGAGCTCATTTGTTTGCCTGCCTTTTTGCAGGAGTGTATAACTGGGTAGATATTTCTTCATGCGATGCTGTCTTGATCAGGGATTATTGGGTGGTCTGAATAGAGATTTGGGCAGGGATTCAATCCGTCAAGGCGGACTATTGATTTGTATGTTGTGTAAGTGGGTCCGCGAAGGAAGCATGGAAAACTTTGCGCGTGGTAGAACGCTACCAAATAGATAGACGGAAAGATTCAGGGCAAGCGCTTTCGAAAGACTAGAGCATAACCATAGCCAGCTACGAAGTGATACTTCATCGCAAAGGAAAGAGAGTAGCCTTGTTACTGCTAGTCCAGTTTGTTCACCTATGGACGTAGCTTTCCAGGGAATGCAGGTGCATTCAAGTTTCTCCATTAGAGTTGTTCGTGTTTGCCTAATCTTGATTTAGCTAAAGCGTGCCCATAGCCTGGTCAAAATGGCGGTCAGTATGAACGGTTTGATAGGGAAGGACTTTGAAAAAATGTTTACGACTATACGATTGTAGAACTTTATACTCTCCTTGGTCAATAGATTATGACCTTCTGAGAACGCTACGAATGTTTAATAGTGTAATTTCTCAAAGTTGATCTTCCAATGACAACATTGGAGGAATAGTCAAGTCTTCAATTAGAAATAAAAGACTATGAGCGATAGGGAAAGACTATTACTATCTAAATTATTAAGTGAGGGAGATACATAGAGTGAAAGAAAATCACTCAAGAATTATTTTCATAAAGGTAATATGGAAAGCCCAATGCATCTCACTTTGATTAAATAAAAAAATATTCGTACATAAATACTCAATATTCGTACCTTTTCTAGGCAGAATTCGACCATTTTACTTGCACTCAAGTTTTCTTAAATACTAGGTAGCTTAGACAGCAACAAGGAACGCCTACGGTGCGCCACGGGAATACGAGCTCCGTCCAGCATCTCCAATACCATACCCCGAGCTTCCGTATCAAGGTCGACAATGGCATCTAAATTCACTAAATGAGATTGGTGTACTCTTACAAACTTATCCTCCTTCAGTTGCGCCTCTACACTCTTTAGCGTTTTGGATAAGACTAAGGAAGGATATTTTCCTTGACAGAAGATCGTCGTATACCCTTCTTCCGATTGACAGCGAATAATGGAGGCTTTTGAGACCAGGTAAGCACCATTGGCATTTTTAATTAACACTCGTTGTTCCATGGGCGGCAAGGATTTTTCATCCGACATCGCATTCGTTTTAGACAATTTGCCTAAACTCTTACTCAGTCCTTGTTCCATCATATCATGATCCAGTGGCTTCAATAGATAGTCTACCGCTCCTTTTTTTAGTGCCGCCATAGAATATTTAGTGCTATCAGCCACAATGATCAGGGAGAGAGTGGGGACAAACTTAGGGTCCGCAAGTAAGGCAGATAAGGACCCTTTCCCAAGATCATCTCCAAGAATTAATATGTCTGGCTTGGTTTTAGCTAACAGCTTCTTGCCAGCGTCCAAATCCGTTGCCAAACCCGCAAATCGAATCTTTGAAAGTAGTTTAGACTTCAGTACCTGTTCACAAACTGCGCGAGTGCGAAGATCTGCATCCAAGATGACCAAGGAATAGATCATGGAATTTATTTATTTACCAGGGTTAGTCGTGCCAGGTTTTAGAGTATGTTTAAAATCCAATAATTGGCCTGCAAATGTTCCTATTTTGCTTATCCTTCGTTGTAGAACCCAGCTTGATAAGGCTGCTATCAGCCAGAATCTACTCCCCGTGTAAACAAAAAGTAAGTTATTTTCGCTTCAATGACCGAAATCTATACCTACTCTTAAATAACCTAGCTACAGTTAAGATGCTACAAATTTTTTTAGCTTTTCGGGAGAATTCCTCTGTCAAGGACGAGAGAGGGTGATCAACCTGATTTGAATCACGATTGCAATGGGGATGATAAATAATTTCTAGTGGGGTGAACTAAAATCGCTATGGTTTATTGGTTATTTCTGCTTTACGGATTGCTCGCTCAAATATAAGATAATTGTAATTATGAATCAAATATAGCCCTGTGCTTGTAGATGGAACAACTCTGCATATTTCCCCTCTTTCTCCAGTAACTCCTCATGGCTACCCAACTCCAGTAATTGCCCATTCTCTAAGAACAAAATTCGATCAGCCATCCGGACCGTGCTAAATCGATGCGAAATCAGCACGGCCGATTTATCCTCGATCAAGGCTGAGAAACGTTGAAATACCTCATGCTCCGCTCGGGCATCCAAGGCAGAAGTGGGTTCATCTAAGATCAATAACTGGGCTTCTCTCATATAAGCTCTGGCCAATGCAATCTTTTGCCATTGTCCCCCTGACAGCTCCAGGCCATCTGCAAAGCGTTTCCCCAACATCTGTTCATAGCCCTTCGGGAGTTCATCGATAACTGTATCCGCCAAGCTCTTCTCCGCAGCCGATTCAATGACTGCCAGGTCTGATAACTGTTCAATGCTTCCTACGGCAATGTTTTCCCCTGCCTTCAACTGAAAGCGCATATAATCTTGAAAGATTATCCCAATATTATCTCGCAGATCCTTCAAATCATAGGCTCTCAAGTCTTTGCCATCCAACAGAATCCGGCCCTCCGTTGGTTCATACAATCTCGCCAGTAATTTTACCAATGTCGTCTTTCCTGCTCCATTTTCGCCTACCAAAGCCAGTTTCTCCCCTGGACGCAAATGAAAACTAAGATTGCGAATAGCCCATTTTTCGCTATTGGGATATTTGAAGCTAACTTTTTCAAAGCGGAATCCATCTCGCAGTTTAGCGGGGAATTCGGCGGGTTCTTCAGCAGACTTGATGGTGGGCACAATATTGAAAAAGTCAAACAGATCTTGTAGATATAAAGCTGAAGAAGCAATATTTGAAAAGCGCATCATGATCGACTGCAAACGGGATTGCATATTCTTGAAACTACCTGACAAGAAAGTAAGGGTACCCACTGTAATAGTCCCACTAACCGTTTGTAATAGGATAAAAACATAGGCCCCGTAGTAGGCCAGTGTTCCTAAAGCGCTAAGCACACTCCCCCAAGCCGCTCGGGAAACGGCCAGTTTACGATTAGCCTTGTAATAGGCCATTGACAAATGTTCAAATCGATCAGCGATGAAACCTGCCAAATTAAATGACTTGACCTCCTTTGCAAATTGATCACTGGCTCCAATAAATCTCAAGTAGTCTAGCTCCCGCCGCTCTGGGGTCCAGTTTCTAGTCAAGGAATAGCTCCAATTATTAAATCGTGTTTCCCCCATGAAAGAAGGGATCACTGCTATGATCAGAATCACAATCAGCCAAGGATTGAAAGCCACTAAACCTGCACCTAAAAAAAATAGCGTGATGGTATCTTGAAATTGCGAAAGGACTTGTGTCATTAAGACCGTGCGGCCCGTCGTCTGCCGACGCGCCCGCTCCAATTTATCGTAAAACTCCGCATCCTCAAATTGATACAAATCGAGGTTCGCCGCGTGTTTGATCAGGTCAACAGAGGTGCGGTTGGAAACCAAGTCTCCTAGCAGACTATCCAAGAGAGAAATTCCACGACTGATCAAATCTGAAAATACTGCCAGGGCAAGCTCCAGACCAACCATCAGCCATAAGTAAGCTCGGTCACCCGATCCATCATCCAAGAGCCTGATCACTTCATCAATAATCTCTTTCCCGATGTAGAGCATGGCCAAAGGAATAGCAGATTTAACAATCCTCAAGAGGATGTTAATCAGACTCATGCTTCGACTTGTGTCCCAGATCAACTTGAAGAAACGAGGAAGATTACCTAGTGCATCGAATTGTTCTTTGAGTGAGAGTTCTTCTTTCTTTCTAGACATACTGGACGATATTACTCCTAAGTGTACAATAAATGTAGGTATTTAGTTTTTTGTTGTAGCTCAGAAATTCAAGCGGCTTTGCGATGAAGGTGTATCTTTGCGGCCATATTACGGGGCTTTACTATTAAGAATGATCTATTTTTTTCTGTTACATTTCGGCGCTTACATCATATCATATGTCAAAAACACTCCAGGAATTAGAAGCACTCTCTGAGCTGCTGGCGAAGGAAAAAAAAGAGGATTTTGAGCAACACCGCCAGAAGGTACTGAGTTTGCCCTTAGAGGAAAGGATCAAACGAGGGTACTCCTGGTATCCTGTTACCGTCAGTCGGTCAGGCTATGCCCTCGGGGAAAGGGCCTTTGTGATCGTAGATACCACCAAGCTAGATCACCCGCATCAATTTAGGGCGGGTAAAACGGTGAACTTTGTCACTCGTCAGGCAGAAGCTCATCAACCTGAAAAGGCAGGCGTCATTCAATACGTAGAAAAGGGAAAAATGAAGATCATCCTCCATGCAAAAGACCTTCCCGAATGGTTAGGTATGGGGCAATTAGGTGTAGATCTTCTATTTGATGAACGAACCTACCTTGAAATGGAAAAAGCACTCCAAAGAGTGATGAAAGCTAAAAATGATCGTTTGTCGGATCTAAGAGATGTGCTATTGGGTGCTCAGCCAGCCCGTTTTCATCCAGGAGACTCAAGGCTAGACGCTCCTGCGCTTAATGCATCTCAAAACGCAGCAGTACAACAAGCCCTCAATGCTTTAGATGTAAGTATCATCCATGGCCCACCCGGCACAGGTAAAACCACCACTTTAGTGGCGGCCATTCAACAAATCTCTAAGGAAGAACAAACGGTTTTAGTTACTGCTCCCAGTAATACTGCCGTGGACTTATTGACAGAAAGGTTAGCCGATGCTGGTCTCAATGTGGTGCGGGTCGGTAACATTTCAAGAATTGATGAGAGCATAATCAATCATACCTTGGAAGCAAGGCTTTCCGAACACCCTGAAAGTAAGAATATTAAGAAGGTAAAAATTCAGGCGGCCAATGCGCGACGACAAGCTCAGCGCTACCGCAGAAAGTTTGGTCGTGATCAATATCTGGAGCGCAAACAGCTCCAACAAGAAGCCAAAGAACTAGCCGCCTGGGCCAATCAATTGGAAGATCGATTAATCGATCAAATTCTCTCCGCCGCTAATGTGATTACCTGTACTCTAGTAGGTTCCAGCTTAAGGGTGTTGGAAAAACGGAAATTTCGGACCTTAGTTATAGATGAAGCCGCTCAGGCTTTAGAACCAGCCTGTTGGATCCCCATCAGCAAGGTTTCCCGGGTTATTCTAGCGGGAGATCCCTGTCAGTTACCTCCGACGGTAAAAAGCATGGCTGCTCAGAAAGAAGGCTTGGGGATCACCTTGATTGAAAAGAGCCTAGCGCGATTAGATCAAACCTCTTTTCTTGATACGCAGTATCGGATGAATGAGCAGATCATGGGTTTTTCTAATCAACGATTTTATCAGAATGCCCTAAAGGCTGGAGCCCATGTAGCCAAGCAAAGATTGCCGTTTATCTCGGACGAGCCGGTCGTCTTCATTGATACGGCAGGATGTGGATTTGATGAAAAAATCCATGCCCAATACAAGAGTAGATTCAACCCAGAAGAGTACTTGATCTTAAGAGAGCATTTGTATCAACTAATTGAACATTTCGATACGGATAATGCCCCTTCCATTGCCCTGATCTCTCCCTATCGAGAACAGGTTATTCATATCAAGCAGCAGTTGGAAGAAGATCCCAAATTACAGGATCACCCCATTAGCACCAATACCATTGATGGTTTTCAAGGACAAGAAAAGGATGTAATCTATATCTCCTTGGTAAGATCTAATGAGAAGGCGGAGATTGGCTTTCTTAAAGATTATCGAAGAATGAATGTAGCCATGACCAGAGCCAAATTGCAATTGGTGATTGTGGGCGATAGCGCAACGATCGGAAACGATCCCTTCTATCAGGAACTCTTAGATTATGTGGAGCAGGAAGGTCAGTATCAGACGGCTTGGGAATATATGCAGGGATAGGGTCTGTTTGGTGGCAGGCATAAAAAAAGGATCTTGGGGCTCGACCAAGATCCTTTTTTCCTTTTCAGGAATATCCTAGTAAGACCAAAGATCGTGCTCGAAATTAAAGATCTCTTGTCTAATTTTTTCAGATTCCAACAGTAGGTCAACGCCTGATAAGTATTCTTGTAGACGTCGATCGTGTACGTTTGAGGCTTTAATGATGTAGCTTGAGAAGAATCTCGCCTCTAGGAGGTCTTCCCAGGTTTGGTTCGTGCTATCATTCTTGAAATTGAAGACACGCTCTCTAGCTAGTGTTTCTCTAGCTTCGGGGTAGTATACCCAGAACATTGGCTGCTCGTAACGAAACTCGCCGGTGTTCTCATCCTTTACATCTAGCAAAGGAGCAATACCCAAGATACGTACCTGCAATGTTGAAGTTTCTTCATCAAAGAACCAGATCTCTTTGATACGGAAACGCTTAACATCTTCAGGGTTGATGTCATTGGTTACAATTTCAATTTTTTCTTCGTAGGTAACGGGGTCAAAGGTTGTGATTGTATCCACGCTCGCTCCCATTGCCTTTACTTCATCTGGCGTCAATCGTTGAGAGAATTTGTCATCCTCAACACTGTAAACGGTGATTTCCCCAGCTTCAGCAGCGTCCATCAAAATGGAAAAGAAAGGACGTTCTGGGTAAGCAAAAGGCAAGTTCATTTTTTCTCGTGTGTCGATAACGCGCCATACGCGTTTTTCCCAAAAGATATCAGCTTCGCGGATGTGATCGTAAGCTAATACTCTTTTTTCAGCTACAGTACGTTTTTCTACAATGTCATCAAGTGGACGATCTTGATTTTCCTGGTCTTCTTCACCAGCATCCATCATGATGTTGTCTGGCACCTGAGCAGAAAGAGGCGCCGCGAAAGTAAGTAACAACAGGCTTAATCCTAGCAATTTCAGAGCGATCTTCATGGTCAAATCGTTAGTTTAAAATGTGCAAAAGTGCAACCATTTAATAACGAACTAAATGGCTGCACTATTACATGTTAACAGAAAAATTTATCTACTTGATGGTAAACACCATCGGATTAATTTTTCGACCTGCTTTATCGCCTGGACATCTGGCTCGAACATTATCAAAATAATAGATGTCACCTGGCTTAGCTCTCTGTACCAAACGCTTGGCTTGCGAGCTATAAGCTGGGCCTTTATTGACTACAGGAACAGGGTCCTGTCTTTTAGCAACGTAAGTTAAGTTAAATCCTTGAATGTTACAGCGAGCATCGAAATCAAACCCATCTAGGATGGCCAATACCCCTCCTTGTGCTTTGAATTCTCCGTTACCAATTGGTCCACCAGATGACTTACCTAGTTTCGCTACTGGATCGGGAATACGCTTGGCACGGAAAACGAAAGAACTAGCTTTCAATCCCCCACCTGATACGTTAATTCTCGCTTCGCCGGGTGTACTTACGGTAGCGGTGTATTTATTTCCTCTACCTTTCAACTTCAGACCAGCACCACTTCCGCTCACACGTAGGTCATTACTAGAGATACCGGCTGCCACTACCGATACGGGGTTATCTACCCCAATATAGAAGACGTTCATTTTGTCAGCAGCAACGGTTACACTTCGACGTCCTACTTCATATTCAAACTCCTTGGAGTACGTTTCGGTCTTACCGGTAGTCGGGTTAGTCAAGGTAATATCTACCTTGTAAGATTTAACCCCAGTACCTGAAGTAGAAGCACTGTATTGAGCTACTCCATCTTCTACATCTAGGGTAGATCCATTTACTTTCACCACCATGTTTTCATAAACAGATTTACTAGATGCACCGATAGTAATTTCAGACTCATAAGGTTCACCAGCAATGATGTAGCTCTTCTTAGCGGATGAAATTGGAATAAAGTTATCCACTTTGAAAGTCTCAGCCCCAACCTGATTCACTAAGAAGTTTAGTACCGCTGCTTCAGAACTCTTCATATCGTTTTGAAACTTACGGAAAATCGGGAAAATAGAGGCTACTGGCATATGATTGAAGGTAAAATCTTCCCAAGATTTCTTCTTGGAGTTTTCCCAATCGTTACTAATATTCAAGGTGATACTTTTCTCGAGTTCGGCAATGGTAGTATCATTAATGGCAGTACCTTCTGTACCCGCTAATCCTCTCACCAGTTCTAGAATCTTTTCACGATCACCTAGAATTCTATCCTTCATTTCTGCACCTTTCCCCTCATTTACCAGAATCCGAGTAGTAACATCTTTATTTTTGTAAGCTTTGGGCTGCCCTGGGTGTTTTTTATCATCCTCTGGATAATAACCTTGACCAGTGGCATCAATCAAACCTTCTCTCGTGTCATCAATGTATTTAGTAAATTCTTTCGAGATAGTTTGGACTTCCTTTGCAGCATCAACCAATGGCTGATAACGCTCTTTATCTTGCTCTGCATTCTTACCCAAAACAGTCATAGCAAAGGTATTCGAATCATCGATCACTTGCGTTGGATCCAGCGATACCTTTATCGATCAAAAAGAAGGCATTGATAATCTCTGCGGACACGTTCAGGGCCAATAGGGCCGTCAGTACGAGATACATCAGGTTGATCATCAACTGCCGCGGTTCCTTTGGAATTGACATAAGTCTTTAATTTTTACAATTAGCAATTGATTTCAAAAAATGATTAGCTATTTCGTACGTTAGCCATAGAAGAGATCACTGAACCATAAACATTGTTCAAAGAACTGTACGTTTGGTTCAAAGTACCTAGATTTTTATTCAAATCTTGTAGGTTAGACTTGTATTGCTTAGCCTCATCTACAGAGTCGCTGATATCCATCATTGCTTCGTTCAACTTCGTGTAGAAGTTACCCATTGCTTTGATTTGGTCACTGGTGCCAGAGAAGTCAACTTCTTGCAAGGCCTTCAAAGAACCTAAGCTCTTAGCCATTGTCTGTAGCTCTGTCAACATTCCACCTAATTGGGCTTCCACAACTTCACCATTCAAAGCTGGAGATTGAGGCGTAGAAGCGACAGGTCCAGCGCTCAAAGGTTGAATATTAGAAGAATAGTTGTCCAAACCTGGATATAGTTTTTCCCAGTAGTAGTCTTTGTCTGGGCCGATAAGACCGAGGAACAAGAAGATACCCGCCTCAGTGAACATACCCGCCATCAACATTTCATCAGCACCTGGCCAAGAAAGGATTTTAAACAAAGCGCCTAAAAGTACAACACAGGCTCCAACTCCGATAATCAAGTTTTTAAGATATTTGAACCCTTTCGATTTTAAGAAACTCATTTTACGATGCAGTTTTAATGATTAGTTGAAAAATTTGCTTGTTCAATTTGTTTGAAACTCACTCTCATAATGCACTAGTCGAAAAAAGATACACCTTCGACTATTTTTTTTTGAAAATAATTTAAAGGGTAATCAAGTTCTTGATTTTCAGAAGATTAGTGCGGTATAAAATGTACAGGAGACAGTGTCTTGTAGGTCTAATATGGGCGAGTGAGTGGGAAATACAAAGAAGGATATTGCGCGGGCAATATCCTTCTTTAATATATGGAAGTTAACTAGAAGTCATTTACAGAACGACCTAAGAAGGTCAATGCACATCGGAATCCGATATAGGACTTGGTAGTGTCCTGATATTCCCAGTGACGAATACCGTTACGGAGATAATGCATAACATCTTTCCAGGACCCTCCTCTGATCACTTTACGCTTGTAGGCCTCGGGATCGTCCTCTTTTGCGTCGAAACGAATATCAGGGTTTAGGTCGTGAATGAAAGCGTAGGCATTTTCATAATAAGCTGAACTAGTCCATTCTGCTACGTTCCCAGACATATTGAACAAACCATAGTCATTGGGAAAATAAGCATCGGCACGAACGGTGTATTGGCCACCATCTTCAGGGTAGTTACCGCGTCCAGGCTTAAAGTTTGCTAATAAACATCCCTTAGCATTTCTTACGTAGTAGGTACCCCAAGGGAAAGGAGCTAATTCATGGCCACCTCTGGCTGCATACTCCCACTCGTGTTCAGTTGGCAAACGGAAGTCTTCCGTATTGATACCATCACCGCGAGTTTGTTGGTAAGTATTCCATAGCTTGGTACGCCAGTAACTGAAGGCATTAGCGGTGTGCCAATCGATACCCACAACAGGATAATCATCGAAAGCAGGGTGCCAGAAATAGTTACGGGTCATTGGTTCGTTGTAGGAGTAAGAGAAATCTCTAATCCAAACCAAGGTATCCGGATAAATCTTAGCTTTCTTGCGCTTGATAAAGGTGTTCCGAGGAGATTTGCCTTTGTCATTAGCAGCACGTTTCCAATCGTACCACTCATATTCAAAGACTAGCTTGTCAACATCAAGTTCTTTTTTACCAGCGAATCTATCGTCGCCTTGGTAATAAAGATCTTCAAGCGTCTCGTCGGCCCAATCGATATCGTATTCCCAATCGATCTTTTCTTCCCCGGTCGCTTCATCTTCGATGTAGTGATCCAGGTAAGAGTGGGCGATGGAATCTCTAACCCAATAGACGAACTGGCGATACTCATTGTTGGTGATCTCCGTGTCATCCATGTAGAAACCCTGAATAGAAATCTGCTTTTGACGTTGAACAAAGGTGTTACTTACATCCTGATCGCTAGGCCCGATCGTAAGTGTTCCAGAAGGAACGTACACCATACCATAGGGGTTGATACCCTTCCAAGATGGGCGGTCAAGTACGCCTAATAACTGACCGTTCTCGCGTCTTCCACACGACGACGCAACTAGTACCACTAATAGCACTAGTGTTAATTTGGATAAATTTTTCATGTTAACACCCGAGTTTTCCTTCAGATTAAAATGTTATACTTAAGTCCACTTTTTATCAAGTTGCTTTTGGGATCCTTACGTTTTTGGGCCCCGGGTCCTTCTTATAAAGTGGAACACCAAACTCGCTGGTTTAAAGCGAATGTAAATATAGACCGTTTCAAAAATTTATCAAAGATAATTAAATCCTTTTATACATTCGGCTTCAAATTGCCAGTGACACTCGAATAAGAAACGTCACTTTGGAAATTATTATTTTAAAGTCGGGCACTTTAATCAGAATTTTTTCCAACTCCTACAGAGAGCGAGGATTATAGATAACTCGCGGAGGTCGACCAGACCCTATTCTCTTGTTCAGATTGTAGTTGATCATGATTTCATGTGAGCCATTACTAACGTTATTAAGCGGACTCAGGGTGAGATCATAGGCATAGGCTAACTTCATATTTTCACTGAGCTTGAAGCCTACAATGATTGCCACAGCATCTTGCGAGGGAGTACTGTGCGCCCCCCTGTAGCTCGCTCCACCAAATATGTTTTCATTGTATTGAGCAATCAGTCCCACATTAGTCTGAGTTTGAACTAAATCAGATTGGACCATCAAACTGGGCATTAGTAAGAGGGAAGAACTGGCTTCGATTTGATACCCTGCATTTAGGAAAAATGCCCGTTTCAAGGGAAGAGAGAGCCCCTCTAGATCTAAGCTGGGTTCATTGAGATGCCTTACCCCTAGGCCCAACTCCAATTTTTCACTTTGGAAATAAACCCCCGCACCAAAAGTATTAGTCATGGTATTTATTGCAGCCAGTGGCAAGAGACCATCCTGGTGATCAATCACCATTCCACCAACTCCTTCCAAATAATTACCATCCGGCGTACGCAACTTCGAACCATCCAAAGTGAATTGAACAAATCCAGCACTCACACCTAAGGAAAGTATCCCAGCATCAGAAACAATTTGATAATTGTAGGAGATATAAGAAGAGGTTTGTTGCCTAGCTCCTAACTCATCATTTTCCAGATGAATACCAATTCCCCCTCTGGCAATGTACAGCGGCATATGAGCACTGACAAATTGACTACTCGGAGCACCTTCCAAGCCTACCCATTGTTGGCGAAACCCACCTGTGACACTTAAGGAGTGCTCTAGCCCCGCATAACCCGGATTCCAATTGAGCTGATTCATCATGTAAAGGCTATACTGGGCTGGTTGTTGACTAAACCCTAGCACAGCAAGGAAGAGAAAAAAGACAAGTAGTGTAGTTTTTGATCGCATGCAAATTTGTTAATGAACAACCAGTACGGCAAAATCGTATCAGCTAATTTTCAACAAAGACCGCACCCACGTTCTATTTATTCTGCAATTATTTATGCTATCTCATTGGTACTCAATCTTCGATAAACTATTCATTTTCCACGATTTCCATCATTTCCTTCAAGCTTTTAACGGGAAGTCGGCAGGAATAGTTTTGGCAAACAAAGATATTTGTGTCATCTCCCGTACCTCTTGCTCTTAATAGTGGATATTGATCCGATTCAGCAGCACTAGCCATCAGAATCTTATTGGGAATAAATTGCTGCAATATCTCTGTTGCAAGAGCTACAAATTCGGGTCCAACAACGGCAATTTCCTTCTGAGGGAAAATCCAGTTTAAACTGGCGCGAGCCCAGCGTGAAAAGGAGGTTGGATATTTGCCAATTGATTCTTGTAGCCGCAAAAGCATCGTCTCTGATTGCTCTAGATAACCAGCATTGTCAAGCAATCGCCCCAGATGGAATAAGTTCTCTGTCATCACAGCATTTCCTGAGGGGGTCGCATTATCATAGAATTCTTTACGTCGAATTGGCAGATCCTCTTGCTTGTCTGGTGTAAAATAAAATAAATTATGCTGACTATCAAGGAAATTTCGGAGCACGAAGTCAGTGATTTCTGAAGCTTTGTCAAGGTAATGACTATTAAAGCTAATCTCATAGAGCGAAATCAAAGACTCCACCAAAAAAGCATAGTCATCCAGAAAGCCCTCATACTTCGCTACCCCTTCCTTATAAGTATGATACAGTCCCCCCGTTTCGGCTTGCACAAACTGGGTCAAGAGAAACTCCATATTCCGGATAGCTATCGTCTTGTAGGTCCCGTGTCCTAGGGCCTCAAAAGCTTTACTATAGGCCTTATTCATTAATGCGTTCCAGGCCAAGATTATCTTATCATCTAGGCCTGGCCTGACGCGCTTTTCTCTAAGCGCCAACAAGGTTGCTTTTACTTGTCGCAATTCCTCCTGATCCAGCTCAACATCTTCACTCCCTCCGGGTAACCAAAGAATATTTGTCCCTTCCCAATTTCCGTCTCGACTCACCCCAAACCGTTCAGCAAACCACTCAAAGTCATCACCTAGAGCAGCCGCCAATTCTCCAAAGGACCAAACGTAAAACTTACCCTCCTCCCCTTCTGAATCTGCATCCAGAGCAGCATAGAAACCACCTTCCGGACTGGTCATCTCTCTTTCCACAAAGGCTAGCGTTTCTTCTATCGCTATTTTGTAATGCTCTTTACCTGTAAGTTTATAAACATCAGCCAAGACCTGAACCAGCAAAGCATTGTCATACAACATCTTCTCGAAGTGTGGCACCAACCAGGCTTTATCGGTCGCATAACGGGCAAATCCGCCTCCAATTTGGTCATAGATTCCCCCACCAATCATCTTGTCTAGGGACAAACAAACATGATCCAAGGCTACCTGCTCTCGAGTGTGGTAGTAATACGACAGTAGGTATTGCAAATTCATGGCACCCGGAAATTTCGGCGCCCCACCAAAGCCTCCATCAACGACGTCAAACTTGCGCCTTAAACCCAGGTAAACTTCCTCGGCAAAGGACACAGTAAAAGGACTTTGTTGCTGGTTTTCCAATAGGATATCTTCCTTCACGAACAAAACATCAGCTTTCCGTATGGCATCTAGCAAGCGATTCGCTTGATTATCTACGACATCGCGTTTGTTGTGAAAGGCTTGCGCCATACCTTGCAGTAACTGTGGCCATGAAGGGCGATTGTGGGCGGGCTTAGGTGGGAAATAAGTGCCCGCATAGAAAGGCCGAGCGTCTGGTGTAAGGAAGCAGTTTAACGGCCATCCACCGCCACCTGTCATGGCTTGACAGGCTTCCATATATATCTGATCAAGATCTGGCCGCTCCTCTCTATCCACCTTTATATTGACAAAATGCTCATTCATGTAATTGGCAACAGCCGGATCCTCAAAGGACTCTCGCTCCATTACATGACACCAGTGACAAGTGGAATAGCCGATGCTAATGATGATTGGCTTGTCTTCCTTGCGAGCTTTCTCCAGCGCCTCTTCTCCCCAAGGATACCAATTCACTGGATTGTGGGCATGTTGTAGTAGATAAGGACTTGTCTCATGTTGTAAGCGATTCATAATAGATTTTTTCCGAGTCTTTTAAACCTTAGGGAGAGCAATGAGTCAGATAAGTAAACTAGCAATAGCCCATTTAGGTTTGCAGATGCCCCGCATTTTACGGATTTAAAAAAGAATGGACAAAAGTACCCTTAAAGCTACTATATAATAGAGCCCAAACAAGAAACCCTCGTACCTCAAATAAGAAGTACCTATGCTCAACCAACAAATACCTAGAACGAAACCTGGATTCCTATTGGCTATCTTCTTCCTTTTGGCATCCTATCTTACTGCCACTCCCAGGCACAACACAAGCCCAATATTGGGAGTAGATACACCTCTACTCGTACAATTTCAACTGGATAGTTTATTGAAATTATCTCAAAATAGATGGCACGAAGCACAGCTAGCCGAAGATTCTTATGGTCTGTATTTAGCCCAATACCAAGTGGCAGAAGTGCAAATTGCACAAAATCAGTTTGATAAAGCCTATGCAAGCTTACTAGAGATTTACCACACACTTACTAAATCCATCGCGGCTCATCAAAAGTCTTACCTCGAAGCGGCACTTAGCGAAGTCGCATTGCTAAGCGGACAGATCAAATTGGCCATTCAATGGCGAGAACAATATTTGGCAGGGGTGCGAGGATTGGGACAGTGTGAAAAAGAAGCTTGGGCCAAAAAACGACTGGGTAGGTTATATGTAAAGAATCTACAATTTGATACTGCCAAGCCGTACTATGAGGCTGCCATCAAAGCTTATGAAAAATTAGGCGAAAATCTTATGGCCATCGCTATCCGACAAGAGCTGGGCGTATTGAGCTTGAGACGACGCAACTATTTAACGGCGATCAATTGTTTTTCCACAAACTTAGAACAGCAAAGGAGGACGAAGGATACCTTAGGAATGATGAGCAGCTTGAAACACATGGTAGAAATCAATGAAAAGCTGGATCAACCTGAAGAAGTAGAAGCCTATTGCCAGGAGATAATCCAATGGGCAAATACTCCAGCGTACCAAGCTTGGCAAATTGGTGCTTTTCTCAAGTTGGGGAAAATAGAGGAAGAACGAAATAACTATGGATTAGCCACTGAGTACTTCTTGAAAAATCAGCACTTACTTCTTGATGCTACTAGCCAGCCTCAACTATTGCACAACCTGAGAGCGAAGCGCCCTGTGTACCAATTGGTAGGAGATTACAACTTGGGAATCGGCAATCGAAATTTCATCAAAGATCAGAAGATATTCAACCTACTATTGTTCTGGCTCAGGATGGGCCATTTTGAACCGGTCGAAAGCATCACTGGTCAATGGCTAGCTTCGGGCCTAGGGGGCGGACAAAGCGTTCGTACGATGCGTCTAGTCTACCGTTTGCAAACTGAAAGTTTGAGAAACCAAGGTCAGTTGCGGGAAGCTGTAGATAAATACAAACAGCTCTTACGCAGTCCGAGACTTGCCCCCAGCTTCGATCCTCTCTTAAATAAGTTCATGGATTTTCAGGCAGAAGCCCAGGAAAGTCATGAAAAGTTGCTCCTATTGTTTGAAAATCAGCAGCAGGAACTGTTGATCGAACAAAATCGCTGGGAAAAGCGTAGTCTACTTGGTGGTATTCTACTTGCGCTTTTCATTAGTAGTTTTCTCTTGTACCACAATCAACTTAGGAGAAAGAACAATCAGCTACTCAGTCAAAAAAATCAACTCATTGCTGCTGCCCTATCCGAAAAGGAAATGTTGATTCGAGAAGTCCATCATCGAGTTAAGAACAATCTACAAGTTGTTTCAAGTTTATTGAATCTTCATGCCCGCAAAGTTGCGGATCCAGAAGCTATTGGTGCCATTAGAGAGGGGCGTGATCGAGTAAAATCGATGGCCTTTATTCACCACAAATTGTATCAGGTAAATGACGTGAGACAGATGACCGTGTCAGATTATGTAGAGGACCTTGCCAATTATCTATTCACTTCCTACCAAATTGATGCTCAACAAATTGAATTAAAAACTGCGATAGCGCAATTAGAATTAGATGTCGATGTGATGGTTCCCTTGGGATTGATTCTCAATGAATTAATTAGCAATTCCCTGAAACATGCTTTCCCAAATGGTCAGAAGGGACAACTTTCCGTCAGTTTCAAAGAAAAGAAAGAATCCTTCCTGCTAGAGGTAGCAGATACGGGCGTGGGATTTGCCCAAGTAGATCAAGCCCCAAGGTCATCAGGCTTTGGCTACCAACTGATTCAGACATTTTGCAAGAAATTAAAGGGGCAGTTGCTGATTGAACATCAAGGTGGGACAACAATTCAGCTTTCCTTTCCGAAGACAAAACTGGGCCTGGTTTAATCTACCTTTTTAGGAGCAACAACTTTTTTTTGATATCATCAAAAATAGCTCCAGCACCTTGGTAAATGATCCATTTTTTCAATCAATTTATTGGCTTCCTCTACGAAAATATTATCGATTTGACCGACTCATAATAACTATCACTTACAGGAATAGTTAAGTCCTGTAATAGTAATTTTCGGCCTTTTAAACTCGATACTTTCTGTCCATTGACGATGTACGATCTATGTACTCGGATAAAGGAATCTGGTAATGTAGGTAATAGTTTACTTAATGATTGGTTAGCAGTGATCTTTCGCCCATTTTCCAAATGATAATGCACATATTCACCGTTGCTGACTACGTATAAAATCTCTTGCGGCAAAACTTTGTACAAGTCGTAACCAGATTTGATGACAATATGCTTTAAGGATACCTCATTTGTGATTTCTCTGTTTGGAAATTTCTCTACAGCACTTAAAAAGCGATTAAAGGTGATTGGTTTTAGTAAATAATCCAGAACATTCAATTCGAAACCTTTAAGAGCATATTCAGAGTAAGCGGTTGTAAACACCACCCTGATGTTTGATTTGGCAATGAGTTCAACAAAGTCCGTTCCTTTTAAGTCGGGCATTTGGATATCCAAAAATAGAAGATCCACTGAGTTGGACTTCAGAAATGACAACCCATCCAAAGGGTTTTCAAATGAAGCCCTACATCTTAAGTAAGCTACCTTTTCTACATAGGTTTTTAGTAGCTTTCTTGCCAGTTCCTCATCGTCTATTATCACACAGTTAATCATTTGAGATTCATTCTTAAATACACCTTAAAAGTATCGGACCTTCTAATATCTAGTTGGTGAGTTTGTGGGTATAGGATGTCCAGCCTCTTTTTTACATTTTGCAGCCCTATCCCACCTTGTTCATCATGAAGTAGAGGTTCTGAAGTAAGACTGTTTTCCACTGAAAATTCAATGATATTTTCTTTCGACTTAAGATAAATCTTCACGAAACTATTTCCTCTTTTCTCTATTCCACTATGCTTAAATGCGTTTTCAATGAAAGGTACAAAAAGCATGGGGGGTACCATGAGTTCATGATCTTCCACATCTTCGATATAACTAATATTGAATTCTTCACTGCTTTTAAGTTTAAATAGTTCAATAAAATGAGTGATGTACTCCAACTCCTTGTGTAATGGAACTGCTGAGCGCTCACAATCATACAATACATATCGAAGCATCAATGATAAGGTGCTGATACCCTCTTGTGTTTTTTCAGAATTTGTAACAGACAAAGCGTAGATATTATTCAAGTGCATTAAACAAAAAGTGTGGGTTAATCTGCATTTTTAAGAACTTCAGTTCACTTTGCATTAATTCTACTTTTGACAAAATCTCACTCCTCTCTTTTTGTTGAGCAAAAACAAAGGTTTCTATGAACATCGCTGAAAGGCAGGGTATAGACATTATTAAGAGTTGCCTAAAAGAACGCGATGCCATCAAGGGAGGTCCTTTACCTACTGGTGTGAAGGAAGCCCGCATTTCTGGATCTGGGCCCAGGATAGTACCTATATAGGCAGCTAATAAGATGAAAGGAAGAATAGAAAGTAAAAAGTAAATATATTTTTTTTTGAGAAGGAATTTCGGCACCGCATAATATATCACTACAAAAAGAAGGAAGGCTTGTAGTAAAAAGGACAAACCGTTTGCCCGGATAAAACGCACTTCCAAGCCAACCGACATCCAAACCAAGCACCAAACCCCTAACCAAAATAGGACTTGATATAAGTATCTTTTAAAGATATACATATAGCAAAGAAAGTAAAATATATTTTGATCCCCCCTTGAAATTAGATGCTTGAGATCAGGGAATAAAAGGATTCACCGGATCTGATTTCCTATTCACTGAAAACTACTACCGATTCGCAGAATGCTCAAATTCTAGACTCGAATATGGCCTATCTTTAATTCTATACCGGAGCATCTTGGAGATAAAATAAGCGGAAGAAGAGATATCGAAACACACTGGAAAACCAATGAGATAATCGGGACGCAAGTGAAATATTCTTAATGCATAAAATAATCAAATGAATTATCTAAAATGCTCAATTTTACTGCTTCTAGGAACTACCCTTTTCACAGCATCTTGTAAAGATGAAGAAGAATCCTGTATCGAAACCATTTGGTATGAAGATGCCGATGGTGACGGACTAGGTAATCCAAATGTAAGCCGAGTTTCATGTAATCAACCAGATGGCTACGTGGAAGACAACACCGATCCTAATGATACCGGGCTAGCCAGTACCCCCCTCTCAGCTTTTGATGAATTTAATTCCGATGCAGTGACCATATCCTTTGATGGCAATGAAGTCACTATTGAGTCAAACGGACTGCCGAATCATACCTCTCCTTATTGGGAAGAAACGCATCCTCTATATACTGATCCTGTTGTTGCAACTCGTCAAACACCTGGTCGTATTGGTGGTAATCGTAGCTACACCCTTACCGTACCTATCGTGCCAGAAATAGCACCTACCAGTACAGTTACAGGGCTGGGAGCCATTGGTATTGCTGTAACCGGTGTTCCTATTTTCAATGATTTAGAAGGTCCTAATAGACCCTTAGAGGAAATGATTGTTGAAACTTTTGATTATGCCGGAGCGCACAATGGGCCTTCTGGTTATCACTACCATATCGAATCTCGTGACGTTCCTGAGAATACCGTACTTTCTCATGATGATGAAAAATTAGTAGGTATTATGTCGGATGGATTTTTGATTTATGGAAGAAGGGAGATGGATGGATCTTACCCTACTGACTTAGATGAGTCTGGGGGGCATTTTGGGGTAACTCAGCATAGCAATGGTGAGGAAATTTACCATTACCATATCATCAATGAATACTATTTTGGAAATATCATTGCCCTTTTTGCGGGGGAATTACAAGGCACACCAAATACTATTTTTTAAGATAAAAAAGGATTTCTGAATTTAATGGAATCATCAGGATTATAGATTTCTACTTCTTGATGATTCCTTTTAAAAAACAAAATATGAGATGTGGTAGAGCAATCGTATTTATATTAAGTGTGTTGATTGTAGGTTGTGCAGAAAATGGAGAAGCAAAAAAAGACCTTCCTAATTCGCCGGAGATATCAGTAAAAATACCAGATAGAACGGTCAGCATATCCTTGCTACAGTATGATAATGAAGTATCGCTATGGTCATTGAATGACGAACTCTATTCAGGTTACATGGTAAGTTTTCACCAAGACAGCACGCTCAAAGAAAAAATTGGAATCTTAAATGGTAAAAAACAAAATCAAGCCACGCAGTGGTATCCTAATGGAAAATTGAAACAAGTAGCAAACTATCATCAGGGCCAACTACATGGAGAAAAAAAAATATGGCTATCAGATACAAGCCATATCTTAGTTACCCACTTGAATTATTATTTTGGAAAGGCACACGGAGAACAAAAGCATTGGTATCCCTCTGGTGAACTTTATAAAAAACTACATCTAAACCTTGGCAGAGAAGAAGGGATTCAACAAGCATTTAGAAAAAATGGTGAATTGTACGCTAACTATGAAGCGAAAAATGGTAGGATATTTGGTCTGAGAAAAGCATCGCTTTGCTATGGGATAGAAGAGGAAAATGTTAGGTATGTAAAATAGAGGACTGAGTCAATCAGCCATGCCGAAATATGACCTTAGCGATTCCACTGCTGGAGTTTAACAATGGCCTCAGCTCTGTTGCTCACATCCAATTTCAGATACAGATTTTTGAGATGCGTTTTTACCGTATTAATCGATACAAAAAGAGCATCCGCCAACTGCTGATTAGATTTTCCAGAACAAAGCAACTCTAACAACTCTGTTTCCCGGCGGGTAAGCGGATCCACAAGCCCCCTATTAATTTCTTCTAAGCTAGCTAAGTGGAACCTGATCACTGCGTAATAGTTATGCATGGCAATTTGAATGGCTGCCCGCAATCGATTTTCATCAAAAGGTTTTAGCACAAAGCCCGCCGGGTACTGTGCGGTTACCTCCTGCAAAGTCATTTGATCCGAAAAGGAAGTTAGAAAGATGAAGGGAATTTTGTATTCTCGGTTGATCAGGCCAGCCAAGTCAATACCGGTTGGGCCTCCCCCAAGGTCAATGTCCAATAAGACCAGATCAGGCAGGTCTTTTTCCAATAGTCTTATCGCGGCCTGATATTCATTCGCAGGGCCAATCATAGTGTAGCCTAAATCCTCGATACAAAGGGATAGATCATCGGCAATAAGTGGATCATCCTCTACTACCAGACATCTGTAGGCCGCGAGGGCCTTGGGACTAGCTGATGGCATAAGAAGTCAAACGACACTTTACTTTCAGGATCTGGCGAACCTCCTCCAATTCCACCGGATAAGGCTTATACACGGCATCATTATCAGAAATCAGATTAAGTCTTGCCACACTGTTCCCTTCCCGAACCTGTTGAATCCGCTTCGCCACTACTACATCTGTAACGATTACATAGACGTGGTTATCGCGCAGTGGTTCTCCTCTTTCGATGGCTTCACAAACCACGATGTCCCCATTGGTAATGGTTGGCGTCATACTATCGCCATTGATTTCGAATGCCATGAGTTCACCTGGCATATTGGGGATTGAAAACTTCTGTAGGTTTTCCAAGAACTTGTCGTCCTGCATTTCAGTGGCGTACCCGGCCAGCGCCTTTGCCGGTACTAAGGTGATGTTTTCTCGTCCTCCTAATTCCCGGTCTAAAATAGAACGGGTAGGAATTTCTCCATAGGCAGGATAACCGTCCATAAAGATGGAGTCACCATTGCCAAAGATATAATTGGCATCCACTCCATATGCCAAGAAGAGCTTCTGTAGTTGATCTACTGTTATATTCCGCTGCCCTTTTAGAATGCTGTTGATCACATGATTGTATGTGCCCAGTTTCTTGGCAAGGTCCGACTTACCCTTGATGAGATTATACTTTTCCAACTCTTGAAAGACCCGATTAAAACGCTGATTTACAATATTATCTGAGAAGTCGCCCATATTTTAAACAAAATTGTTTTAAATGTTTTTGTTTTTAGAAACTTTTTGTTTTATATTTGTATTGTAGTCAGAAGATAAAAAATCAAATTATTGCATCCACATCGGTAAACATACAAAAAGTTTCCGAAAAATACAACATCATGAGACCCGAGACCTATACTAATTATGAAGTCCGCCAAAAAGATAAAGAACATGATATGTTTTCCCGCCAAAAGAAAGCGGTAAAGACTAGTACTGGAGAACATGAATTTATCGGAATCGATCTAAATGCTCTACTTCTCCATTTATGGAAAGGCTTAGGTAAGTTGTACGTGGCTTTAAAGTATCAGGTATCCAAGCGGCCAGGTATGGAAAAGGCAAAGTTTAAAATTCCCTGGTTGAAATTGGGTCTGGCAGCCTTAGCACTGTTTATTTTGACACAAAAGGATATACATTTCTCCATCAATATGAAGGCGCCATTAGAGACTATGGTTGATGATCGAGAGGAATCCCCCGACACCCCCTCCAATGTAGATCAAATGTCCATGGTTAGTCCCGTAAGTTTAACTAGCAAAGCCGTTGAACCGCGATTTTCCTTGAACAACATCAGTGATCAACAAGCAAAGAGTTATATCAAGCGATTCGAAAAGGTTGCCCGTGTCGAGATGGATAAATTTGGTATTCCTGCCAGTATTAAGATGGCTCAAGGAATTTTGGAAAGTAGGGCTGGTACGAACGAGGAGGCCATGACTTATAATAATCACTTTGGCCAAGCGATGTCTGGGTCTGAATATACTAGTGCTTGGCAAAACTGGAGAGCTCACAGTCTACATTTGCAAGCGAATTATCCCAGTTTGTTTAATCTAGGTCTGAGTCGGAAAAAATGGGCAAAAGAATTAAAGACGCTAGGATATAGTGGAGATAAATATTATGGCCAGTATCTCTTGGAAATTATCAAGAAGTACGATCTACATGAGCTGGACTAAAAGATAAATCTAAAGTCAGTCATCCATTGAGGTCTCTTAAGTAGTGCGTAGTACGACGATAGATTCTCTAAAAGAAATAGTTCTGCTATCGGAATTTTACAAATATTTCCTTTCTCTGAGTGGTTTTCTCGTCTTGTTAGGCCCGTCTTTTCGAAGACGGCCTTTTTGTTTTATTGAAGAGACTGCACTGCTCTTTAGCGTCCCAGTTCGGCACGATGCTGGAAGTAGGCTGAATTGGGATAAAGACTTAGGCCGCGATGTATCATGCGGCGTGCCTCTTCCTCTTCTCCTCTTCGGACATAATAATCTGCCGCAGCTGTGTATACCGTCGTCAACCAAATATTCACTCGCGGGGTTTGCCCAAGTTTAACCAATGAAGTTTCAAACTGTAATAGGGCATTGCGCGCTAAATTGATTTGGTCTTTAGAAAAATGGAACCTTGCTTGCTCTGCTTGGTAAAAGAGTTCTAGGTCCTTAAACAATGGCATATTACCTAGGAAAGGATATTTCCTTCGATAAACCTTAAGGACACTCAGTCCATTTTCAAAATCTCGATCGTTCCCCAAAGATCGAACCAGTAACACAGCCAGAATATTTTGAATTGCCTTGTCTTTGGGTCTTTTAATGTATAGACTATCCATATAGTTAACGACCCCTAAAGTTTGATAAGATTGCGCGAAGAGTTTGGCCATTTGGAGATAATGAATTTCCTCCAATTGATCCAAGAGTTCTTTATCTTGATTAGCTAAATGCACAAAGCGTTGATAAAGTTGTAACTGCTTATCTGGAGTATCTTCCGTCGTTAGTAATTCTTTGGAGAGCAGGAGAAATCGTTTAACCACTTCTGTTTTGATTTCAGGTATTGGATTTCTTCGATAGAATTCAAAAAGTGGAGCGAGTTCTTCTGCCTGGGTTACTATCGTATCATTAGCCACTTGCATCAAAGCAGCACTCCGCAGGGTCTGATAGCGAGGAGTCATGTACAAATTTCTGGCCTTATCCAAGGTGGAAAGGACATGTCGATATTTTTTATCTAAATACTCTTGCTCTGCTTTTTCGTAATACATCATGCCTGCCAATTCAAAACGACTCAATATTCGTCGTTCATACTGATAGTGTTCCTTAAAGATGTCTTCCGAAGATTTCTGGCTGAACTCCTCCTTAGAAACCAAGCCCAATTCTCGCATGGCGTAAGCATACTTGTGAAGGTGTTCAGTAGGTGGTAGTTGCTCCACTAAACGGTTGGGAAATCTAACTTCCTCTTGTTGTGGCCGTTCCCCTGCCAACAAGAACATATCCCTCGCTTCTAGTACAATCTGATGTGGAATCTCAAAATGATTTAGTACTACCGACCAAAGGGCTATATAAGTGTTCCTACTGTAAGCCCCTTCTCTAAATAGTTGTTCAAAACTGGATTCTTGTACAAATACCCGGAAGAACTTTTCATTTAAGGTACTTCGAATCAACGCTAACTGTTTGTCTAATTTCTTCTTCCTGATGCGTTCAGCATCCAATTCGTTAAAGGTGTGCTTAAGCTTCATTTCTACATAAGCTAACTGATACTGATCTGGTGGAGCAGTAGTGGCTAGGTACAGGCGATACTGATTAGACCAGTTATCTACCATGGGAACGGGTTTTCCCCCTTTCGCGGTATATTCTTTAGGTAGGGAATTTGCTTGAGCAATCCCCTCAACAGTTGCAAGAATCAGGGAGATTCCCAAGAGTATATACCATGATACGATAGTAAGCAAACATTGGAACTGGCAAAAGACTTTGTGCATTGGGTGGTATACTTTTCGGTATTGGTGCCTAGGAAGATAACCAGAGGGGTTAGCGCCTAGTTGTTTGTATTCATTGACGTCACGACTTGGTTGAAACGGGCAGGCTCATACCCTATAATCTGGAAGCAATGCCGATTGCGACTATTACCAAACAACGGAATATCAAGTAAACGAATCATAGCGCCTGCAATTATATTACTTGACCATTACTCGCCAAAATTTAACAGCCTAGTCTTATTTTATCGTCATGACATATATCATTTTAGTATTTTTTCTCTTCAAATATAAGTGAAGTCTATAAGCTTGTAAGCAAAAGTGGTTCTTTTCCTCAGATTTCACCGATCGAAAATGGACCAAAAAGTTCCGATATACAGCCTATTACCCCTAACATAAACTTTTATATACCAATCCACTACAGAATAAAATACTTACATCAGGATACCTATATCAAGTATTTGAGGCGTGTTTTTTGTCATGGATTACCTCCTGAAATTGCTCTACTTTTACATTGTAATAAAAATAATGTCCCCCTTACGGAACAGTTTACGCAAAGCAAAGAAGGAAAGCAAAAGTTTTAAGTTGTTAGGCCTATTGGCCTTCCCCCCACAGCTTATTATTGGAGAGATTGCTGGCAACGGGAGTCTCTCCAAAAAGGAATAGATTTTATACGACTGTTCCCCCTTTTGGTTTTGGTTTCAAATCATTATGTCCCCCTGAAACAAACTTTTTAAGACAAGAAATGCAAAACCAAATTATTTCGGCCTGCTCTAACCCGAGCGTACAAAAACTGTGAGCTCCTGGCTCTTGGAAATTGTCCAAGAGCCAGTCTCATTTTGGGTCCACTCCATTCTTCCTATTTCGTCCACCTCTTACTACCGATCCCCCCAGAGCGCTCCTCTCTATCGATCTATCCAGCAATTAATTTGTTACATTTATAGATCATAAATCCTGAAACAAACATGAGTACCAATCCTACCACCCCACTTTCCTACTCTCCAGCGATCCAATGTTTACTCCCGCTTATCTATGTGGCATGGTCCGATCGGGTTTTAAGTCCTACAGAAGTAAAGGCTCTACAGAAACAGGCGGCAAATCTATCTTTCTTGAGCCCACTTGATAAGGTGATCTTACAAAAGTGGAGTAACCCCTTGCGTCCTCCCTCCTCTGAACTTTTTAAGTATTGGGAGATCCTTTTGCGAAACGCAGCTCAGGACCCAAATCATGATGCCAGATCTAGCCTGGTGGATCTAGGTTTACAGATGGCGATCAAAGCAGAACAGCAGTCATCTAATTCAACTATAAATTGGTCAGATTCATCTGTTCGTCAAGAACTAGAAGTCCTGGAAAGTGCCTTACAACAGATTTCATGGAATACGTATAGAAGTATCTTCCCTAATACAAACCTGGAAGAGATTGCCGAAAGGCAAAAAACGGACTTTGACCTAGCCGAAATGCAGGAACTTTTGGGTGGGGAATACATAGCGATTAAACAGAAAACTAAAACACTACTCCAGGACCCCGTATTCAACTACCAAACCTTACCAAATAAAGAAGACTATAGAGCCCAGGTTCTAAACTGGACTAAATTGCTGGCAGAGCAAGGATTCGGGGCTTTATCCTACCCTGAGCCTTATGGCGGAATCGGGGATATAGCGGCATATGCAGCCTTGTTTGACACCATGGGGCATCACGACCTTAGTTTGACCATTAAATTCGGGGTACAGTTCGGTCTGTTTGGCGGAAGTGTGTTGGGCCTAGGTACACAGCGGCATCACGACAAATACTTGAAAAAGATTGGCACCTTGGAGCTAGCTGGCTGCTTTGCGATGACTGAAACGGGGCATGGTTCCAACGTTCGGGGATTGGAAACGACAGCGGAGTATGAGCACAGTAGCAGAAGCTTGATCATCCATACACCAAGTGAGCAGGCCGGAAAAGAATATATTGGTAATGCACTTCATGGTCGAATGGCTTCTGTATTCGCACAGTTAATTGTGGACGGTGAGAATCATGGTGTGCATGCTATCTTGGTTCCCATGCGAAATGAGGAACATGAACTGCTTCCCGGAATTACGGTAGAAGATTGTGGATACAAATTGGGGTTGAACGGAGTCGATAATGGAAGGATATGGTTTGATCAAGTGCGGGTACCAGTAGAAAACCTACTGAATAGGTTTGGGGATATTGATGAACAAGGCCAGTATCAAAGTCCTATCCAAAGTCCATCCAGACGCTTCTTCACCATGCTAGGTACATTAGTAGGGGGAAGGGTATGTGTGCCCAGAGCAGGCTTAAGCGCTACCAAATCAGCTTTGACCATTGCTATTCGCTATGCTTTGCGCCGACGCCAATTTGGGGCCAATATTACTGAACCTGAGACCTTGATTCTGGATTACCCCAGTCACCAAAGACGGCTTATGCCGCTATTGGCAAAAACGTATGCCTTACATTTTGGGTTAGAATACCTCACCAAGCGATTTAGTGAACACGAAGGAGCGGATATGCGTGAAATTGAAACATTAGCTGCTGGACTTAAGGCCTATAGTACCTGGTTTACAACCGCAGCTATTCAAGAATGCCGGGAAGCTTGTGGGGGAAAGGGATATCTAGCAGAAAATCGATTTGCAGCGCTCAAAGCCGATACGGAGATCTTCACCACTTTTGAAGGTGACAATACCGTCTTGATGCAGCTAGTCGCTAAAGGTGTGCTAACAAGTTTTAAAAACCAGTTCCACGAGGAAGGTACTTGGGGCTTGCTCCGATTTTTGGGAGGGAGAATTGGAACAGCTATAACGGAACTCAATCCCATTATTATTCGAAATACAGATCGACAGCACCTACTCTCAGACGACTTTCAGTTGAGTGCTTTCCGGTACCGAGAAAATAACCTGTTATACTCCTTATCACAACGTATGCGATCGATGATCAAGTCTGGTTCAAGTGCTTATCAGGCTGCTTTGGCTTGCCAACAGCATATGATAGAATTAGCAGAAGCATTTGTAGAGCGGATTGTATTGGAACAGTTTATGGAAGCCCTGGAAAGCCAACAAAATAAGTCTACCTATCATGCCCTACAACAACTGTGTCAGCTGTATGCCTTACATACCATCGAGCAACATAGTGGGTGGTATTTAGAAAAAGAATATATTAGTGGAGCCAAATCAAAGGCCATTCGTCGCTTGGTGGATGACTTGTGTCTTCAAACTAGACAACAGGCCCAAGCATTAGTGGAGGCCTTTGATATCCCGGATGCTTTATTGGGAGCACCAATCATCCGCTGATCGTTGATTAACAAACTATGAAATCACTTTGGTCTCATTTATTGGTCGCTTTTGTAGCTTCCTTGATTTCTTTTTTCTTATTTCATACGTACTATCCTGTGCAAGTAACTCAGGTAGCGGAAATTCCTATTCCAGTACAGGAGGAAAGCCTGCTGATAACAGATAGAGGACAGGCTTCATCTCCGTACACCAAAGACTTCAGCCTAATCGTCAACCGGGTGGTACCAGCAGTAGTAAACATTACTGGCCTAAGTGCAACCAACTATAAAATCAGTTCTGGTTCTGGAGTATTGGTCTCTCCGGATGGCTATATCGTCACCAATCATCATGTAATAGAAGATGCCACTACGCTGCGGATCACCCTGCACAACAAAAGAAAGTTTGATGCAGAAGTTATCGGCATGGATACGCAAACAGACTTAGCCCTCATCAAGATCAATAGCCAAAACCTCCGGACTTTGCCCCTTGGCAATAGTGACGAATTGGATGTCGGAGAATGGGTATTAGCCATTGGACATCCTTTTAATCTGAACTCTACGGTAACGGCGGGTATTGTGAGCGCCAAGGCTAGAAACATCAATATTCTGGGTGACGAGTATTCCATCGAAAGTTTTATTCAAACTGATGCTGTAGTCAATCCTGGCAATAGCGGCGGCGCTTTGATCAATTCTGATGGAGAACTGGTAGGTATCAATACCGCTATTCTAACCGAGTCTGGTGTTTCTGAAGGATATTCTTTTGCCATTCCTTCAAACCTGGTCCGCAAAGTCATCACAGACTTACGGGCCTATGGTCAGGTACAACGAGCGATTTTAGGGGTAAATATCTTTGATGTTACGGATGAGATCGCCTTTGAGTTGGGATTATCTCAGGTTGAGGGAGTATTTATTCAAAGCGTTACACCGGGAGGAACTGCCTTCTACGCTGGCCTTGGAAAAGGAGACGTCATTCTAAAAGTAAATGATGTGCCAACTCCTACCGTTCCTGAGTTACAGGAACAAGTGGCCTTGTATCGACCAGGCGATGCCATTAGTCTGGTTTATATACGAGAAGGCAAGATTGTACGGCAAGAAAATATAATCTTAAGCCCCTTGGAGGATATCCGTCCTAGAAAAAAATAAATTTTTACCTCCCAAAAGTGACTTAGTAAAAGATGTCAGGTCATAATAAGGCACTTTAACAAATGAACACTCAATCTTTTACTACACAACTAAACACGCTTATTGATGGTAGCCGTACTCAACCCGGGCGCGAGGCGTCCCTCCGTGGAAGCACTAAACCCTCAGAACAACCAAAAGTCCTTTTTCGTAAGATCTCAAAATGTATTAGTACGGGTCAAAATCCGTGATATTCAATACATTCACGCTGATGGCAATTACTGTTACCTGTTTACCCCCCAAAAAAAGTATGCCATCAAACTCTCCCTCACTCGCCTGATGGATCGTTTACCTAACAATGAATTTATGCGAATCCACAAAAGTTACATTGTACAACTCAAAGAGGTAAACAAAATTGACTTGGGTAGCAGCAGTCTTTGCCTCAATGATATCAATGTGCCAATAGGAAGAGCCTACCGCTCCGACCTGATTGAATCTCTTGAAATCCTATAAGCCCAGGAACGAAGAGTAGAAGAAAAATCCATTCTCTATCTTCTCTTCAGATCGCGATCCCCGCACGATCCTTCCCCGATATACATCCTACACTTTTTGCTGTCTGTCATAGTTCACACACCGAAGTCTATTGACTGGAATAAGTCTACATGATATGCCGTAGGCTTAGGACGGGTATACCCTATACTTCAAAAGAAAAATAATAGTACCACTTGTATTGTCTGGAGGTTCTTGGCCAACACCAAGGCTCCTTAAAAACCACTTAGTAGAAGTAAAAAGTAGAAGTTTTTAAGTAAGGGGGAACGGTTACCGGAGAAAGATCTTGTATCCTATTCGGTAACCTCTTACTAACTTCTTAAGGAAAACTGCGGAAGTACCAACAGACAAAATTAGGTTTTCAAATACCAGAGGAAGAAGGGATTAAGATGCTTTTTCATTCTTTATGTACCGAGAATTAAGATATTAGGAAAATATTTTGGATTTTTGTAAGGAATATGTTACCATAACATAATTACTTAATTTTTAAGTAAGGGGGAACGGTTGTCAGGCTTGCTCATTGAGCAAAATCCTGGCAACTTTTTTTTTGCCCATTTTGTTCTTTTCCCTCCTATTTCAACATCTCTAGAAAATCTTTGAAAATCTTATTAGTATTTTATAAATTTGTTGGACCCTCCTAATTGTTCCATACACAATCGCCAAATCAACTGAAGCAGAAGCCTTCCCATGAATACCTTGCTGATAAGGCAAGGCTTCTTCTCATCGCCCAATAGATACACACATCTGTCTGATACACTAAAAGCGATTAACCGGCAATAGCTCGTCTATTGTGGGTGCTCTATAATTTATAATGCATAAATACCAAAGCTGAACCTATGAAAATGTACGCCGCCCCTTCTCCTTATGTTAGGGCTTACACCAGTGCTGTACTGTTCTTCTGCTTTCTTTTTCCTTTCTCCTTAGCAGCAGAAGAATCGTACGATCCTTGTTGTAGTATTCCTCATGATGTCGTTACCAGTTGTGATGATTTGCCAGCTGGTTTTGATCCTAATGATTGGGAGCTGTTGGAAGATCTTTTTGGAAAACCAAATGGATACTACCATTGTGACAATCAAAATTGGCACGAATTACATCCAGAACTATATTTGGACAATTGTGGTGTAGGTACTATCAACCGTCGTTTCAAAGCCTATTACCAATCCAGTGGATGGGGTAATCCTACCGAAGTCCACTGTGAACAAACCATTACCATCACCCCCTCACATGAGTATGTGATTCGATTCCCGCCCGATGCAGTTGCTAATTGTGAAGAGCCAGAAGCAGAGGATATTCAATTCGATGAATTGAGCTGCGATCTCTTAGCTGTTAGTACACAAGACTTAAAGTTCCAAACCGGCAGTGATGCCTGCTATAAAATCTTAAGGACTTATCGCGTAATTAATTGGTGTGAATATGATGGTCATTCGGATCCTATTGTCATTAGTCGTGACGAAGATTGCGATGATGTTCCTGGTGATGAGGCCGTTTGGGTAATTCGACGACCGGATAATAAGATTTACATCGACCGAACCTCTAACGAAAACGACTACTATCCTTCCGTTCAGGAGCAAGATGTGAGCTGTGGACATATGGGACAAAAAGGTTTCTGGCGGAAAATATGGCTTACTAGTAACTCCCACTACTATCAAAGCAAGGGCTTCTATCAATACACGCAGCACCTGAAGGTAATGGACAACATTCCTCCGGTAGTGGATGTCACTGAACCTGATCCATTCTGCAGCTATAGCGAGGATCAAGGGGAAGGATGCCCAGGCCGCGTCGAATTCTCCTTTAGTGTTTCTGATGAATGCAGTGGCACCGCCACGGTGAAAGTGTTCTTATTTGAAAACAACGTCCCTGTACCCTTCACAAATGCCAATAACATTGCAGATGAGGTACTGTCTGGGAGCTACCCTAATTTTACGATCAAGCAATACTTACCACTTGGCAATCATAGCTATGAGATCCATGTAAAGGACGGCTGTGGCACTTCATCGGCGGTTCGAGTCCCCGTAGAAGTAGTGGATTGTGATCCTCCATCCATCGTATGTATACATGGTCTTTCTTCTAGCTTAATGCCCTTAGAAGCCAATGTAGACATCGACGGAGACGGTGATATCGACGCTGGCGCTATGGAAATTTGGGCGGTGGATTTCATTATCGATCAATATGATGACGATTGTTCTGGCCCTATCTCTTACTCTATTAATCGCGTTGGAGAAACGCCCAATAGAGATAGTACGGGCATCGTGTTCACCTGCGATGATGGGAGTGAAGTTGAGGTAGAAATCTACGTTTGGGATAGTGCCCATAATCCGTACCAGGAACAACCTGATGGCACCATTGGAGGTCCTAACTACGATCTTTGTCGAACCTACATCCGCCTAAACACCAACGATCTTTGTGGTGATGATGTGGATGACGATGCCGTCAATGATGAAGAGGAAGTCGAAGAGGAGGTCACCGAAGACGAAGAGGAAGAGGATACGGTTACCGAAGAGCCTCCTTATGGCATGGCTCGCCTAGCGGGCATGGTATATACCCTCGAAGGTGAGCTGCTAATGGACACAGAAGTACGCTTAAGCGGGCTAATGCAGGACACCATCGTCATTGATACTATTGTTATGGATACCATGATGATGGATACTTTGATCACGGATACTCTGGGGGCTTACGGATACTACCAAGCTCAAATGGGCGGTACTTATGTATTGACGCCATTCCGAGATGGAGATGATCTTTTGGGGGTTAATGCTTCCGATATGGCCCGCTTAAATGATCATTTACAAGGTAGAACGCCATTTACTTCCCCCTTCCAACTAATCGCTGCGGACCTCAATGGTTCCGGAACGGTAGATAGCGAAGATCTTACCATCTTGCTTAAGATTATGTTAGGCATTACAACTACCCTGGAAGAATCTCCTAGTTGGCGATTTGTTGATGCCGCTTATGTCTATCCCAATGAAGAAAATCCGTGGGAAGAAGGCCTACCTGAAAGTATTCAGATCGAGGCCATTGAGCAAAATCACGATAGCTTAGAATTCTATGGTATTAAGGTAGGTGATCTAGACCGTAGCTTCAATTTGAATGATACAGAAACTCATGTGGATGAAAGAGACAATGGGCCGGCTATGGCCTTATTTGTGGCCGCTAGAAATGTAGAAGTTGATGAGGCTTTCACCGTGGATATCACCCACCCTGGTAATACCATACTTGGTGGTCAGTTGAGTTTCAAATATGATCCTAATCTTCTGGAAATTGGTGCTTTACCCCATGCATGGAATGAGTATGCAGTGGTGGAGGAAAGTAAAGGCTCTATCCGCCTAGCGCTTTTAACAGATACAGATGATTTTCGTTTGAGCATTCCGTTCCGTTCGAGGTATGCAGGTTCCTTGACGCAAAGTTTCGGGCTGGATCAGGATTCTCCCAATCAGTTGGTGGATGATCAATATCAGTTACATTCCGTGAGTCTGGAATTCGAGGAGCGCCAAAGTGCAGATTGGTTGTTGACTTCCAATTATCCTAACCCATTCAATCAAGTAAGCACTTTTGAGCTTAATCTAGCCAAAGAGAGTTTGGTAACATTAGAGGTGTACAGTCCTTCTGGGCAACGTTTGCTACAACAAAGCAGCAACTTACCGGGAGGCTTCAACCAACTAATGGTGCGCGCCAAGGATTTAGCACATGGTGGCATACTTTGGTACCGAATTAGTGTAGATGGAGATTCTCGAAGTGGGAAGATGATTCTAATCAAATAGGAATATATCACTCCAAAAGCAGGAAGGGCCTCTTATCGAATGATGAGAGGCTCTTTTAGTTGTAACCGAAGTGCTTCAGCGTGCGCTCATCATCACGCCAGTTATCTTTAATCTTTACGAAGAGTTCCAGGAAGACTTTCTGCTCCAAAAAGGCTTCAATTCCTTTTCTCGCCGCCGTTCCCAAACGCTTAATGGCCCTACCCTCTTTACCTAGAATGATCCCTTTATGTGTTCGCCGGCCTACGAAGATGGTGGCGTGAATACGGACCAAAGGCTCTCCTTTCTTGGTGGTGGTTTCCTTAAATTCCGTAACCCCCACTTCTGTAAAATAGGGGATCTCTTGTTCGTATTGTTCCAATATTTTTTCTCGGATGATCTCACTCACAAAGAACCTTTCAGGACGATCAGTTAGCTGCTCTTTGGGATAGTAGATCGGGCCTTCCGGTAAGTTATCCTTCACCAATTTGAGTAATTGATCCGTATTTTGTTTTTGTAAGGCAGAAATAGGTATCGTTTCAGTAAACGAAATACGATCATTCCACTCTTGGATCGCCAATAAAATGGTGGCTTGCGTGTGTAAGTCAATCTTATTCAAGACCAAGAAGAGCGGAATTTCTTCTACCTTTTTTAATCGCTGAATAATCGGATCATCATCGGCAAATTTCTCTCCTACCTCCGTCACAAACAGCATAATATCTGCATCCTCAAAGGTAGACTTGACATAACTGTTCATGATTTCATGCATCTTGTAGGCTGGATCTTGTATAATACCAGGGGTATCGGAAAATACCAACTGGAAATCATCCCCACTTAAAATACCAATAATACGATGTCTAGTCGTTTGTGGTTTATTGGTAATAATAGACATTCGCTCTCCTACCAGGGCATTCATCAAGGTAGATTTTCCCACATTTGGGCGTCCGATGATATTCACAAATCCAGATCTATGCATACATTCTTTGATTTTTAAACAAGCTGGTCTAAAGCTCAGTCCTAATCCCCGGATAGCAAGCTATCCATTTGCCAAAGCCCCTTGTCATTGATACTAAAGGTAGACCGATACCCTACCGGTGACCTAAGAAATTTGCCATACACATAACCTTCACGTCCATCCAGCATGGCTATTTTCACCCAAGGATGGGTTTCTCCCCCAATAGTTTCCTCCTTATCTGTATACTCTAGTACTTTGACGATGTCATAGGAAATAGAGGCGATGGTTTTGCTTTGCAGTGTCGGTGAAGTACGAAATCGTACACCACTTCCAATAATCGCTGCATGATCAAAGGGCTCATAGGTAGCTGGCCAAGTGGAAGAAACGTAATTGGCTTCAAAAGATCCGGGGAGAGCCAAAAAGGATCCACCTAAGGCCAAAACCTCCTCCAATATGCTCCATATCTTAGATGCAGCGGCTTTTTCAGGTTTATCCAGTTCCCATAAGGTGACAAACTCCGCAAAACCATTATTATCACCAAATCCATTCTTGATGTCTTCGTCAACTGCCTCCAATAAACCGAATACATTTTTGTCTTTAACGAGCTGTCGAAGGTTTTCCCGAAAGACAAAAAATAGGGTATCTGTGGGTGCTTCATCAACTGGATTGAGTTTTCCCTTTTCTGCCACCTGCTGGAGTGGCAGAGCTTCGAGTCTTAACTGTATTAAATCGGTATAGGCTCGGCGAATAGAATCCATATTTAATTGGACCCTCGATTCAGCTTCAGGCTCTTCTTCGGCACTTTCTCCCTGCCCACATGCCCACAAAAGTGAGGCCATAAGCCCATATGTAATGAACTTTCTCATGGTAGTTGGTTAGCTGTTTGAGTATGGATAATAAGGTGATCCTTAATGCGTAAAACTACATACATTCCTTCGAAAGTCGAGCAATTCAATGCACCAATTCCAGGGAAAAACCCTTGGGCATTGAAATACGGGGGATAAGATTGCTGGAATTTTAATACTTTACGGATGCGACCTTACCCACAAAAGTTGAGTAAGAGACCTGGCTTTTGCTACTATACTGCTGGACTATAAAACCAATAGGATGGAACTACCAAATTTCAGTCGAAGTACCTTTAGCTTCGAAGATATATCCCACTACGTTTACACTGCCGGTGAAGGCCCACCGATTATCATTATTCATGAATTACCCGGTATGACGAAGGAGTGTGTCCTTTTTGCTGAACGTCTCATTAAAGCAGGATTCAAAGTGTACCTTCCGCTGCTCTTTGGGAGACCAGGACAGAAAGCCGCACCAATACGTTTTCTATTCAAAGTATGTATCAGTAGGGAATTTCATGTATTTAAACACAATAAAACCAGTCCTATTGTAAGTTGGTTGAGGGCCTTGGTGCGCGAAGCCGATGCTGCGTCCCAGGCTAAAGGTGTGGGGGTTATTGGCATGTGTCTTACCGGTGGTTTTGCTATCCCCTTGATGGTCGAATCAGCCGTAAAGGCTCCTGTATTGAGTCAGCCTTCTTTACCCTTGGGGGTGTCGAGGAGTACGAAAAAGGTGCTAGGGGTCAGCCCAGAAGACTTAGAGATTGCCAAACAAAGAGTAGCCAATGGTGAGCAATTATTGGCCTTCCGATTTGATAAAGACCCATTTTGCCCGCCTGAGAAAATGGAAGCCTATCAAGCCATTTTTGGGAAAGCTTTTGAATACCACGAATTGCCATCAGACCAACAGCCTCCTGGAGTAGGCTGCCATTCCGTTTTTACTGCACATTTTGTTGACAAGGCTGGTCACCCCACCAAAGATGCCTTGGGGCGGCTAATCGAATTCTACCAGGAAAAATTACAGCCTTCAGAAGGAGTATGAAAAGCTAATATTAGGCGTAAAATCCAATAACTGCAGTTCCGTTCCTACCACCGTATTGAAGGTAGGAATGTTTTCTGCGCGGGTCTCTGCAATAGAAAAAATATACTGGCGTTGTTTAACATTTTGCCGATCGAGAAGATTAAAAACTGAAACGCCAACTCTCGCCTTTCTACCACCTAGCAAGAAATTATAGTTAGCTGAAATATCTACCCGATGATAATCTTCCAAATAGCTGATCCGTTCTTCTGGTGTGATCGTAGTTCGATCGCGGGATAAATCATCCAGGAGACTAATGTCTGTATAGGGAGTCCCGCTGCTGAAGATATAATTGAGTGAGAAGTCCCAGTCTTTATAGCGATATTGATTCACCCATTTTAGTTGGTGACGACGATCATCTTGAGATGGGAAAGGCACTCCCCTGGCTATTGCGGGGAAACTTAGGGTAGTCTTACTTAGGGTATAGGCGATCCAACCTTGGTAATTAGAAGTGCTCTTTTTCAGCAAGACATCAATCCCCCTCGTCAAGCGATCTCCCATGAAGAAGCGATATTCGAAACGCTGAGTTGGTCGATCTAATCTGTCTCGTCCATTGCTCACCAATGCATGCTCAATCATGCCATCTGTGTATTTACGATACATTTCTATATCCAGTTCCCAGCCATTTCGCTTCACATTGGCTCCGATCATCAGTTGTTCACTACTTGCCACCGGGAAACCATTCTCAGCTGCTAAGGAGAGAAACTCAAAGGTTCTTCCAAAACGATCTTCGTGATAAATCTCACGGGTAAATTGCTGATTGATCCCCCAAGATGTTTTCAGGTTAGCATTTTTGCTCAGTTTATATTGTACATTTACTCTCGGAGACCAATATATATCTTGAGTAAGGTCATAATGCGTCAATCGTACTCCCCCCTCCAAGACTAGGTTCCAAGGCATTTTCCACACATATTCCGCATAGACGGCATGCTGTAAGCCCGTATTGCGTCGATCAAGGAGTGATCCGTTTTCCGCCGATATGCCAAATGAAACCTGATCTTGGCTAAACTGGTATCCCAGTTGTAAGTGTTGCCGCGCTGTAATTGTATAATTGGCATTCCAGTTGAGCGATAAGGTTTGGATATCATTTTCTGTCGTCTTGGACTGTAGTCTTTCTTTCAGCAGTTCTCCGGTTCTTAGAAGAGACTGCTGTAATAATCTGCTAATTCCGATTTGCTCTTGAAAGTGAGAAGCGCTAAGATTAAGGTGGGACTCGAACTTTGGGCTCCAGGCTTGCTCCCATTGTAAACTGGCTCCTTGGTTTTCCCAGCTAGAAACCTCCTGGTTGGTTTCTTGATTATTAACGACGGCCTGACCGATCCTGCTTCGGTAATCTTTGGCGTAGTCAAAATTCATCTCATCATACCCCCCTGAAGAAGCTAGCCGTAAAACGAGTATTTTGATGCGCCTGCCAAGACCATTTGGCATTGAGGTCATAGAAGCGAAAATCGGGTTCGATAGCCACGATACTGTTTCTGGTAATGGTGGAGGTATTATTAAGTTGTTGAACGGGAGATCGTTTGTTCCTCCTGTTGCAGAAGGTTTAGAATCTTGTAGTTACCCAGGTTATTATTGGTCATCCGACCGGCCAGTACCAGCGAAGCCTGCTTACCCACGGGTAATTGTAGCGAAAGAGTAGAGGCCAGTAGATCAAGTCCAATTTCTCCACCAGCAAGTTCTCCCAAGCCCACTTTGGTTTTCATATCCAGCAGCCCAGATAACTTCCCCCCGAACTCCACCGGATAGGTATTTTTATAGAGGGTAACCTCTTCTACTACACTGCCGTTAATGGCGCTAAATACGCCAAAATAATGATCTACCTTATGCAAGGGAATCCCATCCAGAATAATCATATTTTCATCCGCCTGCCCTCCTCTAATCCTTAACTCGGCGGAGAGATCATCTTGGGCCGAAATGCCCGGTAGTAGCTGCAAATTACGCAATACATCCGGTCCAGCCACAAAGGTAGGCAGGCGAGAGAAGGTTCCCGTAAACATGCGAGTACTACCATCGGCCTGATCCAGGGTAAGGAGGGGGTGTTGCTCTACAATAGTCACGCTGGGAATTTCCTGAGGTTGTGCATGGAGCCGAACCAGTACAGGCCCTTTGGTTTTATCTACCTTAACATCCTTAGCTTCATACCCCAAATACTGCACCCGGAGTTCCTGCTCTCCGCGAGCCATTTCAAAGGTAAATTCCCCCCATTCATCGGCAATCGTCCCGCGCTTTCCGTCTAAAGTCGTCACCGTAGCGTAGGCAAGTCCTTCTCCCGTATAGGGATCCAAAACCTTCCCAGAGACTTTTCCCAAGCTATTGTCCTCGGCGGCTTCTTCTGCTAAGCTTTTGGGACGAATTAACACCTTATCCTTTCCTATTACTCGATACACCAAGGTCGTTTCCGATAGGAGCTGCTGTATAGCTAGCTCTAGCGATAGGTTTTGAAAATTGCTATTGACGAGGATTCCAGCCAGAGCCCGGTCATCATAGGCAATTTTAATTCCATATTGATCTCTGAATTGAGCGAGAGCCTCTGTAATGGGAACATTCTCATAGCTTCCTGAAAATGACCGATAAGCTGCCTCTTGGGCGTAGGAATTCAAAACAATAAAAGTAAGCCACAGACATACCACCCCCTTGATCCAAGCATGGCACTTGAACGGTTTTCCTACAACATATCGGGCCCTAGGGCGGATCACTCCCTTCATATGGCTCAAATTACGGGTGGATATAAGTCAATTCACTTAAGTCCCTGTGACTACTGTTGTTCAATAAGTATGCGGCGGGGCGTCTCCTTACTCCATTTTAATTGTTTGGGCCAACACACAGCATAAAGCGTAGTGTCGAGGTTTTCTTGCACCAGGAAGCCGGTATACCGTTCAGCCAGTATACTGGATTCTTTGACTTCGATTTCTACATCAAATTGTCGCTCCATCTCAGCAAATACATCGGACAGAGCGGTAGACTCAAATTCTATGCTACCACTCACCCAATATTCGCGTTGAAGGTCAAATGTATCTGCCTCCATCTCTTGACGGTCTCGATCCAGACGAACTCTGTCTCCTGGGTTTAGGGTGGAAGGATTGCTTTGGGCTAGGTTGCTGGCCACTTGAACCCGCCCAGTATAACAGGCTACCTCAAAACGCCCATCATGGGTATTCACATTGAAACTTGTTCCTAACACCTGCACTATTCCACGATCCGTATATACGCTAAAGGTTTGTCCTTTCTTCACCTCGAAAAAGGCTTCGCCATCTAGATGCACAATTCGTTCTTGATCCCATTTTTTCTCATCAAAAGAGAGGGTGGTCCCGGCATTCAACATCACCTCAGAACTATCTGGCAGCAATAGTGTACGTTGTTCGGCATATTCTGCCACGACGGTGGTTTCTCCTCTACCAATAGCGAAAAAGAGGACTAATGCCACACTGGCAGCGGCAGCCACATAACCCAACCACTTAATGATACCGACTTTAGATTGTTTTGGGGCGACAGGGGCTTCTTCCGTTAAGGTGTCAATGTTTTGCCATAGGCGTTGTACAGTACTTTCTTCAACAGGAGATTCATTAAAAGAGATGGCTTTAACCAAAAGCCGAGCTTCATCCACGATGGACTGTCGATCAGGATTCGCCTTGAGCCAATCTTGCCAAAACTGATTAGCCTCAGGATCACCCTCAACGATCCACCGAATGAACCAAGCATCTCCTGCTAGTTCCACCGCATCGTATTTGGTATAATCTTGACTCATAATACTTTCTTAGATTCTCTGATTCTTTTGGAGTCAGAGAAGATATCTTATCCAGCCAGTACTTCCGGCCTATTTTATTTATTGAAGTTGTTTAAAAATATCTCACTGGCCGCAATGAAGCTCTTATTGTCTCACTCTTCGGTTTTTTATCGCCACGTAGCGCTGCTATGCGGCTCAAAAAAAGCCTCTATTGAGCCAAAAACATTCTCCATTTCGACTCAGCAGACGTTCTTAAACAACTTCATTCAAATAATTCATTGAGATATGAAGTTCGATTACTCGAATTATAGGTCACACGACAGGTCGTTAGCCCGCTCTGCATAATACTGCTACAGGAACCGTCATTATTCCGAGCATCATTGTGATCTCTACCTAAGACACAATGGCCAAGTTCGTGAAATACCACATACTCCTTCTCCATATCTGAGGCTCTATCCCAAAATTGGTTATCTACTTCCACTATATTTGGAGCTTGTTCACTATAATGGCATTGTCCAAGTACTCCGTCTTGATCGATATTGATGATATCTGCCTGTAATTCCTCCATTTCTATGCTAAAATCTAACCCTCTTTCTTCAGCTTCCTCTATAAATCGTTCAAAGTAGGGTTGTAGAGCCTCATCAACTTTGGCCGGAACGGCTTGCTCTTTCTCGCACGCGCTAAGCCCCAACCAACAGCAGATGACAACATAAATCAGCGATCTTATCGTCCTTTGCATACTTGCCTAATTTTATTCCTTTATAGGCATAAGGCAGCATCGGCATTTTTGTACTCATGTTTTTAGAAGAAAAATGTGTAAAAAAACATAAGCAGTAAAGTTGTCAGATACTTTCTAAGCTTTCCAAGTGCATTGAAGATGAGGTTTCGAACCGATTGATAGTTGATATCCATCACCTCTGCAATGTCTTTGTAATCCATTCCACTATAATACTTCAGGTACACGGCCTCTTGCTGGCGGGCGCTCAATTGAGTAAAGGCTTCTTTCAACTGTGCTGCTTGCTCGGCAGAGAGTTCCTTCGCTATAAGCTTGGTATCAATGGATAGCTCCGCTTCAAAATCAACTTCTTCTGGAACCTTATCGGATTGGATTTTTTGAGACTTGTTAATCCTTCTAATGATCTTACGACGTAAAGAGACCACCAAGTATCTACGGATAGAATCGGTATGGCTCAGGCCTTCCCTGTTCCGCCATAGTTCTACAAAAAGATCCTGCACACAATCTTCAACCAGAGGCCTATTGGAGCTGATCTTCCTTCCGTACCCCAACAGGAAATTTATCTCCTGGAGGTAAATAGTCTCCAGGGCCTTCTTATCGCCAGACTTCAACCTTTTCCACAGTAGAAGATCACTCATGATCAAGGCTTACTATTAATGGTGCATTAGTGCTTTGACTCTCTTGTACGGAAAGAGTTTCAAAGAAAACTAAAAAAACATAAAAAAAATAGAGTACAAAGCAGCGAAGCTCTTCTTATAGGGATAGAATAGAGTAATATACCGTTCATCTCCTTACAATCCCTGTACCCGTATGAACTCGTATATAAGCATAATCCCAGGATACAGAAACCATATTCGTTTGCACAATTGGTACTAGGAGTAGTCTTAGCCAATATGATTCAAAATGCCGGGGCAACCAGACCTCGGCATTTTTTTATATCCCATCATCTAGAATTTCCGCATTAATAGTTTCTTCAGAATTAACGCTCAGGCGATGCATGCAGAGCCAACCCAAACCACCAAAAGCTAGACAAAGCCAGAAAAAAGGATAGCCTACGCTAAAAGCATTCCAAAGATCGACGGGGCCGCTAATAGGTGGCCAAACCAGCAATTTTAGACTTAGCCAACTCATGGGTAGTATGATTACTAATCCTACTGCCATCAGTATAATAAAGATAGGACGAGGTGGATCTAAGCGCCGGTAAGTAATAGAGTAAAAGGAATAGGCAGTAAGTCCCGCCAAAAAAAGCAATAGGCCAATTAAGCTGTACGCATTCAGTAAGCCATAAAAGTGAGTGAAAAGGCTAAATAGTATCAATCTACTAACCAAAATAGCCGTCACTAGAGTAGCATATAGTTCCACGCCTGCCCACCAGATACTTTTGGCAGGCGTATTTCCCCAACGGAAAAAAGGATGCAGATATGCGACAACTGCCAGAGCAGCAATCAGGAAAACACTATACTGTACCATCCCCAACCACTCCAACTGTCCTTGCAAGGCTTGCGCCGAGAATTCGAGATCCCAGATTCCCATCGAAAGGGCTCCGCAGCACAGCACCAGTAATACATGAAGTAAATGCTGTTTCATTAACCAATTTAGATATGCCTACCCCATTAACGGTACTTGGCCGAGACCTAGTACTTTGCGCTAAATATCTTCCATTATTTCTGCAGAATTGTCTGCTTTTTTAACCAAGCGGAGCCACAACTCCGATCCAAAACCGCTGCTCATGAGTCGCTCCTTCCGATTCACCAAGAATTGTTGGGTCCAATCTGTAAAACCGCCATCGCAAAAGGGGATGGATTGACCGCTTTCCAGATGTGTATAGATGTAAAAACTGCAAACTTTGTAATAATTGCGCCCCGTCTCGCGCTCCGGGGCCAAGCGAATCTTAACCCTTGGGAAGGTTACTTGTAATTGATTACTTATCCCTTTTACAATGGGTTGAAAGGACTCCGACAAGACGGTCAAGGCCACTTCAAGCTGTTCTTGGTTAACCTTAAAAGGGCCAGCAGTCAAAACCCTTAGGTAATAAGCCAAGTGCAGTCCTAGCGCCTTTTCTTCAAATCGCCAATTTCCTTCATCTCGCCCAGCACTGACCATGCATTGGATTTGAAAATGGGAAGTAAAACCTTCCATAGCCAGTGCCTGGGCTCTGACATGGCGATGACTTGTTGCCAGGTGTACCTCTTCTCTACTCTTGGGGTTGCCAGCCAATAAGGCTTTTCTACGGAGGCTAGCTTCCAACGCTAGTACATTGGTAGCATCCGCCACAACTTCCAAATTCCGATGCGCCCCTAGCACCTTGTTTTGATGCACCGTAGCTACACTTGAACAGCTTGCTAGAGGAGCCACAGGGGAAAGCATGAGGTTTTCAAATTCAGCGGGAAGTTGTTCCATTGCCCATTGTTCGAAGCTGTGAAATTGAGTTTTCTCCAGGCCTCTAACCGGATGTACAAAGCGGCTGGTTTTATACTGTTCCAATACTTGAGCAGGGGATCGTTTCGCGGCTCTACGAGCAGCTACTGCAAGCAATAGGCTCTGCCACTCGGATGGGGAGAGATCTTCGCTTAGAAGATCTAGTAGATGAGGAATACCAGCTTTACTGATAATTTTCTCGATTATCTTATCCTTCATATGGAAAGGAACGGGAATCGAATCGGAATGGTTCCAGGATATAGCGATCCTACTTCTTTTCTTGCGATTCTTTGGTAATGGTCACAGGATCAGATAATTGCAACACCTCTAGGGCCTTTCTCACCACCGGATCGCCATCATTCCAGGTACTGTAGAAGCCTTCATCCCCAAAGAGGTGTTTGGCCAATCTAGCCTTTAGTAAGCGCTTGATCTCCGGAATAACGGGCCGATATTCTCTGCTGTTGGTTTCAAAACCTTTTTCCTTGGCGTAAGCCAGAAAATCGTTGATCATCTGATTATCAACATCGTACTCCGTCTTGAAGCGGTCTAATTGATTAAACTCCGAATTCTTTAGTTCAGGATGGGTTTCAAAATATCTAAAGGCAAATTGCGAGGCATGTTGTCGCAATCCGATATAGGTTTTGTTCAGTAGAATTGTATCAATAGGTACAAACACATCAGGATGAATTCCTCCCCCTCCATACACTATATTACCCTTCGCGGTGTAGTAGGCGGTGGTATCACCAATGGTGATCTTTTCTTCGTTCGATAATTCCCCTGATTCGTAACGCTCCCGCATGTCATTATCATACTCCTTGGCATCTTCATACGGCTTTTGAATAGAACGCCCAGATGGAGTATAGTAACGAGCAACCGTCAAGCGTAAAGCGGAGCCATCTCTCAGTTTGTATTGCTCTTGTACAAGTCCCTTACCAAAGGAGCGCCGCCCAAGGATTACGCCACGATCATGATCCTGGATAGCTCCTGCCAAAATTTCACTAGCCGAAGCAGAGCCTTCATCAATAAGCACGGTAATATCACCGATATCGAAAAATGGTCGACCCGTGGATTCGTATTCATCTCGATTGACCGAGCGTCCTTGGGTGTACACCAGTAACTTCTCTTTATCCTTGAATAGCTGGCTTAAAATGTTGGTAGCTTGTTTCAGATAACCACCTGGATTGTGTCGCAGATCAATAATCAAGTCTTCCATCTTATCTTCTTCAATCATCTTCTCTACACCTTTCATGAATTCTTCATAGGTCGTTGCGCTAAAACGATTTAACTTTATATACCCCGTCTTCTGATCAGCCATGTAAGAGACGTCTATACTATGCATCGGTATCTCATCTCGCACGATATTGAAGTTTTGAACAATTGGATTGCTCCCCCGAATAACACCAATACTAACTGCGGAGCCTTTCTCTCCTTTGAGTAGGTTTACGATATCTCTATTGCTTTTGTCTTTTCCGGCAATGGGTTTACCTTCAACCTCTACAATCTTGTCTCCCGCCAATATCCCGACTGATTCTGATGGCCCACCAGCCAATGCAGCCACAACAACTACGGTATCCTCGACAATCAGGAATTCTACCCCAATACCATCGAAATTACCTTCCAATTGATCGTTGACATCTTTGAGTTGTGCCGCGGAAATGTAATTGGAGTGAGGATCTAGGTTTTCCAAAATATTGTCAATCGCTTCCTGAATCAATTTATCTCTATCTACCTCGTCCACATACTTCGCTTCTATATACCGAATCAACTCCTCTATCTTGCCCTGTCCATAAGTAGGACTACCACCTGTTGAGGCATCGCTGATTACTACAGTTGGGGTTACCGTTTGCAACTCCATACCAATCAACATCCCCAGTACCAGTGCAAGCGCTAGTAGCAATGGAAGCCAAGTAGTCCATTTCTGTGTATTCGGTCTATTTTCAGGCATTTCTTAAGGTTTTCAATAGCTATAAACGGAAAAACGGAGGTAATGTTATCAGTGTATTTCCTGCCTAAGAAGCTAGCATTCTAAAGTTATACAAATGTAAGCAAATTAATGTTGAATACCCGCCAAAGATATTGCTAGACGCTTACAGGCTCAAAAACAACATTTGAGCAACAAAGTTGCGTCAAATAATAGATGTAATAGTCCTACTCCTGCCCTCATGGCCAGCGGATATTTTCTGTTTCAAATTGGGACATCAGGTGTACATGTGTTGTCCAATTCCATACGCGAAAAATTGACCACAAGTCCTCCTTTGCCTAACTTTTTACACAAATGCAGTTTTGAAAGATATCCATGAATTATTGAGAAAAAATCAAAGATAAAAACTCAAGCTAGCCCTTTTTTGATAATTAAAAAACAAAAACTACCTTTGTTTAGTATTTTTCAAAACTATACGGCATGAAAGAAATTGATAAACTGGATAAGCAAATCCTTTCCATTCTGATGGAAAATGCAAAAAAAGCTTATACAGAGATCGCTCAACAGTTATATGTATCCGGGGGTACGATTCACGTAAGGATGAACAAGTTAGCGGAAGCGGGAATCGTCAAAGGGTATCACCTTGTGGTGGATCATGCAAAGTTAGGTTATGACATTAGTGCCTTTTTGGGAATATACTTGGACAAGAGTTCGCTTTACGATGATGTTTCAAAAGAATTAGAGGAAATACCGGAGGTCGTAGGTGCCCACTATACCACTGGATTGTACAATATTTTTGCCAAAATCATCTGTAAGGATACGCGTCATCTCAGAGAGGTATTACACGATAAAATCCAGAAAATTCCTGGTATTCAGCGGACGGAAACCTTTATTTCTTTACAAGAAAGTATCAATCGCCCCATCCATATTCTGGAGACTGATACCGCAGAGGAAGTAGTAGAGGAAACCAATTAGCGCTCCAACAAAAGGGCTCTTTGCCAATCTTCAAGAAAAAAGTCGATCCAATGTATTGGATCGACTTTTTTCTTGGTCGCTTTATCTTGTTAAAGTATCTGCTTATGCACCAAGATAATTCTTCAGCAATTTGCTTCGGTTAGCACTTCTTAGCTTATTAATCGCCTTGTCCTTAATCTGGCGAACTCTTTCCCGAGTCAACCCAAATTTCTCGCCAATATCTTCTAGCGACATAGGATGTTCAACCCCAATCCCAAAGTAGAGTTTAATGACATCACACTGGCGATCGGTTAAAGTTGCCAGGGAACGCTCAATCTCACGACGAAGGGATTCATTGTATTCCAAGGCTTGATCCGTTTCAGGAGTAGCATTATTTTCCAAGACATCAAGTAGAGAATTATCTTCCCCTTCTACAAAAGGTGCATCCATGGATACGTGCCGAGCAGCTACACCTAAAGTTGTTTCTACTTCTTCCGTCGGAATATCCAGCATTTCCGCTAACTCCTCTGGCGATGGCTCACGTTCGTATTCCTGCTCTAGTTCAGAAAAAGCTTTATTGATCTTATTCAAAGATCCCACTTTATTCAAAGGTAAGCGGACGATACGAGATTGCTCTGCCAATGCTTGTAGGATAGACTGACGAATCCACCATACAGCATAAGAAATGAACTTAAATCCTCGGGTTTCATCGAATCGTTGTGCAGCTTTTATCAAACCCAAGTTCCCTTCGTTGATCAAGTCACTTAGGGAAAGGCCCTGATTTTGATATTGCTTAGCTACCGAAACCACGAAACGCAGATTGGCTTTAGTCAACTTTTCTAGGGCAGCTTGATCACCTTGCTTGATTCTTTTGGCGAGTTCCACTTCCTCCTCTGGTGTCAAAAGGTCTACTTTCCCGATTTCCTGTAGATACTTCTCAAGTGATTGGCTCTCTCTATTCGTAATAGACTTCGTGATCTTAAGCTGTCTCATCTATTAATGTGCTTTATAATTTTTTGTTAACTTATATTGTCTGGTGTCGTTTCTGGTTTTCTGGCAATTACAATGGAAAGAGTTGGGATAGGTATTTGAGTTCTGGAAAAGCCTAATAGAAGAAATGCGATTCCAAATTAGTTTTTGTTCTACTTGTCAACATTAAAGTAAATGTATGGGTTTGTCCAAAGTTTTCCGGTCGCAAAGTTACGCTAAATTAACATGCCAGTCAAGTCTTACCCGACACAGAAAACACTAACAATTGAGATATCTGAAAAGTTCTACGGTTGCACTTTATCACCATCATTCTGCAATTGCAATATCCCTTAGAGATGCTGCTCCCTTTCCACAAAAATTAATTTGGAAAAATCATTTTTTTCCTTTTTATTGTGGGGGCGACTCCTAAATTGCTGATATATAGTCCTTTTAGAGGAATTTCACTTCAGTAATCACGAGTAAACAAAACTTTTGATCCACTCACCGCTGAAGTCACCTTGAATAACAAGTTCCATTATGGAAAGAGTAAAATTTAGCTTAGAATTTATCTTTCGGGCATCACCGTCCATCCTATATCAGTTCTTTACTACCCCATCTCGATTAATTCGTTGGTTTTGTGATGAAGTTGATATCCAGGACAATACTTTTACATTTGTTTGGGAAGGTAGTGAAGAAATAGCTGAATTAGTGGAAGACATCGAAGATGAATTGATCCGCTTTAAATGGGAAGATGCAGATGATGAGAATGAGTACCTGGAATTTAAGATTGAAAAATCTCCTGTGACTGGTGAGACTATCCTGTTGGTGACCGATTTCTGTGATGATGATGAAATAGATGACCAAAAACAGCTTTGGGTCACACAGTTGGATGCACTAAGGAAAGAAACTGGAGGCTAAATAGCCTCAACGATGCATATATACAGAAAGCGCCTGCCAAAGCTGATCATGATAAAAAATTTGATCCAAAAGTTTCGACAGGCGCTTTTTCTTTGTCTAGCTTAGGCTATCCGTAATACTCTACCAGGGACCAGATCATTAAAATGACCCCACCCAGGGCGAAAATTCCGGCAATAAAGTTAATCACGCCTACACCAGCCAATAGAGCAGACAAGATGCCTAGGACAATGGCCGCTCCCAACAACAGAACCCCATATCTGAAGCGGGTGTCATCCCAAACTTCGCGTTTAACTTTAATGCCTTTCTTCTCCAATTTTTTTTCCAATTTGTCCATCCGCTTTTCCATCTTCGCTTCTTTCCGCTTTGCTTTTTCCAGCTTTTTCTGGGTCTTCGCATCTATTTCAATCGCATCTTTGGCGGGATGTACGAAGTAGGCCTCTCCTTGTGTAGGCATCAGCAATAAGACAGCACTGCAAAAGAGTAAACCAACTAGTTTTTTCATAATACTGTATTTTAAGGTTCTTTACTTAAGATAAGAAGGCAATTTCAGGAAGCAAGCAAATGCCCATGATAGCCACTTGCGGAAGGCCAGTACGCTAATTTCCATAAGCGGCAACACTATATTGATGCAGTAAAAACGGTAGGCCCCTATTATTTTTATCGATGTGGCTCGTCAATAATCTCCATCTGCTCCGTTTTCTCAAAAAGCTGAATGCCGAAAGATGATAACAAGGCTGTGAAAGCTACAAACAAAAAAAGCAAGATCCACAACCAGGTCCATCTACCAGATTTACGATCAGTAGTCATTATCTAGCGTTTAGTTTGCCTCTGCCTATAAATGTAATGAAGATATTTGTAGCTCTCTCTACGGATGCCTAAGCACACCCTAAGTTCAGACAAATCCCTTTAAAAATCCATTCTAAGACGTAAATTGATCCGCCTGGTGGTCAAAAAATTAGGGATGGCATATTGCTGCTCCAGAATGGTCTTGATCCAGGTGTTGCCCGCTTGGTTTTGCACTTGCATGAGATTAAATATTTCCAAACTCAACCAAGTGTTCCGCGTGAAATTCAACCAGTGGTTCGGGCGTCGATTTCTGCGTTCCTGGTCCCATAAAAGAACCGAAAAGCCAATATCTACCCGATGATAAGCCGTATAACGATAAGGATTTCGGAGGTCAATATTATTGTTCGGGATACCAAAAGGAAGGCCAGTGCCCAAGGTAAAGTTAAGATGCATTTTTACGTTTTTGTTCTTTCTCAGATAATCCTGAAAGAACATGGACATCGTCATAAACTGATCGGTAGGACGGGATACATTTTGCACCGGTACTGATTCTCTAGTATTTCCAACGAAGCCTCGGTGTTCTACGCCATTGAGTCGTTCTCGGGCTTGCAAGAAAGACAGATTAATCCATGATTCGGCATCAGGCACAAATTCCCCGTTAAGCCTAAAATCAATCCCAGTCACGTAGCCACTTGCGTCATTGTTGGCATAGTATCGAATCCGCACATTTTCGATCTCGTATGGCACCATATCCCACAATGACTTGTAGTAGGCCTCCGCAATAAACCTAAACTTCTTAGGATTGCGTTTCCCCATGTAGAAGTCGTAAGTCATCCCACCTACGATATGGGCTGATTTTTGTGAACGCAGATCGGTGTTAACAATACCGTCAAAGCCCCTCATTTCTCTATAGAAAGGTGGTTGGAAATACAATCCTCCCGCCAAACGATACGATACATCTCCATCCCCTCCCAAAGGCTTATACAAGAATTGCCCTCTAGGTGCGACAATAAATTCTTTATTGAGATCCCAATAAGAGGCACGAACGCCGGCGGTCAACTGCATCTCTGCTACACTTTCCTTTCGCCAGGTAAAAGTTTCCTGGATATAGCCATTGAATCGATTGGAGTTGAGTCGATTTCGTGTTTTCAAAACGTTAAATACTTCAACAGCATTATCATTATACGGCAAGGAATAACCAGCAGAATCCAGGCGTTCCCATTCATTGATCCAATCATCAATTTCCTCCCGTTGAAATTTAGCCCCGTACTGAATAAAGTGGCTGCTGGTAACTTCGGGATCGTCCGGGTCTAATTGCAATTCAATCCCTCCCTTATGTTCTACATTGGTCAAACGGATATCGAGAAAATTACGGATGAATTGATGCTGCGTTCCCGTACCTAGCTCTGCCAGTACTTCCCCAAAATTACTGCTCCCTAAATCCGATTCAATTTGCCGTAGACTGTAGTCACCAATGATATCAATACGTTCGTTTTCATCACTTTGGAAGCGAGAAGCCAATAGCTTTAGATAATAAGGATTGCGATCGCGATCTGGAATATACGTTAGAGACACTCCACCCATCTGAGTGGTAAAATCATCCACTTCCTGCCCATCAAAGACAGAAAATAACTCCAAGGCAAAGCTGATCAAGCCCTGCGCCGTGCTGCGATCCTCTGGGATTAGCCGATAGACACTACGATTAATATTCCCCATCACCCCTAGCTGCAAATCTCGACTCAGATCGTAAGTGATGTAGGCTTGAATATCAGAGAAGTCTGTGGTGTATTCTCCATTTACATCTAAAGTCCCTAGCAGGTATTGAGTGGTCTTGTAACGGGCCCCGATTAGATATCGCAATTTTCGGTAAGAGTCCCTGCCCAAACTGGTACTTCCCTCAACGTGTGCAGAACCACCTAAGAAACTCATACTTAAAGAGGCTCGCAAACTATCCGGACGTTTATATTTCACATCTAGCACAGAGGATAATTTATCCCCATATTTAGCGGCAAATCCACCAGAAGAGAAAGATAAATCACGAATGAGGTCAATGTTAGGGAAGGTCAAGCCTTCTTGTTGCCCCGCTCGAATCAATTGTGGGCGATAAATCTCAAAGTCATTGACGTATACCAGGTTTTCATCATAGTTTCCTCCTCTTACATTGTATTGTGAGCTCAATTCACCGCCAGTACCTCCACTCGTTCCAAGGGCAATGTGGGGTAAGGCACTTTCTAGGTTACCAGTCGTGGAGGGCAATAATTTGATTTGCTCTACCCCTTCTCGTACAATCCCGGCATCCTGAATTTTACTTTCCTTCACCACCACCTCTATCTCAGAATTACTCGGTACCAAGGTAACGTCCACTTGGCGGGTACTACGGGCTGGCATAGGGGAAACCTCTGTACGCGCCTCCTTAAACCCGATGCGCGAAAACACTATGACAACTGTTTGGTTGGCGGGTATAGCTAGACTGTAGCGGCCATTCTGTGCTGTTTCTGTAGCAGTATTGGTACTATCTACATAAACGGTTACAAATTCGATTGGAGCGCCGTTTTCATCCTTTACCGTCCCGTTAAGCTTGGCGGTACTTTGAGCAAACATCCAGGAAGTGAAAAGCAAACACACTAGGGTACTGGTCCAAAATCTCATCCATCCGTATTTATAAAAGAGTAGAGCTGTAAGGGCTATATTAAAACGCAAAGAAAGCAAAGCTATTTTTAAGGTTGCTGAAAACTATGGTGAATTGTGCCTGATTCGTTTTCCATTATACAGTTCCTGCCTAAGCTCACACCATTTTGCTGACTTCATGCCCAATATCTTTGAGTTGCTGGATCGCCTGACTAGGACTATCTGATTTAAAGACACTACTCCCTGCCACCAGGACATCTACTCCAGCTTCAAGTATTTTTTGAGCATTATGCAATCCGACTCCTCCATCTACCTCAATCAAGGCATTGACATTGCGGCTAATCAGCATATCCTTCACCTCTCGGATTTTGAGCAGGGAGTTATAAATGAACTTCTGCCCGCCAAATCCAGGATTAACGGACATTATCAAAATCAAGTCAAGTTCCTCGACGATGTCTTTTAGTAAATGCACAGGAGTATGCGGATTCAACGCAACCCCAGCCTTCGCCCCCGTTTCCTTGATCTGCTGTATGGTCCGATGTAAATGTGAGCAAGCCTCGTAATGTACGGTAATTACGTCAGCACCTGCATCTCGAAATCGTTCAATATAGCGTTCAGGCTGACTAATCATCAAGTGTACATCCAGCGGTCGCTCAGCTTTTCTCTTGATGGCTTCAACGATCATGGGACCGAAAGAAATATTTGGCACAAAATGACCATCCATAATGTCTACATGAAACCAATCTGCATGGGATTCATTGACCACTTTGATATCATCTTCTAATCGGGAGAAATTAGCGGCGAGTAGGGATGGCGCAACTAAATGTTTTTTCATTTGCCGACAAATTAATATATTTGCATCAATTCGGGCAAAGGTAAAAAAAAACCGGCTAGGAACTAACCGGTTTTCTAAAGAGCTTTGAGAGGCTATCTACATACCAAAAAGGATATCCTTCGATATCCAAAAATCTTTATCTAAAACAGAACTTTGTCTGAATGAATTCAAAATCTGCAGGCAACCTTTTAACAGGGCCTGCATTTTTTTTGGACTATAATTTGTTAGTAGTAAAGATGTCTTTTACATCTCTATCGTGACCTTCGGTGAAAAAGCACCATAATTACTGTCCACCTAATCACATCACAAATATCGCCTTCCTTTCTTCATTTAAATAGTACATTTTAAAGAATCACTGCAACAAAAACACCCAACCTCCAAAACACAACACTCTAACTACCAATTAATTATAGAAACAAACCAGTGAACTCACTGAAAACAACAGCTTGCTTTAAGCTGGCATACCCAAAAAGAGTAATCTACTTTTTGCTCCATAAAAATCAAGCTAAAAAGGAATTATAGGAGATCAAATTGAATAAAGGAGAAACCGAATGTGCTTTCTAAGAAGCCTTAGTTCTGCATAAAAGGGTTGGAAGGAGGGCAAAAAAAGAGGATGCCAACGGGCATCCTCTGGAAACTTTCATGAGATTATAATTTGTATCTTTTGGGCCTAGCCCTTTTTTTCAGTTTTGGTTGGGAACTACAACTTGTTAGTAGTAAAGATTAAAAACGTCTATTATTTTTAATCACAATACAAATATCGCAGATCGTCATCATGCATTTAAGTACATTTTATCTTTTGGCTGTATTCCCTGTCCTGCTAACATAATTTATTAACAACTGATAATCAACACTTTATCCAATACACTAATCGGCAAAACTGATTTTTAAAGCCCACCAAAGTCACCCACCTTCCTCTATAAAGAAGTTTGACTTTAACACTTTTGCGGTGCTAGATGGAGTATAA
>CBDHHG010000048.1:0-43682 GCA_965263225.1 Saprospiraceae bacterium
GAAGTACATGCTAGTGGTTTTGGCTTAGAAGATACACATGCGGTCGCCAATAATTTGAGGTGGGGTCCGGATGGTTGGTTGTATGGAGCCCAAGGAAGTACTACTACCGCTGACATTACCACAGCAGCCTCAAAAAATGTCCGTTTTTCTGGACAGGCCATCTGGCGTTATCACCCCATAATCAATACCTTCGAGATATTTAGCGAAGGCGGCGGCAATACCTTTGACATAGAGATGGATAGCAAGGGGCGAATTTATTCTGGCGATAATGGTGTAACACGAGGTTTTTACTATAAACAAGGAGCTTATTATCGAAAAAATTGGGGTAAGCACGGGCCATTGACTAATCCCTACGCCTTTGGCTATATTCCTGGTATGCCAGTAGATGGAGAGCGACAACGTTTCACCCATGCCTGGATCAAGTATGAGGGGAATAATTTACCGGCTAGCTACCAGCAAAAGGTACTGGCCATTAATCCGCTTCTCAACTTCATCATCACCAGTAAACTCAAAGAAGAAGGTTCTTCCTTTCTCGCTATTGATGAAGGGAAGGTATTGGAGACTGATGACCATTGGTTTAGGCCGGTGGACATTAAGGCGGGTCCAGACGGTGGCATTTATCTGGCAGACTGGAGTGATAGCCGATTATCACATATTGATCCCAGAGATACCTGGGACAAAGCCTCAGGAAGAGTATATCGCCTTCGCGCAAAAAAATCACACCCAGTTCCGGCCTTTGATCTCACTAAATTTTCTAATGATGAGTTAGTTCGACTACTTTCTCATCCTAACAAATGGCATCGCCAACAGGCACAACGCATCTTCGGAGATCGAAAGGACTCCACTCTCATCCCTAAACTACGGAGCTTATTCGAAAGCGGGAATCCGCAAGAAGCCTTGGATGCGCTGTGGGCTATTCACTTATCTGGTGGTTTTGATGAAGAGATGGCCTTTGCAGGCCTACAACACGACGATCCTTACGTCAGATTGTGGACGATTCGGTTGATTGGCGATCAAAATGGAGCTTCTCCAGCCCTCGTAAAGGGCATTGCTGCACTTGCGAAGCAGGAACGACAATTGGAAGTAATCGGACAAATCGCCTCTACCACCAAAAGACTTCCTACCATCGAGGCTCTACCCATTTTATCCAATCTATTGAACAACGGAGCTACGCAAGAAGACCCGAGACAATCAATTACTTATCTGGTGGGCTGTGGAGGCCCATGCCGAAGCCGCCACCTTTTCTCTAGAAGCCCTATTCGCATCTCCTCAGTTCTGGGAAAAGTCCTTAGTGCCTGAATTCATCTTGCCAAAGCTTGTAAAAAGATACATGCTAGCTGGCGGTACTGTCAACTATAATCGTGTAGCACAGTTATTCAAGTTGGCCCCGTCTGAACAATTGGTACTTCCCTTATTTGAAGGCCTGCAAGAAAGCTTACAAGGCAGTAGAAACCTGGAGAGGCTTCCACCCGCCCTGCTTCAACTTATAGAAGGCTATCAACTTAAATTCGGTGAAGGGCCCTTGGCTCTCCTTCTTCGCCAGCAAGATGAATCCGCTATTACAGAAGCAACGAAAATCCTCGCTGATCCAACTGCTAGCCAAGGGGAGCAACTTTCCTACCTAAGTATCTTTGGGGAAATCAATGCGCCCAGCGTGGTACAGACTTTATTGAAAATCATGGTTAGCCCCCAATATTCCAATGCCATCAAGATAGCTTGTTTACAAACACTTCAGCACTACGGTCTCCCAGAAATTGGAACAACTGTAGTTAAAGCCTATCCAGACAAACTTAGAGCTAACGATAGAGTTCGGCGGGCGGCACTACAATTGATCGCCAGTAGAGCTAATTGGTCGGCAGAATTCTTAAGCAGTATAACAGGCAGTAGACAGGTGGACAAAGATGATGTCCCGATCGACATTGTCCGGCAATTCAAGTTGCTTTCTGATCAAAAACTAGCAGTCGTATTGAATGACATCTGGCCGGAAGTTATAATTGCCTCAGCAGACCAAAAGAAAAAAGAAATGCAACGTATCATGTACGCCTTGGAAACGGGAATCGGGGAAAGGCCAGCTGGAGAACAGATCTATGCCCAAGTCTGTGGAAACTGCCATCGACTCCATTCGACAGGGGGCGAAATCGGTCCAGACTTGACCGCCTACGACAGAATGAACCTTCGAGAATTAGCCTTAAACATAGTCGACCCTAATGCTTATATCCGCGAAGGTTATGTGAACTATCTATTCGAAATGAAGGATGGACAGACGATCATGGGTACTATAAAAGATCAGACGGATCATCACTATCTACTCAAGCTAGCAAGCGGAGAGGAACAACACCTCAGTACCGCCCAAGTGGAAAAGGCCATTCCACAAGAACAATCCCTGATGCCGGAGCGATTGACAGAGTCACTTTCTGACCAACAGATCAGAGACCTGCTCATTTATATCCAGCAATAATTCCTGATCAGTTTCTTCTTATCTCCCCCAGCTTGACCAATAAAGACTGTCTCAAGGTATCAAATCCGTTCGTTTGCTGGGCAGTGATGCAAGCCAGGAATGGGCACAGTAAGCCGATGCCCTCAGTATGCACTTACCAGCCAAGAAAACCGGAGATCATGCCTAGGTACTAAAAATTCTATAGTCCCCATCATACCGGTCGATTCCACCCCATTTTCCGAAAAGCGCTGGGTGTGAGATGGAACTTCTTCTTGAAGAGTCGATTGAAATAAGAAACATTGGGCAATCCTATCTCCATGGCCACCTCCGGCAACCGTTAAATCTGAAGTAGCTAACAGGATTTGGGCTCTCTCCAATCGCTTGTTGTTAATAAAATCCAAGGGTCGTACACCATTGATCTCCAGAAAGAGACGGGAGAAGTAATCTGGATGTAGGTACACCGAATGGGCCAACTGTTCCACGGTGAGTTTTTCGGAAAGATGTTTATCGATGTATTGGATCACGGATGCCAACCGTCGATACGATTTGAGTTGCTTTTCACTTTGCAATCTTCCAGTTTGAATAAATCGAGAGAATAATTGCAGCAAAATACCTTGACTTTCCAGGTATCGATCATAGAATTGGGAGCTATTCAAGTTGTAGCTCAACAAGTCGGGCTTGTTGTCATAGGTTTTAGGATCCGATTCCAAGATGGTTCTTCCGGGGTTTAGACTAAGCAAGCGTTTCATCAACTGATGATCCAGGCTGGTAGCTTCTAATTCATACGTAAAGGGGAGTAGGTCATAAACGCTCATCCCACCTTCCATACTATCTAAAAAGCTGATGTAGTATTGGTCCATCAAGTTATCGCAATGGTACTTGCTATACGTAAAGTTGGGGATCAAATACAGTCGATTGGGGCTTAGGATATACTTTTTCTGGTTATGGAATACCCAAGCCTCTCCCTTTGTGATGAGGTACAAACGAGAAAAGGGGCTGATAACATTGTCAAATTGCCAACGGTAATCCAACTCAGCATAGCCTATATGCAGTAGCGATAGTTTCAGGGTACTTAGTACTTTATGCATAGCTCATATTATTCCATAGGCAGGAATCTGACACCTTATGAAGCAAGTCGGATTTGTACAATCATTGGTCCCTTTTGTTCTACTCCTAGCCCCCTTGCAATCTCTAATATTGCAAATATCCAGATTGCTTTTAAGCGGCTATGTAACATATGACCAAAACCACAACACATATGGTCCATATCAAAGAACGACAATTACTTATCTTACTCATAATGGTGCTGCTTGGGGGACTTTATTCCTGTAAAATGGACCTACCCGAACCAGTAGCCATGGCCAGGCAGCAACTACCTGAGCAAATCGATTTCAATTTTCACGTAAAACCTATTTTATCGGATAAATGCTATTTCTGTCACGGCCCTGATCTAGCCAATCAGAAAGCCGGATTCAGCCTGCATACGGAAGAAGAAGCTTTTAGTGTACTAGAAAACTCCGGCAAACGAGCTATTGTTCCTGGGAAACCTGGGGAGAGCGAGCTAGTACATCGTATCCTATCTATGCAGGCCGAAACACAGATGCCTCCCCCTGAATCTAATTTACCATTGACCGATTACGAAAAGGCATTACTGATTCGATGGATCGAGCAAGGAGCTGAGTATAAGAAACATTGGGCCTATTTACCACCAAAGCAAGCCAAACCTCTGCAAGTCGACAGCCAGGTATCTTTAGTAAATGCGATAGATACCTTCATTGTAGCACGCCTGCAAAAAGAAGGCCTACTGTTACAGCCGGAGGCAGATAAGGAAATTCTTCTTCGGCGGCTCAGCTTTGACTTAATCGGCCTTCCTCCAACAGTAGAAGAACTCGATGCTTTTGTCAATGACAATTCTCCCCAAGCCTATGAAAAAGCAGTAGACCGCTTACTCGCTTCTCCACACTTTGGTGAAAAGATGGCTACAGACTGGATGGATGTATCCCGCTATGCAGATACGCATGGCTATTCCGTAGATCGCTATCGTCCGATGTGGCCATGGCGGGACTGGGTCATTAATGCCTTTAACCAAAACCAGCCTTACGACGAATTCATCACCTGGCAGCTCGCTGGAGATCTCCTTCCCGATGCCACTAAAGAACAAAAACTAGCCACTGCCTTCAATCGCAATCACGCCCAAAATATGGAAGGTGGGATCGTCAATGAAGAGTTTCGAATCGAATATGTAGCGGATCGCACCAACACTTTTGGAAAGGCCATGCTGGCACATACGATGGAGTGTGCTCGTTGCCACGATCATAAGTTTGATCCCGTATCTCAGAAGGAATACTTCCAACTGTTCAGTTTTTTCAATCAGGTAGATGAGGCAGGCCAGATATCTTGGGATGATGCCATGCCGGTACCTACCATGCTTCTGACAGATGAAAAACAGGACAGCATTATCCAATTCCTAAAACAGGCTATTCAGCAAAAAGAAAAAGAGGCCGATGCCCTGCGTAAACAATCCAGTGCAGTCCTTACCAGCTATGCGCCTTCCAGTAAGTACCGAAGGTATCTACAGAAGGGGTTACTAGCGCATTTTGACTTTGACCGCGTCTTCCAAAACCAATTCCCCAATCGCTTAGACCCTGCCCAAAAAGCTAAGATAACCGAAGCTCAGAGCTGGAAAAAAACCGTACTTGAACCCACTTTAACTCAAGGAAGGAATGGGAAAGGGATCCTACTCAATGGGGATGATCCTTTAGCACTTGATAAGGTAGGTATATTCTCTCGGGCCCAGCCTTTTTCCATTGGGATATGGGTAAAAATCCCCAAGGAGTTAGAAAACGGTGTGATCTTCCATAAGGGGCAAGGAGCTATCTTATATAGTTTCCGCGGCTACCACCTAGCCATTCGAGATAATAAATTAGAAGCCTTGATGGCACACACCTGGCCTTACAACAACATCATCAAGCTTTCCACCCAAGAGATACCGAAAGAGGAGTGGGTACACTTAACTTTAACCTATGATGGTTCAAGTACGGCAGAAGGATTGAGGTTGTACCTCGATGGGGATGAACTTACGATGGCCGTAGAAAAGGATAATTTGTATAAGGATATTCTCTTCCCAACACTGGAGGAAGAACCCGGCTTGCGGATTGGGGCGAGATGGAGAGGTACTGGCATTAAAGGCGCAGCCGTAGATGAGGTCAGCGTCTATGGAAGATCCCTCATGGAGGCAGAAGTTAAACTGCTAGCTGGTAAGGAAAAAACGCTAACGGCTAAGCAAGAAAAGGAACTGGCCATAGTCCACGAATCAGCACCATATCTCCAAAAGCAGAGAGAATTACTGGATCTGCGAATGAGTCTTAATTCGATCTTGGATTCCATCCCGGAGATCATGGTCATCGATGAATTGGAGACCAAGCGAAAGACGCACTTACTGGAGCGCGGTGCCTATGACGCTCCCGGGGAAGAAGTCTCCGAAGGAACGCCAAGCCACATTCTTCCCTTTCCCGATTCACTCCCGAGAAACCGACTCGGACTTGCGAAATGGCTCTTCTCCCCAGACAACCCGCTGACGGCCCGTGTGATCATGAATCGCTACTGGCAAGCTTATTTCGGAACTGGCATCGTTAAATCGGCTGCTGATTTTGGAAATCAGGGAGATCTACCTACCCATCCTGCATTGCTCGACTGGTTAGCGGTAGCCTTCATGGAGTCAGGCTGGGATATCAAAGCCATGCAGAAGTTGATCGTCATGTCTGCTACTTATCGTCAATCCTCCAAGGCATCCCGCGAGTTGTTGGAAATAGACTATGACAATGCCTTATTATCTAGAGGTCCTTCAGATCGACTTACTGCCGAACAATTAAGAGACAATGCACTATTCGCCAGTGGGCTCCTGGTCCCGAAGATAGGTGGAGAAAGCGTTAAGCCCTATCAACCTGCCGGGCTATGGCGATTCAACGGTACCACCTATGTCCCTGATGAAGGGAAAAAATTGTATCGCCGTAGTTTGTATACCTTTTGGAAGCGGACTGTCCCGCCACCAACCATGAATACCTTCGACGCACCTAGCCGAAGCTATTGTGTGGTAAAACGGCAAAAAACGACCACTCCATTGCAATCCCTAGCCCTGTTAAATGACCCTCAATTCATTGAGGCAGGGCGGGCCTTGGCAGCAAAAGCCTTGCACAAAAAGACAAGTACAAAAGAACGGTTAACCTATATCTATCGAGCATTAACTTCCATTACCCCAGATGACAAAGCACTCCATATTCTCGAAACCTATTATGAGGATCAAAAAGCGGATTTAAAGCAACATCCAGAAAAAGTTGATGGCTGGCTGGCAATCGGGGAGTGGGCTAGCCAACCAAACCTTGACCAAAATGACCTGGCGGCCTTCGCTATCGTCAGCAGTATGGTCATGAATTCTTCTGCCGCCACTAACAAAAGATAAACTATGTCAGATCTAAATACGGTATCCGATCATTTCAATCGCCGAGAATTCCTAAGAAAATCCGGCATGGGCTTAGGTGCCTTGGCCCTAAGTTCTATGCTAAATCCGTTAGGTGGTTCTAGTAAACTTACTCGACCAGTCTCTAATTTAGTCGGGAATACCCATTTCGCTCCTAAGGCCAAACGTGTCGTCTATCTTTTCCAGAGCGGAGGTCCTTCCCAATTGGAAACCTTTGACTATAAACCTTTGCTAGAAAAAATGAATGGTGAAGATCTACCCGATTCCGTTCGGCAAGGGCAACGGCTGACGGGTATGAGTGCGGGACAATCTTCTCTTCCGCTTGCTGGATCCAAGTTTGGTTTTAGTCAATATGGAAAATGCAGAGCTTGGGTGAGTGATCTGCTCCCCTATACCAGTGAAATCGTGGATGAGCTTTGTTTTATTAAATCCATGCACACCCAGGCCATTAACCATGATCCTGCCATTACTTTCTTTCAGACGGGTTCGCAGCAGGCAGGTCGGCCGAGTATTGGTTCTTGGTTAAGCTATGGGCTCGGGAGTGATAATGAGAATCTGCCGGCCTTTATCGTGTTGGTATCCAAAAATGCGGGAGGGCAGCCCCTCTATGCCAGACTCTGGGGCAATGCCTTTCTACCTTCCCGTCATCAAGGGGTACAGTTCCGTTCGGGAAAAGATCCCGTCTTGTTTCTCAACGACCCCAATGGATTCCATCGACAAGATCGCGCAAAAATGCTGGATTATCTCCAACAATTGAACCAAGTCCAGCATGAAGCCTACGGTGATCCAGAGCTCAGCAACCGGATCGCTCAATATGAAATGGCTTTCCGCATGCAAACATCAGTTCCAGATGTGACTGATCTTTCCGACGAACCAGATTGGGTCTTTGACATGTATGGCCCCGATTCTCGCAATCCGGGCACTTATGCCGCTAATTGTCTGTTAGCTCGTCGGCTTCTGGAAAAGGATGTCAAGTTTGTCCAGTTGTATCACCAGGGCTGGGATCAGCATTTGAATTTGCCCAACGGGATTAAGCATCAATGCAAAAAGACCGATCAAGCCTCTGCGGCGCTGGTAAAAGATCTCAAGCGGAGAGGTTTATTGGAAGACACCTTGGTCGTTTGGGGAGGAGAATTCGGACGAACCAATTATTCTCAAGGTAAACTTACCCCAACCAATTATGGCCGAGATCATCATCCCCGTTGCTTCACGATGTGGATGGCCGGTGGCGGAGTGAAGCCGGGATTCAGCTACGGGCAGACGGATGATTTTGGATACAATATTGTGAAAGACCCCGTGCACGTGCATGATTTCCAAGCCACTCTAATGCATTTGATGGGCATCGATCACGAACGGCTCACCTTTAAGCATCAAGGGCGTAGATACCGATTGACAGATGTGGAAGGGCATGTGGTCAAAGACATTATTGCGTAGGCTCAAGTACAGCGTAATAGGTTTGTGTTTTTTTAAATGACATATGATGATAAATACTCTTCCTGCTATTTGATGTCCATGTAGATCAGGGGCTTTCCGATATATTCGTATAAAAACCTAAGCTATGCAAAGTGCCAAACGAATCATATTGTCAACCTTTTTTATGGGATTAGGGGCTCTACTTTTCGGCCAAAACCTAATCAGCAATGCCGGTTTTGAACAGGGAAGTACCGCTTGGATATTCGGCACCTGGGGTGGCCCTACTGCCAACTTCTCTGCTACTACCGAAGAAGCGCAAGAAGGAGCACAGTCCATGAAGATCGAAGTACAATCTACAGATACGGAAGCAGGTAAAGTCTTCATCCGGCAGCAATCGATTATCCTCGATCCTACCAAAGTATATACCGCAGCCTTTCAAGTGCTGAGTCACTCTGGACAAAGTGAATCCATTAATCTGCAGCTCTATTCTCACCCGAATATAGGTTCCACAGATTGGGGAGTGGCCTGGCAAGAAAATACGATCACCTTTGAAGGTGACGGCCAATGGCATTCCTTTAGTTTTCAATTCACGCCCAGCACTGTTGCGGGCTCTCCCGATTACAATAGCCAGGGTTTCATGTTTGGTTTTGCCCGCAATGCCAATACCTTTTACCTGGATAATGTTAGCTTAACTCCAGATGCGGAGGAGCCTCCAACTGAGACTCGCACCTATCACGTGAGTAAATCTGGGAGTGACGAGAATCCAGGAACAGCCGAGGAACCTTTCCTCACCCTAAGCAAAGCTGCCACCCTAGTAAGACCGGGCGATAGCTGCATCATTCACGAAGGCACTTACGAAGAAACCTTACGCCCCGCTACCTCTGGACAAGCAGATTTCCCGATCGTTTTTCAAGCAGCTAGCAATGAAAAGGTGATCATTACTGCCATGCAAGCGCTGAGTGGCTGGGCACAGGATGAGGGTGCGGTTTACAAAACTACCGTAGATTGGGACCTGGGACAAAAGAACTTTGTCATGAATAAAGATGTTGCTTGCGACCTGGCCCGATGGCCTAACAATGAAGATGGAGATCCTTTCACTCTAAACTCGCTCCGAAACACGGGCGGTAGTGGCGGAGATGTGGCATTTGGTGCCTTTTTAACCCATAGCCAAATTCCAAATTGGAATTGGGGCAATGGGGGATCCATTCTCTTCTATGGAGATCGCCCTGGCTCAGGCTGGACAACCTGGAAAGCCTTTATCACGAGCAGTTCCGCAGGTAGAGTGAATTTTGACCTCAACAAAAACCCGGAATGGATTAGAACTTTTCACCCCCCAGCAGATCGAGGAGATTATTTCTTAGAGGGAATCCGAGAAGCTCTGGATTATCAGAACGAATGGTATTTCGACGCTAGCAGCATGACGCTGTTTCTGCAATTGCCCGGTGGTGTGGCACCAGTGGATGGAGAGGTAAGCATGCGGAGGAGGAATTTGACCATAGACCTCAATGGAAGAAATTTCATCGAGATCAAAAACCTAGCCCTTTTTGGAGGCGGGGTAGAAATCAATGGATCTAATAATGTTTTGGAAGGAGTATCGGTCTTCTATGGCAGTTATACCCGAGGAGTGGTAAGTGGTTTTAATGCTCAAAGTCAGAGTATTCATATTAAAGGAGGGAATGCGAATCGTATTGAGCGGTGTGAGGTCGCCTTCGGAGCGGCTACCGGGATCTGGGACAGCGGCCATGGTACCCATATCTTAAATTCCAATCTGCACGACTTCAACTTTATCGGAGACTACGATGGCGTAATTATGGCGCGCGGTGGGTCAGCATCAGTCATTAAATACAATACCATTTCGAGAGCTGGCCGAGATGCCATCCAGATCCTCAATAAGAACAGTGAGGTGGCGTTCAATGATTTGACACAAAGTAATTTGATTGCTGATGATTGCGGTTTGCTGTACACCCTAGGGCCTGGCCTGGATATGGAAATCCACCACAATTGGTTTCATGATATCGCAAGCAGGGGGGATCTAAAGAAGGCTACTGGTGTATACTTGGACAATGACGCAGGTAATGTATCGGTTCATCACAATGTGATCTGGAATACAGAGTGGTCCAATATCCAGATCAACTGGAACGGAACCAATATTGATGTCTTTAACAACACCCTCTGGAATGGCTCCGCGGCGATGGGCGCCTGGCACTTGGCAGGAACCGCCTTCTCCAATGTACGCGTTTGGAATAACCTCACCAACAAAAACTCCCTGGAACCACAATCCGATAAACAGAATAATCTGATCATCACCAACGGCACTGACCCTTTCAATGATTCGGCCAATAGAGATTTTACCTTAAAGGCAGGGGTACAAGCCATAGATTATGGGCGGGTCATCGATGGGATTACCGATGGTTATGTCGGTGCGAATCCAGATGCTGGGGCCTATGAGCGTGGCGCGGAGGTATGGGTTCCAGGTATTGACTGGTATGCGCCATTTGGCCCCACGGGCTTGGGTTGCTATGATCTCCCTGGCGAGAATTGTGAAAATGTAACTCGTACGCGAGAAATTCCAGTGGAAACGGTCAAGGTCTTTCCTAACCCTATCACCTTTGGCCGGTTGACGGTTGAACTAAAAGAACATGTAGAGGAAAATGTTTCTTGGTGGCTGCACTCCATCAATGGAAAACCCATTCAGCAAGGGAGCGATACTTTACTAGAGAATCTTCATATTCGAATGTCGCACCTTCCACCAGGGATTTACCTATTGCGTGTACAAACTGCGGATAAAGCTTATCAAGCGAAGATCATTCGACTGTAGGGTAGGTAAGAGTAGGAAGCAAAGGAGCCCAGGTATTAGCGTAGTGCTAATATCTGGGCCTCTCTTTTTTAGGAGGACTGTCTGGCACCTCATCTCCAGTCCAAGATAAGGTCTTAATGTAGAGGGCTATTTATCATTGTTCTTTTGGCTTCTTAAGAATATTAAGATCCTTAAGAGCAGCTTGCACTTCCTTGATGGGTTCCAGTAATTCTGGCTCTGTCTTTTGCTCTAGTACCTGCTTGATCAACTGCTCAATCCTAGCTTGATACGCAGGAGCTTTGGCAAGAGAAAGGAGTAAGGTTTTTATTTTAGCGTTTTTTTCTTTGATGTCAAGTTTGGATGATCTCGAAATAGAAAATAAGAGTTTATGAAAGCCATTGACATCCAAAGTGTTACTTTCTCTTTTCCCTGTTTGATTGTTTGGATTTTGAAAAGCAGACAAACTCTTTATCCAGGAGGCCAATACGGCAGATTCGTCGTCTTGACTGGGCCATAATCGAGATTCCCAGTTGTCGTCATTCCAATTGGATATACAAGCATTGCTGTTACCAGTAGTATTTATGATTACTGGGCCACTAGTTGTTGTTGGGATTTGCTCAATCGCTCCACTATAGGCATTATATTCCAGGCCACATCCGTTGTCGGTGGCCAATTGTACGGTGGCCCCTGGAGAAAATGAATTTCCGGCTGCCAGGCTTACACTACCATGTTCTTTTTTGACATCCGTTAAGAGCAAGTCATACTCATTATCCATATTGGTATTGCAGGTAAATTGTAGTCCTTCCAAACAGTCAAATATCGGATTGTTTGAGGCTAAGCTATTTACGCCCTGCGTCAGAACCGCAAAACGGAAACCTTTGAAAGTGTTGCGGTAAACATTATTGGAAAATGGCCCAGCATCAACTATTGCAGCACCAAAGTTAAATGAGTCATAGGTACTTCCACGCTCGAAATAATTGTCCTCCACGATAAAGATTCCTGTATTCTGCAGGGATAACCCAAAGTCTGCATTAATACTAAAGAATCCCGATGGGGGAGAAGGCTTACCAACCAAGAACTTGTTCTTTACGAGTACAGCACCAGCGTGGATGTTATTTAGATATACCCCAATATTGTTGTTTTCAAAGACACTTTCTCTAATCTCGATCCCTAAGAGGCTATTGCCATTGTTGGTTGATATTCCTCGATTTAGATTCCTGAAGACCGATTTCTTGGGGCAAGCTACGGTGCCCCCACAGTAGGAGTCCACTTCATAACCGGCATCCAATGCGAAGATTCCATTCGGGGGGTTATTGAAGTTGTTTCTTTGATCCTCAAATAGGCAACCTCGGAACTCAACTCCATCTACTGCCCACATGGTTAGCATTACACTTGGCGCTCCAAAGGAGCTAGGGATTTGGTCATTAAGAATGAATTCGCAATTTGAGAATACAGCTCTGCCATGGTATGGATGTGGATAGTCGAGGAACTCTGCATTGCGCCAGTTATTGATGAATTTACTGTTGCTAGCTACGACAATACCTCCGTGGGTAGCATAGTCATTTGGATTGTGGAGTCGGACGGCTTCCTTTGCATTGGAAAGAGTGGCTCCATTTTTCAACTCAAGCCTCCCTTGGTCCGCTTCGAGAGCTGATGCAATATTGCCATGGACTTGAATGCCTTGCCAGTGCTCATCACACAGACTTGTTATGGTTCCTCCATCAATAATCAACTTTGCTGTTGGTTCGACGATTATGCTTCTACCTGCGCCAACTTTCAGTCCAGCTTCTACGATTAAAGTTGCCCCACTTCTAATGATCAAGTCCGAATTCAGTATTCTATTAAAATTCCAGATCTCGACCGCTCCACTGGGAATCTCTAGCACATGATCATCGGCCGGAAGATTCGCTAATGTACTTTTATAGGCTGATCTACCATAAGTCGCTGCGTAGATCGTATTGGTGCAGTAATTAATGTCTAAATCCGTTACGAAGGAAATGGGCAAACCTTCGTTAAAGCATTCCCATTGGCCCATACTATTATCGCGATAATACACCCCAACATCTGTACCCACAAATAGGCGATCATTGCTATTTTCCTGATAGGTAATGCAATTGATCGGTAAGCCGGGTAATCCTTGAGAATAGTCACAGAAACTATTACCTCCATCCGTCGACCGATAGACTCGCCGAGTACTTCCCTGTAAACCGGCTGCATTGACCACAGAACCGGTAAAAGTAACATAGATGGTATTTTCATTGTAGGGATTCACTTCAATATCACCAATCCCGATCCAACCCGTTACCTGCCTCAAAGACCCCAATAAAGTCGAACAATCAGCAGAATATACGGGTGAATTACTTAGATCACTATAGGTGGCTCCGCCGTCTGTCGTCTTGATCAATTTGCCCATGGCTGCGGGATCCCGAACGGTGCCATCGTCCGCCAGATAAATGACTTGGTCATTGGTTTTTGCCAGGCCAATGGCACCTGATACAACGAAATCAGTCACCGGAATTACTTGAGAGCTCAAAACGCCCGCAGACTGGTCAAATTGAATAAGTTCTGCTGGGGAACTGGTCGTTCCGGATCTTGTAAAGAAGAGACGTTTTGGGTTATTGCGATCCATCTCAATGGGCCTACTCGTAAACCAATAGTTGTTGGAATACACCCAGGAGGTATTCCTGTAGAGTCTTGGGTTACAGGTATGGTAATAAGTTTCGTTATCGTAGTAATTCACTTCAGCATCGCCACCATCACCACATCCAATTTTCATCCATTGCCCATCTTGAAACTTGAAGGAATGATTGTGATTGGCTCCAGTGACTATGAATTCTTCACTAGACTGCGAAATGCCTATGCCCTGTAGTTCATGAATGGGAAAACTTTCTCCATTAACCATCTGATAGCTTGCCGTACCGCTTGCCATATCCACTTCTACCAGAGATACCCCTCCGTCATTGGCCATAACTACCCATTCTTTACCACCGCTTTCCCCTAAAACTTCAATGTCGCGAACATCATCATGGCCTGTACAATAATTCTGAATGGTAGAAGAAACTGTATTGTAATGACTGGGTTGAAGGCCTGCAATGTATAAGTTATTGGTCAAAGCCGATTTTGTCAATTCCAATTTTACTTCATCTTTTCTGGTAGTATTGATAGTCACTGCTTGCCAAGTAACAGCATTATCTGTTGACTTGAAGAACTTATTTTTTGAAGTCCGGATCCAGATTTCATTGTCAACCTTCCTGGCTATGAAAATCTTTTGGAAGTTAATGGTGGATACAGGTAAACTGCTGGTTATTTCTGTCCACTGGATAATGTTGTTAGAGGCGCTTCTCGTGCCCAGGTAGAGGTGAGGATCCAAGCTAAAAGGGTTAATGGTAGACAAGAGGTACTTATTGAAATCAATGACCTCAAAGTCAAAGATGCGTTGATTAGGTAAACCGGGGAGATTGGGTTTATGATCTATCCAGTAGAAATCTCTATACTCCCAAAGGTTATTGTCAAACCCTCCTTCTAAGGTGGTAATGAAGAAATGTCTTCGCAAATCTTGATCATAGGCACCAGGATAGGAGTCGTCGACTACCTTGGTAATGGATATTTTATTGCTAAAATTAGCAAACATGGGCGTAAAGGCTGACCAGGTATCACCGTTATCTTCAGACTTGAGTAAGCCCGCGGAATTACTAAAGGTGACATACACGTCTTTGTTGTAACCCGTAGAGGCCAGGAGAAAATCTGGATCTCCGCTGTCTCGAATGATTTCGGTGATCCCCAAACCTGGCAGGTTGAGCGGGTCCGTTTTGTTTATCCATTCCCAATATCCAGGTGAGGTCTCCTCATAGCGCCAGAGGCCCGAAACTTCTGTACCAGCGATTAGGTCCTTGGTAGGATTGGTCCCGAGATTTCTTGGGTCTCCCAAGGCTTGGAAAACAAAGCCACAGTACTGGGAGGGTACGGAACAAGAGGGAGAGCTGCTTCCCACCGCTACATAGGGTCCGACTAGTTGCCAAGCTGCTGGATCAGGGGAGGCACATGCGAATGCAGAAGCCTGTTCCAGTGCTTGATGATATTCGTCCAGACTTTGACTTTTACCTAGCCTTTTGGCCACTACCTGCTGATAAGCTCTAAGATTTTTTCCTTGTGTACTATCTGCTTGAGCCGCTTTTGTCCAGTACTCCAATGCGAGTTGATGTTCAGGTAAATTTGACCGAATGATACTACATCCTGCCAATACTACTAGCGTTCCAATGAAAAACCATTTCATCTTTATGTGTTTTAGGGTTAAAGAATATTCTTTAAGCGTTTTGCTGATGCGATGAATTAGAAAATGGAGGGAAGGTAAACTTGTTTGTATCTCAGCTAGGAGGAGGGAAGCGGAAGATAATTTTATCTCAAGTCAACCTTTAATAATTGCTGGATAAGAGATCGCTTAGTGAGACAGTTTAAGAATGATTACAATTGAACTAAAAAAACCCAGCTAGCTATCAAAATACTACTCAATATTTTAATTGTTGAAGTGAATATAATGATAATATTTAAATTGCGGGAAAGGATTTGTAAGTTAAGTACTTAGTCTTGATCCCTATTTTCTGCAACTACACCACATATTGGCCAAACATGTATGGGCTGAATTGGGGAGTCAGACTGTAGAAGCTTCAAATCAATACCTGAATAAGGCATCCCATTATTGTGGCCCTTTATTGATCGAAACAGTTTGCATATGCTACATTTGGGACTCCCAAGTACGTAGGCCAACTACTTCGCAATTAGCCTTATGGTTATTTTCAGGATCACCTTAGCCAAGCTTATCTTTAACTGTACCAGCGGGGGCATTCCTACAGAAAGTTACGCTTATGAATCAAAACCATTAGGAATAATGAATATCACCCTTCCCATTCTGGATACTGCTCCGGAGCTTTCCCTTTTGTTTCAATTAATTTAAAAGTACTGGAAGAATCAAGTTCTGTGGTATTTTCAATAGTCAATATCTGGACAAGAAATTGCCAATTATCACCAAAGTCAAAAAGATATAATAGCTCTTTTCCTGGGTATAAGCCAATTTCTCCAAGACTCACCATATGTGCAGGATACTCTGCTTCTTCGACACTCCCTCTAGGGTCAGAAAATACATTTCCTGCTTTGTAATTGACCAGGCCATTCAAGAAGAAAGCATAAAGGTGGTCGTTGTCAAAATCAAAGACCTTCAAGATAGTCAGATGTAACTCTTCCAAAGTAACCGCTGCCGATATTCTAATAGTGCGGTAACATTTAGGGGTTAAAAGCACCTTAAGGGTAAGTTCTCCGGTTATCTAGTCAAAGAACCCAAAAGCACGTAGTAATTCTGCTAATACTCTACTAGTCATCATCGGCCGAGCAGGCGGTTCAAAAGAAAAATTTCTCTTAGTTCCTCCTTCTTCTAATATTTGAAACAGTTGGCCGATCTCAAAGGACGGTCTTCGTTTAAAAGCCATATCCCAGTCCATATAACACCACGTTCTTCATTGATTGCCTGTAAAGGGAAATAGCCGGGGTTAAATCCTTTTGGCAACCACTCTACCTACTCCTTATATTCTGGATGAGACTTATCTTTCAATACTTCCAATAGGTTAGTATACCCCAAAATACCACCACAGTCATCAGGAGGGCTTGCTCTCAATAAGCACAATCTTGATTTTCAGTACTTTGCTCATACTGCTTGTTTGCTTTTGTATATCCTTTATTATATGGAGTTATCACCATTTGTTTTGAAATTCCTCGATTACATGACTTTTGGTAAGGTTGAGATAAATCTCAGTTGTAGATAGTCCTTTGCGGTTTGACAGGCATGAGCCAGTTGATCAGCTTCCTGGGTGGTTAGTGGTTTACGTACATATTGATAGGCCATAGATAAACAGTTCGCTTTTGCCCCAAAACTACGAACTTTATCCGTTTGATTTAAACATAGTTTAATATAGCCTATTTGGGTAAGCAAGTCTTTCAGTTCGGCAGGTTTAGCGTTATATCCATATCGTGTTATTCTTAGAAGGAAACGGCCTCGTCTGATGAAGGTCTCTCCGAGGGTGGTATGTTCTTCCAGGTTCATCATCAGGTGCTAATTATATACTGGATACTCCATTGGAGAAAAGAAATTAACGATTTGTGCTACTTTATAAACAATACGTTTTGCTCTTTCTTTTTGATTTATCCCACTTTTATGACCTAAGCCTGGATGGACAGGCCTTAGAAAGCCTACAAGTCATCACAGATCAAGTGAAGAAAAACTAGAGATCCTTTGACTTTTTCGGCGGTATCCAACAATTCATATAAACCAACTACCTATGCGATCTTTTCTCTTTGTGCTCTTGATGCTTGGCTTTGCAGTGTTCAACTTCCGCTGTGCAGACATGAATACCGTTAACCAAGCTGCCTCCGACACTATCACCCCTGAGAATGGCACCTACACTGCTGACTGGGAATCTTTGGCTCAATATAATGAAAGCCCAGAATGGTTTGCTGACTCCAAGCTGGGTATCTATTTTCATTGGGGCCCCTACACCGTGCCAGCTTTTGGAAGCGAATGGTATCCCCGCAACATGTATGTTGAAGGCAGCAAGGAGTTCGCCTACCACAAGAAACAATTTGGAGATCAGTCCGAGGTAGGCTATCACGATATGATTCCTGATTTCACCGGGGAGCATTTCGATGCAGAAGAATGGGCCGATCTGATGCAAGAAGCTGGAGCCCGCTGGGGGGGGCCAGTGGCTCAGCATCATGATGGGTTTGCCATGTGGGATAGCGAACTAAACCCCTGGAATGCAGTAGACATGGGCCCTAAGAAAGATATAACTGGAGAAATGGCCGCCGCCTTGCGCAAGCGCGGAATGAAATTGATCACTAGCTTTCATCACGCACGGAATTTACAGCGCAACGCTGCCGATACATCGCACTGGACAGCTTGGGACAGCCATTTCCCCTACCATCCTGATTGGGCAACCTCCACTACCGATGACCAACTGCGTTGGCTATATGGCAATGTACCGGCAGAAGAGTGGTACCCCTTCTGGTTTGGCCAAATCAAGGAAGTAATTGACAAGTATGATCCAGAAATCATCTGGTTTGATATTTGGTTGAACATTATTCCAGAAGAGTATCGGAAAGAATTCTGTGCCTACTATATCAATCAGGCAAAAGAAAAGGGGCAGGAAGTGGTTATTGCCCACAAAAAAGATGATCTCCCAATAGACGTAAGTATATTGGATATTGAGCAAGGTGGTAAGAAGGATGTTTCCGAGCGAGTTTGGTTGACAGATATCACTTTGAGTAACCAATCCTGGAGTTATATCGAAGGACAAACCTATAAAGACCCCGCCCTAGTGGTCCGTAATTTGATCGACGTGGTGAGTAAAAATGGTATTGTGTTATTAAATATTTCACCAAAGGCAGATGGCTCCATTCCAGAAGAACAAAAGACGGTCCTCCGTACCATGGGCAAATGGCTAAAGTCCTATGGCGAAGCTATCTACGAGACTCGAGCACGTTTAGAATATGGTTATGGTACGGCCAAGGCAGACGATGGGCGTCATGGAGGTCAATCCGCCACCGTAAAGTATTCTGCCAGCGACATTCGCTTCACGGAGTCAAAAGATCAGAAAACCATCTATGCCTTTTTCCTGGGGGCACCTGAACCTGGTAAAAAAGTGGTATTGAAGAGCCTAAGATCCATCTCTTACCCACCCAAATACCCCGTTAAAAGGGTCAGCGTTCTGGGCATTGATCAGGATTTGGAATTTGCTTTTAACCAACATGACAACTATGTAGTATTGCCCGATGTACCCATGAATGAGATTGCTACCGTAGTGAAGATTGAAATGGAGTGATGGCCAAAACTTAGCGCCCAGCCAGTAATATAGAGTCTGGCTGGGCTTTAGGTCTCAATAGTTCAGTCTTGGCCATAATGGACTGCCAAAGCAGATTCAGTTACTACCACGAAATCTTTACCTCTTTGTACTTTTCATCACCTGCGACCAATTGCTTTCTTCCCCTTCCTTCATTCTTTTCATCTTGAAGTAAATCTCATTTTCTCCCTCTAAGTCTATAGATACCATCCCTCTAACATTGGAAATGAATTCTTGGTCTAGCTGGTCTTTTGATGTTCCATACTGGATCACATAATTTCCGTCCTCGAATTCGCTGGAATAGCCAATTACTAATTTGTTGTCAGTAATGAAGGAATCCCAGATTATGGGAGGGAGAAGTTTTCGGTTCGTTTTTGCTGTTACTAGCTTGGAAGGTTTGCTCAAACCTTTATCATTGACGGCATACAACTGGAAGTTGTAGCTTTCATCAGCTGCCAAGTTCTCAATATCAATTCTGTCGGTAATCGTTTTATAGGATTCATGTACCTCTTGGTCCTTAGCGTAATACCGCACAAAATATTCCTTGGCGTTAGGAACGGGATCAAAAAGTACGCGCACCGCATTCTTTCCAGCTATGATGGCAGAGATTTGGGGTGTGATAGCAGGCTGGAAAGATATACTCTTACGAAACCTTGAGTGCTTCGTTGGCGTTACTAGATTAAGGGTCATCTCCAAGATATCAGATGGCAGCTGATCCCAGGAAATCAAACCTTGCCATGCTCCATCTGCGGGCTGAATAGTCGGCAAATCGAGTACGTTATCTGACACGATCTCTCCTTTGCTATTTCTGAATTGATAAGCTAGTTTGTAATCACGCATAACGTGGCTGGGATAGTCCCTTTCACCCCTAACCGGCATTCTAACCTTAGCTGTCCCATTACTGAAATCAATGTTTGAGACTTCAATATCCTTAATCGGAGCATGTTCCTTCTGAATGCGTTCAAATAATCTTCTTTTTTGTCTCCAAGAGTTTATAATACCCCATACTCTATTCTCCTCAGCCGTAGTCCCGGCATAACTGCTTCTGTAATCATTAAAAGTCCACATGGAAGTCCCAACCACAAATTCATTCTGATGTCTAAAGTGATTTGTCCATTCGGAGAAGATTTCTTTATCCCCATCTAAGGCCGTAGAGGGAAAAGGGTCAAAGCCATATTCGGAGATAAAAACAGGTTTGTCCGGCCACTTCTTTCTCAAAGTTGATAGTATTTCCTGCGGATCTCCTTGCCAACGATACATATTGTGCATGATGATATCTACAAAAGTATTGGGATCTGTTTCGGGGGTGTATTCTTCCTTTTGTCCCGAATTACTTACGCAAGTGACCAATCGATAGGGGTCCAATTCTTCCTTCACATAAGCAATGATGGCTTTACCATATTCAAAATGATTGTTTAGCTCATTCCCAACGCTCCATCCAATGATACTAGGGTGATTGATATCGCGTTCAATCATTCCTTTTAACCAATATTTAGAAAGGAAATAGTTCTTATCAGTGATGCTTATGTCGTGCTCATCTCTTACTTTAAGGTAAGGTTCATCTAGCACTAATACTTCCTCCTCTTCATACCGCAGTTGAGCGCGCTTTTTTTGATCAATTTTAGATATCGGATAATAGTTGGTCCTGAATTCATCATTGTCCAAATCTCGTACATTGATTTCCTGGAATAGTAGGATTCCCTTTCTATCACACAACTCAATGAGTTTTTCATTTTGGGTACCGTGCATGATTCGCATAAAATTAGCACCTGCCTCTTTCATCAAATCCACATCCTTTTCCAAGACCTCTATGGGTTCGGAGGAGCCCCAAAAACGGTGTTCACTCACTCTATTGAATCCGGCCAAACGAACAGGCTCACCGTTTAGCAGCATTTGAGACTCTGTGATTTCAACCTTTCTGATTCCGAAATGATCAGCAGCTTGGTCCACAATGGTGGCACCTTCAGATATAGTAGTTTGTATCTGATACAACTTGGGTTTATCGAAATGCCATAGTTCAACGTCCTCTGGCTTCAGACTACCCTCTAGATGTAAGACCTTCCTAGTAAACGGCTCAATATCAAGCGTCCCCCTCAGGCTTGCCATTTCAGCTTTATCAAATATGTTGGAACGAACGGTAATCCTTCTGGCTTCAGCGGAGTTATTTTCGATTTTCACACTGAGTTTAAGGTCAGCAGAGCCGCTAGTTAGATCGGGTTCAGCATGAATGTATTGGTAATCTATTCTGACGTCCTTGTTTTTCGTTAAGGTGACATCTCTGATGATGCCCCCCCAGTTCCAGGTTGCCCCCACCACAGCACTATTATCCGCTTGTACAGCAATGATATTTTTTCCATTGAAGTTCAGAGCATCTGTTACATCGAATTCAAAAGGCGTAAATCCGCCCCTATTCTTTCCTATAAATTTACCATTGAGGTAGATACTTGAAAGATGATACACTCCGTCAAATTGTAGATAATACCGATCACTTGAAGCCTTGGTCCAGCTTTCTGGAAGATCTATGGTTTTTCGATACCAAGCTTTACCGGTATAATTCGAAAAGTCATTAATCATTCCCCAATGGCCAGGTACTTGTAAATTGTACCATTTGGAATCATCGAATTCGGGTAGATAAACACGCTTTGGTTCCTCCTTTGCCCGTAGGTACTTTTCTGCTGGAATTTCTCTAAACATAACCGCATCGGCCGCTACCGCCCCACTTACAATGGCCGTTAGTTCGACATAATTGGGGTCAGCGCGATCAAATTCAAAGATGCCCAGACTTACCCATTCATTACAGAAGGTTCTCTGACTCACATATTGGGTAGTGATACCTTGTGCGTGCTTTACATTGTACTGTACAGTGAGATGAGAGGCAAAGGGATATCTAGTGAACGCTTCGTAATAGCCCGATTTCTTGAATTTGGGGTAAAACCTAAAGTGAGAACTATCCACAGAATCGGCTGCTTTTAGGTCGGTCAAAGTGAAATTGTGCTGCACATAATCTTCTCTGTAAAACCTTGAGTTTCTAAGCCCTGTGTTCGATATTTTCCAATTACCTTGTCTTTCCGTATTTGGATCGGTGTTGTCGATAATAATATCTTCCTCCCTTTCCTGGATGTTCATATAATTGGAACCTTCACCATAAATGGCATAGAATTTCCAATGACCGTTTAGGGATAGACTGTTTTGCTCCGCCTGCTCCAGGGAACTATTCCCAAAAACAAGTAGGGAGAGAATAAGACTGATTATAATTGGTGTTTTCACTTTTGTTGATTTCTATCAGCGTTGACTTAATACAGTTTTCATGGATCTACTTATTCCTCACTCCTTCGTGACAATCAGCGGTATCTGCAGATTAAAGGATTGTCGCACATTGTTCTCGTCTAAGGTGTCGGCAGCACACATTAGGGCGATGGGTTCTCCATTCTCGAGGAGTACCTGCGGACGTTCCAGGTGAGTTAACTTTTGCTGTCGGCCATTGGCCCAAGTAACGGTTCGATCTGAGATGTGAAAGTTTTTGGCTTGATGCCAATCAATCCCATCCTCTGATTCATATTGAACCAGGTAGAATATTCGCTTGCCATCTTCCTTTTTGATACTCTTTACGACGGCCCGGTACTTCCCTTCTTGATACCAGATATAAGGGTCCTCTGCGGGAAAACGTTCTCCTTCGACAGTAAATACTGGATTCGGGTATTTTTTGAAGGGACCAGTTGGCTTATCCGCTATCGCCACCCCATGTACTACCGGGCCACCACCGGGCAAAGGAAAATGCTTACCTACGGCTTTAAAAACCATCAGTATCCTCCCATCCGTCATCTGGCAGATGGAGGGATTAGAGGTCATTAAGGCATCGTAAGCCAAGCTGTCGCCATGAGTAATATCCAGGACAGGCTCGTCAAATCGCTCCCAGGGCCCGGCTGGGCTGTCAGCCACTGCTACTCCAATTCGTTGATTGTTGCGATGCAACCAGTTTAACTTGTGCTTTCCTGGAACGCCCACTACTGCTTTATCGCCCGTATTCCCCATGTAATACAGGTAGTATTTTCCGTTGAATTTATGGATGGTGGGATTATGTGTACACAGTCCATCCCAGTATTCTTTCCCTCGATCGGGTAGGGTGACATCTTTGAATTCAAAAGGCCCGAAGGGAGAGTCCGAAACAGCGTGGGCAATTTCGGAGTGACTGACCCAAACCCAGCCTAAATCCTTGGGCCAACGCGCATAAAACATATGATAGCGACCATCTTCTCCCTTTACTACAGAGCCCCCCCAAATACTCATGGTATCACTAACAAATACAGATTGCTCGGCAATCTGACCCAATTCAATCCTAAGATCGGGTACTTTCTCCTGCGTGCCGCATGAAATAATAGCTAATACCAGAAAGGAGAGAAAAGCGTATGTTTTCAACATTTTATAATAATTAAGTTCGGTAAGTGTTTGTCTAACTTAGGATATCCTTTACGACATGACCTTGCACGTCGGTCAATCTATATCGCCTACCTTGATGCTTAAAAACCAGTCTTTCGTGGTCAATCCCCATTATATGGAGTAGGGTAGCATGGAAGTCGTGAACGTGTACTGGGTTTTCGGTAATATTATAGCTGAAATCGTCAGTGGCACCGTAGGTGAATCCTGGCTTTATTCCTGCCCCAGCCATCCAGAGGGTAAAGCAGCGAGGGTGGTGATCTCTGCCATAATTCGTAGGGGTAAGTTTCCCTTGTGAATATACTGTCCGACCAAATTCTCCTCCCCAAATTACCAGGGTATCATCCAATAGTCCTCGTTGCTTCAAGTCCTTTAGTAGGGCAGCAGTAGGTTGATCCGTTTCTGCACACCTAGCTTTTAATCCACCGGGAAGAAAGTGATGTTGGTCCCATCCGCGATGATACAGTTGGACAAATTTCACACCTTTCTCCAGTAGCTTTCTGGCCAGCAGGCAGTTCGCGGCATAGGTGCCTGGCTCACGACTTCTTTGGCCATACATTTCGAATACACGATCTGGCTCGTTGGATATGTCCGTTACTTCTGGAACTGAAGTCTGCATGCGGTAAGCCATTTCATATTGGGCAATTCTGGCGTTTACCTCTGGATCACCATAGGTGCTATTCTGTACTTCATTGACTTGCTTTAAGTATTGGAGCATGCGCCCGCGATCTGTACCATCGTAATTCTCAGGATTATTGAGGAACAACACAGGGTCCTTCCCGGACCGAAATTGTACGCCTTGATGCTCCGTGGGTAAGAAGCCATTGCCCCAAAGTCGGGCATAAAGCGGTTGCCCGCCGCGCTTTTTAGAGACCAGGACGATGAAAGTTGGCAGATTATTGTTATCTGAGCCTAAGCCATAGCTTAACCAGGATCCAATGGATGGACGTCCGGCTAATTGATGCCCTGTCTGGAAGAACGTAATAGCAGGATCGTGATTAATTTGCTCCGTATACATGGATTTTATAAAACAGATGTCATCCACCATTTTAGCCGTATAGGGCAGCAATTCACTAACCCAGGCGCGGCTTTGGCCATATTGATCAAATCTATAGATCGATGGTGCTATCGGAAAAGTGGACTGAGAAGCACTCATGCTAGTTAATCGCTGCCCTTTCCGTACAGAATCGGGCAGTTCCGCTCCGAATAGCTGCTGCAATTTGGGTTTATAGTCAAAGGTTTCAAATTGAGACGGCCCGCCACTCTGAAACAAATAAACCACTCTCTTCGCCTTGGGGGCAAAGTGAGGTAAATCGGGAATACCACCAATGGGGGAGATAGGCTGTTGGACCAATGCGCTAGCCGCATTTAATGGGCCCGTATTCATCAATGAACCCAATGCAATCGCCCCCAGTCCTAAGGAGGTCTTGGCCAAAAACTGCCTACGGTCAATTTTCCGTTCTTCTCTTTCTAAGTCTGGATGGCCAGATCTCAGAATATCATGATGGTGTTCTGACATGGACTTTATCTTTGGTTCTCTGACAATTTTTGTGTTATTAAGTCACCCTTTTAGCTAGAAGCCTTGCTTCCTTTGGGTGCAATTTTCTATCTAAAACGCTGCCCACAAAAATTGTTAGAGAAGGTTATCTTTTAGTTATACTGGCTTCAGAGTTAAGCATTACACTTGCGACAATCGCATTTGCTGCAACTAGCTTCGCATCTAGACTAGGATCAATTCTGTAGGCCCCTGCGGCTAACCAACCTTTTATTTTCTTATTGTCCTCTTTAAATATTTCGTATTCCGAAGCTTGCAAGTCCTGAAAAATGTCCAACTCGCTTGAACTAGGCTCCTTACCGGTAATCTTTTGGTAGGCACGGGCAAGACTTTGTCTATTTGAACCTTCTTTAGTGATGGATTCTCCGATCACCTTGGCAGCTTCCAAATAAGTCGGATCATTCAGCAGAACCAGGGCTTGTAAAGGTGTATTGGTTTTCTGCCGACGTACGGTACATTCTGATCGTTCGGGCTGATCAAAGGTGAAGAGGGTAGGATTGGGGACAGTTCGTTTCCAAAGGGTGTAGAGGCTCCTTCTATACAAGTTGGCGCCAGTATCTTGGACATAAGTATTTGAATTCATCTTCCAAAGTCCCGGCGGTTGGTAGGGTCGAACACTCTCGCCTCCAATTTTTGAGTTCAGCAGACCGCTGGCAGCTAAAGCATTGTCACGTAACATCTCACTGCTCAACCTACCCTTTGGTCCTCTGGCAAGCAATAGGTTTTCGGGATCTCTTTCTCGCAGCGCTTCTGATGCAAAGGATGTTTGCCGATAGGTAGAGGACATGACGATCAGCTTTTGGAGGCTCTTCACGTCCCAACCGGACTCCATAAACCATAAAGCAAGCCAATCCAACAATTTTGGATGACTAGGCAACTCTCCCTGATTTCCGAAATCTTCCGTCGTACGCACAATTCCTTGACCAAAGTAATTTTGCCAGTATCGATTTACGGCAACCCTTGCCGTTAGTGGATGATCAGGATGGGTTAACCACTTAGCTAAACCTAAGCGATTCTTAGGTAGCGTATCAGGCCAAGACAATAGATTGTTGGGAACAGCAGGAAAAACTTCTTCTCCGTAGGCATCATATAGCCCTCGTTCTAAAACGTAGGTTTTTCTAGGCGTTTCCATTTCCCTCATCACCATGATTTCCTTCACGTCTTCCATCTCACGGTACAAGGCAGCCCTAGCTTCTTTTAAGTTCTGCTGTTTTTGTTGGAACGCTGGAGAATTAGTGGCTAAATAGTAGGCCTTCAAAAGGGTTTGATCATTAGCCTCCAATTGATCAGGACTTTTGGCTAGTAGATTTGTAGCGGCCGCAGGAGCCCCTAGCTGAAGAACCTCTAAGGCCGTTAACTCCGTATTATACACCAATATTTCATCTACTACAGCCCCCTTAATGCCGACACCTCGCCAGCGACCTCCAACTTGAAGACCAGGTTCAATGGGGGCAGGATAGATTGGGTCCTCGTAATCGAAGAAAATAATGTCCTTGTAAAGCTTGTCGATGATGATTTCCGTGCCCAGCTCCCTCCCGTTGAGATAGACCTTCAGTCCGGAGGCTTGACTAGAGCCATCGTAGGTAAGCATCAAGTGACTCCATTCATCTCTTGGTATGGATTCAATGGTTCTTTCTATAATCGCATTATCGGGAGCAGTGTGTGCTAATAGTAGTTCTAATTTATTGTCTTTTAGATATAAATGGTAGCCTCGGTAAGCATGCAAGCCCGTACCTTTTCCCTTGTGGAAAAATACGCCCTCTTGCAAACTATCAGGTACATTGACCCAGAAGCCGATGCTAAAAGGGTCTTTACGTTGGAAGATCCCGATTGGGTCCAAGTCCAGCCAGGCATCACCGTCGAAGAGCAAGCCCTGACCATTTAAGCCATGTACATATTTTGGCTTTTCACCTTTCGTATATGCGCGATCCATCTTTCCTACATGACTGTGCTTTGCAGTACTTCTTAAGTTCCCGTCTAAGTTATAATGAGCCACAAGATTGCGCTGAGGTAAGGCTGGAATTACCTTTTGATATCCAGCAGCAGCGATCCACTTATTAGCTTCTTCTTGGGATACAACGGCTTCGGCTTCTGCCATTTTCTCTGCTACCAATCCTTCCAAATACTGGATGATACCCTCCTGCTCTTTGGATGGTAATAGCAAGGTAGGCACCGGCGTAGCCAAGTCTCTGGGAATCAAACCTGCCTCATTGATATTATTGAAAAAACCGTAAAGCTCATAGAAATTCTTTTGGGAGATCGGATCGTATTTGTGATCGTGACACCTGGCACAGGCTACGGTCAAGCCCATAAAAGCTATCCCTAGTACCGAAGTCCTATCTACTACGTATTCCACTCTAAATTCTTCATCAACAATGCCATCCTCTAGGTTTTGAGGATGTAACCTGTTGAAGGCGGTGGCTAGGATCTGCTCCTTGCTGGGTTTCGGCATCAAATCGCCCGCTAGTTGCCATTCGATAAAGTCATCATAGCTCATATTCTTATTGAAAGACTGAATAACCCAATCTCTCCACGGGCTGACATCTCGGTAGAAGTCTACCGTATAACCATGCGTATCCGAATATCTAGCTACATCCATCCAATCTGTCGCCATTTTTTCGCCGTAGTGAGGGGATGCTAAGAGCCGATCCACCTGCTTTTCGTAGGCATCAGGACTATCATCCGCCAAAAAGACATTGATTTCCTCCTCGGTGGGTGGGAGCCCTGTAAGGTCAAAGCTTACTCTTCTTAACAGTATTTCTTTTGTTGCTTCATTAGACGGAATCAGGCCCTCTTCCTCCAACTTTTTTATCACAAATAGGTCGATGGGATTTTTCACCCAGTTCCTTTGCTTTACTCGCGGGAGCTGCTGCACTTCCGGAGCCAGGAAAGCCCAATGGGGTTTATATTGCGCACCTTCCTTGATCCATTTGATCAGTACTGCCTTTTCTCTGGCTGTAAGCTGTAGATTGGATTCAGGACTTGGCATTATGGTTTCCGGATCACTTGATAGAATCCGATGATAGACTTCACTTTGCTGCAAATTGCCCGGTTTAATCGCAAATTTATCGGGGCTATTTACCAGCTTAGCAAAAGCACCAATGGGTTCATCAAGCCGGAGTTCGGCTTCCCGCTTGGCCTCATCGGGTCCGTGACAAAGAAAGCACTTGTCAGAAAGGATGGGCTTTACATCCATATTGAAGTCCAAACGATCTGGCAATGTTTTGTACTCCTCGGCTACCTCTTCCGGCAAATCTGTTTGGCAAGCTACCAGGAGGGCAACAGTCAACAAGCCTATTATTTTAGGAATTCTTATCATTCACTTGCAGCTTCTGATGCTTGAAGACGGGCTTTTTGCGTAGCCGTTAGTCCCTGTGAAAAGTATACTTCGGGTCTCAACCACAACTGGGTGTTCTTCATGGCCGGATCATGAATATCTAAACTCAAATCGCAATCAAAACGTGCCAAGATACTATGGCTTTTACCCTTTACTTCTGAAGCGTTGGTAAAGTGGCAGAGTCCCCAGCTTATTCCTCGGCCATTTCCATTACTATTAAAGGCATCTGGGACATAGGATCCAGCAGCAGTAGGCATGAGAGCGGTAACTGAAGCAATGTTGAAGTTTACACCATCCTCGGCATATTGAATCGTACTGGCTTCATTGCCATTGCGGATGACTAGCGCAGCAATACCTTCTTTAAAGGGGAACAGTGCCGTTTCGTGTCCTGAATTAAACAGCGGGTTAAGTGGGTGCTTCGTAAAAGGTCCTAGTGGATCCTCTGCAATGGCTAATCCGTTGCCCAATAGATATTCGGGGCGGTCCCCGTAGGCGGCTTTGAAGTAGATATATATTTTGCCTTTATACACAAGAGGGTAGGGGTCATGAATCGAAAATTGATCCCAGGTGCCAGGTTCTCCGTTCGGAATAATAACCTTGTCCGCAGGCGTCCAGGGGCCATCGGGAGAGTCAGCATAAGATACCGCCACCGGGCAGTGGTCCCCTTTTAACCCACTTGCTTCCATAAAAGCTTGGTAATACAAGTAATACTTACCCTTCCATTTCAGGATATCGGTAGTGGTGACGGAGCGCCAGCCAACGGCAGGCTTAGGGGGGCGAGGGACAGCCACGCCTTGCTCTTCCCAGGTAAATCCATCTTCACTGGTAGCGTACCAAATTTCCGATAAATCCCAATCAGTAGAAGGTATCTCATCGGTAGCTTCTTTAGCTCGGTGAAAACCAACTGGTGGAGCAATCGTATTTCTTCGCGTATACCAAACGTAGTACTTCCCATTTTCCTTGATAATCTTGGAAGCATCACGCCGGGAAATGGTTCCATCACCATTGTTATAGTCTAGCCCCTCTAAAGGGGTGTATTTAAAACTGGAAAACAGTTCATTGTCCTCGGGTCTAGGCGTGAGGTAGTTGTCGTATAGCCGTTCCATAGCTGCGCTCAGGGGGCGATCTGGCTTGCTTTGTGGAATGTCCCAGGGATAGCCTTCGGAGGGAAGCTCATTGGTGGAAGTAGTTTCTGTACTTGTATCTTCCTTGCTGGTGGCATCAGGCGACTCGCAAGCAAAGAGCAGTAATAATGCCAGGGGTACTATTGGTTTTAACATATGTTTTGTTTCTATTGAGGGTAAAAGATGTACGCCATTCCCTAATTTCTTTATTGTGTTGGGGGACTTTTATCCAGTTCATTGTTGATAGATACTAGCTGTAAGTAGTCATTGTTTTTAGCGATCAATAAGGCTTGCTTTCCACCGGGTAAGCTGATCTGAGCAGCATCGACAACACTACCTTGGACAAATAGGCCACTTTCGTGAGCCATGCTAGACTTAAAATCACCTTGCCCATCGCCTAATAGCACAACACCGTAACCTGCATCTTGCCTAGGGGTCTCTACCTCAAAATCGTATCGATTCCCCAATAGTAGCAGATCAAGATGGCCATCTTCATTAGCATCATGTGTAATGATTTTCCGAGTGGTGGTCAATTGGGCGGTCCGAGGTAGTGCCTGAGTTCTAAACTTCCCGTTTCCTGTGTTTTCAAAATAAGTAGAGGCAAAATTAGTGGCACTAAACTGTAGGGAATTCGCCAGGTTTTCTTTCCCATAGACTTGCTCCATATTAGCAGAAGCGAATGAATGGTAATCCGGAAACTTCTTTTTGATGAAAGGCATTTGATTGGAACTACACTCTCGTCCACGCAGCGGAAACACTTCCTCGTTCTGCTCAAAAGCCAAGACAATATCAAGTGTTCCCGTTTGGTCAAAGTCCTTGGCAAAGATTTGAAAGGGAGCAGCAGTAGAGGCTTGATATTTGCTATTCATTCCCAAGTTACCAGCTATCAAGTCCATATCTCCGTCTTGATCCACATCAGCAGCTTCAACACAAAACCACCAACCCACCTCTTGTGCAAGCGTAGTACCTTGTGATAGCGAGTTGAAGTTTTCTCCGTCAAATTTCAGAACTTGGGGAGACATCCATTCTCCTACCACGATAAGTTCCTGCTGCCCATCTCCGTCAACATCTGCCCAAAGGGCGTCTGTTACCATTCCTAGTTGATCCAATAGGGGTGCTTCGAACTTGGTAAAATGGATATTACCAGGTTTTGATTCATTGCGCCAAATAACACTGGTACCAGGATGTGGATACTGACCAGGAGTCTGCCGTCCACCAACGAATAAGTCCAGATCGCCATCTCCATCAAAGTCATGTGAACAGACGACTGAACCGCTGACTTTTATTTCCTGATCAAAGGGACTTGCAACAGCCAGAAACTTTCCCTCCTGATTAATATAGATTTGATCTTGGTATAAGTCCGAATTCAAATCAAATTCATTGCTCCCATTTACCACATAAAGGTCTAAATCACCATCAGAATCCATGTCACAGAAGAGAGCGTCTACTTCTTCTCCGGCCTTGTTGTCTTGAAATGCCGTGGAGGCACTAGCTAGAAATGTTCCGCCTACTTGCTGAAAGTACATCTCCCCTGGCTTTCCCACCGAGCCGCCAACATAGAAGTCATCCAATCCATCATTATTCACATCACCCACTGCTAAGGCTGGGCCTTCCTCTGACATTTTGTGCGGCAGCAAAGACTCCCTTTCAAAATCGTCGAAATCATTCTCTATTGCAATATGGCTCAGCTGGGATTGAACCGTCATCGTTACATAGAGTGGAGATGGGGATTTATCTGCCTCGACGACCCTATCAGCATTTGCGTAGTCCACCTGAAGCGTATGATTGATTGCTGTAGGTTGAATTGAGCTATACTTCCCATCTGGCCAAAGGACCCGAATAATTTTAATCTCCGTCTCCTGCCCGAGGCCAAAGTGGAGTACCCCCTCTACGGAAGACTGGAAACCTCTGGAGACATATTGCTCGGCTACTTGTTGCTTATGCTCGGTTTCGACTTTGACTCTCGTGCCAATTCCATAGGGGTTCTTACCAGGGCCCAGCAATTTAATCTTAATGAAATTACCTCTCCCTTGTTCAATGCTGTTGTTACGATACACGGATGCAAGCTCATCCATATTATTGGTCACCAAATCCAGATCCCCATCATTATCCAGATCAGCGTAAGCGGCTCCATTACTGGCATCCATCTTTTCCGGTGCCCATTCCCCCGTTCTTTTGGCAAAACCTAGTTCACTATTGTTTTCGTAGAAGTAATTGTTTTTCAAGCGAGAAGGCATGCGCCGGATAAGATCACTATCATGTTGCTGTTGCACTATGGCCCTTAAAGTTGAGGAAACCTCCTTCACTTTTTCCAAAAATTCCCCCTCTGCTCGTTCGCGATAATGCAGATAATCTACATTCCTAAAATCCCGTTTGATACCATTGGAAATGAATAGATCTTTATCTCCATCATTGTCCATATCAAAAAACAAAGGGCCCCAACTCCAATCTGTACTTGATACTCCAGCCAGAGCAGCAATGTCTGAGAAGTAGGGATAGTTGTCCTTCGCGCTGCCATTATTTAACTGGAGGGTATTGTACATGTATTGGTGGTGAAAACCCTCCTGCACCAACTTGTTAAACCGTTCCGGATTCATCCCGCTCATACTGGCCTTGATCCCATAGTTATCTTCCGAAACCATGTCAAGCGACATGAAATCTAACCAACCATCATTGTTGAAGTCTGCTATGTCATTACCCATTGAAAAGTTGGACAAGTGTCCGGTTACTTCACTGGCAACCTCTTGAAATTTCCCATTTTTCTGGTTGAGATAAATCCGATCCTTTGCGGCAAAATCTTGTCCGACCACGATATCTGGCCATTGATCATTATTGAGGTCTCCAACCGCAATCCCCAATCCAAAACCGATTCCATCTACTATTAACCCCGCTTCACGAGAAACATCAACGAAGGTATTACCATCATTTCGAAACAGGCGGTCGCTAGTTTCAGGGGACTTGAGCTGGCGATATTTTTCCAATTCATAGTGCACCTGTGCATTGATATTGTGGTTGATCAAAAATAGATCCAGGTCACCGTCTCGGTCATAATCAAAAAAGGAAGCTTGCGTAGAGTAGTGGGGAAGGTCCAACTTGTAGGCTTCTGCTTCCTCTTTGAACATCGGAATACCATCACCATCATTTCCTTGGTTGATGAACAATTCATTTCTCCGCTGATCCGAATCCGGAAAAAATCCTGATCGACAAACATAAATATCTAGCAGCCCATCAGCATTGATGTCTACCACGGTCGTTCCGGTGGAAAAACCTTGCCGCCCTGCCGTACCAGATATATCCGTAATATCTTCGAACTGTAGCTTCCCCTTGTTCAAATACAAGCGGTTGGGCAATTGGTTAGCGACAAAATAGATATCGGGAAGACCATCTTGGTTAAAGTCGCCTACTGATACACCTGCACCATTGTACATATAGTCATAGTTTAATGCATTCATGGCACTGGTTTCCGTAAGGCGGTTATTAAAGGAAATCCCCGTATGTGTGGCCTCCATCAATTGAAATAGTAATGGACCTTGGTCACTATCTGAAGTTGGAGAAGAAATCAAATCTTTCTCTTGCTGGCTACAACGGAGCAAAAGCAACATTATTAAAAGGTATTTCGCTTTCATATCTATTGAATCACATTGCTAATCCATGGTGGCAGCCGTGACCTTGGCTTTCATTGCTTCAATCTTTGCTTGGTACGTATTCTTCGATTTAATGCCATACTGGGTAAAGGCCTCTTTCAATGCGTCGCTATCCTCTTCCATTCCGTAGTCTTTGACTCTAGTTTGCCAATCCTGTAACTTTTGCCGTAGCTCATTTAATTGCTCTGCATAGGCGGCCTCAGTAGCTAGGTTCTGGATTTCGAAGGGATCTTGTTCCAGGTCATATAGCTCTTCCTCAGGCATCGGGCTGATTAAGGCTTTTTGCTCTGGCGTAAGGAGCCCTTTTTCTTCGTAAAGATTCAACAGGTGATAAATCGGATGCATCGCCTTCCGGTATGCCGTTGCCATCTCATTGATGGAATAAGTTCTATTATAATTCTTAATGTACTTCCACTTATGTGTGCGTACAGCTCGGCTTTTGAAGTTAGATTCTCCAATGCGATCTAGGGCGCAAAACACCTCTCTTCTCTCCGCTTCCTTGTTTTTTCCGAACAAAACTCGACCCCGCATCCACTTGGGTTTGTCGATTCCTGCAAAGGCCAATGAGGTCGCGCAGAGATCAATGGCGCTAACCAGTTGGCCATTAGAAGTACCCTTTTGTATTTCACTGGCCCAAGGAGACTCAGCAGGTGCAGCCATAAGGAGCGGAATTTGCATACCCGAATCGTACAAATTGTTTTTGCCACGTGACATCGGCCTGCCATGATCTCCTAGGAAGGCTACGATGGTGTTATCGCTCAAACCTCTTTGTTCTAAACTATCCAATACCTGACCAACTAATCCATCCATCAGTTGAACAGTTTCTAGATATTCGGCAAAGTCTTCCCGTACCACTTTATGGTTGGGATAATAGGGGGGAACACTTACTTTGGCCGGATCAACTGGATGAATGGTATCGCGTTCGAAGGGACGATGCGTCAATCGCAAATTGACTACTGCAAAGAAAGGCTGATCACCTGATAAATCCTTCCAATGCTGCACATCATAGCTGGCGTATTTAGAGGCAAAAGACCAGTCGGTTTTCCCACGCCCGGGCGCGTCTTTGATGATGGCGGTGACATAGCCATTTTGTCTAAAAACTTCATTAAGGGGTAGAATACCATCGGGGAGATTGTTTTTTAGCTCATCGGGATAACGCATGTGATGGGCGTCGATGGCAGTTTGATAGGTTCCGACGGCTAGGGCCGTACGGCTGGGTGCACATACGGGAGCGGTGGTAAAAGCCTGGTCAAATCGGACTCCTCTAGCAGCTAACTGATCTAAATTTGGGGTTAAGACTCCCTCATGACCATAACAACCCAAGTCGGGAGATAGATCCTCTGCAATAATCCAGAGGATATTGGGGAGTTGGGTGGTTTGGGGAGTAGCTTGATCTGATGAGTCGCAGCCCCATAACAGCAGTAAGGCAACAAGTAGCCAAATATTGAAGTTGTTTAAGAATGTCTGCTGAGTCGAAATGGAGAAGGTTTTTGGCTCAATTGAGGCTTTTTTATCGCCGCATAGCAGCGCCAAGTGGCGATAAAAAACCGAAGAGTGGGTCAAAAAGAGCTTCATCGCGGCCAGTGAGATATTTTTAAACAACTTCATTTTTAACGTTTGTTATCATCTCCATCAAATACGTTAATTTCAATTAGGGGATTTAATGTCCACCCACTCAGAACTTCCGGACTCATTAAGGCTCCGAATAGATAGATCATACTGTTCCCCATCTTGGGGCGTTTCCACAATGGCATAAGCAGATTGTGCGGTTTGGATGGGGTGTAAAAACTCCTCTCCGGTGGTTTTATGCCTCATCCTCACTTCATAGCCCGTGGCTTTCTGAACTGGTTGAAAATGGAGTAGTACGTTCTTATCCTGACCGACAGCCCCAAAGACTAGCGGTGACTGAGGAGCAAGCCCTCCATCAGGCTGCACTGCAATTTCATGTGACCATTCGCTAGCAAATCCCCACTGCATTCGTCTTCGGAAGCGGTAGTAGTAGGTTTCACCATTTTGCAACTGAGGTACTTGTAATACACCAACATTGCTAAAGCTTAATTTCTTGGTGTAATTGCCAGGGCTCGTGCCATACTCCAATTCATATAGGTAGTCGGTATCCCCTACAGAATAGCCAACAAAGAATGCCTTATCCGCTGGCACAGTAGTCCATATGATAGGAGGCAGCTCATCTTCGTCTGTTCGGATATTTTCAATGGCAGAAGGTATACTTTCTCCTTTGTCATTGACAGCTACAAGGGCAAGCTGATAGTCCCTACCATACGCTAAATTTGGGATTTCTATGAAGCGGTTGATAGTCAAAGCCGTTTCCTTCTCTAGCCCTTTTTCTCCATATTGGACTTTGTAATACCTAGCCAATGGAATATTATCAAATGTTACTCGAATCTTGCTGCTTGCTGTGTGAATGGATTTAATGAGCGGGGCCTTGGGTACACTAAAATGTATGGTCGTATCCAGAACGGAATATGCCTGCGGATCAAGCAACGCGATTTTCAATGAGCTCGCATTCTTATTCCTGACTATTCCAATGCTTTTCCGCCATTCTTTATCACCAGCCTGTAGGGTGGGGAGTTCTTCTATGCCTCCCTGAATAACTTTTTGATGTTCGTCGTGTACGGTCCAAGCTAGTTTATAAGATCGTAGCGTATAAGCTGGGATGTCCTGTTTGGATCTAGGCTGTACCTTGATGCTTAAGGCATTATCCCTAAAGTTTGCCTCAAGGGCGCGGACTGGCGCATACTGCTTACGGAAATCGTAGTAAGCCCGTTTCTTCTGCCTAAAGACATTCACTACACCCCAACCCCGATTTTGCGACGGGGGAGTGGTCCAAGTTGGACCGGCCTTCCAGAAGCTGCGGTAGTCATTAAAGGTCCAATGAGATACTCCGATCAGGTAGGCTGTATTGCGCATTTGCGACAGCATCCCCTTGATATCGATGTAAGCCTGATTTGGGTCTTCGTGCGTTAATTGTTTTCCAAATTCAGACATAAAAATCGGTTTGTTGGGTTCGTTTCGATTGGCTCCTGCCGCCCGTTTCCCCCAATTGCCGTAGGTATTTAGCATGACGAGATCGGAGTACTCCGCCGGATCTGGCTGTTGTCTATCGACGGAATGGCTAACGTAGATGGCCAGGCGGTTAGGGTCTAGGTTTTTAGCCTGTTGAATGGCTCCCTTGACATACGCCATCACCTTAGGATTCCTATCTACGAATCCTATTTCATTTCCAACACTCCAGCCGATCACTGAGGGATGATTGAATTTAGTGTCAATCATCTTCTTTAGCCAGTATTTAGGCAAGGGATGCTCTGGATCAACCATCCTATCTTTCCCCCAAAGGGAAACCTCTTCAAAAACCATGATCCCGGCTTCATCCAAATAATCAAGATATTCTTCTGGCAGGGGTAGATGGTTGAGGCGCGCCATATTGACCCCCAAAGCCTTAAGCATGTCCACATCTTCCTTGATTCGCCAAAGCGGTAGGGTATTTCCAGTCGTTCGATCTTCTGCCACTATATTGAAGCCAACAGGTCGGATACTTTCGCCATTTAACTTCAACTGATAGCCATCGACTTCAATTTTTCGGATGCCAAAACGGTCACTTAGCCGTTGGATTTCTACGCCATTATGATACAAAACTACTTCACTATGGTACAGATGGGGCGTATTGAAATGCCAAAGATCTACCTGTGCTGCTAGAAGCTTGGTTTCCAGTTTTTGCGTAGTCTGCATTTGGCTGTCCAGGGTAGTCGTAGTTTTCTTGGAACGCCAACATTCTTTCCCTCCCTTCGAAATAATCCATTCAAATGCTATTTCCTGAGTAGCAATTCCTAGGTTATTGAATTGAAAAGCACCGCTTATTTCGGCTGTTCCGTCTTGCAAATTTGGTATAGTTGTAATATGTTGATGATCTATTCGGATCGGTGCCGTTATTTCTAACCAAACCGGCCGTCGAATCCCACCCCAATTCCATACTGCTCCTCGTTTAAACACATTATTTACTCGGAGTGCAAGGGTATTAGATGTTCCTATCTTCACCTTTTCTCCGATGTCAAAATAAAAGGGGAGAAAACCCACATGATGTTCGCCTAATTTTTCGCCATTGAGCCAAACCTCTACATCATTGTACACCGATTCGAAATGCAAACGGATAGCTTTCTCATTCCAACTAGCCGGCACTTCAAATTGCTTTCTGTACCAGGCCGTACCAGCATAGTCCGCATACTCATTCTTGAGATCCCAGTTGCCTGGAACGGCCAACTCATCCCAGTCCAATGCTGGATAATTAGTGGCCTGCCAGGCTGCATCTAAGCCCTCTTCAAACGGATCTGTCCTGAATTGCCAAGTGCCATTAAGAGATACCGTTTCCAACTGACTGGAGACCGATAAAGAAAATAGAAAACAACAGATGAATAATTGCCATTTCATAAAAGAGTGATTTATTTCAAGCGTTGCCCCCAGTCTCTACCATCTAAGGGTAAAACCTGATGTTGCTCCGCCCATGAGATCCATGTATTCTCTAATTCTTGTGTTTTTTCAGGATGTTGCGCAGATAGGTCTCTCCTTTCAGTCGGGTCTTGGGATAGATCATACAGTTCCCAAGCTAGACCTATCCCGGCTGAAACCAGCTTCCAATTCTTCTGGCGGATAGCTCGTCTTCCTTCATGTTCCCAAAACAAGGAACGTTCATCCAATGTGTTCTCAGGGTTTATGAAGGTAGGTAGTAAACTCTGTCCTTCAACAGCCATTACTGTGGCGTCGTTCCTTTTACTAGGTAGCGTGGCCTTGGCCAAATCCAGAAACGTCGGCATTAAATCAATAATATGAACAGGCTGCCGGTTGATGCTCCCAGCTTTCACCTTATCCCTATTGTACACAATCAGAGGGGCAATGATGCCTCCTTCGTGGTTAAAGGATTTGTATTTTCGATAAGGAGTATTTGACACATATCCCCAACCTTTTCCATAGGAAGTATAAGGTCCTGAGCGATTAAGATTTTTTCTTTTGCCTTTACCAAAGACGGAGCCTCCTACCGCTCCGTTGTCCGATAGAAATACGATGAGGGTGTTTTCGAATTGACCACTTTCTTTCAGCGCATTTAGCAGCCTTCCAACACCTTTATCGAGTTCTTCTACCTGTGCAGCGTAAATGGCCATACGCAAGTCCAACTCATCTTTTTGTTCCGTCGACAGTTCATCCCAATCCAAAAGATTCTGATCTCCTTCAGACAATCGGGTATTTTCATCAAAAAGGCCGAGTTTCTTTTGCCGCGCAAATCTTTGATCACGGATAGAGCTCCAGCCTTCCAGGTATTGTCCTCGATATTTAGCTATGGTAGAATCCGGGGCGTGTAGTGGGAAATGAGGAGCATAGTAAGCAGCATACAAGAAGAAAGGTTTTTTCTTTGAATGTGTTCTGATAAAGGTAACTGCTGCATCACTGACGGCCTGGGTATAAAAGTAATTTTCCCCGGCTTTAATAGGGTGCTGATTTCGGTACAAGAAAGAAGGTTTAAAATAGTCCTTGGCTCCTTCCAGGGTCCCATAGTACTCTTCAAACCCCCTCTGGACCGGCCAACTTCCGTCCATCTCCCCAGCTACTACTGCATTAGTAGGCGTTAAATGCCATTTTCCTACCATATAGGTAGCATAACCTGTCTGTCGTAAGCCCTCCGCCATGGTAAAGGCTTTATCACTCAATCTTCCGGTATATCCCTCTCGACCTAAATTCTTGGCATTCATCCAACCCATCCCAAGCCTATGAGCGTAAATACCGGTCATTAAGGAGGCTCTAGAGGGACAACACCTTCCTGTATTGTAAAATTGTGTGAATTGCATTCCCCCTTTTGCCAGCCTGTCCAAGTGAGGGGTGGCAATTTCGCTCCCATAGCAGCCAAGGTCGGAAAAGCCCATATCATCGGCCATAATTAGTAATACATTAGTCGAGGATGTGGTTGGCTCAGACGGCGTGTATAATGGATGACAAGCTATCAGGAATAGCAGGTATCCTAAGCACAAGGCTGAGGTGCTTGAATAAAGGGCTGGTGCTATGTGGGATGTTCTTTTCAATTTGCGAAAAGGGGTTTGGAATAAACAAGCTTGTTTATCCCAAACGCCCAGATAGGTGGTTAATAAAACTTAGAGTTCATGATTCAATTCCCATTAATCGGCTGCTAAGGGCAAATTTTAAACCTACTCTTAATATAAGCCATAATCTTCTATTGGCAGCTTGCATAACCTAGTAGCCTGGATTTTGAGCCACTTGGCCGGCCGTTGCATCAATTTCAGCTTGGGGAATTGGCCACAAATAGTGTCTTGCGTCAAAGACCCTCACTTCCAATTCCCGGTAATTCAAGTCTCCCAATTCCTTCCGGGGTTCAGTAGGGGCACCCTCGTAAGTGATGTAGCCATCCTCATCAATATTAGGAACAAATCCTAAATCGCCGCCGATTTTGCTAAAGCCGTTAGCTGGACCGCCAAGCAAAACGGTGTTCATAACTTTTTCGGCTATCCGCCATCTTCTGATATCAAAAAGTCGAAGTCCTTCTCCCGCAAATTCGATTTTCCGTTCTCGCCGCAGAATCCTTCGTAACTCTTCCTGACCGCCCAGTTTAACTGCGGGGTAGGGTATCCCGCTTCCATTATAGGCTCGTTCTCGGACTTGGTTGATCGCATCCACCACCGAGTCATCTATAGTACCTGCTTCGATTTTTGCTTCTGCATAAGTCAATAGTACCTCAGCATATCTAATCAACCAGACGGGTTGTTCAGATCGGCGCTGAGCACCTCCACCCTCAATCAGGGCAGGCGTATCCGCAAATTTTTTCCAGAAATACCCCGTAAAGGAGGTGAATCGATTAGCACCGCCAGCCGTATATTCGGTACCATCATATGGGTCCACGATCTTGCGCCCCCCCGGGTTGGCAGAATTAGGATTGAAAACTCGTTCGACTTTTACCCCATTTTCAACTCTCCAGGTCGCAATGCTATCACTATGCTGCTGGATAATATGATCTGTCCAAATCTCCCCCGGAATGGCAATACTTGCCTTTAGTCTTGGGTCTCTATTGTCATAAGGTGCGGAAGGATCATAGCTAGGGTCTTCATCAATCGGAAGGCCATTTATCGTTTCATAACTATCTACCAACTGCTGAGCTGGCACCAGCTGGCACCAGCCACCAAATCTGCTACCCAAGCGCTGAGGTAGTTCATGCGTTTGGGTACCATCTATATAGCTTAGGTCCAACAATATTTCCGAAGAGCCTACTGCCGCCATTCCAAATAGTGACTCATAATCAGGGAATAAGCTCGGAGTTTCTGCAGCATTCATCACTTTGAGGGCGGCGCTTTCTGCTTTGGCATAATCCCCATTGTACAGGGCAATCCTAGCGATCAAGGCATTCGCTGCATTGGCGGAAGCCCTGCCTCGGTCACCACTAGTTTGTACAGCTGGTAAAATACTCGCTGCCGTTTCTAGATCAGCAATGATCAAAGCCACAATCTCTGCCTTTGAAGTCTTTGGAATGGCTAGATTTTCCAAAGAAGTGGCCACATCCGTACGAAGTGGAACATCCCCAAAAAGTTCGGTTAAATAACTATAAAACATCGCACGTAAGAACAACGCCTCCGCTCGAATTTCGGCAAAACGGTCGGGATCTGCTTCTGCCTCAGCTCTATCCATATTGGTAAGCAGGTTATTAGCCCTTTGTACCCCAGTGTAGAAGCGATTCCAATAGGCATTTACAATTGCTTCAGTGGAAGTAAGTCCACCAGTAGTAGCGGCCACTGTACCTCCTACATTACCTCTATTGAAAGCATAGTCAGTAGTGTGGTCCAGTAGTTGAGGGAAGGGAACGGTTCGCACAAAGTTTAAGCTTTGATATACGCCTGCTAAGGCGACCTCCAACTGTGATTCTGTTTGAAAAAAGGTAGCATCTGTGGGAGCGCCAGGGTCCTCCAGGTTCAAAACGGTGTCTTCGCAACCGTTCAGAACGATTAAGCAGGCGCTTAATGCCATGATATATTTTAATTTATTCATCTTGAATTTTTTTAGGTTGTACCATCAAAATGCTGTCACTTTTGCCGGCGTGCTTCTCTAGAAGGTGACATTTATACCTCCCAAGAGCACTGTCGTTACTGGATAAAAGGCTCCAGAAGAAAACCCGGGAATCAAAGGATCTATCCCATCGGGCATTCGGTCCCAGGTTAGCAGATTCTGTCCCGATACATATACCCTTGCCTTAGCGATGTTTACTCGGTTGATTAGGCTGGTAGGTAAGGTATAGCCTACCGTGAGGTTACGTAGGCGAACATAGGTAGCATCATGAAGCCAGGTCTCATTGGTTCTCCAATTAGGATGAGAACTAGCTGGGTGTAACCTTGGATAGGCCGCGTCCGTGTTTTGTGGCGTCCAGTAATCTGATTGCCATTCTTGGATTTTACCTGCATTGAAGAATGCCCATCCGGCATCACCTTGGAGCATAACATCTCTTCCGCCAGCCCCAATGAAGGAGATGGACAGATCTACACCCTTATACTCTCCGAATAACTCAAGCCCCCAGGTCTGATTGGTGATAGTACTTCCAATAATGGTTCGATCGTCGTTGGTGATCTGTCCATCTTCATTCAGATCTACATACTTAATGTCTCCGGCTTGTACTGCTCCAAAACCAGGAGCCGGAAGGCTTTCTAGTAAGCTTCCATCACTATTGAAATCACTTTCCTGATACAATCCTTCCACTTTAAGACCAAAAATGGAGTTGATCTCTTGTCCCAGGCGATTGATGGTGCTACCAGGAGGCAATTGATCTAAACCTCCTAAGTCAACCACCTCATTATTAAAGTCAGAATAGTTGACACTGACGCCATACCTGAAAGCACCTATCCGATCTTGCCAGTCCAGAGCTAGATCATACCCCTTGTTGTCAACTTGCCCAGCATTTTGTACTGGGGCATTAAATCCAACGGAGGTAGGAATCGTTACGCCGAGCAAAATGTCTTTAGTCTTTCGGATGTAATATTCGGCAGTAAGGTTTAGTCTTCCTTTTAAGAAGCCCGCATCTACACCAAAATTGGTCGTTTCTCCGGTTTCCCAGCGCAACTCAGAGTTGGCCAACACCGTCTGCGCTCCCCCAACGATAGGGATACCGCCAATAACGGGATTGGCATTTCCTAAACCAAACAAAGAGGTGTAAGCGAAATTAACGGGATTGCCATTTCCATCAAAAATGAACTGATTACCCAACTGCCCCCATGAGCCTCTTATTTTCAGGTTGGATATGAATCCATCTTCAGGAAAAAAGGCTTCTTCTGAAACCCTCCAACCTACAGAGAAAGATGGGAAAATGGCAGTTCTAAATCCTTTGGCAAAGCGGGAGGAAGCATCTCGTCGGATATTAGCTTCCAATAAGTATTTGTCTTTAAAAACGTAATTGATTCGGCCGAAGACAGACTCTAAGCCATTTAAAGTTGAGCTTCCAGAATTGAGTTGGGTATCTGCATCTCCATTGTTCAATTGACGGAATTCGGGGATGATGTAGTTCAAGCGACTGGCTCTCCAAATTTCAGATTCAAATTTCAGTACTTCATATCCCCCAAGGATGGAAATGTTATGGTCCCCGAAGTTTTTGCTGTAATTCGCTAAAGCATTGAAGTTGTGGGTAAAAGAACTGAAAGTGGTTTTAAACAAACTTCCGTTACTATTATTATTTGGAGGTGCGCCGGAGCTATCGTAGAAAGTAAAACCAGTATTGAAATCATCTACATCGCGATCCAGAAACTGGGGTGCGTAGGTGGCGGAAAGGGAAAGACCGGGGAAAGGTCTGATCGTGGCTTTCACCACGGCTCTGACATAGTTTGTGAGGGTTTGGTCCAAAGCGGAGGAATTCGCCGCAGCGACAGGGTTCCCACCAGTAAAACCAGGTCCCCAAGTCCCATCATCATTAATCGCCACAAATAAAGGTTGCAAGCGATACGCAGCTCTAGTAATGGCGTTTAGATCTCCGGGCTGCCGTTGGTCGTCGCGCCGTAAATTCAGATCAAAACTAAGGTCAATCGCTTCCGTCAAACCGTAGTCCAAATTGAACCTACCGTTATATCGTTGAAAGGTGAAGTTGGGGACATTGCCATTTTGATCCGAAAAAGAGATAGAACTGGCAATCCTGATTTTATCTGTCCCACCTCTTACAGATAGACTATGATTTTGCTGTAGAGCAGAATTACGGAACAGTAAATCTACCCAATCTGTATTGGGTAAAGACTCCGTACCTACTCCCACTACTGAGCGATACTGTTGCAATACATCCTCAGGGAATGCATCAGGCTGCGCAGAATTGAAGGCTTCCATGTATCCCAAGGCATCCAAGAATTTGAGATTCTGTGCTATACCCTGACTACCAATGTAGCTATTTAAAGTGGTCGTAATTTTTCCTTCTGCTCCCCTTTTCGTGGTTACTAGAATTACCCCATTGGCCGCTCTGGATCCATAAATGGCAGAGGCAGAAGCATCTTTCAGTACAGAGATGGATTCAATGTCATTAGGGTCTACGCCATTAATATCATCAGGAAT
>CBDHHG010000049.1:0-67647 GCA_965263225.1 Saprospiraceae bacterium
AAAGAAGCTACAGAAACCATCCCCATACATATCCAGCTTGCCCAAGCTGGACCTGCCCTAACATTTCAAGTACAAAATCGAATCTCCGAGGTACTGCAACCTTCTCACAACAAAAAAAAAAGGCTTGGGTTTGAAAAATCTTCAGCGGCGATTGGATCTGCTCTACCCCAATCGACATCATTTGGAAACCACCCGAAGGGAAGACCACTTCTACGCGCAATTAAAACTACAGATCGATGGGTAATATTAGATGTCTAATAGTAGATGATGAGCCAGTGGCGCAACGGATCATTGCCAAGTACTTATCAGAACTGGCGGGCTACGAAGTAGTAGGGACTTGTCTGAACGCACTGGCTGCCATGGAAGTATTGCGCCTACAGGAAGTAGATCTTCTTTTTCTGGATATAGAAATGCCCAAACTCAAGGGTCTGGCCTTCTTAAAGACACTACAAAAGGCCCCGCACGTTATCATTACGACCGCTCACCGAGAATATGCTTATGAAAGTTATGAGCTAGAGGTACTGGATTATCTATTGAAACCCATTTCTTTCGAACGCTTCCTGCGCGCCATCAATAAGTTTCAGAGATTACACCAAGCTCCACAGACTAAGCCCTTAGTCACTAGTCAAAAGCCGGCTAAGTTTATTTATGTAAAAAGCGAGCGGAAAACACTCAAATTAAATGAGGAAGAGATCAGCTATATCGAAGGCATGAATAATTACATTATCATCCATCATCGGGGCAAAGGTCATATTGTGTACACCTCCATCGGAAACATGCTCAAAGAGTTAGGAGAACAGTTTCTACGCATACACAAGTCCTTTGTGGTTAATCGTAATCATATATTGTCCTATTCTAAAGAGCAAGTGGATTTGGAGGGAAAGGAGTTGCCTATTGGTAAAGCCTATAAAGGGGTGATTGAGGAGTTTTAGTATAGGGGATAGGCCAACGGTTGGTGGAAAATCTATCTGGCTAGCTAGACAGCCCCCAATCGGTGCGAAGGCTAGCTGCGATCCAGGTTTTCGTAGGTGTTGAAATATTCAAACTCACCATACACATCTGCTTCCCAGCCCTTCAATCGCCATTCTCCCTCACCAGTTGAAGCCTGTTCGAGGACGGCTTCCAAGAAGGAATCGCCAGCATGGCTCACTACCTTTTGGGTATCTACATACAGAAACAAGTTCGCAGAAATGTGCAGGTTTCTGGCATCCTCTAAAGGGGCACCTCCTAAAATCCCATGCCAAGATAGCCCGAAAGGGCCTCCGTGGCCATCCCAGCCTTTCATATCCACGCAAAAACCACTGCCAATCGAAGCAGTATCGAGTGATTCAAAGGCGATCGGCATTTTCATGAAATTGGCAAATGTTCTTTGCGCATATCGGATGATACTTACCCACTGCTGGTGAGAGTACTGTGCAAAAGGAGCGCTATCTTGCTGAGGCCAAATTAGATGAGTCATGTTGGGGTTATACTTTCTAATTTGAACTCGGTCAGCCCACAATTAGTTCCAAGGCCCTTTAGATCAGAATATTCGGTCGGGAAAGAGCACCAACTGAATGAAGTTGAACTCGATGTTGTTAAAGGATATATCCTGCCCATCATTAATCTCCAATTTGAGATCTGGATACCAGCGGAGGTTGGTGCGAAGAATGAAGGCTTGTATCCGATTGGGACGTATATCCCAGCCAAAGGTGAGTCCATAGCTAATTCGGGTATCCTCGACATCATGGGTCAATTGACGTTCGAAGGATTCTTTGAACTGCAGGCGCTCATAGCTTATGATCGGTCCCAGGAAGGGGGTGAAGCCATGATAATCAAATAGTATCTGCGTAGCCTCTAAGCCCAGGGATTGGCGGCGCAAGCTCTGATTGGCTCCATAGGCAAGCGTGGAGGTACCATAGGCCCGATAACTCGCCGAGATACTAATATCTGGTCGATGTAAATAGTAGCCCAAGGCAAAATCGGGCATGATAGAAGTACTGTACGGGTTGATGTAGGGCCTCGTCTGATCATTATAGGTGGACTTGCCCAGCCAAAAGGCGGAGGACATGCCAAGTCCAATATAGAAATGATTTAGCCGAACTTACCCTTTGCGCTGTCTAGCTTCCCAAGCTAGTAATACTTCCGCTTCGCGCATCAATACCCCCGCTGGATCTTTCATGACTTTATCCCGTTGCTCTTGGCTTACACTATCTGAAAACCACCAGTTATGCGTATCTCTTAGGGTATCGCTTAAAGGTCGGAAAGTTAACCCATTGGCAATGGCATGTTGATTATTGACGCGGGCGGAACCCCAGTTGTTCCCTTCTGGGAGTATCCAGGGTATTAGATATGGGATCTGGTTTTCCTTCAGGAAATCATAATCATCAATTTGGATCAATTCCTTTTCAACATCAAAAGCGACACTAGCCTTTTGCACAAAGGTATACATGTCTTGCGCTTCAGCAGGTCCTACCGCATTGAATACTCCTACTGTTTTGGCCTCGATCAAGCGAATCATCCAATCCGCTACATCTCGCACATCGATATACTGCACCGGATCTCCAGTCTTACCCGGCACCAGGGTATTCCCTCCTTGGCTGAGGCGTATGGGCCAATGAATGAAGCGATTAGTTTTATCCGCCGGGCCTACCATGTAAGTGGGCCGAATGACTAAGGTCCTTTCCTCTCCGAAAGCCGCCTTGGCTGCCCTCTCAGAATTGGCTTTCATGACGCCGTATCCATACTCTAGTTTTTCTTCTTCATCTTCTAGCGGACTAGGCACCTCTAGCACCAGAGGCTGATCTTCCTTGATATGCTCAGTCAAATAAGGATAATACACGCCAGTGGAAGAGACATAGACATACAGTCCTACCTTCTCCTTTAAGAGTTCAGCTGTCTTTTGGGTCCATTCCACTCTTCGGCCCGAATTATCAATTACTACATCCCATGCCCTGTTCTCCAAAGCTTTCAGGTCATTTTCCCTGTCTCCCACTAAGGCTTCTACTCTGGAGAAAAGCTCCTGATGAACCGTTGGCTTGGTTTTTCCGCGGGTGAAGGTGCTAATCTGGTGTCCTCGATCCAACGCGGCTTTGATTTGATGCGGCCCCAAAAAGCTAGTCCCTCCCAGGATAAGTATCCTGAGTGTTTTAGCTACAGGTTTGTCTTCCTCCTTTTCGTCTTGGGAACTGGAGCATCCCAACAGACTGGCAGTTAGAAAAGGAATCCCTATGGCTACTTGGGAAGCTTTTTGTAAGAAGTTTCGGCGTGTTTTGCTAGGGTTCATGCTGCATATTTTTTGGTAAATCATGGTGCGCCTAACAAGATAGGAAGTAATTCCAGGAGAAAGGGATAGGTTATCCTAAAATAAAATGTGGGTGATTACCTAGCCTTGTAATCACCCTTGACATTGAGTGGAGTCGAACCACTAACATCAGCTATGTGAAAGCTGCGTTCTACCATTGAACTACAATGTCCGACTGTCTGGAAACAGTCCCGAATTCATGGAAATATAAACCGTGCTATTTTACATCACAGCCTTGCTCTACCACTGAGCTACCCCCTTGTTTAATCATGATGCCCCATCTCTGCGGGCTTTGCAAGGGAGAGAGGATTCGAACCCCTGACCAATGGCTTTGTAGCACCATCACAATTTGCATGAACCTGTTACACTGAAGCTATGGAGCGAAAAACTGAATCTAATGACACTTGGTCAACACCAAATGTGTGTAACACTAAAATTTAGCTTAAGTCTATCTCCAATAGCTCTTTTACAAGATTTCATCATGGATGAAATCAAATATATCTTGACCTAGTTTGATTTGTTTGGCCTCCACATTATTGGCCTTGGAACGGGCAATCTTTACCGCCTCGATCAGGTTTTCCAATTTATCTACCAAGCGATGACGCTGAATAGGAGTCAAACGACCAGAGAAATAGGTCGTCTCATATTTACCTACCTGGAAATCGATATTCAATAGCTCAGTCTGAGCTGGATGTTTATCGGTAGCTTCGTATTTTACAATCACCTTTGGGCGTTTGATGGTACGAAATTTCACCTCTTCCTCCGTACGATAGAAATCATTTTGCTCATCAAAGAACCATTTGCGGCTTGTATCCAGGGTGGGAATGGATTGGTATAAATCCAATACTTTAGACAGGTGTGACTCTAGGGCCAGCAAAGTAGTAGCAGAATAGGTACCGAAAACCTTATCCCCTAGTTTAAGCTCCGCCCGAGCCACGCCGGAGGAATTCGTTTCTTCTTTGGATAGCGTAGCATCTATCGCTACAATGACGGGTGCCAAAGTATCCTCCAAGGTCTTTTTGACAGTGGTTACCAATTCTTTAGATTCATCAGGAATCTGTTCGGCGAATTCTTCGGTGGGCGTGTACTTTTTGATCATTCCATCAAAAACAGCAGACCCTTTGCTAAAGTTTTTTTTGGAGATACCAATCGATTGATTGGCCTTGTTCTTGCGATCCTGCTCGATAGCCAGGATCTCATGCAACTTATTAGACATGGTATTAGAAATTTAGAGATGCGTACTCATCAACAAAAGAAAGTGGTTCTGCATTGATGAGACGAGAGCACGTATTATGTGGGATAAAACTAGTATTACTGGCAAATAGTTCCCGTCAAACTTATCCCCTAGCAGATTTGTATAATTTATGATCCTTTCAAATGCTAAAAACGGTACATGACCATACCTAAAAACATCCTCAATCGAAAAGGCGTACGCAAAGTAGCGTACATCCAATGATAAAGCCACCGTCTATATTATCAAGCGGGCCCTACGAACAATCAATAAGTAAGGACTTAGCAAAATAGAGGGCGAGTACAATAAAGCCTATTGTAGAAACCACATTATTATCCTGATCAATAAGAAGGTATCCGATTGTAATCAGAACCATAGCTAGTAAGAGTGGCCAGGCACTAGCCAAGCTTCCCCATGCCTCAAATTTGTTTTTTTTCATCCAAATCTAATTAAGAGTTAAAAACTTCAAATACTCCATTATTACCTAATAATCAAACAATTACACTGGTCATTGGTTCCCAAAACTCGATCAAAGCAGCTTTTTTTAGATTTTTTTCTGATTTCATGATGACCTTTTACCACTCCCTGCGATACACTAATGAATCGACTTTAATACCACTTAAAAAAAATATAATCATGAAACGCATCAGCTTAATCACCTTCATTTTCGCCATCTTCACATCGATTGCCATGGGTCAAAATTATGGTCAAACTTTCAACCCAGGTATGTCTTACCAGCAGCAGCAAGGCTATCAACAAAACCAAGGTTACCAGGGGTACCAACAATTTCCCACCTTTAACATCACCAAACCAAGCGGTAAATTGACTACGCATACGATGAAGGATCCCAAAACGGGATTAAATTCAGGACCAATAGAATTACCTGCTAACTGGAAGGTGACCCAAATGGCTTGGATTAGTCCTAGCGGGGCGAAGGCAGAAGTACGCATGGGCGGTTCTTATGGCTCCCCTCAATTTGTTCCCCAGTCTGTAGATCAAATCATCCAACAGGAACTCGCACCAAAATTGCAGCAGTACGGTGCCCAGCTTAAAGGGATAGTGGATATACCTCAGCTTGCACAACACAATCGGGAGGTATACAGTCTCTACTGGAAAGCCATGCCTACTCAAGAGGTACATCAGGCTAGAGGAATTGATGTGATTGATAAAGATGGAAAGCTCGGGTTCATTATCATCCATTTCACGCTATCTCAATCTCAGTATGGTAGTTTTGCTCACTATTACATGAATACACTGAGTGCTGAATCCACCACTAACTATGAAAAAGATAAAAATAGCCTACTATATGCCCTAGCCACTGCGGGTGTAAATCGACAGGCTATAGCCCTGCACAATCAAAAAGAGCAGCAAAAATCTCAGGCGAGTTGGGCTGCACACAATGGCAGAATGCGCGCCAACCAAAGAAACTTTGACAACTGGCAAAGAACACAAGCGGACTTGAGTTCCGTTAATGACATCTACTTTGAAGGCTGGAAAAACCGCAATCAAATAGAGAATAGAATGCAGGAAAAAACAGTAAATGGAATTTGGGAACGCGATAATGCCACCAATCCTTATAATGGACAAACCATGCAAGTACAAAGTGGCTACAAATACTATTACATGAATAGCAACGGCGAATATTTCGGAACCAATGATGAATTCTATAACCCCGCAATGGATCCGAGCGTGAATCACCTACAATGGAAAAAAGTTCAGCGCCCACAAAACCAATAAACACAGCAAGCAGTCAGGATTCAAGGAAGGGACATAGGTCGGCTAAGTCGTTCCTTGGATTCCTGATTTGGCGGAATTATCTTAGCAGAGAAATTACTTGCTAAACTACTTTGGTAGGGGCAAAACAATGAGCTTCTTTATTCCTCAAAGTATCGCCCCCTAGCCAAATCAAGCCGCCATTTGTGACCAACCAGGAGATTTTTGATGGGATAGCCCGAAGAGATAATCGTACTTTCCTCTATTTGTACAATGAATACCAAGGCCAAATTCAAAGAATGGTAGAGAAAAACAGTGGGAATGCGGAAGACGCCCTAGACATCTTTCAAGAAGGAATCATCGCTCTTTGGACGAATATCAAGCAAGGGAAATTTCAGCTCCAAGACAATGCTAAAGTATCCAGCTACCTCTTCGCACTTTGCCGAAATCTGTGGATCAGTAAACTAAGAAAACGCAAGGATTTCAAACCCTTGGAAGCCTCCACTGAACTTTCCGATCAAGCGGATACCGACGCAATGATTGCTCAGCATGAGTTGATTGCAGAACTAGAAAGGCACTTCCGTCAGTTGGGCGCCTCTTGTAGGAAACTACTGTCACTCTTCTATTATCAGAAAGCCTCGCTTAAGGCCATCGCGGCCCAGATGGGAATTACGGAAAAGACGGCCAAAAACAATAAGTATCGTTGCATGCAGAATCTTAGATCTCTTTATCAACAAAATAAAACCACCTGATGATGAACAGCGATCAATTCGAGCAGATTGAACGTTTCCTGGATGGAGAGATCAGTAAAGTGGAACTACAAGAAAAACTTCCAGGCCTCAGCACCGAAACCTTGGAAGCGGAGATCGCATCTGTTACCAATATGCGGACGGCCATAGAGGCCGCGGGCTTGAGAGACCAACTGGCTGCCGCACTACCGAAAACTTCAGTCCAACAGCCTAAGCTCAGAAGGCTTACAAACTGGCGACAAAATTTAGCCATTGCTGCCTCAGTACTAGTGTTGATTCTGGCTTATTTCTTTTGGCCTAGTTCTAGCGAAAGCGATCTCTACGCGAAGTACGAATACATTGATCCCGGCTTACCTGTACTTATGAGTCAATCTGATGATCACGCCATGTACGACGCGCTGACTTATTACAGCGAAGAGGACTTTGCGACGGCCATCAGCAAATTGTCCGCCCTTCAACGCGAAGGACTGAACAACGACACTATTACGTATTACCTGGCAGCGAGTTATCTGTATGAACGGCAAGTCGGCGCAGCCATCGAAAATCTAGAGCCTTTAACGACTGGTTCTGGCCCGTTTCGAGCACGAGCTGAATGGCTATCCATCTTGGCTGCACTACAACTAGAGGATATAGATCAAGTTCGTAATCTCTTACCTTCGATCTTAGCGGATGAAAACCATCCCTTCCACTCCAATGCACGGCAGCTACAAGCAGATATACCGCAATAAGGCCTAAGAACATGATGTACCAAAGATTCCGAGAACTGGGCCTACCTATCTGCTTTTTGCTACTGCTACCCTTCTACCTCAGTGGACAACAAGCTGAAGCCCTGCTGGATCGTGCGAAGTCCTTTTTTGATCGAGATCAGTTGGACTCCGCTCAGGTCTATTACCAAAGAGCTTACGATACGAGCCAATACCCATTTCGCGCCCTGGCTGGATTAATGAATATAGCCGTATCCCAATCCAACTTGGTGGCGGCAGATTCCCTACGAGCACTCGGAGAGGAACGCATATCGACTACTAAAGAGATGGATCGTTTAGGGCTTTGCCAATTCTGGACTAGTAAAGGAAACTTTTACACCCAAAACTCTCAGTTGGAACGAGCGATTGAAGCCCAGCGCACAGTCCTTGGGTTGAGTAAGGGCTTGCCAAACGTACCAGAAGTCTATGCCTATGCCCTTTTTCATACGGCGCTGACCTTTGAAAAGCTGACCCAGTACGATTCGTCTCTCTACTATGCAGAAAGAGCCTATCCCTTACTCCTGAAATCTGTCGATACTAGTAGCATCGCCTTTGCGAGCATTTACAATGGATTGGCCGTTTGCTATCAAAGAGCCAATCGTTTATCAGAAGCAAAAACCTTTTACTTAAAATCCATCGCTCTCTCCGAGCAGGAACTAGGCCCCGTCTCCTCGGATCTCGCCCGCAGTTTGAACAATCTTTCCAGCATATATCGGGCCGAAGAAAATTATCACGAAGCAATCCGGTGCAGTGAAAGGTCCTTGCAGATTAACAGAGCCCTGAAAAATGAAGCCGGGATCTCCAGCGCCTACTACGCTTTGGGGATCTACCATTATTTCTTGGGGGACTACGGTCGGTGTAAAGATTATTTGGAAGCTTGCATTGCCATTCGGAAGGAACTTTATGCTCCCCTACATTATTCGCTGATTGGTCCCTATGAAGTCTTAGGCATAGCTAATGAGGAGGGCGGAAACTACGGAGAAACTCTTCGCTATTTGCGAGAAGGATGGAAGAGCATCAGGGCCAATTACCCCCCAGCCAGCTTACTAGAAGGATACAATTATGAAAATACCGCCTTGGCGTACAAAAGCATAGGACATTTAGATTCTGCGCTGTATTACATCAAGTTAGCACACGAGATCTTGCCACAGACTCTGCCTAGCATGGATTATGGCTTGGGGGTCCACTTTTTCAGCTATGCTGATATCCTGTATCACCTTGGAAAGGTTGCAGAGAGCCGCCAGTATCTGCAGCAATCCAATCGGGTCTATGAAGCATTACAAATGCAATCTACCTCGGAATACGCGTTGAACTTAGCCATGCAAGGATTACTCTTGATGGAAGAAGGACGTTGGGATGAGGCAGGAAGTGCCTTCGAAAGTGCCATTGGAAGCATCCGCTTAGATGGGCTAGCTCAGCTCGACGAAAGTGCGTTCCCCTGGTCCCCCAACACTTTACTATTGCTCAATCACTATACTCATTACCTCTTTGAACAATACCAGGAAAGTAGGAATCCCAAAGTGTTACAGCGATTTGAAGATTATGCACAGCTTTACCTTCGCATATCCGAAAAATTCAGAAAGCAGTTTTCTGATCCCTACACGAAGAGCATCCTAATCAAAGACAATGCAGTAGTTTATCAGCGAAACATTGGGATCTATCAGCAATTGTATCAAGAAACGAAAGAGGCAAAATACCTAGCCGCCATTTATCAATTTTCAGAGCATAACAGGACTTGTCTGCTCAGAGATATCCAGGATGATAAAATCCGGCAATACAGTGGCGTACCGGACTCTATAATAAAAAAAGAATTGGCGTATAAGGATAAAGTAGCTCGGTTGAGCGAGCAGGTATTGGAATTCCCCGACTCCCAGCAATTACAACAGGTACTATTCAGAAAAGAAGAAGCCTTGGATGCCTACTTAGATACCCTACAAGAGCAGTACCCTCATTATTATCAGCTTAAGTTTGATCGGCAGATCCCAGATTTGCGAGAAGTCCAGGATAAACTACTCTCTAACGAAAGCATCATCGAATTCATGCAGGATGACACGGCTTACTATGCCTTAGTGGTTACGGCTGAAGAAAATCATTTACATTACTTAGGGCCAAGTTCAATTATTGATGAAAAGGTAAATGACTGGAAGGAAGCCATCAGTACAAGAGACCTCAAAGCAACGGAAGACTTTGGATATCTGCTTTATCAATTGCTATGGATTCCGGTTGCAGGCGACCTGTCCGGTAATCAAATTTATATTATTCCGACTGGGAAGCTGTTCTACCTAAATTTCGAGGCTTTAAAATCAAAGGGTGAGCACCAGAAATATTTAATCTTCGATTACCATATTTCTTATGCTTTATCAATCAATGTATTATTGAAGGATTCTCCCCCATCGAGTAAAGGTCCTATTGTATTTGTTGCGCCTGGTTTTGAAGCAGATATCAAACAAAGTTATCAAGACCAGTTAGACAGTTTGAGTGCGCTGGATGAAGCCTTTATGAAAACGATTCGACAGCCCTGGAGTCTAAAGCTAGCAAAGCAACTGAGGCAAAAGAATGGGTTCGAGATCTATGAAGGGCAAGAAGCCAAGGAGAGTAATGTGGTCCGCCAATTGCCGGGTGCCAATGTGTTGTACTTTAGCACGCACGCCATAGCCGATGCTCTGGACCCATTGCGTTCCAAACTCATCCTCGCCAAGGAATTAGGTGCGCAAGTGGAGGACGGGTATCTGCATGCCTATGAACTTTTCGGTCTACAGTTGGAAGCTGATCTCGCCATACTAAGTGCTTGCGAGAGTGGAATCGGAAACCTACAAGCAGGGGAAGGGATGATCTCACTAGCCTACAGTTTGCAGTTTGCCGGGTGCCAAAGCACAGCACTTTCATTGTGGAAGGTAGACGAAAAGATCAACACGCAGATTACAGCCGATTTCGTAGAAAACCTGCAAGAGGGATATCGCAAAAGTGAAGCACTGCGGCTAGCCAAACTCACCTATTTGGAAAGTCAACCTCCAGCTCTGCTCCATCCCTTCTATTGGGGTGGAATGATCCATATGGGCCAAGATGGAGTGATTCACCCAAGCCAGGGATATAAATTATGGTGGCTTTGGTTATCAGCGGCAGTAGGTCTCTTACTTCTGCTACTATTTCGGGGAAAAGCCTTAAGTCTTCGTTAAGAAAGCTCTTTTCTAGTTAAGTATCGTTAAGAAATGGGGGGCTTCGTCGATTTTTTTCATCCTGTAAGTGAAAAATGCATCATTTTTACCCCAGTAGCCAATGATGCCCATTGCTTAACACTCAAAACATATGAAGATGAAAACCCGATGCTTCTCACTAGCCGTTGCCCTACTCACCACCTTATCTCTATTTGGTCAAAGACAAGAAACCCTTTTCAATTCTTATGACGCTTTCTTCTCAGGAATTTGGGGCGGAACAACACTGAATTATAGTGCTTTTGAAAATGATTGGAAGTTTTCCCGAGGCGGGTACATAGGCCTCGAATTTGGTCGTACCGTAGTATTAGGGTATAGTCACCTCGAAACGCAAGAAGATATTATCATTGGAGACAACGAAACGCGATTTGATATGAAGTCTGGTGGATTCCTCGTAGCCATCAAGCCCAATTCTCGCAATGTTGTTCATCCTCGAATTAACATCGTGACTGGCCGAGGCAGAATCCGTATGGAAGACGGAGAAAGAGATCGAGTCTTTGTTTTTCAACCTTCAGTAGGTGTGGAGATGAATGTATTCACCTGGTTCCATATTGGAGTAGATGGCGGCTATCGGCTAATTGCTGATGCTGAACTTCCTGGCTTCGAGAATAGCGACTTTAGCACTCCTTTTGCTCAGGTAGAATTCAGATTTGGATTATCCTGGTAGGCTTTTCCCAACTTATTGCTATAGGGAGCTACTACCATAGGTTATCGGTACTCCCTATAGCAACTTGAATACCGTTTCATAAAAAAAACAGGGCTGCACTCAGTACAAACCCCGTCTCCATTTATTCAATCCAAATTGCCATCTGAAGTTGTTTCGTTCTTCTGCTTATTGTCTCATCGTCTTTTTGTTTCAATTTAAAATGTTGTGCGGTGGGGAGGTCCACTATTTTACTTACCTCCCACACGCAACAACGTCTAGCATTTCTAATTGGTCACATAGTAGTTCCCAGCTCTCAATTACTTTAATAGCAGCAGTACTACTCTAAGGCCGCCACACGGTTTGGGATGACGATATTTACGTCAGGAGGTGTGGTTTGGTGTTGTAGCAGCCTTTCTCAATGTAGAAAGATTAAAAACTTAAGCTTACTCATCACAAGTCGGTATTGTCTACCTAGGGTTTATAGATACTGTGCTAGTTATCCTCTATGGATGCTATGCTGCACGGTATGCTTATAGAAAAAGATTCGTGGAATAGTTTGGTTACAACTGGTGACTCGTAGGCTTCTCTTGCCTACCCAACAAGAGGATATTCCTTTTCCTGGAGACTAATAAAACAGTCGGTGTTTCTTACTCATCCCTATGGCTAATTAAAGCAATACTTGTTCCAGCATTGCCTGTAGTAGTTGATAGTTCATGGAATGGAGTAATATCTCCTTTTGAGTAGCCGAATACCTCGTATGCTTGTGTTTTGGAATCGGTTTTTGGGAGGCATCCAGGCACTACCTATAGGCTTAAGGAATTAGCTTCTTTGTGTGTTGCCCTAGATGGGTATCCTCGAATGGGGCACGTCCGTATCTATTATGATGATCGGGAAAGATATGCTGAGGTCTGTACTGGACATAGGGAATCCAGACACAGCAGTAAGGGGGTAATTCTGTTTCATGTCGTAGGTCGTCTTTTAGAGATTTATAATCTTACCTGAGATTATCTCAATTAGGGGAACATTATGCTATACTTATCAATATTGAAATAACCTTTATATAAAGTTAACAGCTTTCTAGCTCAATAACAATGACAAAATACAGGATTCTGTTTCCCCCTTTTTCATACCTTAGGGCCTCCAAAAACAACATAAAATACTCATAAACAAACCATTACAAAAACAACAACTTCAACAATACTGGCGTATGTATAAAGCCATGATTCTAGTGCACTACTAAAAAACACAGCCTCCCAACTTTAGCAAAAGCCCTATACAAACGTTCGATTTAATAAAAAGAAATAAACCTATAAAAGTCGTAATATTTACTCTTGTGCCAAAGTGATTTCTAGGACAAAAAGCAGTATGGCGTCTCCCATAAGCCCCGAAAGAAAAAGGCAGGGCCCATCGCTTTCGCGACGGCCCTGCCCAACCTTTCATTTAAGCAAATTATTCTTCGAGAAGAATGATTATTGGATAATCATCTTCTTAGTTGCAGTGTAATCATCCGTAGAAACAGTGTAGTATAGTACACCTGCTGCTGGAAGATCCTTGCTGTTAAGGATGATATTGTTGTATCCCTTAACACCTTCTGTACGGATCATCTTAAGCGTTCTACCGGCTACGTCACTTACTGTGAAAGTTACTTGTGCAGAAGCTGGCAAGTTGTATCCAATTACCGTCTCACCCTGGAATGGGTTAGGCTGGTTTTGGTACAATTCAAATGCAACCTCTTGTACTTTTCCAGTGCTGAAGTTGATCGCTAGATCCAACTTGTCCCCTTCGTCATTGTAAGCTTCAGATGGAGTGATTCTTGAGCTCAAGCCCAATTGCTCACTCAACTGAGCAGCTGTATTAGCACGTACCACTAATGTGAATAGTACATCATCAGCTGTTGCTTCATCGTTCCAAGAAGTAGTCAATAGTCCTTCCTGTACGAATGTAGTTCCGAAGTTTCCTTCTTTAGCAGCACCGTACGTGATGTCTACCAATTCGATAGCTTCACCGAAAGTGAAGGTACCTTGGTATCCTTCTACTTTTGCGATGTCTTGTGCAGTGAACTCAACATTGTAAGTGTTTCCAGCTACCATGTTTACGTCCTCAACATCGAAAGCAAAGGCTCCGTAGCTCCGTTCGTCGATTCTAGAGAAAGCATTCGCCACCGAACTGTTGTTCACATCACCTACTTTGATACCTGTAAAGTCTACTCGTACTTCTCCAACAATATCATTGATAGAAACAATCTCCGTCAATTCATCCGCCCATGGGTTTGATGGATTAGAGAAGGTTTGTTGAGCATCAAAGAATCTCCAGCTAGTATTATTCGGGAAGGAATTATCAATACCGAGAATCAATCTACGAATCGCGATCAAGTCTATAGTTGAAATAGATCGATTGTTATTCGCATCTGCTGCTAGCAATTTCCAAGGAGAGTCCAATATTTGAACTCCTAAAATATGCTTGCTAATCAGTACTAGGTCAAAAGTAGAAACACCATTCAAGTGTCCAACATCCTTCACCGTATATAGTGATACATCTGTATTTACAGGAATATTACTGAATTCGTAGTAACCGTCATTCTGAGTCACCATAGACTGATTCATGGATCCACTGATCTGTACGCTTACATCAGCAACTCCTTCACCCGTTTCAGTTTCGATATTACCAGCAATCGCACCGTCCGCTGTTTCACAGCGGCCCATCAGGTCTTGTACAAGTATGTAGGTCTCGCAATAATCATGATTACCTACTTCGTCCCAAGCGTGAATCTCAACGATAGTTGTTTCGTCGCTATCACAAGTCAACACTAAGCCAGTGTTACTTCTAGATGGATCCTGTCCTACCAAGTTGATAGAATAAGCAGTAACTAGTGGGTTCCCATTAGCATCTACCTCAGGTCCCTGGCCATTACAATCATAGATTGGACTAGCGATGAAGTCATTGGCCCAGATAGCCATAGCCGCGGCATCCTCGTCACCATCACCATCTGCGTCAGTACCTGGTTCCGTTGGCATCAATTCAATCGCTAGACCGTTGATACATACTGGTGCTGGTGCTTTCGCATCTACTACGGTAAAGATGATCAAGTCCACAGATTCATTTCCACAACCATCAGACCCTTTGATGAGTAGAGCGTGACGTCCTTCTGGTAATTCCGCACTGAAAGTATAATCAGGAGCTTCTCCACTTACGTTGGAAGTCATATCTGCATCAGATACAAACTCACCTTGCGTGAAGTTTCCGTCACCGTCAGCGTCAACGATGAATGCATCTAGCCATACGTATTCTAGTCCTTCTTCTTCAGTACATTCGTCTTCGATTGAGAAGTTGATCGTAACAGGAGCATCACAGTTTACGCCATCAAGTGATTCGAAATCATCATAGGCTTCTACGGTTATCACTGGGTCTACAGAATCGTATACCTTGATAACCTGTGTATATTGCCAGTATCCTCTAGAGTCAATGTTGCGGATGTTATCGTTCGTATAGTTATTATCTACCTGACCTGTAATAGGATCACGGCTAGCGTCCTTATCTATGTAGCTATCTATCCAGTAACCACTGGGGTTTGTCAATCCATCACAAGCAGTACCTTTTTCACCTTGAACAGGATCTCCATTTCCTTCGTCATTATCGCGGTCGAAATAAACCGCTCCAGATGCACGGCGTAGTACCCAAACTGCTTCGTCACCAGGAGCTCCGTCACAGTCTTCATCACGGCTAACCACTACTGGAGGTGCTTCTCCATCATACTCACACCAGTTGATCACTCGGTAAGTACGGAAGATCTTGTAGCATTCGTCACCAGAAGCAGAGAAGAACTCATCTTCTGCACTTACAGCAAGTAGGTCACATCCAATCTCATTGAAAGAAATAGTATCTGGATCAGCTATACCACAATCAGCCTGACTATCCGCTGGGAAGCGAATCTCATAATTGTGTACTTCTGTAATGGTAATCAATTGCTGGCAGCTATTAACTGAAGTCAAACCAACAGCATCCGTAGCAATGAACGAACGTAGGATCGTCCCTGTACCGCAATCGTCGATTGTTACAACAGGTGCATTTTCATCAACGGAAGCACCTGGGCAGTTATCAGCGTAGTCTGCTGTACCGAACAAGTCTTCTAATACCTCGATAGAATTTGGATCCCAGTCGTAAGGTAGGTCATCACAAGCAATCGTCTTGTTATGTGGTGCAATACAGTAAGGATTCAATTTGTCCTCAACCGTAACATCCAACCAGCAGACGTTGCTATTATCAGATACCACTTTATCATCACCATTACAATCCTGTATCGTAATCGAGTTACCTGGGATTCCATCACCATTGGCATCATCCCAAACCTGTAGTTCAATTCTTATAGCATCTCCAATATCACAGCAGTTGAAGTCAACATACTCGCCCCAGCTTGTGAAGTAGGAGGAAATAGCATTACAGTTGTCATCCTCAGTCACTAAACGTCGTACTTCGATCCGGATTGGTCCACAATTGTCCCAAGAACCTTCGTCAATATCTTCAGCGTAAACTCTGGCATAACCTTGACCTCCGATAGAGATGTTCAAGTCATCATCACATACAGCTACAGGAGCCACTTTATCTACGATTACAAATGGTACAGTAATATCCGTTTGGTTTCCACAGCCATCAGTTACCCAGTAACGGAAAGCATGGCATCCTACAGGAAGTCCGCTTACGTAACGGCTATCGCCATCTTCGATGACTAGGATTGGTGTTTCACCACCCGCTAGGATCTCAGTTGTAATTGTCCAAGAGCTGGAGCAATTGTCAGAAACATCTGGAAGCGGTACTTCGAAAGCTGCCGTACAGTCGAATGGTCCAGTAGAGTATTCCAAAATATCTGGCTCACCATCCCAATCATAATCTACAGTTGGAGCAGTCACTATTGGGTCATCAAAGTCTCCTACCTTGATCAATTGCGTATAGGTAGCACGGCTATCCGTGTCACACCAGTCTAGTACTGTCCAGGTACGTACAAACTTGTAGCTATCGTCACAAATTTCAATCAAATCAGAGTCTTCGTATGTAGCGGCGAGGTTACAGTGCGTTTGAGCCAAATTATGGTTAGTGAAGTAGCTCGAAACGTAAGGGAATCCACCCGTTTCAATCGGTGCGGGATGTCCATTAGCATCTAAGTCAAAATCATCATCACAACTCAATTCAATTAGCTCATCTGGTGCTGTAACATCATCAAGATTTGGCTTGCGAATACTGATGTACTGGGTACAAGTAGCGGTTAAACCGGCTCCATCCGTGGCTGTAAATACGCGCTTGATCTTAACATCATCACAGGCTTCGTCTTCACCATAAATTACTTCTTCATACCAATCGTAAGTAGCTCCACAGTTATCCACCACAAGTGGACTTCCGGTATGCTCTAAAGTACCTAGTAGATTGTCAATATCTGTACAAATGAAGTCCGCATTGCTAACAGGACACTCAATTATAGGCGCAATGTTATCATAAGTAGTAATATTTCCGGTACAGAAGAAGTCTCCTTTAATGTATACATCAAATGAATGTAAACCTGTGCCTTCTGTGTAGTTAGCATCCGTATCACCACTGTCTTTTCCATCCACTACAATTTCTATGTCCATTGGTGTCAAGCAGCCAAATGTACCTTCCAACACCATATCAGGTGTCAATTCAACTCGGCAATATTCGTCAACGGGAGCTGTCAAGCCAGTATTACAGGCTAAATTCTGTGGAGGAGCAGGTGCTTGAGTAATGCTCACCCACATCGTCTGAGTAGTTGTATTGCCCGTAGCATCCTCAGCTGTCAACGTAATCTGGTATGGCGTAGCAGAAGCTGCATATACGATGGTATACTTTTCAGCATCACCTTCAGATACGGCACTCATGGATTCTCTACCAGGAGCAAAAACGTTAACGGTCACATTTCCTGAACAGTTGTCAATAGCAGAAACAGAGAACTTGATTTCAGTAGTATTAGGTCCACAAGGATCTAATTCCTCAGAAATAGCAGCTGTTGGGTAAACAATCACCGGAGGAATAACATCTGGGGTACCGTTTACAGAAATAGTAGAATTTGCAGTAGTAGTTTCGCCGTCACCATCTGTATAGGATACTACAAAGTCTCCTCCATTATCAGCTAAAGTCAGGTTAGCGTTTAATTCGATTAACGCATAACCATCACCAGTGCTTAACACCGTAGCCGTTGCACTCGGCACACCAATAGAGTTGCCTCCCACGGAAATCACTACGTTATCCAAGTCAATTTCCTCATCACAATCATCACTGATTTGTATTGACCATACGGCCGTTACGTCATCCTGACAAGAAGGAATTGTAAAGGTAGTATTGCCTGGCATATCAATTACAGGCGCGTTGTTATCGTCTTGAGAAACAATCACTGCAACTGTTACATCGTCAGCACCAGGGTAAGTAAAGGTTACTGAATACTCATCGGGTTCAAGTGTACCTGTGAATTCAAAATAACCGGAAGCTCCATTCAGGATTGGGCTAACAGCGGACAAGCCTTCAACTCCACTGATTTTCAAATCATCGGTAATTTCTTCGCAATCATCCGTTACCGTAACACCAATCACCACTTCTGCCCCATCCTCACAAGCCAAGGCAGTAAATGAATCGCCAGAAGCAACTATGATCGGATCTTCATTGATTGTAGCATTATAGATATTGAAATCAGGAAGCGATGTATACAGATTACCAAAGTCATCAATGTAAGTGATCGTCAAGAAACCATCAAACAAGAAGTCATCTACAAAACCATCTGATGCAAAAGAGATAGCAACTTCAAAGAACCCATCTTCTGGCTCTTCCCAGGTTAAGCCCAATACTTGTGTAGGACCAAAACCGGTAGCCTCGATATCTAAAAATCCAAAATCAATCTCATTATCACACTGATCGATAATGTGAAAACCATAGTAAACAGTCACTTCGTCCTGGCACTCAGGAAGGATCACATTTGCCGGATCTGCTACGATAACCGCATCAGCATCATCGGTCACATCTGCCGTAATGGTCACACAGGCAGGATCAGATAAACCAGCCTCTTCTGAATCATCCATACAGATTTCAACAGTAGATTCACCTACACCCCAATTGATTTCGATAACCCATTCGCAACCTTCAAGATCAAATACACCTTCATCCGTGATAACTTCACCATCCAGGTTGTAGATATTCACTTGGGTGCCGGGGTCAACATTGGGTGGACCATCAATAACCGTAGCTGTTACCGCAGTTCCTTCGCAGATCTCACCATCACAGTTATCTACTCCAGTAACGTGGAAGTAGGACTTCATGGAACAAGCTCCTTCAGGGATAGTCATTTCTCCTAAATCTGTAGCTTCACCTGCCTCTGATTCGTCAATGTTATCTGCTATCAAAGCACCTGCAAAGAAGTCAGTCACCACGATCTTTGGCGATTCCATATCCATTCCATTAGGAACGGTTACATCGGCATCTACTTGCGTTTCTGGTGGGTTACACCCGTTTACCGATTGTACATACACTTCAACCAAGCCAACTCCAAAATCACAGAAGGTATAATCACCTTCCAGGTATACCTCATCCCCATCTTCATCCTGAATTTGTCCATTGATGTAGATGTTATAGGCTCCCGTACAGGTTTCTCCGTCAGCAATGCTTACCGTGATACAAGCATCTTCCTCATATCCTTCGGTTTCTTCTGGACAAGTAGGCTTGCTTTCAACCGTAGTCTCAGCAGTAAATTGATCATCTTTCGTTTCAAAGAATCCTTCATATCCATCCCATGGGTAATCGTCAAATACTTCATCTTCATCAAAAGGTCCGCCGATATGGTACGGATCGATCAAGTCTCTTTGGAAGTTCCAGATTGAGTTGTTACCCAATACAGGCATGCGATTACAAATCTCTGCTACTGCTGCCCAGTAAGCTGTACCTGGCTGTAACAGGTCATCATTTAATTCATAGGTAACGGTATAGATTCCAACGTGTCCCTCCAGGGGCTCAATAGTCAAATCTTCGTCTCCTTCACAAATTTCTACATCGACAATAGAATTCAGCAACTGAATGCCTAAGTAATCTACAACTGTTCCAAGCAATTCGTCTACAGCAAAGTGTACTGGTCCAGCACCAGTTACTTTGATCAACCAACAGTGATCAGTGATCCCTTCGGCTGGGTCTCCATTAACGGAGTACCAAGTTAAGCTTGCTCCATCTTCGTAACATTCTCCGATGGTTAAGGCCGGAGCCAAGCAAATGTCAACACCAGGTTCTGGATCAGCATCGTCCTGTCCAAAAACTGGCGTCAAACCAAAACACATAACCGCCACCAGCAGAGAAGCCAGCTGACGCCACTGTGTTCCTATAAAGTAGTTTTTACTTATCATGTTAAATTTGATTATAATTGATACAATAAATAGACCCCTCTCAACAATTGATGTGGGAGTAAAAATTGGCTCTCTCAAGCCGTCTAAGATTCCTGTGTAATTCCAGAAATTGGATTAAGGCGGTCCGGCCTCTAAGTGGCTACTGGTATCAACTACAATGGTGGGAAGAAATAGGGAAGCAGCAACAGGTCGTGTTGCGCATCCCACCGTTCTCTTGGGAAGGTAAAAATGTTTCATGTTTCGTCGTCTTTGATTATTATATAAGATTAGTACAGCAAAATTAGCACTCTACACTGCAATCAATAAGACAGAAAACCGGATTCCGTTTCCCCCATTTTGAATTCTAAGTCTTGTACCAAAAAAAATAAACCCCTGATAATCAAATACTTAATCGCTTGTCAATTTTACACAATCGCAGAAGTCAGATAAAAAAAAACAGTTCTTTTGCCCCCTTTCTGGTGTAAAACGGGTAGCACAAAAGCGACTAAATCAATCCTGGAGAGCTGGTTTTTCACAATAATTTGCTCAAAAAAGAACGGGCAACTAGAGTAAAATTCCTCTGGTTGCCCGCTCAGTGGGTCGATCTTCTGCTCTTCCTATGAAGTAGGCGTCCCCATAGTCTGTGTCAGTTTTTGACTATTATAAAATTTGTCATCTAAAGACTTCAGGGCAAAAGCCCAGAGGTCTTCATAAGGAATGATTTCGATACTGTGCATTTGGTTGACGTCGGCAAGCGGGGTGCTTTTAAGTTTCTCAAAATAAGTGTTTGCCTTGCGGATCACTCCCTTCTTATGAAAACTGGCCATCGGAATGCAAAGCAACATTTTGATAAAGTAATACGAACGGATCGTATCTTCTTTGTGCAAATAACGGGAGCAATACTTCCCGATTGCCTCTAGCGAATCAATCGCTCGATTATACTTCTTTTGTTGGATGAGAAATAGTACCTGAATGGCTAGAATTGCAATATTCATTCCTCTTTTGTCTTTCGAAAAAATCGGAATCTCATTCAAAAAACGTCCTAAGCGAAATTTGGGTAATTGTCGCTTGTTACCTTCTACCGGTTCAATTTCTCCCAAATTGATCAAGTAATGCAGATAAGCTTTATAAATCTTCCACACCTCCTTCACATTAGAAGGTAGAAAAGCAAAACGCTTATGCCCCACTATTTTTTTGTAAATCTGATAGGCCTTCTGATAGCGTTTCGTGTACATGCTCAGCATAAAATACAGGCCGTGATACTGAAACCAATTGTATGCTCCTTCTTCTAGCAAGGGTAGACATTGCTCGGCAGTACGTTCTCCTGCTTCGAATTCCTGCATCTGCACAAAGCTGACTAATTTCTGATAATAGTAAATCTGTAGCGGCGTGTTGGCAGCAAATGGCTTGGCTTCAAATAGCTGAAGATATTCATCACAGACAGTAATTATATTTTTATGATCGTTCACACTGCTGTAGATCATCAAGCGGATCAAAGAAGAATACAAATACATATTGTAAGAGCCTATTTCCTCCGTAGCTGCCTTTATTTCTTGGTAATAGACTTCAGCTCGTTCGTGCGTATCTTGCTTGGTAGATTTGTTATTCACATGATGTACTATTAGATCAGTATACATCTCTTCGGCCTTGTTCTCCCAGTAGCAGATCTCAGCATAGTGCTCATACTGCTCTTTGTAGGTATAGTATTTTTTCAAATCCCCCACCCTAGATCCATAGTGAAGTCGAAGGATTCGGTAGGCGTCTAAACACAACTGTGAAAACTCGTATTTGGTAGCGTGCTTCAATATCTTATAGCAAAGATCCACACTAGCCGAACGGGCATTCTTACCCAAGAGAATATTTACGGCTGCCATGTCCTTAAAACATTGGTAATACGCTCGCTGCCGGTCACTGTAAGAAGGTTTTTTAGTGTCAATAAAAAACAGCGTATTGATCAACCTTTCCTTGAGCTTCCACTTTAGGTTGCGATAGCTACTCTTATTTTCAGATTCCGGGAAAAAGTAAGCTTGGGCCTCTTCGTCAGTCTGTAATTTATCCATGACGACGGCATGATAAAAGGCCTCAATACGGCTGGCTGTAGGGGATTGAAAATCTAATACATTGATGGCTTTCACCTTGTTCTTGCTGACGATGTAGGTCAGCTCTTTCAAAGCTTTCATAGGATCGAATATTTTTCCAGTACAATTCAATGGAAGTTTTCCGCATCCCCATAGCTGAGCACTGCTAGCCATGCACTACACAAAGCCAAGCGCATTAACCGCTAGCAGCGACTATCGTGATTGTCGAAAAACTTAGAGTGTTTGGTGAGCCATGTTTTTATCCATGAATTCCCACGTCAAAGTTTGAGGAATCCAAATTAGAGTGATGCCTAATTCTTAAAGATTAGTGCAATCAATGGTGTAGCAACTCATAGGAAATAGGAAGTGTCGTGTTTGCCTATTAGCAGGAAGGTAAGCATTTGCTTAAATGAAGTGCTGTTTATCCTACTTAAATCGATTTGTAGTCATATCTACACAATTATAATAAAAGTTTCGATCTCAAACAATTATTTGGCCTTGTTTAGAATTTCTTCAAACTGGTAATCAAGCTTCTACATATAGAAACGACAATATACAGTTGCATCAGCAAAGGTTACTTCCGGTCATGTTATCTAGACCTTCCGAACCAAACCTGATCCGCCGGTTTTACAAAAAGACTTACCTTTACGGCTCGTTGATCCGTTTTTTTACCCAAATTATACGAACTCATTTTCTGTAAAAGCGGATTTAAGAACTTTTGAGCAGGATGCCTTTATACTTACATGAACATTTAGAGCCCAGCGGAGAACTAGGTCTATGGAATATTGAAGAAGCAGAGGAGTGGTTTTTGCACAACCTATTGCTTTCACCTTTGGAGTTACGCCAATTAAGTAGGATGAAGGGCCGTCGTAGGACTGAATGGCTGGCAGTTCGACAATTGGTACATACCATGTCAGGACGGGAAAAAAGGGGCGCTTTTGTCAAAGATGAATTCGGTAAACCCCATCTAGAGAACTCGAATTATCACATTTCTATAAGTCACTCGGAAACTTTAGCTGCTGCTGTTGCGGGTCCTGTACCCGTAGGTATTGACATCCAGAAAATCGTCCCCAAGATTACTCGCATTGCCCGTAAATTCTTGCGAGAAGAAGAGAGAGGAAGTATGGCAGCACACAACCTCATCGAGCATATGCACCTCTATTGGGGAGCGAAAGAGGCTTTGTACAAAGCTTACGGGAGAAGAGAACTAGACTTTAAGGAGCACATCTTCATCGACCCCTTCCCCTTGCACAGTACGGAAGGAGAAATGCGTGGCCAGGTGATAAAGGGAAGTTTTTCAGCAGATTATCAACTGTACTTTCGAAAAGTGCAAGACTTTGTGCTGGTATATGCGCTGGAATGCTCCGAGAAGGAGCCCCCTACTCCCAATAGTTCTTACCTTCTAATTTAACCAGACCATAATGTATAGCATTCACCACTAGTCCTGCCGTATTTCGACACCCCAATTTGTTCAGGAGATTATTTCGATGCCCTTCTACGGTTCGAGGACTGATATACAATTTGTCAGCAATCTCACTAGTAGTATATTCCTCGCAAATGAGCTGCAATACCTCACGTTCCCGACTAGTCACTTCTGTCGCCTGTGGCATTTTAGCTTTGGGTTGATTTTTATTCATGAAATCCTCCCGGATGATCTGCATCACTTCATTGGTGTAATAAAATCCTTTACTCAAAACAGATCGGATCGTTTCCACTACCTCGTCAGGGTCGGTATTTTTTGGCAAATAGGAAGCTGCTCCCATTTCAATCATATTTAAAATAAAGGCTTTACTAAAATGTGTCGACAGGATAATGATAGGTACTTCCGGAAAATGCTCCCGCATCAATTTAGCCGTTTCCACACCATTAAGTACTGGCATTTTCATGTCGAGCAATAAAATATGAGGCAGTTCCGTAGCGGAGTACAACTGATTGAGGAGATCCTGTCCATTTTCCGCTTCCAACACAATGGATAGATCTTCGTAATCTTCAAGCAAAAGTCCTAGCCCTTTCCGAAATAGGGCTTCATCATCAGCAATAGCAATTTGAATGGGTTTAGTTGACATAGATGTTCAATGCATTTTCAGCTACCTTGTGAATCATTCATGTACAAGGTAGCTTTTACTGAGTATCAAAAAGTACTATGTAGTAATTCTCATACTTTCTCCATCTGAGTATAGACTAGCAGCCCGACCTCATCTAGTGACGACACCATTTCCAATCTATAGGATATTTACGCGCAATTTTGGCTTGAACTTTGCTGTAGAAAAATAGAAAGGCCTTTTATCGAAATAGGATGCTCCAAAAAAACCTTTAAAAAAGGCAAAATAATCTTATTTGCGAAAAGCGCAGAATCTACTTTTACTTGTTTTAACAAAATTTAACGAAAAACTTGAAAATATTAACATCATAGAAAGAGGCATTTAGGCTTTCCAGGTGTCTATATAAATGAATCAATGATTGAGGAGAGAATAAGAGACGATTTAGAGTGACAGAAAATTAAGTTCATCTTGACAGCTTTCCAAGCTTTCAAGACTCAATAATAAAGAAACAAGTTTTTAGGGTTTTAGGTGTTTAATTTGGCTCCCGGAGTAATTGCTCCGGGAGTTTTTTGTTTTGCTAATTTTCTACTTGAGCTGCATCTCGGGAATACGCTCAACTGAAGAAGCCTAGTGTCCAAGCTACACTCTACGAAAGGTGAAAACATCAATATCTTTACCCCCAAGTAAAAGTGTTTTTCGAATTTCTTTACGGGAAGGCGCTAAAAAATTGAATTTTGATAGGACATAATCGAGGCTAAAGACACTATTAAGTGTAACGGCTACTCAATCAGTTCAAAACAATCCCAGCCTTACCTTTAGCTCAAAATTATTTACTCACACAAACTCGAACTTCATAATTTCATGAAAAACGTATCATTTGTAATCACACTCCTAATCTTCGCATTATTCAATATTAATAGCCATGCTAGTACGGATATCTTAACTCCAACTACCTCTGTCGTCCTTAATCAGGGACAAAGTGCAAACGTATTCGTACATATCTCTGCTATAAAGAAAACGGCCAAAGGACTAACGGCAAAAATCGATGGTTTTTCCATCCCCAAAGGAAAGCCTGGCAAAGAAACCCTGAGCGCCCGCCTGGAAATCCAGGGCGACCGTCTACTCATTCAACTTGACCCTAAGGGGCCTAAAGTAGCACAATTAACCATGCCAGCTGGCTATCAAATCCCCAAAGCCATTACCAAACAATTGGGTACTACACAATCCGTAGTCATGAGTGGCGGTTCTACTATGGTCAAGCAACAAGCCAAATCTATGCTATGGTTTGAGATCCAGTAAGCACTGGTATATAGTGTCCGGAAAGGTCATCATTCACAGGAAGCGATAACAAACTACCGATAAGTAAAGTAACAAGTATAAGCTAAGCCCCTCCTTTTCGCTGTAGCGAAAAGAAGTGGGGCAAGGCATCGCCTACAAAGCGAGAAGAACCATTGCTAAGCAATACGATACCTAGATCTTGCTCTTGACAGAATCCGATTTCGGAACGATATCCATTGACAAAACCTCCATGAAAGATATAGTGCTTCTGATCCTTTTCTACCAAGCGCCAACCTAAACCATAAGCAGAAACATCCATCGGACGCCAAGCCCGCATCACCCCTTCAATGGCCGCTACATCAGCATGGGGCTGAAAGAGCGTTTGCAATGCCGTAGAGTCAATGACATCAGGGCGATACCCCATGAGCAGTCGCAACCATTCTTCCATATCTTCCAAACTGGCGTTTACCCCGGCCGCAGGTCCCACTGAATAGAACTTATCCCTCAGGGCTATTCTATGAAACCCTTCAGCATCAGGGCCGTGTGGCATGGCTGTATTGGAACAACCAGCAATCGCCCCATGGCTCGTCGAGGCATCCTTCATACCCAGAATCTGAAAAATACGTTCAGCTAGTGCTTCTCCATAAGACAGGCCAGTAGCCTGCTCAATAACATCCCCAATTAAGCTGTATGCTACATTTTGATAGTTATACCAGGTACCTACAGGATGGGCAAGTTCCACCTCTTTCAACATCGGAAGGATATCTGTGTAGGGGACATTCATATTCAACAGATTGGAATAGGTATGCCTGGGAAGTCCGGTAGTATGACTTAGGACATGTCGCAAGCTCAATTGCTGAGTAGCTACTGGATCACGCAAAGCAAATTCCGGTAAATAGGGCGCTACCAAATCGTCCCAGTGTAGGCAGCCTTCCTGTACCAGAATGCCTGTCAGCACTGGCGCAAATCCCTTGGATACAGAGGCCAACCGAAATACAGAATTGGATTGAACCGCTTTTTCGGTTTCCACATCTAATACTCCCAAGGTCTTTTGCATAACCACCTCCTTTCCTTTTAGCACGGCAACTGCTAGCCCGGGAGGGCCGTGCTCCACAAAACTGGTATCTAACCAGGTTTCAAATTCATCTAAGGCGAATTGCTCTTCCGGTGATAATGGAGAAAGGGGTATTGCTTCTAAACTCGGTGCAGGGCTACCAAAGGCGGTCTTCTCTGTCGTTGTTTGCTCTTTGCAAGATAGTAGTAGTGAGGCAGCCATTACCAGCATGACGCCCTTTTTAATAAGAGGGAAAAACTTCATGAATAATCACTTACGATTGCGGACAGTCAGGTCAATTGATTTACTTGCGGTTTCTGAGATCTACTAAGAAACGTTCTAATTCGATTTCATCGTATATCAAAACCTCTCTAGCTTTACTTCCTTCTGATGGACCAACAATACCAACCGCTTCAAGTTGGTCCATAATGCGGCCTGCACGATTGTATCCCAGTTTAAGGCGACGTTGTATCATCGAAGTCGAGCCATGTTGATTTTGCACGATCAGGCGAGCTGCATCTTCAAACATTTCATCTAGGTCTGAATACTTCAGGTTAGTAGTTCCAGGAATTTCTGCATCATCACCGTGGAATTCCGGCAAAAGATAGGGCTCTGGATAGCCATGTTGGCCAGAAATAAAATCCACTACGGCCTCAACCTCTGGGGTATCTACAAAAGCCCCCTGTAGTCGCACTACCTCACCACCGACACTTAAAAGCATATCCCCACGACCAATCAATTGATCTGCTCCGCCGGCATCAAGGATTGTCCGAGAATCCACCTTTGCCGTCACTTTGAAGGCAATCCGAGCGGGGAAGTTAGCCTTAATCACCCCAGTAATAATATTTACCGAGGGGCGCTGGGTAGCAATGATTAGGTGAATACCCACAGCACGAGCCAGTTGGGCCAAACGACCAATCGGCAATTCTACTTCTTTTCCTGCCGTCATGATCAGGTCTGCAAATTCATCAATCACCAATACAATGAACGGCATGAATCTATGCCCCTTCAAAGGGTTGAGTTTTCGAGCAATGAATTTTTCATTGTACTCCCGGATGTTTCGAGCAGAGGCCTTCTTTAGTAAATTGTAGCGCGTATCCATTTCTATACAGAGAGAATTCAGGGTGTGGATCACCTTATTCGTCTCGGTTGTAATGGGCTCATCTTGCCCTGGAAGATACGCTAGGAAATGATGTTCTATTCTGCTATAAGGAAAGAGTTCTACTTTCTTAGGATCGATCAGTACCAACTTGACCTGCGATGGATGCTTTTTGTACAACAAGGACATCAGTATGGAGTTAATCCCAACCGATTTACCTTGCCCGGTAGCCCCTGCCACTAACAAGTGAGGCATCTTAGCGAGATCAACCACCATGACCTCATTAGAAATCGTTTTACCCAGGGCAATGGGTAGATCCATCTTGGCCCGCTTAAATTTATCGGATAAAAGTACTTCTCGCATAGAAACCATCTGTGGTTTCTTATTGGGTACCTCTATACCAATAGTACCTCGCCCTGGGATCGGTGCTATAATCCGAATACCTAAGGCGGAAAGGCTCAGTGCAATATCATCCTCCAGGTTCTTAATCTTAGAAATTCGCACACCGGGAGCAGGAACGATCTCGTACAATGTAACTGTCGGACCTATGGTAGCTCGGATCTTAATGATCTCAATCTTATAGTTCAACAGCGTCTCAATAATTTGATCTTTATTAGCCTCTAACTCAGCTCGATCAATTTCGACCTTCTGTTCCGAGTAATCCTTTAGCAAAGAAGTAACGGGATATTCGTAGGAACTTAACTCTAAGGTAGGATCATAAGGCTCGGAATGCTCTTTATTCTCCTGCTGAATCGGCAAGATGGGCTTATCAGTTCCAGGGCCAGGATTATCTATAGCATCGCCTTCCAGCGGGGTAGCTTGTTGAATCTCCAAGTCTCCTTCTCCAGATTTCAAGGTTGTCGGCTTCTTACGCTTGCGTTCTTCCAATTCAAATGCCAATTGGCTGCCCTCAGGAATCAACTCTTTCTCCTTTTCTTCCTCTCCTCCCCCACGATCGCCACCCGGCCTTAAGGCGGGAGCTGTCTGTTGCTTTACAGGTGGGGTAGTCGTTGTAGCCGCAGCAGTAGCTCTTTGTCTTCTTCGGCGACCATTTAGCAACGAACCAATGTAATCTTTGGTTTCCCCTATTGCCTTTTCGGGGGTCATGTCATTGTAATTCGGATTGAATCGCCAAGTAACCATTCCCGCTATCGCAAAAATGATCAGAACGATCATGCCTAAGGTGCCTACAAAATTGTGTAGCCAGCCGCTAATTCCTTGCCCAAAGGCTCCCCCCCAGGGAAATCCATTATCTCCAGCTATAAATTCCAATAAAATGGTCGCCAATAACATAGAGACCATAGTATAACTCAAGGTCGGTACAAAAGTCTTCAATGGTCGCTCTTGGATGAGGTCTCGGCCCACTCTGGCTAAAAGGTAGACGAAAACGAAAGAGCCTAATCCAAACCCCCAAAAGAAGAACATGTTGGACACAATCGCTCCTAGTCGTCCAAGCCAATTAGACATTTCCAAATTACCTTGTAAAAGTAGTTCCCAAGAAAATTTAAGGACCTTATCCTGGTCTTCCTTCCAGGTGAACAGGTAAGAGGTAAAGGCAATAAACAGATAGATGGCTAGAAACCAACACAAAACCCCGACCAACTTTGGAACTCGTTCATCCTTGATCCCCAGATTAAGTGATAACTGTCCCTTCTTCTTCTTCTTTGCCATATAAAACTAGTTCGCTGACTATTGTTTGTCTACAGAGTACATGATCTATATCTAAGGAAAGAATGCCAGGAGCGCTTTAACTTTCCTAATCAGTTTCTGGTAGAAATACTTTTTGAAAGCTATAAACATCTACTAGATATAGGGTTCAAATATATGAATTCTGAAACAGGCTTCCAAAGCAGGATCACAGTTGAGCAGCTTCCCTCAGCAATTTTACCTTGCTGTGTCGGTCTCTAAGAATCCGAGTATAGGCCTTCCACGCACCTGATCTGTCCCTTCGATTTTCCGAACATAATTTTTATCTCACCCCCAGCAAGATTTATGTCCTTGAAAATTAAAATATTTTAGCTGACCGTTTTACATTAGCAATAAGAATAAAATTCTACCACAGACGACTTGTCCAGATTCCTCTAGTTAAAGCCCATTCACAGCTCATTTATTTTCAATTATTACTGTCATTGGTGAGCTGATCACAAAATACTCGGTCTGACTTGAATTCCTGCTGAGCATCGTAACCTCAGTTGGTAGCTACTTACTTTCCTAATACAACCTCAGATTGACCATTAAACATGTATCCTATGAAAGCCGCCGTGGACATTAGCATGTATCCCTTGGATGCAGACTACGAAACGCCCATTCTAGATTTTATTGCACGATTGAATCAACACGAAGGTTTGACTGTCCAAACCAATGCCCTTAGTACACAGATTTCTGGCGATTATGATCACATTATGAAGGTACTCACCAGCGAGATCAAAGAGAGCTTTCTTAAAGCAGGTACTCAAATCATGGTCCTCAAAATCTTAAATATTGACATACAACTGCCCTAATTCTCTATGCAAGCCTTTACCAGTGAACAAATTGGCCAGTTTCGAAAGGAGACACCTGGCACCAGTCAAATTATACATCTAAACAATGCCGGAGCTGCCCTTATGCCGGATCGGGTAAAAACGAGCATTGATCAATTCCTTATGGCCGAGTATCTAGCCGGTGGCTACGAAACAGCAGCCGACCAGCGCGAGGGCCTAGACTCTTTTTACACCGCAGTTGCCCAACTATTGAACACGAATAGTAGGAATATCGCCTTTGCGGGTAACGCTACGGATGCCTATAATAAAGCCTTATCTTCTATTCCCTTTGAAAAAGGGGATGTGATTCTTACGAGTTTAAATGACTATTCCTCTAACCAGATTGCCTTCCTTCAATTGAAGAAATCGCGTGGAGTCAATATCATGTTTAGTAGAGATCTGCCGACAGGTGGGTTGGACCCGATTGATATGATCCAAAAAATGGAGGCTCACCGCCCAAAGCTAGTTGCCGTAACCCATGTTCCAACCAATTCCGGCCTGATTCAAGAGGCCATCCAAATTGGACGAGCCTGCCAAGATCGCGGTATCTATTACTTGCTTGATGCTTGCCAATCCGCAGGTCAACTGGTTTTGGATGTAAAGACCTTAGGCTGTGATTTCCTGAGCGCCACGACCCGTAAGTTCCTGCGCGGCCCGAGAGGAACCGGCTTTCTGTATGTGTCCAATCGAGTATTAAATGCTGGACTTAGTCCTCTGTTTCTAGACCTACACAGCGCTGCCTGGAGTGAGGACGACCAATATACGCCTCGAAAAGATGCCAAACGTTTTGAGTTGTGGGAAAAACCCTATGCGTTAATGTTGGGTGCTGCCAAGGCGGTGGAATATGCCAATGAGATTGGCTTAGAACGAATCGAACAGCAAGTCAAATACCTCTCAGGATATCTCCGCGCTAGTCTTTCTTCACTTCCTACAGTAAGGGTCCTCGATCAGGGCATACATAAGGCGGGCATCGTAACCTTTACTATGTCAGGACAAGATCCCGTGCATTTACAACGACAGCTCCGTGACCACGGGATCAATTCTTCTCATACCACATTAGCCTATAATCGTTTTGATATGAAAGCAAAACAAGCAGATTGGTTGCTGCGACTTTCTCCCCATTATTACAACACCTTGGAAGAACTGGATCGAACCCTAGAATTCATCGACCAGCTTTGAGAGTGGGCTACTCCATTCATTTATTGTAAAAGGCTTATGCCTTATCAAACGAAACTCCTTCTCTTCTTTTGTATAAGTCAGCATGGATTCGCTCAGGCATTATCTAAAAAACCTAGACCTTTCTGGACAGGTTAAATACTACGTTTTGTCTGATCTTTTTCATAAATCCAACAGAAATTTTAACATTATTTTTTTACAATTATTTGTTTTAAAAACAAATTCGTTTTATATTGCAACCAAATTATTTTGTTTTGTTTTAAAAACTTAAATCTTCAAACATGATACGTGAAGATCGGATACAATTGAACGAGCGATTCATCAAAGTTTTTAGTTTACTTGAGGAGAGAGGCGTGATAGTTAAAAACGACCGAAATGGTCGTGGAATGGGAGATTTTGCTGAAAAAGTCCTTGGAAATCGTGCTTATGGTCATATTATCCGAGCTTATTTGAACCCTGATGATAAGCGGTGCATAGACTATCGTCAGGCTCGTATTATTTGTAGAGAATTTGGTGTAAATGAGTCCTATCTATTGGACGATATGGGAACTCCTTTCGGGTTTGAAATCCCTGAAGAGGTAAGTACCAATAGTGATGGAGCTCCGAAAGGTAATATATTGTTCACTAGCGTTGAAGCATTTGCTGGTACCTCAGTAGACGCAGGTAGTTTTGCTACTGAGGATAAATCTTTTTTCAGTGTCCCAGGTTTAAGTGGAGGAAGTCTAGTTAGTTTTCCAATTAGTGGCAACAGTATGGAGCCCATCATCAATGACAGTGATTTGGTGGTCTGTAGAGAGATCGCTGGGGTTCATGAGATCAACGATAACAAGATCTACGCTGTAAAGAATAATGGCTCATTATGGGTCAAATATGTGCAGCGCATTTATAATGCTAAGAACCGGGTATCACACCTGAAATTGATTTCTGCTAACCATTTGGAGTACGATCCATTTATTGAGGAAGTAAACGAATATACTCGCTTGTATAGAGTAATCCGGAGAATTAGTGATCTTTAGATTTAGACGTTTTTGTTCCTAATAGGTCTTGCTAAACAGTTCATTACGAATGACTTGAATCATCATCATCCATAAGCAAGTAAAACCATGTAATTGATAGTGTCTAAGACATTCATTTCTTAGGCAATTTTATAAAGAGCGCTTTGAGAAGCACCGTAGAAAAGTTAGATCCCATATCCCAGCGGCAAGGTTTTCATGCAATCCCTATGCAATTTCGTTCAAGTATGATTAAGAACCTTATGCCAAGGCAATAAACACGCGCACAACACTGAGTTTTCAAACTTGTAACACCTATTTTGTTTTGTCGTCCTTACACGAAGCCAAGATAAGGGCTTAACCTTTATTGGCTTTGTGTAATCATTTTCATGGTCACTCCAAAAAACAATGATCGTTTGGAAGGACTCCAAGCGATCATTGTTACCGAATAATGTTTTCAAACATTGTTATATCCTGCTGTTTTTTGATCATTCCCTCCCGAGCCGGACATGCTCGGGAGTTTTTTATTAGATCCCAGGACTTATTCAATGATAATCTTCTGAGTAGTAGCCCCAATATCTGTTTGCAAGCGGACCATATAAAATCCACTCGGTAGATCAGAAACATCCATCTGGAATTGTTGGGTACCAATTGTAAGCCTCTCGCGCTGAGCTATGAGCTGTTTACCGTCCATACTGAATAATTCCAGAGCCACTTCACTGCTATTTTCTGTGGTAACAGAAATGTTGATCAAGCTACGGGCAGGATTGGGGAATATGGATACAATAGCGCCTAAGGATTCGATCTCCGTTATTGGCAGAACTGTTTGATCATTAACAACCGTTCCGCGTTCTGGAGCCACGGCACAGGCTTGATCTCCCTCATTGCTGGTCACACACACCTCCGACTGATAATTGAAAACATCTAAAATTTCGATATCATCGATATACCAACCATCACGACTCTCCACATCATCAGATCCAAATCGGAAGCGAATCTGGATATCCTGGCCGATGTAATCACTTAAGTCAATGTAACAAGGAACAAATTCTCCATTGGTTGTACCACTAAAAGCCTCAATCCCAGGAATGGCAAAAGTGCTGTAGTTTAGTGGCCGTAAATTCCCTCCTCTAAAATATTTCTCTGCATCCACAGCATCCCAAAAACTCCCTCCATCTGTAGAGATCTCCACAAAGCCGCCATCAAAGCCAGTTTCTGTATCATATCGATGGTAAAAGCGAAGGGCAGGTTGGGTGCCTTCTATGCGAAATGGACTCGCAAGAAAGAGAATTTGATCATTATCTGTATTGGTATTGTCAATAGACCAAGAGCGTTCGCCGCTAAAGGCTTCATCATCGTCATTTACTTCCCAAATCGTTGTTCCATCTAAGAAGTCAAAAACCCAGGTTACTTCCGTATCTGCCGCTTCTACATCATCAAAGAATTGCTGGGTTGATTTCAGTTCAGCTGCCGTAAACACCTGGTAAGCAAGAACAACTGTATCTCCCGCTGCCATATCCCCAATCTCAAATGAGATTTGGTTCCCATTCTGATCTACATTTTCTGTCCCCGTAGCAGAGCCCGTCACGTAAGTGGTTCCATCCGGTAAGATATCGTTGACTACGACACCGCTAATGGCTTCGGGTTTATGATTGTATACTTCAATGGTATAACTGATTTCATCTCCTGGATTGATTACCGGAGTAGCTGCCTTGGCGACCTTAAGTGTGGGAATGCAGGCGGGATTCGTCTCAAAACTCTCGATCAAATCATTTCGATCATTAATTGATCCTTGATCCGCTCCGAAGCCCATTCCTCGCCTAGCAAATACCTCCCAAATCAAGCACTGATTGGCTCCGTCATAGGTCATCTCATCAGCCATTAAAATGGCATCACGCCCATCCAGGAATCCTGGATTACAAGCTTGTAGTTTCATTCCATCCATCACCAACTGGATAGCCATATTATTCCCACCAGTGCCATGGATCATATCCTCATCAAAATCATACTGCTCAACCATAGCCCAATACAAATCCCAAAGAACTCCTGCCCAGATTTCTCCCAACGGATGAGGGGCTCCCCGCTGCCCCGGCTGCCCTGGCTCAGGATTAAACACTCTACCACCAGTACCAATGATATCCGCGAAAGTCTGACCATTAACACTCATATCAGAAGAATAAGGCAGTCTTCTTACGCCAGTACCATCTGCCGTACGCGTCCATACATAAGATCCAACGTGTTTAGGCTCTGTTCCGTCCTCACCGGGTTTTACCGTAGTAACCAATGAGAAGAAATCACTCCACCCCTCTCCCATCTGTTCGTCATTGTTCAAACAATTACTATTGGCTCCGCCAGTGAGACGATTAGAAATACCATGTCCATATTCATGAATACTCACTTCATTATCGAAATCGGCATCCACAAAGGTGGGTCCAGAAACATCTGGCTGTTGTAATTTAACCTCCACTCCTTGCGCAATGAAATTCCGGATCGTTTGGCAGTCGTTATTCTTGAGCATCAGCGTGGGAATCACCGGTTCGTCAATGGAAGCCGGCCCGCCCATGTCGATAATTACATCTTCAAAATTGCAGATAATCACGGCGATTGCACCGGCCTGTTGCGCATTGATCGTTTTTTCCTTGAAGAAGCATTCTCCTCGATCGATCATGGCAATCTTTCCATTCACTTCCGCCGCATTGCTAACAGCATTACAGAGCAAGCTGGGATTATTGGAATTGTCCACAGCATTCACTACTTGCCCTTCAATCGGTGTATCGGAAATGCTTGGCCCAAAAGTAGCAATCCCCGTTTCGAAAGCACCCCGCAATGGCTCTGGCTCTAATACGGTAAAGAGGTCATTGCCTTGACGATCGAATAAGAACATTTGCATGACTGGTGCAAAGCCATCCAATGGGGTAAAGAAATTAGCATTATTCAATTCATCGTCGCTAGGGTCCGCAGGTTCTTGGTAGGGATCATCTCCGAAGTCCTGGGCATGAGAGCGCAAAGCATCACCTTCGACACCCCCGTTGCCATAGTTATTCTCTTGAAAGTTGCCAGCCGCTTCATCAAAACCGTAAGCATAGGTGAAGTCGTGCATGAAATTACTGATGTAAAACAACTGCGTAACTGCTGCGTCGACATAGGTATCTGGTTCTTTACTGAGATCCAGCGGAAAATCAAATTGCAAGGAACTTCCACCATCGGGCTCATCTCCTGAAGGTGCATTATTGCCATTCCGATCGTGAAAGGCATATACATTATTCCCTCTGGTAATGGTGTACTCTGCCCCAGCCTGCCCATCAGTATCGTGCCAGCCAAAAGGGGAGGCTGTAGGGTCAGCCGGAGAGGTCACTAGCTGGCGGGCTCCTTCTAGAGGATTAGCTAAAGGAACTGGAAATACATTATAAGTTTCTCCAGCCAGGGACGGAAAAACGTCTTCGTCTGCTAAGGCTTCAGTTACACTTTGGAAGGTAGCAGCTGTTTTATGCGTACAGGCAACTGTATGCTGATGCGTTCTGTGTTTGGAAAAACTACAACGCAGTACTCGATCTCTGCGATGGAGGATCTTCCCATCTTGTGCATCCACTAAGACATCCCAGGCCTTTAGGGATTTGCTGGATTCCTGTAAATGTACTCGCCAGGCTAATTCCACGGCACTTCCATCTGGCTTTGGCCAGTATAACAGTTGAACTCGGATATCCCCTGCGGCCGTTTTACCGGGTGAAAAAACATAGGAATATTCGTTCAGCTTTTCCTTAAACTGTATGGTGTTGTCTTCCTCTAAGTTCAGGTGGGACAAGGCCATCTTCGTTGCATTGAGGGCATCGAGGCCAGCTGAGGTATGTTTAATCTTTTCGCTAAGTGCAGCGATAAATCGGTTAGTCGCATAGCCCACCTTACCATCTGGCTTTACATGTATGCCAATGATTGCACCTTCCACCTCGATATTCTGATAATGTTGCAGCAGGTAGTAATGTACAACTTGATTGTGCTTGCTCTGAAACTGATGGCTCACCTTGATTTCCTGAATATCATCGGCCAGTAAGCCCCATTCGGCGGACTTTTGTTCTACATGTCGAAGTGCTACATCTAGAGGAGTTTGTTTTTGTGCGTGAATCGCAAAGGGTGACAAAAGCATAGCAACCATTGCTAGCCATGGGAGGACTTTTCTACACATCTTGCTGCAATTTTAATTTTGGTTAGAAAAGAAAGAGTCATGCTATCTCCGGGTAACAAAAACTGCTCTTTCAAGGGTTTGTTCAGTGAATTTCGCTCAAATTTATGCATTTTCTCTGGCGTTCAATTGGCCATTGTCAATTCATTGTACCTCCCAACCGACAATTGGGGCAATGCCCCAGTAGATTTTGTAAGTCATACATCATTCCCTAGGCTGGTTTATTTTCCTCCTTTTATAGTACTTTTGTCGCACATGCATAAGAAAGAAAAAGATATTATCTACGGTCGACATCCGGTGGTCGATGCCATTGAAGCAGGGGTTTCGCTGGACAAAGTGATCTTCCAACAAGGGGTTCGAGGCCCATTGGAAAAGGAAATTCGCCACCTGACCAAGGCTGCTAATATCCCCTTACAGATTGCACCAAAGGAAAGGATGAATCGACTGGTGAGGGCCAATCACCAAGGTATTATTGCCTTAATTGCACCGATTCCCTTTTACCGGATCATGGACGTACTGCCCACCATCTACGAAAACTCCCAGACACCCTTGATTGTCATACTAGATGGAGTTACCGACGTTCGCAATCTGGGAGCAATAGCGCGTACCGCAGAAGTTTGTGGGGCACATGCACTCGTTGTTCCCCTAAAGGGTACTGCCCAAATCAATGCAGACGCCATGAAAACCTCGGCAGGTGCTCTAGCCAAAATACCTGTTTGCAGAGAACCCAGCTTGGTCAATGCGGTGGATTTCCTCCAGCAATCTGGCTTGTCTGTGATGGCCAGTAGCCTCAAGGCCAGTCAATCTATCCATCAACTGGATTGGACGCTACCCCTGGCCCTCATCGTAGGCTCTGAGGGAGAAGGAATCAGCCCTGCCATGGAAAAAGCTGCGGACGAACTATTCATCATACCCCAACAAGGTACTACCGACTCACTTAATGTGTCTGTAGCTACGGGGATGATATTATACGAAAGTATGAGACAAAGACACCTCCAACAATAGGCGCTGCTGATGATAAAAGCCTGATTTAGCAGCAGTACCGATTTTTTTACTATAATTGTGTATGTTAACAGCTTAATCATTAACAAACGCTATCATATATGAGGTTTCTGGCCTTTCTGGTATTCCTTACGTTTCTGGCTTTTGCCATGTGGGCACGTTGGTACTTTGTATGTGAAGTACGACAACAATGCGAAAAAGAACCCACGGATATTCGACTCAAAACCCTAAGCCTAACGGATGGAGACAAAGTCATTCTACAGGGCTATGATCAGTTTGCCTTCGATTCTGCTGCCGTCGACGCTCGCCTAAATGATAATAATCGAGCTTTTTTGGATACCGTAGCTGCCATATTACAGGCAGATACCACAAGAGATCTAACCATTACCGCTTTCTATAGAACCACAGAAACAGGTATTGATCCGCCGGGTTGGTACGAAGAATTAGGAACAGCTCGGGCAGCCTATGTGAGGGGATTACTAGAACGCAGAGGGGTTGATCCGTCACGGATTAAATTGGATAATGGGGTCAGCGAAGATATTACCTTAGGCGTACCCTTACTTTTTGAGTTGTTTGATCCTAATGCCATCCCCGATGCCTTCGACAACCGAGGTTTAGCCTTTGAGTTCAAGAATATGACATTCTCAGATGCTAATTTCCGTTTTAATTCTGCGGAATTCATCCCTGGAGAGTCCTTCATTGACTATGCTGATTCGGTGAAGACCTATCTATCTTTAAACCCCGAGGAGAAGATCATCATTACCGGTCATACCGATAGTAAGGGCAATTCGAAATACAACTACAATCTAGGCATAAAACGCGCAAAGAGTGCGCTGGAATACTTCCGGGAACTTGGCATTAGTGCCACTATAGAGACACGCTCAGATGGAGAGACCAAACCAGTGGCTCCCAACAGCAAAAACGGGAAAGATTTCCCAGAAGGACGTCAGAAAAATCGCAGAGTTAATTTCACCATTGAGTAAGAACACTCAAAACACTATACTTTATGGAAGGTCTTCAAGATTTGTTCAACAATTTCGATTCACAGGATAGCTACACCATATTAGCTATCATGTTCATTGCCTTGCTATTTGGTATGCTGATCGGCTTCCTGCTAAGATCAGGCGCCGTCAGAAAGCTCAGAAAAGAGCTAAAAGCGGAGAAAAAAAAACTGAGCGAGCTTCAACTTGAGAATGAAACTTTACTCGGCAAACAAGCAGAGTACGAAAAGCAGCTCAAACAAGCAGAATACAATCTGGTCTCTTACACCGATCGAATCGATGAGTTGGAAAAAGAGAAGGCCAAACTCCTGAAGGATGTTTATCAGGTTAATCAACAGTTGGAAGAGATCCAGACGACAGACAAGGAATACCATGTTGAAATAGCTGGATTGAAGGATGAAATTACACTCTTGAAGACAGAAAATGCTAACCTAAGCAAAGTAGTAGAAAAGGAAGATGAGCAGGTAGACAATATGGCTCAAATGCAAAGCTTATACAATGCAACTCGCCAGCAGTTGGCCACCTTTGAATCCAGGCTAAGCCATCTGGATGAAGAAAACGAAAACCTCAAGGCGGAATTAGCCGATCTTAAGACACTACAAACACAAGCTTCTACTCAAGATGAGACGCCTAAAGCGGTAGAACCCATTCTCTCCTTTGTGGAAGAAGATGAAACCACAGAACCAGATCCAGAAAGCCTCACCAAGGTGGAAAAAAGGGTTTTAAAAGAAAAGATAGTCATCGAAGATCACGAGAAAGATGATCTTACACTCATTAACGGAGTCGGACCTTTTATTGAAAAGAAGCTCAATGATATTGGTATTTATACCTACCAACAAATCGCAGAATTCGATGGACCGAAAATCGAACAGGTCACCCGCGATGTAGCGTACTTTCCTGGTCGAATCGAAAAAGATGATTGGGTCGGACAAGCCAAGAAATTGTTGGCTATGAAAGCCAATAATCCAGCGGCATTGAAGAAAAAGGCCTCCCATCCCACAGATCCCACCAACCTCAAGATCGTGGAAGGAATCGGGCCCAAGATTGAGCAACTTTTGAAGGATGGAGGGATCAATAACTGGCAAGATCTCGCCGAAGCTACACTAGAGCGCCTCCAGGAAATCCTCACCGCTGCCGGCGAACGCTATCGCATCCATGATCCCAATACCTGGTCTAATCAGGCTACCCTTGCTGCTGCCGGGAAATGGGCTGAATTAGAAAAATATCAGGATGAATTGAAAGGAGGACGAGTAGTAGAATAGTTTCCCTATTCGATGACAACCATTGTTCTCGGCCAACTGTTTTCAATAGGATAAGGTCGCTAAGTTCGTCTACCCAAATGGCAGACCAGCATCTCTTAAGTATGCTCATTTCATGACAACAGAGGATTTCAAGAAGATTGCGGACACCATCCCACATGAACCAGGGGTGTACCGATTCCTAGATGAATCGGGAGTCATCTTGTATGTAGGGAAAGCCAAAAGCTTGCGCAATCGTGTAGCTTCTTATTTTGGAGAACGAAAAGGACGTGCCCATAAAACTCGGGTACTCGTGAAAAATGCAGATCATCTGGAGTTCACGCTAGTGGAAACGGAAGCAGATGCCCTACTGCTGGAAAACTCCTTGATTAAAAAGTATCAACCACGTTACAATGTGATGCTCAAGGATGGGAAATCCTACTCTTACCTATGCATTAAGAAAGAGCGCTTCCCAAGGGTATTCATTACGCGCCGAGTGATACGGGACGGTTCTACCTATTTCGGTCCTTACACTTCCAAGTATAGGCTTAAGATCATCTTGGATCTCATCAAACAGCTATTTCCCTTGCGTACCTGCACCTTGAATCTATCCCAGCCCAATATCGACGGAGGCAAATTCAAGGTCTGCCTGGAATATCACATCAAGAATTGTGTAGGACCCTGTGTAGGTTTTGAGTCGGAAGAAGAGTACAATGAAAGAATTGCCCAGATCAAGAATATTCTCAAGGGTAATTTCAGTGCTGTGATTCAGCATTTTAAAAAAGAGATGCAGAAAATGGCCGAAAACCTGGAATTTGAGAAGGCGCAGCAAATGAAAGAAAAGCTGGATGCCTTCAATGACTACCAGGCCAAGTCTACCGTGGTGAGTACGAAAATTCGGGATGTAGATGTCTTTACCATTGCTTCGGCAGAAAAAGAGGCCTACATCAACTATCTGAAGATCGTCAATGGCGCTATCATTCATACGCACACCCAGGAATTGGTTATCAATTTAGATGACGAGGAAGAGGATTTACTACAATATGCTATCCCATTGCTACGAGAGCGATTCAATAGCATTGCGCAAGAGCTGATCCTCCCCTACCCGATCACTTTAACAGAAGAAGACCTAACAATCACTGTACCCAAGATCGGCGACAAGAAGAAGCTCCTAGAGTTATCTCAGAAGAATGTGAAGTTCTATTTGATGCAGAAGCAAAAAGAGGCCGTCAGCAGAACCAACAAGCAAACCCCATCCGAGCGGATCCTCCGCACCATGCAGAAAGATCTCCAGATGGATGTGCTGCCCATTCACTTGGAATGCTTTGACAACTCCAATATTCAAGGGGCTCATCCGGTCTCTTCCTGCGTGGTCTTTAAGAATGCCAAACCGTCCAAGAAGGATTATCGCCACTTTAATATCAAAACCGTAGAAGGCCCAAATGACTTTGCTTCTATGGAGGAAGTCGTACGACGACGTTACTCTAGATTGGTGAGAGAGAACAGTCCTTTGCCACAACTGATCATTATAGATGGGGGTAAAGGACAATTGAGCGCAGCCACTAAGATCATTCGTGAATTGGGGATTGAAGATAAGGTCACCATCATCGGTATTGCCAAGCGATTAGAAGAGATTTTCTTCCCAGATGATCCGATCCCCTTATATATCGATAAGAAATCCGAGACCTTAAAGGTAATTCAGCAGGCGCGAAATGAAGCGCACCGTTTCGCCATTACCTTCCATCGAGATCAGCGTTCTCGGGCCTTTCTCGGTACCGAATTGACCGATATTCCCGGTATCGGAGACAAAACAGCCGAGAAATTATTAACGCATTTTGGTTCGGTGAAAAAGCTTCGCCAAGCTACCGCTGCACAAATTGCAGAAGCCAGCAATTTGAACGTAGCAAAAAAGGTCTTAGACTATTTCAAGGCAGGGGAAACCCCGAATTCCTAAGCTTAGTCACCCGAAGTTTCTCCTAAGCAGGACCCAGTCAAACTTCGGATGACCTCTAGCGGAAACTAATTTCGCAGAGCCTCTTCTACGGATATCCGCACACCATCTTTATAGGATACTACCCAGGCATCCTTCAACCCCATCTCCTGCAATTGTGTTTGTAGTTGTTTAGCATCCTCGTACATGCGGAAGCGGCCCAAGGCAATCTTCTGTAGTTCATTTCTCGTTTCCAATGATAATTGATCCGTAGTCTCCAAGCTATTATCAATGCGGCGTTGTTCATAGGCACCGATTTGCACACGAAACCACACCCCATAATTATCAGAAGAAGCTTGCATTTCCTTGGTTACCGTAGCAAGCTGATTGCGGAGATTGTCCATCTCACTACGCAAGGATTGATTCTCTGCTTGTGTTTGCATCAGTTCATCACCAGAGCCACCAAGCATATTCTTGGCTTGAGCGAGTTCTCGCTGGAGAGTGGCAACCTGGTCTTCACACTGTTGTAGGGATGATTTGGTAGATTCCACCTCTGCTGTCAGTTCTTTAGAGGCGCTGCAGGAAGTCAAGGCCGTAGCGAGGGCTATTGCAATTAGGGGGAAGATGTTCTTCATGTTGGAGTAGTTTTGGTTATATAAAAGTAATCTTAGATAAAAGCTTCATTTCGCCTATACTTTCGATCGTTAGGCCATCAAGTTAATGGGATGAATCGGTTCTGTAGGAAAGTTCGGAATTGCGAGAGAAAGTCGCTGCATGAGACTTTCGGTAAGTGTTGTTCACTTATAGCAATACGCATTGAGGGTCAGATAGATGCTTAAAAGGTCTACTATTTCCAGTGCTCTACCTAAGTCGATCTGAACGCTAGGAGAAGACTCCCGCTACACAACCTTCCCCCAAAATACTAATCTCTCTAAAATATCTCCTGTACTAGCTCCATCCTAGGGATGATTTGGTATTTTAGGCATCGGAACAACTTGATATTGCGATTCAGTGGGCTTTTGTCAAACTGGGTGATCATTTATCTTGAGTTTGAAGAGGATTCGCCAGCTAGAAAATTGCCGCCATCATAAGAACAAAGCGTCCAAACTTCCGTGTCACTTTTCAACCAGGCATCCACACTACCCTATTATGGACCTTCAGTAAGGAAGCAAAATCAAACCACAAATACATCCATGCAATTCAACAAAATGAAAATGAAACTATTTCCTTTCTCATTCGCTCTACTCCTCAGTATATCTCTCTATGGGCAGCAAAAAAATACAGAGATCATCTGGGATGAATGGGGTATTCCTCACATTTACGCTCAAAATCTCGAAGAACTTGGTTATGCCTTTGGATGGGCCCAGATGCATAGCCATGGCAACCTTATCCTGGAACTCTACGCCAAATCCAGAGGGCGTGCCTCAGCGTATTGGGGAGAAGAATACTTTCAGAATGACCAAATGGTGCACACCCTGGGGTTTCCAGAATTGGCCAGCATCTGGTGGGAAAATCAAAAGCCGGAAATCAAGCCCTACGCCACCGCCTTTGTGGATGGCATGAATGCTTACGCTAAAGCATTCCCCGACCGCTTTGAGGAAGCCAAAAAGGTAGCCTTGCCCATTGAACAGGAAGATGTAATGCGCCACTATCTTTTTGTCATTTACAGTCGGTTTGTGGGTGGCGGAGATATCGGTCGGTCACAATATTGGTCTCGTCGCGGCTCCAACACCTACGCCGTGAGCGCTAAGCGCTCTGCTTCGGGTAATGCTATGCTGGTTCAAAATCCTCACCTTCCTTGGTTTGATGAATGGCTATTCTACGAAGGTCATCTCAATGCACCGGGCATCAACACTTACGGTGCCACCTTAGTAGGCTTCCCCACCCTGGGCATCGCCTTCAATGAGCAACTGGGCTGGAGTCACACCAATAATACTATCGATAATGCTGATCTATATGAGCTAACACTTAAGGATCAAGGCTATGTACTTGATGGAAAGGTTAAACCCTTCAAGGTGATGAAGAAATCCATCAAAGTCAAACAAAAGGACGGAACATTGGCTGACAAAGCATTGGATATCTATGAATCTGAACATGGAAGGGTCGTCAGTCAAAAAGGAGAAAAAGCCTTAGCGATTCGGATGCCCGGCTATGACCGCTACCATGCTGCTTTGCAGTGGTGGAAGATGGGAACGGCCAAAAATTTTAACGAGTTTGAAGCGGCCTTGAAGGAGGTACAAATCCCCTTTTTCAACATCATGTATGCCGATCAAAAGGGAGATATCTTCTACATGTTCAATGGGCAAGTGCCCAAGCGCAAGAGCGGTGATTGGGGCTTCTGGAGCAATATTGTGCCCGGTGATGACTCTAAGCACATCTGGACCGATGTACACTCCTATGCGGACTTGCCCAAAATCAAGAATCCACCCGCTGGCTGGTTGCAGAATGCCAATGATCCGCCTTGGACCAGCACTTTCCCCATGCAACTCAACCCCAAGGATTTCCCACCTTATATGTCACCGATCCGTATGAGTTACCGTCCACAGCGCTCTGCCCGTATGCTCGCCGAAGATGAGTCGATCACCTTTGATGAATTGGTGGAATACAAGCTTTCCACTCGTTGGGAGATGGCGGATAGACTCCTGGATGACCTCTTTGCCGCCATTGATGAACATGGCTCCGACCTTGCCAAAGAGGCCAAGGGCGTGCTAGAGAATTGGGATCGCGAATCCAATGCCGACAGTAAAGGAGCTGCCTTGTTCTACCTATGGTCGAACAAATTCAATCCTTGGAATCGCAAAAACTATAAAGAACAATGGTCCTTAAAGGCCCCACGGACAACCCCAGATGGTCTCGCTGACCCCAAGAAAGCGGTAGCACTACTGGAAGAAGCCGCTAAAGAATTAAAAGGAGGTTATGGTAAGCTTGATATCCCTTGGGGAGATATCTACCGGATCACCTATAATGGGCTTGATCTCCCTGGTAATGGGGCAGATGGTAGCGTTGGAGTGTTCCGAGTAGCGTGGTCTAATGGTTTGGAAGATGATGGTAAGATGCATATCAGTGGTGGTGATTCCTGGGTGTCCGTCATTGAATTCGGAGATAAGGTACGCGCCAAGGCCCTCCTGAGCTACGGCAATTCCACTCAACAGAATTCTCCCCACAACGGAGATCAGTTGCAGCTGTTCTCTAAAAATGAACTGCGTGATGTATATTTTTACCGAGAAGATGTAGTACCACACGCGAAGCGCACTGAGACCTTAATAAAAGGGCGTTTTGTGGAGAAATAATTACCTTACCACACGCAAACATCCGAAATTCCCTCAAGCAAGACCAAGGAAATTTCGGATGTTCTGCCCTTCTTCTTTGAACGAAAAACGATCCGATCTATGCCTTTCCGTAAGTTAACGACCTTCTTCCTTTGCCTTTTTTCCATTTCTGTACTAGGATTCAGTCAATCTGATAGCCCGAAGAAAGTACTCTTCGTCGGCAATAGCTACACCTACTTCTGGAATCTCCCTCAAGTAACCGCTGCGATGATGCAGGCCAAGAAGCAGGCTTTCACCACCCAACAATCTACCGCAGGAGGTGCCCACTGGGGGCACCATTGGCGCAATGAGCGCGGGCTACAAACAAAGCGTAAGATCCAGAATGGCGATTTTGATATTGTGATCCTCCAAACCATAGTCGTAGTACCATTGATCGACCAGACAGTTTAATGCATTTTGGCACTCTTTTCGATCAAATGATCAAGAAAAGTGGAGCTCAAACCTATCTATACATGACCTGGGCCAGGTCTTGGGATCCGTATATGCAAGACCCCATCAAAACCAAGTACATAGAACTCGCGGAAAAGATTGGTGCTAAGATTGTACCCGTTGGTCCGGCTTGGGAAAAAGCCAGGAGTTTGCGTCCGGAATTAGAGTTCTATGATCCAGATGGGAGCCATCCCTCCACCCTAGGCACTTACCTAACCGCCTGTGTTTTCTACGGTATACTCACCGGCGAATCCCCCATCGGCCTCCCTAGCCGTTTGACTCGTAAGGACGAAAATGGGGAATTTCTTTTCTGAATGTACAAAAGCAGGAAACGGCCGTATTCTGTCAGAAGGTGGCAGACGAGATCATTAAGGCCTATTCTAAGTAAGTAGCGTGTACTAGCGCTTCTTTAGGAAGAGTTACGAATTACTAGTTCCGAAGGCAATACAATTTCTTGTTTAGCTGTAGAGGCTGTGTCTCCTTGTATTTGCTGAAGAAATAGCATGGCTACTTCTTTACCAAATCCACCGTAGGCTGTTTAATCGTACTGAGAGTAGGATAACAATAGGCGGCATGGGCTCGTCATCAAATCCGATTACGGCAATATCATCGGGTACTGTAAGGCCATGTTCCCGAATCACATGCATCGCAGCCATTGCTATGTTATCCTTGACCGCGAAAATTCCATCTGGAGGTTCAGCTAAGGCCAACAGTTTCTTGGTGGGATAGGCACCTTTGAACGTGCGGAAACCAGTAGGAAGAATGTATTCTTCCCGGATTGCCAATCCATGCTTTCGCAGCACATCAAGGTAGGCCGTCAATCTTTCTTGAGTGACGGAAAGGCCTTCGGGCCCCTTCAAATGTGCAATACGCTGACAGCCCATCTGAATCAAATGCTCAACGGCCATCACTGCTCCTGAGTAATGATCCACGCGTACCGTAGGTGCCGCAATTTCACAATCTCGGTCGAATAAATCAGTGGTACCTCTTGCTCCATAACCCTTTGAAAATGGCTATAATCCTTCGTCTCGCTGGATACCGAAACAAATATCCCGTCCACTCGATTAGCGAGCAGGTTGTTTATGTAAGAGACTTCAGGCTCGTAAAATTCCTTGGTCTGAAAGATGCTTACAGTGTATCCTTGGGGCTCTAGAATCGTTTGTATTCCATCCAAGATAGCGGCATTAAAATAGCCTGTGATGTTAGGCACGATCACACCAACGTTATAGGTCTTCTTATTGAGCAAACTCAGGGATACCCGATTGGGCTGATAACCCAGTTTCTGAGCATATTCCTGGATGTGCTTCCGCGTATATACGTTAATAGAGGGGTGATCCTTCAGGGCCCGTGAAACCGTTGAAGGTGAGCAGTTGAACTTTCGAGCGATGTCCTTAATCGTTATGATCTTCGGTTTACTCATCGTAATCGAAAATACAAATTTGTTGGGTATCCCAAAATGGTGAAGCTCAATCTAACCTCTGCTATACGAATAACGGAGGTTAGATTGAGGATGAGCTTATTGCTTAATCCACTTTAAGGTCCGCAATTGATCACCAGCCTGGAATCGGCAGTAGTAGGTTCCCACCGGCAATTGACTTGTATCTACGCGGTAAGTGTGCATGCCAGCTGGTTGCTGCTCTTGTAGCAGGGTTTGTACCAACTGTCCACTGCCATTAAAGAGGTTAACCTGTACGGCGCTGCGTTCCAGTAAGGTATACTCCAGGTTAGTGGCTCGCTGAAATGGATTAGGGAAATTGCGTACCGAAAATAGTTCTTCTACTTCATCGCGTGTATTAGTGGTAGGCTCTGACTGCAATCGTAGATTATCAATCATCCAACCCCAACCTTCCACAAAAGGATCTGATACCAGACGAAAGCGTAGATACACTTCTTCTCCTGCATTGAAGTGGTCTAGTAGGTTGATATCATGATTGACAATGAGATCGGGGGAACCATTGAGGTTTTGCTGATAAGCCTGTAACCATAAAGCATCATATCTAGAGTCATATCCTTCGATCGTTACCCAATTTTGTCCCCTGTCAGTAGTCCCCTCCACCGTCACAAAAGTCATAGAAGAAAATGGAGGTAAAATCATCGGTATCTCCAGGTTCCACCAAAACAATTTCATCAAAATTCAAGCTAGAAACATTGGGATCAATCAAAATTGGTTTTTGAAATACCGCGATAAACTCCTGATTCTGGCCAGGATAAGGATGAGGCGAGTGCAAAGCCGCATTATCAAATCCTGTTTCTATGTAGGTATTAAAACCTAAACGGGCAAAATCTGACTGTCCTTGATCGAAGTCATTTTCATAATTGCTAACAATATCTTCATCTACATCATACAAGAACGTCTCCGTAGAGGACTTCAGAGACTCTCCCTCTAAATAAGAGAAGACTTCTATTCTCCCGATAATAATGGTATCATTTGGGATATCGAGATTAAACTCAAATGCTTCCGTACTGGGATCAGCATTGGGGCCTAGTAACTGACGATCTTCGAGTAGGATGCCCTCTCCGACGGCCGCCGTTATTTTAATGATGGTGGAGTCATAAGCAGATCTCAGTTGTGTCTCCCCGAGCACCTGTCCATCAAAGCCTTCTGAGTTAACCAGTAACTTAGGACCGAGCAGTGCCGCTATCGGCTCATAGCCTTCCAATTCTGGTAAACTCACGCTCCATATACCTCGACCATGGGTAGCTAGTACAACTTCATCATTCACGATCTTCATTTCCCAAATACCCACTGGCGGTAATCCATTATCCGTATAGGCCCAGTTCGCCCCTCCATCCAAACTTTCAAACAAACCAATTTCTGTACCTGCCCAAATTTGATTGGTGTCAAAAGGCATAACTAGCAGGCTGTAAACCGCTACATCGGGAAATCCATTGGTGCTTTCATCAATATTCCCCACAAAACCCGAGATATCTTCCCAGCTCTGTCCCAAATCAGTTGTTTTCAACACCTTCGGACCATCCGCCATCGAAAATAGAGCAAATGCGGTATTCTTATTCGTTGGATGCGTAGCAATACCCGAAACGGCTCCCAGGGTAGCGCGGGGATAGTTGTTAGTAGGGACAAATGAGAATCCACCATCAGTACTTAGCACCATGCCCTGACCCTCTGACATCTCATTCGCCGTCCAGATAACGTTTGGACTCGCCAAAGAAACCTCAATAGGATTTCCTGATCTCCTAAACTCCCACTCCGAAGGCATATTTATCACCTCCCAACTTCCTCCAAAATCATCGGATCGAAGTACGCCCAGATCACTAATGGCAAATACCAAGTCCGGGTCTTGCTTTGAATTAGCTAGTCTCGTGATGAAAGGTCCACTACCAGGAAGATCTAGAGACTGCCAACTCTCTCCCCCATCCAAACTTCGATATACATTATTAAACTGAGAAGATTCCAAGATCTTGTTAGATTCCAAATAATGCCAAGCAGCCTCAAAGCCATCCCCACTAGGAGCAGACAACCATTCACTAAGGCTGTCCGGATTTTCCAAGGAAAACCAACTTCCGTTATCTTGCGTACCACCGATGTAGCGGTCCGCGCCATTCATCTTATCTACACCATAGAACTGTGAGGTGTTGTATCCCTTTTGCGTAGGGTAGATGATGCTAGATTGTCCGAATCCCGTAAATTCCTCCTTGAAGGTATCGCCAGTCTGCGTAAAGGTTTGACCACTATCCTCTGAAAAGGCTACCCCTCCATCATTCGCATTCAAAAGATAAAATCCGCCAGTTTCCTCAGCGATAGGAATAAGCAAAATCTGGTGATGATCTACGTGCACCCCTTTGGTTCTGGCATCCGGAAAGTTATTGCGATATTGACTATAGCCGTCCGTTACAGGAACAAAGCTGCCGCCGTGGCTATTGCTAAGCACGGAGGTGTCAATCTCTACTGTGATATTTAGCATTGGGCCCGCTCCAGCTACAAACACTTGATTCGAATCGAAAGGATGTACTGCGATAGCATTGTCATACCAACCTTGCCCTGATAGCCAATTACCAAAGCTGCCTCTCACCTCCTTCCAAGTCTCTCCACCATCCTGAGACAAGTAGAGTGATGAACCGGTATTAGATTCTGCTGCAAAATAAACGTAGTCCGGGTAAGAAGGAGAAACCGCCAATTCCATTCGGCCAATACCTTCAGCTTCAAAGACAAGCTCCCAGGTTTCCCCTCGATCAGTCGATCGAATAATACCAGTACCGCGAATGGACGCATAGAGAACATTGAAGTTGCTCGGATCAGCGACAATATGTTGGATGGCCGGAGCCGAAAAACCAGCCTCTGAATCCATCGTTTCATATACTATCTCCCAAGTTTCTCCACCGTCGATCGTTTTCAGGAGATGACTTACGGCTTCTTGCGAGTCATCTGGTATATCTATGCGCAGATCTACGCGGGTGGCGACCAAGACTACATCGGGGTCCGTGGGATCTACCACGATGCGCATGACATTGGCAAACGCTGTTTCAGATACGGTAGAATTAAGCAGATTCCAAGTACTTCCTCCGTCTACACTTTTCCAAATACCGCTTCCTTTTACCATTCTAGTACTGAACCCTTCGCCCGTCCCCGCATAAATAACTAAGGGATCAGCAGGGCTACCGGCAATAGTTGTCACTCCTAGATTACTGAAATCATCACTAACAATATTCCAGCTCTCCCCGGCATCGGACGTCTTCCATAGTCCCCCTCCAGCAGAACCTACAATCCAGGTTTTGTGCGTAGCATCTCTAGGGTCCACCCAGAGGCCACGTGTTCGACCGCCCACGTTTCCGGGCCCTCTTTCTATCCAGGGCAACACGGTATTGCCTCGGTTTTCTATTCGGCGGCGCGCCATCGCTCGTTGATAAGCTCTTTCTTTGTAGTTCACACCATAGCGAGGGCCCTTGTCACCGCTTCGGGTTCGAAGGAGATGATGGAGTTCAAAAAAATTGTGTGGCCCCTCCCTGGGATCATCCGTTTCCAACTGCTTCTGAACATTCGGTATCTTTTCTAAGGTTACCAGGGGAGGAGTTTCTTCGGATTGACAAGCGGAGAAGAGCCATAGGATAAAACCTAGGACAGTAATAGATAAAGCGTTTTTAGCTGTCATAAAATTTGGTTTGCTCTAGCATTTTGAAGATTCTCTGGAAGTTAAGAGGCCAGCAGAATCAATCGTTCGATAATATTGGGTTACAATTTCAAGGAAAGTCGATACATTGGCTAATGGCAGATTACATACGGCAGATAGCAGTACCCTAGCGGGCATGCTTCTTTTTTTCTTGCACGTTAAAAATAAATCCAGCCGCAGCTTGCTTATCATCCGCCAGCATCCCGGATACTACACTTACTTCTATTTCATCATCGTTGATCCATTTGGCACTAGCCTTTGGAATCGTTTCTTGAAAAATGACCTCCTCCTCCGTTCCATCATAGATAAGTAGGGATAAAGTAGCAAAGGCTTCATTTTTCCGGGTCTTAAAAGATTTAGTAACTAAGGCGAAAGTCTTGCTGTTATTATAGGCAATCTTATAGCCACCTCCGAACTGTTGCACGGCCAATGCGTTGATCTTTTCCTCCATACTCTTTTTATCGATATTCCTCACTTGATCGGACACTTTTGGAGAACAACTCAGTAAAAGTGTATAGACTAAAAAAAGAAAGGTGATCCATAGACGATTTCTGATCATATGTCTTATTTGTAGGTAAATGCGAACTTTAATTGGACTTAAAGAATGGTCAAGTCCCAGTTTGTAATGAGATCAGTCGTCGTGGTGATTAGGAGGTCAATTTAGTATTATCTACTGTACAAGACCTAAGTTTTGTACAAATTTGTAAATTGAATGACGGCCCTGATTAACGCTTTGACTGCTAGCAGTCAAATTTGAAATTCTACTGACTGATCATTCAAATCCATCAAATTGAAAAAGACCCTATTTTTCTTCCTCCTAATTTTTCTGTGGACAGGCTGCCAACCTTCACTGGAAAACCAGGAACAGCCAAACATTATTTTCATATTGTCAGACGACCACACTTCACAAGCCTGGGGTATTTATGATAGCCTATACCAGAATTTTGTAAAAAATGATAACATCAAGCGGCTAGCCGCAGAAGGGACGGTACTCCAAAACGCTTTTTGTACCAATTCTATTTGCGTTCCAAGTAGGGCTTCGATATTAACAGGACAATACAGCCATCGAAATGGAATCTACACCTTGTCGGAAGGCTTATCACCAGATAGTGTGAACATAGCCAAGCTCCTGCAAAGGGCAGGCTATGAAACAGCTATTATCGGGAAATGGCACTTAAAAAAACGCCCCAGTGGTTTTGATCATTTCCTGGTGCTACCCGGACAAGGTCGCTATGATGATCCCATTTTAAAAACAGCAGCAGATTGGGAAGATGGTAATCGAGGAGGTAGTGTACACCCAGGTTATTCAGCTGATGTAATCGGTGATCATTCGGTAAAGTGGTTGCAAGAGAGATCGGGAGAGCAACCCTTTTTACTCATGATGCATTTCAAAGCAACACATGGTCCATTTGATTATCCGGATCGCTACAAAAAACTATTTGAGGACGTGGAACTTCCTGAACCTGCTTCCTTGTATGATTTCACCATGGCTAGCAATGATCGAACCTTCCCCGGTCAGCCTCTAGAAGAATTGGGCAGAAGAATGGTTTATGGAACGGCTCATCCAGATTCTTACTGGGGAACTGCTCCTGGCCTACCCTTTTCGATCGAAGGGCTAGACACGATTGCCACCCGTAAAAAGATCTATCAATTGTTTGCCAAAAACTTCCTGAGAGCAGGAGCAGCAATCGACGATAACATCGGGAAAGTACTGGATTATCTGGACCAAGCAGGGCTAGCCGAAAATACAGTTGTCATATATACCTCGGACCAAGGCTATTTTATGGGAGAACACGGATTCTTTGATAAGCGACTAATGTATGAAGAATCTTTACGCATGCCCTTTGTCATACGCTATCCAAAAGAAATACCTGCCGGACAGCATCTGGAAGATATCATACTCAACGTGGACTTCCCGCTCTTATTCGCGGATTATGCCCAACTTCCCGCTCCCAAGTCCATGCAGGGACGAAGCTTCCGGGCTAATCTTCAGGGCAATACCCCGGAAGACTGGCGTCAACAATTGTACTATCGATACTGGCTACACCATCCCATTCGGCCCGCTCATTTTGGCATCCGAAATCATCGTTACAAGTTGATCTTCTATTATGGCCAAGGGCTTGACAAGCCGGGGGCTTCCACAACAGCAACCAACCCTACTTGGGAGTTTTTTGATTTGCAGAATGATCCCAAAGAAATGCACAATGCTTACGGTGATTCCACTTACCACGAAATCATAGTAGATCTGAAAGGACGACTCAATGCTTTAAGAAAAGAACTGGATGATACTGACCTGGGAAGTGAAGCTATGCAAACTATTCTCTCCAAACACCTACCACAACAATAGACCATGCAGTGGATAAAATTTAGCCTTCTACTTTTAATCCTGGTAGCGTGTAAAAAAAAGCCCAACTCCAACCCTTTTGCCCACCCCCTTTTCACAAAAGAAAAAGCTGAGTCACTCGATAGCCTATTCCAAACTGCCGTCCAGCAACAGGAAATCCCCGGTGCTGTTGCTCTCATCGCAGAAGCGGGGCAGGTGATGTACCACAAAGCTTGGGGATATAAGGATGTTGAGGGAGAGGAAAAACAAAGCACCAATGATCTCTTCCGGATTGCTTCTATGACGAAGCCGATCACTGCCGTGGCGGCTATGATCCTATTTGAAGAAGGAAATTTCCAATTGGATGACCCCCTATCCAAACATCTCCCTAATTTTGCCCAACCACAAATCCTGAAGGAGATCAATCTAGCGGATTCCACTTTCACTACCTATCCCGCGCAAACAGAAATTACTATTCGCCACTTATTCACCCATTCCTCCGGTATTGGCTACGGTTTCCAAGATGAAAAACTAATGGCGGTTTTTGAAAAGGCCGGGATTACCGAAGGTTTTGAGGAGAGAGATATCTTATTAAAAGACAATGTAGAACGGATTGCCCAGATGCCATTGCTACATGAACCTGGTGAAAAATTCACCTATGGCCTGAATAGCGATGTACTTGGCTACTTGATAGAGCTCTGGTCTGGTATGACCTTGGACACCTTTTTGCAGCAACGTCTCTTTTCTCCCCTAAACATGGAAGACACCCACTTTTATCTCCCCGAACACAAGATCTCTCGTTTGACCAAAGTTTATAGGTCGAGTAAAACAGGTATAATTCCCACGGATTACCTACTTATACACTACCCGATCCGGGGCGCTAAACGCTATCTCTCTGGCGGCGCAGACTTGAGCTGTACGGCTCATGATTACTATCTTTTTTGTCAAATGCTGCTCAATGGAGGGATTCTCAAAGAGCAAAGGATTTTGCAAGCCGAGACCGTCGACCTGATGACGCGTTCACACTTGGAAAGTGGGGAAGAAGATATGGGCTTGGGCTTGGGTATACTGAGTAGCAAAAGCGCCTCCACCAGAAGAGCTCGATCCATTGGCAGCTATAGCTGGGGCGGCTTTTTCACCACCAACTTTTGGATTGATCCTGCCGAAGACCTAATTGCTATTGTACTGCTCCAGATGTATCCGTTTGAGGATTGGAAAATTGTGGAAGAGTTTGAAGATTTGATCTATAGATCTGAATAATATGATGGGGATTGGAATGGAACGGTAAATGGAGTCGTATTAGTTGAATAGCCTGTTTAAAACATAGTTTTCCATCCAGATCCAAGGGTCCGTGCATAGCTGTAGTCAAGGGCATGGTTCTCGTTGCGTTCTCTAGATCAGCTAATCCAATGCCAGTAAACTCTGGAGTTCCTTATCAGAATACTCTCCAATCCATTTCTCCCCAGTGGCAACCGTTAAATCGGCCAATTCCTTTTTATTAATCAGGAGTTGATTGATCTTTTCTTCAAAGGTACCTTTAGTGATAAATCGATGCACCATAACATTGCGCTCTTGCCCAATGCGATAAGCTCGATCTGTGGCCTGTGCCTCAACTGCTGGATTCCACCAAAGGTCATAGTGAATAATATTGGAGGCAGCTGTGAGATTTAGGCCCGTACCACCAGCCTTTAGGGATAGGAGCAGCAGACGTGTATTCCGATTGTTTTGAAAGTCTTCAACCATCTGGTCTCTCCCTTGTCTAGAAACACCTCCGTGCAAAAAAGGAGCTTCTACTCCAAACGCTTTCTCTATCATCGACACCAATAGCTTGCCCATTTCCTGGTATTGAGTAAAAATGAGCACCTTTTGATCATTATCGAAAATAGTTCGCAATAGTTCAAAAAGCAGGATCGTTTTGCCCGATAGCATAGGATCTGCCTCGCCTTTTTTCAAAAACTGTTTGGGATGATTACAAATCTGTTTAAGGGCGGTGATCAGTTTCAACACCAGTCCGCGCCTATTAATCCCTTCTACTTCTTCGATCTGTTTCATGGTTCGATCCACCACGTTCTGATAGAGGGCAGCCTGTTCGGCGTGAAGTTCACAGAACTGATCTTGTTCAATTTTTTCTGGCAGATCCTGAATAATTTGTTTATCCGTTTTTACTCGTCGGAGAATAAAGGGTTCGGTAAGTTTCTTAAACTGTTGAAGCTTTTCCTGATCGCGATCCAGTTCAATAGGCCGAGCAAAATTATCTTTGAATTTTGTTAGGGTTCCTAAATAACTCTTATTGGTAAAGTCGAAGATACTCCAGTACTCCGTCAGTCGGTTCTCCACGGGAGTGCCTGACATGGCCACTTTGACCTGAGCTTTAATCTTCTTAATCGCCTTGGTCTGAGCAGTACCCGCATTCTTGATATTCTGTGCCTCGTCAATTACAATTATCGCCCACTTCTTTTTAGTAAGTTGCGCATTATCACTTCTCACTACTCCGTAGGTGCTTAGTAAAATATCTATCTGTGCCAACTCGGACAGCTTTCGGTTAGGCCCATGATAAACCCTAAGCGTTAGTTCCGGTGCAAACTTTTGAACTTCCTTTTGCCAATTGGTTAATAAAGTAGTCGGAACTACCACCAGAGCCTTGTTTTTGGCCAGTTCTCCTTCCTGCTTTAGCTTTAAAATAAGCGTAATGACCTGGAGCGTTTTGCCCAAGCCCATATCATCTGCTAGTATGCTCCCAAAACCTAGTTTAGTATTCTTGTACAACCAGTCCATACCCCTTTGTTGATAAGGGCGAAGCGAAGCTCGGAGGCCAACCGGCAAGGGAACAGGCTCTGCTTTCCGAAAAGTAGACATGAGCGCTTGTGCACGCTTACTCAGCGTCACTTTTGTCCCTTCGTATTCTTCTGCTAGCGCAACTTGCAAAAGAGCAGATCCTGCCAATTCTTCGGATTTTTCCAACTTATTGATTAGGCGCTGAACCTCCCTTTCATCAAAGTAGACATACTCATCTTTCAACTTGACAATCCCGCTATACTTTTCGATCATTTCTAAGAACTCTTCAGCAGTAAGCTGTTGTGCCCCCACAGCTATTCTCCATTGAAAACGGAGCATATCTTGCATATTGACGAGGCCACTTTGTGCTACAACGTTACTCTCTGTGGCTTCCACCGCCATCGATAATTGTGGACGCAATAACTTTTGTAGCGCTTTGGGCAATAGCACTTTGATTCCGAACAAGCGTATTGTCGGTAAGATTTTGAAAAGAATTTCCACAAATTCGTCAGCGTCAAAAAGCAGTTCCTCTCGCCCCTTGGTGGCCAAGACTTTTTTGAGCTGCGGGAAGTATTCGCTCAAGCGGGCAAGATCTGAGAGGACGGAGGTTCGAGCTGCAGCCAGCTGGGATTGTTCAAAAAAATCGGCCACTGGAATCGGCGTTTCAAGCGGTTGTTGACTATTTTCAAAAGCCAAACGCACTTTGAAAACTCCATCCATATCCTCTACTTGAAGCACAGGACTGTATTGCTTTTGGGACAGATAATAGTTACTCAACCAAAGTTGGATAGCGACCGGCTGCTGTTGCTCAGAAAAGGATTGAAATCGCTCCAATTGACCACAGAAGAACAAACTATAAACGCCATCATCTCTATCCCACTTTTGCTCTACACCCGCATAGGAGTCCACCCAAAACCCCAAGAAAACAGATAGCAAACTCTGTAGTCTTTCAGATTGTCGAATAGGGTAAAACTGATTTCCTTCTTTAATATATAATAGCGAGGAACTTGAACGTAGTTCCAATTGTTCAAAAAGGCTGTTAACTGATTCGTTGATGATTGCTGCTAACCATCTAACTTTATAGTGACTGACTCCTACCCGAAGCAACTGAGGCACCATGGCTAGTTGCTCCGCCAACTTTATGGAAAAGCGGTAGCATAGATATAGAAAGGATAAGTCAGAAGAAAATCGACTAAGCTGACCAGCAGGTATCTCCGATAACCACATACACAGTTCTCCAATCCCATCCAGTCGCATCAATAACTTACCCCGCTGATTTCTGAAATGACAGTGTAAGAATCCTAGCTCAGCGTCCAAACTAATCTCTATATGTTCTACCTCATCCATTAAGGAAGTGCTTTCTTCTTTCACTTCCATTTTGGATTTCCTCATCTCTTTGGCCAAGATGGACAGGGCTTTTGCATATAACTTCTTAAAGTTTCCTGCCGAGTAGAATACCGGATGATCCGGCAATAACAGTAGTAACTCTTCATCAAGATCTGGAATCTTGGTGAAGTCTAAAGGTTTAAGTTCAGAGGAAGAATCCTGATGGGGAAGCGATGTATCCAATAGTTGCTTCTCTCCCTTCCAAAGCATTTCCGCGGCTGGAATGGTCACCACCTCTCCTCCTTCCAGCGAATATCCTACCGCCATCAACCCTTTAATCAAATCAAAATCATGTAAGGTAAAAACCAAAAAAGGGTTCTTATCAATCTCATTAGCGACCAAGTATAGAACAGCTGCCATGTGTTTGCAGGGTACAGCCCAGTCTGGACAAGAACACCCTCCCTTAAGGTCATTCCAGGATCGGGGAAAAAGGTCAATGCCAATCAGTTGCAAAGTATCATGCAATTCGGCAGGTAGCGTTCGATTAAGTAATTGGGAAAGGAAAAACGGATTTTCTGTGATCTCAGCTAGTATCCTGGCCTTTTCCGAAGCACTGAATACCGGAATTGAAATATCAACCTGATAAGGCGTTATACGGGAGCCTTGCACTTTAGCCGATATCCGGTTGCCATCTATTGAGATTCCAACAACAAACCCTCTGTTTGCATAGGATTTCCCCCTGGGTAGTCGATTGGAATAGTCAATATGATTGAAGGCATTTAACCATTGAGCCCCCCACCAAGTATTGCCATAGGTTTTTCTCATGGAGATCGTTTAGTCAGTCAGCCTGAAAATTTAGAAAGGGAAGCCCTAGTCTCACCAGAGGTTTCGCTTACTTGTCTTGAAGATCTTTGATCATCTCAACTATAATTCTACTCCTTTACCTATCTTCAAGGGCAAAATAGTGATTACAACAAGCTAACGCAATTCCTAAACAAACAAATTCTCCGAAGGCCACTCACAAGCACTAACCCTTATGGAAAAAACACCTAAGTTGGATAGACGATTAGGTCTTATTGGCCTAGCCGCCACCGGAATCTGTTCTATGTTGGGCGCTTCCATTTACGTAGTCCCCTTTATGATTCAACGACACGTCCCGGGAATCGGTCCTAATGTCCTACCCGCCTTTTTCTTCGCAGCTCTACCTGCCATATTTGCAGCAATAGCCTATGCCATCCTTTCCACCGCCATGCCGAGGGCGGGGGGAAGCTATCTCTATGCCAGCCGAGGACTGCATCCCTATCTAGGGTTCATTGCTAGTTTTTCACAGTGGTTTGGATTGTCCATTGCAATTGGTGTTATTTCTTACATCATTATTCCTTTTTTTCGTGATATAGCCGAAGCGCTGGATTGGCAAGGGCTCAGTGCGTGGCTGGATCAAGGTTCAGTAAGGGTTATACTCGCGCTTTTGCTACTGTGGTTTTTTGTGGGAATCAATTTACTGGGAATTCGATCTTATGAAAAAATTGTCATCCCGCTCATGATCATCATGTTTGGACTTGGGGCTATTGTCGTCATTGCTGGTTTTAGTCACGATCAAGCTGATTTTGCCGCTCAGCTATTAGAGAAAGAGGGACGGACTTTGCGTTCAAAAGAGAGTAGTTTACCATTAATGACGCTTTTATCTGCCGCCGCCATCCTATTTGCCAGTTTCATTGGCTTTGATGCCATAGCTCAGGCAGGTGGCGAGGCACGCAATCCCAAACGATCTTTGCCCTTAGCCATAGCCTTGGCGATTGGAGGGGTCAGCTTGTACTACTTCATATTTACCTCTGCTGTTTATCATGCTGTTCCTTGGTCATATGTAGCCGAGGAGGCCAGCCAGAGAGATATATCTGCGCCTGGCCTTTTAGGTGTGGTGCTTTCTCCGGGCTGGACCATTGCCATTACGCTGGGGGCGGCTATTGCCTTGATCAATGATCTACCTGCCATGCTGTTGTCGGTATCTCGATTAATGTTCGCCTGGGCGGAAGATGGTATATTCCCCAAACAGGTGGCTCGAATACATCCTCGTTATCAGACGCCATTTGGAGCAATACTAATCAGCGGAGGAATGGCTACCGTGGGAATTCTTGGTAGCCACCTTGCTGGAGATTTCTTCCTAGGAATAGATATCATGGTGACGGCCATGCTGGTGAATTTTCTATTGATGTGCCTTACGGTCATATGGCTTCCTCGATATAACCCAGCTATTGCTAAAACGATCAGTATTTTCAAATCCAGATCTGCACAGTTAGCGATTGCTATTCCAGGTGTACTTTTACTCACCCTATTCCTGGGCGTTCATACCTGGCGAGACTTTCAAACAGAAGTTGCTGCTTGGTATTTCCGTCCAACACTAATCTGGCTGCTGGTACTGGCCCTAGCTTCTCTGATTTTTTTCTGGAAGACGCGCCAATTGAAACAAGCCGGGATGGATATTAAAACCGCATTTAAAGATCTCCCTAACCACTAAACAGGAACATGCAAAAAAGATATACTCAACTCGCTCCCGACCTCAAAATCTCACGTCTCTTAACCGGCCTTTGGCAAATCGCCGACATGGAGCGAGGTGGACAATCACTGGATCTAGAGCAAGCGGCTACTCATATGGAAGCCTATACCCAAGCTGGCTTGATGACCTTTGATATGGCCGATCACTATGGTTCAGCAGAACTGATTGCCGGAATTTTCGGAAAAAGCTCATTGGGCCAGGAAACTCAATTTTTCACGAAATGGGTCCCCAATGTTCAGGCCGAACGTAGCAAAAGAACGGTACGCAAGGCCATAGAACTTTCCTTAGATCGCCTGCAAAAAGAACAACTCGATCTGCTCCAGTATCACGCCTGGAACTACGCCGACCCCGCCTGGCTAGACGACCTCTACTGGTTGCAAGAACTCCAGGAGGAAGGCCTCATTCGACACCTTGGTCTCACCAATTTCGATGCTGCACACTTAGATATGGTCCTGGCAAGTGGCATCAAAGTAGTATCCAATCAAATCTCCTATTCCTTACTTGATCAGCGAGCAGCAGGCAAATTAACCGAGGTCTGTCAAAAACATGGTGTTCACCTTTTGGCCTACGGAACCTTGGCAGGAGGTTTACTAAGTAACAAATGGCTGGGTCAGTCCGAGCGTGATGTGGATCATATGGATACCTGGTCCCAAATGAAATACAAACGTTTCCTCGATGTTGCGGGAGGTTGGGATAAGCTCCAACTGCTCTTGGAAACCCTCCACCCTATAGCTGAGGAATACCGGGTATCGATTGCTAACATAGCGACCAAATTCATCTTGGAGCAACCTGCAATAGGAGGTGTGATTGTTGGAGCACGTCTAGGGCAGTCCGAGCATATCCAGGACAATTTACGTCTATTCAATTTTGAACTAAGTAAGGCCAATCACGAAGCAATAGTGAGAGTCATAAGTCAATTTCACCCTATTCCTGGAGATTGTGGAGATGAATACCGAAAGCCTCCTTTCCTTACGGCCGCCGGAGATCTGAGCCATCATTTGACGGAATTTCCTACCCCCTACCCAGTTACTCCGATGGGTAGAGAGCGAAAGCAGGCGCTTAGTGGCACAATTTGGGAAGACTTGGCTGGGTTTAGTCGAGCCATTCGCCAAGGCAATCGCATTCTAGTTTCAGGTACAACTGCCACCCATGGGGATAAACTGATTGGAGGAAATGATCCTGCCGCACAAGCACAATTTATTATTGATAAAATAGAAGGGGCGATTCAATCTTTAGGAGGTCAATTAGAAGATGTGGTACGCACTCGGGTTTATATCCAGCACATGGATGATTGGGAACCGATATCTCGTGCACATGGCCAGCGATTTGCCCAAATACAACCCGCCAACACACTAGTCCGTGCGGATATCATCGGAGATGGCTATTTAGTAGAGATGGAGGCAGAAGCAGTTATCCGAAGTTAGACCTCAGCCAGTGCTAGATCTAATTTCGGATAACACAGTCTCTATTATGGCTATTTCATCTGCTTCAGGAGTGTTTTGAAAGCCGATCTTCTACGAACGCTCGCCAAGCTACTCGTCTGCTCTAGCCAGATCTTATCCTTCAATCCCAAATTCAGGGCTTTTTCCAAATGCGTTAAAGCCATATCTACATCTCCCAATAAGGCATGGTAAATAGCCCAATTCTGAAAGTTTCTGGATGAATTACCAAATTGCTTTTCATAAATTTCGAAACACTTCTTAGCGGCCTGCAAGTTTCCAGTTTTGGCATAGGAGTTGCCTAGGCCAGCCTGTACTTTGGCGTAGGCAGGATGAGTCTCGGGGAGGTGTTTCTTGAATATAGCCAGGGCTTTCAAATCGAATTCCAGCGCTTCTTCATTCTTCTCCATAGCCCTGAGTGCCATCGCCAAATTGTTGTAGTCAAAAGATAAATAGATCCCCTCCCCTCCCGATAAAGCAGAATCAATCTGGATCGCTTTTTCTATAGTGGTAATTGCATGGGCAAATTCTCCAGTACGAACGAGTAAAATCCCTCGATTAGCATAGGTCGCAGCCAGATTAGGATGCCTTTCCCCCAAGCTAGATTTCATCAATTCGAGCGCTTTCCCCTGTACCTCAAGCGCCGTATTATAGTCGCCAAGATCATCATGAATCGCAGCTAGATTGTGGTATACTGCTCCTAGCATAGCCGGATTTGATTGAGCGGGTATTGCTAAGATCCTAACGGCCTGATCAAAATATTCTTTAGATTCCTGCAACTGCCCTTGTTGTTTTAATAGCTTTCCTACATTGTTGTATGTAATCGCTAATTGTTGATGATTAGAATCTAAAACTTCCTGTTCAATAGCTAAGGTCATTTGCCAATATTTGCCTGCTCGTTCATAGTCCCCTAATCCTTCAAAGGCGCTTGCTAAGGTATTGTAGGCTGTAGCTACATCTAAATGCTGAGCACCTAAAAAAGATATTAAGACAGGGATAACCCTTTCCAATTTGTTTACAACGGTATCGTACTGCCCCAGCTGCAAGTAATTCACACTCAAGTTACTGATCACTATCGCGGTTTCTGGATGGTGATCTCCGAAGAGCCTTTGGTGGATTTTCAGGACGTGTTCTTGGTAGCCTATTGCCTGCTCGAATTTACCTAGTTGTCGGTACGTCACACCCATATTACTCAGGAACATCGACCGTAGGTATTCATCGGATGTTTCTTGTACCTCAAGGATACTTAGTCCTTTCTGATAATAATCTAAGGCTTCCCGATACTTACCTATATCTTTCATTGTATTGCCAAGGTTCAGATAGCTATTGATGAATTCACTGTGGCTGGGAGTGTATAATAAACGCTTCATCTGAAGCGCGCGCTCATTGACGGCCATCGCTTCTTGAAACCTGGCGTTTGTGTTTAGATAAAAAGCCTGATCCGTCAAGGCTGATGCTAGCAAAGAATCCTGTGGCTCTGTTCTACTTTCCAATTGGTCCAATAAGACCTGGTTCTCACCTAATGCCGCTTGGGGTTTGCCTGCATACAGCAATGCCTTAGCTAGCTCCCCCCGGTACTGAGCAATGATTACAGGATCAATTCCCAGTGTTTCACTATGACGGATGATAGAGGTAATGCAACTAATAACCTCTTCATAATAACCACGCAAGAACGAACCATTGGCCTTAGTCAACAATTCGTCTATGCCCGCTTGGAAAGAGAGAATGTTCTTTTCTATCTCCCTGGAAGCTTTTTCCTGGTCTAGCACAGCCAGGGCTTCTTCTATATTTTTTCCCTGTTCTAACAACTCCAGGTACTTGACCATCCTAGTAGTGGCATTATCCTTATTAATGGATGCAAGGCGATAGGCTTCTCGGTATATAGTGATTGAATCCGTTTTCTGTTGTAAGCTCGTAATCTTCCTAGTAAGTAAAGTAATCTGTGCATAATCTTGTTTTTGAGCCAACACCATTTGCTTCACTTCCTTTCTTAGCCGTTCGATTTCTTTCTGCGTAGAGTTGCGAATAATGTTGTAGTACCTCTGAGCTACTCGTTCTCGTGCACCTTTCACACAAACGATCACATGAAAAACCTCCGTTCCATTGGCAGGCATTCTGCACTGTTCCACTTCCTTGAGGTTGACCACTTCAATAGCTTGTCCATGAGCATCATCGATGCCAACTTCGATATCAATTCGTTCGCCGTTCTTAGCCCTTGGAAAGAGCAAAGAAAAGTCGCCAGTCGAGGTAGTATACACGATGTTAGCCTCTGCCGCTTCGGGAGTCTTACCTGAAACTTGTACACCAATAGCTGGCTGGCCGCCGCTATTGTGATACAAGACTTTACCTCGAAAAGCTTGGTTCTGCTGCCCTGATAAGCTAAGACAGCTTAGCAAGGTGATAATGGTGGGTAATAGTAGGTTTTTCATAAAAACAAGGTTTAGGTAGATGTTGAGTATTTCTTGCCTTCCTTAAGATTGTTTCGACCACTTCTTCTTACCTGGAGTCAGTTTATGAAAATGATCCCCTGATTTTGAAGCACATCGGTTTCCAGAGAGCTGGCTTGATCGGAGTCAAGCCATTGGAGCGTCTACGATAATTACATTTTTGCCTTCAACTAATAGTGTATTTAAAACGAAAAATGTCCAGCAGAAATATCCAATTCAAGCCCTTAAACAATAGTAAATCAGCGGCCTATGAAGTATAGGCGCGATAGATATATAAGTACAAGTACTGGCAAACAGAGAGGTGGAGTCTGCCTTTTACAGGTAGAATAGACATCAATTTTTAGGGGTTAAACGGATCTCGGCATCCGATGACCTAGGAGAGTAATATTGCATTTCGGTTTCGTAGCCCCCCTTGGTGACGGTCAAGAGGTAACGATCTTCGGCCTGAGTGACGCTCATATGGGGGGGTAAAACAATCTTGAAAACGCCAAACATATCCGTCCGAATCATGGTATCTGTGTTAACCCTAACCACAGCATCGGGAATAAAGGATTGCCCATCTCTAGTTTTTACTACGCCCTTGATTGTACTGAGGCTATTATCTCTCTTAACTATCAGTGTAAGCGGCGCTCCTGTAAATTCAAAAGTATTCTTCCCATCTGCGATTTCCCAACCTTCCGCCTCCAAACCAATCACAATCGAGTCCCCTTTATTATCCGGAGTAATATCTCCGAAATTGGTTCTGCCATGCTCTCCTATGATTTCATTTAACGGCCGGTTGCCCATGGGGATATGTAGCCTTCCTTCTTGCTGTAGGACGGGATTCCCCTTAGTATCCGTCACGAACACAGTAAGCTGGAGTGGAGCTGATGGCCGTGGCCAGACTTGTACAATATTTAGAAGTTGTGCCAGGCTAGTGAGCGCAATCAGTAGCAAGGTGACAAGGATGAGGTATTTCCACAGGATGGGCCGCTTTGGATAGAGTTGATCAATACTTTTCTCCTTGAGAAGAGGTTGATTCAAAGGTTCTTGAATAAACTCCAGCAAACTGTGATGGATTTGATTCTCTGTGATATTGATATCTTGAAATGACAACAAACCCGATCTGCTCCCTTGCTTTAACCTTCGGTACCTAGCACTCAACCCAATCATTTCCTTTTTCCTGCTAGGGTGCATCTGCATTCCAAGCAGCTTTTCAATGGCCTCTTCAGCTCTACCTTTTCCAATTAGTTTTTGCAATTCGTTTTTTTCTTGCTTATTCATGTCTCCAGGAATTGATTCTTCTATCCAATGGATGATTACTAGCAGGCAAGTAAGTAGCGAAAATTTGACATACAATAAGTCTAAATATGCACATCAATATAAGTATTCCCGGCCAATATGTAGCTATTGTGATAAACTTCAGCCAGTCTTAACACGCTTTCTAGACCTTCGGGAATTCTTTTGTATTATTTTCGGTTATGGATTCTGCATTATAATGAGAACCTATCCAATTTATCCGACAAATCATGAGCACTCAGTCCTTTCCCGAATCACAAGACGGCGTTTTTCAACAGTTCAAAGAAATGGTAAAATACTGGGCCGCAGCTGCACGGCCCTTTCGCTATTATTTCCTTGGAATCTACTTCTTTTATGCCATTGGTATTGTAGCAGAACACATTCTCACTCCCATATACTACCAAAAAATTGTGGATGGTATGGTAGTGGCGTCCAATGAAATAGCAGATGAGCTATTGGCAAGCCGTTATCAAAACTTGATTCAGTTAATCCTAATTGTCGGCCTATTATCCCTGATTCGGGTATTAATGTATCGAGCTGGGGATTGGTTTTTTGACTACTTCCGCATGGGAACTGTCCGCAATTTGGAAAATGGCATGTTCGGCGACTACCTAAAGCATGGCAGAAGATTCTTTGTCAACAATTTTGCCGGGGCCTTACTCAATGATCATCGGCAAATGCGTGGGGCCTTCGACGTGTTCATGGATCATGGCACCTTCACTTTTTTCTGGTGGCTCATCGTATTTACGGGTAGTTTAATCGCCCTCGCCTTTATTTTCCCGATTGGCGCTTTAGGGATTCTAGTTTGGTTTATGCTTTATCTTTTAGTGGTGGTACTGGTATCCAAAAAGAAACTTAAACACGAACGAAGGGTCGCAGCCCTTAACTCCAGTATGACCGGCCTATTAGCAGATAACCTAAGCAATGCCATGACCATTAAAACATTTGGCGCAGAAAAAAGAGAGGAGGGCCATTTTCAAAAGCGGAATGAGGTTAGATACAAAGCAAGAATGCGCAATAAATACTGGAGTCGCTGGCGTAATGGTTTGCAAGGTGGCATGCTCGTTATTCTGGATGTGTTTGTTCTGGTCGCCGGGGCCTACTACTGGATGACAGGGCGAATTAGTCCAGGTACCATTGTCTTGATCTTGTACTACGCTCGAAACATTTCGAATGAAGTTTGGAACTTCTCCCGCATGATTAACTCCATGACGCAAGCTTACGCCGATGCTAATAAATTCATGGAACACATTCGTGCTCAGCCCGATATCAAGGATGCTCAAACATTCGACCAACGCAAGCTTCGCTTTGGGGATGTACATTTCAATGACCTCTCATTTAGCTACCCAGGTGGCACAAAAGTTTTTGAAGGGTTCGATTTACAAATAGAAGCAGGAGAAAAAGTGGGTATCGTCGGGCCCAGCGGTTCTGGTAAATCCACCCTGGTTACACTGCTACAGAGACATATGGACGTACAGAGAAGGTGGCGTATTCATATCGATGGAGTTGATATTAGACAAGCTTGCCTCAAGCCTATGTTCGCTCCAAGATTTCGCTGGTACCGCAAGACCCGAGTCTTATTCCATCGCAGTCTGCGAGAGAACATCGCCTACGGTAAACCAGGATGCTACCATGGATGAAATTATTGCTGCCGCTGAAAAGGCGCAGGCCCATGAGTTTATTCTGGAAACCCCGGAAGGCTACGACACCTTAGTGGGCGAACGTGGCGTGAAACTTTCCGGCGGCCAACGGCAAAGAATTGCCATTGCCCGAGCCATCCTAGAAGCCGAAACGGCACCTATCGTGGTGTTCGATGAAGCGACCAGCTCTCTAGACAATAAAGCTGAAAAAGAGATCCAGGAAGCCATTGACGCCGCACTCGCCGCCTCTACGCGTACGGCCATCATCATTGCTCACCGGCTCTCGACGCTACGCAACGTCGACCGCATCATCGTGATGGATCAAGGCCGCATCGTAGAGACGGGGAATCATACGCAATTGATGCTACAAGGTGGCTTGTATGCGGAGTTGTATAATATTCAGATGTTGGAGGTGGGGTAAAGTAAAGAAGGACAATTTCCCTATATTCAGGGTCCAAATCCTTCCGCATGTCAAAACGAAAACCAACCAACCACAACTCACGTAGACAATTTCTCCAGAGATACAGGGCGACTACTAATGTCGCCCTCCCCTTTTTACCCGCCTGCACTAAATGAGCTCACACCAGACAAATGATGGCCATCGATTGGGAAGCGGTAAGTTTTAGGAGCAGCTTCCCGGGAGCCTTGCGCCGGACCTCCCAGAGTCAATGCCTGGCTAGAGGTACTCGAGGATGGGCGAGTCAGGGTATTCAGTGGGAAAGGTGGAGCTAGGGCAAGGTATTCGGAACGCCATTCGGCAAGTAGCAGCAGAGGAGTTGTGTCTGGACCTCAGACCGGGTGGAGGTAGTCTTGGCGGAAACCGGAGTGACGCCTAATGAAGGGTATACGGCTGGGAGTGGATCGATACAGAATAGTGCCATGGCGGTGCGCTATGCGGCTGCCGCCGCTCGAGAAAAGTTATTGGAACTGGCGGCAGAGAGCAATTGGAAGTTCCAGTAGCGGAGCTGCGGCTACAAAATGGGCATATCAGTAGCAAGGGATTTGGGAGGAAGAGATGTTTCCTTTCATGAACTACTAGCGGGTAAGCAGATCGAGACTGAGGTGCCGTTGGAAATCAAACTGAAGCCCAAACCGGAGTACCAATTTGTAGGTAAATCTGTATCAAGAGCAGATCTGCCGGACATGCTACAAGGGAAACCAACTTTCATCCATGATCTGCGCTTCCCTGGGATGCTGCACGCTCGGGTACTCCGACCTAAGAACTATCAATCCACTTTACAGGAATTTGATGAGGGTAGATTCCGCTCTGAAGCCATAGGAGTTGTACAGCTAGTGCGTGATGGTAACTTTCTAGCGCTTTTGACCGCTACAGAATATGAAGCCGAACTAGGGATTAGGCTATTGGAAAAATATACGACTTGGTCAAAACCGGCGATCTTCCCGGTTCAGAAAGAGCTTCCCGCTTACCTGAAGAAAATGGCAGCCCCCCCAAAAGTA
>CBDHHG010000050.1:0-236887 GCA_965263225.1 Saprospiraceae bacterium
CCACAAGCAGCCATTAGGGTAGGGTAGAGGTCTATGGTGCTAACGATCTCAGAGACATTTCTGGCCTTGGCTTGAAGAGCAGGGATTTTGAGCATGAAGGTACTTTTTAATGCTCTTTCAAAAAGGGTATGTTTTCCCCAAACTCTTTGATCGCCAAGATGCCAACCATGATCCCCCCAAACACACTACAATGGTATTCTCAGCCAACTCCAAGCGTTCTAGTTCTGCCATTAACTGTCCTACCTGTTCATCTATATAGCTAATACTGGCATAATAGGCATGCTTTAATTGCTGTTGATACTCCACACTGAAGCTGGAATCCAGGGAGGCCTTTTCTTCTCCTAAGGCATACTGATTGAATTCGCCACTACCGTGTAGACTTGCTCGATTTACATTCGTCGGAATGTTGGGTTCTGGTGAAATAGGCATATCCTGTTCCTCATATAAGTCCCAATATTTCTTGGGTGCATTGAACGGAAGATGAGGTTTGAAATAGCCTACCACCCAAGAAGAAAGGCTGATTTTTCTCCTTTAGTTTTTGCAATTGATCAAGGGCTAATTTTGTAGTGAGGCCTGTCGGGGTATCCGTCATCAGCTACGTCGGCAGCTTCGTAAGGTTTGACCTGCTTTTCCATATCATTACGATTGCTACCATCTGCGTAGGCAAAAAAGGCATTCCAACCGGTTTTTCCATTTGCCCGCATCAAAGAGGAACTCATCCCAACTGTGCGGCATTTCCTTGATTGTACTAGGTTCTTCTCTATATTCATAAACCAAACCATCTACAGAGTGAGAGATTTTGCCAATTCCCACTGTGTAATAGTTATTTCTTCGTAGTTGATGTACGAATGATTCTGGTTCTTCTTTTTCTTCTTTTTCGGCCATAAATTCATACATGGCTCGATTGCTGAGGTGCTGTTGCGTTTTTGGTAGCATCCCCGTCAATAGGGCATAGCGAGAGGCACCACAGGTTGGAACATTGACGAAATGATTTTGAAATAGAAAACCCTCCTGAGCAATCTGATCCAGATTGGGTGAATGTACGGGCTTTCCGTAGCAGGCTAATTCTGTACGGAGGTCGTCTATGGCGATGAAAAGGACGTTGGGAGGTGAGGGTTCGGAGGAAGCGTTCTGACAGGCACTTATACCGAAGTATAATCCTGTCACCAAGGCTATGGCGAGGAAACGAGAACTTGTCATGTGGTATTTTTCGTTTTGCTATAGGTAATTAAAGTACCAATACATTTTCGGAAACCCAAGTAGCAATGCAGAATATTGGAATTAGGTACTCGAACATGATTAGGCAAGCATTCATTGGGGATGAGTTTTGGGCTCAATCGAGACGAAAAAAGTAGGCAATGCCCCTGCATCGACGAGGTTTTTCAACTGCTGGGTGAGTCCAGAAAATCGCCCAAAAGGAGATGTTCGTTTAATCTTGGCCGAGTACTTAGGTACCTCTGATTTCCTGCCCTGCTTTCCAGATGCGCTTGGAGCGCCTAATATCTTCGATTTGTTCCAAGGGTTTTCCCTCAATTTAAGAGGAAAGAAGCGGGACTCCCGGCTTGTAACGTAGAAAAGTCTTTCAGCCCAAAGGTTTGATACACATGACTGGTACTAGCTTGCAAGGCTTCCAGCGGTGTTAATCCCGCTTGCGTTAGCAAGATCAATTCCTCAAACAGTTGATCATGATAATTCATCCCGAAATTGGGAGCGTCAGTGCCAGCGAGGATGGGCAAACCGGCTTCCTTTGCTTTGCCGACCTCCCGTAAAATTTCTGCAAAGGAGAGAAACGAAGCCGCATGCCCTCTTTCGGTCGCATTTGCTGTTAATCGGTACAGTACAGAGAGGGTAGGAATAATAAACGTTCCTTTTTCCTTTAGCATTTGTAGGTCGTGGGGGATTGGGCTATGGATCCTTTTCTATACCAAATATGGGCCAGCCCATCTACACCTTGTCGAGCAATTTCCAGGCCATCCGGTCAAGCTGGAAATATGGCCTACTACTTTTTTATTAAGTATATGGGCAGTATGAGCGAGTTCGGAGATTTGAGATGGACTCAATTTTGCCATACTATGTTCCTGCGTCAATTTGATGTAGTCTGCCCCCTCAGCCAGCCGAGCTTCTACGAATTGCTTTGCTGATAAGCTATCAGAAAGGACCGAGAATCTGTACACGGAAGTGGGTACCATGCCCTCCCGGGACGGTTGCCCCATGCGTTAGAAGAATAAAAACGGGCATAGTGTAAGGAATCTTGGTAGCTTCTCAACACAGTTGAGCTCGTCTATTCGTACTGAACATATCTAGTAATCCATAGATCCCATATGCTTGTGCATCTTTCAGGTTCTCAGGTGATCGGACGTGCACATGGGCATTTAGGAGGGGCGGGAGAATAGTCTTTCCTTGGCCGTCAATGATCTCCGCTCGTTTACTGAACTTTTTGTGCTGATTGATCTCTGTGACAATACTATCCGCAAAGACCAGATTTACCCCCTTATGCACTTGTTCGCCATCAAAGAGATCAACATTTTGAATAATTGTGTAATCAAGACTGGAGCAAGCCATCAAGAAAGGTAGGATTAAGCTGAGTATCCAGGCATTAGATTTCATAAATCAGGTATTGAGCAATGGAAGAAAATTTAATGGGTAGAACTAGAAGAGGCGAAGTAAGCAGCTCTATCCAATTGGTAGACATAGCAGTCATCCTCGCCAAACCGTCGGCGTTCTACGAAGGTGAAACCCATCTTTTCATAGAAGCGACAGGCTCTCTTATTGCTGACCAAGGGGTCGATTAGGATGGCTTCTACCTTTTCGTCCGCAAAGCAGCGTTCCAGCGCTAGTTTCATCATGATGGTTCCATAGCCTTTTCCCAGGTTGTCGGCTTCTCCGATCCAGATATCGATGGCACGACGATTGGGTGGAACGCTACCCCAATAGTGGGTTTCTTCTTCTAAAGGATCAATAATTTGTAGGAAACCGAGGGGGGTGCCATTCAGTTCTGCAATAAGCTGGGCCCTCCAAGGGGGCCGGCGGAGCAATTCTGTCTCCCATTCCCAGTCATCATTAGGATCTGCATCGATGTTGTGCTGTTGTTGATCCCAATGTTGTAGCGTGGCTAGATCTTCGATAGAGGCTTGGCGTAGCGTAATCATGGTTGGGTCTTATTAGGTTCAGCAATTTACCTTAAAATGAGCCTGAAGACAAGCCAGTCGTAGGTACATTATACAAAAAGCCCAGCACTTTAACATGCTGGGCTTTTTAAGGGATAGGGTAGCAGTAAATTACCCTCCTAGTTCTCCAATTTTATACTTGGCACGTTCAGCATACTTGGCATCTTTTACCATTTTATAAGCTGCTACTGCATCACTCTTCTGTCCTAATTTCTCGTGTGTTTCAGCCTTAAGCATATAGAACTTGCTAGCATCAGCATCTCCGGCTAATTCGATGGATTTTGCCACGTGCTCTAGCGCTTTTTCACTATCTCCCTTAGCTTTCAAAGAAGAAGCAAGGTAGTAGTGCACATCGGCGGTTTCTTTCTCCTCAAGGTAGGAGTTGGAATAAGCAATGGTCTTGTCCCATTCTTTCTTGCCCCAGCTTACGGCAATGATGTTCTCAGCCTTTGAGGCGTATCCTTCCGCTCTTTCCGCTTTATCTGCTGCTGCGGCCTTCTGGCTAGCCAATAGATAAAACTTCACAGAAGCAGGATCTGCCTTGGCGTTTAGGACTTGAGCTTTTCCTACATAATTGCTGTAATATTCTGGATTGTATTCTATGCCCGTTTCATATGCTTTCAATGCGCTATCAAGATCCTTAGCTTTACGGTGGAAGTTACCTGCTCCATAAGCAGCTCTTGTTCCATTACGCTTGGCCAGTCGGATCACCTTTGCATCGGTTTCGTTTTCTGGATCTGCTTTGGCAATAGCTTTCTCCAATAATTCTAATGCAGCAACGTATTCCTTAGCCTTAGCTTTTTCCAGGCCTTGGTTATACAAAGAGGCAGCTGAAGCTTCTTCGTCTTGTGCTTGCAAGTTCAATGACACCCCAAAGCATAATAACAGTGTGGCGAGGTAAATAAATCTTTTCGACATCTTACTTACATTTAGTTTGGTTTACAAAAAATCTCTTTTAGCTACCTCAGATACAATCCAAGGCACTTGGTAGTTATTTCGACGGACAATAGTTAGTGTAATACTTTTACTTATTGGGTAGAAAAGAGTGGGAATTTGAATAGGAAGAGTCTGCTCTTTTCATTCACCCAATGCGGTATAGAGGAAATTGGTGCGCTGCTTTACGCTTCCAGAGCTTGCCGGTGCAGTTTATAGTATGGTCTGAACCTTAACTTATTATGGAGCTTAACCTAAGCTGATATATGGATTATGTTTGCCATTTTCAGCTACCACCAGACGTCCAAAACAAAAGTTTATAACTATAGAACTACCTCCAAACAAACACTCAGTGTTTTCAATTTTTACGTGCCAAAAATAAAGCCTCCATACCAGAAATAAAAATTATGGGTCACTTTAACACTTTTAGTCAGGAGGCTGACGAAACCTGTTCTATAACGGCTATATCTAAGACTTCCTACGCTCCATCACGGATACTGATTAATCTGGCAAGGCAAAGCAATAGTATTTTCCTCCTGCCTTCGTACCGGGTTTACCACCACCGCCTGCAGCGATCAGAACGTATTGCTTGCCATTGATAGCATATGTACAGGGGGTGGCATAGGCCCCTGCGTCCAGTTGATATTCCCAAAGTAAGGCACCGGTTTCTGCATCAAAGGCATGAAACCTTTCGTCCATGGCTGCGCCAATAAACACTAGCCCCCCAGCAGTGACGATGGGACCACCCATGTTAAAGGTCCCGGTAGGGGCAAGACCTTGGGCCTCTAAAGCGGGATAAGTACCCAAGGTACTCTGCCATTTGATCACGCCTGCATCGAGATCAATAGCGGTAAGCGTACCCCAAGGTGGTTGATTGACGGGGAATCCATCGGGATCCTTAAATTCATTGTGTCCCCGTAGCTACAAAGGGAATCGCATCAGCAAATGAGAAATCCAATTTTGAGCGATCCAGCCGTTTATCTTTTCCCGTTTCTCTGATAAAGGCGGCTAGCGCATCTTTTTCATCCTTGGACAAGATCGCGAATTTTGGCATTTGCCCCTGGCCGGTATTGAGAATCTTCTGAACATGCCCGATCGGTTTTGGTGCCACGACTTGACGCAGGTCAGTTAGAGATGGGGCTCCAGGATTACGCGCAGAAGCATTGCCGTGGCAGGTGCCACAGAGGCTACGATACAATTGTTTACCCAATTCAAATTGTGCAATGCTTGGAGCAGGCTTAGCTTCAACCATGGAAATCCATTCCGCTTCATTACTACAATTAACAAACAGGGTTCTAGTATTGGGATCATAAGCTGCACCTCCCCAATCTGTTCCTCCATTGAACTGTGGTAAGGTGACGGCAGCTTGGAGTCCGGGCGGGAGAAAGATATCGCCAGTCCTCATCTCAGATAATCTTTGGCGAATAGCATGCGCAACTGCAGGAGTACGCTCACTGACCTCTTCAGCTGTAAATCGCTGTTGGGCGTATCGAAGCGAGGAAGGTGGAAAAGGTTGTGTAGGCCAAGTCTCTTCACCTGGAATCGTACTCTGTGGCACGGGTACTTCTTCAATGGGAAAGATAGGATCACCCGTTTCTCTATTCAAGACAAATAGATGTCCCATCTTGGTGGGTTGGGCAATGGCATCAAGGAGTTGTCCAGCTTGTTGTACTTGGACCAGATTTGGAGGGCAAGGGATATCGTAGTCCCAGATATCATGATGTACTGTCTGATAGTGCCAGATTCGTTCCCCCGTTTTAGCATTTAGAGCCAAGATGCAATTGGCAAATAGGTTTTGTCCTAGGCGATTTCCTCCCCAGTGATCGTAAGTAGAAGAGCCCGTTCCACAAAATAGGATGCCTCGATCTTTATCCAAGGTAAAACCTCCCCAGGCATTAGCTCCACCAAGTTCATTCCAGGAATTGGGTGACCAGGTTTCGTACCCGAAGGTTCCAGGCTGGGGGATGGTGTGGAAAATCCATCGGATACTTCCAGTCTTCACATCATAGGCTCGTATATGTCCGGGGGCTGCTGGACTGGGTCCTTCGCCCAGGGTGGTGCCCATAATTAGAAGGTCTTCAAATATTATTCCAGGGGTAGCGGCAGTCACCCACATAAAATCAACGGACCTACCCAGGCCTTCGTAGAGGTCAACTGATCCTGCCTGACCAAAACTATCAATGATCGCACCTGACCGAGGATCTAGAGCATATAATGAAGATCCTGCAACGTAAAATAGCCGCTCTGATTCCCCATCTGTCCAATAGGTCAGCCCACGATTCACGCCACTGGCTGATCGACCCTCATAAGGATCAAAGCGCCATACTTCTTTGCCAGTCTCCCCATGCACAGCCATTACCTTTAGTCCTGGCGTACTCAGGTAAACTATGCTATCAATGATGATGGGATTGCATTGGATCGTAGTGCGCGGAGAGCTACGATGATCTCCCGTTTCCAAAATCCAGATGGGCTCAAGTTGTGCAACATTTTCTGTATGAATTTGTGCAAGTGCTGCGTATTTGCTACCACTTGCATCAGCACTATACATTGGCCAATTGCTATTACTCGGACTAGAAGTATCGGAAGAACAGCTACTAAGGATCAGCAGGGGGAAGATCAGGAACTGGCAGTCATAAATACGACTTGAAATTGACCTTAGGGACAAAGGACAGGACATGTTTAAAGTGGTTTTGCGATAAGTGTATGGCGCTAAAATGCATGGCCAAAATTTCAAAGAATCTACAGTCTTACAGCTTAAGTTACGGATTATTCGAAAAAGGCCCGACTATCCAATACCTGTATCTTACCTTTCACTTTATTGTTCTTCAGTTTACCTTGGCTACCCGGATTGATAGTGATAGCAAAATCCTGGCCCCATTCCTGTTTTTTCCCGCAGCGACTAAGCTTGTTGGCTTCCACTTCGAATTGGGCACAGTTACCCACTTGTATGCCATCCCAACCACAATCACTGATCTGGTTATTTCGAATAATTACCCGGGCGAGTTGCTGGTTACTCTTGTAATGAGGACCTATATAAATACCTTCAAACTGGCAATCTTTGATGAGACAGTGCTGAATCGTTAGATCTTGATACGGCTGATTTTGATTGATCCTGATGCCAGTATGTGCACCAGTAATTCGAATACCATCCAGGGTGAGCTGGCTAGCGTTTCCCCATACCGTAATGCTTTGATTCAAATGTAACTTTTTATTCCCCTTGATGGTCAGTTTCCGAGGATTCTCCAATATCAGGGCATCTTCTTTATGACTCGATTGAATCTTTACTGTTGAGCGAAAGTCTAGTATGAGATTTTGAGCATTTTTCAGAATAAGACGATCCCCATTCCAATTGCCTTTAACCTGTATCGTCCCAGTTCTCCCTTTCAGATCAATCGTATTCGACTTTAAGCTAGAAAGATCTAGGCTACTTTGCGCCCAGAGGCTACTGCAGGACACCAGGATCAGCCAAGTAAGGGTAAGGTGTTTAAGCAAGCTGGTGAGCATGGATTAAGCTTGTGCATGGACCCATTGTTCCTTTCTTTGCATAAAGAAAGCCACCATGGCAAAGGAGAAAAGAAAGTAAACAGCTAAGATAAAAGTAAGCGTCACCGAGAAGCCTTCTAATCCAAACCAACCGCTTTGCCACCAAAGGATGCCTAAGCCCAATGCTGCCTTCACGCCTTCTGTCCAAAGCGTGTATTTAGATTTATCCATGAGTGTGGTATAACTAAAAATGCAGACGAACAAGAAGCCACCATACAGCAGGATATTTGAAAAAGAGAGATCTGCAATGTTATTGGTGAGATGGAACATGAAAGTAATGGTAACGATCATTTGGAACCAAGACCAAGCAAGCAATGGCCTCGAAAGGTGGGTTTCATACTTCTCAAAGTTATAGACGTCCTGTACCGATGCTACTGGATATTTATCTACTACATCAGCAGGACGCCAACCCGTGGGCATGAACCAAATGCGCAGTTTGTCCCACCAGTTCTTAGTGCGCCAGGCATCTAGATACAAAAGTCCAAGATGTTGCCAATTGATAAGAATGGGATTCCAGGTTCTCACTGGCCTTTTCACCCCATAAACCGCCGGAACTTCCTTTAACTCCGCTTGGAAAGTACCAAACATGCGATCCCATATGATAAAGATTTGGCCGTAATTCTTATCCAAGTATTGCTCATTCATCGCGTGATGTACCCGATGATGGGAAGGGGTTACCAGGAAATATTCCAGGAAGCCCATTCTATTAATCAAAGTGGTATGATACCAAAACTGTGCAAATAAATGTAGAGGGGCAATAATAGCGATCACGTGTGTTGGAACACCAAATAATGCCGCGGGAATCAGCAGAATATTGAAAAAGGAAAAGATGACCGAAATAGATTGACGCAAGGCGCAAGAAAGGTTGAACTCTTCACTACTATGATGAATGATATGCCGGTTCCACAAGAAATTGATCGTATGATTCCAACGGTGCATCCAATAGCCAGCGAAATCTAAAGCGACAAAGCCAATGACATACAATAGCCAGGTTTCCTTTACTTGGAAAATAGCTAGATATTGTACAAAAAAATTATAACTAATGATCACTACGGTGAGGCCTAAGACATCTTTGATCGTGTTGGTGATACCGGAACTTAAACTAGAGATGGTATCAGCTCCCCGATTTACTTTCACTCCCTTCCATCTAGCTGCTAGGGCTTCGATCAAGATCAAGATGACAAAAAAAGGAATGGCATAATTAAGTACTTGAGCATAGGCCTCCATAGTCGCGAATTTTCGCTCAAGTTAAAAAAAATGGAACGCATGCAAAAGCATTTTTCGCTGCTTTGACGCTATTGTATAAGTTCTAGACAGCTATTTTACACTACTTAAGCTGTAATTCATGTTCACAGAGGTTTTTGAGGTTTTCTAGATCTTGTTTCACTCCTTTGACCATGGTGTTAAAAATGAATCTTGGAATGAGGTAGCTTTTTTGCATTTTGATGGTCAGGGCGAGTTCAGTTCGATCCTCCTTGAGTTGTTTCACCTGATATAGATTCATCACTTCAGTGAGCAGCTCCAAGAATCTTACTTTTTCGAAGTAACGGATCTCCTCGGGGGCAAACTCTGTTTTAATAATGGTATGCTCCAGCCGCAATCCATTGGTGAAACAAACATGCTTGGTTCCGAGTCTTTCGTTGGTGGGTTGCCAATCTACCTTTTTCATTCCATTCACCCATAGTACGCGTTTTTCTACATTGACGAGCGTTTGATATACATGCTTCATCGGCGCGTTCACTTCTACGGATAGAGTGCGATCATCAGGGTTTATAGCTTCTAAGGCAGGATTGTCTCTTTCGGGGGGAGAAGGGATGGCTTCTCGAATCTTTTCGAGTGTGGTATAATGGTAGGGAACCGAGCCAATGGAGGCATATTGATCTTCAGCCTTCTCCCACTTCAAGATACTAGGTTCAGACCGTGTGTTAGGTTCTTTACTAATATTCTCAGAGATTAAAATGTATTCATCACCGGGCACTTGGTTCTTTAACAGTCGATGGGCGATGATCATATCAATACCACAGGCTTTCACAAAGCGATTGATCTTGTACTCATGCAATTCCCCGGCATGAACAATGAATTTCAGGTTGAGATTATGAGTCATCTGACAGGCTCCACATTGACAGACAGTATCCCGAGCAATGATTTTTAGCTGATGATGGAAGGCCTTAAACATCCCCAGGCACTGTTCGATAAGCGCCTCGGTACTTGGCGATTCTCCTTTTCGATAGAATAAAACTGCATCTCCTTCAATTTCAGAGAGAAAGAAATCGAGTTTATTTTCTGCGATAATAATTTCCAGCAATTCATTGATAATGTGTGTGCTGTGTTCAATTTCCGTTTGACTCAAAAACTCAGTGAAACCACTAATGTCTGGGATGAGTATGGTCGCCTTATCCATATCTAATTCCTTCCTTTACAAGTTCAACCAATAACTGACCTTCAATACTAAGGCTCGATTTTTGGGTGCGAAAAGTGCCAAGCCGTAGTTATCAGTATATACGAGGAAAACATCCGACATGGGTTTAAATCGCCATTGTAAACGAGAATTGATATTGAAATTATCCCCTTGCGTATTCCACTGTAGGAAGGTAGTCCAGAAGAGATTCCTGGAGAAGCCAATTTCTATGCGAGGACCTAAGAGAAATATTTGCCGGGATCCATAAGAAGCGGGAAATTGGAGGTCATTGAAATCTAGGGTCGCACCAAAGCTTCCCCAAGGTTGTTGGCGGTACTTCATCGTTAACATGAGATTAGATCTAGTACCATTGTAAAATCCACCGTAGCTTCCGCTTAGTTCATAACTGAAGGTATTCCGGCTATCCGAAGTGAAGCTGACTTGCAGGTTATTGAATTGATAGGACTTGGCGGGAAGAGGCGTTTCGTCGGTAAATGAGAAGGGAAATAAGAGATCGATAACGCGATTACTCCACTCGAAACCCAATTCACTTCGTCCGTTGTAGGTCAAAGTATAGGACAATCGAGTATTGCTTTCGTTGAAGCTGAGGTCATTGTTGAGATACAGGGTGTTGTATAGCCGCCAAGTAGTGTATAACCATTTGGTGCTCTCTTTTTTAGGGAAAATGCGATAATCCATACCGGCCGTTTGACTGGTATAACCTAAGCGAATGGTTGTATCCCGCTCTGCATCATAATTGTTGACCCGCTGTAGAAAGCCCATGTCTTGATAGTAGTTGTCTCCTTGTGTTGAAGCACTGTAAATGGCACCAAATTTTTTGGTAGTGTAACGTACGCCCCATTTGTAAAACTGATCCTTATCCGTGACGTATGGTTTGAAGGATTGCCCATAACCTCCCCAGGCCCTAACTTTTCCATCTTGAGAAAAGTAAGTGAATTCAGCACCAATATTCCGACTAAAATTTTGGTAATTGATTTCACTTCCCTCCATGCTTTGCTGATTCAAGAAGTAACCTTTAATGGTGGATCGCTGGAAGACTTGGCGATGAAAGGCAAAGGCGGTATAGTTCTGATCGGTCTGAATTTCATTGGCTTTAGTTTGGATATTCATCAAGCCAATTCGCAATTTCTTGTCTATGTTCCCACTTAAGCGCAAGCCATACAATATCGGTATGGCATTACCATCTTCATCCAAACCAATGCGACGGGAAAAGAAGGGCCTGGCTTGACCGCGGCCAAAGTCTTCGAAAACATCGGCATTCTCCAAAAAGAAGGTTCTTCTTTCTGGCAGGCGAATGCTAAAACGGGTAACATTAGTCACCTGTTGATCTACCTCTACCTGGGAAAAATCTGGATTCAGGGTCAAGTCCAGATTTAGGGCTGGTGTCACGGCCACCTTAGCATCGAAGCCAACAGCGGTCTGATATTCGGCAGGTGTCTTCTCCGTAAAATCTTGCGTAGATGAGCTATTGATGTAGGGGATAAAAGCAAGGTTCCCATTTTGCTTGGCTGGAGCCTGATCCCAGATCATGGAGCCAGTATAACCCAAATCTATGGAGCGGAACTGTAATGGGACCTTTGACCAAGTGTGATAACTATTGTCCTTCATGTCACTACGGATGAAGTTGACGCCCCACTCCGTTCGATTTTCTTCATAACGTAAAGTATTAAACGGAATGGCCATTTCTGCTGTCCAACGATCTTCATAAGATTCTACTTCACCAAACCACCTGTTGTCCCAGTTCTGATTCATGCCTCTAGGCGGCCCTCCCCGATTACCAGTATAACCCGTTATCAATGTCTCCATTTGCACCCCTGCTGGGTTAATCCCAAAGACAAAACCATTCGTTTTCTGGGCAACGGGATCAAGTACAATAGCAAAGCCATCTCCCCGCCAAAAATCTAGATCTCGTTTCAGGGTTTGAATGACATAATCGCGATCTCCATGGCAAGTGATGCCAACGTAAAGGAACTGCTCGTCATAAGTTAGACGTACTTCTGTTTTACGATCAGCTCTTCGGTCATCGACGGGAAAGCTCATCCAGAAATCTGTAGCGACATCAGATTCTTGCCAAATGGCTTCATCAAGAACCCCATCAATCTGGATTTTCTCTTGTGCTCGGGTAATGCGAATAGTGAAGTCATCATCATCATTGCTAGCCAGGAGAAGCCCTGGGCATAAGAGTACGAGGGTTGCACTAAGAAGAGGGGCAACTGATAGAGTTCTCATACGAGTGGTCATGTTTAAAGCTCTGGTCGTCGAATGTCGTTGAGCCAATAAAGATAGATAAAGCAATTGGCCCGACCTATCGAATGTTAATAAATCGCAAAGTGAGGCCTGGATCAGCTTAGGAGATCGATTAAAATGGATCGTTTGGTTCGACTTTCCGAGGAGTTTCCTAACTTAAGCGAAAGAAAAATAATTCTACCTCGAAAGGTACCAAAGAACCCGTAATAACATCAATATCTATGTCAAAGAACATCGAATGGCATAAAGTGCTGGAGAACCCAGCTGACTTGCCAGAAGGTCGTGTCACCACCGTTACTGCTGCCCATCAAAGTTTTTGCTTAACCCACTATCAAGGCGAATTTGGGTGTTTAACCAATAAATGTCCTCACCAGGGCGGACCATTAGGAGAAGGTTCTATTGAAAAAGGTTTCTTGCGTTGTCCATGGCACGGCTGGGATTATCATCCCTTGACTGGGCGCCCACCTGGAGGCTTTGATGATGCTGTAGACACTTTCCCCGTGGAGATTAGAAAGGATGGCGTGTATATTGGTGTTCCTGTAGAACCGCCTCATGAGACGACCCTAACGGATATTATGGTGGAAACGATGGTGAATTGGGGGGTAGAGGTTGGATTTGGCATGGTGGGGCATTCGAATCTGGGATTAGCTGATGCCATTCGTCGACAGGAAGGGAGAGGTAAGATTCGATTCTATGGTATCCGACACGAGGGAGCAGCGGCCTTTGCAGCCTCAGCTTACGGAAAACTTATGGGGAAACCGGCATTTTGCTTTACCATTGCTGGACCAGGCGCTACCAACCTTTTTACGGGACTATGGGATGCCAAAGTGGACCGCGCTCCAATCTTGGCCCTAACTGGACAGGTGGCCACGCAGGTAGTGGGTACGGGCAATTTCCAAGAACTGGACTTGGTGAACGCTTTCCAGTCGGTGGCGGCTTTCAACCACCGTGCCCAAAAAGATAGTAAACACGCAGAATTAATGAGTTTGGCGGTGAAGCATGCCATCCTTCGCCGCGATGTTTCACACCTGACCTTCCCCGATGAAATGCAAACCCTGCCAGCTAAGGAGGGATCTGAAGCACAGACTCCAACGGGCCGCATCACGCCGCAGCAGATCTCCCCTCCCAAGGAGATGCTAGAGCAGGCAATTGCTTTGCTACAACAAGCTAAACGACCCATTATCATCGCAGGGCATGGCTCTAAATTCCACATGTCAGAGATCATTGCCCTGGCGGAGCGTTTGAATTGCCCCGTGATGACGACTTTCAAAGGGAAAGGACAGATTTCGGATAGCCATCCACTGGCAGGTGGGGTACTGGGGCGAAGTGGAACGCCGGTAGCCTCGTGGTTTATGAATGAATGTGACGTTATTCTAGCCTTGGGAGCCTCTTTCTCCAAGCATACTGGGATAACCCATAAAAAGAAGATCATTCAGGTGGACTTCGATCCGCTAGCCTTAAGCAAATTCCATAAGATCGATTGCCAGCTATGGGGTGAGATTTCTGTAACGGTGAAAGCTATGAGAGAGGCGCTCCAAGGAGCTTTACAGGCGGAAGATCAAAGGGGGGAATTAGCTGAACGTTGGGCCATCTGGAAGAAAGAAAAAGCGAAGCGTTTACGAGATGATCATGGGAATGGAGTGAGTTCGATTGCCGTATTTGAAGCGATGAATCGCCTAGCACCAGAAAATGCTGTGATGTGTGTTGATGTAGGGAATAATGCCTACTCATTTGGTCGCTATTATGAAAGTAAGTCGCACAACTCCTTCCTAATGTCAGGGTATCTAGGTTCCATTGGTTTCGCCTATCCTGCAGCCATTGGCGCCTGGGCAGCTGTGGGCCATGAACGTCCCGTCGTGGCAGTAGCCGGAGATGGAGGGTTTGTACAGTACCTTGGAGAGATTACGACAGCCGTAAAGTACAATATGAACATCAAGTTGATTCTCTTGAATAATAGCGAGTTGGGCAAGATATCCAAAGAGCAGCGGGCGGCGGAATTAGAGGTCTGGAAAACCAGTTTGCACAATCCCAACTTTGCTGAATATGCTAATTCTTGTGGTGCTTTGGGGATTAGAGTGACGCAGAAAGGTGAAGCGTTGGATAAAGCCATGCAAGAGGTTTTTGCGCATGAGGGTCCAGCCGTTTTGGAGATTCTAACCGATGTTGGGTTGATTTAAAAATGGTCTTTCATATCACTCACTGACCTGGTAGGTGTTGAGAATTTCATCTGCCAGTTGGTTGAGCAGTTGGTGTACACCTTCTCCCGCGACATTGGTGACAAGAAAAACGCCTAACTGCAATTCTGGGATCAGTGTTACCCAGGAGGAAGTGCCATAGGCGCCGCCATTCTGAAAGACTCGATCTGGATTATCGCCATCTTTGAAAATCTGCCAAAATAGACCTGCTTCAAAATCACCGAATTTTCCATTCCATAGTTCTTGACGAGCAGTGAGGGCTACGGTCGAAGTGGTATCAAGATGGAACTGTAGGTATTTGATCATATCTCTGGTGGAAGCGAGAATGCCACCTTCTGCCATCATATCTTTTTCAGCTCGGATCGGCATGCGAGTGCCGTTCATATTTTGACCGTAGGCCAGTTTAGTGGTATCGATGGCTGTTACTTGCAGCTCGGTTTGTGACATGCCTAGCGGATCCAGAATCTTCGCTTTTAGCAATTCCCTGTATGAATTTTCGTACATATTTTCCAAAAGATAACCCAGTAAATTTGGGCCTGCATTGGAATAGACGAATAGGGTTCCAGGTACGGTATCCAATTGGAAGGAGCTCAGACTTTCAAAGAAATCCGCCTTGGAGAAACCTTCTTGTAATGTATTGATACGGAAAGGGAGTTTGTCCCAATCAGGATTGTCAAAAAGGTTCGGGCTCTCAGGAAAAAGGTGTGGAAGACCACTTTGGTGGGTAGCTAAGTGTCGATAGGTTATGGGCTTTCCCTGGAAGGCTAGGTTGGGGAAGCTATCGGCTAATTGCAGTCGGATATCCTGGTCTATGGTGGTTTTACCTTCAGCCAATGCATGAGCTAGCAATGTCCCGGTAAAAGTTTTGGTCAAAGAAGCCATTTCATATAGGGTGGAGCCGTTGGGACTTTGCCCGTTTAGTAGCTGTCCCTTGTGTATTTCCTGAGTTTGATCTCTGATGATAATGCCAATGCTTAATGCTGGCCAGTTTTGAGCACTGAACAGGCTATCTACGATTTGTTGCACCTGTACAAGGCGGGGATCGGTGGGCTCGCTATTTGTTTCACACGCGGATAAGATCAATAAGAGCGCAATGGGTAGGAAACACTTTGAGTGTGTTTGAATCGAGTTGGATTTCATAAAATAAAGATAACCAATTTGAAGGCTTTGCGCCAGTCACAAATGGGATTGTGTTCCCTTTTCTTCTTTTACATTTAGGATAAAACCTACCTTGAATACATTCTCAATCGTAATATTGGGGTCGGGGGTCAGCAATTTTCTTAATCGACAAATAAATACATCAAAACTCCTACCTAGGAAGTAATCGTTTTTACCATAGATTTGTTCCACTGCCTCTTCCCGACGAAGAATTCGATTTTTGTGTTGACAAAGCAATTGCAAAACTGCCGTTTCCTTTTCCGTGATTCGTTGCAATTCTCCGTTTCGGACCAGTTCCTGGCGCTGGGCATCGAACAAGAATTCACCTACTTGAAATTGAGTGGGCAACTGCTCTTTCACAGCAAACTTTTGCCGACGAAGGATGACTTTAATTTTGCACAAGAGTTCGTCTTCGTCGAAGGGCTTTGTGATATAGTCTTCAGCTCCTAATTGATATCCTTTTAGGCGATCTTCTTTAAGTAAGCGGGCGGTGAGAAAAAGGAAGGGCGTACGATGGTCTGATTCAAAGATATGCTTGGCTAAACTGAAGCCATTCATGCCTGGCATCATTACATCTAAGATGCAAAGGTCGACCGGCTGTTTTTTAAATTGAGCAAGGCCAGCTAGCGCATCTCTGCACCATTTCACCTGATACCCTGCTCCTTCAAGGAATTCCATCAAGAGAAATCCCAAATTAAGGTCATCCTCTACCACTAAAATTTTACTTCCGTTAGGCATAGGCTAATTTTTGAGCATAGGGTAAGTGAATATCGACAGCAGTTCCATTTTGCGATGAGCTCACCAATTTAATATGCCCTTCGTGCAAATCAACGATCTTCTTTACATAGGCGAGGCCGAGGCCAAACCCCTTTTGTCCCGTCATCTTGGCATGGGGACCCCGCTGGAATTTCTGGAACATCCTTTTTTGCTGTGCCTGACTTATGCCAGGCCCATTGTCACTAACTCGAATCAACAATCCTGCTAGCGTTTCTTTCATGACTATCTTGATGATCGCTCCGTGGGGGGAGTACTTGAGGGCATTATCCAGTAGATTACGGATGGCATTACCTAGATGGAAGGGGTCACCCAATACTGGGGGGAGGTTGGGAGATGATGTATACCTTACTTCTGCTTGACTATTGGATATTTGAAGACTCATTTCTCTTAATATCTTCTCCACCAATTGCGGTGGATTAATGTGCTCTTTCTTGAGAATGTAATCTTCTTGTTCCAATCTTGCCAGATGCAACACCCGATCCACCTGCTCCATCAACTGAGCACTTTCTTGCTGGATAATGTCAAGGTATTTACTGTTGGGCCGCATGTCTTGTTTTTTCGACAGTAGTTTACTGGCTAACTTGATGTTGGTTAAGGGAGTTCTGAATTCGTGGGTCATGTGATTAAAATAATCCAGGTTCCTTTCGCTCATGCGTTTTTGCCGAATCAGATAGTAAGACGAAACCACGAAGGACTAATGCGATGAACAATATAATGGCGAAGGACGAATAAGCCATAAAACTCAATCGATCTAAGATGAAAGATTCTTCATTGGCAAAGTCGATATTTAGGTAATGGTTTTCATCCTCTATAAGAGGAGATAAGGAGCAGCTATGAGGACTAGGGGCATCCGCTGGTTTTTCCAAGACGCTAATTTCATAGGGCATATCTAGCTTGTAGAAAGCGAGCGCTTCCTTTAGTACTGCATTACCCTCAACCGTGCGAAAGATGGAGTCCAGCTTAATTTGGCAACCTCCCTTTTTGCCGGTGGCTGCACAGCTATTGGTGATCTCTGCACAGCTTTTGGTAGCTGCCATTTGTTCAACAGCATTACATAAAGCCATGTCCACTCGATGGCTGAACTGTTCTTCTAAGAGTTCGGTGGAATGCTGAATCCAGCGTAATTGAAAAAAGATCAAGGCTGTCAGGGCTACTGTTGAGGCCCCGATAATCCACCAGCCGTAGTTGAATTTCTTCATAGGTTTTGAGCTAAATACCCTACAAAGAAAACTCATTTCCCCTTGTCTAGCTTAGCGTTTAACAGCTCTTTAACAAGTGACTAACAAGTGTGCAACACAAAGCTACTTAGGTTGCCCATACCTTTGTCCTATCGAATTATTATAGAACTATTAAATTATTTCACCATGAAAGTATTTCAATTTGCTTTGGCACTGGTTTGCTGTCTTTTCGTAGCCGGGCTTTCAGCACAAACGGCTAATTCATCCTGTTCACCCGAAAAGATCGCCGCTTGCAAGGCTAAGGTTGATCAATCAACTGCAACAGCCAAATTGACCAAACAGCCAGACTGTGGTAAAGATGATCCTTGTTGCTGGCCATGCCCTCCGGGTTGCTGTGCAGTCATGACTTCTACGTCTGCGGCTATGGCGTCCATTGCGGGACTTGTGTTAGCCACACAAGGCAGCAACCCCCAAAAAACCGAAAAATCTTCCGACTGCAAACCGAGTTCCTGTCAACCCGCTAAGTGCAAACCAAGTGCTACTAAGGCCAGAACCAAAACACTGGTGGCCGCCAAGTTGTAGTAAAAATTGCACAAATTGTAATAGCCCACAAACCTCTGATTTGTGGGCTAAACTCCTTTCTTTCAGCTAACAAACAAAGTCCCAAAAATGTACCAAATCGTGTACGGTTTGGGGAACTATGGTCTTTACTCCTTCAACTACTCCTAGTCATTCTCTTGCAGATGACGATACTTAGGATTTCTCCATCTATACTTCCGTATGCTGCTCTCTACCCCCTTCTGCTTTAATTTCGCCTTAATCAATTCGGAAGCTTTAGTACGGACTTCTGCTTCTCCCTTTTGATGCTCTTCCACCAATTCTATGGCTAGGTACCCCGGAATCTTATTCGTAAACACCAGGGCTTGTAAGGGCAGCAAGGTGATGCTATTATCTGAAAAGCCTTCCTTACCGACTTCGATGTTCTTTTTTTGATACAAACTGGAACGACTGTGCCGCTTCTGGTGAGGGTAGGCGACTTCTATCTCGAGTTTTTGATTCTTTAGGCCGCTGTGAGTGGCTAAGTACTTACCGGGTTTGAAGTATTGGGTAATATAAAGATCGTTCTCTTGTAGGTTCTTAGAGTCAAAATTAGGACGCTTCCCTTCTGGGTTTTTGGATAGTCGGACACGATAGGCTCGATCAGACTTTGTAGCACAGAAAAGAACATGCCCTTTTTTCCCAACTTGAAAAACTGATCGACTTCCTCCCTTTTTACTTTGAGCTAGCACAGCATCCATGTCAATGTTAACTTGGGTGGCATCAACCTGCTCATCCACAAGGACTTCAAATTCAGCGACAATTTCCTTTTTCAGGTATACGGTACCGAAGTAGGCGCCAGCTTCCTTCAATTGGTGAACCCTACAGGCTAGAATACTGACAAATCGACTATCAAAGGTAGTTTTATTAATAATATTTCTATTTAAACGCATTTTCTTTACTTTTAGGTTGAACAAATAAACTACTGTGTATCCTACCTCAATTACCTACATCAGCTAAGACAAGGAATTCGTCATCGGTAATGTCCACATCCACATTGGCTACTGGCAATAGAACCGGGATTAGGCTCCCTGAAGTCAGGATAGGATAGGGTTCTGGAAATTCGTAAATCGGATTGTCAGCAGCTAAAGCTTGTGCCACTACGGTTAAAATGGTATCAAATAAGCCTAGACTAGTTCCTAGGAGATCAGAGAGCCATTCGTCAATATCATCGAAAATATCAAGTGCTCCTACGATAAGATCCACAATCCCACCCAATAGCCATTCAATGAGATCTGCAACAAAACCAGGTGCACCGCTCAAGAAGTTGTCTATCGCCTCATCAATGGCAGCGTCTAAAATATTGCCAATCACATCAGCTATATCGATGATGTCAAGGTCTAGCCAGATCGGGTCTAATAGAAACTGCCAGCGATTTGCATTGTCGCTGAAATAGGCTTGATGATCGCTTTGCCCAGCATTGGCGGGATTGTTAAAGTAGTTCGTGACCACATTAAAGGCTCCTGATATCTCCGCCTCGATAATGTTACCAAGGTCCAAATCAATACCAAAGTCAATATCATCCTCAAAAAGGCAGTACGAGGGAATTTCGAGTACGCAGCCTACAATGGGTAGCCAGAAAAGACAAATGCTAGGTGTGCAAATAGTGGGTAGGTCGATGCCGATCTGAAGGGATAGAGGATCGATGACCACATCTAGTTCACTCAGTACCACTCGATCCGGGGAATTTTGTAGGTTAATGCTTCCTCCTTCCAGTCTGACTCCTACGCCATAACCAGCCGTGAAAGGACCTAGATCCACACTATTCGAATTATCCCAAGAAAATTCATCTCGAATTCTATTGAATAATGCGCTAAAGGCTTCTTCCGAAACCGCAATTCTAATATGTTGCATATTTGGGGATTATAGGAGGTTATAGAAAATAGCAGTGCGATCATTTTCCACCGCAGGATTAAATGGGATATCAGCCGAAATAGGAGCTGGAGCCAGTGAAATGAACTCGTTCAAATCGAAGATTAAGTCATCCATCACAATTCGTACTTGTGGGATTAGTGCCAATTTTAAGAGAGTAGTAGCATAGCATTCAATAGCTTGTTCCATGGCCCCTGGTTCTATATCTACGATTTCGAGATTAATGAGTCGCATCTCCATAACCGGAGGGTTTCGAACGATACGCACTTTTGCGTAGATGTCCACCCGAAAGCAAAGCATTGTTTGATAAGGAAAAGCTTGTGTTGGAGAAGGAATACTGTCAAATAGTTTCCCCAAGTCAGGTTCATTACCTGGGGAAGGAACAAATTGATCCAAAATACTATCACCAGGACATCCCAGTCCAATCGAAATCGTAGCAAATAGGCTGGTTTCTTGGGCGGCCAATGGTTGCAGCTCTTCCGGTAATGGACTTACGGAGTTTTCCGGATGGAAATCCAATCGAGCTCTTGTCACTTGCATACAAGCGGACAGACCATAAGGCCCCAAGTACCCGGGAATAGGTACATAAGGAATTCCCGTAGCGACTGGATTTGAAAATTCTGTCACTGCTGGATGAGCAAATATAGGTACACAAAACAACTGGGGATTTTCCAACATATCCGCAGTTCCATAGTTGAACAGCGAAGGCCGTTGGAGCTGAAAATGTCGGAGGATGTTGTTAAAACCTGTTTCATGCACATCCACATAAATAGAACTGAAATCAGTTAGTGCCATTTAGGTTTGATTTAAGAGGTTACGTAATGTTATCCCTTAGCCTTTCGATTTGAGTAGGAGTTGCCTGTAAGGGATTTTGGGTAGACAGCTTTACCATATTCTCTATACCTTTATGTTGAGTAGCAGGAATCTGTTACTTCTATTTTCATATTTATATTAAACTAATGAGAACTTGTGGCATAAACAGGAAAAGGTATGTAGGAGACCTTGTAGTAAATGAAGCAGTTGGCTGATGATAAAATGATTTTTAACTGTATACTAGCAGGTAGAATCGCTGATTAGAACAAATTGCCAAAATAGTGAGGGCGTCTTAGAAGGGATGCGCCAGCCATAAATCAGAGTAAGAAATGCAAACGAAAACCACTTTGAGCCAGCTGATGGCCATATTTATCTTGATTCAGGCCTTTGCGGCCTGTACCATTGTAGAAGAAGAGCTGCAGCAAAGACCTAACATCCTGTTCATCATGTCTGATGATCACGCGTATCAGGCCATCAGTGCATACTCGGATCAATTAATCAATACCCCCCATATCGACCGGCTGGCAAAAGAGGGCATGCTGTTCACTAATGCCTGTGTCACCAACTCCATTTGTGCGCCTTCCAGAGCAACGATACTCACCGGAAAACACACGCACATCAATGGCAAGATTGACAATATCATGCCCTTTGATACAGCTCAAGTTACCTTCCCACAACTATTTCAGGCTGCTGGCTATGAAACAGCTATGTATGGGAAACTACACTTTGGCAATAACCCCAAAGGAGTAGATGATTTTATGATCCTGCCCGGGCAAGGTAGCTACATTAATCCCCGATTCATCACCTCTGATGGGGATACAACGATTACCGGCTATGTCACAGATATCATTACAGATCTGACCATCAACTGGTTGGATCAAAAACGAGATCCAGAGAAACCTTTCCTGATGATGTACTTGCACAAGGCTCCGCACCGCGCTTGGTGGCCCAGCCCCGAAAAGTTCAAAGAATTCTCCCAGAAAACTTTTCCAGAACCGGAGACCTTGTTTGATGATTATGCTAATCGAGGGACCGCCGCCAAGGAAGCGGCGATGACGATTTCCGATGAAATGCTACTGAGTTATGACAATAAGGTACTCCCTGAGGCAGTATCTGAACTTAATATCGCTGATGATCCCAGAAGTGCACGTTTTTTTAGGGGCAATGAATATCGTCGAATCAATGAAACACAAAAAGCTCTATACCAGCCGGTCTTAGATTCGATTGCGGATGATTTTAAAGCACGATGGCCAAGAATGAGTAATCAGGAAAAAAGAAGTTGGAAATATCAACGCTATATGCAGGACTACCTGGGCTGTATCTCTTCCGTTGATGATAACGTCGGCCGAGTGTTGGATTATTTGGATGAAAATGGTTTGGCTGAAAATACGATTGTAGTATACACCTCTGATCAAGGGTTTTATCTAGGTGAACATGGCTGGTTTGACAAGCGATTTGTATATGACGAATCCTTCAAAACTCCATTGCTGATCCGCTGGCCCAATGAGATTTCCGCTGGCACGACGAATGATGAAATGGTGCAAAATCTAGACTTTGCACAGACCTTCTTGGAAGCGGCCCAAATTCAGGCTCCATCAGATATGCAAGGCAAAAGTATTTTGCCACTTCTGAAAGAAGAGACTGGGACCTGGGATCGTGAGGCTGTTTATTATCACTATTACGAATACCCCGGAGCCCATATGGTGAAGCGCCATTATGGCATCGTAACCAAGGATTACAAACTGGCTCACTTCTATTATGATGTAGATGAATGGGAGCTATACGATCGAAATAAGGACCCTCAGGAAATGCGAAATGTCTACGATGACCCTGCCTACAAAGCAACAATAGCGACCCTTCACAAGGAGCTGGATAAGTTGCGTAGCGAGTATCAGGACTCTCCCTCCTTGGATCAGAAATTCATCGATATTTACGAAGAAAGAAGAAGAAAGCGATAGCAGAATAAGAAATAGCACTTCCGGCCAAAAAAAGAAGATAGTTGGTCCTATATATTTTGGCATCGGATTAAGCAATTCCACTTCCAATCCCTAACTTTGGACTTTTAAAGAGCCTTCTCTGACATCTTTATGGCGAGGCATCTTCGATATTAAGATTGTATTCAGCTATAACCAAGCTGATGCATTGGCGGGCGAGACAAGAATGATCAGAGAATCTAAAAAGAGGTAAATGGAATTAGGCCAGGAAGCCATCGCAGGCACAAAGTTTGAACTTCCCGGACAAACAGCCTTCTACAAGGGAAAAGTAAGAGATGTCTATACGGTAGACGATAAGTTGATCATGGTGGCTTCGGACCGAATCTCGGCCTTCGATCATGTTCTGCCTAGGCCCATTCCGTACAAGGGGCAGGTCTTGAATCAAGTGGCTACTTACTTTTTAGAAGCCACGAAAGATATTGTCCCCAATTGGTTATTAGAAGTTCCAGATCCCAATGTGGCAGTGGGTATTGCCTGCGAACCTTTCAAAGTAGAAATGGTCATTCGAGGCTATCTGGTGGGGCATGCCTGGAGAGAGTACAGGGCAGGTAAAAGGCTTCTTTGTGGAGTAGAGATGCCGGAAGGAATGAAAGAAAATGATCCGTTTCCAAACCCCATCATCACCCCCGCAACCAAAGCCGAGGAAGGTCACGATGAAGATATTTCTAGGGAAGAAATCATTGCCCAAGGAATAGTTTCCGAAGCAGATTATGTTGAACTGGAGCAGTACACCTACGCCTTATTCCAACGGGGTACGGAAATGGCCCGTGAGCAAGGATTGATTTTGGTCGATACGAAATACGAATTCGGGAAGAAAGATGGACAGATTTATCTGATCGATGAAATCCACACACCGGACAGTTCCCGCTATTTCTATTTGGAAGGTTACGATGAGCGCCAAGCTGTTGGCGAACGTCAAAAGCAATTATCCAAGGAATTTGTGCGCGAATGGTTGATGGCTCATGGCTTTCAAGGTAAGGAAGGGCAACTCATGCCTATCATGCCCGATCCGCTAGTTGAACAGGTAACCCATCGGTATATAGAACTCTACGAAAGAGTTACGGGGCAATCCTTCCAAAAGGCCAATACGGAGAACATCTCCGAGCGCATTGAGCAAAACATTATAAAGGCCCTGGGATAAGGTCAAGTTTTTAACTCATCTGCTTCCCGTTTGTGCCCTCGGACGTAGTTTTCGAGGTAGCTAAAATGTCCGGCTAGTTGCCCGTCGCGAGCGATGGTAGCCCTTTCGATTACCTCACTATTTGGGTCCAATAATTCCGGTAAGACCCTTTCAATAAACATCTGCCCAAAAGCCTCTGAGGCATCTCTGGGAAGCTCAGACGGCAGATTATCAATGGTCATCATATCCACGGCCTTCACCGTATGAGCTGCTACTTCTTGTTCCGAAAAAGGATCAAAACCAAAGATTGGATCAGCAATGGTGCTAGCGCGAATGGTAGAGGGGATGGACGAAACAGGCGCAATATCGCAGGTAATGTCCGCCACCGCTTGAATACTGAAGTCAGGTGAGCGCATATCTTCTAAGGTAAAGAAGGCCGGTGCTTTATTGTCCCAGTACACCCCGTTGATCATCAGATCACAAACCTTCGTAAAAGGTTTAAAGGTACTTTCAAACAACTCCGGCGTTAAATGAAAATCATCCTTATCGAAGGCCGATCCATCTTTCCTCGCTGCATAATCATCAGACATCAATAGAGCAAAAACGGGTTCTTGGTAGGTTTTTACCAAAAAATCATTGGGACTCACCTGGCGGATACCCATGTCTCGTAGCACCTGTGCGGCTCCTTGTCCCACTCGTCCTGTCCCCGTCAGTACGATTCGAAAGGGGGGGAGCGTCAGTTGCTCTTCATAAAAGGCTTGCGCTTCTGCATAATTGTAGAAGTCCTTCATACGAGGCAGTTCAAAGGCTCCCGTACGTCGCCCATACATCAAGACTCCATTATGGGCACCCACCATCCCCGCAAAGCGACCGAAAGCAATTAAACGCCTTCCCCATTCATCAGTAATCACCTCGTAATCAATCAAAGTGATTTTCTTTTTCAAAATGGTCTGAAGCAGTTTGCGATTATAGGGTTGTTCCTTAATGGTATGGGAAAAAAAGAAATAGGTCTTGCCTGGGATCAATGCCTCGATAGGGACTTCTTTCACTCCCATCAAGATATCACAGTTTTCCATATCATACCCTAAGGGAATGCTTGCTTCTTGATAATCTTCATCCTTAAAGCAACGGATGTGGGAGGGCTCAACGAGCAGTTCGAAATCGAAGTCTTTGAGGATTTTTTTGCATTGTTTCGGGGCTAATGGGACCCGTGTATCAGGAGGTGTCTTACGTTCTCGGATAATCCCGATCTTCATATATAGTGGCTTTGGTTAGGACGAATAATTTGGTCGTTTTTCTTTGGCTATACATGTGGTGAAAGTATACGGCCAAATGCTTACCATGATTCAAATACATGGGCGGAGCGCCGTAAAAATTGAAAATCTTTGGCGATTCTCCAAGTGCGGGAATTTAATTCGAAGGGAACTTTTTCGACTCAAATTAAGTTCTTATTATTGCGGGCTTTATTCCTCAAAGGAGGACAAAGCCGATGCCGCAAGGCGAAATGGGGACGTAATGGAATCGACAGGAAAGATTATTCGTTAGTAAGCATGCCGGAGTATTCTAGTTCATCTCCGCAAAAACTGACTAGTAACAACTTTTCAAATGGCAACAGACAGTTCGCCATGGCTGCCTAGTTCTAGGAATTAGAAAGCCTTTGTGCCGTGCGCTTGACGCCTGATATACAGCGTGCCGCATATCAACCAACCCTTCAGGCTAGGCCCGAGGTCCACCCCGCCCTCTGTCCGAAGCTCAGGGGATAAGGGATGAGCATAGGAGGGTTTCCAATCCTTCCTCATTCACGAAAACTAAACTGGGAACTAAGCATGTAGAAGGCTCTCGGAGGCTTTCTCTGGACGCGAGTTCGACTCTCGCCGTCTCCACAAAATTGCGCATAACTAATTGATTTTCAAATAGTTATGCGCTTTGTTTTTTACTCATAGAACCATTCGTAGAACCAACCTTCGGGCTTCTGTCTAATTTTTAATTATGACAGAAGAAAAAAAATTTTTGTCTCGCCAGAAAAGAGTCTGTGTTTCTCAAAATAATTGCAGACTAGACCTATCTAAGAATTGGTACATTTTCTATCAGATTGGGAAAAAGAAAGTCAAGAAGTATGGCTCTGTGAATCGCATTCAAAATGTGGAGGAGCGCCAGCAAGCCTTGGATGAATTGCAGCGGTATCATCAGCATTTGATCGATATGGAGTTTATCTATACGGTCAGGCGACAGCTATATGATAATTTGTACCGGTTGAAGGAAGTCAAGCAATGGCGAAAAAAGACTTTCCAGACCCATAAATCCAAGCTGGATAAACTGGCAGAATTTGCGGAGGCGAGAAATGCAGATATTGATGAGGAGCTTATTCGAGCCTTCTTGAAGAAGCTGAGAAAGGAGAAGCATGGGGTGACCTTCAATCGCTATTGTGCCGAAATACGAAGATGGTTGGTCGATATTGGGAAACCAGAGTTGATGCCGCACTTTGAAAGGGTGAGGGCAAAGAGCAAACCTGCTCGATTTTTACAGCGCCATCAGATGAAATTGCTACAGGCCAAGATATTTGAATCTGATCCAGCACTCTGGATGGCTGTGCAATTCATGTACAATTGTGCCATTCGTCCAGGAGAATTGAGGCTTCTACAAGGGCTGCACGTGATGTTGGATGAAGAAAAGATTTGGATACCGGCCGATATCTCAAAAACAGGCCTGGAGCGATATGCCAGGATTCCCAAAAAATTTATGACCGAAATTGATTTTGTTCGAACGATGCCACCTAGCGGATATCTATTTCCCTCACCAGTTAATGTATCTAAACCTACGGGAGTGAATTATTTTGCGAGGAAGATTCGAATTATCATGGACCAATTAGGCTTCAATGGAAGCTTCAAGCCCTGCTATAGTTGGCGGCATACCGCAGCGATGAACGGCGTGAAAGACAAGATACCCTATCATCAAATGAAGGATCAATGGGGGCATGCTTCTTTGGATCAGTTTATCCAGTACATCCGCCAATTCGGTGTAGATGATCGGGATGAGTTTGCGGAGAAGTTTAATTCAATTTAAAATAAATGTGCTCTTGATCAATAACCAGGAGTACTTCTTTTTTCATCGATCCTCACGAACATGCTAATCTATGGGATAGTCAACTAAGTTGAGATTTGAAATTACATATTTCTACTAAGATCAGGTTTAGTGAAGTTTTAGCTACTGTGTGAACATTGAGTTTTTTCTGATTATAGCTCCTATAATCTGCCTGGCCTCTGTAGCAAGAGTTCTCTGGTTGCCTGTCACTTCTATTCTGTTATCTATATCAGTTAGAAGTTCAGTTATTCTATTCAAGTCATCGTTTATTCCTTTCAGATGATCAGAAAGCTCTGTATTACTTCGTTTGGTAACAGTTAGCATTTGGAGTTCATCAATTACTTTTTCAAGCTCCTTGATCTTGTTTTCTCTAAAGTCAAGTTCTTTCCCTAAACTTTGGATGAATCTATCTTTTTGGCCTAAAAGAATGCCTTTGGCATTAGATAAGGTATCTAATTGCTCGATGATGGTCAACATTGAATCTTTTTGCTGAGTAAACTTTTGTTCTTGTGAATACAGTAGGTCGTCAAGGCCTTCGAGAGTTGTCTGGAGTGAATCTAAGGTTACAAGAACATTGTTATATTCCCGTTCAGATGCATTTTTTTGTTCCTGACTATTATACAATAATTCTTGAAGCCTTAGAGTTTCTTCGTTATTATTTAATAAGTCTTGTGGAGTTACTTGAGTTGAGTCACCTAAGGCCTGCCTTAGTTTGTAAAAGGAAATTAAATTCAAAAGTTTACTTTCAGCCTCCATTACGTGACTTTCTAAAAGACTGGCATTTTTTTCATTCAATTCAACCTTAGCTTTGGCATTTTGTAAGACAAAGCTGCCAATAGCAATAGTTACTGGTAAAGCGATACCCAATAATACATTTAAATTGGTTACTAGTTTAATCGTAATGTTGTCGACTAATTTCATTTAGGATAGTTTTCTGTCGTTTCTTAGGGAAAGTTTAATTCTCTGAGTTTATTGCTTCAAGCACTGCTACATTTTTGTCAGTAGTATGAATTTTGGACTCTAGGGTAGCTATGTTTTTATTTATTTCTTTTAGTTCTAATTTTATATCTTCGATATCGTCTTCATTAGCTGCTGCTTTCTTGTCTAAATGATGAAATTCAATAAATAAAAAACAGATTGCTCCTAAAGTACTGGTAAATAATGTGATAAATAATGCTACACTTAATTGGATTTTTGATCTATGGAGCTTGGCAATATCTATAACTTGATGTTCATTTTTATCGGGCGAGTTAGCCTCATTGCTTGGTTTTTTTATGTTGGTCATTTAAGTTGATGTTGTTGTGTTAATAGCATTAACGAATTATTTGTTTGTAATGTTGCAACCCCTATGTTTTGTGGTATTGACTTATTTAATCCTGCACTTTTAATTATTATTTGGTTATCCGTTCACTGTGTCTTACAGACATTAAAACTTGATTCCTGTGATCTTCCAAATAAGACAAATACACAAACGCATCCTGATAAGGCCTTTCACTCACCTGATCCAGATTGACAATCCCATCGGCTAGAGAGAGGATCAATCCACCCCATCCATAATCATTGCCGACGCGCTTAGTCGCGGTATTTTCCGTTTCAAAAATATTAGGGTACCCATTAATGATTTGCTGCCGGCAGGAGGCGAACCAGAAGAGGATGAGCTGTCGGGTGAGTTGGGGTAGGGTAGCGACTAGCTTCAGGCGCTTTTCCACCAGGTGCTCCAGGCGATAGAGAGGCTGGCGGATATCGTTGTGGTAGCCGGCACGCTCATTGGCTTTGGTGCGAGGCTTTGGGGGGCGGTAGAGGGTAGCGATGAGGCGATTGGCGAGGTCTTCCTTTTGCGTTTGGAGGAATTGTTCGAAGAGTTGGAAGGTGTAGCCCAGCTCAAATATAGTGAGATTGGAGAGTTCATTTTTAGGGCCGTAGAAGCGTTGCCTTTTCCCCTTAGCTCGTTTCCGGTGCTCCAGATAGCTGTAGGGGATACGGGTGAAGGTGAGGGCGATGGAGACAGTATTGCCTTCTTCAGTTGGTGCTTCGAATAGGAAGTTAGCTGCTTTGAGTACTGCATCTAGTTCGGCTAGGAAAATGAGTTTCCCCTCTTCTTCATACTCCTCTAGGCACTCTTTTTCCCACTGCTCTATAAAGGCATCGGATAGCTTCAGTAAATGTTTGACCAGCATTAGCTTTTTATAAGGCAGGAGTTCCACCGGGTCTAGCCAGCTACCGGTATTTTGCATAATGATGGCGTAACAGTGCGCTATGTCTTTGAGCGGCAGCTCATTCCAGGATTGGGGTAGGGTAGTGGTTTTGTCATTAATGGTTACGGTCATCTTATTGTTGTTGAATGAACTGGATTTGGGTGAGTAAAAGGCCCTCCGGAGAAGCCGTGACCTTGATACTTTTAATAATGGCGAAGAGCGTACCCTGGGGATGATAGATTTTTCGCACGGCATTGGCCCATTGCTTGGTCTGGATGATATCGGCGATGCTTAGCTCTAGTGTTTTGGATATGGTGGGTGCATCGGCTAGCTCAATGTATCCCTTCCACAATTGTTCATAGATGCCATCGGCTCCTTCTAGCTGGAGAGATAAGGTACCTAGCGGATCTCCTTTGCTATCTATGGCTGTCACTGCCCCATAGGAATAAGGAATATCCTCCCGATCATTGACATAGCCTCGATCGAAAGCCAGTCGGAAGCCTGGCTCTTGTTGCCCCGCTTCTGGACTGGAGCCTTCTGCTGAGGTATGTAGAATCCGCCAAAGGGAATCCGTTCGGAAATCGAACCAGTCCAGATAGTAGAGCGGGAAGATGGGAAAGGTGGTGGTGTTTTCTCCCTCTCCATAGGCTTGCAATTGCATGAAGTTTTTGCTCACTTCCTGATCTAGTTCTTCGTATTGCAGCTTGAAGCCAACTTTTTCGGGGATATCGATGCTGTAGGCGGGTTCTGCTTTTGAGGTCCAATCGATGGGGGCTTGTCTGAGGGGCTGTACTCGGTTTTTGAGGAGGAGTTTTGAGCCATCGATATCGAGATAGAAATTGAGGAAGCTGAGCTTAGCGAGGAATTCTCTGGCCGTCATCTCCGGGATGATATCATTGAGTGGAATCTGCTGCTGATAGCGATTGTACCACTTGGGACCAAAGCCAAAATCATCCTGGACCACTTCATCCAGGGCATAGCCCGAATAGAGTCCTAGCTGCTGGAAGTCTTGTAGCTCCCAGAGATCTCCGCCCCAGGTATACCCCAAGGCCTCCCCGATTTTTTGGAGGATGTAAGGTATTCGGATGAAGGGTACCCAGCTATGCTCCCAAGTCTTTTCATCCTGGCCGGTATTGTCGATAAAGGCGTTACCATGGTAATAATTGAGATAGTCTTGAAAAGCGGGATTTTGTCCGCCGTAGAAATTGGGGGCATAGATGACAGGGAAGAAAACTGCTTCGTTTGGATTTATGGTCAAGCTGCTAATAAAATCCTGAAAAGATTGATGCTTGTCCTGGGAGATGGTGGAGCCTGCTTGTAGCTCTATACCCACAATAACCTGAAAAGGAATAAAGACATTGGGATAAAGGTTGATATTGAGTTTTAGCTGCTCTGGAAAAGCAATATCATAAAAGGCGAAGCCAGGATAGTCGGCATTGATGGCAATGGTCATCTCCTGGACGATGGTTTCTAGGGCTATATCGCGGCTATCTTGATAGAAGTGGGCGTCAATCTGCAATTGATAAAAGCCCTTGCCGGGGAGGAAGTCTAGGGTCCATTGTGCGGCTCCGGTATAAGGAATGGCAATGGTCTCCAGAATCTCATTGATCTTGATCTCCTCCATTTGATCCAAAAAATCTCTGGGGATATTCTTGAAGACGAGCTCCACTTGATCCTGACTGGCTCCAGTGACCTGTACAATGCCCTTATCTACGGGTACCCCTTCCAGGATGAGCTGCGCCTCTTCCTTTCGAGTTTGATTCCTCAAATCTAATCGATTGGGAAAATTCAGTTGCAGTAGATTGTGAGCATCCGCAGGAATGGTGAAGGGGAAACTATAGCCTCTGGCCACCCCCTCTGGATCAAAGATGGGATTGGTCCAGGTGAGAGAGAGCCTGGATTTGGTATCCAAGGCCAGTTGTTGTCCGCCAATCAGTTGCAACATAAGCTAGTTGTTAACGCCTGCGGTGGTTCCATCCAGCTTGTGGTTGAGCTTGAGATCCACAGAGGCCGTGCCGCTGGTGGTGAATGTATTAGCCGTAGAATGGGTGGCCGAATGAATCTTGGCCCATCCTGATCCCAGAAAAAATAGATCTCTGCTAACGAATCCCCCTAACCAGGTGAAGCCAATACAGTCCTGCATCCTCACCCCAATTCCGGAAGTCGTAGCCCACAACTGACAATTAGAAAAGGAAAACTGATAATCAAAATCAAAGCCATAGATGCCGATGTACTCATTGTGATTGATGGTAGAATTGCTGAAAGAACCATGCGAATTATTACTACCGGTTGCCCCCCGGTCGGCAATGACTATCCCCACTCGATTACTGACAATGGTCATATTGTCAAAGGTATTGTTACCCGATTCATTCCAAATGCCAATCACATTTCGATAGAGCTTTAGATTGCTGAAGTTGTTGTATTCTCCTACCTGATAAAGATCTACACCAATGTAGTTTTGATCAAAGACACAATCACTGACCGTTGCTGCTCCGGAAAAGAAAGTACCTACACTATTGTTGATTCGGAGGCCTGCGCCATCCAGTTGATAGTAGTGCACCTTTTCGATCACAATATCTCTACTGCCCGTGATGTAGATGCCCACCTGATTGCCCATATTGATCCGATTCTCAATAGAATCCGGTCCGGCAATATCATTAGTACTTTGATAATCGAAAGCGGCGGTACCCATGATGGAAAAATCTCGGAGCGTGACGCCATCGCCAGCCGGCTGAATGCAATTGATGCTGGACTGCGTCGTTTTGATCACACTACTTTGACCCAAACCCCTCAGGGTTTTGCCTGCCGGCACATTGATGGTTCCCGTAATAGTGATGGTATCTGCTGGCAAGGTAACTATCTCATAGGTATTGAGGAGATCATTAAGCAGGGTATGAGAAAAAGCCGTTCCAGCGGGATAGCTCCCGGTAAAGACGGCCAGACTATCCACCTTCTGATCCACCTGATCTAGTAAACCCTCCATTTCGGTCTGCAAATCATGCAAGCCTTTGAGCAGCCCCTGTTGATGTCTCCACTGGATAGTATAGCCGAATTCAAAGCTGCTGGTGTTAGTAATGACCAGGGTGCTCGTATTGACGAAATAGGCATTACCATTGGGACTGACAGAAGCATAGCTGACCACATTACCCGATACTTGGGCCAAGGCTACATACACCCTTTCACTCCCCAGGCTAAGTCCCGTGGTATCCGGAATCAACACATTAGATCCAGAGACCACTGGATAATCATCGGTTTTAAGCAAGGTGGCCGTGCTACTTTCCAAACTTAGATAAGCCAGGCGAATGGTTCCAGCTCCATTGGCTAAGACGGTAATGGAGACAGGAAACCGATCTCGACCATTAATGAAGTTGTCATAATCCCCCCAGTATTGACCCGCCCCCGCATTGCTGGAGTAGAGTTCATTTCTAGTGGTGGAATAAGTCAAGACTTGAGCATCCTGATCCAGCTGCCAATCGCCGCTGCTTACCGTCAGATCCCCTTTATCCCCATCGGGTACCGTTCCAGCGGAGATACCATCGATCTGGGCTTGTAGCTCCTCTAGAGCGGCTTGGGCGTTGGTGCTCGATAGATTGCCGGAGGGCGTGATGGAAATTTCTGTTCCCGAGGGAATGCGATTGATGTCCAACCAGCCCGCCCCGCTCCACCAGTAGATGAAGCGAGTGCTATTATCCACATACCATTCGGGACCATTGCCGGGATCTCCAGCGGGGGCTCCATTGCCTCGCCGTACATTGAACTGCTTGACCCAGGCCTCAATTAATCGATCCCATTGATACTGGCTCATATTGGCTAGATCGATCAGAAATTCTGTACTCACCGAAGTATCACCGGGAGCCACGGTAGGGGTACCCCGATCATAGCGGATACCGGAGCCTTTCACGTAAGTTTCGGATTGGCCGAACGTCAATTGAGCAACAAACAATAGACTAAAAATGACAAGTAAATGCTTCATAGGATAAGGAATATTTTCTTAAGGATTCCCTCGGGCAGGCCATAGCTATTATCCGCCGAGAGGGCATAGAATTGAGTTGGACCCAGGCCATTATTGAGTGCAGCTTGATCATTGGGATAGGCAGCAGCTGGATTGCGTTTTTTCAGGATGTGCCGAGGCAAGCCATAGAGGTTATTACGACTAAGGGCATAGCAATCATCGTCATTGATTCCGGCTTGCGAAGCGGTCTGATCATCGGAAAAGCTAGCCGAAGGATTGACCTTAAAGAGGATGCCCGTAGGTAGTCCCAGATCGGCACCACCCGCTTTATTGATTTGGAAGACTTGATCAGCCGATAGGCCACCAGCAATGGCTGCGGCTTCATTGAAGTAGGTTCCTTCAATGGTAATCTCACAAGCCGTAATCGGAATATCAGGGGAACCGGGCTGCAGCAATTGATAATCCAGGCTATAGTTAAGCAAGCCTTGAGCGCGAGTAGCGGTGAACTGAATGCTGCTGAGGATCTCTCCGGTATTAAGAACCCGGTACTTCTTATCCAGAATATTCAAGGGAAGAACACCCGCCGCATTCACTTCATACACCTTACCCAAGATCAGCAGCTCCTGCAAGGCTTCCACTTCTCCCTTCGACAGATAGCCAGATCGATAGGTAAAGCGATTAGAGAAGGATTGATCATATTGGGAGATCTCCGGAGTAGTAGAAGCATATCCCCCAGCCAATACCGCTTGTCGTTGCTTACGCTCGACCTCCAGCTCTTTTTCAAAGACACCCACACAGCGCAGGGTTTCAGGCAAGCAAAAGCTATTGAGGTAAACCACATAGCGCAGACTGCGGTAGGTAAGCCGATCCACATAGTAGCTGCGCTTCTGCGATAAAAACTCAGCACTATCCAATTCATTGACCACCCGCACTACATACTTCAAAGTCGTATCGGCAATTCCTAATTGAGCAGGCCCTGCCGGTAGCAAAGCCACTTTATTAGCCTCAACAGATAGAGCAGCCTCCAACGTCCGTACGGTAGGTACATTGCTATCGGCACTAAACTCTTCGATCCGTAGCGTCACCGATTGAGCTGCCCCGGTATAGTTAAACCAGCCGATCCACTCGGGTTGATCGCCACTCACCGTCTTAGTCAGCGGGTACCAACTCAACAGGCTATTCAAGCTATCCAAAGCCCCAAAGAAATCCCCGGCCGCAAACAAGGCTTGAGAGATCCCTCCACATAGCACCAAGCGATTGGCCGTATCCGTCCAATCCTCACTAGCCCCCTCATAGCTCTCCCGATAGCTGCAGTAGAACCGGCGGACGATATCTGCCTTCATCGGCACGGTCACATCGAAGCCGGGGATCAGGAGCTCCGGCAAGGCCTCTTCCAAAGCCGCATGCAAAATCGAAGAAAGATCAACCACTGCTTCACTCGCTGCATCGATGTACAAATCCAGCGACACCAGAGAGGCAAAAGAACCACTCAAATACACCGACTCAAAGAAGATATCCAACAGGATCTTATAATCCTCCGGAGCGGGATTAGAAGAGCTATAAGGCTGACTACTCCCATCCAAAGCCCGAAAGCTGAGCAGCATCTGATTTCTACTCAAAGAAATCTCGCCCGGTTCCTGGAGAATGGTCAGCATTAGAGATTGTGAGGGGTTAGTCCGCCATCCAGCCAGGCTGGAGCGTCGGGTGAGTCAATACAATTGCGCCAGTGCTGAGAAAAGCTAAAGGTGCAGATCTTGGCGGCATAGGAGGTGCCACTAGCCTTGGGTGAAGTGATCACTGTGATATCTTGATCCCGATCCAAACTGTAATAGAACAAGGGATGCCCCGCCTGGCTATCGGCCAGCATCTTCTCAATGATCTCATCGGTCACCCGCTCCGCCGCTCGCAGCGCCACTCGATACTCCGCCGCATCATCCTCCCGCACACTAAACTGCTTGGCCAGCATAAAGCCCCCCTGGATGATCTTCCGCATCTCACCACCGATCAATCCAATTCGATAGGTATAGTGGAAGAGCCGCATCATAAAGGCATCGGGCTTCACCCCGGAGCGCAGCCCCACCAACATCCCTTGCTCGATGTCGATGACAGCAAAGACTTGTTCGCCTTCCTGGGTGCTATGGACCAGGTCAGGATGGTTTTCGGCCTGATGGCGGAAGTAGTTGATGTAGAGATTTTCGAAAAGCATGGGGTAAAGGTGGGGAGGAATGGGAGAGGAAGAAAGGACAGGTGTTAAACAAGATTGTGGGCTGGTACTATTTGGATATTGAAAGTGTGAGAATAGCGGGTTATATTAGAGAATAACCCGCTATATTGCGGTATACATAAATGTTCGCTGCTATAAAAAAATAAGAATCAAATAGATGAAAGAACTGAAGTCTTTAATTGGAGATGGAAAACAGATAGAAGCACTATCAATTCTTGAAGAAAGACTTCCTGCGAAATCCACTTTCCATAATCATCTGATTATTTTAAAGAACAGATTGAATCGAATTGAGGAAAGAAAAATTTTAGGTCTTTCATCGTCAAGGGATTTAGATATTGATTACAACGAATTCCTTCATTCCTTTTTACTGCTAATTGACAGAATACAAGATGTTGAGGGAGATTCTGGAAATTTGAACGCAGAAGTCGTAGCAGAGAAATATTTAACTGATAAATTCATGAGTCTTTTAAGGCAAGTATATTATTTAGTCTTGATTTCTGGTGGAAACTTTAAAGAACATCATGAAGAATTTTTTAACAGCTATCTTTCATTTTATTTGAAAGATTCGTTTGAAGAAAAGGGGTTTGAATTTGATTTTAGGCTATTTTCCAAGAATGGAAGGAAAGAAAAACTGTTGTTACTCATTAATGAGTTTTTAGAAGAGTTTGAAGATGAAAATTATTTATTGGTACTTCTACAACTTCTTTATGAAGGAATTGCAATTGATGGAATAATATACCCTGAACAAGAAGAATTATTAGTTCAAATAAAAGAGAGTCTTAATTTACCTGAATCGCATTACGAACTAATAGAAAAGAATGTAACTAAATCAATAACGTATTTGAGGGATTGCTTAAATGAATTGTCTGTGACCGAAGATTCATCAATAATTGACATAAAAAGAAATTTTAGGAAATTAGTAAAATCTTATCACCCAGATAAATTTGAACATTCGGGACTACCTTCTGAAATTCAATACATGATAAGAGAAAAATTTCAGTTTATTTTGTTTTCTTATAATACAATTCTGAGTACAGGACAAAAAACTGAGTAATTGAGAGAAGAGGTAAATTGGTGGTGCTTAAACATCAATTCCTCACCCCCAATTACTCGGTATGAAAGATACAGAAAAGGCTCTTAAAGAAGAGCTTTGTCAAATATTTAGTGGCCATGGCCAGCGCTTAAGCATGATGAGTAAATTGATATTAGCTATTCTGAAAATGTGTACAGTCAATTATGCTCAGCTAGCGATGGTTATTAACCCTAAGGTCAAAGTGGATAGCAATTTCAAACGGATTCAACGTTTTATGAAGAGCTATCGATTTTGCCAGCGTCGCTACATCCAGTTTGCGTGGGCCCAATATGGTGTCCAAGGAAATTGGGTTGCCTTAAGCATGGATCGTACCAATTGGAAATTTGGTAAGACCAACATCAATATTTTGACCATTGGAATTTCTTGGCGAGGTACTGCTATTCCTTTGGTATGGATGTTATTGGACAAGCGAGGCCAGTCTAATCAAAGCGAGCGGATCTTGTTGTTAGAACGTCTTTGGGGCAGTCTAAATATAGACCAGCAAAGAAGAATCCGCTACTTACTGATGGACAGAGAGTTCGGCGCGCATGATTGGATTACGCACCTACGCTCCAAGCAAATTAGCTTTGTCATCCGAATTCGAAAAGATGCCAATGTGCGCAAACTTGGCAAAGCCACTACTAGGAAGGCTTGGACCTTATTTCGAGGTAACGAATTTAAGCTCCTAAGGAAGCCTAGAGTAATTTTTGGTCATCGACTATACCTAGCTGGTCAACAGATATCAGATCGCGAATACTTGATTTTAATTAGCGATCAACCATTGAAACATGGCCGGCAGATATATGGGGAACGCTGGGGCATCGAAGTCTTCTTTGGCGCTTGCAAATCCAGAGGATTTAATTTTGAGGATACACACCTGACCAAACTTGATCGGATTAATACCTTGATCTTTATTCTGGCAATAGCATTTATTTGGGCATTAAAAACCGGAGAAATGCTATTGGAATACGGTCATCAAATACCAATCAAACAATTCAAAAAACGAAGAGCCAAACTGGTCAGCATTTTCAGATCAGGCCTGGATCACCTAAAAACCAAACTGCTCAACTTTTTGAGCTTATTCCAAGAAATCTATTTTTTGTCCTGTACATAGAATACAATTATGAAATCAATAGAATACAGCAGCGAACAAAGTGCAAAACGTTCATAGCCAGCAAAAGCTGGCTACGCCGTTTGCACCGACCGTTGGTGGCAACGAGAAGAAAGAAAAAAAAATAATATCTTTAAGAAAAGTTTTTTATGAAATCGCAAACGTTTGGTGAAAAATTGAAAGAATTAAGGATAAACTTGAATTACTCACTCAAGTTTGTAGGGGAGAAGATTGGCTATAATCCAAGGTTGCTGAGCAAAATAGAGAAAAATGAAAAGAAAGCACCTGAAAGAATAATCAAAGACTTATCAAAAATTTATGACACATCATATAAAGATTTAATTGTCAAATATTTAAGCGAGAATGTCTATTATCAAGTCCGTCATTCTGAATTTGCAGATGAAATCTTAAGTATAGCGAAAAGAAGAATAAAGAAGGAAGGCAAAGGCACTCAAATAAGGAAAAGTAAGGACAAAATCTTCGAGTCTATTAAAGACTATTTCTCAGATAAGCCGATTGAAAAAGCATATATTTTTGGTTCGTTTGCCAGAAGTACTTCAGTAAGTATAGATAGTGATATTGATATCTTGGTTGTATTTAAAAAACCTAACAAAATCACCTTATTTGACCTTATTCAAATGAAAGAAGAGCTTTCAGATAAAACAGGAAGAGAAATAGATTTGGTTGAAGAAGGTCAAGAATTAAGTTCTATTAAAAACGCAATACAAAAGGAAAAAATCTTAGTCTATGCCAGCTAAACCTACTGACCTTGAAAGAGTTGACCACATGGTTGAAGGTATCAACAAAATTTTTTCCTATACTGAAGATTTGGGTTACGAAGAATTTTATAAAAATGAATTAGTGCAAGATGCTGTCGTAAAAAACTTTGAAGTAATAGGAGAGGCTGCCTACCATATCACCCCTGAATTGAAAGATAAGTATAGCGATATTGAATGGAAGAAGATCCAAGGATTAAGACATGTATTAGTTCATGACTACTATAAAGTAAATCCAGAAATATTGTGGAATACGAAAGATGAACACCTTCACAAATTATTAGTCGATTTAGAGGAATTACTCGAAGAAGAAAATAAGGAATCAGACGAGGAGTAGAAAAAACGCTGCCACCAACAAAGCGTATGCGTCCATGCCGCCATTTCGGAAAATTAGTAATTGATTGAGAAGAGATTTGATTTCTGTCAAACACATACCGTATTGAAGAACAAAAAAAGGCGGCACGGGCGCATACCCAGACCGTTGTGCTTAATGTAAAAGAACCGAATGGCAGTAACCTACGACAAATACTATCAGACTGAAAACTTATTCGGAGAACCTTATCCCGAATTGATTGAGTTTTTTACGGAATACCCTAAAAAAGGGAAAGTACTTGACTTAGGTTGCGGACAAGGAAGAGATGCAATTGCCTTGGCTCGACTTGGCTATTCTGTAACGGGAGTTGACAACTCAAAAGTCGGCATTGACCAAATGAACCAACTCGGGCAAAATGAAAAATTGGATTTGGTCGGACAAGTCGGTGACATTTATGCTTTTGACCGTTTTAGTGAGTTTGACATTGTTCTTATGGACAGTATGTTTCATTTCGCCAAGAAGGACAAGGAAAAAGAAATTGGACTGATTAAGAAAATCGTTTCGGATATAAGAATGGGAAGTCTTGTGGTCGTTTGCATTCAGGACACAGGTGACAAAGTCCAAATCCTCAACAAAGCAATTGACATTGAAAGAAAACATAAACGATTATCCGACAAAGAATTTAAGTACGTATTTAACGACAGTGACAGTGGACATAAATCTGAAACTGAATATCGAATGATAGTAATTGAAAAATAAAACACTAAGCACAACAACACCTATACGCAATGCCCTTCGGGACACTGCGCATAGCCAAAACGTCCTCCATGATGGGAGTCGCTTTGCTCCCCCCATCATGGAGGACGTCCGGGCTGGTGAAAGAAGGAAAAGAATTGAAACGGATCAAAGAATTAGAATAAAGCCAGACACCAAGCAAGAATTAAAAAAATGGCAAGGCACGAATCAAGGCCGGAATCAAAAAAAATTTTCCCTCCCGCCAGGCTCGCGCCTCCAACCACGGAGAACACAGCGCTAACGGCAACCAGCGAGCTGGCTTCGCCAGCCCGGACGTTATGTAGAATTCCGATCCTTTCAAATCCAAAACAATACGTCCTTGATAATCAGTTTTATAGCCTATTGAAAAGGCGGACTAACGTTTCACATCCGAAGATCGAGCCCGCCTGTCGCCTGAGGCAAAAAACAATTGTACACCCCAAATTTTAGGATATATGCAGGGCCGCTGCTCAGCTTGATTTCATGATCAGCTGCGGGTAGACCATGCCCATGTTGTTGAGATAGTAGCGGAACATGCCCCAGATGGGATTGTCATTGGCATCGCTGAGGTCGGTGGCTTCCTGGCGGGGGCGTCCACTCTTTTCGCTGCGCTTGTCCTTCTTAATTTCTCCATTGTTGCCTTGCTTGGTCTTGGCATTGCGCATGCTGAGGTAGAGCTCCCGGCAGTTGTCTTTGTTCATGCGGTAGCGGACTAGTCTGGGATCATTCTCCTTGAGGATACGCCCCCATAACAAGAATTTTTCGTAGTGGTGTGGATTGATGGTGCCGATGGTCATGAGGTTGACGCGCCAGCCCAGGGCGCGCAGCTGGTTGCGGGCTTGCTCGGCGCGGGTTTGTTTGGTGTGACCGGTCTGCTGGTTGCCGCTCTTGTCGTAGTAGAGATAGAGATCTCGGTTATCATGATGGCGATAGTACTCATGGAACTCCTTGAAGAGATCATCCTGGAGCTTTTGCTCATCGCCGAGCACATACATCGATTTGAGGGTACGGAATTCATTGATGGATTGGAGGTGTTGATTGACGGAGAGACAGTTGATGGCAGCGCCCCAGTCCACCCCCAGGATCAGGGGGGTACCCTTGACCAGGTCGGCATCGCCCCGGCAGTCGATGCTCTGGCCAGGGCTGTGGTAGTAGCCATAGTCGTAATTGCTGTAGAGATGGATATCCGGATCCAGGAGGCTATAGAAGCTATCCTTGGTCCATTTGGGGCGGACATTGAGGTATTCAGCCAGATAGACCCAGTACTGATAGGCATTGCGCTCAGCTTGCTCCAGATAGCCCTCCATGAGGTTTTCCAGATTGTGCTTGCAGGTGGCTTTGATAAAGGCAATCTGATCAGGATGCTCCAGAGCCTTGTCTTCGAAGTCAACAAACCACTGGCCTTCCGGCGTGAGTGGGGTGGAACTGGTGTACAGCTTACTGCCAAAGTATCTGCTCTTTTTGAAGACTTCCTTCTTGGTACCCCGGAGGGTGGGATCGGTATTTTCTTGCAGCTTCTCAATATTGAGCAGGCCAGCTTCATCTCCATCCACCCAATCGGAGTTCAAGCCTCGGCCATCGCCCTGCACATCATGGCTGATCAGATGCACCCCCACGCCATTCCAGAAGGTGATGTAGCGATCATACTTACCCGGTGGCTGATAAGCCTTCACCCAAGATTTTCGCCAGGATCGAGGCGGTCTTTGACCAATGAAGTAGTGGAGGCCTTGATAGATGCCCATCATCTCCAGGCCCTGGACCAAAGAGGGAATGATGCGGGTGAGAATGAATTGATAGCTAGGCCCAATGAATAAGCCTGTACTGCGTGGTAGTTCATTGAGGATCTCCGACCAATGGAAGCCCCGAAAGGTGGTCTTACCGGTACCACGGCCCCATTCCAGGTACTTTTCCTTGGCCTGAGAGATGGCGGCCATATACTGCGGGAGATTCAAGGGAACGATCTGCTGATGCTTTTGCACCTGGCGCAGGAGCGTCTCATAATCACCTCCTCCTTTTTGGTGCAGGCGTTTAATCTGTTCCTTGAGTTCTACTTGCTGTTGGGCTGTCAATCGCTTCATAAGGTAGGGATTGGGCTATTTCATTCAGATCGATGACGCCACCTTGAACTTGCTGAGGAAGCTGTCCCTGAGGTGGTAGAATGATCAAGGTATGCGGCTGGATCTTACTCCAATCAGGGGCATCCACATCATCTAGGTGTAGACCGGTAGCTTCATTATAGGCACGGGTAGCGGCAATCATAGACTTGACATCACCCTTGGCCTCCGCCTTGGCATAGGCCTTCAAGGCCATCTCAGCCGATACCTGGCGATGGAAGAGTTTATCCACCTTCTCCATATTGGAAAAGATGAGTTGGGTTTCCTTGACGGTTCGCCAGGCTTGCACTCGACTGAGGCCATGCCGCTCCTGTAGCATGCCCATGACCATTTTACTGGGCTGGCCATCGACCATCATATCATAAGCGGCACTGACGCGCTCCCAGTACTCCCGCTGATGGTCGGTGAGCTCGCTTTTTTTGATCTCCCCATTGAGGAGTTCAATGATCACTTCATGATTTCGCATGGAACAAAACTAGGCGGTAGGGGAAGGCTTTACCAGGACTAGGCATGGAGGCCCAGCTCGATCTCCAGTTCTTTGAGCTCGATCTCCTTATCAAGCAGCTCCTGCTCATATTGTTGGCGCTTGGAGGCGGGTACATTGGGCTTTTTCAGCCATCCCTTGAGTCGGCTGATGCGTGGGCGAAGACTGTATACCTTTTGCATTTTTTCCACGGTCTGCTGTACGATAGGGTTGTTTGGTGCTACCGGTAGCTGGCCTTCTTTTTCCCAATGGCGGATCTGATCATAAATGGCATCGGTTTGAGGAAGGACTTCCAGCATGATCTCCTTAGCCAGGGTATAGCGATCGGCATCGCTGTACTTGGTTTGATCCACGGCCATTTGGTGCAGTTGGGCCTTAAGATGGCTGTAGCGTTTATGCAGCGGAATGGCTTGCTGACGGAGTGTTTGGATAGCAGCAGGTTCCACTGGGGGAGCAGACTCCATTGGTGGAACCTGCTGCTCAGCAGGGAGCTGAGCAGGACTGATAATGGGATGCTGACTAAGATAAACCTGCAGTAGTTGTCTAAGGTGAGCCTTAGCGGCTCGGTCCACATAGGTTTGCTCTAGTAGCCGCTCAAAGCGAGTGGTATAAACGGGCTTATCGGTGAGCTTATACAGCCGAACCCCTTCCAGGAAGCTGCCATCAGTTTGCAGCCATTGATTGATGAAATGAGATAGATGCATAGAAAAAGAGATGCCAGCACCATTCAAGATAGTGCCGGCGAGTTTTATTTCTGTTTAGCCACCGCAGTAGTGGCGATTTTAACGTTCTTCTTTCGGATCTTGGCAAACTTCAAGCCAACTAGTCTTTCCGCTTGCTGAACCGTCAGCGTAGACAAGTCAATGGTACCGAATCTGCCAAACTTCTGTCGATGACTACCTACCCAGCCGGGGAACTCAAATTGGTCCCTAACCTCCTTGGATAGGACTTCCAAGCCATAGGGCTGTTTTGGTTTTTGTTCTTTCATGCTGCAAGGATTTAAGGGTTAGGAGTGATATCGATGCCATGGGTATCGGCATCGTAGACATACGGCATAAAGCCCGTATTGCAAAGCAGGGTGTATTGATGACCGACCCGGTCACCTCCCGATCCTCCTTCTCCCGACTCCACAAAGCAGGGATTATTAAGGTCGCCCATGACGATGTATTGTCCAGCTTTCAAAGGAATCAGCGGGATTAGACAACCACTATAACCTAGTAGATCATCGCCCCATTCCAGGGCGGTAGCTTCCATGCCCGGGATAAAGAAATCCAATCGCTGGCGCACGGCTTGTCCACCCACCTCCCCTTCAATGGCATTGCGCAGCTGGCCCGTATCCAGCAAGATTTTCACTCTGCGGAAGAAGCCTGCGCCGGCAGCTGCGCCCGTAAAATCAAAAGGCTCCCCCAGCCGTTTTTTGTCGCCGGGAACTGGAGTGCCTGAGGCTGCCAAAGTCAGGGCATATTGGGTTTGTGGGAAGGCGTTGAGCTCATGGTCCAGGGTGAAGTATAGGATGGCTTCGGTACCTGGCGGCCTTTGCTGACCGCATTGTCCCACCAAATCATTCAATGGCATAGGATTGAGTTGAAAAGATTAAACAATAGACTTACTGGACCTCTCGGAGGAAAGTTACCCCCTTCCGGAGAAGCTCAGCTAGCCAATCCACCGCGCCTTCTTTACTAAGGGATGACAAGTGCGGAGAGCGTTGTAGGGCTTCCTTACTGAGTTCCTCTTCTTCTTTGAGATTGGCCAAAGCCAGGAGATCTTCACTCCAAACCTTCTCCCCGTTCTTCAAGCGGCATTTCACATAGCCGGGGATGAACTGGACGGTTTTCTTCACCTCTTCTCCAGCCACCGTCTCCAGGGTGATGGTAAACTTACCCGAGACAACTTTACCGGTATAATCTGGCCCCTTGGTCTTTTTTTGTCGCAGGAGCTGATTCTCCTCTTCCAGCGCGGCCAGTCTTTCTTGCATGGCGACTACGTCCGCTGCAGATAATTGTTGTTCTGCCATGATATCAATGGATTAAAAGCATTTACAAATAGGATTTAGGCCTGATCATTGACAAAGAGGTTGTCCCAGTGCCGGAAGCCATAAAAGCGGCTAAATTCACTTAGTACTTTCAACTTCCGTTCAAAGACCTGGAAGCGCAGGCGAGGATAGACACTCTGATCACGACGGGTACCCACAATCATGTTGTTGGTAATGGATGGATAGAAGATCATCCGATCACTGCCCTCCATAGCTTTGATGGGCACGATAGTCTTGTTGAAATGATCGATTCGGTAAATCAGTTGATCAGGATTGGAAATCACCTGGATGGTGCGAGGCTTCTTGGCCGCATAGTCTTCCGCATATTCGATAGCTCGGGTGGCGGACATAAAGATCACCCCACCCAGCATACGATAATGCTTGGGTAAGCTGCGACAGAAATCGCGCACCTGATCGTGCATGGTATTGGCACTGAGTGCACCGGTGGCGATCGTAGTCAGTTTGCCAGCCGTGATGGCATCGGCAATCTTTTTGGCAAAGCCATCGAAGGTAGCCATGGCACTGCCGGGTGTACCCGGTACTGGATCCACTCGCACACCATTGTAACTGGCTTCATTGAGATTATCGATAAAACGAGGGAGCACCAATTGTTCGATCACCACACGGGCATAGTCCCACATGCTGGGATCTTTGTCCAGTTCGAACCAGTTAGGTGCCCAGGTGTCATAGAACTTCTCCAGTTCTTCGGCGGTAAATTCCATATCGACCTTACCATGATCGAGGACGTTTTCCACCGCATCCCAATTTTCAACATTATTGGGGGTAAAGGCAGGTTGATAGGGCTGCAAGGGATCAGCCACCTCGGCATTGACGGCCGTGAAGGTGTGATCGGTTTGCACCATGGGCAAACGGCGTTCAAATTCGAGGTTGCCCTTTATGGTTTGATGAATCTGTCGATCGTAGGTGGCCACCACCTGGTTGAGCGTCCCGACCGTGGATTCAATAGTAATAGCATGGGCCATTTTTCAATAGTTTTAGTTCAAGCTTTAAAAATTCAGTTGTGGATCCACCTTAGGAAATGATCTTCAAGGCCTCTCCGTTTTTGACCGCATTGGCGAAGGCTTTATTGGCCTCCGCATTTTGGGCTAACCAATCGGCTTTGGCCGCATCTCCTTCCTTGGCAGCAGGATCATGGACGGGGGCGGCCTGGGTAGGGCCCGCTCCTGGCTTGTCTCCTAGCTGCTTCATATTCTCTTCCAGTAAAGCCACCTTTTCTCCAAAAGGCTTAATCACCTCAGCCACAACAGACCTGAGGGTATCGGCCAATTGTTGTTGGGCCAGTTGTTCGGGAGTCTCCACTTTGAAGTTGCGACCGGTGAGCTCGGCCACCAGGTCTTCCACCCTTAGATCTCCCTTTTGCAAGCTTTCTCTTAACTCAGCTGCATTCATGATGTTTTGCGTTTTAGAATTAACAATGGGCTGATCCTGCTGCGCCTGGTGGCGAGTGGTTCCCAGCCATTTTTCTCTCATACGGTTGAGCCAGCCTTTGGCCTCTTTGTCTTCTCGGGAAGTGAAATGGCGAACCAGTTCAGCATAGGTCATGCGTTCGACCTCCAAAGGAATATCCTGAGCTTCGTAGTCTTCCACTTGTGTAATCAAGCCCAGTTCTTCGGCTTCCCTGGCGGTGATCCAGTGATCTTCGTAGTCGTAGAAGCGAGAGCGGATCTCTTCCTCTCCAAGTCCGGTGGCCTTAGCCATGGTAGCAATTGCCACATCATCGAACTTGCGGAGTCGAGCCGCTTCCTGTTCCATGGTTTTAGCGGTACCACGGGCAAAAGTGGAGGTAGCATGAATCATTAGCTTGGCATTGCCAGCCATATGTCGATGGGGAGCCGCCAACCAGATATCGGCAGCCATGCTGGCGGCCATACCGTCATTGTAGGCATGGATTTCGGCCTTACTGCTTTGAATAGCCGCAATGATGGGATCGCCATGAAATACGGAGCCTCCGGGGCTATTGATGCGTATGTTGATACGCTCGAAGCGGCTTTCCAGCTCGCGTAGTTGCCGTATCACAGCAATGTCGGTTAGACTTTCCTCCTTGAGGTCATCATCCCACCAGAAATCCTGGCCGATGTAGCCATAGAGCAGCAGATCCGCCGAGCGTTCTCCCTCGACGGCGACTACCTTGAAGTAGGTTAAAGGCTTTTTCATAGCACAAAAATGAGATTAAGGCCCCGGTACTTCCAGGACCTAGTAAATGGGGGCATAACCTGCAGCCCGCTGTCCAGATTGGCTGATAAACTGGATTCGGTAGCTATTCAGGCCATTTTCATCGGCGGTACCGGCATCGGCTTGAAAGCGCAGGGGGGCTTCCAGTGTACCCAAAAGCCAAGACTGGCCATTGCGATCCTGGAGCTTGACCAGAAAATCCAATTCTTCCATCTGCTGCAGCTCAAAACTGGCTGCCGGCCGCAGGCGAGGCACGGTACCTGAGACCTGCCCAGTAAAGCGACTTCCCTGATCCCGGCGGGCACTATTTTCTTCCCAGTTTTTTCCGTTGACCAAAAGGGGCAGCTTAAGCCAATCACCGGTCGCAAAGGGAATGGCATAGAGCCAATGGCCAGCACTATCCCGCATGGGTTCATACTGGCTTATATCCATCCAATCGATGGGTGCATACTCCACAATCATCAATCCACCCAGATTGCGATTGCCACAAAAATGAAGGAGGCCTTGCAGGTTCATGACTGCAAGGTAAAGGGAGGGGAAAAGGGAAGAAAGGACAGCAAAAAGAGGACACGCCGTTTAGAGCAAATCTGGCGCAAAGCCAGTAGCTATGCGGCTTCCGGGTCACCGCCACCTCGTTCAGTGAAAAGGGGCAGTTTTTTGACCTTTCGGAGCCGATAATTACTCTTTTTTACCGCATCATAAGTTAATAGCTCATCGACCTGAAATTGGCGCAGAAAATCGTAGATGGTCTCGATCTCCTTCTCGCGGTACTTGCGTTTGGCAAACATGACTCGATCCAGCAACAGCTCATTGAGTAGCTTGTGCAGGAATTGATTAAAGACCACCACATTCTGGGCGCTGATGGCCACTTCCCCTCGATCCAGCAAGCTGGTGCTGAGGTAGAATTGGAGTTCATCACAATACTCTGCATTGAGTCGATAGCTATTCCGATCAGGCATATTCATTTTGCCGATTAGCATCATGCGCAATACATAACAGATAATGCCACCTTTGGTGAGATCTAAAACGCCCTCCTCTTCACAGTTTTCCAGCATTAGCGCAAACTGCTTCAGATGGGGCTTGATAGGGATACTTGCGATTATGTTCATGCCGTAGTTTTGGTGTCAAACAATACGGCTTATGGTTTTCTAAATGATTTTGATAGATCAATTCTCAGATGTGAAACAATATTGTCGATTATAGGTGATTTACTGGCACCCCCTAGAATCATTATTATAGAACGGGTTGAAAAAATTAGGGAAGGTTTATCTTCCTAATATCGGTTTTCTTTCAACATTCTTCCATTGTACCCATCTAAAATATATGGCGATCAGAAAACTTCCAACTGCGAGGCATGCAGGTAAAACAACTTTTGATAAATCTGGCAAACTTCCAACTGTCCTATCATTTAAATAGTTTTGAGCTATTACATTAATTATACTATATAGAAGAAAGTGAATAACTAAAGCTAGAAACCATCCAAATATCATATTTGAATCCTCTTTCTTTACAGTTCCTATAAACGTTATCCCCCAGACATCGATAGTCATTATGCTAAATGCGAAAGTAGTAATACCTTTAGATATAACCACTTCGTCAAAAGTAGTTCCGGTACTGATTAATATAAAATTAGTCGCCGCTAAAGTCACAGGCACAACTAATGGAAACCAGAATTTAAAATTCTCCATGTTTAGTTAAGTTGTTTTGATTAATGTGTGACTATCAATTTGTTACTTCAACTTCATCTAACTGTTTTATATCATTGGGTAAATCTGTGAATTGCCCGAATTTTTTTTCCTTCACCATTTCTTCAAACCTTTTGTGTCCTGCTGAACCAACAGATACAGCCATGATTGATTTAATACCGCCATTTGCAATCGAATTGCTTTGCTTCCAAGTTCCGCCTTCAAAAAGTGTCACTGCCGGATTTTGCAAATAATACCCGAATCCATCATGTAGTAATATCCAAACATTTGTATTGGTTGGAAAATCATGTCGTCCCTTGACTGTTATTTGTCCATTTACCTTTTCATTTGGCTTCGGATTATCAATTTTAAAGAAGCTTCCACCTGTATCCATTTGGCTTTGCATGTCTTTTGAAGCCTCTATAGATCTATTTGTTCCTTTATTTCCACAATTTGTAAATAGGAACACTAAACACATCAATAGAGTTGAAAATGAGGTTTTTAGGATTGATTTTTTCATAATCTGGTATATTGTAATATTAATTCTTGTACAACAGCATACATTTCCATAATATACATAAAAAAGGGAACACAATGGTTCCCTCAACACCAAAAAAAGAATAAAGCAACAATACTTTTTAAGCCGCAGCCCGCACCTTGGTCCGCGCATAGATCCTTACTCCATGCATCACCCCCTTTACCACGCCTTTGATATCCGTGGTTAACTCCGGCTTACCGGTAATCTCAAAACTTGCCGCTGCTTTCACATAGGCTAAATCAAAGTCCTGATCAGAAATATTGCCGAGCTCGGGTACAATCTGGTCCGCATCGTCGAGACCACGCTGGATCACGCCTGGGAGCGCCAGAAAGAAGCCGGCATCCGTCCAATCTACCTTCTTATCTCCAAAAGTATTGGCGAAGGCCTCTCCTGTTTCTAGTACGGCGGTGGTTAATTCTTGGAAGTTAGTGGCATCCTGCACCTGGAACTGCAGTTGCTGCATGACTTGCAATTGTTCATCTTTCATCGTACGATCGTTTTTAGTGATTGAAATTTCTGATGACAAGATGAGGAGAGCCGGGCAACTGGGAAAGGACTGTGAAGTTGGAAAGGAACGCTATCGCGGAGAGGCTAGCAGCGATGCATTGCCTAAGTTATTCACCTGAGATAGCCTTCGGCGACCCACTTTTGCAATCGCCAAAAAGTGGGCAAAACGCTTGGCAAAACAAACTCATCCTTCGAACAATGTTTTGCCGGGCCACCCGCATAGGGTTATGCATAATCTGTGGGCTATTCTCATCTTGGAATTTGTAGGGTAAGCTTAGTCTGATTGTCATAGAAAGAAACGCTGATTCTGACTAGCTACTTATTTGTGGATCCGGTTTTTTAGGTAGGTCGAGATGGCGGTTTTGACTACTTCCAGGATATTGGTACCGGTGATCACCGAGATGTTCTCCAGATTGGAATACAGCTCCACCAAGGCGATATAGGAAGACACCAGGTAGACCAACCAATCGGTGCCTAGCATGCCCCTCTCCACGATCAAAACCAGTACAATGGCCATGCTGTAGAAGACGATCTTTTCGACCGTACGATATAGCCCTCGACTGGTGATCTTATCGCCCCGCTTTTTAGCGGCTGTGAGGCCCGTTATCCAGTCGCAGATAACCAAGACAATCCCTACGGCCAAAAAGCTGGCCACAGGCATTAGATTGACGCCTAGCCATCCGATGAGGATCGAGGAAATCGCTTTCCATCCATGTGCTTTGGCCAAGGCCACTAATAATTGCTCAAAACTCATACGCTCTTGTTTTGTGCCTCTCATTTCCCTTTGTTTTGGAGTGATTGGATATGTGTTCAGGGAATACAGGCAAGATAGGCGTAGCTAATGAGGAGGGCGAGGACAGTACAATACCGCCTCATGACGTAAAACACTATGCCCTGATATCGCTTTTTGAGTGGACTTTTGGACTTTTAGGTTGGTTTGCATTGATTATCAGGTACTTATACAGTCCACTGTAGTTGGACTGCCTTGGACTGATTCAGCAGTCCGTGGACTTCTGGACTTTTGGACTGTCGTGGACTGCATTTTGGACTGTGCAATGCGTTGATTCATAGGGTCTTAAAGGCAAACAGTCCAAAAGTCCACTTCCTTTTACTTTTTTTACCCTAGTGTTTTTTTAGTTAGTATGAGTTTCTATAAATAAAATATATAATATATATAGGCTGACTTGAAGCGTTGCGCTTGGCCATCCGGGACATAAAAAAAGCCCCAGCTAGAGAGCTGAGGCTACTATGGCTAAAAAGGATTACAAATACCTACCAAGACTTAGGTGTTCGGGGCCTGCTCAAGGTCACCGAGGTACTCTTTGGCATCGGCGAGATTGGTGACAATCTCCTGCCCCCGGGCGAAGGCTCCGTCCAGTTCTTTCTTTAGGCGGGCGATCTCTTCCTGGTTGCGACTGGCTTCGCCTTCCCAGTAATTCACCTGCTTGCGCGCTCGCTTGATATTGCGGGCTTTTACTTCTTCGTTCGTCATGTTTTTAGGGGCAAGGTAGGGCGTGAGGTGGGGCGGGGAAAGGACATTGGTAGAAGACAGATGTCAGATCGCTACGCTATCAGATAGCAGTGTCTCGTACTGAAATAAGTTTACAGTTATAGAATGTTTGTTTCTGAGTTTTATAAAACTCAGAAACAAAAAAGTTCATTGAAATTCGAGTCAAATACCTGTTGTGGGGTATTCATATTAAGGCTTCTATGTGGCCTTTTGTGGTTATACAAGTCAACTGCATTTTGAACAGATTTTAAGGCAATACTTTTTGTGGTGAAGCCTTGATCTAATGCAAACTCTGATTTTAAAATACCATTGACTCTTTCAGCGGTTGCATTTTCGTAGCAATTGCCTGCCGCAGCCATACTGATGCCTATCTGATTAGCTTTTAATAAATCTGTATAGGCATAAGAACAGTACTGCGAACCACGATCTGAATGATGAATACACCAGTCTTTAGTCTTTGTCATTGGTTTAGGAACTAGCTTAAGTGCTCTTCTTAGCGCTCTTAAGCAGCCTTCTAATTCCAATGAATCCGATAAATCCCAGGCTATGATTTTCCTTGAATATAGGTCTGTTAGTAGTGCTAAATACAGAAAACCTTCTAGTGTTCGGATATAAGTAATATCTGCCACTAGAACTTGAAAAACACTTTTGATTTTCAAGCCTTTAATGCGATTAGCATAGACCTTGAACGGGTGATTGGAATCGGTTGTATAAACATACTTCCTCTTTCTTTTTACCAGTAAATCATGGCTTCTTAGCAGCTGGAAAAATCGATCTCTACCAATGTCAATGTGCATCTTAGATAAATCAGGACGAACCAAATGAAGCATCTTTAAACCGCCACTTTGGGGTAATACATGCTTCTGTTCCCGAACTAATTCTAAAATGATGTCTTCTTGCAAAGACTTCAGTTGTTGTCTTTTCAACCCCTGATAATAGCTTTGTCTAGATAGTTGCCAGTGGGCACATAATTGACTCAAACTAAAGTCTGTCAACAGTATTCTACTCTTCATCAACTCCAGGGCCTTTTGTAGGCTTAGTAGTTTCTTTTTTTTTGAAAGTCTCTACATCCATGCCTAACTCTTGGCATGCCTGGTGAAGGTAGGCCTCACTAGATAGACATTCTAGCTGGGTTTGAGCTAAGGCTCGCTCTAATTCTAAAATTCGAGCTTTGAGTAATTTGATTTGATTGACCTCCATTGGACTTTCTATTCGAACTACTCGACAAAGTAAATGATTTTTACCCAGCTTGCGAATCCATGTTTGGATCATCTCACATCCAGTAATCCCGTATTTGACTCGAGCTTCAGCTATACTGAGTTCCCCCGATTCGATGGAAGATACCACCTGATGCTTAAATGCCTCGCTGTATCTTACGATACGTCTTCCTCGATTAACTACCTTTTTGGTTGACATTGAAATCTTTTTGTTGTCAACCTATATCAGGACGAGACACAAGAATGGAAGAGATCATCATGACCCCGCAAGCCAAGTAATCCATAATTCTCCAATCCTGTAATCTGGATTAGTATTTCAGTAATCTGGATAAGATTGGGCAGGGGCTCGGACCTACCTTTGTATCATCAATTTCAAACCTTAGTATGAGGATATAATTAGGCTAAAGTATCTGACTAAGGGAGTTTTCAATCTAGGCAAGGCGCAAAAACCGCGGCTAGCCATAGCTAACCAAGGATTTTTGCAACGTAGCATAGGTTGAAAAATGCCCGTCATATCTTCTAGGATAATTGTATCCTCATACTTTAAAGAAATTAGGTATGATTACAGGTTTTCTATCCAATTCCATAGTGAAAGGTGGTGCTGCCCCGCTATTCGATCATCCAAGTCACTATGGATTAGAATTTGAAGAGGTCACTTTTACGGCGGCGGATGGTGTACGGCTTTCGGGTTGGTTAATCAAGGGGAGGCAGGACAGAATTATCATTCAGTCACATTTTGGGGTCCAGGCTTGCCGGGCTGGGTTCACGCCGGAGGGCAAGGGGATGGCCAAACTGTGGAAGGATAAAATTCCTTTCTTGAAACATGCACAATACCTGGTAGAGCAGGGGTACTCCGTTTTGATGTACGATTTTAGAAGTCATGGAAATAGTGGGGATGCTAAGGGGAACTGGGTATCTTGGGGCCCATCTGAAGCTCAGGATATGGTGGCCGCGGTAGATTTTGTAGCTAAGCACCCTGTATATAAGAATGCTCAGATTGGTCTACTAAGCATTTGTATGGGAGCAGCGGCTACAACCTATGCTTATGGAGCTGGCCATCTACAAAAGCACCATAATATCAAAGCTATGGTCGCTATACAGCCGATGAGGTATATTGATTTCGTGAAGGCTCTGGGTTTGCCTGGTTTTCTACAGAGGTGGGTGAATCAGGAAAACAGCAAGCGGGTCGGATTTGATATGGCTTCTACCTCCTTTAAAGAAGATGTACAGCGAATTCCCATACCAACCCTCTTGGTGCAAAACGATCAAGATGAGTATTTGAATAAGCAATCTATTGATGAATATTATGCTAGCTTGAAGGGCGAAAAGGAAATGCTATGGTTGTCCAACATTGGAAAGAAGCGGGCGGCTGGATATGATTACCTGACGAAAAATCCTGAAAAAATATTGTATTGGTTTGATCGATACATGTCTTAGCCTCTAACCAATGCCACGCTATGGTCTAGGAATTCTACACTAATGACCGCAATTTTGTAACTTAAATCGTCCTGCAATCAGGCTACTTTATTAAATCGAGACCATGTTAAATTCAAAGCTGCTCATCGTACTAGGGGTGATTGCTCTGATCCTGCTTCTTCTCTATCTGTTGGGACGTAAATCCGTACATCATGAAATTCAGATTGATGCCAGTCCTGAAAAAGTTTGGACGGTACTGTTGGATACGGATAGCTATGCTGAATGGAACCCCGTCATGAAAGTGTTGGAAGGAGAGATCAAGGAAGGTAATCGAATTCGCTATGAATTTACACAGGATGCAGAGAATATTAGCGAAATTCCGTCCATTGTTAAAGGCATTGTTCCAAATCAACTTTTGCATCAGGGCGGTGGTTTACCCTTGGTTATAACCTTTGATCATAGGTATATAATAGAAGCCGAGGGCGGTGGAACAAACCTCATCATTCATGAGGACTATCGAGGAATCTGGGTGAACTTTTGGAATCCGGCACCGGTACAAGTCGCCTATGAAAGGCTTTGTGAAGGCATTAAGAATAGAGTAGAAACGCTTTAAGGGGGGTATATGAAAGAAATCATACGAGTTCATACAATTACAGAAGTACATGATATTTATGGGTATCCTAAACCCAAGCATCCCTTGCTTACCGTTTTGCCTATTGATGAAAGAATGACGCAATTCGACTATGGGGATCGGAACTATATCTTCGACTTCTATCAGATCAGTCTGAAGGAAGGCATTCGAGGTACTTTTTCTTATGGTCGCAATGAGTATGATTTTCAGGAAGGAACCATGACCTTTATTAAGCCCAACCAAGTGGTGAAGGTTGAGCGCAGTGAAATAGCCCCTGAAAGTAGGGGATGGACATTAATTTTTCATCCAGACTTATTGCGTAAATCAGCCTTAGGAAGAACAATTGAAGACTATTCTTTTTTTAATTATGAGGTGAGGGAGGCCTTGCACTTATCCGATGATGAGAAAAAATCTTTAACGGATCTTGCTGAAAAAATCAAACAAGAATACCAACAAAACATTGATAAACATAGCCAAGATATCATCATAGCAAACATTGAGATGATTCTAAAGTACTGTAAAAGGTACTATGATCGACAATTCTATACACGTACGAATTTAAATAAGGATATTGTATCCAAGTTTGAACGGGTTATGCGCGATTACTATCAGTCGGAAAAACCTTCAGAATTAGGAGTCTTGTCTGTGAAATATTGCGCACAGGCGCTAGCAATGTCTTCGAATTATCTAGGCGATCTAATTAAGAATGAAACGGGGCTTAGCGCCAAAGAGCACATCCACTCTTATATCATCGAAAAAGCCAAGACCAGGATAGTAGGATCTTCTTCCTCGATCAGCGAAATAGCTTATGACTTGGGCTTTGAATACCCACAAGGATTTAATAAGCTTTTTAAAGCTAAGACTGGGGTGAGCCCCAGGCAGTATCGGAACTTGAATTAAGGCTTACTCCTCTTCTTCGGCCTTCTCCAGGGCCTCCTTTTTTTCTTTTTCATATTCAACTAATAGCCAGGCAATGGTGTTGCTTTTCGCCTTTTCATTTCGCCAACGGCGGATGATTCCCTTGGCTTCCGCTTTGGCATCATCACATTTTATTCGCCTAAAACAACGCTGGAACAATTTGAAAGCATAGCTTCTCATTGGGTAGCTACCTTTTACGGTACTTACCCTAAACCATACTTGATAATGATTGGTAGGAAACTCATATCGCTTATTTAGATAGTAAGTGATACAAATTTGGTCATCAGGAAACGTAAACTCAAGCACCTCTCTCTTATAGTCATAACAGAATTCATAGGACATGGCAATTCCATTTTGGTGTTAACCAATTCGAGATGAGGTAGATAATGAAAGTGTTGCTCTAAGCCTCCTGTGAAAGGAATTAAGTGGGCAGGAGGTACAAGGTGGGTTTGTTCTTTGGTATTGAATTAGGGGCTGCCGGTAAGTTAATGTAATTTTAATTAAGGTTCAAGTTTAAAGTGGTTTTAAGTTGTGGTGTAGGATGTAGAGCAAAGGCTAGAACCATCTCAATTCTTGAGGAAACTTCCTAGCTTGCTTGCAAGAGGGGATACTGCAAGTAGTGAGACAAATAGCTAATGTGGGTAAACTCTTATAAAGATTTACCCATTGACGAATGCGATAGGGCGGATAGACGTGTGCCTAATCTTTGATCTGATTGTAAGAAAATTGTGGGGTCGTGTGTAATTTTAACAAGTTTTGCATCCTACTATAAAATCACCAAACGCATGCAAAAAATGAAAATCAAATCCTTGAGTACAGTTCTAGCTTTAGCCCTGATCATGGTACTGGGCAGCGGCTTTTCAGCAGAAAGTATCAATTTCCCTAATCAAGAAGAAAAACCTATGATGGATCAGGATAAGAAAATTGGCTATATCATCCTGTTAGATGAGGAGTCTTTTCCCAAACTAAAGGAAAATGCTTGGACGCCAAGCGGTAGTGAACGCCCTACCAATAGTGCGGAGTCCTATGAGGATTTTGTCAAGAAGGAACTCACCGCATGGGCCAAGAAGCACTTGAATATCAAAGCTAAAGAGGTAACCCAATCCTATAGTGGAATAATGCTGGGCTTTGCCGTAAGCATACCTCTTGATAAGAAGGATGAATTTCTGAAGAAGGCGAAAGCACTAAAGGAAATCACCACCATTGAAGAGGATGGAGTGATGGGGATTCATAACTAATGCTTGCCTCCGGATAGGTCAGCAAGGCCGAGACAGGAAATTAGTTCTTACATGCTGTTAAACCAAGTAAGAATAGCTTCGATTTGGCAATGCTTCGGGATTGTTCAGAAAAGTGTGTCATACTCATAGATGTTGATCAAACCTGTCCTTGAACTCTCTTTTCATAGAGCGGATAACAGCTTTGTAGGAATGAATGCGTTTTTTCCAACCTTTTCCTTCTTCATCAGCGTAAGATAGAGCAATTTAGTTAATGCTTCTTCAGAGACGAAAGCAGCTTTGGTTTTGGTAGTTTTGCGCATAATCCGATGCAGACCTTCAATAGGATTGGTAGTGTAAATGAGCTTTCTAACGGCCCAATTGAAGCCAAAAAAAGCTGTTAGTTCTACCCAATTGTTGGTCCAAGCCTGGCCAATTTCAGGATACTTTTGGTTCCAGGTGTGCTCAAAATCCTTGAGCGCCTGGAGTCCTTGAGATTCATCGTCTGCTGTATATATGGCTCTCAGCCCTTTACAAATAGGCTTAACATCTTGGTCATCAACAAAACGGATCGCATTACGTACCATATGCACCACGCAGCGCTGGACGATAGCCTGAGGAAAAACACTCCAGATCGCTTCCTTAAATCCACTCAATCCATCAACGCAGAAGAATAATATATCTTCTACCCCTCTATCTTTGATATGTTCCAAAGTACGACCCCACTGTTTGGCTCCTTCTTGAGGCCCCACTTGAATAGCTAAAACATCTCTATAACCTTCTGCATCTACTCCATAGACGGTATAAACAGCTTTGCTCTTAACCACCCCATTGTCGCGTACCTTAAAATGAATAGCGTCTAAAAAGACAACCATATAAAAAGACTTCAAGGCACGCTGCTGCCATTGGCGAATATCTGACCATACCCGATCAGTAATGGTACTAAGTTGCCCCATACTGAGCTGGATACCATACATGCGTTGCAAATGCATTTGTATATCGCCATAACTATTACCCAGACTATACAATTCCAATATCTGATGATCCAAGCCGCTATGAAGATCTCGCTCCCATTTGCCTACCAACTGTGGCTCAAAACTACCCTGGCGATCACGAGGAGGCTCAATCTGAACTTCTCCTAACTGTGTTCGCAAGCGTTTCTTCGTACTACCGTTACGACGATTGGCTTGACCCGATTGCCGGTCTTGCAACAAGTGAGCATCCAACTCACCTTGCAAAGAGCTTTCTACAAGATGCTTGATTAAATCCTTCAAGATGCCTTCCTCGCCTACTAAGCCTTGACCCTTTTGTAGGCCAGCTAAAGCAGACTCCTCAAATTTCTTGTAATCGAAGGCTGAACCAGAACCCTTTTTCTTTGATTTACTCATGTCAGTCCTTTTTCAAATTTAATTATTTTTGAACTGACACACTTTTTTGAACACTCCCAATGCTTCCAGATTGAAGCTCTTTTGAGATCAACTGTATCCTTTACGTACAACTCCAAATACTGCTACTGCTCCCTTGGATGAAGTCTCCCAACTTCACCCACAGCCCTTTCTCCACTCCTCCTTTGCTACCTCCTAACCAAAAAGTCTGGCCGTTGACATAATGTAATCGATTTTCACAACGTTCTGAGTGTAAGTCTTGACCAGGCACGGATTTCCTAGTACTGGGAATAGTTGTAATTTTAGGCAACTTCAGACTCATTCCTATGGCTACTAGCAAGCCCAAATTTCCAGACCAAGCTTCATACTTTTCTCATGGATGGCAATCATAAACCAAGCTTACAGGAGTGGATGCGCAACAACCCAGGCAGTGGCATCAATGAATATTTTGCCAAGTATGGTGATACGGGACAAACTCCCTTTTCTCAACCGATCATCCAACAACCCATAATCACTCAGATGCCGAAGCAAAGACGGCGGCGTCCCTTTGAATGGTTTACAATTCTGATCTCCTTGGGCATGATCGTTGCCTTCTTTCAACCCTGGATACAGGTCGTCCTTTTTGAGATAGAAGATAAATTGACCGCTACAGGGATGGAAATTCCAACTGACTATGCTAGCTGGGAGGCTGGTTTTGTGTTGGTGCCTGATAAAATGCAAGGGCATTATCTGATCCTGGCTGGCGCCGTGATGGCCTTATTGGGTGCCTTGCTTCGCTGGTACTGGTTGAAGTTTTTTGGTGCTGCCCTGTCTGTCATGTTGGTAGCTCGCTGGATAATTGTCTTGGTGGTGTGGGCAGGGAGTGAGCAATTCTTGGAAACAGAGCAAGATATGTGGACCTTCATTGAGGTCGGAACCTATGCCGCAGTAGGCTGTGCTGGACTTTATCTGATAGATTTTATGAAGGAGTGGTTCTAATTGCCTGTAGCGAGTATGGTTTTGACCCGATGACGCCAGGGATGGTTTAGGCGAAATATGATAGTGCCATCTTCTCGCTTTCCCCGTTTGATTTGTTCAGGAAAGAATCGAGCAATTTTGTCGATTTCAGCCGTCGTCCAACCCGTTTTTTCTGATAGTGTAGCTTGTTTTCTCCATTCAAATTTTGTATTCCCTAAGTGATAAAAGAGTAAGGCTGCTTCAGCCGAAGGTAATGCCAGTTTTTGCTGGATGGTTTCCACTGCCGTGTAGGGTCTCATCCTGGTGGGGCCGTCCATAGAGTTCTCCTCCATCTGATCGATGAGTTGAAGAAGGCTATCCCTAATGATGTGTATCTCTTGTTGGGATTCCTGGATTCCCTTCAGCGTCTTCTGTTTCCAATGTCTATATCTAGCGGAAAGGTTAACACCAATATTGTAGAGGCTTGGGTTGTTTACTTCGAGATGGGCGAGGAGCTTTACCAACACTTGATCTAGTTCTTCTTTGGCAACAAGCTGCTTTAGTTCTGCTTTCATGGGATGAATTTTCGATCTCTTCCAAATATCCGAAATATCGGTGGGAAAAAGTGAGTTCGGGTGTGGATAATTGTGTGGGCCTACTTATCTTTAAAATTATCACAAAACGAATACCAATGAAAGAGAACAGGAGATCCTTCATCAAGAAGTCGGCCCTGGCCACTACTGGCATCACCTTAGGAGCCACTTCACTACCATTTACAGCAAAAAGTTATAATCGAATTCTTGGCGCAAATGAGCGTATCAATGTTAGTGTCATTGGCGTGCGTGGCCAGGGCTTTGGCCATCTCCGACGCTGGGCCTCTATGGCCGAAAAAGAAAATGTCTATGTCAAAACGGTTTGTGATGTAGATGAAAACCTCTGGGCAGAACGGGTAGCTAAGGTGGAAGAGATTCAGGGGGAAAAGCCTGGAACGGCTTTCGACATGAGAGAAGTATTTGCTGATCCGGACATCGATGCCGTTTCCATTGCTACGCCGAACCACTGGCATGCTTTAGCTACTATTTGGGCCGTACAGGCCGGTAAGCATGTCTACGTGGAAAAGCCATGTTCCCATAATGTCTTTGAAGGGCGAAAAATGATCGAGGCAGCTCGGAAGTACGACCGCATTGTGCAGGTAGGTTTCCAGAACAGATCTATCGACAATGTACGCAAGGCCATGCAATTCTTGCATAATGGTGGCATTGGCGATGTATATATGGCGAAAGGACTTTGCTTCAAGCCTAGGGATTCTTTCGGCATTTCACCAGATAGTGATCCTCCCAAAGGGTTGCACTACGATTTATGGCTGGGTCCAGCCGCTTGGCGCCCCTACAATGAAAAGAAGGGACATTACAATTGGCACTGGCATTGGGATACGGGAAATGGGGATATTGGAAACCAAGGTCCACATCAATTCGATGTAGCTCGTTGGGGGTTAAACAAGAATGAACATCCAGTCAAGATTCATTCCAGTGGGGGGTATTTCAAATTTGGTAAAAATGAATGTAGCCAGGAGACAGCCAATACCCAAATGGCAGTTTATGAGTATGCCGATGGAAAGATTCTCCAATTTGAGACACGAGGTTTACACACAGGAGGAGAGGCAAGTTTGGATGTGAAGATCGGTAATCTGTTCTATGGAACGGAGGGATGGATGGAAGTCAGAGGAAGCAAATGGAAGACCTATATGGGGCGAAAGAATGAGCCAGGACCTAGCTCTGATAGTGCGAAGGAAGAAACAGATAAAATTGTAGATTATTTGGCAGCCCCTGGAAGTGGAGGACACTACGCCAACTTTATCGCTGCTTTGCGTTCGGGTAAGCGGGATGATTTAACTTGTGATATTCAAGAAGGCTATCTGTCTACCGTCTTGCCGCTTCTAGCAAACATTTCACTCCGTACAGGGGACCAGCTAACCTTTGACGGTGCCAGCGAAAAGTTTGTCAAGCATAAGGAAGCGGATAAAATGCTGACGCGGAAATATAGAAAACCCTACGTTGTAGCAAAAGAAGTATAGAACCTGAGAATCTAGTAGAAGAGCTCGAACTTTCTCAGCGGAAAGTCTCGGGCTTCTTCTTTGCCCGATTGTCTGTTAATTTTCTATCTTGAAGCTCTCATTTTTTACTTGTACGCAATTCAATCAATTGTCTATATGAAACGTAATGGAAACCAACTACTGTGGCTGTTAGCCGTCTGCTTATGTGCCGCTTGCCAACCGACTGTGAAGGAGGAAGAGGCGCCTAAGCGCCCAAACATCATCTTCATGATGGCCGATGATCATGCTTATCAAGCAATTAGTGCCTATTCTAAAGATCTACTCAATACACCTAATATTGATCGGATAGCAAACGATGGAATGTTGTTTAGTAATGCTTGTGTGACCAACTCGATCTGTGCTCCTTCTCGGGCGGTGATCCTGACCGGAAAACATAGTCACCTGAATGGGAAAATTGACAATAGGTTCCCCTTTGATACCACGCAAATGACTTTCCCACAGATTCTGCAAAACGCAGGCTATCAAACGGCTATGTTTGGAAAATTGCACTTTGGCAATAACCCAAAAGGTTTTGATCAATTCAAAATATTACCCGGGCAGGGCACTTATTACAACCCAGACTTCATCACCAAGAATGAAGGTAGGATACGGATTGAGGGTTATACGACCGATTTGATTACGGATATGACCTTGGATTGGTTGGATAAAGAAAGAGATCCGGAGAAGCCTTTTCTCCTGATGTACCTACATAAAGCCCCACACCGAGAATGGTTACCGGCACCACGTCACTATAAGGAATTTACCAAAAGAACTTTCAAGGAGCCAGAAACCTTATTTGATGATTATGAAGGTCGAGGTGCTGCTGCTAAGAATGCCGAAATGAATTTGTTGACGCATATGAACTGGGCGGGCGATAGCAAAATCTATCCGGAGGTAATGGATGAATTGGGTATACCCGAAACAGCAAGCTGGGATAAGGGAGCTTTTAAACGAGAGGTCGGGCGGCAAAATGAGGCGCAACGGGCGGAATGGGATGCTGTGTATGGCCCAATCAACGAGGAATTCAAGCAGAATTATCCTAATATGTCTAAGGAGGATCTAATGCGCTGGCGCTACCAAAGATATATGCAGGATTACCTGGGCAGTATTGCAGCGGTGGATGATGGAGTAGGAGAGGTGCTGGATTATTTGGAAGCAAATGGCTTGACCGAAAACACCATTATCGTATATACCTCTGATCAAGGATTCTATCTAGGGGAGCACGGTTGGTTTGATAAGCGCTTCATTTACGATGAATCCTTCAAAACACCCTTACTCGTTAAGTGGCCAGGCGTGATTGAGCCGGGTACAGTAAATACACAAATGGTACAAAATCTAGACTTTGCACAAACCTTTTTAGATGCCGCCGGGATTGAGTCGCCAGCGGATATGCAAGGCGAAAGCTTAGTCCCCTTGTTCAAAGGAGAAACTGAGAATTTCAGAGAGGCAGTGTATTACCATTATTATGAATATCCTTCAGTCCATATGGTGAAAAGGCACTATGGGATTGTTACCGAAGATTACAAGCTGGCTCATTTCTACTATGATGTAGATGAATGGGAATTGTACGATCGGAAGAAAGACAAAAATGAAATGAAGAATGTATACGAGGATCCAGCTTATGCCCAAGTGGTAGTGGAACTGAAGGAGAAATTGGCGGAATTGCGCGTCAAGTACAAGGACTCGCCAGAGTTGGACCAGCAATATATTGATAAGTATAATGAATTAAAGAAATAATACTAATGAGGGCTTTCGGGGCTTATAAGCCCCGTTGGCCACCGCCTTAATTAAAGCAATATGAAGAAATTTTTCCTAACTGGATTAGTGCTATTCTCTTGTACGGTCTTTTTGCTGGCTCAGAACAAACCGGCCTTTACCAGCATGGACGTATTTGATTTGGAATGGGTTAATGACCCCCAAATTTCACCGGATGGTGAGTGGGTTGTGTATGGTCGTGGAGCCATGGATATTATGACGGATCGCCGTACTTCCCAACTTTGGTTGATTAAAACAGATGGCAGTTTTCACCAAAAACTGAGTCATTTGGATGTGCGGGAATCAAATGCCCGCTGGTCTCCGGATGGCAGCAAGGTTGCGTTTACTGCTTCTACCAGTCAGGGATCAGAGTTGTACATCTATTGGGTGGATACGCAGAAGGCAGCACGTGTTTCCCAACTTTCCGCTTCACCTAGTGGTCTAAGCTGGTCACCTGACGGGGAATGGATAGCCTTTTCTATGTTTGTCCCTGGGAAGGAACTTTCCCTCGTAAAGCCCCATAAAAAACCTGCTGGAGCGAAATGGGCTGCTGCCCCCAGAATAACAACACGTCTAAAGCACGAGGCAGATGGCTCTGGAAAACTGAAGCCCGGTTTCTCTCATTACTTCATCATGCCAGCTAACGGCGGTAAGGCAAGGCAGATCACTTCAGGGGATTTCCACCACCGCGGTGCTCCGACCTGGACCAAGGATGGGAAGGGGCTGCTATTTTCGGGCAATCGAAATCCAGACTGGGAATATGACTTCCGCAATTCAGAGATCTATCAGGTATCAGTGACTGATGGTATCTACAAACAGCTGACCGATCGAAAAGGACCGGACCGCGGATTAGCCCTATCTCCAGATGGAAAAACCATTGCTTATACCGGCTATGACGATAAGGTGCAGACCTATCAAATGAACCATATCTACCTAATGGACGCCGATGGTTCCAATAAGCGAATGATTAAAAATCCACTTGATCGCTCCGTCGGAAGTTTGAGTTGGTCGCCAAATGGCCAAGGACTTTACTTTACTTACGATGACAAAGGAAATACTAAGTTAGGGTATATGGATTTAGGAGGTAAGGCACGTAAAGTGGCAGATGATTTAGGAGGGACGGGCGTAGCCCGGCCGTATGGAGGTGGCTCTTACTCCCTGTCTGGCAAAGGAGATATTGCCTACAATCGGACGACGTCCTACCATCCTGGAGAATTGGCTGTTCAAGTCGTAGGAGGCAGGGGATACAAGATGCTGACAGATTTAAATAGCGATATCTTGGGACAGCGAACCCTAGGAAAAGTAGAAGAGTTGTGGTGGAAATCGACTGTTGACCAACTGGATATTCAGGGATGGATCGTATATCCTCCCGACTTCGATCCTAGTAAAAAGTATCCATTACTAATAGAGAATCATGGTGGCCCTATATCCAATTATGGGGATCGTTTTTCTCCTGAGATGCAGTTGTATGCAACTGCCGGTTTCGTAGTACTGTATCCGAATCCAAGAGGTAGTACAAGTTATGGTGAAGCATTTGGAAATTTGCTCTATCACAACTATCCTGGAGATGATTACCACGATGTGATGGATGGAGTTGATGCTATGTTGAAGAAAAACTATATTTCGGAAGATAGCCTTTTTGTCACAGGGGGTAGTGCTGGAGGAATTATGAGTGCTTGGATGATCGGCAAGAACAATCGCTTTCGCGCGGCTGCGGTCATCAAACCCGTGATGAACTGGATCAGTAAAACCTTGACGGCGGATAATTACTATGGTTATGCCTATTCCCGTTATCCTGGTCAACCCTGGGAAAATATGGAAGCCTATTGGAAGTTTTCACCCATTTCGTTGGTGGGTAATATTGAAACGCCAACCTTAGTCATGGTGGGCTCCTCAGATATGCGAACGCCTTTATCTGAGGCCAAGCAACTCTATCACGCTTTAAAGCTACGAAAGATAGAGACAGCTTTGGTCGAGGTGCCTGGCGCTTTTCACTTCATCGCCAATCGACCTAGTCAGCTAATCACCAAGATTGAACATATTGTGGCTTGGTTTGACCAATATCGCTAACTACAGGTATTGGATCAGTTAGGCCGACTTATTCGGCCCAACTGATCCTCCATAAATTACATCATTTGATTGTAAGGTATGCCCGTGACCTCTTCAAAGTCAGGATTTCTAGGAATAAATACCTCGAAAGTTCGGGTAGGTAGGGCTGGGGTTTGTAAGGAGAAGTTCCAGTAATGCTCAATCAGTGTCGAATCCGACTCTTCTATGTTTTTCAACTGGATCTTGCTTTGATTCAAGTAAAACTTAGCTTTTGCTTGTGGCGAGAAGGCACTGGGTGCCCCTGACAAATCTGCTTGCCCACTAGTCATACTTTGCAAAAAGGAATCATTGCTGCTCTCGTCTTGCAACAAGCAATTAACTAGTTGCCGAAAGATTGTTTTGTTGGGCCGCCATCCCGATCGAAAGGCATCCTTTTGCCGCTCAAACTCGCTCGAATCCACTAGAACCTCTAGTTCCGTCAGGCCAAATTCTTGTTTAACGACCGTCTCAATTTGATCCTTTAGCGCGATTTCCTCTTCGACAAAGTATAGATCATGCCAAGCATCTGCTATCCCATCACCGTTTTTTCGGCAATAGGTGATGACTTGCCGATCGGGGTATTCTTCGGAGATGAGCAAAAAATACCAGAAATAGTCAAAATCTAGTGTTGCTTCCTTGGGTACTTTTGTTAGAACCCCACCTTCTTGTGCCAAGGCTTGATACTGGCGTGGGATGTAGTGTATGATAGCAGATTTCAAAAATCTTCTACTGGCGCTACGGATATCTTCAAATTCTTCCAATTCAAACCAATCCTCCCACAGGAAAGCCGTCTGGAAGTTGATGTCGCTTTCTTGGTTGTGAATGCCATCAGATAGCGCTAAATACAAGGCATCTTTCCATCCTAAGCTAAAGTCGGTGAGACCTTGCTCTTCTTCCTCTGCCCATTCCCAGTATTTTCCGATAGTTATCTTTCTGAATTTCAAACGGTCAACAATGATTTCATCCAATGAAGTGGCTAAGGCTAGTTCTCTCTTGATGAGAGATTTGCAAATACCATAGGCACTTGGACTATTTATGCGGATATAAATGACGAGTTGGATCGGTGAAAAGGCGGGAATGTCCAAAAGGAAATGAAGCCATTCCTCTTCATTTTTCCAGAACGCTGGGGTAAGACGATGCTGGTCCATTTGGGGGGCTAGAAGACATAATTTCCCACTGTTAATCCAACTCTTTTGCAATGACTTGTTGCGGCTGACATGCCAGAGGGCGAAGTAGCCCAAACTATTGTTGTAGATAGCATGAAAAACACCACTTAAGACCTTCTCTAGGGTGAGTTGCTTGGTTTTTTCAAGAACGCTTGTCAATTGGTTTTGATCTATATCCCAGTCTAGATCTGGTAAATTTAGAGTTTGACCTAAAATACCATTGACAGCATCATTCCAGGCTGCCGTTGGGTTCATTTGTTGCAGTAGCCATCTGCTGGCTTCTGGGGTTATGGGGTATAGTTGCTGAATATAGCTCAGGGTAGCTCTTTCTGTGGGGGTGATTCGGCCACCGTCAGATACTTCTTCCCAAATCTGCTCCATCTTCTTTTGGTCGATCGGTGCCTGTTGCGCCACTTGAGCGGCTAATTTGAGTAGCTGCCGGTCATATTTGATGCCTTCAATGGTTTTATAATAGGTCATGTTTTAGGGTTTTGCTGGCAAGTTAGGTTCAGAAATAGCGCCTCGCCTGCAAACTGTTGTCAATTGGGATTATCAGAAAGTGAGGTCCTACGAAACCACCTGCGAGGATGTCTTATCAGCCGCCTCAAGTTGTGTGAGGCGGCTAATTCTTATTGGAGCAAAGTGAAGGTGTAGTTTAACGATTCCGAAAAGCGCCTAGCTTCTCTTTCTTTTTAGTCTATAATCATTTATCCCATCTGCGATTTCGTAGCCGAGTCGCAAGCCTTCGGAACAGTCCATACGCATATGAACCCCGAGCGGTATTCGAGAAAAGGCATTTTCTGCCGCAAAATCTTCCACGGTACTAAAAGTCCGGGCTGCACCCCTAAATGCTGTCCGGCCTTCGTGGGATCGGTCCGTAAAATTCACCTCATTCCCCAGAAAGTCGATAAACACACCTCCCGCAGCGGAGGCAAAACAGGAATGCCCCGAAGGATAACTTGGAAATGTCGGATTTGGCCAAGGAATCAGGCGAAAAAGGTTAGTTTGAAAATCAGGATCAATGAACGCATGGATAAATACATTGGGCCGCATCACCATGAATTCGTATTTGTATTTCCAGGCTGCTACTGCGGCATCATTTAAGGCGAAGCCCATCTTAAGATTTAGATGCAATGTTTCCTCCAAATTGAGGTCAAATTGATCGATTAGCTGACGGGCAATGGAGACCTGGCGAGCAGGTGGGCTAAAGGTTAGACCTTCCACATCATCACTCCAGAATTCGGCTATCCACAGCTCTTCTCCGTCCGCAGCGCGTGCATCATTATTGCTCTCGTATACCTCAAGCATTTGCTGATAATATTCGCTGCTGGGGTCTTCACTGTAGGCGATGGGTGGGATGGCGGTTGTTTCCTCTGGAGATATGACAAAGGTTCTCACTTTTTCCCAATAGGGGAACAAGGCTCTTTCGGGTTCTGCCGAAAAAGTCCAGTAGCCTTCTCCAAGCGGCGGAACATAGCTATGAGGTTGAGGATCTAGTACTTGTGCCTCTGCTTCTGCATCGGTCTGACTATAGGCAATCACTGCCTGAGCTACGCTATTACCCCATTGGGTAGAGGCCTCCAGGTTCTGTGGAGAGGTCTGGGCGCTAAATTGTGCCTGGAGCTTGATTTCAAGTTCATCGATCCTATTTACTAGGGCTGGATCAATGTTCAAAAGAAAGTGCCGCGTGCTTGCTGCGTAACTAGCGTTTAAAGCGACCTCCCAATTGATGCCTTGACCACTCGCTGGCCTTCTGACGTTTAATCCTCGGAGGCGTTCTTGGTTGGATTGAAAATCAGGCATGGCTGGAAGTCCAGTTTCATAGGCTGCTAAATGGATGTATGCGATGGCCCGTGCTGAAGCATTGGGACGCATCCCGCCAGCATATCGCTCTATTTCTAGAAATAAATCCATCCAAGCCAGGGCGATTTGACTTTCAGTTTCAACGAGTCTATTAGCAGAGTGCTGATCACGCCCATTTTGATTATCATTACGTAGTTCTTCGGTACCGGTATCTGACAAATCGAAGGGTTCGTCCTTAGTACAGGATTGAAACAATAGAATAAGGAACGCAAAACAAGCCAATAACCTGATTTGGTGGTATTGCATAAGTATATTTTTAGTTTTCTAAATAGGATGTAAGGGTCACTGAGCACACAGTGACGTCCGAGTTAATTTGGAGCTCCAGTAAAAAGAAAAGGTATTGGTCTTGCTATACGGAAAGGTTTTATTGCATAAGCCTGCTGCTTGGCTTTTGTACTCTATGGGATTGAATTTTTTTTTGATTTTTTGAAAGAAAAGGGTTTAGGAGAGCACTTTTTGGAACAGAAAGTCCTACTGGAGAGAAGTCTCAACCTCTCCAGTAGAAGGCCGGTGCTATTTCAGGCTGACCTTTCCCGTCTTTAGAAAAATCTCTTTGGAGGGATCACTTAATTGCCAGGTATTATCAAAGAAGCCTTCGGCTAAAACCCGCTCCTTGTCAAAAAGGACATAGTCATCGAATTTCATCAAAGCAAATAAAATTGGCGGAGAGGAAAAGCGAACCCAAGGACCAAGTTCTTTTTTGGACGCAGGCGCATCAAATATTGATAGGCCAGAATTGACTAGTACGTAGTTGCCGTTTCTCGGATACACATAGGCTAAACCCAGCTCTCCTGATGAATCGTTTAATTCAATGGGTAGTTCATCACCCAATTGCTGTATAACTGCATTGGTGTTTTTATCCCCAAACAGAATAAGATTAGCTTCTTCCAGATCCGATGGTCTAACCTCCTTATCCGTTAATACACGAGGGAAAACCATGATTCTTCCCATAAATTCTCCTCGATAAAAGGACCAATTGGCCGCCTTCTCTGCGGCTGCTTTACGTACCTGTAATACCGCTTCCGAAGGATTGTCTGCTGTGCCGTAAACATAGACATGACGATCCATGATCGCAGCTGTCATTGGGCCTTCCTCTCCCTTCCGCTTAGTGAAAGGGGCTTCGATATTTGGCGTGCCTTTAACCCATCTTTTCCCATCTTTCATTACAGAGATCTTTCCCCCCTCGGCTTTTGCTTTAACGGGCATACCATCGATGGTTAGAAATACGCCTTTGCGGTCCGAAAACTTGGGATGACCAGCCAAACTTAAGGTCAAGCCCAGTACATTGGAGGTTTTTATCTCGATTTGATTTTGGTCCAGAAACTGTGCGTCTAATTTTCCCGTCGTATTCGGAGGGAAGGCATCTATTTGGACCCAGTAGGCTTTGTTGTGCTGATAAGTGCCTGTACTGAATTTGACGTGAATCGGGTCAGGGTTCCGAATAAATTGATCAAACCAATCAAAGACTTGACCGCCTTGGTAGGCCTGTACCCAGCTATCATGCTGTACGCCAGGATATTCATCATAAGTCGTTCTAATTCCAGCCTGCTTCATATTGGCCACCCATTGCTGGGTACCGCTGGCCGGGACTACAGGATCGGCTCCCCCTTGAAAGAATCGCACGGGGAAGTTATAGGCATTGGCCACCTTGGCTTCTGTACCGGCGGGTGGGGCTGGGCAGACCGGAGCAATGGCTGCCCACATATCTGGGTAGCTTAATCCAATCCATAAGGTTCCCCCACCGCCCATGGACAGACCGGTCAAGTACGTCCTGTTCTCATCCACCAGGAATCTAGACTTCACATCAGCAATCATATCCAACACATCTTGCTCTGCAATGCCTTGATAACCCATCGTGCCTCTGGCCAAGGGACTGGCCACGATATAATCCCGGTCCTTCCAATCTGGAAAATACCGGGAAGCCTCCACATCTGTTTCTCCTTCTTTATTGCTTTTCCCAAATACGCGTTTTAGCGCCAATCTGTGATTAGATCCAGCACCATGTAGCATGACTACAAAAGGGTACTTTTTACCCTCTTCATAATTTTTAGGGAGGTAGAGTGCATAGGGTTGTTCACTATCGTCAACGGCCGAATAGAAGGAGAGTACTTGAGGGCCGGCCTGGTAGGTTTGTGCTTGCAGCTTGGCTAAGGTAAGATAGCTAAATAAGCTAAAGTAGACGGCTAAGCTTTTGATTATGAGTTGGTATTTCATCTTGGAATAATAATTTTTGACTAAATTCAATCCATAGCAAAACAAAGCAAAATGAAAGCCAATCAAAAATTAAAGCTCATCTTTTTGTGGGGTCTTAGCCTTCTTTTGGCTTGTGGGGAAGGTCCCTCTCCAGCCCTTTCTCCCGAGGATTCCATGACCCATTTTCAACTAGAAGAAGGTCTTCAGATAGAACTGGTCGCAGCAGAGCCTATGATTGAAGAACCCGTGGCAATCACTTTTGATGAGAAAGGGCAGTTGTGGGTAGTGGAAATGCGTGGCTATATGATGAATATTGATATGGAAGGGGAAGAACTTCCTAATGGTCGAATTATTGTGTTGGCCGATGAGGATGGCGATGGAAGGATGGATAGTCGCAAGGTTTTTGCTGACAGCTTAGTAATGCCCCGAGCGCTCGCCATTCTATCAGACGGGGTATTGATTGCGGAGAAAAAACCACTTTGGTTTTATCAGGACTTGGATGATGATGGTAGGGCTGATCATAGAATCTTGGTGGATTCTATCTATGGAGAGAGCGGGCTTCCGGAGCACTCTCCGAATGGACTGTGGCGGGGAATGGACAATTGGTACTACAATGCCAAGGCCAGTTCACGATACAAGAGGATCAATGGTCAGTGGGTAAAGGAAAAAACGGAATTCAGAGGACAATGGGGTATCTCTCATGATGACGAAGGGCGACTCTTTTACAATTACAATTGGTCCCAATTGCATGCGGATTTGGTGCCACCTAACACCTTGTCTCGCAATCCCCATCACGAAGCTAGTACGGGTATTGATCATGGTTTGACAATTGATCGAAGAATCTATCCAGTCCGCTCCAATCCCGCCATAAACAGGGGGTATATCCCAGGTACGCTGGATGAGGAAGGCAAATTGATCGAATTTACCTCCGCTTGTTCACCCTTCGTGTATCGAGGGCATGGCCTTCCGGATGCCTATCTGGGCAATGCCTTTGTCTGCGAGCCCACTGGCAACTTAATCAAACGTAATGTGGTACAGGGTAGCGGTTTCAACTTAACAGCTTATGACCCCAAGCCAGGGAAAGAATTTCTGGCTTCTTCCGATGAGCGTTTTCGCCCAGTAGCACTCACCACTGGACCAGATGGCGCATTGTATGTTGCAGATATGTATCGAGGAATCGTACAGCATGGAGCATACATGACACCTTACCTACGGGAACAAATTCTCGTTCGGAAATTGGATCGCCCGGTCCATAAGGGTCGCATTTGGCGTATCTCCGCTACTAATGTTCAAACATCAAGCCCTGCTGTATTTGCCGATCTAAGCCCGGCAGAATGTGTTCCCTTTTTGACTCATGCCGATGGCTGGTATCGGGATATGGCACAGCGTTTATTGGTGGAAGCGAAGGACTCAGCGAGCATTTCTTTAATTGAGCAATTAGTTGTTGTAGCTCCTAGCTGGCAGGGGAGACTACATGCGCTTTGGACCTTAGAAGGCATGGAAGCGCTTAAACCTGAATTGACCAGGATGGCCTGGGTGAAAGACCCAGATGATGTAGTGAAAGCTCACGCATTGCGATTATTGGAACCCTTTATGAAAGAGGACAAGGCTTTACAACTGCAAATCGGCAAGGAGATGATTCAAGCAGCCAAAGAAACTTCACCCGCATTGGGCTTGCAACTAGTCCTTAGCGCGGAAGCATTGGCAGAAAAGGAACGCCTGCTCTTATTGCGGACTATTATGGATAACCATGGCGAGGAGGCTTTAATCAGAGATGCGGTGCTGAGCAGTGCCTATCAGCTGGAGCAACGCCTACTACAGGATCTCCTGCGAAACCCCAATTGGCGATTACCGGAAGATTCTAAGGAGATTTTTATTGAATTACTAACCACTGCTAGCTTTAAGGGGGGCCAGGTTGCTGATGTTGAAGCTATGCTGGATTATGTCAGCAGGGGAATAGCTGCGCAGGACAGATATGCAGATGTTATGCTAAGTGCTTTGGCTGTTCAGGCCGCCCTTTCACAAGACCAGCCAATCCAGCTTTATGGAGAGCCCGCTTTGATGCAAACACTCCCTAACCTACCTTCCCCCTTCCAGCGGCGGGTAGCAAGTTTGGCTAGAGGCCTGACCTGGTCCGGGAAACCGGAGAGGGAAGAATCCTCTGGTGCAGAGAATGAACTAGCTCCAGAAGACCTACAGCAATTTGCCAGTGGTCGACAGCAGTATTTATCTATCTGCGTTGGTTGTCATGGCACCGATGGACAAGGCATCAAACGCTTTGGTCCGCCTTTGGTTCAGTCGGAATGGGTGCTTGGAGATCCTAGAAAATTATCTCTGATTTTGCTCCATGGAATGGAAGGGCCTTTGGAGGTAAACGGAAAGCTTTATGATGCGCCGGATATCTTACCTGTAATGCCATCTCATTCCGTCATTGATGATGCCCATATTGCAGCAATTTTAACCTATATTCGCAATGAATGGGGGCACCAGGCAGGACCGGTTAAGCGGGGATTGGTGGGGAAAACAAGAGTTCAGTCACAGGGGAAGGTGGTGCCCTGGAAAGCAGAAGAGTTACAGCAACTTTCGATGGAATAAGGAACCAAAACCTATAAGCAATACGAAATGGAAGAACCAATACTACCCGGCATTAAATTATTTGATCTGTCTGGACATGTAGCCATTATCACAGGAGGCTCAAAGGGATTAGGCTTAGCTATGGCGGAAGGACTGGCTTCTGCTGGGGCAAGCATCATGATCGTCAATCGCAATAAAGCGGAAGGAGAGGCTGCGGCTGCCAAAATTGCGGAGGTCTATGGCGTGCCTGCCCAAGCCTATGCCACAAATGTGACAGAGCAAGCAGAAACAGAAGCCATGGCCCAAGCTACCATGGATGCCTTCGGGCGAATCGATATTCTGATCAATAGTGCCGGAATCAATATCCGAGGAGCCATCGATGAATTAACGACCGACGATTTCAATAAAGTAATGGATGTCAATGTCAATGGCACTTGGCTTTGTTCTCGTGCAGTCACCCCTTTTATGAAAGCCCAGCAAGGTGGGAAAATCATCAATATTGCCAGTACGCTTGGCTTAGTCGGCTTGGCCAACCGCACCCCCTATACGGCGAGTAAAGGGGCAGTAGTACAGATGACACGCGCTTTAGGCCTGGAATTGGCAGCACATAATATCAATGTCAATGCGATTTGCCCGGGGCCATTTCTTACTGAAATGAACATCCCGATCGCTGGAACACCAGAGGCCAAGAAGTTTATAGTTGGTGCCACAGCCTTGGCTCGTTGGGGCGAATTGCCAGAGATACAGGGAGCAGCGATCTTCTTGGCAAGCCCGGCGGCAAGTTACATGGTTGGTTCTATGGTCACTGTGGACGGTGGGTGGACCGCCAAGTAAACTTTGTTGGAACTCAGATTTCCCATTGGATATAGGGGGCTTTCAGGCTGGCACATATAGGCCCTCCTTTCGCATCGGTTAGATTGATTTGAGCGCGGAGTGGACTTTGCTTGGATATAGCCGCCTTGATTTGCTCCCAGCTTAGCTCGTTTAGCTTGATTTTGGCGCGCCGGAAGCGTTCATTTCCTTTGGAAGTTTTCATAAACCAAACTAGATAGAGGAACTTATCCCCCGTCTTCCCGAACACGAATGGGCCGGTAAAATTAGGGAGTCCGCCTTTCCCTTCGGTTACCTTTATTTCGACCTTAAAGATCTTTTGCTGAACATTGATTGGGGTCTCATCTAGAATGTCTTGTTTAAACTGTATACCAAGATAAATAGCTGCCCGGCCTTCAAAGGGAAGGCCGGGGAAGTTGGAACAGTCCAGCTGTAAGTTCAGAAGTTCTGACATGAATATTAGGCTTTGAGCTTAATGGCATCAATTAATGGCTTTGATGCCCTACTCAAAGATAGGATGAATGTCCGACTTTTGCCCTCGGTGTTGACTAATCCTAAGGTCACTTCTTCGTTGTCCACTAGTACCGTTTCTATTTCGAATGGAGCGCCTTGATGCCAAGTCTCGACTACTTGCCGAAACTTCTCCTGGTTGTACTTCTCCTGATGAGTGACAGTAAGGTGTTCGTTGTACAAAGTCTCGACCGTTCCACGCTCCAAATCATTGATGGCATTCAAAAAGGCTTCCACACTGAGCCATCTCTTTCCTCAGGCCCCAGTAAATGAGGTTCCAGCCCATATTCATTTGGATGCAAAGTTGGCGAACCTGTTTCACCTTGGTGCAGCAGCAGAAAGGTAAACTCATATCCCGACAAACCTTTGTGGATGAAGTTTGGGAGGGTAAGGTCTGGGTAGGAGAGAAGGCCTTGACACGGAATACTAGTCGACTGCGCTCCCTACTGAAAGAACATGGGTTAGACCAAAGCTTTCACATTAAGACTCATCCCAAAAAAGGATATAGTCTGGTCATCCATCCCGAAGTTCGGCGTGCTATGCCTACTACTAGATTTGGAGGAGCTAGAACAAGATTGATTTGGTTGGGTTTTGGCCTAGTGCTTATTGTTGCGCTATTATCTTCCCTCTTCCTGCTGTGGGTGGAAGATATAGAAGAGCATCAAGTGATCTTGCAAGATCCAAACGGTTCTCCTATCTTCGAAGAGATCATTATAGCAGACTAGTCCTAAGCGGGCTTATATTTAGATACTGAACCAACTTTAACATGACTGATCCTATTTATCAAAGGATACCAGCAATCCTATTGCTCCTAAGCTCCTTTCTTTTTGCCTGTTCCTCATCCGGGAACTTGGACACTCCCAACAAAACGACTCTCCCCAATATCGTCTTAATTATGGGCGATGACATTGGCTACTCTGACATCGGATGTTACGGCGCGGAGATTCAAACACCAAACCTGGATCGCTTGGCAGAAAATGGCATGCGTTTCAAGCAGTTCTATAATATGGCCAAATGCAATCCGACCCGTTCTACTTTAATCACGGGATTGTACAAGGGAAATGATCAGGCTATCTCTTTTGTCCCTTTGTTACGGGATGCCGGCTATTCCGCCGTAATCAGCGGAAAAGAGCATTTTGACAAATGGGTTCCGCAGGATTGTTATTTTGCCGAGACCTTTGAGAAGTCATTTACTTTTTGGGCCACGACGGAATACTTTGTGCCACCTGGCGGCGAATTTCAGCGCCCATTTTACCTGAATGGAGAAGAGATGAAGCCAGCAGATATTGAGGCCGAGATTTTACCGAAATACAAGACGGATTTTATTACTGACCTGGGACTGAAATGGCTGGATGAGATGCTGGATAAAGACAATCCGTTTTTTTTATTCTTACCTTACCATGTAGCCCATTATCCCTTGCAGGCTCGACCGGAAGACATCGCCAAATACCAAGGCAAATACATGAAGGGCTGGGACTCGATCAGGGAGGAACGCTTCGCTCGGATGAAGGAAATGGGGCTACTGGCTGAAACGGTTACTTTATCTCCTGCCGAGGGTAATACGAACAAGTTTAGAGGGAGTAGCCATGATGGATGGGACGATATCCGCGCCAAATGGCCTAGCTACTACCCTTGGGAGAGCATGACTCCCGAAGAACAAGAAAAGAAAGACCTGGAAATGGCTGTTTTTGCGGCCATGATCGATCGGATGGATCAGAATATCGGGCGGGTGCTAGACCGGCTGGAACAGGCTGGTGAGATGGAGAATACTTTAATCCTGTTCTTCACCGATAATGGTTCTTGTCCTTTTGATAGTAACGTATCCTTCGATATCCCTCCTGGACCCGCTGAGTCATACCGATGCCTTTCTCCCCCTTGGGCGAATGTTGGAAATACCCCGTTCCGTTTATACAAGCAAAATGGGCATGAGGGGGGAGCCAACACCCATTTCATAGCACATTGGCCCGCCGTCATTGACCCCGGCCAAATAACTTCGCAGATGGGGCACGTGGCTGATCTATTCCCTACCTTCTTAGAAATGGCTGGAATTGAGTATCCTGAAACCTACCAAGAAAAAACTACGCTGCCGCTCGATGGACAATCCCTGCTTCCTATTTTCCAAGGAGAAACGCGCCCTGAGACGCCCTTCGTGGTTTCAGGGCATACAGAAAGGTTCCGCATGTACAGAGAAGGAAAATGGAAGATCGTACGAGAAAATGGTGGAGCGTGGGAGCTCTACGATATGAATACGGATCGAACTGAAATCAATAATCTGGCTAGTAGTAAAGCTGAAAAATTAGCGGAGCTAGTGGCTAATTATGAAGCTTATCGAAAGACAGCTGAAAAATAAGGGTGCCGGTGCTAGAAGGGTTTAACCGACACCCTTTAGATAACCTCTATAACTTTATAAATTTATCTTGTAGGAGCAGATCAGTTCCACTGACCTGGACAAAGTATGTTCCACTGGGGATGTCTTGTATGGATATCTCCCAGAGATTAAACCCCTCATCAAGATCAAGGACAAGAAGCTTGATGGTTTTACCTTGTGTATCCATAACCTTCAACTCTACTCGCTCCTGTAACTGACTTTCTATTTGAACTTTGATGTTTTGGGCTGCGGGATTGGGGAATAAACCTAGATTACTATTCCCATTATCTGGACTAGAAAAGTTGGTAAAGCTTTGATCCATCATGAAATCATCTGCACTTTCGACACAACTAATCAATTCACAGTTTCCAAGCCTACCTCCGGTTCCCAAATAGTAGTCCACTCGGCTTTGTGTGACGCATAGACTTCTTCGATTGGCCGATAGACCGGAACTCCAGCATACTTCCACAAAGGTATTGTATACTCCGCATCTGATGTCGTGGACTTCGACTCTAGAATCTACTGTTGCCGAGGTACCTTTGGCATCCGTTACGGTCAATTCATAGTTGCTGGTCTCTTCAGGACAAACATTTATGGCATTACTTGTTTCACCATTACTCCAACTTAAAGTGTAGGGTGGCATTCCCCCCTGTATCAGTGGAGCCAGTTCAACGCAGCTAGCTGGGGCATAGCCAATGTAGGCCACTGCACAACTAAGCAGCTCAACTTGTAAGGGAATATCAAGGCAAATTGATGCTCCTAGTCCACAATCGTTTTCAGCTGTAACGCAGATCTCACCTTCTGTAAAAGTAGCATCTAAAGCAAGGGTCACCTGATTCGACCCCTGTCCAGATAGGATTTCGACGCCTGGCGGAACGTTCCAATCGTAGCTATTAGCTCCATTGATTGGGGCAATTGTATAGCTATTGCCCTGACGAACAATTTCTCTCCCTATACTGTTCTCTGGTGTTCCTAGTAAGGGCAGACGGCTAGTGGAAGCAGCAGCTGAGTTCCCGCAGCTGTTCGTGCTAGCTACTGAAAGTTCTCCACTTACAAACTCACCAAAGTCGACCATTATGGAAGAGGTGCCCTGTCCGCTGACCAAGCTTGCGCCTTCTGGTATCGACCATTCGTATCCGGTGGCAGAAGATACGGTCTCAATGCTGTAGATATTACCACTACTGTTGCATAGACCAGCTGTCGGGCCGCTTATCGCACCTGGTGAAGCTGGAGTTCCTTGCACCAAAAGTTGTGTTGGACTGATAGATGGACTTTGGCCGCAAGCATTTGACGCTGCTACTACGATGTAGCCACTAGTGAGGTTGTTGAAATCCACGGTGATACTAGTAGTACCTTGTCCACTAGTGATTGTGTCACCTTTCGGGACGGTCCAAACATAATGGGTAGTATTCGGCACTGGATCAATGGAATAGACATTATCTATAGTCTGGCAAAGTCCGATGCTAGGACCTCTAATTGGACCGGGAGAAACGGGCAAAGCACCATTTTCACTAGTAGTAGCACTTGTTGATCCAGAGCATCCATTGGCATCCGTTACGGTAACATTGTAGGTGTCAACAGTATCTACGATGATGGCGGCGCTGGTCTCACCAGTCGACCATAGATAGCTCGTGAAGCCAAGACCAACATCTAAGGTCGTCGTGTTTCCAGCACAGAATGATAAATTGCCTGCTATCACTGGTGCGGGAGCCTCTAGGGCCGTAATGATGACACTTGTATTCCCGGCGCATCCATTTTCATCGATGACCGTTACCCCATATTCTCCTCCTGTTTCTACCACAATAGTAGTTGCCGTACTGCCATTCGACCATTGATAATCCACAAACACTGGCTCAACGGTTAGCTGGCTAGAGCTCCCTGGACAAAAGACTAGATCCCCAACAATTTGAGGGTTTGGAGAGGGAGTAAAAAGGGCTACGGTGGTGCCAGTATTTTGGCATCCGTTGCCGTCCGTCACGCTTACGGAGTAAGTGTCTGGGGTATTCACGCTGATCGTCTGCTGCACAGAACCTGTGGACCATTGATAGGACGCAAAACCTATTCCAGCATCAAGTTCTCGGCTCTCCCCTGAGCAAATTGGGGTTACTGCTGGCAAAGCGATTTCAGGAAAGGGAAAGACATTGATTTCGACGCTATCAGAATTTACTTGACCACAACTTCCCTCCACGGTTTGAGTATAGAAGTACGTGCCACTTTCCGTTACGACAATAGAAGCAGTACTATCTCCTGTGCTCCAAACGATGTTATCAGTTTCATCAGCAATTAAAGTGACGGCAGAACCTGCACAAAAGTCAGTGGCTTGTTCATCTTGAATGGTGATTGAAGGTTGTACCTCGTTGGGATCTTCCACTGTAATCTGTGCACCTAAAAGACAACCATCCCCATCCGTCACGCTGACTGAATAAGTACCTGCGATGCTTATTTGAATAGAAGGACTGCTTTCGCCAGTAGACCAGTTATAAGTAGTGAAGGAAGAATTGTTTTGACGTTGTCCGATGCTTACCGCATCAATGCCGTTGAATCCTGAAATCATATCAGAAGCTAATGCGATTCGAATCTGATCAACCGCAAAGGCTGTCATTGGAAAATCGACTTCTAGGACTCGTGCAGTTAGATCGACCCTTGTAGCTGTAGTCGTATAAACTACTTCATAGGCTCCAGAACTTGGATTGAGTACATAGATCGTATCAATGGATCCTGGATTGAAAGTTTCAAATACTTTGATGAAATTGATGGGGCTAGCTGTGGGGAAGGCTAATTCAATGAATTCCCGAGAATTATCTGCCGTTTGGCTGATCCACTGCCCCGGCTGCGGTCCGCCGACGGGGAAGAGGGACGGTGTCCCCAAAATCTGAACTTCGTTGAATTCAGTATTACTGAAGAAAGAGCTGGACCGAATTACTTCATTTGCAAATCGTTCTGTCTTTTCCACAACAGAGAGGGTTTCTGTTGAACCCAAGCAGATATTTGTCGGGCCTAGAATGAACGGCTCTATGGTTGCTGGAAGTACTTCCGCCTTGATCATTAAGCGCCCAGGTAGGGACATTTGCCGGAGGTCACTTCCATCGACATTGGCTCTGAAGTAGGCACTATCCTGAATATTGGGTGTTTCCCACTGGACGCCAACTGGAAAGACTTCCTCCCCAGGGCTAGCAGATTGTGCTAGACCGACATAATAGAAACTATTGCTTAGGAAGGGTTGATTGGGAAAAAAGAAATTATGATAGTGATCCACCTTCGTCGAATCGGGAGTAAATACCGCTGAAGAATCTAAGCGCATTCCGTTTGCATCTAATACTACAGCATATAGAGCTTGGTTTGCGGAAGAGGCATCCAGGTAGATCTGAGCTGCATTTACCCTGCCACACCCATTCATGGCTAAGCGACTAAGAATTAATCCAGTTCCTTCTCCAAACCCGGTATTGGTAACTGCTGGTGTTTCGTCTGGATAACCGACAATTGCCTCGCTTACTTCCTGTATTAGGACAGCTTGGTTGTTTCCAAGGATACTTTCCCCAGACTGTGCTGGTATCTTGACCAGGAGAGAATCCCTGCCTTGAACGGTTGGACTCCAAATGTTAAAGGCAATAGGCGCGGTACTGTTTGGACTGAGACTTACGTTTTGGGTGTCTGAGAATCGAATGCTACCATCTTGCTCACTCTTTACCGTCAACTCTATGGTCGTATTCACTTCTTGACCAGTATGATTCTTGACTACTGCAGAGATTGGACTGGGGTTGCTAAAAGGCGGTGCCACATGTCCTAAGGCATGTATTACTTCCACCGATACCACATCATTTAAAGCTGAGGTCCTGAGAAAGGTGGCGGGTCTCAGATCAGTGCCAAAAAGTTGTGATTCATGGTTTGTAGCCTCCAGATCGTTGGATGCCACGAGACTCAAAAGGACTCTTAAGGAGTCTTGCCCAAAGCTCCCGACTATGCGGGTGTTAGCCGTCGTGGCTAGGGCACTATTGGGATTGGCTATGGCATTACGCTCATTGGTGTACTCCCAGGCTACATATATCCCATCACCCGTATAGGTGAAGTTATCAATCTCATCTCCTTGGAATGGAATGTGAAAGTCTCCGATGGAATCTGGTAATAGGATCTCTGCATTGTGGACAATACTCATAGGTTGTATCGCATTTTCCCAGCTGATGGCATCCTTGAGGCGATAGCGAACTAGGTAAGCACTAGCCCCGGCTGCCAACCCCCAGCGTAGTGTGGCACTGGTATCTGTCAGCACAGTGGTATTTAAAGTCAATGGGGGAAGACATGGTGCTGTTCCTGTGGTAGTGAAGTTTGACCCATTTTGGTAAGTTCCTTTCCCCGCTTCGCAGACCGTTCGTACGCGCCATTCATAGGTCGTACCAGCCTGCAGATTGATTACATTCAAGGAATCTGTGAATGAAATACCAAATAGCCAAGCAGTAGATCCCATGGGGCGGTATTGAATATCATATCGAGTGGCATCTGCTGCTTGCGTCCAACTCAAGGTCCCTGAATTATCTCCCGTAGCATTGCTTTGCAAGGCAGTTGGATCGGAACACACCCCTTCATCTAAGGTGCTAAAGGAGGCATTGATCAAGTCCGCAGTTGCAACGCCGCAAATCGTCTGTACCCGCCATTGATACAGGGTAGCAACTTGGAGCCCCGAGATCGTAAGTTGATTTTCAGTAGTCCGGTTACTGACCCAATCATTACTTCCAGCGATAGAATGCTCAACCAGATATTCGGTGAAGTCATTGGAAACCGGCGCAGACCATTCCAAAAGGGCAGTTGAGCTAGTGATGGCTGAGCTGCGTAGGTTGGAGGCCGTATTGCAAGCATCTGGATCAGCGGTGAAGAAGGTCGTTGCAGGAGAGAAGGAGGAGCTATCTCCATCGCATATCGCCTGAACCTGCCATTCGTATTGACCACTGGATAGGCCATCGAGTAAGCTCGTGTTGGAAGTTGTAGGAATATAAGTCCAGTTGGTATCCCTGCGGCTAACGATATCATCTGTATTTTGTAAATAGACCTTTAGTAGACCTCTCGTCGTGTCGGATTGAGTTGCTGAAAAGGTAAAACCGATTCCATTTACCATCATACCGGCAGTCAGCTCCGTTTGCTGCATTTCTGATGGAGTGATTAAATACAGGTGCCGCTGAAACCGCAGACCTCCTTGTGGCGCAACTTCTTGCACACTTTTCCCATCACTGGGCAAGATCAAAGCGGGTTGTGCCCATAGTGTTGATGAGAAGCTGAATAAGCAAATATAAAGCAGTCCAAGCAATAACTTCCTGTTTGAAGTACAGCGGGCTACCAAGGGATTTTTGTTACACATGTCATTTGAATTAGCAGAAAGTTAGAAGGATTCACGACTGTAAGAGCTGAGTCTCATTCATCCTATCTACCTTCTCATGAAAAAAGACCGATTGCTAACGATGACTGCTATTGCCATTTATGGCTTGATGGGTATGAATAGCATGTGTAAACTTCTCCCGAATCTCTGCTTTGACCTCCCCTTTATATCCAGGTTCACTATAAATACGGTGCCAAAAAGGATGATCATTAAGATCCATGTTGGTCTGTTTGAAAATATCTTCAGCTAGTTTGAAACCAGCTTCGAGGTCTGCGTCCGTCAATTGATAATAATGGATATTGTCTTTAGAAGGATGCACAAACTGTGCATTTTCTTCAGCAGCATGGGGCTGGTGCTCGTCGATTACTAGCGCATCATTTGTTGCCTCATTTTCGATCCCTGCTGCTTCTTTGAACCCAGGTACCAATTCCACCAAAATAGCGTTGGTTTGATTGATTTGAGCTTTTAGTTGTGCGATCTCTACTTCTTGGGCTTTCAATTGTTGTTCTTGCGCATCAACAACCTCCGCTAGGTCATTTGTGTTAAGTCCGATGGCAACATTAACTACACCCAGTGTCTTACCTTTAGATTCTTCCCAGGCTACGCCAAGCACCTTCTTATAATCGGATGGCTTCATCTCCAGCCTGGATTTACCAATGCCTAAACCATTAGAGTAGCCGCTAGGCAGGATATAGTCTCCAGCTTCCACTTCTCCAATGACCCGCGTTGGGATTTGCCCCATAAAAGCGACCATTTCATACTGGTCTTCTGTACCTGCTTTAGGAATTCCTCCTAACATGGCTGGATTGTGAGAAATCACCATAACCTGGTCGGCTTCCTTGGTATCCTTAGTCACAAATCCATTTTTCAGTCCGACTAACTCTCCAGGTAAGAAGGTTTCTTGCGGGTTGAGTTTAGGTAAATATTCTGCATAATCTTCGGCGCCGGAGGCAAAAGTGACACCAAACTCAGCTTCAACATTATCATCGAATAGGACTAGGTTAGCGGATACTTTGGCCAGGTCGGCAGTTTGGAGGGCGAGATTGGCGGTAGCTACCACTAGGTTGGCCGTTTCGCTGGCAATCAAGGAGGGAATAGGGGCGGTGACACAAGCACCCAGTCCGGCACAGGCGGTGGAAGAACTTGATGCTGCTGTCAAGGCTACTACCGCCTGAATCTCCTCTGCGATAGCAATGGCTTCTGCAGTAGCAGATAGAGCGATGTCGGTTATCAGGAAGTCCCTTTCCAGCTTGTGACCAGCGTTATTCGCTAAATCTTCATCCCCGTCTTCCCCTTCAATTCGCCCAACCGTAGCACCAGAGCTATTGACAAAGGTGATGAAATTGTTGTTGTTGTGCGGAGTCCCTGCACCCACCTGGATGATAATCCCACTTCCATTTCCGGTGTTTCTAAACTTAGCAACATGCCCAGTTCCGACTTTAGTCGCATCTGCACCTTCGTCTACAACCTGGTCGGTAGTAAGGCTAAGCGTTTTACCAATATTGATTTCGCCGCCAATATTCACATCCCCTCTGATCCCGGCTCCTCCCGCTACGATCAAAGCTCCCGTTTCCGGAGAGGTGGACGGCGTTTCATCTGTCACGATTACGGGGCCAGCGAAGGAGGTGTTTCCTTCAAAAGTAGCGTCACCACCCACATTCAAGTTCCTTCCAATGCCAACTCCACCATTAACGACCAATGCGCCTTCCGATGGGGTCAGAGAATTTAGCGCTGCATTATCCAGTAAAACATGCTGATTAAAGGTAGCATCTTGGTTTACCGTTAGGATACCGGTTAAGAGGGTAGGACTCTCGTTATTGACATTGAGCAGGCTATTAAGGTCAGTTGGACCATCTACATTCAGTGAGGCATTAAGGTCTGTAGCCAGATCAACGGTCAGCGAACCTGAAAGTAAGGTTGGGCTCTGTTTAGTTACAGTAAAGGGGCCATTATTCACCGTCTCTCCAGCTATAGTATTGAGAAATACACTTTGTTCTACGGTTAGATTGCCGCCAAGCTTTAGATTGTTGGTGATATCAATGTCTCCATTGGCTTTGATTCGCATGCGCTCAATACCATCGGTCTTGAATAGCACATCCACGAAGTTGCGGGTACCGATAAAGTGACAAATGGTATCTACATTGTTATTTCCTATCGTCGTCCAAAAAGGAAGTCCTGTGGCATTGCAATCTGATGACCTTTTCATCAATTGATCCATGACCAGGTTTTCTGCCGAGCCGGCGTGGAAAGCGTAGGGTACTGCTAATAGCTTATTGTTACTGATGGTAGAAAAGAATCCCGCTTCATCTCTCATCGCCACCTCCATCCAGATATTGTCAGTGGCCCAGGGGATCTGCTTGAAGGTTCCGGATTCAATTCTTCCTTCTCCCACGGTCAGGGTGAAGAGGCCCAGTTGATTGGTAAGCACTTCATGTACTTCGCTATAGTTGATGAGTTTTGGAGTGTTTTCTCCATGGAGACTAATTTTCAATGCTATCCTTTGATTGGTAAGAACATTACCATCGGCATCTCTAGCGACACCTTGATATCTCATTCCTTGTGGCACACCTTGAGCTATCAGACTCTGTCCACAAAGGAAAAATAGACAACTTAGGAATAGGACTAATTTTTTCATGACATGGATATTTTGCAGCAGGTCGATTCCTGCTTAATGGATTTAGGAGCAGTTATTGCTTACTGATTTTATAGGTCTCCAAGGGAGTGCCATCTTGAGCGCGAAACTGTAAAAAATACAGGCCACTAGGATATTTTGAAAAATCTAGCTCCAAGCCTGCAGGGGCTAAGGTCTTCTCAAGGTGCAGCATTCTACCATTAGGATCTAGTAGCCCTACCTGGATAAGCATATCCTTTTCCTGTTCTAACTTAATGTTAAGAAGATCGCGCACAGGATTAGGGGCTAGCGTAACTTTGATTTGATTTCCGGCCGCCAGCCTAGACGCTGCCGTAGCTAACGGAGGGAGCGGGGTGATCTTGAGCCTAGGTTGATGAAACCCTTGTGTCAGCAGACCGCTAGGGGTATTTAAGGTGGAAATGGCAAACTCACCTAAGGTCCATTCTATTCGGACCTTTGCTGTGCCTCCTTCTCCACCATCGGCGGCAATAACACTTTGGCCGAGGCAAAGCACACTACTGACACCGACCAGCAAAATGATCAGAAGTGAAATTTGGGATATATACTTCATAATTAAATGTTTTCAATATGGAATATACGGCACACCTCTAGCTGCTTACCTAAGGGGTAGTATTGCCGCAATTGGGAGGAAATTACCAATCACGAGATGGCGCAGCAGTTGAGGGCCTAGTGCCTTGCTGTACTTACGTTATCTCCTTTTCAAAGTGAGTAATCTGTTGAGAATCAAGACTTATCCAGGGGGCTGTACCTATCTGGGGAGCACTTAGGTACAAGTTAGATCTGAGTTCCTGGAAGTATTGTTTGGGTAAATTACCGAGAGGACTAACATGAAACGCATTTGATATATATAATATCTGCTTATAAATATATGGATTTTTGGCAATATGCATACGCCTCCAGGGAACTTTTTTGAGAATCACTCAGTTATGCAATTGACAACCTTACTAAACTCGCGCACAAGGCGATTACCTAACAGCACTCTGGTTATCAACCTTTTGACTTCTAGTTTATGGGCCAAAAGGAAACTAAAAGGTGGTGATTTTGGTGTCGCCTCTAAAATCTCTGATAATGACACATTTAAAAACCTTTCTGTATTGGCGTCTTCAGCCTATTCCAGTGTATCTTAAGGAAGATCCTTTCATTATTAATACACTAGCTTTCTAACCTACACTACATCCTTACATGGCTTAATGATCTACTATATGTACAGCATATAGCAGATTCTACCTGCATAAATGGCAATAATCATTCCATCGACGGAGTGATTGTTTACAAGATCTATATTAAGATCTTGTAAGCTGCCTTGAAAGTCGATGAGGGTTGGATTTCAACCGAGCAACAGCTCCCTATCCCGGGGGCTCAAGGCTAATTGAAGTCATGCTTCATCTCTTGTACGCGCCTAAATGAGTAAATCTAAACCTCTTTTTCACGTTCTCTCTAAATTCTCTGACCCATGTTAACATTAATTCTAAAGGAAAATTGGAACTTTTTGAACACTAAGATTAGCGCCTTTAATGGTACGGAGGACATCATCATGGATTGAAGATGCATCTTTCTTGTTCTGACTTATCTGGCCTTAGTAGGTCTGATGTTCAACAAATGGCTACTAGACAATTGGCTTATAGGCAAGGATCTTAGCGGAGAGCCAGCTTTTGAAAAAGATCGGTTGTTTAGTAGCCAGCATCTCTTGTAATTGGGATTGGGTGCAACGCTGCCGAGCCAATTCTTTGATCACTTGAATGAAGTTGGTAGTGGCCTTGGCATTATCCCCTTTAATTTTCTTATTTCTATGTATAAACTGTTCAAAGGACCGACAAAAATGTAATATTAGGGCGGTCGATTCTTGCAACTCCACAAAGCATCGCAGCCGTAGTGACCTAGCTCTCAAATCGTAAAATGCATTGGCATAGGTGATATCCTGTAACTCGTCAAGGGTTTGCTCGAACTCACCTTCCTCAAAATGGATCATGGCGAAAGATATTCGAGAGGCACTCTGCCTTACTTCAGTCGGCAAATGCTTCTGGTAAGCCTGGATAAAATACCGCGCCCACTCGAACTGCTTTAACCGACAAGCCAGATTGACGATATTACTAAAGTTGGTGGGGGTGAAATACTGCCCTTGCTCCAGGATAGGATATTGTAAGCCAATGTGATAGATAGAAAAGGCTTCTTCCAAAAAATTCTGCTTGCCTTGCTTTATCTGTGCAGAAGCAAAATTGATCAGATGTAGGAACACAAAGTATTGATCATCAATACTTAATTCTTGCTTTGCCACTAGTTGGAAAAAACGCGTCTTTAAAGAAAAAAACACTTCTTCATCTTGTTCCTTTTCGAGTTGATAAACCTGACTATATAATTGAATCAATGGACGCTCATCTGACGAGAAAGAATCCCGGGGGGCATCAATCGTATGATGGATTCCTGGACTACGCAGAATCTTTTCACGGTTCAATAATTCTGTAGCCAGACGAATCCGGGCTCCCTGGTAAAATTGATTCAGGAGGGCTAGACTTTTTTGGGGAAGTGGATCGTCCGGATTGAGCTTAGGCGAGTTTGGGTGGAAGAATTTGCTTCGGTAAAGTAGCATCAGTTGCAAGTATGACCAGATACTTCTTTCTTGCTGCCCTTCGTACTTTTGGATTAAACGATTAGCAAACTGGAAAAATTCCTTGTCCATTTTTCTACTCCGATACTGTTCTAGCAAGGCAAAATCGTAGGCGAATTCATTTTCCTTTATTTGTTGCCAGACTAGAAAATCTTTTAACAACCCATGTAAGTCTGCCAGGAGGTTGAGCAGGCGTTTTCTGGGTGTTTCAGGTGGTAAGAGCTTTGCTTTGGCGTATTCAATGTTCAAATGTTTAGGGGACGAAAAATCGGGATATAGTTTTCGCAAATAGTTAAAGGTTTGTCGCAATAGGAGGGAGCGAGGCCGTTGCGCCTTCAAGTACAAGGAGAAGTCGGCAATTTCCTTGGGCTTTAGTTGTTGGAGCAATTGAACGAGCTGACTATTCTTCATTTTAACGAAAAATTTACGGGAAAAAATACAAAATTGTGTTTGCTAGACCCAATTTAAGCCTTGATATTCGTGTCGATTTTCAGATGGAGTGCGGAAAGAGTAAGATGTTCGTCAATAAAAATGGCAGGAAAAAAGGAGAATGTATTGGACACCTGAAGCCATACTCCCGCACAAAATAACCCCTTTAACCCCAAAAAAACGCTTCCCAAATGCGCTCTCTCACAGAATCCTGTCGCCAAAAGGGAAGTTGAAAGAATAAGGAACTCAACTTAAATGGCTTTACACTTTTCCCAAAATCCTGGCTCTCTATCGAAAGCCGGGGTTTTAATTTTTTGGATAGGAGTCAATGTCTTGGTTTATGGATAAACACGTAGAAGGGGACCCATTAAAATGAACAAAGAAGAAAAAATTATAATACCTTAGCTACCCGCAATAGTTAGGGAATCCATGTCATCATCGAGTACACTTAGCGAAAAATACATCCAAGACAAGGCTATCAAATACTTGAAACGTTACTACCAGGACAGTAGTGCGAATGGAAAGGTGTTCGCTCAAGCAGAAGTCCGAACGCGGCAAAAGAAAAGAGCTGATGGTTTGATTGCCTGGCGAAAATGGCTTGGTGGAGTAGGGGTAGCTTCGATGGAAGCCAAGTCTGCTAAAACACTGTCGGCTTTGGTCAAACAGTTGGATGAGACCAAGGTGAAACGAGATAGTACGTGGTTAACTGTACTCCTGGTTTTCCTTGGGGCATATATTCTTTGGGATCGGGGACTCCGGGCCTACCTTGACCCGTTTTATGTTTTGATGCTGTATGCGGTTTTGTTCTTCCTGATTCCTTATATCCAGAAACTGCTCCAAGGTATAAATCTACCCTTTCATCAACGAATTGCTGTATTTGATCAATTGCTTCAGTACCCCGCCAACGAACCCTGGATCGCCATTGGTGCAGATAGTGTCAATGCCAAGCAATATACTATACTGAAGAAAACTTGCCGTAAGAAGCGCCTTGGGCTTCTGTTGGTACAGAAGAACGGCCGTGTCAGGTTGGAGCTAAAGCCCAAGTATCTATTCTCCTTTCCAAAACGAGACTTTCTGACTTATTACGAAAAGGGTAGTAGCATTCGTGAGCAAGTACGAAAGGGAACGAGCTGGAAGATCTGGACCTTAATTGGGACGTCTTCACAAATTCGGTCGACGATTTACCATTTTGGATTAGCCATAGCTGGTTTTATCGCCATCTATGGTGCCATGTACGTCAAGGAAAGGACCCCTGATGCTGACCTGTCTAAGGCGGAAACATCCGCTGGCGAACCTTCTGTGAGAGACCCCTTTGCTTTCCTTGATACACTTCGGGCAAATTTGAGTGGCAAAGCTGTAGGCACAGTTGACAGTGGTAAAAAAGCTTGTACCGAACCTATCCTAGGGCCAAAGTATATTGTCCGAGACATACTCTCGACGGATGAGCGCGCTGCCCAATTGCGGGTAAAACAGTTGAGGGCTGCTGGTTTTCCTGACAGTGACTATCTCTGGCTCCCATGTTATGAAAGTAGCCTTGAACAAGCGGCATTTGTCGTGTATCCATTTTACCCGAGAGCGAGTAAAGACAATGCACTAGATCAACTTCGTCAATTTTTGGAAGAAGGCCTGTCAAAAGGATTAGATGTCAAGGAGGCTAGAGTATTACTTGTGGAGTTGAAATAAAATCCATAAATTGTAAGAAGCTCACCCTGGTAATATTCCCCATCCAAGATTCCTTGAATGAAAGCCTTTGCCTATGAGAATGTTTTCACTACATGAGTACCCAGGGGATTCGTTCAACGGTCATCCTAATTCATATAGCTCGACCCTAAGGGCTGGTATGAATCTAACCCTTTTATTTTTCCTTGTCTGTAATCTTGGATTATCTCCGCTTTCTGCCCAATGGGTAGAATTGGAGACGGGAACTACTGCCCTGCTTCGCGGTGTTCATTTTCTTAATGACGAGTATGGTGTTGTGGTTGGTGATAATGGGACGATCTTGCTAACGCAAAATGCTGGACAAGATTGGGAAAACATAGGCGGAACAATCAATGAAGACCTTACTTCTATCTTGATTTGGAATCGAGATACATTGTTAGTTAGCGGTCAATCAGCCGGACGGCAAGCTACTTTTTTAAGCACAAATGGAGGCATGGATTGGCATCCCGTCAATGAAGCCATTGAAGTCGAAAAGATCGGGGAGCGGATCTTAAGTTGTGGTTATGATACCTTTGACTGGAGTGATGATCAAGGGATTAACTGGACACCCACAGAAGCAGCTATAGGTGGGACAACGCTTCTTTCGAGAATAGATATTGCTGATATGCAGACCGCTACGGCTAGTGGTAATATAAGTGGTTTTGCGCACTATTCTTTTTATGCTTACCGAACCATCGACGCCGGAGTGAGTTGGGATCCCCTTTATGTTTTTGACCTACCTAATTCAGATGCTTGGACAGCATCAGCTTTTCCGCAAGCCGATACCTTATTAGTTTTCACCAATGAACAAGCCAGTTTTTTACCGGGACCCAATAACAAATTGGTACGGCTAACTGATTTTTACTTTGACACACAAAACGGGATCAATAGCTGGCGGTTTACTAGTGAAATGATAAATAGTGCCACCCCTACCTATGTGCAAGATGCGGCCTTTGTGGATAGTCGCATGGGCTACATGGTTGGCGAAAACGGTCAAATTTATAGGACGCTAGATGGCGGCCTTGATTGGGTCAGCATCTATCCGGGAACGACCGCTTTACAAGCCATCGCCTTGATTGATATGGAGATCGCCTATGTAGTGGGAGCTGATGGACTGATTCTGAAAAACGAGAATCTTACCTCGACACTAAACCCGATGAAACCAGATATCCTAGAGATTTGGCCCAACCCGACTGTAGATCAAATCAACCTGAAAGGAGTTGATTTACAGACCACTAAGATCCAGTTATATAGTATGTCGGGGCAGTTGATCAGGGCTTTCACATGGCGACAAGGGGAACCCATCAGCTTAGCAGGTTTACCGAAGGGCCAGTACCAATTAGTGGTTCAGATGCAACGGCAACGCCTAAGCTATCCGCTTATAAAGCATTAGATCACTCAGCTTACACTATTAGCACATAAAGCATGTCGTGTGGTAGCTGAAATTTTCTGTGTACTTTATTTGTACCTCATTCCTTACCTTTGTGCGGTGCAAAAAAAACGAATAGAAAGATTATACCCGAATTTGGTTTCGGCGGTAGTTGCAGCCTTGCAACAGATATTTGAGGAGGGCCGGTACGCCGATCGCGTCATTGAAAAAACATTAAAGAGTAATAAGAAGTGGGGAGCAAGAGACCGTGCTTTCATCGCTGAAAGCGTCTATGAGATAGTTCGTTGGTACCGCTTATTGTATGCGATAGTGGGTAAACGCCCACGGCACTCCCACGAGTGGTGGCATCTATTTGGTATCTGGAAAACGATTCGCGGGGGGGCTTTACCGGAATGGAAGGAGTTCGAAGGAATTAATGAAGGCCAGGTTCGCAGAGAACATAACAAATTGCAATCGATTCGAGCCATTAGAGAATCCATTCCGGAATGGATGGATAGAATGGGGGAGGAGGAACTAGGTGAACAATGGGATGGAATGCTGGCGGCTTTGAATCGTCCAGCTAAGGTGGTACTGCGCGCCAATCTACTGAAGGTTAACTCTACGCAACTCGTTGAAAGCCTACAAACAGATGGGGTAGTAGTGGAGGCCCTTTCAGAGGAGGCCTTTGTCGTTCAAAAAAGGAAGAATCTATTTTCCACGGAGGCCTTTAAAAATGGCTGGTTTGAGGTACAAGACTTTTCTTCCCAACAGGTTGCACACTTCTTGGAGGTACAGCCTGGAATGCGAGTTATTGATGCTTGTGCTGGCGCAGGAGGTAAGACGCTTCACTTAGGGGTACTCATGGCTAATAAGGGACAGATAATTGGGATGGATACGGAGGCGTGGAAGTTGAAGGAGCTCAAACGCAGAGCCAAGCGGAATGGAATTTTCATTATTCAACCCAAACCGATTGACAGTACCAAGGTCATTAAACGGCAGAAGGAATCAGCAGACCGATTGCTCCTGGATGTGCCCTGTTCCGGCCTTGGTGTGCTGCGACGAAACCCGGACGCAAAGTGGAAATTGCAAGCAGAATTCTTAGAGAAAATTCGCGTAGAGCAGGCTCAGATCATTTCTAACTACAGTAAAATGTTGAAGAGGGGAGGAAAGATGGTCTACGCAACTTGCAGCGTCTTACCCTCCGAAAACAAACTACAAGTTGACAATTTTCTCGCCGAACATGGAGATGAGTTTGTATTGGAGGCGGAGCGTAGTATTTCTCCAGAAGAAGGTTATGATGGTTTCTATATGGCGCGGTTGTTGCGAAAGGAGTGAGCATGGTTATTGCTTTTGGAAAGAAATAGGAATGGGTCGCTTGGCGTTTGTAGATAAGGAACGCCCTTCATGGACCTAAAGCGCTATAAGTATGAATAAGCTAAAACTATTTGGTTGCCTACTTGCGGGTGGCTTTCTATTGTTTCAGTGTAAGAAGGATGAAACTCCCCTGCCTAAGCCCGTCTCTAGTGTTACAATTCTAAGCGATAAAGTTGAAGTAGATCCTTTTGGGTATAGTCCTCTCACTGCTCAGATTGAAATGGAGATAGATGAGCCAGTACGGGTGAATGTAACTGTGGAAGGTAAGAAAGGTCCTGGTTCTAGCATTCATCATTCCTTTACAGAATTCAATACCAAACACCTGGTGCCCGTTTATGGTTTATATGCCGGGACTACTACAACGGTTACCTTGGGTTTTATTGATCAGAATGGGGCGGATCGCGGAAGTAAGCGCTTTCAAATAGAGACCAAAGAGCTATTGGCAGACCTTCCCGATGTTTCAATTGATGTAGCCGAAAAGCGAGATATAGATAGAGGCTTAACGCTGGTCAGCTATTTTGGGCATTTTGGCAATCCCATTCCGCAGAAGCCATTTGCCTTTGATCAGTATGGGGATATTCGCTGGTATTTGGACTACAATTCTCATCCTAGTCTACAAGGCTTATTTTATGATGTTGGGGTTGAACAACTAGCTAATGGTAATCTGTACTTCGGTGATGGAGAAAAAGACAAAATCTTTGAAGTCAATCCTTTGGGACTAATCGAGGAATCCTGGGATCTTACAGGGTACGGGCATCATCATGCCGTGTTGGAGAAACCCAATGGAAATTTCCTAGTCACCGTTAATAAATGGGGCTTAGAAACAATAGAAGATCACATTATCGAGCTAGATCGTCAAAGTAAATCTATTGTTAATGAATGGGACTTGCGACAATCGCTAGATCCAGACCGCCAAACTATGGTGAATAACCGATCAGATTGGATACATGTGAATGCTATTGCCTACGATGAAAGTGATAACACCATCATTATTTCGGGCAGGACTCAGGGGGTAATCAAGCTAACGGAAGATAATGAGGTAGTCTGGATTTTGGGGAACCACTCGGGCTGGGATAAATCCGGCGATGGGAAAGACTTAAAGACGAAGTTGCTAACTCCAGTAGATGCCATCGGACAGCCTATTAATGATCCGGATGTATTAGCCGGAACTAAAAAGCATCCCGATTTTAGCTGGAGCTGGTACCAACACGCTAACAAATTGCTTCCCAATGGGAATCATCTGATATTTGATAATGGGCCTGGCCGAAATTTTTCTAATAACGAGGTATATAGCCGAAGTGTGGAGTACGAAATTGACGAAGGAAATATGCAAGTTCGTCAGGTCTGGACCTATGGTAAGGAGCGGGGCGCAGACACTTATTCAAGTATTGTATCGGATACTGATTTTCTTCCTGAGCATAATAGAGTTACTTTCTCACCTGGGGCAATAGTGCAAGGTACACGGGAGTTTGGGCGCATTGTGGAAGTCGATTACACCACCAAGGAAGTGCTGTTCGAAGCGACGATCACACCTCCTGTCTCCTTCTATACTATCACCTTCCATCGTACGGAATGGGTGAATTTATATGGTCAGTAGCCGGGTAGCTGATGATAGATAGTTTTTCATTTTTATAAATTAGCACGAAACTTGTATCCTTTCTGTTAGAATTACGTAATTGTTCTTGTAGTGAATACAAGACCAAGGTAGACCAATCTGCAGTATTTACGCGACTTAACTCTCTCTCCCCCCGTTCGATTTTATACACAGATTTTGGTGTTTTGTGAAAAGTAACTTCCTGAGCTGCTAAGCCATTCAGCTTTGCTGAGACAGCCTATCGGGAAGACACCTTTCACCAGCCGTATCTTTTGGGCGAAGGCAAGAAGAGCAAGGAGGTATTGGCAAAAAATGGCGTTTCCCACTGATAGGACGAAGCCAAATAGGTACTTAGTCACTCAAGTCCATAGAATAGTTTGGGGTAGCGTAAAGGGGACGAATAGTTTTGCCAGTCTCATCAGCCAAACCGGTAAGCTTAATTTTAAACTGACTCTAATGAATAATGGAAGTGGTTTTGAAGAGCGGTTATCTGACCTAACAAATCAGTTCAACCAATTCAAGGAAAATCAGGAAAAAGCTCAAAAAGAGATCCAGAAACAAGCGGGAAGATATCCTTGGAAGCGGATAGGTAGATTGACTAAGCGATCTATTAGGATAGGAACGTTTTATCTGATTCTGTCTATCGTTTTATTTACAGGAGCTATGGCTTATCTCTCGAAACTTGTCAATCAGCGGGTAAGGCAAGACCAAAAAATTATGGTGGAGAATCAATCTTTCATAGAGGGAGAACAGGAAAAACGTCGAAATAACCCATCGTATGGGATTCTATCCGCCATATTGGCTAAATACAATGAAGAAGTAGGGGATGGTACGCTGGATGATCAGGTCATGCCTCTTATTGAGCGTCTGGAAAGGGGGATGGGCCCCAATAACGAAATCAAGGTACTTAGTCTAGAAGGGCTGCAGTTTAATTTAAAGGACTTAGTATTACAAGAGGGGAAAATAGAGAAAGAAGAAGTCAAGAGCCAAATTCCTTTACTGTTTACTTACATTAAGCCGAATTCAACAGATTCCACCACCATTTTGATTCCACCGTCGGAGTACTCCTGCCAGTTTGATGACTTTAGGGAAGGTTTTAGGAAAAAACTCAAGTTTAGGAAAAAACTCAAAAAAGGATTGAAAAGTAGTGCGGATTCGTTTGCGGTAGTTCTTGAAGAGATAAACAGAAAGAAAATATGCTTACTACCCAATACCTGGCAATCATTCCAAGCCTCTTTGATTGTTGCAGCCTTGGATTTAGATACAATAGATACGCTCCTTGATGGGCTGGAACAAGTCTATTTTGTATCTTTTGATGGCATTTTCTCACATCGCGTTATTGATAACAGAGGGCTGGAACAATTAAAAAGGGTCGCCATTGAACGCCCCATGTACAGATGGGAGGCTTCTTCCTATGCCCAATATTTTATTGACCCTAAGCATAAGCAGGAACCCTACTACGAGTCCAAAGCCTACCTGGATATAGCAGGGCTAGGTATCGTCAAAACTATTTCTATCCCAATTAAAAGGGATAGCCAAATTATTGGGGTCTTGTGCTTTGATAAGCAGATTTCAATTGAGCGTTATCTTGAAATAATGGCTCCGCAACAAACCCTTGAAACTCAAGACGACAAGGCGAAAATAACTTCCTGGGACTATGGTGCTTATCACTATCAGTTGATCAGTTTGCCTTTTCGTGAGAATCAAGACGAGATGAAGGAGAGGATCCCTAAAGATGCTAAAGTACTTCCTTCCATTATTGAGGAAAATCTTGAGAATTACATCGAGAAGATCGAGAAGAAAGATGAATATGATCGAGTAAATCCAGTTGATTTAGATTCTACCAAAGAGGACCTCCCTTCCTCCTTGTTTCGAATTATATTGAAAAGAGATAATGAATTTCATCATGTGCTTTACATCTCTTCCAATCTGGAGAATTCCCAAACTGATTACATCTTACAGTTGATATTAGTGCTCGGGTTAATCATTTCTTCTCTTTTCCTTCTATTCAACGCAGCAAGAAAGACCATTGGACATAATGAAAAAGCAGGACTGGCCAATATCCTGCGTAATCTGCCCATTGGGGTGCTAGAACTTGAGAAGGCAAAAGCCGGAGATCTGGTGAAATACGGGAATGATTATGCAGAGGAAATCACCGGGAAAGTCCTGGATAGATTTGGAGAGAGTAAGAGGAATAATGTGCAGTACTATAAGGACATCATTGATTTTGAATCACTCGTAGCCAAATCGTGGAACCTTCAGGAAAATAACATTTCCTTGAAGAAGGTCTCTTATGAAGATATCCGCAATATCCGGAATCGGGAGGGGAAGACTACTTCCTATTTCGCTAAATTGAAAAAGAAGAATGGTCATGCGAGTATTACGGAATGGGTTGAAATAACCGGATCACCTATTCTTAATATTAATTCTAGTAATGACCAAACTTTCGGGGTATTCAAGAAAATCAGGAACTCAGCACTGATCGAGCGATTAAACGATGCCTCTAAGACTAAGCTATAAATCAATTGACCTATAGAACCCATTCTTATGATGAAAACTGCATTTCTCCTTCTACAAATTCTGTTGATCCTACTCAATTTGCCCATATTTTTCTGGTTTATTAAGCGACTAACGGGCTATTACATCAACATGGAAGAAAAGAAGATTCCGATACAGGGAGGTTTTGAATATAGATATGTATTCCAAAATCAAAGAGATTTTAAGATTGATGAATCAGTGGTGATTTTAATAGAGAACTCGCGAGGAGAATGGCTCGAAGATTCGATTTCTATTGTACACGGGCCTACCCAAAGAGCGAGTCAGAAACCGGAGATTAAACCAGCCAAGACACCCAACGCCAATGAAGAAAATATCCAAATTATTTTCCCCAAAGGAATCCGCCCTTATGCTACTTGGATGGTTATCTGTAGAACAAAAAATGAGGCACCCCTGGTGAAAAGCATCACAGCCGATGGAAAAAATATCCTTAAAAGAAGTACTTCTACAAATGGAAACAGTCGACCTTCTTCTCGTAAGACCTGGTTGCAACAAAATCCACTGGACTTGTTGAGAAGCTTTTTGTATGTGGCTTTTGTTTTTAGTCTGTTGATATTCTACTTCTATTGTCGAGACATACAGTTTATCTGGCAGGAACTGACACAATTTAATTTCTTCTTCTGGACTACCCTGTCCGCTTTATTGATCGCTATTGTCTATGGATATATTGCTATACTAATTTGTACACCGATTCGACCTAGCATTATCATGGGATATCTAGATGAAAAGGACCTGGAGAGTACGTCACACTGGACATATGGGGACCTAGCATTCAGTTGAAGTGACTTTTCCTCCACCTTCTTTTTCAGGTTAGTAATGGAATAGTAGAGTTCTCATTGTTCGGAGGGCAGATGTAGCATGAAACCTTCGCGGCTTTCTGGTTTTTCTACTTTGGATTACTGCTTTTCCCGATTGGACTTCTTGTTCGATTTATGGACCGACAAGGGCTTACCTTCCTGATCCCTTCGTCTGGGCTTATTTGTGTTTTATTCTGTTGGGCGTCTACATGATTCCCCCCCCTTGGGCATGACTTTTTTCGTACTGCCGCACGCGATTTACATGGCCAACCAGATTCGGAAAGAACAATCTGGGGCAGCGGAAGCCACCGGGTAATTTGTACTTGAGGAGAGGGACTGGATACCTATCTGGTTGGTAAAGGTAGCCATCCAGCCCAAGTTCAAGAGCTTACGAAAGATCCAATTCGATCACTAGATCATCTTGCTCTACAAGGCTCTTTTGTTTAAGATGAACTTTTTTGACGATGCCAGCCACCGGAGAAGTGATCGTACTTTCCATCTTCATGGCCTCTATAATGAATAAAGGTGTATTCTCGTCAACTTCGTCTCCCTCGCTTACCAAGATTTTAGATAAACTACCTTGCAGTGGTGCGCCGATCTCCTGATCGCCAACAGCTTTACGGTTAGCAGTAACCTCGGACTTTTCATTTAGATCGCGGATGGGAACCGAACGCGTCTGGCCATTCAGTTGGAAGATAACTAGCCGGTTTCCTAAGTCATCAGGCTCCGTCATATTGAGGTACTTAATCAAGACATTTTTTCCAGGAGAAAGGCTGACTATAATTTCTTCGTTGGGTTCCAAACCATAGAAAAAGGCAGGAGAAGGAAGGTTTCTAACCGCTCCAAAGTTGTCAAAATGTTGGCGGTAATCTTTGAATACTTTGGGATACAATTTGTAAGATAAGAAGTCATTTAAATCTTGATCTTCTCCGAATTCCTTTCGGAAACCTTCCAGTTCTTCTTCGAACTCGATCGGGGCCAGATGGGCATTCGGTTTATCGGTATAGGGTTCTTCACCCTTTAAAACCAAGGCTTGGAAGTCGGCTGGGAATCCCCCCTCAATTTGCCCTAGATCTCCTCGCATGAGGGCCTTTACACTATCGGGAAAGGCTAGGTTTTTACCCCGCTTAAGCACATCCTCTTTGCTCAAACCATTGGACGTCATAAACATGGCCATATCCCCCACCACTTTAGAGGAAGGGGTTACTTTGATGATGTTTCCGAAAAGTTCGTTGGCGGCTTTATAATTGGCTTTGATCGTTTCAAATTGATCTTCTAGACCTAGTCCTCTGGCTTGTGGACGTAGGTTGGAGTATTGCCCCCCGGGAATCTCGTGCTCATATACATCTGCCGACCCTGCGCGCAATTCCGTTTCGAAGGGGTAATAATACTTTCGAACAGCCTCCCAGTAATTGGAATACTGGTTCAAAGAGGGCAAGTCAATAGGATTCTCCCTTTCATGCCCTTGCATCATAGCTACGACGGAGTTAAAATTAGGCTGAGCTGTTAGCCCTGAAAGGGCACTAATAGATACGTCTATGATATCAACACCTGCATCAATAGCTTTTAGGTAGGTAGCAGACTGGATAGAGGAGGTGTCATGGGTATGCAAATGGATGGGCGCTTCGATATGTTCTTTTAAAGCAGAGATCAGCTTTTCAGCTGCTAGCGGCCGCAGCAAGCCCGCCATATCTTTAATGGCAATGATATGAGCGCCTTCATCTTCCAATCGTCTAGCTAGGTCCACATAGTATTGCAGGCTAAACTTATCATGTGCCGGATTGAGGATGTCTCCTGTATAACACAAACAGGCTTCAGCTATCGAATTGGTGCGTTCGCGAACCGTCCGAATACTTGTTTTCATCGCCTCCACCCAATTTAAAGAGTCGAAGATTCGGAAAATATCTATACCAGTCTCCGCAGCCTGCTCAATGAACTTAATCACCAGGTTATCTGGGTACGCCGTATAGCCTACGGCATTGGACCCACGCAGTAGCATTTGCAGCAACATGTTTGGCATAGCAGCTCGTAGGTCTTCGAGTCGTTGCCAGGGGCATTCTTTTAAGAACCGGAGGGAAACATCAAAAGTGGCTCCACCCCAAACTTCCATAGAGAAGATATCGCTGCCATGTTTTCTTGCGAAACTCTCTGCCACTTCCAGCATATCGTAGGTGCGCATTCGGGTGGCCAGGAGTGACTGATGTCCATCCCGGAAAGTTGTGTCGGTATAATGAATTTTCTGTTCTGATTTCAGCCATTTGGCAAAATCTACTGCCCCCAGCTCATTCAACTTGTCTTTCATCCCCTTGGGATATTCCTGCGTATAGTCAACGGATGGAACAATTGGCTTCAAGAAGACCTTGTTTTGGTCTTTAAACTTAACATCCGGGTTGTTATTGACAATAACATTAGCCAAATAGCGTAGCATTTTGGTGCCACGGTCTTGCCAATTCGGGGGGACGAGCAGTTCCGGATGTTCTTTAATGAAGTTCACCGTTGCCGCTCCGTTTTGGAAGGTTTCGTTATTGAGTAGATTCAAAAGAAAACCAATGTTGGTTTTAACCCCTCGAATTCGGAACTCTCGCAGGGCCCGATGCAGTCGCCGGGAAGAACCCTTCATCGTACGCCCCCAAGCGGTGACCTTTACCAACATGCTATCGAAGAAGGGAGAAATTTTAGCACCAGGATAGGCGCTACCTGCATCCAAACGGATTCCCATACCAGAGGCACTACGGTAAGCTATTAGCGTACCATAGTCTGGCTTGAAGTCCAAGGAGGGATCCTCCGTAGTGACCCTACACTGTATCGCACAGCCATTAATTTTAACATCATCTTGACTGCGAATGAAGATGGTCTTGTGTTCTAAGGGATAGCCCATGGCAATCAAAATCTGACTTCTTACCAAATCTACCCCCGTAATTTCCTCCGTGATGGTATGTTCAACCTGTATTCTAGGATTTACCTCAATGAAGTAAACATTTTCTTCTTGGTCTACTAAGAACTCCACGGTACCAGCATGACTATAGGAAACTTCTCTTGCTAATCGCAGAGCATAAGCATACAACTTATCCTTGGTTTCCTGTTTTATCGTGACACATGGGGCAATTTCTACTACTTTTTGGAAACGCCTTTGCACGGAGCAATCTCTTTCAAAAAGATGGACAATATTGCCATACTTATCCCCTAATATCTGAACCTCAATGTGTTTGGGGTTTTCAATAAACTTTTCCAGGAAAACGGTATCATCCCCAAAGGCAGTCTTGGCCTCTCCACGCGCCTCATGATATTCCTGAACCAACTGTTCATCACTACGAACAACCCGCATACCTCGGCCACCACCACCCGCTGCTGCCTTGATGATTACGGGATATCCGATATGTTGAGCTTCCCTCAAGGCGATTTCTTCGGACAGCAGGGGTTCTCGACTGTCTTCGATCAAGGGCACCTGAGCTTGTCTAGCTAGTTTCTTGGCGGCTACCTTATCGCCTAAGCGATCCATGACCTCTGGATCTGGGCCGATGAAGGTTACTCCTGCTTCTCTACATCTTCTCGCAAAATGTACATTTTCACTTAGGAAACCATAACCAGGATGAATCGCGTCAACATCGTGTTCTTTAGCTACCCGAAGAAGGGCATCAATGTCAAGGTAGGGCTTTAATGGGTCGTCCTCAGCACCAATCTGATAGGCTTCGTCTGCCTTATACCGGTGAAGAGAGTATCTGTCCTCGTATGTATATATTGCAACAGTTCTAAGATTGAGTTCACTAGCTGCTCTTAATATCCTGATTGCAATCTCTCCACGATTGGCGACAAGGATCTTCTTGAATCTATTGACATTGGCCGTCATATTTCAATCTGGTTTAAACGTGAAAAATGCAAATTTGGAAGTATGGCTAGGCAGGTTTTGGGCAGCAAATATAGGGAATGTGGACTGATTTTGGGATTAGTCACCGAAGATTCTCAGAAAATCAACATTGTCTGGATGTTTGTCCCCCTGTAGAGGTCATGTAGAGGTGTTAGAGGACAGACTTGTAGTTGTAAATTTTAATTTCACGGTTGCGTACAACTTTAAAATTTTATTTCCAAACTAACCTTAATAGTATGAAAAAAGTTTCTACCTGGACGCTTTTTGCATTTTTATTCTGTTGCGTCAACTTTTCTTATGCCCAACGTAATTGTGGTGCTATGGAGCACCTTGAGAATCAATTATTCCAAAACCCATCTTTGCAATTCGACATGGATCAAATCGAGGAGCACACTCGCAATTTCATTAAACGAGGCGAGCATCTCCAAAAAACGGTAATCACTATTCCGGTGGTGGTACATGTCGTGTACAACGGTTCTGCCGAGAACGTAAGTGATGCCCAAATCCAATCTCAAATTGATGTATTGAATGAAGACTTCCGAAGACTGAATGCGGATGCCAGTAATACACCGAGTATTTTTGCTGGTGTCGCTTCTGACGTAGAAATCGAATTTTGCCTGGCCTCTGTGGACCCGGATGGTAATTCGACCAATGGTATCACTCGGACACCTACTTCCAAACGATCCTTCCGCACAAATGATGATGTCAAGAAGGATAATAAAGGAGGTAAAAACCCTTGGCCTGCTGCTGATTATATGAACATGTGGGTCTGTGATATTTCTAGTGGAATTCTTGGTTATGCTCAATTTCCGGGAGGCCCTGCTGCTACAGATGGTATCGTGGTTGATTATCTCTACTTTGGTACCATTGGTACTGCTACCGCTCCTTTCAATCTAGGCCGGACGGCTACGCATGAGGTTGGACACTGGTTGAATCTTCGTCACATCTGGGGTGATGGTGGTTGCGGAGTCGATGACTTCGTTAGTGATACTCCTCTAGCTGGAGGTCCGAACTATACTGGACTTCCTTGTACAGCCACTCCTAACAGTTGTGATGAAGGATCAGGAGATTTACCGGATATGTTCCAAAACTACATGGACTACTCTGATGATGCTTGTATGAATCTCTTTACGGCTGGTCAAACGGCTCGTATGAGAGCGTTGTTTGGTTCCGGTGGGGCTAGAGCTAGTCTACTGAATTCTAATGGTTGTGGCAATGGAAGCGGTGGCCCAACTTGTACTGATGGTATCCAGAATGGCAATGAAACTGGTGTAGATTGTGGTGGCCCTGATTGTGCGCCATGTGCAGAACCTACCTGTGATGATGGCATCCAGAATGGCAATGAAACTGGCGTTGACTGTGGTGGCCCTGATTGCGCTCCTTGCGATACCGGAAGCTGCGATGCACCTACTGGCCTGAGTAGCACGCCGAGAGGAGGAGGTAAGCGGGCAACTTTAGCCTGGAACGCCGTAAGTGGAGCGACTTCTTACACGGTGACCTTGCAACAAATTGCCCCCAGCACAGGTACTGTTTCTTCTACTACTATCTCCGGAACTAGCCTGACCGCTAGCGGCTTGACTCGTGGCAATACATATGAATGGACGGTTACCGCAAATTGTAGTAGTGGAAGTAGCGCAGCAACAACGGCCACTTTTGTAGCGGGACAATCAGCCAGATTAATAGGTCAGGATCAAGACCTGCTTGTCTATCCTAACCCAACTGATGGTAGATTAGTGGTGGACTTTGCTGACCTAACAGTTTCTCCTGAATTGAGCTTGTCTTCTCAAGCACAAGTTGACAATTACATTTTGAATGTCATGGACGTTCACGGACGAGTGCTACAGCAGTATAATATTGCAGAAGGCGCTGAAATCACTGAATTGAATGTAAGTCGTTTGACTCAAGGATTGTACATCTTGCGATTGACAGATCGCAGAGGTGAACAGATTGCTAATACTAAGTTTTTAGTGAGCAAATAGGTTTTGTTCCTAAGTTGAACTAGCATAACAACACCCTGATCAGAAATCGGATCAGGGTGTTGACATTAGCCCCCTTTCCTTAACTTGGACTTGACTAGATGTCAATCTAGCAGATACTTGATATCATTTTTACTAAAGCTCATTTTCCCTACTTCCCCAATGATGTCCTCGGCCAATCGCTTTTTCTTTTCTTGTAATAATAGAATTTTTTCTTCTATACTATCCCTTGTAATGAATTTGACCGCCATGACTTTTTTCTCCTGACCAATACGGTGTGCCCGGGCAATGGCTTGCTGTTCGATGGTCGGGTTCCACCAAGGATCCAGAATGAAGACGTAATCCGCCGCTGTCAAATTCAGTCCAGTCCCCCCAGACTTTATAGAAATCAAGAAGGATTGAACCGCTGGGTCCTCCATGAATTGCTGTATATTCTGTTGACGCTGTTTGGCTGTTTGGCTTCCGATTAACCAGCTGTAGGCTTGCTGTTTTGCCTCAAATTCCTTTCGGAACAATTCCAAATATTTTACAAAAGAACTAAAGATTAGAGCTTTGTGCCCCCCTTTACGGATGACTTGTAAGTGCTCCAATACGTCCGTATATTTTCCGCTTTCCTTCTTAAAGTCTGCGTATACTAGGCTAGGGTGATTAACAATTTGACGCAGGCGAGTGAGCGACTGGAGCACGATGATTCTGTACTGCGGATTATTCGCATCATAATTTTCCAGGAGATAATTCCGAGCTGCTGATTTTTCTTTCTCGTAACGCTTCTTTTGCTCGCTGGCCATCTCGCTATAAAACAACTTGGTCGTTAAGGCCGGGAGGTCCTTAGCTACTTCTTCCTTGGTTCTACGCAGCAGGTAGGGTTTGACTAGTTTTCTAAGTCTTTCTTTCTTTTCCTCATCTTGGCCCTTCTCAATAGGTGTAATAAACTCTCTTTTGAAAAAGGAAAAGCCGCCAAGAAGATCGGGATTAATGAACTGCATTTGGGACCAAAGATCTGAAAGAGAATTCTCGATCGGCGTACCACTCAAGGAGACCTTGTACTTTGCAGGAAACTGGTTGATGGCCTGGAAAATCTTACTTTCCCGGTTCTTGATCTGCTGACTTTCATCCAAAATGATGTACTCAAATTCGATATTTTGTAATAATTCAGCATCTCTAAGGGCAGTTTGGTAGGTAGTCAGAATCACATCAAAGCGCAAGATGAGTCTAGGATCCTTGTAGCGTTTACTTCCGGTATGCTGGTAGATGCTTAAACTTGGGGCAAACTTGTTAAGTTCCTGTGCCCAATTAAAAACCAAAGAGGCCGGTAAAATGACTAGAGCATTAAGGGATTTCAAGAATCCAACATCTGGTGGAGGTTGGAATAAGTCCAGCTGGGTAGATGGGCTAGAAGTGGCTTTCGCTGCTTCTGGTAGTGCTTTATGCTCCTTGGCGTGCAGTAAAACGGCGATGGTCTGTAGGGTTTTACCCAATCCCATGTCATCCGCTAAACAAGCGCCTAATTCGTTGTGGTAGAGGTTAACCAACCACTGTACTCCTGCCAATTGATAAGGCCTGAGTTCTGCCTTCAAGAGGGGAGAAGGGCGGAAATTAGCATCTACTCTCTCTTCGATCTGCGGTGCTTGATCCTCGATTTCCTCCAACAGGGTAAATTGACTTTTCGTTAGTCTCACCTTCCCTTCCTTTGTGTTGGCAAACTTGGCGAGGTCCCTGTATTTGTTCAACCATTCTTCTGGGATTAGGAAGTAAGTTCCATCTGGTAAGGGGTAGAAACGGTTCTCCTCCTTGATATAAGGAATCAATTTTTTGAAGGGAATCCGAAATGCTCCGGCTTGCACTTCTCCATGAATATCAAACCAATCGTTCTCTTGGGTAGATACCAGGTCTAAGTGAGGCGGAGCTAACTGGATTCTTTTGCCATCTATTTCTGGTAAGATCAAACGGAATCCCGCTTTTTCGATCTGTTGTCTCTGCTTTCCTAGCCATTCAATCAAAGCATAGGGCCCTTGGTCTAAGTTATCAACAAATAGGTAATTGCTTTCGTCCTGTACTTTAATGCCGAATGTAGCGAGCCGTTCCATATAGACTTTTTCCTCCTCAAATCTTCGCTGTACCCGAATAATCTGTACCTCTGAACCAATTTTTAAGCTGGTCTTTTGCGTGGTTTTTTCTCGCCAGTGGAAAAAGGTGCCCGGGTATGACATTCGGACATTGATCACCCATTGACCACTGAATATATGCTTCACTACTTCTAACTCACAAGCTTCCAAATCATCTAGTTGTAGAACCGAAAAGCCTTCTGCTTCAATATCTACCTTAGCTGCTACTTTTACAATGAACTTCTGAAAGTAAACATTGACAGAGGCGGCGGGAATGGTTACTACATCCTTGAAGCGAAAAGGCTTCACCATGTTCCCGTTGATGTGTTGTATGCGATAGAGTTGGTAATCTGCAAACACCCAGGCAGGCTTGTTCGTAATAGGGATAATATCCTTTTCTTTGATATTGATGAGATCCTCTCCATCCTTTAGCTTTAATTGATAGAGGACCTCTTTATCCGTTTTGGTAAAGTGTAACTTAGGGATTAGCGCATTTTCTGCATATTGTAAAACAAAGTCCTTTACCAAAACCTTTCGCTCCACATTCCAGCTAATAGGTAGACCTTCGCGGGTTAGAATAGTGAGCCATTCGTCTAACTTTCGGTGAATGAAGGAAATAATATTGGGTTTGATTTCCTTGTTTTCCAGCAGCTCATCTAGTGTTCTTACCTTCCTTTTATTGTTGTTGAATTTTTTGGCCAAGTGTTGAGGGGAAAGCATTTCCTGGAGGCCAAATAATTTCTGACGGAGTGGGGTGAGTTCCAACTTATAGGCTCCAATGGTGTCCGGGATGGCTTTTTGCTGAAGATGTGCAAGTAGACCTGCTCTGTCCTTTTTAGCTACATAAGCATTAGGTAAAAACAAACCTTCCTGAAAGGGATATAGATTATAGACAATTTCAAATGGAATAGTTGTTTTCGGATGGGAACTGTTTGACATCTTTATGCAAATTTGGGGTCGCAATGATACTAATAAATGAATAAATTTCACGCTTTGGATCAGGTCTATTATTTTTGATCGCTATATTCATGGAAGCTACACTATTAAGATGACCCTATGATCACCTATCTACCCAATATTGCCGATCATATCCTATTCTTTCTCCTCGGGATAATCATGCCTTTTCGGTCTATCCAGGCCCAGAAGCAAATCAAGCAATTGGAGTATAGTACTTCTACCAAGATTCAGATGTACTGGATTAATGGCTTCGGTTTGTGGGCTATGGCTGTGATTGTATTGCTAGTCTGGTACTTTTCGGATCGATTGGTGATGGATCTGGGATTAGGATGGCCTCCTCCCTCCTTGGATCGCGTTTCTAGTATATTGGTTACCATATTCATCGTGCTCTACCTGCTGGATGTTGGCTCGGAACTGGCCACAAAGGCTTTACGAGAAAAAACCTTTCAGAGGTGGGTAAGCGATATGCCCTTTCTTCCGGCCAAGGACATCGAATGGCTGCACTTTAACTTCTTAAGCCTCAGCGCAGGGATCTGCGAAGAGATTGTATTTCGCGGCTTTTTCATTACCTATCTCTACTCTCTGTTACAATTTCTTTCGCCACCGGTGGCACAAACGCTAGCAATCCTTTTTCCTGCCATTATTTTTGGCTTTGTCCATTACTACCAGGGTTGGAAAGCCATGTTAAAGATTAGCTTGATGGCGATCCTGTTCGGTTATGTTTTTGTACTAACCGGTTCTCTTTGGTTATTGATTTTACTGCACTTCTTAGTAGACCTGCTTGGAGGTAGCTTCAGTTGGTGGTTGTATCAGCGGTACGGGGCGATTTTGCCGGAGGAGTAAACGCTTTTCAATCCAACCAATAATTGATTTTCATTACTAGCGTGCGATTGGAAGGACGCAATGCGAACCAGCGCCATTCATCCTCTAAGTTTCCAGATTCAGTAATATAATTGTCCGTGTATACCAGGAAGAGATCAGATTGCGGGGCAAATCGCCATTGTAATCGGGTATTAAAATTTAGTTGTTCACGCTGTGTATTGTACTGGATAAACGTTTTCCAGAACAGACTTTGGCTGAAGTTAATATACAGTTTAGGTCGAATAGAGAATAACTTTCTCGTCCCATATGGACTTGGGAATTGGAGGTCATTGTATTCTAGTTTAAGACCCAATTTTCCCCATGTGTCCATTCGATAGTTAGTGGAAGAAGATAAGCTAAGCCGGGTGCCGCCATAAAAGGATTCGTACCTGGCGCTTACATTCCCATAAAATAGCTTTCGTCGATCCGTTCGCGCCTCGAATTCCAGCCCATCATTATGGTAGGTAGCAGCTGGCAAGGGCTGCTGTTTGGTGAAGGAAAAGGGGAATTGTAAATGCACCTCCCTGCCAAAAATAGCCAGTTCTATTCTACTATTTCCGGGGAAACGCATTTGATACCTAAACTCCGTTTTTCGTTCCAGTACATCTCGGCCTGTTGCTCTTAACTGTAATTGATTGATGAAACTGAATTTTTGCGCTGTGAATCTTCTTTCTGTCTTTGGGATAAAAGTGAAGTTGATGGACTGATAAAAGGAACCATATCCCAGTCTAATGCTCGTATCCCTAATGGCATCGTAATGTTCGATATTTCGAAGAAATCCGATATCAGCATAGTAATTGTCTTGTACCTCATACCAATTGATAAAGGCTGAAACCCTTTTATTCCGGTACCTGCCACCTATCTTGTAGTAGGTGTTCTGCTGTTCGATATCAGGTTTGAAGGAGTGATTGTAAGCAGCTTCACCAGACCAGTGATTGTTCTTGGATTGATACTCGAATTCTAGTCCTGCATTTCGGCCGAAGTCGTAGGGATCTACTCCATTTTCTGTAATGGCCTGTCGATTAATGAAGAAACCCTTAAGAATGGATCGATGAAGGACGCGCTGATGAAATACAGCTGCTGTATAATTTTGGCCAACCTGTTCCTGAGCTATGCTGGTTTGAACATTCAATAATCCAACTCGCAGTTGCTTGTTTAAGTTACCATTTAGCCGTAAGCCATAGAGAATAGGAATGGGTCTTCTATCGGAATCTAGCCCGATTTGTCTAGAAAAAAAGGGGCGAACTCTAGAACTGGAAAAATCTTCAAAAAGGTCCTTGTTTTCAAGAAAGAAAACCCTTCGTTCAGGTAATCTGATATTGAATCGACTTACATTGGTAATCTGTTCATCGGCTTCTACTTGGGAAAAGTCTGGATTAATGGTTACATCTAGTTGTAGAATGGGACTTAGACCAAATTTGGCATCTAGCCCCAGATTAGTTTTAATTTGACTGCTAGCAGACTTGCGGAAATCTCGTCTAAATTGTTGGGTGATGTATGGGATGAGGACGCGGTTTTTCTTAGAATTCTTGGGTGGGTTCTCCCATTGCAGTCGACCGGTGAAGGCCAGATTAGTCTTGCCAATATTACGGGGGACCGGTATCCAGGAATAGGTGCTATTATCACTCATTTCAGTTCTGAAGCAATTGATGCCCCACTGTCTATTCTCTTGGCTGAAGCTCAGCACTTCCAGGGGAATGGCTATTTCCGCTATCCAGCCATCCTTTAGTTGCCTGGTGCGGACCTGCCAATTAGCATCCCAGTTTTTGTCCGTGGTACGTCCTCCATTAAGCAGGAGTCCTTCCGTTTGAATTCCTGCTGCCGTCGTGCCAAAGAGATATCCATTGGTTTGTTTGTCCAAAGGATCAAGGATAATGGCAATTCCATCTTGTTCCCATAAGTTGACGTCTCGCTTTCTACTGGTAAGAACCAAAGGGTTCGGATCTTGGCAAATAGCTAGTACGTACAAATGTGTTTCATCAGCACAAATCTTAATCTCGGTTTTAAAGCGTTCTGCTCGGTCATCCCGTGGTGTGTGCATCCAAAAATTTTGTATTGAAGCAGCCTGATTCCAAATCCCCTCTTTGGCTCTACCATCAATTTGCAGAGAGGTATTTACGGTTCTCAAAAAGTAAGATGGTCTTCCAGTCTTAGCGGTAAAGATCAGAGCGTTTGGAAGATGGTAGAAGTCGGGAATACTATCAGACTGTCCCCAGATCAGGGAAAGGGAGAGCAGTGACAGGAAAAGTGGGCCCATTAGTAATTGGAGCAGTTTCATCTTGTTTCATTTAGTTTTCTTATCGATTAGAAACGGATATTCCCTTAGGTACGCACATAAGTAGGGCTCTGGTAAGCGTCCTTACCAAAGCCCCTGGTTTATAATTGCCATCCTTAATACTCCACCATTGCGAGCTTTGTTAAGCCTCAACGAAAGGATTGACACTATAATAGGCCTGAGCCTAACGGTAAAGGGGGAACTGGCTCTATAAGGGAAAGTCTCTCTTTGTGTGACAGAATTTCAGAGAAAAAATTAAAGATGGGATAAAAGCTGTCACACTTTTCCACTTTCTGCCTTATAGGTCTGAAAATTGGGTCCACGGGGCCGCTAATCAGTGGAAAAATGAATTAGTTCTTATCTTCGTCGATATCTCGACAGGGTTAGACCTGTCTCGGCGAAATAGGATGTATAATGAAAGAGAATTTTGGATTAAGTCCACAGGATTTTGAGCGTTTGGTTGCGGATCTAAAGCGAAATGAAACTGTTTTTTTTGAGCAGGTGTTTTTAGCGCATTTTGCGGAATGTAGAGCCTACTTGCAAAGAGAATACGGAGCCAAAGTCGATGATGCTTATGATGCGACCATGGATACTTTGTTAGAATTTAGAAGAAGGCTTGTAGAAGGCAAGTTATCCTACGGCAATCTTAGATACCTTTTTACCAAAATGGCTAGTCAGCATTACATACGTACGCAGAAAGCCTATCGCTCACAGGAAATAAAAGAGACGGATATGCCGATAGATACCCAAGAAATAGATCCAGAAGATCTCCAAAGGTTGAATCAAGCCTGGAGTGAATTGGGAGAGGGGTGCCAGGAGTTGCTGAAGTGGGTATACTATGGGAAAATGAAACTGTCAGAGATAGCAGAACAAGAAGGGAAGTCTGCTGTTTCGGTTAGGAAGCAAAAGGAAAGATGTATTAAGAAACTCAAAACATTACTAAGCCAAACAAAATCAAACAAGATTGTAGGATGAGTAAGTTTGACAAATTGATAAAGGATGAACTAAGCCAAACAGAGGAGGATAAGTTACTGGATGAAGTACTTTCCGCTAAGTTCGATGCCGAATTGAGGAGCCGATGGGATGCCCAACTGAAAGAGCAACATAAGGACATGGTGGAGCAGGGAAAGAGAACGAGAGTGGTCAAATTGTCGATGGCCTGGCGAGCAGTGGCAGTAGCTGCTAGCATCGCCGCAATCTCCTTTGCCGTTTATCTACTTTACCCATCTTCTCCTAGTGCGCAAAGCTTCGCTCAAAACCAGTTAGAAAGCACGGAAATTATACATCCGGGGACCATTAAAGGGCAAATCACTACGGAGACTAAGAGAGCACTGGCCATTGAGGCCTTTAACCAACAAAATTATTCGGTGGCAGTTCGCGAATTCAACAACATAGCAAACCCAAGCCAAGAAGATCAATTCTACCATGGGCTTGCATTGCTTCTAGACCGAGATTACATGGCTGCTGGTCGTAAACTAAAACCCCTCCTTGCAGAAGATTCGCCCTTTCGGGAAGAGGCGCGATGGTACTTAGCTTTATCTTTGGTTTTCCAAGAAAAAATGGAGGAGGCAAAGATTCAGTTATCTTCGATGACCGAGCAAGAATGGAAGTTCGATCAGGCACAAGCACTATTGAAATTAATCCCCTAAATAAGGTTTAACCATAAGATTCTTTTCCATCAAGGCTATGAAAAGCCAAGAAAGGGGCTATGGCTATGGGGTATTTTACAGATGTCTAATTGAACATGAAAATGTTCTGACCCTATTTTTTAATTGAATGATGACATGATGATTTATCGCTGGATTACTCTTTTATGCTTACTCCTATTGACAAATGCTTTGGCTATAGGACAAGCCACCCAATCAACAAAAGAAGGTGGAAATGAACAAGGCTTATCAAGCCCGAAGTCGTATTTGACGGATCATGATGATGATAACGACGACGACGATGATGATGATGATGATGATGACGATGACGACGACGACGAACCTGAAGTGCATCCGACTTTATATTTTGTCAAACTCGACCCTGCTTTGAGTAATACTGAAATGGATGACTTGCTGGACGATATGAACTCAGAAGAAATATGGTACATACCAGAGTTGGATCTACATTTATGGGAGGTCATAGGGTTTCCATACACTGCTGAAGAAAACCCCGTCTTGGATATTAATTCGCATATCGGTCGAGCACGGAAAAAGACAAAAATCAAGGAATCAAATTATAATGTAGGTTATCGCCTGACCGCGCCCATCATTTCAAGCCTAAATAGCTGCTTTGACGAACTGGATTTAACGTCGACTCTGGGGCAAAACGCTGTCAAAGTCTCAATTTTAGACACGGGAATTTCAAACTTGCAGGACAATGCTGATGATGTTTATGATTTCGGTTTGACTCAATTTACCGGCTTTGACTATATCGACGATGATGAAATCCCTGATGATCAGCATGGACATGGTACACATATAGCGGGCTTGATCCACCATATGCTAGCCTCACTAGAGGGTATGGGAGATATAAGTTTTGATATTAGAAAAACGCATAATGCCTTGGGACAGGGCTTTTTATCGGAGTTGATACCTGCAGTTGTAGATGCTGTCAAAAACGGAGCAAATATCATCAATATGAGTTTTGGTTACCAAGATTTGCGGGTTGATGATTATTTCAAACCCTTACAACTCGCCATTGATTATGCTGAGGCACAGGAAGTACTGATCGTTGCCTCGGCCGGGAACTTTGGGACTAGTAATGACCAGGAAACACTAGTGAGCTATCCAGCTTCTTTATCAAATCCTAACATATTATCGGTAGCTTCCAGTGACTGTTCCAATCGGTTAAGTGAATTTAGTAGTTTCGGCAGTCAATCTGTGGATGTAGCCATCTTGGGCGAGAATATCCCGGGGCCAGATCTAGCAAGTGGCTCAACGCATAATACGGGGACCTCTTTTTCCTCTGCCATCGTTTCGGGACTAGCAGCGATCCTTGGAAGCCATCAATCTACTTTTAATATTGAAGGAATAAAATGTGCTTTGATCAACAATTCGCGACTGGAAGTTCATCTACATCATAAGGTCAAATCCAAGGGTATAATTGATTTTCCAGCGGCCTTGGCGGATATCTCAACCTGCACCAACCAAATCCCGGTGGCGACTGATGATGCTAGTGAAGTAGAATTTGATCGATTCACGATTTACCCCAATCCTGTTCAGGACGTAGCTTGGCTACATCTAGATGCGAGCTGGAAGGGAGAAGCCCAACTTTTAGTGACGGATAAAATGGGAAAAGTGTTATTGAAAAAAAGGTTACTTTTGGGGTCGGCTAGATCGACTCAAGCTATTGAAGAATTGGGTAGACTAGCTAGAGGAATCTACTTTGTGAAATTAATAGCTAAAGATCAATCACTCAGCAAAAAAATAATCAAACACTAGGATCAGCTGTTGCTCTCTGTCCGCTCCTAGCTAAGGTAAGCCATATATCCAGGTGTTCTCCGGGTATATGGCTTTTTGTCATTTTATTCCTCACTGTAATTGATGGACTCCAGGGACAGGAAACTTCTTATTTCCAAGAGCTTTATGGGAAGATTAACGCGAATCTAGAAAGAGAGGAGTATCAACAAAACATTGATAGCATTGGCTATTGGTCAAAGCAAGGCGACTTTCAGCTGTTAGATTGTGCAGAGCGAGGCAGAATCTTTCATCGAATCGGAGTATCCTTGTATCTACAGGACCGAGAAGCAGAGGCTATCGTATATTTTCAGGACTCGGTTTTAAGCATCTGGGAACATTGCTCGGGAGTGGGGGAGGTAGAGCGTGCAAATACTATCTATAATATTGGGATTTGCTATCAATATCAAAATGATCTGCCACAGGCCAAAGCTTTTTTGGACCGAGCACTGGTCATCTTTGAACAGTCACCAAGCTATCCAAGATCAGAATTGGCGGAGAAGTACTTTGGAATCGGTAACTTTTATCACGATAATTTTGATGTATTTCGGGCGGAACTCTATTATGAAGCCGCGCTGAAGATTTTCCGAGAACTTGGAGGGAGTGAGCTTGATCGTTTCGATGTTTTGAATGAATTGCTAGCCATGAGCTCACATTTCAATCAGTTTGACGAAGCTCAAGCTTACTTTGATGAGGCATTAGCCATCCATGATACACATCCGGAGGTGTTCGAAGCGGAAGATTTATTTCCGATATACCAAAATATGGGCGTTGTTTACTTCGAACAGAAAGCCTATCCCGCTGCGATCGAGATGGGTAATATGGCATTGAAATTGGTCGATAAGGTGGATCATCCAACGGAGTATGCATTAGTTGTAGAAATGTTGGCAGCGATCAAGTTGGAACAGACGGACTATGGCGAGGCCATTACAAGTTTCAAGGAGGTCCTTGACATCAGGAAAAAGAATGATGATAGTTTTAACCAAAGCGGACACTTAATCCTTGCCTACGAGAATTTAGCCGACGCTTATATCCGCCAAAAAGATAGTAAACAAGCTGAACAGACCCTACTACAAGCTCTTCGCCTTTTATTGTTGAAAGGGGACTTCGATGGTCGAGGTCTACCCATTATTCGCACGGCCGTTCCGCGGGATCAAAGAAGTTTTATTCGCTTGCTGGGTTTGAAAGCTCAATCGGCGCAATTGCATTTTGAAGAAACACGTGATATTCAATATTTGGAGGAAGGCCTTCATCTCCAATTCAAGATTGATTCAGTAGTTAATAGATTCCTACTGGCCTTGGATTCCAAAAGTTCAAGGTTAGAGATCTTTGATTTAATGATTGAGCACTATGAGACTGCCATCGCAAGTGCTTTAAGGTTATATCATTTGACGAAGGAATCTGAGTATCTGGAGAAAGCTTATCACTTCTCCTCGAAAACCAAAGGCATCATTCTTCAATACGAGATGAATGAATCTACTGCTTTGCATACCTTACTGGATAGCACGCTGGTACAAAAGGAGAGGGCATTGAGGCGTGCCTTATACGCTGCTCACCCCGATCCTTATCTGGAAGGAGCCATCAGAGATTCCTTAATACTAGTCTATTTGAAGGCACAAACGGATTTAGATCAATTCTTGGCGACATTAGAGCAACTTGAACCACTTTATTTCGAACAAAAATATGCTTATCGGCAAACGGCTTCAATTAGAGCACTTAGAAATCAACTACCGTCCCAGCTAAGCTTGGTAGAATACTTCTATGGCAAAGATAGTGTCTACAGTTTCTGGATAAGCGACTCGGATTTTTTCTATCAGTCAGTGGCCAAAGAAGCCCTTTGGGTTAATAATGACCTAGAGCAATATATCAGCCAATGCCACACGCCACAATCTATCCTGGAACCGACGATATCCAATCGCTTGTATGGGAAGCTAGTGCAGCAAGGAGTAGAGCAATTAGGTGAAGGAATTACTCGCCTTTGTATTATCCCGGACGGCCTGCTGCACCAAATGTCCTTTGATGCTTTGGTGACCGACCTTTCCTCGAACTCCTATTTATTGGAAAAGTATGCACTATCCTATGCTTATTCCAATACCTTAATTAGAGAGGATATGAGGGCAGCCAATACTACTCCATATGTAGGTTTTGGCACTCGCTATTCCCCGGAACTCACAGATAAACTTAGAACACAAAAGCTTCTATTTGGGGAGGAAAGTCTTGGACCATTGGTTTTGGCTGCGGAAGAAGTGAGACGTGGGGAGGAGATTTTTGGTGGCGAAATTTTTCTTGAGCGAGAGGCCACCGTATCTCATTTTTATCAACATACGACTGCAACTGATGTAATACACCTTTCCCTGCATGGGTTAGTAGATATGGATGACCCCGCTAGATCCTGTATTATATTTGATGACCAAGCATCAAATTACCTCTTGACGCCAACCTCCCTTTATTCGCATAGGATGCAGGCTCAATTGGTAATGCTCAGTGCCTGCCATACGGCAAGTGGAAAAATATACCGGGGAGAAGGTGTTCGAGGCATGAGTAAAGCCTTTTTACTTAGCGGGGCGGGAAGTGTTCTATCTAGTTTATGGAGCGCCTCTGAAGGCAGCTCCCTTTCCATTATGTCAAAGTTTCTACATTGGGTCAAAAATGGAGAGCCAAAAGACATCGCCTTACAAAATGCTAAGCTTGCATTTCTGCGGCAAGCAGGCCCTAGCCAGCGAGCACCTTATTATTGGGCTAATTACTCTTTGATTGGAGACGCTACCCCTCTCCAGACTAAAGGGACTAACTGGTGGTTTTTTCCGCTTTTATTGTTGGGGAGCTTACTGCTTTTGATTTTCTTTTTCCGGCTTAAGTTGTTGAAAAATAGGTGATTAAGAAGGTGTTTTTCTTTCTGTGAAAAAAAGATAGAAAAAGTACGTCACACTTTGCACCCTAACTCCTTTTACTCCTGACTGAACACAAAAAATCGTAGACTAATCTAAGAGGAGCTATTTCCAGCAGAAGATTGATGTTAAGCTAAAAGATACTGAAAGACAGATTCTTTCGGCTGGCATGCCTTTGGTTAGTTGAGCGGCTTTCTTAAGAAACAATAACCAAAAGATCTAAAACTATGGAAAAGTTGAAAAGGTGTCTTATTACGCAAGGAGTGGATACATTTCAAATCAATGAAAACTACAACAAGACCTATGTACCGAAAGCTGGGGACCTGGCAGTTTTTGAGGTGAAAAAAGTAGGGAAACACTCAAAGATGCAGATTGTGGGCGGACGTCTTAGACATATATTCCCGGGGGATCAGATCCTGGCCACCTTTGGTAATCGCTATGCCACTGGACAATTTGAAGGATATGTGCCAGGTAAGCAAGTGGAGGAATACCATATTTTGGGCCAAGGCGGGGCCGTCGGTATATTACATTCTACTCATGATAAATGGGCAAAAGTGGGCCCCACCACGCTCCGCCTACTCGGATATGCAGTAGATAGAAAAGGATCGATCATCAACACCAAATATTACAGTCAGGAAGAAATCAAGTTCAATCCCAACAAGGTATATCCATTTCAGACGATCTTATCAGTAGGGTCCAGTATGGATAGTGGTAAAACCACCACTGCGGGATTTCTGGCTAGAGGTTTGCGTAAGGCTGGGAAGAGAGTGGCCTACATCAAACTAACGGGGACTGTCTACACAAAAGATAAAGAATTTGTGGAGGATTGCGGAGCCTATAAGGTCTTGGATTTTTCGGATTATGGTTTTCCATCCACCTATATGTGTAGCTTGGAAGAACTCTTGAATCTTTATACTTCTCTACTACATAGCATAGTGCCATCCCAACCCGATTATATCGTAATAGAAGTAGCAGATGGCTTATTACAGAGAGAGACCAATATGCTATTGTTTTATCCTGGTTTTATGAACACTATAGATCATGTTATTCTTTCATGTGGAGATAGCATGGGCGTACCTTTTGGTCTGGAGTTATTAACGGGCATAGGACATAGGCCCTTTGCCCTGAGTGGACTCTTTACTGCCAGCCCACTCCTGCGAATGGAAGTAGAGCAATGTTGTCAAGTTCCTGTACTATCGCTTTCGGATATGCAGGAAGTAGAAAGGCTGGAAACAGTACTAAGAACAAGCGTTTCTTCTATGGCCTCCTAAGTAATTCTTAAGCACATGTTTTGATGCTCCCTCATTTTAGGGAGAAGTGAGGCCGTGTCGGGCAGTGAGCGGCCTCCACTTTTCTTTCCTGAAAGAAACAAAACGCTACTAATTGTACTGAGTAGGGTAGCACGATGCGACTTTTACTTTTACTTGTATTAACTATTTTGAGCATAGCAACAATGAATTTTTGGCAACTGATTCTTGATTTTGTACGTAGTCGGCCAAAAGAGGTTAGTATCGGTCTATTGATGGGGATATTGGCTAATCTAGTAATCTTGTTCCTGCCGATTTATATAGCGCAGTCTTTTGATCTTCTTTTCGGAGTAAGTTCACATCGGGCACAAATCCTGGGTTTTATTCCGGAAGGGGTTCTCAGTCATTTTCCTACCTACTTCAAGGTGTTTATGCTAATGCTGGCTTTACGCACGATCACTGACTTCGGACAAAGATATTACATCGGATATTTGGGTGAGTTGCATCTGGCACAACTGCGAGAAAGGATTTTTGAGGACCAACTTAGAGTGAGACAACAAGTGTACGATGAAAAAGGAATTGCGAAGTATCTGCTGCGTTATAGCGGCGATCTAACTAGTATACAGGCTTTTTTGACAAAAGGAGTGATACGGTTTATTAGCGATCTATTTCTACTCAGCCTAACCTTGATCTTGTTGTATCAGATAGAGGAGAGGGTAGCAGGGGTGGTAGGCGGTCTAATGATTATTCTGGCTGCGGTTACCTACCTACTTAATATTAGACTTCATCACATTTCATTGGCAAGACGCAATGCTAAATCTGGCCTGCTCAAGTTCGTTACTGCGCGATTGCAAAGTATCTTAACCATAAAATCATTTAATCGAGCATCAGTAGAAGCAAAGAAGTATAAAAAGAGGGTTCATAAACTATTGCTACTCGGTCGGCAGTACCTGCAGATTCGAAGTCTCATTGGTGCTACTATCCCTAGCATGTTGTATGCCATTATAGGCGCCATGATGCTTATGGTATTCTACTTAAAAGGGAGAGGTGAGGTGTTGGATTCAAAGGCATACTTTGCTGCAATTCTCTTAATGATTACAATTCTTCCAGTTTTTCGGAGATGCTTCCAGGTCAGTATTGTCTGGCGCAATGGTGCTATTTCTTACCGAAAACTGATTGACATATTACTATTACCGAAGGAATCATCGGTAGTCCGGCAAATGAAGCCAATAGAACGAATAGAGCTTAGAGAGGTAGCCTTTCTGCGAGGACAAACTGCTCTTGAATTCCCATCACACTTGGATTTCCAGCAAGGGAGTATTACCTGGGTTAAAGGTGAATCCGGAACTGGAAAGTCAATTTTATTGAAGGTGATAAATGGATTATATAAAGCAAATACTGGGAACATCTTCTTTAATGGGGTTTCGAGTAAGCAGTTTTGTCCTTTCGCTATTCGTGGACAGATGACGGTAGTGTCCGATGAATGGAAGTTGTTAGGAAGAACGGTATTTGAGGCCATCTCATACAGCAGAGATATGAGCAAGAGACTACCTGCCAATCGTATGCTAAAACGCTTGGGGCTTTCAGAAGAACTCACCTTAGATACAAGGATTGGTGAAATGGGGGTAAACCTTTCCAATGGTCAATACAAGAAGCTATTGTATGCTAGAGCCTTCCTAACCAAGAAGCCGATTTTGTTAATTGATGAACCCTTCAAAGGCTTGGATGAGCAGGCGACCACCCTAATTGCTGATCTAATCATGGAAAGAACGGAAAACAGTATCATTATACTATTCGCGAGTAAGGAGTGTAATAAACATATTGGAATTCATCAAACGATCGACCTTCATAAACCGCTTTACCAGGAGTCCGATTAGGAGATGTATCCAGTCTGGTTGTTCGTTTTGTTAAGGTAGTGTGACAATAGTATTCGGACAATTTTGGGTAGTGGGTTGGGATGCCAGGAGAGGCCCAAAAACCGCCATAGCCGTAGGCTACGGACCTGTCTCGCTCCTCGGCAGCGGGGAGGCTTTGAGTAACGAAGTATGGCAACTAAGGTAGCAGCCGAAAGGTCGGAGACGCTATGGCCGCACTATCTATAGCTAACTGTGAAATAAAGCAGTGATTTTGTGGGCCAGCGCCAGGGCGTGCCCTGGTTCTGATTCAAATGACCAGCCAGCGATATGAGGACTAAGTACAACATTCTTGGCCTCTTTTAGATACTGGAAAGGAGCAGGCAATTGCAATGGATCTAAATGGACGAAGGACATGTCCTCATATTCCAAAACATCCAAAGCAGCGCCTAGCACCTTTCCAGCTTTCATTTCTTCTACCAGATCAGCAGTATTTAAGACGAGCCCCCTAGCCGTATTTACGATAAAAATGGGCTTGCGAAAGGCTTGCAAAAAGGCCTGATTAACGAAGTAATGATTCTCTGGTAAATAGGGAATATGAAGACTTACCACATCCGCTTCTTCCTGTAGAGTAGGTAGATCGACGGCAAGGGCATGCTCATCTCCATAATCCGATTTGAATTTATCATAGGCTATCACTTTCACACCAAAACCTCCTAACCGTTGTGCAAAGGCAGTTCCCATGTTTCCGTAGCCAATGATTCCGACGGTTTTCCCTTTGAGTTCTACACCCCGATTGCCCTCGCGAATCCATTGTCCACTTCGCACTTCTCGATCTGCTCTGGCTAGGTTGTTCATCAGCATTAGTAGTAAGCCCATCGTATGTTCTCCTACAGTATCCCGGCTTCCTTCGGGGGAGGGGAGTACGTGAATGCCTCTGCTAGCAGCGTAGGTTAGGTCGATATGCTCTAAACCTACACCGGATCGGGCAATGAACTGCAAGTGGGGAGCCTGAGAGAGGAAGGCTTTATCCATTTTAACTCTACTCCGTATAACTAATCCAAAGGCATCGGCTACCCTTGGTATTAAGGCTTCACGACTGTGTTGGGAATAATCCAGGCAATCGTACCCCAAGGCTACCAGCTTCTCCCAAAGAATAGGGGCCGTTTGATCTATGAAAATGACTTTTTTCTTCTCCATCTCGATGTTTTTCTGTCTTTGCAAGGCTAAAACTAGTGAAAGCCATAGGGAATTCTTCTACGAGCAGCACTTATTTTTTGGGACTTATCTTATGATGTTTATTTGCCATGTTTCTGATATTTCTTGAATAGGAAAACAATAAACAGAATCCTAATACTGTTTATTTCCATGGGAGTAAAGTTGGGATGTTTTAAACGCATCCCTTTCGTACTTTTCTCCACTTCCAACCACTAATCCTCAGTACTTGCTACCCCAGTAAGCCATCCAATACTCATGAAGGAAAATGGGCTTCGCTTTTGTAGAAACCCATTGCTACCCAACCTAATCGCTCAATGCATTTTATAGTGACCCCAAGTTTACACAAAGAACAATTTTCCCTATGTAACAAATCATGAAATGATGAACAGCCTAAAACTCGTACACCTTTTTATTGGGTGTCTCCTTTACCTTTCTTCGTATTCCCAAAACAGTTTTGTGCAAATTATGGATCAGGTGGAAACCTGGGAAAATAGTAGTGTGGCCGATTGCCCTGATCAAGGTTTTGTCGTTGCCAATGACTTGGCCAGACCCTATACCGATGGCGCTAAACATAGTTTTTTTATGGTCAAGTATGATTCCTGTGCACAGGTGGAGTGGTCACGCTTATTTGAGAGTGATAACTTTGGTTTATTTCTGCAAGATATTACCGTTGGACCAGAAGGAGGAATTTATGCGACCGGGGCCACTGGACTTCAAGACGTATTTTTGCTGAAAGTAGATAGGTTTGGCGAGATTCTCTGGTTGAATGCTTATCATACCTCTGATTATGATCGCTGCTATTCTATTGATATTCTGGAAGATCAAATTCTGTTGTTCGGTAATTTCTTGGATAACATAGAAAGTCGCAATTATACTTTAGTCACTGATTTAGATGGTGGAGTACGTTGGGCCAGGCGCTACGCAGAACAAGAAGGGGATGGCGGCGCTGCTTTTGCCGAGGATGGGAGTATCATCTGTCGCAATGGCAATAGTTTGTATGAATTAGATCCCAATGGTAATCCCCTTTGGGCGAATCAATATTCCGACTCGGAAATTAGTTCGCAGCCTATTGCTGTGGAAGGAGGTTATGCCGTAAGTTTTACAGCCACCGAAGCCCAGCAACAATTCGTGGCGATGATCGGACCAGCGGGTGTGATCCAATGGCAATCTGAAGCCTTACCTGCTGCTTATGAGTTATCGGACTTGGCTGCTACCATGGAAGGGGAAATCGCCTTTGTAAATACCTACTCTGCTACGGAAGGAGAAGTGTCCACCTCCATGCCCATGATTACCCTCTTATCCGATAAAGGCCAGGTTACTGCTCAGTATCAATTTGAATTGAGTGAATTTGGCCGCTTCACGGACCCTTCCTGCACTGTTAATGCGGAAAATGGAATCACCTTGAAGGGGAAGTATGAAAATGAATTTTCTTATGACTATGTATTACGGATTACCCCGGATACAGCCTTAGGTTGCGTGGGTGTCCCCTTGGCAGAAACCTTCGAAACATCAGTACCATTAAAACAAGCTCCTGTAAATGTCACGGCAGGAGCCTTGAACTTTGAGCGGGTGGATACTTTTCACATTGCCTATCAAGATATAGAGCTAAATCCTTGGCCTTATTGTGATAAGACTAGAGGGGAGGAATTTATGACCTTGGATTCGCTGGTAGCCTGTGCTGATACTTTTCTATTTACAACCGAATTTGAGGAAGCTATTTATGAATGGAGTGATGGTTCTAATGATCCCAATCGTGTCCTCCAGGCCCCGGGGAAATACAAGGTGGATGTGATTACCTGTAATAAGACTTACCACTATGATATCAAGCTCGATCTGGGTAAATGCCCTTGTCCTATGTTTGTGCCTAATGCCTTCTCTCCAAATGGGGATGGCATGAATGATCTCTTAGAATTACATGCGACTTGTCTTTTCCGAGATTTTGATCTGAAAATCTTTAATCGCTGGGGGGAAATGCTGTATCACGTGGCTGGCCCAGAGGTGAGCTGGGATGGTCGAACCCGGAATGGGCAACCTTTGCCCAATGGCGTATATGTGTATGCCATTGATTATTCCTGGGAAATTTATCCTGGTTTCTTAAGGAAGGAGATGGCAACTGGGACGATTTCGATCATACGATAAGGTAAAAACCCCGAATGCCTGCACGAGGCGCTCGGGGTTTTTATTTGAACCAGGTTGAAGGCTTTGTTTAATCCACGTTGGGCTGTGGAGTCAACCTCAAATAAGGGCGAACTTCAGTATGGCCTTTCGGAAACTTTTCGGGAATCTCCTCATTGGTTATGGAGGGAAGAATCACTACTTCCTGGCCATCTTCCCAGTCCGCTGGAGTAGCTACACTATGGTAGGCTGTTAATTGTAGAGAATCAATAACTCTAAGAATCTCCTGGAAATTACGACCAGTAGCCGGTGGATAGGTTAAAGTCAACTTTACTTTCTTGTCTGGTCCGATCACAAATACCGTTCGAACAGTCGTTTTAGCGGTCATGTTCGGATGGATCATGTCGTATGATTCTGCTACTTTCCGGTCTTCATCCGCAACGATGGGGAAGTTCATGCTTACACCTTGAGTGTCTTCGATGTCCTTAATCCATTCATTATGGGAGTCCAGTGGATCTACACTGATGGCAATTACTTTTACGTTTCTTTTCGCAAATTCTTCGTGCAAAGCGGCTGTACGACCGAGTTCTGTGGTGCAAACTGGGGTGAAATCGGCAGGATGTGAAAAGAAGAGGCCCCAACCATCTCCAAGGTATTCGTGGAAATCTATTTCTCCTTGGGTAGTTTGAGCTTTGAAGTTGGGGGCTGTGTCCCCTAGTCTAATGGCCATGTGGGTAATTTTATGGGTTGTGAAATGAGTATCTAGTTATGCCTGATAATGGATTTAAAACTCTTCGGTGCCAGGTAAGGCGACCGGATTGGTGACCAGGCTATCGTTTACTTTGTTCTTCTTGTTATTTATCAATACATTTTGCTCAAGGAATGGTTTAACCAAACCACTTATGGATTCAAATTCTACTAAAAAACCATCATGTCCGTAGGAACTGGTAATAACTTCGAGTTGAGCATTGGGGATATGTTTGGCCAATAAAATCTGCTCTTCGATGGGGAAAAGTATATCGGTAGTAATGCCGATGATTAGCGCCTTAGCTGTGATTTGTTGCAACGCTTCTTCTACACTTTTGCGGCCTCGTCCAACGTTATGGGAATCCATGGACTTACTTAAACTAAGATAGGAGAATACGTTGAAGCGTTTGTATAGCTTCAATCCTTGGTAGCGCTGGTAGGAACTTGCTCTGAACTCCTCAAGCTTATCTTCAGTTTCTTCTTTTTGGGTTAGTTGGTACGTTTTGTAATGACGATAGGAAAGCATGGCTATGGCGCGGGCCGCTTCTAGGCCTTTCTGTCCACTTTTGGGATCGTTCTTATCGAGGCTAGCATCCGCCAAGATGGCCATTCTTTGACTTTCATTAAAGGCGATGCCCCAAGGAGAGTGTTTGGCGTTGGAGGCGAGAATACAGACTTTGTCAAAGAGGGCAGCCTCCGTAATTGCCCATTCAACAGCCTGTTGTCCTCCCATTGACCCTCCCACAATCAATTTGATTTTATGTATTCCTAATCTTGCCTTAAGAACTGATGCGCCTTGACCATATCTCTGATCGTGATTGTGGGAAAGTCCAGACCGTAGATTTCTTCTTGTTCAGGATTAGTGTTGGCAGGGCCAGTTGTCCCATAACAAGAGCCGAGCATATTGGAGCAGACAATAAAGTAGCGATTAGGGTCAAAGGTTTTGTCTTCTCCCAGCAAGCCTTCCCACCAATCGGCAGCATCTGAATTGGCTGTGAGTGCATGACAAATCCAGATGACATTGTCCTTCTCTGCATTGAGTTGACCATAAGTGTGGTAAGCAATGGTCAATTCTGGGAGAGATGTACCGCATTCTAGTTCAAAGGCTCCCGGATACTTTACTTTTTGTAGCGCCATAAAGTGTTTGAATATGAAAGGGTGGGCGAAAGGAAGTTCAAATCCTTATTCCCCTTGAGGGTCAACCTGACTTCCTTTTGCCCTAAAGTTGGAACGAGTATGATAGAATACCACGCTTCCAATACAAAAAATGACTAGTTCAAGACTGGATTCTCTACTTCGATTTGAGCGAAAGCTTGCTCGAAGTCTGCCTTGATATCATCAATATGTTCGATCCCGACGGACACCCGCAAAGAGGTAGGCAGTACACCTGCTGCTAGTTGCTCTTGGTCGCTTAGCTGCTGGTGCGTCGTAGCCGAAGGTTGAATAATCAATGTCTTGGCATCCCCAACATTGGCCAAGTGACTTACTAATTTTAGGCTATCTACGATCTTAGTTGCGTTTTCTTTGGGACCATGTACGGTAAAGGATAGTACTCCTCCAAAACCATTGGTTAAATACTTCTTGGCATGTGCATGCTGTGGGTGACTTTCTAAGCCGGCATAAGTTACAGAGGCTACTTTTGGATGCGCCTCCAACCATTTTGCCAATTCTAAAGCGTTGTCCACAGTTCTTTGCACACGCAGACTTAAAGTTTCTAAGCCCTGTAGCAATAGAAAGGCATTAAAAGGAGACAAAGCGGGACCAAAATCTCGCAATCCTTCTACTCTTGCACGAATGGCAAATGCTACGTTGCCAAAAGGTCCTTCAGCGCCGAAAATGTCCCAGAATACCATACCGTGATATCCTTCAGATGGCTCAGTGAATTGAGGGTATTTTCCATTTCCCCAGTTATAGGTACCGCCGTCTACAATGATACCCCCGATAGAGGTGCCATGTCCACCCACCCACTTGGTAGCAGATTGAACCACCACACTGGCGCCCCATTTCAAAGGCTGACATAGAAAACCACCGGCTCCGAAGGTATTGTCAACGATCACTGGAATATCGTGCGCTTTTGCTACTCCAATGATACCTTCGAAATCAGGCACGGAGAAACTGGGATTACCAATGGTCTCAAAGTAGATGGCTTTGGTATTTTCATCAATTAGCTTTTCGTAGTCAGACGGAGATTCTCCTTCTGTGAAACGTACCTGGACTCCTAATCTTTTGAAGGCTACCTTAAACTGATTGTAAGTACCTCCATACAGATTGGAGGAGGACACAAAATTATCTCCTGCTTGCAGGATATTGTTTAGGGCCAAAAACTGTGCTGCCTGCCCAGATGCGGTGGCTACTGCCATTACCCCGCCTTCCAAGGCAGCAATTCTTTTTTCAAATACATCAGTAGTCGGATTCATGATCCGAGTATAAATATTGCCAAACTCTTTGAGCGCAAATAGGTTGGCCCCATGCTCAGAGTCCTTGAAGGTATAAGAGGTGGTTTGGTAAATGGGGACTGCTCTGGATCGAGTTGTTCCCTCGACCTCTTCCTGACCTGCGTGTAGTTGAAGGGTTTCAAATCGTAAATTGGACATGGTTTCAATATTTTAAAGTCAGTTAATGATATAAGTTTCCTGATCAACGTAGATGGTGAAAACTAGCGGTATAGATAGAACTAGACAAAACTAGTGACTACACACAACTAGACGCCAATAGTTGGATTAACAGCTACAACAGCAACAACAGTGCTGATGGAGCATAGCATTACAGTACAGAAGGGCTTCGGAGAGCCGGTTTCGGTGGTCAGGGAAAATGAGAGAAAAAGGTAGTAAATTCATCATTTCGATTTTATAGTTCCAAGCTGTACTCGATGCGAGTAAGTTGGCGGGATTTAGCACCTTTTACCGAAGTGGTAGGTTGCTAGGGTTTCGAAGAGCCCGTTCTCTCAACCCATTCTTTATAAAATCATTCTCGTCAAAGAAGTGATTTGTGTGGACAAAAGTATCAGCTATTCCACGAAAAATCAAATTTTTTTCTTTGAGGGAGCGAAAATTTTGTAAAAAAGATAAAAAGCATCAATTTCGCGCCAATTATTTGATTATTCCATATTTAATTCAAAATCGACTCCATTTTACCCCTCTAACTATCTGAAAATAAGCCGGGGCAAAGTAGCCGCTAAGACAGATTTGGCCTGCGCTGGAGCCTATATGGCAACTAAGTCCTACCAAATCATGTTGTCCCAGGCAAATGATTGCTAATCCACCACTAAATTTATCCTAATGAAGATCGAACTGACAAGACTAGACGATGCCTATCATATGTTGGCAACTAATGAAGATGGTAATACCGTGGAAACGGACGGCTCGCCAAAAGTTGGCGGGAGTAATAAGGCCATGCGTCCTATGCAGATGCTGCTCAGTAGCTTGGGTGCCTGTAGCTCCATTGATGTAATTCACCTTTTGACCAAGCAACGGCAGCAGATCGATGACATCAAGATATCCTTGGAGGGAAACAGAGCAGAAGGTGAAGTGCCTTCCTTGTTTACTGATATCCATGTCCATTACAGATTATATGGGGATCTAGATGAAAAGAAAGTAGAAAGAGCAGTCACCATTTCTGGAGAAAAGCTGTGCTCTGTAGCAAAGATTATTGAAAAAACGGCAAAGATCACTTGGTCTTGGGAAATCCTAAAGTAAGCATTCGCCGGCCTAGGTCACTACTCTTCTAAATAATCCGATAGTTATGACTAGCAAACAAAAACATTTTGAAACCGATGCCATTCGGTTGCAGCGAGAAAGGACTCAATATCGGGAACATAGTGTTCCCCTGTTTTTGACTTCCAGTTTCACCTTTCACAGTGCAGAAGAAATGCGGGATACCTTCGCAGGGGAGGCAGATGGTATTATCTATTCCCGGTATAGCAATCCCAATACGGATGAACTCATAGCGAAAGTATGTGCCATGGAAGGAGCGGAAGCTGGCTTTGCTACTGCCTCAGGCATGGCTGCTGTCTTTGCTAGTATGGCGGCCTTTCTACAGGCAGGGGATCACGTTTTGGCTTCTCGTGCCTTGTTCGGCTCCACGCATCAAGTACTGACCAAAATATTCCCAAAATGGGGTATTAGTTCAACCTACGTAGAGCCAACCGATATCGATAATTGGCATACCGCTATCCAGCCCAACACGCGAATGTTGGTATTGGAGAGCCCTTCCAATCCAGGCTTAACCTTAGTGGATTTGGAGAAGGCCGGGCAGATAGCAAGGTCACACGACTTAATTCTTAATGTCGATAATTGCTTCGCTACACCCTATCTACAGCAGCCTTTGAAATACGGGGCTGATTTATCGGTGCATTCAGGAACCAAATGGATGGATGGTCAAGGGCGGATGCTAGGTGGGATCATTGTTGGTAAACAGGAACTCATTGATGAAATTCAGAGTTTTTGCCGACATACGGGGCCGGCGATGTCTCCCTTTAACGCATGGGTTTTATCTAAAAGTCTGGAAACCTTGAGTGTAAGGATGGAACGCCACTGTCAAAATGCCTTGGAATTGGCGAAAAGATTGAGTGAACATCCGAGGGTGTCGGCAGTTCGCTATCCCTTTCTGGATAGTCACCCACAAGTGGGCTTGGCCAAGAAACAGATGAGGCTGGGTGGTGGGCTGGTTTCTTTTGAAATCGAGGGAGGAATCTCGGAGAGTATGCAATTCTTGAATCGGATTAAGGTTTGTTCATTATCGTCCAATTTGGGAGATACTCGGACCATTTTGACACACCCCACTACGACCACCCACTCTAAGTTGACCGAGGAAGAAAGATTAGCAGTCGGGATTACACCAGGCTTAATAAGAGTTTCTGTCGGCCTTGAACATATTGAAGACATAAGTGGCGATATTTTGTCGGCTCTTTCCCCGGTTTAGACAATATTGCGGGTTTTCATTTCGTATTGAATGATACATAAGCCATCTGCAAGCAAGGGATTGGATTGCTATGGAGGTGGTTTGGAAAAAACGTGTGTTAATTAATCATCTTCTTTAGCAATGCTACCGATCTGTTTGTAATGAAGGGCAGAGGGTCGGAATTCGCAGATAGATTGGAGAATGACAGGAGATTTGAGACTGGGAGAAGTTCTTTCAAAATGCTAACTTCATCCAATGGTAAATCTTCATACGTTCTAGCATATTGTGAGAGAACTACAAATCAATGCCTCATGAGAACTACGGTATTCGTACTGGCCTGTTTATTGGCTACCTGTACTACCTTTGCTCAATTCACTTATTCAGGCGTTCTACATCAAACAGAAGCTGAATTATCCTTTTACGAAGCCCAGTCCTGGGACTCTTTATTGGTGACGGAAAAAAGAATGACAGCGCTTGGTTACCGATTAATGGAACTGGAGACTGCCAAGGATGGTGCCGAGCGGTATTATTGGTCGCTTTGGATCAAAAGTGATCTAGGACATAAGCTTGAAAAAATAGATGGTTGGAAAAGCTTTATTGAACAGAAAAGAGCAAAAGTTAAAGAAGGATATGTGATGGGAGAAGTAGAGGGCATTGCATTGACCGAAAATGAGCAGCAATTCTATGGCGTCTGGTATAAGGGAGATACACAACATAAAGTTTGGCGGCTGGACTCTCAAGAAGGTATATTGAAGAAGACCCAGGAAATGGCTCAGGCTCATTTCTATCTCGTAGACTTAGATGTATTTGAAACGCCCTCCAATACTGTCCAATATCTTGCCTTGTATCACTATGGGCCCGCCGGAAAAAGAGCCTATGTAATCGTCGAAAAAGACCTGAAACGCTTCAATACTGAAATTCTCCAACGGACCAAGAGTGGTTACCGCATTATCGATTTTGAGAAGTACCAAGAAAATGATGAAACCTATTATGTAGCTGTCTTTAGGAAGGGGGACTATGAAGCCGTATTACTTCGCGATATGGATAAGGATGGTTTCTATGGGCGCTTGGATATGTCGGAACAGAACCGCTTTCAGATGATTGACATTGAACTGGATAAGCGGCCCAATAAGCCCAAACTCACGGTTAAGAAATAAAATGGTCCTATTTCCTATTAGACAATTTGTTGGATGATATGCTTCAGCCAACGCTCTAGGGAAAGATGATTTAGATTGTCGATTCGTTCTAAGAGCTTGTTGCCTTTAGCTGTAATGGCTACTGAATCTATTTTCTCGGCTTGCTTCCGTATTCTCAATACTTGCTTTAATACGCTGATGCAGTTGAGTAAGGATTGACGTTCCGTGGTGTTCAGCTCCGGAGAACGCATCCATCGCAATCGCCAATTATCTAGTTCTTCACTGAGTTGAGCAAAGCGCGCAGTCTGATACAGTAGTTGAAAGTGCAGTAGGGCTGCTTTGCTAGCCAGATCGGATAACTTAAAATTATGGACGCTTAGAGCATCCGTAGCTTCTTCCAACTTTCCTTCTGCTTGGTCTACCCGAGCTGTTTGATAGATCAGTTGATCCTCGCGATCAGCGACGGGCAATAGAGCCTGGTATTTAGCGATGAATTGGCGAACCCAGCTGAGTTTTTGCAGTTGTAAACCTAGCGTGACAAGATCCTGGAATTGTTGCGGAGGAAGCTGTTGACCTTGTAGCAATAAACCTTTCTCTAATTTCACCTTCTGAACTAAAAATAGCTGATCTACAAATTCCCTAAAGCCAGCGCGTAGCTGCAACCAGCAATACTGTTCAGCATGTTCGTAAAGCCACCTTTGTTCCAACATGGGAAAGAGGGAGAGGTGTTTTTCCAATAATTCCATGAAGTCGTAGTAGAAAGAAGGTTCATCGGGCTCAGTCCAAGCCTGGCAAAGCTTCCAATGGATGGCCACTGCTGGAATGGTGACATAGCTATTGCCTTCCTTTTCCAATAAGGCATGTAGATACTTACTTAAGATATTACCATCCTCCACTCCCTGCTGACTGAGCATATCACAGATCACCTTCAGTCGCTTGATCAAAAAAGAAATGTCGAGATGTTGCAATTGGGCAGCATAAGCTTCGTGATCTTCCTGGCCATTGCGTGAGGCTGCTACCTCCTCTGCCAGCTGGAAGGCTTGCTGGAAATAGTTACTACTCCGAGCGCCTGCCAGGTTGAGGTCTTCTACGGCCTGATCGAATTGAATTTGAAAAACATTGTCCAGTTTCCTTTGTCGAAGTTGACGAAGCAAATAGATCTGATGAAGATCTCGGTGTCCATTCCATTCTTCAAAGGCCAGAAAAGACCGAATCATTTGATATAGGCCAGATAATTGTTTCCTAAAGTAGGCATCATTATAGGCTTTGTCTGGGAAGATGGATTGGTAGAAAGTGCGCTTTTTTAGCATGGGCCCAGAGAAGTGCGGATAGTGCGGGACTAACTTCTCTAACAACTCTAGTGCATTCTGATTCGTATTGCAGTAGGTCGACTTGGCAAAGCGTCGAAGTCGCTCTAGCTCCGAGCGATTCAAGGCTCGCAACAGCTGTAGGGCTTTGCTATTAAGCATAGGTGCGAATATACTTGATCGACAAATATAAACGGTTGATTTAGAAAAAGAAAAGAAATTGAAAATACAAAAGGATTTTCACCAGATTTTTAGCTAAGTACTGAAAAAAACATCTTTTCTACAGTTGCTTTCATGGATGCCAAGCAATGCACCGCGCCATTGCCTTTTTGCTTGTCGATAAAATAGAGCAATTCTACTTGCTTTGAAGGGACTTCATTTCTTCAATTTGCCGCAATTCGTAGCGTGTTTTTTCTCGCCTTTTTTCTTGCTGCAAGAATACCGGGGGGAAGACCCTAGCCGCACAATCTGATATCGGGCATCTTTCGCAGGTCGTGTGCACTTCCTTTTGCTTGATATTTGAATCACTTAAGAATTTGAAAAGGCGTCTTAGTTTTTCGTTGACCAAAATCCCAATGGTGAAGCTATAACTTTCATCTGGATTGGTCATGCTAGGCTGGGCTATGGACAGACAGAAGTAGGCATTGGGGGTGTCCACATACTTGGAAATCTGTACCCCCGCTATAGGTTCCAAGGTTCCATCTGTACCGGGCAAGGCTTTCAGCTGTCGGATCAAATTAATGCTGATCCATCTTCGACAATAATGTTCATCCAACTGATTAGCATGAGGATCATGTAATTGCGAAAGATGCATCTCCTTGGTGACTAAGAACTTCTTAAGATCCGGCTGTGCAAAGAATCGAATGAAGAAGATGTCCCTGATGTCAAAGTGTCGAGGCAGGAGATTGGCTAGTCTTTGTAGTACCATTCCTGGGGCAGCTCCAAAACGTGTTAGGAGATCCAGGAAGGCTTCATTGTTCCATTTTCGCCATTGCGCCATCCGTTCAATTTCATCGATCATGACACTTTCGGGTAAAATCAAGGCTACGGCGAAGTAGGCTGCTTTAAAGTTGATCAAAAGTTTATCAAAGCTGTCTACTTCAAGAAGTGGGGTTTCCAGCGGGCGCTCCTGTTGTTGTAAGACTTGGAAACCAATTTCTTTAGCCAGTAGAAACTTGGTGATCGGATCAGCTAAATCTCCTTTCAAAAATAATTGCTTTCTACTGGGACTATAATAGGAGAGGACCTGCTTCAAATGTGTATTTTGGTCTAGATGATCCGCATCTAACTGTATATCGAAGCATTTGCGTAGGAGCTTCTTAAGCGTTCTTTGGTCAAGTTGCTGATCTATCTTGAGCTTGTTATCCTTACGGAATTGATTGGCAGCTTCTTCTACTTCCTCGAAATAGTTGTCATGTAGATCCTGGTAAGAACGTAAAGCCACCTTATAAAAATCCTCTCCCTGCATATCAAAATTACGGGTAATCTTGAGTACTGTACTGACAAAAGCGTTTACTTTATCGGGTGCTACAGAGAGTAATTCAATGAGTTTGGAAACATCGATGCCAAAATCATCCAGCGGGAAAATCTTGAGGAAATCTGAATGCAAAAGATCAATAATAGGCTTAAGCTTTTTATTGGCTTCCAGAGAAACGAGATAGTTATAGTCCGCCTCTAGGGCTTTAGCCAGGAGCAAGATTTTATCTGTTTTCGGATATTTTTTCCCCTTCTCAATATTGTGTAAATAAGAAATGGCCAGCCCCGTCAGATCTGACAACTGCTGATAGGATAAGCCTTTGTCACGCCGAAGCTGCTGAATCTTTAAACCAAAGATCAGTTTTACCGTATCGATTTCTTTCAACATACTCTTTTCACTTGATCTAACAAATATAAGGAGAAGTAGGGAAAAATTTCTGTTAGAGAAATTTTCTCTAAATGAGAAAATAATTAGATTTGCACCAGATTTCACTAACTCCTAAAAGAACAATGATGGAAGTCTTCGGTATCAAAAATGTAGCAGCTAAAATGGCTGACCTTGGCTTGAACCAGCTTGGTCAAGTTCACTGGAACCTAAGTCCAGAAGCTTTGGTAGAAGCCAGTCTCAAAAAAGGACAAGGTATCCTGGCTGATAATGGAGCACTGGCTATTGAAACAGGGGCGTTCACAGGTCGATCGCCAAAGGATCGCTTCATCGTTAAAGATCAGATTACTTCACAAACTATGGATTGGGGAGAGATCAATCAACCCTTCTCGGCGTTAAAATTTGATGGTTTGTTTGAGCGGATGTGTACCTACCTACAAGGGAAAGAGGTTTATGTCAGAGATGCCTTTGCTGGAGCAGATTCCGCCAGCAGACTATCCCTGCGCGTCATTACAGAATATCCTTGGAGTAACCAGTTTGCGTACAATATGTTTATCCGCCCTACGGCTGCTGAATTGGAGCATTTTGAGCCTGATTGGTCCGTCATTTGTATTCCGTCCTTTAAAGCGGAACCCGTCATTGATGGAACTCGTCAACACAATTTTTCCATCATCAATTTTACAAAAAAGCAGATCCTCATTGGCGGAACGGGATATACGGGCGAAATCAAGAAGGGTATATTCTCCGTGCTAAATTACTTGTTACCGATCGAGCACAAGATTTTTCCCATGCACTGTTCGGCCAATGTAGGACAGAATGGGGATACAGCTATCTTCTTTGGACTATCTGGAACGGGGAAAACAACCTTGTCAGCTGATCCTGATCGGATGCTAATTGGGGATGATGAGCACGGCTGGTCGGATGATGGCGTATTCAATTTCGAAGGTGGCTGCTATGCCAAAGTAATTGATCTCAGCGAAGAAAAAGAGCCGACCATCTACCAAGCAATTCATCATAGAGCAATATTGGAGAACATTAACTTTGTTCCTAACTCACAGCGTCCAGACTATGGGCGTTCAGATATCACGCAGAACACACGGGTTTCCTACCCGCTCTACCATATTCGTAATCGCATGGATTCCGGTAAAGGAGCAGCACCAAAGAATATCTTCTTTTTAAGCTGTGATGCTTTTGGAGTATTGCCTCCCATATCTAAGCTTACGCCAGCGCAAGCGATGTACTATTTTATTTCTGGTTACACAGCAAAAGTTGCAGGTACAGAAGCAGGAGTAAATGAACCTCAAGTTACCTTCTCGGCCTGTTTTGGCGCCCCATTTATGCCACTCCACCCTACGCAGTATGCGGAAATGCTGGGAGAGAAACTAGAAAAGAAGGATGTACATGTTTGGTTAGTCAATACCGGCTGGACGGAAGGACCATATGGTGTAGGACATCGCATCTCTTTGAAATATACGCGAGCGATGATCAGTGCGGCTTTACAAGGAAACTTGGCTGAAGTAGATTTCAGTAAGGAATCGACCTTCGGATTGAATATTCCCGCTTCTTGCCCTGGTGTACCTCCTGCCTTATTAAATCCTCGAAATGTTTGGGAAAATAAAACAGCTTATGACCAGCAGGCTGCCTTCTTGGTGAAGACTTTCCACCGTAATTTTGATCAATACGCAGATCAAGCCAGTGCTGAGATTAAAGCCGCCGCCCCCAATTTATTCATGTACACTTGAGAATGATTAGCCAGGAAACGAAATAGCTGATAGAGCGTCTTAGGTCATTGGGAGGCCTAAAGACAAATGGAGAGGGATCTTGAACAGAAGCGATCCCTCTCTTCGTATTTAGGTAAAGCATGTTCAAATTTTTTCTAGCTGCTTTGTAACATTTTGATACTTCTGTTCTCTAAGGGGTAATAATCAAAAATTACAACTCTTATGAAAAGGACATTGCACGTGGTATTCATGATGCTTGCTCTAATGATCCAAGCTTCCTCCCAAGAAACCATCGAGAAAAATGCATTTGAAGTCAGGATAGAAGGCGAGGGTGAAGCTATATTCTACTTCCCTGGCTTTTCCATTGGCGGATCTATTTTTCAGGAAACCATTAGCCAATTGGAGGTAAAAGGTCAACATCACATTTTTACTTTTGCAGGTTTTGATGGACTCAAGCCCATTGCTATGCCTTGGTATTCCACTATCAAGGAGGAAATAGGTAGCTATATTCAAGAACAAAAACTGGAAGACATTACCATTATTGGTCATAGTATGGGGGGGAATCTAGCCCTTGATCTTGCCATGGCGTTTCCTAGTAAAATCACCAAGCTCGTAATTATAGATGCACTACCTTGCATGAGAGCAGTAATGATGCCCGGAGTGCCAGCCGAAGCCTTGCAATATGAGAGTCCATTCAACAAGCAAGTACTTGATATGGATGATGATGGGTTTAAAGGGTATGCCATGAACATGGCTGCTAATATGACCAAAGACTCGGTGGGGGTAACTAAAATCCTAGATTGGATTCTAAAAGCAGATCGCAAGACCTATGTATATGGATATACAGATTTATTGAAAATAGATGCGCGGCCCGGCCTGGATAAGATCAAGGCAGACTGTCTTATTTTAGTAGCACCGGAACCCTTTGGAGAAGCGATGGTATTGAAAAACATCAATAGCCAATATCAAAACCTAGCCATCAAATCAGTGAGGGTAGCTCCTAAATCAAGACACTTCATTATGTACGATAATTTTCCCTGGATGCTAAACGAGATCAATATCCATTTAAATGGAACAGATTAAAGAAACGTTTGAAGACATCTACCAGAAATACTATCCAATGGTGTTCCAGATTTGCTATGGCTACTTTAAAGGAGTGGAGGAGATCGCTAAAGATGCCAGTCAGGAAGTATTCATTATCATCTGGAAAAACCTTAAGAAATTTAAAGGTGAATCCTCGATTAAAACCTGGATTTACAGAATTACAGTGAATACTTGTCTGGGCCAGATTAAGGCAGCTACCAGGCGCAAAGAGGCTTTAGACCAAATTCAGATGGATCATCGAGAAGAAAATCTCGATGATTCCATTTCTAGACTGTACAAAGCCATTGGCCAACTGAATAAGACGGATCGGATCATCATTATGATGGTCTTGGAAAAAGAGAAACAAAAGACGATTGCAGAAATACTTGGAATTGAAGAAACTAATCTAAGGGTGAAAATTCACCGGATTAAAATCAAATTGGGTAAAATCTTAGAAACAATGCCAGATGAAAGATGAATTTTCAGCATTGGAAAATGCTTGGAGCGCTGGACAAAAAAAGTTAGCCCAGCAGCAGCCAACTTTTGCAGATATGCAACACACTCTTGATCAAAGGAAGTCCGCTTCTAGAAGTTTTCAATATGGAACATTGGCTATTCTCTTATTTACACTGATTGGTCTATCCGCTTTCTTCACCTATGTAGCCCCCGTGAAGCAAATCATAAGCAGGATAGGAGCTACGGCTATGCTCGGGGGGCTAACTATCCGAGTAGTCCTAGAGATAATAAGCTTGCTTAAGCTTCAAAGAATCAGTACCCTATCCAACTCTAAGGAGAATACGAACAACAGTATCCGTTTTCATGCTTTTCGAGTTAAAACTCAGAGCATGTATTCTCCGATAATCATAGCTGTGTTTACCATAGGGTTCTACATGATCACTCCAGAATTCTTAGACAATCTGTCCTTCAACATGGTATTGTTTATAGATATCTCCTATTTATTCATTGCCGTGATTCTATTCTACGTAATCCGTAAAGGGGTACAAAAAGAGCTGCAAAACCTTCGGGAGTGGAATGACTTGCTCAGAGAGTTGGAAGCCGACTGATGGTCCATAGACTCCCAAAATAGAAATTTTGCAGTTAACTACGCATCCTTCAGCGAAAGCTGAATACGCTTGCGCTTCAAATCCACATTCATCACACGAACGCTAACTTGTTGCTGCAGGCTAACGACATCCAAGGGATTCTTAACAAAGCGATTCGCTAGTTGGGAAACGTGCACTAAGCCACTTTCTTTGATTCCAATATCCACAAAGGCCCCGAAGTTAGTGATATTATTCACGATCCCAGGTACCACCATACCCTCCCGCAAATCCTCGATGGACTGAATATTGGCAAATTCAAAGGATTTGGCCGTCCCACGTGGATCTAGCCCGGGCTTAGCCAATTCAGACAGAATATCTTTCAAGGTAGGTAAGCCGACCGCATCTGTGATGTAGCGTTTGAGGTCGATGCTTTCTCTAAGTGATGATTTTTGTAGCAAGTCTTCAACCGTACAGCCTAAGTCTTTGGCCATCTGTTTAACGATGGGATAGCTTTCAGGGTGTACGCCCGTATTATCTAGGGGGTTCTTGGCATCTCTGACTCTCAGGAATCCAGCGCATTGTTCAAAAGCTTTTTCGCCCATTCGAGCTACTTTTTTGAGGGTAGCACGAGAAGCAAAGGTACCATGTTCAGAGCGATAGTCTACAATGTTTTGGGCGAGGGTAGGGCCAAGGCCGGAAACGTGGACCAACAAGGATTTACTGGCCGTGTTGAGATTAATACCTACGGCATTCACACAGCTTTCTACTACTCTGTCCAGACTTTCCTTGAGTGAGCTTTGACTTACATCATGCTGATATTGTCCAACTCCGATGGACTTCGGGTCTATCTTTACCAACTCCGCCAATGGGTCCATCAATCTTCGACCAATGGAGACAGCTCCTCGTACAGTGACATCCTGATCTGGAAATTCTTCTCGGGCTACGGCCGAGGCGGAGTAAATGGAAGCCCCAGCTTCATTGACCATAAACACCTCAATGCGTCGTCCGAAATCGGTCTTTCGGCACAGCTGTATGGTCTCACGACCCGCTGTACCATTACCAACAGCAATGGCATCTACCTGAAAACGATCTGCTAGTTCCACCAAAGTTTTTTTCGCCATAAACTCATCTGACTGAGGAGGGTGTGGGTAGATAGTGGTGTTCTGTAAAAGGTCTCCATTTTCGTCCAGGCAAACTACTTTGCAACCCGTTCGATAGCCAGGATCTAAGCCGATCACTCGCTTTTGACCAAGCGGTGCGGCTAGTAGTAGCTGACGTAGGTTTTCAGCAAACACCTTAATGGCTTCTTCGTCAGCTTTGTCCTTTGATAAATTACGGAATTCCGTCTCGATGGAAGGGGAGAGCAGGCGTTTATATCCATCTTGGAGCGCTAGTTTTACTTGATCTGTTGCTTCACCGTAGCCTTGTAGTACCATTTTTTCCAACTGATACATGACCTCCTCTTCCTCAGGCCCTATGCTGACTCGGAGAAAACCTTCTTCTTCTCCGCGTCGAATGGCTAGAATTCGGTGGGAAGGGCATTTCTTCAGGGGTTCTGAAAATTCAAAATAGTCCTGATATTTAGCACCTTCTTCCTTTTTACCTCTGGCTACTTTGGAGGTAATCAAGGCTTCGCGACGAAAGATGGAACGTACTCGGTTTCTCACCTTTTCATCCTCGTTAATACGCTCTGCAATGATATCTCTAGCTCCTTGCAGGGCGTCTTCCACCGTAGGAACTTCATCGCTGAGATAGGCAGCCGCCAACTGCTCTACATTGTTGTTACGTTGTAGGAATATCTGATCTGCTAGCGGTTCGAGTCCCCGCTCTTTGGCTATGGAAGCCCGCGTTTTTCTTTTCCGCTTATACGGAAGGTAAATGTCCTCCAAAACGGTCATATCATAGCAAGCCTCGATGCGTCGCCGTAGTTCATCCGTCAACTTACCCTGTTCCTCAATGCTTTTTAGCACTGATTCCTTACGTTTGGCAAGATCATCTAGCTTTTTGGCTTCTTGTTGGATCGCTGCAATCTGAACTTCATCTAATGAACCTGTAACCTCTTTACGGTAGCGGGCAATGAATGGAATCGTTGCGCCATTCGATAATAGCCCTAATACATTTTGTACCCGATGTTTGGCTAATTGAGTTCTTTCGGCAATTAAATTGAGGTGAACGGTATCGATCATAGAAGGCGTTTTTTTGGGTGCGCAAAGCTAAGGATTTTCCCTTGTTTTACAAGTGCTCTTTGTGGTGGCGCCAAGCATCTTTTTCACAAAAAAGAGCAGTACCTTAGGAAAGATACTGCTCTTATTCAGCTAAATCAAGTCAGCTTAGTACTGACTCCCTTTATCTGATTAACCTTCCGTTAAAGGGATAGGGAACTTGGTATGAATAATATCACCTGGTCGATCAATCGGCAAAAAGTTGTTGTTCAAACGACCGTAGCGACGCATATCGAACATTCTGTGCCCTTCTCCCCAAAGGGAATAGCTTCTTTGGAATAGAATCTCGTCGATCAAGGCTTCTTTTTCGACTGCACCAGGGTAGTCACCAATTCCAGCCGCATTACGGATGATGTTGATGGCACTTACCGCTTCTGCAAAGTTTCCTGTTTGCATATTGGCTTCTGCGTAGATCAAGATTAATTCCTCATTGCGGATGATATCAATGGACGAAATGGCTGTTTCGAACAAAGCAGTTTCATGTGTTCCGTTCAAATCATCTTGACTAGGCGTTTCCAATCGCGCACGAAACTTAGAAAGACGAGTATCTCCAGCAATAGCATTATTGATAAAGTCATCATGGACCACTAGTTGGTCACCGCTCTGCCCCGGAGCCTTAAACAATGGATTTTGAATATCTCCCGAGCTATTACTGAAAACATGCTTAGGGCCAGCATCCAATGGTCCACCTAAATCCATGAAAGTGGTGTTAATAACTTTATTTACGTCGTCATACTGCTCAGCGTACAGGGCAGTTTTAGCAGCTATAGCACGGTTAAATGTACCGAAGGTGCTTGGCGAATCAAATCCGTCAAACCCACTTGAAAGTGAAAAGGCGAAAGAGGCGCCACTCAACTGGTTAAATCCTTGGTCTAGTAAGGCTAGAATTTCGTCGTAAGCTTGTCCTTCGGCCACAAAAGGTCCAATATTCTCTGGATCTGCAACATCGACACGGATGCCATTGTCGTCCAACATGCTCAAGACTTGCAAAAGCATATGTCCCTTCACCGTATTCGCGAAGCCACGGTATCCATCTTTTTCAGCTTCTGTAACTTGGTCCGTGTTGTCTACGGCCTCCAACAAGATGTTGCAATTTTTTACGACTCGATAGCGGGTATTATAAGGCGCCGTAAGATAAAAAGTGTTGTTATCCAATTGCGTACCGTTCTTCCCTAAAAGATCCTCTGTATTACGAGGGTCAGCATCGAATTTGTAGAATTCGCGAGCAATAGAACCAGAAGAAGTACAGAAAGTACCATATCCATTTCTCATTGCTGCTTCTGTACCTGTTACTAGCAGGTTGAGCTCTTGCAAAGAAGCATTGCTTAAAACACTATTTAAACTTGGAGCATTGGGGTCTACCTGATCGTCAAAAGTACAAGAGGTAGTGTATAGTACCAGCCCCAATAATAATATAAAGGCTTTTCTCATGATGATCTATTTTTTAATTATTCTTTGAGGGTACAAGTGGAGATTTCCACAAGTTTTGTCAAAGAAGATTATTAATAGGAGTTATTCGCTATTAGAAATTGAAGTTAATGTGGAAATAAGCTTGTCTTGAACTTGGGAAAGGAGTTACCTCGATTCCAGTTGAAAGCCCTGTTCCGCCTTTAGTTGATGTCTCAGGATCGTAGCTGCTGTAATCTGTTAAAGTGATCAAATTACGACCAGAGATTCCAAAGCGAATATTTTCTATGTACTCTGACTCAAAGGGCAAAGTGTAGTAGAGGCCAACCTCACGTAAACGGAAGTAGGAGGCATCCTCGATGAATCCATCTAGTTCCAATAGATCTTCTGGTGTGACACCGCCAATATTAGTCAAGAGACGAGATAGGTTCAATACATCTCCGCCCTGTTTCCAGTGTGTCAAGAAGTTGAAATCTACTCGTTTACCGATCTTGAACTGGTTGAACCAACCCAATTGGAAATCAGGCTCAGTGTCTCCAATAATAGTGGGATTACCGTTGTCATCTCTTCCCCAAAGTGCAGTGATCGGTGTTCCTTCATTGATGTAGAAACTACCCAAACCTAGACCGAAGGCAACACCAGGAGGAACGAAACTTGGGATATCCGCTGCATCTGTGCCATTACCAGGTGTACCTAATAAAGTGATCTCAGAATTATTGAACCAGAAGTTTACATTCGTTACCCAATCGAAATTAGCCGTTCTTACTGGATTGATAGTCAATCCCAATTCCAAACCGGTGTTTTCCAGGTCGAGGTCATTTCTGATTTCATTCGTGAATCCAGAAGAACTTGGTAAAGACCGGTTGTACAACAGGTCTTTTACATTTCGGATATAGTATGTCAGTTCAATACCCAACTTGTTGTCAAATAAAGAAAGGTCGGTACCGAACTCCAATTCAGAAGAAGTTTCTGGAATTAGATCTGGATTACCTTGTTGAGAACGAATGACGAATCCGGGTGCACCATTGATGTTATTTGGAGACAGAGAAGTAAACAAGGAGCCAAAAGAGGCACTGTTTCCTGTTTCACCATATGCGACCCTAAGTTTGAACTGGCTGATGTCCGTTGAGTTCCAGAAATCAAAATTGGCAATGTTTGCCGCCAATGAAGCCCGAGGGAAAGCATAATATTTATTGGGATCACCATTCAGGTTAGACTTATCAAAACGAACGCCAACCGTAGCGATCAACTTATCATCCCAGTTGATTTGCTCTTGTGCAATGAAACCAAATTCTTCCTCCGTTTCGATACGTTGGCTAATCTCCTGCGTACCCCCTTGAGTTAAGTTGGTTTGCAGAGGGATTAATTGAGTGGTTTGATTCAAAACGAAGTCACGATCAAAGCTCAGGTAAGAAATACCCGCTTGCGTGCTAAAGCTCAATCCGCCATCCGTATAGTAATCGTAAGAACCAAACAATTGATAGTTGTAGTTGAAGATGGTGTTTTTACCCACGCCGATGAATCCATTGTCTAGTCCCACTTGCGCCTGATGTGTTTCAGGTACATAAACATTAGTCTGATTTAACAAGAAGTCCAAACCACCATTCAAGGTAAAGCGTAGCACCTGATTGTCTTTTTGAAGAGCTTGCCAGTCCAACTTCACCCCCTGGATGAAGCGATTGTTGCTTTCATCATTTCTAGCCTGATCTCGTACAAAAATGGGGTTACCCGCATAGTTAGGATTATTAGGATATACACCATTTTCATCAGGGAACAAGTCTACGTAATCACGTGTAAAGGCAAGCGTATAACCATAGGATAAACCACCTTCGTTCTCATTACCTGTGAAACTACGGCTTGCGTCACTGCGTACGTAGTTAGAGGTAGAAGAAATGGTCAAATTGTCGGAGATCTTATGATCAATGTTTAGGCGGGTGGTAAAGCGATCATATCCAGTGTTTTTAATGATACCATCTTCAGTGCGATAAGCCCCACTGATGAAGTATTTTGTTTTATCGTTACCGCCAGATACATTTAGGCGCGTATCCGAAATCAATCCTGTCTCGCCATAGATTTCATCTTCGTAGTCAAATAATTTTCCAGCCGCTCTTGCTGCTGCCCACTGCGCTGGTGCATCAGGATCGTTGGGATATACTTCGGCGACTTCTGCCTCAGAATCCAAGGATCTCCTTCCTACCTTGTTTTGAATCTTGTTGAATCCGACATCTTGGCTCAAAGTAACACGCGTTTTACCCGCAACTACCTTTTTTGGTAGTGATGATGATTACACCCGCATTCGCACGAGTACCATAGATAGCTGCAGCAGAAGCCCCTTTCAAGTACCTCAATACTTTCGATATCCGCAGGGTTAATATCCGCAATACGGTTAGATGATCCTTCCTCCGTACCAGAGTTGGCACCAGAAGCAAAGCGAGAACCACTAGGAATTTCTGCGTTAGTAATGTAAACACCATCCAAGATGATCAAAGGCTGGTTGTTACCACTCAGTGAAGAAACACCGCGTAATCTCACGGCGATACCACCACCTGGCGCACCATTACTCTGCACTATGTTTACACCTGTAAGCTTTCCATAAAGGGCTCCATCCACTGATGATTGGGTGGTTACCCCAGTCAGCTCAGTGCTGGATACTTTGGATACGGCGTTGGCCAAATTAGAACGTTTAATGGTAGAGGCAAGACCTGTCACCACAACCTCTGCTAGATTGGTAATATCTTCACTTAGGGTTACATTGAGCGTGGTGTTGGAAGGCGAGACTTCAACTGATTCAGTTTTGAAGCCGGTGTAGGAGAATTCTAGAATGGCACTGGATCCAGGAACATCAATGGTGTAGTTGCCGTCAATGTCTGAAATAGTACCTCTGGTGGTACCCTTTACGAGGATGGAAACGCCAATCAGGGTTTCTCCAGCCTCATCACTTACGGTTCCGGAAACCTGGAACTGTGCGTTGGCTTGCAGGGAAATAAATAGAAGCGCTACGAGCAACGTACTTGCTCGGTAGAAGAAATACTTCATGCTTTACAGGTTTTAATTAGCAAATGGTTAGGACAACCAGATGAAAACATCGGGTGACCTAGCAATCAAGTTTCATAACTCTTAGCTTTCAGGCTTACTGTTTGGAGCTTTTTGGGGATGAGAATTTTGTATCGTTTAGTAAAAGCCGCTGATATAACGTTCGAACAATCCAGAATGCGGCGCGCAAAGGTAAAAGGAAATTAAATAAAATCTTTTTATGAAACTTGGAATGAAATGTTTTGTTCAGTGTCTTTCGGACAATTTATTTTGGTTTTCAGACTGGAATGCTAAGTAAAAGTATAAAAAATAGCTTTTTCTAACAAATGTTTGTTCGTATAGCTATTCCTGAGCCTCAGCTAGGTAGACTTGGATAAGGATGAGGGAGATAAGTTGCCTAGCTGTTAACAACTCATTAACCTATTTGCTATAGGTAAAACTTTTATTATGTTTGAAATTAAGCTATTTTTGTTGCAGATACTTAACTAAAAATTTATTTGTAATGAAGCAATTACTTTCTGTTCTTACGCTTCTGGTGATGGCTTTTTCATTTGTAGCTGCTCAGGAAACAGCACCTGCCCCTGCAGCGCCAGCCATTCAGGTGGAAGAAGCGACGGATGGTCCGAAGATGAAATTTGAAACTAAACAAATCGATTACGGTAAAATCGTTCAGGACTCTGATCCATACCGCTTCTTTAAATTTACAAATGTGGGTAATGAACCAGCTGTGATTAAGCATGCCAAAGGAAGTTGCGGATGTACAGTACCTACTTATCCCAAAGAGCCAATCTTGCCCGGTCAAACAGCTGAAATTAAGGTGCGCTATGACACTAAGCGCGTTGGGCCTTTTACCAAGAGAGTAACGCTTACTACTAATACTAATGAAGCTGAAATCGTGCTGACAATCAAAGGATTAGTAGAGAAGAAGCCAGCTGAACCAGCCGGTCTCCCAACTCAAGACAACGGTTTGTTTAATAATAATAACAACAATAACTAGACTCAAACTGCCATAAGCAGGAAGATATAGTTATTCAAACCTCTGGCGAAGCCAGGGGTTTTTTTATAGGAGGGAAGGAAGACCTCAACTTGCTTAAGGGGAGCTAGCCGTATGCTTCGCACGCTGAGTAACTTTAGGAGGAGGGAAGAGCTCTGTTAAACATAAAAAAAACCCTTGCTTAGTTTTAAGCAAGGGCCTCTAACCCAAACAAATAAACACAAAAACTACTTTTTAAGACTGGTACAATATTAAAGCCTTTTTTTGTATTTGGCAACATTTCTGCCTATTTTTTTATGTTAATTTTTTGACCTATAAAGATTAAGTGTATGATTAACAGTATTTTACATATCTGATTTATGTTCTTGTAGCTCGTTTTTTTTTCAAAGTCGTCGTCACGAGTTACCTAATCTAATACTTGGATAAAATGGTGTTACATTGTGACAGGGTAAAGTTCGATTTAGGTTGAACAATCTATTGGTGAATAGGTGCCCTGAGTTGTATTTTGTGACATTTTAACCATCTCCTGATAATTCTACAAAATCCACTGAGGTACCTTCAAATTCCTGCATTTTTATACCTTTAAGATGCCTTCAATTTTTCTAGTTACCTACATATGCGAATATTCAAATTTTTGGTTGTGGCAGCCATCAGTGCCAGTTTGCTCTTTCTATGCCACGCACATCAGCCTTTTGCACTGCCTTTCCCTCCTTTGGGGAAGCTCTTTAGTCCTTTTGATGGCTTTTGGCAGAATGCCGATAAAGCAAAAGAAGGCGAGTTTACACTTGATCTAGCTGGAGTAAAGGCTCCAATAAAGGTAGTATTCGATGATAGAATGGTGCCACATATATTTGCCCAAAATGATGAAGACCTCTTTTTTGCACAGGGCTACGTGACGGCTATGCATCGCCTGTGGCAAATGGATATTTCAGTGAGGGCTACCAGCGGTCATCTGGCTGCTGTTATGGGACCGAGCGTGCTTGAACGAGATAAACTTCAAAGAAAAAAAGGATTGTTGATGGCGGCAGAGAATGCCGCAGAAGCCTTCTCCACCTCCGAACTGGATGATCGCATTGGAGATGCCTATACGGCCGGAATAAATGCGTACATAGAGCAACTTTCTCCGGCTGATTATCCCATTGAATTCAAGTTGTTGAACTATAAGCCCGAACCTTGGTCACCCTTGAAATCGGCCATCTTCTTTAAGAGCATGGCCGAGAGTCTCTGTGCTAGACATTCAGATTTGGCAAGTACTAATGCTTTGGAGCAATGGGGACGAGAAACTTTTGATTTTCTTTTTCCTGAATACAATCCCAAGCAGTCTCCCATTATTCCAGAGGAGGTAGAATGGGATTTTGGTCCTGCTGCCATGGACGAAACAATTCCTAATGAGCCTAGCATTGGGGGACTGTACCAACATCAGACCTTTCCATTACCCTCCGAATTTTTAGGTAGTAATAACTGGGCAGTGGCTGGGACCAAGACTTCAGGAGGTGTACCCATCTTGTGTAATGATCCACATTTGCAACTTACCTTGCCCTCCATCTGGTTTGAAATCCAATTGCATACTCCGGAGCTAAATTCTTATGGGGTGTCACTTCCTGGTACTCCCGGGGTAATTATTGGCTTCAATGAGCACATTGCCTGGGGCCAAACCAATGTAGGGCATGATGTACTGGATTGGTATGAGATTGAATGGACAGATGAAAAAAAGGAAGCCTACTTAATAGATGGAAAAGCAAAACCGGTGGTGCTCCGCTATGACACTATCTCTATTCGAGGACAGGCAGAACCCCACGTGGAGGTGACTCGAATGACGGAATGGGGCCCAGTGGTGTACGAGGCTGAGGGAGAAGCCTACCAAGATCTGGCTATGCGTTGGATCGCCCATGATCAACCTAGTAAAAAGGACTTCTATGAGGTAGGTACCTTCTATTACCTCATGAAAGGCAAGAATAAAGACGATTACTTTAAGGCCCTGACAGGTTATGATAGCCCGGCCCAGAATTTTGTCTTTGCTTCACAAGAGGGAGATATTGCACTTCAGGTAAACGGGAAACTACCCATCAAAAAGCAGGAACAGGGCCGGTTTGTTCAGGCGGGAAATCAGTCCGAAAATGCCTGGGCGGGATTTATTCCGAGAGAACAAGTCCCAAAAGTATTGAACCCTGCCCGAGGTTTCGTGGCTTCTGCTAACCAGCACTCCACAAGTCCAGATTACCCTTACTACTATTTGGGCGGATTTGATGACTATCGCGGTAGATTTATCAATGAACAATTAGGCCAAATGGAGAATGTAGAGGTCCAGGATATGATGGCATTGCAACTGAACAACCATTCCTTGAAGGCTAGAGAGGCTTTGCCTTTGCTCTTGGCAGCCATGGATAGTGTCAATACAGAGGGGAAGGCAAAGGAAATCCTAACACATCTTCGGGATTGGGATTATCGATACGAGGCGAATGAACAGGCGCCAATCTTATTTGATAAATGGTTTAGGGAAAGCTTCTTGTTAACTTTTGATGAATGGAAGGCTCCAGGGGAAAAAATGGACTTGTTGTATCCGGAAGCATGGCGATTTATTAGCCTCTTAGAAGAAGATGCGGCTCACCCAATTTTTGATATTCAAGAAACAGAGGAAGTCGAAGTGGCCAAATCAATTTTGCAAAAAGCCTTTACCCTGATGGTAGAAGCTTATCAAGAGCAGCTAGCGGAGTCCGATTTTGATTGGGGGCACCACAAAGGCACCAAAATTGGCCACTTGGGACGTATCCAAGCCTTTGACTCCGACCTGGTTTACACTGGCGGGACAGGAGACGCACCTAACGCTATTAAGCCTCGACATGGCCCGTCATGGCGTATGATAGTGACCTTAGGCAAAGAAGTCGAGGCCTATGGGGTATTCCCTGGCGGCCAATCGGGAAATCCTGGAAGTCCTTACTATGATAATACCATTGATACCTGGGCCAAGGGCGAGTACTTTCCCTTGTATCTGATGAAAGATCCCAGTGATGATAGCGTAAAACCATTGATGACTTATACCATTCAATAATGCGAAACCTACTACTTGTAATTTCATTAATCATAGTCGGTGCGATATTGCACCAATTTCTGCCGTGGTGGAGTATTTGGTGCGCTGGTCTTTTAGTTGGCTTTCTGATCCCGAAAGAAGGCGCTATACGTGCCTTCGCTATAGGGATCTTGGGAGGGACTTTGTTATGGGGCGGATATGCCTACTGGTTAAATATGCAGAATGAAGGGCTTATGGCGAGCCGCATCGGCGAATTATTTGGTGGATTATCGCCGCTTACCCTCCTGCTATTGACCGCTTTGTTTGGGGGGCTTTTTGGAGGCTTGGGAACGCTTTGTGCTTATTATGGGAAGATGCTTTTTCACCGAAATTTAACTGCTGATAGTCTAAAATAATCGTCTATTCGCGGAATTTTTGCGATAATAGCTCTATAAATCAAAGACTTTGAAATACCTTGTATTCCGTTGAGAAGGAAGCAAAAGTCCTCTAACCAAACGCTTTTAATAGAGAATCATTAGTATTTATGGATTATCAATACGAAAAAGCACGAAGAGTCGTATCAGAAAAGAAGAAATTCTATAAGGGCCTATCGTCTTACTTGGTCATGTGCGTTTTCTTTGTGGTATTGAATATGGTGACTTTTTCCGGTAGTTGGTGGTTTATGTGGCCCATGATGGGTTGGGGGATTGCCATATTAATCAAATATTTCCAGCTATTTGGTTTGCCTGGCTCGGATCATCTCGGATCTGCTGATTGGGAAGAAAGAGAAATGCAGAAGGAACTGGCGAGGATGCGAAGACTGGAAGATTCGGTCCAGTACCCCAGGGAGGAAGAGCAATTGGAATTACGCGAGATTCGACCTCAGAAGAAGGGATGGAGAGACGATGAATTGGTATAAAAAAAGGTGTTTCGAATGGACGAAACACCTGCATAACTATAAACAAACAAAAAACATTAGCGATTCTGGAACTGTTGTTTAAACATAGGAATCCGAAAAGTGTTTTAAAAAATAGATTTTTTTTTACAAATGGCCGTAATAGGCCATCGGCATACTCTCCACAAGCAGAGTATTTGTGCTTTCTTAACTAAATTCATCCTACAGTTTCTATATGGGTATGAACAGAAATGAAAAGCTTCTCTGGATAGGTATTTTGGTAATCATAGTTTCTTTTGTATTCCTTCGGTTTTTTCCTTTTCTAAGGTTGATCCTGATTGCTGGTCTATTAGTTGGCGCAGCTGTGCTGACGGTATTAGGGACTATTACCTACTTTAAAAAGAAGAAGAAGGAACAAGCCTATAAGCGTTCGACAGAAGGGCAGGTCCGAAGCAGAATTGACTATTGCCTACAGCAAATTGAAAAGAATAAAGCAGAATTAGAACAAATAAAGCAAGACATACGAGAACTCGAAAGAGGTCTTGATGCCGGAATAGAAATAGCCCCAGAACATAAACAAGAGGGGGAGTCTTTGATTGAGGCCTTCCAGTCCGAACTGAAGCTGAGAGAAACTAAACTTGGATTTTTCCGTGCCTGCGTACAGAAATTAGAGGTGCTCTTACATAATCATTCCATCGCTCGCCAAATCGTGAATAAGAAGAAAGCGCTGGAACAGTTAAAGGAAAGCCATTACGAGGAATTGGCGGCCATGGAAGAGCTAAGAACGCAGGTTGAAATGGATACCCACTACCTCAATACCATTCGCGAACTTTCGACCCAGATGTTCTTGAGCCAAACGGTAGATGATGCCTTGTTGCTCAAACTAGAGTTAGAGAAAATGACCCGAGAAATGCGGGATATTTAATCGACTAGCGCTGACCTGCCCATCTACCCTCTCAATATTGGCCATATTACAGAAGAAAGCTACAATTTTCGTTTATGTTACCTCCTGGCTGTTTACCGTTACCGCACTGGGATGTGAATGGGGTAACAATGAAATGCCGTCTTGGATCAAATGCTGGATTTCAGGCCGATCTTTCATCAATTTTTCCAGGTAGGCTGTAATGTCCTTGATTAATTCATCCGATGCAGCTAATTCAAGAATTTCCAGGGAAAGCAGCCAATCTTGAGGATGATTTTCCTTTACAGCTGCAAAAGCCTTACGAAGAAAAGAATCAGCTATTGGAGCCTCTCCCTCTCTAGCCTTCCGCAAGCGTCCGTAAAGGGCTTCTAGGGCTAGTCGTTCCGCACCTTTTACTGGTCTGATACTTTCCGTACTGGATTTGTGGTATAGATTGGGAAAAGAGTTATAATCTGCTGCACCAGCAAAGGCCGAAACGACCTCCTTGCCAATGGCCATATCGAAGGCTCCTTGTTCTGGTGTGAAGAGAATCTCGTCACCATATGTCACTGTGCAGTCGACTAATTGAATCAAGATCAATTTACCCTGGATAGATCGAATCCCCGTTACATTCAGTCCTTCGACGCGAATACCACTTTCATATTCAAAAGAAAGCCGCTTGCCATCGTAGAAGTTGTAGGCCTTTAGATCAATTGGCCCCATGTTTTCTATGGCTAGATTAATCCCTTTGAGCTTGCCGATCGGAGAGCAAAAACCAGAGGGGTGTTGGGCAGTACCATGGCCGATCAATTCTTTCTCTCGGTAAGCTAATGCCGTTGAACCCTCAGTCTGGAAATAGACAACCTCATTTTCCTCATTTTGGATCATCCGGGTGAATTTACCAGATATTTGCAAACCCGTGCTTAACTCGATGGTTCCGACCATACCGGACTCAATCAACTTGCCTAAGCCTTTGTACCCGCCTTGGCGGACACTCAAGGTATTGGCAAATTCCTCCAGGACTTCCATCAGATAGGCAAAATCTGGCGTGACGAAAAGTTGTGGTTGTGGCTGAGTGATATCAAAGCCCTGGTTGGCGGTATCAATAGAGTAGGGGATCTTCTTAACCTCTTCGGTCATACACCATGTACTTTCGCCAATTGAAGATAAAAGTCCTGCCCCGTATATCCTTGGATCTGCTGCGGTTCCAATTAAGCCATACTCAACGGTCCACCATTGCAAGTTTCGAATTTTGGCCATTTCAGAAAACGATACGGACTGAGCCTGCAATTGCTCAACAGCGGCATTGGCTGCTACAATTTCTGCCATAGGCGTGTTTGCGGCTTCTTTCAAAATAGAAAGCTTCCTGACGGCCTCGTAAAGTTCGATATCATAAGCTGACAAAATGGCCTTCGCTCCTATTTCGCCAAGTCTTCGTAAGTATTCTGCGTAGTCGGGATTAGCGATGATCGGGGCATGCCCAGCTGCCTCGTGAATAATGTCTGGGGCGGGAGTATATTCAATGTTCTCCAATTGTCGGATATCTGCCGCTATGACAAGGACCTTGTAGGCTTGAAACTCCATGAAGGCATTGGGCGGGATGAAGCCATCTACAGCTACGGCAGCCCAACCAATTTCCTTTAGGGTGCGATTCATCCCATACATATTGGGGATACACTCGATCGAAATGCCCGTTCGTTTTAAGCCCTCTAAATAAGAGTGATGTGCTACTCTTGATAGATAATCTACGTTTTTCCGCATGACATAACGCCAGACGGCCTGGTCGATTGAACTGTAGTCCTCGTAGTTTTGTGGCTTGATAAATTGCTTCAGGTGAGGGGGCAGGCGCCTTAAAATCTCATTGCTTTCAATGTCAATGTGATCCATGTGTGGTGTTGTAATTTGGTTAAAGAACTTGGTATACGGGCTAAAATGCAGAAGGATCGACTGCCGCTTCGACAGTGGATCCTTTCGATATAACTATCCCAGTCCTAGAAGACCAGAATAGCTATCAACTATTTTGCAACAAAGTGCAGCTAATAGCCAAGACTATTTTCCGTAGCTTTGACTAAAGTCATTAAAGGATTGACTCTTATAGTGTTCCCCTCCGACGAATGCCAATTCCTTCTGGATTGCTTTGGCATCCTTATAACCAGGGGAGATGGTAATTCTATCTCCATTTTCATCTAAGTACACAAAAGAAGGATATCCCATCTGGCCATCCAGCAAGGCATAAGCCAATTCATGTACCCCTCTTCTTCCTGCATTGGGAAGATACTTCAAAGTATAGTCTTTGTATTCAATTGATTCTCTTTGTTCAGCATTGAACTTCACCGCATAAAAATGCTCATTCATAACCTTTGCTACCGACTTGTTTTTAAAGGTGGTTTTGTCCATGCGTTTGCACCAATGGCACCAATCCGTATAGACATCGATGAATAGTTTCTTAGGGTTTTCTTTCTGTAATTCTATAGCCTCTTCCCAGGAGTACCAAGTAATCGATTCCTTTTCCTTATCACGAGGGTTATCTGGAGAGGATACAAATGCAAGACTGGATAAGCCAATACAAAGAATCAGGGCACTTCTAAAAACAATTCTCATCTTATTCTATTTTTAATTGGGATTATAAAAGGAAGCTGTCGAGCTTCTAAAGCCGACTGAATATATCGTTTATGACGAGTTAAAGGTAAGGCATATTCTCTGATTAAGATAAATTTAACGCCTGTACCCTTTCATCTGTAGGGGAGCGGACAAGTGATGTTTACCAATGGAAAATGACCTATGAAGAAAAAGCTAGTACTGGGAGTTGGAGGATCTAGTGGTTCTATTTATGCGAAGGTATTGATGGATCGACTACAGCAAATCCCGGATCAATGGGCAGCAGTTGGAGTGGTGATGAGCGACAATGCTCAGTTCAATTGGGAGTATGAACTCGGTAACCGAGCTTTTGAGCAATACCCGTTCGACTTTTACGAAAAGAAGGATTTTATGGCACCCTTCGCGTCGGGTTCTGCCCGCTATGAGACGATGGTCGTTTGTCCTTGCTCTATGGGCTTAATGGGGCGGATGGCACATGGTATTTCAGATGATTTGATGACCCGAGCTGCAGATGTGGTACTAAAGGAGAGGCGGCGTCTTATTTTAGTGCCCCGAGATACGCCTTATAGCTTGCTACATATCAACAATATGAAGAGTTTGACGGAAATGGGCGCGATAATCTGCCCTGCTAGCCCTTCTTTTTACAGCCGGCCTAAGGATTTTGAAGCTTTAGCTGCTACCGTGGTAGATCGTGTTTTAGACCTTGCCGGCTTCGATCTAGATACCTATCGCTGGGGGGAATAAATCGGATTTGTAATATCGTTTAAAATATCTGACCTTTGTGCGCCGTTTGTAGGACGGCAATCACAAACCGATGAAAACACCATCTAACTGTATTTTATTTATGGGTGCCTATCTGGCACTTTAATCCTTAATGCACAAGAAGAAATGGATTCTTTAAGTTACAGCATGGGTATTTTGGTAGCCCAAAATCTAAAGCAACAGGGGTTCAACGATTTAAATGGAACCGATTTTGCTAAAGGGTTGGAAGATGTCATGCGAGGAAATGCCTTACAGATTTCTCCAGAAAAGGCCAACCAGATTGCGCAGCAATATCTGACGGAGCAGAAATCTAAGGCTCATGCTGGTACGATTGAAGCCGGGAAGAAATTTTTGGCGGAGAATGCAAAACGCGAAGGAGTTACTACCCTTCCCAGTGGATTGCAATATGAGATTATGAAAGCAGGTTCAGGTCCTAAACCTGCTGCGAGTGATAAAGTGAGTGTACATTATCATGGGACCTTGCTGGATGGAACTATCTTCGACAGTTCCGTACAACGAGGCACCCCGGCTGAATTTGGCGTAACTCAAGTTATTCCGGGCTGGGTAGAGGCACTGCAATTGATGCCAATGGGGTCTAAATGGAAGCTATTTATTCCCTATAATTTGGCATACGGAGACCGAGGAGCTGGACCAACAATTAAGCCATTTTCCACTTTGGTGTTCGAAGTGGAGCTCTTGGGAATCAAGTAATTCCCATTTTCCATAAATGACAAAAGGGCGTTGAAAGATAGTCTATTCGGATATCATTCAGCGCCCTTTTTGTTGTAAGCGTGCAGGAAGCTATTCAGCATGGCGACCGATTCGGCAACGGAAATGCCGAAGCTTTTCTTCCTTTTCCTTAAGTTTATGTTCTACTCTTTCTAGCGTATGGTTCAAGGTAGATAATTCAATGAGCCGATCATTGTCGATGATGATTCGGAGGTGATCTGCGCTAGAAGAGGCGTGAGCCGTCTTAAGCTGTTTGATTTCCTGCTGTTGCTGATGAATTCGGCCGAGGCTTAGGCCCAAAAGAAGACTGAGGGAAGCGATGATGGCCACCGCTTTTTCGATGTTGCTTTTCATGGTCGGATGTATTAAAAGGTGATGCTTCAAAATATACGGGCTTATTCTCGCTCAGTCAATCACTTTAATAAAGCTTTAACGATTTATGAGGATAGATATATTGTCAGTATTGCCGGATTTGCTGAGGAGTCCCCTGGAACACTCTATCATGAAAAGAGCGCAGCAGAAAGGCTTATTAGAGGTACACTTGCAAGATTTACGGGCTTATGGCTTGGGAAAGCACAAGCAATTAGATGATTATCAATTTGGAGGGGGAGCAGGCATGGTTATGCGTTTGGAGCCAGTGGTGAATTGTATTGAACAACTACAAGCAGAGCGAACCTATGATGAAGTGATCTACATGACTCCCGATGGAATGCGATTGGATCAGGGTACTTGTAATCAATTGTCCATGCGGGAAAATATCATGATCCTTTGCGGGCATTATAAAGGCATTGACGAACGTATTCGGATGCACTTCATTACCCGAGAAATCTCCATTGGTGATTATGTCTTGTCAGGGGGAGAGTTGCCCGCAGCCGTTTTAGTCGATGCAATCGGTCGGCTACTCCCGGGGGTTCTTAATGATGAAACCTCAGCCTTATTTGATTCCTTTCAAGATGATTTACTAGCACCTCCAGTCTATACCCGTCCTGCGGAGTTTAGAGGATGGAAGGTGCCGGATGTTTTGCTCTCTGGCAACTTCAAAGAGATAGAGCAGTGGCGCTTTGAAAAATCCTTGGAACGTACCAAAGAACGGAGACCAGATCTCCTAGACAAGGGGGATGAATAGCCCTTCGCGCCTTTTCCCTTAAAAACTCAAACGATAATAGATCACTGGGATAATTCCGGTATGGAGTATGGGAAATACTTGCTCAAACGCACGGTTGTAGTAAAAACCCGAAGTGTTGCGATGATGTAATAGGTTTTGGATATCAAGCTGAAAAGAATGGCTGTTGTTTTTCTTATTGAGGGTATAGGTGAGACTTAAATCTGGCCTGAAGTAAGTGGGCGCTTTTTGGGAAAACAGAAGATCCGTACGCAGTATTGTTCTATCAAATTCTTTAGAAGCATTTTCATCAATTGGAGTATAACGGTTGCCGTCCGAAACTACAATGCGAGCGTTTAGGCTGAAGATATTTCGATTTTGGATTAACCATTCTCTTCCTGTAGTAAGATTAAAGATATAATTGCCATTGAATCTTGTACTGAATAATCGATTGTCAAAGGTACGGTACTTGGCGTCGTAGATTGATCCTGTGAATAACAGATAGTACCGTTTGGAGAAGAATTTTTCGATTGTAAATTCCAAGCCAATGTTTCTACCTGTACCAGCATTAGAAAAGTCTAATTCAACGGAATTTAGCACATCGTAGTTATCGGCAATATTGAAGGTTGTGTTCAGCGGAAATTCACTGGATGTGGAAACGGGGACATCATATAGATACTGATAATAGACCTCCGTCTTGAAGTGCCAATCTTTCGCAAATCTCCACTGGTAGCCTAGTACATAATGCCAAGCCTTGGGAATATCCAAATTTCTGAATGGTTGTATCCCCTGATTCTGCGGATCAAATCGCCTGGCTAGGTAGGTGGTTATATCTCCTACATGGCTGTGTTTACCTATCCCAAGGGACAGGTTTTGATGCGGTGAAAACTGCCATTTCATTGCAATCCTAGGTTCGGTACTGTTAGCTCCGTTCAAGGTATGGTATAGTTGGTGGAAGCCCAGGTTGATGGTCCAGCTCGTATTTGGACGGATTTGCCATTGCACGAAGGCTTGCAGGAGATGTTGAGTTCCTTGGTCATTGAGTAAATAATAGACCGAATCTTGGCTGTTGAGGTTTTGCTGGGCGAAAAGTAAGTTATGCTGGGTCAAATTCTCCGTAAAACCAAGTCTGAGATGGTGATGAGCATTGAATTTCCGAGTATAGCTCACATTAAGTGTTCCTTGCAGATAGCGATAACTTTCTCTTTCCAGATTGACCGCTGGAAAGATGGGAGGCTGGGCCAGGCGGTTGAATTCATAGTAGAGCCGATGAAAGGAAAGCGCTGCGGTGGTTTTTAGATAATCCTTGCTACTAAAGGAATACAGGTGTGAAAGACCAGCAATAGCCAAGGTGTTTTTGTCAAATTCTTCAAAAAGATCATCTGGATCATTCTGTTCTCGAACGTCTATTTCCAAGCCATCAAAGTTGAAGCCTGCTAAACCAAAGATATCGAAAATACCAGCCTTTTCAGTGGGTAAATGAAGCTTGAAGGAGAGATCCTGGTAATTGGGAACAGACTGGGCTTGAGTAGGATTTAAGCCCATTTCGTCCAGTAATGCTAAGCTGGAGTAGCGGTAGTTCACCAGGTAGGAGCTGGAACTGTTTTTGTTTAAGGGACCTTCTGTAGCAAAATCAATTCCCAGGGATCCTAGGAGTAAGGTGCTTTCCCGTTTCGAAGTATTTCCCGTGCGCATTTTAAGATCAAATACTCCTGAAAGAGAATTGCCGTATTCCGAAGGAAATGCCCCCGTAAAGAAATCAGAATTGGCCATCGTGTTGCTGCTGAGCATACTGATGGCGCCGCTGCTGCTACCCACTGAGCCAAAGTGATTGGGATTTGGGATCGGAATGCCTTCAAGTCGCCAAAGTAGACTCACCGGCGGATTCCCCCTTACAATGATTTCATTCTGTAAATCATTGATAAAAGATATCCCTGGAAAAGATTTAACCATACGGGCGGGATCGAGAAAACTAGCGGCATATCTGCTCGTCTCTTCAACCGTAAAAGCTCGGGCACTAATGGTCGCCATCTCATTGAGCGGCGACATTTTATCGATCTTGGCGCTAACGACAATCTCTGAAAGTACATTAGCGGACTCTGTCAGTTCAATGAGCACTTCTGTTTCTTTACCACTAATCACTTTCAAGGCCGTTACTTGAAAAGGCTCGTAACCTATATAAGTGGCTTCCAGTCGTTGACGCCCGACGGGAACTCCTGATAAAACGAAAGATCCATCTGTATCCGACGAAGTACCCATAAATTCCTTGGTACCTACCAGAAATACGTTGGCACCAATTAGGGGCATTTTGGATTGTGCATCTAAGATTCTCCCACGAATGTTCTGGGTAAGTACGGGTGACGGATTTTTGGCAGGCGTTGGTGTATTACTGATCGCTGGTGCTGGTTGAGCTCGACTACGGCTTTTTAGCACAATCTGGCGCCCCATTTGCCGATAGGTGAACTGGTATTTTTGCCCGAGAAGATCGAGCAAGTGTTTAAGAGATCGCTTAGTGATAGAAACTTTGATACGCTTTCGAATCTTAGGTAGGTCTGTGCTGTAACTGAAAGAGCACCCAGTCAATTTTTCGATCTGCTCCAAATGAGTGTTCAGATCCTGACGATTGGCCCGATAGCTTACTTGTTGATCCAAAGAGACTTGTGCTACCACGAGATGATTGAGTAGCAAAAAGAGTAGAGTCAAGCCGCCCGCAACAAGCCTTGAAGTGCTATATCTAATGGGCATTTGAGTGAGTTTAGGTATAAGGTCAATAGCAGTCCTATAATTGCGAAAGGGTTTTGTACAGATGGCCGTCTCTTGAGATTAAGGCCCCTTGCTCCATCAAATCAAAGACTTCTTGGTTTCGTTCCTTTTTATAGGCTTTTTCTCCCTTGAATAACTTTAGTTGAGCCCCACTCGCACTAAGTTGAGCCATCATTTGCTGGGGATCAAGATTCTGCCTAAAATCTAAGTTACTTTCTCCCTCCACTAATATGCCTATCATGTTGAGTTTTTCCGGACCACAGTGGTAGGTGCGGATTTCCTTGGCAGACTTTTGCTCCAGGTAGTCTACTTTTTGCAAAGTTTGCTCAAAGATCATGTCGCTGAAGATCTCAATCATCTTTTCTGCTTTATCCGATGATTCATTCTTCAGTTTCTCCCAATCATTACTAGTGACGGAGTTAGCTGCCAGGAAATTGATGAAATCCTTTTCTAAGCCCTGTAATTCATCAAAACGTAATCTTCTGTACTTCATAGTCCATTTAAAATCATATCTCTGACAGTTGTTGTATATCAGTCCCTTCAAGAGATTGACAGTTCTGAATGTATTGACAGCTATCTTTATATCTTAAAAGGTCAACTAAAATGTCAGAGTAGGTTTAAAGCTTCTAGAATATCTTGTCGGCAGCTATTGACGCTGTCTTCCATAAGTTGGGCTGCAAATTTAAGTGATAATTCATGGAGTGATCCTACTTTTTAGATCAGTGGCCATAATTTGTCCAGTAGAATACAGACGAGCCGATAGGAATCGGACCTCAGGCATTTTTCTAAAAGTCGAATCAAAGCCCTGTGCTTTGCTATACATTTCGTAAAATTGCAGCTAAAATACTACTAGCTCTTTTACTGACTAAAAAATCAACTATGGAACTGATCATGCCCGATTTTGCGAGTGCCGAGGTTTGGATGAGTTTGTTAACACTTACCTTCTTGGAAATCGTGCTGGGAATTGATAATATCATTTTCATTTCTATTGCCTCAAATAAACTAAAGGAGGAAGAAAGACCCAAAGCTACCAATATCGGACTGGTACTAGCCATGGTACTTCGTATCGTTTTATTATTTGGTGTATCCATTTTGGTAGCCATGGAGGAACCCTGGATTGAGTTTCATGGCAGTGTCTTCTCAGGAGGGTTTTCTGGACAAAGCATCATCCTAATTATCGGAGGACTCTTCCTCTTGTATAAAAGTACCTCGGAGATTCACCATAAGTTGGAAGGGGATGATCATTCAAATGGTGGCGGAGGGAAAGCTCAGGCGACTTTAACGCAAGTCATCATGCAAATTACTTTGATCAACATCGTATTTTCTTTTGACTCTATCCTAACGGCGGTTGGGATGACCAATGGTGTCTATGGAGCGCTGGTGATTATGATCATTGCCGTGGTGGTTTCCGTGCTAATTATGATGTTGTTTGCGAATCCAGTAGCCAATTTTGTGAACAAACATCCAACGATTCAGATGTTAGGATTGGCCTTCTTGATTCTAATTGGCTTTATGCTGATTGCGGAGGGTGCGCACCTAGCGCATGTGGAAGTAGCTGGGACGGGCATCGGAGCAGTTCCCAAGGGATACCTCTACTTTGCTATTGCTTTCTCGCTTTTCGTGGAATTTCTCAATATGCGATTGCGTCGGAAAAAGGATGTTCCCGTGCAGTTGCACGGTGTTAAGCGAGAGGCCGTTCGTGAGGGAATACTAAAGGGGCATGAATAGTTTTTAGAGGATTAATGTGGGGCGGACTATTGGTCTGATCCTGACGAATTACAATATATGAGTAAGCCAATTAAGGTGCTGGTCATCAGTAACTATGATGATAACTACAATGCTGTCCGTCCGGAGGGAGAATTGTTTATTGGCTTGAAAAGGGAAGGTGTGGAAGTCGAGGTGATGACCTTTGGCCATGCGCCATTTGCCGCTAGATTCAGAGAAGCGGGAATTCGAGTGATAGACTTTCACCCGACCAGGAAGTTTGATCGGGTGGCGGTGCGCCTGATCAGGGAAGAATTGATTAAAGGCCAGCATCAGATCATGCATCTGTTTAATAATCCAGCTATTATTACAGGCTTGCAAGCGGCTTGGAATCTACCTGTTAAAATTGTTACGTACCGGGGATATACCGGCAATATTCATTGGTATGATCCCACTTGCTATCTGACGCACCTCAATCCACGAGTGGATAAGATCACCTGCCTGGCTGATTCCATTAAGGAATTATTCCATCGGCAGCTTTTCTTTAAGAAAAGAAAGGCGGTAACGGTTAATAAGGGGCATCGACTAGCTTGGTATGAAGGTGTAAAAGCGGCTGATCTTACAGAATTTAACCTTCCGCCAGATGCTATTACGGCTAGTATTGTGGCTAATGCGAGAAAGATGAAGGGAATTCCATATCTGATGGAGGCTACCAAGATGCTTCCACCGGATGCACCAATCCACTTCATCTTGATTGGCCGAAATATGGATGCGCCGGAGGTGTTGAAGATCCTTAAAACCAGCCCCTACAAGGATCGAGTCCACTTTCCGGGTTTTCGGAGAGATGTACTGGAAATTGTGAAGGCCTGTGACTTCAGTATCCTACCTTCCATTTTCGGAGAAGCCACACCCAAAGGGGCGTTAGAGGCCATGTTTATCGGAAATCCGACCATTATCACCTCTATTGCTGGGAATCGCGGTATGGCCGTTGATGGCGAAACGGGGTTGGTAGTTCCTCCCAGAGATCCAGCAGCCTTAGCCAAGGCCATTGAGAAACTAGCCTTTAATCCAGAACTTAGAGCTGACATGGGAAAAAAAGGGCAAACTCACATCTCTTCTTTTCTAAGTGTGGAACGCTCGGTCAGCGAAATGAAGAAAGTCTATGAAGCACTGCTACAAGAATCATAAATAAAAGATGAGATGGAGTATTTACCCATCTCAATCTGTCAAGCCTTTACTTATTATGAATAGAGAAAAGAACTGGGATATCGCTCTGCTTCTTATGCGATTGACTTTTGGAGGCGCCATGATATATGGCCACGGTTGGGGTAAACTAATGCGTTTTTTCGGAGAGGACCCGATCAAATTTGCTGATCCTTTTGGGATTGGAGTTGTTCCATCCCTGGCTTTAGCCACTTTTGCCGAATTTTTCTGTGCCCTACTGCTCATCCTAGGCGCTTTTACTCGTTGGGTGACCATCCCTTTAATCATTACCATGGGGGTAGCTTTGTTCTACGTCCATATCGCAGATCCCTTTGGGAGACAAGAGAAGGCACTACTGTATTTGATACCGTATATCTGCCTTTTCTTGACTGGGGCTGGCAGGTATTCCTTGGATAATCTATGGCTCAAACGTTTTCTATAATTCACTTTCTAATATGCAACGATTTGGCGGTATTCAACGAACAATCCTTTGTAGTCTAATGGGGAAAACGATGCGCATGTTGGGGGTTCTCTTTTTTCTTAGTCGCAAGCGTACGACAAGTGGATGGTACATCTGCTTGGGCCTAGTGCTGCTGGTCGGACAGTCATGTGTACGAGATACATCAGATTCTACCCGTAAAAGCTACTTTGACTTAAGGGGGGAAACCATGGGGACTTACTACCAGATTCGGTATTCGGGCGAAGAGAGGCTTCGCCTGAAAGAAGAGGTAGATAGCTTGTTGGAAGTCATTAATCTAGAGGTTTCGACTTACATTCCGCATAGCACAATTTCCCGATTTAATCAGGCTGATGAATCTTTTGGACTAGGCTATGACCCGATCACGAAAGAAGTAGCAAGTTCCTACGACAATAAGCACTTTAAGGCTAACTTGGAACAATCAAAAGCGATTTATGATCAAATGGGAGGTTATTACGATCCCACGGTCATGCCATTGGTGAATTATTGGGGATTTGGTTACACGGAGAAACGTAAGGTTACACAGGTAGACAGTGTGAAAATTGATTCGTTAATTGCTTTGGTTGGATTTGAAAAGATCAGCTGGGACAAGTCGTCAAATCGCTTGGAAAAAGAAAGAGCTGGAATGCAGTTGGATTTTAGTTCTTGTGCTAAAGGTTATGGGGTGGATGAAGTCGCAAGATTACTAGCAGATAAAGGGATAGTGGATTACATGGTGGAGATCGGAGGAGAGGTGGTCGTCAAAGGCAAAAATCCTAAAGGCAAGGACTGGTCTATAGCCGTTAGCTTGCCCAGGGAAGGGGCTGGAATGCAAGAATTTCAAACCATTTTATTCTTGAAAAACATAGCTGTAGCTACCTCTGGGAATTATCGCATATTCTATGAAGTAGAAGGGGAAAAGTTTGCTCATATCATTAGCCCACGGACGGGCTTTACCGAAAAAAGTAACCTGCTCAGTGTCTCTGTACTGGCTAAAGATTGTTTGACTGCTGATGCCTATGCCACGGCCTTTATGGTCATGGGCTTGGATCGCTCTATGACCTTCGCCAGTCAAAATCCGGAAATAGAAGCTTATTTTATAATTAGTAAAGCTGATGGTTCAATGGCTGTTAGCTATACGGAAGGAATACCCGAATATCTAAAAGATCTATAAAACATGGACTTTAAACTCGACCGGAATCTAATATTTTTTGATATCGAAGCTACTGGCCTAAGTGTAGTGCGAGATCGCATTATTCAGATTGCTATGATTAAGTACTTCAAAAAGGAGAACAAGGAACCAGAGGAATTGACTATGTTGATCAATCCAGGTATTCCCATCAGCTTGGAAGCTATGAAGGTACATGGAATTCAGCCCAAGGACGTAGCTAATAAACCAACCTTCCAACAGGTGGCCCAGAAGTTGTTTGATTTTATCGGCAATGCAGATCTAGCAGGTTATAATTCTAATCGTTTTGACATTCCCTTATTGATGGAAGAATTTGCCAGAGTGGGCTTCGAACTGGATATGAGTCGCAGAAGAACGCTCGATATTCAGCGCATCTTCTATAAAATGGAACCGAGAACCTTAAAAGCAGCACTTCGCTATTACTGCAATGAGGAACTGACGGATGCACATGATGCCATGGCAGACGTTAGGGCGACAATATCGGTCTTTAAGGGCCAACTCGAAAAATATGCTGGTGTCGATTACGTTGATGGAGATGGAAATGTAACGGAAGCGCCCGTGCGGGAGGATATGCAAAGTATACATGATTTTACCAATGATCAGCGCTATTTGGATGCTACACAAAAACTGAAAGTAGATGTAGATGGCCAGGTAGTGTTTGCTTTTGGGAAATATCAGGGTAAGCCCGTTGCAGAAACCTTGGTGAAAGACAACCAGTACTACAATTGGATGCTACATAAGGAATTCTCCACACAGGTGAAGCAACTAATTAAAAAGTTGGTCAAGGAATATGAGAAGGAACAACGGCAGTAGATATCTGCTCATGACGTTATCTGTGGCTCTCGCCTTTGGGCTTTCTTCCTGCTACGAACCGGAAGAGGGCTGTCTGGATGTAGCTGCCAAGAATTTTCAAGTAGATGCGGATATGGCGTGTCCAGATGATTGTTGTGAATATCCCTCCTTGAAACTTGTTCTCAGCCATCGAGTTGGGGCGCCAGGAAATGACGAACCCTTGCGTTATCTCACCTCCGTTTATACGGATGCACAAAGACAGGTCTTTCGGCTACAAAAGATGCAGTATTTCCTTTCTAATTTTACATTACATGCAAGCGATGGAAATACAACTAAGGTGACCGATTTAATTGATGTCCAGAGTTACAATCCCGATGGCAGTCTAACCGACAACCAGTTGACCGATGATTTTCTGCTAATTAATCCCTCTTTTTCTACCAGTCTTACGGTGGGAGAGATCCAGGTAAATGGCACCTTCGAAGCCATTAGCTTCAGTTTGGGGCTGGATGAATTGGCTAATCTTACTGACACGAGTTCGGTAGAAGAAGGTCATCCGTTAGGTTCTATCGATGATCGGATGTTTGTAGACGAGGATCAAGGCTATGCTTTTGTGGAAGCAGCCATACTAAGAGATACAGTGGCTACAGATACCATCCCGGCTGAAGTGAGCTTAATTGGTGCGGATCAACGCATAGATTATTTCATTCCATTCGGTCAACCATTTGATCTAAATCCTGGTTTTAATATAAGTATCTCCTTGCACATCAATTATGCTACCTGGCTCAATGCAATAGAAGATGTCAGGAATGACAGCCCCGAGGCTATTGCCACTAAAATTGTAAGCGGTTTGTCACAAGCGATTAGCTTGGTTGAGATTTCCGCTGATAACTTCTAGTTTTGTTTCGCTGCCCATGTACTACGCTGCCTTCTAGGTATCCGCCTGCCTAAGATGTTAGATGCTTATCTGTTTTCTTAAAGGTAGAGCCTTCAGCAGCAGTGATGGTTAACAGACGAAAGTTTCGTCATCTAAATTAATAATCCTTATGCAAAATCGATCTTTTCTCCTTTTTCTCCTATTAGGACTCTCTTTAACTTTCTTTTCGGCTCATTGCGGTGGAAGAGAAGATGATCTGGTGGATGAATTTGGGGAAGTGGAACTGAACTTCCAAGGATTCTTCGGTGCTGAGCCTTTGGTAATGCTTGCCAACGAATACGATTATGAGGAAGGTATGGATGTGCGCTTTCAACTGTTTCAATTTTACGTTTCTGAAATCAATCTGGTAGCTAAGAATGGGGAAAAGGTGAGATTGGGAGACATCGAATTGATAAACTTTGAGAATATCCAATCAGTAGAAGCGGCTATGAAGGGTTTAAGTTATTCTTTCAGTAACATTCCGGCAGGAGAATATCGCGCCATCGAAATGGGGATAGGAGTTTCGGGGGACCTAAATGAAAAAGCGCCTGCGGATTATCCAGTAGGGCATCCGCTGGCCTTCCAAGGAAACTATTGGTCTGGCTTGAGTAGTTATATCTTCACTAAAATTGAAGGTAATGCGGACCTCAACGGTGATGGTGAGTTTACCGAAAAACTGACTTTTCATATTGGTGAAAAAGAAGATGTACCGCTTTATCAGACGATTAGTCTCGATTATGATCTTACCGTAAGCAAGGATCAAAGGAGTTTACTGCCTCTATCCGTAGATCTAAAGCAAGTGATTAGCCCCAGCACTACGAATTTCTTGGATTTCCGTGAAGTTAGTCAAGATCACACCAATCAAGCTGAAGTCTATACCCTGATTGTCGATAATCTGCAGAAGGGGGCTATTCGTGTACGTCAATAAATGCCCTTGGTAAGACTAATAGGCATATGGGTAATATTAATTGGCTTACCATCTTGTCTGGGTGAGCCTAGTATCGGACCGAATGGCGAGTTGGATGCTTTTCCCTATCAGCCTACCGCGCTAGTGCTAGAGGAGCCTAGCCGCTTTGTAAAAATGCAGGAGCCTGAGTTCAATCCTTTAACGACGACTGGTGTGGAACTAGGACGAAAATTGTTCTATGACCCGATCTTATCAAGGGACAGTACCAGATCCTGCTCTAGCTGCCATATTCAGGCTTTTGGCTTTAGCGACACCCTACAGCTTAGCTTAGGCATAGAGAACCGGGAAGGTAAACGCAATGCCATTGCCTTAGCAAATCTTGGCTACCACTACACGCAATTTTTTTGGGACGGGCGGGTTTCTAGCCTGGAAGAGCAAGCTTTAATTCCTGTGGAAGATAGCTTGGAATTGGGCAACTCCTGGGAGGAGGTGGAGCAAAGACTGCGAAATCATCCTAGCTATCCTATAGGTTTTCGGGCCGCCTTTGGAATTGAAAACACGGCTGAGATAGATCGTTACATGGTGGCGCAGGCCCTGGCCCAGTTCGAACGTACTTTCGTGAGTGCCGACAGTAAGTTTGATCAGGTCTTGACAGGAGAGGCAACTTTCACCCCCGCAGAAGAACGTGGACGTTTGATCTTTTTTGATGAATCGGAAGTTCTTCCTACTGGTGAATGTGCGCATTGCCACGTTGGACCTCTATTGACCACACTAACCTTTTTTAATAACGGTTTGGACAATACCGATCTTGAACTGCGAGATACTGGCTTGGCTGGAATCAATGGGAACCTATTTGATCGGGGTAAATTCAAGACGCCCAGCCTACGAAATATTGCCCTGACGGCTCCTTATATGCACGATGGAAGATTTGACACCTTAGAGGAGGTTATTGAACAATACAATAAAGGAGGACATTATAGTAAGAATGAAAGTCCGAATATCCGTCCGCTGGGGTTGAGAGAGCAAGATAAAGCAGACTTGATTGCTTTTCTACATACATTGACAGATACTAGTTATCTGGTACGTGAAGAACTATCTAATCCTTTTTTACCATGAAGCTTGCTAGTAGCGGTTTCATGAGGAAGTTGATCGCTTATGTTGAATATCTGGAAATTGTTTGCGCTAATTACGGTAAGTATCCTCTTGTTATCCAGTTCTTGTGAGAAGAAGGTGGAGAAGCCACAGCCTCCTGTAGATGAGACGATACCTGGTATATATAATCCTACTCCCTTCAATTTAGTAGCCCCGCAATATCTGGGCCAAGCCATTATCCCGGAAGACAATCCATTAACGGAGGAGGGAATTGAACTTGGGAGAAGATTGTTCTTTGATCCTATTCTGTCGGTAGATAGCACTCAGTCTTGTTCGAGTTGCCATGATCCGGCTGCTTCCTTTTCCGATAATCGCCAATTCAGTATCGGGGTGAATGGAGACCAAGGTCTTCGCAACGCCATGCCACTGGTGAATCTGGCATTTAATCCCAATGGCTTCTTCTGGGATGGTCGTAGAGCCAGCTTAGAAGAACAGGCCCTAGATCCAATTGAAGACCATTTGGAGATGGCAGATACCTGGGAAAACGTGGAAAACAAACTGCGACGGCATAGCGATTACCCACAGCGATTTAAAGCTGCCTTCGGTATAGAGAAGAAACCTGAGATTACCAGAGACTTAGCGGTGAAGGCTATCGCCCAATTTGAACGTACTTTAGTCAGTGCTAATGCTGAATTTGATAAGGTCTTCCTGAGAGCGGAAAGATTCCCTACCGATGCAGAACAAAGAGGTAAGCTATTGTTCTTTTTTGAGCCTAGTGACAATTTCGATGATCATCCAGGTTGCTCTCACTGCCACGGTGGACAGCATCTAACCGATTTTTCATTTCGTAATAACGGCCTAGATGATGTTGAGGAACTAGAGAATTTCAACGATCTAGGTAGGGGAGGGGTCAATAAGAACCGATTTGACAATGGTAAATTTCGCGTGCCTTCCCTTCGTAATGTCGAATTGACGGCTCCCTATATGCATGATGGTCGCTTCGAAACCCTGGAAGAAGTCTTGGATCACTATGCTTCAGGCGGGCATGGCGTGCTCAATGAGGATGCCAATATTCGTGCTTTTCCCTTGACAGAGCAGCAAAAATTGGATCTCGTCGTATTCTTAAAGACGTTTACGGACACTAGTTTTACCCAAAATCCGGCCTTTCAAAGTCCCTTCAAATAGCTTTCGACAAGTTTTTTTATCTTTTTTTTGAAAAAAAACGCAAAAAAAATCCTCACAATTTTTGTGAATTGATTTCTGAAAATTCACAAAATATAAGCTAGGTAGATTTGTTAAGTTTTTGATTTGTAGGTATTTGTGTTGATGTTAATTTGTGCGTGATCTCTATTTTTTTTCACAATAAGCCGTTTTTGTCCTTGTTCTTGGCTAGATTATTTAAGATGTTTGTAATGTCAAACGAAAGAAACGGTCGAATAAAGATTCGCCGCACAAATGTTGGATAATTAATGGGATTAATTTTGTCGATAGTAAGTCAGGTTCTTTGGGGATTGTAATCTGACTTACTATTAACAAAACTTCGAGGAGAGTTTGACCAACTAATTTGAATTTTCCATAAGATATCATACTGATTTTAATCAGACTTTTCAGTTTCGTATTTGTTCATGGGATTATAATTAAAAATGTTTCAGAATAAGTCGCATCAAGTACCAGTGATGCGACTTATTTTTTTGCCCACCTTTGAAGGTTTTCTCCTACCGCTTTACTAATGGGTTGTAAGACACTTTTTGTGTTTTGGAGGCTCTCCCTTTAGCAATCGGCTTTGCTACTGCTGGCCGCAATATTTGGGGCTAACAAATCTCTTGTCCAGCCAGCCAGATAGAACTACAAAAATTGTCACAGAAGGTGATTTTTTTTGGAAAAAGCAATATCTTTGCAATCCGAAAAAAAATAAAAAATCCATTTATGCTAATTATCGAAGTCAAAGAAGGCGAAAACATTGATAGAGCCTTGAAGCGCTACAAGCGCAAATTCAATGAAACAGGGGTAATGAAAGAACTGCGCAGTCGCCGCGAATTCACCAAACCATCTGTAAAACGTCGCAACGAAGTATTGAAGGCGAAATACAAAGAAAGTGTAAGAAAAGGCGCTGAATAAATATGTCCTAGGGACACCCTAGGTCATGTTCTTAGTCGGTCTCCCATAAGCGTGAAGTCACTCTAGATGACTTCACGCTTATTTTTTTAGCTTTCAAACTCAATATTCCTTACAGTATTATAGAAAGGAGACAAGTCGGCACAATTGCCAAACAAATTTCTCATATTGTGTACCGAACGAATACCTACCCGCTGTGGAGATTAGATTTATCGACAGAACCTCAGGTGAAATCAAAACAGAAGCACCTCCTGCCGAAGGTTTACTAAAATTCTTATACGACAACCCCTTTGGGAAAACCGCTATTCTTCCCATCGCCAAACGCAAGTTCATTTCGGACATATACGGCAGGCGGATGGATCGGCCTTCGTCCGTAAAGCGAATCCAAGACTTTGTAGATCAATTGGGAATTGATATGAGTGAATCCCAAAAGTCGGTGTCGGAATTTAAATCCTTCAATGATTTCTTTTATCGAGAGCTCTTAGCGGACGCCAGGCCCATTGGAGAAGGCTTCATTTCTCCGGGCGACGGCAGATTGCTTGCTTTTGAAAAGGTGTCGGAGCTCAATACCTTTTTCGTCAAAGGGCGTCGGTTTACCTTGGTTGAATTTCTTGCTGATCAAGACCTTGCCAAGTCCTTCGAGGATGCCACGCTGTTAATCTTACGCTTGGCACCAAATGACTATCATCGATTCCATTTTCCCTGGGCTGGTACCCCTTCAGCTGTGCAGCAAATCAAGGGGAGCTATTTTTCTGTTTCTCCTTATGCGCTGGCCAGCAACTTTACCCGGGTCTTCTGCGAAAACAAACGAGAATTTTGTCTGCTGAAAACCGAGGAGAAGGGAGAGGTTCTGCTTGCTCCGATTGGAGCGACTATGGTCGGTGGTATAGTAGAGACTTACCAACCAGGACAGAGGGTGGAAAAGGGTACAGAGATGGGCTACTTTAAGTTTGGTGGTTCCACTGTGTTGATCTTAGTGGATAGTGACAAAATCAAGATCGACCCGGATATCCTGGACAATACCCGGAACAGGCTAGAAACCTATGTAAAGATGGGGGAGCAGATTGGTCAGTAATTCACTATATCGCCCAATCGCATAGTATTTTTTTGCTGCGCTGACCATTTATGTTCTCTAACCAAATGTAGGACTCAAGTGCTCCACCACTACCCAGGTCACCAGCTGAAGTGGAACTGAGGTTGTTTTCGGGATCAAAGGTGAGCCCTACCCAGGTGCAGGGGAACCAAGTGTTCATGGTTTTGGCCTCGCCCGTTTTGGAAAACCAGATTTCTCCCACTTTATCATCCTGGTATACCCAGCGATACTCTTGGATTCCACTGAGTTCCATGGGATCATTTATTGCCTGCTATCGTAATTCTTAAGACAGACGCGGCAGAAATTATAAAATTATCCAGTCTAGGAAAATCAAAATTACCAGCGTGACGTTATAGCAAAACAGAAAACTAGCCCCAGCCACTCATGGTGGTGCGGGCGATGGTATTGCAGAGGTAGGCGCCCGAACCGGAACAAGATCAATAAGTAGCAGTATAGCACTCCTCTTTTCCAAATCCCGCTTGGCAATATCCCTCCAAAGTTTAGTACTTTTGCTCGAATCTTAAAATCAGGAATGTCTGTAAAAGTTGAACAATTAACAAAGATCTACGGTACACAGAAAGCAATCGACCAAATTAGCTTTGAGGCCAAGAAGGGAGAAGTATTGGGATTTCTTGGTCCCAATGGCGCGGGAAAGACAACCACTATGAAGATCCTGACGGGCTTCATTCCACCTACGGAAGGGACAGCTGAAGTCTGCGGACTGTCCGTACAGGAGGAACCGCTGGCCGTTCGACGCAAGATCGGCTATTTGCCAGAGCATAATCCCTTGTACAAGGACATGTATGTAAAGGAGTACCTGCGATTCGTGGCAGGAATGTATCAGCTATCGAAGCCAAAGGATCGAATTGCGGAGATGGTCGAGATGACTGGGTTAGAGCGAGAGCAACACAAGCCAATTGGCGCCTTGTCCAAGGGGTACCGGCAGCGGGTGGGCTTAGCACAAGCCATGTTGCATGATCCGGAAGTATTGATCCTGGATGAACCGACCTCTGGTCTCGACCCCAATCAGTTGGCTGAAATTCGAGCATTGATCAAGAAAGTGGGACGAGAAAAGACGGTGATTTTTTCCACTCACATAATGCAGGAAGTACAAGCTATCTGTGATCGAGTCGTGATTATTCGACAGGGCGAGTTGGTGGCCAATGACACAATCGACAAGCTTGGTACCCAAGTAGAGTCTGGAGCCATCATTACGCTTGGCCTACAGCAAGAGGTTAAAGAAAAAGAGCTATTGTCGATAAAGGGGGTTCATACAGTGCAGTCCCTTGGGAATAAACGATGGGAACTTCGGGCTATCAAGGGAGAAGAGATTCGTCCTACTATTTTCCATCATGCAGTAGCGCAACAGTGGGTGATATTGGAATTGGTGCAAACACAGTTGAGTGTAGAGGACGTATTTGTGAAGCTAACCAAGTAATTGATAATGTACCTGGCTTAGCATCGGGTAGATAATGAATAATGTAAGTACGAGATGAGTTGAGGAGAATGTGAGATGTAGAAACCAACTATGTGGTGCTCATGCTTCTCTTTATGAGGAGCAAATGTTTTAAGTCCATTGTCTGTAAGCGACAGGGATGATCATGAAAAAATCAAGTTTTGATAAAGTATACTTTTACCCTTATTGGATGTTTATGTTTGAGCTGCTCCTGGGCACAGAAGGGCAAGGTGATCAATCAGTCATTTGATTTTCAGGAAGGCGTGTATATGTCTTTTGAAGACTTCCAATTTAATCGGCCGACTTACACCTTAGATATCGTGGCAGGAGAACTAGTGACGAATGAAGAGGAATGGACCATAAAGGCGCAGAACATGCGAATCAAAAGAGAAGATTCGGAAAAGCCATTGGACCTGTCGCAAGTATGGGGAATTTGTTTCAATGGCATCCCTTATGTGAAGCGCAATCTGACCGAGGGACCAGTAACCTTTGCCATCTTCACCGGAATTAAGCTGCGCGGAAAGATTTGTTACTATAGCTATGAGGAAGAAGAAACTAAAATGATCACTGTCTCTGCCTATAATCCCTTGAATGGTAGACCCTTCCGGACGGGAAAGGTGGCCACGAAGGAGTTGGTGAAGAAGGAAAAGATGTTGCATTTTGAAAATGGAGAGATCGTAGACTTTACAAGAGAAAATCTGTTGAAATGGATAGCGGACGACCCGCAGTTGGTCAGTTCTATTAAAGACTTAGGAGACGACTTGCCCTGGGAGACGCTATATAAGTGCTTGCGAATCTATTTGGATCGGCACAAGGTTTATGTGAAAATGTAAAATTGCTAGGATGTTAAGTATTTTCTATAAGGAAATTAATGCTTTCTTTAGTTCCCTTATTGGTTATTTTGTAGTGGGTATCTTTTTGGTATTTATGGGCTTGACGCTTTTCGTCTTCCCGCAAACCAGCCTGCTACAGTACAACTTTGCCACTTTAGATCAACTTTTTGATCTGGCTCCCATGGTTTTCCTTTTTCTAATTCCCGCGGTTACGATGCGGTCTTTCGCTGAAGAACGCCAAACAGGGACCATCGAATTGCTTTCCACTCGCCCCATCTCAGATCTAAAGATCGTGTTAGGAAAGTATTTGGCTTGTCTCACTTTGGTTGCTTTTGCTTTGATCCCAACCATTTTGTATTACATCACCGTACATCAACTTGGCTCCCCTCCAGGCAACTTGGACAGTGGAGCGATCATGGGCTCTTACATTGGCTTGCTATTATTGTCTGGAGTTTTCGTGGCAATCGGTGTTTTTGCCTCTTCTCTGTCGGATAACCAGATCGTAGCCTTTATACTAGCTACTTTTCTATGCTTTATCTTCTTTTATGGCTTTCTGTACTTTAGTGAATTACCAATTTTTTTAGGGAAAGGGGATGATATCGTACAAATGTTTGGCATTGATTACCATTATCGATCCATTAGCCGCGGAATTGTAGATACTCGGGATATCATTTATTTCTTTTCGGTGATAGGTCTGTTTATTTTCTTCACACTGCTCTCTCTGGATAAGCAAAAAGGGTAAGACTAAATCTAGGATGTTGAAAAATATAAAATTGAACCATTACTTACAGGGAGCGATTGCAATTGCCATTGTGATCTGTATCAATATTTTGGCGAATGGAGGGAATGGCGGAAGCTCGTTTTACGCCTCCCTGGATCTGACGGAAGAAAAGCGCTTCACCTTGACAGACCCCACTAAAGACTTGTTGGATGAATTAGAGGAAGTCGTGTACGTAGAGGTATTGCTAGAAGGGGAATTTCCTGCTGGCTTTAAACGTTTGCAGAGAGCAACGCGAGAAAAATTAGAAGACTTTCGGGCTCGTTCTGGCTTTGTAGAGTTCGATTTTGGGGACCCCAACACGGGGACTATTGCCCAGCGTAATGAACGCAGAAAGCAGTTGAAAGATGAAGGAATTGAACCAGTCAACCTTCGAGTGGCAGATGGAGATAGCAAATCTTCACAGCTCATCTATCCCTATGCTGTGTTTTACTACAAAGGACGTCGGCAAGCGGTCAATCTGTTGGAAAATGACATTCCAGGTGTGAATCCCGAGGTGGCCTTGAACAATTCTATTTCTTTGCTGGAATACAAATTTGTCAATGTCATTCAAAAGCTGGAGTCCCAGCAGAAACCTGCCGTACTTTTTACCGCCGGACATGGTGAACTGGCTCCTTATGAAACGGCAGACCTGGAACAAACACTACAAGAGTTTTACAATACAGGACGTTTGATTCTGGATAGTGTAGTACATATTCGCCCTGAGGTAGATGTCTTGGTGGTAGCGAAACCCACTCAGCCATTTTCGGAGCGAGACAACTTCAAGATTGATCAGTATATCATGAATGGAGGAAAGGTACTTTGGTTGCTGGATCGCGTGGCTGTAGATATGGACAGTTTAACGAGTCGCAAAGAGTACTTCCCAAAGCCGTACGAGATCAATCTGGATAACCTGCTGTTTAAGTATGGAGTTCGTTTTAAAGATAACTTGGTGTTGGATATGCAGTGTTCAAATATTCAACTGGTGGTGGGTTTCGTAGGTGATGCGCCACAATTCGACTTCTTTCGCTATCCATATCATCCCGTCATCAGCTCCGGTGCGACCTCTCAGCATCCGATTGTAAAAAGTCTAGGGCCAATCAATATGTTTTTCCCGACGACGATTGATACGGTAGTAGAAACACGCTTACCAGTAGAGAAGACTGTCCTACTGGCTTCTTCTAATAATTCTTTCTTCCAACGGCTCCCTTTAGGGATGGATTTCAATTTTCTTCGATACGGTTTGGAAAAAGAAAACTTCAACAAACCTCCCCAGCCATTGGCCGTTTTGTACGAAGGCGAATTTGATTCCTTTTATGCCAACCGATTGGATCCAGGAATGGAGGCAGGCTTACAACAACTGGGTTTGAGTTTCAAACCTAAGAGTGAGCGGACCAGCATGTTGGTTGTAGCTGATGGAGATATTGCACGAAATGATTATGATCAGCGCAATCAGCGTGTGATTCCATTGGGCTATAACCGCAATGAAATGGATGGCAATGGATTCTTATTTTCCAATAAAGATTTTCTTATCAATGCGATCGAATACCTGTCCGATGATCGCGGGTTGATCGAGGCGCGCAGCAAGGATGTGAAATTGCGGTTACTAGATGGGGCTGCGGCTAGGCAACAAGCTGGATTCTGGCAATTCTTTAATATTGGACTTCCCTTGTTGTTTCTTTTGGGTTTTGGATTGTTTTACAACTGGTTGCGTAAGCGCAGATACGCACAAGATTTAAATGTAAGTGGGAATGAAGAATAAGCGATCATTGATCTTATTGGGCCTATTGGTCGTATTGGGTGGTTTTACAGTCTATTCATTGACCCAGAATTCGGACAGGGGATCGACTTTAAGCCTGGAGGAAAGAAATTTTGCGATAGAAGACACAGCCAAGGTCTACAAGATCTTTATGGCTGACCGATTCAATCATCAGACTACCTTAGAACGGAAGGGAAAGAGATGGATATATGACGGACAGCATCCTGTGAATCCCAATGCTATGGATAATCTGATGGATGCCATCAAGCGGGTTAAGATGCAATTCAAACCGCCAAACGCTTCTATTAAGAACCTGATCAAGAGTCTAGCCACCGAAGGGATTAAAGTAGAGATCTATGATCGACAGGACCAGTTATTGAAAGCCTATTATGTGGGTGGTTCAACACCGGATGAGCGAGGGACTTATATGATGATCGAAGGAGCGGAACAACCTTATGTAGCAAGTATCCCAGGGTTTACAGGAAACATTCGTTTTCGTTACAATCTGCTGGGAGATGATTGGCGTGATAAAGCCGTATTCCATGTGCCGATTAATCAGATTCAATCCGTAAGTATCAACTATCCTTTACAGCGTAGCGAAAGCTTTACCGTGAGCAAAGCGGAGCAAGGCTATGATGTAAAACCGTACTATGCATTAACTCAACCGGTCAATGCTGTACCCAATCAGAGTAGAGTGGAAACTTTTCTATATCATTTTGAACGGGTATTGGCAGAGTCTTTCATCAATAAACATCCGAAAAAAGATTCCATCTTACAGCAGATTCCATTTTGTGAAATCCGGTTGACCACTATCCGAGGAGATAGTACAGCTGTAGCACTTCATCCACGTTATTTTCAAACTAATCCCTCTGGTTCAGGAGCTTCAGAACGTATTGTAGAGCGATATTATGCGAATGTGAATCAGAAAGATTTTATGTTAGTTCAAAATGAAGTGTTTAAGAAAATCTTCTGGGGATATACCTTCTTTTTTGAGTAGTTTTGTAGCAAAAGCATTCTTATTTACTGCCCAAAAAACGATTCTCTTTCTATGCGATCCATCACTATCCTCTTTCTAGGACTGGCCGGTATCCTTCTTTTTACTAGCTTAGCTCCGCCCAAATGGGGCTTCTTTGGCCACCGGCGCATCAATAGAATGGCTGTTTTTACCTTACCACCTGCTCTGATTCCCCTGTATAAAAAAAATCTGGAATACATCACAGAACATGCTGTTGATCCAGATAAGCGCAGATATGCCACTAGGCATGAAGCGGTCCGACACTATATTGACATCGATCACTGGGATACCTACCCTTTTGAAAAAGTTCCACGAGACTGGACCCAAGCTTTGATGAAATATACCTCTTTACATTTGGTCAATACCTTTGGAGATACCATGGTACTTACACCTGACCCTTTGCCAGGAAAAGGCCAAAGTGAGAACTATATGAGTTTGAGGCAACCTGATGGCTCTTTGGCCTGGTCCATATCAAAAAGCCATTATCGTAAGTTCTTTACATCTAACATCCTCAATCAATACTATGAAGATGAATGGCTGATTCCATGTGATAGCTTTCGGGTGTTATTGGATCAATATGGTTCCAGTTTAGATTGTCAATCTGTATTTGCGCAAGATCACTTCTCGGAGTATGGTATCTTACCTTTTCATCTTTTGGTGATGCAGAATCGATTAACTACCGCCTTTCGCCAAAAGAATGTAAATCGTATTCTCCGTCTTTCGGCAGAGATGGGCCATTACGTTGGAGATGCGCACGTGCCTTTGCATACCACTGAAAATTACAATGGCCAATTGACTAACCAGCTAGGGATTCACGCTTTCTGGGAAAGCCGATTGCCGGAGCTGTTTGCAGATAAAAGTTACGATTTTTTTGTAGGAAAAGCAGAATACATCGAAGATCCCAAGTCCTACTTTTGGGACATTGTACTAGATAGTCATATCCTTCTGGATAGTGTATTAGTCATCGAAAAAGAACTAAGCCAGACCTTCCCTCCCGATCAGCAATTTTGTTTTGAAGAAAGGCTGGATGCCACGATCCGAACACAATGCCCTGAGTATTGCTCGGCCTATCACGATCGGATGAATGGGATGGTGGAGCAACGCATGAGGGATGCGATTCGTGCCATTGGCAGTTCTTGGTTTACGGCCTGGGTCGACGCAGGCCAACCTGCTTTTCGTTTGATGCGTGCCTCCAAGCCCTCTACTACAGAGCTAAAGGAAAGGGAAGCCTTGGAAAAGGAGTTTCGGAAGGGTGAAAGTAAAGGGCGAAAGCACGAATAGACAGCCAGTTCTCACCTGCCATTTACTCTTTATAACTGTCCAATTACAGTATAGAGCAAGTCTATTACTGCCTCTCTATATGACTGGGACAGCATAAAGACGAGTTTTAGGGTATTCTTTCACTAGATACCCCGAAACATGACTGCTACTAAAACAAGTTTGAGACTAAGCCAAGGCAAGCTATCCGTTTCGCATTTTGCCGCAGAGAAGCGTCTTGAGAAAGAAGCTTCCAAGTTCTCCAATCCTCTCCGAATATTGTCTATTGATGGTGGTGGAATAAAAGGAATTGTTCCCGCCACCATTTTGGTGTATTTGGAGCAGCGGCTTCAAGAATTCAGTAAGGATGAGGAGTTGAGGATTGCGGATTGTTTCGATTGGGTGGCTGGTACTAGCACGGGTGGAATACTTGCCTGTTTTTATCTACTTCCAGATCCAGACCGCCCGGGCCGCCCTAAGCTCTCTGCCAAAGAAGCTTTGGAGCGCTATCTTCAGCAAGGCCAGGGCGCCTTTCAACGCACCTACCTCCAACAAGCCCGAAACAGATTCGGTATAGCCACCGAGGAATACAGCCATCGAATGCTGGCTCGTCAGTTAAAGCGTACTATGGGTCAGGAAGTATTATTGTCAGATTTGGTTCGACCCTGCACTATACCGGCCTACCATGTACAGCACGATAAACCTGTTTTCTTCAATAGTAATTCAACCTCCTTTGGTAAGCTGAGAGCTTGGCAAGTAGCAAAGGCGACTTCTTCAGCTCCCGGCTTCTTTAGTCCCACCCATCTAAAAAATGCCGAAGGTCGAAGTTGCTCCTTTCAGGACGGTAGTTTATGGACGACAGACCCAGCGCTATGTGCCTATTGGGAGGCTAGGAAGACCACCTGTCGGAAAGACGCGCCAGACCAAAATCGCCAAACCCTCTTGTTGTCTTTGGGAACTGGCAAAATGAGCAGAAGATATCTGGTCAAGGAGTTGCGTAAGCAAAAGGAACGAGGGCAGGTGGCCTTTAATAAGATGATGGCGAAACAGTCTTGCTCTGCCCAGCAGCGATTACGGGAAATTTTTACTCGCTATGAATTGACTGGACAATACTATCGTCTCGAACCTTCACTTACGGATGCTACTTCTGCTATGGACAATGTAGCTGCTGAGAATCTACAAGCTTTGCACAAGTTGGGACTAGCCTTTGTGGAAAAGCAAAGAGATCGTTTAGATAAAATTGCGATGGAATTAGTAGGCCTGCGAGAGATTAGCTAGAGAGCTATGGTGTCCCGATGAATCAGAAAGCCCCCCTAGCGTCAATGCAACTAGGGGGGCTTCTAGGTTTAGATCAGTATCGAAGGGGCTATCGCTCTTCACTAATAATACCCACACCATTGTCCATCAACATCTTGTTGATAGATCTGATCTCTGCGGTCAACTCATCCATTTTCATCTGATGTGGTTTAAGAGCAGTCTTTAGATCTTCGAGTCGCTCATAAATGCCAGCGTTTGGACGATCATCCAAGCCATTAACCACCGAATACAAATAGGCAATTTGATCATCCAACATTGGGGGGTAATTGATAGGGTCCTGTCCACTTTCACTGGCAGTTTGGATCAATTCATCCTCCAAAGTGGTAAGTGCAGTTAAGATGGGTTTACTTTCGGTATTATATTTCTCTTTTACTTCCGCCGGCAAGGCTCGATTTCCAATGGCTTTCAACTGTTTCCTCATTGAGCGTAGCTTGCCGATCAAATTGTGACAATCCGTTAGCAATTGCTTAGCCTGATTTGCGGCTTCGAACTGAGCCTTTAGATCGGCTTCAGATTGAGACCATCTTGGATCAATAGCCAGAGGCAGGTTTTGGCTTTCACTTGTGGAACCAACGCTTAAAGTAACCTGGTGTTCTCCCGGAGCAGCGTTTATCCCGCTGACATTGGCCAGTGAGAAACGAGCTCCCTTCTGTACTTTGGGCGCATCATATTTTCTGTTCCAAACTAGACGATTCAAACCTTTTTTAGGCCGAAGTTTTGTTTCCCCTTTTCCTGGACTGGTGGAATAAGTATGAGAAGCTCCATATCGACTATCCTGGATCTTGATACTTACCGTTGCCGTTGAATCATATGTATCGTTGAGGTAGTAGTAGATTATGGCTCCCCGAGGAGCTGGGCTGGGACTTCCAGTCCCCCGCGATCCTCTCATCTGTGTTCGATAGTTGGTGGAGATTGGAAAAAGGTGCTGTTGTTTGTCCATAACCTTTACAGTCATCTCCCTGAGCGGAGACATATCGTCCATAATCCAGAAGGCACGCCCCTGTGTAGACAATACCAGATCATTGTCCTTGATCAACATATCTGTGATAGGGGTGACAGGCAAATTAAGCTGGAAGCTGGTCCAGTTTTTACCTTCATCCATGGAAATGTACATGCCAAATTCAGTACCTGCAAAGAGTAATCCTTTTCTTTTAGAATCCTCTCTTACTACCCGGACAAAGTGGTCCTCAGCAATTCCATTGGTAATCTTAGTCCAAGTTTTACCATAATCGTTGGTCAAATAGATATAGGGCCGGAAATCACTTTCCCGGTATTTGTAGGCTGCGATAATCGCTCTTCCGGGGGTATGTGCGGAAAGGTCTATGCTATTGATGGTGGCTTCTTTAGGGAAGTTTTTAGGTGTGATCTCTTCCCACTTGCCTCCATCATCTTTGCTGATGTGTAGTCGGCCATCATCCGTTCCAGCCCAAAGTTCTCCTGCCTTATGTGGAGATTCTTCGAAGGCGAAGATCGTGGTATATAACTCCACACCTGTATGATCATGTTGAATGGGCCCACCTGGGATATCATGATAGGCATCCTTATTGGTGGTGAGATCTGGACTGATTACTTCCCAATTCATCCCACCATCTTTAGTCCTAAGTACATGCTGAGAGCAGTGATATACGACTTGGTTATTATGTGGAGAAATGCGAATCGGAGCATTCCACTGGAATCGGTATTTGATATCCCTTGGGGCGGTTCCATCGTGCATTTGAGGGTAGGCTACAATGCCTTTCTGGTGTCCCTTATCTAGTTCTTTTCGAGTGATGACACCTATGTAGGTGCCGGCATAAATCAGGTCTGGATTATTGGGGTCGACGGCAATATGGCCGCTTTCCCCTCCACCTACTGCATACCAGTCTTCGTAAGGGGTAAGACCACCTTGCGGTCTACTAGCGACTGACATGGTACTATTATCCTGTTGGGCTCCATAGACCCGATAAGGAAACTGGTTGTCCACTGATACACGATAAAATTCGGCTGTAGGCTGGTTGTTCTGTGTGGTCCAGGTTCTTCCACCATTAAAACTGACACAAGCCCCTCCGTCATTCCCCTGGATAATCACGTTAGGGTGATCCGGGTTGATCCAAAGATCGTGCGTATCTCCATGTGGTACCGAGATTCGGTCGAAGGTCTTGCCGCCATCAATAGACTTGTGGAAACTGACATTGAGGGCATAGATGGTATTTTCATCTTTTGGGTCTGCGAAGATTCTAGAATAATACCAGGCACGCTGTCTTAGGTCGTGCGATCTATTCACTTTTTTCCAAGAAATTCCTCCATCATCGGATCGATATATGCCGCCTTTGGTCTCTTCCTTAGCTTCTTGTTGAATCCAAATTCGTTTTGGGTTTGCTGGAGAGATGGTGATGCCCACCCTTCCTACTAGACCATCAGGCAGACCTTTGCTGAGTTTTTTCCAAGTTTTACCTCCATCATTGGTTTTCCAAACACCTCCTTCCTCACTACCATCTATCATCGTCCAGGGTTTGCGCTCCGCCGTCCACATGCCAGCATATAGTATCCTGGGATTGGAGGGATCCATGTCAATATCAATGGCTCCAGTTTTGTTACTAACAAATAGTACTTTCTCCCAATTCTCTCCGCCGTCCACTGTCCGGTAAATACCACGTTCGGGATTTGGGCCAAAGATGTTCCCTAGAACAGCTACATAGGCGCGATCGGGCTGATCTGGATGAACAACTATCTCACTGATCTGTCCGGCCCTTGGTAAACCGATGTACTTCCAGCTTAATCCACCATTATCCGAACGATACATTCCTACGCCTGGAGAAACATTTCCTCTGGGATCGGCAGAACCAGTTCCTACGTATATAACATTATGGTCGGAAGGGGCTACTGCGATCGCCCCAATAGATCCGGCTTTGAAATATTTGTCGCTAATATTTCGCCAGTTTAGTCCTCCATCGGTAGTCTTCCATACTCCACCTCCGGTAGATCCCATATAGAAAGTGAACATTTCTCCGGGAACACCTTCGACGGCGGTGGCGCGCCCGCCTCTATGAGGGCCAATATTTCGATAGCTGAGTCCGCTTAATTGAGATTCTGTAATGGATTGTGCAGGAATAGGGCTGTTCGTAAGCAGCAAGGTGAGTGTGGCAAGGAGACTGATCCAAAGGCCACGGAGTGTATTTTTATGCATGTGAACGATTTTGCCGGAAAATACAAAGACTTTGGATTTCTTACGTAATTTTTAGGTTTCAACTCCTGTAAGGGGTGCGCATTCTGTACTTCAAGGAGTGGTAGGATAGCGAACTTTTACCCATGAGGAAAACCGCTTACTTATTGACCATTGCAGCTTGGGGTTTTTCTAGTAGATGCAGAAACTCTCTAGGTGATTTGCCAGTAAATTTTTTGAAGGCTCGGTTAAAGGTAGCTTTAGAGTTGAAACCGCAGTCATAAGCAATACTTGTTAGCGTCAATTGTTGATGTTCGCCAGCACGCAACTTATCCTTGATGGCTTCCACACGATGGGAGTTGATAAAATCATTGAAATTCATACCAAAACCACTATTGATGCTCTTGGAGAGTACCGAAGAATTGGTGTGTAATTGGGTCGCGAGATCCTGCAAGCTTAGACCCGGGTCCAAAAAGGCTCCTTCTTTCATCAAGTTATTCAACTTCTCTTTCCAATGCTCCAACTGTGGAATCTCTTCCGTTTCCTTGGCTGGGAGATTTTTAGGCAGGCTAACCGCAGGAGAGGGAGGAGGAATGAAATTCAGATTGTTTGGTAACTGCTTGGTGCCCATATAGCCTGCTATACTGATCACGTAGATGAAGACTGCTACCACAAAATAGGAAAACCAATACTGAGCATAATTCATATCTATGAAATACTTGTCCACTAGATCATTGATAAAGCCGAAAGTAATCAGGGCAATGGATGCGTACAAAATGTTACGTAACCAGCTAAACTTGATGATTTCTGTATTGCTAAAGTTTTGGTTAATGTAATTCCGGTAATTCCTATAAATCAAGATGGTCAAAGCGAGATAAATAAACATGGAAACGTAGCCCAAGTCATAATAGAGACCAGCGATGTGATCCTGATAATATTTAGCCATCGTACCTTGTGTCCCAAAATGCAGTGGAAGCTCTTTACCCTGGATATGATATCCGATTAGTACTTCTGAAACATACATGAAAGCAAAGACTAAGATCATACTCAGTCCTGGAAGGAAGTGTAGCCAATGTTTGAGTTCGAGTTTAAATTTTTGATTAGAAATGGACAAAAAATAGAAGTATATCAATGGGCCAAAAAAAAGGGAATTGTGAAAGGGGAAATAAAACATGAAGGTTGAATGGCTATCATGGCTATCATACCAGCCTCCGAAACCTAGCATGTATTGGGAGATATGCAAACACAATATAAATAACAGGGCAGCAAGTAGCTTATCTGCCAAACTGCTTTCTTCCATACCCCGTTTCAATAACAGAATGAAAAATACCATCCCGTGAAGGAATCCCAACAATAGAAGACTGCTCTGTTGTCCAAATTCAAAAAACATAACCAGCGGGTTTGATACAAAAAAAGGGAATATGACAGGGTTCTCCCAATTAATGTACGATATAGGCCGGATTATGGACTTTTTAAATTTACACCACCTCCTTGTATATAAACAAAGAAGGCCGACAAGAGCCGGCCTACGATGGATAATATGGGATACTGTTTTGGTTAGTTGGGAAGAAGAAATAAAAAGCAAATTGACTATGGTTCGTTTGATGATATAACTTGGTTTTCTTCCCGGTTTAGTTGGTATTACTTGGTTTTAGTTGGAAATTGGGTTAAACCAGTTTTCGGCTCTAGTTTGCTTCAATTGTAATCTTAATGAGTTCATTGATTGCAGGATAAGTGAAACCATCGTTAACGATAACTACAGGACCTTCCTCAGCAGGGCCAGAATTACCGCCGCCTCTAATTGGTTGGTACTCGCCTGCTCCTGGATATTCATTTACTTCGGTACCCGCGTCCCAAAGTTCGATCAGACTAGTAATGTCGCCACTTAAGGCGATGCCATTATTAAACAAAGCGATTCCTCCTTCGTCGAATGCCAAGAACAAGTCATTGGTTTCTACAAGCATAGTAGCCAGGTTCAGATAGTCTCCTTCCGAAGCTTTGAAAGTGAAACTGTAGCTTCCTCCAGGTAGAATTGGTCCAGGTCCGCTGGCTCCATCAGGCGTATTGAATACACCAGACTGAGACGCCTTTGTTCCATTGCTTAGGCTAGCTGCTAGAATGCTTGGATCTCCATCTTCAGCTAATTCTTCCAAACCCTCTCCTGCATCAGCCATACCCTCTACGAAGATCGGAGTGTTATTTGCGTCATGTACTGCCCAAACGCCTGGAGCATAGGGGGAGGTATAGCCCGTCCAAGCCGTAAGGTCATTGATGAATTCTTCATTGTTTCCATCTTCTGCTACTGCTTCTAGCCCCGCGCTAGAGGCCTCTCCATCAGTGAACAAGCGGATTCCGCTTTTGTGGATAGCCCAACCACCTGGTGCCAGTGGAGAAGGTAGACTACTTCCAGCAGAAATGTTTTCTATGGTGAAGGTGAAAAGGGTCCCACCATCGTGTTCTAAAGTCAGACGGATAACTTGCTCATCAGCAGGATATACAAAGCCGTCTCCCAATTCACTGACAAGACGTACTACGCCATTTTCTGTGGTGCCAGTGTTGGGACCAGCTTGTCTCGGCGCTTGGTCCGCTCCCACGCCTGGTTCTTGATTCACTTCGGTGCCTGCATCCCAAAGATCTACGGCACTTGTCACATCTCCTACAATGGGTTTGCCACTTTCATCATGTAGACGTAGGCCGCGATCTTCGAAACCGTAGAATAGGTCATTGGATTGTACAAACATGGTAGCGAAGGATAGATAATCGCCATCACCGGCGTGGAATTCTACGGATTGCTGTTCCCCCGGAGCCAAAAAACCAATGGATCCGCTACTGGAATAATTGGTAGCAGGAAGAATATTTTCAACTGTCACGGTGAAATTGGCCGACTCGGAAGGTGTCGGGTTGTCGTCATCTTGGTTACAAGCGCTTAAAACAAAAACAGCCATTAGGGCGAATAATAAACTCTTCTTTTGCATTTCTCTTTAGTGTTAATTTGAGATTTTTGATTTTGAATACAAACACAAAATTAGGGGAGGGGAGGAGGGTGAAAATCACAAAAAGATCACAAGTCTGTCACAAGTAGAGCGGACTGTTTTGGCCACGACAACTCCTCTTTAGTTATCACGAAAGTATCACAGAATTATTCCGTTTTTATCAAAAACCAGGCTCCTAGTTCCTATGCTATCATGCTGATAAATAGGGTTTTGCAGGAAGTTAAGGTCTAAGTGTCCTCACAAGGACAGTTGTCACGGAATTACGCGATTTCATAAATCCAATTCAACAAAGCTGTGTTACATTGTAGTTGTAATTATTCAAGCATACCAAAAACGCTAGATACCAAGCCTTATGAAAAAAATCCTCACCGTTGAAGATGATCGGAATATCCAAGAACTTTTTAATATTCACCTGACCGACTTAGGGCATAGAATTGAGGTGGCCTTTGATGGACAAGAAGGATTAGACAAAGCGCTAACCAATGAATATGACTTGATCATCTTGGACATCATGTTGCCAAAAATGGATGGCATGGAGGTGTGTCGCAGGATTCGTGTAGAAGAAATCCAGACGCCGATCTTAATGCTCACTTCAAAATCCGAAGAGATTGACAAAGTATTGGGCTTGGAATTAGGCGCGGATGACTACATGACCAAACCTTTTGGTATTCGAGAATTTCAGGCTCGGGTGAAGGCATTGTTGCGTCGCATGGATCAATGGAAGGCTTTGGCTCAAAAGGAAGGGGAACATCCGCCTAAGTTGCAATTTGGTGAACTTGGGATTGACTTGGACAAAAGAAAGGTTACCATCAATAATGAACGGGTCGATCTTTCCCCGAAAGAGTTTGAACTCTTATCTCTCCTGGCCTCTAATCCAGGCAAAAGCTATGACCGCAATAAGATCCTGAATCTGGTTTGGGGTTATGACTTTGATGGCTATGAACATACCGTAAATTCTCATATCAATCGCCTGCGTGGTAAGATTGAACCCAATTTACAGACCCCCACTTATATCTTGACAACCTGGGGCGTAGGTTATCGCTTTAATGAAGAATTATTGACTGTTTCCTAAATCCCAGCTCTTACAAACCTAAAACATGTCAAAATCGAATAACTTATTTTACTGGAAGATTTCCGGGGTCTTTTTGCTGCTACTCAGTGTGCTCGGGGTGGGATATGTGATGATTACCAGCTTTGTAGCGGAACGTTATCATCAAGAGGTAAATCAGCGTTTATATGGTACTATTGCTGATAGTACCACCAATAATGTCAAAATCTTGCCTAGTGGGGAAGTGGACAAGGCTTCTCTACAAGATGTGATGCACTCCATGATGGTGATTAACCCAAGTGTTGAAGTTTATCTGCTGGATACAAAGGGGGATATTATTACATATGTGGCTCCGCATAAAAAGATCAAATTAAAGTCAGTAGATCTTGAACCTGTTCTTTCTTTTATCAATGGAGATCGAGACAAGATGATTGTTGGCGATGATCCGCGCCATCCGGGAGATCGAAAGGTGTTTTCTGCTGCCCGAATCATCGATCAAGAGGAGTTAAAGGGATATGTATACATTATTTTAGCGAGTGAAGAGCAGGCTGCTGTTACTGATAACTTATTTGGTAGCTATATCCTCAAGTTGGGCACCTGGTTTTTCTTTCTAGCCTTAGGTTTGGCCTTGTTGGTGGGACTGTTGGCAATCTGGTATTTGACTCGAAACCTACGGCGAATTATTGATACGGTGCGCCGGTTCAAGGAAGGAGATTATGAAGCCAGGGTGTATCTTAAGCGACAAGGAGAGTTAAGCTCCTTAGCAGATAACTATAACGCGATGGCCGATACTATTGTGGCCAATATCGAAGAATTGCAAGGGGTCGAGAAGTTGCGACGCGAATTGATTGCAAATGTCTCTCATGATTTACGCACTCCTCTGGCGATTATGCAAGGATATGTAGAAACGCTGCTCATCAAGGAAGACAACTTGTCTGTAGAAGAAAGAAGAAAATATCTCAATACCATCCTCAATAGCAATGAGAAACTGGCGAAATTGATTGCTCAGCTTTTTGAATACTCAAAGCTGGAGGCCAAGCAGTTAGAGCCTAAGAAGGAACCTTTCTTTATCTCTGAATTGGCACAGGATGTATTTTTCAAATATCAGATCCTTGCCAAGGAACAAAGCATCACGATGGATTTGGTTTGTCCCCCAGATCTACCAATGGTTTTTGCGGATTTGGGTATGGTGGAAAGGGTAGTGCAAAATTTGATGGACAATGCCTTGAAATTCACGCCTGCAGGTGGAAAAGTGACGATCGAGTTGAATAGTATAGGCGGTAATGTAGAAGTTAAGATCGCAGACACAGGCCCAGGAATACCGGAGGAAGAACAGTCTTACATATTTGAAAGATATCGGCAAATGGCTCCAGGAGCGGAGAAGAAAGGAACGGGATTGGGACTGGCTATTGCCAAAAAAATGTTGGATTTACATGATGCTACGATACAAGTACAAAGTCGTTTGAATGAAGGGACCGTTTTTTGGTTTCAATTGCCTTCACATCAACAAATGGCCTTTGCTAATTAAGACCTACGAGACTCCCCGAGTTTCGGAAAAAGTAATAAATAGGATTCAGTTCAGTGCTGTTGCCGGATCATTGGTCGGCAGCAGCTCTTACTTTTAGAATTGATATTTAATCTGCGCACCCAGCTCTGTTCGAACTGGTCCGTTAATTTCTTCTAAACCGCTTCCAATTGTTTCTTGATCAGACCAATACAATTGAGCAAATCGAGCTTCAATCGTCATATTGCGAACGCCCTTATATCTTAGGTTGAAATAGAATCTACTGCCCCTGTTGTAGTAGGCAGGAATAGAGAAGGTATACAGGAGGTTATTCTCAAAATTGTAAAAACGCACCTGGAAACCGTCTGTATCAAAAAGCGCGTAACGGGTGGTGAAGGATAGGGGAAGCCCGATAGGTTTGTAGATAATATCCTGATAGATGGCAAATCCATCTTGGTAACTATTGACCTCATTATCGGAAAACCCAAGGTCGACTCGACTTCGTAATTCTATGGCATTGCTAACCTTATAAGAGAAGTTAAATCGGGTTTGGAATCTACGACTTGGAAGTATATCATTTGACTTTGTTTCAAAGACAGGGACATTTCGCTGTTTGATTTCATCCCTAACCTCTACGTAAGCGGTGTATCTCCGCTTTTTGAAGTGAGTAAGTCGAAATCGATATTCATAGCCATGGCTGGGCGCATCCACCTGAAAACGCAGCCATGGATGTTGCCAAACATCCAGATAGGCTGAAACAATCCAGTCTCTATGTGGTCGTACGACGATACCGGTATAGAGCCCAGTTTCATTCCTCGCACCATTTGTCTCTGCAAATGCACTAGAACCAATAGACCAATAATCACGAGGATAGTGCCGGTAAAGTAGGGCAAAATCTACTTTGGGATCCAGACCGGTCAACAATCCAGTTAATGTGGCAATACTTCCGTTATCACTCACAGCGGTCTCTCCAAAGAGATTAAACTTTCCTAGCCGATAATTATAATCCACGCTCGCGTTTATTAGCTCGCTTCCTCGGAAATAGAACTGATTATAGGGTTGAATTCGACTTTGTAGTGGTTTACTGAATTGATGGAAGACGCCATTCAAAGCAATGTGGCCTTTCTCTAACTTATATTTTACACTGCCACCTGTAGTCAGCTTTTGTATTACATTTCGGTCTTCTATTTCCCGTGCCGTACGATGTAAACCTGTGGCATTCAAGGAAGATATACTTGCTTCTAGTACATCTATATCTGCTGAATCCGGCTGTACGAGATTACCGTCGATGCTTTGATAAGAAGCAAACAAGGTAACTTCTAGGTCTTCACTCAATCCCAGCGTAGCTCCTGCACCCCTCAAAAAATTCACCTCATTTACGGAGGAATAGGCTCGCAATTGGCGGCCGCTTCGTTTTATGGTGGCTACCTGAGCACTTTTGCCGTAGTTGAAGCCCGTAAAGAAGATCAAGCCCTGCCCCAAACTCACTCCGTAATCGCCGATTGCCAATGCTTTGATCGTTTGATTGTAGTTGCGGAGATAAAAATGTGCAGAATAAAAGTCAAAGCCTTGCCTGTTACTGCCTTTGAAGAATTCCTCCCCTCGATCTTTTTCTGCTGTGATGCCATAGCTAAGCCGATTTCCATAGGAATGCTTAAATCTAAAATATAACTGGTTTTGATCTCCAAGGTAGCGACTGGCCGTTTCTCCCTCTGGTAAGGGGCGATATCCCTTCTGCTCTTCAACCACTGTTTGCCAACGATTATAGAATTCATTCTTACCCTGGCTGATCATCTCCCAGATGGATAGTTGGTAGTCATCTACATGCCCTTTTACGGTCACATAGGGAACTACTTTTCTGATGGTCGCTAAATCTAGGCCAGGAACGGCCTGTAATTCATAAATGGAGATCAATTCACCTACTGTTTCTCTGTATTGCAGTAGGTTTAAGACTTGTACATCCGTAAACAGGCCAATCTCGCGAATATCGGCCTCACTAGCTTCATTGATATCTAGTGGGGAGGCAGCGTAAGCATCCAGGTACTCAAAGGCCGTGTTGAATTCAAAGTCACTTTCTTCATCAGCATTAAGAAGGATATCTTCGATAATTTCGCCTTTGATATCAGGCAGTGGAATCGAATCCGTCTGTGCGAGTAAGGTAGTAGTAGAGCAGACAAAAAATAAAAGAGGGATGTATTGCCAGTTCATGTTTGTTTTTGGTATGGGGAATTCCGCTTAAAGGTATTTCTTTCTTTACACTTTTTCTAGTTCATAGCTGGCTTCTTCCACCGTGCAATTATCTAAATGACTTTTTACCCAAAAATCTGGTCTTAAATAATGTAGGGCTTTAACTTCAAAGGGATCAGTTCGGAGCTGCGTAACTTCGCGATCAAAGGTAGCAAAAGCGGCACTAGCTTCCGCGGCGGGGAGCATAGCTAATTTCTTAAGAAAATCCAGTAATAGTAGCTGTGTTCTGTTTTTGAAAGGATACTTATTTATTAATCTATTCAGCGGAGAAATGAAGTAGGACATTAAATCGTACTGCTCAGTTTCGTAAAGACAAATCAATTGCAAAAGGCTAGCATATATCTGTAGATTTTTTGGGAGTTGTGTGTTCTTTATCAGAACAATATTGTTCAGGAAATCTAATGCTTTTTCAAACTTACCTACGGCAAAATGTAAGTAGGCATATTTGAATTCAAACAGCAATGATCGATATTCATCCATATAATTCTCGAAGACCTTGAGGTTCTGTTGAATAGTTGGAATGGCAGCTATACCTGCTTGAAAATCATTGTGTAAGAGGGTGAAGTTAAGCTGGGAAAGATTCTGGTACACACTGGCCAACATTTTGGAATTATCGTTTAATTCTTCCCATGTATTGTTAATAAATGCATTTAGGTGTGATAGGTAACGCTTAAAATCTTCTTTTTGATGCGTTAGAAAAAGCAGTATCAACAAATAGTAAAGACTTCGGATATATAGATCGGGATCTTTACTGCTCATGCGAGGATCTTCCACAAATAAGTTGACCCACTGGGCCGCGCTTTCTCTCGCTTTGGCCAGGTCCATGTTGATATAATGCAGCCACATCCATGACTGATAAAGGTTGGCTTTTTCGAAAAAAGTGAGTTGTCGCCGATCCAGGCCTCCAGGGACATGGGTGTTGAAAAACTCTCTGCTCTTCAGTCGATCATCCTCGTTTCTGGCGTGTCCCAATTGTATATAATAACCATGCACTTGAATGTTCAAGGCGGAGAGTAGATTTATATCATGAGTGATCTGACTGCGCTGTAGGGATTCCATGAGCAGTCGTTCCATCTTATTTTCAACTTGTCGACTGTGCGTTACGTGCCGTGTTTCAATCAGTTTCTGGAATTCCAGAATTTCCAAATGTAAGACGTCTTGATGATGATCTACTGCCGTTTGCTTAATCCGTTCCAACAGTCTCAGACTTTGCATGTACATACCTTTACCATAAAGAATCCGAGCAAAATCTAGTTGTTCACGGATTTGTATGTCGATGTTTTTTTGAATGTAAATGAGTCTCAGACTAGTGAGGATCTGCTTGTACAAGTGACGTTTTAGATTGGCGAGATGGCGTTTTTCAATACTTGCTACTTTTTTAATAATGGCCTTATCATCGTAATGGGCCATTCTGTCCAACGTATCAAAAAGTTGCAGAAATTTACTGTCACCACCGCTCTGTGAACGACTGGCGTACAACTTAAAATTCCGCTTTTCCGCTTTAGTTAAGGACTTTATCAAAATAAATAGCTGGTCCTTTTGTGTGTTGGGCATAACAAAAAGTTAGGCTTTAAAGTGTTGGTAAAGAATAAAATAGGTTGGTTAGGACCAGTTTGAGTTTAACATCGGGGCGCAATTTTCACTAGGCTGAAATTCGGCCTGCATATACATTTGCTTCTAGAAGTGTTGATAAAAACAATGATAGCAGAGCAACTTTGGCGCCAACAGAAAATTTGCGGTTGAACGAGCATTGTTTATTTCAAACTAACGTTTAGTTCACACAAATTTAAGTAAAATGAAGAAAATAGAGGCAATTGTACGCCTTTCCCGTTTCGATAAAGTGCGAGATGCGCTTGCGGGTATTGGGGTTAACTTTTTTACACTCAGTGATGTCAAGGGTTTCGGCCTACAGAAAGGCAAGAAATTGGTCTATCGCGGAAGCGTTTATGATTCGGATTACATAGCACGTTTGCAGCTGGACATTCTTTGTGAAGACGAAAAAGTGTCGGCCATTGTAGACACCATCATCGAATCTGCTAGAACAGGAGAAGTTGGAGATGGAAAAGTTGTTGTAGTCGATGTGAGTCAAGTTACCAGAATTCGTACAGGAGAGAATGGTGCTGACGCCATTTAATCGAAAAGAACAAATAGCCAAACAAACACAAACACACAGTTAGATCTTTCTTTTATAGTCCCTTACCTAGCGTTTCATAATCCTACTTCCCTAGCCACACCAAATTAGCCCAATTTACCCCATCCTCTGGGGAACCATTGATAACTGGCTATTGACCAACCAATCAAGAAAAATCAAATTATTGTAGCTGTTCTCGTGCAATGCTGCACAGGTATCAGTTGTAACAATTTATTTGTTAACAATACACAAACTAATCAATATGGACTTGGGTTTATTTACCGCGAATAACGTATGGATGTTGGTGTCTACCGTATTGGTATTCATCATGCATTTAGGCTTTTCTACACTAGAAGCTGGTTTTGTACAAAAGAAAAATGTTGTAAACATCCTTTTTAAGAATGCTATGATCATTGCGATCGGTATTCTTACTTATTACATCATGGGTTTCAACTTGATGTACCCAGGAGGTGAGCCTGGTGGTTTCTTTGGATTTGCTGGTTTTGGCCTTGATCCGGGACCAGACTATGTTCCTATCGAGTATGTTGATGGGGCATACACCTATTGGACAGATTTTATTTTCCAGGCTATGTTTGCAGCTACAGCTGCTACGATCGTTTCTGGTGCAGTAGCAGAGCGTATCAAATTGGGGCCATTCTTAGTTTTTGCTACTCTATTGGTAGCTGTTGCTTATCCTATCACCGGTATGTGGAAGTGGGGGTTAGGTTGGTTGGATGCTATGGGTTTTGCCGACTTTGCCGGTTCTACACTAGTCCACGCTTGTGGAGGTGCGGCAGCCTTGGCTATTGTGATTTTACTCGGGCCACGCGCCGGTAAATATACGGATAAGGGTATCAAGCCCATTCCAGGACATAGTATGCCTCTAGCAGCCATTGGTGTATTCTTACTATGGTTCGGTTGGTTCGGATTTAACGGTGGTTCCGTTTTGAGTGGAGATCCAGAAGGCGTTTCCCTTGTATTTGTAACGACCTCCTTGGCCGCTTCTGCGGGCGCTATTGGAGCCTTTGCCGCTTCTTACTTTATGTTTAAATCCTTTGACCTTTCCATGGTATTGAACGGTATCCTAGGTGGTTTGGTAGGTATTACTGCCGGTGCTGATGTAATCTCTCCAGGTATGTCAATCATTGTGGGAGCTATTGCCGGTGTGATCATTCCATTCTCTGTAGTCTTCTTTGACAAGATCAAGATTGATGATCCAGTGGGTGCAACATCTGTACACTTGGTATGTGGTATTTGGGGAACCTTAGCCGTAGGAATCTTCGGCGGTGCCAACTTCCTAACACAGCTGATCGGTACACTTTCTGTAGTGGCATTTACTTTCGCATTCTCTATTGCTGTGGGATATGCGATCAAAGTAACTATGGGCTTAAGAGTATCAGAAGAAGAAGAAATGAAAGGATTAGATATCGGAGAGCATGATATGATGGCTTATGCTGATTCTGTCGAAAATGCGGCCTTCAATCTTTCCATGAAATAAACTCAATCAAAGCTAGAGGGAGGAGTACTGACTCACAGGCTTTTCCCTCTAGACTCTTGCGCTTTTTTCATCATTCGAACAAAAAATGGCCCCTGACTTTCGACAGGAGCCGACATCAAGAAAACGGTAGAATAACCGAATTCTCGACCATAATTAAGCGAATCAAAATTAAGGTTTTAACCGAAAAAACAAAACTCCTTTGAGAGGATCGCTTATTCACTGGTTTCTTGATGATCATTTACAGGACTTCGGGTTATTGACGCCCAGGAAGACCCTGTGCAACCTATTCAGTTTAACGACTTTAAAAACGATGATCATGAGACTTATTAAAACCTTAATCTTAATGTTAGTAATGGGTGTGAGCTTCCAAGTCACAGCCCAAAGCACGGATGCAGTAGCCAGTACTGATAAGGAAATTACTGTAAAGACTGAGAACGATGAAGCTGTTGCAGAAGAAGAGGAAGATGAGGAACCCAAGTTGACTTTTTCCGGATCTGTGGATACTTACTTTAGAACGAATTTGAATGGACCAAACGATATTTCTAAGGATGATGTAGGAATCGTGGCACCAGCTACTTCTTTCGCCAATCTACCTGGTTTTTCATTAGGTATGATCAACTTAATCGCTTCTTATGAAACAGATAAGGGAGGGGTAGTAGCTGATATGGTATTTGGACCTCGTGGGTCCGATGCGGTTTTCGCCTCTCCATTGTACTCCAATTCTGCGCAGATCGTGAATCAATTGTACGCTTACTGGAACGTATCTCCTAGTGCCACAATTACTATGGGTAACTTCAATACTTTCTTAGGCTATGAGGTGATTTCTCCAACTGCGAACTTTAACTATTCTACTTCGTATATGTTTTCATACGGTCCCTTTTCTCACACAGGTATCAAGTTAGACATCACTGATGAGAGTGGTTTCAGCTTCATGGCAGCAATTTTGAACCCTACCGATATCACGGAATTTAACCCAACTGGAGACTATTTCTTTGGTGTACAAGCAGGATACGGTGGATTCTATCTAAATGGTTTGTTCGGAGATGGTTATTCTCAAGTTGATTTGACTGGTGGAGTAGATGTATCTGAGGATTTCTACCTGGGTATCAATGCTACTTTTGCTGATGCGGGTGAAGATGTAGGATTTTCAGGAGTTGCTTTATACGCTCAACTGGCGGCAAGTGATGATTTTGAGATTGGTGCGAGATTGGAATTATTTCAGGACGAATCAGTTGTATTTCCTTTCGACGAAGCCAATGCTACAGATATTACGCTTACTGGTAAATACACCGCAGGAAACTTGACCATCATTCCAGAATTGAGATTCGATACGGTTTCTGAAGATGTATTTGTTGATGGTGATCTTGCACCAAGTGGAAGTTTAGCCTCCTTCTTACTAGCATTTGTATACGGATTTTAATCTGTTTTTACCCCTCTATTTGTTGAGGTGTAGGAGTAGAGCTGACAATAATTTTATAAAAAATTGAAAAACACATTTTAACGATGGCAAAATCAAAACTAGAGTACATCTGGCTTGATGGATCAGAACCAACACAAGGACTAAGAAGTAAAACAAAGATTATTAAAGATTTCAGTGGTAAATTAGAAGACTGTCCCATGTGGTCTTTCGATGGTAGCTCTACCGGTCAGGCTTCCGGTGGCTCTTCTGACTGCCTATTGAAGCCAGTGGCTATTTACCCAGACCCAGATCGTAAAGACGGCTACTTAGTAATGACAGAGGTATTGAGCGCAGATGGTTCTCCTCACGCTACGAATGGTCGTGCCACTATCGAAGATGATGACAATGATTTCTGGTTTGGCTTTGAACAAGAGTATTTCCTCTGGGACCCAGAAACCGATCTTCCTTTAGGTTTCCCTGCGGGCGGTTTTCCTGGACCACAAGGACCATACTATTGCTCTGTAGGTGCAAAAAATGCATACGGACGCGAGATCATTGAAGAGCATTTAGATATCTGCCTAGAAGCAGGTTTGAACGTAGAAGGTATCAATGCTGAGGTAGCTGCTGGTCAGTGGGAGTTTCAGGTATTTGCAAAAGGAGCAGCAGAAGCTGGAGACCAAATTTGGGTAGCTCGTTACTTGTTGGAAAGAACAGCTGAAAAGTATGGAGTTGCGATCAATTGGCACTGTAAGCCTGTTCTGGGAGACTGGAATGGTTCTGGTATGCACGCCAACTTCTCTAATACCGCCCTGCGTACGGCTGGTAACAAAGAAACTTACGATAAAATCTGTTCTGCCTTTGGTGCTTCTCCTGAAGTCATTAAGGAATGTATCGATGTATATGGTGCAGACAACCACCTACGTCTGACGGGGCTTCATGAGACGCAGGCTATTGACAAATTTAGCTATGGTATTAGTGATAGAGGAGCTTCTATCCGTATTCCAATTGCTACAGTAGAGAACGAGTGGAAAGGATGGTTGGAGGACCGTCGTCCAAACTCTGCTGCTGATCCTTACAAGGTAGCTGCGGTAATCATTAAGACCGTTAAGTCTGCTTAACATACAGTATGAAGAACTAAAATCAGCTCTAGTTCCTGCATAGGAATATGCCATTGCCTGCCCTGCTTTGCAGGGCGGGTTTTTAGCTTTCCTGCATGAATCAAGCTGGCAAAAGCCTCTCAAACATCAGGTTTGGGAGGCTTTTTTCATACTTAAGGTATACTGTACTATCTATCCTGGAACCTGCTCTATTCTTTGTTCGAAGGAGGGTAAATAATTTCTTGATTTATTTAATTTTGCTAACCAAAATACATAAATGCTATGGCCTTATCACTGGAACATGCTGTCCTCGACCGCTTTCTTACCTATGTTCAGATTGATACACAGTCTGACCCCCATTCAACTTCCCATCCTTCTACAGAGAAACAGAAAGACTTGGGACGTTTGCTTGTAGAGGAACTGCAGGCTATGGGGATTGGGGACGCTGCTTTGGATGAATTTGGCTATGTGTACGCCACCATCCCTGGCAATACGACTAGGACGGTTCCCGTCATCTGTTTTTGTTCTCATATGGATACCTCACCAGATAGCAGTGGTACGGGCGTAAAACCGCTGGTTCATAAGAACTTTCAGGGGCAGGATCTAGTACTCCCTGATGATGAGAGCATTGTAATCAAGGTAGAAGATCATCCCGATTTGGCTGAGCAGATAGGGAATGATATTGTGACAGCTAGCGGAACCACCTTACTTGGTGCAGATAACAAGGCAGGAGTAGCTGCCATTATGGACGCTGCTCGAATTCTGATGGAGACCCCTACGATTAAGCATGGGAAGATTCGTATTCTTTTCACGCCGGATGAAGAAATTGGAAGAGGAGTGGATAAAGTGGATATGCAAAAACTAGGGGCTGATTTTGGTTATACGGTAGATGGAGAAAAGAGGGGAACTTTGGAAGATGAGACCTTTTCTGCGGATGGGGTTACGATTAAAATACAGGGGGTGAGCGCACATCCAGGCTTTGCCAAAGGTAAGTTGGAAAGCGCCATTAAAATAGCTGCCGACGTACTGACTGCCTTGCCGAAGGAGCGCTTGTCTCCAGAGACTACCGAAGGCCGAGAGGGATTTATTCATCCGGTTCAGCTTAGTGGAGTGGCAGAGCAGGCTGAAATTAAATTTATCATTCGAGATTTTACCGAGACTAGGTTGAAGGAACATGAGGCCGTTTTGCAAGATATACTGAACGAGGTATTGCGGGAATATCCCAATTCCAGGGCAGATTTCATCGTGCAAGAGCAATATCGCAATATGAAGACAGTCCTAGATCAGCATCCTCAGGTGGTTGCTTATGCTGTAGAGGCCATCGAACGAGCAGGATTACCTGCCATAGCATCTAGTATCCGAGGAGGTACGGATGGTTCTCGTTTATCCTTTATGGGCTTACCCTGCCCGAATATTTTTGCCGGAGAGCATGCCTTCCATTCTAAGTATGAGTGGGTTTCCGTTCAGGATATGGAAAAGTCAGCAGAGACTTTGATTCATCTCGCTATGATTTGGGAGGAAAAAGCGGAGGCATAAAAAAGCGCCATTATCGCTCGAGCCAGGATAATGGCGCATAATCATGCTAGGATAAAATCTGTTGAAAACTAATTCTTAGTTCAGGAATTATGATGATCCCGATCTTTGTCGGGAAGGCGTTTTTCGATTTAAAATTCTGTTCATTAGGACATTTTTCATGTCGTTTCCTATTCAATAGATACCGTTTAATTGTTTTTCGCTGCTTGTATGATAATTTTTTTATAAGTTTTTTTCTAAATATTGGAAAAACGCTTATCTTTCGACTGCATTCAATGATGAAACACTACACAGAATTGAAAATATTTAATTTAAAATATAATCATAGGGATGACTTTTGGGCCCTGTCAGTCAAGTGCTGGTAGGGCTTTTTTATATACTCCCCTAATCGGAAATTATTCTGATGAAAGTGGCCAATCTGCAAAATAGTAGATTGGCCATTCTTCATTTTTGGGTAGTTGATATCTACGTTTTTCTACATCTGTAAGTGATTGATCTATTGTTGAATTATTAGTTTTTTTCGCTCCCTATGGTCTGAATCAGAGATTTGGAGCCAATAAACCCCTGGAAGGAGCCGTCGTAAATCTAACTGAAGAAGAGAGGAATGCGCGTAGTCGACTTTAAATGCTTCCCGATGCACAATTTTACCTTGTGTATTAAAGATTTGTACATGGACAGATCTACCAGCACTGAAGCTATTCTGGATTTGGACTAGGCCATTGCTGGGGTTAGGAAATAAAGACAGTTTAGGGGAAGTATCCCGTTCTATTTCTTTCTGGTAGTTTGTTCTTCGAAGGTAGTTATCGGATGACTGTGGATATGCTCTGCTCCTTTCAGAATCGTTTGCTCCAGTACATCCGCTTAGGAAAATGTCATCTAAATACACCCGATCTGTGGGGGAAGATCCTTCCACCTGAAATCGAAGGACACTGGTTGGACTAAATGGCCCCTGTAGTTGTACCGATTCCACATAAGGCTTACTATTAATGAAGTCTCTAGCTTGTTTCCATTGGGCAACTGGGGTAAAAGTTTTACCTGCGTCTCCGGAAAATAATAGGCTAAACCCTTCCTTAGTTTTTTCCAGATCTTGAGTTGTGAAGGCGAATTTGACTTCTAGTTCTGATAAGGAACTTAAATCTATGGCGTAAGTTTGAAAACCGGAATGGGTGGGACGGCCGGCCAGGCGAATGCACCATTCTCCACTATTCGCAAAGGCTCGATCAATACTAGATCGGCGCACCCCTAATTCACCATACCATCCTGCCCAACCCGTTTCGAAGTCAGCCGTGCTAACTTCTTGGGCATCACAAGCGAGATTACTACAAGCACGACAATTACCTCCGCAGTCCACGGATGTCTCATTCCCGTTTTCAATGCCATCTTGACACTGATCCATCGTATTTCTTACACAAAAGGCTCTGGAAGCGGCGGCTGTAAATTCATTTCCAGCAAGAAGGGTGTCTCCATCCGCATCCAATAATTGAAAGCTTCCTTCTCCATAATTGCAACAAATTCCATCTCCATACCTATCTCTAATGGTAAAAATGTATTGTCCTTCTGAGAGAGTGATTTCTTCCGAATAGATTGATAAGCCAATGGCTTCAGCAAAAGGGCCAGCAGTGGCCATTAAGACCCCATCTGTACTTCTGATCTCCCAACTTGTTTCTTCGGGATAATGATCAAACTGGATGCTTAAATTTAAAATTGGATTAAAGCATTCGCAATGATCACAAGATCCACCACAGTCTACGTCTTCTTCATCACCATTTAATAGGCCATCATCACAGGTGGGGCAGGGCATACAGCTTGGTCCGCCACAATCTATTTCTTGTTCTTCACCATTTAATGTTCCATCCAAACAATCCAAACAGCTGTCACAGCTTAACGCCAGGAGAGCTTTGCCGGCATTGATTCGACCATACCCCAAGTCTGAAGACCATATTCCGTTTTCTTGCCCTTCCACAAAGGCAGTGTAATCGTATCCTCCTACTTTGTCACAAGTGTTTTCCAAAATGAAACGAACCTCTGAACTATGAAGATCAGGAGCACTCGAAAGCATTAAAGCGAGCACACCAGCGGCATTAGGACAGGCAGCTGAAGTTCCATTAAAGCTGCTTAGATAGTCTCCTTCTCGCCAACCTGCTGCTCCACTATTATCTAGGCTTGATATCTTGACACCAGGGGCTGCTAGGTCTACTCCGGCACCATGATTTGCGCCCCACCAATCTTCGTCATCGCAGGAATTTAAAGACTTGCGTTCATTGCACATACTCATGGCAGTCACTGCAATTGTTGCCGAATAAGAAGCAGGATAGCTAAGGTCTCCATTATTATTTCCTGCTGCGAAGACCACCGGACAACCTAAGCCTCTTCTACCAAATCGCTGTGCCTGATCTATGGCTTCATTGATGAGTGAGGAAGGACTTCCTCCTCCCCACGAATTACTAAGAATATCTGCTTGGCCTTGTTCCCAAGCCCAGTTGATGGCATTGGCAATCCAACCATTAGTAGTTACCCAATTATTGGCGGCTCGATAGGCCACCCGAATAGGGATTACTTTACTATTGTAAGCTACTCCTGCGATCCCAATACCATTATTTCCTACTGCAGCAACAATACCAGCGCAGGCTGTGCCATGGGCATCTGCGGGATTAGCTGCGCCCAGGGAACCTTGTCCAGTAGCATCATATCCTGGTAGAAGATTTTGGGCTAAATCTGGATGCTGTAAGTCAACGCCTTCGTCTATAACCGCAACTTTGATAGACGGAGAACCTGTGGTGGTATTCCAAGCAGTATAGACGTTCATATCAGCTTGGGCAATCCCTCCGTATGACAAAGTGTTTACCCCATCATTTGAAAGTGACCATTGCTCGGAGACCAAAGGGTCTGTAGTATGCATGGGCTGTAGCAGTCGAACAAAATCTGGATCTACGAACGCAAACCAGCCTAGCTCATAGAGTTCATTGGCTAGTTTGAGAGTGCTGGATTGGGGTTCTTTGTCTAGGGTCAACTTTAGTAAGAGAGAATCTGCTGTTTGAGTGACATAGTGGAAATCACTTCTTTTGGCTGCAAATTCCTTGAAAAGCTGCCATTGTGTAGAGTCCTTCAATCTGGCGAAAATCTGTTGATTTGGGATTTGTAGCGTTCTATCGGAATAGGTATAGATAGGTGTCGCGGCAGCCACTTCAGCAAGATTATCTAGGCGTTGACAAAGGTTGTGAAGTTCCTTTTCAGGAAGGCTAGATTGGATTTTAATTAGGCTCAATTTAGGATACGGGATTTCTAATTGTTGACCGTAGGGACTTAGGTCTTTTTCACTAGCAATGATTTTCTTTTGAGTACTAGTGTTAACTCCTTTGGCAAATTTGATGCTGATCATTCTGGGATGAATACCTAAATACTCTTTTCCCTCCGGGCCATAAAAGTAGACTTGAGAATAAATGTTGGTTCCAAGTAAAAATAAAATCCAAACCGAAAGTAGTTTGAAATATTCCATGACTGCAGTTGGGCTTAGTTAGAGATTGACCAGCTGATATAAGCTGGTATTACTGCTTAGTCATTGTTCATACTGTAAGAAGGTAGATGGCTTTCCTAATAGGAAAGACAGTAAAGTATCATTATCGTTAACTGTGGAATAATAAGCAGGATTGAGACCAAGATGAGACTGTAAAGTTATGTAAGTAGGACCTGCTTAATGTAAATATATGCAAAAACAATATAATATAAAAAACAAATCAGGTGAATGTCCCTTTTAATGAGTAAGGCCAGACAGGGAAGATCCTGCCTGGCCTTACATCATATTTCAGTTCAATCGGTATTACTGAATTACCACGAATCGTTTGGTAATTATTTGATTTTTACTAGTAATGTGCATGAAGTAAACACCAGCACGCAGGTGATCTGCATTTATTTCACGCTGTTGTTGTCCGGCTTCTATTTGCATAGCTTCTTTGCTAATGATCCTGCCAGAGATATCTGCAATTTGCAACTGCACTTGGGCTGCATCCTGCATGTCGAAACTTAAAGTAAGTTGCCCTCTCGTTGGATTGGGATATAATTCTACCGTTCTGATGATATCACTACTGCTGCTGACCGTTGGCTTCTGATTGGTCAGTCGACTTCCAACTCCATTGATACAGCCAGAAATATTTACATCATCGATGTAAACATAGTCCGTGTTGGAACTGGCATCACACCGGAATCGAATCTGAGTGTTGGTAGAGAATGGACCCTGAATGGTGACGGCATCGAAGTACCTTATCTCATTTTCGAACTCATCACCTAGATTCCATTCTTCGACTTCAACAAAGCTTGCTCCGCCATTCGTAGAGATCTCTAGGAAGAAGTCTTCACTTGGGTTGTCCATGCTGCTGGCTATGTAAGTGAAGTCTACTGTAATTTCTTGGTAAGCACTTAAGTTGAGGTCATCTGTAGTTAGGACTGAAGAAGAGGAATTGTCTCTTAATCGTACGACAGCTCCCGTTCCACCTACGGCATAATCTGGATAAGAAGTACTTCGGGTACAATCCGAACCCCCATCATTCCAAATACCGTAGGAGGCATTGAAATCATTGAAATTGATCAATTGAGTCGTACACTCACCGCTACAAGGTACACAATCCGGCCCGCCACAGTCGATACCCGTTTCCTGTCCATTCTGGATGCCATCCTCACAAGTTGGGCAAGCGGGGCAATCAGGTCCACCACAATCGACGCCTGTTTCCTGACCATTCTGGATGCCATCCTCACAAGAAGGTTCGGTGGGACAAGCGGGACAATTTGGTCCACCACAGTCTACCCCCGTCTCCTGACCATTTTGGATGCCATCCTCGCAGGTAGGACAAGTCGGACAATCCGGTCCACCGCAATCGATGCCTGTTTCCTGACCATTCTGGATGCCATCGGTACAAGTTGGATCAGCAGGATCACTATTACAGCCGGTCATTCGGATATCATCGAGGTACACATAATCCGTATTGGAACTAGCATCACAACGGAAACGGATTTGTGTCTGATTAGAGAATGGTCCAGAAATAGTGACGGCATCATTGTATCGCACATCATTTTCAAACTCATCTCCCAAATTCCATTCTTCTACGGTAGTAAAGCTGGCTCCACCATCGGTAGAAATCTGTAACCAGAAATCCTCATCAGGATTATCCATAGATCTAGCCAGGTAGGAGAAGTTGACCGTAATCTCCTGATAGGTAACTAAAGCTAAGTTATCGGTGGTAACAACCGAAGAAGAAGAATTATCCCGCAATCTCACGGGGGCTCCGACCCCACCTACGGCATATTCAGCATCTGAAGTACTTCGGGTACAATCCGACCCTCCATCATTCCAGAGACCATAGGACTGATTGAAGTCATTGAAGTCAATTTCCTGGACGGTACAATCCGTTGAGCAAGGTACACAATCAGGCCCACCGCAATCAATGCCAGTTTCTTGACCATTCTGAATACCATCATTACAAGTAGGCTCCACTGGGCAAGCGGGGCAATCTGGCCCACCACAATCAATGCCAGTTTCTTGACCATTCTGAATACCATCATCACAAGTAGGCTCCACCGGGCAAGCGGGGCAATCTGGTCCACCACAATCAACCCCAGTTTCCTGGCCATTTTGGATGCCATCATCACAAGTTGGTTCAGTTGGACAAGCGGGGCAATCCGGCCCACCACAATCGACACCCGTTTCCTGACCATTTTGGATACCATCATCACAAGTAGGTTCAGTTGGACAAGCGGGGCAATCTGGCCCACCACAATCGACCCCAGTTTCCTGACCATTTTGGATACCATCATCACAAGTAGGTTCAGTTGGACAAGCGGGGCAATCTGGCCCACCACAATCGACCCCAGTTTCCTGACCATTTTGGATGCCATCGTCACAAGTTGGCTCCACTGGGTCCCCATCACAGCCCATGATGCCAATGTTATCAAGGTAGAGGTAATCTCCATTATCAGAAGCATCACAACGGAAACGGAATTGAGTGGTGGCGGTGAAGGGCCAAGAAATTTCAACCGATTCAATGTATCGGGTTTCATTTACAAACTCATCACCTAGATTCCATTCCTGCACTGTGGTGAAGGTATTCCCGCCATCTGTTGATAATTGTAGGAAGAAATCTTCTGAGGGGGAGTCAAAACTTACAGTTATATAAGTGAACCGAATGGCGACTCGGCTGTAGCCCGCGAGATTTAGGTTAGTGGTAGTTAGTACAGAGGAAGAGGAATTATCTCTTAGCCTTACTGGACTTCCAACCCCACCTTCAGAGTACTGTACGTCCGAAGAACTTCGGCGACAGTCTGAACCACCATCAATCCAAATACCCAAGTCAGTGTTGAAGTCATTGAAGTTTAGTTGTTCCAAACATCCGTTACAAGCGACACAACCGGACTCTGTTCCTCCACAGTCAATTCCTTCCTCATCGCCATTCTGGATTCCATCAATACAAGTGGCACAAGGGATACAATCTGGCCCACCACAGTCGACATCAGTTTCATTACCATTCTGAATACCATCGTCACATGTAGGGACACACTCTGGGCAGTCTGGTCCACCGCAATCTACCCCAGTTTCCTGTCCATTTTTGATGCCATCAAAACAGGTTGGAGGACATGCTGGGCAATTGCTACCACCACAGTCTACGCCAGTTTCGTCCCCATTTTGGAAGCCGTCATCACAAGTGGGGTCAGCTCCTAGGTTACAACCTGGAGAACTTAGAAGACTTTCTCTTGCCCCTCCTTCTTCAAATAAAGCACGCATGCGTGCTTTTTGACCTTCTGTAAAGAGGTTCATACAAGCATCATTGGAGTAATCCATATAATTTTGGAACATGTCTGGTAGATCACCAGGACCTTCATCACAACTGTTTGGGCCCGGATATTCACAAGGAGCTTCCGTATAATTTGGATCGCCAGCGGTCGGTGTATCACTAACACCATCATCAATTCCGCATCCCCCGTCTCCCCATATGTGTCTTAGATTTAACCAGTGACCCACCTCATGCGTTCCTGTTCTACCTAGATCGAATGGAGCAGTTGCAGTTCCAACATTGCCGGTATATAAATAGTCACATACTACTCCATCTGTTTCCGCGAGGTCACCCGGGAATTGAGCATACCCAAGCAATCCCCCCGATAGATCACATACCCAGAAGTTCATATAGTCACTTGCTGGCCAAGCATCTTTTCCTCCATTGGCATCAAACTTAACGTCATTGTTAGTACTGAATTGTGCAACATTGGTCTTCGTTCTGGTAATGCCATTAGTCGCAAAACCATTAGGGTCTTGGGAAGCCAAACAAAATTGAATTTCGACATCTGCTGCTACTCCCAAGAAGTCAGCAGGAGTATTAACGGCATCTGTATTGATACGCCTAAAGTCCTCATTCAGGATATCAATTTGCGACTGAACTTGAGCATCACTAATATTTTTATCTTCCGTATCATACACAATATGGAAAACTACGGGAATGGTAATAACACCATTAACAGCCCTAGCACCTCCACGAATAATTTGTTGTGTATGGCGTTCAATCTCTGCCATTCTTTCCTGGAGATTTGGATCTTGCTGAAGCTGCTGCTCCAATACATCCATAGCACTGCAATTTCTTTGTGCAGAGAGAGAGAGATTTAACCCTAGTAGAAGTAGCAGGGCCAATAGTAGTCTTAGTCTTACTTTAGTCATAGGCTAAATTGCAAAGTTTAAAAATAGGTAGATTTTATAAGTACTGGGCCAGGTTAGTACGGACTGCCCCATTCGATTACTAATTGGGTTAAGTTTCAACAAACTTATGAACGAAATCATGTCTATAAATGGAGGGAAGGCTGATTGATGTGTGTCGGGTTAATGTTTACCGCTGCAAAATTACAATAAAATTATGGTATAGGTGAAATACTAATGTGTTTTATTTGGGAAGAGCCCTAAACTGAAGATGGAAAATAGGGGCTTATGAGGAGTCTTAGACAATTGTTCTAAGGTGGGAACTAAGGACAGAGGCGAAACAACTCTGCAAGGGAAGCCACACTAGACTCCCTTGTAGAGTTGCTGGTTCAGTATCAATTTTTTTACGGCATTACTACGAATTTCTGACTAATCCGCTGATCCGATCGAATCACATGAAGGATATAAATACCAGCTTTCAAGTGATCTAAATTAAACGTTTGCAAAGCGGTTCCTGCTTCAATTTCTTTGGTAAATCTTTGCATTACCCTACCGGATAGATCTGTGATAATAAATTGCGTTTCATCGGGTTCATCACCTGATACACTGACATTGAGAAGTCCCTCCGTTGGATTCGGAAATACCTCGATTCTAGTTATACCTACAGAAATTCCTGCTTTGAAGGACGACTTTTCAATGAAATTTTGATCTATTGTAACGAGATCTTCCTCAGCTCTATTTGCATTTTGACAACCAGTCATTACTATATCATCTAAATACACATAATCTGAGTTGGCAGAGGCATCACAACGGAATCGAATCCTCGTGGATGTACTAAATGGGCCAGGTATAACTACAGTTTCGAATTTACGTTCATTATTCTGAAAATCAATACCTTGCCTCCATTCTTGCATAGTTGTATAGCTAGCTCCTCCATCACTGGAGACCTGCAACCAAAAATCTTCATTACTGTTGTCCATGCTACGAGCATAGTAAGAGAAACTTACTGTCAATTCTTCCAAGCTGGAAAGGTTTAATACATCAGTTGTCAGAACAGATGAATTGGAGTTATCCCTTAAACGAACGCAGTAGATCCCACTGTTAGCATAGGCTGCATCATTGGCTACTCTGCGGCAATCAGAGCCGCCATCATTCCAGAGACCATAATTGCTTTCAAAGTCATTCCCATTGACATTCACTTCAGTACAGTCAACTTCATCACAGGGAGCACAAGAGCCACCACAGTCAATTCCTGTCTCCTCTCCATTTTGTATTCCATCTTCACAAGAAGAGGGGGGACATTCAGGGCAGTCTGGCCCTCCACAATCCACGCCAGTTTCTGCACCATTTTGAATACCATCTTCACAAGTAGGCTCTGCACCTCCTCCTAGACAGATATTTGTAGTCTCTGTAAATCCAAAATTTCCGCCAGTTGCCAGGATAGTGCTGTCCGCAAGCAGACTTACCAAATAGCTGCCTGGTCCATAGGCGCAACAAACTCCATCACCATAGGTGTCATATATCGTAAAATCATAGCATCCATTAGGAAGGCAAACTTCCTCGCTTATCGTGTCGCGATCCGCAACGTTCCCATATGGTCCGCCACTTGCCAACAAGGTAGATCCGCTCCTGATATCCCAAGAGGTTTCTTCTGGGAAGTTATCAAGCAGAATCGTGATTTGGACTAGATTATTATTGCATTCGTCGGAACATTCTAGACATTCTGGTCCACCACAGTCAATTCCCGTCTCTTCACCATTTTGAATACCATCAGTGCAAGTGGGACAATCCGAGCAATTTGGCCCTCCGCAGTCAACACCAGTTTCTGCACCATTTTGGATACCGTCCTCACAGGTAGGACAAGCTGAACATTCTGGTCCACCACAATCTACCCCTGTTTCATTTCCATTTTGAATGCCGTCATTGCAAGATGGACAACTTGGGCAGTCTGGTCCGCCACAGTCTATCCCCGTTTCATCACCATTTTGGATGCCATCATCACAAGTGGGGCAAGCAGGGCAGTTTGGTCCGCCACAGTCAATTCCCGTCTCTTCACCATTTTGGATGCCATCCGTGCAAGTAGGATCTGTAGGACAATCCGGACAATCCGGTCCACCACAGTCTATCCCCGTCTCTTCACCATTTTGGATGCCATCGGTACAGCTTGATGTAGAGTCTCCTCCGGTGGCACAGAATAATGCACTTTCTGAGGAATCAAAATTACCACCAGAAGCAATTACTAAACCATTGGCATCGGTGAGTTGGTATGAGCCATTTCCGTAGGTACAACAGATGCCATCTCCATATGAATCATTAATGGTAAAGGTGTAATCCCCTGTTTCGAGATTGACAACTTCACTGATCGTGGAGCCATCTGGACTGGTTACGTAGGTTCCTCCTGTAGCCACGATAGTATTGCTGGCGTTGGTAATGGACCAACTGGTTTCTTCGGGATAATTATCAAGCGTGATTGTAAGAGTTAATGGGCTTTGCGGGCAAGGACAGGAGGCACAGTTACTGCCTCCACAATCTATCCCTGTTTCATCCCCGTTTTGGATACCATCATCGCAAGTTGGCTGAATACCTTGACCACATCCATCGGAGTCAAGCAGACTTGCTCTACTTCCTCCCGCCTCAAAAAGGCTTCGCATGCGATTTTTTTGACCAATTGTAAAAAGATTCATACAACCATCGTCACTGTAATCCATATAGTTTTGGAACATGTCGGGTAAATCGTCACCACCATCATTGCAACTGTTTGGGCCAGGGTAGGTACATGGGCTACCACTGTAATTGGGACCACCCGCAGTAGGTGTATCTGCTACAAAATCATCTGCATTACAATTACCATCACCCCAGATGTGCCTAAGGTTGAGCCAATGGCCTACCTCATGAGTGGCGGTTCGCCCAAGATTGTAAGGAGCAGTAGCGGTGCCTTGATTACCTATAAATCGGTAACCGCAAACTACTCCATCAATAGCAGGGTCCCCTCCAGGGAAAGTAGCATATCCAAGTATACCGCCTCCGAGATTTGCTACCCAAAAGTTGAGATAATCAGAGGATGGCCAGGCATCCTTTCCACCGCTGGAATTGAATTTTACCGCTCGATAATCCAGACTTGTATTTAAGGGAAATTCCGTTTTACTCGTTTGAGTTCTCGTAATGCCATTCGTCACTTGACCGTTTGGGTCTTGTGTGGCTAAGCAAAATTCAATTTCTACATCAGATGCAATCCCTGAAAAGTCTCCTGGCGTATTTACTGCATCTGCATTCAGCCTGCGGAAATCTTCATTTAAGATATCTATCTGAGATTGAATCTGGGAATCACTGATATTTTGAGCAGCAGTATTATACACGACGTGAAATACGACGGGAATGGTAATTACTCCCTCCACTGCTCTAGCACCGCCTTGTATGAGTTCTTGAGCATGCCTTTCAATTTCTTCAAGTTGTATCCTCCTTGCCGGATCAAATTCTTCTTCAAAATGAAGGTGATCCATCGTTCCACAGCTTCGCTGTGCTTCTGTAGTCCCTATAAATAGCACACATACTATTACGGATAGCCAAAGTCTTAATCGGTTCATAAGCTATGTTAAAGCGTTGATAAATGAGAAAATAGGTAGTTGGTTGACCACTTGCTTGCTAGGTCTTCGCGTTATCCATGAGAAGATAAAAAGGACAGGCAATGCAGCTATGGAATGCAAAAAACAGGGCCCGATCAGGGCTTCCTTTGACAAAGGTCAACAAGGCTGAAATCTAGCTTTTGCTGGCCAAAGCGTTACATCGCATATGAACGAAAATTATGTTTGGAAAAAGGTAATAATAGTTGCTATTGATCGTGTCTGAGAAGTCGAATTTGAGATAATTAACTGAGGCGGTTAATAGGGTGGAATAAAATTACAATTTTTTTGATTTAAGCACTCAAAAATGCTCTAATCGTTTAGGGAACGTAGCAAAATTGCTAGGGAGTGGTCTATTCCGTACGGTCGATTTGCTAATCTATGTCATTCAAAGAATTGCCCTGTTTTAGTAGCAATTTTTATTTTGTAATTCACTCTCAGAAGGGTATATTAATGCATTAATTTCAACTATGGCAAAACATTTTTAAAGATTCAGTTTTATAACTTTTGTAAACCATTAAAAAGCGACACAATAACTGAAAAACATGGATAGTAGATTATTTGAAGACTTGGTTACTCCTTTGGGATACTTCTATCGATGGGAAAAGGAAAAACCCAATAAGGTATTCTTAAAACAACCCTACGGAGACAACTGGAAGACAATGACCTTTGCAGAGGTTGGAAGAGACGCCAGAAAAATGGTAGCAGCCTTACGAGCAATGGGGCTGAAGAAGGGAGATCATATTGGTATCATTTCCAAGAACTGTTATCATTGGATTATTGCTGACCTGGCCATAATGATGGGAGGTTTTGTTTCAACACCTTTCTATGCAAATTTGTCGGCTGAGCAGTTGATAGAGGTCATTCCCAAAAGTGATACAAAAGCGGTATTTGTTGGTAAGCTTGATCATTGGGATGGTATTGATAAGGGGATTCCAGAGGACATGCCCATTATCAAGTTTCCGCACTACGAAGGTAATGCGAAGGTGACTAGAGGTGTAGCCTGGGATGATTTATTGGAGAAGTATGAACCCGTTATTGAGAATCACGAACCTAATCTCAGTGATATGTGGACCATCCTATTTACTTCGGGTACAACAGGAAGTCCTAAAGGGGTGATTCATGACTATGAAAATGCCTCCCTGATTATCAGAAATGAGATTCTGAACAATAGTTTGAAAGTAATCACGGATCCCGATCCACGATTTTTCTCTTTTTTACCCTTGAATCATATTGCGGAACGGACTGCAGTTGAGCTTTCAGCCCTAATGTCTGGAGGATCTATTGCCTTTGCAGAAAGTCTTGACACCTTTGGTAAGAACCTGCAAGATATTCAACCGACGCTGTTCTTTGCAGTACCGAGAATTTGGACCAAGTTCTATCTCGCTGTCTTAGCTAAGATGCCACAGAAGAAACTGGATCGAATGCTTAAGATCCCTATTGTTTCTGGCATGATTAAGAAGAAGATAAAGCAATCTTTAGGCTTAACGAATGCAACGCTGGTATTAACTGGGGCTTCCATTACGCCGGAAAGTTTAAAACAGTGGTATCGTAAGCTTGGGGTAAACCTCAGAGAGGTGTATGGAATGACCGAGAACTTTGGTGGTTTTACGCTAATGCCGGAAAAGGGCCATAAGCCGAATACGGTCGGTAAACCTGTACCGAATGCTGAGGGGCGAATCGATCCAGACAGTGGGGAAATCCTCATGAAGATGCCTTGGATGATGAAAGGATATTATAAGGAAGAGGAAAAGACGGCTGAGGTTTTGGTAGATGGCTGGCTCCATACTGGGGACAAAGGCCTGATCGATGATGATGGTTACTTCAAAATCATTGGTCGGGTAAAAGATGCCTTTAAGACGAGTAAGGGGAAGTTCATCGTACCTACAGAGTTAGAGGACCATTTCAGTGATAATGATTTCATTGAACAAATCTGCGTAGCAGGTTTGGGGATAGCCCAACCTGTGGCTTTGGTTAATTTGTCTGAAATTGGGCTGGAGGAGGCCCAAGAAAAAGTGACAGAAAGACTAGAAAGTCAATTGCAAGAGATCAATGCCAAATTACATGGCCACGAAAGAATCTCCACAGTAATCATTGCCAAAGAAGCTTGGTCACCAGATAATAATCTACTGACGCCAACCCTAAAGATTAGAAGAGGGGCGATAGATGAATGTTACATGAGCAAATACGAACCCTGGCATTCAGATAAAAGAAGGGTCATCTGGGAAGATTAACAACAAGGCACAAGCATTTAATAGCATTTTATATTCAACTGATAGTTTTTTTCCGAAATAGAAAGGCTTCCCAAAAAGGGAAGCCTTCTTTATATATATATCAAACTACAATCAAGTGTAGAATACTGCTTTACCGCATCGATTGACTACTCATTACCGAAAGTATAAGTCAATCGAGCCACGACTCTACGTCCAATTCTTGGCATATTCTGAAAGGCTCGGTATTCGTTATTGAAAATGTTCTGACCAGACACGTCTATAGTTAAACCATTGTCAAAAGCGTATCCAACGCCTGCATCCACTACATCTTTCACGTCAGTGTCTCCTGTATACTGTCCAACACTTGCAAAGAAAGAATCATCATGCTGGAAAGAGACATTAGCTCTGAAACCGTATTGAGGAGTATAATTTAATCCTAGTCGGTACTTGTTCTGTGGTGCGTTGAAGAAGATGGCCAAAGGAGAATCAGCAGGCTCGCCTAGTTCTTCTCCTCTGAATTCCGTATCACTTACATAAGAGTAGTTGAACCAAGCCGAAAGGTCACTAGAGAAATAGTATTCCATGGCTAAATCAACACCCCAGTAAGAGGCTTCTGCATCTGGGAAGATACGGTAACCCGCAGGAACGTGAACGATTCCGTCCCCTTGCGGAACTAGATTAGATTCTACGGCACCAAAGATACCATATAATGGGGATGCTTGCTCATCAAAGCCTTGTCCACCAGCTTGATACGCACCACCGATTAGCGGAGCGATTTGAGCTGCTGCCGCTGCTGCACCTTCTGCCCCCAAGGCAGGAGTTAAAGCTCCCACTATAACAGGGGTAATATCAGCTGCAACCGCCGCACCGAGATCTTGTGGTACCATGGCACCTTGTAAAGTCATCAGTGGCCCAATCTGTGTAAAATCTGAAAATCCTTTTGTCTTGATATTGTATACATCGACAGAAAGCCCAAACTTATCTGCAAATAAGCCTTTATATCCAAACTCAAGGGTGTTGTTGACAGTCACCGTCGCCTCATTGGTAGGAATCAATTCATTCAACAAGGTATTATTCTCAAATGCATTCACTCCTACTAACGCTCCTGTGAATCCAGTAGGGGCATATCCGCTAGTCAAGAATTGTTGAATTAATGGAGCTAGCGCGGAGGTCTGTGGATTCGCCTCCAGAGCTGGGATCAATCCAGCCAAAACAAGCTCGTTCACCGCTCCGAAAGGAACGGCCAAAGGTAAACCTGGCGTACCAAATGGCAAATCAGGAACACCTGGGATGGTTACATCAATCATTGGGTTATCACCAAATTCATGCAACTCACGCTGTCCTGCTAACCAGAAGTCAAATAACCCAGGAACTGGAGCATTCACGGGGAAGTCAATGTTGTAAACCAAGGCACCTGGAGGTGCTCCCGCACGGTTGTAAGTAGCGCGGAAGGTATGTTTAGGATCTGGCTTCCAAACCAAGGCCAATCTTGGAGAGAAAAATCCTTCGTCAAGGATGTTGAAATCATCATAACGGCCCGCTGCCAAGATGTCTAACTTAGGAGAAACGGCAAACTTACCTTGTAGGTACCCACCAAAGATGCGATAGTCATCATCATCTTCCCATCTACCGTAAGTTAGATTGTTGGTTTTGCTAATTGCTTGACGGTAATCGATACCAAATGTCCAATCCGCATTGAGGAAGTTTGGTGTTTCTACATTATATTGCAACTGACCCTCAATCTGCTTTCTACCCACAGAAGACATATTACCCGTCTGATATAGGAAGGTAGGACGATCCTCTGGCCCTCCATCATTATCTACATAGAAGATTTGGGCGAACAATCCACCTTTCTGTACTCGAGTTTGAGCCCAGTATTCATTGGCTTGTGTTAAACCTTCCCCTAAGTCATTATAGAAGACTGAAGAAGCGGTGTTATATCCTGTTGCTACCGTAACACTCAAATCGTCCTGTGGACGGAATTCAAGGTGAGCGTTGAAAGCTGCGTTCCACCAGTCCGCTTGCATTGGATTTCCGTCACCATCTGGATCAAGATCGTCAAGGGTCAACAAAGTCGTTCCTGGTTGAGTAAGGTCAACACGGCCTTTCTCAACTGCTGGACGTACAATGGTAGTCTGAAAGTTAGCAATCTGCGCAGCATCAACCGGATCATCTGGATCCAAAGTGAATTCGTTACCACGATTATAAGTGGCGTTGATTTTGTATCCAAAGGTCTTGTTCTCATTAGCACCAGCATGACGAACGGCGGTTAAGAAAGTACTCAATTCACCACCACCTACTTGGATGGTAGTGCCTGGATGATCAATCGGATTTTTGGTGATGAAGTGAATTACCCCAGAAGTTACGCCAGGTCCATACAATGCAGAACCAGGTCCTCGAACTACTTCAATTCTTTCCAAGTCGATGTTCATGATACCCGACTGATCCGATTGGAAAGTACCAATACCAGGACCAATCAAACTACGATAATCCATGATCGGGAAAGCAGAGGTTCCGAACAAACCAGAAGAAGCACGCATCTCAATATTGATCCGTGCGGCAGATTGTTGTTGGATTTGTACACCTGGTACATTGACTAGGTTTCTTACTGGGTCAGTCTGTGGTGTACCTTCTAGTTTCCGAGCACTAAGCACGGAGATGGAGGCAGGGGCTTCCTGTATCTTTTCCCTTTTTCTGGAAGCAGAAACCACCACTTGCTCCGTAAATATACCTTCGAGGAGCTGTACTTGGACAGGGCTGTTATTACTAACTTCTAGCTCTTGAGTGGAATACCCAGTGTAAGAAACCACCAGTGTAAGCGGAAAAGACGCAGAGGTGCTGAAAGCGAAATTGCCATCGAGATCAGTTACCGTTCCTTGCGTAGTTCCCTTTACGGTAACGTTTGCTCCGATCAATGGCTCTCCTGCATCATCAGTCACTGTACCGCTCAATTCGGTTTGTGCCCATGATACACTGCTTAGAGCCACCATTGCCAGAAGCAATAGCATGTACCGATAGTAAATATTAAATCTCATGCCTATTAAGTTTAGATGATATTAATCAACCTTGAGTTAGCTTTTGGGGAAACTGACTTGTTTTTGCACTGATAATACCATTCAAATGTAGCCTGAAGACTACGGTCAATACGTTGGTTTTCTACTATCTGTAAACTGTACTCCGATAAAAGCAACTTCGAGTGGAAAAGTTGCAACTTTACCAAAGATGCAGTAAAGGTAAATTTTTAATTGTATTTTTATCCTGATCAAGGATACTTTTTTAGAATAAAAAACGGAATAGACCTAGGGCTAAGAAATTTCATTTGAAAAAGAAGAATTAATTACTTTACTTTGAGTTCAGTTATGCCAACGGTAATTTCGAAAAATAGGGACAAGGAGGAAGCCATTATTAGAGCCGCAGAAAAGGTTTTCTTTTCAGTGGGCTATGAAAATGCTAAGATGGAGGATATTGCCAAGGTATGTGATTTCAGTAAGGTTACCGTATATTCTTATTTTACAAGTAAGGAAAACTTGTACATGGCTCTGACCTACCGCGCACTTCAACAACTCATTGATTTACTGTATTTACGCTGGGAAAAGAGTAGGAGTAGTAATGGCCTCGAAGCTTTTATGGCTTTAGTGGAGGATTATTTGAATTTTTGTATCAAAAACAAGAATTATGCCGATCTAATTTTAAACTATCTTACCATCGTACGGAGAACAGTGGCAGGTGAGAAACTGAATAACATTTCAGAGGCTATGCAGAATAGTATTTTCTACAGGAAAATTAAAGGTATACAAAATGTCCCCATCGATATAGCTGTAGAGGAAATTATCCGAGGGCAACAAGATGGGAGTATTACCAATAAGAAATCCCCTTGGGTGATTCATCATATGATGTGGTCTATGATTACGGGTTTTGTGAAAGTTAACTACCAACCCAATGAACCTACTTTTATCAATGCAGATAATACTGAATGGAAGCTGTTATTATTGTCTACCGTTCGAGGAATTTGTTTGGATAAGGTGTAGGAAATGTGAAGAGTCAATGCCTGACAATTTTGGAGTAGGTCAGAAAAATAATCGGATTCAGAACTAAAACATTTCAATAAAAAAGATGAGGCTAAAAGATAAAGTTGCCATTGTAACGGGAGGAGCAAGGGGAATAGGACAAGCCACTAGCGAGCTTTTTGCTAAGGAGGGCGCCATAGTGATCTTATGGGATTTGCTGGAGGAAGGGAGGCAAACGGCTGAGGGCATTTTGCAAGCTGGCGGCACCGCTGAATTTATGCATCTCTCTGTAACCGATGCAGTTGCTGTACAGACTGCTGTTGAAGACATCGCATCCCGCTACGGGAAAATCGATATTCTTATTAATAATGCAGGTATTACTCGTGATCGTACGCTCTTAAAGATGTCGGATGAAGAGTGGCAATCTGTAATTGATGTAAACCTGAAAGGAGTATTTAATTGCACCAAAGCAGTGGTTCCGCACATGAAAGCCAACGGCTATGGTCGGATTGTTACGGCGGCCTCAAATGTCGGGTTGCGAGGAAATTTTGGGCAAACCAATTACTCCGCAACCAAAGCGGCCGTAATTGCGATGGCAAAAACCTGGACCTTAGAATTTGGAAAATACGGTATCACTTCCAATTGTGTGGCCCCTGGTTTTACACTAACCGAAATGACGGCAGCGATTCCTAAAGAACATTTAACGAGTGTGAAAGATACCATTCCTTTGCGCATCGTAGCTGACCCGATAGACATTGCCTACGGTTATCTTTACCTTGCCTCAGAAGAAGCCCGATTCGTATCAGGTATTTGCTTAACCATTGATGGCGGCTGGTCTCGCTAAGAGAAAATACTTTGTAAATCTTTCGGCCTAGCCGTAAACCAATAGAGAAATTATGATGACAGTTAGTACGCTAACCGCCTTCAAGGAAATGGAAGGTAAAGAGCTACCGGTTACAGATTGGATGGAAGTTACGCAGGAGATGGTCAACCATTTTGCCGAGGCTACGGGTGATTTTCAATGGATACATGTTGATGTTGAGCGAGCTAAGAAAGAGTCCCCCTTTGGCGGGCCGATAGCACATGGATTCTTTTCTGTATCCCTCGCTTCTAAGTTTATCATGGAAACAGTAAGCGTTGAAAGCGCAAAAATGGGGGTTAACTATGGTTTGGATAAGGTCCGGTTTCCCCACCCAGTTCCGGTAGGGTCAAAAGTTCGCATGCACACCAAAGTAGCTCAAATTGATCCACAAGGCCCAAATGGTGTGAAGGTGTTCTGGGATTGTACCTTGGAAATTGAAGGCGTAGAAAAGCCAGCTTGTGTTGCCCGGTTTATTTCTCTAATGTTTGAATAATTATAAGTGCATTCCGTCGCTGAATAAGAGCGATTGAGAACAAATGATAAGAGCCAATGGATAGTATTAAATCAGCCTTTCATTTGGAGGGCAAAGTAGCTATTGTTACAGGGTCGAGTAAGGGCATTGGTGAAGCCATTGCCTGGGGCTTAGCTGAACATGGTGCTAAGGTTGTGATTAGCAGTAGGAAGCAAGATGCGGTGGATGAGGTGGCTACTCGCTTCAGAAAGGCCGGAATGGATGCCGTAGGAATAGCTTGTCATATTGGGATAGATGAACAGCGAAAAGCACTAGTTGAGCAAACAATTGCTCATTATGGAGGCGTCGACATTCTCGTCAATAATGCGGCGATCAATCCAGTCTTTGGCCCAGTGGAAGAGGCCTCTGATGCTGTGTTTGACAAAATCATGGGCGTAAACGTAAAGGCACCCTGGGCGCTCTCGAATCTTTGTTTGCCGTCTATGAAAGAAAGAGGAGGGGGAAGTGTAATCAATATCAGTTCCGTGGAGGGCTTACACCCTGGCTTTGGCCTTGGTTTATATAGTGTTAGTAAAGCAGCCATGATCATGCTAACTAAAAACCAAGCAAAAGAGTGGGGTAAGTTTGGTGTTAGATCTAATGCCATTTGTCCAGGTTTAGTCAAGACTAAGCTCAGCGAAGCCTTATGGCAAAATGAAAAGCTAATGGCGAAGTTAGAAAAAACCTTGCCAAGCGGCCGCATGGCATTGCCAAAGGAGATGGCTGGCTTAGCTGTTTTGCTGGCTTCTGACGCTTCTTCCTATATGACAGGAGGTGTTTACGCTAATGATGGTGGGTACTTGATTGGTGGTTAAGCCACACCAGACGATTGTTATTTATTTCCCATATTTAATCAAAAGAATCAATGAATTTCGAATACACAGAACGGGCCAAAGAACTCCAAGCACGTGTGAAGGAGTTTATGGACTTATATATATATCCACACGAAAAAGAATGGTTTGAATTCTCTTTAAGCCCGGAAAATGCGTGGAAGAAGTGGCCTAAGATGGACGAGATTAAAGAACAAGCTAAGGCCCAGGGGTTATGGAATTTGTTTCTTCCCAAAGCTTACGGAGACCTTAGCCCTGGCCTCACCAATCTTGAATATGCACCATTGGCAGAGCTGATGGGGCAAGTAAGATGGGCCTCAGAAGTCTTTAATTGCAGTGCCCCAGATACGGGTAATATGGAGGTGTTAGCCAAATACGGGACGCCTGCCCAACAGGAACAATGGTTAAAGCCGCTAATGGCTGGCGAAATTCGATCTGCCTTTTTGATGACAGAACCGGAAGTAGCTTCCTCTGACGCTACTAATATTTGCACAACCATTCAAGCGGATGGCGACGAATATGTAATCAACGGTCGCAAATGGTGGTCTTCAGGAGCTATGGATCCTCATTGCAAGATTGCGATCGTGATGGGGAAAACGGACCCTAACGCAGGTCGTCATCATCAGCAAAGCATGATCTTGGTGCCATTAGATACTCCTGGTTTAAAGGTTCTCAGACACTTAACTGTATTTGGCTACAGCGATTCTCCGGAAGGTCATGCCGAAGTCTTGTTGGAGAATGTACGGGTTCCCAAAGAAAATTTATTGCTGGGAGAGGGGAGAGGTTTTGAGATTGCTCAGGGACGCTTGGGGCCAGGACGAATTCACCACTGCATGCGCTTGGTAGGGATGGCGCAGCGGTCATTGGAGCTGATGAGTAGGAGAGTAGCTGAGCGAATTGCTTTCGGACGCTCCATCAAAGATTTTAGTAGTATCCGTCAGGATATTGCCAAGTCAAGATGTGAAATTGAGCAAGCAAGACTATTAACACTTTCTGCTGCCGACAAGATGGATCGCTTCGGTAACAAAGAAGCTAGAGATTTAATTGCTATGATCAAGATTGTAGCCCCCTCGATGGCACAGCGCGTCATTGATAGGGCGATTCAGGCTCATGGAGGAATGGGGGTTAGTGGAGATACGCCGCTAGCTGGATTCTTCGCAGCGGCTAGAACCATCCGCCTCGCCGATGGTCCCGATGAGGTGCATATGTACCAGTTGGGCAGAAATACAGTCAAGATGTACACCGAATAATGCCATAAATCTGAGGTATGGCTAAAGAGCAAATTTTGTCGCCGATGCCTGGAGTGGTAATCGAAATCCAGGCATCGGCGCAAGGGGCTATCCGTAAAGGTCAAGCTCTCTTCGTGGTAGAAGCCATGAAAATGGAAAACACCATTCTCTCTAAAGTAGATGGAGTGGTGCAGGAGATTTTAGTAAGAGTGGGGGAAGTTGTACGAAAGGGACAACCTCTATTAACCTACCAGAAGTCAGCACCTCAGTTGGCCGTTTCCACGGAAGAGGAGAGTCAAGATATTGATGCCATTCGCCCCGATTTACAGGCACTCAGAGATCGTAGACATTTCTTGTTTGATGAGGCGCGTCCTGAGGCAGTGGCTAAACGGGCGGCCAAGGGACAAATGACTGCTCGTCAGAATTTGGCTTTGCTTTACGATGAGGGCACCTTTAGGGAGTACGGAGCATTGGCTGTGGCCGCACAGCGAAACCGGAGATCCGAAGAAGATCTGATTAAGAATACTCCCGCTGATGGTTTAGTATGTGGTATGGCCTCAATCAATCGAGAATTATTCGGAAACCAGGCGCAGAATTGTGCTGTGATGGCTTACGACTATACTGTGTTGGCAGGTACCCAAGGCATGTACAACCACTACAAAATGGATCGACTCTTGGGAGTAGCTGCAAAAAAGCGCTTGCCGGTGATTCTCTTTGCTGAAGGCGGCGGCGGGCGCCCCGGTGATGTGGATGTACAAACAGTCGCCGGCCTACATATCATGACCTTCTACGAATTTGCAAAATTGGATGGCATTGTCCCAAGAATTAGTATTGTTTCCGGCTATTGCTTCGCTGGAAATGCTGCATTGGCAGGGGCCTCTGACATTATCATTGCTACCGAGAATACCAGTATTGGTATGGGAGGACCTGCTATGGTAGAAGGCGGCGGCTTAGGTAGGTTTCATCCAAAAGAAATTGGGCCAGCGGCAAGTCAGGAAGCAAATGGAGTGATTGACGTATTGGTAAAGGATGAACAGGAAGCCATTCAAGCAGCCAAACGGTACCTAGCGTACTTCCAAGGCAGCCTAAGCTCTTATGAAGTAGCCGATCAACGCCTTTTGCGTCAGTTCATTCCACTAAATCGCAAACGGGTTTTTGACATTCGGGAAGTGGTTGCTACGCTAGCAGATAAAGATTCCGTATTCGAATTGAGTAGGGGCACTGCCCAAAGCATGTTTACAGCCCTAATTCGTATTGAGGGGCACGCCATTGGCGTGTTAGCAAATGATGCCCAATACGATGCTGGTGCCATCACAAGTGCTGGAGCGGCGAAGGCGGTACGCCTACTAAAACGTTGTCAAAGTTTTGGCATTCCTGTGTTATCTTTGGTGGATACACCAGGTATTATGGTGGGACCTGAAGCCGAAAAGTCAGGTACCGTCAAGCAAGCTGCTGAACTCTTTAAAATAGGAGCGAAACTCACTGTTCCAACCTTTGCTGTAGTGCTGAGAAGAGCCTATGGACTCGGGGCCATGGCCATGACCGGAGGCAGTTTCCATGCACCGGATTTTATTGTGTCCTGGCCTAGCGGAGAATTTGGGGCTATGGGATTGGAAGGAGCGATTAAATTGGGATACCGCAAAGAATTGGAAGCTATTACTGATCCCGCTAAACGAAAGGCTACTTTTGAAAAAATGTTAAGCCTGGCCTACGAAAGGGGAAAAGCCACGAATATCGCAGCCTATCTAGAGATCGATGAAGTAATTGATCCGATCGATACCCGAGCTTGGATTGTAACTGGTCTACAAGACAAAAGAGGTGTCCCAAGCTAGTTTGAGACACCTTACTGATGTTGTGAAAATTACTATACCTAAAACCCTATCTCTTTAGATCGAACCTGCTTCCTTGAGTAAATAGCAGCCCATAAACTGTTGTTGTTCTTTTTCTGGTAAGGGATGGTAGTGTGAAGCCTGAATATCTCGGAAAAGCTTTTCCATTCCATACCCTCGGAAAAATCCTTGTCCACCTACGATCTCCATTGCTTTTTCCACCGTACCAATTACTGATTTTGTCACCATCACTTTTCTACTTAAAGTACCATGCGCTCCTTCAAAACTTGGAGTAAAATCAAAATCATTACAAAGCCGCAACATATCCTGATACAGTACTCGAGCATTAATCAATAGATTATTCATTTCACCCATTAATTGTGGCAGGTAAGTGGCAGATTGCTTTCTTGCCCTGGCGGTGCTTAATGCCTTTTGTGCGGCAGCTTCGGCTATTCCCGTATATACGGCCATGATTAGTGGCATAGCAACGGTTAGCACTAGATTGTACACCATATGAGGTTGGCCCTGTGGCCGGGCCAATGCGACCGAAGCTGCTGGCACAAAAACATCCTTAAACTCTACCCCATGCGATCCTGTGCTGCGCATCCCCAAGGTATACCAACTGTCTTTGACTGTTACGCCCTCAGCTGATGCGGGCACTGGAAAATGTAGTACCATAGGTCCCTTATCTGGATCTTGGTAAGGAGCACTTGTCACAAATACATCTCCAACTATGGATTGGCTTGCGAAGGCTTTATAGGCATTTACGATGTATCCGTCCTTTACTTTTCTTACTTGGCCATTGCTATCTAGCCAGTCTCTCGCTCCGGTACTAACTAATATGATTTGTTCTTTGGCTACTCGTTGTAGTATTGCTTCTCCTCCCTTTCCATGTAGATGCTTCCAGACATTGACACCCACCAAATGCTGATGCATAGACAAAGCCAAGGCTGTAGAGCCACAATATTGTGCCAGTATTCTTACAAAGTTAGCCACTTCACTATGCGACTGCCCCAAGCCTCCAAATTGGGTTGGAATTAGGGCCGTGAAAATCCGATACCGCTTGAGCACTTCGTAGTTTTGATCAACGAATTGATCATTTTGATCATACTGTTCTGTTCTTTGGGCAAATTCTCTTCCAAGTTCATGAGCTAGCGCAAGAAAGGCTTCCGTACTATAGGTTTTTTCAACAGAAGTAACCTCTTGATTTTGGGGGAATACTGACTTTTTCATGATAGGATTATTAGGAATTGTTTTCATTGGTATAAGGTTTTTGTTGTATTGAATTCGATACAAAGCTATCGGAATAGACTCCCGTTCGAAACAGTTCTTGATTGAATGGCCATCCCAGATGATTGAATGTCTTCGCTGCTTGAGATGGTGTATTTGTGGAGTAAGAGATTGGTAAATTCAGTCAGATATATGGTATAGCGTTTGCATTTCTGACAAACGCCAGCACAGTTTGGGTATTTCACTCAAAGGACTTGATGGATTTGAGTGTGCTGAGATGGTAAGTAGGCTAAAAGTGCTATTCCAAGTTAAAGTTTTTTTGAAGTAAATGCTAGACGTAATCGAATATGGACTTTTATCTTAACATATTCTTCCGTATTTTTATGATGCTGCACCAAATGGACAACTGTATTGAAAGCCCAACTAAAGAAACTTATTGCAAAAGGTCAAACTGAAAAAGCTATTGAACAGCTAACTAAGCTGTCCATCAATGACCGTACGCTTTCCAATGAGATCATTTCCCTGTCCGGCAGGTTTCACCAGTATCAACGAGATCGATTAGATCAGATCAAAAACCAAGATCACCTTGATGTTGAGTTCAATAGAATTAACCAGAAAGTATTGGGTATTATTGAACGCCTTCCAGCCACTACCAAATTGGTTGCTCGGCAATCCAGAGGACTATTGAGCTTAAGCGTCATCGCATTTATTGTTCTGATCTCTATGACAATATATTTTCTGCTTCCTGAAAAGGAGCAGCAAAAAATAGATGAACCTACTCAGACTACAGAATCCACTCAATCAACTCCAGCTACTCAAGAGCAAGGTTCACCAACAAGTTTTGACTCAACAAATGTAAAAACCCACATTGAAGTAAAAGACCAAGCGAAAGTGGGTACTATAGTTACCGGCGACTCAAATAAAATTGACATTAAACAGGATTTCTAATGATCAAATTGAGCAACGCCTTGCTGCTGACACTCTTAGTGCAGTTTGCAACCTATGCCCAGGACGGACAGCGTGTCCTTGTCCAGGATGATGCCCGTGTGGGCCTAATCGTAACGGGGGAAGGGAATACCCTCCATACCACCCAGATTTTTGGTAAATCGCCAGAATATGCGGAGTTGAAATCTACTCTCGGAGAATATGAGGAGCAGATTAAAGATAAAGTCGACCTCTGTGATGAGATGGAGGAGGATGGTCTTCCAGCTAGATATGTCGAAAGTTGCACTTCAGAGTTAACGAGACTCATTCGCAAACGAGATTCTATTCAAAAGATTGAAAAGAAGTTCAGAAATGATGTGCTACGGTTGGCGGCGCTCTTTGATCAAGTAGAGATAAATTCAGAGCGTATCTTGATCGCTCAACGACTGTTTGAAGAAGGGCAAATAACGGAGGCTGATGCTATCCTGAAGGTAGAGGAAATGCAAACCGAGACGGATCAACTTTTGGCGAAGAGGAACCGGTTAAAGGCTACACAGCAGGAAACAGATAGTCTTTTGACGATTAAATCAGAGGAGTGGCTCACTAAAGCTATTTTAACAGAGTTTAAGTACGACCTTGGAAACTGGCAGGATTCGGTCTTGTATTACTATCAGCAATCTATCAGGTGTAAAAAGCGATTTGCAAACTTGTATAATTATGCTGATTTTTTCTATCAGCAAAATCGATTAGATTCAACGGGGCTATATTTGAGCCGACTAATTGAGCTATTTGGTGAAGATTTTACCATTAGAGAAAAAATTGATGTATATAATTTTCAGGGTAGACTCTATACTCTTCTAGACCAGATTCATACTGCGGAAGAGGCTTACCTCAAGAGTTTATCCTTCATTGATGAATTGGAAAAATCAGAAGGAGATACCCACCTGGAGTACAGGGCTAATCTATTTGGGAATTTAGGGGTAATTTATCGAGATCAAGGGCGGTTGGATCTGGCTGAGCAATATCAGATGGAGTCCTTGCATCTCACGAGGCAACTGCAAGCCGCCGATACCGTTTTATGGCTGGAGCACCTAGCGATGAATCACAGTAATTTGGCAGAGGTCTATAGATTTCAAGGAGACTATACCTTAGCTTTTGAGCAGCATGATAAGGCTTTGAAAATTCGCAGAGATCTCGCTAAAGAATCACCACTTAGATTTGACGGCCAAGTGGCTAAGAGCCTAAATAGCTTAGGTGTTACTTTACGCCTGTTGGGAAGACTGAAAGAGGGGGAAGAGGCACTGAAAGAAGGCGAAGAGATTTGGACCAGGCTCCAAAGATTAGATGAGGGGAGATTTGCCTTGGGGTTATCTATGAATCAAAATGCTTTAGGTAATCTCTATATGCAGCAAGGTAGTTACGAGGCGTCTGAAGCTGCCCACCAAAAGGCTATTCAGATTAGGAGAGATTTAGCTGAAATGAATCCATCTCCTTTCTTGACAGACTTGGTAAGAAGCCTAAATAACTTGGCAATACTATATAATCGATGGAATAAGCCAGAGAAAGCAAAAGTAGTTTTGCAAGAATCCATTCAGAGCTTCGAAAAACTGGAGGCTTTGGGAGGAATTGTAGAAGGTAAAAAGGTATTTGACGCTTATGGATTACTGTCCGGTGCCCTTTTTCTGGCAGGAGAATGGGAGGAGTTGAAGCTGGCCTACAAGAAGATGATAAAAATTGCCTACAAGTTGGCAAAGAATGATCCGGAAACCTTTGAACTTGAAATTGCTCAAGCTGCCTTTTATTCAGCTTATGTAAATTTACAAACCAATGCTGAGGCTAGTGCCCTAGAGGATATTGAAATGACGAAAAAGTTCACGATCAAACATTTTGAAAAGTCGCAGGCCAAAGAAATCTTTTTTCAGATGATCAGTTACTTCGGCTGGAGTGTTGTTGATAGTACACTTAGCGAATATGACCAAGAAGGGTTTGTCCTCCGACAATCCTATCTCACCGCACAAGATCCAAAGGTGCGGCTCTCTAAACTTCAGACATTAATTGGCCTGGGCGAAACAGCAATCAAAGAAGGAGTTGAGAATAAGTATTTCATTAGTACTTTGGCAAATGATTACAATTTGCTCTCTTACTACCTGGTGCTTACCCGTGATTTCGAAGGTGCGGAAAAAGCAGCTAGGAGAGGAATACAGCTTGATGCTACCCAGCCGTGGTTAATTACCAACCTTGCTATGTCCTTGCTATTCCAGGGAAACTATGAGAAAGCTAAGATCATTTATGAGGAAAAGAAAGGGAAATGGATGGATGGACATGGAACTTATACCAAGATCTTTCTGGATGATCTTGCTGATATGGAAGCGCAGGGCGTGACGCATCCGGATGTAAAGAAGATTCGTGCTCTTTTAAACGAAAACTAAAATTTGCTTCCTTAATTCCTGAGGCTACATTCTGACGGACTTGCCCTATCCATGGTGCGATAAGCCAAGGAAATTACCTCTAAATCACTAATAAAGAAAAGATGCTTGAACGTCAAAAGTTATGATAGTTGGAGTTTAATTCCCATACTAAATTTTATATATTACTTCCTCATATTTTGCTAGCTGGGAAAGGCTGGCTTCTGATTTTAGAAAAGAAAAATTAGAAACTAGCAGATCAGTTATTCAAAATGTTCTTCTCACTTGAAGGTGCTTACCACACATATTTCAGGAGATTCTGATCACTTGTTATATAAGATTATTCAATACTTTATGCCCCACCTCATCAAGAAGACGAATGGGATTCTAGCTAAAAAGACTTTCCCCATCCCGCCGCTTCATTTCAAGGTGAAGAATGGCAAAGAACTAGATTTTGAAAGGCCAAACTGTTGAGGTTGCTAAAATTCCTGTAATATCATTGGAACTTGCAGGAGAGCATTTCCACGTTAAATTAGATGATGTTCATCTAGGAGCAGTTACAGATAGTGATGGTAAAATATTGATGTCGGCCACTATGACACCTAAGTTGGAACAGGCGAACACTACTTCAGCGGCTTCTTAACTGGGTAGTCCAATAAGTAAGGATTAAGTAATAACTATTTGATTAGGAATGGTCTAACTTCAAAATATCCTATTTTTTAACCGTTACCAAAAGATTTGGTTCTTAGACAAGTAGGAATTGGTTTCAAGTTGGAAACCTAATATCCTTTCGTGGAACTTTTCTTCGATAATAGTGTAAAGTTAAATTACTCCACGAGAATTGTCTAAGAACCATCTAGATCTATATGGCTTATAGTACCTTCTCCAATGGAATTTGGAGTTGATGTGGTCTGTTCTCCGCTTTGTCGAATGGAGTGCCATCGACGTGTTTCGCTCCCATAAACAGCAAGCCATTCTTGAAGTAAATCAGGTCGTAGTCCGAAACGATCTGACCTTCCACAATTTCAAACATGGGGAATGCTTTGCCTAAGATATCTTTCTTTTCGTTTAGCGCAAAAGGAGTCATGCCTTCCGGTAAGCCAGCATTTAGCATTTGAGCGGCTTGCTCATGAAGTGGCGTGACAGCGAATCCCTCATTGAGTACATAATCTATTTTCCAAGCCCCCTTCGCGATGGGATGTTCTTCTCCCCATTTCAACTTTCCCTTGAATTCGAATTCCATCAAGGGGAATTGACCATAGTTATCTCCGAACAAAGTGATGGTTCCAACAAACTTATCTCCTTCCAAGTAATTGAAGTGTCGTTTGAGAATTGTTGGCTCGATTTTGCCACTTCCTGTTCGATCCTCTGTTGGTCTTAATTCTACGCTAATCGATTTCCATTCTCCCTGTGCGTAAGCTTTGACTTCTTCGAGCGTGATGGGTTGTGCAATGTTGTGCATGGCTATTTTTCTTAGATTTTGAGCAGTAATATTGCACGATTGAAAAAGGCAAAGTGCAACAATACTAGTGATTATAAAAGAAGCTTTGTTCATATCAGAATTTTTGCTTGAATTGATAGCACAAAGCTCAACTAATAGTTACAATAGCACAAGTAGTTATAATTTAATTGCTTAGTAATGAATAAGTGACGAATATTGATTGTCAATTATTTATAGAGTTATTTTTTTTGAGACTAAGTTGCTTTTTTTGAATGGATAAGCACCTCCCCATGAATCACACTCTCTTTTAGCTGAATACCAACAATGGAAAAAACTTTAGGCATGACAATGCTAAGACTTTGATCATTTAAACCTTAAGATCACATTCGTGATTTTCCCGATCCAATTCAATTCCCGGTGGTTGAACTAGAATATACTATCACGGTGTTCGAGGAAACAGCACTGGTTTTCTATACCAAGATGGGGGAGCAGGGGGCAGTTAGAGAAACTCGATTAATGGTCAAAGAAGGAGAGAAGTGAAGATTGCCAGGATGCAGACGATCTATTTATTTCGCATGCTAATGTCCAAAGAAATAACCGTTCATCTGGACAAGGAACAAAAAGATTCCAGCTATTATCAAATAATAGTTAGCTGCTTTGTAGAAGGCGCGGTAGCTTTTTTTTGACTGCCATTGCGTAATCAGGAATACGATGGGGATTAAGGCCGCGACTTGCCCTAACTCTACGCCCACATTGAAACTTATGATTTTCAGGAGGAATTGCTCTGCACCTAGATCAAAGGATTGAAGGCGAGTAGATAAACCGAAGCCATGGATTAGGCCGAAGAGGAAGACCATGAACAGGAGATTCGGAGATTCTACGTTGAACCACTTCTCAAAACCACCCAAGTTTTCAAATCCTTTGTAGAGTACACTCAAGGCAATGACGGCGTCAATAAGATGCTCATTAGCTTGTATGCCTAGATAGGTAGCACCGATTAGAGTGATACTATGACCAATGGTAAAAACGGTAATGAATCGGATAATATCTTTAAATCCACTTAGGTAAAAGATGACCCCTGCCAGAAAGAGCAAGTGATCATATCCAGTCACCATATGCTTGGCCCCCACCCAAATGTAGGATAGTAATCCTCCATTGTTTAGAATTGCCTGATCACCAGCGCTAACGCCATGGGCATGGAGCCATAGAGGAAATAGAAAGGCAGCAAGTATAGGGACAATGAGCAACGATGATCTTTTCATGGCAAAATAAGGCATAGCATTTGTAATCTAACCGGTAGGCATGGAAGCTTGAAGTCCACTCTCGTTATTCTACTTCCGAATTCTCTTGTCTTCTAAACCAGAAGTATAGTCCAAGAACTAATACCAGACTTCCTATCCAATATACATAGGAAGGAATAGCAGACGCATTTTCGCCGTCATGATCATGATGATGAGTGCCATCATCATGGCTATGATCTCCAGTTGCCTGAGAGTGATCATCATGGCCGTGGCTATGATCATGACCTACTGTGAAGGTTAAGGTAGCCCAATTCGATTCATGAGTAAGACCAACTTCTTCAGAAGTGGTGAGATGAATAGTGCGCAGGTACCACCGACCATTATCAGTAACCTTGAACGATAGTAGGCCGTTGTTGTTGGTGCGTAGCTGCTGCACCCCTTCACCGTGATGATGATGGTCTTCATCGGATTCATGACTATGATTATGGCTATGACCGTGCTCATGATCAGGCTCACGACCATCGGATCCAACGTAAACTAGCTGATTGGCTAATGGCTCCCCTTGCCACAGTAGCTCCACCGTCAGGGTCTCACCAATATGCATGTCATAGGGATTATTTAGCGGAACAAATTCGATGGGGTATCCCAGTATCTGGCCCCAATCACTCGTTCTCTTATCGCCTACCTGGAAAATGGTCTTCACATGCTTGGAATACTTTTCCACCGCCGCTTGGTCTAGAACCTCATGCTCTTTTCGCCAAGCCAGCATATCCAGAACGCCATCATGTTCTAGGTATTTGTTGAAATCTTCCGCACTCATCTCAATATTTCGGGCTCTGGTGGAAACACCTGCCAGCCATGTCCCTGCCATTCCTGTATTGAAATCCAAAATCGTAATGCCCTTTTCTTCTCGCCATTGACTGGTATCTACTATCATTCTTTGACCATTGCCTACCAAGCTTACATCCACCATGCGATTCCTATCGATCGTGTTATCACTTACCTCAAAAGTGCCATTGAACAATTCAATACTTGCAGCTGTGTTTGGAGGCAGCACGTAGGTGTCCAGTTTCAGAAACATATCATGCCCAGAACACAGAAGAAAGACTGCTAAAAGCGTACCCAACTTTTTCATGATCGTAGATTGACTGACGACGAAAGGTTTTAATTTATAGTGCAGCGAATATAGAGCTAAACCAAAACAATTGGAAAAGAATTGAGCGGAATGAATGAGATCGCCCTGATTGATTCAATTAGATGCCAGGTACAAATCACTCCAATATTCGATTAGTTCACTTCATTTTCGTCGCCTACACATGGATCTCCTTCTACCTTATTCTCCAGATAAGTTACGTTTAGATGCTATCCAGCTTTTTGAGTATGCTGAAAAACATAAAGACTATGTCATCGCCGACCTCAAGTCAGATAACATTGAACTTATTATCAATGATATGCAAGCATATCTCGTGAGTGTTGAGGTCAATGATCAAAACTTTAAATATCGGGGTGCAAAGAAAGTAGAACAGTTTCCTGAGCTGAACTAGCTGTCAGATTCGCTTGATTTTACACTTGTCATCACAGGAAGATATGCTCTAAGTAGCTCGGCCATCATGTCTACTTGAGTCAGTACGCAAAAGAGGGAGCGTCATTTCTTTCTGAGGTTCTCTATCACCTGAGCATCTACCCAAAAGATGCTCGCTTGCCCTTCCGCTAAGTAGGTATGGAAGAACAAATATTTTCCGTCTGGTGTCACACTTCCATAGATATCCTCGCGTTCGGTATTGACACCTTCTCCCAGATTCATGGCCGGGCCCCAGGAACCATCCTTTTGACGGAAACTCACATACAAATCGGAATCCCCATAGCCGCCTTCCCGTTCACTATCCCATATCAAATAGCTTTCATCAGGTGCAATAAAGGGGTGAGCTATCCATTTTCCACTGTTAATCTCCTTGCCAAAGGCCTGAGGTGCTTCGCGTTTGCCAGCGATCGATCGGGAATACCTAATGGTACCAATTTCTTCTCGTTCATCAAAAACAAAAGTGCCCTTCGTTGAAGCTGTGAGCCGCATGATGGGAATAGTCTTGAAAGGGGCTCCCAGATTCTTGATGTCAGACCATACGGAATCGGTTCGCTCAATATACCGAGAATCCAAGTAAATGATCTCACCATCTGGCGAAACAGAAGGTTCTCCAATGGAAGCCTCCGGGGGAGAAACTACAGATTCTTGCCAGCGATTATTCTTGTACTGGATTACCATCAAGGTCGAATTTTTATATTTTCCGCCCTTTCTCTTGAAATAAAACTCTTTCAGATTGGGTGTAAAGCTCCCAAAAAATTCCATGTGTTCTGTCGTAACTATCCCCGGGGCAAAAGCTTCAGCTTTCAGCCCAGGCGGCTTTTGTCCCAAGTACAACTGTTCTTTTGGCAGGGGGGCATTCTCCTGCATGTCTTGATTCAGGCTGCTACAGGCCGCTATGAGCATCGCAAAGCCAGATACGGTAGATAGCAAGTGGAAAATTTTCATGATTCAGATCATTAGAAGTCTTCTAGGGTTGGATTTCAAGATACTTTTAAATGCTTGTCCATACAACACAATACCTGTACGCGAGCAGTTAGATGGATTTTTTCCCAAAATTGAGGACATCCTACCTTCTTACAATTATTTAACCTAAGAAATCCTCCTCTCTTCAAGGATAGCTCTACCTTTGACCTTGCTAGGCGACTACAAGCCGATTAGGATCTGTGTTCGTCATATAAAAGCTTTCTTTTGTCACAGTACTTACTTTCTTGATTGTAACCACTACACACTTTCTTTCCAAAATGAAAAGATATACTCACACTTTACTGGCTGTATCCATAATTGCACTACTGAGCGCTTGTACCGCCAATAGAGTAACAAATGAAACCAGGATGAAATCTCCCAAAAATATCATCCTACTCATCGGAGATGGCATGGGACTTACTCAGGTTTCCACCACCTACTATTACAAGGAAGGGGAGAGTACCTTCTCTCGCTTCAAACATATCGGACTCCACCAGAATCAACCCACGAGCCATAAGGTAACTGATTCTGCCTCTGGCGCTACTGCCTTTTCTGCCGGTGTGAAAACTTACAATGGAGCAATCGGCGTCGACCAGGATACCACTCCCGTCAGAACGATTTTGGAGATGCTGGCTGCTAGAGGCTTCCATACGGGCTTGGTAGCGACTTCTTCCATTGTACACGCTACACCAGCCTCATTTTATGCGCATACTGCATCGCGCAACAGCTATGAAGAAATTGCTAGGCAGCTGGTCTACGCGCCAGTTAACTTTTTTGCTGGTGGTGGGATAAAATTCTTTGCAGAACGGTCCGATAATCTCAATTACCTCGATACTTTGCGGCAGCAGGGCTTCCAAGTGAATATAGAGAAGCTTTCTGCCATTCCGCTGAATCCCAAAGAGAACTATGCCTATCTCTTGGCCCCAGATGGCATGCCAAAAATGCAAGAAGGCCGCGGCGATTTCCTGCCAGACGCCACTCAGTTAGCCCTTGACTACTTGTCCAAGGATAAAGATGGCTTTTTCCTCATGGTTGAAGGCTCCCAAATAGACTGGGGTGGGCATGCAAATGATGCGGAATACGTCATCCAGGAAACCCTGGACTTCGATAAAACGCTCGCGGCCGCACTTGATTTTGCGGCCAAAGACAAGAATACCTTAGTTATCGTCACTGCTGATCACGAAACCGGAGGTCTTTCTCTTTCTGCTTCCACCGTCTTTGGACAAGGAGACTATTCTACTATTACCCCTTCTTTTTCTACGGGAAATCATTCTGCTGCGCTGATTCCCGTTTTTGCCTATGGCCCGGGTGCTGAGCACTTTATGGGGATTTATCAGAACAATGAGATTTTTGATAGGATGCTTAAGGCGATGAACTTGCCTAGGAAAAGATAGACTTATCTGTCGATTTTAATGGCTTTTGATTTGGTAAGTAACTTTGTACCGAAGGTGGGATTGCGTTCTCCACCTCGTAACCTACTAGTTTACAGGCTTCTATAAGTTTAGGAGACACGTCTCAATTTCGTGCTTTGTCTCTGCTTGGATGTTTAAATTTAAGAACTTTTTACGAGAACTTTTCTGCTTCGCATGACAGCTAACTTGTGGCTGGCAAACTCCCTTAATTAGGGCGTCCTCAAAAAGGGTTTAAGGGTCAATAAAGGGCTGATATATAAGTTATTGAATGTGCTAAATTATTACTATTGAAGTATCAAATGCAAAGAAAAAGGCTTAGCTTAGTTAAAATCCTTGCAGTTCGATGATCAAGTATACACCAGCCGCTGAACGGAATTTTGGTTTATTCCAATCGCCTTTTGGACAAGCCCTAGATGCCAATAATCGCTGGGTTAAGATGGCCGCCGTGGTGCCTTGGGACGAGATGGCCACCGTTTTCTTTTCTAAGATGAGTAAGAACCATGGTCGTCAGAGCATTGACTTGCGTATTGTTTTAGGGGCTTTGTTGATTAAGCACATCGAAGGTATCTCGGATGAAGATACGATTCAGGCCATCCAAGAAAATGTCTATATGCAATACTTTGTAGGCTTGCCGCGCTTCCAAACTCAGCCTGTGTTTGTTCCCTCGTTGTTTGTGGAGATCCGCAAACGTCTGGGTAAGAAAGGATCACAACAACTTAATGATATGTTGCTCCAGCAGGCTCGGCAGTTGCGAGCTATCAAGCACCGAGCCAAGCCTAAAAAGAAGGATACTGATCAAGGAGGGAATAAGTCATCTGGTCCGAATCAAGCAGGGCAAAGACCAGATGAGAAGAGCCGGGCTATGGATAATAAAGATCGCCCTGAGAATAAGAGGCCCAATAAAGGGACCTTGAAGATGGATGCTACAGTGGCTCCACAACATATTGGTTATCCAACTGATACGCGATTATTGCATCAAGGACGCCTGTATAGCGAAGCCTTGATTGATAAGCTGTATCAGGGGAGTGGCTTGTGGAAAAACAAGCCTCGGACCTACCGCCGGATCGCACATAAACAGTACTTGGCCTTTGCCAAGAAGCGCAATCCGGGTAAAAAAGCGATCAAAGGTACTAGAGGCAAACAACTCCGCTACCTGCGGCGCAACCTCAACCATATTAACCGCATGCTGGACCAACTACAACAAGCCGATCAAACTATTGATTGGAAACACAGTGATTGGCAGCGATTTTGGGTGCTACAGGAGCTGTACCGCCAGCAAGATATCATGCACCGAGATGGACGTAAACGTATCGATGATCGGATCGTTAATATTGCTCAACCCTATGTGCGACCTATCAAACGAGGTAAGGCCGGTAAATTGACTGAGTTTGGTGCCAAACTGAACGTCTCACAAACGGAAGGCTTTGCTAGAATGGACCAGGTCGACTTTGATAACTTCAATGAAGGAATACTACTCCAGGAGCAAGTTGAGGGCTACAAGGCTTTGTATGGCTATTACCCGGAATTGGTACTTGTAGATCGAATATACCTGAACCGTCAAAACCGCAAGTTCTTAAAAGACAGAGGGATAAGACATAGCGGTAAGCCTTTGGGACGTGCCAAGCCGATGTCTGCACAACAGAAGCAAAAACGAAAGAAAGAACAAAATAAGCGCTCAGAAATCGAAGGCAAATTTGGCCAAGGAAAATCAAAATACGGGCTGGATGATATACAAACTCGACTGGAAGATACCTCCTATGCTTGTATTGGCCTTATTCTACTGGCGCTCAACACTATCAAGTTAGCCCGGGCCTTCTTTATCTTTATTTTTAGCTATTGCTACCAACAGTGGAGTATTCAAATGAATAAAACAGCTACAATGAAAGCAACGGCAAGGACTGTTGCTTACTCAACCGCCTCACATCGCCGGACTGGTATGATAATAACCTGAAATCAGCCCCGACTTTTTGAGGACGCCCTAAGTAACTTTGTACCGAAGGTGGGATTTGTTTCAATACATTAATACGTATTGATAACCAATGTTTTATGGCTACCGGAAACTTCTGCTTGTGCCCAGTTTTGTTTCTGACTTATCACCAAAACACCCCTATAGGATACTTTTCAATAAGTCATTGATTAAGAAAGGATTGCTTAAAATTGAAAGTAATAATCGGTGAGTCTTTGCCTGGATTGGCCATAATGATAAGCAAAAGGAAGGAAAAATTGAATCAGAGAAAGAAGTAAGATTAGCCATATCTCATTGGCCTTGATGGAGTACACTTGCAGGTAAGCTATCGATCTGCATATGTGATTTGCCGCCCATTTTTTCTAGAAGGACAGCATAATCACATACGCTTTTATTCAAGGTAGTAATTCTTCGAATTACTTCTTTTCGTCTTCTACCTTCTCCTCCCAATTATCTGGCCTCTCATCATAACCTCTTGATTGCCAGTAAGCATCATTGTTTGAATTTAATTGATTAGAATGATTGTCCTGGTCTGGTTTTGAAGATTGAGCATTTTTGTCCGACATAAGCATTGGATTTTAAGTTATCTCTACTCTTTTTTGGATTTTCGAGAATACTCCAAATAGGTTGGTGAAAAATTTATTTGTCAGCCGACGGTCTGGGTATGCGCCCGTGACGCCTTTTTTTGTTTTCAATATCGGTATCTGTTCGACGAAATTCAACTCTCTAACTAATCAGTTACTAATTTTCCAAAATGGCGGCATGGTTGCATACGCTTTGTTCTGTGCAACTTACTTTTAGAGACCTGTAGAGAGAATGTAACCGGGTAACCAAGTTTTTCTCTCAAAAAAATACATGGACTTGACGTTTGGTAGTTCCTCAAAAATTTTTCTGAGATATTGAATTGAAACAAATAAAGATTCTTCGTTTATTGAATTAGGCTTCGTCTCATTAATTTTTTGAGGATCATTTATGATAATATTTTCAATTCTATCAAGATCCGCTTCTTCAATATCTACTAAATTGTTCTCAGCTTTTTTATTTAACAGATTTGATATTTTCCAAGGTAGCCCCCCCATCAGAACAATAACTTCTCTCTTCTGAAAACCAACATGCTTAAGCTTGTCTATTAATTCCGTCTCCACAAATCTACCTATTGAAGTCTTTAATGCCTTTCGTTCTCTATCAGTTTTTGTCTTAAGTGTATTAATTCCCTGTTCTTTCAATTTAGGAATGATTGTATTAGCTCCATATCTTAAACTCTGTGGAAATGTCAGGTCAATATCGGGGTAATCATAAGTCGCAAATATTGTAGAACTTCCTCCTATATCAATTAATAATATCTTATTTGGAGCAACACCTATTTTACTTTTCATGGTTAAGAAATTAGACCTAGCTTCCAACTCCTGATCTAATCTATCGATAACGATCTCAGGAAATTCCTCTTGCAACTTCTTTTGGAAATCAAGAGCACCTGGGACATCTTTATACCCAACACTAAAGACTGCACAAACCGCATCAATTCGCAACGAGTCTTGATTCTTTATGCTGTCTAATTGGGATTTGATTTGCGTTAAGAGATATTCTATTTCGTCCTCGTCCACCTTGTTGTCCATCAAATAATTCATTTCGTTAACCTTTGGTAAATTCTCAATAATGGAGTATTCCTCTTTTTGAGTTTTTTCTATAATAATCCCTTTAGGACCCGTTGAACCAATTTCAATCCCAGCGATAAACCTATTAGGGCTAATTGACCGGTTGACCACATTTAGATACAGTCTTATAGAAAGTATTATAATTGAAACTATGGAAAAGCCTAGGATGATAAGTTTTATCTTCTTCATTACTCTCAGATATTTTTCAAAAAATTACAAATGGTGTGATCGAAACTCCCTTTTGCTTGAGGTTGTCCTCATAATAAGTTCCCTTGCCAAAAACAGTAAACCCCTGTGTCTTATCCACATGGGTATTAAAGTGCTCTAATCCGCCTTCCGTAAGGGTTTTATTATTAATTATCACCTTAATTTCAATACTTCCATTATCCTCTTCGGATGAAATTAAATAGAATCGTCCTTCCTGGCTTTTTTTGATGGTGAACCGATAATTTCTGAAGAAACAATTAATCGTTCCTATCTTTCTGGCTCTTTCGACTACTATCGACTCTATCGATTTTCTGAGTTTCAGGTCTTCTCTCTGCTTTTCAATGATACTTGGATCAACTCTGAACTTTTCAAATTCCTCTAAATCAGATAGTAACTTATTAAATCGCTCTAATTCGTGATTATCATAAGATCCAGAATCAATTATTGTCAACTTACTTTCAGATCTCAATTTTCTAAGACAGAATTCGTACTTGAATACGGGAGTGGGTAAAATCGTCTGCTTCTCAATAGTCTGTTGATAGCTACTCTTAATCGAAGTAGGAAGAATCTTCAGGTCAATAGAACCTTCTCCAAAAAACGTGATTGTATCCTTGATTATTATTTCTTGAGTTGGAGCAAGCAGTTTGAATAGATCATCAATGTTTTTCTGCGAAAAAAGCCAAAAAGAAAAAACTATCTCCGATTCTGAAGACGATTCCTCATTCAACAATTCAATTTTCGGTGGCTGTCCATTAATGGGCAAGATTATGGACAGAACAATGACAAACAGAAATACGATTAAAATAATTAACAAAAAATCTGGCATGACCTTTTTATATTTAAATACGGTCACTCACAACAGCTTGTTTCATTTAATCCTAATACATATTTGCACAGAACGTCCGGGCTGGCGAAGCCAGCTCGCTGGTTGCCGTTAGCGCTGTGTTCTCCGTGGTTGGAGGCGCGAGCCTGGCGGGAGGGAAATTTTTTTTGATTCCGGCCTTGATTCGTGCCATGCCAATTTTTAAGTTCTTGCTGGTGCCTGGCTTTATTCTAATTCTTTGATCCGTTTCAATTCTTTTCCTTCTTTCGCCGGCCCGGACGTTCTCCATAATGGGGGGAGCAAAGCGACTCCCATCATGGAGAACATCTATGTAAACCGCCAGATAGCCAGTTATTTCCTATTACAACCCGTTATAAGATCAATCATTATTAGTTAATGTATCAATCTCAATAAAATCTAGAGGAGTAGAAGGTTTTTCCTGCGCATTCTTTGTAACATGAGTTCCCCCCAAAATCACACTTCCCCAACAAAGTCAATTTCAACTACCATTCCCCACCAATAGCTCCTGCACCTTCCCCCACAAAACCTCATAAGGAACCACCTCTATATCAATAGTACTCAAATGCCGTGGCGTTTGTTTCAATTCAGCTAAGGTCTTCGCCGTCTGCCGCTCAATCACCTCCCAATCAAAGGAATGGCGCACGGTGAGAAAGAGAAGGCGTAGAAAGAGCTGAGAACGGCGAGTTGTAGGATCCTTCGTTAAATGCCGATAGGCATAAAGCTCCAGCGCTTCAGCTCTATCTATAATCTTTGACCGATCATTTTTCTGCAAGGGGATAAGTATTTGCAGTATGATCCGATTGATGTTCATGCCTTTTTTGTCTAAGCTAAACTTGGGGGTATCGTTTAGAAAGGTACTCAGTCTGGTTTCTTGGCCGCTGAGGAAACTTAGATAAGTTTCATAGATCCGAATCTCCTCTCGGATTCGGGCAGATAGTTTACTTTTCTTGATTGTTGTAATGCTATTAGTGCAAGCTACTAGATCATTTAAGTAGAAGTTTACTATAGCCTCATACTGATGGATAGCGATCCAGTTATAGCCCGTCTTTGGGATCAATAACTTGACACGATTAATGGCTGTTGAAGCATCATCAAGTTGGTGGGACTGGATGTAGGCTGGGACTAGATTAAAATTAATACTTCTAAGTGGACGATTGGGGAGATCAAAAGGAAGTGTTTCTAAATATTGTAATGCTTCTTGGCAGATTGCTATTATCGTCGCAGTATCGTTATTGAACTTGGCAATAATAATATCGATATTCAATCGAAAGAAGGTGAAAGTCCAGCTCAAGTGATTCTCCTGGGAGTGTAAATCTTCGGCATACTTTTTGGCTAATTCTACCACCTTTGCTTTAACAGTCTTGGCTTGCCGAAGATGAAAAGCAAGATCATTGTAGTAAGATTCGGCCTTTTTTTCCCATCCTAGTATTTCGCTGTGTTTATCGTAGTAAGATTTATGTTTTCGATACATTCCAGGGTTGGATACGATAACGGAATAATGGTTAGCGAGCCTTCTACTGAGGGAACATATATGATCTGTGAAATGGTACTTTAGGGCCACTTTCAAAGCATCTTGTGCAACTTTAGCCGCTGCATGTCCCCTCTCCTTATTCCAGAGAAAATTACTGGCCAGATCCTTTTTCCCTACCTCAAAGTATAAATCCCAATATTGCTTTTTACCCGGATCCCTAGCAATTATGGTATTAATTACACGTTGTAGCAAACCTTTCTTAATCCTATTTAAATTATAAGCTGCCTGAGTGCTTTCAGGAAACATACGCTTGGCAACTTCCTGCTCCGTAAGACTATTGTTGTTGGTCAAATAATCTAGTAACTCCTCTGCTTTGTCTTGCTTCACTCCAATGACGTTAATCTGTAGCCGATGAACGATTTCTAGGATAGACTTTATGTGTTGCATGGATAATTATTGAGATTGAATCCAAACATTTAAACCTTGATTTACAGTTTTTTGTAGGTTTTTACTTCTTCAGATAAACTGTAAACTTACGAAAAAAACTGCTTTCGTTGAACACGCTAAGGGAGATGTCAAGGGATACCTTTAGTAGTGACAATTAATCTACTAACTTAAATTTTGACGTCATGTTATCTCTTTTTCAACTGTACTTTATTGTAGTGGAAGATTTGATGGGAGGATAAAGAAAAAGGGATACTGACAACTAAGGCTGCAATACCCCCTCAAGTTTAAAATCTATGTAAATCAGGGGTAAATATAAGAACTTCTCCATAGAAAGGGAACAGTGCTCGCATTGTTCCCTTTTGTTATTTTGTGGAAAAAACTATATTTGCTTTACCATAACATGATAGCAGCAGCTTAGCTGCAATAGCAAGGCTTATATTCTCATTCAGCGCATGTCAAAACAAGTCCGGTACAGCTTAGTTTAAAACTATTGTATATCATATTTTGTAACCAGCAAAAGCATCGCTGTTATGAGTACGATTGTTATATCTAAGTTATCAGAACCTCCTCCATTCACGTATCATTTTTCTTCTTCTCTCAAAAGTCCTTTTTTCGCTCTAAACCCTAAATAAATAGTTCATAGTATGAATAAGCACAACGATGCTACCAAGTCCTTGCATGACAAGGCAGTAGAGGAATTGATACAAAAAGTAGATCCAGAAAAAGCTGAGAACTTGGTTTCACACTGGTTTGGTAGCGCAACTCAAAATGATGGAGGGGCAGATAAGGATGATGTTAAGTACTACCTTGCTATTGTGAAATTCTTGAAAAGATTGCGTAGTAAATAATTAGTATTAATGGCTCTATATAGCTAGGATTTAGTTTGCAAGAGTGGAATAATACTCTATTTATCTTTGAGTTTATTTAGCAACTCTCCAATTTGGCGTACGGTCATATCTTGCCATTCGTCTCCTTTCGGGGTTTCTACATCAGATCCAGTAGATTTCAATTGCTGTGATGAGGAACTTTTATCCTTTTCGTTTTTCCACATTGGACCAATCCCTCTTGTTAGCCATTCGGTACTCAGAGAAGGGAACGCTATTATTATCGATTCAACAAGTTTATAGTTTGGTGTAGATTCCTCATTTATATATCTACTGATAGTCCGCTGATTTGATCCAACCTTCTTTGCAAATTCATCTTGTGTCATATCTAGGTTGTCAAGCAAAGTTCTAATCTGATCGCCTATAGGCATTTTAGTAGTATTTGTTATGAAAAAAATGTCTAAACGATTGTTTTTAGGCATTTTTGTCTATATATTTGTTTCCATAAAAGGAAATCAACCAAATATATGAAAATCGTCTTACCTCCAAACTTTAATCGACGCTACACTTTGGACTTCTTAGTGCCTAAAAAAGCACTTGAATCAGGTAAGACAATTCTGTCTATTGAAAAAGATGTAGCAGACATAATGGGTAGAACGACACGTATGGTTAGGAAATACCGTACGGAGCCAAAAGATAGTAAAAGGAAAGAGTTAAGTGCTGAGGTACTAGGCGATTTAGGGACTTATTTTGGAGTTGATCCAGAGCAATTGATCACAAATAATGTGTTAGACCTGAGCAAAGATATTCCACTTGCTCAAGAAGCTGCTAACTAGTTCCTTTTAGGTGATTTTCTATTTATATCGCTGCAAAAGAGCAGTGATAATCCATTATTCAAGGTTAGTAGATTTATCATTTATAGCACCGATCGTAGTTATTCTTCATCGGTGCACTCCCAGGCAAAGGTTTTCAATTTCCGGTTCGATTCCGGAGCCTGGGTCCACATTTACAATTTTAGCTATCTGGGTTGATAGCTACTTCCAATTTCAGCCCTGGTACATAAATCAGGGCTTTTTCACGGAATAGTTTTCTCACAATAGTTCACTACAAAAGAGTGGTGACGTTATTCAAATCATTTTTTAACCAACTGTTTTTAGGGATTACGCTCCGGAAGCTCCGGGGCCATTCCTAGAAAAAGTGGGACTGCAATTCTTTGTGGCAGCATGTAGTATTGTGGTGCGGAGTGGAAGCCGCACCAACTTTGACATTTCGACGCTTGTTCCCTGCGAGCAAGGTCATGGGATTCGGTTCCCCGGTACGCCGGGGTACTTTTCCTGAAAATAAATCGAGCGGCATGACAAAGAAATGCCGTCAGGTGTCCTTTAGAAATATCTTAGCAGATTTTTCAAGGAACGAGTAGCCCGGCAAAAGAGCTGAGCTACTAGGTTTTAATGGGGTTTATGTCACGAGTGGTTTGGCGAATTGGAACGTACCAGTCCCTCGCCAGCCACTCACCTTTCCCCAAAGTGCATAAAATGGCCCTTGAGAAAGGTCATTGTTGTTTTGCGGGTGTCTGGGATGGCGATCAGACACAGCCATTAGCCCCGCTCTCAGCAATGGGAGCGGTATTTTTTTAACCTTAAGATGAACTTATGGAAAAATTCAACGACAAGCTGCTAGAGGATATGGTGACTCCGTTCATCGAGAAATGTCAGGAGATTGCGGAAAAGACCAGCACGGATCTCCCGACGGTATTCAAAGCCTACCGAACCCTTGTGACCTCAGAAAAGGATTTACAACTAGCCCTGGTTGCGGATCGAATTGTAGAAACGGTTATGCATGAACTTAAACTAGGCCGGGTAAAGGTCAA
>CBDHHG010000051.1:0-727778 GCA_965263225.1 Saprospiraceae bacterium
TGAACAATTTTTGATTTTACAATGGTAAACAGAATAAGTACCACCCAAAAAAGGTATTTCATCCAACGTCTAAAGTCTTTCTGATATTCATGTTCATCTACTGGTAAACTGAAAAAAGATCGGATGGCGAATATAGAAGCGGGAAAACACCCCACTAGAAGTACCACAAAATGATAACCAGGGAAGCCCTTGTGGCCAGCATCAGGTGTGCTGAATAGGCGATATTGATACCGATTGAATTCCTCGACAAACCAGGTCCCATTTTTGGCTGTTTCAATTCCATACCAGGTGAATGTAACCAAAGTCGCTGCAATGGTAAAGAATAAAAATTCCGGTACATTTACATAGAATCGGAAGCGCTGATAAACCCAATAGACAAAAAAAGTAAGGGCGGCAATCATGTAAGCAACCTGTCCTTTGGTCAGGATTCCCATGCCAATGAAAAAACCACTCCAAAAAAGATATACCCACCTGTTTTTATCTAGTTCAATACCCTTGAAGCCATCTTTTTTCCAATAAAACAAGATGAAGTAATAAAGACCCAAGAAAATGAACAGGTTTAGGATGGGATCAATAATTCCAGACTTAAAATAGAGGAAGGGTAAGACGGTTCCCATGTATACCCCAGCCCAAATTACGCCAAAGCGATGTTCGTATAGCCTGCGTCCAAAATTATACAGCAAAACAAGGGTGACCATTCCACAGATAGCATTGGGAAGCCTGGCAGAAAATTCATTGATCCCGAAAATTTTCATGGCTGTCACCTGAGACCAAAAGAAAAATGGAGGTTTCTCCCAGAAAGGATGAAAGTCAACGTACACTCGGGTATATTCACCCGTTAGGATCATTTCACGACTAATCTCTGCGAAATTTACCTCGTCCCAATCAAACAAATGCACTCCGCCCAGAAAGGAGACAAAAAAAAGCGCCCCTAATCCAGCAAAAAGGAGTGAATATCTCACCGCTTGCTTATCCATACTATTTCTTTCTTCGGCTGAAGAAATTCAAATTCAATACTTTGCTGACAAAATCATCATTAATGCCAAGCCAACCTTTAAGGGCGTTGTACACGGCAATCAATTGCTTATCGAGATAAATGAAAAGACTCTTAATGCCATCCCCAGGACGGGCTCGATAATTCGTAGCACGCTTTTTCGGGATACTTTCCTCTTCTGTGAAATAGTACAAGGCAATAGATTTCCTGGTCATATCCTCTGGGCATTGGATGGCTTCTGGCAATCCATGGAAAGAATCTTCGTCCGTATTAAATACTACACATCGGTTGAAAATGGGACTAATCTTCTGCTCACATTGCTTCATATCTCTAGACCACAATTCCAAATCTCCCTTGTAGCTTTCCAACCAGTCTTCGTTTAGGTATACCAAGACATTGACTCTCCTTCGCCAATTCCTTTTGTGTGGGTGAACTGTAAAATCAGCATGGATATTTAAGTAACCTCCCCTTTGACTTTGGTGCAGCCCACCTCCTTCTAAGCTGGGGTCCGCCTTCAAACCTGGAATACCTGTCAATTTACTTAGGGATTGTACAAAATCATCGCTATTCAGTACTGAAATTACCTCTTGTAAAAAGGCAGGAATTAGATCCATCTTGTTGAGCCCATGTTTCTTCTCATTCACATGTACATAGTGTATCCAACCTGCATCCTTGACCTTCGGAAAAGCATTCATGGCTTTGTGTGCAGCCCAATCTTCTAGAAAATTCTCGAATTTTCCGTGAGGGTATGGCCTCGCATTTTGGTACTGGGCTTGTTGCTCTTCAAAGATGGAATCCCACTTCTGTACATCCAAGATTCCTTGTGTAGTCTGTTGATCAACCATGCTTAGCGTTCATTTTTTTAGTAGACATCCACTTAATAGTGCTCTGCAGTGGGCACTGAGTCAGGGAAATGCCTTAAATAGATAGCTTCTATTATGTCTCCGCAAATATAGGATTAATATCCTTCAAGCGGTTATTCAAGAAAATTTAGCTTGTCTGGTTTTATGCAAATGCCAGGGGCTATGGATAGGGATGAAAATGGGGGCTTAACTTCTCCATCTTCGCAATTGGTTCAAGACGGCTCGATAGTCTTTGTGCAAGGGAGCTTCAAATGATACCTCCTCATTAGTAACAGGGTGGATGAAACTTAGTTGCTTGGCATGTAAACTTAATCTTTGAATAAGGGGGCGTTCTTCCTTGTTTTTGCCTGCTTGATACCCCTTCCCCTTTAACTGAGATAGAAATATGCCTTTGTCATCAGCATAAATCGGGTCGATTGCAAGGGGACAACCAATGGACTTCATATGTACCCTAATCTGATGGGTGCGGCCGGTATGAATGGAAACCTGAAGAAGGCTATAGCCCCGAAAACGCTCTCGTACCTCGAAGGAGGTTACTGCCTCTTTGCCCGATTTATTGACTATCATACGCCCTGGACGGTGTGGGTTGGGGGCAATTGGACGGTCGATCTTTCCTGTATTTTGACTAGGTCGCCCTTTCACTAAGGCCAAGTAGTGCTTCCGTACTTGGCGGTTTTCAAACTGAAGAGATAAATGCCGATGCGCTGCTTCACTTTTTGCCAAAATCAATACACCGCTAGTATCTCGATCCAGCCGATGAACGATCCAGATCCGGTCGGCGTACTGATTGGCCCAGTCCTTTAGGTTGGGTAGCTCAGGTTTGAATCGGTCTGGTAAACTCAGCAGGCCTGATCCCTTGTTGATGATGAGGATGGCATCATCCTCATAGATGAGTTCAATTAATTCCTTTCTCTTCATATCCCTAGAACAAGTCCTTGAATTTTTGCCGCCCCTTGGCATAGTACTGCCAGACCACGCTTCGCGGATATACTGCACTTAGTGGCCCGGTGGGTTTTATGCGAATTTTATCAATCATAGTTTGATATTGCTTTCGCTTTTTCCAGGTGTAAGGAAGCTTGGGGAAGAAGGACCAGTGAGCCTTCAATATAGAACCAATTAACGGAAATTTACCTTGTGCCAAGAACAGCATGCCTGCCAAACCATCTAAGATGAGTCGGAGAGGGATAAGCCAAAGGATTTTTGACAGGGGATCGTTCTTTATAATGTTGTAGAGGGTGTTCCTAAAGTTCAAATATACCTTTTTCGGGGTGTCGTAATTTAATGTTCCACCACCTACATGATAAACGACGGATGAAGGAACGACCTTAATGCTATATCCTGCTTGCTTAATGCGCCAACAAAGATCAATTTCTTCAGCATGGGCAAAATAATCGGGATCAAAGCCGCCAATTTGATGAAAGATGGAAGCCTTAATGAAAAGTGCCGCGCCGCTGGCCCAAAAAATTTCTGTTTCGTCATCGTATTGCCCTTCATCCTCTTCCATGCTTCCAAAAATCCTGCCTCTGCAAAAAGGGTAACCCCAATTATCAATCCACCCTCCAGAGCCACCAGCGTATTCGAAGCGAGTACGATCATGAAAGGATAATATCTTGGGCTGGCAAACAGCGACTTCTGGTTGTTCTGCGAATACTTTCATGATGGGTGTGATCCATCCCGGTCGCACTTCAACATCTGAGTTTAAGAGAATATAATAGTCTGCATCGATTTGCGCTAAGGCTTCGTTGTAACCTTTGGCAAACCCACCGTTTTCCGGTAAAAAAAGGGTTTTAATGTTGGAGAAGCCAGATAGGACCTCTTTTGAGTTGTCCGTACTAGCATTATCGGCAACATAAATGCTCAAATTTTCATATTCGCTTTCTAGTACATAGGGTAGAAACTGCTTGAGATAGGTTTGACCATTATAGTTTAGAATTACAATGGCCACTTCAGGAACCACCGGGCTTACCTTCAATTGGTGGTCGATATCCCTGATATAGGAAGATAGAGCCTGCTGACTAGCCAGTTTATCTTCCGCTAGTTTCGCTTGCAGCCCTTCTAAGTTGTCGAATCGCATGTCATGCCGGATAAAGTCGACAAATTCCAGCGTGATTTCCTGCCCATAGATATTGTCCGAAAAATCAAAGATATTCACCTCTATAGTCTGGTTGGTATGCTGTTCTAAAGTCGGTCGATCCCCGATGTATAACATTCCACCAAACTCTTTTTCCTCCAACCAGACTTTCACTGCATAGATGCCATAGGGCGGTATGAGTTTATGTTTATCTGAAACTTCAATGTTGGCGGTAGGAAACCCGATAGTACGACCAATTTTCTGGCCTTGGATGACTTTCCCGCTAAGCAAAAAAGGATGCCCGAGTAGCTGTCTGGCCGATTTGACATCCCCTTGATCCAATGCTTGCCGTACTTTAGTGGAACTAACCGCAATGTCTTGGATTTCTTGCTTCTCAATCTCTATCACCTCATAACCCAAGTCTTTACCATGCCATTTCAGGTAGTCGATATTTCCCTGGCGATTTAAACCAAATCGGTGATCATAGCCGATCACGATGTATCGGGGTTGGAAGCGTCCAACTAGAAACTGTTGAATATATTCATCAGCCGTTTGCTGGGAAAAAGCTACTGTGAATGGCACAACAATTAGGTTGTCCACGCCGTATTGGCGAAACAGTTCGACCTTTTCTTCTATGGTCGTGATCAGTTTTAAGCTCTTATCCCTGGGGTAAACTACAAGCCGTGGATGTGGATGGAAGGTAATGATTACACTTTCACCACCTACCTTTTGAGCGAGTTGTTTGACTTTTTGAATGATCTTCTGATGCCCGCTATGCACTCCGTCAAAGGAACCTATCGTGATCACAGCTTCTTTAAATTCCGGCAGATCCTCTAAATTATAGAATACATTCATAGGCTGCAAATGTATACTTTTCCCAATTTTTACTGGATAATTTGTATTGCTTTTTGGTAAAACTTTAGTTCGATTCTCAACTGCTGTTTAAACAGCTAGCAGGGAAAATGGGTTATAAAAGGGTGTGTTTTTTTGTGCGCTTTTCATAGGGGAAGATTTACTTGGTAGGTTTAGCGGGCATTCCAAGTAGAATGGAGCGCATAATTTCGTTTTTTGTTAGTAGCTTTGCGTCTAATTTTGAATAGCATGGAAATAGATAAGAGTGTAGTGGCAGAGGCCTTAGCCAAGGTAAAAGACCCCAGTTCTGGACAGAGCATTATTCTCCGGAATATGGTGCTGGATTTAAAAGTGGAAGAAAACAATATCAGCTTTACAATCGAGTTGCCTAGTCTCAATGCCGAACATAAATCTGAGCTTAATTTTGCCTGTCAGGCGGCCCTGCAGGAGGTTTATCCTCAAGCCAATGTGCATGTACATATGGTGGCCAATAATCCTGCTGCTCAGGCACCAGTCAGGGTTTTACCTCAAGTAAAAAATATTATTGCGGTAGCATCCGGCAAGGGTGGGGTAGGGAAATCTACGGTAAGTACCAACCTGGCACTAGGACTAAAGGCCTTGGGGGCAAAAGTTGGGTTAATGGATGCGGATTTATATGGACCATCTATCCCTACCATGTTTGGCTTAAGTGGACAGCGCCCAAAGGTCGAAACCCTGTACGGCCAACCGAAAATCATACCATTAGAGGCCTATGGAATGCCGGTAATCTCCATCGGGTTTATCATTGAACCAGAACAAGCCGTGGTGCTACGAGGACCTAGATTAGCAGGTATTATCAAGCAATTCATCAATGATACCATCTGGCCAGAGTTAGACTACTTGGTGGTGGATTTACCTCCTGGGACAGGTGACATTCAATTAAGCCTAGTTCAATCTGTTCCGGTAACGGGAGCTGTGATGGTCACCACACCACAGGAAGTAGCCGTTGTTGATGCAGTGAAGGCCATGAACATGTTTATGCTTCCATCCGTTAATGTGCCAATTTTGGGGGTGGTGGAAAACATGTCTTGGTTTACCCCAGAGGAACTTCCCGATAACAAATATTATCTATTTGGCGAGGGAGGGGGAAAGAAATTGGCTAAAATGGCCAATACGGTGCTATTAGGACAACTTCCCTTGGTACAGGCGGTGCGAGAGGCAGGTGATGCAGGTAGGCCCATAGTACTGGAAGATCATCCAATCACGCAGCAGGCCATTATGCAGATCGCAGAGAATACAGCACGACAGGTGGCCATAAGAAATGAAATGAAGGCCCCAACGCAGATGGTTCAGATTAAAACCCAATAGTGCTTTTTTTTGTACCTTAGATATAGGATGTGTAGATTCAAGCTTTTTACTGCTGTAAAGCCGAAGAGAAGCATCACGCTTTAAATACAATTGAATAGATGTCAACAAGTGAGAAACAAAAATTAATGTCCAAAATAGACCAAGCCCTGAATGAGGTGAGGCCACATTTGGCTGTTGATGGAGGTAATGTTGAGGTGGTAGATGTAACGGAAGATCATATTGTAAAGATTAAGTGGCTTGGTACTTGCGAAGGATGTAGCATGTCGGCAATGACGATGCGTGCGGGTATTGAGCAAGCTATCAGAGGTCAACTACCACAGATAGCTGGTGTGGAGGCGGTGAATGGTCTTTCGGTATAGTGTTGTAAGATTTAGCAAAGTATAAAATGACTAGAGCGGAACTTATTGCCCAAATCCGAGCCAAGCGGTCTTTCCTTTGTATTGGCCTGGATACGGATCTACATCGCATTCCAGAGCATCTTCTTTCCTACGACGATCCCGTTTTTGAGTTTAATAAACGAATTATTGATGTCACGCATGATCTTTGCGTCGCATACAAACCCAACTTGGCCTTCTATGAATCCTTAGGGGCGAAAGGATGGGAATCCTTGGCTAAAACCATGGATTATATTCCCAAGGAAATCTTCACGATTGCTGATGCCAAAAGAGGCGATATTGGCAATACCTCTAAGATGTATGCCAAAACTTTCTTCGAAACCTTAGACTTCGATGCGGTCACGGTGGCCCCTTATATGGGGATCGATTCTGTAGCCCCCTTTCTCGAATTTGCTGGAAAGTGGGTAATCCTATTAGCACTGACGTCCAATAAAGGAAGCCAGGATTTTCAAATGACGCCACAGGCAGAAGGTATGCCACTCTATGAAAAGGTGATGCGGAGAGCACAGGAATGGGGTTCTACTTCTAATCTGATGTATGTGGTAGGGGCCACGCACCCGGAAAAATTCGCGGAGATTCGACGAATTGCCCCTGAGCACTTCCTACTGGTTCCCGGAGTCGGTGCACAAGGTGGTACGGTTGGGGCTGTCACGCAGTATGGCCAAAACGAAGATGTTGGCTTATTGATCAACTCTTCGAGAGGGATCATCTATGCCGGAGACGGTGAAGATTTCACTGCTCAAGTCAGAATAGCTGCCCAGCACCTACAAATGCAGATGGCAGAAGCTTTGAGTTGATACCTACTTGCAGCTTAAGTATTCCTGCTCATTCCTTCAGTGCTAGGGTGTCTGCCCCATAGTATTTCAGCTCATATCCTTTTCCTTCCAACATTTGCCTTGCAGATTTTTTATCTTCTTGACTTAGATGGCTATGCTCAAAGATTACAATCTTAGGTTGGAAGGTACAAAACGGGAACATTTTCAAAACCTCATAGTCATATCCTTCTGTATCAATATGAATCAGATCCACGCGATCTACGCCGTTTTCGGTAATCAAGGTGTCAAAACTTGAGCACTGAATCCAGTCGTGTCCAATGATTTCTGCTTCGTCCTGCGGCATGCGGATACCATACTTAGCGCACTGCCTCGAAATATGCCCGGATTTAAGCATGGCCACGAGTTGTGTCCGGTTGAAGGAACTTAAACCCGTAGCCCAGCGGGCTTTGGAAAAGGCAACTTTGAACAGCTTTCTTTGCTTATCTTCCTGATCCAATGCTCGATTAATCGGGGTAACCGAATCATGCTGATAAATATATTGTAGGCTTTCAAAAGCAGAAGGCTGAGGCTCTAGCAGTAGTCCGCGCCACCCGTCTCGCTTAATGAATTTACAGAGCGGATCATGTTGGAAGCCATCATTGCTACCTATTTGTACGAAGAAGATGTTTTCCGCATTATTGGAAAATTCGTTTAGGATGGCTTCTAGACTGTCAGGCTTCGGTCGCCAAAGGTATTTATAGTAAAAACGGATAAAGGTAGGGCATTTGGCAAGCATGAACATTCTCATCCTTACCAAGCCTGGTTTTAGCTGGTATCTGAAAAACATTTAGTTGGTTATTATCTATATCCTGCTTGTTAGTCGCGGTCGCAAAGCTACTTTAATTAATTGATATAATAGTTCGAAATGTATATCTGTCTATTACCGAACGTGCTTTTCGCTGAAATACAATGGAATAGGAGCGGGGAAGTTCCATTTTAATAGATACTTGTGAAAAGAATGGAGTGGCGTAGCTGTTGGGAGGGCTTAAGGTGTGGAGGATGTTTTATTCGAATGCTGCGGCTAAGGGGAGGACTTTAAGCTGAGGATGTTGACTCATGAAGCGTTGAATGATTTTGGTAGTTTCAGGATTTCCAGGAAAAGGCTTTACCACCTCGCGCAGTGTTTCAATTCCTTGTTGAGCGTCTTCCTCAGTGGCGTATCCATAACCAGCATATCTACCATCCTGGACTAATACAACCGAGATTTCCTCATTGGACCTACCCACATCGATTAAGAGAAAGTCCTCTTCGAAAACCGTAGAAAGACGTTCCTTTACCTCTTCGGCTCGTTTATTGTAGGATGTTACCGCTTCGATTTCAAGGCAGGCTCCGTGGCATTGTTTAATGTGATAGTTAAAACAGGCACTTTGACTTACTTGTAAGTTACAATAGCGTGCACAGAGTTCATACTCCGCTAACATCCGGGCTAGATGGCCTTTGGCACGACTCAATTTCGGGTATTGCGCAATGATATGGTATCGCTTCCGGTCTTTGGCTAACACCTTTGTAGCGTCGAAGCAGAGATAACCGGCCTCATTGTAATAATAATGAATTACGAAAGGAAAGTTGCGCATCCGTTGGGCCCTGTTGATGGCGGGTGATAGGCGTTTGATCTCATAGGATTCTAACAAAAGGGCGACCAACTCACTGCCAGTCAATTCATAGGTGATATCCCATACACTCTTTTGCAGTTTAGTTCCCTTCTCTGTCATATCGGCAAAATGCTCAGCTATACGTTTTTTGATATTGATACTTTTGCCAACGTAAACAACATTTCCTTCTTGGTCGTGGAAGTAGTAGACTCCACATGCTTCCGGTAGTGCATGTATCTGTTCCAGTGTAATATCATTCGGCAGCTTGGACGCTTTGATGCCGAGATTAATGATCTTGTCCGCGGTTTCTCGATTTTCTTTCTTTTCCAAGATCATCTCGAACAATTCTGTAGTGGCCTTGGCATCCGCCATAGCTCTATGCCGAGCGTCTACCCGAATCTGAAAATGGCGGATCAAGTTCTCCAGGCTATAAGAGCGTAGCCCGGGGAAAGCCTGTTTGCTTAGGCGCACCGTGCATAGCTGACGACGGCTAAAGGTATACCCTAAACGCTGAAACTCTTCCCGAATAAAAGTGTAATCGAAGCGGACATTATGTGCCACGAAGACGGCTCCTTCCGTCAATTCTACAATTTCTTTAGCCACTTCATAAAACTTGGGGGCATCGGCTACCATCTCCTGACTGATACCGGTCAGTTGTGTAATGCCATATGGGATATAGCATTCCGGATTAATTAAAGTCTCGAAAGTTTGGATTATCTTTTCACCGTCATGCCGGATAATGGCAATTTCCGTAATCTTATCCCGGCTGGCGCGACCTCCAGTAGTTTCGATATCAATGATGGTATATTCTTTCTTTTTTGTCACCGGATTAAAACAATTTGGTCGTGAAGATAAATTTTTTTGTTGTAATTCTTAGCTTCTTGAATCTCCAATGTTCTGCTAATAAGCCACAGCCCACCCTTGGGAAACTCACCATACCACAAGCTCTTGACATTCAGGTTGGGGCGGAGCGCCTGGATTTATACTGGCCACTAATTCAAAACAAGAAAGTAGCGTTTGTGGTTAACCAAACTTCTAGAATGGGAACTGCTCACCTCATTGATTCTCTTTATGCCCTTGGCTTGGATATCACTAGGATTTTTGCACCAGAACATGGGTTTAGAGGGACAGCTGATGCAGGAGAAAAGATCAAAGATGGTAAGGATACTGCGACGGGGATACCCATCACTTCTTTGTATGGTAAAAAGCGAAAACCTTCTGCCGAGGATTTGGCTGGACTGGATTGGGTGATTTTTGACATACAAGATGTTGGTGCGCGTTTCTATACCTATATTTCAAGCATGCATTATGTCATGCAAGCCTGCGCAGAGCAGGGGATTGCCTTTATGGTATTGGATCGGCCAAACCCAAATGGACATTATGTGGATGGTCCGGTATTGGATCTGGCTTACCAATCCTTCGTGGGCATGCATGAAGTTCCAGTGGTGCATGGTATGACTGTAGGAGAGTACGCTACCATGGTCAATGAAGAAGGCTGGTTAGGCCAGGATTTGCAGTGTGATCTCAAAGTCATTCCTTGTGCTGGCTATACGCATCAAACGCCCTACACCTTGCCGATCAAACCGTCTCCCAACCTCCCCAATAATCGTGCTATCTACTTATATCCTTCTCTTTGCTTTTTTGAAGGGACTCAAGTAAGCATAGGTCGAGGTACAGATAAACAGTTTCAGTTGATAGGCTTACCGGGATATCCATCAGATGAATTTTCTTTTACGCCTACGCCGCAGCCAGGTGCTCGTTATCCCAAACATCGAGATCTGGAGTGTCATGGGTTTGATCTTACAAAAAGAGCGGAAGCTGAAATCCATAAGGAGGCTCGACTTAACTTATCCTACTTATTAGAAGTATATGAAAATGCCCCACAGAAAGATCAGTTCTTTTTGAAAACCAATTTTTTCGATAAGCTGGCAGGTGGAGAATCGCTGCAAGCGCAAGTCAAGGCGGGGTGGTCTGAAGAGGAGATCAGGAAGAGTTGGGAACCTAAGCTGAGCCAATTTAAACAGAAGCGGAAGAAGTACCTGCTTTATACGGATGAGTTTGCCGTACGCAATTGAGCGGAATTCATGAGGGGAGGCTTAAGTTCTGGATGAATTACCGGTGTATTAGGGTATAGGTATTGATAGAAATTTTATGATAAAAATCAATAATTTATTCTGCTAGAAAACTACCTTTGCCCCCATTATGAATCGGATTACTCTATTGTTAAAGGGCATGGCTATGGGCATCGCTGAAGTGATACCGGGAGTATCTGGCGGAACCATTGCCTTCATTACTGGGATCTACGAAGAACTGATCGATACGATCAAGTCCGTTCTTGGACCAGATCTTTTCAAAGGATTTAAGACAGGTGGGATTGTTGGAGCCTGGAAAGCAGCAAATGGCGAATTTGTGCTGACCTTGCTGACCGGTATGGCCATCGGAGTCATTGGTGGAGTTTTCACTGTGGTTCATCTTCTGGAGACCTACCCACAGCTACTATGGGCCTTCTTTTTTGGCCTCATACTGGCCTCTGCTGTGTACATGGCAAGGCAAGTGCAAGGCTGGGGGCTCGGAGAGATTATCGCTTTAGTGGTAGGAACGGCTTTAGCGTACTATATCACGGTAGCTAGCCCTAGCCAAGGTTCAGAGTCCCTGTTCATGGTCTTTATAGCTGGTGCTATAGCCATCTCAGCTCTAATCTTACCTGGAATTTCCGGAAGTTTTATCTTATTGTTGATGGGAATGTACACGATCATTCTTCCTACCGTACGGGAGGCCCTAAAGACTTTCGATACTTCAGCTTTACTTATTGTTGGAACTTTTGCTATTGGTTGCTTATTTGGTCTAGCTACTTTTTCCCGGGTATTGTCCTGGACTTTTAAGCACTACCGGAACATTACGATTGCTTTACTCACTGGTTTCTTAATCGGGTCACTGAATAAGTTATGGCCTTGGAGGAATGTCCTGGAATATCGTGAGGATAGCAAAGGAGAAACCGTACCCTTTCTGGAAGAAAGTGTTTTGCCAGGACAATTTGAGGGAGATCCTCAGGTGGTAATGGCCTTGCTATTGATGTTGGTAGGGGTCGTTTTGATTTTGGGACTAGAGCGATTAGGTAAAACATCACCGGACCAAAAACAACAAGGGTAAACGGAGCATGAAACAAAAGCAGGTCAAATATCTATACGGATTGATTGGTTACCCACTTTCGCATTCTTTTTCGAAAGGATACTTTGCCGAAAAGTTCAAGAAGGAGGGGATAGAAGATAGTTATTATGAGGCTTTTCCGATCGACTCTATTGATAAGTTGCCGGCCTTAATTGAGCAAAATCCCAATCTGGTAGGACTCAATGTGACCATACCCTACAAGGAGCAGGTTCTCCCTTATTTGAAAGGCTTAGGAAAGGGAGCGGCAGCAGTTGGGGCGGTGAATACGGTTTTGATTAAGGAGGATGGCTGGTTTGGATATAATTCAGATATCTATGGTTTTAGCACCTCTTTGGCAAAGGCTGTTGAAAAGCAAAAGCTAAATATTGAACATGCCCTCATCCTTGGGACAGGAGGAGCGGCCAAGGCGGTTAAATATGCGCTGGAACAAGCAGGAATGGCGGCTACTTATGTCTCCCGAAGACCAGGAGTAGGGATCTTGACCTATAATGACTTGAATCAAAGGGCTTTTGATAAATATAAGTTAATTGTAAATACGACACCTTTAGGGATGTCTCCTAATGTTGGTTCTTTCCCCAATATTCCGTATCATTACATGGGTGAAAACCATCTATGTTTTGATCTAGTTTATAATCCCGAGGCTACTCTTTTTTTGCAGAAAGCTGAACAGCGAGGTGCCTACATCTTGAATGGCTTAGAAATGTTGCATTTGCAAGCTGAAAGATCCTGGGAAATTTGGACGACAAACTAAACCTGCTGTATGAAAGAATTGGGCAAGCCTGTGCCGAAAACTTCTAAGGAGCTGGAAAAGATGGCTAAATACATTGCTGGCGATCAGATACCTATGGTTAACATTGATTTTGACAATACAGAAATAGCCTTTGCACACAAGACGGATAAGGAACTGAAGAAATCAGCCTGGCTTTTTGGGCTAATGAATAAGCACTGGTTAGTGGGGTTAGGGTCAAAATTGGGGATTGCAGCTATTAAATTGCATCTCCCCTTTGTTGAAGTATTAGTGAAAAGAACGATATTTGACCAGTTTTGTGGAGGTACCACACTTTTGGAAACACAAAAAACGGTGGATCACCTTTCCAAACATAAAGTCCTAACGATCTTGGATTATGGAGCTGAAGGAAAAGAGCGAGAAGAGGACTTTAACATCACCATGAACGAAACGATTCGCGCTATAGAATTCGCCTCGAAAACTTCGGGGATCCCAGTCGTAAGTACAAAGATTACAGGGATGGCCAGGTTCGATCTCTTGGCCGCTGTCCAGAAACAGGTCCCATTTAACTCGGAAACGAGACCGGAATATCGCAACATATTAAAAAGAATGGATGCCATTTGTCATGTAGCTAGTACAAATGGTGTCAAGGTATTCTTCGATGCTGAAGAAAGCTGGATTCAGGATACCATTGATCACTTGGTGACCGTCATGATGCGTCGATACAACAGAGGAAAAGTGGTAGTTTATAACACTTTCCAAATGTATCGAGCAGATCGACTGCAATTTTTAGTTCATTCCTACAACTTGGCCAAGAAGGGAGGCTATATGCTTGGTGCCAAGTTGGTGCGGGGAGCGTACATGGAAAAAGAACGTGATCGGGCCAGTAACTTAGGTTATACTTCGCCCATCCATTTAAACAAAGCAGCTACGGATGATGCTTTCAATGCTGCGGTACGGTTTTGCGTGGATAATTACAAGGACATTGCGTCTTGCAACGCTTCCCATAACCGGGAAAGTGCGCTTTTGCAGGCAGAGTTAATCGCTCACAAACAATTACCTTTGGATCATCCACATCTCAATTTCTGTCAGTTGTATGGAATGAGTGACAACCTGACCTTCAACCTTGCTGAAGCTGGCTATAATGTGGCTAAGTATGTCCCGTATGGCCAAGTAAGAGAAGTAGTGCCATACCTAATCCGACGAGCTCAGGAGAACTCTTCTGTGACCGGAGATATGAGTCGAGAGTACCAATTGGTAAACCAAGAGTTGAGAAGAAGAGGTGTTGTGTAATTTATTGATCTTTAGGTGTATAAGAATTTGGAAAAAGATAATTTTATTATTTTGCAAATATAAGACCTACTAAATTAAAAATAACTCTTATATTTGCTACGAACAGAAGACGTAAGTCTTGATGTTCCGTATCCAAAATAAATAGTAAACATTCTTGTTGATACGTTCTAGTCATTTCTATATTTCTTTCTATTCATACTATGAGCGAAACTAGGTAAATCACTAATTTACCACACAACCTCCCCCCACTATGGACTATTGTCTTAGTGTGCCCTTGCTGCCCTATGCGAGGTGCTAAGATCCTGCCATGTTCAATGTTTACCCCAGCTTTCTCCCATGAACAAGCCAGAAATGTAATCCCTTAGGACATTATCTAAGGCCAATTGCGGCTACCCTTTGAACAGTATAAAACCGATTAAAATGCTGCCATTGAGAGTAATTCTGTTATTTGTCATGGCGAGTCTTGTAGGGGAAAACTTAATCGCTCAATCCAGATGGGACTGTCTAGGAGCTATTCCTGTTTGTGGAAATGATACTATAGATATCATTTCTGGTGCCATGGAGCTCAATGATTTTAATAACCCAAACAACGACCGTGGATGTTTAGAGACCGGTGAGGGTCTACATAGTACTTGGTTGTACTTCGAATTCCGGGATGATATGCCCGCGGATAGTGAGTTAGAGATGGTCATCTTTCCGCCAGATTCTACGGATACCTGGCAGCAGGAGGACTTTGACTTCGCTATATATGGACCTAATCTGAATTGTGATAGTTTGGGTTCACCCAGGCGTTGTTCTTTTGCACGAAGTTTATGCTCTTTTTGCCCCTATACCGGCATGGGTAGGGGAGCACAGGAATCCCAGGAGCCGGCTTTTGTACATCCAATTACGGGTATAGAAGTGGACGGCTTTGTTCTGCCTTTAGTAGCCCAGCCGGGCGACCGTTTTTACATGCTTGTTACTAAATTCACCGGTTTTTCCGAAGCTTTTGCAATTGAATGGGGGGGAGAAGCGTCCAACTACTTTAATTGTATCGCTGATCCAGCCTGCATCAATTTGGTAAATGCGGGATCAGATCTTACCTATTGCCAAGCAGATGAATTTGAGGTTCGCTTAGATGCCTCCTTGGACACCAATAGCGATGACGCGCTTAACATTCAATGGTCAGGCACCCCTGAGGCTATGGCTTTGCTGGATAGTGCAAATATTCTTCGACCATTGGTTACTGTCCCCGCAGGTTTTGAAGGAGAACTGGAATACGAAATTACTGTAGAGCAAGGCCTTTGCAATCGGTCCGATAAGGTGAAAATTACCGTTGTGGGAGGCCTTGAGCCAGTCATTGCGCAGGAGGCTCTGCTTTGTCCTGGTGAGTTGATCACCGTCAATGTGCAAAATGACTTCACTGCATATGAGTGGTCAAATGGAAGTACCGACACCACAGTACAAGTCCAGACCGGGGAAACCGTCCAATTAACTGTAACTCAAGAAACGGGTTGCCAAACTACAGTTTCTTTCACCCCTCAGGCACTTTCTGCTCCGGTACCGGAACTGACCTTGCAAGGGGCTCCGATTTGTGGAGATCAAGCAGCCATAATTGGGCTAGATCAATCCTTTAGCGGCTATGAATGGTCGGATGGCACTACCGCAAGTACATTGTCTGTCTCCGTGGAAGATACCTACTTCGTGACCGTAACAGATATTAATGGTTGTACTGGAGTAGATTCCATCCCTATCCAAGCATTCGATAACCCAACAGTCACCGTCAACTATCCCACAAATGCCTGTGTCGGTGATATTGTCTCACTGGTGCCCAATGGAACATTCGCAACTTACGAGTGGTCCAACGGAATTTCCGAGGCCGTAAATCAGGTAACCAGTACTGGGAACTATTCCTTGACAGTCACCGATAACAATGGTTGTTCCAATTCCTTCGAATTCCCGATTACTTTTCAGGAAACTCCAATCCCCGTCATTCAAGGAGATACAACTCTTTGTGACGGATTACCCAATACCCTTACTGTTGTAGACGAAAACCTTTATCCTAGCATAGTCTGGTCTGATCTGACTGAAGGTCCTAGTATTACCGTTGGTGTAGCAGACACTTATGAGGTCTTGGTGGTAGATCAATTTGGGTGTAGAGGAGTGAATACCATCACCTTGAGCAATCGCCCTTCGCCATCCCTTGAATTGGTGCAAGGAGTAGATCTTTGCCCTGGATCCTCTGTGACCCTTAGTCCAACCAGTGCGCATGCTTCGTACACCTGGTTTGATGGCAGTGAAACTGCTGCTGTAGATGTGAGTCAAGGAGGTAACTATAGCCTCACGGTTACGAATGAGTTTGGTTGTACGGATGAAGCTTCTTTTCTGGTAGAGGAACTCCAGACGAACCCAGCCGAAATTGAAGGCCCCACTGGCTTGTGCGTCGATCAAAGTGGAAGCTTGGGGCTAACTCACGAATTTGTCTCCTATCAATGGTCAACAGGAGTAGCCGATACCAATCAGACACTAGCTATAACATCCAATATTCTGGAATATTCTGTATATGTTCAAGATGTTAACGGATGTAGAGATACGGCTTTTTATGATCTAGACGTCTTCGAAAAACCTGCTGTTGAGCTTTTTGGTAATCCTTCTATCTGTATAGGAGAAGAAACCGTACTTAACGTTAATCCTAACATGGTGACTTACCTCTGGTCTACAGGTTCGACCGAGGATTCGATTGTCGTATCTCAACCCGGCCAGAACTACGGTGTTACAGTTACTGATCAGAATGGATGTCAAAATGAACTTAATTTTTCTGTAGAGGGATTAGAGAATCCAGACATTGACTTACCGGAGCTATTCCAGTATTGTAAAGGATCAAGTCTACGGATAGATTTAGAGGGTGACTTCAACAGCGTATTGTGGAGTACTGGACAAACAGATACTACCATTGTTATTGAACAAACAGGGCAATACAGCGTAAGTGTTGTCGGTCGGAATGGATGTGACGCTGGTGCGGACTTTGGAGTTGAAGAATATGAAGCTCCAAAGCCCGAACTTGATGGTGTGAAGAGGATTTGCCCAGATGGTAGCACGACAATTGAAGTGCTGGGAATTTGGGATTCAATAGGTTGGTCCACTGGTGAAATTACACCCTCGATAGATATCAGTATTCCGGGGCCCTATGCCGTGACGGTGATGGACGCCGCAGGTTGTATTGGAACGGATACGGTAGAGATAGCAGCAATAGAAGTAGAGCAGCCCATAATTCAAGGCCCTGATGATATTTGTCCGAATACTCCATTCAGTCTGAATGTACAAGAGGTATTTCGTGAATACTTGTGGAGTGACCCCAATCTGGTAGGGGCATCAGTCGAGCCTACTGAGGCTGCGACTTTTGCGCTAACAGTGACAGATTTCAACGGCTGTCGGCTTACTGCCACCAAGGAAGTGTCACTGCTGCCAGCAGCCTCTTTAACTCTAGTTGGCCCAGGCTCTATTTGCCCTAACGAAGAAATTAGCCTAAGTGCTACGGGTTTGTTTGAAACAGTAAACTGGTCAACGAACCAAAGTGAAACTTCTATCCAGGTTCAAGGAGGAGGCGTTTTTTATGCTACTGCAACGAATAGTGTAGGTTGTCAAACAACTGACTCAATTCTGGTGCAAGAACTAACCTTACCTGAAGTGCTTCCACTGGAGGAGGATGAACTGGATTGTAATACCCTTTCTATTACCCTAGGGAATGAGGAGCTTGACCCCGCTAATTATCGGTTTGAATGGAACGGAAATGGCGTTACCTCAGATAGTAGAAATGACGCCCAAATTGTCGTATCTGATCCCGGATGGTATAGCCTGATCATCGAAGATAGGACCACAGGTTGCCTTTCACTCGCGGATTCTGTGCGTATTGTAGATCTGTCGTTTACACCTAGAATTGGACTAGCAGGACAAATAGAATTAAATTGCGACACCCCAACTGTAACGGTCAGAGATACCAATAGTCTTAACGCTAATTTTAGCTATCAATGGTACAATCCGGCCAGAAACCCTATCAGCAATAGCAATCGTCCGGAACTGTTGATTGATAGCCCAGGTTCCTACTTCTTGCAGGTTTTAGATCCCAGTACTGGATGTAATGCTATGGATAGCGTAACTATCACCCGGGATGGAAGCTTACCAGGTATTGAGGCTGAGGCATCTGATACCATTACCTGTGATAACCCCAGTGTAAGTCTTACAGCTACGGTTGAAGATTGGGATCCGGCAAGATTCGAAGTTGCATGGCAGATTCTGGAAGGTACTTTAGGGACTACGCCAACTGCTTTGTCAGCTTCAGCCACTTCAGCGGGTATTTTTGTATTGATTGTTGAGGATACCCGTAATGGTTGTATTGCTACTGACACGGTTATGGTAGAGCAAAATATTGCTACACCTACCGCTTTTGCAGGATCAGATCAAACCCTAGATTGTTTTGAGGGAGAGGCGGCTTTATTGGCTCAAGCCCCAGAGTCAGAGCAACACGATTTCCTTTGGACAAGGCCGGATGGCTCTACGCAGGCCGGTGAAACACTAAAGGCGGAAGAAGTGGGCGTCTATACGCTCGTTGTGACAGATCCTGAAAATGGTTGTTCGGCTATCGATACGGTAGAAGTACTGCCGGATGAAAACCAACCTGTTGGCATAGAGGTTGAGGTGATTCACCCGAATTGCTTTGGAGAGAATGGCCATGTTCAAATTAATAAAGTAGAAGGTGGACAAGGCCCGTATCTATATGATTTTAATGGATTAGGATTTACAGCTCAAGATACTTTCCAGAATGTACCACCGGATAGTTATATTATTACTGCCCAGGATGCGGAAGGCTGTTCAGTGGCTACGGAGATTAAGATTAATCCAGGCCGGAAACTGAATATAGACTTGGGGCCGGACATTAAGATTGAAAAAGGAGAAAGTATCGTGATCAAACCTGAGATTTCTATTCCACAGGACGAAGTCAAGAGTTTAAGACTTACAAACAATGAAGGATTAAGATGCGATACATGTTGGACAAGCTGGCAAGTACAGCCTGATTTCTCCTCAGTGTTTGTTGGAACCCTAATTGACCAAAATGGTTGTAAGGCTGAAGATTGGGTCAGGGTAGTAGTGCGAGAACCTAGGAATATCTACATCCCCAATGCATTTTCACCCAATGGAGATGGCAACAATGATAGCTTTATGATCTTCTCCCAGGGGGATGTCGATAAAGTTGAGGTGATGCGTATTTTTGATCGCTGGGGAGATCAAGTTTTCGAGAATAAGGATTTTCCTCCTAATGTTGCAAGTGAGGGCTGGAATGGACTAATTAACGGGCGCCCAGTAATCAATGGGGTGCAGGCCGGACACAATGCTAATGTTTTTGTGTACATGATCAAAGTCCGATTTAAGGATGGGAAGAAAGAAGTGTTTGAAGGGGATATTCACCTCATCCGATAGTATCTAACGTCAAGGGATCAATAGCCAGCAGCCAAGGATAGCATCTAGGTATCTATCCTTGACTGCAATCGTAGATCATTTAGCGTAAAGACCACCTGATCCAGAAATTTTACTATTGACCTGGGGTCTACCGGTGTACATGACATCTCCGGAGCCAGATATGCGGACATCCAATTGCTCTTGGGCATCCACCCGTGCATCTCCGGAGCCAGAAATCCTCACCTTACAATGTTCAGCTGAAAGCTCGTAAGCTTTTATGTTACCGCTTCCGGTAATTTGTACCGTGTATTCCTTTGAGCTCCCACCTAGCATTATGTTACCCGAACCACTGACCTTAGAAGTGAGTTCTTCTGCCTGTACTTGTAAATTGATATTACCCGAACCACTAACACCAGCATAAAAACTGGGGGCTTGCCAGGCGTCCTCACTTTCGATATTACCCGAACCACTTACCTTGGCACCGGATAGATATGGTAGGGTTATGAAAATCTTTACACCTTGACTTCTCCGGATGGGGCGATCAAATCGGATTCGCCAAGTCTTATCCTGAACATCAGTGATGAGGTTTTCAATGATATTTTGTTGTCCTCGTACCATGATGGATTGAGTATCCCCTCGCTTTATATGGACATCGGCGGATATAGAAAGACTTACCCGCTCAAAGGAACTTAGGTCCAACTCTTGTTCAACAACAGGCCCTTGACCACTCAGGGAGCCGGCCCACCATCTTTTTTGCGCATCAAGAGAATGAGTCAAGAGGACAGTTAGTAATGCCATAAACGGCACAGCATAATGGAATTTCATCGTTTAGACTAGTTTGGTGAATAGTAAGGTGATTGCTCGACTGGAATAACCTGTTTTGTACCTCAGACGAGTAATTACTGAATCGAGTTACAATAAATTGTAGGACTGGGCAGATTTTTTCGACTAGTATCGCAGGAGAGGATAGGAGTCCAAGAAGTTGAAATGTGATTGAGCAGCAATTTAGAAAAGAACTACTTACATTTGACCAAACGTACACAAAACTCAAATGAATTGCACCATGCCACACAGATGGACCGCTTTATTGATACTGATTATTTGCCTTTTATTATCCTGCCAGAATCAAACTAATAAGCAAAATTATTCCTTGCCTGCCATTGAGGAAGATGCTATAAATGTGATCGTTGAGATTCCTGCAGGTACCAATAAAAAGATTGAGTATGATATTGCTTCTGGCACCTTTAAAGCTGATCAGTTAAATGGGGAGGATCGAGTGGTGGCTTTTTTACCCTACCCAGGAAACTATGGATTTGTGCCCTCTACCTTGATGGATGAAGAAAAAGGAGGAGATGGCGACGCCTTAGATATCCTGGTGATCGGCTCTAGTCAATCGACAGGAAGTGTAGTTAAGGCTAAGGCCTTGGCGGCATTGCTGTTGAAAGACAATGGAGAATTAGATACAAAGATCATTGCGGTTCCCGCTGATCCTCAGGAACGAACCTTAGCTGCTACCAATTTTCTTGAGCTGATGTTGGATCATGATCCTGCTAAACGCATTATCGAAGAGTGGTTTCTTAACTACAAAGGCAAGGGGCAGATGGAGCTTATTCGTTGGGAAGATGAGAATTATGCCATGCAGGAGATCGAGAAATGGACAGTAAAGTAATGCGCCAATATTTCTTGTGCTCATTTTCTTTGAGATGGTGCACCTGTTGATATTGCCACATTACTTTTATGGTGTCTTTTCTAGATCCGTATACTGTTGATCAATTTGCTGAAGTTTGTGGCGTCCATTCTCAAATAGGAGGCTAGATCCTTTTGTGAAATGGTTTGTAGTAAATGTGGGCTCCTCTTCACGAAGGCTTTAAAACGAGTCTCAATATCATAAGCCATAAGTTGGTAATAGCGCTCCAGAAGTCCAATTAGCAAGGACTCAGTGGCGATTCGGAATAGCGTTTCAATCGGCCGATACTTCTGCATAAGCTGCTGATGTTTTTCATGAGATATCCGTACAAATTTGCTATCCGTGATGGTCTCTAGAAAATACTCAGCGGGTTTTTGGGCAAAGAAGGATTCTGGTATACCTGTAAAAGAGGGAGCATAGGTGAAAGCCATGACATGTTGTTTGTCCTCCGTTATGTAGTACGCCTTTTGAATCCCCTCCACCACAAAATACCAATATCGCTCCATCTCCCCGGGAGCAGTCATAATGGTCTTCTTCGGGAGAGAATAGGGGGTCCAATGCTCAATATAGGTATCAAGAATAGTATCTTCAACAGGATGAATAGCCGATAAAAAGGCTTTCATAGAGGCTTCGACCATAATCAGTGATTAGTTCTTTTCCAGGTATTTTTTGTAAGCTGCTTACATATCACAAACATATTGGAGCAAAAATAGATTACTTCTTTTTTCTAGCTAATCGACTAGGAAAGAAAATAGCTTGAATCAAATTGTATTCCAATTGATCAAAGGCAAATGCTTGTCCATCAATTTCTAGGGAAGCAAAAGGGTACCAGCGTAGATTGGTGCGAAGTATGAAAGTCTCATCTGTTTTCCCAGGAATGATATCCCAGCCGAATGTTAGGCCAGCCTGCCATGAGGTGCTGATTTCCTTCCTGGATAGCTGTTCCCCAAACTCTTTGTAGTTGAGGTGATCAAAGGCCAAATTAACACCAACGAATGGGGCAAATCCACTATAGTCAGTGAGGAATTTACAAACTTCTAGGTTTAGGGAGTTCTTTTGAATTTGTTGCTTAGCTTGGAATCCTTCCGTTTCAAAGCTTGGATTGCGGAAGGACGTTGCCACAAAGATGCCAACCCGATTGAACTGATAACCTACGGCTAGGTCAAAGTAATTAGAAGAGGTCAATCTGTTTTTGAGGAAAGGAAAATTTTGCTGGTAATAATCGAGCTATAGGAGCTATGAAGAAATCAGGATTTTGTAGGAATGTGTTGAATTGGTACCAATTCATACAAAAGTATGAGTATTGATTTACAGCGCTTTAGGAAGTGCTGTCTGACTCAATAGCAAAATTAAGGCTGCTCTGTTTTTCACCTGCCCTTTGCGGTAGATATTTGATGCATGGGTTTTAACCGTAGGCATGGAGATGTGTAGTTGATCAGCGATGTCTTGGTATGAGGTGCCCTGAATCAGAAGGGTAGCTATTTCTTTTTCCCTGTTTGTAAAGCCGTAATTGCTCAGGTTTTGCTCCATCGCTTGGTGCCCATCCTTAAACAGGGAAAGTCGCTCCATATCCTCCCGCAATTTACTAGCCGAAAGTAAAATGAAGATCATAGAGAGGGCCATACCCAAGGACGGAGAGGCATCAACAGCATCTGAAGTAAAACTAACTAGCAGGTAGATGGGGACAACGATTAGAAATGCAATCGCAAATGCCCTTTCGCTTTTTTCTCTTTTTGCTTTCATGACCACCGGTTTTGTCAAAACCACAAGTAGCATCGCTGCCATTACTGATATCCCTAGGTATACAGCAACAGCATACTGGAAGTATATGAGCAGTTCAAGAATGTAGGCCAGGATTAAACCGATCAGAAAAAAGGCGCCAATCCCGATGACTAGTTTGTTGGTGTTTGAGGAAAGACTGTGCCTGCGTTCTTGCAGGATTTGCAATGGGGTGGTTAGCCCGATTAGAATCATGGCACCTTGTGAAAATACGTTGGTATACGCAGCTTTCTGTGCACTGTAGTAAGATATGCTAAAGCATAAGATCAATAAAAGGAGAGAGGCTGTAAAGCCGATACTTTCCAGGCGTTCTATGTTTCTCTTGAAACAAACAACTTGCAAGAAAAGGGTGAGGATGATTAAACTATACGCTACGACTAACAGCGTAGTTTCTAATACATACATGGGAAAATTGTTATGATCCTAGGCAGCAAGCAAGACCCAATGTCTTTAGACTGCATAAACTGTCGTCGAAATTAGTGTTTGATGCCGATCCGCTTTGTATCTTTGCCAAAAGTCTTGTAAAGTAAACAAATTGCCTTAGAAGCCGGTTTACTGAATAAGTAATGCCTTTTCCAACATGCCACCTAAGCTAGAAACCAAGCGCCTACGGCTCAGGAGACCTGCCTGGGACGACTTCCCCTATATCCTTCAATTGGGTAGCAACCCCAATGTAATGCGATTTATTAATAATAGCCAGACACAAACCCCAGCACAAGCAAAAAAGGACCTAGAGCGCCGAATACGCCAGACCAATAAATATACGGGCTATTGGATTACAGAGCATAAGAGTGAAGATGCATTTGTGGGGTGGATGGCCTTGAAGAAATTGGAGCGTACCAAAGATTATGAAATCGGGTATCGCTTTATGGAAGAATTTTGGGGACAGGGATTGGCCACGGAAGCAGGGATGGCTGTACTGGATTACGCCTTCAACCAACTACGCCTTAAGCATGTGGTGGCCGTAGCGCAAGAACGAAACTTCGCCTCCACACGAGTGATGGAGAAACTGGGACTGGAAAAAGAAGGCGAAGGAATATACTATAATACTGAATGTGTCTACTATAAGCTCACACGGGAAAAGTATTTGGCCGAAAAGCCTGAATTGGATCCCGACCAAAAGTAGATGTTAAGCATATAGACTTTTTTTGTTGTTAGAACATTTTTGACTCAAGCGGGTTGACTCAGAGTAATCAATCATGTTCTATGTCTCAAACAATGGTGAATAAACATGAACCTTTTCTCAGATAAAGCCTGCTATCCTAGGCATATCACTCAACACCTGTTCTCGATGCTGGGATCTAGCACATCGGTGAAGAGTGTCCCAGATGCTCAGGTAAAATCCTTGTCTAAAGACTATTATTTCGAGATATATAATGATGTACTTGAGCTGCCAAGCAGTTGGACTGACTTGGTGCAAGCAAGAAATAGTTTTCTTGATATTCCATTTCTCACTGCCTTACAGAAAAGCCCACCTACTGGAGTCGAAAATAGATATGTCATACTTAAACTGAAAAGCAAGGCGGTAGGAGTCGTTTTACTTCAATTGATAGATTATCGACTGAAGGACAGTTTGAAGAACCTGGCTGAAGGAGAGATTCGAGCCTGGAGAGATCAATTAAAGCTTCGTGTATCAAGTGTCCTTAATTTCAGGTTACTAGTAATTGGAAATTTACTCTTAAGCGGTGAGCATGCCTTTCTGTTCGATGAAAGGATGTTAAGCAGAGAACAAGGGATAGATCTAATTTTGAATTCACTTCCTCAAATTCGCCGACAGATAGAGCAAGAGGATGGACGAAAAGTAAGTGGGGTAATGATCAAGGATTTAGAGTCTCCACTTTCTGCTAATCAACGAAAAGGACTCATGCATCAGGTGACCTTTCAGCCCAATATGAGTATGAAGCTGGAGCGTGAATGGGAGAATAGGGATGATTACTTGGCAGATTTACAGTCAAAATATCGCGTCCGAGCTCGGCGGGCTTTTAAAAAGGCCAAGGAGATTCAGATCCGTGAGTGGTCATTAGAGGAGATCGAGGTAAACCGCTCGAAATTGCATAAGCTTTATCGTGCCATAGCAGATAAAGCTACCTTCAACATGCTGAATTTAGAAGCAGATTATTTGCCTTCCTTGAAGCGCGAATTAGGAGAAGGCTTTCGTCTTTTTGGTTACGAAAATAAGCAAGGTGAGCTATTGGGTTTTTGCACTTTGATTGAAAATGGAGATGCTTACGACGCTCACTTTTTGGGACTAGAAGAGACTTCTAATAGAAGGTATCAACTATACCTGAATATGCTCTTTGATATGTTGGCGAAGGCTATTGAAAAGCCAGCTATCGATTCTATTGTCTTTGGGCGAACGGCTCTAGAGATCAAGAGCTCCATTGGAGCGAGACCTAAGGATATGTACTGCTATATTAAGCATTTCAACTCCGTCTTTAATCTCGTAATTGGGTGGTTGATCAGGAGATATGATCCGGTTGAGGAATGGCAGGCGAGACATCCCTTTAAAGCTGCAGCTGCAGATGCCTTAGAGCAGGTGTAGTTATCCAGAGGTTTGCCTTAACTCAGTATAGTATTTACGAAAAGCGCTTTTCTATTGACGATCTAATAGAATCACTTTTGTAGATTGAGCAGGAAGAATGATCTTCTTTTCGTGACTTTCTTCCACCGGATTCGAAAGCCTAGATTCGTGTAGTCGGGTGAATTCTACGACTTTTAGCAGTTGCTTATCCGCTTCTGAAGCAATCAATTCTTCGAAGATCATGTCTTCTTGCTGTGCCAATGTTTGGGAATTTCGATTAGGGAGAGTGAGGGTCATGATTGTGATTACCGTGAAGAGTAGTAGAATACCAGCGGCGATCCCAAACTGGCCCATCGATGGGCGGATGCGAACCGTTCTATTTCTCTTCCGGTTGCTATCCAATTTCCGTTCCAATCTTCTCCAGACGTGTGGAGCCGGTTGCTCCTCAAGTTTATGCTCGTTGTCTTTGAAAAGATCAAATATATCTTTCTTTGGTTCCATTCTAATTATATTCAGCTTTTTTGGCCAATGAGGTTTTTTGAATTTCATACGCATCTTTACATTAACCAGCTCCTTCTTGATGTACACCGGGGTAATTGATCTGTTTCAGGAGTTGCTGTAATTTCTTTTTGGCGAGGATAAGCTGTGATTTAGAGGTATTGATACTAATGCCTAGTATTTCCGCAATTTCTCGGTGCTTATAGCCTTCCAATACGTACAGGTTAAAAACGGTGCGATATCCCGTCGGTAATCTTTCTAGGAGTGCCAATATATCATCAGCTTCTAGTTGATCTTGGGTGCTGACCGTTGTCTTCACGTCGAGGTTTTGATCAATTTCAACCGTCAGATTGAAGTTGTGCTTACGGCGCAAAAACATCAAACATTCGTTCACTACAATTCGCCTAATCCATCCTTCGAAGCTACCTTGTGCTTTAAATTGTGGCAGATTATTGAAAACTTTGTAGAAGGCCTCGATGAGCACATCTTCAGCATCTTCCTGTGTTCTCAGATACCGTCTACAGACCCCCATCATTTTGGGTGAGAATCGGTCGAAGAGCATTTGCTGTGCTTTTCGATCTTGGGTACGGCAGGCTACTATGAGTTCGGAGTTCGTCACTGTTTGCTAGTTCATTTTTCCTTTTAGATGCATATGGTGGCCAATTTGGTGTTTCGCATGTCTAATTTATGCTTTTTTTCTTTGGCCACCAATCCGGAACTATTTGCAGGTAATGCCTGTAAGGATTGGAGAGCCAGTTTGTACAGATCTCGGTTTGTGACCTAAAGAGATAAGGCATTGATAGAAGTTTCTGGAACTTAATATCTACCTGGACAATGGGCTAAAAAGAACTATCCGGAAAATCCTGTAGCAAAGCCCATTCTTTCTACTTGAGACCGTACAAAAAAGCTTATCTTTGCGGCTTATACGCAAAAATGTATGGCTAAGGATCTTATTGGAAGTCGTACTTGTTTGAGAACTATAAATTGAAAAGCATGAACCTTGAAAATGATCGGTACCGATTAAGTGGCGGGGTTGATCCGCTAGATTTGGTCGAGCAGTTCGGATGCCCTCTTTATGTGTATGACGCAGCCATTATGGAGCGCCAATATAAACGCATAAGGGACGCTTTCAAGGTGAAACGCTTAAAGATCAATTATGCTTGTAAGGCGCTCACCAACATTAATGTGCTGAAGTTCTTTAACCAACTTGGGGCTGGTTTGGATACTGTGTCTGTGCAAGAGGTTGAAATGGGCCTACGAGCAGGTTTCCGACCAGAAGATGTTATCTACACGCCGAACTGTGTGAGTATTGAAGAGATTGAAGAGGCAACGGCCTTAGGGGTTAGGATTAATATTGATAACCTGTCTATCCTGGAACAGTTTGGTCAGAGCCATCCCAATGTGCCTGTTTGTATTCGCATCAACCCGCATATCATGGCCGGTGGGAATAGCAAAATCTCAGTGGGCCATATCGATTCAAAATTTGGTATATCTTTTCACCAGATGCCCTTGGTTCAGCGGATTGTGGAATCTACTGGCTTAAAGGTGGAAGGTTTACATATGCATACCGGTTCGGGCATTTTGGATGCTGATGTATTTTTGAGGGGGGCAGAGATCTTGCTGAATGTGGCTAAAGACTTCGATGAGCTGGATTACATAGATTTTGGTAGTGGCTTTAAAGTCCCCTTCAAAGAAGGAGATATTGAAACGGACATTGAGGAATTGGGAGAAAAAATATCCAAGCGTTTCAATGATTTTTGCAGTGACTTTGGTCGAGATCTTTGTTTGATGTTTGAACCAGGGAAATTTCTGGTGAGTGAGGCAGGCAATTTTCTGGCAAAAGTGAATGTTATTAAGCAAACGACTTCTACCGTATTTGCTGGCATAGATTCGGGGCTTAATCATTTGATCCGTCCGATGTTTTACGATGCCTACCATGAGATTACCAATATTTCGAAGCCTAAGGGAAAGAAACGCTTCTATACGGTGGTCGGATATATTTGTGAGACGGATACCTTTGGAATTAATCGAAGAATTTCGGAAATCAATGAAGGCGATATACTATGTCTTCACAATGCCGGAGCCTACTGTTTCTCTATGGCGTCCAATTACAATTCTCGCTTCCGTCCGGCGGAAGTACTAGTCTATGAAGGTAAAGGTTATCTCATCAGAGAAAGGGAAAATATGGAAGATCTGATGCGAAATCAGATTGAGATTGATATGGGAGAGAAGGAGGAAACTGCGGCTAAGGGTGCAAAAGACAAGAAGGTATTGATCGACCAATTGCTGAAGGGAACCTCTTAAGCATTGAATACGTTAATGAAATTAATTTTTTGAGTTAAAAATCACACCTAGTCGATTTATAAAAATATAGAGTAACGATGACACTTTCCACACGCTACAATCCTAAGGAGACAGAAGAAAAATGGTACGCACATTGGATGGAGAAGAACTACTTCCATTCTGAACCCGACGAAAGAGAGCCCTACAGTATTGTCATCCCTCCACCCAATGTGACCGGGGTGTTGCACATGGGCCATATGCTGAATAATACGATTCAGGATATTTTGATCCGCAAAGCAAGATTGGAGGGAAAAAATGCCTGCTGGGTTCCTGGGACAGATCATGCTTCCATTGCTACTGAGGCTAAGGTGGTAAAGATGTTGGCGGAAAGAGGAATTAAGAAGTCAGATATTAGTAGAGAAGAGTTTTTGGAGTACGCCTTTGAATGGAAGGACAAGTACGGTGGGATCATTCTAGATCAGTTGAAAAAGCTGGGAGCATCCTGCGACTGGGAGCGTACCCGTTTTACAATGGAGCCAAAGCTTTCGGCAGCGGTAATTAAAGTATTTGTTGACCTTTATCGGAAAGGTAAACTATATCGCGGTTTGCGAATGACCAATTGGGATCCAGATGCCCAAACAGTACTATCTAATGAAGAGGTTATCTACGGGGAGGAAAATGCTCAACTCTTTCATATCCGCTACGACATCGAAGGAGAAGAAGGGAATGGAATAGTGATAGCTACGCAGCGGCCGGAGACGATCATGGCGGACTCCGCGATTGCCGTTAATCCAAAAGACGATCGCTTTAAGGATTTCATCGGTAAGAAAGCATTAATCCCTTTGATTAATAGGGCAATTCCCATCATTGCCGATTCTTATGTTGATATAGAATTTGGTACCGGTGCACTGAAGATCACCCCCGCGCATGATCAAAATGATAATGCCATTGGAGAGAAACATGGTTTAGAAGTTATTGACATTCTAAACCCAAATGGCACACTTAATGAAAAAGCCCAAATCCTCGTTGGAGAAGACCGTTTTGTGGCTAGAAAGAAGATTAAGAAGTTATTGGATGAGTCGGGACATCTAGTTCAATTACAAGATTATGTTACGAGTATTGGGCGTTCCGAAAGAACCAACTCAGTAGTTGAACCTCGTTTGACCTTGCAGTGGTTTCTGGATATGAAGGAAATGGCGCGAATAGCCCGACATGCAGTTGAAGGAGGAGATATCAGCTTTAATCCACCGCATTTCTGGAATATGTTTTACAGTTGGCTGCGCGAGGATAACATTAGAGACTGGTGTATCTCTAGACAATTGCTCTGGGGGCAACGGATTCCTGCTTGGTATATGGGAGAAGATATCTATGTGGCGGCGACGGCGACGGAGGCTCTAGAGCAAGCTAGGGCTAAAACGGGAAATGCGGATCTACAACTGAGCGATCTGAAGCAAGATGATGACGTAGTGGATACTTGGTTTTCCTCTTGGTTATGGCCCATCTCGGTATTTGATGGCTTTGAAAATCAGGAAGAATTACGATACTATTACCCGACCAATGTACTGGTAACCGCTTGGGATATCATTTTCTTCTGGGTGGCAAGAATGATCATGTCTGGCTATGAATGGTCAGGCGATCTTTTAGGCCTAGATACAGTTTTAACGAAAGGCCGAATGCCATTTAAGGATGTATATTTCACGGGCATGGTACGGGATAATAAGCGGCGAAAGATGAGCAAGTCTTTGGGGAATAGCCCGGACGCTTTGACGCTCATCGAAACCTATGGAGCGGACGGCATTCGTTTTGGCGTATTGTCTAGCTCTGCGGCAGGAAATGACATCATTTTTGATGCCCCTCTTGATCCCAAGACCAAACAGGTTTTGAATGAAAGTAAGCTATGTGATCAAGGGTTGAAATTTTGCACCAAGATGTGGAATGCCTTGCGGCTAATTAAAGGATGGGAGATAACGGATGAAGTTAGTCCAGAGAGACGGGTATTGAATGATTTAGCCTTTCGTTGGATTAATAATCGCTTTCATCAAGCTCTGACCAAAGTAGATCGGTTGTTTAAGGAATACAGACTATCAGAAGCGGTCATGGAGCTATATAAGTTTATCCGACTTGATTTCTGTTCTTGGTATCTGGAGATGATCAAGCCTCCTTTTACTGAACCCATTGATCAGCCAACCTATAATAAGACTTTGGAGGTTTTTGGTCATCTGATGACGATTTTGCATCCCTTTATGCCTTTTATCACTGAAGAAATATGGCACCAGTTGAAGGAGCGCACTGAAGGAGAAGATTGTGTGGTAAGCAGCTGGCCTACTGCCGCGGATTATGAAGCATCAATATTAGAGGAGGTAGAAGTAGCTAAGGAAGTGGTGAGTAATATTAGGAACATTAGAAAATCTAAGGGCCTAAAGAAAACGGAACCCCTCAAGGTATATCGGCAAGGATCTGCTGATAGCAAAGGCTGGACAGAGCAGGGGGTTGTTGACTTAATCATTAAACTGGCCAATCTAGAAAGCTATACTGATGCATCGGAAGAAGTTGATAATGCGGTTTCCTTTCTAGTTGGCCGGGATAAATATTTTGTTGAGTTAGAAAACCAGGAAATCGATACGGAAGCCGAATATGAGCGACTCAAGAAAGACTTGGAGTATTATCAGGGTTTTGTTCAAAAGGTGGAGAAAAAGCTAGCCAATAAAGGTTTCGTGAATAACGCACCGGAAAAAGTAGTGGAAATGGAACGAAAGAAGTTGGCGGATGGCAAAGCCAAACTTTTGAACCTCGAAGAGGCATTGAGTAAACTGAACTAAAATATTTTACTTGCGTACATATGAAAGCCGTTGTTGGAATACTAGATTCGACAACGGCTTTTTAGTTGAGGTCTTTTTCTAATAAGGCTTCGTATTCCTTTTGCAACTGCGATTTGTCGACTGGCACAACACCTACTTTTTCGCAAACTTGGCCGCCAGCTAGATTAGCTAGATTGGCGATTAAAGGCATATCCAAGACTGCCGCAAGCCCCAAGGCCACTATACTAATCACCGTATCGCCAGCTCCACAGACATCAGCAATTTGACGCGCTTGGGTAGGAATGATCGCAGCCCTTTCGCCACTGTCAAAGAAAAGCCCTTTTTCTGATAAGGTGATAAAGGTATGCGGGTTACCTAGCTGTGTTTTGATATAGTCAGAAGCTTTTTGCAGGTCAGCTATTTCGGTGCCAATTTCGAAGGGGAGTTGTTGTTGGATTTCCCGCAAATTAGGCTTGAAGAGGCTGACGTGTTTATAAGCCCAAAAATTCTTGAACTTTGGGTCAACAACGGTGGGAATATCTCTCTTGATGGACTCGAGGATCACCTCTCGGATGACACGATAGGTTAAAACTCCTTTATTATAGTCTTGGAAGAGAATAAGGTCGATTTCTTTATTGTCAAGTAAATCCCTTACCTGTTGCAAATAAGCGTTTTCATCAGCTTCGCTGAGATCATGTGTATCTTCTCTATCGACCCGTAATAGATGTTGATGGCTGGAGATCACTCGGGTTTTAACCGTAGTCTGCCGATCTTTGCTTTGGATGATGCCCCGATCATTAAGCAGATGTTCTGGCAACAACTGTTTGAAAAGGGCACCATTCTCATCGGCTCCAATGACGCTACAGAGGTATGGGGTGGCTCCTAAAGACCTTATGTTTAAGGCTACATTGGCGGCTCCTCCTAATCTATTTTGAGAATCCTGTAAGTGTACGACGGGTACTGGTGCCTCCGGTGAAATCCTGGTAACTGATCCGTGTAGGTATCTATCTATCATCACATCCCCAACAATCATGATGCTGAGGTCATTAAAAGTCGTGAAAAAGTCAGTCGTAAATGTCATCGAAATGTTTTGATTCGGGTGCCAACAAATTTATTAAAAGTGGATAAATAATGAACTTCTGCTTTGACAAAAGAAGTTTTTTTGAGGTTTGAAAACCGGAATTCTTAGACCATTTTCCGTTGAGGGGAGATGGCTATTTTGTAGCCTAGGGCCCTTTACTTCCGAAAAAATTGTCCTAGTTAGGTCGATTAACTATATTGAGCCACTTCTACAACAAAATTATCGGAGACACTCATTATGGAGACAGGCATATCGGGTATTGACATATCGATTATAATAGGTTATTTCATACTAGTACTTACCATTGGTTTTCTTATTGCCAGAAATACAAAGACAGGTGAAGATCTATTTTTAGGAGGGCGTAGTTTCGGTTGGGGCCTGATTGGATTGTCCCTTTTTGCCTCCAATATTTCAAGCTCAACGATTATCGGTTTATCTGGTGCTGCCTACACCACGGGAATTGTGAATTCAGTGTATGAATGGATGTCCGGTATTCCCCTGATTCTGGCTGCCATGATCTTCATACCCTTGTATCTCCGTTCTAGAATTACGACTATTCCTGAATACTTGGAGCGCCGCTTTGATCGCCGATCCCAATTGTTCTTTTCCGGGGTGTCTATATTCTCCACCATCATGATTGAAACCGCTGGGGCCTTGTATGCTGGGACTTTGGTACTGCAAGCCTTTTTTCCGGGCTTAGGTATGTGGCAAACGGCCTTGGGATTAGCTCTGATTGCAGGCGTCTATACGGCTTCAGGAGGATTGAAGGCAGTGGTCTATACCGATGCTATTCAAGCTATTATCTTGATCGTGGGCTGTGGTATTTTGACCTGGATTTTATTTGACAAAGTGGATTTCGACTGGGCTAAAGTTGTTGCCAGTGCACCCGAAGGGCACTTTTCAGTCGTGCGTCCATTGGATGATGATGGTCTGCCTTGGCCAGGACTGCTAATTGGGGTTCCATTTCTCGGTTTTTGGTATTGGAGTACCAATCAATATATTATTCAAAGAGCACTTGGAGCCAGAGATATTCGTCAGGCCAGATGGGGTATCATATTAGCCGGTTTTCTAAAGATCATTCCACTATTTATCATGGTTATTCCCGGTGCCATAGCTTTGACCCTGTATCCAGATATTCCAAATGGAGATGCTGTGTTCCCATTTTTGGTGACCAACGTTCTACCCGTAGGTCTAGTGGGATTGGTATTGGCTGGACTGATATCTGCCATTCTTTCCAGTGTGGATTCGGCATTAAACTCTTCTTCTACCTTGATCGTGATAGACTTTATTAAGCCGGGAAAACCAGATCTAACCGATCAAGATATTGCTAGATACGGCCGAATTACGACGGTAATATTGATGGTCATTGCGGCACTCTGGGCGCCACAGATCCAGAATTTTACTGGGCTTTGGGACTACTTGCAGCAAATGTTTTCGATTGTTGTGCCCCCTATTGCAGTGATATTTCTGGTGGGGGTATTCTATAAACGGGCAAATGGTCCTGGTGCCTTCTGGACCTTAACTATCGGTACCCTGATGGGCGTTCTGTTGTTTATTTTGGGTGAATTCGATCTTTGGCCCTTACACTACACCATTAATGTGGGGGTAAGTATGTTAGTGAGCGTGATCGTCTTCATCGTAGTGAGTAATATGACAGATCCTCCAACGAAGGATCAAATTGAAATGTATACCTATCGACGAGGACTAGTAGGCGAGGGGATGGAAGGTTTGCCTTGGTACAAGGACTACAGGACTCACATGTTGATTCTCTTGGTCTTGATTATTTATATCCTAATTGTATTTTGGTAAAGAGCGAAAGCGATTGTACTACGATCAACTGAGATTGGCAGTTCCTATCCCATTAGAAAAGCCAAGATACTGGGCGATTTTTAGCGTACCTCCTTGATGGTCACTGATGTAGGCCCTCGCTCTTTCGGAAGCTGTCTGGTAAATATCGGTTTGTAAGAGCAACTCCAAGGTTTCGCTCAATTCTGCTGCTGAGGAAACGGTGAAACCACCACCTTGTCTTAGCAGTTGTTTGGCCTCTTCAAACTTTTGGAATTTAGGACCAAATATGACAGGTAGACCAAAAGCGATAGGTTCGAGGGTATTGTGTATGCCTGCTCCAAATCCTCCTCCGATATAGGCAATTTGACCATATCTGTATAAGGACTGTAACATTCCGATGTTATCGATCAGCAGGATACGTTTAGCTACTGGGGTGGAATCATCAAGAGTAGAGTATCGTTGGATTTCTCCTGGCCAACGTTTTTCAATAGATGAGAGGTGAGTTTCAGAGATATCGTGGGGTGCTAGAATGACTCTCCAATTCTCGGGGAGACTTTTTGATATACTTTCCTTTAAAATGGCTTCATCTGATCCCCAAGAACTACCGATCACTAAGCAAGGGGAATTCCCCACGAATCTCACTACCTTTGGAAAGTGTCTCCCTTCCTTAGGGATTTGAGCTACACGATCAATCCGAGTATCTCCGGCCTTGGTTACATCTGAAATTCCAATAGCCGCCAGCAAGTCAATAGAGCTTTGATCCTGCACAAACAGATGATCCAATAGACGGAGCATTTTTCTGAAAAGAATACCGTAGGATTTAAAGAATATTTGATCTGGCCGAAAAATGGCTGAAATGACTATAGTTGGTACTTGGGTTTGTCGAAGAGCAGAGAGGTAATGGTACCAGAATTCATATTTTACAAAAATTGCTTGATCTGGTTGGGCCAAAGCTAGAAATCTCCTGGCATTTGATTGCGTATCGAGCGGAAGATAAAATATACCATCTGCAAAAGCATAGTTCTTGCGAATCTCGTAACCGGAGGGAGAGAAAAAGGTGAGAATAATTACGGTCTTAGGTGCGTTAGCTTTGATAAACTCAATTAAGGTCCGCCCTTGCTCAAATTCACCTAATGAAGCACAATGGATCCAGATACGCTTTTGATCAGGTACCAAAGGAAATTGCTGATTAAATTCAAGTAAACTAGCTTCCCAGTTCCTGCGACCCTTTACCCACAGGCTGGCCTTTTTAGAAAATAAACTAGCGATAGAAATACCCCAGCCATAAAGGTAAATAGCAAATGTATACAGTAGTACCATATAAATCAGTAGTATATGTCTCCTCCGCCAGTTCCCACATAAAATGGGATGATCCATCCTAATCGAATCCCGTATAGGAGATCCATTCTTTTTGTTTCATCCTTCGTTCGGGTAACAAAATCAAAATCACGTCTATTCTGCGTAAAAGCTTGTGTAAATTCAAGTCCCAGGAAGAAGTTCATTCTCTTGTTTTCGCTGAGCAATTGATAACCGATAAACTCAGTAATACTAAAACCATTAGTCAAGCGGTCATAGCCCTTCTTGTAATCCCCTAACAATTGTGGTACTGCCTGCTGTGGATCATCTTGAATCCTTATTCTATGTTGCAGTAGGCCCGGACTAATAGTCAGCCGAATACCCGCACGTGGGTTTTGAGCATTCAAGGGAAAGTGCTTTCCAAATTCAGCGTGCAACAGCCAACCCCGCTGCCGCAGCGTGATGTCGGCTGGCAAGCGGTTATTGCCAATAATGAAACCTGCATCCGTCCGCAAGCTCGCCAAAACATCAGACTTCACTGCATTACCAAATAAAAAATTGGCGTTGATGCCAAAGATCCAATTCGATTTAGCTGTCATCCAATCAAGTCCCAAACCAAGGCTGAAGTTATTGCCAAAACGATTCGCCAAATCTGCACCAGGACGATGCCCTGCATAGCTAAGGTAAGGCATTAGGACATCTCCTTTGTTTTGTGCATAGTCATTACTAGCCTGTGCAAAAGCCAAGTGGGACAGAAGCAAACCCAAGTAAAAAGGATAGCGCCATTTTGTCTTCATGCTGCAAAGTAAAGCAAATCCTGTAGTAAGAGGAACAACGAATGTCCAGTTTTATCATTTGCCCTGCAAAGACCGTTATATCTAAAGATTGAACCTTAGATATACTTCATTACTAGCCGCTTGATGGAACGATGTGTAATTCCGTTAGAAAAATGGCTGCCTTCGGAAAAATTAATGCTAATTTTAGCCCTAGTTTTGTGGCAGGAGAACATATTTTTAATATCTCCGTATAGCAACATGAGTGCAAAACTAGAAACAATGCGTCCTCTGGGTTGATCAACGTGGTTGATGAGCAAGTCGTTCCACAAAGCAGGAAGCACTCGCTACTGTATAGTTTTAGCTCAAACATTTTCTCATTTAAAAGTTTTACAGTGCCTAGAATTTTAATTACAGGAGCAGCAGGCTTCTTAGGGTCCCATTTGTGTGATAGATTCATAAATGAGGGATTCCAGGTGATCGGAATGGACAATCTGTTGACAGGGAGTTTGGACAATATTAAGCACCTTTTCCCGCTCAAGGAATTTGAATACTATCATCATGATGTATCTAAATTTGTCCATGTTCCGGGGGAATTAGATTACATTCTCCACTTTGCGTCTCCGGCGAGTCCAATCGATTACCTCAAAATGCCGATACAAACCCTGAAAGTAGGGGCTTTGGGAACACACAATCTATTGGGTTTGGCATTAGCCAAGAAAGCCAGAATTCTGGTAGCTTCAACTTCTGAGGTTTACGGAGACCCTTTGGTGCACCCCCAAACTGAAGAATACTGGGGCAATGTGAACCCTGTGGGGCCTCGTGGGGTATATGACGAGGCCAAGCGTTTCTTGGAAGCGATTACGATGGCTTATCACAATGCACATCAGGTGGAGACTCGTATTATTCGTATTTTTAATACCTATGGCCCCAGAATGCGTGTTAATGATGGGAGAGTTTTACCCGCCTTTTTTTCGCAAGCGATCAGAGGTGAGGGACTTACCGTTTTTGGAGATGGCTCGCAAACCCGTTCCTTCTGTTATGTGGATGATTTGGTGGAGGGAATTTATCGCCTGCTAAGGAGTGATTATGCACAGCCCGTTAACATAGGAAATCCGGATGAGATTAGCATTAAAGCATTTGGAGAAGAGGTGTTGGCATTAGTGGATAACCCCGCCGCCAAATTAATTTACAAAGAACTACCAGTAGACGACCCGAAAGTGCGTCGTCCAGATATCACCAAAGCGAGAGAGATTCTCGGATGGGAGCCGAAAATCTCTAGAGCAGAAGGATTGAAAAGAACTTATGAGTATTTTAAAGAAGTTGTAAAAACAGATTAATATGACCTTTGCTAAAAAGATTTTGATCACTGGAGGCGCTGGGTTTATTGGATCCCACTTGGTGCAGCACTTCGTCAAGAAGTATCCTACTTATCAGATTGTGAATTTGGATAAGCTCACCTATGCAGGAAACCTTGCTAACCTTCAGGAGATCGAAAATGCCCCCAACTATATCTTTGCAAAGGGGGACATTACGGATGAAACCTACATACAGGAGTTGTTTAGTAGCTATCAGTTTGATGGCGTAATCCATTTGGCGGCTGAATCTCATGTGGATAGGTCCATTACTAATCCCATGTCCTTCATCATGACCAATATCGTTGGGACAGTGAATTTGTTAAATGCTGCGAGAACGAATTGGGAAGGAGAGGAGAATAAGCTTTTTTATCACGTTTCAACGGATGAAGTCTATGGTTCTTTAGGCGAAGAAGGTTTCTTCACCGAAGATACTTCCTATGATCCACGCTCTCCCTATTCAGCATCCAAGGCGAGTTCTGATCATTTGGTAAGGGCATATCATCATACCTATGGCATGCCAATTCTGGTGTCGAATTGTAGTAATAATTACGGGCCTTTTCAATTTCCAGAGAAATTGATCCCCCTGATGATCAATAACATTAAGCACAATAAACCCTTGCCGATTTACGGTGATGGAAAATATACGAGAGACTGGCTTTGGGTAGGGGATCACGTCGAGGCAATTGACCTGATTTTTCATCAAGGGAAGGTTGGCGAAACCTATAATATTGGAGGAAACAACGAACGCCAAAACCTCGAACTGGTACATGATCTTTGTGATATTGTAGATGATTTGCTGGGTCGGGAAATAGGAAGTTCCCGAGGATTGATTCACTTTGTAAAAGATAGACCAGGGCACGATAGGAGATATGCTATTGATGCTACAAAACTCAAGGAAGAATTAAACTGGGAACCTTCGATCGGGGTTGCAGAGGGCCTGAAACGTACCGCCAAATGGTATCTTGATCAGTCTGAATGGTTAGACAACGTGACCTCCGGAGCCTATCGGGATTACTATCAGGAACAGTACAGTAGCCGATAACTGCCACTGCTCAATCTGAATAGATAAGATAAGATGATGAGTGGAAATGGAAATAACGGTTTGAAAAGGCTGAGGATTTAAAACAATTCAAGCTGTAGACTATCAATACCATCCAGTTTCCACTCATTATCCGAAGCTTGTCCTGCTCTAAACCCTCAAACATGTAAAACAGCGATTTTCGTCTAGTACAGATCTAATAATTTGTGATACTCACGGTCAATATTCTTCTATTGTTCGAAGATGGCTAGTCCTTCATAAAAGGCACCCCAGGCCACCCAGAAGCCTATGAAGGAGCGTGTCTCTTCCAATTTTTGTCCCATCCTGGGTCCAGATACTGCCTCTCCAAAGATATTCCACCTATTCCCTTCGTCGTCCTTCATCACAATCGGTAGTTTATCTTGTACGGCTTCAAAGGTCAAGCCTTCCGGCTGAACGTAGGCTTGCAAAAAGTTAGATGCTTGACTGCCAACCAGCACCAAATTGTACTCTCGGAATACATCCGTAAGGACGCCAATCCCCGTTTCGGGAAAACTGCTAAAACGATAGGCCTTAGCTGCCTTGGTAGCTGAGATTACTCCCAGGACTCGTTCCTTGGCAGGAAGTCTATTGTCATTTACACTCACCGGGAAAAACAGGGAATTGTTATTGGTGCGATAGTCTCCATATGGGTAGCGATCGTAGTTCCTGCTCCATCCCGTATCGGTAGATACTACTTTGGATTGAGGGTATAGCTCTTTCCAGGTTCCCCAAGTGGTTTCCAGGACCTGATGGGTTTCAATAGCGGTTCCTGCCATTTTTCCTTGTACTGATTCCAACAACATCTGAGACCAATTGCTATCAGTAGCACGGTCATAAGGGATAAGATTGGTATTGTATAATAATCCAGAAACACCGAAGGTCGTGGTACCTCCGTCGATATCGCGATCCCAGCCAATCCCTGTGCCAGTGAGGGGGCAATAAGTGATGGCGACTTGAATATTTCCAAAATCATCATTGATAATCTCATGCCAGTCTAGAATAGGGTGAGGGTATGCCCGGACGTCATTACCTACCTTGAATCCAATAACTAAGTCATCATCATCCAGGAAATCAACCTGATCCACATCAATGAAATTCGGCGCATCCAGGGCAGGAATCCCATCCTTGCCTGGCCCACCGTCCAAGACATTATTTTGTGGGATCAGCCAGTCATTATTATTAGCCGAACCACTCCCAGGCCGAGTAACATCGGGTTGTTCCTCCGTGCAAGAATAGGGTAGTAAGAGGGTCACCAAGAGCAATGATAAAATGGATAGTTTTTTCATCAGTTAGTATTTAGTATGGATAACTCTCTTTTTTTCAAAGAGAAAGTGTAATAAATGCCAGTATTAAATCGATAGGTGGGCGTGACTTGTGTGTCAATGACGAATGCATAGATGGGGAGCTCAATATTTGCCCCCACTGATAGATTGCTATTAAACCAATAATTAAATCCAGGCTTGATGAAAACCCAATCTCCTCCAGTTCCTGGTACCAGATTATTGTTGTTGGTATCCTGCTGGACCGTTCGGTAGCGTAAGGTCAAATACGGATCAATCAGGTTTTTTCCTAGAATAAGCCGATCAGATATGTTGAAGATAAGCTGCCATTCCGCTCCAAATTGGTAAGATTGGGAGATAACTTCGTTGTTGACCGTGATCGGTAAATAATTGTCATTGGTGCCTTTATAACTGTATATGGTGTTGGTAGAAAAACCCAATGAGGGGCGAAAGGCGAATTGATGCGTGAACTGTGCCCAAAGTATTCCATCTGTCGCTCCACTGCCAGGTTGTAAGTCAGCATTCAACCGAATCCCATTAAACCTACGATCTGCTGCTCCGGTTGCTAGCTTAGTTCCTAGGCCAACGCTTAATGAAGTGGCATCTTCTTGTAGAGAAAGTAACTTGTATTTGAGCAGGAAGACAAGATCGCCAACGCCTTCGGTAAAGGTGAAATCTGCTACTTGGTTTTGTCTAAAGATTCGCCGCTCTTGCCGGACATAACTAAACAATACATCTACGGCCCATTTTTGATTGATGCTATACCCTAATTGTAACAAAGTAGAATGTGTGATACGTTCTCGTGTACGATCGCCATCTACATTTACACCGGTCTTCTGCGTGTTGAGATTGTTCAGGTCATAATTAAGATTGAATTGTAGCGTCTGTCCTGCGCCGAAAGGTAAACCCAAATTACTTGAAATGGGAACCCCTCCAGAGCAACATGTTTGTGCCAGGTTAGTGCCAATGGCAGTTAGGATCAACAAAAAGGATAACCCTAGTGGTTTTAACATGACAAGCCTATTTGTGTATTCAGAATTTCATTATTGGGTTTGTGCCGGTCTTGACGGGGCTACAGCCTCAGGCTTTTGCCTTTTAGGAGACTAAAGAGACTAAGTCCGAACTTGTAATCGCGTCCAGATTAGATGGCCGTTAAATATAGGGTCTACAGCTTTTAGGAAAAAAAAGATACTAGGGATACTGGCTCCAATGTCCTGACTAGGACACGTCAATTGTTTGTTGTAAGACATCTTCTTAGTCGCCCCTAGGTATTACCATACGAACTGAATAGAAGTAGGAGCGGCTGTGGATTAAAGTTGTGATATGAAGGTAGATAACCTTATGCTATCCGTGCACTTAACAAAATACCTCCAAAGACCAATAAAATCAGGTCTTTCCCAGTTATGTCTTAACAGGATTAGGCTTGAACGTAAACACCCAAATCAGCTTATATATTTAAAAATTCCAACAGTTAGGAAAAAAATCTTATTTTTCCAGCTATATCTTTAATCCAAATCCAATCCATAAAACTATGAGAATGGTCAATCGATTCCTTCTTGTCTGCATGTTGCTGACCATTGGCGTGAGCAGCACCTTTGCCCAATCTTTCCGTAGATTAATGCGCCGCGCGAACACTTCCTATGAAATTCATGCCTACAATAAAGCCATTGAAGATTACCAAGCTGCCTTGCAGAAAAAGAGCGATGACCCGGTAGCTCTTTTTAAAATAGCAGATTCCTATCGACAACTCAATAAGATGGATGAAGCTGCTGCGTTCTATGCGCGTGCAGTGAGGCAGCCAGAAGTGGATAAGGTTAGTATCTTGCAGTATGGGTTGGTTTTAAAGTCTTTGGGTAAGTATGAAGAAGCAAAACAGTGGTTTTTGCTATATGCCCGCGATGTCGATGCACAGGTGGGTAACCATTTTGCCAGAAGTTGTGATTTCGCCAAAACGCAATTGAATGTAAGTGCTTCCTACTCCATTACGAATGAATATATCAATACTTCTGCAGCAGATTTTGGACCCTCCTTCTGGGGCACAGATCGAGTAGTATACTCCTCTGCCAGAACCGATATCCAACGTGGTGCTGGTGACTTTTCAGGCAAAATTGGCAATCAATTGTTTTTAGCAACAATTGGTTCTCGTGGATATTTGGAGGCCCCTGTTTTCCTTAAGGGAAACAACGTTCAAGAGGTGAATGAAGGTCCTCTAGCGCTAGCACCGGATGGCCGAACCATCGCCTTTACCAAAAACAATTTTGTAGATGGAACTCGGCAAATTCCAGGGAGTGGAATGGAATTAAGTATATATTTAGCTCAAATTAATCCCAATGGTTCCTGGGGAGACATTCGCCCTTTCCCATTTAATGGAACAGGTTTTTCTACGGGCTACCCTTGTTTTTCTCCTGATGGTAATCGGCTCTTCTTTGCCTCTGATCGCCCAGGAGGAAGTGGGGGATATGATATTTATGTATCAAATAGGATTGGTAATTCTTGGAGTCCACCCGAAAACCTTGGCCCCATCATTAACTCCAGTGGTGACGAAATTACACCCCATTTTGATGGAACTAGCTTATTCTTCGCTTCGAACTGGCATCCTGGACTGGGTGGGATGGACGTTTTTCGAGCAGAGTTAGATGAAGGAGGAAGATGGACGAGAATCTTTCATTTGGGGGCGCAGATCAATTCGCCACGTGATGATTATGGTTTTTCCTATGATGCCTTTAGAAACTTAGGTTTTTTAGTGTCGAATCGCCTAGGTGGACGTGGCAATGAAGATATATATCGAGTGTCCAGAGCGGCTGATAATGTTGTGATTCGAGTAATTAGTGCTTCCAATGGATTACCCGTGGCCAATGCAGCCATCGATTTTTCTAATTGCGGCCAGGGAATTTTTCAGACAGATGGCCGAGGGATTTATAGTTTTCAGGCCCTACAAGGCTTAGAATGCGATGTGGTGGTGAATAAGACAGGATTTTTACCTAGTAGTATTCGGATTGCTACGGCTGGGGCCAGCGCTAGCCGAGACTATGAGGTAATGTTGACTTCTCCGAATGAAGCTTATGCGGGCAAAATTGTAGACTATACCACAAGTGCTCCCTTAGCTAGTGTTACCATTACCGCCACTAATACCAGAACGGCTAATCAAATGACGGCCTACACAAATGCCAATGGAGATTACTATTTGGCCCTAAGCCCTTTTTCGGATTATATAGTACGGTATTCCAAACCAGGTTATCGGGAAGTGGAATTTGATGTGAATACACAAGATGGTCTTGACCGAACAATTCTGGGTGTGATCTCCCTGCTCCCAGCTACTGCGGTCCCGCCAACTGATGGGGGAGGAACTACGGGGCCTTTCAGGCCTGATTCCCAGCCAGGTACAGATGGCACTGGAAACCAGCCTGTAGGCTTAGATGGATACGCCGTGCAAGTGGCTGCAATTGGGACACCGGCCATGGAACGTTTTGGTAATTTGACAGACTTGGGAGATGTATACTACATAGATCAAAATGGTACTTATAAAATTCGCTTAGGTATCTATGCCACTCGTCCAGATGCGGATTTAGCCTTACGTCAAGTAAAGACCCGGGGGTATCCAGGTGCTTTTATCGTCCGAGAGCAAAGTCCCGGTGAAAGTATTGATAATGGTGGCGGCGGTGGAAGTAACCCGCCGCTGATTGGAGCAGGTCGTTTCAAGGTGCAGTTGGCTGCCTATAGTAATCCCAAATGGTTTGATGATTCCAAGGTGCGCGATTTAGGTGTAATTGAAGAGCGGAAGAAAGGGCGTTTTACAGTGAAATATATCGGTGGCTTGGGCAGTATAGATGAAGCTAGAAGAGCATTGTCTGTGGCCAGATCCGCTGGTTTTGATACTTCCTTTATCGTGGAGGATGTGAATGGGCAATTATTGAAAAGGAATTAATACGTCAAAATAGCTTAGAAAAAAAGTCGCAAGGATTTTCCCTGCGACTTTTTTTCTGTCTATTCCGATCTTGATCAAGCCTTAAGCTTTTGCTTATAGATAACTGTCCACATCTACAAGCGGCAGATCAAAGGCATCAGCGACCCCTTTGTAAACCACAGCTCCTTTTATCACATTCAAGCCTTTTTTTAAGGGTAGATTATCTCTACATGCTTGCTCCCATCCTTTGTTGGCCAATTGGATGGCGTAGGGTAGGGTAGCATTCGTCAAGGCAATGGTAGACGTATAAGGTACAGCTCCTGGCATATTGGCTACGCAGTAATGCACTACATCGTCAATGATAAATGTGGGATCTTCGTGTGTGGTTGGCGTACAGGTTTCAATGCAACCGCCCTGATCCACTGCGACATCTACTAGCACGGTTCCAGGTCTCATTTCTTTCAACATGTCGCGCGTGATCAGGTTAGGGGCCTTAGCTCCTGGGATTAGAACCGCTCCCACGATCAGATCGTGATCCGTGATCAAAGCACGGATGTTGTATTCATTAGAGTAAACCGTATTCACATTAGCGGGCATCACATCCGCGAGATATCTCAATCTGGCAAGGTTGATATCCAGAATCGTCACTTGTGCTCCCAAACCAGCGGCCATCTTGGCGGACTGGGTACCCACAACTCCTCCTCCCAGGATAAGCACTTTCGCTGGTGAGACACCCGGCACTCCGCCCAGTAGTACCCCTCTACCCTTCATCGGTTTTTCCAAATACTTGGCACCTTGCTGTATGGCCATTCTACCAGCTACCTCCGACATGGGCACCAACAGTGGAAGGCTTCGATCCGCTAATTCCACCGTTTCATAAGCCAAACAGATAGCTTTGCTCTTGATCATGGCTTCAGTCAGGGGCTGATGCGAGGCAAAGTGAAAATAAGTAAAAACCAATTGGTTTTCTTTGATTAGATCGTATTCTGACTGAATCGGCTCTTTTACTTTAATGATCATCTCGGCGATGTCGTACACCTCTTCAATGGTGTCCAGAATTTGGGCGCCAGCTTCTCGGTATTCATCATCGCTGAAACCACTGCCATCCCCAGCAGTGGATTGTACATAGACTGTATGTTTGTGCTTGCTGAGTTCTAGAGCACCGGCGGGGGTGAGAGCTACCCGGTTCTCATTGTTTTTAATTTCCTTGGGAACGCCAATGATCATGATGTTTGGTTAAATTAGTGGTTAGGAATTTGGTATTTGCGCCGCAAAAATAGCAAAGACTTTCAAAAAGAAAAGCCCTTGTAAAATTTGCTTTATCGCACTGCTTCCAAGGGATGTAAAAAGACCGATTCTTTACTGGCTGGAATATGTCCAAGTTGGGTTGCCTTATCAAATAAAAATTGGACCGCTGCTTTTCCTTCTTTCCCCAAATCACGACTAAATTCGTTAACATACAAATCAATATGAGCATACATGACTTCCTCCTCCATCTCTTGCGCATGTTGGCGAATGTAAGGTAAGGCAGATTTTGGGTGGGCAAAGGCATATTCTACGCTTCTCCGGAGAACCCTGTTGACGGTTTCTAGTACAGTGGGTGCCAGCTGACGATTTGCCACTATTCCACCTAAAGGAATGGGCATCCTGGTTGTTGACTCCCAGTATTCTCCCAAGTCCATCAATTTAATCAAACCTTTGTCTTGATAAGTAAACCGATTTTCATGAATGATTAACCCGGCATCCACCCGAGCATCCAGGACAGCACGCTCAATGTCAGAAAATAGTGTTTCTTCTTTATGTATGGCTTTGGGGTAGGCTAGGCTAAGCAGGAAGTTGGCAGTCGTATATTTACCAGGGATCGCGATTTTACCTGCTTCAATCTCAGCAGCCTTCATCGGGTTTTTCGCAATTAGTAAGGGGCCACAATTCCTTCCCAATGCACTACCTGCGTCTAACAGACAATAGGTCTCAATTAGGTGCGCAAAAGCATGAAAACTTAGCTTGGTGATGTCCAAATCTCCCCTAAATGCCCGTTGATTCAGTTCTTCTACATCTCCCAAAATAACTTCAAAATCAAGCCCTTCGGTATCAATTTTGCCATGAATCATGGCATCAAAAATGAAAGTGTCATTCGGGCAGGGTGAAAACCCAAGAGATAATTTCATAGTTTTGCGGTTTAAATGGAAATTATGGTAGACCTTCAGGTAATCTACGAAGATAATCATCTTATAGCTGTTAACAAGCCAGCAGGTTGGCTGGTTCAAGGGGATATTACCGGTGATATGCCGATTAGTGAGGCGGTAAAGGCATATATTAAGGACCGCTATGCCAAGCCAGGAGCAGTCTTCTTAGGCACTATCCATAGATTGGATCGGCCCGTCAGTGGGGTAGTGGTTTTTACCAGAACGAGCAAAGCACTAACGCGGATGAACAAGCTGTTTCAGGAAAAAGCTATCGATAAAATGTATTGGGCAATCACCGATACACGCCCGAATCCATTGGAAGGGCACTTGACCCATTACCTGATTAAAGATACGAACATCAATAAAGCGAAAGCATTTGACCGTCCTAGCAACCGAAATAAGAAGGCCAAAAAATCTGAGCTTACCTATGCCTTGAAAGCTGGTTTGGCTGGCCATCATTTATTGGAAGTGCACCCGCTTACTGGACGGCCACATCAAATAAGAGTGCAGCTATCTCGAATCGGTTGTCCAATCCGTGGTGATGTTAAGTATGGGCACCCTTCTCCTAATGTGGACGGCTCTATTCATTTGCATTGTAGAGAGATGAGTTTTATCCATCCGGTAAAGCAAGAAAAGGTAGTCATCACGGCAGAGCCACCAGATGAATCTGTTTGGAATTTGTTTGATCTATAATAATTTGAGCTAGTCCTGTGACATGGCCTCTCCTGCAATCCATCCGCCAGTCCAGGCTGCTTGGAAATTAAAGCCACCAGTGAGCGCATCAATGTTTAATACTTCTCCGGCCATGAATAAGTTGGGTAGTACTTTACTACTAAAGGACTTGAAATTTATTTCTTTTAATTGGATTCCACCGGCGGTGACAAACTCCTCTTTGTTGGTGCTTTTACCCTTAACTTGGAAACGAGCGGCGGTGAGCTGTTGTGCCAGTTCTTGCATCTGTTTTTTGTTCAGATCTGCCCAATTGGCTTCTGCTGAAATGTTGCTCGCTCGTAGCAAGGACAGCCATAATCGATTAGGTATCCCAAATTCAGCACGCTTTGAAACCTTCTTCTTGCTAAGTGTATGCTTATTGTCGTTAAGGCTTCGCTGAACGTTTTCCGTGCTATCCGCAAGCCAGTTGACCACAATCTCAAATTCGTATCGACGCTCAGCGAGGGCTCTAGCCCCCCAGGCGGAAAGCTTTAGAATAGCGGGCCCACTTAGTCCCCAGTGGGTGATTAGTATTGGTCCACGAGTCTTTAATTTTAAGCTGGGGAGGTTTATTTCTGCCAAGGGCACGGAAACGCCCGGCAAGGCCTGAATTCTTGAATCTTTGATATTAAAGGTAAATAAGGAAGGAGCAGGAGAAACGACCTCATGCCCTAGTTTTCCCAATAGCTGCCAGATGCGATGGTTGCTACCAGAAGCGATCATTAATTTATCAGCAGCGAAGACCTCTCCTTTCTGACAATGTACACCCCAAGAATCGCCTGTGTTCTCTGGCGGAATGATATCCGTCACATTCTTCTGCGTTACTACTTTGACGCCAAGAGAATGCGTGGCATCAATTAGGCAATTCATGATCGAGGAAGAACGGTTGCTAACAGGGAAGATCCGGCCATCTTCTTCGATTTTCAAAGGCACACCACGGTCTTCGAACCAAGCCTGCGTATCGCCACAAGCAAAGCGGTTGAATGGCCCCAAGAGTTCTTTGGCCCCTCTAGGATAGAATTTGATGAGATCACGAGGAACATAGCAGGCGTGGGTAACATTGCATCGACCGCCACCAGATATCTTAACTTTACCCAAAACGTCTCTTCCTCGTTCCAAAATAGTGACCTGAGCATCAGGCCTAAGCTCTGCACATCTAATGGCTGCAAAGAAGCCCGCAGCCCCTCCTCCAACAATAATTACTCGCATGCGGCGAAGATAATAAGCCGAAATGAGATTGAGGCTGATATGTTGTTTCAATCGTGATTCCCCGGAAGTTTAAAGCGGATCTCAACCCTGCGATTTTGTGCTCGTCCCTCGGGAGTATCATTACTGGCCACTGGCCGATCCATCCCAAACCCCAAGGCTTTGATTCTTTTGGCTTCCACACCACTTTTAATGAAGTACTGTTTCGTGGCCTCTGCTCGGTTTTTGGAAAGATCTTTATTGTAGGCAGCTCCACCAACGTTATCTGTATGGCCACTAATTTCAACGATCACATCTTGTTCTTGAATGAATTGCGCCAATCGTTGCAATTCCTTAAAGGAGGCAGATTTAATGTCATATTTTGCAGTTTCAAAGAAGAGGTTCTTTAGCGGAATAGCCAGTTCTTTTTCTAGCATTTCAGACAGCAACGGAACTCGTATCTCTTCCAACTGATTTAATGCAGCCCCTTCTTCTCGTAAATCTATATTGCTACTGATTGGATAATAACCTTCTTGCTGTACTCGGTAGCTATACAGTTTTCCTAGAGGAAGTGTGATGAAGAATTCCCCTGTATTGGGATCAGGTTTTATTTCTCCAGCAGGCGCTCCCGTTTCCATATCTTCCACAATGATATTAAGTGGTAGGGGGGCTCCGGCAAGACTCAATAATCGACCAGAAAGGGTAGCCACTTGTTGTGGACGGGCCTTTTTCGGCAGTAAGATGGAATAAATTTCTTCTCTTCTATCTGTAATCTGCTTGGCAAAATAGGCTTCCCTCCCATCAGTACTGATCTTATAGCCCCAGTCATTTCCAGTGGTGTTGACTTCTTTACCTAAGTTTACGGGCTCGGTCCATTCAGTCCAATTATCACCTACTCTTGTAGTTTTAAAGACATCTAATCCTCCAAGCCCGGTATGTCCATTTGAACTGAAATATAGGGTTCTCATATCAGGATGCAGATAGGGAGAGCGATCTTCCCAAGGCGTATTAATGGTAGCACCTAAGTTTTGGGGCCGACTCCATTGGCCATTATCCAGCTTGTAGGCGATATACAAGTCCGTGTTGTTTTCTTCCGTTAAACCAACGCGGTCTGGGCGGCGAGCGGCAAAGATCACCACTTTATTATCTGCTGAAATAGTCGTTCCCCCTTGCCAAACGGACTTCTGCTTTGCAGAAAAAAAAGCGGAGGGTTCCGACCATCCCTTAGGCGTTTTATTGCTGAGCATTACTACGCCATTGATGAAGAGTATGAGCTGGCTTCCATCTGCCGAAATACCGAGCGGCGCTTCATTCTTATAGGTGTTAAATCGTTTAACCGGTTCTGCCTTTAGCCATTGACCATTTTCCTTTTCGGCGTAGTAAATGTTTTCTACTTCCTCACTGAGTCTACAAAAGAATAGCTGTTTGCCGTCTGCCGATACGACAGGGGAATACTCTGCATCCGACGTATTGATGGTATCACCAAAAGACGCAGGGACTAAAGATTCTTCTGGGGTTTCTATAATTTGAATCAATCGTTCTAAGGCTGCATCGGGCTGTGCTATCTTCTCTTTAGCTAGGATTAGATCTTGGGATACCGCATCCCAATTTTTTTCCTCCAGATTTGCCTGATTCAAAAGCTGTAAGGCCTGCAGACTTCTTCGACTCGGTCCGGCCTTTTCGATGTACTCCTGTAGAGATTGTCGGCTTTCCCCAGCAAAGGTCGGATAGGCTCTGGCTAGCGCATAATCATCCCGGTAATTGACAGAGTCGATCATGTCGGCAAAGTGGTTGTAAAAACGTTCAAAAGCATTGGGAGTGCCATAGGCGGCATAATAGGGGTACAAGGCTTTTATCGTTAAAGGGACCATGCTGTTTTCAATGGACCGTAATTGATCTTCGAAGAGATATAGGAATGGAGCGCGATCCACTAGGCGAGCCAAGCTAGCGTCCATAAATGGCGTTAATCGTGGGTAGCGTTTCATTAAGGAGAAAAGGCCACGCATGGACGGATTCGGGTACTTTTTTACATAGCTCCTGACAACGGCTTCTTCTAACTTGGGCACGAGATGAGGGCTTGATTCCTCCAAGGTACTGCGATGATCCTCTAGAAACTGTAAGAGAACTTCATAGTTACCTGCCTCCCTTTGCTCTTGGAAAAAAAATTCATTTCGAGCTTGTTGCGCGGCTTGACTTAACTTGTACTTAATCCGTGGATACTGATTTAAGAAGTCGTCAATAGCCGCGCTGGTCCCCTTTGCCAATGCCCGCTGGTAAGCTTGCTCGGTGAACTGCCGTTTTAGTTTGGAAAAATAGGCGCTTGTGATATTGGCTTTTTCTAGTTGTTTGAGATCCCTTTTGCTCAATTTTCGGAATAAGCGCTGAGCATTTAAGGTGTACTGATAAGCGGAATCAGGTTGGTAAGTAACTTGGTTCTCATCACCAAAAGAGGCCGCCTTATCCAACAATTGTCGGACATCTGCTGCTGAAGGGGGATTTCGCTTTTGAGCTATTGCGGGTCCTAGGAAAAAAGTAGATAAAATGAGGAAGGCAAGAATGCGCATAGTCTTGTTTTAGTACCGAATCTGCTTGGGAGTATTTTTAACATCTCCCCATATCTATAATGTACAAAAAGCAAATTAGTTACATGCCTTTACTTTTTTTAATTACAACGGTTTTTTAGTTGGTTGACGAATATTTAGTTGAAATAACGAAAAGTTCGTTGTATATTTGTAGTATGAGACAATTGAACGAAAAAGAAGAGCAGGTAATGCAGATTCTTTGGCGCTTGCAAAAGGCATTTGTAAAAGAGATTCTCGTTGAGCTACCTGAGCCTAAGCCTCCCGTTACGACCTTGAGTTCTCTGGTTCGAAAATTAGATCAAGAGGGGATTATAGCACATGAGAGTTTTGGGAAAACACATCGGTATTTTCCGGTTCTAAAGAAGGAGGATTACCGCAAGAAATCCATGAAAAAACTCTTAGCTAATTATTTTTCTGGTAAACCAGAGCAGTTGCTTTCGTACTTCGTAAAGGAAGAGCGCTTAGATGTAGATGAACTTTCTAATCTCTTGGATAAGATCAAGAAGCGCGATCAATCACAAAATGGATAGCCTTGGATTAGTACCATAAGCCCAAATCATGCAGTTTGACATTTCTATAATTCAATACTTGTTTGAGAGCAGTATAGCCTTACTCTCCTTTTATCTATTGTATTACTGGGGATTGAAAAGAGAGACCTTTTTTCAACTCAATAGATGGTATTTGTTGTTAATGCCTGCTGTGGCTTTGATCATTCCATTGATCAATCTTGAAATGAGTACCGTAGCGACGGAGGGAAGCTTACCAATTTTTCATCCAATGATGGAGGAATTTTATGCTTGGCAGGAGAGTACCTGGGCCTCTGATGAGAGGGGGGAATCCAGTTTGTGGTATATTTCCTTGGGAGATGTATTGTATTGGGGCTATTGGGGAGGGTTCTTATTCATGGCCATTCGTCTATTACGTGGGCTACAAGTCTTAACCCATGAGATGCGCAGGGCAACAGCAAAAAGAGAGGGCAAAGTTGTTTACCTCGAAACAGAACAAGACCGGCCTACAGCTTCCTTCTTTAGTTATATTTTTTGGAATGCTAAAGCCAATGATGATAAATATAAACTGATTCTCGAGCATGAAATGGTGCATGTGCGTCAAAGGCATAGCCTGGACGTCTTGCTCATGGAAATGTGGGTGATCATCAAGTGGTTTAATCCCATTATTTACTTGTATCGGAAACATCTCAGACTTACACACGAATATATTGCTGACCAATTTGTAGTCGAACAAACGGGCAATCGACTAGCCTATGCAGAATTAATGGTCGAATCGGAAAGCGAAATAACTACCAATCGATTAACGCACAAATTTAATTCACTTACCAAAATGCGCTTAATTATGTTAGCTCGATCGAAATCAAATCGATGGCGATATGCTCGCTATTTTCTAATTTTCCCAATAGCTTTTAGCCTGTTTGCTCTCTTCTCTTTTAATGTAGCTGCTAGCCTTCCTGATGAGGTCCTTCAGCCTTTTGAACAAGCCGAAAATCTATTGCAGAAATTTGCCGATAAAGAACTGGTTCTTCTACCAATGGATAGGCCCGTGGTGAAACTTAAGTGGGGAGAAAAAATCTGTGATTGCAAACCCGAAAAGTACAAGAATTTCTTTCGCTGCGAAAACCTGAGTTTTTCACCAAGAGCATATAAACGCTTTGTTCGCAAATGGGATAGTTTCGAGCTCTTTGAAAAAGGAAGTAGCTTGAACGTAGAGGAATTAAGAGTGATTTCAAATCGAATGGTAGATATGGGGGGATTTATGGGCCAATTCGACGAAAGTGGGGCAATTTCCAAGGAATCTCCCTTATGGAAGAAACCCCAGTTTGGGGATGTTTATAAATTTGAATTCAAAGGAGGAGGAGATAAGTGGTTTAGCTTCGAAGTGGTGATTAATAATCGCAAGGAAGAATTAGAACCTTCCTATGTAATTGACCTTGGATCCTATTCCTTTTCTGTAGATATGACGAGTAAGATTGGCGTTAGACACTTCAATTTCGTAGATTTTCAAAGAGCCATCAAAGAGCCCTTTTTACTTAAAGATAGTGATGGAGAAGCAATTGCCATCAAGGAACTGAGAGTCCGTAACAGTCGAGCTTACTTACACCAAACGATTGAAGGGATTGGTAAAGAGGCGATTACTCTTAGTGATATGAAGGTAATGCAGGAAGTAATTGCTGGAGATCAAGTTGCCATTACGCTTTGGACTGAGGAAGAGCAAAAAGTACAGATCAACTTGATGGTCAGAAAAAACGCTTCCAGTCAAGTGTTTAGCAGAAATGTTCATTTGCAGTGGGGAGAGAAAAAAATTCCTCTAGAACCTTTCTTGCAACTGATAGTCAAGAAAGAAGACCTACAGAAATTGGCCGGTAATCCGATGACACTATCCATCAATAAAAGTGAGGATCTGGTTGTTTCTGGAGAAATCTCAGTCTACATCAAGGATGAGGGAAGTTCCGTCGTCAGAAACGTTGAGCATCATACCTTATCACCAAGAGCACTGGATCAGGAGCTATTGGCCTTAGAACCAGGGGAAAGTCTGTATGCCAGAATGAAGACGGAAGATGAACGAGATTTTAGACTATCCGTGTTCGTAGAAAAAGAAGTGGAATGGGAGAAAATCTTGAAGAATAAGGCTGATTTTAAGGTTCAGAAGGGAACGGGAACTGTTCTGGTCGAAAACATAACCGAAGAGGGCTTGACTGCTCTTTCGCAGATTAGATTTCACCATAGATCTCCTGGCTTTACGTTCTCAGACGCTGAGCAACCTAACTTGGCCCTTCCTTTGTTTGATCTACCTAAGAACGTCACCTTCGAGCAAATCGATTATATCACAATCGTGCCAGCCAGTGTCCAACATGAGCGGGGACGTCGTTCTATGTACTTTGGCCATGCTACGGTTCACTTGAAGTAAAGTTAGTAATCCCCGATATCCTTGTCTTTTGGGCGGGATATCGGGGACTAGAGCATTAGTCTAGATGGGGGTGCTTATCTTCCCAATCTGTGGCTTGTTGAAAGGCTGCTGCTAAAGCTAAGATGGTGCCTTCGTCGAATAGCTTGCCAGTGAAGGTAATACTGGTAGGCTTTCCGTCCGAGCGAAAACCATTTGGTACAACTACACAGGGATGTCCCGTATAGTTGGTGATGCGCAGACTTGCACTTGCCCAAGATGGGTGAACATAGAGATCGACCTCCTCAAAAACTTTGGTCATATCTTCCTTCAACTTCGAACGAAGCCTATTGGCTTGAATGTATTCTACTGCAGGGACAAAGCGAGCAGCCCGAAAAACATTTGGCCAAGCATTGCGAATTTGTCTCACCAGTTCATCGTCTTTACCGCTCCTGGTCAATTCATCAAATGCAGCTGCGGCCTCCACGCTTAATATCAACCCTATATCTGGCATATCTGGTAGTTCAATGGGAATGAGTTCGTAGCCTAGTTGTTGCAAGGTAGAGAGCGCCAAGGAATCCTGCCGTTTGAAGGGATAATTGCGGTCAAAAGCGCTTTTGTGATAACCAATCTTAAGCATTTTTGGATTAGCTAAAGTTCGGGTATATCTGATTGGTGCTTTTATGACAGAAAGGTCCTTACCATCGGGCCCTGCTATAGCTGCAAACACGGCAGCGCAGTCCTCCGCCGATCTACAGATAGGGCCAATCTTGTCCATTGACCACGACAAAGCCATGGCTCCGTGTTTACTCACCCGACCAAAAGTTGGACGAAGTCCAGTTGTTCCACACACTGTGGAAGGAGAGACTATAGATCCTAGTGTCTCCGTCCCGATGGCAAAGGGCAGTAGACCAGCCGCAACTGCTGAGGCGGAACCCGCGGAAGAACCACTAGATCCTGAGCTGACATCCCAGGGATTTCTGGTTTTCCCACCATACCATACATCTCCCCAGGCCAAAGCGCCCATACTAAGTTTGGCCAAAAGCACTGCACCTGCCTCTTCGAGTTTTTGGATAACGGTAGCATCGTAATTCAGTACCTGATCTTTGAATGGGGCAGCTCCCCAGGTTGTTTTATAATTCCTGGTGGCCAAGAGGTCTTTTGCCCCATAGGGAATACCATGAAGCACGCCTCGGTAATTGCCTGCCGCTATTTCTTCATCGGCCTGCCGTGCTTGAGTTAAGGCCAACTCTTCGGTTAAAGTGATGACGCAATGTAATGTTGGGTCGTGTTTCTTAAGTCTTTCTAGGAAGAAGCGAGTCAATTCCACAGAACTGATTTTCCTAGTGCGAAGCAATTCAGCTAGCTGACGTACGGTGTAAAAGGCTAGTTTTGTTTTATCTTTTGGTAATTCTACAAGTATTGGAGGGAATTCGATTTGATGACTGCCCGTCGGCACTTCAAATCCGGTAGGCATGGGATTGAATTGCAGCGCTGGACTTAAATCGTTGGGAATGGATTGATCACGCAAGGCTTGGAAGCTTTCTCGGTAATCCTCGAGATCGGGGAGTAGCGAGTCAATTTCAGCAGGCGTCATTTGCAAATCTATAATCTCGGCTGCTGATTGGACTTGTCCCGGACTGATCAGAGGTGCCAAGTAAGGATAAGAAAATGCTCCGGCCAGAAAGGCTACTAATGCACAGAGCAAAATTAGTTGTACAGATTTCTTCATACTAGCTTGGTTTATTTCAGATGTCTAGTCAACAGGGATTTTCAACTAATGTTCAGATTGTGACAGGTTGGCATAAGCGCTTGGTGTGAAACCTGTCCATCGCTTAAAGGCTCGGCGGAAGACTCGTGGATCAGAATATCCCAGGAAGCTAGCTATTTCAGTTAGTTTATTTTGTCGCTTCTTCACGAAACGGATAGCTAATTCCTTTCTGATATCTTCCAGAATGTTTTGAAAACTAGTTCCTTCTTCCCGTAGTCGTCGCTGTAAGGTCCGGGTAGAACATTGTAATTGTTCTGCCGTTTGGTCAATGCTAGGGAGCTGTTGATCTAAGGCTGACAACAAAATTGTCTTTACTCGTTCGGTGCTCGGCACGGTATGGGTGCTATTGATCTGCGCCAACTTTAGCTCCGCCAAGGTGCGAAATTCCTGGTAGAGGGTGAAATTGTGACTCGCGACCGGGATTTGCGCTAAACTATGATCAAAATCCAGCCTGTTTTCTTCTGCGGAAAAGATTAGTTCGGTATTCAGTACGGTTCTATATATGCTAAGGTCCTCCGGAGCCGGATACTTGAAACTAGCTCGCTGAGGCCAAACGCGCTTTCCAGTGAATCTATAAATAATTGATATGGTTCTTGACATACTGGTTTCAATGGCTTGGCGGGCCGTGTTGGGGTAGTGTGCCCACCATTCTGGATGGGGTTCATATAGGACACTAAAACCAGTCTTACGACTTTCGTGGTAGTAAGAAAACATATTGCCAAGAAGTGGATTAAATCGAGTCAATAACTCAAAGGCTTGTCCCATGTTAGGACAACTTTCCATCAGGTATCCCAATAAACCAATCACATGTGGATTGCTACTGCGGCCGATCAACAACCCTAGTTGCTCTTGTTGAGTTAACTCTACCGCTTTCGCCCACACCCATTGTGCCCGAGGCAAATCCACCCAGCGTTCCCCTTCATCCAATTCATCCAAGGTGAAACCCGCGGCCTCAGCCAGCAGTTTTCTATTGGCTCCGTAGTTGGCTGATTCATAAATGATGTCTTTAATGATCGACATCTGTACCCTGACATCCATAGACAATGTATTCCTTGTCGTCAACTGTCCCTTCAATGGCGTGAAATCTCCTTTCCCCAAGAAGAAAAGACACCTAAAATTGCAGTATTGATTTTAAACCACAAAATCTTGTTACAAATGAACAATAAACTGATCACGAAGATTTTTCTAATTGTAGTTGCGCTACCGACCCTGATGGTTGGTATACAGGCGTTTTTTGATCCACAAGCCATCATGGATAATGTGGGTGTAGTGCTCGGAAACCCAAGTGGAAAAAGCTCTACCCGAGCGATTTATGGAGGCATGCACCTCCTTTTTGGGGCTTATTTTATATATGGAGCTTTTAAAGCCCAACGGGAAGCTTTGCTGATTCTGGCCTTGTATACTACAGGCTTCGCTATGGGACGTTTCTATAGTCTGGCTGTAGATGGCAGTCCAAATGCATTTATCAGCACTTGGATCTGGGTAGAGACTGTTCTAGCCCTAATTTCTTGGGGCTTGTTAACCCGCTCTAAGACAACTTCAGTGACCTTAGCAGCTGCTTAGGCATCACCGAAATGGTGATGATAAACCTTATATGGCATCACCATTTCTTCCACAAAAACATCCTTCTCTTGCCGGGTATCCGCCCCTTTCGAAATCAAAATCCGCTTTGATCTTCTTCGCTCCCCTGGCATTGGGGCTACTCCCTCCCAAGAAACTTATCTACATAGATCATAGAGCACAAAAAATGTCAGATAAGGTAGTATATTTGCCCAGTTTCATCCGAAACGTAGGCTTAAGTAGTGTGACAGTAGATATTTCTAATTTTCAGCTGTGTCTTTTGCACCTAGACTTCATTAGTAAAAGCCTTGCTTAGCAGCCCCCAGCTTTTCTGCCTGGTGGCCCGAAAGTTGCGCTATTTTACTGCACCGTCTATACTCAAGATTCGCCACTGGAAATTTCCCGACTCCTTAGGTTGCGCTGTTAAGAAAAATCTATTTCAGGTTGAATATGCATTGAGAATGAATCAAGAGTTACAGGTATTTAAATTTGGTGGGGCATCTTTAAATAGTGTCGAGAGAATTCAGAATGTTGGAAAAATATTGCAAGAGATGAAGGGGAGCCCCCTTCTGATCGTAGTATCTGCCATGGGCAAGTCGACGGATGAACTAGAGACTATTGTTCATGCTTATGCTAAGCAAAATGGGGAAGCTCAAGGACTTTTTGAGAACTTTAAGCGAAAGTGTTTTAACACCTGCCTAAGATTGTTTGATGAAAGCCATGAGGTCTTTGTCAGTTTGAATGATGCCCTTGTGGAAATTGAATGGGTGTTGGAAGAAGAACCCCATGAGAATTATGACTACACCTATGATCAAATCGTATCTGTAGGGGAAATTGTCTCCTCTATAATTGTGCATGCCTATTTAAATTCCTCAGGCTTGCCTACGAAATGGCTCGATGCTCGGGATGTGATCCTAACGGATAACATATATAGAGAAGGCTGGGTGCAATGGAAGGAAACCCAGGAAAATGCTAATCGGATTGTCAAACCCATGCTCTCTAGCGAAGCCTTTGTCATCACCCAGGGCTTCATCGGTACAACCAGTGAGAATTTTACCACTACACTTGGACGAGAGGGGTCTGATTATACCGCCGCTATATTTTCTCACTGCCTGGATGCAGGAAGTATGACGATTTGGAAAGATGTACCAGGGGTGTTAACTGGAGACCCTCGACTTTTTGACAATGTGACTAAGCTTGATCTCTTATCCTATAAGGAAGCAATAGAAATGACTTACTATGGGGCGAAGGTTATCCACCCCAAAACCATCAAACCTTTACAGAACAAGAGTATTCCCATGTTCGTAAAGTCTTTTATTGATCCTGCTGGTAGTGGGACCTATATTTCAGATGAAGTAGCGGACAATTATCCACCTTTAGTTGCGGTGGAAAAAAAACAAGCACTGCTACATATTTCCACTAAGGATTTCTCCTTCGTGGCAGAACATCATATGAGCCATCTCTTCAAGGTCATTGCCGAACATCGCCTGCAAGTGAACATGATGCAGAATACGGCTATTTGTTTTTCAATTTGCGTGAATGATACGGATAGCAAAGTAGCGAACTTCAGTCGAGCCATTGAAGACCAATTTAAGGTGATCGTTGATCGTGACCTAGAATTGATAACCGTTCGGCATTATCAGGAAAAACTATTGGAGGATTTACGTGCCGAGAAAATCGTACTTTTAGAAGAGCGCATTCGCCAAACGGTACAAATGGTTTTGAAAGATGTACCGGTCATGAAAAGGAAATAAGAGGCATGAGCCTGCCGATTCAATTTCGACAATACATTTATGGAGAGGAATTAGTCCGACAAGATGATCGCATCCTGCTAGCGGTCAGCGGTGGAATCGATTCGATGGTGATGGCGCATTTATGTTGGAAAGAGGGACTTGACATTGGGATTGCGCATTGTAATTTTCAATTGAGAGGCAATGATTCTGACGCTGATGAAAGCTTCCTTCGGGAGTGGGCCAATAAGATCCATATTCCATTCTACTCCATACGATTCGAAACCGAAAGATTGGCTAGCGAGCAGAAGAAGTCTATCCAGTTACTCGCTAGAGAACTGAGATACGATTGGTTAGAAAGTATGCGTGGAAAGGAATCTTACTTTAAAATTGCTACGGCACATCATCTCAATGATTCACTTGAAACCTTTATATATAACTTCACCAAAGGAAGTGGCATGGCAGGACTAAGAGGGATACCTGCAAGAAACGGTTACCTGATTCGACCACTTCTATTTGCCAAAAAACTTCAGCTTTTGGAGTATGCGAAGCAAGTAGATCTCCCCTTTCGAGAAGATGTGTCCAATGCCAGCGATAAGTACTCCCGAAATAAGATTAGGCACCATGTGATCCCTCGTCTGAAAGCGATTAATCCTGGTCTGGAAGAAACGGCGGCTAGGAATTTCTCCATTTTACATGAGTCCTATCTTTTGTACCAGGATAGTGTTGAGCGTTTTAAGCAAGAATGGGTGGAGCATAAGGGGCTGCAAGTATTCATTAGCATAGAAGGTTTACAAAAACATCCAAATACGCAACAAACCTTATTATTTGAGTGTCTTAGAGGCAAAGGTTTTCACTACAATCAATTGGAGCAGATAGTGTTGCGGATGCAGGCTAGAGGAGTGGGAGGACTTTACTATAGCCAAAGCCATCGTTTACTGATCGATCGAGCCTTCTTGATTGTAGAACCCTGGCAGAAACTAGCCGACAATTTAGGGAATATTCAGGTAAGCAAAGAAACACATATGATCACTTTATCCAATGGGATGCTTATCTTTGAAGCCAAAACAGGGAAACCTACATCCTTCGCCTCACCTGACCGATCCGCTTATTTAGATGCGGATCGCATAGTGTACCCTCTGCAATTACGAAAATGGAAGGCTGGCGATGTCTTTTGTCCACTGGGCATGAACGGCCATCGTCAAAAAATCCAGGATTTTTTTACCAATAATGGTTTTTCTAGATACGAAAAAGAAGAAACTTGGCTGCTGCTGGATGCCAATGACAACATTTTGTGGGTTGTTGGTCATCGACTAGATGAACGAAACAAAATAGTTAACGCAACTAGCTCTTTCCTTGAAATTACATATTTAAAAGATATCCTATGAAACGTTTTTTACTTTTTGTTGCTCTTTTTACCCTCGGACTTTTCGTGCAAGCCCAAGAGATCGAAGTGCCAAAAACACAAATTCCCATGATCACCAAGATTTCTGCCTCCTGGTGTCCACACTGTGGGAATTGGGGTTGGAATTTCTTTGAAGGCTTGCTGGAGGGCTATCAGGAGAAGGCCATTATGATGGTAACCCACTACAGTGGAGATTACAAGACACCAGCGGGGGAGGCCATGGCTAGTAACTTTGGCATTGTGGGGCAACCTGAGTTCTATATGGGCACTGAGAAGATTTCCGCCAATTCCGGGAATTTTAGCAATATGATTCCCATGGTGGGTAGCAACATCAACACGATGGCTAATCAAGCCCCTAGGGCACAATCAGCGATTAATTTAGGGATGCTCCCTGATGGAGTAGTGAAAGTGCAAGCCAGGGCACAGTTCTTTGAAAAAACGACCGGCGAGTTTTATCTGGGAATCTATATTGTTGAAAAGAACTTTGTTGGCTATCAATCTCCCCTCGGCGGGAATGCAGAGCATAAAAACCTTTTCAGAGGATCAATTGACAATAATGACTTTGGAGAATTACTGATGGCTGGTTCTATAGATGCTGATCAAGTTTTTGATAGGGAGCTTTCTTTCAACCTAAATGCAACCGGCTACGAGTCCAGCAATGTTGATATCGTTAGCATTCTTTGGGAAAAGGTAGGTGATCGGTATGAATATGTAAATGCCAATTCCTCTGATAACTTTGAGATTGTTTCAGCTAGTAAGGAGGTGGAACAAAGAGTTAGCCTATTCCAGGTTTCTCCAAATCCAATGCGTGCCAATGCTATCATGGAATTATCCTTGGAAAAACCCTTGGAGCAAGTAGCGACCGATTTATTGACGATTACCGGAGAGCGTGTACAAGCGATCAACATACCTGATTTCTTAGCTGCCGGAGATCATAGACTACCAATGGCAATAGAGAAGCATTTGACTCCTGGAGTGTATATCCTTCGTCTGCAAAGTACGCAAGGGATGATGAATCGCCGGATCGTCATTCAGTAAACCCCGTCACCATAGATGATCGAAATAGATCTTTTAGCTGGGCAGGACCAACTCAAAGTTAAAACGGAAGCTGGTACTCGCTATTTATTTGACCCGATTCGTAAAAAATGGCTGGTTGTTCAACCAGAGGAACTAGTCCGGCAGCTAGTCATTCTGTATTTGATCAAAGAAAAGCAATACAATAAGAATCGGATCAATATCGAAATGGGGTTGCAAGTCAACGCACTACAGAAGCGTTGCGATATTTTGGTCTATGATAAGGATATGAACCCTTTTCTATTGGTGGAATGCAAAGCACCATCAGTCAAAGTTACCCAGGCAACATTTAGACAAATAGCTAACTATAATTTGCCGCTAAGGGTGCCTTATTTGCTAGTGACGAACGGAGTAGTAAACTATTGTTGTCGAATGAATTATGAGGATGAATCGTTTGAGTTTGTGAGTGAAGTTCCGTCCTTTTAGATTCTACTAAGGTATCAAGAAAGCCATAGAATAGGCCTCAAGTCTTAACGACTTGAGGCTTGTTTTAGGGTAAGACATTTTATTGGGCTTACATTTTGACCATTCGATTGGTTTTTTGCCTACCATTCAATTGCAGTCTATAGTAATAACTTCCCGGAGGCAAGTTACCTGCATCAAACCTCACCTGATGCTCACCCGCCGGTAGCTGTTTGTTTAAAATGACTTCGACCTCGGCACCAAGTCCATTGTACACTGACAATTTAGCCCACTCATTTTCTGTTTTGAACTGGATCGTTGTCCAATTCCGGAAGGGATTGGGAAAATTGGAAAGCTCTATCGGGAGCTCTGTCTCTAGGTCTGGTCCGGTCGACGTCACACTGCAACTTTGGATAATCGGTATATGTTGGAAGTCATTGTGAAGGAGCGTTCTCACATCCTGTTCCTTGACCTCGAACCAATCCATCAGAATTGACCCATAGATATCCCTAAAGTCATTCTGCATGGGTAGCCCTTCACTTTTGCCTACGTCTAGAGGAATGTCTGGACTGTCACCAAATACCTTTGGATTAACACAGGTACCGAAGACCATCAATGGAGAAGCAGTTCCATGATCTGTACCGAAACTATCGTTCGACTTGATTCTTCTCCCGAATTCGGAGAAGGTCATGCCCACCACGCGCTCGGACAATCCTAATGCATCAATATCCTGTTGGAAAACATGCATCGCTTCAGAAAGTCTTTCCAATAAGGCGGTATGTTCACCAGTAGTGGGATCTCCCTCTACCACCTGATTTGCATGCGTATCGAAACCACCTATATTGACAATATAAATCTTGGTTTGTAGACCGCCAGATATAAGCAAGGCTACGTTCTTGAGTTGTTCGGCCAAGCGATTTCCATCTGGATACTCCATGATATTATTACCTACCTCAGCTACGGCCGTAATTCTTTCTCCATACTTATTGGCTTGCTTGATAGTAGTACGGAGGAAAGTGAGTTCATCCCCGTAGGGAGTCTCTGGTACCTCCCCTGGTGCTCCTTCTGTAAGCGGAGTGAGACTAAAGGGATCGGTCAGGGTTAAGCTGAAGTTCGCCGACTTGCCCTGGCAAGTTTCGGATACTACATTGCCCATAGTAATGGCAAAAGGATCGGGGTAGTTAGCATTAGGATAATCTTCAGGGAAAGCGGGGTGCAAGGTATCCAGGTATCTGCCCAACCAACCATCGTTCCATACCTCGCCTGCGGGAGAACCACTTTTCCAAATATCCATCGACCTAAAATGGGATCGGTTCTGATTTGGGTAACCGGCACTGTGTAGGATACTTAACTGCCCCTCCTGGAATAGTTGTTGCACCCCCTCCATTGAAGGGTGCACCCCCGTATTGTCATCTAATTCTAAGATAGAACTTTCCGGCAATAATATGTTTGAGCGAACGACGGCAAGGTTGTCGTAGCGATCCCTTGGGATGATCATATTGAGCCCGTCATTCCCGCCATTGAGCTGAATGAGTACTAAAACTTTATCGCTATCATTGTTTACCAGACTTGCTAGACTGGAAGGCATGGCAGAGAGCTTCATGCCATTGAGTATCATTGGTACACTTGCCGCAGCACCAACCGATCTGATGAAATTTCTTCTTTTCATGATTTTTTTGGATTACCCTGTTTGACAACAGGTTGTTAACAGGAAAATCTAACTCAAATAGTATTCTGCCATACTCATCATCGCTTGTATCAGATCCTGCAATTTCGATCTGACGGCATCTTTCAAATCCTCATTTTCAGGATCGGCAGCATACTCTCCATATTCAACTGTCCATTCAAAATCGGGTAAACCAGGAATAAGAATATCCTTCAAGGCCACCTTCTGGGAATCCGTAATCGTTTGAGGGAACCACATCGCAGCAAAAGTATCTACCACGACATTAGGATCTTCGGCATTGTCCACCATTTTGATGACCTCTAAAGGATCGATACGAGTCTTTTCTCCTTGTGTGGTGTATCCATTGTTGCTGATTTTATTGGTGTAACCCATTCGCTGCTGTAGGGTAGTAGCGTTAATCCAGGTTCTATAGTATTGTGGTTCCTGATAGTAGGCTTTCCAGCCAGCTACCTCAGGTGGGTTAATGTAATCCATCTCCATAAGTTTTACCGCACTGTAAAACTTCAACATGATGGCATAATATAGGTTGGTATTGTCTTTAGGTAAGCTTACCTGCATCTGTTTGAGTGGAGATAGGGTAAAATCCACTGGATTCTTGATCATTGGACCTACACTCAATATATCAAAGAAGTGCTCACTCCTTAGTAGTGTTTCCAGTACAGGCTTGATTTCATAGTCGTTATCGATTAAAAGATCCGCCATAGGTTCGATGACATTCACCTCGGCATTATCATCAATTTTATAATAGATAAACCAACGATAGAGCTTTCTACTGATATAGCGGGCTACCTCTTTCTTCTGAAAAATGATGTCCACTAAAGCGCTATACTCTGTTTCGCCCTGGTCTGTGATGACGGTATTGTCAAATCGATGAGAGAGTATTTTAGTCGTGATATCATGACGACTATTGGTGTAATAAGGTTCAATGGTGATTTCGGGGTTTTTGGTGTTAAAGCCGCGCTCTCTCCAACCGGTTAGTACTCTAGCGATTTCCAGTACATCTAATTCGGTAAAATTGGTATAATCATCTGTTCCCGCCAAAGGACCCTTCCCAATGGTAAATAACTCAAGAAGCTCTCTGGCATAATTCTCATTGGGTGCATTCTTCGTGTTCTGGTTGCCATTCAAAAAGCGCAGCATAGCTGGCTCGATCGTCATGTTTTTGACCAATTCTCTAAAGTTGCCCCAGGCGTTACTTCGAATTAAATGCAAATAATTGTAAATGTATCGAGGATCATTTACATTATTTACAGCGAAGTGATTGTGCCAAAATAGTGTTAGCTTCTCACGGATGGAAATCCCTTCCTCCATGATGTTCATCATAATCCAGGCTCTGAGACTTCTCCAGCGAGATGGTTTAACATTCTTGTTGTCATTGTAAGGAGAGTTGATCCAGGTTTGACCTATCGGTACATAAGGATCTTCATCTTCATCGTAATTGATCGGTGGTGCAGGCAGATCAATATCTGCAAAGAGCTGCTCCATAGTAGCGTCCAAGCCATTGGCTACGGCCTCTTTGATCTGGTCAAGGGAAGGACCGAAGGTGGCCCTGCGAAGAAGATGTGCGGCTTTGTCAAAAGTCCATTCCCCTGCGAAGGGTTCAAGACCAGTGTTCAGCGTCGTTACCGTTGCACTTGCTTTTGCCAACTGGTTAGTGGCCTGAGAATCTTCATTCCCCCGACCAAGCATGGTAGCTAAGGTAGCTCGTCTATCCATGTCAATGGGTTTTTGGTTATTAGCAATTTATAGTTGTGGTTAGGTGGGGCTAACCATTAGACTCCAAAAATGTACAGGGGTTTAATATAAAAGGTAAGTATAGGAATGTGGGGTCTAAAAATAGGCGGTTGGGTAGATTAAAGATATAAAAAAAACGCTGCAAGCTCTTTTATATTTTATTAAATGAAAATTTGTAGCAAAAATTCTTAGGAATCGTATAGCGAAAGGGGGATCTGTTTCATCTGTTAATGAGCAGTCAGCTCAAACCAGCAAAAATCATATGAATCTATACTGTAGTTTTTCCGCGAGAAATATAAATTGCGGCAAATTAAGTATGAAACCAAAATGCGATGATCAAAGCCTGTATCTTTGACTTGGATGGTGTCATAGTAGATACTGCCAAATACCACTTTATTGCTTGGCGACAGTTAGCCAATAAACTGGGATTCGACTTTACCAAAGCGTATAATGAAAAACTCAAAGGTATTAGTCGGATGGACTCCCTTAACCTAATCCTTTCTTGGGGCGGCGTACAAAAAACTGAAGAGGAGAAAATAGCTCTAGCAAGGGAGAAAAACGAAGTGTATCGTTCTTTCATTCTTCAGATGGATAAAAGTGAAATCCTTCCTGGTGTCTTACCTTTTCTACATGATTTACGAAACCGAGGGGTTAAAATGGCTATTGGTTCGGCTAGCAAAAACGCGCCAACAATCATAGACCAATTAGATTTAGCCGCTTTCTTTCCCGTCATCATTGACGGAAGCAAAGTTAGCAGAAGCAAACCTGACCCTGAGGTATTTCTGAAAGCAGCAACAGAATTGCAGGTAGATCCTAGTGAAAGCATAGTGTTTGAAGATGCTGAAGCAGGTATTGAAGCTGCCATCGCAGGGGGATTCTATCCGGTGGGCGTTGGGGATCCAGCTATTTTGGACCAAGCTTCCCTTGTGATAAACGGTTTTGTAGGACTTGACCTTGAAGACCTTAGGGCAAGACTGAAAGAAGCTGCTCAATAGCTTAATTTGTAAAGTTCCAACAAGAAGAAGCATGAAGAATTACCTGATTCACGACGAATGGAAAATAATAGAAGATGGCTTTCATCCTGAGTATAATAAAATAAGTGAAAGTGTCTTTAGTATTGGCAATGGCCGAATGGGGCAGCGGGCTAATTTTGAAGAAGACTTTAGTGGTGACTCTCTGCAAGGTAGCTACGTGGCGGGCGTGTATTATCCTGATAAAACCAAGGTCGGTTGGTGGAAAATTGGCTATCCTGAATATTTTGCGAAGGTACTGAATGCGGCAAATTGGATTGGAATTCAAGTATCCTTTGATGGAGAAAACTTGGACCTTGCTCAATGTGAGATCGAGTCCTTTCGGCGTGTGTTGGATATGAAAAGAGGAGTGCTGGAGCGCCAAGTAGTAGCCAAATTGCCTAGTGGACGTCGAGTAGCGATTTCCTCATCTCGTTTTTGCAGTTTGGCTACCGACGAAATTGGGGCTATTAAATACCAAATTACGCCTTTGGACTTCGAAGGACCACTTACGGTTAAACCCTATGTAGATGCGGATGTGAAAAATGAAGATGCCAATTACGGTGAGAAGTTCTGGGAAGGTATCCATGAGGAAGTGGAGCGGAGATCGGGCTATGTGATTGCCGAGACGAAAAAGACCGGCTTCCAGGTTTGCACAGGCATGAAGTTTGATATCCTCAAAGGTGGAAAAAGCCTGGAATTTGATGCTTATCGGTACAAGGAAGATAAAAAGATTGCTTGCGCGGTGGATCTTGAAGTAGGAGAGGGGCAGACCCTTACGGTTTTGAAGTATGCTGCTAATGTTTCTTCCATGAACATCGAGAAGACAAATTTGCTGCAGCACTGCCAACAACAGCTCGAAGGAGCCTTTGCAAGGGGCTTTGACAATTTATTAGCGGCTCATACCCAGGCTTGGGCTGCTAAGTGGGAAGAGGCAGATATCCAGATCGAAGGAGATGTGGCTGCCCAACAAGGCATTAGATTCAATATCTTTCAACTGTACCAAACCTATACGGGAGAGGATGCACGTTTGAATATTGGCCCAAAAGGTTTCACGGGGGAGAAATATGGTGGTAGTACCTACTGGGATACGGAAGCCTATTGCCTGCCATTTTATTTGTCTACAGCCTCATCAGAGGTAGCCAGAAACCTCCTGGTATATCGATATAAGCAGTTGGGGAAAGCGATTGAAAATGCAGAAAAACTAGGCTTCAAGGATGGTGCGGCTTTGTACCCGATGGTCACAATGACTGGGGAGGAGTGTCATAATGAATGGGAGATCACCTTTGAAGAGATCCACCGGAATGGTGCCATAGCCTATGCTATCTACGATTACATAAGATATACCGGTGATCAGGACTATTTGATAGACTACGGTCTGGAGGTGCTGATTGCGATTGCTCGCTTTTGGGCACAAAGAGTACACTTCTCAGCCCAGAAACAACAGTATGTGATTCATGGGGTGACAGGCCCAAATGAGTACGAAAATAATGTTAACAACAATTGGTACACCAACTACATCGCCAAATGGTGTCTAGAATACACCCTGGAAGCTTTGAACTATGTGCAAGAAAAGGATTCCACCGCCTTTGATACCTTGATCGAACGGATTAAATTCTATGAGTATACTGAAACGGGGCAGTGGAAAAAGATTATTGCGGGGATGTACCTGGGAATAGACGAAAAGCTGGGAATCTTTGTTCAGCATGAAGGCTTTTTGGATAAAGACTTGCAGGAAGTAGTGGATCTAGATCCCGCAGTACGCCCAATCAATCAACATTGGTCCTGGGATCGAATATTGAGATCGGTATTTATTAAGCAGGCAGATGTGTTACAAGGTTTATACTTCTTTGAGGATCATTTTGATAGGGAAACCATCCGCAGCAATTTTGATTTCTATGAGCCTAGGACAGTGCACGAATCTTCCTTGTCTCCTTGTGTGCATGTGATCTTGGCAGCTGCTTTAGGCCGGGAAGAAAAAGCATACGAGATGTATCTACGTACCTCAAGATTGGATCTAGATGATTACAACAATGATACGGAGGATGGCTGTCATATTACCAGTATGTCGGGCACCTGGATGTCAGTCGTGAAGGGGTTTGGCGGATTGAGAGTTAGGGATGGTGTTTTACATTTGCGTCCCTTTATTCCTCAAAAATGGAGGGCCTATTCTTTCAAGCTGCAGTTTAGAGGAGTAGTATTGAAAGTGAAAGTTAGTCATGCTACTGTTGATATTGAAAATCTATCGGAACAGCAATTGGCTGTAAATTTATTTGGTCAATCTCATGAAATGGCAGGGATGACCTCCTTGAGTGAAGCCATGCGTAAATCCTAGGGATTTGTTAAGGAATTCTGAATGCGGGCCTACCTCCTTGTAATTCTGCCGGGCTTGTGTATGTTTGTAGACCTAATGATACAGGTGGGGCTAGTAGATAAGACGGGATTAATGCCCTAAAGAGATAATTTGTATCAGAAAAGGGCATGGTTTTTATAGAAAATTTAGATCTCATGTACAAAATTGTAAGTCTTTTGGTAATCGGTGTTCTTTTGTTTTCATGTAATGGTAGCCAAGCAGGGGGCGGGGCTGCTGGAGGAGGTACTTATACGGCTCCAATTCCACCCAATCCCAATTTTAGAGAAACGAGCTTGCTCGCACGTGATTACTGGGTGTTCGAATTTTATGTAGTACCCAACGATCGTGAAGCCAGCAAAGCCGGTAAAGGCCGGTGGTACAAATTCAAGCCAGATGGTAGTTTTGAAAGCGGGCACTGGGACAAGCTTATGGGATCAGGGTCGTGGGGGATTGGTGCTAGAAATGAGGGGACGGTTCTGCATATTGATTCCAATATAGATGCTGAGGATAGTGAATATATTATTCAGGCGAATGCTTCCGGGGATGAGATGTCTTGGGTAGGCACCACCAGTTACGAACAAAGTGGTCTGATGCTGAAAGCTATACATCTCATGACACAGCCTACCAAAGAACAATTTGGTTTGGAATAAGGCCTACTCAAAGGGTATTAAGGCCGAAACTTCCATAGATGGCTGGATAACAGCTAAAGGCATTATCCTGGTTAATGGCCAAAGCGAAGGAGGAGGGCGCTTTCTCCTTTTCATCCAAAGCCTCCGCCTGTGCACAAAGGATAGATGAAATCAGAAATGGCACACAGATCCATTGAGATCTAGTCAGTCACTATGTTGGAATTGGTTTATTGACCGGCAGAGATAGGGGCATAGTAGTTTCAAACTATGGTTGTAGTTGTTTCAACGCCTCTTCAGCCGTCTGTACTGGGAAGCGGCAGACCTTGTTCTGACAAACATAGATATAAGTCTCTCCCTCCACCAATTTATCCTTCAGTAATTCCAACGAGCCTTCAGCCGTCCCCCCTAAAAACAAGCTATTGGGCAAGTAGGCTGCCATAAGTTCTTGGCTAAGTACCTTGGCATTAGGTCCAACCACAGCCACTTCATAAGGTGGGGCAGCTAAGCTTTGGTACAATTGCAGCCAGTTGGAATAAAAACTGGGCTGCTCACTTTCTTCTACGGTCTTCACAAGATTAGCCATCATTTGTTTAGCTTGATCTTGGTAATCTTCCTCGGACAAGTAAATTCCCAAGCTAAATAGGGCTCTGGCCATGGAAGAATTGGAACTTGGAATGGCTCCATCGCCCAACTCCTTTTTTCTTGCAATCAAGGGAGGATCCAAGTCTGAGGTATAGTTGAAAAGATAGATACTGGTGTCCAGGAAATGTTCAAAGGTGTAGTCTGCCAGGCCTTTACTGTAATTGAGCCAGGCCTCATCGAAGGTCACCTCATAGAGCGACATAAATGCTTGGATGGTTAAAGCATAATCATCCAGGAAAGCATTGATGCCGGATTGGCCATCTTTGAAATTTCGATTCAGTCGAGAATCAGACTGTAGCATATTTTCCACTAGGAATTGCCCATTCTTTAACGCCATGTCTAAATAAGCTTGCTTGCCCAAGGCTTTGAAAGCGTCTACATACCCTTTAAGCATAAGAGCATTCCAGGCGGTTAGCACTTTATCATCTAGGCCAGGGCGAACCCTACTCTCCCGCGCTTTTAGCAACTTTGCTTTGATTTCATTGAAGCTGCGCCTTAGTTCGGCCGCTTCCTGGTTGATGCTGGCTGCATAATCTGCTAAGCTCTTTTCATGGTAAATGATGTTTTTGTGTTCCCAATTTCCTCTTTCTCGAATTTGGTAGAAATCGCAAAACCATTCACTCTTTTGCGGATCGTTGATGATGGAGTCAAGTTCAGCTTTAGTCCATACGTAAAACTTACCTTCCACGCCTTCACTATCCGCATCCAGAGACGAATAAAAACCACCACTTACATCGGTCAATTCCCGTTCGATAAAGCCAAGCGTTTTTTCGATTATTTCTCTGTACCTCGGTTTCTGCTCTACTTGGTAAGCCTTTGCATATAGGCTTACCAATTGACTATTGTCGTACAGCATCTTTTCGAAATGAGGTACTTTCCAGGCTGCATCCGTTGAGTATCGTGCAAATCCCCCTCCAACATGATCATAGATGCCCCCTTTAGCCATATTATCTAGCGTTACCTCTACTGCTTCCCATAATTTAGCTTCTCCAGTTCGGAAGTATTGCTCTAGTAAATACTCGTAATTGCTCGGCTTGGGGAATTTTGGTGCCCCTGTTTGTCCCCCTCTTTTGAAATCTATACTGTTTAGAAAATCCTTATTGACCTGCTGTAAATCCTCAGCACTAAAAGCTTGATACTTATCTCCAACCGGAACATCATCTATGCCTTGCAAGCCATCTGTGATAGTCCCTGCATATTCTTCTAGTTTATCCCGGTCTTCTTTGTAAAGTTTCACGAAGTATTCTAGAATTTCAATCCAGTTTTTCTTAGGGAAGTAGGTGCCAGCCCACACAGGTCTTCCGTCCGAAAGGGCAAAGGCATTCAGCGGCCAGCCACAATTTTTGCCAGTAGACATTTGACAGGCCGTAATGTAGATATCATCTACGTCGGGTCGTTCCTCTCGGTCTACTTTTATAGGGATGAAATTTTCATTCATGATGCGTGCCACGGAAGTGTCTTCAAACGACTCATGCTCCATTACATGACACCAATGACATGCGGCGTAGCCAACGCTAATTAGCAGCATCTTGTCTCCTTCCTTGGCTTTTTGCAAACTCTTTTCATTCCATGGATGCCAGTTGACTGGATTATGAGCGTGCTGTAGTAGGTAAGGGCTACTTTCATTAATCAATTCATTGGTGTAAGCGTGCTCTGAGGAGGAGGCATTCTGTGCTTTACAACTGTAAAACATCAAGAGTCCGGCTATATATAGGAAAAGGATAATCGAAATTGATGGGCGACGGTAATTCATGTACTAATTTTTGTCAATAAAGTCTTGGTGATTAGGGTTTTGTGCAAAATAAGTGCGATAATCTCCAGAACTGATTTCAGGTAGGGCTGTTACGGGTCTCTGGAAAATATAAGTCCAGCATTCCTGTATTCTATCAGCAGTGCTGATCGGCAGTAAACTTCTCTTGTATTCATTGTCAGCCAGCTTGTTGGGATCTATCATTTCATAGTAGTCGAGCACGGGCAATAACAACTCGGGACGATACATACTATAAACTTCTCCTCTTACCCTTTGCCGGGCATTGGGTTCGTATACCAATCCCGGGTAGGAACCGAGATCATACAATTTTCCGCTTATCCAACCTTCACTCACAAATTCACTTTTACTTCGAAGTACCTGAGTAATTTCAGACGAAAAGTCTTTCATTAAAGTACCATATACAAACAAGAGATTTACCACTATGATAATATTTTCCCAATGATTTCTTTCATGAATCTTGCGGCAACCATCGCTGTCATACCGTTGATATCTCTGGTGGGATTGTACTCCACAATATCTGCTCCGACAATTGGTACTTCGATCTGATGAATAATACTGATCACGTCCCTGGGAGACATTCCTCCTGGCTCGTAGTGTGAAATGCCAGGCGCAAAGGCTGGGTCCAGTACATCAAGATCTAAACTTAGGTACAATGGACCCCTAAGTGGAAGCCTCTGCCCACGTTGCCAGTCTTTCATCTCGATGATTTCTACACCAAAACGCTGAGCCTGCTCTCTTTGATGCTTACTTAGGGTGCGATTACCTACTTGCACCAGGCGGTCCACCAATCCATCTTCCATGATTCTGGCAAAAGGGCAGGCATGAGAATACGGATTTCCGTCAAAATCCTGGTACAAATCGCCATGCGCATCCAGTTGAAGAATACTTAGCTTATCATATTTTTTGGCTAGAGCCTTGATGATAGGGTAGGTGATTGAATGATCCCCACCTAGCGAAAAAATACGCCCCCCGGCCTGCAATACTTGCTTGATGCCTTTCTCGATGTCAAAGTAGTCTGAAATAGGCAAGTTCCCTAGGAAAGAGATGGCCATATCTCCTTCCAACTGATATCCCAATTCAGTAAAATAATTACTGGAGGGAGAATGGTAAGCTTCTACAATTAGATTTGGAGCTTCGGCGCAGCCTGATAGAAAAGAAGATTGAGCATCATAGGGAATGCCAACGATGGCCAAACTACCGGGGCTGATGTCTTGTATTTGTTGGGTAAAACTATCCGTCATTGCCGGTCTGCAAATTTTGTTGAATATCCGTTAGTCGTTGATCAATCGAAGTCCATTGGCCCGATAAAGCCTCTATGGTCTTTTCCTCCTGGGCTAGCAGTTCATCGAACTCATGGAAGTTTAAATCAATCTTGTCTTTTAAACGACTGATATAAGTTCTTAGTTTTTCGGTTACATCCTCAGCAATACGCTCCCGTCCTTTGTTAATTTCATTTCTAAATCCCTCTAAGATTTTTCGCTTCTGCACACTGGTGGAAACCCCGGCGAATAACAACCCAATAGTGGTGAGGATGCCGCCGGTGATGTCAAATACGATGCCATTGGTGACGGTCATTAAGATAACGCCAATGGCCGCAACTCCACTTCCTGTAGCTAGATTCGGAGAGATGGCTTTCTTATCTGGAAATAGACTTTCATCCGTAAAGTTCTCTGTTTTACTAATAAAATCATGGAAAGTATCTTGCAGATCTCTCAGAATGTTACTGCGTTTTTCAGCTATATCACTGAATAGATCATGGTCATTCTTTAAGATGGTTTCGCTATTGCGAATCTTGAGATCAATGATTTTAGCCATCTGCTGCACATTGTCAGAGAGGTCCACTACACTTTCCTGCAATTTGGCCTCCAGTTCATAGTTGAGACGGGTTTCAAGCTCTTTCGCCAAGCCTTCTAACCAATCTTTGACAGATTGCTTGCGATTAAAGATAGAAGTGAAACTACGCCGTAGTAGCCCTAGGAAAGACAGCCCATTTTTGAGTTCTTGTTCCTTCTTGCTCGTGATTCGATCATAGGCAGCAATCAGGTTTTCAACTAGTACATTGACCTGTTTGTGTGATTTTCCTTCCTGAGTGTCTAATGTATCTGTAATATCCGCGCGGAAGGCCGTATCGGATTCCCACTGTTGCTTCCTTAGATCAAGCCCAAGCCGGATCCTGCCATTAATATTTTGGAGTGTATCTATACTATTTAGCAGCTTGAGTACTGGCGCCTTTCCTCCGGTGATGTTTTCCCGAATAAAGTTACGGACTGCCTCAAAACCACTTTCAGGATGATCCTCTTCTTCCTGCAACGCTGAGACCGCAAATACCAATGGTTCCTCAATCCCCTTTTTAGAAGCATGATCAAGTACCCCCTGGACATTCACTTCCAGATCCTCGGGCTTCATTAAATCTTTTTGCTGTAGAGTAAAAATGATCTTTCGCCGCCATTCCGCATTAATGTAGTCGAAAAATTCCCAGGCAGATTGCCGGTAAGGATTTTTTGCTTCGAACACAAATACAATCAAGTCAGAGGAAGGAATAAAACGCTCGGTGATTTCTTGATGATGTTCTACGATGGTATTGGTACCTGGCGTATCGACGATAGCGATTTCTTGCAATATATCTACTGGTAAGAAGATTTGCTTTAGGTAAGGATTGATACTAACGATTTCTTCCTTTTCTCCGTAAAGGATTTGTTGAATGGTGTCTGTCATGGGTTGCGGGGCAACTTTCGTGATTTCCCGTCCAGTATCTAGCAAGGCGTTGATGAAACTTGACTTTCCCGCTTTAACCTCGCCCACGATGACAAACATGAAAGGTTCATGAATCCGATTTCGTAGTTCACTCAGCGTCTCAGTCAATTCGTTATGGCCAATTTGAATGGTTAGGCCGTGCAAGTCTTTCGCAATTTCATCCAGCTGGGCCCGTTGGGGTTTCAGCTGCTGATTTAATAGTTGGTTCACCAGCTTATCTTTGATTGTGAGTGGAGTAGAGCACAACTAATCTCCAGTTATAATTGACTCTTCCAAGTACAAAATAGCTTGTGGGCCAGTACAGAAGAGCAGGTCCAAGATACTTAAATTGGGTAAGAATCCATGTCTTTCTTCGAAAAGCTGAGGATAAGGAACTGCTTGGAAATTCGGATCTAGTTGTCGGCGATGCGATTTTGGATGGATGTGTCCACGAAGATCATGTATGTCCTCCGATACAGTTTTGCTATACTGCTCATTTAGTGTAATGACTACAGGCAACTGCAGTAGGTCAATAATCAATTGGATCAGGGATTTGTTCCACTCAAAGAGGGACTTTGGCCGCTGTCGAAATAGCTCTTGTAGTTCGTCCTGATAATAGGGGAAATAGGGGGCATTGCCATAGGCAGATCTAATGCTTTGCCAGTGCTGAGTAATCCAGGGCTCGTCGTAAGAAATTTCGGTTCTTTGAATGGATAACCGCTCATTTTTACCTTTACGCAGGGGGATAGAAAGCCGGATTAAACCATTGGCACCTGCGATGTGACAGCGATTGCGATAGCTGCCTTTCTGATAGTTTTCATGCGCCTCTAAAATGAGGGTAGGGAATTGGACCAACTTCGAAAAGTACTGCACGTTGGGTAAGTATTGAGCTTCTAGCAAAACGCTTTTGGACATCTTCGTACTAGTCATTCTTCCACCTCCTCTGTAGCATTGGCTGGCTTGCGATCGATTTCCATATCATCAAACCAGGCGTCTATTTTTACAGGATTCCAAACATATATCCCAACTTTGTCGAATCCTGGGTTTGCAGGAATTTGTACCTTTAATTCTAATTGTTGCCAACCCTCCTTTTCTTGAATTACATTCGCCTTCTCAAAAACATAGAAATTTTCGCCTTCATGATTGGATAGGACTAGTCCGGAACTTTGGCTTTCATCCCACCGCCAAACTCGAATAGTGAATTCATCACCAGGTCGGACGTCTTTTAGAACAGTAGAAAAACCATATTCTTTCCCCTCCGTCAGAGCCATAGAATATCGTCCACTTTGAACCCTTTGTTGAGATTGGGCCAGTTCGTGATAAAACTTGATTTGGGGTAGATTTGAACTGAAATAGTAGGGGTCAGGTAAAATGTTCTCTGCTCCACAACTGATGGGGTAATTATCATATGTCGTCATGCCATCGACCATGTGCCAAAGAATAAAGATCGTATCTTGGTGGAACGGCCAAACCGCTGGGACAGGATAAGTCTCCCTGACTTCGAAATCGGTCAGCCGACCAGAAGCAGCCACATAATCATCCTCCGTTACGAACCACCAGCTTTTACCATATCGATCCTCCGAATTGAAAGGCCCCGTTTCCAGCCAGGCATTAAATTCAAATCCACCATCTATATGAGTGGGGGCAACTCCTTTCTTTTCCATTAATTCCGTCAAGGCTTTCCAGCGTGTTCGATTCCAGGATAAGTAATGATGTGTCCCAATCAGACTGAAGAAGGCATAGAGGAATAGCACACCATAGCCAATTTGCTTGTAACGGCTAGCCAGTTTGGCGGTAACCGGCAGGATGAGCAAAAGGGCAAAAGCCAATAAAGGAAGTGTATAGCGATCAAAAAAGTAAGGACTGATGCTCAAAAAGCCGACATAGATCAATACGACCATCAAGATACCCAGTCGGATTAACCGTTGGGCCTGGACCGGGCTAGGATAAAAGCTGGCGATTAGGGATTTGAAGTTCCAAGGAAACTTGTAGATGTAAAGGATCGTAGCAAGAATGGCGGGATATCTTAGCCCTTTCCAAAACTCTTCAGATAGCTGAGGCGTAATATTATCTCCCCAATAGGTGTCCTTCAATAACTTGGGGCCAAGGCCAAAATTGTAAAATATGTTGCCGATGGGAAAGAATACGCTGCCCAGGTATAGTACGACTAATAAGCCGGCACCAATCAGACCTTTGATGATCCAGGAATTGAGGCTCCCTGCAATCTTTGGGCGAATGGAGGCGACCAAAAAAGGGAATAGGAAGAAGCCAACATACAATAAAACGGTTACTGTTCGATAGAAGTAATAATCAGGACTATTCGTGAAAAGCCCAGCCATTAAATCACCCACTCCCCTTACCGCTTGTGGATTAGAAGTTCCAAACTCTAGCCATCTCATGTATAGCAAGTAGGCGATGACAGTCAAGATAAAGGGTAGGGTGTGTTTGAGAATATTACCGATGGTTCGTCTGCTTTGGATACAGCCTAATAACATGAAGACAAATGGGATGAGTAAGCCAGATTGACGAATCAAAGTCGTTATGATGCAAAATAGGATGCCGAGTGACCAAGAAAGCAGATTAGGGCGTTCAATGTTTTTGGAAAGAAACCAAAAAGCCAAGAGGCCAGCGCATAGAAAATGCACATTAGACATAAAGGTAAAGGACAACGAAAAGTATAGGGGATTGAAGAATAGGATGAGTCCTGCTAATGCTGCAATTTCTTTATTTTGAGTAATCTGCCGAGCAATGCCATAGAACGCAATCACTCCAATGAAGCTGCTAATTAAAGTAGAAATACGTAAAACAGTGAGAGAAAGACCGAAGATCTTACAAAACAAGGCACCCCAAAACAACTGCGCTACTAAAGTAATGGCTGGCCAATCCCCTAAGATCAACTGCCCTTTTTCTACCAAATTGTAAACTCCTTTAGCAAATGCCCAGTCATCATTCAACGGAAATTCACCAATGGGGTTGACAATTACAATGGATACCATCCAGAGCAAAGCTAGCAAAGCTGGAAAAGGAATCCTTTTGATCATTGCCATGTAGTCTCCATTTTTAATTGTTTCAATTCACTATTCAAATCCAGCGCAAATATAAAATTTGTTCACTAAGTTTGACACCGTGAACCAGTATCTACAACAACGCACCTTATTTGCTCCACTCATCTTTAAAAAACCTTCTTTGAATCTAGGGATGATTGTGGTGATCCCTGCCTACGATGAGCCTTTCCTGCTATTGAGTTTGATGAATTTATCGAAGTGCACTTTGCCCTTGTGCGATGTAGAAGTAATAGTGGTCATTAATAATAGCGAACAGTCCGCGCAAACCATCAAGGATCGTAATCAGGAGACTTATTTGACAGCCTTACAATGGGCCAAACAGAACAATAGGCACCGTATTAAATTTCATATCCTTTACTTGCCGGATCTACCCTCAAAAAGTGCAGGGGTTGGATTGGCGAGAAAAATCGGCATGGATGAAGCTTGCTGGCGATTCATGAAGATTAAAAATAAGAAGGGAGTGATTGTGTGCTTTGATGCAGATAGTCGATGTGAGACCAATTATTTACTGGCCTTAGAAGAACACTTTCAAAACCATCCTAGAACACCTGCCTGCAATATCTATTTTGAGCACCCATTACAGGGTGTTGAACATTCAGATGAGGTATATGATGCAATCGTACCTTATGAATTACATCTCCGCTATTACATTCAGGCACAGCGCCTGACTGGCTTCCCGCACGCCTACCACACGGTGGGCTCTAGCATGGCAGTTCGGGTAATGGCCTATCAGCAACAAGGGGGTATGAATAAACGGAAAGCAGGAGAGGATTTTTACTTTTTGCATAAATTTATCTCACTCGGCCAATTTAGTGAGTGTCTATCCACTAAGGTCATACCTTCACCCAGACCCTCGCATCGAGTTCCTTTTGGCACAGGCAGAGCCATCAACGAAATCGTTGCCGCTAGCGGACAATATGAGACCTATAACTTATCTTCCTTTTTTGATTTGAAATGTTTATTTGATCAAGTTCCTAATCTATATAAAGTGGCGCCCGAACAATATGAAAGCATTGTTACGGAATTACCGCTTAGCGTTCAAGCTTTCTTGATGCAATCGGATTATAGGTCTAAATGGCAGGAGATTAGAGCACATACTGCTTCAAGGAAGGCTTTTGTGACGAGATTTTACCATTGGTTTAATGCTTTTATGCTCATGAAATATATGCACTTTGCGCGAGATCATTACTATCCAAATGTCCCTGTCGGGGCAGCCGCCTCTCGCTTGTTGAGCCATGCTCATGCGCTTAGTTTCGATGATAAGGATCTGTCTGCCTTATTGCGACATTATCGCACTTTAGATCAAAAGCCAATGATTAAGAGTCGGCTCTCTGGAAGGCGGCGGGTAAAGTAAGAAGCAGGATTTTCATATCCAACCAGAAATTGTATTGCTTCGCGTAGGTAATATCTAATTGTTTCCGTTCATCTTCGGTCTCAGCGGAATTTTTTCCCTTGCTAACTTGCCAAAGACCAGTGATGCCTGCTGGTGCCGAGAAGCGTTCAATCCATTCATCAGAAGTAAGTCTTTCCGCCTCATATAGAGGTAAGGGTCTATTCCCTACCAGTGACATATCTCCCTTTAGCACATTGATCAACTGCGGCATTTCATCAATACTGGTTGCTCGGATGATCTTACCGATGTGCGTGATGCGCGGATCATTCTTGATCTTAAAGAAAGTTTGCCCATTGGTAGCTTCTCTTTCTTGAAAGAATTTCTGTTCATCTACCGGGCCATGGTCCATCATCAATAAAGTACCTGTTCCTACAAGCTCCTGGCTAATGTTAGCATCTACAGCAGCAGCCGAGAAATAGTGATTTTGATCCTTGAGGTCGACTAGTTTAAGGTCTGCATCGATACGCATGGACCTGAACTTGTAGAAGTCGAAAACCCGAAAGCCTTGCCCCGCCCGCTTGGAGACGTAAAACACAGGTCCCTTTGATTCCAGTTTGATCAGTATCCCGACGATAATTAAGATCGGGGCGCTGAGGAGAATTAAGATACTGGCTCCGATGATATCAAAGATGCGTTTCCATAAAGGAAGCTTAAAATTCATTTCAGTAATGGCTTGAGCAGCAAGATCTGGTCCTTGGGCTGCCTCCGTACTTGGATGGTTATCAGAGAGTAGTTGATGGATTCTTTTTTCCAAACCTCCCAACATACTTGGGAAAATATAGTAGTCTTTAATTTGGAATTTTTTTGACAGCTGAAGGAGTTGTAAGGAGGGGTATGAAGAGATAATAATGAACGGAATTTTGGTATACTGCGAATCTTTCAACAAAAGATACCTCAATCGCATAAAGTCATCTCGTGTATCATGTGAAAGTTCAAATAAAATGAGATCTGGCAGCCCACCAGTGGTTTGAATATATTCGAAAAAGGCACTCCCTAATCTAAAGAAGGAAAAACTGGCGTTAACCACCAGACCTTCCTCTTTGATCTGGAAAGGATCCTTGCCAATACAGGCTATATTTTTCATATTTATACTTTACTCAACCCCAAATGGTATTTGATTCTAATGGCTAGTTCTTGGGGATTAAACGGCTTGATGATGTAATCAGCGGCTCCTGATTCCAAACACTTAATCCGTTCTTTGCTATTGTCAATACTTGACAGGATGATGACGGGGATGTCGTGAAATAAAACGGAATATTTAAGATGGTTTAGAAACTCATAACCAGACATTCCCGGCATTTTTAGATCCAAAACTATCAGCGAAGGAAAGTTCCCTTGATCTAACCAAGCCCACGCTTTTTCCGCCGTTTCCGCCACTTCCACAACATAGTGTTGCCCAAAGAAATTGGATAGGAAGACTCTCATCATTTCACTATCGTCAATAAATAATAATTTCTGTTGCATCCTTATCGGCTTTGCTCCAAAAATAGCAAGCCCTAACCCAATGTATTAGGAAATTAGTTAGATGTAACACTTCCGGGGATAGTTGGTAAAGACGGGCAGTTAAATGGTGATTTTACACAGATTTACCTCGTCCCCCGTATCTGGTCAACTAACCCCATTTCACGACCGAATATCGAAAAAGGAATTCCGACTCTTTATGGATGACTTACTTTGGTGAAGTGTAATGATAATTCCATGAGGAAACTGCAAGACATACCTTCAAGACTGTCCAGAATTACGAGCTCGGGGCGCTTCATCCCCGAAGTGGACGGTTTCCGATTTGTAGCTATTCTTCCCGTGGTAATTCAACACATCAGCGAACGAGTGCAGCGGTATTCTCAAGTAGAGTGGGCTCAACCCATTAAGCAGGATGCTGTAGCTTTTATGGCAAGTAGAGGGACGATTGGTGTCTATATCTTTTTCGCCATTAGTGGATTCATCCTTTCTCTGCCTTTTGCCAAGTATTGGTTGAAGGGAGGGAAGAAGGTATCCTTGAAGTCCTACTTCTGGCGTAGGGTTACTCGCTTAGAACCTCCTTACATTATCTGGATGACCATCTTCTTCTTGGTCTTATTGATCCAGGGAACTTACGGTCTAGGTGAACTCATGGCACATTACGGGGCTTCAATATTCTATTTGCATAATTTCATGTACGGGGATTATTCTATTATCAATCCGGTAGCCTGGTCACTAGAAATTGAAATCCAGTTCTATTTGCTGGCACCTGTTCTAACCTTACTCTTCTTCTCTATTCAGGGGAAGTGGACTCGAAGATCTATCCTGTTGGGGGCGATCTTCCTCTTAATTGGACTCCAGCATCAATTTGGGTGGTATCAGTCTATTGTCAAGTTATCGATCCTTTGTCAGCTTCAGCACTTTCTGGTAGGTTTCTTCCTAGCAGACCTATACTTAACAGAATCTAAGGTGAAACCAAGAAGTAATCATTTGTTTTTTGATGGTTTAGCCATTCTCAGTTTCTTGGTTTTGGCTTTTAGTTGGTCGGAGGAATGGATGAAGAACCTGGTCTTTAGTGCCACTTTGATCATTTTCTTTTTGACTGCTTATCACGGTCGTATAAGTCTTTTTTTCCTCCGAAATCGCTGGATTACGGCGATTGGGGGCATGTGCTACACCATCTACTTGATTCATCTACCACTGGTAGAGGGTTTAGTTCGCCTGACAAAACATTTTACGTTCACTAACATATTTAGCATAAATCTATTACTACAATTTCTATTAATGACCCCCATCATTCTGGCCTTTTCCATCCTAGGTTATCTACTATTAGAGAAACCCTGTATGGATAAGCAATGGCCCAAAAAGCTTTCAGCTTGGTGGTCCAATGTCAGACGCAACTCATTAATACTAAAAAAAGTAGAACCATGAGCCTATTACACCAACCCCAAGTCGGTAAGCTTTTTGCCTGCTTATTGCTCTTTAGCCTACCACTACTTGGGCTATGCCAAGATGCGGCAATGGCTGAAGATGGGGAAATGCAGAAAACTACCACAGATGAGACAACCTTGGTTGTTATTGATCAGGATGTCTTCGCCGTGCGTCCCTTGGAAAGCCTAATTGCGGATGCACTAGAAAACTCTCCACTGTTGCAAGTCCAAGCCTTGAACGTGGATAACATTTCTCACAAAATCCGAATTCTGGATCGAGAATGGACCAACTATATTGCTGCCATTGGTACCGCTCAAGTTGGTAATATCCGCTTCATTGACGATTTGCAATCCGTGAATGAGATTGACTTTCGAACCATTACCCGTGAGAACACTTTTTACAGTATCGGCCTGCACTTCCGGCTTCCACTTGGTGATTTTATGACCAAGTCGGATCGGAAGGCCTTATTGACCAATCAGTTGGAACAAGAAAAACTAGTTCATGCCGATCGTGAAATGAGAGTTAGAGAATTGGTTATTCGCCAATACCATGAGTTACAACTGAAAGTGAAGTTGATTGAGGTACGTTCAAAGGACCTTGATTTTCATAAGGTATCAGCTGAATCTGCTGAAAAATATTTCCGCGAGGGAAATATGACACTAGAAGAATACACGGCTGCTATTAGCCTTCGAAACAAGGCGGAAGCGGTTCTGGAAGAAACCAAAATGGGCGCTCGTTTAGCCTTCCAAATTCTTGGGGAAACGGTAGGTAAAGACATCCGAGCTAACTAGGAAGAACGATCGCTTCTATCCCCTATGATCATTTATTTGTTGACTCCAATCATTTAATTATGAAAGCCAACGAACTTTTTCGTTTAATCAAAAAAAACGCGTGGCTAGTAATCCTAACTGGACTATTAGCAGCTACGGCAGTGTATTTTCTCACTGTCGATAGTAAGCAAAAATATACCTCTAAAGCCGTGCTGAGTACCGGCGCTATTTCTGCCATTTCCATCAATGATCCCGCAGCTACTAATCGGGTGGATCGAGATTACTTCCAAAATGAAATGGAGAAACTCATCAGCCTTGCTACAGGTTACGAGACCATGGAAGAACTAGCTAGTCGTATCATGGCTAAGTACTTGATGTTAAATGCGCCTGACCGAAAGTGGGTTAGCGCGGAAAACCTAGCTGATATTCAGGCGATGATTCCGGAGCAGATAAGGAGAAGAATCGTCGTCGATACCTCAGAGGAAGCCACTTTTTACAACCTGGTAGCCATGCGCGAGGCAGGGGAACCCAATGTTATCCAAGAGGTAATCTATTCAGATAAAGAATACTTTGGAATTGAATATTTGCAGAGCGAGCTTAAGGTGTACCGTAGGGGGAATAGTGACTTGATTCAATTCATCTATTCTACTACAGATCCTGCGATTTGCCAGCAAACCTTGAACTATCTTATTGATATTTTCATGGGTAAGCATGCAGACCTGAAAAAGGTACAGTCTTCTGATGTGGTAGACTATTTTGCATCGGCCACCAAGGAATCATCGGAGCATCTGAAGCAAGCCGAACAGCAACTGCTCAACTTCCGGATTAGTAATAAAATCATTAACTACAACGAGCAGACCAAAGCGATCACTTTTCAGAAAGAGGAGCTTGATGAAGTATTCTTTACGGAGAATATGAAGTTGCAAAGTACGCAAGCCACTTTAAATAGCCTGGAAGAGCAGTTGGGCAATAGGGCCAGACTAGCTGAATTACGGGATGGCCTGCTACAGCAAAGACAAGAACTTTCGGAAGTCACGCAGCAATTGGCCAAGTATGAAATCATGGCTGGTGAGGCCAAGAACATGGAAGAATACAATCAGGAGGTACCCAAACTTTTGGAGCGTCAGCAGGCGTTGAAAAAGGAAATTACCACCTATGCGCAGGAAGCTTTCAAGTTCGATCAAACACCGGATGGGATTGCCACCAAGAACTTGTTGGATCAATGGCTAAGAACGATGGTGGAGCGGGAAGAATCTCAAGCCCGATTGGATGTAATCAAGAATCGGCAAGGAGAATTTGAGGAGATTTATGGCAAGTTTGCCCCTTGGGGTTCACAACTGACTAAAATTGAAAGAGAAATTCAGCTAGCGGAAGATGCTTACCTGGAAAACCTACATAGCTATAATCAAGCTATGTTACATATGCAGAACACCTTAATGGCTACCAATTTGAAGGTACTTGATGCACCTTATTATCCCTTGGAAAAAGGAGATAGCCGAAGGCTTTTGTTGATTATATTAGGTTGCCTCGGGGGCATCTTTACTACCTTATCTCTCTTGATTGCTAGGGGGTACATGGATGAGCGACTGAAGTCGCCAGATGCTGTGGCGGAGGTGACGGGCTTGAGTACAAGCGGAGTCTTGCCAGACTTTAACATCATCAAAGGATCCAAAAAGAACGAATCATTGGCTAAACAATCATTGGCCTTATTGCTTCAGCAGGTTAAGTTAGAGACACTAGCTAAGCAAGAGAAACCCAAGATGATCTATATTGGAAGTACTAGAGAGGGAGAAGGTAAGACCTTGATCAGTACGCAAGTGGTGGCGGGTTTACGAGCGGGCAATAGTAGAGTGCTGCATCTATTTCCATACAAGGATGGTCAGGATATTACCCATCCGGACAATCATACCTACCGCGTAAATGCGGAGTTAAGTAATAAAACGTCGATTGAGCAATTGATTTGGGAAAATCCAGGTGGAGAAGCTGGACTAGCAGATTTTGATTACGTAGTGATGGATTCGCCAGCTATCCTAACAGGACAATATCCAGTCGGACTAATCAACCAATTCGATTTAGTACTGTTGGCCTGCAGAGCCAACCGAGGTTGGGAGGCTGGAGATCAAAAAGCGATTGAAAGCCTTCAAGTTGCTGCTGATTGCCCAGTGAAAGTAGTCTTGAATGGTGCCCACAAAGAAATCATTCGTGATTTTGTAGGAACTACCCAGGGTAATCGTTCACGTTCGGTACAGGAAGAAGGTACGGCGGCCTATCCGATTCTAACTGACAGATAGGAAGAATGTCAAAAAGAAAGCAGATCGTTTGCCTTGGATTCCCAAAGTGGGAGGGAGATTATATGAAATCGACCGTGTCCTTAATGTCAGAACTGGCAAAGAGACATGACGTACTATACGTAGATTATCCCTACACCTGGAAAGACCTAGTTTACCGCATGTTAAACCGAGAAAAGACAGCTTCCATCTCCCGGTTGCTAGGGTTGAAGGCTCGGCTTAGAAGCCAGTCTTTGTCCGCAGGGCAAACGATCCATCTTTTGACTTTACCTCCCTTTTATCCGATCAATTGGTTGTCGGCTGCAAGCCCTTACGATCGGGCAATGGAGGTAAATGGCCGAAAAGCACTTCGTGCCATTTGGAAGGCGATGAAGCGCTTACAATTTAAGCATCCGATCGTTGTCAATGCTTTTAATCCTGCTCTTGGTAACGCCTTGGCCGGCAAACTTGGAGAACAATTGCTAGTCTATTATTGCTATGATGAAATCAGCGCTGCCCATTGGATAAGTAAGCATGGGGGCCGCCACGAAGAACAATTTCTGGCAAGGGTAGATTTGACGATAGTCAGTTCAGCAGGGTTATTTGAAAACAAGGCTCAGCTATCTCCTAATTGCGTATTGGTCAAGAATGGTGTCTCCTTGGATTTATTCCGCGGGGATGTTTCCAAAACTAGTAATGTTCGACCTCGAATTGGGTATTTAGGATCTTTAGATGAACGACTAGATCCGTCTCTTTTGGAGGGTTTGTTCCGAGCTTTCCCAGCATGGGAATTTCACTTTGTAGGTAGGGTTGTTCTTTCGGAATTGGCTGATCAGTTCAAACGCTTCCCTAACGTCAAGATATTTGGTCCGCAGCCGCTGGATGACTTGGGTGCTATTGTTGCGGGCTTTGACGTTGGTTTAATACCGTTCAAGAAGAATAAACTAACCGCAGGTATATATCCCTTGAAGATTAACGAGTATTTGGCTATGGGCACGCCAGTGGTAAGTACAGACTTTGCTGACCTGAGTGATTTTGAGAGTGTAGCCTTGGTAGGAGAAACCCCGGAGGCTTTTGGACGATTAATAGGTGAAGCTCTACAGCAACAGGATGAGGGTGCTATTGCCAAAAGAAAAGCATTTGCTCGATCAAATTCTTGGATTGCCAGGGCGGCGGCCTTTGAGGAGGCGCTTGATCAAGCGCTGGCCAGGAAGTCAACGCAAGGCGCTCCCATCATCGCCTAGTTGGCTACCGTCGCGTCAGCGCAAGCATGACGAAATATCCATTTGGTCATGGTCTAAAACTGAAAATTATGACATCAGTTACTAAAAATATAGCTTCAAATAAGGTATTTCGTGAAAAGCCACTCATTCTGTTGCCGATTCTGATGGCAGCAGCCATTGGTGGCTTGATTGGCCTTCTTGATGTGAAGTGGGCCTTGGTAGCAACCATAATACCCTTGATTATCTTATTTTTTGGCAAAATTGTATTGAACCCAGGATTTGGGGTCTTTACTGCGATGGTTGCTTCCTTTGTGGTACTGGGGGTCAGTAGATATATTGCTTATCCCTGGGGATTGAGTGTCGATATTATTCTAGTTGTGGCTTGGATTGGTCTACTGTTTCACAAGATACAAGACCGGGATTGGAGTCCCTTTTTCAACGATATTGTATGGTGGTCTATCGTTTGGTACGCTTACATCGTCCTGGAATTGATCAATCCAGAGATGCCGGGTGTTTCAGCTTGGGGGTATGCGATGAGAGGAGTAGGTTTTTACCAATTGTTAGGCTTCACTTTAGCTTTTGCCTTTTTAAGGCACTATAAGTATATGCGGCAATTTGTCAACATCATCTTAGGCATATCCGTCGCGGGGGCCTTATGGGGATTAAAGCAGCAATTTCTGGGTTTGGATGCAGCTGAAGAGTATTGGCTTTGGGAAGATGGGCATGCTAAGGAACATGTACTACATGGTGTCCTACGGGTTTTTTCCTTTTACAGCGATGCAGGGCAGTTTGGTGCTTCTCAAGCTATGGTCGCCCTAATGTGTGGAATCTTGTTCGTCGGACCATTCGGTTGGCGAACTAAGCTCATCTATGCCCTTATAGGAGCCATTACCTTAGTAGGATTCCTTTACTCAGGTACCCGAGGTGCGGCAGCCGTATTATTAGGAGGCGCAGTTTTGTATCTCTTTTTGTCCAAAAACATCAAGATCCTGGTGGCAGGCCTACTCATATTAGGAGTAGCCTACTATGGATTAAAGTATACCTATGCATTCCATAGCTTCCAACCTGTAGCTCGCTTGCGTACTGCTCTGGATCCCAATAATCCATCCCTGCAAGCTCGCCTCAGAAATCAGCAAACCTTTGCACAATATCTATCCTCCAGACCCTTCGGAGGAGGCATCGGTTCTTCGGCCTACTGGGGAGAACGTTTTAACCCGAATTCCTTATTGGCTCGAACTCCTACGGATAGTTACTATGTCCGGATTTGGGTGGAGACTGGATTGGTCGGCATTTGTTTGCACGTCTTGATGTTGGGGTACTTTTTAGGGAAAGGTTGCGGTATTGTATGGCACTTAAAAGATCCAGCCTTACGCTACAGGGCCATGGCCCTTTTGGCCGGGTTTTTCGGAATCCTCGTGGCTAGCTATGGTAACCAGGTTTATAGCCAGTTTCCAACGGGAATTATCATGGCAATTGCCATCCCGTTGATTTGCTTGAGTCCTATGTATGATAAAATGATTGCGAAAGAAAAAGAAGCTGATTTATTATGATGTGGATTGGGATAGTCTGCTTTACCCTGTTATTGGTGTATCTCGGTTGGGGAGTATTTTATCAGCTGATATTTTCTTTGGCTGGTCTTTTCTGGAAAGAAGAAGAATTACCCATCGTGACTAAAGAGCGCCAGATAGCTGTTCTAATTCCAGCCTATAAGGAGGATAATGTGATTGTGGGAGTGGCGGAAGAAGCCTTGGAACAAGCATACCCAAAAGATAAATTCAAGGTCTACGTCATTGCGGATAGCTTACAAGATCAAACGCTAGGTCGCTTAGCGCAGACTGGGGCCGAGACGATATCCGTATCTTTTGATAAAAGTACAAAGTCTAAAGCGCTTAATGTGGCACTTGATCAGCTGTCGGATGAGCCCTTTGATGTCATCGTGATCCTGGATGCCGATAATGTTATGTCGCCCGATTTCCTAGCCAGGATTAATGCAGAATTTGAATTAGGACATCGAGTCGTACAGGGCTGTCGCGCTGCGAAAAACTTCAATACTTCGATGGCTGTACTGGATGGGATAAGTGAAGCGATTAATAATCATATTCTTTGCAAGGGGCATATGGAGTTTGGCCTATCGGTAAGGTTAGCGGGTTCAGGGATGGCCTTTGATGCCAAGTTGTTTCGTAGGGTGATGCCAGAGATTGATGCGATAGGCGGCTTTGATAAAGCGCTAGAGTTATCGTTGACTAGTCAAGGCGAGCGAATCTTTTACGCTGAACATGCTACGATTTATGACGAAAAGGTTAGTAAAGCGGAACATTTCAGCAAACAACGGAGTCGTTGGATTGCAGCCCAGTTCCACTATGCTAGGCAATACTTTCCTCATGCTTTAAAGACTTTTCTCAAGACCGGTAACATCGATTATTTGAATAAAGCCGCGCAAATGTTATTGCCACCTCGACTGATTACACCAGGGGTGCTGGCTATTGCGGGAGTTTGCTGCTGGTTCATGGGTTTTGAAGACTTAAGTATCGGTTTTGGGATCGTACTGGGTTTGAATATCATTTCATTCTTGATAGCTATGCCAGCCTATACCTGGCAACGCCCTTACATAGATGCTTTGTTCCGCTTGCCACTGGTGTTCTTATACGCTTTAAGATCTCTGGTGGGAATAGGCAAAGCCAATAAGAAATTTATACATACCCCACATGGGGAGAGTGTTAAACCCACAAAATAATTATGAGTATGCTTGGAGTCGGAATGCCCTGGGGTATTATCCTTAGCTTTTTTGCCATTGGTATTATGGCTGGATTGATTAGTGCTCGACTTGGGCGCCAAAAAACAGATAACTTGTAAACCGAATGGCTCAGTCTTCTTTGTTAAAGGCCAGCAGTTATTCTCTTTTGGGCTATGCCGCTCAACTGGGCTTGGCTTTTGTTAGTTTTTTACTTTTGGTGCGCGCCATGTCTCCGTACGATTTTGGTGTTTGGGTGCTATTCTTGACGCCGACTAGCTTTGCGGATATGGGTAGAATCGGCCTTACGCAAAATGCAGTTGTGAAATATTATGTAGAAGACAAGGAAGAACAGCCTAAAGTATTAACGGCAGGTTTAGTGCTTAATCTAGTGTGTACATTGGTCTTATCTATTCTGCTAATCCTTGTAAGTTATCCCCTGGCAACCTTATGGTCAGCTCCAGAACTACCCACTGTGATGTTATGGTATCCTGCTATTGCTTTGGTGCATGGCACTGCCCGATATTTTGATGCGATTCACATGGGGCAACAGGATTTTAAAGGAATATTTTGGTCAAAACTTCTTTACGGCCTGTGCTTTATATTAGGTATCGGCTGGACTTGGTGGAAGTTTGGGAAGGTTGACCTACAGTACTTGCCATTTTTACAGCTACTCGCAGCGATTCCTTCGCTACTGGTTTTTGCCATTTATCGCCGATCTTACTTGCAATTTGGGCCTTTGGTAAAAGATTGGCTTAGGAAGATCTTTCATTTTGGGAAGTTTGTATTGGGGACCAATTTTAGCTCGATGTTCTTTAATAAAGTAGATTTGTTGATGTTGGCATTTTTCCTGAACCCAATTGCAGTAGGCCTATACAATGTGGCTACTCGGATTACCAACTATATGGAAGTTCCGATGTCTGGGATTTCGCAGGCCATTTATCCCCGGCTAGCACAAGTGGGACAAGAACAAGGCTATTTGAAGGTAGGTGCTTTATACGAGCGTTCCGTTGGATATCTACTTGCCTTGACCATTCCTATTGTTGGAATTGTGTTCTTCTTTCCAGCACCCATTATACAACTGGTGGCTGGTGCTCAATACTTGGAGGCAGCTCCCGTGTTAAGTATCCTGGTGATTGCCGTTCTGGTAAAACCCTGGGGAAGGCTATTTGGGATTACCCTGGACGCCATCGGTAAACCCAAACTCAATTTCTATTTTCTTCTTTTTGGCTTACTTCTCAATATTACACTGAACGCTATCTTGATCCAGCTCTGGGGCTTGAAAGGAGCGGCATTTGGAACTTTACTATCTCTTTGGACTTTCGTTATTGCTGGCCAACTGTTTATCGGAAGGATTATACCGATTCGGCAGACTGAGATATGGAGAAGGTTCTGGATTTTTTACAAACAGCCCATGACCGAATTAAGAATGCAAAACTTGTGAAACATAGTACGATGAATATTGTCTTTGGAAGAATGCAAGACCAAATGAGCGGAAGGATGCGCAAGTATCCTACCCTAGCTCGATTTATCCGAAAAGTATTTGGATATACATTGGTCGGAAACTATGCAAGAGCGCTCACTTTCAAAAGATTATTAGCGGAAATTCCCGGAGACCAACTCAAGAAGATTTTGGACTTGGGTTGTGGCTACGGTGAATACGCCTTTATGATGGCAGAGGCCTTCCCAAAAGCCGAAGTAACCGCCCTTGATCTCAATGCGAAGTCCGTTCAAGATATTGATCGCCTAGCAAAAAAGAATGGTTTCAATAACTTGAAAACGCACATTGGCCCTATCGACACCTTGGAGGAGCCCAATGGTTCTTATGACTTTATTTTCTCTATAGATGTGTTTGAACACATCAAGGAAGAAGAAATGCCTTTCCGACAGGCCCATGAAAAACTTCGACCAGAGGGATACCTATTGGTGAAAATTCCGAATAGAGATCAGCTCACCATTCTACCAGAGCAGTGGTTTGAGGAGCACCATGATTGGTTAGAGGATGAGCATATTGGACAGGTTTATGACCTGGAGGGCTTGCGTCAACGCATGGAAAAAGAGGGCTTCGAGATTATCTACCAGGCTTATGGTGATGGCTGGTGGAGCCGCTTAGGTTGGGAGTTAGGATACCTGTCTCATAAGGCAGGCCCAATCCTGCAATTAATATGTTTGCCTGTAGCTAAACTTATGGTGCGGATTGACTTTCTTTTTAAGCATCAGAAGGGAGGCAATACGATCCAGGTTATTGGTAAAAAGAAAGCGGGGGAGTGAAACGAGACGATCCACATAGCACGCCATTAGTCTCTATTATTGCGGTCAATTACAGGCAGGCAGAGCTAACTTGTGATTTCTTGGATAGCCTTAAGGAAATCGAGTACCCGGCTGTTGAAGCGTGGTTGGTGGACAATGGTTGTTTAGAGGACCGGACTGCCGATTTTCAATCCCATTATGCAGGACTTGAAGTATTAATCAGTAAGGAAAATCTTGGTTTCGCTGGGGGTAATAATTTAGCCATTAGAAAAGCACAAGGGCAATATGTGCTCTTAATTAATAATGACACCTTAGTGCCGAGAGATTTCCTGGGGCCCATGGTTCGCTTGATGGAGGAGCAGGAAGAAATTGGGATTGTAAGCCCTAAAATCTACTATGCCGATGCCCCTAACACTTTGCAATATGCCGGAATAAATGGGATTCACCGATTTACTGGGCGTGGCCTTAACCGGGCGAAACAAAAACGGGATGATGGCTCCTTTGATCAAAGTGGAAAGACCTATTTTGCGCATGGAGCATGTATGTTGGTGCGAGCCGAGGTATTTGAGCAAGTAGGGGGGCTTTCAGAGGATTATTTTTTGTATTACGAGGAATTGGATTTTTGTGAAGCGGTACGAGCGTCAGGTTGGGAAATTTATTATACTGCAGAATCCCATATCCACCATCGGGAATCCAGTTCCATAGGCAAGACAAATCCTTTGAAAACCTATTATATGTTTAGGAACCGTTGGCTGTTTATGCGGAACTGGTATAGGGGAATTTCCTACTATTTATTTGTCCTATACTTCTTGTCAATCGGTGTGCCCTGGCATCTATTTAAACATTGGCGGAAAGGAGAAAAAGAACATGTACAAGCTATATGGAAAGGAGTGCAGTGGCACTTCAGTTCAAAGAAAATGACAGTGGATGAGAGATTTGCTTAAAAGAGAATGGAACAAGGTGAAAAATGAGAGAGATACCCCTTCCATGCCTCTTGCCGCCTGGCGCTTGGCGAAAAGGCTATTGCATTTAGCGAGTAGTTTTTTTCGCGGAAAGCTGTATTTCCGCAAGGCAACATGGAGTGGAAAATTGGTCTTTGCTAAAGGTCGGCCCAGGGTGCAGCAGCAGGGGCGACTTGAACTGGGACATTTGGTTCGCATTTGGTCCAATATCAACCCCACTCATATCCTGATTGGCAAGGAAGGGCTCCTATCGATCGGTGAGGGTACCTATATAAACGGCGCTTTGATCGCGGTAGAAAAAGAAGTGAAAATCGGGCAAAATTGCTACTTGGCTCCCATGGTACAGATTCTTGATAATGATGAATTTGGTTTAGGATTGGACGGTAGGCAAGAAGCAAAGCCAGTAGTCATAGAGGAAGATGCCTGGCTAGCGACTCGATCGATGATTATGAAAGGGGTTAGGGTTGGAAAAGGGGCTGTAGTAGCCGTGGGAGCAGTGGTAGAGGAGGATGTCGCTCCGTATACATTAGTAGCAGGTGTGCCTGCGAGACCTATTCGACAACTTAGAGCTATCTAATTGATGAAGAATATGTTCAAGGAATTGTGGAATCGACTCAAAAACCGATGGTATCTGAGTAGCACGAATAACTGGGGAGATAGTGTAGTTCTACTGAAACGGCCATCCATAGAAAACAAAGGCTGGCTCAGCATTGGTCACCGGACACAGATTCGATCAGATATACATCGTTCTCGACTAGCCGTTCAAACTGGTGCACGCCTGGTGATTGGTGATGATTGTTGGATCAATGGAGCTATGATCGCGGCTACAGTGTCTGTAACAATTGGCAACAATTGTCGTTTGGCTCCCTTTGTGCATATTATGGACGGAGATTTTCATGACTTGCAGGATCGTGCTCTGCCAGGAGAATCTGCTCCAATTGTACTAGAAGACGATGTTAGAGTAGGAATTCGAGTAATCATCCTCAAAGGGGTAACCGTACACAAAGGCGCTGCCATTGCCCCTGGCGCCATAGTAACCAAGGATGTTCCTCCTAATACCCTGGTGGCAGGCGTGCCAGCTAAACCTATAAAGAAATTGGAAGCATACTCCGACAGTTTAATATAGAATTACGACAAACAGTTCAATCTAATCCAAGGCCTCATTTATCATACCTACATACCTCTATTCTGATAGAGCAAGAGAAACTACACTCTACACAACAGAATTACTCAATTATCCAAAAAACAGGCATTGTGACCACGATTTTTTTTGTTTCTCTCTTGATTTGTGTGTATACCTATTTAGGCTATGGAATTGTCATCTGGCTACTAGTGAAGATGAAAGAACTGGGAACTAGGATTCGCATCCTTCCCAGCATTGAAGAAACCAGCGATTGGCCAGCTGTAACACTTTTGGTAGCTGCGTATAATGAGGCTGATATCTTAGCCGAAAAACTTGAAAATTGCTATGCACTTGACTATCCATCTGAACATCTACATCTGCTTTTCGTGACGGACGGTTCGAACGATGCTTCGGCGGAAATCTTAGCCTCAGAAGAAGGAATCACGCATTTACACGAAGCCGCAAGGAATGGGAAAATTGCGGCGGTCAAACGGGCCATGCAATTTGTCCAAACAGAGTATGTGGTTTTTACAGATGCGAATACTTTCCTGAATCCTCTAAGTATTAAGCGCTTGGTTCGCCATTTTACTGACCCAAACACGGGAGCCGTGGCTGGAGAAAAGCGTGTTAGACAAGAGGGGGATAAAGCGGCAAGTGGAGCAGGGGAGGGGCTTTATTGGAAGTATGAATCTTTTCTGAAGCAGCTGGATGCCCGTTTTTATAGCGTTGTAGGAGCGGCCGGTGAACTATATGCTATTCGTACAGCTTTGTTTCAACCTGTACCTGCTGATGCCATTCTTGATGATTTCGAACAGACCTTGAAGATAGCTCAAGCTGGGTATCGGGTGGGGTATGAACCTGATGCCTTTGCCGAAGAAGAACCTTCTGCTGATTTGCAGGAAGAATTGAAGCGAAAGGTGAGGATATGCGCTGGAGGGTTCCAGGCCATGTCCAGGTTACTTCCCTTATTAAATATATTCCAATTCGGCCGTCTTTCCTTTCAATATATTTCCCATCGGGTACTTCGGTGGACTTTGGCTCCACTTTGCTTGCCGATCGCTTTGATCAGTAACGTATACCTAGCCTATTGCACAAATTCCAGTCTGATTAAATTCCTTTTGTTACTACAGATCGGGTTTTATGTGCAAGCTTTATTGGGATATGGTATGCAGGATCGCAAAATCTCCATTAAAGGCTTCTTTGTGCCTCTTTATTTTTGCATCATGAATTATGCAGTATACGCTGGGTTCATGCGATACATTCGAAAGAAGCAGAGTGTGAACTGGGAAAAAGCCAAAAGAGCTAGTCAGGCCTAGACGTGGAAGAAAAGAGCGGGTTTGTTCACAGTTGGAGATCGCTTATATCGGCATGATTCGTTCCAGCAGGCCAGCTCTATGGGCTCGGCTGATCGGAATGACCTTTCGATCAATCACCAGGGTGTTTTCTTCAATATCCACAATCTTGTTTAGGTTCACGATATAAGATCGGTGCACCTTGATAAAGTTTGGATGTTGAATCTTGGCACCTATGTTTTTCAAGGAAGATTGCACTACGAATTGCTGACCATTTTGTAGTTTAAAAATGGAATAATCTCCAGTTGTTTCAACGTACAATAGATCTTCGAGATTGATTCGGACCAGGCGTTTCTCCGATTTTACAAAGATAAAATCATCGCTTGTATAAGTGGGGATGGGAGAAGTAGTGTCAGCGGTGGTTTCAGCTGCATTGCTCCTTTGTGCCTTGAAACGGTTAATAGCGCGTAGTAAGCGCATACTAGCGACGGGTTTTACGATATAATCAACCACGTGATCGATAAGATCAAATGCCTTAATAGCATAGTTTTCTTTGGCAGTTGTAAAAATGATTCCCGGTACTTGTTCCATATTTTTAACAAACTCAATGCCGGAGCAATCTGGCATTTCAATATCTAGGAAAATCAGATCTACCGGATGTTGAGACAAGTAGTCGTTGGCTGCCAGGGCATTATCAAATATCCCCATAATTTCAACATCGGGTAGCTTTTGACAGATCCCCTGAATATGGACACGGGACATTTCTTCATCATCAACAATTAGGCAACGCATTTAATCTTAGGGATTTATGAATTGAAATTCTTCCAGTTTCTTTTTTTCTGAGGCGACGAGATGGAGGCTTTCTAAAACGGCTGCCTTGAACCTTTGAAAATGTTCTTTCATGCTGGGTCCTCTCTGAGACTGCTGACTTTGATCCTCCAATTGCTTGGCAATAGTACTTACGTAGTTCAGCCCTACCATGGTAAAGGTAGGTTTGATTTTATGGACTGAGTCGTTTAGCGACAGCCAATCGCCTTTTTCCCACTGGTTTTCTATTTCTGCAAAAGTGTTCGGGGTATTCTTTAGGAAGATATCGAACATGAGGCCAACCTGATCATAGTTATCCATGTACAATTCTCTCAAGCGTAAATGATCAAATACGGGTGAGAATTGGAAGGATGCAGGAGTGTGCTTAGCCGAAAGTCTCCTTTCGTGCTTCTGTAAAACAGTAAAAATATCCTGTGGACTGAAGGGCTTGGTTAAGTAGTCGTCCATGCCTACGGCTTTTGCTTTCTCACGGTCAGCCACGGAAGTTGAGCCGCTGGTTGCTATTACGGGGATAGTCCGATTAGTGATCTTTGCCGAATTCCGAAGGTGAATGCAGGTCTCAAAGCCATTCTTTAGCGGAATCCGCAAGTCAATGAACGCCAAGTCAAAAGGCTCCTGATCTAGTTTCTCTGTCGCCTTTACACCCGTATCCACACAAGTCACCTGATAACCCATTTTTTCAAGAACGGACTGAAGATAAACTTGGTTGAGTCGGTTGTCTTCTACTACGAGAATGCGTTTTAAGCCCGGATGGGCAGCGGGCGTGAATTCTATTCCCTGCTTGTTTTCAATTCCGGCTTGTTCGCGGTTGATTCGGAAAGGAAGCTGCACTGTAAAGCTGGAGCCTTTACCTAATTCACTCTCTACTTCTATATTGCCGCCAAGCAAATCAAGGATATTCTTAGATATGGCTAATCCTAAACCGGCACCTTGCTGTCGGTATTTGACTTGGCCACTCTGCTCGAATCTCTTAAAGATCTGGGATTTTGCCTGGGGAGAAAAGCCAATCCCCGTATCAGAAATAGTAAAGGATATCCAGCAAATATTAGACTTGATGGCGATGGGTTCCACCGAAAAGCTAATCTGCCCTTTTTCTGTAAACTTGATGGCATTTCCCAATAGATTGAGCAAAATTTGATACAGTAAGACTTTATCGCCGAGTAGATTGGCAGGAAGTTCAGGTGAAAGGTAGTATTTAAAGTGTACAGGTTTCTCCCATAGGCGGAATTCAGTGGTTTTAGCTAGAGAATTTAGAAGAGCAACTAAGTCAAAATGGGCTAAGGTAGGTTCGATCTGCCCACGGTCCATCTTACCTAGTTCCAGCGCATTGGTCATCATGGCAAGTAATAGGTCACTAGCTTGCTTGAGGTGCCCTAGATATCTTTGCGGCTTCTTTGCTGTAAGCTCATCTTGCAAAAGACTCGTCATGCCCACGATAGTGTTGACACTGTTTCGAATCTCATGACTAAGATTGGCTAGGTAATTCTTGTTAGCGGTATTCTCTTGTTGGACTTGCTTTAACTCATTCTCTAGAATAGAGATTTTGTTGAGTAAGAATTCACGTTCCGTTCCTGAGCATGGAAAATCGTCCGTGAGGACATTTCCTTTAGTGGAGTGAATCGGTGGTCTTACAGGAAATGCATAATTCCCTGTAACCAGCTGCTGAGCTTTAAATGAGAGTTCAGAGCGAAGTATTGCCTGGGCAGCAGAAACCTGAGTGAGTTTTTCAACTCCTTCAGTGAGCACATTTTGATTCCGCTTACCAGCACTGGACAAACGCCCTTGTCCGGCCTGATCCATGTTTTGCAGTGTTTGTTTTTGTAAGACTAAACTGACCTATTTATCAAAAATGACTAACGACACATCTGGCATTGACGAATAATGACAAACAACCAGGGTACTATCATTCTCAGAAGAAATAAGCTCGACGTCAAAGTAGTTTTTAGTGTTGTCTGGATAAGGGGAAAATGTTTTTAACGCTGCGGAATTTCAACAACAATTTAATACGGGATGCTGGAGGATAATGTTTCAAATTAGAATAAAGAACGATAATCGGAGATCGTTCTTCGGAAGGGGGGATGGCTACGATGGTTGGTATTAGATATTTGGTGCAAGAACACCGGCCTCAAAAGATTAGAAGGATTTACAATTTCTTGGCACTAAGATAGGAATAAATTAAAGAAAAAACGTATTTTATATATAAAATTTATAAACGACGTGCTACCGAACACCATCCGTTCAAATCGGGGGATCAACATCAATGCAATGCTGCTCGTATCGGCAGATTATCTATAATTTCTCCCTCTTGCTCCATCCACCACTCCAATCGCCCGTACACTCTATCTTTGGGGAAATACTCAAGTGCCATCTTCACATAAATGTGCCCGTGTTTAGCCTCAGAGGTCCATAACATCTTATAAAATCGCTTTAGATCCGGATCCGTCAAGCCTTCTTCGATGAGCCTGAAACGTTCAGCGCCACGGGTTTCGAAGACCGATGCAATTAATAGTCGATCCAGTAGCCTTTCTTCAATTCCCGAGTGCATCCGTTTCATTAGCCCTTTGATGTAGGGATCTTCGGGCATGGATGGAAGGAGCTGTACGCCTCTTTTTTCCATCAGTGCATAAACTTCCTGGAAGTGTTCCAACTCTTCCAGTGCTGTATCAATTAATGCTGGAATGATTTCGGTTCGATCTGGATATTTAGCAACTAAGCTCAGGGCGGCAGCGGAGGCTTTGCGTTCACAATCAGCATGATCCTGCAAGAAGGTGTTAAAATCATTCAGAACAGCTTCGGTCCATTCGGGCTTACTAGCCACCTTTATTTCCAGATTTAATTTCATCTTTATTTCCCTGTTACGGTTTAAAGTACTTTTTAGTCTCCTAGCTAAAATAAGGAGAGGGAGGCAGACAAAGGTAAGGAAGATCAGGAGGATGAACCCTGTCAAGGGAGAACGATTTGCCGACTTATTTGATATGGGCGAAGTGAGGTGTGTATAGTGTGTTGAATATTATATGTATAAGTCTTAAGACCTACTTGATGATTCCGGCTGTTTAGTGTTCATGAGATGGGTGCCTGAGATGCTGGTTCTCTGTCTATTTTGGGTTGTTTTTCAAGGTCCATTTCGACCATATTGATTTTTTCAAGTTTAAGCAAATTAATAGTGTTTTATAAACACTTTGATGATAGATATTTTGTATCTTTGCGGGGTTACAGTAGAGCGACAAAAAGAAAATTCTCTTGCCTGCTTTTCCTAGAAATTATTTAATCGATTCAAAAGATTTAGATGTCTTCAAATCAAAGAATTATTCCCGTTAACATCGAGGATCAGATGAAGACTGCCTACATAGATTATTCTATGTCGGTAATCGTCTCCAGGGCCTTGCCTGATGTGAGAGATGGGTTAAAGCCTGTCCATCGACGTGTCTTATACGGGATGTCAGAATTGGGCTTAACCTTTGGAAAGGCTCCCAAAAAGTCGGCACGTATTGTCGGAGAGGTGTTGGGGAAATACCACCCGCACGGTGACTCTTCGGTATACGATACGATGGTCCGGATGGCTCAAGAATGGTCTTTACGTTATCCCTTAGTGGATGGGCAAGGAAACTTTGGTTCAATGGACGGTGATAGTCCAGCAGCCATGCGATATACGGAGGCCCGCTTACGCAGGATTAGTGACGAGATATTAGCAGATATCAACAAGGATACTGTCGATTTCGCTTTGAACTTTGATGATTCCTTGGAGGAGCCTACCGTGCTACCCACGCGCGTGCCTAATTTGTTGATTAATGGTGCTTCTGGTATCGCCGTGGGGATGGCAACAAATATGCTTCCCCACAATCTAACAGAGGTAATTGATGGCATTACGGCAGCAGTTGATAAGCCGGAAATTACCGTTGATGAGCTGATGGAATTCATCAAAGCACCAGATTTTCCTACTGGAGGGACAATTTATGGGTATGCGGGCGTGAGAGATGCGTTTCATACCGGTAGAGGTCGGGTGGTATTGCGCGGTAAAGCGGATATTGAGACGGAAAGCAACGGCAGAGAAACGATTATCATCACGGAGATCCCTTATCAGGTGAATAAGGCCAATTTGGTAGCCAAGATGGCTGAGTTGGTTAATGACAAGAGAATTGAAGGAATCACGGATTTACGAGATGAATCAGATCGCAACGGGCTGAGAATTGTGGTGGAGGTGCGCAGAGATGCGATGGCTAGCGTAATCTTGAGTCAGCTGTATAAGTACACGCCCTTACAGTCTTCTTATGGGGTGAACAATGTGGCACTAGTGAATGGTCGTCCGATGCTACTGAACCTCAAGGATATGATTGAGGAGTTCATCAAGTTCCGCTTAGAGGTAATTGTCCGTCGTACCAAATTCGATCTTCGGAAAGCCTTGGGTAGAGCGCATATATTGGTGGGACTATTGGTAGCACTAGACTATATAGATCATGTCATTACACTCATTCGAGCTTCTAAGACGCCAGAAGAAGCCCGGGAGGGCTTAATGAAAGGAGAATTCATCAAGGATAAAGAGGCGTTCTGGAAGAAGTTTGGCACCTTGATCGAAGAGGCACAAACGGATGAGTTGCAAGTGCTGGAAGGAAACGTCTTGTCTGAAGCACAAGCGCGTGCCATCTTAGATATGCGACTCCAGAAGTTAACTGGACTGGAGCGCGATAAGGTAAAGGCTGAATACGATGAGATTCAGGAAAGAATTGCGCATTTGAAAGCCATATTGGAGAGCGAAGATTTACAGCGTGAGATCATCAAGGAGGAACTAGCTTTTATCCGTGAGAAATACGGCGATGAGCGCCGCACAGATATTAATCTTGCTGGTGGCGACATTAGCATGGAAGACTTGATTAAGGATGAAGAGGTAATTGTCACGATTACTCACCTGGGCTATATCAAAAGGACACCAACTTCAGAGTACCGCACACAGAGCCGCGGTGGACGTGGGTCCAGAGGAAGCAAAACGCGTGATGAAGATTTCGTGGAGCACATTTTTTCTGCCACGAATCACAACTACCTCCTCTTGTTCACGGAGCAAGGGAAGTGCCATTGGTTGCGTATTTATGAAATACCTGAAGCTGGCAAGAACTCCAGTGGTCGAGTGATTCAGAATATTTTGGCGATTCCTCCAAACGATAAAGTCAGAGCTTACATTATTGTCAAAGATCTGAAGGACGAGGACTTTATCAACCAGCATTATATTATGTTCTGCACCAAAAAAGGCGTGATCAAGAAAACCTTGGTGGAAGCCTTTTCCCGGCCGCGAGCAGGTGGAATTAATGCCCTGACGATCAACGAGGGAGACCAATTGTTGGAAGCCAGATTGACGAACGGCGGAAGTGAAGTCTTTATCGCCTCGCGAATGGGCAATGCGATTCGCTTTAATGAATCAGCAGTCCGGGCCATGGGACGAAGTGCAGCAGGGGTTCGAGGAATCTCCTTGCTGCCGGGAGAGGATAAAGTCGTCGGAATGATCTGCATTGATCCGTCCGATGTCGAAGTAACTATCCTGGTTGTATCTGAAAAAGGGAACGGAAAACGTTCGGACTTCAATGATTATCGCCTCACAAATCGTGGAGGGAAGGGAGTCAAAACCATGCAGGTGACAGCCAAGACAGGACATGTAGTAGCCATTAAGGCCGTTCGCGAAGATGAGGACATCATGATCACGAATATTTCAGGTATTGTTATACGCATGCCTGTACAGGATATCAGAATCATGGGGAGAGCCACGCAAGGTGTTCGTGTGATTAGGCTGGATGAAGGAGATGATATTGCTGATATTACCATTGTACCGGCAGCTGAGGATGAGGATGTTATTGATCCAGAAGGGGAAGAGGGGATGGATTCTGGGACCGATACGGATGATCAAAATGAGTCAGGAGATTAACAAAATTTAACAGACGGGCAATCGATTTTAACACTAAATAAGTACCTTCGTACGTAGTTTGTTCGTCAAAACAATGGTTTTTAAACAAAATATCAAATCTGAATATGATGAAAAAGATTTTCTTAACCTGTTTATCTCTTCTACTAGTTTTAGGTAGTGTACAGGCACAGGCTGGTAAAAAGGCCCTTAAGAAAGCCTCACAGGCTATAGCGGCTTTCAATCTAGATCAAACCAACAAAGCGAAGTTACAGGAAGCTTTAGATCAGATCCAAGTTGCTGAAGCTGATGCGGAGACTGCTAGCACCATCAAAACATGGTTGAAGAAAGGAGAGATCTATGGAGTTATCGCTACTCAGATCACAAATATCAAAACGCTAGGTATCGGAGATGCCAGTGAATTACCTAGCGTAGACAGACCCGCTTATAATTCGTTTCTAGCTTTTGAGAAAGCCTTCGGAATGGCAGAGAAAAAGTATGAGAAGAAGGATGCGCTGAAAGGGCTCGCGATGGCACAAGGTACTTTGTCAAACATGGGCATTTATGCTTACGACGAGCAAAAGTATGCTGAAGCCTACGAGAATTTCAATGCGGTATTAACTGCTCATGATATGCTTAAGGCCAATGGCGGTGAAAGTGCGCTAGATGCATCTCCTGGTCAATTGGATGAGCAAAAGTATATCACAGGTTTGGCTGCTCTAAATGCAGATAAGGCTGCTGAGGCTAGCAAGCTTTTTCAAGAGCTATACAAAGCTAACTATGACAAGCCTGCGATCTACGAAGCGTTGTACAAAATTGAATCAGGTAAAACTTCTGAGGCTGATGCATATCAATACTTAGAGGCTGGCCGTAAGAAATATCCAGATGATGTATCACTTTTGTTCGCTGAAATCAACCACTTTTTGAAGCTGAATAAGCTTGACGTACTGATCACTAAGTTGGAGTCTGCTATTGATAAAGAGCCAGACAACATGTCTCTATACGCTACTTTAGGTAATGTGTTTGATAACCTATACCAGAGAGAAGCTGAAGCTGGAAATGCTGATAAAGCAGATGAATACTTCAATAAGGCACTTGAGCGTTACAATCAGGCTTTAGCAAAAAATCCTAAATACTTTGATGCGATCTACAGTATTGGAGCTTTGTATTACAACAAAGCAGCTGCCATGACGAAGAAGTTGGTAGAATTAGAAGGAGACTACTCTAAGGATGGCTTGAAAAAGTATGAAGATATGAAGAAGAAAGTATTCACGCAGTTTGATGAAGCACTTCCCTTCTTCAAGAAAGCGGAGAAGTTGAACCCTAATGATGCAAATACTTTGATTGCCTTGAAAGAGATCTTTGCTCGCAAGGATGATTTAGCTACTTCTAATGAGTTTAAAACTCGCTTGGAGAAAGTTCAAGGAGGGGGCAAAAATGATGCTTCCTACTTCAATGAGTAATCAGACTATCGACCTTTGAATGATAAAAAAATCCGATGACCTGTGGGTCATCGGATTTTTTTATCATTTTTTCTTTTTCGATGGCATCTACTAATCGATTTCACTGTCTTCCTGTTCTTTTAGCCACTTGAACTCGTCAATTGTCCTACGTTCTTTTTTGGTAGGCCTACCTGCACCTTTCTCCCGTTTTTCAGCCGCCGCTTTACCCACAAACCAGTCTTGGTACTTATTCAGTTCTTCTGCTGGCGTTAGATCTTCATAGCATTCCTGAGCTAAGGGCGCAGAAACCCTTTTCTGAATTAAATCGATCACTTTGAACTGAAGATTGAAACCATTTTTGCGTACCTCGACCAATTCTTCTCTCTCAAGCATATAAGAGGGCTTTACATTTGCTCCCTTTATCTTGACTTTACCTGATTTGCAGGCATCTGTGGCGATTGTTCTGGATTTGAAAATTCGGACACTCCAGAGCCATTTATCGATTCTAACTTTATCCATTCAGCGCTTTATTCTTCCTTGAGCGGTGGATACTGCATGTCTAGTTTTTCCAGCCGTTCCACCATGGTTTTGGCAACAATGTAATCTCGATACCATCTGCTATCCACGGGGGTAATGATCCACGGGATTTCGCTACGGTTGAGCATGTCTTCGTAACAACGCATATATTCGTCCCAATGTTCCCGTTCCTTCCAATCCCCAGGATTGTGTTTCCAGTGCTTGTCAGACTCCTCGATTCTTTCCTTGAGTTCTAGTTCTTGTTGGGCGTGTGAAATATGGAGATAAAACTTAAAGATGATGGTGTTGTTGTCAAAAGTCAACAGGTTTTCAAAAGCATTGATAGCTCGATATCTATTGTCGACTCTCTCTTCATCAATCCAGCCATGCACGCGTTGGATTAACACATCCTCGTAGTGAGATCGATTGAATATTTTTATTTGGCCTTTTGCCGGAGCTTGTTTGTGCACTCGCCAGAGGAAGTCATGGGCAAATTCTTCATCCGTAGGTTTCTTGAAAGAATACACACCAAGTCCGCTCGGATTGCACTCCTGGAATACATTACGCACAGCACCATCCTTACCGCTTCCATCCATACCTTGGAAAATCACCAGAACAGAATGTTTTTGTTGGGCAATGAGAAGTGCATGTAATTCGCCCAATCGATCAACCAGATCTTTAGTCAGTTCTCTTGTCTTTTTTTTATCTAACTCTTGTGGAGGTTTTGTCGAATAGTCTTTGAGTTTGATCATATTAGGTCTTTTGTACTGTAGCACTAAGATTTAGGTTCGCATTTTGGAACGTTTCACCAGGTAGGCTTGTAGAATTTGCCGAAAACCCTTATGGATATCAGCTTCTACAAAATCAATTTGGTATTGTAGGCACCTCAATTTCAGTTCTTGGGTAAAGGCCTGAATTTGTTTTTGGTAAGTTTCCTTGACCTGATTAGGTTGTAGCCTAACTCGTTCTCCGGTTTCCATATCAACGAAAAGATAAGGCCTATTCTTGAAGTCGAAATCCACTTCTTTAGATTTGTCTACTACATGAAATAGGACAACTTCATGTTTGTTATGCTTTAAATGTTGCAGAGCAGAAAACAGTTTTTCCGTATTTTCTGATTGCTCGAACATGTCACTAAAGATGATGACCATCGATCTTTTGTGAATACTGTCAGCTATTTGGTGTAAGGCTTTGGCAGCAGCCGTTGTTTTATTGTGTTCTGGCGTACGGATTAGTCGGTCTAGATAGGTTAGTAACAACCGATAGTGCTTAGTACTAGATTTTGCTCGGGTATGCTCCCGCAATTGCTCATCGAAGACGCTTAGACCAAAGGCATCCCGTTGCTTTTGCAAGAGGTTCATTAGAGCAGCACTTGCCAAAGCCGAAAATCTAAGCTTATTTATATAAGAAGGGTCCTCCTGTTTACCTTCTGGGAAGTACATAGAAGAGGAGGCATCTACAATGATTTGGCACCTTAGATTTGTTTCTTCTTCAAAGCGCTTGGTAAACATTTTATCCGTACGAGCATAGACCTTCCAGTCAATATTTCTGGTGGATTCACCTTGATTATAAAGTCGATGTTCCGCAAATTCTACTGAAAAACCATGGAACGGACTCTTGTGTAAGCCGATGATAAATCCTTCCACCACCTGCTTCGCTAGTAATTCCAAATTCCCTAAATCTCTGACCTCAAGGCTATCCAATAAATTCATATACAGTAACGGGTTTGGTACGTTTGAGTTGGCAAAAGAAGCTTGATCTTGTTTGCCTTTCTGCTAAAAATTAAGTCCCTACTCCGAAATATACGAAGTAAGGACTTAAACTGTCTATATTTTTCTGCTGTAAATACAGATTAAGCAACTTGCATTAGTGCTTTGTCTATCTTTTCAGCTAGTTTGTTCTTGGTAGTTACACCTACTTGCTTGTCAACAACCTCTCCATCCTTAAGGATCAAAATTGTTGGAATACTGCGGATGCCGAACTTCATAGAGATTTCGGGATTATCATCCACGTTGACTTTGCCAATGACGGCTTTATCTTCGTAATCGGAGGCAAGTTCTTCGATGATGGGACCAATCATTCGGCATGGCCCGCACCACTCAGCCCAGAAATCAACTACTGCTACTCCTTCTGCAGACTCTGTGTCGAAGTTTTTATCGGTGAATTCGAATGCCATTTCCTGTAGTTTTTGAACGGTTACTTAATAAATGCTTCTTTTTGAACAGCTTTTTACCATTATTGGTTGCAAATATAGAGATAAACTTGTAATGAAGCTGTCGAATCAGAGACATTCTTTGGACGATGAAATCCTAAAATAGTTACATTACATTTCTTTTTTAACTTGCCCAGATCTGGACCAAGCGTTTCAGGTCAACGGTATTTTGATGAGCTATGCAGCTAAAACGAAAACTCTTCTGGATTGGGATTGGGATATTGAGCTTATTGCTTCGTTGGATTGGTTCATTAGAACCTCAATGGATAGAACAAATTTACAGCCGATTCATTTTTATTCCTATTAGATTTTTATATGATATTCTTTTGGGGTGGCTTCCCTTTCCTTCCATATATCTATTCTTTCTTCTGATTGGATTTTGGCTAGTAAAAACAGTTGGAAAAATTCGTAAATATTCTCCCAATTGGATTCCTCGCCTAGGCTATGCTGCTGTAAGTTTTGTTGCTTTCCTATCGCTCTTGATTTTTGCCTTCCTATTCCTATGGGGCTACAACTACGGGAGGGTTTCATTGGAGGAGCAAATCGGTATCAATCCGAAGCCATTGGATAAGGAACAAATATGGCTGGCTTTGCAGGCAGAAACGGAAGAGCTTGTCGCCCTTAGAAGTCAGATTCCCGGAGCAGGGGAGGAGGCCTTGGATCGAAGCCATCATCCTCAGCAGTTGGAAAGGCGTTTACGTACTCTACTTAAAACTTGGTTAAAAGAAAATGATTATCCTGCTTACAGCAATGCCCGCGCTTACAAGATTTACCCCAAAGGAATCTTTATGCGATTCAGTTCCTCCGGCTTGTACTTCCCATTTACTGGGCAAGGACAGGTAGATGCAGGATTACATCCACTCCAATGGCCCTACGTAATGACTCACGAAATGGGGCATGCTTACGGTTTTGGGGATGAGGGCACCTGTAATTTCCTAGCTTACGTAGCCTGTGCGGCATCAGATGATCCCGCGATTGCTTATATGGGAAGATTAGCGTACTGGCGTACTTTAGCCACTAGCTATTTGCGCTATGAAAGAGAAGCCTACCAAAGTTTTCGAGCGGCGCTTCCGATAGGTATGCAGGCAGACCTTAATGCGATCAATGAAAACCTCAGAGCCTACCCGGATATTATGCCCAAAGCACGTTATGCGGCTTACGATGCCTACCTGAAGGCACAAGGTATCAAGGAGGGGATGTTGAACTATAGCAGGGTTATGATGTTGGTTCAAGCCTGGAAGGCCAAACATTCCATGAATTAGCCTCCTGAGCGTTTGGTTTGGCTGTAGCCTTGATCCTTTAAATAATCGACAACCTTGTTTCGATGATCTCCTTGTAAGAGAATCTCTCCATCCTTGACGCTACCGCCTACGCCACATTTACTCTTCAGAGCCTTGCCAAGGTCTTTAAGATCAGCTTCTGGTCCAACAAAGCCAGTGACTAAGGTTACCTCTTTACCTTTGCGTTTTTTGCGATCTAAGCTGACACTTAAACGTTGTTGATTGGCTGGGAGTGCTTCACTTTCCTCCTGCTCATTAAAGCTATAATCATAATCAGGATCTGTGGAGAAGACAATGCCAATACGATTCTTCTTACTTTTCTTTGCCATCATATAGATTTACTTTGACTAATAACCATTAAAACAAAAAACCGAGCGCAAAGATCGGAATTAAAGTTGATTCTATATCTGTATCTGGTAAGCCTGCCAGATCCATTTCCAGTTTGAAATTTCCTTTTTGCCACACCGTGCCAATCGCTGGAATGAAGGCACCTTCATCAGCTCCGAACACCATTTCAAAATGCAATCTCCATTGGGGGGCTATCCTATATCCCCCGCCAATAGATCCAATGAAGATATCATCATTGAATGAATCCAAGGCAACAAAGGCGCCAAGGGTTAGATTGAGGAACTGATCAGGGTTTCCAGTAGTCAAGATCGCATAAGTATGTGCTACTCCTTCAATCCCTGTGATATCCGTTAATGGGAAAATCATATTTACACCTGCTCCAATATGCAATGATCTGCCAACTGGTGTAGTAACTTTTAGCCGAAGAATACCAATATCAGGAAGGGCGAATCCACCGCCGATGGAGAGGTCTTTGGTTACGCTAACATCTGCCAAGTTGACGATAAAGGCAAAACTCCTAAACTCCCCATCCCCCTTATCATAGTTGAAAGCCGTCGAACTATAGATCAAATTCTCAGCGCCAATGCTCTTTCTTTCTCCTATTCCAAATGGCCCCTCCTTGAATTGTCGATGCCATTGCTTGCTACCATCCAAACTTTCTTCCTGCCAGGTAATAATGGAAACCACCTCCTTAAAAGTAAAAGTGAGTTCATCTCCATTGCCTAGTGTAAAGAATAGCTGAGTACTTCTGATGTCCTTTAGCTGTCCTACGAAGCGGTCACCTCGCTTGGTTCTTAGTATATGTACCTGCGTGGAGTCCTGCAAATTCAACTGATGACTAAAGTATTGAGTATAGGCAGTGGGTAGAAAGCTGTACGTCAGGCAATAGCAAATAAGAAGTTTCAATAGTCTTGTAAACATAGCTCAATGATGGTTTCAGGAAGGCTAAGCTAGCAAAAATCTCCTGGCTTTCCTTGATGGTTTTTTCGGTAGAAGAAAGGGAGGAAGATTTTTCGAGACCAAAAGCCATTACAGGCGTCTAAATCATAGTATTTTTTTACATTGCCGCAGTTTTGGCGGAGGCCTCACCAAACCTTTGAAACTGGAGTTCCAAAGATCACGGCCCTTCCCCAGTATTATTTTGTCCTATACCAAATTAGACTTATGAAAGTAGCTCAACAGTTGGCTAGCAATATTCTAATGGTGCGGCCAGCTCATTTCGGCTTTAATCCTGAAACGGCAAATAACAATGCATTTCAATCGAACGAGGGAAATTTATCGGTTGAGGAGATTTCGGCTGCTGCCATTGCCGAGTTTGATTCTTTTGTAGACAAACTACGTACCTATCAGATCCAAGTTCTAGTAATACAGGATACAGATATTCCCCTAAAGACAGATGCTGTCTTTCCCAACAATTGGGTCAGCTTTCACGAAGATGGCCTGGTGCTGACCTACCCCATGTTTTCACCGAACCGGCGCTTGGAGCGCAGAACGGACATCATTGAAACGATTGGTGAACAGTTTGAGATCAACACTTGGATCAAACTTGAGAACCACGAGTTAGCAGGGAAATATTTGGAGGCTACTGGCAGCATGATTCTAGACCGAACCAACCAAATTGCCTATGCTTGCCATAGTGATCGCACCCATCCGGAGTTATTTGCAGATTTCTGCAAAAGCATGAACTTTACCCCACTGCTTTTTACTGCTCAGGATCAAGAAGGGAAGGATATCTATCACACGAATGTAATGATGGCAATAGACGAAACACTAGCTATCATTTGCCTAGAGGCTTTGCCGAATGAAGAAGAAAGAGCACGGGTAGAACAATCCTTGAAGGATTCTGGCAAGGAGATCATAGCCATCTCGTTTGCCCAGATGAACGCATTTGCAGGGAATATGATAGGGGTTAAAAACGCTGAAGGAGAAACTTTTTTAATCATGTCCTCTGCGGCTTACCACTCATTGGATATGCAACAGACTGAACGGATTTTGGCCCACACTGCAATTATTCATAGCTCATTGGAGCATATAGAAAAATATGGTGGGGGTAGTGCTAGATGTATGATAGCGGAGATTTTTCTGCCTAAAAAGACCTAGGCATTCCCAGTCAGCATGCATGTCTTGATAGCTAGCAAAAAAGAGATTTAATATTATTGGTCTTAAAGTGAACTTAGCCTATGTTTTCAGTCCAGCAATAGATCGGATTTTGAACTATATTTGCAACTCATATCAAACCAAGGGTTACGGGCATAAGTTCGAAAAATCGTGACTTTTGCCCTGTGGTGTAACCCCCTAATCTGAATCGTCATATGAAAAAACACTTACTTCTGCTCTTTCTTTGTTTGTCATCCTCTATGCTGTTGGCCACTATCCATGAGGTTACAGTCCAAAACAATTTTTATAGTCCTAGAGACTTAGTAATCGAAGCGGGCGACACAGTAGTCTGGAAATCTATCGAAGGCTTTCATAATGTGAACGGATCACAAGATGAATATCCTAACAATCCTGAAAGCTTCATCAATGGCAATGCAGCTCCCTCTCCCTGGGAATTTACCTTTGTCTTTGATAAGCCAGGATTTTACAATTACCATTGCGATCCACATCGTGCGATCGACATGCTTGGTACGATCAAGGTTACGCCAAAGCTGGTGATAACGGAGATTATGTATAATCCGCCCGAGAGCGGACTTGATTCCTTAGAGTACATCGAGATTTTCAATAATGGACCTACGGATGTGAACCTGAAAGATTTTTCTTTGGAAGGTGTGACCTATACTTTCCCGGGCTTTAATTTGGATGCTGGATCATATGTAATGGTAGCCGTCGATTCCGCAGCCTTTCAAAACAATTTCGCTCGACCAGCTTTTCAATGGACTGGTGGATCTTTGGGGAATGGAGGGGAAACAGTCAAATTGCTGGATGCAGAGGGTATGGTAGTAGATTCGGTAGACTATGATGATGGGAATGGCTGGCCTTCTTCAGCTGATGGTTTGGGAGCCTCCTTAGTGCTTTGTGATGCCGATAGCGATAACAATGATCCGGCTAATTGGCAGGCTGCGAGCACCGCTACCGGCAATAATATCGGAGGTTTTGATGTGTTTGCTAACCCTGGTGCTGCTTCCCAATGTCTTACTGGCCCTTTGTTTTATATCTTGACTGATGATTTCGAAATCGAAGAAGATGCGGGGACGGTAAGCTTTCAGGTAGTGCTGGAAAATGCAGGTGGCGCTGGAACATTTAGTGTGTTTAGTAGAGTACTCGGGGCCTCTACTGCTACTGAGGAAATGGATTTCACCTACCCAGACGATACTATGATAGAGTTTGTCGATGTAGAATCAGACACAACAGAGATCACGGTTACCATCCTAGATGATTCTGAAGTGGAATCCATAGAGACGATCGAAATCGATTTGAACTTTCCAAGTGAGGGAGCGGCCATCAATCCCCTAAGAAAAAATCTGACGATCTCAATTAGAGATAATGATGCGCAGATTCCTGCTATTGTCATCAACGAATTGATGTACAATAATCCTGGTACAGATTCTTTAGAATATTTAGAGTTGTTCAATAATGATGATTCAGCCATAGATATGGCCGGATTTAGCTTTAGTTCAGGCATTGAGTATACTTTCCCCGCGATTACCATGCAGCCTGGCGATTACCTGATTGTAGCAACGGATTCAGCGGCTTTTGAAAGAAACTTTGGAGTAGCGGCTTTTCAGTGGACAAATGGTTCTTTGAATAATGGTGGAGAATTGGTACAGTTACGAGATGCTTTTGGAAACATATTGGATGAGGTAGATTACGACGATGCTGGAGATTGGCCTTCCGATGCTGATGGTGGGGGCGGTTCATTGATTCTTTGTGATGTAGATGCTGATAATAATGTGGCTAGCAATTGGAAAGCTGCCATTAAGCCAACGGGCGTTTTCGCGGGAGATGGCCAACTGTTGGGTTCTCCGGGAGCCGCTAATGATTGCTCTGATCCAGGAGATCCTGGTTTTCCCGCTTACGACATTGGTGTGGTCACTACAAATAATGCTGACGGTAGACCCGATTCACTGGGTATTACCTGTCAGCTACAAGGGATTGTATATGGAGTGGACCTCCGTAGCGGTGATGGACTCCAGTTCACGCTCATTGATGGAAATAACGATGGAATAGGTTTGTTTAGTGGTTCGGAGAATTTTGGTTACACCGTAAATGAAGGAGATGAGATAATTGTGAAGGGGGAAATCAGTCAGTTTCGCGGACTGACACAGATTTCGCCTTCAGATCTTACTTTTGTATCTTCTGGAAATACTTTGGTCGATCCAACGATTGTGACGGAACTAGGTGAGGATACAGAATCACAGTTGGTCAAGATTGAAGGGGTAACGCTCGTTTCCTTTACTTCCGATTCCGGTGGTGGAAATGCTGAAATTACTGATGGAACCAATACTTATGTCATGCGTCTGGATTCGGATACCGGTCTTAGTGAAACGGATATCCCTACGGTGCCTTTCAATGTAATAGGTATAGGTGGCCAGTTTGACCCAGATGGGAATGCGCCATTTGATGCGGGCTATCAAATTCTACCTCGTTACTTGGAAGATTTCGAAATTATTAGTTCCTCTTTTGATCCGGAACTGGCTGGGGCTATTGAAGTATTCCCAAATCCTGCGAAAAACCACCTACAGATTAAAATGGAAAATGCATTTGATCTGATCCGTATAACAGACGCGCTAGGAAGGGAGGTATTAAACCTTAGGAAACCTAGCTTACATACTACCCTTGACTTACATCAACTGACCAAAGGGATTTACCAAATCCAATTTATCGCTGATGGTAAATTCTGGATCGCTCAACTGCTCAAGCAGTAAAGAATGGTAAATAATTATCAATAGCCTGCTGTGATTCCTTGTTTCAGCAGGCTATTGTCCTTTCCCAAAAGGAATAATGCTTATGTACCAAGGTAAAAAAGTCGGTTTAGCTCTATCCGGGGGAGGAGCGAGGGGGGTAGCTCATATCGGTGTTTTGCGAGCACTGGCTGAACAAGGTATAGAGCCAGATGTCCTCAGTGGAACTAGTGCTGGGGCTATTGTTGCTACCTGGTATTCGGCGGGATTAAGCATCGAGCAGATGTTAGCCATTGTATCTGAGAGTAGCCTGTTCAAGGCCTTTAAGATCGTCATCCCAAATACAGGTTTGACCAGCTTGAGCTATCTAAAAGAGCGTTTGGCCAAAGTAATACCAGAGGATAATTTTTCAACCCTCCAGAAACCTACCTACATCGCCATTTCCAATCTCAACAAAGGACAGTTAGAAGTTAAAAGCGAAGGACCGCTTTTTGACGTAGTTACGGCCTCTTCTTCTATCCCCTTATTGTTTAAGCCCGTCGTGATCGACGGCGAGGTATATGTGGATGGAGGAGTATTCTGTAATCTTCCTGTAGATCCGATCAAAGGAGAGGTAGATTATGTAATAGGAGTAGATGTGATGCCAGCCGTGGAGTGGGAGAGTAAAAGTCTAAACGGGTGGTTAGGTATTGGTACACGATGTTTTGAACTGTCTATTCATGCCAATTCTTTAGTTCAAAAACAACTTTGTGACCATCTCATAGAAGTGGAAAAGGCGGTAGCTTACCATACTTTTCAGTTTAATAAATACAAAGAATTGGAAGAGCTGGGGTATCAAGCTGCATTGGCTACAATGGATAAAATTCTAGATGACTTGGGTGAGCTACCTTAAGAACACGGCAAAATTATCAGCTTGGCTGATATCAACATCAATGTTTTCCTTTAAGGTAGTAGCCAAAGATAGTCCTAAATAATCTACTTTAATAGGAAAAGATTTGTGCTCTCGGTCTACTAATACCGCTACTTCTACCTTTTTAGGCAGTATGCTCAGAATGGGTTTGAATGCGTAAAATATGGTCCGGCCAGTATTGGCTACATCATCCACAATGATTACAGATCGGTCAGTCAATTCCTCTTTGGCTAATTCTAATTCAACTTCTTGTTCCACTGGATCTGCAGGGTTAAGTCTAATCCGGGTTAGCTGAATAGGGATGTTTGTAATTTTCTCCAATTCTTTTTTCAAGATCTTTGCAAAAGCGGTTCCATTATTATTGATCCCTGCCAATATGATTTCTTGTTCATCATAGTTATGCTCTAACATTTGAATCGCTAAGCGCTTTATCTTCTGTTTGATTTCCCTGTGATTCAGAATCTTCATATGCAGCGTCGTGATATTTTGTCGCAAATTTCACTAAAAAAATTAAAGTTTCAGGGGTAAAGGGGATATTTTCGACCCTGGAGTTAGATATTAAAAGAATACCTTCTTATTTTTAGCGAAAATTCGCTAGTGCGAAAAGTAGGAGGTCACTTCAATCAAAATAACAGTTGCAATGGTACAGCAGATTCTTTTCATTCTGATCAGCGGTGCAGCCTTGGGCTATGCTGGGTATCAGTTTATGAAAATCAGAAGAAACATCTTGTTGGGACAAGATGAGGAGATTGCCCTTGACCGAGGGCAAAGTTGGAGGAACGTTTTGCTGGTAGCCTTCGGGCAGAAAAAGATGTTCAAGCGCATGATTCCGGCGGTATTACACTTTTTCATATATGCGGCCTTTGTGATTACTCAAGTTGAGTTGATCGAGATATTCATAGATGGTGTTTTTGGAGTGCATCGTTTTTTCGCTCCCAGCCTAGGTGGCTTTTACACCTTTATGATCAGCTTTATTGAGATTTTATCTGTGCTGGCTTTCATCGGTACACTAATCTTCTTAATCAGGAGAAACTTGCTTAAGATTCCTCGTTTTGTAAAGTCAGAAATGAACGGCTGGCCCACCTTGGATGCTAATCTGATCTTGATTTTCGAAATTATTTTGTTGATCGGAATATTTAGTATGAATGGGGCCGATACCGTCTTGCAACAGGTAGATCCTACACATTACACCTCCACCGGCAACCTTGCAGTTTCCAGTTGGTTAGGTCCTGCTTTATTTGGTGGTTTAGAGCAATCCAGCCTAGTCGTGGTTGAACGTTTCGGCTGGTGGCTTCATATTATTATGGTATTTGTTTTTCTCAATTATCTGCCGAAGTCTAAGCATCTACATATTCTACTGGCCTTCCCCAATACCTTTTATGCGAAGCAAAATTCAAGAGGGGAGATGGAAAACATGGATGCCATTATGAATGAGGTGAAAAGCATGATGGGATTTGATGGTGCTACCGACCTCGCTGAAATGCCCATGGAAGAGGAACTCCCTGAATTCGGTGCGAATGATGTGTTTAGCTTGAGTTGGAAAAATATCATGGATGCCTATAGTTGTACCGAATGTGGCCGTTGTACTTCGGTTTGCCCCGCCAATCTGACAGGGAAAAAGCTATCCCCTCGAAAAATCCTAATGGACATCAGGGACAGGGCGGATGAAATCGGAAAAAATCTGGACTCGAAATCTACTGAGTTTGCCAAGGATAAAGAGCAAGTTCTATCCAAGGACAATTATGAAGACGGTAAATCTCTCTTTGACTATATCACCAGAGAAGAAATCCATGCCTGCACTACTTGTAATGCCTGTGTAGAAGCCTGCCCAGTCTTGATCAATCCCTTGGAACCAATACTGAAGCTGCGTAGATATGAGATCTTAACGGAATCTGCTGGCCCTTCGGATTGGCTTCCCATGTTTAATAGCATTGAGAATAGCGGTGCGGTCTGGTCTATGCCTGTGGACCGGGACCAATGGGCCAAAGATGCCATGGCGGAATAGGGTTCCATCCTTTATTTGATTCGTTTAAATTGACAATGATGAGTGATCTAAAGATAAAGACAATGGCGGAAATGGCCGCCGAAGGGAAGCAAGCAAAGATTCTTTTTTGGGTAGGTTGTGCAGGTAGTTTTGATGCACGGGCCCAGAAAGTAACTGTTGCCTTATGTAAGATTTTGAATAAGGTCGGAATTGAATTTGCCATCTTGGGATCCGAAGAAAGTTGTACGGGTGATCCAGCACGACGAGCTGGTAATGAATTTGTATTTCAGATGACTGCCCTGCAAAATGTGATGACGCTGAATATGTATGAGGTCAAGAAGATTGTTACGGCTTGCCCACATTGTTTTAACACGATAAAAAATGAGTATCCGGCCCTAGGAGGTAAATACGAAGTGGTCCATCACTCACAGTTGCTACAAGAGTTGATTGACCAAGGGAGATTAAAATTGACAGAGGGCGGTGCTTTTGAGGGGAAGAAGATAACCTATCACGATTCCTGCTACATGGGGCGGGTCAATGGGGTGTATGAAGCCCCTCGCAAAGTTTTGGAAGGACTCGACAACGAATTGGTGGAGATGAAGCGATGCCGCACGAAAGGTTTATGTTGTGGAGCAGGTGGTGCGCAAATGTTTAAGGAAGACGAACCTGGTGATAAGAGAATTAATATTGACCGGGCAGAGGAAGCCCTAGCCACGGGAGCGGAAATCATTGCGGTCAACTGTCCGTTTTGTATGACTATGATGGGAGATGGAGTTAAGGGCAAGGAAAAGCAGGAGGATGTCATGGTTTATGACCTTGCAGAGTTGATTGTCAATAATAACAAGTGGTAAAATGTATTCAACTAACTGATGAACTCCTCTGTTCTATTGGATACAGACCTTATTCAGGATAAAACCTCCAATATGGAAGCAATTGATCAACTTTCTGATAGTACGCGAGTTTGGATCTACCAAAGTAATCGGCCTTTCAAAGAAGAGGACGAAGAGCAAATTAAGACATATGTTAAGCAGTTTGCTCAACAGTGGGTGAGTCACAATCGGCAATTAAAAGCTTTTGGGGATCTATTGCATCGGCAATTTGTAATCTTGATGGTGGACGAGAGTCAGGCTGGTGCAAGTGGATGCTCAATCGATAGCTCTGTTCGTTTTATGAAAGGTTTGCAAGCTGAATTTGGGGTAGACCTCTTTGATCGGATGTCTTTTACTTACCTGGATGAAGGACAGGTTAAAACAGCAGATCGGGCGAGCTTTGCAGCTAAGTATCAAGACGGAGAAATCAACGATGATACGCTTGTATTTGATACGCTTGTAGACAACAAGCATAAGTTTAAAAACAGTTGGATTAAGCCACTAGGACAAAGTTGGCACAAACGCATGGTTTAGATTAATCCTACGTAGCGCTCTTTTCATATCCTGGGGTAGATCTTTCATAGATTTTATTTCGATAAAGCACCTTTTCGACCTATTTTGCATCAGTACTATAGTAATCCGTATTAAATTTATTCCACATGATAGGACGAGTTAAAAAGTGGCTAGGTATCGAGGGGGTAAAGCTAGAAATTGTTGTTGCGCCCGAACACAGATGTCGAACGGGGAAGATCGAAGGGCGTCTTCGATTTCAATCACTGAACGCTCAGACGGTGACCAGTATACGAATCGCACTTGTCGAAAAATATACCCGAGGGAGAGGGAAAGAGAAATTGATAGATGAATACGAGTTGGGCGAGATTAATCTAAAACAAACCATAGAAGTTCCTGCCGAAGAGATTGTAGAAGTTCCTTTTAGTGTCCCATTTAAATTGATCAAGTCTGAAATGGATGAATTCGGTGATCGAAACTTCCTGTATGGTGGCTTGGCAAGAGCGGCCAAAGCCATTCAGGCGGTCCGCTCAGACTATCGACTGGAAGCAGAAGCTAAGGTCAAAGGCGTTGCCTTAAATCCGTTCGATAAGAAATTTATCAAACTCAAATAATTTTCCTTTTTCTTTTTTCCTCTGTTTTTCCTCTTTAGCTTTGGGCGGATAAATAAAAGTCTTCTAGCAAAGCTATGAATTCGAACGTACTAGCTGTAAGAATTGGCATCTTTGTACTGATGGTGTTGGCTAGCTTTTTGGTTACTGATACCCAGCGGACCCTATTTCTCAAGCCCTTTGGTACCCATACCTGGAGACAATCGGATAGCGCTTCTCAATTTCGTAACTATTATCAAAACGGAGGGACACTTGGGAAGCCCCAATTAATGAATCGCACGGGTAGAGATGGTATAACCGTTGCTGAATTTCCTCTTACCTACTATGTAGCAGCACAGTTAGCGAAAGTCTTTGGTTACTCAGAAGCCTGGTGCAGGGCCTTACATTTACTATTGTTGATATTGGCTGCATTGAGTTTGTATTTGATTGCTTTACGCTTTATAGAGAACTCGCTAGTGGCCGTGATTCCAGCTCTTTGCTTCTTGAATTTACCCATCAATTATTTCTACGGAAATAATTTTTTACCTAATATTCCGGCCATCTCTCTGGTTATCATTGGTTGGTACTACTATTTTCGATTCCAATATGATGGACGTTCCCGTGCTATTATTTGGATGCTGCTCTTTATGACTTTGGGAGCCTTGATTAAGGCTTCGGAAGCCATCCACTTAGTGGCGGCATTTATGGCCTTACTTTATGCCAAATACTGGCGGAAAGAGGATTGGCCTAAAGGTGGGGCCTGGGGTGTTTGGCTCGGGACATTGATGGGCATAGCCTGCCTCGCTGCTTGGGTAATGTATGCTAAGGCCACCAACCAAGCCTATGGCAACAATATGAGCCTGCTTGGTATTCTACCCATTTGGGACATGTCCTTGGTAGATAGATCTTATACCTGGAGAGTAATGCGAACCATATGGGCACCAGTGATCGCAAGTAAAGTCAATTGGATACTGACCGCCGCATTACTGCTGGGTATGTTCTGGCCCAAGGTTTGGCGATCGGACCTAGTTGTACCTAGTCTGCTACTTTTCCTGGGAAGTGCCGCCTATAGTATGTTGTGGTATCGGGCCTTTATGATCCATGATTACTATTTATTGACAATGCTGGTTTTTCCCATTTTCTTCCTCATGCTCATCTTGGAGCAGATTTTCAAATCAATAGAATCCATTCCCTGGCTTTACTTAAGTGTCGTTGTAGTTTTATTGGCACTTGGCGTGCATCACATTGCTTACAATGGAAAGATTCAGTATAAACGGATGAATCCTTCAGCCAGTGAAGTCGACCCAGCTCTATATACCCTGGAAGGTAAGTTGCGAGAACTAGGAATAGACCGAGAAGATCCGATTATTTCCATTCCCGACCCAAGCCCTAATATTTCCCTCTACATGGCAAATAATCCAGGTTGGACGGATTGCTTGAACGGAGGAATAAATAATCCCGCTCCCTATATTAGAGGCGGGGCGAAGTACCTCGTTGGACTTGATACCAGCATCCGAAGTCGACCGGGAATGGCCCCCTATCTCACGGATACCGTCGGAACACATGGCCCCTTTATTATATACCGTTTGCAGGATCTAGACGCGCAATAAAAGATTTAGGGAAACCCTTGTAAATTCTTTACCTAAGAACTGGATATTTTCCTTTGAAAGCTATATTTGCGTGATGAATGAAAAAATTGCTATATTGGATTTTGGCTCGCAGTACACGCAGTTGATCGCCCGGCGAGTCAGAGAACTAAATATTTACAGCGAAATTGTGCCCTTCAATAAGCTGCCCTCCCTCGATGACAGTGTCAAAGCCATTATCTTATCAGGTAGTCCTTTTTCTGTAAAAGATGATAACGCTTTACATCCTGAGATAGAGCAGTTTATAGGCAAAAAACCTATTCTTGCCGTATGTTACGGCGCACAGTATATTGCCAATTATTTTGGCGGACAAGTGGAACGTTCTCAAAAGAGAGAATACGGGAAAGCTAATTTGAGGAATATCCAACAAACTGATCCCTTGTTTCGGGAAGTCAGCGGAGATTCGCAGGTTTGGATGTCCCATGGAGATACGATTATGCAACTGCCAGAAGGTTTTGAGTTGTTGGCCAAAACGGAGAGTATCAATGTGGCTGCTTTTAAATCTAGTAATGGCAAATTTGACGCTCCGGTCTACTGCTTGCAGTTTCATCCAGAGGTAACGCATAGTTTGGATGGCGCTAAGATTCTACGCAATTTTTTGAGAGATATAGCTGGGTGCGAGGGAGAATGGACTCCTGCTTCCTTTGTGGAAGATACCGTAGCCGCTTTGAGGGACCAGGTAGGGGAAGAACATGTGTTAATGGGCTTATCCGGAGGGGTAGACTCCACCGTTGCAGCAACATTATTGAGTAAGGCGATTGGGGACCAACTTATTTGCTTTTTTGTTGACAATGGCCTGCTGCGCAAAGGAGAATTTGAAGAAGTGCTTGCTTCTTATCAAGGGATGGGATTGAATGTGGTTGGGATTGATGCTAAAGAGCAGTTTTATCAAGAGTTAAAAGGGGTCAGCGATCCAGAGCAAAAGCGCAAGATCATTGGCCGAGTATTTATAGAAGTATTTCAGGAAGCAGCTAAGCAATATCCAAAGGTGGCTTGGCTGGGGCAGGGAACGATTTATCCAGATGTGATTGAATCTGTCTCAGTACATGGCCCATCTGTAACCATCAAGTCACACCATAATGTTGGGGGCTTACCTGAAAAGCTGCATTTGAAGATTGTGGAACCACTTCGAATGTTGTTTAAGGATGAGGTTAGAAAGGTGGGTAGAACCTTGGAAATTACGCAAGATATCCTAGGAAGACATCCTTTCCCGGGCCCAGGCTTAGGCATTCGGATACTAGGTGACATCACAGCAGAGAAAGTGCAATTATTACAAGAAGCAGATGCCATTTACATCTCTAATCTGAAGAAATTTGGGTTATATGATGATGTCTGGCAAGCGGGTACCATTTTGCTTCCTGTTCAATCTGTAGGGGTGATGGGAGATGAGCGGACTTATGAGCAGGCGGTGGCACTGCGTGCCGTGAATTCTTCCGATGGCATGACGGCTGAATGGAGTCAATTACCCTATGACTTTTTAGCGACGGTCTCCAGTGAAATAATCAACAATGTTAAAGGAATCAATCGTGTGGTTTATGATATCAGTACAAAACCTCCTGCGACAATTGAATGGGAGTAAGGAGTCTGATCTTTTGTGTGCAAAAGAGAAACCATCTGAAGCAGTATCTAATGCTGAAACTCAGTATCGAAGCGGACTAAAGATGGTTTTTGGCTTTGTAAGCTTATGTTTTTTCATGAGTTCTTGTGTGCTTTTCCAGCCCGTGACCAAAGTTGATGATAAGGATAAAGAAGAAGAGGAGCTAGATCCCATTTCTGGTCGTAGAGTTTATGACCCGGAGACGGGAACCTATATCGAGGTGAAAGATGTCGTGTTGCAAGATATGGACACGATAATATGGACAGATGTACCTGCTTCCGCATTCCCTCCCATTACCGGTTCTGATGAGGCTTACACAGGTGGCGGTAGTTCTTCAGATTTGATCCGGGTGGACGATCTAGGGTCAGAGTTCTTGTCTACTTACAATGTGGCCTTAATTCTCCCCGTTTTAACCGATCGCTTTAATGAGTTCAGCACTGAAATCAATGAAAGTGCTTTGAAAGCTATCAATTACTATGGTGGAGTTCAATTAGCACTAGATCAATTACGAGACGAGGATATCAGTCTTAATGTTTCTGTTCTAGATTCAAAAGCGAGTACTTACACAGTTAGTTCCATGCTGCGATCTAACCAGGAAGTGAGAAATTCGAACTTAATCATTGGCCCCTTCCTTAGGGACAATATTAATCTAGTGGCGGATTGGGTGAAGCAGAATGAAAAGGTAATGGTTTCGCCCTATAGCGCTGCTGCAGGCATCGTGTCCAAGACACCAGAGTATGTGCAGGTGAACCCTTCCTTACGCACACATACTGGGGCTATTCTAGAGCATGCCCTTGCAAACTACCGACAGGATCAGATCGTTTTGGTGAGCAAAGACGTACCCGCAGAAAGAGCTCGCTTACAATACTTTCAAGAAGAGTTTAAGTTAAGGTCAGGCCTCTTCAATGCCCCGCCTTTGCAGGAATTCATTATCAGTGACGAATCTGCGGACCTTGCGAATATGGAAGTGTTACCCTTTATCGAAATTCAGGACACTACGGTCTTTATTGTGCCCAACTGGGATGAGGCTTTTGTATACGCTTTATTGCGCAAGATTGATATTTCAAAGTTGCCCGAAGATGAAGTAGTGGTATATGGTATGCCACAATGGATGCGCTTTCAACGATTGGAATTTGATTACTACGAAAAGCTAAACGTTCACATCAGTAGTAGTTCTTACATCGATCCTTTATCGAGTGAGGTACGTAGTTTCAAGCAACGATTTTTTGACAAATTTGGAGCTATCCCTACCAATGAGGCTTACTTAGGCTATGATGTAATGTTGTACTTCAGTCGGATGATGAAAAAATATGGCACGAAATTTCATTTAGCTCTAGAACGAGAACCTACCCAGATGATGCATACCCGGTTCAATTTTGAGCGAGTTGTAGCGCCAGCTAGCCGCTCAGGGGCTGATCTCTTTGACACCATAGAGCAATTTGAAAACAAATACGTAAACATCCTCAAATTTGAGGACTTCCAATTTCAATTGGCTAACTAGATCATTGATTTGGAAGAAGGGCGCAGATTAAGACCGATGACACCTCAGCGGGAGGAAAAATTCCGCCGGGTCGTTGCCAAGCGACAATTCAATCTGACAGTTGTGCTTGAGAACGTGCATGATCCCCATAATATCGGAGCAGTCATGCGAACTTGCGACGCAGTAGGGATTAGAGAAATCTATGTGCTTTATACAGAAGATCAGCTCACAGAGGAAACCCTACAAGTGGGGACAAGTGCGGCATCCGGTGCCAAGAAATGGGTCGAGGTACATTTATACGAAGACCCAACTGCCTGTTTTAAGGCGATTCGCCAAAAGTACGATTACATCTTTGCTACACACCTCGCAGAGAACGCCAAATCGCTTTACGATCTAGACCTTACTGCTTCCGTAGCCTTGTTGTTCGGTAATGAAAAAGATGGAGTATCCGAGACCTCACTCGCATTTACCGATGGTAACTTCCTTATTCCGCAAATGGGAATGGTTCAAAGCCTTAATATTTCCGTGGCTTGTGCGGTCTCAATGTACGAAGCCCTCCGGCAACGCCAGGCGGCAGATTTGTATAGTCATGATCCAGCAGACTTAAATGCTCAGCAGATTGAATTATACGACCGCTACTACCATCTACATGAGCAAAGGATCATTGACCGACGCAATTCAAAAAAAGGTTTGAAACTTGAGTAGAACTCATCTCTCTTGATCTATTCATTCCTAAGGGAGGAAATTGGGTTTAAACGTGCCGTTCTGACGGATTGAAAGCTTATGGTTAACAATGCGATGCTTAAAACAAGTACCGCAGACAGGGCGAAAAACCACCACTTCATGTCAACGCTATAGGCAAAGTTCTGTAACCATTTATTCATTCCATACCAAGCCAAGGGAATGGCTATGACTAATGATATAACGATTAGTCGGATAAAATCTTTGGATAGTAGCAGGATAAGCTGCCCCAGACTCGCGCCTAAAACTTTCCGGATACCAATTTCCTTGGTTCTTTGCAAGGCCGCGAAAGTAGCTAACCCCCATAAACCCAGACAGGAAATCAATAAGGCCAGGAGAGCAAAGATCTTAAAGAGACCGTATAAGCGACCTTCGCCTTCATAATAGCGTTCTATGGTTTCGTCCAAAAACGTGAAGTCATATATGTTTTTAGGAAAAATCTTTTCCCAAGCTGTCTTGATAGCCGCTAAGGTAGTCGGGATGTCTTGTCCTGCTTGTAATTTCATACTAGCTGCCCATTGATATCGTGCAAAGGGGCTGATGATTAAAGGCTCAATGGCTTCGTGGAGTGATGAAATATTGAAATCTGCCATCACACCAACGATTTCGACCTTCCATTCGTTAATGCCGATTATAAAGCGCTTGCCTAAGGCTTCTTCCGGTGTGCCGAATCCCATGCTCTTAATCAGCTTCTCATTTACCACGACCTTGGGATGTCTTTCTTCCGTAGGTAAAGAGCTAGAAATGTAGATACTATCTGTATTCGCAGTAAAGCGGCCTGACAATAACTGGAGGCCAAACAAATCGTCAAAGACTTCATCTGCCCATATAATACGAACGCTCTGTCGATCCGGGGCGTTGAGGTCCGTTAGGTGCATATCCGTAGTCCAGCTATCCTCGCCAGCAGGCGGGGCTAAGGCAAAACTAATGGATTCCACCTGTGGAAGTTGCCGGATCGCTCGTTCAAAAACTTCATTCTTTTCGACATCGGGCATGTCTACCGTAATAATGTTGTCCTTCTCAAACCCTAATTGCTTATTGTGGAATAAACTCATTTGCTGAGACATAATCAGCAAAGCTACCAACAAGGCTCCTGAGATGCTAAATTGCGTGACCACCAAGGCTTTTCGCAAGAAATTAGATTGCCGATCGCTATGATTAGCAGAGGACTTGATCGCCTGAGCTGGTTGAAATGTAGAAATGAGCCAGGCAGGGTATATGCCAGTAAGGAAACCCGTGATCAGCAAGAAACCAATAAACCCGAATAGAACAATGGGAGTAAATAGAAGTCTACTGTCGATATTTCGTTCTAGAAGTTCATTAATCCAGGAGATGCTGTTAAAGGCTAACAAGTAGGCAAGTACACTAGAAGACAAGATTAGAATAAAGGCTTCGATAAGAAATTGCGCTACCAACTGGGTTCGATTCGCTCCGATGGCTTTACGCACCCCTACCTCCTTGGCCCTGGTCAGGGCTTGGGCGGTGGATAGGTTAATGAAGTTGATACATGCAAGTATCAATACCAATAGGCTAATCCCGCTGAAGAACCAAAGCCAGATGGGGTTGATGGCATCTACCCACTTTGAGCCTCCTTCTACTTCAGGTTGAAGATGAATATCCTTCAAGGCTTGTAAGGCTGCGTAGGCAATCTCTGGATCCTCTTCTTCATTATTCACGTGTGTGTCGAACATAGCTCTGATGGAGTTTTCTACAGATGAAGGTTGTATTCCATCCTGTAACACAATGTAGGTAGATGCTCCAAAAGTCAACGACCAGTTTTCAAGATTACCTAATATAAATTTATTCTGGGGAAAATAGGAAAGTAGCATGTTTGCTGGCAAATGGGTGTTATTGGGTGGGTTTTTCATCACACCAGCTACTTCTACCGTTTGTTTATTATGGTAGAGGAAGGTCTTGCCTATCGGGTCTGCATCCCCAAAGAACTTCTTGGCAGTAGCCTGTGAAAGAATAGCTTTGTTTGGACTTGCCAAGGCTTCCTTGGCATTGCCTCTAATGATGTTGAAGTCAAAAATATCCAATAAGCCAACATCGGCCATCAGGATATGGGACTGCTTAAAGCGTTTCCCGCCTTTGATTTCAATAACGCGTTCCGCTTGGGGGTAAGCTACTCCCACCAGGGCTACATCCGGGAGTTCTTCCCGAACAGCGATAGGAAGCGGGTAGGGTGCACTATAATCTAGGGATTTTTCCCCTTCATCTTCCCATACCTGGTTGACTCTATAGATGTGTTCAGCCTTGTCATGATAACCATCATAGCTGAGTTCATGAAAAATAAAAACACCAATGAGTAAACATACCGTTAGCCCGATCGTGAGCCCTAGAACATGTAGAGCGGTGTGTAATTTTTGCTTACCCAATCTTCTAAAAATGAATTGCAAGTGTTTAGTTATCATAGCCAAGTGAATTTGTTGTAGAATCCAGAATTTGTGATTCTTTAAGGTCGAATAATTGAAGAAACGCAAGACCTCCCATGCAAATAATTGTTTGGCACGCTTGGTCCCATGTTCAGCTAGATTGATTTCAAAAGATTCGTAGAGGTCTCCTTGGATCTCTTCTAAAAGTTCTATTGGGCAATACCATTCTAGGAAACGATTGGCCCACTTTGGCAAGTCGGGAAAGGAATGGTTCATTGTAGTCGCTAGAATTTTAACTTGGGAATTAGGGACCAGATCCGGTTTCGCTCTTCTTGGTATTCCGTCAGTTTTTTGTAGCCAAACGCTGTAATGCGGTATAGGCGTTTCCGTCGACCACCACGTTCGGCACTGGCTCCTCCCAGTTCGGACACTAAGAAGCCCTTATCCTCAAGCCGTCTTAGTACGGTATGGATGGCACTCAAGGAGATTTCCTGCTTGTATTGTTCGATATAAGCCTGGCGTACTAATACGCCGTAGGCTTCATCTTTCACCAGGACTACCATTAGTAACACCATTTCTTCTAAGTTTCCTAAACGATCTGCCATTTATTATATCAGCTTTTGTAAAACAAATACAGGGCAATTATATGAACTTTTGTAAAACAAATCAATTTTATTTTGTGAATATTTGTAAAAGAAATAAAAGTAGAACTGTAAGTGTTTGATATATAAATACTTGTGTGTTTAGGTGAAAGGAATTCGTTGGTGGAAAACCCTAACGAGCGATGGGAAAAAAGGTGGTGTGGGAATTGAGGGGGAAGGGGAGGGCATCCCTAGCCATTGTTACGTGCTTGCCTAGCTATCCAGATAGATTATCACCAACAACTAAGCTCGGACCGGGTAGGTATGCAGAATAAGCCCTTTAGAAATGAAGTAGGAGGGCAAGTTCACCTAACTAGTTGGTATCATCAACACCAACTAGTTAGGTGCCTAAAAGTTACGCACTGATTACCACAAACCCTTCTTCCAAAGGATCCAGGTGCTCGAGTAGCGTATCGAAGAATCCTCTACCGTGCTGTAGGTAGAAGGCCAAGAAGTTGTCGTGCCGCTCCTGCAAGCCATTTTTAGGGAAGAGCTTTTCCTTGAGCACGCGAATTTGGTTCAGAGCAACTTCGTGTTTCTGTTTCTCAGCCCGCATTAGCCTTCCCTCTAATTGGTTGAGGATATTCAGTTGCTTGGCCTGTTCAGCAGCTACTGTTTTGGCAAGTGTCGGGTCGATTTCCTGGGCTTTGTACTTAATCGCCTCAAAGAGTTTTTGATGCTGCGCTTTCTCTTCTGCTAGGCTCAACTCACTCTCCGTATTTTGCTTGATGAACCGCTTTAGTAAGGCCTCGGTTTCGACGAAAAGATCATCGACCTCCAATCCTAACTTCTTCATCCTTTTTTGCGTGCCAGCGTCTAGCCAAAGCACGGAGTTTCTTCGAATGAGCATGGGGAAGTTAAGACTAAAATGAGCAAACTGTTCTTGACGTTCTAGCCAGTAAGCAATTTCTCCACCCCCGCCAATGTAAGCTAGGTTAGGTAGGATAAGTTCCTGGTAAAGGGGCCGCATCACCACATTGGGACTAAAATGCTCTGGATGTTGCTCCAATTCTACCATCAATTCTCCCTCGGTAAAGCGGTAGTCCGTATTTAAGACCTCATATTGGTTATTCTCAAATACAATTCGTTCACGTATCTGATCCCTCAAGTAGAAAAGGTTAATTGCTCTTGCGTGAGCTTGACCAGAGAAGCCAGCTTCTTCCAACTCAGCTGTAGCCTTGTGAATGAAGGCTTGGGAAGGTCTTTCCAAGAGTTCTTGCTTCATGATCGGAATGAACTCCCTTTTTAATTTAGGATCATTCATCCCCAACACAACAAGGCCATAGCTGCCAAATAATTGGTTGACAAGATCGATGGTCGCTAGGCTATATTTCTCATGTGAAGTATAAGCTTTCTTTAGAATTTGGTAGATTTCCACTGCGGTGGAACGATCTCCCAGTATCTCTTCTAGTTGCTCCAAGACGGGGCGAAGGCTAGCCGTATTCATCATGCCCACTGAGCCCTTTTCTTCGTTTTCCCAAACAATCTCCTTATTGAAAAGATGTAAGTGGTTTACCTCTTCAAAATCATGATCCTCTCCACCCGTGACAAAAATGGGAACAAAGCGATGCCCGGGATATTGCTTATTTAATAATTGACAAAGATGTATGGCTGAGACAATCTTGTAGATATAATACAAGGGGCCGGTAGCCAAACTGGGTTGGTGTGCGGTGGTGATCGTGAAAGTCGTTGCCTCCAGTAAGGCCTCGATATTGGATTGGGTAGCTTCCGTAACCTCCAATGACGCATATTGGGTCTGCAATACTTCGAAGAGGACCTTGCGATTAGTGTGATCCTTACTCTTATCGGCCATTACCTTGTCAAAAGTGGCAAGGGTAGTGTCATATTTGTAGAAGGGGCGAAGTTTGGGATGCTTGGTAGCGTAGGCGATGTCTTTTTGGCTAAGTTGTTCTACCTGCTGAAAAGGTATGCGATTTACTGTCACAGTAGCGGTTTTAGTATGTGTTTCCAAGACGCAAATGAATTTTATCCTGTTTGATAGACCAATGCAGAAATATGGATCTAATTGTCGGGCAATTAAAAGACAATGATACTAACAAGATCAAAAGAATAAAAGTTTTTCATTTTTTGGAATAAACTTCTCACCGTATATTACCTGCTATTCTTCAACATACTTAAACATTCGTATGAAACAATACATACTTTCTATAGATCAAGGTACAACCAGTTCCCGCGCTATTTTATTCAACAAACAGGGTAATATCAGTGGAGTAGCACAACAAGAGTTTACGCAGATTTATCCTAGACCGGGTTGGGTGGAACACAATGCGGAAGAAATCTGGGCTACCCAGTTGGGTGTGATGAAGAAAGTACTGAATGATAATAGTGTTAGTCCATCAGAAATAGCAGCGATCGGCATTACCAATCAAAGAGAAACGACCTTAATCTGGGATAAAAATACCGGTAAACCCATTCACAATGCTATCGTTTGGCAAGATCGACGGACGGCCGAAATTTGTGACCAACTCAAAGCCGATGGCTACGAGGATTATGTACGTCAGCATACTGGATTGGTTATTGATGCTTATTTTTCAGGCACGAAGGTGAAGTGGCTGCTCGATCAGGTGCCAGGGGCTAGAGAAAAGGCAGAGAATGGCGACTTGTTGTTTGGGACTATAGACAGTTGGCTGATTTGGAAAATGACCGGTGGTGCTGTTCACGTTACGGATTACACCAACGCATCCCGAACGCTTCTGTTCAATATCCACGAGCTAAAATGGGATGAGAAAATGCTTTCTGCCTTGAATGTACCTGCTAGTGTACTTCCCGCAGTAAAGCAATCCAGCGAGGTGTACGGAGAGACCTTAGCTGAACTATTGGGAGAATCTCTTCCGATCGCAGGTATCGCAGGAGACCAGCAGGCCGCTCTGTTCGGGCAGGTATGCCGCGAAAAAGGGATGGCGAAGAACACCTATGGAACAGGCTGCTTTATGCTGATGAATACAGGAGAGGAAGCCGTGACTTCTAAGGCGGGCTTATTGACTACCATAGCTTGGGGGATCAATGGTAAAGTATATTACGCTTTGGAAGGGAGTGTCTTCATTGCTGGAGCCGCCATCCAATGGCTTAGAGATGGCCTAAAGCTGATCGATGAGTCGCCAGATTCGGAGTATTATGCCATGAAAACCGCTGACACAGAAGGAGTATACGTAGTTCCGGCTTTTGCTGGCCTGGGAGCCCCGTATTGGGATATGTATGCACGTGGAGCTATTTTTGGTTTGACTAGGGGGACGAACAAAGCCCATCTGATACGGGCTACCTTGGAATCCTTAGCTTATCAGACCAAGGATGTATTGGATGCTATGGAAAAAGACTCCGGCATCAAACTGAAAGCGCTAAAAGTTGATGGAGGGGCATCCGCTAATAATCTTCTAATGCAGTTCCAGGCAGACATTTTAGAAACAGATGTAGAGCGACCACAAATCATCGAAACCACGGCACTTGGCGCAGCTTATCTAGCCGGACTTGCAGTAGGATTCTGGACAGAAGCAGAAGTGACTCAGAATTGGTTGTTAGATAAATCTTTTACCCCAACAATGACTGCTGAAGCTAGTGCTAAGCTATACAGTGGATGGCAAAAGGCGGTAAAGCGAACAATGGGCTGGGAAAAGGAATAGAGGTATCTCTTTATGGTTCAGATGGTGCCGATAGAAGAATAAAAAAAAGGGGCTTATCCATGAAGTTGGATAGGCCCTTTTTGGATGAGGTATCTCAAGTTTATCCCAATTTTTAGGGCTTAGGTACCTTATCCGCTTTTTCCAAATGGATATCCCCTAGGGTGACGGTCAAGGTGATGGTCGCAAAAAACTCTCTGGTAGGAGGTTTGAAACGGTACCTCTTCAAGGTGGGTTGATCTTCTAGTAGTGCTAGTTTGAGATCATCCGGGACGTTGATGTCTCCCTGATTTGCCACTAAGTTATAACTATAAAAGGCTGGGTTGGGATTGAAAAAATAGACATCAGAGTGGGTGGCATCCAAATTGAGTTTTAGCAATTGATCCTCGGCGAAGATCCGGATCACTCCATAATGTGAAGTGATGTCATAGCTTCCGCTAATATTGGTCAAGAGGATGTCCGAGCGTCGGGAATTGATACGTACCTGGCCATCAATCAAATCCCCAATGATATCTCCAAATCGACTTTGTACATCTACCGTTCCCTGGATATTGTCCAAACCAATGGAGCTAAATTCGCTATTTACGCGCAAGCTATTGGTAAGATTACTGATGTTGGCTTCCCCGAAATGATTCTTCAGGTATACCGGACAGTCTTCCGGGAGCGTAATCAAGTAACGAGCCGATAAGGCAGCGGCGGGCTTTGGGGCACCTTCTTCCGTGGAGACATAATTCCGCAGGTACACCTTGTTTTTCACCCTTTTAGCCAGGTACTTTAAATCTTCGATATCCTTCAGGGCCACATTCTGATCCTTATGCTTGGCAATTAGTTCCAATTCAATCTTAATCTCATTTTTATCCCAAGTTTGAATCGAAACATCAGCTTTTTCTCCTTCAATATTTACTTCATATCCCGGTTTGTAGGAGAAAGATTTTTCTACCTTTTTAGTGACTACTTGCAAAACGGTCTGTTGCCCCCAGCTATTGCTGAACGGTAGTAGCAACAAGACGGCAATACTTGCTTTTAAATACATTCGCATTTGAGCAAAAACACTTGTCATATTAAACTAACTACTTGTTTAACCACAGCAGATCTTTGTCTTTCTATTTCTCCAATTTCTCTGATTACCTTGGGGTCTTTGCCATAGGCTTGCATCAATTCTAATAATTCGGCTCTTGCTGTATTCAACTCCTCTAAATCCGCCTTTAGTCGCTGGAAATCTTCTGGGTCCTCTAGAGGAGAGTTCGCTGCAAGCTGCATCACCGACTCAATTTGTTCATCGTCCTGATCCCAATCTTCCGTCCATTGCACTTCGGGCACAATTTCTTGGGTGATGGCTAATTCTATGGTAGCGGTATCTCTAGATTGCCACCAAAACCCTATTGCTAACAACAACAAGACGCTTGCTGCGGCCGCTATCCTCGGCAAGAAGCGGATGATCTTACCTTTTTCAGGAACGGCCACTTCTGGCGGCAACTCCTCCGCAATCTTGTCCCAAAGGAAAGCAGGAGCTTCATATTTAGGCAATTCCTGAATCTTTGACCGCCATTGCAGATCTTGTTGATTCTCCTCCAATCCATCAGCGATCTGATCCCAAAGAGCAGTTGGAGGTTGGTACTGTGGCAAGTTCTGGATGGCTCCTTCTAATGTATGCTTATTCTTATCCATGTTCACTGCTTAAACATCTAGCAATTCGGTAATGACTTTTCTTAGACGCTTTTTCGCGTAAAAAAGTTGAGACTTGGAAGTGCCGACCGAAATATTTAATTGTTCGGCTACCTCCTTGTGAGAATACCCTTCCACTTCAATTAAGACAAAAACGGCTCGGTAACCTTCTGGCAAAGATTGAATGGCTTTTTCCAGATATTCTACATCCAGATGATTACCCCAATCTACCCAATCGCTGGTATGGTGATTTTCTATAGGTTCGAACTTCGGATTTCGCTTAATCTTGCTTAGGGCTGTGCGGATAATGATAGTTTTGATCCAAGCCCCTAGGGAAGATTCTTTTCGGAAATTCGGTAAAGCACGAAAAACTTTCAGAAAGCCTTCTTGTAATACATCGTTAGCTAAATCGAAATCATTGGTTACGCGGTAAGCAAGTGTATACATGGCAGCGCTGTATCGGTCATACAGTTCTTTCTGGGCTAAACGATTATTGTCCAGACAGCCCTGAATTAGCTCTGCTTCTGTCATTCGAATGGTTAAAGGCATTGCTCTGCCAGTGTTTTAAAATAAGGAGCACCCACAAAGCAAAAGCGTTGTATGGAGGAGCAAAAATAGTCCTTTTTTCAGGATTATTACAGGAAGGAATAACTTCCTCAGCTATGGAATGATAGCAGAACTGAGGAAGTCAGTGGTAGGTCTTAGAACAAGTACCCGACGGATACTAAGAATCTAGCTGGAGATTGATCAAATTCATATGCTGTTCCAAAGAATTCAAAGTGGTCACCATAATTGTTGAAATTGCCTTCATAGCGCATGTCAATCATTAATTTTCCGATATCTATGCCAAAACCAGCTTGCCAGCCCCAGGTAAAATTGTTGAACTTCTCCTTGTATCCCTGGATATTTGTTAGTTCTGAAGTATTATTGATCAGGACATGACCGACAGGACCGGCGTGCAGCCGCAAGAAGCCGCCCAGCTTGTAACCCAGCAGAATTGGTAGATCCAGATTTTGAAATTTCTCTTGGAATAACTCGTCGACAATTCCATTTCCCACATCCGAAACAGAGTAATCTACTTGACTAGAATTGAAAAGTACCTCGGGCTGAATCAGAAAGTTGCCAAGATTAATTTGCAATACAATCCCTCCATTTACACCATAGCTGGCATCCTTAAGTGCAACATCTAATTGATTGAGGTTGGGAAGTTCTTCTTCGTTGAGACTTGTGGTCGAAACACCTAAACGAACCCCAAGCTTGACCTGGGCCTGCAGGGCTATTACAACCGTTAAACAGAAGAGGATTAAGATTGATTTTTTCATTGGTTTGAAGTTTTTTGAAGTAAACGAATTAATTTGAGTTTGCGATATCTTTCCATCGTATTTATACGGATTCTAAGCAGTTCCAGGCCGATTTTTACAGAATTATTTATGTTTGTGCACAAACCAGGAAAATATGGTGATCAAGACTGCAGATTTTGTAGGGAGTTTTCCGAACCTAAAATCCTCGCCAAGCGATCAATTGGCGCAGTTTGCCTTCATTGGGAGGTCCAATGTAGGTAAATCTTCGTTAATCAACACCTTGTGTGAACGTAGAGCCTTGGCAAGGGTGTCCAATACACCAGGCAAGACACAACATCTCAATTTCTATAAGATAAACAATAATTGGTATCTAGTTGACCTGCCTGGATACGGTTATGCCCGAACCTCCAAGAAGAATCGGCGTGGATTCAGCAAAATGATCGAGCAGTATCTGCGGGATGGCGAAAACCTAAAATGCGCATTTGTGCTTCTGGATGCCAATATTCCACCGCAGGCAATCGATATAGAATTTATCAACTGGTTAGGTGAAAAAGCAGTACCTTTCGTAATCGTGTATACGAAAACAGATCGACTGTCCTACGAGCAGTTGAAGACTAATGTGGAGCAGATTCAGTTGGAGTTGCTAAAATACTGGAATAGCTTACCAGAACAATTCGTAAGCTCTTCGCGGAAAAAAGTGGGACGGGATGATATTTTGGGCTTTATAGATGATGTGATCGCAAATTCATGAAAAGAAAACGAAAAGAACCCTACTCACCGTACGCCCCGGTCTTTCCAAATATTGAAGACTGGCCCATCTACAAATTGAGTCAAGATAGGCGGCAATTTGTGCAAGATATATCGGAGTTCACCTACGAAAAACTGGTGGATCGACATGGCCCCAGAATCGCGGATTTGATTACCCGGACCATCTATCTGGAAAGAATCAGAATGAAGGAAGAGCCTTGGAAGGTGGATCCCCCAAAGGAAAGACAGTTTTGGAAAAAGACCCAGAAGCGCCTGATCAAAAGATCTTTGGATAAGGCGGAGGCCGAGGCTGATCAGGTGAATCAAGAATTGCTAGGTCGTATCATTTCCCGTTATGCGGAAGAGATTGTAGGGACTTTTAAGAAGAAGACATTCCTTTTTGCTCGCCGCTTCTTGTACGTTTTCTTTACTCGCCTCCTTAATACAGCCGCGGGCCGGAACTTAAGGCGAATCTATTCTCGCAAGCATCGTTTGAGTGATCGACTGATCGTGGAAGGAGAGGTAGAGGCTATCCGTAGCTTGATGAAGAAAGGGACGGTAGTAGTAGTACCTACCCACTTCAGTAACCTAGATTCCATTCTAATTGGTTATGCACTAGATGAATATGTCGGCCTTCCTTCTTTTTCCTATGGGGCGGGCTTAAATCTGTACAATACAGGTTATACGGCCTACTTCATGAATCGCCTAGGTGCCTATCGTGTGGATCGTAGAAAAAAGAATCCTATTTACCTGGAAACTTTGAAGGCGATGTCTAACCTGTCTATCCAACGTGGGGTGAATAGCCTTTTCTTCCCTGGTGGAACTCGATCCCGGTCGGGGGAGCTGGAAAGTAGAGTAAAGCTTGGACTATTGGGGACAGTGGTGGAAGCTCAGCGGGCAGTTTTGCAGAAAGGGGAGGACAAGAAGGTCTTTGTTGTTCCCTTGGTTCTGGGATACCATTTCGTCTTAGAAGCTCAATTCCTAATTGAACAACATCTACGTAAGATTGGGAAGGAGCACTACATACGCGCCAAGGATAAATTCAATAGCATACGCAGTATTTTCAAGTTTGTTTGGCAGCTATTCTCTACGGGTAACAATATCACAATATCCGTGGGAAAACCGATGGACGTAATGGGGAACCTAGTGGATGAGGAAGGGAATAGTTATGATCAGTACGGGAATGCGATCCAATTGAAGGATTATTTTATAACGAATGGCCAATTGCGTGCTGATGAACAAAGGGAAGCCGAATACACCAAGCTGCTCGGTGAAAAGATTGTAGAGCGATTTCACAAGGATAATATTGTGCTGAGCAGTCACTTAGTAGCCTATGCTGCCTTCCAATGGTTGCGCCAAGAAAATACCCACCTTGATCTTTACGGTATTTTGCGACTGCCCCCCGATGAATTTGTCTTCGATCCAGAGGTTTTAAAATACGGGCTACAGCAATTAATCGAGCGACTAAGGGAAATGGAACAACAAGAGGAGATTAAGTTGTCGGATATCATCAAAGGAGATTTGGATGAACTGCTTAATGATGGGGTGAAGAGATTGGGGAGTTTCCACGTGCAAAAGCCTTTACGGCGGAATAAGCGAGGTGAAATTGTGAGTGACAGCTTCAAAATTTTGTATTTCTATCATAATCGGATGGCTACTTACAACTTAGCCAAATCCATAGTCTGGGAAAAAGTAGAAGAGCGAACTGTCGTCGAAGTATAACGCCTTTCGTCGGAATACCTGGAAGGATTACAATAAGTATTAATATCTTACGGACATCATCGACAACGACTTATTTTATCCATACTGCTGTTGGAATTATCAACTGTAGTTGCACCTCGATTTTGTATGCTTAAGCGCTTATTTCTTTCGGAGCGGAATATTATGATTGCCATTTTGATCAATGCAATCATCATATTCATTATGTACTTCCCTGCTTGGAAACATCATCCTTGGCTGGAAACCGCCGACCACCTGCTTGTACTTTTCTTCCTAGTGGAAGCTTTTGTGAAAATGAGAGCCTTAGGCACTAAAGCTTATTTCGCTAGTGCCTGGAATCGTTTCGACTTTATCATAGTGATGGGGAGTTTACCTACCTTATTTGTTTTCTTTTTCCCGGTTTTACCCGACACTTCATTGTTGATTGTTTTACGATTGTTCCGACTGATTCGCCTGATCAGATTTATCCAATTTGTCCCGCATTTAAATCAAGTAATGACGGGCTTGACGAGGGCTTTACAAGCATCTATCTTTGTAGTCCTAGCACTCGTATTTCTCAATTTTCTTTTAGCTATTTTTACCTGCCACTTTTATGCAGATTTAGCCCCCGAGTTTTTCGGAAACCCACTGGTCTCAGCCTATTCCATTTTTCAATTGTTTACTTTGGAAGGTTGGAATGAAATTGTAGCCATTATAACTGCTCGAACGGAAAATCATTTTATCATTGGTATCACCCGATTCTACTTTGTTGTTGTTATATTGTTGGGAGGGATTTTTGGACTCTCTCTTGCGAATGCTGTGTTCGTGGATGAAATGACGATGGACAATAACCAGGACCTGGAACAGAAGATTGACGGATTACAGCAGGAGATTACGGAATTAAGACGTCTTATAGAAAGATCAGTATCATCAGATAAGTAGCGATGAACTTCATAGTTTACGATTTGGAAGCGACCTGCTGGGATGGGAATCCTCGCACGCAGGTCCAAGAGATAATTGAAATTGGCGCCTACAAATTAGATCCCTATGGCGAAGTAATGGACACCTTCAGCAGATTGGTGCGTCCAGTCTTACATCCTTACCTATCTCACTATTGTCGAGAACTGACGGGGATAGAACAGGATGAAATCAATCGAGCTTCCCGATTTGATAAGGTGGTGGAAGACTTTAAAGACTGGATCGATGTCTATGATGAGGATTATCTCCTATGTGCCTGGGGCAGTTTTGACCAGGAATTGTTAATCCAGGATTGTAAGTTGCATAAGATGGAATTCGATTGGACAGAGCCACACATAAACATTAAGCAACAATATCACGAATTGAAGCGCTTGCATCGGCGTAGAGGCCTGAGGCGCGCCGTGGAAGCCGAAGGCTTTGAATTCTCTGGCGAACAACACCGCGCCCTAGATGATGCTGAGAATTTAGTCAAAGTTTTTAATGAGTACCGCGATGAATGGCGCTTTTAGCTTGGTGCATCTAGACATTAAAGCGGAAATGCATTACATCTCCGTCTTTTACGACATATTCTTTACCTTCAACGCCTAGTTTTCCCGCATCTTTTACGGCACTTTCGGAGCCATATTCCACGTAGGTGTCGTATTGAATCACTTCGGCTCTAATAAAGCCTTTTTCAAAGTCAGTATGGATAACACCAGCAGCTTGAGGCGCCTTGGTTCCTTCCTTGATGGTCCAAGCCCGAACCTCCTTCTCCCCAGCCGTGAAATAGGTGATGAGTTTCAAGAGTTTATAACAGGAACGAATAAGGCGATTGACACCAGGTTCGCTTAAGCCCATGTCTTGCAAAAACTCCATTCTTTCTTCGATGTCATCCAATTCAATGATATCTGCCTCAATTCCAGCGCTGATCAGGATGACTTCTGCATGTTCATTGGCTACCGCTTCCTGGAAGGCTGTAGTGTACGCATTGCCATCATGGACGGCCTCTTCCGCCACATTACAGACGTAGAGTATGGGCTTGGCGGTAAGCAGCATCATGTCATGAATCAAGCCTGCTTCATCCTCTCCATGTTCAAAGCTGCGAACATTGTTACCTGCTTCCATGTGCTCTTTCAGGCGTTCAGCTGTAGCTACTGCTTTGACTGCTTCCTTTTCGCCAGATTTGGCGGCTTTCTTGAGTTTCTCCAACCTTTTTTCCAAGGTCTCCAGGTCCTTCAATAAGAGCTCAGTATCAATGATCTCCTTATCTCGGACTGGATCCACACTACCATCAACGTGAATTACATTGTCATCATCAAAACATCGCACGACGTGTACAATAGCATCAACTTCTCGAATATTGGCCAGGAATTGATTACCTAAGCCTTCTCCTTGACTAGCTCCTTTTATTAGCCCGGCAATGTCCACGATTTCAATCATCGTCGGGAGTATCTTTTGCGGATCGACTAATTCCGCCAACTTATCCAGCCGACGATCAGGCACGGTAATCATGCCTACATTTGGATCCTTGGTAGCAAAAGGATAGTTGGCAGCCAAAGCCTTGGCCGAAGTTAGCGCATTGAAAAGGGTTGATTTCCCTACGTTGGGCAATCCAACGATTCCACACTTGAGTCCCATATCGGTAATATAATTGGACCTGTATTGTACAGGCGCGATGAATACGATTTTTCAGAAACGCCGCAAAGATAGAATTTTTTCAGATTGGAAGAACAGTTCACCAGACAGTTATCTAAAAGAGTGGGTGCATTATCCAAGCAAGGCATTTTGGGTAGGAAATTGGGGAGCATTCATTACCTTTAGCACATGAATTTCCTGGCACATCTATTTTTATCCTGTGAGCAAGAGGAGTTACTAGTAGGGAACTTCCTGGCTGATCTGATCAAAAATAGAAATCTGGAGTCGTACTCAAAAGGGATACAGGAAGGCGTGCAATTGCATCGAAAGATTGATCAATTCACTGACCAACATCCACAAGTCATCCAAGGGGTTCGACGATTGCATCCTTTCCATCACAAATATGCCTCGGTAATAGTCGACGTATTCTATGATTACCTCTTGGTCAAGAATTGGGGGCTTTACACCAAAGAAGGTTTTATCCCCTTCACCAAACGGGTATATGGTATTTTGGAAGAATACAGGCCTATCATGCCGCAGAAAATACAAATTCGCTTGTCCAATATGCTGGATGGTGACTGGCTTATTGGATACAGTGAATATGAAGGGCTTGCTTTCACTTTTGATCGAATGCAGTACCGACTCAGTAAACCAGAATATTTAGAAGGAGTTATTGAAAATCTGCAGCGATTTGAGCATGAATTTGATGTAGAATTCCAATCTTTCTTCCCCGATGTAATAGCCTTTGTAAATGATGAATGTGGCTGCTCAGTCAGTCCTGCTAAATGATAAACTCGTCTTTATGCGTCTGCTTTATTTTGCACTCTTGATCAACCTTTTTCCCTTTCTTCTAGGTGGACAGGTCGATACCTCTAAGTTATACGAATTACCTACCGTTACGCTACGAGTACCTAGATTGAGCGGTAATCTGCTGGGGCAACCAATGGCCATCACCAGTATTGAGCGTTCCGCTATTTTTGCGTCTCAACAACAACTTTCGATTAACGAGTATTTGAATGAAGTGCCAGGGCTTTTTGCCTTGAATCCCGGGAATTTTGCCCAAGATTTACGTATTTCAATTCGAGGCTTTGGGGCTAGAGCAGCCTTTGGTATTAGAGGCGTAAAGATATTGGTGGATGGAGTACCGGAAACGACGCCGGATGGGCAAGGGCAGACCGATAATTTAGATCTTGGTATTGTCGATCGTATAGAAATTCTTCGGGGACCAAGTTCGGGATTATTTGGAAATGCTTCAGGTGGAGTTTTAAGCATTGCGACGGAGGATCGAGTTACTACTCCCTTCTTTGAAGCCGGCGCAACCTTTGGAGACTTTAAGATGCAGCAATACCAGGTTAAGGCTGGATTTAAGTCGGGCCGCACGCATTATATCATCCATGGAACAGATACGGAAACTGATGGGTATCGGCAGAATAGCGGTATGAAAACTACTACTGTAAATGCCCAGGCTATGCATGAGTTTGCCAAAAACTCGACCTTCAAGGTTTTACTAAATTATACAGATAGTCCTCAAGCCGATGACCCAGGGGGAATCAATAGGGATGCTGTGCTTTCAGATCGTCGACAAGCAAGAGATCGGAATGTGAGTTTCCAAACGGGAGAGGCGATTGATCAATTTAAGATTGCAGCTATTCTTAAGCACAATAAGATTAACACGAATATCTTCTACAGTAATCGCAATTTCTATGGTTTATTGCCTTTCGAGAATGGAGGCATCATTGATTTAAGACGAGACTATTGGGGACATTCTTTCCAATACAATCTTGCCGATTTTGATCCGGCTAAAAAAGATGAATTTGGACATAAACTGCAAGTGGGTTATAGCATAGCTCAACAAGATGATCGAAGAGAGCGCTTCTTGAATCTAATGGGAACACAGGGGGCAAGTACTTTCAATCAACTAGAATCTTTCAGCAACCTAGGGGTTTTCTTACTTGAGGAACTTCAACTAACTAATGGCTGGAGTGCCATGGTTAGCTTGCGATATGATTGGAATAAATTGCAGGCGGAAGATAGCTTTCTTAGCAATGGTGATGATTCAGGAGAGATTGGGCTTTCTTCCTTTAATCCCAGCATAGGTGTAAACTATATGCTGAGCCCCGGAACGCACTTCTATACCCAGTTTTCCACCAGTTTTGAAACACCTACACTTAATGAGTTATCTAATAATCCATCAGGTCAGGGAGGATTTAACGAGGAATTGTCACCGCAAAGGGCACGTAACCTAGAACTAGGACTAAAAGGTATTTTTAATGGAAAATTACAATATGATTTAGCCTACTTTTTTATCCGCACGCAGGATGAAATCGTTTCATTTGAACTGGGAGATTTCCCTGGGCGTGATTTCTTCCGCAATGCAGGGGAGACCGTACGAAATGGCTTAGAATCACAGATAAAATATGCTTTTGCAAAGAACTGGCGACTTAATTTGGCCTATACCTATTCCGATTTTTATTACGATTCTTACATCAATGGAGGGGACGACTTGAGTGGAACCCAATTACCTGGTATCCCGAAGCACTTTGGTTCAGTCTCTCTGCGCTACATTGATCCTGATGGCTTTTTTGCACGACTCCAGTCGCGTATGGTCGGCCTTACCTACGTTGCTGATGGCAATCTGCTTGACCGAGAACCTCAATACACCGTAATCAATCTAAATCTAGGTTATACCCTCCGATTCAAAGGCTGGAATCTAGTACCTTTTTTGGGGATTAATAATATCACTGATGAAGCATACAGTGACAACATTCGAATCAATGCTTTCGGAGGTCGCTTCTTTGAACCAGCACCCGGGAGGAACGTATTCGGGGGAATTCGATTGAGGACAAAGCTGTAATTTTAAGCAAATTTTTGAGGACTTGTTGGCGAAGTTGTGTCGCTTTGAATTCTTGCTAGATCGGTAGAATTATCTGGTTTTTCCAGAGACTTGATGTTCTCTGAAATATTAAAGATACAGGTCCTCAGCGCATCGCCAGCCCAGGAGCGTTTCAAGACTAAGTCAGCACGATACAAACCAAAAATCTCAATAGAATACTGTCCTTTTTTACTTGTGCTTGAGATGGTCCCATCTGCTGAAAATTCTAAATGTTCATTTGGTTGATCAATACAAGGATTTAGGAGCAGAGGTTCCTCTATAGAAGTGGGCATTGTATGATCTCGTACTCTTTTCTGTTCATCTTTAAGTAGAAACTTTATGCCCTTGCCCATGTTTATTTCTTCGCCGTTTTCATCAATTCTTTGTCTAGTCGGACGGTTACAGTTGGAACATGACCAAAGTATTCTATTGGAATATCTAAAGGACGAAGCACTTACCTGAGGATAATTTACCCCTCAAAGTGGAAGGAAATAGTAAATGTCCTTGAAAACACCTTCTCCAATATCGTAGATTCCTCCAGGTTAGGGTTGAATAGAAGCGTATTACCAATTCCCTGAGATACCTTGAATTCTGGTGAAAAGATGAAGTAAGGAAAGAAGAATTGTATACCCGCTCCATATTCAATGGAAAAATCATGCGGGGAAATCTTGACCAAGGTCTCCGCTTGCCTAGCTCGGGAATCACTAGCCACATCGAAAGCATATTTCACCCCAGCAATCACAAATAGCCGCTTGTCTTTGTAGGGAACAGATTTATATCGGAAATGGAAGGGAAGTTCCACAAAAACCGATTCGACACTTCTCTGACTATTGGGCCTCAGTCTGCTGGTATTGGTATATTCAAGATTCCGTGTGGCAAAGGACAGGGTGGGCAGAAATCTAAAGTCAAAGAAATTGCCAATCTTGAGATTGGTCACAATACCCAGATTGAAGCCTGGGCCGCTTAGGGATTGGACTGCGCTAATGCTATCGCTGAAGATGAATTCGCGAGAACGGAAAGGTTGAAAGGTGGCTCTGTTTAGCGCTAAAGTGATACCGAAGTAATAGGGTTTCTGTTGAAAATCGAAGAAATTATAGTTGTCTCCACTGTAGAACTGAGCCTCAGCCTTAGGTGCGAAGGCTGAGCAGAGAAATAGTGCCAAAATTACTTTTGTCCCGAGTAAATTGAACAGATTCCTAATGTTAACGGTATGCATTGATTCGATTTGTATCCAGTTTTGGACAATATGTTCACAAAATCATTTCCATCGGGAAAAGCTTGTACAGATTCGTAGAGATAACTATATGCCCGAGGATCTTTAGAGGTTAAACGTCCGATTGTGGGCAAAATGTATTTGAAATACAAATTAAACATTTGCTTGATTGGAAAAATTGTAGGTTTTGAAAACTCTAAGACCACTAATTTCCCCTCATCCTTTAGTACGCGACGCATTTCAGCCAAGCCTTTCTCTAAGTTTTCAAAGTTGCGCACGCCGAAAGCTACTGTAATGGCATCGAAAGTGTTATCTGCAAAAGGAAGGTTTTCCGAATCTCCTTCTTGGAGTTCTATGACTGTGTCTAAGCCGCGCTTCTTGATCTTCTTCTTCCCGATTTCTAGCATTTCTCGGGAGATGTCAATTCCGATGATTTTGTCAGGTGAAAGTTGCCTGTTGGTCTCTAGTGCAACATCCGCTGTACCTGTTGCTACGTCTAAAATGAGTTTTGGTTGCTCATCTTTGAGTTGATTGATAGCTTTTTTTCTCCAAATCGTATCAATTCCCAAGGAAAGCAACCGATTGAGGAAATCGTAATACGGAGCGATCTTGTTGAACATCTTGGAAACTTGCCCCTTCTTATCTTCTTGCTCGCTGTATGGCTTCACAACTTTACCCATTCCAAAAAATTTTTGCAAATATAGACAGGCTCATGAACAACCCTAGAATTCCTGCCTTTAAATTGTCAGATAAAAATTTGCAAAGCATAGGGCTTTGCGTTTACTTTACCCAAAACACGAGAATGTCAGCAAGGTTTAGATTTTTTGCAGTTGCGGTGGGCGTTTTGTTCCTGGTAAATTTACTCCTTTGGAATGGTGTGGCAAGTTTGTGGAGTGGGGGAGAAGCTGCACTTTGGTGGAACAGTCACTTGGGTACGAATGAAGGAGGCCTTCCTGGTTGGTGGATATCGAAGTTGACTTTGAACTCAACTGACCTTGCGCAAGCCAGATGGGTTTCGGGTGGCCTATTGCTAGTAGGATTGATCTTTTTCAATTGGGTAGGGCAGAAGATCTTCAAACAGGAACGGGTAATCTTGAGCTTACTGGTGATAGCCTCATCCCTTTTACTTCCTAACTTTGGGAAGCTCGCTAGTGCTGATACTTACCTTTTCTTGGCTCATTTTGGAGCCTATCTGAGTCTGATTCTGTATGTAAAACAAGCCGTTTTACGCTGGCAAGTGAGCAGTTATCTATTTCTATTTATGGGGCTGCTAGTACATCCGATTTCAACTCTACTTTTTTGGCTGGCCTTAGCAACTTGGTTATGGCTACGGCATCCTGAGGGTAAGCAGTTATCTAAGCTATATCTCTGGATCGTTGCTCCCATTTTTAGCGTGCTGCTCATTCTTGTAGGACAGTTTTCGTGGCAACCCCATGGTTTTGTTTTCTCAGTTAACCAATTTCCGATTGGTAAATTTCTGCTGTACAGTATGGTCGGTATGGCTCCTTTTTCAGGCTACTTGATGGGTGGTTTGAGAGACAATGCCATGTTGGTACGCAAAGGGGAAGAACAGGCAGTGATACATACAGGAGGATTGATAGCGGGTCTAGTAGCCTTTTCAATTAGTTGGCAAGCTATTTTAGCCTTACTAGTAGCCAAACAGATGGAGGTCTATTTTAAAGATAATTATCCCTTTAGAGACTGGGTGAAGACGGGTGCCATTCTACATTTGGTACTGATCTTTGCCTTTGCCTTTGCCATCCTTTACAATGGCTTCGTTTATTTTGAAGGAGACGGATATCGGGCGGGAATTGCAGTTACAGGCTCTTATTGGGCGCTGAGTTTTGTTGGTATCATTGGCCTATATGGTATGCGAAAACCGCTAGCTCTGGGCGCTAGTCTCCTCAGTGGCCTGGTAGGCATGACCTTTTTCTGGCTTCAACTCTATCCCTTGATGGAAACCCAGCGCAATTTGGTTCAGCAATTGCCCAAGGAAGTACAAAACCTAAAGCCGGAAGTCGAGGAAGTGGTTTTTTTACCAAGACATAAGCACGCTTTTCCAAATGCTCTAGTATATGCCAAGGAAATATTTCCTGCCGTTTCCATGGAACAGGACGAAGCCCGCTTCAACGAAGCTATCACAAAACCTAGGGCGGTAGGAGTTACCACGGAGCGGACCCTGCCATTTGTACCAGAAGGCAAAACTATTGATACTCTGAATACCAAACGATGGAGTGATTTCATGACACCTAGCGCTTGGCTACTGCTTAGCGATGATCCCTCGGAAAAGAGGCCAAATTAGGCTCCCTGGTAAATGATGTACAATAGGACGATAAGAACTACTGTCGAAACGGCTACAACCGTAAAGAATTTTTGAGTTTCTTTTCGTTCTTTGGCTTCCTGCCGCAATTTCTTTTTTGATCGTTTAGCCATAGGAAAGCAATGTTTAAATGGAGAAATGCGAATTTATAGGAAGCAAAATAAGAAAAAGCCGAATAAAAAGAAAAGCGCAGTCGTCAAAAATGTGTCTCATACCATTCGATAATTCGTTCATCGGTCATGATATCCCTTGCTTTGATCGGTTGCTTTAAAACGATACCTTCCAAAGTTCGACATCTGCTGAGGGCTACATAAGTTTGGCCAAACTCGAAAGCACCGCGCCCCATGTCGATGATGACCTTATCAAAGGTTTTACCTTGAGATTTGTGAACAGTAATGGCCCAAGCGAGTTTTAAGGGAATCTGCTTGAAGGTTCCAATGACTTCCGTCTCAATCTTATTGGGATCATCCGGATGAAGTTTGTATTTCTGAATCTCCCAATCCATGGCTTCTACTTCTACTTCCCGTTTCTGTCCAAATTCCTCAATCAAGATCGTCACCTTCTCATTCTCAAGTTTGATCACTTTGCCAATGGTACCATTCACAAATTTCTTTTGCGGATCGTTTTTCAAGAACATGACCTGTGCATGTAGTTTCAGTTGTAGCCCCGCTTCCGTAGGGAAAAGATTGGGGGGGAAAGCGCCAGTGATGGCGGCTTGATAGAGGTAAGCGGGATAGGGAATCTTGTCAATCTCCTTCTGATTAATACTATTGACTTTGGCATTTCGTGCGGATAAGGTGATGTAGAAGTCCTCTGCTTCAAAGGCTGGTAGGTGCCGTTGATTTAGATCTTCCAAATCATCATAATCGATTTGGTTGAGGCGAATGCTATCCAATAAGCGCAAAAAGTATCTATTCTCCTGCCGATAGACTTTGCGTAATTCGATTTTTTCGAGTGTGAAATCTTCTTCGAATACCTTGGCGGAGAAGAAATAAGGACTATCATAGTAATGTTCAAACAATTGCTTTTCCGCCTCTGAGGAAACGATTGGTGGTAATTGGAAGAGATCGCCAAAGAAAACCACTTGGACACCCCCGAATGGATAAGGGTTTTCCCGATTGACTCTCAGGAAGTAGTCAATATTGTCAAGTAGGTCAGCACGAACCATCGAGATTTCATCTATAATCAAAACCTCCATCTTCTTATATAAGCGACGATCACGCCGCTTTTTAATCTCACTGCGATCCAATGGTTTAGGCGGAAAACCAAAAAAAGAGTGGATGGTCTGCCCCTTGACGTTGAGGGCTGCAATACCGGTCGGTGCGAGAACTACTGTTTTTTTGTGTGTAGTATTGCGGAAAAGCTGAAGTAGGGTGGACTTACCTGTCCCGGCCCGCCCAGTTACAAATAAATTGGTCTTTTGTTTTTCCAGGCTATCGAGCACATACTTGAAGTCATCACTGAGTTCTAACACTTTTTTATCAATACTCACAGGTGTTGGGCCTAAACGGATTTTATCAAAAATATATAAACAGGAAAGTGGTCGCTGTATCCACCAAGATAGGTATTTCCTCCAAAAGTACGGAAGGGATAACCTTTAAAGTTACCCGTCTTCTGATACAAGTACTTGGGAGAGAAAATCTGTGCTTTATAATACTGATACCCTGATTCTTTGCTATTGAGTAATCCTTCAGAGATAATAATTTGGTCGAACAGGTTCCACGCGTCTCTGTAGGCTAGGGTTCCGATTCCTTTCTTAAAGTAGGCATGCATAGGGTTGAAAAACCCAGGTCCTTTCAAAGCCTTTGGTTTGTATTTGGCATCAAGTACTTTTTTGACGCTTGGACTACTGGGATCATCATTCAGGTCTCCCATGATGACAATCTTTGCTTTAGGATCTGCTTGAAGCAAGGAATCACATACTAGTTTAACTTCCATAGCAGCTGCATTCCGATAAGCCTGACTGGCGGCGGCTCCGCCACTTCTGGATGGCCAGTGATTTACAAAGACGTGAATGCGATCCTGATCAAATTTGCCGGATACAAACAAAACATCCCGCGTGTATTTGCGTTCTCCATTACCCTCAAAGATCTCGACCGGGATAGCTTGGGCCTGTTCTACCTGGAAGTACTTAGGCTGATATAAGAGAGCGACATCTATACCTCGGCGATCGGGCGAATCAAAATGTACAATTTGATAGTTACGTTTCTTAACGGCAGGTTGAATAACGAAATCCTCCAGGACTCGACGATTTTCTACTTCAGCGACACCCAGCAAGCTCATCCCATCAGGAGTCAAATCCGTCCCCATCTCTGATACGACCTTTGCTAGATTGTCCAGTTTGGTTTGATACAGTTTTTCGGTCCAATTGCGGCTACCGCTTGGCGTGTACTCCTCATCTCTGATTGCCGGATCATCCTCAATGTCAAATAGGTTTTCGAAATTGTAGAAGCCGATAGCCCCTACTCGATATTCTTTTTTGGCCTGAGCGGTGAGAAGGGTAGTGGATAGGATTAAAAGCAGGCTAAGGATTGTAATTCTCATCGGTTTAATGGTTGTTCTTTAGGTTTACGACAAAAACGGCGCCAAAGTACCCAAAATCCAAGAATATCTCTAGATTTCTGGAATGTAGAATCTGAAAAGTAACTAAATTTGATAGAGTGCGAGATGAACTTTGTGTTAATTTTTGCCGATTTGAAGCAGGCATTTAATCTGAAATGTTAACTTTGTGCCGCCCTGAAAAATACACCCTAAGACTAAAGGTTAAAAGTAACCAAATGTAAAATCAAAATGTATCCTTGATGCAGAGTCCCTTTCATGTTTCAGGTATGTTCTTCAAACGTACCATTTCCTTAGGGCTGTTCAGCCTATTTTTTCCTCTCCTGGTATTTTCACAATTAGCTACAATTCGAGGCAAGTTAATCGATGAACAAACCGATGAACCTATCGTTGGAGCAGAGGTTAAGTCCTTGTCCACCAGTAGTTTTACTGATTTTGAAGGCCAATTTCAATTGCAGGTCTCATCTGCTGTTGACGAAGTGGTACTTACCATTATAGGTGGTGGATATCAAACTTTGGAGGTGGCGGTGCCCGTTTCGGGTAGAAGAAATATCAGTATCGGCACCAAAAAGCTAGTGGCGGAGGAAAATCTAAATGTAATCGCAGCGGAGGAGCTAATTCCTACTGTGACTTTGAGTACTGATGATCAGAATAGTGCTGGTGCTCAGAGCATTTCCGGCATTTTGACCGCCTCGCGTGATCGTTTCGTCAACACCATTGGTTTTGTTTTTGGATCGTATCGGTTCAACTTTCGAGGATATCGCTCCGAACACACGAGCATGTTTCTCAATAATATTCAGGTAAACGATCTAGAAAGTGGTGGCGTTTTCTGGGGTAAGTGGGGTGGCTTGAATGACGTTTTACGGAACCGGAATACTGATATTGGCTTAGGTTCGAACGCCTATAGTGTTGGAGGTATTGGCGGCGCTACAGCCATCGATACCCGAGCCTCGACGCAACGCAAACAGACCAGAGTTTCCTACGCGATCTCCAACCGGTCGTATGACCACAGGACCATGGCTACGCATAGTACCGGCATGTCGCCTTCTGGTTGGGCCTTGACGATTTCTGCTTCCCAAAGGTGGGCGCAGGAAGGTTACCAGCCGGGTACGTTCTACGATGCCTATTCTTATTTCCTTTCTGTGGATAAGAAAATAGGAGATGACCACTTATTTAATCTTACCGTATTTGGTGCGCCTAACAAAAGAGGGCGCTCGGGAGCTGCTACGCAAGAACTATACGATCTAGCAGGTACCAATTACTACAATCCCTATTGGGGATATCAAGAAGGCGAAAAAAGGAACTCAAGAGTTAGTGATACGCACCAGCCCATGGCAATTTTGCGACACGATTGGACGGTTGGTGATTTTACGACCATCACTACCTCAGTAGCCTACCAGGGTGGGCGTTACGGAAGCTCTGCACTTGATTGGTACGATGCTCCTGATCCACGTCCTGATTACTATAGAAAGTTGCCAAGCTTTATTGATAATGAACAAGCCGATGCCGTTGCCGAATTGCTTCGCACCTCTGAAGATGCTCGTCAGATCAACTGGACAAGCATGTACAACGCCAATCGGAATAATTTTCAGACCATAACTGATGCCGATGGCATTGCGGGAAATAATGTGAGTGGTAATCGTTCCAGCTATATTATCGAGGACCGTCGCTACGATAGTGAGGTAATCAGCTTCAATAATCGTTTTGAATCCTTTATTAATGATAGAATTGCGCTAAGTGGCGGCCTTGGTTACCAAGCTTACTTCGGAGATAACTTTAAGACGGTCAAAGATCTACTGGGGGGAGATTACTATCTAGATATTGATAGATTCGCGGAATTTGAACCTGGGGCAGATTTTCTCTTTATCCAAAATGATCTTTCCAGGCCTAACCGAGTTGTTCGAGAGGGAGATGCTTTTGGTTACCACTATGAGATGCATATTCGAAAGGCCAATGCCTGGTTACAGACGAACGTAAGTCTGGATCGATTTGACTTTTTTCTAGCGGCCTCTTTGAACAATACGACCTTCTGGAGAGAAGGGCTTTTGCAGAATGGAAAATTCCCGGAGAGTTCTTTGGGAGAGTCGGAACGATTGAACTTTCTAGATTATGAATTCAAGGGAGGTGCTACCTATAAGATCGATGGCCGGAATTATTTGGTTTTCAACGGTAATTATCAGCTGCAAGCCCCATATGCTCGCTTTTCTTTTACCTCTCCCAGAACTAGAAATCAAACGGTTCCTGGTTTAGAGCAGGTCAAGATCCAAGGAGTAGAAGGAGGATACCTGCTGAAAGCGCCCTATGCGAATGCTAGGGTTTTTGGATATTACACCACTTTCCGGGATCAGCTCTTCAATCGTAGCTTCTTCTTGGATAATGCCATTATCAATGATGATGGAAGCACTTCCGGTGGTTTCGTTAATTATATCATGACTGGAATGGATACTCGTCATATGGGGTTGGAATTGGCAGCAGAAGTGGAAGTGATGTCGCGTCTACGATTGAGTGCGGTAGCGGCCATCGGTGAGTACCAATATACGAATCGGCCTACCGCCGTAGCATACATAGATAATCGAGCGGAACCGATACCGGCCAAGACAGTCTACATCAAGAACTTCAATATCAGCGGTACACCACAGAAGGCTTATTCATTTGGCGTGCATTATAGTGGTAAAGACTTCTGGTTTGCAAATTTGAACTTTAACTACTTTGAGGATGTCTGGATCGATTTCTATCCTGAGAGAAGAACACTCGCTGCCGTTTCTAATGTCACAAACCCAGAATTCACCAATCAAGTGGTTGAACAAGGCTCAAGCCTTTGGAGAGAAATCATTGATCAAGAAAGAGCGCCCAGTGCCTTTACGGTAGATTTCTTTGGTGGAAAATCTTGGAAAATTAATAACCTATTTATCTATCTAAACCTTGGCGTTAGCAATATTCTAGATAAGCAGGATTTCATTACAGGAGGATACGAACAGTTTCGCTTTGACTTTGAAGGTAAGGACGTGGGGAGATTCCCGAATCGATATTTTTACAGTCGTGGACGAACCTATTTCCTTAGTCTGACTTTCCGCATCTAAATTGAACTTCAAAAACCATAATCGATAAACAGGATAACTATGTACACTAACTATAAAAAAATCTCATTTTTTGTTTTTCTTTCTCTATTCGTGACCACTTGGTGGGGGTGTGTTGACCAAGATTTTGATGAACCACCATTGGATGGATTAACTACCCTGACGGCCAATTCTACCGTAGCTGAAGTTAAGGCCTTACATACGCTAGGTCAGGCTGCAAAGCAGATTGAAGAAGATTTGATTGTAGAGGTAGTGGTTGGAGCGGATGACCAGACCGGGAATCTGTTTCGCCAAATTGCGGTGCAGGACGAGACAGGAGGTTTTATTCTTCGCCTGAATGCGACCGGCCTTTTCAATAATTACGCAGAAGGCACGGTCGTTCTGCTTAAGTTGCAAGGTTTATATATTGGTGATTATAATGGTACTTACCAAATTAATGGTTCGGTAGAAGACCCAATAGAGGAATTGCTAATTGGGAATCATTTATTTGTAAAGGAGAGAGACAAGGATGTTACACCGGAGGTGGTCACGATCGAAGAATTGAATGATGCGGCCAGATTAGATCAATTGTTAAGCAAAGTAGTGCAGATTGACGATGTACAATTCGCAGCGGCTTCAGCGGGTGCGCCCTACGCAGACGCTATTAATCGCTTCTCCGTGAATAGAGACCTAGAGGATTGTAAAGGCAACGGACTGGTGGTGCGAACTAGTGGGTTTGCAGACTTTGCTAGTGAATTGACTCCTGAAGGTCAAGGTACTTTTGTTGGTGTGTTGAGCGTATTTAGAGATACAAGACAGCTACTGGTGAGACGCCCAAGTGATCTTCAAATGGATGCTACCAGATGTGGTGCTGGAACTGGGGGCGAAAGCTTGGTGAGTATCGGGGAGATCAGGGCTGCTTACGAAGGTGGAGCTTCGGCAGTGCCGGCAGATACAAAGATTCGCGGGGTAGTGATCTCTGACAGAGCTAATGATAACTGGGATGGTAGAAATATGGTACTGCAAGACGGTGATAAAGGGATTGCTATTCGCTTTAGTGATTTTCATGATTTTGACCTGGGTGAAGATGTAGAAGTTGTCGTATCGGAAATTGAATTTTCTGAGTTCAATGGTTTGTTACAACTGTCCGGCGTAGCTAATGCTGGAGCTATCTCAAATGGGGCTGGTACAGCACCCAATCCGCGTACCGCTACCGTTAGTGAAGTCTTAGCTAATGTAGAAGCCTGGGAATCTACCTTGGTTGAAATTAAGGATGCCACTCTTTCGGGTGGAAGTACTTACAATGGTGCGCTAACCGTAACTGATGCCTCTGGTTCTATAAATATGTTTACGCGCGGCGCAGCCAGTTTTTCAGGCGCTCAGGTGCCGACTGGCACTACGGATCTTGTTGCTGTAGTTTCGGAATTTAATAACCCCCAAATTGTGATTCGCAATCTGGACGATGTCAGCGCTGATGGGGGCGGAAACGTAGGGGGAGATAATGAACCAATTTCAGCGGGTGAGCTTCGGGAAATTTTTGAAGACGGTGGTACCGCAGCTCCTAGCAACAAAGTGCTTTCTGGTATTGTTGTCTCAGATTTAAGTAGCGGAAATATCACAGGAAGAAATCTAGTACTACAGGATGGAGATAAGGGTATTGTAATTCGGTTTGATGCAGAGCATGCTTTTGCTTTGGGAGAAGAGTTGGAAGTAGTGGTTTCCTTACAGGAATTGTCTGAATACAATGGTTTATTACAAGTAAACAATGTACCCTTACAAAATGCCACTTCCAAGGGAATGGCAACTCTTCCAACTCCTAGAGAAGCTACTGTGAAGGAGGTAATCGATAACTTGGAGGAGTGGGAATCGACCTTAGTGGTGATTAAAGATGTTAGTTTTTCAAGTGGAACCTTTGCTGGTTCGCAAACGATAACAGATCCAAGCGGATCAATTGCATTATATACACGAAACCAGGCTTCTTTTTCTGGAAATTCTCTTCCAAACGGAGAGGTTACCCTCACTGCCATAGTTTCTGACTTTAACGCAGCCCAGCTAAATATTAGAAATCTTACAGATATCGTAGAGCAGTAGCTGAAAGCTGTTTTCTTGCTGGACTTGAAAGACACTTGGGAACTGGATGTTCAGATTAGCTGAACCAATCTCCGGTTCCCAAGTTTTATAAGTACTAGAACGTAAGTAGCACTTAAATAATAGCAATACACAAAGCATGACTCCCTCCAAGGCCATTAAACCCTTTGTTTTTAAACAGTTTACCATAGAACAAGATCGTTGTACCATGCAGGTGGGCACAGATGGTGTCCTGTTGGGTGCTTGGGCGCCAATCGGTACGGCAAAAACTATGCTGGATATCGGAACGGGTACTGGCGTAATTGCCATTATGCTGGCTCAGCGATGTGAGGAAGGCTTGATTCACGCCGTAGAGGTGGAAGAATCAGCCTATCAGCAGGCAAAGGAAAACATGGAAAGAGCTCCCTGGGCGGAGCGATTACAAGCACACCTAGGCGCTATTCAGGATTTTGAGCTTCCGACGGGCGTAGCCGATGGTTTTGATCTGATTGTAAGCAATCCACCTTTCTTTTCTGGCGGCACCTTTAGTTTTAATCAAGATAGAAACAGTGTAAGACATACCGTTAAGTTACCCCATAACGATCTATTGCGTGCCGTACGTCGCTTGTTGAATCAGTCCGGGCGCTTCGCCACGATCTTACCACTACTTGAGGGCCTCAGATTTAGGGAGTTAGCAGAGAGTTATCACCTGTACTGTACACAAATGATTGAGGTGCAACCCAAACCGTCTCGCTCCGCAGAAAGATTGTTACTAGTCTTCGAAAAGGAAGCCAAAGCCATACCGGGTCACAGCAGCACCTTGGTGCTAATGCAAGAAGATGACTTACATCGAACAGAGGCATACCGGTCCTTGACGGAGGCATTCTATCTTAACCCGTAATGTTTTATTTTAGTGTTGCAGTTAGGCGGTAGGTATATGAAAAAGGGGAAACAAATTTGAATTTGTTTCCCCTTTTTCAGCTATGCCACTTCAGCTTCTGCTAGAATCTTCATGGCCGCATCTAGGATGGCTGTATCTCTCAAGCTAACGATTCCGCCGTTAGGGCCAGGCTGAACGTGCTTTCCTGTTAATTGTCCGTTTTGAAATTTATTGGCTCCGAAATAATTTCTTACTGTTTGTTCTTCAACGTTTAGAGATTCTGCTATTCTCTTTACACTACCTGTAGGTAGTTTGTGCTTGATGTCTCGCAAGTCATTGAAGGAAATATTCATATGCTCTCAATTTTGTGAAGAAATGTGGTTAGTTGTTTAAAAATCTGTTAAACTAATGTAAAACTTTTCCAACTTTTATCAAAGTGTTTCTGCTGAATTCTTGCTAAATATTTGACAGAGAAATGTAATCAAGATCGAGTATTTGGCAAGACGAATTATTTGCCAAATTTTATATAAAAACGGGAGTTAATAGGAGTTTGTGGATAGGTGTTGAGATAAATTAAGGACCATCTGTATTTGTAACAAATGGTCCTTAATTAAAGTTGGTTACCAGAAGAAATTTTAACTCTTATGAATAACTATCTTCTAGCTTAAAAGCGGGCACTAATCCCAAACAAGGCATTAAGCCCCATTACTGGATACCTATGGAAACGTTGCCGCGTATTGTTGGCAAGGTTGTTGAGTTTAATGAAGCCACCTATGTTATCCGTAAAAAACAATTCGGCTCCAACACTGACATCAAAGAGTGCATTGAGATTTCGCGCCTCCCCATCTGCATCTCTGAAAGGCACTCCATTTTCCAAGAAGAAGTCACCAGTTAATCTCAGTCGATCTTCCATGGTAGTATAAGCTGCGCCGACATTCAGACTGAAAGCGGGTAAATGCCAAGCCTTCTCTTGATTATCTAAAGAGTATATGTGCTGACTAACCGTACCCGTTAGCGCAAAACCAGGGAATAAAGGGGCCGAGGCGCTACCCTTGATGGTGAAGATAGTAGCCGTATCATATAGTACATCAAATCTGGCGATGGAATCCAATGGATCACTTAGCTGATACAAGGCTAAGTTTTCCGCAGTCTGATAAGCCAGTTGACCATCATAATCTATCCCTTGAATATTACCCTTGATACCACCATAGAATCGGTAGTAGCTCGTGTTTCGCACATCTATACGGGACTCAATGAATGGGTTATAGTCATTGAGATATCTAAAACTGTTCTTTCTTAAACTACCCTCTGCCCCTACATATACACCAAATAGGTCCTGTGCGACGTTTGCGGTAGCTTCTATATCTGGGAAGAAGGTGAATTCATCTTCGTGAGATGCTATATTTGCCCCAATCTTCACCTTGAAGATATCGCCATGATAAGTATAGCTGGGTTGTAAGAAGAAGTTATTGAGGTTCTTGCTTTCCTCATTTTTGTAGGTAGTAAAGTCGGTGATCAATTTGATCGTCAACGGATGAGATTCATTGAACCACTTGGTTCCTTCCAGATTTAAGTTGAATCCTCTTTCCCGAGTAGCAAAATTATCTTGCAAGATATAGACATCAAATCCGGCTTTGTAGTTGAAATCAAGAATTGTTCTTGCACCATTGAATAGGCTAGCTCCAATGTCAAAAATTGCTACACGTTGCCGCACTTCTCCAGATTCGAAGCTAAAAGTCTTGTCGGGTAGTTCTTCATTTAGGTCATTGTAGCCATAGAAGAAAGAAGCATTATGGGAGTAGTTCATTTTCCCATTTACGGCTACTCCTTCCTCGTTGAGATAATAAGTGCCTTCTAGTCCATAATTGTTCCAGCCAAACCTTTGGTTTTCTACCTGCTTGTTGTTATTGGCAGAATGATGGAAGGCATGCACTCGAAAGTCAAAGTTTTCTACCTCGTCCAAAAAGTAGGAACCTTCCATATAAACAGAGTTCGGTAGTCCGCCACCTAACATGAAGTGACCATTGTACAGGTTTTGCTTTTCCGCTTTGCGGATCCGTAAAGGGCGAATCTTAGGCGCAGGATAGGCGACTTCAATGGCTCTTGTTAAGATATTGTAGGTTTGTCTTCTAGTACTCGTATCAAGGGGCGGCAGTAATGGCTGCAAACTAAAGGGTTCCGTATCCAATAGACGCGCATTGAAGTTGTTGATTACATCCACTTCTCCAGTCGGAAGATCGTCTTGTGCAACCAGGAAGTGGGAGCAAAACAAGAGTAACCCACCAAAAATATACTGAATAGAACGATTCATTCTGTTGATTGATTTTTTCGTTAAATAAGGATTGAAACTAATCGCTGATCTTAGCAGCTTCTAATTGTTACCGCCTTCCTCAAACTCTAATCTGTTAGGGTCTCCACCAAGGTCCAAACGACTGGCTTGATTCAACTGCTTGTTGATCGTGGCTAGTTTAGCTCTGGCAGTAGATACCAATTCCTCATCATCTTGGTAGTTTTCTAGTAAGGCTTCCAGTACAGCTTTAGCGTTGTATAGGTCTCCTTTTTCAGCGAAAATATCGGATAATAGGAGTACACTCTTAGCTACCCAATAAGGGTAACCTGAACTCTCTTTATTGGCATTAATACATAATTCTTGCGCGGTATCTAAATTCCGTTTCAAGTAATAAATATAAGCAATGAGATACCTGGCTTCCGCCGTTTGCTCATTGTCACTCAATCGCTTTACCTTTTCAAAGGTGGTCAAAGCGTTGTCATAGTCCTTGCGATCAAAGGCGATCTTACCCAGATAGAAGCTAGCGGTAGCCACCTGCTCCTGCGAGGCGCTAGGGCTATTAGCCACCTTGCTGGACAAACTGTACACCGCTTGTGTGTTACCAATCCGGTAGGCACTCCGAAGCCCTCCCAATTGTGCCTCAAAGCGCATGTCTTCATTGGTGGCTGCTGTTTCTAAAGCAGTATATAATTCGTAGGATTTGTTGAAGTCCTGTTCGTGATTATAGGCAATGATAGCTGCCTTTTCCAGTGCCTTCACATAGTAACGGCTTGGCCCTTTACCCACTACAAAATCGTAATCTCTAAAGGCAGGGGAGTATTGACGGAGGATACTGTAGGATTCACCACGATGGAAATAGGCCGTCAACAAATAAGAGCCATTCGGGAATTTCCGGATATAGTCCGTATAAGCGTCCACCGCTCTTTGATAGTTCCCATTTTCAAACTGTGCTTCTGCGGCTTTGAAGTTGATGGAGTCTTTGGCAAAATTATCCACCTTATAACCGGGAATGGTTTCTAGGAAAGCAAAGTAGTCATCCGCACGACCTAAGTCATCGATATAAATTTCTTCCAGGGCAGCTAAGGCAAGATTACCTTCGTTCGGCTCTGGGTTGTTGGTAAACACTTGCTTGTAGTAATTTATCGCGCCCTCGTAGTTCCCCTGATTATAGTTGATCAACCCCAATTGAAGTAAACCTTGGTTGATCAAATTGGATTTGTTTCGATAGTCTGACACCAACTTCTGCAAAGGAACGACAGCTCTATTTAACTGGCCGATCTCCTGATAAGTAACGCCCAGTTGCAGCAATGCTTCATCTGCGTAGGAAGAGTTTGGAAATTCATTCGCTATTCGCTCTAAGGCTACAATCTTATCTGAAACGCGATTTCTCAAGCCTTCAATAATGGCCTTTTGGTAAATGGCATACACATATCCCCCAAATCGCCCATCAATAGCCTGGTCATAATAGCGGACTGCTTCTCGGTATTGGTTCCGTTTGAAGTAAGAGTCACCAGTACGCATGAGCGCATCTCCCAATACATTCTGCTTCACATCCTCACTGCTGATAAAGCTTCGGTTTCGTTTAATTCCTTCAATAGATTCTCGGAAATAACCCAATGCCGAATTGTAATTATCCTGTTTTAAGTAGTTGTAACCCTGTAGGTAGTTCCCTGTGAAGATCGACGACTCGTCCGGAAGATTGTTCATCGTTTTGGCTACCGTAAGGAATTGATTCATCAGGCGTATGCTGGTATCATATTGCTTTTCACGCTGTGCAATATCCGCTAGCCAGTAGCTGGCCAAAGCCTTAGTGCGCAGGTCAATCGGGAATTGCTGCGACTTATACAGATGCGCTTTGGCATTTTCCATATCTCCACCCTGCAAAAGCTGTAGCCCGCGCAGGTAAGCTACCTTCTGGTAACTTTCTTGTATTTGCGGCGTCTTATTAGGCATTTTTTCAATAACTGACAAGGCCTGCTGATAATCTCTGTAATTCAAGAAGATCTCACTCATCAATGACTGAGCTTCTACATAATATCTAGAAGTAGGAGGAATGATTTGTAGCGCGTCAATAGCTTCCCTTGGGTCTTTCAACTCATAGGATAATTTTGCGTAGTTGAAATTCGCTTCCTCTTGAATGGTTGGATCATAAGTCATTCTTCGAGCCTGGGCAAGCGACGTTCGCGCAGATTGTCGATCTCCTGTTTTTAGGTGACTATCTGCCAGATAATACATGGCAGATTGTCCAATCCGACTATCTATCCCATTAAGTTCCTTTAAGCTTTGAACCGCTTTCTTGTGCATACCCATTTGGTGTTGGGTAAATCCAAGCTGATACCATTCTTCCTCTCGAAGTTTAGAACTTCTCTCCGCATAATACTCCAGATAGGGGAGAGCTAGGTCATAATTCTGCTTCTCAAAGTAGGCTTGTCCTACGAGTTGAGTAGTTTCGGGTAACTTCTTAATACCAGGTTCTTGCAGCCTAGGCTCAGCATAAGCGATCAATTCATCGAAACGTCTTTCAGCAAAATAGATCTGTGTGAGGTAGTAAGGGATATAATTCTTGTACTTCTGTGACTTCTCCACGATCCGGAATTGCTTAATGGCGTTGTTGTAACTGCCCTCGAAAAAATGGCAGAGCCCCAGATAGTAATTGGTAGGGTAGTAGTACTCGGTTTCCACATCCTTGATTTCCTGGAAGTTGGATTTGGCGCTAGGAAACTTCTTTTGCACGAAGAAGGCATAGCCCATCTTGAAACGCACCTCCGATCGTTGTTCGCGAGTCATCCCGCCGGTAGGCACCTGGGAATAATACTCAATGGCTTTTTCGAATTCCTGGTCGTCAAAGTAATAGTGAGCTACTTCCACCAGGGCATCATTCGCGATGGGGTCTGGCCGTTGCATGCGGATAAAATCCAACATTAATTTTTCGCCATCTGGTTGTTCCAATTGAATAGCGCACTTCGCATATTTAAACCGAGCTTTGATTAACAAGAGCTCAGCTTCAGCTTCATTGATGGGGCCTAGTTGACTGATGGCTTTTCTAAATTCTGCTTGTGCTTGGCCGAGTTGCCCTTTATCCATAAAAGCCTCTCCTCGCTTATACGAAAGATTGGCTTCAGTAAACACAGCGGTACGCTGAGCGGCTAGGGGCATAGAGAGTATAAGCACTAATGCAAGCAATACATTTTTTCTTGTCCTCATGAACTGTTTTTGTTGGTTGTTAACATGAAACACTGGGTGAACAGAGCATTATCTGCTATCGGGCATCGGATAGCTGTATAACTAAGAAAACAAATTAAGTCATTGTCTTATTGTAACGAATTTATAAAAATTTTAACAGATGGGAGGCGTTCGGAGGGGCCATAAATCTGGCGCTAAAGGTAGGTTTTTTGATGGGAAACTAGGCTGCTTTCAATCTGCTTTTTTCTGAATAGAGTCTGTCGTTACGGGCAGTTGCTAAAATATAAAAGCGCTTGGTGAACTGTCTCCACCAAAAACACTTTGGTTAGCTGCAAAGACGTCATACTAACGTCCAATCTGCCTAATATTGGTATTGAAGGTCTACCCAAATCAATGAAAGAGAACGCTTTTGGCACGGAGTAATTGAGCTTCCGAGGCCTAAGGTGTAGCAGGTCTCGGAAGCAAACAGCTAAGTGCATGTCTGGTGATCGCCAAACATGAACAAAGGGGTTAAATAGAGAAATAGGCATTTTCTGCTGCTCGTTTCACGAGCATTTCAACACATAAGGCCAACAATAACGGTTGGTCTTCCCGCATCAGTATTTCGATTTTATGACTGACACTGTTATCTCGCAGTTTGGCTTCTGCAACGACTTTTCCTTCATCATCAACGAAGGCAAAAAATCTGTTACTCTTATTGGTTTTGCGAAAAGTTCGGCCATCCGGCATAATTACTTTCATCATGCGACTACTGGTCAAGAGCTGAGTTTCTCCGGCTTCATTCTGAATGTTGATGACGCGATCCGTCCTAAGAATTCGGTAGGTTTCGCCATTGATTTGAAGGGGCTTCATCTCTTTGGAAGTTCCCTTTAAATCTTTACTCAAAGCCAAGATTTTTACTTGATAAGAGTTATCGGTCGTATTTATCTCTACGATGGTATTCTTGTCCCAGGATTTGGGATATAGAGCTTCAGAACTGAAATTTTGAGCCAATAGGAGTAAGGGTAAAACAACAGTCAAAGTAGATAACAAAACTTTTTTCATAGCTAATCGAAAATTAAAGTATAAAATGGTTTAGGAATAGGACTGAGGTTGTAGCCTGGAAGTGTGGTGACTTACAATAGACTACCGCCTTTTTCAGCGGAACACTAGGATAGGACTAAAGGTTCTGGCCGCTTATGAATAACTATTTGATTGACTATTGTAGAGCCATGAGGTGTGGAGTATTTCCTTATTGCTTTTTGTCTAGGATACTACTGGACTGGATGATATTAACCCCTTTTGATCTCATTTCTGCAATGGCCTGCTGTACGTCTCCTTCGTTTAGATTAACCCCTCGGGATGCATCTTCAATCAAGCTAGTATCGAATCCTAGTTCGATGGCGTCTAAAGCCGTAAACTTTACACAATAATCCGTTGCTAGCCCTAGTACAAAAACTTGAGTGACACCCTGTTCCCTGAGATAATCCCCTAGTCCGGTGGCTTTTCGATGCCCGTTATCAAAGAATCCGCTGTAACTATCGATAGTGGGATCGGTTCCCTTGACAAAAACTTTATCAATACCCGCTTGATTCAAGGTGGGGTGAAAATTAGCTCCAAAGCTACCCTGTACGCAATGAATTGGCCAAAGTACCTGCGGTAGACCATGAAGGTCGATGACTTGACCCGGCTTACGCCAGGGGTGATTGGCGGCGAAACTTCCGTGATCGGCAGGGTGCCAATCTTGAGTAGCAACCACTAAGTCGAATTGCTCCATAAGGCTGTTCGCAATGGGAATGACTTGATCCCCTTCCTTAACCTCTAGGGCACCACCTGGGCAGAAATCAATTTGTAGATCAATAAGTAGTAATGCTTTCATTATTTTGCTTTGCGCATGATGACCAACGTGTCAAGCTTGGCCTTCTGTTTTATATAGCTCAACAATCTACGCTCGTATTCAGTTTTGGTTCGGTTAGGGGTACGAGTATTCCAATTTACCAAGGCTATAGGTACGGCTTGCTTTTGATTGGTGGTGTCAGTGAATTGATCACGAACAATGCTCAGATATTCCAGTTCTTCATAAAGCAATTTGGCATCTGTTACCATGGTTGAAAACAAGGTAGAATCAGAACGTAGCCGTTCCAATTGCTTCTTGACCCGCAAGGCTTCATTTAATTGGGTAGTTTGAACAAGTTGCAGGGAATCAATTACTTCATTCAGTTTACCGCTTAACTGCCCCTGCACTCGTCGGTCAAAATTGGCCAACTCTATACTATAATCTGGGATGGCTCGAAAGTGTGTATAGTCAATATTGTATTGCTCGCGCATTACATTTTCGTAATAGAGGAAGGAATCTTCCGGGATAGTTCGTTCTAGCATCTGTAGTACTAAGGTGCTGGAATCTTTTGGCGGTGGTTCACGCAATACAAAAAGTTTGCGGATTTGCTCCCAGAAGGAAGTGCCCGCATCTTGAGGAGAGGGTTCGGGTTGAAAAAGTCGATAATCCATACAATCTTTGGGGAAAGTTTGTACGACAAATGCCCGAATATTTTGCTCCCTAGATAGATCCTTGATTACATTTCGAAAGATCAAAATACCGGGTACAATGATTAAAAGACTAAACACTGTAACTCGGTATCGAGTTTTTCTAGCTTCCGCAGCATTTACGTAGGCGCGGTAGGGGAATTGCAGTAGTCGAATGATCAAATAGGTGGTGAGTGCAATAAAGAAAGAGTTCAGAAAGAAGAGATAGAAGGAGTTGAAAGCCACCTCTAGATCTCCAGCAGCAATACCATAACCAGTTACACAAAGGGGGGGCATTAAAGCGGTGGCAATAGCTACGCCGGGTATAGCATTACTCTTGTCTTTGCGGGTAACCGAAATGATGCCCGCCAAGCCGCCAAAGACCGCTACCAAGGCATCAAAGAAAGTGGGTGCTGTCCGTGCCCTCATCTCATCTGTGAATTGATCTAGAGGAGTGATGGCAAAATATAAAGTGCTAGTGATCAAGGCAATTAAAATGGCAATCCCAAAGTGTCTTAGCGAAAGTACTAGGGCTTCCCTGTCATTGGTCCCAACTGCTAAACCGACTCCTAGGATGGGCGACATCAGAGGAGAAATCAACATCGCACCAATGATCACGGCTGGCGAGTTCAGATTCAATCCTAAGGAGGCGATCATAATGGAGCAGATCAACATCCAAGCATTGGAACCACGCATTTTCTTATTATTGCGTATTGAAATGATGGTTCCCTCTTGATCTAAGCCCTCTCGCAGATCCATGAAATCGTCGAACCAATCGCGAACGGCATGAAACAGGTTTTGTAGGGCTTGTCTTGGAGTGCTCTTTTCCGTGTTGTTGGTAGTGGTAGTAGGTTTATTATCTTCCATGACGGATACTTAATCTAGTTGGCTGAAGTGTCCATTAGGCGCCCGTCTTGCATTTCTAAACGTCGATCACTCATTTGGGCTAATTCTTCGTTGTGCGTCACGATAATAAAGGTTTGACCAAAGTCCTTTCGCAGATCAAATAAGAGTTGATGAAGTTCCTTGGACGAGGCCGAATCCAGATTTCCGGAGGGTTCATCGGCGAAAACGATTCCAGGCTGATTGATGAGCGCCCTAGCCACTGCCACCCGCTGCTGCTCCCCCCCGGACAATTGATTCGGCTTGTGCGTTAGCCGGTCACTTAGGCCTAAATAGTCCAACAATTCTTTGGCTCGCTCTCGAACCTTTCCCTCAGGTTTCTGATCAATAAAGCCTGGGATACAGACGTTTTCCAAAGCCGTAAATTCGGGCAGGAGGTGGTGGAATTGAAAAACAAAACCGATATTTTGATTTCGAAACTGTGCTAACTTTCGATTATTTAAACGGACCACGTCTTGGTTGTTGATCCTTAGACTTCCATCATCGGGCGGATCTAAGGTGCCCAATATGTGCAGTAAGGTACTCTTACCTGCACCCGACTTCCCAACTATTGATACGATTTCACCCGCGTCTATTTCCAAATTAACGCCCTTCAGTACGTGCAGGCTGTTATAGGATTTGTGGATACCGTGCGCTTTTATCATCATGTATTTGACAATTCTTAGGTCATTGCGTTATCAACTCTTTCTCTAGAACGAAGCAGCAGGCAACGCCAGTCTGACATTTGGCCGGAATATATAGCTTTTTACTAAGAAAATATAACCTTCTTGGTCCAGGGGGAGCGCAGGAAGGACGGGAATAACAGGAAGAAGAAGCTGGAAGAAGTTGTAAGTCAAGTCAGCTTTATGCACTAGACCTGACTTACAACAAGATCAAGTGCTAAATCCAAGCAAACACCAGGATGGCTGTGATGATCAACAATATCATACCAAGAATTCGATAATTCTTATACCAAACTAGGCCCTTGAGGGAAGCTGTATCTTCATCGAAAACACTGCGTGTGTAGACGAAGTTCTGGATCTTTTCTTGATCAGGTGGAGCAGTGGCTAAGCTAATCCCCACAATAACCAGTAATGCTATGATAAATAGAATAAAGGCTTGGTGAAGGAAGTGAATAGAATGCACCCCTTGTTCATCTACCAGTACCCAACCTGGCATTATTCCCTGCAAGGATTGAGCAATAGCATCACTATTGGTGATATATAGTATGGCCAATAGGGCTGAGATTACAAATCCATAGAAGGCTCCATGTCCATTTGCTCTCTTCCAAAATAAGCCGAGGAAAAAGGCGGCGACCACCGGTGGAGCAATGTAAGCGAGTACTTGTTGTAAATATTTAAAAAGAGAGTCAAATTCCTTAATACGAGGGGCCCATAAGGCTGCTAAGACTACGAGTACCACAGTTGCTAGCTGTCCCGCCCGAACCAGTTGCTTACTCGTCATATCTGGCTTGATTTTGGAGATGAAATCCATGGTAATCAAAGTCGAGGCAGAATTTAAAGTAGCACTAATACTGGAGGACATAGCAGCTAATAATCCAGCTAAGACCAAGCCCTTCAAGACGGTGGGTAGCAAATTAAACACCAATGCGGGATACACTAAATCTGGATTGTCTAAGTGAGGAAATATCTCTTCTGGCATAGCCAAAGCCATTGCACCTGGCAAAACCATGATAAAAAGGACAGGGAGTTTAAGAAAACCTGCAAACAAGCTACCCCAGCGACCATGATTTAAGTTTTTGGCACTTAAGGTTCTTTGTACCATGAATTGGTTATTGGCCCAGAAATAGAAACCTAAAATGGGCACACCCGTAATCAATCCCGTCCAGGGAACTGCGGTATCGTTCATCGGTCGAATCAAAGTCAACATATCATCGGGAGAGTTGGGAAGAATTCCCGCCTCGTGCTTCTTCGTCATGGCAGCCAATACATTATCCCATCCACCCACAGCATCAAGCGTATAGAAGGTCAAGATGATGGAACCAATAATGAGAAGGATAGCTTGTATTACCTCTGTATGTACTACGGAAGATAGACCACCAGGTATGGTATACGCCGCTGCTGCGACGGCTAGTAATAGGATGATCACCCAGGAAGAAACACCCGGAAAAACTTGTTCAAAGATGACTGCACCAATGTAGAGTGGAGCAGCAGTTTCAATCAATACATTCCCGATAATGGTCGTAAAAGAAAAGTAGTATCGGCTCCGAACATCAAACCGCCTTTCCAGGAATTCAGGCATGGTGTATACCTTGGAACTCAGATAAAAGGGCAAGAAGAAGATGGAAAAGAAAATGAGAATAACAACGGCGAACCATTCATAATTGAACACAGAGATACCGGTGCTGTAAGCATCCCCAGCAAGACCCACCAAGGTGGTACTTGAGATGTTGGCGGCGAATAAGGAGATACCGACCACGGGCCACATCATGTTTCGACCAGCCAAAAAATAGTCTTCGGAACTTTCTCGCTTACCTTTGTAGAGTCCGTATACGATCATGGCCACCGTATACAATATCATAATCACAATATCGACAGTGCCCAAGGTAAAATTAACCATGAGTGAAGGATTTAGAAATGATTGATTTAGGTTTCACACTTTTCATTAGAAGATTTGGGGAAGCCCTGACAGGCTATGGAGGAGGAGCCCCCAAAATTATTTGGCAAGCAAGATAAAAAACAAATTGATTATTGGTGAATTTTTGGAAGAGCCCTAGTTAGTTTCATCAAGCTTTCCAACGCAAGAGGGGTAAAACAGATATTTAAGGGCAAAAAAAAAGAGCAAAGACATAAATGAATATGCTTCGCTCTTGTAAGAAATCACCCGACTGTTATTATGAAGGATATAAATATCCTCGAATAAACTTTTTTTGATAAAGACCATTAGCTGAATTAGGCCTTTGTGGAGATGTCAAAATCTGTTAAGGAAACCTTAATTTTAACAATCGCCTGCGCAATAATAGAAAGAAGATTCAATATTTCAAAGAAAATTCGCTAATTGCTCTATATAATAATACAATAAATGGCGAAAACAAGTTCACAATACCAGCAGATTTCCTGCAATGAGCCTCAACAAAATAATCCATCTTTTCTTTTCGCCAGGCACATTATCTTTATAATGTACCACCATTAGTTTATCGTATAACTACGGTAGACAAAATCAAAAATTATTCCAAATTTTGCAAATTTTGCAGGAACAATTTTATAGATCTGCTTTTTTTAGGTGGGAAAATACCACAAAAATGAAGAGGCTTGTGTAGATGAGAGTGGTAATCGTTGCCTCAAATGGACTCATAAAAAGATCAAATCCTGCCTTTTGAGCGAATTCTTCGGCAATGGGACTCAAGGGAGCGGGGAGGAGGTCCTCGGTGGCATTCATTGGATAAAAGTGCATACTTGGGTGTTCCCAGAAGTAGCGATGCACGCCCCACCTGAGTACAGGTTCTAAAATCATGATGTAGATCAGGTAGAGAAAAACGGCGATGACGGTTCTTTTAATCAGAAAGCCGATCAGCAAGCCGAAGCTCATATAGCTGAATGCCATCAGCCAATATCGAAAGATGATGTCCCCTTCTTGGAAAACCTTGCTCAAGTAAATCACATCCGTATGTGCGTATCCAATCAATAAGGCACAAAGTGCATAATACAGTGTTGCTAGTAGACTTAAAGCAGCGATACTTCCAAACTTGGCAAGAAAAACATCTTGACGACTCCAACCCGTAATGATATTCTGCCGTAAAGTCCGGTTATTGAATTCCATTGTAATGCTGATGACCGCAAAGAAGCCGAAAAAGAAGAAACAAAGCCAATTTCCGATGTAACCTAAGTAATTCCAAACGGTAGGAAAGATAAACATGACCTCCGTTGTACCGATAGGCGGGGGGAGTTCAGGTAATTTTTTCGCAAGCAACAATACACTAGGAAGGAGGATAACGTAGAATGTGCAGATGATCCGAAAGATCAGTTGCTTACTCCATTTGAGCCATTCGGTGTAGATCAATCTCAACATACCCCTTGCTTAGTTTTGGTTGGTAATTTCTAAAAATTCTGCTTCTAAACTCTTCTGTCTTCGTCTTAAATGATTGATCAATATGCCTTTTTTGAAAGCTGCCTGGTTGATAGAGCTGGTCGGAAGTTCTTCTTGCAGATATAGCAAAAAACCAAAATCAGTTTCTTCCATTTTAGAGAAACTGCTTAGACTGGGTAAGAAGGAGCGTAGTGCTTCTTTGTTTTCTGATCCTACTTCAACCAATATATCATCATTGATGATGGCTCCTACCGGGCCAGTAGCTAACAATTTTCCATTCTTAATAATCGCTACGTGAGAACAGATTTTTTCCACCTCATCAAGAATATGGCTCGCCATAATAATGGTCTTGCCACTTGTAGCGATCCGAAGTATAGTTTCTCGGACTTCAGCGATCCCTTGTGGGTCAAGCCCATTGGTAGGTTCATCAAATATGAGGACCTCCGGATCTCCAATCATAGCGGAAGCGATAGCCAGACGCTGCTTCATCCCCAAAGAATAGGTTTTGAACTTAGAGCGTTTTCGCTGCAAGAGGTTGACAAGATCTAGCGCCTGATCGATATTTGGCTGATCAATTCTTTTGATTTCGGCAACAATCTTAAGATTGTCTGCTGCACTTAGATAAGGATAGAAATTAGGGGTCTCCAATAAGGCCCCCAAGAAGCGCCGAGGATTCGTCCCACGTCGGCCATCAAACCATTCGAAGGAACCAGCACTGGGGTGAATGATGCCAAGCACCATGCCCAGCGTGGTGGTCTTTCCACTGCCGTTTGGTCCCAACATGCCATATACCATACCTTTTTCAATTCGAAGGTCTAGCTGATCCACGGCCTTTAAAGGACCAAATTGCTTACTTAGTTGTTTTGTCTGGAGAATCATGTATTTGCAATATGTGTCTAAGGTAAATCTCAGTTGTCTGGCGGTTGAAGTTAACCGATGAATCTCGTGTACTTTTGGATGAATGTCTGCTGGATTCTTGTATTTACGTTCTATTCAGTGGGTTTAAGCAAATATTTTTAGCTTTGAGCATGAACACGAAGGAGGCCTATCATCAATTCATTAGATCCCTAGAATCCTTCATGGAAACTAGGGAGGCTACCAATGTGGCGCTAATTGTGTTTGAAGATACTTTGAACTGGAAGCCTGGGCAATCCAGCCCCCTTTTATCCAAAATAGAACTACAAGAACTGACCCAAATCAAGGATAGACTATTGCTTGGCGAACCTTTACAATATGTATTGGGTATGGCTGACTTTTACGGTCTTAAGTTCAAGGTAAATCCTGCCGTTTTGATCCCTCGCCCTGAAACGGAAGAACTCGTATATCAGATTTTAGAGCGAGGGAATCAATATCCCTGGAAGAACGGTTTGGATATCGGCACAGGAAGTGGCTGTATCCCGATTAGTTTAAAGAAAAATCGCCTCGATTGGGCAGTGACTGGCATGGAAGTTAGTGAGGCTGCTCTTGAGGTAGCCATAGATAATGCGGCTTTGAATAAAGTAGAGATAAGCTGGACTAGGGCGGATGTATTGGATCGGAATACTTGGATTGATCTCCCCTCTTACGATTTCATCGTTAGTAATCCACCGTACATACCTTATCGCGAAAAGGAAGTTATGGCCCGGTCGGTCTTAGAATTTGAACCAGAGTTGGCCCTTTTTGTGCCGGATGATGATCCGTTTTTGTTTTATCGCACAATCCTTGACTTGGCGGACCAAAAGCTTAACCCAAATGGAGGTATGTTTTTTGAAGTCAATGAATTCAATGCACATACCTTAATAGATGTAGTTTCAAGAGCAATGTTCAATACAGTGGAACTAATCCAGGATATGCAGGGTAAGTATCGAATACTCTATGCCCAGCGCTAGTTGGTATCTATTGAGCGAGGGTATGGAGCATGTCAATGAGTACGGTATTGAGGTTCTTCAGTGCCAAAGGAATGTCCCAGTTGTCTCGATTGCGGGCTTCCACGTAGTTCGAAATAGAACGGATCTGTAGAAACTTAACTTGCTCCATCAGGCAGACGTAGAAAAAGGCTGCCCCTTCCATGCTTTCTATATCTGCTGTATAATTTTCCTTCAACTTTTCGATACTTGGAAGATATCCGTGTACTTTATTGACACTAATGGCCGTAACGGAAGGAAGAAAGGAAGTGTCAGCATGAGGGTTTAGTAGTTTGCCCCCAGTAAAAGGATATTGGTTTCCGGGCAGCAGATCGAGGGCTTGCATACTGGTGAAATCGCCATTGGCTTCTTCGACGCCAAGATCTGCAAATTGGTCACTTGTCACTTGAATAACCTGCCCAATGTCCAGCTGGGGATTGATCGCACCGGCAATGCCTGCATTAATGAGCAAGTCAAAGGGCTTGCTGGTTTGAAGGGTCTTAGTGAGAGCGTAGGTGGTGATTGGAAGTCCCACTCCTGTGATTAAAACCTGAACCTCCAGGAAGTCTTTCTTGAACTGATGATTGCCTATTTGTTGACACTGTAATTGAAGCCACTCAAGGGTAGGGGCTACCTCAAAAGAAGTCGCTGCCACGAGGAGTATTCTCATTCTTGATTTGCTTTTCTCTGTATTCGTAAACAATACCTGCACCTGGTGTGAAACCTAGGACTTGATGGTAGGAGGAAGAGATGTTCAACATGATCTTCTCTGCAATCTGATACCCTACTCCTAAAGTCATTAAAGTAGGACCCGTAGTAGCGCCAAGCCGGATATCAACTTGACTGGCTACTTGATATTCGAACCCAAATTTACCACGCGCTACTTGGTCAATATCTTTTTCCACTTCCAGAATGAGGTCAAGGATTGGACTAGGATGATAAGCCATCCCTACTTTCAGAACAGAGGGTAGGTTTTCGCCTTCTACCCATTCTATGCGAACGGGATTAAATACTTGAAAGGCAATGTCCACTTCCTTCGAAAGGGTGGCCAGCATGCCTAATTCAAAACTAATAGCTGCTCGATTTCCGTATTCGGGAATACTGGTGTTGAACACAAGCATCTGCCCGCCTATACTTAGTTTATCAAAGAGTTTTCGGCCATACCCTAAACCAAATCGCTGTTCACTATAACCTTCGAAACCGAAATTGTTGACTGTGATGGCAAAGGTTCCTGAAGACGTCGGATAGGCGAAGGCCGCTCCTAATCCCTGCAATTCACTGACTAGAAAACGTTGCTCTCCGGCAGCGAAGGCCCCAAATTCCTTAAGATGCGCCAATCCAGCTTGATTAGTAAAGGCACTATGAATGTTCTTATAGGTCAAACCGGTGTAACCCATTCCGGCACTTCTAGCTCCCACACTAGCCGCTATTCCATTTTGACCAGTGAGTATACAACAATAGCATAAAAGGGAAGATAAAAGGAGGGCGTGTTTCATTGTGGTTGTTGGTATTATAAAGTGTTTTTGGGAATTAAACATCTACTGCGTTCTCAGTAGTTAGTCTATCATAAAATTCGCCTGCCGGCGTTAAGTAACGATTTTTGGTGTCTAAATCAACATAAACTAGACCAAATCTATAGCTAGGTCCAAGATTCCATTCAAAATTATCCCAAGTGCTCCAGTGAATGTAGCCACGTATGTCGAGCCCTTCCCCAATGGCCTTATGAATAATAGATAGATAATCTCTAATGCTTTGAATTCTCTGTTTAGGATCTTCTGTACAAATCCCGCTTTCCAAGATGATAATGGGACGCTTCCGCCAACGATGTACCTTTTTCAGCATACGGTATAGCCCTTCCGGTTTGTAACCCCACATGTCATCATGCGGAATTTTTAGCTTTGCCAATCTTCCAGGCTTTTCTACTTCAGTGATCGGGAAGGGCGTAAAAGGAATATAGGCGTAATAGGAGAGCCCCCAATAATCCACCTTGTCAAAGATTTTAGCTGTCTTTTTATGGTACCACTGCTCAAACCACCAGGCGGGAAGATATGCCAAGGGATGTTTAGCTTGAGCCCACAGCGTATTCATCGAAATTCCTACCCATTTGTCTGGATACATCCCTTTCAGAATATCATAAACAATGTCATGGGCCATGCCTAGGTGCTTGAGCACCTTATTCGCCTTGCTCAGGCTTTTTTTAAATGGCGGGAATCTTCCTGCCATATATCCCGCAAAGGCATAGACGTTGGGCTCGTTGAAGGTGTTCCAGTTGAAAACATATTCTCCAAAGTGTTCAGCACAACGCCGAGCAAAATCAACGTAGGCGGGGATGTTGTCTTCCTCTGCCCAGCCGCCAGCTTCCTCAAACCAGATAGGATTGGCGAAATGGTGGAAGACGAACAAAATCTCCATGCCTTCATCTACCAATTCGGCAAAAAAGGCCTGGTAATCGTCTACCCAAGCTTCGTCAAAGTCCTCAAAAGGCCCGGCTTGTAACTTCGACCAGTCTACTCCGCAACGATAGACACTTCCGAAGCGCTTGATATAAGAAATATCTTCTTCCCGACGTAGTTCATGATCGGTAGTTCGATCAAAGATATGCCCATCTTGACTTTCGATTCCCCTCCATGTATGTGGTCCGGCAGTCTCAGTCTGTGCTGCCGAAGTAGACGAGCCCCAAAAGAAGTTAGAGGGAAATTCAAGGCGCATAGAAATGGTTTATGTCGTAATGCTCTCGATTTAGCTGATGAGTGGTGATTCGGAGCAAATATAACTTTTTCCCCCGAGGGATGGAAGTAGGGGCTCCAATTTGCTCCGCTAAGATCGGTGATATTCTTAAGGTCTGATCCATCGTACTTGCTTTACCTCACTTCCGTCAGTCTTCATCGTATACAGTTCAAGATCTCCGTACCGCTCAAAACAACTAAAAGGAGTGGCAAGATGTTAGACTTAGACACTAAATAATTCATGTATCATTTTTACTTTTGCGCAAAAAAAGGACCTTCATGCTAAGTATACCACTACAGCTCAAAAATATATATGGAGCAGGTTAAGTACCAAGATTTAGGGTTGATTGACTATCAGGAAGCCTGGGACTATCAAACAGCACTTCATAAAGAAGTGGTGGATCGAAAGTTGGAAAACCGGCAGCGTCGGAAGGATGGCCTACCAGCTTTACCCCAGCTTCATCACTTACTCTTTTGTGAACATCCACCGGTGTACACTCTAGGTAAGAGTGGTTCTCTGGACCATCTATTATTGAAGGGAGAGGAGTTGGCCGAAGGGGGATTTACCTTTTATAAAATCAACCGCGGGGGGGATATCACCTATCATGGGCCTGGTCAGCTTGTGGGCTATCCCATCTTGGATTTGGATGGCTTTTTTAATGATGTGCATAAGTATGTTCGTTACCTGGAGGAAGCCGTGATTAGAACCTTGGCAGACTATGGTGTAGCTGCCGGACGAGAGGAAGGGTATACCGGAGTATGGCTTCCTCAAACAGAGGATCAATCGAAGAGAAAAATCTGTGCAATTGGCGTGCATTTGAGCCGGTGGGTTACCATGCACGGTTTTGCCTTTAATGTTAATCCACAATTGCAGCACTTCGATAATATTATTCCTTGCGGTATTCAGGAAGAAGACAAAGCGGTCACTTCACTGGCTAAGGAATTGGGGGAGGCTGTAGAATTAGAGTTGGTCAAGGGTAAACTAAAGCAACATTTTGCTCAATTGTTTGGCTTTGGTTTTGAGTAGCTTATTCTTATCTTTGCTCGCCTTTTGAAAAAAGGGGCAAGTCTAGATTATTGAAGCCTTAAAGTGTATCAATGAAGAAAGATATACCTATACGTAAGGTTGAAGGTGTTGCACTGGCCATCGTTCCACGCAACGAAAACCTGGCTGAGGACCTTTGGGATACCTACATTGTCAATCTAAAGCATCAACCCTTAAGAAGTGTGCTGGTCAGTTCTAAGGGCTACGGAGAAGAACAGGGGGCAAGTCTCAAGACGACAACGCTCCGCCATTTTTTTGAGGAGATTGATGCGGAGGCGGCGGTGAAAGTGGAACCTATACAAAGTAAACTCTTTCATTTGACCCATGAATACTGGATTAGTTTTGTGCAGGAAGATTATATGTTTGATAAGAAATTCATCTTTGTGAAAGGAAGTATAGACGAAGCACACTTTACTACAATTCCGCTGGTCAATAAGCGAGGAGTAATGATCAAATAAGCGAAAGCAATGGAACTACGTCCCAAAAAAGTAATTGATTCCAAGACAGTCATGACAGAGATGATCATGCCTAATGACACCAACCCTATGGGAAACCTGATGGGAGGAAATTTGCTACGTTGGATGGATATTGCTTGTGGGATATGTGCGGGCAAACATACAGAGGCCCATGTCGTGACGGCATCGGTTGATCATGTTTCTTTTGAAAAGCCGATCCGAGTTGGAGATATTGTAACGATTGAAGCGAGTGTGACGAGAGCTTTCAGAACCTCAATAGAAGTATATGTGGAAGTGTTCGCCGCTAATATTAAGGGGCTAAATCCTCGTAGATGTAATCATGCCTATTTTACCTTTGTTGCTTTAAATGAGGAAAATGGAACACCAGTTCCGGTTCCTGCCTTACTCCCCTTAAATGAGATTGAACAGCAACGCTATGAAAGTGCTCCGCGTCGTCGGGAGGTTCGATTGATCTTGAGCGGTCGGATCAAACCTTCGGAAGCCACCCTGGTAAAGGATTATTTGAATAGTTTTTAACGTTCTGTTTGAACGAATTTGGGCAAGACTACCCACCGGGCCCGAAATGAACTTAGCGTGAGGCAGCCTTGCATATCCTACTTTCCTAGTATTCTACAACTATCTTTCCGAACTGTTGCCCAGAATCTTGATAGGTAAAGGCTTCTGCTAGTTGATCAAAGGCAAATGACTTATCAATGATCGGCTTTATGCCGCTAACATTAATCGCTCTAACCATTTTTTGTTGCATTACGTTGCTCCCCACCGCTAAGCCAGTCATTCTAATATGCTTGAAGAATAGTTTCGGAAAAGTAATTTCTCCCGATCGTCCTCCTCCTAAAATACCGATGGAAGCTATATGTCCTCCAACTGCTACCGCTTCAATGGATTGCTTCATGGTAGAACCACCACCAACATCTAATACATGATCAACTCCTCCACCGGAAAGCTTATTAATAGCCTTTCCCCATTTTGGATCTTCTTTATAGTTCACCACAGCCACGGCTCCCAAAGATTTTAGTCTTTCTGCTTTGGCAGCCGAGGAGGTTGTGGCAAAAATAGTAGCGCCCGCGGCTTTCGCTAATTGTAGGGCAAGAATGGACATTCCTCCACTGCCCTCAATCAACACGGTGTCTCCGGCTTGTAAGCCTCCTTCTACCATTAGCCCTCTCCAGGCAGTCAGCCCAGCGCAAGGAAGGACGGCAGCTTCTGCATAGCTGTAGTCCGCTGGGATCTTGGTGATCGAGGTAGTGGGAAGAACGGATTCCTCTACCATACAGCCATCAACCGTTTCCCCCATAATAGCTCGGGTCTTAGAAATACTGGGCTTCCCTTCCACCCAATTGGGAAAGAACATAGACATAACTTTATCCCCGACCTGCCAATGTTGCACTCCATCTCCTATGGCCGTAATCTCTCCAGCCCCATCGGACATGGGAATGCGCCCATCCGGAACGGGAATGGCTCCGATTGCCACTAGGTAATCGTGATAATTCAAGGAGGTAGCGTGCCAACGCACCCTGATTTCACCAGGGCCTGGTTCTGGAATAGTCCTTTCGGTCACTTGTAAATTTTCTAGACCTCCTGGCTTTTGTACTGCAATTACTTTCATGTAAAATATTCTGTTGAAGGTGGTACTTCCCGTATTGGGAAATAGATGGTCAAAGATAGGTATTGAGGAGAAGTTTTATGGTAAATAGGAAAGCTTTACATTTAATGGATCGTATTTTAAGCAGTAAAAATTTATATAAATACGGTGCTATCCATGCTGGGAAGGGAGAAAGCTTGCTCGGCGGTTTTGATATAGGAAATGTGGTGCACAACATTGCAGAACCTCAATTTGAAAGCTCACTTCATATTACGGTAATTGGGAAAAATGGCATGCAGGGCAGTTCGTTTAAAGGAGATCCAAGTAAGAAGCTCAATCCTGAAAAAGGACCATTAAAATCTTTAGTGCCCTTTTTCGAGGCTGTGGTAGGAGATGAAGCATGGTATCTCTTTGATACAGCTGGTATCCAACGGGCAGTCAAAAAACAACAATTAGGAATAGATAACAAGACACTTAGAATCTTGATAGCTAACTATGACTATCTAGTCGTTATTCCAACAGTTACCGCTGCTTCCTTTATTTATTGACCAACTTGTTTCTGGTCGAGTAGCGATAAGCTAGACGATATTCACAATGGGTAAGACCTATTATGCTCGATGACCGCCATCTACTCTAATGGTTTCTCCCGGCACGAAGCTAGCCCCTGGACTCGATAACCAGCAAATGGTACGAGCCACTTCTTCTGCCTCCCCAAATCGCTTCATGGGGATGGACTGTCGCATGAATTCGCTCCTGGCTTCGTCGGCATGTAAAAAACCTTCAGTCATGGGGGTTCGAATCACGGTTGGACAAACGGCGTTTATCCGAATGTTGTATTTCGCATATTCTGCCGCAGCTGTCTTAGTCATGCCTACTACAGCGTGTTTACTAGCGGCATAGGCACCCATCCTGGGAGCAGAACCTATTCCCGCTAGGGACGAGATGTTTACAATCGCGCCCCCTCTCTGACTTTTCATGTGGGGTAAGACTGCGCGCATGCAGTAAAATACGCCTGTTTGATTTACAGCAATAACCCGATTCCAATGCTCATCTGTAATCTGGTCAAAGAAGGTAGAATCTCCCCCTATTCCCGCATTATTTACTAAGATGTCAACTTGCTTATATGTCTCTAAACAACTTGTAATCAAATCATTAACGCTCGCTAGTTCTGCCACGTTAGTCTGGGTGAAAATGGCTTCGTGACCTCTTGCTCGGATATCTTCAGCTATTTGACTTCCCTTCTTTTCAGAAAGATCAGCTACAATTACTTTAGCCCCTTTTTCGGCCATCAAGAAAGCCGTTGCTTTCCCGATTCCAGAGGCTGCTCCAGTGACAATGGCCACTTTGCCTTCTATTTCTTTCATTCGTACAATTTAAATCTGAAATGATAAATGCATGCTTAGGAGACCCCATAAGCATGCACTTGTCTTGAATAAGCAGAAGCGTTTACAATGCCTCTAATTCCTTAGCCAGGGCCTCAATATTCGAATCACTATCAATATAATCAGAAACTACCTCATACTCTTCAGCTCCTTTACAACGCAAAAGCTGCATGGAACGAGTGGCTTGATGATCGTCTGGCCCAAAAGAGACCGTCAATCCTTGCAGGTCATAGCTGGACATGCCCTCCAAGGCTTCAATTAAGCCTTCTCGGGTGACATTATCTCCTAATTTTTTAAGTGCATCTACAAAGGGTTGCGCATAAAGGAACCCGCTATAAGGGAACAGACCCCAGCGGTCTTCTGGATAGAACTTAGCAAAAGCAGCTTTATACTTGCTAATCACCGGATCATCATATTGGTAGGGTGGCGTGGCTAAAGATCCAAAGATCACGCCTTCCCATCCACCCTTAGTTAGATTGTGCATTAAGCCCATATCAGAAAGGATGAAGGAGGCAATGAATTGGGGTTCAAAGTTAATCACCTTAGCATTGGTAACAGTAATGACCCCTTGTCTAGGTAAAGTCCAAAGTAAAACTACATCCGCTTCGGCATCCTTTAACCTAGCGACATGCGAACTTAGATCAGTATCGGTGATCTCTACGGGTACTTCTGCCACGAAGTCTAATCCCTTCTCCTTTAAAACACTTTTAGCTCCAACCAATGCGCTTTTTCCTACATCGTCATTTTGATATATGATGCCAATTTTAGTACTACCCAGGCTGTCCAAAGCATATTTGGTTTGAATGATCCCCTCATCAATGTAATACGGAAGCATAGCAAAGATGTTCTTCTTAGTAGGAATAGACCAATGTGTAGCTCCGGTGATAGGAGGAATCCACGGAATGTTTTCTTCCACTATATATTCCATGACGGACATACAAGGAGCTGTACCAATTCCTCCCACTAGCGCAAAGATCTCATCTTTTTGTACCATTTCTCGCACCGCAGGAACTGTTCGGGAAGGATCGTAGGCATCATCTTTCATGATAAATTTGACTTGGCGCCCATTGATGCCTCCTTCTTCATTAATCATTTTGAAGCAGGCATCCATGCCCTTTACGATGTTACCCCAGAGAGCAGCAGGTCCGGTCAAAGGACCGAAGGAGCCAATTACAATTTCGGATTCGGTGATACCGGTTGAGTTGCCAGCAGCTGCTTCATCCGTTCCACTTGCTTCTCCTCCTCCGCAAGACCACATGCCTAGGGCCAAAACCAAGCTGGCCATGAGATGTAATGTATATCGTTTCATAATAGTGATTTATTTAGGAAGTGATTATCCCTGCGGTTTAAAGGGATCACTTCGATGTTAGAAAAGGCTTATCGAAACATAACGGTCGAATGTCAATACATGGATTCAATCAGTTCTTCATAGGCTTCGTTAATGTATTTACGCTTTACCTTCATTGTCGGGGTCATCTCCCCATCTTCCTGATAAAGCCGCTTGTTCAACAGACGGTATTTTCTGATATTTTGGACCTTAGCCAGGGTTTTGTTGACCTTTTTGACCTCACCATCTATTAGTTTCTGTATGGCCTCATTTTCGGCTAAATCGGCATAGGTGGAATACTGGATCTTGTGATCCTGTGCATATTTGTTGATATTGTCTTCATCCAAGACGATGATGGCGGACAGGTACTTCCGCTTATCGCCTATGACAATCGCATCATTGATATAGGGACTAAATTTGAGTTTATTTTCGATGTACTGCGGGGCAATATTTTTACCCCCCGCCGTGATAATGAGGTCCTTTTTTCGATCGACAATACTCAGGTAGCCTTCTTCATCTATTTCACCGATATCTCCGGTATGCATCCAACCGTCCTGTAAAGCGGCTTGCGTAGCCTCAGGATTTTTGTAGTAGCCTTTAAAAACTCCGCCATGTCGGGTTAAAATTTCCCCATCCTGTCCTAATTTGACCTCCGCCCCTGGTATGGCTTTTCCCACAGTACCATGTTTAAAATCCTGTATAGTGGAAAAGGTAATAAGCGCTGAGGTCTCAGTCATTCCGTAACCCTCAACCAGTGTTAGTCCGATCTTCTGATAGAATTTCAGAATATCAGGAGAAATCGGAGCTGCTCCACTAAAGGCATACCGCATTTTTTCCATGCCAAGCCGCTCCTTCAGATAGTAGAAAATACCTCGTTGGGCAATCGAGTGTCTTAGCCGTAGTGAAAGAGATGGTGTCTTTCCAACTGAAAGCCTCTCCTGGTATTTATCTGCAATTTTCAGTGCCCAGGTATAGGCTTGGCGATTGAACCAGTCAGCATCCTGCATTTGGATATAGATTCTTGAGTAATACTTTTCCCAAATGCGTGGGACAGCATAGCCAATAGAGGGGTGTATTTCTCTTAGGTTTTGCGGTAAGGTGTCAATACTTTCAACGAAATTAATCCGGTAGCCTACTACCAGGTGAACATAAACGCTGAAGGTTCGCTCAAAGATGTGACAGAGGGGAAGAAAGGACATGATTTCCTCCGTTGGCTTGAGCAGGTTAGCATCATCAATGGACGCCAAGGTATGGGCGGCCCAGAGCAGGTTTTTATGTGTTAGCATGGCACCTTTGGGATTGCCAGTAGTGCCGGAAGTGTACACCAGTATGGCTGTGTCGTCTTCATTGATGGCAGCGGATAGAGTGGCAATGGTCGTTCGGTTCACTTCGAGTTTGTCTATCCCACGCTTCATAATCATCTCCCATGATAGTAATCCCTCTTCTTTAAGGTCTTGTAAACCCTTTTCTTCCCAATAGACGACCCACTGTAAATTCGGGGTGTTTTCTCGAAAACGTAACCATTTATCGACTTGTTCCTCATTCTCTGCAAACAACACCTTGCATTCTGCGTGCTTTACGACGTAGGCCACCTGTTCCCAAGCATTAGTGGTATAAATACCTACGGTAGTGGCGCCGATCATCTGGGTCGCCATATCTATGAACAGCCAATTGGGGCAGTTTTCCCCAATGACCCCGACAAAATCTCCTTGCTGCACCCCTAACTCCAGCAAGCCAGATGCAAGTTTTTCAGCAGCAGTGTAGTATTCATTCCATGTGACCTCCTGCCAGAGGCCGTATTCTTTGTGCCGCATCGCTACTTTACTGCCGAGTCGCTTGGCAGTAGCTTCAAATTGTTTAGGTACGATATAATTTACATCCATAGTACTCCCTTAGATTTATCCCCAGCGTCGTTTTCGCTTATATCTTTGCTGGCCTTTAACTGATACTTCAGTTTTGATACCTAAATAAAATTCTTTGACATCTTCGTCCTCTTGCAAAGATTTGGCCGAACCCGAAGTCACGAAACGGCCATTTTCCATAATGTAGCCGAAATCGGCAACTTTCAATGCCATATTCGCATTCTGTTCCACCAGCAATAAGGTAATACCCTCATCCCGAATCATAGGTATGATATCAAAGATCATTTTGACCAGGGCAGGGGAGAGGCCTAGCGAGGGCTCATCCATCAATAGCAATTTTGGACGATTCATAAGTGCTCTGGAGATGGCTAACATTTGTTGTTCTCCGCCACTCAAAGTTCCAGCTTGCTGTTGTAATCGATCTTTCAATACCGGGAAGAAGGAAAACATTTTGTCAAGATCTTGTTGGATGGCTTGACGATCTTTGCGGAGATAAGCACCTACCAGGAGATTTTCCTTCACGGTGAGTTCGTCAAATACTTCTCGCCCCTCTGGTACGTATCCAATGCCCCTTGCCACGATTTTTTCTGTGTCTTTGCCATCAATCCTTTCCCCTTTAAAGTGAATACTTCCTTTGTCAGGCTGATCATCAAGTAATCCCATCACCGTATTTAGGGTGGTTGTTTTACCTGCGCCATTATTACCCAAAATAGCAGTGATAGAGCCCTCCTTGATCTCAAAAGAAACGCCATGCAGAGCCCTTACTTTCTCATAGTAGGTCTCAATATTGCTGACTTGTAAAATTGATTCCGCCATAACTGTTATACTTGAGTAATATCTTCGCCTAAATAGGCACGGATAACTTCGGGGTGCCCCAGTACTTCTTCTGGTGAGCCAGTAGTGATCGGCTTACCAAAATTGATCGCTAGAATGCGGTCCGATATGTTTTGTACCATTTGCATGTTATGTTCTATTAAGATCACAGTAATACCCAAGAGGTCTCGGATGTCTTTAATCCAAAAAACCATGTCTTCCCTCTCTTCTTGGGTTAGCCCTGCGGCTGGCTCATCCAGTAGCAATAGATCAGGCTCCAAAGCCAGCGCTCGTCCCAACTCGACTAATTTCTGTTTGCCGTAGGGCAGATTTGAAACAAACTGATCGCGTGCGGATTCCAATTCTAGAAAATCAATGATTTCTTCGACCTTGCGACGATGATGTAATTCCTCTTTCGCAGCTTTGGACCGTTTAAAGGAAAGGCCAAGTACTGCAGCTATGGATGCACGCATAGCTAAGTGTCGACCCAGCATAATATTGTCCAAGGTAGTCATGTGCGCAAATAGCTCTAGGTTCTGGAAAGTTCGCGCGATTCCTGAGGCGGCGATCTGGTCAGGGCGCTTCCCAATCAGATTGTTTCCCTTAAAGAGAATTTTCCCTTGTGCTGGTTTGTAAAGTCCGTTGATACAGTTGAAGATGGTTGATTTTCCAGCGCCATTGGGCCCGATGATGGAAAAAATTTCCCTTTCCTCTACCTGAAAGTCAAGCTGATCCACGGCCTTTAGGCCACCGAAAGATTTGCTGAGATTATCTATCTGAAAAAATGCCATAGTAGCTTATACTTTCCTTACATAATGTTTATCGAATAAGCCCGACGGCTTGAAGTATAGTATGAGTACAATGATTGCAAAAGCAACCACAGATTTAAACTCAATGGATATATAAAAGCCGAATAAATTTTCCACTAATCCCAACAGCAATCCCCCTATTACTACACCGTGTAAACTCTTCATTCCCCCAAGCACTGCTGCCGCAAATCCCTTTAACAAAGGATCCCACATCATGGAGGGATCAAGCGTTAGGATCGGAGCGACCAATACGCCAGCCATCGCACCTACAACGGAACTAATTCCGAAAGTAATGGCCATGATGCGGTTAGCCGAAATACCATTCATTCGCGAAGCATTCACGTTTTGTTGGCAGGCTTTCATAGCTAGTCCTAACTTAGTCCGTTGAATCAAGAGGTAGATCACTACTAGGACTATGGCTGCAATAATGAGCGTAGCCAGGTTGAGTTCTGTCAATGCAAAAAAGTCATTTTGAAATATGACTTTCGATTCAGAGAATGGAAGGTTAATCTGCCTTTGGTCACTGCCCCATTTCCATCCTGCAAGTCCATAGAGCATCAACTGGAACCCTATTGTAATAACGATGAGATTCAAGGGGGTCGGCATTTTAGCTCGCCGTAAAAACAAGAACTCGAGCAAGAGTCCGAGTACAAAAGCAAACAGGATGGTAAAGAACATGGCAGCGTAGAAGGGGAAACCGTAACTGCTCAACATCACAAAGGCCATAAAGGTAGATATCATGGCCATCTCTCCTTGTGCGAAATTTGGAACCTCTGAAGCCTTATAGGTGATGCTCATGGCTAATGCCAGCAAAGCATATATACTACCAACGACTAAACTGCTAATGATCAATTGCCCCAACATAGATGTTCATTTTTCATAGATGCTTTTTTATTGTTTCTATCGGCTTAGCTACTAAAATGGCCAGCGCTTCCAATAGATTTTCGTTCTCAACCAGAGGCCATATAGTCCTAGAGGCTCATATAGTACGACTAGAATTAGAATAAATCCGGTCAAAAACCAAGAGACATTGGAAATACCTGTGGCGCTCATAAATAATTCAGAAAATCGCAACAGGACGTCACCCAATAGTGGGATGTCTACTACATCCTCAAGTTGCAAATTAAGATAGGTTAGCACGATAGCTCCCATTACAGAACCGGTAATAGAACCTAGTCCCCCTAGAACGATAATGACTAAGAAGTTGATCGATAAGATGAAGCTAAACAAGGTAGGATTGATAAATCCGAGGTACAAGGCCCATAAGGCTCCCGCAATACCCGCAAACAAAGCACTAATTCCGAAACTATACAACTTGTATTTGGTAAGGTTGATCCCTATGGCACTGGCTGCGATATCACTATCACGAATGGCTTGAAATGCTCTGCCAATTCGGCTCTTCAACAAATTCCGGGTAGCTATGACGGCTATTATGGTAATTAATAAGATCACATAGTACAGCGATTGATCATACTTGAGGCCGGTCCAAGATAGACCTATTTTGGGGACATTCATGCCCATTCTGCCACCTAGAAAATCCATACGGCCAATTACTGTTGTCACAGCTAGACCAAAGGCCAAGGTAGCAATAGCCAGGTACGGCCCTTCTAGTTTTAAAGAGGGAATTCCCAAGAGGACTCCAAATAGCGCCGTCACTATTCCCGCAGCCGCCAGTGCAAAAATAAAAGGTACCCCTGCCTTCAGGAGAAGTACACTGGTATAGGCCCCGATAGCTACAAAACCAGCATGTCCCAAAGATATCTGGCCGGTATTACCCACCAATAAATTCAATCCCAAGGCTACCACAACATTGACGGCCATCAGGTTAAGAATCGTCAGATAGTAGGTCTTTACAAAGAAGGGGAGAGCAAAAAGAAGGAGGAGAAATACTGCGCTCCAAAATAATTGGAGGCCATCTTTGAAGAGCTGCAGATCCTCAAAATAATCCGTTTTTAAATTCCGCATGCCTGAGCCGTATATCTATGATGCCAAGGAAAATTGTTGGTTGCTATATCACAAAAGAGCAGAGATTTGTTCTACTCTTCGAATCGTCGAGCAAATTTCCTTTCGATTGCTGAATATACGGATCAGTTTTAATTAGACAATAAGGGCTATTGCCTTTTTTCAAAAAATACTTTATGGAACCTATCTCGAAAGGATCAGTCGGTGATGAAAAACATTTTTACCTACTTGAACTTTGACGATATACGTACCTGCAACGAAAGCCTGTAGGTCAAAGTTAAGACGATGATCTCCGGGGGGAAGTGGGCCTGCATACAATTGCCGGGCTTGTTGTCCTTTGATCGTAAAAAGGTTAATCATAACTGTGCTCGGTTCTTCTAAGCGGAATTCAATATTTATGCTTCTTGGGGTGGGATTTGGAAAGAGTTTGATCGCTAAAGAGGAGGCAGGTGTATCATTGGTATCCAAGGGGTTATCAATTGTGGTCTTGAATATAGAACGACCATAGGTAGCTGCAAATAACTTATTTTCATCCTTGTTGATCATAAGTTTAGACACTACTAGATTAGGCATCCCCAGTCCTACTGGTGACCAGGAGTTTCCTTGGTTATCGGACCTAAAAACGCCAATATCGGTAGCGATATATAAATCCTGCGTAGAGCTATGTACAAGAATGTCGTTTACTGGAATATCCGGCAAATTGCCATCCAGCGCTTGCCAGGTTTGCCCGAGGTTATCCGAACGATAAATGTGGGCCTGACTGTCACTGTATTTATAGCCAGACAAGGTCACGTAAATGGTTTTCTGTTCCAAGGGAGAGGGATACACCTTTGTAACCCAGCGTTGGGGTAGGCCAGTACTAATATCTTCCCAGTTGTTGCCACCATTTTCAGAAAGATACACCTTACCATCATCCGATCCTGTATATATAATATTAGTATCTATTGGTGATACTCCAATGCTCGTCAGGGTGCCGAAGACAAGATTAGTAGATTGATTCCCGCGGGTGAGATCAGGACTAATAATTTCCCAAGTAATGGCACGGTCACGGGAACGATAAACTCGATTTCGGCCATAGTAGATAGTTCTGGGGTTGAATGGATGCTGAACTAAAGGTGCATGCCAATTGATTCTTTCCCCTTCTAGTTCTGCTGGCTTGACGAATACGAAGGATTGTCCGCCATCCAGAGACCTAACTAGACTACCAAACTGAAATTCGCTTAAGATAAAATCAGGATCTGCGGGATCTAAGACCGTAGTAAAACCATCGGCTTGAAAAAGAATTTCCCAATTGTCAATAGAGCCCTGTGGAGTGCGCATAATTCCATTGTCCTGTGTGCCACCATATACTCTAGCTTCGTCATTTGGAGCCAAGGTGGCTGTGTAAAACTGGGTAATCGGAAGATCCATAACCTTTTGATAGGTGGACCCACCGGTAAAACTCTTATACAGGCCTCCATCATTCCCTAACCAAACGGTATCTGGATGTTCGGGGTGTATCCAGATGGCATGTTGATCTACATGAGTATTAATGAATACTTCGAACCAACTTTCTCCGCCATTTACAGATTTAACGATATCTAAACCAGGTACATACACTACATCTGGATCTTTTGGGTCGACTTGAATTTTACCAAACCACCACATAAAGGATACGGAAATCACACCATTGCGATTGATCCTATTCCAGGTCTCTCCATGGTCGGTACTTTTGTACAAGCCCTCTAAATTACCAGTTTGAGTGGCATAGATGGCGTATAGCACATTAGGCTCTGAGGGAGAAATGGTGAGTCCAATTCGTCCTTTTCTAGGGCCCACAGTAGGTATTCCGGTTGTTAGCTCTGTCCAACTATCCCCGCCATCTGTAGATCTAAAGATACCGGAGGATTCCCCACCGTAGCTTCTACGGTTTAACTGTCGAGTACGTTCCCACATGGCAGCATAGATCGTATCGGGTTGCAAGGGGTTAATGACTACGTCAATGGCACCAGTGGAATCTGTCAAGTATAAAACCTGTTCCCAATCTTCACCTCCATTTACGGAACGATATAGCCCACGATCTGGGCTATCTGCAAATAGGCTGCCCATCGCTGCTGCAAAGATTCGCTCTGGTCGTTTTGGGTCAAATTCGACTTTACCAATACTTCCTACCTTCGATAAACCTAGGGAAGTCCATGTATTTCCCCCATTGGTTGACTTAAATAGGCCATTTCCATCGTATGATAGGGAATTCCCACCTCCGTTTGCCTCTCCAGTACCGACAACTATGGTGTTCGGGTCGTTGGGAGCGATGGCAAAATCTCCGATGGCCAGATTTTCAGCTTCATCGAATATCGGGTCCCAATGTATTCCCCCATCTACAGACTTAAATAAACCGCCAGCCGCTGCGCCAAAGTAAATGGTATTTGGGTCATCTGGATGTAGTTCAACATCGGTGATTCTACCTCCAATATTGGTGGGGCCAATGGCTTCCCAAGGGGCCATATTGCGGCTTTGAATGAGAGAAGATTTAGTACGTAGGGCTTGGTAGTAAGCTTCAGTATTGATGGTGCCTTGTGGGTAGGCTCGTTGCTGAAAGAACCAGTCGTTGGGGGTAGATTTGTGTGGGCTATTAATCAAAAAATCCCGATCCTGCTTTTGTTCACATGCCCAGATTAAGCTGGACAAAACAAGTAATAGGATCGGGACTACAGTATAGTTACATCGGTATTTCATCAGACGCTTCGCTTTTGCTAGCCAAGATAAGAAAGCTGAAGGCGAAACTAAGGAATGTGAATTACCGATTTACAGTTTGTCAACAGTTAGACTTCTTCACTACTAGCTCTACCGTTGCGATTGATCATGGTAGCAGTAGCTTGTTGGGTACCCATCATCAATACATCCTGGATATTTACGTGTGCCGGGCGGGTTGCCATAAAGTAAATCGTTTCCGCCACATCAGTAGCCGTGAGAGGTTGGAAGTCGGAATAGATCTGATTAGCATCTTCTGCACCATCTTTTCTAACACTGGCGAACTCTGTTTCTTCAACATGTGCTGGACTTACTTGACTTACTCGGATATTATGCTCGAAAAGGTCCATTCGGATGGCTTTGGTAAGTCCGTCTACTGCAAACTTAGTAGCGCAATAGACATTGCCATTTTTGTACACTTCTTTACCGACAGCTGAACCAACATTAATGATGTGTCCAGCTTTTCGGGCAACCATTCCAGGACTGATAGCTCTAGTTAGGTACAAGAGTCCCTTTACATTGGTATCAATCATCTCATCCCAATGCGCTAGGTCTCCTTCATGAATCGGTGCAAGACCTCGGGCTTTGCCGGCATTATTGATCAGGATATCTACTTGTTGCCAAGCCTCTTCCAAATTTGCCAAACCGTTCTGAACGGCTTCGGGAGAACTAATATCAAAGGGCAAAGTCTTAACATCTACCTCAAACTCTTCTTGAAATCTGTTCTTCAATTCTTCGAGGCGATCTATTCTTCTACCGTTTAAGATCAGTCTAAAACCATTAGCAGCAAATAACTCAGCAGTGGCTTTACCAATGCCTGAAGTGGCACCGCTAATAAAAACGGTCTTGTCCTGACCTGGACGAACTTGCTTCAGTTTTAAATTTTCCTCTTCTCGGGCCTTAATTAGGCCTTCCAATTGAGCAATATTTTGCTTTAAAGCTTCAAGGGCTGTTTGTTCAATTGTTGTTTGCGTTTCATCAGTTGCGGGAGCCACATTAAAAGCCATATCGTTTTCGGGAGTTTTAAGTTCTGGATTGATTTGAATAGCCTGCTGATAGGCAGCGGTTGCTGCTTCAACCATGCCCTTTTTATGATAGATTAGTGCCAAGTCATAGTTGGCAAAAGGATGATCGGGAGACAGTTGTAAGGTTTGCTTAAGCTTTGCAATAGCTTCCCCCTGATTATCCAGCTTTTCATTTAAAAGCAAACCATACTGATAGATGGCATCGGCATTTTCTGGTTCTTCCTTGACCGCTTCTGCTAGTAAATCAGTAGCCTCGGAAGCTTTTTCTGGGAAATGGTGCGCCCACACCATACCTAGCCTATACTTCAACCCCTTGTGATCTGGGGCAATTTGATGTAGTCTTTCGTAAGAGGAACCCGCCAAAGGAAATTCTTCCGCAATTTCCGCAATTTCTCCCAAGAGAAATAGGCTGTCAGGATGATCAGGATACTGGGTCAATAACTCCTCTAGTTTCGACTTGGCGCCTGGAAAATTCTGATCAAATTGAGCCAGAATCAAAGCTTGATAGTAGGATGGCTCTACTTGATGATAATGCGCCTGGGCTGCTTCCAGCGATTCGAGTGCTGCCGCGGACTGATTACTTTCAGCTAAACTCCAGGCAGTCTCTAGAATTTGTTCGAGCGGGGCAACCTCCAATTCTTCTTCTTGGTGATCTGCCACAATCTCCTCCTCTTCCGCGACTTCTTGAATACCCTCATTGGTGATTTCCAGTTCGATTTCACGCCCTGGGGCAGAATCTTGATCACTACTTTCGCTGGCTACCACCTCAGTTTCCGTTGAGTCAGCTTCTGCTAGTGCTTCCTCTTTCTCTTCGATGGGAGGGGCAGAGATAGGAATTACGGTTTCTTCGACCTCTTGAGGGATCTCCTCGGCTGCTTCCGAGTCTTCAGGAGCTTCCTCGGCCTGAACTCCTTCCAAAAGATCCAGTCCTGGGATATCACCTAAGTCAATATCTGATGATAACTCAGGAGTGGGGTTTTCTCTTTCCATCACTTCGACGGTGGAGTCCTCTCGATTAGCTGCATCTCCAGCCTGCTGTTGCATACGATAGTGCAGCCGATTCTTTTGAAAACTTTCCCAGGCATGCTGATCACCAACAAACTGGAAAAATGCCTGGAAGTCATTATGAGATAACTCCGCCAGTGTATAGTGTTCCATGTTCCTCAATACGCGAAGGAATTCACTGGTTTCGCTAGATATTTCCCGGATAGACTTAAGGTGGTTATTGAAGGTCTCTTCATCCAAATCGCTCAATTCTCTTTTCTGCCGCCTTAGATCTAAATATTGATCCTGCCAGTAATTGATATACTGGATCATATCACTAATACGATCAAATTGTGTAGGAATGGTGATCGGTTCCCCGGAATCTTTATCTTTTCTCAGCCCGTCGATGACGATGGGAAGAATCTTTTCCTGCTTTTCGTTTAGGAGGTGCAAGCCTCCCAACATACAAGATGTGGATTTGAGATAATTATCAGAAATAAGCAGTAAAACCGGCCCGTTGTGCTTCAAAATTTGGTCGGTCAGTATCTTGTCAGGATTGTTTCTTGAACCATAAAGATGGGTTATCTGTCCTGCTGCCGGACTGAGTTGTTGATCAAGGCTTTCGGCAACATTGATGTTGTCGATACAATAGGCTATCGCTACATTTTGAATATTCATATTATTTTTTTGGGATCCTCAGTACTTAGTTGATCGATGGTTTGTTCAAATTCTTCAATAAATGCTTTGTATTTGCTTGTCGCTGGGCCGGAGAATCCAGTGTGGATTTTTCTTACTGTACCGGCTTTGTCAATAAAAATCATAGTAGGATACGAGAGGATATGGTTGAGCATTGGCAGTGACTTGGCAGCTTCCTTTTTGTCTGAGTGTCCGGCTAATAAGATCTCGTAAGGGATGTTCATTCCTGATTTATATCGTTGTAGGGCTCCCAAGGCTTTATCTTCGTCCTTGTGTCTTTCAAAAGCGAGGCTTAAAACCTGTAAGTTTTTTTCGGGATGCTGCTCTAAATAGTCTACTAAAAATTTCGTCTCGTCCCGGCAGTTGGGGCACCAGGTTCCCATAATCTGAACGATAGTAAGTTTTCCCTGGTAAGTTTCATCGGAGAGAGATACCATTTTCCCTTCTGTATTTGGGAAAGAGAAGTTGAGGCGATCATATCCTTCCTTTAGAAAGGTTAATTCATTGGGATCTCTTAGGCTGGCATCTGGAGTAAATTTAGCTTCCCAAATGGCTTTATAGTGATTTCCAGAGAGGAAGCTCCCGATCATCGTTGAATCCTCTTTAATCTTAGCCTCAAAAAGAAAGGCATGAGCCCCGTCGAAAGTAGACAAGTATAATTTATTGTCTTGAATGGTACCATCCAAATAGCGATAGTCGCCCGTTTCAGTGAGGAAAGTGCCGTTCACAATGTTGCCATTTTGCACAAATTCACCAACAGCCGCTTCGGGAACACCCGATTCATCTGTAAAGGTAGTCTGCCACTTCCCACTGATATCCATTAAAGGCTCTTTCTTCAAAGTCGTAAATCGATGATCTTGTCCAAAACGAGCAGTGAAGGGAATCTGATAGTTATCTCTATTATTGACTACCCAGTATCCTTGGATTAAGTTACCCTCGTATATCCCCTTGATATAGGAGTCGAAAATGGGGAAATTGATCCAAATCGTATCCTTGGCAGTACTTCGATCAACACCGTATTTGATATCCGTGATCTCTATGACCTTATCTCCATTCTTTATTTCCAGATAGAACTCCTTCTCATTCTTGTACTTCACTACAAAATTAAAAGGTAGTTCCCCAGAGCTGACTTCTTCAAAAGTCAAATTCACTTTTTCTGGCAAAGGTTGTCCCTTTGGGTTAGGACTAACTGGATCCGGCACTAGGGTCAGGATACCACGCCAAGGTCCTGGCGGTAATCCTTCAAAGGGATCATCTGCTACAAAACAGGATTGTAACAGTACCAAAGGAAAAAGAAATAGGAGGAAGATTTTCTTGTAGTTATCAATCATGCAAGCTAAAGTTTATTTATCGGGTTAGCCGTCAATATCTGGTCGGAATCCTGATTCTGCGTATTTATTCTATAATATAACCGATTATCCCGAGAGATTGTTATTGACTAAACCGAAAAAATATTCGAGACCAATTCTTTGTGGAATTGGTCTCGAATTCGACTTGTGGCATGTGTTCACATGGAGAAATTCGATGCCGAAACGACACGAAAACCTATGAGGGAGGGGGCACGCTATTTTTTGTCACCTGTAAACTGATCTTCTTTATATTTAAAGAGCACATTAAAGGTGGTCAAGCTGCCATAGATTCTTGTAATGTATTGTTGTAAATTAACCTTTTCCTCATCGCTTAGTTTGCTGCTATTGATTCGTTGCTCCATGACACGAAGTCGATCTCTAACCATAACGATTTTATGGAAAAAAGTTACAATAGGAATCTCTTTAGATTTCAAATTTTCATCTGCTGGTTTCAATATTATGGTACCATCTTCCCAGCGATCCCCTAAAGGAACTTCTTCTGTAATGTCAGAAAAGTGTCTAAGGATCTTCATTAGAGACTTTTCAGCTTCTGAAAAAGATACCTGTTCTTGAGCAGGTATCGCCTCTATGATATCCCATTGTTGGTATTCCAAACCCACGTGTTTGATCCCGTATAGCATAAAGCAAACCTCATAGGCTGCTTTGTGCAAACGGATGATGACACCATCTCCGTAGGCCGGATGTCTTACTCTGGAACCTATTCCTAAAGCACCTGTTTCACTCATTTTCAAGACAATCTTGAGGATTTACAATTAGAATTAGATTCAACACAGAAGGGAAAACTTTACTTCCGTGTCGTATATACGATTGATAGTATTAAAGGTTTCGTTCCTATGTAGTGGGCTGATAATTATCATCCCAGTTTTTAACATGTGGCTCACCTAGTTTATCGACACTCTTAGCAACTAACATGGAAACAGTAGCATCGCCCGTAACATTGGCTACGGTACGACACATGTCCAATGGCCGATCTACCGCAAAAATCAATGCTAGGCCGGCTTCGGGGATTCCCGCCTGCCCCAGTACGATGACAAGCATGACCATGCCCGCACCAGGTACCGCTGCTGAACCAATAGAGGCTAAGGTCGCCGTCACGATTATACCTAATTGGGCACCTATGGTGAGATCTATATTAAAGGCTTGGGCAATAAACACTGCTGCAACCGCCTGGTACAAACTGGTTCCATCCATGTTTATAGTAGCACCTATGGGAAGTACAAAACTGGTAACTTCCCGATCCACGCCCAGATGTTCCTCCACGCGCTCCATCGTTACCGGTAAGGTAGCGGCAGAAGAACTGGTAGAAAATGCCAAGAGTTGGGCTGGTGAAATCCCCTTTAGGAAAAAGCCGTACTCCTTCTTAGTGAACATTTTCACCAATAAAGGATAAAATCCAAATATCAATAGACCAAGACCGAGTAAGACTGAGGCTGCATAACCTAATAAGGCTACAAAGATGTCAGCACTGGGAGACTCTACAATTAAGGCGGCCAATAGGGCAAATACGCCGTATGGCGCGCTCAGCATGATCAAGTCAATGAGCTTTAATATTACTTCATTCAAGCCGTCGAAGAAGGCCTTAACAGGTTTTGATTTTTCCTCTGGAATTAAGATCATACCAATCCCAAAGAAGATGACAAAAAAGATGACCTGCAACATATTACCATTGCTAGTGGCGGCTCCAATAATATTGTCGGGAACGATGTCCACTAGAGCCTGCAAAGGACCTGCTTCCTTCTGTTCTTCTGCTTGCGAGATTCGTTGTTGGGCATCTCCAGCGAAGTTGTCCATCAGTTCAATCCGCGTTTGTTCCTCAATCAGCTTACCTGGTTTGGTAATGTTTACGATGATCAATCCAAGTGTCACGGCTACGACGGTGGTCATAACGTAGATGCCAATCGTTCGACCACCCATCTGAGAGAGCTTGGAAATATCTTTTAAATCAGAAACCCCCTTGATCAAAGAGGCTACGATTAGTGGGATAGCTATGAGTTTGAGCGAGTTGATAAAGATGGTACCAAAAGGTTTAATCCAATCCACCACAAATTTTGTCCAGCCTAGTTGCGCGGCGATGATTCCAAAGATCACCCCTACAGCCATGCCTAGGAGTATTTGCCAATGTAGTGCTAATTTTTTCATGAGTGATGATGGGTTTTGCTGTTGGTCCCAAAATAGACAAAATCCCTTATAATTCAAGAAAATAGGATTGGGACCAGAAGGCGCTATCCGCTGAGAGACCTAATCAAAGAATAGATATACCTAAATATATTGTAGAATTATTTTACTCAGATAAAACTTTCTTTCTAATGCTCTTTGTAAAAAAATAGTAAAAAAAATTATAGGTCTTTCAATACAAGTCATTTAGAAGAATCTTTGCTGGAAATATCAAAGAAACAGCATGCAAAAAGGAATCGTAGATCAACCCCAAACACAATTACAAAACGATCTTATTCTCAAGGTAGCCAGGGGAGAAGAGGTAGAAAGACCACCAGTGTGGTTGATGCGACAAGCTGGGAGAATATTACCACAATACCGTGCACTCAGAGCCAAGTTGAGTGGTTTTAAGGAACTAGTAGAAACTCCACACCTCGCTGCCGAGGTTACCATTCAGCCCATCGATGAACTAGCAGTAGATGCAGCTATTATCTTTTCGGACATTCTGGTGATCCCAGAGGCCATGGGGTTGACCTATGAAATGATAGAGAAGAAAGGCCCTTTTTTTCCGGAAACAATCAAACAGGAATCTGACGTTGAGAAATTAGTCAGTGGAACCGATGCCGCCCATCGATTGCAATATGTTTTTGATGCCTTAGCCATCACCAAGAGAGAATTGGCAGGTAGGGTGCCTTTGATCGGATTTGCCGGGGCGCCTTGGACGATCTTATCTTATATGGTAGAGGGCCAAGGTAGTAAGACCTTTTCTAAGGCGCGTAAGTTGCTCTATCAACACCCCGTACTGGCGCATCAGCTTTTGCAAAAGATCACTGACACTACCATTGCCTATTTGAAGTTGAAAGTGGCTGCTGGTGCTGATATGCTACAGGTATTTGATTCCTGGGCGGGGATTTTACCTAAAGCGCAATATAGCAGTTTTGCTATTCCTTATATACGGCAAATTTGTGATGCAATCCAGGAAGTGCCAATTACTGTTTTTGCTAAGGATGCTTGGTTTGCTTTGGAAGAATTAGGGCAATTGGATTGCAATACTATTGGGCTAGACTGGCATTTGGATCCGCAGGATGCTCGTAAGACCATCGGATCCGATAAAGCCTTACAAGGGAATTTGGACCCCTGTTTGCTTTATGCTAGTGAGGCGGAGATTGCCAATGCTACCCATTCAATGATCAGTAGCTTTCAAAAACAACATATTGTAAACTTGGGGCATGGGGTTTATCCAGATACACCGCTTCCAGGGGTTAAGTGTTTTGTAAATACCGTAAAGGCATTTCGTTACTGATTTTCCACCTCATTCTAATTGATTATTTGAACCTACCGGAGAAATAATAGCAAGCGAATTGCTTGAATTATAGTCTTGATTTTTAATTTTGAGGCCGGAAATCACAGTTTTTCCGCAGTTGCTCTCGCTCTTTTTGTTTGAAGAGCTTGTAAACCAGGAAAATACAAATTAAATATGGGTTGGTTCAAACGCTTGAAAGACGGTATCCAAACCGCTACCCGAAATAAGAAAGAGGCGCCAGAAGGGTTGTGGTACAAGTGTAAACGTTGCAAAGAAACGTCTACGGTAAAGGAATTAAGAGAAAATTTCCTGAAGTGCTCTCACTGCAACTATCATATCCGAATTGGTTCTCACGATTACTTTGATTTACTTTTTGATGGAAACTTTGAAGAACTCTTTGATGATCTCAGATCCAAGGATTTTTTAGAGTTCACGGACCTACAGCCTTACCATAAGCGATTGGAAGATGCAAAGAAGAAGACGTCCCTTTCTGAGGCCATTTCAGTAGCGGTTGGGAAAGTGAATCGTCGTAAATTGATCGTTGCTGCCATGGATTTCAAGTTTATTGGTGGGTCCATGGGGTCGGTTATGGGACAACGCATCGCCCAGGCCATTGATCATGCCTTGAAAACTAGGATTCCATTGATGATTATTTCTAAAACAGGAGGAGCTAGAATGATGGAATCTGCCTTTTCACTAATGCAGATGGCCAAGACTTCAGCTAAGTTGTCGGAGTTAGCCAAGGCAAAAGTGCCTTATTTTTCCTTTCTAACAGATCCAACTACGGGAGGGGTCACCGCATCCTTTGCCATGCTGGGCGATATCAATTTTGCAGAACCGGAGGCTTTAATTGGCTTTGCCGGTCCTCGCGTCATCAAGGAAACGATAAAGCGTGATCTTCCTGAAGGATTCCAGACCTCTGAGTTCTTGCTTGAGCATGGTTTCTTAGATTTCATCGTTGATCGAAAAGATCTCAAGACTAGGGTAGGGGACCTATTAGCACTATTTGCCACTAAAGAATAAGTTTCTTTTCAATACATACCTAAGCAATGAAGTATCTATTACCCTTTTTCTTGTTTTTGCTAGCATTAGGATCAAATAGCTGTGAATCTAGCTCTTCGGCTGAAGCGGAATCTCCTGAAGTAGCCAAAGCTCAAGTGGGAGACTCGGATGTTGAGGCTAAATTAAAGGAGCTAGGCATTACGCTGCCTGCCGTTCCGCCACCCGTAGCTAACTATGTTAATGCTGTTCGGACGGGCGACTTGGTGTTTATGGCAGGTAAAGGTCCCAATCGACCAGAAGGAGGTTATATTACCGGGAAAGTTGGACAAGATCTTACGGTTGAGCAGGGATATGAAGCAGCTCGTCTAGCAGCCATCATCCAATTAGCTGCGCTGAAAGCAGAAATTGGTGATTTAAATAAGGTGAAGAGGATAGTTAAAGTGCTGGGTATGGTCAATGCTGCCCCTGAGTTTACGGATCATCCAGAGGTGATCAATGGATTTTCGGATCTGATGGTAGAAGTCTTTGGAGATAAGGGTAAACATGCAAGAGCTGCGGTGGGAATGGGATCTTTACCTAGAAATATTGCAGTAGAGATTGAAATGGTTGTTGAGGTCGAGTAGTTCCTTCGCCTCATAGCTGTTTGAAGAATTTTTAGTACATCACGATGATGGGCTAGAATTTATTCACAGATTCTACTTATTTATTGCTATTTGAATACCAATCGTTTCCTATATGATTTTTTTCTGGCTTATTTTAACATATGTGGAAAATGTTAAATTTTTAAAAAAGCCAGTATTTTTACCTGTTTCCAGTATAGGTTTTACTACTTTGCGCTGAAATGATAACAGTGTATATTCGCATTTATTCTTAACTTATTGTATTGATGAATCCCAGTACTAGCGCTCTGTTGTTGGTGGACATGCAGAATGACTTTTTGCATCCCGTCGGAGCTTACGGAAGAGCCAAACTCTCATTGTCAAGAAGTAGAGCGAGGATCGAGCAGATGATTAAGGTGACGAACTGCTTCAAAGACTTGGAGAGTAGGATCATCGCTGCAAACTTTACTCTAATCGCAGACAAGGACAATGTGCCCATCATTCCTGAAGACTTCAAAGCTAAGCACCCTTTTCTACATCGGGGAGATTTTCAGGTGGGTAGATGGGGCCATCAGTTGATCGATGAGTTAGGCCCTGCTGATTTTGTCATTAATAAGATTGGACACTCCGCCTTTCAGTCTACCCATCTTGATTGGCTTTTAGAGCAATTGAACATCAAAACCTTGGTTTTGGGAGGAATACTTGCGCAGGATGGAGGTATAGTTTCTACGCTCTTGGAAGCAAAAGAAAGGTCCTACGAGGTACTTTTATTGATGGATGGCTGTATGGCCGTTACGGAGGAGCTCTATTCAGAAAAGATTAAAGAGTTAGAAAGTGTATGTAAAATTGTAACTTGCAAGGAATTGGTGAACCTTATGAATGCCTAAGGGGTATTATGAAATCTCTAGTCATATGCTAGCACCTATCCTAACATGCAAATTACAGTTTTTGATGAACACGTTTTCCCGCCTTGTATTTTTACTAGCACTATTGTTTGGATCTGTAGCGGTAAATGCCCAGGAAAAATTGATTATCCCAGGGAATTTCGACCCACGCATTGCTGCTATTGCTGAATCTACTTCTGCAGATAGAATTGAAAAAGATATTCGGAAACTAGTCAGTTTTGGTACTAGAAACACCTTTTCAGATACCTTGAGTGAGACTAGGGGAATTGGTGCTGCTCGCCGATGGATTAAGGCTGAATTTGATCGGATTTCAGCAGATTGTGGCAATTGCCTTGAGGTATTCTATCAACGGACTCTAGTACCTGCTGAAGGAAACCGCAGGATTCCCAAAGACACTTGGATTGTCAATGTAATAGCCATTCAGCGCGGTACTACCTTTCCTAATCGATATATCATCATGTCCGGTGACATAGATTCCAGGGCTTCTAATGGTTCAGATGGGGTGATCGATGCTCCGGGAGCCAATGATAATGCTACTGGTATGGCGGGTGCCTTGGAAGCAGCTAGAGTACTGAGTAAGTATAAATTCCCTTCTAGTGTGGTCTATGTGGGTTTGTCGGGTGAGGAGCAAGGATTGTTTGGAGGAAAACACATGGCTCAAATGGCAAAAGAAGAGGGTTGGGATATTATGGGGGTGTTGAACAACGATATGATTGGGAATATCCATGGCATTGATGGTGTAATCGATAATACTTCCTTCCGGGTTTTTTCTGAGCCTACGCCAGTCAATGTGGATGATCGTCAACGAATTTGGCAGCGCTTCTATGGAGGTGAAGTCGATGGGCCTTCTCGCCAATTGGCTCGCTATGTGCATCGAATGACGGATCAATACATGACAAATCTGAATGCCACTATGATCTATCGCTTGGATAGATTTGGTAGGGGTGGCCATCACAGACCTTTTAACGACGAGGGTTTCCCGGGTGTAAGGATCATGGAAAAGCATGAAAATTACAATCGCCAGCATCAAGATATTAGAGTAGAAGATGGCATAGAATACGGAGATGTCATTGAAGGCGTGAACTTTCCGTACGCCGCCAAACTAACGGCTGTAAATGCCATTGTCATGGCAGGTTTGGCTTGGGCGCCCCCCGCTCCAACAGGAGTGATGATAGGTGGTGCAGTGCGGGCATCCACCAGGTTAAAATGGGATGCAGTTGAGGATACCAATTTGCAGGCATACAAGGTGTATTGGAGAGAAACGACGGCTCCACAGTGGCAGTACTCCAAATATGTGCCTAAGGATCAGCTACAAACAACTTTGAAAAACATCATTATCGATAATTATTTATTCGGGGTAGCAGCGGTGGGGAAGAATGGAAATGAAAGTGTAGTTGTTTACCCCACAACTCTAATTCCCAGAAGATAGTATGGATTTAGGAATTAAAGATCAATGGTTTATTGTCGGCGGAGCTACAAGCGGCCTTGGTAAAGGTGTGGCGGAAGCCTTGCTAGCAGAAGGTGCAAACCTTATTGCCGTAGCTAGATCAGCCGATAAATTGGCGAACTTGGCTGCGCAGTATCCAAGGCAGGTAGAAACGCTTTCTTTGGACTTGAGCCAGGAAGGTTCTGTATCACAGCTTGTACGATCCATTGGGGAAAAAGAATTGGCTGGAATTGTCGTGAATGCTGGAGGGCCACCAGCTATGCCCGCGAAGGATACTAGTTTGAAAGATTGGGATGAGGCCTATGCCAGCGTCTTCAGATGGAAGATTGATTTAGTCAATCAAACCTTACCGATGATGATGTCTCGGTCTTATGGCCGGATATTATTTATTGAAAGTATGTCGGTTAAACAGCCAGTTGAGAATTTAGTACTAAGCAATAGCATGCGCTTGGCCGTGGTAGGATATGTAAAAACATTATCCACTGAAATTGGCAAGCATGGAATCACCTTAAATATATTGGCTCCAGGCTATCATGATACCCCTAGAATAGCCTCATTACTGAAGAAGAATGCCAGTTTGAAGGGAGTGAGTGAAATGGAGATCCGATCTGGGTTTGAATCGCAGATCAATGTTGGCTTTATGGGAGATCCTGCGGATTTTGGTGCTCTAGGAGCGTGGCTCCTGTCTCCTCAAGCTCGCTATATCACCGGGCAAACCATAAGTGTAGATGGTGGGGTGATCAAAGGAACCATGGGTTAATTCGAAAGGAAAGATGATTAAAACCGCAAAATATCTCGCGCTTCTCATTTTATTGCTTGTAGGCGGTGCCGTCCTGTTTAATTACCACCCCGATATTTCAGTTGATCGACTTAAGGAAAAATACACTTACCCCGATTCGCGCTTTGTGCCTGTACAAGAAATGAATGTTCATTACCGAGTAACAGGACAAGGGCCTGCCGTAGTGTTGCTACATGGAACGGGTGCTAGCCTCCACACCTGGGAGGTATGGACGGAAGAATTGAAAAATGACTTTACGATTATCAGCCTGGACCTTCCCGCCTTCGGCTTAACAGGTCCTTTTCCAGATCGGGATTATCAGATCCGACATTATACGGAGTTTTTGGATGCATTTACGACTGCGATTGCATTGGATAGTTTTGCACTTGGTGGGAATTCGCTGGGAGGATTGATTGCCTGGCGTTTTGCTTTAGATTACCCACAGAAAGTTAGGCAGTTGATTCTATTAGACGCTGCTGGAATTCCAGAAAAGGAAAGCGGTGATGCTCCACTTGCCTTTCGTCTGGCAAAGCAGCCTACCCTCGCTGCTATCATGCAAAAGGTGACCCCTAAGGCCTTGTTTAAGAAGTCACTTCATGAGGTTTATGGCGATCCTGATAAGGTTACGCCGGTCCTTCTACAGCGCTATTTCGAGCTTTTTCGGCGACCCGGTAATCGGCAAGCCTATGTAGATCGGATTAATCAGAATGATACAATTACCAATCCTGATCGACTCCAAGCGGTATATCAACCTACCCTTATCCTATGGGGAGAGAAAGATGCATGGATTTCGGTAGCCAATGCGTATGCCTTCGCGGATCGCTTACCCAATGATTCTTTGATCATATATCCCGAAGTTGGGCACTTGCCAATGGAAGAAATTCCCGTACAAACTGCAAATGATGTACGTGAATTTCTCTCTCAACAAGTACAAATTCAGGCCGTTCCAGCTACCACTGCTCCTTATTAAACGGATGGGTGTGGAAAATTTACCCAATAATAAACATGCTCCTGCTTCCCTTCTGAGGATTGGACCTTATATAATGTGGAAAAGTCCAATTTTCCTGTCCATAAAATGTGGATAAAATTCTAGGGCAAGAGGAACTCACATGACTTCATTTTACTATTTTTGTGGGCTATGAGATTGAAAACGCTTGAAATTAAAGGGTTCAAGAGTTTTGCCAACGAGACAGTGGTAAACTTTAATGAGGATGTGATTGGTATTGTGGGGCCCAATGGTTCGGGTAAATCGAACATCGTTGATGCGATACGTTGGGTGCTTGGCGAGCAGAAGAGTAGAGAGTTGAGGTTAGACACAATGACCAGTGTGATCTTCAATGGAACCAAAAAGCGTAAGTCGAGCGGATTGGCACAGGTCTCATTGACTTTTGAAAATACCAAGAACTTACTTCCTACCGAATATAATTCCGTTACGATCACCCGTATGCTATATCGTACGGGCGAAAGTGAATATCGGCTCAATGGCGTCACCTGCCGATTGAAGGACATTACTTCTCTGTTTTTAGATACTGGGATTGGATCCAATTCTTACGCCATCATTGCCTTAGGTATGGTGGACGATATCCTGGCGGATAAGGCCAATTCACGTCGCCGGATGTTTGAGCAAGCCGCAGGGATATCCAAGTACAAGAAACGAAAGCAGGAGACCCTAAATAAACTTAAGAATACTTCGGAGGACCTGGACCGTGTAGAGGATTTACTATATGAGATTAACAATAACCTCGTATCATTAGAAAAGCAGGCACGACGAGCTAAGCGCTTCTTTGAGCTAAAGGATAAGTACAAGGAATCCAGCATACTTCTGGCCAAATACAAAATCAACGATCTCAAAACCAAGCAGCGAGAGATTAGGCAAAAGTTACAAGAAGAACAAGATAAATATCGGCAATACGATGTCCAGCTTAGCCAGTTAGAAGCAAAATTAGAGGCTGAGAAAAAGGCCAATCTGGACAAGGAGAAAACGCTTTCAGAGCGACAGCGGGATCTCAATACTTTGATAGGCGGTATCAGGGGAAAAGAAAATGATAAGCGGATGCTTGAGCAGAAGCAGGAGTTCATCATTCAAAGCCAGGAAAAATTAAATGTTGGCATCCAATCTGCTACAGCCAGAATTGAGCAATTGGAAGAGGATGTCGAATATTATAGAGGAGAACTTAATCAAGAGAAGCGTATAGAGGTGGATCTTGAAAAGGAATTGGACGAGGCGGAGGAACAATTGCAAAAGATCAAGGATAGCCATGGTTCTATTAAGGCGGATTTAGAAGAGATCGTTACGCGTCAGCAGAATTTGGAAAAGGGAGCCTTTGAACTAGAAAAGCAAAGGGCGATTAATAAAAACCAGATTGATAACCATGTGCAGGAGCTGGAACGCAGCAATCTGGAGATTGAAATGAGGGAAGAGGAAATTAAAACCATCCACACCAAGATAGCAGAGATTGAGGTAAAAGAAAAGGAGTACACAAAACGACTAGAAACGCTTACTCAAGCTGAAGAGGATCGTAAAACGGCTATCGAGCAGCATGAAAAGCAGCTTGAAGATTTGAATGGTAAACTCAAAAAGGTTAATAGACAGTTAGATGCGAAGCGCAATGAGTTCAAGTTGACGCAAAGCATGGTCGAGAACTTAGAGGGATTCCCGGAGTCCATCCGTTTTCTAAGTAACAATAAGGAGTGGAAGAAGGATGCTCCATTGCTTTCTGACTTGATCTATGTATCTGAAGAATACCGGGTGGCGATTGAAAATTATCTCGATCCATATCTCAACTATTATGTGGTCGAAAACTTAGCGGAAGCAAGCAAAGCCATCCGCTTATTGAGTAGAAGTCAAAAGGGTAAGGCTAACTTTTTCTTGCTCGATGCTTTCAAGGACTATAGTGCACCTATGTCTCTATTTCCGGAGACCCTGCAAGCCATTGATCTGATCCAAACAGATCCCACCTATTATAATCTTTGCAGCTACTTGCTGGAGAATGTACTCGTCACCGAAAACGAGGATCTGGCCATGCAGCCAGTGGGCAACAATATAACCTTGCTATCTAAAAGTGGCCGGTTTATCAAACGGCGATTCAGTGTCTCTGGGGGGTCTATTGGTTTGTTTGAAGGAAAGAAGATTGGACGGAAAAAGAACCTAGAATTATTGGAGTCCACTATCAAAAAGGCAGAAAGAGAAGAAAACCGGCTGAGTACTTCTTTCTTTACCTTGAAGAATAAGATAGAGGAATTAAAGAATAAACGTTCCGATACGGATATTCAGATCGAAAGAAATCGCTTAAATCAACTCTTGCAGGAAAAAGTTGGATTCACCACGCGCCGAGAGAACTTCGAATCCTTCATTAAAGGAGTTAACGATAAAAGAGCAGCCTTAGAAGCCAGCAATGACAAGTTGGTTACCCAAATCAAGAAGATAGAGGAAGAACTGGCGGAGAAGATGGATTTGGTGTCCAGTATCAAGGAGCAGATATCCAATATGGATGGTTCCTTTCGCGACGTCGCTGAACAATTGAGCCAGGCATCTACCCAGTTCAATGAGCGCAATATTAATTTCATTCGTCAGCAGAACAAGGTAGGGGCCTTGCAACGGGAATTGGTATTCAGGGAAAATCAACTGAAAGAGACTCGCCGCACTTTGATCACCAACCAGGCTTCCATCACCGAAGGACAGGCTGAGGTGCAGGAGATTATTCAGCGAATTGATACTTTGCAGGAAGAACTACAAGCAGCTTATCAGCAGCGGAAAGAGAGAGAGTCTTCCTTATCGGAGGCGGAGCAGTTGTATTTTCAGGCTAGAGGAGGGATCAATGAGTTAGAAGATAATATCCGAAAAACGGCCCGTGTGCGTCAAGATGCACAGATTCTGATCAACCAGATGAAGGAAAAAGAGAGCGGCGTGAAGTTTGATGTTAGTTCAGTTGCCCAACGCTTAAGAATCGAATTTAGTATAGATGTTAATCAGGTGATCAATCAGGAAATGGAGGAGATTAAGGAGTCCTTGGAGGAGCTTCAGGTGAAAGTGGATCGATTTAAATCTCGTCTGGATAACTATGGGGAAATCAATCCCATGGCGGTGGAAGCGTATGATGAGATGAAGGAGCGCCATGATACGATCTCTCAGCAGCGTGATGATATTGTACAAGCGAAAGAATCCCTGGTTGAAACGATTAAAGAAATCGAAGAAACAGCTACTTCCCAATTTTTAGAAGCCTTTAACAAGGCACGTATCTACTTTATTGATGTGTTCAGAAGTTTATTTACTGCTGATGATAATTGTGATCTGATTTTGCTGGAACCTGAGACCCCATTAGAATCTAAGATCGAAATTGTGGCCAAACCTAAGGGTAAGCGACCACAGACCATCAGTCAGTTATCAGGAGGGGAAAAGACCTTGACTGCTACCGCTTTACTTTTTGCGCTGTATCTATTGAAGCCTGCTCCCTTCTGTATCTTTGATGAGGTGGACGCCCCATTGGATGATGCCAACATTAATAAATTCAATAAGATCATAAAGAAATTCTCCAAAGATTCGCAATTTATCATCGTTACTCACAATAAGCTAACTATGGCTGCGGTAGATACAATCTATGGCGTATATATGGCAGAACAGGGAGTATCGGGTGTGAGCCCCGTAGATTTTAGAGATTTTGATCATAAAGCAACCTTCGAAGTAGCCCAGAACTAGCTCTCTAGCCTTCGTTCGCTGTCCCTTGGTAGTCTTATACTCCTTCCTGCGACGAATTCCGCTTTTTTGATATTCCTGTAAGTGTTTGAATATTAACATGTTATCGGTTTGTTAGGCCCTGTTCCCTCTCTACTATCCTTTCTGATTGGACGACAATCCTAAAATGAGACTTTCTTCGTTTAGAATCCCATTTATAGAATTTTCCAAAAAATGGCAAAAGTTGCCAATAAATGGGAGATAAGACCCAAAAATAGAAAGATGCCCAAATTGGGGTGCTTCTCCCCCTATCTTTGAAGTGTAATTAAAAATAAAGTCAGTCATCAACTATCAAAATCGACTCAAGGAGCACTTGGGTAGACTGGCCTTTCTATACCTAAAAAAACACAAAGACATGAGAAGCTTAACAGTACTTACCATCTTTTTCTTCTTCTTCACAGCATTAAACGCTACCACGCACACTACCGTGAAAAGCGGAGATTGGGACGATGCTACGATTTGGAGTACAGGCCAAGTTCCTGACATTAGCTCGTGGCCTGGCGATGAGGTTATTATTAATCACAAAGTAGAGGCCGACGGAAACCTTTCCTTTAAACAGGGTGCTTCCATGACTGTGAATGCGAATGCATCTTTAGACATAGACGGAGATTGGAATCTACAGGGCTCAGGAACTTTTGTAATCGCACAGAATGCTACTGTTTTCTGCGAGGATGTGCAACACACAGGTTATGCCGGATCACTTAGTGTAAATGGAAGCTTAGAAGCGGAAGACATCAGTGTAAGTGGTGTAGCGCAATTCTACAACGATGGTAACATCTATGCAGACAATTTCGAAGTGAAGGGGAGCGGGAATTTTGAGAGCAAAGGAGGATCGATGCAATTGGCTGAAGAATGGAGAATTACAGGAGGAACAGCCATCAAGGTGAGCAATACAGCCATAGTTGTAGAAGGGGACTTTACCCGAACTGGCGGTCCTAGCATCGAATTTACAGGGGGAACGATGAGCATAGGTGAGGATTTTACGGGAAAAGGGGGAGGCAGCATCTGCTTTAATGGCACAGTGGTGACCGTAACCGATGAAACAGACTTAAGAGGAAGTGTGAAGGTATATGTCGGAGGCCGAGGTTCTTTTACCTCTGACGAAGTTAATCTAACTGGTACAGCAGCAATTCTTGGTAAAGATATGGGGGGATGGTTTAACTGTGTTGAAATGAGTATCAGCGGAAGCGGTAAAGTGGAATGCGTCGATGGTGGATGCCACTACGACGGAGACAATGTAGATGACATGCCTAGTCAACTTGATCTTGGGGCAGGAACTAACACAGTACTTCCCGTAGAGTTGCTGTACTTCGAGGCTGACGCGCAAGCAGATGGGACACTGGTGGTGAGTTGGGCTACAGCCATAGAAATCAACAATGACTTCTTCACCATTGAGCTTTCTTTGGATGGAAAGTCATGGAAGGGACTACACGAAGTGAAGGGCGCAGGTAACTCAGATGTAGCGCTAGCCTACGAGTGGAAAAATGATGATGTAAATGCAGCAGGGACTGCTTACATACGCTTGAAGCAAACAGATTTTGATGGAAGTTTTAGCTACTCCGAGATTGAATCAGTTGACTTTGGAGGAAAGCCAAGTGCAGCAATCGAAGTAAGCGTTTTTCCAAACCCAGCTACTGAATACCTGGTCATCGAAGGAATCGTCGCTGATAGCGTACCACAGATCACCTTAGTGAACATGCAAGGGCAGCACATTCAAATGTCTGCCTCCGATGAGGGAGCCAATACCAGAGTAGACATTCCTAGTCACTTACCCAGTGGAACATACAGTCTGGTCATCAATAATGGGTTGCAGGTTCAAACTCAACAAATCGTAATCCAGAAATAGTGCGGGAACCTAATCACAACACGATTCAACATCAACGAAAACAACGAAAACCGATAAAGAAATAGGGTTATTATGAGTTAGGCAATATGATAGTTGAATTAAGCTTCAGGAAGGCCTCGGAAGACATCCGGGGCTTTCTTTTTGCAACTAAGTCATTGGGGAAATGTCATTAAGTATGAGGATATAATTAGGCTAAAGTATCTGACTAAGGGAGTTTTCAATCTAGGCAAGGCGCAAAAACCGCGGCTAGCCATAGCTAACCAAGGATTTTTGCAACGTAGCATAGGTTGAAAAATGCCCGTCATATCTTCTAGGATAATTGTATTCTCATACTTAGTATAAAAAAACTTACTTTGGAGACCACCAATAAAGAGATTTCGCTCTTCCTGTGACATACTGCGTAAACATTCAGCATTGATGATGGATACTTTTGAAACATGCAAACCTAAACATCCACTAATTGCTCGCTATCTTGATTATTATTACTTGGATATCAAGCCCAATAATGAGGTAACAGAATTCGATTGTTTCCCCCATCACAATAATACAGTCTCCCTTTACAAATCGCACCAGCGAGCTAGTAATCGCGATATGATCTATCAAGCGGCCGCACCTCCCTTTCAAATTTTTACACCAGTCCGAGACAAGGTTTTGAAGGTGCGCCAGAAGGGAAGAGTTCATCGGATTGTATTGGTTTTTAAGGTTTTAGGGATTCAGCAATTCTACCGAGGGCTGAACTTTGGGGAGTACATCATGGATTTTCCTTTCTTCTCAGGAGCGGAATTAGAACTATTATTCGAAACCACCAATCTGAACTTGATTGCGGAACGTCTGGACCATTTTTTGTTGATACGTTATCAAGTGTATGAAAATAAGATTATCCAGCAAGCTGTGGAACATCTGTTCACCAATTATGAGGACTTTCTAGTAGAACAATTGGCGCTAGAACTAGGAATTAGCCGTAGACATTTGAACCGATTATTTAAAGGTCATTTTGGCATATCCATAAAAAAATTTCATCGTATCATATTGCTGCGAAAACTACTGGAAATGAAGTTGTTCGATGCCCCGCAAGAGAGCTTCACTCGCCTTGCCTATGAGCTCAACTATGCCGATCAAGCCCACCTCAATAAGGCTTTCAAGGACCTGACGCAGAACTCACCCAATCAGTTTCTGAGAAAAGGTACATTATTGGGGGATGAAGATACCTTCTGGCACATTGTCAAATAGGGCATGTCCCATTTTTACAAGGAATTCCTTTTCTGGACGCCTAGCTTTGTCCTAAAAAGGAGAAAATGAAAAACTGCTGCTACCTATTAGTTCTACAACTCTTTTCTTACTCCCTCCTCGCACAGGAATCTTATACTAGTCTCACCGAGAAAGCTTTGACTTTAATGTGGGAAGCCGAAGATGCCACCGCTTATCGTGCCTCCTTGTCACTCTATGAAGCTGCTTTTGAGCGTTTTCCCGATAGTATCGATCACCTTGGACTCTATAAAGCTTCTGTGCTTGCCGGAGAACTCAAGGAATTGGACAAAGCCTTTAGGTACCTACAACCCGTGTATGAGGTGGAAGAAGACGAGTATGGTACACCAGGTTGGGCCTATATAGTAGGTGAATATTCAACATCGGAGTACAAGAATCTTTTGGAGGACCCTCGCTGGAAAAAGTTGACAACTAGGGCCTTGGAGCGCAAGAAGAAATTTTATGAGGGACTTAAGAGGAAAAAAGAGGAATTCCTGGCTGTAAAACATCCCGATGAGATTGATAAAAGCTTAACTGGAAAGGAACTATACCAGCAGTTACAGAGATACAATCCTTATCTCACCAAGTCTCAACGCAATTATTCCATTTCGCTGACTGTCAAGGATACCGCACTGACTTCCTATTTTGTTCATCTACCCGAAAACTATAATCCTGCCAAAGCCTATCCCATGCTTATCTTTTTACATGGTGCGGTTAGATATAATGAATTTGCTAAATATCAGACTAAAAGCATCTTAGGGGGGGGGGAACCGATTTTACACTGAATTTGCGGATGAACATGAGGTAATACTGGTCTTCCCAAGCGGAAGTAAACAATTCAATTGGATGATTCCTGATGATGGATTCTTTCTAATTCCAATGATTGTACAGCAGATCAAGCGGAGTATACACATAGATGATAACAAGATCTTTATTAGTGGTCATTCAAATGGAGCCACCGGTTCTTTCTCCTATCTAGTGAAACAACCAACCTTATTCGCAGGCTTTTATGGCTTTAATACCTATCCAAAGGTTTTCACAGGTGGCACCTTTATTGAAAATACCCGCAATCGTTCATTTATCAACTTCTCAACGGATCAGGATTATTACTATCCCCCATTGGCCAATGATACTTTGGCGGCATTGATGAAGACCTTGTCTCTTGACTATGAAGACCATCGATATGATGGTTTTCCACACTGGTTCCCTGCTTTCGATGAATCGAAGCCTGCCCATCAGCTTCTATTTTCGGATCTGCTTGAAAGAGCAAGAAACCCTTTTCCTGAGGAAATTAGCTGGGAGTTTGACGATGACCAATACGGATCAATTGACTGGCTCGATGAAGTACAACTTGATACCTCTCAGGCCAAGGCTGAGTGGCACATCCCTGTGAATTTCAAGATTGATCGCTGGCTGGATTATGATGATCGGGACAGCTTAGTCGTACTAGAAGTACATAAGGAAGCCTTCGATTTCCCGAGAAAATCAGGGAAAGTACGAGCAAGCTATGAGAATAACACCTTCAAGATTAAGACTTCTCGTATCAAATCTTTAGCCATCAAAATTACTCCCGAAATGGTTGATCTGGATCGAAAGGTGAAGGTCTTCGTGAATGGAAAGTTATACTATAATCAAGAAGTGAAGTATGATAAGGACTTCATTTTACGATCCTTTACCGAAAACCAGGATCGCAAGCAACTGTGGGTGGATGTGATCCAACTGCAGTTATAAGCAGGCATCAATCAATCGGATGCAGGCGAACCCTCTTGCTGCTGTATCAACTTCTTAAATACTGATTTTGTGAATCGAACATAACGTTGGAGCTCTCGATCAAAACCGATCCATTGGTACTTATTACCATAGGGGCAGGAAGGCGTATCATATTCCTGTCCTGATCGAAGTTCGTAGCGACCGGGGGCGCGAAGATAGGTTTCCATATCGATTTTAAGTAGTGGTGTTTCCATCGTTGGGCTGGTAGCTAGTTCTCTGAATTTCAGATATCTCCTGTAAGTCTCCAATTTATGATTCTGCTAAATCCATACTTGCATAAAGAGATGGCTTAGTTCCAGGCTAGAGCTTTTCTTTCTTTCCAATAAGTTTCTGCTGCTAAGCCATTCTCTGCTTTACCAAGAATTAGTTCTTTTTCTTCTTTTTACGCTTGAAAGGATTAAACTTATTTAAGTGATTCTTGATACTGTCGACGGTACTTTGGGTACCAGTGTTTTTCAATAATTCATTGGCTGTGGAGTCGATCAGGTTGGCAGGGGCAGATCCTAGTTTCTCCTTCAAGAGTTCGTCCGCTTTTTCCTTAGCACCTTCTTTTAATTCATCCACTTTTTCGTTGATGACTGTATTAGCAGAGTCGACAACTTCATCCACTTTTTCCTGTGCTATATCCTTACCTTCCTGTAATTTATCCTCCGCTTTTTCTTGCAATGCCTCTTTTTGATCATTGATTTCCTCTTGCAATGCCGCTTTACCGGCTTCAGCTACGCTAGTTTCTCCATCTCCACCAAGAAGATTGAGTTTGACATTAGGATCGGTTAAGGAGCCAGTAAGATTGATCATAACATTGACAAATTCGCTCTTCTTGATATTAAAACCGAGCTTCGAGGCCTGCGATTGTAACAAGCCATAGCCTTGATCCACTGCTTGCCCTACAGCCCCTTTTTCCAGCAGCGCTCTCGGGATTTTGGCTTTGATATCATAGTTCATGCTTTGATCTAGCCCATGGGTGCCACTGATTTTCATAGCAATATCATCCATGTTTACATCAAACTCCTTGAGTTCTAGAGTCCCTTCTTTCAACTCAAACCAATTCTTCGTGCCTCCGAGGTCAATTTCTTTAGTCAAAGCTTCCAGGTTTAGGGCATTGCCTACGGCTTGCAGTGGTTTAAACCCTGAAATGACTCCGTGCACAGTTTGCAGAAAACCTTCAATGTTCAGGGATTGTAACTTAGGCATCAGATCCTGGCCCAGAACTCCATCCATGATCATGGTTGAATTGAAATTTCCTTCGATGAATTGACCTATTGGTGCCAATGCCTGAAAGGTATTCATCGTATTGAAAGCTTCAGCAAAATCCATCTGTTGCAAGTCATACTTGAAAGAGAAGGTTGGGGCTTCTATGTCCTTAGTATCGTAGCTACCGCTAATATTCATGCGGCCTCCCAGGGTCTCACTGGTTGCATTCTCCAATATTACGGCCTGTTGATCCACCACGAGATGACCTTGTACATCCTTGAGTACCATATTGGTGTACTTCACTCGATCGACATTGGCGTTTACGTCAATCGTCATTCGCTCAGGCACAGGAACAACCTCTAGTGGCTCATCGTCAGCAGAAGTGGCCTTGGCCCTTGCCTCTTCCGTAGCTAACATTTCCATGAATTCATTGAGGTCCACCAAACTGGAAGTAACCACTATGTTCCCCTTGAGGGTCCCATTATCAAACAGGTAGTCAAAAACGTGTAGAATGGTACCCGTGGCAGAAAAATCACTGGAGCCGATTCGAGTTCTTAATTCATCCGCTTTCAGTACTTGAGGACCTACTTCACCCGATACGTAGGTGTCACTCAAAGTATATACATCATAGGATATTTCTCTAAATGCTCCTTCTATCTGGAAATCGAAACGATCAAAAACCTCTAGCGCTACTTCCTCTACGTCCTCTTCGCCAGAAGGTGTCTCCACTTCCTCCTCGGCAGGTATCCATTCATTTGTATCAAAAAAATCAGATTGCATTCGAAGTTTTCCAGTCATCGCCTTATTGGGGGAAAAATAAGCTAGAATGTTATCTATATATCCCTGCGCATTTAGATCACTCTGACCCAGCCGACTTTGGAAATCTTTAATTTGTACATTTTGGGGGGTAAAGTTGACGTCCAGTGTTTTAATGAAGACAGAGGGGAGGTCGGCAGATTTATAGTTCATCTGGTCAATTTGCATCGTTCCGCTCATATCAACCTGGTCATAGGTCCCAGCATCTATGGCGGACATACGGGTATTTACCTTGGCATCAGCTGTGATTAAGCCATTTAGCGTTTCAATCCCTTCGATTGGGAAAGCTCCACTAAGTTCCTCCAAATCAAGACGCCCCTTAACGGCAGCGTTCACTGCTGGATCACTAATTGGAGTTCTAAGACTGAATCGACCTGCTATCGGATTTGTGCCAATCTGCATGCTAAAGGTATTAGCATCGACCTGGAGTTGATCCAAATCACTACTTGGACTATTAATCTTAACTGCCGTGTTAATACCGTTTATTCCTAATGGTAAGTCGGGATACTTCACATTTGCATCAGCAACTTCAAAATTAACCTTGAAGGCTGGAAGCTGCTCTTTTTCTGCATTAAAGGTACCTTTCACATTCCCATCAAAAGTAAATTGACCATCCGCTTTAACTTCCTCATACCCTTCGATATAGGCGTTGGGAATCATGGAGAGCAACTGCTTGAATTCATTCTGTGGAGAGCTAAATTCAAGTTCCATATTGATATCATCTGATGCTGCCAATTGTACAAAGCCGACAGCCTTCAGAATTAACTCATTGATTTTGAGTTCGTTATTTTTAAGGGTATAGGTACTTGTTTTTTGATCAATATTGACCACGGCGTCTAAGGCAGTATTCGCTTGTTTTAAATAAGCAACGTCACCATATTGAATGCTAAGTTCATCAATCGTCGTTTTGGTGTCGAGGTCATAATTATCGATAGTGAACGCTCCAGAGCCATTATGATTAATGTTATGCGCTGCCACGTAGACCCCCAGCGTCCGATCGTCAAATACAAAGTTACCATCTGCAACCAGGTATTTTTCCAGTTGAACTAGTACACCGCTATAATCAGTCTCATTGGCGGTTTCAGTTATTCTTTCGTCCGTAGGGACAGTGATGTCATAATTTGCTTGGCCATCTTCCAAGACCAGAATATTGATGGCAGGTTCGATGAGGTTGACCGATTTGATTTTGATGGGACTAGTACTCTTGATCACAGACATGACGTCCAGTTTGAAATCAATGGCTTTTCCCTCCAACAGCTTAACTCCATCAAAAGTCTCTATGCCGGTTACAGAAAGGTCTTTGAGACTAAAAACCAGATGAGGAAACCCCTTAAATAGGGATAAATCCACGTCGGAGAAATCCACATCAGCTCTAACACTCTTGTTGATCTCCTCTTTGGCGATAGCGACAATCTTATCTTTGAAGAGAATAGGAACCGCAATAGCAGTACCAACGAGCAAAATGATGAGCACAAGAAGGGCAATTAATATGCGCTTTACAATTTTCATCGTACCTGAAGTTTTATAGAAGATTATTCTTCTTTCGTAATTATGATATGGGTAAAGATGTTCGTTTAACTCTTAAGACTCCAAAACGCTCCAATAGACACAAGGATTATCATATAAAAGGAAAAATTAACATTTTTCTCTACTTTTTTGTATCCAAGAAGGATAATTTGAGACCAAATTATTGAGTACCAAAATATTTTCGGACTTTCGCATTCTCCCTTTGGCCACTACCAGGGCATAACTTATGCTAGCTTGGAACTCCGATAGCCTGTTTTCAGGAGCTGGATGCCCTCGTATCGATGCGCTGTCCAAGTCAATTTTTGGAGTGGACTGAAGAGGAGAAATAGTCCTACCGCCTCATTCAAGACCAAAAGCATTCTTTTATGCTTGGGAAGCCTTTTTTTGGGCTGCTACCTTGCAAAGAAATGATTCCATGCTAAGGTGGGGACCTGTGGTTGCAGCTATCGCCTCTTTGATCTTTATATTGAACGCTGTGCAGCCAGCCGAAAATTTTGTCGAATTTAAAAGTGTTCATGTCAAATTCAAACAACAGAAGCTACCAATTTATAGATTCCTCCGTAAAGCTTGATCAGTTTTATCAGGCAAACAAGGCGGTACCCTGGCTATGTTTTGATACCGAGTTTGTCGGCGAAAAAAGATATTGGCCTAGACTCTGCTTGATCCAAGTAGCTGCTGAAAACGGCAACTATCTAATTGATCCCTTTGAATGTGGAAAGCTAGATCCATTCCTTTCTTTAATGGAAGATGCAAATATCTGCAAGATTACACATGCTGGTGACAATGATTACCGATTATTGAATAATCTTTTCGGTACTGTGCCGAAAAACGTATTTGATACGCAGATCGCTGCCGGCTTTTTAGGTTATCGTTACCCAATTTCATTTCGGAAGTTAGTGGAGACCGAATTAGGTTGGCATCTCAAGAAGGGATATGCTGTTGCGGATTGGGAGGCAAGGCCTTTCCAGCAGAGACAGTTGAATTATGCGTTAGAAGATGTCTTACCCTTATATCGATTGTGGAGAAAAGCAAGTGATAAACTGCAAAAACTCAAGCGCACTGAATGGGCTTTGGAAGAATTTGGCAAGCTAGAAAATGGGGCCTACTACGAGAAATCGCCCTACTATGAGGCAGTGAATAGCAATATGATCAAGTCCTTAGCGAATAAGGAGAAACTGTTCTTCTTGCGATTGACAAAATGGCGCGTTGAGACGGCCGAACGCCGAAACCATAGCAAGGAAATGGTTCTACCAAGCAAAATGATCAATCATATTGTACGAAATGTAGGTGCTGGCAAGGATGCCTTGAAGAAGAACAGAAGAATTCCAGACAAAATTACGGACCAATTAGGGGATATTTTCGTGGACTTGTATCGACTGAAGGAGACACCGGAAGAGCGAAGCATGCTGGATAAGATTCCCGATTTTGATAAGGGAGATGATCAAAATGAAGATATCATTATAGATTTATTATATCTCTTGATTAAATACAAATGCATTGAAGAGAAAGTGGCTACCAGCCTAGTTTGTTCTAAGAATCAATTGTTGCGTTTCAAGCTGGATAAAAAGTATCAAAAGGAAACCCTGGGAGATGGCTGGAGAAGGACCTTCCTTGGGGCTGATATGGTTGGTTGGTTGGATAACCTGGAAGATCTCAAGTTAGAGATCAACGGAGGTAAAATCGAGATACATATTGGGCATGAGTGATCAGAAGAAACTATTGAGCGTTGCCCAACTCGCCATTAGCTTCCCCACTGCTGACGGAGAATTGGAGGCATTAAAAGGGAGCTCTTTCGAATTGTTTCGAGGCGAAGTAGTCGGGATAGTAGGGGAGTCTGGCTCTGGGAAATCGATGACAGCGCTTTCCATTCTACAACTCTTGCCTTCCTCTGCGCTCTGGAAGTCAGGTTGCATTGATCTCCATTTAGAGGAAGGTAATCCCCTCCGACTCAATGAACTTTCCAATAGAGATTTACAGAGGATACGCGGGAATAGGGTCAGTATGATTTTTCAAGATCCGATGAGTTCCTTAAACCCAGTTCATACCTGCGGGCAACAAGTGGCTGAGGTCCTAATCTTACATAAAGGCCTGTCGGCCAAAACAGCAAAGTCACAAGTTTGCGAACTATTTGAGCAAGTGAGGTTGCCCGATGTGGAACGGATTTATCAAGCCTTTCCTCATCAATTGTCGGGAGGGCAGAAGCAACGAATCATGATAGCAATGGCCATAGCCACCACTCCTGACCTCATTATTGCAGATGAACCCACTACCTCTCTTGATGTTACAGTTCAGCAAGATATCTTAAGGCTGCTGCTAGATTTAAAGGCAGATCTTAATATTGGCATCCTATTTATTTCTCATGACCTTGGGGTGATTTCAGAAATTGCAGACCGAGTTCTAGTGATGCGAAGTGGAGAGATTGTAGAAAGTGGCGCTAAGGAGAAGATATTGCAACACCCTAATCACCCATATACAAAAGGGTTATTGGCATGTAGACCGCCACTAAAGCGAAGACTTAGGCGATTACCTACGATTGCTGACTTCCAGGCAGGCGAGGCTAGGGCTGCTGAAGCTTGGTTGTATGATCAGAATGATTATCAAACACATCTTTCAAGACTAGAGGAGAATCCCACCATTTTAAGCGTTCAAGAACTACAGACCTGGTATCCCAGTAAGAAGAATTTTTGGGGGAAGCCCGTGGAATTTGTAAAGGCTGTTGATGGCGTCAATTTTGAATTAAAAAGGGGGGAATCAATTGGCTTAGTAGGAGAATCCGGTTGCGGCAAAACTACTTTGGGAAAAACACTAATCAAGTTGATCCCGGCACGTGGTGGCAAAATCTTTTTCGAAGATGTAGATATTACCAGCTTAGATGAACGGAATATGAGAGCCTATCGGAAGAAAATGCAGATCGTGTTTCAAGACCCTTTTGCCTCTCTCAATCCCCGGAAGATGATTGGGCATGCCATCGCAGAGCCTATGGAACAGTACTTCACCAGTCTATCTGCCTTGGACCGAAAAGAGAAAACAATACAATTGTTGGAAAAGGTAGGATTAGAGGCTGATCATTTTTTCAGGTACCCGCACGAATTCTCCGGCGGACAACGACAACGCATTGCGATCGCCAGGGCACTTGCCGTCGAGCCGGATTTCTTGATCTGTGATGAATCTGTATCTTCTTTGGATGTCAGTGTGCAGGCACAAATATTGAATCTATTGAGTGAACTCAGAGCGGATAGAGGTCTATCTTACATTTTTATTTCACATGACCTTTCCGTAGTCAAGTTCATGGCCGATCGAATGTTGGTGATGAAAGATGGTAAGGTAGTAGAGGAGGGATTAGCAGATGAAGTGTATCTTCGGCCCAAGACTGCCTATACCAAAAAACTTATCCAGGCCATACCCGATTCTTCTTCTGTAGCTTAAGAAAAAATAAATTTTTCGAGAAAATAAATCCGAACTGCAACCTTTTCCGAGGCTCAATCGTCTTTATTTTGCGGACGTTAATAGAAGAATATCTCCTTTTGTCGAGTTTTTCGAATGAAAGGTCGAAAATCGAAGCATTTGCAGGCTATCCTTCTTATTTTCGTTGCACGCTTAGATAACTATTGGGATTACATCTAAAGGAACACATGAAAGCGATAAATACTCGACTATTAGGATTGTTTGTTATTGTAATGATGAGTGTTGGTTCTTATATCTTCTTGCAATCTGTAGCCTTAGCAGATAAAACAATGGGAGAGGGTAAAGCCATTGAATTGAACTTACAACAAACTTTACAGGAAGAAGCTGAAGCTGAAAAATCAACTAAATCAGCCCTTCCAGAAGTAGAATTATTGAAGTTTGTTATTGAAACAGGAAAGCGGTTTTTACCGGCTTCCTAGTTCTTTTTCTTGTTGCTTTATCCAGTACCTTTTCAAACCGATTGCACTCATACCCGCCGGATTAGCCACGGCATAGCGCATCATGATAGCTGGCTCCAGCTGTAAAGTTGAGAATTCTTCTAGCACAAAGGCTTCAAATTCTTTCATTAAACTTCCGTTATCCAATTCTTCCACAAGCACCTTGTGCTTCAACCATGCTGCCCATTGTAACAATCTTTTTTCTAAATCGTCGATGTGGACTTCCACTGCCGTGATGGGCTGAGAATGGGTAAGCCAAATCCTTTCCGGTGACAATTCCCGAATGATCTGTAAAGATTGCTGCCAATCTTCAATATTTATATCAGGCGGTGGACAAGGCGGCACCACTGGACCAGAACCGATTTTCACTCCGGCAACATCTCCCGTAAATAGTTCATTACCTACCTGCCAGGCGATGTGGTGCACGGCATGTCCAGGTGTATGCCAAGCCTTCAGGGTTATGTCTCCAATTTGGAAGGAATCCTCATGCTCTACTGAAACAAGTTGGTTTTCCGGAATAGGTTTTAGCGTTCCCCAAAGACTGTCCATTTGATCCTGATAGATCATTTTGGCGGACTTCAGCAATTTGCTCGGATCATGCATATGTCGGTACCCCCTTGGGTGGACATACACCGTAGCTCCGTGTTCTGCAAACTTCCAGGCTGCACCAGCATGATCTAAATGAATGTGCGTCAGGAAGACGTGTTGAACGTCCGTTAATTGAAATCCGGCTTGTTGAATGCCTTCCTCTAGGCGAGCTAGGGTAGAGTGGGGGCCCGTTTCAACCAAAATTGGCCCCTCGGAAGTCTCGATTAGAAAGGCTGCTATGGCCTCTAGTTGGCCCTGAAAATGTAAATCAATTAAGTGAATCATATGGGTTAAGCAATGCTTTTGATAAAAGCTACCATCTTTTCAGCTAGCAACTCTCCTTGATCTTCTTGAATAAAATGCCCTCCTTGCGGGATTATTTCGTGAGGCTGTCCTTTGCAACCTGGAATCATCTTTTGAAAAAAGGCTTCTCCTCCTTTCGTTATCGGATCACTATCTCCAAATAAGGTTAATACTGGTTTTTGCCACTGGCTAAATTTTTGCCATGCTTTTTGATTATTTATAGCTTCGGGCTCCGTAGACTCTACTGGAACCAATGCGGGAAAAATCCGAGCGCCTGCCTTATAAGTTTCATCGGGGTAAGGGGCATCGTAAGCGGCAATAACTTCTGGTGAAAGCTCACTCACGGTAGCTCCATCAATAATTTTTCCGGTTGGGAATACCGGAACTTGTTGCGAAAATTCCCTCCATTGTTGGAAAGCCGCTGGCATGGGGACTTGTCCCGTAGGAAGACCAGTATTGGAAACGGTAATAGACGCAAATCGTTCTTCCATTTCTAAGGCTATGCGTAAACCCAAAAGCCCGCCCCAATCTTGACAGAAAAGATGAATATGTTGTAACTCCAGTAGCTCGATAAGCTTACCTAACCATTCCAGATGGGACCGATAGGTGTAGTCGCTAGTAGCTGTTGGCTTACTGGATTTACCAAAGCCAATAAGATCTGGAGCAATGGTTCTAAAGCCCGCCTCCACTAAAACGGGGATCATCTTGCGATATAGATAAGACCAGGAGGGTTCTCCATGCAATAACAATGCAACGGGAGCCCCTTTATCTCCTTCGTCTACGTAATGCATTTGAATTCCATTGCCTAAATCTTTGAAATTGGGTACAAAAGGATAAGCCGGCAAGTTTTCAAAGCGATCGGCGGGCGTTTCTAATATGGTCATATTCGGATGTATTTAGCTTCGCTCAATATACAGATAAAAGGGAGATTGTATATACGTGTTAGCGTATTTTCGCTGGATATAACGACGAGAGGTATTGTCGCTTCTTTCTAATTCGATGGGACCAGTAAGGGGGAACCCTGAAGTGCGGCGACTATTTGGATGAAGTGTATCATACACTATGAATAATTTTACTCATACGTAAATTTCTCTACAGTATTTTAACTAATAAGAATAACGGCTTGAATACGGGCTGTATTATCTCCTGCAATCGGAGATAGCTTTCGAACGGTGGGTATCACAGGAAGTTGTTCTTCTCCATTTTTAACAAACTTCTCTGTCGATTTTTCAACTCATCAATCAGCTAAATTTGCAGAATCGAATTTTTATCTTCATATTAATCCAGTTGTTCTGATGCTATGTTTTTCTGCAGCAGTTTAGTAGACTCAGACCCTTAAAACAAACACCATCCCTATGGTCAAAGCTATAGTGATTGATGATAATAATGAAGCGCGTAAAACCTTAATTCAACTGATTCAGTTGATCGACCTTGAGGTTGCTATTGTAGGTGAAGCACAAGGTGTTCAGGAAGGAATTGCATTGATTAAGCTTGCCAATCCTGAACTGGTTTTTTTAGATATACAAATGTTAGATGGCACAGGCTTTGATTTACTGGATCATATCCCGAATCCAAGTTTCCACATTATTTTTACTACTGCATATAGTGAATTTGCATTAAAAGCCTTTGAGTATTTGGCCATTGATTACCTGCTCAAACCTATATCACCGAAAGCGCTAGTGCGAGCGATTAATAAAATCACCACGGTCGTCAATTTTCATACGGCTAGAGAACAGTTGGCACTGTTGCAGCAAAATCTATCGGATAAAAAAGAACAAAGAATAGCTTTATCTACACAAGATGGGCTGATTTGTTTAGATCTTGATGATATCATCCGCCTTTCATCAGATGGAGGATATACTACATTCTTTGTCTTGAATGGAGACAAGATTACGATCAGTAAAAATATCAAGACCTTTGATCATTTGTTACCACCGGATCAATTTGCTCGCCCGCACCAATCCCATATGGTGAATCTCAAGTACATCAATAAGATTTTGAAAGAAGATGGTGGCTATATAGAAATGAGCGATACCAGTCATGTTCCAATTTCCAGAAGGAATAAAGAGGCCTTTTTAAAGGATGTTATCGCTAGGAATTTTCTCTAATTACTAATATAAACTTGTGAGGCTACTTAAGTTGTCGGTATGGCTGATGGCTATATTTTTGTGCTTTTCTTCCTCTTTCCAGCTTCCGGGACAGCAGTTACATCTGGTTCTGAAGAATTATACAACAGATCATGGTCTACCTAGCCCAGAAGTCTATGATATTCTCCAAGATAGACATGGTTTCATCTGGTTTTCCACCGATAATGGCGTGAGTAGATTTGATGGGTATTCCTTCAAGAATTATGGCGGACGAGAGGGGCTAATGCACCCTGTCGTTCTTTACATGCAAGAGGATATTGAGGGTAGAATTTGGATGGCTACCTTGTCGGGCAATATGTATATTTATGTTCAAGATTCAATTAAGATTTTTGCCTACAACGATGTTATTCAGCGCTTTAGACAAGGCCGGTATCAAGTAGACCACTTCTTTGTAGATTCATTGTTAACGGTACATCTTAAGCTCACGAATCTTGGCTTTTTAGCTATTGATAAGGAAGGTCATCATCAACTGTTGGCTGAGGAATTACCTTGTGGGGTTATCTTTTATCAGAATGGGAAACAGGAACTCAGCAATTATATCCACAGTGCTTCAAAGAAAGAAGGTGATACCCGGGAAAGGTGTAACGACCCTCGCTTCCTAATCGACCGCTTCGCTTTATCTTTCTTTGAGGATTCCATTAAAGAAAGGTTGCTGCTACCATTTCCAAATGGCATGCCAATGAAGGATCAGGGGGTTGGTGTGGCCATTAATGATAGCACCCATTTTTTAGTAATTGGTCGCCAAGGGTATATTTTTGAACGGCAAGTACCGATTTGGTCTGATGCCTATCCCTATCGATTAAGTGCATTTTTACTGGATGACCAAAATAAGATTCTTTTAGGAAACGATCAACAAGGTGGTTTACGGGTATACGATGGTATTGAGGACATCATCGGCAATAGATACCAAACTTATTTGAAGGGATACACCGTATCACATATTTTGAAAGACAGAAGAGGTGATTACTGGTTCTCAACCACTGAAAACGGCATATACTATGCCCCCAATAGAGAAATGAAGGTCTTAAATAAGGACTCTGGTCTACCAACAGCAAATGTAACTGCGATTTGTCCTAAAAGTCCAACTGAATTATTCATAGGTTTAAGAAACGGTGACATCTACTTTTGGGATCTCGAACATCATACATTGTTACCGCTTCCAACCTCAAAATCGGAAGGCCAAATTTATCAGCTTACCTACGATAGCATTAATCAACGCCTTTGGAAAGGTGCATCCCAACTACAGTATCTTGATGATAACATATGGAAACCTATCCTATTCTCAAAGGATGGGAAAATAATGACACATCGTGCGAACAAAGCATTTGTGCTAGATCAGGAAATCGGAGTCCTCTACGGATGCAATAGTGGTTATTCTGGGGTATCAACAGTGAATATGAAAACAGCGGAAATGCCAGAAGTTTCAAAATCGACCCTGGGGCGTAATTTCTGTATTTTTAAGGATCAAGACAAGCGGATACTAGTTGGTAGGCAAATGGGCTTATTTGAAATCAAACGAGGTGAATTAGTAAAAGTCCCTCTGCCCCTCACTGCGCCTAATGGAAGGATTGAAGACATAGATCAACTTTCAAATGGAGCCTTGGTTCTAGCGACCAAGGGCAAAGGCTTGGTGCTTTGGGGTAAGGGAGGATATCAGATCATCGATAGTAAACATGGGCTAGCTTCTGATCTACTGGAAAAAGTACACGTAGATCATAATCAAAATATTTGGGTAGGAACCTTGAATGGCTTAAATCAACTTACACCTAAGGATAGCACCTTCACCAACTTTGAGTTGACTACTTATGATATATCAAATGGTCTTCCCTCTAACGAGATTAATGCCATTACCTCCTTGGGTAATCAGGTATGGGTAGGTACTACCCGTGGGCTGGTAAAGATACCAGAGAAGCTACAATCCCCTTCCACCTTATTGGTGCCTACGGTTGATGAAGTCTTAGTCAATAATCAACCAAGTGGGCTGGAAAAGCTAGGCCACTTGAAACATTTTGAAAACAGTATTCGCTTGTCGTTTCTGAGTTTTAACTATCGACTTGGCAATACGGTCAACTACAGGTATCGTATCACCAATACGGAACCTTGGTCCTACACCAAAGAGAGAACGATAAACTACTCATCCTTGGAATCAGGCTCCTATGCTTTCGAAATTCAAATGAAAGATGAAGACGGAAACTGGAGTCCTTCCAGACAATTGAAAATAAAAATATATTATCCGATTTGGGAGCACCACCTTTTTCAGTTTACTGTTGTAGGCTTACTAGCTCTTTTCCTATGGAAAACGTACCAAAATAAGCTGAACCAATTAGAGAAAGTCAGTGCTACGGAAAAGGAGATAAATCGACTAAAGCAGTCCGCTTTAAGAGCGCAAATGAATCCACATTTCATCTTTAACTGCCTAAATGCGGTGCAACAAGCATCAATGAAAGGAGAACAGCTGAAGGTTGCGGAGTATTTGGCGAGATTTGCTCAATTGGTTAGGCTTGTCATGGATTCTACCTTAGCAGAAACTATTTCGCTTGCCCAAGAAGTTCAAATTTTGGAGAATTATCTTGAATTAGAGAAAATTAGATTGAATGATAAGTTAGATTATGAGATTAACATTGATGGGAATCTAGATCCTTCCAACATTTCTCTGCCTCCCTTATTGGTACAGCCCTATGTGGAAAATGCGATACTGCACGGTTTACAAGATTCTTCAAAGCAAGGGTATATATCTATTCGTTATGAAAGGAAAGAAAGGCATCTGCTAATCCTTATTAGGGACAACGGAATCGGAATCACAGAATCACAAAGGAGAAGAGTTTCAATAGCTAAAGGAACACACAAATCCGTTGGCATGTCTTTAACTGCCCAAAGACTTGATCTATCTGATGCTGCCTCAAACAGCTCGATAATGGTCAAAGAAATTAAGGATGAACTTGGCTCCGTTCTCGGAACGCTTGTACAACTGAAGATCAGTTGGGAAGTGCTGCATGTATCAGCTTAATGATTGGCCGCTTTTAGAAAAACTGATTCCGCATTTAAATCAATCCTGACCACATATGAAAAATCTAAGGCATGAAGTATGTGTAGGTAATACCTTTGCTTCGTGAAAGGTATGATAAGAGTTTGGCTAAGCTTGTTGATCCCCTGTTAATAAGAATAACCTCATTGATACCACTAATGAATAGGCTACATATTTATCAATCCCTAGCTGTAGCCTAGCTATTAGCCTTCGCTAGTTGGAGAGTGATTGGCATGTACTCCCGTGCTTTTCGGCTGAATTTCAAGATGTTGTCACCAAATTACCTATAGAAGAATTAATGATAAGAAGATGGTTTAGCTTGTTGATTGACAGTGATTTGAGATCATTTGTTCGGTCAGCTAAACAATAAATGCACGCTCTCTGAGAAGCTTCCATTAGATAAGATTTTCAATATACCTTCCTTAATTAACCTAACTCATATATGATCAATCACTTAACAATGAAAATGCGGAAAATTAGTATCATCCTATTAAGTTTTATCTTAATTGGCAACTCCTTGTTTGGGCAGAATACCTTTTGTCATGGTAATTTTGCGGATGGTTTTGAAGATCAAAGCCTGGGAATTTGGACCAATGCTCAAAGCGGAGTAAGTCTCGTTTCCACTACCCATGCTTTTGAGGGCGACCATGCACTGAAATTCACCAATGCAGTTAATTGGCCAATACTCACCTCTATTCCATTGGATATGATGGCTTATGACTTCATTAGATTCGATTGTTACATTTGGGCGGAGAATATGGAAAGCGGAGATGGAATACTCCTGGAGGTATCTCGGGACAACGGGGTGACATTTGAATTGGTGCAGCGTTGGATTTTTGGTCCTGATTTTCAAAACAATAGTTTTAGTCTTCTCCACCACCAAAATCAAATTAGCAATTTGGGAGGTGGCCCCATTCAACTGCGATTGACCTTGGAAGGGGCTAATGACAATGATGTGATCTACGCCGATAATTTTGCCATACGAGGTTGTAACTTTCAACAGCAATGTGCTTTAGCCATTACGGATATTATTAGTACCCCACCAGAAATTTGTGATGGAAATTGGTCAATTGACATCATTACTAACCTGCCAAGTGGTAATCTAAATTATAGTATTGACGGAGGTGGTAATTGGCAAAACTCATCTGAATTTGATAACATAATTCCAGGTGAGGCACATCAAATAATAGTGAAAAACCTTGATAATGATTGTATGGCTGGCTGGCCAGAGGATCTGATACAACCTAATATTGGGGGAGCATGGATCGACAACCTACAACATGCTAATGCGAGTAATTGTAATCAGGGAAGTATAGTAATTAATGCTGTTGCTCCGAGTGGGGAATCAGGCATTATGGAATACCAAATAAAGAATCTTAGTAGTCAACAGATCATATCTTGGCAAACTAGCAATGTTTTTCTAAACCTAGCACCTGCCACCTATCAAGCTTACGTACGTTGGGTTCCCAGTGTGGGCAGTATACCGGCTTGTATAACTACCGGAGCTGGCCAGGAGTATCAGGTGGAGATCATTTTAGACCCAAATGGCTGCGGGAACTGTACAGATGGAATAAAGAATGGGGACGAACTGGGGGTAGATTGTGGAGGAAGTCAGTGTCCCGCTTGTGATGGCTCTCCAGGAAATGGCTGTACCTACTTTGTCTTAGATCAAAACGATTTTGAAAGTGGCTGGGGCATTTGGAATGACGGTGGATCTGACGCACGAAGAGACGATAATCCGAATGTGGCAAACAGTGCAACCCATTCTCTCCTAATTAGAGATAACAGTTCTCGTTCTATCATTACAACTGATGTAATGGATTGGAGCGCATACGAAAAACTCAAAATTTCCTTTTCCTATATCACCACCAGCTTTGATAACTCTTCTGAGGACTTCTGGCTACAAATTTCATTGGATGGGGGAAACAGCTTCGTCACCATCCAAGATTGGGATTATTCTATCGATTTCTGGAATGACCAACGGCAAGATGTAGAAGTGATTTATGAAGGAACACTGAGTACAGAGGTCGCATTACGGTTTAGATGCGATGCCTCCTCAGACGGGGACCAAGTCAACCTTGATGATATCGTGATTGAGGGTTGCCTAGCACCTGCATGCGATGATGGAATCCAGAATGGGGATGAGCTAGGCGTGGATTGCGGGGGCTCTGAATGCCCGGCATGCCCGGAACCCGTTTTTGACCTATGTACTTATGAAAAGCTAGATTCTAATGGTTTTCAGGCTGGCTGGGGAATTTGGAATGATGGGGGGACTCACGCCACAAGAATTCAGGATATTAGTGGAAATTATTCATTACAAATCAAGAATAATTCTAGTTCTTCCGTTATTACTACCGACCCATTTGATTGGAGCAGCTACGATCGATTGCGAATTCAGTTTTCTTTCAAAACGTCTGGAATGAATTCACTCAATCATGATTTTTTCTTGGAGATTTCTCTAGACGATGGAGCTTCTTATTCGACTGTAGGTAGATGGGTGTATAACAACGATTTTTTAAATGGCGAAAGGAAATACGAAGATTTGACTTATGAAGGTACACTAAGTACAAGTGTCAAGCTGAGGTTTCGATGTGATGCCAGTGATGATTCCGACAAAGTTACTATTGACGATGTGATCATTGAAGGATGTGTATTTCCAAACTGCGTTGAGTTACTGCAAAACGGCACAGGGAATCCGGTGAATAGCCCCAACCCCTTTATCCAGCAGAATAATTGTCTATCTAACGTTAGAAGATATATCGCTCGTTCTATTTACATGTATGACCTTGCTCGCCTAAATCATAATGCGACTTGTTGGGGGCATCCTGATGATCCAGATCCTAAGGCTGATGGGACAAACTGTGTAGCTCCTTATGATCTGTGTCAATCCATATACTGTACGGATAAATATTGTCAAAATATCCAGATGCTGGTAGATATCAATGCAAGCATGATTTTAAGAACAGCAGATTTTACCCGGAGAGAACATGAAATTGCTGCGCAGGGGGAGCCTGGTAGCTACTTTGAAGCAGTTGAGAACTTAATTTTACATATTAACAATGCCTATGATGCCGCCGATTTACGACGCCCAATTGTACAGGCAGTGATCTTAGAACACGTCGACGGCAACAATATTGAAAACGTAACTATCCCTGAATGGGTCATTGATGATTTCAAGAGTTCGGATAAATATGCCAATAATCCAGATTTTGTCAATGAATATCTGGACGCTAACGGAGTTGCGCTAAGTCAAAATTACGAGTTTTCGAAAATTGTGTTTACGGCTGATGGGTTTCCAGAGGGAATCCCAGACAATTTACGGTCAGCTCCAGATTTGACCAGAATAGAAGCTCAAATGTGGATTTATCATCAAGCAAAAACATTCATTGATCTAGGTTACCGTGCTATTTGGATGGGACAAATAGGTCTGATCGGGTACCGAGATCGCGAGAGCTCTACTCCCTGGAAGGAAACTTCGGAATTGTTCGACATGATTAGATCTCATGCGCAATCTATTGATGGTTTTGTTTTGCTACAAGGAGAGAACCCTAGAGGATTGCATGACCTAAACTACAATGGTGATCTACTTTTTGATTATGATGGCCGTCCCAGTCGACCCAGAGAGATTGTTGCCGGGCAGATCGCTGGCGAAAACAACTGTGGCGACCCTTACGATGGTAACATGTTTGCTGGTTCGGACTGTGCCAGTGCTGCCAACCTAGCCTTTATTGACGAGTGCGTGATCAATTCTTTTGGCACATAGGCCACTGGAACTAGTCCGCAAGCCTGTTTCTATGATCAAATGCCATACATCGTATATTTTGATCATTCTGACGCCACTTATAATGCAGGGCAAGCGAGTGTAGGAGATAACAATGGCACTTGGGGCTATAATGATACAGAATGGTTTGGATTGTATCTGGATGAGAATAACCAGAATGGCCGAGATGAATGCCTGGCAGATTGGTGGGCCCAATCCTATCAAGATGTCAGAGGCTTTCATGGTGGGCAAGGTTTTTTGGTAGCACCAGGTATCTTGCCCATGCGAATTGACGAACCAGGTTCAAATAATGGATCGGGCTTATTCATGTTGATTGACCATGAAACAGTTAAAAATAGAATAATGCAGGAATGGACACACCGGACACGGAGCCTACCTTTAATGTTAACTTCCTCAATGAAAACTGTGGCTCTCCTTCTAGTTCAGTTAGTTATGAGTTTGTGCTGACTTCGTCGATCAACTCTTCATCCGTCTACACGTGGCATGTTCAAAGACCCGACGGCACTTGGGAACCATTCACCTTTGGAACAAGCAGTAGACTGTATCCACAAACTACTGGAACCTATACGATTTATCTCAGAGAAGACAACAATGGGCTTTCCCCCGAGAAATTTGGGTCTACCACAGTTTCTCAAACGCTTGAAGTTAATACGCTGTTCTGTGCTTATCAAGTGCCTAACGTACCAACTAATGAACAGCTTAAGATTGATACTGCAATCAAGATTTTTCCCAATCCGGCTAGCGATCAAGTTACATTTGAATTTAATGTTGAGGTAGATGATGTGGTATATGCTATCGTCAGAGATATTAATGGTCGCCTGGTAAGAGCAATCGATCCTAGCTTGTTGCGAGAGGGGCACAATGTGATGACCTTAGACATAGCCAATTGGGAGAATGGCGTCTATACCCTGCAAATTATGGAGAATAGAGGTATTCGGGCAAAACGCTTTATTATTCAGCAATAGTTTTTAGCGATGGGGTTATCGCCAGCATAATATACAGAGCGGAGTATCCCCTATATGAATGAGCAAATTTTGTATAACACTATCATAAGTTTGAGGCTCCACAAGCTAGTTGGAGCCTCTACTTTTGAGACCTAAAGATCTACACTTTGATGGCGATGGGTAAGTGTAGTTTACTTCTTCTTGTTATGTTTTTCATTTAAAATAATGATAATCAATTGGTTGTAAGTTGATTACTTTTCTCTTAACACATTTTAACAACTAGTTCGCCAATTTCACTTTCATCGAAGCATAAGGCTTTTCAATCGTTTTTTTGGCCATATCCATCAATCTTAGTTGCAATAAGAGTAATGCTATCACATCTTTGTAGTGTAAGTATTGAACACCTATATACCTAATAACAAGATGATAACCATAATTTTTGTTCAACCGTAATCGCTAATCGCTGTCCCAATTCCTTCCGCGACAGCTACTCACACAACCGCCTCTCCTGGCGAATTCTTCCCAAAGGTTAATGTATGTCTAAGGTCTGAAAAGACTGAACACAAAAAACGATCTCGAAGTGGCTTTCCTCCATTTCCCTCCACTTAGAGATCAACGAGAACAATTACTTTACTAATTTTTAAGCCAAATTGAAATGGAATCCATCCAAGGACCTCAATTGTCCAACTATCATTTTCTTTTCCTAGGGCTACTGCCCCTCTTGCTCTGAGTACATCTCAGTGGAATCTAACTGCTTGATAGTGAGTTGTCTAAATGAAGACGCCTTCCTGTTACTCCATACCTATCCTTTTTGACGCTAAGCAGTAGTACTTTCCTTCTTTTCCTTTTATTGCTGCCTTTGTATAGGCCTATTTTGATGAGTAGAACAGGTGCATCGTGTGATCACTGATTCTAGCCACAATTCTTAAATGGTATTGCCACCTTATCACTCGCGCAGTTCGTTTAAGGAGTCTATCTCTCTACAACAGTAGAGGCTTCGGCTCTGTGCCGATCCTTACAGATAGGAGTAGTTTGGAACAGTATGAACTGATCTGCGCTGATTTAACTGAGCTAGCCGTAGGGCTGTTACGAGCTTACAATGGATACATTGATCCATTCTAAGGACTCATCTATTACCTAATCCGCTTTGGATCTTGGGCTGCTATCTTATTGCTCATTATTCCAATGGCTTGTCTTTGCCAAGTCTAGATCATTTGTATCTGGCTAGGTATAGACCCTCTAATCCTATAGTTAATTTGAAGCAAGCTTACTTGCCAAAATAACATCGTGTTGACGACGCGGTAGCTTTAATATCTATGCTATTGCTCTCGCTCACTCGTGCTTTATCGAGGCTTTCATTTCGATCGAAAGCCCGGCCCCACCTATGTGTTAGTCGCGAATAGCACACAAGGAGGTCCGGATTCTTAATCCACCTCAATGTTTAACCCTGTCGTAGCGGAGCGCCATTTCTGCCTGCGACCTCAAACTAGTGTACTATCATGACTACCAATAATAATGTATTCATAACAGCTAACCATTCTTTCGCAGCTTTTATTCATACTGAAATTGAAACGCCACAATTGTCTTTTATTAAGGGGGGTAACGGTACAGAAGGAGACGGTTCTGATGATGAAGCAAATGGATACGTTGGGACCGAGGATGTAGTAGGGTTCTAGCTAAAAGCCCGTAGAATTGATTAACAGAGGGGCTGTTTGGCTCCTCTGCCTACAATTCATCTATCTTTTGCATTAACCAGGAACGATTGATCACTTGTTTTTCTTTGTTTAATTTTTCTTTCAGGCTTTCCTTTCGCTGTTTTGTAAGTTGCCGCTTCACTTTCAAGTTAATAGTTGTCTTTAAATGTTGAATAAATCTAATGTATACCTCCTTGTTGTTACTGCCCAAAGTGTTATTTCTACGTAGATACTTTCCAAAGGCAAGCAAATTAGAAACGATTAGTTCATAATAGCTCTCATCCTTGATAAAGAGCTCATATAAGGCCCGGGTAGCTAAAATTTTGCCTCTGACCTGATAAAACGGATTGGTAAACTGAAATGTCGTAATTAACTCTTCAGTTCTCTCAAACTCTCCTTTTCCGTAATGTAGAAATGCTAGACTTAATGTTTTAGCATTGTCTCTAACATCATGATTTAAATTTTCGTAGTAAGATTCGATAAACTCTTCCACCCATTCATAATTTTCCAATTTAATCCCCAAGGCACAGATATTGGTAAAAGTCGTATCTGTCATTCTACTATTTTGCAATAAGAATCTTTCACTTAAACCAATCTGATAGAGTTTAAAGCTGTCTTTCATATAGGCATGATGCCCCGCATTCCCTTTTCTAATGGTGAAATTTAGTAGATGATGGAAAAGTAGATTCTTGTCATTGTGGTGCAAGTTTCCGATATTGACTAGGAAGGTCTCCAGTGTAGTATTGAATTCTTCCCGCTCATCTTTAATGTATAAGTTTCTTGCCTTGCCATATAGATTTGTTTCGAGTTCTGTTCCTTCTCGGGCTTCTAACTGTAGCAAGATATGATCTAGATACTGTGTATCGTAGGTCTTAGATAGGATATTGGAGCGAGCTGCCATTTCTGCTGCCAGCTTGAGCTTTGCTACCTCAAAGAAGCGATCTAGGTGTACATCTACTTGTTCCAGATAATTCTCCTTAACCAAATGTTTTTAGTGGAAGGATGGAAGAAGAACTGATCCAAATTCTTCATGGACTCGTACTGATAGAAGCTATTCCGGTAGGGTAGGGCTTCTAGTTCCTTTGTGATTTCCGCTGTACTTTTTTCAAAATAGTCATAGAGATCTCTTTGACCATAGGCATCTTTGAGTAATTTTTTTCGCTCGAAATCTCGTTTTCGAATCTGCTCTGCTACCAGAAACTCCTCTAGGAGATTTACTAAGTCAGCCATCACATGCCTCATTTTCTGTGACTGGAACTTACGGTTTGGAAAAAGGTGATAAAATACATTCTCTTTGCTTAGCTTCCCTGAAGTGTAGGTAGGGTGATATTTACGGAGGTACTCAAAGAAGGGTACACAAGACTTCTTATAGGAGTAATAGGGAGATCTGATGAACTTATGAAAGCGTCGTATCTCCTCCTCAGACAGTGTTTTTAAGATTTTCAGGAGCTTAGATTCTTGCATTTACATTGTTAATTCATGAACAAGGTGAAAGTAGAAGAAAGATAGTAAATGTCTAGGTAACTTCTTATTAATCACGCAGAATCATTATTTTTCGCTTATGTGGTTAGTAAAACTTTCTTATTGCCCTTCGAGGGTTCACCTGTCAATAGCATATATGAACTACGCTTGTCTGTAAAATCTTGAACAAGCTACCTTATTTGTCCCAGAATAGATTCAGGATCGCTCTTACTTTGTAATCGAAATGAGGAGACATTAACTTTTATTGAGTCGTGGCTGGGAGTGTGTAATCGAAAGTTGATGTAGTTAAATCATAAGGGGTGGTTTCGTTGGAGGAACTTAATCAAGCCTAATTAACTACACTTTCTGACATTCCTACGCCACGTTTCTTTTCTTGTACTCCTTATAAATTTTGTTCCTTTCTTCCTTGTCGCTTATCTTAGGTAGAAAATTAGCTCCTTGTTATGCGACTACTACTCGCCAATCACTTTCCACAACACTTACCACTTTCCTTTGCTCTACTCCTGGTTATTGCCATCTTCCTTGGGGCAAGTTGTACCCAATTGCCTCAGATGGATCAGCGGCAAATCACAAAACAGTTTACTATCCAAGAAGGATTCGAAATTGAATTATTCGCGGCTGAGCCTTTAATAAAAGATCCTGTGGATATGGAAATAGATGAAGATGGTCATCTTTTTGTTGTAGAAATGCCCGGTTATCCCCTGGACCTGGGCCGCAGTGGTAGGGTTAAGCAGTTGATTGATACAGACCAAGATGGTTATCCGGATGAGAGCATCATTTTTGCGGACAGTTTATTATTACCTACGGGCATAATGCGTTGGAAGAATGGATTCATTATTACAGATCCACCAGAGGTGCTATATTTAGAGGATTCAGACGGAGATGGCAAAGCAGATATTCGAGAGGTACTGCTGACGGGCTTTGCACTGTCCAATCCACAGCATAATCTCAATAATCCCGTTTATGGCCTTGACAATTGGATTTACCTAGCCAATGAAGGCTATTTCACTACCGTAGATTACAATGATCTTTTCGGAGACGAGGGCACGGCTGTGCATTTTCCCCATATCACTGATGGTCCAATCCTCCCACAAAATGCCGGAGATCGAAATGTTCGATTCAAGCCAGATGATGGGGAACTGGAAATGTGTGCGGCCAGTACTCAATTTGGTCAGTCTTTTGATCCATGGGGCCATCATTTTCAAACCTCTAACTTTCACCCCTTGTGGCATGAGGTGATTGCAGCCAGATACTTGGAAAGAAACCCTGATTTACTGGCCGCCGAAGCAGCGCAGTACCTCCCAGATGAACCCATCAATGAGGTGTTTCCTTCCAGCCAATCTCCTGAACATCAATTGCTAACCGATGTAGGCGTAATTACCTCGGGTTGTGGGATCAATTGGTACAAAGGGGGAGCCTTCCCAAAATCATTCAACGATGTTTTGTTTCTTTGCGAACCAGTACACAACTTACTGCAGGCCAATAAAATTACGGCGCAAGGCGCAACTTTCTCTGCCCACAGAGTCAAGGAAGGCGAAGAGTTCCTGACTTCTACGGATACGTGGTTTAGACCTTCCAATACCTATATAGGTCCGGATGGTGCACTGTATGTAATCGACTACCATAGAAGAATAATAGAACATCCAGAATGGATGTCCGATGAGGTCAACGAATCGGGGCAATTGTATGAAGGGACAGATAAAGGGCGTATTTATCGGATCACAGTAAGTGGAGGAGAACCGGCAAATTGGTTAGATAATCTGGACTTATCTGCGCAATCTCCACTGGAATGGGTACCTCATCTGAACGACAATAACGACTGGTGGCGAACCACGGTGCAGCGTTTATTAGTTAAGCATGCGCAGAGCTCTAAAGAAGTAGAAGCTGCCATCAAGCAAGTGGCAGCAAGTGCGGAAGGGCAGGTGGGACGAGTTCATGCTCTGTGGACCATGGAAGGCTTGCAAAAGACAGATGTTTCCCTGTTGCAGCAGGCTCTAAAGGACCCCGAAGCCGGTATTCGCGAAAACGCTATTCAGCTTATTGAACTTCATCTGGCTGAACATAAATCCCTAGCGAATGACTTATTAGCCTTGGAAGCTGATCCTGATCCTAGGGTACGCTTTCAATTACTCTGTACTTTAGGCGGAATAGATACTCCAGAAGCACAGGAGGTACGAGAACGCTTGCTGCTGCAAGATTTGGAGAGTGAATGGACCCACCTGGCGGCTCTCTCCGCAGCCCCAGGCCAAGAACTAGCGCTCTTCCAATGGGCCATAGAAAATCTATCAGATCGAGTGAATCAAGGAGGTGGAAGCTTCATTAATACGCTGAGTGCTTTAATTGGTCGCAAAGCGCAAATTGTAGAATTGAATGCTTTCATTAACCAATTAAGTAGACTACCAGCCAGTCTTTCAGCTCCAGCTATCAGTGGTCTATCTAAGGGCGTGCCGAGTAATACAACGGGAATTTCCACCAAACATAAAGTGCAATTGATGACTTGGGCGCTGCATGAGGAGGCAAGAATTCGGTCAGCTAGTCTAAGACTATTGCCCAAGGTTGGGTTACCTGCTTCCAGGTCGTCAATTGCTGAGGTGCAACGCTTGGCTTTGGAACTTATTGACAACCATAAGGCAGATGAAAGATTGAGGGCTGATGCTCTACACCTACTCTCAATCTTGGATGCAGCGGGTTCTCAAGCATTGTTTCAACATCAAATCCAGCCTAGTCACCCTGCGGTTATGCAACAAGCAGCAATTAAAGGGCTTGCCAGCGAAGAAGGTACCGCTAATGCGGCATTTCTGCTAGAAAGGTGGGACCAACTTACCCCTTCCGTTCGTGCCACCCTGGTCAGCTCCTTTCGCCCTTATCCAGATCGAATGCACTTGTTGTTGTCGGCTGTAGAAGCGGGCAAGATTGCGGCACAGGGGATTGGCCCTAAGCAGGTCTTTGAAATCCTTAAAAATGATGATAAATCTGTGCGAAGGAGAGCGACACTCCTCTTTGATCAAAGGGAGGATGAACGAGAAGCTGTGCTGGCGAAGTATCAATCCACACTTGACGCTATCGGAGATTATGCTAAAGGTAAATTAGTTTTTGAAGCAGAATGCGCCAATTGTCATCAATTAGGGGGGGCGAATGGATATCCGCTGGGGCCAGACTTAGCCAGTATTCGCAATCGTACGAAAGCGTCCATTTTACATGATATCTTGATCCCTAATGCGGCCATTGCCGACGGTTATGATGTTTGGACAATAAAGACAAATGAAACCTCAGAATACAGTGGAATTATAGCACAAGAATCCCCATCTGCTATTACTTTGCGATTCCTTGAGGTAGAGGATCAGGTGATTAGTCGAGCAAGCATTGCTGAACTCCGTTCGGCGCCCACTTCTTTAATGACCACGGGCTTAGAGCAGAATATAGATCTACAGGAAATGGCGGACCTGCTGGCCTTCTTGAAAAACCAAAGGAGAGATGCACAACTTGACTAATTTTACTTAAAAAGTCTTCAAATTTTCCTCAAATTCATTGTCTACCTTAGCGGCATGAAGATTTTGATCATAGAAGATGAACAGGACTTGATGGACAATATGCTGGCCTATTTCTCGGCGGGTGATTTTGTTTGTGAATCCGCTTCATCTAAAGCAGAGGCCCTGGATAAGTTAGGAGGCTTCAACTATGATGTGGTTATTCTGGACATCATGTTGCCAGACGGTAATGGACTACAAATCTTGAATCACATTCGCAATGAAAATCCAGATACCGGGGTCCTGATCATTTCTGCCAAGAATGCTTTGGATGATCGACTTCGGGGGCTGGACCTAGGCGCGGATGATTATTTAACTAAACCTTTTCATCTCTCCGAACTCAATGCCAGAATAAGAGCCATTTTCAGGCGACGGAAATTGCAGGGCCAGACGGTTTTACAATACAATGAAATTGCTATCCATACCAGTAATCATGAAGTATTGGTAAACGATAATTCTTTAGAATTGACCTTGAAAGAATACGAATTACTCTTGTTTTTTGTAACGAACAAGAATAGGGTTTTAACGAAGCAAGCTATTGCTGAACACCTGTGGGGGGATAATGTGGATTACTTGCAAAATTTCGATTTCGTTTACCAACATATCAAGAACCTTAGGAAAAAAATCATGGCTAATGATGGTAAGGATTACATAAAGACCATCTATGGGCTGGGCTATAAATTTACAGACAAATAGCCAGGATTTGAATTGAAACTTATGCGACTACTCACAAAGACCACCCTTTGGTATCTCGTTTTTGCGCTGATCATGTTTACGATCGGTGGGCTTATTGCTATGTCCATGGTACGAACAGTGGTGAACCGTGAGACAGATTACGAGTTGCAGCAGACGCTGAGAGAGATAAGAAATGCGGCTGGTTATGAAAATGGCTTAGATATCTTTAATGAAAGAAATAGTATCAGTATACGAGCATTTCCAAAAGGACAGGTCATCCAAGCCGACACTATATTAAAGGATACTTTTATCTACCTCAAACGAACAAACCGGGTAGAAGGCTTCCGCAAATTGATTACGAACACTCAATTAGAAGATCAGTATTATCACATTGAGATCTCCGAGATTATCATTGAGGAAGGAGATATTATTTCTGTTGTAAGCTGGATTATCATTCGGCTGTTCCTTTTCTTGACAGCTGCACTCTTAATTGGTAATTTCCTAATCTCCAAAAACCTCTTTCGACCATTTGAACACCTTTTAAAGTCACTGGATAAATTTCGAATTAAGAACAACGAGCCGCTTTCAACCATGGAGACGAAGACTCAGGAGTTCCAACGCTTAAATCAGTTCGCGGAGGAAATGACCAACAAGGCTCGCTTGGACTACCAAAACTTGAAAGAGTTTTCGGAAAACGCCTCGCATGAGATGCAGACTCCGATTGCTATTGCCCAAGGTAAGCTAGAGCTATTGCTAGAGAGCCCACAGTTAACCGAAGAGCAATTATCATTGGTTCATACCACACAACAATCCATTTATAAAATTTCTCGACTGGGGCAGTCCTTAACTTTACTGACCAAGATTGAAAACGAAGAATTTAGCGCGAAACAGCCTGTAGACTTCAGTAAGATCGTTGCCTCCAATGTGCAGAATTTCAAAGAGTTGGGGCAGATGCAAGGCATAAGTATGGAAGATGAATTGACGACCGGCATAGAACTTGAAATCGATCCGATTTTAGCTGATATTCTAGTGACCAATCTGTTGAAGAACGCTTTGCAACATAATATCGAAGCGGGTTGGGTTAAAGTGTATTTGACTGAGACTTACCTAGAAGTAATCAATTCTGGTGAACCGCCAAAACTACCGACGGAGCAGCTTTTCCAGCGGTTTAAGAAAAACAACCAGAGTAAGGGAACCTTGGGATTGGGGCTGGCTATTGTTAAGAAGATTTGTGAGGTAAATGGATGCAAAGTAGAATATGCCTATCAGGAGAAAGCGCACGCATTGAAAGTCACCTTTTCACATTGACATGATTATAAGGACAATGTCGACAGGCATTGCCGCAGCATTCTCCGCGTTTGAGGTGAAACCAGCTACTTAGCACCATCAATCCATTCTCCATGTAAAAATCGATGCCTTCTATTAGTTTGGATGTGGTATATTGATGCGCTTGGTTAGTAATTTCTCCACTTTTCACTTGCTCTACATATTGCTGAATTTTCGTTTGAATGGCTGTCTTTAGACAATTGGCACACAGACAAGATTTGCCAGCTTCAGGAGGCAAAACGGAAGGCCATTCCGCGCACCAACAAGTGGCTGCTTGATCGGCCGAACAAGTCAAAGAAGCCCCACAGTTTGAACAAGCTATTTCCATTATAGGGAAGAACAGCCAAGCACTTTCTTAAGTTCAATGGAAAAGCTAGGTCAAGGAGCGATCCAGGTGCACATAACCTCCATCAACAATCATGAACTGTCCCGTAGTATGTCCAGATTTAGAGGACAATAAGAACACGCACATAGCGGCAATTTCATCGGCCGTAGTCATCCGCTTTTCAAAGGGTATATTGGAGACAATTTCCGCTTCCTTAGCTGCGGGATCCTCAAAAGAATTGTCCAACCACTTTCGGTAAAGTGGAGTCATTACTTCAGCAGGCAGAATGGCATTAACCCGAATAGAATAAGGCAGTAAAGCTGCTGCCCATTCCCTGGTCAAGGCCAGCTGAGCCCCTTTAGCTGCGGCATATCCAGAGGTTTGACCTTGCCCGGTCAGCGCCACTTTTGAACTGACGTTCACGATGGAGCCCTTCGATTCTTTTAGGTATGGTAGGGCATAGTGCACTAAATCATAATAGTGGAACAAGTTTAAATTGATGGAAGCACGGAAAGCTGCCGGTCCCTTTTCAAGACTAGCTCCATCATTCACGCCTGCATTATTCACAATCCCGTCAATTCTGCCAAATTCGGCAATTGTTTCCTGAATTACACGCTCGCAAGCTGTTACATCCTGTAAATCCCCTATCACGGTATGGACCGTTGCCTCGGTCATACGCAGTTCCTTGGCCAGTGCCTCCGTCGCTTCCTTGGAACGCGTAGCTATGACCAATTTTCCACCTTCAGCGACAATGTGTCGACTAATGGCTTCTCCGATCCCTTTTGATCCTCCTGTGACAATGTATACTTTATCTTTAAGTTGTAAATCCATGTTTTGCTTTTTTATAGTTGATAAAAATGAGTGGCATTGCCACCCCAGATAGCTGCCTGATCTTCTGCTGAGAAATCTCTAATGAAATGTTCTAGGATGCCTTTAATGTCCGTATAAGATCCCCCCAGGAGGCAAACGGGCCAGTCTGAGCCAAACATCATTCGTTTTGCGCCAAAACACTGATTAACGACCTCCAAATAAGGGACAAGTTCTTCATTTTTCCAATTCGACCAGTCTGCCTCCGTCACCATACCGGATAGCTTACACATTACGTTTGGGAAGCTGGCTATTGTTTCCATATTGATCGCCCATTCTTTGATTTTACCTGTCTTGATATAAGGTTTAGCGATGTGGTCAACCACAAATCTTTGATCTGGAAAATTCCGGACTGTTTCAATAGCAGCAGGTAGCTGATTAGGGAAAATTAGGATATCATAGGTGTAGTCATGAGCATGTAATTGGGCAATGCCTCGTTGAAAATCGTCTCGAAGCATGAAATTGGGATCAGGCTCACTTTGTACTACGTGCCTGAATCCCTTCAGCTTTGAAAATGCCTGATAATGCAATAAGCGTTCCGCTAGCTCAGGGGAGCGAAGATCTACCCATCCAACAACCCCTCGTATGAAATCATTATGCTCTGCCAATTGTAAGAGGAAGTCAGTTTCTGCTTCAGATTGATCAGCCTGTACAGCTACACAGCCATCTATGCCTGCGGCTTGGTACAACTTCTGCAGATCAACTGGAAGAAAATCCTTTTTCAGAATACTCATTTCATCGTTGATCCAGTCATGACGAATGGGATCATACTTCCAAAAATGTTGATGTGAGTCAATGACCATGAATAGACTTTTTAGGTGTTTGCGTAAGACTTAACGAGCGCCAAACTGGCTAGTATACCCTCTCTTTGAATAGCTGTTATGTACTGGACCATCAATTTGGTCAAGCCATCAATTTTATTGAGATCTTGCCCCCAGAACGCTTCCCGAGCTAAGAATTGCTCTACAACTTCCTGAGAGTCTTTACTTTCTGTCCAGATATATTGACAAAAGGCTATCACCTCCGGGGCATCGCGAAGTGGAATTGTTTTACCGTCCCACTCTCCACGATACATCAGCAAGAGCGAGCTAAAAGCGAAAGTGATTCGAGGTGGACATGCTCCTCGGAGGCGATAATAATCTAGAAAGCTAGGAAGTAGACGCGCCTTAAATTTACTGATGGAATTCAGCGCAATATCTAGGAGTTTGTGGAATAAAAAAGGATTGCGGAAGCGATCCATGGTCTTGGCTGTGAAATCCACTAATTCTGCTTTGTCAAAGTCAAGGGTCGGCCAAACTTCTTCTTCCAGAAGTTCATGGATAAATGCACCTAGTTGGGGATGGTCAATGGTTTCCTTGACACTAACGCAGCCCGCCAAGTGTCCGGTTGGCACCATGGAAGTGTGGGCGCCGTTGAGGATTTTTACTTTTTGTTCTCGGTATTTGGTGAGATCAGCTACCCATTTTACATTCAGGCCAATTTCATGGAAAGGCAATTCTTCAGCAAGCCCCGCAGGGCCCTCAATCACCCAACTATGATAGGGCTCTCCGACAGCCATAAGTTGATCTACAGCGCCTATTTTTTCTTGATAATCTGCTTCGTCTTTCGTAGGATATCCCGTCACTATGCGGTCTACTAGAGTATTACAAAAAGTACAACTGGTATTGATCCACTCCATAAATGAATCGCTAAATTGCCAGAGGGTAGCATACTGCAGAATGCATTGCTTTAAACTCGTACCGTTATTCGCTGACAATTCACAAGGCAGACAAACAAGGCCGGCAGTTGGAGCCCCTTCAAAATGTTCAAATCTTCGTTTAAGCCACAGACAAAGTTTAGCGGGAAAAGTGCTGGGAGGAAGATCGCTTGCCTGATCGCTTGCAAGGAAGGTAATCCCGGATTCTGTGGTATTTGATAAGATATACTTCAGATCCAGGTTCTCCGCTGACTGTAAAAATACCTCCCATTGATCATAGACATGTACGATATCCGTGACCGTGGTAACCAAGTAGGCCTTATCAACCAGTTGTCCCTCTTGTTGTCCATTGAGAATGACATGGTATAGCCCCTCTTGTTCTCTTAAGGCAGTGTAATCTCGCCCTGACGTGGGTTTAACAACCATCATTCCCCCTTCAAAGAGTGTGTGTTTATTCAACAGATCAATCATCCAGCCAGCAAAGGCACGAATGAAATTGCCACCGCCAAATAACATAAATCGGGTAGAACTGGGTGCGGGCGGCGCGGAACTTGTTCTTTGTAATATTTCGGACATAGGTGTTGGTTTTTCTATAAGTGAAGTATTGTTGGATCACTTTAGAGGGAAATGCCTCTCTTCCAGGGGATGAAATCATCCTGTTTCAATCGCACGGCAGCTGGTATTTGCCGACCACTGGCCACCTCAATGAGGTAATCGAGTAATTCTTCTCCCTTTGATTCGATAGTATCTTCCCCAGAAATAATTGTGCCTGCATTGATATCGATGATATCTCCCATTCGCTTGTGTAAATCATTGTTGGTAGACATTTTGACGACTGGAGTGATTGGGTTTCCAGTAGGCGTACCCAAGCCCGTAGTGAAAACGATCAAATTGGCACCCGAGGCGGCTAATCCAGTGGTACTTTCTACATCATTACCAGGTGTACAGAGGAGATGTAGACCTGGTTTGACAGCTGGTTCGGTATAATCAAGGACATCTCTAACGGGTGAAGTGCCACCTTTTTTGGCAGCGCCCGCTGACTTAATGGCATCCGTGATCAGACCATCTCTAATATTACCGGGCGAGGGATTGTAATCAAAGCCAGATCCTACAGCTTTGGCTCTTTCACTATAGGTCCTCATGATGTTGACAAATTTATCGGCAATCTCCTGCGTTTCGCAACGGTTGATCAATTCTTGCTCCACCCCATTGAGCTCTGGGAATTCAGCTAAAATACTGCTCCCCCCCAGTGCTACAAGTAGATCAGAAGTATGTCCCAGGGCGGGATTGGCGCTGATGCCGGAAAAGCCGTCGGATCCTCCGCATTCCAAGCCCAAAACCAACTTGCTCAAAGGAGCAGCTTGTCTCGTCAAGCTATTGGCTTCCATAAGCCCGATAAAGGTAGATTTTACGGCTTCCTCGATAAACTCTCGCTCACTCCTGGAACGTTGCTGCTCCAACATCACAAGTGGCTTATCAAAGTCCGGATCACGTTGCCGGATGGCTTCCATCAAGTAGCTATCCTCCGCATTTTGACACCCTAAACTCAAAATGGTGGCCCCTGCCACATTGGGATGGGTAATATAGCCCGCCAGTAAATGACAAAGAGCCTCTGAGTCCTCCCTGGTTCCTCCGCATCCCCCTTGATGAGTCAAGAATTTTATCCCATCCACATTCGGGAAAGGGCGGTTAAGGAGGCGATCCTCCGCCGTCTGGATAATAGGAGTAGCTTTGATTTCCTCTACCGTCGCTCCAGCTTGATATTTGGTCACCAAGCTCGGAACATCCACCGTAAACAAGCGTTCGGTACGATACCCCAAGGCTTCTCCCAGGGCAGCCTCTAGTACTTTTATATTGCGATTTTCACAAAACACTAATGGTGCTACAATCCAATAGTTGGCGGTTCCAACGGAGCCATTTTTGCGATGATACCCCAAAAAATGACGATCCTGCCAACGGCTAACATCAGGTATATTCCATTGGAGCTTTGCTTGGCGCTTTTCGTAGGATCTGGTGGCGTGTGCTAAGTTTTCTGTGCTGATTAAGCCTCCCTTAGCAATGGCTTTAGTCGTTTTACCCACCAGCACGCCGTACATAATAACCTGGGCCCCTTCAGCCAAAGGACTAATCGTAAATTTATGTTTAGCAGGTATATCCTCTTGCAGTTCAATTTGATCCCCTTGCCAATGAAGCTGACTGCCTTTACTTAGATCCAAGCGGGCTACGAGCACATTATCTTGCTCATGTAGTTGAAGGAATGGTGGTAAGTTGGTCATGAGGCTCTAAGTCTTTGAATTAATTCTATTGCTGAACGCGTTTTTTCTTCAATGAGTCCAAAATCTCGTGCTGCTAGGGCATCTTTAGTAATTAATTTGGAACCCATTCCTACGCAAGTAACACCAGCATCAATCCATCCCTTGAGATTCTCTTCAGTAGGGGAAACCCCTCCGGTCGGCATAATGCTAGTCCAGGGATGAGGACCCTTAATGGCCTTTACAAAGCCAGGCCCGTAGGTTCCGCCCGGGAATACTTTGACAATTTCGCACCCAAGTTCCTCGGCCTTCGCGATTTCTGTCAAGGTTCCGCAACCTGGGGACCACAAGACCTTCCTCCGGTTACAGACTCGTGCAATATCCTCCCGAAAAACGGGTGTGACAATGAGATTTGCACCCAGCTGCATATATAGGGAAGCAGTAGCGGCATCCGCCACTGATCCGACACCCATAATTAATCCCGGCAACTCCTGTAAAGCATATTTATTCAGGGCAGCGAATACCTCATGGGCAAAATCTCCCCGATTCGTAAATTCTATAATCCGGGCACCGCCGCGATAACAGGCTGCAATCACTTCTTTTCCCAGCTCGATATCAGGGTGATAAAACAGCGGGACTAAGCCTGTTTCGGCCATTGTTTGTGCTACCTCAATTCTGGTGTACTTAGCCATAATGTAATCGATAATTGTTTTGATGTATTCTTGTTTAAAGTAGTGTCATTTTTTTCTCCTTGATGATGCCCGTATAATTAGGTCTGTCGGCAGTACAATTTTTTCTTGTACGACTGTTTTTCCCGTACCTTCGCATTGTTGTAAAAGCAGTTTCGCTGCCCATGCCCCCATTTGTGAACCATGCTGATCTACTGTGCTTAGACTGGGCTCGACAAAGGGGCCAAACCCTTCATTACTGAACCCAACTACCGCCACTTCATCCGGGACCTTAATTCCTTTTTCTGCCAATTCGCGCATAGCACCTAAGGCCGCATGATCGCTAGCAGCAAAGACGGCATCTATCTTGGGGCGTAGAGCCAAGGCCGCTCTCATACACCGAATTCCGTCCAATTGACTTAACCCACTTTCCATAATCCATTCCGAGCGGAGTGGCATGTGATGCTTCTTCAAAACATCTTGGTATCCTTTTGCCCTCAGTCGATAGGGGAGAACCTCTTTTGGGCCTGCTAGATGTAGAATATTCTGACACCCCTGTTCAATGAGATGCTTGGTGGCATTCAAAGCTCCTTGATAATCATCATTAACGACGGTGCTGATGTCCTCCCGTCCTGGTGTACGATCGAACAGCACCAGAGGAACCCCTTTTTTAAGAATTTTATCCAAGTGGTCATAGGCTGTGGTCGCGTTAGCCAAAGAACAGATGATTCCATCAACCTGCGTATTTAGCAGTGCATCAATATTTCTAATTTCCTTCTCTGTCAGGTCATCAGACTGGGTTATAATGGCATTATATCCTTTTTGATTAATGACGGTTTCTATCCCTTTCACTACACTGGCGAAAAAGTTGATGTCAATGGCGGGAACAATGATCCCGATCAAATAGCTCTTGCCCTTGCGCAAGGCTGCGGCTAAATGGTTGGGCTCGTATTGTAACTCAGCGGCCATGCGTTGAACAGCTTCTTTTGTGGACTTACTTATTCTGGGATGGTGATTGAGGGCCTTAGAGACAGCTGAGGGAGAAAGGTTTAGAGCCTTGGCAATATCACTGATAGTGGTTTTTTTATTCTTCAAATTCGGTTATCTTTGGCTATCTGTTCAATCGATTGAACAAAAATATCTTCTTTACTCATATTATCAAACTTTTTGAAGCAATTTAGATGAAATATATCGTTTGTGAGGAGCCAGGTCAGTTTCTCATTAAAGAAAAATCCGAACCCACTCTAGCCGGCAATCAAGTATTAATTCAAATGAAGCGGATTGGTATCTGTGGCACCGATTTGCATGCATTTCAAGGAAACCAACCCTTCTTCCAATACCCTCGAATATTGGGGCATGAATTGGCAGGATTAGTCTTGCAAGTGGGACCAGATGTCACGGCATTTCAGGCTGGAGATCGAGTGGGCATCATGCCCTATATCAGTTGTGGGATATGTATTGCATGCCGTCGAGGAAAACCCAATTGCTGCACATCCATTCAGGTATTAGGTGTACACAGCGACGGAGGTATGCAAGAAAGAGTAGTGCTTTCACAAGACCTACTATTGTCTGCCAATCATTTAGAATGGGAAGAAATTGCCATTCTAGAGCCCTTGGCCATTAGTGCGCATGCTATTCGACGATCGCAATTGACGAACAAGGATACGGTGGTAGTCATGGGATGTGGCCCAATTGGGATCGGCATCATGGCATTTGCTAAGATGGAAGGCGCAAGGGTGATTGCACTAGATGTCCAAGATAGTCGCCTGGAGTTTGTTCGGAAGCATCTCGGGATCACTGATACAGTGAATGTATTGCAAGGTGATGCCTCTGAGAAAATTGAAGCCATGACTAATGGTGATATGGCTCACGTGGTCTTTGATGCCACCGGAAACAAGAGAGCATTGGAGAGCGGTGTTGATTATATGTCGCATGGGGGGAAGTTTGTGCTAGTGGGATTATATAAAGGAGACCTTAGCTACCGACACCCAGCTATTCATGCCAAAGAAACAACGTTATTGTGCAGTAGAAATGCCACGCGTCAGGATTTTGATTATGTAATGAATAAACTCAATCAAAAGGAGTTCCCCGTAAACTCTTTTGTGACCCACACTGTTCCCTTTCTAGACATGCCTCAACATTTTGAAGACTGGTTGAAACCGGAAACAGGCGTGATCAAGGCTATGCTCGAATTATCCAGCTAGCAGACTTGCTCCTTTGTTATTGTGAAAATATGTTCATACCTTTAAGTCATGGATTCAAATAATGTGATTCAAGGGGAATTAGTAGAGAAGTTAGAGCGAATTGCCTACATATTGAAAACCGTAGCGCATCCCACCCGCTTAGCCATCATTCACCTATTGGAACAGTATCCAAAGCTCTCAGTGAAGGAGATTTGTGAGCGGACTGGCAGTGAACAGTCCTTGACTTCCCATCATCTTCAAAACATGAGATTGAAAGGTATACTTAGTGTCAAGCGCGAGGGAAGAAGTATGATGTATTCTTTGAAAGAGCGGGATGTTTCCCTAATTATTGAATGCCTGGAAAACTGCCAATGTAATATGTAAGGGAAACTAACCGAATGTTTCTTCCCTGAAACAGACTGATATTTTCCTGATATTATCTCTTCTTATATCTATCATATCTCCGGGTATGATACGGATGGCTGAAATAAGCAGACACTGTTTGTTTCAGCTATTTTTATCTTCATCCTAGCGGGATCTAAATCTAAATTATGGACCTCAATATAGAGCAGGAAAACTTTGAAGCTATTGCAAAAGCTATTCATAGCGACACTAGTCCAGTAGGTATTGATGCGAAGAAGACGCATGTGTTAATATTGGAGAAGCTCCTACAAATTGAAAAACGACTAGCCTCCATTGAAGAAAAGCTAGCTGAAAAATGAATGATTCCCAACTAGATATCTTACGCCTTATCCAACGACATTTTCCTGTCTTAGCTGAAAAAGCGCTGCAAGAAGAGATCGTCTCCGTGGGTAAACTATACCACTTCAAAGCGGGGCAAGTGATCCAAGATTATGGTGGATACATCAAGTTAGTTCCACTGCTGTTAAGTGGTAGTATCAAGGTGCAGAGAGAAGACGAAGAAGGTAATGAATTGCTTTTGTACTTCCTGGAAGCTGGTCAGACCTGTTCGATGTCATTTTCCTGTTGTATGATGAACAAACAAAGTGATATTCGCACGGTGGCAGAAGAAGATGTCAGTATGATCGGTATTCCCATACAGTACGTTGATGAGTGGATGCGTAAATACCAAAGTTGGAAGAATTTTGTTATGCGTTCCTATGATCAACGCATGCGTGACTTGATCAAGACTATTGATAGTATTGCTTTCAAGAAAATGGATGAAAGATTGCTGGAATACCTAGAACAGAAAGTTCAAGTCAATACCACCCCAGTTCTATCGACTACACATCAGGCTATTGCCTATGACCTGAATGCCTCGCGAGAAGCCATCTCCCGATTACTGAAACAGCTTGAAAAGCAAGGGAAGGTCCGTTTGGGGCGAAATAAGATTGAGCTGTTGTCCTAAAAAATAACAGTCAGAAGTGCCAAGATTCTTACTAAATGCTCTTTAGATTTTTCTAATCCTGCTAATTCCGATACTCCCTTTAAATTACTGGTTAAAAACCTTTAAGTTTAGCGCTGTAAACAAAATGGCTCCTTCAGGAGTTGTGCTTACATAATCGTTGACCAAATTTGCTAGTATGAAAAAAGTTTACCAGCCTACGAGGCCTTCTCAGGTCTTGTTATGCTTCTTTTTGCTATTCCTAATACCTGTCCTCGGTCTAGCCCAGCCAGGACCAAAAGGCCCCAAAGGGGATAAAGGTGGAGATGACAAGAAGAAAGAAAAACCTAAGACTTTCCAAGATATCATTACTAAGGATGCTGAGACCATGGAAGGCATGTTGCATGTGCATAAAGTGGGGGACAAAAGATACTTTGAAATCCCTGAATCACTTTTTGGACGAGATATCATGGCCATTACCCGAATGTCTAAAACACCTACGGGAGCAGGTTATGGTGGAGAACAGGCCAATCGCCAGGTATTTCGGTTTGAAAAAGGTCCCAAGAAAAATATCTTTATCCGAATTGTAAGCTATATCAATTTGGCTGATAGTCTGGAACCGATCTATCAAGCAGTTCAGAATTCCAATGTAAATCCAATTGCAGCCTCATTTGACATTAAAGCAGAACGAAAAGACACCTCTGTACTTATCGAAGTTGGAGCATTCTTTGATAAACCTAACCAAGCTTTTGATATCTCTACGCGGACGAAGAATCGCTATAAAATGAAGGCAATTCAGAAAGATCGCTCCTATATTGAAAGCATCAAAGCTTTTCCCATCAACGTGGAAGTTCGTAGTGTAAAGACTTATTCCGTTACACCTCCAACGCCCCCCCGCCCGGGATCTACCGGACGTTCTCGAACCGTGGACCTTGCAGCAGGCGTGGCCTCTGGTGCCGTAACCTTTGAGTTGAACACTTCCATGATCTTGTTGCCAGAGACGCCCATGCGTCGAAGATTCTTTGATCCTCGAGTGGGTATTTTCTCTAACCGCTACACCGTATTTGATGGAGAAGGTCAAAGAGCCAAAACGGAGTCCTTTGCAGTCCGTTGGCGCTTAGAGGCCAAGAATGATGCCGATGCGCGTCGTCAGCAAAATGGGGAGTTGATTGAACCTGCTAAGCCGATCGTATTTTATATTGATCCTGCTACTCCGATGAAGTGGCGTCCTTTCCTCAAGCAAGGGGTGGAAGATTGGCAGGTGGCTTTTGAGCAAGCAGGCTGGAAAAATGCTATTCAGGCTAAGGATTGGCCAGAGGATGATCCTAATATGAGTCTGGAAGATGCTAGATTTTCGGTCATTCGATATTTTGCTTCGAGCATACAAAATGCCTACGGACCCAATGTGCATGATCCACGTTCTGGGGAGATCCTAGAGAGCCATATCGGTTGGTACCATAATGTTATGATGCTCCTAAAGCGATGGTATACCATTCAAGCGGCTCCAAATGATCCCAAAGCTCGTCCTAATGTATATGATGATACCTTGATGGGGAACTTGATTCGGTTTGTAGCCGCTCATGAAGTTGGGCATACCATTGGATTGCGACACAACTTTGGAGCTAGTAATGCCACTCCGGTCGAAAAGTTGCGCGATCCTGCCTTTATGGCAGCGAATGGCCACACTTCTTCAATCATGGATTATGCCCGTTTTAACTATGTGGCTCAGCCGGAGGATGGGGTAAAAGATCTGTTTCCAAGAGTAGGAGACTACGACAAATGGGCAATTGAATGGAACTATAAGCCGATCTACAATTCTAAAGATGAGTATGAGGATCGCAAGATTCTAAACCAATGGTACAAGGATAAAGCCGCAGCTAATAAGCGTCTTTGGTTCATTACGGAAACCAGTTCCTATGATCCAAGAGCACAATCTGAAGATGTGGGAGACAATTCCATGGCAGCTTCAGAGTATGGCATCAAAAATTTGCAGCGGATTATCCCTAATATCTTGGATTGGACGGAGGAAGAGGCCAAAACTTTTGATATGGCTAGAGAGACTTACGATGGGGTCGTAGGACAATACCGACGCTACATTGGGCATGTTACTAAATGGGTAGGCGGCGTTTTCGAAACGCCAAAGACCTATGATCAGAAAGAGGTAGTATATGAGCCGGCTCCTAAGGAAATGCAAAAGAGTGCCATCAATTTTTTGAATCGACACTTGTTTGCTACCCCGACTTGGATGCTGGACCCCAATATTTTGAACAAACTGAGACCAGATCAAGGGGTAGCCGCTATGGCTAGATTGCAAGAGTCTACTTTGAATAGCTTAATGTCTGTCTCAAGGCTCCAACGGATTATTGAAACAGAATCTCGCGGAGGAGAGGTTTACTCTATGGAGGAAATGTACGATGATTTATACAAAGGAATTTGGAGTGAACTGAATCGGACCGGCCCAATTACTACACATCGTCGTAATTTGCAAAAAATGTATGTGGAGAAGATGATCAGCATGCTAGAACCCAAAGCTAGCAGTGGATTTAGATTCTCCTTTGGTGGGGCAGGTGTAACTGGTCCATCGATGAATCCAAAGTATACGGATATCGTGTCCATATCACACGGTACCTTGTTGCGCTTACATGGAGACTTGAAAAAAGCCTCCAAGAAATATGGTAATAACCTCAGTGGATATCACGTGAAAGACTGTATGCGCCGAATTGAGGATGCATTAGATATGGATGATTAGATCCACATAACTGATTGCAAGATTCCTGCTCTTGAGCCGCTTTAGAAGGCTTTAGAGCAGGATTTTTTTTGCCTTTTATCTATCTTAAATGCATAGGTAGCTAGGCAATCAATTCCTTTATAACTTTGCCCCCGAATTGCGATAGCTGTTTATAGCGTCCACCGTGTAGATATGTCAGTTTATTATCATCGAGACCCAGTAGATGTAGGAGCGTTACATGTAGATCGCTAATAGGGTGAACTACTTCTATCGCTTCTTGACCTAGTTCATCCGTTGCGCCAATGGTATGCCCTGCTTTTACCCCTCCACCAGCCATCCAAATAGCCATCGCATCCGGATTGTGGTCTCGTCCATAGGCGATTCCCCCTTCACGAATACCATTGTCCGCCGTACGTCCAAACTCTCCAGAGCATACAATAAGCGTTTCTTCCAGTAGTCCTCTTCGCTTTAGGTCTGTGATCAATCCGGCAATTGGTTTATCAATACTCTTGATCAAATTCCCGTGTGCCCTTTCGAGGAAATCATGTGAGTCCCAACCAGAGGAGTAGAGTTGTACAAAGCGAACACCTTTCTCCACCAATCTACGAGCCAGCAAACATTTTCTACCAAAATCCTGGGTAACCTTCTCATCTAGCCCATATAAAGCTTTTGTCTTTGTTGTTTCTCTGTCTAGGTCAATGATGTCGGGTACCTCCATCTGCATGCGGAAGGCCAATTCATAATTGGACATACGAGCCCGCAATTCATCTTCTTCCGGATAATTTTCGCTGTGTTTTTGGTTGAAAGCCTGGATGAGATCAATGCTTTCTCGTTGATGGTAACGACTCAATCCCGGTGGCGGTTCAATATTGAGAATTGGCGTACCCGTAGGCCGAAAAGTAGTACCTTGAAATTGTGCAGGTAAAAATCCGTTGGACCAGTTGGCAGAGCCCCCTTGTGGGAAGGCAAGTTCTGGCAGTACCACGAAAGCGGGTAGGTTATCATTGAGAGAGCCCAACCCATAGGCTGTCCAAGCTCCAAAGGCCGGATCACCCCCAAATTGATTACCGGTATTCAATTGATACATGGCAGTAGGATGATTAACTGACTTTGCTTGTCCACCGCGATAGAAACAAATATCATCAGCCACCTGAGCTAGGTGGATGAAAGGACTACTCATATCTGCTCCAGATTGCCCAACCTTTCTGCTCTCAAATGGACTTTGTACAATGTATCGATTTCCGGAGGACATAGCTGAAAACTGCTCCCCCTTCCGCTCAAATTTGCTCAGATGATATTTAGCCAAGGCGGGCTTGGGGTCAAAGGTGTCAATATGACTAGGGCCACCTTCCAAGGTAATAAAGATCACCGATTTGGCTTTTGGAATAATCATCGGTGGTTTAGAGGCTAATGGGTTAGTAGAGATTCTGGTATTTTTAGGATCTGCTTCACATCCCAAAAGGCTGCTAAAAGCAACAGCGCCAATTCCTGCTCCTAATCCGTAGATGAATTGCCGTCGATTCCAATAATTTTGATCAGAAGACATAGAGAAACTCATTTGTGTTAAACAAAACCATTGCCAAATCTGCCAATGCGCGCGTCGAGGGGGGCACCTCTGCATCCTTGGCATCAGCCTGATAGGCATGGAATACATCAAGCTCTTCGAGATACTCGAATGGCTCACCAGTCATTTCTTCAAACATTCTTCTGGTAACTGAAGTAGGATAACTTATTACTTGTGCTGGGTTTGAATGATGATACTCCTCCATGCGCTGTACATAAGCTATTGCCTCTGCGAGTTCATCTTCATCCATTTGCCTATTCCAGCAAAGAAGTCCGGCCAGCAGAACCCTACTTTTCAGCTCAACTCCTCCCTCTTCTTCCAACCTAAGAGCTAGAGCGACAGCCCGATCCCTGAGTTGTCTACTATTCAACAAGCTAAAAGCCTGGGGCGCTACGGTGGATGAGCTTCTTCTTTCGCAGGATATCTCCGTTGGTGGTTGGTTGAAAACCTGTAAGAATGGATCGGGTAGGTTTCGAATCTTTTCCGCGTAGATGGTTCGTCTATTTCGAGATGCCTTGTTGGGGGAGGGTTGGTAGGCCATGGCAATCGAGCCCATGGTATGACGAGGTTGCAAGGCGATTTCTTGATTGATTTCTGGTCGGATAGGGATTCCACCCATGGCGGGATTCAATTCGCCACTTACCAACAAAGTTGCATCGCGTATTTCTTCAGCTTCAAGCCTTCTGGGCGTGTAGTGGGATAGTAGGCTGTTTTCTGGATCTATTCGGTTAGTTTTGTCCTTACTTCTGGCTTGACTTGACTGTTGGTAAGCTTCCGAAGTCATGATCAATCGATTCAATGCCTTGATTGACCATCCTCCCTCAATAAATGCTTGACACAACCAGTCTAACAGTTCTGGATGACTGGGGACCTTTCCCGTTCCGCCAAAATTATTACTGGTTTCTACAATCCCTTTCCCGAAATGATGCTGCCAGATGCGATTAACAATCGACCGAATCACTAGTGGATTTTCTTCCTCCGTCAACCATTGAGCGAAGGCCAACCTGCGACCATCTCTGGTTTGAGGGATTGGATTTGCTTTCTTCATATGGGTGTTTCCATCCATTGGCTCTGCCATAGTACTTACTGCACTGAGTACACCCGCAGGTACTTCCTCAAGCGGGGCATAAATAGACCCGCCGTTCAGAATAAAGGTAGCTGGTGGTTCCTGTCCAATCTCCTTAGGCATCAGCATGTTACTTGTACTGTGGACCAACTTATTCGGACCATTGTATACAGAATAAGCAAAGGGTTCAAACCTTAGCTTGGTTTTGTTGAGGGTTTGTCTGCGCTTTTGTAAGACTTTTCTATAGCCAAGGTCCTCAAAAGTCAGTCCGTAATATCGAGGAGGCTGCGCTTCATCCGCTAGTTTTCTCCTGGCTCTTTTGTTTAAGTAAGCTCTACCTCTCTCTGCAAACCATCTTTTAGCAGCTTCCTCTTCTTTCTCTTTAATGGCCTCTTCTTCCGCCTTGGTCTCCTCAATCCAGTATGCGATACGTTCCTTTTCCTCAGCTATTCCCTTCTGATTTTCCAGCGGTAAAAAGGCGGCATCTCGACTTGCAAACTGCGTTGGTGCGAAGACGGCTTGGACACGATAATAATCCTTAGTGGGAATTGGATCATACTTATGGTCATGGCATTTGGCACAGCCGAGGGGAAGAGAGAGAAAAGTTTCCCCCACAATATTAGTAACATCATCCAAAAACAACTGGCGAGTCTCAGCAGCAATGGCCATGCCTGTATGTTCCCAGGGTCCCATTCTCAGAAAGCCCGTTGCAATCAACATCTCCGAGCTGCTTTGATCCAGCTCATCGCCTGCCAATTGCTCCTTGATGAATTGATGGTAAGGTTTATCTTGGTTGAAGGATCGGATGACATAATCTCGATATCGCCAGGCATTGGGACGCACATAGTCATTAGAATAGCCATCCGAATCTGCGTAGCGCGCCACGTCGAGCCAGTGTTTTCCCCACTTTTCTCCATAGTGTGGACTTGACAGTAATCGATCAATCAAATAGCTGTAGGCCGAGTCTCTTTCATCTGCTAGAAAAGTTTCTACCTCTTCTGGAGTAGGGGGAAGACCGGTGAGATCAAAGGTGGCTCTGCGGATTAAGGTAACTTTAGCGGCTTTTCGAGTCATACTTAAGCCAACCTGCTGCAACTTGTCTTGAAGGAAGGCATCGACCGGATGCTGATAGTTAGACTTGGGAACAACAGGCTTAGTGAGGGGATAGAAAGCCCATAATCGTCCTCGTTTGTATCGTCGTTCATCCCAGCTCTTTTCTTGACCACCGCTGGTTCTAACTTGAATTCGATCCCCAAAATGCCATTGGCCAGCCGCAAGAATTTCAGCTCGTTCTTCTACGTTGGGCCAAACCGCTCCGGCTGAAATCCACTCCCGAAACCACTGTATTTCATCGTCGGTTAACTGCTCATCTCTTTTGGGAGGCATGAAGGATTCAGGCTCACGACCTTCGATCAAATGAATTAGTAGACTTTCTTCGGGTTCACCAGGAACTACTGCCGCTTTTCCTGATTGTCCACCTTGGAGCAGTGAAGAACGATCAACTAATTGAAAATCACCTTCAATGTTATCAGAATCATGGCCATGGCAACTGAGGCATTTCCGCTCTAGAACCGGATATATCTCATGTACAAACAACTGCTTGGCATACAACGGATCGACAGACGTCGAGTTGGTACTGCATTTTGTGAAAACTACAATAATGGATAGAATTCCCGACAGTATTAAGATTAGTCGCATGTGGGAAAGGACTTGTATGAAAGTTGGTGTCTAAGGTGGATAGCTCAATGGCCATATTCCTATTAAATGTAAGAAATTTTACAGTAAAACCACCAGTAAAATGGAACATAGCTTAGAACGCTCGTGGATCTATGGCCCCTATCAAAAATCAATCTACTTTGTAGAACCATTCCTCTTATCTGTTGTTGCCCTTGCGAGAATTGCATCACGACTTTTTAAGACTGATTTACATGAAGAATATTTTGGTGGTGGGGGCCTCTTCCGGTATCGGAAAATCTCTTACAGCAGTATTACAGCAAGAAGGACATCAGGTTATTGGCACCTATCGATCCAATGAAGTAGATAGTAGCCAGTTCCATTTCCTAGATGTATTGCAGGAAGAAGTAAACTTGGATTTTTTGCCAGAGGTGCTGGATGGACTTGTCTATTGCCCTGGTAGCATAAACTTGAAGCCCTTTGCGCGACTTAAGCCGGCAAGCTTTGCAGAAGATTATAAATTGCAAGTGATCGGTGCTATCAAGGTCTTGCAAGCCGCTTTAAAACGCCTCAAGAAAAGTGAAGGAGCCTCCGTTGTATTTTTCTCCACTGTCGCGGTGCAGTCTGGGTTTAATTTTCATGCACAAGTAGCGGCTTCTAAGGGAGCCTTGGAGGGGCTCACGAGGGCATTAGCTGCTGAATTCGCACCCAAGATTAGAGTGAATTGTATTGCGCCCTCCCTAACCGATACTCCTTTAGCAGCTAAGCTTTTGAACTCAGATGATAAAAAAGCGGCCAATGCACAGCGACATCCGCTTAAAAAGATTGGTCAGCCTAAAGATATTGCCGAAATGGCGGCTTTCTTGCTTTCAGACAAAGCTGCCTGGATCAGTGGACAAGTTATGCATGTTGACGGGGGAATGTCGAACCTTAAGGTATAAGTGTCATGAAAGAATTAAGTGAAAGAGACTTGGATAGGGTTATCGAAATGGCCTGGGAAGACCGAACCCCATTTGAAGCTATTCGGTATCAGTTCGGGTTGCCCGAGAAAGAGGTGATCCGTCTGATGCGTAGAACACTTAAAGGGAAAAGTTTTCGACTGTGGCGGAAACGAGTCAATAGTGGCATCAGTAAAAAGCACTTGAAGAAACGGTCTTCAGAAATCAGCCGGTTTAAGTGTTCTCGTCAGCGACATATCTCCAACAATAAGATCAGCAAAAGGTAGTGTGGAGTGAAGGAGAAGGAGCGAATTAATGTAGTTTGGCTAAAAAGAGACTTACGCCTTCAGGATCATGCCCCTCTTTGGCAAGTAGAACAAGCGGAGATTCCATATATCATAGTTTATTGTTTTGAGCCTAGCCTACTGCAATATCCAGATACATCACCAAGACATTACCGTTTCATCTATCATTCTCTCTTAGCGCTAAATCACGAACTGAAATCTTACGGCCGACAAGTACTGTTGTTCTATGCCGAAGCGCTAGAGATGTTCACTTTTCTTCGAGAACAGTATGAAATGATTCAGGTATTGAGTCATCGTGAAAGTGGTACACAGATCACTTGGAATCGAGATAAGGTAGTGGCCAAGTACTTGGAATCGCAGGGCGTGGAATGGAAAGAATTCCAAAAGGATGCTGTTCTGAGAGGTATAAGTGATCGCAAAGATTGGGAAAAATTGAGAGCAGCCTACCTCAAGCAAGCCTTGATACAAAACTACTTCAGCCAGCAAAAGCTGACACCCGTTGAGCATCCCTTCCCAATACCGGAGGATTTACAAGAACAATGGCTAGATTACCCTACTGATTTTCAACCGGCAGGAACAGCGAAAGCCTGGCGTTATTTGCGCTCATTTGTGGAAAAAAGAGGAGAGAATTACCATCGATTTATATCCAAGCCTGGCAAAAGTCGGCAGAGTTGTTCTCGCCTTAGTCCATACCTGGCTTGGGGTAATTTGAGTATCCGACAAGTCTATCAGTTTGTCATAGCACATCCGAACAGTCGATATCATAAAAGAGCATTTCAAAATTTTCTTAGTCGCATCGCTTGGCATTGCCATTTCATCCAAAAGTTTGAGGTAGAGTGTGAATATGAAACCGTCTGTATAAATCGAGGATATGAATTGTTGGAACGACCGAAGAATGATGTTTTTATCAAAGCCTGGGAAACAGCTCAAACCGGCTATCCTTTAGTGGATGCGTGTATGCGTTGTGTAATGGCAACCGGTTGGATCAATTTTCGAATGAGAGCTATGTTGGTCTCCTTTCTGTGTCATCATCTAAATCAAGATTGGCGAACTGGAGTATATCATTTGGCAAGGCAGTTTTTGGATTATGAACCCGGTATCCATTATCCACAATTTCAGATGCAGGCAGGTACCACGGGGGTAAATACAGTTCGGATATATAATCCGGTAAAGCAATCGAAGGATCATGATCCCGAAGGGCTGTTTATCAAGCAATGGGTACCCGCACTCACACTGGTGCCTGCAGCCCTGCTTCACGAACCTTGGCAGTTGACTGAAATGGAGCAAGCGCTCTATGAGATGAAGTTGGGGGTTGATTATCCTAAGCCAATTGTGGATTTGGTAGAAAGCGGCAGGATAGCCAGAGAAAAGATCTGGGGTCACCGAACCCATGACTTAGTAAAAAAAGAAAGTCAGAGAATCTTGGAGAAACATACCAAAAGAAAGGCCTGAAGCTCAATATGAAAAAACAGCATTTACCTCAAAAGACTTGTGCGGTCTGCGGTCGGCCTTTTAGTTGGCGAAAAAAATGGGCCAAAGATTGGGAGACCGTTAAATATTGCAGTGAACGGTGCAGAAGAAACAAGAAGAGTCATGAAAAAAAGCGTTAATCTCGTTTTCCCTCATCAGTTGTTTGCGGAGTCTCCGTTACTGACGAATGCCAGCCCAATCTATCTCATTGAAGAATTTTTGTTCTTTAAGCAATACGCTTTCCATAAGCAGAAATTGGTTTTTCATCGGGCCAGCATGAAGACTTATGCACAATACTTGCTGGCCAAGGGATGTCAGATTCAATATGTGGAATCTCAAGAAGGGATAGCTGACGTTCGAGAACTGATTCCATTCCTGAAAACACAAGGAGTTCAAAAGGTTTCGATGATCGATGTAACAGATGATTGGTTGCATCAGCGCGTTTCCACAGCGGTACAGGAAATGGAACTTGAAATACATACTTCTCCTTTGTTTCTCAATACACCGGAAGAGCTGAGTTCATTTTTTAAGCCAAGTAAAAAGAAATTCTTCCAAACCAAATTCTACATCAGCCAACGCAAGAAATGGGAAGTTATGCTAGTGGGGGATGAGCAACCAGTAGGTGGGAAGTGGAGTTTCGATGCAGAAAACCGGAAAAAATACCCCAGGAAAAAGACGCCACCGCTGATCAAGTACCCCGAAGGCGATGCAACCTACGAAGAAGCTTGTGGCTATGTTACAGAACATTTCCAGGACAACCCTGGAGAAGTATCCTCCTATCCCCTTTACCCTTATGATTATCAATCAACCGGAGAATGGTTCCAGCAGTTTCTGAATTTTCGATTTGTAGAATTTGGAGACTATGAAGATGCCATCGTATCGGAGGAATCCATATTACACCATAGTGTATTAAGCCCGATGTTAAATGTAGGCCTTATCACACCCCAGCAGATTCTGACGGAAACTATGGCCTTCGCTGCCAAAGAGGAAATACCTATCAACTCAGCCGAAGGATTTATTCGGCAAATTATAGGGTGGCGTGAATTTATTCGCGGTATTTATGAATGCAAGGGTAGGGTGGAAAGGACGCGCAACTACTGGGGCTTCGAAAGGAAGATACCTGCCGGTTTTTACACTGGAGAAACGGACATTGCTCCTATTGATCAAACCATCAGGAAAGTGCTGCGAACCGGGTATTGCCATCACATTGAACGCTTGATGGTCCTAGGAAACTTCATGCTTTTATGTGAATTTGACCCGGATGAGGTCTATCGCTGGTTTATGGAGCTATTCATTGATGCATACGATTGGGTGATGGTGCCCAATGTGTATGGCATGAGTCAATTTGCTGATGGTGGACTGATGTCCACAAAGCCGTACATCAGTGGGAGCAATTACTTAATGAAAATGAGTAATTATAAAAAAGGCCCCTGGCAGGATATCTGGGACGCATTGTTCTGGCGATTTATGCATGTACATCGAGACTTCTTCACCCGTAACCCAAGATTGGGCATGTTAGTCCGAACTTTTGATAAAATGAATCCGGAAAAACAGGAATCCTTACTTGAACGGGCAGAAGCTTATCTAGAAACTTTAGATCAATAAATCTTAATTCCTACCCTACAGGTAGCACTTCACGGAAGTCATTGAGCAAGGCTGACATAGTCGACAAATCATTTTTTTTCCTACTTTCGCCCTTTCATGCTGTAGTGTGATACGCATCACTGTAAAGTACGGCCTAAGTGCTTTACTTTGTAGTACAATAAAAACTTATGCTATGATAATAGAGCAAATATATACGGGTTGCCTGGCGCAAGGAGCTTATTATATTGAAAGTGAAGGAGAAGCTGCCATTATCGATCCATTGAGAGAAACAGAACCTTACTTGAAGAGGGCAGAGGCTGCCGGAGCTCAGATTAAGTATATTCTGGAGACCCATTTTCATGCTGACTTTGTTTCAGGGCATTTAGATCTTGCCAAGAAGACGGAGGCAAAGATCATCTATGGCCCCAATGCAGAGACGAAATACGAAAAATACACCGCCAAAGATGGGGAAGAATTTCAGCTGGGGGCGATCCGAATTCGCGTCTTGCATACTCCTGGGCATACCCCAGAAAGTACCACCTATTTGTTGCTAGATGAGGAAGGAAAGGAGCATGCCATCTTTACTGGCGACACCCTATTCATTGGGGACGTAGGTCGCCCAGATCTCGCACAAAAACAAGGTAGCATAAGCAAGGAAGATCTTGCAGGATGGCTTTTTGACAGCTTGCGTAGCAAGATCATGACCTTGCCAGATGAAGTATTAGTTTATCCAGCGCACGGCGCAGGTTCTGCTTGTGGGAAAAATATGTCAAAAGATACCTGGGATACGCTTGGCCGCCAGAAGCAGACGAACTATGCACTGCGAGCGGATATGACGAGGGAGGAATTTATAAAGGAAGTGACCGAAGGCTTACTGCCACCTCCTCAGTACTTTGCTAAGAATGCCAAGTTGAATAAGCAGGGCTACGAGAGTATTGATACAGTAATGCAAAGAGGTGCCGTAGCTTTAAGCCCTAGAGGTTTTGAGGCGGCCGCTAACGAAAATGATGCGCTGATTTTAGATGTAAGAGAAAAAACGGCTTTCGTTCAAGGCTTCATTCCGAATTCTATCTTTGTTGGATTGGATGGGAGTTTCGCTCCTTGGGTAGGGGCACTGATTAAGGACTTGATGCAGCCGATCCTGATCGTGGCACCAGTCGGTCGAGAAGAAGAAACGATCAAGCGACTAGCAAGGGTCGGGTATGATAATGCTATCGGTTATTTGGAAGGTGGCTTTGAGGCTTGGAAGACCTCTGGAGCTGAATACGATCAAATTGAAACCATTGATCTTAATGCTTTGGCAAAGGCTTTCAATGAAAATCCAGACATTAACATTATGGATGTCCGTAAACCGTCGGAATGGTCAGCTGAACATGTGAAGGGAGCCTTAAATATCCCACTAGACTTCATTAATGAAAAGATGAGTGAAATTTCAAAAAACAAACAGTATTACATGCATTGCCGAAGCGGATATCGATCCACCGTTGCCGCTTCAATACTGAAGGCAAGAGGTTTTGAAAAGCTAGTGAATGTGCATGGTGCCGTGGCTCAAATGGCCGCTGCTGGCCTACCGATGACAGATTTTGTGTGTCCGACTACTGGGGCAAGATAAGTGTGCATTTCAAAATATCCATCTCAAGGGATTTCTTGAGATGGATATCGTGTACTAGTTGTGAAAATTAATATCCATTTACGATACATCGCATCGCTCGCCCTTCTTGTTCTTCCAATAAAAGCCTTCCTTTTTCGATTGGATCTGTCGCTCCATCTTCTTTTTCCGCTCCATCTATAGCGGCAATGATGAGAGATTCGAAATAAATCCCATTCCAAACGTTCGGTATTGCCATAATGGTTGGTGAAATTAACAATATCCTTCTATACATCACTGTCAATATCTGCCCGAAAAATGATTTTACTTTCCCTATAATTGTTGAAGGTTGCCGATGAGCAGAAGGTAGAAAGCGAATCTCTTTTCTTATCTTGGCCGTATAAAAAATACAGATTAATAGCCCCTCAATCCATGCATTGGAGTAGATGGTTTCCTATCCTTGAATCCTTAGATCAATATACGCGTGTTGATTTCGGGAAAGATCTTTCTGCCGGCCTTACAGTAGGCGTAATGCTGATTCCGCAAGGCATGGCTTATGCTATGCTGACGGGTATGCCACCCATTTACGGATTGTATGGTGGGTTTATTCCCTTATTCCTGTATGCTATCTTCGGTTCTTCTCGTCAGATGTCCATCGGTCCCGTTGCGATATCCTCTTTGCTGGTATTGGCAGGTATAAGCCAATTGGAAGAGCCGGGCAGCGCTGCATTCATCGAATTAGTTATTTTAAGTGGACTCTTGGTCGGGTTTGCACAATTGCTGCTCAGTATCTTACGGATGGGGTTTTTGGTAAACTTCTTATCACACCCAGTTCTAGTGGGATTCACTTCTGCTGCTGCAGTGATCATCGGTATTAGCCAACTCAAGGACTTACTAGGCATTCCTATTCCACGTTTTGCACATGCCTATCAAACGCTATTTTATGCCCTAGAGCACATTGGACAGACACATTTGCTATCGGTCGTTTTTTGTTTAGGTGCTCTTTTCGCTATTCTAGGGTTTAGATCGATCCATCGATCCATTCCGGGGCCGCTGATCGTAACGATTGTTGGCACCTTGCTCGCCTGGGGCCTGCAATTAGAGGAGCAGGGGTTGGCCCTGGTGCGTGAGGTTCCAGAAGGCCTGCCTGCCTTTGAGGTGCCCACTTTGAACTGGAATAAGATAGTAGCAGTAATGCCGACGGTTTTTACCGTTACCATAATTTGTATAGTAGAGAGTATCGGGATTGCTAAAGTGCTGGAGGCAAAGCATCAGAACTATGAGGTTCGCCCAAACCAGGAACTGTTGGCCTTAGGGGTATCAAAGTTGGTAGGGGCCTTTTTTCAATCGCTAGTTACTTCTGGAAGTTTTAGCCGTTCAGCGGTAAATGATGAAGCCGGTGCCAAAACGGGGATTGCTTCTATCGTAGCTGCCGCTTTAGTTGGCTTAACTCTCTTGTTCCTGACTGATTTGGTCTATTTTTTACCCAAGGCCGTATTGGCGGCCATCATTCTATTGGCGATTAAGAGCCTGTTTGATTTAAAAGAAGCCATACATTTATGGCATACCCACCGCCGTGATTTCTGGATGATGATGGTTACTTTTTTGGTAACGCTAGTCTTTGGGATAGGAGAAGGCGTAGTTGCAGGCGTTACCTTGTCTTTAATGACCGTTCTCTATAGAAGTTCGCGCCCACATTTAGCTGTGCTCGGCAAGTTGCCAGGAACCCATTTCTATCGAAATATCAAACGTTTTCAAGAAGCAGAACAGTCGGACGAAATCCTAATATTGCGTTTTGATGATCAACTTTATTTTGGTAACGCTAGTTATTTTAAGGAGAACATCAAACACTTAGTGAGTGAGAAAGGACCAAATTTGCGGCTATTAATCATGGACGCTAGCTCTATGCATGACATTGATAGCACAGGAATTCACGCTTTAGAAGAAATGCATAAATATTTATCAGAACGAAACATACGACTGAACCTTTGCGGTGTAATTGGCCCCGTTCGTGATATGTTGTATCGTGTAGACCTGATTGAGCATTTTGGTAAAGAGAACTTCTTTATGTATGTGCATAATGCCGAAGATGCCTTTTATCATGGTACCCAGCGAGGCGATCTCCCTTGGAACCCTAGGGCCATTCAAACTAATGTTAAGAATCGCCAATAGCGTGCTAAACTAGCAAAGACCAGTGAATTGCTTGAGCAGAATTGACCGAAATCCCTTATTTTTGTCCAAACCCTAGGCAATAAGGGGTGTTGAAATGTTTAGCTAAGAGATCTATAATGGAAGATAAATCTTGTAAAACCCCTCGCTGGCGCATGTTCAAAGCGCGTCTTAATAACCTCAAACCAATTGAGGCGCAACAGTTAATGGATGAATCTGCTGATTTAATACTAATTGATGTGAGAACACCCAAAGAGTTTATCAATGGCCACTTTGAATCAGCCGTTAATATTGACTATTTTGGGGATGACTTCTATGATCGAATGGAAGCTCTAGACCCGAATCAGAAGTACCTGGTATATTGCCGAAGTGGGCGGAGAAGTATCCGAGCCTGTACTTTGATGATCAATGGAGGGATGGCTAAAGAGAATGTGTTTAATTTAGATGGTGGTTGGCAGGCCTGGCACGAAGTATTTCAACTGAATTAGCACACTTAGGTCGGTTCGTAGCCTAGAAAAGCCCCAGAGGAACATTCCTTTGGGGCTTTTCTATTTGCTCTTGCTGACAATGGTCAGCTAAAGCGGATTGGTTGACAGAATTAACCAAATGGCCCTCTTTGTTGTTAAGCTCAGTAATACTACTTTCTGTTAAACAAGCATCCGAAGAAAAACAATATGAGTAATAATAAAATTCTATCGATTCAACGCCTTGGGTTTCCCTGGCAAACCAGTGATCCTTTTTTATTCTGCGCCTATCACAAGGATGATTATCCGGCAGGTAATAGTGAAATGGGGCCACAGGCTTCATTGGCTGCCCGTTCGCTGGGACAGGACTTCAATCCTCAATTCCCTTGGAGAATGTATCATGGCAGAACCGTTCCTGGCTTCCCATCTCATCCGCACCGTGGATTTGAAACGGTGACCATAGCCGCAGAGGGGCTGGTAGATCATGCGGATTCGTTAGGCGCTGCTGGGCGCTTTGGAGATGGAGATGTACAGTGGATGACGGCAGGAAAGGGCGTACAACATTCAGAAATGTTCCCTCTTTTGAAGGAGGATGAAGGGAATCCTTTGGAACTATTTCAGATTTGGCTGAATTTGCCGAAGAAAGATAAACTGGTTGATCCACATTTTGCCATGCTTTGGCGTGATACCATACCCGTATTTGAACAAGAAGATGAAGCTGGGCACAAAACAAAAGTTACGATAATTGCCGGGGAGCTTGATGGTGTGAAAGCTCCTGATCCGGCGCCCAATTCGTGGGCCGCAGATCCTGCCAATGAGGTTGCGATCTGGATGATTAGCATGGAGCCTGGGGCAAGCTGGACACTCACCGCAGCTAGCTCCGCGCTCAATCGAACCTTGTACTTCTATCGTGGAGCAGATTTTCAGATTGAGGAAACCAATATTCCAGCACAGTCAGCTGTCAAGGTAGATGCCAGTTATGCGCTTCGTTTGCAAAATGGGGCGAAGGCTACCCATCTACTTTTCCTGCAAGGAAGACCCATTGAAGAGCCGGTAGCTCAGCATGGGCCATTTGTGATGAATACTCAGCAGGAAATCTACGAAGCCATTCAGGATTTCCAGCGCACAGCTTTTGGGGGATGGCCATGGCCAAAGTCAGATCAAGTGCATGGCAAAGAACGAGGTCGATTTGCGATCCATGCTGATGGTAGGGAGGAAGTCAAGTAAACCGCCAAATCAAGTGATTTGACAAAATTTTGCGTTCTTTGCGGGTCTAAAGTAATTTTGGCGGGTTATGATTGATTTTCAACATGAATTTGGCCGGATAGACATCTATCTTTTCGATCAGTTGATGAAAGGAAGATACCAAGACTGCAAGCGAATTCTGGATGTTGGTTGCGGTGCTGGCAGGAATAGCCACTTCTTTTTGAAAAACGGTTATGAGGTTTTTGGAGTGGATCAAAACCCAAAGGCTATCGCTAATATTCGCGCTTTGGCCAGCACCTTGCAGCCGAATTATCCTGCTGAAAGATTTGTCTGTAGCCCCATCACGACTATGCCTTTTGAGGATGGCTTTTTCGATTTAGTGATTTGCAATGCAGTCTTGCATTTTTCCAGAAATCATGCTCACTTTGAAGATATGTTGATGGCTATCTGGAGGGTTCTGGCGGCTGGGGGATACTTCTTTTGCCGACTCTCTTCTACCATTGGTGTCGAACCTTACCTTACCGCTCTAGAGGAAGGTAGGTACGAACTGCCTAGCGGTACTCAATGGTATTTAGTGGATCAGCAGAAATTGATCCAGTGCACAGAGGAATTGGCAGGAGAATGGATAGAACCCATCAAGACAACCAATGTGCAGAACCAACGGGCAATGACCACCTGGTGCCTACGAAAATCCTTGTGAGATGAGCACTTTTGATGATTTAAACTTAAACAACGCCCTTCGAAACGCCCTTCAAGATCAAGGGCTTTCTAGCCCTACTCCAATTCAGGAGAAGGCTTTTTCCGTAATCATGTCTGGTCGAGATATGGTGGGAATTGCGCAAACCGGAACCGGAAAGACTTTTGCCTATTTGCTTCCTCTTTTACGGATGTGGAAGTATAGTAAGGATCGTTTCCCTCAAATCCTGGTAGTGGTCCCAACCAGGGAATTGGTCGTACAGGTAGTCGAGGCGGTAGAGCAACTCACCACCTATATGAATGTGGAAGCTGTAGGTGTATATGGCGGGACAAACATTAATACGCAGGTTAAACTAGTAGAGCAAGGTCTAGATGTACTGGTAGCTACCCCAGGTCGACTCTTGGATCTAATCTACAAAGGTGCACTGAAGGCTAAGAAGATTAAGAAGTTGGTGATTGATGAGGTAGATGAAATGCTTAACCTGGGTTTTCGGCACCAATTACTTAACCTATTCGATTTATTACCGGAAAAACGACAAAACTTGCTCTTTTCAGCAACGCTGACAGAAGAGGTAGAAGCCCTTCTGGATACTTTCTTTGACTTTCCGAAAAGAATTGAAGCCACGCCGGTAGGTACTCCTTTAGACAATATTAGTCAAACTGCTTTTGCCGTACCGAATTTTAATACCAAGGTCAACTTACTAGAGACTCTTTTGAATGAACATGAGGAGATGAATAAGGTGCTGATATTTTCAGCAACCAAGAAGCTGTCCGATGTACTTTTCGAACGCTTAGAGGAGAAGTATCCGGGAAGGGTAGGGGTAATACACTCCAATAAGGCACAAAACAACCGTTTCAATTCTGTTAACTCCTTCAAGGATGGAACCTATCTAGCCTTGATTGCTACAGATCTCATTGCGAGGGGATTGGATATCGCGGAAGTGTCTCACGTAATCAATTTTGACATTCCAGATGAACCAGAAAGCTACATTCATCGCATTGGACGTACCGGGCGAGCAGATGCAGAAGGTGTGGCCATATCCTTTATCACGGAAAAAGATGGCGCTTACATTGAGGCTATCCAGGAATTGATGAATTATCAAATACCGGTACAAGCATTGCCTGCGGAGGTAGAAGTTTCTGACGAATTGATTGAAGCAGAAAAGCCGCAAGTGTTTATGAAAAACCTGGCTATCAATCTGCCAGATATTGAGAAGTCAGGTGGTGCTTTCCACGAAAAGTCAGATAAAAACAGGAAAACCAATAAAAAGGTCCGGCACGCAGACAAAATGAAAATGAAATATAAAAAGCCGAAAACTCGAGGGCAGAAGCCAAAAAACAAGCGCCGCAAAAAGTAGACTTCTGCCCTGGAGCTAGACGTGATTTATTGATTTTGATCGACCATATAGATGGGGGTATCCTTCGGTAGTAGCTCCGTAGATTTATGCGAAGGATGCTGCTTCTGCCTTTTCACTGATCTTACCAAATGAGGTACCCGCTTGCCTAAGAAGTTTCGTAGCTCCTCTATTGTGATAATTCCATCCCGGCCACTTTTTCTACGATTGATTTCATCGAAGATATCGGCATGGATCATTTCGCCATCTACCTGTACTGTTTTGTCTTGAAAAGCCTCAATGATGGCCTCGGTGAATGCCCCATTTTGCCACTGATCATCTTCCCAGGAGAACTCATGATCACTGCAAGAGGCGATAATTTCCATTCCTGAGGTTTTTTCAATCAGATCATTCATGAACTTACTCGCTGCTTCATCCGTGAAATCCTTACTTCCAATCGCATTACCACTGTGACAAGCATCAATAAACACGAGTACTTTACCTTTGATTTGATCCAACTCATCCAGCACATCTCTTTGGAAATTGAGTGAGGTCTGTTCTTCATAATCTGCATCAAAGTCGGATGGAATCAGAATATAGTCTCCTCGATCACTCAAGACTTTACCGTGCGTAGAAATAAACAATACCACCAAGTCATTGTCCTTAATATTGGAACGCCGCAAGTTGACAATCATCTTTTTTAGATTGATCAAAGTCGTTTGATCATCTTCAGTAAATTGTAGGACATCTACCTTCCGGAATCCCCTCCCGCGATCATCCTTTAATTTCATAAACTCCCGCGCAATATCCTTGGCATCCTTGACCGTATACTTCAAATCATCATGACCTATTCCCACTGACCGCACGTAGAGATTAGGATTGCCTTTGGGAATATAATTGAAAGTCATAGGACGGCTAGTGAACTGTAGTCCCTGACCATCATTGTAAACCACTTCAATAATATTTCGACCGGGTTGTAGACGAATTTTATCTTTAAAAGTGTAGCGATTTCGGCCCATGTCTTTAGCAGGACCTTGTAGGGTGACCTCATCCATCTTTTGGCCTTCAGCAACGAACTCTCCATTTACCTTCGTGGCAAAATTACTTCTATTTAAAACAGACCCGGATAGGGCCATGAGCTTAATATTGGCATTGCGGTCATTCACCTCTACCACTCTAGTCTCGTAATCATTCGGATCTGGCGAAGTCCAGAATATCTCGCTATCGCTTGGAGCTTTATCTGGTGCGGTAACGATGGCGTCCGGTTTATTATCAACAGCTAAATGGAACCCTTTCTTCAGGGGATTAAGCGTATTTCCCTGTGCCTCCATCACAATACTTAAACGGTCCCCTTTGAACTGTCCATCAAAACGAAAAGAAAACCGGAGGGTTTTTCTGCCATTTGGCGGAATGCTGAGAATAGATTGTCTTTCAGACTCTAGGGATTCTACCCCAGCAGGGATGATAAAATCAATATCGAATGGTCCAGTATCTCTCCCGCCACGGTTTTCAACTTCGACACTCAGCAAAATTTCCTGTCCAGCTTGAGGTTTCGAGTTTGGTAAGAATTTCGAACCACTTACGATTAACTTTGCTGGATCGGGTTGGTTGGTCTTAACATGACCAATTATTCTGCTAGCAAAAACTCCTTTAATCTCAAAGTTTATCGTGAATTCCAGGCGCCCGGTCCCCCCCAGATCCTTCAACGCAGCTATGGGGATATGGACGTCTTTCGATTGGCTGGCTAGTAAGGTGCCGATTTTGATATCAGGAAATTCGGTTTTGATGGCGCGTACATGGTCATTTTGAATTCTGGCGGTGATCTGTTCTAAGGGCTTGGTAGTCTGATTCTTTACCTGAATCAAAAAGTAACCTCTTTCCTTGGTCTCTAAATATCCGTTATCATTATCATCAATAAATCTAGGCTCACTTAGGCTTAAGGCATTCGAATAATTGGCGTTGCGTTCCCGCTCCTTGGCACTATTAGTCAACCTGCCGAGTTGTCTGTAGGTGTATCCTCCAATATGCGGAGTAGGAGTCTGCCGACGGTCTTCTGCTTCATCTACACCAGCCAACACTAATAGCCCTCTATCCGTTTCTGCCAGGGAGGTCCCTCGTTCATTGCCCATCGATGGTACAATGGGAGTACTAGTCGCGTCCAATTCATTACCCTTATTGTCTATTATTAGTAGTTGCATTTGAGTCGTAGGTGCACTAGCCAGGTGGCCTTTCCCTTGTCCTAGAATAGCGTAGCCGCCATGTTGCAAAGCAATAATGGATTGTGCAGCATCTTCCTTAGTCCCACCGTAGGTTTTGCTCCATTGCATTTTAAAGTTCCGATCCACTTTGAAGACCCACATATCGGCAAGTCCAGCCCCCTCTGAGGTAGTCACGCCCGCAATAGCATATCCTCCATCATGAGTTGGCGTCATATCTTGAATATCTTGATAGCCTTTATCTCCGAAATACTTAGGGCCAGGACCAACTTGTTCACCATTCTTGTCGACCTTGAGCACCCAAGCATCTTCGATTTGCCCCGCCTTGAACTGTTCAGTATTACCCAATAGAACAAACCCACCCTCATGAGCAGGAACAATGGTGTTTACGAAACCAAGTGCTGCATCATTGATAAGCTGACTGCTATTACCATCTCCTCCAATTGGTACCATCCATAAAGCATTAAACTTTGTTTTATGTCTTTGGTAACCAGCAGCTAAGATATTTCCTTTTGCATCAATAGCAACATCTATTAAAACATCATCTCGACCCTCCTTGCTTTTTGGATGTCTTTCATCAAGAATATTCCCTTTTTGATCCACTTTCAACACCCACCCATTTTTCCCCTCGCGAGCCGTCGACTGATAACCGACCAGAATGTAGGATCCATCGTAGTTTTGCACCAAGCTATAAAAACCTGCGTCACCAGATTTGGAATAGGCCTGGCGAAAACTTTCTTTTCCCGTCTTTTCATCAATGACTAAGAACAAACCCTCGAATCTTCGATTGTCTTCACTCACTGTTTCGCCAACTGCAATGATCTGTCCATCCATTCCTCTGATGATCTTGTGGATCTTCTCTGGCCAATAGTTGCTAGGCCCATTCTTTTTTCTCTGATAATCCCAATCTGAGAGTATGTTGTAGTTCACTTGCCCATGAGCCATGGGAATACAGCATAGCGTCAGAAGAATGATCTGTAGGGTAAAAAGGGTTTTCATACGTTGTTTTTTGTAGTTACCGAGTATATCCTGAGCATTTAATGGAGGAAGCTTTTGTGGGTTCTGGCAGTCAAATCTCATTTAGAGTAGTTGCTGTCTTCCCAAAGCGGGGCGAGTTGAACTATTAAATGTAAGGATAATCTCTATGTGATTGTAGTTTACCAAGGCTAATTATGACGGTATCGGGCTGTGTTTTAAGATTTTTTTAACATATCCTTTTACGTAGTCATGTGAGGAATGCTTCGCTTTTTCTGCCAAAGACTAGGCAATCTTAAGGAACTTCTTAGTAATTTGCTTTCTCGTACTTACCTGCTAGCTCAATTTTCGTTCAATCGACCCAAAAGATCATGAATAAGTTTCGTAGTAGTCAGCCTTCTAGCTTGGTAACTAGCACCCTACTGCTCCTTCTTGGAATTCTAACTTTATACCTGTTCTTTCACAGAGAAAGCATTAGCCAGGAAGATTGGCAAGGGAGTTGGGAAGTCAATTATTTTTACGATAATGAGCCAGAATTGATATATACGGGATCTTTGCAGCTTGGATTTAAGGATAGCTTGCAAGCCTACCTAGAGGTATATCCTCCCAAGTCCAGTCGCCCTGAGAAGCTTTCGTTAGATAAAATAGAATTTAGCAAAGATTTTCGCTCAATTAGTGGACAAATAGTCCATAAAAGCTACAAGATAAGTGGGGGCCATTTAAAAGAAACCTTTGCTTTTACCTTAGTGCAGGGAGGTACTTTTATGGGGCAAGGCGAATGTTTAGCTTATTGTGCGGAGGGCACAATGAGCGTTCCTATTGTTTGGCAGGGAAACCGGGCCAGTTTACAATAGAGAAGGGAATTTTGCTATCTTCGATTAACATAAAGTCCGAGTAGACATCGAACTTTTACATCTAAATACTACATAATGAAGCGATCAGCTAACTCCAAATGGCAAATGATGCTCTGTGCGCTCTGTTTCTGCTTTTTTTTAGCGGAGACGGTTGAGGCACAAAAATTCAAATACTCGATTCCAGGCTTTGATGCGGATTCCCTGAAGGAATCTTTTATCGTTGCCGGTGGGTCCTCTACCGTCTTACGTTCCGGACAAGGTGAAGTGATCTGGAACAACTCTCTTACCTCCTATTGGTTGGCCTTACATCAAACCGACCAAAACTCTCCAATTATCGATCGTTTTCGAGCCACTCAATTCATCTCCGACATTTTTGGCTTTTACGGCATATCAGAATCTGCCAAATGGGATATAGGAATACATATTCGTTATACGAGGACTAGGGTAGATAACGCTGCTTCTAGTTCCATGTTTAGAGTCTTCGATAGCAGCGGTGATTTGGATGCGCTATTTGAAGCTAATCCAGGTAGTGCTATTTTTGATGCATCTATTGGAGATATCAGCAGTGTTGGACTTCGCTTTAGATCTGCGCCCATCAACACTGATCCCAAGTTTGTGCTGAATGGAGGTTTTGCGATAAAGACAGTGACGGGGGAGGAAAAGGCGCGTCAATTGGCCGCGGATCGTAATACGGCAGACATTGGATTTACTTATTATAAGGGACTGAACAACCGAACGTATTATTTCTTAGGAGGTACATTTCAGACCTTTTTTCCATCCTCGGGTATTAATGATCAGTACTTATTCAATACCAGTGTCAACTTTTCCTTGATTCAGCGCCCATTTGGAGATAAATGGACCTTTTATCCAGGCTTAAGTTATAGCCTTGCGTTTAAACCTTCTCAGTCTCCTTCTGAGACAAGTTCTCTAATTCGGGTTAACGAATTCCTTTTTGCATTTGGGGGCATTCAGTATGCGCCTACTACTAATTATAATTTCTTTTTTACCGGAGGATTTCCATTGATTTCCTCGGTAGTAAATCCTCAGCAGGAAATTGTGAGGGCTTCTTACAGTAACTTTACTCTAGGTCTTCGTTTGGGCTTCTAACCTCTATCCATCTATTGTGGGGAAAAGGGTGCATCAAGATGAATTTGGTGCACCCTTTTTTATTTGTAGAAACACAAGAGGAATTAATCGTCATTCCTCCACAAAAGTAACTGTCGCTGAGTGGTTCGTGAAATCAGGTACATTAGTTTAGGCATTCTTCGGCCAAATTGGGCATTGCATATTCCTCCAAGGTTATAATCGGTACCTTCCGGTATTTGATCAGGATCTATGAAGAAGCCTTCAAAATCTTCAAACCCGAGATTTTTACTGGTTCTGTCAATTCTAATACTTATAAGGTTATTCTCTTTATCGATAATACCTGTTATCGGGTTACGATGATTTAACGCCCCAGTTCCCTCTATGTTATCACATCCGGCGGCTAACTCCCAACTACCTTTACGATTGCCATCTGCATCGATAAACCCCTTTTTGATGGTTTTTAATTCGTTGCCATGCTCATCAATTTCTGGTTTAAACCAAATACAATACCTTCTATTATTAGGGCTAAACCAATCATTTACAATATTCCCTGGAATACTTGGGGGAGGGGAGGGAATTACGAACAGTGGGGGGGAAGGGGTGATGAAAAAGGGGTTGTCCACAAAGAAGGACTTGCTCTGAATACTAGTAGATGATCCAATGGGGATCAGATTCCCCGTACAATCAGGATCATTCATGAGGATAGTTGCCGAGCTATGAACCTGCTCGGGCATCATGAGAATGGCCATATCTATTGCCTGTTCAAAGCGGGAATCTAGCAAGGTGATTTCAGTCGTATTGCTTTGTCTGACCGACAAGTGAAATTCTCGTTCTTGAATCAAGCTGCTTGGGTTGGCCGAAATGGCGATTTCGGTATTAGCTTGGAAAGGGCCTGGCGGTACTTCGATCTTACCGCTTGATAAAGTGCTACATTCAGGGGTGCAAGACTGCAGCAGATACGCAGCAGTCAACCCCAAAGCATAAAGAATAGGCTTTGACATTTTAGGGTATGTTTAATAAGTGATTGATTACTGCTGAACTAAAACAAGGACGCAAGCCATGATATAACAGATCATAACGGGTCTGATCTGAATCATTCCGCTCCAATTTATCCAGCAGCCTCATTTAAGTTGGGAGAGCTTAAATAGACGAGTACAAATCTTATTAGTAATTCAAAATGAAGATGTGGGTACTTGAATCACTATAAGAATAAAGGTAGGAATATCTAAGGACTTAGAGGGATTCAGAGGGGAAATTTATCATGAATCTCCCCTCTGGACTAGAGAATATCAGTACAACGAATCAGGTAATTATTAGTCTAAGTTTCTCCAGAGCAGTAGTTGTCTTTCGGTCGTTTGTGAGACGAGGTACATTAATTTTGGCATTGAGCGCCCGTTTTCAGCATTGCAAACACCGCCGATATTATAGTCAGAACCTGCGGGCATTTTATTGGGATCTACAAAAAATCCTTCGAAGTCTTCGAAGCCTAAGTTCTTACTAGTTCTATCTACACGGATGCTGATGATATTGTTCGACTTGTCAATAATACCAGTGACTTGATTGAGATGGAACAGTTCTCCTGTACCTTCGATATTATCGCAACCTGCTGCTAATTCCCAACTTCCCTTGCGATCGCCATTGCCATCAAAAAAACCTCGGGTAAGGGTTGGGAGTTCGTTCCCATTATCGTCAAGGTCTGGTTGGAACCAGATGCAATATTTTCGATTATTCGGGCTAAACCAGGCATTCACAATATTGCCAGGTATGCTCGGTGGAGGTGAAGGAATCACGATGAGCGGTGGTGCTGGCGTGACAAAGAAAGGGTTGTCCACAAAGAAGGAACTACTCTGTAAACTAGTTGGTGTCCCTACTGGGATCAGGTTACCTGTGCAATCCGGATCATTGATTAGCAAAGATGCAGTTGGATTCACCTCATTGGGCATGAGCACTACGGCCGCGTCAAGTGCCTCCTCAAATCGTGAATCGAGAAGACTTATTTCCGTGGCATTGTTTCTTCTAACGGAGATGTGGAATTCTCGTTCCTTGATCAAACTGGAAGGGCTAGCCGTCACTGCAATTTCTGCATTGGCTTGATAGGGGCCTGGTGGTAAACTAATGTTTGATGTAGACAAATTGGTACAATCGGGGTTACAAGCCTGTAAAAACAGAGCCGCCGCGATACTGAGATATTGAATGATACGCTTCGACATTTTTAAGGGTATTTTAGGTTGGCGTAATGAGTATTACTGTGTTATATTTTCTTAAGTCGGTGTAAACTAGTTGTTGCGCAACTTGATCAAAACTCGATTCACTTTTTGTTCCAAATCATTAATATTGACCGTCAAGTCCTCATAGGCTGCGGAAGCAATCTTCTGAGCTTTTCCTGGCTTTTGTTTGCGCAACTGGTTTAGGACCTCATTGACTGTTGGAAACATCTGGTTCAGGTGTAAGCCTTTAATTACTAGTTCGAAAACACCTTCTAATTCTTTACTGATAGGTGGGTTCTCCCAATAATGTCCAACTCCCTCTAAATAGGAGAGATGCTCGTCATCAAGTGTTGAATAGGCTTCATTGTAGAGATCTAAATCTCGCTCTAAACCCTTAAATCCTCCGGGAGAATTATAGTAGGTCTTGATGTTGGGTAGGTGATCTTTGATGTCCTTCGACTTTCTCAAGTAAGCCATCAAATTAGAGGATATATTTTTGAAGTATTCATTTTGTCTCAAATATCTGGCCTCCAAGGCTTCAGTTAGATCAAGGGTAAGCTGATCCACTTGACTTTCCAGATCTCGAATCCTATTTTGCTGTTCTTCAATCATTCTTCGCTGTTCCGCGTTTTCTTGTTGCTGCTCTTGGTTGATCTGTTGTGCGTTAGCCAATTCAGCTTGTAATTCCGATTTTATCCCTTCAAAGTAAAAGATAGTATCCAGCAAAGTAGCATGCAGTTGACTTAGTTGTCGTTTGGTCAGTTGGTTTTTATATTGGAGACGAGAGATCTTCTTTTCCAGATCATCCACACGTTTTTTGAATTCGGGATTTTCCTCTGCCATATTCACTACCACAAATTCAATAAACATTTCTTCCCGGGTTGGGTCTACCATGATCGCCCCGTCCAGTGGCTTCAACATTTTGTGTTGCTCGGAAAGCAGGCTAATCGATATTTCAGGATTTACCTTGTTACGCAAAGCGTAGGTGTAGGTATGACTACCCTTATTATTGGTGGTTACCTCCCCTTCATCCGAGATATTGAGTTTGGCATTGGGTAAGGCACGAGTCTTATCACCCACCTTTTCCAATACAGTAAGATGGATATCGATAAAATCAACCACTTGGGTGAAAGATAGTAAAGGAAAGAGTAACAGAAATCCGAAGACCATTCCATTCTTAAGGGATAGCATTGTTTTCCTGATTTATGGGTTATCAAATAGTCAGCTTGTAGTAGGTGCTGTTTAGTAGAAGTAGGCCACTATCATCTGTCACTGTACAAAGATAGAAAATGTGCTCGGAAAGCCTAAGACCGGTAACAATAAACCCGCTCAGCTCTTCTACTACACTGTGTGATAAACGTCACAAATTGTCCTATGCTAGGAGCGTATTTTTACGTTTATTATCCATTGATAAATACAAATTCTGCTATGTTGACATTGGAATGGCTGACCATCAGTTGGCATTGGTCAATCTCTGGTCTTCTAATTGCTTTCGTACTTTTCCTCATGATGTATTTCGGAGAGAAGTTTGGAGTTTCAACTTCCTTCCAGACCCTATGTTCTATAGGTGGGGCTAAAAGGTGGTCTGCGTACTTCAATCTTGATTGGAAGAAACACGACTGGCTTTTGGTTTTTGTCTTAGGCGCCATTTTGGGGGGGCTAATTGCCAGTACAGTTTTGGCTCCCAATCAGCCTATGGCCCTTGCGCCCGAAACGCTACATGATTTGGAGACACTCGGGCTTGAAGGCCCAACTATGGGGGCGATTCTGCCTGAAGAACTATTTGGCCTCGCTAACAGTAGTGCCATTTTGCTGTTAGCCCTAGGCGGGTTTTTGGTAGGTTTTGGGTCGCGCTATGCTGGTGGATGTACTTCGGGGCATGCGATCAGTGGACTTTCCAATTTCCAGTTGCCTTCTCTCATTGCCGTCATAGGTTTCTTCATTGGTGGTCTGCTTATGACACACTTTCTCTTTCCTTATCTATTCACTTTGTTATAAAGCCTAGTTGAAATGCGACTTATACGATTTTTGATGATTGGAATTCTGTTTGGTGTTATACTCACCAAGTCTGAGGTAATCTCCTGGTATCGGATTCAGGAAATGTTTCGTTTTCAGTCCTTCCACATGTATGGAGTGATTGGAGTAGCGGTCATTGCCGGAGCTGTTGTTCAGTATCTGTTCAAAGCGGGGCATATCAGGGGATTTCAGGGAAGAGCTATCTTGCCAAAGGAAAAACCGAAAACCTATACGGCAAGTCTAGTCGGTGGTACCTTTTTCGGTTTAGGTTGGGCCTTGACCGGTGCATGTCCGGGGCCATTATACATTCTTCTTGGGCACGGCTACTGGAGTATTTTGATTGTACTGATTAGTGCCTTACTAGGAACTCTCTTGTATGGAGCTCTCCGCTCAAGATTACCCCATTAGCCTTTACCTGTAGACTGTTTTTGCAATTACCCTCTACTTTTTTCCAACCTAAAAATTGGTTTTCAGCCGAAGCTCGTTACTTTTATAGAAACGATTAACCAAAACAAGTTGAAGACCAACCTACATGGAAAAACCCAAAGAAATCCGTTGGGGAATTATCGGATGTGGCGATGTGTGTGAAGTGAAAAGTGCACCCGCCATGCAAAAAATCCCCAGATCTTATCTAGTAGCAGTAATGCGGCGCAACGGTGAAAAAGCGGCGGACTATGCCCGGCGACATGCCGTCCCGAAGTGGTATGACGATGCCCAGCAATTAATCAATGACCCTGAGGTTAACGCCATTTATATTGCTACTCCTCCTTCAAGCCATGCTGAATATACAGCAATGGCGGCTGCGGCAGGAAAACCAGTTTATGTGGAAAAGCCCATGGCCCGAACCTTCGCAGAATGTCAACAGATGATTGCAGATTGCCAAGCGCAGGCTGTCCCGCTGCACGTTGCCTACTACCGTCGATCCCTTCCTCAGTTTTTGCAAGTTAAGCAATGGGTGGATGCGGGAGCCGTTGGTGCCATTAGAATGGTACAAATACAACTATATCAAGCTGTACAACCAGCGATTGTTCGGGGGTTGGATAACAATTGGCGAGTAGATCCAGAAATTGCTGGCGGTGGCTTCTTCTACGACTTAGCTTCCCACCAGCTAGATTATTTGGATTACTTGCTCGGTCCGATCCAGCATGCTAAGGGCTTCTGTACAAACCAGGCAGGGCTTTATCAAGCTGAGGATATCGTTTCTGCCACTTTTAAGTTTGAATCAGGTGTATTGGGAACTGGCTCTTGGTGTTTTACCGTTGGCGAACCAGCAGTAAAGGAAGAAACCAAAATTATAGGGGAAAAAGGACAGATTACCTTTCACTATTTTACCAGCAACAAGGTAAAACTACAAAGTAACGGAAATGAGGAAGAATTAGATTTCGATATGCCTGCACATATTCAGCAGCCCCTTATTGAAAAAATCGTGGCAGATCTCTTAGGTGAGGGACAATCTCCAAGTACCGGACAATCGGCAGCCAGAACCAATTGGGTCATAGATCAAATCTGCAAGTAAAACCACTCTTTCAAACAAAACGAATACTACATGTCTCGCAAGCTTCTATTTAACGTAGCCCTTCTATGCCTAGTATTGGGCCTACAAAGTTGTAGTAAAAAGATTCCTAAAACCCTTGAAAATGGCTACACCTTAGCCTATCAGCAAGGATTTAACAATGCTTCGACTATATCAGATTTTGAGTTCTCTGATACTAAATTCTGGAAGTATAGCGATGAAACTAAAGGGGGGGCATTGGAATGTACGGGTAAGTCTGAATACCAACCTCCGGTACGCTCACCGCACTCCGTGGCCTTAATTGCTGGCCAAAAATTTGGAAGTTTTGTAATGGAAGCAGATCTTCAACAAACTGGTCGAGTATATAATCACCAGGATATGTGCGTATTTTTCGGTTTTCAAGATAAAAGCCATTTCTATTACACGCATATCAGCAAAGCAATGGATGATCATGCCAATAATGTTTTTGTTGTGGATGGTACTCCACGGCTCAAAATTTCTACAAAGACTAATGATGGGCAAAATTGGATTCCGAAAAAATGGCATAAAATTCGACTGGAACGCGATATTGAATCCGGCAGCATTCGACTCTTTTTCGACGATATGACGACTCCCGTTATGGAGGCCAACGATAAAAGATTTGGAGCGGGAGGAATTGGCTTCGGGTCCTTTGATGATAGTGGCAAAATTGATAATATTCGCATTTATACCAAGGCTCCCATGCAAAAGGGAGATACCCATTTTTAATACCAACCAAAAAACAAGCATATGCAAAAAAGTAAGATCAACCGAAGAACCTTTCTACGCCAAAGTAATTATGCAGTCGCTGGTGCTGTACTGGTTCCGTCCACTTTTTACATTTTGAAGAGTAAGCCAAAGTTGGAGGATGAAATACTCGGGCACGGGAAATTCAAGTACAAAGTTCATAAGAGTTGGGGAGATCTTGATCCGGCCAAGACTCCGGTGAAGAATTGTCATGAAATGGTGATGGATTCGAAAGGGCGCCTTATCATGGTGACTGACGAAACCAAGAATAATATCCTCGTTTATGATAAGTCTGGTAAGCTTATCGATAGTTGGGGACATGACTTTCCCGGAGGACATGGCTTAAGCATAGCACAGGAAGGAGAAGAGGATAGGCTTTATATCTGCGATCCGAACCTGGGTAAAGTAGTAAAAACGACTATCAATGGGAAAGTACTTCTAACCATTGATCATCCCTCCACCGTAGGCGCCTATAAAAAGGAGGACAACTTTAAACCGACAGAAACAGCCGTTGGTCCAAATGGAGATATTTATGTGGCGGATGGCTACGGTTCTCAGTACATTCTACAATACAGTAGTACGGGAGAATTTATCAGAAAATTTGGAGGAAGAGGACATGAGGATGATCAATTTCAAACTGCACATGGCGTATGTATCGATAATCGAGATGCTAGCAATCCAACGCTACTTTGTACCTCTAGAGGCCATAATTCCTTCAAGCGGTTTACTTTAGACGGCAAATACCTATCTCAAATCTTTTTGCCTGGAGCCTTCGTTTGTAGACCCGTAATTGACGAGGGTAATATCTACGCAGGGGTCTGTTGGTCGAGACTAAAATATCTGGAAAGACAGAACAGATCAGGGTTTGTTACCATCCTCAACGAAAAAGATAAGGTTGTTTCCAATCCCGGCGGGACAAAACCTAGATACAAGAAAGGAGAACTCCAACTGATGGTACAGGATAGTCCTGTATTCATGCACTGCCATGATGTATGCATTGATGAAGATAAAAACATCTATGTATGTCAGTGGAACGCCGAACAGACCTATCCGATCAAATTGGAACGTGTTTGATCCAGACTGACTATGCGTGGGTCATGATGACTTTATTGACCCACGCATCAAAGGCTTAATTTTTTATATTCTTTTTTTCTATCTTTGAAACAATGTTTTACTTTCTTAGTATACCACATTATCTTTGAAGAGATGTTGCAAATTGTTTTTTTTTACCTAAATTTGCGACTGATTTGAACTAATGAAACCGTCCCCTTCTAATTCCTTCCCCTTATAATCAGGATTAACTTACATTTCAAGTTTTGCTGCTAGTGCGATTTTCGCCAGCATCAACCCATTCAACAGGTCAACTTGAAAATAAGCTGAACAATTAATTACTGCTGGTTAATCCGTCAAAACATGTACAAAGGTCTCATTCAAAAAGAGAAGAATCTCTCGGTTATTGGTCTTGGTTACGTTGGCCTACCGCTTGCCTTGGCACTAGCCAAACACTTCCATGTAATTGGTTTTGATATCAATGCAGATAGGATTCAATTGATGAAAAAACAGATTGATCCTTCTTGTGAACTTGAAGCAGAAGACTTCGAAGGACGGGATATTGAATTCACCCATGATCCCGAAGATTTACGTCGCGCTCATTTTCACATCGTAGCGGTGCCTACTCCAATTGACGATCACAAAATTCCAAACCTTTCACCCTTATTAGCTGCATCAAGGACAGTGGGGAAAATTCTGAAACAAGGTGATTACGTGATTTTCGAATCTACCGTCTACCCCGGCTGTACGGAGGAAGATTGTATTCCGATTCTCGAAGAGGAATCTGGTCTGACCTTTGGAAAAGATTTTAAGGTGGGTTATTCCCCGGAAAGAATCAATCCGGGCGATAAGGAGCACACTGTTGAAAAAATCCTGAAGGTAGTATCTGGTAGCGACGAACCCGCTCTCGAAGAAATCGCCAGTGTTTACGGGCAGGCGATAGAGGCAGGTGTATTCAAAGCTAGCTCAATAAAGGTGGCTGAAGCTGCTAAGGTAATTGAAAATACACAGCGAGACTTGAATATTTCCTTTATGAACGAGCTATCTATCATCTTCGATAAGATGAATCTCGATACGAAGGAGGTACTTGAAGCAGCAGGGACGAAGTGGAATTTCCTCAAATTTTCTCCTGGCTTGGTAGGTGGACATTGCATTGGTGTGGATCCCTATTACCTATTGCATAAATCCAAAGAAATTGGATACGATCCTCAAGTCATCGTGAGTGGTCGTCGCATTAATGATACTATGCCTAGCTTCATCGCTAAGCGATTGGTACAAATGCTTACCCAGCGGAACAAAAATCCCAATAGTTCAAAAGTATTGGTGATGGGGATTACTTTCAAGGAAAATGTAGCTGATATCCGCAACTCTAAGGTCATTGACGTCGTAAAAGAATTACAACAGTATTCAATCAACGTACACATCACTGACCCACTGGCATCTCCCAACGAGGTCAGCAATAAATATAACCTAACCCTTAGTGATGCTCCCTCTCGCGACTATGATGCTGTAATTGTCGCTGTTAATCATGCCCAATATGCCAAATTGACAATGGACTATTTTAAGTCCATTATGACGGACAACCCAATATTACTTGATATCAAAGGTATGTACCCAAAGCCAGCGGCCAATGGGTTGTTGTATTGGAGACTGTAAGTACCAGAAGTTAGTATAAATACACAAACACTTACGATGAACACACGAACGAGTAATGGAAATGGTATACACCTACACGAGCAGGAAGCTCGTTGGTTTGCCGTGTATACTCGTTACAAAAGAGAAAAAGTCATTCGCAAACGATTGACCGAAAAAGGTATCGAGACTTACCTTCCACTTCAGCAATTCGTAAGACATTATACGCGCAAAGTCAAAGTAGTTGATATTCCCTTGATCAGCTGCTATCTCTTCGTAAAAATCACCAAAAAACAGTATTTGCAGGTTCTAGAAACTGCTGATATACTTCATTTTGTACGACCAGCAAAAGCTTTAATTGCTATCCCAGAAATGGAAATAGAAATTTTGAAGCGTGTGGTGGGAGAATCCATCAATGTGGAAGCTGATCGTAGTGGATTCCAATCTGGAGATGAAGTGGAGATTATCGGAGGTAACTTGACGGGGATTAAGGGGATTCTACTGGAAAATTCATCTAAACATAACTTTCTGATTGAACTCAATCAAATCGGCTATTCCCTTCAAATGCAGGTAGATCCAGCATTGCTAAGGAGAATTAGCAGCGCCAAAAAAACGTCAACTTTTGGTGCCAATACAAAGATAAGAGAGCGAAGTGCTACGTAGCACTGTACAGGAATTTGGCATCTACTTACCAGGACCATTAGGTCAACTAAGCAAAAGAAAAGAAGTCTTCGCCAGTGGCGATTATTGACTATTGTAAGTACAGAAGATTAGTAATAGAATACTTCAATAGTCGAAAGAATTAGGTAGTCGGTTATTAATTGATCGATACCAAACTATATGTATTGCGATAGCTATTATCAAATTCGTTTTTTGGAGATTAAGGCCTTGCGACTTATCAACGGCGAAGCCTTGCAAACTCCCCTAACAACAACCACTGCTTCAACACCCTTTTAACAATGAAAAATTTTGTACTTATAGGTGCAGCCGGCTACGTTGCCCCCCGTCATATGCGAGCGATCAAAGACACCGGACATCAATTGGTTGCTGCTTTAGATAGTAATGATTCTGTAGGAGTCATTGATAGTTATTTTCCACAAGCGGATTTCTTTACTGAATTTGAACGCTTTGATCGTCATGTTAGTAAACTCCGTCGTTCTGGGACACCTATTGATTACGTTTCTGTGTGTTCGCCCAATTATCTACATGATTCACACATTCGCTTTGGATTGCGGGTTGGTGCCAATGTGATCTGTGAAAAGCCGCTTGTTTTGAATCCTTGGAATGTAGATGGGTTGAAAGATATAGAAAAGGAGACGGGGCTACAGGTGAATACGATCTTGCAGTTACGGCTGCATCCGGCACTCATTGCCCTTAAAAAGCAGGTAGAAGAAGGAGATCCCGATAAGATGTATGATGTAGATTTAAGCTATATAACCTCCCGCGGCAAATGGTACTACACCAGTTGGAAGGGATTCATGGACAAATCGGGTGGAATTGCTACCAATATCGGTATTCATTTCTTTGATATGCTTCATTGGATATTTGGAGATATTCAATCTAATGTAGTCCATGTACATACACATGATCGAGCTGCTGGTTACCTGACACTAGCAAAGGCGAGGGTACGGTGGTTTCTAAGTATTAATTCTGAAACCTTACCGCAAGAAGTCAAAGATCGAGGAGCAACAACCTTTCGGTCCATTACGGTGGATGGCAAAGAAATTGAGTTCAGTGGTGGCTTCACGGATCTTCATACCAAGAGTTACCAAGCCATCCTTGATGGTCATGGTTTTGGTCTGGATAAAGCGGCTCAAGCCATTGAAATTGCTTATACGATACGAAATGCCGAACCCGCTGGTTTGGATGGAAGCCATCATCCGCTAGCTGAATTGCCAACTTCTACCCACCCATTTGATAGAAAACCCGAAAATCAAAAGAGGAAATTAGAAAGTATCAACACCTAGTTAGGGCGTTAAGGGCTAAACAGTATGGATTTTACAGTTGACAGAAAAAAACAAAAAGAATTTCTTACATTTCGACTTTGGGAATCATTCAAGAAGATTTTCACCCCAACAGAAGAAGAGCCAATCGAGCTTGGGACGGTATTGAAAGTAGATACCCACGCTCATTGGCTCCCGGGAGTTGATGACGGGGCAACCACTTTACAAGAAGGTCTGGATATGGTTCAGGCACTCATGGAAATGGGGTTTACCAAACTAATTGCCACCCCACATATTAAGAAGAACTTCTATGAGAATGATCCCCAAGATTTGATGTATGCTTTCAAAGCTTTTGAAAAAGAGGTAAAACGCAGGAGATGGCCGATTAAATTGTCATTGGCGGCGGAGTACATGTTGGATGAAGGCTTTGAAGCTCACTTAGAAAAGGGATTGCTAACGCTGAGTGAAAACAAAGTTTTAATCGAGATGTCCTTTTTTCAAGCCTATCAAGGCATCGAAGATTTACTATTTAACATTCAGCTCAAAGGTTATCAACCTGTAATAGCCCACCCAGAACGATACACCTACTACTTTAGGAAATTCGATCAATTACAGCGTTTCAAGGAAATGGGATGTCTTTTTCAATTGAACATCCCTTCATTGACGGGGTTTTACGGCAAGGAAGTACTGGCTTCGGCTAATCGTATGCTGAGCAAAGGATGGTACGACTTCGCTGGAACAGATTTGCATCGTCCTAAACAATTGTCGAGTCTAGCAATCCGTGCGTTCCCTCCGGGAATTCGGAATACGTCCCACTTTGAGGCTTAAATAATGTCCAACAGAAAATAAATGCTACATCCCTAAGTAAATAGAAGTCCTCAAAAGATGAGAGAAAATAAATATCCAATCAACATGAAACAACTTTTTACTACATTTTTCTATGCTTGCCTTGTCTTGTTTTGTCTCAGTAGCTGTGGTAGCGTGAAATATCCTGAGATGTTGATGTTTGACGAAGTAACCAATGAATTGGCAGAACTAGACAGCTTACCCGTTTTGGTGATCCAACCAGATGATATTCTGAGTATTAAGGTGTCATCTCGAAAGCCGGAAAACGTAGTGGCCTTCCAACTTGAAAGAGAAAACCAAGGACAAGGAGGTCAAGGAGCCAACGCTTTAGGAGTCTTGGACGGCTACCGGGTGAACGAAGAGGGTAAGATTTATCTCCCTTTCATCGGTGAAGTTATGGCGGCAGGTAAGTCCGTTTCAGAGTTGAGGAAGGAGTTGGTATCCGCTTTACAGGATGGCTATATCAAGGATGCTTCTGTACAAGTGCGATTTATGAATTTTAGGGTGACGATCTTGGGTGAAGTAAATTTACCTAGCGCATACACCATTCCGAATGAACGATTAACTGTTTTGGAAGCCATTGGTATGGCCGGCGACTTCACGCCTTATGCCAAGAGAAACTCTGTGCTGATCATTCGAGAACGCAACGAAGTACGAGAATTCGTGCGTATCAATACGCAAAATAAAACCTTGTTTCAGTCCCCATATTTTTACCTCCAACCCAATGATCTGGTTTATGTGGCCCCATTGAAAGCCAAGAAGTACGCGACTCAAGGAGACTTTATTGAAAGATACTCCTCAATTCTTTTTCCACTTGTTACCTTGATCACTTTCTTTCTCGGGACGAGAACATAAGACAGAAGACTACACAAAAACAATATTCCAAGATGGAGAAATATACAGAAATTGATGTAAGGGCCTTGCTGAGAACTGCTTTGAAGTATTGGTACCTGTATGCCATCATACTACCAGGCTTCGTCGCTTTGGCCTACCTGTATTTGAAGAACGCACAACCAAAATATGAGGCTAGCGCCATGCTCCTTATCAAAGAGGACGAGAAATCGGGGGAACTGGTAGAGGAAGCCATCTTTGACGAGCTAAAGCTGCGTAAAAAGAAAAACCTGGATGATGAAATCCTTGTTATTAGATCTTCTCCAGTTATGGAGCGGGTGGTGGAAGAGCTTCAGCTACAATTTCGTTACTACTCCTTAGAGCGGTTCCGAAAACATGAGTTGGTGTATAATTCTCCGATTCGAGTGGTGGATTGGCAACCAGCTGATCCAGAGAATGCCTTATACGGAGAGTTGTTCTTCAGTGGAAATGGTTCTTATCAATTGGTTGTCATCGATGAGGATGACAACAAGACGAACTATGATGGTACCTTTGGGAAAGAAATTGAGGTAGAAGAGGGTAAACTTACCTTATCACAGGAAATCTTTGAGGATGATCAGAAACCTGTAGCCGTTGAGATTTTGCCTGTACCAGCCAGAGCGGCAGAACTGATCGATGAGTTAGGAGTAGGCCCTATGGGCGAAAAATCAAGTACCTTAATGCTTAGCCTTAAGGATGTGAGTAGAAAGAGAGGGAAACTCATGCTGGAAAGCATTATCGAATCCTATAATGAGAAGACGAGAGAAGATAAAAATAAGGTCTACGAGAATAGTATCGGCTTAATTAGTGAGCGAATAGATCTGATTACCAAAGAACTAAGAGCAGCAGAGCAAAACGTAGCCTCTTACAAGAGCCGGTTCAACATGATGGCTTACAGTGTAGAGGGCAATATGTTGATTAATGAGCTGAATACTTACGATAAAGAAATCTCGAACCGAGATGTACAGCTGCAAATCCTAAATGGAATCGAAAACTTCCTGGTTACGCACCGCAATGACTTTGAATTCGTTCCTACCAATAATAGCTTAACCAATTTGACGTTAACGAAGCAGCTAGAATCTTTCAATCAGAGCATAAAGACTAGACAGGAGAAAGGCGCCTCCTTAGGGACTAAACACCCTGAGGTGCTTTTGCTGGACCGACAGGTCGATAATTTGCGACAAACTATTATTGATAACATACGAAGTATCAAGGGAGATTTGACAATTGCTAGAGATGCAAATAAGGGACTGCGTCAAGACCTGGAGGCACGCTTACAAATGTTGCCGACCCGCGAGCGTGAATTAATTGAGCTGGATCGTCAGAAAAACATTACGGAGGAATTGTATGTATATCTTCTACAGAAAAGGGAAGAAGCTGCCATTTCACTTTCAGTTACCGTGGCGAATGGCAAGATTGTGGAACCGCCCTCAAGTCACGGTCCAGTAAGCCCTAAAAAAGCACAGATCGCGCTGATCGCCCTCTTCTTAGGATTGGCTTTGCCGACTGGCGTCGTTATGTTCTTAGAGTCCCTAAATGATAAAGTAGAAACAGAAGAAGAAATTGAACGCATTACGGGGGTTCCCGTAGTTGGATCTTTGGGCTCCAGCAGTAGAAAGAACAAAGTGGTAGTGACAGAGAATAGTCAGTCTCCGATTGCGGAGATGTTTCGACTACTCCGAGTGAACCTGGCCTACGTCGCACCCGGTAAAACCTTGCGCACAGTAATGGTGACCTCTAGTGCTTCGGGAGACGGGAAATCATTTATCACCGCCAACCTTGGGATGGCTCAAGCGCTCACCGGAAAACGAGTGTTGCTCGTGGAACTGGATTTGAGAAAACCGAAGCAATCCATCTACTTTGATACCAAACCCGGCACGCCAGGGATTGTTAACTACCTTATTAATCCGGAAGTTACGGCAGATGAAGTCATCTTCAATAGTGGATTACACCAAAACCTCGATGTGGTCACTTGTGGTCCGAAGCCGCCCAACCCGAGCGAACTGATCTTATCAGAACGGCTGCGCACCTTTATTGATGATATGAGAGATATCTATGACTTCATTATTCTTGATGCTCCACCTGTAGGCTTGGTGGCTGATGCGTTGCAGATGAAAGATCTTGTAGAAGCCTGCATGTATGTGGTACGTTATAGCGTAACGAAAAAGGCGCAACTTGATATCATCAAAGATATTGCACAAAAGGATAAGCTTCCTAGACCATTTGTGGTATTCAATGGCGTTTCCTTGAATCGTGGTGGAGGTTATGGTTATGGCTATGGTTATGGATACAGTGAGACCAAGAAGGAGCGCCGTAAAGCCAAGAAGGCTGCCGCTAAACAGAAAAAAGCTAAGGCTTAACAGAAGATGTCAGACTCTCTAAAGGATCGATCGATCAGTGCCTTTCTTTGGGTAATGATTGACAAATTGGGAAGTAGTACGATCAACTTTTTAGTCACGATTGTACTGGCGAGACTTTTGGTGCCAGAAGATTTCGGCCTTATTGCAATGGTCATGATCTTCTTTGAGCTATCTGCCAGCTTTGTAGACAGTGGGTTCTCTAATGCACTCGTGAGAGAAAAAGAGATTACAAAGGAGGATAAATCCACCACTTTTGTATTTAACTTTTTCATCTCTATAGCGGTTTATATTATCTTATTCTTTACCGCGCCAGCGATTGCTTCCTTCTTTGAGCAGCCTAAATTGGTTCTTTTGACCAGGGTGTTGGGGCTCAACCTAATCATTAATGCTTGCGCGATCATTCAGCAGGCTGTGCTTACCCAGCAGATTGACTTCAAGACGCAGACTAAGGTGCGAATTCCTTCGGTTTTGATCTCAGGAGGAGTGGCCATTGGTATGGCATTAAGCGGATTTGGGATCTGGAGTTTAATTGTTCAAATGATGCTTAGGGCGGTAATTGATGCCATTTTGCTTTGGTATTTCCATCCCTGGAAGCTTAGCTTGAAGTTTTATAAGGAGTCCTTTATTCGCCTATTTTCGTTTGGGTCTAACATTCTAATTGCAGGTTTGGTACAGCGTTTCTTCCAGCACATTTTCAAGTTGGTGATTGGAAAATTCTTCACAGCCGCCACCTTGGGATTGTATGATCAAGCCAATCGCTTCTGCAATATGGCGATCAATCATTTGTTTCAAGCAGTACAAAAAGTCTCTTACCCTATTCTATCTAAGCTACAGGATGATCGAAAGCGCTTAAAGGAAGGGTATAAAAAGTTCATTAAGTTGAGCTCTTTCGTAATTTTGCCGGCGATGATGTTGTTGGGCGTTCTAGCTGAACCAATAATTGTTACGTTGATAGGGGAGAAGTGGCTAGATGCAGTTCCCTTTTTAAAGCTGCTCTGTTTAGCGGGAGTAACTTACCACTTTCACGTAATAAACCTTAATATCCTTCTCGTACTAGGCCGATCCGATCTAGGCCTCAAGCTAGAATTCATTGAGAAGATCAGTATTGGATTGGGAATTGTGATTGGCATTCAATTCGGTATAATGGGCTTGGTGATTGGCCAAGTGATTTCTTCCTATATCAACCTATTGGTCAATACCTATTATTCTGATAAATTTCTGGGTTATCCTTTGCTGGCCCAGTTAAGAGACATCTTTCCTACCATCGCCTTCAGCTTGTTAATGGGAGCGGTTTTACATCTTCTAGCACCTTTTTTCCAGCCTGGTTTTATCAGTTTGGGGATTCTTTGCACCATTGCTGGGATAGTATATCTCGGTCTTCATTTCTGGAAAAAAACGGAAGAGTACCTGCTCATTCAACGTGTGATTCTGCCCAAGACCATGGGCTTGATTACGAAATTATTCTAAAGATCATTACGACTAAAACTTGTCATTCAAATGTCTACTGAACAACCAATAGTAAGCATTGCTATGATGGCTTACAACTGTGAGGATTATATCGCTCAGGCTATTGAAGGAGTGGTCATGCAAGCGACTAAATTCCCTTATGAGCTAGTCATTGGTGAAGATTATTCTACTGATAAAACACGCTCTATATGCGAGGAATACGCTGCCCAATACCCAGATAAAATTAGGTTATTACCCTCTGAAAGGAATTGGGGAATGCTGCGCAACTTTTTCCGGATTTTGGATAGTATCGAAAGTCCTTATATAGCCTGGTGCGATAGTGACGACTATTGGACGGACCCGCAGAAACTGCAAATGCAGGTCGATTTTTTGGAAGCTAATCCCGATTACGGCTTGGTGTACACAGATGTTGAAATCGTCAATGAACATGGTCAAATACAGAATGACCCGGAGCAAAATGCGATTCGAAAGATATTTGATCGAGGGAATGTATTCTTTAAGCTGCTAACTGGCGAAAACTTCGTGATGACATGCAGCACCGTCTTCCGCAAGGATTGCTTAGCCTACGATAAGACTAATGAAGACTTGAATATGTTTGGCTATGACTATTGGTTTTGGCTCCATATTAGTATGCGCTCAAAGATTCACTTCATCGATAAGCGAACCATTTGCTACAGGAAGCACTCCGGTCAGGCCACACATGCAGGGTTTCAGAAGAATCGCAAGAGAAACTACTACGTAATGTATGACACGATCATGACCTTTAACCGCGACTATAAAAAGGTACTCACAGAACCAGAAAGAAAGTTGATTTTCAGAAAGTTATTATCATTAATATACCAAAAAGGTGGAACGCTTCAGATGAAACTGCGAGCCTTTAGTCTTCTTCCCAAATACTATCCAGGATTAAGTAACACCATCCAGCTATTCGGCGGAAGAACTGGAAGACTAGAACAAACCACCCATTAACAAACACTAAACTTACCGTTGATGTCAAAAGTAGCATTGATTACCGGAATTACCGGTCAGGATGGCTCTTACCTCGCCGATTTGCTCCTGAAGAGAGGTTATACTGTATGGGGCATGAAGCGCCGTAGCTCCTCATTTAACACAGAAAGAATCGACGCATTATTTGCGAATGATAGACAAGAAGAGGATCCTAGATTCCACTATTTCTATGGCGATCTCACAGATTCGAGTAATATTATTAAGTACGTCCAGGAAATCCAACCGGATGAGATTTATAACCTGGCGGCTATGTCACATGTAAAGGTCAGTTTCGACACGCCTGAGTATACGGGCAATGTTGATGGGTTAGGGACGTTACGCATGCTAGAAGCCGTTAGAATTTTGGGGTTGACAGAAAAGACGCGTATTTATCAGGCGTCTACTTCAGAGTTGTACGGTAAAGTACAGGAGATCCCACAATCAGAGACTACACCGTTTTATCCAAGAAGCCCATATGGAGTTGCAAAACTGTACGCCTACTGGATGACGGTGAATTATCGAGAAGCTTACAATATTTTTGCTTGTAATGGTATTCTGTTCAACCACGAGTCGCCTGTGAGAGGGGAAACATTTGTGACTAGAAAGATTACCAGAGCTGTGGCTAATATCTCTCTTGGATTTCAGCAGGTACTGTCTCTAGGGAATTTAGATGCCAAACGAGATTGGGGCCATGCTAAGGATTATGTAGAAGCGATGTATCTCATGCTCCAGCATGATACTCCAGAGGATTTTGTGATCGCTACGGGCAAAACAACTTCGATTCGTGATTTCGTTAGATTGGCATTCGCTGAGGTAGGAGTAGATATAGTCTTTAATGGGGAAGGGATTGAGGAAATCGGTTTAATTGACGGAATTGATAGAGCCAAGTTTGAAGCCACCACGGGTATTGAAGCCAATCATTTAAGTGTGGGACAAGAGTTGGTTAAGGTAGATCCCTTCTACTTCCGACCAACGGAGGTGGAACTGCTGATTGGTGATCCCACGAAAGCCAAAGAAAAATTAGGTTGGGTAGCTAAGCATACCTTAGCGGATCTCGTTTCGGAAATGGTAGCTTCGGATGTTGAACGGGTGAGAAAGAACCATTACCTAAGAACGGGTGGTTTCGCCATTTTAAATAATGTAGAAGACGTTGTATAATATGAAGATAGCAGTAACAGGGGCAACCGGTTTTTTAGGAAAAAGAGTTGTCAAGAAATTAAGAGACAGCGGAAAAAATCCAATTCTGACTTCCTTGAGTATGGGGGTGGACCTTCGGGATTATCAGCAGGCTTTACAATTCTTCGATGAGCATCGCCCAACAGTACTGTTGAACTGTGCTTCTTTTGTAGGAGGTATCCAGTTTGGCTACAAATATCCGGCCGATCTATTCGAGAATAATCTCTTGATGAATGTAAATCTGCTACGTGCTGCCAGAGAAACGGGAGTGGGCCGCATTGTGAATCCAATCTCAAACTGTGTATATCCAGCGAAGGCAATGCTTTTCAAAGAAGAAGAGATTTGGGATGGACCCATGCACGATTCTGTGCTCGTATACGGTTTTGTCCGGAAGGCATTCTGGGTAGGCTCTTGGGCAAATAACAAGCAGCATGGTATGGATATCGTTAACATCGTCCTGTCCAATATGTATGGGCCCGAGGATCATTTCGAAGAGGAGCGATCACATGCGTTAGGAGCACTGATCATGAAGTTCGTCGAAGCCAAGCGTAGTAATGCACCATATGTAAACGTCTGGGGTTCTGGAAAGCCAGTAAGAGAATGGTTACACGTGGATGATGGCGCCGAGGCGATGATTCGCAGTATTGACATGCCAGCTACCACGGATTTCATTAACATAGGTGTAGCACACGGTATTTCCATTATCGATATGTGCCAATTGATAAAGGAACTAACAGCTTATCAAGGAGAAATTAAGCTAGATCCGAGCAAACCTGATGGCGCACCTTACAAGACGGTAGATGGCACCAAAGGAGAGGAACTCCTGAACTGGAAGCCGTCAAAAGACTTTAAAGAAGGTGTAGCTGAAACGATTCGTTGGTATAAAGAAAACTATTCTTATGCCTGAGATCCGAAGTGAAAAAGGAGACCTATTGGCTGTACATATTCCTGCCGTTGAACCTAATGAACAAGGCAGTAGGTTTTATTCGGCTGATGAAGACTATATTCAATTGGCCACTCACCAGTATCCTGCGGGCAAAATCTTTGCGGCTCATCAGCACAAGCCTGTGGAGCGTCAGGCTACCCTTACGCAGGAGGTACTTATTCTTCAAGAGGGATCCATGCAAGCCGCCATATTTGACCTAGAGAAGAAATTAGTAGCGTCCTTCACCATGCAGAAGGGGGATGTGATCATGTTGCTGAAAGGTGGACATGGTTTTACCGTACTAGATGACAATACGCGATTCATCGAAGTAAAGAACGGTCCCTATCTCGGGGCAGAAGTTGATCGGTTTAGATTATTCCAATAAAGTGTTAATTGTCAGGCGATTGCAGCTTGATATCCTAAAGTAAACAAGACATGAACATAACTGTCAATTCAGCTGAGCTCGCTATCAATGGGGGTAAGCCTGTTGCAGAAGACCGAATACTCATACATTTACCCACCATTGCGGAGGAAGATATTCAGGCGGTCAGTGAAGCTATGAGAACAACCTTTGTAAGTGGAGACGGGCCCGCTTGCCGAACCTTTGAAAAGCAATTAGCAGCGTATTTAGGGGTGAAGTTCGCTTTATTCCTAAATTCGGCAACAACGGCCTTGGACCTGGCATTTATGGTGAAAGATTTCCCTGCCGGGAGTGAGGTGATTGTACCTAATTTCACCTATACCAGTACTGCACTTGGCCCAATTCTGAACAATCTAAAAATAGTTTTGGCTGATGTACGGCCTGATAATGGCAATATTGACGTCAATAAACTAGAATCTTATATCACCGAAAAGACGGTAGCGATCTGTCCTATTGATTATGCTGGCAATCCGGCGGAAATGGATGAGATCAATGCAATTGCACGCAAATACAACCTCTACGTAGTTCAGGATACCGCCCAATCCATTGGTTCAAAGTACAAAGGGAAGTACACCGGTAATCATGCAGATGTTGGTACTTTTTCTTTTCATGGCACTAAGAACATGAGTACGGGAGAGGGTGGCGCTTTCGTCACAAATAATGAAGAGATTGCGGATCGGGTAAAGATTATGCGTGAAAAAGGAACAGATAAATACTCTTTTTTAACGGACAATGTAACCAGAGGCTATTACCAATATGTAGCTAAAGGGAGTAGCTATGTGCAATCCAACATAAATGGCGCCATGGGGATTACCCAATTAGCGCGATTGAATTCGATGAATGCGCAGCGGAAAGCTATTGCCGAATTTTATCTTGCTGAGTTGTCGGGAATTGATGGGTTAGACTTCATCAAGATTACGGAGGGAGCAGAACACAACTGGCATTTATTTGGCCTATTGGTACCACCAGAAAAGCGCTATTGGATTTTAGACGCCTTGCGAGCTGAAGGTATTATGGCTAATGTGCATTATACCCCCTTGCATCGAAATGAGTACTATAAGCATTTAGGCAGTGATGAGGATTTTCCGGGGAGCATGGCTTTCTTTAATCGCTTACTCAGAATACCGATTTATCCTTCACTTAGCAAAGGCGATCAAGAAAAAGTAGTCGCAGCTGTACACAAAGTATTTGCACACTTATAAGATGAGACGAATTCTTGTATTTGGAGCTGGTCACAATCAGACTTTGCTGATACGTGCCTGCAAAGAGTTGGGGTATTATACGATTGTGACTGACCCTAATGAAGATGCACCTGGAAAGGGACTGGCCGATCATTTTGTGGTCTTACCTCCTAAAGACTTTGAAGCACATTGCCGTGTAATAGAGGAAGAAAAGGTAAAAGGAATTGTTACCTGCCAAATGGAAAATCCACTTTTGCTGATGGCACGTTTGGCGGAAAAGTATAGCTTTCTATTCCCAAGTACGGCAGTGATACAACGGGCAAGAAATAAATTCTTGATGAAAGAAGCCTTTTTACAGGCTGGGGTACCATGTGCCCAAGGAATAATTATTCGCAAGGAAGAAGAATTAGATCTTTTAGATCAGAACACCTGGCAATTCCCTTTGATTATCAAACCAGTAGACAGCTACTCAAGTAGAGGCGTCTATCGGGTGGAGTCATGGTCAGAGCTGAAAGATCGATATGAGCAAGCCATTTCTTTTTCCTCAACTGCTGAAGTTCTTGTGGAAGAATTCCTGGAAGGACCGGAAGTAAGTGTAGAAGCAGTGACGTATCAAGGGGAAACGCACATCATCCAGATAACGGATAAAGTGATTACCCCGTACCCCAATACGGTGGAGTTGGCGCATTACCAACCTAGCCGATTGAACATCGGGGATCAAAAATCCATTAAGGAAGTGGTGCAAGCAGCTGTGAAATCGCTAGAAATCGACTATACTGGTTCTCATGCTGAGTTGAAACTCACTCCGGATGGACCGAAGATGATTGAGATAGGGGCACGACTAGGGGGGGATTATATTTCTTCCTATTTAACTACGCTTTCTACTGGAGTAGATATGAATCGGGCTATTGCTCAAATAGCCATGGGGGAGAGCCCTGATGTTGCGTCTTCGATTCAAAAATACGCTGGCATTCGATATGTCAACTGGCAACCTGGTCGCAAGGTCAAGACTGTGGCCTCGCTTAGCCCCTTTCTAGAAGATCCTAAAGTAGCCTTCGCTAATATTTTGGTGGCTCCGGGCGACACACTACCACCTATTACTGAGAGCACCAATCGACATGCTTTCTTTATCACAAGCGCTAACAGCCAAAGCGAGTTAGATACTAACGTACAGGCTTTAACAGCCAACCTCTCCAAATTCATAACATTAGATTGAGTAACGCGAAATGAAAGTTCTGTTATTTATTCCAAAGCGGTACGGATTTTTCCATTCCTATAAAGAGATTTTTGAGTATATGGGAGCGGAAGTGCATTCAATGGATTTTTACCAGGTTGTGAAAAGCTGGGAGAAGAAGGTGAATGTACAGATGTTCAGGTTTCCCAATACCTTTCGCATGCGTTGGGAGAACTATTACATGGGAAAGATCAACGCCTATTACCGAGAACAATATGATAAGATAAAGCCGGATGTCATCTTCATCTACAACAATGAATTGCTGTTGCCGGAGACCATGGCTCACTTCAAGAAAAATGGAAGTAAAATTGGCTTCTTCTTAGGCGATAGTCCCTTTTATACACCGACGAATCGCTATTATTTGCAGCTACTGGACTATGCAGATACAATCACAACTACGGATTCTTTCTGGATACACCAATTTAGCAAAATGGGGTTGAAAAACCTCCATATGACTTATCCCTGCGTCCCTTCTCATCAACATTTCCCAGTAGAGCTAACTGCCTCCGAGTACGAAGAATTGCAAACAGAGATTCTTTACGTTGGAATGTCTTATACTGATAGCTGGGGGTATAAGAAGGCTAAATTTCTAAGTTATTTTACAGATTTTGATCTTCACATACATGGTAATGATGATTGGGAGAGATGGTTCAAGGACTTTCCGAGTCTAAAAGCCCATTATCGGGAACGCAAGGAATACATTTCCACGGAGAAAATGAATAAAATGTACAATGCGACCAAGATTATTCCTATTGATGGTAATCCTGGCTTGCTACATGCTGCACATTGGCGCTTGATGGAAGTGTTAGGTTCGGGTACCTTACCCTTAATGGAATGGCAAAATGGGTTAGCAGAGATTTTCCCTGCGGACAGTGATCTCCCTGCTGTGCACTCCTATGATGACATTCAGGAAATGACACGATTCTATTTGGATAATGAGGACAAAAGAGTAGATAAAGTGGAATGGATGCGTAATTTTGTTCTTGAAAAGTATTCGGTAAAAAATAATGCTGAACTGCTAGCAGAGGCCCTCGACCTTCGTGTCCAATGGCCTTCGGAGCAATCTCCAGCGGTTCCAGCAAAATAAGTCAGCCCCTCGATCAATGCTTAAAGAATTAATCCTCTTCCTGGGCATTATTACAGGTACAGTGTTCACTACATACTATACCTCTGAAGTAATGGCCTCGCTCTATTACTTAATTATACTGTTTGCCTATTTTCGTTCAACCAACGAAGCCTTATGGTTAGCCGTATTTTTGGTGGTATCGGATGGATTTATCGGTTTTTTCGGGCCCTATCAGACCACATTAGGTATGATTCCGGGGCTCCCACCCATAGAAATTGGACAACTCTATATTTTACTGACGATTGTCAAAGCTATCCAAAAAGGAGCTTCTTATCGTTTATATTATAGAGGATTACTCGGGGCGTTGTTTGTTTATCTCTTGTTCTTAATTGTGCAAGGGTTTACCATGGGGCTCAGTATCCAGATGAATATCATCTTTAGGATCATTAAAGAAACAGTGCCGTTGTTGCTGTTTTTCTCGATTCCTCGCTTAATGGATACAGAAGAAGCCTATGCGAAATTCTTCGCCTACCTTTTTCCCATTGCGTTTTCAGCTCTATTTGCCCAGGTGTTTACGATCACCACGGCTAGTACTCCTTCGGAATTCTTAGGCGGTACGCAGGCTGATCCCTTGGCTTTTAGTGTAAAAGAGGGGCGTACATACCGAGGTTTCTTCAGTTCCGGAACGATCCTGATGACCTATTTAGCCGCACTCTATTTTTTAGCAAGAAAAGAAAAGTATTTTCCCACCATATTGCTCTATGCTGTTTTGGCCGCAGATTTCTTGTCGGTTTTTCTTTCAGCAACTCGTGGTTGGGTATTAAGCTTGGGTTTTATCGGGTTTTTATACCTGGTTTTTGTCATGCGTCTGGATATTAGAAGGCTTTTCATCTTAGGGATCACAGGGGTGCTGTTGTTTATTGGCATCCTGTCTTTTCCAATTGTTGGAAAACAAGTGGACAATGCCATAAAGCGGATGTTCACCTTATCTGCCTTGGCCAGTGGCGATATGACTGCCGGGGGTACCTTGGTCCGCCTGAGTGAAAGAAGCCCTAGAGTGGTGAAGAAATGGCTAGAATCTCCACTCACAGGCTGGGGTTTTTCGGATACATTTATGACTTATTCCGATCTGCACGTAGCCAACCAGAACATCCTGATGCATGCTGGCGTTGTAGGATTTGCCCTCATGATGATGTTTTTCTTTTGGTTCAACTGGAAACTATTTCTTTGCAGCGCTTCATTACCCCGCTCACATCCGATGAAAGAATTGCCCCTGGTTTTTATTGTCTTCTTTCTCGGTTGGTTCTTATTACACTCTTCATCTGGTCAATACTTTAGCTACTATCAGGCCCCAGCAGAAGGGATACTATTGGGTGTCTTTTTCAGTTTTGGCGGATTAGTATACCATTTGATTACCAATAATAAATTGGCTACTTAGTCAGTACGATTCCATTACACCCCCATACTTTGAAACACTGTATCTTACCTTCTACAAACACTTGGAAAAGGAAATACATCACCTTTGAACTGCGCTAATCTCACTTCATGTTTTTTTACCTAAAGGCGAAACTAGAAAGGGGCCAATTCTTTGAAGCCAAGGAGGTCTCCACCCCAACAGCAACCTTAGTTGAGAATACACTTTTCCTGCAAAAGGGAGCTCAATATTGCTATCGTCAAGTGCTTGCTGGGGGCGAACTGATCTTATTAGGAGATCCAGTCTTTCCTAAAGGACAAATGGATTGGTCTCAATTCATTGGCCAAGACAATCGTCCTGATCAGAATGCCCTGTTCATGCAAGTGAGGGGGCACTATTACTTTTTCTACCTGACTGAAGAGACAGTATACATCGGCTCATCACTGGCCGCGATATACCCTATTTATTATGCGAAAGAAGGGAATCATCTTGTAGTTTCTTCCGAGGCATTTGCAGTAGCCGAACAACTCCAAGAAAAGAAACAAGACCGATCCAACTTACTGGAGCGCTTGCTTTTTAACTATACCTTCTTAAATACCACCTGGTGGGAAGAAGTAAGTCTTCTGGAAAGCTCCAGGTATCTCCTTATAGAGCAGGGAACTTTTACCATAGCAGGTACCTTTGAGATATCAGACTATTTTGGATCACCTTCCTCCCATTCGCGATCTACTCTGAAAGATCTAATGCCATACTTTCAAGAAGAAATGGCACTTTTCTTTCCAGATGAACCTTTTGGCATTTCCTTTACCGGGGGATTCGATGGCCGAACCATTGTGGCGGCAGCTCGCAAGGCAAAAAAGAACTTTTCCACCTACAGTTTTGGTAGACCAGGCTCATCCGATATTGATTTTCCTCTTCGCCAAAGCCCAGAACTAGGTGTTTCTTACACCCCCATCTACCTCAATGAGGCATACCTAGAGGAGCACGCCTTAAGCTGTGCCTACGAATTTGTCCGATCCGCAGCATACAACGGAAACTTTGGGCGTCCCCACTATGCTTTTGCAGCTCGACAGCTCTCTGAAGAAGTTAAATTTATCTTGACGGGTAATTTTGGATCTGAATTGTTTAGAGCCTTGCACGATCCCGGTGTAATGATCAGTCAATCAACGGTTGACGTTTTCCATGCAGAAGGGGAGGAGTGGAAAGACAAGCTCAGGCAAGCTACCCTACAGTGGGATAAGCAGTATTTCAGCACAGCCCTGGATCAACTGGTTGCCCGCATGGAAAGCTATCTCGCACCCAGAAAGCATTGGGATGCAAATCATCGATTTTATCACTTCGTATTCAATGATCTATTCCGAAAATATTTTGGTCCGGAATTGATTATGCAAAGTCGATACTTCAATAACCGCACCCCTTATCTGAGCTTATCTTGGATTCATCGCTTGAATCAGACGATTTGGTCTGGTGTACATGCTCGCTTGTTCGAGAAGAAACTCAATAAGCGAATGAAGGGCCAAATGTTTTATGCGTCCTTTTTGCGCTACGCGGACAAGCAGATGTATTATCAAACCACGAACAAGGCCTATTCTAGTGCAGATGTCCTTGCACGCTGGCGTCTTCCTTTATTGGTAGGGAAAGTGATTATCCATAAGTACATCAAAGAACGAGAGGAGAACGAAAATGGAAGTCAAGATTTCTTTAAGAGATATCATAAGCAAATAGCGGAGCCATGGCCTGCGGAACAATTACCAGACTTCCTCTATCATAAGCTACTTGAATCTTATGAGAAGGTTCCACAAGGAGTCGCTATGGACTATTGGATTAAACTGTATAGTATTCTGCAGGGGTGGACTGCCGCCCAACAGAAATCTATCGTAATCAGTAAATAAATGTTGGCAAGTAGACCTATACATCATGTGGTTTGGCGCTTCACCATGGGGGGAGCAGAATTAACTGTTCAACATTATGCCAGAGCTTTTGGCCAGGAACAGGAACTCTTTGCCTACAGTATTAGAAGGCCTACCCACGATATTTTTGATGGCTTACAAATTAAGACTGCCATCGGAGCGGATAGCAATTGGAAATGTTACTGGAAATATTATCAGTACTGCCGGAAGTACAGAGATCATGTCTTCCATTTCCACAATGCGGGGCCGATCATAACGATGCTTACGCTTCTGGCTGGGGTGAAAAACCCGATTTACCATATCCATGGAACAATTTATTGGCACACTAATTTCCAGAAAAAATACCAGAAGCTCTTTTGGAATATTGTGTCCTGGTTTAAAGTTAAATACTTGGCGGTATCTCGCCACGCCGCACAAATTTTTACGCGTGATGTAATTGGTGAAGAACCAGCTATTCTCTATAATGGAATCAATACCGCTCCTTTTTTAGCAAAAAGTCATCGGCGAGTTCAGTTAAAAAGCATTGGATATGCTGGTCGCTTGTATGAAGGGAAAAATGTAGATCTGGTCATTCGATTGTTTGAAGAGGTAGCAGATAATTATCCCGATTTAGAATTGCACATTGCCGGGGATGGCCCGCTACGTGCTACGCTTGAAGCCCAAGCAGCAAAAACTGCTTATGCAGATCGAATAAAGTTTCTTGGGTTTATTACTGACATGCCAGCTTTTTACTCCTCCATTGATGCGTTTGTATTTCTGAGCGCTTATGAATCTTTTGGTAACGTCTTGGCTGAAGCCTTGTTGACTGGTGCTCCGGTGTTGACCAGTAAGATTCCTGTCTTCCAAGAGATCTACGGAGAAGAAGAGGATTTTGTGCTGGGAGATTTTAGGGACTATGAGACTGTTTCGAAGAATTTTAAAGATCGCCTGGCAAACTATCCTCGGCTGGCCGAAAAAGGATATGCTATGATTGAAACCATTCAGGAACAATTCAGTATAGAAAAGCATCTGTCTCAAGTTAAACAAGTCTATGAACACTATTAATCCTCCAGTCATCTATTACCACTCCATCGCACCAAATCTATTCGAAGGCTGGGTGCTGGACTGGTTAACCATGAAACTTCGTTTTTTTGAGGATCAGATGGCTTACCTACAACAACACAACTATGCATCTATCTTTTTGGATGAATGGCTATTGTATCGGCAAAACCAAAAATCGGTACAAGGCAATGAGGTCTGTCTGACACTTGATGATGGCCTCTTGGATAATTGGGTGTATGCTTACCCCGTGGCCAAAAAGTACGGTCAGAAATTAACCATGTTTGTCTCTCCCGAATGCGTTGATCCGAGAGACATTGTGCGGCCAAATTTGGAGGATGTATGGTCTGGTGAAATCGAGGAAAAGGAATTGGAGGCACGTGGGTACATGTCCTGGAATGAGATTAGGTTGATGCAAGAATCCGGATTTGTGGATATCCAGTGTCATACGATGACCCATGCCAAATATGTAAAATCTTCAAAGCTTGCAGGCTACTACTACGGAGGATACAAGGGACTGCATCCCATCTTGAATGCTAACCCGTCCATGCGTCCTTATTATATGGCGGATCAAGATTTTGAATCTCGGCTACCGTTGGGTACACCCTTATTTGAAGAAACCTCTTCCGTGGTGACTAAACGTCATTTTATCAATCCCGATTACGTGCAAGAAGTGATAACGCTGGCCAAGAACTATGATTTTGATGATGTTGGACAAAGGGTCGTTTTCGAAAAACAAGCCCAGCGGGTACACCAAGCCTACGCGGATATTGACAACTTACTTTCCTTTGTAGAAGAGGAGCGAGATTTTCAGCGACGTTTAGGCTATGAAATAATTGAGTCTAGGGCGGTTATTGAGGAAAAATTGGGCAAACCTGTTCATTTTATGTGCTGGCCACACGGAGACAATTCTCATCAAGCGCATCGCCTAGCAAAAGAGAACGGCTATGTAGCCACCACATCCGGGAAAATGTTGTCCGAGCAGGATAAAGAAGATCGGATCCCACGTTTTGGAGCTAGCACCTTCCGGAACAACCTTTGGCTAAGCCGCCAAAAATTCAACTACAAGATTTGCAGTCATTTCCAAAAGCAGCCTTACTACGCTGTTTGGTTGGCCAATGAGTTTAAAAATAAGGTGATGAACAAATCGCCCTATTAAGGTATGCTTACAAACACGATCAACACATGAAAAAGTGGCACTTAGCTGTATTACAGAATGAGATCTATGAGAATCATGTACTGTGGGAAAAAGCTTGCCTAGCAAGAAAGGAGGCCGTCAGTTTCACTACCATTGATCTTACTCGTTCTGATTGGCTAGACAAGTTCCGCAAAGAGAACTTTGATGGCCTGTTGGCTATCCCTCCGGCACAAAGTTCTGTGTTCAAAACCTTATATGACGAACGCGTTAGGATCCTTCATACGGTCTTTAATATTCCAGTTTACCCATCAATGGAAGAAATTGAGATCTATGAAAACAAGAAATACTTCTCCTATTGGGCAAAAGCCCGTCAGATTCCACATCCTGCTACTAAGGTCTACTATTATGAAGCTGAAGCGCTTGAAAGTTTACAAAACATCAGCTTCCCAGTGGTAGGAAAAACGAGCATTGGCGCTTCTGGAAACGGGGTTAGCATTCTGAAAACAAAAGAAGCAGCTCAAGATTATATTCGCTCTACCTTTTCAGGGGAAGGGGCTAGTCGGAAAGTGGGACCAAAGTGGAGAAAGAAAGGTTTTGTAGGTCGTGTGATTAGGAAAATGCTAAATCCGGGGGCTTTTAAAGCTAAACTGCAACAGTACAAGAATGCGCGGAAGGACGTTCAAAAAGACTTTGTCATATTCCAGGAATTCATACCGCATGAATATGAATGGCGTTGTGTCAGAATTGGAGATTCCTTCTTTGCTCACAAGAAGCTCATGGCTGGAGAAAAGGCAAGTGGTAGTTTGTTGAAAGGTTATGATAATCCTCCCTTGGTTTTAATGGATTTCTTGAAGCAGGTCACCGATGCATATGGTTTTTATTCCCAGGCGGTAGATATTTTTGAGCGAGGAGAAGGGGAATATCTAATCAACGAGATGCAATGTATATTTGGTCAGTCTGATCCTTATCAAATGAAAGTGGATGGGGTAGTAGGACGCTACCGATACCAAAATGACCAGTGGGTTTTCGAAGCAGGAGATTTTAATGGACTAGAGTCTTACCTCCTTCGGATCGACCATTTTGTGGAATTGTTAACCGATAAAGTGCTAGTAGCACAAGCTTAGTCTCATGAGGCCGATTGGAGGATTCTTAGAATTTGAATTACCACAAATCGGGCAAAGCTTCCACCGTGAAGCAGTTGCCTTATCCACTGGTAGGGGAGGGATTCGATTCATACTACAGCATTTGAACATCAACAAGTGCTTTGTACCCTTTTACTCTTGTGACTCTGTGCTATCTCCCTTCCGAGAGGAAGGCATTGAGATAGAATTTTATGAAATCGATCAACAACTGGAGCCGACGCAACTCCCTATTTTAGATGACCAAACGTACTTTTTATACATCAATTTCTTCGGTATTAAGGGAGGGACCGTCGACCGCTTGATCAACCATTATGGCGATAAGCTCCTGATTGATAATGTCCATCTCTTCTTCGAGCGTGGCTACCCCAGTAACTGGTCTTTTACCTCAGCGAGAAAGTATTTTGGCATACCAGATGGAGCCTATGTATACCCCCCTGTGCAAACCCAAATTGACTTACCCACAGATAAATATAAACCTACCCAAATTGATCACCTCGTAAATCGCCTGATTGGCGACCGTGAACTAGCTTATCAACAGAATCTTGCACATGAAGAAAGTTTGCGACCAGAGGTGAAAGGAATGTCCACCTTTTCTGAAAAAATGTTGAATGCCATCGACTACGATCGAGTGCAAGCCATTCGGCAAGAGAACTTCCAGTGGCTCCATCAACATCTTTCCCCTTATAATCAGCTTATCATTGATGTCCCGTCAAACACTACTTGTTTTCGTTATCCATTTTTGCCTGCAAAACTAATACCTAAGGGTCCGTTTTATCAACAGCAACTGTTTATTCCTTCATTTTGGTCCGATGTTTTTAAAAGACCGGTGGCAGGATTTGATTGGGAAAAACGGCTTAGTCAACAGTTATTCCCCTTGCCTATTGACCATAGGTATAGAACAAATGATTTGGAACGCCTCGTAGCGTTCATACTGGAACAACTATAACAACACCACAAAAAGATCTCGAACATGAAAGTGCTATTCGTATGTAGTGGCAACTCCAAGTTTTATGACGTGGCGCCATTTATTCGATCTCAGGGGGATTCTCTGGAGAAAGAAGGGGTGGAGGTCACCTACTTTTCCGTTTTGGGAAGAGGAGCGCTCAACTACCTGAAAAATGTTACTCGCTTGCGGAAATTTATTAAGGAAAACGATTTTGATGTAATTCATGCGCACTATTCCTTTTGTGGATGGGTAGCGGTACTGGCATTTAGTGGACTCCCACTTATCCTCTCCCTGATGGGGGATGATGCAGTCGGCACGCCTGATGCAAAAGGTAGACTTACTTTGAAGAGCCGTGTCCTCATGGCACTGTCTTATGCCGTTCAACCCTTTGTAACGGCTATTATATCAAAATCGCCCAATTTGGAAGCAACGGTATATCGGAAGAAAGTATCACACCTGATTCCTAATGGGGTTCGACTGGATCAATTCGCTTTTGAGTCAAAAGGCTTTAGAGAAGAATTGAAAATGCAGGATGACACCCAGTACGTACTATTTATGGGGAATCCGACTGACCCCAATAAGAATGTAGCCTTGGTTCAGGAAGCTATGCAATACGTAACACATGAAAAGGTAGAACTCCTGGTTCCTTATCCGGTTTCTCATGACACCGTAGTCAAGTATTTAAATTCGGCAGATGTATTCACTTTGTGCTCCTTTAGTGAGGGTTCGCCCAATATCGTAAAAGAGGCCATGAGTTGTAACCGACCTATGGTGGTCACACCAGCGGGGGACGCTGCCTGGTTAGTAGAAGGTCTAGCCGGATGTGCCGTCAGCGAATATGATCCAAAGGACTTTGGCGAAAAGCTAAATATGGCGCTTGCCTATGCCGCTGAACATAAGTTAACCAAAGGCCGAGAACGAATCCATGAATTAGGCCTGGATGCAGTGACCATAGCCCGCAGAATCATAGACTTGTACTACCAGGTAAGTGGTAAGCAGAAACTGACAGCAAGCGTTAACTAATGAAGATTGTATTCAAATTGCTTCGATATTCTGGATTACCTTTTCTGTTTAGGGAATTGATTCAGCGCAATAAGGTAACGATCATGATGTTTCATGACGTCGATAAGAAAGTAGCACATCAGTCTTTTCAGTATTTGTCACGTTACTACAATATCATTCCCTTGCAGCAGTTTCAGCAAGCATTGGAAGCAAAGAGTACGGAGCAACTTCCTAAAAAAGCTATGGTGATCACTTTTGATGATGGTCATAAGCAGAATTTCGATATTGTTCCCATTTTGGATAAATTCCAGGTGCCTGCTACCATTTTCCTTTGCTCTGGCATCATCAATACGCATCGACACTATTGGTTTAAAGCTAACTCGACAGGTAGCCCGACAGATGAACTCAAAAAGCTTACGAATCAGCAACGTCTTGAGGTACTAGCTACCGCGGGATTTGAACAAGAAAAGGAATATCAAGAACGCCATGCCTTAAGTCAAAAAGAGATCGAAGCGATGCGTACTTTCGTTGACTTTCAGGCTCACACCATTTTTCACCCCTGCCTACCAACCTGTGAGGATCAAGAGTCTTGGAATGAAATTGCGACCTGTAAAACGGAACTCGAAAATCAATTTCAACTAGAAATTAACGCTTTTGCTTATCCGAATGGAGACTATGGACAAAGGGAGGTCAATTATTTGCAGAAAGCAGGTTATCAACTAGCTGTAACGGTTGAACCGGGCTACAACACCGTAAGTAGTGACCCCTTTAGGCTAAAGCGCCTAAGTAGTAACGATACGGCAGATATGAATGAGTTGATCGTAAAGAGTAGTGGCTTATGGGGCATGATCAAGAAATGGACTAGCTCATCGGATAACTAACAGATAGCAGCATTGCTACAAAACCCAAATTAAAAAGTATTCATGCAAATAGAATTATACACCTATAAAGATGAATTGGTTGGCAAAGACCAGATAAAGGCCTTTGTGGCTAATCATCTGCAAGGGAATTTTTTCCAAAGCCCTGAATTCTTTGATTTCATTAAAAAAGTCAAAGGGTACCGCCCATTCCAATTATTGGCTAAGGCGGAAGGCGAAATCATTGGTTCGCTTCTAGGCGTCTTCCAATCTAATGGCGGAAACGTGAAGTCCTGGTTGTCAAGAAGACTAATTGTATGGGGTGGCCCTTTAATAAATAGTGCTAATGAAGCCCAGGATGAATCGACCTTGAAAGAACTTCTGAAAGCACTTAAACAATACGCTGGGGGCAAGGCGATCTTTACGGAGTTCAGAAACTTCTTTGATATGCAGGCTTATCAAAGCACCTTTGAAGCCGCGGGCTTTGAGTTTCGTCCCCATCTTAACTTTTTGGTTAAAACGGATGAAGAAGCTGCGGTTCGCAAACGCGTTAGTAAGAGTCGAATGCGCCAGATTAAGAGTAGCCTGAAATTGGGAGCAACAATTGAAGAGGCGGCTAGCGAAGAAGAAGTACTTGCCTTTTATCAAATCTTAGAAGTCTTATACAAAGAGAAGGTAAAGAAACCTTTGCCTGGCATAGAACTCTTCCTGAATTTCTACCGTACACCCGCTATTTGTAAATTTTTTGTAGTCAAACAGGAGGGTGAAGTAATTGGAGGTATTCTGTGTCCGATCTTTGAGAACAAGATTATCTATGAGTGGTATGTATGCGGGAATGATGGTGCGACTAAAGGACTTCATCCTAGTGTCTTGGCCACTTGGGCGCCTATCGAATATGGCTTCCAAAATGGATATAGCCACTTTGATTTCATGGGAGCAGGAAAACCCGATGAAGATTATGGTGTCCGCGAGTTTAAGGCGCGCTTCGGAGGAGAGGAAGTCGGGTTTGGACGCTTTTATATGATCATGAACAAATCTCTTTACCAGGTAGGTCAATTGGGCCTAAAGGTTTATCAAAAAATAAGATAGGATGCGGGTAATATTTGACGTCGGACATCCAGGAGACTTCCATGCCTTAAAAAATCTAGGATTAGCGCTAAAAGAAATGGGAGTGGAAGTTCTCTTCACTACGCGTGAAAAGGAATTTGAGATTGAATTGATTAAGGCAGCTGGTTTTAAGTACAAAAGTTTTGGCAAGCACTACAAGACCATTAGAGGTAAAATATTTGGTTTACTGAAGTTTGACCTTCAAATGATCTGGACAGCTTTGCGCTTTCGACCTGATCTCTTTATTAGTCATGGTTCAATTTATGCTTCTCATGCTGGTTTTCTACTCAGGAAGAAGCACATGTCTTTGGAAGACACAGGCAATATGGAACAAATCCGTCTATACAAGCCATTTGCGGACGTGATCCTGACACCAGAGGTACTTCCAATAGATCTTGGTTCTAAGCAAATCAGGTACAACGGATATCACGAAATTGCTTATCTGCATCCCGATACTTTCAAGCCAGATCCCAGTGTCTACCAGTTACTGGGTTTAGCAGAAGGAGAACCGTATGCCATCCTAAGATTTGTCTCTTGGAATGCCTCACACGACGGAGGCCACAAGGGGATTTCTGCAGCGGATAAAGGGAAATTGGTCGAGTTGCTTGGACAGCGAGTGAAAGTTTTTATTTCTTCGGAGGCTGACTTGCCAGAACATCTTCAGGCCTATGCTTATCGCGTGGCCCCAGAAAAACTACATGATGCATTGTACTATGCATCTATTGTGGTCAGCGAAGGGGCTACAGTCGCTTCAGAAGCGGGAGTGCTGGGTACACCAGCTATCTATATTAATACCATACCGATTAGTTATTGTATTGATCAGGAGAACTACGGCTTGGTCTACAATACCACCGATTCAGTTAAAGTATTTCAATTGATAGAGGAGATCTTGCAACTGGATCGAGCAGAATTTCGTAGGAGAAGAGAGCAATTGTTGAATGATAAGATTGATGTTAACAAATTCTTCGTCAATTTTATCCAAGAACGCTACATGAAGCAACAAAAATTGGCTAAACCCAGCAGTGTTGGCATGTAGTCCACCTAATCCGAAGCCCCCAAGCCCATAGTAATGCGACTTTAATTGCTAGTTGCCTCCTTGGCATCATTTTTTATAAGACCAGATAGTTAATCACTATCGAACACGATTTTGACAATCGTAATGTCCCTTTTATTACACACACCACGGAGTATTTTTACTCAAAGATGCATGACGGAAGCCACAAGTAAATTCCGCCGTCAATAATTTGTGGCTTCCCCCTTTTTGATTGAAAGAATGGAAAAATACATCAAGTTTTTAAAGCGAGAATGGGCCAATTGGGCTTTTCATAAAAGCATCCAATTGCCGCTGCAAGAGGCACAAGTTTCTTTCACTTTTGATGACGCCCCTCATTCAGCATTTGAGCAAGGAGGCACTATCCTGGAACGTTATGGATTTGCTGGGACCTACTATATCGCTTTAACATTCTTAGATGATCAACTACAAGAAGAGTCGAACTTCTCTAGGGAAGATTTGGAAAAAGCTTTAGAAAATGGTCATGAGTTGGCTTGTCATACCCACCAGCATATTGACCTGTCAAAGACGAATCTATTAGAGAGCATTAAGGACATTAAGAAAAACGGCGAGCTGTTCAAGGAACTATTTCCTGGCCATATGCTCAGAAATTTTTCTTACCCTTTTGGAGCAGAAACCCTAGCTATAAAAAAGTTCTTAGGGCAAGAATTCCGTTCGGCCAGAGGTATTGGCCATGGTTTAAACGCGGGGAAAGTGGATCTAGCAAACCTAAAGACGATCAAACTATATAGAGATCGCTTTAGTGTGGAAGAAATCGTGAAACATATCAAGCAAGCACAGACTCAGCGAGCATGGCTTATATTTTACACGCATGATGTTCAGGAGGAACCTAGCCCTTACGGTTGTACTCCCACCTATTTTGAATCTATAGTCAGAAGTTGCGCAGAGGCGAAAGTACAGGTTCGAACGATCAATAAAACCTTGGATTTAATTGACAGTCTCCATAATGAAAGTCAACATAACTAACACATAAACTTAGCATTAACTTTAAAACTATAAAACAAATGCTTGATCTTAACCATCAATCCATTCTTTTGACCGGAGGTACCGGATCCTTCGGAAAAAAGTTTGTAGAAATGACACTAAGACAATTTCCTGATGTAAAGCGCTTGATCATTTATTCTCGTGATGAGCTGAAGCAATATGAAATGGGACAACTATTCCCCAAGGCAGAGTATCCGGCTCTGGAATTCTTCATGGGGGATGTACGCGATGGAGATCGCTTCAAGCGGCTGTGCGAAGGTATTGACATCATTGTACATGCTGCAGCTATCAAGCAGGTTCCTGCTGCGGAATACAACCCATTTGAATGCATCAAAACCAATGTGTTAGGGGCTCAAAATATCATTGAGGCGGCCTTGGACAGTGGCGTGAAAAAAGTGGTGGCGCTTTCCACCGATAAAGCTGCAGCGCCCATCAACCTATATGGTGCGACGAAACTTTGCTCCGATAAACTGTTTATCGCAGCTAACAATATGAAGGGAACTCGAGAAATTTCATTCTCGATTGTACGATATGGAAATGTTATGGGGTCTCGGGGTTCCGTTATTCCTTTTTTCTTAAAGAAGGCCAAAGATGGTGTGTTACCAATTACGGACTACCGTATGACTCGTTTCAATATCTCTTTGGAAGAAGGCGTGCAAATGGTATTCAATGCAATTGAGCATGCTTGGGGAGGGGAAATATTTGTCCCTAAAATTCCATCATATCGTATCCTGGATGTGGCAAGAGCGATTGGACCAGACTGTGAGCACCCAGAAGTAGGGATTCGCCCAGGCGAGAAAATTCATGAAGAAATGATTACCGAGGCAGATTCCTTCTTTACCGTAGACCTTGGCAAATATTACGCTATTCTTCCTCCCAATACTGCTTGGCCAAAAGAAGAGTACATCAAAGCATTCGATGCTCAAACCGTAGAACCCGGCTTTAAATATAATTCTGGGACTAATACGGATTGGCTCACGGTGGAAGAGATCCGAAACTTAATTGTACAACATGTAGATGCTAATTTCAAAGTAGTAGAAAACGTTAATGCATGAAAGCGATCCCCTATGGTAGACAAGATATAACCGCAGCGGATATCGAAGCGGTGACTCGGGTACTGCAATCCGATTATCTCACTACCGGACCTACAATCAAAGCCTTCGAAGAAAAGTTTGCGCAGTACGTCGGAGCCAAGCATGCGGTGGCAGTGGCTAATGCGACCGTCGGTTTACATCTCTGTACTATGGTAATGGGGGTAAAACCTGGGAGTAAGGTCATCACCACACCTATTACTTTTGCTGCATCGGCGAATTGTGTTCGGTATTGCGGAGGGGAGGTAGACTTTGTGGACATCAGCCCCAATAATCTGTTAATTGATTTGGATGAGCTGGAAAAGATGCTGGATACAGCACCAGCAGGCACCTACGCAGGGGTTATTCCGGTGGATTTTGCCGGTTATCCGATTGACGTGATTCGCCTTCGTGAAATTGCAGATCGCCATAATCTATGGATCATTGAGGATGCCTGTCATGCTCCGGGTGGTTTTTTTGTGGATAAAGAAGGTAGATCGCAACTTTGCGGAAACGGGGCCTTTTCGGACCTAACGGTCTTTTCCTTTCATCCGGTAAAACATATCGCCTGCGGAGAAGGAGGCATGATTACTACTAATGACTCCGATCTTTATCGACGACTTATGAGACTTCGTACTCATGGGATCACTAAAGAGTCAGACATACTGGAAGAGAATCATGGTGGTTGGTATTACGAAATGCATGAGCTGGGTTACAACTACCGAATCACGGACATTCAGGCGGCTCTTGGTGTTTCTCAACTAGATCGGGCTTCATCGGGGGTAATTCGTCGTAGGGCGATTGCCAAACGCTATGATGAGGCCTTCAAGTGTACACCCATAAAGACGATAGCCGTCCCGGAGCACATTGGTCATGCTTTCCATTTGTATGTCATCCAAGTGGAAGATCGCAAGGAGCTCTACGATCGCTTACGCGAGCACAAGATCTATGCACAGATTCACTACATTCCGGTGCCTAGCCTTCCGTATTACAAGCGACAAGGCTTCAAGATGGAGGATTATCCTAATGCAGCGGATTACTATGCTCATTGCATTAGTCTACCGATGTATCCGAGTTTGACGGATGAAGAACAAGATTTCGTTATTGAGCAGGTAAAGTCGGTTGTAAGCTGATATGAAGCGAGGACGAATATTTTTTCGAGCAGATGGGCATCAAGGGATGGGGCTTGGGCATGTAGTCCGATCGATGGCGCTTGCAGAAATGCTCCAGGATGAGTACGATATCGTCTTTGCTACCAGAAACCCGCTGGCCAGTTTACGAGCGCAGATTCAAGCTTTGGATGTCCAGTTACTAGAGCTATCCTGGCCCGCCGATGATCTGGAAGAGGCCAGTTTATTAGGCAAGTTGTACTTAAAGGGAGAAGATATTGTGGTATTGGATGGCTATCATTTCACTACGGCCTACCAAAAGATAATAAAGAATCAGGGATGTAAACTCGTATGCATAGATGATATTCATGCTTATCCATTCCTAGCAGATGTAGTAATTAATCACGCTTTAGGTATAGAAGAAAGTGATTATGAAGTAGATCCTCAGACTTCCCTAAAGCTTGGGACCCAGTTTAGCCTACTTCGTAAGGAGATAAGATTGGCTGGAAAACGTAGCCCAGCCATGCCTTCTACTGGTCCTTTGCTTCTTTGCTGTGGTGGAGCCGATCCTAAAAATGACAGTCTTAGAATATTAAAGTGGCTATCGTGCATGGATCTAGATGTGCCCGTTCATCTTGTTCTAGGTGCGGCTTATGCATATGGTGCTGAATTGGACCACTATTTAGAGATAGAGCAGGGACTTACAGTCATTGTGCATCAGGATCTTTCAGCCAGTGCTCTGGTAGACCTATTTGGGCAATGTCCGATAGCTATTCTTCCGCCAAGTACCATAGCCTATGAATATTTGAGCATTGGGGGGGACTTGTACTTGGAAATAATTGCTGATAATCAAGTGAGAATGTTCGAAAGCTTTGTCAAACTTGGCCTAGCCAAGCCTTTATCACAGCTCCAGACATCCACTGATTTGAACAAAAACCAATGGCAGATGCTTTTACAGCATCAGGCCACCTACTTTGACGGTCAACAACAAGCTCGTTTTAAACAAATTTTTGCAGAACTACAGGTTATAACAACTGTTTAACCTAATTTAAAACGAAGATGATTAGAACATTAAGCGGAAAAAAGATTTTGGTCGTTGTTGCCCATCCTGATGATGAGCTATTGGGGCTCGGCGGAACAATGAATCGACTGATCACAGATTACGGATGCGAATGCCGAGTGATCATACTAGGGGAGGGGATCACTTCTCGATCCGATCAAAGAGATCCTGAAATATGGAAAAAGGAGTTAGAAATACATCGCTCCAATATTCACAGTGCTCAAGCCGCTATCGGTTACCAATCAGTTGGAATCTACAATTTCCCAGACAATCGATTTGATAGTGTGGATTTACTGGATATCATAAAAGTTATCGAAAAGGAAAAGAGAGAATTTCAACCTGAAGTTATATTCACTCACCACGGTGGGGATGTAAATATTGATCATCAAAGAACCTTTGAAGCGGTCATTACGGCAACTCGCCCTATGGATCATGAAAAGGTCAAGACGATCATCACATTTGAAACACCATCGGGGACGGAATGGAGAGCCGCTTCCGATCCAAAACACTTTATTCCTAGTCTCTTCTTTGGTATCTCAGAGGAGAATTTGCAGGCAAAGATCAAAGGAATGGAAAGTTACGAATTTGAAAAACGGGTATATCCACATCCTCGCTCTCCAAAAGCCCTTAGGATTTTGGCGCAAAGATGGGGAATAGTAGTGGGCAAAACCCTGGCGGAAGCTTTTATGCTCATCCGCCACATAGACTAACGCTGCCTCCAATGGTTCAACAAGCTTTACAAATTTAGATGATTCATTGTCCACGAAACCTAAAATCCCATGATTGCTCTCATATTATCCTGGATGTGTATCGGATGGCTGTCCCTGGTGATAGGGGTGGCTGCCCTACAAAGCTTTAAATCTTTTCTTGTTAAGGATAAGGATAGAAGTAAGTCGATAGAAATAGCACCGGATTACCTTATTTTGTTCGGACTGGCTATTAGTACTTTTGCTGTAAGTTTTATCTCTCTATTTTATCGAATCAATTGGGAAATTAATCTTCTCTTTTTCTTGCTAGGGACATACTTGCATTACCGTAATCGGGCTAGTATTGAGGAGATACTGGTTAGACTTCAAGAAGGCTGGAAAGATAGCCATTTATGGTTGAGATTATCATTAGGTATGCTGGTTTTGGTTGCTCTATCCACTGCCGTGGTGGAAATAGCGGAGACGGACACCTGGTTTTACCATGCACAGTCTATACAGTGGATCAAAGAATTTGGCGTTGTTCCGGGCCTGGGCAATGTACATGGCCGCTTTGCGTTTAACTCCAACTACTTTGTCATTTCAGCTTTTTATGCCTTTTGGTTTACTTCGGATCAAGTACTATTTCCGCTAGGTAGTTTCTTTTTTATTGTGTTAAACGCGAGATTATTGGTAAGTCTTGAGGGAGCTAGGGTAAGGGGTGAACTATCCTGGGTAATCATCTATGGATTGTTGTTATTGCTTTTCAGTTACCAGTCTTTGTTACTACTGAGTAGCACCTCTACGGATATTATCTCCTGCATCTTAGTCATTTACATCTTCCTCCTGTTTTTCGAAACATTTCGAAAATCTGACAAAGGTTTGGAGGAGTTGGTATTATGGTCTTTGGTCGCACTTTCTGTAACCTTTAAGCTGAGTTCCTTATTAATTGTGGTTTTGCTCTTGCCTAGCCTGCCACGATTGATCAAGACCAAAAGATTTATTCCGCTGGCAGGAGTTGCCGTATTGATCGGTTTACCATTTATTGCGAGAAACATCATACTAAGCGGCTATCTATTGTATCCGTTTCCCAGTATAGACGTCTTTTCAGTTGATTGGAAAATCCCGATCGAAGAGGTACAATTTGAAAAAGACCTAGTAGAAGGATGGGCTAAGCAGCCCTATGGTTCGACTTATATGGAAAAGTTTGAGGATATCCCTGAGATCCTGACACTAGCTTTTGGAGATTGGATAAAGGTATGGTGGCCAGCTCAATCGATGAAGTGGAAAATCTTTATGTTGCTATCATTGTTGCATATACCGCTAATCTTCTTTAGTTGGTTTCGCAAGGAGCATGCTTTTACGATTGCGTTCTCTGCTCTGACGATCAATCTGCTATTCTGGTTTGATCAAGCTCCACAGCCGCGTTTTGCTTATGGTTTCTTGTTTTTTGGGGTAGCTCTAATTATTGGATATTTATGCAAATTTATGCGGCCTTTGCAGAAACTAAATAAAACAATATTTGTTACCGTACTGATCATGTTTCCGAGTTTATTTCTTATTCGAGAGGAATTAACTTATACGGATCTAGACCTTTCCGTTCTATTTTTGCCGAGGTACGAAACTGAAATAAAGACACGGGAATTCTCAGCATCAAACTTCACCATGAGAATCCCTTCAGAGGCCCCCCCCGCTAACGTTTACTGGTGTTACAACTCCCCACTCCCCTGTACTCCACTGCCCAAGCAAGACATAGAAATGCGTGGGGTAAGTTTTAAACAGGGCTTTCGAATACGGAAAAGTGCGAGCACATTAAGTAGAACTGAATAACCCCCTTTCCTATTTCTCTAGAAATTAAACAGATTGACCAATGAAATTTACTACGCTTTCTATTGTGATTCCGGCTTATAATGAAGAGGCTACGATCCATCTAATCTTGGATCGAGTAAGGGATGTACAGCTCATTCAAGGCATTCAAAAGGAAATTATCATAGTGAACGATTGCTCCAAGGATGATACAAAAGGAGCGATTCAGAGATATATCCGAAACAATCCCCAACTGGATATGAAGTATTACGAACATGAAGTGAATAAGGGGAAAGGGGCAGCGCTGCACACAGGTATTGCCAAGGCTACTGGAGAGTACCTAATCATACAAGATGCTGATCTAGAGTACGACCCAGCAGAGTACAACGATCTACTCAAGCCTATTTTGATGGGAGCGGCCGATGTAGTTTATGGCTCCAGGTTTATGGGGGCCAATCCACATAGAATCTTGTTCTTTTGGCATTCTATTGGTAATAAGTTCTTGACCAATTTGTCGAATATGTTTACCAATTTGAATCTCACTGATATGGAGACCTGCTACAAGCTCTTTAATACCAAAATGATACAAAGCATCCAATTACAAGAACAGCGATTTGGTTTTGAACCAGAAGTGACGGCCAAAATTGCTCGAATTCCAAAGATTCGCATCTATGAGGTAGGAATATCATATTATGGAAGAACGTATGAAGAAGGTAAGAAAATCGGTTGGCGAGATGGATTCAGAGCCATTTACTGTATCATCAAGTACAATGTGTTTAAAGGCAGAGCTTATAAGAAAGCCTATGCCAATATTTCAGCGGCTGACTTTCGGAAAGAAGGTAGAAAACTAAAACCTGCGGAAGTCGCCAAAACCATCTAAGCCCATTTACGTTTGCAACTTTAAGTCTAATCCTATGAGAGATTTTACGATAGACATTTACCGAGAGTTATTGGGAGCCCTTAAAACTGCTGGATATACTTTTCAAACTTTTTCCCAATATCTCCAATTGCCCGCAGAAAGAGCGGTCATGCTTAGACATGATGTGGATGATCGGAAGTTACACTCTTTGGAATTTGCACGCATACAGCATAGTATGGGCATCGTCGGGACCTATTACTTTCGTATGGTTCCTGAAAGTTTTGACGAAAGGGTTATTCGTGAAATTGAGGAGCTTGGCCATGAAATTGGCTACCATTATGAGGATATGGATTTTGCGAAAGGCAATCCAGAAAAGGCCATTGAATTATTTGATACACACTTGGGCAAACTAAGAGAAGTAGCCGAAGTCTCCACCATATGTATGCATGGAAGTCCCAGATCCAAATACGACAACAAGGATGTTTGGAAATTTTATGATTACAAATCCTATGAAATCATTGGTGAGCCCTATTTTGACCTGGATTTTGAAGAAGTCTTTTACCTAACGGACACCGGAAGGCGTTGGGATGGTCATAAAGTTAGTGTTAGGGATAAGGTTAATCATACTTTCGACTTGAATTTTCACCACACTCAGGAAATCATAGCAGCGCTTGAATCCAAAAAATTGCCTGATAAAATTATGTTTAATTTTCATCCGCAACGATGGACAAATGATTACTCTCTGTGGGTGAGAGAAAAATATATTCAGAAAATAAAAAATATGATAAAATACTTTTTGATTTTAGTGCGATAAATAAAAAAAAAGTCTATATTTGTAGCAGAAAGCAGTAAAAGTGGTGAGCGATCCGCGATCACTTCTGCAGTCCTAACTTATTTCGTCCTCACTCTATGTCCCTTTCTATAAAGAGATTACACGCTCTAACCCTTAAAAAAGGCTAATTACCCCCTTTCCCTTATTATATGGCTACGCCTATTGGAAGAACAACACAAGAACTAGTCCTTTCCAAATCTGCTATGACCAGATGAGGAGGGTATAATAGAGTCTATCTAACAAACCATTAAGTTGAATTCCCCCCCTTAAAAGCGACCTTGCTACAGGCAAGCGCAATTCCTATGAGCATTAATAAATTGTTCAATACATGGTTTTCTTACAAACACTATTAACAACAAAAGTACCAAAACAAGTCTTACCTGAAGAAGCTAAAGACTTCAAAGGTCTAATGGATAAGTGGGTGAGGCTACAACCTGAGGAAAAATTTCGGGTTGTCGATTCAGAATCTGAAGTGAATATGCTGCATTCGAATGCAGCTACTGGCCAAGAAAAAGCCATAGAATCGTGTATTATCAGTACCAAGCAGATTAATAACGTACGTTTCGTTAATAAATTCTTTGAAGCCATTAATGAGCGACTTCGTTTAGGAGGTTACTTTATTGGCTACATAGAAACGGCAAATCAGCGTAAATCGCGCTTAATGGCCAAGTTTCCGAAGCCTTTTAATAGAGCTTACTGTTTTATGGACTATTGGGCCAAACGCGTTTGGCCAAAACTGCCATACCTTAAGCATTACTATTTTCTAATGACTGGAGGGCGTAATCGAGTAATCTCTGAAATGGAGTCCTATGGACGTCTCTATTCCTGCGGATTTAGATTGATTGCGTCGGAGGAGTACAATGGCAAGCTTTACTTTGTAGCTAAAAAAGAAGGTGAGCCAGATTATAACCAAGAAGCAACCTATGGTCCTTTGATCAAACTCAAGCGAGTAGGAAAGAAGGGGCGTCCCATCAAAGTACTGAAGTTCCGTACGATGTATCCTTATTCAGAATACATTCAAGAGTTTGTATACGAACGCAATGGATTAGGTGATGGTGCTAAATTCAAAGATGATCCTCGTGTTAACTCCGCCGGAAAGTTCATGCGGAAATTTTGGTTAGATGAGCTACCCATGCTTGTCAATCTACTGAAGGGGGAGGTTAAGATTTTTGGTGTTCGCCCGATCAGTCGACATTACTTCAGCCTCTACAGCAAGGACTTTCAAGAATATCGGAGTCAATTTAAACCGGGTCTGATTCCTCCTGTATATGTAGAAATACCCAAGAGTGTAGAAGACACCCAGGCCATTGAAGAACGATACCTAAAGGCTTACGAAAAGCAGCCTCTTCTCACTGATCTACGCTATATGTATCGATTTGTAACAAACATCATATTTAAGAAAGTAAGAAGTCACTAGCCCTACACACTGTGAACAACCAAACTATAATAAGTTCGCCTACTGAACTAGGGGACTATCGGGAATTGCTACAAGGATTTCTCGACAAAGGATACTCATTCCGTTTTTTCGGAACGCAAAATAAGGAGGCAGGAGAAATTATTCTTCGCCACGACATTGACTTTGATACCCATATGGCCTTGAAAACGGCACAGATTGAAACGGATATGGGGATTCAGGCCACTTACTTTTTCTTGCTTCGATCAAACTTTTACAACCTGTTTTCAGCAGCGGACTTTGATCAAGTGCTTGCCATTCGTGAGTTAGGGCACAAGATTAGTATTCACTTTGACCCTGTCATCTATGAAGATTTCCACCAAGGCTTGGCACGAGAAATAGAGGTTTTTCAAGGCCTATTCCAAGAAAAGGTAGAAATCATCAGCCTGCATCGGCCAAATGATTTTTTCAAAACCTATGATGCTCCTATTCATGGAGTTGAACATACCTATCAGCGTAAATATTTCAAGGAAATCAAGTACATTTCGGATTCTACCGGCGCTTTCCGGTTTGGTCATCCATTTGACTCAGAAGCCTTTGCTGATGGGGAATCTATCCACTTACTAATTCACCCCATTTGGTGGATCATGCAAGGAAATTCTAATTTAGATAAATTAGATAAATATTATAAGCAAAGAAAGGAAGCCTTGAAAAAGGACTTTTATGACAACTGTATTCCTTTCCGCAAAATATATGAAACAGTACAATAAGATTGCATTTTTTGGCTGTAAGGCCACTACGCGCTTCCTTCTAGAAAACCTCGACCTTCCTTTTCCCATACAGTATCTCATTACCATAGATCCGGCAAAAGGAGAAAAATTTCAAGTAGCAGATTATTGTGATTTGAAAGCCTTTGCCGAGTCAAAAGAGATAGAGGTATACCAGTCTAGATACTACAGCCTCAAACACGAAGAGGATCTCAAGCAGATTAAGGAACTTCAAATAGATCTGGCATTTGTGATGGGCTGGCAGCGACTCATCCCGGGCGAAATCCTAGCCTCACTGACGGTGGGAGCTTTCGGCATGCATGGCAGTTCTATGAATCTTCCACTGGGAAGGGGACGATCTCCCATGAACTGGTCGATTATCGAAGGGCGAAAGGCATTCTATACCAACTTGTTTAAATATGATCCAGGAGTTGATTCCGGTGATGTCATGGACACCTTCAAATTTGAAATAGGAGGGAGGGATACGGCGGAGACACTGCACTACAAGAACACCCTAGCCATGAAATACCTGATTGAGCGAAACATTGAACGTTTGGTCAAGAATGACTTTCAGGTTTTCCCACAAGATGATACAGTCACACCTACCTACTATCCAAAGCGGACACCTGCCGATAGTCTACTCAATTGGAACCAGGAGGTATATGCTTTAGAACGCTTCATAAGAGCTGTCACCAAACCTTTCAATGGCGCTTTTACCTTTGTCGGGCCTGACAAGCTAATTATCTATAGTGCCCAAGTTTTTGACGTACATGACTTTGGCTATCAGCAAGCTAAGCCGGGAACGATTGTAGCCGTTTTTGACAATGGAAAATTCTTGGTCCGCTGTTACGGTGGGTTGCTATTGGTTTCGGACTTTGAAACAGAAGCAAAGCTCACAAAAGGTGTAACTTTCCATGATAATGGACTCGAACGCAAGGAATTTCCTAGGAATCCGCTCGGTTTTTTTGATGTTGAGGAATAGCCTGGCCACGCTTATTTGACCTTTTCTTCCTCGTCTTCACTCTCCTTATAGGCTTCGTAAAACTTATCTAGTGTTCTTTCGGGAATCTTAATGGCTTCATCAATTGCCTTAGAAAAGCCCGATACTATATCCTTTCCCAAATCCTTTCTTAAGTCTTTTGCATTTTCTTTATTCGTGGGTTTGTTCTCTTCGAAGACTTCATCCACAAAGGTATTAACCGCCTTTGCTGCCAATCGAAGCTCTTCGAGAAAAGCCATCGTGACACTTCTAGCAAGTTTGCTGGACTCCTTAGAGAAGCGCTCTGATACTTTCTTTAGATTCTCGGAAACTTCACTTTTATCCCGATCAGAGGAGGGTGTTTCTTCCTCCTGTCGAGCAAGCTTTTCCTCCAACTCTTTTATTCTATTACGAAGCTCAATCAATTCTACATCCTTTTGTTTTTCATGAGCCATAATAATTACATTTTATTTGTTACCATTAATATAATATGATGCCTAAACAAACTTACCTATTTTTAGCATAAGACGCAAAATATCATTTGAAGTCTTTATCATCAAATCGGAATAAAATTCTCCGAGTTAATAATAAAACTGAACATAAAAGAAATAGTTGATACCAAAAATTAGATACCAAAAAGCTCAGAATATTTCCAAAATTAGCCCCTAAATCTTCATTTGAGGTAAGGGTCCAGATGGAAAGCACTAACATCGTGGTCATTCCTATCATTATTGCACTGAAACGGATGATTAGGCCAACAAAAAAATAACCTTTGCTCACCTTTCTTTCAAATCGTATAGGCGAGTTATCCAATATCCCTTGAATGGTAAACAGCAGTCGGTTGCCAGTGTCAATTAATTGCTCATAGCGTAAATAATAGGTGGGATCTGGACTGCCATCCAAGTTTTCTCTGAGCTTACCAAGTACCCGTTCACGCGCCATTTTTCCAGCAAAGGCTTCATGTCTTCTAAAAACTTCATAAAAATTGATGCTATTATCTAATCGTGCGCTGATGGTATCATAAAGCATAGTTGATCTTACCATACTAATTAAACCCATTGGAATAGGGATGTTGTATTTCTTCACTACCCCCATAAAGGACAGCCAATGTACGGCTGTTGTTCGTTCCCACCATTCAGAATTTTGGTCAGCCATAGCATAAACGGAGCTTCTGTATATTCTCTCCACTTCATCAGAGAATTGATCCACATCGATCGGAGGCAAAGGTTGTAAAAGGCCGATGGTTGAACGTGTCATACCTTCTGTATCTCCTTTGAATTGATAATAATTGATTTGCCTGAGTAACCGTTTTTGCGATTGGCTAAAACTACCGCATGCCCCAAAATCGATAAACACTAGTTTGCTTTTGTTCTGGACGATTATGTTGGCTGGGCTTGGATCAGAATGAAAAAACAATTCTGAAATCATAGCCATATGACTTGCCCTTAGCAGGCGTTGAGCCACTTTTTTAGGCTTAATCTTTCTCTCCTGTAAAATCGCCTTGCCTTTTGAATCTTTTCTTTCAACAATAGCTAGTACTTCAGATAGTAATAACCCGTCCACATATTCCATCACTAAGACATCCGATCCAGATAGATTGGAAAAAACCCTAGGTGCACTAATAAAGCGAACTTTTGATTCTTTTGCACTTTGTCGGAATAAGGCCTGATATCTAGCTTCTTTACGAAAATCCAATTCCTCCAATAAGGCGTGTTTTAATCCTTCCCTAAAGGACTTTGTGAATCCTGGACGTAGAATCGTAAAGAATTCGAGCAAGAAGCAGATTATATCTAAAGCAAGAAAATCAGCTGTGAATAGTTCCCCAATGCCTGGTCGCCGGACTTTCACAGCAACATGAGAGCCATCTTTCAATTTGGCTTGATATACGCAAGCAATTGAGGCAGATCCTATTGGGTTGGGATCAAAAACAGCAAAGTCTTCCTTCAGTTTCCTACCCGTTAATGCTTCAACCCTTTGTATCGCAATTATACTGGCAAAAGGAGGTCTTTGATCCAACATCTGCGTCAATTCTTCACAAAGTTCGTAAGGGAGTAGATCTATCCTTAGGGAGAGTTGCTGTCCAATCTTCACCATTGTTCCTCCCATCCATTCTAAGGTTTTCCGTAGTCTTCTTCCTCTGTTTTTAGCGCTATCACGTCTCCAAATTTTATCCCAGAGTATGCCCAACAAAAAAAAGAAGGTAGCAAAGGTCCACTTAAATAATTGGACAACAACTTTTGAATATTTAGTCTTAAAAGTTAACGGTGAGATCATAGGGGGAGGAAAAAAGCTAGTTTTTTCCTCTATGATCTGCTTTCTTTTAGGCAATGATTGAAGAATACTATATTCTGAATTGCTTGCATCCATGGAAGATATCACATTAATAAGACTGGAATTTAAGCCTAATCATTAGAGGGGTGCGATTTATTAATATTCCATCAATCGGTAACTAGTAGTTACGCTTAGTCTGTTGCTGAACTTAATCAATAGTCGCGTTGCGATGAAAATAATTAACAAATATCATTGATACTACAACCGATATAAAGATATAGAAACTATTTCGGATAGAATGTTATTTACCGAGATCAACTTTTCCGATAATTCAAAACATTTTGCCTATATTGAAATAATGCTTTTGTATTTACAAAGCATTCGCAAAAGTGATACAGCTAGGTATAATTTATTTTAATATTATTGATTTAAAATTATGACTCCTCCCAAGATTCTGCTTACTTCTCCTATTCAACCTATTGGCGGCTGTTCCCCAAACGTTTATAGTTGGGATAAATCTCCAACTAAGGTACGAATCGCCATGTCCTTCTTGAATCACCCTGGATTGTCTTTCCTTAAAGCTAATCTGCCTTGTGAAATCTTAGAATACCCTGATCAGAAGAGCTTTGCCGCAGCTTTACAACAGAAGCCCGATATCCTCGGTATTTCATTTTACATTAATGAAACAGATATTGCCATCCGAATGGCAGAGGAAGCTCGGGCAGCAGGTGTTAAGGAAATTTGGGCTGGAAATTTTGGCGCATTTTCTCCAGGAACCGAAAATACTTTTGATCGGGTTTTCTCAGGGTGGAGTGAACACCAAATCGCTCATATTCTTGACCTTCCTCCTATTACTTTTGACAATTTCGTGCATCCCGAAATGTATGGTTCCTTTGGTAGTAATTTAATGCCTAAGATGATATTATCTGGTATTCTATTTACCTCAAGAGGCTGCCCTTGGACCTGTAATTTTTGTCAAACGCCAGGCTTCTATGGTAAATCTAAACCTATTCCATTGGAGACTATTGATCGAGTGTTGTGGCAATATAATCGCAAGGGGATTAGGGGGATTAATATTTTAGATGAGAATTTTGGGACCTTTAAGAAACACGCTCGTCAGGTAATTGACTTACTGCATAAGTATAAAATGAGATGGATTGCACTCACCCGTGTAGATACGCTGATGAGAGACTTTGACTATTGGCAATCTAAGGGTCTTTTTGGTGCCCATCTTGGGATCGAAAGTCTAAATCAAGATTCTCTAGAGGACGGATCAAAACGAATTGATCATTCTGACTCCATGAAGTTACTCCAGAGAATGAGTAAAAACAATATGTTTGTGCAAGCTTTCTATATGCTCGGCTTCGAAAGCGATACTGTTCAGTCGATCCAAAATGATATTAGGGTATTAGCGTCATTGGATATTGATGTTGTTCAAACTCAAATCCTCACCCCCTATCCCAAAACGGAACAATGTCGAATTATTGAAGAAAAATACGGGATTAATGATCGTAACTTAAGCAAATATAATTCGAGGAACTTAGTTTGGAACCATCCAAACATCAGCCCAGATGAAATGAAAAAACTTCAAGGATGGGCTAATGAACAATTAAACTCATCAAAGAGAGCGCTCAGAACATTATCAAAACTCGTCCTCTTCCACGGAAAAGAACAGATTAATCTCGACGGCTTAAAAGTATTGGCAAGGAGTTATTTTGGGCAGAACAAAAGACTACACCGTTTATATGCTGATCAGATTCAAAGTGCTCACGAATGGACTAAGATCGGGTGGATTCCTTATGAGGAGTATTCTTCAGAGGAATCTCTAAGTAAGGAATTGACTACTGCATAATACGTTCATTTATAAAACTTTACAATGAGTCAGTTAGCACCCTATCCCTTGCGTGAAATGGAGTTTCAAGAAAAAATGCTTAAAGGGGTTTCTCGAACTTTTGCTTTTACCATCCCCCAGTTACCTCAGCCGCTTCGATTTATAGTGTCAAACGCTTATTTGTTGTGCAGAATTCTAGATACGATTGAAGACGAACCTGCCTTAACGATTGATCAAAAGCGGGAATACTCTCTTGCTTTTTTGGATATTCTTTTTGAAGGAGTAAGTCCTGATGCCTTTGTTAAGGAGTTACCCGCTCTATTATCTACAAAAACGATTCCCGCGGAGCATGAGTTGATCAGAAATGCTGGGCGGGTAGTAAATATTACTAGAAACCTGAGTCCAAAACAACAAAGCATATTGCAGCGTCACCTCAAGGTAATGACCAGAGGAATGCTGTATTATCAAAAGCATTTACCCGCTTTTGGCTTAGAGAGTCTTGAAGAGCTAAATCGATATTGCTATTATGTGGCAGGCGTGATAGGAGAGTTGCTAACCGATTTGTTTTGTGATCATTCTACCCAAATAGCCAATCAATATGAGGCCTTAATGCAGTTGTCAAATCCATTTGGGCAAGGGTTGCAAATGACAAACATTATAAAAGACCTTTGGGAAGACTTTGCTAACGGCTATTGTTGGCTGCCTAGAGATATTTTTTCCTTTCACAACTTCAATCTAAACGATTTGACAGTAGGTATGAAAGATAAAAACTTTAAAGAGGGCTTACTGCAAATGATCGCCATTTCCTGTAAACAATTGGAACACGCAGTGGATTATACCTTATTGATCCCTAAGCAAGAGAAGGGAATTCGTAAGTTCTGTTTTTGGAATATAGGAATGGCGGCTTTAACCTTACAAAAAATAAGACAGAAACCCCATTTTACAGCCGGAGACCAAGTGAAGATTTCTCGAAATAGTGTAAAACTTGTTGCCCTGGCTTCCAGCCTGAGTATTAGCAATAATGCAGGGCTTAGGTCCATATTTGATCTTTGCGCTTATAATATTCCGCGCGAAGTCATTCCACTCCGTAAACCAGTTCACTGATACCATTCCAACTTGATCCTCTACTGATGTTACAAATTCCAAGAATACCAATTTCATGACTAATTCTACACCGGACTTTGATGTAATAATTGTGGGTTGTAGACCTGCAGGAGCTAGTCTTGGAATTAGATTGGCCCAGGCAGGATATTCGATATTGTTGGTTGACAAAGACAGTTTTCCAAGTAAACCGGCTATTTCTTGTCCTGTAATTTTCGCCAATACCATGCAATTATTGGATGAGTTAGATATACAAGAGAGTGACTATGCCAAGGATACGCCAAAAGTATACTCCTTTTCCGTTGGTGTAGCAGATTACTTTGATGTAGATTACGAAGTACCAACTTCAAGAGGTAGAAATTATGTCTACTGTATAGATAGGGGCAGATTTGACAATACCTTACTTACAGCCGCAAATTCAATGGACAATGTCTCCGTACTTGAAGGCTTTAAGGTAAACAATCTGATATTTAAAAATGATACAGTAAAGGGGATTATTGGTAGGCATCGTCATGGGGAAAGCCAACAATTCACGGCTCGATGTGTGGTTGGTGCAGATGGCAGATTTAGTACGATAGCTCGACTTGTCAATAGTCCGATCATAAAGGAGTGGAAAAAACCTAGTTCGGCGGTTTTATACTCTTATTGGCAGGGGATAAAACCTATGCGCTCGGATCACGCCAGTGTCCAATTATACGTCCCAGAAAGCGGACTGCTTTATATGCTCTTGGATAGTGCTGAAAATACAACTGGTGTGATCATCCATGGTGAACAGAGAAAGATATATGGTCAAGCTGAAGATATAAAAAGTAGATACCATCAACTACTCAGTAAAGAAAATTACGTCTGGGATCGACTTCAACATGGGCAACCGATCGATAAGTTAAGAGGCATAAGAAATCTTAGAAATTTGTACCGACAGGCAGGGGGGAGCGGATGGTTTTTAACAGGCGATGCCTTCCATCAGAGAGATACGCTGGATGCGCAAGGGATTTACGAAGCGCTGCTATTTTCCAAACTGCTTTCCAACGCCATTGAAATGATCCTAACGGGAAAGATTTCATGTGAACAAGCCGCTGACTGGTATCAACAAGCTGCTTTTTCTGCAACTGCCCCCATGTGTAAGGCTACACTAAAGCGATTAATTTGGCAGCATAGAATACCTTGGCCAGGATGGTTCATCAAGTCCATTATTCGGTGGCTATTTTGTGATGATGATTACAAGGAAAGATTTATTCGCTTACACCTAAGAGATGTTGATCCCAAAGGATGGATTGATGGTCAATTAGTTTTGAAGGCGATCTGGCGAGGTATTAATCAAGATATTTTTTCCCACGGAACAGCTCCAGGGATGAGGTAAAGTCTGCAAGTTCTGACTCTTGGTCAACAGTATTGGGACTAAGACTTTAGCTGTCAGAACTTGCCTGCCTCAAATAAAACCTAGAACTGGATGTCACTAGTAAAAATCTGATAATCAAGCATTTGATTTAGCTTTTCTATTTTTCATCTCCTTTTTAGTAATCATAATCAGGAGCTAGGAGCTCCCCTTACTTAACTTGTATACCAAACTTCTAGTCTTGACTGCTCTTCAAAAAGTCAAATACTTCTTTGTTACTATACACATTCCAGGCACTGAATTGATATAGCAGATTCACTTGTTGTTTGGTGAGAGAGATCCCATTGAAGTAACCATTTTCTCCGATCAGTTTATAGAGTGGAAACTCAGGGAATGCACCATTGGGACCTGCACAAATCTGTTCTTGCACTGCTGTTGGCAATAGATTTTCCCATTCAGGGACGGATTCATTATACACCCACAAAACAGTTACTTCTTGATTAGGTTTGATGCCCCACCACTTGTTCTCTACAGTGCTTAAAGTAGTTTTGGCAATCACTGATTTCTTGTTCAGTTTGGCATTGCGGAGACTGTCATATACTTTGGTGAAATCAGATTTTTTGAATACTTGGTTTTTTATTTGATTCCCAATTTTATATCCAAATAGCGGAAATAGATCAGAGGAGACCTGACTGGCTAAGGGCGGACATTCTGCACTCGGCGTGATGGAGACATCCAAGGGGGTATCAGTATTAATAAATACTACTACTTTTTCGACTCCACGTTGTAAAAGAGAAATCAACCCAAAGTTTTCTAGATTCCCACCATCTGTAAAACGATATCGATCCGCATCATCAACAACTCCATTAGGTGAAATGGGCCAATATTCTTCTTCGGGAATCAATTGGTCCGCAGTAAAACGGGTCAACATATAGGAAGCCAATTGTCCTAACAATGTAGAACTAAATATGGCTCCGTACGCTGCGCTACTGGTTCCTGTGGCATCTACAGCTTCAAAACGTTGCCTGGCTAGTTTCACTTTCAATTTCGTTCCATCATTGGAAAGTTGTCTCTTTTGTGAACGCAACAACTTACTTCCAAAGCCGAAGGATTCTACGAATCCTCCCCCTGCATTAAAGCTTATCGTTCTACCAGAAAGTAATTCGGTATCCGTTACACCAATGGGGTTGTTAGAACCGATGTATAAAGGCGTGTAATTGAACACAGATAAGTTCTCCGGATTTTTGAGCGGTAAATAGCGACTGGGCGCCAGTAAGCTAGAGTTTACGATTAGGAAAGCTCGCTTAATGTCACCTTCCTGCTCATGAACGGTAATAAAATCATCAGCTTTTAACTTCCGATTTCTAGCCAATATATCATTCCTGCTCTGATCGTTAAGCGTAAAATATTTAGGATGATTTGGGTCGTACAATCCATAGGGCGCTAGGTAGGTGCTTCCTACAGCATCAATCCATGCATAATCCATTTTTTGTAGGCCACCTAGAGTCAAGCGCCCTTCTGCCAAGCGCAACAAGACATCGTCGACTAGATGTTTTGTAATCACTTCTCCCATAAAACCCTCTGGCATATAATTTAAAGTATCCAAGGTGATTTTTTGGGGATCTTTAATGATGTTTCCTAATAATTGATTGTCATTCTCAGCTCCGTCATTGTAATAGGTGAAGATGGTAGAGGCCCACGATCCACCTGATACTGCTGAGATATATCCGATATCGTCCCAAAGATCGAGTTCGCGTAAACCTGCCATTTGCCCAAGTGCTAAATTCATTGCACGTGTCCCACCACCGGAGAAACAGACTCCGGTAGAAGGAAGGTTTAATTTAGCTTCAGGAAATTCTTCTTTGCTTGAAGCACTTTCCCAAGCCATGATAGTTGCTTTGGTTCTACACCCGATACAGAAGAATAGGGAAAAGCCAAGGATTATTAAAAGTCTTATAGGAGAATTTGAAGAATGGGTTGATGGTTGCATTTCATTTCTATTTTGACTTCAATATAGAGATCTTCAATAGATTATGCATAGGTGATTCTACGTGTATTTAGGGCGTCCTCAAAAAGTCGGGGCTGATTTCAGGTTATTATCATACCAGTCCGGCGATGTGAGGCGGTTGAGTAAGCAACAGTCCTTGCCGTTGCTTTCATTGTAGCTGTTTTATTCATTTGAATACTCCACTGTTGGTAGCAATAGCTAAAAATAAAGATAAAGAAGGCCCGGGCTAACTTGATAGTGTTGAGCGCCAGTAGAATAAGGCCAATACAAGCATAGGAGGTATCTTCCAGTCGAGTTTGTATATCATCCAGCCCGTATTTTGATTTTCCTTGGCCAAATTTGCCTTCGATTTCTGAGCGCTTATTTTGTTCTTTCTTTCGTTTTTGCTTCTGTTGTGCAGACATCGGCTTGGCACGTCCCAAAGGCTTACCGCTATGTCTTATCCCTCTGTCTTTTAAGAACTTGCGGTTTTGACGGTTCAGGTATATTCGATCTACAAGTACCAATTCCGGGTAATAGCCATACAAAGCCTTGTAGCCCTCAACTTGCTCCTGGAGTAGTATTCCTTCATTGAAGTTATCAAAGTCGACCTAGTCCATTCTAGCAAAGCCTTCCGTTTGTGAGACGTTCAGTTTGGCACCAAACTCAGTCAATTTACCGGCCTTACCTCGTTTGATAGGTCGCACATAGGGTTGAGCAATATTAACGATCCGATCATCGATACGTTTACGTCCATCTCGGTGCATGATATCTTGCTGGCGGTACAGCTCCTGTAGCACCCAAAATCGCTGCCAATCACTGTGTTTCCAATCAATAGTTTGATCGGCTTGTTGTAGTTGGTCCAGCATGCGGTTAATATGGTTGAGGTTGCGCCGCAGGTAGCGGAGTTGTTTGCCTCTAGTACCTTTGATCGCTTTTTTACCCGGATTGCGCTTCTTGGCAAAGGCCAAGTACTGTTTATGTGCGATCCGGCGGTAGGTCCGAGGCTTGTTTTTCCACAAGCCACTCCCCTGATACAGCTTATCAATCAAGGCTTCGCTATACAGGCGTCCTTGATGCAATAATCGCGTATCAGTTGGATAACCAATATGTTGTGGAGCCACTGTAGCATCCATCTTCAAGGTCCCTTTATTGGGCCTCTTATTCTCAGGGCGATCTTTATTATCCATAGCCCGGCTCTTCTCATCTGGTCTTTGCCCTGCTTGATTCGGACCAGATGACTTATTCCCTCCTTGATCAGTATCCTTCTTTTTAGGCTTGGCTCGGTGCTTGATAGCTCGCAACTGCCGAGCCTGCTGGAGCAACATATCATTAAGTTGTTGTGATCCTTTCTTACCCAGACGTTTGCGGATCTCCACAAACAACGAGGGAACAAACACAGGCTGAGTTTGGAAGCGCGGCAAGCCTACAAAGTATTGCATATAGACATTTTCTTGGATGGCCTGAATCGTATCTTCATCCGAGATACCTTCGATGTGCTTAATCAACAAAGCCCCTAAAACAATACGCAAGTCAATGCTCTGACGACCATGGTTCTTACTCATCTTAGAAAAGAAAACGGTGGCCATCTCGTCCCAAGGCACCACGGCGGCCATCTTAACCCAGCGATTATTGGCATCTAGGGCTTGTCCAAAAGGCGATTGGAATAAACCAAAATTCCGTTCAGCGGCTGGTGTATACTTGATCATCGAACTGCAAGGATTTTAACTAAGCTAAGCCTTTTTCTTTGCATTTGATACTTCAATAGTAATAATTTAGCACATTCAATAACTTATATATCAGCCCTTTATTGACCCTTAAACCCTTTTTGAGGACGCCCTAGTTAGATAGCGCTGATATTTTCTTACAAAATCTGAGTCTTAATGGCGATTAAAATGATAATAAATCCTCCCTTTTGTGCAGGAAGAATCTTGTACAAGTCGTGTAATTTAAGCTAGGTGATGTTGGTTTGAGACTTCTCCATTCAAAGAACACTCAAACTGAATACACCAACAGTACAAAGGCCAACTACATAGTAGTCAGCCTTATATCAATTGCTAAGCATGTAAGCGCTTATCTCGCTTTGATCATAGGCTTGGTTTTTTGCCGCCCCTGCAACAGGAGCCGATAGTAATAGTTACCAGCGGGCAATTGGCTGGCATCAAACCTGATCTCATGTTCTCCTGCGCTCATTCGTTGATTGGTCAGTACCTTTAGTTCACTACCCAGCGCATCAAATACGCTGAGTTTCACCCATTCATTTTCAGATTTAAAGCGGATGGTTGTCCAATTCTGGAATGGGTTAGGATAATTATCCATTTCAACGAATGCTCCTCCACTAGGATTATCCGTATTGGTGATGGCACAGCTGACGAGGGGTAAGTATTGGAAATCTTCGTGTAACATTTTGCTTACTCTAGTCAGATCTAAGCCGAACCAATCGGCTAAGACCGAACCATAGACATCTCGGAAGTCATACTGCATAGGAACGCCTTCTTGTACTTGTACATTGGCAGGAATCTCTGGATTATCCCCCATGATCTGAGAATTCACGCAACTGCCGAATAGCATCAATGGCGCAGCCGTACCGTGATCCGATCCCAGACTGCCATTGGAGCGTATCTGTCGTCCAAATTCCGAGAAGGTCATGCCTAAGACTCTTTCTTCTAGCCCTAAAGCTTTGAGGTCTCGTTGGAAAGCATGCATGGCCTCGGATAAGGTAAGCAGCAGATCAGCATGTCGACCTCGTGTGGGGTCCCCGCCTTGTACCTGCTGGGCATGGGTATCAAAGCCCCCCAAACTCACCGTGTAAATTCTCGTTTTCATACCCCCAGATATGAGTAGAGCTACATTCTTTAATTGCTCTGCCAAGCCAGTATCTGGGTAATCCACCATATTGTTGCCTCTTTCTGCCGCATCAGTAATGCGAATACCGTAAGAGTTCGTTTGGGCGATGGTGTTACTTAGGAATTCCAACTCCTTGCCATATAGGCTATTATCTACGCCTAAGGGATCACTTTCCGATAGAGGACGTAAGCCAAAAGGATCAGTTAGCGCGAGGCTAAAGTTGGCCGCTTTGCCTTGACAGGTGTCAGAGACCAGGTAGCCCATTGATATAGCAAATGGGTCTGGGTCTTCCTGGTTCGGATAGTTATCGGGAAAGCCTGGGTATTCTTCATCCAGAAAACGCCCGGCCCATCCGGTGTTCCAAAACTCCTCCGATGGGGAGCCGGTTGTCCAGATCTCTGTGGACCGGAAGTGAGAGCGATTTTGATTGGGATAACCTACACTCTGTACTATTCCGATTTTACCATCCCGATACATATCTCTCAATCCATCCATATTGGGATGGAAGCCAAGGCTACCACCAATACCTAAGACTTTGTTTTCCGGAACGATAATCGAAGGCCTTGCATTATAGAGCTTACCATATTGATCTAATGGAATTAGGGTATTCAAGCCGTCGTTGCCGCCATTCAGTTGCACCAGCACCAGCACCCGGTCTTCTGCGCCGTTCAGCGTGTCAAATAAATAGGGTTTGGCCATGGCTGAGACGCTCATACCCTTCAGAAAAAAGGGAAGACTAGCTACTACACTCGCATTTTTTATGAAATTTCTTCTTTGCATTTCTTTGATCGGTTTTCGGTTAAATTGAAATAGTTTTTGATAGCGTGTTCATAGTTTACAAGGTCTTAGCTCAAATAAAACTCAGGCATGCTCATCATGGCTCTCAGTAGGTTTTTCAACTTATTTTTGACCGAATTAGCCAGATCAGAGTTGTTCGGGTTTGCAGCGTAGGAGCCATATTCTGCGGTCCATTCAAAGTCAGGTAAGCCCGGTATGAGAATTTCCTTCAACCGATCTACTTGTTCCGGTTTTAGCGGCTTTGGAAAGAGAATGGTAGCAAATTCATTGACAACTGCATTCGGGTTTTCTGGATCATCAATGCTATTAATGAACTTTAGCGGATCGATTCTCATTTTTTGACCATTGGCACGGAAAGGAAAAAGCCCTTCATCAATTAAAGTATCCGTGAAGTCCATCCGAGTAGGTAGCGTAGAGGCGGAAATCCACAGGCGATAATAGAGGGGTTCGCGATAGTAAGGCTGCCAGCCAGCCACATCCGGAATATTATAGAAGTTCATCTGAGTTTCTTCTACGAAACCAAACAGACGATAGTAGGAATCGTATTTCTGGTCTAGAGCTTGAGCTATTTCTACTTCAAAAGGCTTCATGACAGAGCACAGAAAATCAGCCGGATTTTTAATCATCACCCCTCTAAACTGTTCTTCATAGAAATGCTCCGAACGCAATAAAGCCTGTAAGGCGGGCTTGATCTCATAGTCATTGTCAATCAGAATATCTGCCATAGGCTGTATCACCTTGCTTTCAGCTTCTTCAGAGATTTCATAAAAAACGAACCACTTGTATAGCTTTCTGCAAATGAAACGTGCTACTTCATCTTGTTGGAAGATAATGTCAATGAGATAGGCGTATTCTTGATCCCCCCGATTGTTAATCTGGGCACCGTTAAAGCGATGTGAAAGGGTTTTAGTGCCAGTGTCGTGATTGGATTCCTTAAAATAGGAATAGATCTCACCATTCTGACTTTCCGAAGTAAAACCAAAGTCTCTCCAACCAGAAAGAACCCGGGCAATTTCACGAATATCATCCTCTGTATAGTTCGTGTAATCCCCAGGACCTGCGATGGGACCTTTACCAATCGTGAATAGCTCCAGTAATTCACGCGCATAATTCTCATTCGGATAGGTCTTTACATTTTGACGGCCATTGAGGTAGATTAGCATGGCCGGATCAATGGTGATATCTTTAATGATTTGTTTGAAGTTTCCCCATGCCTTCGACCGGAAAGTTTCAATGTATTTGTAATTGAACTTAGCATCTAGCACGGCACTCATCGGAATATGGTTGTGCCAAAAGACGGTCAATTTTTCCCGGATGGACATATCTTCCTCCAGCATTACACCCACTGTCCAGGAAAGCAAGGTCCGTTCTCTATAACTCATCTGTGCCACTAGGTTCCCATCATAAGGAGCATTTACCCAAGTTTCTCCAATACCAACGCTTGGATCACTCCCATAATCAGAATTCACTGGTGGATTAGGATAACCACCTTCATCAAATAACTCATCCAGCGTAGCCTCCAATCCTTGGTTGGCCGACCATTTCAGCTGTTCATATTTTGGACCAAACATAGTTCTTCTGAGCAAATGGGAAGCGTGTTGGATGGTCCATTCTCCAGCGTAGGGAGCCAAACTGCCAGAGGGTGGCGGACTAAAGCTAAATGTGTTTTTCCGACTGCCAGTAAGGGGGGCAGCTTTAGCAATTGGATTCATAAGTGCATAGTTTTGTTAGAAAATGATTAGTCTCTCCCTTCCCAGCCCATTGAAGGCCTTCTTCAGTTATTGAATAGGAAAGGAAAGCAACAACCATACGGTTGAGCGCACTGATTTAGCAACAGAATTCAAGTTGAAAAGAATGATATGCTCAGGAAGTAGGGGTTGGTTTGGAACTAGCTTATGTTCTTGCTGGGGAAAGTAATACACTAACGCGAACAACTCTAAGCTTATTGGCAACACCGCTTCTTTTTTTACAAATTCCAAATTCCAAACTTAAAAATCGCCCCAATTCCTACGGATATCACAACTTAAAATAAGTGGTATGAACCCCTTCTATGCCTCTGTTATCAGTAGCGAAAACCGTTAACTTCTGGTTCTCTAAATCACTTGTAAGATCTGATGTATTAATCACAACAGCTCCAGCAACGGGAACTGATGCACCCTCATAAATTACTTTGTCATTTAATTCAATCCGGATGGCAGAAATCGTCAAGTCGTCCATTGTATTAACCTCAATGTCTATGGGAATTTCTGTAACCTCTAAGCTTGGCACATCTATATTGGGTGGAGGAGGGTAATTGAATAATATCTGGGGAGTGGTTTCCAAAGCTACATCCACAATGATCTTTTCCGATCCATATTGGTTATTGTAGACCCACACATTACCATCGTAATGAACAACAGCTTGCTCAGGTCTGGCATTTAGAAATTGATTGTTATAAAAGCTGGCGAGAATCCTAGGTGTACCTCGCACTTTGGCGTCAAGAGAAGTGTACAGAGAAGGATCATTGTCTGCCTCGCTAATAAAAGTGTTGTGGTGAATGGACAATAGATCTCCTGCAATCCGCTGTCCACGATCTCTAAGAACCTGTAGATATGGATGCATATCAATGGCATGACTCTCATCATAGGGCAACCAAAAGGCTGGCACCTTTTTCCGGATGATAAGGTTGAATCGTGCTTCGTAACCGGTCCCCGGATAGCCACTGCCAGCAGTTGCATGCCATATCCAATGGATGATATTGGCTTCGATCACAATCGGAGTAGAAGATCTATCTAATGCAATGATAGGATAGGCATGTACGTCATGAAAGAAGTTGTGGTGGATATGAATGCGTTGTCCATCTGGATAGATCTCAACAGCTCCTCGGTTGAAATTAGAGAATTCACAATTATCAACCTCCACATCAGGATCACTTACGACCAAGCAAATGGTGGATTTTCCCTCGTAGGTAGAAGTCAGATCAGCGAAATTGGGTGCAGGCCCTCGGAAACGTAGCCCTGAAACTCGTACCCCTCTTTGGGCCCAAAAGAGAATGCTACCCTGCGCCATATCATCGGCATAAATCAAAGCACCTGGAGATCCCTCTAAGCCCCGGTCTCCAGCCAGTGTCACTTGCTCGGGTATGTATAGATCACGTTCTCCTGTTAGGTCTATTTCAGCTTGTCCCTTAATGAAAATCACTTGCCCTCCCTTCGCATTCTGCAATGCATTCAACAACCCTGCCTTATCTTCAACAAGGAAGTCGCCATTCTTCACGGTGGATAGATAACCAATTCCTCCTCCGATTGGGCTACCTGTGGGATTGGCATCTGCCCCGTACACCTTGCTTAGGTCAACTTCAATGGGCTGTGGATCATTACTCTTGGCTGCACTACAAGCTGAAAATACAAGTAGTGCACTAACTATCAGGTAGATCAATAACCTATACATAGGGTAGTATGACTTTAAGATTAAGCAAAATTTCTTGAGGGACAGTTGCTGACAAACCGATTTCAGAACAGCGATTGGCCTTGATAAATAAGGGGGGGTAAAAGGCCATCAAGAGGGGATATTAGTGTAACAGCACCTCGTCAGCAAAGTTTACGAATGAGGATACAATTTGTTCCTACTCTGTATATAAATAGCGAGTTGACTCAGCGCTCAACAAATATACAGCAAATAGCAACAACAGGCTGGCGCTTAGCAGACAATTATGGCTGGTGATCAAAAAGCAGCTAAGCGGTAGCTTGCGCTTCTGATTCTTCCTTTTCTTCCCTTAACCTGACAGCTTCTTTCTTTAGTTGACCATAAGTGAAAGGTGCCAACATTAAACCGACGAAGGTTTGTGGATAGTTGGGCATATTGGCAATCCCTATATCATCACTAGGTGTTTCTCCTTTGGGGAGATGAAAAGTACCAAAAAGAATATCCCAGAAGATCACATCTCCTCCATAATTAGAATTCCCTTCTTCTAGCTTTCTGGAATGATGGTAGCGATGGTTTTTAGGAGAAGAAAAGATATAATCGAAAGGTCCTAGAATTAAGTCCATATTCGTGTGTTGGAATCGGCCAATAGTCCGACCAAGAAGACTAGTTACGAAGACTACTTCCACCGGAGCTTTAACAAATGCCAGAGGTATGGCCCATAGAAAACTGGAGATCAATCCTTCCAAGGGATGAGAACGGGTGCCATTGAACCAATAAAGCCTTTCTGAAGAGTGGTGCACGGCATGCCAACGCCACATAAATTCATTTTCATGCATCCAGCGATGATACCAATAACGAAAGAAATCATTGATAGATAGCAAGAGGAAAACTTGTAGAACAGGATGGAGGTAGTCGGGCCAAATGGAGCGCCCAATAGCTGGCGATATTTCCTGTACAACTAAGGCAATAGTGGCGATCCGCAGCGGACGATTAATGTAATCGCCCCAGAATTTGCCGCCAAAAAACATCATGACATCAACTGGCATATCCTTATCGTCCAACCAACGACGACTAAAAGGAATCAAGCGTTCCAGTGGGGCAAAAATTAATCCAAAGATGAGAAACATAATAATCGTTCCAAAGAAGGTCCGACTCGTGTACCCACCCTCAACCAATTGGAACCCGATTAAAAAGGTTAGATAGAGAAAGATTGGGTATATACTGATTTGAAGCACTTTTTTGAATAGGGTGCCCTCAATGGCCTCACTCAGTGGGTCGATCTTCGATAGAATCCAGCGAAAGGGAAGAAGTACGTAATGGTGGGCCAATTTTTCAATTGGATTAAATATGATCTCTAGGTACTTTTGGGCAAGAAGTAGGGTCTTGCCAAGGTTGGTTTTTCCGTTGGATTGCATTTCTGACTTGCTTTAAAGTTGTCGATTCTTGAAAATACGGAGTGAAAGGGAAAGAATCTTGTTCAATCGTCCATTTTTTTACCACGAACGAATTTAAAGCCCCCCAAAGATACTGCTCATGGAGTGTGAGGTATAAAAAAAGCTTAGAACGATGTGTCGCTATGAATAAGCCGGTTGCTTGAGACGGCGAAACTGCCTATTTAAGGCAAAGAACATGATGACCAAAACAATGAAATTAACTGGTACTCCGGTGTAATAAATACCACTCACCCCATAGAAGAGAGGGAGAATGAACACGATCGGAACAAATAATAGCAATTCACGAGCTACAATCAAGAACCCAGCAATCCTGGCATTTCCGATGGCTTGAAACATAGTGGTTGTCATGAAAAAAATAGGAAAGGTAGGTAAGGTAAGCATCATCATACGGAAATCCCATAAGTCTTTGGGCGTAAAGCTGGCATCAGGCATCATCCATGAGAGACAGACTTCCGGCTCCCACATGATGAAAATCCAAACCAAAGTCATCAATCCCGTTGCACTTAGGCCAAAACTGGTAAAAGAAGAACGCACTCTATCGTATTGTTTAGCCCCAAAATTAATACCCACGACAGGTTGTAGGGCTTGGGCAAAGCCAAAGCTGGGAAACAGGATCAAGAGTAAGACACGATACGAACTTCCCATAAAGGCAATATCCCAATCATCACCATACTGGGCCAATAATCTAAAAACAATAACTTGTTGCAGAAAGAACATTAACTGGAGCATCATGGCGGAAACGCCTACACTCAAAATTGGTTTTAAAAGTTCTGAAGAAAGGCTATAGGTTCGAAGAGAGACCGGATAATTTGCTTGCCCTGCCCAGAAGTACCATATGCCCATTAAAGTGAAGATAAACATGGCTACAACCGTTGCCCACGCAGCCCCTGCAATACCACCATCCAGATAGTAGATGAAAATGGGATTGAGTATAATATTCAGCACGGCCGCGATAATGGAAAATACCATTGCCTCTCTGATTTTGCCTTCCGCGCGAATCAGGGTGTTGGCTGCTACGGCGAAAATTCGGAAGAAAGCACCGATCATCATAATCCGATAGTAGATCACCCCAAGGGTCAAGATCTCCCCTGTACCTCCCAAGAATCCGATGAGCTGAGGTGCAAAAATAATTCCTAGAATGGATAGAATGATCGAAGTGATCAAGGACAAGGCAGTCATGGTCCCAAAGATCTTTCGCTGGGTGTCAACATTACCAGCACCAATGGCAATACTTAATAGAGAGGAAGATCCAACGCCGATCATGGCAGAAATTCCATTGGTAACCATCATTAAAGGAAAGGCCAGAGATACCGCCGCTAAAGCATCCTGCCCCAAGAATTGTCCGACATACAGGCCATCGACGAAGGCATTAATCCCGTTGATTGACATGCCAATGATAGCTGGCATGGATAATCTCCACAACAATTTCCAGACATTATCCGTCAATATTTCCTGTGTAAGCTCAGACTTGGGCGTGTCACTCATGGCGCAAAAATATTCTTTTCCCGTTCATGTAATGATTCCTGAACCAGATTTCTTTAACAACTTCAATCAATAGACTAGAGCATAGGAAAAAGATAACAACCCTACTTTTCTAAAAAAGCCTTGATGAGGTAGCTATACGAAAAATCCTCTTGTTTGGAATAGCCTTGTAGCAGTTGCTGCACCTGAACGGTCCTTCTGGATGGATTTTGTTCCAAAAAGCGAAGGCAATTCTTGATTTGGTTTTTAGATAAAGTTGGTAGGTGTGTAAAGCAACTTTCAATGGCCTCATCGGCGGCGTACCTCAAGCGACGAATCAAAAGGGTTTTAGCGTTGAGATCTAATCCGGGAAGCGTATTGTACAATAAAGTGGAGTGCTTTGGATCAGAAAATGCCTCTCTAGGTAGCTTCTTGAGCAAATAGCTCCTTGTCACAGGGGCAGTCTGGGGCAAAATACTGGCGATCTGCTCCATGTTATTCAATAGATCCAGACTGTCTAGGCCACGAATAGCAAAGTGTTGATAATCCCGATACGAACTGTACAGCAACTCTTTTTCTAAGAAGTCTTTTCCCTGCCTTGTGGCATAATCCTGTATCTGGTCTTTCACGATTCCATGTGCCAAATGCCATATTGTGTAACAAGAATATAGAGCACCTGCCACTAGAGACTCCTTTATCTCCTTGCGAGTGGCACCAGTAATGCCATCAATCGCTTCTCCTTTGTATCTTACTGTTTTTTCCGGACGAGCCTCTTTATCAAATAAATCATCCAGAGTTTTACGTTTTAACACCGATTTATCATCCATCAGCAGTTGATGTAGTCGATGATAGTCTTTTTCTTCAAAAGATTCATGATCATACTTACTGAGGGGAATATCGGGTGGTAGGGCATAGCCAACGTAATTACCAATCAAGTTCCAGTACAGACTAATATGAACCGGCTTGCACTTTCCGTCAATACAAACGGGGGTGATAATGGGAGCATAGAACAAGCGAGCATACTGATGGGAATCTCTTAAAAGGTATACGGTGTGCTCAATGAGCGTATCCTTACCTTGAATTACAAAAGCTTCCTCCTCGCTGGTAATTTCGGCGTACTCCTGACCCATAGCAAAGAACTTGGGGGCATGCACGGAGGTATCCTGTTGGATCAGAAGATACAGCAAGCAAATACTAATAATTCGAATCATTGCTGATCTTCAATTAATTGCATGTACTCGGCCAAATGATCAGTATAGATTGCTCTAGGATTCACTTTATACTTTTTACATAGAGAAGCCGCAAATCCTACAGCCGCTCCCATTTGTCCTGTAGTCCGCATGACTCTTGGTCCCCCCAAACCTACATGAGAACAGCTAAAGCAACGGCCGGCCATAAATAGATTATTTATATTCTTGGAATATAGACTCCGATAGGGAATGTAGTACATATCTGTTTTGAAAAATAGTGCCTTTGATAAGAAATCAGGCTTGTTTTCGTCCGTAAGGTTTTGCTGAAAATGTACATCTACCTCTCTAATCTCCTGTACCACTCCATCCGGAAACTTAACAAGATCAGTTACGTCTTTGAAGGTGAAAATATGGTCGCCAACCAATCTCCGGGATTCCCGTTTCCCGAGGAGATAGGATACCCAATCCAAGCGATACTTGCGGTTTTCCGGATCAATCCGAGCATTGGAGTACGAGCCAAAAATGGCACGTAACATATGGTCCCGAATTTCTTCACCGTCGTTAATTTGATGTAGATCATTCCTGGAGAACTCCCAGTACCATTCTCCGGCAATGGCTTGGTGGCCATCGGCTATTTCGCAAGCCCAAGGCACAGAGGGAAAAGCTTGTTCCTCCGTTTTTTTACTGGTTTGCCATAACACGGAAGAGCCCATTACGAAATCATCTGCCTCTTCCGGGCTCCAAAGCTCGCCCCATTCATCCCAGGCTTCGCCGTACTGATGGACACTTTCTCGACCATACGAGAAATCCGCACCTGCCCAATAACCAATCCAGCCATCACCAGTGGAATCTACAAATAAGGGAGCCTTAAATCGAACCCGTTCTCCAGTACCGGTATGTCTCGCGTCTACATATTCAATAGTATTATTGGATTCACCAACTCCATAGGCTCGCCAATTTAAGTGAATATCAATATTGGGATACTTCTTCATGTTCTCATCCCGTCGAATTTGATCCATTTTCGCTTCCGCCGATCCATTAGGGTAATGTTCGGTATCAATTTGTTTCAAGATTCGTTCAAACTTTCCATAGATACCAAGCGTATGCACCCGAATCTCACTACTGGCATTTCCTCCCAAAACAGGGCGATCGTGGATCAGAGCCACCTTTAAGCCTTTTTCAGCCGCCGCTATAGCTGCTGCGCAACCAGCCAGCCCACCCCCCGTAATGACTAAGTCATACTTTTTGGTTTTGGAGGGCTTAGTGGTTTCATCCAGCATGCTATTTCGCCAAGTAGTGAGCGCAGACAATTCGCTTGGAGGTGCTTTTTTCTGTTGATTAAAGTAGATGGCATCACAACGCCCATTAAAGCCGGTCAAATCATGGAGTGCCAATTGGCTTTTTCGTTTATTAATCTTCACCATTCCAACGTATTCCCAATCCCATTCTGGCCCCATTCCTAACTCTTGTTCCAGCAATTCTCCATTGACGGACAATTGGAAACGGCCGGGCGGGGCCCATTTCCCGGGAACCCAATTTCTAGTACGGGCCCAGACATGGTAATCCCCCTTCTTCTTAAACTTAACTTCAGTGGAGGCATCCTCAACGGGGCGACCCAAGCCATGCGCCATAAGGTAGGTGGAACCCATCTGTTCGATGAATTGTGGATCGGTAACCCATCCGCCTTTGTCCAGAAATCTTTCCGCTTCGACGAGTAGATCGGTTTGTGCTTGAACGCAGAGGCTTAATATGGCTAGAAGCCAGGTAAGTAAGAGTGGTTGATTCTTCATTTCGTTTTCTTATTGCAGTACATCCATAAAAATAAGGAAAAGGAGTCAGATTTGACGCTTTTGGATCTATTTCGTATCCATGAAAGTGGAGAACAATGTTAATGAGTTCTAGCACTGCTAGTCTTCCGATGCCAATAGATATAATCCGATATAGAAAAGATAGCAAATGGCATTAAAGTAAGTCCGACTAAAGGGTAAGCAATATACATGAAGTAAACGGCAGAAAAAGCAAGGGCAATGTTAATCAGGCGAATTAGGATTAACCTGCCATCTCCTTGATCCGGCATCCAGCCGTTATCTTCTAAATCGAAATTATATACGGAGACGATTCCATTGATCAAATAGTGAAGTAAAATGGTGAGGATTAACTGTCCAGTTAGTTGGTAGATAAAGAAGGCCGTTAAAGAAAAGAATAGTCGATCTAACTGAAATTTGAAAAGGCGATAGAGTATCCAAGGGGTTAAGCGCCTTCCCATCCGATGGAAGTCTCCAGGAAAATGCAGCAGTGCAAAAAAAAGACCAACAAAGAAAATCACCCAGCCTTCTTGACCCGGCGCGGCGAACCGGAGAAAGCTGGCATAAGCCAAATAGGTAAACATCCACTCCTCAAATATGGGGGCGAAAATAACGGCTCCCAGAAAAGAAGCCTTTCTTTGCCAGTGTACCAGGTCTTTATAGTAATAAGATTTTGGCGAGCCTACCAGAGATCGAAAGATAATTTGATACACAACATGTTGTGCCAACAAGAAAACTAATCCAAATAGAAGTACATTGACCAACCAGCCGGTGGTAAATATCTTTTCTAACATCAAATAGCCTTATTCTAGGATTTTCATATCGTTTCCTCCGAGAATCTCGCCATTTTCATCGACAAATTCAACATAGAATCCACCTTTCCCGCCAAATTGATCAAAAGGGATGTAGGTATGTACGGTTTGTACCCCAGGGGCTAGGGTAAACTCCTTGTAATTAAAGTAAGTCCTTTCTCCTCCTTGCAGAAAGTAAATATTGCCTTTCATACTACTGCCTGTGAATGGTCGATCAGAATAACAGGAGACATAGATCTTACTGCCATAACTAAAGGTTTGAGCGGGTTCTTTACATCTGCCGGTCTCATCTAACTCTAAACAGAACTCTACCACAGCTTCTGGCGTTTTTGAGCAAGAACAGAAGATGAAAATCAGACTTAGTATAATCAAGCAAACTATCCTCATATCACTGTATTTAGGGGGCAAATATAAAGGATCATCTTCTATATTGAAAAATGAAAACGGTTTCTGCCATCCATCGCTCCACAAGGGATCAAGCGACATTTTTATAGGACGACACGAAATTTAACTATGTCCTGTAAATCTTAAATTGTAGAACTTGCAGCTAAACAAAATGTAAGCAGTAATGGACACATCTAAAATCATACAAGGAATACATCATGTAACCGCTACAGTCGGCAATGCACAGGCTGATTATGATTTCTACACCCGCCTGCTGGGTTTCAGGTTAGTGAAGAAAACGGTTAATTTCGACAACAACAAGGTATACCATTTTTACTATGGTACCACCGAAGGTGCCCCAGGAACAATCATGACTACTTTCCCTTATGAAGAGCAAGGGATCAGACTGGGAATTCCAGGAACTGGACAAGTATCTAGAACAGGTTTTTCAGCCCCCAGTTCATCTTTGCTTTTCTGGAAGGAAAGATTGGAAGAGGCCGGTGTACAAACTCAATTGGAAGATCGTTTCGGATTGGTGCATCTTCAATTCAAAGATCCCTCTGGTCTTGGATTGGAAATCGTCGGAACGGAAGAAGATGCCAGGTTGCCTTGGGCTACGAACGATATACCACCTGATATGGCGCTCCGCGGGATTTTCAATGTAAGTATTGTAGTCAAGGAATTTGAGCTTACAAAGGTATTTCTAACGGAGGAATTTGGTTTCCGCCTGATTAAGGAAATCGAAAATATTGGCCGCTTTCAAGCCGGCGACGGAGGGGCAGGACAATATATTGATGTTGTAGAGCAGAAGGATGGAGAAAGAGGAAAAAATGGAATAGGTATTGTACATCATGTAGCCTGGCGACTGCAATCAGAAGCAGAATTAGTTGCCTTGCGCAAACGACTCGCAGAAGACTTGGGTTTCAAAGTCACGGAGGTGAAAAACCGGAAGTATTTTCGTTCGATCTACTTTAGAATTCCCAGTGGAGTACTTTTCGAAGTAGCTACAGTCCCTCCTGGATTTACCGTAGACGAATCTCAAGAAACCCTTGGTCAACACTTACAACTTCCTGAATGGGAGGAGGAGAATCGGGCCGGGATAGAGGCTAATCTTGCTCAGGTGGAGTGGTAAATGGGGACGAAAATGGAATATTTTGGCTTTCTGGTCTTAAAAATCTATTTTAAGGGCCTTTAAAACCAACTTTCATTGAACAAGTAATCAATCTATGGCCTATCAAGCTGCAGCACTACGAAATACAGTTTTCACCTTGCTAGCAGTGGCCCTCATTTGCTTAGGCTTCCTACAGATATCAGCCATTCAGGAAAGATCAGATGTAATACGCCTACATGGTGCTTGCATTTTTGATGATGAACATTCCTATACTAAAGCTTTAGTGAAGTTTTCCGAGTTGGTTCAAAAATACTACCAAGGCCCGAAGAAGCTGGAGTTTGTCTTGCACAAGAATAGCGAACTGGGGCAGGAAAAGGATTACTTCAATTATATGAATATCGGTGCGGTGGTCGATTTTGCCATTGCCTCTCCCTCTCATGCTTCGACTTTTTCGCGCTTGGTAACCATCATGGATGTGCCCTTTCTTTTCCGGGATACGGATCATTACCTCAGAACCATGGATAGTGGCATTTTTGAGCAGGTGGAAGAAGCCATTAGCAAACGCGCGGATGTCTTGATCCTTGGATATGGAGGAGGGGAGAAGCGGCATTTAGTAGGGCGGAAACCGATCCGGAATTTGAAGGAGTTAGAAGGGTTTTACATGAGAGTGATGGGATCACCCATTCAATCCAGAATGTTCGAAGCGGTGGGAGCAACGCCCACTGTGATCAGTGGGGCAGAAGTGTACAATGCGATACAGACAGGGGTGATTGAAGGTGCCGAGAATTCTGCCAGTGCGATAGAAAAGTATAAATGGTTTGAAGTAGCTGATCAGGTTTCCTTGGCCGCAGTATCCATCATCATACGCCCGCTTTTTTTCAATGGCAAGCGGTTTCGGAAACTTCCTGAAGATTTGCAGGAAGCGATCCGGCAAGCTGGAAAAGAAGCTATGGAGTTTGAACGGAACTACGAGATCGCCATAGATGACCCTCTAATGCAGCAACTGGTAGAAGAAGGGAAAGTAACGACGCACCCATTTGAGGATAGAGACAAGCTATTGGAACTTGCGGCACCAGTGAAACGGGCCTATGCAGCCGAAATTGGGGCTCTAGAAATCTTGGAAGCTATTAACGCCATTGAATGAGAACTTTGATCCAGAAATACTTTGAATTTTTACAGTTGCTATTAACCTTGATGTTGATGCTTCTAACGATACCTGTATTGTTGCAGGTACTCTCCCGGTTTCTCCCGATAATTCCCAGGTACATTTGGACAGAGGAAGTGGCACGTTTTGCCTTCATTTGGGTCATCATGTTAGGGGCGATGGTTGCGGTGCGTGAAAAAACTCATTTCAAAGTAGATTTACTACCTAATTTAGGGGCTGTCTGGGAACGCAGTATCAAGCTAGTACTGCTGGTATTGATGCTCTTAATCTCTATCGTTTTTCTGATTGGAGGCTGGCAGTTTGCACAATTTGGGGCCACCCAATATTCAGAAATATCTGGCCTTCCTATGCTAGCTATTTACATAGCCTGGCCCATTGCCGGAGCTAGTTGGATACTATTTTTAATAGAGCAGGTATATGATCACTTTGACGCAGTAAAAGAAGATTAGATATGGGCCCCTTGGAGATTGCCTTGATTCTACTTATTTCCTTTTTCATACTGGTTTTATTACGTGTTCCGGTCTCCTTTGCACTTGGCCTGTCTACTGTCCCCATATATCTATTGCACGAACGGCTTAGTGTCACGTTGCTATTTACTGAAATGTTCAAGGCTTACAACTCCTTTTTGCTCTTGGCGGTACCCTTTTTTCTGCTAGCCGCAAATCTAATGAATGCAGCGGGTATCACAGATCGCCTGATCCGTTTTGCCAAAGCTCTGGTTGGTCATCTTCCTGGGGGAATTGGTCATGTGAACGTTACCGTGAGTATGCTCTTTGCTGGAATATCAGGTTCTTCCACTGCTGATTCCGCAGGAATTGGAGCTATCATGATTCCTGCAATGAAAAAGGAAGGCTATGATACCCCGGTCTCAGTAGCCATTACCGCCTGTTCTTCCGTAATGGGCGTGATTATTCCCCCCAGTGTACTCATGATCATTTGGGGCGGAGTAATGTCCGTTTCCATTGGTGGTTTGTTTTTGGCAGGGGTATTGCCCGGAATTGCGATTGGGGCTTCCATGATGATTGCGGTCTACCTTTATGCCAAACGCAGGAATTATCCGCGATATCCTTTGGCTACACGTAAAGAATTTACCAGTTCTCTAGGGCATGCGTTTTTGGCCCTATTGACACCCTTAATTATTGTGGGAGGGATTTCTGCCGGCTTTTTCACCCCCACTGAAGCATCGCTCGTGGCAGTTCTGTATAGCCTTCTATTGGGAATGGTGGTGTATAAAAAGTTAGATTGGACAGGCTTGACTAAAGTCTTTTATGAATCTGCTCGCTTTTCAGCTATTGCTTTGTTTGCCGTAGGCACGGCTTCTGCTTTTGCCTTTCTTTTAGCCTTTTTCAAAGTACCAGAGGTGTTGGTTAGTCAGTTGGCAAACTTATCTCTGGGTTTTGTGGGTACGGGCCTGATGGTTGCCTTGAGTTTTTTGGTCATTGGCATGTTTATCGATGCCATTCCTGCTATCATCATTTTAGGTACGGTGCTTTGGCCAGTAGCGGAGGCAGCCCACTATCATCCCATACATTTTGCTATCATTGGAGTGGTGTCCCTGGCTTTTGGTCTGGTTACGCCTCCGTATGGTCTTTGTCTGCTTATTACTTGTGCCTTGGGCGGTATTCGGGTCGTCGATACCTTGAAAGAGGTATTCACGATATTAATCCCCATGCTTCTCATGTTACTGCTCATCATTCTACTTCCAGATCTTGTGCTGTGGCTTCCACGTTGGCTAATGGATAGCATTTCCTAACAAGTCGTCTTACTATTATTTAGGCTTTCTCTACCTCAAAACTACTCTGTCCCAAGATCGGCTCAGACCGGATTCTGTAACTCTAGAAAGGGCTTTTTTCTGTCTACGAGAATATTGATGAAAAATTGCCAGGCCATGGCAATAAATAGATATTTTGAATGTTTTTTTTGTTAGTTTATTTTACATTAGGGATCCATTTATTTCAATCCAAATCTAAAGCAAATCTCAACAATATTTTGTGGAATACCAGGGAACAGATAGTCGTTTGTAAGCCAACGTCTGCAAAAGGATCGTTTTGAGAAGTGCTTTAATATTAACCTCTTAGTGGAATGCAAAAGACATATAGTATTTACGGAAAAGAAATCTCTACAAAAAATCGACTTAAGTTCGATGAAATTAGCGATCAGGGTTTAGATGAAATTATTGATTTCACTAAGTCTAAAAGTGTAGAGGTTTCCATGTCAAGGAGTGCTTCGCAAGAGATAAAGCTTGGGGGCTTAGATGCCTTTGATTTGGTTAGTGTAGAATACGAGGATGGAGGGGTTTGGTTCTTCAGTAGAGAAGATTACGAGCGCTATATGCAATCTTCGGTGGTTCCCAAAAGATCTGGTAGCAGTGACGACTTAATTATTAGCCCTTACCTTAAAACGAACAAGCGTGGTGGCAGTATTTCCGAAAAGGTAATTGATTTTATAGCTACTCGGCCACTCACAAGCAGCATTGTAAGAAGGATCATAAAAAGATTGGAAAACGCTATAGTTAATAGAACTACCGGACTATACTACGTTGATGAAAAGAAAGAACACTTTATCGGAAAAGAATTCGATAACTCGACTTCTAGTAATAGGTATCTATTGCTTATTCATGGAACAAATTCGAGTATAGAAGGAAGTTTCTCTGGTATTATTGACTCTACAGAGTGGCAGAGCCTCCGAGCGCAGTACAATGAAAATATAATTGGCCTTCAACACAGAACAATGTCCGAATCTGTTTTGGAGAATGCGGTAGAGATTTATAGCAAACTACCTAAAAATGCCAGTATTGATATTCTATGCTTTAGTAGAGGGGCTCTAGTTGCAGAATGTTTGAATGTTCTAATTGAACGTACGGTTGTGGAAACAGCAGTTGATCAACGTTCTGAGACTATAGAATATTTAAAAGAATATGGATCAGAAATTGTAGAGAATCTACCAGAAGACACATTTGCGAAAGGGCTGGAAATTGGCAAAATTATTAGGGTTGCTGGACCTGCGGCAGGTACTTCTCTACTAGGGAATAAAATTCCAGACTTCCTGCAAGCACTCTTTAGAATGGGGAATAGATTTAAAATACTTAAGCATAGTATTCCCTTCCAACTTGTTCGCCTTTTCTTTTCCGTAATCGTAAGTCAAAAAGACAATGAACTTACGATGCCTGGAATCAAGAATATGGTTCCTGGAGATGAATTATTAGATATAATCAATAACAGTGACACTTTTAGTACGCCTCTTTTTTCGATACAAGGGGTAGCCAGCACTGAAAACTTGCCCGCTTCAATCAAGGCGATATTAGCCAATTGGGTTTTCGGGAGAAGTAATGACCTGGTGGTAGATACCATTTCTATGAATCAGGGCTTGAAACGAGATACTTTTTATTTCAAATTGTTTTCTAAGTTATCTGATCTCAACCACTTTAAATATTTCTCTAATCCCATTACTCAAAAAAAGGTAATCGAAGCGCTGACCGTAGAAGATGAGGATATTCTCAAGAAGTTATTTTCGAGATTAGACATTACAGAACAACAGACAAGAGGAATATCAATTAAGCAAGGAGGAGAGGTGAATACAGGAGGTCTTACTGATGAAGACCTAGGAAATAAAGAGGTGGTTGTGCTGGTTCCCGGAATCTTAGGTTCTACGCTTACCATTGGAGATAAGCTTTGGTGGGTTCATATGGGGCGTTTAGCAAGAGTGGGTGCACTGGATAAAATCGCCGTAAATGGAGGGGCTGAGGCGACAGGAGCTATTGGGAATGCATATCAACCCTTTTATGATGAATTTACCAAAAAAGGATATGATGTGCTGCTGTTTCCTTTTGATTGGCGAAAAAGTGTAATAGCAGAAGGTAAGCGATTTGCTAAAAGAATAAATGATCTGTACAATAAAGGTCTAAAAATCCACATCGTTGCTCATTCAATGGGAGGGCTCATTGTAAGAGAACTGATGATAAATGACAGGAGTTTACAAGAAAACTTAGCAGAACGCAAAGGCAAAATAATGCTCCTTGGAGTCCCATGGCTTGGAAGTTACTTGATTTTGGAAACCTTCAATAGTACGGGCAAAAGGTTTAATCAACTGCATAATTTGACCAAGTTTAGTGCCTGGAATAGAAAAGCTTTGTTGAAGGTCATTTATCATTTCAAAGGCTTATGGAATTTACTGCCGATTTATAAGAACGAGCATGAGGATAGGGATTTCTCAACTATTGCCTTATGGGCGGAGCTGCATAAGGCAAATCCGAAAAGGACTTTAGATCCAGACGATTCCCAGTTCAAAGCCTACCTTCAGGAATTTGCTAGTTATCAGAAAGATATCCTTGACAAGGTAGATGGCCTATTTTACGACAATGTCTATTACATCGCCGGTTCTGCCCCAACAACAACCGACGATTATACGGTGCACGGAGAAGGTAAAGGAGTGCAATTTTCATCTAGTTATGAAGGCGATGGCTCCGTTACTTGGAGTTCGGGTATACCCAAACAACTAGTGCCAACTGACAGGGTTTATTATGTAGATGTAAAGCATGGGGATTTATGCAAGGAGGATCAGTTATTTGATGGTTACATCCATATCCTGAAACAAAACTCTACCGGTGGCTCAAAACATTTCTTACCATCCAAGGAAAATCTGGTAACTAATCGAGGTATCGCCATCGTAAAGGATCAGAATTTAAGTAATGATCCCCAATATATACTACCCGATATTTTGGATATGAAGGTCAAGGATCCTTACAAAAAGGAAAAAGATTATGCTGAATTAACGGTAGAAATCATTAATGGACATCTAAAATATACAAAATACCCACTGATGGTGGGGCATTTCCACGGGGATGATATTATCAGTGCGGAGAGTGTAGTTGATTTTCTTTATGATAATGAACTAAGTACTAGAAATAACCTGGGGGTTTATCCTGGTCATCTTGGAACTTCTCTCTTCATCAATAGCGAAAAGGAATACCTTAAGGGAGCAATCGTGATAGGCTTGGGGACCAGAAATGCACTCAATCCCCAGCGCCTACAGTATGCCATTGAACAATCCATTTTGTCTTTTCTACTTAATCAAGAGATAGAGGATAAAAGTGGAATATCAAGTATAATAATTGGTTCTGGCTACGGAGATATGGTACTTACCGAATGCGTCAATGCCATTATTACTGGCGTGGCTAATGCCAATGAAAGATTCCGAGAAGTTTTCCCTGATCGTCCTACTATCTCTAACTTTTCCCTAATCGAACTGTATAAAGATAAGGCCGAAGAGATTTACGAATACATCGATAGCAATAAAAATATTTATGAGTCTATGAATGTATTCCTTAAGGACAGGCTAGAACAAGTAGAGGGGTTTGTGGAGTATCGAAACTACGAATCGGATCGGCGGTGGTGGTATAACATTATTGTGAAACAATACTTCGAAAATGGCGAGCCTGTAGATAAATTCACTTATGCCGTGTCCTCCAAAATAGCAAGGGTAGACACGACCATTTTAGACGTTGATAAAGAAGAGATAGAATTGTTACTGGGGCAAATCGATGCGGAAGCTAGTTGGCAAAAAGAAACCATCCAAGCGGCGTTCAGAATGATGATCCCGAAAGAAATCATCCGATTGATCAGTAGCAACACGGGCATAGCTTGGATATTGGATAAATATACCGCTGTGTATCCCTGGGAACTGATCTTCATGGAGAAACTTCAGGATAGGCCTACCAGTATTCAAGCTGGGATGATACGCCAATTGATGATTGAGAACCCTAAACCGGTGAAGTATGTTAATGAAAATAAGATTTGTATTATCGCAGACCCTAAGTTGAGTTCCGAGTTTGTACAAGAAGGTTCTGGAATAAAGAAAATCAGTCAGCTGCCAGGAGCAAGAAAGGAAGGTAGAACCCTGGTTAAATTATTCAAGGATAAATATGATTGCAAACCAACAGATTTAACCCATAAGACTTATGCCGAAATCTACCCTAAGCTAATTCTTGATAAATACAAGTTGATGCATATTGCTTGTCATGGCGTAGTCGATTGGGGACCAAAAAAGAAAACGGGAATTGTTTTTGATTATAAGTCGATTTTGACTGCGGAAAAGTTCAGCAATCTCGAATATATGCCTGATTTCATTTTTCTTAATTGCTGCTATTCGGGGTATATTTCTAACATTGATAAAAATAAATTTTCGGCGAACTTGGGGATTTCTTTGATTGAAAACGGAGTTAAAGCGGTAATTGTAGGAGCCTGGCAAATAGATGATAGACTTGCCATGGATTTCGCCGAGGAGTTTTATTCCCATTTTTTAGATGGCACAACGTTTGGGGAAGCCGTAAGAAAAGCACGGGAAAAGATATATGAGACGGATAGTCAGAATAATACCTGGGCTGCCTATCAGTGTTATGGCAATCAATACTATCGGTTCAAGTTGGAAGAAAAGAGTACAAGTACCAGCAGGAAAAAACGCTACAAACTCAAAAAAGAGATATATCAAGACTTAGAAAGAATTCACAATTACTCCTTTGCTGCTAATAAGCGAAAGCTTGATATAAAATCAGAATTAAAGGAAATAAAAAGTGCCCTGAAGGATAATCAGTTGGTAGATGAAAAAATACTAGAGAAACTTGCTCGGTTGTTTGCGGAAAATGGGGATTATGAAAATGCAGTAGATCTGTATCAGAAGATGACAAGGATCGGAGACTTAAACTACACAGTATGGTCTCTAGGTTTTAGTAAAGTGATCGAAGCAAAATATCTCGTTCAACTCTGTCGAAAGTTGTCGGAAAAAGAAAAGAGCCCCGAAACAACTGAGGAAACCAAAGCTGAAAAGAAAAAACGGCAAGAGGATTGCCTCCGTATGCTGGAACATTTAAAGGAAGAGGCAGAAACCTTTTACCAAGAAAATCCAAACAAAAATAATATCATAATATATGCAAGTATCATAAAGTCTTATTTACTCTGTTACGAGCTTTGTCATAGAGCGGAGTCTTCCCTAACCAAAGGTCAGCAAGGAATCTATAGGAAGCAGCTGCATATATTGCCTCATTTGTATTTCGAAGCATATGCTAAGGAAAAAATAGATTCGGGTAAAAATGATAGCCATACCTTATGCGCCGCCTTGTATTGTTTTTCAACCTACAAGACGGTTACTGGAGTAAAAGCAGCCATCAACAAAAAGTTAGATGGTGATATTGATATCTTTCTAGAATATTTACTCAAAGAAGACACCCAAGAACAAAACAAACAATTCTGGGATCAAATAAAGTCCATAAACATTTACGAGGCACAACTCCTGCTCACCACTAAGGGTAATGGCGAGAAAGCAAAAATTGACGAAATTGGCAAAGCAATTAAAAGTACCTACATGGAGTATTGGGGAAGCGGTGGATCTCGAAGAAATGTCATGGCCGAAATAGACCAAATCGACTTCCTACTAGCTTCGAATAGAGTCATGGGCAAGTTGTCAGAAGCTAAAGTGAAGGCGCTGAAAGAATTACGGATTTTTTACGATAACCTGATCAAGGGGTTTTAAGTTTGAACCCCTTGGCTTATCTTTAGGTCACTACGCTATTTACACGCCTTAGTAAGATAGAAGACACCTATTTTTCTGCAATGTACTCCTAAGGACGGAGGTCACAAACAATGAGAAAGCACATCCTTTTTCCTTGTTCCTGATCGAGTCTTAATACTATCTTTTAATTCTGATCTAACTTTACTTAACACTTATAACCCTTGCAAAAACATGGACTTAACCAGTGAACAGAACATCAAGAAAATTCAAGACTTACTTCTGAATAGAATAAATGGGTTCAAATGGAATTACTTTCAATTAAACCTGGAAGAAAAGCTTGGGCAAGAGAAAGATGTCTACGTCGACAAAACAGTGGTTGAAAGCTTTTTCAACAATATTACTACAGACCTATTTGGTAGGAGTAGAGTGGAGAATAATGATTTAGTGGCTTCTTACACGACTAAAGATATCTTAAAAATTGTCATTACCATTATACGGGCCAATCCCAACATTATGAAAGGAGTGGTCAAGCGCTTATTCGACGTAAATGAAATTCAGAATGAATCTGATGCAGACCAAGGAACTTTAGGGAAATTTAATGATAAAGATCGTAGATTTAGAAACGAGATTTACAAAAGAAAAATAAGAGAAGGGCATAGAAAAGATCTGAATAATGTTACCATCCTTGCAGAGGGAGATTCCTGGTTCCAATTCCCTAGAATCTATCTCGGTATAGATCCAGTAACGGATATCATCGACTGGCTTATAAAAGAGGACCAATATGCCATTTGTAGTTTAGCCGCAGGTGGAGACTGGTTTTCAAACATCTTTCATTCGGGAGAATATATCGAAGAGCTGCCTAAAGTTTCCCCTGATGTATTCTTACTCAGTGGTGGTGGGAATGATTTAGTGGGGAGTTACAGGTTGGCGATTATGGTGAAAAATCCAAGGCAGGAAGACTTGAGAGATTTATCGGATCAAGAGATGATAAATCTTGTAGACCGAAGAATACAGAGTTTTGAAAATAGATCGAAGGAGGATTATTCTTTTGACTTGGAAAAATACAAGAAGGGATTGACTTATCTCTCGGATGAGTTCTTCGACTTTATTAATCTTTACTTTATCCAATATTTCATATTCTTTTACGGCTTATCACAATCTGATAAGTACAAGAATTTGATTATGATTACGCACGGATATGACTATCCGCTTCCGTATAATGGTAGTAGAGCCTTTATGTTGTCCATGCAGAAGATCATCAACAAATTTGCTGATACCGGACATTGGCTTTATGAGCCCCTAAATATGAAAGGCATCACCCATCCTGAAGATCAAGAAGCCATCTTGTACACTATGATTACGGAATTTAATGAGATGCTGTACCAATTGGCGACCTTCAAAAGGCTACCTAATTTGTACCATATCGATTGCCGCGGTGTTGCTCGTAATGATAAAGATTGGTTTGATGAGCTACACTTGAAGTCGGAAGGTTACCAAGTGATTGCTAAGGCCATTAAAGATTGCATTAAAGACAATTTAGGTAATGATAACCCAGATCGAAATAAAATCTATCTAGCCTGGAAGTATCGTTAGGGTGCGGCACTGTCCAAGTTGCAATAAATTCAGATAACAGCATAAGTGGGAAAGATTCCTATCTCTAGATGCCTTCTGGTGAAAATCTCTCCTGCTAAATGGCAAGTATTGCCTACATTTGATCCATGAAATTGATTAGTTGCGATTGGGGAACTAGCAGGTTTCGAATCTATTTAATGGATAGGGAAAACCTAGGCGTCATCGCCTCTCTTTCGGAAGATGCAGGCATAGCATCTGTCAACTTATCTTGGCTAAAACAGTCTAAGATGAGCCGAATAGATTTCTTTAGACACCACTTACACCATAAAATACAAGAACTGGCTCACCTTAGTAGGGAAGATTTAGCTGGCTTACCTGTGCTGATTTCAGGAATGGCTTCTTCCTCCATAGGCATGCTAGAGCTCCCTTATGCTGAACTGCCTTTTTCCATTGAAGGGAAAGATATCATATATCATAAGTTGGCAGCCAACGACAACAACCCACATGACTTGTATCTCCTTTCTGGCTTAGCAAGTACCTCTGATGTAATGCGTGGTGAGGAAACTCAACTTATTGGATTACAAAACACCATTCGAACGAAGAAAGCACTGGTCATCCTTCCAGGTACGCATTCTAAACATATCAGCATTAGGGATGGCAAAATTGTAGATTTCTCAACCTACATGACGGGGGAAATGTTTGCCACAACCTCCCAATCAACCATACTTTCACATTCCGTCAGCCAAGTCCAAATCGACAATACCTTACTTTTTGAAGCCTTTAAAGAGGGCGTGGAGTGCGCGGATACTTTGGGCTACTTAAGTGCGCTATTTAAAGTTAGAACGAGGACCTTACTTCGCCAGCAAGAAGATGCGCAGAATTTTGCTTTTCTTAGTGGAATTCACCTAGGGGAGGAGTTACGACATCTAAGGAGTTTAGACCCCGATACTGAAATTATGCTCTGTGCCAGCCCTAATATGACGCAGCTCTACAAGCTGGCCTTGCGTGCCCTGGCCATTCCACTCAAGGATCATGCCCTGCCCGAGGAACTCACCAAACTAGCCACTACCTTCGGCCATATGGCATTAGTTGACTTTTTAAATGTTGATTAAAATCACCTTGTATCCTGACAAACAACAACTCGTCGAAATTCAAAGCTAGGTACTTTTGAATTGTTAGATGATCATAAGATCATTTAGGACTTCAAAAAAGACTTACTATGAAAATCATTATTCATGCTCCTTGGGAGGTCAATGCCTTAATGCAAGAATTGATCCATCAAAAAATGGAAAAGCTCCTTAAATACGAGAGCCATATCCAAAAGGCCGACGTATATTTAAAGAATGGTGAAGGGGAAAGCATCGCAGATAAAAACGTGGAGATCCGCCTGAAGACCAATTACAATGAGCTTTTCGCTCAGGATACTGCAACAGATCTGGAGGTGGCCCTGGCAGAAGCTACCACAAAGGTAAAACGACAATTGATCAAGCAAAAAGAAAAACTACAAGCACACCATTAATTGGTTCTTCAAACAATTCTTTAACACTATCCAAAGCTTTTGAAATGAATACCAAAGCTCCTGTTTCTTCGATCATGACTACCAAGGTGATTACGATTTCTCCAGACGACCAAGTAAAGGTCGCAAAAGAAACCTTTGATCTCAACAAGATTCATCACCTACCTGTGATGGAAGATGAAAAACTAGTAGGGATATTAAGTGGTGCTGATTTGTTACACTTTCTACGTTATCTGGATAAAGATAGTCAAGAACCCTACTTGAATGAGCTTCGCTTGAAGAACTACAAGGTAGGAGAAATCATGCAAACCAACCTGGCCACCGTAGACCATCAGGATTCTATACAATCCATCTTGGAGGTCTTCAGTCAGAATGTTTTTCACGCATTACCAGTACTCAAGGACGGAGAATTAGTTGGTATTGTCACCACGCAAGATATTGTAAAGGCTCTACTTCAGGAGGAAGCGGAAGCAACTGCCTAGCTTGGTCACAAAGATTCAATCCATTACTACATCTTTTTGCCTGAGATTTGCTTTTTTTGTGGCAAATTCAACGGCATGCGATCATCGGACGAACTCATTGATCTACTAAAGCTAGAAAGTATTGAAGAAAATATTTTCAGGGGGCAAAATTATCAAGCTCCCTGGAAACGAGTATTTGGAGGCCAGGTGCTGGCCCAAGCACTGCACGCGGCCTACAATACTGTTCCGGAAGACCGTTTTGCCCATTCCCTACATGCTTACTTTATCCTTGCGGGTGATATAGAACAACCGATCATTTATGATGTTGAAAGAATTCGAGATGGAGGAAGTTTTACTACCCGTCGGATAGTTGCAATACAGAAAGGGCGCGCCATATTCAATGCCGCTGTTTCTTTCCAACTCCGCCAGGATGGCCTGGACCATCAAGTTCGAATGCCCAATGTACCGCCACCAGAGGCCCTGGTTTCTGATGAAACAGCATTGGCTCACCTGAAAGAATCGAACCCTACATTGTACCAACGGTTTTACCAAGAACGTCCCATTGAATTTAGGCAAGTGGAAAAGCTTGATCCGGTAAATCCCAAAAAGAGTCGCCCATTTCGACATGTGTGGTTCAAGGCAAAAGGCACTTTGTCAGATGAGGTTAGAGTCCACCAAGAAGTGCTGGCCTACGCCTCTGATTATAACCTTCTGATCACAGCTAGTCTTCCACATCTTGAAAAAGTAAAAAGGCAAGACCTCTTTTTTGCCAGTTTAGATCACGCCATGTGGTTCCATCGTTCTTTCCGTGCTGATGAGTGGCTGTTGTATGCTTTGGACAGTCCCAGTGCATCAAACAGTCGGGGATTTACACGCGGGAATATTTTTAGTCAGGATGGAGACTTGGTGGCTTCCGTGGTACAGGAAGGATTAATTCGCTCGAAGCGTACTATAAGGACCTAGACTTAACAGAAAAGATTGGATACAAGTTCGCCATGCCATGGCCCATAAGAACTTTATTGAAACAAAACATTTGCTTTTGTTGTATATAACATTAGTGTAATTTATATGCATACAGAATCAAGTTAAGATACCTCGCTCGTAAATTAGGATAAAGCAAAACACGTGCATGAACGACCAGCCCTACTAACTCTTTTGCTTAATTCATAGTTATAAAACAGATTTACGATGGCTACTTTGATGCAAGCCCTTCCCGTTGCAAATTCTCGTATTACACAACCCGTGCAAGAATTTAGTAAGCACTGGAAAAACCGGATTGCCTACTGGACCAAAGAGGCGACTTATCTTTTTGAATTAGTAGATCTTCACTGCAATATGCAGGATTTTCCAGTCAACTGCCGGAAAGCCAGATATCAACTGGGGATGCTAATTGAAGAGGAACTTCCAGCGCTTCTACAGCAGATCAGCACCCTACAAACAAACAAACCTCAAGCGGGCAATGGAGAATACCGGAATAAGATGAAACAAAAATTGATCCGGCTAGAGCAGAAATACAACTTACTAAAGCTCGTATTGCTAGAGGTAGCGGCTAAAGGGATTCCCCTCAGGCTGGGTTAGGAACTAGCAGATTAAAGGATCACATTACGCTTGAATGCACAACCGAGTTGGATCATCGAATTGGTCTTGGCTACCCCGGGAATATTGTCAATTTTGTCGTACAGAATGCTACGCATATGCTCGTTACTTTTAGCCAAAATTCTTAAATACAGGGTATACGATCCTGTAATGAAGTAGCATTCTGATACCTCGGGAATCGACTTCAATGCCTCAATAATTCTATTGGTATCATGGTCCTTTTCGAGCGTCAAGCCGGTGAATGATCCCCATTCAAAGCCCATTTTCTTTTCATCAAGAACTGGGCGTATACCGGTAACAATACCCTGCTCAATTAATTTATTGACTCTTTGATGTACCATTGTATTCGAAATCCCTAACTCGGCTGCTATTGTGGAAAAGGGAACTCGCCCATCCTTCTCCAACCGCTTCAGAATTTTAGTATCGTAGTGATCCATGATTAGAGGTTTTGAGTCAAAATTAATGAATATTCAATGCAAAAGTAAAATTTGACATATTTTGGAAAAATAAAAGTCAATAGTCTTCTTTTTTCTTGATTTAGAGAAAAAGAGCCTTTAGTTTTACAGTAGAAGCTTCAGTCTTAACCAACCAAATTGCCAGTCGGAGTAGAATCGACTGGCTTTCATTTTCCACCATACTAATCCACCACTGTATGACGCAGAATGTCCTAGCTAATCCAAACCTGACCAAGACGGATGCTTTGATTGCGAAAGAAGATCGCTACGGAGCCCACAATTACCATCCACTACCCGTTGTCTTAGAGAAAGGGGAAGGCGTGTTTCTCTGGGATGTAGAAGGGAAGCGGTACTATGATTTTCTATCCGCTTACTCGGCTGTTAATCAAGGGCATTGCCATCCAAAAATCATACAAGCACTTAAAGATCAGGCGGATAGATTGACCTTGACTTCTAGGGCTTTTCATAGTGATAAACTGGGTGATTTTGAGCAATTTCTTTGTGAACTCTTCCAGTTTGATAAGGCTCTTCCGATGAATTCAGGTGTGGAAGCGGTGGAAACAGCCATGAAGTTGTGCCGTAAATGGGCCTATGAAGTTAAAGGGATTGATGAAAATCAGGCTAAAATTCTTTTCGCTTCTGGTAATTTCCATGGCCGTACTTTATCTGTAATCTCTGCTTCCAATGATCCGTCCAGTCGAACAGGTTTTGGGCCATACATGAGTGGAATAAGAATGGTCGCCTACGATGACTTAGATGCTTTGCGAGAAGCTTTGGAATCGGATGCGACTATTGCCGGTTTCATTGTGGAGCCAATCCAAGGAGAGGCTGGGGTAGTGGTACCTGATGATTCTTATCTAAGTGGTGCAGCTGAATTGTGCAGAAAACACAATGTATTGTTTGTGGCTGATGAGATTCAAACGGGTATAGCAAGAACGGGCAAGATGCTAGCAGTGGATCATGTGGGAGTAAAGCCAGACATTCTGATATTAGGGAAAGCTTTGTCAGGTGGTGTATTACCAGTTTCTGCTGTTTTGGCCAATGATGAGATCATGTTGACCATAAAGCCAGGAGAACATGGATCTACTTACGGTGGAAACCCATTAGCTTGTGCAGTTGCTAAGGCGGCGATGCAGGTGGTATTGGAGGAGCACCTGGCTGAAAAAGCGGCGATGCTAGGGGAGCAATTCCGGGAAGGCTTACGGGAAATAGCAGGTAGGAATCCTTTAATCAGCTTGGTGAGAGGAAAAGGACTTTTAAATGCCATTGTAATCGATACGGATGAAGATTCGCCCTTAGCTTGGAATATCTGTTTAAAGTTTAGAGATAATGGTATGCTAGCCAAACCTACCCATGGCAATAAGATACGCTTAGCTCCGCCCTTGGTGATCACCGCTGAGCAAATTAAAGATTGTCTAGATATTATTGAGCGATCTTTGGCAGAATTTGCCAAGTAAGGAAAGGATTGATTAGCCCGAGTTTTCAGGAATTTTCACCCTTCTAGAAAACTCGGGGTCAGGTGTATCAAGCTAATTGTCCAACTAATACTTCGACTTCGTTTTCTAATTTAAGGATCATTTCTCCTTGATCCTGCTTGATTTTTAACACCCGATTATCGGGTTTTCCCATTCGTGTTACTTGTACGCCGTTGCGGTTGATCTGAATGATTTTGTCATTGATTTCAACAACTTGACCAGTTTTTTTAATACTGCTGTTCATCCATTGTACCTGACTTCCTTTTACTATCATCTTTTTCGCGCTTGAGTGTTTACTAAATATGTGATTTATTGATAATATATACTTCCCCTTTTTTCGATTTGTTGCAAATACTCATCCAAAAAATCACAATATGGAAGTATAATTATTGGCTCTTGACAGTTTAGACGACAAATGGTGCAAAAAGTAATGCGTCCGTCAGAATTTAGATGGGAAATTTTGCCAGGATAGGTCGAAATAGGACAAATGAAACTGGGTTGAACCGAGTTTTAAAGGTCAATTCATCTACGGACTTAGCTGCTCAAAGGATACCAAGGAAAAACTAAGATGATCACCAGGACGTAGTTGCGCCAAGGCATCTAAATCCGCACTAATCACATTAACTATCCGATAATAGCCCCCGCTCGTTTGTGCATCAGCTAACAATACAATGGGTTGCCCAGCACTCGTAATTTGAATCGTCCCTGGAATGATACCCGAAGAGATCAATTCTTTCGGTGGATGAAAGGAGCTAAGTTTTTCAGTTAATCGATAGCCCATTCGATTGGAATCTGGACTGATACTATAGGTCTTACTAAAGAATTCCCCGATAGTGAATCTAGAGAAAAGATCAAATTCTGGACCTGGAAGGACTCGAATTTCTGGTGATCGCGTGGATCGAGACCAGTTTTGCGCCCTAGGTGCAACTCCATGATGAGCTCTCGTAATGACTTGAATGGTAGAACCCTTTTTGATGAGACTAGCCGGTGTGAGTGCTGCTCCATTTTGAGTGATGGCACTACAGCTGGATAACCAGCTTGGAATCTCCCACTTTCCACCTACACTTAGATAAGATCGGCAACCATGTGTAGGACGTCCGAATTGTAATACATCTGCATCTGATACCCTTACCGTCTGATGTAGCGGGCAGGCTTCGCCATTTAGTGTAGCACTTAAGTCGGCACCGGTAAGGGCAATGACACCCTTACCTTCAAACTGAATCTTTGGCCCCATGAGCGTGATCTCCAAAAGTGGACTGTCGATTGAATTACCTACTAACTCATTGGCCAGGGCTGCGGCTCCCTGATCTAGCGCACCAGAGGTTGGCACTCCAAAAGCTTGATATCCAAACCTCCCTTGGTCCTGGATCGTGGTGAAAAGTCCTGGCTTCAGAAAGTGCAGTGACAAAATGCTAGACATAGGAAACCTTTAGTTCATAATTGCTGGCTGTGGCTTGTTCCTCTATTTTATGATACTGTACCAAGTCAATGGCATTGAATCTTACCTGATCCCCGGCCCGAAATAAGAAGGGGTCAGGTTGGTTCGGTAGAAGAAGAGGAAGTGGTGTTCGGCCCAGGATATTCCAGCCCCCTGGCGCTTCGCTAGGATAGATCCCCGTCTGAGCCCCTGCAATAGCCACGGATTGTTGAGGTACGCGTACTCTTGGATCACTTCTGCGTTGACAGATTAAGCTGGATGGAAGCTTCCCCATATAAACAAAGCCGGGAAGGAACCCCAACATATAAACGCGGTAAGTTGGGCGCGTATGTTCTGAGACCAGGGCTTCAATACTTAAGCCTTTAGTCCTTGAGATATCCTGGAGGTCCAAGCCGAACTGGGGATCATAACAGACCGGAATCTCAATTTGGCGTCTTAGACTTGATGGAGACTGGGCCTTACGGCTGATCAACAGTTCTTCAATACACTTGGATAACTGTGCAAAACTCAGTTGTTTAGGATCATACTGGATCGTCAAGGAGCAATAGGCGGGAATGGTATATAAAATGTTACTGGAGTATTTTTCCAATAGGCTTTCAGAAAGCTTGATGACTTGCTCATTAATACCACTGTCAATTCTTTGTTCAAAATTGACCAAAATACCTCGATCTCCAAACCGTTTAATCTCAACCATTAGAAAATGCTACTTTAGTGATCTTTGCCTGGGCCAAACTTTGATCGATAGCCTGTAGTAAGGCGACGGCAGCTGGGTTATCTCCATGAATACAGATACTTTGTGCTTCTAACGACCAGAAATCTCCCTCGTAAGTCTCTACCCTCTGGTTCAATACAATGTCCAGTACCTGTTGAGCCGCCTCAGCCGGAGAATCTATTACTGCTCCGATAGCTGAACGGGATCTAAGGCGCCCATCTTCCATATACTTTCGATCGGCGAAGGCTTCTGCTATGAAAGGAACTTGTTTTTGCAGGGCCAGTTGTTGAATGGGACTTCCCGCCAGCCCCATCAAATACAAGGAATCGTCCACTTCTTGTATGGCCCTGATAATGGCCATCGCTTCAGCAGCTTGATGGGCAGCCGTATTGTACAAGGCCCCATGCGGTTTCACATACTGCAATTTTCCTCCGAGACTTTCAACCATACCTTTTAAAGCGACAATTTGATACTTAACCAATGCCCTTAATTCTTCCTCAGGGATTTGCATCTTTCGCCGACCAAATCCTGCCAAATCGGGGTAGGAGGGATGTGCGCCAATTTGTACCTCATAAGCTAGTGCTCCTTTAATAGTCTTCTCCAAATGTAAAGGATCACCTCCGTGAAAGCCACAAGCAATGTTGCAGGATGTGATAAAAGGAAAAATGGCACTATCATTGCCAATTTTAAAGTTACCATAGCTTTCGCCCATATCACAGTTGATGTCGATACGTGCCATAGATAAAGGGTTATAAATTTCTTAAGATCACCAATCTAGTCTTAAAATTGTTAAATTCTGAAGGCTTCTAGATTCATTCCTGGCGATATTTGCTTAAAAAATGCTTTCTTTGAGGTCTCAATGATAAGATAAATGATGTGCGTTAAGAAACTTATGGGAATCTAACTTAAAAGTGCATTTATTAAATCTTAAACTTGATGAAATGACATTAGTGAATAACCAACTTGTAAAAAAGATCATCCCTGTTCTGATTGTAACACTCTTCATGGGATTTAGTGTACAGTCACAGCAGCTCTCTTTCGCGCTTGATCCTGCATCTTCCATTTCTATTGAGGGCACTTCTACTTTTCATGATTGGACCGCCAAAGTAGGCGAGTTTTCAGGTACCCTATCCCTATCTAAATCTTTCGATGCCACAAAGGATAATAAATTGTCCGTTGAAAAAGTGGACCTCGCCTTTCAGGCAGAGAGTATTGATGGTGGCCGAGGAGCCGCTATGAATAAAAAGATTAAGGGGGCTTTGAAGTCAACGGAACATCCTGCCATCACATTTTCAATAGCAGAAAGTCAAGTCTTGAAACTGGTTGATGGAAAATTACAGGTGGCCGGTGCCCTGCAAATGGCAGGGGTGGCTAAAGAGGTTACACTGGAACTTGAGGCTAAGCCCAATGAGCAGGGAATGATGGCTTTTACCGCCAAGTATCCGATGAAGTTATCAACCTTCGAAATAGAACCACCTTCCGCTATGTTTGGACAGATAGTAACTGGAGATGACATTACTATCGTTTTTGATCTAAGATTCTCAGCAGCAAACAATTAATAAGGCTCTACTCTGGGCAAAAATCTATTATACATCATGAAGTTTACGAAATTTCAATGGGTAGTGCTTTTATGTGCGTGGGCTACCGTACAAATGCAAGCTCAAGAACTACCTACGTACGATCAAGGTATTCCAGGTACAGATGTGTCCTTCAAAATGACGCTCATCCCGGGAGGAACATTTTTAATGGGTAGTGTTAAAGATGCCCCAAATAGCGAGGAAGATGAAGGGCCTCAAGTTAAAGTGAAGATCGATTCCTTCTGGATGGGCGTACATGAACTTAGTTTTCAAGAATATTACATTTACCGAGAGAAGAACCTAGACAAGGCGCCGGAAGGTGGCGAATGGGATGCCGATGCAGTGACTCGCCCTAGTCCTCCGTATGAGGATCCTACTTTCGGGATGGGCAAAGAGGATTTTCCTGCGGGAAGTATGACTCAATATGCGGCATTATCTTATTGCAAATGGCTGACAGAAAAAACGGGCGTGTTTTATCGTCTCCCTACGGAAGCCGAATGGGAGTATGCCTGCAAAGTGGGGCAAAATGAAGGCCCTGTGACAGATGATTCAGCAGTAGTTGATGATTTGGGCTGGCACGATGGGAATAGTGATGAAAGCTATCAGAAGATTGGTCAAAAGAAACCTAATGCGTGGGGACTTTATGATATGTTAGGCAATGTCGGAGAATGGACATTGGATCAATATAGTAAGGACTACTACACGAAAATTAAGTCAGACGAGGAAACTGTTGATAATCCTTGGCTTCAGCCGACTCGCCTTCATCCTCGCACAGTCAAAGGGGGATCCTACTATGATGAGGCTAGTGAACTCCGTTGTTCAAACCGAATTAAATCTGATATGGATTGGAAACGGAGAGATCCACAATTGCCGAAGAGTTTCTGGTGGAATACAGATTCTCCTTTCGTTGGGTTTAGGTTAGTTCGCCCCTACAAAAAGATGACGCAGGAGGAAATCGATGAATTCTGGAGTCTTACCTTAGATCAGTAAATGGATCAACTTCTCCTGAACTTGGGAGCAAAGCTGGGTTTCCATGAAGCTCTGCTCCCGAGAAACAACACCATTGTATTTCTCCTGATCTTGCTTCCAAGTACATGCTTTGCTCAGGGGCTTTCCAGATACACTTTTACCCATAATCAGATGGGTACGCAGTTTCGACTGATTTTGTATGCCGAATCGGAGACAAAGGCGAACCAACTGGCTCATCAAGCTTTTGCTAACTTGGATGAGCTCAACCAGCGGTTAAGCGATTACCTACCTGAAAGTGAATTAAACCTATTGTGCAAAAGGGCAGGAGAGAGGGCAAAAATTCCAGTGAGCCAGGATCTTTCTCAGGTCCTATGGATTTCAAAAGATATCGCCCGAAAGTCAGGTGGCGCATTTGATGTCAGTATTGGACCATTGAGCCATACCTGGAGAAAAGCTTTTCGACAGAGTGTTTTCCCCACAGAAATGGTTCTTGCTAAGGCGCAAGAAAAGGTAAATTACAAATGGATTAAAATTAATCGCAAAAAGGCTGCAGTTAAACTGCAAAAAGACGGAATGCAACTGGATTTGGGAGGGATAGCCAAGGGATATGCGGCAGATAAAATGGCTGATTTGCTGAAGGATGCAGGTTGTGCGCAATTCCTAATTGATGCTGGGGGAGATCTTCTCCTGGGCGCTCCACCACCAGAACGAAAAGGCTGGCGGGTAGCTACGGCTCAAATTGATGTTCCTCCTGAGATTCTAAGCCATTGCGCAGTAGCCACCTCTGGAGACACTTACCGATTCTTGGAACACGAGGGTAAAAGATATTCACACATTATCGATCCAAGAACTGGATATGGTCTGATTGATCAAAAGCAAGTCACCGTAATTGCCCCCAATGCCACCTTGGCTGATGCCCTGGCTTCTGCATTAAGCGTATTAGGAGAACAGGAAGGCATGAAGCTGCTAAGAAGGTATAAAGGCAGTTCGGCAAGCTTTCAAGAACCAGCTAGTAAGTAGCTAAAAAGTGGCGCGAAACGATAACACCAAGTTTCGGCCTGGCGCAACCAGCCCAGAGCTGTAGGGCCGGTACCGGGCATCTAATATATTCTCCACCCCAGCACTGGCACTCAATTGTTCTGTGAAGGTAATAAGTGCCCTAAAGTTAAGGGTACTCCAGGCGGGGGAGAAAGGCCTGCCCAATTCATCTTCGGCATACATGAAGGTCTTACTTCTTTCCTCTATGGGAAGTTGTTCGTAGTTTTTTTCAGCATTAAAATTCCAAGACAAATCCAGTTCCAGTTGCTCTACCTTGTACGTTAGATGAGATACCCCAAAGGTGGGTGGTGCATGCCGTGAAGGACTAGTGCTACCATCATCCAGTTCCTCTTCTCCTTCTTGAATGTTCAATTGTGTACTAAAGCCAAAACCTCCTGATAACTTCCACTCGATTCCAATTTGTAGACCAGCTACAATCGCCTGCGCAGCATTCTGTAGCGCCTGCACTTGACTCATTTCTCCCTGATACATAATACTACTTGCTCCATTTAAGGTATAGTTTCGGCGAACCAGGGCGTTGTCTAGTAAAGTGTAGTAGGCGGTTACATCAAACTTGAATTGATCTCGAATACGCTTACCTAGATTAAATTCTGCACTATACACTTGCTCAGCCTTAAGACCGGGGTTTGGAACTACCACAGCACCTGGCTCGGAATCAAAGACTTTCCCTATGTCATCAATATTGGGCGCTCGGAAACCGGTAGCTAAATTGGTACTAATGGTCCAGGTAGGGGTCGGGTGAATAACTAATCCAATACTTCCAGAGACCGCATCATTAGTCAACTGAGCTTCCGAGAAAGGCAGATCAAAAAAACGCGTATCAAAATCTGCATGGATTTGGTACTGATTGTAACGAAGACCTGCTTCAAAAAGCCATTTAGCGGAGAGACGCTGTTGGACTGTCAGATAAGCTGCATATGACCCCCAATTGGAATTAGGGTAGCGAGTCGCCCCGCTTTTTTTATCCAAGGTGCGAATATCTTCATCCGTACCAACGGATCGAACGTCATTGTAGACGGCTTCTATTCCATAGAGCAGTTGACCATCTGTTCCAAAGCGTTTCAAAAAATCTAAGTTAGCAGACCCTGCTTGAACCTCTTCTTCTCTGTGAAACCGAGTAGGTGCATCAAAGTCACGATTGATCCTACTTTCCCCAAATTTTTGATGGGCGAATCGCAAACTCATATCATCATAGATCCCTCCATTACTCTTTTGCTGTTGTATAGTGAGGTTATTCATCATCCAAAGTTGCGGGCCATACCGCCATTCTGCACTTCTAGGCAATCCATCACGCAATCTGATATGACGGTCATACCGTGCATAATCTGACGTAGTAGAGTAATGAAAGGCATAGGTTAAATCCCAGGTTTCACTGGGCTTAAACCTGAGTTTTTGCATCATGTTGATCTGGCTGTAGGCAGTAGGACGCTGTACCAAGGGATCATCATTAATAATGATAATGTCGTTGGTATCTTGACGTTGAACATAGAAAGGGCGCAGGTAGGATTCAGGGCCCACAGTACCCATGCGCAGATCGTCGAAATCAAAATGAGAAAAACTAGCTACGAAAGCCCATTTTTCCCATCCAAGATTGACATCGAAATGAAAGGTCTGTTCCTGGTTGGCCGAAGAAAACCGACTTAGAGCATTACCTTCTACGTTGGGGCCATCAGCGTCACCAAGTTTGGCTTCCAAGGTCTGGAAACTCATGACTCCTCCAATGGCATCGCTACCGTAGATAACAGAGCCAGGACCAAAATATATTTCACTGCGCTCAATGGCGAAAGGATCCAGAGAGATTACGTTTTGTAGGTTGCCGCTGCGGAAAATTGCTGTATTCATGCGTACCCCATCCACAGAATATAGCAGGCGATTGGTCGAGAATCCTCGAATCATCGGAGATCCACCACCTAGCTGACTTTTCTGAATAAAAACTTCGCCAGAACTTCCCAATAAATCAGCGGTGGTTTGAGGATTTTGCATCATCACCTCCTTGGCAGTGATCAAACTTACCTTGGCAGGAACATTGCGCTCGGCATTGCGCCAACGGGTTGCCGATACTACAATTTGATCTAAAAGATAATTATCTGGATCCAATAGGACCAGAAATTGCTGATCGGCTAGCTCCGCAAAACTGAAGCTTACTTCTTCATAGCCGATGGTACGTATAGTAATGTCTGTAGCAGCATGGAAATCAGTAAGATTGGCCTGACCATTTAGATCGGTCACAGTGAATGCATTTTTAGCCTGGCTACTGATGGTAGCCTGGACCAATGGAAGCCCAGTGTCCTTTCCCTTTACAGTGATTACTTGCCCACCTACAGAACTATGTAGACCCACAAAACAAAACAAGAGTAGATATACTTTGCGGGTAAAAATAGCTATCAGGGGGAAAAGCCATTTTTCCTTCATCGTCGCCAATTGGAGGAGAAGTCAGCTGTGGTAGATCCTTAACTTCTCTAATTTTAAAGCTTGCTACTTTTCATCTGAAGGGACGAGTCTCGGTGCAGATTTAGGCGGAGGACCTCTATAAGCCCTATTCCTCGTTGAACACTTAGATGCTTTTTGCGTATGATCCAATTCCCAGTATTGGATCATACGCTATCTGCCACAAAAACCTCGCCACTTCAGCGCGAAAGTAAATATTTATTTCTTTTTAGCAGGTTTTGGATAGGAGGGAGGAGTGATTTGGTCGCTAGGCGACTTGGGTAATCTGCTTAAGGCTTCCTCTACCGCCTTTTCTAGTTGCACATCTCTTCCTTCTGACCATGATTTTGCATCTTGATAAACTTCAATATCCGGCCAGACGCCTTCATTTTCCGCCACCCACTTGTCATTGATCGGATCAAAAACAGCATTATCGGGAGCTGTTAATGCACTACCATCTACCATAGCATAGTGTACCGAAGACTTGACCAAGCCTCCCCAAGTACGTGCCCCGATTAGCGGCCCTGCCTGCTGCTGTCGGAAAACCCAGGGGAAGAAATCTCCCCCAGATCCTGCTAGCTCATTGATTAGGAGTACCTTGGGCCCTAGAATCCCTGCCGGTAAGCGCATTGGAGCACCATTGGGAACTTCATTGGTGATCGCTGCTCGTAATTTACGTGTCATTAGATCAACCATATAGTCATCCAACAAACCGCCGCCGTTGTATCTTTCATCGATGACAGCACCTTCCTTGTCTTGTTGTGCAAAGAAGTATCGATTGAAGGAAACGTATCCAGGAAAGGAAGTATTTGGGACCCAGACATAGGCTAGTCGTCCCCCGATAGCTCCTCTACTTTACGTCGATTATCTTCGACCCAGGCGCGCTGTCGTAAGGCATTTTCACTCCGAATAGGTTCAACCGTTTCCTTCCAAGCTCCCTCCATAGAAGGAGTGGAGTTGATATGTAGAATAATTTGCCGGCCCGCTATGCCGTCTAAGAATTCATAAGGATTGTCATTAGCCGTTAAGGGAACGCCTTCTATACCAACTAGATAGTGCCCTTCCTCTACCTTCATCTTGGGGCGATCCAAGGGGGCTCTTAGCCTCGGATTCCAACTCTCCGTCGTATAGATGCGCTTAATGCGCCATCTTCCGTTCTCGGCTGCTAAGTCTGCCCCTAGAAGGCCAACCCTTGACGTATCAACGGCAGGTAAATCTCCACCAAACACAAAACTGTGTCCAACTGATAATTCCCCGTTTACTTGATCCAAAATGTAGCGAAGATCATCTCTATGCCGCACGAAGGGAATTAAGGGAGCATATCTTTCCTTTACTTTATTCCAATCTCTTCCGTGCATATTGGGGTCGTAAAAGAAATCTCTTTCGTAGCGCCAGGCCTCATTGAAAATCTGTTCCCATTCAGCCAATCGATCCAACTTCATGCGGAGTCTGGGGCGAATTCGGGTACCACCTTTGCCCGGTGGTTTGGCTGTGTCTACAATCTTGAGTCCACCTCCAGCACGAACAATCATCTTTTTTCCATCGGCACTGGTAGCTAGATTTCTGACCCCTCCGACAAAGGTGCTGAGCTTTGCACTTTTCAAATCAAATTTCTTCAGCGTGATTCCTGGTGTGTTTTCTACTCGCTCACCAATGAAGACAGATCCTTTTGGCCCCATTACTGTAAATCGGTAATTATTGACTGGAATTGGTAATGCCAAAGTTCTTCTACCGAGATTATTCCAATCAATTTTTACCGTATCAACTCCCTCTCCCGGTTTCTTTTTCGGAGCAGCCTTCTTCGGTTCTTCTTTCTTTTCTTGGGAAGCATCATCTTTTTTCTCTTCCTTCTTGTCTTTCTTCACGGGTTCCTCATCACTTTTAGGAGCGAAAGGACTATCATCACTTTCCCGAAGAACAATAACATAAGCCCCATATTCTGGAGAAGACGCCATGGCACTAGTATTAGCCCAGCCTGAGCCAAGCGCTACATCAGTGCTTGCTAAAAAGTATAAGTGTTTGCCACCACGGTCCCAACTTGGAGCAAAAGCGTCAGCTAATGGATCGGTCATGACCTTTGTCTCATTGGAATCCACCGACCATACCATTACTCTTCGAAAGTTGTTACTGGCCGTCTTGGCATAGGTAAGCCATTTGGAATCCGGGGACCACTGTGGGCTAAGAGAGCCCCGTTCGATATTAATTCCTCCCACATCTACCGTTCTAAGGTTGCCGTTCTCCACCTCTAAAACCCGGATTCGCACATCATCATCTACAAAACTAATGTATTTACCGTCGGGCGACCAACTGGGGTTCCATACCATCTTGGATTCCCCCAAATCGACTGATCTAGTATCTCCTAAACCATCCTGGGAAGTTAACATCAAGGCGTATTTTCCGCTTTGATCTGAAAACCATGCTACCTGATCACCTTTGGGAGACCAGATCGGGGAGCGATCTGCTGCTCCGGAGCTTTTGGTCAAATTGCGGGCAGCACCATCCTTCGCAGGAATGGTAAAGATTTCACCACGAGCTTCCATTAGGGCTCTTTTCCCGGTAGGAGAGAGGGAGAGAGAACGAATACGTCCCGTTACATCTTCCCAACGGGTGGTAGCCCACGGGTAATCGCCCACCACCGAAATGTTGAGTTGTTGGCTCTTTCCTTGTCCAGGACGTAAGGTGTGTAAGTACCCATCTCGTTCAAAGGCAAGTACTCCGTCTTTTCCAGCGAGGGATTTTATATCAGAGCCCTTAAAACGAGTGACCTGCTTCAGGTCTTTTGTCTGGGTATCATAAGACCAGATATTACTCACCCAGTCTCTATCACTAAGGAAGTAAATCTTGTCCCCCATCCATACTGGTTGGATATCGGTGGTACGCTTGTCATTTGGAATTTTTACCTCCGAAAGATCCTCCAGATTTAAAATAATTAAAGGTGTATTTTGTCCCCCACGATAGGCTCGCCATTCCACATCCCAACGTCTCATGCGATCGATAGCGATATGGCCTCCATCTGCTTTGTAGCTTCCATCATTTGCCCAAGGTGCTGGCAACATTTCAGAAGGGCCACCTTCCGGACTAACCTTCCATAAGCGATTGAAATTTCCAGGGGCACTTTCCCTGCGACTCGCATAAATGATGTGTTTCCCATCAGGTGTCCATCCACGAACGGATGCTGCGGCAGGGTAGTAGCTTAGCCGTTTGGGCATTCCTCCAGAAGCAGAAACGACGTATACAGAAGTGCTTCCGGAGCGGTTTGAACTAAAGGCTATCCATTTTCCATCAGGGGAAAAGGCAGGATTTGATTCTACAGCAGCGGTACTGGTCAGTCGGGTAGCGGTGCCTCCCGTAATGTCGCTAATCCAAATATCGCTAGCGTAGGTGAAAGCAATCTTATTTTCACTAATAGTAGGTTGTCGAAGTAATCTGGTACCTTGTGAAGATCCAATGAGAGGCAGGCACAATAAGGCCAAGCAGAGGCCCACCAAAGCATTGGGCACTCTGAAACAAGTCAGGGCTTGAGTCATAGGTTAATGAGTGTATTCAAAGTAGTCGGACATTATTAGACAACCCTCCATTTGGGATGAGTTTTGGACTCAATCGAGGCGAAAGACGTAGACGATGTCTCTGCATCGACAAGGCTTTTCAACGCTGAGTGAGTGCACAAATAGTCCAAAGGGATAGGTTTGTTTAATATTGACCGACTACTTAAGTTAAATAATATGTGAACAGGTTCTAATCATTCTCGAAAGCTGCGGCTACAGCAGCCTGCATTTTGGCCAAACCGGTCTTGGCCACCTCTTCCGCCGGCTGTGTCCAGTAATCTCGATTAAACAACTCCAGGGAAAGGACCGTACTGCCTTCCTTTTTGTGTAAATCTTGTAAGATCTGATTCATGGGAGCCACACCGTCGCCAGGATAAACTCGATCTTTATCCGCTATTTCTTCTCTCGATGGTTCTCCCGGATAATCGTTGATATGGAAGATTTCCATTTTATTACCTTTGATCAATTTCAGCCCGTCAAAATCGGAGCCTCCCTTATGAAGATGATAAGCATCCAGTAAAAGGCGTGTATCCGGATGACCACAGGCAGCAGCAACATACAAGACTTGACTCAAACGATTGAGGTTTTCTGAGAATCCCCATACTTCTAACTGCGGAATCACTTCCATACTTACCCCCAACTCAACTAGTGCTCGAAAACGTTCGGCAGCCTTGTCGAGATCCAAGCCAGGATACTTGGTTGCCCCTGCTGGCGGAGCAGCGATTCGATGACAGCCAATTTGGGCTAGCATATCCATTTCTCGCTTAGCCTGTTCCAGTGCTCGGGTTCTGGTATCATTATCATCTACAATCCACTGGGCAAAACCAATAGCATCTTCCACTTTAATTCCAAGATCATCAATGCGCTGCCGCAAATCCTTGAGCTTTCCGCCTCCCTCTTGGTGCTGTTGCAACATATTGATCCAAATTTCGATACCGTCATATCCTGTTTTGGCGGCTAGCTCTATCTGTTCCACCAAAGTAAGATTGTGGCCCATTATAGTGCTCGTATTTAAGCAAAAGGTGAAGCTATGCTGCTTGGGAGGTAATGTTATTGGCGTAGTATTCGCGATCTTTGGAAGAAATACAGCGCTTGTGGCGGCCGCTGTGGTACTCAGCATCTTCCTTCTACTTAATGGTCGGTTCTTCATTTTGTTGGTTGTTCCTGAAATCCAATCCTGCCAGATTTGCCTCAGGATTCGAGAAAATTTCAATTTTTCCGCCTAAATATAAGTAGAAGCCTTATCAAAAGGTGTGTTTTATTCAGGAAATCCAAACTCGTTAGAGAGGAGAATAGGATACCACCATCTAGATCAGACTGTCGCGATTAGCCAACTAGCTATGCAGAAAACCTATTTCCTCTACCCTCGAACCCACTTGATCGATTTCTTGTTTCCATTAGTCTCTAAATGCGTAGCTTTGCGCTCGCGCTACAGGAGCAAATAACCACTGGCATATAATTTGCTTTAATTTTTGTGAAATGGCGAAGTGATATCTAATAATTTGAAAGCACCCGACTTATGAAAACCGTATTGACTCTTTTCCTTTCCCTATGCCTAATAAGCGTAGGAGCACAATCTGCACGAATACAAGGCCAAGTCCAAGATCCTGATGGTGAGGCCGTCATGTTTGCCAATGTAGCACTATTTTCTTCTGTTGATAGTTCCTTGGTTAAGGTGGAAACGACAGATGAAACTGGAACCTTCCGTATACTCAATATAGAGGCCGGACAGTACGACCTGCAAATCACTTATGTGGGAGCCGTCGACCTATGGAAGCGAGATATAAACCTAGCCTCCAACCAAAACCTTGATCTAGAGATTTTACGTTTCCAAAGCACCGCTGTCGAGTTGACAGAAGCAACGGTAACTGCTACTCGCGCGCTTGTAGAAATCAAGCCGGATCGCACCGTTTTCAATGTACAAGGAACAATTAATTCCGTGGGCTCAGATGCGATTTCATTACTAAGAAAGGCTCCTGGCGTGACGGTGGATAACAATGATAATATCAATGTGCTTGGAAGGGCTGGGGTACTGCTGTACGTAGATGGGAAACGCCTACCTTTAACGGGGCAAGATTTGAGCAGTTACCTACTAAATCTTCCGGCAGAACAGATTGATCGTATTGATATTATTAGTAATCCTGGAGCTAAGTACGAGGCAGAGGGAAATGCGGGGATCATTGACATTCGTTTAAAGAAAGATAAAAATCTTGGGGCCAACGGTTCGATTAATTCGACTTATAGCCAGGGAAGATACGGCAAGAGTAACCTCAATGCCAGCGGGAATTTTCGCAAGAAAAAGCTTAACATCTACGGCTCAGCTGGCCTGTCTGATGCTGCTATTTTCCACAACATGGATTTCGAAAGTACCCAAAATGGGTTGGCGTTGAGTGAGATTGCCCGGGAGAGGAATGCCTGGCAAACTTATGATTACCGGATAGGGGTAGATTTTTTCCTACACCCACAACACACCCTGGGTTTTCTGGTGAGTGAACGCCAATTGTACGGAGATCGTCGTTCTCTAAGCCGGATAGGTATTGCGCCAGGAGGCACCCCAAATGCTCTGGATAGTATCTTAGTAGCCAATACAACGGCTGAAGATCAAAAGGGGCAGAATACATACAACATCAATTACCGATTTGACAATGCTAAGGGACAGACTTTTAACCTTGACTTGGACTATGGGAAATACCGAAATGATAGTGAACGCTTTCAACCCAATCAGTATTTCAACCCAACAGAAGATCAAGTATTGACCGAGATCATCAACACCTTCGATACGCCAACAGACATTGATATTTATACTTTTAAAGTAGACTTCGAGGATAATTTATGGGGCGGCCGAATTTCGGCGGGAAGTAAGCTAAGTCGAGTAGTATCAGATAACAGTTTCTTGGTCTATGATGTATTGGATGGAGCTCCTGCTCGGAATGATGAGCAATCCAATCGCTTTGAGTATACGGAGAATGTATATGCGGGCTACATTAACTTTAGTAGAGCTTTGAACAAAAAATTGAACTTCTCAGCTGGCCTACGTGCTGAGCAAACTGACGCCACCGGAGATTTACAAGCTTTCTTGGTAGACAAACAAGAACCGCCCGTAGAGCTAAACTATCTAAGCTGGTTCCCCAGTGCAGGCTTGACTTGGCAGGCAGCCCCCAAGCATACTCTGGCCCTGAACTATGGCCGGAGAATTAATCGGCCGGACTACAATGTGTTAAATCCGTTCAACAACCAATTAAGTCAGCTTTCTTACGAGAAAGGAAATCCTTTCCTAAACCCGGAAATTGTAAACAATATCGAGTTAGGATACACCCTAGCTTATCGCTATAACTTCAAGATCGGCTATAGCAAAACGACCGATCAAATTACGCGTCTGATCGGACCTGATGAATTTGATGATCGCTCCAGTTTTATAACTTGGGAGAACCTAGCTGAGCAATCCATTTATAGCATAAACATTAGTGCTCCAACACAAGTTACCGAAGGCTGGAGTGCTTATTTTAATGTCAGTGCTTCGCACTTGGACAACCAAGCTGATTACGGGGATGGAGCAGTTGTCGACGTACAGGCTTTTACCTACAGTATCTATCAACAACATACTATCAAATTACCAAAAGGGTTTACGGGGGAAGTTTCAGGATATTACGCTGGACCTGGCGTATGGGGAGGCGTATTCAAGTACGAATCAAATTGGAGTCTGGACATAGGTCTACAGCGGAAGTTCTTGCAAGATAGGCTGAATGTACGCTTGAGTGCCCAGGATTTGTTTTATCAAACTGGTTGGGATGGCGTTTCGAGCTTCAATGGCCTGATTTCGGAAGGAAGTGGCCGCTGGGATAGTAGACGGGTAAGCATCAGCTTAAGTTACCTCTTTGGTAATCAAAATGTAAAATCTAGAAAGCGCCAGACAGGCCTGCAAGATGAGGCTGGACGTGTATCCCAATGATGCTTTTTAGATGATTGGTCTCCAAGCCGAGCTGGGAAGAAACAAGATCGACTTCCTGGCTCGGCTTTTTTATGGGCAGCTCTTCCTGCCCCTTTTTCTCTACTTTGGAACAATCCCCTTTGCCATTTTTTATCTCAAAAAGTGAGAAAATCATGGTGCTTCCCTCTTTGCAAATGTTATTTTCGCTGCTTAAATAAGATTTGCAAATTCGAAATACCGACTACAACTATCATGAAGAAGACACTATTAGCCAGTCTTTTGATTTTCTCCAGTTTTATGGTATGGGGACAATCCAAAGATTGGACAACCGTAGACCTAAAAGATTTATCCGCCTTTCAGGATCAAGCGGGTAACTGGAAAATCATAGGAGATATCCTCGTGAACCCGAGAGTGGATATTCACGAGAAATCAGAACCACCGCCAGTTGCGGTGACTAAGAAAAAGAAAAAAAAGAAGCGCAAGAAGCAGCTTGAGCAAGAACTACCACCTGCACCTCAACCACCGAAGGCTGTAGAAACTACTCCTGGCACCGGAATTCTGCTAAACGAAAACACGGAAAGTCTTAAGGATCATTTGCTCACTTCCTGGGAACATGGAGACATCCTCTTGGAAATGGAAGTAATGATCCCCAAAGGCTCCAATTCTGGCGTGTATCTACAAGGTCGCTACGAGCTTCAGCTCCTAGATAGTTGGGGAAAAGCTAAAGCATCATCCTATGACCTTGGAGGAATTCACCGCAACTGGGAAAAAGAAAAGGGCAAGATTTATATGGGGAAAGCTCCATTGAGCAATGCTGCAAAAGCACCTGGACTTTGGCAGCGTTTAACCATCGCCTTCAAGGCTCCTAAATTCAATTCTCAAGGCCAAAAAGTTGCTAATGCTCGATTCGTCTATGTTGACTTGAATGGAATTCGTATCCATGAGAATGTCGAAGTTCCGCTACCTACTGGAGGGCCCATTGAAAAGAAGGAGGTCGCTAAAGGGCCACTAATGATTCAGGGAGACCATGGTACGGTTGCTTTCAGAAACATTCGCTACAAGCAATTGCAAGAAAATGACCTTAGACTTGAAGACCTCACTTACCAATACTACGGTGGAGAGCAGCCAAATATTGATGCACTGTATAAAGAGGAGGGATCAAGAACAGGAGAACTAGCCGTATTGACGACGGAAGTGGGAGAATTAGATGATCGATTTGCCATCATGTACACTGGGCAACTGATGGCTCCCGAAAAAGGCACTTATCCTATCCGAATAAATTATAGAGGTAGCATACGTTTGAGAGTGGGAAACAAGGTGATCAGCAAAGATTATCAAGGTAATGGCCGGACGACCTTTAACGTCCTCTTACGTAAGGGGGCGAACGACTTTGAACTGACCTATTACAAGAATGAACCCTGGTGGAATCCCATGCTTGGATTATATGACATGGGCTCCTTCCCAAGACCTATCCCGGGAACTAGTGCGGTAGCGAGTTCTGCACGTCGCAATGGCCCAATCTACGTCAAGGTGACAGATCAGCCAAGACTATTGCGCGCCTTTTTAGACTTTGACCGTGATAGAAAACAACGGCTAACCCATACCATAGGAGTTGGAACCGTATCAGGTGTACATTATGTGTACGACACCAAAGCGGGAAACCTGGCTTGCTCCTGGCGAGGGTCCTTTGTTGATGCTACTCCGATGTGGAACAATCGTGGCGATGGCTCATTTCGACCTAGAGGTGCGGTCAATTATTTGTTTACCGGGCACTCTTTTGGTGTTTTAACGGATGAAAATGCAGCCTTCCCTAGTGGATTGGATGAGCGAGATGACTTCAAAAATATAGGGTACGAAATCGATGAGTCAACGGGTTTACCCCGCTTTCAATACGAGCTAAAGGGGATGACGATTAACGACTTTGTACAACCCACCTCAATGTCTACCGGCTTGACGAGAAAGCTGGAGATTAATAACCTTGGAACCGATAAGCTTTGGCTGAAGCTGGCCGAAGGTAAAGAGATTGTCGAAGTGGAAAAGGGTTTGTTTGTAATCGATCAGCGTTATTACATTTCTACAGAGGAAGCGGTTGCACTCAGGATTCGAAGGCAGGGCGAAAAAATGGAGTTAATTTGCCCGCTGGAGAGTGACTCGTTTAGTTATACTTTAAATTGGTAATAGAAAGCTGTAACATCATGAATATCAAATATATATTGTCCATAATTTATCTTTTAATAACATTCACAGCAGTTGCTCAAGATACGGAGCGGCTGCCTAGAGAATCTGATTACTACAAAATAGTGACCTTACCTATTCCGGAAGGAATCTTATTGGAAGTAGGAGGTATGGCAACTTTAGCAGATGGAAGGGTAGTACTTTGTACACGAAGGGGAGATGTTTGGATGGTGGAGAACCCGGATATGTACGAAGGGCAAGCCCCTAAGTTTACCCTATTCGCCCAGGGTTTGCACGAACCTCTTGGTCTGGCTGCTCGTGATAATTCGATTTACATCGCTCAACGTGGAGAGTTGACCAAGCTCTCAGATGTTAATGGCGATGGGGTGGCTGATCAATATCATACCGTCTTTGACTGGCCCTTATCCGGCCATTACCACGAGTACAGTTATGGCCCTAAATTTATGCCAGATGGTAGCATGATCGTTACTGGCAATGTGGCTTTCGGTAATGAAGAATGGTGGCGTGGAGAGAGTCGAGTGCCTTGGAGAGGATGGGCTATGCAGATTACTGAAGATGGAGAAATGAAGCCATGGGCTACCGGTATGCGATCTCCCTGTGGTTTGGGCATTTTTGATGGCGAATTCTTTTACACTGATAACCAAGGGGACTGGATGGGTTCTGGAGGTATTTGGCATGTGCAACGAGGGAGCTTTACCGGACACCCTGCTGGTTTGAAGTGGGCTGGTGAAGAAAATTCTCCAGTTAAACTAACCGCAGATCAATTTTATGCAAAAGTCGATAAGCGTCAAATTAAGAGAAATGGCCGTTACGTCAAACCAGATAATATCCTCAATGAAGAAAACCCGGACCTACTGTATGAGGTAAAGAAAGAATTTCCTGAGATTCAGTTACCTGCCGTATGGCTGCCACATGGGGTATTGGGTATATCCAATTCAGAAATCCTGGAGGATCAAACTGAGGGCGCTTTCGGACCTTTTGCCGGACAATTGTTTGTTGGAGATCAAGGCCAAAGTAAGATTATGCGGGTAAATTTGGAGAAGGTAAATGGAACTTATCAAGGTGTAGCCTTCGATTTCCGTTCCGGCTTCCAATCTGGCGTTTTGCGGATGACCTGGGGTAAAGATGGCTCTATGTATGTCGGTGAAACAAACCGAGGATGGGGTAGTGCAGGAGACCGTACAGCAGGTCTGGAGAGACTGATCTGGAGTGGAAAAACACCTTTTGAGATGAAAACAGTTCGAGCCAAATCCGATGGCTTTGAAATCGAATTCACAGAAAAGGTAGATCCGGACTTAGCTAAAGATCTGGACAACTATGGCGGCCGTAGCTACGTCTACAAGTATCATCCCGTATACGGTAGTCCAACGATCAAATCGGATAGCCTTCGAATCACTGGAGTAAAGCTGAGTCAGGATGGTAAAAAAGTGCGGGTAAAGGTTGACAACTTACGCCAGTACTTTGTACATGAATTGAGCGTTTTCGGTCTTAGAAGTGCAAAAGACAGTACTGCGGTTTTGCATCCTATGGCTTATTACACTTTAAACGAAATTCCAAGGGGAGATGCTTTAACGGGGGGAGACTGGTCTACCTTCCGATCTTCTGTATTGAGAGCTGAGCAGTTAAGAAAGGAGCGAAAGAAGTTGGGTGCTAAAGCCAAGCAGAAGACTAAGCCGACAGTAGCGGCAAAGGTCAATAAAGTTCCAACCTATGCAGAAATTCAGCCGCTTTTGGTCAAGAATACTTGCACCGCTTGCCACCAGCCTAGTAAAAGACAAATAGGGCCTGCCTTTAAGGAAATTGCCAAGCGCAATTATTCTGTGGAGCGTATCGTAGAGTTGATCTATAATCCAGAACCGGAGAACTGGCCGGGTTATGCTACGCCTATGGCTCCTATGCCGCAGGTGCCACGCACAGATGCAACTAAGATCGCGCAGTGGATTCGGTCTTTGAAGTAAATACGGTTATTAAGAGAAAGTAAGTAGAGCCCCATGCGAGAAATGTACTTGCATGGGGCTACATGGGAACAGTGATAGCTCTTCCATCCCTAGTCTAATTTTTAGTTAGCAGAGCGAGGATAATCTAGATCACTGGCGGATTATTGTCACATACTACTCCCAAGGCGTTCGAGTAAAGCCTTGGTGGCCCTGATTCCGTCTGGTTCGGTCAATCTCATCCCCTCATATTCGATACCAATATATCCAGAATACCCTGCCGCTTTGACGATATCCAACATTTTTTGGTAATCAATAATGGTCTCATTTCCTTCGGCATCAAAGTCATAAGACTTAGCACTCACCCCTTTGGCATATGGCATCATCTCCTTCACTCCCAGGTAACGATCATAAGCCTCTTCACAATCATTGTTTTGCGTACTTCCCCATTTTTTCGCTGTACAGAAATTACCGAAATCGGGTAAAGTCCCACAGTTATCCATGTTGATTTGCTCAATTACATTCGCTACCCATTTAGCATCTGAGGAAAATAGACCATGATTTTCAATGACAACATTGATGTTTTCTTGTTTGGCATATTCAGCCAATTTACCTAATCCATCAACCAAAGCCGTGCCGACTGCTTCTCTAGTACCATCCCCAAAAGCATTGATTCGAATGGAATGTCCTTCCAAGAGTTTTGTGGCATTAACCCATTTGTAGTGATTTTCAACTGCCTGTTGTCTTGCAGCTGCATCTGGGTCACCTAAATCTCCCTCCTCGTCCACCATGACCAACAGGTTTTTTACGCCTAAATCCCTTGCTCTACGGTTTAAATCTAGGAAGTAGGAATCTTTGCCAGCATGTTCAAGATATAGGCTGCTGACATATTCGATGGCAGAAATATCATAATCTTCCTTTGCAATCTTAGCAAAATCCTCCACTTGCAGTTCACCAGTCTTGAAGGCTCGATTAAGTGACCATTGGGCTAGGGAAATCTTGAAAAACAATTCGTTAGATACTGGTTGATCAGGTTCAGTCATTTTTTCTGATTCTTTGTTGGACGATGCCCCGCCACATGCCCAGGTATTTAGCAGTGCGAGGGAGGGTAGAGCATAGACACTATGCTTAAGAAATCTTCTTCTGTTTGTTAGTGGATTCATATTTTTTCAATTAGGAGACTTAAGATACGAATCTAGGCGATTTTGCCAGATGTGCTTACTAATCTCTCGCAAGATCTTCACTAGGTTAGCTGCAAACATTTCTTATTTTAGGTGCTCGTTTCACAAATGTCAAAAAAATATGAGGAGAGCCCTAACTTTCAATCTTTTGGTCATGTTATGCATGGCCCTTTTATGTTTTTTGGATATCCAACCCATCCAAGCGCAGTCCAGTAATGCAAATATGATCATTGATAGCTCGGCTTATAGTGGCTTGGCTTACCGTATGGCTGGCCCCTTTCGAGGAGGGAGATCTACCGCTGTTACTGGAATCCCGGGTAAACCCTTTCAATTTCTAATGGGAACTACGGGAGGAGGAGTCTGGCGCACGGATGACGCCGGAACTAACTGGAAAAATATCACCGACGGATTCTTTGGCGGCTCGGTGGGTGCAGTGGCTATTGCTAATGCTGACCCTAATATAATCTATGTAGGGACAGGCTCTGCTGACCCCAGAGGTAATACTTCTACAGGGAAAGGCGTATATAAGTCCGACGATGGCGGTAAGACCTGGTCCTTCGCAGGGCTACCCGAAGCTGGCCAAATTGGTAAGATTAGGGTACATCCAAAGGACCCTAATCTGGTATACGTTGCGGCTTTAGGTCATCTTTTCGGCCCGAATAAGGAAAGGGGCGTATACCGATCAAAGAATGGCGGAGCGGACTGGGAAGCAGTCCTGCAAGTCGGAGATTCTACTGGTGCTGTTTCTTTAGCTATGAATCCACAAAATCCCCGTGAAATTTATGCCGGGATGTGGCGCGCCGAACGGAAGCCCTGGTCTATGATTAGTGGTTCTGAAGAAGGAGGTGTGTATAAGACAACCGATGGTGGAGATACCTGGAAGCAGTTAGAAGGCGGTTTGCCACAAGGGATGACCGGCAAAGTGGGACTTACGGTATCCCCTGTCAATCCAGATCGAGTGTGGGCGATTATTGAAGCCGAACCAGCCGGAGGAGTGTATCGATCAGATAATGCGGGGAAAAGCTGGAAAAAGATCAATAGCGAAAATAAACTAAGACAACGGGCCTGGTATTATACACATGTTGTTGCTGATCCTAAGGATGAAAACACAGTCTATGCGCTCAATACCAGTCTTTATCGATCGGTAGACGGAGGAGTTACTTATAAGAACATCCCTGTTCCTCATGGGGATATACATGATCTCTGGATTAACCCAGATGATCCCTCAATCATGATCGTTGCCGATGATGGAGGAGCTCAAGTCACTTTGAATGGCGGCAAGAGCTGGTCAACCTATCATAACCAACCTACCGCTGAATTGTATGGTGTAGTGGTAGACAATGGTTTCCCATACCGTTTATATGGTGCCCAACAAGACAATACCACGATTACCGTGCCTGCATGGGCTTCTAACAATACGCTGCATCCTAAGCAGTTGTGGTATTCGGTGGGAGGCTGCGAGACCGGACCGATTGCTTTACATCCTGATCACCCAGAAGTGATTTATGCAGGTTGCTACGGCGGGGCTATGGATCGTTATGATTTACCACAGGATCAGGTTCAGAACATCATGGCTTATCCGCAACTACAATTGGGTGAAGCGGCGAAAAACCTGAAGTACCGATTCCAGTGGGTGGCTCCGATGGCTGTGTCACCGCACAACCGTAATGAGGTATATCATGGTTCTCAGCATGTACATCGGTCTAGAGATGGTGGAAAGACCTTCGAAGTGATCAGTCCTGATCTCAGTACCAATACGGCTGCCCATCAAGACTATTCGGGAGGACCTATTAACCATGATATCACAGGTGTAGAGATCTACAATGTGGTTTTTGAGATTGTAGTAGATCCGAAGGAAGCCAATACGGTCTGGGCAGGAACGGACGATGGCCGCGTTCACATCACACAGAACGCTGGGCAAAGTTGGCAAGAGATCACCCCACCTAAGATGCCAAAGTATGGCACCGTTAACAAAATCGATGTTTCTACTCATCAGGCGGGTAGAGCATTCATGGCTGTTCAGAAGTACCGCTTCGATGATTTCAAGCCGTACATTTATATGACCAACGACCACGGAAAGAACTGGACCCTACTAACGAATGGGAGAAATGGTATTCCGATTGACTATCCAGTACGGGTCGTTAGAGAAGATCCGGATCGAAAAGGTTTGTTATATGCCGGGACGGAGTTCGGCGTGTTTGTCTCTTTTGATGAGGGAAAACACTGGCAGCCCTTACAACAAAATCTACCAGTCACTCCCGTAACCGACCTTAGAGTTCATCAGCAGGATATTGTGATATCCACACAAGGAAGATCTTTCTGGATATTGGATGATATTACGCCATTGCACAAATTAGATAAGGAGTTGGAAGCTAAAGAAGCACACCTCTTTCAACCCAGACCTGCCTATAAGGTCAATGACAAGGGAGTAGGTTTCTTAGCTGAATATGCCCCTAAAGCTAAGCCTAGTGGAGCCATTTTGCACTATTTCTTAAAAGATAAGGCAGATAGCGAAGTGAAGGTGGAAATCATTGATGAACAGGCTCGTGTGGTAAGAACCTACTCCAGCGATACCACTACAGCTAAGAAGCATAAAACCCCAATTCTAAAGATTGATCCAGGTACCCAGCGATTTAATTGGGATCTAACCTATGAAGGCCCAACTTTCGTAGAAGGAACTATCATTTGGGGATACACTGGAGGTGTCAAAGCTCCTCCAGGCATCTATGATATTAAACTCACCTACAAAGATAAATCCTACACCCAGAGTGTAGAAGTCAAGGAAGATCCTAGGATCGCTGAAGAAGTTAGTGATCAGGACTATAAAGATCAATTGTCACTTGGGTTAGAATTGCGGGATGCCATCAATGAGGTTCACGAATCTATTGCTGAACTCCAGAGTATCAAGAAGCAGATCAACTGGCTAAAGGATCAGACAGATAACGAGGAGGTACAAAATCTAGCCAAGAGTCTCACAGAAAACCTTAGCAGCTACGAAGAGCAACTAATGCAGACCAAGAATAAATCCAATCAAGATCCCATTCGATTTGCGCCTAAATTGGATAATCAGTTGGTGGAAACTTACAACTATGTGACCGGTCCAGATGGCTATATTTCAGGAGGCAGAGAAGGGAAGCCCAATAAGGCTGCCTACGATCGTTGGGGAGATCTGGAAGAGGAATGGGGTGATTTGAAAGTGAAAGTAGAAAAAGCCATAGAAGAAAGTGTAGAGCAGTTCAACAAAATAGTGGAAGAGAAGAGCATCATCGGGGTGAAGCGAAAGAAAACTAGGAGCTAGGTCTATAGGATTTAGCTACAAATGAAAGTAGGGTAGTTGTAAAGTTTGACTAGCAGCTATTCTACTTTCTCTTTTTTATCAGCCAAAACTAGTATACTCATGCGTCAGGTTTCCTTAATATTCTCTGTCATTGCCTTACTATTACTTTACTCACCTACTACCACCGGGCAAAGTACTTTCACACCAGCAGATGCCCTAAAGGTGAAATCTTTACGTAGTACCATTTTGAGCCCCGATGGGAATTATATGGCTGCCTTGCGATCAGAATCTGTGAAAAACAGATTTGATGTCGATCATTTTCGCTTTCGAGACCCTTCTTATATTCGGCCAGCTAGTTACGAACTCGTTTTGTACGAGTTTGATCAAAAGACTTCTAGAGTAATTACCACGGGAAATATCCAGAATCTGAAGTGGTCTCCTGATGGTTCGAGCTTAGCTTTCCTGAAAGTCCGTAATGATCAATTACGGTTAAATATCTACTCCCTTACTTCCCACAAATCCAAGGAAATTTCTTTGCGCAATGGCCTTATGGTTTCTAGCAATTCCATATTGGAATGGATGCCCAACAATGAGTCGATTTTGATCAATCAGCGCAGTGAAGGCTGGCTAGAGAAGGGTATGGAAATGTATGAAGAGGCAGCGAACGGTCCCACCACAGTGTATAGTTCGGAAGAACCATTCCTGAAATGGGACGCGATCGGCAATCATTCCAATCTCTCGGTCCTGACCAAGGTTGAGGTAAGTTCTGGTGCTACAACAGAAGTCCTTCCGGAAGGTAGATATGCTAACATTAAACCAGACAAAGAGAAGGGAGCATTTTTAGTTTTTCAACATAATGCTCCTTTGAAAACCTCCTACAATAGAAAAGATGGAAATGAATACACTTGGAAGAAAGTGGCATTGCCAGATACCTCCAATGTGGTCATTCTGCAAGAAAAAACGAAAACCAGAAAGTCGTACACCTTTAGTCCCAATCATCAATGGATGGCTTGGGCAGACTCTGGACACATTAAAATCCAGAACGTAGTCAGTAATGAAATCCTCAACCTCACCAAAGGCAAAAATAAGCTTAGTGAAACAGATACAACAGAGGTGAAATTCTCCGTAGAAAAATGGAGTAAGGATGCTAAACAATTAATCGCTCGGTCGAAGCAGGGCTTGTGGGTGATCGATCGCCAAACAGGGTTTTTAGAGCGATTTCTCGAATTTGACCCGGATGATAAGAAAGCACCAAAATACTCCGTGCTCGAATGGATGCCTGATGGCAAATCATTATTCCTGGCTTATGATGCGCCCGACAAGTGGGATAGAGGCGTTTTTCAATATGACTTCGAAAAGGATAAACTTGAGGAGCTCTTTAGAAGTACAGTGCTCTACCGTTCCTGGCTGATGGCAGAGGACGGCTCTCGCTGGATGTTTCGCTATTCAGATGGAGATCGACCGGACGAATTCTTCGTAGCGGATGCTAATTTAGACAACCGGACTCAAGTGACAGATTTAAATCCCTGGATCAAAGAGAAAAAATTTACTAAAACAGAATTAATCACCTATCTAGATACGGACGGGAAAGAATTGTACGGCATACTGTACTATCCAGTTGACTACGATCCCAACAAGAAATATCCGCTGGTCTGTGAGATATACGAACGCTTTTTTGACAATGGATATCGAAGCTCTATGAATATCGTGGCCAATCATGGCTATTTTGGTTTTAGGCCTTCGGTCAATTTAGAAGAGGGGCGCCCAGGAGTCGCCTGGATCAAAGGGGTTACCGCAGGTATCAATAAGTTGATTGAAAAAGGACTAGTAGATCCCGAAAAGATTGGCGTACATGGCACCAGCTATGGCGGCTATGCGGCTTCCTTGTTGATTGCACAGACCAATCGATTTGCAGCTGCGATTAATATATCTGGCAAGACTAACATGATCAGTTTCTTAGGAGATAGCCCACGCATTGGTACGCGAAACTACGCAGCTGCTGAGGTGGGACAGGATCGTATTGGAGAATCGCTTTGGGAGGCGCCGATGAAGTATATTGAGCATTCTGCCATTATGTATGCGGATAAAATGAATACGCCTCATTTGCTCCTTACGGGTGAAGGAGACTGGAATGTGCCCGCAGCTAATACCCGAGAATTGTACTATGCCCTACGTCGACTGGGTAAAGAAGTAGTTTGGGTTAATTATAAAACGGCTGGGCATGGCGCGGGCTGGGCTGGCACCGAAGAAACGTATCACGATCAATGGGAGAGAATGATGAAATGGTATGCGGATCATTTTGAGAAAAAGGATAAAAAAGAGGGCAAGACGCCCTAATCCCAGCGAGTTACGAGCATGGATTCATTAAAAATTTCATTCCAAATTAGCGGAAGATGATGAAACGAAGAACTTGGCTAAAGAATTCTGTGCTGGGATTGGCTGGCGCAGCTGTACTTTCCCCAATGGATTTAAAAGCATTAGAGGAGGAAACCAATTTGCTTTTTAGGGATTTAAAAGCGACCAATGCGGACGAGAAATATTGGAAAAAAATCAAACGCCATTTTGCACTGGCAAAGGATCTGCGGTATTTCAATAATGGGTCTTTAGGTACCTGTCCAAATTATGTAGTGGATGCCACGAATAGATTTCGCAGCACGCTTGATTCCTTCCCATCAAAATACATGTGGGGTGGCTGGGATAGTAATAAGGAACAAATCCGAAAAAAGGCGGCGGAAATGCTCGGTGTTTCAGAAGAGACCATCGCCTTGATTCACAATACGACAGAAGGGATGAATTTGATCGCCTCAAGTATGGATCTCCAGGAGGGCGATGAGGTGCTTTTGAGTAACCATGAGCATACCAGTGCACGGATTCCCTGGAAGTATTGGCAGGAGTCCAAAGGGATTGATCTCATAACTGTAGACCTTCCCTTGATTCCTAATTCCAAAGAAGAGGTTGTTGATCGATTTCGTAAGGCTATCACTCCCCAGACACGTGTAATCTCCATCGTGCACCTCACCAATACCAATGGTATGATCTTGCCAGTGAAAGAAATATCTGCAATGGCTCATGAAAAGGGAGTTCTGGTCGCCGTGGATGGTGCCCAATCCATGGGTATGTTTAGGATCAATCCGGATGATTTAGGTTGTGATTATTACACTTCCAGTAGTCACAAGTGGCTTTTCTCTCCCAAAGGGATAGGCATTTTTTATGCCAGAAAGGAAGCCCAGTCCAAGCTTAAACCTCTAATTGTTTGCCGGGGATATGAGGATAAAACTATAAGAAGATTGGAGAATTACAATACTCGTAATCTACCTGAACTCTTGGGCCTAGGTGCTGCCTTGGATTACCGAACTCAAATAGGAGAGGAGCGCATCCAAAATCGGGTGTATGAACTTAAGAAGTACTTCCGGGACAGCCTAGCTGATGATCCGCGTTTTGTTTTTAAAACACCTGAGTCTGATGATCTTTCCGCAGGAATTCAGACCGTTGAACTTGTAGGACATACCGCTGGTACGGTTAAAAGAAAATTAAGCAGTGATTATCAGATTGATTGCCGCCCCATGAGTTCCCATGATATCAATGGCCTGAGGATTTCGCTAGCCATTTTTATCACCAAAGCAGATGTAGATTATCTAGTAAGTGCCCTAAAAGCAATGGCAGGCTAGTAAAGGGATTCAATGATAACCATAACCAATACACTGATCACGAATAATATTACACTTTGAGCATTCTACAAGGACAGCTACAGTTCATCACTTACCCATCTCTCAACAATCTGAATTAATAAGTCTATTCACCGAGTTTGAGGCACAAGACTCTAGTGAGGCAAAATTTGCAAAGGCCATAGATGCTATTCAACCCTTACTAAATCATCTGTATGTCTCTGATGAAAATCCGGACGATATTAAGGCAAGTATTGTGTGGGAAAAGAAAGCTTTTGTCAAGGACTATGCACCTGATCTATGGTCAATGGTGGAAGAAACCATTAACAAGAGCGTAGAGAAAGGCCTATACAAGAGAGAATAAGGCTAGACCATGGCCGCGATAGATTTCTCTGGTCATAGGTGTTCAACTTACCTTCCATTTTGTTCATTCCACTCTACTTCTGGCATTAAATCGCACGAAGTCCTTGTTCATTTGTATTGGATTTTAAACCAATAAAAATGAACCAAATGATTTCTCGATCTTTTTTAACAACACTGTTTATCGCTCTATTTATTCTATCAGCTTGTAACAAGGAAGACGACCTCCTAGTAGATGATCAATCCCCAGAAGAAAACCTTATTGATACTTTACTGACTGCCGATGGGGTCCAATTCGTCAGAACGCCAGAGGAGGTTTTTCAAAACCTACCCGACTGGCCCTACGCCTACCAGTATGTTGAAATTGATGGGCTGCGACAAGCGTACGTAGAAGCAGGACCAGCCGATGGTGACGCAGTATTATTGCTGCATGGTCAACCCAGTTGGTCTTATTTGTACCGAAGCATGATTCCCATATTAGCTGATGCTGGATATAGGGTCATTGCTATGGACCATTTAGGAATGGGGCGTTCTGATAAGCCCATTGATATCGCTGACTACAGTTATTTAGGACATAGCGAACGACTCGAACGGTTTATTCTACAACTTGGATTAAGTGATATTAATTTGTTTGTGCAAGACTGGGGAAGTCTGATTGGCCTACGAGTGGCAGGACTAAACCCAGACTGGTTTGCCAGCATTAGCGTGGGAAATGGATCACTTCCCGTAATTCCTCAAGGAATGCAGCCTTTATCTCCCATCGCAAATCCTAACGAGATTGAAGATCTACCATCTCCTTTTGCCGCATTCCCCCCTCAGCAGACACCCTTTTATGATGGCTGCGACTTAATTGACGAAAATAGTTCGTTTGATTTTGAAGCCTGGGCAGTTTACTCCATGAAGGGCGCTTCCTACAAAGCCTCAGAGGTGGTAGAAGCTTTAACCTGGTTTGATTTGTCCCAGGAGGTTGAGGATGCCTATGATGCTCCTTTTCCAAGTAGAGAATATATGGCAGGAACAAGGGTGTTTCCGGCGCTGGTCAACGAAGTAGGAGGGGTAAATGCAGAAGCTTGGGCTGGACTCACTTCTTACACTAAACCCTTTTTGACGATTTGGGGAGACAATGACAATGGCAGCCTAGGTACTTGTGAGGCGCAACAGACTTTTATCGACAATGTACCGGGAGCCGCTGGAAAACCGCACACAAGAATAGCCGAGGCTGGCCATTTCCTGCAAAGTGATCAAGGGGTTGAAATAGCCAATCGTCTGGTAGAATTCTATGCTATCGACTGGGACAATGTCTCGACAAATGATTGCGAAAATTTCAACAGTCCTATTCCCAACCAGGGTAGAACCCAAACGCTCATCCCACCGGCAAACTTCAGGGACTTCCAATACTGTGAAGTACTTCCGGTTTTTGAGTGTGGCGATAATTTTGTAACGGAAGTATATGCCTCGGTAGGTCACAATGATTGTCCAGATGCGGATTGGTTTGAACTGAATGCGGGGGAATTGAAGGATCAATTCGGTATGGTAGATGTTCGTCTAAATGGCCCTAGGCATTGGGTGCTAAATAGTGTGGAGGCCAATGCTAATGGTCAAACGAATAATTACGACAAAATAGCTTTATTTGGTAACATTGAAATGAGTCTCCAGGCCCAGATTCAAAGCGCATTTAGTGAAGGTGAAGTGTATATGGAAAGTGAGGTGCTTCGTACCACCACCTACACTTACCTGGCCGGTAATGAAGTGTACAAACTAATTAATCCCCAGGGTGAAGAATACATCATGCAATCCTACAGCAGACTGGTTGATCAAGATCAGACGATTGACGATTTAGCCACTTTAGGTTCGAGGCTCAACCTACCAGCCGGATGGTCATTTCGGGTAGAGGTATTGCAAGAAGATTTTCTAGTAGTTACTGAAGGACTAGCATTCGTGATAACCGATGACTTTGATAATGCCTATCAGAAGATTGTGGAGTAATCTACTAGGAAATTCTACCAGCGTAAGGATCGTATAAATCCCTATACCGACCATTCTCATCCTTTATAACTAAAAATAAGCGCCCCAATCCTCTACCGTAGAAGATCGGGGTTACTTATATCTCTGAACCTAGCTAATGCTAGCCAAGCATAGCTTTATCCGTAATAAATGGCTGTTGATACAATCTTTCTCCCGTTGCTTTAGAAATAGCATTTGCTAAAGCTGCTGCAATCGGAGGTAGAGATGGCTCACCTAAGCCAGTTGGATCAATACCATTGTCTACAAAGTGCGTTTCAATCGCCAAAGGTGCCTCTGCATGGCGGATCAAACGGTAGGTATGGAAATTATTTTGCTCCGGCTGTCCATCTTTGAAAGAAAGGGCACTATACATGGCATGTCCAATACCATCTACTATACCACCTTCAATTTGGTTCAAGGCCGCCATTGGATTTACCACAATACCGCAATCTACTGCACACCAAACCTTTTGCACCTTAGGCGTGTTGTTCTCCATCACCACGTCAACCACCTGGGCTACGTAGGAGTTGTGGCAGAAATAGGCAGAAACACCTCGGTAAACACCAGGAGTATCCTTACTCCAGCCAGATTTCTCTTTCACTAGTTTAAGTACTCCAGCATAACGCTCAGCATCATAGTCATTGCGTTCTCCAACTGGCTTACTAGCCGCTTTATCAAATAATTCCAAACGGAATTCGATCGGATCTTTTCCAGCTGCCTCGGCCACTTCATCTAGGAAAGACTGCTCGGCAAAGGCGATGAAGTTAGAACGAGGCGCTCTCCAAGCACCCGTAGATATATTTGACTCCTTATTGTGGTTCTCTACCAAATAGTTTTCTACCGCTCCTGCTGGATAACGATTGGCAAAGACTGGACTACCGTTCGTACCCGCTCCACGGATGTGGAAACCAATCAAATTATTATCGGCATCCAAAGCCGCTCGGTAGGTTACCTTATAATCAGGACGGTAGGTACCTTGGGTCATATCATCTTCTCTAGTATAAACTAGTTTCACCGGAGCCTTAACTTGCTGGGAGATGACTGCGGCTTCAACACCAAAGTGTCCGTACAAACGACGACCAAATCCCCCCCCCATCCTAGTCATGCCAATAGCAATCTTCTCTTCATCGATACCTAGAATACTTGAGATTGACTTACTCAAGAATTCGGGCGTCTGAATAGGGCCAAGTAATTCCGCGCTGTCCGCTTTGACATTCGCAAAGAAGTTCATCGGCTCCATGGTATTATGCGCCAAGAATGGGGCAGCATAAGTACGCTCAATTACTTGAGCTGCATTCTTGAAAGCTGCGTCTGGGTTACCATCCTTTCTAGCAGCCTCCTTGGTAGCTTGTCCCAAGAGACGATCCAACTCTTTGTCGTGCCCATCCGTACTTTCTGCGGCAGTATCGGTTTCCCATTCGATCTGCAAGGCTTTCTTCGCCTGCATCACCTCCCAAGTAGTGTTCCCAACAACAGCTACTAACTCTGTGAAGGCATTGGTGTCAGACCATTGTCGATCTTCAACCCTGGTGTTGATGGTGATGACGTCTTTAATGCCAGGCATTCCCTTAGCTGCACTTGCATCTAAAGATTTCAATTTCATACCGAAGGCTGGGGGATGCTCTATCATGGCGATCAACATACCCTCTTCCTGCACATCAATACCAAAAAGAGGTTCTCCTTGTACTATCTTAGGGCCATCCACATTTTTGCGATTGGTTCCAATAATCTTGAAGTCCTTAGGATCCTTTAATGGTACTTCCTCTGGTACTTCTAGACCAGCAGCAGCCGAAGCGATTTCGCCATAGCCAATGGACTTTCCAGAAGCTTCATGTTTGATAATCCCTTCGGAAGTAGTTAATTCATCTACACCTACTTCCCATTGCTTAGCAGCAGCTTCCAATAACATCCTTCTGGCTGTTGCACCTGCCATTCTGAGACTTTGCCATCCTTGCCGAATGGATTGGCTACCACCTGCCAATTGGCGCTTGTACTTCTGCGTATCAAGGGGAGCTTGCTCCACAATCACATCATCCCAGCTCACATCCAATTCCTCAGCAATGATCATCGGCATAGAAGTCTTTACATTCTGTCCAATCTCTGGGTTGGGAGACATAATGGTAACAATTCCGTTGTCACCTATTTTAAGGAAGGCATTGATATCAAACCACGCCTCAGGCATGCTCTTAATTTCCGCCTCAGTGGGGGTACAGGAGGCAAGCCAGCTAAAGCCTAGGACCATACCACCACCGGCAGCAGTCGAAGCCTTTAGAAAGGACCTCCTATTATATGTAGTTCTAATTAAAGTCATGATTGTCGTTTGAATTAATGAACGATAAAACGAATTCCATTCTGCAGAACATGGCGCCTACTCAAATAGACACTACGAATCAGATTAACTCATCTTTTCAGCAGCAGTTTTAATGGCGGCCTTAATTCTAACATAGGTACCGCAACGACAAATGTTACCATTCATAGCCGCATCAATTTCTGCGTCGGTAGGATTCGGGTTATTCTTTAGTAAGGAAGCAGCATTCATGATTTGGCCGGCTTGGCAGTATCCACACTGAGGTACATCATGTTCGATCCAAGCCTCTTGTAGAGGATGATCTGCTTTTTCGGAAAGTCCTTCGATGGTAGTTATCTTTTTATCTGCCGCACCTGAGACAGGCAACGAACAAGAACGGGTGGCAACACCATCAATATGGATAGTGCAAGCACCGCATTGTCCGATACCACATCCAAATTTGGTTCCGACCAAATTTACGTGATCGCGCAACACCCAAAGAACAGGTGTTTCAGGTGCAACATCTACCTGGTGCTTTTTTCCGTTGATAGTAAGATTGAAAATAGCCATGTTATAGATGAGTTATGATGAAAATAATAGCTGAACAGTAGTCAGCCTCTATTTAAAGATATCAATAAATGTACAATTGTAAAATGCTGTATAGAAAGGCAGGAACTCAAAACTACAAAAAATCACCAAAGGAAGGAAATCAAATTACAAGTGGCCTTGCTAGAGAAGATGGCCATTCTTGCCATACGACTGACAAAATTGAGAAGAAAGTTAGGGTCTTTCACAATTTATTCGTCTTTAGAACAGATTATATAGTAAAGAACGGAATCCTTTCATAGGACTCCACCCTAAAACTTACATTCTATGCCAGCTACTCTCGTTTACACCCTATGCCTTGCCTGTATTTATATGCTTAAAAGTCATTTCTCTAAGCCTCAAAAACAGTTAGCTACGCTTAAACAAAGCCAGCAGCTCATCACCTAGTTTCAAATCATCAGCCCCTCTAGTACTGAAGTCTGGTTTATATGTAGCCCGAATTGGAGGTCCAATTCAGCAGATTCTTGTGAATAGGTTCCATACTGTTACACTAAGGTTTAGCCTCTTTTTGGAATCCTCCTTGTTTCCTCCCTTATCCAACAGTTTAATTTTCTGTACTTTAGTATTATTGCTATTGATTAGCTAAAAAACAACAAACTACATGAGTACTAGGGCCAAAGTTTTTGTTCTACACGAAAATGAAGAATGGTACAAGCCACTGCGGGAAGCCTTAGCAAAAGAAGGTGTACCGAATGCAGAATGGAACCTAGCGCAAGGACAATTTGCCCTTGATCAAGCGCCCCCAGTTGGGGTGTTTTACAGTAAAATGAGTGCCTCCTCCTACACCCGAGGTCATCTACATGCCAAGCATTTTATGGCTGCTACGCTTGAGTGGCTCTCCGCTCATAACCGACGAATTATTAATGGTAAGAGGGCTCTTGAGCTAGAAGTGAGCAAGGTCGCCCAGCATTTGTCATTACAAGCACATGGATTACAAACTCCCTATACGGTAGTGGTACATGGTAAAAAGGCAGCAGTAGAAGCCAGTAGAAAGTTTGGGGCATCCGGGTTTATCGTGAAACCCAATCAGGGTGGCAAAGGACAAGGGGTTCATTTTTTCCCCAAAAGCAAAGCTTTTGAGACCTTCCTTTCAACGGTGACAATAGAGGATCTCACTGTCGACGGTTTGCTATTGATTCAAGCTTATATCCCACCAAAGTCCCAACGAATTACACGGATGGAGTTCATTGAAGGTAGATTCTATTATGCGGTTCAAGTGGATACGGGAGGGGGCTTCGAACTCTGCCCGGCTGATGCTTGTGAGATCGACCCCTTACGGCCGAACAGATCGCTCCCTAGCTTTCAGATATTGGAAAATTTTTGGATTCCTGAAATTGAAAAATGTGAAGCCTTTCTACGTGTAAATCAGATCGAAATTGCGGGCATGGAGTTTCTGGAGAGTGCTGAAGGGAATCGCTATTTTTATGATGTAAATACAAACACCAATTACAACACCAAAGCGGAAGAAGATTGCCCCTCTGATTATGAAGGTCTGCAACAGGTAGCCCGTTTCCTTAAGAAGGAATGGGAAGTGGTGCAAGGGGTGAATGCTGTCGCCTAAGTGTCAAATTTGCAAATGAACTACAAACTCCAGCTATGCTATCAAGAATACTCTTGGTTATTTCATTACTATCCTTATTGATGACCTGCCAGCAAGAGCCTACTCAGGATGAAACCGTCACGAAAGAGCAAGAATCAGTTACCCCTAAGAAACAACGCCCTCTTGCCTTTGAGCATGGTAAGTTTTTTGAAAAGAATGCGGTCTCCATGCTCTATGGGGGGGAACAAGAAAATCAACACTTTGATATTTCGAACCTGGAACTCAAAAAAGAGCAATTTCACTATGGAATTGGACGAGAACGGTTTCCAGCTCTTCTGCAACCCAGTTTTACTACCGTAGCTGCTGCGGACAGCTTATGGAAGGATGAAGATCGCTTCCTATTAGCCTATGCCGGAAATGAAGTCAAAGCTTATTCGGTAGAGGATTTGACTCGACATGAGGTGGTTAATGATCGTTTAAATGGTGAACCTATCATGGCTGTGTATTGTATACTAGCGGATTTAGGAGCCATCTATAGTCGTCAATATGGCGATCAGGAGTTGACCTTTGCACTGAGTGGGTACACCTATTTTGATGAAGAAGTCTGGGATGGATTAGATGGATTTATTTTGTGGGATCGAGATACGGAGAGCTTGTGGTGGCCGCTGATCGGTAGAGCAGTCTCAGGCCCCTTGAAGGGCGTAGGCTTGTTAGAAAAGGACAAAGCCAATTGGGAAGACACGACTTGGGGGCAGATCAAAAAAAATTATCCCCAAGCTCAGGTCTTACTATCGGGACAGGATTATATTCGGCCTAGTGAATGGCCACAACTGACGGAAACGGATCAGCTAGTAGCGGAATTTAAGCAGCAATAGGCTTGTAGGGTAGGAGAGTGAGTGGCTTGCACGCCACAAAAGCGCCTAATTTTTGTGGCAAAATCCGCTGTCTATTCACTCCTCCTTACTGGAAAACACTACCTTTAGATCGAACTAACCAAAACTAGTTTTGCCATGCAATTGAGGCTCTTTCTTATTGTTATCTTATCATCCATTCATCTATTTATTTTGGCTCAAGACCAAGTTACTACTGAAGCATATAAGCAAGCAGAGAATCAGCTTTCTTTCAATACCTCACAACATATTGATCGTATGAACGTCAGACCCAGTTGGGAATCTGATGAAAAATTTTGGTATCGGAATTTGGTGAAAGATGGGCAAGAGTTCGTGCTTTACGACATTCAGAAAAAGAAAAGATCAACTTTCAGTTCGAAAAGTGAATTGGACCAGCTACTCAAAGAAAAAGAAAAGACTCCTTCTTATAATTGGCGAAAAGAGATCCTTTCTCCAAACAAAAAGAAAGTGGTATTCATAAAGGACTGGAACCTATGGGTTAGAAATATAGTGAGTGGTGAGGAAAAGCAGTTGACCACGGATGGCATTGAAAACTACGGTTATGCTACCGATAATGCCGGTTGGCGCCAAAGTGAACGCCCTATCGTCCTCTGGTCTCCTGACTCTAAGAAGATTGCTACTTTTCAGCAAGATCAGCGGCATGTCTCTGATATGCACTTAGTGAGTACCAATATTGGAGCCCCTAAGATTAAAAGCTGGAAATACCCCCTCCCCGAAGATGAAAAGATCATCCAAATCGAGCGGGTCGTGATTGAGGTAGAAAGTGGCAAAATGGTTCGTTTCGACATGCCCTCCGATGATCGCCGCGGTACTTTATGTGACGACATTGCTTGCTCTGGTAGTTTTGATGATAATCAATGGATCAATGACGGTAAGCAGTTGGTTTTCGTTTCATCCTCTAGAGATCATAAGGTGGCTCAGCTGAGAATTGCGGATACCAATACGGGAAAGGTGCAGGATATATTGAGAGAAGAAGTAGCTACGCAATATGAATCCGGACAAGGCGCTATTAATTGGCAATATCTTGAAGCCAGTAATGAAATTATTTGGTATTCTGAACGAGACAATTGGGGACATCTTTATTTGTATGACGCCAAAGGCGGTACACTCAAGCATCAAGTTACCCAGGGTAATTTTGTCATTACTCGCCTAAAGCATGTCGATCAAAAGACCGGAGTCCTATATTTTGAAGCTAATGGTCGGGAGGAAGGTCGCAATCCCTATTTCAGTCATTTGTATAGCATTGAGCTATCGGGTGAGAACCTGAAATTGCTTACGCCTGAAAATGGTACGCATAGTATCCGTTTTTCTCCAAATTACAAATACTTCGTGGACAACTATTCGCAGCCAGATGTACCGCCCGTATCTGTACTTCGGGATATGCAAGGAAATCTCATTGAGAAACTGGAGCAAGCAGATATCTCTCGGCTGATAGCAAGGGGATGGAAAGCACCTAACCCAATTACGGTAAAATCGGCGGATGGCAAATATGATTTGTACGGGTTGATGTTTACACCCACTAACTTGAATCCGAAAAAGAAATATCCGGTTGTCAATTACATCTATCCAGGCCCGCAGGGTGGGAGTGTAGGCTCATGGACCTTCAGACCCAGTAGAGGTGACCATCAGGCCTTGGCGGAGTTGGGATTCATTGTGGTGGCCATCGAAGGCAGTTGCAATCCCGGACGTTCAAAAGCCTTTCATGATGAATGTTATGGAAACATGGCCGAGAATACGCTACCGGATCAGATATCGGGGATGAAGCAATTAGCTGAAAAACATCCCTATATGGACTTGGAGCATGTCGGAATCTGGGGGCATTCTGGAGGAGGCTTTGCTACGGCATCAGCCCTGTTCAAGTATCCTGACTTCTTCGATGTCGGAATTTCAGAATCAGGTAACCACGATAACCGTAATTACGAAGATGATTGGGGTGAACGCTACATTGGGCTGATGGAAGAAGTGGATGGCGTCAACAACTACGAGGTCCAAGCCAACCAATTGTATGCTGAAAATCTCAAAGGAAAACTATTGCTCGCCCATGGTGGTATGGATGATAATGTACCACCTTACAACACCAATTTGGTAGTAGATGCCTTGATCAAAGCCAATAAAGATTTTGACTTGATCATGTTTCCAAATGCGCGGCATGGCTTCGGAGCTGACCGCTACTACATGACTCGAAGGAGATGGGATTATTTTGTACAGCATCTGAAAGGGATGAAGCCACCTAAGGAATACAAAATTGAATATAAGCGAGATCCCAGGTTGGATCGTGCTTAGGGTTCCTGAGATTTGGCTCCACCACGGGCGACAATCGCTGGCAGAGACAACAATATTACCATATGAGAATTGCATTGTTCAGTGACGTTCACGCCAATCTCCCTGCCCTAGAGGCTGTACTTGCCAGTATCGAACAGCAAAATCCAGATGCAGTCTATTGCTTGGGAGACTTAGTAGGATACGCCCCATATCCCAATGAAGTCGTTGAAATAATTCGACAACGAAAAATTCCTACCATAGCTGGCAATCATGATGAAGTTATCGGTCTTAGTCCGCATGGACCGGAACAATACGTAATAGAAGAGGGCCTAAGTAACGGTGCCATCTCGACGACTTTTACCAATCAAATTATATCCTCTACATCACGGACCTATCTGAAGGAACTGCCTCGTCACTTCAAACTTGACTTTCAATTCAATGACGATGCTTTTGGTTTTCTAATGGTCCATGGTAGTCCAAGAAGAATTAACGAATATCTCTTTGAGGAACATTCCGAAAGTGATCTATTAGCGATGATGAAGCAAGAAAAAGCCGCTATCATGGCTTTTGGTCATACTCACAAACCCTTCCATCGCATTTTACAGGACGACGAGGGGAATCATTATCATGCCATCAATCTCGGATCAGTTGGGAAGCCCAAGGATGCTGATAATCGAGCTGGTTATGTGCTAATGGAGATTACCTCAGCTACCACCTTAGCTGATCCGGAAAGTTTAACTGTGAACTTTATTAGAGTTTCTTATGATATAGAACTGGTTGCCATGCAGATCGAAGTCAGTCCATTGCCAAATGTATATGCGGAAAGGTTGAGAAAAGCATATTGAGACAATTAATAGAAAGCTAGAATACTTTCTAGTGAACTTAACCACATTTACTTTGCAAACAAGAAAGAAATCATGTATATTTACTTTGCAAACAGGAATTAAATATGAAAATTTTAGGCTCCTTTGAAGAATTAGTCTTATTAGCTGTAGGATCTCTCGGAGATCAGGCATATGGAGTTGCTGTGAAAGATTTGCTAGAAGAGAAGGGGGGGAAGAAGCCAAGTATTGGGGCTTTACATTCGGCGCTGCACCGTCTTGAAGAAAAAGGAATGTTGGATTCTTGGATCGGCGGAGCCACTTCGGAGCGAGGAGGTAGAAGGAAAAAATACTACAGCTTAACACCAATAGGAAAGAAAGCCCTACAAGAAGCTCACGACGTACGCGCAAAATTATCAATTAATATCCAAGGTCTAAATCTAGGATAACATGAGCAAGCCGCTTCCTAAGCCTCCAAGGCTAGCAGAACTATTTTTGGAATGGTACTGTCATCCGGAGATTTTGGAGATCCTACAAGGGGATCTACATGAACTCTATTATCGGAGGATAGGTAAGATCGGATTGGCGAGGGCTAGACTGTGCTATTATCGAGATGTCGTGGACAATTGTCGCCCCTATGCTTGGGGAAAAGCGAAATCTTCATCACCCAACTTCACGGATATGTTCATCAATTATGTAATCTCTGCTTGGCGAAACATGTATAAGCGCAAGCAATTTTCGCTGATTAATATATTGGGATTGTCGATCGGAATGGCTGCCTGCCTTTTGATATTGCAGTACGTCAATCATCAAAAGAATTTTGACACCTTCCATACAGACCTAGATCGGTTGTATCGACTCAACCTGGGGATGTCCGAAGCTGGAGAGTCGGAAGTAAACTACCGGGCTGCTAATCACCCCGCAGCTGCCTTGGCCTTGAAAAAGGACTATCCACAAGTAGAGGAAACGGCCAGGATAGTGGATGTGGCCATATTCATGGGTTCTTCTGTGCTCAGTTATGAGCCGGATGGTGGTAGTCCTATCACTTTCTACGAGGAGAATATGTATGTGGCTGATCCCTCTTTTCTTAAAATGTTCTCCTTCCCTTTGGTAAAGGGGGATGCAGAAACGGCCTTGAATCATAAAGATAACATCGTGATTACGGAGCGTCTAGCCAAAAAGTACTTCGGCGATGACGATCCGATCGGGAAGAAGATTTCACTCAATGGTGCCATAAATCTTGTCATCACTGGAATTCTACAAGACTTACCCCAAAACACTCATTTTGAAATTAATGCTCTATTTTCTTCACAGGTATTCTCCAACGGTATTAACAATGCCTGGATTTGGCCAGAATTTCATACCTATGTGAAACTACTCCCAGAAGCCAAAGCCGAAGAGGTAGAGGGGCAACTTGATGGTTTTGTGAATCAGTACCTGGGAAATATCATGGAGGAGTTCGCAATTAAAGAGGCCATGACTTTGCAGCCAGTGAAAGACATACACCTTCACGGTAACTTACTGAAGGAGATAAAGGAAACGGGCAATCAAAGAACAGTATCTTTTTTAATTCTGATTGCCTTTATGATCCTGCTGATTGCCTGGATTAATTTTATCAATCTTTCTACTGCTCGATCCATTGAACGGGCGTCCGAGGTAGGAATCAGAAAAGTTGTAGGAGCTGGTAAAGAAAACATTATCCTGCAATTCTTAACGGAGTCAGCGGTAATGAATGGCCTAGCCATTGGCTTTGCTATGTTATTGGTTGTGCTGATTTCGCCTTACTTTAACCGAATAGCAGGGGTCGAAATCATTTCTGGAAGTTGGTTTCTACAAGTTTTGGGAGAATGGAGTACGTGGCAGGCCATGCTCCTCCTGTTTTTGGGAGGAACTTTCCTTGCGGGCTTATATCCGGCCTTTATCTTGTCTTCCTTCCAACCCATCAAAACCATCAAAGGACATATTTACCAAGCGGGCCAAAAGATTCACTTTCGGCATGTAATGGTGGTATTCCAATTTGTCATAGGCTTGTCTATGATCACCGGAACAGTAATCGTTTTCAAACAACTCTCATTTATGCGTAGCCAGGATTTGGGGTTCAACATGGAGCAATTGCTAATTGTAAAAGCTCCTTCCATTGTAGACTCAACAGGTGCAGAACGCGCTGATCTGTTTCGGGAGCAATTACTCCAACAGGCTCAAATCCAGCAAGTTTCCTATTCATCCGACATACCGGGTTACAACATCCAAAATATCAATACCGTAAAACGCAAGGAACAAAGTATTGAAGAGGGCTTTTTTGCTACATTTCAGAATACGGATGAGCACTTCTTTTCAACCTACCAAATTGAGTTAGTGGCGGGTCGAGGTTTTTCAGAAGAGGTCGAAACGGATATCGACGCGATCGTACTGAATGAAAAAGCAGTAGGATTGCTTGGCTACAGTTCACCTGATGAAGTACTGGATCAAATCATTAGCGTCAAAACCAATAACTGGCATGACTTAAAAGTAATTGGTGTGGCTAAGAATATCCATAATCAATCCCTAGCGCACGGGCAACTGCCTTTCGTATTTTTCAACGGAAGGGGCTTTGGATATGATTATTTGAACATTCGTCTAAATACTGAAGATATACATGGAACGGTTGCCCATGTCGAAGAGACCTACCGAGAAGTTTTTCCCGGAAATCCGGTGGAGCATTTCTTTCTAGATGATTACTTCGACAAACAGTATCAGGCGGATCGGAAATTTGGAAGATTATTCACACTCTTTGCTATTCTAGCCATTCTAGTGGCCTGCCTTGGCCTTTTCGGCTTGGCTTCCTATATCTCAAGTCTTCGTACCAAAGAGACGGGGATTCGAAAGGTACTTGGCGCTTCCACGGCACAGATATTTCTGCTCTTAGGCAAGCAATTTCTGTGGCTTATAGTGATTGCTACCATAGTTGGTATTCCTCTGATTTGGTGGGGAGGGAATGAGTGGTTATCCAACTATGCCTATCGAGTGAAATTGAATCTGTGGGTATTCCTCCTACCCGTGTTTTCTTTCTTTATGATTACGGCCATAATCGTCTTTTGGCAGTCATCAAAGGCGGCCTTAGTCAACCCTGTGCAAAGTCTCCGGACCGAATAAGAATATCATATACATAACTAGCATGGCATCATATGCCAATCATTGGTAAACTGGGTGGATGTTTTATCTCTTTCCGGAGGTCAAAAGCATTTTACCCAGTTTCTATCTTTACCCCAGAGTTTAGTATTTTTCTTGGATAAGCTCAATGAGTTTATCAACAGCCTCTTTCACGAAATTAGGGTCTTCTGCTGTGGCCTCCCTTTCCACTACTACAATATTAGCAGGCAAACCTTCTTTCAATCTAGTGAAAAAAGCTTCATCGGATTCTTTGTCTTCTAAGACACCACCGGGGTAAGAATATCGGCCTACCCCTAACTTTGGAATCATAAAGTATGCCTTGTCCTTCGTATGCTGCAGCCGCCCACAAATATCATCAGCTACTCGTTGTATTTCTTCCACATTTAAACGAGGAACAAAAACGACGGGACTATGGAAAACCTTCTTATGATCTTTGTATTCTTCCGGCACTTCATTAGGGGGAACCAGTATACCCAAATGTTCGGCTCCTCCCGGACAAAGTACCTGGGGCAAGCCTAACTTACCCGCCACAGTTAACCGCTCCGGCCCTCCGGCTCGCAATACACTCCAGACATCGTCAGCAATTTCGCCCATGGCGTAGTCAAAAACCGCTCCAATAATACCTTCCTTCATCATTTGCTCCATCGCCCGCCCACCGGAACCGACTGCATGAAATACAATAACCTCATAACCTGCTTCTTCGATATACTCAATGGCTTTCATCGCTCCAGCAGTCAACACCCCTAAGTTGGACATACCGATCAAGGGCTTATCCCCCTTTTCCATGACAAACTTGGTTTCAACTTCCGCCATACCACAAGCTGCGGCTGCTGCATTAGCTAATACCTTTCTAGTAAATGGATTCAACTTAAGAATATCACTTACTGAGAACATCATCGTGATGTCCTTTATCCCGACAAAGCCTGAGGTATCGCCAGAAGCAATCGTGGACACCATAATCTTAGGGAAGCCATAGGGGAGGGCTTGCATAATGTCGCAGCAAGTCGAAGTTCCCTGTGTTCCACCTAAGCCCAAAACAGCATGCACCTCATCCTTAACAATGCGACTATTGATGAGGTCTATACAGCCTTTCACCACAAAAGGGTTAGCCTTTTCTCTTGTTGGTGCCGTCAGGATCTCATTTAGGTCTCCACCACCAGCTTGGATCACCTGCTCACGGCTTATGTCAGCTTCAATACCTGCATTACCTATGACTCCAATATCCAGCAATAGGGTCTGGTGTCCTCGACTTTCTATTTCTGATTTTAGGAATCCAGCTTCCTGATCTTTAGTATCAAGCGTAACTAAGAGGGCTATGGTTTTTTTCATGGTGCTAGGCTTTTATTCGTCAAGGTTATGGTAAATTAGGAACAATCTTTAAGATTGTCGCCGCAAAGCAGCAAATTCTTGTGCCGTGGAAAGAACCGCTTTCTCTATCGGTATTCGCTCGGTGGAAGACCCCGTCCAAATACCGTCCACACTAGTATGATTAAGCATGTATTGAGCATCTGTGGGGTTCTCCATAGCAGCCCCGTGCGCAATTAAGAGCACATCGGGTTTGATCGCACGCAACTTCCTGTTGGCTTCTTCGGTGCGAGCGGCTGTTTGCTCTATGGTTTCACCTGAATCGTAGCCGGTAATGCCTCCTTTGGTAGTGCCAGCATGAAAACAGAATAGGTCCGGTTGGGCTTCTTCCATAATCCGGATGCTATCTTCCATGTTAAAGGCCAAACCAATAGATACCATATCCATTTCTTTCGCTAGTTTCAATAGTTCTATCTCATTATCCAACGTTATTCCACTTTTAGTCAAAACGCGGAAAATCTCACTGTCTTTGTCCACATAGCTGATAGAAGGGCCAATGTTTGATACAGATTCTACGCCCATGGCCTTACAATCATTCAGCACCATGCGCATGTCCTTTAAGGGATCATTGGCATTCAGGCAGGCACAAATAAAAGCGTCGCCTTTGATGGCAGGCATGATGTCTTCCCGAGTATAATCCAATGTCTGTTTATTAGAATCTAGGATAGGCCAAAGCATAGACATGGTTCCCATACCATTGGCTCGCAATCGTGCGCCAGAAAAAGTATTGATACAATCTGCGCCGGCTTTTTCCAATAATTTAGCTACCAAACCAGAGCCCGCACTGGCTATAAAAATGGGAATGTTTTGTTCTTTTTTCTTTTGCAACTTCTGTAAAATCTCTGTTCTGGACGTTCTGGGTGTGATCATTGTATCTTGATTGATTTAAAGCTTGTTGATGAATTTTGATAAAAAGGGGATTCCGCTGCTGCGCAGCTAGCCGAATTAGCACTAAGTATAGTTATCGCAATACTCCGGCTGGATTGAAGTGCTATCTAGATGACTCTTTCATTGCCACCGTCAATGGGCACCTGGGCACCTGTAATTTTAGCGAAAGTCTTGCCCAGCATAGCTACAGCAAGATCAGCAACATCTCGCGAGGTCACTTCCACCTTTAGCATATTGTTGGTTTTGTACTCTTTCACGCTAAGGCCATAGTGCTTGGCGCGGGCCTGTAGTACCTCATCCGTCCAAATAGCTGTATCGTACACTGCATTAGGATGTATGATATTCACTCTAATACCTTTTCCACCCAATTCCATGGCTGCTACTCTGCCCAGTTGTGTCAGGCCGGCCTTGGCGACGGAATAGGCAGCTGCACCCGGGCCTGGGGCTGGCACATTCTTAGAAGCGATAATCACAACGGCTGGATCAAATCCCACTTCCAAATAGGGAATCAAGAGCTGAAGTAGTCTCTGGTGACTCGTTACATTGAGTTCTAAACTCTTGTTCCAAAGCTTCTCATCCATATCAGCGATGCGAGCACTCTTAGGGAAGATTCCAGCATTACTAACTAGCATATCAATGCCTCCGAAAGTGGCTATGGTCTCTTCTATGGCTTTCTTCAGCTGTTTTTCGCTGGTAACATCGCATTTGATACCCAAGGCTTCTTTTTGAGGAAACATGTCTTCGATCATTGGGGCAATATCCAAGCCGGTAACCACAGCTCCCTGCTCAATCAAACTTTCGACACAGGCCTTGCCAATACCACTAGCTGCCCCCGTCACAATTGCCACTTTGCCCTGCATGGATTTCGGCTTTCCAGCCTTCTTTAGTTTTGCCTGCTCCAAACTCCAATATTCCATCTCAAAAAGATCGGCTTTGCCTAAAGCTTTCCACCCTCCAAGATGCTCCGCCTGAAAGATTGCACGTTGCGTGTGACGGGCGATATCCTCAATAATCCGCGTATGCTTAACGGTAGGTCCAAAAGATACTACACCGCTTCCGGGAATAATGGCCCAACGGGGGGCTTGATCCAGCAAGGTTTGTTCGCCAGTATTGTATTTCTTGTAGTAGGTCTTATACTCCTTGACGTATTTATCTAAATCCTTTTTGGGACTATCGGAAACCATCATCGGAGTCCGTTTTGTACGGATGATATGATCTGGTGTTAAAGGACCGCGAGAGGTTATTTTAGCTACATCCGAGAGTTCACTGAAGGTTTTGGCAGAAGCAGATCGGTCCAATTTTGCCAGTACTGGTTTGTTCCATACTTCTGAGACCTTTTTACGCAATTTCGCTATCTGAAGGCTATCAATTTTCCCTTTGCCTTTTCCTTTGATTGGATTCGCACCTTGCTTTTTCAGGTACTTTTCGGAAGCATCTACGATCGAGATCATTTTCTCATAACTTACCTTTGGATCATCGTGAAAGGTAAATACACCATGATTCATCAATACCATGCCATCTATGCTATCCCAATCAATATCTTTAGTCATTTCGTAGATCTTCTTGGCCAGAATGAAGCCGGGCATGACATAGGGGATGATCAGAATCTTATCGCCGTAAATTTCCTGTATACGTTTTTTTCCACCTGGGGTATTGGTCACGGTCACCACTGCATCGGCATGTGTATGATCAACAAAAGTGTAAGGTATAATGGCGTGTAAGATTGCTTCTACAGATGGGTTAGGAGCAGATGGATTAGTCATTGCCATGCGCTGGTTTTTGACCATATCGACATCACTTAGCGTATCTAACTGTGCCAAACGATGCAAGGCTGTTAACTTAACGGGAGCAAAACCTGGAGCCTCTATCGTTGCCAAGTCCCAGCCACTTCCCTTCACATAGAGAATCTCCTCTTCTTCACCGAAAATATTGGTTTCCTTTATTTTGACCGAGGTATTTCCTCCACCGTGCATCACCAGATCTTCGTTATTGCCCAGCAGGCGAGAGGTGTAGACTCTTAACTTCAACAGATCTCCTTTCAGCTGCTTAGCCTCGGAATCTTTCCAATTGCTTTTCATAGGTTGTCAATAAATTTTGATACTGTTTTATGTACTATTTGACGATGTTGAGCATCATCAATATAACGTGAAATAACTTTTTCTAAATAGCTGCCCGGTATGTGTTTCTGCATGGCCTCAGCCATGGAGTAGGGGTGGAGCGGATCGTCATCATTCCCGATTACCAGGGTGGGAGTATTGATCTTGTTTAGGATATCGATGTGATCAAATGGATGATCTTCCACCATAGCTCGAAGAACTGTAGAAATCTCTGGTCGCTGTGTGTCTGCAAACACACCTAGTACAGATTGGGCAGCACTGGGTAGAGTTTGCTGAATGCTTTGAAATTCTATCTCTTGCCTAAAACCATTCACATCTTTACCTGAGTCTATATACTCAGCGGCAGTAAGCAAAATCTTTAGATTGTCAGGACTGCCGGAGTCCAACCAGGCTGGGCGCACCAAGACCAAGCCCTTTACTCGCTCCGGATGATTAATGGCCATGTACGTAGAAATACCCGCTCCCATGGAAATTCCTCCAAAGACTGCTCGCGAAAGTTCCAGCTGGTCCATCAGTTGGATCAACTGATTCGCATAATAAGCAAAGGAGGGACGAATAGATGAATCAAGGGGCGCAGATCCGTGCCCAGGACAATCCATCGATATCAATTGTACCCCGTCTAATCCCGCCAAGAGGCTCTGGGGCTGCGCCAAATTAGATCCCAGGCCATGCTGGAAGTGGAAAGGAGTACCTTCGCCTGAACTTCTGTACGAGAGCTGAGTTTGCATTACAAGACTTATTGAACTACGTTTTCGTGAGGATGTTGCTTTAGCAGCTCTTCTGGTGAATAGAACCCAGACTTGCCATCCGTTAATGCGCGTACTTCTTTGACCTTTTCTGGTGTGATAGCCGATGAAGTGTTACCAAAGGAGTTTCTCACGTAGGTCAGTACGGAAGCAATTTCCTCGTCATTTAGCAAGCCCTCATAGGGGGTCATAGGGACTTGCCCCGGATATTCCTTACCCAAAACCGTTATCGGTCCCATGAGGCCTTTTAAAACGAGCTTTATGAGTCGGTCCTCACTTTCATTGACCCAGCGAGTGCCAGCTAATGGAGGGAAGCCAGACGCTGCTAAGCCTTTCCCATCTGGTTGGTGACAAGTGCCACAAAAGCCTTCTTGCTGATAAATTTCGTGGCCCTTGAAGAATAGCTCTCTTTCTCTGACGTCGGTCAAATGCGTTCTAAGTGTTTCTTGTGGTGGATTATCCACACTATGCCCCTTAAGATGAGCTAAGGCCGTTTCATGTGCAGGCTTCATCCAATCATCTAATGGCATTTCTCCTGCTTTCTCTACGATTGGAAGACCTTTGTCTGGAGATATCCAAGACGCCGCCACCAAAGCCTCTAAACGGACTCGGTTGTGTTGATCACTGGCAGCCTTTAACAGTAATTCAGCCTGATCAGCAATCTGATGACCGGCATATCGCAAGACTCTTACTGCGGCTGTTCTGGCTCTAAAATCCTTTGCTTCCAATAATTGGCGAAGCAATGCGTCATCGATACGATTTAGTCCCCAACTTACCCAGAGTCCTTCTAACAAATGATGCTCGTAGCGCTCATCTGTTTTATCTAGATTGGCAGCCCAGGTCTTCAACTTTGTACTTACTTCTTCCGCATCACGGCCGCGCAATTCTCTACGGGTCCGATATCTAGTACGATACTCTGGTAATGTAAGATTGGAAAGTAATTCGTCGATGCTAGCCCCGTCCACTTTAGCAGGCTCCACCAATGGTCGACCAGGATAGGTCACTCGATAGATACGACCATGTACATGGTCCCGGTAGGGGTCACGGGCATTATGCTGCATATGCCCAATCAATACGTTATGCCAATCGACAATATACAGGGAACCATCCGGAGCGAACTCCATGTCTACTGGTCTGAAATTCTTATCGGAACCAACCACTAGATCTTGTCGATGCTGACTCTCAAAACCGGTTTCTCCATCAACCATTGTATGTTGCTTCGTCCCTAGGAACCCAATGGTGTTATTGATGAGCAAGTCTCCTTGCACATCGTCCGGGAAATGTCGACTTGACACGAATTCAAGCCCAGAAGTGGGTCTCACGCGATGTTCATCTTCGATGAGGTTGTATGATTTGTGCGTAGCTACTCCGTAGCGCGGCTTCACCGAACCGGGCATCATCCACCGCATATCTGGACCGGAAGTTTCTGCAAAGAAGTTCTGTCCCCACTCATCAAAGGCAATACCCCAGGGATTTGGGATAGATAGCTGTGCCGTTCTTTCCAAATGATGTCGCTGAGGAGCGTATCTGAAGAAACCTCCATTGGTGCCTCTAACGGGTCCGTAGGCTGTTTCTACATTGGTGTGAAGGAATACACCTTCTCCCATGTAGAGGGCTCCCGATGGATCTGCACAGAAAGCGCTAATAACGTGGTGCGTATCGTGATCATCAAATCCACTCAAGATAATTTCCTTTTTATCGGCTTTATCATCTCCATCTATATCCTGTAGAAGAACAAGGTTGGTACCCTGCGAAACATAGACTCCTTCCGGTGCAAATTCAAAACCAGCTGGAATATGCAGATCATCTGCAAAGGTGGTTTGCTTATCCGCTTTGCCATCACCGTCAGTATCTTCCAAGATAATTAGTTTATCGTTGGGTCGTTGGTCACCAGGTCGATAGTGGGGATAAGTTGGCATAGTAGCTACCCAAAGTCGGCCTTTATTGTCAAATGATAACTGAACCGGATTGGCCAAATCGTCAAATTCCTTTTCCGAGGCAAACAGTTCGATTTTATATCCGTTGGCTACCGTCAACTTTTCCAGGGCATCCTCGCCATACAGGTATTCTGGATCCCCATTTTTCTCACTCGGTTTGTAGTTCGTTTCCACAGGGGGTAGGGTAGAGGTCTGTGCATCAGCAGCAGCTACATCCATCTTTTCCCCTTTAGCAGCAGACCAAATGGCTAAGTCTCTGACACCAGTCATTTCTCTGATTTTCACCAATTCTGCTGGGTAGTTATCGGGACCGAATGGCTTATATCTGCGACCAAATACGTGAACACCGTTAGGAATTTTGAAATCATTATGCCAGAACCAATTTTTCTCTTGAACGGCATCATGAACTAACTCTCTGTTGGTATTATCCACCTTTCTTTTACTTCCAAAAACTTGATTTGCCAATTCCTTAGCCAGCAATTGATACCCCTCGTCTTGCAGTTGACATCCATCGAGCGTCAATGGTTCCTCGTGCGCTTCAAACCAACTCTGCGAAACTTGGTATAAGTCAACAAAGGGAATTCCGTTGGCCTCAGCCACTTCAGCCATAGCGGCCGTGTAGAGCTCTAGATTCTCATTCTCCTCTTTTCCATCCGGTGTGTCTTGTAAGTGAGAAAGATTCTCAAAGGCAATAGGTGAGATCAAGACGAGCTTTGGGCTGATCTTACCATTATATTTTTGCTGTAATGTATGATCAATAAAAGCCTGTAATTCAGCCTTATAATTATCTAAACCCGCAGCTCCTTGGAAAGACTCATTATAACCAAAAAATGCAAGTATAATGTCGGCTTCGTGCCTTGTGATCCATTCGTCCGGTGTTTCAAAGTGCCCTCTGCTCCCAGAATTCTTTGCTAACTCCGTTTGATACACTTCTGCACCGGGGAAAGCCCAAGGAGAAACTCGTCCGGAGTGGGGCCTGAAACCAGGTGTATTCCCTCCATCACACATATTTCTAATATATAGAAGGCTATCAGGATAGCGCAGATGTAATTCAGTTTCAAAATGCCCGTAATTCATCATGCGTGAGCCTAAGTTGTTGCCGATCAGAATAATGTGATCTCCTTTTTGGAAAGGTACAGCTGCTTCCTGAGTAGGACTACAATGGGAAAGAAGAAGTGATAAGCCTAGTAACCCACAAATCGAAAGGGTTGCCTGGGCAAGCTTGCTAATGCCGATATTCATGTTGTTGGTCTTCGTTTACGTTTCAGCGAGAAAGATACGGAAAATGCTGGGAACACCTAGTTTTGCGACTATAAGTTCATCCAGGATTTAGGGTAGGGCATGGTAGATTAGTGGAAGATCTATTTATGACCTGACCACTTTACTAATTTATTCAAAATCAGCAAAATATCTTTGTTTTGACAGGCCATAGATGAAGATTATCTGTGGTTACTGGCAAAATATGTCCTTGGAGAAGAAGTTTACTAAAAGTACTTTTAGGGAAAATTGTAAGTCAGTACTTATATTTTACTTCCTCAATCGAATCAACCCAGGTTTCTCTCCTTTAATCCTCCTGCATTAGCTTGGGGCTCTGGTCAGACGCCAAATGTAGGTTTTGTTTTAACCAATTAACTAACCCAACAATAAATATTTTCCAATGAAAAAATGGTCAATTACAATCGTCTGTTTTTCCTTCCTCATCGCAGCAACGGGATTTAGATCTACCCAGCATATGGTAAAGGAAGGACAGACCCCAGGTGCCTACAAAGTAATGGAGGTGGTAACGCTTTGGAAACTACTTAACTATGACTATCAACCTAATCGAGATACAGATGGAACCTGGCTTTCGGAGGGGTTCCGATCTAAGTATGCCATGGCCAAAAGATATGTGTCTCCAGATGTACTGGCAGCGACTTATGGCGTACCTGTATTCTTAGACGGTCCACATAAAGGAGATATGGATTTTAACAGCAATACTTCCTTTGGGCACTATAATCCGGCCTTCATTTCGAAGGTGACGGCTGATGTCAAAACGGTGCTCGCCAATCCCTTTTTTAGAGGGTTAATCAAAGAGGCTTATCAAACCTATTTTGAAAGCATGGCACTGACCTATAAAGATGCCTACCTATATGTCAATGAAAAACCAAAGAAGTTAAAGGCAATGAGTGCGAGCTATTTAAAGCAAGTGCAGCAAAAAGGTGGAACTACTCAAGGATCCATGCAAGAGGTTTTTAGGACCTTTGCGGATAGCCAGGACGGAGAATCTGACTGGTATGAAGCTGTCACTGCTCCAGCCTTTTGGGTCCGAAGATCAATCGATGGCACCGACAAGCAAATATATGAGTTGCTCAATATGATCATAACTGAAATGGAAAAAGCGTAAAGAAATGCTACGCGATTGACTTCTACAATTTACTAAAATACTTAAAGAAGCCAATCTCTTCTAACTCCGCTTTCAAAGCCGAAACCATCGACTCAGTAGGGGAGTGGATTGGCGGACGAAACCAGCCGCAATCCACTCCCATTATTTTCATGAAGGCCTTGCCAGCACCGATCCCTCCATATTTTTGTAGCAGTTGAACCACTTGCACGGATTTATATTGAAGCGCTTCTGCTTTGTCCATATCTCCCGCTTTGAAGGCTTTCATTAACTGATTGTATAAAGGAGACATGTAATTGTAAGTACTTCCAACAGCGCCTTCACCTCCAATCACTAGACTCGACAGTAATGCCTCATCAGTTCCCCATAAAATACTGTACTTTCCATCCCCATAACGTAGACAAGCATGAAACTCCATGATATTTGAATGCGTGTATTTGATCCCAGCCAAGGTCGGAATCTTTTCCTCTCCCAATCGAAGGAATTCTAGCATGGAGAAATGTCCACCAGTTAGGGCTGGAATATGATAATAATAGAAGGGTAGGGAAGGAGCACTACTGGCGATTAGCGCGCAAAATTGAATTAGGTCCTTTACATTCCTAGGGCGAAGGAAATAAGGGCATAAAATCGCTATGCCTCCCATGTTGTTTTTTTCGGCCAAGGCGGCAAGCTCCTGCATTTCAGTCAGGCTGGTACCACCTACCATAAAGACCGTTTCTAGCTTTCCTTGAACCGCCGCCCATCTCTCCATCACAAGTTCTTTCTCTAGTCTGGATAAAGCTGCACCTTCACCAGTGGTCCCGCAAATAAAGGCCCCGTTTACGCCATTTTTGCTATACAACTTGGCTAATTGATCTATTTGCCCGAGTGCCAGCTCTCCTTGATTGTCAAATGGCGTAAATGGAGCCGCAATCAGTCCCCTTAGTTTCTTCATTACTTGACTTGTTTAAGTTGGTTATAAGTATATCTGTTGGCAGTAGGATTACGCGCCTCAAAGCCCAGGCTCAACAGACTTCCAAGAATAAAACTGGTGCTGAGTCCGGTGAAGGCGTAGAGTAATAGGTGAGTGGATGTAAATTCCTTGAAAAAGTATTGGAGCAAACCGCTGAATAGCAATCCTAATAAAGCTCCAGAAGCATTTGCTTTTGGGTTGAATATTCCCAATAAAAACACACCGCCCAAGCCTCCGGCGAACAAGCCAACAATCATATTAAATTGATCCCAGAGAGAGGAAATCCCCCAGGTCGCCATAACCAACGCAATGCCAGTTCCGATCACCCCAATTATGACTGTGAATAGTTTCGCCAATCGCAGATAGGAAGCTTCTGATTGATCCGCTTTATACAATCTGTAGAAATCTGTAGTTAAGACCGTAGAGACAGAGTTCATGCTGCTATCTAAGCTAGACATAGAAGCTGCGAAAATGGCCGCAATTAAAAGTCCGGAAATACCTTTCGGAAGGCTATTGGTGATAAACCAGGGAAAGATGGCATCCGTCCTCTCTAATGTAGGATTCAGTAATTGGGGTTCTGTATGGTAATAAACGAATAGCAGCGTCCCTAAGGTGAAAAATATCAAACTAGAAGGCAGTGCCATCCACGCACCAATTCGGATGCTTTTGGCAGCGCTCTGCTCATTGGTCGTGGTTAGATATCTCTGTATCACGGTCTGATCACTACCATATGAAATCAAGTTCGTAGCTAGTCCACCGATAATGACTACCCAAAAGGTAGGTTCTGCGAAACTCCAATTGAAATCGAATATCTTAGTTTTATCGAAATCCTTGATAGTCGTCTGTATGGTCTCCAGGTCCAGATGGAAGTATAGAATAAACAGAGAAAGGAGTGCTCCGCCCAACAAGACTATAACTTGCAGTACATCCGTCCAAATAACCGCTTCAATTCCACCTAACACTGTGTACAGGATGCTCAATAAACCCATAGTTAAAATGCACAATTCGACGTCAATCCCTGTAACAACAGAGAGTGCCAGAGAGGGTAGGAGCAATACAATTCCTAAACGCCCTAGTTGAAGAAAGATGTACATAAGGCTACCCGTCCATCTAGTCCATCGATTAAAACGAAGCTCTAAATATTCGTAGGCAGTGGTGAGATTAAAGCGCCGGTAAAAAGGAAGGAAGTAGCGTATTACCAGCGGCGCAACCATAATGATGGTCATCATCAAAAAGAAATAGAGCCAATCCGTTGCAAAGGTTTTGGCAGGTATCGCCATGAAGGTGATGGCACTAAGCTGCGTTCCAAATATGCTCAGACCAGCAGCCCAAGAAGGAATGCGCTGTCCTCCTTTGAAAAAGTCTGCAGTGGAATGTTGTTTTCTCGAGAATCGAATACCGATGCCTACAAGCATGGCCAGATAGAGTCCTAGTATCCAATAATTCAAGCTTCCAAATGCTCGCTGCTGTTCGATATCTAGCACCTGAATAGCATCTGTACGGATACAAGGAGAAATTTCCCCGGAAGTCAAAATGATCTTGTTATCCCATTTAACGGCTTGGGTAGTGACCGGTGGAGTATGAGGTATTTCACCAAACTCGGTCCAAGTCTGTGTGATGGTATGAAAAGCCCAAATCGTGGAACTAAAGCCCGGATGGTACTTCATGAGAGAATCTCTTCGGAAACTAATGAAGCTTGCAGAAGAATCTAGACTGAGCCTGGCATTCAATTGCTCAATCTGATTAAATATTAGGCCAGCATCGCCTCCAATGAGGAGGATATGATTAGCTCCAGTGGCTACCCCAGTACCTGCTGCATTAGGAAAATTTGAATCCTTTGAAGGTTTAATCGCTGTCCATTCTTCCTTCTTTGGATTATATACCCAACTATCTGATAAAAAAGTAGTTGTATCTGCTTGCCCGGCTTTATACCTACCCTTAAAAAGATAGAAACAATTTGTTTCCCCATCATTTTGCACCAATCCCACTGCATGAGTTCTGGGAGGTCCAGGCCAGGGCTTCAGTTCCTGCCAGCCACTAGCTATGTCATCTAGATTTAATCTAGCAAAAATCTTTTTACCTAATACGCTTGTTCCAGCAATGTATATAGATCCGTCTAAAACATCTCCACTGAGATTGGCTAAAGGCAGCGGCAAAGAGGGGAGAGGTTCCTGCAATAATTCTCGGGTCTTCTGATTCCATTTCAGTATAAAGGTTTCATTTGTTGATTCCCCGTATCGCTCACCTCCTAAACAAAATAATCCTTGTTCAGTACTAAGGGACAATCCATAAGCCACTGGAGAATCGAGTAGAAACAAATTGTTTTCAATCCATTTACTAGACTGTAAATCAAGTAGATACACTTGACTGTGATAAACTTTTTTTCCACCGTTCCAAGCAGGACCTTCAGGAAAATTAGCACCTCCCGCGACGATTAGCATCCCTTCGTGAATACCCGTAAAGGCACCAGCTAAGCCGGGCTGATTCACTTTAGATGGAGGAGCAGGTAGGGCTGGCCAGTGAGACCAATTAAGCTCCAGGGGTAGGGGAGTTGCCCATGAAAAAATAGGCATAAGTAGGACGCAAAGCGAAGCAAATCTAAAGCGGTTCATAATTTTGCTGAGGATTCCGGTGCAATAAAGGTGGGCAAATTATTCTCAATTTTCAATTCTCAGAAATGAGGATGTGTTTTTCAAATACATTACTTAACATAATATAAATTATGAGGCAATTGCATAGAAATCTTTTATGAGAGACATCTTACATGTTGTATCGCGTTAAACGCTCTAGATTTGAATCAATACAGGGCTTAGAATAATTTTCTCAGTTTTCTTTTCTGTTGTTCTTAACAAAGGTTTTATAGATCCTCAACTTCTTGGCAAGTCTTTGGAATAATGTTTCTGTTTTATTCTAAGGCGTTAGAAATCCCTTTACAACACCACAGACTCTACAATCAGTAAAGCAAGGCAGAATCATTACAAGAATAAACAGCTCAGTGTAAATAATTTCTAACTCCCCTACTCTATGGTACCCTCACGCACAAGAAACAAATTATTCTCATTAATCAGTTGTTTATCAATTGATTATGTATTACTTTGACAACACCAGTCATCACGATAACACTGTAAATATAGCCATACAATAACCGTTTTCACAATGAAACGAGCAGCAGTTGAAGAAAGCTATCCGTTCTACATGAGAAGGAAAGAACGGAGGACCACTACCCTATTATGGGATCTCCACAACATCCAAAAACTGATTCTACAATCTCCACGAAAATAAATGAACAAAGAGATGAAAATTCGGCTGTGCGCTCTAGTGTTGTTTTGCTTGTGTTATGCAGTTTCCGGCTTTACGCAGGTTGAGCATTCGAGCAAAAAACAAGCGATCTACGCCAATCTAGGCTCCGTGATTTTTGAAAATCAACTATCAATAAATTTTGAACGACTTCTTTTTGCATCAGCCCCCAGGCTAGAAACGCGCCTTAAACTCAATGCGGGTACATATCTCAGCAATAACTATGATTACGAACTTTCGGCAGAAATTTACTCCAACTATGTGAGTGCCTCTATTCTACAACTCCTTCCCTTGGGAAGGGTACAGTTTGAGTTGAATATAGGGCTAGCAAGAACCCGATTCTCCACGCTTGAAGACACTCAGATTCGGAGTAAATTTAGCGCATACTCCTTAGCTGGTTTGCGCTATGGCAAAGATGATCTACTCGTTCGCTTGGGCTTTGGCAATTTCGAGTTATTTCATCTGGGTGTCGGATATCAATTCTGAAGCTACATCACGGATTATAGGTAGCAATAGGACTTGCTTTATACCCAATTCTATCCGCAATAAATTCAACTTGCTCATCCTCTTGTAAGCTAATCGGCTCGGTATATATTCGCCAAGTATTAGCGTTACTTTTTGATTCCTCATCACTTACGAATCGATAAGCTAGACTCGCTCCTTCTGTTGGACAAGACAAGTTAAGTTTACCATTTTTCAGTTCAGCAATTGGACTTTCTACACGAGGGGCCTTATGGCCCGGCCAAAGCTTTTCAATTAGCTCAGGCTCTGGCATTAGCCCAGTATCATCAAAAGAATTCACCCAACGATCACATTCTGCACTAAGCTCTGCTAAGGTTTCTTTGTAAGCAGGATCCTGGGCAAGGTCCTTGATCTCATGAGGATCTGATTGCGTATCAAATAACTCTTCCTGGGGCTTTTGTTCACGGAACCATTGTGCCTGGATTTCGGTAATTTCACCGGATTCCCTTAATCTATGCAGTTCTCGCATGATCGCCATTTGTTCCCTATACGCCACAGGTAGGAACATCGATTTCTCAGGCTGGTAATATCTAATGTATTTGTATCGCTTATCTCTAATTGCTCGATTGGTATCGTACTGGGCATCAAATCGATCTGCTGCTGCCCTAATGTATTTACGTTTTTCTTTCGTCGCCTGTGGTCCTAAAAAAGCTAGTCCATCCAAAGGGAATTCAGATTTAACTCCCGCTAAAGAAAAGGTTGTTGGAGCCAAATCAATGAAACTCAATAAATCATCATTCCTTGTTTGAGCCATCTGTTTTCCTGGGAATCGGATGATCAACGGTACTTTAAGGCCAGAATCGTATAATAGTCGCTTATGCCGCGGTAATGGGCCTCCATGATCCGTATACCAAAATATAATCGTGCTATCCATTAAACCATCTTCTTCCAGTTGCTTAAGGACCTCCCCTATCTGAAAGTCCATTTCTCGAATATTGGAATACATTCTGCGTACGTCCTTTACGCCAACTTCTGTATCAGGTAAATAAGGAGGAATTGGAACGGGTAGATTCGGATCAACCCAAAGAGAGTCTTCTGCCTTACGCCAGATTCGCGACTCATGGGTCACTTCAAAATTAAAAACAGCAAAAAAGGGTTGATTGGGGTCGCGATTTCTCCAGTGCGCCTGTCGACTACTTTCGTCCCAAGCCATAACGGAAGGCCTGAATTGATAATCCATTTTTGCATTATTGGTACAATAGTAACCTGCTCCCCGCAAAACTTCGCTCATCATCTTTACCCCAGTCGGTGGTACCGCTTCATAAAAGCTAATTCCCTCTGGCATAAAGTTCGAGCGCTTTGCGGCCTCTTCATCTGAAATATTCGCATACCAAGGCCCCGTTCTCATATGATTAGCCCCAATCCGCGTAGGGTACATCCCAGTAGCAATTGCTGCGCGACTAGGCGCGCATACCGGTGACGGAGAGAAGAAATTATCATAGCATACTCCTTCCGCTGCTAATCTGCTAATGTTGGGCGTTTGAATAGTGCTATCGCCAAATGAAGGGATAAAGGGGCTCAAGTCTTCTGCTACTAGCCACAAAATGTTTGGCCGATCTGGCAAGGATAATTCAACTTCTACATCCGTAGGTTCCTCCTCTTGCTCGGATTCACAGCCAGAAAGCAAGACGACCAGGGCAAGCAGGAATAAGTACTTGTACGTTAGTGTTGGCATCTCGTTGTTTTGCGTTTTTGATTTAAGATAAAGATAAGCATTGTTGTTACTTGACCGTGCTGCTCCTCCCCTTTCTACTACTAAAATCCAATCGAAGCCCTTGACTTTGTCGAAAAAAATCACTTACATTTGCAATACTACAAAATAGTATTCATGAGAAAAGGATCAAAAATCGGCGAGTTTGAGGAGATCGTCATTTTAACTGTAGGAATATTGGAGGACAATGCCTATGGCATCACCATCAAAGATGAAATAGAGGATAGAGTACAGCGAGAAGTTAGTGTTGGTGCCCTGCAAACAACGCTTCGCAGATTGGAAAAGAAAGGATTTCTGGCCGCTAAGCAAGGTGATACTTCTCCTAGTAGAGGAGGGCGCCCAAAGCTGTATTTCTCTATTACTCCCTATGGAAAAAAAGCTATTCAGGAAAGCCGGAATGTCCGGAATTCCCTATGGGATGCCTTGCCACCTGGATTGTTGAATGAAATTGCTTAAGACTGAATACTATGACTTCACCACCTAAATGGCCCTTGAGAGTTTTGAAATTCTTCTGTAGAAAGGCCTATCACCTAGATATTGAGGGAGACTTGTTAGAACTGTACGAACGCAGAGTGACACGCCTAGGTCCGAAGAAAGCCAAGCAGAAATTATGGAAGGATGTGATCTTGCTTTTTCGCCCTAGCATGATTCGATCTTTATCACCCGACTTAAATACATCACCCATGCTTAAGCATCACCTACAAATGGCTTTTCGGCATATCAGCCGGGACAAAACGTCTTTCCTAATCAACCTTATTGGTCTATCTGTTGGACTGACAGCAGTGCTGTTGATCTTGCTATGGGTTCAGGATGAATGGAAGTATGACAAATTTCACACTAAAGATGATCGACTCTATAGCGTGTATCAGAACTATGATCGGCCTACTGGAACGCACACCACCGTTCACACTCCTACCCCACTCGCATCTGCTATGGCAGATGAACTGCCAGAAGTAGAGTACGCTGTTGCGGTGAATGACTTTTTTCAATGGCGCAATTCCTTGGGACTTTTATCAAGAGATGATGAGTCAATTGAAGCGAAAGGCCTCATAGCTAGTCAAGACTTTTTCGAAGTCTTTTCTTTTGAGATCTTGGCTGGTAATTCAGCAATAACTATGCAGCGTAAAGATCTGATAGCGATTTCAAATCAATTGGCCACAAGCTTGTTTGGGTCCATCGAAGAGGCATTAGGTAAGAGTTTGGAATGGGATCATTCTGGATTTAAAGGCTTGTTTCAAGTTAGCGCTGTTTTTTCTGCTCCTCCTTCAAATTCTAGTTTGCAGTTTGATGTGCTATTTAGTATCGATCACTTATTAGACAATGATCGATGGGCTGGCAATTGGACCAATAACTATGCTCGTACCTATTTTCTTTTATCGTCAGACACAGATATCAAATCCGTCAATCCCAAAATCGACCAATTACTTTCTGGCAAAGAAGAGAAATATAGGTCCTCTTTGGTATTCGCTGAGCCTTTTTCAGATCAATACTTACACGGTCGTTTTGAAAATGGTAAAGTCGCGGGGGGAAGAATTGCCTATGTCCGACTATTTCTACTTTTAGCAGCGATGATTCTCCTTATCGCTTGCATTAACTTCATGAACCTCTCTACTGCCAAGGCTAGCATTAAGCTGAAAGAGATTGGTGTAAAGAAAACCCTAGGAGCATCCCGCTCCTGCCTAGCTACACAGTTCCTTACGGAATCCATCTTGTTGGCCTTCATGGGAATTAGCTTGGCCCTACAGCTAGCTTACCTATTTCTTCCCTTCTTTAATCGCATGGCTGATAAGGATATCTCGATCCCTTTTAATCCCAGTTTCTTTATAGGTATCCTGGTTCTTGGCTTAGTGACGGGCTTAGTCGCTGGCAGTTACCCCGCTCTATATCTCTCTGGATTTCGTCCAATCGCCATTTTAAAAGGTAAACTACCGACTTTATTTGGCGAGTTGTGGGTGAGGAAAGGGCTGGTCCTGTTTCAATTTTCTCTTTCCCTTTTATTAGTTACAGCACTGCTGGTTGTTAATGATCAGATTCAATTTATCAAGGAAAAGCATTTGGGCTATGATCGAGAAAATGTCATTTCCTTTCAATTTAAAGGGGATGTATACGACAATTGGTCCGGTTTGCAGGATGGAAAGTCTAATGAAAGTTTTTACCGTTACCTGGAACAGCTTAGAGGTACGCCTGGGATTCAATCTGCTTCGACCATATCCTTTGGAAATCTCTTGGATAAGATTGCAGGGCAATCCGGCGTTAGTTGGCCCGGCCAGTCCGAGGAAGAAAAGGGGATTTCCTTCAAATCACCGGTGGTGGGATATGATTATATAGAGACAATGGGAATCCAATTAAAGGAAGGGAGAACTTTTTCTCCAGCATTCAAGGACCATTACCATCGAATTATGCTCAATGAGCGTGCCGTGGAACTTATTGGATTAGAAACTCCTGTAGGAAAGACCTTAAGGATGAATGGGGGTGATTGCGAAATTATTGGTGTGGTGGAGAATTTTCAGCATGGCTCCCTCTATGATATGATCGAACCTTTCATCTTTCGATTTGATGTTAATGGAGGGAATGTTTTGGCCAAAATCCAGGCAGGAACGCTAGCGGAAACTTTGCCAAGGTTAGAGGAATTACATCAGGAATTTCTTCCTGGCCGCGCTTTTGAGTACACCTTTTTGGATGATGATTATTTAGCTCTGTATAAATCTGAATCGCAAGTGGCAATACTCTCCAAGTACTTCGCAACCCTAGCTATTATCGTATCTTGTCTAGGCTTGTTCGGCCTAGCGGTATTCACTGCTGAGCGACGAAGGAAAGAGATTAGTATTAGAAAGGTACTAGGAGCGTCAATCTACACTATTATGCATTTGTTAAGCTTTAGCTTTACGAAAGTAGTTTTAGGTGCGGTCCTCATTGCCACTCCCCTAGCCTATTGGGTATCAAATAATTGGCTAAATAACTTCAGCGAAGGCATTAGCCTTTCTCCTTATTACCTTCTGGTACCCAGTCTAAGTATACTACTTTTATCTTGGCTAACCGTGAGTTATCAAACCTATCGGGCCGCAAAGGTGAATCCATCCCATGCACTACAGGAGTAACAAGAGTGTTCGTTTATGGACAGTTTTCGTTCAGATGTGAACAGCAGAACTTGGAAACATAGATAAGTAACCCAAGCTAAACCATTATAAATCAACCTATTAGGCTATTTGGCATAGGCATTGTACCTTTCACCACGTAGTTAATAAACCACCTATCTATGTTTCGTCATTTCATCACCTTGAGTTTGCGTAATTTTAAGCGCAATCGTACCACATTTCTCATTAATCTTTTAGGTTTATCTACTGGGCTAACCTGCGTGATTTTGATCTACTTGTGGGTAAGTGATGAAAAAGCCATTGACCATTTCCATGCTACCGATGAACAGTTGTATCAAGTAATGAACAATCTAGAGCTGCCCTTTGATATTCTCACCTTAGAGAGTACTCCCTATCAGATGGCTAGCAGCCTAGAACAGGAAATGCCAGAGGTGGAAGCAGCTGTCGCTATTAACGATTTCTTTACCTGGCGGCATAAGGAAGGAGTGATTTCACATCAAGAAACCAAAGTAGAGGTTAAGGGGTTGTATTCAACTTCCTCCTTCTTTGACGTATTTCCTTTCGAAGTCCTCATGGGACAACCCGAAGAACTTCTTCAACGAAAAGATGAAATAATAATATCTAAATCTCTAAAAGACAGAGTTTTTCCTCATATATCTAATCCTATAGGTGAAATACTAGATTTTGATCATTCGACCTACAACGGGCGGTTTAAAGTTGCCGGCGTAATAGAAGGGCCACCTGCCGATGCAAGCTGGCAATTTGACTTCATTTTACATTTCGATGTTCTATTGGAACAGGATCCCGGAGCGAAACAGTGGACGACCAATGCTGCAAAAACCTTCCTGGTACTGAGGAAAGACACTAAACCCAAGGAATTCAATACGAAGATCGCCAATTACATCAATGATCGAAATCAATTCTCTAGCGCCTTTACGCCCTTTCTGCAAAAATTCAGTGATAAATACCTTTATGGAAACTATGTTGCAGGGGTACAAAGCGGTGGAAGGATAGAATATGTGAATCTCTTCTCCTTAATAGCTCTCATTATTTTACTGATCGCCTGTATCAACTTTATCAACCTTTCAACGGCACAGGCCTCACTGAAAAGCAAGGAGGTTGGGGTGAAAAAAACCTTTGGCATTGGAAGAAGTGCTTTAATTTGGCAATATCTAGGGGAATCACTTCTACTGACCACTTTCGCCGTATTGTTAGCCGTACAACTAGCCTATTGGCTATTGCCCTCCTTCAATCATATTGCGGGCAAACAACTCAACATGGTTTTCCATGGCAGCACAATGCTGGCCCTGCTAGCCATAACGCTGCTAACAGCTCTTCTTGCTGGCATCTACCCGGCTTTCTATCTTTCTGGGTTCAAACCAGTGGAAGTCTTAAAAAGCAAAATACATCTATCCAGGAGTGAAGGTTGGATTAGAAAGGGCTTGGTGATCTCCCAATTTACTTTGTCTATCCTCTTCATCGTAGGATTATGGGTAGTCCGCCAACAGATCGATTTGGCTCAAACCAAAAACATGGGTTATGATCGGGATAATGTCATCAGTTTTGATTGGAAAGGTCATCTCTATGATCAATGGAATGGGCTTTTAGAAGGCAAATCCAATGACAATTTCTACGCTTTTATGCACAGGCTGAAGGAGGTCCCTGGTGTTGTTAATGTCACCAATATGAGCGGAAACATCTTGAATGATATCTATGGGCAAACCGGGGTAAGCTGGAGCGGACAGGAAGAAGAAAAAGACTTTCATTTTCAATCTCCTTTGGTAGGCTTTGATTTTATTGAAACGCTAGATATTAAGCTCCTGGCAGGACGATCCTTTTCGAAAGAGATGGGAGATGATTATGATAAGGTGATTGTCAATGAAGCTACGGTGGAACTCATGGGGCTGAAAGAGCCAATCGGGCATGTAATTGGGTTAAATGAAGGCAGTGAGATAGTGGGTGTGGTCGAAGACTTCCACTATGGTTCCATCCGGAATGCTGTGGAGCCGCTGATATTTAGATGTGAACAAAATGGGAGAAATATTCTAGTTAGAATAAAAGCCGGGAGTGAAAAGGCCACCTTGGAGCGTCTCAAGCAACAGTATGAAGCCTTTCTACCGGGCTACTCCTTTGAATTTAGCTTTTTGGATGATGATTATCAGGCACTTTATGAAGGCGAGCAAAAGGTTTCTTCCCTTTCCTGGTACTTTGCTTGTCTTGCCATCTTGATTTCTTGCTTAGGGCTCTTCGGTTTAGCTACCTTCACGGCAGAGCGGCGAAGAAAGGAAATTAGCATAAGAAGAGTCCTTGGGGCGAGTAGCCTCAGGATTGTAAAGCTATTGAGTAGAGACTTTAGTCAAACTGTTATGGTAGCCATTTTGATCGCACTTCCGATTAGCTACATACTTGCTAAAAGTTGGCTGGCAAGCTTCGCTAACAGTATCGAGCTTCAACCAGCTATCTTTATCGGCACCGGAGCCTTGGTTTTGCTGATTGCCTGGTTGACGGTTGGATTTCAAACCTATCAAGCGGCCAGGGCTAATCCTATTCATGCCCTGAAAGAAGATTAATTTTCAGTCCTACGTACTCTAATCGCAAATTGCAGGTAGCGTGTGTCTTTTCCCAAGATGCTGGTTACCAGCCGGCCCAATAAGCCCTTGAGTATAGAATCTCCTTCGTATGGGTTAATACCTTGGAAATATTCTATCTGCCAGTTGTGACTGAGCAAAGTTTTACGCAAACTCCTTTCCGTGAAAAATCGAAAATGGGTTTTATCTAGTATCCCTGCCTCTTTGTACTCCCAGTCCTTTTTTACCAGTAATTCATACAAATTAAGGATGTGTCTAACATTGGGGATCGACGCTACCAGTGCACCTCCGGGGGAAAGCTTTGCTTGAATATTACGGAAGAAGAAATCGTGATCGGTCATATGCTCTATCACATCATTGCAAATGATCAGGTCAAAATATCCCGCTGGAAGTTCTTGCATTCTTTGCTGATAAGTCCCTACCAAGACTTTATCCAATACTCCCTTGGCAATCTCAGCTGCATTCAGTACAGGCTCCAACCCCCAGTATTCATGGGGTTGATCCAGATTGGCTCGAAATCGGCCTTCCCCACAACCAACCTCCAAAACCCTATTGTAGCTTTGGGGCAGAGCAGGTAGCATTTCCTTTCGATGGTTTGTATAGTAATTTAGGTCAGTGCTCATCCCAATAACGAATGTTGAGCGATGAAGATAGATATATTCTAGTCCATTAAACAAGTTTTAGCCTTTCCTGGCCAACAACTTGCAAATTCTTATTGATTTACTTAACAAAAGTGAAAATAATTTATTATATTTACATTTGTTAAGTAAATGTATCGCTATGAAGTCTCAGAGTTTAGGAGAATTTGAAGAGCTTGTACTCTTGACCGTGGCTGCCCAACATGACACAGCCTATGGAGTATCTATTAAAGAAAGTTTAGAGAAAGAGTTAGATAAGAAGATAAATATTAGTGCTGTGCATGTAGCATTGAAAAGAATGTCTGATAAAGGCTATGTAGATGCTAGATTCGGCGGTATTACACAAGATCGAGGGGGGAGACGCAAGAAGTATTACGTGATTACTGCCTTTGGTAAACAGATGCTGGATAAACAATTTGAAATTCGCAATAGCCTTTATCAAAGGATACCCAATATTTCCTTTCAATAAATGAAGAATAGCCCACCCAACTTAGCGCTACGATTCCTTCGCTGGTTTTGTAAGGAGGACTTTATTGAGGAAATAGAAGGGAATTTACTAGAAGTTTTTGAAAGCCAATTTGAGGAAGAATCCAGATGGAGTACACTGTGGTTCTACTGGCAAGTTATTACCCATTTTCGACCCGACTTTATTAAACCCAACCCACTCATGACCTTCTTTTCAAAAAGCCTTCTACGGCATAACCTCTTAATCAGCTATCGCTCATTTCTAAGAAACAAAAGATCCTTTTTCATCAATTTGACTGGTCTATCGGCTGGACTCGCTTGCGTCCTACTCATTTATCTTTGGGTAGCTGATGAATGGCAATATGACCGATTTCATGAAAATGACCAGCGTCTATTCAGGGTGCTACAAAATCACACTTCTCCTAGCGGTATCAATACTTGGAAGAATACGCCTGTACCCTTAGCCGATGCTCTAGAATCGGAAGTTTCTGGAATATCTGAAGCTATTTCAATCAGCAGTAAAGAAGAAAGTCCTGGAGGAGTGTTGATCAACGGCGATCACTCCAGCATAAGCAGAGGGATCTATGCAAGTTCTACCTTTTTCAATGTGTTTAGCTTCCCATTAATGGAAGGTACTGTCGAACAGGTACTTTCTCGTAAGCATGCAATAGTACTATCGGAAAAAACAGCGAAAAAGCTTTTTCCTCAAGACGAGTCTATTATTGGTAAGACTATTAAATGGAGAGATCAAGCCTTGGAGGTAAGTGGTATGTTTAAGGATGCCCCATCGTACTCTTCCCTACAGTTTGATTTTGTCCTATCTATCGACCTAATGACCGATTTGGATGAATATGCCGGACAATGGAACGGAGATTATGCGCGTACCTATGTACTCTTAAATGATCATTCGGAAGCGAACAAGATAAGTGCTAGCCTTGGAGCGTTCTTGAAAACCGGAGTGGCTCAGCGTAAGCGTTCTACCCTATTCTTGCAAAAATACAGTGATCAATACCTGCACGGGAATTTCAAAGATGGATTCCTAGCGGGCGGCAGGATTTCTTACGTAAAATTGTTTTCCATTACTGCTTTATTCATTCTCTTGATTGCCTGCTTCAACTTTATGAACCTCTCCACGGCACAGGCTGGCTTGAAAATGAAAGAAATTGGGGTGAAGAAAACCATGGGGGCCCAAAAACACATCCTAGTCGGGCAGTTTCTAACAGAGTCCTTACTGATGACTCTCTTATCCCTACTTATGGCGCTATGCCTAGTGGCTTTCTTGGTTCCGTATTTCAATCAGCTGACTGGTAAATCCTTGGGACTGGTTTTCGGTTGGCAGACAGTAGGCGTGATATTGGCGATTGTTCTGATTACAGGTTTTGTAGCCGGCTCCTATCCCGCCTTTTACCTCTCCCTTTTTCAGCCTAAGGTGGTCTTAAGTGGTGATTGGCAAGGAGCGGCAGGTGGAGCTTGGCTGCGAAAAAGCCTTGTTGTCTTGCAGTTTAGCCTATCTGTGCTTTTCATGGTATCTGTGTTCATTGTACATGGACAATTGAAATTCATCCAGAATAAACATCTTGGTTTTAATAGAGACAATGTCATCCAGTTTAATCGTGCTGCCTTCACTGGAGACTATAAGACCTTTCTCCAAGAAATGCAAAAGATACCCGGGGTACAGGACGTGGCCAATATGGCTACGCCAATCTTAGCGGGAGGAGGAGGACAGAGTGGTTATTCCTGGCGAGGGGAAGAAGAGGATAAGAAATACCTTTTTAAATCTCCGATTATTTCCTACAACGTGATTGAGACGCTTGAAATGGAATTACTTTCCGGGCGTACCTACTCCGAGGCTTATGGGGATGAAAAAAATAAAATCATCATTAATGAGTCAGCTCGACAAATGATGGGATTAGAAGATCCCATTGGTATGCAGATTGATTACGGTGACAACAAAAGAGAGATTATTGGTGTAGTGGACGATTTCCACTACGGATCCATACATCAAGCAGTAAAACCACTCATTTTCCGTATGTATCCTACGGGCAGGCGTGTCATTGCCAGACTTGAATCGGGTAAAGAAAAAGCGGCCTTGGCAGCAATCGAGACGCTTTACGAAAAGCACCATCCCCCCTACCCTTTTGAATACAGCTTCTTGGACGAAGAATACCACCGATTGCACGAATCTGAAAGCAAAGTGGCCAGTCTATCCACCTATTTTACTGGCTTAGCCATCTTGATCTCCACTTTAGGCATTCTTGGATTAGCCATGTTTATGGCAGAACAACGATCCAAGGAAATTGGCGTACGCAAGGTGCTGGGGGCTACAGATTGGAATATCATCCAGTTGTTGGGCTCCAGCTTTGCCCGTCTCATCTTGCTAGGTGTGATCATAGCTCTCCCAATCAGTTATTGGGGGGCACAACAATGGCTAGGCCAGTTTGCGTATCACATGGATCTCAAGTGGTGGCTATTTATTGCTGCTGCCTTGATTACGATTCTAATCGCTAGCCTCGCCGTATTGATACAGGCGTTGAAGGCCGTGAACGTAAGTCCAGCGGAATGCCTAAGAAATGAATGATGGTAAAGATCCAAATGCTATAGTTGTCCAAGCAAAGCTTTCACCTTCGTGATATTACCCCCATCTATGGCTTTGACACCTAACATATTAAGGGTGTAACTGGCTTTTTGGCTACGTCTCCCATCATCGCTATAAGTGAGAATGGGCTTGTTCCAACTTTTGATTTTATTGATGTGGATTTGAATCTCGTCGTAGGGAATATTTAGTGCCCCAAGGATGTGGTCTCCCACAAACTCTTGGATAGTTCTAACATCAAGAATGACAAAACGACGGTCAATTTCGGCTTTTTCGCCCAGGCCACTTTGAGCCTGAAAAAGTGTTGCATTTAGCTCCATAACCGAGATAAGGGATTATTAGTTAGGGAATTATCATCGATTAAGTGTCTGTTACATGAGATTTTGTTGACCGGATACTATTTTTTGGTCTTCCTTAAAGATAGATAAATTTAGAGCCTTAATCAAGTGCAAACTGTCAAAGGCAAACTTGGTTTTTGCAACGGCCTTGTTGGAAACTAAACGGCTATATTTGGTCTAGTTTATACCTCCAGATCATACTCAACACCTTACTGGCATATTCAGGATCAGTGGCATAACCATTTCGCTGCATCCCTTCTGCCCAGGCTCGATAATTCCAGCTAGGATAGTATAATAAACTACGATAGTAGCCCTTGCTCTGCAAATACCTCCCAAAATCTTGATAACTGTCTCGGATATAGGAATATTTCTTAAAGCATTGTTGTGCCAGATAAGGTTGATTCACTTGATAACTTCCATATTCAAGTGTGTTTTTGCAGTAACTCATCCCTAACCAATCTCGTTTAGCTTTAATGCCAAAGTGATTATTGGCGGATTTTGCTAATTCGCTCCTACCCCATCCACTTTCCAAACCGGCAACCGCCAAGATTAGTGGAGCAGGGATCTGCGTTTGTTCGCTCAACTCTTTGGCTAGGTAGCCATAATTTTTCACGTAAAGTCTGACCTGCCAAGGACGATCGAATGCATGGGGCCCTGTCGTAAAACCCATTTGTAGCCATGCAAACAACAAAATGACATAGCACACAAGTCTTCTCTGCTTCATGTTTACGGGTATTTAAGAAGTATCTGGTTTGCAAACACTAATAACGAAGAATTATTCCAAAATCGCGTTGTTGCATAGTGAAATTTGGGGAATTTCTTCGTACCTAGATTAAAGCAAATCTTTCAAAGAAAAGGAATCTAGTTTCATCACCAGGTCTTACAATTAGATAACACTTTGAAAGAGTGCATCAAGAAGAGTTGAGATAAAATAAAATCAAGTTCGCATGAAAGCAATCCTTTTTTTCTTCTTACTCATCGGTTATCAGCAACTCGGCATAAGCCAGATAGTACTGTCTCTCTGGCCAGAAGATCGATCCCTTGAAAAAGAAAACCTGATCTGGATCGAAAAAACAACTCGCTACACCAGAACATTGGATGGGCTTGTCGTAGAATCCTTCCATTCAAAGACCGAAATCGAATCTGGTAAAAGGAGGAAGATGACTCTGTATGACAGTCTGGGCAAAATAAAGGAGGTAGATTATCTAGATATTTCCGATTCTGACACGCAAATCCTTGAGTTTGAGGAAGGAGATAGAGAAATTAAGGAATACAACGAGCGAGGCAAATTGATCCTTGAGGCCTGGGAATATCCAAATGGAATGAGAGATGAAAAAAGATTCTTCTACGAAGAAGATCATCTCGTCAAGATTGTAGAAAAAGATGAGTTTGGTGTCTCTAGTGAGCAATGGAAATATCGAGAGGGGAAATTAGTGAAAATCTTAAGCCTAAATGAGTTTGGAGAAGTAACGATGGAACGCAGGAATATATATGATTCGGGCGGCAAAATTAAAGAAAAGCAAAGAATACAGAACGGGAAAATAAATATGCGGATACGCTATTTTTATGATGACCAGCAGAGATTGTACGCCAAGGAGGAAGAGAAGATCAACCGACTATTGGGGTCTAATATGCCTCCAGAGGTATATGAATATCGCTACCACACCAATGGCACGGTGCGTGAGGAGAAATGGATTATCTATGAGGATGAATCAAAGGAAGTTAAAAAAACGGAGCTGATTACTACTTATAATGATCGAGGCTTGGAAGTTAAGACTCAATATTTCATTTATGCCGAAAAGGAAGTAGAGGTCACCCATTATGAATACAAGTTTCAGTAGAAATCATAGCTAAGTTCAAAACCTATAAAAATATGATTCGACTACATCGCATACTCTGCTCTCATCTATATCTCAGTATGTGATCATGTGTTTTATTTATAATTTAAATTTGATAAGAAATTTATATCTGAGTAACATATTTCTACAACAAGTTTATCTTCCTTTCTTTTCGGTGTAAATTCAAAGAAGGCATTAGTCTTGCTTTCCAATTATTTAGTACTTTCCCTATAATTCCTTCACACCCACTAAAAACTTTGAAGTTGTTGGAAACAGACTATCTCATCATTGGCGGCGGTGCCACGGCCATGGCTTTTGTTGACACTTTATTGACCGAGACCGAGCAGGAGCAGATGTTGATCATTGATCGGAATCATCAACCTGGTGGTCATTGGAATCAAAGCTATCCGTTTGTCCGCTTACACCAACCTTCCTCTTTCTACGGGGTAAGTTCTATGGAACTCAGCAAAGGAGTGAAGGATCAGGTAGGTTTTAATGCTGGTTTTTATGAATTAGCAAGTGGAGCCGCTGTGAAAGCCTACTTCGATGACGTAATGCGCCATCGCTTTCTACCTAGTGGTCGAGTGCGCTATTTTCCGATGTCCAACTATGAAGGAGAAGGCCGATTTACATCTCTCCTAAGCGGGAGGCAGGAGGAGGTCAAGGTAAACAAGAAGATCGTTGATACCACTTATCTCCAGACCAGAATTCCGGCCACGCATACCCCTAATTTTACCGTGGCAGAGGGGATTCCTTTTATCCCCATCAATCAATTGGTAAGTATACAGGAGCCACCGGAGGGGTTTGTAGTTATCGGTGGTGGCAAGACGGGTATGGATGCTTGCGTATGGTTACTGGACAATCAGGTACCTGCTGATCGGATTAAGTGGATTGTTCCTAGAGATTCTTGGTTGCTAGACCGACAGACTACACAGCCGAGTCAAGAATTCTTTGAGTCCACCGTTGGTAACATGGCGGCGCAGTTCGAATCTGTCGCACAGGCCACGTCCATCCCAGACCTATTCAAACGTTTGGAAGAGAATGGTGTCTTGATTCGAATTGATCAAAACATCACCCCAAAGATGTTCCATGGTGCCACGGTCTGCCAGAAAGAGTTGGAAATGCTCCGAAGTATTGAACAAGTCATCCGCCTGGGTAGGGTCCTAGGCATTAGCAATGAGGAGATAATTTTGGAACAAGGAAGCATCCCCACCAGTACTAGTCATCTCCATATTGATTGTACTGCTAGTGCTATCAGCAATCTAGAAATTACCCCCATATTTCAGGAAGATCGAATTATTCCCCAAACCGTCAGATCTTATCAACCGCTCTTTAGTGCCTCCATAATCGCCTATATAGAGGCCAACTTTGAAACGGATCAAGAAAAAAACGGCTTATGTCAGGTAGTTCCTCTACCCAATCATGACACAGATTGGATAAGAATGTTAGCTATTTTTATGATGAACCAATACAGTTGGAATCAACATAAAAGCATCAGAAAGTGGCTGCTGCGAAACCGTCTAGATGGCTTCAGCCAACTCATTGCTCAAGCTGATCGGCACGATTCGGTAAAACAAGGGATCATCAGGCGTATGCGAGATAATATCATGCCGGCTATGATGAAGCTCCAGCAGTTTATGCAAGAATTGAACTAAGGAGAGAAGAATCTTATTCTCCCCTATTCATTCCTCAATACTTCCGCCGGATTCAACTTAGCTGTGCTTAAGATTTGACGGAAAATAGTCAAATAAGAGAGTCCTGCGCCTATGAGAATAGCCAGTGCAAAGAACCACCATTCTACGTCTATGCGGTAAGCAAATCTACTAAGCCATTCATTAGCCAAGTACAAGCTTATGGGAATAGCAATAAGGGCTGCCACCGCCATCATTTTAGTAAACCCTAGAGACAAAAGCTGTATCAATTCAGCAGTAGATGAACCTAGTATCTTACGAATACAAATCTCCTTTCTTCGACCTTCTGTCATAAAGAAAATCAGCCCCAATAACCCTAGACAAGATAAAATAATCGCTAAGGCAGCAAAATATCTACCAAGAGCTGCCATCCGCTCTTCTGCTCCGTATAGCTGCCGATAGTCTTCGTCAATAAAGTGATATGTGAAGGCCTGCCCAGGGTTGAAGTGCTCATAGATAGTGCTCAATTGCTCTAGTTGATCAGCTGTATTCCCTGGTTTTAGTCGAATAATGACCTGGCTCAAGAAATTTTGTGACAATTGAAAGAACATCGGCCCAATATCTTCGTGTAGAGATTTAAAATTAAAATCCTGCACTACGCCGACAATGGAAACTTCTTGACCCCAAAATTTTGCTCTCTTACCTACCGGAGACTGTAATTCCATGGCCCGCACGGCCGTTTCGTTCAGGATAATTTGAGGACTTTCCGCAAAGTCTCTGGAAAATGTACGTCCCTCTTTTAACCTAATGCCAAGGGTTTCTACAAAATCATAGTTAACGATATGACGACTAAAACTTACTTCCTTATCCCCTTGCCCTTCCCAAGTCAGCTCGCCTCCAGGCAGCTCAAAGAAATCATTCGTCATCGCGGAGGCCTGGATTACTCCCGGCAACCTCTTGATTTCTGCTAGGAAGGACTCCAGCTCTCCTGCATTCCCTCCACCTGTACTCAGGCGAATGAGGTTTTCTCTTTCATATCCCAGAGACTTCTTTTGCAGAAAATCCATCTGCTTAGACAGTACTAGTACTCCTACAATCATAACAATGGACAGGGTAAACTGACCAGTCACTAGTATTTCTCGCAGGGAAATTCCTCCATTTTGTTGGGCGTTTCTACTTTGAACCAGCGTTATGCTCGGAAAGGAAGAGGCGTAGAGCGCAGGATAGGCGCCTGCGAAGAGACTAGTCAAGAGCCCGATCAAGACTAAGGCGATGAGCAAGGGCCAGGAGAAGCTAAGCTGCAAGGTTTTACCGGTAAACTGGTTAAAGTAAGGCAAAAGGAAATACAGCCCGAATAAGGCAAAAAGAATAGAGATTTGGGTAAGGAACACCGCCTCTCCAAAATATTCTCTGATTAACCTCCAGCGTCCTGCCCCTAGGGCTTTCCTAATCCCAACAGCTTTAGCTTTTTGGATAGACTTGGCTGTTGATAGATTAATAAAGTTGATACAAGCTATACACAGAATGAATAGCGCCAACCAACTGAAACAACGCACATACGTGACTCTACCACCTGCCTGTTTTCCATTTTCAAATTCCCCATAAAGATACTGATCACTATAACGCTGGAGGAAATAGTCCACCTCAGCCTCCGGCATACGTGTGGAAAAGATCTTGGCTATTTTTTGGTTTACTTCCTCTATACTACTGTTTGGATCAACAAGAACATAGGTTACGGCATTGGGATTAGCCCATTCATCCCCAAACACTTTTCGGTATAGCGCGAAAGGCAACACAAAATCGAATTGATCTGTTGAATTAGCAGGAGGATCGGCAAATACGCCACTGACGACCGCTGGACTTTCTAGTTGTTGAAATTGCCAATCTAATTGTTCGCCAAGGATACCCGTTGTCTTCCCAAACAACTGCAAGGCCAAGGATTCACTAATAACAATACTATTGAGATTTCGCAAAAGGCTATCCTCTACTCCATCCACCAAGGGGTAAGAGAAAAGTTCAAAATACGGCTCACCCACAAACTTTCCAACAGCCCCGTACTTGCTACCTGCTCTTGTCAGTCGAAATTCCATTTGCCAGCCAGGATCGGTAGCCGCACAAGCCCGTAGAATCTCAGGAATTTCTGCCTCCAAGGCATCTCCTAAGGGGCTTGGAGTACCATTCCAAGTATTGAGGGCATCACCCTGCTTAAAATTTCCAAGCACATGATACAATTGCTGGTCTTGGGTATGGAAACGATCCACCTGCATTTCATCCCATACCCAAAGAAAGATCAAGATGGTACAGGTTATCCCAGAAGTTAAACCAGTTAGATTTATCAAAAAGCTCCGTTTCTCTCTACGGAAACGACGAAGTGTAAGTAACAATTGAAACATATTAGCGGGTTTTAGGTCATGGATCTGAGGATGGCCCTCCTACCCCATTCTCTATGGCGGTCAAATCAAGACCTGTCGGTAAAGAACTAGACAAGTTGTTTTCTTGCATGAGGACGAAGGAGCAGATTAAATTGTTACAGCAGTAATAGAAAATACTTACAGGAGAGTTGATTTATTGATAAGAAAATTACAAATAAGTAAAATGTTTTTCAGATAATAAAAGTCAAGTCTTCTCCCTGGAAGACTTGACTTTTTGGCTGATCAATTTCGCGGTCGGCGGTGGGCTTTGGGGCGTTTGGCGGCCCGACGTGTTGTGGTAGGCCCTGCTGTTCTAAAGCCTCTGCCGCCATGCCCTCTCCTGGTCGCTTCTCCTAACTTTCTCGCGGCAGGATTTTCTATATTCTTTATCACTCGCTTCTCTTCCAAATTATCGTACTGATGATCATGCGTCCCATGTAATCGATCATTCTTACGCGGATTATCCAAATATCCCTTAGCGTGCCCTAACTCATGTAATAGCCCTAAAGCTGGCGATTGTTTTCCGCCATCTTCAGTCTGTAAGCCTGACCTGGGGTGGTAATAGACTTTATGCTTATGAGGAGAAAAAGCTAAACCATCCAGGTCTCTAGTACGCACAATGTTTACCGTCTTCTGATGACGCGACAAATCCTTCACGAGCTTTCCTACTCCACCCTTTCGCAGATAATTAAACGAGGCAAAGACATCTCTTACGAAAGGATCATTTCCTTTGTATTTGGCTCCATATCGGTATTCGATCTTTTTGCTGTTATGTCGTCCATAACGAATCATAATCTTTTCACCATCAGGATCATTATAAATGATAGGGTTATTGGCTACGAAAGCATAAGGAGACAAACCGGGATAAGCTTCCGCTTGCGGATCGATATTCAGCCAGAGCCCCGTTTTCTCATCATAGTACCTTGCTCCGAAATAATACATGCCCGTTTCGCGATCCAGCTCTTTCCCATTAAACAGATAGGGTTGCGACTCCTCTCCTGCTATTTCCTCACTTAAAAGCCCACCAAAGGGTAAGTAGGCATTAAATTGTTGGGCCTCTCCATTATAACCTGAAACATAAGCTGTACTTCCCAAGTGATCCGTATGATAGAAGAATTGTGCTACTTCTTCATACAACCCGAGACCTTCATACCCATAGGGCGGTTCAATATTATCGTTGCTCGGTATAGAGCCATTAATCCAAACCGGAGGACCTGGAGGGCCAGTTGTATCTGGAGGACCTATGGGTAGGGGCCAATCTTCAGGTACCACATTATATAGAGGCGTAACGCCTGGACTAGGAAAGGGTTGCCCCGTAATTTCTGGTTGAGCATAATAACCGGGTAGCGTCGGTGGGCCAGGAGGGATCCCCAGGCTGTCGTAGTAATTCAGCAAAGTCTGCTGCAATAGCAAAAGCCGATTTTGATAATCCAGATTACCCGCTGCAATACCTTGCCTACTTGGCAATAAATTGTTATTGAATTTCCCTGTTCCAACCTTCGAGGCGATACGCTGCCCGTCCATGTAATAGTGTTTCGTATAGCTATTTTGTTTCGCTACAAAATAGGGACTGACGTAGGCCGAGTAATTACTATGATGGTTGATCATGCCAGCGGGAAGGCCATTAACAAATACGCCTTGAATCCCGCCGTGACTCTTAATAGCCCGCTCTCCCCCTGCATCATAGGTATAAAAGCTGATATAGCCATCTTCAGAGATAGCCGACAAGCGATCTTCTTCATCCCAAACAAATTGACTAGTGGCTTCTTCTTGCTTAATGTATTCCATGTTTCCGTTGTCGTCGTACCATACCATTGATTCTCCTACCTTGGACGGCCCGTAAGCCCGGCCATCCTCATACTCGTAAGTTTGATCCAATTGTCGCTTCAAGAAATTAGCATCGCTATGCTCATGTGTTTGAACCTTCTGGGTGATATTGTATAAATTGTCATAGGTCATAGCCAGGTTGTAAGCAGCGGTTTGGCCCTGGCCCTGCCAGTTACCAGTGGCGCTAGATACCCGATATAATTCGTCATACCTGTATTGGTGTTTGACTGATCCACCAATGGACTCCCCTGTGTTATCAGACTCTAAACTCAAGAGATTATTCACGGGGTCATAACGGTAAGCATTATCCATCATGGATTTGCCACTACGTGCCTTGGCCGTCATTTGTGAGAGCCTCCGGCGTTCCGGTTCAAAGTTGTATTGATTATCTGCCCCATTGCCATAGGCAACATAGATTCTATCCCCAAACTTATCATATCCAGATTGGTCTAGATAGGGATAGATCCGTCCCAGTTTTTCCCCCTTCATACTTTCCAATTGTCCCGCACGGTTGTATACATAGTCTAGAACTTCACCATCAGGATAGGTCATTTGCTGAATCCGCCCCCAGCTATCATACTCATAGGTAGATACAAAAGTGGAGATAATAGCACTGTTGATGATCAAGGTGCGAATGTTCTTTGTTACCAGGCCATGCGGATCAAAGAAATACTCTTGTCCACCACTAGCATCCTCTTGGAGCCAAACCCGACCAGCACGGTTATGAGCAGCTCCGGGTTCGCCATAATAAAAGCGGACATTATTCTGAATATTTTCGGGATACGTAATACTGACTAATCGCTCTTTATCGTACTCATATTTAATAGCTGCCTCCTCGAATAGTGCTCGGATGTTAGCCGTCACCTTAGTCAACATGTTTCCTGCTAAGTCATAGGTATAGCTCGTTAGTCCTTGTGAAGGATGCTTACTGGAAACTCTACGTCCTAAAGCGTCATATTCGTACCGGCATTCATAATCTAGATCATCTATGATAGTTTCTAACTCTGATAAAGCGTTGTAAGAAAAATTAGTCCATATCTCCCCATCTGGGCCATAGTCCGTGCTAGCAACATGATTACCTCTAATATCGGTGTAGCCATCCTTTACGCTACCTAAGGGATCTATTGTACGTGTTAAGAATCGGGGCCTGCCATCATTGTCAGGGGCAATCCGGTACTGCGTTTCCATTACGGAACCATCGGGTAAAGTAGTTTTCCGCTCACGATCCAAAATGTCATACTCCACTCTGGTTGGAGAGACTGCATCTACTGTCAAATTCACTGTAGTTTCACCACCAGGTGCTTCTGTGACGGGGTAGTAGCGTGTGTACACACGACCAAATGCATCAAACAATTCTCCTCCGGATACCACGTAGGCCTCCTCCGGTACACGCCCTTTCCCCTTATGCAAGGCTATCAACTTCTTGTCCTGCACTGATCTACCTAAGCCGTCAATAAAGTGGTAATACGGAATATCCAATTCTGTTTCTGGGTCGTAGTGTCGGGTTACAGCATAGGGAACCTCTGCTGTTGTCTCATAGCTAAAGGTAATACTGTATTCCTTACCTTCTGCCATTTCGTAAGGCCCGGTATAGCTTAGCAGCCGACCGCGTTCATCATAAGTATATTGGTTGGAATGACCATTGATATCCTTGGTTTCTAGCAAGTGCCCGAATTGGTATTCATAGGTATTAGAAGACTCGTAGCCATAGGCATCTTGGATTTTCACAACATAAGTATGCACTTCTTCATCATAGCTATATTGATACCATAGCCTTTCTCCCTCATGATTTTCAGGATGTGTCATCGTTAAACGATTTCCATATTCATCATACGTCATATCAAAGCGAGCTGCTTGGCCATCAGAAAGGTATTGCTGAATTTCAGTGGTATTCCCACGTCCATCAATCCGAGTAGTTCGATGCCGTTTTAGGCCCTCTGCGGTATACAATTTGATGCTGGCAGGAATGGCTAAGATGTACGAATTCTCTAGCTGATGGAAACTTGTTTCCGTAATCAGTTGATTACCATCAGTACCATCTCCTAGATCTGTTTCCTTCGTGATATTTCCCAACAAATCATATTCATAGTAATAATTTCTTTGCAGCTGAGGTGCATTCTCGCCTTCGTAGTATAAGGTCGACGACTCGATAAGGGCAGGGAAAGCCATACCACTATCGGTATTGCTGAGAGCTGGTGGAATGGTACTTCCAGTTATTATATCTTTTAGATCATATCGGTATCGCCTTTCCACAAATTTTCGACCTTGCCCATCTGTCAGCAGTTCGTTTAGCAATAGCCCTTTGTTGTAGAAATTGCTATTCGCGTAGGTATACAGCGTAGATCTATAAATTGCTTCTCCCTCTTCGGTGTCCAGTTGATGAGCGATTACTTCTCCAAAACCGTAAAATTCTCTTTCATGCCGATCAAAAACTCCATTTTTGTATAAAAAGATGCTTTTTAAATAATCTGCTCCATCGCCAGCAAATCCGTCAAAAACATTTACGCTGTACATGGTCCATTTGGGGCGTCCTTGCCTATGATCCGTCAAGGACAAGCGGTAATCTAGATCAATGGTGGCTCCTAGTGGTCTTTTGATGCTTTTCAGCAGATTGGTTTTTCCAATATTAGAAAGCTTTACCTTCAGGTCTCCGTCTTGCTCAGACCGAAGAAAATCCGGATAACCGTCTCCATTGATATCTTCGAACTGGCTGATCTGTCTGCTTACTCCTCTACCAACAGAAGTAGAAGGATTAAAACAAACCCGGATGAAAAAGATCGGGGCACAGATTGTAAAGGCGCCATTAACTGATTCCCCGGTAGCTACTCCTTCACTAATATCATTGATTCCCGGCCATTCCATTCCCGGCGCAAATCCATTCCCCGTATTTAGATGAACTCTGATAGGTTCTCCCAACTTAATATAATCTACTAGTCCATCGCCATTTACATCTTCTAGGTCTTCTGTGGCATAATTCTCCGTTCTTGACAAGCTAAAACCAGCGGCAATGCTACCATTGGCAATATTCACGCCTGCACCACCACCAAAATCAAGACTCTTCCCTGCTCGCAAGCCATCGAAGCCCCAGTTTTCCTTAGTTGCGAAACTATACCCTAAGTTCAGGGCCACAGTACCGTCTGGAAACACCTTATCTGTTAGCCCGTCTCCGTTTATGTCCAGCCAAGTATGAACCGTCTCGTCTTCATCATTACCAAAGTTTCCACTAATGCCAATGGAGCTAGCAGCAGCCTTAGAGGCAGATCGTGATCTCCTGCTTTGGCGGCCACTTCTCGCTTTTGCCTTCCGTCCTTTAGATCTACGACCCTTAGCTTCTGCTGAGTTGCTTACCCGAGAATAAACAAAAGAGCCGCCCAAGGTAAAGCCTTCTGCCTGACTCTTTGCTTCATGGGAGCCAAATGAATGAGACACAGATTGATTCTCCAGCCCGCCTGTAGGTAAAGTATACTGAATACTACTAGGGGTAACAATATCGGGGTATCTATCTCCATTCATGTCCATGACATCCAGCTTATTTTTCAGGCTAGTCCACGAGACTCCGGCCGAGCCAGAAACTAAACCAGCTCCCCCTCCTGCGGCCGTGCTATTCATCTTTACTTCAGATAACAATATAGGGGCGCTAAAACCTGAACCTGTACTTGAGATAGGTAAGGGTAAAAGGTTGTCTTCTCCCATTCTAGAACTACTTATTTCAGTCGCTCTGATATAGGTAAGATTATCATATCCTAACCAGGCTCCCGATTTAGGATCGGCGATCATCGTTATAAAAGTAGATTTGGTCGGATCGTAGAAATCACCTTCTAAATCTTCTGGGTTTTCATAATCAATATCTTCATCTACGTCCATCAAAGCGTCATCAAGCTTCAAAGCGGACTCATCAATAGGAAGGGTTCCCCGGAATCCATTGCCATTATAGATGAACTGTCCCCAGCCCCGGTATTGAGGGCCAAAAATCTGAGCATCCTTAGGGGGGCGGGCGAAGATTCCTGCATTTTGGATGATCTCCCTGTTGTTTAATCTTATTCTCACCTGTGGATCTTGTGGTAGATCCATGGAAAATAAGCCAACATTCACTGCTATATGATACTCCAAGTAAATGCTATCTCCAGGGAGAACCGTAAGTCGTAAGCTATCTTCGTCAATCAGGGCATTGGCTAGGTAGTGGGATTTACCCAACAGGGTATTTACTTTTTTTGCAGAAAGCGTGAACAGATTAAAGCCAGGGTTGAAGCCTTCTGTAATAGCACTGATGGTGGCGAGACCTGAATCCTGGGGTACCCACAATTCAGTTCGCTTTATCACATTGTTGAACATGGAGTACTCCACGGATGGACAGAAATCGAAAAGAGGCTGGCCCGTTTCGCTGAAGACTTCGGAGCCATCATCAGCGCTTGTGAAGTATACCCGAGGCACCCAATCTATCCCTTTCCAATCTACATTGGTATCACTAATTAGTCTAAAGTACAGCTCATCATCTTGCTGCACGGCTAAATCTTCGATCACTACATCCTCATCGATTGTTTCATCCCAAGCAATTTCCATCGTATACAACCTGGTAGTACCTGTCAAGGTGTCCACTTTATCTATAGCAAGGAGAACATTATCGGATGTGATCGGCTTCTTTACGCTGCCTTCCACCTTCACTTTCCCTGACAAGGTCATCCCAATAGACTGACAAGAAGACAAGAGAAAATCTTCTGAAGCTTTAAATCGAGCAATCAACTTCTCATTAGGATCAACTTCCTCAGCAGGTAGATTGGTGTAGCGAATTTCAGGATCCCATTGTACCCTATCATAAGCTCCGTCGAAGATGGATTGGACTCTAAAGTAGACCTTATCTCCTTTTTGTACATCTACCTGCCCTACACCAGTAGGTTGATACACAGTTTGATTGTTGGGTGCAATCTCCGTGTTCCATAATACCGTTCCTCGAACTTGAATACTGACCTTAACTCCATCCTTTACTGGATAATCTTCTCCGGCAGCTATCCAGTTGACGGGTGCGTTGATCGAAACGGTACCTGAATAAGGTGCTTCCCACATTCTGACTACATCGTGCAGGGGGAATTCCTCTTGTAGTTCAGCTAACTCCTCCGGTGTAGGTCCAGCACCAGATTGATCAATGGTTCCGTTAGCAAAAATTGCACTGGGTGTATCTCCTGAACTAGCACTAAATTCCGGATCGCCTTCACTATTGATATAGTTAAAGAATACTTTTCCTTTAATCGCTACATCCACCAATCCATCTCCGTTAAAATCTGAAAAATAGGTCTCAACATTCGTCTTCGAAGTCGTATTTTCATATCCCAGAAAGAAGGGACCCGGATGTGCCTCGGCTCCAATAGTGGTACTTTTAGTTTTAGATCGGCTAAATTCCTTGATTCCCTTGATTAATTTTTTTTGCCCAAATCCGGTATTGGCTTCCTCACGCCTGGATTGATTGGCTCGATAGTATAGTGACCCATTTTCCTCAAATACCTTGTCGGGTAGTCCATCTCCATTTATGTCCAGAAAAGCGATCAGACCATTGCCGCTTGACTCTGCATATGAAAAACTACCACCAGCTGTATTGGTCTTGGTTGCCAGGTTCCCGATTGGTCCCACAGTCACCGCCGAACCAACATCAAAGTTATTAGACTTGGCCCCTCCTAATAAGCTCGTTTCTCCATCAAAGCCTGGAACCGGATTAGCGATATCTCCGCGCACTTGATCATTCGCGACTGTCCAGTCCTGTGTTCCACTATAGGGCTTAAAACTTCCTCCTTCTGAAACATCATTGAAATATTCAAAAGTATGTGTATAAAAAGGAGCGGCCAATTGATCAAACTCCGTGATATCTTGTAATAAGGTTTTAAAAAATTGCCCCTCCTGGTATCGCAATTCATAGGATCGTATCTGCTCTCCCTTGTAGGTAATCACAATCCTACGCAAGAGATCCGCCGTTACTCGTTTAAAACCGTGAGTAGCGGTGATTCTGATATCCTTTCTACGGGATTCTCCCAATTCTCGATCCCTTTCGAAACTTACTTGATACGGTCCCTGATCATTTCCATGTCCTGTATATTGAATGGCATTGAGATAAATCTCACGCCCCTCTACCCTACCACCGCTCACGCCAATATCAGAAACAATGTCATAATCATAGCTAATAAAATTATCATTCGGGTCTCTTTCTTCTACCAGCATCCATTCCACGACATTACCACTATCATCCTTGAGGGTAGCTCCATCCAATAGCCCCGATCCTACATTTCCACCGTAGGACCTTATATTTCCAAACTTATCTGTGACTTCCCACCAGTAGTTTCTAGGACTGTCCCCATGTCGTATGATTTTTTTAAATTCCCCTTCGACCCTTGGATAGAATCGTTTTTCAGCCATTCGATCAGCTTTAGTCAGCCGATGTGCAACTGGGGCTATTTGTTGTCCATCTAGCAAGTAAGTTTCCGATTCCTGATTAGCATCAAAGCGAGGAACGCCCCAACGCGTTTCTACACTTATACTTGGAGTAGAAAGATTCCATCCCATGCCCAACCATGAATTACCTGCATCACTATTGTACTGAATACTGAGCGCAGGAGCAATTCCAAGACGACCAGGAGGTAACTTGATGGGTAGCCCTGTAGTGGCACTGCCGCTCTGATTCGGCAGTGGTGCGGGGACCAGTACAATCCCCTCAGACGGATCGGCCTTGGTGAAATCCTGTATTCTGTTAAAGGTGAAGTCCTGCGTAGCAGGCGCTTCAGGAATATTAATTGTTGTTGGAACTAGCGTAGAAAAAACTAGAGAAGCAATAAGAATGAGCTTGCTGTTCATGCCTTTTTCTTTTAATCCCCGGATACGGATGATTGGCTAAATATTTGCTGATAAATCTACTGCATCCAATACTCGTACTTCGAGCCGAGCACCCTATCGGAGAAGGTTTCTATTTTGGGTTTAAGGGAGTTATTGCACCACGACTGGGAGACGCACCTGATCACTCCCGTTTCGCACAACAATTTGGTAAAGTCCAGGGCTTTGCATTCGATTCTGGTAGGTTTGAAAGACTGAGGCCAACCTCTTTTCAGAAGAAATAACTCTACCACTACCGTCGATCAAGAAAACTTCTATGGCTTGCGGTTGATGCAGAGAAAACCTTAGTTCAAACTGCTCATTTACACCAATGGGATTGGGGAACAATTGCCACTCTTCCAAGAAATTTGTAGGAGCAGCTAGCACTTGAAAACGGTGCTCACGGGCGCAGCCGTTTGCTTCTACCCACAATCGATAGCTCCCAGGTTCTGTGATGCTCAATGACGAGGATCGGGATAGGCTTCCATCTGCCTTCATCCACTTGAAAGCACTATCAGCTTGGGACGCTCCATCCAGCGTTAAAATCAGTGGCTCGTTGAGCGGTAAGGTATAGCTTGGCAGCAAGGGAATACTGGGGGCGTCTTGGTTCTGTATGCTTATAGATCTCTGCACCCTGTCTCCATTAGCATCCGTAATGTGAAGTTCAAAGAAACCAGTTCGGGGTTCAAACCAAGTAAAATCCTGATCCGCCTCGATTTCCCAAGTACGAGTTTGTAGGGTTTCCTTATTTATCCATTGGATGTTATAAGGCGCTGTCCCGCCATGCATCCTCATGTGCAGGATGGCTTCTTTCTCGGGGCTGCACTGAGGTTCTTCAAGTCCGATAACCGGAATCATCGGCCTTCCTAAAACGAAGCTGAATACATCCTTTCCTGATTGGTCTACATCCCATTGCAATCCGGTAAAGGTTAACAGCTCTCCATCTCCTTTCCTTCCGGGATAGTATCGGGTATCTGTATAGGCGAACCGCCCAGTCCCGCTTTCGTCTACAGCCAACCATACCTCTTCCGATGGCGCAAGCAATTTCTCCAGATTACGAACATGCAATCGCAACGAAGTGATAAGTTGATGCCCACCTTCACTGGCATCCATTAACCATTTCCGCTCCAGTAAAGGGGGCATAATCTGTTGGGTATCATCTTGGAGGAATCTTAATCGCTCCCCATTGTCACTCCAAATCAAAGAGACACCAGCAGGAATTTCCGCCGAGTTTGCTTCGTTGGTAGAAGCCCAGTGAGCAGCTGACAATTCTATGAGATTTTCCTCTGACATCTGGCTGCTAGATTGTTTCTGATGAAGCCCGGACACGGGATCATGTGTCAGACCTGCGATATGGTAGGGAAATTCTTGATTCTCTTTGAAATCCCAGATCACTTTGCCTGATGCATTCAAATAATTACTCTTAGGTAAGGTCAAACCGTACTGGATGGCAAAATGGCTATTTACTCGTAACTGTTCCTCCTGGGTGAGCACCCTATCGTACATCAACAGTTCCGGCACATAACCGGCAAATGGCACAAGCGGCAAATTTTCCATACCTCCAGTGTGCCCTAGAGACCATTGGGCAGCAGCAGTATTCGTCTTAGATCGATCATGCTGAACATACGTATGGAGTACAGGATGCAAAACTCGTTGCGTAGAAGTATTGAAATATCGGCCATTGGTCACATCTCCCAGGCGGTACGTGCTTAAGACTAAGCCTGCTTGATTGGGTTTTGCTATTCGCCAAATGACTTGCTCAAGGACCGTATCTAGAGCTTGGTATAGGCTAATGATGGTTGATTTATCAAGTATCGAAGAAGCCAAGGGTAAACTTATAGCTTCGCCATTCTGCTTAAGTTGTAATACCGGGTGACCGTTCAGGAAATCATATTGGTCTTCTGCTAACGTAATACTAGTTGCTTTCCCGACCTGATCACTCCAAATTCGCCCCTCTTCCGCAGATTCCGAAATAGTGAACCAGTGCCGCAGGCCTGCAACACCACCAGGTAAATCCTTTTGTCCAAAAGAATAGATAGGTAAGAAAAGCACCAATAACAGAATATTCGTCGATAGAATAGGAATGTTGAGTTTCATAGTTAAGACTTTTCGCTTTCGGTGAGAGAATGGCTTACTGATCAAAAGGAATTGCGTAGGCCACTGTGAATAGGTAGGATTGGCTTCTGTTCTTGTTCTCGATGAAGTAATAGCCGTTAGCTTGGGTTTCCACAACATCCGTGAGGCCAATATTCCAGCGTCCTTCCAAAAATAGTCGTCCAATTTCAATGCCCACACTAAGACCAAGAGAAACATTACTCTTCCCTTTTAGTACTTCTCTCAGATTCTGTTGGATTTGCAAATCTTGGCCAATCACCTCCGTGTTAGAATTATAGAAAATATGAGTACTTGCCAAGGCCACTCCAATTTGGGGGGCGATCCCAATATGGAAGCCGCTTATGCCCTCTCCGTACTCAGCGAGCGGATAGATTTTAAACTGCGGTGTAAGGTTTAAGTACTCATAGCGAAATTGAATCTGATACTCTAGCCCGTTCACATCATCATACCTAAAGTCCCCCCCTTCCATGGAAAAGAGTATTTCGGGCTGAATGGCTAAAAAAGATCCTCCTTTAAACTTGTAGTAAAAAAACATGCCTGCTGTTGCACCATAACGCGGAACAATGGAAGTATTGTAGGTGGCTTCGGGATGTACTGGCCGGATAAGAGTTGTCTTAATATCGTTAATTTGGGAATAGGTACCCCCAGCCTTGAATCCAAAAAAATATTCATCTTCGGGGAGTTGGGCTAAAAGCTGTACGCTTAGGCTTAGAAAGGCCAAGGTCATTAAGTGTTTCATGATCGTTGAGATTTTGAGGTTTTATTGTAGAAGAGATATTTATGCCATACGAATATGCTACATCAGGCGCTCAATTTCAAAATTAGGTGGGGGACAAAGGGGGGACACTTACTTATCTACCCGAAAATCAACCAATTACAACTCATACACTAAAGCTTACCGAGCCGGAGAATCATTCCGTATCTTTGTAATTCATTAAGCTCTTTATCATGCGATACCTATTCATTCTGCTACTCTCCGGCTTATTATGGAACTGTGCCCAAAAAAATCAGATCCAAGAGAATAATTCAGAGGAAGAAGAAATGGCTACAGAACTTGGTGCAGCAATTGTTAAGGTTGTGGTGCAGGGTAATGCACAAGCCTACACTTTTTCGGCAACTGTAGAAAGTCCGGATACTGGCTGTGATCAATATGCTGATTGGTGGGAAGTACTCACCTTGGATGGTGACTTACTATACAGGAGGGTCTTATTACACAGTCATGTAACTGAACAACCGTTTACTCGCTCCGGAGGGCCGGTTGCTATCAGTGCGAGCGAAGAAGTCTATGTACGCGGTCATATGAACAATAAAGGCTACGGAACTAAAGTGATGAAGGGCAGTCCATCTGCTGGATTCCAGGCTGTGGAATTAGACGCTGATTTTGCTAAAGATTTGGACCAAGTGGAACCTCTACCAAAAGATTGCGATTTCTAAGGACTTCTCGTTACTACATTTCCTGTCCTACAAAGCCACTTATATCCGCATTACCGTACCAAAATGGAGGCCGTAGCTAACCAAGGCTGTCCCCAATTGCCAAAATCCGGATTCTGGCTAGCTCGGATAATGGAGCGAGAAGCAGGCTTTCCACTACTTCTTCCATGGTATAATGTATAAGAAATTAAGCTACCATCTGCCGCCCTATTGACAGCCACTACTACTCCCATATGTCTCAACAATCCTTTAGGATAGGGCGCGGTCAGATCATCCAACTTTAATCGCTTAGGTATTCTCTGTTTGGCTTTTCCGTAAAACATAACCTGACCAACTTGTATGAGATGTTGATTGGATTGAGCATCCCGGATTAGTTCAAGATTTCCATTCCCAGCATACCAAGCCGCTAAATCCCTGGTGCTGTGAAATCTTCGGCCAGGGAATACATAGTTTTCACAGAACTGTTCGTCTAGCTCTTCACATAGCCGAATAAACATCCCTGAACAATCCTTAAAATCTGAAGCTGTATTACTATACATCCACCTCTCAGGTTCTGCTTCAATGGCTACGGCATAAGCATTAAGTACTTTACCCAGTAGTCTTTCGTCCTCTATGCACTCTTCCTTGTCAGGAATGACATCCGTTGAATTATTCGCTTGCTCTCCTACCCTCCTACCACAAAATGCTATTCCGATGACAAGTATTAGAAAAAGCCATTTCTTCATGGTAAATCGTATTGTGATTGAGAAATGCCAGGCTCATCAAGATCACTCTTCCTATCTTAGGACGATAGATTCTAAATTAGTAATGTTTTGAAAATATAAATTAGAAAGAAAATTTAGAATGAGTAAGACATTCGCTCCTTTGAGTACATGTATTTAAAGAGGTAGTAGGAATAGAATCTGCAACGATAGATAGTGAGAAAAGGAAAGAAAAGAAAGGGAGGAAACCCCCGCCTAACGGCGAGGTTTTCTCTTATATGGTTTATAGCTTAGCTGCTGGCCACCGAGTGAAGCTTCATACATTAGACCACCTTTGGTCATGGTGAATACAGCAACTCCGTCATTATAGGCTAGATTCGTCGAAGCGCCTTCCGTAACAGCTACCGCAGAGGCTTGGGCGGCAAATTCAATCTTATTGTTTTTGAAGCGCTGCATATCCGCTGCGGACTCGAAGAAAATAATCTGACGATAGGCTTGACCACCAGCCTGGAATCCGATCGTCAGTTGTGTAATTTTAGCTTTGCCTATCGGTTCCCCTTGCTCAAAGGCTGTACCACCGCCGTGTGCACCTCCTAATACAAAGGCTCCTTTGCCAACCGAAGGAAAAACGGCATAGCCGTATGCATCATCGAAGTAGATTTCAAATTTGGGATCCTTATCTTTAAAGGCATCCATGGTTTCTTCCGCCTTTTCTAAAGCCACGGGATTGTATTGAGCCGCTAACTGCAATGGCAAGAAGGCCAATAAAAGGACGGGGATCATCAAGTGATTTTTCATATGGAGATAAGTATTAAGAGTGAATATGTTCTAGCTTCTTAAGGAACAACTCTCTACCAGCAATCGTTGGCTATCAAGTTTTAAAGTCCTCTTAAAACTGATAAAGCACCTTGGCTAGTATCTACTTTACTCCATGTGATTCTTAAAGTTTTCCTAAACTACAGCCGTACCTTCATTATTTTGTCAAAATTGAACGGAATAGATGGCCCAACAACTTGTTTACTTGGTGGACTAGAGTGGGCAAGAAATGATCAGGGAGCTGCTTGCACCAAAGCAGCTAAGCTCCCCGGAAATCATTCAAAAAATCATCCTACAAAATATAAATCAATCTCGTTTGGGTTAAAATGGCCCACTATTCTTGACGTGGGCCGAATTGTTGTTTACAAGTCCTTGTTAGTAGTGTTTTGTGTCTGTAGTCTGTATCTATCTAAAGTAGCGGATATAATCCACTATCATGCGTTGTGGGAAAACCGTAGAAGTGTTTGGACTACCTGGCCAGTCCCCTCCTACCGCTACGTTAAAAATGACGAAGAAATTATCATTGAACGGATAAGGGAAACCACCTACTTCAGCGCGAGTAAATTCATGATAAACAACATCATCTAGTAACCATTGAATCTTATCGTTTTCCCAAATCAGTGAGAATACGTGAAATTCTTCCGAAAATCTGGCTCCACCGGATAAAGCTTTGGAAGCACCATCTAATTGCCGAGTACTAGGACTGTTCCCATAATGTACTGTACCATGCACACGATCCGGCTGATTCCCTACTAATTCCATGATATCGATCTCCCCACAAGCAGGCCAGCCAACTGCGTTGATTTTGGCACCTAACATCCAAAGCGCTGGCCAGAGCCCTTGTCCCTCTGGTAACACAGCGCGGATATCAATCCGACCAAAGCGAAGACTCTGCTTGCCCTGAGTGATGAGCCGAGAGGAGGTATAATCTGCTCCGTTGTAGTTTTCTTCCTTCGCTTCGATTACTAGAAATCCATCTTCGACGCTTGTGTTTTCTTCTCGGTAATACTGAAGCTCATTGTTGCCCCACCCATTGTTACCACGACCAATTTCAAATTTCCAATTATCTGCATTGAGGGCATCTCCATCGAATTCATCACTCCAAATTAGATCCATACCATCATAAGAAGTCGGTGTTGAGTACCCAGTTGTTGGAATCACTAGATCCCCTACATCGTCATCGTTTTGGATAAAGCCTTGTGCTGCAAAAACCAATAATCCACCATTTATGGGATTGCTAAGTTCTATCTTAAAGCTTTCCTCAACCTCCAGAATATTTTCTCCAATAATTTCGACAGGAATATCTTTCAAGGTTTCGCCTGCCTCAAACACCAAAGTCCCTGTGGCAGCCAGATAATCTACGCCTTCTTCGGCAGTCTCTGCTATTGTCTGATAATCTACACTTACCATCTGGTTGTAGGCCCATGACAACTCTACCTGAAAATTGAAGAAAATATTTTCATCTCCTTCTACAATACTGCCTCCGGTAACCGATATCTTTGGCGCCTGTAGAATATTGTCTTCTGGTAATTCGTTGCTGAGATCACATGCCAAAAAACTTATGAGTAATAACAGTACTAAAAACTTTTTCATAGCGAGGGTTTTTGTGTGGGTGATTGTTGCTGAAACACCCTAACATAATCAATTACGTATTGCTGTGGCCAGATATCGGGGTCAACACCTCTAGAACCGCCCCAACTTCCTCCCACAGCTAAATTCAGAATTAAATGGAAGGCCTGATCAAAAGGCCAGGCTTTGGGGCCCTTTCCTTCATCTTCAAAGTGGAAGAATTGATCACCATCCAGATACCAGCTTATCTCGTCCTCACTCCATTCAATGGAATAGGTATGAAAACTAGATTCGAGGCCCTTTCTGTAAATGTCTCCACCCCTTTGCGTCCCGATCATACCATTGTAGGCGTCGGTATGCACAGTACCATATATGGTATCCTGGGCATAGCCCACGTATTCCAGGATATCAATTTCTCCACTTGAAGGCCAGCCCCCATAGGTAGGTTTAGTGGGCAACATCCAAAAGGCAGCCCAGGTTCCAAAACCTTGCGGAAGCATGGCCCGCATTTCTATTTTCCCATATTTCCAATCCCCTTTCTGTTTGGAAACTAATCTTGCGGAGGTGTAAGCTCTGTCTTCCTTATAGGGTTCTTGGTGGGCCTCGATAATTAAATGCCCATCTTCTACCCTGGCATTTTCTTGCCGATCTGTCGTATAGTATTGCAGCTCGTTATTTCCCCAGCCACAACCCGCTGGCTTTTCACAAGCTGTCCCTACATCATAACTCCATCGGCCTGGATCTGGTAAACCATCAATCTCAAATTCGTCAGACCAAACTAGTTCCCATTCAGTGGTACCTGTTTCTTGTTTGTTCTCACAAGCGGTGGTCAGTAATATCAGTAAACTGACCACACCATACATAAATCGCTTCATCCTTTCGTGCTTAATGGGCTTCAAAAGTCAACTCAAACCAACCATCTACGCCTACAATCTTACTGCGCACCACTAAGGTTTCTTCTGATAGGCTCACTATATCGTAGGCTGGTCCTGAATCCCAAACTCCCATGAATGCTCCCTCTGGTAATTGGATTCTCGTCTCCCCATTTTCTCCTGCCCCAGGAACCAACAACCAGGTGTAATCATCGGGTGGGATATAATCCACTGGAACGTATCCATTCCAGGGGTCAACCGTCTTCCCCTGGTTATTATAAATAAACCTGGCACCATCAAAAGAAAAACAGAAATCATCGTTGTACTGCTCGAAATCTAAGCCCCCTTGCGGAGAGGTAAACCATTCACCTGAACCGGGTGTTGGTCCCACCGTAATCGCACCCGCCACAGAAGAAAAGGTCCAACACTTTTGATCTCCAAGCTCACATCCACCTGCTAGCATGGTAATATCCTCGGTACAGGAAACAGCAGCATCTTCTGCAATTACAATTTCCTGACTGGCACTGGCCGTTCCACCACCGCCTTCTTTGGCCGCATGAAGCGTGATGGTATAGGTACCTGCTCTTGTAAATAGTATGGTATCTACCGTAAGGGTTGAACTGGAGGGAGTCCCACCAGGCATATCCCATACCCGAGAAAAGAATCCTTGCGACAAATCCTTAATAATGATTCGATTGGGATTATACGCCGACGGTGTCAATTCCAAACTTGGGGCTTCTGGTGCACCTGGGATGACAATATCTTCCTCTACGAAGGCTTCACACCCCATCATTAAGAAGATGATCAATCCAAAAACACATATATAATTACTTCTCATGGTCTGATAGTAGCTTATAGGATTAGTAACCTGGGTTCTGCGTAATAGCACCATTAGTAGCCAGAATCTGAGATTCGGGAATTGGCAGTACTTCGTTCACTCCTTCCTTGAATCCTAAGGGTCCAAGTACAACAGGTGCTCGGCCTGTCCTAATCAAATCAAAGTAACGGTGGCCTTCAAGTCCTAGTTCCACTCGACGCTCGTGATAAATGGACTCTAATAATAGTTGTCCCGAACGTGTCACTGGATCCAGTTTAACCCGTTGCCGAACCTCATTCAAGGAGTTTCTCGCCGCAGCCTCGTTCCCATTGTGAAAAGCAGCTTCTGCATGCATGAGTAATACATCCGCATAGCGAATCACCCGATCATTCGTTCCCCCGTTTGGATTCGGGTCTCCAAATGGTGCCTCTTCACTCTTATTATTGAAGTATTTCTTCGGATAATATTCGTGTGGATATCCTGTTGCCTCCTTTGTAAATTGTCCTCTATCCCCCATAAAGTCTCCCACTCTAAAGACCGTTGCCCTCAATCTAGGGTCCTCAAAGCCCTCTTTAAAAAACTCATCTACAAAGTCCTGTGTAGGTAAATTAAAGCCAAAGCCTTCAAATTGACCTCTTGCACGCTGAAATACGTTTGTAAAGGTTCCTTCATTGGCATTATTTCTTCCCCAGTTTCCACCAGAGGCATTCATATATTGAATTTCGAAAACGGATTCTTCATTGTTTTCTCCCGCTTCAGTGAAGATTTGGGAATAATCTGCAACTAACTGGTATTCTCCAGAAGCAATGATAGCATTGGCCACGCTTTCTGCCTCGGCAAATCTAGATTGGTACATGTACGCCTTGAGTAATAATCCTTGAGCAGCACCTTTAGTAATACGACCTAAGTCCTCTACACCATATTGGCTACGGGGCCAAAGGTCATTTATCGCCTCTGTTAGATCTTGTTCGATTAAGGCCCAAACTTCTGCCGCCGAAGTCCTTGGCATATTGTACTCACTGGGGGCTAACACATGATCTACCAATGGCACATCTCCAAATAAAGTAACCAGGTTATAGAAAAACCAAGCTCTGATAAACTTCGCCTCTCCCAATACTCTATTCTTCAAATCGGTATCCATTTCTATCGCTGGCACCCTTTCCAACACCAGATTGGCCCGGTAAATCCCTTCATAATCAGCAGCCCATTCCGCTTCTAGATATTCCGTATTCGTTAGCCCCTGGAAATTCTCCATAGCTTGTAAATCCGGCTGGTCGTTAGGTCCGGAACCACCGGTAGTGGAATCATCTGAAAATATATCTCCCCAAAACCAGCGGAAGTGGCCAGCTGGAGTTAATTCAAACTGTAATGCGGCATAGGCACCATTTACAGCTGAGACTGCGTCACTTGCTGTTTTATAAAAATTCTCTTCCGTTGCTCCGATGATAGGCTTCTTTTCAAGAATATCCTTTTCACAGGAAAAAAAGCACAAACAGAAGAAAGCTAGTAATATTGTTCTCTTCATGATCATCTGTTAAAAAGTGATTTGAATGCCGCCCAGGAATGTCCTAGCTTGCGGATAGAAGCCCCTATCAATGCCCAGATCCAGTGCACCCTGGGTAGAGCCAATTTCGGGATCCAAACCGGAATAATTAGTAAGGGTCCATAAGTTTTGACTACTTACATATACTCTCAGTTTATTCAATCTCAATTTTGAGAGAATATCTCTCGGTAGTTGATAGCCGATCTGTAGGTTTTTAATTCTCAAGTAGGAACCATCCTCCACGAAACGGTCAGAAACCCTAGCATTGCGGTTGGGATCGCTTAGGGTTACTCTGGGCTCTGTGGTGCTCGTTCCTGGCCCCGTCCATCGGTTCAATACACTTTGTGGACGATTGGTGTACGAAAAGTCATAGCGTACGATTCCATTGTAAATTTCGTTTCCAGAAACTCCTTGTAAAAATAAACTCAGATCAAATCCTTTATACTCAGCATCAAAGGTCACACCGTAGGTAAAATCAGGTGTTGGATTGCCGATGAAAGTTCTGTCATTACTGGTAATAATCCCGTCACCATCTAAATCTTTGAACCGAATGTCACCTGGAGCCGTATTCTCATTCTGCACTGCATGCGCTTCGACCTCTGCCTGATTCTGAAAGATACCATCCGTGACGTAGCCATAAAATGCGGCAATTGGATGCCCTACCTCCGTCCTTGCTACAGGCCCCGCAGAGAAAACGTTACCTGAGGTGATTGGCTCCCCCCCTTCCCCAAGGCTAATTACTTCCGTTGATACAAATGCAATATTAGCTCCTACTCCATATTTAAAGGCTCCTTCTCGATTTCGATAATTGAGCGATAGCTCCAAACCTGTATTTTCCATTTCCCCAATGTTTCGCACTGGAGGTAGGGTACCAGCAGTCAGCGGTATAGGCGCGGCATACAGCATATCAGAAGTCTTTTTCACATAGTAATCCGCCACAAAGTAGAGCTGTCCATCGTACAATTCTACATCTAAACCAATATCAGTCTGAGTACTTGTTTCCCATTTTAGATCTGGATTAGCTGCTACCAAGGGTACGTTACCATTGGTAATGATCTCTCCTTCACCAAAGGTGTAGTTCTGCCCGGCATTAACAATGGTAGAAAAACTATAGTTCCCGATTCGGTCATTCCCATTCTGGCCCCAACTAGCTCTTAGCTTCAATAAACTCACATCCTTCCATTTCCAAAAACTTTCTCGGTTAATCACCCAACCTACAGAGAAAGATGGGAAGTAACCAAATCTGTTGTTTGCTCCAAATCGGGAGGAACCATCGGCCCGGAAAGTGGCCGAAGCGAGGTAACGGTCGTTCCACTCATAGTTCACTTTACCAAAAAATGAAAGCAGGGATGCCTCTGTTGCGCCTGCATAAGCACTTTGCGAAGCTATTGGATCAATCGTATTAGAAATGTAGGCATCTGTGGGATCGTTACTTGGTAAATTTGTATTCCCACCGCCCGAAAAATCGAAGCGATTATCCAAGAAGGTAGTACCAACTGTAAGATCCAAGGCATGATTTTCCTGGATGGTGGTCTTATAATTCAAAACATTCTCCCATTGCATATTACGCCAAGTATTATGCTCCTTACCGACACTATTTACCAGATTTCTTTCTCCTGCTGGCGCATCTCCAATGGTCGGATTGATGCTTAAATCAAATAGCGGTCGGAATACATCTCTAGTGGCAAAAGTTGCGTCCACACTAAAGGTGGATTTAAGGCGGAGTTGTTCCCTTAACTTTAATTCCCCGAAAACAGAACCAACAATTCGATTGGAAGTCCATTGGTCATGAATTTGCTCAATGGAATTAATCGGATTAGTGATATCTGTATCTGAGTAATAGGAATAGGCATAGGTACCATCCGGCTTACGAATCGGCGTAACGGGGTCCATATTCAAAGCCCGGATTAAAGGCGTGACGAATTCATTGTTTTCAGGTAAGAAATTTCTTTCTAAATAAGTGAAACCTAAAGTATTTCCTACTGTTAACCAATCCTTTAGATCATTAACGGTATTTAATCGAACCGTGTAGCGTTCAAAGCCCGATTTTTCACCCCCCACAATTCCATCTTGCTCAAAGTAATTTCCAGATACTGTATAGGCAGAACGTTCGCCTCCTCCACTAAGAGTCAATTGATGACTAACCATTGGGGCATCCTGGAAAATAGCTGATTGCCAATCCGTTCCCTCACCTAGCATATCCGGATTAGAAAACTCAGCTAAGGGAACTCTGGCCGAATTGATATGAGCTTCATTAGATAAAATCGCATATTCCCTGGCATTCAACAAATTCATATTTTTCCAGGCACTCTGAACTCCATAGTACGCATGATAGCTGATACTGCCCTCCTGGTTCTTCTTACCTCCTTTCGTGGTGATCAATACCACTCCGTTTGCCCCTCGCGCTCCATAAATGGCTGAAGATGCAGCATCCTTTAGCACATTAATGGATTCAATATCATTGGGATTCAAAAAATCTATCCCCTCTACTGGTATTCCATCAACTATATACAACGGATCACTATTGTTAATTGTGCCAACTCCGCGTACACGCACTGTTAGTGGACTTCCTGGAGACCCAGAACTCTGCGCTACTTGTACCCCCGCAACACGCCCTTGCAAAGCCTGTTCTGTCCTAAGCACAGGGGTTTCTGTGATTTCATCAGACGTGACAGTAGATACAGCACCACTAATACTGCTACGCTTCTGCGTGCCATACCCCACCACTACTACTTCATCAAGCAAGGAGATATTCTCTGCCAAAACAATCTTCAATTCCAACTCGTCTGTAACTTCCACTTCTTGTGTTTGCAAACCGGTATAAGAAAAAACCAAAATAGCTGGTCTTTCTTCCAGACGTAGAGAGAAAGTACCATCAATATCACTGACAGTACCTGAGGTAGTACCCTTTACCCCAATAGTAGCTCCGATTACGGTCTCTCCATCAGAGGTCGTAATCGTGCCCTTGATTTCGTCCGTTGCTTGCCCATAAACTATATTAGTGACCAAGAACAAAACAACTAGACTACAACAAATTCTTTGAATCATGTGGGTGAAAATTCGATTTGGATTTTAAAAGTGGGTCAGTGGGTTGCTCGAAAATTCAAACGCCCCACTAACACCGGTCCCATCTGACAGCCTAAAGGCTGCCACTCTTTATTGCTTAATCATTCTTTTCGTAATTATCATTTCGTCCGTTCTTACCCGCACGAGATAAATTCCACTCTGGTACGAAGAAAGGTTCAAGTTGAATTGATCCTGGCCGTAATCTATCGTTCTTTGCCAGACCAATTTACCGTTCAGGTCCCATAATTCTACTTGCTTTCGGCCTACCTGTGATTCGAAAGTCAACTGTGCAAAGTCATGTACCAGATTCGGATTGATGTGCACTAGATTTGGATTGATCACTAGGTCATTCGTGTTGACTAGGCAGCTCTCACAGGAATTCCAAGGAAAGCAAACCGCAGCATCTCCATCCACGGTCAATGCACGATTCGTAAAACCACCGGAAGTAACTGTACAAGGATCCTCGGGTACAAATCCTTCTTGGACTGCCCAGTTGTCAATGGTGAATTTAAATTCATGGTCACCACCTGGCAGCTCAAAAGTTCCTTCCCAAACACCATCTCCATCCTCATCCGCAAGTGGATTAGCATCTCCGGACCAGCTATTGAAAGAACCGCTCACATAAACCGTTCCGATGGTTTCAGCATATCCATTCATATCAACCGCAAAGCTGATCATTCCACTAGATAGCGCAGGACCACAATTGGTATCCACCGTACACTGACCAAAGCAAGTAGCAATCGTAGTGTCCGCCATTACCGGATTGATAAAGCGATCGTTGAAATTATCAGGGTTAGCACAATCTTGGCCAGCAATGTTTTCCTTGCAAGAAAAATCTCCACAAGCACCGTTGGTGAAAGTGTAGTATCCACTAAATCCTATTGGACGTTCTATAGTCAAAGAAACTACTCCATCTGCACTTGGCATCAATCTAAATTTCTCGTTAGGAGCTCCGAACTCCAACCCACCAGCCAAGAACACGCCAGACTCCGCCGGAGTAATCGCAGAAACACCAAGATCAAAAGTAATTTTCACAGCCTCCCCGCAAGCATAGCAACTATTAAAGCAAACGGTGCCCGGATCAGAACTGGCAGTGATTACCAATGATCTATTGACAAATCTTCCATCGTCATTAACGGTTAGCTTAGTACAACTTTCTGACCCACTAAACATCTCCTGTGCAGACCAATTATCCAAGGTGAATTTATATTCAATCGGACCAGTAGGTAATGGAAGAGTTGTAGTCCAAACCCCATCTCCATCTTCATCGCTCAATGCATTGGCGTCTCCTGCCCATCCGTTGAAGTCACCACTGATGTATACCGTTGCAAAGTTGTCTACACCGTACTCGTTCATATCCACTGAAAAGGTGACATCGACAATTTCTGTCTGATTAGAAGTACACACCTCGATGTCATCGAAGTAGAAGGTTTGGTCTGCCCCAGTTCCAGCCGTTCCAAAATCAAAGAAGAGCACTATCTGACCGAAAGTTCTTCCAGTAGCTGGCTGATTAGAATCCTCGATAGATGGATTATCAAAGTTGAAACACAATTCCTCCCATTCATTAATTTTTGTATTCTCCACCGTGGTGATCCAGTTCTCGCCTTCATTGGGTTGCTCCAATTTCACCGCCAGATTACCGATGTGGTCCATATGGACCTTCACACAGATTTCTCCTCCGCTACTTGCATCAATTGCGGTAGAAGGCGCAGGATTTGCAAACATTCCACCCCAAGTCTGAGCATCTCCTGCTTTGATGTACTCTATCACGCTACCACTGGTATTGATACCCGAAGCATTTGGATTGTCGATAATGGTAGTAAGCTGTCCATCAAGGCTTGATCCAAATATTTGGAAGTCAGTAGAAGTTGCTGCCGCTTCAAAATCTAAAATTGGAGTGCAGCTCCTTTCACTTCCCGTCGTCATATAGGTAATATCATCTAGGTAAGTAGTAACACTTGAACCTGTACCTTCGGATCCAAAGTCGGTGAATATAACCAATTGTCCGAAGACCCTTCCCGTGGCAGGTTGATTAGAATCCTCTAAAGATGGGCTAGAAAAGTCAAAACAAATTTCCTCCCATTCTCCTGTGGTGGTGTTAGCTACAGAGGTAATCCAGTTTTCACCGCCAGAAGCTGGTTGCTCTAATTTGACAGTCAGATTACCAATATGATCAAAGTGTGCTTTGATACATATTTGTCCGCCATTGGTAGCATCGATAGGATTGGCAGGAGCAGGATTAGCAAAGGCGCCTCCCCAACTAGGAGCATCCCCTACTTTAACAAACTCCAGAACCGTATCACTCGTATTGATACCGGAGGGGTTTGGATTAGCGATCGTATTGGATTGAGCTCCCTCGGCACTTCCTCCAAAGTATTGGAAGTTTTGGCTAATGCCCTCTGCTTCAAAATCGATGACCACTTGACTAGAAGTCAAGCCTATGAAGGCAAGTTGAAGTAGTAATAGAGGTAGAAGTCTTTTCATCTGTTCTTTTTTTAAAGTAGCACAATTATGTTGAAGAGTTAGATCCTTGTTCAGCCTCGGCAACCCGTTACATCAAGTGAATTTATAGATTACTCAAGTGCTAATATTCACTACATCATTCAGGAATAAAGCCACATGTAATTAACAGAACATTATTTGGCTTTTTACTCGAAAGTATACAAAACTACCGCCTCTATAGATTTTTCACCCGATAATGTACTACATCACAAATACTACACAAATAAAATTCAATCACCTACACTACAACATAAGTACTTCATCTGCATGATTTCATACTAAATCAGTACTACAATTAGTATATTGTAGCAGATAAATTATAGAGCAGGTTCTTATACATGAAATGAACAGAAATAAAGTGGTAAACCCACCCAAACAAATTTATTTCCTTTTCCTTCTTCTTGGGCTCTTATTTGCCGTTGGCGAGCTAAGGTCCTCGGATATTCAACTCGGTGATCCTTTCATACGGAATTACCCCAGTACTTCCTATGGGGCAGGAATCCAAAATTGGGCTATTGCTCAACATCCAAATGGTTACATCTTTCTTGCTAACAACAACGGCTTGCTACAATATGACGGAAATGATTGGCAATGCTTCCCTTTAGAAAAAAAGACCATTGCGCGGTCCCTAGTAATTCGTGGCGATTCCATATTTGTAGGTGGTCAAAATGAATTCGGATACTTCAAAGCCGATAAAAATGGCCTTTTGCAATATCATTCACTTTTAGATTTGGTTCCCTCTACAAGTCGAAACTTTGAAGATGTCTGGGATTTGACCATACTCAATGAGAGTATCTACTTCTATGCTTCTAATAAGCTGTTTAAGTTCGATAATCAGTGTATTTCTGTAGCGTATGAAAGTCCAGGGATACGATTTTTGGCAAAAGCAGGAGGAAAGCTCTTTCTACAGAGTGATGAAGATTTGATGGTGAAAACAGAAGACTCCTTCCAACCATTAGGATTATCTGAAAAAACTAAAAAAAATATAGTTTTTACTGGCGCTCTATCCCTAGCGAACGGTTCTATCCTTTTTACTACCCTGAAGGACGGACTTTATTTGCTCCAGCAGGGCCAACTCAAGTCCTGGTCAATACCACACTTTGACAGTTTTATAAGACAAAATCGGATCTATTGTGCGACTAAAGATCGTCACGGAAGGATCATCTTAGGAACCAGCGCCGCTGGGGTTCTCGTCCTCAACGATGAATTCCGTTTACAAACACACATCAATCGGAACAATGGACTGCAAAAAAACAATGTCCTAAGTTTACTGACGGATCATAAGGGTAACCTATGGATTGGCTTAGACAATGGCATTGACTATGCCGAGATTAATGGAGACTTCACCCAAATTATTCCTGATCAGCCCTTAGAAGGCACGGCTTATACCTTTATTGAATACAATGACTACTTCTATTTCGGAACTTCCTCCGGTCTCTATGCTCTAGAAGCAAGTGCTAGTCCTCAACTCTACAATCGGACCTCCTTTACCCTAGTTCCCGGCACCCAAGGACAAGTATGGGGATTGGCTGTTTTAGGAGGTAGACTTTTGATGGGACATCATGAGGGTGCCTTCGAAATACAAAGATCTGGAAATAGCCATAGTAGTCGCAAACTTTCAAAAGGGCCAGGCACCTGGAATTTCACCTTGCTACCAGGAAATCTCAATAGCATGGTAGCTGGTACTTACGAAGGTTTGGAATTGTACACGCTCGGAGAAGAAGGCTGGGAATGGCAAAACAAGGTTAATGGACTAAGAGAGTCTAGTCGTTTTTTGATTCCTGATGAAGCCGGCAATATCTGGATGGCCCATCCGTACAGGGGCATATATAAACTACGATTCTCTCCTGATCAAAAACAACTAGATGTTCAACTATACGGTCAAAAGGACGGCTTAGCCAGTGATCACTTAAATCACGTCTTCTCTGTCAACGACGAAGTTTTGTTTACTAGTGAAACCGGCGTCTATCGATACGATGCGACCAGTAATTCCTTCGAACAATACCGAGAAGTACAGGAATTACTTCGGGAGGAGCCCAATATATTAAGAATTTTTGAGGATCAAGCAGGAAATATATGGTTCGTCGGTTCAACTACCTCCGGACGACTTTCTTTGACGGATAAAGGTGTGATAAAGCGCTTTGACAAAGCGTTGTATCCATCCATCAATAGTCAACTGGTTCGAGGCTTTGAGTTTATTTATCCCTTAGATAATCAGCGGATCATAGCAGGTGCAGAAAAAGGCTTCATTACGTTTGATCCTACGCCTGATGCAGCCGCTAATACTGAATTAAGAGTCCTATTTCAAAACATATATAATATTGCACAGGGAGACACGCTTATACTAGCTGGTCACTACAGCGGAGAGGATATTGTAGCAGATCACGTTTTCAGACATTTTGAAAATGCCTTTCGCTTTTCCTTCACTGCACCGATTTATAGCCAACATGACGAGATTTGGTTTCAATGCTTGTTAGATGGGTCTGATGAAAGTTGGTCCAGTTGGAATACCAAACGGACTAAAGAATACACTAATCTCAGTCCGGGAGACTACACCTTTAAATTACGGGCGAAAAACCAGATGGGATTAGAATCTGCAATAATCAACTACCATTTTACGATCGCCCCTCCTTGGTATGCATCAAATCTAGCAAAGGTTTTCTATGCACTACTCGTACTTGGATTAATTGCAGGATTAATATTAATCCCTCGTAGCAGATTTAAGAAAGAAACGGCAAATCTTGTTTCCGCACAACGAAAGAAAGAAGAAGAGCACCAAAAGGTCGTTGAAGAGTCTGAGAAGGCTATCATTGCCTTGCAGAATAAGAACCTTGAAGCAGAGATTAGGCACAAGAATCAGGAACTGGCTAGTACGACCATGCACCTTGTTCAGCGCAGTGAAATGATTCACAAGCTTAGGAATCGGCTGGAGAAATTACAAAAGGAAGTACAAGAAACAAGCGCCAAAAAACAAGTTGACGGCCTAATTCGACTACTGACTCAAGATGATGAGTTAGCCCGAGAATGGGATCAATTTGCGCATCATTTTGATCAAGTTCATAGCGATTTTCTAAAACGACTTAAATTGAAGTTCCCACAACTCACCTCCAACGATCAAAAACTATGTGCCTATCTGCGCATGAATCTCGCCACTAAGGAAATTGCTCCTCTGATGAATATTTCCGTTCGGGGGGTTGAAGTCGGAAGATATAGACTTCGCAAGAAGTTAGCGTTAGACACACAGATTGACCTCAATGAATTCATGATGAACATCTAGCATATCCATACTATTTTCTTATCGTTACCTTAGCTTTTGCCAACACTTGATAAAATAGTATCAAAGTCTAATAAAATCCACACATAAGCAGCTGTTTTTTTGATCTATCATTGCAGAAAAAAGATGGTAGTAAACTGGAATGGGGTTTACCCCGCACTAACCACTAAGTTCGATCAAGATGGCCAATTAGATTTAGATGCCTTCGAATTGAATTTAAAGGCACAGATAGAGGCTGGTATTGATGGGGTAATCCTGGGCGGGTCGCTGGGAGAAGCTAGTACATTGCTCTTGAGTGAAAAAATGGCGCTTTTGGAACGGGCCAAGCAGATCAGTAAGGAGCTTCCCATTATCATCAATATCGCCGAAAGCGCTCAACAAGAAGCCATCCGGGTAGCACAAACGGCACAAGAACAAGGCGCTGACGGTCTCATGGCCTTGCCCCCGATGATGTATAAATCTACAGATAGAGAGACGGCAAGTTGGTTCACCAGCATTGCTAAATCAACTGATCTTCCCATCATGATTTATAATAATCCAGTAGATTACAAGATTGAAGTGACACTGGCGATTATGGAGGAATTATTGAAGTTACCCAATGTCAAAGCCATCAAGGAGAGTACCAGAGATGTATCGAATGTGAGCCGTCTTAAATCTGCCTTTGGAGATAGCCTAAAAATTAGCTGTGGTGTGGATACCCTAGCACTCGAATCGTTGCTGATGGGAGCGGATGGATGGGTTGCAGGACTTGTTTGTGCTTTCCCCAAAGAAACTGTAGCCATTTACCGTCTTGCCTTAGCAGGCCGGATTGAGGAGGCCGTAGCTATCCATCGCTGGTTTCTGCCTATCCTAGAATTAGACATCAATCCACAACTGGTTCAAAACATTAAGCTAGCTGAAGTGATCACAGGTATAGGAACAGAACACGTTCGTGCACCACGGCTTCCCCTAGCAGGTGCAGAGAGAGAAAGAGTACTGAAGATTTTGAATGACGGCATGGCTTCACGTCCTAGCCTACCGGATTATCTCAACTTGTAGGCTTTAGTAGTGTGACAAATTACCTTTATGAGGAAGACATTCTTTTGCATTGATGCCCATACCTGCGGGAATCCGGTAAGACTTGTTGCAGGGGGTGGCCCACTATTGCAAGGGGCCAATATAGGAGAAAAACGGCTGGATTTCTTAGCCCATCATGATTGGATTAGGACAGGGCTCATGTTCGAGCCACGTGGTCATGATATGATGTCAGGGAGTATTCTATACGATCCGTCAGACCCTGCGAATGATGTGGCTATTCTTTTCATAGAGACCAGCGGTTGCCTCCCCATGTGCGGGCACGGAACCATTGGCACGGTCACCATTGCACTTGAAGAAGGATTGGTCAAGCCAAAAACGCCGGGTCAACTCAGGTTGGAGACACCAGCCGGTTTGGTCCTGGTTGAATACAAACAAAAAGGTAAAAAGATTAAATCGGTCAAATTGACCAATGTCCCCTCTTTTCTATATAAAGAACAACTGCAAGTAGAGTGCCCAGAACTGGGATCTCTACTTGTGGATGTAGCCTATGGTGGAAATTTCTATGCGATTGTGGATCCGCAAGAAAACTATGAAGGTATAGATGCCTATGGTCCTGGAAAACTAATCCAATGGAGCCCCGTCGTTAGAAGGCGACTAAATGAAAACTATTCCTTTATCCACCCATTGGATGATAGAATCACAGGATTAAGCCATATGCTCTGGACTGGGACCCCCAAATCTCCCGAGGCTGATGCTAGAAATGCAGTTTTTTACGGAGATAAGGCGATAGATCGCTCCCCATGCGGTACCGGAACGTCTGCCCGAATGGCACAATGGCACGCTAAGGGTAAGTTAAAAAAGGGCCAAACTTTTACGCATGAAAGTATCATTGGTAGCCAGTTCATTGGACGCGTAGAAGAAGAGGTTTCCTGCGGACCGTTTTCTGCCATTGTGCCTAGCATAGAAGGATGGGCAAGGATTACCGGCTATAATCAAATTATCATCGATGAAGAAGATGACCCTTATGCACATGGTTTTCAAGTGATCTAATAGCTTGTTGATATGAAAGTACATGTAATTGGAGGCGGGGTTATAGGTATTTGTAGTGCCTATTATCTACAAAAAGCAGGGCATGATGTAAGCATAATTGACAAAGGAGATTTTGCCGCTGGATGTTCCTATGGAAATGCCGGGATGATCGTCCCTAGTCACTTCGTCCCCTTGGCCAGTCCTGGCGTAATTGCAAAAGGGCTAAGATGGATGTTCAGCTCAAGTAGTCCCTTTTATATTAGACCAAGACTAGATTTACCATTAGTCCAATGGCTTTGGCATTTTTACCGAGCTTGTACGCCGGCAAAGGTTGGACTGGCCATGCCTATCATCAGGGACCTCAACCAAGGCAGCCGTCTTCTATACCAAGAAATAAGTGCAGCCTTAGATGTGCCCTTTGATTTGGAAAATAAGGGATTGTTCATGTTATTCCGTTCTGCTAAGGGAGAAAAAGAGGAGCTCGCCGGAGCGGAGATGGCTAATGATTTAGGGGTAAAAGCTACCATCCTTTCCGCTAGTGAACTGGCTCAGATTGAGAGAGGAACTCGGTTGCAAGCTCGTGGTGGAGTGCTTTACCCCGGAGATTCGCATCTCTCACCTCATCTATTCATGGATGCCCTCATAGCTCATTTGAAACGATCCAGCGTGAACTTCCTGCCACGAACGACACTCACAGGTTGGGAAACGCAAAAAGGGAAGATTACGCATATCCGAACACAAGGAGGAGGGCGAATAGCTGTTGATCAAGTGGTACTTGCAGCGGGATCATGGTCGCAGAAAATCCTTAGGAGTTTAAAGATCAATATGCCCATCCAGGATGGAAAGGGATATTCGATTACCTTAGCGGCGCCCAATGAACGTCCCATAATTCCTAGCATCCTTAGTGAGGATAAAGTCGCCATCACTCCCATGGGTAAGGACTTGAGGTTTGGCGGCACGCTGGAACTAGGAGGAATGAGTAGAGTGGTTAATCCAAGGCGGGTACAAGGAATCCTCTCTTCCCTACCTCCCTACTATCCCGATATCGATCTTCCAAACCAGAAGGAAACCGATATTTGGGTAGGATTTCGACCATGCTCTCCTGATGGTTTGCCATATATTGGCAGATCGAGCCAGGTACCTAACCTGGTACTGGCTGGGGGGCATGCCATGATGGGTATGAGTTTGGGGCCCATTACAGGCAAGCTGATTGCTGAAGTCATTGGGGAACAATCCCCCAGTATTGACTTGGAATTACTACAGCCAGAACGATACGGATGATTTTGCAATTTATTTCCGATGGATATCATTTACTTCTTTGATTTGGCCGGCACTTTCGTGTTCGCGATTAGTGGTGCCTTGACAGCGATACAGCGGAAACTAGACATCTTTGGGTCCTCAGTAATTGCCCTAGTTACAGCACTTGGTGGGGGCACGCTACGAGATATTCTAATTGGTCGCCAGCCCGTAGGCTGGCTACTAGACAACAACTACTTACTAATCATAGCAGCAGGGATTGCGGTGAGCTATGTTTTTGGACAGCGGGTACAAAAACTGCGGCGAACTTTATTTCTTTTCGATACCATTGGCATTGGCTTATATACCATTCTCGGCCTGGAGAGAACATTAGGCCTAGGTCTATCTATGCCCGTAGCAGTAATAATGGGTACCGTTTCTGCTGTCTTCGGGGGAGTGATTCGAGATGTCCTATGCAATGAAGTACCGTTAATCTTTAGAAAAGAAATCTATGCTACAGCTTGCATCGCCGGTGGGATATTATTCCTGATTTTGACAGCCTTACATATGGGACGGGATTGGGCGATGTTAAGTACGGTGTTCTTCATTATCATTCTGAGAACCTTAGCCGTGAAATACAAATGGCATCTGCCGAGTACGCACTAGAGTAGCGATTCATTGATAGTGTTGCTGGAATGAACGTGGAACCATCCCCTTCAGCCGCTTAAACTGCCGATTGAAGTTTGAAAGATTATTAAACCCGACCTTATAGGCAATTTGACTTATCGAATATTGTTGTTTGATCAACAGCTGACATGCGGCGTTAATTCTCACCTCATTCACGTAAGCAATAAAAGTCTTCCTCGTATGCAACTTAAAGTACCGACAAAAAGCAGGGATACTTAAATTGCTCGCTTGGGCGGCCTCTTCCACCGTGATCTTCTTATGGTAGTTTTGAAAAATGAATTGTAAAACTTGGTCGAGTCGCTTGCCCGCCGCTTCGGCCTGGGATTGATCATAAGACACGCTAGAAACCGTCTTCCCCGCTTCGGATTCGCATAGGCATTGGATGATAGATAGAAAGTCTTGCAAGAGATTGATTCCCTCCTGGTTTTCCATATTTTCAAACAACAATCTTACCTTGAGACCTATGCTATCCGCAGGGAAACAGATTCCTTTATTGGCTTCCCGTAATAAAACATTGGCGGCTCTTAACTCTGGAATTTCAAAAAAGCCAGCCCCCAGGCTTTTTCGGTCAAAAAATATGGAGATGGCTTCCGCTTTTTCCTCCTCCAATTCATAGTATTTACTATCATTTCGGAATAGGTGGGGTAAGTTAGAGCCAATGAAGCAAAGATCTCCTGCTCCAAAACGGCACATACCATCCCCAGCATATAGGGTGCCTTCACTCCTTACAATTAAGGTAATTTGCCACTCCGGATGATAATGCAGTCTATCATAAAAATAGGGCAGTTTATCATGTTGAATGCCAAGAGATTTGTTTGATGTCTTGGATATGTTAAAGGGTAGCGGCTTCATATTGGGCGGGAAACTTTAGAAAAAAGGTAGTACCGCTTTCGTCACTTTCAAAGCAAATATTTCCTCTTAACTGCTCCGTGAGCTTTTTTACAATGGCCAGACCTAGTCCGGTGCCTTCAAACTCATTGCGATTGTGCAATCGGAAGAACATCTTAAATACCTTGTCCTTGAACTCCATCGGGATTCCCATCCCATTATCTTTCAGCACAAACTCATGTTCACCTTTTTGTTTCTGGTAATGGATATCAATCGACGGGAACTCTTCTCGATTGTAGGTTATGCCATTCTCGATCAGGTTCTTGAAAATTAGAAATAAAATGGCCTCAGAGCTTTCGATCTTAGGCAGATCATGAACGCGTATTTTAGCATTTCGCTCTTTCACCTTAAGCTTAAGCGCATCTTCTACCTCAGACACCAGCTTGTGGGTATCTACAGCTCCAATTTTGGGATCAGTCTTTCTCAATCTCGAAAACTGCAAAACGTCTTCTACCAAATTATATAATTGATTCGCTCCTTTTTTTATGAAGCCAAAATAGGTTTGTTGTTCTTCGTGCTCGATACTAGAGCCTCGCTTTTCGATGAGATTAATAAAGCTCATGATATTGCGCAAAGGCTCCTTAAGATCGTGCGACACGATATGCGCAAAACCTTCTAGTTCCTCATTCTTAAGTCTAAGATCAGCCGTTTTATGCTCTACTTCATCCTTTAATTGCTCTGCATATTGCTGCTTTTGATGGGCTGAAAGCCAAACCAATGCAACGATTACTACAGCCAGTATCAGAATAGCAAATAGAGCCCAATTAAGGGTTTTGTGATATTTTACCGTAGCCTCGCCTTCTTTCTGTCGCATTTCCATTAGTTCATACTCCACCTGTCGTTTTTCTAAGTCATACTGAATTTCTAACTCAGCCATCCGCTGCAGTTGGGTCACATGATCCAAAGTGTCTTGGTATTGGGATTGGCTGGACTGATGTTGGAAAGCCTGCTTGTAGTCTCCTAGAGCTTCAGCTAAACGAGCAGCTAAGCCATGATAAACAATCAATATGTTGAGACGATCAGGTGGATTTGTTTGTGCTTTGAGATAAAATTCCTGCAAATTCGCCCTAGCCTCTTCAAAATCTTCATGGGCTATGTACCATGCGATTAGGTCATCCTGTATCGACAGATCATGTTGATGGAGCCCTTTTTCTTCGGTAATTACGGCGGCTCTCTTTAAATAACTAAAGGATAATTCTAATTTCTTTTCCTCTCTAGCAAGATCAGACAACCATTCAAGGCAATGGACCTGTATTAAATAATTCTCATTTTCCTCCGCTATACTTAGCGCATTTTCCACCGCCTGGCGCACAGAATCTAGCTCATTTCTTGCGCTATGATAGTAAGCTTTATTCATTAAAGCCACAGTCTTAACATAGGGATCTTTTGTTTCATCAATTTTGCGAATCACTTTTTCCCAGTAATAGGCCGCTTTAGGTTCATCCCCAGTATTGGAATATAGAACGGCAATATTACCCATGGTAAAGATCTCTCCCACCTCATCTCCTGCTACCACATTGCGTAGAGAGTTATGGTAGAATTCTAGCGCTTTAGTGCTTTCATTCCGACCAGCATAGATATTGGCTAGATCATTATAGACTACACTTTTAATGAAGCTATCCTGACTCTTCTCTGCAAGTGGCAAGGCCATTTCATTCCATTTCTCCTGGGCTGCTTGATCTCCCCTTACCGAAGCTACTACCCCAAGCAAATTAAGGGCTCTAGCCAGTCCGACACTGTATCCTATGGAGTCGGCTAACTCCCTGGAGTCGTGTGCAAATCGGTAAGCAGAATCCAAATTGATGGTGTGAAACTCCCAGCTAATTTGATTTAGTAAATCAACCTTAGCACTATCCTGTTTCTCATATTTCTGGAGCAAAGCGTGCAAACTATCCAGTTTATGACTCTGTGCTAGAAGTAGTTGCGCTGAGCTCATAAAAACGGTCAATAGCAAAATTACCACAAGTCTCAAATAAGCTCTATTTTTACCATACATCATACAATAACAAGTACAGCAATTAGTAAATTAATTTACAAGGGGTTAGGTATTCCTTACTGTATCATCATGTAAATTTAGAACGCTTCGGTAGAAAAACGTGAAATACTTGGGTGGTGAGGTTATCCTATTGATTGTTCTCTATTGTTTAAGTATCCAGCCTTAAGATACTCATTTTCTTTCTAATTCGGCAGCAGTTTTGATATCAGTAGGATACACCATTAACCTGTCAGGTCTACAAAAAGTTTGAGGCAGTCCAGACTCATAGTAGGGGAAGTGAGCCACTGAAATCTAGCTGTTTGCTCTATAATCTTAATCATTAAAGCGCTACCAATTTAGCTTTTGATTAATTGTACGCATAATAATTGAAAAAGGTACGTTCCAAGCAGCTTGGATTGCTGGCTACAACCTTGATTATTGTTCTGTATTGTGAACTGGAAGAGAAAATAAAGATATTTCCTACCGCAAGCTTCCCAAATAATATAACTTTACTGGCTATAATGTTGAAACCGAATTTTATCAATTAACTACTGTAAAAATGGCAGAAAACGAATTTGACGCAATCGTTGTCGGCTCTGGCATCAGTGGTGGCTGGGCGGCAAAAGAACTGTGTGAAAAAGGATTAAAGGTCATTATGCTGGAGCGTGGCAAAAACGTGGAACACGTAAAAGACTATGTTAACGCAATTAAAGGCCCTTGGGAATTTGCTCACCGTGGTACCCGGACCCAAAAGATGATCGAGGAGTATCCCGTATTGAAAAGAGATTACCCGCTTAACGAAAAAAACTTAGACTGGTGGGCCAGTGATGAGGATTGCCCATACACTGAAATCAAACGCTTTGACTGGTTCCGTGGATACCAAGTTGGAGGGCGTTCCTTGCTCTGGGGAAGGCAAAGTTATCGCATCGGTGATATTGATTTTGAAGCTAATGCCAAAGAAGGCATTGCTGTAGATTGGCCCGTACGATACAAAGACATTAAACCTTGGTATGACTATGTGGAGCGCTTTGCCGGTATTAGTGGTAGCAAAGAAGGTTTACCTCAATTACCTGATGGGGAGTTCCTCCCACCTATGGAATTGAATTGTGTGGAAAAAGATGTGGCTGAACGCATCAAGAAACACTATGACGGGAAAAGACACCTGATCATTGGACGTGCAGCACACGTTACGGCTCCCATCGAAGGCCGAGGTATTTGTCAGTATCGCAATAAATGTTGGTTAGGATGTCCTTTTGGTGCTTACTTCAGCACACAATCCTCCACGCTACCTGCGGCTGTAAAAACAGGCAACCTGACGCTTAGACCGCACAGCATTGTGACGCAGGTATTGTATGATAAAGACAGTAAAAAGGCTACTGGTGTAGAGGTACTGGATGCTGAGACCAACCAGACTTATACCTACAAGGCCAAGATCATTTTCTTGAATGCTTCTACCATTAATACTGCCTGGATACTAATGAACTCTGCTACTGACATTTGGCCAGAGGGTCTTGGCAGCAGTAGTGGTGAATTAGGACATAATTTGATGGACCATCATCTGGGAGTACGCGCCAGTGGCTGGGTAGAAGGGTATGAAGACAAATACTACTTTGGCCGAAGAGCTAATGGCTTTTATATCCCAAGATTCCGGAATCTTTTTGGGGATAAGCGCAATTACCTCAGAGGTTTTGGCTACCAAGGAAGAGCAAGCCGAGAAGGATGGTCCAGAGAAATCGCTGAATATAGTATTGGTGCAGAATTCAAAGAAGCCCTCACTGAACCAGGTAGATGGACCATCGGTATGGGTGGTTTTGGTGAAATTCTACCCTATCACGAAAACAAGGTAACGCTCGATAAGACCAAGACAGATAAGTGGGGATTAAATGTAGTGGCTATTGATTGCGAGCTCAAGGAGAATGAGCTAAATATGCGCAAAGATATGCTGACAGATGGTATGGAAATGCTGGAAGCTGCTGGTGTAAAGGACGTTAGTGGGTCAGATGGTGATGGTACGCCAGGTCGAGGTATTCACGAAATGGGTACTGCCCGAATGGGTCGCGATCCCAAGACCTCGGTGTTGAACAAGTGGAATCAGATGTGGGATGCCAAGAATGTATTCATCACCGATGGTTCCTTTATGACATCAGCTGCTTGTCAGAACCCATCACTAACTTATATGGCCTTTACTGCTAGAGCCGCTGACCATGCCGTTAGTGAATTGAAGAAAATGAATCTTTAAGACGCAAAATCATCATCATGATAAATAGAAGAGACGCCCTTACTCGGGTCTCATTGATCCTGGGAGGAACCATCATCGGAGCAGAGGCTTTCCTTACCGGATGCAAGCCTTCAGCTCCCGCTTTATCTACCATTGAATTTACCGACAATAATGTCAGCTTTTTGGATGAAGTTGGCGAAACCATTTTGCCCACTACCGAATCCTCTCCTGGAGCCAAAGCTGCTGGTATTGGAGTCTTCATGAAAACGATCGTCACGGATTGCTACGAAGCAGCAGACCAAGAAATCTTTCTTGAAGGTATTGGTCAACTCAACGAAGAGGCCAAAACTACGGTGGGAAAAGACTTCATGTTGCTGTCTGATGAAGAGAAAAAGGAACTCTTAATCAGCCTGGATGCTGCTGCCAAAACACATGAAAAAAGTAAAGAACAGGGAGCAAAGAGTCATTATTTCACTATGATGAAACAATTGACGCTTTGGGGGTATTTCTCCTCTGAAGTAGGGGCTACCCAAGCCCTGCGCTATGTTGAAACCCCCGGTCGCTACGATGGTTGCGCACCGTATGAGAAAGGTCAGAAAGCTTGGGCCTTATAGATTATTTTGATGTAGTCTATGAAAAAAGCCCGATGAAAGAAGACTTCATCGGGCTTTCCTTATTTGGCTCTAGTCCCAGCAACGCAAGGAGCTACGTTCTTAAGCATTCAAGTACATCACTTCTTTTACAGCCTTAATTACCTTATTCGCATTTGGCATATAGGCATCCACCAGAGTTGGTGCATAAGGAAGTGAAGTGTCAGCCGCATTCACGCGTGTGATGGGCGCGTCCAAGTAGTCGAATGCATACTTCTGGATCTCATAAGCGATTTCAGCAGAAACTCCTGCAAATGGCCAAGATTCATCCACCACTACCAATCGGTTCGTTTTCTTAACAGATTGGACAAGCGTCTCGTGGTCTAGTGGGCGTATCGTCCTCAAGTCAATAACTTCAGCCGAAATTCCTTCTTTAGCTAACTCATCCGCTGCCTCTAGTGCGGTCAACATCATCTTATTAAAAGAAACAATGGTTACATCTGTTCCTTCTCTGCGTATAGCGGCCACCCCGATGGGGGTCAAGTATTCGCCTTCAGGTACCAAACCCTTATACCCATACAGCAACTCCGACTCCATCATACAAATGGGATCATCATCGCGGATAGCAGACTTCAATAAGCCTTTGGCATCGGCTGGATCGATACAAGAGATCACCTTCAAGCCAGGAACATTGGCCATCCAGCTTTCGAAGGTTTGGCTATGTTGTTGCGCCAGCTGGCCTGCCGCCCCAGATGGGCCTCGAAATACGATTGGGCATTTAAAATTACCCGCAGACTGCGACAAGGTCTTTGCGGCATTATTCACAATCTGATCAAAGGCCAAAATGGCGAAGTTCCAGGTCATGAATTCTACGATTGGACGTAAGCCATTCATTGCGGCTCCTACCCCGATACCGGCAAAACCAAGTTCCGCAATCGGCGTATCTATCACACGCTTAGGGCCAAATTCATCCAACATCCCTTTACTCACTTTGTAAGCCCCATTGTACTGAGCTACTTCCTCTCCCATTAGAAAGACTGTTTCATCCCTACGCATCTCCTCCGTCATAGCCTCATTCAAGGCATCTCTTAAAGCTATTTCTCTTGACATATTGTATGATTGAAATATATGGGTAAAAGATCGGCGCAAAAATACTAAAAGTCGGCATTTTACCACATTCTAGATAACTTTCCTACAGAATTATAACAATGAGGGGACTTTTTTGGTTTTCAATACACAGTAAAGAGATAAATAAAGCCTGATCAATGGCTGTAGCAGTACTAGAGTTTCCCCAAAATAAATGTCTTATAATCCCATTATAATCTTTACTTTTGTGTGCTTTAAACATTTTTGACGCCAAGGCAGACTAAAATGTGCAGATTGACGTTGAAGACGTATTATAAAAATTTCAATTCCCAACATATCTAAATCTAAATTAGACTCCGATGAAAAGTAGAAGATTCAAAAAAACACTAAGCCTTCTAGCTTTCGTTGCCATCTGCAGCACCTTTACCTCTTGCAACAAAGGCTATGGTTGCCCGAACAACTTCGGGATGAACGAAATAGTAGTTAAGGTTGTTAAAGTGGTAGTTCAAACAGCAGTTAAATTATAAGATGATCAACTGGACTTCCATTAAACAGCCCTCGCAAATAGACGAAATCATTGAATTGTCGCGGCAGAAAAGCTGCCTGATCTATAAGCACAGCCCCACTTGCTCCATAAGTTCCATGGCCAGGTATCGCCTGGAAGGAAATTGGGATTTTGAGGACCAAGACTTGGCTACTTTTTTTGTAGATGTGGTCTTTGACCGTCCTTTGTCGCAGCAAATAGCTCAAACCTTTGGTATTCGCCACGAGTCCCCTCAGATACTGGTAATCAAAGATGGTCAATGTATCCATCATTCCTCGCACTTGGATATTTCCATTGGGGATTTAAAGGGTGTGGTGGAAAGTCCAATGTAAAATAAACAGAGACCAGGCTACTAGGCCTAGTCTCTGGGTAAAGTCGAATCTGGTTCTGAACCGGATTTGCGTTTGCAGTATGAAAGAGGAACTAGTCATTATCGAGACTCAGGATGGATCCCACTCCATTTACTCTCCCTTCTTTGGGGTTAGTTACCACTCTAAATATGGAGCCATACAGGAATCTCAACATGTATTTATCGAGGCAGGACTCCTTGAAGCTTCCCTAGGCAGAAAAGAGATTCATGTACTTGAGATTGGCTTTGGCTCAGGCTTGAATGCCCTCATGACCCAAATTGAAGCAAATCGCAGGCACCTAACCATTGATTATACCACTGTTGAAAAGTTCCCGGTCCCTGTTGATGAGGCTGTCCAGCTCAACTATCCAGAAAGCCTGCAGGCCATTACTTATCGCCCTGATTTTGAAAGAATGCACCAAATGGAATGGGGCATCAAGGAGGCCTTCAATTCGAACTTCCGGTTTACCAAGTTGCAACAATCCTTTGAATCCCTTCAATTTGATGCACAATTCGACCTGATCTACTTCGATGCGTTTGCTCCCAGTGCCCAACCAGAACTCTGGGAATCCGAAGTCTTGGGTATCATGTACAATGCCTTGCGTTCAGACGGGATATTGGTTACCTATTGTGCCAAAGGAGCAGTTAAGAGAAGTCTCAAATCCCTGGGTTTTATCGTAGAGGCATTGCCGGGTCCTCCTGGCAAACGCGAGATGACGCGCGCAAAAAAAGGCTAAAGCCCTTAGGACTCTAGCCTCGATACCTTTTGTTAAGGTTCTGCTTGTTAGAAGTTCAATTACTTTTGCGTCTTGATCACATTGATCTTGCCATCCTCACCATACAACTCTCTTGATTTCTTGTTGTAGGCCAGTGCTGCTTCTTCAGCAGTAGCAAACATTCCAATGTGCACAGACTTTCGATCTACAGAAATAACAGCTCGATATCTGTTGTTCTCTTTGTAAACACCAGTATAGCCTGTTTTACTGCTTGTTTTTCTTTTACGACTTGCGACTGAACGCGAGCGATACAGAAGATTTTCTAGACGACAATCTAACTTGTTACCATTTTTTGCCCCTACGAGGTTTCTAGATCCTTCTTTGTTGTCGGTCAGAAATTTTTCAGCAATGAGCTTATGTAGGTAGATGGTTTCGGTTTTGTATCCCCCATCCGCCCGTTTCCAAGTTTTTTGGAAGACGGCGCATCCACTTGAGTGTTTGCGAAGGTTGTTTATGAAGTCAACCTTCATCAAATAAGGGTCGTTGGTCAAGTATTCATAAACTTTGTCATCTAGCAAAACTTCATCCTCAGCATTCTTAAGTTTTACTTTGTATAACACGCTTACTACGTTTTGTGGTTAACTAAAAAAAATATACTTCAGGCTTTGATTTTGAGGAGAATACACAATGCGAAAGCAAATACTAGGAAAAAAAACGCTTGGGGATTACATGGGAAAGATAAGGAATATTCTCAATACAAAAAAGTGTTTAAGGCATTTATGGGGCATTTCTGACGATGTATTATTGTTATCTATAATGAATTTTTAGCCAATTTTTTATTGTTTAAGCCTTTTCTTTTGCCCTCTTAATGGAATCCAAAACAGGCCTAGGTCTGACCGTAAAATGTCATTCCCTAAATTCGATTATCTTGTCCTCAAAAGTTAAAGAACTAAATATGCAGGATGAATCCTATATCAAGCGTTGTTTTGACTTAGCCAGATTAGGGCAAGGATCGACCTCTCCGAACCCAACAGTTGGGGCCGTTATCGTCTATCAAAACCGTATTATAGGGGAAGGTTATCATCAATACTATGGGGGTGCACATGCTGAAGTAAATGCCGTTAAAAGTGTCAAACCCGAGGATTTTCCACTGCTGAAACAAGCAACCCTCTACTGCTCCTTAGAGCCTTGCTCTATTTATGGCAAAACGCCACCTTGTACCGACCTCATCATCCGTCATCAAATTCCTAGAGTAATTTTGTCCTACATAGATCACACTCCAGGTGTAGATGGTTTGGGCATTGCAAAATTGCGAAAGGCTGGTGTAGAGGTTAAACTCAATGTCCTTGCCAAGGAGGGTCAAAGACTTAGCGCACCACGTAATACTTTTGTTAAATTGGGGCGGCCATACGTCATTTTAAAGTATGCTATGAGCCAAGATGGCTATATTGCGCCAAAGAATCAGCAGCCACTTTGGTTAACTAACTCCTTTTCCAAACGGCTCGTTCATAAATGGAGAAGTGAAATCGATGCTATTTTAGTCGGCACTAACACAGCCAATTGGGATAATCCACAACTAACCAACCGCTTGCATTATGGCTCCTCCCCCACTCGTCTAGTTATTGATCGCCATCTTCGCCTTCCTACCTCCTTATCCTTGTTTGATGGCAGTGTCCCAACTTATGTCTACACCTATCATCACAGTCCTCCCGCTGCTGGAGAGCACCTTAGGTATATTGAACTCAAGGAAGAGAAATCGATCGTACCGCAAATCCTGAACCATCTAGCAGAAATAAAAAAAATAAAGGTTATCGTAGAAGGGGGCAGCACTATTTTACAAGCATTTTTGAATGAAGGACTCTGGGATGAAATCCGTCTCTTTCAAGCCCCGATGATGATTTCACAAGGCATCAGGGCTCCAGAGATTCCCGCAGGCTACCATAGGCAAGACTACCGTCTACTACAGGACAAACTGACTATCATCCGCAGGGATAGAGCTTTCCATGCTGCTACAACCTGATTTGTTAAAGGTAATTTGTTCAGGCTTAAAATTTGTTAAACTTACTTTAAAACTCATTTCTTAAAACATAACAGTAGGAATATTTTTGTTTCTTACGTAATGGTATGAAAACAGGAATGTCTGATAATTTTTGTACCCGATAGTCGTCCCGGCCCGTCTACATTAAGCAGGAATGAGGGTATGATTGGCCATGATTTACTAGAGAAAACAATTATGTTAGCAATGAGAAAGGTTAGTATTATACTATCACTTTTATTTTCGATACTACATCAGCAATCACTACAAGCGCAGTTACAAGCGAGGACTCCCATCCTGGCTGACACTATGCCCCAGATCAATTGGGTCACCTTGGAGGAAGCGCTGACCCAATCGGAGGAGGAACCCAAGAAAATCATGTTGGACTTCTATACAGAGTGGTGCCGTTGGTGTGAGCGTATGGACAAGACCACTTTCCGACATCCTGCCATTGTCTCCTTCATCAATGAAAATTTCTACCCGGTAAAGTTTGATGCTGAAAGAGAAGATATTATTCTCTTCAAAGAGAAGAAGTATGCTCAAAGACGAGCAGGTAAGCGGGCCTACCACGAACTAGCTATCGAAATGCTTAGGGGAAGAATGAGCTTTCCATCCGTAGTTTTTCTCGATGAGTCCACGGAGGTAATTCAATGCCTAGTTGGATTCAAAACTCCTGATCAGTTGATGCAGTTAGTAAAGTACTTTGCAGAAGACCATTATAAAGAAACCCCTTGGACTTCTTACTGCAAGAGATTTCAAGCCAAAGGGGTTTTTGTCGACGAGGAGTAAAATTTGCTCAATAAATTTTTCACCCCCGCATCTATTATTTTCTTCTCTTCTTTTACATCCTCTAACGTCTTCTACGGCGGCGTGTCTGTTTCACCCCTAATACGCCCAATAATCCACGGGTTAATTCTCGAGCAATAGTTCTACCAATCTGTCTTGTGGTTGTACTATTTACAATAGTTTCCAAAGTACTTTTCTGTCTTCTTCTACTTCCCCCTCGGGCTTTCTCTCTCTGTTTCTTCAATTTTTCCTGCTCCTCAGCTTCCTGGAAAGCCTCAATCTTTTCTTGCAACAACTCATAAGCACTTTCTCGGTCAATCGCTTCATTGTACTTCTTGATGATTCTTGATGCATCAATGATTTCATTGATTTCACTTTTTGTCAGTACATCCATCCTTGATTGAGGAGCTCTCAGCATCGTATGAACTAAAGGAGTAGGAATTCCCTTTTCGTTTAGGGCAGTCACCAGGGCCTCTCCAATACCCAATTCGGTCAAGAGTTGGTCCACATCATAGTATTCTGTGATTGGATAGTTCTGGGCGGCCAACTTAATGGCCTTCCTATCTTTGGCAGTGAAAGCCCTTAAGGCATGTTGTATTTTCAAACCTAGTTGCCCCAGGACATCATCGGGAATGTCGGCCGGATTCTGGGTCACAAAAAACAGACCGACGCCTTTGGATCGAATCAGTTTCACGATTGCTTCAATCTGATCCATTAAAGCTCTGGAAGCCTCTTCAAATACCAAATGTGCCTCATCAATAAAGATGACTAACTTAGGCTGTTCCAAGTCACCTTCTTCCGGGAATGTAGCATATATCTCAGCGAGCATTTGTAACATAAAAGTTGAAAATAGCTTGGGCCTATCCTGAATATCTGTCAAGCGGATAACAGAAACTACCCCTTTACCATTTTCATCCAAACGGCAAAGATCATCTACATCAAATGATCGCTCACCAAAAAATACGTCAGCCCCTTGCTGCTCTAGCTCTACCACCCGACGCATTATGGCGCCTGTTGAAGCCGTGGATATTCTTCCGTAATCCTTTTCAATTTCCTCCTTCCCTTCTCCAGTAATGTATTGGATCGTCTTCTTGAAATCCTTTAGATCCAATAACGGCAACTTCTGGTCGTCACAGTACTTAAAGACTACTGCCACTATCCCAGCTTGCGTTTCATTAAGATCAAGAATCTTAGAGAATAGAACGGGACCAAATTCCGAAACAGTAGCCCTTAAACGAGCTCCTTTCTCATCTGAAAGACTTAGGAATTCAACTGGGCTGCTATCGGGTAAAAATGGAAATCCGATCTTTTCATGTCTCTCATCGATCTTAGGATGTCCATCACTAGGCACAGCAATTCCACTCAAATCTCCCTTAATATCCATCAACAGAACGGGGACACTTTTGGAGGATAACTGCTCCGCAATGATCTGTAAAGTCTTGGTTTTTCCAGAACCCGTAGCCCCAGCTATCAAACCATGTCGATTTAAGGTCTCCAATGGCAACTTGACTAAGGTGTCTGTCATCACCTCACCATCCAGCATCGCACCTCCTAAAATAATATCTGCGCCTTCAAATAAGTATCCATCACTTACTTCCTTGAGAAATTGCTCTTTTTTTGACATGATGCTTATCGTTTATTCCATTTTTCAATTCGATCTTCAAACTTCTTTTTACTAAAGGGCCAAAGGTCTATGTTAAAGTCAGCCTCAATGGCATCTTCTGCTTCATCATCCAATAAATCCGGGTAAAAATCCAATCCACTGATCTCCTCTACTCTATCTACCGATACAGCGAATTTATATAAAGGATCAAAACTTACTTCATTGGGTAGAACAAAGCCTATTCCCTTTTGCCCTGGATCCTCCAGATCTAGCAACACCTTGAAATAGGCAGCTGGTATTGCTACCTCATTCTCGCCAATATAACCTTTCGGTTCATAGCTCAAGATCGGGCCTGTAACTACATACAGCTTATCCATCTTTTTCGCCCATGAACGCGTTAATTCCTCCAATTCTCGCCATATCCCCCCATTAAAGTTGCGGGATTGCGGGCTAATATTACTCATGAAAAAGGTCTCCCTCATGGCTTCCTCCGAAAAGGCCATATCAGCCGCTGGCACCAAATGCCCCCTATCATAACCTGATCCCCGATAATCATCAGGCGTACTGGAATGGGTTTCAACTTGGGAGTCGGGAATAAAGATATCCTTGCGGTCCACCCAGGGTTTGTTTAAATTCTCCTTGGTCAAGATATAAGCCACCCACTCAGCCTGCTCATCTTCCTCTGAATAAGAAAGAGAATAATGTTTGTGATGAATGATTTGTCCGGTCGTTGAAGTAGGCAGATAGGCTTCGCTGGGTTTGTAATTTGTTTCCTCAATGGGATCTGGGTTACTAACCGTATCCTCCGAAGAGGCCCCTCCCATAAATTGATTAAATACGAAAAACAAGCCTCCAATAACTGCACTGAAGATTCCAACTTTTACAATATTTCCCGAAGCACCGGAGCCGCTTCGTTCATGATTCGTTCTAAATTTGGCCATGTTATAGTATTATCCGCTCTGGCTGCACAAATATGGATTCCGCTATGATCGCTTCTATGGATCGACCGACGTGCAGAGAAGTAACTGACAAGAAATTCATTCGGCCAAAAATAATGGTTCTCAGACAATTAATTCCTTTTTACTTCGACTATTTCTACCCTTCTTTCGCGAGCAGCATCAATACTAAAAACTGACCGTTGCCGGTCGTCTAGATTATCGCTAACCGTTTTAGCAGCCGTTGTTTCTCCAAAAGATCTTTCAGAAATAATCAGCTGTTTCGATTGCAGGAAAGGTTTTAGTATTCCCTCCTGAAAGGATTTAAAATGATTGATTAGACTGCTTACTCTCCTCTTACCAAGTTGTAAATTGTAATCACTTTGTGCTCGCGGCGAGGTATATCCCTTTACAAAAATCTCCACTTGATCTCCTTCTTGCAGACGTTGCAGAAGCATATTTGAAAAAAGGATGAGTCGCTCTGCGCCAAAAGCCACTTCTCTTTCGAAAAATTGCTGCATTCTAATTTCTGCTGCCTCTTTTCCCTCCGCTGAGAAAAGCTCTAAATAATTTTCAACGTAGGTCCCTTCCGCTTCAAGGTAAGGATTGAAAGTACTTAGATAATCCAGTTTAGTTTTACTTTTTCTCGTTCTGGGATCGGGATGATCATTTTCAAAGAATAAGGCCAAGGGTAAGAAATCAGCTAATCTAGTAGGGATGGGTGTCAAATCTTCCTTGGGCGCTATCTCCGGATTAAGTCCGGGGATCCCCTCAAGGCTTAGGCTGGGGTCAGTAGGCAGTGAGTCTTGCTTTAGATGAGAGGAGGTATCGGCAGGAGGAATCAAGGCAAAAGTGTAGATATCATTGCAACAAGCTTTGCTAAGAGGATCCAGATAGCGCTGCCCGGGGCGGTTTGAGGAAAATAAACCGCTATGTTCTTCCCTCTCATCCAGAAAAAAGTAAATATCATTATAGCTGCTATTGATCGGTGTCAACAATCTTTTACGTTCGAAAGCTGATGCTTGGCCCAAAGGACCTTGATAAACATCATAGCCACCCAACCCCTCTGCATAGTCCCCACTGAAATACAATCGTTGTTCAGTTGTAGAAACGAAGGGCGTAATCTCATTTTCAGCAGTATTGCCCAGGTAAGCAGTAGGGGGCGAAAATTTATTCTCTTCACTTTCCACTGCGGTCCACCAGATGTCAAGACCGCCAGCACTTCCTGGCCGGTCGCTTACAAAATACAAGACTTCCTTCTGTAACAAGGAATCGAATCCAATAGCCGGTTGAGTATTGGTAAATTCGGGTACATTGATGGGCTTAGGCAAACGAAACGCTTTTCGTCCCCAGCGATTCCGACGATCCTTTTTCCGATAGTATAAAGCACATTGAATCTTTCCCCCATCGCTATACTTGCATTGGGTATAGTACAGGCGCTGCCCATTGAGGCTTATAGCCGTGTGCGCCGTGTGTATTGTATCTGCATTCACGTACCGGAGTGGCCGTCCTCTTCCGTTTCCTTTAGCGTACAGGACCTTGGCCACTTTCCGCTTAGGTTTTGCCTTATCTTCTTTATTTTCAAACCGATAGGACGAATAATACAGCGTATCCCCTTGTCTCCATGCCCCGAAGTCAGAGTAAGCTGAATTCATACGCTTGGACAGTGGGGTGACTATGTAGGATTCCACCTCTTCGTTTTGCAAGGCAGTTTTACAGGACTGGATATGCGCCGCTAAATTCTCGTATGGAGGATTGCCTTTCTGAGACTGGCAGGCTTTAAAGGCTGACAGCGCCTCCCCATAATTCCCCATTCCTTTGTATACCAATGCTATTTGATACCCCACATCTGTAAACTGTCGTCCACGATCTAGGGTGGCTACTTTTTTATATCCCTTCAAGGCCTCCTCATAAGCATAAAAGAGCTGAGCAGCCTGGGCATATCTATACCACATAGCTACGGAATTTGGCTTCCGAGCCAATGCTCCTCGACAATAATGTAAAACGGCGTAATAATCTTTTTGCTCAAAGGCTTTATCCGCTGCCTTTTGAAAGGCTTGAAACGATTGCCCCACAAGAGTTGAGGAACAGCAAACGCAGATGCTTAATATCCAGGATTTTACTTTCAAGTCGGCAAGTGATTTGAGGTCAAGAAATTAAGGTTGTACACTTAAGATAGGCTAAAATATTGGACAAGACTTGAATTCATCTGGCGGTTTTACCTTACTAATAATGTGCCGCAGACTAATTTCTGGTCCACCTCTACGATTGGTAGCCACCACAAAGGGTGAGGTATTGACATCGTAACTCATAACCAATCGCCAGTTGAGATAATAGACACCTGCCTCCATAATTAAAGCATCACCAAATCTATACCCTAGCCCAGCCCGCACAGCCAATTCTTCTCCAGCTTGTTTGGCCAAATGCAGCTTAGCAAAAGCCCCGACAATCACCTCTTGGTAGGGCCCTTGATCTTGCCACTGGGCTTGTAGTCCCACATCCCAGTCTGTATGTACTTCGAATACCCCCAAAGCATGTACACTGGTTCTCATCGGCAGCTGTACCTTATCCTGATTGAAAAAAGACAGTCCTGGTTGATTCAGATTATGCCCCGCAATACCAAAGTACATTTTTGATCTCGTATCTATATCCTGGAAGTAAAGATTCACTCCAGAGCTTAGGCTAAAGAAACCTGCTGAGGTTTGATCAAAGCCTTCTCCAGACTGTAGGTTGGGGTCAAAAATATCTCCATTAAACTGATCTCCAAAGAATAACCTATCCGCTTCAAATGCTCTTTGTCCAGCCACTAGCCCTAATCCCCCACTAAGATACCACTCATCGGCTAGCTGCTGAATATAGGCTAATGAAGCTTGCAGGATCGTCCAACTGAGATTCCCATCGCCTGCCTCATCGCGGGTAAAGGAGACGCCCCAGGTCATCAACCCATTCTCCAAACCGGACAAGTAGATTTTTTCATCAAAAGAACCAGCCATTGATGTATAAGGCACAGGAACATCTGCCCACTGATTTCGATAAATAAGAGAGAATCTTTGATCACCAGAGAATAGCCCAGTGTTAGCGGGATTTAGGTATAGGGGATTATGGTAAAACTGTGAAAAGTGTATATCTTGAGCGTCGGAGATGCACGCGCTCAATAAGAAAAAAAATAGGATTGATGGCTTTAGGTGTTTAGCCAATAGTGTTACATTTTGACTTGGGAAAGATATAAAATTTTATCATTAATAAAAAATATGCCTGCTAGTCAATTGAACGAAGAAAGCTGGTAGGAATACAAAACCATCTTAGACTTCATGTTGAGATTAGGCATCACAGGGGGTATCGGCAGTGGAAAAACTACAGTTTGCAAAATTTTTGAAACCCTGCAAATCCCCATTTACTACGCGGATGATCGCGCAAAATGGTTGATGGTGAATTCGCCAGCATTGCAGACAGGCATCCAGCAGTTATTTGGAGCGGAAGCCTATTTCGAAGATGGAAGCTTAAACAGAGCACATATTGGTGGCCTAGCCTTCAAAGATCCGGCCAAGTTGCAAAAGCTAAATGCCTTGGTACATCCTGCTGTATTTGTAGATGGTGAAAACTGGCAGCAAGAGCAATTGGCCTTAGGCGTCCCTTACACTTTGAAAGAAGCGGCCTTGATCTACGAAACCGGCTCCTATAAAATGCTAGACAAAGTAATTGTGGTAACTGCTCCGGAGGAATTACGAATCGAACGTGTGATGAAGCGGGATCAACTCAGTGCAGCGGAAGTTAAGGAGCGCATGGCTCGTCAAATGCCCGAATCAGAAAAAGTATCTAGAGCTGATTATATTATCCAGAATGATAGCCAACATTCCTTGATAAAACAAGTATTAACTATTCATCAAGCTATCCTAGAACTAGTGGCATAAAGAAGCCCGATGAGATCTTCACCGGGCTTTTTCTGCAGAAACTATATTTTCAAATTATTTCTCTACTAATGCCTTTACAGCGGCATACGGATAGATAAATTTTCCAGTTTCTGCATTGGCCTTAGTATTTTTACCTGTCTTACTCAAAATCTGATAAGCCTCCTTACTCGTCAAGCTGGGCTTGATACTCTTCATTACTCCGACCAATCCCGCAGCGTAAGGGGTAGCCATTGAGGTACCGCTATGCACAGCATAATTATTGGAGGGTTTAGTGGAATAAATATCAACGCCAGGAGCAGCGATCCCCATACTGATATCTTGTACAAAGTTGGAGAAAACAGCTCGATTTAAGTTGGCATCTACGGCACTTACTCCGATCACGCCTTTGGCATTTACCGGAGCATAATCTTTGGCGTTGCGATTTGAATTTCCCGCCGCTGCTAAAACGATGGCTCCTTTGTCCAGAGCATATTTAACTGCTTTAGAATAGGCCTTTTGGCGAGAGGTGGTAGACAAGCCACCTAATGACATAGAGATCACGTCAGCTCCTTTGTCAGCGGCCTCAATAATCCCCTTGATGATAGTCTGCTGCGTCCCCATACCTGAAGCACTCAATACCTTGATACTAGCTACCTGTACAAAGCGATTGTCTCTGGAATAGGAGGCTACACCTATTCCATTATTAGATACCGCTGCTGCTATTCCCGCACAGTGTGTACCGTGTCCCCGAGGATCATCATCATATTTGCCTCTAAAGGATTTATAATTGGCAGACAAGTCTTCGTGCTTAGCATCTACTCCTGTATCTAGAATAGCAATCAGTGCCTTTTTCTTGGGGCTGATTTTGTTGGTTTCGATGTAATTGTACAGCTTGTCCATTTCCATCGCTTCGAAACTCCATAGTTTCTCTACGTCTGGATCGTTAATCCCAAATTTCTTATTAATTCGATTTAGCTTGTTTGAATGAACAGGGTCATCAAAGGTGACCATCTCATTCTCCTCTATCCAATCCACCACACCTGTCAGTTTTAATGCTTGCTTAATCTCAGTAAGATTTTCCAACTGATTTTTCGGGAGATCAATCACGTAGTAATCGTCCAATTCTGTTATATCAGCACTAGCTGGTGCAAATGCTGACTGGGCAACCATTCCATATTTACCTAAAACCCTATTAAAACCATCAAGTTCCGCATTGGGTGCCAATTCCACCAGCAGTTCTGCATCTCTTGCCAATTCTATATCTATATTGGCAGCAGCATTGACGCTGAAAGAAGGTATCAGGATATTTTTGTAGTAAATCCCCAAGGCAAATACTCCAGCAATGGAAGCCAGGATAAAGAGGATCCTATTTCTAACCAAAAAATTCGCTCCAAGCCCGATGGCTGCCAGCACGAGAAAATCGCGGAAAGCACCTGAGAGTTTCACATCCATGGCAGCAGGTGACATTACCGCCCCAATGGCATAGGCTCCCAAACCCACCCACAACAGCTTGCGCATAATGCCGCTAGACTTCCCCTTAGATTGCTGAAAGAACCAAAGTGACAACGCAATGGCTGCGAGCGCGAACCCAAGAAAAGTTATTCCAGTCGAGATCATAAATTCACTTGTTTTATGTAAAAAACATTCCTTCTTTTGCAGTAAACTAAGGATATTCTGTAATTATTGCAACAATATCCGACCGAACTTGGATTAAAATCGGCGAGAAAAGGTATTTTTGCGCCGCACTTAACCAACTTTAACATTTCCAAGATATACAAGCCTTAGCCAATCTTTTTTGATTAAACTATAAACGTAATCATCTATGTCAACTGCAACATCAACAAGGTTCCGCCCCGGCGTTTTGCACGGAGAGGAAGTTACTGAATTGTTGAACTATGCCAATGAGAATGACTTTGCCTTGCCTGCCGTTAATGTCGTTGGAACCAACTCGGTCAACGCGGTATTGGAAACAGCTAAGGCAGTAAATTCTCCAGTGATTGTTCAATTTTCAAATGGTGGTGCCTCCTTTTTTGCAGGAAAAGGATTGTCAAACGAAAATCAGCAGGCAGCAATCCTAGGCGGGATATCTGGTGCCATGCACGTTCACACCATGGCGGAAGCTTATGGAGTGACCGTGATTTTACATACAGATCACTGCGCTATGAAATTGCTGCCCTGGGTGGAAGGCCTATTGGATGCTGGAGAAAAATTCTACGAGACCCGTGGATACCCACTATATAGTTCTCATATGCTCGATTTTTCAGAAGAACCCATTGAAGAAAATATTGAGGTATCAGCTAAGTTTTTGGAGCGCATGACTAAAATGGGTATGACGCTTGAGATCGAATTAGGTGTGACAGGTGGAGAAGAAGATGGTGTGGATAATACCGATGTGGATAGCTCTCGTTTGTATACGCAACCGGAAGAAGTGGCTTATGCCTACGAAGCGCTTAGCAAAATTAGTCACCGCTTTACTGTAGCCGCTGCCTTTGGAAATGTCCACGGTGTATATAAGCCTGGAAACGTAGAGCTTCGTCCCATGATCCTGAAGAATTCGCAAGAATACATTCAACAGAAATTCAACACGGGTAGCAATAATCCCATCAACTTCGTTTTCCATGGAGGTTCTGGATCTTCTCAGGCTGAGATCAGAGAAGCCATTGAGTACGGTGCAGTAAAAATGAACATTGATACGGATATGCAATGGGCATTTTGGGATGGTGTGAAAGATTATTACGAAGGCAAGCGTGACTATATGCAAGCCCAGATCGGTAATCCTGATGGAGATGACATCCCCAATAAGAAAAACTATGATCCTCGTAAATGGCTTAGAGCTGGAGAACAAGCCTTTGTTAAACGCTTAACTCAGGCTTTTGAAGACTTGAATTGCATTAATAGAAATGCATAGAAAATAAATTGTAGAGCAGCGCCATCGTCCGAATGACGCTGGCGCTGCTCAGCTTTCTTATTCTCTTAAAATCAATATCTTTTCTACTGTACGCTGCCCTTCCTTACTCCAAATTTCCAGATAATAAATCCCATCGGCCAAATTTGGCTTAATTTCCAGTACCATCATTTCGGCGTGTATAGCGGCCATCTCCCAAGCTTGACGAATTTTACCCTCAAAGTCCCACAGTATTATATTTCGAAATCCATCGGGAACTAACTCTCCTAATCGCAAGGTGCCACCAATACTAGACATTCCACTTCCTCCATGCGCTCCTCTAATGCCATCGCCAGACAAGATATCCTCATCAGGGGGTCTAAACTGACTGACTGCGGCTCCACCTGCTCCACATACATGAAAAGGTTGAGTTTGCACAATGGTCCGGCCATCCGGTCGTAGCAGGGCTGCCGAATGATTTGGTCTCAGTCCATTGTAATCCGGATCTGTGCTGAAACTGGAAGGTATCGGTACATTGGCAATCAATACTTCCTGGGGATCAAGGATACTTTCGCAACGCAAGCGGTCACTCCAGCCTGCATTGTGCTTTAATACATCTTGCAAAGGAGCATCTGGCGCCAAAATGAGAATGTCTTCATCTACTGTCATCGACCACGCTCCAGGTGCGCCAATGCCAGCAGGTAGGTATACGGCGTTGGAACCGATCGGCATATTCCATATCGAATTCTGAGCAAATGGCCATTGCGTAGCTACCCGACTCGTCGGAAATTGAGCATATCCGTTACCCATTTCAAGTAGGAGTGAAAACAGGAGAACTGATCCTTTTTTCATACAAAAAAATCGTATTGGTAATCGATTTACCAGGGATTAGATCGGGAAATAATTTGCCCTGTGTTTAATTAGATATGTGGGAAGACTTAGAGGAATACACATAACTAAAGCACTACAGTTCCTAGTTCTTTAGCTAATTCATTTCGAATATTTACGAGCTTCTGCTGAACCTTCATATGAACCATCAATTTCTCCATATCTCCAGTAGCACTAAGCTGTTTTATTTTCTCTTGATTCTTCTGGCACATCCGAGAGATCTTTCGTAATCTAAATCGCTTTAAAGACTGAATACTATCCTCCGAAAAGTTTAATTCAGGGCTTTTCTGCGTTTGCAGGGTTATTTCGTAACGTTTTTCCCAGTTTTCGCTCAATTCATAAGGGGATGTTATCAGATTGATCGCCGCCTGCTGTACTGCCGAATCTGGATGCTGCGTGAAAAAATCTGGCTTTAAAGGTTGACCGCTTGCCAATCTATTCTGAGCAAGCCGGGCAATCTGTTGGTAGATTTGGCTATCAAAATCCTCAATCACATCTTCAATGTTACTAATGATGAATTGTGCAACGGTAATATTTTCTTCCTTATCAAAGATAGCTCCGCCTCCTGCTACAAGAATTCGAACAATATCTTTCTCCTGAAACTCATCACCAAAGAAAGCTTCTTGAACATTAGACTTTTCGACTTTATCTGCCTCTGCCTTCTCATCAACATGAGGAACCTTTTTGAGATGCTCTTTACTTCCTGATACCTTAAATTTTGTGATGTCCTTGTTCAGGATAACATTGATCTCATTATGTAAGTAATTTTCTCGAACATTCAAAAGATGAGCACATCTAGTGGTATACTGTCTACGTTTGTGTGGATCAATTACTTTAGCAATACTTGTAATGACGGATTTAACAATTTGGTTCATACTCGTAGGGCTCCCATCACTATCTCCAACAAGCGTTTCGGCCTTAAAGAGAATAAAATCACGAGATTTTTCCTTCAAAAATAGCCTGAAAGCTTCAGTACCCACTGAATTGAGTAATGAATCTGGATCCTCCCCTTCAGGTAGGGCCACAACCTGTACATTAATATCCTGGCTCAATAATAAATCTATCCCTCTGAACGCAGCTTTCATACCTGCTACATCTCCATCAAAAAGTACCTTCACATTGGGGGTATAGCGCTTGATCAACCTAATCTGCTCCGTCGTAAGGGAAGTACCTGAAGCGGCCACCACATTCTCAATCCCCGCTTGATGTAGGGATATTACATCGGTGTATCCTTCCACTAGTATACACTCATCTTCCTTACGGATAGCGACCTTGGCAAAGTTCGCTCCATAAAGAACTTTACTCTTGTGATAAATCTCCGTCTCAGGCGAATTGATATACTTGGGTGCTTTTACATCCTTGGCCATGATCCGGCCGGCAAAGGCAATGGGCTTGCCGGACAAATTATGGATGGTAAACATGACTCGATTTCTGAAGAAATCTCTATCATATTGCGTCGTTAGCCCCAATTTCTTCAGGGACTCCAAAGAATACCCCGTCCGAGTAGCTACATCCGTAAAACCTGTACGTTGATCCGAGGTGAAACCCAGCCCAAACTTGCGAATGGTATCCTCCCGAAAGCCCCGGCGTTTAAAATAGCTCAAGCCCACACTTTTGCCTAGATCTGTCTCAAAAAGCTGCTGTTGGAAATACTCTTGTGCAAATTGATTAACCAAATACAGGCTGTCCATATGCTGGCGGGCAGCAATTTCCTCTTGAGAAGCCTGCGTTTCTTCTACCTCAATTCCATATTTCTTCGCGATATATCGTAAGGCCTCAGGAAAAGCGAAGCTTTCGTGCTCCATCAAAAACTGTACAGGCCCACCTGCTCGCCCACATCCAAAACATTTGTAAATGTTCTTAGCGGGCGATACGACGAAGGAAGGTGTTTTTTCATTATGGAAAGGACAGAGCCCCATCATGTTAGCTCCGCGACGTTTCAGGCTGACAAAGTCTTGGATAATCTCCTCCACCTTCGCAACTTCAATTATTTCCTGTACCGATTTATTGGTTATCAATGTTAATGGACTTGAAATTTGCTGGAAAATAAGTAAAAAGGCGGACAATTAAAATTTTTAACTAAAACCAAAAAGGATTGGACGAAGCCAAAGGCTCCAAGGTAACACATTAGAAACCAACAACTTGCAGATCATCCCTCAAGCATTGTTAAAAACAATAACATTTAAGGATATAACTTTTTTGCGGAATTAAGCGTCTATACTAATGAAGGTCGAACAGAAAGACACTTCAAGAAAAAAATGGGTGTTCTCATAGTGTGTGGGCTGCCCCGGGACATTCAAGCTTCCGGGGTAGTTTTAATTAAAGCAAGAAAAGTTGGCGAATTATCTACACTTTTCTTATTTTAGCAGCTGAAATCACCAAGGACTAAAGATATTTAAGATTACTTTCCAATTTTAGAGAGCGCGTTTTTAAGTAGTCCCGCCTTTCAAAGGTGGGACCTTTTTTTGCCCCTATTTAACAATAAAGAACTCTACGGATTGCCGTTCTAGTTTCACGCCTTTCACAAAAAGTGGAAATTTTGTTAAACGAACAGGGACAGTGTTTTTGCCCTCTTGTAGTGGAACATCCTTGAGATCAGCCTCGATCTCAAAGTCCTGGTAAAGAACGTCGTTGTAGCGACTCAGTCCAACCTGGCAAGTCAACAGAATCTTATCTGGAAATACCTTCAAGCTATCCCCTTCTTTCACATGTTTAATCTCAACCGGGATGTAAAGTGTTTTTTCTGTGAACTGTTCAACTTCTAAGTCTACCGTGACTTGATCTACTTCTAGTTGTAGTGCAGGAGTGGGCGTTTCTAGTGGCAGTGGGACGCTATTTGAGGACTTAACCTCTGTGAGCGTCAGCAAGGTAGTTGGCCAATGCCTAAGGCTATCTACTATTTTAGCAGGCCCAGTTATGGTTACACTATCTGGTGTGATGGTAGGCAATTGCTTAAGTTGGTTCCCTGGCGAAAATTGGAGGTCATGTTCCAATACTACGGGGACTCGCTTGTTAACTTTCTGGTCCAACGCAATTTCCAGGTTTTCGTAATTGACGGATAACACCTCAATCGCAGTAAAACGAAGGCTACCACGAATCTCTGTCCGCATTCGATTTTGATTCAGATAAAGGTTGGTATTGTCAAGCATAGAGATAAAAACGGGTATCCGAGAGTGGTAAAAATGCTCCAACATAAGATCCCAACCTGTTCCTTTCAATTCGGCCTCTACATCGGAAGGTGGCATCTCCAAGAGGCACAGCTCATCTGGCATTTCAATGTTTAACATCACAGGCTTCACCGTGGGATAAGTCTGAGACAACTTGACCAGTACCCAAAAGACAAAGGCTATGCCAATACAAGTGATTAGCATAGCCCTGTCTTCTTGTAGCTTAAAGGAAGCTATTTTCTTAATGATATCATTGATCTGCATAGACAGAATCGGTCATTTCCTTAGAAATGGCATTCCGAGTCACCCTGATATAGGTTTTGTTCCCCACTTCCAAAGTAATGATCTCCTCTTCGATCTTATTAATCTTTCCTAATATACCGCTAGAAGTGACCACATCATCTCCTTTTTCCAAAGCAGCCATAAACTTCTTTTGTTCATTTTGTCGCTTGCTCTGTGGTCGAATCATAAAAAGGTAAATGATCAGAAACATAGCTCCGAAAAAGAGCAAATTGAAGGTCCCCGCATTTCCTTGCAGTAGTAAGACGTCTTGAAACATGTGTTTAGTTTTGTATCACGAATTGGGCGTTTCCTTATCTGACTTCACATAACCTTTCAAAAAAACACGAGTGGAAGCAGGATAAGTATTGGCCGTTATAGTAATGGGTTTGCTCTGATTCTCGGTTTTTCCCTTAGTATTAAACTCTACATCAATCTTCCCTTTTTCTCCTGGGCCAATGGGTTCTTCCGGCCAGCTGGGCACCGTACATCCACAGGTAGATCTAGCGTTACTAATGATTAATGGCATTTTACCTGTGTTGGTGAAGTGATACGTATGTTTAACCACTGCTCCCTCCTGTACCTCTCCGAAATCAAAGATCTCTTCGTCAAAAACTAACTTCGCTATATTGACCGTGTCTGCCGGCTTCTGAGCAGATATGGGATTCCGAACAATATCAGAATTTGAGATAACATCAGCGTTTGTGATTTCTTCCACAGACTTCTCAGAATTTACGCTTGGTTGATTCTGACAAGCCATCCCTGCCATAATTAGTATCAGCAGGATTAGAGTGTTTCTTCTCATAGGATATTAAAAAGCTTTTGCGTAAAGGTAAGAAAGATTTCTAAGTCATGATGTTTCCCCATTGCAAAACTACCTGCATATCCGGGTGCGAATTAAGAATTAAATTCCGCCTTGGGAAGGGAAATTAGATTGTCCTTTGGCCAAATCGGGCCGTTTACATTTTGTGTCCTAAAAAGGAGAAAAATTGCAAGACCCCCAGTATATTCGCCGCCATGGAGAAGCATAAGTACAATTACGGCATTATTGGCAACTGTGCCTACCTGGCCCTGGTGGATAGTCATGCTAACATCGGATGGATGTGTTGGCCAAGATTTGACAGTAGTTTTGTGTTTGGCACCTTGTTGGATCAAGATAAGGGTGGAGGTTTTTCTGTTACCCCGGAAAAGGAGATTATTGCCAATAGTCAGCAGTACGTTCGGAATACCAATATTTTGGAGACGCACTTCACTTGTACAGATGGCTCTTTCAAAGTGGTTGACTTTGCACCCCGTTTCTTTCAAAATGAAAGATCCTATAAGCCATTGATGCTTTTCCGTAAAATCGTGCCTACTGAAGGACGACCAAGGATCAAAGTTTCCTGTCGCCCCAGAGGAAAATACGGGGAGTTCATCCCAAGCAAAACCTTCGGGAGTAGCCACATCCGATATGAAGGTCTGCCGGATCACCTGAGGTTAACGACTGATATACCTTTAACTTTTGTGGATGAGGAACAAGCCTTCGTGCTAAATGAAACCAAGTATTTGGTACTTTCCTGGGGGGTTCCATTGGAAGGGCCATTGACTAGTACCACAGAGTCTTTTCTCGCAAAGACCAAAGCCTATTGGAACCTTTGGGTTCAGAATACTTCTACAGAGCATTTCCGGCAAGAAGCCGTGATCCGTTCCGCATTAACCTTGAAGCTTCATCAATACCAAGATACCGGAGCCATCATTGCCGGGGCCACCACGAGCCTGCCAGAGTTTCCAGGAAGCACAAGGAATTGGGATTACCGATTTTGCTGGTTTAGAGATGCGCACTACACCTTGAAGGCACTAAATGACCTGAGCCATTTTAATATTCTTCGTGATTATGCCCGTTTTGTGGAGAATATTGTATTGAATGAAAATCAGCGCTATCACCCACTCTACCCCATTACGATTGATAGAATTCCAGAGGAAAAGATTTTACCATTGGCGGGCTATAGAGGAGAAAAGCCAGTTCGAATTGGCAACCAAGCCTATGAGCACATACAAAACGACGTCTACGGTCAGGTTCTTGTAACCTTACTCCCCTTCTTTACCGATAAAAGATTGGGAGACAACTCTACAAGTTCATCGTTAATCGACTTGGTCAAGCACTGCCTACGAATGATTGAAAAGACGATGGATGAACCCGATAACGGCCTATGGGAGTTCCGTGGAACGAGTCAATTACATAGTTATACCTTCCTTTTCCACTGGGCTGGGGGTCACGCTGGTCAAAAAATAGCTCAAGCCTTGGGAGATCGCAAGATGCTTAGTCACGCCAAAAAGCTAGTAAAAGATGCAACAGCACAAATTGAGCGTTGCTATGATGAAAAACGAGGGGTCTACACACAGGCAGTCGGCTCCCCAAATCTAGATGCGAGCCTTTTGCAACTCATCAATATGGGATATCTCAATCCACGAAGTGCAAAAGCCAAACAGCACCTAAAGGTGTTGGAAGAAGAATTAAGAACACCATCAGGATTATTCTACCGCTATAAACACCTGGATGACTTCGGCGCACCCGAATCCACCTTTCTGATTTGTGCCTTTTGGTATGTTGAATCACTCGCTCGCATGGGGCGCCTGAAAGAAGCCATTAAGATCTTTGATCGCTTGGTTCAACACGGAAATCATTTGGGACTGTTAAGTGAAGATGTACATGAGGCTTCTGGTAGCCAATGGGGTAATTTCCCACAGACCTATAGCCATGTTGGCTTGATCAATGCGGCTTTTGCCATCAGCAAGAAATTGGATCAGCCTATCTACTTTTAATGATGAAAGTCTACTTGATCGGTTTTATGGGATCTGGTAAGTCTTTTTTGGGGCACCGGCTGGCTACGCAATTAGATCTGGATTTCCATGATCTAGATGACCAGATCGAACAAGAGGCTGGTATGACCATTAGCGATATCTTCAATCGTCATGGAGAGGATCACTTTCGGAAAATCGAACAACAGGTACTCCAGGCCACAAAACCTTTGAAGCAGGTGGTTATTAGCACTGGAGGAGGGGTCCCCTGCTTTTTCGACAACATGTACTGGATGAAGCAGCAGGGGCTTACCGTCTATTTACAAACAGATCCACACCTACTTGCTGAAAGACTTCAGCGTGAAATGGCCCATAGACCTTTACTGGCTCATTTAAGCCGAGAAGAACTGGTTCAATTCATCGAAGACAAGATTGCAGCAAGAGCTGATTTCTATGAACAGGCCCAAATCACTTGGGTGCAAGATCATCAGAATCAATCGGATTGGAAGATTTTAGGCGAAAAAATTCGAACAAGGCTGTTCGATCCTGACAAGATTTGATAAATTTGGCTGCCATCAACAGCTACAGCCATCTATGTCGTACAAGCTCTCCTTACCTTTTCATGCTTTTCAATTACATATCGGCGATCAAGTATTTTCTGTGCCGATGACCGACCAACAGAGTCTTCGGGTAGATACCTCTCTTGACCATTTAATGGGTAAATACGGAGAAAGTTTACATCGGAAGATTGTCAAGCAAGGCCAACTGGATCTCATTATGGATGAGATTCGGGAAGGAGAATATACACAAGATCAGATTGAAGTCTCTTTTCCCAAGGCCAAGGATAACATGAGTTACCCTCCTTTTATATTGGTTTTTGATTTCTACCATCAGCTCGTACCCGGGGGGATATCAGCCATCATACCCGTTCTGGGGTTAGAAGGCTTCGGCCATGATCTTGCGAACCTAAAAAAGAGCCTTGTAGAAACCGTTAAGCTCGATTTTGCTCGAAAACGGAAGCTCAATGCGGTACAGCACATTCTCAGCACGATGTGGTTTGACAAAACGGAATTAGAAAGTGGAAACCTCGAGCTAGAGGTGCCCTCCCTACGAGATCTTAACGAACAATCCAACGACCTCAACGAAAGTATATTGGACAGGGTGGCTACCCATTTACAGATCCGCAAGAAGGTATTGTATGGCTTTGAAAAGGAATTAGAACAATTGGCTCAGGCCCTACAAGGAAAGTTCAACAGAAATGTCTTAGTAGTCGGTGCTCATGGGGTCGGCAAAACCACTTTGGTTTGGCAATTGGCTCACCAAAGGAGACGAAAGAAGTTAAAAGGTAAGTTATGGGAGACGACAGCCTCTACCATGATAAAGGAATTAATGGGAGACACCGGCTGGCAGGATAACCTCTCCAAACTTTGTGCAGAAATGGTGAGCTCAGAAGACTTTCTGTACATCCGAAATCTCATGGAATTATTTGAAGTCGGGAAATCGGAAGGTAACCAGGTTTCTATGGCGCAATACCTGAGAACTCCAATCAGTCGGGGAGAACTTAATATCATTGCCGAATGTACCGAAGAGGAGATGGCTAATATCGAACTCAAGAGCCCCAATTATTTATCCTTTTTCCAAGTGATTAGACTGCAAGCCCCTGAAGATGAAGCACTAGAGAAAATAATCGTACAAAAAGTAAAAGATATAGCGGCCAATAAGCGAGTGCTAATAGATGAAGAAGCAATCCGGGAGGTCATTCGTTTAAATCTCCGATTTAACCCCTATTCCGGGATGCCCGGTAAGCCCATCCATTTCCTGGAAAGTATTTTGATCAATAAAAAGCACTCCGCTGACAGCAGCAGTAAAGCAGGTATTCGTATTTCTAAGAAGGAAGTGATCAAGTACTTTTGCGAAGATTCCGGGATGCCCCTCTTCATGGTTGACCCCTCCTTGCCAATGGATACGGAGCAAATCCGCCAGGATTTTAACAAAAAAATATATGGGCAAGAGCAAGCCGTCAACGGGCTGGTAGAAATACTTGCCGCTGTAAAGACCGCCTTGGCTAGAAAGGGCCAGCCTATTGCTTCTCTCCTATTTGTGGGACCAACCGGTGTAGGAAAAACGGAGTTGGCCAAGGTACTCGCTAACTTCATGTTTGGAAACAAGGGAAATCTTGTGCGGTTCGATATGAGTGAATACTCTAATTACTACGCTACCTTGCGTCTGATTGGGCAAGACTACTTCACGGAAGGCTTACTCACCTCAGCAGTTCGAAAGTCTCCTTTCTGTGTGCTTCTGTTCGATGAGATAGAAAAAGCACATCCTACCTTCTTTGATCTACTATTACAGGTATTAAGTGAAGGACGGCTATCTGACAATCAAGGTAAAACGGTGAACTTTTGCAGCACAATCATCATAATGACTTCGAATATCGGTGCGGAGAAATTGCAAAGAGGAAGTATTGGTTGGGCCCAGGATGAAGCCGATCCAGCTGCACTATACATCAATGCCATAGAGAACTATTTTCGCCCTGAACTATTTAACCGCATCGATCGGGTGATTCCATTTGGTATGTTGACCCAAAAGATTGTTCGCCATGTGGTGGAACGGGAGATCGAACTATTCAAGCAGCGGGAAGGCATCAAGTACAGAAGAATGGATCTGTTTATTGACGACAAGGTGCTGAAGTACTTAGCCAAGGAAGGGTATCATCCCAAATACGGTGCTAGACAGTTGCAGCGCTGCATTTTAGATCAACTAGTCATCCCATTGTCTCGACAACTCAACCAGCAAGATTATGACGAACAAATTATCGTCAATGTCGGTATGCGGAAAGATAAAATCCACTTTAAGATTGAATTAGATCCACTGGGATTGGATTTATTGATTGAAGAATTAGAAAAGGACAGCTACGCTGATTATGCAAGCAAACTTAGACTAGATATCAATCTCTTCAAAGAAGGGCATTACTTTATTCAGGTTCAAAATGAGTTAGAACGTCTAACCCAGGCCAAAGAGAAGGAGAAACAAGCGTTTTGGAGCAAAGTCCAGGATGTGAAGAAGTTTCATAGTTTTTCACAGATTGTCCATGAAGTTCATTCCCTTGAGCAGACCATCCAGGAATATGAATTCGAACTCAGTCTCGCCTCCTTAAATCTTAGCCCCTATCAGCCTAGCAAGGTTGATGATCTCAAGGAATTCGAGCAGTCCTTCTTTCAAGCAAAAAAGGAAATTTATGGCCTTCTAAACCCCAAACAGAATACTTGTCACTTCAACATTTATGGTGGCCACCCCATGGCTATTTTTAAGTTCTATCATGTGCTCTTCACCCTGAACAATTTTCAGTTGGATATAAAATCTGTCTGGTTCCGGGAGTCCTACTACAATGAAGAGATCTGGATGGAACAAAACAACCAAAAGGTCAGGAAAAAGAGATGCGGCTACATCAAGTTAGATTACCTTCCGGAAGAAGACCTAGCGTCCCCAATCCCGGAAAAGGCAGGAGACCAGTTGTACGGTTTTGAAATTGCCGTAAGTGGTGCTTCAGCCTACCTATACTTGGAGGGAGAATTGGGGGCACAAAAGTGGATACCTCGACCGGGAGAAGAAAACATTTATCTAGTTAGCGCCCACCAAAAAGCCACCAATACTCCTGATAAGATTCATCGACAAGATCACTATAGAAAGGCAAATATTCGCCGAACCGTCAGCCCATCGCATATTAAGGATAATATTCTACGCCTCGATCGAGAATATCATAAGGGTGAATTAGTAAAACTGCTAAAGGATAGATTGGATGCAGATTTCAAAATCAGTTTGAATGCAGAAATGATGTAAAATCATTTCTGCATACTTGCCATTTTGAGCTATTTTATCTAATAGCCTGTAAGAACTCTGCTCGCAAATTCTCATTCAAAAACTTACCGCTGTATTCAGTAGTGATAGTGCTACTATGCTCATCTTCGATGCCACGAGCTTGAACACACATGTGCTTAGCGTCGATGTATACGGCAACATCCTCTGTATTCAGAACCGTTTTCAACTCTTTTGCAATCTGCATGGTCAACCTTTCCTGTACCTGCGGACGTCTCGCATAATAGTCAACGATGCGATTCAATTTGGACAATCCTATTACCTTTCCATTAGCAATATATGCCACATGGGCTCTGCCCGTGATCGGCAGGAAATGATGTTCGCAAAAGGACTTAACAGTTATATCCTTTTCAACCAACATTTGCCGATAACCAAACTTATTTTCAAAGAGTGAAATCTTTGGTTTGTTCTTCGGGTCCAAACCGTAAAAAATCTCTTTCACGAACATCTTAGCTACTCTACGAGGTGTACCTCCCAAAGAATCATCCTCTAAATCGAGACCGAGGATATCCATAATCTCAGCAAAGTGATTGCTAATTTGATTCATTTTCTCTTCATCAGAAATAGCAAATGCATCGGGCTTCATAGGTGTATCAAGGGAGGTGCCAATGTGTTGATCACCTAAGTCAAAGTCAAAATTGGACTGCCCTTTTCCCTGAAAGCTGGACCGAGCATTCCCATTTAGTCTATCTTCTAGAATCATGGTTGCAGATTGTAATTTATTGAACCTTGTGGCCTTTTATATTTAATTGATAAAAAGCAACTTATTCAAATCAATGAAAGTATAATGTTGTAAATGATGTTATTATGATATATATGAGTGCTTTAGGAAGAAATGTACTATTTTTGGTCCCTTCAACATAAGAAGGCTTTTTGATGACATCCAGGCTAAATAACAGAGTCTGACATCATTTGGTTTAAAAAAACTAGCGAATAATACACAAATCCGTTTCAGATGGATACCCGATGGCCTCTCCTACTCCTATTACTTTTCAGTTGGGCCTGCAGTAGTGATAACGCAGACGATCTCTTTATAGATTGCCGCTACAGCGCCCCAGAAAGCATTTTTTCTAATGCCCTTCCTGATGTATCACAACACTCTTTTTATCTAGATAAAATGGTGGGTGAGGAATCCTTGGAGTTTACCGATGGTAGTAGCCTACTTTTGAGACAATCTGGTTGTGACTATCTCAAGCAGGAATTCGAATTTGCAACGCCCAATTTTGATCGACAAAAAAGTATCGCATTTTGGTTTGAAGAAAGCATCGATTTACTTCATCGCGTCAGCGAAATGGGACCAGAGTATATCAGTTACCGTCAATGGGCCAAGGCAATGGAACGAAAAGTTAGGTCTTTCGAACTTGATAAGACCGTCATGTTAGCTGATGGTTACTATGCCAAGGTAAGTCGTCAAAATGCTAGAGGTGCTGCCATCCTGCTGCTTACACTTTCAGAAAAACCTTAGTAGGAAGGCGTAGATACCAAATATTTATATTGCTTTGTTATTCAGTCACTTTCAAACCTCCAGAAATAACATTTTACTTTTTTACATATTCATTGTTAATTGAAAACCAATTAATTAATCAAAAGGATTATACAATCTGATTTTAGATTTCCGAATAAAATTTTGCCGCTTTTTTTTGTCCGGAAGATTCAATTTTTCTACTTTTACAGAGCAGTTCGAACAAAAGAACTCAACTCAAAGGATAATTTCAAGACGTGAGCAAGCAACTGGAATTAAGCAAGGCTTCGTTTTTAGGTGCACGTCGTTCTGAATTCACATTAGTTTCCTCCTGTCCTCACTGAGTTTCTTATCAACACTTTGAAGAAAATTATCAAAAGATATTAGTATCAGTAAGTTAGATGAGCCCCGCTGCGCTTTTATGTGCGGTGGGGTTTTTTAGTTGTCTGTTCCGGTGTATCGAAAGCGTGGACCAGATATCTAGGCAACGTGATTTAGTCTCCTCTATTTGTTCCTTACCTTTCTATAAGTATATTTGCGGGGATTTTGGGAAGCACAAAATCGCCTAGAGGCCTGACTGTTGGAAAACCCTAGCCACGCTTGTGTTGTTCCCAATGAAGATTAGCACCTACAATTTTTGATCTTTACAAAGAAAAATTGACCATATGAATTTTGATCTTATCGTAATTGGAAGTGGACCAGGCGGATACGTAGCTGCCATTAGAGCCTCGCAATTGGGAATGAAAGTGGCTGTCGTTGAACGAGAAAGCATTGGTGGAATCTGTCTCAACTGGGGATGTATTCCTACTAAAGCCTTGTTAAAAAGTGCACAGGTTTTTGAATATATCCAGCACGCGGAAGATTATGGCATCAAAGTAGAGAAGGCCGAAGCTGACTTTGAAGGAATGATCAAGCGCAGTAGAGGGGTAGCTGATGGGATGAGCAAAGGCATTAATTTTCTTTTCCGTAAGAACAAAATCACTGTCTTAAATGGTACTGGTAAATTAGCCCGTGGTAAAAGTGTAGAAGTAACAGATGCTGAAGGAAAGAAAACCAGCTATACGGCTAACCACATCATAGTTGCGACTGGAGGGCGTGCTAAAGAGTTGCCTAATATTCCTATCGATGGCAAAAAGATCATCGAGTACCGCAAAGCCATGTCCTTGCCTAAGCAACCTAAGAAAATGGTTGTTGTTGGTGCTGGAGCCATTGGCGTTGAGTTTGCTTACTTCTATCATTCTATTGGTACAGAAGTAACCATAGTGGAATTTATGGAGCAAGGATTAGTGCCAAGAGAAGATCCAGATATCTCGAAAGAATTAGGTCGTACCTACAAGAAAAAAGGTATCAAAGTTCTAGGTAATACTGCCGTAGAAACGGTAGAGACCAAAGGGCGTGGTTGCAAAGTAACGGTAAAGAATCGCAAAACCGGTAAGGTAGAAGAAATCACCTGTGATGTTGTTCTATCAGCGGCTGGTGTAGCGCCAAATACAGAAAATATTGGCCTGGAAACATTGGGTGTGAAGACAGATCGCGGTTTGATCTTGGTCGACGAATTCTACCGCACCAATGTCCCTGGTATCTATGCTATTGGTGACGTTATTCCTGGTCCAGCTTTGGCACACGTAGCTAGTGCTGAAGCCATCACTTGTGTGGAGAAAATTGCGGGGCATAACCCAGAGCCTATCGACTATAACAATATTCCGGGCTGTACCTACTGTGTACCTGAAGTAGCCTCTGTGGGTTATACAGAACAAGCGGCTAAAGAAGCTGGCTATGAGATTAAGGTTGGTAAATTTCCTTTCTCTGCCTCTGGTAAAGCAAAAGCTGCCGGAGCTGCAGGGGGATTTGTCAAAGTAATCTTCGATGCCAAATACGGAGAATGGTTAGGAGCTCATATGATCGGCTATAACGTCACTGAGTTGGTGGCTGAAGTCGTTGCTGCCAGAAAACTCGAAACGACTGGCCATGAAATTATCAAGTCAATACATCCGCACCCAACCATGAGCGAAGCCATCATGGAGGCCACTGCGGCTGCTTATGATGAAGTGATCCACCTGTAGGCTTTACAGAGTTTGAAAAATACAAAGCCCGATGGTTGAATATTCGACCATCGGGCTTCCTGTTTTCATAGGGTTGTAAGGCTAACTAATGGACCATCTCACCCTTTCAAAAACCCATTCGATAAAGCGCTTTTCCTCGGTGATGATCTGCGCATCACCCAGCATAATTTGAGAGGGTTCTATGATCTTGCCGGTCGTTGTCTGCAAGCCTTCAGGAAATTTTACTTCGATTTGAATTCGGTTATTGTTCGGGATTTTACCTTTACGGGCTACCTCTCCCTGTACAGCTCCAAACTCTTGAAAAGGATAACTGGCAAACTTAACTATCACCCGTTGCCCGGACCTAACCTTTCCAGAACCTTGTATTGGCAAATCCATTCTACCCAATAAGCCGGAGTTGCCAGCGGGAATAATCACCAACAAATTCTCACCCTGTTTTACAAATATCTTTTCATTGATTCCCATCGGAATAGCAGCTAAGCCATTAATTGGGGCAATAACAAGGTATTCTTTCTTCCATGCATCCAAGCGATTCCTCAATTCAATAAAGCTTTCTTTCAGCTGATTAGCCAAGCTACTTTTACTCTGCTTCGATCCTTCCTCAAAACCATCAATTTGTTTGCGAATGGCCCCAATTTCGAATTCCTTGTTTTTGATGTTTGATTCTGTCCCTTGCAATAGTCGCTCCTTGGTAAGCTGTTCCTCCTGAGCTTGGCGCACCTTGCTGAGCGTAGACCGACTACTTTGGAAAAGATTTTGCTCGCGGATATACCTTTCATTAGCAAGTGCCAACTCTTTTTCCAAGGTTTCTTTCTTACGTTTTTCGTACTGGATGGTATTGCGTGCTCGCCGAATCTGCTGGTTCAATTGGCTGATACTTAATTTCTGTAGTTTCCCTGAAGCCCCTACCTCATAGGCTTCCTTTTTCTCAAAGAAGTCATATAAAGCATCTTGAATCTCACCTAGAATCAAGTCTTTAGGTGGGTCAAAACGTTCTACTGAGGCAATATTAAGATCCTTAACACCTACAATTTCGTCCTCCAGAATGTGGATATCCGTGTATTTGGCTTTGCTCTGAAACGCCATGAGTGTTTGTCCTGCCTCCACTGTATCTTCGTTGGCAACCAAGATATCGGAGATAAAAGATCCAGCATCCGCTACAATAGGTCGTGGAGGTTCTACTGAACTCACATTGATCTCCGCCTCTACGGTGTCGGGGTATTTTACGAAGTAGGACATCCAGCCGATAATTACAATGGTCACTAAAGCGATGGTCGTTCCATATCGCACTAACCAACTGGGCGGCGTACCCAATATCTCCTGGACTTCTTCACTCCGAATCTCAATGTTATCTCTTGCAGATGGCATAAAGGCTAGAAATTAATGCTTCATAGGGTTATGCACCTAGCTCCAACTGGTTTCTCACCAATTGAAAATAAGCACCTCGTATATAGGTAAGTTCTTCGTGTGTTCCTTGTTCTACAATTTCCCCGCTTTCAATCACAATAATGTTATCCGCATTCATCACCGTACTCAAGCGGTGTGCAACGATCACTACGGTCTTGCCCCGGAAGAAGTCTTCCAGGTTCTCCATGATCACCATTTCATTATAGGAATCCAATGCTGTGGTAGCCTCATCAAAGAAGATGTAATCGGGGTCCTTGTATACCGCCCGAGCAATCAGTAATCGTTGGCGCTGCCCCTGGCTTAAGCCTAAACCTTCTCTTCCGATCTTGGTATTGTATCCTAGCGGCAAAGACTCGATGAAGTTCTGAATATTAGCCACCTTTACCGCGTTGAGCAACTTCTGCTTATTCACAATTTCATCTCCCAAAGCAATGTTCTTAGCAATGGAATCATTAAAAATATATCCATCTTGTCTCACTACCCCACATTTGCTTCTCCACAATCGATTATGGAGATTTTTCAAGTTAACATCCCCCAGGCGAATGGTTCCATCGGTTGGGTTATAGAAATTGAGTAAAAGCTTCAAAATTGTAGTCTTCCCACTACCACTAGTCCCCACAATAGCAGTCGTCTTACCTTTCGGAATTCTAAGACTAACATTCTTCAATATCATGGGAGAGTGAGGACCACTATATTGGAAGTGCACCTTCTCCATCGTCAAGTCTCCAAATTCTGGCAAAAGGGTAATCTTATCTTCAATATCTTCTTCATCTTCTTTCGAATGAATCTCATTCATCCGTTCAAGACTGATCTTGGCATCCTGTAAGGATCGGATAAATTCAATAAAACGATTCAAGGGCGCATTCAACTGGCCAATAATATATTGAATGGCAACGAGCATCCCCAAAGTCATTACCCCATCCAAAACCGCTTTCGCCACGACAAATATGATAAAGATATTCTTGGTCTCATTGATGAAGGACGCTCCGGAACGTTGTAACTGTTCAATCCGCAGCGCACTCATGCTAGTGCGGAACAACCTAGCCTGAATACGTTCCCATGCCCATCGTTTCTGCTTCTCAGCATTGTGTAGCTTTATCTCCTGCATACCACTGATCATTTCAATCAGGTTGCCTTGATTTTCTGCCGATTGATCAAAACGCTTATAGTCGAGTTCACGGCGACGCTTTTGGAAAAAGAATACCCAAGCTAAGTTGGCTAGAGTACCCATCAGGAAAAGCAAGAAGACCTCCGTGTTCCAGGAGAATAAAATAAAAGAAAATACGACAAAAGTAAACAGCGAAAAAATCGATTCTAATGTAGTGGAGGTCAAAAATCGTTGTACCCGCTCGTGATCCGTGATCCGTTGCATTAGATCCCCAGTCATCTTAGCATCAAAAAACCGTAGGGGTAATCGAGTCAATTTGATCAGAAAATCGGATATCAAACTGATATTCACGCGAACGCCCACGTGGAGGAATATCCAAGACCGGAAGAGTTCGACTGCTCCATTAGTGATGAAGAGGACCAATTGTGCAATAACAATGAGCCAAATAAAGGTCAGGTCGATATTTCCAATACCAATATCTACGATAGATTTGATGAGGAAAGGAGCAATTACCTGTAATACACTACCTAGAATTAAGCCAACCACTAACTGGAAGATCAAGCCTTTGAATTTCCGGAAGTAGGAAAAGACGTACTTGAAGCCTGACTTGTCGATTTTGTCTCCATCTCGCTCATAAAACTCAGGAGTTGTCTCCATGAGCAATAACACACCTAGCTCCTCCCCTTCTTCCTGATCACTCAGCCAGTTCTCCAAAAACTCTTCCTTGGTCAGCTTAAATTTACCCGCTGCCGGATCGGCAATCCACACGAATTTTTGGTTAGCCTTGTACACTACCACGAAGTGCTCCTGTCGCCAGTGGGCGATACAAGGCATAGGGATATCTCTACTTAATCGATCGAAGGTAGTCTTTACGGCTAAGGACTGAATGCCAATGTGCTCAGCTGCATCGCTAATGCCAAGTAGAGAGACACCTTGCTTTCCCATGTAGGTCAATTCCCTCAGGTACTCTAGGGAATAGTATCGTCCAAAATACCGGGCAACCATCCGAAGGCAAGTTGCCCCACAGTCCATGGCGTCGAGTTGCTGATAAAATGGAAAATTGTTCGGCATATAGTAAGTCCTGCTGTTGATATTAAACAATGAAAATAAGATGTTACAAGCTAATTTTTATAATTTGTTGCCAGTTTTTTGCCGTTGTCCCTTTTCGGGAAAGCAATGTTTGAAGAACATAATCTACGTACTAAGGCTTCTCTTTAGCTTCTAGATGCATATATTGCCTCAATATTTAGTGCACTTACAGATCGTAAATTACTGATGTACAATACCTTTGTCTCTTTAATTAGTGTTATTCAGAAACCTGCGGATATTAAGGGTTTACCGGTGTTTTTGGAAAAAGTCCATACGCTGATGACCACCAACTTTTCCGATTATGAGGTCATCCTAATCAATAATTTACCAGGTTATAATCTAGGAGATGAGCTTAGCCAGTTGGAGAAAGTCTATAAAAATCAGGTCTTTATACTTAATCTTTCTACCTCAATTAACAAAAATCACGCCATAATTGCTGGTCTAGACCGCTCCAATGGAGACTATACAGTTGTATTCGAGCTAGAATTTGCCAATAAACCTGAACTTATTCTTCAGCTCTTTGAAAAAACGCAAGAGAACTTCGATATCGTATATCTGCGAGGCACTGGTCCTAAAGTTAGTTTACGATATCAACTGTTTTATCGGATTTTCTACTTCCTACTCCGGAATTATTCCTCCCTAAAGGTCGATGCTAGAGCTTATACGACGCGGATTATTTCTCGTCGTGCATTGAATTCTTTGCTAAAACTTCGCGAGAATCTTAGGTATATGAAGGCACTATACTCTATCGTGGGCTACAATACTTCTTATCTAGAAACATCCGTTGGTCGCCCCATTGAAATCGAGGAAGGCTTTTCAGAACGTTTTAAAACCTCTTTGATTGCCATCACCTCTTTTACCACCTTCCTCAACTCCTTGATGTTGTGGCTGTTTATCTTGTCTCTTGCTTTTCTGATTGGTGTAGTATTCAACGCATTGGTCTTTAAATTCTCTGGTGCAGATCTATTCGGAAATACACAAGAAGCTCCTCCCGGTTGGACTTTTCTGGTCATTCTCATTTCTATCTTCTTTGCTGTAACCTGCTTGAATCTTTACATAATGTCCATTTACCTCGCTAATATTTACCACGAAATCAAAAAGCGCCCACTATACATTATTGAATCCATTCAGCGTCCTTAGTCTTATCTCCGGCTACCTTCCACAAAATGGATCACCTTTGCTTGAGGATACTCATTTGACAGAAGTGCATCCACATATAGTTGGGCATCTGACTCATTTTTGAAATGTCCAATGAGGTAGGAGTACTCCGTTTCCGTTCGCTTCTCCAAGTAAATATTTTTATACTGACTAAACAGTTTGTGGTCCGTGGAGAGATATTCGGTCGTGGAAAGGATTTCGATGCGATAGCCTTCATAAGTGGGGGCAATCGTCATGAATTCTTGTAGGTCCGTCTTGGGCGATGTCGCAACCTCCTGGGGTGCTGACCGGATACTCTGTTCTTCTTTCTGCACTGCTGATGTAAGGGTTGGTTGTCCTTTGACGGTGGTATTTGCCACAAGAGCTTTCTTGGGGGAAGTAGGCGCTCTGCCAGGAACGGATACCACCTCGCCCCTCAGTACCTCCTGTAGTAGGGCCTCTTCCTGTTCCTTGCGAATGATATCCCCTAAGCTTAAACGTTCAATCGGGTCACTATCTGCATAACCAATAATTTTCAAGTCCGTTCTACGATTGGCCTGATGCTCTTTATCATCACATTCTACATCATCGGCACAATGATTGACCAATTGGCTTTCTCCATAGCCTTTAGCTGACAAACGCTCATAAGCTATCCCCCCCGTCTTAGCGATGTATTCTACCGCTGCGTCAGCTCTAGCCTGTGATAGCTTCCGATTGTCTCGCTTCTGTCCCCTGGAATCTGTGTGAGACCCCAATTCAATTAACAACACAGGGTTGTCCTTGAGCAGACTTATCACCTTATCCAATTCCAGCGCTGCATCTGCTCTGATTTCTGCACTATTATAGTCGTAATAAATATTCTCCAGGGCAATCACCTTGTCCAAGCTTGCTTTTTCCAATTCCAGATTAGCCAGCAGTGTGCCCATGGCAAAGCCTTGGGTCAGATTGTCCGACACACCCGGACCAGGACCGATATCTTGGACGCCATCAATGCATACAATACAGCCTTTCACGTCAACAAAAGCTTCAATACGCTTATTAAAGTATCCCTCTTTGCGGATCAAAAAGGTATAGTGGTTTCCTCTTTGCAGGGTGTATTTGAATTCCGGGCTGGGGTAAATAGGCATATCCAACTCTTGTTCCCGCGTAGTGTTGTTGTAGACTTCAATATGGGTATCGGTAATCGAAATGGCAGAATCTGCTTTCGCTCGGGTTTCAGCCAACGTCAACTCAAGCAAATATCCCGGACGGCGTCTTAATTTAATCTTTGGAAAGATTTTCTTTCCTGGGGCCAGGTCGTGGGTAGATTCTATTAATTCAGTGGGGAAAAACAGATTTTTACTGGCTCGAATCAGCAGGTCTTTTCCCGCAGGCACTTCGCATGTAAAGAGGCCTTCGGTATTCGTATAAACCTCTGCGATCACTGATTCTGTAACTTGGTCAATGACTTTTACCTGCACCTCATTCAGATATCCTCGGTTGTCGTCTTCAAAAACATAGCCTTCCAAAATAACACTTTGTCCATTGGACAAAAGCGGAAAGATCATAATCAAAAGAATGGCAAAAAATAATGGGCGTTTCATGTAGTGTTGATCGTATTTGTTTGTATAATGATGAAATTTTTTTTCTTTGTCACCTCTTAAAGCGATCCAACCATCGCCTTTGCTCAATAAATCATAACTAAATACATGAGCTTGAGAATCGTTTTCATGGGTACGCCTGAGTTTGCGGTACCCTCCTTGGCAATTTTACTGGAAAATGGCTATGATGTTGCAGGAGTAGTGACCGCGACTGATAAATACGGAGGAAGAGGCAACAAGATTTTGTTAGAAAGTGCCGTAAAGAAATACGCGGTAGAACAGGGTATCAAGGTATTGCAACCAACTAAACTTCGAGATCCGATTTTTCTGGAAGAACTTGCTGCCCTGGAGGCGGATTTACAGATTGTCGTAGCCTTTCGCATGCTTCCAGAACGAGTTTGGGACATGCCGAGCAAAGGCACCTTTAATTTACACGGTTCCTTATTACCAAAGTATCGTGGAGCTGCTCCAATCAACTGGGCTGTGATACGCGGTGAAGCAACGACAGGGGTTACGACCTTTTTCATCCAACACAAAATTGATACCGGAGACATCATACTACAACGAGAAATGCCGATCGGACCAGACGATACAGCAGGTGATGTTCATGATAAAATGATGATCCTAGGAGCAGAAGCTGTATTAGAAACGGTAAAACTCATAGAGAAAGGCGAAGTGGAGCTACAAGTACAAGATCACACGGCAGCCACCAAAGCTCCAAAGTTGTTTAAGGAGACTTGCGAGATCGATTTCAGCCAAACGAGTGAAGCTATACATGATTTCATCAGAGGGCTCAGTCCCTATCCAGCTGCATGGACTACCTTAAAGGGTAAACAACTTAAGATCTTACGGAGTGAACCGGCAATGACGATGGATATGCCAACAAGCCCGCCGGGTACCTTCTCCTCTGACAACAAAAGTTACATTCAGGTTAGTACGGGCAATGGCTATATTAATCTATTGGAATTGCAGTTACAAGGCAGAAAACGGATGAAGGTGAAAGATTTTCTGAATGGATACACCTTTGAGTAGCGTAAATCGTAACTTTCCGATCATGAGGATATTAGGTCTAACACATTCTTCCGATCAAAACTGTTTTGAGCATGAAAATAAGTCGAAAAGGATTCTTTAAGGGACTGACATTAGGAACTATTTCGCTACCTCTTTTCCTACGGTCACTCATGAGTGAGAATATCGCTCAAAATCAACGAGGAGGCCCAAATGTCATCAGTGGGAAACAGTACAATTGGAAAATGGTCACTACCTGGCCCCCAAATTTTCCAATTTTGGGAGAAGCTTGCCAACACTACTCAGATCTCGTCAAAGAAATGTCAGGAGGAAGAATCAATATCCAGGTTTTTGGTGGTGGAGAGTTGGTTCCTCCCTTAGAGACTTTTGATACTGTCCGAAATGGTGGAGCTGAAATGGGGCATGGTGCCGCCTATTATTGGGCAGGCAAGATTCCTGCTGGGCAGTTTTTTGGCTCTGTCCCCTTCGGAATGAATGCACAGCAATTGACGGCTTGGATATTGACAGGTGGTGGTATGGAAATGTGGGAAGATCTCTACAAGGAATTCAACCTTGTTCCGATGCTAGCTGGCAATACTGGCGTGCAAATGGGGGGTTGGTTCAATCGTGAGATTAACAGTATTGAAGATTTAAAGGGCTTAAAGATGCGGATTCCAGGGCTTGGAGGGAAGGTATTGGAAAAGGCAGGAGGAGCTCCGGTATTGCTAGCTGGGAGCGAAATCTATACTGGACTGGAACGAGGCGTAATTGATGCAACAGAATGGATAGGACCTTTTCATGATTCTAAAATGGGATTTCATGAGATTGCCAAGTATTACTATTCACCTGGCTGGCATGAGATGGGTACTGCGCTAGAATTAATCGTTAATAAAGAGAAATTTGACAGTTTACCTTTTGATTTACAGGCCATCATTCGCACTGCTTCTCTACGCATTAGCACCTGGATATTAAGTGAAATGGAAACTCGAAACGCTGAAGTATTAGCCACCTTGATGGAAAAAGGAGTGGACATCAGGCCTTTTCCACAAGAGGTCATCGACCAGTTGAGAGGCTATACTGCTGAAGTGATTGAAGAAGTAACAGCGGATGACCCAATTGCCGCAAAAGTTTATGCCTCGTATGATGCCTATCGCAAAAGAGCAGCGGCCTGGTCTGAATGGACGGAGAAACTATTTTACACCAAAATTCAAAGCTGATTAAAGTGAAAACTGTAGCAAGTTAATTAATTCAGGAAACAAAATCACCAGCCCAAGAAACACTAATTGGATTACTACAAAGGGAATAATTCCTCGGTAGAGATGTTGCGTAGTGACGGTAGGTGGGGCGACTCCCTTGAGATAAAACAGAGAAAAACCAAAGGGTGGTGAAAGGAAGGAGGTCTGTAAGTTCAGCGCCAATAAGATTCCAATCCAGATCAAATCAATTTCTAGTTCTAAAAAGATCGGCGCTACCACCGGAACGATAATGAAAATGATCTCAATAAAGTCGATAAAAAATCCCGCCACAAAGACGACAATCATCACTAGCAACAAAAACCCCATGGCTGGCAGGTCAGCTTCCCGGATCAAGTTAACCAGGTATTCATCTCCGTGCATTTCTCGAAATACAAAGGTAAAAGTCGTGGCGCCCAGCAGTATAATAAATACCATGCTGGTCAGGTGTGTAGTTTCGGTCAGAACAGATTTTAGCACCTCCAGGTTAAACTTACCCTGAAAAATAGTTAGCAGAGTGGCGCCCAACGCCCCAACTGCAGCAGCTTCCGTGGGTGTGGCTATCCCGGTAAAAATCGACCCAAGTACGGAGACGATTAAAAGAAAGGGTAAAACAAAGGCCTTTACTACCTTAGCTACGAAATCTTTATCCTTAAAAGCTTGAATCTCCTCTAGCGGGATGCTTGGGGCTGATGCTGGATGGATTCTAGCCTTGATCATGATGTATAAGATATAGCAAACTACCAGCAACACTCCGGGCAAGAAAGCGGCAGCGAAGAGCTTTCCGACGGAAACGTTCAATACACTAGCCAAGAGGACTAATACCACTGAAGGTGGAATGATTTGGCCAAGCGTGCCAGAGGCTGCTATGGTGCCTGTAGCCAGTTCCGGACTGTATCCTCGCTTCAACATGGTGGGTAAGCTAATTAAGCCCATGGTAATCACGGTAGCTCCGACAATACCCGTAGAAGCCGCTAATAGGGCCCCGACGATGACCACTGAAATAGCCAAGCCCCCTTTAATCCGCCCAAGCAGAATAGCCATAGTTTCCAGCAGACTTTCGGCAAGCCCCGATTTCTCCAGCATGATACCCATGAAGATAAATAGAGGTACCGCGATCAATACGTAGTTGGTCATTACCCCCATGATCCTTGGAGGTAAAGTACTAAAGCTCCCTGCATCCAAAAAACAGAGTGCATAAATCATAGAAATACCACCTAGCGTAAAAGCTACCGGATACCCATATAGGATGAGGACAAATATGCTGATGAATAAAATGATCGCTAATATCTCCATGATCTTATTCGGGCTTAGAGGTTTCCGGTGAGCTCCATTGTTGATAAGCCTTCAAGGCCTCTCCTATGGCTTGCATGAGTAATAATACGATTCCCAAAGTGATAGCAAACTTAATCAAGTACCTAGCTGGCAATCCACCAGGATCCGGAGAGGTTTCTCCAACACTGAAAGAAGTCATCCCATAGTTAAAAGAATAGATAATGATCACTATACACCATGGAATGAGAAAAATTGCATTTCCTATCAAATTAACCAAAGCCTTATCTTTTGCAGAAAATTTGGCATAAAACAGATCGACCCGAACGTGCCTATCGTGCTTAAAGGCAAAGGACGCACCTAATAGAAATATTAAGGAAAATAGATGCCACTCCAATTCCATGATCCAGGCAGCAGTATCACTGAGTACATATCGAGTAACCACATCAAAACAAACGAGAATAACCAAGAGGAGGGTCAGCCAAGAAGTCCCCTTCCCTATTCGTTCGCTGATATGATCTATACTATCAATTATCTTTTGCATGTTCCACAAGTATTTTGTGAACGGACAGGAAAAATACAAAACCTAACGAGCTTCTCTAATTTGAGGTGCGAAAAATGCCTGCAAGCAGTCCAGAGAGCAACTATTGACCTAAGTAGCACAAAAAATAAGGGTAGTACCGAACTTGGACTCGGTACTACCCTTACAGCTGAGAATTACAATTGTATTAATTCCGGTCTAGACGATATAGTTTCAAAGTTTCAATAATCTTGATCAGTTTCTCTGCGTATCTCTTATCCGTCGCATAACCGGCTTTTTTCAAACCATGTGCCCACTTCTTGTAATCCGTTTTCTTTAGTTTCAACAAATGCTTGTAACGTCTTGAAGTAAGCAGTCGAGAATGTTCTCGATAGCTTTCCCAGGAAGAATCGAAAACTCTAAACATATCATATACATCATCATCTGTATAGTTGCGACAAGTACAGCCTTTACATTTGGATCTGCATTTTATCCCGAAATGATTATTGGACTCTACAGAAAGGCGACTATCCCCAGCATTTGATTCTAACAAGCCCTGAGCCAGGGTAATACTAGCAGGAATACCGAATTGTTCCATTTCTTTCAAGGCCACTTCTTTGTACTGATCAATATAGTTGAGAACATGCTTCTTCTTGGCATTGACAATCTGGGGATCTATATTTTTTCGTTCAGCGTAGTCAGGACTCAAAATAAAGGTCAGATTAGCAAAGGTATTGCCGCGATTATCCTTTGGCTTTGGTTTCTCTGCTTTAATAGGGGCATGATAAGTCGTTGGTACAGCTACTGCACTTGCTGCATTCGTTTGGGGGGTAATAGATTCAGCCGCGACGGGTCGGTCATGGGCTGATTGCATATTGAATTGAATAGAGATGTCCCTGCTAAATAACAAATGTAAAATCAATGCCAGGCACATTAATTGAAACCAGTTCTTGAAAATCCAAGTAAGAGTAGAGGTAGAAGCAGATTCTTCTTTTAAGTGATAAGTATGGTGAAGGGTATTCATTGCATCAAATTGTTTTTACATAAAACAAAAATAAACATTTTGTTTTATAATCCAAAAAAGAAACTTATTGTTTTTTTTATAGCTATATAATCCCTTACTTGCGGGGCAAATTTGGAAGATTCTGGACGGCAAGTGTTATTTTTATTGCCTTGATATGTAAAGTAATTAACCACCTAAGGGGGAAAGGAATGAGACTCAGCAGAAAAGTATCTCATTTCTTCATACAATGTCTATTCCAAACTAGAAACGGTGGGTATATTCCCACTTTGAGCAGTCCCATTCAATCGGGGAATAGTGTACCTAGTCGCGGGATCTGATAGTCCCCCTCGTTCCTAAATAAATGGCCAACAATTATTGTACTTAGTGTATTTTTTACACTACCTTTGCAGGGCCTGAAATGCATTTCAGATGATATTGATTGCTGACAGTGGATCTACCAAAACAGATTGGAAGCTTGTCAAACAGAACCAACTTAAGAGCATAACAACCATAGGCTTCAACCCCGTTTATCACTCCGTTTCCCGGATCTCTGGTGAAATGTCGAAAGCCTTTGTAGACGAAGCAGAGAACAGTAAGGTAAAAGCTATTTACTTTTATGGTTCTGGCTGCCAGGAGACTTCCCGTCAGTTGATAGTAAGTACGGCCTTGGCCAAGGTCTTTCCCAATGCAGCTATCCAGGTTCAGCATGATCTCATGGCGGCAGCAAGAGCTACTTGCGGGCATGAAGCGGGTATCGTCTGTATCCTCGGAACGGGCTCCAATTCTTGCCTTTTCGATGGGCAGCAAATTGCGGATCAAGTCACTAACTTGGGCTACATGTTGGGGGATGAAGGCAGCGGAATATACCTTGGACGCTTACTATTAAGTGCTTTCTTCTACAGGGAATTATCCCCTCAACTAACCGAGGCTTTGAACGAATGGATTCCTGGCGGAAGAGCGGAAGTCCTCGATAAGGTCTACGGTAGTGAAGCTCCACAAGCTTACATAGCTTCCTTTACCAAATTTCTTTTTGAGTATAAAGATCACCACCACATAAGACAGATTTCAGAAAAAGGTCTGTCTGATTTCGTACGTCGACACATTATGAAATATGAAGGATACCAACAGCTCCCCATCCACTTTATCGGGTCTGTCGCCTTCTACTTTCAAGACATACTAAATGTAATCCTGGCCGATCAAGGGATGCAGGCAGGACATTTTCTCAGGCACCCCATTGACCATTTGGTTGAATTTCATTTGGAAAACGAACAAAAATTGGCAGATAAATGAGCAATGAAATTAAAAGAATAGCAGTCTTTACCTCGGGTGGTGATGCTCCGGGAATGAATGCAGCGGTAAGAGCTGTGGTGAGGACTGCCGCATTCAACGATTTGCACGTTTACGGTATAGCCCGTGGCTACGAAGGCATGATAGATGGAGACTTAAAGCGACTCGAAGTCAGAGATGTTGGAAATATCATGCATAGAGGGGGTACGGTTTTGAAAACCGCTCGCAGTAAGCGCTTCATGACTCCAGAAGGTCGTAAGCAAGCCTATGAGTCGTTATTGGCTTTTGACATTGATGCTTGCGTAGCTATCGGCGGTAATGGTACATTCACGGGAGCTGAAGTTTTTACTACTGAATATGACATTCCGATCATTGGCATTCCCGGTACGATTGACAATGACCTCTACGGCACTGATGCTACCATTGGGTTTGACACGGCCATCAATACGGCGATACAAGCTGTTGATAAAATCCGAGATACTGCCGATTCACACAATAGATTATTTTTTGTGGAGGTTATGGGACGAAACTCGGGTTTCATTGCCCTCAATACAGGTATTGGCAGTGGTGCTGGCTGCATCCTGATCCCAGAAGTCGATTCAAATATTGAAGATCTGGTTGATATTCTTAGGAAGGGCGCTCGTAGAAAAAAACTATTTAGTGTCGTAATCGTAGCAGAAGGGAACAAATACGGAGGGGCAGCAGAAATTGCCCAACAAGTACAGGAATCTTTCGACCACTACGACACCAAGGTCGCCATCATTGGACATTTACAAAGAGGTGGATCCCCCTCAGCGCTCGACCGGGTACTGGCTAGTCGGTTAGGTTTTGGAGCCGTCGAGGCCATCTTAGCAGGAAAATCCAAGTGCATGGTCGGTATCATCAATAACAAGATTAAATACACGCCTTTTCAGGATGCCATTACAAAAAATAAGCACCCGAATAAGGATCTCGTTAGAATGGCAGAGATACTGGCCATTTGATTTCATCCTAATTTTCGAAATCTGATTCTTCACCAGAAACAAGGAGGGGAGCCCATCCTAGGCAAGAAGGAAGTACTGACAATCAAGAAGCCGTTCTTCTGCATCAAACTGACTATCTAGCAGAGGTAGCATCAGAATCGGTTATTGATTCCGTGGTTTGTAGGAATAGTAGAACCACTAAGGGAATCAAAAAGTGTGGGAATCGGTATACAGTCTGAAACCACCATTGATGCATTCCTGATGCGAAAAAATCCCAGTGCACAAAAGCCCAAATTCGGGCTATGGAGGTGAAAAAGCCCCAAAAACGGCATAAAGGAGAGCGATTTGCTGCCCTCTCTTCCAAGGTAGAAACAGTAGAACACTCAATACAAAATCCAGAATGCCCGCTAAGTTTAAGAATTGAAATGCTCCTTTTTCTTGTACAGGCAGGATGTTCATCACCATTTCTTGGAAATGTACTGGCCTAGGGTAATATCCGATCGCATACAGACCATGGCAGGTAAAAGTCAGTACGATCGCCCACTTGATAAGGAGGATAAATCCTGGTCCGATAGACTTTCGATGGGCAAAGTGTAACACCAGGAAAGGAGCCAGCATTTGTAGGCTATATTCAAAGAATTGGCCTATGGCAAAAAAGCGCTCTTTGAAATAGAGCAGAGATAGGAAAACTAGGTTGATGAGGCCTATCCATATTAAGACACGACCCCACCGACCTAGCTTTTGTATAAAAATCACAGCTAGACCTGCCAATAGATAGATCCAACCGCTTATTCGAATACTAGTTTGTATTCCAGCATCTACAGGTGTACTGGTGACGTATTCTTCCCAAGACATGCCCCAAATAGATTCCACAATACCACTCATCCACAGCTCGTCCCACAATAGTGTTCGATAGGGAGCATCCCAAAAAAGATGTTGCCAGGCGCGTCCCCAAAAGACGCAGACCGCAGCGATTTGGACAATTAACCAAATACGACGGCTTATCAAATAGTTTCTGGGCATCCAAGGATCAATTATGGTGCATCAAAAAAGCTTTGAGAAATTCATCGATCTCTCCTGATAAAACGGCATCCGTTTGGCTTGTTTGATGTTGTGTCCGATGATCTTTAACACGGCGATCATCCAGCACGTAGCTACGGATTTGAGACCCCCATTCATTCTTCATCTTGCCTGCCTCTACCTTGTCTCGTTCCGCTCGCTGTCGCTCCAATTCTCGTTGGTACAAACGGGATTTGAGCATCTGAATAGCTTTATCCCTGTTCATATGCTGAGAACGTTCTTCCTGGCACTCCACCACAATTCCACTAGGAAGGTGTCTCACGCGAACGGCTGATTCCGTCTTATTAACGTGCTGTCCACCTGCACCACTAGATCGGAAAGTATCCCAATCTAGATCTGCTGGATTGATTTCAATTTCGATTCGCTCATCCACCATTGGGTGAACGAAAACGGAAGCAAAAGATGTCATACGCTTTCCTTGAGCATTGAATGGACTGATTCGTACAAGACGATGTACTCCATTTTCGCCCTTTAGTAGGCCGTATACAAAATCCCCCTTAATCTCAATCTCCACAGACTTAATCCCCGCCACCTCGCCTTCCTGATAGTTCAGCTGGCTCAATTTAAAGCCTTTCTTTTCCCCCCACATCTTATACATCCGAAGGAGCATATCTGCCCAATCGCAAGCTTCAGTTCCTCCTGCACCTGCATTGATCTCAAGAATAGCACCTAATTCATCTTCAGGACGATTCAAGGTGGAGCGGAACTCTAGATCCTCGATTGCCTCTATGGCCTCTTTGTACTTAGTCTCCACCTCTTCCTCGGTGGCTTCCCCTTCTTTTTGGAATTCCAATAAGACCTCGGCGTCATCAGTAATGGTGGCAACCGTCTCATACTGACCTACCCAGTTCTTGTGACTTTTAATAGTCTTCAAGACACTCTCTGCCTTCTTCGGATCATTCCAAAAATTTGGGTCTAGAGAGATTTGCTCTTTTTCCTCGATTTCAACTAAACGCTTATCGACGTCAAAGATACCTCCTCAGGACCAAAAGGCGATCTTTCAGCTCTTTTAACTGATCTGAAGTCATATGAATCTCCTTTTCTTATTTTAGAAGTTCTACATAAAATATCAACTCTGCATCTGGAGGGATTACTGGAGGTGAACCAGTGCCACCATATCCCATTTCTGAAGGAACGAACAAGAATGCCTTGGACCCCTTGGTCAACTGTGCAATGCCTTCGTCCCAACCCTTGATCACTCGTCCTGCCCCTAAAGGAAAATCAAAGCTTTGTCCTCTGGAAAAAGCGTCATCAAAACGCGTTCCATCTGTCAATGTACCATAGTACAACACTTTTACTGTTTCCCGGAGAGCAGGCTTTTCGCCGTCCCCTTCTTCTACTCTTAAGATCTTCAGGCCAGAATCTAAAGTTTCAAGCCCTTCTATACTATTACTTGCATAGCTGGCTACCGTAGCTTGTACTAGCGATTCCACTTCTGGCAATCGCTCTTTGATGACCGCAGCCTCTTTCTCCTGAGCCTCTCTCTTTTCTTGCAACACTATTTCATATTCTGCGTTCGACTGGATCGCTTGAACAGCAATACTGTAATGCAACATACTTTGATCCTCAAAACCAGGAGGCTTTTGTGGCAAGGTATCCAAGTTAACCAGAATCGTTAAGCTATCCCCTTGTCCCATCATTTCCAAGAAACCAGGAACAGGCGAAGTTGGGTTTGCAGGAGAACCTTCTGGTGGAATTTGGTAAGCAGGTTCATTTCCTGTTTCGCGACTAGAGTTAAAGATCTCCGTGTCTGTTCCCGTGTAAACATGGAACAAAACATAGTCGCTAGGCTTTCCGGCAGGGTTCCCAGTCTTCTTATTATAAATGTACTGCGTGCCATCTTCTAGCACTTGTACTTCCCCGGAAGAGGTTCCTCCACCGGATTCGCAAGCCGTCAACCCGAGCATGGACAAGGCAAGCAGCATGAATAAAATTCGCATAATCAAGAGTTAATTTAAGAATAGCCAAGCAGCTGATGATGCTAATTGGCCAATTGATCTTTGTAGTTAGGTAGTAGTTCTTTAAATTTTCGCACCGTGGCTTTGAGTCCTTGGAAAGAGGCACCCCCCGCAGCGTTTTTATGCCCGCCGCCTTTGAAGTGCTTTTGTGCGATCTGCTGTACAGAAAAGTCTCCTTTAGAACGCAAAGAGATCTTCACTATTGTTGGTTGCTCCGTAATAAAAGCAGCCATTTTAACATTTTTGATCTTCAAGAGTTGGTTGACGATACCTTCTGTATCCCCTCGTTGGATATCGAAATTGGAATAGTCCTCTTTAGTCAAGGTGATAATCCCGGTCGAATACTCTTCCAGAATTTCCATTCGATTATCCAAACAATGACCTAATAGGCGCAGTTGCTTCTCGGTCATACTGTTGAATATCAAATCCTGCAATTTGTAGTCATCTACTCCCAGTGCCAACAATTCGGAAACAATTCTAAATAATTTCGGAGAAGTACTGTATTTAAAGGATCCTGTATCCGTTAAGATTCCAGTGAAAACACACTCTCCTATTACCTTATCAATCAATGCTTTGTCTTCCAAAGCTTCAACGAAATCAAAAATCATTTCACTGGTTGAAGAAGCAGTTGTATCGGAAAGGGTATAGTGAGCGAAGCCTTCGGGATACAGATGGTGATCAATCATGATCTTGGTGCAATCTCGCTTTCTGATTAAATCCCCTACCTTATCGATACGGTCTAGGGAATTAAAATCCAGACAAAAAATAACGTCTGCAGCTTCCACAGCTACCTCTGCATCCACAGGGTCATTGTCATAAATGATTATCTCTTCTGCTCCCTTTAGCCAAGCTAGAAAATCCGGATATTCCGAAGGAGCAACGATCTGTGTTGTATGACCCAGTTTGTTCAAATAGTGTAACAAGCCCAAGGAAGACCCAATTGCGTCTCCGTCAGGATTGCGATGTGTCGTGATCAGAATCTGCTTAGGTTCAGTAAGCAGGGATTTTATCTCAGAAATATTGTGCATACCATCTTTTCAATCAGGGTGCGAAGTTGCAAAAATTATAAAATTAACCAAAATATTATCCATTCTGATTGGCCACATTGTTTCACTTTCTTTACTTTTGCACCGCTTTTGGAAAAGCATAAAACAAAAAATCTAAATACAAGCTAAAAATGGCTGGAAACAAAACATTTACAATGATCAAGCCCGACGCTGTCAAAGCTGGGCACACCGGAGCTATCTTGGCGAAAATTAATGAGGCTGGATTCAGAATTGTAGCAATGAAGAAAACCAAACTCTCTGCTGAGAAAGCAGGTGAGTTCTATGCGGTACATAAAGAGCGCCCTTTCTACGGTGAATTGGTAGAATTTATGTCTTCTGGCCCAATTGTGGCGGCGATTTTAGAAAAGGATAATGCGGTAGAAGACTTCCGCAAACTAATTGGAGCTACCAATCCAGCGGAGGCAGCTCCTGGTACTATTCGCGCCCTGTATGCCAAGAGTATTGGTGAGAATGCAGTACATGGTGCAGATTCTGATGAAAACGCAGCTATCGAAGGTAACTTCCACTTTGCAGCGACAGAAATGTTTTAGGGCCTAATTTAGATTGTACTTTCTAAATTTGTCCTTGATATACAGCGCCGCATGAGTCACTTGAACCAAAGTTCAATGGATACATGCGGCGCTTTCCATTCCACAGCTTCCATCTTGCCATTCATATCCTAAAACTGCATTGAAAAAGAAGTCGTTAAGCCCACCATACTCGGATTGGTAAAGCGATTACCTTTCAAAGCATGTCGATAGTGAAGGGATAACTCCCACAGGACTTGTCTACTTATTAGCCATTGATAGCCGGCCTTGGTCGCCACATAATGTGCGGGGCCATCCGTCCGGTCAATAGTCTGTTCCACCTGGATTTCCGTGTCTGTATCCAAGTCCTTGAACTCATAAAAGATCTCGTAAGGCTTAAAGCCCAAAGCATTATAGCCAGCTGCAACTATAGGTCTAGCCCCTTTGCCCCGGGTGGCAAAAGCATACTCAAGTCCCAATACTAGATGAGTTCTTTCCTGCCAAACCTGCACATGTTGAAAATCAAAATTGGCAGTGGGGGGATCTACAGCTTGTATATCAACCCGCTCCCCCGTTTCTTGTACGCGATATTTCACATCTAGTAAACCAAGTTCTCCCCAAAGCGACCAACGGTTTGGCAACTGAAGCTTTACTTGGAAGGATCGTTGGAAGGCGTGTGGATCAGCCAGCTCCTCTGTAATGGGGATTAATCCCCCCATCTGAGTTCCTATGGCAATGCCCTGCGGTTTTAAACGCTCCCAAATAGGAGCAGGCGTATATACAAAAGTAGAAATCGGTAAGCCCTTCATGTCTATATCTTGGATGGGCTTTCGTGGAGAATCAAGCACTTGAGTCGACACGGCAGGTAGCAGTGGAAGCCCAAGATCCGACTCATCTTCTTCTCGATTGTAACTTCCGGTCGCAGCTGGCCCTAAACCAGCTTTGATTACTTGCCAATTGATCTGCTGGTTCAATTCCGTAGGTGATATCGCGGTAGTATATGAAGGTACAGTTCCTTGACTGGCCAGTATCCCGCCAAATCGACCCGCCGTCTGATGCATGTCCAAGGCCATTTGAGGATACCAGGAATAAGAGGAACTCGATCCTGTGCCTTCGACAAAATGCTTAACATACTGAGTTTGAATCAACGTATCCGTTTTGTAAATGACCTGCGTTTGTACAATCGTATCTGGTTGAAATACAGTATTCTGAGCAATAGTTGAGCTAGTTGAATCACCAGCCTGATGAAAGAGTAACCAGCCATTTAACAACATGGATAAGGGAAGTAAAGCGAGCAATGCATAGGACCACCAAGGCCAAACCACTACCTGAGCTTGGGATTGTTCGTGCTGGTTCAACTTATCTTCCATTGTCTTCCAAGCCTCTTCATTGAAAAAAAGTTCAGGGCGGTTCTCCAAATTATCTTTTATACCATTGTAATAATCTTCCATACCTTACAGCTACTTTAAATAGATACCACTTGATCCGGCTTCAATAGGTCGTTTTTATCTGCTAATTTTTCTGCTTTTATGCTTCATCATCATCTTCCGTAATTTTTCTTTCGCTCGGGACAAATTCGATTTGGAAGCCCCCACGCTGATATTGAGGCGCTCTGCAATTTCATGATGCTTATACCCTTCCATGACGTACAGATTGAAAACCATCTGATAGGCTGGAGGTAACTTTTGTACATACACCATTACATCTTCTCCCGCCTGAAGATTAGGCATTTCCTGCCGTTCTTCCACCAGCTTACTTATATCTTCGGTAGCAATGCTTAATCGATGCCGTTTGTGCTTTCTATGATAATCGATGGCTGAATTAATCAAGACTTTGCGTAGCCAGCCTTTAAAGGGAAAGTCCGGATCGTATTGATCAAGGCGGGTAAAGACACGAAGAAATCCGTCGTTGAGCATCTCCTGGGCTTCTGTTTCATTCTTGGCATACCTCAGACAGATGTTCATCCCATAGCCATAGAAGAGTTCGTACAGCTTGCGCTGGCTGCCTCTACGCCCTTCTTGGCACCCTTGCAGCAACAATTCTAGCTTGAGGTTGTCTTTGTCTGCCATATACTGGCCAGTACGGAACTATAAAAGGTAAGGGTTGCGCCTAGCGCAAAAAAAGTAAATGTATCGTCCTTTTGTTGAAGACTATTTGATCTCAATCAAGGTAACTCCATCTCCGCCCAATTCAGCTTCTGGATGGCGGATGTCCATTTCTACATTGTAGTACTCCCGAAGTTTTTGTCGCACAACCTTCCGAAGGACCCCGTTGCCTTTACCATGTACGATTCGTAGGTTGGTAGAATTGGCAATTAAGGCACGATCCACGAAATCTTCGACCATTTTCATAGCCTCGTCCATCCGCATTCCTCGGATATCAATCTTGGATTGAAAACCGGAAGTATTGGAAATCTGTCCGGTATGGACACTTTTGGTGGACCTGATCTCAAGCGGCTCTTTAGCAAGTTGGAGGTCTCGCAACTTTATGGTCATCTTCAAATCGCCCACCCAAACCACAGCTTTCTTTTTATCTACAGATTCCACCTTTCCCGTAGCTCCCCCTGTTCGCAGCTTGACAAAGTCTCCCACAACGATTGGTCGTTCTTCCACATTTGTAGGCTTCAATTCGGGCTGATAGTAAATCTTCTCTCGGAGGTCATGGACTTCTTCTGCCAATTCCTTGCGCTCCTCCTTGGCACGCGCCGCTAACTTTTTCGCTTCTTCGAGGTTTTGCTTTTCTCTTATCTCTCGAATGACTCTCTGGATTTCTTTGTTGTTTTGTGCTACCTGTTGCAATTCTTGTTCCTTGCTCTCCAACTTGAGCTTCTTCTTCCGGTAGTCCAAATCCTTACTCATTTGCTCGTAAGAACGGATGAGTCTTTCCAAAGAGGATTGCTTATTGGTTAGGGTCTCAAGCTGGTCTTCCAACTCCTTTTTCTCTCTTTGCAAGTCTACCAGTAGTTCATCTACCGCTTTTTCGTTTTTACCTATTTTATGCCGAGCATACTTCAGTACTTTATTAGGTAAGCCACTTTTTTGAGCAATTTCAAAAGCATAAGAACTTCCCGGCCGACCGACCTTCAACTCGTAGGTAGGAGAAAGGTTATCATTGTCAAACAACATGCAACCATTGACAATTCCACGAGTTTTGAAGGCAAAAATTTTGAGATTGGAATAGTGGGTGGTAATCACGCCATGCACCTCTTTGAAATTGAGCTCACGGAGAACCGCTTCAGCAATGGCACCTCCAATCTTGGGATCAGTCCCAGAACCGAATTCATCGATCAATATAAGCGTCTGATCGTCTGCCTGCTCTAGGAAGGAACGTGCGTTGGCCAGCCTAGAACTATAAGTACTCAGATCATCCTCCAGTGATTGTTGATCTCCAATGTCTGCGAATATTTTGTTAAATAGCCCCAGCTCTGACTCCGGGTCCACTGGAATTAACATTCCCGCCTGGAGCATGAGCTGCAATAAGCCCACAGATTTCATGGTTATGGATTTACCCCCGGCATTGGGACCACTCAAGACCAGCAGGCGATTTTTCCCTCGAAGTGACAGGTGGAAAGGCACGGTCTTTTTACCTAGTGCTTGGTTTTTCAAAAGCAACAATGGATGGTAACCCAGCAGAATTCCAAGATTAGGTCTGCCTTGAAGCTTAGGCATATCGCCCTTCATTTTGATTCCTAATCTCCCCTTTGCCTGAATGAGATCAAAACGAATCAGTAAGCCTTGGTAAACGTGAAAATAGGGAATATACGGACGCAGTGTAGAGCTGAGTTCCTTTAAAAGTCGATAGATCTCACGTTTGTATTGGGTTTCCAGATCGAAGATATCATTGTTAATATCAATCACTCCTTCTGGTTCTATATAGGCCGTTTTACCAGTAGTGGATTCATCATGAATGATCCCTCGGATTCTACGCTTGTGTTCTGATGGCACACTGAGAACACGACGTCCATTCCGGAAACTTTCAACATTATCCGTCAACCAACCATTCTTTCGATACTGATTGATCAAAAAACGAAATTGTTTTTCCAACTCTCGTTTCTTGCTTTGGCTGCGGGTGTAGATCCGCAAGAGTTCTTCGGAGGCATCAGGTTTTATATTCCCTTCTTCATCGATAATCCGCTCTATCGCCAAGATCAGCTCACCATCAAAGGTAATGGATTGGATGATCTTATATAGCTCCGGGTATACCTCCTGTCGGTCTCCATTGAAAAACTTAAGTATATCTCGTAAGGTAGAAAGGGTAAGGTTGATCTTCTGAAGCCCTTCCACTGGCAAGACATATCCCTCCAATTCCAACATCCTCAATTCCTCTCTGATATCATAATAGGTCTGAATGGGGAAAACGTCTCCTTTGGTAAGTATCAGACTGAAGGCCTTCACTTCCTTCAATTTCGCTTGTATCGTCTCCAGGTTTGTATCTGGTTGTATTTCCCGCACACGTTCCTTTCCCAGATCTCCTACGCATTCCTGCTCTAATAATTCCAGTACCTTGTCAAATTCCAACTTTTCGTACAGGTCGCTCGGCTCAAGTTGCATCACTTTCAATTTTATCTTGGTAATGACGAGTAAATGATTCTCCTCATTAGCTACAAAAATCCGTAAAGACAATCATACAAACAAGTTTTAAAGCCAAGAGTTCCCTTACTGCCTAGAATTGCTCACTTTCTATACATCTAAGCTTAGACTTAAGTAGGTATTCACTACCTTTGCGAGCTCAAAAAAATCTTTTGGCTCCGTCAAAAGAGGGACCGCAACAGAATCCGTAAACAAGCAAAAAAAGTTATTGTGGCAGGTAATACATTTGGATCGAGTTTCCGTATCAGCACCTTTGGAGAATCTCATGGAAAAGCTATTGGCGTCATTCTTGACGGTTGCCCAGCCGGGCTTACAATAGATGAAGACTTCATTCAGCAGGAATTGGATAGACGGCGTCCGGGTCAATCCAACATCGTCACCCAGCGCAAAGAGAGTGATACCGTACAGGTTCTTTCCGGCGTCTTTGAAGGCAAAGCCACTGGCACCCCGATTGCTATGGTTATTTTCAATGCTGATGCTCGTTCTAAAGATTACAGCCATATCGCTGATAAATTTCGGCCCTCCCATGCCGATTTCACCTATACCGTCAAATATGGTTTGCGAGACTATCGAGGGGGAGGCCGGTCCTCGGCAAGAGAAACTGCGGCTAGAGTTGCCGCAGGAGCTATTGCAAAGCAATTCCTGAACACTCAGGGGATAAAAGTACAAGCCTATGTAAGTCAGGTTGGGCACTTAGCTACGGACAAATCTTATCAAGAACTGGATTTACTACAGACAGAGTCTACACCAGTACGTTGCCCCGATCTAGAGCTAGCTACGCAAATGATTGACTACATAAAGGAAGTTCGGAAGGCTGGGGATACGATTGGTGGTGTTGTCAGTGCGGTGGTACAAGGGTGTCCCGTTGGCATTGGAGACCCCGCCTTCGATAAGTTGCACGCTGATCTTGCCAAAGCTATGTTGAGCATCAATGCCTGTAAAGGGTTCGAATACGGATCTGGCTTTAATGGCGTAGCTATGAGAGGATCGGAACACAATGATTTGTTTTACGAAGAGGACGGCCAAATCAAAACTCAAACAAACCATTCCGGCGGAATCCAGGGAGGCATTTCCAATGGCATGGACATCTATTTCCGGACCGCATTCAAGCCAGTCGCAACAATTGTTAGTGAACAAGACTCTGTAAATGAACAAGGAGAAGCTGTCACTGTTGTAGGTAAAGGGAGACATGACCCATGTGTCGTCCCCAGAGCGGTTCCCATCGTAGAAAGTATGACAGCCTTAGTTCTTGCAGATCACCTTCTACGTCAACGCACCGTTCAATTGTAAAAAACTACTTTTTTTAAATAAAGCGAGTATTGCTCCGTTACATTAGTATTAAAACATGTTAAAATCTAAGTAATCGATCTGCGAACGAAAAACCCTTGACTAAACTTCTCATCATGACTGTTAAAATGCGCTTACTGGTAGGCCTTGGCCTCTGTTTCTCTCTTTTGCTTTCCTTCAAAACTATTCCTGTCCAAGAGGCTTATGAAAAAGTCCTAGAACATTATAAAGCCTATAATAAGGTAGGGTCTGACAAGGTCTATATTCAGACCGATAAACCGTACTACACTACGGGAGAGACTATTTGGCTAAAAGCCTATGTCGTCGAAGCTATTCAGCACCTTAAAAGTCCACACTCTCAAATCGTATATGTAGAACTCATTGATCCAGCCGATAGTATTGTGGCAACTCGCCGCCTGATGATCGAGGACGTCGGTGCTGCCGGGGATATCCGTCTATCCCCAGATTGGCCTACTGGGAATTACACCCTTAGGGCTTATACAAGCTATATGCGGAATGCCACTGAACAGTATTTTTATCGTCAATCTATTCCGGTTTGGTTTCAAGATATAGAAAACAAAGGGCCATCGACTTTGCCCAATGGCTCAGCGGTAAGTGGAGCTGAGGCTAGCATAGCTCGTCCCCAGCTTCAATTCTATCCGGAAGGAGGAGAATTGGTTCTGGGCTTAAAATCAAAGCTTGGAATTAAATTGACGGATGAAAGTGGCAACGGCTTAACCCTAGAAGGAAACCTGGTTGAAGGAGATGGAGCACTCGTGGCTGTCTTTCGGACATTTGACTTTGGCCTAGGTGTGGTTTCCTTTACGCCAGAAGCAGGTAAATCCTATCGTGCGGAAATAGAGGTAGGAGGTGTCATGCAATCCTATCCCATTCCGGAAGTACGTGCTAGTGGCTACAATCTAAGCATCGGCAACTTAGGTAAGTCTTTAGAGGTTAAGGTTCAAGCCTCTCCAACCGAAAATCTAACAGGGGCCTTCTTGATTGGGCATCTGCGCGGAGGAGTATTCTTCCAGCACGTCTTCACCCCGGATCAATCCAATAGCTTTAGCTCGCAACTATCAACTGTGAATTTACCAGATGGGGTAGCGCAATTCACATTATATAAAGCAGATGGTGAACCCCTATGTGAACGACTCGTCTTTGTAGATAATGCAGCAGATGATTTACAGGTAAGTCTTACGGCAAATCGCGATCAGTATTCAACCCGCTCAAAAGTAGGTCTAGAAGTTCAGCTTCAGGACAAATCTGGCAGGCCCGTCATTGCAGACTTATCGCTTGCCATCACGGATCTTTCGGCCGTACCGGAATCCCCAAGCGCGGAGAACATCAAAAGTTGGTTACTTCTGAATTCAGATCTTCGGGGGGAAATCAAGCAGCCTGGTTTTTTCTTCTCAGAACCCTTTAATGGAAAGAGAAGATATTTGCTGGATGCCCTGATGTTGACACATGGCTGGCGAAAGTTTGTCTGGACCAACTTGCCGAAAAATCCCGTAAGCTACCCTGGAGAACAAGGTATCATGATCACGGGTGTCACTACCAAAGTGGGTCAGCCCGACGAACCCTTGTCGACCTATGCTATGCTAAATGTGTTGGAATCTGGGCTTTTCCAGAATGAACAGGAAACAGATCAAGAAGGGCGATTTTCATTTGGTCCCTATCTATTTCAAGACACAGTTGAAATGGTATTGCAAGCTCGAAAAATGAAAAAGAATCTGAAGAAGAGTAAGCGAAAGCTCTCGGGCGACCGCTTTGTCGACATTCAGTTATCACCAGACATGTCGCCACCGGATGTGCTTTCATATGACTTTTCAGCTCCCCTGGCTAATTCAAGTTCTTTGGATAAATACCTAAGCATAAGTCAAGAGCGAAAACGAAATGATCGGATCTTTGATGGAATGAGTGTGAATTTTGATGAAATTACCGTGACTGGTCGGAGAACGCAAAAAACTGACGAAGAGGTGATAGAGAGTATCGTTTCGTATTATGGAGAGCCTACCCACCGGCTCGTAATGGACTCTTTAATGGGTACTGATGGAAGTAGCTTGTTTGATATACTTATGCGCATTCCCGGCATAATCGTCAGAGGCTCTTATCCCAATCAAACTGCCCAGGTTCGGGGTAGTGTCAGCTTCAATGCCGGTACAGCTCCTCTATACCTACTAGATGGAAATCCCATTGACGAAAGCTTTGCTGCCGCTATGCGAGCCAATGAGGTCTTTCTGGTAGATTTGCTAAGTGGTCCAGAAGCTGCTATCTATGGTTCTAGAGCAAGTAATGGCGTAATTGCTCTCTACAGCACTAGAGGAAGCCGAAATTCTACAGTTACGGAACGCAAACCGGGCATCATCAACTTTACCCATCCGGGATTATACAAGGCGCGGCAATTCTTCACGCCTAACTATGCAAAAAAGATACCTGATCATCAGAAGCCAGATTTAAGAACCACCCTTTTCTGGGCCCCTAAGATTACTTACAATGGCACTAGTCCCGCTACATTAGATTTCTATACTTGTGATAATACCGGCTCCTACCTAGTAAAATTGGAGGGTATCAGCAGTACCGGTCAGCTTATTTATGAGACATCTATTATAGAAGTGAAGTAAGGCGATGCTGAATGAATTCTAGACTTCCTCAATAGTAGATTGGCCAGTGGATTGATCTCCACTGGTCCAGGTCCAGTATTCATCGTAGCGAAGTTTTCCATCGGCTGTTTTAGAAGGGATAGAATGGCAGCGGCCAGTCATAAATGCGCCAGCTAGATTCTGGTGTTGATACCGGAAATGAAGTTCACCATTCTTTTCCATATATCCACTTAATGTCCCAAACCTAACTTGTCCTCCTTCATAAGTGGCCCAAACAATCTCTTCCTTTTGATGATAGTGAAATCGCGTTTCACCATCTACCTCTCCGTTATCTGTATTGGCTAGAGAACGAAAGACTTTCCCTTCTAGCTCAAAGGGGAATTTAGCGGTTGGCATCTTTCTTCAAGTTTTTCAAGAATTCATTGAATTTATTGAATTGACGCCGGTAACTAAGCCCCGCCCCTACCTGGAGCCGTCGAACCCCTCCAATTTCTGGTTCAAGGCGTTGGTAGACCCGTAATTTAAGCGTCCGAGCATCATTAATCACATACTCAATCACGATGTCATTTCCCACGAAAGTACCATTGCCGCCAATAGAGGAAGAAGAGGCTACCGTCCCAATGTCAACGTTACCTCCTACTTCAATTGACAGTCGATCATTAATACGCTTCCGTACACTTACTTCAAACTCATCACCTCCCAACAAGTCCTGTCCATCTCCTAAATCCGTACTGCGGTACTGCCGGTAGTTAAAATCAAAGTCAATATCTTGATCGGAAAATAAACGAGTAACCAGGAGTGACAACTGATTGGAAAGGAACTCACTCATTGTGTTATATAAAACCGTACCTCCATTAAAGGCCAGACCAGACGGCAAGAATTGTTGAACTACAATCAAACCAAAAACCTGGCGATTTAACTCATCTTGATTCTGCTTTAGCAGTCGCAGCTTGTTATCTGTATAAGTCTGTAGCTGCCCCGTGAGAGAAGGGAAGGCAATATCAAAATTAATTAGGGGACGTAGTAATTCTCCCTCTAGCTGGAGGGTAAGATCTACATCCGTAGCATTGTAGGCTTCATTCTTAGTGGTGGCATCGACGCCTGAAAGGTATTCTTGGATAAAGTTCGATACTGGCGTTTCCAAATCCTTGTAGGAGGCTTCTAAGTTAATTTTGGCACCGAAAGGATCACCATCCCAAGTAATCTTACCGCCTCTCTTAATGGAAAAATCCTTATTTACCACATTATAGAGCGTAAATAGATAATCTCCCCGTTCTATCGTGTAATCTCCATACATTTGGAAATCCCTCCCTCGCGGCATAATCAACCGGATATTTCCCCGGCCATTCCCTCGAATAATATCTCCGGCTTGCTCATCAAAAATCAATTCCATTTCGGCCTCTTCGGTCACGACCAAGTCCATCTCCAAACTTAAACCACTTACCAATTCCGGATTATTTATTATCTCCTCTTCTTTTTTACTGTTCCTGGAGACGAAACGAATTTCGTCAATCGGAGAGGTTTCCACATCGTAGCTCACAGGAATTGTAATCTTGGTACTGTCGCCAGCACTAGCATTTATATATATATTGGGTTGCTTAAAATTCCCATAGAACCCAACATCTCCTTTTCCTAAGGCGTGTCCATAGAAAAGTTCATTATCGCCCTTCTTGGTATCTAGCGCTAAGAATCGCTCTGTGTGTAGGCTAGCTTTTAATCCAAGGTTTCTGAGGTGATTGTGACTTATTCCTCCTTTTAGCTCAGCACTGTGTCCATATTTGTCATATATAATGGTCTCACTAGCATCAAAGAGTTCATTATCAACCGTTACTAATCCCCTATCAAAAGTGTATTCCGTTTGCAAAAAGTCGACCGTCACCGCTCCATCATACACCAGTATCTCTCCGCCAATATTTGGCTCCCCCTTACCGTTAATCTTCAGACTAGACCAAAAATCACCTCTCATCCCCGATACCGATTCGCCAATCCAGAACTCGGCAATGTCTAAGGGATAACCGGAGAAGTCCACTCCAAAATCATAATAGCCAGCTTGCTCATCAATAGGCAAGTCATCTGCTGACTTTCCATCCTTATTGGATAAGTTTATAATGCCATCTCCGATCAACTGCATTGTGTCCCTAGTAATAGAAAGGAAGGTATTTAATTGACTTTTAACATTACGAGCATCGGCCTGCAATTGTAATCCACCAAAATCCCGCTCATTGATCAGAAAAGTGTCTGCCGCCACCGATAATCGAATATCTTCCAATGCAAAGATATTTCCTACGAATACCTCCGCATCAAATTCCCCTCTAAAATCTAGCGGTTCGTAGTCCCAGATTTCATCAATAAAAGAAAAGTCAAAATTGGAGACTTTAAGGCTGATTTCATTCTCTTCCTCTTTGTTGAATTCAACAATTCGTCGATCATTCGATATTTTGAAGTTCTGGGTATTCAGGTAGTTTTTGCCAAAAACGATGAAGTTATCTTCTGAAAGATTCCAGTGCGTTTCCATGATTTCCAAGGTCGAGGGCTTAAACTGGATTTTATAGTTTTGACTATCCGGCAAGTACAATAATCCATCTATCTTCAAGCCTTCCACATAACTGTTTCTTTGGGTATAGGTCAGCCCAAAGTCAAGTGTATCAGGTGTCAAAAGGCTCGTTAGATTAGCCTGCCCAAAATGCGTGTTTTCATTGACTACCGTACTATCAATGACCAGCGACATGGTTGCATTATCTGACTCTGCATCAAAGCGAAAGATAAAATCCCTCAAATCCACCGTGTTGAACTTGAGCGAAGGAATTTCTACAACGAGATTCATCTCTTCTTGTTGCCCCAGATAATAGCCTTCGACAAGGGCATTCTGAATGGGCCCCAGAGATGGTAGCAGCAGTTGATTGAGGTTTTTGGAATCATTAATATGAATCTCAAAACCAAAGTTATTCGCAATCTGGCTAGAGTCTATTTTACCTCTAATGTTCAAGCGATTGGCAAATCCGGGATAATGGTTCTCCACGAAATACAATAGCGTATTGGGCAATTGCTCTACATCGTATTCTCCTTTGAATTCAGCCGTCAAGATTTCGGACGTAACTTGTACATGATTGGCCCCAACACTATCTACCTTAGATTCCACTTTCAGGGAGTCTACTCGATATTCCTTTTCTTGGTCTTCCAGAATAATTACATCTCTTAGGTCTGCGGAACCCACCATATCAGAAATGCGATTCGTGCTTAGATCTAGATCCAATTTGGCTCCAATAATCAGATCTTTCTTGCTTAGGTTGAGGCTTTTTAGATCTAGCTTAGTAACCGTCGCTTCAAAGATATAGTTGGGTATGCTTTTGGTAAAGTCCAACTTCCCATTGAACTTGAAGTCTATGTTATCGTCTTTTATGTTGAAAGCTCCGTTAAAGAACCTACTATTTAACTTCCCGGTAATGGCAGCGTTCTCATAAGTATAACCGCGATAAGTAAAGCTTTGGATTGCGGCATTTAACTCTGCTGAAGCTGTCTTTCCGGTCAACCCCTTACCATTGGTTACCTGCGAAGTGAAATTCACAATACCCAAGGTAGAATCTTGCGACCAGCGCCCTAAATCGAAATTAATCAAGCTCAAATTCCCCTTGTAAGTGGCATTGTCTTTACCGCCAGGCAATTCCATTTGCATGTCCATCTTTGCTGCTCCGATGTTACTAGTCAGTAAACCATCTGCTACAAAGCTAGTAAAATAACCTTCGAAGAAACCCTTGAAATTAAGCCGTCCTAGTTGATCAAAATTTCGTGGTGGATCAAAATTGGGAATCAATTGTCTCAGCGTCCTCATGTTGGTGCTAAGTTCTTCGAGATTTAAACTGATTAACTCACCTCTTGGCGTTGTCAGGTTACGCGCATCAAATCGGCCACGTATAGTTGTATTCCCCCCGATTCCCGCCATTTGAATATTTAGATCTCGGCCTCTCAGGTTATTGACTCTGCCACGAATCTGACCGTCAATAGCCAGGACTTCATTTGCATTGGTGCTGAAAAATGCGTTCTTTTTTAAAGAAGGCGCAAAAACCATGATGTCTCGTAAGGCAATAGATGACTCATTAAAACCTATCCGCATCGTGACAGAATCGGGGAAAGTGGTATAATCATAAAAATCATTGTAGGAAAGAGAAAGCTGATCACGGATGATGCTGTAAGGCGTCCTGAAATACATACCCTCGATTTCCAACTGCTGCGGAGAAATACAAGCATAGTCAGCCTGCCAATCCTCTAGCACGAAACCGCTACTGTCCTGGAAAGACATATGCCGCAATTCGCCTTCATATTTTTCCTCGTAGTACTGGAAATGCAAGATTTCCATATCGATATCAAACACCTCCATGTGTTTGTAATCCAACTGGTCTGGCGGGGTGAGCTTTTCAGGGGCATTTCGGTAATTATGTAGGGCAAAATACCCACCTTCCATCTGAAATTCGTCAATGCTATAATAGAAATAGGTAGGTTGAAAAACCTGAGTATCAGCTAAAGCCAATAAGCGTTCATCTTCTGCGAAAACGGCCTCAATATTGGGACCTCTGGTTATATCATCCAATAAAACGCTGGGTCTCCGAACTTTCACAGTACCTAATTCCAGATGAGATTGGGCTAAATCCAGCCTTTTAATGTCAATCTGAGCCCCATCCAGGTGCACCTTATGTACCTGTCCTCGATCCTCATCCTCCTTTACATAGGTCAAATCATTGATGGAGAGATAGCGAACTTCCAGCGGCAATCCACCTTTCTTCTTCTCCTTCTTATTGTTTTTCTGTTTAGGAGATAAGCGCTGAATAGCTACTTGCAGGGAATTCGTCATATCCCCAGTCTTTCGTCTTTGATAGAGCTGAGTACTATTCAATCGAATGGCTTCTATTCCTAAGCCATTTCTCAACAGGCTGATAGGATTAAGGTCAAAATCTACTACTAATTCTTCAGCAAAAAGTAAGGTATCTTGATAGATGTCTTCGATGTAGAAATTTTGAAGACTAAGTTTGTCAAAAAAGGAAAGGTATAAATAGTCTAATTCTACTCGACTTTCCAGTTGTTGGCCAATGCCTTTAGTTAAGCGGTTGGCCGTCCAATTTTGTACCGCAGGCACTTGAAAGGTGAGAAACAATAAAAGGAACAGACCAATGAGCAGGAGACTAAATCTCTTGAACCATTTCCAAATAAAAAGCAAAGCCAGACGTAAGTCTTTCTTAGGCAGTTCTTTTTCTATTTGCTTTTCTTCTTCCATCTACTGCTGACCGAGAAAGCAGTCCTGAGACACTTTCTTGTTTGAACCAAATGTAATGTGAAATTGAACAGATCTATTGTCAGACCATATCGCCCTCTATCCCAATTGCGCTTGTCGTCTTACTAATAGAACCTTTGAACACCTGCTTTTTATCAGCTTTTCGTGGTATTTAACGCTTTCTTGACGTTTCACCCTACAATCTCCTTCACAAACCGGTATGCTCGTCGCTCCGACCAATAAGGATTCGAGGCGTCAAATTGTCCGAATCCCGCATGCCCGCCGTGATCTGGACGTTCAAAAAACAGATAAGCACTTTGCCGAGCTAATTCCTCCGGATAACAAGCGGGACTTAAAAAGGTGTCATCACTCGCATTGATCAATAACACAGGAATCTTAATCGCGTCGAGAATTTGCAAACTATTTGCTTTGTCATAATAATCTGCTCCATTTTTAAATCCGTGGATAGGCCCAGTAAACCAATCATCAAACTCGTAAAAAGTCTTGGGCATTTTGGTAGGCACTTGTACCTGATCAGGGAATTGCTTGGCTTTAATCTTTGCCTTTTCGTTAAGGGTCTTTAAAAACCTTCGCAAATATAAGTAATTAAACCATCTATGAATCTCTTTATTTGCAGTAGTGATATCACAAGGGACTGAAAAGGCCACTGCAGCCTTGAGCCATGTTGGCGGATGATTGGCCACCTCAGCCAAAAGTCTAAGCGTTAGGTTTCCGCCTAAGCTAAACCCCACAATGGCCACTTCCTCATAGCATCCTTTTCTGGTAGCATGTGCCAAGACCGTGTGCACATCTTCCGTGGCAGCCATATGGTAGGTTTGTAACTGCAGGTTAGGCTCTCCACTGCATCCTCGGTAATTCATAGCTAATCCATCCCATCCGTGCTGATTAAAGTGCTTGATCATACCTTGGATATAAGCACGATCAGACTGTCCTTCCAATCCATGCAAACAGAGCACTAGCCGGTTGGCTCCCACCTTCGACCAATCTAAATCAAGGAAGTCTCCATCTTTAGTCGTGATTCTTTCACGAGTATAGTGCACATCCTTCACAGATCTAAGTAAAGCTGGATAGACCGTATTAAAAAAGGTATTTCGAAAAGGCCCCTTGGCCTGATAATCGGAAGCTGAAAGTAAAGGCACTAGCCAAATTCATTAAGCTCTTAATCCAGTACAGCAGTTCGAGATCGATCCCCCATACTGAATCAAGAAAGATTATTGTTTATAGATCTTCCCATTCTTCGTGACAAAGCGAACTTCCTTCGCAAAAGTGCTTCATCGTTCTATTTAAAATTAGGTTCCACCCTTTTAATCGACAACTCTAATTCAAAATTATCCTCGTATAACTGTGCCCGGGATGCGGCCACAAGACTATCAGACATCATCTGATCGACAAATACATAATAGGACTGTGCCTTCGAAAAGCAGCCTTCCCAAATAGCTCCTGCATCAATATTCCGGGAGGCCAATTGTTTGAGGTCTCTCATCGCACTGGTTAAATCTCCGCTCAATCGGTAGACCAGCAAAAAATGATCTGTATTGGACCTATAAAATCGCTCGCAATCATAATACAAAATATCCTCTCCGCCATTAATACTTAGGATAATCTCCCCTTGCTGAGCTTCTGATTTGGATGTATCCACCAAATTGGTCTCCAAAAGATCACTCAATTCAAAATCTTCATTGAAGGGCACGACAGGTGCATCGATGATTAGGGTGCGAGGTTCTCCATCTAAATCGGATTGCTTCGCCTCCATTTCAGCTTTGTGTAGCACTTCATCAAGGTAAATAACCGGTCGTTTAGTCCATTCTAGGTACAGCATCCCGCTAATGACTGAAATCGCTAGTGCACTAAGCATTTGCTGATGATAATAGTGCCGTTTAAAGCGTTGCGTTTCACCAATTACTGGAGCAATCCAGTTCTGCAAGTTCCCATTAAAGGTAGCTAGCCACTTGGTATATCCACTAGTGCGAAAGTTAGATCTCAGATCATCCAGCTTGATGAAATCGATCATTTTTCGCTTCACTCCAAAAAGCTGTTCACGGGCGGGTGTAGCCAACAAACGAGCAGTACGATCGGGGTGTATGACGATCATTCCAAATCCATTATTCACACATTGTTCCCGTAACTCCTCCTTATACTTGGCCTCATCAGGTCCAAAGACATCTTCCCCAATAGCGATCCACTGTTCATCTGCATGGTAGCGCTTAAACTGCTCAATGGCATAGATATAATGATAGCGAAATTGCCTACGAAAGAAGAGCTGATAAAAAAGAAAACTCCCTACCAGGCAAGCTAACATAGAAAAGACTCGCCAATGGATTCCATCCGTATGCAGCGCATAAGTTCCATCAAAATGGGTCCAAACTACCATGATGGTCGTGCAGAGTAGGCTGAAAGTCACCGAATCCCATATGAGTAAGGTCCGCTGTATCCGATAAAAAACTTCTTCTTTGGTTTCTCTTGCCGTCGCTTCAACGGTAGCCGTAAAGAAGCCACCATCTTCTTTCGGAAACCGGAGCATTCCGTCCGCCACGATACCTCCTTCCCCTCGCATGTCGAGTTGGACCTTGGTCTCACCACTCCGAGGTCGGTACTTATAATGCGTCTTGAGGAAACTAACAGCCGCATGCTTAATATCTTCCTCGCCTAAAAACATCAATGGTTTTCCAACTGGCTCCATAGTTTTATTACTTCGTTAGCCTCCCTAACGTCGTGTACCCTGAGAATTTTACTACCTTGTTGCAAGGCAACCATATGCAAGGCCGCAGTGCCTATAAGAGCTTCCGTAGCCTCAATTTCAAGTAACTTATAGATCATAGATTTACGGGAAAGTCCAGCTAGAATTGGAAGTTCCAGTACTTTGAAAACGTGTAGTGAGCGTAGCAGCGTATAGTTGTTCTCTAATCGTTTTCCAAAACCAAACCCTGGATCAATGATGATATCCTTTACGCCCAAATTCCTCAATTCTCCCACTTTTTTCACAAAAAAGTCAAAGATTTCTTCCACCACATCTGCGTAGGTTGGTTGCATATGCATGTTATCAGGAGTTCCTTGCATATGCATGAGAACATAGGGAACATCTAAACGAGAAACGATTGAAAAAAGATTGGCATCAATTGATCCCGCAGAGATGTCATTTATCATACCTACCCCCATACCAACACCCGCTTCTGCTACTGTAGCTCTAACCGTATCCAGAGAGATGATTGTTCCTGGGAACTCAGCTTTGATAGCTTTGATGACCGGCAAAACTCGCTTCATCTCCTCTTCCACCCCAATAATTTCTGCTCCTGGTCTTGAGGACATGCCACCTACATCAAGAATACTAGCCCCTTCTTGCAAGTGCTTTTCTGCTAGATTTAGGGCTTGCTGGACAGAACCAGCCCGACTTTCGGCATAGAAGGAATCAGGAGTCACATTAATAATGCCCATCACTATTGGTGTATTCAAGTCCAATAAGGTGCCATTACAATTCAATGTCGTCTGCTGTTCTATCATTCAAATCTGTTAAACGGAGTAAATTTAGACAAGGGGCAGGATAATGACAAACTTCTAGAGAACTCAATTCCAAGTGCTTGCGGGACTACGCATCCAAAAGGAAGAATTCTATAGCTACTTACTACCCAAATTATTTTCAATTTGTTGATCAACATGTATATTTAACAGGCTTTCTGAGGGTTAAACATAAGAAAACTTGATTTATTGAAGGCAATACCTAATATTGCCATCAATTCAGAAGCCTCCAACTGATGGTATACAAAAAAAGTCATTGACTAAGCAATGACTTTCAAAGATCAACTAACCTTCATCCTTTTGGATATATGCAATATCTTGAGTGATTACAATCCAGTTGCTGTTTAACTAATAATCCAACTGGATAATAACACGCTAGAATACACTAGTAACGTTTTGAGCTTGCGGAGCGCTGCTCCAATCTTACTTTTTTAACCCTTTTAAAGCAACAGTCATGTCAGGAGGATCAAGTTCACCCGCCTCACGCTTAAATATCACCCGCCTTTTGGTGGTCATCCTGATCATCAGTTTCCTGGCCTTAGTTTGGTATAAGTATAAAGATGTAAGTCCACCAGGTTATACCAATATTCCTGTAGAATATCAGGTGAAATACCTGCCAGCAGATTTCAAGATCGATATTAACCCTGATGATGCCCTGGCTATCCTGACGAACCCCAGAAGATACCAGCGGGAATTCAATGAACTTGTCTATGACTTAAATACCTCTATTCTAAACCATGTGAGTAATCGGATGGGGCTTAGCAAAACCCAAAAGGGCCTGGCAATACAGGAGTATGAGAAACAGCATGCCTATATGCGGGATATGTACTACAATGATTTCCTCGCTTTAAGTGATACTACGTCAGCCTTGTACCAAACCTGGTATGATAATCAATCCACGAGTGCCATTGAAGTCATCTACCAGGTAGCCTCCAAGTACACTTGTTCCATTGTCAACCTGGTGATCTCTTCGGTTGTACAGACTAAAGATGGCGTTTTTCTGGCCAAGGGTATGGAAGTCAATACCCCCTGTGGAATCGCCCTTTCGGAAGCCCTACAGCCATTCGTTAAAGAAATGGAAGATCGAGCAGCTATAGAGGACTTTGCTAAATCCAAAGGACTCCTGCAAGAAAAAATACAGAAGGCCATTGCTGAATTAGCAACCATGGAAGTGCAGGACAAAAAAGGAATCACCAAGCAGCTCCAATCCAAAATATGGGGCTTCTCTGTATCTTCTTCTGACATAGAGATCACAGCCATTAGTATATTGAAGGTAGGCTTCAAACTACAAGACTACATGTCTGTGGATTTGAATGCCCGCAACAATATTGTTACGGTAACTTTGGCTGAACCACAGATTCTTTCCCATGAAGTGTACCCCAAAATCGAGAAGTTGGATATTGGATGGCTCCGGGAAGTTGAAGAAATCAACCTGAATGAAAGCTTCAATGTATTGCGTGAGGAATTTCGACGAGAGGCTTACGAAAGTGACATCATGGATCAAGCCAAGAACCAGGCAGTAGAAATCATGAATACGATGTTTGCTCCTCTTGTTAGTGCCATGAACAATAAATACCAATTGCGCGTTAGGTTCCAAAAAACGGAAGAACAGGAATCACAAGATTTATCATAGCGCATGGAGTCAACACTTTCGGCTACATATTGGGATAATCGTTACAAAGATAATAGTACACCTTGGGACATTGGCTATGTCTCGCCTCCCCTGAAACATTATTTTGACAAAATCCAGGACAAATCCATCCGGATATTGATTCCGGGAGCAGGTCGAGCATACGAAGCCATTTATCTTCACCAAGAGGGCTTTACCAATGTTTGGGTCTGTGACTGGGCAAAGGAATCCTTCCGTCATCTGCACGCTGTGGCTCCAGATTTCCCAAAAGATCATTTGGTAGTTGGCAACTTTTTTGATTTGACTATGGAAGTAGATCTTGTCGTAGAACAAACCTTTTTTTGTGCACTAGCGTGGTCCAAAAGAACAGCATATGTAAAGAAAATGGCGGACTTGCTATCCTTTCGAGCCAAACTTATCGGATTACTATTCGCGAATGAATTTCCACACCCTGGGCCACCCTTTGGGGGAACAGAAGCAGAATATAGGGACTTACTGCAAGTGCACTTTCGGATCGAGCAGATGGAACTAGCTGTCGACTCCATCAAGCCACGACTCGGGCGAGAGCTTTTCTTTGTGGCATCGAAGCAGGATTAGCCCCTTATTTGAATTCAGTCTAAATAAATTTTGTACATTTACGCTGTAAATGGAAAACAGGTAAGCCATGTTGTCGACTAACATCCTTCTAGCAGATCCCGAACATCTAACACGGATTGGATTGCGGACCTTAGTGTCCAAAATTGATGGGCTCCAGATCGTATGTGAGGTAAACGATGAGAAAAATCTATTGCAAGAGCTCATTGCTAGATCCCCAGATATCGTGGTCCTAGATTACAATCATCCAGATCACTTTACCCCTACTTCCGTTGCCAAAATCAAGAAACAGCAACCAGAAGTCAGAATAATGGTTATTACCTCTGATAATGATAAAGCGAATATCTACCAAGTCTTGGAACTGGGGGTGAATAGCTTTTTGACGAAAACCTGCGATGAGACGGAATTTGTCGATGCTTTCAAGGCTTTAGTCAAGGGAGAGAAATTCTTTTGTACACGCATTTTAGACTATTTGCTTGAAAAATCCTTTTCGCGACCAGAACCTGTCACCGTCACTCCGCTTACACCTAGAGAAATTGAAATCGTCCGACTCATAGCTAAAGGATTGATTGCCAAAGAGATTGGAAGTGAACTAAACCTAAGTACACACACCATTTATACACATCGGAAGAAGATTATGCGCAAACTAAACATCAGTTCTTCTTCGGAGCTAGTAATGTATGCCCTGAACGTTGGAATCATAGAAAGTCCTCTACCTAAGTAAAGCCTTCCTCACCCTCATGAATTGCTACCGTTAACTATGGATTTCGTCAATTTTAAAATAGATTTGACCTATTACAACATTTGATAGACTGTCTTCGTTTTGATTATACTTTTCACTTGCAAACTTGTACAAGTGATTGATTTCATGTACCTTACCCCTTTCTAAACTTTCACATTTTTGGCACATTTCAGTTAAATTTAACTTGCTATCTATGAAATCGACAATTAACCGGCTAATTTTTTGCACTGTAATTGCCGTCATCCCTTTCCAATTATCTGCGGCCAGAATGTTCATCCTTTTCAATGAGGATTGCATGGAACGCTTGGAGTATCAATCTCCAAACAAGAGTGTAGATCCCTTTGTAGCGTATCAGATCAATGTAGGTGACGGTGAAAAGGTAATCCTTGAAATTGGTCAGGAAAGCAGAAATACGACTTCTAAGTTGCCTACCCCTACCGTAGGCTGTGACAATGGAGTTTTCAATTTGAGCATGGTTCAAAAGATTAATGCCCATATTGATGAGGTATTCTTAGTGGTTAAGAAAAATAACCGGCGTTACACGGTCTCTCCGGTGAATTTTGCGACTCATTTCATGCTGAGGGAGGAGGTAGTTTCTGTTTACTCGCCAAAGTATAAGTTTGAATTTAATACCAAAGAAGGGGCAATTGGAGAAAACATCTCGCGTGAAGCCACTGCTGATGTATTTTTTGAGGGGCGCTTGGAGCAAGAATGTACAGGCGCATATGTTTTTCGCCAAATTGCACAAGGAAGTAGAACTCCCTACACCGATCTAGTTTTGATCCCTGAAGTGGGAATTATTGAAATGCGCAGCGGGCAGACTTTAGATCAAGCTCTGACTAACGGGATGCAATTGATTAAGGTAAATGATGACAAGTTTGAGGACTACTTGGAAGAAAAATGTGAAGAATCCTTATCTGATAATGTCTTAGCTAACACCAAACCGGGTCAAGCTGGAGGGACTGAGGTGACTCCCTCAGGGCCGGTCGGTTATGATATGACGGTGAAGCAAGGAAGTGTTCGACAAAGAAGCAACAGCCCAAACACCGTCAATACCAGACCTAATACTACTCCAATCCCACAATCTGCCAATCAGGTTGGAGGAACTAATCAATATCATATTGTTAAAAAGGGAGAAACACTATATAGGATTTCCAAGCAATATAATATCACAGTAGGCCAAATCAAGGCCTGGAACAACCTGAATTCAAATTTGATCAAGACTGGTAGCCAGTTGATGGTAGGAACGGTTACTCCAACAGCTAACAATTCCGGTTCTACGGTAGCTAGTACGGTTCCAAACACGGCCTCTAATACACCTAATTCTGTTGCCAACACCGATTTACAGAAACCACGCTACTACCCAGCTCCCTACAATACGACGTATCGACCTAATGGTGTCAACAATAGAAATGCTACCAATGAGGTTTTAACTGCTAGAGGGACACAAAATACCTATGTAGTAAAACCTGGAGATACCGTAGCCTCTTTAGCTATGCGATTTGGCTACACCGAAAGTAAGTTTAGGTCTATGAATGGACTTGGGAGCAATGACTATATTAAGATTGGGGAGGAATTGAGAACAAGTGATTGCGACTGTCCGACTCAGCAGAACATACCGAATACCGCAGAAGTACCACAGGAATTCAATGTAGTTCAGCAGGAAACTCCAATTGAAAGTAATAATTTCACGTCGTCACAGGTTCCCGTAGAAAACCCAACAACTGAACGAAAATACCCGGTTAACTTCAATGATACTCCCATTCAGACGACAAGTTCTACTCCTTATATTCCTCAGAATGAGGATGCTTATAGGAATAGTACAAGTTCTCCTTCTCCCTTATATTCTCCCAGAGGGGTACAAACCGGTAACACCAACGGAAATAGTTCATTGTTTGAAACGGAACGTTCAACGAACACCGCTTCCCGACAACCTTCACCTTATGATGCGATCATCCCTAGTAGCTTCGATACCTATTCTCCTATCACGGCCAGAGATAAGGATCAAGCCGCACGGGGCGTAGAACTGAATCGGTCGAACGCCAATAGAAGACAACACGTGGTGCAGGACGGAGAAAACATTTTCCAAATTGCTCGGATGTACAATATCACTACAGAACGTCTGAGAGCGCTGAATGGCCTGGAATTAGGCGAGGTGATAATTCCAACCCAAAAGTTGTATGTAGAATAAAGATAAATACTATTTCGCTGAAAAAACGGGGAACGAACTCTTATCGTTCCCCGTTTTTTCATTCATCTACCATTCCTTTGCTATCGACATAAATTTCTGACTTGGAAATCTTTGTAGGAAGAGGCCCGAAACAGACCAACTTCAGTTCTGCCATTTTGCGACCTGCTAAGGCCCGTTCTCTTAAGGATACACCATCCAGCCAGGCCGTCAGATAGCCGGACCAAAAAGCATCACCAGCACCAGTCGTATCTTCCACTTGGATCTCCCGAGCAGGAAGAAAGTACTCCTGCCCTTCCTTTGCGACCAAACAACCTTCGGCTCCTAGGGTCAAACAAACTTCCTTTGCCCCAAGGGATAAAAAGTGATCTATGACCTCTCTACGATTTCGCACTTCCCTGCCGTATAATCTCAGCCAATCCACATCACTGACTTTGACCAAAGCACCATACCTACAATACTCTTTCACTACCCTTTGCGCCTGTTCTTGATCTGGCCAAATCTTCTTAGCATAATTGATATCTATGGCTAGTTGGCCACCTTGCTCAGCCGTAAATGCCGCAGCATCCAGGATAGCTGAGCGAGCTGGTTCTTTGCTCAAGCCAAAACAAGTAGTGTGAAAAATTGTACACTCCCGAAGCATTTGACGAGAGAACTGAGCTTCAGTGATTTGGTAATCAGCGGCTCGATACGCTTCAAAGTTTGAGACTTCTTTTGATCGAGTAACAAGGATCAATGAGGTAGGGAGATCAATGCGGTGCAACTGTGAACAGTCGATTGCCATTTGATCCACGCATTGAAAGAGATATTCGCCCATATCATCCTGGCCTACAGTCGCGATGAGTTTAACCTTATTCCCCAATCGCGCCATATTCATGGATAGGTTGGCAGGGCTTCCGCCTTGTAGTCGCTTAAAGTCCTTTACTTCTTGTAAGTTATTGGTAAAACCTGAACTAATCAGGTCTACTAACAACTCACCTACTGCAATAATATCGAATCGCCGATCCCGCCGCGGTACTCTATTGGTGCGCATTGGTCTCTAACGTTTTTGATATTAAACTGAGCTAAGCGGCTGCTATCATTTGCAGAAAAAAGTTTAACTCAGCTTGTTGTTTGGACGAATTTATCCAAAAAATAAGTATCAAAAGAATTTCATTTGCGTATTATTGGTCAATTGATACCTTTACCCCTAAACGATACTTGATCATATGTGTGCAAAAGAAAAAAGCGTTTCGACTCGTCCGCAAGAAACTGCAGTGGCTAATGAACTAACGACTGGAGTGGAGAGATACCCTGATGTTTATTTCATTCACGCTCCTGATAAAATGTCCTCTTTTGAAGCCAAGAAGAGACAGTTCATCTTCCAAGCCGAAAATGGACTTAAACTTTGGATAAAGGTTTACTCTCCACGGATTATCAGAATAAGATACGCGATAAGTGGCTTTTTTGAGCCTGAATTTCCTTATGCATTAGATCCTACTTTCAAGCCTCAAAAAACCAACGTTACCCTCAAGGAAAAGAAGAAAACGGTGGAAATTAGCACCTCTGCTCTGAACTGTGTAGTTTCTACTAAGGATCTTCAAATAGATATCCAAGACCCTAAAACAGGCTCCTCGATCTGTGCAGATAGTGCCCCATTTGAAGCTAGATCCACTATCTTAAAAGGAGTAGAATGGTTGAAGGTGCATAAGACTTCCACTAAAACCGCTCGCTACTATGGACTGGGGGATAAGAGTTGTGCACTGGATCTTCGAGGGCAGAAATTGCAGAACTGGAACTCAGACTCTTTTGGATATAGCAAGTCTTCCGATCCCTTGTATCGGAGCATTCCGTTCTACTATGGTCTGGATAAGGGGGTAGCTTATGGCATTTTCCTGCACAATAGCAACAGAAGTGTCTTTGATTTTGATAGTCGCCGAAAAGGAAGCTGTACGATAGAAACCAAGGGTGGTCAGATGGACTACTTTTTCATTTATGGGCCTCAGCTAGATCAGGTAGCTGGCCAATATATGGAAATGACGGGCAAACCTGAGCTCCCGCCCTTATGGTCATTGGGTTTTCATCAATGCCGATGGAGTTATTTTCCGGAAGCAAGGGTGATGAATCTTGCTAAAACGTTTCGCGAGAAAGAGATTCCTTGCGATGCCATCTACCTGGACATAGATTACATGGATGGCTATAGATGTTTTACATGGAATAATGAGCATTTTCCAAAGCCCAAGAAGATGATCAAAAAACTGCGTAAACAAGGTTTCCACACCGTGGTCATGATCGATCCGGGGATTAAGGTTGATGAAGACTACCACGTCTATCGCGAGGGAATAGAGAAAGATGCCTTTTGCCGCCGAACAGATGGTACTTTAATGACCGGTCCGGTTTGGCCACCGGACTGTGTATGGCCAGATTTCACAGATCCGGAAGTAAGGGAATGGTGGGGACCTTTATACGATGAACTCTATGTGCAAGATGATGTAAGTGGTTTCTGGAATGACATGAACGAACCAGCAGTATTTAAAGTCAATAGCCTCACCTTCCCAGATGAAGTACATCATCACTTTGAAGGTCAAGGAGCAAATCACGCCAAAGCACACAACGTCTATGGACAGCAGATGGCCAGGGCAACCTATGAAGGCCTGAAAGAGCTAAAACCTGAAAAACGCCCCTTCCTGGTTACTAGAGCTACTTTTTCCGGTGGCCAACGCTTTGCCGCCGTTTGGACAGGCGATAATCTAGCCGATTGGGAACACCTCCGACTTGCCAATCTTCAATGCCAAAGGTTAAGCCTCTCGGGTTTCTCCTTTGTTGGTACAGACATTGGTGGATTTGCGGGGGTGCCTAGCGGAGAGCTATTGGTACGTTGGTTACAATTGGCTATATTCCATCCCTTCTATAGAATTCATTCGATGGGTAATAATGTCGATGGTGCCGCGGAGGCGGAGGCAGATTTAGTTGCAGAAGCCGAAAGACTCAATCGGTTAGATCAGGAACCATGGGCATTTGGAGAAGAAACTGAAGCCCTGGCTAAGGCTGCCATTGAACTACGCTATAAACTCCTACCTTATATCTATACTGCATTTTATCAGCATGTTCATGATGGCTTGCCACTACTAAGATCTTTAGCATTTGTAGATCAACATGATCCCCTTACACACAAACGGGAAAATGAGTTTATGTTTGGGGATCAGCTCTTGATATCGCCTGTAGTCAAAGAAAAAGCACGTTCTGTATCTACTTATCTACCTAAGGGCCAATGGTTCGATTACTATAGTGGTCGTTCTTATTTGGGTGGAAAACGGTATAGCATCTCTACTAAGCTCGACCGAATCCCCATTTTTGTGCGGGCGGGAGCAGTGATTCCACATTTCCCCGTAATGCAATACACAGGAGAGGTTCCTGTCAAAGAAATCACCTTGCATATCTATGCCGGCAGCGGCTTTGGACAATGTTATTTAGATGCAGGTGATGGGTATAGCTATTTGCAAAAAGAGTTCAAGCTATGCCAGTACACCACGGAACTATCAGAGGATGGTAGCTTAGAGCTTAAGCAAGAGCAAAATGGAAAGTATAAGGCGGACTGCAAAGTCTATCTGATCAAGCTGTATGGTTTTGAATCAGATCCAACAGCGGTAAGTATCGACGAGAAGACTCATTCTTGTGAGTCCAAGCAGGGTATCATTACCATAAAGAAAGTACCTTTTGGCTTTAAGAAGCTAGTGATTCACCGCAGTGAGTGATGTACAAAATAGCATAGTGCGCATAAATGCTAATACTTCTGGTGAAAGTATTCATGTGCAACCACCTGGCTATTGATCTTATTGGTGGCCTCTTGTGCCCGCAGCTCAATCCTACGGATCTTGCCACTGACGGTCTTGGGAAGAGATTCTGGGAATTCAATGATGCGTGGTACTTTGTATTTTGCCAGTCCCTTTTCGGAAAACCGGAATATATCTTTCGCCAATTCGGCGCTGGGATCCACTCCTACTTTCAGGATAATAAATGCCTTGACAGCATACCCCCGCATTTCGTGTGGACTAGCCACTACTGCCGCCTCCACCACGTCTGGATGCTCAATCAATACACTTTCGACTTCAAAAGGGCCTATTCGATAGGCTGAGGCTTTGATCACATCATCATCCCGCCCAATGAACCAAACGAAACCCTCCTCATCTTTATAGGCTTTATCCCCGGTATAATATAAGCCATGTTTAAATGCCTTCCTTGTACGTTCGGCATCGGCGAGATATTCTACAAATATGCCATTGTAGCGTTGTTCATTCATTTTGATGCAAATTACACCTTCCTCTAAAGGAGGAAGTTCGTTCCCCTCCTCATCATAGATACCAATATCATACATAAAGGTGCCTTTGCCCATTGATCCAGGTTTCAGCATTTGACCATGCAGATTACCTGCCAGGCAGGTTGTCTCCGTCTGTCCGTAACCATCTCGTATAAGAATCCCCGTTCCCTTCTTCCACTGATCAATCACATCAGGGTTAAGGGGTTCCCCTGCTGCACAACTCGTTCTTAATTGTAGATCATACTGACTCAGGTCCTCCTGTATAAGCATGCGTAGAACGGTTGGAGAACCACAGAAAGTGGAAATGCCATATTTGCTCATGGCTTGCAGCTGCTCCCTAGGAACAAAAGCATCTACTTGATTGGCAAAAATAGTAGCTCCCATATTCCAGGGTGCAAAGAAGCTACTCCAGGCAAATTTGGCCCAGCCAGGTGAAGAAATATTGTAATGTACATCCCCATGCCTACAGCCGACCCAAGCCGAAGTAGTTAAGTGTCCAAAGGGATAAGTGAAGTGTGTATGGACCACCACTTTGGGTAGTCCTGTGGTACCTGAGGTGAAAAAATATAGAAATGGGTCATCGGCTCTCGTTTGGGCAGCCTCGGCAACGGTAGATTCGTTTGCAGCATCAGATAAAGAAACCCAACCTGGCCTCTTGCCTTCCGTTAGGATCTTCAATTTCATTTTTCGACCAAACTTAGCCTCAGCTTCGTCTAGCTTAGGTGCTCTCTTCTCATCGGATATCACGATCTCTGGGAATAGTGATTCGAATCGGTACAACAAATCCCGGGCACTTAGATTGGTAGCCGTGGGCATTAAAATGAATCCCCCCTTGATTGTCGTTACAAAACTAAGCCAGTTGGCTGGAACCAATGGCAAAAGCGAATAGATATGATCGCCAGCTAATGCTCCATGCTTGCGCATTAGGTTGAGCAATTGATTGGAGGAGTCATAAATGTCTTTAAAACTATAAATTATTTCCTGGTCACCATATCGCCAGATCAAGGCCCGATCCGTTGGGAAAGCCTCTACATTGAGCGGATAAAATATGTCTTCCACCCAATTGAAATAAGCTGGCTTCTCAAATTCGTATTGCGAAAGTTTGTTGTAATCATGCACCGCAAGATCCTCCCGGACTTTACTGAAGTAAGATCTGATATCCATATTTATTGTCTTGTATACTTTGACACTTTCCAACTGCTCATTTATGGGACCTCTATAAAGAACAGAAAATAAATTCTATTTTAACAGAAGAATATTCAAGCATGGTTAAACATGGCGAAAGATCAGTTGGCTTAGCATGAGTATTATCCAATTAAATTGTAAAATACTCCATTATGTGGAATCAAATACATCAACAGCTTAGTTTACAAAAAGATGTATTAGTAGAGCGCAAGGCTTATTTTTCTTCTAAAAATATAGAACTACATTTTTATGAGACCATTGCATCCGCTCAGCAGATTCCCATACAGTTTAGCTCACCTGTGGTAGCACTCATGTTGCAGGGAGAAAAGATTCTAGAAATGGAAGGTTTAGGGCGCTTTCGCTATCTTCCGGGAGAGAGTCTCATTGTACCAGCGGAAACTAAAATCAGCATTGATTTCCCATCTGCTTCGGCAGAAAATCCAGTGCAATGCCTGGCCTTCGTACCCGAAGCAACCTTAATCGAAGAAGCCCTGTACGATTTTTACGAACAAACCAGTGACTTGGGCAGCGAGGTGACCGATCAAGTAGATTTCTCTACCGATTTACTCTTACGGGATCAACGCATACTCCAGACCGTAAAATACTTGTTGTTTCTTTTCCAGGAAAACAATGAGCATCGTGACCTCTTTATTAATATGACCACCAAAGAGTTAGTCATAAGAATACTACAATCAAAGGCGAGGCGGCGGTTTCTATCTCATTTCCAGGCAGAGGGTAATGCCATGAATCATATTGCTCGTTATATTCGGCAAAACATCTATTCCTCTTTTTCCATCATGGAATTGTCGAAGCAAGCCAATATGAGTAAATCCAAATTCTTCAATCTATTTAAGAACTCCTTTGGTATGACTCCGAATGAGTTTATCATCCGAGAAAAAATAGAAGAAGCCAAAAAGATCATTCTTCGTTACCCCAAGAAATCCATTACTGCCATTGCCTACGATCTAGGCTATTCCGATACCAGCTATTTCTGCAAGCAATTTAAACACCTAATCGGATCAAGCCCCAATACTTTTCGGAAGAATAACCAGACAGAACAATAATGAAGTTACCTTCTAAGAAAGCAGTCCTCCATCTGTGAGTACCTGCCTTGAATTATGCTAAATGGTAGCAAAGGCCGCTTTTCAAATCTTATTTCAAGCTCAGGAATTACTTACGCTTTTTCTTCTTCTGTGCTTCACGTTGAGCTTGTACTCGTTGTTGCTCCTTCATAGCAGCTTCCAAGCGCTCCTGAAAGCCAGATTTCTTCTTCGGTTTCTTCTTGTTCTCTTCTAATTCAGCTCGAACTTTATCTTGATCGATGATGTAATTTTTAGTGATCACCGTCTGTCCAATATTGAAGAGATTACTAAAGAACAAATAACAAGTCAATCCTGAAGCATACGTATTGAAAAAACCTAAGAACATGATCGGCATTAAATACTGCATATACTTCATAGCAGGATTTGCCGACATATCCATGTGCTTGGTATTGTAGTACGTATAGATTAAGGTTGTACCCGCCCAAAGAATAGTGAATAAACTAATGTGTCCCCCAACGAAAGGAATCTCAAAAGGCAGATAAGTCATGACATCATAAGAAGACAAATCCGTTGCCCAAAGGAAACTAGCTTGCCTAAACTCGATTGATGCGGGAAAGAAGCGATACAGGGCAATCCAGATCGGCATCTGTAGTAACATTGGCATACACCCCCCCAATGGATTGACCCCAAACTCTCGGTACATCTTCATTGTTTCTACCTGCTGCTGTTGAGGATCTTTCACCTTTTCTTTCAACTTTTCAATCTGCGGTTTCAAGGCTCCCATCTTTGACTGAGAGTACAGCATCCTGTACGTCAATGGATACAGGCAAAGCTTCACCATAAAGGTCAAAACCAAGATGACAATTCCTTTGCTACCAATAAAAGAAGAAAGGAAGTTAAATAGCGGGCGAACAATCCAGCGATTCACGGTACCGAAAATACTCCAACCGAATGGAACGATATCCTCCAGATCATTTCCTACTTGTCGAAGACGATCAAATTCATTCGGCCCCACATAAAATTCCATCGCAAACTTCTCACTGCTAGAACGATTATAAGGAACCTTGAGGCTCGACACCAACTTCTTAAGGTCAGAATTATCCGTATCGAGGACTTGCGTCTCCAAAACACCACTGGCAAAGCTTTCCTTGGCCATCAGGGTACTATTAAAAAACTGATTGGAGTGACTAATCCACTTGATTCGTTGGTCTTCTAGTTCTTCTACATCATCTGAAGTACAGGAACAATAATCTACGCCTTCCTCCGCCGGTTTAAAGTAGATGGTTGAGTAACGTCTTTCGAAATTGTGGTTGATCTCTATTCTATCCAGATAATCGTGCCAAACAAGTTCGATCTCTTCCGCATTGTTTGCCAAGACATTTTGCAGCCCTTCCAATTTAATATCGTATCCTATGCGATAACTATTATCTTGTAGGCTATACTTTTGCTCGAAGTAGCGACCTCCACCAGCGTTGGCCCTGAACACTACTTCATTACCACTCTGCTGAACATCGAAGTATAAATCTCCGGTTCTAACTCCTCCACTTGGTAAATTGGCAACCGGCAACAGGTATTCGAACTTGTTTTTTTCGTCGCTTAAGAGTTTCAATTCTTCCTTAATCTCCTCCTTTTCTTCAGTCAGCACGTTCTTCTCGAAATTCTTTAGGATTGCCTCCTTGATGCGCCCCCCTTTGTTCGTCAACACCAGGGTCATCAATTCATTCTCAAGCGTAATCAACTTCTCCTCTCCAGATCCAGCGGATGAAAACGGTCCAAAAAGTCCAGACAGTTTTTCTTCCTTTAAAGAATCCGGCAATGTCGCAATTTCCTCTTCCACACTTACGGTAGTGGTCTCCTCAGGCTCAGCAATTTGTGCGTCTGCTTGTTGCTGCGCTAGTTCAATCGAATCTTGGATCTGCTGCTGCCGCTCCAGTTCCTCTTGCGATGGCATATTGAATTGTTGCCAAACGATCAGCAGCACAAAAATCAGTGCAAATCCAATCAGTGTATTCTTATCCATTCATTGATTTTTTATACAAAGAGCATAGGCTTTTCCAACGCTCTTCAAAAGCAGGGCAAAGGTACAATTTTGTTCCAGCTAAAAACAAGAATGATAGATGATTCTTAGCCGACCTTAGACTAAGTTGTCAATCTTTCTGCTAAAACCAGGGCTTAGCATCCAGTAATTAAACAAAGATTTAAAGGGTAAAAAGCCAAAGAATACCAATTGCCTTTTATCTTCCCCAATAAAACTTATGCTTTGATATGAGAATTGAAACAGATATAAAGCTAGGCTTTAAAGATGTGATGATTAGGCCTAAACGCAGCACGCTAAAATCCAGGGCCCAAGTTTCCTTAGATCGAACTTTTGAATTCCTACATGGTGCTGCCGCTTGGACTGGGGTTCCCATTATGGCAGCCAATATGGATACGGTTGGAACTTTTGGAATAGCGGAAACCCTGGCTAGGCATGGATTGTTTACCGCTATTCATAAACACTACCAAGCGCAAGACTGGGCAGACTTTCTAGCCAAGGCTCCAGCGGGAATAGCCGAGTACATCGCCATCAGCACCGGAACAGGCCAAGGCGATTCTGAACGTTTAGCTCAATTAATGACTGCTTTTCCTCAACTTCGCTTCATTTGCATAGATGTGGCCAATGGCTATTCCGAGCATTTCGTTGAATTTGTCAAACGAACTAGAGAACAGTTTCCCACGAAGGTGATAATGGCAGGAAATGTAGTAACTGGAGAAATGGTGGAAGAGCTCCTGCTCGCCGGAGCAGATGTCATTAAAGTAGGTATTGGACCAGGGTCTGTTTGTACCACTAGAGTCAAGACGGGTGTGGGTTACCCTCAGCTTTCCGCCATCATAGAATGCGCAGATGCTGCTCATGGTCTGGGTGGACAAATCATTGCGGATGGGGGGTGCAAGATCCCTGGTGATATTGCCAAGGCCTTTGGTGGTGGAGCAGATTTTGTGATGCTCGGCGGGATGTTCGCTGGTCATGATGAAAGTGGTGGTGAATTAATCGAAAGAGATGGAAAACAATATAAGTTGTTCTATGGTATGAGTTCGAAAACAGCCATGACCAAGTATGCGGGAGGTGTGGCAGATTATCGAGCTTCTGAGGGTAAGACGGTAGAAATTCCTTATAAGGGAGCGGTAGAAGAAACTGTAAAGGATATGCTCGGTAGCCTACGATCTACCTGTACCTATGTAGGAGCAAGCCGTCTCAAGGAATTAACCAAACGTACCACTTTTATCCGAGTACAGGAGCAACACAATGAGGTGTTTTCCTGAAAGCTTAGGTAGAGATGACTCAGCCAGAGCAACTTAGGTGGATCTGGCTGAAGTATCTTTATTAGGTTCGTAGCAAGATTAGGTTCAGACTACCGCTGTGCCTTCTGCCCATTGTCCTACTTTGATTCGTCCAGGATAAACTTTAAGTGCTTCCTCCAGACAGTCCATCGCGGCATGTAAATCTTTAGTATTCAGCACATAAGCAATTCTCACTTGGTTTACGCCTAAACCCGGCGTCGCGTAGAAGCCCTCACCAGGTGATAACATCACCGTTGATCCCTTGTGCTCAAACTTTTCCAGTAGCCATTGGCAAAAATGATCGGCGTTTTCGACTGGAAACTCTGCAAAACAATAAAAGGCACCTCCTGGCAAATAACTAATGACACCATCCATTTTTTGCAGCCTATCGAAAACGACCTGTCTTCTTCGATCATATTCCGCTTTGACTTCATTCATATAGCTATCATCCATTTCCAAGGCTCCTTCAGCTAGAATCTGTCCCAATCCTGGAGGGCTCAATCTCAATTTAGCATACTTCACCACGGTATCAATTAATCCCTCATTGCGAGTCACCATTGCCCCTACTCTAGCTCCGCATGCGCTATAACGCTTAGATACAGAGTCTATCACCACGACATTATTTTCAATTTCCTCCAGACGCAAAACGGAAAAGAAATCCTGTCCATCATAACAGAATTCTCGGTACACTTCATCCACAAACAAATACAAGTCATACTTCTTGACGACTTGGGCCAATTCTTTTAAGGCCTTTTCCGGATAGAAACAGCCGGTGGGATTGTTTGGATTGGTAATAAAAATAGCCTTCGTCTTAGGGGTAATGACAGCTTCAAAAGCCTTGGCATCCGGTAAAGCAAAGCCATCCTCCAAGTCACAGGTCACTGGCACCACATTGACGTCAGCAATATGAGCGAAACCGTTATAATTGGCATAGAAAGGTTCTGGAACTACCATTTCATCTCCATGGTCCATGCAGGCTAGGAATAAAAACTGAATAGCTTCTGAAGCACCAGTCGTAACCACTACTTGCTCCGCGGTAATGTCTGTTTCGAATTTGGCGTAGTAATTCACCAATTTCGCTCGGTAACTGGCATTTCCCGCAGCTGCGCTATAGGCAAGGATTTTCAGGTCAGTTTCTTTTACTTTCGCCATGGCCGCCGCAGGTGTTTCAATATCAGGTTGTCCAATATTGAGGTGGTACACGTGCTTCCCTTCTGCCTTTACTTGATCGGCAATAGGCACCAGCTTTCGGAACGGAGATAGAGGTACCTCCACTCCCCTTTTTGAAATCGATGGCATGATAAATCAATAGTTTATTAAGTAAAAAAGTGCGCCAAAAATAATCCTATTTACGGGGGAATGAAAGCTTAGTTGTCAATCAACCAGCCTTTTTTTGGTTAAATTCTGAGGGCTCAGATTAAGAATTGAAGCTTTATAGACTATAAATCAATCTTTTATCAATCTTTTTTTTCTGCTTTCTTACTACCTACCACTGAGTAACATCAATAGGGTCGAATGAATCAAAGGCCTTGTCAGGAACTTCCTGGAAAACAGCAATTTCCGATAATTGGGGACGGCCACGGTCGCCAGAAAGCTGGAGATCCCCATGCTTTTGATAACTTTTCCAAGGCATGGCAAAGCGCGGAGCCTCATCATCGGAATTGGTGTAAAAGTCCCATTGACAGACCAATTCACTAGCTGGATCAATATAAACAAGGTATTTATTCTGAGGCGTTACCCCCACTTCCTCAAAGGTCAATGCTAATACTTCTGCTGGCTTACCGTCTAGCGTCGTGTCCTGCCCCACGTATTTCAGGGTTACCCCAGAATCTTTCAATTTGAAAGGCATCACCAACCAATAGGAATCATTGATCCAGATTCGATTTCCTCGTTCTACATAGGTCTCAATGCTATCTGCATTTTCAAACACCACATTTCCCTTTTTCACTTTCCCACTTCCATCGGCCAAATTTACTAGGTAGATCGTACTATCTGCCGGAAAATCGATGCGAACTCTTTGTCCTTGCTTATCCCATAAAAGTGTTCTACGACCGAAAAAGTTCCAATGAAAATACCTGGTAGTGTCCCAGCTTTTTCTTCCTCCCATGGCCATCATCACTTTATCGGCCCACTCAATAGCCTTGGCATCGGATTCTTCCTCATTGAAACCGTCTGCCGCAGGATTGCCTACCTCTTCTTCCACCGTGGCTTCGGCAGAGGCTTGGTTGGCATCTTCACAGGCTATGGAAAGCAGGGCGATTAGAAAAGCGAACAAAAGGAATCTCATAAGTTTAGCATTTTATCAATTCGGCCAAAAAATACGCATTTTTTTTCACCCACTTCAAGATTGCTAGGATACTTCTTTTTTCGGCTTCTAAAAAGTTATGCAGAGTAAAAAAAAAGGCCTTAATCCATTTCCGATTAAGACCCAATCGTAGCAATGAGCTACTATCTCTATCTGCTATTCCTATTTAGGAGCTTTACCTCCATCTAGGAATTCCTGATATTCTCTTAAAGCTCTCCAGTTTTCCTCAGCAGCAAGTTGTGCTTGTTTTGGCCAAGTAGTTGGATCAGCCAAGCGATAACGATCACCTGCTTCTGTAAGAATCTCTTTCAATCGTTCCACCGAAGTCGCTCCCAGTTCAGCCCGGTTATTGATGCCAGCGGCCTTCAAGATGGATTCGATCTTAGGCCCGATCCCCTCTACAATTTGCAAATCTTCTGCTTTGCGAGAGAAGCCTAAGCGCTTCTGGGCTAATTTCTCGACTTTGGAGGGTGTGTCTGTGTTTCCTTTATCGTCACGTCCGGTATCAAGGAATTTCTGGTATTCAATCAATTCATCCCAGTTACCTTTCAAGGCCAGTTCCGCTTGTCTTGCCCAAGTCTTAGGATCATGCATGCGGTAACGAGGTCCTGCGTCTGCCAGGATGCCCTTAAGCGTATCGTAGTCGGCTTCCGATAGATCTTTCCAATTCTTAATACCAGCATCTTTCAAGAGTCCCTCGATCTTAGGCCCGATACCTTCGACGATTTGTAGTTCATGCGGCTTCAGGATCGTACTCAAACTAAATGGTTTTTGAGTTCCTTCCTCAAGGCCATCCGTTCCGCCGGAAGCTACGACCATAGAAGAACCTCCATCATCATCTCCACTATCAGTATTACTTTTCTCTAGTCTAGCCAATAAGGTCATCTTATCTGCCTCGCACTTGCCTAGAGAAAGGCGGAGACCATCCTTGTCCTTTTCAGCCTCGTCCAACTTGTATTTCAAACCATTGAATTCTGCTTCAAGATCGGTATGACGTTTCTTTTGATCCGCCAAATCTCTTTCGCATTTTTCAACTTCCGCTTTGTACTTAGCCCATAACCACCAGCCTAAAAGTAAGCCCAGTAGGAAAGATAGAAGAGAAGCTAACAACCAGGCCAACCAGCAGGGTAAGCCGAAGATCGTTGTATCTAATAATAATATATCGAATTGCATCTTATTAAAGGTTTTGTAGTTGATTCAATTAGTTTTTGATGAGTCGAACTTCCGCACGTCGATTATTGTGTCTACCGGCTTCCGTCTCATTGGAATCGACAGGTTGGGATTTACCTTTAGAATCCGTCGTGATCTGACTTCTATCAACGCCTTTTCCAACTAGAATATCTCTGATTTCCTTCGCTCTCCTCAACCCAAGTGCCACGTTGGCATCATCCCCTCCTACATTATCGGTATGACCTGTGATCGTCACTTTCTCTCCTGAAGTCTTAATTCTATTGGCGAGGCGATCCAGATAGTCATCCACAGCAGGATCAGCTTCTTTAATGGTTGAGTTGAATGGGAAGCGAATGATTACTCTATCATCTAATTCTTCTACTGTTTCTTCTGCCTCCGTCTCAGGGGTTTTCCATTCGAAATCAGCAGCTTCAAAATACCCTTCTTTCATCCCTTCTCGATCATCGACCAAACGAGCTCTTAGCTTAATTCGGTCGTCAGGGATATCAGGGGCCAGAAGGTCACGGATTTGGGCTGCTCTGGCAAATCCCATGTTATCAAATCCTTCCGGAGCTTCTTCTCCTTCAAAATAGAGGCCTGTGATTTCAAGGATGTTGTTATCATCCAGTTGGGCAAGAAGGTTTTGTTTAGTGGCATCGAAGCCATCGTTGGTAAAAGCCTGTGCGCTGGACCACTGAAAGTCAATGGGATAACGCGATGCAACAGGAGTGGACGTTTCAGGTTCATCCACAATTGTGGTGGTATCCCCTGAGCCATCATCCGTGCAACACTGCTTTAGACACCCTTGGTAGGCGACTAGAGAGTACAAGGCCCATATTATTAGCATAACAATGACCTTAATTGGTGCGGACATATGTCAACTTGTTTGTTAGTAAAAAAATATTCTAAAAAATATAAAATATACCTTATCAAATTTGGCTAAGCAACCAAAAATAACAATAAATCTTGGAGTCAGGGCAATCCAGAGGCCGTTTTACTTTGTGTAAGGGAGAAGAACATTACCAACGACTAGAACGGGTTCATGAGAAGAATAATGTAGATGTCAGTATTATACATTCACAATTCTTAGACGGGACATTAACTACGGAGTCACAATTAGCTGTGGACTTTAATTGACTGAGTTGCTGAGCGAAGACAAAACATTGTCTAAGAACGGAAAATCTTTATATTTGCATACTGTTGATCCAATGTTAGAATAGCTAGATGAAATACTAGCGAACTAAGGATTTAGTTTATTTGTTATTCTAATCTGTTGGTGGAAGCAAAATAATTAATAATAACTGAAAATAAAAAAAATCGTTGATTCATGTTCGAAAGTCTTAGTGATCGCTTAGAAGGTGCGTTTAAGACCCTGAAGGGAGACGGCAAACTTACTGAGATCAACATTGCTCAATCGATAAAGGAGATACGTAGAGCCTTGGTATCTGCTGACGTTAACTACAAGATAGCCAAGGAATTTACGGATAAGGTTAAAGACAAAGCGCTTGGAACTGAAAATGTCCTCAAGGCGGTGAAGCCTGGGGAATTGATGGTGAAGATCGTTATGGACGAACTGGTCTCTCTCATGGGAGGACAGGCAGCAGGGATCAACATTAAAGGAGAGCCAGCCGTGGTCTTAATCGCCGGTCTACAAGGTTCTGGTAAAACGACCTTCTCTGGTAAGTTGGCTTTACACCTACGCACGAAGCGTAACAAGAAACCACTTTTGGTGGCTTGTGATGTATACCGTCCAGCAGCTATTGATCAGATTACGGTCTTAGGGGAGCAAGTTGGCGTCCCTGTATATAAAGAGGTAGAGAATAAGAATCCGGTAGAAATTGCCCTTAAGGCGATTAAGTACGCACAGGATAACAAGCATGATGTAGTAATCGTGGATACTGCTGGTCGATTGGCTATCGACGAGGCCATGATGGAGGAAATCTCTAATGTCAAAAATGCCATCCTCCCCAATGAGACCTTATTTGTAGTTGACTCTATGACGGGGCAAGATGCTGTGAATACTGCTAAAGCCTTCAATGAGGTCATCAACTACGATGGTGTGGTGCTAACCAAATTGGATGGTGATACCAGGGGTGGTGCGGCTTTATCAGTCAAATATACAGTTGGAAAACCCATCAAATTTGTCAGTACTGGTGAGCAAATGGACACTTTGGATGTCTTTCATCCAGACCGGATGGCTCAGCGGATTCTGGGCATGGGAGATATTGTTTCTTTCGTTGAAAGAGCTCAGGAGCAGTTTGACGAAGAAGAGGCCAAGCGTCTTGAGAAAAAAATCCGCAAAAATAAGTTTGACTTCAATGACTTCTTGAGTCAGTTAGCCCAGATTCGTAAAATGGGTGATCTCAAGAGTTTGATGAACATGATTCCAGGTATGTCCAAAATGACTAAGAACCTAGATATCGACAACAGTGCCTTCAACAAAGTGGAAGCGATCATTCTCTCCATGACTCCGCAAGAGAGATCCAATCCAGAATTGTTGAATATCAGTCGTAAAAAACGCATTGCTAAGGGCTGTGGTCAAACGATGGATGATATCAATCGCTTCATTAAGCAGTTTGATCAAATGCGCAAGATGATGCACAAGCTCAGCAAATCTCCTGGTATGGCCGGGATGATGGGCGGTGGCGGTGGAAGAGGTCGTGGACGAAGGCGTTAAGTAGACGACTAAATTGCTAAAAATAAACCAAAGCCTGCCAGGATATACTTTCTTGGCAGGCTTTCTTGTTACCTTTAACACAACCAATCCGATCTAGCATGCGCTTACAGTTAATCTTTATTTTTCTTTGTCTCTCCGTCATGATTGCAGCCCAGAACACTTTTCCCTTAAATGGGAAACTCCCTTCAGATCAAGAGATTATCAGCGGTACCTTACCCAATGGTATGCAGTATTTCCTCAAAAAGAACGCAAAACCAGAAAATCGAGCCGAATTGAGATTGGCAGTAAAGGCCGGTAGCTTGCAGGAAGATGAAGATCAATTGGGAATTGCCCATTTTGTCGAGCATATGGCCTTTAACGGGAGTTCCCATTTCAAAAAGAATGAGCTCGTTGATTATCTTGAAAGTATCGGTACGCGCTTTGGAGCAGACCTGAATGCCTATACCAGTTTTGAAGAGACGGTCTATATGATTCAGGCAAGAACGGACAGTTTGGAATTATTGAAAAAAGGACTCTTGATCATGGAAGATTGGGCCTATGGTATCAGTTTTGAAAAGGAGGAAATTGACAAAGAGCGTGGTGTGGTAATTTCAGAGTGGAGAACTGGGCTTAGTGCTGATCAACGTATGCAACAGCAGTATTTTCCAGTGGCCTATAAAGGCTCACGTTATGCGGAGCGCTTACCTATTGGTAAACCAGAAATTATACAAGATGCGGACTATAGTACGATTAAGCGATTCTATCAAGATTGGTATCGGCCGGACCTAATGGCTATTATTGCGGTGGGCGATTTTGATATGAAATGGATGGAGCAGGAAATCAAAGCTCGCTTTGCCAAAGTTCCAGGTAGAGACAATCCCAGACCAAGGGAGAAGTACGAAATTCCTTCAGATCCTTCCACCAGATATGCCATCTGCACCGACGAGGAGGCCACCTTTTCCAATATTCGGGTGATGTACCGACATCCTCACCTCAAGGTCAAGACCGTTGCAGATTACAAGGAGAACCTTGCACGCAATCTATACAATCGGATGCTAAACTCCCGCATGATTGAGATCCAACAACAAGCTGATCCCCCCTTTACCTTTGCCTATTCGGGCTATGGCCAGGATATGAGTAACTTAGATAACTACTATCTATACGCCTTCGTCAAAGAAGGGGGAATGGAAAAAGGCATCAAAGCCGTATTACGTGCCACCCGACAAGCCTACTTACATGGCTTTCACCCCTCCGAACTGGAACGGCAGAAGCAAGAAATTCTGCGTGCCGCCGAAAAGGCAGCCAACGAGCAGGACAAAACACCTTCAGCCGGACTGGCCAGTGGCTTTGTATATCATTTCTTAAAGGGGAATGCTATACCTACAGCTAAGCAGCGCTTGTCCCTTTTACAACAATTGCTCCCGCTCATCTCGGTAGAAGACATAAACCCCTTACCCAAACAATGGATACGTCCAGAAGAACGAGTGGTAATCGTTACAGGTCCGGATACAGAAAACCATCCCTTACCTACTGAAACCACGCTTAAAAGCTGGATAGACGAGTTCGATCAGATGGAAGTACCACCCTATGAGGACAATGTCGTTGAAGGCCCCATGATTAAAGAGAACCTATCCGTTAAGAAGATTGTAGCAGAGCATGAAGCCCCGGATTTCAACATAACGGAATGGCGGCTTGAAAACGGAGTCCGAGTAGTTCTTAAACCGACAGATTTTAAGAATGACGAAGTTCTCATGACTGCCTGGGGCCCAGGAGGCTATTCCAATTATAAGGTGGAGGATCTACCAAGTGCCACTAATGCTGTCCCTATCCTGGTGCAAAGTGGGATTGGCCCATATGATTATGCCGCCTTAAACAAGCAATTGACTGGTAGGAATGCGGGGGTTAGCCCCTTCATTAGTGAGTTGTACGAAGGGTTAAGCGGAAATAGCTCCATGAAAGACCTTGAGATGCTGTTCCAACTGACTTATCTCTACGTCACAGCCCCCCGGAAAGACCAGGATGCCTTTGCCAGCTATATCAACCGGCAAAAGTCGATCTTCGAAAATATTATGACCAATCCCTACAATTATTTTGGTTTACAGAAACAAAAAATCAAATACAACAATCACCCCAGACGTCAGATCACCAATATGGAGACCCTGGCAAAAATTGATTTGGATAAAATCTTGAGGGTGTACAAGGATCGTTTTGCTGATGCTAGTGATTTCACCTTCTTTTTTGTAGGGTCATTTACGCTTGAGCAGATGAAACCTATGGTCCAAAAGTACTTGGGGAATCTACCCGGCACTGGGCGACTGGAGAGTTGGAAGAACGTCGGGGTTCAATTGCAAAAGGGACAGATAGATACGACAATTGTAAAAGGTAAAGCCCCCAAGGCGCTAGTTGAATTATTGTATCACAATGATTTTCAATTTGATGCTGATAATCGTTACAGTCTGGGATCTTTAGCAAGTCTGTTGCGCATCAAGCTTCGAGAAGCCATGAGAGAGGATGAAGGCGGTGTCTATGGTGTAAGCGTACGGGCCTTCAGCAGTCAATACCCAAAGCCTGCATACAATATTCGCATCAGCTTTAATGCAGCCCCCGAAGAGGTGCAAAAACTGATAGAAATCACTAAATTGGAGATCGATAAAATCAAGGATGTGGGGGCTTTGGATAAAGACATCACCAAGATCGTTGAAACGCAGAAACAAGGCCGGATTAAGAATCTAAAAGAAAATCGCTACTGGCTGGGACAATTAAGTTATCGTTATCAAAATAATATCCCGCTAGATGGCATTAAGCTCGAAGTACTGGAAAAGTATACACAAAAATTAAACAGTGATCTACTGCGAGATGCAGCAAGGACGTATCTGGACACCGAGAACTTCATGCAATTTTTACTGTTACCTGAGACGGATAAACCGTAAATTGCTAGAAATCAGGCTAGTCCCTACTTAGCGCTTCTTTATAGACTCGTAAGCAACGCTCACGAGCCATTTTGTGTTCTACCATTGGTGCGGGATAGGTAGGTGTTCCGTATTCAGGTACCCATTTCTTGATGTAAGTCTTTTGTTTGTCGAACTTTTCCATTTGAGCAGTAGGGTTGAATACTCGAAAGTAGGGCGCTGCGTCCGTTCCACTCCCTGATGCCCACTGCCAACCGCCATTGTTACTGGCTAAATCGAAATCCAAGAGTTTGGCAGCAAAGTAGGCCTCGCCCCAGCGCCAATCAATCAGCAAGTGCTTCGTCAAAAAACTAGCGGTGATCATCCGCACTCGATTATGCATGTAGCCAGTGGCGTTCAACTCTCTCATGCCCGCATCAACGATGGGGTATCCCGTCTTACCTGCGCACCATTTTTCAAATTCTGCCTCATCATTTCGCCAAGCAATATGTTCATACTTTGCCCGAAAGGCCTTTTTTTCCACATGCGGAAAATTGGACAGGATCATAGCGTAAAAATCACGCCAGATCAGTTCATTTAAGTATACCTCACTTAGAGTAATAGCATGGCGGGCTTTTTGTCTAATGCTAATGGTACCAAAGCGAAAATGAAGCCCCAGCTTTGAAGTCCCTTCAATACCCGGGAAATTGCGCTTATCGCCATACTCCCGGATGCGTTTCCTATTTACTTCCAGTAGCGGATAATCTATCTTCGTTGCCACAAATCCCATATCCTCCAGGCTGGGCAGGCCTTCCTCAAATTCTATCTTATGAAAACGATGGAAGTATTTTTCGTTTGGGTAGGATTGCAGGAAATAGGAATCTGCCGCTGTTTGGTAAAATTGCTGCCCCAAGGCCGTTCTGGAAGCCAATTTAGCCTTCCATTTGCGGCTATAGGGTGTAAAAACAGTATAAGGACCTCCATCATCTTTTGTGACTTCCTTCTTTTCGAAGATCACCTGATCCTTGAAGGTTGTAAAGGGAATCTCAGCTGTCTTAAGTAAATCTAACACCTTGGCATCCCGCTCGCTGGCATAAGATTCGTAATCATGATTACAGTAGACTGATTTAATGTTAAGCTTGGCCATCAATTCTCTCCAAACTTCCTGAGGTTTTCCATAATGAACCAGCATATCGGTACCCAACGCTCTCAATTCTGCCCGTAAGTTCTTTATGGTCTCATGAATAAAGCTGACTCTGGCATCAGCCCGATCTTCTAGCTTATCTAAGATATTTCGATCAAAAATAAATAGTGGCAGTACCTCTCCGCTCTCTTTGAGCGCATGATAAAGTCCTGCATTATCCTGTAATCTTAAATCTCTTCGAAACCAAAATATAGAAATAGATGCCATAAAATCTTATTCTCTTCGTTATTCTACTGAGTTGGGAAGAGGAGGACAACGGTTCATCTGGACACTTTTCCTTCTCCTCCCTACCCTAACCCAGTTTTTAGGCCATTGTTTAAAATTTACTTTCTAAAGAAACCGTAAAGCTGTTAACTTTGGCTCTTATTCTAGGCAAGTAAGTCAATTGAACTAATAAACTGAAAACGATGAAATTAAACGCTTTTGTGCTCTTACTGATCGGGCTACTAGGTCTACAAGCTTGTGGAGGCAATGAAAATACTGGCATTGAACAACTAGAAGCCAAGGTAGAAGAAAATCCAACACCGGAAGATGCCGATGCCTTGATCGCTCTATACCGAGATTATATTGACACCCATCCAGAAGACGCTGAACAGAACTCTCGTTATTTATACCGGGCAGCAGGTCTATTGTATCGATTAAATCGACACAATGATGCGTCCAGATTACTGAAGGAAGCGATAAAGGACTACCATGGAGCAAGCCAAACTGCTGGTAATGCCTACCTACTGGCCACCATCCAAGAAGAAAAGCTAAATAATCCAGTTTTGGCTACTAGTGTCTATCAAGCACTTGACAAGGCCTTTCCTTCCTTCAAACAGGCTGGCGAGGTAAAGGCAAAATTATCAGCCGACCTCCCTCCTATTCAGACTCGAATCGACACGCTCGCCAAAGGTATTTTCGATCTAAGCACCGGTCGGGTTAATCGCCGGACGGCTAATAACTTCATCGAGAGTTGTGATCTGTATAGCATCATCGTACCAGATGATCCCATTAGTCCAGAATTATTACACAAAGCAGGAGAAGCTGCCAGAGCAACTCGTGCCTTTAACTCCGCTCTGGACATTTACGATCGTCTTTACAAGCGGTATCCCACCTTTGAGAAGGCCCCGCAGGCCCTTTTTCTCATGGCTTTCACCTTGGATAATGATTTGCAAAGGCATGATGAAGCCAAAGTGCTTTATGAAAGCTTCCTAGAAAAATATCCAGCGGATGATTTCGCCGATGACACTCAGTTCCTATTACAAAATCTGGGTAAAACGGATGAGGAGATTATCCAGTCTTTTGAAAGTCAAAATGAGAGTCAATAACTTTAAAAAGTAAGCCCAACTACCTATTTGAGTAGTTGGGCCTGCTCCGAGTTTATCCTTATGGATATATCTCACATTATTCTAGGAATAGATTGAATTCCACCCTTCTATTTTGATCTCTTCCCGCTTTATACTTATTGTTGGCGATAGGCTGTGTCTCACCATAACCGGTATAGCTTAATCGAGAGGCATCAATTCCTTTACCGACCAGGTAATCATAGCAAGCTTTAGCACGCTGTTCGGACAGTCGCTGGTTTGTTTTAGAACTACCAATGCTGTCCGTGTGGCCGTTAATCGAACATTTGTAATCAGGGTATCGACTTAAGATGTCGACAATCTGATCGAGAATACCAGTCGAGTTCGCTTTCAATTCAGCTCTACCCGTCTGAAACTGAACCGCTTGAACAGCTAGATCTAAGGTCTCCTTATCCTCCTCCGTAATTTCGGGGCAGCCATTGTTACTGGCTGGTCCTTTCGTTTCAGGACATTTATCTTCGGCATCTAGTACTCCATCTCCATCCCCATCCGGGCAACCATTGGTAGCTGGAGGACCAGCCTCATCTGGGCACTTATCCTGCGCATTGGCAATTCCATCGCCATCCCCATCCGGGCAACCATTGGTAGCGACTGTTCCTGTTTCATTCGGACAGGCATCTTCCCGATCTACTATACCATCTCCGTCGGAATCCTTCAAGGGGCAACCACCATTATCTGCTGGGCCACTCTCATTCGGGCAATTATCTTCTGAATCAATTATACCATCTGAATCGGTGTCAGGGCAGCCACCAAATTCAGCCAAGCCCGCCGTTTCTGGACATTTATCATCGCCATCAGTGACTCCATCACCATCGGAGTCAGGGCAACCATTTAAACCAGGGAGTCCTGCCACCGTTGGACATAGATCTTGATCGTCAGGCACTCCGTCATTATCACTATCTACAATCGGTGGTGGAGCAGGTTCTCCATCACCAATGATGAAATGTACGCCAAGACCTAGCTGTAAATGATTTCGATCATCTCTAAAATTTACTCGGTATTCCCCTCGGGTAGAAAGATAAAAATGCCGTGCCAGCCTGAAGTTAATACCAGCTCCCAGTGGTACTTCAACACCTACATGATCAAAATCTTCCACATTTACTCCAACTCCCGCAAGCAAGTAAGGATATAGAAAGAAGGGCTCTCGAAAGAATTTCAATTGCAGCGTAGCATCCAAACCTAATGTACCGGCCTTATTGGTTTGTCCAATTTGTTCTGGCGGTAAAAGTATCTGATTAAGTCGCAAGGGAACCCCCAGATTAAGGAAACTATTGAGATGACGAACATATTCTAATTCAATCCCTCCTCCGAATTCGTTATCGATAAATTCTTGATCAACCGCCCATTGATAATTGGGAAAGACAGCCCGGGCGCCTAGCCCATCTGGTGCTTCTTTGTACTGTCCAAATGCGGTAAGTCCCATAAAACAAAGGGAAAGCCCAAGAATGAATACTTTCTTTTGCATTGCGTTGGGTTTAGCATGAGTAAATGTAGTAAACGGATCTGTAGCACCTTCTCTGGTGATTCACTAAGAAGGCTATGTTCTTAGGACGTCTGATTCTTACTAGAGATTAGAAGATAGGAGTATTCTATCAAAATTTGGTGAGCAAGTACGTTTTTCAGGTGATGAAACCTAGCTTTCGAGCAAACCACGGCCCTCCTTATTGATCTTGCCGTCTTTGTTTAATTTCTTCATCAGACGGTCCAGAATGCCATTTATGAAGTCCTTGCTCTTTTCGGTACTATAAAGCTTAGCAATTTCCACAAACTCATTCAAGGTAACCTTGGTCGGAATAGTCGGAAAATTCATTAATTCGCATAATGCCATCTTAAGGAGAATCATATCAATGGCAGCCACTCGGTCAGCGTCCCAATTCTTCAATGTTGGTTCGATCAGTTCCAATAGGTCCGCATCTTCGTGGTATACCTTGTGCAGGAGTAATTCGCCAAACTCCTTGACGGCCTCATCTGATGGCTGATAATTTTGATAAAACTCTTCACTGGTAACGGGTAAAGCCTTAAGCGTTTTCTTGATGGCCCCCACCACCAAGGACTTATCATCGATCCAAAGCGGATAGTTATCATCTAATACCTCAGTGAAACTTTCATTGTTGAGACAATGCTTGAAGAGCGCCAAGAGGATATCTTTGTGATCACTATGTTGGCTATTACTTTGCTTCAAATAGGCCTTATATTGATCTGTCTTGGCAAAATCCATATAGAACTGACGCACCTGATCTTCATCAATTCTAGCGGGCAGTTTATGCCCTCGAATCAAACTATTAAAAGCGTCGTTATGGAGTAGGGAAGTGATCAGCGGATTCTCAGCCAGCTTGGCTGTAAAACGTTTATCATCATCGGTGGGCCGGAGTTTAGCTTGTCGCTTCTCAAGATCTTTGTTGGCGTACTCAGCGACGCGAATAAGTAGAAGAAGGTTGAATAAATACAATTCAAAAGATAGAAATACTATCTTACGGTATTGCTTGAGGGCACCATCATAGGTCAAATCTTGGTCCCTACTTAGGGTATATAGCATCTGCATTACTTTAATGCGGACGTTTCTTCTACTTAGCATATCTTCAATTCAACTCCTTTGGGGAATAGGTAGAACGTACCTGAATAATCGAAAAAGAATACGCATTGATTATACCTATTGAGTCTTTTTTTGTTCCAAAAGTATCACAGTATTTGTCTACTGGCTTTGGCGATACAAATAAAGGGCAATTTTTTCAAACTGCCCTCATTTTAAGTCTTTAATTTCCGTTTAATATATAATTGGATTTAATATCATCATATGAAGGTAACTTCTTGTAATGCCATTTCTTGACAATTTCTCCATTGCGTAGCAGCACTAATCCAGGATTAGAACGAACGATGGTTTTCAACAAGATATCATCCGCCGTGTAAAATGGATAGGCACTTTGAGTGGCATGTCGGAAATCATCAATGCGGCCATAATCTGAATAGGCTGTAATAGCAAAGGTACGATGGCCATCTTTTTCGGCAGCTTCCATAATCGGGTTCACAACCTCCACCCATGGTTTCATATAGCTAGATTCCCAATTGTACACATCAATCTGTTGCTGGCGCTTATTCGTCGCTACCACCGAGCGCTCCAGACGGAAGGAATCCGGAGCAATTTGGACAGTATCTATTTGATAAACGGTATCGGTCACCAATTGAATATCGGTACCATCGGTACCATACAAACGATAGGCAACAATCATAAAGCTGTACCCGTCTTGACTCAAAATATCTTCAGTGACCTCGTCCCCATTTTCATCACTCACTTCAAAATCACTGATCTTGGTAGCCTCAATTGCTGGTTCGGATCGAACCTGTTCCAAATCCCATTCTTCTTTAGGATATTTCTTGAACTCCTTCATGTATTGATCAAAAGGAAGTTCAACTACCTTTTTACTTTCCTTATTGGTCATCTTATAGGCCAGAATTTCAACATTTGCCGCTGCCTCCGCCTCTAAAGCCTTCCGTTCAGCAACATTTACGCCTTCTTTGAAAGGACGGAAATCCGTATGCGGAAGATCCCATGAGAAGTTACTGAAGCAATACAAACTTACAGCTCCAATTGTCAAGCCTGTAATCAATAGTCTTGTTCCCCTGTTAAACAATTGGTGCTTCTGCTTGTAGGCTACAATAAAGAGGATCGCAGGTATCATTAGGAAGATATCCTTTAAGAAAGAAATCTTAGGCTTTAGCTTAAGGAAATCCCCAAAGCATCCACAATCCGTCACTTTCATATTGGTTTCGACATATGGTCCCCATTGCCCGAATTGGAAGAAATTCACTCCATCCGGCACATAACCGGTCAAGAAGGTGAAACCCGTTAGGAAAGTGAAGAAAAATACGATTGCAAAGAACACCCATGCCGTGAACTTTCTCATGGCTCCAAGTAGCAGCATTACCCCTAAAGCAATTTCCAATACAATCATAAAGACCGAGAAACCAACCGCATAATTGGAAAGCCAGGGGAATAGTGGAGCCAAGAAGGAAAACCAGGTCTCGCTAAAAGTAGATTCAAACTCCGCAAAGTATTGCTCCATTTTATAAGCAGTCCCTAAAGGATCAATTGCCTTAACCCAACCTGAAAAGATAAAAAGTGACCCCGCAAAATTCTGCAGGTAACTCATCGGCCAATTTTTTACCTTCTTGAAAGTAAAGTGAACAATCAGGGTGAGAACTAAAGCTGCGATTCCTATGATTAGGATCAATTTACCAAGTGTCATTGTACAGTATTTTTACCTCCTTCGCATATCGAAGAATAGATCAGCCGTAAATATAGCAGGATTCAAAAGGAGTTTTGAAAATAATCTGTGAATAATTGTTAAGCGGCTGTTAATACCCGGATCTATTGCCCTCCCTAAGAAGCCCACTTGGATGTGCTAAATATGGCCTTGGGATAGTCTTGTCCAATCAGCAAATGCCAATCTTCTTGTTCCGGTTCAGTCAAGAGATCCGGCTGATGAACTTTAGTGGGAGGAAGGACTTCCAAGACCGGCAGCCAATGTTTCACATAGGCTCCCTGAGGGTCGTATCTTTTGGCTTGGGTGATAATATTAAAGTAGCGATTTTCTCTTGGATCACTCCCCACACCAGCAATGTAGTTCCAATTTCCGTAATTACTACAAGGATCATAGTCGATGAGGATAGATTCAAAATAATCTGCCCCTAGCTGCCAATTCACATTTAGGTCTTTAACTAAAAAACTAGCCACGTTTTGTCGTCCGCGATTAGACATAAAACCAGTTCGTTTCAGCTCTTTCATATTCGCATCGATAAAAGGCACGCCGGTTTCCCCTGCAATCCATCGCTCTAGGAGTTTCCGGTCATCCGTCCATTCCCCATTAATCTCTCCTTTAATCCCTCCCTTCAAAAAGATCTTATTCCCGTGCTTTTTAGCCATAAAGCGGAAGAAATCTCGCCACATTAATTCAAAGAAAAGCCAATAGGTAGAGTCATTTGCCCCCTCTTGCTCTTCAAATTTCTTAATTTCCTGGTAGATGAGCTTGGGCGACAGGCAGCCTTGGGAGAGCCAAGCGGAAAATTTGGAAGAATAATCTTCTCCCAACAAACCATTTCGCGTTTGTTTGTAGGTTTGTATTGATTTGGTTTCCCAGATAAAATGCCGCAGTCGCTCCATTCCTGCCGTTTCTCCCCCTTTAAAGACGATGGGAGCTTTCGCTTCCTCCTCACATCTGGACAATCCGAAGTCGGCTAAAGTCGGTATTTCTCCTGGTTCAACCCGAACACTTAGGCTTTTGAAGGCTTCAGAGGGTGTGGGTAATGGAGCACGTACGGCAACGAATCGTTCTACTTCTTTGCGAAATTGGGTAAAGGTGTCCGGAGTATGGTGAATGGGAAAGGGAAGATCAGCCGTATAATACAACATTTTACCCCGAAAGAAGCGCACCTCTTGGCCGATTGACCAAAGGTTCTGCTCCAAGGCATCTTGCACATCAACTTCCTCTCTAGTGCGTTCGCGGTTACAAAGTACCCAACTAGACTTAACTTGTAGTGCCAGTTCGAAGAGGATTTCCTCTGGCTTCCCAACCCTAACGATCAGGTCGCTTTTTAGCTTCCGCAAACTTTCTCTGAGATCCTGAACAGCTTCTATTATGAATTGAGCGCGAAAACAATCAGTTTTAGGAAAGCCGAATCTTGTCTTACCCCTAAATATTCGTTCATCAAAAATATAAACGGGAATCACTTCCTCTGCACTTTTTAAAGCGTCGGTCAGTGCTTCGTTATCGTGAAGACGCAGATCCTGTCGGAACCAAACAATAGCTCGTTTTTGTTGCATAGTCAGGGCTTTTGAAAGTCTCCATTAGGCTATCTTGCACTTCGTCCTTTCTATCAGAGTAGCTTTTATGTTCAATGTCCTCCACAAGAAGAAAAGCAGCAGCACCGAAATAGCCGAAATTCTGAAATAGGTGATTGTCGAGTGATTCAAAACACCTTTCCTACGCTTTCTATTTGTGTTAATAAAGGGTAGGAAAATCTCTCTTTGTTGGCTAATTATGGCAGTTTACTGTACAACAAAGAAGGGCCCATTTGGTTTGTCATTCTGAGGTAAGTTTATTTCTTTGGAGCGCAAATGTAAAAATCCTTACGGTAGCATGAAAAATTCATCCTCCTATCCGCTTGTTTTTAAGCTAGTAATGTTTTCGGTGCTGGTCATTGCTCTCTCCTGTGGTTCAGGTAATAAAGATCTTCCTATTCTGAATCGTCAGGTGGAAAAAGATGGGGAACTCGTTCACAAAAGGATTCCTCCTTTTTCTTTCATCAACCAGGATAGTCAAGTGGTCAATAATGAGACTTTTAGCGGAAAGGCCTATGTGGTTGACTTCTTTTTCACTTCCTGTCCAACGATCTGCCCAAAGCTAGCTCAAGAGATGCTAAAAATACATGATCACTTCGAGGCTGAGCCAGATCTAGCCCTGCTATCCCATACCATTGACCCTAAGCGGGACTCGGTGGCTAAGTTAACCCATTATGCCAGGAATCTAGGCGTGAGCAGCGCTCGCTGGCATTTTGTGACTGGAGAAAAGTCAGAATTATTTCAGATTGCGGACGACTATTTCAACATTGTAATAGAAAACCCCGATGTCCCCGGAGGATTAGATCATAGTGGCCGATTAGTGCTGGTAGATAAGGATAAACACATACGGGCCTTTTGTAATGGCACAGACTCGGAGGAGGTAGATCAGTTTATCGTCAAAATTGAGCAACTTTTAGTCGAAGAAAAGAAAGTTGACTAAAGTTAGCCTATCATTGTATCCAATGGGCTAATTCTTAACCAAAGTAGCGTTCCTCTGGTTCTGTTATCAGAATAGGACAAAAGTAGATTTATGCGAATTATTAGCAGTGTTTTAAGAGTGGTACTAGTTGCTGGCATCTTATTTTTTAATGCCTGTAAAGACACACCCTTCCAACAAGGAAAAATTTTGTATGAAAACTTTTGTGCCAATTGCCACATGGACGATGGCAGTGGATTGGAAGGCCTTATTCCTCCACTTGCGCAAGCTGACTATTACCAGGAAAATGTATTGAAAAGTGCCTGTTTAATTCGCTATGGAATGGAAGGGCCAGTAGAAGTCAATGGCAGGACCTATAACCAACCTATGCCAGGCACGGATAAATTGACTGAATTTGAAATCGCAAATATCCTCAACTACATCAATGCGACCTGGTATGATGACTTGCCATATGTCAAGCTAGAGGATGTCCGAGCCATGTTGCAAAGTTGCAAGCCGGATTAATTCTAAAAGCCTATTTTGACGGAGGCACTTGGCAAGATTGGGAATTGATTCACCCTTGTATTAGTGATCCGATCAAGATAAAAGATATTTTCCCGATCATACACATTGGTTACACTTGCTACGATCTCCATAAAACTACTCCCTACTAGTTCTACGCGCTTTTTTAGAGAAGCATCTAATCTGTGGTAAGTAGAAAGCCTACCTCCATTGCGCTCATCCGCTAATATCGTTCCCAGATCAAAGTTACCTTCTAGAATATCTTCCACTAAAATTTGGTCAAACCCAATATCTTGGAAAAAACCCTGGGTTTCCGTAAATGGGAAGCCTGAACCAAAATTCCATCTCAAACTTGCTTCCCAGCTCTTATTTCGCCCAAACTGATAGGTTGTCAAAGCATTGATATTATGGCGACGATCAAAAATCGTGAAGTACGTCTGATCCCCATCAAAACGATCTACATATCCCAGGGAGTACGTCAACCATAGGTACCATTGCGCATTTTCGTATTTATAGGAAAAATCTATTCCATAGGCATTTCCAGTTTCTACGGCAAAGTCGGGATCTGTGGCGCTTAGCTTATTCCGATTAATGTTGATTAATTGAGTGAAGCGCTTGTAATAAGGCTCTACATTGATACTGGAATTTCGATTGATATCATATTCCGCCCCAGCGATGGCATGAGAAGACTTTTGCAATCTGTGATTTGTCGGATCAAAAGTACCGGGTCTAAACAAGGATTCTTCCGGTCCCGCCAGAAAGCCAACAAAAAAATTAACCACATCAGATTCATTCACGGTAGATATTAAATTCTGCGAATAGAACCCTCCAGCTGCCTTAAACCGGAGCCCATCGGTAGCTTTGTATTTGATTCCCATTCTAGGTTCAAAGCTGAAAGCAGACTGTGAAGCATAAAAGTGAAGCCTTACCCCGGGCTCAATGATCAGATTCCCAAGCTCCTGCTTGTACTTGAAATATCCGGAGAGTTCTGTCGTAAAATCTCTTTGTTCAAAATCTAAACCCACAAGGTTCTCAAAGGAAAAATCTGTATTGAATCCGTTGACCTCAAACCCATAATTCAACTGGTTTTTATTGCCAAAGTATTTAAAGTTGAGTTGGGCACCAAAATTGGTAACGCCACTTTTTCTTGGGGCAGCATCTCCTTCTTGTAAGGTGATATCGTAAGAAGAAAAGGAGATAAGACCATCCATTACTATATTGGAGTTTGGTGGTACGAGCGTGAAATTGGCCCCCGCGCCCCTCGTTGTCCAATCAACAGCGGCTAAACCTACAAAATCAAAAGCATCTACAAAATTGAATCCGAATAGATTGAGCTGACTGCCATTCCCTCCTACCATGGACAATTTCCCATACCAATCCGTATAACTAAAGGGTAAGCCAATATTATCTGCTAGATCTGCTAAACTAGTATCAGCTGCCGCAAAAGCATAGTAACTCGTATCTACCGCATAAGCATATAAAGATGGAGAGGTTTGATCTAGATAGGAATGCTTCCCCGTGAATAAGAAAGAGACACTATTTCCTCGTTCCTCATTCCAAGGTATGATCGGGCCTTCAATTAGCGCCTTGGCTTGGAATGGGCTTGCAGAGACCAAGCCAGAAAATCGCTTTTTATTCCCTTCTCTCGTCTTGATATCTACCACAGCAGATATCCGGCCTCCATGTTCCACATTGAATCCTCCCGTCAACACGTCGACACTACGGATGGTCTCTGTTTCGAAGACCGAGAAAAAGCCAATCGAATGAAACGGATTAAAAATGGTCATCCCATCTAACAAAATCTTATTTTGTACAGGGGATCCGCCTCGGATATACAACTGCCCGCCCTGGTCACCGGATACAATTACACCAGGCAAAACCGGAAGATATTGGGCGATATCCGCATCTCCTCCAGTAGCAGGCAAAGAGCGGATCTGTTTTGGTGTAACGGTCAATTGCGATACCTGAATATCGGACCTGGCTCTTTCTCTTTCAGCAGAAACATCTACAGTGGCGAGATTCACGGCATTTGATTCTAGTCGAAGCTGTCGATATTCAATCTGTCCATCTTTCAATTGCACCGACTGTGTCAAACTATCATATCCAATATAAGTCACGATGATATTATAAGTGCCTGCGGGTACATTACCTAGGCTGAAAAAACCATTCAAATCCGTGTTGGTACCGAAGTCCGTATTTTGCAGGCGAATCGTCCCAAAGGCAATGGGTTCACCCGTTTCTTCATCATAAACGTTACCGCGAAGGATGGCTTGTGCGTTAAGTTCGATGAAACTGGCCGTGAGTATTAAGCTAAAGAAGAGTATTCGTACAATCATAGTTGATTTCTGGTAGAACAAGTGTGTCCCGATCCTGCTCATAGCAAGAAGGGCAAATATACCCATATTGGTATATTTGCCCTTCACAATTTATGTCATCTGGAAAACAGGCCCAGGGTCAGATCAACTCTCCCGCTCCTTGTCTAATAATTATGATCTCATCTCCCATACAGTCCACCACGGTGGAGGGAACATTTGCTCCTATCCCACCATCAATCACCACATCCGTTAATTTCTTGAAATCATCAAAAATATCGATAGGATCTGTAAAGTATTCCAGGATCTCATCATCTGACTTAAGAGATAGGGAAAGAATGGGACGACCTAAGTCTTCCACAATGGCTTGGGCGATACGATTATCCGGTATCCGAACGCCAATGCTGCGCTTTCTGTTTTTGAACAGCTTTGGCACTTGATTATTGGATTTTAGCACAAAGGTAAATGGCCCAGGTAGATTCCTTTTCAAGGTTTTGAAGACATCATTATCGATCTGGAAGGCATACTCGGCAATCTGACTGATATCCTTACAGATGAAGGAGAGCATGGCCTTTTCTGGCTTTAACCCCCGCAATCGGCAAATGCGTTCTACCGCTTTGGGGTTAAAAATATCACAACCCAAGCCGTAAACCGTATCAGTGGGGTAAATGATCACTCCCCCATCTCGCAGGATGTTAGCTACCTGACTGATTTTGCGGCCTTCTGGGTTATCTGGATTAATCTTCAATAACATCTCTCAAGTTGTTCTAACTACGAGTCTCCGAAGAGATCATCATCATCTAGCATATTGGCTAACAGATCGCGAAAGGACAAACTGGACTCCAGAATGTCTTTATTAATAACATCAAATTCGGCTAATCCATGTAAGGCCAATTCCATATACGGGATTGCATCATCCCCTTTCAATTTCAAGCTTGATTCTACTAGCTTTCGAAGTCCTGCTACTCCATCTAGTGCTTTAACAAACTCTTTGTCACTCGCATCATTTAGCAGGTCTATGCTATTCCCGCCAGCAAACCAAGCCCGGATGGTTCCGAAAGGGTCTCGTTCTTGGCCTCGCTTCAACTTATCTGGATTTGGAAAATGGTCAAGGAACATTTTCTTGATAGCTCTACCCATCAATGCCATCGCTACATTATAAGGCCCTTCTTGTTCCCCTTCGTAGACCAACTCTATCTTACCTGTAATAGCGGGAACAATTCCCCAGAAGTCAGTAATTCTCGCTGGGGTTCCTTCCTCCTTGTTAATCAACATTCTACGCTCAGCCGTACTCACCAAGTTTTCATAAGCAGAAATACTCAAGCGAGCGGACACCCCGCTTTTCTCATCGACGAACTCACTTTCGCGAGCCTCCATGGCAATTTGTTCCAGTAGCACCTCCAAGAGATCGGGCACAGTTACTACCTCTTTTTGTGCTGAAGCCAGAGAAGCTTCTTGCTTAGTAATAGCCAGTGCTATTTCAATCGATTTCGGGTAATGCGTCAGAATTTGGCTTTCAATTCTGTCTTTCAAGGGGGTGATTATACTACCTCGATTGGTATAATCCTCAGGATTCGCCGTGAACAAGAACTGAATATCCAAAGGCAACCGAAGCTTGAAGCCACGAATCTGTATATCTCCCTCTTGCAACATATTGAACAAAGATACCTGAATACGCGCTTGTAAATCTGGTAATTCATTGATCACAAAGATGCTACGGTGTGCCCTTGGCACCAATCCAAAATGGATCACCCGCTCATCCGAATAAGGCAACTTAAGCGTAGCTGCCTTGATGGGATCCACATCCCCCACCAAATCGGCCACACTTACATCCGGTGTGGCTAGTTTTTCTACATAACGCTCATCTCGGTGCAACCACTCGATCGGCGTCTCATCTCCCTTTTCCGCTACCAAGTCGATGGCAAAACGGGACATCGGTGCCAAAGGGTCGTCATTCAATTCACTACCTGCTACTACAGGGATATACTCGTCTAGCAGGTTTACCAAAAGGCGTGCGATTCTTGTCTTGGCTTGCCCTCTTAATCCCAATAAGAGGATATTGTGCCGTGATAGAATAGCTCTTTCTATATCAGGGAGTACAGTATCATCAAATCCAATAATTCCCGAGAAGACTGGCTCCTTTTTTCGCAGTTTATCAATAAGATTGGCTCTCAACTCTTCCTTCACAGATTTACTTTCGTAGCCTGAGGCTTTCAGTTGGCCAAGGGTTTTGATATCATTCATATTCAAGGTAACATTAAGAAATGCGTGCAATTATTTTCCAAATCTATGTAACAGCTAAAAGCCCTAATAGTTTGGCAGCAATACCGATACTTTAGCCTATACCTTCAGGTCATGCCATTTCTTAGAGAACAGATATAAAATTGTGATAATAGTAATGGCAAGCCAATAGAAAATTTCACCAGCCCACGCCCAAGGTAGGCCTGCGTTGGTATGATTGACAATATAGTAGATATACAGCAGATATCCCACTGCTGACCAGAATTGGATCTTTAGGCCAAAGTACGTAGCCCCAGTTCCCGCCAAGCCATTGAAAAAAACACCGCCGACGGAGAAGCAAATCAGTACTAGTAGCAACACGAAGAAAACGGGTCGAGCCTCCGTAATCAATGACATGTCTTCGCCTCCTAAAAGTGGGTATAGGAATTGATGTGGCCACACCACGACCGGGATCGAAAAAATCAGCGTCGTAATAAGACAGATTTTAGCTGTTTTCCAAATGATGGGAACCACAGCCTGTCGTTTTTGCTGCCCAATCAAGTTACTTACTAGGGTATTGACTCCAGAGGCAAATCCCCAACAGGGAATTGATAAGATCAGATATACCATCCGGCCCAAATTGGTAATGGCCAAGGGGCGCTCACCAAGTCCTTCTATAATGCTAAAGAAAACAAACCAACTTCCCAAGCCTACCAATGCCTGGGCTACAATCGGGCTGGCGAGGTTGAATTGCATTCTAATCAACTTAAGATCGATCTTGGGAAGGTTGAATAGGCGGTACTCACGCGCCTCTTTGTCAAAGAGTATGTAAATACCAAAAACGATAAAAGCTACCACCTCCGCTATCGTGCTGGCCAAGCCAGCTCCAGCAATGCCCATCGCAGGGAGTCCCCATTTACCAAAAATCAAACCATAGTTCAGCACAATGTTAACGATGGCCAAGATAGCTGTATCAATAATGATGAAGCCCGTTCTGGCGACCCCTGTATAGAGTGCAATGATGGCTACTCCGATGTATGAGAAAAACACTCCATAAGATCGATAATTCAGGTACTCAAGGCTCTTTTCCAGGATTAATTCGGAATTCACAAAGAGGGAAAAGAAATAGTAGCAACCAAACTGCATGAAAAAAAAGAGCAAAATGGAGAGTCCAAACTCATAATAAGTCATCGCGTAGAAAGTCCGACCTACCTCTTCTTTCTTCCCCTCTCCCATCCTACGAGCAATCATGATTTGCCCACCTTTAGAAAAACCAAAACCGATGGCTGCAACTACCAAATAAAAAACACCAACAAACCCTATCGCCGCGAAGTCAATCTCACTCAAATGGTATAAAAAAACACTATCACTTAGAGCCACGACATTCTGCGCCGCACTACCGAGCATAATTGGGGCTGAGATAGAAAGGATCTGACGGTATGAAGTTTTCACCTGCATGCGGGGCAAATGTAATTTTTTTCTTGAACTTGTTCTACGATTCTGTTAAGGGACTTTTTCCTACTCAACAAATAGATTTCGTCACCAAATTGTTTGACGTAAGAATGTTCTTTCCGTCATCTTTATAACATATTTTTATTTCTTTTCAACTTTAGCTATCTCAAAAAACCGACAATTCTCTCCACTAACCACCTCAGTAGCAAATTCAGCCAACACACTTGTTTCCAACACCTTATACTTAAATCACTAAATACTTATACCGGTCTATTCTGGTAAAAATAATTTCAACCAAAGCGCTAAAGGAGCTGTTTAATAAGCCAAGTGATGAATTTTATTTCAATTTTTCTAATGAAACAAATTAAAGCCCTATACTTGCGAGTTCGGACACAGTTCCTCGTCGTTCATTAAAAGAGAAAGCCAAACTATTTTTATGGAGAGCAAATTATATTCCAATCCGGATCTAAAGCAGCCCAGCGCAGAAAAGGTTCGCAAAGAGACGAAAATCCATGGCCGCACCCTAGTAGATAACTACTATTGGCTCAATGATCGCGAAAATTCGAAGGTAATTGACTATCTGAAGGCAGAAAATGAGTATACGGCTCAGAAGATGAAGCACTTAGATGGTTTCAAGGAAAACCTTTTTCAAGAAATCAAAGGTAGGATTAAGGAACAGGATGAATCAGTGCCCTATAAAGACAATGGATACTTCTACATCACAAAATATGAAGAAGGTCTAGAGTATCCGATTCACACCCGCAAAAAAGAGAATTTAGAAGCTCCAGAAGAATTACTATTAGATGTAAATGAATTGGCCAAGGAGAAGAGTTATTACTCTGCCGCTGGATTATCTGTGAGTCCTGATAATAAGATTCTAGCTTTTGGAGAGGATGTTGTATCTCGACGAATCTACACCATCCGGTTTAAGAACCTTGAAACTGGCGAGTGGGTAGCAGATAAAATTCCCAATACCACAGGTAAGGCCATTTGGGCCAATGACAATAAAACGGTTTTCTACTCCGTAAAGGACGAAACCTTGCGATCTTATAAAATCTTTAAGCATCGTTTAGGTGAGCCAGTAGAAAAGGATGAGGAAGTATTCCATGAGAAGGATGAAACCTTTAATACCTATGTGTACAAAACCAAGTCGGAAAAATATATTGTCATTGCCTCTTTCCAGACCGTAAGTTCCGAATATCAGGTATTGAATGCCGATACACCTGATGGCGATTTTCGTATCCTACAAGCCCGAGAGCGCAAACTTGAGTATGATATTGCACATTACGAAGATAAGTTCTATATCCGTACTAATTTGGATGCTCAGAACTTCAGGCTCATGGTGACGCCTGAAGACAAAGGCCACAAATCAACCTGGACAGAAGTGATCCCACACAGGTCTGACGTGCTCCTGGAGGACATGGACATTTTCAAGGATTTTCTGGTTTTATCAGAACGAAAAGAAGGAATTACACAGCTCCGAGTCATCCCAAACGAAGGTGAGGAACACTACATTAGCTTTGGAGAGGAAGCCTACATGGCTTACACCAGTATCAATCTGGAATTTGACACACCCTTGCTCCGAATTGGCTACCAATCCCTCACTACTCCTGCCACTACCTATGACTACCATATGCAGGACCGTGCCTTTACCTTGCTCAAGCAGAAAGAGGTATTAGGAGGATTTAATAAGGAGGACTATCGATCTGAACGCGTGTATGCCACTGCTCGCGATGGGGAGAAGATTCCCATTTCCATCGTCTATCACAAAGATTTCAAAAAGGATGGCCAACATTCATTGCTTTTATATGGCTACGGATCATACGGAGCGAGTATGGATCCTAGTTTTGGGATCGCACGCCTCAGTTTATTGAATCGCGGTATGGCCTTTGCCATCGCTCATATTAGAGGGGGCGAAGAGATGGGACGCCACTGGTATGAAAATGGAAAACTTTTGCATAAAAAGAATACTTTCCATGATTTTATTGATTGCGGTAAGTTTCTGGTAGAAAATCAATACGTGGCCAGTGACCAATTGTATGCAATGGGCGGAAGTGCAGGAGGATTACTTATGGGGGCTATTATGAATCTTGAACCCAATATGTGGAAAGGTATTGTGGCGGCTGTTCCCTTTGTGGATGTGATCAATACCATGCTTGATGAAAGCATTCCTTTAACCACCGGAGAATTTGACGAATGGGGCAACCCAAAGGATGAAACCTTTTTTGACTATATCCATTCCTATTCTCCCTACGATCAGGTGGAAGCCAAAAACTACCCAGCTACCTTAGTTACCACGGGCTTGCACGATTCGCAGGTTCAGTACTGGGAACCTGCAAAGTGGGTTGCGAAGTTGAGAGAGCTGAAGACCGATAACAACCCCCTACTCTTGCATACCAATATGGATGCGGGACATGGCGGGGCATCAGGTCGTTTCGAACGAATTAAGGAAATTGCCTTGGAGTATGCCTTCGTTTTGGACTTAGCTGGCAAATCAGGTATTCAATAGTAAATTCTACATTCAAGGCTTGGTACCTTGTAAGCGCGGGCGGTTACCCTCGCCAATCAAACTGATACTGGCTCCAGAATTTCCTTTAATTTTTTCACTACATAGTCCACCTCTTGAATGGTATTGTGATGCGAAAAGCTAAAGCGGATAGTCTTGCGTAGAGAATCTGGCATTAAGGTAGCCAGCACATGGGAAACCGTTTCAGCACCCGAGCTACAGGCACTACCCCCAGATACACTAATGCCAGCAATATCCAAGTTAAGCAAAAGCAGGTCGGCTTTAGGCGATGGAGGGAAACTTACACTTAGTACCTTATAATGACCATGATCTGGATCTCCATTGAGCTCGATGTCTGGCACTGCTTTTTTTAAGGCTTGCAGAAAATAAGCTCTTATTTCTATGGTTTTCGCCCTTCGGGCTTCCAGATTATCGTAGGCTAGCTGCAAGGCTTTAGCCAACCCCACTATCCCATAGATATTTTCGGTCCCCGCTCGCATATTCCGCTCTTGAGAACCACCATTCATTAAGGGCTTAATTTGATGATCGCTGTTGATGTAAATGAACCCCACTCCCTTAGGACCGTAGAATTTATGGGCAGCGGCGCTAATAAATGCGGCTGGCGTTTTGGACAAATCAAAAGGAAAATATCCCATCGTCTGGACCGTGTCTGAATGAAATAACACGTCGTGCTCTTGACAGAGTTGAGCTATTTCATCGAAGTCAATCATCAAGCCCAATTCATTATTAGAATGCATCAAGGAAACCATCGTCTTCGGGCCTGGTTCAGCCAAGAATGACTTGAGCGCATCGATATCAGGCAATCCAGTCGTCGTCAATGGTACTTGGACAAGCTCCACTTTATCTGTTTCCACCAATCGGTCTAAAGAGGCAATCACACAGTGATGCTCCAAGAGAGAGCTAATGATTCTCCGTACGCCTAAATCTCTCACTGCCCCTTTCAGAGCCATGTTGTTTGACTCCGTTCCGCCGGAAGTAAAGAAAATCTCTCCGATAGAAGCATTTAACAATTTCGCCACCGTTCTACGAGCCTGCTCAACCACCGTCCTGGCCGTCCGCCCTTCCTGATGAATGGAAGAGGGGTTACCAAAGTGTAGTTTCATACTTTCTACCATAGCCTCCATGACCTCCGGGTCGATGGGGGTGGTAGAGGCGTGATCAAAAAAGACTCGATCCATGATGTATCTAATTTATTGCTCAGTAATACCTACCTTAATCCACCAAAGAAGCGCTGAACCATTTCTCCACCAATTCAGCTTCTACCCCGGCTCCCTGCTGATGTGTGAACTCATTGGTATTGATGTCATATTGGTATTCTTTGCCCCATTCTTCGTGATGCAGTGCTAACTGTTCTATCGCTTCCATCATCTGCTCCACCTCTTCGTCGCTGGTAACCGGATGTATAGACATGCGGATCCATCCAGGCTTGGCCGAAAGATTACCATAGCTAATCTCGTCCGTAATCTGCCGAGAAGCGGGCTGGCTAACATTTAACAAATAATGACCATAAGTACCTGCACAAGAACATCCTCCTCTAACCTGAACACCAAAATGGTCGTTCAATAGCTTCACTCCAAGATTATAATGCAAATCATCTATGTAAAATGAAATAACACCTAAACGGTCTCGATGTTGATCGGCTAAGATGTGTAAATTGGAAATTCGGTCCAATCGCGCCCATATCTTGTTCAAAATCTCCTTTTCCCTGGCCAATATGGCATCAACCCCCATTTCCGCTTTGAGCTTCATACACAGTGCTACCCGCATAGTTTGCAAAAAGGAAGGGGTTCCTCCATCTTCCCTGGTCTCTATTTCTTCGATGTATTTGTGTTCTCCCCAGGGATTCGTCCAATCTACGGTCCCTCCTCCGGGATTGTCAGGCACCTGGTTCTTATACAATTTAGGATCAAAGATCAAAATTCCAGAAGATCCAGGACCGCCAAGGAATTTATGTGGAGAAAAATAAATGGCATCCAGATGCTGCTGCGGATTCTCCGGGCGCATCACAATATCAATATAAGGTGCTGAGCAGGCAAAATCAACAAAGCACAGGCCGCCAACCGCATGAATTGCTTCTGCTACTTCATAGTAAGGTGTCTTGAGTCCTGTCACATTGGAACAAGAAGTAATCGCAGCTATCTTAACCGCACGATCTTTGTACAGCTCAAGCAGGCTTGCAAAATGCTCTAGGCACATCAATCCATCTTCATTCGGCTTAATTACCTCCACATCGGCAATCGTCTCCAACCAAGAGGTCTGGTTACTATGATGCTCCATGTGGCTGACAAAAACGATGGGCCGCTCACTCTCCTTGAGCTGGATTTTCTTTCTAAATCGTTCATGTATCTTGAGGCCAAGGATACGTTGAAACTTGTTTACGACCCCGGTCATTCCAGAATTAGAAGAAATCAAAACATCCGAAGTATTTGCCCCCACTTGTTCCTTGATGTAAGTCTTGGCGTGATGATAAGCCATAGTCATGGAACAACCAGTGATCGTCGTCTCCGTATGGGTATTTCCCACAAAGGGAGCGATCTCCTCTGCCATTAATTTTTCAATAGGAGCATACAATCTCCCACTGGCTGTCCAATCGGCATAGATGATCGGCTTATTGCCATAGGGTGTTTCAAAATCCTGTTTGACACCTATTACGTTCTTTCTGAAATTATCGAAATAGGTTTCTAGGCTAGTGGTGGCAACTTGGCTCATAGCTTGTGCTTTTCTGCTCTAATAATTTTAATGCTGTAATATTTCTTCAACCTCGCCCTTAATGGAGTTTACCAAATCGGCTGCTTCCGCCTGGGTGGCTCCTTCCGCATAAATCCTAATAATGGGTTCGGTATTTGACTTACGCAAATGTACCCAAGAATCTGGAAAGTCTATCTTTAATCCGTCAATCGTATTGTAGGGATCGTTTTTATGGGCAGTTTCTAGCTCTACTAGCAGTTTGGCCAGATCGATACTAGCATCCAGGGCAATTTTATCCTTTACCATTTCATAACTTGGATAACTTGCTCTTAAGGCAGACATTGTTTTGCCAGTTTTCGCCAGATGGGAAAGGAAAAGGGCTATCCCAGCTAAGGCATCCCGACCATAATGAAGTTCTGGTACAATGATACCACCATTACCCTCGCCACCAATCACTGCATTTACCGCTTTCATTTTTTCAACCACATTCACTTCTCCAACCGCACTAGCGTAGTAAGTACCTCCGTGTTTCTCCGTGACGTCCCGAAGTGCCCTCGTCGAAGATAGATTGGATACAGTTGAACCCCGTTTTTGGCTAAGCATGTAATCTGCCACTGCCACTAATGTATATTCCTCCCCAAACATGCTGCCATCCTCATTCACAAAGGCTAAACGGTCCACATCCGGATCGACTGCTATACCCAAATCTGCTCCGTGTGCCTTCACGGCTTCAGATAACTGCTGTAAATTCTTTGGTAGGGGTTCTGGATTATGCGCAAACTCGCCGTTAATCTCTCCGTTGATCAGCACTACTTCGCAGCCCATCCTTTGAAGAATCGGAGGGACGGAAAGTGCTCCCGTAGAGTTTACTGCATCTACCACGACCTTAAATGACCTAGCCCGCACAGCGGCAAGATCAACGGCAGCCAAGGCGAAGATCTGTTCAATATGTCGTTCGAGATATCCTTCTTCCTGCCGGTAGCTTCCTAATTCATCCACTTCATTGAAAGTAATGGCTCCTTCGCTAAGTAGTTGTAGTAGGGTTTCACCATCTTTCTTTGATATAAATTCACCTTTCTGATTCAAAAATTTCAGGGCATTCCATTGCTTTGGATTGTGAGAAGCCGTCACGATGATCCCGGCGCCAGCATCGAAAGCAGGAACAGCCATCTCTACTGTTGGTGTTGTAGATAGTCCTAAATCCACGACATCAAAGCCCAAGGAAACCAGTGTTTGGGAAACCAGATTACTGACCAAAGCTCCAGAAATTCGGCCATCCCGGCCAATCACGACAGTCATGGGAGCCCCTTCTTGTTTTAGCCAATACCCAAACGCAGCGGTACATTCCACTATGTCTATTGGCGTCAAGTTATCTCCTGCTTTACCACCTATAGTACCTCGAATACCAGAAATCGATTTAATTAGTGCCACAGTTATTTTTTTTATTAAGGTTCAAAATTAGATACTTTTTACGTGCTATTCTACTTCACATGCAACATCATTGTAAAAATGCTTTACCTTTGCGGTCTGCTACTGCATGAGCCGCTGCCGGAGTAGAAATTAATTCAGCGGAGCTATCCTGGGATTGCCCTTGTATATGCTCTATACGTAGCCTATTTAGGAAGACAAAAAATTTGGCCGCTGTTGGGCTATTGAATGTTTCACCTATCTAGTTACCTTGGATATCATCCTATGTTAGAGACAATATTACAACTGGATCAAACCATTTTTTTCTGGATAAATAATGATTGGCATAATCCTTTTTTGGATTGGCTAATGCCTTATTGGCGAAACAAGTATACCTGGATTCCTTTCTATATTGCTTTACTGATCTTCGCCCTTTGGAAGTATCGGATAAGAGGACTTTTCTTTATACTTGGATTGGGCGCAACGGTTGCAATTTCTGACCCTTTAAGTAGTGAATTGGTAAAAAAAAATGTACAACGCGTCCGTCCCTGTAACGATACAACTATCAATGAATCTGTCTTGTTGTTGGTACGGTGCGGAGGCGGTTACAGTTTCACCTCTTCCCACGCTACAAATCATTTTGCAGTTGCCCTTTTCTTATTATTAACCTTGGGTAGAACGTTTCGCAAGATCAGATGGCCTTTGCTATTCTGGGCAGCAAGTATTGCCATCGGACAAGTCTACGTTGGCGTGCATTATCCGCTGGATATCATCGCGGGGGGGCTGATGGGCAGTGCTGTAGGCTGGTTGGTCGCCACGCTCTTTAATCGATATCTTGGTTTAGAAAAAACGGCAAGTTCGATTGCCTAATTCATTCAGTTAAACCCCGTAAATGGCGCTTTGGGAATACATAGCTTTGCTAGTGGGCGTGTTGATTAGTGGCGGAGTAGCTTTAGCCATCAAAACAGAAAGCAAAGTAACCGTACAAATTTTATTGTCCTTTAGTGGAGCCTATATCCTGGGTATCACCGTACTACACCTAATGCCTAGCGTATTTTCAGGTGGTTTCGAAACCGCCAGCTTCTGGCTATTAGGCGGTTTTTTCGTTCAACTGCTACTGGAGCAATTGTCGAAGGGCGTAGAGCACGGCCACATTCATGCTCACCCGGGAGCAAAACCTGGATTTGCCATTTCCATCATGCTGGGACTGTGCTTACACGCTTTTATTGAGGGTCTTCCACTTAGCAATTACACAGACTTTCACAATGCCCTGCACTCCCATGGACATGATAGTGAAGATCATCATCTTTTGTTCGGTATCATCCTACATAAGATACCCGCAGCTTTCGCTCTTATGATTCTCTTTATCAAGTCCGGTTATTCTAAGGGCATGGCTTGGCTATGCCTAATCATCTTCGCCAGCATGTCCCCGTTAGGGGCTTTAGCGACTTCAAGCATGCATTTAGATTTGGCGATTCTGGCCAACCTCGTTGCCCTGGTGGTTGGGTCTTTCCTGCATATTTCTACTACCATATTGTTTGAGGCCGATGATAAGCGACAGCACGCTGTATCCTGGAGAAAACTAGCAGTAATTTTGGCGGGATTGGGTTTGTCGATGTTTACCTTACACTAACCCAAACTTATTACCTATACCTAAGTAAATCCGCTAGGACAATTCGGTAAGAAATTTCATGGTATCCACTCCATCTGCATAGTCCATCAATCCTGGGCTTTGGGCTGTACCGAAAGGCAGCGTTGGCATTTCTAATACTCCATCCTTAGCCACTACACACTGAATCTGTTCCTCTTTTTCTGCCAGCATGGCTGGGATCTGATGCAGCGTCTGGTAGTATTCATAATTGAGGTTGGCAATTCTAGAAGTCGTTGCTGCGTCTTCTCTCAACAGGATGCAACCATTCGCTTTGAAGGGTTCCTTATTGAGCATGAACATGGCATAATTGTAGTCAAAATTATTTTTGTACTTGGTATGCAACACAACGGAGCGATATTCATGTAAAGCGGTCAACAATGGATCAAAATCATAGTTTTCAGGGACATACAATTTAGCTACATTTCTACACCCCAAGCCGAAATAACGGAACACATCTTTACCTAAATTGTGGAGTTCATCCTGGTCCTCTTCTCCGGTTAAAACGGCAACTGCATTTCGGTTTTTTCTAATGATATGCGGATATTTTCCGAAATAGACCTCAAAATATCGGGAGGAATTATTACTTCCTGTTGCAATAACGGCCTCAAAACCCTCCAACTTTTGCTGTACGGTGAAATAGGGAGCTGACCTTTCATCCCACTGACCCAAAATCTTGAACAGATAGGGCAGGATGAAGGCATCCTTAGAAGAAAGTTTGATGTAAGCCTGATGCCCAGCTATAAATACACTTAAGATATCATGAAAACCGACCATGGGAATATTCCCAGCTAGAACCAATCCTACTTTTTTAGGAGATACAGGTTCTATGCTCGCATAATGATCCGCCCAGTCTTGCAGGTATTTCTTTTGCAAAAATTGCTCTGCCACAGCCTTTATCGCAAGATGCTGATTTTCAAGGGTAAACCATTGATTGTTAAACTCAGTCCGGTTCATTAGGGCATGTAGGAACTCATCCTTGTTCTCAAGAAGATGTTCTCCCAGCCTTGCCATTAATTCTATTCTCTCTGCAATCTGCATGCGCTATATTTGTTTTCAGGCAATTTTCAGCCAGAGTCGTTGGATTCCGTCCACGCCTAAATCTTCCATTGTCTTAATGTTCCGTTTGTAGATCTCCTCTGGATGCTTAACCGTTTCCAAGGCTGATGCTATGCTATCTTCTCGCAGTAAATGCAATATGGGAAAAGGAGCCCTATTGGTATAATTTCCGGGATCTTCCATCTCGGTACCAGCAAATTGATAGCCTGGGTGAAAGGATGCAATCTGTAAGTGTCCGCTCCATTCCTCTTCTTCCAGAAATTCATTGGTTACATATAGGAAATCATTAAAATCTAGGAAATTAGTAAATGCAGTGGGCAGAATCAATAAGCTTGTCTCTAAAAGAAGCTTAGGCGTATCCATCAGTCGCCGCATTTCCAACTTTAACTGTTCCAATATCTCTCTTTCTTCCTCCGTTTCTAGGACGGTATAACGAACCGTATCCTGAGCAAAAGGTAAGGCTGCAAATGGACATAGATTCAATCCAATTACAATGTCCCTCAACCAAACTTGCGTTTTTCTTATAACCTCTGATCTATCCAAGAGCGTCTAATTTTTTGAAGATCATAGTAGTGGTTCTTTTCTACTCTGTACATACCTTCGCCAGGTATCTAGTACAGACGCAAAATCTTCTGGTACATCTGCCTCGAAAAACATTTGCTCGCCAGTGAACGGGTGCTCAAACCCCAAAGATCTGGCATGCAGCGCTTGCCTTGGCATTTTCTCAAAACATTTTTCCACAAAGCGCTTATACTTGCTATATACAGTTCCCTTCAAAATCCGATTCCCCCCATAGCGTTCATCATTAAACAGTGGATGCCCCTTATACTTGAGGTGAACTCGGATCTGGTGCGTACGTCCTGTCTCCAATTCACATTCAATTAGGGTTACATAATAGAAGCGCTCTACCACTCTATAGTGCGTGACCGCCCACTTGCCGTCTTCTCCCTCAGGGAAGACCGTATACTGTTTTCTATGACGAGGATGTCGGCCAATGTTTCCCGTAATGGTACCTTCATCTTCTTCTACATCCCCCCAAACTAATGCAAGGTATTTCCGCTCTATGGTGTGGTAAAAGAATTGCTTTCCAAGAGCGGTTAAAGCTTCATCCGTTTTGGCAATGACGAGCAGCCCCGAGGTGTCTTTGTCAATTCGATGTACTAGGCCAATGCGATCCTGCGCATTGCCCTCCATGATCGGTAAGTCCTTAAATCGATAAGCTAGACCATTCACTAGAGTTCCATCCCAATTGCCAAATCCCGGATGGACTACCAGTCCTGGCGGTTTATGCACGATTAAAATGTGGTCATCTTCATAGCGTGCATCTATCGGAATATCTTGTGGGATTACCCCCTTGCCCTGGTCTGGTGGACGGGGTAATAGGATCTCAATCTTATGTCCGGGTTTTACCTTTAGATTAGACTTGAGCATCTCCTTGCCATTCACCTTTACAGCTCCTGCTTTGATGGCACTTTGGATGCGATTCCTAGATACTTTCTTTAATCGATCTTGCAAAAACTTATCTATCCGCAAAGGCGTTTGGCCTTTATCGATCTCAATGGTTTGCAATTCGTACAGATCCTCCGTTCCTTCAGCTTCCATTTCCTCTTCTTTCATAAGCTCGACATTTAAGTCCGCAAAATTATACTTATGAAGTGAGAATCAGGCTATTTCGATCAATAATTTTAATTCACTGGTCAGAAGCCCCACTAATCGTCAGTTCCAAAAAACAATACTTCATCAGAGAAAACCCATCCTCTGTCTCCGGCTCCTCCATGCCATTCCGGCAACCGAGTCACCGGGAAGGCGACCACTTTATAATGTGTATAATCCATCGGAGGAAATTCAACTGTTATTGCTTCCACCGTATTAGGGCCATAAGTTGTAGGCTGCGCTGGAGTGCTAGTATGTAGCTTCTGCAAGGAATTTGGACCACTGCCTCCCCATATCTCCACCTTCTTTGGAGGCATAATATAGGATCCCATATTCACCGCATAACTCAGTACGATCTCACTGATCTTCTTCGGCTCTTCGAAGGTAAACAAAGCATCCATAGGATTATCCTGAAAACCAAGCCAGAAAGGTGAACGGAAATTGGAGGCATCCCCTTTTTCGGCATCCACTAAGGTGGCATCCCCAGAGCCTCGGTAGTTTCCGCTTATTGCTTTTAGTAGTTTGACAGTTGATGGCTTAATCCCCGCTTGGAACAAAGTGAAACTTACTGTTTCAGAAGCTTCCCATCCATCTCGATAAGCTTTTGCTCTTAAGGTTGTTATTCCAGCAATCGACATTGGATCTTGATAAACGGCTGCCTCGATACTATCCGGCTCTTCCCCATCTAGCGTATAGCGAATAATCGCTCCGGGCAGGCTATGCTTTAATTCCGCCAACTCTCCCGGACGCAATAACATCTTTTCGTTGGCCAACGTTGGTGGACTCATTTTGAGTTTTTCGGTAAGGTCTGGTTCAAAACCGAGGTGAAAACTCACTGTAGGAAATTCTTCCTGCCAAATTTCCACTAAATTAGAATCTATGGCGGTATTCCAAACGTACAGTTCTTCCAAATTGTCTAACTCACGCAGCAATTCTACTAAGCTAGAATCGGTTTTGGTGTTGGAAAGGGCAAGACTCTTCAGGGCGTCCAAGGAACCAATGGTTTCAAGATTGGAACCACTAACTTCGGTACCATTTAGAATGAGCTTTTCTAAATTCGGAAAGTCCTTCAATTCCTTAAGTTCTTCGTTAGTGATTGGCAGATCTGTGAGATTTAAGTAGACCAGTTGTTTCTTAATCTGCTTTAAATCGCTAACAAAGCTAGGCTCGAAATATTCTCTGACCGAAATTCTGGCTGCTAAAGCCGGAGAATTAGCCGAGATCGGATATACTGCACAAAAGGGAGAATTTAATGCTTCTATCACCTTCCGGGATGCAGCGGGGAAATCATATTTACTTTTTGCATGCCGGTTCACTTTAGCTGCTAAGCCCTCTTGAGCCAAGGTTACTAGCGGACTTTGGGGGTCATACTCGGCTAAGGTTTTATCCATATCAGCGCCCTCTCTAATCCATTCCTCAAGTAGTTTCTTTTCTGCACGGCTGAGTTGCGGCTTGCCTTCCGGGGGCATATGCTCCTCTATTTCCAAAGGCAGATGGATACGCTTCAGCAGAAGGCTTGAATCGGCTTGATCAATTTCCCATAAGGGACCATTTTCTCCACCTTGCAAAAGACCAGCTCTTGTGCTCATGACTAGCTTCCCCTTAGCCTTCCGCTCATTGTGACATTTGTTACATTTACTATCCAGAATGGGCGCAATGGCCGCTACAAAAAGTGGGCTATCAGCGAGATCGATTTCATCATCGGATTGGAGCGGTTGCCAAATGTAATTTTCGCCATGTGTAATCGCTCCACCATAGTGTCCCGTAGCTATCAGCACACTAAGCATAGCAATGGTGAGGCCTTTATTCCAAGCCGAATTTTGGGCTGATCGATGATGCCACGAGCGCAAGACGTATACCAACAGGCATAGTGCAACTGCCAGCCACTTATGGGTGGATAAAGTTCCTGAGCTATAACCTTCCTCCTGCGCCAGAAACAGTCCAAAAAGACTGGTGCCTATGGTCAGAATGATACCTAAATCTAAGATGAAGGTTCGCACTTTTAAATAAGGTTCTTCCCCAATTTCTTTACGTACCAAGGGGACCACTGCCAGTAGAGCAAGCACGCCAATTGGTAGATGAAGCAGTAACGGATGCATCCTCCCCAAAGGCTGTAGCCAGGTGGGAATCGACAAATAGGATTCAAACGCCAGCAAAAATCCTAAGAGGATCAGTCCCGCAAAACCAACTTGTGTCGCAATTGTTGACAAAAGCTTCATATCATTACGCAATTAGATCGTGAATCACTTCTCCCGCAACGTCTGTTAGTCGATAGCGTCTCCCAAGATGTTTGTACGTGAGCTGTTCGTGATTGAGTCCCATCTGATGGAGAACAGTGGCGTGAAAGTCGTTAATATGTACTGGGTTCTCTATTATGTTGTAGCCAAATTCATCCGTTTGCCCATACACTACCCCGGGCTTAATTCCACCTCCGGCCATCCAGATTGAATAAGCTCTGGGATGATGATCACGTCCGTAATTCTCTGGGGAAAGTTTACCTTGGCAATAATTGGTACGCCCAAACTCTCCTCCCCAGACCACCAAGGTCTCATCCAATAGACCACGTTGTTTTAAGTCCTTAATGAGGGCAGCTGAAGCGCGATCGACATCCAAGGCTTGTTGTTGCATCTCTCCTACCAAATTACCGTGTTGATCCCATCCCTGATGATACAACTGTACGAATCGAACGCCAGCCTCAGAAAGTTTTCGAGCCAATAAACAATTGGCCGCATAGGTGCCTGGTACCAAACAGTCCGCTCCATACATGCGGACAATGTGCTCTGGTTCCTTGCTAAGATCCGTCAGTTCTGGTACTGCCGTCTGCATCCGATAAGCCATCTCATACTGTTGGATCTTGGTTTGGATTTCAGGGTCACCGAAATCCTCATAACTCTTGGCATTTAGTGCTGCCAATCGATCCAACATACGCCGCCGACTGGGGCGATCCATTCCCTCTGGATTGTTCAAGTATAAAACAGGATCTTCTCCACTGCTAAATTGTACCCCCTGATGCACGCTATCCAAAAAGCCATTGGTCCAAAGCTTGGCGTACACGCCCTGACCATTCCCCTTCCCGCGTGAAAGCAATACACAAAAGGCTGGTAGATTCTTATTCTCACTGCCAAGACCATAGCTTAACCAAGCTCCCATACTAGGTCGATTACCTTGCTGCGCCCCAGTCTGCATAAAGGTCAAAGCTGGATCATGATTGATGGCTTCAGTATGCATGGTTCGAATGATGCAGATATCATCCACTATGCTCGCAATGTGTGGAAATATCTCACTTACCCATGCACCGGATCTGCCATGTTGGCTAAATTCAAACTTAGAACCCACTAGTGGAAAGCGTTCCTGTCCGGCTGTCATCCCGGTTAATCGCTGTCCGTTTCGAATTGAGGCGGGGAGATCCTCACCAAACATCTCTCTGAGCTTTGGTTTATAATCAAAGCTTTCCAATTGTGAAGGTGCACCATTCTGAAAAAGATAGATAACTCTTTTGGCCTTAGGCGCAAAATGAGTCACTCCTAGCGGCAACTCATTAGCCTGGTCTTTCCCTCCTTTAAAGAGATCAGGTACCAGCAGGGAACCCAGTGCAGCACTTCCCAGGCCCACACTTAGCTTTCCCAAAAAGTGTCTTCTATTGACGTTTAGTTTATGCTTGAAAAATTCGTTGGACATGATGATGGATTGCTAAGTTTTGGTAATAGCTTCTTCTAAGTTGTAAATGGTGTGAATGGTTTGCATAAATGCAGCCAATTCTGCTTCGTTTTCCCATCCCAAGCTCGGTGCCTCCCCGATGTCTACAAAGGACCGTGTACGTTCCGGATCTTCTGCAAAAACTTGTTTCTCTGATTGGAAGCCCTCCAACAGCAAATTTGACTCGTCTTCCGTGATCGGGCGGCAAATGATGGTTTGAAAGGCGGCGGCTAACTTCTCCTTGTAGGATAAAGTGCTGTCCATGAGTAGTTGTTCCGCCAGGACCCTTGAGGCCTCCAACACATGAGGATCATTCAGCATCACTAAGGCCTGCAAAGGCGTATTCGTACGCAGACGCTGCACCTCACACTGATCTCGATTGGAGGCATCGAACATGAGCATAGAAGGCGGCGGCACAGTACGCTTGATAAAAACATACATACCTCGACGATAAAGTTTAGGCCCGTGGTCCTGAATATAATTCATTAGTAGGCCCCGTCCTGAGGTAGCCACAATCCAAATGTCTCCTGGCTGGTAGGGCTTTACGCTGGGACCGCCGATTTCTGGGTTCAAAAGACCGCTGCTAGCTAAGACATGGTCCCGAACTACTTCCGCTTCAAACCGTAGTCTAGGAAAGCGGGACAAATAGATATTCTCTGGGTCTTTATCCAGTTGACGTTGGCTGACTTTAGCAGATTGTTGGTAAGTAGCAGACATTACAATTGTCTTGACTAAACGCTTGATATCCCAATCATTTTCTCGAAAATCAATAGCCAACCAATCTAGTAATTGTAGGTGAGTCGGTAAATCCCCTTGCATGCCAAAATCACCTGAAGTAGCCACGATACCTCTACCGAAAATCTCCTGCCAAATTCGGTTGACAAAGACTCTGGCCGTCAAGGGATTTTCATCAGCCAATAGCCATTGAGCTAGGCCTAGTCTGTTGGCAGGGAAACGTGTGGTATCAAATTCCATAACCGCCGCTGGCATACCAAAAGTAACTGCTTCTGCGGGTGCATCGTAGATTCCCCGGTCGAGGACATGAGTGGAACGAATGAGGTTGGAATCTTTCATCACCATGACCTCCACTACGGCTGTATCTTTCTTATTAATAAAATGCAGCAATTCCTCGACATCTTTATCAGAGATGGCCATATTTGGTGGGTCTGCGAAAGAAGCATCGATGGTGCCAACCAAGCCTTTTTCCGGCACTTGATTAAAAAATGTAAAAGTGCTGTAGTAGTCTTTCTGTGCAATTGGATCGTATTTATGATCGTGGCATTTAGCACATTCAAAGGTCAATGCTAGAAAGGCCTTCCCGAATGTATTGGTCCGGTCAGTAACATACTCGATTCTGTACTCTTCATCAATTACCCCACCCTCTTGCGTGATCTTGTGATTTCGATTGAAACCCGTTGCCAGTAAAGTCTCCTTATTGGGTTCTGGCAATAGATCACCCGCAAGCTGCCAAGTCAAGAACTTTGCGTAGGAGTAGTTTTCGTTGAAAGCATGGATCACCCAATCTCTCCAAGGCCACATGGTTCTTAAGCCATCATCCTGATAACCATGACTATCAGCATATCGGGCTACATCCAACCAGGGGATGGCCATTTTCTCGCCGTAGTGTTTGGAATCCAATAATTCATCAACTGCCTTCTCGTAAGCATCTGGGCTCTCATCTTGCGCAAATCGCTGCTGCAAATCAAGGCTTGGAGGCAGGCCCGTTAGATCAAAGGCTAGCCGTTTCAAGAGCATATGTTTTCCAGCTTGCTCGTTAGGTTGAAGACCAAGCTTATTCATCTCCGCTAAGATGAAATGGTCAATTCCATTCTTTGGCCAGCTTTCCCTGCCGACTTTAGGAAATGGCGTGGATTTTGGTGGAATAAAAGCCCAATGCGGTTTATACTCTGCCCCTTGCCTAATCCATTTGGCTAATAGGTCAATTTCTTCAGTGCTAAGCGCCAGGTTAGACTCGGGAGGGGGCATCATCAAGCTACTATCCTGCGTAGTAATTCGTGCGTAGACTTCCGAGGTTTTCAGATCACCTGGAACTATAGCAAAGTGCTCTGGCTGATCTTTTAAGGCGGCATAGGCGCCCTCCTCCGTGTCAAGACGTAACCCAGACTCTCGTTTATTGGCATCCGGGCCATGACACTTAAAGCACTTATCTGAAAGAATAGGCCGAATATCGAAATTGTAATCTACCTCGGCAGTTTGCCCTCCAATAGATTGCATACGACATTGCCAGAGTAGGAAAGAGATGGCTACAAAACCAATTATAATCCATCTTGGACGAATCCCAAACATGGAATACGGAGTCCTATTCATTTGTGTGATGTTTCGTTTTGTAATTGAAAAATCAGGCAGATCAGCTATTCTTACTTCTCAAACTTCTCTACCAGTATTGGGTCTGATCAACCAAGAGCCACAAAACGTAGATTGCTCTATATACCCACATAATTTTCACAGTACAATAGTAGAGCTTTTGAAGTAGCCTACTATTCGTCAAACTTACACACAAAAATTGAAAAGAACCGCTGTAGTCGCGGGATTCTTAGTCAGAATTAGACAGATAAAGGCTGTAGGAAAGGACGCCTTAAATCGCCTCGTTTGTCCAAGCTCCGTTGACCAGTCGCCAGATGTCTTCTGGGTTATTGTCTTTTAAAGCAGTCGGCAACAGTGCTGGAGGAAAATCCTGGTAGCAGACCGGCCTGGCAAAGCGTTTGATAGCATTGGTGCCTACTGAGGTGGTGCCTGGAGCGGTAGTTGCCGGGTAAGGTCCTCCATGAACCATCGCATTACAAACTTCCACGCCTGTTGGGAAACCATTTATGATTATGCGCCCTACTTTACGCTCTAAGATAGCAAAAAGATCCTGGTAGTTTTCGAGATCTTCTTCGGTGGCATGCACCGTAGCTGTCAAATGTCCTTCCAATTCTTTAGCCGCTTCTATGATCTCCTCCCGTGCCTCCGCTTCTACAATGACACTAGATGGTCCAAACACTTCCTCAGCCAGCTGTGGACTATTCTTTAAGGCAGAATAATTCGTCTGAAAAACCTGAGCCTGCACGGCATTGGTAGTACTTGCAGCAGGACCGGTTGCGACCTTCCCTGCCCCAATATTAATTAGATTCCCTATACCTCTTTCAAAAGCATTTTTGATCCCAGAAGTCAACATGGTTCCCGCTTCGATGGATTCCACCGCAGAAACAAGTCGTTCCATAAAGGTTTTAGAAGCCTCCCCTTTCTCCATCAATACTAAACCGGGATTAGTGCAGAATTGCCCCACGCCCAATGTAAGCGAGGAGGCTAACCCTTCTGCTATATTAGCTCTTTCTTTTAGTGCCCCTGGTAAGATGAAGACGGGATTGGTGCTACCCATCTCTGCATAGACGGGTATAGGAACTTCCCTTTGATTAGCAAGATCGAACAAGGCTTTTCCGCCCCGGAAAGAACCCGTAAAGCCAACGGCTGTGATTAATGGATGTTTCACAAGGCTTCCTCCTAATGCATGACCTGCTCCCTGAAGAAGAGAAAAAACACCTTCCGGCATTCCCGTTTTCTTAGCCGCTTCAATAATAGCCGAAGCGACTAGTTCGGAGGTGCCTGGGTGTGCGGGATGTCCTTTGACAACTACCGGACAACCGGCAGCCAGTGCTGAAGCCGTATCTCCTCCAGCCACTGAAAAAGCTAGCGGGAAATTGCTCGCTCCAAATACTGCCACTGGCCCTAAAGGGCGCAACATGTGACGAACATCCGCTCGAGGAAATGGCTTCCTTTCCGGCATAGCTAGATCAATCCTGGCATCTACCCAACTCCCTTCCCGAAGCACTTGAGCAAAAAGCTTAAGCTGCCCCATGGTTCTGCCTCGTTCTCCGGTTAAACGCCCCATAGGAAGTGCCGTCTCCAAATGACAGCGATCCAACAATTCATCTCCTAGGTCTAGTATTTCATCAGCAATTTGATCCAAGAAACGTGCTCGATCTTCCGAAGAAGTTCTGGAATAGGCCGAAAAAGCTTCTTCGGCTAATTGCACTGCTTGCTCCAGTTCTCCTGGAGTAGCATCGGTAAAATTCACCGTCAATTTTTCCTCGTTCACAGGATTAATGCCTTGGAAGGATGTGCTGCCTTCTGCTGATCTTTTTGTTCCAATAAATTGAGCACCAGTAATTGCCATGCTGAATATTAAATTTTATAGGGTGAGTCTGGAGCAAATACGCTTACACCTAATGCTCTAGAAACTAACTTGCTTAGATTGAATTTCTTGGTAGTCTTACTTTGACCTACATCCCTAGCGTACACCAACATAATTGATCAAAGTCCCAATACCATCAATTGAAATCTGCACCTCATCGTGTTCGAACAAGCTGAACTCGTCGGGTGGGATAATACCAGTCCCTGTCATGAGGAAACAACCGTTCCCAAAGCTGGAGGCAAGATAAAGATATTCCACTAACTCTTGAAAAGAACGTTTGATTTGAGCCACTTTTATGGATTCCTGAAAAACTTCCTCGCCCTCTCGGAGAATACACAGCTTGATCGTCGTTTCTCGATCAAGTGGTTCTTCCTGAACCAAGATGCCAGGCCCAAGAGCAGTACTACCATCATAAACCTTGGCCTGTGTTAGGTAAAGCGGGTTTTCACCTTCTATGCTCCTAGAGCTCATGTCATTACCACAAGTATAGCCTTCTATCGTCCCCGTCCGGCTAATCAAAAGTGTTAGCTCCGGCTCCGGGACATTCCAATTCGAATCTCTCCGAATATTTACCGTACCTCCTGGGGCAACCACCTTGTAGGGCGTTGACTTGAAGAACAGCTCGGGCCGATCCGCATCATATACCCGATCGTAGAAGTCTCCACCTCCAGCATCTTTCGATTCTTCCATTCTAGCCGCCTTGGATCGCAAGTAGGTTACACCTGATGCCCATACCTCCTGCTCCCCAATCGGAGCATCTATATCGGTAAGATCCGGAAACTCAATTTGGCGCCAGAGGGACAATTGCGACTTAAGTCGTTGATAAAGGTTAGGCTGTTTAATTAGGTCGTTCCACAACTGTTTGGACTGATACCACTGCCCCTCATGTTCAAGGAGTGCGATTGCACCTTTTCGAAATATTCTCATGAAAAACTATAGAAATGAATGGATGTACAAGAGAAAATGGAAGGCGGAACAGGGGATTCTGCTCCACCTTATCTTGTCTGAAGTTCTTGATTCAAAGATCTAATACTTACTCAAACATCTGATTATACTTTGAGTTCCCAACCTGGCTCATAGTCTCTACTCCACATTTTCATGGCCTTCTTACTATTGAGTACCTGTCCAGTATTTGGATCGATTTCAAGTGCTTTGCCCGTTTCTTGAGCCATATTTCCGAGATGACACAATAGCACACTTTTGTGTCCCTCATCGATTGGAGAATTTTGGGCCTTTCCTTCTCGAACTGTGCCCAGGAAATTATCCATATGGTAGACATCCAAGCCACCTACTCCTACCGTGTTAGTAGTCGCGCTTACCTCTTTCTCTTTCACTTCCTTAATTACTTTACCGTTCTTGTCATAAGCGATATAGACATTTCTATCCAACAACATGGAACCCTCCGAACCATGGATGGTAGAACCTCTGCCCCTATTGTAATGGGGTAAGGTATTGCAGCTACGACCTTCCCATGTAATCATCTTGCCCCCTTCAAATTCGAAGGTTACATTCTGTGTATCGTAGAACTCCCAATCGTCCTCATAATTGAAGCGGCCACCCGCTGAAATCACCCGGACAGGATAATCAACGCCCAAGGCCCAACGGCAAACGTCAATTTCGTGCGCACCATTATTGTTCACTTCACCTGTTCCCCAATGCCAAAACCAGTGCCAGTTGTAATGTACATAGATATCTTTATAAGTTCTTCTTGGTGTTACCCCTTGCCATAGGTCCCAATCTAGCCATTCTGGGATCGCGGCAATCTTTCCATTTCCGATAGGACCTCGCTTATTGGAGTACCAAGCCTTGCCATAGTACACCTCTCCAATCAGACCATCCTTGATATCTTGTACGGCCATTTGGGAAGTAGGTGCTGAACGCTGCTGGTTACCCATTTGACAGATTTTGCCGTACTTTCGCTGAGCTTGAACTAACAATTCTCCTTCATGAGGATTGTGGCTACAGGGTTTTTCCACATAAACATGCTTGCCCGCTGCTAAAGCCCATATCCCTTGAGCCGCGTGTAGGTGATCGGGCGTTGCAATACTTACCGCATCCACGTCCTTATCTTCTAGGATTTTACGAAAATCATTTTCTTCGCCGATTTTCGTATCCATTCCCAACTTGCTCATTAACTTTTTGGACTTAGCATAAGTCCGGGTATCAACATCACATAGGTAAGTTACCTCGGCATCTTTACAGGCATTAATGGCACGAATATGAGCATTACCTCGACCATTGATTCCGGCTACGGCAAAGTTGACGCGTTCATTGGCGCCCATAATGCGGTTGTAGCTCTTAGCCGAAAGCGGCAGGCTCATACCCAAAGCGCCCACGGCAGAGGTTTTAAGAAAAGTTCTTCTTGTCTTGTTTTGATTTTTCATTTCGTTGTGTTTTAATCTCTATGTGAAAGCTTTCACCTTCATCAACAAATTTAATGGATTGTACGCAGTCCTCCCACTTTTTGCATTTCTAATACTGCTCCTTTTAGGCTTATTCCCATCCTTCTAGCTTTTTAATATTGTTCAGCCATGCCTCGGGGATGGGTGCTTTGGTTAACTTTTGGTAATCATAGGGTACAATAGCCTGCTTGCTAATCACAGCAATTCGGTCATGGCGCTGGCTATAAACGTGTGTGAGCATCATAAAGCGATCCTCACGCACCTCCTCCACCTTAATGCCTACCAAAGCACGGTCAGGATAAGTTATCGGAAAAATATATTTACAATCTTGCCAGCCTAAGATGGGGCCAACCCCCTTCATAAAAGTAGTGTCTACCGCGATCTTCTCAAAGTAGGCAATCCTGGCGGTCTCGCTCCATCTGAGATAAATGATATTGTTGACATGTCTAGCGGCATCCATATCTCCCCAATGCACGGGAATTTCTACTTGGACCGGAAAGTCTGCTAAATTTGTGTGCATGAATATTCTTCAGATTTGCTCACCAAGATAAGATTATCCCGTAGAATTCTCTATAACTTCATTAGTAGACATCCTCAAGCAGCCTTTCAAAGCCTAAAGCTTTTTTGACTACCCCATACATGCTGTCCTGTTCTTCTCATTGAGTGAATAAATCTGCGGCAATAAGGCCGTAACTCATCGCTCCTTTGGCACCTACTCCCGACATTCCACCTAAGACCACAAAATTGGGATCCGCTGTACGGTCTTTAGCTATCAAATTACTTACCAGTGGTACTTCAGAAGCAGTTAGGGAATAAACACAGGAGTAGCCATCTACCTGCTGCAAGTCTTCCAAACGGATAGGTATCCTTAGCATGCGCAAATACTCAGTGGTACTGTTTAGGCTCCAATCCAGTACTTCTTGACTCAGCTCCTTTTGCCAGATCAGGTCCAGATCTTCAATAGCCGATCGTTGATGATGTCCTTGCCCTTTATGATCAACTTGAAGCAAATAGTGTTGTTTTGTTCATACTGTTCTATTGGTGGCAATCAACTTTACCTTCATTTAATCTCCCAATGTAGCGATTATCTATAGGGAATACCTTTCTTTGCAAAAAAAATGAAGATGGAGGGGATCGTATTTGACCTAGATGGGACTTTAGTAGACTCTGAGCCTTTGCATGGTCAAGCCTGGCTAGACATTCTTAAGACAAAAGGGCTAAGTTTTGACTGGGATTGGTTTGAACGCTGGATTGGAAAGTCGGATCGGCTTTTGGCAGAGCATGTGATAGAGGAGCATGCCTTGGATTTAGCAGTGGTTGATTTGCAAAAACTCAAGAGAGCAGCCTATTATCGCTTGGTGGCACAAGATTTACAGCTATTCCCAGGGGTTCTCGAAGATCTTCGTTTTTTCAGCGCCCAACTGCCGATTGCTCTGGCGACTTCTAGTAGCGCTACCGATGTCGAAGCAGTTTTTGCCGCACTGCCAATTGCTCATCTTTTTCGTAGCATTGTGCATGCCGACCACGTTCTTCCAAATCTAAAACCCAAGCCTGATCCATATCTATTAGCTGCCAAGAATATCGGCATTACCCCACATAATGCAGTTGCTCTAGAAGATTCTGTAGCGGGAGTAAAATCCGCCAAGACAGCGGGTATGCTTACTTTAGCCGTGACCAATAGTCACAGTGCCAATGATCTGGCCGAGGCCGACCATGTTTTTGGCTCAACGGCAGAAGCCATGGATTGGCTTAAAACTCAATTGTAAAGGAAAAACCATCTTTTAACAAGGGAGAGTTGAATCTACGGGTTGCTCTTTTATGGCATTTCTTCTGCCACATCGGCCCAACTAGCTTCAGCAGCGATCAGAAGTTGATCCGGCGAGATCCCAAAAAGAAATCCGCGTTTCCCTGCATTAACAAACATTTTAGACACCTGCTGTGCTTCTAAAGCAATATAGGTAGGAAGTTTCTTTTTCATGCCCAATGGGGAGCACCCGCCTCGAATATAGCCGGTTAGGCCCAATAGCTCCTTCATTGGAACCATAGCGGCCTTTTTATTCCCACTATGTTGTGCTAATCGCTTTAGATTGAGGTGTTTATTGGCAGGTAAAACGGCGACGATTGGACCTGTTTTGTCGCCCTTACAAACTAGCGTTTTGAAAATCTGCCCTGGATCTAATTGATTTTCACCTGCTACCTTTTCTAAACTTTGATGCGCAGGATCATAATTATAAGATAGCAAATCATAAGACATTTCTAGTTGATCTAAGAGGCGGAGGGCATTTGTCTTTTTCTTACTCATGAACCAATGATATTAACCTCTGGGGTGAGTTGAATCCCAAATCTAGTCAAGACAGATTCGGACACACGTTTTGCGTGTGCTAGGACCTCCTGGCCAGTAGCACCGCCGTAGTTAACGATGACCAGGGCTTGGTTCGCATAGCACCCTACCTCTCCGTAGCGTCTCCCCTTCCAGCCGCATTGGTCAATCAGCCAACCCGCTGGCACCTTAATCAAGCCATCTGTTCCTGGATAATGCACAATATTGGGGTATTTCTTTTCGAGTGCTGAAAATTGAGCGGCAGGGATCTCAGGATTCTTGAAAAAACTGCCCGCATTCCCGATTACATCCGGATCTGGCAACTTGGACCGTCGTATCGCCATAACCGCTTCACTGACATCCCTGATGGTCGGTTGACCTACCTCTAACCGTTCCAAATATCCTTTGATCGCTCCATAACTCGTATTAAGCACATAGCCCTGGTGCTTTAACCTTAGATACACATGGGTAATGAGCATCTTTCCTTTTAGTTGCTTTTTAAAAATGCTTGAACGATAGCCAAATTGGCAATCTGCATGGTTAAACCGCTGTACGGTGCCTGTCTCTAGATCGACCGCATCTAACTGATGGAAAACATCTTTTAATTCGACTCCATAGGCTCCAATATTCTGGATCGGCGCTGCCCCTACGGTTCCTGGAATAAGAGAGAGATTTTCAATACCCCCAAGGTTTCTTTCCACACACCAAAGCACCAGCTCATGCCAATTCTCCCCACCACCTATTTTTAGGGTTGTAAAGTTCACATCCTGATCGACAATCTCTACCCCAAGAATTTCATTCTTCAGCAGTAAAACCGAAAGGGGATTATCTACGAAAAGGCAATTGCTACCCCCTCCCAACACCAACTTGGGCTTGTCGTTGTACTGCTTAACAAGATATGCAACATCAGCGATCTTGCTTATTCGGACCAAGGCTTCTGCCTGGACTTCGATTCCAAAACTGTTGTATTTCTTTAGGGATACCTGGTTTTCTATCTTCATCTCCTTACTCTGCCGATTCAAATTGTAGTTTTGCCAAAGCGTTGTAGGCTCCATTTTGCAGGATCGAAAGCTCTGCGTGTGTGCCTTGTTCCACGATCTGACCATCTTCAATGACATATATTTGATCCACATCTCTGATCGTGGATAAGCGATGCGCAATAATGATCGAAGTACGCCCTTCCATCAATACATTCAAGGCATCTTGCACCACCTTTTCCGATTCAGCATCCAGAGAAGAAGTAGCTTCATCTAAAAGCAAGATGGCTGGATCCTTAAGGATAGCTCTTGCTATGGCGATGCGTTGGCGTTGGCCACCAGAGAGTTTCACACCTCTTTCCCCAACGATCGTTTCTAATCCCTCAGGAAATCCTTTGATAAATTCCCAGGCATTGGCCATTTTCGCAGCCTCTTCTACCTCCTGCAGGCTAGCATCTGGCTTACCATACAAGATATTTTCTTTAATGGTTCCCCCAAAAAGCAATACCTCTTGTGGGACTATGGCCATTTGTTGGCGATAATCCAAAATATCGTATGCCGCAACTTCCTTTCCATCCACATATATCGTCCCTTGATCTAAGTCATAGAACCGCAGCAGTAATTGCACGATTGTCGATTTACCAGAACCACTCGCTCCCACCAATGCAATCTTTTTTCCCGGTTCGATCAGAAAGTTCACATCCTTAAGCACTTGGATATCCTTCCGGGTTGGATACGAAAAGTGTACGTTGCGATATTCTACTTCCCCTTGTAACTTCAAATTGGTAGCTGACCTTGTTTCCGGCACTTCTAACTCTCCTTTCATAGCCAAAATATCCAGGATTCGCTCCGTGGCTCCTACTGCCGACACGATAGCCGTATAGAAATTACCAAGACTAGCGATGGCCCCACCAATGATCCCGGTAAAAACAACGAAATCTACCAGTCCTCCTTTTGGTAAATCTCCGGCCTGTACCATCTGCGCCGCTTTCCACATGATGAAAAACAATGCCCCAAACATCACTAAAATGATAAAGGAAGCAAATAGACCTCGCATATGAGCAGCTCTCAAGGAGACGCGAACCGCCTCATTTAAATTCTTTACATAACGTTTCAACTCGTACCACTCATTCGTGTAAGCCTTTACAGTTTGAATGCTTTGCATGGTTTCTTCCACTACGACATTGGTCTGGGCCAATTGATCTTGTCGCTCTCTCATCAGTTTCCGAATAAATCGGCCAAAGAACATGGCCCCCACTACAACTACTGGGAAAGTCGCCAAAATAATGAGCGCTAAGCGTGGCATCGTGAATACAATGATGAAGATGCCACCCACCAGAATAATGATTTGACGGATAAATTCCGCAAGTGTGATCGATACCACCCCTTGCACCTGGGTGACATCATTGGTTATTCGGCTGGTCAATTCCCCCACTCTTCTTTCTTCGAAAAAGGTAATGGGCAGAGAAACCATCTTCTGGTAAAGTTCTTTTCTTAGCAAAGCCATACTTTTCTCACTCACGATGGCAAATAGCTGCACCCTGAAATAAGACAATAGACTTTGTAAGGCTAACAGACCGATAATGACGAGAAAAAGTTGATTTAGGCTTAAGTTATAGGAAGATTCTCCAGAAATCACATTGAAAATCTCTCCTGGAACCTTCATAATCCCTAGGAAAATCAAACTCCCGGCTGACAAAAAGATCATTCCTAGAATAAAAGCCCAACGATAAGGTAGGACATATTTGAATATATGCAGTGCCCGTTTAAGCTTATCTTTACTTAGCTTAACAGGCTCTTTATCTGCTTGGTTTCGCCTTCTACGCATCCCCATATTTTCGCTTAGCGTTTAGATTTACGGACAATTTTTTGCAAAAAAAGCAATTCTTGCCTTAAAAACGGTCTGATTAATGTAATCGTTTAACAGCCAAGCCCGAAAGCTGTTAAAAATCCTAATTTTAAAGGTGCTACAGTAACCCTAAGTGGAATACTTGCGTATTTTAATGCAAATTGTCAACTTTTATCAATCATACCATAATCTCATTTCTATGAAAAAGCCCCTCCTACTAATTGTCGTTCTATCTTTCACTTATTCTCTTTCTTTTGCACAATTTGCAGAACTTGGCTTAGCTGGTGGAACTTCCCTGTATAGTGGCGACCTATCCCCTGAAGAGTTCGGAGTCTATTTCCAAGAGCTGAACCCTGCTTATGGGATATTCGGCAGGTTCAATATTAGCAAGCCTTTTTCACTTCGGGTAGGAATCACCCAAGGCGAACTCACCGGAGATGATTCTACGGTGCCAGATAGAGAAACTGTTCGTGGCCTAAGTTTCCGTACTGCTATTACCGATATTGCTGTGACAGGAGAATATAATTTTCTTCGCATTGGAGAAGAGGATGGCGTTCAGATTGTTCCCTATCTCACTGCTGGTATTGCCGTATACTACTTCAACCCAGAAACAGAACTTGATGGTGAATTCATTGATTTGCAACCAATTGGAACTGAAGGACAAGGCTTGCCAGGTTATGAAGAACCTTACCGCTTGGCTCAGGCAGCCATCCCAGTGGGAGGTGGCCTAAAATTTATCTTCAGCAACCGCATTACAGTTGGTTTTGAATTTGTCGGGCGGAGATTGTTTACTGATTACCTGGATGATGTGAGTGGAAATGAGATCAATTACCTTGATATCTTGGAGGGGAATGGTGAATTGGCTGCTCGCTTGAGCAATCCATTGATAGAAAATCCAGATGACGCAGATGTTGTCTATCAGCGAGGCGGCAAATTCAGCGATTGGTACTACTTTGGTATGGTCACCTTGTCCTTCAACCTCGGCGAGGTAGGTTCCTTTGGAGGAAAGGGCTACGGTTGCCCAAATAATTTCTAAACTACTGTAGGAGTCACTCAAAATTAACACCGAATTAACAATAAATATATTGCTTTACCAGGCTAAAGCCCTAGTTTTCGTGGTCCAAAACGAAGACAATGGAGAAAGAGAAAGAATTACCCAAATACGTCAGCAGGGATATCAGTTGGCTTTCCTTTAATCACCGGGTATTACAAGAGGCACAGGATTTCAGCGTTCCGATTCTAGAACGTTTAAAGTTCTTGGCCATATATAGTTCTAACCTAGATGAGTTCTTCCGCGTTCGAGTGGCATCTTTGCGAAGTTTCAAGGAATTGCGCAAGCCTACGCGAAAAGCCTTAAAGGTTAAGCCCAAAAAAGAGCTAAAACAGATTCGTAAAATTGTCCAGGAACAACAAGAAACTTTTGGACAGGTATTTCGATCGGATATTCTTCCTTCCCTAGAACGCTTGGGTATCCATTTGATCCAACAAGAGGACTTTTCCAGCGAACAACAGGCCTTTTCTCGACGATATTTTTTTGAAAAGGTGTACCCATTGGTCCATCCCAGCTTCATCGAAAAGGGGGCTGAAATGCCTTTCTTGAAAAATAAACACCTCTACTTCATTGTTAGCTTTCAGGAGGAGGAAAAACTGGGGCTCATTGAAATTCCAAGCCAGGAATTAAGCCGATTTATTACCTTCCCCAGTAATGGCGCTCCTTATCATATCACGTTTCTAGATGACATCATCAAGGATCATTGCCAGGAATGGTTTGACCTTCCGGTAGAAAGCATTCACGCCATTAAGATGTCCCGAGATGCAGAGATGTATATCGAAGACGAATATGCTGGAGATTTATTAGAAAAAATCAAGCAAGGATTAGATGAACGTAATGTAGGTTTACCCACTCGTTTTCTATATGATAGTAGTATGCCAGCAGAAGTTCTACAACGAATGAGGAAGCTCTTCAAACTGAGCAAGAATGATCTCATTCCTGGCGCTAGATATCACAATTTCAATGATTTCTTCGGGTTTCCGGACCCAACTGACAATGCTGACTTACACTATCCTGACTTACCTCCACTTCCACACCCCGCTTTCGAAGGAGGAGATTCCCTTCTGGCAGTGATTAAAGAAAAAGATCAACTCCTACACTTCCCTTATCATAAATATGATTATGTACCTGCCCTGATCCATGAAGCAGCACATGATCCAGATGTCGTCACCATTAAAGCTACCTTGTACCGAGTAGCTTCTAAATCAGCAGTGGTGACTGCGCTTATGGAAGCTTGTAAACAAGGAAAAGAAGTTGTTGCATTTATAGAAGCCAAAGCAAGATTCGATGAGGCTTCCAACCTCTTTTGGGGTAAGGAACTTGAAAAGGCAGGAGCGAAAGTATTTTATAGCTACCCAGGCATCAAGGTACACACCAAATTGTTGTTGATTGATCGTATGGAGGAGGAAAATCGTAGGCACTATGCCTACCTAGGTACGGGTAACTTCAACGAAAAGACAGCCCGAATCTACTGCGATCACGCCTTATTGACGGCCAAGCAAAAATTGGGAAAGGAAGTCAATCAAGTATTTGATCTCCTCGAACGAAAGGTTCTGGTACCCAACACGAAGCATTTACTGGTAGCTCCATTCACCCTCCGTCAAAAATTTGAGGAACTGATTCAGCAAGAGATAGACTTTGCTAAAGCCGGCCAAGAAGCCTATATGGTGTTGAAGATGAACAGCTTGGAAAACAGCTTGATGATCGACCGCTTGTACGCCGCCAGTCAGGCCGGCGTAAAGATCAAACTGATCATCCGAGGCATCTGTTGCCTGCGCCCAGGCGTGAAGGGATTAAGTGAAAATATTGAAGTCATTAGCATAGTGGATCGCTTCCTGGAACATGCTAGAGTGTACATTTTTGGAAATGGTGGACAAGAGAAAATGTATGTGGCTTCCGCTGACTGGATGACTCGTAACCTGTACCGGCGCGTAGAGGTCGCTTTTCCTATTAACGACACAGATCTGTTTCAGGAAATTCGAGAGATAATCGATCTTCAATTGGCTGACAATTCGAAGGCTCGCATGATCAATGCAGAGCAAGATAATACCTATAAGAAGGCCAAAGAAGGAGAAGCCATTCACCGAGCACAAGTCGACACCTATGAATACTGTAAGCGTAAATCGACTAGTCTCTCTTCGATGGAAGGATAATGCTTAAGCATCAACTCCTGCTGTGCCTGGCTCTACTGCTTGGCTTAGCCTTAAGAATACCTGGTATTTTCTGGGGTAATATTGACCGATCCGACGGAGTGGTCTTAGAGCCAGATGAATATCAGCACATCGCACTGGCAGCCGATTATGCATACCACTGGGGCAGTGCAGCTGGTCAAGATTTGCCTTATCGCTTTTGGAATTCCAGGGCCTATGGGTTTCAGTTGGGTAGTCTATTGTTTGTAGCCGATCAACTGGGCTTTGAGGTGTCTTATTTAACTAAGCATACCCTTTTAGGCCGATTCCTTTCTACTTTCTATGCCGTACTGCTTATCTATTGTGTTTACTGCCTTGGGCGTTTGATATTTGACGACAAGGGCGTCGGCATACTAGCCGCAATTTTTTTTGCCATTTTCGATCTGCATATCACTTACTCGCATTATGCTCTCCCTTCTTCAGCTTATCTCTTTTGGACGCATCTATGTTTGCTATTGATAATCCGTTACTACTTTCATCTTTCCGGAAGCAAAGTAAGCGACCATCAGACGCGACTGGAGCTGTTGTTGGGCGCATCATTGGCGTTCAGCTTTGGGTTAAAATTTGATTTTCTCCCGTTCTTTTTGTTATGTATGATCTTACTGCTATGTTGGTGGCGAGGTTTCATTAGCTTCTCCTCGCTAATTCTCCGTACCTTCCGTGTTGGCACGATTGCCCTCCTTTGCTTTCCGGTGATCCACGGTTTTGCCTTTAGCTGGGAAGACTTTGTCTATTCCTTTCAAGTGGCTCAAGGTTTCAACCAAGATGCAATTCCACAAGATCACCATTGGTTTCATAATCCAATCTTATACTTTTCTGCTTTAATAGGAGGTACAAGTATCTGGGTGTTCTTGGCTACCTGCCTGGGCACTGTAGTGCTCCTCCGGCATAGCAATCAAAACTTTAAGCTCCATCCTGGCTGGTTTCTACTGTTTGTATTCGTATCCATGGAATTTGCTGTGCGTTGGTTTCTAGATACCCCGTTTATACGCAGAGGCAATATATTTCTACCCTTTATGGCTATTACGACCGCTTGGTATTTTTTCCGATATTTGAGATTAGGGAATACTTGGCCTCAATGGAGTCTTGCCTTTGTACTCCTGTATACGATGGGGATAGCGATTTTTGGACAAAATAACTTTTGGAAAGACACTCGTTATCAGGCCTCCGCTAGTGTACAAGATGTCAGCAGGGGTAAACAAGTCTATTATTCCACCTATGCCAAAGTTCCAGCCATGCCTGAACAAACTGCCAATTCGCCGGAAGAAGCGGATGTCTTGGTCGTACACGAAACCTATTATGGCAGGTACTGGAAGTACTATACGACACCTTTTAAGATTCCCACTTGTTGCGATGAGGTGTATAACTGCGCCAACGAAGAGCTATGCCACTTTTATCAAAACTTGCTGTCCAACAATAGTTCATTTGAATTGATAGAGACCTTTCCTACTTGTCACCCTTTTCCGGAAAGGCGCTTATTCAAACACTTTTTTGGCACTTATGAGACTTTCTTAGGAGACCTTAGAATTTACAAACGGCGAGAGTAGTTAACATAAACTTAGCAATTTGATAAAATAGAATGTGCCTCTTTGCGAAAAATGCCGATTTATTTTAGCCCCTATTCTAAAAAGAAGATGACATTATGGTTAAAAACAAGTTGCAACTTCAAGACTGGCTTTTCAAACAAGTCCACACTAGAAATCTCGTTTACAATACCTGTTGGGAAGATCCTCGCTGTGATCGAGAGCTACTCAAACTAGGGACTGATAGCGAGGTAGTCATGATTACTAGCGCTGGTTGCAATGCACTAGCCTACCTCTTGGATAAGCCTTCAAAGATCCATACGATAGATGTCAATCCTCGTCAAAATGCTTTGATGGAATTGAAGAAAGCCACCTTCAAAGCGGGTGAATTTAGTGACTTGTTTAAGCTTTTTGGGGAAGGAGTTCATCAAGGAGTTGACTACTTATATACCGCCAAACTAAAGAAGCACCTACCTGCCTATGCACAAGAATATTGGGAGAAGAACCTCAATTTCTTTAATGGCCGTGGCTTGAGAAAAAGTTTCTATTTTCATGGTACTTCCGGCACCTTTGCTTGGTTGGCGCATCAATACTTTAAGCGTCGCAAAAATGTGCATCGCCAGTTCGGTAATTTGTTTCATGCCTCCTCCCTTGCTGAACAGAAGGAGATTTACGATCGGATTGAGGATAAGCTGGTAAACAAGCCCCTGCAGTGGATGGTTAACCGCCACCTTAGCATGTGCTTATTGGGGGTACCAAGAAGCCAGCAAGAATTGTTTGTAAATGAATACGAAAAAGGGGCAATGGGCTTTATCTTGGAATGCCTGCGACATATCTGTACTGAACTGCCGATGAGTGAAAACTACTTCTATCATCTGTATTTTCATGGCTACTACACCAAGGAATGCTCGCCTGCCTACTTGAAAGAAGAAAATTTTGGCACTTTACGTCAATCTATAAATCGCATACATACGCATACCCAGACCATAGCCGATTTTCTAAAAGAAAATCCAGGGCAATACAGTCATTATATACTATTGGATCACCAGGATTGGTTAGCAGACAACAATATTCCTGCCTTAGAGGAAGAATGGCGCCTAATCCTTCAGAATAGCCGCCCAGGAACTCGCATTCTTCTTCGTTCGGCCGCACAGGAGGTGAACTTTTTCCCCGATTTCGTAAAAGAAAGGCTGCATTTTGAACAAGAATTGACAGCAAAAACACACCGTGAAGATCGTGTGGGAACGTATGCTAGTGTGTATCTTGGCATCGTGAAGTAAAAGTCTCTTAAGTGTAAGGTTTTCAATTTTGTATATATGTCCCAACCCACTTTTACCAAGGATGCCGGTCAACAAGCCAAGACGATCCAACAGTACTATCAATGGCAATCTAAAATTTACGATCTAACCAGATGGAGCTTTCTCTTTGGACGTAAAAAAATTGTCGAATTGCTTCCTGTTGACCGGCAAGCTGAACTAAACATCTTAGAAGTGGGATGTGGGACGGGGTTCAATCTGCAACGAATGGCCAAATTCTTTCCTAAGGCCAAATTCACCGGTGTAGATGTTTCTGCTGATATGCTGACTATCGCCAGGCAGAACAATAAAGCCAATCTCAGTAGAATGGATTTTGTAGAAGCTCCCTATGGCCCGGAGGGTGTTAATTTCCCTGGTCAGATGGATATCATCCTCTTCTCCTACTCCCTAACCATGATCAACCCTCAATGGTCTTCCCTACTTGACCAAGCTACCTTGGATCTTAAACCCGAAGGAAATATTGCTGTGGTAGACTTCCATGACTCCCAATTTCAATGGTTCAAAAATCACATGGGGAATCACCATGTTCGGATGGACAGTCATTTACAGGAATACCTAGAAAAAAACTGTGTGTCTCTACATAACCAAAGTCAAAAGGCATACTTGGGTATCTGGGAATACCTACTCTTCATTGGAAAACCCAGCTGATGCTCCCTACGTTTGCTGCCCAGAAAAATATCCAATTAATATTTCTCTATTCTTAAACTATTACCTATTTTTGCCGACCATCCTAACCAGGGGAAGCAAAACTGCTATCCTCCCATCTCAAATCGTTTATAATTAAAGAATTAACGCTATGGCGGAAACACCTTAACGGGTCGTATATTCGCCTTTATTTGTGTCTACCAGGCACTCAAACTAAAATCGAAAAATTGATCAATGGGAGCTTAGCCTCCAGTCGATAATTGCTTATTATCGGCATTCAAAATTCTTTATCATGGCTAAATTAAATTTCGGAGGGGTTGAAGAGAATGTAGTGACCCGCGATGAATTTCCTTTGGAAAAAGCATTGGAGACCTTAAAAGATGAAACTATCGCCATTATCGGTTATGGTGTACAGGGACCCGGTCAGTCTTTGAATTTGAGAGACAATGGTTTTAATGTGATCATCGGTCAGCGTTCGCCTTCTGCCTCTTGGGACAAAGCCGTAGCCGATGGATGGGTACCAGGAGAAACACTTTTTAGTATCGAAGAAGCGGTACAGAAAGCAAGCATCATTCAATATTTACTATCTGATGCAGCTCAAATCTCACAATGGCCATTGATCAAAAAGTATCTGACTCCTGGAAAGGCTTTGTATTTTTCGCATGGCTTCGGGATTACTTATAAAGATCGTACCGGTATTATTCCACCAGCAGATGTAGACGTAATTTTAGTTGCGCCTAAAGGATCGGGAACTAGCCTTCGTCGCATGTTCTTGGCAGGGCGTGGTTTGAACTCTAGCTATGCCATCTTCCAGGATGCGACTGGCAGAGCATTTGAACGCGTTGTAGCACTCGGTATTGGTGTAGGTTCCGGTTATCTTTTTGAAACGACCTTTAAAAAGGAAGTGTATAGTGACTTAACCGGAGAACGAGGTACCTTGATGGGAGCCATTCAGGGAATATTCGAAGCTCAGTACAATGTTCTACGCAAAAGAGGACACTCTCCTAGTGAGGCGTTTAATGAAACTGTTGAAGAATTGACGCAGAGTCTTATGCCTTTAGTAGCTGAAAATGGTATGGACTGGATGTATGCCAACTGTTCCACTACCGCTCAGCGTGGGGCATTAGATTGGAAAAACAAATTCCGTGATGCGGTTTCTCCCGTTTTCGAAGAACTATACGATAGTGTAGCAACCGGTCAGGAAGCACAGCGGTCCATTGATTCCAATAGTCAAACGGATTACCGAGAGAAGTTACAAGTAGAATTGGACGAACTACACAATAGTGAAATGTGGCAAGCTGGTAAGACCGTAAGAAGTCTACGTCCTGAAAATCAAGCAATTGATTAATTTAGTATAGCACTACTAATGAACAGATAATGCCCAGCTGACCTAGTTAGCTGGGTGTTTTTTTATACCCAACATTAGCTTTATTTCTCTAATCCAGTATCCTTATCTTTGCAGCTCATTGATTCAATAGCAAATGGACCCACAACTATCCGAAACTCAGCTTGGCAAATTGGTATCTGTAGAAAACATCTATAAAGCAAAGGTCCGGCTTCGCAAAGTAGCCGAACACACGCCACTGATGTTTAACCATAACCTCTCCAACGAGTACGAGTGCCAAATACACCTAAAGAGGGAAGATTTACAGGTCGTCCGTTCTTATAAGATTCGTGGAGCCTATAATAAAATGTCCACCCTAAGCACGGCGGAATTGGCCAATGGAGTGGTATGTGCAAGTGCAGGAAACCATGCTCAGGGTTTAGCGCTGGCTTGCGAAAAGAAAAAGGTTCGAGGCAAAATCTTTATGCCAGCTGCTACCCCTAAACAAAAAATCAATAAAGTAAAGTTATTTGGAAAGGAGTTTGTCGAGGTGATTTTGGTGGGCGACACCTTTGATGAAGCTTACCAGGAAGCCCTAAAGGTAGCTGAAGAGGAACAGATGACATTTGTACACCCTTTTAATGATCGAAGAGTAATCGAGGGGCAAGGTACTGTTGGCTTGGAAATAGAGGAGGATTGTCCCGTGCCCATTGATTACATTTTCGTGGCTGTTGGTGGTGGTGGGCTAATTTCAGGACTGGGTAGTTACTTCAAGCAAATCAGTCCAGCTACCAAAATCATTGGTGTAGAACCTGCTGGTGCCCCGGGGATGGCAGAATCGCTAAAGGCGGGAAAGATTGTGAAACTGGAGAAGATAGACAACTTCGTGGACGGTGCTGCGGTGCAAGAAGTAGGTGAAATTACCTTTCAGATCACACAGCAAATCATCGATGATATGCTCTTGGTTCCAGAAGGTAAAGTTTGCACCACCATTCTGCAATTGTACAACGATGAAGGGATTGTCTCCGAACCCGCAGGTGCCTTAACGATTGCTGCTTTAGATCAATATCGGGAAAAGATCAAGGGAAAAAATGTGGTTTGTGTCATTAGTGGAAGTAACAATGACATTATCCGCACCGAAGAAATTAAGGAACGTTCTCTCTTGTATGAGGGCCTTAAGCACTATTTTATTATTCAATTTCCGCAACGAGCTGGGGCCTTAAGAGATTTTCTGAATAATGTATTGGGGCCAAATGACGATATTACACAGTTTGAGTATACCAAGAAGCGGAATAAGGAATTTGGGCCAGCTTTAGTTGGGATACAAGTAAAGAATAAGGAAGATTATCAAAGTTTAATCGATCGGATGGAAGAACATAAAATCAACTTCCAACACATCAATGAGCAAAAAATGCTTTTTGAGCTATTGGTTTAACCCTTATGGGTGCTCCGTCTCCCCCATTTGTAATAGCAAATTGAAGTCTGCTGGATCGACTGGCATCACTGATAAACGCCCGATTCGGACCAAGCCCAGATTTTGAAGGGCCGGTTCTGCTTTGATTTCCTTTAGAGAAACGGCTTTTTCCAATTTCTTAATCGCTTTCAAATCGACCGCAGACCAATCGCCTTTTTCCGCAGTAGGATCTGGATAAGCCGCTCGCGTTACTTCAGCAATTCCCACAATTTCTAAGCCTTGCCTACTGTGGTAAAACAATACATAGTCACCTATCGCCATGCCCCGTAAATGCTTTCGCGCGGCATAGTTCCTCACTCCATCCCACATACCTATACCTTCGTCCACAAGATCATCGTAACTGTATTCAGCCGGTTCAGATTTCACAAGCCAATAAGCCATAACTCAGATTTTGCAATTAAGAAAATGTAAGAGTATCGTACATTGAGAACAAACTTTATTCCCTCATAGTTGATACCGACTTTGCTTAAAGAGATCCCAAACCACTACCCCCAAACAAACGGAAATATTCAATGAGTGTTTGGTTCCAAATTGAGGAACCTCCAAACAGGCATCCAGCATCTCCATGACCTCCTCTCCTACTCCCTTCACTTCATTTCCGAAGACTAAGGCATATTTCGCTCCAGGCGTAAGTCTAAATTCTTGTAGGGGGATACTATCAGTGGCTTGCTCTACCGCCAAAATATGGTATCCTCGTTCTTTCAGCTCCTGGACAGCAGCTATGGTATCTTCAAAATGGACCCAATCCATACTTTCTGTCGCCCCTATCGCCGTCTTGAGAATTTCTCGGTGTGGAGGCTTCGCAGTTATTCCACAGAGGTAAACACTTTCCAAGGCAAAGGCATCAGCCGTGCGAAAAGCGGATCCGACATTTAGAGCGGAGCGGACATTGTCGAGAACAATTACCAATGGCGTTTTCTTTTGTCCCTTAAAGGTCACGACATCTACTCGATTCAATTCCTTAAGCGATAATTTTCGCATTTCTCTATTTTTTGCCTGTCTAAATATAGCCTTTTACCTAATTTAAATTGGGGCTTTGATACAAGATCATTTTTATTCCCCGGCTCCTTACTTCATGAATCGGAATCCATTCTTCCTGCAAACGCCAAAGTTCAGCATCCGAAAAATCATTCATAATATTGGAATACAGGATATAGCGATCAGTTCTTAGGTCCTTTTCCTTATATCCCTCCCACTGCTCTGTAAGATCCTTGAATTTTAGCGCACCAATTTCAGGAAAAGCTGTGCCAATTTCCCTTAGTAAAATCCCTTCCGCTTCCACATAGTCCTGCATCTGTGCTCTTAGATCGAAATAGGGCCAGTGTGCTAAGGTAGAATCCCATCCCTGAGATATTCGATCCGGATATATCCAAAGGTTTCCCGTCAGAAGTCCGATGGCTACGAAAGCTACGATTACATTCCTGCGTCTGGGGTTCCATTGGTCACTTGGCAGCTCTTTCAGCAGCAGAAAGAAAAGAAGGGTGCTCAACAGAAAAAGGGGTAATAAATATCTATGTTGTTGAAGTCCAACATATAGAAGGAAGGCAAATCCTAAACCGAGGAGTAAAAGCAAGAACAAGGTAAGGATTCGTTTGAATTCAGGGTCTACATTCCCTTTTTTGAACCCCTTATTTCTCCACAACTCAATCCCAAAAAATACGGCAGCAATGAGCACAAAAACGCGTCCGAAGTCTAAAAAACGCCAAACCAAAACCATCGTGTTCTTTAAGATCTGTTTGGCATCGGCCATAGCAAAACTTGGCGCCCACTCAGAATCGGCGTGATAGCCAATCCAACCGACAGAAAGATAGTGATAAGAAAGGTAAATTAGCGCCATTGCACCTCCCGGTAAGTAGGGACGAATTACAGGAATGAAGTGCTTCAGCCAAGACTCTCCTTTCTTTTTTTGCTGGAATACCAGTACTTCCCAAACAAAGCTGAAGAAAGCAATTAACATACCTCTCGTACTCACCATACCTAATCCCAAGACAGCCAATATCTTATTCGTCTTTTCTCCTCCATAAATACTATTCAGCAGCAGCAAGAAACAGGCAGACAAGACAATATCAGGGCTTACCAAGCTGGCCTGACTGGCCAAAACGGGATCAATGAGCAGGAAAAGAACAAAAAGTGGCAACAGCGTCCTACCGATCAATCGCTTTCCCAGTTTGACCCATTGCAGCACCAGGACCAGTAAAAAGGGAAGCATCGCCCAATGGCTAACCACCAATGACTTCCCAAAAGCTCTCCAGCAAGCTGCCAGATACATCCCAAAATAAGGAGGATGCCCGCTGTCGATTTCAGTGGGTAAGAGTAGGCTAGCAAAATTATTTTCGTAGTAATGATGAGCGTGCTTACTTCCCAGTTGAATGGTATCCCAAAAGAAAGTATGGGAGGAACTCAAGCTGGTGAATACAACACAGGCAAGGACAGCAACCACCTCGATCAGTATGGTTTGCTGTCTTTGAAAAGAATTGAATCTCACACTTCTGGTCAATTTTGAAGCTGGTACTTATGAGCAATAGCAGCCTTCACAAATGCCACAAAAAGTGGATGTGGAGCTTCCACGGTACTCTTCAATTCGGGGTGAAATTGAACCCCTACAAACCAAGGGTGATTCTTCAGTTCTACAATCTCTACCAAACCGGAGTCTGGGTTAATTCCACTTGGAATCAAGCCCCCCTTTTCTAGTTTTTCCTTAAATTTATTGTTGAACTCATACCGATGACGGTGACGCTCCTGAATTTTAAGTTTTCCGTAAGCTTGATTAGCTAAGGACTTGCGGCGGTTTTCGCAAGTATATGCCCCCAATCGCATAGTGCCCCCCTTTTTTGTAATTCCCTTCTGATCTGGCATCAAATCAATGACTGGGTATTCTGTGACGGGATTGACTTCAGTGGAAGCAGCAGACTCCCAATTCATCACATTCCGCGCAAACTCAACCACAGCACATTGCATCCCTAAACAAATCCCAAAGAAAGGAATTCCCTGCTCTCTAGTAAAGGTAATAGCATTGATCTTACCTTCTATCCCTCGCTCACCAAAGCCTGGCGCCACCAGGACGGCATCAACATCTTCTAACTTTTTTGCCACCGCCTCTGCCTTCCCTTCTAGATGCTCCGAGTGGATCGGCACTACGATGATTTTGCATTCATTCACTGCTCCTGCATGCACAAAGGCTTCGTGGATAGACTTATAGGCATCTGGCAATTCGTTGTATTTTCCCACTAAGGCAATCTTAACCTCATGTGTTGGGTTTTTAAGCTTACCCAAGAAGGTCTTCCAAGCTGTCAATTCAGGTTCGCGGCGGTCTTTTAGTCTCAACTTCGTAATCACCGTAGTATCTAATTTTTCCTTCAGCATCAACAAAGGAACATCATAAATACTTTCTGCATCAATAGCCTCAATGACCGATGATACATCTACATTGCAGAAAAGTGCCAATTTCCTGCGAATATCCATCCCGATCGGGTACTCCGTACGGCAAACTAAAATATCTGGCTGTATACCCGTATTAAGTAGTTCTTTTACAGAATGTTGAGTGGGTTTAGTTTTTAGTTCTTTTGCTGCGTTAAGAAAAGGGACTAAAGTAAGATGGATTACCAGGCAATTATCAGATCCTAGCTCCCAGCGTAGTTGACGCAAGGATTCTAAGTAAGGCAAAGACTCAATATCGCCAACGGTCCCGCCCAATTCCGTGATTACAATATCGTAGTTATTCGCCTCCCCAAGCAGCTGCACTCTCCGTTTGATTTCATCCGTAATATGAGGTATTACTTGCACCGTTTTTCCTAGATAGTCTCCAGCTCGCTCTTTATTAATCACCGTTTGATAGATTCGACCAGTGGTTACATTATTGGCCTGAGAAGTTGGCGTATTCAAGAAACGCTCATAATGTCCCAAGTCTAAATCCGTTTCCGCCCCATCATCCGTTACATAACACTCTCCGTGCTCATAGGGATTGAGTGTTCCAGGGTCAACATTGATGTAAGGATCAAATTTTTGGATAGTTACTTGGAAGCCACGCGCTTGTAGCAATTTGGCCAGAGAGGCTGCAATAATTCCTTTACCTAGAGAAGAGGTTACACCGCCCGTAACAAAAATGTACTTCGTCATTGATTTCGTATTCAGTCTTTACCTTATGGTTGTTACGGAATACAAAGGTACGGAAATGCCAGTTGGGAAAAGAATTTAAGCAAGCAAGAAAATCATGGTAGGGAAAGCAATTTTTTTCCGGGCGATTGACGCTGCTGGTTTGGTCAATATGACCCACAGATTATCAATAAGCTATAGATACTGCTTTAGGCATATTTCACGTCGGGATCTTCCAAAAAGCCCATCTAAATATTTCAAAAATGCCAGCAAAAGGAACTTTTAATGTTAACTTATTGTTAATTTTGTGTAAATTTAAGTTTACCTTGAACTTGATTTTCCATCTAACATAGACTATCTTTAGATAGCGTCAACTTTGCCACTGGTGAATATTTATTGAGTAAAAGTGAGAGATTATGAAGTGGATGCCATTAATTCTGATACTTGCACAACCCTATATTTATGGACAGCGTTCGATAGCTTACCTTAATAAGCCAAATGCAGAAGTTGTCTCCATTTCTTCTAAAAAACCAGCTAACAGTCATGTGATTCCAATAGAAATCATCCGAGGGATGATCTACTTGCAGGCTGAGCTAAATGGAAAGACTGGTTTATTTATTTTAGATACTGGTGCGCCTACCCTGGTGATCAATCAAGATCACGCGAAAGGTCCAAAGGCAAAAGCGCTAAGTTTGAATGCCGATATCCAAGTGACCGAAACTCGTGTTGCTTCCTTCCAACTTGGAGAGATTGAACATCAAAATCTTGAGGCGCTAGCCTTGGATCTAAGTCACCTAGAAAGAGTCTCCGGCCAAGAAATCCTCGGTCTGGTAGGCTACAACGTCTTTGATCGATTTGCCCTGTTGCTGGACTTTGAGCAAAAGCTCCTTTTTTTGACCCCCTTCTCTCAAAAGATAACGCCTTCCCTCTATCAGCCGCATACAAGCCTTCCCTTTACGCTACATGAGCATCTCCCTATTATTAGTGTCCGAGTTGCAGGCCAAGTACTCAATTTTGGTATCGATACAGGTGCTGCGTCCAATCTGCTTGATGAACGATTCTTATCCCATCCCATAGCGGAAGTAATGGAACAGTTACCTAAGGAAGAAATCCAAGGGCTGGATCAAAAGGTCAAGTTAGTCGAAGCTGGTTATATGGAAGTCCAAACGAAAGAGGGTTGGTCCCTTGGCAAAAACAAGTTCTTGTTCACAGATCTTTCCTTTCTACGCGAACGTACAGGCTGTGACATAGATGGCCTCTTGGGTAGTCCCTTTCTGGCAGGCGCAGATTGCAGTATCAACTATCCCAAACGCAAGCTAGATTTGTGGTCGAAGTAGTGTTAGCCAACTCTCCGATGTTACAAATCCGTGACATCGGAGGGTCATAAAACTTAATCTTTCCCTAATTTTGAGTTTACATTCAGGTAAAGTCAAAAAAGGACCTTTGGAGCGATAAATGAACTTTCAATCGCACCAATGGGTCTAATCTACAAAGTAGGCAACACTATTCAAGGTCTCCCTTTTCCTGGGAAAAACCTCTTTTCCACCACCACTTCTATAACCATAGCGCTTTTCATTTCCCTCTTACTCCTATTTATTCAATGGCCGGTTAGCTTTAATAGTCATAGCGTGAGTTTGAGTGTGTTGGCGACTCTACAAATAATCATCACCTCTTTTTTAGGCCTGTTTTTACTATTGGGTTCCTTTCAGAATCGAATCAAGCTCCAGAAATTCCGGTTCATCTATTTCTTTTTGGGCGGTTTTTTCATTTCTCTGGGTTGTGGGTATCTCTTTCTAGACGCTTTTGCGCTGATCAATAACCCTTTATTGCAACTGGGAGATGGGATCTGGGCCGTTTCCTTAGCCACCTTGTTCGGTAACATACTAATTGTTCAAGTACTCTCCAAAGCTAAAGTAATCCCCTTCAAAGTTAAAGTTCTACAAATCCCTTTCTTTAGTATTATCATCTTCTCCCTGGTCAATATTGTCGGTCTAATCCTGATGATTGGCATGAATTCGGGGCAACTAGATCCACTATTGGGCCTGTTGGAAGCGGTAGCAGTCTGTTTGTGGGGAGTCGTGACTTCCCTTGATGCCTATTGGAAAATGGTAGAACTAGAGAAAGTAGGTGCTATTTGATTATCAATCATTTACGCAACGAGTTAACATTTATTTTAAGTTGTTCTAAAGTTGCATTTACAAATATTTAACACGGCATTAATTACTAGTTCATATTACCAGCGTAATCTTGCGCAAAATTAGGATTAAACAAACTTATCTCATTATGAATCAAAAGCTCTACACGCTTCTGCTGCTGTTTGTGGGATTACTCTCCCTCCAAATGAACGCACAAACGGTAGTGACCATTCAGGATAGTGATCTTGTTGGAGACACAGAATATTCCTGGACTAAGGACAATATCTATTTATTGGATGGTTATGTTTTTCTTGAATCTGGCGGAAAGCTAAACATCCAGCCTGGTACAGTGATCAAAGGGAAAGGCACACCTTCAACAGGTGATGCTGCTTCTGCTTTGATTATCTCTGTTGGTGCTCAGATCTTCGCTGAAGGTACTGCTGATGAACCTATTATCTTCACAGCTGAATCTGATGATACTAGTGACCCAGCCGACTTGGAGGCCATTGACCGTGGTCTTTGGGGTGGTTTAATTGTTTTGGGTGATGCAACTATAGCTCGCCCAGGTGGTACAGACAATATCGAAGGTATTCCTGCTGATCAGGACAAAGCGGCCTTCGGTGGAACTGATGATACAGACAACTCTGGTGTAATTCGCTACATTTCTATCCGTCACGGTGGAGACGTTATCTCTAACGGTGATGAAATCAATGGTCTTACATTGGGTGGTGTAGGTAGCGGTACAACTATCGAATATGTAGAGGTATTTGCCAATGATGATGATGGTATCGAATGGTTCGGTGGTACTGTTTCTGTTAAGTATGCTTCTGTAGCTTTCTGTAAGGATGACTCTTACGATTACGACTTCGGTTGGAGAGGTAATGGTCAGTTCTGGTTCACTATCCTGGATACGGATATCTCTGGTCGTGGTGGTGAGCACGATGGGGCTAGCCCGGATGATCAAGATCCTTTCTCTAAGCCTACTATCTCTAATGCTACTATCATCGGGCCGGGTGTTACTGCAACTGGTGAAGGTGATGGTGGAGACATCGGATTGTTGTTCAGAGATAGAGCAGGTGGAGCTTACTGGAACTCTATCATCACTGAATTCCCAGGTGTAGCACTTGCGATAGAAGATCGTGATGGCGCTGACTCTTATGATAACCTAGTAGCTGGTGATTTAGCTTTCGCAAGCAATGTTTGGTGGGACTTCGGTGCTGGTGCTGATATCACTGATTTCGCCATCTTGGTAGATCAAAACGAAGTTCCTGCTCCTACTAATCAGTCAACCTTGATTACTGCTCTTGTTGATGGTGGTAACCAGATATTCACGCCTGATTTCGGTGGGGTGAGTAGAATCACTGACGGCGGTTTGGATCCTCGTCTAAACGGAACAAGTGGAGCGCTATTCGGTGCGGCTGTTCTTCCTAATGAAAGTGGATACTTCGACCAGGTTTCCTATCGTGGTGCTTTCGGTAATTCCAACAACTGGTTGACCGGATGGACTGCTATTGATGAATATGGATACGTTGGTGATTTGGCTACTGAATTTGTTACTGACTGTTCTGATCCCATCACCATTACTGACGCCGATCTTCTTGGTGGTCAGACTTATACTTGGACAAAAGATAACTGCTACCTTCTTGACGGATATGTATTCCTAGAAGCAGGTGGTGTATTGAATATTGAAGAAGGTACAATCATTAAAGCGAAAGGAACACCATCTACGGGTGATGCTGCTTCTGCTTTGATTATCTCTGTTGGTGCTCAGATCTTCGCTGAAGGTACGGCTGATGAACCTATCATCTTCACGTCTGAACAGGATGATACTGAAGATGCCACTGACCTAGAAGCTATTGATCGTGGTCTTTGGGGTGGTTTAATTGTACTAGGTGATGCAACGATTGCTCGCCCAGGTGGTACAGACAATATCGAAGGTATTCCTGCTGATCAGGACAAAGCGGCCTTCGGTGGAACTGATGATACAGACAACTCTGGTGTAATTCGCTACGTTTCTATCCGTCACGGTGGAGATGTAATCTCTAACGGTGATGAAATCAACGGTCTTACGCTTGGTGGTGTAGGTAGCGGTACAACTATCGAATATGTAGAGGTATTTGCAAATGATGATGATGGTATCGAATGGTTCGGTGGTACTGTTTCTGTTAAGTATGCTTCTGTAGCCTTCTGTAAGGATGACTCTTACGACTACGACTTCGGTTGGAGAGGTAATGGTCAGTTCTGGTTCACTATCCTGGATACGGATATCTCTGGTCGTGGTGGTGAGCACGATGGGGCTAGCCCGGATGATCAAGATCCTTTCTCTAAGCCTACTATCTCTAATGCTACTATCATCGGGCCGGGTGTTACTGCAACTGGTGAAGGTGATGGTGGAGACATCGGATTGTTATTCAGAGATAGAGCAGGTGGAGCCTACTGGAACTCTATCATCACTGAATTCCCAGGTGTAGCACTTGCGATCGAAGATCGTGATGGCGCTGACTCTTATGATAACCTAGTAGCTGGTGACTTGGCTTTCGCAAGCAATGTTTGGTGGGACTTCGGTGCTGGTGCTGATATCACTGATTTCGCCATCTTGGTAGATCAAAACGAAGTTCCTGCTCCTACTAATCAGTCAACCTTGATTACTGCTCTTGTTGATGGTGGTAACCAAATCTTCACGCCTGATTTCGGTGGGGTGAGTAGAATCACTGACGGCGGTTTAGATCCTCGTCTAAACGGAACAAGTGAAGCATTATTCGGTGCAGCTACGCTTCCCAATGAAAGTGGATACTTCGATCAGGTGTCTTATCGTGGTGCTTTTGGCAACACTGAAAACTGGTTGACAGGGTGGACTGCAGTAGATGAGTACGGATATATCGGTGACTTAGCTACTGAATTTGTTACTGACTGCTCTGATCCCATCACCATTACTGACGCCGATCTTCTTGGTGGTCAGACTTATACTTGGACTAAAGAAAACTGCTACCTACTTGATGGATATGTATTCCTAGAAGCAGGTGGTGTATTGAATATTGAAGAAGGTACAATCATTAAAGCGAAAGGAACACCATCTACGGGTGATGCTGCTTCTGCTTTGATTATCTCTGTTGGTGCTCAGATCTTCGCTGAAGGTACGGCTGATGAACCTATCATCTTCACGTCTGAGCAAGATGATATAGAAGATGCCACTGACCTTGAAGCTATCGACCGTGGTCTTTGGGGTGGTTTAATTGTTTTGGGTGATGCAACTATCGCTCGCCCGGGCGGTACAGACAATATCGAAGGTATTCCTGCTGATCAAGATAAAGCTCGTTTCGGTGGAACTGATGACACAGACAACTCTGGTGTAATTCGCTACGTTTCTATCCGTCACGGTGGAGATGTAATCTCTAACGGTGATGAAATCAACGGTCTTACGCTTGGTGGTGTAGGTAGCGGTACAACTATCGAATATGTAGAGGTATTTGCAAATGATGATGATGGTATCGAATGGTTCGGTGGTACTGTTTCTGTTAAGTATGCTTCTGTAGCTTTCTGTAAGGATGACTCTTACGATTACGACTTCGGTTGGAGAGGTAATGGTCAGTTCTGGTTCACTATCCTGGATACGGATATCTCTGGTCGTGGTGGTGAGCACGATGGGGCTAGCCCGGATGATCAAGATCCTTTCTCTAAGCCTACTATCTCTAATGCTACTATCATCGGGCCGGGTGTTACTGCAACTGGTGAAGGTGATGGTGGAGACATCGGATTGTTGTTCAGAGATAGAGCAGGTGGAGCTTACTGGAACTCTATCATTACTGAATTCCCAGGTGTTGCACTTGCAATCGAAGATCGTGATGGCGCTGACTCTTACGATAACTTAGTAGCTGGTGATTTGGCTTTCGCAAGCAATGTTTGGTGGGACTTCGGTGCTGGTGCTGATATCACTGATTTCGCCATCTTGGTAGATCAAAACGAAGTTCCTGCTCCTACTAATCAGTCAACCTTGATAACTGCTCTTGTTGATGGTGGTAACCAGATATTCACGCCTGATTTCGGTGGGGTGAGTAGAATCACTGATGGTGGCTTGGATCCTCGTCTAAACGGAACAAGTGAAGCGCTATTCGGTGCGGCTGTACTTCCTAATGAAAGCGGATACTTCGATCAAGTGTCTTATCGTGGTGCTTTTGGCAACCGTGACAACTGGTTGACAGGGTGGACTGCAGTAGATGAGTACGGATATATCGGTGACTTAGCTACTGAATTTGTTACTGACTGCTCTGATCCCATCGTAATTACTGACGCTGACTTAGTTGGTGGTCAGACTTATACTTGGACTAAAGAAAACTGCTACCTTCTTGACGGATATGTATTCCTAGAAGCAGGTGGTGTATTGAATATTGAAGAAGGTACAATCATTAAAGCGAAAGGAACACCATCTACGGGTGATGCTGCTTCTGCTTTGATTATCTCTGTTGGTGCTCAGATCTTCGCTGAAGGTACGGCTGATGAACCTATCATCTTCACGTCTGAACAGGATGATACTGAAGATGCCACTGACCTAGAAGCTATTGATCGTGGTCTTTGGGGTGGTTTAATTGTACTAGGTGATGCAACGATTGCTCGCCCGGGCGGTACAGACAATATCGAAGGTATTCCTGCTGATCAAGATAAAGCTCGTTTCGGTGGAACTGATGACACAGACAACTCTGGTGTAATTCGCTACGTTTCTATCCGTCACGGTGGAGATGTAATCTCTAACGGTGATGAAATCAACGGTCTTACGCTTGGTGGTGTAGGTAGCGGAACAACTATCGAATACGTAGAGGTATTTGCCAATGATGATGATGGTATCGAATGGTTCGGTGGTACTGTTTCTGTTAAGTATGCTTCTGTAGCCTTTTGTAAGGATGACTCTTACGACTACGACTTCGGTTGGAGAGGTAATGGTCAGTTCTGGTTCACTATCCTGGATACGGATATCTCTGGTCGTGGTGGTGAGCACGATGGGGCTAGCCCGGATGATCAAGATCCTTTCTCTAAGCCTACTATCTCTAATGCTACTATCATCGGGCCGGGTGTTACTGCAACTGGTGAAGGTGACGGCGGTGACATCGGATTGTTGTTCAGAGATAGAGCAGGTGGAGCTTACTGGAACTCTATCATTACTGAATTCCCAGGTGTTGCACTTGCGATCGAGGATCGTGATGGCGCTGACTCTTACGATAACTTAGTAGCTGGTGATTTGGCTTTCGCAAGCAATGTTTGGTGGGACTTCGGTGCTGGTGCTGATATCACTGATTTCGCCATCTTGGTAGATCAAAACGAAGTTCCTGCTCCTACTAATCAGTCAACCTTGATAACTGCTCTTGTTGATGGTGGTAACCAAATCTTCACGCCTGATTTCGGTGGGGTGAGTAGAATCACTGATGGTGGCTTGGATCCTCGTCTAAACGGAACAAGTGAAGCGCTATTCGGTGCGGCTGTACTTCCTAATGAAAGTGGATACTTCGATCAAGTGTCTTACCGTGGTGCTTTTGGCAACCGTGACAACTGGTTGACAGGGTGGACTGCAGTAGATGAGTACGGATATATCGGTGACTTAGCTACTGAATTTGTTACTGACTGCTCTGATCCCATCGTAATTACTGACGCTGACTTAGTTGGTGGTCAGACTTATACTTGGACAAAAGAAAACTGCTACCTACTTGATGGATATGTATTCCTAGAAGCAGGTGGTGTATTGAATATTGAAGAAGGTACAGTCATCAAAGGTAGAGGAACGCCTTCTACGGGTGATGCTGCTTCTGCTTTGATTATCTCTGTTGGTGCTCAGATCTTCGCTGAAGGTACGGCTGATGAACCTATCATCTTCACGTCTGAGCAAGATGATATCGCTGATGCAACTGACCTGGAAGCTATTGATCGTGGTCTTTGGGGTGGTTTGATCGTTCTTGGTGATGCAACGATTGCTCGCCCGGGCGGTACAGACAATATCGAAGGTATTCCTGCTGATCAAGATAAAGCTCGTTTCGGTGGAACTGATGACACAGACAACTCTGGTGTAATTCGCTACATTTCTATCCGTCACGGTGGAGATGTAATCTCTAACGGTGATGAAATCAACGGTCTTACGCTTGGTGGTGTAGGTAGCGGAACAACTATCGAATATGTAGAGGTATTTGCCAATGATGATGACGGTATCGAATGGTTCGGTGGTACTGTTTCTGTTAAGTATGCTTCTGTAGCTTTCTGTAAGGATGACTCTTACGATTACGACTTCGGTTGGAGAGGTAATGGTCAGTTCTGGTTCACTATCCTGGATACGGATATCTCTGGTCGTGGTGGTGAGCACGATGGGGCTAGTCCGGATGATCAAGATCCTTTCTCTAAGCCTACTATCTCTAATGCTACTATCATCGGCCCGGGTGTAACTGCCGCTGGCGAAGGTGACGGTGGAGACATCGGATTGTTGTTCAGAGATAGAGCGGGTGGAGCTTACTGGAACTCTATCATTACTGAATTCCCAGGTGTTGCACTTGCAATCGAAGATCGTGATGGCGCTGACTCTTACGATAACTTAGTAGCTGGTGACCTGGCTTTCGCCAACAACGTTTGGTGGGACTTTGGTGCAGGTGCTGACCTTGCCGATTTCGCTATCTTAGTTGACCAGAACGAAGTACCAGCTCCTACTAACCAGCCGACTTTACTTACTGCTCTTGCCGACGGTGGTAACGAAATCTTCACGCCTGACTTCGGTGGGGTGAGTAGAATCACTGACGGCGGTTTGGATCCTCGTCTAAACGGAACAAGTGGAGCCCTATTCGGTGCAGCTACGCTTCCAAATGATGAAGGATACTTTGATCAAGTATCTTATCGCGGCGCTTTTGGTAACAAGGACAACTGGTTATTAGGATGGACTGCTGTTGATGAGTACGGTTATATCGGTGACCTAGCAACTGAGTTTGTTACTGACTGCTCTGATCCTATCGTAATCACTGACGCTGATTTGGTTGGTGATGAAACTTATACTTGGACTAAGCAAAATTGCTACCTACTTGACGGATATGTATTCCTAGAAGCAGGTGGTGTATTGAATATTGAAGAAGGTACAATCATCAAAGCTAAGGGAACTCCATCTACGGGTGATGCTGCTTCTGCTTTGATTATCTCTGTTGGTGCTCAAATCTTCGCTGAAGGTACTGCTGATGAGCCAATCATCTTCACATCTGAGCAAGATGACATCGCTAATCCAGACGACTTGGAAGCTATCGACCGTGGCCTTTGGGGTGGTTTGATCGTACTAGGTGATGCAACGATTGCTCGCCCAGGTGGCACAGACAACATCGAAGGTATTCCTGCCGATCAAGATAAAGCTCGCTTCGGTGGTACGGATGACACGGACGACTCTGGTGTAATTCGCTACGTTTCTATCCGTCACGGTGGAGATGTAATCTCTAACGGTGATGAAATTAACGGTCTTACACTTGGTGGTGTAGGTAGCGGAACAACTATCGAATATGTTGAGGTATTTGCCAATGATGATGATGGTATCGAATGGTTCGGTGGTACGGTTGCAGTAAGATACGCTTCTGTGGCCTTCTGTAAGGATGACTCTTACGATTACGACTTCGGTTGGAGAGGTAAAGGTCAATTCTGGTTCACTATCCTGGATACGGATATCTCTGGTCGTGGTGGTGAGCACGATGGGGCTAGCCCTGATGATCAAGATCCTTTTGCTAAGCCTACTATCTCTAATGCTACCGTTATCGGTCCTGGCGTAGATGCTGCTCCTGAAGGTGACGGTGGAGACATAGGATTGTTGTTCAGAGATAGAGCAGGTGGAGAATACTGGAACTCTATCATCACTCAGTTCCCAGGTGTAGCACTGGCCATCGAAGATCGTGACGGTGCTGACTCTTACGACAACTTGGTGAACGGTGATTTAGCTTTCGCTAATAACATCTGGTGGGACTTCGGTGCTGGTGCTGATATCACTGACTTCGCTATCCTTGTTGACCAAAATGAGGCGCCTGCTCCTACTAACCAACAAGTATTGATTGACAATCTTGTTGCATCAGGAAATGCTGTAGAAGATCCATTACTGGCTGGTGTAAGTCGAGTAACAGACAATGGACTTGACCCAAGACCTCAAGAAAACGGTCCTGCTGGTCAAAACCTTGGTACTATCGATGATGATTACTTCATGGAAACAGCTTATAAAGGTGCATTTGATCCAACTGCTGATCTGTGGCTAAGAAGCTGGACTGCACTTGATGAGTACGGTTACCTAGGTGACATCTATACTAGCACTGAGACGGTGAAGGAAGAGGAAGGATTTGTAATGAATGCTCCAATGCCGACTCCTTCATTCGACTTTGCAACCATCAAATTTGAACTACCAAGAACTACTAATGTAAGTATGACGGTCTTCGACTTGACTGGTAAAGTGGTTCAGCAAGTAATGAACAACGAACTTACGATTGGTGGAGAACACCTAGTTGACATTAACGTCAGCAATATGGCGAATGGTTACTACTTTGTAGTACTTCAAGCCGAAGGTGTGCAACTAGCTCATAAACTTATTGTCACAAAATAATTTATCACATTTCAATCACGAGTCCTGGGCCTTTGGTCCGGGACTCCCTTTTTTAAATCTAGTGCAATTACCTAACTATGAAAAAGCTTTTTTTCCTACCCCTCCTACTTTTGGGATTGGTCACGACGGCTCTTTCCCAACAAGGTGCCATCAGTGGTACCATTATCGATGAAAAATCTGGTGAAACTCTAATTGGTGCTAATGTCGTTATTGAAGGTACAGCTGTCGGGACAGCTACCGACTTTGATGGTAAGTACCAATTCAATGCTGAACCAGGTGTTTACACCATCCATGTAAGCTACATTGGATATGTTGATAAGAAAGTAGTGGAAGTTGAAATTAAGGCCAATGAGACAACCTATCTTGATGTGGCCATTTCCGATGATGCCGTTGAGCTTGACCTAGAAGTAGTAGTGAAAGCAAAAGCCATCGAAAGAACAGAAAACGCCGTTTTGATGCTTCAGAAGAAATCTGACAAGATTCAAGATGGTATTTCCTCACAAGAAATTTCTCGACTTGGTGCAGGCGATGCAGCCAGCGCTTTGAAGAAAGTTACTGGAACAACAATTGTAGACGGTAAGTATGTGTATGTTCGTGGATTAGGGGATCGTTATTCTACGACTGCCCTAAATGGTACCCGATTACCTAGTATTGACCCATACCGAAACAGTGCGCAGTTGGACTTGATTCCAAGTAATCTATTGGATAACATTATCGCTGCCAAGAGTTTTACTCCAGATCTCCCTGGAGACTTTACTGGTGGTTATGTTAACATCAAAATTAAAACGCTTCCAGAACGATTCACTTACGGTGTATCTGTATCTTCCTCTTACAATACACAAAGTTCCTTCATTGATAATTTTCTATCCTTCGACGCTGGTGGTCAGGCCCAATACGGCTTTAATGACGGACTCCTTGATATACCTGCAGCAGTCCTAGACCCGAAACTAGAGGGAGCTTCAAGCTCGCTATTGACTCGTTCAGCTCCTTCTCAAGCGAGACGTGATAATGCCCTAGCAGCTCAGCTAGATAATATCGCTAAGTCTTTTAATACAGAAATGGCCCCTTCTCCTAAGAGTGTGGGCCCGAATTATAGCCTCTCTTTCAACATTGGAAACCAGGTACAAGCGGGATCAGTCCCCATTGGTTTGCTATTGGCAGCAAACTTCTCCAAAGATTTCGCACACTACGAAGCGGCTGAGAACAACAACTTCAGAAACCTTGGTGGAGATGACTTCCTACAACAGACCTTTGAAATGAATGATACTAGAAGCCAAGAGGAAAGTAACATTGGCGGATTGTTTGGTATCTCAATTAGGCCTTCTTCTAACAACGAGATTAGCCTATACGCTATCTACAGTCATCAAGGTACGCAGGAGGCTCGGATCTTGGATGGAGACTATGGTTCATTCGGTATTGCCCAGCCCATTGACTTATTTGAATCTAGGACACTAAGTTTCAGGGAGAGAGAACTAGTCGATTTGGTTGGTAGTGGATCTCATGTTCTGCCTAGTTTAGGTAACACTAAAATAGAATGGGCAGGAAGTATCATTCGGACAACCCAAGAAGAGCCTGACCTAAGATTCTTTGCGAATACTTACATTATCCAGTCTGATAGATATTCCATTACTACCTCCCAATACCTTAGTCCAGGACACTACTTCCGGACTTTGCAAGACGACTCCTATGAGGCCAAAGTGGATATCACCATCCCGATCGCGCAAGGTGCCAATAAGGCCAATAAGCTGAAGTTTGGAGGTCTATACACCGCTACTGATAGAGATTTCAGCGAGAGCATTTACAACGTCCTTCGATCTCAAGGAGAGGTTTATGCCGGTGACGCAGATCTTTACTTTGGACCAACTAATACAGGTGTAGTGGAGACTACCCCTACCCGAAACACCATCGGCCTTTACATCGTAGATGACACGCAAGCTGCCAACAATTATTTTGGAGAGACATCTGTTTGGGCTACCTATGGTATGTTGACATATCAATTGACGCCGGCATTAAAGGGTATCTTCGGCGCTAGGATAGAAGGCACAGACTACTACGTTGAAAGTGCAGCAGCAGAATTGAATCCAAACCCAGAAAATTTCATCGGAGAGATCGATGAGTTAGATGTACTCCCAGCCATACATCTTATCTACGCTTTGAACGATAACATGAATCTACGAGCTAGTTACTCTAATACTTTAGCTCGTCCGAATATGCGGGAAATTGCGCCATTTGGATCCTTTGGTTTTATTGGTGATCCGACTGTGTTTGGTAACCCAAATCTTACTAGATCTAGAATCAATAATATTGACCTCCGTTACGAATACTTTGTCCGTCCTGGAGAAATGATCGCGGTAAGTACTTTCTACAAGGAATTCCAGGATCCTATCGTTAGAACCTTTAGACCAGCGGGTAATCCACAGTTTACTTGGGTTAATTCAACTGATGCTACGCTGTTTGGTGCCGAATTTGAAGTACGTAAGGCCTTGGATTTCATTTCGCCAAAACTAGAAAAGTTCAATATTGGTGCTAACATGGCCCTTATTCAATCTGAAGTTGCTCTTGACTCAGAAGAATTACTACGAGCACGTGACGTAGATCCAGAGTTCCCTGATACAAGAGAGTTAGTAGGCCAATCTCCAGTTGTAGCGAATGTTAACTTGAGCTTCGTTGATCGAGACAGAGGCTGGGATGCCATCATCGCCTACAACTTCTTTGGAGATCGATTGTATTCTACTGGTGTAGAGGGTACGCCGGACATCTTTGAAAGAGGCCGTTCTCAATTAGATGTTTCACTTGCTAAGAAATTCGGAAGATTCCAGGTTAAGCTCAGAGCCATCAACCTAGTGAACCCAGATTATGAAATCTTCTCTGAGTTCAAAGGTCAAGAGTATATTTATGGTAGATACAAGCGAGGCGTTACATATAGTGTAGGGTTCTCTTACGGATTCTAAATTATTTATTGAAATTATCATTTACGGATAAGCTAAGGTGTTTAGGAGTACCAGGAGGGAAAAGACATAGTTTATCCAAATTAACTTGGCACTAGATTATTTACCACAATAAGGTAAATCTCCCCCTACACTTTGGTGTAGGGGGTATTACCAAGTCAATGTATAAAACATATCAGGAAAAGGGTTGGAATGTAGTTCGACCCTTTTTTATTTGGTATTAATCATCACAAAGAGATCCGACTAATGGCTCTGTGGAGCCATCGTTGTAAATCGTAGCCCAAGCGTAAATTACAAAATCCTCATTGTCAGTGCAGTAGTACGGGATAAAGCCGTCAATAGCTCCATCAATACTTACGAAACTTGTACTACCAGGGGCTTTTTCATAAATATCTGCATTAGCTCCCCAGGCCACAAAGCTACCTTCATTTCTCTTCTGATTACTCCTGGCTTGTAAACGAATAGCAGGTAGCCCTACTCCTGTCTTCACATCCGTCTCATAGACGTCGTTGGCGGGATTACTATCGATACGATAGAAAGTTTGAGCTTGAACGAGGTATTCCGACACGCCAGAGGATCCAGCTTTGGTCTGTATACTTTCCTTTGAAATTGTAATCGCTTCTCCCCTTTCGACAGCCAATTTATCTAGGGTCAATTGCAAAAGGAATTCCAGTTTTTCCTCATAGGAAAAATCATCATGGCCATAGGTTTCTTGCAATTGTATGGACAATTCAGCTCCAGTCATACTTAGATGGGCAGACCAATTAGAGGAAGATTGAAGATTAGTAGTGGGATCTACCTCAATTACAGCTTGCTTATCGCAGGCAGTGAAACCAAGGGCCACTATTAAGATAAAAGCTAAGAGACGAATTTGATTGAACTTAATCATGACTATTGTTTAGATGATAATTGTAAGATCTTAATGCAGAGAGTAGGTGTAGATGATCTTGATAGATATCAAAGCCATCTACACATAACCTAAGCTAGAGGCTAGGAAGGAATAGTGCCCGCCACATTCCCTCCTTTACCTAAGTGAAATTGGGATTAATAGTAAGCGCGATAGATCATCAACACCGTGTTATTTGCGCGTTCATTACAAGTAAAGCTTGTAGCAGGTCCACCATAAATCCCCCACGGTGTAAAGCCTAGAACGTTTTCGCAATAATCCACGATGGCATCGGCGTGGTCTTCTAGATCTGGTAGAATATTGGTGTCAGAATTAATGTCACCATCGCCATCCACATAGTAGGACAGGGTAAAAGGAGCGAAACTAGTTGACCTGAATACGCCAGGAAAGGAGGCTTCATTAAAGAATAAACGCAAACATCCTTGCTGTGTGAACTGGGTTACTAGGCTTCCTGCCCCATCCGTACACCCCAGGTCTCCATCATCTAACCAATTGAATAACTGGGTACAATCCGCTCTAAGCTCACCCTGAAACGGCGTTCCAGAGATCTCGGATCGCGCGGCAGCATCTGCTTGACGGTTAATCTCATTTACTACTTCTTGTGAAATTTCTTGCTGCAGTACTTGTTCCTCCAAGGTACTTTCAACGGGTTCCAAAGTCTCCTTTTCGGTACAACTGGCCAACATAAGTAGGGCAGCCAGAGGTAATAGCATTAACTTTTTCATACTTAGGGCGTCCTCAAAAAGGGTTTAAGGGTCAATAAAGGGCTGATATATAAGTTATTGAATGTGCTAAATTATTACTATTGAAGTATCAAATGCAAAGAAAAAGGCTTAGCTTAGTTAAAATCCTTGCAGTTCGATGATCAAGTATACACCAGCCGCTGAACGGAATTTTGGTTTATTCCAATCGCCTTTTGGACAAGCCCTAGATGCCAATAATCGCTGGGTTAAGATGGCCGCCGTGGTGCCTTGGGACGAGATGGCCACCGTTTTCTTTTCTAAGATGAGTAAGAACCATGGTCGTCAGAGCATTGACTTGCGTATTGTTTTAGGGGCTTTGTTGATTAAGCACATCGAAGGTATCTCGGATGAAGATACGATTCAGGCCATCCAAGAAAATGTCTATATGCAATACTTTGTAGGCTTGCCGCGCTTCCAAACTAAGCCTGTGTTTGTTCCCTCGTTGTTTGTGGAGATCCGCAAACGTCTGGGTAAGAAAGGATCACAACAACTTAATGATATGTTGCTCCAGCAGGCTCGGCAGTTGCGAGCTATCAAGCACCGAGCCAAGCCTAAAAAGAAGGATACTGATCAAGGAGGGAATAAGTCATCTGGTCCGAATCAAGCAGGGCAAAGACCAGATGAGAAGAGCCGGGCTATGGATAATAAAGATCGCCCTGAGAATAAGAGGCCCAATAAAGGGACCTTGAAGATGGATGCTACAGTGGCTCCACAACATATTGGTTATCCAACTGATACGCGATTATTGCATCAAGGACGCCTGTATAGCGAAGCCTTGATTGATAAGCTGTATCAGGGGAGTGGCTTGTGGAAAAACAAGCCTCGGACCTACCGCCGGATCGCACATAAACAGTACTTGGCCTTTGCCAAGAAGCGCAATCCGGGTAAAAAAGCGATCAAAGGTACTAGAGGCAAACAACTCCGCTACCTGCGGCGCAACCTCAACCATATTAACCGCATGCTGGACCAACTACAACAAGCCGATCAAACTATTGATTGGAAACACAGTGATTGGCAGCGATTTTGGGTGCTACAGGAGCTGTACCGCCAGCAAGATATCATGCACCGAGATGGACGTAAACGTATCGATGATCGGATCGTTAATATTGCTCAACCCTATGTGCGACCTATCAAACGAGGTAAGGCCGGTAAATTGACTGAGTTTGGTGCCAAACTGAACGTCTCACAAACGGAAGGCTTTGCTAGAATGGACCAGGTCGACTTTGATAACTTCAATGAAGGAATACTACTCCAGGAGCAAGTTGAGGGCTACAAGGCTTTGTATGGCTATTACCCGGAATTGGTACTTGTAGATCGAATATACCTGAACCGTCAAAACCGCAAGTTCTTAAAAGACAGAGGGATAAGACATAGCGGTAAGCCTTTGGGACGTGCCAAGCCGATGTCTGCACAACAGAAGCAAAAACGAAAGAAAGAACAAAATAAGCGCTCAGAAATCGAAGGCAAATTTGGCCAAGGAAAATCAAAATACGGGCTGGATGATATACAAACTCGACTGGAAGATACCTCCTATGCTTGTATTGGCCTTATTCTACTGGCGCTCAACACTATCAAGTTAGCCCGGGCCTTCTTTATCTTTATTTTTAGCTATTGCTACCAACAGTGGAGTATTCAAATGAATAAAACAGCTACAATGAAAGCAACGGCAAGGACTGTTGCTTACTCAACCGCCTCACATCGCCGGACTGGTATGATAATAACCTGAAATCAGCCCCGACTTTTTGAGGACGCCCTACTTAAATCGTTTTTGGATGATATGAATAAATGTTAGAATTACAACATGGGTCGCACATTGGTCCACGGGGGGCGATCCCTATGGACGATTAAGCACATCTATGCAAGAATAAGCTCCTAATCTATTGACTGACAATAGAATATTAGTAATGAGATTTTAGTAGTTCCTAATGACTTGAAACCTTCAATGATAGATGGCCGCTCATTGTTTCAAGCCTTGTGACTAGAACACTCCTAGGAGCTAAAGCCTCAAGGACTTACCATTTAAATGCCGAAAAACTGGGAAAATTTACGTTGTCTTGTAGGTTAGAACAATCTGATTAATGTCTTTTGCTTGAGAGTGGATACTAAGATTTGAATAATTGTAGAACGCTGTACAAATGTAAGGTAGAAATAAATGAGGCGAGTAAAGAGATTGTAATTTAATCGTTAAATTATTGTTTTATCGCATATATTAATCAAAAGGACTTCCATAGTGCTTTTCCAATATCCAGGTTAAGCCGACCATTCCGCACCAAGTTCAAGAACCGGACTTCGCATATCCCATGATCCAGGGAAGCACCTATGCCATGAAAAGGGGCTGTAATAGATTCATTACTGGTCAATCTTGGATAGAGCAATATCCCTTTTGAGGCACGGAAGTATTTATTGTAGACGTACATCTGCCGCAAATCTTCAATTGGAGGTTGTCCTTTGGGAAGCATCTTCCATTTGGTGTCCAGAACAATACGCTTTTCATTCCATTGACAAACAATATCAGGCCTGATACTTCTTTTTAGCCAAAAGAAACGCTGCTCCTGATAACTTACCCGTGCTTGCTCCGGTTTAGCGCGAACCAACATCTGAAGGAGGTATGTTTCAAATAATGCATTCATATCGAAGATTAATGCGACACCTTGTTGTTTTCCTGATCTAACATCCGGATTATTATCCTTCAGAATCATTTTGGCGAGGAACAACGCATCTTTGTACCGGCTTGTTTTCCAGTCTAACTGCAAGGAATCCAGCTGGCGCAACACGTCAACAGAATAATTAAGTTTCGGAAAACGATTCATTACCTGACCTAAGAGCTGTTGATTGGCGGGTGAAAGCGGCAATCGCCTAAGGATTAACAAGGCTCCATACAGAATACTATTTAGTGGATGGTTATAATCGTATTTGTTAGCATGTGTATAAAATCCTTTGGTCGATGAAGCACCCCTCAGTTGTTGAGACAAGACCAATTTCCCCTTTAGGAAGGGCTTCCAACCCTCGTCAAGCCGATAGGACCGAACCAACCCTTCTTGTAGTAATTTAGCTACCTCTTCTAAGTAAAACTTCCAGAATAAATCTATCAAGGGTAATGCCTTGACAGCAATGGCCGCAGACTTGAAAGTATCTATTTTCAAAAACCGAGCAGTCTTCAACATCTCAATGAGGCAAGATTGAATGGCATCCCGTGACGGCAACCATTGATCTAGCTTGGGTAGGATCTCAATACATAAACTGCCACACTGGATCACACCTACGTAGCTATTAAATCGAATAGCTTGATATTCTATCTTTAGATAAGGACAATCTCTTTGGGCTGCCCACTTGGCTACCATCAGGAAATCGGCATCCCTAAAGGTGAAACGATCCAGCTTATCTCCCACCTTAAGTAGCTGGTGTTCAAAGACACGTATGGTCCGCAAGATGGCCATCCTAATTGTTCATCAAATATTGTTGAACCATTTCCGCTATTTGCGGATTGTTAGCGTAACCTACCATATCGGATAGCGTCATACCTTCCATTGTTTTGATGTAAGGATTAGCCCCAGCTTCTAAAAGCATTTTCACAAAATCTACATGCCGGTAAGCCGTAGCCATCATCAAAGGAGTAAAACCGGAAATTCCTTCTTGATGATCCAATTCCGCCCCCTTATCAATTAACAACTTCCCAATCTCGGGATTCCCACCCGCCGCCGCGCTAACCAAGGGTGACAATTCATACTTATCATCGGTTAGATTGACATCCGCTCTACTATCCAAGAGTGCCTCCACTACCTGAGCATGACCAAAATAGGCAGCTCGTCCGATAGCTGTCTGCCCTACTCTATTCATGATATCTATACTTGCTCCATTTGTTCTGAGCAGATCCACTAGGGCCACGTTCCCTAGCGAAGCGGCATTGATCAAAATAGGCGTTGATAACTCGTCTTTGAGATCTGCTGAAATTCCACTGGCTATCAATTGCTTCACGGCCTCTAGATCCCCCTGACGAATCGCTACTGACATCTCCTTTTCCTTTCCAGTTAAAGGGGTACCTGCTCCTTTATCAATAAAGTAGGAAAGCAACTCATCATTCCATTGTTTCATCGCAACCTCAACCGCAGATCCATGATCACTTTCCACGTCCCATTTGGCACCATTTTCAACAAGTAGATCCACCAATGGAACATGGCCGTAGTAGGCAGCCCAATTGATCGCGGGATCACCGAAAGAATCTCTTAAATGAACATCTGCACCATTCTCTATCAGGAGCTTAGCCATATCTATATTTTGATTAGCAGCCACTTCCATTAAAGCGGTACTGTTGTAATATAGTGGACTACGCGTGTCAACATCAGCACCGGCAGTCAATAATTTCTTAACTATTTCCTGATTCCCCGTATTGGCGGCGATAATAATGGCTGGCACCTCATTAACATCTCGAGAATGGACATCCGCTCCGGCACCTAAACAGGAATCTACCACAGTAAGATTCCCCGTATACAAAGCATATATAAATCTTTCATTCAGATCAATGGAGGCCAGCTGTGCTCCGGAAGGGCCACAAGCTTCTAGCAAAGAGAAGCTGATGAGTACCCAAAACCATCCAAAAACTTGCCTGGTGGTGTAGTAGTTAATTGCTTTTATATTCAATAAATAGCGCATTAGTCTTGATAGTTTTTATCGTATATACGTATGAAATCGGATTCGGTAAGATCTTCTATGGGTTGAAGTTCGTATTTAGGCTGATGAATGAATTCGCTCAAATAGGGATAATCAAAATCCGCAAAATCCTCTTCCTGTTGCTGTTCAATTCGTACAAACTGCGGCCCAAGCACTAGACCCAGTTTTCCTAAATCATCAAAAAAGAACTCTCTCAATAATGGAACAATCGCTAGAGCAAAGGCAGATTTAAGTTCAGCTAAGGAATGTATGTTTAAAAAAAAGGCGTGGCCAATTTTATAATCTCGATCCAGTAAACGCCCTAACCTGGCATTGATCGTTTCTAACAATCGCATGAGATCAATTCCTGCTACCATGGGCGGATGCAATAGTGCTGGTATCAAAGCGGGATTAGCATCTAATTCTTTAAAGGTAAACCTACGCCTCAAGGCTAAATCCCAGCTTTCTGCACTACGGTCCGCCGTATTCATGGTACCAATCAAATACAAATTGGGAGGAATAGAGAAATAGGTCTTTGAATAGGGTAAGAGCGTACTTAAAGATTCTGGCCCACCCTCTCTCTTATCGGACTCCAGAAGGGTAATGAGTTCGCCAAAGACAGCTGATAAATTAGCGCGATTTATTTCGTCGATGATTATGACATACTTCCGACACCCGGCCAACATCGATTCTGTAATCAAGGGGAATTCAAAGGCACTTGTATCCTCTCCTCCTGGATTTATACTAGCCAACAACTCTAGTTGCTGCAAAAGATCCGCTTCAAAGTTCTTCAAGGCAAGGAATATAGCCAGATAAACGCTAGGCGGTTCTGATCCTACCAAAGATTGAATATCTTCCATGGATCGGATCATTTCAGGATGTGGATAAGTCTGATACAATTTCCTTAGCCGGTCCTTATAAATGGTTAGGGTGGAGAAAGACTTCTCCATTCGTACGGATAGATTACCAAATTTCAAAACCCTATGCAGGAAGACCCGCCTTTTCTTGGGGGTGGAAAAGAATGTAAAGTCTTCTCCCTTGATGTACTGCAAAAATGCCGAAAAAAGTTGGCCAAACTTTAGTTCCTGTGTAGGTAAAGCATGGGCATTGACCAAAGTTTCCAGCAGGCATCGACGAGCATCATCACACATGATTTTAAAGATACCATCTCGCACTTCATAGGTCACTTTCCCCTCGTGGACCACGGGTTTAATACCTTCAATAAAATCCTCGTAGGCGAAAGATTGATGGAAGGTGAGAAAAGCGATTTGCCCCTGCCCCATGTATTGATTGAAGCGTTTTCGTAGGGCCATACGATCCTCCATGGCCAACTCCTCTAAGGTCCGATTTTCAATAATGGAAAGTGCATGATTAACCGTCTGAAAGGTCTTGCCCGTTCCAGGAGGGCCATAGAGTACAAGATTGTGCGGAGGATTTAACCAGGTCCGAAGAAGATACTCGGGTTGTGGTTCTTCTAAAGCGTTAGTTTCCTGTAGCATTCTTTCAAGAAACACGAACTGCTCTTCCGTAGCTGTGTAGTTGCTACCCGATAATCCCGCATTGAAATCTTCAAAGACAGGTAAACCTCTCAGGATATCGGCATCAATTGGTCGATTCCATAAATTATAGTCTACTTTCAATTGCACCCGAGCAGTTGCGGTGGTCTCTAGCCAATATGCTTTTTCTTCTTCGCTAAGTTCTACCTCAAGCGGCTGTGAACGTACCGTTGCTAAGGCATAGACCCCAGAATTTTTACCTGTCTGCCATAATATCACTTTATCTCCAGCACGAATCTTATCTTTGTGTGCTTTTACCCAAAAGGAATGTAAGGCATTTGCTCTCAAGGCATCTACCAAATGTAACTTTTTTGGGTGAGCTTGGAAAAGCCAGTAGGCTCGATCTTGTGTTTCTAGCATGTACGATCAATATCTAAGCACATTGAAGTAGCCTGCCATCTAGGAGGAGTGGATTGTACTTCTCATTCTGAAATCAGCGATTAAATGACAATAATACCAAATATCAAAACAAGATGGAAGAAATCCTAATTCGTTTTGACCCCTTAGAAGACAGCTCAGGAATCGCAGTTTGGACCGGCGCCCTGGTAAGCATCATAGGCTTTGGGCTAGCTACTTGGCTATTTTTTAAGAAAGAAGAGGGCAAGAATCGACAACGAAATATTATCATAGCTATGCTACTCTTCTTTCTGGGTATGATAGCTGCAGGCACCTCCTTCTTCACCTTCTGGACCCAACAGAAGACTGGACCTGTTCTAATCTACGCGGACGCGGTGGAAACCACCTTTGGAAAAAGCTATTTCCAAGACATTAAAAATGCCAGTATTACGGTGGCTGGTAACCAGTCTTTGATCAACCCAAATCAGCAAAGAGGGGCGACCAGGCTACTGCTAATAGAGCAACACAATGGCAAAGCCCATGTATTATCAGAAGAAAACTACAAGATAGAGGCCGTCCTAAACAAATTGCGGGGAGCGGTGCAAGATTGGGAAAAATCGAAGAAATAATTCTTCACATTCAATTTACACCTGAATCCTTATCTTTATCACTCTATAACAAGGTTCTCTGACAATTTTTTCTGTTTGATTCAACCTAATTGCTTAGAGAAGATACAATACCAATACCCAATGGATTATACAATGATCGTGATGTGGCTGGGATTCATCCTAGCGGGATATGCAGTAGTGGGAAATGATAGTATTCAAACACTAGGAACATTCTTAAGCTCCAATGAAGACCGCCCTTGGTATATTCTCTGGATCTTTGCTGGATCGATTCTTACCGCCACCTTGGTGTACGGCTGGTTCAATTATAGCGGAGATGTCTCTTACTCCAGACTATCCAAGTATCCTTTACCGGAAAACTTCGGTTGGGCTTATTTGCTCCCTCCACTGACCTTGATGGTACTGACGCGAACGGGTATTCCCGTTAGTACATCATTCCTGATCCTCACCTTCTTCAACCCAAAGAACTTAGGTAGTATGGTTACCAAGTCTCTCTTGGGGTATGCAGTCGCCTTTGGTGCAGCCATTCTTGTGTATATTCTCATTACCAAGATCGTGGAGAAACGATTCATAGAAAACCCAATCAAAAAACAGGAAAAACAACTCTGGAGTGTCTTACAGTGGCTTTCCACAGGCTTCCTCTGGTCTCAATGGTTGATTCAAGATTTTGCCAATATTTATGTTTATTTGCCTCGCTCCCTAAGCGGCGGAGAATTAGCCATTTCTCTCATCATACTGCTTAGTTTATTGGCTTATATCTTCTACGGCCGTGGTGGAGCTATCCAGGAAATTGTAAAGGCAAAAACGAATACTGTCGACGTTAGATCTGCTACGATCATTGACTTCATCTACGGTTTAGTACTACTATATTTCAAGGAATTGAATAATGTACCGATGAGTACAACCTGGGTTTTCCTTGGCCTTCTAGCAGGACGGGAGATTGCCGTTCGTTATCGTCTGGAAAACAAAGTAGTGGGCAAAACCTGGAAAATGCTAGGCATGGACCTGGCGAAAGTTTTCTTCGGTTTGGTCGTCAGTATAGCCTTAGTATTCATCATGCGGTGGTTGACTGGTGGATCTATCTAGACATTTTTGCTTATTTTGCGGCGAAACGAAAATGGTCGTATGATTAAGCAAATTTCATTCCTACTTCTTACCGTCCTGATTCTATCCAGCTGTCAGTCTGAACCTCAGAGCCAGGATGCGGAGGTTGACACACTGGATTTGGCAAAAACCTTGCCTGGTACCTGGGAAATGGTTTCTATTCGAGTGCAAGTTAATAGCTTTGAAAATACAGATTCCTCTTACGTACAAGAGATAAAGGAGGAGGAATGGGAAAAGGTATTCTTTGTCAAGCCAGTCAAGACCTATTTCAACCTAGACAACAAGTATCGAAGGGCATATTTCAACATGAATGGGGAAGTTGTGAGTGAAGATCGTGGCATGTGGAACGTTTTCAATGATACCCTGATGATGATTGAGCCAAATGTAACCTATCAGTATATCATCAGTCAACAACCTAGTGGTTTATTGCAGTTTTCTTCTCTTCTCGACTGGGATAGTGATGGGCAAGAAGATGATAAATATCTTGGTGTGCAAAGATATGTAAGCCGAACTACGGAATAATACCTTCTTCTCATTATTCTTGTTTCAGCTCCTTAACGTCTTTTTCCAATTGCTTCACCTTCTCGGTCAATGCCTTGACTCGATCAATTAATTTAACAAAATCCGTTAATTCCTCCTTTTTCAGATAGGAAGTCATGGACTCTTGCACCTCTCCCCCATGGTTCTCTAGTGTCAGATTGCCTTTGCCCGTAAGCATCCACTTGGGATTGAGGTCTTCAAAAACAGTAAATAAGGATTCCCAAAAGGAAGTATGTGGAGACGTTTTGTCCGCTTCGTAATTATATACATTCCTTTCTGAGACCTTTAGCAATTGCGCAAAGTCAGTCACCGAAAGTTTTTTCCTTTCCCGAAAATGCTTAATTCGTTGACCAACAGTCATATCTAGTAATTACACGGTTTGAGTAAAAAAATTCTGTAAAAAAATTCAAATTTCGCAACAAAATGCGTATATTTGAAGTAGTAAGATCCAGTCACAGAATTGATAGCTAATGACTAGGGGTTGCTTAAAACGCACTTTCACCTCACAAAAAGCCTAGCAAAACTTTAAAACAGTTCGGTATTAAACACCTTCTCATCCATTTGCCTTCTACTTGGAGCGTTTTCACTTGGCAAATCGCAAGTGGTTTTTGAGAGGTTTTCGCCCGAAAGAACCCATGTATGGACGTACAATTGGGCAGCATTCTTTCGGGCTTTTTTCCTAATAGTTTTAGCTGTCTCTGGACAGAAATCACTAAACAAAAGTACCTGAAAGAGCAGAATAAATCAATTTTGTCGCCAACTAAAAAGCCACCGCAATCCGATGCGATGGCTTCAATTCCTGTTATTCCTGTTGTTTATGCTTCTTGAGGCAACTTGCCTTTTGTTTTCATCTTACTGAATCTAAATGATGATTCGAGTTCTAGAAATTTTCCTTTTAATCACTGGTTTCATCTGTTCTGCGGCCGTAAAAAGCAGGTCTTCATTCTCCGGAAATGGTAATGGACGATTCCCAATTCGCTGCCTAGATTCCTGGCTTAGGGCCCGCTCATCTCCTCTAAATGTAGCGGCATAATTTTCAAAAATAGTCTCTACGACTACTTGATCTGTATCCACTATCTGGTTCCTTTCCAGATCAATATACTCTAATCTACCCGCCACATTAGCAGCTTTGTTCTGGTAAGTTTCTAAAACTTCGGCCTTCACAATTACCCTTCGTGGTACCTTGATATCATTACCAGCGGTATCTTTCTTGACATTGCCATTTTCATCTAAGACATAATCAAAACCATCCTCTATTTCACGATCATCCACATATTGTCTTTCTTGTACTACTCCAGGGCTGACATTAATGTCGGTAATGTTCATTACCACTTTGTAGTCATATTCAATCCCCGCTTGCTGACGGACATGATATTCCTTCCATTTGCTATTTAAATCATTTACCCGCATTCTGGTAATCTCTCTTTCAAAGCCCATTGGTAGTACTACTGGTGCATTATTGATCATTTCGAACAACACATAGGAGGTACCCAAATCATGGGCAAGATCCATTAGCTGTCCTCTGTCTTTGTATGTCCTATAGTATCTTCCAATCTTCTCCAATTGACTGTAAGCCCTACGAGCAGCCATTCGATCCCCTTCTTTGGCTTGTGTCAAATGACTTCTGGCATCAGCATATAAGAATTTGGCCGCCTCCTCTCTTGATTCTCTCTCCAAGCCTTCTACCTTCACAAAGCGGAAGTTGGCTTTGATTCCATCTTTATCAATCAAAGGAAGCAAAGGCATGATTTTATCCTGACGATTCTTGATCTTTTTGTAAATAGCATTGATTTTTTCCCAATTTTCAGGTTGCTCCTCCCGTTTTAGATGATCAGCCATGTCCATATCACGGGCTGTAATCTTGGCAAAAGCATCTTCCAAGGCCTGTACATACTTCACTTTCTTGTTCTTCTTACCGGCCAGACGCTTAACAGCTATTTCTATAGCTTCTTCATAGTTGCCTGTTTCAACCATCTTCATGGGGGAAGCACAAGCCCCTAAGAGGAATGCACAAAGAAGGGCCATCATCGTGGATCGGCTGTTGAATTTAGGTAACTGTCTCATACGCTTTTCTTTAAATGGGTTATAGTGGTTGTTTGCTTTACAAAGGCAAGATGTTCGATTTAACGCCCATTTGTCACTAATGAATCGTTAAAGAGAAGGGGTAATTGGTTAAAAACTCCTAAAGAATTTTAAGAAAATGTTACAAAGAGAATAATTTGGTAAGGTACTGTAAGCTATACGAGCCTGTCTCTAATCATCGGGCTAGCTATAAGGCAGAAAAGCACTTGTTACAAAAAGGATATACCGAAAAAACATTATTTCCGATAAAAACTTAGTTTTATCGGAAAAACTTAGCAGATTTAATCCGGAGTTACTAATTTGTTAATTGAAAAACGTTATTGATCAACCCAAAATATATATTATGGAAGCAGGAATGATCATTCCTTTTATCGTACTCGCGCTCATACTTATGTCAGGAATATTTACCGTGAAACAACAAACCGTAGCCATCCTTGAAAGATTAGGAAAGTTTCACAGTATGAAAAACCCAGGACTCCAGTTTAAGGTTCCATTCATTGATCGGGTTGCTGGTAAATTGAGTCTGAAGATCAATCAGTTGGACGTAATGGTAGAGACCAAAACCAAGGATAATGTATTTGTAAAACTCAAGGTGTCTGTCCAGTTTAAGGTGTTAGCAGAGGCAGTATATGATGCTTTTTACAAGTTGGAAAATCCATATGAACAAATTACTTCTTACGTTTTTGATACGGTGCGTGCTGAGGTGCCAAAATTGAAACTAGATGATGTTTTTGAAAGAAAGGATGATATCGCAGTTGCCATCCGTCGTGAACTCGAAGAAGCCATGAATGAATATGGATACGGAATTGTAAAAGCGCTGGTGACAGATATTGATCCTGATCCGGAAGTGAAGATCTCTATGAACAGAATCAACGCTGCGGAACGTGAAAAGCTAGCTGCTGAATACGAAGCGGAAGCGGATCGTATTCGTATCGTAGCCAAAGCAAAAGCCGAAGCTGAAAGTAAGCGTTTGCAAGGTCAAGGTATAGCGGACCAGCGAAGGGAAATTGCCAAGGGTCTGGAAGAATCGGTAGAGGTATTGAACAAGGTTGGAATTAATTCTCAGGAAGCCTCAGCCTTGATCGTGGTTACCCAACACTATGATACTTTACAATCCATGGGTGAAAATGCCAATAGCAACTTGATTCTATTGCCAAACAGTCCATCTGCTGGTAGTGATATGCTTTCACAAATGGTTACCTCTTTTGCTGCTTCTCAACAGATTGGTGAAGCGATGAAAGAACGTAACAATGCCTTGGAATTGAAGGAAAAGGAGACAATAAAGTTACCTCCTAAGCGGTAACTTTGTCTGAAGATAAATGGTGATGTAATATCTCCGAAGCGCTTATTTTTTCTGAATTGAATGTAAAAGCCAAGTCTATTAGTGGGTTTGGCTTTTCTTTTTGTTGGAGCGAGTTAAGGGAATAATCATACCAAAATCGAAATACAGTGCTTCTAAATAGAATACACGATCCTCATTATTATTAAGATTCTGAAAGCCCTGATAATATCGAACATCTACAAAGATCTTCTGCTTTTTCCGTATACTCTTTTCTAATCCTATCCCGATGGTTCCGCCCCAGTCCCAAGCCTTGACCTCATAAGAGGATAGCGGCACCCGAACTCGCTGATACAATCCATCTTCACCTTCAAAGACTGCTACTGCTCCTCCAAACCTGCTGATAGAGGGGCCGGCAACCAAATAGACGGATAACCTAGAGAGTGGTAAACTAAACTTCATTAGTAGAGACATAGAGAAGGCGTCAATAGCGCCATAGCCAAGGCCGGGAGGCTCTTCAAAAAGTCGGTCAACCAAGCTGGGATGCCCTTTTTGTAGATAAGAAATTTCTGGTTGCAAGCTAAACCAGTTCCTAAGATCATGTTCGTAAAAAGCCGCCAGCCTAAGACTTGTTACTGGATCAACACTAGCTCCACCACTTAATCCAATTTCTTGAGTTAAAGCAGAGTTGACGGTCAATAGAAAAAAGAGTAGTATACCACAAATGCCTATACCTTTCATGGGATGCCAAGATGTTAAGGTGCTCTATCTATCTTAGAACGGCAAGTTGTTGTCGGTATTTTGAGCCGAAAGAATTTTATCACTATTGGCCCAATACAAGACAGTTAACGGATTAAAGTGACATTCCCTTTGGTGATGTACTCCACTCCATCAAAACAACGCACCCTAACGTAGTAGGCATAGACATCAGAAGCTAAAGCTTTGCCTCTGAAGCTTCCATCCCAGCCTTCCTCCTTCTGGCTAGATTCAAATACTTTTTCTCCCCATCGATCATAAATAATCAACTCTAATTCATCTATCGGATCACCATACACCTTAAACTCATCGTTCCGGTTGTCACCATTTGGCGTAAAAGCATTGGGTACATAGATAAAGGGGGGCAAACAAGCTGGGTTGAAGACCACTATGGTGATAAAGGCCTGATTGAGGCATCCATTCTGATCTCTAATATTTAGCTCATAAGTGGTAGTCTCAAGAGGAGAAGCGATAGGGTCAAAAACATCTAAGGCATCCAAGGTAGGATCAGGTACCCATTGATAGATGTAGCCTCCATTCTCCGTTGCCATCAACTGCGCGCTCTCCCCATCCCTGACGGTGTCCCGATCTGCTATAATTTCCAAAGGGGGAACAAAGTCAAAGATGTTGAGCACGATGGATGTGTCTAGGCGGCAACCAGCTGTATTGCTAATGCTAACTTCAAACGTACTTTCCTCAGAGGGGCTAACTAAAATCGAAGCCGTATTTGATGGACCAATAATCTCTCCTGTAGGACTCCAATTAATCACTACATCCTCCTGATCCAGCACGTTTACAAAAAGCTCCGCCGTATCGCCGATGCAAATTGTCTCTTCACCACCAAGCATAACTCGGATCGCTTGACCATCAATAAAAACTTGATCTTGTGCCGTGCAACCTAATTCATCCTCCAGGCGAAGAAAATAGGTCTGCGGTCCACTCGGCTCCACAGTCAAATTGGGAGTAGTTCCTAATATATTTTGAAACAAAGAATCGGTGGCCCAACTTACGTCTATCACTCCGTCCACTTCCACAGTAAGATCAAAGCGTTCTTCGCATAAAATCTGATCTTCCGATAGCATATATTCAATTGGATTACTCACCTCCACAAAGACTTCTTGCTCTAATTGGCAAATGGAGTCTGTGGTAATAATTAGCACACTATAGGTAGTTGTGCTTAGGGGTCCCGCAATAGGATTGAAAAAGCTAGGGTCATTGAGTCCCTGGTTTGGCTCCCAGTTATAGATCAAGCTAGGATTACCCTCTGGATTTAATCCAATGGAATCTCCATAGCACAGCTTCAGGGAATCTTGGGATAAGGCTTCGATGACAGGAATTGAAATAGTTTGTACCAGACTATCCAGGCATCCATCAGATGATTCCATAATCAAAGTAGACTGAATAAGCTGAGTACTATCGAAAGTTAATTCTACTACTTCTCCCCCTCTAATCAATGTATCAGCAAATCGCCAAGTCCAATCTACTATGGTACTTTGATCATTGCTTGAAGTATTTTGAAATCGAACACGCGTACTATCTCCACAGGACTCAATTTCCCAGTCAAAATCGGGTACGATCTGTGGATCTTCCAAGGTAATTTCCTGGGTAAATGTATCTAGGCAAGCCTCATTACCCTCCACAAAAACAGTTACGGTATATACTCCAGCAGCTTCATATCGATGTGTTGCGGGCACACCTTGATCTGTGGCGTTGGGATTGGCTGGATCTCCGAAATTCCAACGATAAAAAGCGGCATTGGTACTTTCCGATAAGAACTGCACATTAAAGTCACTGCAGGCTGTTATGCTAAAAAAGTTGGCACCGTCCGCTGTATCTATGGTACGAACTTCAAAGGTATCGGTAGTCTCGCAGCCAAACTGATTTTGCACCACTGCGGTAATCGGAATGACGCCACCACTATCTGCTGCCACTGAAGCCATCAGACCATCTGTGTCCAGAATTCTAGGATTATCTTCCCACTCAATTTGTAATTGATCCTCTTGATCTTCATTTATGAATTCTATCTTAATCGTATCACCTAGGCAGGCCACTTCTGGATCAAGGGCTTCAATATCCACAGCATTACCTGCGACTAAAATCGTATCCACCGCTTGACATCCAAATTCGTTTTCCACCTTCACATAGTAAGGAGTAGGTCCCATCGGCTCCAGCTCAGCAACAGCCTCCATACTGATAATCTCTGAAAAATCAGGTGTTTCTGACCATTGATAGCTCAATTCTTCTTCAGCCACTACCGAAAGGAGAATCCTTTGATCACAGATGGCTGTATCAGCTGGGAATTCAGCCTGCACCTGATCCACTAGTACCAACACACTATCTTGGTAAAAGCATTGATTTTGATTTGAAATCGAAAGCTGATAAAGCGTAGTACTGGTTGGAGAAGCTTGTGGATTTGAAATGCTAGGATTGTCCAGACTTCCGCTTGGCGTCCACTCCAATTGATAATTTTGAAATTCCAGGCTACCGATTCTAATCGTTTCCCCTTGGCATATCCGAAGTGTATCATTGAGCCTGGGCACCTGGATAGCATTGGAGACAACCGTTTTTTCCAATTCGCTAACACAACCATTAGCTGCAGTGATAGTAAGTCGGACTGTAACTTCTCCGTCTACAACCGTAAATAAATCGGGATTTCGTCCTTGGAAAGTTCGGCCTTCTGGAAGAATTTCCCATGTCCACTGCGAGGGCGTGCCACCTGGATCGACGCTAGTTTCATTTACGCTCAAAAACAAGGTATCTGAACACTGATCAATGCCTAAATCAAAATCTGGTACTAAAGAGTTATCATTTAACTGTATCGATCTGATAAAGGTATCTCTACAGGATTCTCCTGGCTCCGCAATGAGCATGACTTGATACGGGCCCGTGTCTGGAAAAGTGTAGGATGGACTAAAGGCCGTACTCGTACCTAAAGTGGTCTCCCCTTCGAGAAACAACCATTGAAAGTTATTTGCGCCTTCACTGGTGTTCTGAAAGTCCACTGTGAGATCATCACATTGAATAGAAGGGGCAAAAAAGGAAGAAACAGATTGCCCACATATTCCTACATTGTATTGGAAATCTCTCCGCGTAGTAGAGATTAATTTCCCATCCCGATATTCTTCAATACAAATCCCAACCACAAACTGGCCGATGGTATTGGGTAATCCAGTTAGCAGGCCAGTTTCCGGATTGATTTCCAAGGGTTCTCCTCCCGGAGCCCCATTTAGCATATTGTCTACACTGTAGGGAGGATCGATCCAGGTAATAGCCTGATAAGGAGGGGGATTCGGCGGCTGCGGTTGGGGAATCATTTGGTTAGCCCCTTGCAAGGGGGTACAAAGCCGATAAACAATGGAATCACCATCCAAATCGATCGCTGACTGATCAAAAGAAATGGGCTGGTCCACACAAATATATAAAGGTGGCCATTCCTGGAACTTTGGATTGCTATTGCACTCCAGAAGTGCCTCTTCCGAAATGGTTACGCCATATGTTGCGCCCGTTGCCAATGGTTCAACGATGTTTACAATAGTCTGATTTCGACAACAACGCTGATAAGCTAATTGATACCCCCCAATTATCGGCGGAAGCGTAATGGTTGTTCGATAGGTGGTTGTATGCACGCACACATTTGGCGGTACGACAAAGCATTCTCCACTTAATACGGGATTTAATGTATCATTATTCATCAAGGGCACCAGAACCTCTTGAAGCAGCTGATTTTCTCTATCAAAAATACCTATAGAGGCAGGGTTGTCAAACCAGGCATTCGGGTCTCCATTAAAACAATCCCTAAATATAGTCAAGGTTATCTCATACTGATCCTCCCCTAGACAGGTGTAATTCATCTCACCTCCTACAATATGAGTAGCCTTCATCAATGAAGGAAGCAAGGTAAAGATAAGGGCCAGATAAATCAGGTTGGAAATACACCGCATAAGTTTGAAGTACTGTTGGCAACACTATAATCACAGAAAACTCAATATATAACAACCTCAATATAAGTATGAGAATACAATTATCCTAGAAGATATGACGGGCATTTTTCAACCTATGCTACGTTGCAAAAATCCTTGGTTAGCTATGGCTAGCCGCGGTTTTTGCGCCTTGCCTAGATTGAAAACTCCCTTAGTCAGATACTTTAGCCTAATTATATCCTCATACTTAAATCAAATTATTTCACAATTTGCTGAAGTGCGCCGACTATGCATCAGCAGCAAGAATCTTTTTCCGTGTCTCCCCGATAATTTCCCTGGAACAAGATCGAGATATACTATATTTACCTCCAATCCTTAATTGTATGAAAATTTTCTCTGCCGTTCAAATTCGACAGTGGGATCACTTTACCATTCAACAAGAGCCCATCTCCTCTTATGCCTTAATGGAAAGAGCCTCTAATCGATTTGTGCAGTGGCTCAGTTCGAAATATCCCCGTACAGATCGACAGATTTGCATCTTCTGCGGCAGCGGTAACAATGGTGGGGACGGATTTGCAGTAGCGCGACTCTTACATCAACTCTTCTATAAGGTCATTGTATTTCAATGTGAAATAGGAGAAGCTAGCCCAGATTGTGCCAGGAATGCGCAACAGCTAAAGGATCTCAAATCTATCACCTGGCATCCGATTAGAAAGGATGATCCGCTCCCAGCCCTATCTAGAGATTGTCTTGTCATAGATGCTTTATTTGGCTCGGGCTTAAACCGGCCTATAGAAGGTTATTGGGCAGCCTTGGTCAATCATATCAATGCTTCATCTGAAGAAATTGTAGCCATTGATATCCCATCGGGTCTTTACAGCGATCGATCTAGCCTGGATCAAGTGACGATCAAAGCTCAAGCCACCCTTAGCTTTGAAAGGCCTAAACTAGCCTTCTTTTTCCCTCAGAATTACCGTGCTGTCGGGGAATGGAGCTATACCACCATTGGTTTACATCCTGGTTTTGAGGCACAGATTCCCAGTAGGTATCACCTGATCACAAGAACATATGTGCAAGGAAAGTTAAGAGTTAGAAAGAAATTTGATCACAAGGGAACTAATGGGCATGCTTTACTTGTTGTAGGAAGTTATGGAAAGATAGGTGCAGGAGTTTTAGCGGCGAGAGCTTGTTTGCGGATGGGTGTAGGTCTTCTAAGTATTAATGCTCCTCAATGTGGTTACAATATCCTTCAAAGTCAGGTTCCTGAAGCGATGGTGCTAGCGGATCCAGATGAAAAATTTTGGTCTAAGGCTCCGAATGTGGATACTTATAAAGCCATTGGTATTGGTTGTGGACTTGGTCAGGCCGAATCCTCAAAACAGGCCTTAGTTGATTTATTGACATCTACAAAGCGGCCAATTGTTTTGGATGCAGATGCCTTAAACATCATTAGCCAGCATCCCGCCTATTTGGATAAAATTCCCAAGAACAGTATTCTCACTCCACATCAGAAGGAATTTCAGCGGCTATTTGGCGAAACCACTGATGACTTTGCCAGACTTGCACTCCTACAGGCTAAAGCGCAAGAACATCAGCTAGTGATCCTTTTGAAAGGGGCACATACCATAATTGCTTTGCCAAACGGGGATTGTTTTTTTAATAATACAGGAAACTCAGGTATGGCAACTGGTGGAAGTGGAGATGTACTGACGGGGATGATCACTAGTCTATTAGCCCAAGGCTATCCACCTCCTGATGCTACCCTCATCGGTGTATATATGCACGGAAAATCAGGTGATCTGGCAGCACAAGAATGGAGCGAAAGCGCCTTGTTACCAAGTGATCTAATCAACTATATTGGAGAAGTATTTCTAAGCTTAAAAACATAAACCATGAAAAAAATTGCTGTCTTAACGGGTGCCGGAATCAGCCAAGAAAGTGGTATCAAGACTTTTAGGGATGCTGACGGATTATGGGAAGGACACGATGTTATGGAGGTAGCTTCTCCCCAGGGTTGGCAAAGAAATCCGGATTTGGTATTGGACTTCTACAATCAAAGACGCCAACAATTGCGACAGGTCCTACCTAATCAAGCACATATCAGTTTGGCCAGGCTAGAATCCAGCTATGCCACTACTGTGATCACACAAAACGTTGATGATTTACACGAGCGGGGCGGTAGCTCAAATATTATACATCTCCATGGTGAATTATTGAAATCGAGAGGTGTAAAATATCCTTTTGATATCTATCATCAAGACGGAGACATCAAACTGGGTGATATGTGCCCGCAGGGTAGTCAGCTAAGACCACACATCGTCTGGTTTGGAGAAGCTGTTCCGATGCTAGAAGAGGCTGTCCCTGTCGTAGCCAATGCGGACATTGTGATAATTATCGGCACTTCCATGCAGGTTTATCCTGCGGCAGGCTTGGTGGGATTAGCTCAAGATCATGCGGATATCTTCTACATTGATCCCAGACCCGCCATCAACCACGAACTATCTTTGGCTAAAAACCTAGAGGTAATTGAAGCAAAAGCGACAGTGGGTGTAAAAGAACTAGTAGATCGATTACTTGGGTAATCGATCTACTACGAAAGAATTACTCTCCGGCTCTTTCTGTACCTTGTAATCGATGGAACAAAGAAATTCCTCCGAAACTGTACCAATCACGTTTATCACTTGCCCCCGATATACTGACACCGTCTAAATAGTCCGTAAATGCGTAGCGCATCCCAAATTCAAAAGCCACCACCCACAAGTCATTTACATCATATTTAACACCTAATCCCCCAAGTAGAACAAAACGGTTTTGGAAATAGCTTTCATTCTGATCCCGTTCAATCCATTCTAATATATGCTCTTCTGTTGTTCTAGAAAAGTCAAGTTCTGGATTCATAAAAGCATAGCCAGGTCCAAAAAACAAGAAAGGAGAAAAGAAAGATTTCTTTTGATTGATAGATAAATAATGTTGTTCGCCAAATGGCTCCCATTCGATTCGGAAAGATATCTCCGTGAAATTATTTTCAAAGCGTACCGCTCGATTTTGGCGATACTGTTCGGTGTAATTGAAGTCATCCCCAGTTAATTTCCCAAAAAGGATGTTACCTCGTATAGCCCAATTATAGTTCAGTAGGTATCTACCCCCAACCCCAAAGCTCAAATTACCTTCCTTGAACAGAGGTAAATTACCTTCTACTAGATCCCCTTGGTAGTTAGCCAAGCCCACAACTGCTCCAGCTTCCCAGCGATACTGCCCGGCCAGTTGTCCGCTTAGAATCAGGGTAAAAAACAATAGGATGTAGTTCTTCTTCATTTTCGGATAGTTTTAAAATAGACAAAAGAAGTAATGGATTGAAAACTGATTTGTTAAAGCGAGATGAAGCTAGTTTTCACCTTTTGGAAGTATGGCCGTTTTATTTAATGTAAAGCTCGAACTCGACACGACGGTTTAGTTTACGACCAGCAGCAGTAGTATTATCACCAATTGGTTGGTCCTCGCCAAACCCTTCATAATTCATACGGGTTTTGTCGATGCCATTTTTAGATAAGTAGTTAAAACAGGAACGGGCACGACGTCTGGAAAGATCTAAATTTAACTTATCATTTCCTCGACTATCCGTATGCCCTCCAATTTTTAGTGAGTAGTACGGATATTCCCCTAAAATGTTCGCAATTTCTTCGAGAGTTTTCAAAGAATTCTTTTTGATCACGTCACTTCCGGTTTCAAACTCAATGGCCTTCGAGGCAAAGGTAAGCACTTTCTTCGCTTCTTCAGAAATATCGGGACATCCTTCTTTTGATTTTAAGCCTGCTAAATCCGGACACTTATCCGCTAGATCTGCTACACCATCTCGATCCTGATCTGGGCAACCCTTAGCCCCCAATAAGCCAGGCACATCTGGACAAAGATCATCACTATCAGGTGTACCATCTTGGTCCGAATCTGTGAACAGACATCCATAACATTCCGCGTAGCCAGCCTGATCAGGACAAGCATCCTGCCAATCAGGTACACCATCTTCATCAGCATCTGGACAACCATTCAATGCCAGCGGGCCAGCTAGAAAAGGACAGGTATCTTCCTTATCGGCTATTCCATCCTTATCCGAATCTGGACAACCATTGGTAGCTTCCGTACCGGGTTCATCCGGACATTGATCCAAAATGTCATTCACGAGATCACTATCCCGGTCCGGACATCCATTCATAGCCATGGTTCCTTTTTGATCCGGACAAACGTCTTCCAAATCTTCTACCCCATCTCCATCTCTGTCCGGGCAACCATAAGCCGAATAACTTCCTGCTACCCTCGGGCATTTGTCTTCCTTATCAACTATGCCATCATTATCCGCATCTTTGGGACCAAATCTAAAGGAATAGGTAAGTCCTCCAAAAGTATACCAATCATTTTTTTCTGGATTACCCGTATAGCTGATCCCATCCAAATAGTCTGTAAAAGCCGTCCTTAACCCAAGCTCCAAACTAATCACAGCTTTTTTCCCTAAATCACGCTTTAGTCCAACCCCCATCGGAATGCTCACACTTGATTGTGAACCTTCATTCGGCCTGTCCCTCTGAATTCTTTCAAACCACATTTCGCGAGAAGCCAGGGAAAAATCAGGCTGCGCATCCCAAAATGTCATTCCAATACCAGCAAAAATATAGGGTGAGAATATTTTTCGGAACCGATGATCATCTCGATATCTTCTTTTGCCGAAGGGTTCCCAGGTGAGTACGATACTTGCTTCCGTGATATCCGTATCAAAGCTAAAGCTTCGGTCAATTATATTTTGGTCTTCAAAGTTACTATCCTGGCCACTAATTTTGGCTCGAATCCCTCCTAAACGCAGGCCCCATTCATTACCAAAAATAAATGTACCGCTTAGACCATAAGCAGCCTGTGTTTCATTAAAGAAAGGAACCCTAGTTTCGACCAAGTCTCCTAAATAATTGGCTCCCCCTCCAAAAAAGCCAAGCTCAAATTGAGCTTGCGAGTTGGCATTAATTGCCAACAGCAAAATAATTGTGGTGTAGTAATACCTTCTCATTTCCAACACTTTTATACCCCAGAATGATATCTCAAAACAAAAAACGTTCTTCAAGACCATGATCTGCATGCTCTAATTCAATAAAGGTTTTTGTGCTTGACCAATTTAACTAGTCAGCTACACAATTCAACCTACGTTATATTGCATTGAGGTAGACCAGCTCCTAGTGAAGCTCATTGAAGTTTTCTCAAGTATGTGATGGGAACGGTACTGAAAAAAGGGGTCAGTGGCGTCCCTTTTGCTTTAAGCCTAACCGGCTTAGGAGGGCGAAATTATTGTATGTGTATTGGACTCTAAATCTATCACTTTATACAAATGTACTAAAAGCCAGGGGATATAGCGCAAATTATATAAAAAATAACGTTCAAATGTAACCCATCTAGCCATTAAAAAAGAAGGCCCAGTAAGTTCACCAGAGCCTTCTTTGTAAAAGTATCAGTAAATTAGGTTAACCACTATTTTTTGGACGATTGCTTAACTTCCACACATCAAGCAGTCGGGATCATCAAGGTTACAAACTTGTCCTTCCGCATCTCCCAAATCACTTTCGATTACCGAACTCCCCTCGGCAATTGTTGTAGTACCAGAATTCCCTGCTTCAGCAGCTATAGCTACTTTCTTAGCGTCCTGGTTCACGGTAAACTTGATCGGATCAGTTGCTGCCTTGGATCTCAAATAGTACATTCCTGTCTTCAATCCTTTCTGCCAGGCGTAGAAGTGCATAGAAGATAACTTACCAAAGTTTGGATTCTCTACAAAGAGATTCATACTCTGGCTTTGGCATATGTAGGCACCACGGTCAGCAGCCATGTCAATGATCACCTTCTGGCTCAGTTCCCAAACCGTTTTGTAAAGATCTTTCAAATCTTGCGGGATATCCGGGAAGTCCTGGACCGAACCATTTGAAGCCATCAATCTATGCTTCATCTCATCATTCCAAAGTCCTAGGCGGATCAAATCTTTCAGCAAATGTTTGTTCACCACGATGTACTCTCCAGACAAGGTTCTGCGGGTATAAATGTTGGAGGTATATGGCTCAAAGCACTCATTATTACCGAGGATTTGTGAGGTAGATGCCGTAGGCATAGGAGCCAATAACAAGCTATTTCGTAGGCCGTTTTTCTTGATCTTCTTTTTCAGATCTACCCAGTCCCATCTATCTGTAGGTTCTACTCCCCACATATCATACTGCAACTCACCTTTACTTGCGGGAGAGCCCGGATAAGATTGATAAGCTCCATCCTTCTCTGCCAGTGCATTGGATTCTGTTAGAGCTGCGAAATAAATCGTCTCAAAAATGTCCTTATTCAACTGCTTGGCTTCCGGACTATCAAATGGATGACGCATCAGGATGAAAGCATCTGCCAAACCTTGCACCCCAATGCCTATCGGTCGATGCCGCATATTGGAATTTTCCGCCTCAGGAATCGGGTAATAATTGATATCGATTACCTTGTTCAGATTTCTGGTAACGACTCTAGAAATTTCGTACAATCGCTCAAAGTCATAGGTGCCATCTTCCTTGACAAATTTTCCTAAGGAAATAGAGGCCAAGTTACAAACCGCTACCTCATCTGGCGATGTGTATTCCATGATCTCTGTACACAAGTTACTGGATCGGATGGTTCCCAGGTTCTTCTGATTGGATTTACGATTTGCCGCATCCTTATACAAAATATAGGGCGTACCCGTCTCGATCTGGGATTCCAGAATAGAGAACCACAGGTCCTGTGCCTTCACGGTCTTCTTCGCCTTGCCTTCTTGCTCATACTTGTGATACAATGCCTCAAATTCTCCTCCATAAGTATCATATAAGCCTGGGCATTCATTCGGGCAGAAAAGCGACCAATCAGCATTTTCCTTAACTCTTTCCATGAAGAGATCGGAGATCCACATAGCATAGAATAAGTCTCTTGCTCTTAACTCTTCCTTACCATGATTCTTCTTCAGATCAAGGAATTCAAAAACATCCGCATGCCATGGTTCCAGATAGACTGCAAACGCACCTTTGCGCTTTCCACCTCCTTGATCAACATAACGAGCAGTATCATTATAGACTCGCAACATCGGGATTATACCATTAGATGTTCCGCCAGTTCCCTTAATATAGCTCCCCTTAGCTCTAATATTATGTATGCTAAGCCCAATACCACCAGCAGATTGCGAAATCTTGGCACAGCGAGAAAGTGTCTCAAAAATACCTGAGATACTGTCATCCGTCATACTCAAGAGGAAGCAGGATGATAGCTGTGGTTTAGGAGTTCCCGCATTAAACAAGGTAGGAGTCGCATGGATAAACCACTTCTCGGACATTAAATTATAGGTTTCTACTGCTGACTCAAGATCTTCTCCATGAATCCCGATAGCTGCACGCATCAACATATGTTGAGGACGTTCGACAACTTCTCCATCCATTCTGAGTAGATAGGAGCGCTCAAGTGTTTTGAAACCAAAGAAATCAAAACTGTAATCTCGATCATAGATAATCGCAGAATCCAATCGGTCCCTGTTCTTCCAGATCAATTTATAGGTATCTTCCCCTATCAAGCCTGCCTTCTCTCCCGTTTTGGGATCGATGTAGTTAAAAAGAGCCTTGATCGTCTTGGAGAAAGACTTATCTGTATTTTTATGGAGGTTTGAAATAGATATACGGGCTGCCAATAAAGCATAATCTGGGTGAGTAGTCGCCATCGTAGCAGCAGTCTCAGCTGCCAGATTATCCAATTCAGTGGTGGTTACGCCGTCATATAGTCCTAGAATAACTTTTTTGGCTATCTCAATGTGGCTTACATATCGGGTGTCTAAACCATAGCACAATTTCTTTACCCGAGCGGTAATTTTGTCAAAACTTACATCTTCTCGCTTGCCGGAGCGTTTTACTACTTGCATAAAAAAGGGTCTTTGAAGGTTAAATGTTTGTGGTTAGTTAAAAGTCTTCATCAAGGGTGAATACTTGCTTCTCTCTATCCGTCATTACACCGGATTTCTGATAATCTCCTACCCTCTTCTCAAAGAAGTTCGTCTTTCCTTGCAGGGAAATCATATCCATCCAAGGGAATGGATTTTCTACATTAAATATCTTTTCTTGCTGTAGAGCAGCCAAGAGTCGATCCGCAACAAATTCAATATATTGACACATCAAATCTGCATTCATCCCAATCAAGTTTACGGGTAGCGCATCTGAGACAAATTCTTTCTCGATTTCTACTGCATCAGCTATGATTGTTCTGATCGTTTCATTAGAGAGTTTATTCTGTATATGGTTATTGTAGAGCAGGCAGGCAAAGTCACAATGCATTCCCTCATCTCGTGAAATCAATTCATTGGAGAAGGACAAACCCGGCATCAATCCTCGCTTTTTCAACCAAAAAATGGAGCAGAAGGACCCGGAAAAGAAAATACCTTCCACCGCAGCAAAGGCAATCAGACGCTCAGCAAAAGAGGCTTCCTCTATCCATCGCAATGCCCATTCAGCCTTCTTTTTTACGCAATCCATAGTTTCGATAGCGTTGAAAAGATAGTCCTTCTCTTTGGTGTCATTGATATAGGTATCGATCAAGAGAGAGTAGGTCTCTGAATGGATGTTCTCCATCATGATCTGAAACCCGTAGAAAAATTTAGCTTCTGTATATTGTACCTCACTAACAAAATTTTCAGCTAGATTCTCATTAACTATTCCGTCACTAGCCGCGAAAAAGGCCAAAACGTGTTTAACAAAGTGACGCTCATCATCATTCAACTTATTATTCCAGTCGGTAAGATCTTGAGAAAGATCAATTTCTTCTGCCGTCCAAAAACTTGCTTCAGACTTCTTGTAAAATTGCCATATATCATCATGTACAATGGGAAATAGAACAAATCTATTGGGATTCTCTTCCAAAATGGGCTCCAAATTCTTACTCATCTCAATAAAAATTTAAAAATGGTTTATTTAGGTTTTAAACGTCAAATAAGGTGTAGACAGGGGGAGACCGGGCAATAAAACTTAGGGGTAGTCGAGCTATTTATCTCGAAAACCGTTAATCGTATTAAACCTATAGGTAATAAAGGATTTTCCTTCTTTGATAATGTCTAAGCGGCTATGTTTTCTCGTATATAATCCACCAGTATTTTGTCACCACTAAAGTAATAAAAAGGAGTGCTGAAAACCGCCGAAGTTATCCACACGATGTTAGTAACTATTTTAAAACACTGACAATCAACCCATTAATCAATGCCCTATTTTTTCCACATTGTGGATAACTTTGTGTGGAAAACTATACGCCTATCAGCAAATAAGTGAACATTAACATAAAGTTAATGTATAAATAACATGAAAATCAGCTAAAAAAGTCGCTTGCGCTGAAAGTACCAAGCAACCAACAAGCTGCTTAGAACAGATGCAATAATAATACCATATACCGTGAGTCCGCTGTCCATAAATGGAATAGGTACATTCATGCCGTAAAAACTGGCAATTAAAGTCGGAACCATCAGAATGATTGTAATCAAGGTGAGTCGTCGTATGGTGAGATTCAGGTTGTTGGAAATAATTGATCCGTAGGCATCCATTGTACCATTTAGGATATTGGTGTACACGTTGGCCATCTCCAAGGCCTGGCTATTATCAATAATGATATCTTCAAATTGATCAGATTTATCCTCATCTTCCCGTATCCCTAAAAAATCTGAGCGTTTCATTTTCATTTTGAGCAACTCATTAGAACTCAGAGAATTCATAAAATATACCAGACTTTTTTCAATGCTCAATAACTCCTTTAATTCCTTGTTCCTGCTAGAATCGTATAATTCCTTTTCGATCAAATTGCGCTTCAAATTGAGTTTCTTCAAGCAGGTTAAGTAGCGATAAACCGTTTGCTCCAAGATTTGAATCACAAACAACGACTCATCCGCAGGATCAAAATGCTTGACCTTATTATCCAGGAAAAGCTGTAGGACTGGGTTTTCAAAAGAGGAGATGGTAATGATATGGTCCAAGGTTAAGATTATACCGATTGGAACCGTGATATATATGGCATCATTTTCTTCCTCCGACTCATTCAAGATGGGGGTATTGACTACGATCAATCGAACATCGTCTTCCTTTTCATAGCGAGAACGTTCGTCGATGTCTAGAGAGTCGATCAAAAAATCTAAGGGGATAAAGAAGCGCTGTGCAATTTCTTCTAATTCTTCCTGACTAAAGGGCGGGGAGATATTGATCCAGCATGATGCTTGGGGCTCTTCCAACTCCTTCAGTCTCCGATCAGCCTTGGCATAATACTGTATCATTGCCTTACTCTTTAATTGCTAGAAAAATAAATAAAAGGCCTTTCAAGCAGCCCGACAAACATACAACTTAAACCGTTATCATCCTAGCTCAGTTCTACAAGCTGATCTACGAAATACTCATACTCCAAAATATCACTAGAGGTTGCATTCCCCCACCGGACCGTTCGTCCCGTCTGTAGGCGATAATAATCCATGATTATATCAGCTTGCTGCTCAAAATTAAAATCTGAGAGCTTGCCCCCTGCATTTCTTACCTGATGTAGCCTGGTCCAACCACCATAATCATAGCCTTCTTCTTGCTGAGCCAGTAAGGCTTTAGCTATGTAAAGGGCCCCAAACCTTTCATATTGCCAAACATGAACTAGCTCATGGATCAAGATATCGTCTCTCATGATACCCCAGCTATTTATGGTATGAAAACTGACGTAACAGAATTGATACTGTCTGGGGCCTAGCCAAGCTCGCTCATCTATTCTAACTCTGTTAAGATCTATTGTATTGCCGAAAATTGATTTTGCTCGCCTGATCTCTTCTTCAAGTAGGGGGCGGGTTTTGTACTTAAACAAGGAGCTTAGCCCCTCATATAAGTCTACTAAACCTAGCCAATCCATTAGTAGCAATAGCCATCCAAACCACCACCAAGGCACCCTTTTTATATGTACCTGCAAATTGAACACCTCCATTACCCCCTCCGTAAAGTAGTGTAATAACCTCCAAGTTCGAATAGGAAATTTGAGAATAAAATTTAATGCTAATTGACCTGCATGGTTCAACATTCTTTATTTAAATCGAATGGCCTGAACGGGTGTAATCCGGGTGACCAAATAGGAAGGGATCACCAAGAACAACAAGGTTACTAAAAGCGTGCCAATATTCAGAAAAAGCACCGTCCAAAAGTTCAGTTCTACGGGTGCAACCGACAGATAGTAATCTGCCTCTGATAACTTGATAAATTCAAATTTTTCCTGGAAATAACAGAGTCCAATCCCAATCAAATTACCCCAAAACAGGCCTACCCCAATGATTAGACTGGCATGATACAAAAAGATACGCCTAATCTTCCAGTTACTTGCTCCTAGTGCTTTCAGGATGCCCACCATATTGGTGCGCTCCAAAATGAGAATTAGCAATGCTGTCACCATATTAATAATGGCCACAATGACCATGAGTCCCAGAATGACAATCTCATTGATATCTTGAAGGTCTAGCCAATTAAATATTTCCTGACGCTTGGAGCGAATGGGTTCTGCATAGAGATTATGGGGCAATTTTTCTATGGTAATATGCTCCGCCATCTTCATCATATCATCCAAATCATCCAAATATACCTCAAATCCACTCACCTCATCTTCCTTCCACTTCATCAAGCGCTGTATTTGCCTAATATCGATTAAAGCGAATTGCCGATCATATTCTTCCAAGCCGGTCTTATATATACCGGCCACATAAAACTTAAGCTTGATGGGTTCTTTGTCGACAATAAAGTTGACGATAAAGGAGTCTTGCACGCCCACCTGAAGACGAGTAGCAGTTTGCTTGGAAATGAGAATTTCTCGGCTTCTGCTTGAATCTGGTAATTCCAGTTTACGCCCCTCTTGCAGGTATTGCTCCATGAATTGCCAATCAAAATCTTGTCCAATCCCCTTCAGAAAAATGCCTTCCATTTCCCTTTTCACGGTAATAATTCCGGGCATAATGGCAAAGGTCTGAATATGCCGTACGCCCCCCTTACTAGGCTCCACTCGATCTCTCCCCTCTCCCATCCGATCCTCATATATGATAAAATCAACCTCCTTAATGGTATCAAGATGAGGATAGAAATCCTGATTTTTGCTGATGGGATTGACTTCCATCAAGCTCTGATTAATGGTAGGTTCAGTGATGTGGATATGCCCCCAGAAACCAAAAATCTTTTCACTAATCTCTTTTTTGAAACCTGTGACCAAAGCATTGGTGATGATCATCACCGAAAGGCTGATAGCTACAGCCACCATTGCGATGCGAATGATCAAACGGGTAAAAGATTTTTGGCCAGAACCAGCCACTTTTCGTGCTATGAAATACTCTATATTCATATAATTGGTAAAAGCATCGCAAATTTAGACTTCTTCCGGATTAAGTACACATTTGCATGCTTCCTTTTGCAAGAAAAGTTATGTTTTCAATATGAGATTGCGCATACCTTCTCTCTGAGATCCCCGATTTGAAAGATCTTGTTCAAGATATATGGGCTCGATCCAACTGTCAGTGGGATGAAGTAGCCCAGATTGTAAAACTGAATTCTAGTCCGCTGTATTTTTCTATTAAGCAATATGCTCAAAAAAAGTATTTTTGTGGCCAATTGACAGGAGCAGGGAACTTTCCCCGAATAAAGACAATTGACTGATACATACAAAACTCAAGATAATGGATTTTTTGGAAGAACTTAGTTGGCGTGGAATGGTGCAAGATCAAACCCCGGGAGTAGCGGAAAAGTTACAGGAAGGTATGGTAACCGCCTACATTGGCTTTGATCCAACTGCTCCTTCCCTCACTATAGGAAATTATGTGCAGATAATGTTGTTGAAGCTGTTCCAATTGTCCGGCCACAAGCCGATCGTCCTAATGGGTGGAGCGACCGGTCGCATTGGGGACCCGAGCGGAAAAGATAAAGAAAGACAACTTAAGTCTTACCAAGAACTCGATGATAATCTCGCTCGCCAGTCTGAGCAATTCAAGAAGTTTCTAAACTTTGATGAAGGAGAGAACCGGGCCATCATGGTCAATAATCTCGATTTTTATAAAGATATGGATATACTTTCCTTCATGAGAAATGTGGGAAAAACGCTTACCGTCAATTATATGATGTCAAAGGAATCCGTCAAGAAGCGAATTGAGACGGGAATTTCCTTTACAGAATTTAGTTACCAGCTCCTACAGGGCTACGACTACCAATGCCTGTATGATCAGTACAATTGTAGGCTGCAAATGGGCGGATCAGATCAATGGGGGAACATTACTACAGGTACAGAGTTCATTCGCAGAAATTCTGGTGGAAAAGCCTATGCCATCACTACTCCCCTATTAACTAAGGCTGATGGTTCTAAATTTGGGAAATCAGAACAAGGAAACATTTGGCTATCTCCCGAATATACCTCTCCTTATAAGTTCTATCAGTTCTGGATTAATGCAGCAGATGCAGACCTCCCCTCTTTCACCAGATACTTTACGCTCAAATCAAAGGAGGAAATCGAAGCCAATGAAAAGGAGTTTGCTGATAACCCAAGAGAGTTGAAAAAGCTTTTAGCGGAAGAACTAACCAAAAGAGTGCATTCCGAAGAGGAGTTCGTAGCGGTGATGAATGTTTCAGAACTCTTATTCAACAAAAAGGCAAGTAGGGAGACCCTATATGCTCTCAGCAGATCTGCCTTAGCTACTGTTGCAGAAGAAATACCTAGCTTCAAAGTTTCCCAAGCGGCACTAGCCAATGGAGTACCTATTGCTGATCTTCTGACGGATCATACTAAAATCCTCACTTCCAAAGGTGAAGTACGAAGAGCCATTAAGGGTAATGCCATTAGTATCAATAAGGAAAAAATTACATCACATGATGCAATGATCAATCACGAAATTCTTCTCCATGGCCAATTCTTTATGATTGAAAACGGGAAGAAGAATAAGTACATGGTCATTGCCGAATAGTATTTGTTATGGACCTTGTCCTCAGCCTTCAGGACTTTCAACAGGGATTTCCCCCAGAGGCACAGCAACTGCTAGAACATTTCCAGCAGCAGGAAAAGAGCTTCGTCTCGAATCTTATGCCAGAAGTGTTAATAAATTTAGAGGGAAAAAAGGTTTTGGAAGTGCTGGCGGAAAGGATAGGGCCAGAAAAACTACGCTTAGCGCTTAATCCAGCCGAAACAGTAGTAAGTCCAGTAGAGTCTCAACACAACTCAACTTGGTTGAAATCGGCAAATATTGTAGGTATTAATGTCCGAACTATTGACAGCTTTTGGAATGTCGTTAAGTATAGCCTAGGGTTAACAGCCTTACAGGATACCATCCATTTACTCCCGATCTGGGAGCCCGGAGTCGTAAGCAGTCTATATGGAATGGCTAGCTGGCAAATCAACCCAGCTTTCTTCTCGATTGAGTTAGCCCTACTCTTCCCGAATCTAGATACCATTGAGAAGCAACTGAAGGTGGTGGTAAATATCCTACATGCATTAGGTAAGCGGGTAGGGATGGATGTGATTCCACACACGGATAGGTATGCTGAAATTGTCCTAGCCAATCCACACTTTTTTGAATGGCTCCAGAGGAAAGAACTTGACATCCTTGATCATACAGCTGATTTGCATGTTAGAGTCATGCAGATCTGTTTTCATTTACTTCAAACTCTTGGCAGCGCCACGCCCGAAATCAGCCTACCTTCCGATTGGCAATATTTCTATAGCCCGCAATTCGGGGAAGAAAAACGACTTAGGACGCTTTTCGGAGAACCTGAAAACCTGCCGGACCGCAATGCCCGCAGAGAAGTATTCGTAGACCATTTATTCCGCCAAGGGCTAGAACCCGTGCCAGCTACGATGGCGCCTCCCTACCGAGGTTTGGAAGTCGATCCCGGCCCAAAAGCCGTAACCATTGACGCTAAAGGAAGAGCTTGGCGAGAATACAGAATCACGAAACCAGAAGAAATGTCAAGGGTTTTTGGCCCTTTAACCCGATATAAGTTATTCGATAGAAAAAATAACAATTCCGAATGGGAGATAGATTTTGAGCGACCACGAACTTTCGTTTGGGATTACGTAGCTACGAAGTATAAAGAGGTAGCGGATCTGTACCATTTAGATTTCATGAGAGGAGACATGTCTCACGTACAGATGCGGGTAGAGGGTGTACCATTGAAGGCAGACGCCTACTACGATATTCACAGGTTCATCAAACTTCAGATTCAACAAGGCAAACCTTACTTCGCTTATTTTGGTGAATCATTTTTAACAGCACCCGATTACATGGGATATGGAGATGAGGTTGAACATCTCGTTCTATCTGAAGCAGAGGCTACCCTGGGAGATCTTCAGTCAATGGTAGTCGGCACAGAGGAGTTTATGCAAAACCTAAATCGGTATCTTCAAATCCAGCAGTCCTACCACATCAGTCCATCCTTGACTATGATGACGGCGGATAAAGATGATCCACGATTTGACCATTTTTATCTACAAGGAAATGTTGCCCGCTTTTTCTTGGGTTTATTTGTAACGGACATGCCTAGCTATATGGGCTTAGGGTTTACTTGCCGGGATCATCATATTTTCCCAGCTCCGAATGAGCATTATACCAAGCTCTATGTCTTTGATATCAAGGAAGGTCCCAAGGCGACGAATGGACCGTATCGATGGGGAGTAAACAGTCAGCTTTTCGCACAATTGAATCGCATCAAAATCTTTGCCGATCGGATAATGATAGATAGTAAGGATCGAGCTACCCGCTGGCTTCTTCAACCAGATGCTACAGCAGGAAGTAAAGTTATAGCTTGGACCCAAGCGAATGATCCCAATCTGATTTTTGTCTGTAATTTAGATTCAGAAAATTTGAGAAGTAATATCAAGATCCCCTATCCTAGTCAAACGCTGCAAGATTCAGTTTTCAGCTTGATCTTTTCTACACTAGAACAGAATTCATTCCTTGGGCAGCAGTTGTCCGCTCACGATCAGTGGATGCAAATCCCTCGAATCGAGGCTGGTGAGTGTCAATGTTATTCCATCTCAACTCCATAGTAATCTATCCATATGCAACTAAAGATCTACCAAATAGACGCTTTTGCAGCAGAGGCCTTTGAAGGCAATCCGGCAGCCGTTTGCCCACTAGAAGACTGGTTGCCAAGTCAAACGATGCAAGCTATTGCATTGGAGAATAATTTATCTGAAACGGCTTTCTTCCAACATAAGGAAGGAGGGTTCCAGATTAGGTGGTTTACTCCAGCAATGGAAGTAGATCTTTGTGGCCATGCCACGCTGGCCAGTGCTCATGTTCTTTTTGAGCATCTAGGTTATCAAGAGGATGTCATCCGCTTTGATTCCAGAAGTGGTATATTGGAAGTAGAAAGGGCAGAGAACGGGTATACCTTGGATTTTCCAGCAGACCAGATCAAAGAACAGGCAGTTGAACCCATACATATGGAGGTACTTGGTTCTTTACCCTTAACAGCCTGGAGCGGCAAAGACGATCTCATGCTTGTCCTAAGGTCCGAAAAAGAGGTAGTGGATCTTAACCCGAATTTTCAAAAAATGAAAGAGATTCCTACTCGTGGCGTCATAGCCACGGCCCCAGGCGATCAAGTTGATTTTATTAGTCGCTGTTTCTTCCCGAATGCCGGAATCGATGAAGACCCTGTAACTGGTTCCGCACATACCACCTTGATTCCCTACTGGAGCAAAAGACTAAACAAAACGGCTTTACATGCCAAGCAGTTATCGCAGCGAGGAGGGGATCTAGGCTGTCAATTTCTTGGTGATCGCGTCAAAATAACCGGCAGTTGCGTCACCTACCTAGCAGGAACTATTCAAGTGCCTTAGTCTCAGATCGACCAGTATGGCTATGCTTTTTGATGACAAAGGAGAAGTATGCAGTATAATTTGGCTAGATTTAGCCCAAAACCATGCATCAGAGTGAAATTCTGACCCACCTTGGGGAAGAGCGAGACAAATACTTTCAAGCGGTTTCGCCGCCGGTCATTCAAACCAGTAATTTCTGTTTTCCAAACTTAAAAAGCTTTCGTACAGCTTTTCGCAATGAACTTGAACACCATATCTACAGTAGGGGGAATAATCCTACAGTCCAAATCCTACGTGCCAAATTAGCTGCCCTAGAGGGTACTGAAGACTCGCTCATCTTCTCTAGTGGTAGTGGTGCTATCGCTGCCGCAGTCATTGCACAGGTAAAAGCTGGGGATCATATTGTTTGTGTCGAAGGGCCCTATTCGTGGACTCATGCTTTACTTACTCAATTTTTGGCAAGATTTGGGGTTACGCACACCTTCGTAGATGGTCGAGATATGGCAGCCATTGAAACAGCTATACAAAAAAATACCAAAGTACTCTATTTAGAAAGTCCATCGTCTTTAACCTTTAACTTACAGGATCTCGAAGCTTGTGCTAGATTAGCCAGAAAGCATGGACTGGTTAGTATTATAGATAATAGTTTTGCCTCACCCATCTTTCAACAACCCGCCAAACTGGGTATAGACCTTGTCCTACATTCTGGAACAAAATATATCAATGGTCATAGCGATGTAGTGTGCGGAGTAGTTTGTGGATCTAAAGAAAAGATCTTCCAGATTTTTAATTCAGAACAAATGACCTTGGGCTCTATCCTTCCACCTCATGATGCGGCTATGGTCATACGAGGGTTACGTACACTCCCCTTGCGCATGGAAAGAGTCTCCGCCAGCGCTTTGCTTATTGCACGATATTTGGAAGCCCACCCCAAGGTGGCTCAGGTAATTCATCCAATGCTCCCTTCCTTCCCACAGCATGATCTGGCCAAACGGCAAATGAGCGGAGCAGGTGGACTATTTTCTGTCTACTTTAGAGCGGAATCTTTGACGAAAATGGAGGCTTTTATACAAGAACTGCAACGATTCTTGATAGCTGTCTCCTGGGGTGGGCACGAATCTTTAATTATGCCTGTAGCTGGTTTTTATGGCATTGAAGGCCGGGTGGATTCTGAACTTCCCTGGAACCTAGTTCGATTTAGCATTGGCTTGGAAGATCCCGATTGGCTTATAGCAGATATTGAACGAGCACTACTAAAGCTATGAATCCAGGCAAGGTCGGGGAACCCTCCAAAAAACATCGAAGTATTATCTTCAATGCCAGAAGAGCTTTGTTTATCTACACTTCGTTCCATCTCTTGATGGCACTTTTTCTCCTATTATACGGCGGGGAATTAGACCTGCTAGGTCTCATCAATGTGACGCTATTTCCAATAAGTTTTTTAGGACTTGGTTTCTGGAGCCTCAGCAGACCCTATCAAGGATTTGGTATTGCCATTGGTCTACTAATTCCGTGCTTAGCCCTACAAATCTTGTATCAAAATTTAGTCGGAATAGGTGTACTAGTCCTAGTCATCTACTACGTGAATCAAGGTCGTATTGTCAGTTTTAGTTACCAAAAGGGAGGGAGGGAGCAGCTGGACATTCTAGATGCAGAGTTGGAAGATTGAAGCCTAAGAACTACCTTTAAGACGAGCAGCATATCCACAGAAGATGACTGCGGAATATAGCTGTACACCTACTAATCGATAAAACCTTGTTTATGAGCAACGAAAACCAGAAGCCTTATATCGGGCCAGAAATCAAACTGCCCGAGATTACTGTAAAGGCCTTTATACTGGGTGCTGTACTTTCGATAATCCTGTCCGGAGCCAATGCTTATTTAGGGCTATTCGCAGGAATGACCGTATCAGCCAGTATTCCAGCCGCAGTACTTTCCATGGCCATCCTCAAGCTGTTCAAAAACAGCAACATTCTGGAAAACAACATTGTGCAAACCTCTGCCTCTGCTGGAGAATCGCTCGCGGCTGGTGTGATATTCACGATTCCAGCTCTAATCATAATGGATTACTGGACTTCTTTTAGTTACCTGGAAACGGCCCTGATTTCGCTATGTGGTGGGGTACTTGGGGTTTTATTCACGGTTCCATTACGTTCGGCATTGATTGTCCGGCAAAAGCTACAATTCCCGGAAGGTGTTGCTACTGCTGAGGTATTAAAAACGGGAGAAAAAGGTGGAGACACAGTGAAATACCTAATTTGGGGAGGTATAGCTGGTGCCGTAATAAAGCTAGCAGAGGGTGGACTTAAACTTTGGCACGGATTAGCAGAAGCAGCCACTTTAGCTAGTAACAAGGTTTATATGTACGCGGGCCTCAACCTCTCCCCTGCCTTAATTGCAGTAGGTTATATCGTTGGCTTACGAATTGCCACATTGGTTTTTCTTGGGGGCGTAATCAGTTGGTGGGTTGCCATTCCGGCCTTCATCGCCATCAATGGAGCTCCAGATGGTACAGCCACGCAGATTGGCGGTGAAATTTGGAACAGCCAGATACGTTACCTCGGTGTGGGAGCGATGGTTGTAGGAGGGCTGTGGGCCCTGATTAACCTGCGAAATGCGATCGGTTATGCCATGAAAAGTGGTATGGATGCTCTGAAAGGAGCAAAGGAACAAGGCAAGGTACTTCGAACGGATTTAGATACCCCCATGTCTTGGGTTATTATTGCCATTGGAGCGATGATCGTGCCGATTTTCATTATCTATTTACGTGAAATAGAACATGTCCCCATCTCGGCATTAATGGCTGTATTGATGGTCATTGCCGGTTTCTTATTTTCCGCGGTAGCGGGTTATATGGCCGGACTCGTAGGTAGTTCCAATAATCCCATTTCAGGGGTTACCATAGCTACTATTCTAACAGCAGCCCTGATCCTCCTGGCCTTATTGGGAAGCGGCGCAGAAAAAGGGCCTGCTGCAGCGATTATGATTGGAGCCGTAGTTTGTTGTGCAGCGGCAATTGCTGGTGACAATATGCAAGATCTTAAATCTGGTAATATACTCGGAGCCACACCAAGAAATCAGCAGATTATGCAAATGGTAGGTGTGATTGCAGCAGCTCTTTCACTACCACTAGTCTTGCAATTATTGAATTCCGCTTACGGAATTGGTAGCGATACCTTACCTGCTCCTCAAGCTGCCTTGATGGAAAGTGTGGCGGTGGGGATATTCCAAGGGGGACTGCCTTGGAACATGGTCTACATCGGCATGGGAATTGGGGTATTGATCATCTTAGCAGACCAATATCAAGCAGCGAGAAAAAGTGATTTCAGAATTCCAGTCCTAGCCGTAGCCGTGGGCTTGTACTTACCCTTTGAGCTAGATAGCGCCATCATGGTAGGAGGCGTAATAGCCTGGCTGGTTAGTCGCTATCAAGCTAGAAATGCCGCAAAAAAATCTGAGGATTTGGAAGCTGCTAAAGAGAAAAGCAATAATGCAGGATTGCTTTTTGCCTCTGGCCTCATCACGGGTGAAGCTCTAATTGGGATTATACTTGCTATTCCTATCGCTATTTATCAGAACACGGAGATTTTGGCACTACTAGATCAGCCCCTGGGAAGCTATGCCGGTTTGACGGTCATCATTGGGATTTGCTACTGGCTATACAATATTGCCAGAAAAGAGTTTGATAAAGCCTAAGTTACTAAAATAGCTTTGAAGAAGTCCTCCAAGTCTGCTACTTGAAGGACTTCTTCATTGTACTCCCATCCTCCTCATTCACTCCTTTAGTCCGTTGTATCCACCTTTCGGTCTTGAAGAAATCATTTGCGATTACTTGGTCAGGTCGATAAAGAAAAAATTCCGATCTTTAGGAGAATCAAGATTTACTTTAAACAAGTGTTTCCCGGATAACTGTTGTGTCAATCACCAGCTGACTCTTAGATCATTTCTCAGTCTCTATTGCTACAGATCTTAATATCAAGTTGACCTAAAAGTTATCGGATAAGGAAACAAGTCAATGAAATCCCTTCTTGGAAGGGTTTCAAATCTAAAGTCGCAGCTATGTCGCTCGCCTACAAAAATAGAGGATACTACCTCCAACCGATTCTTGGCCTGCTCTGGCTAATTGTCCTTTCACTAATTACTAGTTCTTGTCAGCCTAATATTCCAAGTGAAATTCAAGCCGAACTCACGAACCTGCCTGAGAAACTGGATTTCAATATTCATGTAAAACCCATCCTCAGTGATCGATGCTATGCCTGCCACGGGCCAGATCAAGCAAAAAGAGAAGCGGGACTCCGATTGGATGAAGCACAGGCAGCCTATGCTAGTCTCCCTGACCATCCTGACAAGGTAGCAATTACGCCAAAGAACCTCCGAAAAAGTGAAGCCTTTCACCGCATAGTCTCCTCAGACCCTGAGCGAATGATGCCACCTCCAACATCAGAGTTGCACTTAAATGCCAGGGATAAGGCTATCCTCATTAGGTGGATGCAGGAGGGAGCCGTCTATCAACCGCACTGGGCCTTTACTCCTCCTAGGCTTCCCCAAATACCTTCCGTTCAGGACCATGAATGGCCTCGTAATGAGATCGACCAATTTATCCTCAAAAAAATAGAAGAACAAGCTTTAACTGTATCCGATCAGGCTGATCCAGAAATTTTAAGGCGCAGACTTAGTCTTGACCTTACGGGCTTACCTCCAGATGAAATCCTATCGCCCTGGACTTCCGATACCAAAGTTACTGATGAGCAATATGAAGCTTGGGTAGACCAGTTGCTGTCCTCTCCCCATTTCGGTGAGCGCATGGCCACAGATTGGATGGACGTATCCAGATTTGCAGACACTCATGGATATACAGTCGACCGCTATCGAGATATGTCTCCCTGGCGAGATTGGGTGATAAAGGCTTTCAATGAAAACATGCCCTTTGATCAGTTCATTACCTGGCAACTTGCGGGAGATTTGCTACCCAATGCGACCGATGAAAGTATCCTGGCTACCGGTTTCAATCGCAATCACCAACAAAACATGGAGGGAGGAATTGTACCAGAGGAATTCAGAGTTGAATACGTAGCAGATCGTACCAATACCCTGGGCACTGCCTTCATGGGGATGACACTGGAATGTGCCCGCTGTCATGACCACAAATACGACCCAATCTCACAAAAAAATTATTATCAACTATTTAGCTTTTTTAACAACGTACAAGAAGCGGGACAAATTAGTTGGGATAATGCAATGCCAGTTCCCACCCTCTTGCTCAAATCAGAAAGGACTGATAGTCTCCTGGCACTACAGACTAAAGCGGTCGAAAAACGACAAGCAGAATTAGCTGCTTATGATCAAAGTAGTCTAGAGGAGTTTGCAGCCTGGTTCCAGGCAAAAAGTCAGGAGGAAATAGAAATAGAAATCCCATTGCAAGCCCATTTTGATTTTGACGGAAATCAGATTCAAAACAAGCGCCCACCGTATCAAGTAGGTGTGATGAAACAACAGCACGTAAAAGGTGAAATAAAAGCCAATCTAGTAGAAGGAAAATGGGGGAAAGGATTGCGATTGGATGGCGATGCATGGCTGGATATGGGGCCTACAGGGATTTTTGATCGAGCCACTCCTTTTAGCATTAGCTTATGGGTAAATATCCCCGAAGGTTTGGAGAATGGCGTTGTATTCCACAAGGGTATCGGAGCTGCACTGTATAACTTTCGGGGGTACCATTTAGCACTAAAAGACAATCGTTTTGAAATTCTTATGGCCAGGACTGAACCCTATAACGCGATTATCGAATATAGCGCTAAAGTCCCGAGAGATCAGTGGATCCACCTTACCCTAACCTATGATGGCTCTTCTACTGCGCAAGGCCTGCGATTTTTTCTCAATGGGGAAGAACAGTCTACGGAAGTGACCAGCGACCATCTGTACAAAAGCATTCTATTTGACCTGCCTAAGCCTCAGGAACCTGGTTTACAGATTGGCGCCAGATGGCGAGGTATTGGTGCCGCAGGAACTATCATAGATGATATAAAAGTCTTTGAGGGACAACTGAGTCAACTAGAAGTGAAAAAGCTGGCCCTGGATACCCTTCCAAACCCCACTTCAAAGGAGACGAACCTTTACCAAGAATTCTATCAATTCAATCATAGTCCAAAGCGACAGGTTTTGCTCAAGGGCCTAGAATCAGAACGTAGGCTGTACAACCATATCATGGATACCATCAAGGAGATTATGGTCATCCGAGAGATGGATAAGCCCCGGGCCACTTTCATCCTAGATCGAGGTCTTTATGATAGCCCGGCAGACCAAGTATTCCCGAATACGCCAGAGCAACTTTTGCCCTTTGCAGCGGAACTGCCGAAAAACCGATTAGGTCTGGCAAAATGGCTCCTAGATCCGGCCCACCCGACCACCGCAAGGGTACTGGTCAATAGAATATGGCAGCAGTTCTTCGGAAAGGGCTTAGTCGCTACCGCAGAGGATTTTGGCAACCAAGGCCAACTCCCTTCTCACCCAGCACTCTTGGATTGGCTAGCCATCCAATTCAGGGATTCAGGATGGGACATGAAAGCCCTGATAAAGTTGATTGTGATGTCTTCCACCTATAGACAAAGTTCCAAAGCAAGTGCGATACAAAGAGAAAAGGATCCCGAAAATACTTTTCTCTCCAGCGGGCCCAGTATGCGTTTAACGGCGGAAATGCTACGGGACAATGCCTTAGCGGCTAGTGGCCTGCTCTCCGACCGTATCGGTGGGCCTAGTGTAAAACCCTACCAGCCTGATGGTCTGTGGCGGATCAATGGCACCAGATATCAAGCTGATAAGGGGGAGAGACTGTATCGCCGAAGTTTATATACCTTCTGGAAGCGAACTATTCCACATCCCACACAGGCCACCTTCGATGCACCTAGTCGAGCCAACTGCACTGTCCGACGACAAAAAACCAGCACTCCATTGCAAGCATTAGTGCTACTCAATGATCCGATTTTTCTGGAAGCTGCGAAAGTATTGGGGCAAAAGATGAGTAAAGAATCTGATAATAGCCTGGCCATATCAATAGCTTTCAAAAGTTTATCGGGTAGAACGCCTACAATGGACGAATTACAAGTACTCCTAGAATTACAGCAACAACAAATTGAAAAGTTCAGATCAGATCCAGGTAAAGCCAATGGATGGTTAGCTGCTGGAGACTTTACTTTAGACCCTGCAATTGATCCCGCCTTGTTAGCGGCTAATGCAGTCGTAGCGAGTACACTGATTAATGCAGATGCAAGCGTAATAAAAAGATAGCACCATGAATAGAGATCTTTTTAAGATAGCAGAAAAACAATCCCGGAGAAACTTCTTGACAAAGAGTTCCCTTGGCTTGGGAGCTATGGCCCTTGGAGCTATTGCCGGAGGAGGCCAATTGTTAGCTCAACAGTTGAGGGCACCTACCCCAACAGAGGCTCCGCCGATCGTGCCGAGTTTTCCAAATTTTCTCCCAAAAGCCAAGCGGATCGTTTACCTCTTTATGAGTGGAGGTCCCTCTCAAATGGATCTCTTCGATTACAAACCAGAGCTAAGAGGCGTACATGGGCAAAATCTTCCTGACTCCGTCCGGAAAGGGCAACGGCTAACAGGAATGAGTGCAGGGCAGACGGCATTACCCATGGCTGCCTCTGCCTTCGAATTCCAGCAATATGGTAAATCTGGGGCTTGGGTAAGTGAACTGCTCCCCTACACAGCCCAGGTCGTGGATGACCTCTGCTTCATCAAGACCATGTATACGGAAGCGATCAATCACGATCCCGCCATCACCTTCTTCCAATCCGGTAACCAAATCGCAGGACGGCCATCGATTGGAGCCTGGGTAAGCTATGGCTTGGGCTCTCTAAATGAAAATCTACCAACCTTCATTGTACTAGTTTCGAAAAATGCTGGTGGACAACCCCTATACGCCAGACTATGGGGCAATGGGTTCCTGCCTACCCGACACCAAGGTGTACAATTTAGGTCTGGAAAGGATCCCGTATTATACCTCAACAACCCCGAAGGTTATGACGGGATGGACAGGCGAGCCATGCTCAATTACCTGAAGAAGCTCAATCAATTCCAACGGGACGCCTACAATGATCCCGAGGTAGATAATCGAATTGCGCAATATGAAATGGCTTATAGAATGCAGACCGCCGTTCCAGAGGTTACAGATCTCTCTAACGAACCGGATTACATCTTCGAACGCTACGGCCCGGACAGTCGTGATCCTGGTACTTTCGCTGCAAACTGCTTACTGGCCAGAAAGCTGTTAGAGAAAAATGTGCGATTCGTCCAATTGTATCATCAAGGCTGGGATCAACACACTTATTTGAATGGGGGACTAAGGCATCAAGCTAAAAACACGGATCAAGCAACCGCTGCCCTGATCACTGATCTAAAAGAGAGAGGACTGCTTGAAGATACACTAGTTATTTGGGGAGGAGAATTCGGTAGGACCGTGTATTCGCAGGGTAAGTTGACCGGTGAGAGTTATGGAAGGGATCACCACCCACGATGCTTCACTATGTGGATGGCAGGGGCAGGCGTAAAAGCTGGCTTGACCTATGGTCGAACAGATGACTTTGGTTACAACATCCTGGAAAACCCAGTACATGTACACGATTTCCAGGCTACCTTAATGCACTTAATGGGCATCAATCATGAGCAACTGACTTTCAAATACCAAGGTCGACGATTTCGGTTGACGGACGTGCATGGACATGTGGTTCATGATATCTTAAGTTAGGAACTATAGCCTAAGACTTTAGGTCATGGTTCAAGACAGAATTTCGGACAAATTTGTAGTGGAAAGCTTGCGTTATTTAGCTTAACTTCCTGCTGCCATGCTTTATCAGGAATATCAAGCTAGTCCGCCACTTCGGCCCTATATTCATTGCATTTGGACCCTAGAACATCAGCCAATACGCACCTCAGCTAATAAGGCAGTGGAAAGAATATTGCCTGATGGCCAAATGGAAATGATATTTCACTTAGGTGGCCGATTCTTGCAGCTCGAAGGAGGAAAGGAAAGACTTCAAGCTAGAAGCTTTCTGTACGGCCAGCTCCACCACTACCTGGACTTGATCCCATCTACCGATGCTAAGATTATTGCCATTCGATTCCGTCCCTATGGCCTTTTTCCATTTGTTCCATTATCGCCAAAAGAATTTCAGTCACAGCAAATCAGTTTGCCGGATTTATTTGGTAGCAGCGGTAGAGCATTGGAAGAACAAGTCAATGATGCACCAGATACCTCTGCCGCTATCCGCACCATAGAAGTCTTTCTTTTGAATCAGCTAGTTCACTTTACAAAACCAGATCCGTTAGTCGTACATGTAAGCGAGCTAATTGCCCGTAATGGTGGGATTGGTGACATTAAAGACATTCTCCGCTCCCTTAAAATCAGTCCGCGACACCTTCAAAGGAAGTTCTTGGAAGTGACTGGCACAAAGCCTAAAACGCTGGCTCGAATCACGAGGTTGCAAAAGGTAATTCGTTTGGTGCAGCATCAGTCATGCTCCTCTCTAACAGAAATTAGTCTGGAAGCTGGCTATTTTGATCAAGCCCATTTTATTCGAGATTTTAAGCGTTTTGCTGGCCAGCCCCCTCGCCAATTCTTCCAACAACAAAACGAATTAAACGAGCAGTTTATGGGTACTTAAGATATGTCGCTTTTGTACAATTTTTCTCTTGGCGGGGACATTAGTTTTGTTCTATGAAAAATAAAAACAAAAGACAAACTGCAATCCTACTGATCGCCATGGGGCTATTAAGCGCTTGTGTTACCCAAAAGGATATTGCATCCACTGCTGCCACTCCCTTCGATAACCTAATAGGACAATGGGAAGGCCCCTTGGGAGGTGGAACTTTCATCGAGAAATGGGAAAAAAGGTCTGGAGACTACCTTCAAGGAGAAGCATTTTGGATTCGAGGTGGTGATACCATTTTGACCGAAGACATCAGCATAAGAAAGCTTGGTATCCATTGGGCTTATATTGCTATTATCAACAATTCTGCACCAACTCTATTTACGGCTACAGCACTTGAGGACGACAAGTGGGTCTTTAAAAACCCGGAACATGACTATCCTCAGGAAGTTGGATATGAACTCAAAAGCAAACATGAACTACAAGCCTGGACCGATGGAAAATCCAAGGGCAAAGCTAGGAAAGATGAGTACTTCCTGAAGCGGGCAACTTCAAATAAATGATCTCCAACTATTGGCATTCCTCCCTCTACCCCAACCAATTCAAAATAGTTCTTCCGATAATATATATCACAGGGAAAAAGGTTAAACAGGCAATCGCGATGAGAGCAGAGTAGAGTCTTTCTTTATCAAGCATTGTCTCTTCCTTTTTCCTTTGTTCTACGTAGGAAAATGGCTTCAGGTTTTCATTCGTCATGATTTTTGGTTTTTATGGGTTCAGGGGCGTATTCTTACTTTTAGTCAATTGAATTCAAGAATTGTCCTTAGGTCGATTTGATAATTGTTTTAGTGTGGTAGATGCTCTCGAAATCGACCGTAAACATACACTCCGAATAAAGCCCCCACTAAGATCGGAAGAGCTGCCATATAGCCGGTACCCATAAGTGCAAAAATGGGCGCTACACAGAGCCCTGTTAAGACCCAGCCAAACCCAAACAGTACCCCTCCGATTACATGAGCTGTGGGCTGCAAGGGCTTTTTTTGGATGATAATATTCTGTCCTGAGAAGGTCTGAAGTTGAAACCTCTTAACGAGTAAGACCGTGAGGCTTCCCACCAAAACGGCCGATCCAAATATCCCAAACATATGGAAAGACTGCAGTCGAAACATTTCTTGAATCCGAAACCAACTTAGAGCTTCGGATTTAACGATTAATGCCCCGAAGTACATACCAGCAAGCAAGAACTTAAGGTTTTTCATAGCGCAAATATCAAGTTAGAAAATGGGGTAAAAGGAAAAAGGTGAAGAACATCCCACCTCCAAAGAAGGCTAAAACTGCCAGGAAGGAAGATTTACTCATCATCGACAAACCCATAAAGCCATGACCCGAGGTGCAGCCACCTGCATATCGAACTCCGAAGCCAACCAGGAAACCTCCTACTAAAGTGAATACCCAATACCTAGCTCCTGTCCAATTGGATGCTCCAAAGATTTCACGGGGCATCATCCCCTGAAAATCAGAAAGCCCCAGTAGCTCTAGGTCCTCCACCGTAGCCAAGGCAATGGTGATTTGCTCTGGATTATAAAAATAGCGAAAACAAATAGCTGCCCCCAGGCATACACCTGCGGCAAAAGCAATATTCCAATACCCCGTTCGAATATCATATTGAAAGTAGGCAGCCTTGGAGGGTAGTAGGGCACAGAGATGCTTGAGGCTTGAGGAAGCTCCTAACATTCTATTTCCCCAAAAGAGCAGTAGTGGGATCGTTGCGCCCATCAATGGCCCGACAATATACCATGGCCAGGGGTCATGTAAAAGATCAAAAGTTTTCATTTGGTTATTGCTGATTATGGGCGCAATTAAGTACCCTTTTGGGGTAGATCAAAGCTTAGATGAGTACTTGACACACCTTTTCTGACCAAATGTCAGCATCTTGAGTAAGTGGGAATCACTCAACTATTGATCGTCAAGGTACAGTAGTACTTTTTCAAGAACTTCTTCAGCGGAGTAGGGTAAATTGGCTTGTCCAATGTTGGCAGCGATCAATATCCCTTTATTTGGTTCAAAAACAAGCAACGAACCATAAAAGCCACCATGGCCATAAAAGATCTGCTTCCCAAAATGATATTCGTATATACCTAAGCCAGAGTTTCCACCTAAGGCTTGGGTAGCACTAACATCCAGCATTTGCTCCAAGCTTGATTTGTGCCTGAGCAGCCGCAGAGAAAACAAGCCTTTAGCAAACTTAGCCAAATCCTCAGTTGTAGACACCAAACCACCTCCAGCCCATTCATAGGAAGTATTGACTTTTTGGGTCATATTAATGCGATTTAAATAGGCATCGATCCTTCCTTCCTGAATCACAGCAGGTTCATAATACTCAAAATACGTTCGGGTCATCTCCATTGGGATTAGGATTCTCTCCCGAATGATCTCTGTCAAAGTTTTCCGATAGTGCGTTTCGAGGATAAAACCGAGCAGCATATAGTTCATATCGGAGTAATGATACCCCTTTCCAGGGCGGTTCTTCGCCTTTTTGTGTAGCCCCAATCGAAAAAACCTCTGGATGATCTTGGCAGGACTATAGTGTCTTTTTTTGTGGAAGTAAACACTCAGGTTGAACCGAAGTGATGCATCAGTAAAGAGATCGGCAATACCCGAAGTGTGTTGCAATAGCATCCTAATGCTGATCTCACTGCTGTAGCTGTTTCGTTTAATCTGGTGTATTTCCTCGAAGCGAATGGAATCGATATTGGATAGATAATTGGATACCTTGTCATCAAGTTCCAGATGCCCATCTTCTATCAATTGCATAATCAAGGTAGCTACTACCGTTTTGGTGATGCTGGCTACGTTGAACTGAAAATGTTCGTTGACCAGCGTGTTAGCACTGCCAATCGTACCAACTCCTTCATGAATAGATTTTCCTGTGGCTCCATTCTCGGCAAACAGCAAAAAGCTATGCACGGGCCGCTTACCTGCCTCACGCAAATAGGATTCCATCATAGGCCGTATCGTACTCGAGGACTGGCAATGGCCTTCGGGCAGATAGAGTATTAGAGAAAGCAGGGCGGTAAGAAAATAATTAGATTGTTTCATTCTAATCTGATTTGGTTTTATGGCACAAAGCAAGCCTGAACATCCACTAGATGCAAGCTCTATAGGAGTTAGCTCCCGTGAACTGTACCAAATTCGACCGTAAGGTGTAGGGGGATCATTTCAGATTAGCGGAGAACCATTTCTTAAAGGCAGGCGCCTTGGTCCGACTGACAGTAACACTGGTCAGTAGGCCATCAGTTTCAGATAGATCAACAGAGAGTTTTCCATTCAACTCCTTGCTGAAACTGCGGATTATAGATCGATGTACAAGATGTTGTCGGTTGAGTCTAAAGAAATGTTCACCGGGGAGTAGGAGTTCTATCTGCGTCAAAGAATCATCTAAGTAATGCTTCCCGCCAGTTGCAGTGAGCAACTGACTATATTCCCCAACTTTGACCACAGCAATTACCTCTGCAAAAGGAATTCTTATGGAGCCTTTATTTTGTTTAATGATAAACTCCTGCTGATCATCCTGCAGCCTCACTTCATCACTTCTACTAATTTCTAGAAATTTTAAGTAATAGAATCGTCCTACATAGAAAGTGTTCAGCGCTAGTATCCATATTAGGAAAATGAACAAATCGAAAGTATAGAAGTGGTCAGGTACTGGCGTATCTCTAAATCCCCAATTCAATACTTCGGTGCTAGCAATGATGAAGCCTAAACCTAAAAGGATCGACAGAAGAATTTGCCAGACAAGTCTTCTTACTAGGCCTTCTTCATAAGCAAAAGATCGATCGAGTCTAATAATTAGCATTCTAATCAACCACCAGCTTAGATACCCCTGGATGGTATCAACCAAATAGGTAATTAAGGTGAATTGATTGAATTGGATATTACTATAGGTCAAGTAATAGTTTAGGGCATTGATCAGTGGGATCAATATCAGGAATAACCTAATATCTTTGTATTCAACTGAGTCTGCTCCTCTTGGATTAGTCATGAGTCAATACAAGCTTTTCCTAGTCAAAGGTAGCTCATATATTTGATCGGTTCAGCTGTGGATTGGTCATGGAAATTGAATAGCCCCGATTCCAAGACGTTTCCCGATAGGCTGTCCGAGGATATCATGTCGTACCTCAAGTCCCAGCTTTAAACCGATAGAATCACCTGGAATTTTTGGAATTGGTAAGCCTTGGGCCTTGATCACATCACTATTTTGGGGTACCCATCGATACAGGTCGTCGAAACTAGCCTCGGCCCAAGCTGATTCAGTAATTATTTTGTCCTCGGGCTGAATCGAAGCTTCTTGTGGCCAGGCTTCTGCATGTAAAAAGAGATTATTGGTAAAAACAACTCTTCGAATTTTGTTGATTCCGTTTTGATCAGGCCGATATTGATCTCCTAGTACCCACTTTGCTTTACCCTGGATATAAAAGATATTGTTCATGATCAGTAAACCATCCGCAGCACGGTCAATGGCGAATTTAGCCACTATTGTAGAGTCAACAATGATCGTATTGTTGTAAAAGTAGCTATTGAAAGGCCCCGTTCTTTTCTTTTTTCGCCCAACATAACCACTGAGCCAAAAAATCTTTCCTTCCTGAAAGGCACCCTCTTTTCCTTTCACTCTATAACCATCATTATAACTGAGGTTGTATCGGTAAGCGCAATTGTGGTTATTCCCTAAAATCTCACAAAACCCTCCGGCATTATGCTGGCTGATGTTATATTGAACAATTACATTTTCACAGTTAAAATCGATATGGCAGCCAGCTGAGTCTCCAGGTCCGTTAGCCCATTCAAAACGGTTATGCTCAATGATGACGTCTGAAGATCCCCAGGTCCACAGTCCACTTCCTCTTCCCCACTTTCTGGAGTCATCCTTGCTCCCACTGTGACTGACGAGGTTTTGGCTAATTCGACCATCTTTCACACCAGACATTTGAATTCCGGGACCTCCCGTATATCTTACTTCGCAATTTACAACCCAGAAGGACTGGATGTTTCTATTTCTTCCCGTAAGCTTGATACCCGTATGTGCTACATTTTCCACCTGACAATCTTGAATCCAAACATCTCTGACAACGGCCCCTATGGTCCGATTGATCACCCGAATTCCCCAGCCATAGCGCTGGGTTCCGTTGGCAGTGCGCACCTCCTCCTCTCCTCTCCGAAACCCCTTGTCCTCGTAGAAGACATCGGAAATACAGATTCGCTTTAACTGGATACCTTCGTAGGTGCCTTCTTTATCCGCTTTGACTAGCACCCCACATCGCATATCGGCTATTTCTCCTTCCTTTGTCTTAGCTATTCCTCCTTCCGCCTGTACATCCAAGTCTTCGATGATCACATGGGAACAATTCAGGACTAATACTCCATTGGCGTGGCCAGCGGCATCTATCTTTGCAGGTCCTAAACCAGTTGGAGGTCCAATACGATAGGTACTTACCACGATGGGAGCCTCACTTTTGCCTCGCAGCCCTAGCAGTCGCAAGCTGCCTTGGAACACTTGATTGGCGGCTAACAACAGGGAATCTCCGGCCTGAAGTGGCAGCTTAGAGGCTTGTTGCAGGCTTTTGAGTGGCAGGAGAAGGGAAGTTCCAGGGTTTGTATCATTCCCGAAAGTGGAGTGCACAAAATAAGTTTTGGACGCTAGGCCATGAGGCCACAAAATCGCGCATAGTAAGATTATTAAAATTTGTTTCATCAAGTTGAATTTCTTGCCAATATCACCCAAAGTCTACCTTTATCACAGCATAAAACCTTCAGTTGTAGGGTACAAATCCAGCAAAAGAAAAAGGATGCCATCAAGCGGTCAAGCCACTGGGCACCCTTTAATTGTTGAAACAAATGTAAAAGAGGTTGGCTCGTTAATTCCGGAGCCTATGGTGCAATAGATTCCACAATATTCTGTACTAAGTGGACAATACCATTTGTGGCTCCAATATCAGTTTGTATCACCTTCGCTCCTCCCACAAACACACCTTCATCGTTTACTATAATGGTCAACGTATTGCCAGTTAAAGTCGTCAATACTTGTCCGTTGAATAAATCTGCGGCAGCATATGACCCAGCTACCGCATGGTTCAGAATTGTAGTTCTCAGCGCCGTGGTAGGCAGGTCGAATAAAGCAACCAAGTCAGCAGCATCCAAGGCTGCAAAAGCATTATTGACTGGTGCAAAAACAGTCAATGGCCCTTCACCTGCCAAGGCACCTTCTAATTCAGCATTTTCAACTCCTCGTTCCAAGATCTGAAGTAAACTGTTGCGTTCAATGGCCTCTAAGACGGTTCCATAGCTGATCATTACATCAGGATCTGGTCCAGCGCCATTTCCAGGTTCATTATCTCCACCTCCATTGTCCCCGCCATCTCCATTATCTGGTTCGCTACTGTTAATCACGAAAGGGACAAAATTTCGAGAAAGGCCACTACAGAATGCTGCTAATTGTACAGCCGCCGCATCTTGTCCAGCTTCAGCTGTAATCGTACCAATGTAGGAAAAGGACCAAACTCGATAGCTTCCGGCGGCTAAGCTGGAGATATCAATGGAGTTCGATGCGCTCACGTACACAATAATGTTATTGGTATCGGTTACCAGATATTGATAAGGGCTAACTTGTGGCCTCGTACTGAATCGGATAATCTCGGGTGTGTTGAGTGCCGTGTCCTGATAGACCAGTCCTGGCATTCCGCTTGTTGCTTTGACCGTTGCTCCTTCAAAGCAAAACTTCCCTTGGGCCTTTACCGCTCCCAAGCTGAGCAGTATCAGAAAGATAGTGGTGGAAAAGTATTTCTTGAACATGAATCAGATGTTAGTGGGGGTAGTTATGTGAGATAAAAATGGGTACTCTCTATTTGCTATTCTTAACATACGACCTTAATATATACCCCCAATGGTTCGCTTATTCCAGTCCGGCTTCTGCTCGAATTTTGGAAGCACACTAGGCCGAACGGTCAGCCCCGTGGTGTCAGTTAGCGTTTCCATGAAGGTGATCATATCGGCAATTTCCGACTTGGTCAAATTAAGAGGTGCGTCGGGTAGTGTCTGGTAAGGAACCTCCATGCCCATTCCTGCTCCTCCACCTTTATTATAGAAGTCCATTACTTCCTCCAGGGTCTGGTATACACCATTGTGCATATATGGAGCGGTTAGTGCAATATTTCTGATGGTAGGTGTCTTGAAAGAATGGATGTAAAATTGAGTCTCATCTAGAGGCACTGCATTGGCAGCTCGTCCCATATCTTCATCTAAAACGGGTTGTAAAGTATCAGCAGTCGCAGGCACACCTAGAACCTCAGATTCCGATTCACGAAATCGAGGAGGAACAAGACCACTGAAGGTCGGCGTAAAGTGACAAGTGGCGCAAGCCCCTTTACCCATGAACAAATTGAAGCCGCGAATGGCCGCTGGACTGATCGCCGTTTTATCACCTTTTACATACTGGTCAAATGGACTATTGAAGGCCGTCAAACTAGCAACGTAGGCTGACAATGCATTAGAGATAGACCACTTTGAGATAGCATATTTAGGGTAAGCCTCTTGGAACAACTGCCGATATTCTTGACTTTTTTCCAGCTTTTCAACGATCTCAAAAAAGTCTGTGTCAAATTCTAGGGCATCCAGTACCACATGTTTCATTTGCCGCTCCAAGAACTCTTCCCGCAAATCATAGAAGTATTTTTCCGCGAAGACCGAGTTGATAATTGTCGGCGAATTCCTCAGAATATGACCTTCCCCATTGGCTGCCAGGCTCGTCTTCTCACCATCCGTAAAGCCTAATTCTGGCTTGTGACAAGAAGCACAAGCACGTTCATTATTACCGGATAAGACCGGGTCAAAGAACAATAACTTGCCAAGCGCAATACGCTTCATTTCTGCTGCTTCCTCAACATTAAAGCCTGCATAAAAACTGGGATTCAGTAGCTCTTCATCAAAGATACTCTCGGCTTTGTAGTTAATTGGCTGCGGCATATTGTTTACCTCATGAATCATTTCGATTCCCGTTTTCCGATGCGCAGCCAAAACATCCTTAAATAGTGGATTGACATATGTTATCAGAAAATGCATACGATCAAAAGAATCAAAATCAACGTGCTTCTTCAAATACTCAACCGCTAAAACAAAGTTGGATACAATTCTTTCCGCAAGGACTGCATCTTTCTTTTCTACGATCGGATAATAGGCTTGGAAGGCAACGGCAATACTTTGCATAGCCACGGTCGCTTCAGGAATAGCATTCGCGGAGCCAGGTGTATCAAAACCGGTGACGCCCAAACTCAAAATCCGAACCAGTTCAAATCTAATACTCTCAAAAATATGTCGATGGTTGATGGGGATATTATATTGATAATTGTATATGCTAGTAAAACCTTTGACTAGCAATTCTGTCAGCCGTTCTATCTCCTCTTTCTCCGCTAAAGGATCTTCTCCAAAGACTAATTCATCCAAGACTTGCAGGCCGATTGGTTCTATTATTCGCACCTCAGGTACTTTTTTCTCCACACTGGGCAAGGGAGCACCATTCAATTCCTTTTTTATACTGGGGTGATCCAAATATTCTAACAGAAACTCAATTTTTTTAAAAGAGAGTCGGGTCGCTAGATGAGCTTCTTGTAGTTGGGCTAGATAGGTTGGTGAGCTAGCGGGTTGATTAGCTATTGTTTGGTATTCTGAAATTTTGGCTTTGAGTTCTGTTAAACCCGAGCGGAATTGCTGCTCCACCATTTCTAAGCTTTGCGTATGCTTTAGGGTAGAGAAATTCAGGAAACTCAGAGCAAAGAAAAGAATAAGGAAGGTTGATATTAGTAGTGTTTTTTTGTTCATGTTGTAGCCATCTAAAAGGTGTGTCCCATGATATGGGAGTAGCATTCCTCGTAAGGGATGCTACTCCACAAGATTGTATTATCGAGTTTAAGTCATCTTAGGCTAGACTTACTGGATAGCGATTTGGATCAACTCGCCTTTAGCATTCTGTACAAAGTACATACCTTTAGCAAGTGTAGAAACGTCCAACTGGCTAACGTTCTGTGCTACCTGAACACGCTGTCCTCTGATGTCATACACCGCTACATCTGTAGTTTTGTTGAAGAACAAAGTACGTGTAGTTGGGTTAGGGAAAGCAGTAAAAGCTGCGTCAGCAGTAGCAGCACCATTACCCGCCTTCAATTCATCAGGATTAGCGTTGAAAGGGTTGTTGTCAACCAAGTCTTCAACACTTACGCGGTCAAAGCCGTGGATAGCGAAGGTCAAGGAGTGATTCCAAGGGAAATCATTGTCAGAAGATGGGTGCTGAGAGTTGATCAACAATGACTTACCGTCAGGAGTAGGAATCGCACCAGTCACCTCAGCCCCTCTTGGTACCGCAGTCAAGCGGATTAGGTCCTCGATAGTTGGATTTTCGATAGCTAGGTTCAACAAGTAAACTTCGCAAGTACGGTTGCTTACACCAGCTGGCATACGACCATAAGAAGTTCCGTTCAAGTCCTCCTGGATCACCAAGAAGCTTTGGCCGTCAATCTTCATTACGTTCAAGCCGTCAGGATTAGACAAATGCTTACCGAAGTATGCATTGGTTGGAGGAGAATCAGCATTGTCCCAGTCTGGACCACCTTCCAACAATACATAGTTGGTGTTAAGATTTGGATCAAAGACCCAAATACGTCCGTAAGTGTCACGGTATCCATCATCACCAGGAGAAGAAAGACCTTGACCAGCAGCTCTTGCTACGTGGTAAGGATCGTACACAGCACCTTCAGTTGCTTCGTCAGACCAACGACCTCCTGGGAAGTCACGACCTGTTTCAGTCCAATATACAAGGTTAGTAGATGGATCATGAGCTACCCATTCTGGACGGTTGTACATAGTACCACCAGCAGCGATAGCTCTGTCTTGTAAGTTCAACATGTTGTCAACAGAGTGAGCAATTTCAACCCACTTGTCATCAGAATCGTGCTTGTACACATACATAGTTCCTTCAGTGAAGTCACCAGGTTGATCGGCTACGAATCTCATCCAGAAACCAGGAGTAGCATCAGGTCCAAGGAATACGGTACGGTTGTCGTTAGTAACAACACCACCTTCCCAGCCCATACGGCCCCAGTTGTACTGCTTACGGATTGCCTTAGCTTGCTTAGGATCGATTTCAACCATGTAGTTGAAGTTCTGGTACTTGGCTAATGTCTGACCATCCCAACCTTGAATGTCAGAATCTACCACAAACTCAGAAGTGTCACGTACACCAGAGTTTCCGCTGTCATTTGTTGCCATGATCGGAGCGGATCCTCCTGGGTTTCCTCGCACAGAACCATTATAAATGGAACTGTTGCTAGTACGGAACCATTCTTCAGCAGTCCAGATACGACCGTCAAAAGTGGAGCTAATTCCACCGCAGTTCATACCGGTCTCACCAACAGTGTTTACGAAATCAACATTGAAAAACTGACCTTGACGGCCATCTTCCAATCGCTGATCCATCACGTGCAATAGTCCTGTAATTGGGTCTCTTTCCACACGGAAAGCAGTCATTCCACCACCGTCACCGATCTTGTCGTCACGGTAAATCATTTCGTGGTTTACAGATACCCACCCCAAAGATGCACCGGTGCGGTCAGGAGTGAATCCGATAAAGTCATGCCATTCTTTGGCGATGTTACGTCCTGCAGGGTTGCCATAGGTTTTTGTAGTTTCTACAATGTCGTGGCCACCAACAAACAAAACCTGTAGTGTTAGAGGGGAAGGAGGCATGATCACCTGAGTTGGGGTATAATCATCAGGTAGTTCAATCTCCTCAGAGAAGATGGTTTGGGCTTTTGCCGCAACCACAACGAGGGTTAGAACAAAAAGAGTAGACAGAAATCTTTTCATAACGTCTTGAATGAGTAGATTAGGAATGTTAGGAATAAGTTGAATAACGTTATGAAATTACCTACCTACCATTATGCCAACCTTAATTCAAGCTTAAGAGAAAGTAAAGCATGTTAACTAATTATAAACTAAGCAATAAGTCACTCATTATCAAATTTTTAAAAATCTAAAAACTACTATTTTATATAAATTCTAAATAAGTGTTTTACCTAACATTAACATATAATAAATGTATAATTTAGATCTATTTTATAAGGACTTGTGAGTGTCTTGTTGGGATAGTACTCCTGTGTTACGAATTCATCGTTGCGAAGGTTTCCCAAAGCGATTCCATAGTTCAATTCTAAGTGCTTCCTTTAACCTGCTTATTTGTTTGCCTTCGGCATTTACTAGAATAACTATACCCGTATTTCTCTCTGTACTCAACATAATAGCGGAGGAGAATGTTCCCAAACTTCCACCATGATAGCTGAATCGATCCGGCCCCTCCCCAACGGTGCCATTGTACCAGCCAAGACTGTAATTTGTTAGGCCATAGTGAAGTTTTTGGTAGGTCTCCGGTTGCAGCAAGATAGCTTCTCCTAAAAGTCCACGTAAATGGTATTGTGTCCATTTGGCTAAATCAAAAATGCTAGCTGATACATCTCCTGCCGGAGCAAAGAAGGCTTTCATCGCAAAACTATTTTGGGGGGCAAGAGACCTGTAAGCTTCTCCAACAATACCTCCTAGGAAACGCCTTCTATGCCCTAACACATTGGAACTGGACATTTGATTTGGAAAACCAAAATGAATATTCAATTTGAGCTGCTTTGTCATTTCTTGAAGCAAGCTTTCATAGGTCGAATCGGTAGCTCTTTCTAGCATTAAAGCAGCTAGAATGTAGCCTCCATTGGAATACAAGTGTTGATTCTTTGCAGGCTTAGTAGGAATCGGTGGGAAGGAAAGTGCAATCTGCGCAAAGACCAAGCGAGGGTCCTCACGCTTCTGGATATCCTTGGGTATAGCCCTAAACTCTTTACTGGCAGCTGACTCAAATGGGGCAATACCCGCCCGATGGGATAGTAGCTCTTCCAAAGTCACCCTGCGGTATGACTTAAACGTAGGTTGATCTAGTTCAGGGACTAGCTCTAGCAGTCTGTCTGACCAGCTGATACGGTCCTGTTCTACTAAGTACGCAGCTAAAAAGGCAGTAAAAGCCTTCGTATTCGATCCGAGATGGAAAAGATCATGTTGCTGTATGGGCATGTTTTTGCCAATCTGTTTGCTACCGCTTACCCCGATGTAAAAGGTATCAGGTCGGATTACTGCAATAGCTAGACCAGGTATCTTGTAGGCGGACTGATATCGGACAGCAATGCGGTTTAACAATTCGTTCGATTGGCCTAAAAGCCGGATGGATGATAGTAGAATGATCAGCAGCATGACCTGCAAAGAACGATCCATTGTAGACATAACAAAGACTAGTTTCTGTGATTAGTAATAGTCCACAAAATGACCTAGTCTAGGCAGAACACCTATAATATAAGGCGTCAAATTGATGAGGGCGAAAGTTTGGAGGGCTAAAGCCGAAGACTTACAATAAAGTCGCTGAATCATGCCACCAAGTCTTAAAGCTGGCTGCTTTGTTCTTGCTCACGATCGGTTCTACGATACTGTTAAAATACAATTCCAGTTGTAAACGATGTCCCTTTGTCCTGCGATAGCCCTTGATAGCTGCTCGATGAATAAGTAGTCTCCTATTCACACGAAAATACTGTGAGGCATCTAGTTGCAGTTTTCTTTCCAAAGCAGACAGGGACAAATCTGACCAACTTTTTCTCCCCTGCTGGTCGAGAAGGCAGCTGAAATCATTTTCCAGATAGATTAGTCTGATATCAGCTTGCTCCGTTCGCTGATACCCCCCCGGTACCTTCAGTAGTAAAGTAGTAGATCCCTGTACCCCTGCTTTAGACTTACGCGGCTCGTAGGCTGTTCTTCTGGCCTGTTCAAACTGAATGAAGTAGTAGTAATTCAGACCTGAAATCAACAGGATGGAAATGGGCCAATCCACCGTTAGTAAGACGGTGTCTAGCAGATCAGGTTCTCCCATCATGATGTAATCATAGAAGTCATTTACAAATAGCCAAAAGGAAGTAATTATAGCACATGTCATCAATTGCAATGCCCAACGCCACCGATTCGGTCCCGTTTTCCAGGGCATCCATTGATCAAAACCCAAGATACATGACCGGATGCTGAAGAAGGTCAAATATGCTATGGCTAGACTTACAATTAGGTTTTCATAGTATAAACTATTGCTAAGCAGGTTTCCCCATCCTTCTTCCATGCCCACATGCACTACGAAGAAGGTCATCAAGGGAATCCCCACATAAATCATCTTGGTATCTTGATATTCAATTTCGTAAGCAGTGGCACGGTAAGCATTCATAAGGTGTCGGGTTTATTTATCAACAATCTTCAAACTATAGATGTCGAAACTCTCCCGACACCACTACGCTATCCCCAAAAATATTATTCCGATAAAGTCCGAGCAGATCAAAAAGCTTTGGCCATAGCTTGGAAAAAGTCTATATGTTGATACTTGGATTCATCCCCTGGGATACGGAAATGATGATTAGCCGAAAGCTTTACGACTATAAAATCCTTTTCTGGATACACATAGATGTATTGGTTATAAATCCCTGCCGCAAAGAAATCTCCCATAGGTCTTTCTGGTATCCACCACTGAAAACCATAACCATATCGATTGCTAGAATTCGCATTATCTCGCCCTGGCATCAAATGTGGTGCATTGGGGGTAGTGGCTCTTTCTACCCATTCAGTTGGCACCAGTTGCTGATCCCCCCAACGACCTTTTTGCAAATACAACAAACCCAGCTTTGCATAATCTCTTAGACTAATATTGAGTCCACCAAGGGCTAACTCCATGCCTGTCTCATCAATGATCCATTGAGCATCATGTTCCATTCCCATGGGATCCCACAACTTCTCCTTCAGATACACGGATAATCGAACACCAGTAACTTTTTCTAGCAACATGCCCAGCACTTGGGTATCAATACTCACATAATGGTTATAGGTTCCAGGTTTTCTTTCACTTTTTAAGGACAAGGCAAAACTCTCATAGGAGGTACCTAAAGCAAAGGCTCTACCAAATCGATTGATGTCAGAATTAAAATCTCGATAATCTTCATTGAATCCCACACCAGAACTCATGTTAAGAATATCCTTAATCTTCACCTCATTGTATCCAGAGCTAGCCAGTTGCGGCAAGTAGGAGGTAATGGGATCATTAAGGTCTTTGATGAGTCCGTCATGATAGGCAATACCCAATAAGGTAGCTACCACGGATTTGGCTACTGACCAGGAAATATGTGTAGTAGATTCACTCATCCCATTAAAGTATTCCTCATAGATAATGGTATCTGACTTCATTACCAATAATCCCATCGTTCTGGTATCCTCAATAAATTGAGGCACCTGAATGGTGGAGTCTTCATAACCAAAGGCTGTAATGGGGGTATAATCCATGTCCTCAACCAATCTTGTCGGATTGGGACTTTTTTCAATAGTCCGTGTATCAAACAAGTCTTCCATATGCATAAAATTGTGCACAATTTGATCCTCGTCAAAGATGTGTAATACCGTGTAGAGTTGAGTGATCTTTTTCTTATTGAAGAGCGCTAAGGCAAGGATTATAACGACTAGAATACCCAGCCCTTTAAGGATTGTGGTTCTCATAATGTGGTAGTTGAATGGATTAAAGGCGAATCGGCCGCCCATTAGCCGTTAAAACTAGGCTTTTTCCAGGAAATTTAGTGATACAAACGCTCGCCGGAATGAAAGTTGCGCATGATTGGGCAAAGGTCTAGATTTATCGGGAACAAATTTTGCCTTCTATCCGTATTTTCACATCTTCAGCACAGAAATCCAAAGAAACATGGCAAAGAAGACCATTGAGAAACACAAATTGGAGTTGAAAGAGGTAGAAATTGAAGATTCCTCAACTTTTACAAGGATTGGCTGCCCCAACTGTGGCCAGGACGTACCCGCCCCTAACCTCAACATCAATGATAAAATCGCCAAGTGTGGTAACTGTGATGTTGTTTTCTCTTTTAAAGAGGAAATTCATGAATTGGAGGTAGCCGAACAGATAATAGCCAAACCTGAGATTATCCGACCAGCTGGTATCGACATTTTCCATTTTGAAAATGAAATGGATATTACAATGGAACAACCCGTGAGTATCCCTGAGGTCTTAATAGGTTCTTTAGTTCCGTTCGTATCATTCATCTTTATCATGGCCTATTTTGCTAAAGGTGGCGATTTCCCGCTGTGGCTAACCTTAGTTGGCAGTTTATTGGGTTTTCTTTCCATTCTTAACCTCCTTAATCGATCCAATCATAAAATATTCATCAATATCGACGAGCAGTTTTTATCGGTTAAAAGGAGACCGAAGAAATTCATTCAGGACCAACAATATCCGATTCACGACGTCGATCAGGTTTACATCAAGAACATTGGCGGCTACCACGTTTACATGATGGTCAATAGCCCCAGTGGACAAAAACATGTTAAACTGATTTCCAATATTACCAGCGTATCCAAAGCGAGATACCTAGAGCAAGAAATCGAACGGAAGTTAGGTATTAAAGACCGAAGAGTTCCCGAGGAAACCGTAATCACCCCCGCTAAGTAGATGTTAAATTCCCTGCCCACCAAGTCATAACTAAGTTGTTCATCGTTTCAATTCTTAGCAACAGGTCCTTACAATTGGTTCACTACGTATTTCAAAGAATATGAAACATCTAGTACTTATTTTTGGCTCTATATCTGTTTTAGCTATTGGGGCTATACTTGGCTTTCGCAGTTTAGTTAGTCACATTTACGATCACGTAGATTGTGAGCGTTTCAATATCGACAACATTGAAGTTCGGACGGGAATTGATATTCCAGCGGTCACTGACGTAGAGTGCTCTTGTAATGAGGAGAAAACGATCAAGACCTCCACCTTTGTGCTGGATACAGAACAACTTGATCTCGACCACTACGTATCCAGAAACAAGTTTAAGGCTGTAAACGGGCACTATGAAAACAATGGTGAACGGAAAGATACCAGATGGAAAGCTACTTTGGATAAAGGAGATCATGTGCTGACGGTGACCGTCGAGTATTTTTAACAAGCGGTCAAGGCATTCCTTCCGTATCTTCTTATTCCTATGGGGAGAAGATACAATCGCAACAATACATCTTCGATACTTTGGCTTAAATCAGTGCTACCCGCACTTCTTAGGTGGCTGGCTTCTAAGCCTTTACCTTATTGACAAGTAGAGGTACAATCGGTCTGGTTAGGATCAAGTCACTTGTTAATTGCTTAAAAAATCCGAGGCATTGTTCAAAATTTCGAATCATAATTGCTATGTTAGTCCGGATTTTTGATGGTTCAAAAATCACTGAACCTGTTAAAATTTGGTGAAGGATAGTAAGTAGAAGTTGAAAAAGTCGTTCGCCGATAGGGTTCATAAGTATCAGAATACATAGATACGAACCTAAAACTCCCTACCAAATTACCGAGCACCAGCTGGTTCAGTTATCAATTTTCATATATCCCTGAAGACAAGGTGGAAACCTTTGGCATGAGAAGACTCATGGTTAGCTTGGATTGCCTGCTTCATATACATTGAATCCAATGCTGTTCCGAAAGGTATAAAAGCTCTTTCGGTAAGTAATCAAAATGAAAAATCTAACAAACAATGACAAACGACAAGAGGCTTTTTTACGGTAGTTGTTTCGCCTTGATCACTACCGCCTTATCTTTTAGTATCAGAGCTGGGATTATCCCGCAACTGGGAGATGAATTTGGATTGAACGCCGAACAACTTGGTAATATTAACTCCATGTGGTTCTTTGGGTTTCCCATTTCTATGGTTGTTGGCGGCTTGATTTATCACAGAGTAGGTGGAAAAATCATCATGCAATTCGCCTTCTTCGCCCACGCAATTGGTATTATCATGACCATTTTTGCCGGTAGTTATATGACCTTGATGATTTCGACTTTCTTAATCGGATTAGGTAATGGGTGTACTGAAGCTGCCTGTAATCCAATGATTGCGGACACCTATGAAGGCAACAAAATGAGTACCATGATGAATCGCTTTCACATGTGGTTTCCTGGAGGTATTGTAATAGGAAGTCTGGTCTCTTTTTTCATGACAGGATGGGGAATGAGCTGGCAAATCCAAGTCGCTTTCATCATGATACCAACCCTCATCTATGCCTATTTATTTTGGGGACAGGAGTGGCCAAAAGCCAAAGTCGCTGAAGCAGGAACCCTTTCGGGAAATTTCAAATCGATGCTTTCCCCTCTATTCATTTTCATGATGGTGTGCATGTGGTTCACGGCCCAAACGGAGTTTGGCCCTACACAGTGGGTGGAATTAATTCTAAAATCCAGTGGCGCCAAGCCAATGTTAGTACTAGCCTTAATTACTGGTACTATGGCCGTCGCAAGATATTTTGGAGGAGAAGCCGTTCATCGATTCAATACCACAGGAGTACTTTTAGGCTCCGCTGTTTTGGCAGCTTTGGGACTCTTCTTATTTACCCAACTTACTGGACCAATCGTATATGGTGTCGCTATCGTTTTCGCCTTAGGTGTCGCTTACTTCTGGCCAAACATGATTGGCTTTGTAGCTGATTATATCCCTAAAAGTGGAGCACTAGGCATGTCTATCGTTGGAGCTGTAGGTATGCTCTCATCCTATTTTATGCAACCGATTATTGGCCGCTGGATCGATTCAAATCGCGCGCTAGGAGAGACGCAGGGACTAACCAACAATGCCTTGGAATTGTTTACCGGTCAAGAGACCTTGACTACGATGATCGCTTTCCCAGGAGTGTTGATTGTTATGTTTGCCATCTTATTTTTCTGGATGAGAGGGAAAACACCAGAGCACGCTACTGCCTAAACAGACTTAGTCGTATAAAGGAAAAAAGGCTGCTGGATAATCCAGCAGCCTTTTTTCCTTGGGCAAATTACCTATTTCTTGCTAACCGGTTGTCGAAGGACGGTCTTCATCTTAGCCGGATTGGCTTTTCTAGGATCACTCAAATAGATTTCGTGATGCTTATCTCGAAATTCGTAGCCATTTTCCCTAATAAAACCATGCATTATCTCCAAGGTGGCTGGCTCTTCAGAAAAGGGGCCGATGTGCATAATCTGCACCACCAAGCCTTCATTCATCCCTTCAAATCTAACCTTATCTAGCGCCGGAAGGTCTTTCTTCTCCTTCAATTCCTCAATTTTCTCTTCGATCATTTCAGCAGTAATGAAATCAGGTTGGCGGATCATCATGGTCCAACGCCAATCCTCTTTATTTTGCAGATAGAAATCGGGGTCTCCTTTGGCTAGCCACCACAATCCCTCCAAAGGCGGAACTACATAATCAAAATAATCAGTCGGAGGTGTCTTTTTCTTGAACATGAACTTTAGACCAAATGCCAAGGGGTAGAGGGCTTCAATACTCTCCGTCCAAGCTGGGTTACCTTCCGGATAACCCTCCCCATCTATCATCAGGTAATTCATCGGGGGAACCTCAGTCACACTTGGGGCCTTAGCCTTGGGAGCATATTCACTTTTGAAGGCCTTTTTGAAGTCAATTTTTGTCATATTTTAAATGTTTTGATAGGCAAGTAAATGGCCGTTCGGGTCTCTTCCGGGGCTGTTTGTCTACTGTCCGTTAGGTAGATTTCCATAGAAGGTTCATTGCGCAATTCGTAGCGGCTAGTCGGCAGCCAAAGACCATAAAGAAGATGATAGGTATCGTCAATTTTTTCAAATGAGCCCAAATGTATTGACTCTACGAATTGCCCTCCTGGAAGCTCCTTGACCTGGAGTTGCTCTGAGGGTGAAAATTCAGCTCCGATTTCAACACAAGCATCATATCGAATTTGATTAGGGGCAGCCGTATTGGGATCGGTATAGGGAATACCAATCAGACGTCCGCATTCCGAGGGTGGGAGACTTCCCAAAAGTAATTCCCAAGTACCCCCTACTTCATGATACGGTCCCTTATGGGTCAAAAAAGCTACCCTTATTGGCTCCAATCGTTTTATTTCGGTAGCCATCACCTGATCTGCTAGTCTTTGCCGCACAATGACATCTAATCGGCTTTCTACGATTTGCCGCTGTGCTTTTCTAAAGGCTCGTGGGCTACTGTCATAGCGTCTATTAAAGGCTCTAGTGAAGGTCTCGGGATTGTGATAACCTACTTCAAAGGCAATGTCTTGTACCTTGTCTTCTGTAAATTTCAGTCGCATGGCAGCTACCTCCAATCGGATTCGAGTAACGTACTCATGGACTGGCTCTCCTACTAGACTTTTGAAGACTCGATGAAAATGAAAAGGAGACAGATGCATTCTTTGCGACAGGGCCTCTACGGAAAGCTCCTGACCCAAATTAGCTCGGATGTAGCCTTCTAGCTCCACCAATTGCTTGTAGTAAGGATGATTAAAAATCATACCACAAATATGAAGGTCATTTGACGCAAAAAATTGACGTTTCTTGCTATTTTCGACATTTACGTTCAATACGGTCTAGAACAAACAAAGTTGCTAGACCATTAAGCAAGTACACCCTCCATTACCTAGCCTTCTATCAGTCTCCCAAGGCCGACATTCTAAAACGTTCAATACTTGCCGGCACATGTTCTCGTGCAAAAATGGTGGCGATCTGATTCACGATATTGGGAAAGGAATCCGCTACATTGATCGTTTCTTGTGGATCATTTTCCAGGTCATACAAAGCAATATCAAGTCGGTCTTTTAGAACCCCTTTTCGTATTCCTTTCCATTTCCCCATACGCACCGCTTGCTGCCCTTGATAGGCAGGAAACTCCCAATAGAGAAACTCATGAGTGGCTTGTTCTTGTTTCAACAAAGTTGGCAGGAAGCTAATCCCATCTGTCTTCTCCGGTACTTCTTCTCCTACTAGTTCACATAATGTTGGTAATACATCATAGAAAGAGGAAATGTGATCTGAGGTGCTTCCCGCCTCGATCTTCCCCGGCCAGGCGGCAATCATTGGTACTCTGATCCCCCCCTCATGTACAAAGCCTTTTCCCCAACCATAAGTAGTTTTAAAAGGTTTGGCACTATCAAAGAATGGCGTATCAGCCCCTCCAGTATAAGTAGGGCCATTATCGCTACTGAAAATCACTAAGGTGTTATCGTATTTGCCTTGTGCTTTCAATTTCTTGATCAAGTCCCCCACCTGTTCATCCAGGTAAGAAATCATAGCTGCATAGGTCGCCCTAGGATATTGGGAAGGAAAATAACTCTTGCCAGTGTAAGGAGGTTCTGGACCTAGTTTTTTGCGGTAGTGATCAATCCACCTTTGTGGTGCTTGCAAGGGTACATGAGGTAAGGGCGAAGCGTAGTACAGAAAAAAGGGGGTATCCCCTACCGTATCTAGAAACTGAAGCGCCTCCTCATGCATAAGGGTTGGGGCATAATCCGTTAAACTAAAATCTGCATAACTGGCAGCCGCCAACGTATCTGCTCCTGCTGCCAGATTACTGTGAGGTGCCACCATCTTATTGTCGAGCAAGTCACGTTCTTCATTACGCCACAAATGCATGGGATATAGGGTATGCGCTTGTCTCTGGCAGTTATAGCCATAGAAGAAATCGAATCCTTGGCGATTGGGAACTCCCTCCGTCGTCGGGGCTCCTAAGCCCCACTTCCCAACAGCCCCCGTCCGGTATCCGGCCTTCTGAAGAATCTCAGCAATGGTAAGGATGCTATCAGGCAGTGGTCGTTGTCCTTCTAAGAAGGGATTGTCGAACATAGCTTGATAATCCCAAACCTCTCCTCTATCTCGCCATTCATCATTGCCGCGAACATGAGCATGTCCGGCATGTTTTCCAGTCATTAAAATACAACGAGCCGGTGCACATACGGGAGCCCCGGAATAATGCTGCGTGAATCGCATTCCATTCTGGGCTAATTCGTCAAGGTGAGGGGTTTCAATTAAGGCCTGCCCATATGCTCCTAGCTCTCCATACCCAAGATCATCGGCCAGGATATAAATAATATTGGGCGGAGATGAGGAAGCTTTGTCTTCGCTTTGGCAGGCCAGCAGGCTAAACAGGAAGCATAAACTGAAAATTGACGATAATCTAGACATACTTGTTTCTTGTTGGTATAAAAATCGTTTCAGCGTCGAAATTAAAAAATGGAATCTAAAATGGATATGGATTACCATGAACATCTAGTTTCAAATAGAGTCACCCACTCAATTCGGTGAAAGCTCTAGTGAATACTCTTTCACAGATTCCACTTTTTTGCGAGAATAAAACAAGGGGAAATAGCGATCATTCGCCCATAGTTCAAATAGATTTCGATAGTGTGGATGATCTGGATCTCCGGATTGTCCAGGTGTGTTGCTGGCCAAACAAGCATCCCAATCTCCTGTATCCACAATGATTCGAAAACTCGCCCCATGACTTTGATTATCGTTGCTACTCGTATTGTTGACCGTATGTGAGTTACCACCGCGAGGAGCTGGTCCTACTTCCAATTTAGCTCGCAGATCCGGTTTCACCGCATTGCTCATCGGGTGCTTCAGTATGATATGCTTGTAGTTCGCCTGGCCATACGTCCACTTTTCAGGATCGGTGCCAAGTTTCTTAGTTAAATTCGCAATCGCCTGTTCAAAAGTTTCCTCTAAAATCTTATCTCGACCAGCAATCGGGTCCGCACCAAATCGCCCATCCGGCAAGCTCAACCAATCTAGAATTCGTTTCATTTGTATTCGAACTAAGCCCTTGGCTTCTTGCGGAATCATCAGGCGATGGATCTCTTCCATAATTTCTCTCTCCCATTGATTGTAAATGCCTGCTGCGATCGACTCAGGAGATAATTCGTGATTCCAGTGTTGCAGACGTTCCTTTGCTTCCTTCAATATTGGTTGGTCAAAAGATATTGGATGAAGTAATTGAATCAGTTGTCGGGCAGGAATGGAGATATAGTCAGTCTGGTAAGCCGCCATGTCCATGAGGCTATGCTTTCTTCCATTTTGAAGCATCTCGGCTACTCGGGTTTGCCGATAAGGGTCAGACCAAGAAAAGCCGATAGCGTTCATGTGTTCGTACTGCTTGGGGGTAACGTCAGCATTAGCGGTGTAAAAGATTCCTGAGGCAGGATCCAAAATATTGGGTTTAGCAATAATTGGCAAATATCCGTCCCACTCGTAGGATCCATCTCCTGGCACTGGTACTAACCCACTCCAATTTCTTCGTACCGGGGCAATACCGACCGCCTGCCAACCGATATGCCCGTTTCGATCCGCCCAAATCATGTTTTCTCCCGGGATATTACTGTAATTACAGGCAGCCCTAAAAGATGCAAAGTCCGTAGCTTGATTCATTCGCAGGCTCGCCAGATAGGGGGAGCCACCAATTTCCAGCCAGCCACAACGAACAGCATAGGCAATGCCATTGTCAAGATCCTGCTTGGTGACTGGGCCATGACGGGTATATTTCAAAGCTACAATGTGATCCTCTTCCCCTTTAATCGGGATAGTATCCATGATGACTCGCATATCCTCCCAAGCTCCTTTATACCAATACTGGTCAGGATCTTCTGGATTAATCTTATAGACATATAGATCCTCCGCATCGGTTCGAAACACCGTAAGTCCCCAAGCCCCATACTGGTTATGTCCAATCGAAATTCCGGGAATCTCTGGCTCCCCTCCCCCGATTACATCCCAGCCGGGGGCCACTAAATGCGCCATGTAGCGGAGCGAGGGTGCTGCTTGTGTTCGATGCGGATCATTCGCCATCATGGGATAGCCGCTTTGGGTATGTCGGCCATCGACGATCCAATTATTGCTACCCAGATTGTTCAAGTCATTAGTCATTGCTCGCCGATAGGAAGCCTCATCAATAGCAGCCAAGGATCGATATTCTTCCAGCGAAGTTCTAACGGACGCCATCAAGTCCTCCGGTTGAAACCGCACAGGTCTACGGTAAGCATCATACAATTCCAAGATATCGTCAAATAATCGATCCCTATCAATCTTCGCATCAATTGTTAGAATTGGACTATGTGGATGAAACCAGGAAATTTCCCTGGCCTTTTCCTCTCCTATTCTAGTAATCAATCGTGCAATTCTTAATTCATCTCCGATGTTACCCAACAAACCTTGATGCCTAGAGATCACCACCTCTGGTGTCCAAACTTGAGGTTTAGTCTTAAGTAGCTTGAATTCTATTGGTAGATTCTCAGGCTTTTCATTTACTTGGTTAATGTAGGCATTTACCCCCTCCACAAAAGCCATGATAATAGCTTGGCCTCTATCGTGATAATGGTTCATCTCCTCTTGTATATCCCCTCGAAACATGAATAAACGTGTCCCGATATCTCTTTTTAACTCTCTTGACCCTAACAATTCGGCAACGGTTCCCGTAGCTTGTCTACGCCATATTTCCAGCTGAAAGAGACGATCTCGGGCAGCATTGTATCCTTGCGCGAAGAAAAGATCATGTTCATTTTGCGCATAGAGGTGTGGTACCCCCCATTCATCTACAATAATTTCCACCGGCTCCTGCAAGCCTTCCACCCTCAGTTGGCTAGTTTGTGCCCTGGCACAGAAGACAAGAAAAAATAAAGTAAATACAAAAGCAGTTTTTCGTCTCAGCATGGATATACATTTTAGTTACAATGATAGCGTAGATTCTCATTTCAAAAATCGGTACAGCGGCTGTCTAAGTTAAGCGTAGTTGGTTGAATTTAGCAGCAAATGAAAGAAATATTCTTTGGCTTCGTCACGATCTTATGATTCGGCCTTTATAAGTACAAGGGCTCCGAGCATTGTACTAGCTACAAAGTAAAATGGGCACTTTCGTTGCAACGATCTTCACTCCTTCTCCAAAACATGGAGTGACCTCAGAGGTAATTTTCATTTCTTCACTTAAAATCATGAATGATGAATATCAAATCATTATACTTTGGTTTGGTCGTATTGCTTCTTGGCGTATCTGCAATCAGTTGCGATAGAACTGTAGCTGATCAAACAGAGCCAAAGGCAGATGGGATTGCCGTGCAAGCCCCTCTTTTTGGCTTACAGCACTATCATACTAAACTAGAAGTAGGAACTTTTGTCTCCGGTTTAGCGGTTACGCAACTAGATCAAAAGGTCTACGCTGGTATGTTTAAGACCATTGCGCAAACCATCACCAAGGAAAAAGGTGAATTAGTCAACTATTATATCGATGAGCAAACTTCTAAGGAAGGAGAACTGCACTACTTTCTAGTGCTTCAAGGTGAACTTGAGGATGGGAGTTACCTAACTACTGGTATGCATCTCTTACCAGGATTGTCGAGTATCGAAAAGGATGGAGAATATGAAATCTTAGCCATCAGTATTGATCCGCGCCCGATCTTTCACTGGTCATGTAGAGGGAACATCTGCAACACTTGTCAATATGATCTAAGTCAACTCGATGGATGCCGCTGCTCGTTTGGCCTGGATGATTGTCAACGCTATTACCCAGACCAGGATCCAACTTAATTAGACCTACTTCTTAGCTAAAAGTTGCTAGGATTTACATCTAGTGGGCATCTACCGCATGCAGGATGCCCACTATTGACTATTTACCTTCCTCTCAATCCTCCATCACTAGCTTCCATTTAAGCTATCTGGATAGATTTATTGGGCTACCCGGAAAAAAAGCAGGATTTGGCTTGTCATATTCTAGACGGATCGAAAGTTCCATTGCATAAATAGGGGCAAATTCGATATTTTGTTCTTATAAACGAATATACCGACTAAATCCTTTCCTGTGACAGATCTACTGAAGTTGTTATGCCTACTGACTTATCTCATTTCTTTGCCGCTAGATTTACTGACTCAGACTAATGAGGGAACTTCCTTCTGGTGTGGTTTCATGGAACATCGAGATGAAAATCGGAACACCAAAGTGTTGATGATCACTTCCAAACAAAGTACAAGTGGAACAGTAAGCATGCCGCACTTTGGTTGGAATCAAAATTTTTCTGTAGTAGCTAATGGGGTAAGCTTGATCACTCTCCCCGCTAACGCGGAGACCTTCGGGTCCGAATCCATCACTCTTACTGGCATCAACATCGTTGCTAATGATCCGATCTCTGTTTATATGCACCAATACTTTTCGATGCGGTCTGAGGCCTCAGTGGTTCTCCCTAATTCTTCGATTGGAGATGAGTACTTTGTCATGACTTACGAAGGCGTAGTGCGAAGTGGTACCGTCTTCCCTTCGGAGTTCCTGATCGTAGCCACCCAAGATGAAACCAATATAAGCATTACCCTTAGTGATCATACCATGCGAGGTCGAGGACCAGGTAGCAGTTTCAATATTACCCTAGATCAAGGTGAGACCTATCAAGTCCAAGCACAATCAGGCGATGGAGACCTCACAGGTTCTCACCTCAAAGGGGACAAGAACTTTGCGCTTTTTGGGGGTAATAAATGGACCCAAGTACCTAAGAATTGTGAAGCGCGCGACAATCTATTAGAGCAAATGTATCCCTTAGCCACCTGGGGCAAACTATTTGTTACGGTCCCCAGTAATCATGTCCTATACGATGTATTTCGAATCTTGGCATCAGAGGATAATACAGTGGTTACCGTGGCAGGTTCAGGCACTCAGACGTACAACTTAGATAAGGGGGAATTCGTGGAGTATCAATCATCACAAGCCTCTTTTATCGATGCCAACGCTCCAATTATGGTGGCCCAGTTTAACGTTGGGGCTAATTGTAATGGTCATACCTTGGGCGATCCATCTATGGTTATTTTAAACACGGTGGAACAGACGCGAGATACGGTTACCTTATTTAATTCTTCCTTTCAGGATATTACAGAGAATTACATTAACGTGATCGCGCAGACAACGGATTTTGAAGATATCTTATTCGATGGAAACCGCTTAGGTGACATGGGTTTATCCATTGGAGCCGTCGGTCCAAATGAGGAGTTTTCCTATGCTCGGGTGACTGTAAATTCTGGAGCACACACCATCATTTCAAAGGGTTGTGGTGTAATTGCAACTGCTTATGGCTACGGCTTTGTGGAATCCTATGCTTACAGTGGCGGAGCCAGTTTCAATGAAATTAATGCCAACCCAATACCAGAAGGTGGATGCCTCAACGATACTATCTTTTTTGACACGGGCTTGGAGCCCCCTCGATTTTCCTTCGACTGGGATCTAGGGGATGGCACAATGACCACCTTAAGCAAATTTCAGCATATTTATGATGGTTTAGGGGAATACCCAGTTCGACTGATATTAACAGATCATTGTCTATTAAAAGTAGATACGCTTTACCGAGACCTACTGGTCAGCCTGCGACAGGCCGTAGATGCTATTGATTTGGTGGAGTTATGTCAAGGGGAGGAGATTCAACTTAGCGCTACAGATTTAGAAGGAGCCCGTTACGAATGGCAAGGTCCTAGACAGTTCTTCTCCGAAGAACAATTCCCTATGATTACCGATGCAAATCCGGACATGAGCGGTGACTATGAAGTCATTGGTATTGTTTCAGGTTGCGCCACTTTTCCTGCTTATACTCCGGTGATGGTTTATCCGACTCCAGTGCCTGATCTTGGTCCGGACACCCTATTTTGTTCCAGAAATTTTGCTTTTGAACTCGACCCTGGTCAGTTTGCTACCTACCGTTGGCAGGATAACTCTTTAGCCAATAGTTATGAGGTGGTATTTGAAGGGAACTATGCCGTCACAGTAACCAGTGACTTTGGTTGCCAAGGAGAAGATGAGGTTAAGCTCGTGGAACAATGTCCCACCAAGATATTTGTTCCAAATATCTTTAGCCCTAATGATGACAATATCAATGACGACTTTGGTCCGTTTGGAACTGATATCATAAGTCTTCATATGCAAATCTTTGATCGCTGGGGCAATCTCGTATTTGAAACTTTCGATGAAAATAACCATTGGAACGGGGAATGGAATAATCAGCCAGCTCCTAATGGAGTATATGTCTGGTTTATTGAAGTGGAAGGCTATTTAAGAGATGGAAACACATTTAGTCAAAAGAAAACAGGGGCTGTAACCTTAGTGAGATAAAGCCACAGCCCAATACAGTTGTCTTCTGAAGGTATATTAATTGATGTCATTTGGTCACAGGTGATAGAGGTAATAGCTCTGCTACTGTCCCAAGATAAATTGTACTCCTATTGTCGCATTAATGAGCATTTGTTGCTCTCGAAAACCAGCATTTGATTTGGCGAGATTGGGATAAACCTTGGCCTGTAGGCCACCTAAAAGTTGCCACTTTTCATTTAAATGATAAGTAATCCCCCCTTGGACCTGCCCTCCCAAAAGATTTGAGTTCCGGTATGGTAGCTGACTCAAGGATTCGTATTCACCAATTGACTCAGCAGTACTATGCACCTGTCCTTCTTTACGCTGAATAATTCCATAAATAATTCCAAGATTGAGATCTAATCCAATATCGGGTGTTAAGGCTTTTCGATACCCCACCAGTAAAGGAAGCTCAGTCAAGTTTTGGGTATTGTAAATGCTGCTAAGAACGGACTCTGTGACTGGCACCGTTACTTCTCCTCTGATCTCCGTGGTGGTCCCATCGGCCCGTTGAATAATTTCAGTGACCTGATCCTCTAGTATTTTGTCAAAGGTTCTTTCATATTGGTCTTCAAAGTGCTCAAAGGCGATTTGATGTCTAATTCCCGTTTGAAAATACCAGTTTGGCCGAAAGTCCTTACGGATATCAAAGCTAAAGCTGTAAGCTTCCAATTCCGTCTCCGCTTCTTCTCTTCTACGTTGAAGAAGTTCCGACTCCATATCCCTAGAGGTATTAACTGTTAAATTTCGCTCCTGAATCCCTACAGAAGTACTAAATCCGATCCACCAATTACCTGCATACTTTCCCCTTCTTCTGGCAAGGCTTTGCAGAAAGGGTAAGCCTTTAAGCTCAGTTTCCGTTGTTTCAGACTGTAAAACAGTTAGATGTGAAGACAAATTTGCGAAGGGTTGTATTCGTTCTGTAGCAATAACCCCTCTAGTGTACACAGTAGGTCGAACCTCCGCAACGGAGTCTGTCTTTGGTGATGACTTTTTATCCAACTGCGCGACAAGCGATGCTGCCGGTTTAAAACTTTTGTGTATTGGCAAGTTTCGATTTTCGACGCCAGGAGACACCGAAAAAGCCAGGGGCAGCTGTTGCTGCTGCTGATTTAGCCCAACAGTACCATTTTCTATGCGTTCTACTTGGGCCTGATCCACCCTCTGCTGCGAGGCCGCAGCCTTAAAGTTCTCTGACTTGGCGGCAGCTGTAGCATTTATATCCGCTTTCTGGCTTGCTGCCAACACTTGCTGATTATCTTCTAAGTCTGGGAGCGTGATCATCAAAAGACCAATAACCGCAACCGTCCCGCCCAACCACCAAAACCAGGCCACTCTCCTTTTCTTTTCTTGGTTTCTTGTCCGCTCCAACTTGGTCCATACCTCCTCAAGATCCATTGGAGATGGATAATGACTGAGACTATTCCTTAATTTTTCTTCAAGCCGGTCTCTTTGCATAATTTTTTTTCGTTAGAGGTTGAAGAAATTGTTTTAGTAATTTTTTGGCTCGTGCTAGTTGCGAACGTGAGGTACTCTCCGTCACGCCTAATTTATTGGCGATTTCCCGATGGCTCCACCCTTCAAAAACCGCCAGGTTCAATACCTCCCTATACCCATCTGGCAATCTTCTGACCGCTGCCAATAGCTGCTCCTCCGAAATCGAGTCCAAGCTTTCATCTGGCAAACTTAAGTCCGGCACTTCTGCCCTGAACTCAATATCTGGCTCGCGTTTTGATTTCCGATAAGATTGTAGGATTCTATTGGTGCAGAGTCGGTAAAACCAAGCTTCAAAAGGCCCTTTCTGGGCATCATACTTCCGGATGTTTTTGAACAGCGTCAAGAAGCATTCCTGGAGATAATCCTGCGCCAGTCCCTCGTCTCTTGTATACCGCCGACAAAGACTCAACACTTTAGGAGCCAGACGGAAAAAGAGTTCTTTTTCCGCCCGGCTGCTTTGGGATTTACATTTTTCAACTAGTTGCTCGAGGTTCATGTAATGGGATTACATAGGGATTGTATATATAATTTCAAATTACGGATTCCCAGGGCATCAATTCAAGATGGCCGATAGCTCTAAGATGCAGTTTTCAGTACTTTCTCCGGTTATCTCGTCAATGAGTCTAACATTTTCCACCCTAAAGAAAACCACTTCTCCTGGCTCATCACCATATTGCAAATTTGAAATCTCATGGTTTCCTCCAAATTGGTAGACCCGACTAGGTGATCCTCCCATCGTACGGTTAAAACCCATTCCCCAAAGTGGATTAGTTGGATCATTGGTCCAATTCACAAAATTGAAAGTGTAGGACACACTGTTTCCTGCTTCTAAATTGTCAACGACTACAAATTCATAGACAGAAATACTGTCATTGGAGTTAATTGTCACAACACAATTATTTACCAAATAATCATCTTGATCCGGAATGATGATACGCATTTCTGAACTAAATGCCGTACCGCAAGCTGATACATTGCCGACATCCACTGCTGTACCAACATTGAAGCTAGCTTCTTCCCCTCTTACTTGCTCCGTCCAGTCCACACCAAGAATAGTAAAACTAGATTCGCTGCACGCGGGAACAGCCGCGGCCAGACTTCCATCTGATCCCGGAGATACTAGATGAGATTTATTCCCTATACGAACTACTGCCAATCCGTTCGAAATCGCTTCATTATCACAATTCACTAGCGTTCCGCTTATCGTCACCCAATCTTCATCCAGATTGATATTGATCGTACCTATATCTAGGTCATCTGTTAGGTTTCCTAGATTAATACTATATAAAACCTCATTACAATTAGGGTTAATTAATTCTAAGGTTAGCGGAGTTCCCTTGATGACCTTGCCCCTAAAGGAACCATCAGTGGATAGATTCATGGAACCCTCTGTATTTAGAGCAGTAGCTGTTACCCGGACTAGACCGGCTACTTCAAACTTATCCGCCAGGAAGGTTCCTGACAGCTCTACCAAATCATAGGGTACATCACAATTCCAAAAGGTGAAATGACTGACATTACCGATATAACTGTCACCCACCAAATTCGCATTGCCTTCTTCCATCCAAAGCCCTGAATTCTCATCAAAATGCCACAAGGGAAGAGATTGCGGCGCTTGATTCAATAGGCTTGCTGGAACTGGCATGGTCAATTGAGCAGGGCTAGATACCTGTAAGGGTTGGCCTGCACTGTCTTCCAATTCGACATTGATCATACCAAAACTTTGCAAGGTCTGGTTTTCGCCTTCTGTATTCAAAGCCTGTAAATTTCCTGGCATAATCTCCTCTAACTGGGGATCAGTGGGGTCGATGTAGGTTGCATAAACATTGACTTCTCCCACATAGGGATTGCCTTGGTTGTCGGTAAAAGCATTTGCCGTAAAGTTTACGCCACTTCCATTCGAAAGCTGTAGGCTTCCGCCTTGTTCTGCATCAAATGTGGCCGAAAGAAGTTTTGGGGTAAGCTGAACCTTAGTCTTTAAGATCGTTTTAGCAATCGGCAGAATGGTCTGAAAGGCATCAAAATAGCCAGCTTTTGAAACTTTCAAGACAGCCTGTTCCCCATTTACTAAATCGTCAATGGTGAAAATTCCGTCTTCATCAGTATCCGTTTGTTTATTCCCCCAGTGCACCGTCGCATTTTCTAATGGCATACCCTGGCGATCTAGTACCAACCCCCTAATGGTAGATTCAATAGTAATCTTCGGAGCAGGAGGTTGACCTTCGGTGCTAGTAGTGACAATACTGTCCTTCTTGCAACTACCTAATAAAATCAAGCAAAGTGTAAATAGTAATAGCGTTTTAGTCTTCATAACTTTTTCTTACGAGTAAAAATGGATTCTGACGCGTCCTCGTATATATATTATGCGCAGAAGCACTAAACGCTGCACGAAGGAAAAATTTATTTCAAAAAAAGTTAACTTCTCCCCTACCTGCCTATAAGCCTTAATAAGATGGCTACCAGCATAACTCCTCCGTTGAGACCTGCAAAGCATAGGAGAATCTTCCTAACAACCCACTAGATCATTCTAATTCCAGGAAAAAAATAATTAAAAAGAAAATTACATTTGAGTAAAAAAAGTATCTAACTGAGTATTTATCTATCCACAAAAAAAGGAAACATGAAATTCATGCTTCCTCTTTTGTGGTTATACAAGAGTATGTATACTTAAATCTTACTGTCATGGGAGAGACTAGTGGACGTAAACGTTGTACCACTTCCTATATCAACAAAACGTCTTCATTCGGAATCATAAATATCTTCAATGTCCTGTTTTCTCATCTGGACATTTTGAGCATTAATTAGCACATTTCTATCTTTCTTGTGAGATAATAAGTGGTACTACTTATCTGTTACCGTAGAGGACGGTCTTGGAGCTGTTTCCTTTGCTAGTTTTTCCAGATTACGCATAGTCCTTGTAGGCCCCTGTGTAATGGCCATATTCACTAACCAAGCGGGTAAATTACCTCCTGGATCTGCAATTGCTCGATAGTCGATCTCTATTCCACCGCTAGGGAGTGGCCAAATTTTCCAGTAAGCTTCCAGCATTGGAATCCGAACTATTTTCTTTTGTTCGGGAAGATAATCAGGTACGGCTACAGATACGGATGTGTATACCTTAGAAATAGGATCCAACTCTTGTTTGGAACGGATAACCATATCCCTATCATTAAGTGGAAAAGGGAAATCCGATTCAATGAAATAGTACATCTCATTTTCACCAACTTCCTTCAGCAATTTCGGCTTACGGCTTTTATATACCCATTGATCATATTTGTCTACCTCTCCCAGGACTTTGATGAAGTGATCAAAATCAACATCCATTCGAGTTTTGATCCTTACTTCTTTTATCTTCGAAACCTTATTAGAGCGAGTAAAAACCTGGGTCCTCCCCTCCTGTTTGACTAACGACCACCGCAATTTCTTGGCAGATTGCCCCATACTGGGTAATGTCATCAGACAACTAATAATGGCTAGTAACAAATACTTGGATAAGCGGTTCATGACTCAAGGATTGGAATTGAGGGCTGTAAAACCCAAAGTTAAGCGTGATTACCTACGCTTCAAAAATAACAATCCTCAAGGATATCGGTTTATCTGGCAACTTAAATTTTAGTGGAAATTAAAACTCCTCCCGAAGTTGAAAGGCCTTTCGCATCCTCGAAATTAGTAGATTTGCCTCTTGGAAGTTTAATGTTTGCTGACCATCGGAAAAGGCTTTCTCTGGAGTAGCATGTACCTCAAAAATGACACCATCAGCCCCAGCCATTACACTCGCCAAGGCAATCTTATCCACAAATTTGCGGACTCCAATTCCATGAGAGGGATCAGCAATCACCGGAAGGTGTGATTTTTCCTTAAGCATCGCTATCGCGTTGATATCCATCGTATTTCGATAGGCCTTTTCAAAGGTGCGAATTCCTCTTTCACACAGCATGATTTTTTCATTGCCGTGTGAAAAGATGTACTCTGCTGACTGCAATAACTCATCGAGTGTTCCGGAGATTCCTCGCTTCAGTAGAACAGGCTTATCTACTTCTCCTAAGGCATCCAGAAGATTGAAGTTTTGCGAGTTACGGGCCCCCACTTGAAAAATATCAATGTAATCGGCCATGGCTTCGATCTGTTCCACCATCATTACTTCGGTAATGATCGCAATGCCAGCCTCCTTGGCCATAGAATACCAAAGCTTTAAGCCATTAATACCTAAACCTCTAAAGGAATAGGGAGAGCTTCTGGGCTTATAAACGCCCCCCCTCATTATTTTGACTCCATTTTCTTTCAGATGCTTTATCGTCGCAGCTATCTGTTCCTCTGATTCTATAGAACATGGCCCCGCCATCAAGGCAAAATGACCTGTACCAATTTGGATATCATCTCCAATCTGCAAAACGGTGTCATTAACCTTCCATTTGCGGGACACCAGTTTATAGGCATCACTAACTCTGTGTATATCAAGAATTCCAGGAAGATTCCCAATACTCCTGATATCAAACTCTATCTTACCCACACCAATCAAGTAATTGGCAAACTGCGTCTTCACATTAGTTGGCTTAAACTTAATGGAAGCTAATTTATCTGACAAATGTTGCTGTTCAGCAGGGGTAATATTTGGGTCTAATTGTATGATCATTAGGCAGTATTTTAAAGTGAATTAGGCGTCAACTCTGGGCGCTTTATACCATGTATTGCAACTTAGTCGGAATTTCTCCTTTAATCTTTTGCACGAACAATTTGGTATCCTTTTCGATGTTCTTGGCCTTGGCTAACATCTTGATGTACGCACTGCCAATAATCGCTCCGTTGGCATATTGACAGGCCGTTTCAAAGGTCTCATGACTGGAAATTCCAAAGCCAATCAAGCGGGGATTACTCAGTTGTAAGGCATTAATTCGATTGAAGTAGGATAGTTGAAGGTCAGAAATGGTATTCTTGGCACCAGTGATGGATGAATTAGAAACCATATAAATGAATCCTTTCGTTAGTTCATCTACCTTGCGGATACGTTCCTCACTCGTTTGCGGTGTGATCAGGAAGCTAATGTGCAAGCCGGCCTGTTCAAAAAGATCTCGGTAGTACTGCTCGTATTCGTAAAGGGGAAGATCTGGTAGAATCACCCCGTCGATACCTACCGCAACACATTTATCAATGAATGTTTGAATGCCAAACTGCATCACTTGATTGAAGTAGCCCATCATAATGAGTGGGATTTCGGTATGCGCTCTTACTTCAGTGATCTGCTCGAAAAGTAAGGGTAAAGTCATTCCATTGGCAAGAGCCCTTTGACCGCTTTCCTGGATCGTAGGTCCATCAGCTAGAGGATCTGAATAAGGTATTCCGATCTCTATCAAGTCAACCCCAGCCTTTTCCAACGATAGGATAACCTCCTTCGTGTCTGTCAACTGTGGATAACCTGCCGTAAAGTAGATATTGAGAATGTGATCACTTTTTTGGCTAAATAACTGGTCTAATCGATTCATAACTAGCTGATTTTTCCTATACCACTGAAACGGTCCAGGTGTTTAATGTAAGTGTTAAGGTCCTTGTCCCCTCTTCCTGAAAGGCAAATGACAATTACGTCATCTCGCTGGAAAGAGATTTTATCCAGAGCAGAGAAAGCGTGAGCGGTCTCCAAAGCAGGAATAATCCCTTCCTTTCTACTTAAGAAAAAGGCAGCTTCCAGTGCATCAGCATCGGTAATACTTACCGCCTCTGCGCGGCCACTCTTAATTAAATGTGCGTGCAATGGTCCAATCCCAGGATAATCCAATCCAGCAGAGATAGAATAGGGCTCAACGATCTGCCCATCAGGCGTCTGCATCAATAAGGTTCGGCTTCCATGAATCACTCCTTCTGTACCGAGTACACTGGTTGCAGCTGACTCCCCACTATTGATTCCTAATCCGGCAGCCTCTACAGCCACTAAACGCACGTCCTTTTCATTCAAGTAGTGATAAAAGGCTCCTGCTGCATTACTTCCTCCACCAACACAGGCAACAATCATATCGGGATTTGGCTTGCCGGTATGCTCCTCCAACTGCCATTTCATCTCCTCACTAATTACAGATTGAAAACGAGCTACCATATCCGGATAAGGATGAGGGCCTACTACAGATCCAATGATATAGTGTGTATCCACTGGATTATTAATCCAATCGCGAATAGCTTCATTGGTAGCATCTTTAAGCGTTTGGCTACCACTCACCGCTGGCCTCACTTCTGCTCCCAACATTCTCATTCGGGAAACATTGGGTGCTTGTCGCTCAATATCCACTGCCCCCATGTAGACGATGCATTGGATCCCCATCAGCGCACATACCGTAGCCGTAGCTACACCGTGCTGGCCCGCTCCAGTTTCAGCAATGATCCTGGTCTTCCCGAGACGCTTGGCCATTAGGATTTGTCCGATGGTGTTATTGATCTTATGAGCCCCGGTATGGTTAAGATCTTCGCGTTTAAGGTAAATAGTAGTTTGGTAATGTTCGGACAAGCGCTTAGCCAAGTAAAGTGGAGAAGGTCTACCCACATAATCCTTCAACAACTGTTGGAACTCTTTCTGGAAAGAATCCTCCTGCATGATCTGCACATAGTGTTGGCGTAGTTCTTCTACATTAGGGTGGAGCATCTCTGGGATATAAGCCCCTCCAAAATCTCCGTAGTAGCCTTTTTCATTGATCGCTATCATAAGTATTCTGTTATATATCCACCATATGTGTGGAGTTCAGTACATTCAAAAATGATTGTATTTTGGGTACATCTTTAAGCGCAGGCGAAGATTCAAATCGGCTATTGATGTCCACACCGACCATTTGCTTGAAATTAAGTTGTCGGATAGCCTCAGCATCTTCTTCTCCAATTCCGCCGCTTAACAGGTACGAAATCATACCTTCATATTGCTCCATGAGCTCCCAGTTGAATTGCTTTCCCGTTCCACCATATTTCTCTCCGCTTGCCTTTGTGTCGAAGATAAAAAGAGAACAAAATCGCTCGTAAGCCCTGGTTTGCTGGAAATCAAAGTGCTCATCAACTGAAAATGCCTTGATCAATTGGGCAGAACGCATCGAGGTAATGTCCCAATAAGTCTTAATCTCCTGGCAATATTCTGCACTCTCGTTCCCATGTAGTTGAACGTAATCCAGTTGGAAGTCGTGCACTGCGTTGAGGATCGCCTCAAACTCCGCGTTCACGAATACACCTACCCTTTTCACATTCCCGAACTTATCTAAATTGCGCTGCACCCATTCACCTAAATGGGTTTGGCCAACAAATCGGGAGGACTTAGGATAGAAAATGAAGCCCATGTAATCAATAGGGAGTTGTAGCACAGCCTCAATATTAGCTGGCTCTCTCATACCACATACTTTCACTTGCATAATGATTCTGGTTTAGGTAGAAAACTGTCATAGGTTTTGTACAGCCAATAACGGTTGTGAAAGTACAACTAGTACTAAGGCGCGTAATAATATTGGAACTAAACGATATGACATACTCCAGTAATTCATTTTACGGTAAAAATAAGCTTGGATGGCCTATCCTTTAAGCTATGGCATTCTCTAAAAGTTCTTCAATAGCATTGATTCGGTCAATGAATTGTTGACAGGCTTTGGCGGGCTCTGGCGTCTTCATAAAGTGTTCCCCTATCAGGAATCCCTGAAAACCAACTTGCCGCAATTCCACAATGGCATTGGGATCACTGATACCACTTTCAGAGATTCGCACAAAATCCGTTGGAATTTTGTCAAACAAGCCAATGGAAGTCTGGATACTTACAGTGAAATCCTTGAGGTTTCGATTGTTAACCCCCACCACATCAATTTCAGGACAAAGCTTACTCAATTGCTCCTCTGAATGAACTTCCATAAGTACCTCCAATCCTATGCTCTTTGCTAAGCCCGCAAGTACCTTCACCTGCTTCGCCTCCAAGCATTCCGCAATCAAAAGGATGGCATCTGCTCCAATGGACCGAGCTTCAAAGATCTGATAAGGATCAATAATGAAGTCTTTTCTAAGGATGGGGCAGAAGTTGAATTTTCGCGCCTCCTTTAAGTCTGCACTGCTTCCTTTGAAGAATTTCTCATCCGTCAAAACAGATAGCGCGGAAGCCCCGGCTTGCATATAACCGATGGTCACCTGTTCTACTTTTGCATAGGGGTTGATGTCCCCTTTCGAAGGAGAATGTCGTTTGAATTCAGCTATGATTCCGGATTTATCCTCCCGGAGCAAGTACCTTTTTAAAGAGACAGTGGGTGTATCATAGAAGATACTTTTTTCCAGCAGTTTTACAGGAAACAACTCCTTTCGTTGTTCCACCTCTTCCATCTTATGTCTTACGATCTTATCTAGGATAGTCATAAACTATTTATTTATTGGTCCTACAGGCAGTCACTAAACAGCGACGAGTTTTTGGAAATTGGCTTGCGCTTTCTTGCTGACAATGCTTTCTTTAGCCTCAGCAATGCAATCTTCTAAGGACTGCTCTGGCTTAATACAATGGATAGCCACGCCAGCATTAGCCGACACTACTGAAAGTTGGGCCGGGGTACATTCATTAGCCAAGACATTTTTGAAAATGGTGGCTGCCTCCTCTGCTGTATCGCCTCCGTGCAAATCGGCTTGAGTCAAAGCTTTCATACCTAGATCTCCCGCACTCATCAATTGTTCACTCTGATTCGTGCGCAATTTGAATTGCCCAGTTAAAGATATCTCATCGTAACCGTCTAGGGCATAAACAATAGAAAACTGTCGGCCTGTTTCTTGCATGATATACTGGTACATTCGAGATAGGGCTAAGCTGAAAGTTCCAAACAGCTGATACTTGGGTTGTAGTGGGTTTACCAATGGGCCAAGCATGTTAAAAAAGGTGGGTACTTTCAAAGCCCGTCGGGTCGGCACTACTTCCTTCATGGCCGGGTGGAACAAGGGAGCATGCAAAAAGCAGATGTTAGCCTCGTCTAACTGACGCTTCAATCTATCTGAATCATTGCTAAACTCATACCCCAGTGCCAGGAGTACATCCGAAGATCCCACAGAAGAGGATACTCCGTAGCTTCCGTGTTTACTTACCTTATATCCAGCACCCGCAACGACTACCGCGGATAAAGTGGAAATATTAAATGTGTTTTTCCCATCCCCTCCGGTACCAACAATATCAATGGTTTCTACTCCGCCAAGATCAAGTTTGACACAAAGCTCCAACATGGCATCTCGAAATCCCTGAATCTCTTTCAGCGTAATCGGCCTAACATTGAAGACCGTAACAAAACTCGCTACCTGTATCGGATCAAATACCCCAGCGGATATCTTCATCAGGATCGCCTTCGCCTCTTCTCTACTTAGGGTTTCATGCTTGAATAATCGGAGCAGTAAGGGTTTCATATTTTCCATACGTCAAATCAATTTCTTTTCCTAAATGGCCACGGGTTGGCGACTGGTCAACAATACATTTTCCAACATTTTCCGACCGAATTCCGTCATGATAGACTCCGGGTGGAACTGCACTCCACGTACATCAAATTCTCTATGACGCATAGCCATAATCACACCCTCTGCATCGACCGCTGTAATTTCAAACACGGCTGGAAGATCTTCCTTGGCAACCACCCAGGAATGATAACGCCCTGCCTGAAAACTAGTAGGAACATCCTGGAAAAGGGATTCATCCTTCACTACCACTTCCACTGGAGTTTCAACTCCATGAAAAACATGCTCCAAATTCTCCAGACTTGCCCCAAAAGCCTCTCCAATGGCCTGATGGCCTAAACAGACCCCGAGAATCGATTTAGTGGCCGCATAGCGTTTGATCAAAGCGGGCATTATGCCAGCATCTTTGGGTAAACCTGGGCCTGGGGATAGAATAATGAGGTCATAGGCTTCGATGGCATCTAGTTCGATCTCATCATTGCGATAAACATCGATCTTCTGCTCTAAGATTTCCTGGATGTACTGTACCAGGTTATAAGTAAACGAGTCGTAATTATCTAGGACAAGGACTTTCATTTCTTCGAGTTTTGCTGTTTATAGTGGAATTATAATTTGCTTGCTTCTACCAGGGCTTTCTTCAAAGCGCCCAATTTATTGTTCACCTCCTGTAGCTCCTTTTCTTCCTGACTAGCCGTAACGATGCCTGCACCTGCCTGGCAATACAGTGTATTATCGAGGCTTAAGAAAGAGCGAATGACAATAGCTTGATTCATATGTCCGTCGAAACCAATATATCCGAGGGCTCCGCCATAGAAACTCCTATTTTGATTTTCATATTTATCAATCAATTCGATAGCCTTGTATTTTGGGGCTCCGGAAAGGGTGCCTGCTGGAAAGGTATCTGCGAAGACTTGGATGGGATTGGTATGAGGTTCGAGATCACCCGTAACTTTGGAGACCAAGTGGATAACGTGACTGAAAAAGTGTATTTCCTTCAGCTCTTTGACCTGCACATTCACGGCATGCCGCCCGAGGTCATTACGGGCCAAATCCACCAGCATAATGTGTTCTGCGTTCTCTTTCGGGTCAGCTGCTAACTCTTTGGCTTTTAACGTATCATCTTCTTTATCCCCCGTTCTGCGGTAAGTTCCAGCAATTGGATTAACCGTAGCTACTCCGTCAACAATAGACATTTGCGTTTCGGGTGAGGAGCCAAAGATTCTGTAGCCACCGAGATCCATGTAGAAGAGATAGGGAGAGGGGTTGATAGATCTAAGTACTCGGTACACTTGAAAATCATCGCCCGTAAATCGTTGGGAAAATTGTCTGGCAAAAACAATCTGAAAAACATCTCCAATTTGACAATGGTGTTTCCCAACCCGAACCAGCTCCTTAAATTCTTCATCGGTAAGATTACTACTTTCTTCTCCATCCAAATCGAAAGGAAAGGTGCGAATCGTTTGGGCTTTAATTAATTGCAAAATCTCCTCTAATTGCGATTCCTCACCTTCGGGAAGATTCTCAAGGACATACAGCTCATCTTTGAAATGATTGATCGCCAGTACAAAGCGATGCAGTTTGTAATTGATGTCCGGTAAATCAAACTTCCGTTTCTCGGGGTCAAATTTCAAGGTGTCACAATATTGCACACCATCAAACCCCGTGTGCCCAAAAACACCATTTACGCCCTGATAGGGGGTTTCATATTGTACATCATAACGATCTACGAATGCTCTAAGTGCTAAAGGTACTGTGCTAACATCTATCACCTTGGCTCTCACTACTTCACCCGAAGGAAAGCGTTCTTCAATCATGCCATTTTGCACTTGAAAGCTGGCAATGGACTCAAATCCCATGAAGGAGAAGCAATCTTCCTTATTTCTAAAATCATTGTTTTCCAGTAATACCGGGTCAGTAAAATGATCTCTCAATTTCAGGTAGAGGGATACTGGTGTATAAGTATCCATTAGCATCTTGTGCACTTTCGTTTGCAGGCGGATCTTGGTTACTGTTGCTGTTGTAGCGTTCATCATTTGCTAAAATTAAAAACGGCTTGTCGGATGATCCGACAAGCCGTTTTATGTTATATAGTAATACATTACATAGCGTGTCACTTCATCCGAATGGAAGAATGTTTGTGCCACCAACGCCATGTATTTGTACTATGATTCATTCTAAAATTTGCGATTGGCTCAAATATAAGGGCATTGCATTAATAAAAACAAGAATTCCTTGTCCCTTTTTTAAAAAATCTTTGAAGACGTCCTAATTCCGCAGGAAACGGCTCGAACGATCAGCTATGGGATCACTCCATACAAAGCGAGTTAAGATAGGCCTTAGTTTTTCCCGTTAATGCAAAATCTTCCAAATCAATTCCTTCAACAATTGCCCGTCTGGCTTTCCCGTACTATTATAATCCACGCCTTTGGATTTCAGGTCAAACTCTTTTAGCAGAGATAGCACATGTTCTGTCTTCCAGCGTGGGTACGCACGAGCTGCTGCCCGGTATTCTCTGAGAAAAAAGGCGGAACGTAATTGTAAAGCACTCAATAACTCTGCCTCGGGTAGTTGCTTGAGAAAATGCAACATATATACCTTACTAAAATAGTTATATAGTGAACTGATTACTGCTGGCAAAGCATTCTTCTTGGGGTTAGCCGTAAAATAATTGACGATCCGATTGCTCTTTAAGACATCACGTTGGGTAAGCGCTTTCTGTAGTTCAAATACATTGTAATCTTTGCTGATTCCAATATTGTCTTCAATGTGTTTGCTTGTTACTATCGTTCCCTCATCCAGATTCAGACGCAATTTATCCAGCTCATTCACCACTTTGGACAGGTTGGTTCCCAGGTATTCTGCCAGTAACTCAGCAGCTGCGGGTTGCACTTGCAGTTTCTTCTTTTTCAAGTACTTAGTGATCCAATCTGGGACTTGATTATCATACAAAGGTTTGGATTGAAACACTACCGCTTTAGCCTTCAGCATTTTACCAAATTTGGTGTTCATGTTGAAGCGTTTATGCTTATGGCAAATCACCAGAATCGTCGTCGGCGTGGGCTTTTCAACATAGGAGATCAAATTGCCCAAACTCCGCATTTCTTGGGCTTCTTTGAGGATTACCAATTGGTGCTGCGCCATCATAGGGTAACGCCTGGCATTATCTACTACAGCCTGGTAATCCGCATCCTTCCCGTATAGTACCATCTGATTGAATGCCCGTTCACTTTCGGTCAGTACTTTTTGCTCAAAGTATTGAGTGATTTCATCAATGAAATAGGCCTCCATCCCGTACAAAAAATATACCGGTTGAAAATTCTTTTTTCGCAGGTCTGATAACAACTGTTCTGCTGTCAAAGCTAATTATTTTGGCTACAAGCAGGCAAAAGAAAGGCCTGCTCTAATGATAAATGTATTAAGCAGGCCTACCCAAATTTCCATTCTTGCACTACTTATTACATTTAGTGTTTCAAAGGTAAACAGTCAAAGTAAAAAAATTGCATTTTTTCTGATCGTAGCGCAATCTACGTCTGAGAAGATTCTAATTTAGGTGGTGCAAAAGCCTATAGATCAGCCACCATCAAGTTGCAGCCCCGTACATCACTATTATCCAAACGCCCCATGACACGGAAGGAATGATCTGAATACACTTGCCCGATATCATCCGTAGCAATAAAAGAGATCGTGTTAATATTGGCTAAGTCAATGATGTTCAGGGCGGCCGTTTGACCAAGTTTTTGCAGAGATAATGGATCGGTGATATCTCGCCCCAATACCCGCATGGTGGGACTAGGATAAAACAGGCCACCCTCCTTAGAATAGGCCTGTGACAATAGCTCTGTCATACCATATTCCGAATGAATCTGCGACAATTGAAAAGCCGATTGCAGCAGTCCGTGTAACTCTTCCCTGGTGATTTCTTTTCTACGTCCTTTCATACCTCCCGTTTCCATGACAATTGTATTTTCTAGCGGAACAGGAAATTGCTCAGCTAAATCCAGTAGAGCAAAGCTAACTCCAATGAGTAAGGTCGGAATATTTTTGTTTCGACATTCTTTCAACTGTGCAACCAAGCCCGCAAGGTTATGTAGAAAGAACCCGCTCTCTTTGTAGTGGGATTGACGAATAAAATGGTCTGCCATGTAAACCAGAGATGATCCACCGCGTTCTAAGTAGGAAGGCAAAAGTGCCAACACACAATATTGGCTGATATCACCATAGAAGTATTCAAAGCCTTGCTGGCTAACTGATTCATATAATTCGGGGGAATACAAATGATGTAGGCTAGGTTGCTGGCCCGTTGTACTACTACTGGAAAAAGTGGTGAAGGCTTCCCATTCCCCTGTCTTGATGGTCTGATTTTTGAAGAAACGAATGGGGAGAAAAGGGATGTCTGAAAGCTGATGGATCTGCTTTGGATCTTTCCGCAACAAGTCCAAGTAAGAACGGTATAAGGGATTAGAGGCAGCTTGGTATTGAAAAGCTTCAAGCGCTAAGGCTTCAAAATCTTGGTTAGGGAGAGACCTAAGTTTTGCCATCCATCTGTCCGTATACTGCCGCTGTACCATAGATGAGTTAAACTAAAAAACGCTATATTTCCGTTACAAAACTAAAAAAACATGCGCGTTGCAAAATCTATAAGTTTGTTTTTATTCTTGAGTTTGATCCTGACAGCTTGTTTACAACCGCCCGACTACCCAGCTGAACCGGTAATCGAATTTAAGTATTTCTCAAGCAACAGCATGAACCAGCGTCCTGTGAATGGTAAGGTGGATACCTTATTCGTAGTTTTGGAATTCACAGATGGCGACGGTGATCTTGGCTTGGAAGGTAATGACCCAACGATCAACATAGATATGTTTGACCTCCGTGATGGTTCTCGAATCTTAGCTCGCCTGCCCAAAGTAGAAGATTTGGGTGCCCAGAATGGGATATCTGGAGAGATCAGTATTCGACTTACTAATGACCCGAACGTCGGAGATGTTTGTTGTGTGATTCTTCCGCAAGATGGCACTCCCGGACAAGCTTGTGTACCTGGTATTGCTCCGCAGGAGGTCGGTTATTCCATCCGTATTCAGGACCGAGCTGGCAATTGGAGTAATACAATTGAAACACCGACTTTCCAATTACTTTGCAATTAGAAAACCATTTGCTTTACACCCAATCTATTCCTTTTCTCAACAAAGAAAGTGTTTGCTGTTCCAGTGATTGATCCGCTGTCTGTACGTTGTAATCCCAGTTCACTTCCGGTGGCAAACTCATAAGGATAGATTCGATTCGGCCGTCTGTATCCAAGCCGAATTTGGTTCCTTTATCCCACACTAAATTAAACTCGACGTATCGTCCCCGGCGGAGAAGTTGCCATTTTTTGTGTTGTGGCTCATATGGTCTCGCCTTATTGTCCGCCAAAAAACGTAAATAGATGGGCGCGAAAGCTTCCCCGACCGATTGCACAAAGGCAAAGCGTTGTTCCTTGCTGAAGCCCTGTTCTTCACTTAATCTATCAAAGAAAATCCCTCCGATCCCTCGCGTTTCTTTCCGATGTTTAACGTAGAAATAATCATCTGCCCATTTCTTGAAAGCGGGATAGTATGAAGGATGATGTTGATCACAAACTGTCTTCAAGGCTTGGTGAAAATGTCGAGCCTCCGCCTCATTGACATAATGTGGCGTCAGGTCAATTCCCCCTCCAAACCACCATTTTCCATCACTCATTTCAAAATAGCGAACATTCATATGAATGATCGGTACCCATGGGTTTTTGGGGTGCAAAACAATAGATACTCCGGTAGCAAAAAAATCTCCTGCTGCTAATTTCAAGGCATTTCCAATCTTATCCGGCAGAGGTCCATGTACTGCGGAAAAGTTTACCCCTCCTTTTTCAATATGTTGTCCTTGAATAATTCGGGTTCGCCCGCCGCCGCCGTCAGTGCGTTCCCACAAATCTTGGTGGAACTTCGCTGTACCATCTCCTTCCTCTAGACTCTGACAGATGTTATCCTGTAAGGCACGGAACCAGTTAGCTATTTCTTCTCTACTCATAAGTTATTTTATGCCAAGCCGGCTAGTTTTTCAACGGCTGCTGCTACCACTTTTTTACTGTTACCCACAAAAATATCTCCATCGATCCAAAGGACGGGCCGCTTTAAGAAGGTGTACTCCTCCAAGATCAATTGCTTATAGTCTGCTTCGCTCAAGGTCTTTTCATGCAGTCCCATTCCTCTGTACTTCATGGCTCTTCGGCTAAACAATGCCTCGTAAGAGCCCACTTTGGCATGCATTTCCTCTAGCTGCTCCGCTGTCATGGGTTCTGTCTTAATATCTTGCATTTCGAAGCCTTCTCCATTGTTTAGCTCCTTAATAATTCGCTGACAAGTAGAGCAACTACTTAAGTGATAAATCTTTTTCATTTGCTAGTCTTTGTTGCGCCCAAAATTAAGACTTATCTTGTTCTCAAACCTCATCTGAGCGTCAAAACCCTCCAATGATTATGATCCAATCCTCAGAATTAATCCTCAATCCTGATGGGAGCATTTATCACCTTCATTTGCGTCCTGAGCATCTTGCCGAAACCATCATCACCGTGGGAGATCCCGATCGTGTAAAAGCTGTATCCAAGCACTTTGATCGCATCGAGTACGCCTTCAATAAAAGAGAGTTTATTACACATACTGGTTACATAGGAAAAAAACGTCTGAGCGTAATATCTACGGGAATTGGTCCTGATAACATAGATATTGTCTTAAACGAAATTGATGCTTTGTTCAATATCGATTTGGATTCGAGAACACCGAAATCCACAATCACTCCTCTTTCTTTTATTCGAATCGGGACATCTGGAGCCCTCCAGCCAGATATTGCTGTGGATAGTTTTCTGCTGTCTTCCTATGCCATCGGGTGGGATAATCTTTTTTCCTTTTATGAATTTCCGCGTTCCAGTGACATCCGGGCCTTAGAACAAGAATTGGCTGAAGCGATACCAGATTTACCTGTGACAGGTACCTTAATCAAAGCCCCAGGCGACCTGCATGGTCATTTTCCTTCCTCCTTCTTGCAAGGCATAACCTTAACTTGTCCTGGATTCTATGCGCCACAAGGGCGGCAACTCAGATTACCTAGTAGACTCAAAGCCGATCATTTCTCCAAATTGCAGACCGTAAGACTTGGTGGAGAAAGGATAACGAATATGGAAATGGAAACTGCCGCAATCTATGGCATGGCTCACCTATTGGGGCATCAGGCCCTCTCCTGCAATGCTATCTTGGCCAATCGCCCGAACAGGAGATTTAGCAAGGCTCCTGCCAAAACCGTAGAACTGATGATTGCAGATGTGCTGAGCATCCTGGTGGATAAGTGATAATTGGTCATTAAACATTTTGATGGTGAAATCCAAGAGCTCCATCCCCCCGGCATCACCATGTCCGGGAATCGCTAACTTTAGTTTAGGGTACTTCTTTTTAACCGCTTCCATACTGGCACTCCAGGTCTCTACATTAGCATCTGCTAAATTGCCTTTGCCTGCCCCTAATGCCTTAAGCATGCAGCCACCAAACAAGACCTTTCTACTGGGTACCCAAGCTACAATATTATCCTTGGTATGGGCTTCTCCTGGGTACCAGCATTCTACAGATTTCCGCCCAATCTGAAAGGTATAACTGCCGTCAAATAATTCCTGTGGAAGCTCCTCTGCCTGGCCCTTAGCCAATTCATAGGTGGCTCTATTAGCATAACTAGGGATGCCTGCTTCATGAAAAATGGACAATCCGCCCAAGCAATCATCATGAAAATGAGTCGGAACTATAGCCTTGACCTTTACTTTTTGTTCTTGATGCAACCAGCGGATCAATTCTTTTGTATCCTTCTCATAGACAGGGGTATCAAAAACCACGGCCTCTCCTTGGTCCACGAAAATCATGCCGTTACATGGGTAAACCTGGCCATTGCTTAGATTGATAGGACTAGTATGGATGAATAAACCGGTGGAAACCTCTCGGATTTCCAGGCCATCCTGCCATTTACCGATGACCACTTGCGGTGCTTTGCAAGCAGGCTGTGCCCAAAGGCACACCAGCAATAAAAGTGAAAACAGTCGGAACATAATAGGTGGTGATTTTGATCATGCAAGAGACATCAAAAAAGGGGCAAGTCACTAGACCGCCCCTTCTAATTTGGTATGTATTAGATAGTCTCAAATTTTTTCACGAATGACAGATTCATATCATGCTGTCACTGTGTTAGATTTTCTATAGTCAGCTAGAAATTTTTCTAGTCCGATATCAGTCAATGGATGTTTGAGTAGGCCTAGGATTGATGATAATGGGCATGTAACAACGTCCGCTCCGGCTAAAGATGCATCAACGATATGCTTTGCTGTCCGGATAGAGGCCGCTAAGATCTCAGTTTCAAACCCTTGTACTGCATAAATTTCGGCTATTTGTCTGATTAATTCAACCCCATCCCAGTTAATATCATCTACTCTACCGATAAATGGAGACAAATAGGTAGCTCCCGCTTTAGCTGCTAGAATTGCTTGTCCAGCTGAAAAAACCAGCGTGCAGTTGGTCCGGATACCTTTACTAGTGAAGTAGCTAATGGCCTTAATACCCTCCTTAATCATGGGTACTTTCACCACGATATTCTCCGCCAAGCCAGCCAATCTTTCCCCCTCACTAACAATCCCTTCAAAGTCTGTCGCAATAACTTCTGCACTAACATCTCCTTCGACAATCTTACAGATCTCTACATAGTGATTTAAGATGTTACTTTCTCCACTAATGCCCTCTTTGGCCATTAGAGAAGGGTTAGTGGTTACCCCGTCAAGAATTCCAAGGTCTTTGGCCTCCTTGATCTGGTCCAAACTAGCGGTATCAATAAAAAATTTCATGATGGAATGTTTTTTACACCTAAGATTTAATTGTTGCTTATTTGTAGTGGTCAGAGCAGAACATGCCAGGAGTCCCCTAAAGAGATTGGGATAAATGCGTACAAGGGATCGGATTTCCGTCTCAACAGCTTGATGCAATATGTAAAGAAACAACAGGAATTCGTTTTTATCAAACTAAAAGTCCCTGTATTGCACCGCACACCAAACTATCAAAACACAAAAAAACAAGGTGAACAAGCACACCAGCCGCTACAACTTCCTACCCTTGCTGCGTTTCCGCCCTGGGGGAGTTCAGAAGGAGCTTGCCGTGTGCCGCTCACCGGGCGCAAATGTAAACATAATTGCATTGTAAAGCAAGTCCTATGATCACATTTTTCCTCCTGTATAGCTATAAGCAGCACATGTAATCGCTCTGTCTCTAGCCTTCCCCAGGCTCTCTCCCATGTCAAGATCCCTTTGGCAAAATCTCCGTTTGTTCGCCGAAATGCTGAACAAATCGTTGTAAATCGGTAGCCAGTTGCGCATTCTGCGTGGCTTTGAAGTAGGTATCTGCAAGTGCTCTCAAGGTTTGGAAGAAGAACCGATCCATCTCGGTGACCTGCATATCTTTGGTCCAAAGATCTATCTTCAGCGTATCCTTACTTTCTCTATCAAATAGAGAAATTAGCATGGCTTTGCACTCCTGTAAATTTTGCTGATTTGGATTATCGTCTGCCTTCCAAGCGATACTGGCTGGGATCTGTTCTTTGTTTAATCCAATCTGAATGGTAATATTGGAACGTTTTACGATCTCGTCTTGAGTCATTTTCAAAATTTTAAACTTTAGCAATCACACATCTGCAATCGAATTAACGATCACTTCGAAATATCTAACCTACTGTCTTCATCAGCAGCTAATTCTTGCAAAAAGTGGGATGGGTATATGTGTATGCCGGCACGTAGTTGTTGTGCGGCATTGATCATGGCTTGAGCCACAATTTCAGCTTCCACAGGCTTATATTTAGTTAGTAGCCCTCCGGTGGCCGAGTCAATAACTTTACCCAATCTATCAGCCCATTTCTCCCCCCAACGGTTTTGATTCCTTTCCTTCAATAGCAGGGAAGGTTGAAAAATATGAACAGACCAAAATGGTAGCTCTTTCACCGCTTCTTCCAATTGTCCTTTGACACGACTGAAATACAAGTTTGCCTCCGGATTGGCCCCAACCGCCGACAGTAACATTAGTTGGTTAACCTCACTTGTCGCAGCCATTCGCGCAGCCATGTAGGCTTGCTCATAATCTTTTCGGTAAAAAGCCTCCCTATCTGTGGCTTTGGCGGGGGTAGAACCTAAACAGCAATAAAAATCATGACCTTGAAAGAGATGGGAGTGCTTTTCCAGTTGATCAAAATCTACGACGTATTCCTGGATTTTTGGATGATCCAAGTTAAGCGGTCGATCCGTGAGTAGCACAATTTGGTGGTAGGCGCGGTGCGTCACAAGGAGTGGGAGACAGTTTCGGCCCACCAAACCTGTAACTCCGATCAACAAGGCAGTCTTTTTATCTTGTATTATTTCCAATCCCTATGATTTATCCAGTTCTTTTAGATGTTTAGAACGCAAAAGAATGGAATTTCCAATAACTATTACATCAGAAACAGCCATAAATAGAGCTCCCCACATGGGATTTAGGTATCCCGCAGCTGCGATAGGTATAGCTACAACATTATAGGCGAAAGCCCAAAACAAGTTTTGCCGAATCGTCCTAACGGTATGTTTACTAATCACCAAGGCCTCAAAAACCTTATCCAACTTTGGTTTTAGCAAGACAATCTCAGCGGATTGAATCGCCGCCTGAGAGGCTCCGCCCAAAGAAATGCCAACATCGGCCTTTGCTAAGGCAGGCGCATCATTGATACCATCTCCAACCATCGCAGTTAAGCCCTGCAAGCGCAGGCATTCAATCGCAGCTAGTTTTTGCTCCGGTAGTTGCTCTCCCCGAAACTGATCTACCTGGAGTGATTTCGCTACGTTAGCCGTTTTTTCTTGTTGGTCCCCACTTAAAATAACAGTTGCTACTCCTAAACCTTTTAGGCGACTAATCGTAGCCGAAGCGGCCGGTCTAATTTCATCCTCCAAAGCAATACTAGCCAAGAGTTCACTATTTTCCAGTAGATAAACTTGGTGTTCTGATGAGGCTTGAATTGGCTCCGGTAGCAAGCGAGCACTACCTATCTGATAATGATTCCCAGCTCCATCCTTGGCCTCTACCCCTAATCCCTTCCGTTCTTCTATTTCTTGCAGGGACAAGGAATGCCCATTGGGAAGGTCTTCCATGGCATGTACTAAGGACTGTGCGAGTGGATGCGAAGAACGCTGTTCCAACTCATGAATCAAACTATGGATCTTATTTTGCTCTGGTTTGTGATATTTGATATCCTTTAGTCGAAAGTTTCCCGTAGTAAGGGTTCCTGTCTTATCAAAAACCACGTGTTTTAGATTGGAAAGTAGTTCTAGGGTTTGTCCACCTTTCACCAAAATTCCTTGTCTAGCCATGCGACCTACCCCAACCATTACAGCTGTTGGCGTAGCTAAACCCATTGCGCAAGGACAAGAAATAACCAATACGGCAATCGCATTAATCAAAGCAGCCTCTGCCGCAAGACCAAACATAAAATGTCCTAGCACAAAGGTTAGCACCGAAATTCCTAGGACTACGGGGACGAAAATCCCACTAATTCGATCTGCTAGTCGCTGAATATCTGGTTTGTCCTGTTGAGCCGTCTTTACTAATTCAATCATCTGCTGCAAAACACTTTCTTTCCCAACAGCCGTCACTTCCATGCGCATATTACCAGCAACTAGTAAGCTGGCACCAATCAATGCATCCCCTTGCTGCTTATGTACTGGCAAACTTTCACCAGTTAACATAGACTCATCTACCTCAATCTGCCCTTCTAGTAGTTTTCCATCTGCGGGGACTTTATCTCCTTCATTCACTTGGAGAACGTCACCAGGCTTGAGTTCTTCTGATTTAATTTTCAAGATGGTTCCTGAGGGCATTACTTTGTTCGCCATTTCAACTTTGAGGTTGGATAAATCCTCAATAGCAGTAGTTGTTTTTGCTACCGCTTTCCGCTCCATCCAGTTACCTAAAAGCACTAAGGTTATAATTGTAGCTGCCGTCTCAAAAAAGATGTATTTCGGTTCTTGCAAATACAAGCCAATTAGACTGTATATAAAGGCAGCGGTACTCCCGGTGAAAATCAGTACATCCATATTCAAAACCTGCTCCTGCAAGGACCTGAAAGCACTTCCACCAAAATGACTAAACCCAATTAGGTATACTGGTAAGCAAAACAAGAATTGCACCCAAGCAGCTTCCAGAACAGCAATATGGATACCCACCATCATCAATAAGTGTCCCAAAAGCAATGGTGTCGTTAGCAAGGCACTAATGAGTAGCTTCTTTTCGAAGGTCCAAAATGAGGGTAATTGCTCCTCCTCCACTACCTGAAAACCAAGCCTGCGAATACCGGTCTTCACTCCCTCCAAACTCAATACCTTGTCGTTCTGCTGAAAACGAACTTCTCTCGTTTGGAAGTTAACAAATACCTCTTTTAAGCCCTTTCGCTCCAGATATCGGGTGATGCTCATGGCGCAGTTGTTGCAATCCATTCCCGATACTTCCAAAGTGATTATATTTTTTTTCATTCTGAAATTTTAGTCAACAATGGTGGAAATCAGTAATTTTGCCAAGATTCACTTTGCCAGATCACTCGTTTTCTAACTGATACCTCCAAAGTGGATTGGGATTCCCTCCCACACAAAGTTATGGGAATTTTACATAGCATCTACTGACTACAGTCATCTTTCCTCTTGTAGCCAAGGCAGCAGGTCCGGCGGCGCAGCAAATTGCGTCCCTATGGTTTTCTAATGCCAGAAGTTACACCCGCAACAGAATATTTATCTGACAACATCCTTCACGAATTTCTTGTTTGATTTGATATAAATATAACCAACCAATTTCTAAATTAGATCTAATATGAGAGCACTTAGCTTATTTTTTTTGTTGGCCCTATTGGCGGTAAGCTGTCAAAATTCGAGTGCTTCGGCAGAGACTGAAGAAGCGTCCGAAGAAACACAGGAAACTCCAACACAGAAGTTTACCTTGACGGCTTTTACTCCTTCCGCAGAGTTTGCCGATGCAGCCATTGAATCCATGGAGTACAAAGACGGCACCTTTAACTTTGGTGTTGGCGGAACTAGCTACGAATTAGGCGTTCAAACGCCTGATGCAGCAGCAAAGATGTGCGCGAACTCAGCTAAAGGACAACACATTCACCTCATCGTTGATAATGCACCATATGCAGCGAAGTACGAAGCGAGTTTTGAACACGAAGTTGCTGATGGTGAACACTATCTGCTAGCTTTCCTATCTCGTTCTTATCACGAAAGTATTAAAACAACAGCGGCGCATGTAGCCAAGAAAGTAACCGTAGCAGACAAGGCCATCACTGCTGAAGAAGATGTGCAAAGTCCAATGCTATTTTATAGCCGACCAAAAGGAAATTACGTAGGTAAGGTAGCTACTGAAAAAGTCATGCTAGACTTCTATCTTTCTAATGCTACCCTTGGTAGCGAATACAAAGTAAAAGCTGAAATTAATGGTGAAGAACACATAATCGACACCTGGCAACCCTACTATATAGAAGGGCTTCCAATGGGAGAAAACACAGTGACCTTGACCTTGGTGGATGGTGAAGGTAACGCAGTAGATACGCCCCTTAATCCAGTAAGTAGAACGTTTACCTTGGCAGCTGATCCTGCTGAGTAATACGCTAATTACGTAATGGAATCCTATCCGTAGTCAATCCTTCTCAGGGGTAGACTGCGGGTAGTAGTATGTGCTTGCAATTGTCCAATGTTATTTATACATTGAAACTGATTTCCGACAATTCATATTCAATTAAAGGCGCGCTTACCCAATCCAAAAGCTTCATACAATCCAACGCAAGTAAGCGTACATAATATGTATATCAAGGCTCTACAACACTAAGTCCATGTTTGGCCATCACCCTTCGGGTAGAAAAGCGATTACCAGACATGCACTAAACGTCTCATTCGAAAAACGACCAAGCTGGAACTCAAAACCAACCGTCAACGGTGGGTGATTTTCAATTTATACTATTTTCAAACGTGCAAAACAGCGATTCATGAACTCAAAGACAATCATGTGTTATTGCTTAGTACCTCTTCAAGTTGCTTTATACCGGAACGTCTTTCCCATCCATTTTCAGTCCCAGCCCACCTAAAGTCCGCTATAGATTTTCGTTATTCGAAAATATTCCAGTTCTTACTCAGCCAGAAAAATGACTACTTCCTATGGCTGAACCTTTAAAGAATTTATACCATGAGGCTTTTTTCTCCCTTCTCATCCAGGACTTTCAAGTACACCATACTGGCTTTGACGCTGGCGCCTTTAAGTCATTAGTTTTTGACCAAGAATGGCCTGAGCGAGCCTTAAAGGATCGAATGCGCCACATCAGTCTAAGTCTTCATCACTTGCTCAATATGCCTTTTGCCGATACAGTCGAGCTTTTCAAGAAAGTAATCAGTGAGCGAGAAGGCTACTCCTTGGAACGGATGTTTTTCCCGGACTATGTGGAGGTTTATGGACAGGAAGAGCTAGAAGTCAGCTTGGATGCCCTTGCCTTCTTCACCAGTTATGCCAGTTCAGAGTTTGCTATTCGTCCTTACTTACTCAAGCATCAGGACCTAGTCTTGGAGCATATGTGGCAATGGGCAGATAGTCCAAACCTCCATCTTCGCCGTCTCGCTAGCGAAGGCTGTCGCCCCAGATTACCTTGGGCCATGGCTCTACCTGCTTTGAAGAAGGACCCGCGTCCCATTCTGCCAATTTTAGAAAAATTAAAAGGAGATGAGACGGACTACGTCCGCAGAAGCGTAGCCAACAACCTCAATGATATAGCCAAGGACAATCCGGAGATAACACTGGCAAAAGCTGAGGAGTGGAAGGGGAAAAATAAAGAAATAGATTGGGTTGTTAAACATGCCTGCAGAAGTCTCTTAAAGCAAGGAAACACTAGAGCACTGGTGTTATTCGGTTTTCAAGAACCTTCCGCCATTACAGTTTCTGGCTTGCAGGTAGACAAAAGTGAAGTTAAGATCGGGGAGGAACTCAATTTTCAATTTGACCTTCAAAACAGCAGTGACCATATTAGTAAACTGCGATTGGAGTATATCATTGATTTTGTCAAGAAGAACAAAAAGACCTCTCCCAAGGTATTCCAAATCACAGAAAAAACCTTTAGGCCTGGTTTGCATCACTTCTCTAAAAAGCAGTCTTTCAAGAATTTAACCACCCGTAAACATTATCCCGGTCTTCATTGTCTTAGAATCATAGTAAATGGTGCGGAAAAGGCTGCTATTTCTTTCCAGTTACAGTAAGGAGATTTTTGTTAGTTTAGTTGCGAAATTAAAGCTCACATGAAGAAAATTCTGGTTGCCAATCGAGGCGAAATTGCCCTAAGAGTAATGAAAACCGCTCGCAAAATGGGCATAAAAGTAGTAGGGATCTATTCCGAGGCTGACCGCCACGCTCCACACGTACGCTTTGCTGATGAAGCCATCTGTATCGGACCTGCGCCTTCAAAAGATTCCTACCTTCTTGGGGACAAGATAATAGAAGTAGCTACAGCCTTAGCTGTGGACGGGATTCACCCAGGCTACGGATTTCTAAGTGAAAATGCGGGCTTTGCTAAAGCTGTTGAAGAGGCCGGCATCACTTTTATTGGTCCTAGTCCGGCCGCCATTGAGGTGATGGGAAGTAAACTCGCTGCCAAGGATGCCGTAAAAGCGTATGGCATTCCGATGGTGCCTGGGGTAGACGAAGCCATCGATGACATCCCCAAGGCCAAGGCAGTAGCGGCGGAGATTGGGTATCCGATTCTAATCAAAGCCTCTGCCGGCGGTGGAGGGAAAGGTATGCGCATTGTAGAGGAGGAAAGTGAGTTTGAAGATCAAATGCAGCGTGCGATTAGTGAGGCTGTGTCAGCTTTTGGGGACGGTTCAGTATTTATAGAAAAATATATCGGTTCACCTCGCCATATTGAGATACAAGTTCTTGCCGATCAGCATGGAAATACGGTTCACCTATTTGAAAGAGAATGTAGTATCCAGAGACGTCATCAAAAAGTAGTGGAAGAAGCTCCTTCTGCTGTTTTGACACCTGAGGTTCGAGCGGCCATGGGAGAAGCTGCCGTAAAAGTTGCCCAAGCTTGTGATTACGTAGGTGCAGGTACGGTAGAATTTCTAATCGATGAACATTTGAATTTCTATTTCCTGGAAATGAATACACGCCTCCAAGTGGAGCATCCAGTCACTGAATTGATCACAGATCTTGACTTGGTTGAACAGCAGATCCGAGTAGCTAGAGGAGAGGCCCTATCTTTCCAACAAGAAGATCTTGCAATCAAGGGACATGCAGTAGAACTCCGAATTTACGCCGAAGATCCCATGGACAACTTCCTCCCAAGTATTGGTACTTTGACTAGGTATCGGTCTCCGGAGGGAGAAGGGATTCGTTTGGACAGTGGTTATGAAGAAGGAATGGAAATTCCGATTCACTACGACCCGATGATCGCTAAGTTGGTGACTTATGCAGAAGATCGACCAGCAGCGATCCAGAAGATGAAAGAGGTAATTGATGCTTTCGAACTAGAAGGTATTGCCTCGACTCTTCCTTTCGGTAGATTCGTCATGGAACATGAAGCCTTCACCAGCGGCAAATTTGATACGCACTTTGTCAAGCACTATTTCCAGGCAGACGACATTAAAGAAAGTCAGAAACAAGAGGCTGAGATAGCAGCAGCTTTAGCTGCTCACTTACTCCAGCAAAGTCAGAAACAACTGCGCGTACCATCCATGCCTACCTCCGAATGGACACAAAAACGGTAAAGATTATTGCAATAATTGGATAGAAAAGCAGAAAAGAGAGGACAAGGTTAAATCAAGTGTCTATTGACTTTATTTTCACAGGGATTCCCCACATGAAAATCCCCATTTCATCTACCTCAGTAGCTGTAACTTTAACTTTTTTACCATTTTCCTGGAGTTCTTTAGGCAGGTTGACGGGACGATATTGCTGGCCGTTATCCGCTTCTATTCCCCAAAATCCACCTTCTAGTTGTTCATAAACGATCTTGCCACTAATCTTAATTGTTGACATATTATCTGCTTCTTATTGAATGGACCTAACCAGCACCATTGTTAGAATGGCCGTTAAGCATTTTTTCAATAGTAACATTTAAATTGCTGATAAGTTGGTTTTGTTGTTTAATGGTAGATTTTAGATCCTTGATTTCTTCAAAAAGATAGTTCTTAATATTCTGGGGAGAAGGAAGGAATGGGCTAATCTTGGCTCGTACGTACCAAATCTCTCGGATATCCCCTACGTTGATTCGATAAGGTTCGTAAAAACTATTATCAGAAGCTAGAATCAGCTGTTTTTCTGCCTTTAGCTTGTTGGTGATCCGTTTCACTACTACATCTCCTCGTGAAACAATCACATACACATGATTATCTTTCAAGGAGGACTCCCATAGTGTCGGTTCCAAATAACTGCAAATAACCTTGTCACCTTCAAATAAAGTGGGCTCCATGCTATCGCCTGCTACATCGAATGCTCGATGTGTTCCTACTTTATACTTATAATCAGGAAGCGTAAATGTGGGTAAATCCTGTACAAAGGTGGGATCTGCCATTTCCCCTGCATAGCCTGCCTGAGCAGGAATGGGCACATGAACAATGCGTTCGTCATCCTGTGCATTGGTCACAATCGTTAGTACGCGAAAGTTTTTGTGATCTTCCTCGCTCATAAACATCGGGCCTTCCCCCGTGTACAAATAGACAGGATTGATCTTAAAAACTTCGACTCCTTTACGAATCAACTCAATAGTGACATCTCTACGTCCTTTAAGGATTTCGCTTAAACTTTGCGGCAAATAATCTAAGGAAAGGGCAAACTGTCGACTGGATCGCACTCGATTGTCTTCCTTAAGCTTATTATGGCATTTTATAAAACGCTGAGTGACAACACTATTCATAATTCCTCATTGTATCAGTAAAGTAATGTAGGGCAATATAAACAATTATTAGCAAATTGCGGAACAATGAGCGCAAAAAAGTGACACTAGAGATTATTCTATAAGTAGAACAGTGTAATTCTTTCCAATTTGTAAAAACGAAAGCTTCCAAAAAACAAGAATTTTAGTCCCAAATTGTAGTCAATGGGTGTAACTAGCTCTTAATCAAAGCATCATACCCCCTACCCTGCCGCGGAAAGCCTCGTTTCCTCAGAAATCGATCTCAACTAATAATTTTCCACAACTGTAAAACATCTATATATCAAATACTTAACAAGCTACTTCTTTAACTTCCGCAAAAAAGTTATAAAAATAACAGGCCCTATTTGCATAATTGAACAAACTTATTTTATATTTGCATCGCTCTAGCAAAAAAGGCTTGTCAAATGAGACAAATTAGAGCGTTGAAAAGCAGACGTAGCTCAGCTGGTAGAGCACGACCTTGCCAAGGTCGGGGTCGCGAGTTCGAATCTCGTCGTCTGCTCCATTTAGCATGGGTTTGAGTCTAGAAAATGATGTATTTTGTACATCGTCCTATACTCAAACCCATTTTTTTTCGGTAGATCGGTGGTATCGGGGATCATTAGATTGAAATGTCAGTCCAATGCTCATCAAAGCCAGCCACCAAACACTACTAGCAACATCATCTGCCCGGGTGGTGGAATTGGTAGACACGCAGGACTTAAAATCCTGTGGCCATTAGGCCGTGTGGGTTCAAGTCCCACTCCGGGTACAAAGCTTGACTAATTAATAGTCGGGCTTTTTTTATTTCCTAAACGCAGCTCTCCAATCATGTACAACATCTATGCTATAGCCCTCCAGATAGCACAATAGCTTTGGAAGGTTCAATATTCTTTGATATTTTCCCATCAATCAGAAACTCAATCATGATGCGGATCGTCCTTCCTCAACTACTTTTAGGTCTACTGTTACTCTCTACCATATCTCTTGATGGCCAAGAATCACGGCCGAATGTGGTCTTCATCCTAGCCGACGACTTAGGCTACGGTGATTTAGCCTGTTATGGACACAGACACTTAAAAACCCCTCATTTAGATCAGCTCGCACAGGAAGGCATGACATTCAGTAATTTTTACAGCCCTTCACCATTGTGTTCACCCGCTCGTGCGGCTTTCCTTACGGGAAGGACTCCATACCGAACGGGTATCAAAAGCTGGATACCCCAGGGAGAAAATGTCTATTTACATCAGCAAGAATTGACCTTAGCGAATTTACTCAAGCAGCACAACTATCAAACTTTTTTATCCGGCAAATGGCACTTAAATGGTGGGCTTGACGACCCTACCCACCCTCAACCTAATGATCATGGATTCGACAAATGGTTAGCTTTGCATGCCTTCGCTATCCCCAATCACAAAAACCCCAACAATTTCTTTGAAGATGGAAAAGCATTGGGAGAGTTGGAAGGCTTTGCTGCGCAGATTGCCGTAGATAAAGCTATGGCGTACCTGGAAGGCAGAGACCCTAGGAAACCTTTTTTTCTCTATCTCCCCCCGCTGAACCCCATTCCGAAATCGCCAGTCCTTCGAAATTTACTGACATGTACCAGGAATTTACCAAGGGAGAAATCGATTTGGAACACCTTTCCGCTAGGGGACCTGGGGAGTATTATGCCAATGTTAGTCATATGGATTTCCAGATCGGCCGGTTACTCCAAAAAATAAAAGAGCTGCAATTGGACGAGAACACCATTGTCATTTTCACTAGTGACAATGGTCCAGTTACCACCGATTGGCGACAGTGGTGGGAGGTGAACATGTATGGTGAAACGGGAGGCTTACGTGGTCGAAAAGGAGATTTATATGAAGGAGGCCTGCGCGTACCCTGCGTCATTCGTTATCCGAAGCACATTAGGGCTGGTTCCATCTCCAATGAACCTGCCCATGGTTACGATATTTTCCCCACACTTTGCAAACTTCTCGGCATTCCTTTGCCAAACGATCGCGAGTTGGATGGCATTGACATTTCTCCCTTACTCATGGAGGAAAAACTGGAACGAAAAAATCCTTTATTCTGGGCTTTCCGAACAGCACTCGGCAATAAAGCTGAAATCTTTCAGTATGCTGTCAGATGGGGTAAATGGAAAATGATTGCCACAGAGTCACTTCATAAAACGATGCTGTATGACCTGAGAAAAGATCCGTATGAAACAAGAGAACTGAGTAAACAATTTCCCAACATAGTCTCCATACTAAAAGCTTTCATTCAGGAAAAGAAAAACAGTATTGGCAATGATCCACTTCGTCCCTTATCCCCGGAAGAAAATGAGCAGGAAATCACGATCCTCTACACCAATGACATAGAAAGCGTATATGATCCCATTGATGCCTATTGGAATGATACCATTCAAAGGATCGGCGGTATGGCGCAACTGGCCCAGCTTATTGATCAGACTCGTCAGCAAGAAAAGCTCTCGTTCCTCTTTGATGCAGGCGACATCTTTACGGGCGCACTATCAAAAGCCACCTATGGCCAGCTCCCTTTCGATCTATATAGCGCCATGGGCTATGATTGTATGACGCTCGGCAATCATGAGTTTGAGTACGGCTGGCAAAAACTGCTAGAAAGTAAACAAACGTGCAAGATTCCCCCGTACTTAACGCCAATATCTTCTACAAAGGTACTGATATCAATTACGGTCGGGCTTATACGATATTGGAAAAACAGGGCGTCAGAATTGGACTGATTGGTGTGATGGGCATTGAAGCCTTTAAGTATACCATCAATCCTCATCACGTCAAAGAATTGGAAGTTAGAGATCCCATTCCTATTGTACAAACATGGGTGGATCAGTTGCGGCCGGAAGTGGACCTAATCGTTGTACTAACCCATCAGAACAAATCCGCTCCCATGCAATCGGATAAAGAGGTAGATCCCAGTGCACAGAGAGGGTTTGACGAAGATTATGCGATGGCCGGGGCCCTCAAAGGCGTAGATGTGATCCTCGGTGGGCACTCTGACAATGGCTTATGGGAGCCTGTACGTCATCCTAAGACCGGTACCTTGATCGGCCTCACCTTCGGGCAAGGCAAATACTTGGGATATATGAAGTTATCGCTCAAGAAGGAATCGAAAAAAGTAGAACTTGTAGATGGCAAGCTTATTCCGGTAATTGCGGATCGCATCCCACCCGCCCCGCGCATCAAGGCATTGATCGATGCCTCCAGAGCCAATAATCCTCAACTTACCGAAGTCGTGGGCATCAACCATAAAACCGGGTTCCGAAAGTACAATGCTGAATCTAACCTCGGCAACTTTATGGCCGATGCAATCAAGGAAGGGGCGAAGTCAGACATTGGCATGATCAATCCTGGAAGCATACGAGCAGATCTCGATGTAGGTGAAATTACGGTGGAGGAGATTGTGAACATCTATCCTTTTGTAGATGAGACAGTGACGGTTGAGATTGATGGCAAGGCTTTGTTGGAGCTCTTAGAGTATTCTGCCAGTCTAACCTATGGATTGGTACAATTCTCCGGCCTGGAGATCGAATTTGATTTCGGGAAGGGAGTGGGTCAGCGGCTTATTGCTGCCAAAGTTAATGGTGAGGCCATCCAGGATACGAAAGCTTATTCTGTCGCCTGCAGTGCCTTTGTAGCTGGTGGTGGTGATGGTTTCCATATGTTGAAAAATGGAAAAGTATTGGCTAAAAGTAAAACCAAGCAGATTGACTATTTACTGAACTACATTAAAACAAGAAAAGATATTTACCTACCCGCAGTTGGGCGGCAGATTATCCACCAATAGAGCGGAATTCATCCACTCAATATTACCATCACTATTTAATTTCTTCAACGTGGATTCAGACAGAAAATTAACGATCAAAGCGAGCAGCTTCTCGTTCTAGTACTCTCTTAAATTTTGGTGGAATGGGAATGCTCAAAGCCAAGGGTTGACGAGTAAGCGGATGCTGTAGCTGCAAAGAACAGGCTGCCAGGAAAAGACCTTTGCCCAGGATCGTTTTTTGATCTTCCGCATACAGCTTATCCCCCACGATCAAGTGCCCGATCTCATTGAGATGAATGCGCAATTGGTGCGTTCTGCCAGTAATTGGTCGCAGTTTCACCATGGAAACAGCTCCGAAGATGCGCGATGGAGATTCATCGACTTTCTGAAAATGGGTTAGTGCTGATTTGCGATTTACGGGCAAATCGATGGTCCCCTCAGCGGAAATGGCCCCATGGACTACAGCAACATATTCCTTCTGCACTTCTCCTTCCTGGAAGGCCTTACTAAGTTTAATCAAGGCTTGCTTAGTTTTAGCCAAAATGACCAGCCCTGAAGTAGGTACATCTATCCTATGCACAGCAATGGGACGCGGCAAGGCATCTTCTAGCGGATTGGCCCTATTCACTTGTACCAGGGCATTTTCGACGGTTTTGTTACGATTGCCATTGACAGCGATACCGCTGGGTTTGTTCACTACAATTAAATGATCATCCTCATAAATAACTTCCAAGTCTATAGAGAGTTTTTTGACTTGCCTAACCCCATCTCCGGACAATAGCAGAAAAGCTCCTTTCTTTACATGATCTCCATGTTTGGCAGGCTGCCCATTTAAGAATAAACGGCCATTCTCAATAGCCTTTTTGACTGCCGTTTTGCTACCCAAAATAGGAAAGGCCTTAGCTGCATAGGACAGCAAATCCACCTGCCCATTTACAGCATCTACCTTATGTGTCCATTTCTTTTTCCGCTTGTTTGCAGCCATTTTCCTTGCTATTTGGTACTATGTTGATCAGATCGCTACACTGTCAGTCATCAGATTTAACATGATTAAATTTCAGTAATCGGTCTACGAATGTCCTTTTCTACCTGGTATCTGTCTGTTCTGCCTTTACCATGCAGCGCATCTATTTCCGGTTCCACCATCCGTTTCGCTTCCTTATATAGATGATTTGCCCGGCGTGATACGCATTGTGCGACGCAATTGCCGATAGATTGGAAGCCCATTCAGACAACTGTTTTCCGTTTGCATTCTCGATCAATTGTTTCAATTCTAATTGCACGCTGTCCAGCTTATGAACAATTTTGTTCCATCCCTCTTCCGTATAACTTTTAAAAGTTGTGTCATTGTCTATTTGGAAATCCGAGAAATCTTCTCCTTTAAAAGCTCTTAGTTGAATGTCATTCCAAAATGCTAGATGAGAAATAAGTTCAGCAATGGAGTGATTGGCTGTACTATCTTTCCAATTCGCTTGATCAGAAGTCAGTCCATTTATGGCAATTTGGGTGGGCACAAACCAATTTTCATCTGTATGAGAAAATTTCAACTGCTCACTTAGCAATGATCCTAGTTCTGAGGAATTTTCTTTCTCTGAACAGCTCAGGCAAAAGAGCAAAATTCCGGATAGCAATAAGTTCTGTCTCATTTTTTAGCGTTTGTTGGTGTTGAAAATCGGTCTGCCATGTTATCAGGAACCAGCGGTTAGACCACTTTGTTTTCAGCGGTCAGTTATGAGCCGATTAGAGCTGTCTCCTGGTTTACTTACTACCCTACTCCATCAATAGCTTTCGCAAAGCCTCTCCCATAACTTTATACCCTGCTGCATTGGGGTGCAAACCATCGGAGAAGTATCGTTCTATTAGTTTGCCCTTGTCTAAAAAGATGTGGCCAATATCATTAAAAGAAACACCCAGTCTCCCTGCTAACTTAGCAATTCCAGCATTCAATTGGGCAACCCTTTCTTCCCGGTCCCTCCGAGGCAATATGCCCATTAATAAGATCTCAGCTTGAGGTTGACGGATTTTAATGGCTTCCATCAGCATTGCTAATCCTGCCAATATCTCCCCATTCGTATTTAAGTGAAGATTATTCGTACCTATCATTACCACCACCCGGTCAGCCCTAAAACCAGCCAGTTCTCCATGATACACTCTCCATAAGACGTTCTCAATACGATCCCATCCATAGGCATAATTCCGAATACCTTTGGGCGTGAAGTGTTTGTCCCAGCTAGCAGATTCGCGCACTATCTTACTTGTAGGGAATCCTCCCCAAAAATGAACGATACTATTGGCGAAAATTACTGTTCTGGGTGGATCGGTAGCATTCATTTTCAAGATACTACGATGTCTTTTTTCCCAGTCGTAGTTATCCGGTTCTCGGTATTGTGTAATGGCCTGGGTAGTACTGATCTCGCCCTTAGGTTCATGAAGGATTTTACGAATGACTTTTTCATAGGCCTCGGCATAATGTTGCATACCGAGGTCATTGGGATGCGTTCCATCAACCATATCATCTAATTGAAGATTGAATTCCTCCTTGGTAATATAATGTAATCCAGTGTGGCCTTCCCTGAGCAGGGTTTGATAGGCAGACTGTTGGATGGCATTGACCCGTTGATAGGCAGTCAAACGCCCCGGAACTACTGAGCCATCCGTATATCCAGCATGATCCGAAATCAAAATGGGAATATTCGGATGAGTCAATTTCAGCTTTCGAACAGTGCTTACGATTCTATGCTTTAGTTCTTCCTCTGGGTATAGCTTTGAATTAACGAGATTGGGGAGGCAATCCAATAGGTACAACTTTGGCTTCTGTTCCACCAAAAGGTCACTGATAGCTTCTTCTAAGCGGCCATTCCCAGAAAATGCCAGATTAATTAAGGGGCGATCCAATTTTCTACCCAAAATGCTGGTCCATGCCATTCCCGGGCGAGAAGCGCAGGCCCCTTGGGCTATAGAAGTTCCATACACGATAATCGGCTTTTCCATTCGTGTGGGTAAAAACTCAAATTCACTGGAACCCGCAACTCCCACCTCTAGCCATTGAACCTGATTGTACAAAGGGAGATACAATCTATATTCTCTCCCATGCTTATGATAGCCATCATTAGGCCTTAGATTAGCATATCGGAAAGTAATAGTATCCGCAAAGTTCCACCTACCCCGCACCCAGTGCCAATCTCCGTCACTATCTATAGCATATAAGTCCAAACCGCTAACGCCGGTAGCTGGCATATGCGGCATGGCATGAGATCCACTTACTTGGTAGCGCACTTGTATTTCGGAAGCGTTGGAACGGAACCGCAGCAGTACCCCGGCTGCATGTTTTCCCAGATTCCAGACTGGCTCTCTAACGGTCTCCTTAGCACGCAACGGAAGACGATC
>CBDHHG010000052.1:0-7500 GCA_965263225.1 Saprospiraceae bacterium
AAACACGTACCATCGTTCCTGATAAAGCAGTCGCACAGATCGGAATACGCCTAGTGCCAGAAACCGATGGTGATCATCTCCTCGATCTTTTCAGACAACATATCCAAGACCAAGGTTATTACCTTATTGACCGAGAGCCTACGGAAGAAGAGCGACTAGAACATGAGAAGATTGCTACTTTTGTAGGCAGTAAATGGGTCAATGCTTTCCGAACAGAGATCGACTCTCCTACTGGTCAATGGCTCACTACAGCCCTAGAAGGGACTTTTAATAGCCCTCCTGTCAATATCCGCATTATGGGCGGGACGGTCCCTGTCACCCCTCTGATCGAAGCCCTAGGTGTGCCCGCCGTGATCGTGCCTATGGTTAATATGGATAACAATCAACACAGTCCAAATGAGAATCTAAGACTTGGAAACCTGCGCACGGGTGTAAAGACCTGTTTGGCGATCTTGACGACAGCTATCCCAAATCCCTGATCTGTATTGACAACCTTTTGTACCAGGCTACGGTTGTTAGCGTAGTTTATTTAAATTAGGACTATGGTATTAAATATAATCTTGGTGTTGGCCATGCTATTTTTAGTGGGCTTCATCTTTTGGCTAAATGGTGACCCTAGACTTTCCAAAGAGGTGGAGCTTATGATCCAAAATCGATTGAAGCAAGATCCGCCTGAATTGCTGATTGGAGAAACTGGTTTGACAGAGAATAAAGGCGTAAAATTATGGTATGAGATTCTGAACCCCGGTACAGAACCCAAAGAAACCGTCTTGCTCGTTATGGGCCATTCTACTTCAGGGATCAGGTGGCCCAAGTACTTATACCAACCGATGATCGACGCTGGATATCGCGTCATTCGGTATGACAACAGGGGTGTTGGCAGATCGGATTGGATGAAAAACTGGAGTAGAAGCAACAGCTACAGCATTCAAGATATGGCTGGTGATGCCCTCGCTATTATGGATGCCGCAGGCGTGCAGAAAGCACATTTGTTTGGGGTATCAATGGGAGGAATGATTGCGCAGCAAGTTACGATTGATCAGCCCGAGCGCGTCCTTTCCCTCACTAGTATTATGTCCTCAGGTTGGATGAACGATCCCCAACTACCTTTTGTGCCTAAGCCTACTTTCCGTACGGCCATAAAGCTCGGAATTCGCTATCGGTTAAAACCGGATGAGGAAAGCTTTTTGCGCTACGCTGCGAGTGCGACTTTGCTACTGAGGGGCGATGACCCTGCCGAACCCAATATTGATTTTTCTTTAATCTCCAATCAGTATTTATGGAGAAAGCACGGCGGATATAATGTCAAAGTAGGCCAACAGCACACAGCCGCAGTGAAGGGAGGAGGATCGCGCTATGAAGGATTGAAAAAGATTAATCGCCCTAGCTTGGTCATTCATGGAGATGGAGATCCTTTGGTACCGGTAGCGCATTCCAGAAAATATGGCCCCATGATTCCAGATGCAAAAGTGGAGATTATCCCCCAGATGAGTCATCGCTTGGCAGAGCACTACATGCCACATATTCTTGAATTATCATTCGAAAACTTTCGAAAAGGAGCTGCAAAACTGATCGCCAATGGAGACCTATAGAGGACTAGTTATGGCCCAAGAAGTCGATTCCAATGGGCATATGAATGTGCAATTTTACACGACTAAATATGATATGGCGTCTGGACAATTTATGGCGAGCCTAGGTATTGATTTCAAGGAACGGAAACGACAGCAATTGGGCTTTGCCTACGTTGAGATGACCATTCGGTATATCAAAGAGGTAATGGAGGATGATCCGATTCATATAGAAACTGTCGTGCGCGGGGTATCGAGTAAGGTCGTCAGTATTGAACACCATATGAAGCATTCTTCCACTGGTAAACTACTATCTACGGCTTTGGCAAAATGGGTGGTATTTGATCAAGTGGCAAGAAAAGCCGTTGTGCTAGATGATGCATTTCGGAATCAATTGGCACAAATGATCGTCGAGGAGTAAATGTAATCAGCCTTTTTTCCGCAGGTAAACCCGCCATCTATTGAACACCATCATTACTATTGGCATCAGCATCATTGCTGTTTTTCTCCTATTTATCTTTAATAAAAGGGAGAAGCAGCGAAGTGACTACTATCTAATTCTGATTAATGCTTGCCTGGGCTTGATGTTATTTACCGAGTATTGGATCAGGGTGAAAATTACCCCCATCAACTACTTCTTACATGCAAACATTTCGCTTTGGCTCTTTTCCCTGTACCTCCTTTATGCCCTCACCCTAATCGATCGGCACCTCAAGACAGCTACGCCTAACTGGTGGGTCTTTATATTTTCCATTCCTTTTACCTTGTATACAATTGGAGATGTCCTATGGTCTCAGCCGGATGCCACCGCCCTCACACAACGCTACAGCCAACCGAGCCTTATCTACCATCTATTCTTTAAGTCACACATGCTATTCGTCATTGGAGCGGGCTGCTGGTTACTGCGCTTACTAAGCAATTTTGAGTCGGGACTCAAGCTACAGTTTTCCAATATTGAGGATTTGAGAATGCATTGGCTTCGAAATTATACGATGGTGCTTATGGGGCTTTATGGTTTTTCCTTAGTTGCTTTTCTGGTTTACAATTTTGGGGTTATACCCGATATCAACTCCGTCTACTTCGGCGTGAATACTTTGACGGTTCTAGCCGTATTCTATCTCAGTTACCATGGTATCAAAGAATATAATTTAGCTCAATTCATTGAGGCTGCCCAGCCTTCGCCCGAGCCGTCCGACAACGCCACTTCAGCAAAGCCCAAATATGGATCCTCCAATTTATCAGCAGATGATCTTAAGGAAATCTTCCAGCGATTGGAGGTTTTATTCAACCAGGAGCAACTTTTTATTGAACCTCAACTCAAACTCGCTCAGGTCGCCAAGAAATTAGACATAAGTCCACACCATCTTTCACAGGTCATCAATACCCAATTTGGCCGCCCATTTTACGAATATGTATCTCATTACCGTGTGAAGGCATTGAAAATCAAACTTATTCATCCAGATTATCAGCACCTCACCATCCTGGCCATGGCCTTGGATGTAGGTTTCAACTCCAAGGCATCGCTCAATCGTCTTTTCAAAGCCCATACGGGCATGACTCCTTCACAATTCCAGAAGACTCATTCGGTAAAATGAGCCACTTTTGAGCTAGGTAATAGGTCTCATTTTCCCGCATAAGACGCAAATCCAGTTGCATGCTTACAATTTGGCTGCGAATCTAACCTCAATTATATGAAACGCTCATTTGTCAGCCAGCTTATCGCCCTACTATTTTTTGTCCTTAGTATTACGGGCATACTCATGTATATCCATCCCTTCAGTAAGGCGACTACGGTCTTACATATCACCACGGGTTTTCTTTTCATCATTGGGATCGGTTTCCATTTGGTGAATAACGTTAAAGCCTTATTCAACTATATCAAAGGGCCAAAAAAGCGAAAGACCTACCTCAATCCAGCCTTTCTAAGCGTGACTATTGGTGTGCTCTTGCTTGTCGGTATCAGCAAATTTGATTTGCCGCCCCTAAAACAGCTCTATGCCTTGGGAGAACATTTTCAGGGCAATACCGAAGTGCATTACAAGCTCATCCAAACCAATACAGATCTAGCAGGGCAAGCCATTGGTGTGGAGGTACTGATGGGAAAACCGAGTCACACCCCTACCCTGGCCATTTGGGTAGAAGATGCGCAAGGAAACTACCTACAAGATCTATACGTGAGTCAGAAGCTAGCCCAAGAAAAGTTCATCAACTTTCAGCATAAAAGACGGCCGGAAGCCCTACCCGTCTGGTCACACCGAAGAGCGGTAGAGGCAGCAGATGGCCTTTTTGTCCCAGATCAAGACAACCCAATTGCAGATGGTATGACGGGCGCCACCCCTACCACTAGCTGGATTCTACAATCTCGCTTAGATCCTTCTATAGATAGCGTTCGGGTATTTATGGAAATCAATCAATCCTATGATTGGAATACCTTCTACCACGAAGAAGCCTTCCCCGACGATCCAATCTACAGCGGCCCAGGCAAGGTGGGACAGCCCGCCTTAGTATACGCGACTGCTGTATTGAACCTAAAAGAGCCAATAATTGACAAGATGCAACTCCTAGGCCGAGCACACCATTCCGGGAGCGATGGCGAGATTCGGACAGACCTGGTAAACATGAGCACGGCCCTGGAAATGGTGGAACGAGTGCTGGTAGAGATACCGGATAAATAGCCCCAAACAACAGCGGCCCTTGACTATTCACCTGAGATCACCCAACTAGGCTAGTTGAGGTTCTAGTTTATTGATGATAGCCTCTGCCGCTTTTCTCCCGGACTTCATGGCAGCATTGATGGAGCCATTGAGTAGATGATCCCCAGCGACAAATAAACCGGGCCTAATTTCTAATTGTCCCGGGTCCACCTGATGTTTGACCTTTTTTTGATCTGGCAATGCATAGTGTACTTGACGGGTATGGAGATGTTTCCACTCTTCTACCGCTTTACCATACCAGGTGCTGAGCTCCTGTCGAACCACTTTCTCCAGATTAGCTTCCTGTGCCTTAGTGTTACCGAGGACTGATATGGAGACTAAATGTTGCCCCACGGGAGCATATGCGGCTGCCACTTGACTGATGGTGCAAATGTTATTCGCTACCCGACTTCGCTTGGTATTAAGGGCAATCAGAGCCTGTGAAATGGGAGGGATAGGTGTACTAAAATGCAGGTGAGTCGTACTTTGGTACTGGGTGCCTACTGTAGTCAACTCTTTCACCAAACCACTTGCCTCCGTAGCCACCAGGATATGGGGAGCCGTAAAGCTGGAGCCATCTATCAGCTTGACTGTTTGACCATCAACTTGACTCACTTTTGCGCCAGTAATGATGGAGCCTGTGGGTAGAGAACTGGCCAATTGTTTGGGAATCTCCTCCATGCCAAGGTAAGGGATGGCTGCATAACCCGATCCGAACATTTTAAAGACGAAATCAAACATGCGCCGACTTGTAGCTAATTCACCTTCCAGAAATATACCTGAGAAGAAAGGCGTGAAAAAGGAGTCAATCATCTTGGTGCTGAAGCCATATTCTTGCCGTAAAACGTCGGCAGTTGCCTGCTCTGTTCTTTGGAATATCTGTTCAATCGTTAAGCTGGAAAGCTTCCAATTCAGTAGCAGTATGCGCAACTTATCCAGCAGTGATCCTGCTTTGGAAAAGAGGGTAGGAAAAAGGCTAGAAATATCGCGCAAGGGATCTCCGATGCGATCCTGTTTTCCGTCCGGATATAGGAGTAAAGCACCTGGTTGAAAATGACGAAGTTGCAGCAACGCATAGTCTAACTGAGCCTGGGCTTCCGGATAAGCAGTCAGCAATACCTGGAATCCATAATCCAACCTGAAACCATCCACTACATCCGTTTTCACTCTCCCGCCTACTCGGTCACTTGCCTCTAACAGTAGGAAGTCTATTCCTTTAGATTGCAAATGTCGAGCTGCCGTTAGGCCAGTCAAGCCACCACCAATAATGATTACGCTAGGAGTCATTTCTTCCGTTTTATAACGAAACTCTATGCATGCTTATATGTTCACTAAATCCGCTTTTTCTCCAACCTTTCTTGATTTGTGGGGTTAGAACACTGCCCGCTGTGGAATCCTTCAACAAAATAAATCGCGATGGGAAATGCATACGCTGTCATCGAAAACAAGCAATCACCCGTTATTACCATTCGTTTTACCGGAGAAGGTGCTACGGATGAAAGTTTTCAGCAGTATTTGGGGAAAGCCTGAAAACCCTCTGCCTCCTTGGTTGTGATTAAAATCCGAATGAAATTTGGTGCTGGGCTAGGTTTCATTGTTGGCTTGGAAGCTAGATCTGAGGATGAAAGCTGAGTGCCGCCTTGATTTGGGATAATCTAGCCATAGACCTAGTGAGCGAAGACCTATGTTTTCGCAAGATCAAATCAGTATGATAAGTGCTGAGTTTTGGCCTAAGCGGCTCGGGCCTGATGGGGAGTTTGTTTGTTGCGTTTAGCTACTCTTCGTGCCAGTCTAACCGCATTGGCCGTATGGATAGCAAAGAAGATCCAGGCCACTTCGGTTTCGGAGGTTCTAGCTTTGATTCGGTCCGCTCCATAGTGCTGTTTTTCGGTACCAAAACTGCCTTCCAATCGAGTGGCTCGCTCCTTGGCTAAAATAGATCTGACTTTTTGGCGTTGTACCTCATCCTTAGCCGCTCTTCCTTTTCTAGCAAAGCAAGTTTGGATTTGTAGTTTTGTGGCTTTCCTACGATTAGCATTGGTTGCATAGATTCGATCAGCGGCATAGTGAGTGCATTTGCCGAAGCGTTTTTTTGTGCTTGGCCACGCTATACCACATGCGAACGCCTTCATGGAAGGCTTCAAAAGATAGATGGCTCGATGAAGTTTAAGCCATCTACCTGAGAAATATGTGCTTTGACTCCAAACTCATACTTCTTACGTTCTTTGCCTCGGATAATAGGCCGAATGTAGGGTTTAAACAAACTGACAATACGGTGGGCTACCTTACGAACATTATGAGCTAACATATAAGCTTGCTGCTGATAGATGATTCGGATAGTCTTGATCCGATCATATACCTTTTGATTGAGTTGTTGATGGTATGCAGCTCCAAGGTTGAGTAATTGCTGAAGTTGCCCCTGCCAATGATCCAGCCAATATAAAAGGGAGCGGCGTAAACGCTTTTCCTTATTCCGCGGTTTACGTTTGAGTTTTTGGTAAGCCAGCACCCGATCCAGTGCTTTGGTATATTTATCTCGACGGGGTAAAGCTAAGCCATAGAACCGACAAGCCTGGATGATGTTTTTATCCAGCCATCGACAACAATCCAATAGCAACTTGATATCAGTGGGATACTTGATATGACTCTCATAACAGGTGGCATCATCCATTAACACATGAGTGTTTTCCATATTGGGCTTCCAGTGAGCGGCCAATTTATCCTGTAGCTGACCCAGGTCTATATGTGACCCAAAAAAACGACGCCAACGACCTACCAAATCCTGATCTCGTATAGGCTTGTGCAAAGGAATTTGAGTGAAACAGAACAGTTGCAAAAATCGATCACTATTAAGCCGTTCCACCAACATCCGATCACTCAAATTCAAATGATGCTTGAGAAACATCAACCCCAAACCACCTTCAATACTCAAGTGGGGCCGACGTCCTCCTTTATGTCGAGGAGGCTTATAAGGTCGAAAACAATCGGCAAATTGTTCGAAGGGAATCTGAGCATGGATCTGGCCCAAAGGACTTTGCTCAAAAATCAATGCTTCAGGACTCTTTATCTGATCGAGACTAAAAAGGAGGGCTTCCAAAGATTATTTGGTTATCTTACAGTTAGTTAAAAAGCTTCGTTCCCCAATTTAGCCTTTTTGGCCCTTTTTCTCGCCTTTTTTATCCTATTTATTTAGCCCTCAGTACCTTGGACGTTTTCAGGCTTTCCCTATTTGGATGAAT
>CBDHHG010000053.1:0-223423 GCA_965263225.1 Saprospiraceae bacterium
CTGCGGTGGCTTGTGCAGCTTCGGCGGAGCGGCTGGTCACCGCGACCTTCAGCCCGGCTTCTAGCAAGATCTCTGCGATTCCTAATCCTATTCCTTTGCTTCCGCCAGTGATGAGCGCGACTTTATCAGTGATATTCGGCATGGTGTGAGTTTTTAGTTTTTAGACTTCAGAAGCTTAAAAAACAAGAACGGGTAGGCATTGGTTGAAAGGCTACCCCATTTTTTGAAAAAATAAACCCATTGATTGTCAATGCGCTACATTGCAATTATTTGGTAATATCAGTCCTCAATTGACAGACTGACACACTTTTGACACAACTGACACCTTAACTAAGGCATTGGTTAATAAATGATTGTATAAGATTCGAACTAGTAATCGGTGAGTATTTGCCTGGATCGACTATAATGATAAGGAAAAATTCAATTGAATTGTTATACTGAGGGTAATGGTTGAGGTGACAACTACGGTCCTGAGCACCGCAGTTCAATAACGCGAATTCGCGTTTTATTAGCCATCCTCTCCCTTCTCCCAATACGTCAAATTATCCAAAGCTACCTGCTTCCATTGGACAGCATAGGGAACATGTGGATATTGGCCATAAAGATCAACCGCTTGCTGCGCATGTTCAATGGAGGAGGCTTTATCAACCAAATTATAGCGATAGAGATTACTCAGACATAGATGCGAGTCAGCTAGTGGAATACTATAGGAATGAGGATTGACTTGGGCTAACTTTCTCCTAATCTGTAATGCTTCCTCGTAGTTGGTTTGCGCGGCCTCCATTTCATTTTTATCACTTTGTAAAACCGCCAAATTATTGAGGGTAGTAGCCACATCTGGCAAATAGGCTGTCCGGGTATTTTACTTGGGCCAGCTTTCTCCTAATCTGTAATGCTTCCAGCGCACGGAGGTAGGCCCTGACTGCCTCCATCTTGCATTGTTTATGAGCTTCATACAAATTCCGCTAGGTTATTGAGGGTAGTAGCCACATCTGGCAAATAGGCTGTCAGGGTATTGACTTCTGCCAGCTTTCTCATAATCTGTCATGCTTCCACGGAGGTAGGCCCTGCGTTGACTCTTCATTGCTTGTTTTGATCACTTTGTATAACACCCCCAGGTTATTGAGGGTAGTAGCCACATCAGGTAAATAGGCTTGGGGATTGACTTGGGCTAACTTTCTCCTAATCTGTAATGCTTCCTCGTAGTTGGTTTGCGCGGCCTCCATTTCATTTTTAGCCCTTTGTAAATTAGCCAAATTATTGAGGGTAGTAGCCACATCAGGTAAATAGGCTTGGGGATTGACTTGGGCTAACTTTCTCCTAATCTGTAATGCTTCCTCGTAGTTGGTTTGCGCGGCCTCCATTTCATTTTTAGCCCTTTGTAAAACCGCCAAATTATTGAGGGTCATCGCCACATCAGGTAAATAGGCTTGGGGATTGACTTGGGCTAACTTTCTCCTAATCTGTAATGCTTCCTCGTAGTTGGTTTGCGCGGCCTCCATTTCATTTTTATCACTTTGTAAAACCGCCAAATTATTGAGGGTCATCGCCACATCAGGTAAATAGGCTTGGGGATTGACTTGGGCTAACTTTCTCCTAATCTGTAATGCTTCCTCGTAGTTGGTTTGCGCGGCCTCCATTTCATTTTTATCACTTTGTAAAACCGCCAAATTATTGAGGGTCATCGCCACATCAGGTAAATAGGCTTGGGGATTGACTTGGGCTAACTTTCTCCTAATCTGTAATGCTTCCTCGTAGTTGGTTTGCGCGGCCTCCATTTCATTTTTAGCCCTTTGTAAATTAGCCAAATTATTGAGGGTCATCGCCACATCAGGTAAATAGGCTTGGGGATTGACTTGGGCTAACTTTCTCCTAATCTGTAATGCTTCCTCGTAGTTGGTTTGCGCGGCCTCCATTTCATTTTTATCACTTTGTAAATTAGCCAAATTATTGAGGGTCATCGCCACATCAGGTAAATAGGCTTGGGGATTGACTTGGGCTAACTTTCGATAAATCTGTAATGCTTCCTCGTAGTTGGTTTGCGCGGCCTCCATTTCATTTTTAGCCCTTTGTAAATTAGCCAAATTATTGAGGGTCATCGCCACATCAGGTAAATAGGCTTGGGGATTGACTTGGGCTAACTTTCTCCTAATCTGTAATGCTTCCTCGTAGTTGGTTTGCGCGGCCTCCATTTCATTTTTAGCCCTTTGTAAAACCGCCAAATTATTGAGGGTCATCGCCACATCAGGTAAATAGGCTTGGGGATTGACTTGGGCTAACTTTCTCCTAATCTGTAATGCTTCCTCGTAGTTGGTTTGCGCGGCCTCCATTTCATTTTTATCACTTTGTAAAACCGCCAAATTATTGAGGGTAGTAGCCACATCAGGTAAATAGGCTTGGGGATTGACTTGGGCTAACTTTCTCCTAATCTGTAATGCTTCCTCGTAGTTGGTTTGCGCGGCCTCCATTTCATTTTTAGCCCTTTGTAAATTAGCCAAATTATTGAGGGTCATCGCCACATCAGGTAAATAGGCTTGGGGATTGACTTGGGCTAACTTTCGATAAATCTGTAATGCTTCCTCGTAGTTGGTTTGCGCGGCCTCCATTTCATTTTTATCACTTTGTAAAACCGCCAAATTATTGAGGGTGGTGGCTTTCTCCGCTTCATTCGGAGCGCTTAGCAAGCAACGTTGGTAATAGTGAAGGGCTTTGTTGAAGTTATTTAGAAATTTGAAATAATTGGCTGCCTCTAAACAGTTGCTCCAACTGGGAGAAAGATCAACGGCTTTCTCATAATTTATACCAGCCTCTTCATATTGATCCTTGATCCGCAGCATTTGAGCCTTCAGCAGTCTGGTCTCTGCTTTTTGTCTAAGGTCCTCCTTGGCTTTCAGTTCTTCTTCTTCCAACTTGGCTTCATCCAGAATAGCCAGAGCCTGGTCAATCTCGCCCTCCATAAATAACTGAAACGCCTCCTGATACAAATCGGTGGTTTGGCCGAGGTCCTTACCTTCTATTTGATTCAGAAAGTGAGCTAATTCTTTTGTAAGTTCCTCCTTCTCTTGCTGTAGTTGACTGATTTCATTAGATTGGGATAACACCTTTTCATCGAGGAGTCCTTTGTTTTCTATCAGCAGATCGTTATTGGCCTCCAAGACCTGAATTCGCTTTTCCTTTTCCTGGATCAAAGGATGGCCTAGCAAGAAATCAGCTAGGGATTTGCGTTCTTCACTGCTTGCACCATTACTATCTATGTATTGAAAAACGAAGATATTTTCACCTTCAATTTTTTCAATTTTATTGATACTTCTATTCAGCATTGCTATTGGGGTTATTCTTGATGTTTTGGTTAATGGTGATGTTGTTTCCAGAGATATTGCCGATCTTATTGCTATTGAATTCCAGAAAGGTACCTTGTAGCTTCCCGTTTCTCTCCAGGTAGTCCAGGATCAAGGCTATACCCGCCAGTACAATTAGGAAAACGGTGGCAGCACTTCCAATCTCATCACTGCCTACTTTGAAGTGTACTGCTGATACCTGTCCCATGATCTCAAAAAAGAATTTGTTCAATACCAGAATCAGGGACAGAATTGCCCAAAAGGCTTTCATATATCTGCGCTTGGGATTATTGAGCAGCATGACGATGGAGATGAGCACTCCGGCTAGTAAAGAAATCTTCCAGTTCCGTGTTAGGAGGAAGGTGAGCAATCCTCCGATTATTCCTATTAGGATTGAGGTTAGGGGCCAGCTTAATTTCATATTTGAAATTTACATTATTTTTCAGATAATGGAAAGTCCTTCACTCCAACTCCCCCCGCACCTTCCCCCACAACACCCCATACGGCACCAGCTCCGTCCGAATCGCCGAAATAAACAAAGGCGAAGCCTCCAACTCTTGCAATAGTTCACCCGCCTTTTCATCAATCACCCGCAAATCAAAGCTATACTTCGGGAGTAAGAGCAGGAGCTGGATAAAGAGATCTGTACGCCGATTGGCGGGATCTTTCTTGAGGTGGCGGTAGGCGTAGCTCCGGAGAGATTCCATGCGGTCAATGATGGGAGAAAGCTTTCGGTTTTTCAGGAGCATGAGGATCTGGATGATCCAGATATTGGTATTCATGCCCTTTTTATCGGCGCTGTAGATGGGCGTTTCGTTGAGGAACTTGCCGACTTTAAAGGGATACTGCGCATCACTTAAGATATGCAGATAAGCTTCCAGGATGCGAAGCTCCTCCTTGGCAGCCTTGATCTTGGCTTTCTTGAGGGAGCGGACGGCCTTCTGCGTTAGGGCTAGGTCTTGTTGGCGGAATCCGATGATGGCCTGATAGATGCCTACAGAAGCCAGGTTGTGTGGACTGAGGTATTGTGCGGATAAGGATTGAATGGCGGCACTGGCCTTGTCCAGTTGCTCGCCCTGGATGTAGGCGGGAATGAGATTGAGCGTGAAGCTGCGGATCGAACGCTCCGGAGGCTGGAAGGAAAGCCCCAGAAAGAAGGCCAAGGAGGATTCGCAGACCGCTACCAACTTCTCGATTTGATTGGATAACTCATAAAGGATGCAAGCGATGTTCCCGGCGAAGATTCGGAAGTGATAGGTATTGACATTCAACGCTTCTAAATCTACCAGGTAGCCCTCGGCCTGATCGATGATTTCTTCATTGGGCTTGAATTTCTTGATGGCATAGGCCAAATGATAGAAATAGCGTTCTGCCAGTCTTTCGGCGGCTAGTTGTTGAGCGGCGGCTTGCTCCCTGGCTGCATAGCGATTGAATTTGCCGGTCTCTCCACTGACGGCGGCGTAGGACATCAATCCTTTAGCCGATGCCTGTAGGAGATCGCTGAAATGGTACTTCATGGATAGTTGGTGGACTTCCTCCAGTAGCCGTTGGGCTAAAGTGAATTGTCCCCTTATTCCCATAGCTTCCCCTACCACCAGTTTTTTTCTAGTACTCAAATAAATGTCCCAGTAATTCTTGCCCAGTTTTAAGGTAAGAAAAGCGTTGACCAGCCGATGGCGCAATCGCTGCTTGCTTTGATTGTAGTACCTGGTTTTGTGCGGAGACTGGCCAAATAGGGCTGTTTTGCAGAGGTCTTCCTGGGGATCTTCTGTCTCCAGTACATAGGCGTAGAGCTGATCCGTCACATCATTTTGATGCCCCAGGCGGTCCACTTCCTTACCCTTTAAGTAAAAAGCCATCCTTTTTATAAAATCCATAAAACAAGGATAGAAAAAAAATAGAGGCTTGAAAAACAATTAGATAGAAGATTTCAAAGAAAAGAAATGGGATTCCATATTATCTTCACTAGCACCAAACCATAAATGATGGCGGATGCATTCTGAATAGCTTTGAAGGGATAATTATCATTGTTCAATTAAATCTGGAAGTATGTATTCCCTTATCGAATTGATGATGATCGTAATCGACGATCTGATTCAAGGCTAAAGAAAAAGGGATACCACCACACATGGCAGTAATATCCCCAATGAAAATTTAAGACAGGGGTAAAGATAAGAACTATTCCAATAAGGGATCGGCGCTTGCGTTGATCCCTTTTGTATTTTTGCTAAATATTATATATTTGCTTAACGTTAAACATGATCAGCAGAAATTCTCACACAGCGTTCTAAAAATCAAACAAGCCTGGTAAAAAGTTTAAGACACCATTTTGTAACTCACAAAAGCTACGATGCTATGTGTATTTCTATAGTCTTAAACTTTCATGCCCCTCCTTTCCTGCGCTTTAGCTCTTCCTCTCCCATTATTCATTCTTTTCCCTCGCCAGCTTGATTTCCTATTCCATGAGTAAGATCACACCGCCAGACGACGACCGGCTAAAGGCCATTGACGATTTTCAACAAACCGTAGATATCGATCATGCCGAAGAACGCCTCACCCATTGGTTTCAATCCGCCGTGGAAAGTGATGAAGGAGCCGATAAGGAAGATGTGCATTTCTTTTTGTCTTTGCTGAAGCTGTTTAGGGGATTGAGAAGGTGGTAGGCTTTTTGCTTACATTTTTTTAACTTACGATTTCCAATTATTGAAATAGCTTTTGGTCCTGAAGTTTTTATGCCAAAGAAAACCCAAACGAAAAGCCTGGTTATTGCTCTAGATTTTCTGCTGATCACAGTCATCATTGGGCTGCTTACCAATTTGCTTTCTAATGAGATCGAGACAGAACTACGTGGCTTGCTTGGAGATCATTATGCAGAGTGGCTAATTGGTGGTAGTTTGGTCTTAATAGTCCTAAGTCTAGTTTGGTTACGTTTCAATAATAAGGAGGAAGAAGAGCTAGAGCAGGACTGGACTGCCATTAGAAAAGAACTCATCGAAGGCACACTAAAACGATACCAGCGCCGACGCAAGTACAAACTCAATAACCAACTCACCTTTGAGATCAACATTAGCCTTCGATACATTGAGACGAAAACGAAGGATGAGATTCAGGAGCAACACACTTTCCCTCCTGATCATGGGACTATCTCTGATTACCAATCCTTCTTCGATTCCTTTTATAAAGAAGGCGGCAAAAAAAGACTGCTGATTCTGGGAGAACCAGGATCGGGTAAAACCCTGCTATTGATCCGCTTGGCAGAATTGCTCATGGCAGAAGCCAAACAGGATGAGCAGTTCCCGGTTCCCATTATCATCAACCTGGCTGGCTGGCGGTATTCCGAGTCAAGTTTTCAGGGATGGCTCAAGGGCCAATTGCAGTATAGTGCTGGAGAGGCAGGAATAGCATCTACCTTAGCACAGCAGTTGGCCGATCAGCATAGGATTCTTCCGCTCCTGGATGGTTTAGATGAGATTCCCGAAGCGCATCGAGCAAGCTGTTTGCGGGCTGTAGAGGAATACCTGGAACTTCGCCAAAGCCAAAGAGGACCGATTCCCTCCCATGATCCGGAACTGATCATCTGTTCTAGAATCAAGGAATTTGAAGCACTGGGGCAAGCTGCGCCCGTATTTGCTACGGCCAATATCCAGCCACTAACCGAACAAATGGTTAAAAGTACCCTTGAGGGGTTGGTGAAAGATAAAAACCTTGCTGCTTCCAGATTGTTGGAGGAGTTTGAAAAACCTTGGCAAGCAGCTATGAAGGAAGCACTTTCTACAGCATTTCATGTGCATACCGCTTTAGCCTTATATAATGATAAATGGAAAGAACCACATACTTCATTTATAAATGAGTCCAGTGCAGCTATACAAGAAAGGCTGACGGAAACCTATATCCAACAAGAACTACAAAGGTTGGCTGGCCTTTTTCCATTCACCACGGATGAATCCCGCCATTGGCTGAGCTGGTTGGCGGATCGGCTGTCTCTAAGTCAGAAGGGCGTTGCCTTTGAGTTGGCAGATATGCAACCTTTTTGGCTAGGGCATGGAAAAAAATGGATACTTATCTACGGTCTGGTCGTCGGTCTGGTCGCCGGTCTGGTCGTCGGTCTGGTCGTCGGTCTGGTCGTCGGTCTGGTCGCCGGTCTGGTCGGAGGTCTGGTCGGAGGTCTGGTCGTCGGTCTGGTCGGAGGTCTCACCAGAAAAGATTATGTGTTACAATATAGGGACATTATTACATGGAATTTTAGATTCTATAATATATTAAAGGCATTTTATACAAGTTGGGTCTTCGGTCTGGTCGTCGGTCTGGTCTTCGGTCTGGTCTTAGGTCTGGTCGGAGGTCTGGTCTTCGGTCTGGTCGTCGGTCTGGTCTTCGGTCTGGTCTTAGGTCTGGTCTTCGGTCTGGTCTTCGGTCTGGTCTTAGGTCTTTCTGATGTTAGCAACTTTCCTAGAATAGATCGTCCTTACCAAAGAGTCAGAGCTAATTTAAGGGGTAACCAATTGCAAATGGGTTTAATCTTTTGCATTGTGCCATTGATCTTACAATCTCAACCTTATAGTCCAGAATGGGTTGATTTTTTTGATGAAGTAAATAGCTTTTATCTAGGAGCCGGAGGCTTCATCCTTGGGGTAGCCACTGGTGCTTTGTCACACGAAATATTTGAGTTTGCAATCCTTTATCTTCTCTGCTACCTCCGCGGCCACATCCCCCTCAACCTAGTCAAATTCCTCAACTATACCGCCGATCACACCGGCCTCATGGAGCGCGACGGTGGCCAATGGCGCTTCCGTCATGATCTTATCCAGCAAAAATTAAGAAGTCAGTACGAAGGGAAGTAATATCGGAAGGTCTATTTTGATGGGTTCTTCTTAGCCGCTTCTACCATCTCGCCCAATTCGCGTAGGGTGACATTGCCCCAATCACGATCATTTTTGGTAGAAGCCTTCGGAGTATCAGGCTTACTAGAATCTAGCAGCACACTTTTTCCATCCTTCCACATAGGCCCCTCCCCTCGGCAAAGCCATTCGGCACTGAGTTCTGGAAACCCTACCAATATCTTGTGAACGATAGAAAAGTTAGGAGAAGACTTATTATTGATGATATGTCCAATAGTTTGCTTATTAGATCCCACTTGCTTAGCAAACTCTGGTCTACTGAGATTTAGAGAATCGATCAATTCTTCTAACCTATCACCAAAAGTCATATAATTCGTACTTTGGGCTGAAATATTTTACTTTTTTCTTGTTGGTAAAATATTTCATACCTATATTTGTTTCAATTAATCGAAATGACTCCCAAATATATGAATTTCAGCTTACCTCCAGACTATGATCTGCGCTACACGCTGGATTATCTAATTCGCCGAAAGGCCGTCCAGAGCGGCCTTCCGCTCCTATCCATCTCTGAGGACCTAGCCCAATTGATGAAGTGTACGACAAGGATGTTGATGTACTACCGCAAGGAAAAGCGGGATAGTAGTAGAGCGCCATTGAGTGAGGAGCGCCTGGAGCTAATAGGTGAATATTTCGGAGTCTCGGCTAAACAACTGCTCACTGCCGAGCTGAGCGTAGAAGCTTTTTCCCATACTTCCAGTACTAATGTTTAACCGATTGATCGCCCTGGCCGCTGGGTCAGGGCCTTTTCAAGTAGGGTCTCCCTCAGTATAGTTCGCTGCAAAAGAGCGGCGATGTTATTCAAATCATTTTTTAACCAACTGTTTTTAGGGATTACGCTCCGGAGCTTCCGGGGCCATTCCTAGAACTAGTAGGACTGCCATTTTCTGTGGGCAGAATGTAGTATTGTGGTGCGGAGTGGAAGCCGCACCAACTTTGACGTTTAGGCAATTGCCCTTCAGGGGTAATGTCATGGGATTCGGTTCCCCGGTACGCCGGGGTACTTTTTCCCAGTGTATGATGAGTGGTGAAGCTTGGATGGCGAAACTATTCAGTTGAGCGTTCTAGCAAGGCTCTTTTTTTGGCGCATAGCAGCGCTACGGGCCGAAAAAAAGCCGCAGCTAGGTTGCTTAAATCAATAGTTGCAGCCGCAAGAATTACCGCTAATCATACACTAAATAAATGGAGCGGCATGACAAGGAAATGCCGTCAGGTGTCCTTTAGAAATATCTTAGCAGATTTTTCAAGGAACGAGTAGCCCGGCAAAAGAGCTGAGCTACTAGGTTTTAATGGGGTTTATGTCACGAGTGGTTTGGCGAATTGGAACGTACCAGTCCCTCGCCAGCCACTCACCTTTCCCCGAAGTGCATAAAATGGCCCTTGAGAAAGGTCATTGTTGTTTTGCGGGTGTCTGGGATGGCGATCAGGCACAGCCATTAGCCCCGCTCTCAGCAATGGGAGCGGTATTTTTTTAACCTTAAGATGAACTTATGGAAAAATTCAACGACAAGCTGCTGGAGGATATGGTGACTCCGTTCATCGAGAAATGTCAGGAGATTGCGGAAAAGACCAGCACGGATCTCCCGACGGTATTCAAAGCCTACCGAACCCTTGTGACCTCAGAAAAGGATTTACAACTAGCCCTGGTTGCGGATCGAATTGTAGAAACGGTTATGCATGAACTTAAACTAGGCCGGGTAAAGGTCAATGATTTTGCTAAACCTGGAGCTGAGGCATGAGATCTACTTCACTTCTAAATGACAACGCCCCTGCGGATGCAGAGGCGTAAGCGTTAATTCAGCCCGGAGATCCTGCCAGATGCTCCGGGATTTTTTCACTTCTTATACAAAAATATGAAAAATTTTGCACTAAAATCGGCGATTTCGGTGATGCGTTCCATCATGGTGCCCATCAGTTTTGGACTACTCACGACCAATTATGTCGTCTCAGCCATTGTCCAAGGCTTTTTATTGACCCTACTGGCCCCCTCCCTCCCCTTCTACATCAGTTATGCCATTGGTTTTTGTATCCAGTTGACGAGAGGCACCCTGGTGTTTTTTCCCGTGATGGATAAGGAACGCCCGATCACGGGTTTCTCTGGAGAGATCGTCGCGGCTATCATGTGTGCCGTGTCGGTCTATGAGATCATCCATATCAATGGTCACACCGATGTATCTACGGCCCTGAGCTTGACCCTATCTGTTTTGATGGTCATGGGCTTCATGATTGAATTCTACTTGCTGAAGATCATTAAAGCCAGCCTCATTCACGACTTTTTCCGGAATGCGAAAAACGCACAATCAGTCATGCAATCTAGCACGAATAGGGCTAACTACAAGGTGTTTATTGCTCGCTTGCAGGAACAGGAACAAAGGATATTGGACTCCATCGGAGAAGAAACGACTACGGAGGGAAACGGATCAGCGGGGAGCGCGAAAAAAGAGTTGAAGTACCGAGAAATCATCCCAAACGGGACCAAGGCTACCGTACAGTAGCTGGATACTGTAAGAACCCAGAATGTAGAAGAAAACTGGATTACAGACTAAGAAGAAATACGACTTATTGCAGTCCCGAATGCAGGAAAAGAGAAAAATACCTTCGGGATAAATTATTGGCTATCAACGACAAAAACGTCGAATCTAACTACACTAAAGAGCTACAAGACCGAACGACGGTCTAACCATTTACATACCTCCCTTTTTGACAGCAGTTCCGCCTATGCGGAAACTATGAACACACGTTGCCGTCCTGGTCCGCTCCAGGACCGGACGGCTTTTTCCTCTTTTTACGTGCATGTTCATCAGTGATCATTTGAGCTACAAAGCTTGATTTAAGCAACCTAGCTGCGGCTATTATTCAGCCCGTAGCGCTGCTATGCGCTGAATAATGAGCCTTGCTAGAACACTTAACTGAAGCTTTGCGCGATCAAAGCAACACTGTTGAAAATGCACCGTGCAATGCAAAATGGAAAACTATGATTAAGAACAGCGATGAATTAATCGAGTTAGGGAAGACCTATATCCTGGACATCGTAAAGAAGTACGTCCACCTGAAGCGGCGGGGAAATAATCATATCGGCTTGTGCCCTTTCCATAATGAGAAAACGCCTTCCTTTAGCGTCAACGAAGACAAAGGCTATTATAAATGTTTTGGCTGTGGCCAGGGTGGGGATGGGATCAGTTTTCTGATGGAAAAAGAAGGAATGACCTTTCCAGAGGCATTGGAAGAAATTGCCAATATCACCAACGTCAAAGTAGAATACGTCCATACCATTGATCGAGCGGAATATCTGGATGCGGCCAAGGAAAAGCAGGATCATAAAGCCGCCCAAGCGGCCCAATTGCTGCACGTCTTTAATATGTACTACTACCGAGGCTTGCCTTTTCGGGAGATCCGCTGGGCCAGTAGGGTAGCCGACCAAGAAATTGATTACCTGATCAATATCGATGGCCGCTGGTTTTCCCGCAGTACCATCAAGACTTTCCAACTCGCCTATGCCAGGGACAGCAGCTTTATCACCAAAATGATAGAGTCGGAAAAACTGGATCGTTCCATTCTCCTGGAGGTGGGGCTGATTAAAGAAAATGATAAGGGTACCTATGATGCTTTCTACAACCGACTCCTATTCCCCATCTATGATCATCTAGGTCGGCTGGTAGGCTTTAGTGGGCGTAAGCCCAGCGATAATACCAAAAAGGAAAATCCCAAGTACATCAATAGCCCAGACAGCTTGCTCTACAAGAAGGGAGAAATCCTCTATGGCCTGCATGTGAATCGAAAAGGGATCCAGGATGCAGATCATGCTATTTTGGTGGAAGGATATACCGATGTAATTAGTTGTTACGAAAATGGGATCCAGAATGTAGTGGCCACCTGTGGTACTGCCTTTACGGCTGAACAGGCCAAGCTATTGAGCCGCTATACCAAACGAGTGCTAATTATTCGGGACGGAGACGAAGCGGGACTGAAAGCAGCCAAAAAAGATGTAGTGATCGCCGTGGCTGCCGGTCTGCAAGCAGAGGTCTGTCTACTGCCAGAAGGGGAGGACCCGGATAGTCTGGTCAGGAAGCAAGGAGCCGGTGCCTTTTGGGATATCATTGAGCGGGAAAAGCAAGATGGCGTCATCTGGAGAGTGATGCTTGATTGGGACCCCAAAGACACTTTCAAAAAGGAAGCGGCGGTTATGTTGGCCGCAAATCTGCTGAGCAGTATGCAAAGTGAATTTGCACAACAGGACTATCTGAGAAAGCTGAGCGATAAAAAGTACCTGGCTGATGTATCCAAACTGCTAAAGGATGCGGTGAATAAGAAGAATGATGACAAAGTGCGAAAAGGCAAAGCCAAGTTATCACCCGCCCAACAATACGATGCCCTGAACTATGGGGTATACGAAGCACACAACAAATACTGGATTTGCCGGGACCTCGAAGAGGGGACAGGCTGGGAGATTAGCAATTTTGTGATCAATCCCATCATGTTGATCCGAGCACGAGAAGAACAAAGAAGGCTAATTGAGATCCGGAACGAACACAAGCAAAGCCACATCATCGAAGTAGATACCAAGGTCTTTGCCAGCTTTGATCGCTTCAGTGATTACATCGAAGGACTAGGCAACTTCCTGTACAACGAATGGGCTAAGAAAGCTCACCACATCAAGATCAAGCGTAAAGTCTACGCCGTCACCCCCACTTGCTATCCGATCTATACGATGGGCCGCCACAAAGAAGGCTTTTACACCTGGGGTAATGGGATCATTACGACGGAAGGTAAATTCCTACCGGTAGATGAATATGGCCTGGTGACCTATGCCGATACCAAGTACTTTCTAAAGGCGCACTCCAAGATTGACTTATCCATTAAATCAGACGATACCGAAAACGTTATGGAAGATCAAATCAATTTCTACTACAACAATGGGGTAGGCTGTCCATCCATCAAGGACACTACCAAACTTATGCACCAGGTACATGGCGACAATGCCATGATTGCCCTGGCCTGGCTCTTTGCCGCTTTATTCCGGGACATGATTTACAAGCGGTTCAACTTCTTTCCCCACTTGAATCACTTTGGTCCTCCCTCGGCAGGAAAATCCTTCCTTGCCTGGTCACTGGGCTATTTCTTTGGCGCTAAACCTAAAGCCCCCTTTCACCTGGTGCATGGCACCGATGCTGCTTTCTTCCGCACGCTAAGCTGGGTAAGAAATGGGATATCCTGGTTTGATGAATACAAAGATGATATCGACTACAAGCGGGTAGAGGCCCTTAAAGCGGCCTACGATGGTGCCGGCAGGGAAAAGGCCAAAGGAGCCTACGGCAATAACGTCACCCGTACCCCCGTCAATAGCGCCGTGTTGATCACAGGCCAGGAACAACCCCTACAGGATCCCGCCCTATTTACCCGCTGTATTACCCTGAGTTTCCCTAAGAAGGATCTGACCACCGAACAGATCAAAAGAGCCGATCAACTCAAGGCCATCCAGGAGACGGGCCTACTACCGCAGATCATCACCAAAATACTCACGCATCGAGCCTATGTAGAAGAGAAGTTTATCCATGTCTTTGATAAGATTCGGTCCCTATTCCGGGAGAACCTGGTCAAAGAGGATGTGGTACAAAATGACCGGGTGATCCAGAACTATGCAATCATCCTGGCCATCTTCACGATTATTGCCAAGAAGGAGGAAATGGGTTTTGAATTCGGTCAACTGATGGAATTCGCCTACAAGAACATGCTGGAGCAATTTGATAGCATGAGCACGCAGGATGAAGTGGGTACCTTCTGGCAAATTGTGGACTACCTACTGGCCGATAATCAAATCCGGCACAGCAAGGATATCCTAGTCGAGTATCGCAAAAGCGAGAAGTTCCGAGACGAATCCGATCGATCCAACCGCAAGGACAATACGCTGATCACTTTCGAGGAAGAAACCAAACTGATCTACCTCAACTTCACGCGGATCCATCCGCTGTACCAAGAGCGGATGCAGCGCAGCAAGCGCAACAATGGTTTGGCCATAGAAGCTCTGAAATACTATCTAAGAGGCATGGAAGGCTTTGTAGGGGAGAAGAGGGCCAAGAAGTTTGATGGCAAGACCAGAAGCTGCTATGTCTTCCGAGCCAGTGAGATCAACATCGACTTTCAAACCAGCAGAGTAGCCCTCACCCATGAAGCCCGTATTAACGATGAAGAAGAATAGAAGAAATAGCGGCAAATCTGTGACACAAATTGCAGCCCCCGTTTTAGGGCGAAAAAAACGATTTTTTTTGAAAGGGCACATTTTGGTGGCAACCGTGGCAACCGAGCTTTTAGAGAAGCTAATTTTAAAGATAACTAATACATTATCAATAGATTATTCAATTACTAATTTATTAGTTAGGTGGCAACTTTGCGCCAACTTCTGCCAACTTTTGCCAACCGAGGTTGCCATGGTGGCAACCTGGCAACCGAGTGGCAACTTTTTCACACCACTGTTTATCAGAGAGTTAAGTCGAAAGTTGCCACTAAAATGCGGTTGCCACCAAAATGGGGGGCGTGCGTTTTTTGAAGCACTTTTTTCAAAAAGACCCCAAAATTTGTTCCCGTTTTGGAAGAAAAAAAAGTGAAAACCCCGATTTGTGACAGGTAAAATGTGAATACTAAACCTTCCAGTAAAGAAAAACCCACTCCCATGATCTGATCAGCAGGGTAGGTCAAAGCTCTTTTTCCATAAAATTGCATTGCCGAGGCTGCTGGGATTCGTCCCAGTAGCTTTTTTTTGCTGTGTAAAAGGGGTATCTTGGGGGTAGGTAATGCATATATAGGAAAAAGTAGGCGAGAATTAAGCTGGTAGTAAGCCAGAATCACGCCAAAATTAAGCGATTAGAAACCGTAGTATTCCACGAATTGTATTGCCATGAACACTATTCAAAAAGAAGCTTACCTACCCCGCTGCGTAAGGAAGAAAGAACTACGCCACTATTTTGGGGAAACCTACAAATTCATTTGGAACAATATTATCACGGAAGAGCTCCTGCAAGAGTGGGGGAGTAGCTACGAGCAGATCAAGCACCTGCGCGCCCTTCCTGCGGATCTGACCGAGCAGATCTATCTGCATTTTAAGATCACGGATTTGCATGAGCCGAATCATGAAAGGATTAAGTCGATTGTGGAGGGGAAAGAGCCGTCATAAGTAAAATCAAAAGCTCTATTATCTACTACTCAATAGACTACTCTTGCCAAATGAATCAACATTTCAGTTTTTTCCTTAACTTGCTAGTAGTTCATTGAATGGCCGGATTATTCTTAAAAAAATGTTAAAATTTTGCACCCATTTTTTTTGACCCCTCCAAACTCATTGACAATCAGTAGCCATACACTTTAGAAAAAATCGTTTGACAAAAAAAGGCTCATTTTTGTTAAAATTTCATATGTCATTTACTGGCATTTCGAATGCAATCGTTTGGTAGTGAGAGGTGTATGTATTTAGGTAGCTTTGTGTTTGCAAGAAATATCTAGATTTGTGACAGCCAAAGGAGTGTTAAAAAACAAATCAAAAACCCCTTAATACGTTTTTTCTGACATTTTCATGACAGATGTTAAAATTTTTAGAGCTTGATTTATAGGGAGTTATCTTTGATTTTGGAAGGGTAAGGGTAGGAGTCATGGTCCATAGAGATGGGGACTGCGACATCAGGTAGTACCCAAGTTGAGAGAAAAAATAGGTAGGAGTCATGGTCCATAGAGATGGGGACTGCGACGTTTAGGTAAAACAGCTTTAATGATACTTACTCAGTAGGAGTCATGGTCCATAGAGATGGGGACTGCGACAAAAAACACTTAAAAAAAGAACGAGAATGCATTTTGTGTAGGAGTCATGGTCCATAGAGATGGGGACTGCGACGTAAAAAGCCTTGTAGCTTTTTCATAGAAAGTGGGTAGGAGTCATGGTCCATAGAGATGGGGACTGCGACAGTCACAGAATTCCTTATCTTCTCCTTGTTCCGTAGGAGTCATGGTCCATAGAGATGGGGACTGCGACAAAAAAATTGCCAAAACTACTACGCCAAGCCCATGTAGGAGTCATGGTCCATAGAGATGGGGACTGCGACATAGTGGTACTTCTAAGAGGGCTTGTTGTTCGCTAGTAGGAGTCATGGTCCATAGAGATGGGGACTGCGACAGAATAGCTTATTGAACCATCTACTCGCCAAATTGTAGGAGTCATGGTCCATAGAGATGGGGACTGCGACGCTTTCTCTTTATTATCCATTTAAAAGCTTTATTAGTAGGAGTCATGGTCCATAGAGATGGGGACTGCGACCGTTACAGTTTATCACTATATCTTTCAGCGTAGTTCGTAGGAGTCATGGTCCATAGAGATGGGGACTGCGACTTACAATGTGAGTTATGAAACTGTACATATACAGTGTAGGAGTCATGGTCCATAGAGATGGGGACTGCGACCAACTTTGATGATTGATGATTAGAAAAACAAGGGCGTAGGAGTCATGGTCCATAGAGATGGGGACTGCGACGGTTGGCGGTGTTCCGAGTTTTGCTGCTTGCTCGTAGGAGTCATGGTCCATAGAGATGGGGACTGCGACGGCCATTTTCGAGGTACACCACGCTTTTGTTACTGTAGGAGTCATGGTCCATAGAGATGGGGACTGCGACCTACTTTTTTCTTTTCCACCCTCCTCTTATTAAGTAGGAGTCATGGTCCATAGAGATGGGGACTGCGACAAAGAGTAGTTGCTAATACTTTGAACGAACGAAAGTAGGAGTCATGGTCCATAGAGATGGGGACTGCGACGGTCGATGTAGTTCACGGTAACGTCACCTCCGTAGTAGGAGTCATGGTCCATAGAGATGGGGACTGCGACGTGTATGCATCTACGCTATGCATACTGTCTACCTGTAGGAGTCATGGTCCATAGAGATGGGGACTGCGACGGACCGTGCTTTCTAGGTCCTGCAACATGCTAATAATGTAGGAGTCATGGTCCATAGAGATGGGGACTGCGACGTAGCCAACTTGATTCGCTATTAATACAATGCTGGGTAGGAGTCATGGTCCATAGAGATGGGGACTGCGACGAGAATGTAAAACCATCATCGACACCTGTCACCATGTAGGAGTCATGGTCCATAGAGATGGGGACTGCGACCCTAAATTTACATTGAATCCAAGTTTTCCGATTAAGTAGGAGTCCTGGTCCATAGAGAAGGGAACACTGTCAGACAAGCTGCCAGCCAAGTGCGACTGGGCGTGGTGTGAAATCTGGTAATCTGGCTTCTTTTTAAATAGAGCACTTCCAAAAGAAGTAGGACGGTAATAAAAAAGCGTCTAGGTACTTGATGTATCTAGGCGCTTTTTTTATTCCATAGGCTACCCTTTTCGCTTCCTTATCTCTCCTTTGGAAGTCATTCGACGCCATTGAGTTCCTTTCAACGCCTTTCGGCGACTTTCAAAAAATGACTTCGGCCCATTGTCGCTATCTTATCCTTGTAACCATATTATTTAACCTCATTGCTTGAAAATGGGGGAGGTATTATAATCCATTTCTATGCTTCGGGTAATTGGCGGTTTGTTTTTGGTCTATCAACTGGCTTCACGAGCCGCCAATAGCCTTTTATCGCAGCTGGAGTACAGCTTTTTGCCGATCCAGCGCGGTGACTTTCGAGTAGGAGTGGATGGAATTAAAGTAGTGGGGAAATTGCGCGTTCGGATGCGGGTACTCAATAATAGTGCGGTGCATTTGACGGCACAAGAGCTGCGCGTCCGATTAAGCCAGCAGGGACAAGCTTTGGGGGCTATTCTTACCCGCAACCCCATTCAATTGGAGGCTGGCCAAGAAAAGGTATTGAGCTTTGAAGTGGTCATTACGGCTACGGATGCTTTAGATCGCTTAGAGCAGATCCTAAGCAGCGGATTAAGTACAGCTCTATCCCCCATAACGATCAAGGGAAGTTTGGTTTTTGCTGGAGGCCGCTCATTACCGATTAATACACAGCTACAATTTTTCAGTGTAGGATGAATTTACGAACCGCAGCGGATGAGTTAATCAAGCCTCATGTGGAGAAGATTGATCTTCGCAAACGAAGGTATCGCACTGGGGATATCATGACGCTGGTACAGGAAGTACTGGAGACGGATTATGATGATACGGAGGCTTTTGCCAAGCTATTTGAACCCACAGTACAGGGGCTAAAGCAGCTATTTGATTTTGTAGATACCCATTTTCAGTATGTGGAGGATCCTGACTTTAATCAGTGGATCCAAACCCCTTCCTTTCTATGGTACACCAAGCGAGGCGACTGTAAAAGCTTTACGGTTTTCATTAGCTCCGTACTTCGAAATATGGGGATTAAGCACCGGATCCGCTATGTGGGCTATGGTAGCCGAAAATACACCCACGTCTACCCAGTGGCTATCCTGAAAGGCCGACAGATCCCTTTGGATGTCGTCTGGAAAAAGCAAGAAGGCGGCCGTTTTGGTCGAGAAAAGCAATACACCACTAAAAAAGACTATGTCGTGGAAGGCTTATATAAACTAGGAACCTCAGATTCAACGGATGTCCACGAGTACATCGGACAGGTAGAAAACACCATTGCTCAGCTAGAAATGGCCTTAGCTGAGGTACCCGATAGTATTATTGGGGAAGGTACAGGCGATGTCACCACTTTTACCAAAGGAGAGCTAGACCGCTTTATCTGGATGGATCGGTACAATATTCTAGCGGATCAGGAAGACAACCCCGCCATTGCCGATCGCTATCGCTCTGCCGCCATCGCAATGGAAAGAGGCAAGATCGCTGGAATTGGTAAGGTAGGTACCGATCCATTTGGCCAAGAAGTCCGCCAGATCTTGAGTAAAGCCCAGCGCAATAACCAAATGGCCTTTGCGCCCTTTGCACTAGAGATCCCTAACCCGATCCCAGCCAAAATGAAGGGCTTTTTCAAGAAGGTGGGTAAGTGGTTCAAAAAGGTGGGCGATACTTTTGCCAAGCTCTTTAAGAAGTTTGTCAACTGGATATTCAAGGGAGTCGGCAAGGCAATGGGACCCTACTTTATCTATCTATTTGCCAATAAGAACCGAGTCAAAAGCCCAGAGATCCGCCGGCGGATCCGTGAGCAGGAAAAGACCTTCAACTGGATTGCCAAAGTAGGCAGGCTGAACAAGGATCAACTAAAAGGCACGGTGCTCAATGGCATCAAGGAAAAGACCAAACTCACCCCCGAACAGATCTTTCAACAAGGAGGTACGCCAGAGATCGCAGGACCGGGCTTTTTAGCGGGCTTGGTGGGTTTTGTGATCAAAGCCATCGGTTGGGTCGTCAAAACGATTGAGAAGATTGTCGGACTATTCAAAAAGAACAAGGGGGAAGCTGGAGAAATAGGGGAGCAGAATATGAGTGATCCGACTCTACTAGAAGAAGAAGCCCGACTACAAAAACAGGCAGGCGGCAGTACCGATGATTTAAACAAAGGAGGAAGTGGTGCCTTTGGCATAGCGGCTTTTTCAGCCCTGGCCCTGGCTATCTCCCAACTGTCTTGAAGGAGCCAATTATTTAACCCAAACAATAGTATTACAATGGCTAGAACGAAGTATCAAACGCTTGTAAAAGCGCAATCCAGTTACTGCAAAGGTAAAGCCAAAAAGACCACAGTAACGAAGGCAAAAACCGCCTACATCAAAGATGCGATGAAGAAAGGCAAGTCCAGAACAGAGGCCACCAAGATTGCGAACAAAGTAGTGAACAAGGCTTGTCCGAAAACAGCAAAACCGAAGAAGAGACGCAAAACAACCCGTCGTCGCCGTGCCTAAATCGGCGGGACGCTAATTGATAATTGATTTTTTAACCCAAACAAAAGCACAATGTGCGGATGCAAAATAGGTCGTAGCATGGCAAAGAGAAAAAGTAAGGGGATGACTATCACCCTAACGGATGTGGCTATAGGCGGTGCGGGAGCACTGGCCTCGATCCTGGTCAATCCAGCAATCAATGCAGGAATCAAGAACCTGGCTACTGATACCCAAGAGATGGTCAAAAAGGTAGCGGTGGCTGGCAAAGTAGCGGCTGGAGGTTATGTGGCCATGAACAAGAAAATGCCGAGAGAAGCGCGCTTCTTTGGCTTTGGTTTTGGCTCAGTGGGTGTAGTAGAAGCGGGCTTTAAATTCATGCCTCAAAGTTTCAAAATGCTGGGTACCTCAGATGGTACCAATGTATTTGACATCATTGGCAGCTCCAGTAGTGACACCGTAAAATTTCCGGTTGTTCCCAATGCTTCTTTAGAAGAAGGGCAACTGGAGGAAGAAGCCCTATTGGGTGCTCAAGCCGAATACCAAGGCGTACCCTTGCTGTAGATCTTAATCGACCCAAACAAGTAAATCATGTATAGACAAAATACAGCACAGCGAGCTGCGGCTCAAGCTGCGCGCAACAAAAATCTTCCGAGCACCAAAGCTCGCCCTGAGATCTTAACCCTTTTGGCTCCCCTGGATGTCAATGACAATGGTTATATCCTATCTCTAAAACATGAAACCCAGCAGAAAGTAGCCAAGATCACCAAGGGCTTACTGGATCGGGATGGTTTTATTGCCACGCATATGAAAGTAGGCGTACTACCGGTAAAAGTGGTGGGCGGTACGCTCTATTTCACGGCCCAACATCCGCTGTTTTGGGCAGATCCTGCTCGTTTTAATATCCCTGCCGGTACGGCAGTACTGAGTGAGGCAGAAGCCCTGGAAAGTATTCCTCATGGTCACTTTAGCATTAACACCAATGAGAAGAAGCGACTAGAGAAATACAGCCTTCAGGACTTTAGAATCATTCACCAGACGCAGGAAAGTGCCAATACGCGCAATATGCAAACGGGTTGGGAATGGATCCCACTGGATGCGGCCTACCGCTTTGCAGGAGGGGACGAAAATGAGTTGCACTTTCAGTTCAATTGTCTAGATAAAACCCACTGGGCGGGTAATGCGGATCGCAAGAACTATCTGTGGGTGGGTCTCAAAGGCAGTATCATCAAAGGGATTACCACCAAGGCATTCCTATCTGGCAGCTATTAACCCAAACTGTAAACCCAACAATGGATAGCCGTCCTGGTGGCGGCTTTCCATACTACAACTACATTTTATGTACTACCCTTATCTACGCGGACGGGGCTTCCAGGAGACGCCCGTCGGACCGGTGATCTATAAGGCCAATATACAGGTACCAGTAACGGCAGGACAACGGATCTACAAACTAGAGGAAAAGAGTACGGTGGAGCGGCACTACATGGTTGGCTTATGGCTTACCGAGCCAGGTGCGCAAACGGGTGAAAGCACGACTCAACTGGATGCGGTCCTTCTGAATTCCGCCTATCTGATTCTCCGAGTGGATGAAACGGATATCCTGAAGAAAGTCCCGCTATCACACATCAAGGCAGCTAATGACCAAGGGCATCCCTACTATGTCTCCCTCAACGGTCTAGTCAACTTGTCAGAAAGTACATTGATACTGGATAACAATACAGGAATAGCGGTGAATACGGTAGTAGAGATACAAGTTGATTACCCCAAGTTAAAAGCTCAAGCGGCCTAACCAAATCCAAAGATTGATGCTGGCACCACTAACCATAGACGCCTTACAAGAAACTTTCTTCCGAGAGGAGTGCCCCTATTGGTGGGCCTACTCGGCCAAGAATACGAAGCAGAAAGTAGGGCAGTTTCGCAAGGATGAGCAAGAAGATGAACTCTTGCAAGACAGTTGGATGCAACTGGAGTATTTGATAGGTCAATACGATTATGGTCACTTACTGATCAAATGCAAGAAGAATCCCAATGATCGAGAGGAAAGTACCCAACATTGGTATGTGAAATGGGGCGAAGACTTGATGCCTCAAAGGAGCTTTGCCGGCAGGAGATCAGCGGCCGGTATGGGCAGTAGTTCAAGCCCAATGAATATGAACATGGGGATGTGGCCAATGATGCAGTTTCTGATGAATCAGCAGGCACAAACGCATCAGATGCAATTGGAGAACGCCAGAGAAAATATGCGGCTGAACTTTGAGAATCAACAGCTACAGGACAGGATCGAAGGGACGGAGGAGCCGAGCATGCAGGAATACATGCTAAGAGAGACCTTTGAGGCGGTCAAGCTATGGCTAGGTCCCAAGCTCAACCCTGCCCAATTCCAACCCGCGCAACCCATGGGAGCTTTGGGTACGATCGGACAACGGGATGAGGCTACTAGTCAAGCACCTGTACCAACTACTGAAGGAAGCAAGCGAACCAGCTTTGATGCGATCATGAATGATATCAATGCGGTGTATCACTCGCTAGGGAAGCAATACGAACCGAATGAGATCACCCGAGCTTTAGCCATTTTTTGTCAACAGAATCCGGGGCCTGCCGATCAATTCATTGGCCCGATGATTCAAAAACTGAGAGAACATGCCAAAAGCCAAGGGCAGCATACAGATTGATACGCTACAGAAGACACGACCGGACCTCAACTATCGAGTACAGGATGCAGTCCTGATTCGGTTTATGAATGTGGGTCAAAACTACATCAGCCTGGATGAAAAGAATGTGATCATCCAACCCGGAGAGGCTTTTGTTGAAGGCGATCTGAATGGACCTGGGATTGATCACATGTACAAGATAGATTTTATCGAAAACCCGGACACCCCTCCAGCCATCAACGGAATTACGGTCAAAGGATCCAATTTCATTGAAATCCGCCTATTCAAACGCAACTACGATGCCTGAATCTAGATTAGAACGCAATTCGGCCAGTGTAAGCCTTTCGGGAGTGACCGTGAGTACTGCACCTCCTACTGTAGGGGCGATCATCCCAGGTATTGATGAACGAACGGATGGGGTAGTAGTTCCAGCCGGAAAACTGAAGGTTCGAGTATTGAATATGGGCTTTGTGGAAGATGGCGATCAGGAGGAGGATATCACCGTAAATGGCGAAGTTGTACAGCCTGGTTCTGAATCCGTCCCCTTTGAAGCTACCCTGGATCCAGTAAACAATGAATTCAAACGTACCCCAGAAATCACTATTGTAAATGACTTAGGATCTCGCATCCGAATTATAACCCACGAATAATGCGCCTTATCCTTATACTATTAGCTTTTATCCCCTTGCTTAGCTCCTGTCAGAAATCAGAAATTGAGCCAGCCTACATCTGCTGGAAGACTAGCGGAGTAGACAGCAACCTAATCCGCCTTACTCAAATCACTTCAAAAGGAGCTACTCGATTAGTCACCTACATCAATGAACAAGGGACTAAGGTGGAACCCTCCGGAGGAACCATGCTCTATGGCATCTGTGAATGCTGCAACCCTACCACCACAGAACCAGACAGCAGCCAGATTATCAGATTCATTACTTCCCAACCCACCTTCAATCCTTTAAATCCTGGTCCCTGCAATTCCAATGCTACGATCTTACTGGAAAGCACGGTTGAGGAAGCTCATATTAGTATTGAGCTAAACGGTAGTCCTGTTCCCTTTAGCTATTTCCCCGCAGAGACTCCTCGGCGTGCCTCGGCTTCTTATAGCTCTACGGCTGGCTCTGGGATCAATACCGTAGTCTTGAGGGTCACCAACACCTTTGGCACCGAATCTGAAACCCGAACCTTTGATTGCGGCGGATAATGAAGAAGTTATTACTCCTATTATCTCTTCTCTTGCTGGTGATATCGCTGCGCGCTCAGCGTTACGGTATCATTTCTCAAGAGCTATGTTGGAACACTGGATCAGTGGATTCCAGTTTGACCCGCTATATCCTGGTATCCTCTAAAGCTAAGGAGGTACTAAAACTTACCTATCTGAATGCTTCCGGGCAAAAAGTAGATGTCAGTAGCGGCGGCAGCTTTTCCCAAGGGCATTGCGGCTGTTGTGGAGGAACAAGCAGTAGTACCATCTCCAGCAGCACGCCGGCTCGATCCGGCTTGACCAATGATGGGGATACCTTAAAGCTAGGTGGGGTAGTGGAAGAAAACACGACCATTGCCGGGATGGATCAATATGATCTAGCAGTGACCAATTGGAAGGAACTGACCCTTTCCGCTTCTGATAGCTTCAAGCTGATCACTCCTAATCTCATTAATGCAGCAGCGCAATTAGGAGGGGTTTTGCAGTTGAATTCCGCTACCGGTCGGGTAGAATTTACGCCCTATGGCTTTCCGACCAGTGCGGGAGCCAATGGCCAATACCCTGAATATGATTCCAGTGGAGATAGCTTGAAATGGGTTAGTCCCTACATCACCGCCATTGAAACGGATACCAGTCTTCGCTTTTCGGTCAATGGGAGTAGCATATCCACCATTTCCAAAAAGGAGATCATTGTAGATAGTATTGCAGAGGTCTTGAATAAATTCCTACCTACTGATTTTCGAGTGATTAGCAAAGGACTGGATGGTAAGGGAGAAGCCTTGTACTATATCAGCGATACGCCCATCGCTGGCTATGCTACCGATACCATTGCCGTCACACCTACCCTGAATGGGAAATATGCCATTCTACAAGCCTATGATGGCCGCAAATTCAAAATTAAGTGGTTTGGAGCCAGGGGGGAAACGGATGTGAATGATCAGGCGGCCTTCCAACGAGCCATCGACTTTACTACCAGCTTACCCGAACAGGGAGATATCGAGCTGCAAAACGGAAAGATCTATGAGGTAGTTATGCCGATTAGGGGAGCGATGGAACAACCCTACACGCGCTATGTCTTGTATGGTAGAACGGGCATGAGCTTCATGGCTGAAAACCCCCAAGGGGCGGATAAACCTATTATCTATCCCAAACCTCCAGAGAACTTTAAAACCACTGGTAATCTGGATGGCAATCTGTTTTTACTGGACAATAGTGCTAGTCATGTGGATAGCCTCTATTTTTCCGGCATCCATTTTTGGGTACCCGAAGATACCATGTGGTTGAATGATTCGGTGATGAATAACATACCCACGGTGTTTTATGATTATGATAGTCCTGGCAGTGCAGATTCTTATGGATATGTTTTTGAAGACTGTCTGGTGGAGAACTTTTCTAATCCCCAGGTGAGCAATCAAAATGCCAAGATCATTGGAGTGGTCAATCGCAGATGTGGCTTTTACAATCTGGGTGGCCCTCATACCGGATTTTGGGGATCTCCCTCCAATCCTGGCAAACCGCTCAAAGCTGATCATTTTACCTGGGTGGCTCCCACGGATAAGGATACGGTATTTATCAATCAATATGGCAACATTGATGCGACGGGATCAGTAGCTCGTTGGTTTGATGAGGGTAAGATTGTACATCGAGCTGCATTGACGGATTATACCTTTCGCAGTGAATATATCGACACCTTTCTGTACTATCGCAATGACAGCCTATTTCTGAAGAATAATAGTGCTACGGTGGATTCCATTGTGATCTGGAGTCAATCGGTAGAGCTGGCCGATAATCATAAGTATCGTTATGTAGAAACGGCAGATTTGACCTTTAATCCCTCGGATGATGTAGTAGTGGAAGATTGTGATTTCTATGGCGGGATGGGAGATGGACCCGACCACTGGATCTATACCAGCAGAAGTTCAGATAACTTTTCCTATCGCAACAATAAGTTTGTGATGAGCCAGTCGGCTCCAGGGGTATATGATCTGGAACCCCGCTATGGCGGAGGGATGCATATCAAAGGCGGAGTATACCCCCGAGGAGATGTGTCTGGCAATGAGATGGAAGATTGCCCCACCACATTTCTGCGCTTGGGGGTAGTGGATAATCTGACGATTTACAACAACTTTTTCAAAGTAACGGATGCAGCTCCCCCTACCATGTCTTCCCTAATTGATGGAGCTTCAGCCCACCGAAAGGTGATGATCAACAAGTTATTTGCCTCCAATGAAACCGAAGCCAACCCGATTGTGATCGGGGGTGGATCAGTGGGCATTCCGACTGGCTCGGAAGCCAATATGTATGTATCCAATTCCGTGATCAAGGGCTTTGCCTTCCCCTTTGCCTTGCAATACTCCAACTGGTTTATCTCGGATACAGATATCATTTCTCCAGATAGTACCAAAAGTGTGATCCGAGGGGAGAATCAGAATGGCCGTCAAGATCGAATCATTCACTTTAAGAATGTGAGTATCGAACAGAAAGTAGCGAGCTATTATGATCCTTCCAGAAATCAGCATATCCTCAGTGGAGCCAGTGAGATCGATATAGACAACTTCAAAGAGCTGGGCAACATAGGTACGGAGCTGAGGATACAAGGAGGACAAAATGTGCGCATTACCAATAATGATATCGGTCTGATTCGATTGGGTTATGATCCGGGTACCATCCCTAGCAATGGAACGGTGATTGTGCACAATAATCCCTATAGTTCCGTGCTATACAGAAATACGGGAGATCATCAAGATAGTCTACTCTTACTATCCGACTACAGCTTCATCAATGCCAATCGAACCAATACTACCTTCACCATTAATAATGCCACGGATGCCTTTACGGTACACGATACGGAAAAAGAGGTTTTCGTGCAAAGTGATGGGGTACCAGGTAGAGGAATCAGTAGCATCACTGTAAGAGCTATAGCTCCCAGTGGTAAGATCCCTTTCACCCTGGTCAATGTAGGAGATAGCTCGATCACCTTAAATGCCAGTGGAGGCAATCTATCGATAGGAGAAGAGGTGATACTAGCAAAGGGAGAGCAAATGAAGCTCTACCATGATGTATTGACGGGAAACATCTACGACTATGAGGATTGGAAGAAGACGGGCTCACATCTCAGGATTGAAAAGAAGGTAGGCTTTGGAACCAGTGGAACACTAAGTGAACAAGTGGAGATCAATGGCAATCTGGGTTTATTCAATTCCTACTACCTAAAGGGTAAAACCAGTAATGGGTTTTACAACAACCTCTTGGGCCTTACCGGCAGTAACAACCTGATCCTATCGGCTCCCACCTTGGGAGCTACGGGTAACCTGGTCTTTCAAACGGCTTCCCAGAATCGCTTGTGGATAGCCACGGATGGAGATATAGGAATTGGTAATATATCGCCAAATTACAAGCTAGATGTGACTGGGGATATCCATACCAGTGGCGACTACTATGGCATCACCAATCCACAAGGAGGAACCAATACTGTCCAGGCAGCACTAGACTCCCTCAATCAACACATCGAAGATCTAGAGGCCGCTCTACTGCCGACCACTCAAGGTACCTCAGCCACCACCGCAGGACCGGGTACCACTTTAATCATCACCCACAATCTAGGGCAAGCCCCCACTTACATTTCCATCACCCCTGGAGGAGATATAGGAGATTGGTATATCGATAGTGTCAACAGCACCACCATAACCCTCAATTACACCTCAACAGCTACCACAACGGCTAGTAGTGTCAATATCTACTGGCAAGTAGAATGACCTAAACTTTAAACCCTAAATCATCAACCCTAAACCTTCAACATCACAAACAGCTAGGCTATCACATCCCCCAATAATTTACCCATGAACAAGAAAACTACATTATGCAGGGGAAGCAAAACCATACAGAAGAAATGACAAGAATCTGGGTGAACATCTTATCGGCGGTGCAAAGTCAGGGACTCAGTTTTGTCCTGATGTTTGCGATGGCCTTTTATTTCCATTCGGAGAATAAACAGTTAAGAGCAGAGCAGAAGCAGTGCAATGAAGCACAACTGAAGTTGTACCAAGCCCACAGCAAGAACATGGAACAAGTCATTGAACGCAATAGTAGTGCCTTTGAAAACTTCAGCTTCTACTTACGGGAGCAGGCGGAAAAATAAAGGCGCTTAGCATCGATCATAATTCTTTTTTCTAACCCTCAATACATACAAGAAGATGCCAGAGACTAAAAAAACGGCTGTACAGGCAGAGAAAGCACCATCAAAAGTAGAAGTGATTGCCGACTTGAAAAAGTGGATCACCAGCCAAATTAATGCGCTTAAGAAAAAGATCTTGACACCAAAACAGGTGGAAGATATTGCGGAGGAGGTGGCTAAGGAGTGGAGTGTATCCAATGAGCAGATTGCCGCGATTGCTCTAAATGCTATCAAGGGTCAAGCCGCTGAATGCCGCGTTTTCCTGGTCAACATGCGCTATGAGCTTCCGCCTATGGGTGGTCTTCCCATGATGCCAGGTACTTGCCTTTACAAATTCCTCACTTTCACCTTGACCGAAGAAGGTCCCGGCATTGGGATACCAGAAGAACTAGCCAAGGCCAAAGCCATCGAGCTAGGAGCTGAGGATCGAGGACTAACCGTAGAATCCCTATCTACAGATTTCATTCCTAGTCCGGATCCAGTAGAAGCCTAGCCAATGACCTATAGTGCCGCAGATATTATCGATAAGACCCTGTTTGCCGCAACCAGGGTTCCGATCAAGCGCCAACCTTGGGATAGTGCTCCGGTAGTGAGCTATGCTGCGCCCGGTCAAAAGATTGGAGTAGTCTATACCTATCAGGGGATTAGACCAGGTCGCAGTGTGTTGTACTGGGGTTTTATCGATGGCAATAACATTATGTACTACACCGAGCACCGGGAGGGCTACTACAATCTACAAAGCTTACGAGGGCAGGGGCTACTGACGCTGGAGGAAAAGCAGCAGCAAGAAGAGTTGGCCAAGCTAAGCCTTCCGGAGAGAGTAGTGCGAACGGCTACCAGAGGGCTATTGCTCTATGGTGTGATACGCCTTGCTGCTCGATTTATAAAATGATCACCCAATGAAGCCGATCCACTATATCATAGGGCTTAGTGCCATATTTATGCTCCTTCCCAAAAGAGTAGACAACGGAGGCAGTGAAGAATTATCCTATTTAGGTAGAGATGGCTTGCCTAGAGGGATGCGCAACAACAATCCTGGTAATATCCGGATCACGCAAACGAATTGGCAAGGGAAGGTACCCAATCAACAGAATACAGACGGAGCCTTTGAGCAATTCCAAACTTACAAATGGGGGATCAGAGCCATGACCAAGCTTTTGATCAATTATATGAGGATTCGAAACTTAAGAACAGTCCGGCAGATCATTAGCACCTATGCGCCCTCCAGTGAGAATAATACGGCAGCCTACATTCAGCGAGTAAGTAGTGATACAGGCTTTAACCCAGATTGGCCCTTGAGTCCAGACTATTCCACCATGCAAGCCTTGGTCAAGTCTCTGGCTAAGGTGGAGAACGGCAGAGAGGCGGTAAGTAACAGCCAATTTGCGGCGGCCTGGAAACTGATTTAAAAACTATGACTATGAGCAAAAAACTCATTATCGGTGCGATCATTGGCCTAATCCTTTTGGGGAAATCAGGTAACTCTACTACACAAAAGAGGCAAGCACTGATCCAGAGGGGATTCCCCTCAGATTTGATTGGCAGGATGACTAATGCCGAGATCGATGACGTCTATTTATTGATGTTCCGGTATGGCGGACAGGGCAATACTATTCCTCCAGGAGCACTCAGAGATCGATTAAGTCGAATCGGAGAGAAATACAACATTTTTACTTAACCTAAACATATCCACGCAATGAAACAATTTTGGCAATCGTCCAACTTTTGGATCGCAGTATCGCTGGCTTTTGGCGGCTTCTTCATCGGTTTTCCGGAAGATGAGGCCCGCAACCTGGTCGGCAATCTATTTGCTACCGTAGGATCCGTTGGCATCCTACGCAATTTCTTCAAAAACTCCCCCAAACCGGACTGGAAGCAGGCGGGTAAATTGAACTTCTGGAACTATGTGGCCACCATTGTGACGGCCATCATTCCTAATCAATTGCCTCCAGAGCTATTTACCTCCTTGCAGGGGGTAGCAGAATCCCTGATTGGTAAGAATTGGAATGGGGTAGTGATGGGCTTATTTAGTGTAGGTACCATCCTATACTACGCTATCACTAATCGAAATCAAACGGTAAGGGCATCGGCAGCTACGTAGTGCCGAAAACCGTTTTAGTGGATTCATCACCGGAGCCACAACGGCTCCGGTATACTATTGTCCTATGATCACCCCGAATGCCTTTAGACAATCGATACGGGAGCTATTCGGCTCCTTTCCGGAGGGTAGTGGTGGTTGTTACAAATTCGCTAGACTGCTCCGGGATTTATACAAGGGGGAGATCTATTACAACAATGATCACTGCCTAACCAAGATCGATGGTAAATACTATGATCTATTCGGTGAGTATGGGGAAAAGGATGTAGTGCGGTATTTCAATGGAGGACAACTGATTGAATTCCCCGTTAGTGATTTTCTACCCATTGCTGAATATGGAGAGCATAACGTCAAAAAAACGTTCTTACTATGAGCCAATTACCAACTGAAGTACAAGACCTCTTTAAAACCTGCTGGGAAACCGATACTTACCCAGATCAATACCATCGTCCAGATCTGGACGAAACCTACCTCCAAGAACATAATCTGGATGATCTGACCGAAGAATACCTTAATGGCAATAAATGGGCGACCATTGATGATCTACCGGTATTTTTTTGATAACAATTTTTCTCCTGGAGAAGCCTGCCCAGGATCCTCGATGTAGAAATTTGTTATCAAATCACTGTTCCGGATCCGCCGGCGATCGGAGAATTTGTTATCAAATTTCAACCAGGTGGAGCTCCCCGGTTTTCTAGTTTGATAACAAAAAGCGAGAATTCTAGCTTTATATCAATTACAGGTATGCTGTAGATCTTGCGACTGATACTAAAAAAATGAGCAAACTAAATCCTTTATAAAGGTGTGCTTTAAAACGGAGAATTCTCCGTTTTTAAATGTGAAGAACAAAGATGACTTAGTCATCTCAAAAAAGAAAATAGGGACTTGGATGCATCGAGTACTAGCGCTCAAGTTCGCTGCTTGGCTTGATTAAGATTTTGAGGTATGGGTATATTATACAATTGATAAGATCCTCTTCGACCATTACCGTCGCCTGGAGCAAAGTTTAAAAGAGTCAGCAAAACGAAAGAATGATATAGACTCGATCAAACGGCGATTGAGGCAAAATGACTTATTTGCTCAACTGGAAAGACTAGAATTGGAAGAACGTCAAGCAGGGTACCGGCGAGGAAAAAGTAACCACAAACAGATTTCAGCTTACCGGACTAAAATTGAGGAAGAAGAATAGACTGTTTTCACCAACAGCACAAAAGCATTATATTTATCAGCGTAAAACCCAAGTACCACAGATGCCCAGTAGCACCGCTCACCCCATCCCCCTCCATCTCCTCCCCGAACTCATTCAAATAGAAGGCGGTACTTTTGAAATGGGAAGTAATGAGCATGAAACAGAACAACCGATACATAAGGTCCATGTCTCCAGCTTCCATTTAGGTAAGTATCCAGTCACCAATGCACAGTATGCCCACTTCTTAAATGCTTATGGAAGTTCTATAGTACAAACAGGAATAAACAGAGGTCAAGAGATGATCTATGAGTACGGATGGGGAGTGCAGCGATCTGGAAGCCAATGGCAAGCAGCGAAAGGTTTTGAGCATCATCCAGTGGTTTATTTGACTTGGTACGGCGCAGCCACCTATTGTCAATGGCTTAATGAGCAAACAGGAAATCGGTATCGACTACCCAGTGAATCGGAATGGGAATATGCTACTAAGGGCGGGAATAATAAGAATAACTTTCGATATTCAGGCAGCAACCATTTAGATGAGGTAGGCTGGTATGGAGTAAATAGTCATCGCCAAACCAAGCCAGTTGGCCTAAAGTATCCCAATGCCTTGGGCTTGTTTGATATGAGTGGGAATGTCCATGAATGGTGTGCAGATCATTGGCATAGCCACTATAATAGGGCTCCAACGGATGGCTTAGCTTGGGTAGAAGGAGGAAATTGGAAACGTCGAGTGCTTCGTGGTGGGTCCTGGCTCAGTGGCGATTTCGGCTGTCGGGTTTCGTTCCGCAGCAGGGACTATGCCAATGCCAGGGACAACTATATAGGCTTTCGAGTTATCCGGTACTAACCCTTTTACTTTTTTAAGCGCGAAGCGCTTTTGATTTTTCTAATCTGGGTGTGCATTTCCCTGTCAATAGTACACAATAATACAGTACCAAATTAATAGCCTTTTTGTTATCAAATTGACCTTAGATACCTCCTGATCATGACAAGAGCCAGTGCCGCGCCCATTAGATTTGTTATCAAACTTGATTGTTGCAGATTTCATCGAACGCACAGCTGAGCCAAAAATGTTATCAAATTTTCACCAGGCCTCAGCTCGGGCCTGGTGAATTTGTTATCAAATCAGATGACCTTATTCTTAAATCCTTCTTGAATCTGCCTGTTAATCACCTTCTTATGCCGATACCGCAGTGTCATTTCAGGTCTGCTATGTCCCGCTTGATCCTGCACCGCCAACAATGGCAAATCCTCCAAAGCATCCGTAATCCCTGTATCCTTCCAGCTATACCATTGCAAGCCAGTGATATCTTTTAACTTCCCTTTTGCCTGAAGTCTTATCAAGATTTTCCGGTGCTTCTTGCTCATAGTACTAATGCCACATGGCTTGCTAGGATGAGGGTGAAATCCATTTCCAAAGATGTAGTAATTTGAAGGATAGGCAGAAAAGAAAACATCGGAAAAATACGGTAGGAATTCATTAGGGATAGTCAAAGATCGATCTTCTTTGGTTTTACCTTTTTTACCATTGATGAAGACTATTCCCTGGTCAATACTAATATCACTAAATCTTAATTGGCGTATCTCTGCCGGTCTGGCAAAGCAACAATATTCTAAAAGGAGCGCAATGAAAAGTAATGGCTCCGACTTCCGAATTTCATGAATCACTATTTTGGCTTCCCGATGCGTAAAGTTTCTTCGTTGCTTCTTGGGAAGCTTTTTCATCCTGATCTTTGAGAAAGGATTTTCGTGTAGATAGTATTCCCGTTCGATCAGTGCATAGATCATAGCTCTAAGCAGAACAATATTATTGTTGTAAGTAAACGCCCCTACCTTACGATCTACTACGCAATGGTCCATATAAGCAATGGCATGTCTTCTACTGAATTGCTTAATGGACATCCGATGCCACTTTTTATGCTTCAGAAAGGCTGTAAATAGATTAAATACACTATTGTAATTCTTATTGGTATCCGCTCGGTCCGAGTTGGCTTTAACACTCCTAGCAACTTCAAAGGCTTCAAGAATATTTGTCTCTGGTAGGAGATTCTCTTCCTTTTGATCTAAAGGTGGAATCAATCGTTCGTCAAAGCGCCAGGGATCCTGGCCATTCACTAGCCACCATCTCATCTTCGCTACTAATTCGTTCCCTCGTTCTCGCCGAAGATCTATGTCATTTATCCGGTTAAGATTGAATGTGGGCCGGTATCGAGTGCGCTCACCTTTCTCATTGGGAGCATAAAAGAGGATATACCAACGGCTGTTTCCACACACGAGCCTGGGTAGCTCAAAGGCAGGCAAAAAGTTTTTTTTCATTGCATCTAAAGTTATAACGCCCAAACTGTGTCAATATGGTGTCACAACATTCGGGTGATGCAATGTTTTTATTTGATAATCAATCTTTTATACACAAAACGAGCAGACACTGGTTGAATGCCTACCCGTTTATTTCTATTAATCTTACTCCTAATTAAAAGGAGACTAGCCCTTCAGTGCGGCGGCCATAGTCTCACCAATGGTAGCTGGAGAAGTCACCACGTGGATACCACATTCGGCCATGATCTTCATCTTGGCTTCGGCAGTATCTTCCGCGCCACCGATGATCGCACCCGCATGTCCCATAGTACGGCCTTTAGGAGCCGTCTGACCGGCGATAAAGCCAACGACAGGCTTAGTACCGTGCTCCTTGACGTAGCGTGCAGCATCCGCTTCCATGCTTCCACCAATCTCTCCAATCATGATGATACCGTCCGTCTCTGGATCATTCATCAAAAGTTCTACTGCTTCTTTGGTAGTGGTTCCTACGATGGGATCACCGCCAATACCGATGCAGGTAGATTGTCCCATTCCGGCTTTCGTTACCTGATCTACAGCTTCATACGTCAAGGTACCGGAGCGAGAAACGATTCCGATGCGGCCAGGATTGTGGATGAAGCCTGGCATGATGCCACATTTAGCTTCACCGGGTGTCATTACACCTGGGCAGTTCGGTCCAATTAAACGGCAATCATAGTCTTCGATATAGGCCTTCACCTTTACCATATCTTGTACCGGAATTCCTTCCGTAATACAGATGATTACTTTGATGCCCGCAGTAGCAGCTTCCATAACAGCATCCGCCGCGAATGGCGGTGGTACAAAAATGATAGAAGTATCTGCTCCAACTCCTTCAACCGCTTCGGCAACTGTATTAAAAACAGGTTTGTCCAAATGTGTTTGCCCCCCTTTTCCAGGAGTCACACCTCCTACTACATTGGTTCCGTATTCGATCATTTGGCCGGCGTGGAAAGTCCCTTCCTTACCCGTGAATCCTTGTACAATAATTTTTGAATCCTTATTGACGAGTACTGACATAAGCTATAGATCCTGATATTTTAGAATGAGTTTAATCTTCTTCTTCGACGATGATGTATACATCTTCGTTCGATTTTTGCATGTAATAGCGTTCTCTGGCAAATTTTTCCTTGTTGACTTCTAAGTCTAGACGTTCCTGCTCCGCTTCCTCTGATTTCTGTTGGTAATAGGTTTTATCTTCTTCCAACTTATTCACGGTCCGCTGTAAACTAATCACCGTCATGATATCGTGCGTATCCACAAAAAACATCCAAGTGAAGAACACTACCAAGACCAAGAAATACTTATTGCGCAAGGGTTTTGGCAGTTGGTCCAACAAGGGCTGTAGCGGATTATTTGATTTAGCCATAAGGAATCGTTTTAATCATCCATCAATTCGGGATCAAATTAAAACAATCTAGGCAGGAATCAAAGGGAGTAGTTGATCCGTCGGTGTCCATGATCCGCAGTTTGTCAATCATCACTCCAAAGGGTTGTTGATCGGTCCTATAGCTGCTTGGCCCCGAAACCTCTCCTACCCCAACAATGCTTTGCCAGGATAAATAGCTGTATCCGCTAATTCCTCTTCAATACGCAACAACTGATTATACTTAGCCACACGATCAGAGCGAGACAGTGATCCCGTTTTGATCTGTCCAGTATTCAATCCCACTGCCAAATCTGCAATAGTTACGTCCTCCGTTTCACCAGAACGGTGACTCATAACACTCGTGTAGGCATTCCGAGTAGCCAGGTTAACAGCATCAATGGTTTCCGTCAAAGATCCAATCTGGTTCACTTTGATCAGTATGGAATTAGCAGAGCCGTTATCGATACCTCTTTGGAGACGGTCTGTATTGGTCACAAAAAGATCATCACCCACCAATTGCACTTTATCTCCCACTTTTCCAGTCAACAACTTCCAAGCGTCCCAATCATCTTCATCTAATCCATCCTCGATAGAAAGGATTGGATATTTGCTGCACCAATCAGCCCAGTAGTTCACCATATCTTCAGAAGACAATTTATCTCCGGTTGATTTATGGAAGTGATAAACTTTTTCTTCCGCTACATAAAACTCGGAAGCAGCAGCATCCATAGCAATCATTACCTCCTCTCCTGGCTTGTATCCTGCTTTCTCAATCGCCTGTAGCACCGTCTCGATCGCCTCTACATTGCTCTTGATATTTGGCGCGAAACCACCTTCATCCCCTACATTGGTAGAATAACCTTTGCCCTTCAACACTTTCTTCAAGTTGTGGAATATCTCAGCTCCCATGCGTAGGGCTTGAGAGAAGGACTCCGCACCAACGGGCATTACCATGAACTCCTGGAAATCGATGCTATTATCCGCGTGTGAACCTCCATTCAGGATGTTCATCATGGGTACCGGTAACACATGGGCATTCACCCCTCCAATATATCTGTATAATGGCTGGCCACTCGCTTCGGCAGCTGCTTTAGCCACGGCTAAAGAAACACCCAAAATAGCGTTTGCGCCTAGTTTGCTTTTATTTGGTGTACCATCCAGACTAAGCATTAGGCTATCAATATACCGTTGCTCAAAAACGCTGATACCCAATAGTTCTTCTGCTATAGATTCTTCTACATTCTGGCAGGCCTTCAAGACCCCTTTTCCCAAATACTCATCCTCACCATCTCTCAGTTCTACGGCTTCGTACTTACCCGTAGACGCTCCAGATGGCACAGCAGCTCTACCGGTATATCCACTTTCGGTCAAGATTTCTACTTCTACAGTTGGATTCCCTCTAGAATCCAAAATTTGTCGGGCTTTGATGTCAATGATTTCACTCATAGCACAAAGTTTGTTTTATGGTTGTTATAGGCAGTATTGGAAAAGAGATTCTCTGGTGTAAAGCATCAGCTCGACACCCTCTCCAATCCTATGCCAGGAGAATCTATCTAGTTTTCTAACAGCTCGATGAACTGGTCGAATAAGTATCTAGCATCGTGTGGTCCAGGGGAAGATTCCGGGTGATATTGTACCGAAAAGGCTTTTTTCCCTTTCACACGAATTCCTTCAATGGTATCATCATTGAGGTTGAGATGTGTAATCTCTACTTTATCCTCATTGGCACGCAAAGCTTCCGGGCTCACTCCAAAGCCATGGTTTTGACTTGTGATCTCCGATTTACCGGTAATCAAGTTCTTAACCGGGTGGTTGATCCCGCGATGCCCATTGTGCATCTTGTAGGTTGGAATATCCAAAGCCAAAGCCAGTAATTGGTGGCCTAAGCAAATCCCAAACAAGGGCTTATCTTCTTCCAAGATGGCCTTTACCGTTTCCACTGCATACCCCATGGGCTCAGGGTCCCCAGGGCCATTGGACAAAAAGTAACCATCAGGATTGAAAGCCTTAAGCTCTTCAAAAGAAGTTTTGGCAGGGAATACCTTGATGAAGCACCCACGCTCCGCGAAGCAACGCAAGATGTTCTGCTTGATTCCAAAGTCCAAAGCTGCAATTTTAAACTTGGCACTTTCTTCGCCGAAAGTATAAGCCTCTTTTGTACTCACTACGGAGGCCAGCTCTAAGCCCTTCATAGGAGGTACCGCCTTCAATTTCTTCTCTAATTCAGCTACCTCTTCAATCTCAGAAGAAATAATAGCATTCATTGCCCCTTTATGTCGAATGTGACGCACAATAGCACGCGTGTCGACATCGGAAATTCCTACTAAGGATTCTCCTTCAAAATACTCTTGAATAGAGGCATCTGCCTGTTGGCGGGAGAAGTCAGAGGTGAAATTCTTACAGATCAAGCCAGCGATCTTAATATCGCTGGATTCCGTTTCCGTGTTTTTAGTGCCATAATTGCCAATGTGGGCATTGGTGGCGACCAGAATTTGGCCGTAGTAGGAAGGATCTGTAAAGATTTCTTGGTAACCGGTCATACCGGTATTGAAGCAAATTTCACCTGTAGTTGTCCCTATTTTTCCGGCTGCTCTACCACGAAAGAGGGTACCGTCCTCTAGTAAAAGCATTGCCGTTCTTTGCTCCATTTGTTCCATTAAATATAGCGTATTAAAGCTTTAGAAATCAATAATGAATAAGGGGGTTTGAATGCAACGGTGTGTGAATGGGCATTGGGCCCTGTATTCAGATTTGGTGGGCTTAAAAGACCGTTAATCATAATTTCTCATTCATTATTCATCGCCGAAGCGGTAACTGGTCTTAAAATTTGCTGCAAAGATAGTATTTAATGGTAAAAAGGAGAGTTAGCGGCAGATTTTCTTTAGGTTAATTAAGGTGGGATCTTTATTTGTGCAAACTTAATCGATAGTAAAACCTGAGAAAGTCCCAATGACCGCCTTTCTGGTCATTGGGACGCTTTCTGGTCGTCTTAACTTTCCAGTCTATTTGCTACTCAAAAGTTCTTTGATAGCCTACCTGAAAATAGAGGGGTACCAAGGGAGTGGTTTTGAGGGCTTCCGTCCGCACCTGCCCGATACTCAAAGCCAAACTACTCCTCCTGAAACTAAAGCCCCCTTGTAAGCCGTAGTAGAGGTTGCCGCCCGAGCTAGCTTGATACCAGCCATCCTTGACTGCTGAATAAATGTTATCTCGGAAAATAGCCTTGTGTTTAAATTGCGTTACGATAGCTTTGTCAAACCCAATTTCTCCTCCTACAAACCATCTGGGTCGAAAATAACCGATTCTAGCATTGACTTCGCTGCCAAAATTCCGCAGGGTCGCTAGCGGGTTTTCAAATTGACGATAAAGACCATAAAGACCAAGATGGGCCTGTATATTCCCCGATTTCCACAGCCGGGCTTGTGCGCCAATCCTGGTTTTGATATCATCAAAAATGGTACCACCGGACGGGAAGGAATAGGAAGCATGAAGGCGCAAAGGTAGGGTAGATTTTAATTGATAGCTATACCCCAACTCATACACCAAACCATAATCCCAAGCAAGATTTACATGTAGAGTGTGTTTGTTTTCGGGAGCGAATGTGTTGCTATGAACAAATTGCGCCTGGCTTTTATTGGCCACGAAAAAAGCCAATACCAAACATAAGATTTTGATTGTTTTCATGGGTTGTGCTTTAAAGTGAATTAAGGTAATCTAATACGACAGGGTATACACTATCCCATTTAAAGTAGATCATTTCGTGACCGGTATCATCGACCTGCACGATATCCGCATTGGGGAAGAAAGCAGCTTCTCGCTGGGCGAACTCTAAACCATAGGATTGATTCAATTCTCCATATAGGAATAGAACTCTGGTACTGTACTGATGCAGATTAGGCGTAAAGTCGAATCCTTCGTTCTCCGCGATGTCAGTGAAACTGTTTAAAGTGACGGCACCATAACGATGGAAGGGAGAGGGGCCTTCTACTCCTTCCGCATTGCCTTTGTGGTAGGCAAAAGGCGTGATCAGGGATAATTTGTAGTCAAGTGCAGCGTGATCGTTTTCGCCTCCAGTCACAAATTGGTCAAGATAAAAGATATCATTGGCTACTTCTGTGAGTAGCTGGAAATTGCGACTGGCAGCGCCATAATCATCTAACAGCTCTTTGTTAAATCCACCAGCTTCTGCGAAGATGGCCCCATCGATTCGATCCGGATAAGCATTTAGATAGGCGGCCGTCAACATGGCACCCCAGGAGTGCCCAAACAGGAAGACCTTTTGATCTGCTGAGGTTCGATAGTACTCTATCACCGCCGTCAGATCATCTAGCATTAGCTGTACGGAATAGCTGTCTTTGTCGTGCCGCTTAGATAAACCGGAGCCGCGTTGGTCGTAGAATATGACATGGTAACCATCGTTAGCTAAGGCTTGGACTTTCATCCCACTTACATAATCCCCTCCAGGACCACCATGCAAAAATATCAGCATGGGATGAGCAGGATTACCAAAGGTTTCGGCATGCAATTGCGTGCCATTGACGGCAATGGATGGAAGACGGGAATCCTCCTCTACGGTCAGAGGTACCAGATCTCCTTCGTTTGTTGTACTCCGTTCGGCTTCACAAGCCCAGAGCGAAAGCGCCAGTAAGGGTAGCGCATACAAGAACTTCTTCATAATATAGATGTTTGTGTGAATGCCGCAAAAGAAGGAGTTTTGAGCGTGCGAAGCGTACGTGCGTGAAAGGAGAAACGGATTTTTGGTAAAAATGAAGAATGTTTACTTGCGAATGTAGGATCGGAAATGGGTGCGAGGCTAGGCACTCTTTTGCTTGATGTATTCGGTGGGCGTTTTTCCGGTATACTTTTTAAAGTATTTATTGAATGTCGATTTGGAGTTGAAGCCACATTCCATGGCCAGGGCCAAATTGGTAAACTGTTTGCTTTGGGGGTCCTCTAGCAATTCCAAAAAGGCTTGTATCCGGTACTGATTGATATAGTTGTAAAAAGTCGAGCCGGTCTGGGAATTGATGGCCTGCGAAAGGTGGTTGATGGGTTCTTCAAGAGTTTGGGCGATCTCGGCCAAGGTCAAATCATTCTTTTTGTACAGTTCATCAGTATTCATTTGCTGCTCAATGCGTTGAAATAGCTGTGCTGCCTGATCGCTACTTAGTCCGGATTTTTGGTATTTATCTGGTCTTGACGAGGGATTTTCTTCGGTTTGGATGGATTTGTCAGGAGAAGCTTCAATATCCGTTTGCATAAAGTAAACGGGAACCTGCCGGAAGCCATATATCCCCATAAAACAAACGAAGGTAGAAACGCAAATAAAGATCCATTCATCCCCATCTGTCAATAGCATGACCAGCCAAATAATGCTCAAGCCCAGAATGAGCCATTCCAGCCACCGGAGCATTTGCTCATCCGAATTAGAGATATAGTTAAGTACTTCCCTCTTGTATTTCCGGACTACCAGATAAGCTGCCAAATTATATCCAATCCCGACCAGAGTAAACACGATTAACTGTATCGTCACGTACCATTCAAAGCCCATTCCATCTTTGACAAAAACGGCCTCCTTCTCGGCTGTAGGCAGAGATAAAAATGGGATTAACAGTAAAAAGAGCAATACAATCGGCAGAAAATGCAGCGGCCAAACTTTGGTTGCAAAGGCATCCTTATAAGTCAATTCTCGCGTATACAGGTAAAGTAACACACTATGCAGGACCGGTAAGGGCAAAATCACTCCGATTAAGAGAGGGTATTGAAACACCAAACCGGAACTATGCAGGTAGTATAAGAAAATATGTAAGGAAATGTAGCCCAGCCAGCTCGTCAGAATCTTATCCGACAGCTCCTTATTCCTCTTCAGCAAAAGGATCACAAAGATGAATACAGAAATGGAAAGTCCAATAATCGTCAGCATGGTCTAATCTTTGTGTCGCATGTATTCACTATTCCAATAGTAAGGATAATACTGATTCTAACAATCTGTTGAATTCAGCTGGTTTTTCTATCATCGGGTAATGCCCTGTATCGGAAAGGGTAGATATGCTGAAGCCATGTTTACAATGATCCTGCAAGCCTACTTCATTTGTAGGAGGCAGGTCTGTATTGATCAGGAATAGCTTATAAGGTAGCTTTTCAAGTTTCTCCGGCACAGTTCTAGTATACTGCATTAGGTTGGTAAAAATAGCGTAACTACTGTCTGGTTTTGCCGCAGCAAAATCATTCCGTACACGTTCCTTGACTACTTCGGGTGTAGCAGGATGAAAAAGCATAGCATCTGCATAGATTGGTGCATAGGCTTGGAAGTCACTTTCTAACTTGGAGAAAAAGGACTGAAACTGCGCCAATTGCTCCGAGCTAAACTCTACGTCTATAAACTTAAAATTATCAACCCCAATTACTCCAAGGATGGAAGAATTATCTTGAAGGGCAGTTTCAAGCACAATCTCGCCAGACATGGAATGCCCAACCAGAATTACTTTGCTTAGGCCTAGCGTTTTTATGAATGCATGAATATCCAAAGCATACTCCCGGATCGTCCAATCTTTTCGTTGAGCTCTAGATTCCCCAAATCCAGGCAAATCTACTGCATAGACCTTATATTTATCAGAACAAAACACCAATTGACTATCCCAATATTTGGCATCAATGCACCATCCATGCAGGAATAGTAGACTTATTTCTCCTTCCCCGGCTTCCCAATAGTTAATTTCCACCTGACCAGATCTTAACTTGATTTTTTTTGCTTCCATTTTTTCTGAATACTGTTTGGTGCAGAAAGCCTAAGCCATGCAACCCAATTTGATTTAATAATAATGGTTAATGGATACAAAACTAGGCCATATCTGAAAACCTAAAATTGCCAAATGGTAAGAAATCACTGGCTCAGCTTATTCCGAATTCTGCTTAAAGAGGTAGGTGTGATCCCCAAAAAAGAGGATAGTTGTTTTAGCGGAACTCGCTGGAGTACCTCTGACTTTTCGAGTAATTGAGCGTAGCGCTCTTCCGCCGATAAGGTTTGGTGCTTGACCATTTCTGTTACTACCTCTAAAAAGGCGTTTTCCCAGAGTTTTCTTCCAAATTCCTGCCATTCATTGTGCTGTTTATACAGTTTTTCCATATCCCGACAGCTGATGGCTAACAATTGACAGTCCTCTATGGCCTGGATATTGTAGCTGGATGGCTGCTGTAGATTTACACTGGCTATATCTACAATAAAATTATTTTCAAAGGAAAGCCAAGCCGTCAAGTCTTTATCGCCCTGATTTATGAAGACTCTAAGTCCTCCCTTTTCAATAAAGTAATAATGATTCATCAACTGCCCTTGACGAAGCAGGTACCTTCCTTTCTTCAGTTTTCTTTCTGTAAAGTGTCTTACAAGTTCATCCAACAAATCAGATGAAATATTCACTTTGGAGCTAATGAATGATTTAAGTTGCCTCATCTTCCTTGTCGCGGTGTGGGTCCAACGATAAGTCTCATAATCTGCTCAACAATAACCTTTGTACAATCTTCTTGAATAAAGTGCGAACCTTCTACTTCATGAATTTTATCCAAACGCAAAGCCCTTTGCAGCGGCGTGCCATACTTTTCTAGGGTAAGCCCCTTGTCGTGGATTCCCCAGATGATCTGTATGGGTACCTCTAAGGCGCGCAAAGCATCCAGATACAACTTCTCCTTATCCGCATTCGCTTCAAAGGAACGCATGATTTTAAGAAATGCCGTCCCATGGTCTCCTCCTTTTAGGAAATACAGATAAGCTTTTGCCTCCGATAAGCCGAATACTCCATTGTCATGTACCCCTCGCAAGTGCATTAGGAAACGAAACAAGAAGGGCACCGTAGTCTGCAAGAAAACTTCTCCGATGATGGCTTGCTCGAAGAAAAACATCGGGAAGGGCTTCTTGAATATTGCTAGGTTAGCGATGGGACTATTCAAAATTGTGACTGATAGCACACGCTCTGGCGCATTGGCAATTAGTTCGCAGCCAATCGGGCCACCAATATCATGGATGACCAAATGGTACTCCTTCAACCCCAGCTCAGCTAGCAATTGGACACACCATTTACCAAGGCTCGTCCAGGAGTAGTCCGCGTTCTTGGGTTTGGCCGAAAGCCCCATTCCCAATAGATCAGGGGCGATTCCTCTGTACCCCTGCTCAGCCAGTAATGGAATAATTTTTCGATACAGAAAGGAGGAGGCTGGAACACCGTGTAAACAGACGATAGGCACACCTTCTCCCTGTTCAAAAACAAAGGCCCGTTGGCCATTCACCTCCACCCATTTTCCCGAATCGGCATGTGAGCGTACCACTTCATTATTCGTTTGTATGTCCATATCTATTAGCTTTTACAGGCTACGATTTCTCGACGGCAGCTTCAACAGCTTTAGGTTTGATCTGCTAGGAAAGATTTTAGCAGGGCTAGCCCTTTTTCAATGTAAGCCTGATAATCACCCTCTAAAGTTAGAACATAGTTTAGGAAATTGACCTTTCTAGCCATGATTAGCCATTCAATATGCTGATCATCCCATCCCGCAATGGTCTTCTTGCTGGTATAACCTTCAAAAATCCAGTTTTTAACGGACTCATAGGAAAAGCTAGCGTGCGCTTGGTAGTAGTACAAAAGAATAGCAAGATCCTGTAGGGGCGGTCCAAAAATTGCATCCTCGAAATCAAGAATCGTGAATTGGTCGGCGTGAACCTTGATATTCCAAGGGTTTAAATCCCCATGCAACAACTGTGGCTCCCCAATGGCCCACAGATGTGATAGTTTTGTATTAAGTTGATCAACAGCCCGGTCCATCACTTCCTTGAATTCGGGGGTGGTCTGGTCGAAATACCGAGCTTCTTGGTATACAGCTTTTTCATCTCTGAAGTAGAAAACCTGATCCCATCTCTTAGGTTGTAGGTCTTTTGGCAAGCTGACAGAAACTGTAGCCTCATGTAAATCAGCGACCGCCCTGCCCAAGGCGATAAATAGCTCTTTGCTTTCATTATCCTGGAAATCTGTCCCTGATAACCATTTCGAAAGCACGATCCTGTATCTACGGCCGGTGGATGGATCAGTATATATCGAGATGGATTGACCTTGCTGATTATGGAGTATCTCTGCTACAGAAATGATTCCATGCTGCCGGATGGCTTCTATCATTAAAACTTCAATTCGATTATCCTCCACTTGGCTGGATTGATCGTCATAGATCTTTAAAGCAAATTCCTCTCCCTTATCATCAGCTACTTTATATAGTATTGAGGTCTCGTGTGCAAAAAATGCTAGGGAAGAAACTTTTACTGGATACCGATCAAGAATCGCTTCGGTGATGTGCTTTAGAGGCGCTATGTTCATATCTTATCTATGTCGGGTTAGCTTTGTACACACCATAAGCATCTTATTGCTGGGTATGGCATATACTCCAATTCAACAAATGAGTAAATCATCACGAGCTTTCTCCCCTATAAGCCTGCCGCTTTTCTTCCAAAAATTCAGCAAATTCTACTGCTTTTCGATCCCTCATATTCCAAGCGATCTGGAATTCTCCCCCGAACTTTTTCCGGGAATAGGCTAGGAAAGAGCTAAATCTTCTGAGGTCCTCTGATTTCGGTAAGATACCAGATATCTCCCCGGTCGGCATGGCACCGAGCGTTCCGATGGCTGAGGTAGCATGGCCTATGAGCTTAAGAGCTTTGAATTTGGTGAGGATTTTATTGATCTCACTGGGGGTAAATTCCTTCGTGAAACCTTCGTAATCTTGCAGTTTGACTGTAGTAAATCTTTGACCGCTGATCTCGTAGATACCGAAACCCTCTATCATCTCCCATTTTATGGGAATGACAGGACAATCTGGAAAGCTCAATTTTAGGGCCTTTGAAGTAATAAGCACATACCCCTTCCCTTTGACCAAGGTAGAATACATAGCTACGCTTCCAAAGCCTCCAAAAAAGACGATGGCGATTAAGCCTACCACTTTATGAAACCAGGAGGTATCTCCCAACAGCATCCAAATCCCTAGCATTACGAACACCAGCATCGCTAAGATGGTCAGGAATATTTTCCATTTTGGGGCTTGAATCTTTAGTATTTCCATATGTGGTGATCAAGGCGATTTAATAGCCATACTTCTGTAATACGTAAGCAAAGCTCTTGCGACGCTTACATTCCTTGAAAAAGGAACGCATATAGGCCACGGTATGCTTTTTACTGCGGTTGTCCAGGTAATCGCAGTTCTCTAGGAGTTGAATTAGATCGCCAGCCTTCTCCTCGAATTGTGGAATAATCTCTTCGATATCTGCATCGGTAAAGGTATTGCCACGATAGAGTCTATCCGTCACTTTCTTGATCGGTAAGGTATGGAATGGAGCAGCATACACAGCATTGACTAGGCCAGCATAGTCAAAGTCATATGGGATGGGTACCATTTTAGCTAGCTCAGGCACCTTGAGCAACTTCAAATTATGGCTATTGCCTACCGACCAATCTGTATTGCCTATCATATATTGAAACAAGCTCATTTTATGAAACTCCTTTTCCACCAAAAAACCGGTACGTACCTTTTCTCTTTCTATTTCTACTCCATTGAAACGATCCGCCAGCTCAGCCATAGGCTCGATGAGGAAACCATAGTACTTTACTACTCGCTTCTTTGCACTTAGGTCCCGCAAAGTAAGGCGGATGAGTTGCACCCGAAAACTGTAAGGCGATATCATGTTATACATTTTGTAGGCATGAAACTCCTTAAGCACGTACTGTTCTGCCATCAATCCACTCCGGAACTGAGCCACCAGCTTGATCTTATTGAATTTTTCTAAGCCCTTGGATTTGAGGTTCTTCTTACTCAACTTCAATTTAATGGGAGGTATATAGCTAATTCGCCGCCTCATGTTGCCACGTGGGCGGAGTTCTACATCCCATTCTTCCTCTTCTTCTGTAGTAGGATTAACGAATCTGATCTTACCTTCTTGATACTCTTCCTTCTTTTTATTCTTGAGAAAAATTTTCAGGTCCAATTGCAGCTCTACGTCTATGGCCTTGATCTCTTCTTGATAAAGCCGAGAAAAAAAACTTTCCTTCTCCCCCCCTTCTTCTTGAGCACTCAAAGACAGCGGGAATAATAATAAAACAAGTAGGTAAAGTGGTAAATAGGTTTGGGGGAGTTCCCTCATAGAACAATACATAGTCGATTTGTTTGACGCCCCCAGAATGCATGCTAAGGGGCTTATGGATTTTAGTGTACGTTGGGTTAAGGGAAGAGCTTCTGCCCTTTTTATTTCAAGCTCCAAAAAATACGGCGCTCTAACAATAAATAACGCTTAAAAGAGTATTTTTTTTGATCAATCGGGTAATATGTCGGGATGAATAAGATCCATTCTATAACCTTGTCGAAACAGTTTCGAGGCTTTAGAAGTAACAGTTATTTAGAGGGGAAGAAGTACTTGGAAGACATCAAGCCGTTACTAATGCCTTCCTGGCTAAGCCCCATGCTTGCAGCTGTCAATGTACCAGTAGGCGAGTAGCTATATCTTGGTTCTTCCATTTGTACAGTTTGCTACTTATCTTTAGCTGGATTGGATTGGCCTATAAATTGTAAAAAACGATGGATCTAGAACAGGAAATCAATGCCGTAAAGCAACAATTGAACGACCTTAGCCGGGTGCAATCTCATGTCTTTTCTATAGATCATAGGCGTAAAAAACTGGAGAAGTTACAGCTAAAACTGCAAGCAAAAATCGAAAAGGAGTACGAAGAATACAAAGACGAAAAGCAACGTAGTGAACAAGCCATTCGAAATCTATTTCTTTTCCCCGACGAGGAAAAATTGGAGAAAGAAAAGCAGGAATATTTTGAGGCAGTACTGGATCTCAGGAAAGTTGATAAGGAAATTGAACTTTTACAGTTCGAAAGTAAAGTGCTATCCGAAAAACTCAGTCAACAGGAAGAACTGCAACTTAGGCTGATGGACCTTATCAAGGTAAGGGCTGCGCAAAAGGTAAAAGCCCTTCGTCAAGATCAGACCTATAAAAATTTGGAGCAGGACGAAAGCGTACAACAGGGTATCATTTACCTGTTAGACGGGCTGCGATCCAAGGCCAAGGACAACTTGATTCGAATTGAGGAGATTTTAACTGGCCTACAACAGATTGAGTGGTATGGTTTGAATCGAAAGAAAGATCAATACAACATTGCAAGGATCTTGGGCGAATTGGAGCGGATCGAAAAACACCTAGCGCACCTACAGGTCAACTTTACCAGGTTAGAATCAGAATGCCAAGCCTACAATAAATTCGCCAAAGAACACAAGACCAACATACCGGACTGGGAACAACACCTGGCTCCCATGCGGCAATTTTCTGAAGACTTTCATCTGAAGGCAGATCTACAGCTATTGAAGAAGGGATTTATACAATCAAAAAGATGGCTGATTAAATTGAAATTTCCCATTGATGAACTAGTAAAAGAGGTTGCTTTCTTGATCGAAGAGCATCGGCAAGTAAAACAAAAGATCAAGCGGGACAGAGATGCTATGCTAAAAGATTAGGAGATCTTTAGCCCAGAGAATCATCGTTTGAACCATCAAGTCATAAGGTCTAACCACCTCTTCGCATAGCTAAAGCAGGAGTTCATCAAGTAAGCCGAAGACTGTCAACTTAAGTGTCTAACTTTAGGATCGTAACATGAATTCGATACCAGCTACTATATCTCATCTTCCCCAGTATGCCTACACAAGGGGCACGGATTATCGCCAACGTGCAGGCATCTATACCCACGAAGGCATTCCTATTGCTATTAATCTTAGGTATCAACAACTCACCGCTCTCCCAGAAGGACTCTGCCAGCTTCACTCCTTACAATTTTTGGATATTAGTGGAAACCGACTCCAGCAACTACCCGTACAATTAGGTGAGCTCAAGCAGTTGCAAACGCTCCTAGCGGATGATAATCACTTACAATCCTTACCTGCCTCGCTTGGTAACATCCACTCTTTGAAGACGCTTTCTTTAGATAATAATCAGCTTACAGCCCTGCCTGTAGAACTAGGCCATATGAGCTTGGAAAAATTATACGTACACCATAACAAATTGGATCGTATTCCTGGCAGTCTATGGCATTTACACAATTTAAGGGTACTTTCCCTGGGCAGCAATCCGCTCGGCAACATCGGAGATTCAATTGGACAGCTACAACAACTTGAGGAACTCTACCTACACGATATGTCAGCCACTCAAATTCCTACGGCCATTGGCCAGCTACAGCGATTGCATACGCTAGATATTGCACACAATCAATTGCAAGCCCTTCCCGAAGACTTAGGAAACTTACAAAACCTTCGACATTTCCTTTACCTCAGCAATAATCAACTGTCTCACCTGCCAGACTCTATGCAGGCCCTAAAGCAATTGCGCTATCTCAATTTGACCGATAACCAATTTGCGGATTTACCAGCTTGGATTGGAGAACTTTCCAGCTTGCAGGAATTCCGAGTTTACAATAACCAGCTTCGTACCTTGCCCCTTGGCATTGGACAGCTCTCGAATTTAAAAGAACTCTACCTACAAAACAATAGGATTGAAAGCTTGCCAGACTCCTTAGAGCAACTGCAACAACTAGAAAGGATAGAGTTGAGGAACAACAGACTCCAAAGCTGGCCAAGCACTTTCCAACATATGCCGTCCCTCCGCTGGCTTGACCTCAGAGCCAATCGTCTGACCAATATTCCGAAAGAATTCCTGGCCTCAGATCACTGGGAGAAATTAGATCTGCGCTGGAATCGAATAGATTCCCCTCAAGAAGATCGGAAAGACAAGGGGCAGCAACTGTATCTGTAATCGAAAGTATGCACTTCAATCATCCCTATACAAAACCATAACCAATGAGTAATTCATCCGAACAATTCGCCCAACTCAAAAGGCTACTGCAAAAACGTGATGAACAAAAAATTATCGAGTTTCTGGAAGCCCAGCCAGATGTACTGATAGCAAAGGACGAAAACCGCATATCTGGCTTGATGCTGATAGCCTACCACCGCTTGGCAGCTGTGATGCCTAGAGCCCAACAGTTGGCGTCAAAGATGGGCTTCTATGAAAGTATAGCCTATGGGCAATTAGAAAATGTCAAAGAAACGATTACTCAGCAAGCGGGTCTATTGAATCAAGCTGCCCCAGATGGTTTCAGTCCGCTTTGCCTTGCGGCTTACTTTGCCCAATTTGAAGTAGCCAAATGGCTAACAGAGCAGGGGGCAGTGGTGAATCAAGCTGCCACCAACCCCTCCCAAGTGGCCCCAATACATGCTGCTGTTGCGGCCAATCATGTGGAGTTGGTGAAATGGCTAATTGAGCAGGGGGCCGATGTAAACCTCCCCCAAACGCAGGGCGTCACTCCACTGCATTCCGCCGCACATCGGGGTAACCTTGCCATCGTTAAGGCCCTTGTGGAAGCGGGGGCAAATGTCCAGGCCAAAATGGATTCTGGGGAGACCGCCCTCCAATTCGCTGAAAAGGACGGTCATCAAAGTGTGATCGAGTTTCTAAGCAGCAGGATCTAAAGTATCCTAATTCTCAATTGTGAGGTAATGGTTGGATCTGTTATTTTGTCATCCTCTGCCAGTAGGAAGGCTTTACTTAACAGGATACTGAATCCTCGATCACCCTCGAATGGCAAGAAGACTTTTTCCGCTTGACTGGCCTTTCCCCGAGCTGCGACGATACAAAGGTATTGATCGTTGGGTTCCATGAGAATATTAGTACTACCAATATGGATTTTGTAGGTTCTAATCTTGCCTTTTACCACTAAAAATTTTCCTTTAATACTGGCGACATCCCGTATTTTTAGCATTGGCAATATCCGTTCCAGGGTCTGTTTGCGCACTTTAGCCGTTTCCCGCAAATCGCCGAAGGAATATTCTTGCCAATAATTGCGATACTGTGGCAATCCTCCATTGTCTTGCCAGGCAGGATCATTGCCCACACTACCTACCCCCACAAAGAGGTCCACATCCCGCATTACTTCCGTAAGTACCAAGGAGGGAACTGCTTCGAGCGGAACCACTTCATTATATTCGGTCACAAATCGTACTTGATCCGTACCCACATAGGTCCAGATACCCGAATCAGTATAATCATTACTATCCGTCAATTCGATACACCAAAATTCTGCCGTCATTTCATACTTTGGCAGTTTCTTGCGGGCCACACAGTCCGTACCATGATCCCAAGCCCCGACTAAGGTGTAACGCCAATCTCTAGTACTGGCCAAAGCATTGAATTGGTGCTGCTTAATTAAGTGGCCTGCCATTCGATTACTGTAAGTACCTGTATTCACCTCCGCATCGGTCAACAGGTATATTTCACGGAACGCTTGCTTCATCGGCTGCGTAATTTGCCTCGTCTGCATAAGATCTCTCCATTGTTGTATCTCCTGAGTTGGACTAAAGACGGGATGCCAAAGGCGAACTGCTGTACTATCTTCTACCCCTTCCACTTGCTGTCCAGTTGCGTCCCACCATTGGCCCTCCCGCCAGATAGCATTGATAGATTGATCTGCCCATGCAAAAGTCCATATCAATCGTTTACCCAAATAGGATAGAAGCCCGTGCTCAATAAATAGCTCCTGAAATCGGGCAAAGGTCCAGCTTCGGTTCTCCAGGTAACTACGATCGAGTTTGTCCCGTTCCAAGCTGATGGCCTGTTGAATACTCTTATTGGTGGCCTTTACCTGCTGAAGCTTTTTCTTCCATCTCGCCTGCTGCTTCACAAATGCGGGGACGCTTTTCTGCAACTTCCCATCTGGTTTAATCCAGGATAATTGAGTTTTACCTACCCCTGTGATCAATAACCTCAGTTGATAGTCTTCAAAATCAAAAACTTGTTCTCCATCCACTAAGCCATAATCTGAAATGGCCATTTCCTCCAACTCTTGTCGAGTCGTTCCTCTAGCTTCAGATTGTTGGTCCAGGTATTTATCGATCAGTTTCTTGGCGCTATTTTGCTTGATCTTAACGCGCAGTCTGGACAAGAGGGCTAATCCCTCCAATCCTTTGGCATTAGCCAAAACAAAAAAACAAGCATTACCGACAGCCGTAGCAGCTGCGCCTACCTGTGGAATCTTTTTGAAGGCTCGCACAGCTAGTTGTCCAATAAGTTCTAAGCCCGCCTTATCCTGAACGGGAAGCCAGGTCCAGACTAGTCCCTTCGCCACAGTATTGTTGCTTTCGTGCAAATAGGTTGTCGTTGTGTAGGTGAAAATTCGAATGCCGTGGGTATAGGAATGCTCTTGGCTGGCTTCTTTAAGTTCCACTAGAAATTGTAGGCTTTCATTTAGCCATTTGCGGTAAGCTCGCTTCCCGATGTCGTCAATAATGGCCTGAGTTTGTTTTTCAAATTTGCGCCCGGGCTTCCCGCCATTCACATCACGTACCAGATCTAGTAAACGATAAAAGGCATTTTTCTTCTCTAGTGGTAAATCAGCAATCCTTTGATTGATAAACTTTCCAAATTCATCCTCTTCCGACAAGTAAACAGGAGGAATCGTAGCCTCGTATCCCGCAGCTTCGTGCAGTATTTTCTCTAGATTGGTTTTTACCTTCTTAAGGTCAGAGCCGTAATAGTAAGAAGAGCGCGGATTTAGTAAGGCGGGCAAGGAAAGAAAAGACGTAAAAAACGCAATGTGTTCCGTTGTCATAGCTTCTCGCTTGGTGGCTCTTTCCAGCTGCTTTGTCGCCCATCCCATAGGCCAATCACCAAGACTAACCCCATAGTAATTCTCTTTCTTTTTGAATTGAGTAAACAATTCCACAATTTCATTTAGACTGAAGGGTAAACTAGACTTTAACAATAGCTTTAGGAGTTCTTCTTCCACTGCCTGCTGAAGAGACACGGGATGATTACTACCTAAATTTTTACTTTTCCGTCGTTTCTTATTCAATTGACGGATATCATTGATCAACCAAAAAACAAAAGTCTTCTTGGTTGCAGGGTCCGTTTTCTTTAGCTGTTCATAAGTTGAATCTCCTGACCACTTGAAAGGGCGATAATAGTAGGAGAAAGACTCTTTCTTCATAGTACGCACCAGGGGATGAATAAATTCATCGTAAAAAGGATGATCGGGTGTCGTTTCCTTTTGTTCACCAACTTGAAGCCAGCGACTGAGTAAGTCAGTAATTGCCATGGATGTTGAATTTTGAGTGGTTTGGGATGAGTTAGGAGGCGTACGGTGGAGATTATCCTCCAACCAGAGGGGTGAGCTTAATAAAGCTGACAACTGTTTCATCGTTAACTAGAATTTCCTTGTCTAAGGATTCGACCTGGAAGTTATTGACCAAAACAAAGAAGCCGTTTTGTGTAAAGGCTGCCCAGGCAAGATAGATTTGCTTTTCTGTATCGATCCACGGATTTCTCTTCTTTCTTGAAAACAAGTTAAGTGCTTGTTCCTTCGCTGTCGGTTGTACGAGAAATTGGCGGGAGGATTCCTTTCTGTGATTGTAATTCTCTACTTCTGCTTTGACGCGTTGTGCAATGAGATCACGGACACTGACCCATTCATTTTCTACAGGCAGTTCCCATTCTTGCAGTAGACCACCCGTAGCAGTCTCGTCTTTAATAGTCAATTTAATCATGATATGCTTATTAGGACCAACAATGACACTAATTTACGAATAAATTACAATTAAATCAACTATTTGATTATAAAAATAAGGAATAAATACAGGAATCACTTTTTTGATTACAAAATCACATCTTTTGCAAACTCAGCAATTCGTAATCCCATAATGCCTTGTGGTAAGTTTTATATTGGGCTAATCCTGTTTTATAATGGATTTTAGAGAAGTAGGTAGCGTTATAGATCAAATTGTAGGCCTTCGTTCCGATCATTCCGGCTAACGCGGCCCAATAGATACGATTCACGGAGGGTTTCACCTCCTTTGTAACATTCCTTCTTCCGCTAAGTCGGAGATCAAATGCCCCGGCCACTTCCTCTAATTCCTGTAAGGTGAGGATATCAGAGATCGCCCAACCATTGAGCATGGTTTGCATGTCGGGTTCTTGATTAATATTGTAGTTATGGGATTTGAAGCAATCGGCAATCAGCAGTCGCCCACCGGGTCGTAGTACTCTCGCCATTTCTTTAAAAAATAAGCTTTTGTCCTGGGCCGTCTGCATACTTTCGATAGCCCAAGCATAATCAAAGGAAGCAGAGGTGTATTCAGTATCAGTGTAGTCCTTCTGGGCAAACTGGACGAGATCCTGCACTTCATGACGTTGCGCGTATTGGGTAGCAGTGGCTACCTGCCGAGCACTTAAGGTGATTCCCTTTACTCGACAGCTTCTTTCTTTTGCCAAAAAAATACTGCTCCCTCCTACCCCACAACCCGCATCCAATACGGTGGCCCCCCTCGGGATCTCTCCAAGCAACATCAACTCTCGATTGGTGTTAATTACCGCGTCCTTCAGATTTTTGATTTCTTTATCCCAGACTCCATAATGGAGCCCCATGCTGGCATCTAGTTTCCACCACATGCGATAATGGGGTTCCGTATGGTCATAATAGTTTTCTACATCCTGGTTGGTGAAGGTTTTCATCTGCATGGTAATTTTGAACTTGCGTAAATAAGTTTTGGAAAGCTTACGCAGGATAGTTGCTGCGCAATCGCGATCCCTAGCTCCTTGGTATCCAAAGGGTAATTTTCTGGATGAAATTGTCTACATCGAAAAGAAATTTCGAATAGTAAATGTAAGGAGTCCAAAATTAAAAAGACAGATACTGCAAACGCTAACTTTTAATTACAATTTTCCTTATCACGGTTCCCGCTTTCGAATCTTGCCAGAATATCGTGATTGAATGGAAGATGGCCCATTTTAGGGTCTACTGTAAAAAAAGATGAGGCCTAATCGATGCAGTCAATTAGGCCTCAAAGGGCATACCCTAGTGGAATTCTAGGTAAAACCTTGTTTTAGCAGTGGGGTGAAAGGTGATTTGTTAGCAGGTCTACAGGAGTACTCTCTCGGTAGCCTTTGATCCAAATTCCTTCCAAAGCGCTTCGGTCATCTTGCCCAAATTAGCTCCTTCCGCTCGATCAAAGATCAGCTCACGAACCCGACTCATGTCCTCCCACATGAGCCGATGCCCTTTAGTACCACGTACAGGCCTTACCATGCGCTGAAAGCGTTCTCGTTCCTCCGGTGTGCCTTCCCTCAATTCCCCCAAGCGCCCATAGAGGCGAATGGCAGGTGGGCGCTCAAAACGGCCTTTAAAAATAGATTTTATCCAAAACCAGCGACCCGTATTTACTGCTAGCATGCAGATCTTCTGTCCAGGTCTGCCATAGCGCGAAAAGGTGCTGGTGAATTTTTCGAAAAAATAGCCACCTGGCTCTCGATTGAGCATCACAGACCCAATGGGCATGCTGCGAGGATACCCTTCATTGTCCACCAAACTGATGACGAAATGGGAGTTAGCTTGCCGGCTCCGGCGGAAGTGTTCACGGATGCGTTTCCATTCTTTTTCGATTGGTATATTTTTCATAATCTCTTAATTTAGCATACCATACAGTATTGTATGTAATTAAACAAAAAATAATAATCTACTTGAGATCGTCCTCGACCATCTGGGCATACTTCAGATATAGAGCGCGGACTCTTTTACCAAACTTTCCGGGGTAGCGATGCTGTACACCGATCAGGAGCGCATACTCTAATTCGGCCATGATGCTGGCTTCCTTTTGCTGATAGCCTTTACCTCTAAAGATTTCTTCGAGATAGCTGATACGCACCTGGTCTACTCTATCCAGATATTCCTTTACCAGAGGTTGATAAAAGCCCCAAGAGCGGATGGCCGCCTCAATCGCATGATCCTGCTGTAAAATGAGATCATTCAGCACGTCCATTTTATCTTGTGCTTCACCCTTTTTATTGGCTGCCTCAATGTATCTCCTGGTATTCTCCTTTTCCCAGCGTTGCATCAAACTGGCCACGTAGTTTTCGATACTACTGAAGTGGTGATAGAAAGAGCCTCTGGTCACCTTAAGGCGTTGACAGAGATACAGAATGCGCAGCTTGTCCTGTGCAAATTCACGGAGTATTTTAAATCCTTCCTCTAACCAATCTTCTTTAGATAACCTTGCCATACTACAAAGATAGGGGATTAATACATACCATACAACACTGTATGGTATATGTTACTAAGAAAGGGAGAGAAGTACTCTCCCTACTAATCCTGCCATTGGTATAGTATATGAGAAGAGAATTGTCCTTTCGTTCTTAAGTAGTGTCACACTACTTATTTGGCTATTTCCTCCTTACTCACCCTCAAAATATAATCTGCTACCTTCTGGGTATGTTCGCTGTCTGCATTCCTAGCCATATCCAGGTATAAGGCGGAATGATTTTTATCTTGAACATGGTAGAATTCAATGTGTGGCTTATCCCCTACCCTATCTTCCAAGACCTTAGTATAACCGTAAGTATCGGTTTCCGATACGACCAACATCGGTATGATGGAGTCATCAATATACGCTGTTGGACTGGCTTGTTTCACGTCTTCCAGCTCACCGAATACGCCTAAGACGTGGCTATCAGCCATTTCTTTACCATTCCCTTCTACATGGCTATTGTAATAGGCTAACATATCATATGCACCCGCCATCGGCACCGCTCCCTTAATATCCGCAAAACTCAGGCCTTCTGCCTTCAAATACTGCTCGTCCATACACATCAGGGCCGATAAATGTCCTCCAGCAGAATACCCCCCGACAAATAGCTTTTGGGTATCGTAGCCATAGACCTTAGCTTGTTTTTTGAGCCAGGCTAAGGCTCGGACGCAATCATTGATGTGATCAGGGTGTTTTGCCGATCCTGTAAAATTGGGATTCATCCACCTACCATCGCTTAAACGATAACTCATAACGGCCACACCGATACCTTTTGCGACTAGATGCTTTGCTAGTCCAGCCTCTTGCTTTCTTCCGCCTGTCACCCAAGCTCCACCGTGTATCCACAATAGGATAGGAGCTTCCAACTTATTTTCTGGTAAATAGAGATCTAGTTTGTGCTTGTCTGCGTCTGCTTCTGGTCCGGTATAGTAGGCCAAATCCAAGTGGGTTTCAATCCCAGATGGTTTTTGGTAATCACTCTGCATACCCAAGAGAATCAAGGCTAACAGCCCTAAACCAAAGAAGGCGCCAAGGAGATTTGCTTTCATAATAGCTTGTCTTTAATTTGAGAATGTAAGTCGGGAGATCGAGCCTCCATGAATTAAAGATCAAGCCTATTGACGGGAAAAGGGCGAGAATCCTGCTAAGTGCTTGGCGAAAGGTGAGATTAGTTTATGGAGTTTTACACCAGATCCCCCTCGTCATAATTTTTTCTTTCCACCGGGCGTCGTAAGTCTAAATCCAGGGATTCGTCGGCAGCATGTTCTTCCCGCATCAGCTCTATATCAGCCTCTGTCCCACCCAAATTCTTTAACTCCTTTTCCATTTCTTCTTTCTCCCATTCCTCGTCACTCCCCATGCCGGGAATACCGTAGACTTCTACATAATGAAAAACCAAACCAATCCCCCAAAAGAAGATCACAGTTTGCCAGGCATTAAAGAAGCCGTACATCCATCCGATGCCGAGCATGATGGCATTAGTGACAATAAAGGATTTGAGGTGTTCCCTGAATTCCTTTTTCTTTTGGACTCTTTTTTTTGCTTCTTCGTATTTCTTAGATTCCATATCGATTGATCTGATCCATAATGTGAATGCTTAAAAATACAATTTTAAGATCAGGTTTGAAAAGTCGTGGTCAGGTCGGTTAGGCACTTGTGGGTTGTAAAAGAAGATATACTGGTGGATAGAAAGAGATCATCCTATTAGCAGCGATCTTAATCACTGACATAAAGAGGATATTCTTTCTTAGCCAATTTTGCTTTTGCCAAATCAAGCTCAAGTGCCAGGAAGGGGTTTTCATTTGAAGTCGTTCCCAATAATGCTCCATCCATCGGTTGGGCAATCCAGCCTGTGCCGTCCCATTTGAAATCATCTTCTCCAACCCCAGCACGATTTGAGCTTAGGCAGTATCCCCCGCTAACCACGGATAAAGTTTGCCCAGCTCGGATCCATTGTGCGACGGAGGAAGCTCCGGTGGCTCTCGGGCAAAGAAGCAAATCCAGAATTAGCGGGATAGCACGACCTTGCTATTCCTGTGGCTCAATCGATAGAATAAAGTAATTGGTATCTCCTTGCCAAGGCATAGATTGATTGATTTCTTTATAACGCAAAACAACCCTCTGACCCTGTAATTTCTCTAATTGCTTTACAAGGGTTTCATCTGCTACAGAAAAACTCCAGGTATCACTTAGGCCTTCATTGGGATTACTTAAATCGATGCCTCCTAGCTTTAATTGACCTTCGTAGGTTTTAAATACCATACCTTTCCTGGAGATCTTAATTAGATTACCAGCCCTAGTTCCTTCACTATAGGTATAGTTAGCATACAGCATATAACCTACCCCGGCTAAAACTGCAAGGACAAGCAAACCTATTAACAATCGTCTAAAGAAACTCTTAGTTCGTTTTACACCTTCATCAATCTTCTCTGAAATTTCTTTATCGGCATCTTTAATAAAGTCCTTCACTTTATCTTCTATTCCCTCTAAAACCCCTTGCTTCTCTTTTTCAGATTTATCTTTTTCTGAAGAATTACTTTCAGGAGAATGCTCTTCAGCCGTGTCTTTTTCCTTCGGTGAATCGTTATTTGACTTTTCCATGCTATTTTTTTAGTCAAATTTAAGATAATATGTCAGCTCCCGTAGCATCTAGTTTTAATTCAACTGTATTTTCAACACTTCCTCTTCTTGTTCCATCATACATTTAAAATGCCCCTTAGGACATTGCTGATACCCAATCTTAGAACAGGGCCGACAGGAAAGCTTGCTGACTTGTTGAGTGGTATTGCGGTCAGGTTGGGTGCCATAATAGGGATACATCCCGAACTCAGGAATGGTATTCCCCCAAATCGAAATGATTTCCTTTTGGAAAGCAGCTGCTACGTGCATTAATCCCGTATCATGACTGATCACCTTTTCCGCCTGGCGGACGACCGAGGCCGATTGATGCAAGCGTAGGCTCCCACAGGTATTGATCACATGTTCGCCAGCAGCTTCGGCGATACTTTCTCCCATCTCCTTCTCCCCTGGCCCTCCCAGGAGAATGACCGGCTGCGAGATCTTCTTACACATGCCGATGATCTTACTTTCGGGAAGTCGCTTCGTGGCATGGGCAGCTCCGATGACGAATGCTACATAGGATCCGGCATTTACAGGTAGTAGGGTTGTAACATCTACCTCATCAGTTTCAGGGATAAAGTAATCTAGTCCTTGACCATCATTTTTAATTCCAAGCGATAGTACTGTTTCTAGATAGCGATCTACAATGTGGGTGTTGGGTAGCCGGTTAATTTTAAACCGCACCATAAGCCACTTCTCCCAATTAAGTTTATTGAAAGAGCGGCTTTGAGTCCGGAGCGCGAGTTTGACCTGTAAGGATCTTACATTCCGATGTAAATCAATAATATAATCAAAACCCACCCCTTTCAACTGAGGCATCACCTCACTTACCTTGCTTTCGATGGCATGCACTTGATCGATGTAGGGATTAGGTGCCACGACCTGCCGGAAACGTTTCTTGGTCAGGAAATGTATTTCGGCTCCCAATTGCTGCTTGAGACAGCGAATCACCGGAGTAGTGAGTACAATGTCTCCTATGGAGCTAAAGCGTATGATCAGTATTTTTTTCACCCTGCAAAGGTAGGGTTTTCAAAAAGAAAGAAGTAAAGCCCGCTAGCAGTTTAAAGAGGTATTAGGGTTCCTGTTGTACCACGAGGGAGATGAGGGCTTCATGCGGAATTCTCTCCCAGTTTTGGGTGAGGGGAAGCCCGCAGTAGGTGTTTTGACCTTTCATTAATATTTTGAACTGAAGCTGCGGAGCAGCTGCATCTCTAGCCCGCAATAGAGTGGTCTGTTCTCGTGTTAATACCTTTTCCTTCAGCACCTTATTCGTACTATCGCGAAAGTGCACACGCTTATTCTCATTGATGTAGGGCTTGAGTTCTGGATAAAGCGCATAAATATCCCGTAGAAAATCTACCGGATAACGTTCTTTTGCTGCTTGCAACTGGGCATATTGTTGCTTGGTCATGACCCATTCAAAGCCAACGTAGAAATCCTGATTCAGCCAAAAGGCCTCCTCTAACACAAATGTAAGAACAGCTCGTTTCTTACCGCAGGTTTGAATTAGGTTATCTGGCAAAAGGTCTTCACCAGGAAGTCCTGTTTCTGGGTCCACCGCGAAAAACCTACAACGCAATTGAACCGAATCCATGTTGAGTTTTCCAATACTCACAGCCACCTATCTTTGTCTTGTTTTGGTAGCTTGCCTAATTATCATATTGATCATTTATCTTACTTCATCTATTCGTGCAGAAAGGTAAACAACTCAAAACCAAAGGCTGAAACCTGGTTGGCATTGGTAAAATAGACTACCCCCCATTTTTTTTCCCTTTCAATTCCAAAAGCGGAGGTAAAACCAGTCAGGGTATTCGCTGTCTTACGCCGCAAGGTAGCATGGATTACTACCCCTCCCTGCACAAGACCTAGCAGTAGTAAAGCATCCGTAAGATTCAGATTCATCGACTTATTTATGGAATCTCGCTAGGGAAGAAGCTCAACCTCGATATTCTCCGTATCGATTCGAGAAAGTTCCTTCATCAAGCCCTGCTCAAACAAAGCATCAAATTTAGCCACCTCCCTGGTATCTGGTTCTGGCTTATAGTTGATATAATCCGCAAAGCGGATGCCTTCTATGGTACGAATATTATAGGCCTCTCGAAAGCGTGCCCCCCCGCCATCGGTAAGGTAGTTATAGGCTAAATAATCCATCGTGTAATTATCACGATGAATCCAGTAAACAAATTGATCTTCGAAATCTTTTCCACCTCCTTCTTGCCGGAAAGTAATTTGGATTTTATGGTAGGGCTGCTGCTTAATACTGCTGGTACCCAGATATGTCTTGATGGCCGCAGGATCGTTTAGAAAGTAAGGCAGTAAGGCAAAGTAAAAAACGGAATTTACGGAATTGGCATAGGCGCTGCTGTCCTTGCTACTCAATTCTATTTGCGTTCCATTCTGTTTCCGTATGAGGCGGTCATTGTCTAGCATATCCAGCAATGTCGTCCCATCTTCTTGGACGAGCAGCCTTTCGTAGCTAAAACGGCCATCTCTTCGGCTTCCTTTATAAGTACGATCTCTAAAGGAGAAAGATAATTTCATTTGCGAATAGGCCTCTCCTCCATGTTTTGCAATGCATTGATCAATAATGGTCTGAGCGGGATTTTCCGTGATATCCGTCTTTTCTTCAATTTGCGGATCTGCTGATTCACAAGCTACCAGGAAAACGCAAAAGAACAGGGATAGGTAATACTTAATCATGTCTATTTATTTATCCAATTTGTCAATACAAAATCTTATTTACAGCTTTCATCAATATCACCAAAGAATAATGGCAGATTTTAAGATTTAAAAAAAAACAAATCTTTCTTTTGCAATTTTCGCAAAATTAATAAATTTGCCTTGGTCATTCTTGTCTAATCAATAATTCTAACCTCATTTTTCAGACACACAAGACCTACGACAAACTCTTATCCTAAAATCTCAGTAACAGAAAAGCTACCTTTTCACCCGCATTCCTACAGTTCGTTCAAAGTAAACATGTAAAACCCTGTACTCAATTGACCTAGGCCAAACCTTGGTGGGCTAGGGATCAATTCATAAACTTTACACCGTTTGGCGTATGGCGGTGTTAGATGTGTAATGCTAAATTTATTCATTAAGCTGAGTTTACAAAGCACATAGTGTCCTTCTATGACTTTTCTGAACCAAGGGCCGTGACTGTAATCTAACCAAAATAGTTTTACGTACGCTTCTTGTTCCATGCTCACCCCTGGTGAAGCATGGAATTTTTTTTGTTCCTACTACCACTTCCTCAGCCAAGCTGTGCGTTCCCTAAAAAATTCACTTTTTTTCGATCTGTAGACACTTTTCTCATTTTTTTCGTCGTTTAGTTTGGGAATTCGATACAGAAACAAAATCCCTATGAGCGAAGAAAAAAGGTTTCCCTTTCTATTTGTTCATTTCTTTCACATTCCCCGGTAGTTCAATTCTTCTTCCCAAAGAACTTTTTATCAATCCATGACATATCTACCCAGTTAACAAGTCGTAGCAGTTAACAGTACAGTTTCTTTGCTGCAAGCCAGGCAAATTCTGTATTGTAACCCATTGTCTTCCCAAGAGGATGGCCTAAGGGGCTATATGTTAACTGAAAATAATCTACAATTTTATAGAACACTCAGGTCTTCGACAAGATGCTGAAGACCAGAAGATATAGGGCTATGGTAGCTCTTGATTCCCCCAATTGTCAATTGGCGGACAGGCAAAGCCATATCTAAAGAACAAACACGCATCACCTAATTTAATTTGTAAACCGAAAACCGATTTCAACATCATGAGAATCTTAATAACCCTGCTCTGGGCAGTGGCAGTCTTAAGTATTGCCCAAGCACAAACACAATTTTCTACTATTAGTCCGGCAGGTTTGGTCGAAATGGGTAAAACGAGTGGCCTTGAATTTCAATCTAAGACGCTCTTTACCTTGAATCCTGAAGGAAGGAATCGAACAGAAATCACACAAGCCGGGATAAGCACCTATGACCACTTACAATTACAAGAGGAAGAACTACAAGCCCTCCTAGCGGAGTCACCCGAATCATTCAAAATGCAAATCCCCTCACTGAATAGACAGCAAATGGAGGTTGAATTGGTAAAAGTCGACATCCTAGCAGAGGGGTTCCGGGTAATCGAAAGCGATGGTAATCGCCCCGTTCTTTCCGAAATGGGCGTACACTACAGAGGTGTAGTAAAGGGAATCGACAAATCTGTTGTGGCCATCAGTGTATTTGAAAATGAAGTTATGGGCCTTTTTAGCCTCCCACATCAAGGCAACATCGTCCTGGGGAAACTCACAGATGATGAACAAGCACCTACTGATCAGTATATCCTATATAATGACCAAGAGGTACATCAGAATAATGCCTTTGAATGTGGTACTCCTGATGACGGCCCAGGATATACCCGCGAACAGCTCATGGATATGGCCGGTGGTGGCCGAGATGTAGGGGATTGCATCCAAATCTATTTCGAAGTAGATAATGACATCTATCGAGATAAGGGAAGTAGTTCTCAGGTGACGAACTATGTCACTGGTCTTTTTAATGAGGTTGCGACCTTGTACGCTAATGAAAATGTCAACATTACGATTTCCGAGATTTTCATTTGGACCAGTACCAGCCCCTATTCAGGTAGTAGCAGTTCAGCTATGCTTTCACAATTCCAAAATATAAGAAGAAGTTTCAATGGAGACCTTGGTCAACTGCTATCCTACCAGGCTAGCGGGGGTATCGCAGTTCTTAACGGTCTGTGCCACCCTTACACAGCTGCACGCTTGAGTTTTTCCAGTATCAATAAAACTTATCGAAGCCTTCCTAACTACTCCTTTTCGGTGATGGTTGTAGCTCATGAATTAGGCCACTTACTTGGCTCTCACCACACCCACGCTTGTAAATGGAATGGCAATAATACGGCTATTGACGGTTGTGCAGGATTTACGGAAGGCAGTTGTGGCAACCCAGGGATTCCTTCAAATGGTGGAACCGTAATGTCATACTGCCACATTAGCAGTACCGGGATCAACTTTAGTAAAGGTTTTGGTCCACAACCGGGAAACGTGATCCGAAACATTATCGCCAATGCAAGATGTACCTCAGCTTGTGATGGAGACAACGGCGGTGGAGACAACGGCGGTGGAGACAACGGCGGTGGAGACAACGGCGGTGGAGACAACGGCGGTGGAGACAACGGCGGTGGAGACAACGGCGGTGGAGACAACGGCGGTGGAGATAACGGCGGTGGAGACAACGGCGGTGGAGACAACGGCGGTGGAGACAACGGCGGTGGAGACAATGGTGGTGGAGACAACGGCGGTGGAGATAACGGCGGTGGAGACAACGGCGGTGGAGACAACGGTGGCAACCAAAACTGTACAGAAACGAAAATGTATCTCGATCTCACTTTGGACAACTTTGGTATGGAAACTACTTGGGAAGTGCTCGATGCAAATGGCGATGCGGTAGCTAGTGGTGGACCTTATCCGAAGAAAATGGCGGGAGAAGTAATGCGAGATTCCTTCTGTTTAGCAGAAGCCTGCTACACTTTCAAGATTATGGATTCGGATGGAGATGGTATTTGCTGTGCTTATGGACAAGGAGGGTATTATGTAATCGACGAAGCGGGCAATGTGTACGCAGATGGTGGCACCTTTGAATCCGAAGATCTGGCCGATTTCTGTGTTGGTGAGCCGCAAGATGATAACAATGACGGTTGTTTAGGTATCAACTTCAATGACTATGTGGTCGAATCTTACGGATCCTTCCAAGACGTAGGAGATGCTGAAGTCATGAACAATGGAACGACGCTTAAAATTGAGAACAACGCTTGGAAGGCCATTAATATCAATTACAATGTTACGGCAGGTACAGTACTACAATTTGAGTTTGGTTCAAGCATTGAAGGAGAGATACATGGTATTGGTTTAGATGATAATAATACCATCTCCTTTAGTAAGACCTTCCAGCTCTACGGTACGCAAAGATGGGGTATCCAAAATTTCAATGATTATGATGGCGCATCCACTTGGAAAACCTATCGCATTCCACTAGGTGATTACTACCGAGGATTGTACAAATACTTGGTTTTCATGGCCGATCATGACAGCGGATTTAGCAATAGTAATTCATTCTTCCGTAATGTAGTCCTGTTTGAAAGAGACAATAATGAATGTTACTCAGGCTTGGAAGAGCAAGGTACGACTACCAGTGCATTGCCAGTAGAGGCACTTTCTCTGTACCCGAACCCAGCCCAAGAAGTAGTACATGTGAACTTCCCGATCACGGATGGCAGCACTTCATTGATTAGAATCTTTGATGCAACGGGCCAAGTAGTCGAAGAAAGATCAGTGACAGCCACTGAGCGAGGGCATCGTGAATCCCTTTCCATCAATCATTTAAGTCAAGGAACTTACTTTATTCAAGTAACGCAGGGAGAGCAGCAGTGGAGTAGTAAGTTCAATATCAGTCGGCACTAATTTAGCACCATAATTCAGTCCCTTTTATTCCGGTGTAAGCGCAATGTCCAACGGCATTGACGGCTTACACCGGTTTTTTATGTAAAAGATCGAACACTTCTGATATACTCCCGTATACTATGCAGGACTTGTCCGCGCTTCATTACCGTATTGTCCAAAAAAGAAAAAGCACCCGTTTTTCGTATATTTAGGAGTACTAATATTTGATCTTTAATTCGATGTCGTTCATTAAGGACCCCGCTAAAATGTTGAAAGAAAAGCAAATTCATAATGTTGACGAACTCAATGAAGCCTTAGTCAGCTTACTAGAAGGCAAGGATTTCAAGCAGGGCATGGAAAAAGCCTGTAGAATTATTGCCCAACATTTAGGCGGGGAATATTTGTTCCTGATTAAGACCGAGCAGGAGGCAGACAAAATCGATTTTTTCATACAATTGGCACTCAGCCAGTTAGACGGCTACTGGAAAGTCAGCCCTTCTCCCATTGGAACACATCTTACCATTGATGCCCCTCCCAAGAGAAATTGGGTAAGATCCTATGTAAAGGGAGAGATTATTGTTGGACAATTGCACCAATACCAGGGATCACACCAAAGCTTATTTGAAGACGTTGGCCTTAACCACTTCATTCATCTGCCTATTCGGGTAGATTCTTCCACCTGGGGAATCCTGACGATTACTTCCAGTCACCAACAAGCATCCTGGGTTCCACATTACACCAACATGGTTAAACCCCTCTTGCTTGCCATGGGTAATTTATTGGCGCGAAAGATGGTCGAAAGTGAGTTGAAGAGTCAAAGAGACTATCTCCGCAAGGTGATTGACCATATTCCGTCTATGGTATTTGCCAAAGATCGCCAAGGACGTTACGTGATGGCAAACCAAAGTGTGGCGAAAGTCTACGGCACTACACCAGAGGACTTGTTAGGCAAAAGTGATATTGACTTTAATGAAAACCAAGATGAGGTTGAAAGATTTCATCAGGATGACCTAGAAGTAATCCGGAGCCAGAAGATTAAGTTTATCCCAACAGAAACGGTCACCAGCACAAGTGGAGAAACGCGCTATTATCAAACGGTCAAGATCCCTTTTGCAGATGATGAGACCGGTGAAGTGAAAGAATTGATAGGCGTGGCTACCGATATTACTTACCTCAAAGAAATAGAGCATCGAATCCAACAGGAAAAACGACTGCTGGAGATGATCTCGGGAACCACGCCTGATATCATCGCTCTAATTGACCTAGATTTACAAGGTGTAGTCTATTCCAACTTAACGGGCCATTTCTTGGGACATGATTTCTCCCAAACAGATAGCCCCTTGGACCTCTTTCGTCGCATTATACACCCAAGCGATATCCATATCGCCCTTACGGACTTCGCCAAAAAAATGCGAGAAGCCGCAGATGATGATATAGTAGAGGCGGAATATCGATTGAGGGACACGGAGGGAAATTTACATTGGGTCAAGGAACGAGCCAAAGTGTTCAAAAGGCATAAAAACGGCGATCTTCACCAATACATATCCTTCCTGCAAAACATAAACGAGAACAAAGTCAACGAAGAAAAGATACTAGAAAGCCAAAGACGCTATCGCAATTTCATCAAGTATAGTACTGACGGTATATATTATATGGGATGCAGTACACCTATTTCGATTGATCTACCTATTGAAGCGCAATTGGAACTATATTATGAGGGCGGTCAAATTGAGGAATGTAACATAGCTATGGCAAAAATGTATGGCTATGACAACCCTAAAAAACTACTTGGACTCCGGATCGCCGACATCCACGCCGGACCTCACTTAGAAGAAAACAAGAATTCCTTTAGGGCTTTTATCAGACAAGGATATCGAGTGGAGAATGTCGAGACGATCGAAGCCGATATCAATGGAAATACCAGGATTTTTACCAACCAGGCCGTGGGTGTGATTCGCGATGGACATCTGTTAGGCATCTGGGGGTCCCAGCAGGACATAACCACTAAACGAGCGGTAATGGAGGCACTTAAAGAAAGTGAAGCCTTGCAGAAAGCCGTACTGAAAGCCCTTCCCGATCTCAAGTTTAGGATCAATAAAGATGGAGTTTACACTGCCATCTACCCATCCACCTCCAAAGTGCCGGGCATCTACGCTAAACCAGAAGACTTTTTACACAAGAGCATTAACGATATGATGCCAGCCTACCTGGCAAAGGGCATGAATTACAATCTTCAAAAGGCACTGGCCACCAAAGAAGTGCAACGATTTGAATACGCCCTCCCAGCTGATGGCAAGTTGATTTATTTTGAAGCTCGGCTCAGTGCCATTGATGATAATCAGGTAATCACCGTGATTCGGGATATTTCGGAACGAAAAAAGTTTCAAGAAGCCTTACAAGAAAAATATCGTGAGCTAGATATCAAGAACCGCCAGTTGCAAAAATACATCGACTCGAACATGCAACTGGAGAACTTTGCCTACATCGCTTCACATGACCTTCGTGAGCCGATCCGGACCATGCGTACTTTTGCTCAATTGTTGAAGAAGCGCTATGGAGACGGGATGGATCAAGCCGCTTCCGCTTATCTCAAATTCATTATTGATTCTGCTCATAACATGAATCAATTGATCGAGGATTTGTTGACCTATTCTCGTGTCAATACCGAAGAATTAGTCTTCGAAGCCATTAGTCCGAAACAGATATTGGAGGAAACGATTCAGGACCTAAACAATGTGATTCAACAAAAAGGAGCTAGTGTCCGATTGAAGAATATTCCCATTCGCATACAAGGGAACTTGACCCGGATGAAACAGCTCTTCCAGAACCTGTTGGCCAACGCGATTAAGTTTTCCAAATTGGATCAGGCTCCGGTGGTCGAAGTCTCAGCCAAGGATGCTGGGCATTTATGGCAATTCAGTGTAAAAGATAATGGGATTGGCATTGAAGAAGAGTTTTTTGAAAAGATCTTCCTTCTCTTTAAGAAACTTCACAGTCGCAAGGATTTTCATGGCACCGGTATCGGGTTAGCCCTCTGCAAGAAGATTGTGGTACAACATGGCGGCGAGATCTGGGTAGAATCCGAACCTGATAAAGGTACAACCTTCTACTTCACCATCAAGAAAAAACCATAGGCATCATCTCAACCTGGTAATTGTAGGCTTAGTAGTGATTGCTAGATGATCGCAGAGTCTGACAACAAAAGTTCCGCCAGGCTGTTCTCTTGATATTCTCGCAAGGCAAATCTAATGAGTTTATTAAGCTTCACTGAAAATGGAATTTACTGTGCACAGGCCGATGTTTATATCGACCCCTGGCGTCCAGTAAAGAAGGCCCTGATTACACACGGTCATTCCGATCATGCCCGTTGGGGTCATCGGTATTACTTGTGTACAGAAAGTGCTATGCCTGTCATCCGCTATCGCCTGGGAAAGGTAAATATCACGACTATCGCTTTCGGTCAAGAGAAATTGATCAACGGCGTATCCTTCCAGTTTTTGCCTGCGGGACATATTCTTGGTTCAGCGCAAATACGGGTAGAATATAAGGGAGAGATTTGGGTTGTTTCTGGGGATTATAAACTGGAAGATGATGGCTTAGCTGAAGCTTTCGAGCCCGTACCCTGTCATAGTTTTATTACCGAATCAACCTTTGGTCTACCGGTATACAAGTGGCAGCCTCAGGAAGAGATCTTTAGAGACATCAACCAATGGTGGGCAGAGAATAAGGCCAATGGGAAATACACTATTCTGACAGCCTATGCCTTGGGAAAGGCCCAACGAATTCTGCGCCATTTAGATCCCTCGATCGGTCCTATCCTAACGCATGGCGCTATAGAAAACACCAATGAGATCATTCGCCAACAAGGGATTGATCTACCAGCTACTGTACCCGTGGCCTCCGCATTCAATCCCAAAATTCATCAGGGCGGTATCGTCATTGCTCCTCCTAGCGCCATCGGTTCATCTTGGATTAAGAAGTTCAAATCCGCCTCTTTAGGGGTAGCTTCGGGTTGGATGAACCTTCGTGGCGCCCGACGTCGCCGCGCCGTAGACCGTGGATTTGTACTTTCGGACCACGCCGATTGGGATGGCCTCAATCAAACCATTCTGGCCACCGGGGCGGAGAGAATTTATGTAACTCATGGATATACAGATATCTTTCGAAGGTGGCTCATTGAACAGGGCTATGAGGCACACGAAGTCAAAACCGAATATACGGGCGAATTGGCAGAGATGAACGAAGAAACCTCGACTGAGGACAAAGATCAAGTGGATAAAAAAGAGGAATCATGAAGCATTTCGCCGCTCTTTTTAAGCAACTCGACCAAACAACTAAAACCAACACCAAGGTGAGGGCGCTGGCCACTTATTTTGCGAAGGTCGATGACAAAGACCGCATGTGGACGATGGCGCTTCTATCACACCGCCGCCCTAAACGCACCGTTACCACCAGCCTTCTAAGGCAATGGGCCGCCAACTACGCCCAGCTCCCGCAATGGCTATTTGAAGAATCCTATCATGTCGTGGGTGATCTAGCCGAAACCATCGCCTTAGTACTGCCCCCCGCTCGGAATCAGAGTGAACATTCCCTAACCTACTGGATCGATTTCGTGAAATCCTTAGGTGCTTTGGAAGAAGCGGAGAAGCAAGAACGCATCCTCAATGCCTGGGATCAATTAAGCCCAACCGAACGCTTCGTCTTTAACAAGATTATTACCGGAGGCCTACGGATTGGGGTTTCACAAAAATTGATGGTTCGCGCATTGTCTCAGTTCACTGGACAGGAGGAAAGTAGTCTCGCCCACCGCTTAATGGGCAAGTGGACACCGGACAACATTTCCTTTGAAGAATTAATTCTGAGTGAAAACAGCCTGGATGATATCTCCAAACCCTATCCCTTCTACTTGGCCTACCAACTGGATGATGAAGCCGAAGAATTGGGGGATCCAGAGGCATGGCAAGCAGAACACAAATGGGATGGGATTCGTGGGCAGTTGATTGTACGGGAACAAGAAATTTTTCTTTGGTCGCGCGGGGAAGAACTGGTGACCCATCAGTTTCCCGAATATGGTCCCTTAGCCCAGCTCCTGCCCAGTGGTACGGTCCTGGATGGAGAGATTCTTCCTTTTAAGGATGGACATCCTTTATCGTTTCAACAATTGCAGACTCGTCTCGGTCGTAAGAATGTGACCAGAAAGGTATTGGAAGCGGCACCCGTTATATTGATGGCTTATGATCTGCTGGAGTGGCAAGGACAAGATATCCGCAGCCGTTCTATGCAGGAGCGGCGGCGCTTACTGGAAGGCTTAGTTCAGGAACACCCTACTCAGGGGCTTATACAACTTTCTCCTGTAGTCACCTTTAAGCACTGGGAGGAATTGCGAGCGGAGCGAAGTACTGCCAGAGCAAAACACAGTGAAGGCATCATGTTAAAGCGCCTGGATTCCCCCTATCTATCTGGGAGGAAACGGGGAGATTGGTGGAAATGGAAAGTGGATCCGTTGACCATTGATGCCGTCATGATCTATGCCCAAAGAGGGCATGGCCGACGGGCCAACCTATTCACGGACTTCACCTTTGCCGTCTGGAAAGGAGAGCAACTTGTTCCTTTCACCAAAGCTTATTCCGGATTAACCGACAAGGAGTTTGGGGAAATAACAGCTTGGGTTCGAAAAAATACGATCGACCGCTTTGGTCCAGTCCGCTCCGTTACCCCCTTCCACGTATTTGAAATCGCTTTTGAGGGCATTCAAGCCTCAAGCAGACATAAGAGTGGCGTAGCCTTGCGTTTTCCCAGGATATTACGCTGGAGAAAAGATAAAGACCTGAAGTCGGCCAACACCCTGGAAGACTTGCATCAGATTTTAGCACAATATGGATAGTCTTCGGTATATTTAGCTAAAAATCATATGCTTAACATCCGACAACTTAGCCCTCTAAAACAATGGCTGTTCTCACTCTTACCACTCGCATTAGCCAGTAACCTGATAGGTCAGCGCGTTGATCTTACCGAAGATTTCACCTTGCTTGCTACTGATATGGCCGTTGACTTCATGGCCCCCTTAGATGCTGGCTACAAGGACATTCGGACCTTCCCCAATCCGCACCAAAATTATGAGCTGGCTATTCGATCCCGCAGAGAGAAACTTGAAATTCGCTATCATCTTGAACCTGAAAAGGAGGACAATCCCATGACCCGCATACCTCATGTCCGATGCATGCAGATGATCGCCAACATAGCCTCCAATGAGGAAGACACCCAGGTTTCAGCTTTGTCTCTCCCTGATTCTGTTAGCCTTGATTTGCTCAATGCGGACTGGGCCAAGGTATTTTTCTTCACCCCCAAGAAAACCTTTAGTCCTCGCCTCACTTGTCAAATGTTGGCCATGTACAAGGAAGGAAAAGGAATGGTATTTGCCTATTTATTGTTCAATAAACCACCTATGGAACTGGATAATCGATTGCTGACGGTCCGTTTTGAAGAAGATGAGGAGCAAGGAGGGCTTTAGTTGGCTTGATTGTGAAGAGAACGGAATTGCAAATGCCTGTACAAGTGTGCTGAGTAAGTAGGTTTTAGGTATTTAATGGCAAACAGGCATATGCAACATCCGAGCATCAGTTAGACTAAGGTCTAAACTTAATGGGTAGTAGCAATCCATGCGTGACATCAAGTGACTAGCAAAAACAAGGCGTTGACATCAGCATGTTTAAAAGATGTTCTTGGTAATCTAGAGCAGGCTTGCAAGTGCTTGCACCTATTATACCTTCTGGGTTTTTAAGTCGAAAGCTTAGGTCATGTTTAGGGTTAAACTTTCGCTGTAGGTCGAAACCTAGCATTAGTTTTTTGGAGTTAGTACCTATGACCGAAAGAGACTTGGTACATCTTTCCAAAACCGTAGATACTACAATTAGGTTATATTCTATCAATATATTTAAAAGCCGGAAAAAACCATATGGCTCTTGGATGAGAGGTCCAATATTAACCGTAGTTACCTGGAATTATCGTATAGTTCAATAGGAGGGGTATTAGGAGATCGCTAATCATCCTTTTCCATACATCTATCCATAAAAACACGCTAACTATCCTTAAAACCAAGCCAGTTATCAAATTCAACTTTTCGGCTTTTAGCCACCGAAAGCTTGGTACCATCCTTCATAATCAGGTATCCACCGTCTCTAGTTGTGTATTTTTTAATGAAATTGCGATTGATGATATAGGAGGCATGAATCCGGAAAAATAGCTGCCCAGGCAACAACTCCTCCATTTTACCTAGAGAATAGGAGGTATGTTCCTTCCGCTTATCATCCTTGAGGTAGATGTAGCTGAAGTTGCCATCTGCCTTGCAGTACATGATTTCATCGACGCCAAAAAAACGGTATTCTTTCTGATTCTTGATGGCTATCGTCTTGATTTGCTTCACATTTTCTAGCAGCACCTCAAACTCGCGTTGTGGTGCTAACTGCTCTTTTGATTTTACCTTTTCAATGGCAGCTACCAATTCGTTCTTATCCACTGGCTTTAGCAGATAGTCGACGGCACTTACCTTGAAGGCCTTCACCGCATAATCATCATGAGCCGTTATAAAGACCAAATTGAAATCAATCTCCTTTAATATTTCTAGCATTTCAAAGCCAGACAGTTCCGGCATTTGAATATCCAGAAAAACCAGATTGGGTTTTAATCGACGAATCGCAATCATGCCATCAATTGGGGATTTGCACTTGCTGATCACCTTGACCTCCTCTGCACAATAACGCTTGAGGTCCATTTCCAAAGTATCGAGTGCATCTTGTTCGTCATCAATTAATATCGCTTTCAACATAAAGTTGGTCTTTTCTAAATCGTTAGCGGTATGGAATTAGATTAAACTTAGTCGTATTGAATGGTAAACAGAACTTGCAGGCCAGCGGCCTTACCCTGTTCATCCTGCTTATCTACAAATTGCATCTCCAGTTTATTGTGAAACAACTCATTGAATACCTTGATTTTCTCTCGTGTATTTGCAATCCCTGTAGATTTTCTATTCCTCTCTACCCCTTCCTTGGCAGTTCCATTGGCGGATTGAGAACGACCAATGCCATTGTCTTCAATGGAGCATTGCAGTAAGCCCCCTTGATCCACAATCTTGATCCACAACTGCTTTGGTCCTTCCTTCTTGATCAAACCGTGCCAAATCGCATTTTCCACAATCGGCTGAAACAGCAAAGGAGGCACTTCGATAAAAGTGAGTAAATTATCATCTACCTGAATATCGAATTCATAACTGAATGTCTGCTTAAACCGCAAGCGTTCCATTTCCAAATAAGATCTACAAATTCGCAATTCCTTCTTCAATGACACCTTGACTTCTTGAAAGTGCTCAACGACCAATCGATGCAATTTAGAAAACTCCGTTAGATACTCGATGGCCTCTTTTTCTTTCTGCTGCTGGATTAATAACTTGATTGAATTCAAACAATTGGCAATAAAGTGTGGACTCATTTGATCTTTGAGCGCCATCAAAGTCGTCTGCATCAATTGCTCTTGGGTCTTTCGTTTTTCTGATTCTAGCAAATTCGTCTTATAACCAATTGCAGCCACAAAAAGTAGTAACTCAAAGAATGTCCCAAATATGATGGGTAAGACATTGAAATAATCATAGAAGACCCGATTTAAAATCAAGCTTAACAATAGAATGCCTGTACCTATCAGGATATACCGAGACAAAGTATTCTTCAGTTTAAAGGTTTCGTACAAAGTATAAGCGCCCGCAATGAAAGTCAGATAAAAAAAGAATTCATCCACCTTATGTACCACGGTATCCAAGGTATCCATTGGTCCGAAGTACTCCTTGATGAAAGTCATGATCAACTGAATAGCCATTAATCCCATTACGGATGGCCCCAGATAGCCAATAAACCGCTTGAATCGCTCTGATTGACTGGATATTTCCAGAAAAGAATCCAGAAAAAGGAAGTACACCAATACTGTGGACCATTCCACTAAAAAGATGTAGGCGTGGATAATACCGACGATCTTGGGCTCCATTACCAAGAACACACCAAGAACGTATAGGGTATACATGATATAATACTCCTTACGGTGCTGTAGATATAAGATGAACATAAAGCTCATCTGAAAAATGAGGGCCCCGTAAAAAGCATATTCTATCATCTCATACATATCCCAAAACCTTAGACCATCAATATTGAACTCCTGGAGTAAGCATTTGACAAATTCAAGTTAGGGCTTTTGCCAAAGAAATAGAACTAAATGATTTTCGAAAGTCGAATAATATGGGTGGATGACTAGATTCACAGGATAATCCGCTATCGACGGTAGCTAGCAGAGACTGGAAGCTCACGCTATAGAGATGGGAGTCTAAAGAGAACCGATCATCATCGATCGTATGCCTGATATCCAAAATCTAGAAGGACCGTATCCGGGTGTTGCAGGCCAATTGGAGTACGCTCATTAGCTCACCTCAACCACCTCATTGGAAGCGATTACGAACACCCGATCTCCTGCCCGCACATCAATATTAGCCATTCCCGTAAAGGCGCCAAAGGCAGGTAGAATCCCTTGTTGTTCCCCAAAATAGAAACAGGGTAATCGCAGACTTTGCCGAGCTAGACCGCGCAATTTGACGCTCGGATGGATATGCCCACACAAGTTATAGACATCTTCAGGGATCTGGTCTTGCGGGTGGTGCGTAAAGTAAAAAGGAGGAATTTCTAAGGTAAGAGTATGTAGATGAAGGCCCGCTGATTGGTAGTAGGGATCTTCTAAAATGTCGTGATTCCCGGGAATCAACTCAAAGGATACTTCTTTAAATTGCTGAATGAGATCCCCCAATTCTTCCCAAACGGGATTGTATTCACTGTGAAAAAGGTCGCCCAAAAACAGCACCCGGGTGGGCTTAATGTCAAAGAGTAGCGCCTGTAGGCGATCCCAGTTATCATCTCCAGCAGTAGCAGGTACAGGGAAGCCTCCTTTCCGAAAATGTGCTGCTTTGCCCAAATGAAGATCTGCCAACAAGAGCATTTGCTGCTCTTCCCAATAGATGGCGTGGAAAGGGTGTAAGTAAAAGGTTTGTTGGCAAAGCTCAATTCGATGCATAAATTAGGTATGAAGGAGTCCAAATTTCCTCTTTTTTAGTCGATCTTACAACTCCTATTTTACCAACTGTAGCTTCATCTTCTTAATGCGATCCTCCAATTTCTCTGAGGTCAAACGACCACGCAAACGATCCACAATGATGGGGAAAGAGAAAGGGGTGGCTTTTGAAGGGCGACTTAGTACGACCTTTTGTTGTTGAATACGTCGTAAGGCTTCTCTCATCCGGATTTCCTCCAATTGAAATATCATGACTTCCTCATGCGCTTGCTGAAGTAATAGATTATCGGGTTCGTAGTCGGTAAAAACCTCAAAGAATAACTGAGAAGAAGATTGCAAATGCCGATCCTTCTTCTCCTTACCAGGGAAACCTTTGAAGATCAAGCCAGCAATGCTAGCAATATCTCTGAAACGCCGCTTTGCCAATTCAGCTTCATTGATACTGGCCTGAATGTCACGGTACAGATGCTGGGTACTGAACAAATCCTGCTCTAAGGCCTCTTCGATTGGGATTTCTACATCTGAAAGCAACTCAAAACCATAATCATTCATAGCTATGGAAAAGCTAATGGGAGTGAGTTGACTTATCCGGTAGGCAAATAAAGAACCTAATCCCTCGTGCACAAAGCGGCCCTCAAAAGGATAAAAAACCAGATGATACCCCTCTCTGCTTTTAAAGTACTCGATTAGGAATTCGTCATCTCCTGGGATATGTGACCGACTTCGTTGCAAATCCGCAACCGGCTCTAGTATCTTGAGTTCAACTTCCTCCCCTATCCCATTCCGAAGCGCCCGCATTTTAAGTCGTAAATAATGAGTCAAGTTAGAAGACAGCGGCATTCTTCCTCCTTGCCAAGAAGGAATTTTCCCGGTTTTTCGCTTGCTTTTACGCACCTGTACCATCATGCCCTTTAGCCGAACCAGTTCCAAGCTACGTCCCGCAAACCAGAACGTATCTCCCGGCTTAAGCTGTGCAATAAACCACTCCTCAACCGTACCTATCCTTCCTCCACTCACGTACTTTACGGTTAGATTCGATTCGCTCACGATAGTCCCCATTTGCAAGCGATGACGGGTAGCGATCCTCCGACTATTCACTTTATAAAAGTCTCCTACTTTTTCCACCTTCTTGTATTCATCATAGGCACTTAAGCTACTACCTCCATCTGTAATGAAAGCCAACAGCCATTTCCATTCCGGTCGACTAATGCTGTTAAAACAAAAGGTCCCCTTAACCTCATTATAGATTTCCTTCTCGTAGAAGCCATCGGACACCGCTAGAGTGATGAGATACTGTACTAGCACATCGAATGAACGAATGAAAGGGGTCCTACTTTCTAGTTGTTGCTCCTCAATAGCTTGCCGTAAAGCGGCAGCTTCCAATAATTCTAAGGCATGGGTCGGGACAAAGTAAATTCGGCTCAGCGCTCCAGGTTGGTGCCCGCTACGGCCCGCCCGCTGGATAAACCGAGACACTCCTTTGGGGCTACCAATTTGAATAATGGTCTCGACAGGCCTGAAATCGACCCCCAGATCCAAACTTGATGTGCAGACTACAGCTTTGAGCACTTCTTCATGCAAGGCATTTTCCACCCAATCTCGCAAGTCTCTGGCAATTGAACCATGATGCATAGCCATAATCCCAGCCAAATCAGGAGCTGCTTCCAGCAATTGCTGATACCAAATCTCACATTGGGCACGAGTATTGGTAAAAATTAGCGTGCTGCGGCTACTCTGTACAATCGGGACAATCTTAGCCAATAACTTGATTCCTAAATGGCCTGCCCAAGGCAACTGTTCTACCTCATCGGGAAGTATAGAACAGACTTCAATTTTCTTTTGGATCGAAGACTGAATCAACTTATACTTGCCTGCTTCGTAGCTATTGCCCAATAGAGCATGGAGGGCTTCTTCTAAGTTGCCAATGGTTGCTGAAATACCCCAAACCCTCAATCCTGGACAGATTACTTTCAGACGTGACAATGCCAGTTCCACCTGTACCCCTCGCTTTGATCCCATCAGTTCATGCCATTCATCAATGATGACACTCTTGAGTCGCTTAAAGTACTTGTCGTACCCTTTGGATGCCAATAACAAGTGTAAACTTTCAGGCGTGGTTACGAGTATCTCAGGAGGCTTTCGCTTTTGTTTCGCCCGTTCACTGCTGGAGGTATCTCCGGAGCGAATCGCCACCTCCCAAGAAAGGCCTAGGCCGTCAATGGCACGTTGTGTGGCCGACTGTATCTCCTTGGCCAAAGCCCGGATCGGTGTAATCCAGATGGCCTGTAAACCATTCTCCGATTTACCAGAAAAATCCTCAGCGTTTTCTTCGATGAATTGTAGCAGAATAGGGATAAGGAGTGCATAGGTTTTGCCACTCCCCGTAGGTGCATTGAGCATACCGTGAAAGCCCTCCAAATAGGTTTCCCAGCATTGTCTTTGGAAGGGGAAAGGCCGCCAAGCATTTTGCTCAAACCAGGCCTCCGCCTTTGGAATTACTATTGATGATTCTTTCTTCAATGTACTTACTATGACACTCGGGAAGAAGTTAGATTGTATAACAGCTAAAACCTTAGCCTTGGTATTCCAACAGAAAAAACGGTGAAAGGTTGGTAAAAAAAAACTCCGAGATAAAGTTATTATCCCGGAGCGATATCATAATGTCCCCCTTATAAAAAGGCTCTTTAGTGTTTCATAGAAAAATAAAATATATTCTATAAATCGGTACAAATAAAATTGATTTCCAGGAGAAATTTTGGCCAACAAGGGGTGAAATTTCGGCCAAGTTCGTTTTTCTCCTAATTTTATGTACCTCTACTATTTCGTTTTTGGATCAAATAGGTTTTGCAGCTTTCGCAATCCTTTGTATTTGATACACCAATTAATACTAGAATCCGTTGCAGATGTTTCAATCCCTACTTTCTTTTTTCAAAAAAAGTCCGAAGGACGCTTGCCAAATCTTTGCAGATATAGTCTTGAAAAATGCTTCACATCTTTCATCCCTAATTCGTAAGCAATTGCCTTAACCGTGGATTTAGATTGGTTTTCCAACAATCGCTTCGCTTCATTTAGCTTGATCTCCTGTATATACTGATGCACGGTCTTTCCCGTTAAAGATTTCACCTTCCGGCTTAGTTGCCGTCGGCTAATAGCCATGTGAAACCCAAGACGATCAATGGTGAAATCAAAGGCTCCCATTTGATCCTTAATGGTGTCTTCTAGCTGCCTCAACCAATCCCGGTCAATCTTTCTCAATCGAGCTTGCGCCAGAGGAGCAGGAGCTTTGCCACCGATGCCAGCGCCTGGGCGAGTTAATCGCTGGTGGCTTAGTATATTATTGACACGTGCATAGAGTTCTACGGGTAAAAAGGGTTTTAGCAGATAATCTGTGGCTCCCAAATCCAAGGCTCTCAGCCGATCTGCCTGGCTAGCTCTAGCGGTTAACATGATGATCGGGATACCCTTCCACTTAGGATGCTCCTTTAGCTGTTCAAGCAGGGCAAAGCCATCCAGTTCAGCCATCATAATATCCGAAATGATCAGGTCTACATTCGTACCGCCTTCTAGTTGTAAGAGCGCTTCCTCTCCATTACGAACTGCTATCCATTCGTGTTGCTTTCCGATCACGTCACAAATGTATTGTCTCATCTGGGCATGATCTTCTACTACCAGGATCGTACTCCCACCGGCAGCTGGTATATTTTCTTTAGGACTCTGCTCAAAATCTGAGGATTGATCTGCCTTCTCTTCGATACGTGCTCGGCTCGGTGTAGGTGCACCCAAGCGCTTTTCCTGATAAGGTATCCGAAGTTTAAACCTAGTTCCTTCCCCTTCCTTACTTAGCACCTTGATCTCTCCGCCCAAAAGTACAGATAGTTCCCGCACCAAAGCCAACCCAATGCCCGTCCCCCCAATGTGATATGGATCTACTCGATCAGATTGATAATAGCGATCAAAGACATAGGGAAGGTCAGCCTCTGCAATTCCTATCCCATTGTCCTGGATTTCAATGAATAAAGTATTCGCCAGTTGCTGAAACCTCGCCTGTACGCATCCCCCTGTAGCCGTAAACTTTAAGGCATTGGAGAGTAGATTGCTTAGTACCTTCTCCAGCTTCTGCACATCTAGTTTATAGTAGTGCCCGGGCTCCCAATCATTGGTCAGCTGCAATTCTATTTTCCTGTATTCCGCCAATGATATAAATGGATCTAGTAAACGTTCGGCGAAGGCGTGCATTTCCACATATTCCTCCTCTAGTTTCAATTGGTCAGCATCCAATTTAGATAAATCTAAAATCTCGTTGACCATAGTAAGCATTTTGTTGACATGCCCGTAAGCCAAGCGAATGGAACGCTCATCTGACTCCGAAAGATCGGCACGGTCTAGCACGTCGTGAATGGGACCTAGCATCAAAGTCAAGGGCGTACGCAACTCATGAGAGATATTGGCAAAGAAGGCAGACTTCTTCGCATCCAGAGCCTTCAGGGCTTCTGCCTGTTGTTCTATTATTCTTTTATCCCTTTGTATCTGACTCGTTCTTAGCGCCACCTTAGCCTCTAGCTGTAGGGTCTCCATCTTTCTTCGTACTCCTCTTAAATGATTCCAAATCAGCAACCCAAGCCCTGCTAATGCCAGAAGCTGCCAATCCCATTGACTTCCCCAGCCTCCTGTAAACAGACTTGCATCCTGGCTTGCGGCCAACTGACCAACAGCAGAAATAGCCAAAAGTACAAGGATGAGCTTTTTATAATTTTCTATTTTCACCATACATTCAGCAATAAGACTAATAATAATTATCCTAATAGAATCATGACATCCTATTAGTTAAAGATAAATGCCCAGCAAGGGACGGGTACTATCCCATACCGATATAAGAATTTTACTGGCCTGGATTAACTTGATACCGAGCGAGCACTTTCCTTAGTGGAATAATTAAGCTTTAGTAGGCCTTTTGTGAAATAGATTTTGCAAGAAAATTGAAAGCTCCTGTAGCAATGTGTTATTTGAAGGGGAACTCAAAATTACAATAAATCCAGATAGGATTCAACAGCGTCCTGTTATATAACCGACTTTTAACATTTGTTTTACCTGCTATGTGTAATAGTTCTATCTACATAAGTGCTACAAGTGAAGTAATTCTATTATAGATCAAAAGAACCTCACTACCAGTAGACAGTTCATGTTTGGTGATCGCTTTTGTAGAAGACAAGTGTCATTTTTTTGCTTAGACTAGGCGCTTTTCTTGGCCATATCTGAAAGATACGGCCAAGAAAGGCAACGAAGTATCAGCAAAAAAGGGTCGATTTCTACCCAAAGGGTGATGGTCAAACATGACTGAGGCGCTTTTCCATCGATTATGATATTGAATTAATGAAAATCCCCACAGCCGATGGGGGAGCCATCGGGAAGGCTTGGGGCCCTTGGCACCTTGTATGCACTGGGATCCTCTTCAAATACATCTATCTGCTGCAAAATATACAATTGATGTGCTTTGGAATCAGCCGCTGCGGCCGATGACAATACACTTTCTGCTTCTTTCTTCAAGTAATCCAGCTGTAGCCAAGCGGCAGCGTTCACTTGCGACATTACTCCTTTATCACCAGCCAATTGTAATAGGTGATGTAAAAATAACTTACGTACAATACGTTTGAGTTCATTATGAATTTGCGGTGCACCTTCCCCCTCCGCAGATAAGCTGCGAACGCGATCCATTACTTCAAAAACAGATAGCTGATCAGCACTATAAGTTCGTTGTTCTACTAAACGGGCGAGGCGGGCTGGGTTGAGTAAAAATCGAAGCGTATAATCCGCCGAACTCTCCGCGGCCCCTAACGGATCAAAGCTTAAACCCGTATGAGTCTTGAAAAGTTCTCGGCCCCTAGAATACCCTGGAGGTTGAGGCGGAATCAGTTTGATAATATGTTCAGGAACCTGTAAAAAATCAGGCTCTAAGGTAATCAATAAGGTAGATAGGGCCTCTTTTTGAACTTTAGGGCTAATCGGTTCATTCACCACCTGCCCATCACCTCTGCTCGCATAGGTGTAATTGATGCCACCGATCACCTTAGAAACAGCTTCGACTTGATATCTATGCATCAGATACAAGGGAACCAGCACGTTTTCCAAGGTTCCCATGGGTGCACCAACGGGTATATTTTTTTCATTGAAATTCGCCAGCCCTTGCGCCCGAACAGCACTCAGTCGCTGGAGTTCTTCAACGGCAGAAACACCATTATCCCATAGGTGTCCCAAGGGATTGGCTCCCGAGGGGGGCCTGGCATCGCGATCGGTAATGTAATGGAAGCCCTGATTGATGTTTCCTTGTATCACCTTAGCCAGTTCCTCCTTTTCATTCACTCCATCGGGATAATCTTGGTACCCATAAATGATCACGCGCTTATCCCAATCGCCAATCCCTACATCATAGCTCTGGTTGAAGTCCATCTTTCCTCCGCGATTCATAAAGATATAGGGATGAGGATAATCCATTACAGAAGCTCGATCATTTACACTAGCCGCAAAATTGTGCATGATACCTAGCGTATGTCCTACTTCATGTGCAGAAAGTTGTCGTAAGCGCGCTAAAGCCATTTTCTCCAAACGTGGGTCTGGTGTCTCTCCATTTTCGTAGGCTGCGACGAGTCCCTGTGCGATTAGGAAGTCTTGTCGCACGCGAAGTGATCCCAGGAGGACATGTCCTTTGATAATTTCGCCAGTCCGAGGATCCGTTACGGAACTACCATAAGACCAGCCACGCGTTGAACGGTGTACCCAGTTGATCACATTGTAACGAACATCTAGGGGATCCGCGTCCGCTGGTAGCAATTTCACCTGAAAAGCATCCTTGTAGCCCGCTGCCTCAAATGCTTGATTCCACCAGCTAGCCCCTTCGATCAGGGCTGAACGAATTGGCTCCGGGGCACCTCGGTCTAAATAGTAGACGATAGGCTCTACTGCTTCACTTATTACCGCGGTTGGGTCTTTCTTTTCCAAACGGTGCCTCCTAATAAATCGCTTGACTAGCGACTGACTAATAGGGGTGGCATAGTCCGCATAACTTAAAGCGCCATAGCCACTTCCTGGATGAAAGGCTCTAGGTTGATAATCGTTATCCGGTAATTCTACAAAAGAATGATGTAGACGGACACTGACCGATTTCCCGTTGGGGGTTACGGACCGTAAGTTTCGGCCTTGCGGATTACCAGCGTAGGTGACAATGGCCTCAAATTCAGAGTTTTTGGGAAAGTTTTTGGTTCGATCTAAATGGATTGCTGAGCGTTTAGCATCGATCTTGAAGCTGCCTTCACCACTGGATTTAAGCCGATCTACTATATTGTGTGCATCAGCCATCAGAAGAGACGATACATCTACCAGGACGCGCTCCCCTTCCACAGCCTCCACTTTCCCTCCCCAGATAACAGAGCGGGCAAAAGCATCCGCCACGGATTGGCGCTCATCAGCATTGTCACTTACAGCACGATAATCATAATTGGGTTGTATCATCAAGACCTTTGGCCCCACTCGCTTAAAGGCAACTACTCGGGTGCCCCCTAATTGATTGCGATCCAAACCGATATCATTCGATCCAACGCCAGCAGATAAAGCGTTAACGTAGAGGAATTCTTTATCAAAATCCTTTATTTCAAGCCAGATCTTCCCTTGTGCCTCATCCCAATAGTAGGTAAAGAAACCCTCATAGGCTTTCATTCCTTTGGTCTTCGTAGCAATGTCCGGGGTAGCTTTCTGTGCCCAGATAATGGTACTGCTGAATAAAAGTAGACTCCAAACAGCGATTAGTTGTTTCATATACTAGTTCTTTTCTAATAAGTGTTGGTGCAATGTGAGCAGCCGGCTATTCGACCGCCTCTCATGCTGAGAAAATACACAAAGTTTTCCAAATCCGGGTTGATTTGAGATACGCCTTGAGGCAAAAAACACCTTAAGGCTTGATCCCTTTCTTTTTAGCCTTTTGCATGGGATTCAAACCAGCATCGACCTTGTGTTGTTTGAACACCTGGAATCGGCTTGGCAACTCCCTAACGGGCCAGTTGTTATTGCTCTCATCAATATCAGCAGTCTCTTTGAACGGGTCGAGGCGAATACTTGTGACCTCTTTTTCCTTCACGAAGACTTTGGTAAATTGATTCTCATTTTTTCGCCAAATTTCTACGGGAATCCGTTCTATCTCTGTGGTACCATCATCGAAGGTCCATTCCAAGATAACCGGCATGACCAATCCTCCTTTATTGGTGAATTGCAATTCATAATAGTTTTTATCTCCAAATCTTTTCTTCTTTTCTTTTTTGCTAAAAGTCTCCTCGTACAATTGAGTTTTGATCGTCTGCACGCTGTCTTCTGTTTCCCATGGACGGTAGGTGGTGTAGAAGTCTACCAATTCGGTATCCTCATCTACAGCAAAATTGACGCCCTCTTCTCGATTCCGAATTTTGGAAATATGCTCAAAAGGTTTTTCTTTCTTGATTTGTGCCACTTCCTCTCGCTTTTCCGGGTCATTCTCTAAATCCACTTTGTACCATTTGACTTGATCCAGGGCTATATCGACAGGGTCAATGCCATAAAACCAACCTCTCCAAAACCAATCCAGGTCAAATCCACTGGCATCTTCCATCGTCCGGAAGAAATCAGCCGGTGTTGGGTGCTTAAAAGCCCAACGGCGACAGTATTCCTTGAAAGCGTGATCAAAGGCCTCTCTTCCCATGATAGTCTCTCGGAGGACATTCAGAGCCGTAGCGGGTTTCCGATAGGCATTGGAAAAGTAGTCGACGATATTCTCACTATTAGTCATAATAGGCTCCAGTTGATCCTTCGGTAAGCTCATGTAATCTGTAATCATGTGCGCTGGCCCTTCTCCCGAATCGTAGTTATTGTCAAACTCCTGTTCTGCCAAAAATTGCACGAAGGTATTTAGACCTTCATCAAACCAAGCCCATTGCCGCTCATCACTATTGATGATCATGGGGAAGTAGTTGTGACCGACCTCATGAATAATAACCGTAATCGCAGCGTTCCGCGCCCGCTTGGTATAAGTACCATCTTCCTCCGCTCGCCCAGGGTTGAAGCAAATCATGGGATATTCCATACCATTCCTGGCTTCTACCGATATGGCAGTAGGATAGGGATAGGGAATTGAATAGCGAGAATAAACTTCCAAGGTATGCGCCACCGCCTTTGTGGAGTACTTTCGATAAATGGGATAGGCTTCTTTGGGGTAGTAACTCATGCACATCACCTTCTTTCCATCCTCATTAAAGTGGGGCATCGCATCCCAAATAAACTTTCGACTAGCCGTCCACGCAAAGTCTCGTACATTATCCGCTTTGAAGATCCAGGTTTTCGTTTGGGTACTCTTCTTGCGCTTCTCTAGGGCCGTAGCCTCTTCCAAGGTGACGATTTCCACTGGTTCAGTGGCAGCTTGCGCCTGTTCCCAGCGTTCCAACTGGGTGTCATCCAACATTTGCTGTAGGTTCAAACATTCGCCCGTGGAACCGACCATATAATCATCTGGCACCGTCATCTTGACAACGAAGTTTCCAAAGGTCAGTGCAAACTCCCCTCTACCAACAAATTGCTTGTTTTGCCAGCCTTCAAAGTCGCTGTATACACACAGACGCGGATACCATTGTACGATTGTAAATAAATAGTTCTCATCCTTGGGGAAGTACTCATATCCTCCCCTACCCCAACTGATAGAGTTAATGCGATCGATCAGGTAATAATGCCATTTTACGCGAAAGGAGAAGGTCTCTCCTGGTGCCAGAGGTTTCGGCAGATTGACGCGCATGAGGGTTTTATTAATGTGGTGCTCAAGCGGTTTCCCTGTTTCATCAGTAACGGCATCAATTTTATGACCAAACTTATCCAGCTCTGAAGCGGGATTGAGCGCGCGCAGTTCTTGCTCACTCATTTCTCCCTTGATCTGGCTCGGTTCCATAAACTGCTTATCAGAATCTGCGGCATGTTCACTCTCATCCAATTGCAACCAAAGATATCTTAGGGTCTGTGGAGACTGATTGAAGTAAGTAATTAATTCCTCCCCGTCCAGGCGCTGGTTTTCCGTATCCAAGGTGCAGTTGATTTCATAATCACATCTCTGTTGCCAGTACTTGGGGCCGGGTGCACCATCCACACTCCGATATAAATTCGGGGAGGGAAGGAGCTGGTCAAGCTGTTCAAACTTGTTACCATGATTAGACTTGGTTTGAGCAGGCAGCATAAAACTGCCAAAGACAAACAAAAGGGCTAAGAGGACTTTATACGGTGCAGAAAGCATTGTACGAGAATTTTGTTGCGAATAGAAGGCGCCCCAAGCTTTTGGGGCTGTCATCGGTAATCAACAAAGAAAAGGATAAGTCTAGAAAAATTCCGCCCGCAACATGGCCATTTTATTGCAAATATCTTGCTAATTTCCCTGCTATGCCGAGCAAAACGACATCCATAAGTACTTTGGCTTTAGTGCAGGCCTTGTTCCTCATCTTGAGTCAAAGCTGTTCTTCTCCCGTAGATCCAGCCTTACCCTCCTCACCGAACATTATCCTCCTTATCGCTGATGATTTGGGCTACGCAGATCTGGGCTGTTACAATGGCTTGCCTTCTACCCCAAACCTGGATCAACTAGCTAAGAACGGGATTAGGTTCACCGATTTCTATGCCGCTGCGCCGAATTGTTCTCCTTCAAGAGCAGGTTTGTTGACCGGTCGCTCCCCCAGCCGAATTGGCGTCTATAATTACATTCCTGCGGGGCACCCCATGCATTTGCGGGCCGAGGAGGTAACTATCGCTGAACTTTTGAAGAAGAAAAACTATCGTACTGGCCAATTTGGGAAATGGCATCTGAGCAGCCTCCCTCCCTACGAATCATTGGGACAACCACAACCCGATGAACAGGGCTTTGATCACTCCTTGGGCACCACCAACAATGCCCAACCTTCTCACCTGAATCCGGTCAACTTTATAAGAAATGGTCAAGCTGTAGGTGAAATAAAGGGGTACTCCTGCGACATCGTTGTAAATGAAACCATCGACTGGCTGGGGCAGGATACGAACAAACCCTTCTTTTGTTATTTAGCCTTTCACGAACCCCACAAGAAGGTTGCTTCTCCTCCTGAATTGACCGCTAAATATGCAGCGCACGAACCAAAAGTGGCCGAATATCTCGCCAATATCGAAAACCTTGATGCAGCGATTGGGCGCTTACTGACCTATCTAACGGAAGCCCAGCTTATGGAAGAGACCTTAATTCTCTTCTCCTCCGACAACGGCTCCTATCGCAATGGCTCCAATGCACCGCTTCTTGGTGGCAAGAGCTTTGTGTACGAAGGTGGTATTCGAGTACCCGGTATAGTCCATTGGAAGAACCATATCCAACCGAATCAAATCATTAATACACCGGCAGGACTAGTCGATATCATGCCAACCATCAGCGACTTGGTCGGAGCGCCTCATCCGCAAGCAGGAGAATTGGATGGGACTAGCCTGGTTCCGATCCTAAAAGGGCAAACGTTAAACAGAGAAAAAACGCTGAGCTGGTTCTTTTATCGAACCAGCCCTGAAATGGCGCTTCGCTCGGGAAACTATGTCATGCTGGGAAGCAATCGGGATTCTACCTTGCATACACACCCCACTACAGCTCCGGATATGGCACATATCAAATCCCTACAACTATCCTCGTTTGAGCTCTATGATCTGTCAAAGGACCTCGGGCAAAGCCAAGCCTTGCCTTGGGAAAACATGGATATTGGTCAAAAACTCCAACAGCAGTTAGTGGAAAGATTGGCTAACATTCAGTCCGAAGCTCCAATTTGGGATAGTCTCCCTCCTGCCACTACCCCCCAAAAGATGAAACATCAGTGGCGCAATTTACACCCCAAAGGCTTCAGCAATTGAAATAAGCTTCGAATCAGTGGTTAATGCTCACGAAAATGATCCGGTATCGGTAAGCTGCTTTCGATCGCCTGACAAAGTTTAGCGAGATCACTCTTACTGGAAATGAAAGGGGGCATCACATAAATTAGATTTCTGAAGGGCCGAATCCACACTCCTTCTGCTACAAAATGCTTTTGAATATTGCCCACCGCAACCGGCTGCTGACATTCAACAACACCGATTGCTCCTAATACTCGTACTTCTTTGACCTGCTCATGCTGCTCTAATGGCCGTAAACGCTCCTCTAGGCTATCTTCTATGAATTTCACACGCTTTTCCCAGTTCATCGACGCTAATAGATCGATGCTAGCCACAGCAACACTAGCGGCCAGGGGGTTAGCCATAAAGGTCGGGCCATGCATAAATACGCCTGCTTCTCCTTTAGAGATCGTCTCGGCTATCTCTCTCGTACATAAGGTCGCAGCCATGGTCATCATCCCGCCCGTCAATGCCTTCCCCAGGCACATAATATCCGGAGAGATGTTTGCATGCTCGCAGGCGAAGAGTTTACCTGTTCTCCCGAAGTTTGTGGCAATCTCATCTGCAATCAGCAATACTTCATATTGGTTACATAAGGTTCGGACCTTAGCCAAGAAGGCGGGATCGTATATTCGCATCCCTCCAGCCCCTTGTACTACTGGCTCCAGAATGAAGGCTGCTATCTCATGATGGTGCTTTTTAAAGGCTGTTTCAAGATTCTCCTCGTCTTTGGAGTTCAAGCCCTCTCCAAACCTGGAAATTGGATGCTCAATAAAGATATGCTCTGGTAAGACCTGTTCAAAAATATGATGCATGCCTCCTACCGGATCGCATACCGACATAGCACCAAAGGTATCTCCATGATACCCTTTTTTAATGGTCATTAAGCGAGACTTCTCAGATCTACCTAAGGAGATCCAATACTGAAAGGCCATCTTAATGGCTACTTCTACGGAAACAGATCCGCTGTCACACAGAAACACTTTGTCTAATCCGGGAGGGCTAAGCTTCACCAGTCTTTGACACAACTGAATGGCCGGCCGGTGCGTAATCCCTCCAAACATGACATGCGACATGTCCTTCAATTGATCGATCACAGCCGCATTCAAAACGGGGTGATTGTAACCGTGTATAGCACACCACCAGGAGCTCATTCCATCTACCAGTTGGCGTCCATCTTCTAGTTCTAGAAGTACTCCTTTAGCCGCCCTGACCGGATATACTGGTAAGGGGTCAATCATTGAAGTATAAGGATGCCAAATATGCTCGCGATCAAATGCCAGTAATGCTTCCATAGAATTTACATTTTGAGACCGCAAACATAGAAAAAGAGGAGGAGAAAAGCAGGAAGCAAAAAGGAAGTATCCCAGTGCCGATTGGAAAGCCCCAGGATACTAACGGGTTATGTTTACTTCAACTCCAATTGTTGGATGGAGCCGTAGTCTGTCCCTCGAATAGCCTCGAAGGCGGCAATCATTTCTTGTAACTTATCGGACTGGCTATCGGCCAGATTATTTTGCTGACCAAGATCTTCCTTCAAATTGTACAGTTGGAATTCCGAATGATTCCCCAACTCAATATTTACTTGTTTATTTTTAGCTGGACCTTTGTAAGGTGGAATGAGTACCCAGTCTCCTTTTCTAAAAGCAGTTCGAGTAGTCGCTTCTAGAATTAGTTCATCTCGGCCTACATCACTTTTCCCCATGAATACGGATAATAGATCTTTACTATCACCTGAACTATGCGCACTTCCTGCCAAGGTCGCTATCGAGGTCAAAAGGTCTACCTGCGACACTACGGCATCTGAGACATGTGGCTCTATCTTGCCTTTCCAATAGGTAATAAAAGGCACTCGCGTTCCCGCTTCGAACAAGCTGTACTTGCCACCTCTAAGTGGCCCAGATGGTGTATGATCGCCAATCTTCTCTACGGCCTCATCATAATAACCATCATTCAGGACCGGCCCATTATCACTGGAAAGTACGATCAGCGTATTTTCCAAAAGGCCTTCTTCTTCCAATGTTTTTACCAATTCTCCAATGCACCAGTCTGCTTCCACAATAACGTCTCCGCGCGGCCCCATGCCGGAACTTCCTACAAAACGCTCATGCGGAGTGCGGGGTACATGAGGCTGTTGAAGAGCATAATATAGAAAGAAAGGTCCCCCCCGGTGGGACTTGATATAATCCCGAGCTCTGAGCAAGAAAGTGTCTGCCATATTTTCATCCACCCATTTAGCGGTCTCTCCCCCTTGCATAAATCCGATTCTAGGGATACCATTAACAATACTATTGTTGTGTCCGTGGTGCCACTTCAATTTAAGCATTTCCGGATTTTCTTTCCCGGTAGGTTCTCCTTCGAAGTTCTTCTTATAGTCAATTGCAATAGGGTCCTGCGGATCTAATCCCACTACGTGTCCATTTTCGATGTAGACCGTAGGAACTCGATCCTGCGTAGCCGCCATAATATAAGAATAGTCGAATCCAACCTCATTGGGACCAGGCCCGATACGCTCATTCCAATTCACATTACCATGTCCGAGTCCCAAATGCCATTTACCTACTATCCCCGTGTGGTATCCTTCCTCAGACAACAGTTTGGGGAGTGTCAATTGGGCTGTATCTATTAGTAGTGGGGCTGTACCGGGAAGAATCTTGGCGCGTTTATTGCGCCAAGGGTACTGGCCCGTCAACAAAGCATAGCGACTCGGGGAGCAAGTAGCGGAAGAGGCATATCCATTGGTAAATCGAACCCCACCATTGGCCAATCGGTCAATATTGGGTGTTTTCATTTCCGTAGCACCGTAAGCCCCCACATCTCCGTACCCTAGGTCATCCGCATAGATAAACACGATGTTGGGTAATTCTTTTTCCGGATCTCCTACCTCAGTCTGTGGAGCGGGCTTAGTAGAACAGGCCAAACAACAAGAAATCAGCCCCAATAGAAGATAATTATACCTAAAGTACTTGCTAAACATATCGTTTTGTCTTTTAGTTGATCGGCTCCTTTTTTTGACTCTGGATAATACTGGCCACTACAGTTGACCCTCCAAAGGCAAGGTGAAGCAGATTTCTTTCTCAAAGAATGAAGTTATATTGTATACATTTTCCGCTGGTTATAACCTAAAATGGTTGAAACCGACTTTCTGGTCAGCATCACCTTCGCGGGCTTGTCAAGCTGGCATCAGCAATAAAACTGACGAAAATTCGGCGTAATGCGGGAGCACAAAGTAAGCAATCTGGGGGTGTGTTTACGGCAAATGGCCAACACAATTGGTTCGGAATATATCTTGTATGTATATATCACTGTGTTTTGAGATAAAAACCTATTTTTAAGCTGAATTGATTAAAGATGCAATCAACGCCTATGACCACTAGACGTGCCCATAAACTCAAGGCCGGTAACATAAAAAACCTGCAAATCCATTCGGAGACTCTGGCAGACCCTGCCGAGGATGAGGTTCAAGTGGAAGTGAAGGCCATTGGGCTTAATTTTGCTGATGTGTTTGCGATTTGGGGACTGTATGCTGCTGCTCCCAAAGACGCCTTCATACCTGGCTTAGAATATGCTGGAATCATCACTAAAGTGGGTTCGGCAGTAAAAACAGTTAAAGAAGGAGATCGCATTATGGGGGTCACCCGATTTGGGGCCTATGCAACCCACCTCAACATTGATCATCGTTATGTGATTCCGCTTCCCACCGCATGGAGTTTTGCTGAAGGTTCTGCTTATTTGGTACAAATACTAACGGCTTACTACGCCATGATTAACCTAGGTGATCTGCAGCAGGGACAAACTGTCCTCATTCATAGTGCCGCCGGTGGCGTAGGGACACATGCGGTCCGAATTGCTAAACGCATGGGGTGCTACACTATTGGTACGGTTGGCAATGCCAGCAAATTAGCCTACCTGGAGCAGGAGGGATATGATCAGGGAATCGTTCGCAATAAAAAGACCTTTCATGCCGATCTTGTTAAGGCCTTAGATGGCCGGGAACTCAATTTGATCATGGAGTGCATTGGAGGAAAATATTTCAAAATCGGATACGAAGTATTGGCCGCACAAGGCAGAATGATTGTCTATGGACAGGCACGCTATGCGGCTCCTGGCAACCGTCCAAATTACTTGCGTTTGCTTTGGTTGTATCTCAACCGTCCCAAAATAGATCCACAGACCTTACCTGCGGACAATAAGGGAATACTGGGTTTCAATCTAATTTGGTTGTACGAAAGAGTACATATCATGAACAAGATTTTACAGGAGGTTTCAGCCATGAACCTACCGAAACCCATCGTAGGACACACCTTTCCCTTCGAAGACCTCCCAGAGGCCATACGATTGTTCTCAACTGGCCAGACGGTTGGGAAAGTTGTAGTAGAAGTTTAGCTCAAGTAACCCAAGGAATTGTATGAAAGCCTCACCTGAAAGGATTGCCTCAGAATTTGACCGGATCGCCACTTTACCAGAGCGAAACTGGAATCATAACATTCATTACCATCCATTTCTTTTAAAGGAACTTCCGAGGCCCTGTCAGCGGGTATTGGAAATAGGCTGCGGGAAAGGGCAACTGAGTTTAGCCTTGACTGAGCACGCCAATGCCGTCACCGGTATAGATCTGTCCAACGAAATGCTTAAAATAGCTCGGTCTCGTAGTCAGGGAATCAAAAATATCAGATTCGAGCAGACGGACTATCTCCAGAAAGATTATCCCCCCGCTTATTTCGATGCCATCCTTAGCGTGGCCACTTTGCACCATATGGACTTGCCAAGCGTGTTGAAAAGGGTAAAAGGGGATCTCAAGCCTGGAGGGAAGTTTTTGGTAATCGACTTGTATGAAGAAAGGGGTTGGTTAGATCGTTTTTATGATCTGGTATCTATCCCCTTGCATCACCTGCTAAAACGGTTGAAGAACGGCCCAAGCACGAGCAATCCGCTGGAAAGTAAACTTTGGTATGAACATGGTTCGGGAGATGAATATCTACCCTTTGAGGAAATCAAAAGGATAGCTGAGCAATATTTACCAGGTGCTATCGTGAAACGTAGATTACTTTGGCGGTACAGTTTGGTTTGGGAAAAACCAGTGGAGAAAAGTCATTCCTGATCGAAAAGCTTGATTCAATTGACTTTCCTCCACTCATCCGCTACTTATAAGCGTTTGATTTTAATGTTGCGATACCATACTGTATCACTATGATCTTGCAAGCATATTCTCCCTTTCCTAGATTGGCCGAAACCTTCCCAATTCTTGAATTTACTATCGGCAATCATGTTATTCCATGCTGGGGTAAACATTTCAAATTTTACCACCTTTACGCCATTTAGCCAAAAACTTGACTTTCCATTCTTGATCCGGATACGCACTGAATTCCATTCTCCGGCAGGTTTCACCGTCTCTTTCTTACACTTGATCATGTCATAGAGATCTCCTGCTCTATGTGTGATAATCTTAGCATCCGGATGGCACTCATTGTCCAACACTTGCATTTCCGGTCCAGTGTGATAAGGGCGCTTATATCCTTCCTCTGTCACATTGAACATGATGCCGCTATTTCCACAATTCGATATCTTCCATTCTAGCCGTAGATCAAAATTTTCGTACTCTTCCTCCGTTACAATATCTCCTCCTTTTACGGATTTATCCGATTTGTCCAGCATCAGTGCGCCGTCTTGTACTTTCCAAGCAGGCCCTAGGCCTTCTGCTTTGAAGTTTCTCCAGCCCTTGGTAGTTTCTCCGTCAAAAAGGGATTCCCAACCAGCCTCTTCTGCCAACTTTTCAGTGGATACGGTGGTCCAGGCCATAATCGCCATGGCTAGCCCGCCCAATAAAATTAATTGCTTCATTCGAAATGTTTTGATTATTAATGTGAACAGACATATGTCTATTAAACAAGTGATAGGGGGAGAATGCTAAGATCATCTCCTTGTGTTCTTCGGCTATCTAGTTGATCTCTGCTCCCGTACGAAACAAAAAAAGAAATAATCTAGGAAAGGAAGAATATTTCGTAACAGTTTTAACGGCTACATGCAAGTTAATGAATCGTGAGGGGGTCCAATCACAGGGGCTGATAAACCATTTTTTGAAGGGATTGTTCTACCCCTGAAACTTTCCGTAAATTTGTAGAATATTTATCAATGACAGACAAAGAGCACGAATTGGAGAATCTTGTTTTACCATCGAATCCTGATGAGGATGACCCAACCGCGGCAGAACGGAAGCGGGATCATATCGAATTGGCTTTTCGGTCTCAGGTCGAGAAAGCAGCCTTGGATGATCGCTTCTACTATGAACCCTTATTAGCTGCGCATCCGCAGATAGCATCCATGCCTAAAATTGAGTTTTTGGGTAAGCAACTATCTGCCCCCTTATGGGTATCGAGTATGACCGGAGGGACCGAGATGGCAAAAATAATCAATCACAATCTAGCTAGAGCCTGCCAGGAGTTCGGGATTGGTATGGGGCTAGGTTCTTGCCGCTCTTTGCTCTTTGGCAACGAGACTTTAAAGGATTTTGACGTACGCCCCATAATGGGAAACGAGGTGCCCTTATTTGCTAATCTGGGTATCGCCCAGGTAGAACAATTGGTAGATCACAAGGAATTGTACCGGATCCCTATGCTGATTAACAAATTGAAAGCGGATGGGCTCATCATTCATGTAAATCCTTTCCAGGAATGGCTTCAGCCCGAAGGAGACCACCTGAATCGCCCACCCCTCGAAACCATTGAGGCGGTCCTATCAGAACTTGACCTTCCGGTCATCGTCAAGGAGGTAGGGCAAGGGATGGGCTATCGCAGCCTAAAGGCACTGCTCCAACTCCCACTTGCCGCCATAGATTTTGCAGCTAATGGAGGGACCAATTTCGCCAAGCTAGAATTAGCGCGCTCTACAGCCTTGGAACAGGAAGCCTATGGAAGGCTAGCCAATATCGGCCATAGCGCGGAAGAGATGGTGAATCTTTGCAATCAGCTAGTGGAAGAGTTAGGGGATCAGCGCAAATGTTCTCAGATAATCATCTCTGGAGGCATCCGACACTTCTTAGATGGATACTACCTTACGGAAAAATGTACCTTAGCAAGTATATATGGTCAGGCTTCACAGTTTCTGAAACATGCACGAGGCGACTACGAAACTTTACGGACGTATGTAATGACTCAAATTAAGGGCTTAGCTCTTTCTCAAACTTATTTAAGCCTCAAAGCATGAACATAGAATCTGAATATTCGACCAGAATCGAGGAGCCATCAATGGTGGAATCCGAAGATCAGGACCTAAGCAAGCAAGAAATGCAAAAGAAGACTATCAGCGGTTTCTCAAAACTGTCCAAACGAGCTAAACTTCGTTGGGTAGCTGAACATTTTTTCAAGGAACCGGAAGCCGTCATCAGAGAACTTAAAAGTTTCTGGCACGGTGATGAAAAGCAACAGAAAGTTCTAGACGATTTTAGTGAGAATACCATCAGTAACTTTGTCTTACCTTTTGGCATTGCCCCCAATCTGAAGATTAATGGCAAGACCTACGCTGTTCCAATGGTCATCGAGGAAAGCTCGGTGGTGGCAGCAGCCTCCAGTGCCATGAAGTTCTGGTTGAACCGCGGCGGATTCAAGGCAGAGGTAATTGATACCCAAAAGCTAGGGCAAGTTCACTTCTCTTGGTCGGGCGACAGTACCACCTTACAATCCTTATTTCCAGCGATTGAAAAAAAGCTCCGAGCGGATGCTGCTCCACTTTCCAAAAATATGGAAGCCCGAGGAGGTGGCATCCTTAGCATTGAATTGCTGGATTTAACGCATGAAGAGACGGACTATTACCAGCTTAAAGTTGCCTTTGAAACCTGTGATTCGATGGGGGCCAATTTCATCAACTCCATTCTAGAGCAATTTGGAAAGAGTCTGCAGGAGTTTATAGCTGAATCGCCCGCCTTCAAAGCGGAAGAGCGTTCGGTAGAAATCATTATGGCCATTCTATCCAATTATACGCCCGATTGTCTAGTTCGGGCTTGGGTCGAGTGCCCGGTAGCAGCGCTAGAAGGAGCTTGTAAAGACCTTGACGCAGCCTCTTTTGCTGATAAGTTTAGTAAAGCAATCCGCATCGCTCGGATAGACCCCTATCGAGCTACTACCCACAACAAAGGTATCTTCAATGGCATCGATGCTGTGGTGTTGGCCACTGGCAATGATTTTCGGGCTATCGAAGCCTGTGGGCACACCTACGCAGCTAAAGATGGACAGTATCGCAGCCTGAGCCAATGCGAAGTAAAAGAGGGGCACTTTAAGTTTTGGTTGGATATCCCCTTGGCGATTGGTACCGTTGGTGGTTTAACAAAGCTACACCCCTTAGCTCATCGCTCATTAGAACTGCTAGGCAACCCAAATGCGCAAGAACTCATGATGATCATTGCTGCCACTGGTCTGGCGCAGAACTTTGCGGCGGTGAGATCTTTGGTAACGACTGGTATCCAGCAAGGTCATATGAAAATGCACCTGCTCAATATATTAAATCATCTAGGTGCCACGGAGCAAGAGGTGAAATATGCTATCGTCTACTTCAAGGACAAAGTTGTCTCCTTCACAGCAGTTCGAGATTTCCTAGATTGGCTAAGAAGGAAAGCCCCCAAACTTGCGGAATGACCCCAGCAGCAACTGCATTCAAAACGCACACGAAGGGGAAACTCCTGCTCACCGGCGAATACGTCGTCTTAGATGGAGCCACCGCATTGGCCATACCTGCCCGACTGGGGCAACTACTAGAGGTCAAACCTAATGCGGAACTTTCTCCTGGATTCCTGAACTGGTCTAGTTACGATCATACCGGACAAATTTGGTTTCAGGCCTCTTTTGAACTCACACCTCTACAAACGCTAAGTGCTACCGATACCGCCACGGCTGAACGGCTAATCCAGATTTTCCAGTCCATAAAAAGACAAAAACCTACCGCCTGGGAAGGCCTACCGGGTTTAGACCTGCGGATAGACCTCGAGTTTTCCCGTCACTGGGGACTCGGCACCTCCTCTACCCTATTAGCAGCATTAGCACAATGGCAGGAAGTAGACCCCTACCAATTGTTATGGGATTCATTTGGCGGATCTGCCTATGATATTGCCTGTGCCATTGCGGATGGTCCCATTCTATATCGGTTAGAGCAGGGCGTCCCTAATTCGGTCCCTACCGCATTCCATCCTACTTTCATTCAACAGCTCTACCTTGTTTATTCAGGCAAAAAACAGAATAGCAGAGAGGGAATTAGGCATTATCGGGAAAAATTCGCTTCGACGAGTCCAGCTCCCTTAATTCAGCAAATTGATTCACTTACTAAAAGGATCATTCAAAGTAGAGAACTACTAGAATTTGAAGCCTTGATTGCTGAACATGAGGCCCTGATCGGCGAGGCACTTTCAATCACGCCAGTGAAGCAACAGTATTTCAACGATTATTGGGGACAGATCAAATCCCTAGGTGCCTGGGGTGGCGATTTCATCTTGGTCACCAGCCAAAAAGACTATCAGACAACGGCCAGTTATTTTAACAAAATGGGCTTGAAGGAGGTATTCCCGTTCACGGATTGGCTACTTCTTTAAAGAAAATTAACGCGACACTCCCAACCTTAGACCGCTACAAATCAATTAATTAGACACAACGAAAGACCTTTCCAAGTCATCCTTCCGAAAAAAAAGTTAATATTCAGTTGACATTTCTGCCACTAAAGGTACTTACTAGAGAATGTCTAATCCAATAAGTTACGGATAGACGCCAAAACCAAAACCTGTTCTCCGGAACAACCTAATTAACCCTAAAAATCCATATTATGAGCAATGCTGCCATCCGCATTACCTGCCTATTGTTAGCCTTTACTACCATTAGTACCTTAGGTTTTAGTCACCCCATCCCCGGTCCGATCTATCGAATTTTCGAACTAGACCAACTACCTACTTGCAATGAAGCAGGAATGGATCTCAGTACTTTTCTGGAAAATGAGCTGATCTATCCAGAACAAGCCAGGGAAGAAGCCATTGAAGGCAAAGTATTCGTAGAATTTATCGTGGCCCCTGATGGTCAAATTCAAAGCCCGAAGGTGATTCGTGGCATTGGCTACGGATGTGACAAGGAGGTTCTACGCGTTTTTGAGCAAATGGCTAACTGGAAGCCAGGTATCAAGCAAAACCGGCCTGTACCTACCCGCATCATACTCCCGATCACTTTTGATCTGGAATAAGGATCATCCCCCTTGCCATCCAAGACATCTTGATGAGAGTTTGGATGGCAGGGCTTCTTTTCCGTCACTACTCCTTGTCAAGGTCCTAAAAACCTGACAGCACCCACACACAAGCTGCTAGTAAACAAACAATTAAACAGTCTCCTCACTGTTTTTTTTAGCAGATGCCAAAACGCTCTATACATTTAATTTTTGTTGTTGCTGTGTTACTGAAGTAAAGCGCTATAAAAATAGATTTTAGATCTCTCCAAATCTTTATCCACTAAAAAGTCATAGACAGGGGTAACAAATTCCGTAGCTGATCAGACCTAGAGTTGAGTATAGGCGCTTGCAGCATTCTTCAGTTTACAGTGATGGAAGGCGATCCAACGCCCTTCTATCCGCCAAGTAAGCTATGTTTTTTGAGTTGCCGCAGTCCTTCGTGTAAAACATTAATACCCAATTTAATCCATCTAAAAACTTAAAAAAGTAAATCATGAGAAACATTATCATCCGCATTGTCTGTTCATTGTTAGCATTTACAAGCCTCCACCTTAATGGATGGAGTACTCCCCCCCCGAGCCGAATCTTCCAAATTTTCGAGTTGGACCAAGTTCCCTATTTTGAGGGGGAGGGCATGAACCTAAGCACCTTTCTAGCCCTGGAGTTGGAATATCCAATGGAGGCGAGGGAAGAGGCTATCGAAGGGAAAGTGTTTATTGAATTCATCATAGCAGCAGATGGCCAGCTCACAGACCTCAATATTGTGAGGGGGATTGGTTACGGTTGTGATGAAGAGGTATTGCGGGTATTTGAAGAAATGTCCAGTTGGAAACCTGGTATTAAAGCAGACCAGGCAGTGGCTACCCGAATGGTAATTCCTATCACTTTTACCTTAGAATAGGAGATAAGTTTATTTAATCCGCCATCCCAAGCTTCCATCTGGAATAACTTGGGATGGTGATATTTCTATTGCTTTTCTACGAAAGCATCCATAAACTGGCAATGGCAAAAGGATCATCTACCTCATTGGCTGTATCGGCATCCACGATCAATCGTAGCTTTTTCTCCGTTGGAAAATGATGATTGGAAGCCTGGAGTAAAAAACCGGGTCAAGTAGCAGCAGTGACGGCTAGTCCAGTCTGCTTTAGAAATTGACGTCTACTGTGATTCAAGGGTTGAGGCTTCTGCCTTTTTTTGTTCCACTTTAGCTTGCCGGGCAGCTCTAGCGGGGAGGATTACTTTTGCCAGCTCAAAGATTGGCTTGAACAATTCACCTGAACTACCGCTACGATTGACCATCATAGCTATACTCATATTATACCCAGGAAATAGAATTAGCAAAGTAATCGATCCCGTGATGGTACCACCATGGTGTATAATCTTAACGCTCTTCTCCGAAATTAGTTCGGATACCTCTCCGATTCGCCAACCTAAAGCATAATGCTGAGGATTCATTTCTCCATTCGCCAGCAAGATGGGTTTCCATAGTTCTTCTCTAGTTGCTGGTTTTAAAAAGCTATCGTTCAGCAAAGCATTAGCCATCTTTACCAGATCAGTGGGCGTAGATAACATACCTCCACCAGCCCATTTGTAGCTGCTATTAACCGAATAGGCTTCTCGGTATTTTCCATTTCTCACTATGTAAAAACTGGCTCTCTCAGGGACCTCTTTCGTGGACCAATCTCCCATCGTCTGTGTCATCTGCAAAGGCGCAAAGACATTGTTCTGCATATATTCCAAGAAGGGTTCACCACTGGCTTCCTCCATAGCGGCGCTCAAGAGCGTATAGCCATAGGTGGAATACCGGAATCCATTGCCAGGTTCAAATTGCAAGGCGTCCGTTCCGAAGATCCCTACACTCTCCTCCAGGCTATCAAACTGTCGGTTGCTTAAACTTTCATAGGCAGGGAAGCAAAAACAGGGCTGATAATGCCGAATACCGGAGGTATGTGAGGCCAATTGTCGCAAGCTGATTGCCGGTTTATCCTGATCAAAATAAGAAACATAGGATTGTACGCTTTGATCTAGTTCAACCACCCCCTCTTCCACCATCTTCCCAAGCCCTACACTAGTGATAGACTTGGAAACACTACCTACTCTGAATTGGGTCCGTACATTGGCGAGCTTCTCTTCATCGATATCCGCATAGCCCAATGCTTGTGCCCAGATTATTTCATTATCAAGACTAATAGCCGCGGAAATCGCTGGGGCCTTCAGTTTTTTGGCAGTAGCTAACAATGATTCTTTTAAATCAGACTCCAAGCCCTGCCATTCAGGCTCCACCAAAGCAGTAGACTTATTGGGGATATCAGGTAAGCTCTTTAAACCAACGTAGGGCAGCAACAATGGATAGAACATAATGGCAGCAAGTAGGGCCAAAGACAAAATGGTGATGGCTACAGCTAATAGAATCTTTTTCATGATCAATGACTTTTATAGGCAAGTACACCCAAATAAGTCTTGCTGTCGTCTCAATACGGGCAATAGGACGTCTCGATAACTGTTTGCAGGTATTGAGACCTCATTGTTTCACGCCTACGAATCCCGAAAAGTACGTGGAGAGGAACCGGTGTAAGATCTGAAGATACGATTGAAGGTAGCCTTGGAATTAAAGCCTGCATCGAGCGCAATACTAAGAATAGTGAGGTGTTGAAAGTTTGGGTCTCGTAGTTTTTGTTTGACCTCTTCCACCCGAAATTCATTGACGTAAGTGTAGAAGTTTTTCTCAAAGTGTTGATTCAGTGCTGTCGATATTTCGCGCGCCGGTATCTCCGTATGGCTCGCTAATTTCCCAATACTCAAGGCCGGGTCAAGAAAAAGTCGATCCTCCTTCATACTTTTTTCCAGCGCCTTGGCCGTTTCTGTAAAGTCCTTGTCCGGGTTGAGCTGCTTATTTTGCCATAAGTTCTTATCCAGTACTACCTGTCCCTGACGAATCCCTCCAATGCCTAGCCAAAAAATTATGATGGCAAATAAAAAGGTATTGAAATCATCGTACTGTAGCAATTTACCTTCAAAAAACTCCATCTCGAAGTCATAAAAAATGCGAAAATCGACAATATAGACCACAATCTGTGGAATCAGAATTACAACACCAAGGTTATAGAGTTGGCTCAGCCAGTGTAAGGTTAAAGATTCCGTACTGGAATACTGTTGTTCAAGAGAAGCCTTGTACTTTTTCAATAATTGGTAGGATAAGTAACAAAAGACCAATAAAGGAAATATGGCGTAGGCAGAAACGGCTTCCGTGAAATTATGTAGCAAAGGATAAGGATTGTCTCGCCCCAGCATCAGATGGTAGACATTATGTGGGTACTCTAAAAGTAACCAACAAAGATGCCAGGCATGTTTAGGACGTAATCGAAAATTGGGATCAGTCAGAGTTCTCACATACAGATAGAAGGCAGGCCCCATCCAATAATTTAAATTCCCGGGAAGCCAATGCAGCCATGGATAATAATTGTAAATACCCAGGTCGATCCAAAGTTGAGTCAACACACCATATCCTACCGAAAAAAGCAGTATTGCCAGAAATCGATTGGCCAAGCGATTTTCTGGCTTTTGTAAGAGCAGAAAACTAAAAACCCAAGCATTCGTAATGACAGCCAAGGTAAAAGCTTGCAGGATGGTCAATTTGATCTCTGGCACTGGTTGGATCTTATTATCTAAGGAGAGTTGCGATTCATTCTAAAGAGCTACATGCAGCAGATACTTGCAGTACAGCCAGGCTCTTGGCTGTGTTTTTTTGCAAAACCTTCCGTTTTTGCGCTCATTCATCTCAACTTAGGTTACCTAATGAAAAAGCACGCTTAGGCCTGTCTCAAGTAGTCTGGCATGGTGAGCCAGAGTTCTTCTATTCGATACATGTGAAAGTGATCATGCATCATCACGTGACGCACCCATAAGCGTGCACTAATATGACGATATTCAGGATGACTGCCTTCATTGTTCCACTGTGCGTCGGTAAAAGTGGACAGTAGATCGACCATTTCTTGTCGGTGTTTCCGAAAATCGATCAGAGATTGCTGAAGGTCCAAGTCCGCCAGGTAATCATCAGGTACTGTTGTCCCCGGCAAATACGGTGTAAATATAGGATTGGGCTCGTTTTGAAAACGCTTAAAGCGCTCAATGATCATTTTTTGGGCCTCTTCTAAATGAACCGCATGCTCGTGAATACTCCACTTGCCGGGGATTCTTCGCTCTTTTAGCATTTCTGAAGGTATTTCTGCCAACATATCTTCCAATAGGTCGGGGGCTGCTGCTAATACTTGCAGCTTCTTTTCAACTAACATAGATAAGGATTGAGAAATGAGCCGACAATTTAAAGCTTTCAACAGACAATATCAGCTTTATCTCCACCACCTACAGTCTCTTTATCTCTATATTTTTGTACCAAGCCTCTGCCGGCACTCCACTATGTATTTGCACACAGATTGATCCCTCCGCATCAATATTTTCCTCAAATTCCTCGTATTCCAGTACTAAAGTATCATTCAACCAAAACTTAATTTCACTTCCTTTACATAGTATTCGATAGTCGTTCCAGGTTTCCACCTTTACCACCGATTTGACCAAATTTGGGTCAGCTTGGAGAAGGAAAAGCTTCCGTCTAGATTCATCATAGAGGGAACCCCATAGCGGCCGCTCATTCAGGAATCCAATATCCGCTTGATAGCCAATGACTTCATGGTCATTCGGAATGCGTTTAGATCGGAATTGGATGCCCGCATTATTTTCCGTCGACGTAAACTTTACTTGCATCCGTAGCTCAAAGTCTCCAAAAACCTCCTCTGTACAAAGAAATTGATTCTTAGGAATATCCCGATCCAATGCCCCTGCAACGATAGCCTGGTTTTCAATCCGGAAAAAGGCTTTATCTCCCTCCCAACCTTTCCAGGTCTGACCATCAAAGAGTGGCAAAAAAGCATCAGAAGCAAAAGTGCTGCATCCTATCAAGAAACCAATCAGCATGGCTAGCCATAATATCTTTTTCATTCTTTCTATGCGTTTGATGAATTTATAAAGAAAAATAGTCGGAATCGAATGACTTTCCAAGCCATAGACCACAGGATACCAAAAATCCTTACACCTTGGTCCACTCTATCTTTTGCTTCGAAACCGCCAATCTTAAGCCTGCTATTTCCCAACACTCGTACTGAATTGCAGAAATTTTTCTTTAGCCACAAAACCTAGCTAGGTAAAAGTTGTTACTTTTGTAGAACTAGTCTAAATAAACTTGCCGATTGTGTTCGCGCGATCAGTGGCACAAAAATAGAAATATGGAAAATACGGTCACAAAGAGCCCAGTAATGTTATATACGGAGCAAACACCCAATCCTGAATCATTGAAGTTTGTTACCAATCGCATGCTGTACAAAGGAACAGCGGACTTTCGCGAGGAAGAACTAGCTAGAGAATGGTCTCCGATGGGCTCCGCCTTATTTGACAAGCCCTTCGTTAAAGGGGTTTATATCTGCAATAACTTTGTAACCGTAACCAAAGAATTCAATTATGAGTGGGCGGACATTATGCTTCCGCTAAAAGAATTTATTAAAGGTTACATCCAGGACGGTGGGACTATCCTTAATGATGGATTCGAAGAGGCAATGGCAGAATTGGAAGCTGAACGCGGTGCCAGTTATGAATACTCAGGGGATGAAGCTGAAATTGTAAAGAAGATCAAAGAGTTGATCGATACTTATGTAAAACCAGCTGTGGAAACTGATGGAGGAAATATCGAGTTCAAATCCTATAATGAGGGCATTGTAACTGTAGTTCTTCAAGGTTCTTGTAGTGGCTGTCCCTCTTCTACCGTGACATTAAAATCAGGCATCGAAGGCATGTTGAAGCGTATGATTCCTGAAGTGAAGGAGGTCGTATCCGAAATGGGATAAACCTTATAAGTGGAAATCGGAAGATGAAATCCATCTACCTTCTTCCGATTTCCATCCCAGTCCTTATTGTTCTTCTATTCCCAGTCCATCCAGCGTATAGTCAATCTTTAGACTCTCCAAGTAGGCATCAATCGGTTTCATTCCCATTTTCTTACGCCTTAGATTAAGTTCATCGGGGCGGCGTACCGGATAAAGGGTCCAGGTATCAGAAGTATCTTTCTTGATCAATTGACTTCCGTATAATTGTTTTTTGCCAAAGTCTCTCATCATTCGATCTTCCATCAAAGCTAGACAGCTCGGTCTGAGGTCTCCCTGCTCGATACTTTTCTTGATAATAGGATAATACAATACACGAAGGCGAGGTTCGGCCATATGTTGGATGGTGTAAAAGAGTCCCATCATGCCTTGTTCTCCTACCTCACGCCGAGTCGGAGTGCCACATTTTTCCAATATCCCAAAAACCAAGCGTTTGTTCTCTAAAAACATGCTATCAATCACCTGGAAGGGACTATTCATAGAAAATCTCACCCTACTAAAGCCTCTCATGAAGCGCTCCAGATCAATGGTGTCTCTTACTCGCTGCAATTCCTTTTCCCGCTTATACACCATCTGTAAGATTCGCTTTTTCACCCGACAATCCACACTTTTTTCCGGCTCTACCTCCTCCCAAGAACGTAAGCCTGCAATTAGGGTACGATGTTGCACATCCAGCAAATCGTCTTCATAAGTAGATTCACGTACGATCAGCTCGACCAATTCATCATTGGCATCCACGTAGTAATCGTAGGCCAGTTGACCTTTGTCTAATTTCGTTTTATAAGCTTCCGAAAGAGGGCTTCCAGCGCTGTCTTTAAACACCACATAGGGCGAAAGGGAAATTTTCTGCCGAGCTCGATCTAAAATCTCCTCAGCATTTAATTTTCGCAAGTGGGGCGGATCGTAAGCTTTAGGGGAAGACTGACAAGCCGCCATTGTTAGTGCCAAGAAAGCGGGTAAGAGTTTCCGTAACATCAGGCGCAGTTTATTCGCTGTCACAGAAAAATAAGGACTTTGCCCAGCAAAAAACAGAAAGCCGTGGGGATTAACAAATCATTTGAAAATCGCCACGGCTTTGTTAGGCTAGTATAGGTTGGTTTACTCCAAGCCTAAGATCTTCTTATTACCTTCCTCATCAACACCGGCATCTGCAAAATCATCGAAAGCTCTCTCCGTCACCTTGATCAGATGATCACTGATGAAAGCCGATCCTTCCGCCGCACCTTGATCCGAGTCTTTAATCGCGCATTCCCATTCCAATACTGCCCAACCATCATAGTCATATTGCGAAAGTCTGGAGAATATACCCGTGAAGTCTACTTCTCCATCGCCGAGAGAGCGGAAGCGTCCAGCCCGCTGTACCCAGCCTTGGTAGCCACCATACACCCCTTGGCGACCTGTTGGATTGAATTCAGCATCCTTAACGTGGAAGGCCTTTATGCGTTCGTGATAGATATCTATGAAATCCAGATAATCCAGCGCCTGTAGTACAAAGTGACTAGGATCATAGTTGATGTTTGCTCTCTTATGGCCACCTAATTCCTCCACAAACATTTCGAAGGAAATGCCATCGTGCAGATCTTCACCTGGATGCAATTCATAACAAACATCTACTCCCACTTCTTCGTGCGCATCCAAGATCGGACGCCATCTATCTGCTAGTTCTTTGAATCCCATCTCCACCAAACCTGCTGGACGTTGTGGCCAAGGATAAACGAAGGGCCACAGCAAGGCTCCCGAAAAGGTCACATGAGAATTCAAACCCATATTTCGGCTGGCTTTGGCCCCCAAAGTAACTTGGTTGATGGCCCATTCTGTACGCGCCTTTGGGTTATTGTGTACCGCCTCCGGAGCAAAGGCATCAAACATGCTGTTATAGGCAGGATGAACCGCCACCAATTGTCCTTGTAGATGTGTCGCTAGCTCTGTGATCTCCAAGCCGAATTCTGCCACCTTTCCCTTTAACTCATCACAGTAAGTTTTACTTTCTGCTGCCTTTTCCAGATCAATCAGGCGATCATCCCAAGCAGGGATCTGCACGCCTTTATAGCCATGATTCGCCATATACTGGCAGATACCCTCTAAGCTATTGAAGGGAGCCTCATCTCCCATGAATTGTGCTAAAAAAATTGCTGGTCCTTTTATCGTTTTCATCGATGCGAATTTTTATGCGAATAAAACTAGTTTGAATAGCCTCCATTTCAGAGGCAATTACACTTTCACCCACTTCTGGTCGCTATTGCTAGACTCCACCACTTTTTGGATGAATTTCATACCACGTACCCCATCGGATACGGTTGGGAAATCTTCATATAAGGGATCCACTTCCTTTCCACTCACTCTGGCCTGGATGCAATATGCTACGTTGCGATACAGACTCGCAAAGGCCTCCAAGTATCCTTCTGGGTGGCCAGCAGGGATTCGAGTATGGGCGGTTGCCTCAGGAGATAACTCTCCTACCCCAGTTCGTAAAATCTGAGTAGGCTTATCCATCCATTTAGCAATCAAAGTATTTGGCTCCATCTGATGCCACTCTAGGCCTCCTTTTTCACCATAAACTCTAATATTCAAGGCGTTCTCCTCTCCCACGGATATCTGACTAGCGTGTAGTACTCCCTTGGCTCCATTATTGAAACGAAGTAGCACATTTCCATCATCGTCCAACAGACGGCCATCTACAAAAGTGCTTAGGTCTGCACATAAGGCTGAAATCTGCAGCCCAGTGATGTATTCCGCCAAATTCTCTGCATGTGTACCAATATCTCCCATGGCTCCCGCAATGCCCGAACGTTTCGGATCGGTACGCCATGCTGCTTGTTTTTGATCAGAGTCTTCCAATTTTGTCGCCAACCAGCCTTGTGGATATTCCACGACCACTTTTCTAACGGCTCCCAGTTCTCCATTGCGGATCATGGCCCGAGCATGCTTCACCATAGGATAAGCGGTATAGTTGTGTGTCAACGCAAAGATGAGGCCAGTTTCTTTCACTAAGCGTTCCAATTCTAAGGCTTCTTCCATGTCAAAACACAAGGGTTTATCACAAACCACGTGAAAACCATTCTCCAGGGCCATCTTGGCCGGACCAAAATGCACGTGATTAGGCGTTACGATGGAAATAAAGTCCATCCTAACATCATCTGGAAGGGTCTTTTCTGTTTCGATCATTTCGGCGTAACTGCCATAGACGCGATCGGAGGGGAGGAAGAAATCTTCTCCAGAAGCTTTTGATCTTTCTGGATTACTACTAAAGGCTCCGCAAACAAATTCGATCTGTCCATCTAATGCGGCTGCCATTCTGTGGACGGCACCGATAAAAGCTCCTCGGCCACCGCCTACCATTCCCATACGGATTTTACGGCTCATGCGTTTTGTTTTATGCTCTAACGGATTCTCATCGTAATAACCAGTAAAACAGTTGGAACCTATACTTCTAATGTGCATTAGACCAGGCCTGTGTACTGATCTTGAAACCGTCAGAGAAGATGTTCTAATTTTAAGCGTTTTCTGGGTAGTATAGCTACACCAGACGTGTGCATACATTTGGTCCTTACTTATATATTTTGGTCAATGGCAAGGTAAGGGCACTATACTACTACTTGTAAAAGAGGGCTGCTATATTAAGGAAAAATTAGGAGCCTCCTGTTATTTATTAGAGAATATTTGTCTGTGTAGGGTCAACAAGGAAACTGGGCCCGTTCACAGGAGAACTATAGACTCCAGAAGGGTGCCTATGCAAGCGTAGCCATTCCCACAGAGAGCAATTGCCTCTTCCTCCAACCTCCCGCAATGGATCGATATAACTGTCTTTATCTTGTATAATTCACCTTTAGGTGTAACATTTCTGCAGTTTCAATCGATCTTACTGTTAGCAGAGCCTACAATCCGAACCAGGATCGCTCATTCACACGCTGAAAACCACCTCTATTTTTCCTAATACTTTCAAATGTCTAATTACAACCTTATGCCTAAGACTGTACTGCCTCTACTTCTATTATTCCTCCTTTTCACCTCCTGCCAAAAGCAAGAACAACAAGTACATCCTAGCACAATTATCATCCAAGTTGTCGGAGAAATCAATCGGCTTATGCTTGACGATGAGGAGATCAATATCGATGTAGCCCCTCCTTACATCCTTGAACAAGAGCTGGAATTTAGTACTATCCTTCGCCTCAATGTGGATGAAGAGGATTATGAGATGTTCCTAGAGCCAGGTAAACGGGTGGAACTCACCGTCAGCCACGATACTATTTCCTTCCAAGGAGACCTCTCCCAGGAAAACAATTATTTACTATCCGAAAGGAGGATCAATGCGGAAGTCGAGCAGTACTTGGGCGATAATTGGTACCGCATACACAGTCAATCGGAAGCAGACTTCTTCCACATCATCGACTCTATCAAGGGCGTGTATCTATCTAGTTTGACTCAGTTTGAAGCGGAACAAGGCAAAGCTATTGCTCAGGATTTCACCAAAGTCAATAGTGCTTCCATTGAATATAGTTTCGATCGGTTACAACTCCGTTATCCGGAATGGCATCTCCGATTTACGGGTGAAAGGGTTCCTCCTAATCCAGCCTTGATGAAGAAAATAGAAACTTGGATCGATCGGCCCGAATTTCTGAGCTTGGACACCTATCAGAAGTGCATAATGACTTGGTTTGAATTAAAGATCGGTGAAAAGATTGAGGCACTGCAAGATTCGACCACCTATCTAGGCAAAATCCAGCTACAAACCAGGCTAGATTTTATAGCTAAGCAACTCAAAAGCGCCGCCTTACGAGATTATTGGTCTTTCCATTTCATTAAGAATCATCTGGAGCAATATACCTGGATCAACGGAAATACATTTTTACAGGATTTCATTTCCAATTGCCAGACAGATCGGATCTGTCAAGAAGCACAGACCTTAGAAGAAAGCTTATTGGCAGAAAGAGCAGGGCACGAAATCCAGGTATACAAGACCGCAAAGGACCTTCAGTTAGAAGCTCACATTTTCAAACCGGAAAACTTTGATCCCCAAATCAGCTATCCAGTACTGGCAGCCTTCCACGGGGGCGGATGGCAGGCAGGGCATGCGGACTGGACATTCAGTAGCGCAAAACATGCAGCGGAGCATGGCATGGTAGGGGTAGCAATAGAATATCGCCTGTCCAATCGATCAGATATCACGCCGGTAGAGGCCATGGAAGATACCCGAGATGCCATTCGATGGATCAGGAAGCACTCAGAAGTCTTAGGTATTGATAAAGACCGGATCGTTGGTAAGGGCTTGTCCGCAGGAGGGCACCTCATCTCCTCGATTAGTGTGGTACAGGAAGAACTTGAGGGAGAGGAAAGCTCAGTGCCCAATGCCTTAGTCTTGATTTCTCCAGCCATCGATACCCAAGATGACTACTTCAAGAGTCTGCTGCGTGAAGGAACGAATGCCAGTGGTTTATCTGCCTTGGAAAACTTAGAACGCGGAATGAAAATCCCGCCCACCTTGATCCTACAGGGGCGAACAGACAGGGTCACGCCTACTTCCTTTGCAGAACAATTCAAACAAAAAATGGAAGCTTTGGACTATGATTGCCAGTTAAAAATCTATGAGAATTGTGGGCACATCTTCACGCCTTCCCATCTAGATGATACCGGTATGCCGATGCCAGATCCGGAAATATCCCGATTGGCATTGGAAGAACAAATCACCTTTTTAAGAGCAAGAAATTTTATCAGATAAAGTCTGTGGAAGCTACTTCTTTTTACTATTGGATTTGGTTCCTTTATGGTGCTTAAAGATAAAGCAATCCTCTTCGGTAATGTCGGTAAAATAATCAGCTTCTTCCTTTAGAATGGCAGCGGTATTCTTTTCAACGGCCGCAATTTCTACGCGGACGCCCTCTGACTTGAGGTGGCGCACCAGCTCCACGTAATCGGCATCTCCGGAGAGGATGATGATCGTATCTACCTTGGGGGCAATTTGGGTTGCCTTGATGGTCAGGGGGATGTCAGCCGATTTGTAACAGGGGGTGACGGAGCCATGATAGTGGCTATGCAAGCGTTCTGCTAATTTTGTAGAAATGCTTTTGCCTTCTCGAAAGTAGATCATTCTGCTCAGCCCTCGATTATCCAAAAGTTTGGGAATCAGGGTGTCAAAATTGATCATGGCATTTTTATCGCCAACTAAACTATGCAAGCTCAGTTCTATATTGTTTCCGTCTACTAAAATAGCGACGGATTGATTAATGGTAATATTGGGTGCTTCACTCATATAAATATGTTTTGGGGTCGATGAAATAGGTATACGACATGATTGCTAACAGGAGAGATTTTGCTCCTGTCCTGCAACAAGGCGGCCTAGACAAAACTAGACATTTACCTTTTAATGAATAAATTTATCGGGAAAGGCTTGCCTGCTGCGACAAGTATGGAGGAGAATAATACTAGAAATCCAAGAGAACATTTACCCTGTACCCATTCACCAGCCGTAAGCATCTTATCCTCCGGTATGTCCTCTTACTTATAAAACGCTGAAAAACAGCTTTATGTTTGATTTGAAAATAAAATGGTCAGAATGATAGCCTATTTATGGATGGGAAGGATAGGAAATTTTAATTCTGACAATTCCTGCAGGATCTACAAGAATTGTCAGAATAGTCAACAATAGGCATAGATTGCTACTACTGTGTCAAGCAGTGAGCCACAAGAGATAATAGGATTTTGTATGTAGGATAGGTGTGTTAAACCGGAGAGGAAGTTCGGATTTTATCCTTGATAGATTCAATTAAAGCGGGAGAGGGTTTACGGCGATGAATCTTGGTCTTAATAAATTCTCGGAAGGATTTTTCCCGGCTGAGGACTTTTAGATAGGCAGGATTGGCTTTTATTTCACTGAGTAGCGCTCTTTCTTCCTTTTCGCTTAACTCATTATCCAAGTACATGGTAACTTTTTTGACCAGGTCTAGATAATTTTGATCTCTCATGGCTTTACTTTTTTGACTATTTAGTGTCCCAATGCGCCGCCACCGAAACCAATCGCTGCACAACTTCCACCAAATGGTCTGGGAAAAGCATTACACGGATCGTTAGATAAGTTGTTTGGTGACATGGCGCTAATTTTTTGAAATGTACAGATGCGTGACATTTCTCGTCTGAATGAAACCCGCCCGACCCCTTTTCTCCGAAAGGATTATTTCTTCGCAACAAACTTAGTTAGTCAGAGAAAAAGGCGTCGGGCAGGCTTCTTGGGGAAAAGCTAAATAGCTTTTGGTTATAAAATATATTATTTCGAACGCTTATCCTGGTATCCCAGGGAAGCAGCATAATTACGCAATTCTACCTTGAGCATATTTCTAGCTCGGTGCAATCTTGAACGAACTGTTCCTATTGGGATATCAACGATCTTCGCAATTTCCTCATAGGTAAAGCCTTCAATGTCGCAAAGCAAAATTACAACGCGAAAGTCAACTGGCAAAGCGTTAATCGCATTCGTTACCTCATCTCCCATCATGGCTTGGAACATTTCCTCGCGCATGTCCATGTAGCTAGAGTAGTTGGTGTCTTCTTCCTCATGGAAATTGATCACCTCTTCGTAATCTACACGAGTGGGCTGTTTGGTACGCTTGCGGTACTGATTGATAAAAGCATTCTTGAGAATCTTGAACAACCAGGCTTTGGCGTTAGTCCCTTCAATGTAATTGTCAATGAATCGATACGCCTTCAAGTACGTATCTTGCACCAAATCATTTGCATCATCCTCGTTATACGTTAGATGATACGCAAACGTATATAGCGCATCAATCTGAGGCATAAATTCCTCTTCGAAAATACGTTCGCGGCGCTCGATGTTTTTGTCTGCTGTCATTACCATCATAAATATAGTGTTTTGAACCGAAGGCTTGAAAAATAAAAGTTTATTTAACGCCCCAACGATCGAACTAAAGGATGATTAAAATATGCCATGGTAATGGAGAATGGTAGATTTCTCTAGCCATTCCGTACTACACTCACAGGCAGTCACAATCAAACCAACTGGCATGACAGTTAAAAAGTTCCGACTGGAAACTTTTTTTTCACTTTTTTTTTGAAAGGTGTTTTAAGATCGGTAAAATTTAGGTGGAGTCACGTGTTTTAAGATCAATTCCCAGAGATAGTCATAGCGCACAATTTCCGTTTCGTCATCAGCTGATACTTCCCAGAAGGGAATACTATTTAGCCGATTATACACCTCTGCGCCACGCTTTCGAGCCTTTTCCGGAACAAAGTCAGCATGATAGAGCGCATCGAGCAGTCGAATGAAACAATTCGCTCTAAAAGAGCTATTTTGGCGCAGATACCTGGAGCGATAAGTCCCCAGCGGCTCCATACGGTCAATTACATTTCCAAATTCCCTTCGACTAATCTGGATTAAAACCTGGACCACCAAGATGGTTACATTCAACCCCTGCTTGTCTTTGGAATAATTCGGAACAGAATTCAAGAACCTATTTAGACGGAATTGTTTGATGCGACGAGACTCTTGTTTAAGTTCTCCGATTTGATCTAGGAAGTAGAAATAAGCACCATATATTGTAAACATCTCTTGCTGGGCCGAGGCCAAATAAGAATATCTAGTATGACTAACCACTTCCAGATACAGTGCATAGGCTTTCTCAAAGGCCCGCGCATGGAAACACAAGAGTATAAACTGCTTCATATTAGTGAACCACACCAAGGTTCCCGCCTCCGCAATGTCAAGGCTTTCTTGCGCCCACACCATTCCCCGATCGTACTGCTCCACTACCCGTGCTCCATATACCAGGCGTTTCAGGAAGGCCGTCTTGGTATTGACGGGAGCGTGTTCCTTACTTTTAAAGAAGGTAAGGGCCTCCTCACTAATTGCCAGCATAGAGTTAATATCGTTCCCTATCTCAAATTGCATACTAGCCAAAGTATAGTACATCAAGTTGAAATAGTAAGTTTTGGTTTTTTCTAGATAGGGCTGCAAGGCAGCTACATAAGAAGCAGCCTTGGGGGCGAGCTCAGGTTGAGCTGCTCGGGACCTGGAGAAGTGCTGCATAATATCATTGTAATAGCTTTCAGCCAAAGTCTCCGCCTGAAAATTGGCTAATTGCTCTTGCAAGACATTGCTATAATAGGCAAAACCTCTCTTACTTCCTTTCATATCTGCTTGGTGGATGGTCAACATCCGAGAAGACAACATGGCCAGTTCCGTGAGTTCATAGCGCAAAGCTTGCCGCAGGATGGTTTGGCAAAGGTCCATGGCCGTCTGTCTGGCTCCTCGTCCAAAGGCTACACGTGCCGCAGCCCATAAACGGTAGCCATTATAATAGGCTTTCTGCACATCGGAAAAGGAAGCTCTTTGGGTATCGATAAACAGAAGGGTATTGACCAAGCGATCTTTGAAGCGTTGCTTTAGCTTCCGGTAATTGGCATGCCCGGCGGGAAGGTTGAAGAGAAAGCTAGCAGCATCATCATCTGACTTAACTTCTCCACTCTTAATAGCATCATACAATCTGTTGAGCTGTCCTTGAGGTCCTTCCTGGCCAATGAGTTCCACTTGATCTACTTTGTGGGTTTTGACGAGCTCAACTAGTTCTAGGATAACATCCATACTACTAATGCAATTTGTTTGATTAATAGTCGAGTTTATTGCTGTTTCAACTTAGCTAAGCGTAGACTTCTAGTCAGCTGCGTCATTTAGAGGAAGTTCTCACGAAAGTAGGTTCAGAGAGTAAGCTGATCACCTCCTTAATGATTAGTACTTATGAACGAAGCATTCTTTAAAGTTGACAGAAATCTAGACTTAGATGGCTTATGGCCTTACTTTTTTACTGTAGAACAAATACTAGGTGTTGAAGGAACAGTAGGTGATTCTATTTGACTGGGTGTTCATCTTACGGAGGCAGCTTTTCATACTTTTTATAGTAAGCTTTATTCACCGACTGCTATCTCAAATATATTAAAGTCAATCTTAAAATGAAATATATTGCTCCCTTTCGCCAATAAAAAGCAAAAAAAAAGAACATTTTTCTGCGCTAAACTGGATTAAACAAAACCCAAAGACCTCAATTTCCTCTTTTTCTCCCTTCCTTTTTTCTTTCTGAAAATCGCTTCAATTTCATACTAAGCATCATTAAACAAAATTGCAGTAAAAGAGCAAAACCCCTACCTTTTATAGGCAAATCTCCGACTTTTCTGTATAAAATGCTTAAACAAAAACTAATTGCCGAAGATAATTTTGGCAGTATTTTAAGACCTCTCCCCGACAATAAGTATCCGCGAAAGTCCTTAAACAAGCCTTCACAAAACTCGAAAAACTGATCCCTAGATTAGGTGTTTTCCAGCCTAGATTTGTACCAGACATTTAAACAAAACATAAGCATTAAAAAAACGCCAAAATCATGGACACACTGGTTACAATCATCTTGTGGCTGGCTGGAGAAGCTATGCCTATCGAAAATGATCCAACAACTCAAAGCATCGTAGTCGAAGACATCGGCGCCATGTAAAAACCCGCTGAGCATCCAGTCTCAGCTTGGATCCTCACCCGCAGCATTCGCATTCTTCTTCATTCATTTTTAAACGCCACCATCATGGATACTCTAGTAACACTAATCCTCTGGTTAGCCGGAGACGCTATGTCAATCGAAAATGACCCAACAACACAAAGCATTGTAGTAGAAGACATTGGAGCTATGTAATCTTTTTCCACACTTCCTTAAAATCCTTTCGGCATGAAAAACTTTCTCGACACTATTAGCCTGATCGAAACCGGAGATATCGAATTGATCCGTTCGCTACAATCTATGGGATATGCCGATGATTTTAACACCAATGAGTGGGAATCCACCATCGGATTGGATCTAAAATTCCCTACTCGGAATAATCACATCCGTAGAAACGAGCTGAATGACCGACAAAAATAACAACATGTTTACAGGTAACTTGCCACTGCCTGCCCTGTCAAGTAATCATTTGATGAGATAATACCCTTAATATGAGACCTAGAGGTTTACTTCTACTGTTTATCTGGACTGTGCTTTCTTGCTTCTGCATCCTCCATCCAGGAGCTGCACAAGGTATCAGTGGTCAATTGATTGATATCGAAACTAAGCAGGCTTTGGCTTGGGCTACCGTTAGTATCTGGAAGATCGAGGATCAACAATTGCTGTCAGGTACTATGTCTGATGAACATGGCTACTTTAGCTTACCCCTACCTCAGCTTGATTCTTTCGAGATAGAAATACAGATGTTAGGCTATGAATTATACCGTAGGGTAACCAGTAACACTTCCGGTTTTAAGGAGTATTCACTTGGCAAAATATACCTAAGTCCTCAAATTAATGAACTAGGAGAAGTTACGGTCACCGCCAAAAAGAAGACCTTGATTAGCCTAGCTGGAGGTTATCAGATTAATAATACGGCCCAACTCAGTTTGGTCAACCCTGATGCCAAGGCATTGCTAAGACAAGCGCCAGGTATTTCTATCCATGCTGTTAGAGGGATTGAGGTAATGGGAAAATCCAATATTGTGGTTAAAGTTGATGGGAAACCGATCCCCATTAGTGGGAGGGAATTAGTGGCCTTCCTGGCCGAAATAGCAGCTGAAGAAATCAAGTATATTCGGATCATCACTACCCCGTCTGCCAGTGAACAAGCAGGACAAGGTGGAGGAGTCATTGAAATTACCACCAATCGAAAAGACAAGCGGGGAACCTTCGCACAAGCAAGTACAGAGTTGGGCAGTCAACAGAAGATAAGAGCAGGGGTAGCAGCCATATTCAATACAGAACGACTTAGTATCTACGGGCGTTTGAGCATGAGGGATCAACGGTTTATTGTCCAGGAAGAAGATTATTATACAGATTATAGTGCTAACAGTCCCGGACAATTCTACGACTATAAAAGCCGTCATGTAGAACATCTGGATACCTGGGGCGGCCAATGGTCCTTGGATTACAATTTGGGCAAGAATACGACCGCAGGAGTCATTATACGATACAATGAATACCAACAGGACAATAATAGCCTAGAAAATCAAACCGAGTACTTTGATCAGAATGGGAATTTGCTACAAACCAGCAGATGGCAAGCTGGCTCAGCATTCCAAAATCAACGACAATACTACAACCTGAGTTTTAGAAGCGACCTAGGGCAAGAAGGCCAATCTTTGAAGTCGGATTATGCCTTGACTTTACACAGCCGGTATAACGGCATTCACTTGACGCCACTGTCGCCCTTACCCACTGATCATGATGCAACTGCCATTCATAATCTAGCAAACTATGATGTTCAAATCCATCGTGCCCAGATGGACTATCAAAGGGCTGTAAATGAGCAGTGGACCGCTGAAACAGGAGTGAGATTTGATAGGGTCCTCGTAGATAACCGGTTCAATACTCTACAGCAAATTGGTGGTACAGATACCCAAGTCAACGACCTATACTATGAAGAGAATATTCTAGGATTCTACGCAAATATCAAGGGGGAAACCGGTAAACTTTCTGTGGAAGCTGGAATCCGAGCAGAAGGTACCGAGCTTGAACTTACAGCCAACCAAGAAGCCGAACAGAGCCAAATGAAAAGAAGTCGTTGGGATCTATTTCCGAGTTTAATGCTGAAGTACCCATTGCAGGAGGCACATAGCATTTCATGGACATTGAGTAAAAGAATCGATCGCCCCCCTTACTATGTGCTCAACCCCTACAATTATAATCCTAATCCCAACATCCTGGATCAAGGCAACCCCAGTCTTTCGCCAGCCCTAGATTACCGAGGAGAATTGTCCTATGCGGCCACTTGGAATGAATCTTTTTCAAGCTTACTATCGGGTGGATACAGCTATATCCAGGATTTCTATGCCTATATCACACAGGAAAATAAAGATGGGCAGTACATCAACTATCCTGTCAATATCAGCAATGCTCAGGAAAGTTATGTCAGCCTGTATGCCAGCTATGAATTAACAGATTGGTGGAGCTTAAATGCGAATTTTTTAATGTCACGAATGGATTTCAATGGGGAGAATTTTGGCGTTACTCCTCCGAAAGCCATCTCGTCTTATAGTCTCTCCTTGGGCCAGCAATTTGACCTGGGGAGTGACTTTAGCGGCCAAATTCAAGCCGAGTATACGAGTGCACAGACCACTTTATACGGACAAGGTAATGGCTACCAAAGTATTGATGTCAGTCTTGGAAAAACGTTTTTTGGCCAACTCAAATGTCAAATCGAAATCACGGACCTATTCAATAGAGATGAAAATCGTTGGATTTTCCGCTCAGCCGGGCTCAATTATCACGGGCGATGGAAATACGAAAGCCGAATTGCCTCTTTAAGACTCAAATGGAGTTTTGGCAGATATGTAAAATCTAAAGCAAAACGGCATCAGGTAAGTCAGGATGAAAGGTATGAAGGTAAATGAAGCACTGAGAATGGATAGTCGGAAATGAAAAATAAAGCCTTATGAATTTGAAGCACATATTTAAACAGTATTACCAGCGTATCATTTTGACCTATGCTCTCTTTAACGTGGAGAACATACTCCTACTGGTCAAGCCATTGCTACTGGGCAAAGCCATCGATGGATTGCTATCTGGCTCTTACCAGGAACTGATTAACTATGTGGCACTATATTGTCTAGCTATGTTTGCTGGTATTAGTCGGCGTATGTATGATACGCGTACCTATACGTCCATCTATGCAGACACAGCTTCCCATGTCATCATCAGGCAAAACGAGAAAAACATTGGATTATCGAAAGTAACAGCTCGGGTCAATATGTCGCAAAAGCTGGTCGATTTTTTTGAAACCGATGTCCCCGTAATACTGACTACGCTGTATACTTCCGTCGGTGCCCTAGTGATGATCTATTTCTATCACTCCAGTATTTTCACCTATTGCCTGATCTTATTGATCCCATTAAGCGTGATCAATGCCTATTATGGTGGGATAGCTACTATACTCACTCAGAAATTCAATGACAGGTCGGAGAAAGGCGTGGATGTAATACAGCAAAACAACCCAAAGCATATCCGGAAATTCTTCGATATCATCACGAAACTGAGGGTGAGAATTTCTGACAATGAAGCCATTGGATTTTTCTTTACGGAATTATTCGTGATTGGATTAATGTTGCTTTCCCTTTTGGCCTTTTATGGTCAAGCCGGCATTACCGCAGGAGAGATTGTATCCATCTTTCAATATGTAAACATGTATATCCTGGCCTTGGATGATGTGCCCTACCTCATTATTCAACTGGTCAATCTAAAAGATATTCAACGAAGGCTACAGGAGTAGCCCACCCTTTAAATTCTCAATCTATTTTATAACCAAACACAATTATTATGTCTAAGAAGTCAAGACCAGGAGACGGTTCACACGGTAAAGGTAAAAAAGGTGGTGGATCTGAAGAATTGCTAAGCACCATGTTCAGTGGCTCTTCCATGAGCAAATTCTTCTCCAGCATAACTAAGCTTTTCCGATAGGACGGCTTGAGAGAATTGGACACTCGGTGAAACATAGTAAGAGTGTCCTTCTCTCCCTCCGCAAATTAGCTTTCAGCCTTACTGTTTCTGGGACATCTACAAGATCTGTCTGACCTGAATAGGTACATTTCACTGATATCCAATGGGAGTAGTCGCTAAAAGTTAAACTCCATTTCATCTTATTTTAAACAAGCTTATAAACCCAAAATCATGTCGAAAAAATCCAGACCTGGAGACGGCTCACACGGTAGGGGGAAAAAGAAAAGTGGTGGATCCGAAGAATTACTTAGTGCTATGTTTAGTCCTTCTCCCATGAAAACCCTAATGTCCAGTCTCATGCGAATGTTTCGCTAAAGAACCCAGGAAACCCAACTGCCACAGTTCATTCTGTTACCATTAAAAATTGATCAATCGTGGAAATATTTGGAAAAATCTCTGTGCAAGGTCATCCGATCTTAGACTCTTTTCAAGAACATTGGGATCAAAACCAATATGACCCCAGTTGTTATTTCTTTGAGGGAGCCTCCTATCAGGTCATTGTCCGTACCTCTGATGTACGGCGAACCGTAGCTTCGTTTACCTGCCTTAATACAGAGAACTTATTTGTATTATTTGTAGGAAGAATCGACAATCAGCGAGCACTGTGTGAAAGCTTACGCATCCCCAACAACACTAAGCGGCTCCTCTATAAAGCCTATACCTTATGGGGAAAGCAAATGGCCAAATCATTATTGGGCGCCTACAATCTATTGGTAATTGACAAGAAGAGTCAGGAGCACTTTATTTCCAATGACCATTACAATTTCAAACCTTTCTACTACACCCGTAAGGGACAACACTTCCTGTTCGGAAACGACATCCGACGTTTAATCAAGATCAGTGGTATCTCTTTGGCCGTCAATCAACAAAACGTTAAGGAGTTTCTTTCCCCGGTCTATGTCATTGATGAGTTTGGGGTTTCCCAGGAGCGATCTTTCTTTGAAAAGGTAAGTAAACTTCCCTTTGCCTCCACCATTTCACTAAAGGTATTGCAACATCCAATATCCTATGAGGTGGAGCAATATTGGTACCCCAAAAAAGCCCTAGATCGCAGCAAAAGAAGCTATGAAGATTACGCAGATGAATTCCAACATCTATTTTTGGAGATTCTAGGGGAGCAAGCCAGTCATAGTCCGCTAGTGGGTTCAGAACTATCCGGTGGACTCGACTCCAGTTCCCTGGTCTGTGGTCTGCAATATATCAATGACAGTAATTCCCCCATTAAGACTTATACCCTAACTGGAGGTACGGATACCTGGCATTTGGAACAAGACAAAATCAATGACATCATCCAGCAATACCCCAATACAGAACCCAGCTATATTCCTTGTGATCCGCTGTTTGATTACATCGAGAACACCAAGTATTCCAATTTTAGACCAATAGATCACCCCAACCTTCTTAATCTGCCGACAGCCCTGGCCAGCATCATCAACCAAGCTCAGAAAGATGGCTGCCAAATGTTATTTAGTGGTGAAGGGGCGGACTGGTACCTCGAAGGCATAGATCTAATCTGGGATTCCATGATAAAAACCAGGCAGTGGAAGCCCCTTTGGAGTCGTTTGAAAAAGACACTGTCCAAGGGAGATCCATTAACGGGTTTTGTGTATCTATTAAGTACAATGGTTCCCTCCTCCTTACCCAAAAGGGTATCAGATCATTTATACCTCAAGAAATTTTATCCACGAACGCTCAATTTCAGTACACCGGATGTTTTCACAGATGCTTTTCTCCGCGAACTAAAGCCCATTTCTGACCAGTTCCGGGAAAAACTGATTCAGAATAATGATTTTGAATTCTGGGCACAACGGCTTGAATTTGAGCTCATTCTACCGCCGAATCACAATTGGCAAAGCTTGCAATTCGACTTGGAGTACATGCTGCCGTATCTAGACCGACGAATGATAGAATTTGGTCTGTCTGTTCCGCCGGAGTATAAATTCCGCATAGAAAAGGAAACTCAAAGTTTCTACGGAGGCACAAAAGTTCTACAGCGAGAGGGACTTAGAAAGTTACTTCCCCCTAGCATTGCCAACTCCCAAATTAAATCTGTCTACAGTAACCCCGTCACCAAAAGAGTAATCCTGGGAGTAGAGTATTTACTCAAACAAAAAGAGGTTTACCTTATTGCCGAGGACATCACTACACCCGAAAAGCTAAGATCTGCTTTAGCCATGTTGCAAGATAAAAGTGTCCCCCTCAGCGCCAGGCACGATATAGAAGCTTGGCTAGATTCTCTTCTCAACCTGGAAATGTGGCTCCAGACGGTATACCACCCCTCATTTCTGGACTTACCTACAGCCGTCCCCATCTTATAAGGGAGCAAAAAAGGCTCTTGGGCCTTTTATATAGAAAAGGATATCTAAATCAACCCGAATTTTGGCCTCGCCCGAAATTCGGGTTGACTCTTTTACTTCATGGAATTGCCTTTATACACCTCTTCCCTATTGTAAGAGCATAAGTTCACTGCATGTGTTGAGTTGCAGCAGCATAATAATCTGCTGGTGCAGCGTCTTTTTATCAAATTACTACGGTTCCCATCATCCTACGCCAACAGCTACGACTTTGATGAGGACCAGGAGGAGGTATTTCTCCCCGTCTCCCCGCTCTCCCTTGGGGCTTCCCCGCAAAGAAAAAGACAAGTATTAGTCTTCAAATTCCCCATTTTTTTTCGAAAGGCAGCCTCCAAAGTGCTCCTTGGTCTCCTAATTACCAGGCAATTTCACCTCAATCTATCTTTCATCAACAAAAGTCTACTTCTTAAACAAAAGATTAAACAAAATCTCTAAACTCCAGCATTTACAGTTAACAATAGTTAAACAAAACAAATAAAACTTAAACAAAACCCCTCAACAGTTTTTCTACCACCTCAAAAGTTTCTTTGAAACTCCCAAAAATGGCCGTCCCAAAATCACGAAAACTGATAGGCAATCTGGTCACAATCTGGCCTACATTTGTATCAGAAGTTAACAACAAAGGAAAACAAACAAACTCCCGAGTTGAGATATCATCAAGATCTATTTATTAACATTATAAAAATCACGTCATGTTTAAAAGATTGTCTTTTGCTTTCATCATCGGTCTAATTAGCATGTCGATAAATGCTCAAGACGGGCAGTATGAAAAAAAGCTAACAGAATACGTTCAGACGCTAGATACTGCAAAACATATTAGCACTTTCGCTTCATTGGCTTATCGCTTTGAACGCATGGGACAAATTAAGTCTCAAGATTGGTTACCAAAGTATTATGCCGCCTACTGCAAAGTTAGAATCGCCCAACGCGCTAAGGACGCCGTAGAGATTGAAGATCTCTTCAAAGAAGGGTTGAAGATCATCGATACTGCGGAGGGAATTTGCGAAGACAATTCAGAATTGAAGGTCCTAAAAGGGCGCATTCAGTTGTATTTGATGGGATTGGATCATATGGAATTCGGCCCAAAATACGTAGGGAGTGCTAAGGCCCTTTTCACTCAAAGTATCGAATTGGATCCCAATAACCCAAGAGCCTATCTAATGCAGGGACTTTACTACCTACATATGCCTGGCTTTTTAGGCGGTAGTCGCAAGAAAGCTTGCGAATACTTGCAGAAAGCTCAATCTGTCAACGCGGCTGTTACCCCGGGTGCTCCTTACGACCCTCACTGGGGAGGTATTCTGATCGATCATCACTTATCAAACGATTGTAAATAATCGATCCTCTCATATTTCAATCTTAAGGCCATGATACTCGTCTTTGGTGCATCTAATTACGAACAGGGAACAGATCCAGTTTTAGACTGGCTGATCTACCACCAGGCAAAGTTCCTAAAGATTACGGCCAGCGATCTTGCTGAAGGGCACTTAAAGATTGATGTGCAGGAGAATGAAATCTACTTCAAAGGAATTCCCCTAGTACAAGAAACACAAGTAGTTTGGTATAGACATTTCTTTAGCGGGATTCCACGCATAAGCACCGAAAAGAAACGATTTGAAGCACAACTAAATGCAGATCTTCGTTCTGAAATACGAGATATTTTTGAGTACACCGCCTATATTCTCAGAGATAAATTTTGGATCCCAGGACATTTTTCAAAACTCCATCCCAACAAGCTGCGACAATTGCAACTTGCCGATGAAGTGGGCTTACGGATTCCACGAACCAAAATACTAAGTCAAAGAAATGACTTACAGACATTTAGCCGAAAAAGTGCTTACGGTCAAGTAGCCACCAAACAACTTTCGGAAAGAAGCAGATGGTATTATCTGGACAAACAAGATGCCTATTTTGCCCTGACAAAACCGCTCACAGAGGCGAACCTGTCAGAACTCCCAGGAAGATTTTTCCCCAGCATGATCCAGGAATACATCAAACCCGAATTAGAGCTGCGTGTGCTCTACATTGATGGTAAGACTTTTTCTACGGCTATTGTCAACACCAGTAAAGAAGGATTCGCCGATCGCAAATTGATTGCCAAAGCTGGTACTACGCATTTTATCCCTTATCAACTTCCAGATCGGCTTACGGCTTTGTGCACACACTTAATGGACAAATTAGAATTGAATTGCGGGAGCTTGGACTTCATCCTGGATCAGGCGGGAAACTATTACTTCCTTGAAGTCAATCCTATTGGACAATATTCCGCAGAATCAGAATGGTGCAATTACTATCTAGAAAAGTATTTAGCCGAATATCTCATACAGTGCCAAGAAAGAGAATTGTGTAAATGTGTGTGAACCTTTAGAACAACAAATTCATGAAAGAGCAATACCATTACATATTCGAGGATAGTCTTAAAAGTAAGATTCCCATCACACATCACTTTATGATCAAGAAACCTCAAAGTTTAGTGGATGAGATCAGACTCAATCAACGCTACAGTGAAAGTGATCAGCATTTCGCCAGATATTATTTGCCACGACGCGCCCACAAACCATTATCTGGAGCGATGCCTCTAAATCATAAATCAGAAAAATGAAGACACTAACAGAAAGTCGGAAAGTTGAAGTTTGTTTTAGTGATGTTGATTCTCTTCAAATTGTATGGCATGGTCGATACGTGAGATACTTTGAAGACGGCAGGGAATGGTTCAGCAGAAAAAACGGAATTGGGTACCTCGACTTTCTGGACCAGGGATATATGGCTCCCATTGTGGAAATGAATGTCAACTACAAGAAAATCTTGAAATACGGCGATCAAATTGAGGTGGAAACAACTTTTGAAGATTCTGAAGCCGCGAAAATCAACTTTAGCTACAAAGTGTATAGCTACCCAGAAAGAGAGTTAATCTGCACGGGTAAAACCTGTCAGGTGTTCACCGATAAAGATTTCAACCTGATCATGGTGCAACCAAAATTCTTTCGGGCCTGGAGACATAAAGCCTTTCAATCATGAAGAACTGCTACATCACTCAAATGGAACTCATTAGTCCCTTAGGACTTGACATAAATGAGAACTTCTCCAGGATAAAAGCCAACGAAAGTGCTTTACGACAGAAAAAATTCAGATCTGTAGCTGAGCCCTTGTATTGTGCGACCTTTACCGAGGAGCAAATAGAAAAAATACACCCATCTGGTAGCACCGAAAGGAAGTATACCAAACTGGAAAAACTAAGCATTGCCACGATAAATTCATTGTTGCAAGCAGATATAGACCCCACAGACCCTAAACTTATATTGATCATTTGCACTACGAAAGGCAATATTGATCTCTTGTTTGAGCAGCCAGAGGGCATCCCTGAGAATAGAGTGCTATTTGCTCGATACGCTGAAACGGTGGCTGAGCACTTCGGCTTCAAAAATACGCCCTTGGTCGTCTCCAATGCCTGCATATCCGGTGTAGAAGGCCTTCTTCTCGGGAAGCGATTAATTGGATCAGGCCTGTACAACAAAGCCATTGTAGTAGCTGCTGACCTAGTAACCGATTTTACCATCTCAGGCTTTTATTCCCTAAAAGCGTATGCCCGAGGTAAATGCCGACCTTTTGACGAAGAAAGAAGTGGCGTCAATTTAGGAGAATGTTGTGCGGGGGTGGTACTCAGTAATCATCCAGGTGAGTCTGGCTACAGCTATAGAATAGCCGCCGGGACGGCCTCTAATGACGCCAACCATATGACGGCACCTTCCAGAGAGGCTGCCGGTTTGCACCAGGCCATCAGGCAGTGCTTAGAAACAGTAGAAGGAACAAGTGAACCAGATTTCATCTCTGCACATGGCACCGGCACCAGATACAATGATGCTATGGAAAGCCTCGCCTTCAAGAAATCTGGCCTTGCAGAGGTCCCCTTCTTTAGCCTAAAAGGGATCTTCGGTCATACACTAGGTGCGGCGGGTTTGTTGGAGACCGTCATAGCTACGAAAGCCATGGAAGAAGGTGTGATCCTTCCTTCAGCGGGCTTTGAAAAAATAGGAAAAGACATCAGTAGTACCCCAAGTCAAAAACTAAAACAAAAACCCATATCGCGTTTTCTAAAAACAGCCTCAGGATTCGGTGGAGGAAACGCTTGTGTCTTGGTAGCAAAGCATTGAGAAAAGCGGAGGCAATCATCTAATTGTAAATAAAAGTAGATCGAACGAGCAGTCAAGCCATTGGCAGGGCCTGTATTGGAGACGGTTTGCTTCTAAAATAAAAAAACATGGCTTCCTATTGTATTGTAAGATCCAATTCGATCCAGAAAAACGGTAAGGATACTTTTCTTGCCGACTCTTCGGACAGCTCCGATTTTTTCTGGGAAGCCTACCAGGGAATGGCCATGAGCTATCCCAAGTTTCACCGGATGGATAAATTCTGTCAATTGGGGATACTGTGTGCTGAGCCTCTTTTGACTGGACAAGAAATCACAGCAGAAGACACAGCGGTATTGTTGGCGAGTTCCAGTGGGTCAAGCCATATCGACACCTCTTATCATCAAGCTGTATTTGCACAAGAAAACATCCATTTTAGCCCCGCACAATTCACCTATACCTTGCCCAGTGCAATACTCGGGGAGTTGTGTATCAAGCACCACATTAAAGGAGAAAACTTCTTTTTTCTCCAAGCCGAATTCGACTTCAGTTTACTGAGAGATTACGCAAAGGATCTCTTCGTCCAACAACAAGCTTCCGCCTGCTTGTTGGGCTGGATGGATTACTGGTCCGAAACGGACTACCTAGCCAGTTTCCTTTGGCTACGTGCGAATGAAGTCGACAATATGGATTCATTTATTTCTCAAATCAATAAAACTTGTATCGATTATGGAAAAGCAAGCATTAGTTAACGAATTGAAAACTAAGATCATTGATCAGTTGAATCTGTTGGAAATTGATCCTGCTAGCATCACTGGAGATGATCCCCTTTTCGGAGAAGGAATGGGCTTAGATTCAATCGACGGACTAGAGATTGTTGTAATCCTGGAAAGAGATTATGGCATTGCAGTAACGGAGATTGAAAGCCTTACGCCACATTTCGAATCCCTCAATACCTTAGCTGAATTTGTGGCTAATTCAGGAGTAGCTGTAGCTAACTAAGCTACTGGCACTCAAATGGATGAGCTTACAAACACAACATTTTTAAAACATTCCATAAACGCTTGAAATGGACGTGATCAACCATAATGTAATCCGAACTGTATCGCTGCGGCAGGTGGATAAGAATACATTCACCGCGGCCTATCAAGGAAAGATTTTTTCCATCGGAGAAATGTTGTATTTCGCATTGAACAGGCTGAAAGAGAACATTCAAATTGAACAGATTGCTACTACCCTATCTCAGCAGTATAACATAGTCATTTCTCGAGATCAGTTAAATGGCTTTATCGAAAACTTTCTGACCAAGGTAGAAAATCGAGAAAAGAATAGTTCGACCTTATACAGCTATGTTTATTTCCAGCTCAAGCTAATGGGGGAGAATTCTATACAAGCGGTCACGCGAGTATTGTCTCCTTTCTTCAACCGCTTTGCATTTTTCACGATCCTTCCCACCACTATTGTTGCCACGGTAATGTTTCTGGGCTATCTAGTCACTAACGAACAACTATTCGCTGCCAATACGGTGAAGGATACCGCTATCGGGTTCATTCTCAGCTATGTCGGCTTAGTCAGTCTGGCCATGTTTCACGAATTTGGTCATGCTGCTGCGGCAGAGCATTACGGTGAGCCCTCCGATTCCATCGGATTCGGATTTTATCTCATCTTCCCAGTATTCTTCACCGATGTGACTAAAATCTGGAATTTGAACAAATGGCAAAGGATCGTGGTGAATGTGGCAGGTGTTTATTTTCAATTTATATCCAATTTAGTACTCATTGGCCTATACTTTCTCTTTGAATCACCAGAGATCAAGATGGTATGCAAGTCCTTTTTTGTGGCAAATGTTGTCTACACGGTATACTCATTAAATCCTTTTTTAAGGAACGACGGTTATTGGGTGTATAGTGATCTGTTCAACATTCCCAATTTGACGGCCAGGGCGCGCAATTATCCCAAAGAATTCTGGCAAGAGATTATCTGGAATGGCCAATTAAGTGTATGGCAAAAAGTCCAACAGACCTTTCGCGACCTACCACTTCTGATCTACTCTGTCCTCTACTTACTGATTATGTCAGTCATGATCATTGCTTTGATCTACTTGACTTTCATCAATGGTAAAAACATGTGGCTCTTCTTTGAAAGCACAAATGAACAAGGGTGGAGCTATGTACAGAACGAATGGCGCGGCCTACTCAAGTTACTATTTGGATTGACGATCAACATCTACTTCATCACTTTCATTGCTAAGCAGTGGATCAAGAAGAAGTTTGCCGGCGGTCTCTAATCGACCTCAATTATCACAGATAAATTGAAAGAGCAAGTGGTAGTGGATACACTAGAGGGAAAGTCCTCTGCCACCCAAGGTAGCTACCGAAGTTTCCCTCGCTCATCATTGTTTCATCCATTTATTAACAACTGAATTTATTTATCATGCAAAACACAGCATTTAACACAGCAGAATTGAAGAAAGGATTCCAAGTAGTTGCTCTTGAAGAGCGATTGGAAATGGTACAAATGGCCGCATTTGGCGAAGAAGCTGCTATCTCTTGCTTCCTTGACGGTGGCGATGACAAAGCTGCAGCAGAAGTAACTGCAACTGTAAGTGAGTAATCGCTAGCTCAAAGAGCCTTTGTTTAGAGCAAAAGTGGGCCTTTAACAACCATCTGTGGCCCGCTCTGCTCTCAGCTTCAATAACTCAAATCTGACCTTTTTAATCTTAAACCTTTTAAACAATCGTATCATGAAAAACGCAATTCAAAACAACCTTGACAACGAATTCAAAGTGGTAGCATTGGAAGAACGTCTAGAAATGGTTCAAATGGCTGCTTTTGGTGAAGACCTAGCTATTAGCTGTTTCGCAGACAAAGATTCTGCTTCTGCTTCTCTTGAAGCTACAAGTGCAGAATAATTCAGTACCGATTTATTGAAGGAGCTAGCGAGTTTCACAATGTTCAGCTGGAGTGGGACTCGCGCTCCCTCCTTTTCAAACGATTTTCTTTCACTCATTATTAACCTGAGAACGAGTCATGAAGCTATTATCCAAATTATCCCAAAGTAGATGGAAGTTGCTGGAGAACTTACGGCGATGGCTAGGAAAAGACAGTCATCTATCCTTCTCCCAGGCAGGAGAGGATCAGATCATCCGCTTCTTGCTTTCGGACATCCAACAAGGTTTTTACGTAGATATTGGCTGCAATGATCCTGTTCGAATTTCTAACACCTACAGTTTATACCAACGAGGTTGGAGTGGCCTCAATATCGATTTGGATGAAACCTGTATTAATCAACATCGCGCCCTAAAACCTAGAGACACTTCTCTAATTGCTGCTGTCTCTAATGAGGAAAAAGAAATGACCGTGTACGAATTTGAAGACACGGAGGTCAACACCCTGGCCAGGGAAGTTTACCATCGGTGGAAGTTTATCTGGAAATTCAAGCAGACTCGTCAGATCACGACCACTACTTTACAACAAATTTTCGAGGAAAATAACATTACGCATACGGACATAGATTTACTATCGATAGATGTCGAAGGGCTGGATTTTCAAGTACTACAATCCTTTGATATCGAACAATACCGTCCCAAGCTAATCGTCATCGAGCTCATGCAACTCAACCTGGCTAGCTTGACAGATCTACGAGAGAATGAAATATATATATACCTAAAGGATAACGGCTACCTCTTATCAGCCTACAGCGGGTTGAATGCCTTCTTCATAGATCAACAGTATCTCATTAACAAGAGATCGAACACTCGGAGAAGGATTAAAGCTCAACATCAGAAGCAGCAAAGATCGAGACAATTGCAAACCGTTTAATCATCGCTTAAAACCAAAGGATCATGATAAAAGATGGCACGGCTTATCAAGAGCGAATTGAAGCGTATCGGCATCAAATCAGTTGTGCTCCTGAATTGCTTCCTCCTGGTCTGACCAAGGAATATCTAAATGAGAAGGAAGAAGTTTTCTGCGATATCAATCGCTATCACTTAAATCGAGAACCGTCCTTCCGGCGTTCTCCCCAGACACATGCCGATTTCATTTCCCAATTGGCACTTATGGAGCTGGATCTACAGATACACCTAGGCTATGTAATGCGCGATCTGTTAAAGATAGGAGATAATCCGAACGGAAAAGGTCCATTTATTTTCTGCGCCCCACACTTAGGAGGTTATCTACATATCCCAACCTCACTCAAGCTATTAGGCTATGAAACGGTAACGGTAACCAGTAACTTGAAAGGAGAGAATGTGATCGTTTTAAAGGAATCCGATCCTAATTATAAACAGAAAAAAGACCTATTCGAATCTGAAAATATTAATGCCCTGACCCCAGATGCCGTCTTCCGGATCTATGCGGCCTACAAGCGTGGTAAAAGCATTTTGTTTTTCCTCGATTGTTTCCAAACCAGCCTGGAAGATAAAAGAAATATTGAGGTAGAGCTCGGAAACTTTAAGCTTTCCATCCCCTCCAATGTATTTGATATAGCCCAAAAACTACAGATACCGCTGGTACCAGTATTTGCGCCCCGGCGCCCCTCTTTCGAAATAGACATAGAGATTCATGCTCCTATTCAAATTCCAGCGGACAATGAAATGCAGCGTTACTTGGCCATTCAAAGTTACTTTGACCTTTTTGAACAGTATCTACCAAAGTACCACAGCCAGTGGCAAGAACTCTCAGTGATCCACAGACGGGCAACCGGCCTGGCAGAAAAAGCCAAAACAGGAATAAAACATAATCTGCAAACGTGGACGGGTATAGCAAAGCGATTACTAGGAGCTGATAGTAGAAAGGCTTTAACCCTCAACTATGAGCAGTACAGCTTCTATCAAAAAGACGAAGAATTTTACCTCGTAAATATCAACAGTTTTAAAGCAGCCAAGATATCAAGCTATGTGTACTCTATCCTGCAGAAGTTCCATGAACGCCCCATCTCCAGGAAGGAAAGCAGAGAGCTCTTTGGCCAAAATCTACTGACCGACCTAATTAATAAGTCCATCATTAAACCTTGCAACGATGTATATATTCAATGACACCAAACTGGAGACCAAGCACATTTTTGACATCGTATTTGGAAAGACTAAGGTCAAATTAGCTGAAGACTCTAGTTCCAGAGCACAGCAAAGTTTTAATTTCCTTAGATCATATATTGAGACGAATATCGTCTATGGTGTCAACACTGGCTTTGGACCCATGGCTCAGTACATGGTTCCTCCCGAGAAGAGCAGGGAGTTGCAATTCAATTTGATTCGCAGTCATGCCGCTGGGAGTGGTGAGATACTTTCCCCACAAACTACCCGTGCCATTATTCTGGCTAGATTGAATACTTTGGCGCAAGGCTGCTCCGGTGTAAATCAACAATGTATACAGTTGCTCTGCGATTTTCTAAACCACGAGGTTTATCCCGTCATCTACACCCATGGCGGTGTGGGAGCTAGCGGAGATTTGGTACAACTGGCTCATATTGCTCTCTGTATGATTGGTGAAGGTAAGGTGTGGTACAAAGGAGAGATACGTCCTACGGCAGATATATTCGTCGATTTAGATCTTAGACCACTTCAAATTGACATTCGGGAAGGTTTGGCTTTGATCAATGGCACTTCCGCCATGAATGGCATAGGGTTTATTAATTTCTTCAATGCTAAAAAGTTAATCAACTGGGTTACGACTTTCTCCAGCCTGATCTACGAAGTGCTTGGCGTATTCAATGACTTCTACAGTGCAGAGCTCAACGGGAAAAAGAAACATTACGGCCAAAATCAAGTGGCTCAGGATCTCAGAGAGCGGCTATCTGATAGCACTTTGACAAAGACACGTCCGGGGAATTACGTATTCCAGGAGGATCAGCAAGATGCCATCTTGAAATCCAAAATGCAAGAATATTACTCCATTCGTTGTGTACCACAAATCCTCGGGCCCATCCTGGATGAAGTAAAAGCCTGTGAAGAAGTCCTATTAAATGAGATTAATTCCGTCAGTGATAACCCTGTCATTGACTTTGAGGCAGGGGAAGTTTTTCACGGTGGTAATTTCCACGGAGACTACGTGTCCTTAGGAATGGATAAACTAAAATTGGCCATTATTAAACTCTCAGTCCTAGTTGAACGGCAATTAAATTATCTATTCAATAGCCGCTTAAACGGTATCCTCCCTCCCTTTGTCAATCAAGGGATACTAGGACTCAACCTGGGGCTGCAAGGGACTCAATTTACAGCAACTTCTACTGTAGCAGAAAACAGAGCACTTGGAGGATCACTATATATCAACAGTATCCCGACCAACAATGATAATCAGGATGTAGTGAGCATGGGTAGTAATGCTGCCTTGCTAACGGAAAGGGTAATCTCCAATACTTTTGAGGTTTTGGCGGTGCATGCTCAGGCCGTTATCCACGCCATCGATCACTTAAATATCGGGCATCAATTATCGTCTGCCAATCAGGAGGTTTACCTCCAACTGAAACGAATCATTCCGGACTGGAAAGAGGATAGATCCTTTGATGGTATCCTGAAGGAGATAAAGGATTTTCTCTTGACTTATGAAGGCGAAACTAAAACAGCCAGTACCAACTCTACGATCACCAGCCAAGCACGGCAAAAAAACATAGCATATGAATTCTGATGTTTTTATTTCAGGCTTTGGCCTCGTCAGTGCCCTTGGGATCGGCGTGAAATCTAACTTGGAGGCCTTACAGCATGGTCAATCGGGCATCAAACACATTGATCATCTGAGAACGAACAAAAAAGGAATTTATCCCGCTGGCGAAGTAAATCTCAGTGATGATCTATTGATGGATATACTCATCAATGCCGAGATTGGTCCGGAGCATTACTCTCGCACCTTAGCCCTAGGCTTAATCGCCTTAGAGGAAGCGATTGGAATAGCCGGTGAAGAAGCCATTACCGGAAAGACAGGCTTCATAGGAGCCTCTTCCGTGGGGGGATTAAGAGAAACCGAGACCTATTATCAACAATATAAATACGGTGGAGAAAAAAGCACTTTGTTCCAAACCCACGATGCAGCAGATGCCATCGAGAAGTTAGCAGAAAAGGTAGGTATCAATGGATTTGTCACAAACATCAACACGGCCTGCGCCTCCTCTACTCACGCCATCATCCTCGGTGCTAGATTGATCCGAGCGGGCATGCTGGATACGGTGATCGTCGGAGGAACGGACGCACTCTCCAAATTGACACTGAATGGCTTCAATTCCCTTTTCCTACTCGATAAGGAGGTTTGCCGACCGTTCGATAAAGATCGAAATGGGATTAACCTGGGCGAAGGGGCTTCTTTCCTTATTCTGCAATCCGAAGAGAGTTTAAAGCGATCTGGCGGGGTTCCGATAGCAAGAGTTGCCGGATTTGGAGTACGGAATGATGCTTATCATATGACTGCTACCTCTCCGAATGGAAGGGGCTTACAGGCTGCCATGGAAGAAGCCTTGCTATTGGCACATCGAAAACCACTGGATATTCACTACATTAATGCCCATGGTACTGCCACACCCAACAATGACCTTACGGAAGGCATGGCCATCAAAGGAGTATTTGGGGAAACCTATCCTTCCTTTAGCTCTACCAAGTCCTTTACCGGACATTGTCTGGCAGCAGCCGGTGCTATCGAAGCTAGCTTTTCACTATTGGCATTACAACATCAATTTGTGCCCCCGAATCTGAATTTCGAATCTCCGATTACGGAACACGGTCTAGTACCGAAGCTCACCGCTCAAGACGCAAGGATTAATACCGTGATGAGTAATTCAATGGGCATGGGAGGCTATTGCAGTTCCGTCATATTTTCAAATAATTAAGCCATGAAATTGACTATCAACGCTAGTTCCTGCTTGGTACCACCAGCAACAGAAGAGGAGAAAAGTCACGCTTTGCAGCCTAATCGGGCCAATGGGGTTAGTTACCAAAAGTACATCCAGCCTCGGCAGCTCCGCAGGTTGTCCAATGTGGCTAAAATGGGAGTTTACAGCGCCAAAGCGTGCTTGGCGAAAGCTGAAAAAGATCAAGTGGACGCGCTCTTGGTAGCTACAGGTACAGGTGGATTTGCAGCCTTGGATGGCTTTCTGGAAAAGATGATTAGTCAACAAGAACAGAATTTATCCCCTGTTTACTTTTTGCAATCCTTACACAGTGACGTGGCCGGGCAAATTGTTCTTTCTCTGGGGATAGATGGCTACACCACTACCTACACCGGCAGAGGCAGTGCATTTGAAAGTACCCTACTTGATGCTGAGTTGTTACTGACGGAAAATCCAGATCAACATATCTTGGTTGGCGGAGCAGATGAACTTCCGGAGTGTTATGAGCAAATCATTAAGCAATCTGGATTTCTCTCTAGCACGACTCATACCGTAGGACCAGGAGAAAATGCTATCTTTTTTTCCATTTCTAAAGAAGGAGAAGGGGTATGCATCGAAGGGTGTGAATCACATCTTGGCCTCCTGTCAAAGGACGTAGGAGAAGCACTGGAAAAATTTCTAAAAGTACATCAGATAAAGCTAGAAGATATTGAAGTAGTCCTTGCGGGTTTTGAAAGTATTGAAGCCTTAGCACAGCATTTTCCGAAGCAGGAGTTTAAAGATAATGTCGTTTTGTTTAAGCAGTATTGTGGGGAGTTCCCTACGTCTACAGCCTATGGCGTTTGGCTGGGAGATCAACTGTTGCGCGGCGAAATACCGAACGCAGCGCTAGGGCTCTCCCCACAACTTTCAGCTAATTACGTATTGGTTTTGAACCAATATCGGTCCAATAATTTTTCCTTCATTCTATTATCCTCAAACAATTAAGATATGGCAAAGATTGGTATCGTAACCCCTCCCACTCCGGGGCATATAAACCCCTTTATCTACATTGGTCAGGAATTGGAAGAAAAGGGACACTCTGTAGTTTTCTTTCAGTTCGATGAAGTAAAAGCCAAGATAGAATACGCAGGTCTTGGTTTCCGCCCCATCGGTCGTAACCTAGTGCCAACCAATGCGGTGAAATTCATCCAAAAGGGACTTGGCCATCTGCATGGTTTGGAAGCGATGAAATTTTGGTTGAAGGGACAATTAGCTCTCTTTAAGATTTGGTTTCGGGAACTCCCCGCTGCTTTTGAGGCAGAAGGTATAGATTTCCTGCTCACCGACCAAAGTGACTCCACAGCCGCTACCGTGGCAGAATATATGGGTATCCCTTTTGTCTCCATTGCCGCCGGATTAAATCTGGACTGGGAGGAAAGCCTTCCCCCTTTCTTTGCCAGCTGGCCTTATGAAGATAGCCCTGCTACCAGAAGTCGTAACAAAATCGCGATGGATGCCTTTGTCAAAGAATTTGCCCCATTGTTTGATTGCATTAACAAGGAGCGCGTGAAGCATGGTCTTGAACCTTACGACTGCAAACGTCACTTCTACCCTGTTTCCCCGTATGGACAGTTGGCACAAATCCCGGGATTTTTGGATTACCCTCGAAAGGTACTTGTTCCACATTTTGAAAACGTAGGACCGATCCGAAGCAAAACCATCTCAGAAGTACACTTCCCTTACGAGAGATTGAACAACCAACCTTTGGTCTATTTCTCACTGGGAACCATTCTGAATATGCGCTCTGACATTTTCAATATGGTTGCCAGAGCCTTCAAAGGAGTAGACGTACAATTGGTCATTTCTCTGGGTAATCAGTATGTGGATATTAATGCCGATGATATTCCGGATCACGCCATAGTAGTGGATTATGCTCCGCAATACGAACTCTTGAGTCGGGCAAGTCTCTGTGTTACACACGGAGGATTAAATACGGTAATGGATGCTTTATCACAAGGAGTTCCAACCCTGGCCATTCCGATCTCATTTGATCAACCTGGTACATCGGCCAGACTACGACATAGTGGTGCTGGGGACTTCATTCCCTATCAAAATCTATCCACAGAGAACGTTCGAAAGGCTGTGCTAAGACTGCTCAATGACGCTAGTTATCAAGAAAAGGCCCAAGAGCTTAAGCAAAAATTTGCCAAACTGAATGGCCGAGAAAGGGCCGTCGAAATAATCGAATCTATCATCAAGAGAGAATCTAAATTCATCACTAAAAAACATTCCGTTGCTCATGTTTAAAGTTGATAATCTAGCAGCAGTTGATGCTCATCGAAAAGCACTTGAGATAACCTTTGCCCCTATGATCTTTCAAGCCGTAAGAGTCATGATCAAAAAGGGCATATTCAACTTCCTTAGAGAACAAGGTCCTACAGGTGCCACTCCTGCCGAAGTAGCTGAAGCTACTGGCGTATCTTTCTACGGTTGCCGTGTTTTAATGCAATCTGGTCTAAGTGCAGGCGTCTTCTATTTAAGGGAAGATAAGCGTTTTGCCTTAACCAAAGCAGGTTTGTTCCTAATCAATGCAGACATGCCCAAGATCAATATGGATTTTGTCCATGATGTTTGCTACGAAGGTTTGTTCTTCTTGGAGGAAAGTATCGACAAGGGTGAACCGGCAGGATTGAAGGTATTTGGAGAATGGCCAACCATCTACAAGGGACTATCCTCTTTGCCAGACAATGTACAGGAAAGTTGGTTCAATTTCGACCACTATTATTCTGACATCTCATTCCCAAGAGCCATCAAATACATCTCGCAATTTAAGCCAAGACACATCTTGGATATTGGCGGTAACACTGGGAAATTTTGTAGAGTAGCTTTAGAGTTACTACCAGATATCCAATTCACCATTGCAGATCTTCCAGAGCAAATTGCCTTGGCGAAAAAAGAGTTGGCAGCGCAAGGAGTAGATCTGTCTAGAGTCAACTTCCAACCTATCAACATCTTGGACGAGAACCAACACCTCACCGGTGAATTCGATGTGATCTGGATGAGTCAATTCCTGGATTGCTTTGGTGATGACACCATCGTATCTATCCTAAATCGTTGCAAAGATCGACTAACTGCTGATGGTGCAGTATATATCCAAGAAGAATTTTGGGATCGTCAATGGTACGAAGCAGGAGCAGTAGTACTACAACAACTGTCCTTGTATTTCACTGCCATGGCCAATGGATGCAGCCAGATGTACGACTTTGATACCTTCTCCGGCTTAATCGAGCGCGCAGGTTTCCAAATCGAGGACATCCAAGATAAGCAAGGGGTGAACATATCCTTACTACGATTACAAACCGCTTCTAATAAATAATCTACACATGGATCATCCATTATACCAAGTTGTAGATATCGGTCTTGAGTCGGATAGAGGCCAAGCCTCAGTCCGGCTCAATCAAGACCATCCGGTTTACCAGGGTCATTTCCCCACTAACCCTATCATACCAGGAGCTTGCCTCGTTCGAATAGGTACGGATTTACTGAATCAGCAAATCAATTCGATCCGGGAAATAGCTGGCATCTCCAGGGCAAAATTCTATCATTTCGTACGTCCGTGGGAGGGGCCCTTGGAGGTTAGCTGGCAGCTTGGATCGATCCAGCAAGAGTTGGGGAATGCCAAGGTAAAGATCAAATTGGCGGAACAGCCAATCGCTCAATTCATTGTCAATTACACAATCTAAAGGTCATGTTTATACCGGCCATTGAGACTAAATCGCGGAAAGAAATTGAAGCCTATCAACTAGAGCGGCTACGGGACAGCTTGCAATATGTAAGTCAGCACTCCGCATACTACCAGCGCGTGTTCGGCGAGCACGGGATAGCGGTAGACCAGGTCAGGAGTCTTCAAGACTTAGCCAGGCTCCCCGTAACTACTAAAAAGGACATACAAGCCTATCATGAAGATTTTATTTGTGTCGACCGATCAAAGATCATTGACTATGCCTGTACTTCAGGCACTACGGGTAAACCACTAGTCATCCCTCAAACCGATGCAGATTTAGACCGACTGGCTTACAATGAATTCATCTCACTTTCTTGCGCCGGTATTACGCCCGATGATCTAGTCATGGTTTGTACGACCATGGATAAACAATTTATGGCTGGTATGGCCTATTTCCTGGGACTGCGCAAGCTAGGTGCCGGGATCATTAGAACCGGGGTAGATTCCATCCCGATGCAATGGCACAACATCCTGACTTATCAGCCTAATGTACTCATCGCCGTTCCATCTTTCATCGTAAAGATGATCGATTATGCGAAAGCCAATCACATTGACCTTCGGAGGACTTCCGTAAAGAAAATTGTCTGTATTGGAGAAGGGATTCGCAACTTTGGCTTTTACAACAATAGTTTATCAAAGCGGATAGAAAAAGACTGGCCAGTCCAGTTACACTCTACATATGCCGCCACTGAGATGGCAGCCGCTTTCACTGAATGTGATGCACAAAAAGGAGGACATCATCACCCTGAATTAGTGGTGATTGAATGTCTAGATCAAAATAACCGTCCCTTACCGCCAGGACAGGTGGGCGAGCTGACTATTACCACCTTGGGAGTTGAAGCTTTTCCATTGGTTCGATACAAAACAGGTGATCTAGTAGCCCTTTATACTACCACCTGCTCCTGCGGGAGGACGTCAAGCCGGGTCAGTCCTTTGATCGGGCGCACCCAACAAAGATTGAAAGTGAAAGGTACCACCATCTATCCGCCGGCCATCATAGATATCCTGAATCAGGACCAAAGCCTAAAGGATTACCTGATTTTGATCAAAAAAGATGTATTAGGATCAGATGAAATCGAAATACTCGTAGACGCTAAGAAGGGTACGAAGGGATGCGCAGACCTGAAGCAGCAACTGAGGTCCTTTTTACGAGTAAGCCCAAAACTTTTACAAGAGAACGTGCAAGCGAAACGAATTGAATTAGGGATTAGTAAAAAGCGAAAACCAGTAAAGTTATTAGATCTACGTACTAGTGCACTACTGGCGCCAGCGCTTCCCATTTAGTATCCAAAACAAGCTGTTTCTATGTCATTTGCTAAACCATACTTTATTCTTTTTGCACATAATCCTGTAGTAGAGGGAAAAACAAAGGCTGCCATTTACGACCTGAAGAATGCACGGGTGTATTACATCCCTAGGATATTGGTTCCCATCTTACGGGAAATGCGGGAAAATAAGGTAGAAGACATTGTCCAGAAGTACACACCAGATCAGCCCGATGCGCTTCTTCAGTATGTACATTTTTTCCTGGAAAACGACCTAGGCTTTTTTGTCCGAGACCCCAACTTATTTCCTCCGCTGCCCTTGCAATATTACTATCCAGGACAAATTCATACGGCTGTGATTGAAACCGACCTAGAGCAGTATGAACTAGGAAATGTATTGGCACAGTTGAACGGTTTATCTTGCCGCTATATTGACCTGTATGTGGATTGGTCCGAGGAAGCTAAGCTGGAACAGTTACAAGCAATACTTAGTAGCACACGCGGGCAGCTTGCCGTAGGGATTAACTTATACATAAAGTATCATGCAACGCTCACTACCCAAGCACTAGAGGAATTAGGTACAAATATAAAGAAGGTAAAAGGTATAACGATTTACGGAGCCCCCAGTACAAGAGAAGTGCTTCCGGAGTTTATTCTGTACACTTCGGCAAGCTCCACAGAAATCCGGAACCAGGTAAAAGAGAAGCTTTTTTTGAACATCCCTTACTTCAATGAAGCCAATTTCTTTAATCCTTACTACCATCAGAAGGTAGCTATTGATAAAAAAGGGGAGATCCGGAATAGCTTGAATCATCCTACCTCATACGGTCGAGTTCCGGCTTGTACGATCCAGGAAGTAGTGGACAGACAGGAGTTCAGAGCACTTTGGTTTGCCGCAGCAGATCAGATCCCTGAATTACAAGGACAAGAAACTAGATACGCTCAATATACGGGCCTAGCCCTGAATTCAATCTCGGAGCAGCTATTCCCTGTTTCGGATATACTGGTGACAAGAGAATCCGATTAACCATCATCAAAAGCATACTCATAAAATAGCATTCATTATGGTACTTAATAATAAACTAGCATTAATCACGGGAGGAGCAAAAGGTATCGGTCGGACCATCTGCTTAGAACTGGCGGCAAACGGATGTGACCTGATTATCCATTACAATAGCTCCAAAGACGCAGCCTTGAGTCTGAAGGATGAAGTAGAGAAACTAGGGCGTACAGCTTGGTTGGTACAAACAGATTTCTCAGACGTGGCTCAAATTCAAGCCTTCTTCCCGGAGCAAATTGTCCCTCTACTGGAATTTACCCAGCGGAAGATCGACTTGATCGTCAATAATGCTGGAGTATCTGGCTTTACTACACATCGCCAGATCAATGATGATACATTCAATCGATTTTTCACCATTAATGTGAAAGCCCCTTTACAGATTATGAAAGATGCCTATCCCCATGTCCGGGAAGGTGGTAAAATTGTCAATATCTCTTCTACCACAGCCAAGAATCCAGTTGAAAAAATGATCATCTACGGCGCGTCCAAAGCTGCGCTGGAAAATGTTACCCAGTCCTTCGTCAGAGTATATGGGAAGAAGAATGTCACCGTAAATATTATTGCTCCTGGTTTGATCGAGACTGACTTTGAAGAAAATGATACCATGTCTAAGGTGGTAAAAGATTATATGATTCGACAATCTCCCATCAAACGATTGGGTACTCCCGAAGATGTAGCAGGTGTGATTGTCTTCATAGCCAGTGGATTATCTAATTGGGTAAACGCACAGCGCATCGAAGTAACCGGAGGACTATCTTACTAAACTTCAATAGTAAACATCCATATCATTCGCATCAATTATGTAATTTAAAATTCCTATCAGAATGACTGTTTCAACCAATGTCAATTCAAAATCGATCATCGAAAAAATATGGGAACGCATTCAGAAACAACCTGAGCGCTATGTCCACTACACTTTTTTGCATCATGATTATGATTCCCCTCGAGCTATCATCCCAAGTATCCAGGAGTGGATTAACCCTAAAAGTGTAGTAGATGTAGGTTGTGGTTTAGGCGCTTGGCTAAAGATTTTCGCAGAACATGGAGTAGAAGAGACATTAGGAATTGATGGGGATTATCTGGATCTGGACAAGCTAGTGATTCCCCAAGAGGATCTTCTTTTTGCAGACCTCGAAAAGCTGGACACTTTCCCCACTGACCGTAAATTTGACCTGGCTGTTTGCCTGGAGGTGGCTGAACATTTAGACGAAGGTGCAGCTAAGAATCTGGTCTCTTTCTTGACTCACTTGGCAGATGCAGTGGTATTCTCCGCAGCCATCCCGCTACAAGGAGGCATCAACCACATCAATGAACAATGGCCAACTTACTGGCAGGAGCTATTTGCTGAAGAAGGGTTCGAATTCTTTGATCTAATCCGGCCCAAGTTCTGGGACAATAAGAAGATTAAGTGGTGGTATCGTCAAAATATGTTCTTGGCATGCAAAAAAGGAAAATTTGACTTTGTGCAGGAAGAACCTATTCGAAATCTGGTACACCCGGAATTGTTCCACTTCCACATGAAGATCACGGGAAGATAATGGTAGCTCAAGCCCATAGCCGACAACAATGTCTTTCCGTTGTTGATCAGCTTCCGCACAAGGCACCAGCACTAATGGTAGATCAGTTGCTGGCCTACCACCCAGCAGGTGCCATCACCAGTTTTTTACCAAAGCCGGAAAATATTTACCGCGATGGTGATAAACTCGGACTAGAAGGTTTGATCGAACACATTGCACAGAGTGTGGCGCTGAAGAAAACCATGGATGCCCTGGTTGAAAAGCGCCCTCCCTCCAAGGGGTATTTGGCTAGCATTACAGAATTACAAATTTCGGCTGCCATCCCCATCGGACAAACCATTACCACTGAAATCCAAATCCTGAAGGATCTTGGCACAGCTGTGAAAGCACAGAGTGTGACGTACAATCTGGTGGGAGAAGTAATCGGAACTTCCGAAATGGTATTTGCGCTGGCTAAGGCTTAAGTCTTACTTCAGAATACCCGGGCGATAACCGCCGTCCACGGCGATGATTTGACCATTGACGTAGGTAGATCGATCGGAAGCCAAAAAGGCCACTAAATCCGCTACTTCCTCTGGGGTTCCAAAGCGTTCCATGGCGACTCCCTTTTTGTAGGCATTTTCGTCAATGCCTTCGATCATTGGAGTTTTAATGAAGCCGGGCGTAATCGCATTGACGCGGACATTTTTGGTACCGACTTCCATAGCTAAGGATTTAGTAGCACCGAAAAGGGCAGACTTAGCAGCGGAGTAGTGTACCTGGCCCTTCCAGCCTCGAACACCAGACATTGAAGAGACCGTGATAATGCTTCCTTTCTTATGGGCAATCATGTTTTTAAGGAGGGGCTTGGTCACATAGAAGAAGCTATTGAGATTGGTATTGATTACCTGTTCCCATTCTTCTTCCTTCATGAAGACCATCAAGTTATCTCGGCGAATACCAGCATTGTTGACCAAGACCTCAATGAATTGGTCTCGATTGTCTGCTAGCCATTGCCCAAGTGTAGAACGAACGGCCTCAGCATCGCCCACATTGAAAGGGAGTAGTTGAGCTTGCACGCCGAATTCTTCTACGGCAGCTTTGGTTGTATTGGCTCCTTCCAGGTTGGAGTTGTAGTTGATCAGAATGTTATATCCCATTTCTGCTAAACGGATACATATGGCTCTACCGATACCACTGGAGGCACCAGTAACTAAGGCAAAATTTGGCATAGAGAGAATTTTAATAGCATTGACATAAAGCTCGGGAAGTTAAGAATTAATAGTGCCTTCTCCGACAATTTTGGCAGGCAAAAAAATCGAAGATCATAAGCAATTGATAATGAGCTTTGATTTCTCTCTAGCGAGATAGATCACTTGACTCCAAACCAGTAGTAGTTGAGCTAAAGTACAAGGATGGGAAATTAAGTTCTGGAGTCACACTCAAACAAGGAAAGAACAACAACGAAGAATATAGACACAAGCTGGTCATCGATATGAACTGGCTTCATTGAATCAAAATTATCACCTTCTTTGACAAGACTTGGATACAATGACAAGCTGAGAGGAAAGTGCCAATGACCATTAGCGTCAGCAAAGCACCGCATCTCTTTTTCGAGTATCACTCCACAAGGACTTTGTCGAAGAATCAATGATCAAAAGAAGAAAGTGATGAAAAAGACAGTTAATTGGCTACAAATCGGATGCTTCTATGCTATTAGTTTAGTTGTCTCTTATGTAATCATTCAACAGTTTGCTGGGACGCTGGGAATGAGCTTCCGCGGATTGGGACCATTGATTGGAACCTTGGCCGTATTGGGTCTACTACCGAAAGAAAAGCGACCAAAAATCTCCATTTTTGGCCCTTATCTACACAAAAGTATCTTTGCCTTAAGCATTCCTTTCCTTTTGGTTGCGCTGATTGGTATTCAGTATCCCTTTGCCGCTGACAACATTTATATCAATGGCTTAGCCATTGTAGCAGGTGGCTTATTGTACGCCTTTACAGAAGAAATTGGTTGGCGAGGATATCTGCAAGAAGCTCTAAGTCCGCTCGGTTTCAATATCTCGATATTTTTGATTGGAGCCCTCTGGTACTTTTGGCATTTTAGCTGGGCTTCTCCCGACACTACCCTGACCAATGAGTTGCTCTTCTTAGGTATCTGCATATTCGGAAGTTGGGGAATGGGTATCGGAGCCCTGCAAACAAAATCTGTCATTATTCCTACTTGTATTCATTTTGCTTTCAATCTCTTTTTTACGGTAGACACAGCCTCCTTTGAGCTAGCGATACCCATTGTGTGTTTGGTCATCTGGGTCTACATGAGTCAAAGATGGGAGTCCCAACCCTTAACTCCTCAGGCCACCTAGACAAATGACATCCTGCCCGGTATGATATAAACTCTTCTCTCAACCGCTAAATATTCATAAGATGTTAGCCAAAAAGATAACTTCCATTCAAGTCTCAACCAAAGCCTGGCTTATCCTGGTGCTGCTTTCTGCTGTCCTTGCCGTTCCTGGATTTGGACAGACCAAAATCAAAGGCATCGTAAAGGATGTCCATGGCTTTGTACAAGCTGACGTATTGATATATCTGGAAGGCCGATTTGATGAAACTACCTCTGATTCAACAGGTTATTTTGAACTGAATAGTGATATCGCCCAAGGAGAGGTGGCCATGTTAATCGGACACAAGGGGGATTATCTCGATATATTTGAGGCGATCACTATCGATGGACCAGAGGTGGCAGTGGAAATTTTCTTCACCCAAAAAACCTATGAACTAAATACGGTTACGGTAAAAGCTAAAAGAAATGTAGAGAAAGAATTCATGCAACTGAAATCCATCCAGACGCTAGATGCTATTTTCTCTTCATCAGATGGGAATGTCCTGTCTTCTATCAACACCCTACCGGGAGCCAACCAAGTCGGCGAAACAGGAGAGTTATCCGTGCGCGGCGGAGCTGGCTACGAAACGAGATATTTTGTGGATGGCATGTTACTGCGACAATACTTAGGTAGCAGTGCGCCAGGGACAGGAGGATCTTTTCGGCTACCCGCCTCTATGTTTAAGCAATTCCAACTCAATACAGGCGGGTATTCTGCTGAATATGGACAAGCCCTATCCTCTGTCCTATTGATGGAAACGCAAGACTTACCTAGTTTATATAATGAAGGTGTCTTTGTCTCCCCTTTCTTTGCTAGTGCGCAAGTCAGAACAGCTATCGATGACAATACTTCTCTGGAAGCAGATTTCTCTTACGTAAATTTCGCCTTGATCAACGACCTCTTGCCTACCGATGACCCCAACCGAAGGCTCGTACAAGGTCCCGAGACAGTGGAAGGCAACGCCTTTTTCAAAAAGAAACTGAAAAACGGCGGCTTCTTTAAATCGCTAAATTATGCCTCAAGATCCCAGGTAAGCCTTGAAGACGTAGATATAAACCAGCTTGACCGCAAGCTGCAATTTCACGTCGACAATGACAATATCTATACTCTAAACACTTTGAGCTACCCACTTGGCGAATGGAATATCAAAGGTGCATTTGCTGCCGGGTATGACAAAACCAAAATTGTCATCGATACGCTAGCCAATGATGAAAGCGATCGTTATGGAGCATTTCAACCCACAGAACGCGAATGGAATGCCCACCTCAAACTCAGAGCCGTACGTCCAATATGGAGTAATCTGACCCTAAATATAGGTACGGAAAGCTTCTGGACACATAGCCAGTTCGAAATAGATCAAGAACAAGCAAATATTAGTGAAATCCTCACTGCCGTCTACGCTGAATCCTCCATTAGATTTGGACGATTAAATGTCATCTCGGGGAGTAGATTGGAGTACTCCAACTTATTGGGCGAGTTCAATTTTGCCCCAAGGATGAATGTTACCTTGAACTTGCCGCGGAAGTGGATACTCAGTTATTCTTCCGGTAAATTTTTCCAGACGCCCCAATCTGATCACCTTCTCTGGGGGACGGACAATATTACCTTTGCTAAGGCTCAACACCACATCATCGGGGTAGAGAAAAAATTCCACGAAAAACAATCCTTGAAAGTTGAAGCCTACGATAAGCGTTACACCGGATTGATTAAGATTATAGACGACGAATATACATCCGAAGGGCATGGTAGCACCCGGGGGTTCGAAATCTTGTGGATGGACCGAAAGACGTTCAACAATATCGACTACTGGTGCAACTACGCTTACACCGATGCTAAAAGAGATCACTTAGACTATCTAAGAAGTGTGCAACCAGAGTTTGCATCTAAACATCAGGCATCCATGGTGCTCTACAAGAACTTCCCAAAGATTTCTACGATTATAGGTACCAGTTATACCTATCAATCTGGAAGACCGTACTACAATCCAAACCGGACGGCGGAAGCGTTTCTGAGTGACCTTACTCCTGATTATCATTTTACGAAAATCAACATTGCACATTCCTTCAACGCAGGAAACAATTCTGTGATCTTGGTGGTCACCTTAGACAATTTATTAGGCCGCCGTGCCATCTACAACTACGAATATGCAACCAGCGATCCTACTTTCCGAAGACCCATCACTCCCTTGTTTAGACGGTTTTTGTTTGTAGGGGGGTTCTTGAACTTCGGCACCTCCAAAGACTCAAAGAAAGTACGAGAGATACTACGAAACCGGCAATAGCTCATAGCTGTAATGACTACGAAACCGATGAAATGGCATTGTTATGTATTTTAAATCTACCATCATGAAGCAAGTCTTAATCCTATATACCTATGTAGATGTTGGTAATTTTCGGCAACTTTCATCAGAGTTGCTCCCTAAACTCTCTACGCGAGAATCGGCAAAGATCTTAAATACGCAAAGGAAAGGTACAGCCATAGCCTCCCTCACGGGCAAATATCTGCTACAAGAGGGCTTAAAGCACTTTTCCATTCCCGAAACGGCTTTGAGAGATTTGGAGTACGATCCCAACAAGCGGCCTTTTATCCGCTTTACGGATCTGGATTTTAATATCTCGCATTCCAATGACCTTGTGGTATGTGCACTAAGTACGGATACCCGCCTAGGCTTGGATATTGAACTCGTCAAGCCTTTCAAACGGCAACACTTGAATGCCTTCTTTAGTGCAGATGAGCAAGCATTCATTCTGGGTTCACCTGCCCCGATGCAGACCTTTTATGAATTGTGGACGAGAAAAGAGGCCGTGCTCAAAGCCGATGGTCGTGGACTTAGTTTGAAGCGAAGCAAATTGGAATTCTATGGTAGCCTTGCCGTCATAGAACAGGAGGTGAGTTGGGAAACACAGCTATTGGAGATTGATCCTTTGTACATCGCTCATATAGCTACCAGCCCAAGTCGGCATACCAAGTTCCAAATGAATCGGATCAAGGTAAAATGTTTACAGTAAATCAACCACCTCTATCCCCTCAATATTGTTTTCGAACCAACGGAGAGGAGATTGGATTTTATCACCTGTACAGGTATCACATTTGAAGAACAAATAAAAGAGTTGAAGATTGTCTCCTAGGCGAGTCAATAGCCTAAGCAGTCGTTGCTGCCCCTCTACTTCTCTTTTGTAGAGTTTCTTCAGGCGCCAGATGTAATAAGCTTCATCGTGGGTCTCTGTAATGGTAAGCACCACTTCGTCGTCGGTATACTGAGAGAGAAACTGGCGCGCGAGAACCCCGTGGTGTTTGGACCAATCCCGAGGCTTGCGTTTGTCCTCTTTGTGTTTAAAGGAATCATGAACTAAGGCCACCAAGCGAAGCCTTGCTCTAACCAACTGAGGTATTTGCAAGCGATCAATATTATCAAAAACATCACGAATGTGCTTGTAAACTTCCCCTTCAGGATGGCCATATCTAGGTACACCCCACAACAACCCTCTTCTGAATCCTTTATCTTGAATGATCAGCCTTTCCAGTGGAGTTTCAGGCTGTAGAATCCGATCTAGATCTACCCCCTGTAATTCCGCCCTCCTTTCCTTCATTATTTAAGTTAATGTCCTGTTAAACTAAATCCACAAAATAACCATTGGTAAAGGTAAGTAGTTATTTTTGTATGCAAGGCATGGACTATGCCCCACTGTTATTTTTAACCGAAAATAAAACGAAAATATGAAAAAGTTATTTTCGACTGTATTGGCTGGCGTTTTCGGGGGGTTAATAACCCTCGGAGGCATCTATTTAATGAACGGCAAGTCAGATACGGTAAATTATTCACCTACCTCTACCCCTGCTATTCAACAAGTGAAGTTCAATACTTCGCCTGCAAATGATAATTCAGCAAGCGCACCCTTCGACTTCAAGGCTGCTGCTGCTTTGGCAACTCCCGCAGTTGTTCATATATCCTCTAGAACAGAGGCCGATCCCAATCAATCCAATAACCCCTTCCGCTTCTTCTTTGAAGATGGTGGTGCGCCAAGAGGCGGTACTGGCTCCGGTGTCATCTACTCCAGAGATGGCTACATCATCACCAATAATCACGTGGTGGATGGTGCTGATCAAGTTTCTGTCACCTTACATGATAACCGAACCTTCAAGGCAAACGTAGTCGGCACCGATAAGAAGACGGATCTCGCAGTCATCAAGATTGAAGCGGATGGTTTGCCCACTTTGAAACCCGGCAACTCAGATGCCGCCCAGGTTGGCGAATGGGTGCTAGCCGTAGGGAACCCTTTTGATTTGACTTCTACCGTCACGGCGGGAATCATTAGTGCAAAAGGACGTAGCATTCGCATTCTAGGCGGTGGTGATGCCATTGAGGCTTTTATCCAAACAGATGCTGCGGTAAACCCCGGAAATAGTGGAGGAGCGCTAGTGGATACACAGGGTAGATTACTGGGTATCAATACAGCAATTGCTACCCGTTCGGGTAGCTACCAAGGGTATTCCTTCGCCATCCCCGTGGACTTAGTGACCCGGATTGTGGATGACATCATTGAATACGGAACTTATCAAAGAGCCTACCTCGGGGTACACATTTATGAGCTGGATGATGAAGCCGCCCAAGATTTGAACATTAGCATCAGCCAAGGTGTTGTTGTTAGTGAATTGATTGATGGAGGCTCCGCTCAATACTCGGGGATGTTGGAACAAGATGTAATCGTAGCCATAGAGGAGCGCAAGATTAACAGTGTTCCGGATCTGCAAGAAGTAATTGGCAGGGCTAAAGTAGGAGAAGTGATAAATGTCAAGGTACATCGCAGAGGTCAAGAAATTGACATTCCGGTAAGATTAAAGGCTTATAATGCGAATTAATGATAATTTTTTCCCGCAAATAATGGGGTTAATTCAAAAATTATCCAGACATTTGCAACAAAGTAGAACTGATTCTAGTTTTAAGAACTATATAAAGAGACTTGTTTAAAGTTGGTTTTTCGTTTTGTTTTGATGTGTCTGTCTTGCTTCAGTGAGACAGACTTTTTTTTGTCCTAATGGAAGTGTTTACACGCTCCTACTAATAACGCGCTCTATGTACCTACACCCTATCTTAGAAGGGCTAGAACATTGCTTTTCGCTGTTCTATCCAAAGCTTTGTCTGGTTTGTGAAAGCAAAAAGCCAGCCCGTGGAGAATTGCTCTGCTTCACTTGCCAGCATAAGCTCCCCAAGACAGACTTCCACCTCGATCGGGATAATGCGTTGATGGAAAGGTTTTGGGGCCGACTCCCCTTACAAGCTGCGGCAGCTCTCTTCTATTTCATCAAGGGCGGACGCGCCCAGCAACTCATTCATCAGCTAAAATACAACAACAAACCCACCGTGGGAATACAACTGGGGCAAACCTATGGCAAGCAATTGAAAATCAGCCCGTTGTTTCAGGAGATCGATTGCATCATTCCTGTTCCTTTACATCCCCGAAAACAACATCAGCGTGGATACAATCAAAGTGAAGCCTTTGCCCAAGGGCTCTCCTCAAGCATGAAAAAACCCTATTATGCACAGGCCTTGCAACGTCGTAGTTTCACCCAAACGCAGACCCGCAAAGGTCGTCTGGAACGAATGAACAATGTGATGGAAGCATTTAGTGTAAAGAATGGGAAAACCTTGCAAGGGAAACACGTACTCCTAGTTGATGATGTGGTAACAACCGGAGCCACCCTAGAGGCATGCGGAATGCAATTATTGACCGTAAAAGATCTGACGTTGAGTGTTGCAACGATTGGCTTTGCTAGTAGCTAGATAGAGTGGGTACAATCCGATTGGTACTGCTGCATCTCCCAGATAGCTACGTAATACCAGCGGACCGTACCCAGGCGTTTACTGACTTAACTGGCATCAATCCAGGGATTTCCTCCTCCTTTCAACTCAGAGAGCTGAGGCTTAGGGATGGGATCAATATGCTGAAGGATAGTAGCGATGGATTTTTCCTTGACAAGGACTGGAATCTTGGGCTGAGTTGATTTCATATGAGCTTTTCGCTCAAAGGTAGGGCTAAGGCAAGATGGGAAAAACGGGTAAAGTGGCCATTGGTGGAGGGGAAAAAAGCCAAAAAGCGTCGCCAGATTCATCAAGGAAGAATCTGGCAATGATTATGAAGAAATATCTTTAAGAAACTATATCTAGGGGGCTGGCTATACTTCCACTAAAGTTCCAATCCGCTCCCCTTGAACGATGCCCAGTAGGTTGTTTTTTACATTGATATCGAAAACAACGATCGGAAGGTTATTCTCCTGGCAAAGTGTGAAGGCGGTCATATCCATTACGTTCAATCCCAGGCTGATGACCTTAGAGAAGGAAATGGTATCAAACTTGATAGCCTTCGGATCCTTTTCGGGGTCGGCTGAGTATACGCCATCTACTCTGGTGCCCTTAAGAATTACATCTGCGTTGATCTCGTTGGCGCGCAAAGCGGCAGCGGAGTCAGTGGTGAAATATGGACTTCCTGTGCCAGCTGAAAAGATCACTACCCGGCCTTTTTCGAGGTGACGGATCGCACGACGGCGAATATAAGGCTCAGCAATTTGCTTCATTTCGATAGCTGAGATCAAACGGGTATAAACCCCTAAGCCTTCCAAAGCACTTTGCAGTGCCATGCCATTAATCACGGTAGCCAACATGCCCATGTAATCTCCTTGTACCCGTTCGATACCGGAACTAGAAGCTTGCAATCCACGGAAGATATTACCTCCTCCAATCACGATAGCCACTTCCACCTTCAAATCTATCAGTTGCTTAATTTGGTCAGCGTAGTGCTGTAGCATTCCTGGAGAGATGCCAAATCCTTGATCCCCCATCAAGGATTCTCCACTCAATTTGAGCAGAATACGTTTATACTTTATAGCCATTTCCTACTTTATTTTTGTTCATTTGGTGGTGGTAGTCTTTGGGCATAAAAAAAAGGCGAATTATCGAGTAATTCGCCTTTTCTATACGTTTTTTTTAACCGAGCGTTACATGCTTAAAATCTGTAACGGTGAGTTCTTTATCTTTTGTCTTCAAGAAACCACTGACATTCAATGAGCTATCTTTTACGAACTGCTGATTGAGCAATGTTTTTTCTTTAAAGAATTTGTTCAGTTTACCCATCGCAATCTTTTCCACCAGGTTTTCTGGCTTACCTTCGTTACGGGCAACCTCTTTACCAATCTCGATTTCCTTTTCGATGATACTTTGATCTACCCCATCCTTATCTACCGCTACTGGGTGCATCGCTGCCACTTGCATTGCTACATCGCGCCCAGCATCGAAAAAGCTTTCATCACCTTTGTTCAAGCCCACTAGCACAGCAGCTTTATTACCCATGTGGATATAAGGAGCTACTTGCTCTGCCTCTAGCTTTTCGTAAGCCGCCAATTCGATCTTCTCACCAATCACCCCAACTTGCTCAATCACTTTTTCTCCTACGGTGATTCCCTCGAAACCTAAACCTAACAAGCCATCACGATCAGCTGGCAAATTGCTCAAAGCGATATCAGCAAATTGTTGAGTCAACTTAACGAAGTCATCATTCTTAGCTACGAAGTCCGTTTCACAGCTCAATTTAACGATCACCCCTTTTTTATGGTCATCAGAAACTACGGCGATAACAACCCCCTCATTCGCTTCTCTATCCGCTCTTTTATCAGAGAGTTTTTGTCCTTTCTTACGTAGAATCTCGATTGCTTTATCATAATCTCCTTCAGCCTCAGTTAGTGCTTTTTTGCAGTCCATCATACCCGCACCGGTTGCGTCCCGCAATTTTTTCACGTCGGCAGCAGAAATTTTTACACTCATTTTGATTTGATATTATGATGTTGTGATAAAAGAAATATTTCGGTAAGGCCTATACCGTCCCCTACACAATACTTCAAAACATTTCAAAAGTTCAGGGCCTCAATTATCCCTTAGCCGTAGCTTCCTTCTCTGCTTTAGCTTGCTTGCGATCTTCCAATCCCTGGCGGATAGCCGAAACCATGTATTCTGTGATAATGGCGATGGATTTAGAAGCATCGTCATTAGCAGGAATTGGGAAGTCAACCTGATTAGGATCAGAATTGGTATCCACTACCCCAAAGGTGCGAAGACCCAATTTGTGTGCTTCAGCCACCGCAATGTGCTCGTGGTGGATATCCACGATGAAAATCGCAGAAGGCAAACGATTTAGATTGGCAATACCGCCCAATACTTTATCTAGCTTTGACAATTCACGTGTCAAAGTCAAACGCTCCTTCTTGGTAACGTTAGACAAAGTACCATCTTGAAGCATACGCTCGATGTTCTGCATTTTCTTTACAGACCGACGGATGGTGGAGAAGTTAGTCATCATACCTCCCAACCAACGCTCGGTTACGAAAGGCATTCCGACGCTACGAGCAGCATTAGCAACGATATCTCGTGCCTGCTTTTTAGTCGCAACGAACATAATTTTCTTACCAGACTTGGCCAGGCTGTACAAAGCTTTAGCGGCAGTGTCCATGCATTCCATGGTCCGGTTGATATCTATAATGTGGATACCTTTGCGCTCCATGAAGATATAAGGAGACATTTTTGGGTTCCACTTCTTCTTAAGGTGACCAAAGTGTACCCCAGCATCCAACAACTCTTTATAGGTAGGCTTTTCCATTGTCAAATTTTAAAAGGCGATGAATTTCCAAAAAGGAAAGGGTTCATCCAATTGAAAAATAGATTAACGCTTACTGAACTGGAAGCTCTTTCTTGCTTTGGGCTTACCGTATTTCTTACGTTCAACCACCCGAGCATCCCGAGTCAAGTACTTCTTCTCTTTCAAAGGCTTACGGAAGTCTTCGTTCAGTTTGACTAGCGCACGAGAAATCGCCATACGCACTGCCTCAGCTTGGCCTTTAAAGCCACCGCCTTTTACATTTACTTTTAGGTCGTAAATATTTTCTACCTCAACAGTATTGAATGGATCTACGATCTTGAATTGAATATGTGCTTGTGGGAAGTAATCCTTCCAGTCACGACCGTTTACTGTAATCTTACCATTTCCCTTGGTAAGGTAAACCCGTGCGACCGAAGCTTTACGTCTCCCTATAGCATTAATCATTTCCATGGTCTAAACAGATTTATTCAAACCGACGCTGGGCCGGATAATGATTGATTAAAATTTAAATTCTTCTGGTTTCTGCGCGTGATGAGGATGCTCATCTCCGGCATAAACGAAGAGTTTTTTGATCATTGCTCTTCCCAACTTGTTTTTGGGAAGCATGCCTTTTACAGCATTTTCGATGATGGCGTATGGCTTTTTCGCCATCATATTTTTCGCAACCGTTCGCTTTTGACCACCTGGGTGACCAGAGTAAGTAATGTACTCTTTTTGATCCCATTTGGCACCAGTAAATCGAACCTTATCGGCATTGATTACGATCACATAATCACCAGCATCGAAATGCGGAGTATAGGAAGCTTTGTGTTTTCCACGAAGCACGGTGGCAATACGAGTGCAAAGGCGGCCAACAACCTCTCCTTCGGCATCAATGACATACCACTTACGCTCAACAGAATCCTTGTTCTCCGACTTTGTTTTGTAGCTCAAAGTATCCACTGCTCGTCCTTTTTAAAGGTGATAGAATAAAAACGTTCTCAGAGAATTTTTTGCTTAGTGTTTTAGCTAGAAGAATTGCGCCCAGCGGAAGCAAGGCTTTTAGCTAAAAGGATAACTCCAAAACATAAAAATTGTCAGAGAACCAATAAACAATTATGCCCTCTTTTTTCAAAGGCGGCACAAAGGTAATTTTCTTTACTACAATAACCAAGCTTTTTCCAAAAAAAACTCTAACTAAAAACTCATAAATGCTTGATAAACAGTAAAAATTTCGCACAGAGATTTTGTCATCGGCTTTTTTGGATCTTTCTTCAGGCATTGAATAGGCGGCTTTGGGGCTCGCTTTGGTAGTCGTCTATCGGGACAGTTCGTGTCTGTGCAAGTCCTAGGCCCTATACATTCATACAAAGTGGGAGAGGACAAGGATAAAGTAAGACTATAGTCAAGAGGTGCCTCAACTGCGGCGCTCAAAAAACTATACCTAATGGATGGAGTCCGGAAAGAGACGGACAAGTGCTCAGAGGATTACAGTAAGCCCCTGAACGACTCTCGAAACGCCTTTATCTAAACCCACAAAAGCCTCCACCCACAGATGAACCTCCAACTCCAGCTTACAGAAGAACAAATGAATATGCTTTTGCGGCTCGCTAAGCAATATCACACCGAACTTCAGGTTTACCAAGCAAATAAAATCACAACCTTTCTTCAAAGAATCAATCCGCTATGTGCTCTCTTCACAGCATACGGTCCAACACAGAAATTTCTTAGCCACACTCTTTGAACTACTAGATATACAACAGATGAGTCTAGAAGATTTCATCACCCAAATTCAATTAAAAGATTAACGATTCCTGTAGATTCAACAGTAATTAAAGTTTCAAATTAGAACATGTCTAAAAATTAAATTGAGCTATTGCTCAAATCGGTTCAATAAATTTTGCTATGTACAGGACAAAAAATAGATTTCTTGGAATAAGCTCAAAAAGTTGAGCAGTTTGGTTTTTAGGTGATCCAGGCCTGATCTGAAAATGCTGACCAGTTTGGCTCTTCGTTTTTTGAATTGTTTGATTGGTATTTGATGACCGTATTCCAATAGCATTTCTCCGGTTTTTAATGCCCAAATAAATGCTATTGCCAGAATAAAGATCAAGGTATTAATCCGATCAAGTTTGGTCAGGTGTGTATCCTCAAAATTAAATCCTCTGGATTTGCAAGCGCCAAAGAAGACTTCGATGCCCCAGCGTTCCCCATATATCTGCCGGCCATGTTTCAATGGTTGATCGCTAATTAAAATCAAGTATTCGCGATCTGATATCTGTTGACCAGCTAGGTATAGTCGATGACCAAAAATTACTCTAGGCTTCCTTAGGAGCTTAAATTCGTTACCTCGAAATAAGGTCCAAGCCTTCCTAGTAGTGGCTTTGCCAAGTTTGCGCACATTGGCATCTTTTCGAATTCGGATGACAAAGCTAATTTGCTTGGAGCGTAGGTGCGTAATCCAATCATGCGCGCCGAACTCTCTGTCCATCAGTAAGTAGCGGATTCTTCTTTGCTGGTCTATATTTAGACTGCCCCAAAGACGTTCTAACAACAAGATCCGCTCGCTTTGATTAGACTGGCCTCGCTTGTCCAATAACATCCATACCAAAGGAATAGCAGTACCTCGCCAAGAAATTCCAATGGTCAAAATATTGATGTTGGTCTTACCAAATTTCCAATTGGTACGATCCATGCTTAAGGCAACCCAATTTCCTTGGACACCATATTGGGCCCACGCAAACTGGATGTAGCGACGCTGGCAAAATCGATAGCTCTTCATAAAACGTTGAATCCGTTTGAAATTGCTATCCACTTTGACCTTAGGGTTAATAACCATCGCTAGCTGAGCATAATTGACTGTACACATTTTCAGAATAGCTAATATCAATTTACTCATCATGCTTAAGCGCTGGCCATGGCCACTAAATATTTGACAAAGCTCTTCTTTAAGAGCCTTTTCTGTATCTTTCATACCGAGTAATTGGGGGTGAGGAATTGATGTTTAAGCACCACCAATTTACCTCTTCTCTCAATTACTCAGTTTTTTGTCCTGTACTCAGTAAATTTTGACAATTGGCCTAGAGAATCCAAGCCTCCGAACTATTCGTTGTTTTTTCATAGTCTTTGGAGTGTCTTCAGAAGAAATTGAGCCAAGCAAAAGAACGTTCATTGACCCAACACCATTTGACCGGAACAGAACCCTGCTTGGAAGAAAACTCTATCTCCAAGCCTAGGACATTAGTCCGTATCCATTGGTGAAACACCTTGCGATAAGCTTGATCTACACTGGGCTAGGTGTATCCGTTCTACCTGGTCGAAGGCGTTCCTGCCGGTTTAGGGCAACATTGAGCCACTCTAAAGTGCCATGCGCCAGGTACGGAAATAATAGTACACACTTTGCCAGGGGGGATACCCGCTATCTAGGTTTCGCTATTGTACACCAGTACGCAATATTGTCAAAATGGCATTCACAATATCGCGCAGATAGTATTTGCGCTTTCGTTGGATAGGAAGATATTCTTTAATAAATTCCCACTGGGAATCAGATAGTTCTTCGAATGAAGTTTTCATAAAGCTTGTAGTTGTGGTAGACCACAAGTTTATGTATCTGGTTCCTATTTCTTTAGCCTAGCGTGTTTTTAAACCTGACCTTGGGAGCCTCGGAGTTAACAAAAAAAACGGATCAAAATCAGTTGCAAAATGAGCAATCGAAAGAATGTCAAAGTACACCGAAAATTTGTCGAACTGCTCAGGGTACACTTTGAAGGAGATCAACGACAAATACCAATCGAATTGCGAAACAGAAGCTGGTCTATCCGCTTTTCCGGACGAATCAATGCATTTATTCATAAAGATTTAGCACGTTTTGATTTTAATCTCGCCGAAGATGCAAAGGCACGATTTGATGGAAGGTGGCCGGAATCAAAAACTATCTACAGAGCATTCGTGAAAGGCTTTACCGCTAATCCAGATTTAATTCAGATCTGTGGCTGGTATGTTTTTGGAGAAGAATGGCCTATAGAAGCTATACGCTTCCAACAGCAAGAGGATCAACAGGCAGAATATAATATGGAACAAGTACTAAAGCAGTGGTACTTGCAAGATAGCATGTTCAATAGTATCCGAATACCAGGTGATAAAAGTGGTTTTTTTGGTCAACTTGATATGGATAGCTACTACGCTAACTTATCTTACGTTGAACAAAAAGAGCTAACCGACCGAAATACGCTAATTAGAAAAGAACAGGAAAGTTTAAGGGGTCGATTTACCCATGCTAAAACTGAATTTTTACACTTGGGGACGGATTATCTTTCCGCTGATATCATTCAAAATAACCAGCGTATTGTCATTACTGGAAATCCAGGTGTAGGTAAGTCAACTTATGCCCGCTGGTTGTGTTTCCAATGGGCTAAAGATCGTTTGTCCATTCCCCAGATTCCAATCTACATTCAGTTGCGTGATCTATATTTCAACCAGACAGAAAGTAATGTCATCAGTAAATATGTTCATCGGCATTACTTGGGTCAACTTGCTGTGGAGGAAGTGGAAACCTTATTGACTAAACATTTCTATAGGTACCTTCTAATTCTGGATGGTTATGATGAATTGAATCGCCAGAAACAAGTACAACTGGAACGAGACTTACGCAGCTTGACTCAACCTATTGATCAAGCCAGATATATTGTCCTTTCACGGCCCTACGGACTTATCTTTCACAAGTTTAGTAAAGAGATTGTACTTCAGATTGATGGCTTTACTGAAAGTAGTATCGAAAATTATATTCAAGCATTTTTGACCCAAAACCCGAAAGAACACAAGCAAAAAAAACAACTCCTCAAACTAATAGAGGAGAATTACATTTTGCGGGAGCATGCCCACACACCCTTGATGCTTTCTTATATCGTATTGATTTACAATAAGTCAAAACACCCAGAAAAGGAGTTATTCTCGATTAAATCCACTTATGATCTACAGGCTTCTGTATTCCGTTGGTTAATCGATTATTCTATCGGTCATGAACAGCTAATTCAGGTTGAAGGAGATTGGCAGAGAAAGGCTGGACAATTAGCTTATGAGATGTTGATGGATAAAGAATACTCCTTTAAGTCATCTTTTGAGACACTTCCTTTTACCCGAGATCAAGCGCTCCAATTTAGCCAGCTGGGAATCGGCAATATTATCGATGACGATAAGGATTACAATTGGCGGTTCAGCTTTGCCACTATTACTTTACAAGAATTCTTAGCCAGCCATTATCTCCTGGCTCAAATTACGGCTGAAGCCTTCGTTTACCTTGTGCAAGATCAATATCATTGGAACTTTGCTAAAATGATTTTGGGGGCCATGGAACAGGAATCGGGTAAGCGCAAAGTTATTCCAGATATTTTCCAACGCCTAGAGAAAAAGTATTCGGGACAGTCTAGTTCATTTTTTCGCTACATCTACTACAGCTTGCTGAGCGAAACCAACAAGAACTTCCTTGCTGGACACCTTAAAAAAGTGCACTTTCAAGAGTTACTTAGCTTTTACCAAACCTCTTCTTTCGACGAGATTTGGCACCCTATTATTCAAGAATCCTTCTATCGTATTTACCATAAATTGTCCTTTGCTAAGCAACAAATCATTCATCAGTTGATCATCGATAAATCAAATGCGCTTAAGGAGGAGCAACATCGGATTAAGACCGGTGGAGAAGTAGGATTTCTATTGTTGGGAATCGTACAACAGACTGAAATAAGAAAATATCCGCTCTTTGTTGAAAACTGTATTGAACTCCTGGGATACCTAGTAGAGCGTATTAGGGCATACCAAGAACAGCAACATAAAATCAGTAAGGACGAGGAAATGCTCGAACAACAGTTTAGTCTTATTTCTTCTTTGTATGACGAGGAGATTGCTACTGAAAATACAGTATTCATTGTATTGCAACTGCTAGTAGGTGTAAGTAAGGAACTGCTCTTGCCTTACGAATCCCGTTTATTGGACTTCAGAAAGCATTGCCCAATTACAGCTTGGCTCGACTTGGAAGAAATCATCATCCAGCTCCAGGATGTACCGACAATTATCCAGGAACTAGAAAACAGTATCCAAAAAGTAGCACAATTGCCGGATGGGGCTATGGAGGAAGAATTGAATGAATGGTTAGCACAACAGTCCAATCGGGAAGATAACGTACAGGAATTGGAAAACGATCTGGTATTAGAAGATGAGGAACTTGATGATGAGTTGTTTAGCCGCGATTATATGGATGAGTATTTTCCACCCAGCTTAATCTACTTGTCGGGAGCAATTTACAAGGCAGGAATAATCGTCCAGCAGGAAAAGAATACACAGCTTGTCCATTTAATGATACAAGCGGCGAAGCTCTACCTACAGAAGATTTTTCATCCAGATGCTATGCATGCCAATGCTAGTCGCCAAACGGGTGAAACGATCATCCAGGGTTTGGTATTTTTGAATACTCAAGAATCCTTGGACCTAATCTTTGACTATATCTACCTTTTAGGACATGATCTCGTCATTGATATTCAGAATGAACATGCTTTCCATACCTACGTTGACAACAAGTTCAACCTTTTGAAAAAGATCTTTGATAAAAGTGAATTTGGCAGGCTATGCAAAGCATTCGAAAACACCTGGAATGGACGCCATTCATTTGCCCGATACAGAGATCGCCTCAGCCATCTGTTTTTCTCTGTCCTCCAGGATGATCACACCTACTTCGCCGAAATGTCCTTGCACCATAGTCTTCTTGATGATAAACAACCCACGGTGCAAATACTGCAGCAAATCTTAACCATTCCTTTCTTTACGTATGATCGGAAATTCTTCATTGATCAAATTATTTCATACGAGCATCAATATGATTTTCTAAAGTTTTATGCAATTCCCTTTCTTTTTGAGATGAATTTTCCATTCTATCAGGATCGCTATTGGCAGTATCTCAAGCAATTAGAACCCGGCACGGATCGACCATTACAGCTGATTGATTTACTGACTGACAATTCCTTCTACCATTACGCTTCCAATTTGGGTCACATTAAGGAAGTATTATGCCGCTTGAGCAGATGGATCCAACTGTACCAAGGTAAAGAAGAAGATGAGTATGGACTAAAACCTGATTTTCAGACCTACGCTTATAGTTACGTGATTATTGTCTCAAATACGTTGAGACTGATGAAGCGAAGTGGCCCATCGTATGAAGATCACAGCCTTTTGAACTGTATCCGCGTGATCTTAAGCCTAGAAACCGTTCAAGCGTACTTAGAAGAACCCGCCTTTCTGGAGACGCTGGAGGCTCCAGATATGGTCGCCTTTATTCTCTATTATCACTATACACTGGACCCTGACTTCCTCGTTCAGCTTGATTATGATGGACTAAAATTACACCATCCACAAACTCATAAAGAACTAATAACCGATCTAATCGATCTGATGGTCGATACTACAGGAGAGGTTTCGCTGGATAATATCCACGCTCTAAAACCGATCATTGGAGAGGCCTTTTATCAGGATTTACTTCAATACCTGAAAGACTATGACGTCTTATACGCAAGTATTGAGTCAACAGTATTTGAACAGCGGCTAAATCATCCCCGATAAGCCTGATCTGTGCTACGGCAGGCTCCTAATCCTATGAGCAATAGGACCAGCAAAGTTGGTTTTTTCATGTTTTGAAGATAGGTAAAATTGGGATGATGCTGTCAATCTATTGAGGTAATTCAGGTTACTACAATTCGGTATTACGGCAAACCCTACAGCAGTCAGGCTAACAGTATTTTACCTATTTTCATGTAGATTACCCGACTCGTCTTAGCCTGACAGCTGTAGTGGAAAACCTCCCTAAGGTAGGCAGGCACCAACCAGCGCAAAAGGAATTGGCTACAATTATTTCCAAATTAGCATTGCACGCTAAATGTGCCTCTAGAGCGCCTCCCAGACGCCCATAAAATGGCCGGCGCTGCCGCCGATGACAAACAGGTGCCAGATGGCATGGTAGTACTTAATGTTTGAACGAGCATAAAAATACACGCCCACGGTGTAGGATATTCCTCCGAAGATGATCCAATAGAGACTGCTGCTGGGCATCTGATCTAGCATCGGGGGTAAGGTAAAGATAGCCATCCAACCCATCCCCAGATATAGCGCCAAGGAGAACCATTCCCACTTATCGAAGAAAAACAACTTATAGAAAATCCCAAACACTACTAGTCCCCATAGGATAGCCAAGTAAGTATATCCTTGCGCATTGGGGAGATAGAGGAGTAAAAAGGGCGTATGGGTACCGGCGATTAAGAAGTAGATGCAAATGTGATCTACTTTTCGTAGCAAATATTTGCTCCGCTCCTCCCGTGCGCTATGATAGATCGTAGAACTTGAATACACCGCCAGCAGGGAAAACATGAATACCAGTACCCCCCAGAACTGAGCTGTCATCGCTTGAGCCCGGTACAAAATGAAGGGGGTGAGTACTAGACCCAACAAGAGCCCCAATGCGTGGGTAAGCACATTGGCTTTTTCCTCTGGTGCGAGGGGCGGGCGCTTGGATTTCCCCTTCTTTACAGTCCTTTCCACCATTCCAATCGTTCTCGATTATTTTTAGACAAATCATATACCACTCCATTGATGATCATCAAGCGATTCACATTCTTCTCCTGGAGTATCAGAGCAGGGTGTTGGCCCGGAAGAATACGATCTTCTTTTGTTTCCTTGGCAGATATCACTTTTAAAGGAATACGTGCCAATATTTCTCTGGAAGGAATGGTCTCCATACGAACAGTAGTGTAGTTGTTCTGCCACAGATCAGCAATGTTGAGCGATTGTAAAGCTTTCCAGTCTGCTACCAGCTTCGGATATACCTTGCCCGGAACAAGCCTTTTGCCTCGCGCAGGAATGGATTCATAGGCAAAGAAGGTAGAGAGGTCCCCCATATCCTGAATGTAGGCATCAAAATAATAAGGGATCGGCGTATCTCCCCCCAAATCTCTGCGTCTTATCCCTACATCAACGGTGTACCAGTTGCCGTTATTTTTCACTTGCACCTCACGCAAAACAACATCGTGAAAAGCATTACTATTGTTGAAAGGAATCTTATTGTAAGCTTCGACGGGGTACTCCCCCACCCTATCCTCAGCAATCCCATGCAGTGCCGTAAGAATGGTAATGAAATTGAGCTTTCTCAACTCCTGTTTCTCCAAATCTCCTTTTAATCCCCCCGTTTCAATCAGGATGGTACTGGTGCCCCATTTTTGAATATTATCTCCAAAGGCGCGCGGCTCAAAAGCATCATTGTAGCGTCCTATCTTTCCTGGAATGTACTGCTGTAGTACGGCATTCATTTCGCCAATCATCCGCATTGACTTTTCTCGAACCGCATTCACCTCTTTCTCGTAATTGTAGGCGGGGGCGAGGAAGGAAATGGCGGCCGTGTTGGGATGATTACCAGCCGCATAATAACGGCTTTGATCATGTAAATTGAAGCCCCAATCTGCATTTAGCTTGTCCCGCATCTCCTTGAGTATCCTGGATTCTGGGCACTCCAATCTGAGCGCATCTCGATTCAGGTCGATTCCTAGTGCATTACGACGTTGAAAGCGCTCTGCACCATCTGGATTCAACATGGGGATGAAAACAATCTTCAATTCATTTAGCAAGCGGTCTCGCATACCATTGAAATCATCATCTGCTACCAAGAAATTGAAGATGTCAAATAAGGCCATAGTAGCCGTAGGTTCATCCCCATGCATTTGGGACCATAGCAGAACTGTTTTGTCCCCACTGCCCACACTTACAGAGTAAATGGCTCTACCTTCGATTGACTGTCCTTCTTGTTGTACAGTAAAGGGCGCTTTTAGCCCTTGGATCATGGGTTCAATATCCTGGTGCTTAAATCGGCGGTGAGTGATCTTTTTTTCCTTATAAGCGCTATAGCTATTGGCTAGTTTTTGGTGATTAAAAGTGATGGGCTGCGCGCAGGCCATCGTTTGGAGGAGAAAATAACAGCCTAGCAATTGGAGGATGATTCGCATGTTTTTGCTCCAAAAATAGCCTTTTCAGTAGGGATAATCACTTTGTCGCGCTTTTTTGTTTGAAGGGAAAAAACACAACTGCATGGGACTTCCCCGACTCATAAAGGGAGCTATTCGACTTTCCCATTAGCAAAAAAACGATAAGCCAGGAAGAGCAAAAGCAAGGTTAAGCTTACAGCGATTAGTAACTGTCCCTGATTCAAACCCAATAGGTACGAGTCAGTTGTCTCTAATGGCAGGGTATCGCCAAGAATCATTAAATGCGCCCAATAACTAGGCGTAATAAAAGTGGGGGGAGCCTCTTTTAAATATTCCAATTTGGCTTGCTGTAACAATACGTCTATAGGCGTATTGGGAGATCTTTTAGCTCGTTCATAAAAGGAAAGTAGGATGTTTTTCGTGGAGAAATCCGACGCTTCCCAAAGTGTAGCCATTAGTCGATCGCAACCCGCATAGGTAAAAGCACGCGCTATGCTTCGTACCCCCTCCCCTTTCTGCACACTTCCAAAACCCGTGTTGCAGGCACTCAGTACGGCTAAATCCGCTCCAATTTGCATATTGTATACATCGGAAGCTTTCAGCATGAAATCGGTGGAATCCTTGGCGCGGGAAAAGATCAGGGCAGAATTCAAGGGATACTCGTCATCGACCAAGGCATGCATGGCCAAATGAAGAATCCGGTATTGTCCTGCCTTTTCCAGGAAAGCGGCTTTGGTGGCATCTTGATTGACCCAAGCTTGTCCGCCCAGTATCTTAGCGGCGGAAAGCACTTCATCAGTAGAGTACTTCAGTCGACCTATCTCTCGGTTCTTCCCTTCTACTTTATCCAAGCCTGTCCCTTCTAGGCCCTTCAACGTAAAATCATCATACTCCAGCCCAAAGCCTGCAAAGCCGTTACGAGCCTTTTTGATTCTTCTCTGTGTGCGCCGATCTGCAAAAGCCAATTGGTTGGAATAGCTATAACTCAAAGCATATTGGCGGATTAAGTAGGGCGCTGTTCTCGCTTGCAGCCCTTCACTAGTAGGTTCCGTAAGTAGCAAATCAAAGGGAAATTGCAATAACACCTCATCCGGAATTATTTTAAGCCGCTTTACTTTTCCATCGCGTGCTAGGACAGCTAAGGGTTCAGCTAACAGTTGTTGATAGAACCCATAGGATAGTTGGGAAAATTGAGTTTCTCTTTCTTGGGGATCCTTCTTTTCTACGATTTGTCGAAAGGCTTGTATTTTCGCCTCAAAGTCACTCCCTTTTTCTACCTCAAAAGAACGAAACTCCTGGTCAGTAATCAGAAAAATGAATATCGACTCCTCCCCTACAAAGTACTCTATCAGAGCACTTTTCTCCCCGACTCCTTCCTGTAAGGTTTGGATAGAGATCGGTACTACAAAGCTGTATTTAAGGTCGTAATAGCGAGGAAATTCGGTTTCCAATTCTTTAATCAAAGTCTGGTAGGCGCGCCGGAGGCGAAAAAGGCTATCCGGCCCTTTGGTCAAGATGGGCGCATTGGTACCTGCTGCTAGTACCTTGGCTTCCAGGCTTTGATAGTCCTTGCGTAGCGCCCGTACTTGGCGAAGAAGAGAAGACGGAATCCCTGCAAAAGACTTAGCTCTTTCATCTTGCAATCCTTCTAATAAGACCAAGGCCTTATTCTTGGCGGCCATTTGATAGGCTCTTTCCAGCATCTCCATATCCTGGTTCCGATCAAAGGCTCCCAGGTAGCTTCGTACTGCTTCTCCGTATACCTTCTTAATATCCTCTTGCAGGATATACTTTGATCCCCCATCTGATAAACCTTGACGAATTTGATGGAGGAGGGTATCAATCTTTTCATAGGCTTCCAGCGCTGCTGGTAGGGCTTCGGGCTGATTGTTATTCTCCGCTAGTTGGAGATATGCCTCTGCCTTTAAACCCAGGACACGTGCTAGGTCGTAGCGATTCCGAATCAGTCGATCTGAGATAATAGGATTGTCAAATGGGCCTATATCTTCAGCCCCTGCAATGAGTTCCCTGATGGCCCCTTGATAAAAGTCTATGGCCTGGCTCCACTCTCCTTGCTGCCTGGTCATATCCCCAAGGTTTTCCAGCGCATTGGCTATATACTTATCTAAATCTGTGTTGGAAATATTCCTTCTAATGGATAAGACATCCTGGTAATTGTCCAGTGCCGTTGCGAAATCGTTACGGCGTTTGAAGATCGTCCCTCTAAGTTCCAAATTAAAAGAAACAGCGAGAGAATCCCCTTTGGCCCGATTAATGGCAAGTGCCCGTTCAGCCAGTCTCATTGCTTCCTCAAGCTGGCCCAAACCCAAATAGGCTGAACCAAGGTTATGAATTATCACACTATTATTGGGATCAGTTGCTAATACCAGTTCACCTTTCTGAATGCAAGGTCCGAAATCTCCACTTTCATACAGTGACAGGCCCCAAATTTCGTTCAATCGTGTCCATTTATCAGGATCAAGCTCTTCTACCTCCTCATACAGACGCTCTGCCCCTTCCAGGAATCGATTGGCTTTAATGTAATCTCTGGATTTAAGATTCAATCTGGCAATCTCAACCATTAGGTCAGCTAGATCAACCGTATTTACATCCACCTGCTGTTCCTGAATAGAGAGGGATTGCTCAAGGTGGAAGGCCTGTTCTTCATGCTCGTTTAGTTCGGCATGGACTAGAGCAATAACATAGTGATAATATCCCACTTCCGGATGACGATCATTCCAGCAGGCTATAGCTCGATAAAGAGCGGTATCTTTCAAATAAACCAAGGCTTTAGCTGGCAAATCCAAGTAATAGTAATTGACACCAGTATTATAGTAGAAGTTCAATTGATCTTCGCAGGCCAATGTCTGAAAGGCGGATTTACCTCTAAGCTCTTCTAGAGTATCTAGTGAGGATTCATATTGGTCGCTTAACCGTAATTGTCTAGCCTTTTCAATAGAGACGAGGAGGCTACTATCTGGTGATGCGGTTTGGCAAAAAGACTTTGTCCATGTGAAAAGGAGGATTAGGAATACAAGCTTGGGTCTCATTCTGCTATCAAATGGAAAGGTGAGTTAATTACCCACCTAGCCCTTGATTCGGTGGCCTAGGTGGGTAACAATCGGATATTTCACTAGGGCTGACATGTAGGCATGAACGAATTAGGGGAAGGGGAAAAACCTACAGACTTAGTACTTAGTTTACCATGGGCTAGGATGGCAGATACTTCCTTAGAAATGCCTAAGTAGGGCTATGGGAAAACTACCTAAGGCTACTGCCAATGTAATCCGCACCATCCTGTTCATGCAAAAGCCCTAGTTCCCTCTGTCTACATTGATTAATTTCTTTGTAAACGTAGCATTTTTGCTACTCACTTGCAAATAATAGATTCCGGCGGGCAGATCCTCCAAGCCATCCAAAGTCAGCGTAGTTCCTCCTTGTTCGCCATAAAACTTCGATTGGCGAATTACGCTACCCCGAGCATCTCGCCATCGGATCGAAACCTCACCAATTAGGCTGGCAGGAAGTCGAATTTGTACTTGGTCGTGAAACGGGTTAGGAAATACAGCCAATTCTGAATGACTCAAGGTTGGTTTTGGAAGTTCCTGAGACTGCCTTTGACTCGCAGTGCTTGCACAAGCCATGCCCATATTATCCACGGCTCCCCCCATATCCAAAGCACCTTCTGTTAAAACGCGTTGGCTTAGATATGGACTCTCCGCTACTCCATTCAGTATAGCGCATTTGATCTTGAAATAATCAAAGGAAGTAACTTGAAAATTCAGAACTGCTGCCACATAACTCACAAAGGCAGTGGCCTGAGAAGTTCCACTTTTGATCGCCCATTTCCCTCCTAAAGAAGGGGCAAGAATAAATTTACCTGGGGCTACTAAATCTACAGATTCTCTACCAAAATTACTGAAATTTGCGAGGCCAGCTTCACAATCACCCGCCGCAACAGAGATGATGTTATCTAAATTGAAGGTAGCAGGATAAGTCGCTTCATCTCCATCGTCATTGTTCGATTCCTCGTTACCTGCTGCTGCGACAATCAGCACATTATTCTGTTCAGCCACCTTGAGTGTTTCCTTCATTGGGGTATTTTCATATGGATTGTAAAATCGAGCAATAAATCCAAAGCTACAGTTGACGATTTTTGCACCATCCGATACTGCACGATCAACAGAACGTATTAATAAGCCAATCGTACTCTTGCCCTGTTCATCAAAAGCTTTATACGACAAAAAGCGGATGGAATTTCTGTAGCCTAATTCATTTTGCAGCGCTATGATCCCCGTCACATGTGTTCCATGTCCATTTCGATCATCAGGTAAGGGGTCATTCTCTATGAAATCGTAGCCGAGATTATTCATGTCGTAATACCCTTGAAATAACTCATGACTGAATATACTTCCATTCCATTCTCTGGTAGTGGAGATCCCGGTATCAATGATAGCTACTTTCGCAACTCCATCGGTCTCCGGTCTAGGCGCTTCTAAGTCATACTGGCCTCTACCACAGAAGGTAAGCGGATCTGGGAAGGGCGGGTTATCCGGGTTGTCTACGATATAATCACCAATAAATTCCATATCTGCTCCAATGGTTTTAATCTTCGGCTTGGAAGATGCCCCATTCACAACCTCATGGATGTCACTTAAGGTATCTATTCCATTATTGATCACCACAGGTAAAGAAATTCGCCACAATCGGATCAAGGAGGGGGAAGAAGTCCAAACCTCAGTGGCATTAAACTCATTCATGATTGAGTTAATGTAGGAGGGAGAGGCTGAGGGTTCAAACTTGATCAGTAAATGTTCGCTAGGGTCATAGGGTAATTGAGCTCCCAATTTTTGGGTAGATAGGCAGAAGAAGAATAGGCAGAATAGTGTTGTAACAGTTGTCTTGTGCATGTTGTCTTTGTTTTTGAAGAAAATAGGGAGTACAACTATTATAAATCAGGCGGGAGGGAAACGTGACACCCCAAGATAAAAAAAACATGTCTCCCCGTTTTGGAGACATGCTCTAAATTTAAGACAACTGTAAAAAATGAGTACTACGCGCTCCTCGCGAAACACGATCGTTCTCTATCTTATAAGCCAGGAATGAGGAATCGTGACAGGAAAGTCAAAATTATATTTGGATTTTAAACGCCTCCAGGAGCAGCACAAAAGGTTGCCGCTGTCTTCAGCAAAGCTGAAGAACTTCCAGTAAGCCCCCGCTAACGACCGAAAAGATTTTTTCCGGCTTTTTTGGTCACGTTTACCCAAAAGAGGATTTATAATGAATATACAGTAGGCCATAAGCTTGGTCATACTGCCAAAGACAACCGTAATAGCAAAACACATGCACCTTAATCCAGAGACATTAGTTACGGGTAAGAATGAGGTAGAAATAAGTATCTTGCGATTTATCTACGTGAACAAATCCAAGATTATTGGAATCATTCAGACCGGCCTACAAAAAGGCAAGTGTAAAGCCGAAGGGATTGCCGCCGAGATCTTCGAAGTTTTACAACAGAGGTTTTCAGATGACCAGATGTACCTCACCAAAGTACTATGGGAAGTCACCGATCAACTTGTCCGCAAGGAAATTAAGATGCATAATCAGTTAGTATTTAACAATTTCAACTTAAGCTCTGAGGAATTTGAGCAGATGCTTACCGCCCTAAACAATGGGGATGAGACTTTGTTTGAGCAGGTGTTTCTCAGTCATTTTGAAGCCTGTTGTCGATTCCTGCAAGATCGATTCAACGCTAGCCCAACCGATGCTTATGATGCCAGTATGGAGGCCTTGTTGAAATTTCATAAACGCCTGAAAGCGGGCAAAATTCGCTATGGTAATTTGCGCTACCTCTTTACTCAAATGGCGGGTCAGATTTACCTAAAATGGAAACGAGGCCCACAAACACAAGCGATTCCAGACAACTTTGATATTATTGATGAAAGCAGTGAAATATTCAACCGCGAAACGATGGTCATTTTCGGTAAAGCCTGGCAAAAGCTTTGCCAGGAATGCCAAGGTTTATTACAGGCGTTCTACTACGCAAAGACGCCATTGGTAGATATCGCCAAAAAAACAGGAAAAACAGACGTGGCACTTCGGAAGCAAAAACAACGATGCCTACAAAAACTACGCAAACATTTTCAACAAATAGCTAACTAGACCCGACGAGCCATGAAATTATTTGAAAGGTATACGAAAGATACAGATCTTGACCCTCAAGAATTGGAACAGATCAGTGATCAACTGATCAATGCTGGCCTAGATTTTCAAAAACAGGAAAACTGGGCCAAAAAACTAGTAGATGAACATGGTTTCGATCGTCCAAGTCCAAGGAAAAAGCTTCGCCTGATTCCTACTTGGTTGAAAGTCGCAGCAGGTCTACTGCTTTTGATTGGCCTTTACTTCCTTTGGCCCAAGGACGCCACTACCCTCTCTCTCCAGACTCAGTTGGCACAAATCTTGGAAGAGGAACCATTACCTCATAACGATGTTCGCAAAGGCCCCTCTGAACTTGAAGCCCTACAACAATCTTTTATAGACGCTTACAATGCTGAAGAATTCACTGAAGCCGTCGCTCTAGGGAGCCAGCTGATCCAGCAGGAAACGACCAAAAGCAATGAAAATCTATTTTACCTCGCGCTGAGTCATTTTTACCTCAAGGATTACGAAAAAGCACGATCTATTTTAGCTCCCCTGCGAGCAAATATTGCTCAAGGGCGTCCCTTTGATCAGGAATCGAAGTGGTTTCTCAGTCTCTCCTACCTAAAGCTGGGAGAGATCGAGGAAGCCGAGCCCCTACTAGAAGATCTGCGCACAGCTGGTTCATGGAAAAGTGACGCAGCCCGACAGCTCCTTGACTTACTCTCTAAATAGGGCCTCTAAAAACGCAACTCATTTCCAGCTCAGCTTGTTAATACCATATTAATTACGGTAATTTGATCTGACATTTAGGATAAAAAACAAGTTGATATGCCCGTTTTCGCGGAAGCCTTTCCCTATGAAACAGTAAAGAATGATCCCTTAGCGGTCAAACAGTATACGCTTTCCAATGGCCTCAGGATCTTTATGAGTGTTAATAGGGAAGAACCCCGCATTCACACCAATATTAGTGTTAGATCTGGCTCCAAACAAGATCCAGCCGAAACCACTGGTCTGGCCCATTACATGGAGCATATGTTGTTCAAAGGGACGAGTAAGATTGGGGCAATTGACTGGGAGCAAGAGTCCAAGTATCTCGAAGAGATTGCCGATTTATATGAAGCCCACCGCCAAACGCAAGACCCAGCAGAGCGCAAGGCCATCTATGCCCAAATTGATCAACTTTCTTACGAAGCGGCACAATTGGTGGCTCCCAATGAATACGACAAATTAGCAGGTGCGATTGGCGCCAAAGGTACCAATGCCTACACCTGGCTAGAGCAGACGGTCTATTTAAATGACATTCCTGCTAATGAGTTGGAACGCTGGATGCGACTGGAATCAGAACGATTCCGAATGATGGCATTGCGACTATTCCATACCGAATTGGAAACGGTATACGAAGAGTTCAATATGATCCAGGATAAGGACTTCAGAAAAGTTAACAATGCGATTCGGCAAACCTTGTTCCCCAAGCACCCATATGGCACCCAAACTACCATTGGTACTGCTGAACACCTAAAGAACCCGTCCCACCATAAGATCCAATGGTACTTCCAAACTTACTACGTGCCCAATAATATGGCTCTGATTCTGGCTGGTGATTTTAATCCGGATGAAGTGGTACAATTGGCAGAAAAATACTTCGGTGATTATCAAACCCAAGAGCTGCCCCCCTTCACTTTTGACGATCAGCCAGAAATCAAAAGCCCCATACGAAAGAATATATATGGACAGGAAGCCTCCTTTGTAGATATTGCCTGGCGAGTAGGGAATGTACAGTCCCCTGATCCATTTATGCTGAGCCTGATCAATGGCCTATTGTTCAACTCCCAAGCCGGTTTGATCGATATCCACCTGAACCAGCAACAACAGATACTGGATGGAGAAGCCTGGACATGGATTTATGCTGACTATAGTGTTTTGGGGCTGTTTGGACGCCCGCGCGCCGGCCAAACCTTAGAAGCAGTAGAAGCCCTATTACTCGAACAAATGGATAAGATTCGAAGGGGCGAATTCGATGAATCCTTGCTAAAGGCCGTAGTTAGAGATATTAAGCTACAAGAGATTAAATCCTATCGTTTTAACAAACATCGAGTAGGAGCTATGAATACGGCCTTTCTCTTAGGCATTCCCTGGGATAAAGTGGTTAAACTAAACGATTGGAACGATTCGATAAGTAAAGAAGATATCGTCAAGTTTGCCCAGGAAAAATTACGTGCAGATAATTTTGTAGTTATCTATAAGCAGCAAGGCGAAGACCCAAATGTAATCAAAGTTGAAAAACCGGAGATCACTCCCCTCAATCTGAATAGAGAGGCCCTTTCCGATTTTGGACGAGCCTTCTTAGCCGAAACTGCACCCCGCCTACAGCCTAAATTTGCAGACTTCGATAGGGACATTACTCGACTTACGGTCGCTAAAGACATCCCATTTCATTATGTTCGGAACCCGAATCATGCACTGTTCCAGCTCAATTACATTTTTGAAATGGGTAAAGTGAATGATCCTCTATTGGCGATAGCACTCATCTATTTGCCTTATTTGGGGACGAACAAATATTCAGCAGCGCAGCTTCAATGGGAGTTTTTCCGTTTGGGCCTCCAATTTGATGTGGTGAGTCATGATGAGCGATCTTATATCACCTTAAGTGGTTTAGAGGAATCTTTCGAAGAGGGCTTACAGCTTTTTGAACATATCTTAACCAGTGTGCAACCGGATCAGGCAAAGCTTCAAAAGGTTGTGGCTGATATATTACTGAAAAGAGAGAATGCCAAGAAAGAAAAACAGTTTATCCTGCGCGACGCTTTGGGCAATTATGCCAGATATGGGGCTCATTCAGCTTTTACCGATCGCCTGAGTGTTCCTGAGTTAAAAGCCCTGGAAGCAGACCAGATCGTTGCCTTAATCCGATCTCTTTGCCAATTTGAACACACCATCTATTACTATGGGCAAGAGGATGTACAGCGTGTCCGTGCCTTATTGGACACACAACACCGAGTACCATCCCCCTTACTCCCCCCTCCAAAGCCTAAGACCTATAAACAATTGGCTACCACCCAAAACGAAGTCCTCTTCCTTGACTTCCCGCAGGTACAGGCAGATGTACTGATGGTGTCCAGAGGCACACCTACCTTTGATCTCGAAGAATCCCTAATGCGCGATTGGTTTAATGAATACTTTGGTTATGGTCTGTCAAGTATTGTCTTTCAAGAGATCAGGGAATCCAGGGCGTTAGCCTACTCTACCTATGCTTTATACACAGCTCCCAAAAAGAGAGATTGGGCACATTATCTTCAAGCTTACTTAGGTACACAGCCCGATAAATTACCGGATGCTATTCCCTTTCTACTCAAGATACTTGAGGATATGCCGGCCATTACAACCACTATGGAAAATGCTCGACTATCCATCTTAAAGCGCATCGAAAGCAGCCGTATTCCTTCCTCTCAATTGTACTGGGAATCCAAAAAACTAGAGGATTTAGGAGTCAAGGAAGACATGGAGAAACTGTTGTATCAGCGTTTGCAAGCAGCTACTTTGGAAGAACTGATTGAATTCCAAAAACAATATGTCAAAGGCCGCAACTACAAGTTCATGGTGCTGGGAGATCAAAAGCATATCGACTTAGACTACTTAAGTTCTTTTGGTACACTACGGCAATTGAGTATGGAAGACGTATTTGGCTACTAAGCATCTCAATATGAAAACCTACATCGCCCTACTAAGAGGCATCAATGTGAGCGGCCAGAAGAAGATTAAGATGGCTGAACTCCGGATACACTTGAAGGAGTGGGGGTTTTCTGAAGTACAAACCTATATCCAGAGTGGTAATATTGTTCTGCAAGCTGATGAATCGACATCAGAACAGATCGCAGCGCGCATTCACCAAGGCATCCAATCGGCATACGGCTTCCACGTTCCCGTGATGGTCCTAGTCCCGGAAGACCTCGATGAGGTTCTGGCGAACAATCCTTTTCTCCCCGAGCAGGACTCAAAACGCGTGTACGTCACCTTCCTCTCCGCCCAACCTGCACAACATTTACTGGATAAACTCCTTGAAGAAGACTATTCGCCCGAGGCTTTTGAATTGGTTAAACAACACATTTACTTCTTCTCCCCTTCTGGTTATGGAAGAGCTAAAATGAATAATAACTTTTTTGAAAAAAAATTAAAGGTAAATGCCACGACGCGCAATTGGCGGACAGTAAACAAATTGAGGGAGATGTGCCCCGTTTAGTTCATAATACGGCCACCTCAGGGCTTGAAAGTCTAATTAGAATGATTTAAATTGTAATAAAGTAGTGGAGCTTCCCCTTCTATGGAAAAAAACAATCATAGCATCCAGTACGCAGCCTATATTGCTAGCTTATTAGAAAAGATTAAAACCTAGGAATCAATACCAAATCCTCTTTTACCCTCTGGAGGAAACCTGTCAACAATACAATAGAACCCCAACACAAAAAGCTGCTAGTCTCTGTATAAAACAGTTGACTTTTATCCTCACCAACATTTTATAGCAAAAACTCAAAACGGGAAGATTTTTCTTTCCATCACATACAATGCAGTCATTTAGTGTTTTCTGATCGTAGATCCGGACTTAGACCGCTAATGGCTTAAATAGGAAAATCTAGTTGTAAAATGAGTATTCCAAAAGTTAGGTCACACTTCAATGAAGAGTGGAAGGAGGTTAACTTCGGAAAAGAAACCAAAACCTGCCACTACAGAATCTCCAATTTTGGCCGAATCAAGAGTATCCAAAAATCGAACGGTACAGAGCGTTTGGTCAAAGGCGCGACGGTACGTGGTGGATTGCGCACGCTCAATCAGAAGATGAAAGACAATACCGTCGCAGTCATTATGATCCATCGGTTCGTCGCAGAAAACTTTGTTCCAGGTCAGTCGGAAGAAAATTCCTATATCATTCATAAAGATTATAACAAAGGGAATAATTACTCCGGAAACCTAAAATGGGTATCGAAAGAGGAATGGCATGCCCATAACCTGGCTAGTCCGTATCGAAAAAAGGAACGAACTCGTACTAGCCAGGATAAGTTGACAGAAACAAAGGTTAAAATCTTGAAAAAGGCGCTTAAGGAAGGGAAAACTAAACGGAAGGTACTGGCTAAAATATTCGGTGTTAAAGAAAACACGATCTATCAAATTCAAACGGGGCGCCGCTGGGCGCACGTTAAGATAGATGATGATGGCCAAGTACGGTCAGAATAACAGCAAGCTTACAGTCCTTCCCAAAGAATCAAGCTGCGATCATCACTTCCGCTGATTAAACAATTCCTATGAGCGGACCACAGCAAGGTGTTGACTGAATTCAAATGGCCATCATCTCGATAGGACTCCAGGACTTTCAATAGTCGAAAGCTCTGGGCATCCCAAATCTTAATGTTCTTATCGCGGCTTGCCGTCGCCAGAAAACGCCCATTCGGATGGAAAACAATCTTATTGATCGTATACATGTGGGCCGGTTGGCTAGATAACTGTAGATAAGCTGCTTGCGTATTCCAAACCTTCAAATGGGCATCCCGACCACCGCTAAAAAGCAACTCTCCATCTGGACTATAAGCCAAGGCAAATACAGAATTTTGATGTGCGTTGGGCAGAGTCTGTTTGACTGCTAAACTTTCAGCATCCAGGATGTAAATCGCATGATCACTGGCTCCAATGGCAAGCTCCTGTCGGTGGGGATTAAAGGCCAAGGATCTAAGACTCTGATGGCTAACCTTTAGGCTATCTATACTACGCCCACTGGCTTTATCCCAACGCGTCAGCAAGCCCTGCCCGCCAGCCGTCAGTACATGCGCTCCTAGTTCCAGAATAGAAAACACTCCCTTCTGGTGGTGAGCAATGTTAATCGTATCTTCCGGACGGTCGAGATCAATCCAATGTACGCCACCATTCATATTGCCTGCCACCACTTTGTTTTCGGAAGCCAAATACTGTAGGGCAAAGATTTGAGTCTCTACTTTAGCGACTAGTTTTCCCGGATCGGGATTGTCTAGATCCCAACGTACCACCCAACCATCCCCCGCGCCGGACAGGAAGTATCGGTCTGAGTCATTAGTAGTTAAGGCAAATATTGAGCCGTTATGCCCTTTTAATTGTGTTACTTTACTCAACATATAGCAGGCTTTTACCCTTCTTAAAGTAACAGTCTCTCCCGAAATAAGTTGCCTCTACGTATTAATTGTGCGTAAGCACTTCTTTCTTTTTTTCCTTATCTAGCGGAATCAAGAAATTGTCCATTACAAACTGTGCAAGCTGGCGCCCTTGCCTCTTCCCTTCCTCCGTAGCAAAGCGAAAATGATATCCATTCCATATCCTGGAAGCTGCACAATGATCAGCTACGGTATCCAAATCAGTATAGGAACGCTCCGAGCCAGTAGGTAACGCCGTCACGGAGGTCATGTTGAAAGGAACGTTGGTCGTCCCATACACCTGCGTCACGATTTCAGCTCCAGCAGCTCCGACTGCGGCGTGAGCGGAGGGATATTCGGGCCAGGGCGGAGTGACCATTTCTGGCTCCCATTGCGGATCAGCCACTGTGTTGGGGTTATTATCTCGCTCAGCCGCTCTGATAGCGGTATAGGGCCGCCAGGTATCATAATGATATTTGCTATCAAAGGAGACCAGATATAGATCATATAAGTTCATGTTAAGCAGGGCAAAAAGGCGAGCCGTTTCCCGCAACGACAACTTTTTATCTACAGCTGTAATCCTCCCGATTCGATTCCAGCTATGTTCCCCAAATTCTGCCCACCAGTGCCCGATATGGGTTTGCTCAGCGGAGCGTTCCGTGCTTCCCTTCCTGCCAAACCTCTTAACTTCCTCATAAGATTGCTGATAGGGTTCACTATCGAAGGTAGGAGGAGCAGGTGAACGAAACTGTGTTATTGAATCAAGGGTAAAAGGCTTGGCATAGGAAAAATCGGGTTTCCATACATAATCAAAACCTGGCGTATATTGATAGTCTCCGGGCTTGGTCATCGGCGTATAGTCTCCTTGCTTTTCGTGGCCATCTCCTTCCCGTAAGGTGATCAGCTGGGTGGCCACCGATTTTCCCAACTCTATTCCCGCAGTTTTCGCCTTCCCCTCTTCCAACTGATCCAGCCATTTACCACAAACCATCGAAATGGTATCCTTCCTAGCGGGATAAGCCTTTTTCAAAATGAGCTGAGTGGCCGTCGCAGCAGCAGCAATGGGGTCAGCCTCCAGCGCCGTTCCCTCGAAAGCGTAGCTGGCATATTCAGGAGTGATGGCATTGAAGGCATTGTGCATAGCCAAATGGGCCATCGCCAGTGCCCTGACGCCAATAAAGCTATAGAATTGATCGTGTTGATTGGCTATCGAATAGGTTAATCGATTCAAATCAATTACAATATCGTTAGTCATGATGTTGTCCGCCTGCTCTTTCTCTTTAGGGGCGCAGGCGGACAGTAAAAGCAATAGCATTAGCCATAAGGGGATACGGGACGAAGATAGGAGGTTGGACTGCTGTAATGACATGAGTTGGGTTTTGAGTTGTTAAGGATTCCTGTCTGCACAAGGCAACAGTATTAGGGTTTATAAACGGACATCATTCCGTCAAGCAACCATAACAGCGTCAGGGATAGCCCCTTGGAGCTTCAATATTGAGTTGTAGTCAAAGGAAATCTTGGGTAAGGAATGGCTTCTTCCAGGGCTTAGGCCAAACCTAACTTGATAGCGTTCTTTACCAGACCGGCCGTGTTTCTGGCTCCTAGCTTGGCACAAAGATTCATGCGATGAGTTTCAACGGTACTTATAGATAGAAATAGCGTATCTGCAATTTCTTGGTTCGTACTTTCGGCCATAATCAATTCCAAAACTTCCTTTTCTCGTCTGGTGAGCTTTGGAATGAGTTGGCCATTCTTCGGCAAAGACCGAGTGGCTTTGGCAATTAGCTTATTGTTGACCTCTGCGGAAAGGTATTGTCCTCCACCGTGGACCGTACGAATAGCTGTTGCCAGTTCTTGTTCCGAGGTATTTTTATAGAGATAGCCTTTGGCCCCATTTCGGAGCATGCTGGTAATAAAGCTGACTTGACCATAAGTAGTCAAGCCGATAATCTTAGGTTCCGGAAATTGCTTATGAATTTGCTTACAGAGATCAATCCCATCCATGTCCGGGAGGCCAATATCCAACAGAATCACATCTGTATCGTTATCACCCAACCACTCAAGGGCATCTTTCGCATTCAATACATGCCCAACAATCTTAATATCTCCTTGCTCACCCAACGCATTCTGCAATCCACTAATTACAATTGGGTGATCGTCTACGATGAGTAAGCGAATCATTTTTATGTTTTAAAAGGCTTATCCAAAGTTACGGACTTCGTGAAAAAGAAAACTGGTGGTAAACCGCTAATTTTTCCTTTGGAAGTTTTCCGGCTAGTCGTGAAACGAAAACTTCTTGACATTTGTGGAGCCATTACTGCTAAAAGAAGAATATTTAACCAAAACCAAATGACATGGCATTAAGACTTGGAGATGTGGCTCCCGATTTTACCGCAGTTACAACAGAGGGAACCATTACATTCCACGAATGGCTAGGTGATGGCTGGGGGTTTTTGTTCTCCCATCCGGCTGATTTTACCCCCGTATGTACCACAGAATTGGGAAGAACCGCCGCTTTGAAAACTGAATTTGACAAAAGGAATATCAAAGCCATAGCGGTAAGTGTAGATCCTTTAGAGGCTCACCAGGCTTGGATCAAGGATATCGAAGAGACACAGCAAGTGCAAATGAATTTCCCCATTATTGCGGACCAAAGCAGGGAAGTCGCACAACTGTATGATATGATCCACCCGAACGTTACTGAAAAGACTACTGTCCGAACCGTTTTCGTGATTGGCCCCGACAAGAAGATCAAGTTGACCTTGACTTATCCACCTTCAACGGGACGTAATTTTCAAGAGATTTTGAGAGTCATTGACAGCCTACAGTTAACTGCTTACCACAGTGTGGCTACACCAGCCGATTGGCAGCATGGAGAGGATGTGGTTATTGCTCCGTCAATCGCTACAGAAGATGTACCGCAACGTTTTCCCAAAGGCCACCAAATTATCAAGCCTTATTTAAGAATGACCCCTCAGCCCGACTTGTAAAAGAATTATTTGTTGAGTAAGTAGGTAACTTAAATCGCATGCTGGTGATGTTGTCACCAGCATGTTTTTTTATTCTAACTACAGATCTGCTTCTGCTACCTCTTTGATTCGCTCCTCTACTATTTTTAGAATCTCCTTATCACTAAGGTCTCTCTCAATGGGTTCCAGCAATGTACAGCTAAGCTTTGGTGCAAAGGGAATCGGTTTTAGTCGGTATTTTTCAATGGGCCAAAATCCTTGAATGGCCACTGGTACGACCAAGGCATCGGGCATGGTTTTCAATAGTTTCATTAAACCTAAGCCTTTGAAGGGCCTGAGCTTACCATCTTTAGAACGCGTCCCTTCCGGGAAGATGCAGGCTGCGAATTTGTTGTCTTGAATGTACTTTCCAAACTCCTCCAGAGCTTGCAAAGCCTGGCGGGCATCCTTGCGATCAATAGTGACGGAACCTCCCTCGCGGATGTTATAGGAAATACTGGGAATCCCATATTCTAGACTCTTTTTAGCCACGTATTTGGGATGGTTTTTGCGCAGCAACCAACCAATCGCAGGTATATCGAACATACTCTGATGATTACTCACAATGAGCAGTGGGCGATCGTTAGGTATGGGACTTGTATTTAGTTGGCGATAGCGGATCCATGATCCATTCAACAAAAGGCTCCGATTGATCCACCATATCATGGCATCAACCACCCGCTTATGCGCCTGATAGCCAATGGCTTTCCCGATTATTTGCAAAGGATGGAAAATCAATAAAACAATAAAGAATCCCAGCAAGAAGATAGCCGTGTTAATCCAATATAATGCCTTCTTCATATCAAAAATCGCTCAATTCGCGCCAAGATACATTTTTCGGGTTAATTTCTTTTGACGTACAACAATTAGGAACGAATTAGAATCTTAGGAGTAGATTTCACGTTTAGTTCGTAGAAAATCGCTAGCATGCTGAAACTAAGATTATTGATTCTAACGCTACTACTCTCAGGCTTAGGAGCCTGTGGAGAAAAAGAACAATTGGTGATTCCCATTTTTGACCCTCCAGTGCTTACGGGCTATCATCTAAGGGATGACAATGGTCAACCCTTAGGCAACGTTGATTCACCAAACACGAACACCTCCACGGATACACCTGGCATTGCTAATCCGCTCTTGGCGTTTTTTTCCTATCCCAATCCCTCCAGAGGGAATTCCTTTCAAACGGCTATCCTCCATGATCTCAATAGCAATGAGCCCGTCCGAGTATGGATGACCCCTGCTCGTTATATCCACGAGGCTAATCCCCCCAATACTATGGGCGCCTCCTTGCTTAGCAGTCATGGCCGACCACTCCGAGAATTCTCTCTAGACCTACAACAAGGTTTCAACAATATAGCTATCAATACGGAAGATCTTCCAGCAGGCATTCGGTGCTGATTATTTTTTTGACCAGCAGCTTGCCATTGGAATAGAATTACAAGGAAATTTTACTTTTTCTGACGAAAACTCCTTGCGGTTCAACAATCCCGGAAAAACCAATTTCAACACAGCGTCTGCGATTTTTATCAGTATCTATTTTTAAAAGAGAAGAGCATCTGATGGTCACAATTCATGTGATGTTTCAAGCTTAGCCATTCCCTTAAAAGTTCTCTAGCCTTCTCGTACCTTATCTAGCTTTCGCAAATAGGCGATCAAGTTCTTCCCTGCTAAGGGATTGGAGTCCCGCTCTATTCCTGGCCAAGCGTCTTTCCGTTAGTGCGGAGGCCGGTATTAGGAAGTTGAGGTCTTTCATTACGGTCCCCAATGGCTTTCCCCAGATAGCTAAGCCCATTACTATGAGTTTTGGGTGGATAGCCCACAAGACATTTTGTTAGCTCGCTAGCTGTAAGTCCACCTCCGTCAAATCCTTTTTGATGGTAAAATAGAAGGTAGTACCCTGATCTAACGCTGACTCTAGCCAAATCTTCCCTTGGTGTATTTCCACAATTTTCTTGCAAGTAGCCAGACCAATACCGTGTCCTTTAAACTGATCTTTGGCGTGCAGCTTGGTGAACATGTTGAAAACAGTCTCTCGCTTTTCCTTGGGAATGCCAATACCGTTGTCTTTCACAGAAAACACCCAGAATTGATCTTCAGACCTTGCCTCGACTGTCACTCTACTGGGCACTCCTTCTCGTCTGAATTTCAAGGCATTTGAAATGAGATTCTGTACCAGTTGGATCATTCGGGTAGGTTCGGCAAAAATTACGGGGAGATCCTCATAGCATAATTCTGCGCCGCTTTCCTGAATTTGTTGGTTTAGGCTGAGTTCTACATGCTTGACAATACGGTTCATATCAGTCATCTGAAATCGGTAATCTCCTACTTGGCCAACCTTGGCATGGTCGAGTAAGCCATGAATCATGGCATTGAGGTTTTGTGCTCCAGAAATGATGAATTCCAGATACTCTTGAACACTTTCTGGTACATCTTTAGCAGTAGCAAGTCGACGTTGGATGAGCTGCGAAAAAGATGTAATGGTCCGCAAAGGCTGTTTTATGTCATGAGAGGCGACGTAGGCAAAGTTTTCCAACTCCAGGTTGGAAGCGATATACCTTTTGAGTTGTTCATTTTTCTTCTTGATCTCTTCTAGTCTATTTGCCAGCTTTCGTTCTGCGGTATTTCGCCGGGAAATATCCTTGATGGCAATTACACTATACTCCTGTTCACTCTCTTTCAACAATGCTATAGTGAGTTCACCATCAAATTCCTCCCCTGTTTTCTTGGTACAGATGCCCAACTCAAAGAAGGCTGGACCGCTAGGGCTTTCCTGAATGTAATCTTCAGTTAGGTCACCAATGGATGCACCGGGAAGTTTAATTAAATTACTGAGTTGGAGCCTTTGCCATTCATGAGCTTCATACCCAAATATTTCAGATGCCCTTTCATTTACCTTTAGTATCTTCTGCTCATTGAAATCATACACCATAATCGCATCAGATGAAGCTTGGAAGATTCCCCGAAACAGGTTTTCACTAGCCCTAAGTGTATTTTGCTGTTCTTCCTGAAAAGATCTTAGCTTTTGGGCTTGCGCAAAGGAGAGGATGAATACCTCCACTACCAGGGCAATATTAAAGGCATAGACCAATAAAATAATGGCCACATTACTCATATTGATCCAGCGGAACAGATTGATCTTATTGAAAATCAAAATCAACAAACTGACCATAATCAGTGCCCCAGCCAGCACAAAATATTTGGCTGGTGGATACCCCTCTCGATGAAGAGAAAGAGCTATCATAAACGCGAAAGCTAGCGGTAGGGTATAGATACTAATGAGGGATGTCTCCAATCCAAATAACTTGTGCATCAACAGATAAGCTATAGCCCCTGCCGTGATACCGATTAGCACCTTATACATCATGGGGCGGTGGGTAGAGATCTCCATCAGTGAGTTGGCATAGAAAAGGAAGGAGATCAAAAAGAAGGCACCAACTAGATATTCTATATAGTAATTCAAAGTAACGAATCCGGGCCATAAATATTGAAACCCAAGACCATCCTCTATTAAACAAGTTAAGGCGCCTGCCGATACATACAGTACGTACCAGAAGTACAATTTTTCCTTCATAAACAGAAAGAGCAGCAGGTTGTATAGCGCCATTACTAGGATGATCCCATAGAATACGCCTAGCAAGACGTACTCATTGATCGCATAACTCAAAAGAAAATCCGCTGACTTTAGTCGAAATAGAAATTGTGCTGGGTTGCCGGAAGCTATGCGGACAAATACTGTTAGCGAGTCGGTATGATTGGGCAGTTCGAGTACAAAATTCTTATAGGGGGTTAAGCGGGTATCAAAGGGACGCATTAGTCCCATGGGATATGCACCATAAGTTCCGTCCTTTTCAGGAAGATAGAAATCCATGTAGTGGGTGTTCGGATCTCGTCCTTCCAAAAACCAGCTTTTTTCTCTCAAGGCCGTACCCACAATAGTAAATTTCGTCCAGTAAGCAGAACTGAATTGCTCAACACGATATCCCTCCGATTTAAATTTTGCTTGGTACGCTGCCGTGCGAATATCCTGAAAAGAAAGGCTTGCTGTTGTATCTTCAAACGTCAGCATTTTTTCAAAAGGCACCCTTAATTCTCTGTCCGATGTAGTGACAGGAATGGACTGCTGCGCTGACAAGAGGCCTGAGAGCGTCAAGGATAGGACTACAAACAAGGTTAATCTATGAACGAACAAATGCAACTTAGGTCTTCTTATTGGATTAAGGGGGGAGTCCTTTATGATCAAGTAATGGATCCCAATACCAAATATAAGAAACAGAATTACTTTATTGCGTTCTTCCTATTAGATTTTATCCTATATAATTTCACTAAGAGGTCCGCTAAGCATATCTTATTCGCCGATTACTAGCTTACACTACCCCGGGATGGTGTAAAAATTATTTCTTAAAAAGTTTAGATGGAAATTAAGATCGTCTCCATTAAATTGATAGTGCCCCTTGGCTCACGGAATTCTTTCTACCTAAAAGCATTATTTCTGCCTTAGCACCAACCCACTAGATGGTGCATCCAAAGCTCTGTAGAATAGCTTCATTATTTCATATGTGCGTCGAACCACTCAATCATTGCTTCTGGATGTTCTGAAAAGTAGTTGTATCCCTTGAAACGCAGCGGAGTCCCCTCCATATAGAGAATTTTTTTATCCTCAACAGGGGTAAGGTCATGCATCTCTTGTACGTCTGTCCAGCGTGAGTTGGCATCATCTCTCACCTGAAAAAAGAAAGTAGGCAGATGGACATTCTTGAATCTAGGAATTACATTGTGGTCTTCTACAGTCAAGCCCGTAAGCTTATTGTAAATAGGTTCAAAGGCATGCACCGCATCCGTTTCATCTATGCCCATTTGCTCTGCACGTCGCTCAATAGTCGTCTGCCCTTTGAGTGGTGCAATGCAAAGAAGACATTTTATATCCTCAAATGCCTTTGGTTCATGATGGATGGCATTGATAGTTGCATTGGCCCCCATACACATGGAACTAAGCCCAATTTCTGCTGATTCTACTTTCGTTTTAGCGTATTCAATCGAAGCCAATACCTCTTGCCATTCGTAATAGCCAACCCCCGATACCTTGCTTTCACTGTCCCCGCTTTCTCCATGACTCCGAAGATCATACGTTAGGACATTGTAACCGGCATCATGCAATGCCTTGTAACGAGGTAAGAAATTCACTTCAAATCCCCCCGCAAAACCTAAACCTTCCATGTGTCCTGCAAAGCCGTATCGATTGCCCGGTGAGAAGTGATTGCTGATGATTAGCTTGTTGGAGTCAGCAGGTATAAACCAGCCTTTTATTTCTATACCATCTCCAGTTGTGAAGGAGACTTCTTCGAACTCCATATCATAATCCGCAGGTGTCCGAAGAATTGGCGTACGTGGCGGGAATGACAATCCCTGTGCTAACATTGTTAGCATCTGCATTTGCTGTTCGTTAACCATTTTAATTCTATTTTTTTGGGAAAAATTGTTTCATTTACTTAGCAAAGGCCTACAGTACCTCTTCAGCTTAACACAACGGCACTGGTACATTGGACATTTTAATTGTCCAGTCCGTAGTCCTTAAGAATACGGAAGACAAGGGCGATGGCTTTCTTTTACTATCCTTTTGACTGCGAAGTCAGCGCCCATGCTGAGGTAGTTTTGTTGCTCAAAAACAACAATACAAATATAGGCTGGATCTAGATCAGATGACTTATCCATTTTACTGAATTACTGATCCATTCTACTGATGGGAAGTCATTCATTCGAAGTCAGGAATCTTTCTCAATACGAGCTGCTGTGAGCAGGAGTAGAAAGCTTTCCTAAACTGTCCATCTAATTCTTGATAGGCTTCCGAGAATCGCCAGAAATAGTCCATCTTCAACCCCAGATGGATTCATAGGAAACTTGTCTATTTAAATTTTCATCCTTTATAATAGCTCAAAGTCAGTGGTCTGTTGTCATGCCGTCACAGGCAACTTCATGGTCTATTTCGGGGCCTAGCAAGAAGACATTTGGATTTTTACCCCTTATTTGCTCGTTTCTTGTGACTAAACTTTATTTTCCAGTCTCTAAGGATATAGAAATGGAAGATATGGAGCAATCAGCACAGGATATTCCAACATTAGAATCTCGCTTATCTCTGATCGTAGAAGAAGTCTGGCAAGCCTCTAGGTCAGAACTTTTCATCCAAGCTTTAGCCACGGAGTCAAAGGAACTTTTTGAGTTGATTGCGGCTAAAGGAGATGAGAGTTATGACTTCTTGGCCAACCGCACTTCCAAGGAGAATAGGCACTTACTCCCCCACTATGTCAACAACTATGTGTGGGCAGCAGTGGCAAAGTCCTTTATGATCTTCTGGCGGGATACACTCTTTGAATTTAAGAAAGGATACATTCTCGTGAATAATGGGGAGTTTGAAGAACAGGCCTTAGAGCGCTTAAAAACCGCCGCTCAACAGACTGTTCAACAAGCTGCGCAAGACCTTCTGGATTATACCGATAGAGAATCGGCTCGTATCAAGAAGGGGAAGGGAACAATGGATAAACAAATTGGTATCTGGTCCCTGCAACACAATCCCTGGCCTACCTACAAAGCTCAACTACAGGAGATTCCTCAACAGTGTCTAGAGTTACTACAGCAGTTTGAGGCATTGAATCAAACCTCCACTCAGTTTCGAGAAGTCAAGCAACTCATTGAACATACACTCTTAGGGTGTCGGCAGGAATTTGATGAGGCCCAGCAACTAGCGGAAGGTAACATTTTATTCATCGAAGAAAATCTAGACCAAAACCTGAGACGAATTGCTCCGCACCTCAAAGAGCAAGAAGAAGTAATAGAGCCACAGAATTATGCCGGGGATTTTGGTATAGAATTAGACGAAAAGTTGAGTGCCTTAGCAGAGAAGATGATGGTCCCTTTCCAACCCATTGGCGGGATTCTTCAATACAAGGAAATAAACTTTCAGCGTTCGACTAGGGCCTGGTTGGAATCTGAGATTCTACCGCTCTTATATGAAGTTTGGGAGCTCAGCGCCAATATCAAGAACAACCTCAAAATGTCCTTTGTCAACATCAGGAACCGCGTCCTGCTATTGGCTAATGAGCAAGGAGAGGTTCCTCAACGCGCGAGCGATAATGAGGGGATTACCATCCCCTTGGAGAGTTTTCTGCAAGAAACCAGTGGGTGGGAGTCGGATATGCAGCAGCTAGAAAATCTAATTCGGGAGCGATTAGATCACGATTTTAAGCTAACAGCCATCTACAACCAAAAGCAGGGCTTCCTTCCAATACCGCTGCAATCTACGCTCAAACAATTTAGGCTTAACCAAAATGAAGTTTGGCAACGGGCTAGTGGTTGGGTAAGGCAAAAGCTCAGTGTCATTCAACGCTTTAAGACTGCCATTGAGCAGGAGGAATCCTTGAGTACCTCCGAGAAAATTGTCCGGCTAATTGAGAGTCGGAAAGGGGATGATGCCAACCAGCAGTACAATAGTATATTTTTGACCAAAGGCTATATAGGAGAATCGTTTTGGGTAGGTAGGGAACAGGAGCTCCAGCATATGGAAAAGCTCATTGCCCAATGGAAAGCAGGTTTTCGCGGTTCGGTGCTATTAAGTGGTCGCCGATTTTCCGGTAAATCGTTGTTTGGAGAATTGGTTGCCAACCGCTATTTCCCACACAACACCATTCGCTTGGTTCCAAATTCTGTTATCCATGTAAAAGGGCGACGTTTTACCACCTCCTTTGATCTAGGGGAGGCCCTGGATTTCATTCAAAAATATACCTTAAATACCCCCATGTTGGTTTGGATTGACGATCTGGAGGTATGGGGAGATGCAAATTTTTGGCTTAATCAAAACCTGAGAAAGCTTTATCAGCACATTGATAGCTACTCTCGTCGACTATTTTTCCTGGTGGGGACTAGCCAGTGGAAAAAGGCTCAGTTAGACTTGGTTCATAATGTAAGCAGGGTATTTCAAGCCAACATTCAGCTAGATCGCATGAGCCAGGATGAGATTCGCGAAGCGATACTGATCCGCCACGGCGCTACCCATAAGATCTTGGTGCAAGAAGACGGCGAAGAAGTCAATGCTCAACAGTTCAAAAAAATGGTCAATCGCACCATTAAGCTGGCTCGTAACAACGTGGGTGAAGCTTTGAATCTTTGGGCACTATCTACCCAAAAAGTCGATGAAGACCGGGTGATACGATCTGCTATTAACAACTACATTCTACCGGACTTCATCACGCCGGAGAATGCGCTACTCCTACGCACCTTAACCATTGAAAAACGAATGAACGAATATCGCTTGCGGAAGCAATTCGGTCCAGCATTTAAGGATAAATACAGCGGTATTTTGCAGCGCCTAATTAGCGTCGGACTCCTCATTCGGCATATCGATGGTTGGCTAGAAATCAATGACTTAGTAGCCAATGATATTGGCACTTTATTAGAACAGAAAAAATACCTTTTAGGGTAAGTTGCTATACCTATGGATCCATCTTTACTTCATCAATTTAGTTGGACAGGCTTCCTAACGCTGAGTATTGTGCTACTTGGTCTCTACTTCATCTTACAGGCAGCCTATCGACTATCTCAACGCACCAGTATTCTTGGACGTTGGCAGGAACGCGTCATCAATAGAGTCAGGCAAAGTTTATTGATTTACGAACCGATTGCTCTTTTCCTATTGGTGGGAGCTTTCGTTTTAATAAACCCCATTCTACATGGCATTTTAGCAGCCTTCTTGCTACTTACTGGCTTTTCACATCTTAAGAATTACATTAGTGGCCGCATTATCCTTTTCGAAACTCCAAATCTTCGTGGTAAACGAATGCGGACAGGAGGGGTAGAAGGGATTGTAGCCCAAGCAGGTCGACTTGGACTACAAGTCGAAACCAGTGAGGGCTTGCACAGTCTGTACTACTCCCAAGTCCAGACGAATGGATATACCTTACTGGCGGGGGAAGAGATTGGCGGTGTTTTTCAACTGTACATTGAAGGCAAAGGAGAGGAAAAAAAGATTAAGAACCCCGTCCACTTACTTGATCAATTAGCTACCGCACCTTATGTAGACTGGAACCATAAGCCTGAGATGCTGCATACTTATAGCGAACGGGAGGGAGTACAGGTCCGGATTTGGGTCCAAGAAGAAAGCCATCTGTACGACCTTTTAGCCTTGATCCAGGAGTGGGGCTATCAACCTAGCCTGACCAGCAAATAGGTCATTCTAAATGACCTGCACTGAAAACGAGTTTTAAAACTGTCTGAACAATTCATTTTATATGGAAATCATTACTTCCTATAATTTAATCATAGAAGCTTCGGTAATCATCATCCTCTCCTTCTTCTTCGGAGAGGTAGCCCGAAAGACCAACATCCCCTCCGTACTGATGCTCATTGTTTTAGGGATTATTCTAAAATTTGCCTTGGATGCAGTTGGAGGGGGCAGCATCAACTTCTTTCCTATCCTGGAAGTATTAGGGATAGTGGGTCTGATCATGATTGTACTCGAAGCAGCGCTGGAGTTAGAACTCAAACCAGAAAAGTATCTCCCCATAGCCAAAGCCTTGGGAATAGCTCTGATTGGGCTTTTGGCCTCCACCTGGGTGGCGGCGCTTATTCTTCATGAGTTTATTGAAGGCATGAGCATGAAGGCGGCTTGGTTATATGCCACTCCTCTATCTATCCTATCCAGTGCCATTATTATTCCATCTGTGACCGGGTTGAATGATCAGAAAAGGGAATTCCATATCTATGAAAGTACCTTTTCAGATATCCTGGGGATCATGGTCTTCTATTTTCTTACGGGGCAGTTGGATGCCGCAGAACACTCCTCTGGCCTGCTGGGATTCGGTGGGAATATTCTTTTAACTATTGTGATTTCACTCGTAGCTAGCTATGTGATCGTTTTGATCTTCCAAAACATCAAGAGTCACACGAAGCTATTCTTGCTTATCGCGGTGCTCCTACTTCTCTATGCCGTTGGCAAAAAAATGCACCTCTCTTCCCTGATCATCATCCTGATCTTTGGCTTATTGATCGCCAATATGAAGTTGTTTTTCCGAGGGCCCTTAAGTCGTTGGCTCAACTTCAAAGAAGCCCAGCACATATATGATGGTTTGCACATTATTACGATGGAGACGGCTTTCGTTGTGCGGACCTTCTTCTTTGTGATTTTTGGTTTAACCATATCCTTGGCTTCTTTGGCAAGCGTAACCGTGGCTATTGTCAGTCTGTTGATCATTCTTTCCATTTACGTCATCCGCTTTATCATCTTGCGAGCTTTTATCGGCAAAGACATATTGCCTCAAGTCTTTGTAGCCCCTCGTGGATTGATTACAATTCTGTTGTTCTATAACATCCCAAAAGAGGCGGAGGTCGCGGGATTCGAAGCCGGTATTCTCTTGTTTATCATTATTGCCACCAGCATTATTATGACCATTGCTATGGTGTATGATAAAAGGCGTGGTAGTGAAGCCATTCGCAAGGCGCAAGCGGACCCGGTAGGCACAGAAAGGTGGAAAGCTCCAAGTATCTCAGAGGTGGGAAAAGCATCGGAGAATTAATCTGTTGAGCGGGTTCTTGCGGAAGATTCCTTACTTTTACAAGATCGAAAAGAATCTTCTATGAACAGAATTATTGGACTTCTAGTTATGGGCTTATGTTTAAGCCTATCTAATTGCGGGAATAACGCTCAACTTGAACAGGGCTCGATCGAACAAACCGCCTGGCAACTGGTCGAGATGCCCACAAAAATGCCAAAAGAGACCAGCTTTAAGATCGCTTTTGAGGCGGGAACACTGGTTGGAAAAGGGCCATGCAATCGGTATCATGCTACTTACTATGCCAGTGAAGGCACGTTCAGCATCTCTGGCGGAATTGGCCGAACCCAGGAGGAATGTCCTGCCAGTGGCCCTTTAGAGAAAGACTATTATAACTACCTACATAGCTCCACTATTTTTGGCTATCAAGGAGAGCAATTGGTCATGCGATCTTCCTACGGGGATTTAGTATTCGAAAGTATTCCGTTTACTACAGAATTGAACTAATCCTTCCCTATCAACGCCCTAATCATGATCAAACCAAATTTCAAAGAAATACCCCTGCAAACCCGCCTGGCAGATTCCGTCCGAAATGAGCAAAGTTGGGAAACACCAGAGCAAATCCCAATCAAGGCACGCTTTGATGCCCAGGATATTGCCGGGGCAGAACACCTAGATTTCGTCTCCGGTATTCCACCTTATCTTCGAGGGCCATACAGTTCTATGTATACGGTACGCCCTTGGACTATCCGGCAGTATGCAGGCTTTTCTACCGCAGAGGAAAGCAACGCTTTTTATCGACGAAACTTGGCACAAGGACAAAAGGGTCTTTCCGTGGCTTTTGATCTGGCAACGCACCGTGGTTATGACTCTGACCATGAGCGGGTAAAAGGGGATGTCGGAAAGGCTGGAGTAGCCATTGACTCAGTCGAAGACATGAAAACCCTGTTTGACGGTATTCCTTTAGACAGAATGTCCGTTTCGATGACGATGAATGGGGCGGTCATCCCGGTCATGGCTTTCTTCATCGTTGCTGCCGAAGAGCAGGGAGTAGATAAACTACAACTGAGTGGTACCATCCAGAATGATATCCTCAAGGAATTCATGGTACGCAATACCTACATCTACCCGCCCGCTCCATCGATGCGCATCATTGCCGATATTTTTGCGTACACGGCACAGCATATGCCCAAGTTCAACTCCATTAGTATTAGTGGCTATCATATGCACGAAGCAGGAGCTACGGCTGATCTGGAATTGGCCTATACCCTGGCTGATGGATTGGAGTATATCCGAACCGGTCTCAATGCCGGACTAAAGATCGATGATTTTGCCCCTCGTCTTTCCTTTTTTTGGGGGATTGGTATGAATCATTTCATGGAAATTGCCAAGATGAGGGCGGGAAGGTTACTCTGGGCCAAAATCGTTAAGCAATTTGACCCACAGAATCCAAAATCCATGGCCCTGCGGACACATTGCCAAACCTCTGGCTGGAGTTTAACCGAACAAGACCCCTTCAATAATATCGCACGCACCTGTATTGAAGCCCTGGCTGCTACCATGGGCGGAACCCAATCACTCCACACCAATTCACTGGATGAGGCCATTGCCTTACCTACTGATTTTTCCGCGAAAATTGCGAGAGATACCCAGATTTTCTTGCAGGAAAAAACGGGCATTACAAAGGCAGTAGACCCTTGGGCCGGATCCTACTACGTGGAATACCTTACCCAACAACTAGCCGAAAAAGCCTGGGCGCTAATTCAAGAGGTAGAGCAGTTGGGTGGGATGACCCGAGCCATCGAAGAAGGCTTACCTAAAATGCGCATAGAGGAAGCGGCTGCTCGGAAGCAAGCCAGGATTGACAGCGGAAAGGATCGAATAATTGGAGTCAATATCTTTCCGCCAGCGGATTCTGCTCCCATTGATATCCTTGAAGTAGATAACACGGCAGTTCGAGAAGCACAGCTGCGCAGCATCCAGGATATTAAAGCCAAACGCAATCAGCCAAAGGTGGAGCTAGCCTTAGCCCAACTGGAGGAAATCGCTCGCACAGGTTCCGGTAATCTCTTGGAAGCCGCGGTAGAAGCTGCTCGACATCGCGCCACCTTAGGAGAGATTTCCATGGCCATGGAAAATGCCTTTGGTAGATACGTAGCTACCACACGATCCATCTCTGGGGTATACGCAAGTGAGATAAGTATGGATGAAGATTTTAAACAAACGCAAGCCCTAGCAGATCAATTCGCTCACCTGGCAGGGCGGCGGCCTCGGATCATGATTGCCAAACTGGGTCAAGATGGGCATGATCGGGGTGCCAAGATTATTGCTACTAGCTTCGCTGATCTAGGGTTTGATGTAGATATTGGGCCCCTTTTCCAGACCCCAGAAGAAGCTGCTCGGCAGGCTGCCGAAAACGATGTTCACATTCTAGGCATCTCCTCCCTTGCCGCTGGGCACAAGACCCTTGTACCAGCCACCATTGACGCTCTAGCCGCCTTAGGCCGCGAAGATATTATGGTAATCGTAGGTGGCGTGATACCACATCAAGATTACGAATTTCTATACGAAAAGGGTGTTGCAGGTGTATTTGGACCAGGGACAAAGATTGCGATGGCTGCTCAACAAATCTTACAAGTCCTACTGGATGAGTTGGACTAGCATCGTCCATTGACAACCCTACGATCCTTTTCCTAGTTGATCAATAATGGCTTGGGTAGCTTCTCTGGTGGAAGCACTACCACCTAGATCTCTTGTGACTAGTTTTCCCTCTGCTGTCGTTTTCTCGATGGCATTGACAATCAATCGGGCGGCCTCTTCCTCTCCTAGATGTTCTAGCATCATGGCTCCTGTCCAGATACAAGCAATAGGATTGGCAATGCCTTTTCCTGCGATGTCTGGCGCACTCCCATGTACAGGTTCAAACATACTTGGAAACTCCTTCTCTGGATTGATGTTGGCACCAGGGGCGATCCCCATTCCACCCACAACAGCCGGACCTAAATCGGACAGAATATCACCAAATAAGTTGCTAGCTACGACAACATCAAACCAGTCCGGATGTTGGACAAAATGCGCAGCGAGAATATCAATATGAAACTGCTCTCTCTTCACTTCAGGAAACTCTTCTCCTATGGCTGCAAAGCGTTCATCCCAATAAGGCATGGTGTGAATAATGCCATTAGATTTAGTAGCGCTGGTCAGTTTTTGCTTGCGCTTGCTGGCGAGATTGAAGGCGAAACGCATCACTCGATCGACTCCTCGTCGGGTAAAAACACTTTCTTGTACCACTACCTCATGAGGCGTTCCTTCGTGTAATCTACCGCCGATGGAAGAATACTCTCCCTCATTATTTTCCCGCACGATATAGAAATCGATTTCTCCAGGATTAGCCAGTGGCGAACGAATCCCTGCCAACAAGCGAACGGGACGCAAGTTGACGTATTGCTGAAAACCTCTTCGGATGGGGATTAAGAGGCCCCAGAGAGAAACATGATCCGGCACCCCGGGATATCCTACCGCCCCGAGAAAGATCCCATCTGAATCGCGTAAGCGATCGAGACCGTCTTCGGGCATCATATGCCCATGTTTTTTATAGTATTCACAGGAGTATTCAAAATCCTGGTAGCGTAGCTCGAATCCACATAATTGGGCAACGGCATTGAGTACTTCCACTGAAGCGGGGATCACTTCTTTGCCTATACCATCCCCCGGAACGGTAGCTATATGATATGTATTCATAACTCTTTTGGATTAAGTATCTTTTCAAAACTACCTTTAGTCAAAGGGAGCACTTGGCAATCTTACTTAGAAAAAATCAAGTAGTGCCTCCAGCGTTTCCTGCGGTGCCTCCTCCGGCAAATAATGACCACAGGGAAGGCCCTTTCCCTCGACTTGATCCGCCCATTTGCTCCATTCCGCTATTACATCATACTTCTGCCCAACAAAGCCTTTCTCCCCCCAAAGGCAAAGTACTGGACATTGGATTTCTTCTTCCTTGGTCTATATCCAGCTGATCGTGCGCTAGATCAATAGACGCTGAGGCGCGGTAGTCTTCGCAGCTGGCGTGAATAGTCTCTGGAGTGAAGCAGCGATGGTATTCAGCTAAAGCCTCCGGTGTGAAAGCAGAACCATCTCTCCCCCATTGCCCAAATTTCTTTCCTAAGTAGTACCCAGGATCAGCACCAATCATTCGTTCCGGTAGATCAAAAGTTTGAATTAGAAAAAACCAGTGATAGTAGGCTTTAGCAAATTCCAGGTCCGTAGTCTTGTACATAGTATAAGTAGGTGCAATATCCAGTACCGCGAGCTTTTGTATGACAGCCGGATAATCCAGAGCCATTCGATGCCCTACCCTACCTCCTCGATCATGCCCAGCGAGGAGAAATTGTTCAAAGCCCAAATGCCTCATGAGTTCTATCTGATCTTTCCCCATTGCTCTTTTGGCATAAGGGCTATGTTGTTCATCCGTTGGAGGTTTTGAACTATCGCCATATGCCCTCATATCGCTGGCTACCACCGTGAATTTTCGGCAAGTGCAGGGGCGATTTTGTGCCACATGACATGGGTTTGCGGGTACCCGTGCAACAAAAGTAGAGGCGGGCCTGATCCTGCCATAGCGTAGCGAATGGAAATATCGCCTAAGTGAGCAGTAGCTTTGGTAAATTGATCTAACATGAAGAATGCCGTTGGTTCTTCGGCAAGTTAACAAGAACGAAATGGAATGGGAAATGAAAAAGGAAGGGAGACCAGCTTGAAGAGCTGGGTCAATCAGCAGGCATGTTTAGGTAAAAGGTAAAAGGAGGCAGATTGACCCAGTTTATGATTTGCACTGATTTAAACTCGTCCAATTATCTGGTGTTTTAAGACCTTGTAAATAGCCGATAAATCCAAATCAGTTTGTTGTCCAAGCATTGCCATTCATAAAATGGCGACTATGATTTATTGGGGAGGGACCGCGCTTTCACCATTCACAAGGATGAAAAGCGCAATTCCCATATCATATCATATCTTATAAATTCGAGTTATACAACTTCTAGATAACTCTCTTTATTTAAGGTGCGAATATTATTAATGACTTCCGGCTTGATGTGCGGAGTGAAAAGAGAGGCAGACTTTCGGTCATCATGAATCTCCATTTGCATCTCTTTTGCTAGGGCTTTTGCCAAGTCACCAATCCGCCTAGCATAAGCCTCCGATTTCCCTTTGGCAATAAAATGGTCTACTACCCCTGTACGAATCGTTTCATACTTGTCAACCAGAAGCAGCATTTGCCTTTGGCTCTTACCGCTTACGCTCTTCCCCAACATTTTCATTCTTTCCCGTAGATTAGTAGCGGAATATCCCAATAGCTCCGAGCGATGTTTCCACCAATTCGATGCGTTCCCGCCATTGCGCTTTTCATATAGTTTTAGATGCTCCTTTTCAGAAGCCTCTTGGCAAGACATGAGACTCATGGCTTTCGCCAACTCTAAGGCAGTGAGAATTTGATCCTGGTTAAGCAAAACCGAAGTCTCCTCTTCATCTTCCAATGAGAAAAGCCATTTGGCATACTTCCGCTTGACCTTACTCTTGGAATTTAAGGTGATCAGCTTTGCCAATTCAACGGATATATAGAAATCAGATAGTATCGGATTGTCTTTGATCTTTCTAGGGGCAAAATCAGTCATCCGGACGGGCTTACGAATCCCATCTCTGAATTCGTAGATCTCATTGAGCCAACGCCGGACATTCGTGGAATAGTGATGATCTTGTAGTTGCAAGGCCTTGTGTAAGTTAGTTGCTGTAACTACTTTTGTTCCTTTTTTGCTAACTAAGATTTGTAGTTCCATCTTTATGATTATATGATTACACTACAAAAATATATTTTTTGTTTTAAAAAACAAATTATTAAAACAAAAAGTAATAAATAATTAACAAATAACACACCCCTCACAAGCAACTATAATACTGCACATTACGCAGAAAAACTAAACTTTATACTATTTTATCGACACTACACCTTGGTTTACCCTTGTAACACTGGACAATTAAACAATAATAATTTAGTCATTTTTGTTTACAAAACCAACAAAAAGAACAAATTTGTTTTATTCAAAAAAGATATAAAAAATAACTTTTTTGAGTACAAAGTGTAAACTCAAGGAAAACGAATGGAGAATGAATAGTCAGAACACTGAAACGGGTAAGAACACACAAAACTTACACGCCCATTCAAAACAAAACAGGGTGCGCCCAAATTCATGGACGCACCCTATCAAATCAAAAAATAAAGTAATATCTATTGCTATGGATTGGCCTTGATGAATCGGCCAATGAATGTCCGTTTACCATTGTGCGTGGTATACAGCATGTAAATGCCCGGCGCTAGTTCGGAAACATCTACCCGTACACGTTCCGGTGGCTTGTTCCACTTGATTCTGGATAATGGGTCGGCTATCTAAACCTAACACATCCAGTTGGATGGACTTACCCCAAAAGCGCTCCGCCAAATTCACCTCAATAGCAGCCGAACTTGGATTCGGGAAGATGCTAGAAAATCTTGGGCTATGGCAAGCTGCAATGTGGAATGGCGCACCAGCAACATCTAAAGCTGCACAGATGGCCCCACCTCCTTGTTGTAGTAATCCATTGACATCGAAACCAGTCGTCTCTCCTGGTACTACAATACTAAGATCAAGGGTACTAGGATCATATACTAGCGTATGGATGGTGAACCTACCTGTATGGTCTACCGTAAATTCTGGATCAGTATTGACCCCTTGGATCACCAGACCTTCGCCAGAAGTCAAGACGTATAGTACCTCGTATCCAGCGGGTACATGTGGAGCCTCATTTTCATCAGCTTTCAACACAGCCTTGCCACTTAGTAGACATGGGTCATTGCTAGGATGTAAACTACCTGCTGAAGCCTCACAAGCACAGCTCTCAATTTCGAAAGGTGCTCCCGCGACATCCAAGGCGCCGCAGATATCACCACCACCCTGTTCTAGCAAACCATTCACATCAAAACCTGTAGTTACTCCTGGTACGACAATACTAAGATCAAGTGTACTAGGATCATATACCAAGGTATGGATGGTAAAGCGTCCTTCCGTGTCTACCATAAATTCAGGATCGGTATTCACGGCCTCAATCACTAGACCTTCACCGGAAGTTAAGACATAAAGCGTCTCGAAACCCACAGGTACATTTGGATGATGGTCAAACTTGGCTTTCAAGGTAGCAATACCACGATCCAAGCACGGATCACCAATTGTTTCTAGAGTTCCAGCTCTTGCTTGGCAGCCACAGTCTTCGATATCAAATGGAGCGCCAGCCACATCCAAGGATGCACAAATGGCTCCTCCTCCTTGCTCCAATAAGCCGTTCACATCAAAACCAGTGGTTACGCCTGGCACAACAATGCCCAGGTCCAGTGTATTGGGGTTGTACACTAAACTATGAATAGTGTAACGGCCCGCTTCTTCGACCTTGAATTCTGGTGTAGCAGCTACACCTTGTATCACCAATCCCTCTCCTGAAGTCAACACGTACAATTGCTCATAACCGGCAGGAATAATTTGGAGCATCGCCAATATCCGCCTTTAGAATTACACCTAAGGTCTGGATGCAAGAGGCAAATTTCGGTGTTAAGGTTCCCGCATCAGCTTCACACACACAAGCGCGAATATCAAAAGCTGCACCAGCTACATCCAGTGCTCCGCAAATATCGCCACCGCCTTGCTGTAGCAAGCCGTTCACATCAAAACCCGTAGTTACGCCGGGCACAACAATACTAAGATCTAAAGTAGATGGATCATATACTAAGGTGTGGATGGTAAATCTTCCCTCCGTAGTCACATCAAACTCAGGGTGAGTATTTACGGCTTCGATGACCAAGCCGTCACCAGAAGTCAGTACATACAGTAGGGAGAATCCGTCTGGTACTACTGGATGATCACTGGCAGCAGCTTTCAAAGTGGCATGCCCTTCATCCAAACATGGATCGCTAATGGTATGCAGGGTACCCGCTTCTGCGTCGCATATACATTCGCTAATGTGGAAAGGTGCACCAGCTACATCGAGAGCTGCACAAATGTCACCACCTCCTTGCTCTAGTAAGCCATTCACATCAAAACCGGTAGTTACTCCTGGTACTACAATCCCCAGATCCAAAGTAGATGGATCATACACTAAGGTGTGGATAGTAAAGCGACCTTCTTCATCTACTGTAAATTCAGGCGTTGCATTCCACAGCCTCAATGACTAAACCTTCTCCAGAAGTCAAAACGTAAATAATTTCGAAACCACTAGGTACACTTGGATGGCGGTCCAATTGGGCTCGTAGGGTTGCACTACCTTCATTTAAGCAAGGATCACCGATAGCTTCTAATGTTCCTGCTTTTGCCAAACAACCACAATCATCTACCATAAATACTGCACCCGCTACATCAAGTGAAGCGCAGATATCACCTCCTCCCTGTTCTAACAGACTATTGACATCAAAACCAGTCGTTACACCCGGTACAACGATGCTAAGATCTAAAGTGGCAGGATTGTATACCAGGGAATGGATTGTATAACGTCCTTCCGCATCTACCCGGAATTCAGGTTCTGCCGAAACACCTTGGATGACCAATCCTTCTCCAGAAGTCAATACATACAACTGAGTAAATCCTGCCGGAATAGTAGGCTGATCATCAGTAGCTGCTTTGATCGTTACCCCTAAGTTTTGAATACAAGGATCATTGAGTGGATGAAGTGTCCCTGCATCTGCTTCGCAAACACAATCGCTCACGTGGAATGGTGCGCCAGCTACATCCAAAGCCCCACAAATATCGCCTCCTCCTTGTTTCAAGAGACCGTTCACATCAAAGCCAGTCGTTACGCCCGGAACGACAATGCTAAGGTCCAAGGTGTTTGGATCATATACCAATGTATGAATCGTATAAGTTCCCTCATCTGTTACTGTAAACGCTGGCGTTGTATTCACACCTTGGATAACCAAACCTTCGCCAGAGGTCAATACGTACAACACTTCAAATCCAGCAGGTACACGTGGGTGACTTACGGGGCTGGCTACTAAGTTAGCTTCTCCCATATCTAAGCACGCTCCTTCCTCTGCCTCGAGACGACCTGCATGTGCATCGCATGGACAATTGCCGGCAAAGAATACTGCTCCAGCTACATCCAAAGAAGCACAGATCGGTCCTCCACCCTGTTGTAGTAATCGGTTTAAGAGGATCGCACTGGTTCTCCCCAGTTGTACAATGCCTAGACTGAGGGTCTGAGGATTGTATACTAAAGTATGAATAGTAAATCGGCCACTGCCATCAATATCGAAACTCGGTGTAGAACTTACAGCCTCAATAATGAGGTTATCGCCAGAGGTCAATACATAAACTCTACGATAGCCATCAGGAATAAAGGCTTCGTCTACTACCGCAGCAGTGATTGTGTTTTCGCCAGCAGGTAAGCAAGTATCACCCGTAGGAGCCAGGGTACCAGCATTAGCTGTACAACCACAGTCCGTCACATCAAAAGCTGCACCGGCCACGTCTAGTGCGGCACAAATATCCCCACCACCTTGCTGTAGTAGGCCGTTCACATCAAAACCAGTAGTTTCACCCGGCACAACAATGCCTAGATCCAAGGTAGCTGGATTATACACCAAGGTATGAATGGTATATATACCAGCTTCTGTTACATTAAAGATAGGTTGCAGATTCACAGCTTGAATCACTAAACCTTCTCCTGACGTCAACACATAGATCACTTGATATCCTGCTGGTACATTCGGACGATCAATATCTACTGCCCGTAGTCTTGCCCTTCCTGAATCCAAACAGGGATCACCAATAGGCGTTAATGCACCGGCAGTAGCCTCACAAGCGCAAGTACCTACCGTGAAGGGCGCACCAGCAACATCAAGTGCCGCACAGATATCACCACCACCCTGTTCTAGCAAACCGTTCACATCAAAACCGGTGGTTTGCCCAGGTACTACGATACCTAGATCCAAAGTAGTGGAGTCATACACCAGCGTGTGGATCGTGTAAACGCCTTGGGTATCTACGGTAAATTCCGGACTACTGTTTACATCCTGAATCACCAAGCCATCACCTGCAGTAAGTACATAGATCAAGCTGTATCCTTCAGGGATCATCGGGTTTTCGTCTACTACAGCTGTCAAGGTCGTGCTACCGCCATCTATACAGGCTTCACCACTAGGCACTAATGTTCCAGCAGTGGCCTCACAGGGGCAATTTACTACATCAAATGTAGCACCGGCCACATCCAAGGAGCCACAAATATCACCACCGCCTTGTTTCAATAAGCCATTAACGTCAAAGCCCGTGGTTTGCCCAGGCACAACGATGCTTATATCTAAAGTAGCCGGGTCATAAACCAAAGTATGGATAGTGTAGAGTCCCGTTTGATCCACAACAAAGCTAGGATCATTACTCACATTCTGGATGACCAATCCATCACCACTGGTCAACACATAAAGAATCTCAAAACCATCTGGGGCAGTTGGGCGCACTTCTGGGAAAGCTCTGATCTTTGCTCCATCAGCATCCAAACACTCCTGGACGAAGTTGAAAAGAGATCCGGCATCCGCATCACAAGGGCATTCCGCTACGTCGAAAGCTGCGCCAGCTACATCAAGTGCCGCACAGATATCACCGCCACCTTGTACCAACAGACCGTTTACATCAAATCCTGTGGTTTGACCAGGTACAACAATACCGAGGTCTAGGGTATTCGGATCATAAACTAAACTGTGGATGGTAAATTTCCCTTCCACATCTACATCAAATTCGGGAGTAGCGTTTACACCCTGAATGACCAGTTCATCGCCACTAGTCAGTACGTAAATCAATTCGTAGCCTGTTGGAACAACAGGGTCTTCAGTAACGGTAGCCGTCAAACTTGCATTGCCTCCTTCCAAGCATGTTTCATTGGCAGCTAGAGCACCGCTTCGTGCTTCGCAAAGTAATTCGTTGCAATTGGTAAACTCAAAGCGAGCACCAGCTACATCCAGAGAAGCACAGATGTCTCCTCCTCCTTGTTCTAGTAGTCCATTTACATCAAATCCGGTAGTTTCGCCTGGTACGACAATGCCCAGGTCTAAGGTGTTGGGATCATACACTAAGGTATGAATGGTAAAAATCCCCTCTACAGGTACCGTAAAGGTAGGGGTGGCATTCACGCCTTCAATGACTAGGCCATCGCCAGAAGTCAATACGTAGATTGTTTCGAAGCCATCAGGGATGACAGCATCTTCTTGTGGGGTGGCATTTATCACCACTTCATTGTCACCAAAGCAAAGCTTGGGACTGGAGAGCGTGCCTGCTTGCGCCTCGCAAGTCAGCAATTCATTGGCAAGTACATGTCCTGGTAAGAAGCCGAAAAAAAGACTCCAAAGTACCAGTAGGGTACTTCCAATCTTAGGTAAAGGAAAGTGTGAAACTTTTTTGTTCATATGCTAACAATTTAGTGACCAATAAGGCGATAACTCCAAATCGTTAGTATTTGATCAAATTTCAGGAAGGAATTAGAACTTTTGTTAATGGATTGTCATAAGTCAAAATTTAGCGCAAAAGAATGGTATTCTGACAACTGATTGTCAAACATTTAAAAAGAGTGATGTATAAATGCATGACAGTATACAAAACAAAAATCCTCACTTTACCTTTCGAAGAATATCCTATAGATTGATAGATTAATGGCATTAAAAAACCCGAAGTTATCGTTGTGACAACTCCGGGCAATGATTTTGATGTCCTTATAACAAAATTTAATAATTTACTCTGTCGGCTGCAATAAAGCAGCTTTAACCCAGCCTGTTCGGTCGCCTAACTTAACTTTCCACCAATACTTGCTCGTTTCCTCCAACACCAACACTTGGTCTCCTTCCGCAAGTCGCTTGATCACTCCAGACTTAGAAGTTGCTTCCTCTCTTAAGCTCGTCTTCTGTGTAAGAGAGAAAAGGCCTCTGGCTTGTTCTTCCGGCTCCTCAACTCCATCCTCAAAACCATCCTCTACACTAGCCACATCATTTTCGCCTTCGTAGGGTTGCTCCTCAAAGGACGGAGAAGTATTAACTGCTACGGGACGCGCTGGGCTATCCATCACGGGCTTCGGAATCATCATGAAGTCTTTATTCAAGGTTGTTTCCGTAGCACGGAACTGGTAAATCTCTTTCTGATAGCCAAAGTTTTCTACGTGCATTTCATGCGTCCCAGGCTGTGCGAACAACACAATGTCAAATGATCCTTCCGGATAACGACTCGTATGGATAAGCTCGCGGAAGCCATCTCCATTGATCTTATAGATATCCACATATGCGGCATTCAACGAACGACCATCCGAAGCGTTCCTCGTTGTACCTCTAAACACAAAATAGCCATCAAAGTTTGTCGGACGATCTCCCTGTATGGTATCGGCATCGATCAAATTGTTGATTTCCGCAATTCTTTCTTCTTCTTCTTTGCGCTTGGCCTCCTCTAATTCTTCTGCGATCCGCTGTTCTTCTCGTTTCTCCTCGTAACCTCTTCCAAACATAATGTTAAGTCCCATTCTTGCATTAGTAGCCTGAGTGGTACCTGGACTGACTAGACCAAATACATTATCGGTAGAGAAATATCCTTGCATGGGTCCCAGATCAATGGTTAAGCCCAGTCCAAGGTTGATAAAGGAGTTGTTAAATACCGTATAAGCCACACCCGCATTCAACCATTTTAACACCTGCATTTGATAGGAAAAGGCAGCGCCAATATCAACTCTATCGGGATAAATACGAGTATTAGCGACTACCCCAAAGAATTGTTCCGGCATTACCTGGTATTTAAGGCCGGCATAGATGTCTCCCGTTAAGCGGGTAGAGTAGGCAGGTAAACGGCTCTCTGCCATCGTAGCAAGATCATCGCCAACCCAGTCAATATAATCCGTCAAGAAAGTATCCAACTGCGTGGGTAAAATCATGGGATCTTCGATGGTAGCAGAAGTCAACTCACTATTCCACTTTAGCAAGCCAAAATTAGAAGCAGAAGCAGAAAGTTCTAGGTTCTCATTCACCTTATATTGTAATCCCAGATCGACGCTAGCTCCGTAGTTACCAGCTACATATAAGGGAAATCTTCTTTCGTTTTGGAAGCGATAGATACCCGCCCCCATAATATAGATATTGCCTTCTACATTATAACCAGGTTCTCCGGTGCTACCAGTACCGCTCCCTCCTTCATAGGAAGAAAAGATTAGTCCATTATTGGTTGAGTAGACATTTTCCAAGCCCGCCAGTAGGCGTACTCGAACCCCTAAATTCCACTTATCATTGAACTCTCGGGCGTAGGCCAGCGCTAGAGAACGATAGTGTGATCCTTGGAACATCAGCTGCCGCAAATCGTACAGTCCACCCTCCGAAATGACCATATCCTGATCGTCAGCCAGTAGGCCGATAGCGCCGAAAGGGTATTGAATGCTCGTTTCGACATGATCAGAAAGACTGCCATAGAAAAAGTGTTTACCCAGGCGAAGACCAGCAGACAAGATCTCAATTTCTCCACCGCCTGAGACGAAGTTATTGTCATTTACTTCCATTAGCGCCATTCGATAATTCAAACGACGACTTCCTGTGATGGCATTCTGTACCCCCGCCTGGCGGTAAGAGAAACCGTTATTGCTAGCTCCAAAACCAATAGAAGAAAGAAATGGAGTACCAATGATAAATTTTGCATTCGGGATGAAGGCGGGATTCATTTGACTTCGCTGCATGACATTGGCGAAGTGGTAAAAGTTTAGGTCTCTTTGTGCGTCAAGTGTAGTAGTCCCAACTAATGAACACAAAAGTGTCCCTAAAACAGCAAGTCTCATCTTATTCAATGAAGAAATGAGCCCAGTGTTTCTCCTTCTGAGAGTTGGATTGTTGTTCATGAGAAATCGGCTTTAAAGATGAATAAATACGTGCTTAGTGTGTGTGCTCGCATAAGAACACAGTGTTTATGATGAATAAAGTAAAATGCCGTGTCTGTACTTTGGTGTAGGTATGTAATTTAAGCCGAGGAATTCGTTGGTCCATGGACCAACAAAACCGAAATATCTGTTTTGGACAAACAGTGAACTGGGATAAGGGGGGGATGGAGTTTATACAATAACCGAACTTACCAAAAGAAAAACTCGTGTAGCCTTGAAAGTAGATTTGCTATACATGCACTACAACAGAAAGGAAATAATAAAACATGAATCGAATTTCTGCCGGAGGACACTTGCGCAGTATATACGCAGCAAATATTAAAAGGATGCAATATTCAAAAAAAATAATTATCTCTACTTACATCCTGGGTTTAGGGGGGGAGAAAACAATTTTTCTCAGGAAAGTGGTAGGTATACATTAGGAGGGAATAAGCGTGTACCTGATATATACCTACTAACGACTTCCTTATATAAATAATTGTTTCATATCTACTTTTTCTCGCACGATGCCTTCTACTTTTTCAATCGGAAACTCTTTCTTGCCTTAAGCTATCACGCTCACGTATTGTCACAGTGTTGTCTTCCAATGACTCAAAATCAACAGTAACACAGTAAGGGGTACCGATCGCATCTTGTCTACGGTACAGTTTACCAATGCTACCGGTGTCATCATATTGGCAATTAAACGAGAACCTCAATTGATTAAAGATCTCTTTTGCCTTAGATACTAGTCCTTCTTCGTTTCGTTTCAAGGGGAGCACGGCGACCTTCACTGGTGCAATAGCTGGGTGAAGTTTAAGTACATCCCGTGTACTGGTTTTTCCTCCTGCACCGGTAACGTCTTCTTCGACCAATGCATGACTCATCGTAGCTAGGAACATCCGATCGCAGCCGATCGATGTTTCTAAGACATAAGGTACATAACTTTCGTTGGTTTGCGGATCAAAGTACTGCAATTTCTTTCCGGATAATTCCTGATGACTTTCCAAGTCAAAATTCGTACGGGAATGTATGCCTTCCAGCTCCTTGAAACCAAAAGGAAAGTTGAACTGAATATCTACGGCTGCATTGGCGTAGTGTGCCAGATTATCATGATCGTGGAAACGAAGCTTCTCTGCTGGATGCCCCAATGCTTTATGCCACTTCAAACGCGTCTCCTTCCAGTAGTTGTACCATTCCATTTCCGTACCCGGCTGAATGAAGAACTGCATCTCCATCTGCTCAAACTCCCGCATCCGGAAAATAAACTGTCTGGCCACGATTTCATTTCTGAAGGCCTTACCGATCTGTGCGATACCGAATGGTAATTTCTGGCGGGTCGTTTTCTGTACATTCAAAAAGTTGACAAAAATACCTTGTGCCGTCTCGGGTCGCAAATACAATTTACCTTCCTCTCCAGCAATATTTCCTAACTGGGTAGAAAACATCAAATTGAACTGACGTACATCTGTCCAATTTCTAGAACCACTTTCAGGGCAAGCAATATCTAATTCAACAATTAAGTTCTTCAAACCTTCCATATCCTCCTCACTCATCGCCGTAGCCAATCGCTGGGCGATGGTATCCATCTTTTCTTGATTAGCGAGTACTCGAGGGTTAGTAGAACGGAATTGTGCTTCGTCAAAAGAATCACCAAATCGTTTTTTGGCCTTGAACACCTCCTTATTGATCTTAACCTCAATTTTATCCATGTAATCCTCTACCAAAACATCCGCACGATAACGTTTCTTACTGTCTTTATTATCGATCAAGGGATCATTAAAGGCATCTACGTGCCCTGAAGCTTTCCACGTTTTAGGGTGCATAAATATGGCAGCATCGATCCCCACAATATTTTCATGCATCTGAACCATGGCTCGCCACCAGTAGTCTTTCAGATTATTCTTTAGCTCCACACCGTAGGGGCCGTAGTCGTATACCGCGCCTAGTCCGTCATAGATCTCACTAGATTGATAAATGAAACCATACTCCTTGCAGTGTGCTACTAATTTCTTAAACTGAGTATTTTGCTCTGCCATGCTTTAGCTTGTTTTAGATACGCATTTTGAATAAGACCAACACCCATTCTCCTCTTTATAGTTCCCACAAAACTTCCTTGTATACGATGCTTTTTCAATAAGGCTGCAAAGATCGGAATTTTTTAGAATTATCAATGCTGATCTGTAATAAAGGCGATGAGAATTGCCACTAATAGATAGATGGAAGTAGTACAGACCATGTGCGTTCCCAAATATCCGAGATCACTTGAGGTACGGATTTATAATCCAGAACGCAACTGGGCCAGCTACCTACTAAATTTGTATGGTCTTGATTGGGAGTTATAACATCTGTTAATTCCTTTAAGACACTGTTATCAAACAATAACATAATTAAGTGCAACCGATCGTGAAAAAAGTCTGTCCTGTAATAGGGGGATATGGAAAATCAAACATCCTACTACTGAATGATCGATCGTAACACTGTTATCAACACCCCAATTTTCACCTAATTCCAGACCATCATTCAAAACCGTATTAACATGAGAATCTATAGAATAAGAAATCACAGCAAGCAACTTAACAATATGCAGCTTTTATCTCGCTTAGCATTGATTACCCTATTCTTCCTATTGGTATCAATGGCTAAGGTGCGTGCACAAGAAAGTATAGGGCTTTTCCCTTTTGATGGTATATCCGTTTTTGGAAACTTTGAAGTAGTACTTGAGCAGGGAGAAGAGGAAAAGGCTACGATCTATAGCAGTCGTGTTCCTGAGGACGATATCAATATCTTCGTAAAGAAAGGTATACTCAAGATTCAAATGAAGACCACCAAGCAGTTTAATAACGAGCAGGTTAAAGTAGTCGTTTCTTACAAGAAGCTCCGCAGAATTAGAGCTTCTGCCGGTGCACAAGTATATGCCAAAGAGCTAATCACAGCAGATTATCTCTACCTCAAAGCTGCCTCAGGTGGTAGAGTAGAAATGGACCTGCAAGTAGAGGATCTTGAAGCCCATGTAAAAGAAGGAGGAACCCTCGAATTGGAAGGTTACTCTAAGACACAGCGAATCGGAGCCAGTACCGGTGGGAAATTCGATGGCTATCACCTAGAAGGCGAAAGAGTATACGCCAAGGCCGGAACAGGTGGTACCATCATTGCTACAGCAACGCAAAGTATTGATGCTGCCGCCAATACGGGAGGTAGGATCGAATACCGGGGCAACCCCAAAGCCAAGAACACCCGCAATGTTTTTGGAGAAATACGCAAAATCTAACACTTGAATAGATAAAGGATCGGGGGTAGCCCCCCTTGATCCTTAGCCGCTCCTTCACATTTTGACCTCTCCTACTCCAAGCTTCAGCTAGCCATCCGAAAATCTCCATCTTTATAGTTGACAAGCCAAGCAGGTTTATGTATACTGCGCCTTATTTGCCGATTCTGGAAACTACCGACGAATGAGGAGCATACCTAAGCCCAAGCCCGAAGAGTATCCTGCCTACGCGCATATTTACCTGGATCTGATGGCCAAGGATGGTCGAGTGCTCGATCACATGTGGAATAACTTTCTAACCCTCAAGGCACTTGTCTCCCAATTGAGTGAGGAACAATTACACTATCGCTATGCCGAGGGGAAATGGACGATAAAGGAAATTCTCGTTCATTTAATTGATGACGAAAGAATCTACACTTACCGAGCCCTCCGCTTTGCACGCCATGACGAAACCGATCTCCCCGGTTTTGACCAAGACCATTACGCTCGTTACTCTAATGCCAATGAACGCAGTATCACAAGCATACTAGATGAGTACGAGGCCGTGCGCAAAGCTACACTACAGCTATATGAACACCTACCTGAGGAGGCCTTGATGCGCGGGGGAACCGCCGATGGCCCAGCGCACTACAGAACCGTTCGGGCCTTTATCTACCACCTAGCAGGTCATGAACTCAGACATTTGAATATCATTAAGGAAAAATATCTCTCCAATTAACGCTCGATCCATGGAAATTCGATCCCTTGCTCAAACTTCCTTGCAGGATATTGTGGACTGCCTACTGATTGCCTTCAAGGATTATTTTGTACCGATGCCCAGTGACCTCAATTACTGGGCGGATCGCTTCAAAGGAGCCAGGGTAGACCTTGCCCTTTCTTACGGAGCCTTTAGCGATAATCAGTTGGTAGGCTTTATCATCCACGGTATCGACGATTATAAGAGTCATCGCACTGCCTTCAATACCGGAACGGGGGTAATTCCTGACTATCGAGGCCAGCAAATAGTAGATCGGATTTACAACCACTGCATTCCCCTCCTAAAGCAGGGAGGGATTACACAGTGCGCTCTGGAGGTGATTCAAGACAACCATCGTGCCATTAGGGTTTACGAAAGAATTGGATTCTCTATCACCCGGAACTTTCTCTGCTTTAAAGGACAACTACAACAGGAACCCGAAGAGCTAGAGGTGAGCCAAGTCTCCTTCGAGGAAGTACAATGCTTACGCACTGAGCATCAATTGTATTCTTGGGACAATGTAAACGCAGCCATTCAAACAGCAGGCCCCATTTATACCACCTATAGGGTCAAGCGTGGGGACAGGAATATTGGCTTTTTTACCATTAACCCCAAGAATGGCTACTTGGCTCAATACGAAGCCAGTCCGGAGGAGTTTCCTAGTTTACTAGCAGCCGTTCAATCCATCCAGCCAACGGTCAGAATCAATAACGTAGACCAAGAGCGAGCGGAAACTATTTTGTTCCTGCTGTCCGCTGGACTGGATAATCACATTGATCAGTACGAAATGCTTATGAAGATATAGGAGCAAATAGTCTAGTGATTTCAAAGGCAATCAATCAAGGCTTCGAAATGAATTTCAATGATTACATTAATTTTCATCGGGTAGAAGCCGTGAAGGAGGCCATCCGAGAAGGAGCAACCAAAGACCTAACCTTGCTCGCAATCGCTCTGGATTGCGGCTTCAATTCTAAAACGACTTTCAATCGCGCCTTCAAAAAACACACTGGTATGTCTCCAAAATCATTTCTTCAAGAGGCATCCGGGTCCCCGGAATAGCTATCCTGGTCTAACATTGCTGGTTTCATGTTTCGAATCCTGATTCGGAGCGCTAAGTCCCTTACTATTTTGCACGAGAGATGTTGCTTCTTACGGTGTGAATACTGAAATTGCTCAATACAAAAATTGTCATAGAAAGTCATTTTCAGGCTAAGAAATTACCCGACAACTATGAAAAATGGAAAAGTAGTGGCGCTTAGTAAAAGTAGCACCCACAGTATGCAAAAGTTCAACACCTCCCAAATTAAATTACTTAAAGGACTCGGCGTAGAGGGAGATGCCCACCTAGGAAAAACCGTCAAACATCGGTCGCGGGTAGCGAAAGATCCCACTCAACCCAATTTGCGTCAAGTGCATTTAATCCATCAAGAACTTCATCAAGAGTTATCCGGTAAAGGATTCGAGTTGACACCAGGCCAAATGGGTGAAAACATCACGACGGCAGGAATCGATCTCTTAGGGCTACCTAGAAACACCATCCTGAGTATTGGCTCCCACGCAAAGGTCCAAATTACAGGCTTACGGAATCCTTGTCATCAATTGGATGGGATACAGCCAGGTCTGATGAAGGCGGTCTTAGGCAGAGATGCAGAAGGCCATCTCATTCGCAAGGCAGGAGTTATGGGAATAGTGTTGGCAGATGGATGGGTTGAATTAGGAGATGAGATCATCGTAGAATTGCCAGCTGGGACTCACCTCGCTTTGGAAAGGGTGTAGCGAGTACAGGGGGTATAAGTTTTAAGTATGAGGATACAATTATCCTAGAAGATATGACGGGCATTTTTCAATCTATGCTACGTTGCAAAAATCCTTGGTTAGCTATGGCTAGCCGCACTATGATGCTCTCTAAACCACGCTGTTTGATTCTCCTATTGTTTCTACCTTTCAAAAAGCTTCAAGAAGAAAAGAACTTCAAAGAGATTTGCAGCATAATTGAAAATCAGTAAATCAGGTGAAAAGAAAAAGGAGGCGAAGGAAAGCCGCAAATCTGAACTACTCTTTGTCCAAAATGTTTTAGTTTGCATCTAGCAGATAAAATAGAATAGCATGGAAGATCCAATTATAGATAGCGACTTTTTTTCAGAGGAACAGGCCTCCATCGAACAAGCAGTACTCGCCACTTTTTGGCAACGCTTGGGAGCTCAACTCGTAGATTTCATGATCCTGTTTCCCATCATGGTACTAAGCCTATATAATACCTTGAATGTTAAAAATCTTGGGATTATGCTTTTGCTTACTACCGCTTCTGCCCTATATAAACCTTATTTTGAGTGGAAGAGAAGTGCTACCTTTGGCAAAAGTTTCCTTGGGATCAAACTCGTAGACGAACACCTTAACGATATTACGATCGATCAAGCCTTCAAACGGTATTTTCCATGGGTCATTAGCTTCCTCTTTTCCATGGTTTCAAATATCTATCTGTTCTTCTCTCCTGAATTCCCTGAGATCGACCAGTTTATGGAAATTGGCTACGTAGTGCAAAAGGCTCCCTTGGCAGGTTTAAGTAATTTTTATGGGTTTATTTTCATCATCCTAATCGGGAGCCTTGTCTTTGATATCAAGAAGCAAGGTATACACGATAAAGTGGCTGGAACTTACTGTATTGTTGACCGATAGATTACAATAGTTCTCGACCAGATAAGGAACTAAAGTGTAAAAGCGATAGTTGGATACACATTGGTACCCTTTAAAGCCTTGTCATGCATTATCAACTCGACCAAATTCCCTTTTTCCAACAACTCTCCGATAGTCAAACTGTTCTCTTAGCCGGGGCCGGAGGAGGATTTGATATCTTTTGCGGGATTCCTTTGTATCTCAATTTACTGAAGCAGGGTAAAACGGTAATCATCAGTAACTTTGCTTTCACCTGGTTAAGTCGCACTACCGCTAGGCAGGTCTATCCATACTGCTATGAAATTGAAGCGAAGGATCAGGACTTATCCGGCAGAAATTATTTTCCTGAGAAATACCTCAAAGCCTGGTTACAAATTCAGGGATACGACGCTAAGGTATATGGTTTCGAACGCACGGGAGTGGCCCCACTTCGCGACGCTTACAAGTATTTGATCCAAACACATCAAATCGATACGGTCCTGCTAATAGATGGTGGAACGGATAGTCTCATGTTCGGAGATGAAGAAGGCCTTGGCACCCCTCAGGAAGACATCTGTTCGATGGCTGCCGTATATCGTACAGGAATCAAAAAACAGTATCTAGTCAATCTAGGTTTTGGAGTGGACCATTACCACGGCGTATCTCATTTCCGTTTTTTGGAAAATATAGCCCAACTATCTACCACAGGAGCCTACCTTGGCCTATTCCAATTGCTAGGCGAAATGGAAGAAGCTCAATTATATGCCAAGGCCGTAGAATTTGCCAACAAACGAATGCCAGGTATGGAAAGTATTGTGTCCAACTCTATTGTTAGTGCCTTGGAAGGAGAATATGGAGATTATCATCGAACCCATAGAACCCGTGGTAGCCACCTTTGGATCAATCCCTTAATGACCATCTACTGGGCATTTGATCTAAGAAAGTTAATTCCTCATATAAAGTATTACGATCAAATTAAGCATACCGATACGCTGGCAGCGTTTAATGCTAAACTATCTGGCTATCGATCCCAACTAAAGGGCTACCGTCTCCATCAACAGATTCCAATCTAGGATAAAACAAAGCTGTTTTTGAAAGTACCATCTATCCGTTCGCTAGATTGATTTCCCACCGTAATTCCCAAACAAATATTCAGCAAGACCTGAATCTATTTTAGCCCTACCGTACCATAAAGCAAGTCAAGTTCTATTTGACAATCTTAGTGTTAATTAGCAATTTACTCCTCCAATATCTGTTTGTATTATGTTATATTATACATCTAAATGGACCCGACATGAATAGGAAGAGTTATGCCACCTTCTGGATAGTACTTTTACTATCCCTACCCTTCAACATCAATAGTCAGGAATTGGCGCGCAAAGGATCGCTTGGCGCTCTACTAAGCCCCATTTCCAAGGATATTCAATTACAAACTCAGTCCCCATCTACCGCAGGCACCTATCTGCAAAGGGTGATTCCAAACAGTACAGCCTCCAGCATAGGGTTGAAAGCCGGGGACATTCTCCTCAAAATAAATGGAGAATGCGTAGACAATACAGCAAAGGCAGTACAAATAGCTGGTACATTCGTAGCCGACCAAAAGGTAAAAGTGGAAGTATGGAGAAAGGGGAAACGCCAAACCCTCTCCGGAAAGGTAAAAGGAAAACCCTTGGAAAAATCTGCTGTAGCTCAAATTGTGTATGATGCCGTCCCCTTTGAAGATGGCATGTTGAGATCAATTCTGCACAAACCTAAAGCCGACGGCCATTTCCCCCTGCTTGTATTTATGCAGGGCTTCGATTGTGGCTCCATAGATGCCTACTATGATAATGCCGGCCCCGTGCGAAAGATGGTTGATGGATTAGTAGAGAAGGGCTTTGCTGTTTACCGGGTAGAAAAGCCTGGTGTAGGGGATAGTAATGGTTCGTTGGACTGTGGTAGTATTGATTATGATACAGAGTTAGCCGCGTTTGATACGGCATTGGGAGAATTGAAGAAGTACAAGTTTATTGATCATGAAAACATCTTTTACTTTGGCCATTCTCTAGGTGGTATAACGGCTCCCATCCTCGCTGCCAAGCATCATCCCAAAGGGGTGATGGTGTATGGAACGGTATTGAAATCTTGGCATGAGTACATGCATGAAGTACATCGAGATCAAGCCATCAAAAGAGGGGATGACTTTATTCGTTTGGATGCTAATACTCGGGCTGTTGCGCCCCTCTTGGCTGAGTTCTTTTTGATGAAAAAGACGCCGGAAGCATTAGCGCAGAATCCGGATTATCAGGCCCTAATGCAAAACGGTATTATGGCTTTCCAAAACGATCGCTTATTGGGGCGCCACTACACTTTTTGGCAGGATCTCAATGATCAAAATCAAGCTGCAGCTTGGAAGGAAGCCGGTGTACATACTTTGGCTATGTACGGTGAGTACGACTTGCAAGCCATTAGCGAAGAGGCCGCAGAAAACATTGCCAACTTGGTGAATACCTATCATCCGGGCAAGGGAAGTTATCAGATCATTCCCAATACCGAACATGCCTTCGCCAAAGTACCATCAATGGAAGAATATGTACAAATGCGTAATTCGGGAGCCTTTAATCGACAATACATGACGCAACACTTCAATAAAGAAATTGTAGAGATCATCTCCGAATGGATGCTCAACCTGTTGCAAGAAAGTTAACCTTTGTAGATCAAAATTACTATGCACAGAAGAACTGCTTTAAAGACGGGCATGGCTGCTACGGCAGGCATGCTGCTACCATCTGCCATAGGTTGCCAAACTCCAACGGATCAGAAACTTGGGATTGCCTTAGTAGGTTTAGGGAATTATAGCACCAGACAGCTAGCTCCAGCCCTGCAACACACCCGCCATTGTGAACTCAAAGGTATCGTCACTGGCACTCCAAGCAAAGCAGAAAAGTGGCAAAAGGATTATGCCTTAAATAGCAGTAATATCTATAATTACGACACCTTCGATGAAATCGCTAACAATGATGAAATCGATATCGTCTATGTTGTCCTACCCAACTTTTTACATGCCGAATATACCATCCGGGCTGCCCAGGCAGGTAAACATGTGATCTGCGAAAAGCCAATGGCTATGTCAGTTGCAGAAGGCCAGCGCATGATCGAGGCTTGCGAGGCTACCGGTGTGCAACTTCAGGTAGGTTATCGCCTGTATTTTGAGCCCTTCCACCTGGAAGCACACCGAATGGGCCGCGAACAAGTCTACGGCAAAGTCAATCTCATTGAAGCTAGTCTCGGCTTCTCCATGGCCAATCCCGAATCCTGGCGCCTCCATAAAGAAAAGGGAGGCGGTGGAGCACTGGTAGATCTTGGCCTGTACGCCATGCAGGGCGCTAGAATGCTATTGGATGAAATGCCAACACACGTCACCGCTCAAGGCTACACCCTGCAAAAGGATATCTTTAGAGGTATCTATGAGACCGTAACCTGGCAAATGCATTTTCCTTCTGGCGCTATTTCCAACCATAGCACCTCCTACTCCACCTATATTGATCGCCTCTACGCCTCCGCCCAACGGGGCTGGGTGGAGCTCAAACCCGCTTTCAATGCCGTCGGCACCGCCGGACAAACCAGCGATGGCCCTCTACATTTTGCCACTCCCCCCTATCAGCAGATCGCTCAGATGGATGAGTTTGCAGAATCGATTAAAAGTGGCAAAAAGAGCATTGCCACCGGAGAAGAAGGTATGAAGGACCTGCGGATTATTGAAGCGATCTTCCGGGCTTGTGAGTCGGGGAGAATGGAGGAGGTAGGGATGTAAAAAGGGCATGGAAACTCTCGGTTGGGCCCATAGTTGTCGGTCCATGGTGGATGGATTGCTGGTTTCTTGGTTCTTCACTATAAAATGTCAACAGAAGGCTTGGCAAGCTAGTAAGAGGATTGGAGTAATCAGGTACTGTGAATCATCAACTAAATGACGATCAAGTCTGCCTCCCCATGCTGATGTCCGGTGAATTCACCAATAGCCCTCCCAAGCCCGCTGCGTCCCATTTGCTTTTCTATCAAAACATTTGTAAACTGCATAGAATCAATGCTACAGTATATGCAGCAAATCCCGTCCTTGTACATCATGGACAGTGACTTGGGCGGACGCGGGGTTTTCTCCTCTAGTCCGATACCCAAAGGATCGATCATTGAAATTGCTCCCGTCCTGGTCATCCCCGGTACACAGCGTAAAAACCTGGACAAGACCATTATTCACGACTACTATTTTATTTGGGGAGAAAAGGATCAGCAAGCCGCGCTCATCCTTGGGAATGGATCGATCTACAATCACTCCTTCGATCCCAATGCAGAGTATAGACCAGATTTTGAAGGACAGACTATGAGCTTCTTTGCTTTAGAAAATATTGAAGCAGGAATAGAAATCACGGTCAATTACAATGGGAATCCCGATGGGAAAGGGAAATTTTGGTTTCATGAAAGTTAATCGCACTAGGGAAAGTGTAGTTTAAAGCCTTCGTGACTGGCTTTGAATCCTAGATTTTCATAAAACCGAATGGCATCTGGCCTTTTCTTATCAGAGGTGAGTTGGAGCACGTGTGCACCGCGACTTCTGGCTCGTTCGATAGCCCAGGTAAAGAATTGCTTCCCTAAACCTAGTCCCCTCTTATCTGCACGTATCCGAACGGCTTCGATTTGGGCACGCCATCCCCCCTTGTAGGTGAGATAAGGGAGGAAGCTCAGTTGTAAGGTACCAATTACTTCTCCTTGCATCTCCACCACCATTAATTCATGATTGGGATCTTGATCTATGGCCTCAAAGGCATCCCAATAAGGCTGGGGTAGAGGATCTTCGAACTGCTCCCGGAGGGCTCCGAGTTTGTCGGCTGCTAGCATCTCTATAATAAGGGGAACGTCCGCCTGGGTGGCAGCTCGAAAGTGCAGGTCTTCCTTCATGGCCTACAACTATACGTTACGAAACCAATTTTGGAAGTATTCTCCTACTACAGGAACAGGATCTGTTTGCTCTTGCGCTGCTCCAACTAAAGCGATGATCCACAGAACAAAAGCTGCCAAGCTCAAGACCATGCTCGTCATCGAACTCAGGATAAAAAAGAAGAACATATTGCGTACTAACCAAGCCAGCATACTCAAGGCGAAAATGCCTAAGGCTTGGCGGATATGGAAGGAAACATACCCTGAACCACGGTCTTTGTTTCCTACCACTGCCACAATCAAACCAATGGGAGTGATATAGCTAATGATACCAAGTAACTTGTCATCAATACTTGCAAACGGATTATCAGCCATCTGTTTTAATTTTTTAACAAATTTCCAGAATCAAGGGCAGGTAAAAGCACTAAAAAACTTAATTTCTACCCCTAGTATCTTTTGATACCACTAAATTAAGGAGGCTAATAAGGGGATGCAACTTAATTCGGTTAATATTTGGATTCCTTCGACGGATATCCGTTGAAGGAATCCTCTGATACAATGGATTTATTCGTAGTGCAGACTGTTGATTGGGTTCTCAAAAGCGGCCCGCACCGACTGGAAACTCACCGTCAACCAGGCAATTGACAGGGCTAAGACGCCTGCTAGTAGGAAAGGCATAAAGCCTACTTCAATTCGATAGATGAAATCCGCCAACCAAAGAGACATGACATAATAGGATATCGGAATGGCTAAGGCAAAACCAATTAATACTAGCCAGGTAAACTCTCTGGAAAGTAACATGACCAGATTACTGACAGAAGCTCCAAATACTTTTCGAATGCCAATCTCCTTACGTCGCTGTTCCGCAGTAAATGCCGAAAGTCCAAAAATCCCCAAACTTGCAATAAAAATAGCCAGGATGGTAAAGGCTACGAATAGCTTGAAGTAACGTTCTTCGCCTTCATACAATTGATTGATACGGTCATCCAGGAAGGTGTAATCAAAAGCCTCTTCCGAGCCGTATTGAGCCCATTTATCTTTCACAAAATCTATCGTTGCTGGTGTATGGCTGCCATTGATACGCAAGGTCATCCAGTTCAGCCAAGTTTTGGAAATATAGTATACAACAGGCTCAACTTTATTGTATAAAGACTCCATATTGAAATCTTCTACTACTCCCACAATCTTGCCAGTACGTTTCACCCAACTCCCGTCATTGTATTCGCTGGTCTCAAACCATTTTCCGACAGGATTATCGGTCCAACCAATCATTTTGACGGCCGTTTCATTCAATATAAAAGCTTCCGTATCATCGCTACCAAAGGCATCTGAGAAATCACGACCTTCTACAAAATCAGCTTCGATAGTTTGCATAAAATCTTCGTCTACTGTTACGATCTTGATACTCGTCCTATCTTGTGGACTGGGTTCATAGCCTTCGGCTTTAAAGCCAAGATTGCTGCTGAGTCGATTGGTTAAACGCTTATTGGATGCCGTGATGCTCAGGATATCAGGATTCTGTTCTAGCTGTCCCTTTAGAGATTCATATTGCTGTATGGAGGGGATTGGAACCAGAAGTAGATTCTCCTTATTATATCCTAGATCCTTATTACGTAGGAAATCCCATTGATGATAAATCACCAAGGTCCCCACAATCAAAACCGTCGAGATACAAAATTGGAAAACCACCAAGCCTTTACGAAGCCACGCACTGAAAGTACCTTTCTTTACCTTTTCCTGAAATACACCCGCAGCTTCAAAGCCCGATAAGTACAAAGCAGGATAACTACCGGCCAATAGACCGATTAATAAAGTGATAGCGATAAATATCCCGTATAGATTGGGAATTTCTAGTGGATTAATGCTAAGTCCTTTGTCTACAAAGGAGTTAAAAGCCGGTAAGGACGCCCACACCAAGCCTATGGCCAAGAAGAAGGCTACCACAGCAATCAAAGTGGATTCGGAAAGGAACTGCTTTACCAAGGCCCATCGAGGTGCTCCAAGGGTTTTCCGCACGCCAATCTCCTTAGCCCGTTTTATAGAGCGGGCTGTAGATAAGTTCATGTAATTGATACAAGCAATCAAAATAATGAATAGCGCAATAGCGGATGAGATGTAGATGTATCTGATATCACTATTCGCTCGGACCTCCCCCCTCAGATTAGAATGCAGGTGAATATCGGTCAAGGGTTGAAGATACATCGCAACCCTTTCTGAACTCCCTTCTCCGAGGTGCTTCTCAATGAAATCTGGGAATCGATCACTGATCGTCTCCGGGCTGGTTCCTTCCGGCAATAAGAGGTAGATATATTGCGAGCCTTCGCCCCAGTTGTTCAGCACCAATTGATTAAATACTTGCTTCCCTGTAGACATCGAGACAAACAGATCCGCAATCATATGATTGTTTGGTGCAAAATCTTCGAACACACCGGTCACTCTCAACTCATTGTCTTCATTCCATTGCAGAACTTTCCCGATTGGATTTTCCGTTCCAAAGTACTTTTCTGCGGTTGACTCAGAAATCGCCACAGTGAAAGGTTCCTGTAGTGCCGTAGCGCGATCCCCCATCTTCCAAGGGAAATCAAATACTTCAAACACGTTCTGATCCACCAAGAACAATTGATCTTCTTGGAAATCTTGATTGTTGTAAGTGATCAGGCTACCATATGGGCTAAAGCGTACTACGGCTTCTAATTCAGGAAAATCTGTCTCGATCGCTGGTGCTAAACGGTAAGCATTAATCGGGGTTTCGATTTCTCTATCTGTACCGTACCCCCATTGGGTAACCATGCGATAGATATCACTTGCCCGTGCATGGTACTTATCATAGCTCAGCTCATCCTTTACAAACAAGAGGATCAATAAGCAAATAGCGAGCCCCATGGCAAGACCAAAAATGTTAATAACAGCATAGAGTTTCTGGCGAAAAATATTACGGAAGGCTACTTTAAGGTAGTTGAATAACATGGCAGGTGGTTTTAGGATAGACAAGGTATACGCTAGAAATACAATTTTTCTTGTCCAAGGTTGCCTACAACCAGACAAAGCTGCATTTAAGGCTTTTATTCCGCAACTAAAAACACTATAATTAGGTCCCTTACAAAGACAACTGCCGACATTTAATATAATCGGGGTTTTGACTGAAATACTTTATATTTGTAAAGACCGTTTTCGTATAAAACTATTTCCTATATAGTATGAGGATATAATTAGGCTAAAGTATCTGACTAAGGGAGTTTTCAATCTAGGCAAGGCGCAAAAACCGAGGCTAGCCATAGCTAACCAAGGATTTTTGCAACGTAGCATAGATTGAAAAATGCCCGTCATATCTTCTAGGATAATTGTATTCTCATACTATACAGCGCAGACTAGCCAAAACAGGCCCGCAGTGTTTAATAAAAAATGCTTGAGCCTTCAAAAGGTAGATTCGGAACTATACCACACAAATTATTAGCAAGCATTTCAAACCTGTATTGCCAGTCTGGAGCAACACTTGCCTAGAGCTGAAAAACTTAGCGATGAGACAATACACTTCCACTGCCTTCCTATGCCTGATGTCTTGCCTCTTTTGGTCTTGCGAATCCGAGCATCTGCCAGCCCCCACCGGAGGTACTTTGATCAAAGCCGGAGAAGAAGCAGGCAATGCAGACAAACGAGAACAATGGTTGCTAAATATGCACCGGGCAGCTCCAGAAGACAATTGGCTTCAGCAAGAATACCTTAATCAAATAGACCAAGCGCAGCAAAATAGCTTAGACTGGCGCTCTATCTGTGACGTAGTGGTATTAGCGGGTGATAAAATAAGAGGAGAATGGCGGGAGCGGGGCAGCCAGAATCAGGCAGGAAGTGTGATTGATACAGAATATGACCCTGTTACAGATGAAATTTGGCTGATTTCTGCCGGTGGTACCCTGTGGAAAGGAAGATCAGATGGTAGCAACTGGGAAGTAGTCAATCAAGATTATGTCTTCAGTGAAGGTGCATTACATTTTTTGAGCCATAGAGCGGAACGACGATTAATAGCCCTGATCAATAAGGAATTACACTATTCTGACGACCAAGGTGTAAGTTGGACCAAAGCCAGCGGTATTCCAAGCCGCAATGATTATTGGAGCGGGGCCGAGAATGTAGTGGTCTTGGAAGGAGCCTCCCCCACCATTTTCTTTATCGGGAAAGAAGGGTACTGGGATAACATAAGTCTTTATCGTTCCACTGATGTGGGAGTAAGTTTCCAAAAGTTGCAAACTTTTGAGACCAATCAACCAGAAGCCGTACACCTCAATCATCCTCACCATAGTCAATCTGTTTTTCTCGTAGATAATTCTGAAGATGAAGCAAGTTTCTCAGAATACACATTTGATAGTGATAGTTTCATCGCACTTGAGACCGGAGAGTCCATGTCTTATGGAGACCAACGGGTAAACCTGGACGGCTGGGCACAGGGTGATTCGCTGCGCTTATACACGTATGCTCAAACAGAAGGTGGGGATCTAGGCGTTTTCCTTTCCACGGATAGAGCACAGACCTGGTCGCTCCAAGGTACCTTACCCAAACGTCCTTGGTCAGTCGGTATGTACGTATCTCCAGAGAATCCCGAGATTTTAATGATGGGAGAAGTGGAATGTTACCGAAGTTTAAACGCCGGTAAAACCTGGTCCAGAATCAACCGTTGGGGAGACTATTATAGTGATGTAGAGCATAAGCTCCACGCGGACATTATGTACTTTGGGGAATTCCGAAAATCGGATGATACCCCCTTTATGTTGGTCAGTAATCACGGTGGATTGAGCATATCATATGATTATTATGAAACGCAACAAAACATTGGTTTGAGTGGCCTCAACGTTAGTCAGTACTATAGTGTAGTGACTGATCCCCTAGACCCCAACTTCGTTTATGCAGGTTCGCAGGATCAGGGTTTCCAACGATCTTCCTCTTTTGAAGATGCGGAGATCGGTAGTGAATATTTTGATCAATTGATATCAGGAGATTATGGCCATTTAACTTTCAGTAAAGGCGGACAATCTCTATGGGTCGTATACCCAGAAGGTTGGATTACGCAATACGCCAAACCGCAAGAAGAAGGCTACAATGCTTCTTACCAACTCCCGGAGGATCAACGCTCTGGCTTATGGTTGCCACCACTAATGGCTAGCCCGAATCCAGCCGAAGACGCCATCTATATGGCAGGCGGAAGTCTGGAAAATGATGGTGGTTCCTATTTGATTAAGTTGACGGCGGAGGGAACAAGGATTGAGGCGGAAATGGGGCATTTCAATTTCAAACTAGAATCTGGTGAAGGAGAAATCTCTGCTTTGGCTACAGCCCCTTCCAATCCTGACTATTGGTATGTGGCTACTAGTAATGGGCGTTTCTTCTTTTCACAAGATGGGGGTGAGACTTGGAATCAATCGCTGAATTTCATCATTCAAGGACAATTCTTCTATGGTCAAGCCATTCATGTTTCCGAGGTCAACGAAAATGTAGTATACCTCGGCGGAAGCGGATATTCCAATCCAGCAGTGTATGTTTCTAAAGATGGAGGAGAGAACTTTGTCGCCCTAAGTCGTGGCTTACCCAACACCTTGGTTTTGGGCTTAACCGCAGACCCTGCCGAACAATATCTTTTTGCCGCTACAGAGGCGGGACCATATGTTTACATCCATGAAGAAGAGCGTTGGTATCCATTGCGAGCTGGCTGCGCTCCCAATCACACCTATTGGTCCGTGGAATATATCCCCTCTCTGGGCACCGCACGCTTTGGAACCTATGGTCGGGGAATCTGGGATTTCACCTTAGACCCTATGGTTAATACGCAGGATGAACTTGCCACGACAGTGGAATGGAATCTTTTCCCTAATCCAACCAGAGATTGGTTACAAATCTCAATTAATCCCGCGTTTATCCAATCTACACAGGTTCAGTTGCGACTTTTTGCTGCTGATGGGCAGTTGGTTCAACAAATGGAGCTGAGAGATGCTAGCACGCGCCTCGATCTTCGGCAATTGACTGCGGGGACCTATTGGGTGGAATTGACAGCTGGACAAAAACGAGCTACACGTACAATCATTCGGGCAGATTGATAGCATCACTCAGCATTTCTGCTATCATCCCCTCCTTTAGTGCATACCCTGAAACCGTAAACCGCTGGATGGGATAGGTTTGTAAAACATGTTGAATGAGACTGGTGGCTACCACGATCATATCTACTCGATCGTCGGGAATCCAATCACTTTGCTCTCTTTCCGCCCAACTCATTGCTTGCAGTGCTTCGAACAATGGGGTAAAGCGGTCAGGATTAATTTCCCAGGTCTGAGGCGTCGAGTTTCCACTAGCAAGTTGTTGAGCAATCACATCAAAAGTCCCGGCAGCACCAACCAACCATTGGGTAGGCCACTCTTTCAAGGCCCTGGATAAAGCGGCCAACTGTACGCTTAGAAAATCTGTAATGGCTTGTAATTCCGCCTTGGAGATAGGATCATGTTGATGAAATTGTCGAAGTAGAACCGCCGCACCTACAGGGAAGCTTTGGGCCCATAAAATCGTCTCTTGTTCAGCGATAATGAATTCAACGCTTCCGCCTCCAATGTCCATTACCAAATAAGGTTCCCGTGGGTCCACTAAGGATTGGAATACTCCTTTATGGATGAGTGTTGCTTCACGCTGGCCACTGATGATCTGGATATTCAATTGTACCGCTGACGCCGCCCACTTCATCAAATCTGGACCATTTGAAGCGGTGCGAAGAGCCGCTGTCCCGATCACCTGTATCTTATCAACCTGGTATTGATCTAATAATTGACGATAATACCTCAGGGTAGCAATAGCCCTATCTATAGCAGCATCTCCTATGCGCTCAATTCCTTGTTCCGCTAGTTTAACAAAACGCTTTTCCTTATGCAACTCGGTAAAGTGTGTCGCAGTTACCGTTTCGACAATCAGCAGATGAAAAGTATTGGTTCCTAGATCAAGTACGGCTAATCTAGCCATATAGGGTTATTGCTTTTGCGCCTGTACTTGCTTGAAGATATTATCATAGAATTTAGTCCCATTCTCATGCATCTTATTGGCATAGGCATATTTGCCGTCCTCATAAAACACATAGTAGGCGCAACCGTTGCTGTAGAAAATATCCGCTTCAGAAATATTTTGCCCTTGAGACTGAAAGAACAGTCTGCCTATCGGTTGGCAATTGGGATCAATTAGTGGGACCTCGGTCGAGATATGAGCAATAGTTTGCCGAATGCTATTTTGCACTTTTTGGCTCATCGAAAAATTGAGATAGTAAAATACAAAATCTACGTAGTCACAGTTGTCCCAGAGCATTTTCACCTGCTCTGCGGGAATGGAAGGATATAGAGCCGTACCCGTATTGGCAGAAGCGTTGGCATTGTTTGCTTCGGTTCCAGCGGCAGGCGTGCTATCGGGTGTTGAACTAGAGGCTTGTTCGGTTTGCCCCCCTTGGCATGCCCAAGTTGCAATAGCTAGGAATAGAACAAGTATAAATTTATTCATGCTGATTAGTTTCAATTCTATCTTTCTGTGTTCGGGTTTTATCAGGATAAAAGCAATTTCCCCTGATTACAACCAATGTAACATTCGGACGCTCACTACCCGTCCAAAAAAAGGATCTCCTCCTTCTCTATCTTGGAAACTAGCTAGGCTCTTAGACCAGCGAATATTGAGTGTCCATTTGTCCGTAAAAAAATAACTGGCCCCCAAGATACCGGTAAAAATATTAGACTTATATATTTCCTGGTCGGTAATATCATCTCCTATGATAGAGATGACCTTGTAGTCAATGATATTGGAGTAAGAAATCCCAGCCTCTGCCTGCACCTTCCAATCGCTGAAACTCAACATAATGGGAGCTTCAACCAGATTCAGATTAATGCGATCAAACAGAGATAAAGGAGAATCCGTTTTCGATCGACTACTGCCCTGCTGTACATATAGCATTTCAATACTCAATTGCCAGCGATCTGATAATACCGCTGCGGCTTTCACCCCTGTATTCACACCAATTTTATGAAAGCCTCCCAATCGATCTCCATCAATTTGGGATAGATTAAACCCTCCAATAATGGCTGCTTTAAAAGTTTGGGCTGACGTACAAACGCTAATGCAACAGAGGAGGATAGCCCAACAAATTTTTCTCATAGTCTTATTGTTTATTTGGTCGTAAGTATGAGGATACAATTATCCTAGAAGATATGACGGGCATTTTTCAACCTATGCTACGTTGCAAAAATCCTTGGTTAGCTATGGCTAGCCGCGGTTTTTACGCCTTGCCTAGATTGAAAACTCCCTTAGTCAGATACTTTAGCCTAATTATATCCTCATACTTACCTTGATATATCCGAACATGCATAAGCCTCACTTAACCTCCAAAGAGGTGAATTACGGTATTAGCAACTCGTCGCGATTATCCCCATAAAAGTAGCCCTTCTACGGAGATAATTTGAGAAATACTGGCCAACAATGGCTATTTTTGTGAAAAGCTGGTCAAGATGTTTAAATATACCAAACACACTTTAAAGAAGATTGAAACACTCTATGGCGAAATGGCCTACACCATCCGCTATGAAAAAGGAAACTTCAATTCGGGCTACTGTATTGTTGAAAATCGCAAGATTGCTGTGATCAATAAGTTTTTTGATACAGAAGGTCGTATTAATTGCCTTGTAGAGATCTTTCAGTTTGTAGAAGATTATCCGGTGGAAGAGCTGACCGAAGCATCCGCCAAAGTTTTCAAGCAGTTGCAAAAGATGCAAAACAAGCAAAATTCAACTGAGGAGGAAGAAGTACTTGAAGCGGAAAAAAGTTCTGAATAACACGCACTTCATCGCCAGCTCCACCTTTCAAACATGGACCAACCTATTCCGACACTTTAATGACTTTAAATTAATTGCTGATCGACTTCCAACTCACGATACTGGGAACGGGAACCTCTCAAGGAGTTCCCATTATTGGCTGTGATTGTCCCGTTTGTCAGTCGCCAAACCCCAAAGACAAAAGATTGAGGACTTCTGCCCTCCTACAAGTAGGAGATCAGCAGTTGTCTATAGATTGCGGTCCCGATTTTCGGCAGCAGATGCTCCGTGCCAAGGTTCGCCATTTAGATGGCGTGCTTTTCACCCATGCCCACAACGATCACATCATCGGCTTGGATGACGTCCGGCCTTTCAATTTCCGACAGAAAAAGGACATGCCCGTTTACGCCACGGTGGAGGTTCAGCAAGCACTTACCAGGCGCTTCGATTACGTTTTCGAACCTAACCCCTACCCCGGTGCTCCAATGGTGGTCTTAAAGACGATTGAAAATCGTCCATTCGACATTGCGGGCATTCCCATTCAACCCGTACAGTTTCTACATGGCAAGCTTTCGGTTTTAGGATTCCGCATTGGCAATCTAGCCTATCTTACCGATATGAAAACCATTTCGGAAGAAGAGAAGTTAAAACTCCAAAATCTCAAGACATTAGTCATCAATGCACTCCACTACAAACCGCACCATTCACACTTAAACCTAGAGGAGGCTTTGGCTCTCATTGAAGAATTGGCTCCGGAACAGGCTTATCTAACCCATGTAAGTCACCGAATGGGCCTCCATGATGAAGTCAATCCGACCTTGCCACCGGGCGTGCAACTCGCCTACGATGGCTTAGTCATCTCTGGTCAATTCTAAACCAAGATATGTTCTATGAAACATTTAGCAGATATTGTACTTTTAGGTGATCCCCGTCTATATGAAGTTTGCGAAGCGGTGAAAAAGGAGGAAGTGCCTGCCCTACAGGAGACGGTGCAAGACATGGCCAATGTCATCCTGGAGTTTCGAGCCAAGTACGGCGCCGGAAGAGCCATTGCAGCTCCTCAACTAGGGGTAATGAAACGGCTAGTCGTCATGAACATAGATCGCCCCATCGCCTTTTTCAATCCCGAACTATTTGATTGTAGTGAAGAGATGATCGAGTTGTGGGATGATTGCATGAGTTTCCCCGATCTACATGTTTGGCTTAAGCGACATCGGTATTGTAAAATGCGTTTTCGGGATGAAAATTGGGAAGAGCAAGTCTGGGAATTGGCTGATGATTTATCGGAATTACTGCAGCACGAGTGCGATCATTTGGATGGAGTCCTAGCCACTATGAGAGCAGAAGGAGACCATGCCTTGCGGTGGGTGAAGCGATAATGCATACTTTGTCCACTTTTTCCACCTTAGAATAATGGCCCTTTATTTGATTATATTCTACTATATTAGAGTATGAACAGCAATTTCCTGGCATTGATAATGCGATAAGCGTCTCCTCCAACATTTATCTTACAGGATATCCGCTTCCTACCAATTTCCGGATTAGGTTTGGGAGGATTTCATCTCCATTCAAAACACAAAGAAGGTCATGATTTTTATCAAACGCTCTGCCCAACCTGCTTGGTTCAATAGTCCCAAAGTACAGAAAGTCTATGAACAACAGAAGGAATTCATGCAGGATGTACAAAACCAGCATAAAATACGTACCGGTAGGTTTGATCAGGACCAATACACCCTTCCCATGGACGAGGGCGTGGAAAAGGAGTTAGTTCAGCTCTTTACAAACAAATGCCCTTTCTGTGAAAGCCTAGTGATTGGGGCTAATGCCGCTCACTTCACACCAGATATGGCTAATCGCAGGAGTGAGTTGGAAAGGCTGATAGCAGTCAAGGAAAAAGGCGAGCAATTCAAGAAGGGGATGAAACGAGGTTTTAATAGCTATTACGGAGAGGAAACCAAAGAAGGGTTCGAAGCCTATGACATTGGATTCTTCCGACCTGAACTAAGGGCCATGAACGCCAATGGCACCGTAAGTCCGGCTCATTACTGGTGGCTAAACTGGGATTGGCAGAACTTCTTTCTGATCTGCCGTTCCTGCCTTACCGCCAAGGAAAACAAGTTTCCGATCGCTGGCTTGAACAGAACCTCTTTCCCCAATACTACGAAATTAAGTGATCTGCGAAAAGATCTGGATAAAGAAGAAGCCTTATTAATCGATCCTTGTCATGTAGCTGATTTCCAGCAGCGACATATTCTATTCAGAGGAGGTAAGGCTTTGGGCACGGACGAGAAGGGACAACAAACCATTGATGTATTCAAATTGAATCGCCCTAGACTAGTCGCCATCCGTAGCTTTGTTAGTGAGGCCTTAGCTGAAGAAATAGAAATGATTTTTCGAGGAGAAAAACCCATGCGTAAGCTCCTTAGCCCCAGCCATCCCTTCGTCGCCTCGATCCTGGACGAGTGGTGGCTCAATTCTTCGCAAAATTCCAATGCCCTGGCGCATTGCAGAGCCATCTTTGAGGGTGATCTTCCCATCTACTTAGAGACCGAAGCTGCACCCAGTTCTTCGTACACCATTGATCAGGTCTCCTCCATAGAAAAGGAACAAGAGGAAGTTGAAAGGGCCAAGAATTTTTACGACTTAGAAAAAAGAGAAAACCTGGAGGCCTATTTTACCAAATCACTTTGGATAGAGAAGGTTGTCCTGACCAACTTCAAAGCTTTCGAAAGTTTAACCCTTGACTTTCCCGATACCAGCACGCAATTAAATACCAGACAATTAAGAACAGATACCAGTCGCCCCTGGCTAGCTTTATTGGGTGAAAATGGGGTGGGAAAAAGCTCTATCTCCCAAGCCATTGCCCTAACCTTAATGGGGAAAAGTAAGCTGCAGTCCATGAATTTGGATCTCAACACCTTTATCCGCTTTAAACAAGCCATAGCTAAGGTGGAAGTTTACCTACTAAACCGAGAAGAGCCTATCATACTGGAAATAATACGAGACGAAAAACGCGGCCGCTTTAATCTAAACGAGGAAGTACCACAGGTGTTGATGATGGCCTATGGAGCCACACGCCTTCCAAGTGAAGAAGACATACTCGGTCAAGATGAGAAGAGCTTTATCCGAACCAGCAATTTGTTTAAACCCAACGCCAAATTGGGAGACGGGATTAGATGGCTAGGGGATGACGTGCAGGTGCCAAAAGATATCTTCCCCCCCTTGAAAGAAGGACTCTCCAACTTATTGCAACTAGAAAAAGGCCAAAGAATAGAGCGAAATCTTGAGACAAAAGAATTGTATTTAGAAGAAGATGTACCCGGACAGGAAGAAAAGAAGACGACGCCATTCAAATACCTTAGCAGTGGTTATCAAACGGTGCTGGCTATTTCCTTGGATATTATGATGGGTACGGCTGAATTGCTCAAGCACCTCGCCACAGATGATTCGGAAGATGCCACCTACTCCTTATTGGATGTGGCAGGTATC
>CBDHHG010000054.1:0-39324 GCA_965263225.1 Saprospiraceae bacterium
ATGGGTTGCTCTCTGCCTTTCTGAATCATCTTGGCTAGCGGTAGCCAGTTCGGGTCCTTGGGCTTAGTGAAGTAGGAGGGGAAAGCTTGCTGTAGAGCCGCTGGAAGATATTTGGGGGTCCAGTTGAAGTCTAACTGGGGGCCAAAGGTCATTTGCTCAGAAAGACCTCTAATCTCTGTCAGTGAAAAATAGCCCAACTTCGACATTTGCACATCTCCATTTAGAATGACATAACCAAACAATTGGTCATTACGATCCCACTCTAAGACAAACCAGTCGGTTCCGCTGTAGAAAAAGTGGGCATATACAATGCTATAGTCACTCGTTCTTTCCGTTCCGTCTAATAATTTGGTGGTTTGTCGCTTAGGGATAGCTTGTACCTGTTCATCCAGTGGTTTTATTACACTGCGCAGATAAGCAGGCCCATCATCGCCCAGGCTATGACTTCTCACACTTTTCAACTGAGGTCTAGGCATGAATGCCTTGAGCCTTCTAGACATAGCATATTCACTGGTCTGAATCACCACTGGTTTTTGCGCTTGCAGGGCAATGACCTGTCCGGTCTGGACCTCCTGGACTCGACCGTAGATATCACAACTATGGATACCATATTTACAATCCAAGAGGTAATTGAGTCGCTGGAATTCTGTGACCCGCTGCACAATGGATCTACTGTCAGCCTTTTCTTTCGCCTTCAGCTCCGTAAACGCTTGTATCTTTTTGGCCTTATTCTCTGGAGAAATCTCCTGACGGATTTGCGCTCGGATGTCAGCTTCTCTTTTTTGAAACTCATCGATGACTGGCGTATAGTTATCATGGATGGTGAGCTTAAAACGACTCAGGACTCGATCTTCGATGGACTTGAGCTTCTTGGCAGTCCGAATGTGTTGCTCTACACTTTGTTTGATGGTATATCTCTCCGTAATCCTAGCCAGGTTCGCATAGGCTCGGACCATGCGATACAATGACTTGGTATCGCTTAGCTCCATGCTTTGCACCTTCTGCCTTTTATCCTGCGGAACTTGCCAGTCGTAGGTAGCCTTTCCTTCCTTAATGCGCTGGGCTAAGTGCTGAAGGTAGGATAACTTAGTATCAAAGTTGCGTTTTAGTTCTGAGACAATACTCAGTTGGGATAGACTGCCTTGCACTACGGATAGCTCAATTTTCAGGGAACTAACCACCTCCTCAATGGCATACTGCGCCAATCCTTCTGGATCATTGATTAAGCCTCGCTTTAGTTCCTCTGCATTTAGCTCCGATTCCTCAAACATCTTTGTCCCATCCGATTTGGCCCAAATACTATTGAGCCTGGACATCTTCTCTGACAGCTTCTGCCAAGTGAAAATATCCGAGCTGTTCTCTAGCAGTGGAACTACAATGCGGACGTGCGAAAACTTATTGCCAAATCGCCATATCCGGCCAAAGAGCTGGTGAAGATCTGTTGGATTCCAATCCAGGTAGCACACATAGATGGTAGATCCATGCTTTTGCAGATCTACTCCTTCGCGCATGGTAGAGGAGCCGATAATGACCTTGATCGAGCCATCTAAAAAGCCTTCCTTAATCTTTTCTCGTTTGCCCTTAGACACCTTGCCGTAGAAGATCTCTACCTCACTTTTCTGGAAACCGACATTTTCAATTAAGTACTGCTTGATATGACCAAACCACTCCGTCCCACGATCGGAGTAAATGATTTGCCCGGACACCGGGCTTTTCTGCATTTCGTGATACGCCTTAACCGTCCGGATGCACTCTACCGTATACTTCAGCTTTGGAGAACCATCGATAAATACCTCAGGAGTGATGTTTTCCGTATTGAAGACTGGCTCATCTTTGAATCGTAAGGCATAAGGAGAGAACGTAACTGCTCTGGCGGCATTTAAAGCAATCAATATGCGCCCATCAACTTTACCCGATTTATCTACGGGATAGTAGTCGTACAATTTGCTACCCTCCTTTGATTCAGCGGCAAATTGAGTGATTTCATCTAGCCACTGTTGTTGGAGATCGGTTGGCTGGATTTTAGTCTGTACGACATACTCTGATTCTAGCGGTACCCCTTTATCATCTCGTTCTAATGGAAGGATGATCTTTTCAGGCCGCTGAATGTTGGCATCTTCCCCGGTTTTGTAGTTGATCGACCGGAAAATGATGCTTTGTAGGATAGGAAGATTCAAATAGCCCCGAATCACAGGATTGGGCTTGAACTTACCGGCAGCCGTCCAGGTATCTTCAATGGTCTCGTCGATGAAGGTGATACAGAATTGAGCGATGTTGTATACGTCAAAGTCTTTGAGACCTTCATAATCATACAAGGCCATCATGGAGTAAATCTCCGTTGCTCTATTGGTAAAGGGGGTAGCCGTTAAGCCAAAGGTGTTTCTTAGGTTGTACTTATCCTGGATGTAGCTGTTCAACATAAACAAGGACAGGGCTCTTCCGGAAGGAGCGGAGGAGGATCCACTCAAAAAGTGCTTTTTCTCCCGTTCGCCATCCTTACCTAAATCTCCTTTCACCTCCATGAAAAGATTGCGGAAATTATGGGCTTCATCCACGAAGATGGCATCAATGCCCATATCTTCAATATCCAGTTCCGTTCCCTCCAGGGCCTTATCTACCCACTGCTCAGCTCTTTGTTCTACAATAGCTTGATCTCGGCCTGATTCTCCCTGACTCAGGGCGGCCTTGATCCGTTCTGCTAAGCCCTGCTCTGTCTCCTCCGAAAAGCCAATTTTAACCAGTCCCTCATAGGTTACCATGGTAATGGAATACGCCGCCACTTGCAAAGTAAGCCCCGCATTATCCACCACTCTTTCGATATGCTTGGTTCCTAGATTGTCATAATCATTGACTTGAATCTGGGGTAGGATACCCTCGGCGATCAGCGTCCCTTTTTTGACCTTCTTACCCTTGTGGGTCATATGCTTGGGCGCAAATACCCCATTGATCTCTGCGATCCATTTCTTGTATACCTTTTGTGGGACAGCAATCAACGGTCTGCGGAACACACCTTTTGAAAAGCCATCGGCAACGGCTAGAATAGAGGTCATGGTTTTACCTACCCCTACATCGTAAGCCACAATACCCGTGCCTCGGGAATTACAAAAGGCGACCCCTTCGCGCTGAGCTGGGCGGATGGCTAGTGTACCTCCTTTGAATTTACGGGAGATCTCAAAGCCAACGGGAATTTTATGATACGGAATAGGGACGTAGTTATTCCGCTTACTATTCCATAGCCCTGCTATTTTGGCTTTATCCGCTCTGGTCAGCATCTCAAGGAGAAACCGATCAAATAGGATCGCTCCAATGACGGAGGTATTTCTTCTGATTCCCGCCTTTTCGTTTTCTTTAGTGCCGCGTTCAAAGCGATCCTTTTCGATCCAGTATTTGTAGATATCCCGTGCCGTTGCATACTTGCGATCAATCGTCAGTTCTTCGTTACTGAGGTTCCATAGATAGTTGAAGTAGAAGATGGATCCAATGGATGTGTTTTCTTTGATCGGGGAACCATCGCTTAGTTCTCTGATTTCGATCTCCTCCCAGATCTTATCAAATGGCGAAAGATGGAGCTTATTGCGCTCATCGTCTGTAATGACCAAGGTCTTGGGTTTGATGGTCTCTAGTCCTTGTAGTTGTTCCTGATAGCCTTGTTCGCCTACCATGGCTTTGACCTGGTTGGCTTTCTCTTGCAAGTCTCTGATCTTTTCGTAGATGTTACCGGAATAGTAAAGTGGGTGAGGGATGAATTCCTGGCCATCATAAGCTACCAGCCCTTGTTCGTGCCATGCCTTCCAATCTGGCTGTTCGACTAGATAGGCCGCCCAGTCATTGCTGCGGATCACTTGCGGATCATACAGTCCCTTCTGAACTTGAAAGGTGATCCATACCTTGATCTCTTCTTCACTAATGGTATATGTCCTTTCCTGACCAGTTGCATCCTTGTACTCCACCTTAGCATTGTACTTGCGGATGGTAGCTGCTAGGCACTGCAATTCTTCTGAACATACGCCTTTTTGCCCCTGCTGGTCTTCTTGTTCCTGCTTAGTAAGTCGAATGGCTTGCTCTATCTTGGAGGGGGGAGCTTCAACTACTTGCTGGATAGGAGCTGGGACAAAGTGTTCAAAGCGCTTTACCTGAGGAGCATCGATGCTGATCAATATGTCTTGAAGGGTGCCTACGATTTTGGGAGCGGGCTTGCCAAAAGAATCGGTGTAGAGCTTCCCTGAGGAGGATCGCTCCCGGTATTGACCGATTACCTTTTCAGGATGATTATCAAACCAATCAGATCCAAATGCGGGGGGATCCATGGCCACTTGAAAAGCCTGGCCGTAAATATAGTCTTTATCGCCAGTGGACAAAGTTTGCACCTTAATAACAGATCGGTCATATTGTTTGTGTCCCTCTTCGATAAAATATCGATCAGATCCTTCTTGGAAAAGCGGTCTTCCTTCGGAATTGTATCCAATAAATTTCATGTCAGCTTAGTTTTAACTGGCCGCTAGTTCTTGCTCCAATTCAGCCAAAGCGGTTTGTACCGAAACCACTTCTTCTCCTTTGGTGATTTGATGTAGGACTAGCTGCTCCAGGCGAGGAAAGTTTTGATCGCGCAATCCACACACATTGGGGTGGGTATCACAAATCAGTTGCTCTGCCTCGGTTTTGATTAACGCTTGTAGTTGGTCGAGCATCTTATTTCTTTTTAAATACCACGATATCGGTCTGGATATCCGTTTGAGAAAAAATGCCGTTAGGCAGTCGGTAAGCATCGAGGAGTTCTGATTTCTGGTCAATCAGCTCCTGCGGTTTGGTTTGCTGGCCATTGAGGAAAGCAGAAGGAATGATGTAGATGAGTAGCCCTCCTGTCTTGAGTAGATCCAGTCCCCTGGATACAAAGTAGTCCACGTAGGTATTGGCCTTAGTAACTCCCTTTTCCTTGTTGGTGAATTTACCGGCAAAAGCTCCATAGGGAGGATTGCCAATCACCAATTCATAGGTAGCTTGAAAGGGCTTGGCTCGGCCACGTCGATCGACAAATAATTCATTGAAATACTGATTAAGGATCGTGAAGGAAGGGAAGTTAGCCTGGGCAATCAAATAGGAGGTCTTATCCAGCTCTATGGCCGTCAGATCGGTCTCAGGAGAGAAGTAATGCAAGAAGCGACCAATACCACAACTGGGTTCCATCACTGGGCCTCCCTGGTAGCCATACTTTAGAGCAAGGCCAACCATTTTTTCTACTACCTCTATAGGTGTGTAGTATTCATAAAGCCCCCTTTCCTTGGCTAGGGTAGTATCTCGGTTCCACATACCGCCATAGCCAATGTACCGATTGACATAAGCAATATCTTCCTCCGTATAGGGTGTGGATTTTTCAAGTACGAATCGCTCGATTGCGCGATTCAATTCAAAACTGAGTTTACTCATGTTGCACCGTAGTTATGGTGCTGTCCTATTGAATAGATTCAAAGATAGGTAATTATTGCCTTTTAGGCAATTGGCTCATATTTACTAAGACTCCCTTAGTTTCAAACTAAGGACAAGCAGTAGACTTAAAAGCAATAAATAGCCCTGCTACACTACGTAACAGGGCTATCCCATTGGTTCAATCAAAGTCTTTCAACTTGTCAATCACATCGGACAATTCTCCCAAGCCAGCCACATCATCCTGTATCTTGGGCATATCCAGGACATGTGCATTTTTGTGGAGAAAAAATGAGACTCTTCTTAGGCATTTGAGGAAATAGCTAGCATTCTGTTTAATTTCTGTAGCGGGGTGTTCACTCGCAGTAGTTGCTTCGCTAGGCGTCATATCTTTTTTGGCCATGAACGGGTGTGTTATGGGTACTACAAACTGACCAAAATTATCTTAGGCTAGAGAATGTTGTTATGGTATATTTTGCTGAGTGAACGTGTAGAACGCTTACAAATATAGAAACTTAATTATTAATAAAAAAAATCTACAATATTATAAGGGCTACGTACTTGCAATCCTATTGTAGTCAATTTATTATCTATTAAATTAAGGTATTATGTGAATTACAACTGGTGAGAACTAAGAGAATTACCTTGGAATTATTTCTATATTGAGTGTTGAGATAGTACCAAACTATCTTAGGCTTAATCGGGGAGTCTGTTGGTTGGCGCTGGCAGACTTCCTTTATAATTGGGCTATCATTTAAATAGCTATAGTTCCATGATATCGTCAGTGATAATGGATGCGATAAAGTTCGCAAGTGTAATTATTGAATCCATAATAGCATCTCTTTGGTGAGCTTCTAAACTATTTGCCGAAGCACTAAATGCCATTACTGTAGGATTACTGGATTCACATCGGAATTATATATATTGACATCATTTACCCTTCTAAATAATTATATATCAGTATTATATATTGAAACGTAGAGGACATGGATTTAATCAATCAATTATTAGAACTTAAGAAGGTATTGACGTACAGGAGAGTGAAGGAATCTAATGATACTAAGCTTGATTTGTTTGTTAGGAACCATGGGCAGCATGACGCGTCCTACTACTATCCAGATTCCCCCCATGCTCAAAAGAACTTTAGTCGACTAAAGTCTAGAGCCATTTCCCATTTGGTAAATGAAATAGCATCTATCTCCATAAGTGCCCCAAAACATCTGGTGATCAAGAGTAAACTCATTAAGCAAGCTTATGTGGTTAATGTATCCATAGCAAAAGGGTTTCGCCATCATATCATAAAGCTTGCTGAATCCACCCTCAAGCAAGCCATCGAATACCACATGACAGATATAGCCTTGTCCCTTTGCAAGGAACTAATCATGCATTTTTCATTTATAAAAATAGACTCAAATAAGTTCAAGTACTATTCAAAGACTTACCAGGATCTTCTATGGATAAAAGAACAGGAGGTTAAGGCAGAAATCTACTTTTCAAAGGTCTATCATACCCTGAATCTATCTAAACATGTAGATGAGGAACTCAAGCAAGAAATTTATGAGTATTTGCAGGAGTTGTCTCATGATGTTCCAAACTCCTATTGGTATGGGTATCTCAAATATATGCTATCCGTGATTTATTACGAGGCTGAGGGTGATAAGAATCAGGTTTCAAAAGTATGTCGGATTGCACTGAATTATTTTGAAAATCTAAAGTTTGAAGCTCCACCCAATGTATTGCGATCATTCACTTTTAGAACGATCCCACTATTGATTCAGGAAGGGGATTTTGAGGAAGCCGAAACGGCCATAAAAAAAGCAAAAGGCTTATCTAAGAAGGGAAGTCATAACTGGATGAACATCCACCAATTAGAGTGTATCCTAGGGTTTTACACCAAAAGATATGAGCTTACTAGTTCTGCCTTGAAAACAGCTCAAAAGCATAGAACCAATGAACAAGAGGTTTGGCGTATTTATGAAGCTTATCTGTATCTCTTCAACAGACTGGGTAAGTATACAAGTAATAGATTTAAGTTAGGCAAGTTTCTCAACGAAGTCCCTGCCTACTCCAAAGACAAAAAAGGGATGAACATCAACATCCTCATCATACAGATACTGGTTTTACTGAAGGAACGGCGCTGGCCAGCCATTGTCGATCGGATCGATGCGCTGAAAGCCTACACCTATCGGCACCTAAAGAATGAATCTACCTTTAGGAGCGATACTTTTCTCTCCATGCTGGCGGTATTGCCCAAAGCAGCCTTCCAGCGGGAACAGGTAGAGGTAAAAACGAAGGATTTGCTCGTGCAATTGCAAGAAAGTCCTATTCTAAGTGTGGACTTTGAGATTGTACCGTATGAGGATTTGTGGGATTTTGTGTTGGAGTTGTTGATATAGAGAGGTTCCTTTTCTAATATTTTGAGCTACAGATGTGTGAACATAAGCCAATACAACACCCAAAATCCATACGGATTGAGCTGTGTATCAATCAATAGTCCTATTTCCTATTGGGATCATGATAGATGAGCCAACCCACCAAAACCAACAAACCAATGCTGATCAAGGGGCTATCTTTCAAGCCAAGTTGAAACAAGGTTTCAGTGAAGCCATTTACCTCGCTACTTTCTGTTATTTTCCAGGTAGCATCTAAGGCTGGCAGTAAATTGAGTGTACTGAAAATACCTAAAGCCAGTGAAGCCAGACGGAAATATCTGTACTTGGGATTCCGAAATAACATAAGGGCGCCTACAACGGCAGCTGCCACCAACCAGGAGTCCATAAACGGGAAGGCAAATAGTCGGTAGGCTAACACCGCAAGCACCAAGCCTCCTCCTATTCCTCCTGCCAGACTTTTAGCCCACCAAGCTTCATACCACTTAGAAGGGGATGAAGGCGGCGGCGATGGAGTTGATATATAAGATGACGGAGCTGGTAGGTTGATTTCTACCTTGTTTTCAATGAATCGTCTTTCCTTAATGGCTCTCAGTTCCTCTTTGACTTCTGCGAATACCTGTTGAGCATCTCTAGGCAGATGATCGTCGGATTCATCATGTTCAATAAAAACATCATCGATCAATTGCAGAACGGAGACATATTCATAGCTGATGTCACATTGAACAGTGAGCTGTTTTGCCGATTTCCGCTTCAATAGACTACGATATTTGTAGAAATAGGGTTCTCTACTGCCTGTACAAACCGAACAACTACAAGGAATCCTTTTCTCCACCTCAATACCCTCAAAAATACTATTGAGCAGGTCTAATTCTTCCTTGATGATGGTCATAAACGCCTTGCGGTTGTCACCAATTACCGTAATGATGATTTCTCGCTGGCTATACGGGGCTGTCACTAGAGCTTGTGTATTTTCTCGCTCCATAACTACACCATTCTTCCAGGCTAATTCGGGTTGAATCACATAGCGATGCAGTCGAACGATAAAGCGACTTAATAATCCCCGTGGCATAAAACTATAGCTATAACGGAGTTGCAATTGATCTTGCTCGTCGGGCCAAACCAAGGAGGAGGGCCTGGATAAGGGGAGTAATTGGGGGACCAAGTATCTCTCTTCCTGCAAGCCCTGCAACTCATAACACAATTCAAAATTCTTCATTAATTGAAGTAACTCTCCATGCATATCTTCGTAGGTGCCATCACTCCATAAGGTTTTAATTTCCTTTTGCCCGAATCGACCTTTGGCTTGCTTAATGGCTTCATTATCTAATATTCGGTATGCTGCTGCTGTCGCCCAGTCATTCTGAAGAATGACGGTTTTACGCAGAATAGGATCTTCCTGAAAATGCAGAAAAACACCTAAGTCATGTAGGTATTGACTCAAATGAAGGGCTTGATCTTTATCTGCTATCTGATGTTCAGCACAAATCTGGTAGTATCGTTTTAGGGTGATATGAGGAATTTCCAGCGTTTCCAGATGATCACGTATATTCACCCACTGCGCTGGCAAAACCTGACCAATATGGGGTAGTTGCTGGACGTGATAAATGATCGCCTCTTTTACTTGAGATAGATTTTGCTTCGTCAACAAATTGGTTCCATGGCAGGCCTTAATATTATTAAACTGCGCCTGCATGCTCTGAAAATCGATGTCCTTGGAGCGGTCTCCTTTTTGATTTTGAACGATTAATAAGGTACTATCTCCGCCAAAAACCTTCACGGTTTGTAACCAATAGTTAAAAGAGGGATCATGCAAGCTCTTTTCATCCTCTCGGGTGTCATCTACCAATACATATAGGGAGCGTTTGGTTAGAAAAAACTGATGGGTGGCATGATAGATTTCCTGGCCACCAAAGTCCCAGATGTGAATCGTGAAATCTTTTCCACTCTTTGTCTTAAAGCCAAGCCGCTGGATTTCAATCCCCTTGGTGGTCTCCTCCTCATTCGGTAAGGCCGCATCTTCCTTGATCAGTTTCCGAGCCAAACTTGTTTTTCCTGCTCCACCTTTTCCCACAATCAACAATTTCGCTTCATACAAATAAGCTTGACCCTGATTTTCCAGTTGTTGAAAATAGTCATGAACTGCTCCAATTCCTTTATTAATAATTTCTAGCGGAGGGGTTTCAATTGGATTTTCCGTTAAGTTGAGGCCAACAGTTCTGTAAGGATCGTCAGTAATAACACTTGGTTTATTTTCAAAAATCAATTTAGGAATCTTCTTCAGCTGATTACGTGCTAAATTTAGATGCAAAATATTTGGCAATTGTTCTAGTTCTGGAGAGATGACCGAAATACTATTGGAGCTGAGGTCTAAGGTACTTAATTGCGACAGATCTTTGAGAAAAACTAGTGTCTGTGATATTATTGTCGCTGAGGTCTAAGGCGCTTAATTGCGACAGGTCTTTGAGAAAACTAGCGTCTGTGATATTATTGTAGCTGAGGTCTAAGGTGCTTAATTGCGACAGGTCTTTGAGAAAACTAGCGTCTGTGATATTATTGAAGCGGAGGTATAAGGTGCTTAATTGCGACAGGTCTTTGAGAAAACTAAAATCCTTGATCTGCTTATTGGAGCGGAGGTATAAGGTGCTTAATTGCGACAGGTCTTTGAGAAAACTAGCGTCGGTGATATTATTGGAGCTAAGGTCTAAGGTGCTTAATTGCGACAGGTCTTTGAGAAAACTAGCGTCTGTGATATTATTGGAGCTGAGGTCTAAGGTGCTTAATTGCGACAGGTCTTTGAGAAAACTAAAATCCTTGATCTGCTTATTGGAGCGGAGGTATAAGGTGCTTAATTGCGACAGGTCTTTGAGAAAACTAGCGTCGGTGATATTATTGGAGCTAAGGTCTAAGGTGCTTAATTGCGACAGGTCTTTGAGAAAACTAGCGTCTGTGATATTATTGTCGCTAAGGTATAAGGTGCTTAATTGCGACAGGTCTTTGAGAAAACTAAAATCCTTGATCTGCTTATTGTCGCTGAGGTCTAAGGTGCTTAATTGGGCCCAGCCAGCTATAATGATCGAAATATTGGGAATAAATGCATGGGTCAAGAAAGCCTGCTGAACACTTTCCATGTCCATCAATAGGTTCGTAATTGTGGCTAAATTAGTGTAGGGAAGGCGTAAGGCGATGACCTGTCGCTTTTCATTGAGGTGATAGCCTCGGTTGAGATTGACGACATGGCCACCACTGTATCTGAGGGGCTCCTTCACCGCATCCAAATCCAATAGCTGTAATGATAACTTTAGCTTATTCTCAATTTTCTTGATGATGGCTTCATCATTACTCATAAAACCTTAGGTTTGGTTGATTGGGTAATATGGAATGAATATAAGGAATTTGCCGAAAAGTTGAGGCACACTAAAAAAGTGGAACAGCTTCACAGCTATCCCACCTCCTCTAATGAAAAATCTAATTGTATCCTTGGGCGACAAAGGCCCTATGCTCTAAAGCTCAGTAATGGTTCCGTCTTCTTCAGCAGTAGTATCGGGCCGATTCGGATTATCCTCCACCGGCAACCCTTCCACATACTCCTGCATCGCAGGTGCCGGGTCATAATCCCATACATTCTTCTCTGAGGCGAGGAAGGTCTCTCCCGTCTGCGGATTACGGCGTTGGGTGGCTTCTCGGTGCTTGATTTCAAAAGCACCGAAGTTGGGGATGGTGAGTCTCCAGTCGGCCTCGGCATGGGCGGCTGCTCCAAGGTTATTGAACACCATTTCCACGGCTCTTTCCGCTTCGGCTTTGGATACGTTTTCTTGTTGAGCGATAAACGCTACTAATCTTCCTTTAGACATGGTTTGATATTTATGGATGATGAAATGTGATACAAAGAAGCTGCGGACCCTAGCAAGCCCACAGCAGACCTTTAAAATCCTCCTCTATTCGCGTTGGATGAGTGCTTCACCTCTCCATACAGTTACTAAGGCTCCACTTGCGCTTCGCTGCCAACGCCAGCGCCGCACGAGGACGCGCTGAACACCTGGACGCCATGCAAATTGCGCCCAAACGAAATGCCCCCTCGGCGTACCCTGAATAAATGCGTTGGTTTGGGCATCGTAGACGGCATAGCTATAGGAAGTTTGGTGTACGGGTCCCTGGGGGCCTGCTACAAAGAATCGCTCCTGGTCCGCTCTTACTGTGAGCTGATCTGTACCAGGAAAGACTCGGCTATCTGCGGTAGCCGCATACTGTCTTTGCGAAAGCCCCTGTAGGGACAGCAGAAGGAATAGGAATAAGGATAGTCTTACTTTCATGATAATGGTCGGTTGGTTAGATGCTGATAGGTGTATTTCCAGACCAAGGGATTAGTCTCCCAGAATCCCTGGCCATTGATTCTATTGATCAGGCTTTCAAAAGCGTGTAGATGGGCCATAGGACCAGTGTGCTTGGCTTTTGAAGGGCCAAAGGTTGCGTAGGCTTCTGGTTGTGTCCTCCTGGTTCTTTTGTTGAAAGCATAAGAGGAGAAGTATTCGAGCTGGACATTGCCTTTACGATCATCAAAAAAAGTCCCCACACCGTAGTCCACGCCTTCAGCTATTACATCCGCTCTACTAATCTGGTGCAGATACGCTACTTCTACTTTTTCGATCAGGATGAAGTGCCTAGCAAACTTCTCGGACATAAAGAGCTTATTTTCCCAACGGGTACCGAGCCTAAACTCATCATCAAAGGCGTAGTCGTACTTGTATTCAATCCTTTTGCTGTGGAAGGCGTGGTGTATCGGCTCCTTGATGTAGTAGTACTGCCCAGGCTTGTATTGAGGTTTTGGCTGATAGATCTCTCCACTTTCTAAGGTCACGTAGGGTGTACCCGCCTCGTCCAGCATCCATGCAGATACGGCCTTTGCAGCCATCCGACTGGGGATGGTGACTGTTCTACGCGTCTGTGTCTTCTTACCCGCAATGGACTGGTGCAATAGATGTTCTTTGAAGCAAATTCCTCTCATGACACACTGGTTTTTTGCCTTAAAGGCAATTGATGGTAAATAGAATTCCCTTGCAACGGCTAATACCATTGCAGAGGGAATCATCGAGGGGTAGATTGGATGCCAAGGTATAACTGCTTGACCATGTGTTTGAAAAGAGGTAGGCAGGCTGTATTTTCTTTACAATAAGTCGTCATCTAGTATATATTTATCCAGCCCAATCAGCAAAGTTCAGAAGGCTGGGCAGCCCTCTGAATACTTCGCCTTGTCTGGTTTCGTAGTAGACTCCCTTCGTTCCGAAGTATCGGTAGAATTCAATTTTTCGATATTGGAAAAGTTGATTCATATGCTGATCCTTCCTCACGATAATCTGTCTGATTCTTCGGTCCATGTTAGCTTTGATTTTTCTTACAGTAGAAGCTATTTTTCACCTTTGCCTCATCGAATTCGCTGATCGGCAGAAAATCACTTACCGGAAACTCGATTAATCTTTGTTCGTTGAAGTAGCGAACTAGTCCACCTTCCTCATATTCGCCAAACAGGTCATAGAATTTACCTTCAATCTTAGTAATACAATGATCATTGTTGTAGAAGATCTCTCCACCGTATAAGCCCCTTAGTAAGCTGGCAAATTTGTAGCAGCCACCACTTCCTTCTGGGAAAGAACCGAATAGTTCTCGGATCGATTGCCTAAATGCATTGGGATCGATCCGCTGACTTCCTAGCTGATTGTTGGCTACTTCTTCCATAGTAAATTAGGAGCCCCGACCCTATGGGCTCCATTCTTTCGGCTTATGATTCGATTGCAAATTGTCAATAAAGAAATGCGGAGATTACAGCGTTCCCAATTCTGGACCTCTCCGCATATCCAACTTCATAGGTATTTATAATTCCTACTCCAAAGTAACGAATAAGTTGCTTTTAAAGCAATTATTTTAGTCTTTATTTAGATTTAGCAACAAGACACGAATAATCTTTAGTGCAATTAGAAGCGCCAGACCCAATCCCACCTTCCCCCTATCTATGAAAAGCACAAATGGATATACCTGCTAAGCTGCCTAACAAATGGCTTTTGTGCCTCACAGACGAATGACGAAATACGCCCCGCCGCTCGCACTACCATGATGAACTGCATCCATGAACTGGAGATCTCCCTATTACAGCAACTTCCTCCGGAAGAATTGCAAACTATGGGGAATTTGCCTTTTTGGGGGAGGTAGTGGGTAAGTAAATAGAAGGTAGTGGACGAAAGAGGCCAGATCGTACTTTCTTTCTTCTGGCCTCTATTGCTTTAACGTAGTTTTTCGGCAACCCTTTACGGTAAATAAGCATGGACGGATAAGTTGGAGGATGGCCATGGAATCTGCATTCATGTTTTTAATTCCATATAGAGATGTTACAGATTTGAAATCCTCAGTGGATATTCTCGCCTGCTGCAAGTTAGCTCTACGAAGGTCAGCGTTGCGAAGGTCAGCGTTGCGAAGGTCAGCTCCAAGGAGGTCAGCTCCACGAAGATAGGTGTTACTAAGGTTGGCCCCTTGAAAGTTGGCATAGCTAAGGTTAGCATCGCTAAAGTCGGCTCTGCGAAGGTCGGTTCCAATGAGGTTAGCCCCCTCAAGGTAAGCTTCACTGAGATTAGCTTCAATTAGGTAGGCTTTGCTAAGGTCCGTATCACGAAGATCGGTTCCTTCTAGGTCAGTTTCACTAAGATCTGTTTCTCTAAGATTGGCTCCGCGAAAGTTGGCTCCCTTAGTATCAACTCCACGAAGGTCAGCTCCGCGAAAGTTAGTTTCAATTAGTTTAGCTCCACGAAGGTCAGCTTCGCTTAGATAAGCTCCACGAAGGTCAGCTCCAATAAGGTCGGAGTAGCGAAGGTCAGAATAGCGAAGATCGGCTCCTATAAGGCTAACTCCTATAAGGTTAGCTTCATTAAGGTTAGCTTCGCTAAGTTTAGCTTCGTCAAGGTTAGCTCCGTGAAGGTCAGCTCCTTTCAAATTGATCCCGATAAGGTTGGCTTCACTGAAGTTGGCTTCACTGAGGTTAGCTCTCCAAAGGTTAGCATTCTTCAAATTTATCTTGCCAACCACAGCATTAGAAAAGTCCCCATTTTCAACGATTGTATTTTGCGTTAATGAATCCAAGTCATTTTCCATCAAAGCAATAAACAATTGCCCTCGCTCTAGACTTACCACGTTCTCAGAAAGTGTATCTCCCTCTAAAAGTCTATAAGGCCGAAATGCCCGACTTAGAGCCACAATCCTACTGATTAGTGGCTTACTCAATCGAAACTTAATACTATCAGGTACATTTCCAAATTTATCCTTAGGAAGGCCTTTCTTTTGCTCCTGAATCTCTTCATCCACTTTATCCAAAATATTACTCATTAGGAAAACCAATGAACTTCTCCTATCCGCTTCAATCAGATTGTTCTGCAAATTCAAGCGGTCATTTTGCATTTCTATTTTTTCATTTTGGATGTCTATCTTATCGTTTTGAGCCGTTAATAGTTGATTCTGATTGTATAGTAGGATAGCCCCTAGCAACCCACCAATCGCTACGAAAATAGCTACCAGCAGTCGCAGCGCCCAAGTCCGGGTAAAAGCCCAGACGGCCAGCTTCAACAATCTAGGGGTGGCCAATTGGGCTTTATCTTGTGTGGCTTTGGGAAACTTCTCTAGTAGCTTACCGACATACTCCTGGCTGATCGTTTGATATAGCTCTTGTAATTCTTCCTTGGTATTCTCTTCTTTAAAGTCTTTGCCGAATACCTTGGCCAGTATCCGATCTTTAAACCAGGTGAAGGCTACCAGCCCTAGCATGGAAAGCAGAAACAGGGCGATCAATACATTGATCAAGGCACTACTTATGACAGGGAAATAATCTAGGATATAGAAGGCGATGAGTAAGCCGAGTAGCAAGCCAGCTATGAGGCCTACGAGTAGTTTTTGGTTACCGTTTGGGGTATGGGACTTTTGAGGTTGTTCTGGGGAGGCCATGTTTTAGCAAACAGTTGATTGATCTACGAATATAAGGTATCAGTATATTAATGCAAAAGGACTTATTTTAAAGGTATTGTAAGCTGATTACTTGCAGGGGTCCAGGCCTGGTTTAAATAAACATGGACGGATGGATTGAAGAATGATCATGGAGTCTGGATGTAAGTTTCTGACTTGGTATAGGGATTTTACAGTTCTTAATTGCTCCGTAGATACTTTAACACCCTGAAGGTTGGCTCCGATTAAGTCAGCTCCGACTAGGTCAGCTCCGACTAGGTAGGCTCGGCTAAGGTTGGCTCCGCTAAGGTAGGCTCGGCTAAGGTAGGCTCGGCTAAGGTTGGCTCGGCTAAGGTCAGCTCCGACTAGGTAGGCTTCGATAAGGTCAGCTTCGATAAGGTCAGCTTCGATAAGGTCAGCTCCGCTAAAGTCGGTTCCAGTAAGGTCAGCTTTGATAAGGTTGGCCCCGTTAAGGTTGGCTCCGCTAAGGTCAGCTTTGATAAGCTTGGCTTCGATAAGCTTGGCTTCGCTAAGCCTGGCTTCGATAAGCTTGGCTTCGATAAGGACCACCTCACCTACTATAGCATTTGAAAAATCACCACTTCCTACAATAGTGTTTTGAGTCAACGAATCCAAATTATTCTCCATCAGGGCAACAAAAAGTTGCCCACGCTCAGGACTTATGAAGTTGGCAGAAAGCGTATCTCCTTCTAAAAGCTTATAAGGCCGAAAAGCCCGACTCAAAGCCACAACTCTACTAATTAGTGGCTTACTCAATCGAAACTTAATACTATCTGGTACGTTACCAAATTTATCCTTTGGAAGGCTCTTCTTTTGCTCCCGAATCTCTTCATCTACCTTATCCAAAATATTACTCATCAAAAAAATCAATGAACTCCGCCGCTCCGCCTCCATCAGGTTGTTTTGAAGGTCCATTCGATAATTCTGGGTATTGACCAATGCATTCTGATACCCAAACAACTGATTCTGCTGATACAACAACCAAGCTGGAATAATCGCAATCACCAAGCCTATCAACCCCAAGCGTGTAAATCGATAAATAATATGCCCCACCAAATTGGCCGTAGTTTCACTTTTAGGATTCGGCATATCCTTAAGGAAGTTCTCCAGTGCTTGGATCAAGTCATTACCGATAAAGAACTCTCGCCCCATTTTGATCACCCAATTCTTCCCTAGGACCAAGCGAATAGCCAAAGCCACCAGCGTTATCCCTCCCACTATATTCAAGGTAGAAGAGACAATTTTGGGGAATTGCTCATACAGGAAAGCAGCCCCGTAGACCAACAGACTGATAAAGGCCACAAATCCAAAGTATTGGAAAAAGCGCTTCATGGGGTAGGTTTTGAGCTAATATAATTAAAATAAGGATAGAGCATGGTTTTCATTTTAGGGGTTACCAGCCTAGCTTTTTAATTACCTCATTGATCTCTCGTACGATATCCGTCCAGGCGGCATCGGGATCGGCTTGTTGGGTCATGGGCTTTTGATCGCGTGGGAGGACTTGGCGTGCTCCGATCGGCATCAGTTGGATGGAACAGGAGCGACATTGGATGGGGATGAGCGGGCTGGACTCTTGCTCCGATTGATCCATGATGGATTGCATTTCTTCGATTCCGTTTGGAGAACTGATATAGTCTGGACTCAAGAGGATGACGGACAGGTCCGCATCTGCTTGGGCCTTGGCCATAGCTGCGGGGCGGTCACTACCGGGTGGAATCAGCTTCGAATCCCATACTTCTACTTTGCCCTGGTACTGTAGCAAGCTAAGGTGTTTGCTGAGATCGTCCCGAAAGCCCTGATCCCGCTCCGCTCCAGACCAGGATAGATAGAGCCGCGCCGCTCTTTGCTTAGGCGCATCAGGCACTAGTTCATCGATCTTGGCTTCATCATCCTGTTTAAAGAAGGGGCGTAAGATGTCCGTTTTCACAAAACTACCATCCACAGCGGCGACGTCTGGCCTACTGCGATACTTTTCCGCCTCCTCTAAGTGGACGAGCGGGCTTCCTGCTGCACCAATCAGCCTTTCCACTTGCTCATAATCCCGGAATAACGCCTGAAAGGTGTTGCGAATGCGCACTAGGAGATCATCCTGCTGCGGACCATGCACCCAGATGCTGAGTTCGCGCGCATCTACTGCCTCAATGCGGGCATAGGTACGCTGGTATTTCATACTGATCCCCTTTCGCCATAAGCCCCGTGGCTCCGCCAAACGACCTACCTTCGTAATGAAGCGATGAATGAGGGCATCGTGAAGGAAGGGAATTCGGTACACCAGCCGAAGCGATTTGTCATAGCGATCTTCCCAGGTATCTTCTATGGCAGGATCAGGCTCTTCCACCAACAATTGGGGGATGACAAACTGGGGATGATCCTCATTGTCATTGATTGTGAAGCACAACTCACAGCTCACCATATAGGAAAGAATCACTTGCCGTTCATCAGGCGTATACTCGTCCTTCCATACTTCTTCCAGTATACTATTGTCAAACCAGCCGCTACCTTTCTTAACAAGTCGAAAACGATCTTCTTGCCAATTCAGCAAAGAGTAAATGGCTTGGATCGCCCAGCCTTGATCCAGGATAATCTGGTCATCAAAGAGCCCTTCTTGATAGTAAACTACTCCAGTATGATGCAGGAAATTCAGCAAGGAAGGGGCCGTTTTAGTGATACCGAACTCCTCGCAGATATGGAGATATTCCTCATGAGATAAAGATTCTTGCTGCTCTCGTAGGCGACTCAGTTCTTCCCGTACTTGATACCAGCTTTGGGGCATTTGCTGCCCATACTCTCGCATATCCATTAACACCTTCAGAATCGTATCTTTTAGATAGGAGAACGAGGGCCCTCCTTGCTTGGCACTGACCGCACGAGTGAATTGGATATTGTAATGATGATCACCACCCATTCGATCCGTAACTGAAACCTCCCCATGCAGATCGGTTTTATTTTGCACCACAATAACGGGGCTACCTTTACTTAGGGCTTGCACATAATCCAGCCAATAGCGCAAGCGATGATTCTGAAATATCTCTGTTCCGTTTTCCGAGTTTAGTTCTACCTTTTCATTATTCTCATTGTCAGCATCCCAAACCACCAGATACAAGGCCCGCGATTGCAAAAACAATCGATGGGTACCATGATAGATATCTTGTCCCCCAAAGTCCCAGATATTGACTTTCAGAGGGTTCCTTTTACCCTTTGGCCGCCATGCTTCTACCTGAATCGCATGAGTCGAACGTTTTTGGGGATCAAATTCTTCTCCTAACAAACCATCCACTATGGAGCTTTTGCCCACCCGCCCATTACCGATCAGGATCAGTTTGAGTTCAAAGTTTTCAATGGCTCCTTTTTCCAGATCTGCGAACCAAGCGCGGGCATCGGGGAGGCAGTTATCATGGACGGAATCCCCAAGCAACTCCTGGGGAAAATTAATAATTGGATTATTAAATAATTTTATGTCGGTCAGACCTTCATTAATTAACAAGAAGGATGGAAATATCTTGATCTGATTGTCACTTAGGTCTAAGCTACTTAACTTACTAAGGCTATTCAGGGAGGAAGTGTCCTGGATCTTAGTGGAGAAGAGAGACAAGTGTTTTACTTGTGTAAGGCTACTCAGAAATGAGATATCCTGGATTGGATTGTCACTTAGGTATAGGCCGCTCAATTGTGTCAAACTGCTAAGAAATGAGGTATCCTGGATCTTATTGTAGCTGAGATATAGATCGCTCAATTGCGTCAGACTACTCAGATAAGAGTAATCCTGGATTTGATTGTAGCTGAGATCCAATGAGTTCAATTGAGTCAAGCTACTCAAAACGGAGATGTCATGGACCCGATTGTGGCTGAGATTCAAGGAGCTCAATTGAGTCAAGCTACTCAAAACGGAGATGTCATGGACCCGATTGGAGTTGAGATCTAATTTACTCAATTTATTTAGATTACTCAGAACGAAGATATCCTGAATTTCATTGTCACTAAGGTCCAAGGTACTCAGTTTGGACAGGCTACACAGAAAGGAGATATCCGAGAATTTATTGGAGGTAAGTTCCAAACTACTCAATTGAGTCAGGCTACTCAAATAAGAGTAATCCTGAATTTGATTCTGGCTGAGGTCCAAGCTACTCAATTGGGACAGACTGCTGAGAAATGAAATGTCATGGATCTGATTGGAACCAAGGCCCAAGCTACTCAATTGGGGCAGGCTGCTGAGAAGGGAGATGTCCTGAATTTGGTTGAAGCTAAGATCCAAACGGCTTAATTGAGATAAGTTATCGAGAAAGGAGATGTCCTGAATCTGATTGAAGCTAAGATCCAAGCGGCTCAAATGAGGTAGGTTACCGAGAAGGGGGATATTACGGACCCGATTGGAACGGAGGTCTAAGTGGCTCAATTGGGGCAAATTGCTGAGAAAGGAGAAATCATGGATCCGATTGGAACTGAGGTCCAAGCTGCTCAATTGGGGCAAACTGCTGAGAAAGGAAAAGTCATGGATTCGATTAGAACTGAGGTCCAGGCTGCGCAATTGGGGCAAATTGCTAAGAAAGGAGAAGTCATGGATTCGATTGGAACTGAGGTCCAAGTTGCGCAATTGGGGCAAATTACTGAGAAAGGAAATGTTATGGATTCGATTAATGCTGAGCCCTAGGGTGTGTAAATTTTGTAGTCGTTTAATACTTGAAGAGATTTCTGCTATTTGATTAAATGCTCCCAGATTGATCGAAGATTGATACTGTCCATCCTTTCCATACCCATCACCCAAATTCAACCCCTCCAAATGCTCCAACGCCCACAACTCCTCCGGCAATTCCGTCAGCCCCAAATTCCCTAAATCCAGGAATTTTTCCTGCTTTTCTAGGTTTTCTCGGATGAGTTGGCGCGCTTTATCCATTCCTGTAGTCATTGGGGATGGGGTTTAGGTGTATGTTTGATGATTGTTTTTGGAGGAGAAAAGTGTCATTTTTCCACCCAAAGGGTGATCGTCAAACATGCACTAAGGGTTATGCTTTGAAATAAGGTGCTACTAATATGAGAATTATTCGGGAAATGAACCACCCTTTCTCCTAGACTTTTCCCTTGCTACAAAAGCAATGTTTTCATATTGTTAGCTAAATATTTGCTTTTCTCGAATTTATTGAGCTAAATTCGTGTTGCAACCTATACCAGAAAGAAGTCCCAAAGCCTTCTTTCGATTTACAAGTCTGGATTTTGTATAAAGAATTGGGTGGATGCCAAGGGCTTACATAGACTTTCCTGGTGACGGGACTTTCTGGTAAGGTTGCAGCCTTGGTTGAAGCCCTCATTGTCTAACTTCATGAAACTGCAACCTCATGAAAAAAGAAACCATCCCGCTCTTTGAGGTCCAAACCCTCACTACGAGCCTTCCCGTCACCCCCGCTGCGGCACTATGCAGCGCCTTATCCTATCCACTGGACTGGGCAGCACATTTCTTCTCCCAATGGGGCCTACATCGCTTCTACTGCGAAGAACAATGGCAACTCAGCTATTACCAAGCCTCCCTATTCGCCCGAGGCATTCCGGACGCGACGCTCCGTGCTCAGCACCAACAGTCGATCGACCAAAGCTTTTTTGCCCATTTTGTTCACCAAAACCCCAAGCTCCATGGATAAGCTCAGCTTCCCTGTACCCGAATACCTGTATGCGATTTCTTGTTTGAAGACCGGCTTTTGTACCTCACCCATCGGGGATAACATGAGCCTGGAAAAGCGTACCACCCTACTGGATAGAATTTCTGAATTGGAAAGGAAATTACTGCAATCGATTCCGCCAGAAAGAACGGACCCCATTAGTGGCGACTTACAGCTACTGGGTCATCTGGCTGAGGAAGATTAATGAAAAGAGGGCCTTGCGGCGATCGCGAGGCCCTACAGCTTTAGAGCTATAAAAAGTGACTTTACTAAGTAGCACTAAAAGAGAGAAAATGTATGGTTAGAATCACTGCTATCTTTGGAAATCGTTTATTTCATCCTTTTCACCGCAACAATCACGAATAAGGGTCGTAGCTTATAGTATATGATGTCAGTAGCTTCCAAATCTCTATGAAAAAAGTCAAGCCCTGGATTTGTTTCGCACAAGTTTGGGGCTTTCCATTTCACTACCTCCGATATTTCTTTTTCAGCTCCCCGGCTGGATTTAGCCACTTTGGCAAGGCATAAGCGAAGCCCCGCCCTTCAAAACTAATCTTAACGATAAAGCCCTTTTTATTCGCCAATTTATGGAAGACGGCATTTAATTTGGATTTGATCTTCGCTTCCGTCCAGCCCTGCGCGCCTTCAAAGTCCGCTTTGACGATATCAAGGAATTCGCTCATGATTAATACCTTATCCTTCGTCTGAAGAGTGGTAATGATGAATTCATCCCAGGGACTCGGTTTCCTTACTCGCCGTACTTGTACGGGATCAGGCATATTAACCTTTTTAGGTGCCCTTGGGCCAGCAGGGGTAGAGGAAGGCTTGACGGATGCTGGTGGAGCTAAGTTAGGAGCGGCGGCGGCTGGTGCTACAGGATTAGTGGCCACTACCGCTGGCACGGCGACGACACTTTGTCGCTGCGTTGTACTTTGTTTGGATAGGGCGGTCTCTAGCTGTTCAATGTTTTTCCGCACGGACAGTGCCCGGTAGTTAAGCTGCCGGAGTTCGGAGTGGTAGACACTGATCAATTGTTCGATTTCTACGGGATCCAGTGCCGTTTTGATTTGTTTGGACATGCGTTTGGATTGCAATTAGTAGGTTAATTATTGCAATAATGATCAAAATAGGTTTGAAAAACAAATAAATAGCTCAAAAAAACCTAAAATAAATAATTCGAGCGATATTTAGAGTGTAAAGTCGCTCTTGTCGCTATGTCCTAGTAATCAGATGGTTTAATCTATTCTTTGGGCATTACTCATATATTCAACTCTCCACCTAGGTTTGCACTATTATTCTTTTAAAAGCACCTTGATTTTTTCCATGTCCTTATGTGTAATGCCCGCCTTTTCCAAGGCATCTAAATCTGCGAGAAAAACCTGATTCCAAGTAGTATCGTCGTCATAGGTTTTTCCTTTAAAATAGGTATAGATCCTTTTGGCCTCCTCCCATTTATTCTGTAGTAGAAGTCCAAGTGCCAAATTAGTGTAAATCCACTCTTGTGTAGGGTCCGTTTCCAATCCTTTAGTCGCAGCTTGCTCAGCTGCTCCAAATTGACGATTAAAAAGGTGGAACCAGGCCAAGCTACCATAGGCGGCCGAGCGCTTTTGTACTATTTTATCATTACTAGGATAGCTTTTCCAGATTGTTTCAAGCGTATCAATTAGGCTTTCTTGAAGAGATACTTTAAGGGCCGGATCTGTAGCTTCTTCAATTTGTTTTTCAAGCCCTTCCATACGGTTTATGAGCGAGAGAACTAGACTGTCCTCGGTCTGGGTTTCTTTTGCAGCATTAGAGAGCTCTGTCAAGACTTGCCTAATGATATTTAAATATTGTTGATATTGAGCATTTTGTGGCGAATCGTCGACTAGTTCTGAAAATAGTTTTTCGGCTCGTGCTAAATAGGTCTTCCCTTTTGCTACATCAGTATTCAAATATATGCTAGCCAATTTGACATAGGAGATGGCCAAGTTATTCTTGAATTCTACATTTTGCGGATAGGCCGCATACAGTTCTTCAGTCAATACCAAATCTTTGTCATAATAGACCAAAGCGGAGTCCAATTGGCCCAGCGAGGTGTAGGTAGAGCCCAGTTTTGAATAGGAGATGGCCAATCCGTTTTTAAAGTTTACATTTTGCGGATTGGCCGCATACAGTTCTTTGCCTAATCGAGAACGTTCCTCAAAATAGACCAAAGCGGAGTCCAATTGGCCCAGCGAGGTGTAGGTTTCTCCCAGTTTTGAATAGGAGATGGCCAAGTTATTCTTGAATTCTACATTTTGCGGATAGGCCGCATACAGTTCTTGCTCTAGGTACCGATACTGATCAAAATAGACCAAAGCGGAGTCCAATTGGCCCAGCGAGGTGTAGGTTTCTCCCAGTTTTGAATAGGAGATGGCCAATCCGTTTTTAAAGTTTACATTTTGCGGATTGGCCGCATACAGTTCTTTGCCTAATCGAGAACGTTCCTCAAAATAGACCAAAGCGGAGTCCAATTGGCCCAGCGAGGTGTAGGTAGAGCCCAGTTTTGAATAGGAGATGGCCAAGTTATTCTTGAATTCTACATTTTGCGGATAGGCCGCATACAGTTCTTCAGTCAATACCAAATCTTTGTCATAATAGACCAAAGCGGAGTCCAATTGGCCCAGCGAGGTGTAGGTAGAGCCCAGTTTTGAATAGGAGATGGCCAAGTTATTCTTGAATTCTACATTTTGCGGATAGGCCGCATACAGTTCTTCAGTCAATACCAAATCTTTGTCATAATAGACCAAAGCGGAGTCCAATTGGCCCAGCGAGGTGTAGGTAGAGCCCAGTTTTGAATAGGAGATGGCCAATCCGTTTTTAAAGTTTACATTTTGAGGATAGGCCGCATACAGTTCTTCAGTCAATACCAAATCTTTGTCATAATAGACCAAAGCGGAGTCCAATTGGCCCAGCGAGGTGTAGGTTTCTCCCAGTTTTGAATAGGAGATGGCCAATCCGTTTTTAAAGTTTACATTTTGCGGATAGGCCGCATACAGTTCTTCAAATAAAACAATCTCATCCTCAAAATAGACCAAAGCGGAGTCCAATTGGCCCAGCGAGGTGTAGGTTTCTCCCAGTTTTGAATAGGAGATGGCCAATCCGTTTTTAAAGTTTACATTTTGCGGATAGGCCGCATACAGTTCTTGCTCTAGGTACCGATACTGATCAAAATAGACCAAAGCGGAGTCCAATTGGCCCAGCGAGGTGTAGGTAGAGCCCAGTTTTTCATAGGAGATGGCCAATCCGTTTTTAAAGTTTACATTTTGCGGATAGGCCGCATACAGTTCTTGCTCTAGGTACCGATACTGATCAAAATAGACCAAAGCGGAGTCCAATTGGCCCAGCGAGGTGTAGGTAGAGCCCAGTTTTTCATAGGAGATGGCCAATCCGTTTTTAAAGTTTACATTTTGCGGATAGGCCGCATACAGTTCTTCAGTCAATACCAAATCTTTGTCATAATAGACCAAAGCGGAGTCCAATTGGCCCAGCGAGGTGTAGGTTTCTCCCAGTTTTGAATAGGAGATGGCCAATCCGTTTTTAAAGTTTACATTTTGCGGATAGGCCGCATACAGTTCTTGCTCTAGGTACCGATACTGATCAAAATAGACCAAAGCGGAGTCCAATTGGCCCAGCGAGGTGTAGGTAGAGCCCAGTTTTTCATAGGAGATGGCCAATCCGTTTTTAAAGTTTACATTTTGCGGATAGGCCGCATACAGTTCTTGCTCTAGGTACCGATACTGATCAAAATAGACCAAAGCGGAGTCCAATTGGCCCAGCGAGGTGTAGGTAGAGCCCAGTTTTTCATAGGAGATGGCCAAATTGTTCTTGTAAAAATTGGAAGTAGGACTGGCCTCTATTAAAGTGTCATATGCGATGCTATATTGTTTAAAGTATTTCAGAGCATTGGGTAAGCCTCCGGTATGGGTGTACAATTCACCTAAATGAGCATATGCATTGGCTTTCTGCCAGGATTCAGCTTCGGGGTGAGTCGTTACCTTGGGATAAAGCGCAAGTGCCTTATCATAAAGGTGTTGTTCCTGGTAGAAATCTGCTGTTTCCCTTAAGATTTCCAGATCGGTACTGTCCAATTTTATTAATTGATCATAGACTGTTTCGGCTTTTCTGAGTTCAAAGTTCAAAAGATAGGTTTGGACGAGCAGTTGTAGCTTTTTAATATCTTCCTGAATGCCTTTTTCATTTATACCTTCTTGCTTGGCCAAGTCTTCTTGCCCCCTTTTAATACGTTCTCGTTCCTGCAATCGTTGATCAGTGCGTTCCAGCAGCTTGGCGCTCTCCAGCTTCTTTTTGCAAGCTTCAATGTCACCAGTCTGGAATAGTTTCAAGGCTTCCTGATACAAATCATCCACATCATCAAAATTGACGCGGGCAAATTTTTCGGCTAGTACATCGAGACTTTCTTTTTGGCGATCATATGCCTCCTGCAACACCTTCAGTCGATTCAGGTAATCCTGCTGCCCAATTTTAGCTTGTTGCAGAGCAGCTTTCAGTGCGTTTTTTTCTCCCTGAAAACTCGCCAGCAAAGCTTCATCGGATACATCATAATAGACTTTTTTGGCAGCGTCTACGGTACCTGCTACCGCCAGGATGATATCTATCCCCAATTGATCGGTATTACTAATCTTAACGATCTCAAAATCCTTCTCATTGACCAGTTCGTAACCTGCTTTGTGAATTCTTTCTTTAAAGATGAGGTCTCCCGCTTCTTTGTTTTGAAAACTAAGTTCAAAGTTGCCTGCATCATCCGATACTTCAGCAGCAGCGTCCGTAAAGAGGATTTGCGCACCGGGGATAGCCTTTTTATTGGAGTTCAGTTCCCGGACCATGCCTTTCTGGATAATTTGAGCTGAAGTAGAAAGGGTAAGTCCAAGTAATCCAAATGTAAGGAGGTAGGTTTTCATTGGGTTTTGTTTTTTTCTAATTGGATCCGGGTTTCTTGGTTTCTGAAGACGGGTTCGGTTCGCTCCCAGGGTTTAAAGCCTTCTTTCGTTACACGAAGCCTTTGTTGTTTTCGTTGTTTGTCGAATGGTATTTCTAGCTTAAATCGCCCTAGCTCATTCGTCTGCCAAATAATACCTTGTGTCACTACAGTAGCATCAGTAATGGGATTGCCAGCTTCATCGGTAACTATTCCATTGATACGAGCAAAGGTATCATCACGGCGAATCGGTAGGCGGATGGCCTCTTCTTTCCAGGCCATCATCGTATCAATGGTTTGAAAGCCTTGCGTAGTGAATTTCAGCCTGATTGGATCTTCCCGGTAGTTAGCAGGAATTCCCTTGAAGGTGGCTTCTTGGAGTACGAATTGTGTATCGGCTTGTCCATCGTACTGTAGGATTACGGTACCTCCTTTGAAACCCTTGTCAAGTTCGCTATTGGGGGTATGGTTATCAAGGGAAACGGTCAGCCAAAGCGGGCGTTGCATGACCTGATAGCGATAATACAATAGGGCAGCAGCAATCGTCAAAAAAGGTACAAAGACGAATAAGAACAATCTTACATTACGGCTGGTTCTACTCTCCGTCAGGTGTTGAACCTGATCGCCAATGCGAACATCCCCTCCTGCCGAAATATTACCCTTAACTATATTCTTACCTGCGATGCGGACCGCAAATCGTTCCAATTCTGATTTAACGGCTGGTATTGCCCGCTTATCCCCGACCTCCGTAAGCAATTCCAACAATCCAGCACGAATTTGATTCTTAGTCAAGTTGGCTTGTTCATAATCAATTAGGCCTAACCGAATCTGTTTCTTCACCTCCGTCAACCGAGAAGATTGTAAAATGGCCTCATCTAGACTAGGGCTATCCTGCAACAATTGATGCAAAAGAGCTATAGCTGCCTCTAGTTTATTCTTAGCAATCAAATTTTCAATTTGCGCGAGCAAAGATTGAATAGTGTCCATATTGAACTTAAAAATTATGGAATTGGGAGATAGGAGCTATTATCTTAATATTACAAAGATAATGATATTACTTTTGATAAGCTACACTTACTGCTAGGTGCTAGCAGAAACACCATTTTCATGACCACATTTTACTAATCAATTGATGTCGATCGATACCCTTTACCTGCGTGTAGATCTTGGTAGTTTCAATATAGGTATGTCCCAATAGGTCTTGAATTTCGGTAATGGGAATTTCGGCCTCGACTGCCGCCACCCCATAAGCATGTCTTAAACCCTTTGCAGATGCTTGTGGCCCACTTATCCCAGCCTTTTCCATAAGGGCCTTAATGTATCGCTTGGCAGTCCGATCGGTGAAATTGAAAAGGGTAAGTTTATTGTTTTTCTGGTTCATCTTCAGCCTGCGGATATCATACGCACCGACCAATTCCTCCAGAAAGGATTCAGGAACGGGAATAGATCTATAGTGAACTCGGCCTCTTTTCTTTAAGGACTGGATGATAATAGATCTATTTTCCAGGTCCAGATTTTCAATCTTGAGTGCCAGTGCTTCGTTCAGTCTTGCCCCGGTATAATACAACACCAAGGCAAAATACTTCTTATCTTTAGTAGTGGTCTTGGCAGCCTCGAAGAAAGCGGTCCTTTCTTCCCGATTCAAATACTTCCGTTGACCAGATCGAACGTCTAGTAATCCTTCCATAAAGCCTTGTCCTGTTTTGTATGGAAAGTAGGACAATCTAAGTGAAAAGTCAAATCAATTGGGCGGGATTTGCAGGGTGTTTGCTCCTGATCTGTCCTAGAATGTTACCATAGTGGGACAGGTTATTCCTCCCGTTTTTCAAGTTTTCCTATCACCAACATATCAGAAAGGCCCTCCGCTTTCAACTCCATTGTCACGCCACTAGCATACAGCAATCTCAATAAACTGTTCAGCTTAGGGCTGCTACCATGATTTAACCAGACGGATACTTGTGTCGATCCAATGCTTTTTTCTCATGCTTTACATCCCTATATTTGAATAGTAAAAGTGAAGTAAATGCATTTTAGGACGTGCTAAAAAGAATCTGATGCGCCTACGGTTTCTCCTATTGATCCTATTTTTCCCGCTTCTGATCGGGACTTTAGCAGCCCAGCCTCGTACAGGCAAGGACTACGCCCTCTTTTTCGCCAATGATGACTATCGCAGCAATCCTGATTTTGGCAACTTGAAGAACCCCGTAACGGATGCCCAGGCTATCGCCAAAGAATTGGAAGAAATGTATGGCTTTTCTACAAGGGTGTATAAAAATTACAACAAGCAGCAGATGTACAAGATCCTAGAGCAGTGGCAAAGTCGCTCCTTTGGAAAGCAAGATCAGTTGTTTGTTTTCTTTTCTGGGCATGGTACTTTCTGGGAGTTTACGAAAAACGGATATTTCATACCCAATAGCCGCAATACCGATTACAGCAGCTATATCGCACTGCCAGATTTGGGCAATATCGTCACCCAGATTCCCTGCCCCCATATCCTTTTAGCGGTCGATGCCTGTTATTCCGGCACCATCGATCAGGCCATCGCCTTCCGTGGCCCAGAGTTCCGACGCCCCAAACAAAACAAAAACACGGAACGCAACAGACTCATCTACCAACAACTGCGCAATACCTCCCGCCTCCTCATCACCTCTGGCGGCAAACAGCGGACACCAGACGGGAAAAACCATTCCCCCTTCGCAAAGGCCATCCTCACCAAACTACGGGCTACCTATAGTTATGGCGATGGCCTATGCACATTCATGGATTTGCTGAGTCAGTTGGAACGCGTGAGTCCTACCCCACACCAAGGGGAACTGGCTGCGCATGAGCAAGGGGGATTTGTTTTTGTGGCTAAGGATGTAACTCCACCGCCCCCCAAGCCTGAGCTTGACCACATGGTCTTTGTTCAAGGGGGAACCTTTCAGATGGGGAGTAAGGATGGATATGATAACGAAAAACCGCACTCCGTCACCCTCAGTGATTACTATATCGCCCGCCACGAAGTAACTTTTGAAGAATACGACAGGTTTTGCCAAGCTACTGGCAAGAAAAAACCAGACGACGAAGGCTGGGGAAGAGGAAAACGACCTGCAATAAGCGTCTCTTGGTATGATGCCATCGAATATTGCAACTGGAGAAGTTCCCAGGATGGTCTCACCCCAGTTTACAGCATCAATAAGCTAACGAAGGACCCTAACAATAAAAGTAGAATTGATAAACTAAAATGGACGGTGACCATCAACTGGCAGGCCAACGGCTATCGGCTACCTACTGAGGCAGAGTGGGAATATGCTGCCCGTAGCCGTGGCAAAGATCATAAGTGGGCGGGTACGTCTTCCGAGAGTCAGCTAACTTCATTTGCGAATGGTACAGGTGAGACAGATGGATATGAATACACTTCACCAGTTGGTACTTTTAAAGCCAACGATTTAGGGCTTTTTGATATGAGTGGCAATGTACGGGAATGGTGCTGGGATTGGTACGGTAGCTACTCCCGGAACTCAAATAGCAACCCTAAAGGTCCCAATAAGGGCTCTTACCGGGTTCTTCGGGGCGGCTCTTGGCTCAACGGACCAGCCTACCTGCGTTGCGCTAATCGTCTCTACAGCTACCCTGATAATCGCTTCAACGATTTCGGGTTTCGTCTTAGCAGGGCAGCCCCTTAGCTTCTATTCTTTTTACCTTTTTACGAAATAGGGAGAGGGAATGTCGGATCATTTGGCATTCCCTCTTCTTGTAGGTGTCCTATAGCCACTCCTATATATGTGCTATGCACATCCCTATATATAGGTAGTAAAAGCATAAGGATATATAGGAAAACAACACCGCTTTTTCTGAAGTATAGGGCTATATATGCTGTGTATATATAGGAGAGGGGCTCAAATACATAAGTCATTCTTATTCACATACAACTTCACTTTCCCTATCTTTGAACATAAATCGTACCCTAAAATCCATGAGACCACTTCTTTTCTTAATTTTTCTGCTACTCAGCACTGGATTAATGAGCCAGAAAGAGCGCAAAGGAATGGACCGCGCCCTCTTCTTCGCCGTCTCTCAATACCAGGACGATCGGCTACAGCATTTACCACAGACGATCAGGAATGCCCGAGAGATCGCTCAGGTCCTGAAAAGCAAATATGGTTTTACAACTGAAATTGTAGAAAACCCAAGCCTGGATGATATCGAAGCCAAGCTTACCTCTTATCGAAAACAGTATAGCAATGGCCGCTTATCCAAAGAGGGACAGCTACTGATCTTCTTTTCCGGGCATGGCGTGAAGGAATTTGATAATGGCTACTTCTTACCGGCCGATGCCGATCCGGATCGAATACTCCGTACCGGACTTTCCTACAATACCTGGCGCCCCTTTATGAGTCAGATCAATTGTGATCATCTCATGGTGGCCATTGATGCCTGCTACAGCGTTACCTTCGACCCGAAGTGGAACAGTATGAGCGGAGAGCGAGGCTTTCGCCGCGTCGGAGAGCTGAGTGAAGCGGAACGTATCTTGGAGAATCACAAGCGCTATCAATCTCGGATCTTCCTCACTTCTGATGCCCGCGAGGACGTCGTGCCCGGCCGATCCAATTTTGCTAGAAAATTCCTGGAAGGATTGTCTGGCTTGCAATATACCCTGCCTTTTGCCACCTCCAGTAAGCTCTTTGCTGACTACATTGATAAAGCGCAGCCTTCCCCCAAAGGAGGGGCTTTTGAAGGGGATGATCCGCGCTCTGCCTTTTTATTCTTTCCTCACATCAAGATCAGACTTGATGACAATCGATACGCGCAACGGCAGCAGGATATAGAGGCTTATAAAGCCCTACAAGCGCAGCCTAGTATTAGTGCTTGCCAACAATACTTGAGTAATTTCCCCAAAGGAGAATTTCGTACGGAGGTGTATAACCTGCTACTACAACTACGAGAGGAACAGGACTGGGAATTGGCTACCCTCAAAAACACCAAAGCGAGCTACCAAAACTATCTTCGTCTCCATCCCAATGGACAATATGCTCCTCAAGCAAAACAAAAGATCAATGTAACTACTTCCACTACCAGAACGCCTCCTGTCACACCTAAAAAGTCCGCTGAGCTCGACCACATGGTCTTCGTCCAAGGGGGTACCTTTCAAATGGGGAGTAAAGATGGAGAAAGTAATGAAACGCCGCATTCCGTCACCCTCAGTGATTACTATATGGCTCGCCACGAAGTAACTTCTGAAGAATACGATCAATTTTGCCAAGCTACGGGTAAAGAAAAACCTGATGACAGAGGCTGGGGCCGGGGAAAGCGCCCCGCCATTTACGTCTCCTGGTATGATGCCATCGAATATTGCAACTGGAGAAGTTCCCAGGATGGTCTCACCCCAGTTTACAGCATCAATAAGCGGACGCAGGACCCCAACAATAAAAGTAACTTTGATAAACTAAAATGGACGGTGACCATCAACTGGCAGGCCAATGGCTATCGCCTACCCACCGAAGCCGAATGGGAATATGCTGCACGCAGCAGCGGGAAAGATCAAAAATGGGCGGGTACCTCATCGGAGAGTCAGTTGGTCTCCTTTGCGAACGGGTTAGGAGAGAAAGATGGTTATAAAAACACCTCACCAGTCGGCACTTTCAAGGCCAATGATCTAGGCCTCTTTGACATGAGCGGTAATGTTTGGGAATGGTGCTGGGATTGGTACGATAGTGGCTACTATTCAAAGAGCCCTAAAAGCAACCCTCAGGGCCCCAATACAGGCTCGGACCGGGTTCTTCGGGGCGGCTCATGGTTCGACGAACCAGCCTACCTGCGTTGCGCTAATCGTCTCTACGGCACCCCTGATAATCGCTTCTTCATTTTCGGGTTTCGTCTTAGCAGGGCAGCCCGTTAGATCTTAGTTTTTTTACCTTTTTACGAAATCCTGAAGAGGGGATGCCAAGTCGTTCGGCATCCCCTCTTCCTATACCTGCATTATGCACTCTCCTATATATGTGCTATGCACATCCCTATATATAGGTAGTAAAAGCATAAGGATATATAGGAAAATAGCACCGCTTTTTCTGAAGTATAGGACTATATATGCTGTGTATATATAAGGAACAGCTCAAATACATACCTATTTCTTATTTACATACACTTTCACTTTCCCTATCTTTGAATACAAACCGTACCCTAAAATCCATGAGATCGCTTCTTTTATTGATTTTTCTGCTATTTGGCCCTTCGGCTTTGAGCCAAAATGAGCGTAAAGGAATGAACCATGCCCTCTTCTTTGCCGTCCATCAATACCAGGATGATGGCCTAACCAATCTCCCGAATACGATCAAAAACGCAGAGGCAATCGCTGAGGTACTACGGACACGCTATAATTTCAAAACGGAGATTGTCCGTAATCCTAGCAAGGTACAGATCGAAGCCAAACTCCGTGCTTATCAAAGAGACTACGAACAAGGGCGCAAGGATAAAAGGGGGCATCTCCTGGTTTTCTTCTCTGGCCATGGCGTTCGGAAATACAACAATGGCTATTTCCTACCTGCGGATGCTGATTCCGATAAGGTAATCAGTACAGCAATGGCCTATAACAATTGGCGCCCCTTCATCAGTGAAATCAATTGCCAACACATCTTGGTAGCCGTCGACGCTTGCTTCAGCGTGACTTTTGATCCCAACTGGCGAAGCATGAGTGGCGACAACCGTTTTCAACGCAAAGGTGAACTTAGCGAAGAAGAAAAACTACTAGCCAACCATCAAAAGTATAGCTCTCGCCTCTTCATGACCTCTGATGCCAAGGAAGATATCGTACCTGGCCGCTCCAACTTCGCCCGTAAGTTCCTTGAAGGCTTATCAGATTTTCAAGGTCGCTTCCTGTCCGCAAAAGAGCTATTTGCTAGTTCGATCAAAAAAGCCCAACCAGCTCCCAGGGGGGGCGACTTCGAAGGAGACGACCCTCGCTCTAGCTTCCTATTCTTCCCCAAGTACGAAATACCCAAAATCGACGCCAAACAGTACAATCAACGGCAACGAGATATGCAGGCCTACCGCTTGATTACACAAAATCCTTCTATTGAAAAGTGCCAGCAATATTTGCAGGACTTTCCCAATGGAAATTTCATAGGAGAAGTGAGTCGGCAGTTGCTCCAACTACAAGATGAGCAGGAATGGGAATTTGCTCAATTGAAGGACACCAAGGCTAGTTATCAAAACTACCTGAACCTATTCCCGAAGGGGCGTTATGTTGCTGAAGCCAGAAGTAAAATCAACTCCAATGCTCCAAGTATATCGCCAGCTAAACCCAAAACGGATTTGGATCATATGGTCTTTGTCCAAGGGGGGACCTTTCAGATGGGAAGTAAGGACGGCCAAAGTGATGAAACGCCACACTCGGTCACCCTCAGTGATTACTATATGGCCCGCCACGAAGTAACTTTTGAAGAATACGACAGGTTTTGCCAAGCTACTGGCAAGACAAAACCGGACGACGTAGGCTACGGAAGAGGGAAACGACCTGCCATCGACGTCTCCTGGTATGATGCCATCGAATATTGCAACTGGAGAAGTTCCCAGGATGGTCTCACCCCAGTTTACAGCATTAATAAACGAACGCAGGATACCTACAATAAGAGTAGCTATGATGACCTAAAATGGACGGTGACCATCAACTGGCAGGCCAATGGCTATCGTCTACCCACCGAAGCAGAGTGGGAATATGCGGCTCGTAGTCGTGGAAAAGATCAAAAGTGGGCGGGTACCTCTTCCGAGGATCAATTAACTTCATTTGCGAACGGTAAGGGTGAGACAGATGGATATGAACATACGTCACCAGTTGGTACTTTCAAGGCCAACGATCTGGGGCTTTTTGATATGAGCGGTAATGTATGGGAATGGTGCTGGGATTGGTACGGTAGCTACTCCCGGAACTCAAATAGCAACCCTAAAGGTCCCAATACTGGCTCGGGCCGGGTTCTTCGGGGCGGCTCATGGCTCAGCGCTCCAGCCGGCCTGCGTTGCGCTGGTCGTTACGTCAGCTTCCCTGATGATCGCAGCTTCAATTTCGGGTTTCGTCTTAGCAGGGCAGCCCCTTAGCTTCTATTCTTTTTACCTTTTTACGAAATAGGGAGAGGGAATGCCGAATGATCCGGCATTCCCTCTTCTTGTAGATGTACTATAGTCACTCCTATATATGTGCTATGCACATCCCTATATATAGGTAGTAAAAGCATAAGGATATATAGGAAAATAGCAGCGTCTTTTCTGAAGCATAAGACTATATATGCTACGTATATATAGGAAAGTGACAAAAACGATAGGAAACAAAGGCTCTAGAATTGCCTAAAAGGACAAGACTTCTTTTGTAAGTGCTATTTATGCTTAATTCGGATGGTACTGTTCTGCCCATTGTCTGCTTACCGAAGAAACACCTTCTTGCCCAGGTATAATGTATTCAAAGCCCAGTTCTAATAGCTTCGCTTTCAGGTATTCGATTTGTTGCATTTCCGCAGTAGATAGGCTTCGATGGTTTTTCCTGGCAGTGGAAAGCATCCCTTCTATCTGGGCAATATAGTTTTCTGCCTGAGCTTTCCTGAGGGCTTCCTGCTTGGCGGGTTTTTGCTTCCTGTTGGAGCGTGTACTTACCCAATAAAGGATAAGACTGACTACTACAGCAGCAATAACTAGCGTTCTATTGTTCATATCAATGGTCTTGCTTTGAAAATAAGAGTCCTAGCACGGCCAGGAGTAGTAAAGTGCCAACAATATAAATCCCTTGACGGGCCGTAAAGTCTTTGCCCTGATCCTCATTATCAAACAGCTCATTGACCGTTCCTTTGACGATGCCGACCACCGATTTGACGGTCTTGACAAGGGCGGTTTCCTCCTCCCCTATTTCCACTAAGGCAATCGTGCCATCTCGATCTACAAATTTCAGAGTCGGCTTTTGGTACATCAGTTCCTTCATATTGTTCCAACGGGCATAACGCTTGCCCTTGTACACTGAAGTCCGGGTAGCCCGGGCAAAGGAATAGTATTCACTGGCCAGGGTGTCGAGGTGGAAAAAAGTATCGTAGGAGCCAAAGCCACGAACGCCCATCTCCCAGAGGTGTTGAAACAAAGGTCCCTTGTTGTCAAAATCTTCACGAATGGCGATGTATAGGGCCTCATTGGTTTCACTATTGGATAGAAAGGAGGTATCAAAAGCACAAGCCAGCATGTGGGGGGATTTGCTGGCTGGGTTCACGCCTCCGGAAGGAATGTAATTGCGATAGGTAGAATTGGCATTCATCGGAATGCCCGTGATCGATCGAATCAACTGAACTGCCTTGACCACTTGCATGGAGATCGGATGCTCCGCTAAACCGGTTCTGGGGTTATACAGCTCCGCATAGGAAAAGTTATCGGTAACTTGTCCAGCCTGAGGACTAACCATAATGAAGTCATTCGGATCATCCGGATGCAAGGGGATGTGCGTTTCAGGTTTCATGAGTATTCACTTGTTCTTCGGTTGAAAAATATCAGGATAAGTGCGATCAAGCATAGGATGATTCCTGCTATTAGCCCTCGATTATTGGTCCGCTTGATTTTCTTGGCGGCAGTAGCCATCCGCTCTTCATATTGCCGGACGAGTTCTTCGGTTTGTTCGCCCCATTTCTTTTTCAGTTCATCTTCTACCAGAATATCGGCCCTGGTATCTCCAAAATTCCAACATTGGAGGGCCTTTTCTACTTGTTGCCCCACGTACACTTCTTTAAATACGGGCGCTGTGGACTGGCTTTCCGCCTCCTGGTGCTTTTGTAGTAGCACTTGAGCCAGTTCGGAAGAGATTTTAACGGTTATCCTGGTCTTGCCTTCAGTTCCCATATAAATTTTTGATTGCTAATTTAGCAATTTATTCATTTTGAGTAAAGTACTTACAAAGTAGGCTTAGGTAAAACGGCACTGGATTGCTCAGCCAGCTTCAGGGCTTCCTTGAATACCAAATAGGAAAGGTTTTGCTGTTCGGATCTAGCCAGCAGTTGCCGAAAGTAGGTCTCATCTTTCGCAAGAACTTGATCCAGGTAAGGCTGTACGGCTTCATGCGCCTTTTGCTCCTTACCATTGTTGATGGGGAAGTACTTTTTATTGGTGTAGGTCTTCCAATCCAGTCCATTTATCGTGATACCATCGATATTAATTGGTGGCAGTTTGAGGTCCAATAAATGTCCAAATCGACGATAAGCTAGGTAGAGTCCAATCACGAGGAGAAGGGAAAGCCAGTAGATCTTTTTCATGATTTCGTTTTTTTCATCAGTACTACCAACATCACCAGGAGCAGGGCTGCAAAAATGCCAATGATGATCAAGCTATTGTTCCTACGCTGTTCATACTTGAAGTACCATTTGTAGTCAGGTAAAGTAGCGGCCAACCAACGTTGGTACTCGATTTGCTTTTGCTTATCCTGAGCAAACAAACCTGTAATGGAGCTAACTACGCTAGCCACTGCATTGGCTACCGCTCCTACTGCTCCGCCACCACCACCATTTGTATTTGTTGCTTCTGCCATTAGGGTTTAGTTCTGGATCGAATAAGGCTAATAAAACCGATGCCCACCAACCCGATCAAGATCAGGATGATGATATTCGTCATTTTGCGGCTACCAGCGGTGGCCACTTCTTCTGCTTCCTGCTGGATGGCCCAGGATTCATACTGAGCAGAATCCTCTACCTGGAAGCCACATTGCAGGATACCATACTGACTGTAGAGGACTTCTCCGCCCACATAGTTACACAGGAAGTCTTGATGGTCTTTAGGCTTCTCAGTACTATTACACTGGTTTTTGCAGGCATCAAATAGATTGGGATTGATGGCCTTTAAGGGAGAACAGCGGCAAGCACAATCTCGCATTTGCTTGCAGCGTTTGACCCATCCCCATTTCATACCACACTTGGTTCCACAGTCCACTGGTTTAGCCATCTTATCTTGCTTTTCGGATCCGGTAGATAATTAAGCCCACAACGAGTAGGCCTAGTCCTATGCCAAGGATCCATTTACGCGTATTGGACTTGCGGCCCTCTCCGGAACAACCACAGCCGCAGTCCTTGTTCTGTTGGTCTATGGTTTCCGTATTGGCGGATGCAGCTTCTTTTTCTGCTGAAAGGTTCATCGGACTATTTTTTGAGTAAGAAAAAAAGCAGTACCACAATGGCTACTACCCCAATCCAGATTCCGGTATTATTCTTTTGTGGCGGCGCTTGCTGATAAACGATGGTATCCGGGGTATCGGGTCCTCTCCGGAAGGCGCCAATCAGATCGGTCAGGATCGAGCCGTAATTCTTTAGGTTCTCACTAGACCATGCCCCACCGCCCTTTTGAGTAGGAGGTGTACGATTGCCCGTTCCATCATTAAACACAAACTTGTCTGGAACGCAAGTCTCCATCAAAGGAGAATAGCGATAGCCTTCCCCACAGGCATCATTCGCAAATTTCATAGTTGATCAGTTTTGAAGGTGATTGGTGAGGTCCTAAATGAACCCCACCATGGGAAACTGGGAGTGCAAGGATTATACCTTATGCCGCTGTCCTTTTTGGAAAGAAGATGGGTTTGGCATCCAATGCCCAATCTTGCACATCCAAGAATAAACGGTATCCTCTAGCTACCCAACGGGCTCCCCTTTCGATGCGGTCTTCGACCTCATCATTCGGGATGTCGAATTTGATAGCTAAAGCATCTACCAGGGTAAGGGCCTCTTCCGCATCCAAGTCCTTGAATTCGGCAATGGCTTGATCCTTTACGGCATAGACTTGATTAAGTTCGTCCCAGTTGTCCCAGACAACAATAACGTCTCGCCCTTGCAAGCCATCAGATGCAGCCTTAGCTACATCTTGCCCCGCCTCAATCAAATTTCCTAGTGCGAGTTCTAAATTTTCAGTACCCAGTTTGTTTTGCATAGCACAGTATTAAATGGTGATAAAATGAATGACTGTTTCGGAGGATCCTAGTCGTTTTGCTTCGCTTCCAGATCCTTAATGGCCTCCTTCATCTGGGCGATTTCTCCATCAATACGAAGCTCTACCTTTTCGCGTTCAGCGATTAAGGTGTTGTTCAATTCAATGGTATCCTCAGCCTTTTTGATCCCTTGCTGCAATCCTTCGATATTAGTTCGATTATCAGCTTTGTTTTTCTCCAGGGAGGCGATGCCCTGCTCAAGGGCTTCGATAGCTACATTCCAAGCTTTTGGCATGATATCATTAGTTTGGTTTCTCAAAATGGACGATCAAAATGGATCCCTCTTCCGAAAAAAGCTGATGGTGTTTATTGATATCCACCATCAACTCTTTGTCTACTTGCTCCCCATTGACAGCTATCTGCCCATCCAATTTGATCATTAGCTCCTTACAATCGTGGACGTGATCCTTGACGTGGCCATTGGCCTTGAATACCACCACAAACGTCAGCTCATCCCTTCTGGAAGGGATCTTATAGCTGGTCACTCCCTCGCCGATCGGCAGGGCCTCGTAGTAAGCTAGCCGGTCCAGGGTAGAAAAGGTGATACTTTCCCCCATTTGCCAGGCCTTCAGCATTTCCCTGAGGGCCTGACTTTCTCGGGTGACCGTTTCGACGGACTTCTCCACCTCCACGATCAGGGATTGTAGTCTAAGGAGCTTGTTTTTCATCTTTGTTTTTTTGGTTCAAAAGTTGCGATTTCAATTCCATAACCTCTTGTTGTAACTCCATTACTTTTTGGGCCATCTTAGCCGTTCTGTTCATCGCATCATCGATGATCTCATTAATCTTGCGATATTTGCCATACTTGTCCCAAAGGGATTTTACAAGCACCCCAGCAACTGAGCTGATGGCCCCGACAATGACTTCGAAGTACTCCATTTGCTAGTAGTTTCATGAGATTAATTAGTTGAGAAAAGGAAATCAGAAACGATACGTACATTC
>CBDHHG010000055.1:0-486401 GCA_965263225.1 Saprospiraceae bacterium
GTAGCTGGCTTGTCTTTTGCCGCTTGTAAGCAGGATGTCATTCTTCTGCCAGAAGATCAGTTGAAAGCAGATATCGAGAAAATAGAGAACTACCTTCAGGACAACAACTTGCTGTCAAGGGCACAAGAGCATCCTTCTGGAATTTACTACTTGATCGATTCTGTTGGCACGGGTGCCAATCCGTCCCTTTCAGACTCCGTAAGTGTAAGATATAAAGGGTATTTACTCAATGGAACCGTATTTGATCAAACGCAAGGTAATGACAGCATTAGTTTTAGGCTGCAGCAGCTAATCGAAGGGTGGAGGATAGCCATTCCGTTGTTGAAGGAAGGAGGTAGTGGGACCTTTCTTTTGCCGTCCTATCTTGGGTATGGAAATTTCCCTCCTCCAAGATCTGTTATCGGCCGAAATGAAGTGCTGATTTTCGATATAGAACTCGTGGATATCAAATAGTTTGACCGCTATTTTAAATCTAAAAGAGGGGGTAGACTTGAGCAGTTCTACCCCCTCTTCGTTAGCCACTACTGACAAGCCATTTTTAGGCTTGCGCGGTAGGTGTGTTAAAGCTCATCGGCGGCAAAGGAGATTGATCTGGTTCTCCGATTTTCCCGTGTTGCTTTTCGTATTTCCGGATATTATCTGCCAAAGCCCCAAGTAAGCGCTTGGCGTGCTGTGGAGTCAAGATGATCCGGGATTTCACCTTGGCCTTGGGTACATTGGGAACAATGCGTACAAAGTCAATGATGAACTCGGAATTTGAATGTCCAATGATCGCTAGGTTGGAATACGTTCCTTCAGCAATTTCTTCTGGCAACTCAATATTGAGTTGATTCGGTCCTTTCTTATTTTCCTCTGCCATAGTTATTTCTTTTTCTTTGCCCTTGTTTTCTTTTTCTTTTCAAATGCGCCTGGAATTTCCTCTTCAATAAAAGCTTTTACCTGCTCAAGGGTAAATTCCTTTGCCTTTTCAGCAGTTACTTTTTCGCCATCTATCTTCGGAATTTTCACTGACTTTTTACCGAATCGGATAAAAGGTCCCCATCGACCATTTTCCACGGCAATCTTTTCCGACTCCCATTGGTGAATATACCGATTTGCTTCCTTTTCCACTTTTGCCTCGATCAATTCGTAGCACTGATCGAGTGTTATCAATTCCGGATCAATCCTTCTGGGAATATTCACAAAGAGACTATTCCATTTCAGAAACGGACCAAAACGCCCCTTTCCTTTGGTTATGGGTAATCCTTTGTAGGTTCCGATCGGCGCATCAGCTTTTTCCTTTTCCTTGATCAACTCCATCGCTCTCTCTAGGCCTACCTGGAATGGGGTCCTCCCCCTTGGGAATAGAGATATAGGTGGATCCTACGCGTACGTATGGACCGTATCGTCCAGCCCCAACCGAGACTTCCTCCTCTTTATATGTACCGAGTACTTTCGGCAAAGAGAACAACTTCAAGGCTTCCTCAAAAGTTAGGGAGTCCAATAGCTGCCCTGGCTGTAGATTAGCATACTTGGGTTTCTCCTCTTCACCAATCTCCTCCGGTTTACCCATTTGCACAACGGGTCCATTTCGAGACATTCGGACCAAAACGGTCAATCCAGTTTCAGGATCACTCCCCAGCACACGTTCTCTGGTTGGTCGTTCTGCGTTCTCTAGTGTCTCCTCCACATTGGCATGGAAGGGTTGATAAAATTCCTTTAGCATCGAGGCCCAATCTCGCTTGCCATTGGCAATTTCGTCAAAATCCTTCTCAATACCAGCTGTGAAGCTGTAATCCATAATATCATCAAAATACTGATCGAGGAACTCAGCCACCGTAATACCCATTTCTGTGGGCATCAAACGATTTTTGATAGCTCCTGCTTTTTCTGTTTTCGTTAACTGCTTAATCTCACCGTCTTGCAATTCCAGCAGGACGTAACCTTTATCTTCCCCTTCTCGGTTTCCCTTAATAATATATCCCCGCTTTTCTTCCATAATTTTGGAAATGGTCGGGGCATAGGTACTTGGGCGACCAATGCCTAGTTCTTCTAACTTACTCACTAAGCTAGCTTCCGTGAAGCGAGCTGGGGCCCTGGTATAACGTTCCAAAGCTGTCATTTTACCCAAATTCAGCTCCTGTCCCACTTTCATCGGTGGCAACATGCCTTCTACTGCATCATCTTCCTCATCTTCATCCTTGGATTCTAGATAAACCTTTAGAAATCCGTCAAACTTAAGCACTTCACCTACGGCATTCAACTGCGCATCTGGCATTGTTGAAACCCCGATGCGAACCGTCGTCTTTTCCAAGATGGCCTCCGCCATTTGCGAGGCAATTGTTCTTTTCCAAATCAATTCATACAGGCGTTGCTCATCGCGATCGGACGAAACTTGCTGCCGATCCACGTAGGTAGGTCGAATGGCTTCGTGCGCCTCCTGAGCATTGGCCGACTTACTTTTGTACTTGCGGGTCTTCACATAGTTCTGACCATAATTTTTTTCAATCTCATCCGCAATCGCTGCTACTGCCGTCTCACTAAGATTGGTAGAATCGGTACGCATATAGGTGATTAAACCCGACTCATAAAGCGTTTGCGCAACCCGCATTGTTCGATTCACAGAAAAGCCTAGCTTTCGGCTAGCCTCCTGCTGAAGTGTCGAGGTGGTAAAAGGAGCGGTCGGCTTACGCTTCAGCGGTTTGACATCAATTGCCTTAATGGGGAATTGAGCAGGTACACATTTCTCCAAAAAGGCCATCGCCTCGGCCTCTGAATCGTAACGCTGGGATGAGTCTGCCCTGAGATTTACCCATTTACCTTGCTCATTACGCACCTTAAATATAGCGGACAGTTTGAAGTACTGCTTGGCATCAAAGGCTTGGATACCACGTTCTCGTTCAACCACCAACTTGACGGCTACGGATTGCACGCGCCCCGCAGATAAATTCCCCTTCACCTTCTTCCAAAGGATACCGGATAATTCATAGCCCACCAATCGATCCAAGACCCTTCTTGCCTGCTGTGCATTGACCAAATTGAGGTCAACCTGTCGTGGTTTCTGGATGGCATTTTGAATGGCTGGCTTGGTAATTTCGCGAAATACGATCCTTTTCGTTTCCAATTCATCCAGTCCGAGAATTTGGCAGAGGTGCCAAGAAATCGCTTCTCCTTCTCGGTCTTCATCCGTCGCTAACCAAACCTCATCCACTTTCTTAACCCAACCTTTCAATTCCTTAACCACTTTCCTTTTTTCGGGTGTGACAACGTATTTAGGTTTGAACCCATTTTCGACATCCACCGCGCTGTCCCCTTTCTCCAAATCACGAACGTGCCCAAAGCTAGATTTCACCGTGAAATCCTTCCCGAGGTATTTCTCGATGGTTTTGGCTTTGGCCGGTGATTCGACAATTAATAGGTTCTTTGGCATAGTTTAGGGAGTTTTTTTACTTTCAACAATTTCACATTCATTAATCTATAACCCACAATAAATAATCCGTTTTCAAAAATGCAAATGTAAAAATTTTAGAATTGTTACATGCTTTGCGACCAAGTTTTAAGCTGCCCGACTATCTTTGCCCCAAAAATAACGCCATGTTGACCAGGATCTCGCCGATTGATGGGCGCTACGCCAGCAAAACACAAGAACTTAGCTACTTTTTTTCCGAATACGCTCTAATCAAATATCGAGTCTGGGTTGAACTTCAGTACTTTGTAGCCTTGGTAAAGCTTCCTTTACCACAACTGGAGGATTTTCCAGTGGACAAACTAGCAGACTTAGAACGTTTGGCCAATCAATTTGATGTAGCAGAAGCTGAAAAGATCAAGCAGATTGAGCGCATCACGAATCACGATGTTAAGGCCGTAGAATACTACATCAAAGATCAGATGGACCAATTCGGCCTATCCGCATTCAAAGAATTTGTACACTTTGGCCTAACTTCCCAGGATATCAACAACACCGCCTTTCCGTTGATGCTAAAGCATGCTTCACAGCAGGTGTATATCCCCCATCTCAACAACATCATAGCTAATTTGGAAGCCTTAGCGAAAAGCTGGGAAGACGTTCCAATGCTGGCTAGAACTCACGGACAACCAGCCTCTCCTACCCGCTTGGGTAAGGAGCTCAATGTTTTTGTAGAACGCTTAAAAGTCCAACTAGTTCAACTACAAGCTGTATCTATCAAAGGAAAATTTGGTGGCGCTACCGGCGGAATGAATGCCCATTATGTTACTTATCCTTCGATAGATTGGCATCAATTCGCTCAAAATTTCCTACAAGATCACCTACAGTTGGAGCGATCCTATCCAACCACTCAAATTGAACATTACGACAATCTAGGGGCATTGTTTCATGCCATGCAACGGATACACACCATCTTAATTGATCTTTGCCGAGATATCTGGACCTACATTTCTATGGATTACTTTAAACAAAAAGTAGTCGAAGGCGAAGTTGGATCTTCGGCCATGCCTCATAAGGTAAATCCTATAGATTTTGAAAACGCGGAAGGCAACCTGGGCATTGCCAATGCCATTTTGAGCCACCTTGCTGATAAACTGCCCATTTCTCGATTGCAGAGAGATTTAACCGATAGCACGGTATTGCGAAATGTTGGTGTCCCCTTCGGGCATGCTGTTATCGCTTTCCAAGCGATGGTTAAGGGGCTTAATAAATTAGTCCTGAACGAAGCCAAGATCGAGACCGACTTGGAAAACAACTGGATGGTCGTATCCGAAGCCATCCAAAACATTTTACGACGCGAGGCCTTTTATCAACCCTACGAGGCGCTAAAGGCATTGACAAGGGGTAAAGCCATTGTTAGAGCGAACGACATTCATAACTTTATTGACGGACTAGAGGTCTCTGACGCCATCAAAACAGAACTAAAGCAGATCACGCCACAAAATTACTTGGGAAAATAGGACCATGACAAAAGAAGGGCCCACTCCCCAGGGAGAAGACCCTTTCAACAATGATAATGACTATTCTTGTGAGGCTCAACCAGCGTCCATCCGCACGATCTTTGGCCAAAAAGTCCCCAGTACATCAACTAATTGATGTTGCTGGCGCATCACTTGATGAATATCTTTATAAGCCGAAGGCGCTTCATCCAAGCCCCCACCGATCAATTCTACCCCCTTTGCCTTGAGTATTTTCTTAAGCTCGTTTTTGGTAATGGATGCTCTAGCTTTACGCCTAGACAATTGGCGACCAGCCCCGTGGGATGCAGAATTGATCGAAACAGGACTTCCCTTTCCTCGAACAATGAAGCCAGGAGCCGTCATAGAGCCAGGTATTACGCCTAGCACTCCTTTCCCGGCGGGCGTGGCCCCTTTCCGGTGTACGATTACTTCACGCCCATCCGCAAGTTTTTCCTTCCAGGCGAAATTATGGTGATTCTCTACCACGCAGATGGGAGATTCTCCTAATGCACTTCCTAGTCGTCTATGGATTTGATTGTGGCAGGCAGAAGCATAGTCACCAGCTAAATTCATAGCCAGCCAATATTCCATCCCTTCTTCTGTATCCAATCCCAGCCAGGCCAGATGTTTTGCTTCATTTGGTAAATAACATTTGTCCATTGCAATCTGGGTAAAATGTCGAGCGATCTGCGCGCCAAGTCCTCTGGATCCTGAATGAGAAAGGATACTTAGATATTGTCCAGGAGGGAGGTTGAGGTCATCATGATGTTCTTTTATCTCTACAACACCGAATTCTACAAAATGATTCCCTGAGCCGGAGCTTCCGAGTTGATCATAGGCCTTTTTTTTCAGTTGCCGGATGATGGAAATTTCCTTGAATTCTTGGCGATCCAAGATCTCGTCTTCTAAGGGTCGATCAAATACGCGCTTACCAAAACGTGTATTGTCCTTCAACATATCTTTCAGTTGGTGCCGATTATGTTCTAGAAATGTGGGGGATATATCGTATACACTAAGACACATCCGACACCCGATATCTACACCGACGCCATATGGGATTACCGCATTTTCTGCTGCTAAGACACCACCAATTGGAAGTCCATATCCCTGGTGGGCATCTGGCATCAGGGCGCCTGCGGCAGTAATCGGTAGACGCATCGCTATATCCATCTGGTTCTGGGCACCTTGGCCAATGTGCTGCAAGCCATAAGCTTTGTATGGAAGCGGTTGTTCCAATAATTCTTGTTCAACATGTACTTGCCTAGTAACCGTATGTAAGGCTCTAGCGATGCGGCCCAGTACCGGGTCCTCCTGATAATTCTCCGAGTTTTCCAGGACATTCCTCAATAGCTCTAAAACTTCTTCTTTCGGGTTTTTGGGGTAATGCTTCAGCATCATATTGATAGCTAAAGCAATAACTTTCCCTTTAGGATACCCTATTGCCAAAAGTTCCTTACGCCGTAATTTTAGTTTTGCCATTTGGTTGTTTGAGTTGTACGCATGAATAAGCATTTTACCCCTTACAAAGTTCCCCTGCCTCCAAAAATTTCGTTAAGTTTTGTTAAGAAATCGTGGGCATAGGAAATTCAAAGAACCATTTTCCTGTTTAAATGTATATCGTATGTGCGCTAGTTTAGAATTTATTCTGACATTAGTCCGAATTCTTGGTAACTACACAACTAACAGGGCCTTTCAATTTGGGGCAATACTGAAACTTCAGATGCCCAATAGCCGTAATTGCAGCAGATTAGCGGGGCCTCGTCTATCTTTAGTAACCAAATATTCAACCAATCGTCAGATTATGCGAAATCAACCAATCTTCTTTGCGATTCTTATTCTTGCACTAAATTTTACTGCACAACATTCTCTTGGTCAAACCTTCATTAAGGACAAGTCCGCAGTCACCTTCAAGATTAAAAATGCCGGCTTTTGGGTCAATGGCTCCTTTTCAGACTTCGATATGCAAGCGCAAGTCAATCCAGCAAGCCTTGGTACTAGTCAACTTAGTGGAAGTTTGACAGTCAGCTCCATTAGCACCAACAACAACAAACGAGATGAGCACCTCTTGAGTGAGGATTACTTTGAAGCAGAGAAATTTCCCACGATCACGCTCACTTCCTCCCAACTTTCTAAAGCGGGTGATGGTTATGTCTGGCAAGGGACCTTAAAGATCAAGGAAACGGAAAAAACGGTTAGCATACCCTTCCAAATTGAGGAAAAGGGAGATCACCTCTTATTGCTGGGGGAATTTACAATCAATCGGATAGATTACGGGGTGGGCAAAAAGAGCTGGTTAATGAATCAAAAGGTATTTATCACGTTGCAATGTGCTGTGCCCAAGACTTTTTAGATGAATTCTGTCAGCAGAATCGCTAATTCAGTGAGGAATTGCTGGATAATTCCGATCTTTGTCTTGGACTTGATTGTGTTTGAGTAATTGTAATGATGACAAATGTAAACAATACTGGCCTGGATGCGGAGGTATTGGTTGTAGGAGGTGGTCTTGCGGGACTAATTGGGAGTATTCAGTTGGCACAAGCTGGACTAGAGGTTATATTATTTGAAAAAACGGTCTTCCCCAAGCATAAAGTCTGTGGCGAATACATTAGCAACGAGGTTCGTCCCATTTTACATAAGATTGGGCTTTTTCCCGATCGAATTACTCCGATCAAGGTCAATGAATTATTGCTAAGTGCCCCGAGCGGAAATTGCTTGAGAGCACCTTTACCGCTAGGAGGTTTTGGGATCAGCAGATATGCCATTGATCTTGCGCTGTATGAACTAGCCCTTGAATCCGGCGTAAAAGTCTACACGCAGACCTCCATCAACGCAGTACATTACCATGCTGCTAAAGACCAATTCACCGTAAGCACCCGAAAAGGGCAAGTTTTTCAGGGTCGAGTGGTTTTGGGCAGTTTTGGCAAACGATCTATGCTGGATCGCACATTAGATCGTGGCTGGTTTAAATACGAAGCTCCGTACATTGGCATAAAGTACCATCTCAAGATTGATTTCCCCAGTCATCTAGTAAGTTTACATAATTTCTGGGGTGGGTACGCCGGTCTTTCTAAGGTAGAAGATGGCAGTGTCAACTTCTGTTATCTAATCGCTAAGTCTGTTTTTCAAAGATACAACGACATTAAGGCTGTCGAACGAGAGGTCTTATCCAAAAACCCATTTCTAAAGTCTGCTATTGAACAAGGTGAACCCTTGGAGAACTTCCCCTTGTCCATCTCAAACATTTCTTTCCGTCCCAAAAGCCTCATTCAGAATCACATCTTAATGGCAGGTGATGCAGCAGGTTTAATCAGCCCATTAGCAGGCAATGGAATGGCCATGGCTATCCACGCTGCGGATATAGCTGCAAAGCACATTCAACTCTATATGCAGCATCAGATCAGTCGAAGTGAGATGGAACACAATTATTGGCAAGAGTGGAATACTACCTTCAAGTGGAGATTATGGGTCGGTCGACAATTGCAAAAACTTTTCGGTCAAACCATTGTTTCCGAATTCAGTATGCGAGCCCTACAAAAAGCTCCTTCCCTCGTTCCATTAATTATTCGACAGACACATGGTAAATATGATAAAGCACTCCTTTCGCCAGCGAGCTTCGGAAATGGAAGACATGGATGATTTCTCCGTCCAAGGAGAAGCCTTACAAGGAGCTCTGCGCTATCTAGCTTTTGTTAATCGTTTCCTAGGGGGGCATTTGATCATCTTACGTAGTCTTAAGCGGGCCTTGGACCAACTATCCTGGTCTAAAATTAATCCGGATTCACATTTGATAGATCTTGGTTGTGGCGGCGGAGATACCTTGTTAAAAGTTGCGAAGTGGTCTGAAAAACAGAACTTAAATCTAAAATTAAGCGGAATTGACGCCAACCCTCATATTTTGGCATTTGCACGCGAAAACACTCGGATGCATCCAGAAATAAACTATATTGAGGGCAACTTTCTGACTAAGGATTTTGATTGGTCACCCTACCATGTCGTACTATGTAGTCTTATTCTTCACCATTTTGAGGAAGAAAAAATTATTGCACTTTTGCGACAAATTCCAAAGGGTACTTTGGTAATCATCAATGATCTGCAACGACATTGGCTAGCTTACTACCTATTTCAGTTACTATGCTTTTTCAGTCTCGCCCCCCCAATGGCTAAAAAAGATGGTGCCATCTCTATCCGGAAAGGCTTTCAGCGAAACGAATTAGAAACCCTGTTGAAGCGCTGCAATGTGAGCCGTTACGAACTCTCCTGGCGTTGGGCTTTCCGCTATCAACTAATCTTGCTTAGGTAAATATAGATCACCCCTCCTCATGCCCACCAAGATGATTGGGCCAATGTATGGGAATCGATGATGATCGAAACCTGGTGAAACGTGGTTTTGGTTAAAAAGAATCAATGTCAAGGATGAAAGACGAACCTAAAATCTTGTCGACCGCCATTGCACTGCCTCCCTACACACGGCCAACAGAAGAGATATTACCATATGTAGATCTATGGTTGGCGGATCAACCCGAGAGATTTCGCAAAAAGGTGAACCGGATTTTCCGCTATGCCAAAGTGGATCGACGGTACTCAGTGATGGATATTGGTGAAGTCTTTCAGATGACCTCTTTCGCAGAAAAGAATAATTTCTTTTTGGAAAAATCCATCGATCTGGCCGAGCAAGCCTTACTAAAGGCGCTGGACAAAGCCAAATTGGTCCCACAGGATCTGGATATTATCATCACAGTTTGCTGTACGGCCTTCATGATTCCCTCCATCGATGCCTATCTGATTAATCGACTTCGGATGAAACAAGATATCATTCGTTTGCCAGTGACAGAAATGGGCTGTGCGGCGGGCATATCGGGCCTCATCTATGCTCATAACCTCTTAAAAGCGAATCCAGGCAAGAAAGCAGCAGTCATTGCCGTGGAATCTCCCACTAGTAACTTCCAATTGGATGATTATTCCATGACCAACATGGTATGTGCTGCCATTTTCGGAGATGGAGCGGCTGCGGCAATCCTAGGGTATGATGATCGTCCTGGGCCGACCATCAAGGATAGTGAGATGTATCATTTCTATGACGAAATACGCATGATGGGGTATGACGTAAAGAATAGTGGGTTTCATATGGTGCTGGATCCACAGGTTCCGCAAAAGATAGAGCAACACTTTCATCAGATTCTTTATTCTTTTTTAGAAAAAAATCAACTGGCCATTGAAGATATCAATCACTTTATCTTTCATCCGGGTGGTAAGAAGATTGTAGAAATTGTAGATGGCATGCTAGCCGACTTGGGTAAAAATATTGATGAGACGAAGGCCGTGCTTTCTGAATATGGCAATATGTCCAGTGCAACCGTACTTTATGTATTGGATAGATACCTTGATAAAGAGATTCCACTTGATGACTTAGGAATAATGCTTAGCTTTGGGCCGGGTTTTTCCGCCCAAAGGGTATTATTGCGCTGGGAAGCTTAAATAGAAGCTATGCACTTTAGAGGAAACAACTTTTGGGCAGTTATTTTAGGAGGATCAAGTGGGTTCGGCTTAGCCACGGCTAAGCTTTTAGCTGCGCAAGGCATGAATCTATGTATTGTTCATCGAGATCGAAGGCAACGACTTGCTGACATTGAAGCTGAGTTTGCAGTACTTAGAGGCTATGAAATTGAGCTTCTTTCCTTCAATCAGGATGCATTGAAAGAAGAAAATCGCCAAGGTATTCTGGAAAATCTACAAGCCAAGATGCTTCCAAATAATGGTGGAGTACGCTTATTGTTGCATGCGGTAGCTAAAGGTAACCTGAAACGGATGGTGCCAGAAAAAGAAGAACAGGAAGTACTTCTACAAAATCAGGACTTTGCGCTGACCATCCAGGCCATGGCGCTTAGTTTGTATGATTGGGCAAAAGCACTGTGGGCTAGTAATATGTTTGCCACAGATGCCCGGATTTTAGGGCTAACTAGTGCGGGTAACCGTAAAGCTTGGCCCTATTATGCGGCTGTCTCAGCCGCCAAGAGTACTTTGGAAGCCTTAGTTCGATCCATGGCGCTTGAATTTGCGCCTTATGGAATTCGAACCAACGTCATTCAAGCTGGAATCACAGATACTCCATCCCTCAGAATGATCCCTGGGCATGAAAACTTAATGGAATATGCGGAAAAACACAACCCTTTTCGGAGATTGACTAAACCAGAAGACGTTGCACAGGTGGTATATTTATTAACCAGAGATGAAGCCGCATGGATTAACGGCGCACTGATACCTGTCGACGGTGGAGAAAAACTAGTATGATATGACCAAAGAGAGTTTGAGCGAGTTGAGAGACACACTTCCTTACGATCCTCCCTTTTTATTTGTAGATGAGATCCTAAAGATCAATGACGATTACATAAAAGGAAAGTACAGATACCGGGAAGATGAATACTTTTACCAAGGACATTTCAGAGGGCGTCCGGTGACCCCAGGTGTAATCCTGACAGAAACAATGGCACAGATAGGCCTAGTGGCTTTAGGAATTTACCTATCCAATGAAAGTGGAAGTCCCGCTCCCCCGCCATTTGCCTTTACTTCAGCGGATGTGAACTTCAGGAAAATGGTCCTACCCGGCGAAGAAGTGACTGTAGAGGGAGAAAAAGTTTACTTTCGCATGGGAAAAATTAAGGTTGAAACCACCATGTACAACAGTGCTGGCGACAAGGTCTGTTCCGGGACACTTTCGGGCATGATCCTAAAGAAATAGGAGTAATCATTTACCCATTTTTACTTGTATTGAAATCGTGCGTTCCACTGTGGGATTTTCAGTTAGGCTACGTAAATCCGTATTAAATATCTTGATGTGAAACGAGTGGTAATCACTGGAATGGGCGTTGTAGCTCCTAATGCCATAGGTCTGACCCCATTTGTAGAAGCTATTCAGCAGGGCTTATCCGGTATACGGTTTCTTCCCGAAATGGAGCATCTAAAATTCGCTTGCCAAATAGGCGGTGTCCCACCGATTACGGAGGAGCTGCTTAGCCAATACTTCTCAGATCTAACCCTAAAGCAGTTGCAAGCCCATGGTATAAGGTTTGGCTGCATTGCAGGCATTGATGCCTGGAAAGACGCTAGGCTGCATTATCCCGTAGAGAAAGAAGAATCACCTAACTGGGATGCAGGCTGCATATTTGGGGCTGGAATGTCGGGGATGTCTGTCATTCGCTCTGGCATATATAAGGTCGATGAAGGGAAAGTTAAACGTCTTGGCAGTTCACTCATACAGCAAACCATGCCCAGTGGTGTCAGTGCTCATCTCAGCGGTATCTTAGGGCTCGGAAATCAAGTTACAACCAATGCTTCCGCTTGTAGCACCGGTACAGAAGCCATTATCTTGGGATTAGATAGAATCCGACAGAATAAAGCTAAGATCATGCTGTGCGGGAGCTGTGACAGTTACGGCCCCTATGTTTGGGGCGGGTTTGACTCCATGCGTGTACTGTGCCGCAAATACAATGAAACGCCAGAGGCTGCCTCCAGACCTATGAGTGAACGGGCCGCTGGCTTTGTGCCTGGCAGCGGAGCCGGAGCACTAGTTTTAGAAGAATTAGATCATGCCTTGGAAAGAGGGGCCCCCATATATGCAGAAATCATAGGAGGCTATACCAACTCGGGAGGCCATCGGCAAGGCGGTACCATGACCGCCCCTAACCCCATTGGCATTCAGCGTTGTATCGAGGGAGCCTTATCCGATGCCAAGATTGATCCGATGGAAATCGATGCGATCAGTGGTCACTTAACTTCGACCATGGGAGATGTCCTGGAGGTCAAGAATTGGAGTACAGCGCTGAATCGTAAAGGCAGTAACTTCCCAAAGATCAATGCTTTGAAATCAATGATCGGACATTGCCTAAGTGCTGCGGGTGCTATTGAGTCTGTAGCTGCCGTGCTGCAATTGCAACAAGATTTTTTGCACCCTTCTATCAATTGTGAGGATTTACATCCGGAAATCGCGGATATTATTGATCCAGATTGTATTCCAAGCAAAAATCTTTCGATCCCATTAGAGATTATTGCCAAATCCAGTTTTGGATTTGGAGATGTCAATAGCATCCTAGTTTTTAAAAGCTTCAAACCATAATTAATGCAAGAACAAGAAATCATAGAAAAACTTACCGCTGTGATTAAAACCTATGTGGAAGATAGTGAAGTACTGGAAGGGATTACCCCAGAAACGCATCTTGTCAATGACCTAAATATCAATTCTGCGCATCTTGTGGATATCATCTTAGACATTGAAGAGGAATTCGATATTGAAATAGATGACGAATCTGCCGAAAAAATGCTGACGGTAAAGGAAGCGGTGGAGATCGTTTCCAGTAAACTCCCCTCCTAGTTATTCTGGATAAGTTAATCGTGCTGAAAATTACATCTGAGTAAAATAATGCTTGGGAATGACATTATAGATATCCGGGCCGTATTGAGGTCCGGTCAAGCCATGCGGCCAGGATTCAGGCAACGCATCTGCTGGGACACCGAAATCAAGCCCTTACAGACTCAGTTCAGTGAAGAATATTGCACCTGGATACTCTGGGCCATCAAGGAGAGTGCGTATAAGTATTATATTCAGGCGGGAGGGCCCGCCATGTTTGCGCCAAAGAAGTTCCGGTTTAGTGTCACCAAAATGGGATTAGATCTTATTAGCGGGGAAACCCAGACTCCTTTGGGTACAGTAGCTAGTGAAGTGTGTCTATTCAACGATTATGTCATAGCTGAGAGTTCTTTGATCGCTTCCTCCTTCTCCGATATTCATCGTTTGACTTATTTACTTGATGCGCCCAGGCAAAACAGTAAATCTAAACAGTTGAAGCAATTGATAAGTACCGATTTAGCGGAAAAACTAGCCCTTAGTCCAAGGGAGATAAGTATCCAGAAAGATCATCGACAAGTTCCATTTTTATATTACAAGCAGCAAAGGCTTCCCTATTTTATTTCTCTATCTCATCACGGAGCATGGGGCCTATTTTCTTATCGAAAAGAAAACTAGGGCTAATAAATGTTGAGTCGTCGTTCAATTGAAAACCTGCTCTCCCCAAGCCAAATTCTTGTACTAGAAAGAGCCATCCATCAAACTGCCTTTTCTACAGGAAAGAAAATAGCCCATTCTTGGGATAGAATGGGCTATCAGAATATCGTAAAACCTTGTTAATGCCTTTTTACATTTAACCTTTCGGGGTTACAAAAAATTGTGTGGAAAGGTTAATCATTCATACACACAACTTATAAACTAATTTGCAGCCCATTTAGTTTCGTAAACATATTACTTTCCTGCCGCCTGAATCCTTCTGAGGAAGATTTTAGCCACGCTTGGTTCTACTGCTTGAATTTCATAAGTTTCTCCATCTGGCATTTTCTGAACCAAATCCTTATTCTTCAAGCCTGTTAATGCTTCCATAAAGGATGGATTATTGGAGGTAATCTCCAAAATCCCTTGTTTAAACCCAAAGTAGTAATATAATTCACTAGGAGACTTCATATAGACATAAAGTCGATCATCTTTGTCACCACTACTAGGCATTTTACACTCTATTGTACAGTCTAGCATTTTATTGATCGACTCACCATTAATGCTAACTACCCCGATCTTCTTTTCTTTAGTCATGAAGGATTGATAATCTGGGTCCCATTTGAGTTTCAAGCGACTAAAGAGGAAAGTATACGGATTGAATTTCTTCGGAATATCCAAGAATCCTGACGAAATACCATCAATCGCCTCCTTGAGTTCCTTATTCGGTGGAAATAATTCAAAGGCAGCTTTCTTGTAGAAGTTAATATCTGTCAAGTAAGTAATGTTCCTAGCATCAAAACTAGAAGACTGCACATCCTTAACTATGATATTCAAGAGGGCCTCTGGAACAATCAGCTGGATTCCAGCCATCAGATCGGCATCGAGTGGTATCTCTGGAATAATATTAGGAATAAGCGCCGTGGTATCATCTTCAGCAGCCATCATGTCTAAGTTTTCTACTTCCTCCTCTTTTTCTTCGATTGGAGGAGGAATTTCGGTAGTGGCTACACCCGCTGCTTCCACTTTGATATATTGCAATCCAGAGCCAATGTTAAAGCGACCTTCGGCTTCAATTTGTCCCGTCTTATTCTTAAAAACGAAGATATTACCTCTTCCTTCATTGCTCGCCACCTTTAGGGAATCTCCAAAGATAAACTGGTCTTTTTCCTTATTGTATTTCAAAATTCCTGTTACCGGGAAGATAGCTCGATCCTTTCGGTATGATAATGGAGCCATTACTCTGGGATAAATCCTAGTGGTTTCTTTGCTTAGGAATAGTCCTGTTCGTAGTGGATCGCCCTCAAAGCTCTTAGGTTCGTCAAAACTAATAGCCAGGTCGTTCTTATCTCCCTCATTACTAATGGTAAACCAGTAGGACTTATTTAGCTTATCTGCATCTAATCGGGCAAAACCATCAAACTTAAGGTTCTTCGATTCCGCATTCAGACTGATCGTTCCTTTAAATCCCGTTTTATGATCAATGTAAAAATCATCTATTTCATTGACCTTTCCGGTTGCTCGGGTTACCATGCGCTTATCCTTCCAACTCCCCTTACCCACCGGCTGTCCGACGATGTTTTGCAATTCAATTTCCTGTTCACGATCTCCAATATTGTATTCGTAAAAGCCACTTGCCTTGTACATCCTCCGTCCTAAGATTTCAATTGAAGCTCGATTAATCACGTGATATTGATTGATGGTATCGGCAATGATTTTGGAGTTCTCCAGTTTAGACATATACCCACCGGGCTGAATTTCCACATATTCACTGTCTGGATATATGAAGGCATCAGCAGCGACGATATAGGGTACCCCACTAATGTTCAATTGGCTGGATTTCAGATCGTAAAAAGCCGCTTTCCCTTTAAATTCAAGTGAATCTTGTTCCTGATGTATGGAGGTAAAAGTTCCTAGCTTGTTTTCCTCCGTTTTGAATTTGATGGTTTCTTCTTTCATATCCCAGTCAAACTCGTTCATCGAAGTAATGTACTGATTATAGGGAAGTGTGGTGACTAGGAATTCGTCATTGGCTTTGAATGTACCAATTTGTTCGTCAAAATCGACTGCCCCTTTCACATTCGAGGTTGTCAAGGCCAATTCTCCCGCATCGAAGGCTTTAATACTCAAATCGGTAGTATCAGCGTCGGCAGAGAACGCACCGAAAGAGAAGAGATTAGAATTCATACTGGCTTTATCCCAATCAAACAAGCCATTTCCTTTCAACCCATCTGGTGTCAGAATCATTACCCCTTGAAAGGTATGATTATTGTCCTTGAAGAGCTCGAAGGGTTCCTTTCTTGGCGTCACGTACATGCTGTCTCGGTAAGGTCGCCAATCAATTTTTACTTCCTCACCCCGGACCTGCGGCACCTCAATACCACCGCGCATTTCCTCTAAGTCAAATCGTTCGGCACTAGCTAGGGTTTGCTTGGGCATGAACTGTATATCCTCGGAGTTGATAGAGGCATTTAGATAACTTAAATCTCCTTGTCCTTGTAATCCTTTATTACTAAGACTAATTGCACCAGTGTAGTTACCCTTGCCTTTATAAGCGGGGTAGCCTTTCTCTGGTGTTTCGGTGACGAATCCTAGGGAAAGGTCTTCGTCTCTGAGCTTCAAGGTCTCTGTGAAATCAGGGAAGATACTCGCTGATTTCATGGTTCCCTGAAACTTGATGTCTTTTGCCGTATAGCCATCCAATTGGTTGAAACTGAAAGCTTCCAGCTGGAAAAAGAAAGAATCTCTAGGGTAAGTAGCAATGGAATCAATGTCCTCATAAAATACGTAGGAGTATCCTCTGGTACGCAAGGAAGGGAACATGGCAATGTCATCCTTCCCTGATTTGTTGGAAGGGGCATCGATCAATAGAACTCCTTGCAATTGTTCTATCCTTGACCCCAGGGCCAAAGCTACTTTTTCCTTATCGCGATCGGCTTCTCCGGTTGGTACATATAAGTCAAAGAAATCTACCGAGTCCAACTCAATAATAAACTTGTCATAATCAAAGCGAAATTCTCTTCCTTCCAGAATACTGTAACCTGCAAATACGCGACCATCAAAGTCCATATCCCGATGAGCCTTCAAGGTGACCTGTTTATCCTCTGGCATGATCGCCACTTTCTGGCGCGGGCTAAATTCTATACTCTTCACCCCTTCTAGTTCGATTACATCATCCTTGAGGTTAAATACGCCGTTAGTACCTCTAGTTGCAGATTTGATTCGAAGGGCATCATAATCCACCTGTTTTCTACTGGCGTTAGTGTAGTGGAAAACCTTTTCCTTTACTTCTACCAACTGCTTATCATTATCATAATTGATAAAACCTTCTCCCACCAAGTTGTACAATAGACTCTGGATATTATCCACGGTAAAGGAGGAATTAATCCGCTTCGCTAACAGGTTCGCATCAATGAAGTTCGTACCTTCCTTTTCTGCCGTCGCCTTCATAATGGCAATCGGATTCGAAGTCGCAATGTTTTGAAAGCGTTCAAAATCCCGGAGATTGAAATACCCAAAGGATTCAAAATATACATCCTCTTTAGAAGAGATGCTCACGGTTGGCTTCCCAATTACAATGGAATCGCGCCCGATATAGGCATTGATCGTTTCCGCATCAACATTCACCTCATGCAGGGAGTCGAAAAAAGGATTTCGATCACTCCCCCGCTGTCCTCTGGAAAGTTGAATTTCTTTCGTTGGAATCTCAAAACGCAAATTAACTGAAGGATGATAGAGAGAATCCGCATCAAAATATAACACTGCTTCCACCCGTTCTCCCACGATTCTTTCCTCTCGTCTAATAGTGAAAAGTTCACTATCTCCTTTGAAGATCACTTGATCATTGTCATCCAGTAAGGTAATGCGCGCTCGTTCTTCTTTACTCCCAAAACCATATAAGGTCGTTCCTTGCATTCTAATGCCTCCCTGATACTCAACCCCTTGCCCGAGGTTATCTACCTCTAATCGGGATTTATAGGATTCAAATCTAGGGAAAGTAGCACTAGTCACGTCCGAACCAGGTACGAGCTTATCGCTAAAGGAGCCCACGATGGTTTCTCCCCCAAAGAAAAGTGGATAATGCAGGTAAGCGGTATCCACCTTATACAGACTTTTCTTTACTTCTAACTCATAATTACTCAGTTCCACATAAACTCCAGCGTCCAAGCCGGCTTTTTCCCAGGTCGCTTTCCCACCTTTACCGCGCCAAATCCCTTCGGTAGGAATAAAGGTGCCCGTGGTTTCATAGATTAACAGGGAGTCTGCCTTTCGGACGGCCACCAGGTCTAATTCCTCAAAGTTTACCTTTGCTTCGTGATCTACGTATGAAAAGGTAAATTTATCTCCTGGGCTATACCAAGAAGTCCCCGTTTCAGAATACCGGATGGCTCGATACTCAAAAAAGGTGGAAGAAAACTGCAAGAAACTCCGGAAATCTTTATTGGTTCTATTTTCTCGATCCTGTAAAAGCTTCACTACTACCTGGTGCCATTCTTGAAAGGCTGCTTTTTCGCTAATACCTTGCTTTGCCTTCAAAAGAGCGGCGAAGTAGTCTCCGAAATAAGGATTAGCTGTCATTCGCTGCTCCAGCATGATATTGGAGGTCTTCAGTATCTCCTCCACCTCTTTTTCACCGAACATTCCCCCCTTGAAGACCAATTCGAATTCCTTGAAGGTATCCTCAAGTGCCTTCTGTTTACCGGAAGTCATGAAACTTCCTAATTGCGACATAAATTCAGATGGATTCTCGGAAAACTCCTCAAGCCGTTGAGCCGAAAGTGTCAACCCCAGCCCTAGCAGGAGACACAGGAGATAAAGCTTCTTCATAAGACAGGATTCATGATATTAAGGAAATGCAACTCCACTTGTCCAATCGCTTTTTTTCGTCAATCGTAAAGCCCACGTTTTTCGCGCTTTGCAGTACTCGTTCTTCATCTTCTTGTAGGATACCAGAAATCAATAATATCCCACTTCTCTTTAGCTTCTCATATAACGTATCTAAGCTACCTAAAATTACATTTCTATTGATATTAGCTAATATAACATCGTAGCCACTATCAAGCACCACTTCTAAGCCGCCTAAATAGACCTGACCCACATCCACGTCATTCAACTGACAGTTTTCAATGGCATTTTCATAGGCTGGTTTTTCAATGTCTACCGCATCAATCAACAAAGCCCCCATTTTGGCCGCCAGAATGGCGAGTATGCCCGTCCCTGATCCAAAATCCAGTACCTTACTATTCTGCAAAGGAAGATCTTTCATCATTTGGATCATCATCCTGGTGGTTGCATGATGGCCGGTGCCAAATGCCATTTTGGGGTTAATCCTAATCTCGTATTTGACGTTACTTAATGAGGGATGAAAATCTGCGCGGATTCCGCAGAATTTATCGACTATGATTGGCGTGAAGTTTTCTTCCCAAACCGCATTCCAGTTTTGGTATGGGATTAGTTGTCTTTCATACTTGAACGGAACTTGCGTTTGGAGGTTGCCGAGTTGGGCTTCCAATTCGGGAGTGGCATGGTTTGCCGGGCAAAAGGCCAGAATTTCCCCTTTTTTATCTTCAAAAGCGTCAAAAGGTAGTGTAGAAAGAAAGGCCAGCAGGATCTCTTGCTGGGTCTGGTTAACCAAAAATCTATATTGATAACTATCCATATGTTTAATGGTCGGAAGAAACCTGACCAGTTCTGTATTTTATAGTAGAAGGGGCTACTCCAACTTCCAAGGCTATAGGAATCTCCGGGTAGGCCTGTTGGAACCCGATCTTGATGATAGCAATATGATGTACTGCGTGATCGTGTGCAAACATCAATTCTCTGCCAACAGTACTTTTGAATAAGGGACGGCCATCGGTAGAATCAGCCGAAAAATCGGCCAAAACTTCTAGCGATCCCAGTTCTTCAAAACTATCGATAGCTTCGGCTATGCGCTGAAAAGCATCCTGTGCGTAGGTGGGATCCTGCTCTATCCTGGAATCCCTTTCACGTCTTGCATAGTCTATGGTTCCTCTGGATACATCATTGATTAAGCACTGATAGAAATCGAAGATGTGCCTGAAATGCTGGCCTAAAGTCGAACCATTGAAAATGGACAAGGGTCGTGCGTATTGTTCCTTGTTAAGGGAGTCTAGAAGTCCAATAATCTGCGTAATAATGTTTCTTGTTCCTGTCTTACAGTCCATATTGTAAACCTATATAATTTGGTTAGCTTGGGGAAGCGGACATTAAGCACTGTACTGGCCTTAAACCGTCCCCTTACTTGCCTTTAGTGTATTCATCAAGAGAGAAACGACCGTCATCGGGCCAACTCCACCAGGAACAGGAGTGATCAAACTCGCTTTAGGTGCCACTGCTTCGAAGTCGACATCCCCACATAAGCGATAGCCTTTTTTCCGTGTCTCATCCTCTACCCGATTAATTCCAACATCAATAATCACCACCCCTTCTTTCACCATATCTGCTTTCAGGAATTCTGGAATACCAATGGCAGCCACGATAATGTCTGCCCGACGGGTATGTGCTTCTAGATCTTTGGTCCGGCTGTGACAAATAGTAACACTTGCATTACCTGGATAGTTTTTTTGTGCCAGCAGAATGCTCATCGGCATACCGACAATATTGCTACGCCCCAGCACAACCACTTCTTTTCCTTCGGTTGGTACTTCATACCTTTTCAGCATTTCCATGATACCATTGGGTGTAGCGGGTAAATAGGCAGGTAACCCTTGTGCCATACGGCCAAAATTACTGGGGTGAAAACCGTCCACATCTTTCTTCGGATCAATGGCTAGCGTCACCTTATGTTCATCAATGTGTTTAGGTAAAGGCAGTTGCACAATAAATCCATCGATGTCCGGATCTTCATTTAATCTTGCTACTACTGATAGTAGTTCCTCTTCGCTAGTGCTTGCCTCCTTCCTAATAAGCGTCGACTTAAAGCCTACTTGCTCACAGGATCGAACTTTATTTCTAACATAAACCTGGCTAGCTGGATCCTCTCCTACCAATACCGCAGCCAAGTGTGGAATTTTATCCCCGTTGATCATCATCGTAGCGACTTCGGATGCCATTTCATCCTTGATGCGCTGGGCTAAGGTTTTTCCGTCTAATATATTGCTCATCCTTCCTACTTATAGCTTTGTGTTAATAAAGAAGTAAAAATAGGAATTAATCCAGGTAAGCGACTTGACCTAGACAAAGAATATAAAAAAGTGCCTTTTTTAGCTACTTAGGTTAAAAAGTAGCATTCCAATTTCGCGGAAAAAAATATTTTTACGGTAGGAGGCTTATCTTTTAGGATACGAGTTAGAAATATTGAAATTGTTGCTAAAGCCTAGCAGCAAAGATACTGGCTTATCCTCTAGATAGCCCATCATTAAGGTGGGATCAGTATCCCACTGCTGTGTTAATTTTTTCGGGATGCGACAAATTTCTATTAGATTTTTTTACTTTTGTTGGAGTTCATTAGCAACTGATAAGAAACTACTTGGTTACTCCATTTCCCTACTCAGACTCCTCTCACCACTCTGTGAGTTGGTAGAAGACTATTCTCCAAATAAACATCTGTACTCTGGTTATCTTAGCCCTCGAAGAGTAATGTTCACCTTAAGATATTGTCGTCCAACAACTTATAATCTATGGTCCCAATTAACAAACCCATTAAATTAATCCTGATGGCAATATGCAAGAGAAGCTACATCGCCCTCCTGTTTCTCCTAACTAGCTGGAGCACATCTCTACTTGCCCAATCCAATGTATTTGACATTACGCAAGGTCGAGTAGAAACTTGTTCTGGTACCTTCGTAGATAGTGGAGGCTTGTTTTCGGAATATGGTCCGGATGAGAACCACACGATCACCATTTGTTCGGAAAATCCAGGTGAATATGTGAGATTGACCTTTACATCCGGCCTGGAGATGGATATACTAGATATCCTAACCATATTTGATGATACGATTCCTAATGTGAACAGACAACTGATTACCTCCTCAGAACTGGGGGGCTCAGGAATTCCTTTCAGTGCACAATCTACGGCAGCCAACCCTACCGGTTGTTTGACCATAACCTTTGTTTCTAATTCAAGCATGCAAGGCAGCGGATGGAGTGCCGATGTCATTTGTACGCAGAGATGTCAGCTCATTGAATCCCGCATTGTAAGTAGTGTACCCGCCATCAATCCTCCAGATACCGGATACATAGATGTTTGTCCGGGCGAGATCATACAACTGAATGGAGCCGGCATATACCCTCAAAATGGCTTATTCTATCAACAATCCGATCTCACATCAGAATTTGAGTGGAATTTTGGGGATGGCAATACTGCCGTGGGACCGAATGTTACTCATAAATATGATGATCCAGGTGGATACATCATACAATTAACCATAACTGATCAGGAAGGCTGTACCAACACCAACTTTTTGACTCAAAGAGTAAGAGTTGCTCCTCCGCCCAATTTTAGCACTTTTACTGACTTCGAGGCACAAACCTGTAGCAATGATACCATTACCTTAAGGGCCTCAATGGACCCAGCAGAAGGTGGCAATGTGATTGCGACTCCCGGAGAGGCAGGCTTTTTAGCCGGTGGGGTCCGGTCAGACTCTTTAGCACTCCCTGATGGAACGGGGGTCGTCTACGAGACGAGTATCCTACTGACAGATTTTGCGCCCGGACAAGTCTTGGATCAGGCATCTGATATCAGGAATGTATTCGTCAATATGGAGCATTCTTGGATGTTTGATCTTGATGTTTTGGTACGCTGTCCAAGTGGGGATACAGTTGTATTACAAGAACAAATAGCTCATATCGACCCCGTATTATTGGGGGAACCTATTGATGATGCCAATATTCCCGACAGTGTTGGGGTAGGTTATGATTACTTTTGGGAAAATAATGATAATCTACTCACCTGGGAAGATTACTGGTTGCAATTTGACCCTGAAACACTGCCTTCTGGTAGTTACAGACCTTCGGAGCGAGACATGTTTGAACCCCTCGTAGGATGTCCATTAAACGGAGAATGGACAATTATCGTCAAGGATCTTTGGGCGTTGGATGACGGCTGGATTTTTGAGTGGGGTATCAACTTTAATCCTGATATTTATCCGAGATTAGAGCGCTTTACCGTTCCGCTGGTAGATTTATCCTGGGATCAAAACCCATCCTATTTATACAATTCTGCCGATTCGATTGCCGATATACTTCCCTTCGCCGGAAGTGAGAGTTATACTTTAAGTGTAGTAGATCAGTTTGGATGCACCTCTGATACCACGATCAATGTCGTAGTACTACCTAATAGTCATCCGGATTGTCGGGACTGTCAGGAAATTATACAGGAAACCGCGGATATCTTACAGTGTGACCCCGAGACAGTATCTTTTGATGTGGATGCCAATATTCCTACGGCTGAGACCTTAGAATTTTCATCCTCACCCAATCATCCAATAGGACAAGCAAATAGCCCACCGGGGAATCCTCACCTTAGCTATTTAGCGGTGAATGGAGTACGGCCAGTTAACCTGAATAGTGTCTTTACGCAGATATCTTCAATCTGCCTTGATATTGAAACGGACTGGGTGGATGATCTGGACATATTTTTAATAGCCCCCTCAGGAGAACGACTAGAATTATCCACCAATAATGGTGGCGGCGGTCAGAATTACACTAATACTTGTTTCAGTCCTAATGCATTAACGAGTATTACGACTGCTGGCGCACCTTTTACTGGTACTTTCCAACCAGAAGGAAGCTGGGGTGATTTAACCGGAGCAACCATTAATGGGAATTGGGCCTTAGAGATTAGTGATGCTTTTGGTCCCTTACAGGTAGGACGACTCAATAGCTGGTCCATCACCTTCGAATCCATAAACGCAGTTAGCTATTCCTGGTCTCCGGGGACAGGTCTGAGTTGTACAGATTGTCCAAATCCCACGGTGACTCCGGGTAGCAGCACCGATTACATTTTGACGGCTAGTGATGAGTATGGTTGCAGTGCCACAGATACTATATCTATTGTTTTACTGGATGATATAACGGCTCCCAATGTGAGTTGTGAAGTAACCGATCTGGGTCAGATTACTTATACCTGGACACAAGTCAACGCATTTGACAACTATGAGGTCAACCCCATTATCAACGGAGTAGAAAGCGGTTGGACTGGTCCGATAAACGCTTTAAGCTATCAAATTGAAGGGCTTAGCCTAAATGACGTAGCCGAATTACAAGTAAGGGTAGCACCGGGCGCCACTCCGATCAACTGTGAAGCCCCAATTGGAAGCGCTTCTTGCTTGTATGATGCTTGCTTCTTAACTGCTACCAGTGCCAATGTAGCTGATGTGAGTTGCTTCAACTATACGGACGGTACCGTAGAAGTTGGAGTTGATAAAGGAATTGCCCCCTACAACTATTCGCTCAATGGCAATCCCATACAAAGCTCAAATATTTTTACGAATCTGGCGGTCGGAACCTATACAGTAGTTGTAGAGGATGCCCAACAATGTCTAGACTCCATTACCTTTTCTATTGCAAATGCCGCCCCTTTCAGTGTTGCACTTGCCATTGATAATTCGATCGATTGCTTTGGAGAGGAAACGGGAAGTATTAGTGCAGCGCTTACAGGTGGAACAGGTGTAACTGAATATTTTTGGAATGAGTCTGCTACCGCAGAAAATGCCACTCGGACTAACCTCGGCGCAGGAGAATATCGAGTACAGGCTATGGATGAATCGGGCTGTATCGCTAGAGATACTATTTCTCTTCTACAACCGGATTCTTTGGATGTTCAGTTGCAGATTACCGGGATTAGCTGTTCTGGAGAGAGTGATGGACTTATCGAAGCGGTGGTCAGTGGAGGAACTGGCAATTACTCATTCAGTTGGGATACGGGTACTAGGAACGGAATCATTTCGGACCTAGGTGCTGGAGATTACTGTGTCACAGTGACGGACGACGGTGGATGTCAAAAAGTAGCCTGTGCAAGTTTGGCAGCCCCCGTTGCCATTTTCATAGATTCCTCTACCTCTACCCCGGTAAGTTGCTTTGGTGGCTCCAATGGATCTGCTACCGTAATAGCCAGCGGTGGTACGGGAGAATTGAGCTATGCTTGGAATGATTCCTTATCGCAAATTTCCAATCAGGCAGTATTCCTTCCCGCTGGCACCTATCAGGTTGAGGTTTCCGATGAAGCAGGATGTGTCGTCTCAGCCGATATTGCAGTCGGCGAGCCGAGTCCTCTGATTGTAACCACTAAGGTTACTGATGCAGGCTGCTTCGAAGGAAAAGATGGAACGCTACTAGCGGAGCCTACGGGCGGTGTTGGCCCCTATACTTTTGCCTGGGATACGGGCACTTCTGATTCTTTGAACATCGGATTGGAGGCTGGCAGCTACGTCGTGACGGTAACCGATGGAAATGGTTGTGAAACGGAAGCATTTGCTGATGTTGGACAACCTGCAACAGGAATTACAGTAGAGCTTACTCAAACTTTTATGGGTTGCTTCGGCACTGCTGGCAATGCAGCTATGGCTTCCGCTTCCGGGGGAAGTAATCCGGTATTCACTTATTCCTGGAGTGATCCACAACAGCAGAGCTCCCCTACTGCTACAAGTTTGGACTCTTTAGTTTACACCGTCATCGTAACCGACGGCAATGGATGTACCGCCGAAGAGACCATTAAACTTAGAGATCTTGATCCAATTCAACTCAATATTATCGATAGTCCGCCAAGTTGTTCTGGCTTTTCGGATGGAGAAATGGGTATCAACCAAATCTCCGGAGGAGCTGGACAGGGTATCATTGACAACTACACGATTAGATGGAGTAACAATTCCACTGATTTAACTATCGGAGGTTTGTTAGGGGGGCAGGAATATCTCGTCACTGTAACCGACAATCAAGGTTGTACAGGCACCGGCGCAAATTTTTTGGTTGATCCCATCTCCATCACCTTTGATGCCCAAGTGCAAAATGCACTTTGCTTTGGGTCAAATGATGGGGTAGCCTTGATCAATAATATCCAAGGAGAAGGTGATAACTTCACCATTACCTGGGATGCTAATACAGGAAGTCAAACAGGCAACCAGGCCAATGATTTGCTGGCCGGCAGCTATGGTGTAACGGTGACCAATGAGGACGGATGCTTCAGCTCCGATTTCATCACGGTGAATCAACCCCCAAGAATTGAGGTAAGTTATCAAACACAGGACAACGAGTGCTTCGGAGATGAAAATGGTGAGATTGAAGCCAGTGTAGTAGGTGGTAGTCCCGGTTATCAGTACAGTTGGTCCAATGCGGTTACCAGCAATAGTTTATCCAACCTCCTAGCTGGTTCGTATACTCTAACAGTAACTGATCAGAATGGCTGTGAATCGATCACCACTGCTATGGTCAATCAGCCTGATCCTCTGGATTTAACGATTACCGGACAGGACGTAACTTGTTTTGGCGGACGAGACGGTAATCTTCAAGTCGAAGTAGCAGGAGGTACTGGTCCTTTCCAATATAGTCTTGACAATAAAAATTTCACCGGATCTAGCAAGCTGATCGGCCTTGAGCAGGGAGAATACAATGTCTTTGTATTGGATGCAAACGGGTGTTCTATGATAAGCCAAGGCGAGGTAGGCAGTCCTTTGGAATTCTTTATCGATCCAGGCGATGATCTTACCATCGTGTTGGGAGACACCATCAATCTCACCGCTAAGCCTGTCAATCAAGCAGGGCTTGCCAAGGAAATTGAGTTAATTTGGGGAGCTCCTTATGCAGGAACGCTTAGCTGTAATGAGTGTACTAATCCTTTGGCTTACCCAATCAATACCATCACTTACGATGTACTCGCTATTGATGAAAACGGTTGTGAAGCGGATGCCAGGATCACTGTATTTGTAGAAAAACCCCGCTTAGCTGTGGTACCTACTGGCTTTACACCGAACAACGATTCAAAGAATGATATCCTCCAGGTACATGGACGAGATGAAACCATTGTAAAAGTATTTAGGGTGTTTGATCGTTGGGGAGAATTACTCTACGAGAAAACGGACTTCAATGTAAATGAGGGTATCGGCTGGGACGGTACCTTCCGAAATAAGCCGATGGCTAGTGGAGTCTACATCTGGTACATGGAGGTGGTCTATCCGTTTGATGGTGCCGAAGAAACAAAATGGGGCCAAACAACCTTAATCCGATAAGGCCTTCCAATTTGACCTGGCAGTAGGAGTAGCTTCCTACCGCCAGGTTCTACCCTATTTTCCATCCCTTTCAAAATCGAAGTCAATGTTCAATACATATACACGTCTAACTTTATTTTTCTCTTTCTTCTGTTGTCTATTAAGTGCTCAAGATGCGCGCTATTCTCAATTCTACGCGAATCCTTTGCAACTTAATCCAGCCATGAATGGAGTATTTGATGGTAGCTTTCGTTTCACCGCCAATTACAAACAACAATACAGTTCGCTTCTGAAATCTAATGCCTATATGAGCTATGCCACAGGCATTGAGTTTCGGAAAAATGTAAATAGTGGAGATTTTGCGGCATTTTCACTTAGCTTGCAAAGGGATCAAGTTGGCCTTTCTAAATTTACTCGTACCCGCGGGCACATCGGAGGGTCTTTCATGAAACAACTCGATGGTAGCAGATATGGAAACAACAATAAGTATCTGATCGTAGGTGCACAGGTGGGGCTGGGTCAACATAGCTTTGACTGGTCAGGCTTATGGTTTAGCCGACAATTTGACAATAGCAATCCTTCTCTCCCCTTCATCAACATGGATGCTGACCCCGGCGAATCTTTAGGGGAACAAAACTCCAATACCTATTTGGATTTCAACGCAGGCATCCTTTGGTACGCCCTTTTCGATGATAGAAAAAGCATTTACTTCGGTGGCTCAATCAACCACCTAACTACGCCTAACGTAGCCTTTATGGAAAGTGCGATCGAAAAACTAGATTCAAGATATGTTGTGCACGCCGGAGGAGAACTTCCCTTTTCGGAGCAGTTAAGCATCTTGCCTGCTGTGGTGGGAATGATCCAAGGACCGTCCATGAGTTCCACCGTTGGAGCCAATTTCCGCTACAACAATGGAGAACGGAATGAACTCGCCATCCGCGCTGGCTTATGGGGACACGTATCCAATCAGTTGGAAAGCCAAATTGGATTTGAAGCAGTTATTGTAACAGCTATTCTCGAATTGGAAACTTTGAACGTTGGGTTCAGCTATGATATCACCACCTCAAAATTGGCAGAAGCTAATAATGCCAGAGGAGGAATGGAGGTTTCACTGATCTATACTCAGCCAGCTAATCGCAAACAACAAATGCGTTGCCCCAACTTCTAATTTACTTATCCGTTCAAGTCTAATAGCTACTAAGATCAGCTATTAGACTTGAACGCATTTCTCTTCCTCCGTCTCCCTATTCTCCGCTCCAGTGTCGTCCAGAAATGTTTATATTTTCTCGTCCACATCTAATGTTTCTTGGTCGACTAATTCAAAGTCGCTAAACAAAACCCCACTTAAAGACATTAAAATAGTTATCCGTCTCTTCTTAGAGATAAAGGCAGGGAGCCCATAGTCAGTACCTCCCCAACGCCACGTCCTTTTCCAAAAAACTAATCAGGAGAATGCAAGAAGATTCCATTATTCAAGAAACAGACGCAGAAGAAATCATTTTTGAAGAAGGTAAACTGCAGGTTCTAGAAAACGTCCTACCATCCAGCTTACCTATCTTACCACTTAGTCAGCGACCTATTTTTCCAGGTATTCCTATTCCCATCACTTTTAGCGGTAAGGAGGAGATAGAGCTGATTCAGAAAGTTTACGAAAGCGAGGATCAACATATTGGGCTTGTTCTGGCCCAGCGTTTCGACCGAGAGGACTACACCGAATCGGAGTTCTATGATGTAGGGGTAGTTTTCCAAATCATGCGGATCATGCCTATCGCTGCTAACACTATCCAAGTACTAGGAAGAGGTATTTGCCGCTTTAAAAAGCGCAAGGTAATTCTAGTTAAACCCAATGTACGCTGGGAAGTAGAGTATGTGCAAGATTCCAAAGAAAAGCCGTCTACGGACCTCAAGGCCTATATGATGGCTGTCAGCGCAGAGATCAAAGAACTGCTGAAGCACAATCCATTATTCCAGGAACAGGTTAATTTGGTGGTAGCCCAATTAAACTATGAAGCACCTGGCCAAACGATGGATGTGATTAGCAATTTGTTGTCGGCTGAATCTGAGGTTTTACAGGAATTACTGGAGCAGTTTGATTTCATGGAAAGGGCTAAGATGCTGTTGGGCCTAGTTAAAGAAGAGTTGGAGATTTCTAAAATCCAGCAACGGATCAAGCAGCAGGTGGAGGATAAGGTTAATAAGCAGCAGAAGGAGTTTTTCCTTAGAGAGCAGCTTAAGGCCATTAAGAAGGAATTAGGGATAGAAAAAGAGGATAATGAAACCGAAGTAGAAAAACTAGAAAAGAAGCTGGCTGAAAAAACTTTATCAGAAGAAGCCGATAAGGTGGTTCGCCAGGAATTGGATAAACTTCGTCTTCTAAATACGCAGTCTCCTGAATTCAATGTAACTCGAAATTATCTGGAAAACATCGCAGAATTGCCCTGGGGCATTTTTTCGGAAGACAATCAAGAGATCAAAATCGCAAGGAATGTCCTGAATGAGGATCACTATGGTTTGGAAGAAGTGAAAGATCGAATTCTGGAGTTTCTAAGTAGTGTAATCAAGAGAGGAAAGGTGGCAGGTTCTATCATTTGTTTGGTGGGCCCTCCGGGTGTCGGAAAAACTTCTATTGGAAAATCCATTGCCCATGCCTTGAATCGCGAATTCTTCCGATTTTCTGTAGGGGGAATGCGAGATGAAGCAGAGATTAAGGGACATAGAAGGACCTATATAGGAGCAATGCCTGGGAAGCTGATCCAAGCCCTGAAGCGGGTCGGTACTTCAAACCCCGTCATCATGCTGGATGAAATTGATAAGATTGGTAGCAGTTTCCGGGGTGACCCAGCCTCTGCCCTTCTTGAGGTACTAGATCCAGAGCAAAACCCAAGCTTCCTGGATCACTATCTAGATATTCCTTTTGACCTATCCAACGTGCTTTTTGTAACGACTGCCAATCAGTTGGATACTATACCTGGACCTCTATTGGATCGAATGGAGATCATACAACTTTCAGGTTATATTCTAGAAGAAAAGGTACAGATTGCTCGGCGTTATTTAGTACCAAAGCAGTTGCGCGAACATGGATTTGAAGAAGATGAAATCAAATTCACGGAAGATGCATTACGCATTATTGTAGATAAATACGCCCGAGAGGCTGGAGTCCGTAACCTAGAAAAACAGATTCGAAAGATCATCCGCAAAAGTACGTTGAAGCTGGCAGAGGAGGAAGAAATGAACTTCGAAGTCCAGGCCGATGATATCCAAGATCTTCTAGGAAAACCCATATTTACGACTGAAAAACTTTATGATAAGCCAATCCCGGGCGTTGTTTTGGGCCTAGCCTATACCTCGATGGGTGGTGCTACGCTTTATATTGAAGCAACGGCCATCCGCAGCAAGGGGGCCGGCTTAAAGCAGACGGGCCAGTTAGGGGATGTAATGAGAGAATCTTCCGAAATTGCCTACAGCTATATCAGATCCTTGTTGGCGGAAGATGATAAGTACGCCAATTTTTTTGATGAGCATTTGGTTCACTTGCATGTCCCGGCAGGCGCTACCCCTAAAGACGGCCCTTCCGCGGGTATTACCATGAGTCTCTCTTTGTATTCCCTGGCCACAGGTAAACCCATTAAAGACGGTATTGCCATGACGGGGGAAATTACCCTTACCGGAAAAGTCTTGCCAATTGGTGGAGTAAAAGAAAAAACAATTGGTGCTAGACGAGTCGGGATTACAGAATTAATCTTCCCAGAAGACAATCGTCGAGATTTTGAGCAACTCCCAGACTATATCAAGGAAGGGATTACTGTACATTTCGCCGACTATTTCGATGATGTACTGAAAGTGGCCTTTCCCTAGCCGTGGATTTGGTTTTGAATCCTTGCTTACAGGGAGTTCCAGAAAGTAATCTTGGGCCCAGGGACTCCAGCTCTATGGGATAGTAACTAGGCTCCTGCTGTGCGGGTCCGTGATCCACTTCATGAGGTAAAAACAGAAAGTATTGGCCCGAATGTTCCAATGGGTTTCATCCGGGATACCTTACCTGCTGGCTTGCAGTTTTTGGGTCGCCTGTATGCAGAGCCGACTTTGATTAAACTGACCTATGCTTACGAACAGCACACCCAGCACCGACTTAAGGGACCAAAAGTTAGGCTGGAGGCATTACAACAGTAGGAGCAGCTATGGCCAGTAGACCTCCTTTGCGAATAGTTTTCTTACCTTTCGGACATGAAGAGGATTACGCTGAAATCGAAGAGAGATGCTTCCGTTAGAAGATTCCACCCGTGGGTCTTTTCCGGGGCAATAGCAAAGGAAGAAGCAGGAATAGAAGACGGTGAATGGGTGGAAGTCCGGAGCCACCAAGGGGATCTATTGGGAATGGGGCATTATCAAGATGGAAGTATCAAGGTCCGTATTCTTTCTTTTTCGGCCGTCGAACCCGATCAATTTTTTTGGCAAGATAGAATCCAAAAGGCATTAGATTACAGATTGCGTCTCGGATTCGAAGCTACGGGTGCAACCAATTGTTTCCGGCTAATTCACGGTGAAGGGGATGGTTTGTCGGGTTTGATTATAGACATTTATCACCGAACGGCGGTCATTCAATGCCATACCATTGGCATGTATAAAAACCGAGCATTGATAGCTGAGGCCCTACAGAACATGCAAGGGTGGCCACTGGAGACTATTTATGATAAAAGTGTAGATAGCTTGCCCGTTGAATATGCTACTGGTCGGAAGAACGAATTTCTCCTGGGCCAAGGTGCTGATGATATTGTGTTGGAGAATGGTCATCGATTTCACGTCAATTGGGTACAGGGTCAAAAGACGGGATTCTTCCTGGATCAACGCGATAATCGTCAATTATTAGGACGGTATGCGCCTGGGAAAAAGATCTTGAATGCCTTTTGCTATTCCGGAGGATTTTCCATCTATGCCTTAGCTGCCGGAGCTGAACGGGTTGATTCGGTTGACATCTCCGCCAAAGCTATGCAATTGACCGACGCCAATGTTGAGCTGCTAGAATCCCCGTCCCTACAGCACCAGTCTGTCACCGCTGATGTCCTAAAATTCCTAAAGAGCCCAGGGCAGCAATACGACCTAATGGTAGTTGATCCACCGGCATTCGCCAAAAGCGTCAAGAAGCGACATAATGCCGTACAAGCCTATAAAAGACTGAATGCCAATGCTATTCGACAATTACCTCCTGGCGGTCTTTTGTTTACCTTCTCTTGTTCTCAAGTCGTGGATAAGCCTCTATTCTATAATACTATTGTAGCAGCAGGGCTTGAAGCAAAGCGGCAGATCAAGGTCATGCATCATCTCAGCCAACCAGCGGATCACCCGGTCAACCTATTTCACCCCGAGGGTTCTTATCTGAAAGGACTGGTTGTTTTTGTGGAATAGCGCGCTGAGAATGAAGAAATTTCCGATATTGCAGAGCCCTAAAACAATCACAAACTTATGGATAAAATCAACTATCCGTTGTTGTGTTATCCTTTGAAGGATCAAGGGATTCTCGGCATACTAGTTGGCACTGATTACAAAATCATACAGAAAGATGTAGAGACGGTCAAGCGTACCCTGCTGTCCCATCTACAAAGACAGTATAAGAAGTACGATGATTATCCATACATGGATCTCTTGGGATCCAAACTAAAAGTGATTGAAGTTAATATCCGTCCCACCATTCGATCCAAGACCGGGACCTTTCCACTGTCACAGGCGGTTAAGGTACCAGTGCCCGTGGTTTATGGTGAAACGGAACAGGGCTATTACGAATGTTTCCTCCCCTTATTTGATGAACGTTTTGCGTATTATGATCAGAAACAGTTCGATGCTTTAGTAAAGCACTCCGCAACCTCTTTACTAAATCAAACGACTCCTGAAAAAATCTACCGCTTACTTTCTTATGAATCTCCCTTTTTAGAGACCATCACCTTGCGAGTGAATTTTGATCGGGAGTTTGACTGGAACACTTTTAGCTATCAGCGTCAGTACCATGTTTTAAACCGTTTGACGGAACGCTTTCCCTATAGCAAAGCAAGGAGAAAGGCGATCAGCGCCCTCCCGGATGCCGCTTGGGAGCTGGATCATATGGTAAATGAAGTCATAGATAAGCTATTGTATAATCGGGCCAATGTGCTCCTAGTTGGGCCGCCTAGTGTGGGTAAGAGTGCTGTATTAAAGCAAGCCATCAAGAAAATTAGCAACCAATCTCGTCAACAGCAAATCTCTCTGAGTTTTTGGCAGATCATGTCACAACGGATTACGGCTAGTACCAAGTATTTGGGGGAATGGCAAGAGGTTTGTGAGCTATTAATTGAGGAATTACAAGCCAGCAATGGGGTCTTATGGGTAGTAGATTTAATTCAACTGCTACTTTCCGGAGGTGAAGGCCCGGAAGATAGTGTAGCAGCCTTTTTACTTCCTTTCTTACAGGAAAATAAATTGCAGATCATAGGAGAAGCTACCCCCCGAGAGTTGGAAAGCATGCGTCGGTTGCTTCCGGGCTTCATCCAGACTTTTCAAATCATTAGAGTAGAAGAATTGCCAGAGGAGAAGGTATACAATGTACTTAATGAACTCTCCAAGTATAGTAGTAAACGCCATCATATTTCCATCTTACCAGAGTCCATCGCTTTGAGCTACCGCTTACTGCATCGCTATTTCCCTTATGAAAGCTTTCCGGGTAAAGGAATCAAGTTTTTGGGGCAGTGCATAAGTGAAGCTAAAACCAATCATAAGTCTGCGGTAGATCAGTGGCAAGTTATTCATTCCTTCGTACAACAAACTGGCTTACCGGAATTATTCCTAAGAGATGATCTCCTCCTAGATAAGAAGGAATTGGAATCTTTCTTTCAAGAGAACATTATCGGACAGCCCGCAGCCATTGCACAGATGTGTAATCTGGTGAAGATTTTCAAAGCCGGACTAAATAACCCTCACAAGCCCATTTCTACCCTCTTGTTCGCAGGTCCGACCGGAGTCGGGAAAACAGCATGCGCGAAAACGCTAGCCAAGTATTTCTTTGGTAAGGGTCAGAAGCAGTCACCTTTGATTCGGATCGACATGAGTGAGTATCAACACCCTGGTCAGATCACCCGTTTCATTGGTTCTGGGAGAGGAACGGGGGAATTGATCAAAGATATCAGAGAACGTCCTTTTTCGGTGCTGCTGCTCGACGAAATCGAGAAGGCAGATTCGTCGATCTTTGATGCGCTACTTTCCATTTTGGATGAAGGCATTTTGGTAGATGCCTACGGCCGAACCACCAATTTTAGGAATACGATCATCATCATGACCTCCAACTTGGGCGCCAACAATAAACAATCCATCAGTTTCAAGAATACAACCAGTGATGAACTTAACTATCAGTCTGCTATAGAAAAGCACTTCCGGCCAGAATTCGTTAATCGAATTGATGGGATGGTCATGTTTCATCCGCTAAGTCAAGAAGATATTCGGGAGATTACCTTGAAGGAATTAAGCGAGCTGAAGCAGAGAGAAGGCTTTACCAAGAAGCGTCTCAACATTCATTTCTCTGATCAAGTGGTGGATTACTTGGTCAAGATTGGTTTCGATGAACGCTATGGAGCTCGACCTTTACAGCGTGCCATTGAGCAGCATTTGGTAAGTCCAATTGCCAATTGGCTATTAGAACATAATCAAATTCAAAATACACTCTTAATGATTGATTATAAACAAGAAATAACAATTAGGTCTACTAAATAGCTTTCACAATAATACCCATTTATGAGCTTCAATTGAAATCTGTTTAAAGCGACTCGGGTGGGGAAAGAATAGTAGGTGAGCGAATACTAATCTTCGATATTAAAAGGATCTAGGGCTGCACAAGATACTATCCAGTCCACTTCTATGGGCTGATCATTATACTGTTGCTGCTCTACTCTACTCTACCGGCAGAGCGCATACCACAAATGCTAAAACGCGATCATGAATTCTAAGTACTGTTTTAGTCCTGCAGAAGCCGTTAAAATTATTGAATCTGGCCACCGAGTTTTTATACACAGTGCGGCTGCTACACCAGTAAGATTAGTAGAAGCCATGACCGCCAGACACGAAGAACTTAGAAATGTAGAAATCGTTTCCATCCATACAGAAGGTCCTGCCCCCTACGCGGAAGATCAATATGCGGATAGTTTTCAGATTAGTGCTTTCTTCATAGGAAGCAATATCCGAAAAGCGGTTCAACGTGGTAGAGCGCATTATCTACCCGTATTTTTAAGCGAACTTCAAAGAGCGAGTCAAGCGCATGATTCAAATCGCTCATCCTGATGACCAAGAAGAGCTAAGCGAACAGGCCTATACCACCTTCAAGATCCTGGTATAGTTACTTAAACACAAGATCCCCAAGCCTTTTCTTATGTCTTCCTGCTCTTGGGCAAAGGAGGGTTAAGGATAGGCTTGGGGAAAATCTCCATATTTTGCTTCGTATGCTGCTATCCGTTGATCTTTTCTCTCGTACCATTCTTTCACCTCTTTATCATACAAAGCCCGTCTAGCATCCTCCGATTTTCTCACTTGTTTTGTGTAAGTCAGATAGGTCGGCGTAGATTTGAAATTAGCTTTCTGCTCCTGTACCTGGATGCCCCAATCTCGATGGGCCTTTTGGTAGGCTTCGAAGTCTTGCTTGTACCTATGAATAGCCATTTCATACTCAGCTTGTCCTGAATAATCAATCACCTCCTTGAGGTTTGGCGAGCTTCTGCCGTGAGTTGATGCTAATCCGTATCGAAGAAGACAGATTCGCGCAGCAGTTCCTGTGCTCGAGCGCCACTGGTCACGACAAAGACCAGCAGCAGGAACAGGTACATTTTCCTCATGATTGAAGGTGTTTAATGCATAGCAGTATCCTAGCTACTGCATGCTTAGTTATTAACAGATTCTCTATCCTAACAAAAATGAGAGTAGTTGAAGCTTTAAAAAGCGCATTTTCAGGCTATCGTGCAAACGGATCTTTGGCTTCGGTATAGGGATGTAAGAGCGCTTGTTTTGCCATTTCTCTTGCTTGCCTATTTGTATAACGGGAGACTTTTAAATAGTTACACGTATTAACACTTTTCTTTTGCGTTTAGTACAGCTTTAGCCAAGGCAGTGTCAGCAAAAAAGGGACCTTCGTAGACCAGTTACTGAAATTTAAACCTGTTCGGCGGGTCCGAAGCCTGTCGTAGTAGTCACCTACAGGCTTCGGATGAGCTAGTCGGTATTACTTTGCTATTGTTTAGATAATTCAACTTTGAATAAATTCCAAAGTGGATTATCTCGTCGGGTAATTAGGGCCTCATGCTTTTGTCCAGCCTTGATGGCTTGCCAATACTTCCAGCCCATTTTATCCGTACCTAGTTCATAATCCATACCGTCCCAGGTGGCTGAACGAAACGAATAAAATGCCCAATGCAAAGACTTCGCATTTAAACTTTTAATGGTATCTGCTAAAAACTGCTCCGCTCCTGCTACTCTCCTATCTACCCCAAATTCAGCAGCGACGATTCGATGCAAAGGAATCTTGTATTTCTTTGCCCAATCTAAAATAGGCGTCAATTCCTGCGCGATCCTTCCTTCTGACCACCCTTCAGTCTTTCCTTCCTCCATAGTCGGCATCTTATCCGGGTAGCTGAATTTTCCCTTATTGACGCGGTAGGTGGCATATCGCCATCTACCATAGAAATGGAAAGCATATAGGATAGCTTCGTCATTGAGGGGTTTTAGATAGGGAAAACCTTCGATGGAAGCATATTGCCAAGCGTCCAGCATGATGGGAGTCTGAGTATCAATTTTCCGAATACGCCGGACCATCTTTTCATAGAATACGTTCAGGTCTGCGCTAGTCCCTTGAGCTTGTTGCAGCCAACGTTCAAAACCCGCTTGGCCTTCGGCATCGGGATGATCTTTCCAGGACGGATGAGGTTCATTGAGGATATTATAGCCCACAATCGCTGGGTCATCTTTTAACTCCCCGGCTAGTTGCTCCCAGTAGGCGATGGCTTGTTCCTGGTAAGCCTGGTCCGTCCAAATGCGAAAGTCCCGTTTCATGTTGTTGAGTTGTCGCCATCTTGCTCCGGGTAGCTGAAACATACAGAGGACTACCTTTACATCATAATGATGGGCGATCGCCAATACTTGTTTCAGATAGGCAAGATCTTCTGGAACAAGTTGTGTGAACTGATCTGCATCACCCATTAGGAAATCTTTGTGTTTACCCTTCCAGTTGGCAACCGTCAAACGAACATATTCTATGCCCGCTATAGCGGCTGCTGAAAACCATTCTTCGGGCTTAGTCCCAGAGTCGTATAAGGCTCCACCATCACCGTTGGCTCCTTTCCGTTGCTGATCCCAGAAGGCCAGTTTAGGATTTGCTTGAGCAGTAATCGCACTACTCATCAAGAGCGTACAGGCCACGCAGAACCAGCTTACCATAGGAGTTTGAAATAATCTAGACATACTGTTTTTTTACTTGCAAGAAATTTAACTATCGCCGCAAGAATAGGAGCATTTACAGCTCAAATCGCCCAAAATCACGATTCTGGACTTTTTGTTGATTGGCTTTCTTGGCATTGCTTTAGGTACTGTCGCGGAGTCATTCCCGTGGAGTTTTTGAAAACTACGTTGAAGGTAGATTTCGAGGCAAAACCGCTGGCATAGGCATGAGCCAATATGGTCAATTGTTTGGCATTTGGTTGCTGGATGAGATTCTTGAACGCTGCAATTCTGTATTGGTTGACAAAACGTTGAAAATTGTATCCTCTGCTCTGATTGATCGCCTTAGAAACGGTGCGCTGGGGTAATCCTGCGGCTTTGGAGAATGTCTTTAGATTCAAATCAGGATGGAGAAATAGCTGCTGATCCACCATTAGGTGATGCAACTGCTGCATCACTTCTTCATAAGCCTGATCATCACTGGCTAAGGCAACAATCCTTTCTTTCACTCCTAGCGACTTAATCTCTGCTATCTTCCCGGGTTTCCAACTATAGGCCCTAAATCCCAACCACAGCATTTGAGCAGATAATAAAGTAAACATGGGGAAGTAGTAATAGCTTCGATAGGCTCCCCGAAAGAAAAAAACATCAGTGCCCCTAATTGAGTACCAAAGCGCAAAGAATAAGATCAGAGAGATTACAGAATTAGCTAGCCATTTGATTTGCTTTCGATCCGCCTTGTCGAAATTGAATTCGAGCTGTCTAAAATAGTTTCGAGCTACTCCCAGAGTAAATATTGCATAAAGGCAAAGGCTGGTCAAACCCGCATATTGCACTCCAATGTACAGATACTGGTAAATAGTAGAAGGTACTTGCAATATGCCAATCACTCCACTTTCAAACCAGCTCGACCGGTGATAAAGGAACTCCAAACACACTGGAATAAAGTGCATAAAGTATCTGGATTGCCAACTGAATCCAGGTTTCAACAGACTTTGAACAAAAAAATAAAGGGCTGGTCCAAGACCAAACAAGAGCTTTAGGTTGAAGTACCGGTAATACTCCCCCCAGCCGCCTAGATATAGCATGTAGCTGAGCGAAAAGTTCGCAGCGTTCAACATGGCGAAAAATAGGATTAGCGCCAAAAGCCGATATCTTAGTCGATCTGCTCTTTTGCGCAGCAGCAATATGCAAAGCATAAGGATTTGCAAGCAAAATACTGCAATGATAGTCGTACTTACGGCCGGGTAATTTGTCACAGTACTCATTTTAAGCTGAGGAAGAGATAGGAAGGTAAGCTATTTCTCTACGATAGTAAAAGGAATATCTTCGTTTAAGCTTGGCCGAGTACTTAAATCACCTTGGCCAGGCTCGTGACTAGTTCTTGTAGGTAAGCTTGAGTTTTGAGTAATCTACTGCCGTACCAAGAAAACGCTTCCCCATCAACGAGCTTTACCACGGTATTTGGCAACTGGCCTCTGTAAAAATCCAGGTGTTTTTCGGTGAAGGGAAAGGGCTCAGAGGAAAGCAAAAGTACTTCCGGCTCCAGGGCTTGCAGGGCTTCGATCGTAAGTTGTGGGTAACGAGTCTGATGGGCGAGGCAATTGGTCCAGCCACATCTCAGGAGCATTTCTTGGATAAAGGTTTCGCTGGCAGCGGCCATCATGGGTTGATGCCAAATGAGATAGACGACCTTTAACTTCTTGCCTAAAGTAAAGGTAGAGAACCCTGATTTCGTCATTGCTACTAAAGACTTGGCCGCCTCACTTCTACCCACCAGTTGGCCTAGCTGTAACATCATGGCATAGGCATCTTCCAGATCGTAAATGTCACTCATCCACACGGGATATTGGTCCATTAGGATTTCGATCTGGACTTTGTCATTTTCTTCCTTATTGCCAATGATCAGATCGGGCTGTAAACTGGAGATTCGATCAAGATGGTAGGTCTTGGTTCCACCTACGCGCGTTTTGTTGCGATACCATTCCTCCGGATGGATGCAAAACTTGGTGATGCCGACAAGCTCTTCCCTCAAACCTAGATCGTACAGTAATTCGGTTTGAGAAGGGACCAGAGAGATGATGCGTTTGGGTGGAGTCTCCAAAACCAACGTTCTCCCCATTTGATCAACAATTTGCGGCATTATTTTCTGGATTGGGCAGGTGGCGGTAAAACAACTCGTAAAGGTTGGATAGTAGCTCCGTCACTCCATTTCCCCACACCAGTTTGCAGGTATCCTCCTCCTAATGCTATTTCGCAGTTTTCACCATCCCGAATACAGTCCACCATAGCATCCAATAATTTCCAATAGACGCCGTAGTCCACTACATCTAGTTTGGCCCTCCGCAGTGCCCGCTTCGCCGTAAAATTCCGGATACCACTATCAAACTCCATATCTAGAGCATAGGATTGATCATGATCAGCTTTAATGGAAGGTTGCCCCCTTTGGTCTTTGTATAGGTAGAGGAGATTTCGATCTGGTGTGGAAGTTGCTGTTCTAAAGATTCGTTTTGCCATCTTTTCCCCTACTACCTCATCATTTTTACTGACTACTATTAGCAGTTTTGTATCGCTAGGCATTTTTTGGTACGAACGAAGGCGGCCTCCTGTCAACGGACCAGTTCCTGGAGCACAGAGCAAAAGGCCTTTGGGCCTTGGGATATCAAACTTCTCAAACTGAACCCCTAGCTTAGCGCCAATGATTCCGCCGTAGGAATGACCAGCAAAAACTAAGGCATCAAGCCGAGGCTTCACATGCCCCTCCTTTTCCAACTCCAATAGTGCATCCCGAATGCCTTTTGCACAGTTCTTGGCAAAGCGGGGCGGGCGGGGGCTCACCAGGTTCTTCTGGTAACGAGGGTAGATCACAATATGTCCCTTTCTTACCAAGTGTTTAATCCACTGTCCATAAATCATGGGATTATAACCTCCATATCCATGGAAAAAGATAATAACATCTGCTGAATCGGGCTTAGGACTAGCTGGTTCAAACAACCAGTAACCATCTGGCTTTTCAGCAAAATCCTGAAATAGCACCGTCTGGTGAAGGTATTCACGCCCTCCAGGGCCTTCCGCTGGCTGGACAGGCTGGGCAATGGGCGCAGCAGCTTGAGCATACATGCCAATAGGAAATAACAATAGCAACGATAGCCTTCTGAAAAATAGAATCATAGATAGCAAGTTTCCACTGGTCACAATTACCCTATTCAACAAGTGCTATCGCTGCCTGGTTCACCATAGAGGATGTTTAAATCTTCCGAATTGTCTGAGGGTGAAGTAGTTTTATTTTGAGCTAGATAAAAAAGTAGACAGAAACAGAAAGTCCAGCATGGTATTTCAACAAAAAACAGGAGAAAATTTGCCCCTAGCGAGCCATCATGAAACTTAAAGCATACGCTCGAATCAAATCACACCTCCTCTCCAATCTTCCTAAGTACGCCCCAGAGGCCCGGGAAAATTACCCATCGACCATTGACGTAGGCCACGTAAGGTGGTTTGGTTTTGTTTGGTTGTTTTGATTGATCGCTACAAATATGTCCCCCTTCACTCTGGATTCAAACTTATCTGTAGTGAAATGGGAAGATCATGTTGCAGCGTGAAAGTTAGTGAGAGTAGATTGTCAAACAGCAGTAAATTCACTTATTCTTGATAAAAGTTTAAATAATTTGGTGATATCATAGAAATAGTATTAATTTGAATAAGTAGCAGGGTATCGTCAATTGTTTCCTAATACGCTAAAAGCTTCAGCTATGGAAGATCCCTTGGTTTTAAGTTTTCTCTTTCTGATCGTTGGTTTAGTGCTCGGAGGGGCTGTCGGATATTTGTACAGCCGATCCAAACGCCAGGCAGGAGTGCTCGACCAAGAGGAAATTGCTGCTCAATACATCCGAAAGGAAATTCATGAGAACCTACAACAGCAAGCTGATGTGTATAGAGAGGATCTTTTGGAGAAAGAGCAAGAAATCAGGCAGTATGGAGTCGAATTGGCTGCGAAGGTAGAAAAGGTCAATTTTTTGGAAGAAAAGCTACAGACGCAATGGCAAGAAATACAGAATCTACAAAAGCAGAGTAGACTTGAATTTGAAAACATTGCTAATCGATTGCTTGAAGAGAAAAGTCAGAAATTCACGCAACACAATCAGCAACAGCTCGATGGGATTCTACAGCCTCTACAAGAACAGATTAAACGTTTTGAGGATGGGATAGAACGAAGATTCCTGGAAGAGACCAAGGATAGAATCTCTTTACAAAAAGAGATTGAGCATCTTCGGCTGTTGAATCAGCAATTGAGTGAAGATGCCAATAACTTGGCTACCGCACTGAAAGGAGAAAATAAAACACAGGGGGATTGGGGAGAGTTTCAACTCGAATTGCTCTTGGAAAAAGCAGGCCTGACCAAGGATATTCACTATCAAGTCCAGCATTCATTCAAAGACGAAAGTGGCCAGCAGAAGCGTCCAGATTTTATCATCAATCTGCCAGAGGGTAAACATCTTATCATCGACTCAAAAGTTTCTCTGGTGGCCTACGAGCGCTACTTCAACGCCAAAGATGATAAGAAACGAGATAAGTATCTGAAACAACATACCGATAGCCTTAGACAACACATCAAAGACCTGAGTAGTAAAAATTACCAACAGCTTTACCAAATCAATACACCAGATTATCTCCTTCTTTTTGTGCCAATTGAACCTGCCTTTGCTGTGGCTGCCAAAGCGGATGGTAAATTATTCATGGATGCGCTAGATCATAATATCGTTTTGGTTACCACCTCTACCCTACTAGCCACGATGCGTACCGTTGCCTTTATTTGGAAACAGGAAAAGCAAAAGAAAAATGTATTGGAAATCGCAAGGCAAAGTGGCCTATTGTATGATAAGCTTTGTGGTTTCGTACAAGATTTGAGTACTATTGGCAATCGCTTAAGCAATGCCCAATCTGCCTATCAAGATGCCATGAACAAATTAGTAGACTCTAAAAAATATGGAGACACATTGTTGGGAAGAGCTGAAAAGATTAAGGCACTAGGGGCTAAAGCTTCGAAGCAATTGCCGGATCACCTGTTAAATCAGTTGGATGAGGTCAGCGAATAGATTAGAAGTCGTCCATAGATACTTTCGCGACGGGCACGCGCGGTCCCTGATCAATATTCATCATGGCATTGATCAGTCTGATCTCTTGAAAATCTTTAAGGTGTTCTACGTATATGTCAGCTGGCAGAACTTTTCCTTCCTCCATTAGTCTGGCCCTACAGGTACCATGCATAATGGGATTGGCGGGTGTGTACCAATACTGGCCGTCATAAAGAATAACATTGGCGTAGGAAGTATCCGTGATGAGCCCATGCTTGACCATCAGGATATCATCATAGGTTCCTCTACCAGCAAATAGTTCGTTGATAGCAAATCGATCAGCATATTTGTAGAGGTAGTCGATATGGTTACCATCCACCAACTTCAAGGACTTCACAGGTCGAATCTGGTATGGAATATAGCTAATGTTGACAATATCACATCGGTATTCTACTCTCACCTTGTAAATACCTTTACTGTGCTCCAGTGGTATCTTAAGTACCTCTGCCAAAAGTATAGGATCACTTCCTTTACAGAACTGCTGCCTCGTTCGATCGAAGCGATTTTGATGGTAAGCTATAAAAGGAAACTTCCCATTCTCCAACCTTATTGATTCCAAAAAAGAGGGTTTAGATTCCATTTAGCATGTTGGCATTGATCTGTTCTTATGGATAATCGGTAAATATATTTTCTCTAGGAGTTCTTCATACTCCAATCGTGCATCGCTAAAGTACGTTAATCCTCCTCCACTTCGATACCAGAGATTGTCTCGATCTTGTTCCAGGTAGCGAATAGCGACGCAACTATCCAAGTTTTCACCATCAAAATATCCCAATACGCCCGTATAGTACCCTCTTGGTCCCGCCTCAGCCTCCGCCAGAATTTCCACAGTCCTGGCCTTAGGCGCCCCACTAATAGAGCCAGCAGGTAGAAGTTTCAGCAGAATATCACCCAGGTGGCTTTGGTAATCATCTCCTAAATTTCCTACAATCTCCGTGCTGGTCTGCAACAGTTTACCAGATTGATGTTCAATTTCCTCTACATAGCGATATCGCTCCACTCGCACCCGTTCTGCCACTTGACTAAGGTCATTACGGATCAAATCTGTGATGGTAGCGTGTTCCGCTTTTTCTTTGGCATTATCCAACAACAAGGACTTAGCATTCGGTATATCGGCACGCAGCGTCCCCTTCATGGGAAATGATTTGATCTTCTGCCCCTCGATCCGGATAAAGGATTCAGGGGAGAAAAAGCCGCAGTGATCTTTCCAATAGAAGCGATAAGGAGCTTCAGTTTGTTCGATGATCTGACGAAGATTCATAGGCGTCAGCACCTTAGTTGCAAAAGTCAAATTAGCCAGATAGGTATCACCCATCTGGATCGCTTGTTGTACTTTTTCAAAAGCGAGTTTGTAAGTGGTGAAAGATACGGGAAATTTTTCGAGAAAGATGTTCTCAGCCTGCTTAGATATTGCTACATCAAAATTGGAGAAGCCATTAATGTCAAATAATAGCTCTTTGGAATCTATTTCGTGCTCTTCCCAAAGCTGAGGCGCTTCCATCTCATAATCAAGCAAGAACAAAAAGGGACGATTCCTAGTTCCCAAATCATTCATTCTCTTGCGAAAGGTATTTAGATCAAACACTTTCAAATTCGTTGTATTAATTGGTTCCTTTTTTAGGACGGATAAGGATTTTTCAAGTCACTCCCGATTCCAGCTCAGAATTCGCCCAGCAACAAACGATTAGCTTGACGCTTCAATTCCTCTTGGATTTCAGTAGACAATCTATTCCAAGTACGGGATTCGAGAAGACGGTGTACAGCTTCCTCATAGTAAACCGCATGATAGCCGAAAAGGGTCAACACAAACAGCCCTGGAATCGCCCAATACATTGACATTGTCAAGAAAATGACAATCCAAATGATCCACCAAAGTAAATAGGCACCAATCCCTACCGCCCACTTTACTGGGGTATAAAATGTAATATCTTTCACCTTAGTATCAGCTATATATCTGGCCAGCCCCAGGGGGATCAGGTTCCACATATACCCTAGTAGGAAGGGAACAAACCCTATTATCAAATACAGTAAGGTGGGCAGCAAAGCCAGTTTAGGGCCCATTACATCTAGTTCAGATACTTTATGCTCTTCCAAACGCTGAAAAAAAGCAGCGGTAGCCAACTTCCAAGGGGCTTTCGTTTCACGAGCCGCTCTATTCACTTTATCCGTTAAGACTTTTTCCTTTTGCAAGGGTTCAATGGCAGCATTAATGACTGGGAAAGTTGGCAAATGCAATAACGGCCGCTGAATTCGGAGTAAATCTTCTGCTAAGGGTTCATCTTGGGGGTCTGCAATAATCACGATTCGTTCTTGTAAGGCCATCTTGAGATCAGCCGTCAGTTGATTGATCCGTTGGTTGTCTACGGTACTTTTAGTGAAATAAGATCTTGCCTTCAAGGGTTCGCCAAAATCAATCATGACCCGTGTTCTATTCCTTTCTGCATAAGTGTAGTTTACGCCAACAGGAACCACATAAACGTCTTCCAGTTCAGGAAAGCGATCCAAAGCACCCAAGGCAATCCTAGCTGTCCCCTTTTGAATCGGACGAAGTCGCTTTTCGTGGATCGTCCGCCCCTCTGCTAAGATCATGATCGTCTTATTCTCCTTGAGTGCCTCAAAACAAGCCTCGAAAGTGGAGTAGTTATTCTTTAAATTTCGATAGCCTCCGTCTCGCATACGAAAAACGGGCAACATATGTAGTTGTCTCAGCAAATAATTAAACAGGGGCTGTTTAAAGAAGTCTCCTCGAACTAGAAAATAAAGAGGTCTTCCTAAAAAGCAGGCCAGAATACAAGGTTCCATAAATGCGGTGGGATGATTGGCTGCAAGAATGACCGGTTTGTTGACAGGTATGCGGTCGGTATTAGAAATGCAAATGTGTTGATAATTAGCCCGAATTCCTAAAGCAGCCAGAGGGCGGACAAGGCGATATAACATCCTTACAGTGTTTCTCTCTTGAAATAGGTGAGCAAAACTAAAAAAGAAAACAATTTATCTCTGCACAAAGATTCCCACATCATTTTCTAAAAGGGTAATTTTCCAAGATCAACATTACCTCCGGTCAAAATCAGCCCCACCTTCTTACCTTTGAAATACTCGGGATAGTTCATCACTACAGCCAAGGGCACCGCACAACTGGGCTCAATAATGATTTTCATTCGTTCCCACGTAAGGCGCATGGCCTGCACGATGGCTTCCTCCGAAACCGTGAAGATCTTGTCTACCTTCTCTTTGATAATCTGAAAAGTTCTTTCACTGAGGTTGGTCCGCAATCCATCCGCAATCGTATCGATCCTATCATTTTTCTTTATTTCGCCAGCCGCCACCGATCTAGCCGCATCATCTACAATTTCAGGCTCTCCACCATAAACGGTAATTCCAGGGAACATATACTTGGCCGTAAGGGCGGTGCCACTCATTAAGCCGCCGCCGCCTACCGGTGACAGTACGATATCTAGTTCCCCAACATCCTCCAACAGCTCTTTGGCACAGGTCGCTTGCCCGGCTATCACATTATAGTTATCAAAAGGGTGAATAAAGGTAGCGCCTGTCCTGGCAACGACTGCTTGCAAGGTAGTTTCACGAGCTTCCAAAGAGTTTTCACATTCGGTGATCTCGGCACCATATCCTGCCGTAGCTGCTTTTTTGATGGCTGGTGAGACATCGGGCATGACAATATAGGCCGGGACACCCAGCATTTTTGCACTCAAGGCCACCGCTTGCGCATGGTTTCCCGAAGAATGCGTGGCTAAGCCTCGCTGCTTTTCCTCCTCCGTCAGACGCAACGCGGCGTTGCTCGCCCCTCGCATTTTAAAAGCGCCAATTTTTTGAAAATTCTCACACTTAAAGTAAAGTTCGGCTCCCGTCAACTCATTGATACTGGTATTTGTGAGTACAGGAGTGCGATGGATCATGGGTTGAATGGCCAGGTGCGTTTCCTGAATGTCTTCCCAGCTAGGTACGGTTTCGATCTTCTTCATAGGCTAAATACAAAAGAGGCTGGCACACAAGGCGCCAACCTCTTTTGGTTGGGTATAGAATGTATTGCAATTATTGCTTAATCAAGCGAGTCGCGGCAGATTTGCCGTCAATTTGAACGCGCAAGATATAAACACCTGCGGACAAATCACTTGCATTGATCGTATAATTGTAATCTCCAGCTAATTGCTGCTCGGCCGTCACCGTACGGATCTCCTGACCAATGGCGTTCATCAAGGTGATACTTACCTGACTCACTTGTGGTAGATCATAACGTACAATGAAATCAGTAGAAGATGGGTTGGGACTTACTAGGAATTGATATCCATCCAAATCCAATTCTTCTACAGCTGTCGTTCGAGTTTGGATTCTACCTTCGCCACCTTCTGGATAGTCAGCGGCAGTGATAACACCATTTACACCATCTTCAGCCAAGATGAAGTCAAATAGTACCTTCTGGTAAGAAGTTCCTAAGTTCTGGAATCCTGCGGCAGCAAATTCATCGTAAGAATCACCACCACCAGCGGTAAAGCTGTTGGTTACGATATAAACGCTTGGCGCTCCATCTACTACCTCATAGTTTTCTACGATTGGCGTACCATCATCCAAAGTAGCAGATACAATTCTGTTCACACCTGGCTGACCATCCAAGTCGTCCCAAACGATTCTGAAACCGGCAATCTGTAGGAAAGCACCATCACCATCTTCATGTCTTTCCACCGCATTTTCAAGGGCAGATTTCAATTGCTCTGGCGTCAAAGGATTCAAGATGGATACGAAGTTATCGAAAGGCAACATCTCGAAGGTCTTCAACTCAGAGATTTCGCTGTTAGCAGGGATAATCTCATTGTTACGGATACCACCACCATTCTGAACAGCAATGATTGGAATGTTCGGATCAAGGTTGAAGTTAGCTGCTTCTTTGTTAGCCAACCACAAGAAGGCATCAGCAATTAAGTTACCTTGGTTGGTCTCAACAGATCTAATGCTTGTACGCGTACCATCTAGATCCACTTCTGTGATCGCAATGATGTTGGTTTCTAGTGCAGCTTGATAAGCCACAACAGAGTCGATTACTTCATTCTGGATCGTCAAATCTGCTTCCCCGTCAGCTACTAGGATTACATCACTTTCGTCCGCAATGGCAATTACCCCACCTTCTTCATCAAACTCTACCACCAAGTTACCGACGAAGCGGTACTCACCTGGAGTAGTCACGATGTAAGCAGTATCACCATCGGCATTCAAGGTACGGATTGGATATTCGTCGAAGACCGAAAGACCAGGAATAGCGTTATCAGGATTGTTGGTCAGTAGCTCATCACCACCACCGGCAATTACTACATCTACTCCTGAAAGCATTCCAACCAATTCAATCTCATTATTAATGGACTGCAAGTGAGAGATCAAGATGATCTTGTTCACACCTTCCGCAATCAACTCATCGATTTGCTGCTGAGCTACGCTCATGATATCTGGATCTACTACTACGTTTCTTGGCGTTGAAATCGTGTTAATAGCATCCGTGATCAAACCAATCACACCAATTTTCTCACCATCTTTTTCAAATACAGTGCGCTTAGCGATTCTACCCGCATCTACCAAAGCTTGCAAGCCAGGCTCAGCGCTGAAATCCAAGTTGGCACTTAGGTAAGGTGGTTGTGTTTTTACAAAGTCACCGATCATGCGCTCGAGGATATCAGGACCAAAATCGAAGTCGTGGTTACCAATACAGATCGCGTCGTATCCAATCTCATCTAGCACCACTGCGTCATATAGAGGCAATCCTGGTGCACGGTTCAAACTGGCATTAAAGGCTGTACCCGCCAAGAAGTTATCACCCGAAGAAAGCATCAAGTTTGGATATTGTCCAGAACGTACATTATCCGCTACTACTTTAAATTGAGCAGCACCACCAATTTGTCTTCCAGCAACGTCCGTTGGTAACAACTTAGACTCACCGTCATTGTTATGTACGATTCGTAAGAAGAAACCAGGCTTATCGAATTCAACTCCAAATAGCGTGACCGTACCACTTACTTCGTTGGCTGTAACTACAAGTGGGGATCCAGTCGGGCTATCGTCAGCAGAGATGTAAACGATGTCTTCTATACCTAAGTCTCCTACTTCAGGTGTAGTCGCGTCCTCCACAGAGAAGTCTCGATTGTTGACGTAGTTTACGTAGTATGGATTGGCAGGATCAGTGATGTTGTATACGAAGATGCCGCCTTGGCGCTCTAGACCGATGAGAGCATAAATCGTATCCCCTTTCACTACCACCTCGATAGCTTCTGGCTCAGGTCCTTTATCATCACTACGATTCTTACCAGAATCATTTTCGTCGTTGGTACTGTTGAAGTTGGCTGGATCAATTTCAGCAATGATACGTTCAAATTCATTTCCGCTATCGTAAACCAAGTTTCCGTACTTGTCGAAGATAGAGAATGAACGTCCACCGTAAGAGTAGATTTGATCGAAGTCACCGTCGCCATCCAAGTCACCATTAGCGGTGGTTGTTTTCAAACGTCCCAGTAATTCGTCAGCTTGGATTTCCGCAGCATTCGGGAATGCGATGGGATCAAGAACAAGATCTGCCACTCTTTCTTCCTCAGAGTAACCATCGTAATCACGAGAGTCCCCTTCGTTCGCAGTGATGACGTAGTCTCTACCACCTACAGAGAAAGAACGGATTGCATCTGGGTTGTAAATACCCAAGGTTGGCCAGTTCTGAATTTCGATGGCATCAGAACGGTTACTGGCATCGAATCCGTTATCGTCGCAAAATTGGATAATTCCTAGTGTAGAGTTATCAGATACACCCGCTCCGGCCAAACCGAAGTCGTTGTCGTTCAATACGGCCAAATCGCCACCAGGCAGGATAGCCAAACCTTCAGGCTTGTCACTAGGTAGGTAACCGATAGATGGTAGGTTCAATACTTTAGTCTTGTGTACAGGCTGTACTCCAGCAGCAACGATCTCGTCAGCCGTCATTTGCTCCAAGCTCATACCCGTAGAACCATCTTCCAAAGAAATCGCAGTACCTAAAATGTTCGTGGCACCGGTCATATTCACTTCGAAAATGAACTTCTTACCTTCATCCTGGCCAGGTACGCTACTATCGCGTTCCAATACCATGAATTTGCCGTTACCAGCATATACCACATCACCCATCTTATCTACTCGGCCAATGTCAAACCCACGGTTGGCATTAGATTCTAGTAGGTATACATATTCAGCAACTGGCGTTCCGTCAGCAGGATTAACCGCCAAGATTCGGATCACGTCTGTATTGTTTCTTACACTATTATCAGGTGCTTCGATCGGAGACTGGATGAAGGCATATAGGTAGCCATCATCGGTATTTTAAAGCCATGCCCTCGAAGCCCCGGTTGGCGCGACGCTTGGCGTAGATGGCGGGCAGGGTTTCCGTTCCGTAAGTGCCAGCAGGCTGAGGAGTCGTTCCTAGCATAGAGGTGCCAATAGGTACGAAGCGATCAACCAATACACCTGCTGTATCAAAGTGGTAGATGGCTGGTCGGTACTCATCACACATCCAGAAATCACCGTTGGGATCACGAAGCACGCTTTCGAAGTCTCCACCGAATTCGTCAAAGTCCAGCGCGGTGTAGCCATTGCCGTCGGCGTCTACAAAATCACCTAAGGATTCAAGAGGGGTTGAGTTTACATTTACATCATCTATTTGCCAAAGGGCACCATCGCCTCCTCCGGTTCCGGTAGAAGTGTACCGAAAAGCGACGTATAATGTAAAATCTCCTTCTCCACCAATTGATATTTCCCCACTGTAAGTATCCTCAAAATTACCAGGTGATAAAGTAAGCTGATCCGTTACATCTATCCAGGCATCAGTTGCATCATTTGGATTCCCGCTACCGGTATAGCCAAAATTATCGTTAACCAAGACTTGGAGAGAACCACCATCAAAATTCTTACTACTAACAAATGAAAGGTATTGACCTTGCCCGCTACTAACTGAAATTCCAGGTGTAATTAGCCAATCATCCGAAGCCTCATCCGCTCCAAACCCATTCATTTCAGCAAAGTAATCTTCCTGGAAATTATCATAATACCAATCTATATCACTTGAGACACTGAAAACAGTCCAATTACTGAGGCCAGCATCTTGGTCCTGGAAGTCCTCTGAGAACAGATCGCCAGTTCCACCAATTGCTGGATCCGCAGGCACCACTGGCGTCTCATCAAAACCTGGAATGTTGCCACGGCCAGAGATGGGTGTCGTACCATCGGCACGCGTCAAGAAGATCTGATCGTCCAAGATCACCTCTCCATCGGTGATATCCAAGATGAACTTAGCGATGCGTCCTTGATAGTCAGGTAATTTGAAAGGACGGAGGTTAGTGGGTGAAGCAGGCGTAACATTGTTACGGTTTACGGCACCGTCATTAGGTCCTCGGTCTGGGACGGCATAGAAGACGTAGAGTTCATCCGTCGACTCGGCAGCATCGAAGTACAGGCCGGAGAAGCCACCTAGGAAAACCGGAGGTTGGCCACCACCATAGGTTGGTGTACCCAACTCAGGCATGTCGATTTCCTCGTTCAACACAAACTCAGTCAACTTTGGCTGTCCTGAGCTGTGATCTTTATAGCCCAATGGTAGAAGATCTAGTAAAGTATTGGTTTCAAGATCAATTACCGCGAAGGCGTTATTTTCTTGCAGCGCAACATAGGCTAATTTATCATCATCCGTTACGGCTACGTATTCAGGCTCTAGGTCCTGTGCAACGGTTGCATTAGGGCCATAGATTCTAATCCCTTTGTTTTGTAGGCTTACTTTTTTATCGTTGTAGCTTTCAAAAGTGATATTAGTTACAGTTGGGCTAGCGAAGCCTCCAGAAACGTCGATGATGGAAACAGAACCTTCTGGGTCCATGCTATAATCATCAGTTGGTTCACCTTCATTAGCCGTTAATACTTTAGTACCCGCATTGTTGAAGGTGATCATATCAGGCAGGTTGCCCACTGTCACTTGAGAAATGAAGTTGCCATCTGTATCTAGGAATACTACACTTCCATCATCCGTAGAAACGTCTGCTTCCAATGCTACAGCTAGTGTACCATTGAAGGCAGCTACACTGTTGATACCGCCTCCGTAGGTGCTCATGTCGAAGTCAGCGATTTTCGTAGGTGTAGCGGGGTTACTGATGTCCAGCGCGGTTACTGCATTAGCATCCGAATTAGTGAAGAACAAACGGCCAGAGGTCTTGTCAAAGGCTACGATCTCGGCAGCAGACTCATCAAATACGCCGGTGTTGTAGGTTCCAACTTTAGTCAATTCGAATTCTCTGTTTCCTTCCAATTCCGCTTCCGTACATTCTGGTAATCCCTCACCAGTTGGAGCGTTAGGATCGAAGAACTCCACTACCAATTTGGCAGCGCCAGAGCTACTTCCGTCATAGGATTCAGCTTCTCTCGTTCCTGTTCCGTAGAAAGTGAACCCCATCGCATTACCACTTGCCCATCCTTCTTGGTCAACCAAGGCTTGTACGAATGCAGTTAGATCTGGAGTTGTTTGATCCGCACCAGCCTCGCCAATGATTCCCCAAGTATCAGCGGGAATGGCCCACTCTACAGAATCCGCCAAGGTAGATCTAGAAGAAATGTTAAAGGGATCACCACCATCAAAAGCAGCTGGGTTACCAGATAGTGCTTTGATTACGATGTTGCATGGATCGGTGTTTTTCGTCGTGTTGTCAACAGTAAATACAATGTAAGCTTTCATGATCGTTACTCCCGTAGGTATCTCGACATTGCGGAAACGTACTCCTGTCAATTGAGGAGTAGATCCGTCCGCATCTTCAGAACCCAGTTCCAGGTCGGAGCTAGTGGCATCCAGTGAACCCACGGTTAAAGAACTTCCAGGGAGTGCTTCTTCCATGTCGTCTTCAGGGGCGCTTACGCGCACCTCGATGCTACTCTGCCCGATCAGGACAGCAGCAAAGAATAAGGCAAAAAGGGATAAGTAAAATCTATTCATAATGCGATTTGGTTTAGGCCCGAAAGAAAATCAAATCGCCAAAGCTTCGGAAACAGCTTATATTATGAATTGCTTAATTTATTGTGAAGCCAACTTTAAAATTGTAAACCATATGTTATCAAACTATTTCCCCTGGATCAGACTTCTGTTGGAATTGCTGCAATAAAACCGCTGATAAGATGGCTAGTATACAGTAAGCCAAAAAATAGTACAAGCCCCAAAGAATATTGCTATCCGTTTGAATGCCGGTTTGCATATTATTAAATGCCAGAAACGAAAGGAAAATAGCAGCCACAAAAACATCCGCCATGGACCACTTGGAGGTTTTAAAGATGAAGAAGGAAAACAAAGGCTTAGCGATCAAACTGGGACGCCATAAGGCCAACAACGTAAATAGCGTCTTCCCCAAAGGAAACAGTAAACTAAAAACCAAAATGCTAATTCCAACGATCCAATTCCCTTGTTGGAGTAAGAGTCCGATCAATTCAATAATGGATTTGCTTTGATAGTAGAAATACATTTCTCCTTCAAAGGTAGCTGTGTAGTCAATATCCAGGGATAAAAAGGCTGTTTTCACCTTTACGGGTATGCTCAGATCTCGCTCAAAGGCGGCTATTTCAAGGATGGGTGTGAATAGGCCAATTGTCAGACATACCAGCGCCACCAAAAGCAGTCCACCGAGCGCGGTAGGTCGCTCTTCCTGTCGACGGCCATAGAAAAACAAGAACACCACATACAGTGCAATCCCCCCAATCATCATACCCGAATAGCGATCTGCCTCCAGTTGAAGTTCCAACATGCTTTCTTTGGCAGCCTGCTCCATAGCTTTCCGTTCTCTATCCTCTCCATCTGGCAACCACTGGTCAAAATCCAACAGTCGGTTTTCGTAATTCTGGGCCCTAGCGAAGGTTTCTTTTTCAGTCTTATAAGTATAAGCAGTTTGTACCAAACGCGTTCCTAAGAATAGTGCTCCTATTAAGAATAGGAGGCTAGCTAGCCAAAATATCTTTCGAGTCATGTCAAAGGTTGTGTGTCATTAATCAACTTCTGCTTCACTGACGAAACTTTGGTATGAAATGTTTCCATGCTTCGTTGGGAAGTTCAAAGGAAAGATAAGGTGTCCGCTCAGACCATGGAATAATTTTATTCCAAATCCTCCAATTTCTGGTCTAATGGCTTGCATTTTTCTACGGAGACCTCCCATCCGTCATAATCTCCGTGATGGGCCCTGGCCCAGGTTCTTAAAGTGGCGCTAACGGAATCGATAGTAGCTTGATCCACTTTGTGACGTTTGCACAAACGCAGCAGATAACTGTAGTGATGTTCTCCTATCCTCGTAGGCAACAATTGAGCTTCGAACCCTTGCGATTCTGCAATCTGACGTAAGGCTTGTCGCCCGCCTTCCGTTTTGCAATACACCCAATGACTCACAAATTGTTCTTGTTGAAGGTCAATCCCGTTTCGAATCAAACGCTTTAACATCCGCTGATTCAGTAGACTGTTGGTCTCCTCCAGATTAGGAAAAAGAAGATCAAAATAGATATCCCATTCCGGATCTGGCTCTACCCGGTGATCCAGGGGATAAGCGGGGTAAAGGGATTGAATTTCTTCTACGATGGCTTCCACTGGATCTGCATTGTACAAAAAAAAGACCAAGTGCTTTTTACCCTGAGCACTAGTTCTTCCGGCATAGATGGCTTGTGCTTCTCCTTCCAGCCTGCTAACCAAGGCTCTTTCCATCTCCCAAAAGAGTTGTAATTCCTCACCATTGGCAAAGCCTCCTCCTCCCGGGTGTAAAACCGGTACGGTAATGGTCAGGTACTGATCATAGCCTGCTACTGGTGCGGCGGCAGCTAAGCTCATATCCAGCGCAATGATGACCGGAAAATGGGTGTAATGTGATAAATAGGAGGCCCAGCCCGGGCGCATTCCTGTTGTACGATGGTACATGCTTCAAGACTTTAAAAGTGAAAAAATCTTGGAGCGTTTTCGGGCGCAAATATACGTAATCAAATTGTTTTAACAAAACATTTACAAGAAGATTTCCTGGAAGCTTCCAGGGAATCTTATCTGACTCCGGCGAGAAAAGAACTACTTATAGGATTGTAGTACCTTTTCTACATCAGCCTTCCAATAGGGCTGCAAATCTGCTGGATGCGATACATTTTCAAATCCGATAGATCTTGTAAGATAAAAGTGCCCGTTCGTCCTCTTTCAAAATCATTGATCCTCATGTGGAAAGTTTTCTTGATATTTGCGCAGTCATTTCTTGCTAGATTATGTCGACTAAAAAATTTCTAATTATTGTAGGCGGGGCCACGGCGAGTGGCAAGACTGGATTTGCCATCCGGCTTGCTCAGCATTTCCAAACAGAGATTATTTCTTTGGACAGTCGTCAGTTTTTCGAAGAAATGCATATTGGAACAGCAAAACCTACCGCAGCGGAATTGGCTGCTGCACCACATCACTTTGTTGGGCACATCAGCATACAGCAAGCCTATAGCGTGGGAGACTTTGTACGAGAGGCCTTAGCTCGCCTTGATCGGCTTTTCAAGGACTACGATATTGTGATAGCTTCAGGAGGTTCAGGTTTGTACATCAAGGCTCTTTGCGAAGGCCTGGATGAATTTCCAGATGTACCACAGCACATCAAAGATGAAGTAGCTGCACTCTATGACTCAGCAGGCCTATCTGCCCTCCAAGTCGAACTGGAGCGATTAGACCCTGTTTATTTTGCAGTAGTAGATCGTCAGAATCCGCATCGACTCATGCGGGCTATTTCCGTATGCAGAGCCAGCGGTTTACCCTTTTCCAGTTTTCAGACTAAAAGCCAGGTAAAAAGGAACTTCACGCCTATTTACCTGCAAATGCACTGGCCAAGAAGGGAACAGTACGATAGAATCAACCGACGGGTGGATCTCATGATAGAAGCGGGGCAAGTACAGGAGGCAAGGCAACTCTATTCCTTTAAAAATCTTACCGCTTTACAAACCGTCGGTTACAAAGAGCTATTTGAATACATTGAGGATAAAATTAGCTTGCCCGAAAGCATCGAAAAAATCAAACGCAACTCACGCCGCTATGCCAAGCGCCAACTCACCTGGATGCGGCGAGACGGCTTCTGGAAACATTTGCATCCTACAGAATGGGATTTAGCCTTGGCCTATATTAGACAGAGTATGCAGTCGGGTTTTAGGATAGATTGGGCCAAGGCAGAAGAACAATCCGCATGGCTTGGATTAATCGATACGCCAGAAAGCGGAAAGGATTCGATCGAATTCTTAACGGCTCGCTCATCAGATTCTATACTGAGGGTTATTCCAATGGTTTTGCATCCAAAAGACACTTTACTCCTACCCGAAATGGAGATATCCCCTACTGATGAAGAACAAAGACTATTGTTGATACATGAAGCGCAGAAAAGAAGCCATGATGGAACGATTTACCAACTAGTCGAATCAGCAGCTCAACCACCACGGATTGGAGCTATCGCATGTCCTGTAGACGCTCTACCTGGCCGTTTGACCAAATGGATTAGCTCTTCGCAAAAGATCTGGAAAGTCTCTAGCTAGAAGCCATTACTCCCAGCTCCTTCAGCACCTTCAAGGCATTGTTATTTTGCGGATCTAACTGTAACGATCTTTGATAGTTTTTTGCGGCCAAGGCTTTGTTTCCATGCTTCAAGTAGGCTTCTCCCAGGCTATCGTACACATTGGATGAGCCTGGATACAATGCCACATTGAGCTTAAAAATAGAAATCGCCAGCTCGATTTGGTCATTCCCCATTAGTTCATAACCAAAGCCGTTTAAGTTGTCTTCATTTACCCACCGACTATCTGGTTGCTTTTTCTGCAAATCTAGGTACGCCTGTAGCCCACCTTCGTAATCCTGTTCTACAAAAAATTGAAAAGGTACTTTGACACCTTCCTGCATCCGAGGATTGTTGAATTTCAATTCTTCCGAACCAGCTTCCTTAAAAACTAAATGTTGAACCCCCGTTTCCGGATCTTCTAAAAACTGGATGATGTTCGTTCTTGTTGGGCGAATATATTCGTTATCCCCGATTTTAGTCAGCGGGATGGGTAGTTTATCTTTCAAGTACTTGAAGAACAATTGATCATCTTCCTTAAAGATCTCTATATGCTGGTCTTCATCGTATTGAAAACGGCCCGCTATTCGATCGAATTCCTCTTCGGTCACCTCTTCTGGCGTGTAGATCGGTGCTTGCCGATTATCCCATTCGTACGTTGCCGCCACTGAGCGAATTAACTCACTAATGAATGGCGGATGATTTGAGTTTGTCAAAACAACTACCCCATAGCCTTTGGTCTTATGTGCTATAGCTTCGCTAGAAAAGCCTTCGTCCCAACCTCCGTGAGAAAAATACCAATCTTCCCCTTCCTTATTCAAGAACATGCCCAGACCAACAAAATCTTCAAAATAAGGTGTGAGCATTTGTTGTGCCAGGTCAGGCTTTAGCACCTTGGTTTCTTTTCCGGCTACTCCATTCTGGAGTTCAATGAAAGCTTGGGCCAGGTCCGTGGCAGTAGTCCAAAGACCCGCTGCAGCCATCTCGGGATAAATATGCCATTGTCCTTCCACCTTACTTCCATCGGGTAGATAACCAGTAGCCGTATGGGCCTGCCAACTATCCGGCAGGGGTTGTTCGTAGCTCGACTGAGTCATACCTAAAGGCGCTAAGACCGTTTGCCGGGTCAATTCTGGAAAACTCAAGCCCGATACATCTTCCAAAAGTAGCTGCATAATGCAGTACCCCCCTCCCGAGTAACGATAACGACTCCCCGGAGGCATATCAACCCTAATCTCACCTGTATTGGTGGGGCCGGCGGCATCCAGGACCTGTACGATGCTGGGGACTTCATCCGTGCGTGCATAGCCAGGAAACCCATGAATGGTAAGTCCTGCAGTGTGGCTTACTATTCGACCTAAAGTCACTTTTTCCGATTGCTGGTGTTCATTTTCTGGAAGCTTCCAGGAGGTAAGGTAGGAATTCACTTCCGTTTCAAGATCCAATTTACCAGCCTGCACTTGCGTGAGCATAGCCATAGCGGCTACCGGCTTACTAATGGATCCCGCTTGAAACAAGGTATGTTCTTGCACTGCCTCCTTTGTATCCCGATCCACTATCCCATAGGTTTTGCTCCAGTGTACCTTAAAATCCTTGATCACTGCTATGCTCACTCCCGGAACTCCATAATGATTCATTCTCTCTTCAATGGTCCAAAAAGGATCTCCTTCAAAGGAAACAGGGTTTCTCAAGCCGTTTTCTACTTGTTCTATCTCGGAAAGGATGGAAGGATCATCGATTTCTTTGGTGGCTTGCTGACAGCTTGAAAGGAGGCTGAAGCTTAGCAGAGCAACTAGGATAATGCGCATATTTATTAGGTGTTTTATGCAAAGATGTCTTTTTTTAGAAATAGTTGCACCCTTACCCCTCCCAATATTTGCGTATTTTTGCGGCCAAAATCAAAGATATGATCTGGAAGCAGCCCATTAGCCTGGAGGGTTTGAATCAGGTGAGTAAAAACACTTTAGTGGAACACTTGGATATCGAGTTCGTAGAATTTGGAGAAGACTTCATCACCGCCAAGATGCCGGTAGACCATCGGACGGTCCAACCGATGCGTTTACTGCACGGGGGAGCTTCCGCTGCTTTAGCCGAAACCGTGGCCAGTACAGCATCGGTCATGTGCCTATCAGACCTTTCGACGGAAGCAGTGGTGGGAGTAGAACTGAATATCAATCATCTTAGTTCAGCCAAAGAAGGACAAGGTTTTGTCTTTGCTAAAGCAACCCCAGCCAAAGTCGGTCGCAGTATTCATGTGTGGCAAATCGAAATAAAGGATGAAACGGATCGTTTGATTTCTGTCAGCAGATTAACAATTGCCGTGGTAAGTCGACGATCATAATCCAAATGCATACTACATCGCTTACTTTTATCGATCAATAACTAATTCTTGCATCAAATCATCCCTTTCCACCCAAAGTAGTATTATGAAAAGAATTGTAATCCTCCTACTTACTATCTCTCTCTTTCAAATCTCCTATGCGCAACTCAATATCGAATTACTGGATCAACTTTCGTACGATTTCGACGCCAATGATATCTGGGGTTGGGCGGCAGAAGATGGCACAGAATATGCCCTGGTCGGTACCACTCGGGGGACTTCCATCGTGAGTCTTGCCGATCCCGGAAATATCGCTGAAGTTGCCTTTATACCGGGAGCTACCACTTCTTGGCGAGATATCAAAACCCAAGGACATTATGCCTACGTAACGCAAGATATTACAGATGCCAACGAACAAGTTGGTCTGGCTATCATTGACCTTTCAAAGCTCCCCGGCACCGTAGAATACGTTTACTGGCGACCGCAATTGGACCGCGGCTTACTCACTGACTGTCATAATATTTGGATTGATGAACAAGGTGTTTGTTATCTAGCTGGATGTGATGTCAATAGTGGCGGGATCATCATGCTGGACATCCTAACGAACCCCACGGAGCCTTCCGTTATTGCCTATGGTCCTGCGGTTTATGCACATGATGTTTATGTGAAAGACAATATGATGTTTGCCTCTCAACTGAGGAGTGACCTAGCCATCTATGATATCAGTGACAAGCAAAATATAACCTTGGTTGGGCAAAAACAGACCCCCTTTGATTTCACCCATAATGCCTGGGCTACCGGAGATAACTCAATTGTGTTTACAACGGATGAAAGAGCCAACGCACCGGTCGCATCCTATTCGGTATCTGCCAATGGAGAAATTGAAGAACTGGATCAATTTCGTCCACTGAGCACTATCAATAGAGGTGTAATTCCACATAATGTGCATGTGTACGAAGATAATTGGGTAGTAACCTCTTATTACACTAATGGAGTTGTTATCATTGACGGGACACGTCCAGCTAACCTGATCGAGGTTGGTAATTACGATACTTTTGCAGGAGGAGATGGCGGCTTTAATGGGGCTTGGGGAGCATACCCTTATTTACCATCAGGTAATCTTCTAGTCACTGATATCAACTCTGGTCTGTACGTGCTAAAAGTGGATTACAAGCAAGCTTGCTGGCTAGAAGGAAGGATCACCAATGCCTCCAATGGCGATCCCATATTTGATGCGAACATTAGTATTGTTACCAATGAGCCCAATGGAGAACAAAGTGATCTGACGGGTAGATATGCGACAGGATTGGCTCAAGCTGGAACCTACACGGTACGTTACAGCAAATTTGGATACGAATCTAAATCCATCCAGGTCAACCTAGTCAACGGCATGCTGGAAATTGTTGATGTAGAATTGGAGCCGCTCTCCGTTTATTCGGTTGCTGGTACCACTATCGAAGATGGAAATGGACAAGCCATCCCTGGCGCGCGAGTAATCCTGAAAGCAGATGAGGTACAATATGCTTCTATCAGTGACTTACAAGGACAGTTTTCCATGCAAAACATTGTAGAGAGCACTTACGATGTATATGCCGTAGCCTGGGGTTATTTACATAAAGTCAGGGAAAATGTTACGATTGATGGCAATCAGTCGCTGACCTTAGCCCTAACCCCTGGTTACCAAGATGATTTCCTGATCGACCTGGGTTGGGAAACCGATGCCGCCGTAGAAACCACCTCCGGGTTCTGGGTATTGGGAGAGCCTGTTGGCACCTTTGTGAATGCATCTACCGCTGCCAATCCGGAATTCGATATCGAAGGCGATCTTGGCGAAAATTGCTACATGACGGGCAATGGTGGAGGAAGCTCCGGAACTGACGATGTGGATGGAGGTAGTGTCACCTTGACTTCACCACCGATGGACCTAACTACCTACGGAGAACCCGTCGTTTCCTATTACTTGTGGTTCCAACGGTTTAATAGCAATCAGGGTGCTACCCAAGACTCCTTCGTCGTAACTGTGAACAATGGAAGTGAAGAGGTGACCCTAGAAGTCTTGCAAGATGCTCAGAATAACTGGCGAGATCAATCTGTGTTCCACCTTCGAGATTGGATTGAGGTTACTTCAACCATGACGATCTCTTTTACGACTTCTGATTTTGCGCCAGTGGGCAATGCTGTAGAGGCCGCTGTTGATGCCTTCCTCGTGACGGATGCTTCGGTGAGCTCCATCCCCGAGACGGACACATTTGCAGGTTCTTTGAAGCTGTTCCCGAATCCTTTCCAAGATGCGATTCAATTTGAATATGATATTCAGCAAGATTTCCGCCAGGGGCAGGTTCGAGTCTTTAATGCGGTGGGACAACAACTAGCCACTTTCGATCTCGATCAATCCAATGGCCGTGAAACCTTACATTGGCACGGAGATGCCGGGCTTTATCTAGTCCAGTTGAGTTTAGATGGGAAAGTGGTGCAGACACGGAAGGTGATTAAGCAGTAAGGCTTGCTATTCTTAGAGGTCTAATCCACTGGGCTCTCCAGTGGATTAGACCCTTCTTTTACTCCGACGGATCCGCCGTCAGATTCACATCTCCGGACTTTATCCCAATGAAATTTAATTCAAATTTCCCCTTGGCTGTTTCCGCCAAAATATAGGCAATTGGAAAATCCTCCGACAAGGGCATCTCATTGTTTTGGAACTCAAAATCTTCTGCTATAAACTGCCAGGAGGAAACGCCCGGCAACTCCTCCTCCAAGCCTAAGGTCAGACGTTGCATATGGATGATATCCAGCGTAGTCACCATACCGTTCGAGTCCACATCGGCAGCGATAATCTTATAAGGAGAGTCTAAATCCGCGAGTCCCAGGATATGACGACGAATCTGAATAATATCCAGCACAGACACGCCATTGACGGCATTGGAAGTCTTGGCAGGTACTAAGGTGTACTCTTTTCCGCCTGGAAGCGGCAGAAATTCATAATATCCTGTACTATCTGTTGTAGCTAAATAGAGTTCCTCCCCATCTCCAATCCCAACCAATACATTAGCTACGCCGAAGTCCTCTTCCGTATACACATATCCACTCACGAATAAGGCGTTCGGATTCTCCATGCCGTGAATCGTATCTTGGGCCAAAGTATCTGGGTTCAGCCAGTACTTTAAAGAAGTCTCCATCGTACCTCCTCCTTCCCAACTCACATTAAACCTACCAAACCACCCTTTAGTACCAACACAGTTCTCATTTACTTGGCCCCCATTCAGCTGTCCAATTACTAGCCCTTCCGGGTCCAACAAAGCCGAACCCGACGATCCTACCTCAAAGCTCCCTGCTGAATAAATCATTTCGTAATGATGATTGCGAGGGGTAGTTACGCCATTGTTCCAATTGAGTGATCCATTGATGATATCAACCGGTTCATAGGATACGCCAATTTTTTTGATATCAGCGTTTGGGTGGTGAATGCAGTAGGAAGTATCCGGTTCGCTGCTTTGACTATTCCACCCCAGAAAATAAGGGTTGTAGTCTAGCGGAATGGTATCGGTCAGCTCTAGCAACAGGAAGTCACTCTCCTGCCGACCAGCACGGAAAACACTACCGGTCAGGGCTTGGGCTCCGGGTTCAGCCGTCGGGTTGTCGCAGCCAGTGGTTTCATAGTTGAAATCAAAACGCCACATATCGTACAAGGGCGTATAGCCATCCATACAATGAAAGCCTGTAAGAATGTAAGGTGTACCATCCCTTCTCGTATTGTTCAATAGGTTACCCGAGCAAATGCCAATCCCCTCCTCCACGACCACGATAACGCGTACAAGTCCACGTTTCTCTTTCTGAAAAGCTAAACCCAGATCGCAGTTGATATTTTCATGGCAATTATTGGAAGTCCCAAAGCCACGGCTATTTCCCCCAGCTACCGTTCCACTCGCCGAAGTCAAAGCTGCGGGGTCATAGACCTGATCAACCCGAAATAGTTCAATAACTCCCTCTCCTTTTAGATTTCCCGGCACTCTATATTCAATCATAGCTCTTTGCCCTTGGATCAATCCTGTCATGAATCGGCCATTCTTAGGGTTATCCCGATTCGTGTATGGTCCAAGCAGTTGCTTGCCGTCCGGAGCATACATAAACAGGCTTGCCCCTTTAGGGATATTAAATTTTTCATAGAGTGCCATCAGGCCTAGCCCATTGGAAGTTTCCAAAGCCAATTGCCAAACCAAGTCTCCATTGGGAAGCGTATACCATTGGCCTCCATTTTCTAGCCCAACTTGTATTCTAGACGGAACCGCGATTCTGGGCATGCCGCTATTTTGATCTTCTTGCTGCACCCTAGCATAATCAATTGGAGGCAAAGTCAAACTTGTTGATGAGGAAGAAAAAATGGAAGCATACTGCTTCTGTAGGCCCGCAGGTAGAAGGGCTGTATTTTCTTGCGCACTTGCAGGTAGAAATAGGCTAATACTCAAACAAAATGTGAGTAGGAGTTTATGATTTCGGATCATGGGATGTATAACTTGCTTTTGGGTTTAATCCCAGCAAAGATAGGAAATACTGTTGCATTTTTAGACTATGTCAGGTCCAAGTTCTCCACTCAGCTAGGGCGTAAGGAAATCGTGCAATTGTCGGTTCCAAATTTTGACGCCTTCGGCATTGAGATGGTTATTATCAAAAAAGTGTAAGGAATCAACCAATCCTAGATTTGGATTTTGGGTATCATTGCGATATTCCGCACCAACCGCTTTGGTCAATTGCTGAAAGTAGGCATCAATCCGAGACTGATCCTGGATTTTTTGCACCGTTATTTCTGGCATGGGGGAGGAAATGAAACGAATTTCAATATCCGCTTCCGCACAAAGTTTTGCTATTTCCCAGATGGCCTTCTCATGCTTTGGCAAGGCCCAGTTTTGGGTAAGTCGCAATTGATCATAAAAGTCCGGGCTTCGCAATCGTTGTCCAGTTATTTGCTCACTTCTTTCCACATAGCCCTTTCCCTTATAGGTCCCAGCATGATCTAGATGATCATCTCCTCGGAGGTATTTCCGAAGCACATAAGGCAACGCGTTCTTTCTTCGCAAGATCGGTAAGCAAGTCAAAGCACACATTTCATATCCATCAAATGCCTGCCATAGAAACCTCCATTTCGCAGCAGCATTCTTCAATTGCAGCCAGTTATTACCACCATTATTCAACTGATCCACTTCCAGGAGGGTATAAAAGTAGAGTTCCATCACCACCATCTTCGGTCGCTGATACTGAATCGCATTGCGTAATACATGCAAAGAAGTTAATGGCGTTTGCCCTGAACTGCCCAAATTAAAGCTATTGATCCCCCACCAATCTTTCAGTAGTTCGGGATCAAAGCCGCGGTAAGCATGTGAGGAGCCCAAAAAGAGAATATCCAAACTATCCCCTTTGGGTAATTGATAAAACTCCTCCCAGCGATAGCGGTCAAAGGCATACCCTCTTTTGTGTACATCGCGTTCCAATACGCCTAAGGCATAGGCCAGCAGGAAATTAAGGCCTATGAGCCCCAGTAGGAAAACGGATATACGAATAAAGAGCTTTTGCAAAGTCGATTTGGTTTATTGTATAAAATACCGGATCATGAGAACAGTTACTAAAACTGAAAATAAATAAAAACAGAAGGCTCCGCCGGACTCAATAACAAGACCGCCAGCGCCATGCTCCAATAGCTCAACCAACGGATTCCTAAAATTCTATGTTGAAAAAGAAAAGGAATTTCCTCTTCCCTGGAAAACCATTCAATCCAAAGCAACAGGGCAATTCCCAATAGTGGAAAAAAATATTGAACCTTCCAGCCATCCGTCCCAAAGCTCAGCACGCCTCGATAATATTGAAAGGCTACTTCCATATTTTCTGCCCGAAAAAGCACCCAGGCCAACCCCACTAAGGCAAAAGTAAGCATCATCCTTACCCCCTCTCCCACCGAAGGAAACCAACGATCTTTCCTTAAGGCGTCCAAGTGCTTTCGATGGTGCCCTAGTAGGATTAGTGGCAGGAAAAATAGCGCATGAACAAAGCCCCAGGCCAAAAAAGTCCAATTAGCGCCATGCCAGAATCCACTCAATAGAAAAATGATGAATACGTTGCGAATCTGCTTCTCTTCGCTCACTCGACTGCCTCCTAAAGGAATATAAACGTAATCTCGAAACCAAGTGGAGAGTGATATATGCCAACGTCTCCAGAATTCAGCTACGTCTCTAGCAAAATAAGGGTTCGCAAAATTCTTCCTTAACTCAAAACCGAACAATCGACCTGTCCCGATGGCGATGTCTGAGTATCCAGAAAAGTCGCCGTAAATTTGAAAAGCGAAGAGCACAATTCCTAGTAGCAAGAGCAAACTCGAGTGTCCTCCAGGGTCAGCAAAAATCTGATCTACCCAGTAAGCGCAATTATCCGCAATGACCATTTTCTTAAAAAGTCCCCACAGGATCAATTGCAGTCCTACTCGAATCCGTTCGTAGTTGAAGGTGTGCAATTGACCGAATTGGGGAAGGAAGGAGGTAGCTCGTTCAATGGGGCCTGCCACCAGCTGTGGGAAGAAGGAAACATAAGCAAAAAAGGCAAGGGCATCATCGGTGGCCTCCATTTTACGGCGATAAACATCGATGGTATAACTCATCGTCTGGAAGGTATAGAAGCTAATGCCGACGGGTAGAATCAATTGCAAGGAATTTGGAGAAAAAGCTACGCCCATCAATTGAAAGGCTTCTGCAAAAGATTCGATAAAGAAATTAGAATACTTAAAGAAGCCCAATAACCCTAGATTGGCTGCGATGCTAAGCCATAACCAGCGCTTGCGCGTACCCTGTTCTTGTGTTTTTGCGATCTGCTTTCCCACTGAAAAATCCAGGGCGGAACTAAACACAATCAGTAGGAGAAAACGCCAATCCCACCAGCCATAAAAGAGGTAACTCACTGCCAGAAGAAAGCCATTTCGATCTCGAACATTCCGTACCAGGCCACTCCAGTACAGGAAGAAGACCATTGGTAGAAATAGGGCAAAATCAAGGGAATTAAATTGCATCTCAGCTGCTAGAAAGTTACGCCCTCATCAACAATGAGAGAGATATTTAAAATCAGCCTAAAGATGCATAATAATTTAGAAATTAAGAATGACTATAATGCGGCAGAAGCAGAGCATTTAACGACGGTATTTTCTAGAGACCTAAATGCACTTTTTACATCAGATTTTTGCTATGAAGGTGTGCATCTGTGGCTAGGCCAGGGCGTTGCTGCTGCTCATATAGCCAATTGGAAGACAGAACTCAATAGTTTCAAGCAACAATACACAGATTCTAATCTCAAGGTGTATCCAGGGCACGGCGATAGCTCAGATATAACACTTTTTGATACCGTTCTACAATACATCGAAGATTTTGAGCGGACCATAAAAGTCTCAGCAACGAAGGACGAGGCCATGAGCACGATGAAATCGTTATATCCTGGCTGGGAACAAGCCGACTTCTTGCTAATGCATAGTGTGGATTACCATATGGGATTAAAAGACGGAAAGTGATTTCTGTCTTCCCATTGAAGCCTACCTTATTAAACGCCATTCCTTTCGAGGTTTCCTTGCTAAAAGTCTGTTGGCTTCCTTATCCCCAACGAAGCGTTCTCGCTTTTCATTCCATTCCAACTTCCGGCCATTTAACTGGTAAGAAATCAAACCGAGATGCATGGGGAGTGTCATGGCGCGCGCATAGGCGAGATTGGATTCCGGCTCTTTCCGGGACTTTACCGCATCGACAAAGTTCTGCTGGTGGCCAGGCGAACGTGGGACACTCTGCGGTACCTTCTCGATATCTTCCACCGTTTCACCGTTGATGGTAATCGATCTTTTGCTATAATCGGTGATCAAGGTTCCGTTTTCGCCCTCAAAGTAGGCTCCAATACCTCGGTCCTTGGCCCCAGGTACATCGGGCGGCGTGCTCGTCCAATAAATATTTAGGTCCTTGAAGGCATAGTCCACCTCAAGCCATTCTGGAGTATCCACGATACCAGCCGGAGCCTTACCGCGGGCTTGAATGGAAGTTAATCCTTGTGGCTTCAGCGCCCAGAATACCACGTCGGCTATATGACACCAGAAATCCGCAAAAACTCCTCCCGAGTAATCCATGAAATAGCGATAATTGAAATGGCATCGCTCAGGGAAATAGTCAGTCATTGGGGCAGGTCCTAGCCACATATCCCAATTCAAAGTAGCAGGAGGACGCTGCGCTTTCGGTTGCCCCAGATCAGGTGGTGCTCCGGTCTTCCAAAGCCGGACGGTATGGATTTTTCCCAATACCCCGGACTGTATAATCTCTACTACCCGATGGTAATTATCCCCTGCATGAATTTGGGTACCCAACTGAAAAATACGCTGATTTTTTTCTAAGTGCCTTAACATCATCTGCCCTTCTCTTACGTCGTAAGACAATGGCTTTTCACCGTACACATCCTTGCCCGCATCAAAGGCGAGGCTTGCGATCTGCGCATGCCAATGATCCGGGGTCGCACAAGTGATGGCATCTATATCTTGCCGTTCCAACACCGATCTAAAGTCTTCGTAGGTATCCACTTTGCCATCCGGTTGGATGTCCTTCAACTTCTTCAACGTATCGCCCAAATGGGTTTGATCCACATCGCACAAAGCGACAACCTCTACCTCTGGTAAGTTAGCAAACCATCGCATATGCGCATTTCCCATTCCTCCTAAACCAATATGGGCCACCCGCAGGCGATCACTGGCAGGGCTCTTTCCTTGTAAACCTGGCATAATGGCTATAGAGGCCAATCCTAGGCTTGAATTCCGGATAAATGTTCGGCGATTTTGTGGTCTAGACATGTTACTGCTTGTTAAGTTGGTGTTTCTCGTTCCTCCCGAATGTAAGGATTTATTTTCAGCTTAACGGTAAGAAGCCAGACTGATAAAAATCATAGCGATACTTCAGTAATTTGTTTTTCTTCGCGACAGCTAGTAAAGCGAGAAACATTTGTTTTGGTTTACAACAAAGACAAACGCAATTGAATCAACAGATTTTCAAATAAGCTACTTATATTCATCATTCAATCAAGCCCTAGCCATTATGCCAAGCGATATCGAAATTGCCCAGTCGATCGTCCTGTCTGATATTAAGTACATTGCCAGTCGACTTAATCTCGAAGAAAAGGACATCATCACTTACGGCCGCCACAAGGCCAAACTCCCTTTATCTCTCATAGATCCAGAAGCCATCAAACGCAGTAAGCTCATTCTAGTTTCTGCCTTATCCCCCACCCCTGCGGGCGAAGGAAAAACCACCATGTCAATTGGTCTTACCGAAGGATTGAATCAGTTGGGAAAGAAAACCACGGTGGTACTTCGTGAGCCTTCCCTTGGGCCTGTATTCGGAATCAAAGGTGGAGCTACAGGTGGCGGTTATTCGCAAGTTCTTCCGATGGAAGACATCAACCTTCATTTTACCGGAGACTTTGCGGCCATTGAAAAAGCCCACAACCTTCTAGCTGCCCTAATCGACAACAATCTACAGCAAAAAGACGGGGGCTTAGGCATTGATCCCAGGACAGTCCTATGGAAGCGAGTGATCGACATGAATGACAGAGCACTCCGCCGCACCATTGTGGGACTCGGGGGAACCAGCTTTGGGGTACCTCGCGAAACCGGTTTTGACATTACCGCCGCCTCTGAGATCATGGCTATCCTCTGTCTATCTGACAACCTACAGGACCTGAAGGAAAGACTAGGAAATATCTTTATTGGCTTCACCTATGACAAACAACCCGTCTATGCTAGAGACCTTAAGGCGCAAGGTGCCATGGCGGCTTTGATGAAGGATGCCATTCTACCCAATCTAGTACAAACCGGCGAAAAAAATCCGGCCATCATTCATGGCGGCCCATTTGCCAACATTGCTCAGGGTACTAATTCTGTCATTGCTACCCGCATGGGAATGTCCTTATCCGACTATGTTGTCACGGAGGCGGGCTTCGGCTTTGATCTCGGAGCGGAGAAGTTTTTTGATATTAAATGCCAATCAGCTGGATTGTCTCCCAAAGCAGTGGTCCTGGTAGCAACCATTAGAGCCCTTAAGTATCATGGAGGAGTACCATTAAAGGAACTGCACGAGCCTAATCCGAAAGCCGTAGAGGCTGGCCTTTCCAATCTGGAAAAACACATCGAAAACATCTCCTTGTTTAATGTCCCCGCAGTAGTGGCCATCAATAAATTCCATAAGGATACGCCGGAGGAAATTGAGGTGATCAAGAAGAACCTTTCCGGCCGCGGGGTACCGATTCACGTTTGTGAAGCCTGGGAAAAAGGCGGTGAAGGTGCATTGGATGTGGGACGATCGGTGATAGATATAGTCGAAAACAATGATCAGCCATTTACCCCTTTGTACGATTGGGAGTGGCCGATCGAAAAGAAAATCGAAACCGTGGCAACAAAGATCTACGGAGCCAGTGCGATCGATTACACAGCCAGAGCCAAGGCCGACCTAAGAAAGATTAAAAAACTAGGCTTGGAAGCCCTTCCCGTCTGTATTGCTAAAACGCAAAAGTCGCTGTCCGATAACCCTAAGCTATTGGGTAGGCCCAAGGACTTCGTGGTAACGGTACGGGAAATAGAAATTGCAGCAGGCGCAGGCTTTTTGGTCCCCATCACGGGGAACATCATGCGAATGCCAGGTTTGCCCTCCACTCCTGCTGCTGAGCACATCGATATTGATGCGGAAGGGAATATTTCGGGTTTGTTTTAAAGCAAGGTTCAAGACCGGATATGCAATGGACCCAAATATCTGGTGAATACCTTATTTATATTTTTCAAACCAGGCTAGTATATAGGCTACTTTGTTGATCAGATTGCTAGGCTTGCTAGCAATCCCATGTCCCGAGCTTTGGATGCGCACCATGGCCGATTCCACCTTATTAAGTTTCAAGGCCGCATAATACTGCTCGGTTTCCGACATGGGGGTACGATAATCTTGTTCTCCGGTCAGCAACATGGTGGGTGTCTTTACATTGCCTGCCAAAGATAAAGGAGATCGTTTGTAATAGTTCTCCTGCGCTTCCCAGGGCAAACCGGGGAACCAGTACTTGTAAAAGAAGGCAGGATTATCGGCATGCAAGACGAAACTAGTCCAGTTGATCACAGGCTTTGCTACGACAGCTGCTCTAAAACGATCCGTATTCCCTACAATCCAGGCTGTTAAAACTCCACCACCGCTTCCACCGGTCACATAGAGCTGATCTTCATCGATATACCCTTTATCGATAACCGCATCTACTCCAGAGATCAGATCGTCATAATCCTGTCCAGGATAATTGTGGTGAATTAAGTTACCAAATTCTGCTCCATAACTGGTACTCCCCCTTGGGTTAGTGTATAAGACTACATAACCGGCTGCTGCGTACAATTGTACTTCAGCTGAAAACCGCCAGCCATAATTGGAGAATGGACCACCGTGAATTTCCAATAGAAGCGGATACTTCTTTGAGGGGTCAAAATTAGGGGGCTTGCAGATCCAGCCTTGGACCTTCCTTTTATCGTAGGAAGATGTATACCAGATTTCTTCTACATCGCCCAATTCTTTGTGGGAAAAAAGGTCTTTGTTCACATGCGTAAGGCGACGAGCCGCTTGGCCTTTTTCTCCTACCGCCAAATCGGCTGGATGCTCAGGTGACGTCACGGTAAAGGCATACCGGCCGTTTTTCGACACCGTATAAGTTCCTCCTCCATAGGGTCTACCCAGGGATAAACCTCCGATCTCATTGGCTAGATCTGTATGCTTTCCGTTTAAATCCATCCAGGCGATCTTCGTATGTCCTTCATCATCGTACTGGAAATACAGGCCCTTACCATCTGCCGACCAGTTGATGTTGCTTACGCCACGGTCCAAACTCCCAGAGACAAGTCTAGGGTTAGCTCCGGAACGCTCCATCACATACAATTTACTCACCTGATAACCTAAGTACTGCTCATCATAACCCGTGTAGGCGATCCATTTGCCATCTGGTGAAAAGGTAGGATTGGAATCTGGTCCTTTGCGCTCAGTCAAAGCCTTGATGTCTCCGGTACTCACATTAATTTCGTAAATCTCGGAGTTGGCAGGTTCGTAGGTCGCATTTTTATGGCGATTTGCGGAGAAAATAAGGGATGCTCCATCGGGGCTCCAAGAGAATTGGCCACTATGATTGATATTCCCTTGGGTTAATTGCCTAGCATAGCCTCCCTCCACGGGAAGAACGAAAATATGATTGTAGGCATCCTTGACGTAACCCGAACCATCAGAACGATATTTGAGCTTATCAATATAAATCGGCGGATCTACCCAATTTGCCCCTGCTGGCTTCTTCGGCAGTTTCACATCCAAGGTGGATTTGGCCGCAGGAACCGACATGGTAAAAGCCAAATACGTTCCATCAGGCGACCACTTGACATTGCTAGGTGTCTGGGTAAAATGTGAGATTTGGTTTTCTATGCCAGAATCCATCCAGCGCAAGAATAGTTGTGGTTTGCCATTTCGGTTGGAAGTGTAGACTAATTTCTTCCCATCAGGTGACCATCGCGGGTGGTAATCATTCTTCAATCCATTGGTCAAAGGTCGATTATTGCTTCCGTCGTAATTAACGATCCAAAGCTGTGAACGAGTGCCATCAGTCATAATGTCCTTCGCATCTCGCCGATACACAATGGTTTCTCCATCTGGCGAGATTCGCGGGTCATTGACATTTTCTAACTCAAAAATGTCTTCAAATTCGAAGTGGTTTTGGGCAGACAGGCCGAAATAGCACAGACTACAAATGGCTAGGATTGTAAATCGCATCTCTTTTTTTGCCCCTAATATAGCTACTGGCGCAGAAAAGACTTTGATTTCCTCCACTTAAGTGGTGCGACCATAGGTAATTCTTCGACAAGAAGTTTGCTTGGTCTCCCCGATTAACACTGTCGATTAATTGTTACCTCCTGGACCTCTACCTCGCCGATTAGAGCGGCGTTCAGCCATGAACTTCTCGTACTTTTGGTACTGTTCGTCCGTAAGAATGGCTTTAATTTCTTCATTTTGGGCTGTTCTCAATTCTTGCATTTTGCCACGCATGCTAGCAAAATCTCCATTTGCTTCTTCTCGCATAGCACGCATTTGCCCTCTATATTTTTGATTGATGGCTTGCCATTCCTCTTTTTGATCTTCATTTAAGCCTAGTTCGGCAATTAAAGCTTGCAACTGCTCTTGTCCCTGCCCACCGCGAGCTCCTCCACCGCGTGGACCCGCTTGTCTCGGATTCGTTGGTGGAGCGGCTTCTGCGGTTGGGGTAGCAGCTGTAGTAGTAGTCTGCTTGCTAGAATTACAAGCAAAGGTGAAGGTAATAGCTAATAGTAGTAGGAAAGTGTACTTCTTCATGATGATATTTCATTTACGTCCTTGGTCTTTGGATGAATGTAGTCCTGAATAATTTAATAGTTATAGGTCTTTTAATTCCTTCTGAAGTTTCTGTAGCGTTCCTCTCTCTGGAGGCGATCCCGCATCTCTGTTTGATCAGGGGCAGAACCGATACGGAAATGTCTGATATTGTAAGTGAAAGATAACATGAAATACTGTTGCAGCACATTGGTCTGAACATCCTCGAAGTAAATCTCCGTTACATTTCTGCGTAAGCTGTTGTTTTCCTTCAACAAATCAAATACGGATAAAGTCAGTTCTCCACGTTTGTTTTTGAACAGTTTCGTACCAATACTCATATTCCATAAGAAGAAGTTCTGGTCAAAGTCCTCTGCTAGGCCATCATAGAATTGATGTGTCATGGTGGTTCTAAACACGAAATCGGAGCCTATGATCCATCCCAAACGAGCTCGTGACCTTTGGTTCAAGAAATTGGTATTGCTACCCGTGTTAAGTGTATTACGGACATCATTATAATTGGATCTAGAGGAGATCGTAAAATCTACCTTGTCGCTGATGTTACTACTCAAAGTCAATCCCAAGCCTGCCGTACTATTATTGGAAAAGTTAGCTTGCCCGTCAATTAAGCCCGGTACTCGGCTGTAGCTACCCGTCAAATCAAAATTGAGATTGGACTTAATGCCTTTTAACGGTAAACCATACGAGAGGAAAGTGCGGAGATTCCAATTTCCTTCTAAATTGACGGGGCGCGTTAGCGTAGCTCCCGGCTCGACATCTAGTTCTGAAAAAATTGGATCGTCGGTGGCTGAAAGAAATAAACTATTGGCAATATAATTCTGTGTATAACCCGCACTGAGCATAGCAAAAAAAGTAGTCGACTTTTCTACGTTGGTCTCCTGGTATCTGCCCATCAAAGTATGACTAGCTGACTGTACTAAGTTGGGGTTTCCTATGGTAAGTTGTAATGGATTGGTATTATCCAATACATTTTGTAGCTGTTCTAGGGTAGGTAGTTGCGTTCTGGAGCGGTAGAATACCCTAATATTTTTCGTTCGCTCAATATTGTAACGAAGCATCATCATGGGTAATACGCTGAAAAAGGTATTCTTCAGCCTTTGTTCCTTTGGAAAGGTCTGATCGGTGATCAATTGAGCCCACTGGAAATTAGCTCTGGCCATAAACATAAAGTCTCGGCCTTTACGATAGTTGTATCCCCCCCCTATGGTATTGGTGAAGTAGTCATTAGAAAATACGTTTGACAACTGCTCGTTCAGCAAATCGTATGCGGCAGTACCCTCAAAAAAGTCCAATACTTCCTGGTCGGATTCCTCTTGCTGCCAGGAAGATTGCAGATTAAACATGAGGGTTTGATTATTTCCTAATGGCTCCGTGTAGGAGAAATTAAGGGCGTTATTCCAGGTATGGCTGTTGAGATTAGAAAGCTGATCCAAGGTATCTATAGAGATCGGTGGTGGAGCGAAAAAGGCATTTTCAGATCCTAGTAAACTCTCACCACGTTTTTGATTGTAGCCAGTTGATAAATTGATCGAATAAGTCCTGCGTGAATTCTTAAAGCGATGTCTAAACAAGAAATTGTTGTTGAAGTTCACCCCGGTTAAATCCGAACTAAATAGATTGTCACTTCGATTCAACAACAAATCATCCAAAGTGCTGAAGCCTAAAGTTACAGAAGAGCCGTCATTTTGCTGGACGCTCAATCTAGGTCGCATAATGATGGAATTCAGCGAATCAATTTTAATATCCAATCGCATATTTACACGATGGTTGATATTGTCTGTAAGGCTCTCGGTTCCTTCCGAGTAAATCTCGCTTACATCTGATACATCTACAAAAGTTCGTTCCAAATCTTCAAGGGCCTCATTGGTAGAGGAATTAAAGAAGTAACTCCCGCTCAGCTCCACATTCTTACCCCACTTATCACTGTAGTTGAGACCAAAAGCATGTGTTTCGGCAATACCTCCGGACTGTTGGACCAAAAAATCACTAGCCGAAGATCCTCCGCCGCCACGGCCACCACGGCCGCCGCCACCACCACGTCGGCCGCGGCCACCACGGCCGCCACGGCTTCCGCCACTCAATACTCCTAATAAATCCTCGGAAGAGAAGTTCTGTTTATTGATATTGTTGGTGAGCCCAATAATGGAAAGCCGCTGATTGCCATTAAAGATATTCACATTACCTTCTACGAGATAGCGATCATCCGTGCCGTACCCACCTGAGACTTTACCAAACTGGCCCACATTCATTCCAGGGCGGGTAATGATGTTGATGGTCTTGGTGGTATTGCCGTCATCAAAGCCGCTGAACTGAGCTTGGTCACTTTGCTGATCAAAGATCTGCACTCTTTCAATGACTTCTGCTGGCAAATTCCGCAAAGCAGCCGTGGGATCATTCCCAAAGAAGGTACGCCCATCTACCAGGACTTCCTTGACATCCTCCCCCTGTGCCTGGACTTTCCCGTCCTCCACTACTACGGAAGGCATCTTCTCGATCAGGTCCTCCGCACTGGCATCCGGCAAGGTTTTAAAAGCATTCGCATTAAATTGGACCGTATCTTCATTCTGCGTGGCAATGGGTATCTTTTCCTTTACCTCTACTTCGACTAAGTCCACTGCGGAAGTCTTCAAGAAAACCACCCCATAGCTAAAGTCAGCACCGTCTACTTCTATGTTACGGTCAATCGTTTCATATCCTAAAAAGGATACATTCATTCTATATTTCCCATTCTTAACCTTTTCCATCATAAAATAGCCCCTATCATCAGTAATTGCGGATTTTACTTCTTTGTTATTTTGGTCCAATAAGAGTACATAAGCACCAGTTAAAGGAGCTCGTCCTTCTTTAGCGATCACTTTACCAGTTACCTGAAAGCCTTGTGCGTAGGACAAGGTAGTGAGGAATAAAAAAACGGGGATAAAGGAAAATTTCATAGTCGGATATTAACGGTGGTTTAAGTCTGCATAAAAAAAGCGTAGTTTGAACAACTCCACCTTTAGACAAAGTCTGATCTGACTTTTTTCCTTTTCGTAAAAATTTACCTTAGAAAGTAACCTGTAGGGATTTCTTTTCCTTGCTACGAAGCACCACTACCGTAGTAGTGTCTCCTTTCTTATATTTCCCTAAACCTTCTATATAATCGCAAATATCCTTTTCCTCGTTCAAGCGCCCTATCATATCCATATTGATCGTGTAATTCACTTTTGAAGGGTCAATCGTGGGATTCTCCACATACTTCTTGGAACCCAATAGCCCCATTTCCTCCCCAGGAAAACCAATGAATAGATAGTTATTATTCTTAGCATGTCCTTTTTCCCTAGTAATCACCATTTAACTTGGATCAAAGCCCAAGGGATTCCAAATGCTACCTGGCTTTTGCTCATTTTTCTACAGAAAACTTACACGGGCGCTTCTTTACAGCTCTCTACTTGAATTTTTTCGATTTTTTTCCAGCAAGGCGGTTACCTTTTTCCTTTTCATTCGATTAACCATCAAATCGTATCAATCAAACGCTTGATGGAAAGTAAGTTTTTTATCGCGCTCTTAATGTTCGTTCTTATTGTAAGGTTGTCCGCTCAACCTTATCCAGTGGATGCATTTGTGCGAATGCATCCACCTTTTTCTCCTTATTTGGATGACTGGAGTTCGCCAGCCACATCTCCCATAAGTTTGCAGCTGCGCTTACAAGATCCCAGTGAAGATCAATACCCAGTCCAGCTGCGAATGAGTTGGCTAGGGCAAGGAATCAGGGTCACTACCAAAACCGATTTTCCAAGAGAACCCTTATTACTGGATTATGGCGTCCCTTTGGAGCTAAGGGGTTCCGACTTGGCCGCTTACTTGGATTGGAATAATTTACAACTCGAAGGTATCGACCTGAACACCCTGTACCAGAATGGAGGGCGGCTCCCAGAAGGCATCTACAACTTTTGCGTTGAGGTTTTAGATGCACAGCGCCCCAATGAAGCGCCCTTATCCAACCAAGCTTGCATCCTTGTCCAGTTAGACTTACTTCCTCCTCCACAGCTTTTGTCTCCCACGGCAGAACAGCACATTAAGGAGTTGCCCATCAACTTTCAGTGGGTCCCTCAGCATGTTGGCAACTTCCCAGTGCAATATAATTTGCGGTTGTATGAGAAGCGCCCTGGCTTAAGCAACCTACAAATACTCAATAATACTCCACCATTGTTCTCGGTCAATACCCAAGGTAGCACCCATTTTTTATATGATTGGGATGAACCAGCTTTAGCATCAGGGATGAGTTATTTGGTACAGATACAAATAGAAGATGTACTGGAAAAGCATCATTTTCAAGCTCAAGGACTAAGTGAAGTATATGCCTTCCACTTTGGTGAAGCGCAAGCAACTTCTGTATGTCAATTGACTTCTCCATCGGTACAAGTACATCTACAAGATAGCCAAAGCCTGCTGGTGCTTTGGTCGAAAATTGCCCAAAGCGATGGTTATGAAATCCAAGTGGCTTCTGATAGTAATTTTCTAGAAAACATATCCATTCAATATACCCATAGCGTGACAGATACATTTGTGAACTTCTCTGGCTTGGTTCCTCAGGGTTCTTACTTTGTAAGAACTCGGGCAATAGCCGGAGAATGTTTTTCTGCCTTTACTCAACTTGGGCCTATTACAGTTAGCTCGCGCTGCCAATCCAGGCCAGAATTGGATATTATTGCCTACAGTTGTGGCATTGAAGATGAAGAAATCACCCTGGGGATACCGTCCTCTATCTTAGAGCTACAAGCGGGGGACAGTATTTGGGCCCATCATTTCCCGGTAGTAATCACGGAAGTATATGGCCATGGTCCATTCTCTGGAAAAGCCTATGGCCACCTAGCCTATCTCCGTCAAGCTCAAGTAAACTTCCAACTTCAAAATATAGAAGTTGATCAATACTGTAGATTGGTTAGTGGTCAATTAGTTGTAACAGGTGGAGGAATTAAAGTACTTGGCACCAACGACTTGGCCCTTTTGAATGAGATTCTTAGTAGCCTTGATGCGATGGAGGATTGGCTAGCGACTTCCGAGGTAGTGCTATCTGCTATTGACCAATTCATTGCAGCACTTGAAAATTATCTACCTCAAGAGATCATCGACAATCTCATCCAAGCCCAGCATGCCGCAAAAGCGGCCCAAGAAGCTTATGAATCCGCTTTAGGCTCTGACGACCCGGATGCCCTCCAAGCCGCGAAAGAGGCACTAGATGAGACTTCGGCGAATCTCAAGGAGGCTTTGGAAAGCTACAAAGAAGCCTTACTCCATTTCCTCCGAACGTGGTTAGAAATAGCGGTACAGGTGTTTACTGATTTACTGCAAGATTGCCTGTGGAGTCAGTTGAAAACAGCCTACCAAGTAGCAGGAAACAACTTGCAAAACCTGATCAAGACCGATACAGAAGTTGCTCTAAATAGTCTCCCCGCTTTTGCTGGGAATTTGCAACCCTTGTATAATGAATCAGAGTTAGTCATCATTGAGTCAGCACATTCTGCACAGCCCGAAGCATTTGACCAGTTGTCGTCCGAATTCTACTCAAGGGAAATGGATTATTTACTTTGTCATACCCTGAAGAGACTTGAGACTGAAATTCAAAGCCCGGAAACGGTCGCCGCCTTTCAGCAAGTGCTAGAAGAAATCAATGCCCGTTCGCTAGCAGCCATTGGGGAGGCCATCAGTGTAGGCGTGCCAACCGAAGAAATAGTTCAAGAAGTAAAAGGGCTCATCTTTGAGGACTTGCAGCTATTGATAAAGCGAAGTAGCTATCCCTCCTCCATTAGCCTGTCTAGCGAATAAGATCAAAAGTCATGAGCAATAGAAACATATTTCTCCTTTTCATTAGTCTGCTATCACTACCAGGATTAATCTCGGCAAGTGATATCGAATATCTGACACACCTGGAACGACAACTACAAAAACTCAGGGAGTATAACCACAACTGTATTCTGAATCAACAACCGGAGCAGCAGGTATATTTCTTTATTTACGAACCCGGGAAGTCCCTTGATTTCAAGGAAATTGCGGCAAGTTATGACTGGTTTAATTACTATCTCCTTCCAGAATCTGGAGCAGGGTTATTTGATGAACATAGTCTGACCTATCTCAACAATCAACTGAAAGCCTTCAATCAGGTCGGCGAAGAAGTCCCACATGGATATCCAGAACCCGTAGAAGTCTACGCCTTCTTCATCAATGATTTTAAAGGATATATCAATGCCGAAGCAAGTCAGTTAGTGAATAATGAGCACGGATCAGTATTAGAATATCTGGCACAAGGAAAAGGTAGCGTAGGTACAGAAGCCTACCAGGATTACAAAGCTTATCATACGGCTCTTCAGGAGCGTGTTAATCAATTCGATTTTGGAGTTGATGGTGACAAACTCTTGGTTTACGGTTCTGGTTTCAAGGCCTATCAGTGGAAAAACCAGTACGAACGCATCTATACCATCAACACCAGTGTCAAGGGTGCCTTCCTTGAAGCTTCCTCAGCCTGCCGTACAAGTTATCAAAAGGAAAAATGGAAACAACGGCAGTTTCCCTTTCATTTCCCCACCAGCTCGAAAGCCTCCAGACATTTTGCTAATGCTATCTTATCCCAACTGGAATTTCTTAGTTCACCCAGCTTGCAACAAACCTGTACGGACTGTGGACCTGAACTAGCTGGTTACTTGGAAGCACTATGGGACCCAACAGCAAGGGATTTTTTAAGGGACAGATGTGAACAATTAAAGGGTTTTCCGGAGCGGCTAGCGCATGCCTTTAAGATCGCTCAATTTATACAGAGCTTGGGCAGTGTGTATAATGATTATAGCGCTCAAACCCTCCCACCTGACGAATACAACTGGAGTGGTGCCTGGGAAGAATATCTTGCCTTTGAGGCAACTCTAAATCATCATGAAACTGAAATTTCTAGCGCCCATGAAAGACTTAGAGAAGCCATTGCGAAAGCAGATTGGTATCAAGTCTTTCTATCCTTATATCATTTTAAACGCCCGGTCTTCTTTGAGACCTTACCCGTGAAAGATAGAATTGCGGCCTTAGAAGTCTTGTCCGCTGGTCCAATGTTAGGCTATTGGCTCTTAGGAAATCATGAAGCCTTAGTTTTGTCACTTTTAGATAAAATCCCCGCGGAACCGCTATATATAGAGCAGTTACTTACTGAATTGCGTTCTAGTCCGGGTCTGCTCCAGGTTTTGTTCCAAAAGATTAATAATCACTGGGTTGGGGAAGCAAGTCGACTCAAGTTTGTGAACTGCCTGCATCAACTGGTGAAGAAACGTCCTGCCATACACCAAGTTAGCACTCCTCATACACTAATCTGGGATCTTCCTGACCAGTACGTGCTTAACTCTTTTGACTATGATGTCGAGTTCACCGCAGCAGGTTTACTTGATTTTTCCTTCAAAAAATGCACGGCAGTTAACGATGCTCATACCACAGTGCAGTTTGGAAACTACCCTAGACCTTTTTGCACTGAAAAAGAAACAGAGATTTGGCAAGATATTGATCCCTTTTCCCTGATAGATATCGCCGTGATAGATCGGCTAACAGTTATAGATGTCTGCGGCCCCACTGGTTGCCAAGGCAAGCTTTTCAAACAGGTACCCGCCATTCTCGCCGCCTATCTAATCCATCAAACTTCCATCGATGATCAGTTCGAACAGGTGATGACTACCCTGGAATTGGTTGGTTTAGGATTAGGGGTTGGAGAATTAACCCTGGCACTGAAATTGGGTAGCCAATTACGCCTGATGATCGCAGGCTACATACTTGCTTCGGATTTAGGTTCAATTGTGGTTTCCAGTGAAGCATTTCAGGCTTACTTATTAGCGGAACTAGGAGAAGAGGAAGGACAAAAGTTATATGAAAATTTGCTCTTCTTCAATACGATCAATGCCGTCCTAACGGGAGCAGTAGGGCTAATTGCTATTGATGATGCAGCAAAGGCGGTAGCCTCCATTGACAAGTTGAAGGATATCGGAATAAATCTAGAGCAGATTGAGGACCAACTAGGGTATTCCCTAGGTAACCTAAGCGGTAAAGAACTGAAGCAGCTTGCTCAATCCATGCGGAGGGAGTTGAACTCTACCCAGGAGGGCAGAGATGCTCTGCGTATTGCAAAATCAGGATTAGGGCTAGATGAACTTGCTCTCTTCATAAACCAATTAAAGAATGCTGGAGCTTCGGAGGAGCTAATCAATCGGATCATCTTATTGCCCTTAGATGACGTAGAGCTCCTCCTCTCCCAGCTCCTACGTAATAACTTTCGGCTCATTCCAAAATTTAACAGCACTACTGACCTGGTAGATATTTGGCAATCCTATCGAAAAGGAAATCAATGGGAGGACCTGCTGGAATGGGATGAAGACGGTTTTTACCAGCATTTCAGTGACTTAGATATGAGCCGCTCCCTCCGGGATCTCTTCCAGGCTCACCCTCGAATGATGCCATCATACAAGGTACTAGCGGGAGATGGGACCTTCGATTATCTACCTTTCCGAACCAATGTTGATGACATAAAGAGCATAGACGAGTACTTACAGGTCTATCCAGAACGTTTGCCGCAACTGGAAAGTGATTTTCTAGCTGCCCAAGACAAAAAAGCTTTTATTCGGCAGCTGCTAGGCCCCGGTCAAGCAGGAGCCAAGATTTCGCATAGAGTAAGAGGATTGTGGGAGTCTATCGACATACGTTATCAGCCCTCTGATGTCATCTTATCAGAATTTAAACTGGCTCCTCACCTGATGTTGACGGAAGTCTATCCTTTACAAGGAGGCAAGGCGGGACACTACAAACGATATTGGGAGCCTGCCACCCATACTTTTGTCCTAGATGAAGGATTCAGATATGATGCCCCAAAATGGGTTAAGGATGTCCCTATACCACTGATAGAAGGTAAAGGCATTCCTACCTCAACCTATGTGACTCTTCGCCAAATGAAATATCTACAGATTCCGGACGGAAGTCTTCAAAAACTAAAGTTAAGTCTGGTTCAGAATGCCGAAATTATGAGAGATATTTACTTTATCATGCAAGAACACAATTTACTGCATCTACAGGAAGCTGGGGAATATCTCTTACAAAAGAGCGGAATCCAGTATGCTGTGACATTGCTCAAGCAGGCAGGGTACGACATTGATCAGGTAAAAATTCTAAATGAAGGCTACACGCACTACAGAACAACACGAGAAATTCGAGATAAAAATCATGTCACAGAGATCACCGAACAATGGCTACAGCAAAATAACCTAAGCTGGAATAGTAAGTTTTATATACATTTCAATGTAATATTGGAGTTAACGCCAATCCCCTAGGATTTGAATTGAGCAAAAAATAGATGAATTGATGAAGGTTGATATTCTAGTATTGGAAGAAGATCTTAAACGCTTTAATAATGCAGTGGAGTTTTTTCGAGTACGATCTTTGATTAGAGAGCTGCAGGAAAATGGTCAATCACCCAAAATCATCACCTCCCTAGATCAAATGGAGGATGACACTTACTACCTCTTGGTACTAACTTCTCTTTATCAGTCAAGTTGGCGAGAAAAGAGTCCAAGTATAATTGTTTTGGGAGGATCTATGTCTGATGTTTTTCAGGGTTCTAAGGAGTTTAATTTTGCAGGAATTTGTCGACACATACATTTTATGAACAGAAGCCCTCTTCTCTTTGGGCACCCGGTCGTAGGGCGTAAACTAGACGTAGTGGATAGTGAAAACCTGGAGGGAGAGGACCTAGGAAAGGGAGAGGTCTTCGCTTTAATGCATGCAAAAGAATTGGAGCCAAACGGCTTAATTCCTTTCCTGCTAGATTATCTTAAGGTATATGATGAACTAGGATTAAAGCACAGAAGTATACCAGTATTCAACAGGCGATCATGAAGTTTACATCCCTAGGGTTGATACTACTAGAGAGCGTTTTCGTACAGAGACTGGGATTTTACTTCCATCCTTCATCAACAAATAGCCTCCATCTTGTTTGACGAAGGCTTTTACAAAAGGAAGATGTACTAAATGAGATTGGTGAACACGGAGGAAGGCGTGATCCTTCAATGTCTGTTCGAAAGACTTTAAGGTTTTAGTTACCAATAGTTTTTCTCCGCTCTCGAAAAAAAACCGACAGTAATTACTCATTGATTCACAACGTACAATTTGGCTAATGTCAACGATATGAATCTTTTCTTGCGTATGCAAAGCAATGCGATCCGGTGCAGCACTCGTTTGCAGTTGCTCATTTAAAAGTTCAAATTGCTGCTGATTGATCAATTGTGCCTTCGCACGTGTTACGGCCTCTTCTAATTCTTCCGGATCAACGGGCTTAAGCAGATAGTCCACAGCGGCAAATCGAAAGGCTTTCACCGCAAAATGATCCAGTGCGGTCGTAAAAATGATCTTCGCCTCCAATGTACCGCCGACTATTTCCAGTAAGTCAAAACCCGTTCCATCCGCTAGCTCAATATCTAAGAAAAGAAGATCAGGTGAATATTGTCGTAACAACTTGGCTCCTTGAACCACAGAAGGCGCATGTCCAATCACCTCAACATCTGGACAATAATCACCAAGATGAAGCAAGAGATTTTCCAGCGCTATCGGATTATCTTCTATGATTATGGCAGTTGGCATATTACAACAAAGGTAAATGTATTTTCACATAAGTCCCGCCTTCTCCATTAGGATTTGACCCAATTTCAAATACCTTATCAAAGGATCTTCCTGTCTCATCCAGCAGTTCCAACCTTTCACGGGTCACTTGCAAAGCCAAGGAACGATGATTGCTATGAGCCTTACCCTTTTCTTTTGTTAAACCCACTCCATTATCCTTAACCCTACAAATTACTTCTTGCTGCTGAATCTCAAAATGCACACTAATCTGTCCTTTCTTTTTCAAGGGTGTCACCCCATGAATAATAGCATTCTCGACGAAGGGTTGTACCATCATAGAAGGAATAGATACTTCCTCTGCCTCCTCCGCTGGATGTACACTAACTTCATAATCAAATGTATGTCCTCTACTGAATTGTTCAATGTTCAAATAGGCCTCTAAGCTTTCTATCTCCTCTGCCAGCAGGACTTTAGGTTGTCTAGCATTTTCCAAGATAGACCGCATTAATTTCGAGAACTTTGCTAAATATCTTCGAGCTGTCTTAGGGTCTTGTTTTCCAATCAGTAATTGGATGGAATTTAAGGCATTAAAGATGAAATGAGGATTCATCTGCAACTGTAGAGCCTTCTGTTCCAGTTCAATAATCTGCTTATCAAGCCTAAGCCGTTCTTCTGCTGCCCGTGCTCTCTGTTTTACCTTTTGCAATTCCCTCCAAAAGCTTCCACTCACCAACAAAATTAGCAATAAGCCCCCTCCCCAACGTACTGAGGGCCACTCCCACCAAGGGGCATTCACGGCAAAATCTAGCTGAATGGGGGTAGAGGCTATGCCGGTCTCCGTTTGCACACTCCGTACTCGAAAGCTGTAACTACCTGGAGTCAAATTAGCATAGGTGATCTCTTTATTTTCTGTTTCTGGGGACCAGTCTGAATCCCACCCTACCAATCGATATTGATACCGGATTTTGGTGGCTTGATTTTGTTCGACCCCTAAGAAGGAAAAGGTGAAGTTGTTTTGTTGATAAGGGAAAAACAAGGTTCCTTCCCACTGATTCCAGGATCCAATGCTCGTACCATAAGGAGTCTCTTGCAGCTCTTCGGTAAAGAGTTGAATTCCAGTCATGATAATTTCCGGAGGAACACTAGAGTAGTTCACCAGTTTTGCATTGTATTTCACCAAACCAGCCACTGTTCCCCAATACAAATTTCCATCGCGATCCTCAACCGCTAGGCCCGGGATCGTCTCCACGCCCTTAAACCCCTCGGACGGGCCATAATGTTGTACACTTTTAGGTATACGGTCAGCATCCAAAAATATGCGATCTACCCCCGATTCACTTCCAATCCATAGCTCTTGACTACGTGTACACTGAATCGAGTTCACCGTGTTGGAATACAATCCATTTTCATACGTGAAGCGCTCTAATCCAATCGAATCTGCATAAATATTGAGGCGCACCAGTCCTGCTCGCTTACTACCTACCCACAGGTAACCACTGGTGTCCTCCAATGCCGAAGTAAGTTCGCCAACTGGCATCCCAAGCCGTTTGTCAAATTGGTACAACAGTGCCCCTTTCTTCCAACAAAGCAACCCTGCATCTTCTGTACAGATCCAAAGGCGCTGATATTGGTCTACATGAACATCATTTAATTTGTTGCTAGGAAGTCCTTCCAATCTTCCCCATCTAATAGTTTCCAAGCGAGAGATTGAATCTAATGGTAGCTGAATTTCCAAGAGCCCTCCTTCAACTGGCAAAGCCCATAGTTTACCTGAGGCATCCCAGACAAGCTCTTTATATCCGATATCCTCCAAACCTACTTCATGTCCAAGGTGAATTAGAGTGTCCTGTTTCCAACGCCACAGTCCATTTTTTTGCGTAGCCATCCAAATCGTACTGTCCGTGTCCCATTCCATATTCCTAACTGTGAAGTTAGAAATTGTGTCCCATTTGCTACGTCTAATCGCACTTTCTCCCAACTTAAATAGCCCCTTGTTTTCGATAGCATAACTGACCTGCCCCGTAGGGTCAAGCCCTAGAAAACTTAGCGTCCCATCTCCTATCTCTGTACGAGTCGGATAAAAATCAAACAAGCGCCCGCCATACAAACTGAGGCCTTTATTAGTACCAATCCATAGATTCCCCCAGAGGTCTTTATCAATTGACCAAACACTTTGTCCCGCGCGTATACCTAATTGTTCCATGCTAGAGGTTGTCTCATCCCAACGGAAGAGTCCATCAGCTGAACCAATCCAAAGATTACCAGATGAATCTCCATAAATCGATTCTATTTGCGTTTTAGGTAGCCAACGATTCCCAATAAACGGGCTGAAGTTTGATCCATTCCAGATAAACAGGCCTTGATTCTCTGTAGCCAGATATATCAAACCTTTCCTATCTTCTCCAACAGCTAATACTTCTAGAGAAAACCCTTCAACTGGCCTAGGTATTTCATTTACTAGTTCCCATAGTCCCTCACGTGTACCCAGCCAAGTATGCCCACTTTTGTCCGTAAAAATAGTGTTGACCTGCCTAGAAGGCTTTGAGAGCCTAGCCACAGAACGATCCGTTTTCCGATAAAGGCCTGAAGCCGTCCCTATCCACATTTGCCCGGAGGTATCCTGTGCTAAACACTTCACGTTCAACTTTCGCTCTCCCCAACGCTCAATCTTTCTCCCTTCATAAAAAGCCAGTCCTTTGTCTGTACCGATCCAAAGCCGTCCTTCTTTATCTTCGAACAAAGCATTGACACGATTATCTGGGAGCCCTTGTCGAGTGGCATAATTCACGAAATCGACTCCATCATAACGAGAAAGACCTCCCCCCTGCGTACCCGCCCATACAAATCCACGGCTATCACATAGAACTGTCCGAATTTCAGATTGCGCCAAACCATCTTGTACCGTCAGGTGCTGAAAAGAGAGGGATTGACTAGAAAGCGTTAAAGAAAGTTGTAAGACTATATAGAAGCAGAATAAGCGCATTCAGCTATATAAAGTTGGGTAATAGCATTGTCGGCATCAAAAATACAAATTGACCGCAATCTCCGGGCTAGATGAAGGGATTTTCACAAATCATCCATGTTGCATACTATCGCATGAGAGTCACCGATCCAGATATGCGTCTTTCTTTTTGATCCTCCAGCAACAATACAGCGGTGTAGACATACACGCCTTCCCCAACCGCTTTCCCCCTACTCCATCCATCCCAACCTTGGAAGTAATCGTTCGAATCCAGGTTCTGACCTTCGTATAAGAGATTGCCCCAACGATCAAAGATTTGCAAACTTACTACGTTGAGTAGATCTTCTCCACCAAGTATCATGAAACGATCATTGATACCATCATCATTTGGAGAAAAAACATTCGGGGCATATACCTCATAGAAGCTAAGATCTAGTACTACCAAACTATCACACCCATAGTTGGTCTGCAAGGGAGAAAGATGTCGACCTGCCTGGCTGTAGCTAAATGGGCCGACAGCATAGCTCTCGGATTCAAAAATCCGGGCCACCACTGTATCAACATTGTTACTTGCTACCGCCAGGTTTACAATGACAGTACTATCACAGTTTTCGGTACTCTTGATGGTCCTCTGGTAAATACCGGGTTGGTCCAAGTCTCGTTCCCCAAAACTCAATTGCTCTCCCTCACAGATAACTGCCTCTATTTCTGTCTTAAATCTTGGCCGAATGTAGGGGTAATTGGTTGTGACCTTGCAATCTACACTATTCGTCACTCGTACCTGATACGATCCTTCTACCTGCCTCGGCAAGTAAGAAGATTGGTTAGCTCCTAACAAGGCCACGCCATCCAAATACCATTGGTAATTGAGGGAGTCAAATTGTGGAACTTGCAAAGCAAATTGGTCGGTACATGGGTTGTCCCCATTATCTTGGATAATAAACTCAAAAGCCGACTGTTCATCCAGAACAAGGTTATCCAAAAAGTAGTACAGGTTATTCTCCCTAGGTCGGTTGGGACAACCAGGTCCTATAGCGATAGCATGAATATCTTGGGTCGGTGTTACATCGATACTAGTCTTTACCCATCTATTGGTACCCGATACACTCGTTGACCCCAAGATGGTCCAGCCAGGCCCATTGGTAGGACAACCAAAATCACTATCTCCTATCCCAAAGGGCAAATTCTCACAATTTCCAGTGCCAAAAAAATGGATATTAATGGATGGGGAATTCAAACCATTGGTAAAGCCCACCCAAAACTCAAAGCGGTAGTTTACTCCGACGCGCATAGGCGACAATAAACATGCCCCTACATACTCCTTCCATTCTGGATCTGGCTCCCCCATCCTCGCCCGCCCATCTCTAAACCCCACCACGGCTTGTCCGTCCGGCAAAGGCATAGGCACGGGGAGGCCATCCCACCCCATCCAACCACAGGTGTGCAAGTAATCTGTGGTAGGTTCGGAAGCCTGTATCCAGGTCTCTGCACAATTCAATTGGCTCCGATCATTCGGGCAACAGGTCTTATCTTCAAAAGAGGGATTCGGAATTAAAGATACCGGTTCTACCACCGGACAATCACAATCCGGATCATTCAAATCAATTAGACCATCCTGATCATCATCCAGAGCATTATCACAAATCTCCTCTATCTGCTGCTGTCTCACGTCTGGAAATACGGAAGAGACCAGCATGCCCAAACCTGCGAAAAAAAGAGCCGGTTGCCAAAGCCATCTCATATATGTCGGTTTTAAGCCTTATTTATTGAACAGTATGCTGAATGTACTGAATAAATACAACTTGCCCTCCAAAAGTCAATTCCCTGACAATTACCACTTTACAAGCCCTATTTCTCTACAGGAAAATACACCTAAAAAAAAAAGCCCAAAAGGCTTTCAATTTTCGTTTGCGTCTTTTACCTTTGCGATCGCTTTTGAGCAATCGTATTTGTCCTTACACGGAGGAGTGGCAGAGCGGTTGAATGCACTGGTCTTGAAAACCAGCGTGGGTGTGAGCCCACCGGGGGTTCGAATCCCTCCTCCTCCGCGAGTTTTAACCTTAGGGTTTAATTACCAATCACTTACATTGCATTGGCCAAAATTGATGACACAAAGTTGACACAGTTTAGGCGTTCAACTTTAGATGCAATGAAAAAAAACTTTTTGCCTACCTATGAGCCGCCCAGGCTCGTCTGCGGAAATAATCGGTGGTATATACTCTTTTATGCACCCGATAATCGAGGCCACCGAACTAGATACCGTCCTACTTTCAACCTGAATAGAATTAATGATGTCGACCTCCGGAGGGAGCGGGGTCATGAACTTGTGGCCAAAATGAATTGGTGGCTCGTCAATGGTCAAGATGCCTGGCGATTTGATGAGCGGCTAGTACCTCCTTTAGATCAACAGGAAATCAACCCATTACCGGAGACCAATATCATGGAAGCCTTTGAAGTAGCTAGGAATGTGAAGGCTAATTCTGATAGGAAGGATACGAATAAGTGCTACAATAGCATATTCAACCTATTCACTCGATTCCTGAAGAAAAAGAAATGGCATCGGATGCCGATCAAGCAATTCAGCCGCCGCCATGCCATTGCCTATATGGATCACTGCATTGTGGATAGAAAGGTAGGACCATGTACCTACAATAATAATATCATTGTTCTGCGAGCCCTTTTATATGCCTTGATTGAGCGAGAATATTACCCATCAGAAAACCCGTTTGCAAAAATCAAGATGAAGAAACTCCCTAAAAAACAACGACGAAACTTTACCCAACAGGAAGCCAGAACAGTGATTCAATACATCCAGAAATCAGAACCTTTGCTTTTCATTGCTTTGCTTTTAGAGTACTGCTGTTTCGCTCGACCGGCGGAAATACGGCACCTGAAATTCAGGGATATTCATCTTGAAAAAGGGCTAGTATTCATTGACAGCAGAAGTGGAAAAACCAGAGAGGATCGCTCTTTGACCATTCCCAATGAGTTTATAAAATACTTCTCCTCAGAATTTTTCTCTTCCTATCCCTCCAGCTATTACATATTTGGCAGCGGGTTCCAGCCGCACCCGACAAAGCAATGTGGCAATAATACGATGGGGAAAAAACATCGTGACATTCTTAGAAAACTGAAAGAGAATGGCAGCTTAACTGATATTACTGGTCTTCAGTGGTACAGTTGGAAGGATACCGGGATCACTGATGCGCTGGATGATATTCCTTTATTGGCCGTACAAGATCAAGCTGGCCATAGTACTCCAGAAATGACTTTGCGATATAGACACAAGAAGTTAATCAATAAGAAGATCAAGGAAGGGTTTAAGAATAGGGTTATCTAATTTGATAACAAATTTATGGGGCCTCAGCTGAGATCTGGCGAACATTTGATATCATTTTTGGCTCAGCTGCGCGCTCGATGAAGTCTGGAGAAATCAAGTTTGATAACAAATCTAGTGGAAGCAGCGCTGGCTCTTGTCATGATCAGGGGGAGTACCAGGTCAATTTGATAACAAAAAGGCTATTAATTTGGTACTGTAATATTGACAGGGAAATGCATACCCAGATTAGAAAAATCGAAAGCGCTTCGCGCTTAAAAAAGTAAAAGGGCCAAAGGGTTAGTACCGGATAACTCGAAAACCTAAATTGCCGGACCTGAAATTGGCATCGTTCCAGTGGCGGTACGATACCCTACAGACGATATCGCTACGGTTCCAGGACCCGCCACGAATCACTCGATATATCGAATCCCATCGGCCTATCCAAGCTGAGCCATCGATGGGAACTCTTTTATAGTCACCGTGCCAATGGTCCGCACACCATTCATCTACATTACCGCTCATATCATACACCCCCAATGCGTTTGGGTATTTCAGTCCGACAGGCTTGGTTTGACCATAACTATTTTCTCTATACCAGCCTACCTCATCTAAATGATTACTGCCGGAATACCGGAAGTCATTGTTGTAACTGCCCCCCTTAGCCGCATATTCCCATTCCGATTCACTGGACAGTCGATACCGATCTCCTGTTTGCTCACTGAGCCATTGGCAATAGGTGACCGCGCCGTACCAAGTCACATAAACCACTGGATGTTTCTCGAAACCTTCCGCTGCCTGCCATTGACCGCTAGTGTGCTGTACTTCCCAATGGTGCTCATAGATCATCCTTTGACCTTGGTTTACCCCTGTTTGCACTTCAAAACTTCCATAAGCATTTAAGAAGTGCGCATACTGTGCATTGGTAACTGGATATTTACCTAAATGAAAGCTGGAGACTTGGACTCTATGTATAGGTTGTTCTCTATCATACTCATTACTTCCCATTTCAAAAGTACCGCCTTCTATTGGGATAAGTTCGGGGAGAAGATGGAGAGGGCTGGATTGAGCGGTGCTACTGGGCATCTGTGGTACTTGGGTTTTACGCTGATAAATATAATGCTTTTGTGCTCTCGGTGAAAACAGTCCATTCTTCTTCCTCAATTTCAGTCCGGTAAGCTGAAGTCTGTTTGCGGTTACTTTTTTTGATGATTTGTGACAATGGTTTTGCAGCCAGGGTTTCAATTGCTTTCAGGATTTCGTTCATCTTTGTCTCATCCTCCACGGATCCATATCCGTATAACTCAAAACCGATACCATGCAATGAACCATTTAGGGATTTAGGACAAATGGAGTTTATGTTATACACGAATTGCATACGAAAGAAGGGATCTTGCTCAGCCTCGCCCATCAATTCAAAGCCTAGGTTTAATAGATATTCTTTAGTGATTTTCATGTCTATTTATTGATTAAGAATTTTTCGTACAAATTGATTGCTCCATCGATGATCTTCACGCAAACCCATCCGACGATGGTTGCACCAAGCACCAACAACATGAACAGGCCAAGTTTACTATCCCAATGCACACCAAATAAGCTGGCGAACAGGATGAAGCAAAAGATGTAGCAGATGATGAATCTTATAATGTTGATGTTCATGATTTCAATTTAAGGACCGCTTCTTTTTCCTAGCTGAAGCTTTCACAGTTCAGAAGCGATCTTGATGTAATTATTTCAAAAAACTGTTTCTCTGAATGATTTCGACCAATTGACGGCTCAATCGTTTTTTCACTTATCTCAGCTTTAAAGTTCCCTGCTTTAGTTGCTGTGCCTTACTTCTCAAGTATCTACTATGTAAATCCTGAAACTCAACATCTGTTAGGATGGTGAAGATCTCCAGGGCTCCTTCTATGCCTAAGTAATATTTGTTGGCTAGATCTCGGTGTAGTTGTTTACTTTGGATAAGCCTTAGATATTCCGTCTTCCGCTCATCTAAGGTGCGCTGAAGCTCTGTTTGAATGGCTTTTCTATTCTTCATATGCCATCGCTATTAGCTCTTTAAAATGCTGCTCACTGGCTTCCTTGATTTCCAGGTAACTTTTGAGCGTAATCTCTAAGCGATTGATTCGCCCTACCAGGTAGCGGTTCTCATTTTTCAGTGCTTCTATTTCCTTTATCATTTGTGAATGTCTAGCAATGATCTCACAAGCCGCATCAGTGTTGACTTTGATCTCATGCTTTTCCTTGAATGCCTGTAGTACCTCATCGACTTTCTTAGGAAGGTTCCGGATTAATAGATTGCCAGCCATTATTTGAATTGATTTATGGAGTTATAGGAAAAGGATCCATTCTCGATCTGCTTGGCTACGTCGGCGCAGTGCGCACCAGGTACGCGAAAGCGGAACACGCGGAATTGATCGGTATGATCCAGAATACTACTATCGGTGGCATAGCGTGCATTTTGCTCGTGCCAGGTCTCGTTGAGTGGGAAATATTGGAAGAAGAAACAGTCTTCCTCAGAAGATGGGATAGGCTTTTCAATGCTATTGTGCACCACAAAATAGCCACAATAGATCAAGGCCAATACACCAAGGTATTTCATGATCTAAGCTTGAATGTGAATGAGAAAAAGAAATGGGACGAGAATTCGTCCCTTTCAGGTGCACTTTAGAAATTTCTTGGAATAGAAAGAGTGAGAAGGTCTTTCTTTAGCTCCAATAACTCTTAGCAGATGCCTCAAATATAGATCTTTTTAGTATCAGTCGCAAGATCTACAGCATACCTGTAATTGATATAAAGCTAGAATTCTCGCTTTTTGTTATCAAATTTAGAAACCGGGGAACTCCACCTGGTTGAAATTTGATAACAGATTTTCCGATATCATCGCTACCGGTAGTACCTCAGCAGAAAAATATGTTATCAAATTATTTCTGTAATGACTCGGCTCTGATCACCATGACACGACTCTATACTACAATTTGATAACAAATTCTCCGATCGCCGGCGGATCCGGAACAGTGATTTGATAACAAATTGCTGCATCGAGGATCCTGGCCAGGCTTCTCCAGGAGAAAAATTGATATCAAAAAAATACGGGTAGATCATCAATGGTGGCCCATTTATTGCCATTAAGGTATTCTTCGGTCAGGTCATCCAGATGATGGTCTTGAAGGTAGGTTTCGTCCAGATCTGGACGATGGTATTGATCTGGGTAGGTATCGGTTTCCCAGCAAGTTTCAAAGAGGTCTTGTACTTCGGTGGGTAATTGGCTCATAGTAAGAACGTTTTTTTGACGTTATGCTCTCCATATTCAGCAATGGGCAGAAAATCACTAACGGGGAATTCAATCAGTTGTCCTCCATTGAAATACCGCACTACATCCTTTTCCCCATACTCACCGAATAGATCATAGTATTTACCATCGATCTTGGTTAGGCAGTGATCATTGTTGTAATAGATCTCCCCCTTGTATAAATCCCGGAGCAGTCTAGCGAATTTGTAACAACCACCACTGCCCTCTGGAAAGGAGCCGAATAGCTCCCGTATCGATTGTCTAAAGGCATTCGGGGTGATCATAGGGCAATAGTATACCGGAGCCGTTGTGGCTCCGGTGATGAATCCACTAAAACGGTTTCCGGCACTACGTAGCTGCCGATGTCCTTACCGTTTGATTGCGATTGGTGATAGCGTAGTACAAGATGGTACCTACACTAAATAAGCCCATCACTACCCCATTCCAATTCTTACCAATCAAGGATTCTGCTACCCCTTGCAAGGAGGTGAATAGCTCCGGAGGCAATTGATTGGGAATGATGGCCGTGACAATGGTGGCCACATAGTTCCAAAAGTTCAATTTACCCGCCTGTTTCCAATCCGGCTTGGGGGAATTTTTGAAGAAATTGCGCAGGATGCCAACGGATCCTACGGTAGCAAATAGATTGCCGACCAGGTTGCGGGCCTCATCTTCCGGAAAACCGATGAAGAAGCCCCCAAAAGCCAGGGATACTGCGATCCAAAAGTTGGACGATTGCCAAAATTGTTTCATTGCGTGGATATGTTTAGGTTAAGAAAAATCAGTTCTTTTTGCTTAGTATTCCAATCCCAAGGACCAGGAGTAATAGTGAGGTGATACCCGCGCCTTTTACAACTGGATTGCTGAAATCAGTAAAGGAGTTGATTCGCTTTAGCCATCCCTGGAGGAATACCGCTAAACGAGGTTTTTCCTTAGCCAGCTGGTGATAAAAGTTGGTGCGCGCTTGCTTGTAACTCAGGTAGATCTTTGCCGGATCAAAACTATTGAGCTTACTCAAGGTGATGGGTCCGACAATACCGTCAACAGCCACGCCCAAAACTCGCTGCATGATCCTTACGCCCGTTCGACCATGATTAACTGCTCCGTCAAAAAATATGTTGGCAACAGCTTGGCTCTGGATCTGATCTCCCCTGATCTTATCCCAAAAGTTTCGCCTGAAGATGTTGGCAGCCGTTTGGCGGCTCATGCTTCGCATATCTTCTTCACTGGGTGGATAATTCAGGTAAGCTTCGTAGACGGGCGCTGATATCCCCCAGTTGGTCCCTACCAACTGATCCAGGCTATTGTAGTTGCCAGAATCATTGGGATGCTTTTGATAACCTCCTTCGTGGCCCGCTACGATATTATATGCTGTCATAAAATGAGCCATTATCGAATCAGTTTTGCGGCAAGGCGTAATGCTCCGTAAAGAAGTAAGCCTCTGGTAGCCGTTCGCACCACTCTCTCCGGAAGGCTTAGCTTGGCCAATTCTTCTTGCTGCTGCTTTTCTTCCAAAGTCAGTAGCCCCTGCCCTCGCAAGCTTTGCAGATTGTAGTAGCCCTCCCGGTGCTCGGTGTAGTACATAATGTTATTACCATCGATAAAACCCCAGTACAACACACTACGTCCTGGTCTAATCCCCTGATAGGTATAGACTACTCCAATCTTTTGCCCGGGTTCAGCGTAGCTCACTACCGGAGCACTATCCCAAGGTTGGCGCTTGATCGGAACCCTGGTTGCGGCAAACAGGGTCTTATCGATGATATCTGCGGCACTATAGGTCATTGGCTAGGCTTCTACTGGATCCGGACTAGGAATGAAATCTGTAGATAGGGATTCTACGGTTAGTCCTCGATCCTCAGCTCCTAGCTCGATAGCTTTGGCCTTGGCTAGTTCTTCTGGGATACCAATGCCGGGACCTTCTTCGGTCAAGGTGAAAGTGAGGAATTTGTACAGGCAAGTACCTGGCATCATGGGAAGACCACCCATCGCTGGAAGTTCGTAGCGCATGTTGACTAGGAAGACGCGACATTCAGTTGCTTGACCCTTGATGGCATTTAGAGCGATCTCAGCAATCTGCTCATTGGATACACTCCACTCCTTGGCAACTTTGTCAGCAATTTCCTCCACTTGCTTAGCAGACAAAATTGATTTCTTGACTGTATTGATTTGAGTTGTCACCCACTTTTTCAAGCTGGCTATTTTCGTTTCTACCGGATTTGCCTGTTCAGCCGTTTTTTTAGTCTCTGTCATCTTGTTGTGTGTATTGAGGGTTAGAAAAAAGAATTATGATCGATGCTAAGTGCCTTTATTTTTCTGCCTGCTCCCGTAAGTAGAAGCTGAAATTTTCAAAGGCACTGCTATTGCGTTCAATGACTTGCTCCATGTTTTTGCTGTGGGCTTGGTACAACTTCATCTGTGCTTCATTGCACTGCTTCTGCTCTGCCCTTAACTGCTTGTTCTCCGAATGGAAATAGAAGGCCATCGCAAACATCAGGACAAAACTTAGTCCCTGACTTTGCACTGCCGATAAGATGTTCACCCAGATTCTTGTCATTTCTTCTGTATGGTTTTGCTTCCCCTGCATAGCGTAGTTTTCTTGTTCATGGGTAATGTATTGGGGGATGTGATAGCCTAGTTGATTAATTGAAAGATCATTCTACTTGCCAGTAGATATTGACACTACTAGCCGTCGTGGTAGCGGTGGAGGTGTAATTGAGGGTTATGGTGGTGCTATTGACACTATCGATATACCAATCTCCTATATCTCCTCCGGGGGTGATGGAGATGTAAGTGGGGGCTTGCCCTAGATTGTGGGTGATGATTAAGGTGGTACCCGGTCCTGCGGTGGTGGCTGAGGTGCCTTGAGTGGTCGGCAGTAGAACTGCCTCCAGATCCTCGATGTGTTGATTGAGGGAGTCTAGTGCTGCCTGGACAGTATTGGTTCCTCCTTGTGGGTTGGTGATGCCATAGTAGTCGCCACTGGCATGGATATCCCCAGTCACATCTAGCTTATAATTTGGCGATATATTACCAATTCCTATATCTCCATCCGTGGCTATCCACAAGCGATTCTGGGAAGCCGTTTGAAAGACCAGGTTACCTGTGGCACCCAAGGTAGGGGCCGATAGGATCAGGTTGTTACTGCCGGTAAGGCCCAAGAGGTTGTTGTAAAACCCATTACTGGTTTTACCCTTTAGGTAGTAGGAATTGAATAAACCCAGATTGCCATTGATCTCCACTTGTTCACTTAGTGCGCCACTGGTTCCAAAGCCTACTTTCTTCTCAATCCTGAGATGTGAGCCTATCTTCTTCCAGTCCTCATAGTCGTAGATGTTACCCGTCAGTACATCATGGTAGAGCTTCATTTGCTCTCCCTTTGCTAGTATCACATCTTCTCCTATCAATAGATTGCCTCCACTGGCATTTAAGGTGATCAAGCTATCTCCTACATTAACCAGGGTGAAAGGAATTTTACCACTGGGAGCTATGGCCCTTACAGTGATGGTACTGATGCCTCTACCTGGTACACCATCACTTTGCACGAAAACCTCTTTTTCCGTATCGTGTACCGTAAAGGCATCCGTGGCATTGTCAATGGTAAAAGTAGTATTGGTTCGATTGGCATTGATGAAGGTGTAGTCAGATAGTAAGAGTAGACTATCTTGATGATCTCCTGTATTTCTGTATAGCACGGAACTGTAGGGATTGTTGTGCACAATCACCGTTCCATTGCTGGGGATGGTACCCGGATCATAGCCCAATCGAATCAGACCGATATCATTATTGGTAATGCGCACATTTTGCCCGCCTTGTACCCTCAGCTCTGTCCCTATGTTGCCCATCTCTTTGAAGTTATCTATATCAATCTCACTGGCTCCACTCAGGATATGCTGATTTCTGGAAGGATCATAATAGCTGCCTACTTTCTGTTCAATACTCACATTCTTAAAGTGAATGATTCGATCTTGACGGCCATTCTGATTCTCCCCTCGGATCACACTTTTGGTACTATCTGGAGAAATGATATCGGTATCCGAGATAAACCAGTTGGAGTATTGCAAGGCAAAGGGGAAGGCAAAACCCTTGATCACGGAATTGGATACATACATATTGGCTTCCGAACCAGTCGGAATGCCAACTGATCCGCCCCCGATTACAACTGGATTAGCTTCGGTTTCATTGGAGGCAAATAGCTTGTTGATCATCACCTTTCGGTGGGCTGAAGCTCCATCAATCAGGGAGGACATCGTAGGGGGAGCCGCATCCGTTACTTTGAAAAAGTTGTTGTAAATCGTCAGATTATCCACTACCCCCAAGCGCAGAAATGTGGTGGGGCAATCTTCCATCTCATTGCCAGAGACATTCCCTCGGGGGTATACTCCGCCTTTGATATGCATCCCTCCCCCATAGCGGGGTTCCAGATCATATACCCCTGGAGCCGACTGGCTCATCACAAACTTATTGTTGCGATAGGAAAAGTTATCCGAACTTCTGCTGGTATAGATCCAGTGATCGGGACCATCTCCCATCCCTCCATAGAAATCACAATCTTCCACCACTACATCATCCGAAGGGTTAAAGGTCAGATCTGCCGTTTCTACATAACGATACTTATGATTATCGGCCAGCTCCACTGATTGACTCCAGATCACAATGGAATCCACCGTAGCACTATTATTCTTCAGAAATAGGCTGTCATTGCGATAGTACAGAAAGGTGTCGATATATTCACCGCGATAGGTATAATCGGTCAATGCAGCTCGATGTACAATCTTGCCCTCATCAAACCATTTGGCTACCGATCCCGTTGCATCAATGTTGCCATATTGGTTGATGAATACCGTATCCTTATCCGTGGGAGCAACCCATGTAAAATGAGCGGCTTTGAGCGGTTTTCCAGGATTGGAGGGAGAACCCCAAAATCCGGTATGAGGGCCACCCAAATTGTAAAAGCCACATCTTCGATTGACTACTCCAATGATCTTGGCATTTTGATTGCTCACCTGGGGATTAGAAAAGTTCTCCACCAGACAGTCTTCAAAGACATATCCATAGGAGTCTGCACTGCCAGGACTATCATAATCATAAAACACCGTGGGGATGTTATTCATCACCGAATCATTCAACCACATGGTATCTTCGGGTACCCAAAAATGAATGCCGGAAAAATAGAGGCTATCCACATGACTAGCACTATTGTCCAACAAAAACAGATTGCCATCCAGATTGCCAGTGGTTTTAAAGTTCTCTGGAGGTTTAGGATAGATCATGGGCTTATCCGCCCCTTGGGGATTTTCAGCCATGAAGCTCATCCCCGTTCTACCATACAAGACATAGCGCGTGTAGGGTTGTTCCATCGCTCCTCTGATCGGCATAACTACCTCATAGATCTTTCCATTTTGTAGTTCGATATCTCCCTGTTCGGGTAAGCTAGTGGTAAAGTCGATGGCTCGTTGGAAGGCTGCTTGATCATTCACATCCGTTTCCCCCCTGGCTCCAAACCACTTGATTTTGAATTTGCGGCCATCATAGGCTTGCAGAATGGCATATTTCCCATTCAGGGTAGGTGTGACGGCAATGGTATCGGTAGCATAGCCAGCGATAGGCGTATCACTGATGTAATACAAGGCTTCCCCTTTACCATCCAGTCCTTTGCTAATCACTCGAAAATTGGTAGGCAGGAATTTATTCAAGACCTCTGCAATACTATCCACAATGATCTCCTTTTTGGAAATGGTGGATATGCTACTCCCATTGACGGAAAAGCGTAGACTGGTATCGGTTTCAATGGCAGTGATGTAGGGACTAACCCATTTCAAGCTATCTCCACTGGAATCATATTCAGGATATTGGCCATTGGCTCCTGCACTAGTCGGAAAGCCATAGGGCGTAAATTCTACCCGACCGGTAGCGGAATTCAACTGCAAAACCCCTCCTAATTGCGCTGCTGCATTGATTAAATTAGGAGTGATCAACTTGAAGCTATCAGAGGCGGAAAGCGTTAGTTCCTTCCAATTGGTCACCGCTAGATCATATTGATCCATCCCGGCAATGGTAGTGTTTTCTTCCACTACCCCACCTAGTTTTAAGGTATCCCCATCATTGGTCAAGCCGGATCGAGCCGGCGTGCTGCTGGATACAATACTACTGCTTGTTCCTCCACAGCAGCCACAATGCCCCTGGGAAAAACTGCCACCGCTACTCACATCTACGGTTTGCCCAGCAGCATCCAAATAGGTGAGTTTTAGTACTTCCTTAGCTCGGGTAGAGGCTAAAATGTAGCGGGTCAAACTGGAGTCCACTGATCCGGTATTCCAGCAAAGCTCTTGGGAAATGATACCGTAACGCTGAGCGCGCAGCGATATCATGATCAAGAAAAGAGATAATATGAGTAGTAACTTCTTCATTATCCGCCGCAATCAAAGGTTCGGGTTTCAGATTCGGTGCCAAAGGTGTTGGTCACCCTCAGGACTACGGTATTGATCCCAGAGCCAGCCGTGGAGCTATAAGAAGCCGAGGCACGCCGAGGAGTCTCTGCTGGGAAATAGCTAAAGGGAACAGGACTACCGTTTAGCTCAATACTAATATGAGCTTCCTCAACCGTGCTTTCCAGGAAAATCGTAGCATTAGAATTGCAGGGACCAGGATTCAAAGGATTGAAGGTGGGTTGGGAAGTAATGAATCTGATAATCTGGCTGCTGTCTGGTTCTGTGGTGGTAGGGTTGCAGCATTCACAGATGCCATAGAGCATGGTTCCTCCGGAGGGTTCCACCTTAGTCCCTTGTTCATTGATGTAGGTGACTAATCGAGTAGCTCCTTTTGAAGTGATTTGAGTAAGGCGGATTAGGTTGCTGTCTACTCCGCTAGTCTTCCAGCAGATGTAGGCTGGCTCAATTTCTGATTTCTGACAGGAGCTGAGCAAAGGGATAAAAGCCAATAGTATAAGGATAAGGCGCATTATTCGTGGGTTATAATTCGGATGCGAGATCCTAAGTCATTTACAATAGTGATTTCTGGGGTACGTTTGAATTCATTGTTTACTGGATCCAGGGTAGCTTCAAAGGGAACAGATTCAGAACCAGGCTGTACCACTTCGCCGTTTACGGTGATATCCTCTTCCTGATCTCCATCTTCCACAAAGCCCATATTCAATACCCGAACCTTCAATTTTCCGGCAGGGACAATCGTGCCATCTGTTCGTTCGTCGATCGCTGAGACAATGTTACCCGACGTGGGAGGTGTCGTATTCACGGATACCCCGGATAGGCTTACACTGGCCGAATTGCGTTCTAATCTAGATTCAGGCATCGTAGTTGCGTTTGAATAGGCGGATTTCAATGAAATTGGATCCTTTGACCGTAATTCCGTTGATGGCTGGAGGGGTGTCCGGGTTTTCGATAAAATCAATCTTGTACATGTGATCAATCCCAGGTCCATTCAGATCGCCTTCAACAAAAGCCTCTCCGGGCTTGATAATCACATTCTTTTCGTCCAGGCTGATGTAGTTTTGACCCACATTCATAAACCGAATCAGGACTGCATCCTGTACTCGATAGTTGAGGTCTGGTCGTGTCTTCTGTAGCGTATCAATCTGTATGCTGCCCTTGGCTTTTGGCATGTTCTCTCAGTTTTTGAATCATCGGGCCAATGAATTGATCGGCTGGTCCTGGATTCTGTTGACAAAAAATGGCTAAAGCTCGGGTGATCTCATTCGGTTCGTATTGCTTCCCTAGCGAGTGATACACAGCATTGATATCATTCATGATCGCATCAAAGCTGGTTCGCTTGCTTCCTTCAGTAGTTGGTACAGGTGCTTGACTAGTAGCCTCATCCCGTTGTCCGATAGTGCCTAATGCCCCCATTGGTTGCGTGGGTTGGAATTGGGCTGGGTTGAGCTTGGGACCTAGCCATAGCTTGACCGCTTCAAAGGTTTCTTTTAGCATGTATTCTTGCATGCTCGGCTCCTCCGTCCCTTCGATTCGATCCTGTAGCTGTTGATTCTCAAAGTTCAGCCGCATGTTTTCTCTGGCATTCTCCAATTGAATCTGATGCGTTTGAGCCTGCTGATTCATCAGAAACTGCATCATTGGCCACATCCCCATGTTCATATTCATGGGATGGGAACTACTGCCCATACCCGCCGCTGATCTCCTACCGGCAAAGCTTCTTTGAGGCATCAAGTCTTCGCCCCATTTCACATACCAATGTTGGGTACTTTCCTCTCGATCATTCGGATTCTTCTTGCATTTGATCAGCAAATGACCATAATCGTATTGACCAATCAAATACTCCAGTTGCATCCAACTGTCTTGCAAGAGTTCATCTTCTTGCTCATCCTTGCGAAACTGCCCTACTTTCTGCTTCGTATTCTTGGCCGAGTAGGCCCACCAGTAGGGGCACTCCTCGCGGAAGAAGGTCTCTTGTAAGGCGTCTATGGTTAGTGGTGCCAGCATCAATCTTTGGATTTGGTTAGGCCGCTTGAGCTTTTAACTTGGGATAATCAACTTGTATCTCTACTACCGTATTCACTGCTATTCCTGTATTGTTATCCAGTATCAGAGTACTTTCTGACAAGTTGACTAGACCGTTGAGGGAGACATAGTAGGGATGCCCTTGGTCATTAGCTGCCTTGATGTGCGATAGCGGTACTTTCTTCAGGATATCCGTTTCATCCACTCGGAGAATCAGATAAGCGGAATTCAGAAGGACCGCATCCAGTTGAGTGGTGCTTTCACCTGTTTGCGCACCTGGCTCGGTAAGCCATAAGCCAACCATGTAGTGCCGCTCCACCGTACTCTTTTCCTCTAGTTTGTAGATCCGTTGTCCTGCCGTTACCGGTACCTGTATATTGGCCTTATAGATCACCGGTCCAACGGGCGTCTCCTGGAAGCCCCGTCCGCGTAGATAAGGGTAGTACATAAAATGTAGTTATGGGATGGAAAGCCGCCACCAGGACGGCTATCCATTGTTGGTTTACAGTTTGGGTTAATAGCTGCCGGATAGGAATGCCTTGGTGGTAATCCCTTTGATGATACTACCTTTGAGGCCCACCCACAGATAGTTCTTGCGATCCGCATTACCCGCCCAGTGGGTCTTATCTAGACAATTGAACTGAAAGTGCAACTCATTTTCATCCCCTCCTGCAAAGCGATAGGCCGCATCCAAGGGGATCCATTCCCAACCCGTTTGCATGTTCCGTGTATTGGCACTTTCCTGCGTTTGGTGAATGATTCTAAAGTCCTGAAGACTGTATTTCTCCAGTCGCTTCTTCTCATTGGTGTTAATACTAAAGTGACCATGAGGAATACTTTCCAGGGCTTCTGCCTCACTCAGCACTGCCGTACCGGCAGGGATATTAAAGCGAGCAGGATCTGCCCAAAACAGCGGATGTTGGGCCGTGAAATAGAGCGTACCGCCCACCACTTTTACCGGTAGTACGCCTACTTTCATATGCGTGGCGATAAAACCATCCCGATCCAGTAAGCCCTTGGTGATCTTGGCTACTTTCTGCTGGGTTTCATGCTTCAAGGAGAGGATATAACCATTGTCATTGACATCCAGGGGAGCCAGGAGGGTTAAGATCTCTGGGCGAGCTTTGGTGCTCGGAAGATTTTTGTTGCGCGCAGCTTGAGCCGCAGCTCGCTGCGCTGTATTTTGTCTATACATGATTTACTTGTTTGGGTCGATTAAGATCTACAGCAAGGGTACGCCTTGGTATTCGGCTTGAGCACCCAATAGGGCTTCTTCCTCCAGCTGCCCTTCTTCTAAAGAAGCATTGGGAACAACGGGGAATTTAACGGTGTCACTACTGGAGCTGCCAATGATGTCAAACACATTGGTACCATCTGAGGTGCCCAGCATTTTGAAACTTTGAGGCATGAATTTAAAGCCCGCTTCTACTACACCCACTGAGCCAAAACCAAAGCCGAAAAAGCGCGCTTCTCTCGGCATTTTCTTATTCATGGCCACATAGCCTCCAGCCGCTACTTTGCCAGCCACCGCTACCTTTTTGACCATCTCTTGGGTATCAGTAGCCAGGTTCTTGATTCCTGCATTGATTGCTGGATTGACCAGGATCGAGGCCAGTGCTCCCGCACCGCCTATAGCCACATCCGTTAGGGTGATAGTCATCCCCTTACTTTTTCTCTTTGCCATGCTACGACCTATTTTGCATCCGCACATTGTGCTTTTGTTTGGGTTAAAAAATCAATTATCAATTAGCGTCCCGCCGATTTAGGCACGGCGACGACGACGGCTTGTTTTGCGTCTCTTCTTCGGTTTTGCCGTTTTCGGACAAGCCTTATTCACTACTTTGTTCGCAATCTTGGTGGCCTCTGTTCTGGACTTGCCTTTCTTCATCGCATCTTTGATGTAGGCAGTTTTTGCCTTCGTTACTGTGGTCTTTTTGGCTTTACCTTTGCAGTAACTGGATTGCGCTTTTACAAGCGTTTGATACTTCGTTCTAGCCATTGTAATACTATTGTTTGGGTTAAATAATTGGCTCCTTTAAGACAGTTGGGAGATAGCCAGGGCCAGGGCCGAAAAAGCCGCTATGCCAAAGGCGCCACTTCCCCCTTTGTTTAAATCATCGGTACTGCCACCTGCCTGTTTTTGCAGTCGGGCTTCTTCTTCTAGTAGAGTGGGATCACTCATGTTCTGCTCCCCTATTTCTCCAGCTTCTCCCTTGCTCTTTTTGAATAGTCCCACAATCTTCTCAATCGTTTTGACTACCCAGCCGATGGCTTTGATCACAAAGCCCACCAAGCCCGCTAAAAAGCCTGGGCCTGCGATCTCTGGGGTGCCACCTTGTTTAAAGATCTGCTCGGGGGTGAGTTTGGTCTTTTCCTTGATGCCATTGAGTACCGTGCCTTTCAGTTGATCCTTGTTCAACCGGCCTACTTTGGCTATCCAGTTGAAGGTCTTTTCCTGCTCACGGATCCGGCGGCGGATCTCTGGGCTTTTGACTCGGTTCTTATTGGCAAATAGGTAGATAAAGTAGGGTCCCATTGCTTTGCCCACTCCCTTAAATATCCAGTTAACAAACTTCTTAAAGAGCTTGGCAAAAGTATCGCCCACCTTTTTGAACCACTTGCCCACCTTCTTGAAAAAGCCCTTCATTTTGGCCGGGATCGGGTTAGGGATTTCTAGATTAAAAGGCGCAAAGGCCATTTGATTATTGCGCTGGGCCTTACTCAAAATCTGCCGCACTTCTTGGCCGAATTTATCCGTACCTACCTTACCAATTCCAGCGATCTTCCCCCTTTCCATTGCGATGGCAGCAGAGCGATAGCGATCGGCAATAGCGGGGTTGTCTTCCTGATCCGCTAGAATATTGTACCGATCCATCCAGATAAAGCGGTCCAGCTCTCCCTTGGTAAAAGTGGTGATGTCTCCTGGACCTTCTGCCACAATACTATCGGGTACATCAGCTAAGGCCATTTCTAGCTGGGCAATCGAGTTTTCTACCTGTCCAATATACTCGTGGACATCCGTTGAATCTGAGGTTCCTAGTTTATATAAGCCTTCCACGACATAGTCTTTTTTGGTGGTGTATTGCTTTTCGCGACCAAAGGGGCCGCCTTCTTGCTTTTTCCAGACAACATCCAAAGGGATCTGTCGGCCTTTCAGGATAGCAACTGGGTAGACGTGGGTGTATTTACGGCTACCATAGCCCACATAGCGGATCCGGTGCTTAATCCCCATGTTTCGAAGTACGGAGCTAATGAAAACCGTAAAGCTTTTACAGTCGCCTCGCTTGGTGTACCACAGAAAGGAAGGGGTTTGTATCCACTGGTTAAAGTCAGGATCCTCCACATACTGAAAATGGGTATCTACAAAGTCAAATAGCTGTTTTAGCCCCTGTATTGTAGGTTCAAACAGCTTGGCAAAAGCCTCCGTATCATCATAATCTGTCTCCAGTACTTCCTGCACCAGCGTCATGATATCCCCAGTCCGATACCTTCGCTTGCGAAGATCGATCTTCTCCACATGAGGCTTGATTAACTCATCCGCTGCGGTTCGTAAATTCATCCTACACTGAAAAATTGTAGCTGTGTATTAATCGGTAAAGAGCGGCCTCCGGAAAAAACCAAACTCCCTTTGATGGTTATGGGGGATAAAGCTGTGCTCAATCCGCTGCTTAGGATCTGCTCTAAGCGATCCAGTGCATCGGTAGCCGTAATGACCACTTCAAAGCTCAATACCTTTTCTTGGCTAGCCTCTAATTGAATCGGATTGCGGGTAAGAATAGCCCCCAAGGCTTGCCCCTGTTGGCTTAATTGCACGCGCAGCTCTTGAGCCGTCAAATGCACCGCACTCTTATTGAGTACCCGCATCCGAACGCGCAATTTCCCCACTACTTTAATTCCATCCACTCCCACTCGAAAGTCACCGCGCTGAATTGGCAAAAAGCTGTACTCCAGCTGCGATAAAAGGCTATTGGCGGCTCGTGAAGCCAGTTGATAGACCAAAAACAAACCGCCAATTACCCGAAGCATAGAAATGGATTATAATACCTCCCCCATTTGCAAGCAATGAGGTTAAATAATATAGTTACGAGGATAAGATAGCGGCAATGGGCAAAAGTCATTTTTTGAAAGTCGCCGAAAGGCGTTGAAAGGAACTCAATGGCGTCGAATGACTTCCAAAGGAGAGATAAGGAAGCGAAAAGGGTAGCCTATTGAATAAAAAAAGCGCCTAGATACATCAAGTACCTAGACGCTTTTTTATTGCCGTCCTACTTCTTTTGGAAGTGCTCTATTTGAAAAGATGCCAGATTGCCAGATTTCACACCATGCCTAGTCGCACTTGGCTGGCAGCTTGTCTGACAGTGTTCCCTTCTCTATGGACCATGACTCCTACTATTTCAGCGGGGGTAATAATAAGTGCTGTGACGTGTCGCAGTCCCCATCTCTATGGACCATGACTCCTACTGGATAGCCATTAGAAGCAATCAAAGGCTATTTGACGTCGCAGTCCCCATCTCTATGGACCATGACTCCTACTCTTCGATCTTGAATCTGTAGGAGTACAATAACCGTCGCAGTCCCCATCTCTATGGACCATGACTCCTACAACATATAAGCTTCTAGAAGATCAGAAGAATACAGTCGCAGTCCCCATCTCTATGGATCATGACTCCTACTCTATTCTTCGGCAAGAATGCTGATAGAGTTTTCGTCGCAGTCCCCATCTCTATGGACCATGACTCCTACCTTAACACTTTAAAATAACTACAATGAAAAAGAAAGTCGCAGTCCCCATCTCTATGGACCATGACTCCTACTGGATAGCCATTAGAAGCAATCAAAGGCTATTTGACGTCGCAGTCCCCATCTCTATGGACCATGACTCCTACCGCCTCTGGGCAAAGCGAAGGAAGAGAATTTGAAATTGTCGCAGTCCCCATCTCTATGGACCATGACTCCTACTATTCCGGAAGGAAAGGTTTGCTGCGACTGTGATATGTCGCAGTCCCCATCTCTATGGACCATGACTCCTACGAAGAAGTCGACCAGCAGACAACCAATTCAGAAAAGTCGCAGTCCCCATCTCTATGGACCATGACTCCTACAGAGCTTAGCATCTACTACTCCGATAAGATAGGTGTCGCAGTCCCCATCTCTATGGACCATGACTCCTACTGTGTATGCATTCAAAGAATTGTCCGCACCAAAACGTCGCAGTCCCCATCTCTATGGACCATGACTCCTACATCGCAGGAGAAGCAGGTATAGTAATAGTGACTCCGTCGCAGTCCCCATCTCTATGGACCATGACTCCTACGAAAATCTTCAAGAACTTTTGGCGCAAACGTTCTCGTCGCAGTCCCCATCTCTATGGACCATGACTCCTACAGAGTAAATCTCCGACTAAAGTAATCACAAGCGTCGCAGTCCCCATCTCTATGGACCATGACTCCTACAAGGGCAGTTAGATACAACTATTTGGCAAGGGAAGTCGCAGTCCCCATCTCTATGGACCATGACTCCTACTATTTCTGGCTGAATATAATGGAATGAAAATAAATGTCGCAGTCCCCATCTCTATGGACCATGACTCCTACGCCTGATGGAGATAATCCAAAAGGTCACAGAGTCGCAGTCCCCATCTCTATGGACCATGACTCCTACAGCTTATGCTATCTCATATTAAGGTGCAAGTAGTCGGTCGCAGTCCCCATCTCTATGGACCATGACTCCTACGCCTGATGGAGATAATCCAAAAGGTCACAGAGTCGCAGTCCCCATCTCTATGGACCATGACTCCTACCTAATCAAACTAATTCATCATGAATAAGAAACAGTCGCAGTCCCCATCTCTATGGACCATGACTCCTACCCTTACCCTTCCAGCAATTCCCCATGTAAGGTGTTGACGAAAATCATAGCCAATTTGTGCGATAATTTTTAGTATTGGGTGATGCTAATTTTGCAAAAAACGAGACATAATAAATTAGCCATGTGTGACATGGTTAAATTGCTGCGGCAAGAATTTGCTCGGATACCCGATTCGAGGGCTGACAACATATCGTACCCCCTGGACGATGTTTTGATCAGTGCTTTTGCCATGTTTGCCTTCAAATATCCATCACTGTTGAGTTTCGATCAACAGACTCCTTTTGAACGCCATAACCTCAAACAACTTTTTGAACTGAAGCAAGTCTGTTCCGACACGCAGATGCGGCGCGTGCTGGATGAAATTCCTCCTTCAGCTCTAGCTCCTTGTTTCTCGGCATGCTTTAAACTCCTTAGACAGCTCAAGGTGCTCCCTACTTTCCATGCCCTCAAAAAACACTTCTTGATTAGCCTCGATGGAGTACACTATTTTAAATCTAACAAGGTCAAGTGTAAACGTTGCCAGGTCACTCGCCACAAGGAGGGAGAAGCTTCCTACCACCATTCCATGCTGGAGGCTGTTTTGGTCAACCCCGATAGACGCGAAGTATTCCCGGTAGCTTCTCAAGCCATTAGTAATCAAGATGGACAGTCCAAAAATGACTGTGAGCTTAATGCTGCTAAGCGATTGTTGCTTGACCTAAATCAATACTACAAAGACCAACCCTTTGTATTAGTCCAAGATGCGCTGTTTGCCAACCAACCTCATCTACAACAGGTCCTGGATTTTGGATGGAACTTCATCACATCCATTAAACCAACTAAACACGCTCACCTTTTTACTAGACTTGAAACCAGACTCAAGCTTAGAGGGGCTAAATCCTATTCCCTTAAAGACGGAAATATCACCCATTACTTTGCTTGGGACAATAATTTCAATTTGAACCGTGAAGGAGACTTCAAAGTCAACTTCTTGTATTACGAACAGCGAAACGCTAAAACCCAAAAAACACTCAAATTTTCATGGGTCACCTCATTTAAACTTCGTAAAGACAATGTTTATAAGATCATGAGGGCTGGCCGCAGTCGCTGGAAAATTGAAAACGAAACCTTTAACACGCTCAAAAACCAGGATTATCATTTTAAGCACAATTTCGGTCATGGTTACAATCATCTGTCCAGCACTTTAGCTACCATCATGATGATCGCCTTTCTAGTTGACCAAATGATCCAAGCTTGCTCCAAAAACTTCAGAGATATTTGGAAAGCCGCTCATGCTAAAATTAGAGTCTGGGAAAAAATGAGAGCTCTCTTCAGCACAACTCAGCTCAATTCTTTTGATGAGCTAACCATCCGATTAGCTTATCTGCATGAAGTCAAACTAGAATAGTTACCTTCAATTCGTCAAATTCACATAACGGACATATCTAATATTAATATTCTACCATAATCCCGCAAGCGGGAAATGATCAAGTCTTCGACACTGACTAGGATGACCCTCATCTCAAACTAAAAACACGGTTTTGTGACATTTTTTTCGACCCTAATTCGCTTCAACTGGATACAGTAAATTATGAAATTGGTAATCGCTCATCCCAATGTCACAAAAAGGCACTTTTTATTTATTTTCTGAGACCGCAAAAATGGATCGTTTTGGCCATAAGGGGAATAGCTGTTACCCTTCCAAAATCAAAGATAACTCCCTATAAATCAAGCTCTAAAAATTTTAACATCTGTCATGAAAATGTCAGAAAAAACGTATTAAGGGGTTTTTGATTTGTTTTTTAACACTCCTTTGGCTGTCACAAATCTAGATATTTCTTGCAAACACAAAGCTACCTAAATACATACACCTCTCACTACCAAACGATTGCATTCGAAATGCCAGTAAATGACATATGAAATTTTAACAAAAATGAGCCTTTTTTTGTCAAACGATTTTTTCTAAAGTGTATGGCTACTGATTGTCAATGAGTTTGGAGGGGTCAAAAAAAATGGGTGCAAAATTTTAACATTTTTTTAAGAATAATCCGGCCATTCAATGAACTACTAGCAAGTTAAGGAAAAAACTGAAATGTTGATTCATTTGGCAAGAGTAGTCTATTGAGTAGTAGATAATAGAGCTTTTGATTTTACTTATGACGGCTCTTTCCCCTCCACAATCGACTTAATCCTTTCATGATTCGGCTCATGCAAATCCGTGATCTTAAAATGCAGATAGATCTGCTCGGTAAGATCCGCAGGAAGTGCGCGCAGGTGCTTGATCTGCTCATAGCTACTCCCCCACTCTTGCAGGAGTTCATCTGTGATAATATTGTTCCAAATGAATTTGTAGGTTTCCCCAAAATAGTGGCGCAGTTCTTTCTTCCTTACGCAACGGGGTAGGTAAGCTTCTTTTTGAATAGTGTTCATGGCAATACAATTCGTGGAATACTACGGTTTCTAATCGCTTAATTTTGGCGTGATTCTGGCGTAATACCAGCTTAATTCTCGCCTACTTTTTCCTATATATGCATTGCCTACCCCCAAGATACCCCTTTTACACAGCAAAAAAAAGCTACTGGGACGAATCCCAGCAGCCTCGGCAATGCAATTTTATGGAAAAACTCTTTAGTCCGACTCTGGAGCGCGTTCTCCTATCTGGCTAACATCAACTAGTTTGCCCGTTTGTTGATCAATGGCCACCGTCATCATGACATAGCGATCCTGAACGATTTCCCCATCAATATGCTGTAGGTCCATACTCTCCAGCACTGGGAGTTGGCAGCGGTAGGGATGGAAAGGCAAATCCCCCAGATCTATGTCCAAACCATTTTCTTTGGCATAAACCAATAAGCCCATCGCCAGGAAGTCATTAAGGTCAGCCCCAAAGCCTAAATCAAAGTTGGGGTTCATGCTTACTACCTGATATCTATCGGCTTGCATACCGTCATAGTGTGCCAGGTCTTCCACTTCTAGCCCACTGGAGTGTAGAACTAAGGCTAGCGCTTTTTCACTTAGTCCTATTTCTACCTGGAATTTCTTTTGTTCTTGCTGAATTACTTTCATCATTTGTCGTTTTTTGATGTCACAAATCGCGGTGTTTTATTTTTTTGTAGGAGAATTGGCCGGAAAAACTAGTTTTATAACTCTATTTTTAAAACGATACCTGGCGAGATTTTTTTGCAAAGTGTTACACCCCATTTTTAGAGTTTAGCATTGACTGTCAGACCGTTAGAGGTGTAACACTTGTAACACCAGGGTTTCCCAAAAAGTGTTACACTGGGGGTAAGTGTAACACTGTTGTAACACTTTTTTTTTGCGTTCTCCAAAAGTGTTACACTCTAACCTGTTGATTATCTTTTGATTAGAATCAATTGTAACACTTGTAACAGTTGTAACACCTTTTTTTTCTGAAATCATCGTTTTAAAATTAGAAAGGGCATTTTAGTCCATCCAGCTCGTGTCACTATTTTCCACTTCTTCTCTATTTACTTCCTCTTCTTCCGGAACAAAATCTGCTCGGTGAAATATGTAAGGACGGCCATGAAAGCGAACCTCTTTCTTTTTGGAATATTCCGTACCATCATCCTGATAGGCTTTTTCCCACTTGAAATACTTTCCCCGTACTAGCTTTACTCGGCCATCTGGCGTTCTCAGTTGATCGACATTGAGATAGTCCCGCAGCAATTCCTTAATCCAGGAGATCGATCCTCTCCCACCCCAGAATTCGCTTTCGATGCTTTTTATTGGCATCTGGATCTCATCCTCATCAAAATCCAGGAACATCTCTTTGATCTTCTCTCTGAGGTTTCTAGCCTCTGTGGGTTCGTTTACTTTCACCGTATCGTAAAAGGTATCGGTCCGGATCAGGGAGGAATGGAACCACATCCGGCTTTCACTTTCCGTCACCATTTTGCGTTCCATCATGAACTGGAGAAAGGCGGGGATCTCTGTGATCAGTTCGGCTAGGATATTGGGATTGTCCTTCTTGGGCTTTTTCACCTTCAGGATCCAGAAGCGTTCGTCATGCTTGGTCACGTAAATCATCCGGTGATTATTCGAATAGAATTGAAACTTACAGAAGAAGTCAATCTCAAACTTGCCAAAGCCTTTGGGGTTCACCATTACTTTATTGCTTGTCGCATAGGCTTTGATGCCTTCTACATCCTTCTTCCGATCCAGTAGCGTTTCCTCGCAAATGGCCAGAAGCTTGTCCGTCCAGTGGTCATTGAATTCTGATTTGAAATCCTGGTTGCCGATCTGGATGCAGTTGTTGCCCAGCAATGCCTTTTCCCACTTCCCTAGCGTTGATTTACCCGTATTGTTTTCAGGACTGTAAAGGACTAGGACGGGCAGTATCTGGGTGGGCTTGGTGATCAGGAGCTGGAGATAGTCCAGGCCCAGCTCCCAACTCTTGTAGGTCTTGCCTTTGAATTTGATGGTCTTGGTACCAAAGATGTGTTTGATGAACTCTAGACTGGTATGGATAGCTCCAGGTGTCGGGGTCCAACGGAAGGGGCTGTATCGATTGTAGAAATGGCCATGTACTTGCTTATAGTTGAAATGATCTGGCACATTGCAAAAGCCTTCGTAGTATTTGATATAGCGTTGGAATTCCTTGCCGTATAGATCGACTATGGTTTGCTTCTTGCGTTTCTCCAGTACTTGTACCGTATCCCCATTGGCCATCGGCTTTTCGACGATCTTGAAAAAATCATCCCCAATCCATTTAACGTTCTTGGCCCATTCTGGACTGATCAGCTCTAGTTTGTTCTTGTCTTCATCATATTGATAGATATTGCCTTTAAAGATGAATTCATTCAGCTTGATGATATCGCTGTGCAGATGGTAGAAGAAATCTTCGTTGTGAAGGCGGAAATATTTGTAAATGATGTGGGTGCTAGAGGTAATGTTCTTTTTGTAGAAATAGAAGCTATCGCGCGCATTCGGTTTATGCAGTTCTTTGATCACTGCCTCTACCCTATCCCCTTTCTTGGCCGCTAGTAATAAGTCATCTAATCCTTTGGGACGCTCCGGAAGACATTCACTCTTGACATGATAGAAATAAATGCGCAGCTTCTCCTGGACTTCTTCTTCTGGCATCTCCTCCAGTAGCTCTCTGATCTTCTTGGCTGCGCTAAAAAAGCCCATTGGTCGCTTGGAAATATCCTCTTTGTCAAATAGTTGATTCTCGGAGATATCCAGACAATCACCATCCCATAAGATCACCACGTTTTTGACTTTGCAATCTCGGATGATCAATTCAATGGCTCGATGCACTCGTTGGGTTTCCTTGTCTCGATAATGGGTGATACTGGTAAGCCCTATTGTCATCGCTCCTTTTAAAGTAGCATACCAGGCTTTGAAAGCGCCTTCGGTGAGAAAAAGGGTTTCTATCGGTGTTTTCTTTTCCCAGGCTTCTACCAGGGTGGGAGGTAAGAATGGATGGGTACCCTGCCCTTTCGGCATATCATATTTGCGATCATTGGTAGGATTCTTTAGGCGTGTTTGATACCACACGACTCGCTTGCCATTAATATGGCTCATCTTCCCCTTCCCCATCTTCACGTAGTTGATTTGTTGTCGCTGTAGGGTCCAAAAGTTGATCCGGATGTTACCGTCTTTATCTTCTTCGAAAATATCAATCTGTCGGCGGCTCGGCTCTGGGTGTTCTGCATCCGGGTTGGATACCCAGAATTGGTTATTGTCGGCCGTCACCTCAAGCAACTCCATTCGCTGCTTGTAAAAACTTTTCGTTTTTGCCATAAGTCATTCTTTTGCATTGCACGTAAATAGGAGGAAAAAGCCGTCCGGTCCTGGAGCGGACCAGGACGGCAACGTGTGTTCATAGTTTCCGCATAGGCGGAACTGCTGTCAAAAAGGGAGGTATGTAAATGGTTAGACCGTACTTGGGTCTTGTAGCTCTTTGATTCTCTGCTCTATCGCTTGGGCTTTTTGCCGGTATCTGGCTGCCCCAGCTTTATTGGTGTCGGAGTTTCCGTAGTTTCTCCGTTCATTGCTTTCCCAGGCTTGCATATTCCGAACACAGTCTTTTAAAGCCCGCTGGAGGATCTCTAACTCCAACTCGGAGTTGTAGACAGTTTCCTCCTGTTCGTCCCTTGCAAGTACTTGCAAGTGGGTATTTGGCACTTGCAAGTGGTTCTCTGACACTAACAAGTGTTCTTTTGGCACTTGCAAGTGATTTTCTGAAGGAGCCCCAGCAGCATCGGGTATCTCTTGCAAGTTTTCATCTAGTACACTACTGGGGCCGGGGACTTTTTTCTTACGCCGTTCACTTCACCACGTCGCTTGACTTTTAAGGCTCGATACAATCTGAAATCGTAGTAGCTGCAAAAGGCCATGCAGATCTCAAAGACCAGTTCTGCCAGTAGGGTGATGATCACACCAAAGTAGGAGCGAAAGCCTACCTTCAGATTCCAGGTTTCCATCAGGTTTTCATTGGCGACGATGATGACACCATGCTCCGCTTCTAGCACCCTGGTTAGGGACGTTCTTTCTTCCGTCAATGCATTCTCCTTCTTGGCATGGATATGATAGAATTGGCCTTGGCTATTGTAGTTGGATTGATCTTCTCGGATGGCCAATAGGGTAGAGTCAATCACACGCACCCGGTCTTGCATGGCCGCTGCTTCTGGACTATCGGACAACCCCAGTTGTTTGGCTTCTGGACTAAAATCGTTTACAGCGAAGTACATACCGAATACGGATAGGAATAGACTGATCGCTAGTAGAGAAAAGTTCTTCAGGGCAAGATCCCAGCGGATCAACTTCCGTGAGAAATAAGTATCCCAAAAAGAATCGGAAAATTGCCGCTTGTATTTTTCCATTCCGATCAAGCAAAGGGCGGCACAGACATAGTTCAAATAGGGGATGGGAACAATCTCCATGACAATCAAGGCTCCATACCAGCCAGCCGCAATACTCAGTAGATTGCAAAAGAAACTAAATAGATAAGCACTACGCCGAGCGCCGATATTGCGGGTTAACCAGGGCTGTTTACCGGAAGCAGCTCCATAGCGTTTCTCCAGCACATCGGCCAAGTCTTTTTTATTGGCCTGTTCCTCCGCATCAGCCAATTCCTGTTCCAGCCTCGGGTCCAGATCTTCAAATTGACTTAGTTTAAAAAAACTCATACTTTTGTTGTTAGAAGTGAAAAAATCCCGGAGCATCTGGCAGGATCTCCGGGCTGAATTAACGCTTACGCCTCTGCATCCGCAGGGGCGTTGTCATTTAGAAGTGAAGTAGATCTCATGCCTCAGCTCCAGGTTTAGCAAAATCATTGACCTTTACGCGGCCTTGTTTAAGTTCATGCATAACCGTTTCTACAATTCGATCCGCAATCAGGGCTAGTTGTAAATCCTTTTCTGAGGTCACAAGGGTTCGGTAGGCTTTGAATACCGTCGGGAGATCCGTGTTGGTCTTTTCCGCAATCTCCTGACATTTCTCGATGAACGGAGTCACCATATCTTCCAGCAGCTTGTCGTTGAATTTTTCCATAAGTTCATCTTAAGGTTAAAAAAATACCGCTCCCATTGCTGAGAGCGGGGCTAATGGCTGTGCCTGATCGCCATCCCAGACACCCGCAAAACACCAATGACCTTTCTCAAGGGCCATTTTATGCACTTCGGGGAAAGGTGAGTGGCTGGCGAGGGACTGGTACGTTCCAATTCGCCAAACCACTCGTGACATAAACCCCATTAAAACCTAGTAGCTCAGCTCTTTTGCCGGGCTACTCGTTCCTTGAAAAATCTGCTAAGATATTTCTAAAGGACACCTGGCGGCATTTCTTTGTCATGCCGCTCCATTTATCTTCAGGAAAGATCCCCAGTTACCCAGGGATCGAATCCCATGACATTACCCCTGAAGGGCAATTGCCTAAACGTCAAATTGGTGCGGCTTCCACTCCGCACCACAATACTACATTCTGCCACAAAGAATTGCAGTCCCACTTTTTCTAGGAATGGCCCCGGAGCTTCCGGAGCGTAATCCCTAAAAACAGTTGGTTAAAAAATGATTTGAATAACATCGCCGCTCTTTTGCAGCGAACTATACTGAGGGAGACCCTACTTGAAAAGGCCCTGACTCAGGAGCCAGGGCAGAAGTAGCAGGATAAGTCAACCGTCTTGGTTGACTGCTCTTTGCTTTTGGGATAGTATATTGCCCGACAGTAATTGATCCGCAGTAATATCAAAGTATTCGCTGATCACCGCTTGTCGTTCGGCGTTCATCACAGGGCGCGTACTGTTCATCTCTTCTTTGCGATAGTAGTAGAACATGCGTTCCTTCATACCGACCTCAGCCTTTTCCAATAGAGATAGAATCTCAGAAATGACATCACGAATTTCCATACCTGTATTAGCCGCATGGACTTTCAAGAGGTGGTCCAGGGTGTATCTGAATTGGTATCCAGCAGGTAGATTGACATTCATTATATCTGTATATTGAGCCATTGCAATTAATTGCAACAAATATAATGTCGAAACTATGGTTTACATAATCAAGAAGATTATGTTGCATTTTATTGAAAATATAGTTTTAATTGATATAAATGACACTGGGCGATCCGATGTTCCTAGAGTTAATCTCTGACCAAGGAATGACTCAAGAATTCAATTTGCAGAGCTATGTAGGATATCTGATGAACAGTCATTTAAGTAGACTCAAGCCGTGGACAAGGCAGCAGTACCTAGTTTTGAAAAACATGAACAAAATAATCCAGGCTTATCCTAAGCTATTAACCTTGATTGGCTATTCCGAGGAGAAGGGGAGATCCCTGGAAAAAGCAGGGAAAGTAACTACCATCAACTGGCAAAGATAAAGAAGCTTAATCAAATAATTGATACCAAGAATGAAAACGTCCTTTAAGATGAGATCGATAAACTAGAATGCTAAATGAAATAGACTCAACTTGGACAATTACCCTCACCTCGCCTCTATCTGTTTCAGCTATCCTTGATTAGAAGCTAGGTATCCAGCGAGATTTGCTTGATGGATTATGCACCTCCATCCTCTATTCACTGCCAGATTCAAACCAATCCAGTTAGAGTTTCTTGAGCTTCATTAACATCTATCCTTTCTAGCATATACTCATCTAGTATGGTTTGCTCAAGATAGTATCTTCTTCCAGTGTTTTCTCAATTGCCATGTTCGGGGTAGTTGGATTACAATTTGTGATCAGGAAAATAGAAGGATAGGAAAGGTATTAGGGAAGGAAAGTTCCGGAGGAGCATGGTTTAAGACTACAAATCTACACATACAGCGATAGCTTTTGCGAGTTACAAAATGGTGCCTTAAACCTATTTACCGGGCTTGTTAAATTAATCGAACGCTGTGTGAGAATTTCTTTAAATCATGTTTATCGGTCAGCAAATATATGATTTTCACCAAAATATACAAAGGGGAACAATGCGTGCACTGTTCCCCTAATAGAGAAGTTCTTATATTTACCCCTGCTTTAAACCATTAGGGGATATTGCCGTACTTATTGTCTGGTGGTATCCCTTTTTTTTAGATTTCGACGATGTCCTCTACTATTATGTTGAGCACAAAATCAAAAAAGGATAGGAATACCATAGTAATTGATTTTACGTGAACAATAGATCAAACTTATTACCTGGCCTCCTGCTCCCTTGTAACATACAGCACCACTATACTGCTACCAACAGAATAATTCTTTGTATCTTCCCCAGTGGTAACTAGCTGATTTATAGGCTACATCTATTCACCTATTCCAGAAAATACTGCATTAAGAATGCGGATAATATTAGACTTGAACGAGATGATTAACCCCAACAAACTGGACGTTGTAGGGGTGAAAACAGGCAAGGTCAATGAATTATACGAATTGGTTCAGGCAGGCTCGATCACTACCTTAGAAGAAGGGCAAGAAGCCTTTTATGCGGGCAATCCGATTGCGGCTGACAATTTCAACCGGCTTAGGAAAAGCCTACAAAAGACGATGATCAACACGCTTTTTTGTACGGCGATCCGGCCAGCAGGTTACTTCGAAAAATATTTTGAAGTGGCCAAGGCTGATTTGGCTTGTGATATCCTTTGGAAAAAGGGAAAGGTGGGTAGTGCGGCAAAACTCGCTCAGGAAACCCTCAAGGATGCCAAGCGGTTTCATCTCTCTCCCTTTGTGCTCAGCTTGGCCCGGCGGCTCAGCTATCACTATGCGGCCTTCCAGCCCAATAAGAAGAAATACCAGCAATATCAAGAATTGGGCAAGCAATACCGGGCAATCGTAGATTGGGAAAACAAGGCAGAGGAATACTATCATGAGCTCTTCCTGGAGCTTCGTTTCTTCAAAACCATCTCAGACGAATTCCTCCAAAAAATAGAACGGGTTAGAGCTGAATTGACATCCGCAGCAGTGGACAGCATGCACTTCAAATTTGTCTGCTTTCAATTCGATCTACTCCTATACAAGCTCACCAACGCCCCCCAGGCCATCACCGAGACCTGCGATGCGGCCATTCAATACATGCAAACCCTTCCGTTTACGGTTCCGCCGCGTTCTCAAAGAAGCTTCCATTTCAATCGCGTCCCGGCTAATATCCTGTCTGGCGACTATCCTGCGGCTCAAAAGGCCATTGATGAAGTAAAAACCCTCACGCATCCCCATAGCGCCAACTGGGTCGGCGTTCACCAATTCGAAGTGATCCTCAACTTCTACCAAAACAACTTGGACCAGGTCACCGAAGGCATCAAACAAATCCGCAAAAGCAAAGCCCACCGCATCATCGCAGAAGAACTAAAGATCTACCAAACCTACCTTTTCTTTCTCCAGGGTTCGGGTAATATCAATATCGGCACTTTCCTCAATGAAACGGTCCATTACTCCCAAGACAAAAAGGGGATGAATATCAATATCCTGATTCTCCAAGTGCTCCTGCTCCTAAAGCGCGGCAATAGATCCGGGATCATCGAACGCGCCGAAGCCCTCCGGATGTACGCCTACCGCTACCTCTCTAAAGATCCTACCACGCGCCGCTCGGAGATATTCCTGCGGCTGCTCTTTTTGACGGTCCGCCATTCTTTTGATTGGGGGGTGATTGAGAAGCAGACGGCGAAGACCTTAGCTGAATTGAAACAAACGCCCCGGCATTTGAGTACTATTGATATAGAGGTGGTACCGTATGAGGTTTTGTGGGGGGGTGTGAAGGAAATACTATCTGTAAATAGCAACGAAAATTGACTGCATTTGAGATAAGTAGGGGTTTATAAATCAAGAAATAAAAAGGCTATGAAAATCTATGATATTTCAATCAAAAACTTCAGAGGAATTCAATCGCTCGAAAATCTAAAATGTGGACAAATAAATACTTACGTTGGAAAGAACGATTCTGGGAAATCATCAATACTAAAAGCCCTTTCCGCCTTCTTCAACAATGATTTTACAAATAAAGATGTATGCTATGGCATTGGTGTGGGTGAATTCACGGAGATAAAAATCAGATTTGAAACTGATTTTCTGATTAACAGCCTAGCCACTGATAATGAAGGGAAAATTTCATTAATCAAGAGGTTTATGTTCAATGGTTCTAATGGAAAAATTAAGGCTGAGTTGTTTTATGAATGCTATGATATAAATGCAGAAAGTCATCAAAATTGTTGGGGTAAAAAAGAGGCAGATCTAAATAAAAGTTTGGAGAGTTTAGGTGTCAGGTTTTCAAGGTCGGGACGAGGAGTAACCAATATTAGTAAGATTCAGCAAATAGACCAAGCAACTGCCACATTGGGAAGAACATTGGTTGTCCACCATGCAGGCGAATTCATTAACAATATAAGTAAGGCCTACCAAAATTTTGAATTCCCAGAATTCTCTCTTTTTGATGCAGAACAAAGTTTGAATGTTGGATCAACAGAATTTCAAAATCAATTCAAACCGATTGCTACAGAATCATTGGATAATAATAGTCTATTAACTCAACAAATAGAGACAAATGTAAAAGCCGATCTTGAGAATGAATTTAACAAGATCACTCAGTTGATGCAGAAAAATGTACCTGACTTGGAGCGAATAAACACAGATGTGAATTGCAATTGGAAAAATCTTGTCAAATTTGACCTTAGCTTGAAATTCAAGTCTGAAGCTTTTGACATTCCGATTTCTCATAAAGGAACTGGATTTAAGAGATTGCTAATGGTTGCCTATTTTGAATATCTAGCCCAAAAGCAAAATAAGAGAAATCAAATCTTTGGGATTGAAGAGCCTGAAACATATTTGCATCCAGAACTACAGTTAGACTTGTTGTCTTCAATAATCGCAATTTCCGAGGATAGTCAATTTTTTCTGACCACTCATTCCCCAATTTTTGCAGGAGCTACGGACGATAGTAATATTGTTATTGTTAAGAAAACAAATCACCTTTCAGAATACCAACATAGTGGGAACACAAATGATATTTTGAATATGGCGATAAAGGAGTTGGGAATAAGACCTAACTATAACCTATTAAATGACAATTACAGGAAGGTAGTGTTCGTTGAAGGATCAAATGATTGCAGATTTTGGCAGATTGCATTTAACAAGATTACTGGAAGTATTCCAGATGATATATTGTTTATTCCATGTGGAGGTTCACAAGTTGAATTCTTTGTAAATGCCGATTTGTGCCAGAAGATAAATAGAAGGTTTCTTGTAATAGTTGATAGCGACAAAGGAGCCGTTGATTACCAAAGTAAACAAGCAAATCATAATGCCTTGAAAACGAAAGTTGAAAGTATCAGTGGTGAATTTGAAATGTTACGAAAGAGAGAGATTGAGAACTATTATCATTTAGAAGCTATCAAGCGACTACTACCAAATCTACCAGCAACAATTGATCTTGATTCAATAATAATTGGAGAATATAACGATGTCAAGGATGAAATTCAGAAGAAAATCTTAGATGTAGAAAGAATTAATTTCAAGAAGAAAAACAACATGCAATTATTTCAAGAAATGACTAGGGAAGAATGGATTGAATCTGCATTTCCTGAAAACAGTTCAACCGATATACAAATAATAATCGATAAAATATTGGAGGAATAAAAACAATCGTAGTACGGCAACTTCTAATTTTGAGATATACCAGATTAGGATTTGCTAGAAGTGATGTACAGGTTTCACTAGCTAAAACAATAGAAATGAATAAATCCGAAAAACTAAGATTAATTGAGTCACTTTCTCCAGAAACAAAAATTCATGACCTCCTTGAGGAGTTACTTCCTAAAGTAGGCTATAAAGATGTAAAGGTTACCCATGAGCGAGGAAATAGACCTGAAAACGGAAAAGATCTTATAGCTAGTATATTCGATGAAATTGAAGATGAAAAGAACTGGACAGCATTTGTCGTTAAGAAAGGAAATATCTCAGGCACAAGCTCTTCCATTCGTGAAGTTCAAGATCAAGTTCATGATTGCTTTCTATATGAATATAAAAATGTAATTGAAAATCTAAGGATTAGAGTAGCCAAAGTTAAGGTGGTTTGCAATGGGAATATCTCAGGAGGTGCCCAGGATAAGATAGAAGAAAACAATAATTTTGACAAAGCGAATATTAGTTTCTGGGATAAGGATAAGCTTGTCAAGTTTATTGACAAATTTCATCCAGGTTACTGGATCGAAGGAGATAAGATTTATAAGGAGTATGTCGCAGAATTTCATAAGAATATCAACAGAGACAGTAAATTAAAGGCCATTGGAACTTCAGATGAAAAGATTAAGAAAGTTATCCAGTGTGTAGTTGCCCCAAGATTGACAGAAAGACAAGAAAATGAGGAAAGTATTATTACCAATAAAAATAGGGACGTTACATATTTGACTACTCAAGAAGGAATTTCATTCATTACTGGAGAGGCAGGAACTGGCAAGTCTACCTTACTAAAAACAGTTAGTAAGTTTATTATAGAGCAAAACTCTCTAAGAAACAATATTGCTTTTTATCCAGTTTTGATTGACGCAATTGATATAAAAATTGCATCATATGATGTTACAAGTGCAATCGAATCTTACTTTAAACAGGATTGGACGGAGAGGCTAAAGGTTGATACCAAGGCCTTGTTCAAGGAGGGGAATTTCATTCTTTTCATTGATGCTATCGATGAAGTTGCTAAGGAAGATGAAAGACATAGAATAATTGATGAAATTTCGACTTTCCATCAACAGTATCCTTCTATTCGGATTATTTGTACTTCTAGACCCATCTCTGTATTTGATGACGAACATCCGGTCAATTATTTTCGGCAATATAAATTAAGAAACCTGAATCTTCACCAGGTTCAAGAATTCATTAGTAATTACTTTGGTGAAAATGAACTGAAAATTCATCGTCTAAGAAAATCACTACAAGAATCAGAAGTTCTGGAAAAACTTCCTAAAACTCCTCTTTCTCTAGCCCTGATAACAATTTTATTTGATGAAAATGAAATCGAAATCCCTGCGACAATAACTGATCTATATGCACATTTTACTAATGTACTATTGGAGAAAAATCTAGTTAAGAAAACAACCGATATAATTGAGTTTTCGATTAAGCATCGCATAATATGCTTGTTGGCATATAATCTACATACTAATCAAGAGGACCGAATTTCGCATGATGATTTCAAAAAGCTTATAAATAAGTATAATCAAGATAGAAAACGTAGTGTACCAGCTGAAGACATAATTGATCTCTTAACACGAAAATTGGGAATCCTTTATATATCCAAATCACGCCTAATATCTTTTAAACACTTATCTTTTCAAGAATATTTTGCTGCTTACGAAATATTTCACCACAAGAAAGAACAGGAGTCTTTTCTTATTAACAACTTTAATATTGAGTGGTGGCAAAATGTATCAATTTTCTATGGTGGGATGAATAAGGATGCTCCTGTATTCCTAAATAGTATTGCAAGGTTAGATATATCTGAGGATGTCAGAGATAATATGTCCTATATAGCTGGCATGGGAAGATTATTACAAGCTCTTCACAATACACCTTCTGAAAGTAAAATCAATGGCCTTGCAACTTCATTAGGGAATGTCGAAGCAGTTATCACAAGGCTAGATGTGGCAATTGAAAAATTTGCGAATCATCCGCTAGGCTATTTATCAAGGTCTACCTTATCCCAAATTGTATACTTTTACTTTGCAGCACAGCATAACTCAATCACCTTAAGAGATGAGATATCAAGTTATTACTTAAGGTTACTATCTGAATTGGAGCAATGTGAAGAGGATGGCCAATTAGTCAATATCGAAAGGCGAATTTTCGGTCTAGTGCTAGCTCGTATGGAGATTGATAGAGATAATTTGGAATTGCTGACAGAGTTCACGGAAAAACGAAGAACTGGTGATCAATTACTTACACTGTTGTCTTATGCGTTCTTCAAATACAAGTTGGGAAAATTTCCGAAGCAGAAAAGAAAGAGTGCGAAAATGAAAGCCTTATCAAAGAGAATGAGTAAATCGATCAAGAGTATAAGAATGACTGATGATCTCACAAAATCTATCAAATCTTTAGTATCTGAAGAAAATTTGTTTGAAGAAGAATAAATTTTTACATCCCTAGTTAAAACTAAACTAATTTGATCATACATATCGGTTAGTCAAAGACTTTACTTTCCTTCAAAAGCGATGACATCAAACTATAACTATGATTGATCCAGGCAAATCATCACTATTTACTATTTCTAATTTACAATATTCATTTAATTGACCAACGCCTAATCCAAGTGTCACCTGTGTCAAAAGTGTGTCAAGTGCCCTTTTAGGAGCTGATATCATAAAATAATTGCAATGTAGCTCATTGACTATCAGTGAGTTTCTTTTTTATGGAAAAAGTGTCGAGAATCCCTCCTCCTCCGCGAGTTTTAACCTTAGGGGGTTCTTACCCACTTTTGGTGGAAAGAAGCCTGATGACCAAAGACGGTGGGGTATTTTCAATGGATGGTATCCCCAGCACTACTACCTATCTCGAATTTGGTTTGCTTCCAGGCTTTGGATAAGCGGGAAGATCACTTTCTGCTTAAGCTAAGGACAAAGAGTGTCCAAGGTATTTGCCCGGACTGTGGCCAAAGAAGCCTAAGTAGGCATAGTAATTATATGCGCAAACTACTAGACTTACCTTGGGCGGGTATTCCGGTTAAGGTTAATCTGAGTGTCAATAAGTACTACTGTAAGAATGAAAATTGCAGCCGTAAGGTTTTTACTGAACGACTCGGTGAAAATCTAAAGCCTTATGCCCGTCGTACATCGAGATTGACAGCACACCTTACTCGAATCGGTTATGCCCTTGGCGGTAATGCTGGCTCTAAACTTGCTTCGTTTCTGGGGATGCCAGTAGGTCGGTCCACCATTTTACGGATAATATGCAATTGTCCGAATGACTTCGAGGTAGCTTCTCCCCAGATATTGGGTATTGATGATTGGGCCTTCAAAAAAGGTAATACCTATGGCACCATCTTGGTGGATTTGGAGAAGAGAAAGCCAATAGACCTCTTGCCTGACCGGGAAGTGGAAACGGTGAAAAAATGGCTAGAAACCCATCCCGGCATCAAGATTATTAGTAGGGATCGCGCCAGTTGTTATTCTCAAGCTGCTAAACTGGGAGCTCCGAATGTGTCCCCTCCCCAAAGTGCGCAACCAAAAAATAAGTAGAGAGTTAGGTTGAAATTTTCTAACTTTCAAAAAAATCATAATGCGTAAGAGTAAGTTTTCTGAATCTCAACGGATGGCTATTTTGGCCAAAGCAGACGCAGGTCAGAACATTGACGCTATTTGCCGAGAACATCAAATTAGCCCTGCTACTTTTTACAAGTGGAAAAAGGACTTAGCCATTGAGCAGAATGAAGATAAGCGCCGCTTGAAGCAACTGGAGGAAGAGAATAAGCGCTTAAAGAAAATGTATGCCGAATTAAGCCTGAATCACGAAATCTTATCCGAAGGGTATGAGATGTTAAAAAAGTATCAAGCCCAAGACGCCAAGAAGAAATGATTGATCAGATCAAATCGAACAAATCTATTAGTGTTCGATCGTGTTGTGTCGTTTTGGGCTTCAGACGACAGACCTACTATCGAAGAAAACAGGGGCATCGTCCGGAAGAGAAGGATCAGGAAATAGCGGACTTGTTGCATAGGGTAACAAAACGCTTTTTAGCCTGGGGTTTCTGGATGGTATTTCATTATTTGAGAAAACAAGGGTACCCCTGGAATCATAAACGAGTTTACCGTATTTGGAAAGCTGAAGGACTTAATCTCCGGTTACCTCCTAAGCGGCCAAAAATCAGAAGAGTGTATCAGGATCTATTGGCTCCTGGTAGAATCAATGAAGGCTGGGCCATGGATTTTGTCAGTGATTGGGTAGTTGGTCCCGGCCAAGAGAAAGTTCGTATCATCAATATTATGGATGAATGTTCTCGAAAAGCTTTATGGACGGAAGCTTATTCCAGTATCTCAGCAAAAACACTGATCGAAGTACTCGAAAAGGTGATCGAGTGTAGAGGAGTACCCGCTTATATCCGATGTGATAATGGTCCAGAATTCATCTCCGATCGTCTAAAAACCTGGGCAAAAAACAACAAGATTGATTTAAAGTATATTCAACCGGGAAAGCCCAGCCAAAACGGCTTGATCGAACGATTAAATGGAACACTCAGAACAGAATGCCTAAACCTGGAATGGTTCCAAAACATTCCCATACTCAATGACAAAATCCAGGAATGGAGTGTGATTTACAATACCATCCGGCCTCACAGTTCTATCGACTATCTGACGCCAGATGAATTAGAGCAAATCAACCATAGACTCTACTTTAAAATGGTTGCGGCTTAGGGGAAGAGGACATCACAGTTCTATCGACTATCTGACGCCAGATGAATTAGAGCAAATCAACCATAGACTCTACTTTAAAATGGTTGCGGCTTAGGGGAAGAGGACAAATGCGATCCAGGTAGCAGATCGGTGGCATCTACTAAAAAATCTTGGAGAAGCCCTGAAGCGCTTGCTGGATAAACATAATCAAGAACTACGTCTAGCAGCTAAAGACATCGCTCAAAGAAAAAGAAAACAGGCCAAGGCGCCTGACAATCCAATGCCTGATATAAAAACAGCCCCTACAGAAGAAAAAAATACATCAACTAAGGTTCCTGCCTTGTCAAGGTATGAATTGAATTTTTTAGAAGTGAAACGTCTGAGGTCCAAAGGCCATTCAATCAAATCCATTCATCGTCAGACAGGTGTTCATCGTCAAACGATTAAAAAGTACTTGAAATATGAGGAATATCCCCAAAAGATAAACGGAGGGACTAAGACGTCAAAGGCCTTACCTTTTGAAGATTATCTGAGAAAGAGATGGGGTGAGGGTGAAACAAGATACATGCAATTGTGGCGTGAGATTAAGGAACAGGGGTTTACCGGTTCGCCGCAAAGTGTATATAGATTCATTTGCAAATACCCCAGGGATCGTAGTGTTGAAAAACTCCCACCTCCTTTAAAGGTGAAAGTATGGTCTGCCCGAAAAGTTAGTTCGCTAATGAGCAAACCTTTTGAGGACTTGGATGAAGAAGCTCAGAATTATCTACGGACCCTTTACAAATACTGTCCGCAAGCCAATCAAGCCAGTCAGTTGGCCCGCAAGTTTAAGAACATGACAGATAAACTCAGAAAGAAACACCTTAACCCCTGGATTAATCAAGCACTGCAAAGCGGCATTCCTTCATTGAGGAATTTTGCCAAGGGGCTACAACAAGACTATGATGCAGTAAGAGCAGCAGTATCTCTCAAGTGGAGTAATGGTCAAGTGGAAGGACAGGTCAACCGTCTGAAAAATATCAAGCGCCAAATGTATGGCCGGGCTGGCTTTCAGCTACTGAGAAAGAGAGTCCTGATGGATTCCAGTTGACAGATTCCACCAAAAGTGGGTAAGAACCAGATTCTCCGAAATTTGCACTATAAAAGCAGGAATAGCCAATTTTACCTATCTTTCGTTTGTTTCAGCAGTCAGTTGCTAAAATTTAAGCTGCTAATTGCAAATCGTGAAATACAATTAGATTGTTTAAATTCTCAAGCTGTTTCTCAGGGAGAGAGAAATAATACAGTAGATTGAGATGAAGCACAATTCAAGAATAACTAAAAATCGAGAAGTTTCATTTCGATAGAAGAGAAATTAGGGAAGCCTCTAAATAGGAATTGACTAAATACTCAAGTTCAGCCTAAAACTTTTTTTTCGTATTTTTTGGTTTGGCATCACAGAAATGTCTTCAAACCTAGTTCTGATCGAATGAAGCTTTTCGCAAAAACTCGAACGCGTCGGATTAGGCCAAAAACTCTGTAAATCCTTCGAGAACTTTAAAAAACAAAAGGCCAGATGAACGCATCTGACCTTTCTGAGAATACCTTTAATTTCTTAAACAACTGTCAAAACGACTGCTGAAGAAAAATCTTCAAGCATTTGTCGCTGATTATCAGTTATTTGACAAAATGTTAAGTGATTCCGCTGGGGCTCGAACCCAGGACCCCTTGATTAAAAGTCAAGTGCTCTACCAACTGAGCTACGGAATCTTTTGTATGTGGGAAATAAGGGTAGAAAGTTGAAATTTCTTCTCAGAATTAAGTTATACTTTCTAATTCTTAAGTTCCCATTTTATACTTTCATTGGAGCCTTTCGTCTAAGGCGATGCAAATATACGATCAAAATACAAAAATGCAAGCCTTCCTGTACTTTTTTTGGGAGATAAATCTCTGGTAGCTGAACATCAGGTGCTTAGAAAAAGTTCCCAGCCAATGGCGCTTCGTTTGAACTATTTCGGAGGAGTGGCCAATTCAAGAGCTTGCCAGAAAGCATCGAAGTCCAGGTAGTTGGGAATGACTTGGGTGGCGCCGTGATGGAGTAACACTTCTTGGTCGTAGGAGCGGCGTACCCCGACGAAGTCCATGTTCAGATTGCGGGTGGTAGTGACATCCCAGATGGCGTCGCCGATGTAGATGATCTTTTCAATTGCTTCATAATGCTGAAGAGCAGGCTGCCTAACGGATTCAATGATGGATTCACGAGTCCAATGACCATCAGCGCCACTGAAGAAGATGGTGTCCAAGGAGATACCAACGTGCCGTAATTTTACCTGAGCGGGGCGTTCCCAACCTCCGGTAGCTATACCTAGTACACAGTCAGGCTGAGTGCGCAGCCGATCGATAGCTGCCTTGGCGCCAGGCACTTCCCGAAACGCTTTAGGTTGTATCTGTCGTTTTGCTTCGATATTGGCGACAAACTGGGTGCAGAAGGCTGCCATCTCGTCCATGTCTGGACGGCGCTGGAAGTGCTCCTGAATTACCGCATCGAAGATGGTGGTATCAGATACAGCAGGATATCTACGCCAATCTATAGACGGAAAAGGTAAACCATAGATTTCTTCATAGGTATCGGCAAAACACTGGCTGTCAATTTTATTAGAGTACACCAGGGTACCATCGATATCAAAAATAATTAACTTCATGGGGGGGTTTATTCTTCTTCATCTTCGCTGAAATCAAAGGAAAGTTGGATTCCCTCTCCTTGTACTTCTTTGGATAAATTGGATACCGAGACGCCTAGTAGGCGAACACTAGGAATCTCCTCTCTGTTTTGCATAATGAGTTCATGTGTCACGTTTTCTAGCAACCTTAAATCGCGAATTTCACTAGAAAAAGAACGACTCCTGGTAATGATCTTGAAATCTGGAGATTTGGCTTTGAGGGTGATCGTACGACCGTAATTGTCCGATTTCTCCATGTATCGAAATACTACTCCCGCTAGGTAGGTGAGTTTTTCTTTCATCTCCTCTATTTGGCTAATGTCCTCTCGATAGGTCCGCTCCGCGCCTATGGATTTGCGGATACGATTTGGATTAACTTCGCGGCGATCATCCGCACGAACGATGCGATAGTAATGCCGCCCGGCCTTGCCAAATCGCGTGACAAGTTCGATTTCGGAGAGCGCCTTAAGTTCTTTACCCGTAAATACCCCCATCCGCTTCATTTTCTCAGCTGTTACTTTGCCGATTCCATGAAATTTCTTGATGGGAAGTGATTCCAAGAAGGCTGAAGCCTCATCCGGGGTAATCACCTTGATGCCATCGGGTTTATTAATATCGGAGGCCACCTTAGCCAAAAATTTATTGAACGACACACCGGCGGAAGCCGTGAGTTGTGTTTCTGCTCTGATTTTACGGCGGATTTCCTCAGCAATCATTGTTGCCGATTTCATCCCTTTTTTATTTTCACTAACGTCTAAGAATGCTTCATCCAATGATAAAGGCTCCACCAAATCCGTATACTCATGAAAGATCATCCGAATCTGCTGTGATACCTCACGGTATACATCAAATCGAGAGCTTACAAAGATCAAGGCGGGGCATAGTCGCTGTGCAGTCACACTTGGCATGGCTGATCGCACACCGAAAGCCCTAGCTTCGTAACTGGCAGAAGCTACTACCCCGCGCATTCCAGCACCACCAACAGCCACGGGCTTGCCCCGTAACGCTGGTTGGTCCCGCTGCTCCACAGATGCATAGAAGGCATCCATGTCAATATGTATAATTTTCCGATTTGCGAACACCCTACAAAGGTAGCGAAATAGGCTGACCCTCGGGTTCAATTCACGACCTCATTGCTTGCTCAATTGTAAACTTCGCTGCTCGGTAGAACTGCTAACTCTCAGCGTATACAAACCCGCAGGCCAGTCATCTATGGAGAACTGGATGCGTTGATGACCAGCCTCCAATGTCTTTACTTCTCTGGACAACAACTGTCCCGTAGCATTCATCCACTCTAGAGTCACTAGCTCAGTATTGGAAAGAAAGTACTCTACATAAACAAGCCCGTCAGCAACAGGATTCGGATATACCTGAACATTATTTTTTTGCTCATAGAGCACACTAAGCATTTCGTGTCGATTTACCGTTCCATCATAATCGACTTGTGCCAATCGATAGTAATTCAAACCAGGCACCGGCCTAGTATCTTCGAAAAGATACTTTTGTTCAATAAAGCTATTTCCAGCTCCCTTCACTTGCCCGATCGCCACAAATTTCCGTCCATCCACCGAACGTTCTATTAAGAAATGGGCATTGTTTTCTTCTACGGAAGTGGTCCAATCTAAGCGGACCCCATTGGGAGGATCTGCGAAGACTTTGAATTCCAATAACTCCACCGGTAATACCGTATTTGTACCTGTTATGGTCACCTCCCTAAAATTATCGCTCAGATCCCCACAAAACCCTATCGTGAGCATTTTCTCTTCAAATGCTGCTTTGTCCAGTCCTATAAACAAATCCAAACTGAAGCCGGCTGGAAAGGAGAATCCATAAATGTGATAATCCCCAGGAATGTAGCCACGCAAGTCCGCTTCTTGTTCAAATCCGACTATTTTTCCGGAAATCTGATCAAAAATCACGTAGGTGTACACAAAATCATCATTGGGAGGTACCATTCCAACGTAGGCATTGCCCCCCGAGGGGCCTTGAATCTCAACCCGGTAGTCCCCAAAGGTCAAAGCGAAGGTGACCAAAACATATTCCTTCCTAGCCTCCAAATTCACCTTCATCTCGTTAGTTACCGACACACTGCCGGAGATAAAATGAGAACTGGAAGCCATCCAATTAAAACAAGGGTCTGCCGGTTCGTAAGGGGCCTCGTATAGGTTGGCCAGGTAGTAGGTCGTATGATCTACATCAGGCAATTGGAATAGATACTCTCCTTCTTTGTTCACTTGAAAAGTCTGACTAAAAAAGGCAGTGGGATATGTAAAACTAAAGCAAGTACCACTATTAGAGGTGGTCAAATTTGCCTTGGGTGTAAGGGGAGTAAAATTCAAATCGATCTTTTCCAAAGGTGTACCATAATCTGGGGTCAAATCCAACAGAAGAGCTTCCGCTCCCCACTCCTCACTTATGGCAAGAGTGGGGCTTATGGTACTTCCTTCTGCATAGCACTCCCCTCCTATTTTTATCCTAGCATCATTAACATCGAAAAAGATATTGTTGACCGATTGAATTAATATTCTCCCAGTACTGGTAAAGACTTCTGGAATAGCAAAAGTAAAACTACCACTATTGGGTACTTCCTCTCCTAGTACAATAGGGAAAGATTCTCCGTCATTGGCAGAAAACAAGATATTTACGCGTTCACAATGAATCGGTGCCTGGTTGGTTTTGGCCACATCCCATTCTACGGTCATGGGATCACCAGGAAGCCCTGTCCAGGTGGTAGCTTCATTAAAGGAGGTTATTAAGAAGGGACCACTTTCTCCATCGACTTCCACTTCCACTTCATCTGACCCTAGTCCTCCCCCTCCTACATGATTATCTCTCACTGTTAGACGGAAAGTCATGGTTCGGGCTTGCTGAGGCAACAGCTCGCCTTTATCTGTGGCATTACCTAGTATAGCAGCCCAGCGAGGGAAGGTTCTGGTAATCGACGAGGTAGGAGCAAAACTCCGAAAAAGTGGCGCTCCATTTTCCCCCTCGCGATAACTCACATCAAAGGGTGACTCTTCCAAGAGTCCTTGAGTACCAAGGTCATATTGCTCCCAACAATACGTTAACTCATCATCTTCCAGATCTGCCGCCTCTCCCGTAAGATAGAAGGGTGTGCCTTTAGGAATCAAATAATGTTGTCCGAGTGGATTGGCAAATACGCGCGGAGCGGTATTATCAGTGGACTGTTGCTCCATGCAGGCCTGAATTCTCTCCTGTTGTAGAAATTGATGGATAGCTTCTACACTGGCAATGTGAAAATAGTTGTCTAGGGTTTGACTAATATCATCATGAGAACATCTGCCAGCATACGACATGATGGTAGAACCACTTCCGGGCTCATAGGCAAATTCGGCATCATACTGGCCCGGTCTACCACAGGTTCCATCCGCACCATTAAAAGTGTGTAAGGCTCCAAACATATGCCCCACTTCGTGGCAAAGTTGTCCCACCCAGTGGCTCCCTTGGGGATCAGCGGTGCCAATTCCCCCTCCCGCTTTATAAGGAGCATCCATATCTTGATCCCCATCGATATCTATCGTCTCATCATCTCCTACTACACCTACAAATGCACTTCCTCCAATATTTCTGCCAGAGACCAGATGCCCAAGATCAAAATTTTCTGGATGGAAAATTCCTTGATCAATTAAATCACCGATGGCTACCAGCGCCTCCCGACCTGGCCCAAGATTAGCAATGGGAAAGGGATCAGTAGACTTGTTCAGATAGGCAAAGGCCTCTTGCAGAACGAAGCGGATGGAAAGGTCGGTCTCAAAAATGGCATTCATGCTATTCACATCTGCTGCCATTGCCGCTATAACAGCGCCTAAAACCGGGGTTCCATTTGTCCGAGCTTCTGCATACTCACCATCCGCCACCATCGCCATGTTAAAGATATAAAGTTCACCTCCAATGCTGATCTTATTTTTTGCTGCGATTGGTGGTGCATAATTAGCTTTGAAAAGCATTTCTTCTGCTAGTTCATGTACCTGATGTGCTTTATCCCCGTAATACACGTTGTAGTCTGAATCAGCGTCCGGTTCTATGTACATCCAACCATTCGTAGTAGCGATAATGGCTTGGATACCATAAGAAGAGACCAGGAGTCGACCTTGCTGTACATCGACATCCTGCCCTTGTATTCGGTAACTTCTAATTTCAGGGTACTGCGCAGACAAACTGCGTCCTAATACAGGTGATTCTTCGGCAGTGAACTGACGTAGCTCACCCCCAGGTAATGGTAACTGTACGGTAGGTGTTGTGGTGCCTGCTAAAGGCTCTCCTTCCATTCTTGCTCCAGATAATTGTGCCCGTAGTACATCGACATCAAGTGAAATTGTCGGTTCGTAAATCTTTAAAGGCTGGGCAACAAGACTCAAACTTAACCTACACAAGAAGAAGGTTAAAACGAATGAAATCAACTGTTTCATGCAAGTCAATATTAAAGATGAACACAATGAACAATAGCATTCTAGGGGGAACAAAGCCTATTGCTTTTTCCTAATGCTAAATGGGTGAGTACAATGTGTTCTAAGGGGTGAGTGTTGGGTAAGTTCTTGTGTAAAGAGGATGTCCTTCACTGATAGCTAAAACTGAAATTCAAGAGCAACTGTCAATACCATAATAGATAGATACAGTAATACAGAATACTTCATACAAAGTAGTCCTATTAGCAGGTCTAAAATTGGCGGTGACTATCTGAATATACAGTCTTCAAAAATAGCTTAAAGATTAAGTGGGGATTCATTCCTAGAGGTGGGGGGGACGTCGATCATCTAGAATGAAATGGGTGGAGTGTTATTTTCTACAATGGCGATTGTTTGTAACCGTGCTCCAACAAATATATAATATTTTTTTAAAGATGAAAATATTTCCCGGGCCTCTTTCTTCCCTAACTCACCACTTTTGTTAAATAATCATGTTTATATAGCTGTAAAACAAATACATATGAATAAGAAAATTACTTCTATTCATATTTTTTTAATACATAGGAATGGTAACAGTAGGAAAGAAAGCTATTCTTCCTTGATCGGGTTCATCTCCAATAATTCAATGAGGTTATCAAGGTTCCAAGCATCTTCGATGTGATAGGAACCAATTCGCGTTCTCCTGAGCGCAGATAGATATGCCCCGCTTTGCAGGGCTTTTCCAAAATCATTGGCTAAGGATCTAATGTAAGTCCCTTTGCTACAACTCACTTCAAAATCCACTGCCGGGATATCCGTACTTGTAATATCAAAAGAAGAAATCACGACTTTGCGGGGTTGGACTTCCACTGATTGGCCTTTACGGGCTTTTTTATACAATGGCTGTCCGTCTACCTTGATAGCAGAAAACATGGGAGGGACCTGGCTTATTTCACCGAGAAATTGGCTTCTAGTTTCTTCAATTAAATCTGCATCGATATGATCGATCGGGTAAGTTTCGTCTATGGCGGTTTCTTGATCGAAGGATGGGGTTGTTGCCCCCAAAGTAATGGTGCCAGTATAGGTCTTATCCAAGCCTTGTAAGTTATGTAATTGCTTGGTGGCTTTTCCTGTACAAATAATCAATAGACCAGTGGCCATGGGATCTAGCGTTCCTGCATGCCCCACCTTTATTTTCTTGACTTTAAGTCGATGTTTCAGCCTATACCTGATCTTATTCACCACATCAAATGAGGTCCAGCCTTTTGGTTTATCTACAAGTAAGGTGGCGCCGTTGATAAAATCATATTCCGGTAAAGGAACATCATCTCCGTTCATTTCCTATTTTTTTTACATTCAAGCCCTGAGCAAAGTCCCAAGGATCACCAAAGCCGCTACTATAAAACAATATACGGAGAAATAAGTTAATTTGCTATTCCTTACCAACTTTATCATCCAGACACAAGCCAGCATTCCCGTGAGAAATGCAGCCACAAATCCCACTCCTAAAGCCAAGGTATTTACACCTGATTCTGCAAAGGCTCCATCTAATATATCCTTAGCTACTTTCCCGAATATCAAGGGAATAACCATAAGGAACGAGAACCGTGCCGCACGCTCCCGATCTATCCCAAGTAGCACAGAAGTGGATATCGTTGCACCGGATCTCGATATACCCGGAAGGATGGCGATAGCCTGCGACAGCCCAACGATCAAGGCATCTCGGAAGGAGACTGCTCGATCCGTTCGCTTAGCTCGATCGGCAAAAAAGAGCAATATTCCTGTCACAATCAACATCAATCCCACCAATAACATCTGCTGGTTGAACATCTGCTCAATCACATCTTCAAAAAAAAGTCCCACCAGAACAGCGGGAATCATGGAAAGGATAATCTTCAGGGAAAAAGCCGTTTCTTCATTGTAGGTAAACTGAAAAAGACCTTTGAAGATCTCGGCTACTTCCTTCCTAAAAACGACCAGCGTGCTCAATGCTGTGGCCGCATGCAGCGTAACGGTCATTAGTAAACTCTCTTCCCCAATGCTGTCATCGCCCAGAAAGTACTTGGCAATCTCTAAGTGTCCACTGCTACTTACTGGTAAAAATTCCGTTAACCCTTGAACAATCCCTAACACAATTGCGCTTAACACTTCACCCATTTAGGCTTCGATTTTTGCTGTCTTTGGTTTAAAAATGGCGTACACGCCTACTCCTAAACCCAACAAGATCACTATCGGTGCTAAAGTAATTCGACGATGGCTATAAATGATGTTCTCATCCCAAACATCAGGACTTGGCATCCCACCGCCTGACATCAAGACTAAGCCTAAGGCAATTAAGCCTGCCGCTGCTAATAACAACAGGTAGTTGACCCGACCGAACAATAAATCCGCTTGGACAGGAGTAGCTGTTCGCTTACTAGCTGTTGTACGGGTTTTTGCTACTGTAGGTTTTACTTTTTTCTTTTCCGGCTTTGAGGTCGAAACCACAACCTTCTTTTTTGGCGGCTTATGCTTACTCATTTTGACTTTTTTATTTTAGAAGTAGTTCCCACTTCTATACACTCAATCTGTATTTCGGTTCACTCAGAATTCCAGGCTCAATACAAATCATCTACCCGCATTCTAAGATACTTATTGACCACATAGTAAGTGCTTCCTAAATTGATTAACATGCCCAATACTAGAAGCAAGACGAACAACAGGGAAAAACTCCACCAATTCCCCAAAGTACTCAGTTCGGGTAAGGCTCTTTGTACCCAAAGAATTCCAAATACCAGACCACCGATAGCCAGGAGTCCACTCAATAGGCCATACTGCACGGATCGTATCAAATAGGGTCTACTAATGAACCCCCAAGAGGCCCCGACCAATTCCATATTCTTGATCAAAAAGCGATTCGCAAATAGAGCCAAGCGAATGGTATTATGGATCAATACTATGGCTACAAAAATGAAGAACAGACCAATCGATAAGGTAATCCAGCTCAAATTCTGTACATTATTAGCAATAACATCTACCAAATTCTCCTGATAGTATACCGCTGACACATGTGGGTGTAGACGTAACTTATCTACTAATTGTGCTAAACTATCCGCATCTAGATAATTGGCTCGAACATTGAAATTAATCACATCATGCAGTGGATTGGGTAAATCCAGTTTTAGAAAATCCTCTCCAAAGGCCTCGCTCATTTCCTGGGCAGCTGCTTCTTTGCTGGTAAAGACAACTGTGCCCGGCTTCGTAAACAAACTATTGTCCAAGTATCGTTCAAGATCCTGTACATCCTCGGTGCGAACGCCATCTGGGAGTTCCACCAAGACGTTAACTCTTTCCTTGAAGGCCGTTACCAGCCGTTGAGCATGGATCGTAATCAATCCAAACATCCCAAGCAAAAAAAGAACCAATGCTACACTGATAATGGCGTAGATGTAATTGGGCTTTCTGCGCGTCAATCCCTGTTCACTCTTATTGGCCATGAAACGAGAATAAATGATTGCTGCGCAAAATTATAAAAACTACGCAATAAAGTAGGATTCCCGATCGCAATCCAAGAATTAAAGGCGCCGCAGATAAGAAGTTCAGTACTCAAATCGTTAGTTTGTTTTTGAGAAAGGCAGCTAAACCCATACTTATATTGTTTATTATCGTAAGAAGCGGCAAGATATTTGCTTCAGTATTACGTACTTTGTTTACTCAAACAACCTACTACACATGCGTCGAATTTTTTTCGCACTGCTGTTACTACCACTATTGGGAAACACACAAAATATCTATCTAATCAATTCTTCTTTTGAAGGGAAGCCACAAGATGCCACGATGCCCGTCGGTTGGCATGCCTGCGAACCGGGCACCACACCCGATATCTTACCCGGACACTGGGGAGTGTATCAAGAAGCCTCGGATGGTGACACTTACGTAGGCCTCATCACCAGGGACGACGGCTCTCGAGAAAGTATTGGTCAACGGCTAAAGGAGTCTCTCTCACCTAAGTCTTGTTTTAAATTTACGGTAGACCTAGCCAGGGCTGGGACTTATAGCACCTACAACGCTCCCATTCAACTCCGGATATGGGGGGGGAAAACACACGGAGCCAAGACTCAATTGCTCAAGCAAACCGGGATCATTAAGCATACCTTTTGGAAAACCTATGAGATAGAATTTACGGCTACCGATTTCCTCAACTACATCATTCTAGAGGCCTATTATGGAGAAGGCGGGCAAACGCCAAGAGGAAATATTTTGATCGATAATATTTCTGCTATTAAAGCCTGTCCCCGCGCCTAAGGTCTATAGCTTCAAAGCGTAGTTAGCCATAAAAGAAGGGTTCTCACCTCCATGACGATGAGAACCCTAGCTTGGATGTTAAGGAGAGTAGTCTACGATCTTTACTGGCAGCTAGTATCTCTTAGATCCTGATCCCAGCAATGCCAATCACTATCGTTGAAGAAATCTGGATTACGGACCCGACCTTCTCGGGAAGGGGCATTCCATTCGATCTCCAGCAATTCATTGGTATTTGCTCGGAAAACATCATAAGAACGATTGAAATCACTATTGATCAAGGTTTTATATTCGATATAGTCGCCATTATTCTCGTCGCCCGGGATTAGATTAGTGTAACGAGTGGAGATTTGATTGGTAGCAATGTCTCTTTCATGGAGAATATCGATCAGAGGCTCTGGGTTGTTGGGGCGGTGATTCAATGTCCAAGTAGCACGGCTATTGTCTCTAGCAGTGATACCTCGGTACCATTCTACATTGGTGAATCCTCCTACTTTCGAAATATTCATTACCCATTCTACCTCCTGATTATTATTAATCAGTCTAGCGCTTAGTTCGGCCAGGAAAGTATCATTACCCAGGGTAAAATCGTAGGACCAAATAAAGGCGCCTTGACCATCGTAAACAGCATCGTGATTAAAGGCCTCTAGGAAAGATGCGACAGGGATGGCCATGTTCACTCCGAGAATAACATTCCAAACAACTATGTTTGAACCTGCGTAGAACCAGTTTCTGAAAGAAGTGGGTCCACCTCTTTCGTCAAGTCCAGTATTATGAATGAAACCAGTGGTGTCGATGTCTTCATAGCCAGCAAATGGCATGATAAAGCTTTCAGCAGGGGGAAGTGTCGGAGCTACTTGTTCTTCCGGGTTTTCAACGGGGTCCTTTTGGCAGGATTGAAATACAGAGAAAGATAGAAGTAGGGCAATCGCAAAAACTAACTTTTTCATAATAATTGTTTTATAGTGTTTTCAATTTGGAGCGGTCTATGCCGCCATTCACTATAAATACCCTAGAGTCTTTTGCTACCCTTAGTGCATTTCAATATTTTTTGCACTTAACTCCACCAAATCGATTTAACAAACTAATAACCAACCAATTATACGGCATATTTTTTTAAAAAAAACTTATTGAGCAATCAATGTATCTGTTAAAACAGCACAGGTACTGAAAAATCCCAAAGCGCCTCCACTGAGGTTCGTTGGAAGATTGGCCGCAGGGCCATAAAAAACACTTCCCCGCCAACTCGTCTCTAAAGCCAGGGCCCTTAGGTAATCGGCAAAATCATCATTAAGACCAAACTTTTTCGCTGTAACAATACTCCCTTTGGGAAAGCCAATCGTATCTCCTGCAGGTCTTACCAAGCCGCCAGTATTGATGGTACTAAAGGTGAAAAACAACAGTTTAGCTCGGCCTTCCTGATCGGGATTTAGGTGAGTCCAATCCACATTCATTTCATACATCGCCTGCTGGTTGGCATTGTAAATCGGGGCAAAAGTCCCAAAAAACAAGCTATCGGTACCCTCAAAGGGTAAAAAACTGATCTCAGGAAAAGGAGCCACCTCCGACAATTCACTCCTGGCCGTGTAGCGTTGGTCTTGCCAGTTGATCTCTAACTCGTAGGTCAAATCATCAAAAACAGCAAAGGGCAACGTACTCTTATACAAACCGGGATCTCCTTGCACGGGTGCAAAAAAGTAAGCTACACCATTAGCCGTGACGGAAACTATCGCATCGGGAACCGGAGGGGCCTCCCCATTTAAGTCATCATAGCTCAAACTTAAACGCAACTGTTGTTGGATCAATTCATCAGTTAATATAGCATCCACTACCAAAACCCCATTTTCGCCTCGTTCAAAATCCCAATCCACTGCTTCCTCACAGGCAAAAAGCCCCCAAAAAACAGCAACTAGAAATAGTATAGGTATGCTTAAGGATCGTATCATGATTTATAGTTCGAATTTATAGGTTAGGGACGGCATAAAGCGAATTAGATCTAATTGAGTAGCTGTAAGCGCTTCTTGAGAAAGCAGATTCGTCTTTACCAATGGTCGGGCTCCTTCTTGAGGAATCTTATTGAAGTTCACGTGAACCACGTTCTTATGCGTCAAGGCATTATAGATCGAGAAGGTTAAACTGTGGCGATAGCGTGCCTCCGGATTCTTATTGAAGATAAATCGCCAAGCTACATCCAGGCGGTGGTAGGTGGGAAGTCTATCATTGTTTTTCTCACTAAAAATGGGCACAGTTTGGTCATTAAACTGGTAAAAACCAGTGGGCGAAGTAAAGGTCGTACCACTGAAACTCGTCCAATAGGCTGAAAACAGCGTTCTTCTACTCAATCGGTAGTTCAGTAAGAAGGAAAATTCGTGTGGGCGATCTTGAAAGGCAGGATATTCTAAGTCATTATTGAGCCCTGGCGTTTTTCTTAAGGTCCTCGAATAAGTATAACTCATCCAGCCATTCAGCCGGCCCAACTGCTTCTTAAGCATGAATTCTGCCCCATAGGCGTACATCGTACCTATCCGAAGTTCTCCTTCCAGCAGAGGATTAACCAGGGTTACGGCATGGTCTTTATAATCTATTTGTTCATCGAAGTGCTTATAATACAGCGAAGCTGTAAAAGTGGACTGGGAAGAGGTTGCTAAAAGCTTACTGTAGTTCAAACTGATCTGCCTGGCAGATTGTGGCTTCAAATAGTGATTGGCGGGTAGCCACACTTCCAGTGAACTAAAGGGAGAGAGAGAGTTTGATACCAATTGCAGAAACTGCTGATATAGACCAAAACTTAGTTTATATTGGACGGTGCTATCCGGACGATACAATAGGCTCATTCGTGGAGAGAAACGGACGTAATTGTTATACACCCCATCTCCAACATCCATAGTGTCTATCACCTGATAATGCTCATCATAATTGAATATGCGAGTCGGCCCAAGGTTGGCCCAGTTGATCAAGCGCAAGCCTGCCTTCAGGGTCCACTGCTCTGAAGCTTTCCAGTTGGTCTGGTAGTACAAACTGAGTTTTCGGGTATAGTTTGGTTCTATATCCGGAAAAATGGCCACAGTAGTATCAGCTGTCACTGCCCCTGGATTAATAAAGTAACCTTGTGTCTCAAAGCCAAATCGAGCAGTCAAGCGGGCATTAGCATAGTGAGTGAAATCCGACTTCAGGCTTAATGTCCCCCAGGCTAGATCGCCAGGAATTGGGTGGTGAAAAGAGCCGGTAGTCATAGCTTCCTGTATAAATGGTAGTATTGGAAAATAGTTTGGGGCCAAAGATGTGATTCCAACGGAAGGTGGCTGCAAAATTCCCCCAGCGAATACCGGCAGTGGTCCCGCCTGGAGGTCGATTGGTAAAGTCATCCAGCCCTAATACCGTAGTAAAGTAAATGCGGTTTCGATTATTGAGTTTGTGATTGAGCTTGAAGCTGAAATCCCTAAACTCTAAATTGGCATTGGGGGCTCTTTCTTTGTAGAGCCAGTCAAAATTGGAAGCTCGAATGGATGTGAAGATGGCCCCCTTTTCCTTGGCTGTCGGAAATTCCATAGAAAAACGGTTGACCAAGGGATTCAACGATCCACTGAATTTGAATGTATTGGAATTGCCATCCTTGGTCCGGATACTTACAATGGACGAGAGTCGATCTCCGAGATTTGCCGGTATATCACTTTTGTAAACCTTGATTTGCTTAGCAAAATCGGGGATGATCATGGAATAAAAGCCGAAGAGATGAGTGGGATTATACAAAGGTGCATCGTCAATGATGATGAGGTTCTGGTCCCGCTCCCCGCCTCGGGTATAAAAAAAGGCGGAACCATCGCTGTGCATTTTGATGCCGGGCATGGTTTGTAAACCCTTCACAATTCCTGATTCTCCGGCAAATTCGGGCATAGCATTGAGTTCTCCAGGATATATCTCCATTTCGTCAAGATCTTGCTGTGCCAAAATATTGGGAGCTTGCTTTTCAACTACCACATCCGGCAAATCAATAGCGGTAGGTTTCAAAGATAGATTCCACTTGGTGGTCTGATCTAGGTTCAACTGTAAATCTTCTGGCTGATAGCCTACGTAGGAATAATCCAGTTCGTGGGCTCCGCGCTCTAATGACAAGGAATAAAAGCCAAATGCATTGCTTACGGTACCAATCCGCGTGCCAGGTTTACTCACTGTTGCTCCAATCAGGCTTTCCCCAGAACTTCCATCCTGGATGAACCCACTCAGTGTAAAGGATTGCCTTTGTCTTTCCTTGGATCTGGAAGATACGTATAACACAATCTGGTTTTCAATAATTCGATGTTCAACGCCTAGATTGGTAGCTACCTCTTCCAACGCTACTGCCAAACTGGTATTGACAAAATTGACGGAGATGCGTTGCTGTACCTCCACTGTCCTGGAGTTATAAGAGAAATTAAGCCCAGTTTGTGCGGTGATGGCCTCCAGGATCTCTAGTGCTGGGACATCCGATCTTTGTAGGTTAATGGTAGATTCCTCTCCCGGGTCTTGAGTATATAGGCCTAAAGGAATGAGGGGCATAAGAAAAAGAATCAGCAAGATCTTTCTCATGAAATATATGGCTTTGGTTTTTGGATTCGAATAAGTCTGCTTATCTACAGCCGTCTCCTGAAAGGATAATTTGGTCATCTTGTCGAACGACTTCTATGCCAAGTGTACCTTCTAAAATCAACAGGATGGCGTTGAGGGGTTGGTCTTCAAAAGTAGCACCGATTTCACAGTTGCTAGTATCTGCAATGTCAATGGATATCTTAGTTCCAAAGTGACGATTCAGAGCAAATACTGCTTCATCGATGGGCGTATTATCAAATATTAAATCATTGCTCACCAAAGATCGATAGTTATCGTCAGTCTCATCCAGTGGGGATAGATCTCCAGTTGCCTTATTAAAAGCTACTTGATCATTTGCCTGTAATTCCACTTCCGCTTCTCCACCACTAACCCTAACCTCCCCACTTTCTACGATTACCTGCACCTCCGGCTCATTTTCCCGAGCATCCACATAGAAAGAAGTTCCCAGGACTTCCACCTGCACTGGTCCAGCCTCAATCACAAAGGGCCGTTCCACCGCCCGTTTCACATCAAACAATGCTCCGCCAAAAAGCTCAACTTGCCGCCTACCACTGGCTGGAATTCGATAACGTATGCTTGAGCCTTGGTTTAAGCTAATTAAGGTACCATCGGGCAATGCTGTACTACTCGTCCCTTGATCTGCGATAACCTCCTCCCATCCACTATCATTGATATTCCAAAGTATACCTATTGCTACCGCTATCAAGATGAGTACTCCCGCTGCTAGACCTAGCCAAAATAGGCGCTGTCTTTTTGGCTTGAGCGGAACTACTTCTGCCTCATTTTGCAATAGTCCCTGGGTTTTCCTCCAGAGGCCTTCCACGTCCACTTTAGTTTGTTCCCGTTGCATACCTGCTAATACCCAGGCTTTCTTAGCTGCTACAAACTCAGCTCTATTTTCCTCAGCTGCCAATACCCAATCCTCCAGTGTTTGCACCTCTGCATCACTAGCATTGCCACTCAAATACCTTGAAATGAGATCAGCATAATTGCTATTTCTTTCTGGGTCTGACATCTTTATCCGTTATAAGTAATACACAGTTTTTAAGCTTCACCCTTAGGTGAAAGCCTCATTTTTTAAATAAACAATTCTACATCCACCCGAGAATAATCAAGTAAACCAATAGATAATCTTTCAGATGTATACGTAAGGCCTTGATGGCTTTACTCATATGTGCTTCCACCGTTTTTTGTGCGATATCTAATTCTTCTGCAATTTCTTTGTAGGTCATCTCCTGATATCTGCTCATCTCGAAGACTTTCCGGCATTTCTCGGGCAAAGCAGCTAAGGCTTCGGCTATCTTTGCCTTCAATTCTTCTTCCACGAAATAATCATCTTGAAAAGTCCATTCCTCTTCAGCCAGGTCTAAGTCAAGTACCTTACTTCTATATTTTTTGTGATCCCTAATGTGATTGAGACAACGATTCTTGACAGCAGTAAACAGGTAGGAAACTACAGATTGCTTGGGATTGATTTCTGTTCTCTTTTGCCATAAGCTAATGAATACTTTCTGACAGATATCCTGGGCCGTATCCTCATCCTGCACATATTGCTTCGCAAAATGGCACAGAGACTGGAAGTGCGATTTGAATAAGTCTTCAAACCACTTCTGATCAAGAGAGGAATATGAATTTGGGCCTTTGTTCATCCAGTGGATGAAGGTAATAAATTGTCAGCGATTTGGATAGACCTGTAGCGGTATCCGAAGCTTCTTACACCATTCTTTCGACATACCGAAAACAACTTCGGCGCGCAATGGTAGGATCTAAAGAGGTGACTTTATTCATTTCAGTGACGAATAGACACAAAATTCGTCAAGAAAGATCCATTGTTTGAACAGCATAGAACTTACTCCTCCCACCAAACCGTTTTATCTCCAACAGGTTTGCGTTTGCCGTCCAACTGAGGAAGATCGTGATACCCCATATAGAAGAGCCCAAGACAGCTTTCTCCTTCTCCTAATTGCAAAAAGTTACTGGCTTCCAAAATAGAACGAGGAGAACTCCAGTAGCAACCAATATTATGAGCCGCACAGGTGAGGTACATGTTTTGCACAGCACAAGCCACCGCAGCAATCTCTTCCCATTCTGGAATGCTGGCCTCCGGATCGCGCTGCATACAAATAGCAATCACGCAAGAGGAGCGCAAGGGGTTGGCCTTTGTTTTCTCAAACTTTTTTTCAGAGTATTTCTCAGGCGGAATATTGTCTTTGTACCAAGTTGATAGATAAGTTGACAAGCGCTCCAAAGCTTTACCACGAAACACTTTGAATCGCCAAGGCTCCGTCAATTTATGGGTCGGGGCCCAGTTGGCATTTTCCAAGACTTCCTCAATTATAGTCTTGTGGATAGGACGATCGTTGTACGTTTTGGGGAAGATAGATCGTCTGGACCTCAATAGGTCGGACACTTGAGCTGGTGTCATCTATGCAATTTATTTTTCTGTAATAGGTTGCCGGGCTATTTTTCCTTGGCTTCCATGTTTTTCATCACCTTCTCGGTATCGAAGAGTAGTTTTTCCCAATCTTCTTTCAACTGTTCCTGTTCCTGCTGGTCATAGCCTTCAGGGCTTTTCTCCTGAAACTCTTTCTCCAAGCTCAGACGAGTTCGTTCCAGGTCTACGATTTTGTCCACCAATTCACTATCCTGTAGGTCTTCCGCTTTATCCTTCCACTTATCAAAAATGTCCCCCAGCTTATCTAAATCTCCGTCGTATTTCCCTTCATCAAATTTCCCTTTCTCAGACTTAAGCAGGCTAATCGCCGACTTTCCAAAGTCAAAAACTTCAGTCAAAACGCTCTTCCCTTTAGAGATGATTTCCTTGGATTGAGCCTTCTCTTCCTCCGTGCCGAAGATCAGGTTATATCCTACTACCAATACCACTAAAAGAAGGCCGAATTTGATCAATGACCGAATCATAACACTGTTTTTGGTTCGACGACAAATTAAGAACTTTTTATCAAAACCGACTACTTTTTCCGACCAGCAAACGTAGATTTTGGTCAAGAGACAACCTTCCTGGAGGAGACTGAATTTAAAAGGCTTTTCGTCCCGAATTGCCGAAAATTAGATATTGCGGATTCTTTTTACCAATCGCTTCTAAAGGCTTTTCCCTTATTGCTTGATTTTATCTATTTTCGCGACTTGTTGAAGGCCACAGGCGGTAAGGTCTTTATGCACATAATATCTATCCTAGTCTAGCTATTGATTCCTTTTATCGAGATAGTTGTTCAATCGAACCAATACGGGAACCTTTAGAAATTCGGGATTGTTGGACAAGAAATTGAAAATTAAAGATAGACGACAGATCCAATAGATCAAATCCGATCTTCCAGATCGACATTCGCATTAAAAAGAAACCACAAAAGCATGGACTATCAGCCGAGAGACATCGAAATCAAATGGAGAAAGTACTGGGAAGAGAATGGTATCTATAAAGTAAATAACCAATCTGACAAGCCGAAGTACTATGTCTTGGATATGTTCCCCTACCCTTCCGGTGCGGGATTGCATGTTGGGCATCCGCTAGGATATATTGCCTCAGATATCTACGCTCGATATAAGACTTTGAAGGGCTTTAATGTACTCCATCCTATGGGATTCGATGCCTTTGGTTTGCCTGCCGAAGAATATGCCTTGCAGACCGGTATTCACCCTGCTGTATCTACCAATGACAATATGGCTAGATACCGTGAACAGTTGAGCAATTTGGGTTTCTCCTTTGACTGGAGTCGTGAGGTATATACGTGTGATCCCAAGTACTACAAGTGGACTCAATGGATCTTCACCATGTTGTTTGATCATTACTTTGATCAAAGTACTAATAGTGCTAAACCGATTAGCGATTTGGAAGCTCAATTCGCCGCTGAAGGAAACACTAAGGTCAAAGCAGCTACCACACAAGAAGCTACTTTTAATGCCACTGACTGGCAAGCTTTCAGCAGGAAGGAGAAAGCGGAGATATTGATGAACTACCGCTTGGCCTATCGTAAGATTGGCTACGTGAATTGGTGTGAAGAATTGGGTACCGTATTGGCCAATGATCAAGTGAAAGATGGTGTATCTGAGCGAGGCGGCTACCCAGTGATCCAAAAGGCCATGACTCAGTGGTACTTGCGAATTACCGCCTATGCAGATCGCTTGTTGTACGACTTGGACGATATCGATTGGTCGGACGCATTGAAGACGATGCAGCGCAATTGGATCGGGCGTTCGGAAGGAGCCAGTATTCATTTTGAAGTGGTCGGATCAGATGAAAAAATCGAAGTCTTCACTACTCGCCCAGACACGATATTCGGGGCTACCTATATGGTTTTGGCTCCCGAGCACGATTTGGTGGACAAATTGACCACTCCTGAACAGCAGCAAGCAGTGGATGATTACTTGAGTTATGTCAATGCTCGCTCGGAGATCGAGCGGATGGCCGAAAAGAAGGTAACAGGAGCATTTATCGGTGCCTATGCCACCAATCCCTTCACAAATACTCAGATTCCAATCTGGATCGGTGAATATGTCTTGAAAGACTATGGAACCGGGGCCATCATGGCCGTACCCAGTGATGACGAACGAGATAAGACCTTTGCCACGAAATTTGACTTGCCGATCATAGACGTAGTCGATAAATCCAAATACCCAGGAGCTACCTTACATGATAAAGTCGGTGTAATTATCAACTCTGGTTTCATGGATGGCATGGAAGTACCAGAAGCCATTACAGCTGCCTGCGCTAAGGTAGAAGAAATGGGGATTGGAAAAGCGAGAGTGAATTACAAGATGCGGGATGCCAACTTCAGCCGTCAGCGCTATTGGGGAGAGCCCTTCCCGGTGAAATATGACAGTGAAGATATTGCACATATGATCCCGGTAGAAGACTTGCCATTGGAATTGCCTGACACTGACGATTTCAAACCTGGCAAAGGAGGACAATCACCATTGTCCCGCTTGCAGGACTGGGTCAAGGCCGAAGAGGGATTTGTCCGGGAAACCGATACCATGCCAGCAGTTGCCGGTTCTTCATGGTACTATTTGCGCTACATGGATCCGAATAATGACGATGCATTTGTGAGCCAAGATGCGGTCAACTACTGGGAATCCGTCGATTTGTACGTAGGTGGATCTGAACACGCAGTAGCACACTTGATGTATGCTCGATTCTGGCACAAATTCTTGCATGATAAGGGCTTGTTGCCAACCAATGAGCCTTTCAAGAAATTGATCAACCAAGGAATGATCCAAGGTGTGATCGAATTTATTTTCTTGGAGAAAGGAACAGAAGGGAATCAAAAGCGATTTGTCACGGCAGAAATGGCGGCCGCTGAAACGGATAAAGAATTTGCCAAGATTCCAGTGCATGTCGACTTTATTAGCAATTATGGTTCCCCCAAGTCGTTCTTGAGCAAGGAGGGAATTGATCAATTCATCGAGTGGCGCCCTGAGTATAAAGATGCTATTTTCGAATCGGAAAGTGGAAGCTACCAAAATGGAACAATTAGTTTGAAAGGATGGAGCAGAGGAGTTGGTCATGACGACCTTGTCCGAAGTAGGTAAGATGTCCAAGTCCAAATTTAACGTGATTAACCCAGATCAGGTAATTGATCGCTATGGCACTGACTGCTTCCGGATGTACGAAATGTTCTTGGGCCCTATCGAGCAATCCAAGCCTTGGGATACCAAAGGGATTGATGGAGTAAGTCGCTTTTTGCGCAAGTTCTGGTCGTTGTTCTTTGATCAAGAAGGTAATTTCCAATTGAGCGAGGATGCCCCTACAAAAGAGGAATTGAAATCTTTGCACACGGCGATTAAGAAAGTAAACGAGGATATCGAACGCTTCAACTTCAATACCTGTATTAGTGCCTTCATGGTTGCTTCTAATGAATTGAATAAATTGAAGTGCAACAAGCGAGAAATATTGGAACCCTTGATCATTTTGTTGGCACCATTTGGCCCTCATATTGCTGAAGAGCTTTGGCATTTGGCAGGCAAAGATGGGAGTGTTCACCACGCGACCTATCCTGTATTTGATGAAGCTCACTTGGTGGAAGATTCCGTAACTTACCCAATCGCCATCAATGGAAAGACTCGTGCAACTGCCGAATTCCCCGCAGATGCAAGTCGAGAAGAGTTGGAAAAAGCGGCAGTGGGTGTAGAAGGAATCCAAAAATATACCGAAGGTAAAACCATTCGAAAGATTATTGTTGTTCCCGGGAGAATGATCAATATTGTAGTGTAAACAACAGCTTTCGTAGGCAATCATGATGCCATCCATAAGCCCGACCTCAATAAAAAACGAGTATGGAAAAGGTTTGGAATACCAGATCTTTTCCAACTTTGTTATAAACGGACCATTTGGGGTTCTGGCCTATCCACTCCCCATTGGGTCTACTATAAACGGAGATATTGGAAGTCAATCATGGTCTGAGCAGTAGATGAATGATCCATTGCTTGACTAGACCAGGATTGTCCTCAACGTAAAGAACAGAATTGTCAGGCGTGTAGTTAAATGCGCTTACGGGCTGCCTTTGCGTACATAGTACAATCAATTGCCCTTTGCAAAGTGATAAGTTTAAAATAGGCTGGAAAACAGCCTTGGGCCTCGTCATATCCAATATGATCGGAACGGGGGTGTTCACCAGTTTGGGCTTTCAGTTAGAGGAAGTACAAAATACCTGGAGCATCATAATATTGTGGGTTCTGGGAGGCATTATCGCCTTGATTGGGGCTTTCACCTACGCAGAACTAGGAACTCATTTCAAAGAATCAGGCGGGGACTATATTTTCCTATCCAGAATTTTTCATCCCTTCTTGGGTTACCTCTATGCTTGGACCTCCCTGACGGTGGGCTTTTCTGCACCAGTAGCCATCGCTGCCATGGCTATGACGGACTACCTGCGTCTCCCTCCCTTGATCGACGCTTATTCTACCTGGATTAGTATTGGGATCATAATGGCATTAGCCTGGATCCATACAAAGACCATTCGCGTAAGTGGTAACTTTCAGGATTATTCCAGCGTCATCAAGATGCTATTTGTTTTCCTGCTAATTGCTGTAGGTTTTGCCTACCTGCCGTATGAGAACAATGCATTATCCTTCGACAACAGTTGGACCAGTGATGTCTGGAAGCCAGGATTTGCAGTATCGCTGATTTTTGTCACCTACGCCTACCAAGGATGGAATTCAGCGGCCTATATTGTGGATGAGATCCGAGAGCCACGTCGTAATTTACCTAAGGCCCTGATTGGAGGGACGGTAGCCGTGACTTTGGTGTATGTGTTATTACAAATTATCTTTTTGCGGCATGCTAGCTTTCGGGAGTTGCAAGGCCAGGTAGAAGTGGCTACTATTGCTTTCACGAATTTGGCAGGCGAGAATTGGGCGAGACTGGTTAGCTATTTCATATCTATTCAATTGATCGCTACCATCAGCGGATACCTGTGGATTGGCTCTAGGATCACCTTTGCTATGGCTAAAGAGCATTCACTCTGGCAGTTTATTGCCGTGAAAACGGAAGGAGGAGTGCCGGTGCGAGCCATCTGGTTGCAAGTATTGATTAGTGCATTGCTTACTTTGAGCGGCACTTTCGAACAGGTAATGATTTACGCAGGTTTTGTCTTGCAATTGATGAGTACGCTAACCATTTCCAGTATTTTCTTCATCGAGAAAAAACCGGATGCCTTCAAAGGTCCTTTCGGCCATAAACTTCAGGTCTTTTACATACTTTTTAGCATCGTTGTACTTTCCTATATCTTATACGAGCGAACAGAAGAAAGCTTAATTGGTTTAAGCATTCTGGTCATTGGCGGCATTACTTTTTTCCTAAGAAAGCGGTAAATATATTTGCTAAAGGCTTTAGGGAAACACTTGGGGTTGTCCCGAAAATGAGAAGCGCCTGTTGACCTTCGCAGATCAGCAGGCGCTTTCATTCATCAACAAATGTGGGTTGATTATTTCAACCCCTGATTGATGACTGTTGCGATCTCTTACTTGGCTTTAGCTGCCGCGCGAGAGAAGCTTTTCTTCTTATCTACCTCTTTCGGTTTCAAGTCACCAGACAAATCAGACATGATTGGAGTGGCGATGAAAACAGAAGAGTAAGTACCGACGATAATACCCACCAACAAGGCAAAAGCAAAGCCTTTGATACTGGCACCACCGAAGATAAACAATACCGCAACCATGAAGAAAGTAGTTACAGAGGTAATAATCGTACGACTAATCGTACTATTGACAGCCATATTGATTACTTCCTCCTTAGTATTCTTGGTATAGATATTTAGGTACTCTCGAATCCTATCAAATACTACCACGGTATCGTTGATAGAATAACCGATCACTGTTAGGATCGCGGCAATAAAGGCTTGATCAATCTCCATAGTCCAAGGGAAAATTCCATGCCCCAAAGAGAAGATAGCCAACACGATTAAAGTATCGTGGAACAAAGCCGCAACGGCACCCATACTGTATTGCCACTTACTGAATCGTACGAAGATGTATCCAAAGATCAGTAATAAAGCAAAGATGGCTGCCTGGAAGGCGCTATCCTGAATATCATCTGCAATGGTTGGACCTACACGGCTTGAACTGGTCACGTGTGTTCCTTTGCCATCAGGGTTCTTAAAATTATTCTTATTGAGGCTTCCACCTGCTACACTATTTACCCCTGCAAATAGCTTATCCATCACTAAATCAACCGGCTTAGGCTGATTTGGGAGTTCTTCGGCATCAATTAGGTAATCCGTAGTAACATTAAAGGTATTAGCATTATCCACTACTTTCACTACAGGAGCACTTCCCTCGAAAGCCGTAGTTAAAGCATCGCGTAGTTCATCCGCAGAAGTCTCTTGCTCCATCGTGATGTTATAAGAGAAACCTCCTTTGAAGTCTACTCCTAACTCAAATCCACGAGTAAACATGGAACCTAGTCCTAATACGATGATGACTCCAGAGATGATGTAAGCGATCTTACGTTTGCCTAACCAATCAATATTCAGTTTGGTGAAAGCGTTTCTTGAGAAGTTTGTATCGAATTGGATACTTCTACCTTTGCTGGTCCACCAGTCGATCATCAAGCGACCCACCAATACGGCCGTAAACAAAGAAGATAGCACACCAATGATCAATACTACCGCGAAACCTTTAATCGGTCCAAGACCGAAGTAAGCTAGTACGAAAGCCGTCAGGATCGTCGTTACGTTGGCATCAATGATCGCAGAATAGGAATTCTTGAAACCATCCGCAATGGCAATCAGCATTGATTTGCCAGCTCGCACTTCCTCCCGAATCCGCTCATAGATGATTACGTTCGCATCCACCGCCATACCGATCGTCAGGATGATACCCGCAATACCAGGAAGCGTCAATACCGTACCTAGAGAGGCCAAAGCACCAAAGATGAAGATCATGTTCAACAATAGTGCAATAATCGAGATGATACCACCGCCTCCATAGTACACGATCATAAAGGCCAAAAGGATAGCGAAACCAATCACCAATGCTCGCAAAGAACGATCGATGTTGTCTTGTCCTAGAGAAGGACCTACCAGGTTCTCCTGAATGATCTTGGTTTCCGCCGGTAATTTACCAACCTGAAGAATATTGGCGAAGTCCGTTGCTTCTTGTACAGAATATCGGCCAGTGATAGAAGAACTACCTCCGGTAATCGGCTCGTTTACACTCGGTGCAGAAACCACCTCATCATCCAACAGGATGGCGATTTCTCTACGATTATCTTGAGCTGCCTCGGTAGTTAATCTCGCCCAGGTCTTAGCGCCTGTCCCATCCATCTTTACAGATACGCCAATCTCATTGGTATTCGGATCGGGCTGCGGAGCCGCATCGGTTACGTGATCACCAGATAAGGGAGCTTCTTGTCGTTCTGTCTTAATACCGTAAAGCTGGTATTGATCTGCATTTTTTGAATCCCCCGTTAGGGACACTGGATCCTTAGACCAGTGGAATCTTATATCAGCAGGGAATAAGGACTGAACTTCTTCTCTTGACAAGTATTCATTCACCTGATTGACCTTATTTCTGCTCGCATAACCCAAGATAGCGGTAGCGGCATTTCCTGGATTTAAGCTAAGGATAGAGAATAATGGTCCAGCATTAGAATTGGTATCATAAATCGTATCAATACTAGCAACTGTGCCAGGAATATCTACTCCAGTAGTATCCTTTTCAGGAATTGTATCAATGCGAAGAATCTGAGGTTCTAAGTTTACATTCTCGGTATTCGCCAATACGCTATTTGCTGAGGCAAAAGCCTGAAAAATACCTGGATCATTCATGCGGTACACCTTCCAGAATTCCAATTTAGCGGTAGCTTGCAAGTAATTTCTTGCACGTTCTGGGTTATCGATGCCTGGAAGTTCTACTAGAATCAGGTCCCTTTCGCTATCTAGAGATACATTAGGTTGAGTAACACCTAATTTGTCAATTCTTTCCTTCAGTAACTTAAAAGTTAGGTCAACTGTCTCATTGGATTTACTGCGCAAAATTCCGACTACATCTCCATCAGAAGTTTCGTAATTGATCTCATCGCGAAGAGCTTCATTACGTTGGAAGATGGGTGCTAAACGGTTTTCTCCACGGATCTTTCTCCACTCATCAGCAAATAAGGTGATAAAGTCGGACTGTGCTTGCTTTTGGGCTTGGCTTGCTTTTTCTAACGCTTCAACAAAAGTGGGGTCTTTCGAGTCATTGGCCAGGGACCTTAAAAACTCCCTGAGGTCTACTTGTAGGACGACGCTCATACCTCCTTTGAGGTCGAGGCCTAAGGCTAATTGTTGAGCTTTAAGCTCTTGATACGTGTAGGATTTCAGCATTGGAATCCTGAAAACCTCTTCCGTGGACATTGAGTCCAGGAACTCGGTCCGTTTTGACTTCAAAACGGAATCCCTCAATTCCTCCTGTACTTGATCTGAGGCTGACTTGGCAAAAGCGTCTGCTTCGCGCTCCACCCTATTGGTTGGAATCACGGTCAGATACTGTATCAAAGTCACCACCAGCATCACTACAAGGAAGAATCTTACAACTCCTTTACCTTGCATAACTCGAAAATTTTAAAAAAATGTTAGAATAAAAGCGTTAAAAAGTCTAGAGCGTAATTCCCCAGTCAGTACCTGTACAGGTACCTCAGAAGAAAAACTGGGCAAATATACGCCTTTTAAGTAATTTGCAATAGTTTGATTTATTTTCTTACAGTATTATCTGACTAATGCTTCTTTAATTTTCAGATAAATCTTTAAAGACCTGCCCTTTGCGCATAAGGAGCCGCTTTGAGATTAATACCTGAACATTAGGTAAAAAAGCTACTTTTCCCTCTAACCCATGTCTAAAAACAGACTAATAAGCTCCCCAACCCCAAGCTAAATTGACCAAATGTGGCAGACATTTCCTTTATTCCCAATAATGTGCGAAATTTACTCGGTGCTTGTGCAAAAGCAATCATAAGTACATACCTTATACCAACACTTTAAAAACGAAAAACGATAACAACAATGAGACAAGTCAAAGCAAGCCTTCTATTTATGCTGTGTCTATTCCTCACAGCTAGCCTACAGGCAAACAATGACGATGGCTGGACTTCCCTATTTAATGGAAAAGATCTTTCCGGCTGGAAAAAACTCAACGGCAAGGCCGAATACCACATCGAAGGAGATGCGATCGTTGGCGTTTCACAACTCAATACGCCTAACACTTTTCTTACTACCGAGAAATATTACACGGACTTTATTCTAGAGGTGGAAGTGAAAGTCCATCCACTCTTGAATTCTGGCATTCAGATTCGAAGTAATAGCATGAAGGAGTACCGCGACGGCCGTGTGCATGGCTATCAGGTGGAAATTGATCCTAGTAAAAGAGCCTATAGCGGCGGTATCTATGACGAAGCTCGTCGAGGTTGGCTCTATCCCCTAGCAGATAATCCTAGAGGCCGAGCAGCTTTCAAAGGCGGCCAATGGAATAAGTACCATATCGAAGCCGTGGGTAATGAACTTCGTGTATGGGTAAATGGTGTGAATACCGCCAATCTCGTAGACGATATGACTGCTAAGGGCTTCATCTGCTTGCAAGTGCATAGTATTGGTAATAAGGAGCAGGCCGGAACAGAAGTTAGATGGCGAAATATCCGCATTAAGACGGAAAACTTTGAGGAAGACCGTTGGGACATGGATCCTAGTACCAAAGAAATCAACCTGGTAGCCAATACTTTGACTGATTATGAAAAGCGCAGAGGATGGCGACTGCTTTGGGATGGTAAAAGCTCAGATGGATGGATTGGTGCCAAGTTGGACCATTTCCCCAAAAAAGGTTGGACCATGAAAGATGGTGTTTTGACCGTGGAATCATCCGGTGGAGCGGAATCTAGAAATGGTGGAGATATCATTACGGAGAAGCAATACAGTGATTTCGAACTTAAAGTTGAATTCAAAATCACGGAAGGGGCAAACAGTGGAATCAAGTACTTCGTTGATCCAGAATTGAACAAGCAGGAAGGCTCCGCCATTGGACCTGAATTCCAGATACTTGATGATAAAAAGCATCCAGACGCAAAGATGGGCGTAGCCGGAAATCGGACCGTAGGTTCTCTCTACGATCTCATTACAGCTAAGAACCTTTCCGTACCTAGTCGGGGCAAACCTTTCAATGGTATCGGCAAGTGGAATCGAGCCCATATCATTGCTAAAGACGGACATGTGGAACACTGGCTGAATGGCTTCAAAGTGGTAGAATATGAAAGAGGTACACAAATGTGGAAAGCACTGGTAGCCTACAGCAAGTATAAGAAATGGCCAAGTTTTGGGGAAAAAGCCCAAGGGCACATTCTCTTGCAGGACCACGGAGATGAGGTCCATTTTAGAAGCATCAAGATCAGAGAACTATAGACTCGCTCTAAACGTTTATTGATAGTGATTTGAGGGAAAGCTAACACGCTCCTCAAATCACTATCTTTATACTTATTACCAATAGCTTAAGTAGTGTAGGTGCGTACGATGACGAAGGAACATCCTGAGTCAAGGTGTATCTGTATTCCAAATCCTTACATTTTGTATAAACTGTCTGTTAGCTAAAACTGCGGTTATGATGCAACGAGCCCGATTTTTTGCATGCCTATCCTTTCTTTCACTTTTTATCTTTTCACTACTAAATCTGCAGTGTACCAGCAAAGTCGTAGCGCAGAGTGAGGCTGAGGCTTCTACTGATGCCAGCCGCCGAAACCTGCTCAATCAACTAGCCCAAGTAGACTCCTTCTTGGTTGTTTATGATGAAAATAGCCAGCAGCCTTTCCATGAGATTCTAAGGGATATGCGATTGGAGATTCGTAGAGGAGAGATGGTCCCTGTAAGTCTTGTACAAGCTAAGGATGTCCAACTAGAAGACCTACAACGCTTTCCAAGTCTATTGATCGGCAATTGGAGCTCTCACGTCCTTGTACAGCAAATAAAGCAGTTTCTTCCTTTCACTTTTCAAGATCAGGGTCTGGAGGCTGCGGGTAAGCATTTTGCTGGATCGGAAATGGTGTTTAAGTTATTTCCTTTCCCTCACCCTCAAAATCAGCAAATGCCCTTGTTTTTGCTAACGGGCAATGATGATATATCCATTCTCAAACACCTACAGGAGCACAAAAAAAATGGCTGGCGAGAATTATTATGGCGCAGTTGGGGCTATGAGTTATACAATGAAGGAGAGGCTCAATTACTCGGCTACCTATCGGATGAGGATTGGCAAATGGATAAACGCGTCCATTATGATTTCTACGAAACAAAGGACACTCTTGGTCAAAGCTCACATTTCACCTTTATCAACCAAAATACGCCCATAGAAGCGGCGAGAATTGAGGAGATCAAGACGGCTTGTGAAACTCAATACCATAGCATCCTGGAATTCTTAGGAAAACCCGATCCTAATCTGCACCTCTCCTATCATATCTACCCCACTTCCGAGAGAATTGGCCTGCAAATGAAAGATACCCACGAGGCACAGATCAAACTAGAAGAGCAAGAAGTTCATGTTGTGGAAAGCCTCTGGTTTGGTGGTGCCGCTCAGCATATGGAAAATTATTTTCTACTGCGTGAAATACTGGGCAAACCAGCAGCATGGCCTATTGAAGAAGGGCTCGTGACCTACCTAAATGATGATTGGTTTGGTCATGGTTTTCGGTATTGGGCATCAAAATTACATCAAGCTGATTTCTTGCCTCCGCTTCAGCGTTTAGGAGAGGAGCAATGGTGGAAAGAATCTTCGGATCTAATGCGTGCTATTACAGGGGCGGCCTTGATTGACTTCCTGATCAATCGGTGGGGTAAAGAAAAGTTCCTAAAATCCTACTCTGCACTACAGCTAAGCCAATTGGCGAATGAAGGTTGGGAAGAAGAATGGTCTGCATTCAAATCAACTCAATACACTCTGTCCGTTCAGCGAAAGGCGAATACAGAGCTTGACTTTCAAAAGGGCTTTAATTTCGCCCACGAAGGCTATCGAATCTACAACGGCTATGGTTCTGCACTGGCCCACCAGTCCTTGCAGCGGCTCCAAGATCTTAACTCGAATGCCATTGCTTTAGTCCCTTACTCCTATATGCGTGACCCAAATATTCCCTCCCACATCCCAATCGTGGAAGGACCAGGGATGGAGAATGACGAATCCACTGTTTTTTCCCACTATCACGCAAAGGAACTAGGCATGAATACCCTTTTGAAACCTCAGATATGGCTGGGACGTAGTTGGCCAGGAGATGTTTCCTTTGATTCCGAGGAGAAATGGGAGACCTTCTTTGAGTACTATGGACGCTGGATGATCCATTATGCACTGCTGGCAGAAATGCATCAAATGGACATGCTCTGCATTGGTGTTGAATTTGTGAAAGCCACCATAGCTCAACCTGAACGCTGGAAAAAGCTCATCCAAAGTATTCGAGCAGTGTATTCCGGGCCGATTACCTACGCTGCTAATTGGGGAGAGGAATTCGAACAATTAAGCTTTTGGGGAGAGTTAGACTACATCGGTCTAAACTGCTACTATCCCTTGGGGGATAAGGAAAAAGTCAGCAAAAAGGAGCTAAATAAGGCCTTCAAGTCCATTATCAAGAAAGCTGAAGGAATTAGCAAGTCCGCTAAACGCCCTCTACTACTCACTGAAATTGGCTTCCGCAGTATTGAAGGTCCCTGGCTCAACCCACATGCTCAGGCGGATGGTAGGGCTTTCAATGAAGATCATCAGGAATGGTGTTATGAGACGGTCTTCAAAACCATTGGTGACAAGGATTGGATCCATGGCATTTATTGGTGGAAATGGCCGAGCTACCTCGATTACCGTGGTCGGGAAAACACCGGGTTTACCCCCAATCGCAAAAAGGCAGAGGCTATAGTACAATCATATTTCAAGTCCCTGTAGCCTCGCCTATCCAATAGATTTATTTCGTCTTAGATCGAATCCAATCTGAGATCATCCTCAATGCCTTAGGGGCGAAGGTTTGCTCTATCTGGCCGTATTCTGCCATTGCGCCGGTTTCACATTCTTGAAATAAATGGTTCAAATTTTCTATTTTAACAATGGTAACATCCTTATTTCCAGCTTTTTCTAATGCCACTTGAATTCCTTTTTGATTCACATCTGCTACAACTTGTAAATCCTTGGTTCCGTTGAGTGATAAAATCGGGCATTCCTTTACTTTTTCCAGTTCGTCCGCAGGATTATAGTTATAGAAGTAGCGACTCCAAGCTGTAGTCATTTGCAATACTTGCTGTCGAATGAATGCATCAAGGTCTGCCCCTTCAGGCATCATAGAGGACATCACGGATCGGACACTATTATAGTGCTGCGTTAATTTTTCCCGGATTTCCCCTAGTTCTCCATCACTTGCAGCCAAGTCAATAGCTCGTGCATTAAAAGCCATAAAGGCGTCTTCATCAGGGACCTCAAAGGTGCGCAAGGATTGTGCTTGTTGTAAAGACAATTCCTTGCCAGAAATCCCAGTGGAAGCCAATAAAACCATAAAGGCAACTTCTTCGGAGCGAGCTGCTACAATGGGAGCAATAATACCTCCTTCGCTATGGCCAATCAGCCCAATTTTCTTAACATCAATATCCTTGCGCTTTCGAAGATATTGGATGGCACTCTCTACGTCCGTCGCAAAATCAGCAGTTGTAGCCACACTGTGATCCCCCGTGGATTTTGCCGTTCCACGATCGTCATATCGCAAAACGGCAATACCGCTACGTGTCAAATGATCAGCTAAAACAAGAAAGGGCTTATGGCCTGCAATGGATTCATCACGGTCTTGTGGACCACTACCGGAGATCAAGATCGCAACTGGTGGTTTACTGATCCCAGTTGGAATAGTAAATGTGCCAGCAAGCTGGAGATCAGCTCCTTCATTGACAAAGCTGACTTCTTCCACTTGATAAGGAAATGGAGGGACAGGTTCTTGTGGCCGACTTAGTTTGACAGCTTCCTTCGCCTTTCTACTAAAATGTAGCGGAAACCGGCGCCCTGCTTGTAACCAAAAACCATGCAAAGAATCCTGTTTTAGCTGTCCCTCGAACTGAGCTCCCAACTTCTCAAGTTTAAGTGAAATTTTAGGATCTACAAAAGCTGTGCTGGTCACAGGAATACCAAAAGCCGATTGATCTGGGCTATCCATCGTAGTAACCAATCCTTCCGCTGAATCTGTTATGTGCAATACTAGGCGAAGTTGTACGCCTTGGACCTGTAAAGTGCCAAACCAATCTCCGGTTACTTGTGCACTGCTACAGTAATACATAACTAAAAAAGCTACTGAAAATAATAATCGAGACATGTTTTCAAATTACTACCAACTCCTCTCCCAGGCTTATGTGCTGACATAAGCAGTCGAAAGAAAAGCGATAAACGTGAAAGAATATTGGAAAGTGTGCTATGCTAGTCCTAAGCTTTGGAATAGTATTCCTAAGGCCTTTAATTTAAAGAGGCCGAGTTGTCTATAGAAGGGAATGAAACGATTGCAAGATCATTGCACATACTCGTCATCTTGCAAAGTCCTATCAATTTTCTCAATACGAGCGCCGTAGAATCTCATCGTAAAAAAAACAAACAGTACAATAAAGACTACTCCAAACGGAAGTCGGTACCATACTCCAGCATCTTCCAAAATGCTTTCACCATTCATGATTTTCGCCAGAGGGGGGATAATCAATAGCATCGCGCTCAAACCCAATACATAGGCATAGCGATGCATACGGGAGAAGAGTCGCTTCAGTCGATTAAATTCCTTCAAAGTCTGTTGGTAAGTGTTTTCCGTAATGTTGATACGGCTCACCCAATTCCCGATCTTCCACAAGGAGAGGACGGGTAGAATAATCATCAGAATGGCCGAGAGTATACCTGTAGTTAGACTCAAGGGGTCATCCAACTTTTGAATATTAAAGAAGATGTACCCACTAAAGGCAAAACAGATGACCGAGCCAATCAGTTCAGGGATTAGGATGGCATTAACCTGCCGCTTATACTTTTGCTCCATCATGTCTAATATTTGTTGACGTGTTAAGTGATGTTTTTCCTCGACCTGATCACTGAGTTCGGACCAGATAGCTTTCATTTCATCTAGTTCCATAGCGATCTATTTTTGATTCTTTAAGCATTTGAGTTTTCAATTTCTTTCTAATTCTAGAAAGGCGGGTAGCCACATTAGTGACGGTTAAGCCGGTAATCGTCGCTATCTCCTCATAGCTCCTTTCTTCTAAAAACAGTAGGATAATTCCTTTCTCAAGATCATTGAGTTGTTCAATTTGTTGATACAACTGGCGAATCCGTTCTTCCTGAACGGGATCACGCTTATCCGTATATTGCAGTACCCAGTCAATCTCCTTTGATTTCGCCGCTTTCTTGTCCCTGCGCAGCATGGTGATCGCCGTATTCAAAGCAATTCGATAGATCCAGGTACTCACTTTGGCCTCCCCTCTGAACTTGCCGTAGGCCGTCCAAAGCTGCGCTACAATCTCTTGATAGAGGTCTTTCTGATCCATAGCATTACGAGCATAAATGGAGGTGATTTTGAAGATCACTCCTTCATGCTCTTTGATTAATTGTATGAATCTTTCTTGTTGCTGCATTAAGTTTCTTTGGTACTAAAAGATAAATACTGGGCCATGTACTTCACGTCTTAACTTCTTTTTATGCCCTATTAGTCGCAGCATTTTTAGAATAATCACAACTATTCTGATTTTTTTAGAAAAAAGCGGCCAGGCCCAGTTACCTTTTCTTTTTCTATACGATTAAAGAGAAAATGTATCGTTCAACATACCATGCTAAGCCTCAAATAAAAAAATACAGCTTAGATCGGTTACCTTTTTACACCCCATACGATTAAAGACAAAGATCACTTTCTTGTTTATCTAAAATTGGACATAAACGACTAAAAATGCGCGCTCTCATCATTCACGGCTTAAGCCTGGCTACGTTTATACTCTTATGGAGTAATAGTAGAGCCCATGAGGATAGTTTGGCGATTGATCTCCCTACTATTCCCTCCTTAAGCATTCAACCTGTCCCCTCTTTCATCCCTAGTTACTGGTCTCAATTGGAAACTAAGTCCGTTGAACTTTCTAAAGAAGAATGGACCACAGCTGAAAAGTGGGTTCAGGACAATATTCGCTTTATACGACAAAGTCTAGATACCTTACCCACTCCCCAAGGCGGAGGAAGTATTGGAGGCTTGTTGGACCACGAAATCCAACTGATCCAAAAGGCTAGAGCAGTTATTGAAAAGGTCAAAAATGCAGGCAATTTCATCACGAAACTCACTGGGCAAGATTTGGTGGAGCTTCCGATTGGTATCAGTCGAGAGATCGGAAATGTCACCTACACAATGGGCATCGCAAGCATTGAGCTTCATCCCGCGCACGCCCAACTGGAGGTATTCCTGGAAATTGATGCTCCAAATCTGGCTTTCCCCCTTTTCTTCTCAGCCAACAAAGTCAAATTCTCGGCTGCTGGTGGCATTTTGCCAGGCGCCACACTTTCTTTGTTAGGAAACATTCCCATAGAGATTGTGCCGAATAGATCTGCCATGATTTTGAGGAGAGGAGAAAGCAATGCTAATGGTGAAAGTACAGGTGGCACCTTTGTCAGTATAAACTGTGATGGATTTCAAGAATTAGGTTTAGATGGTGTTGTCGAGTTCAGCCGATCCTGGCTGAAGCCAGTCGACGATAACGGCCAAAATAAAGTACGTGGCCAAATTGCCACTATTATATCCGATTGGGAAGATATCCTGCTTGAGATTGATTTAGATGACTTCGTCGTCAATAAATTAGAGGATGTCGTCTGGAGGGTGGATCGTGCTGTTTTTGATTTTAGTGATTGGCGCAACGCTAACGGGATAAAGTTCCCGGTAAATGGCTATGATCCTCCCCTATCGGATGACCGCTGGCAAGGGTTCTATATCAAAGAATTTAGTGTTGAAATACCAAGAAAATTAGCCGGAGTAGATTCCAGTCTTCTGATTCAGGGAAATGATATAATTATCGATGACATGGGTTTCACGGGACGAGCTATGGCTACTCCTATTCTCTCCCTGGAAAACGGAGACCTGGGAGGCTGGGCATTCTCGATCGATACTTTTGGTATCAGTATCATCGCTAATCAAGTTGAAGCTGTTGCTTTTAGTGGTCTAATTCATGTACCATTGGCACAGGCAAAGGGAGGAAATTCAGCCACCCTATCCCCTGACGATTGCTTGAGGTATGAAGCCCATATCCAGCGGGATAATGAATACTTATTTTCCGTTTCGCCGGAAAGAACCATGGCCGTGGATATCTGGCAAGCCGAAGTCAGCTTTGATTCCTGCAGTTATCTAGACGTTATCAACTTCGGAGACAATTTCATCATCAAAGCCCATTTACATGGTTATGCGACTATAGACAATGAGCAATCATCCGGGATTGGGGTCAGAGCGGATTCCATCCATTTTCAAGGAGTGGAGCTCTCCAATCAGGCTCCCTACTTTCATCCAGGATACTGGTCATTTCCGGGTATAAGTCCAAACTTTGGAGCCTTTGCACTCACCTTAGAAGATATCGGTCTTTATCCGACTAATGAACAAGGTACGGAGGTGGAACTAGGTTTCGCAGCCTTACTAGGCTTATCTCCATCCAACAATATGGGCATCACCGCCTGTGGGAGCTTCGCCTTACTAGGAGAACTAGTCCAAGAAGGAGGGCGCCAACGTTGGACTTATACCGGCATGCAAGTAGACGATGTGTTTGTCCATGTCTCCGCTCCTGGTTTCGGTATCAATGGAGGCCTAAGCTTTTATCAGGATGATCCCAAATTTGGTCAAGGCTTCCGGGGAATAGTGGCAGCCTGGTTTAGAGGAGTCAATGATCCTGGTGGAATTCCGCCAAATGGTTCGACTAATAATACCTCCTGCCTAGCTAGCGACCCAGCCATATCCTGGGGTATTGCCGCCATGGGCCAATTCGGCACAATTGATGACTTTGATTATTTCATGATCGACGCCTTGGTAAACCTAGGCGACGGAATTCCCATACTATCTGAAGCTGTGAAGCTAAAGGGTTTTGGTGGCGGAGTCTACCATCGCATGTCCAGAGATGAAGATACTGCCGCTGCCTTAGAGAACGCCTTGGAAAGCCAAGCCTTAGCCCTTCCTCCTTTGGGCAATAGCCTTAGTGGTCTGCAGTATTTTCCAGATCGTTCAGCCGGTTTAGGTATTAAGGCGACGGTGCTACTGGCTGCCAAAAAAGAAAAAGCCTTTAATGCCAACGCCAACTTTGAAATCGTTTTCAACGCGCATGGTGGTCTATCACAGATTAGCTTCTACGGCACGGCCAAATTCATGCAGGATATCGCTTTTGATTACCCAGCTTTTGAGGAAAATCCAGAATTCCCACCACCAGCCCTGGCTTCGATGTCTGCCTATTTTGCCCTCGATCTTAATTTCGAGGAATGGGAACTGGATGCGAGTATGGCGGTTTTCCTCAATGCAGGAGCCGGAGTGATACGCGGATCTGGTGCAAATGACAAAATGGGCTGGGCCAACCTCTATCTCTCCAAGAATAACGGCTGGCACTTGAAAGCCGGAGAACCTGCCCCTGAAAAACGCAACGGTATTATTATTGGGATCCCCAAGATTGCCGAGAACCTAGTTCAACTTAGTTGTTACCTCATGATGGGTACCCATGAGATTCCTGGTATCCCTCCGATAGAATCGGAACTGATAGCCAGAATCATGCAGTATGATCGCAACACTAACTCCATTAGTACTCGGCCATCTGCCGTGTCTCAAGGAGGTGGTTTTGCATTCGGAGCAGCACTGGATATCAATACCGGCGAGCGAAACTTCCTGATTTTCTACGGGCAGTTTGCCATGGCGCTAGGTTTCGATGTGGCTATTCAGGATTTTGGATCCGCTCAGTGTACTGGTGGAGGCCCAATCGGCATTAATGGTTGGTATGCCTCTGGACAAGCCTGGGCCGGTATTGGAGCAGCGGTAGGCATTAAGGTCAAACTTTTTGGGAAGAAAAGAAAATTTGAAATTGCCCAAATAGCAGCCGGTGCCATACTACAGGCCAAACTCCCCAATCCCTTCTGGGCAAAAGGAACAATCGGTGCTCAATACAACATATTGAATGGACTGATCAAGGGCAATTGGAATTTTGATATTACGATTGGAAAAGAATGTGAAATTATTGGAGCATCCGATCCGGGCCTTGTACAGGTCATTGAAAGCATAGAACCTCAAGAGGAGCTAAATGCCGTAGATGTCAGCGTTACACCAACCGTACACTTTCTGGTACCAGTGGAACAGATCTATCGTTTTACAAACCTTAGTGGAGAGCAGGAGACCTACCGAGTTCGCCTGGCTCAGAATGCCAGCTATTTGATAGCAAACGGCCATCGAATCTCTGGTACCTTTCACTTGGCCAATGATCATCTCTCTGCACAATTTATTCCGCAGCAGATTCTGGCAGGTACAACGGAGATTGATTTTGTTGTCGGCGTCTATTTCGAAGAAAAACGCAGCAATGGCTGGTATCCCATCTATGAAAATGGAGAGGTTGTCATGGAACGAGATACACTGAGCTTCACCACCGGACCAGGCCTAGATTATATTCCAACACACAATATTGCAGCGAGTTATCCCCTAGATGGACAATACAACTTTTACACTAAAGAAAACGAATTAGGAAAGGGGTATATCCTCCTGGCTCGAGCGCAGCCCGATTTACTTTTGCAGCTTCCAAATGGGATCCGGCAAGAGTTATGGTTGACTAAGAGTCAGGAGTTTTCCTATACCACTTTACCTGTTGAAGTAAACGCAAAAGGAGACAGGATCAACTACCATTTCCCGGAGGCAGTACTGGAGCCAGATCAAGTCTACCAACTACAGATCATTCAAATCAGCGAGGAAACCAACGAACATCAGGTACTATACGATTGGTATTTCCGAACTAGTAAGTATCCAACTTTAGCTGATAAGTTGGCTCAATTCTCTTCTTTACCCTTAGGCAGTCGAGGTGGTATTATTGCCAAAGGTACCTTGGATGAGCCCTTCGGAGCAGAGGAACTCGGTAAAGGCGGATATCCGGGTCAGTTGGAACTTTCAGCTGAGGTAAGTAGTGGTTGGTATCAGCAACCTGCCATTCAACAAATGTATGATGAATTTCCACATACGGTCAACGGCTGCGTCAACACACAGGAAGTCTCCCTCATGGAGCATAGCTATAAGGACGATTTGTCTAAGGCCATACATCTCGGTCAACAAACTGATGTCCCGAAAATTGACAAATCCTTTTTTGACCAGCCTAGTCATTTGCCTGTATTGGACTCTAATGAATTCTATCTGAATTACCTTCCTCCTAGTGTGTTACAACAATTACATCATCAATTGTCTGCTGATATTGAATCGATCTTGACCGTGGGTATGGCCTACTTTACTACAGATAATTCCCAGGTGTTTGCTGGTGGTTTGGTAAATGATTTCACTAGCTACACTCCAAATGAAAATATGGGCCCACTCACTTTGGAACAACTGGGACAGCAATGTCCCAGTTTGCTTCCTTTAATCAATTTTAGTCAACAAGATCTGAACGACTTTTACCCGGGAGCCTACCCTATCCAAATACGCTATAGATTCCCTGGATTGGATGCATATGGTTCTAGACTCAACCTTCTACTAGAAAAAACAGACACTACGCAATAATACAACCTCATGATGAAAGCTATAAAACCAACTGTGGCAACCATTGTAATTGGGGTAATCCTTGCCTGGCAAATTCCTTTGCAGGGCCAGGATACCCTATTTATTCGTGCGTTGGCCGAGCACAGCAGCGAAAAAATCAAGCTTCGTTGGGCCCCAGGAGATGCTCTACTATGGAAGCATGCCCACCAAAGTGGATATCAAATTGAGCGGGTCACAATCAAGAATGAAGAGGGGAAAAGACTTTCGCCAGAACAGCGCATAGCCTCCGTAAAGAAATGGGGGCCTGTTCTCCCATATCAACCAGAAGCTTGGCAAGAGATGATTGATACCAGCGAGCTGGCTGGAATTGGAGCTGCAACTTTATATGGGGAAGATCTAACTATACAAGAGTTATCAGAAAATCCTCTTGTCCAAACTTATCAAAGGTCTCAAATAGAACAAACTCAATTTGGACTCGGGCTGCTAGCAGCAGATCAGGACTGGACGATTGCTGAAGCAATGGGCTTAGCCTTTGCGGATGACCAAATTGAAAAAGGAAAAACTTATGTATACACAATCTATCCAGTACTGCCTATACAATCTTTCAAAGTCCAAGTGGCAAACGTACTGGTCTCTCCAGCCTCTGATCAATCTTTACCAATACCTACTGGTCTGCAAGCTCAATTTGGAGATAAGATGGTGTTCTTGGAATGGAATGCGAATAGCACACAAATGTATGCTAGCTATAGTGTCGAAAAGTCTCTTGACGGAGGCTATCAATTTGTCACTGCAAATCCACTGCCGATTATCCCAAGTGCTCAGAAGGATGGTGAGACCTTAATGGCCTTTTATCGGGATAGTCTACTAGAGAATTTTCAGAAAATAGTGTACAGGATTCGTGGAAAGACAGTATTCGGAACCCTTAGCAATCCCTCAGATACTATTTCCGGCTATGGAAGGCCACAAAGGCTAGAAGCCACGATAGGAATCCGTAGAATTGAAGAAATGGAATCCAAGTCCCTAAAAATCAATTGGGATTTCCCAAAGGATTTGAATCAACACCTTGAGGGATTTGAATTGTACCGCGCTAGAAAAAAGCAGGGGCCTTTCCTGAAACTCAATCCCACCTCCCTCAAGGCGATGGATAGGTCCTATATAGATACGTCTCCATTTACTAGCGGGTACTACAAGGTAATTGCTAAAGATATTTACGGGCACAAATATGAGTCTTACTCTAAGTTAGGTCAACTGCAAGATGAAACGCCTCCCGCTCCCCCGACTGGCCTCGCAGGCACTTTGAATAAGGACGGAAAAGTAAGTTTAAGCTGGAACCCCAGTCCCGAACATGACTTGATGGGATATCGAGTCTTCCGCTCCAACCAAAAGGATGGCTATTACAACCAAGTGACTTCCTACTTCACCAGGGATACATTCTATACTCATCTAGTGGATATGAGTACTACATCTTCTACAATTTATTACAAAGTTATCGCATTGGATTTCAGAGAAAACTATTCAGAAAAATCTACTTTTTGTGAAGTAATCAGACCGGATCTAATTCCTCCCATTGCGCCGGTTATGAAGCAGGTCCTACCCACAGAGGAGGGCATTCTTTTATCCTGGATTTCAAGTACTAGTCAAGATATTCAGCAGCATCAAATACAACGAAAGAAAACTTCGGATGAGGATTGGAGACCAATATTTGAATGGCCTGCCAGTGCATCTATAGCCCAATACAAAGATGTAAAGCTTGATCTGAGGCAAGACTACCTCTATCGGGTGGTCGCTTTCGACAGTCTAGGATTGACAAGCCACTCCAAAGTCATAACTGCTAGTCAATTAGATAAAGGTTGGCGATCTGGGGTTGAGAATTTTCAGGTTAAACAAGTTGCAGACCAAGCGGGGGTCCTATTGGATTGGACATATCTTTCGAACCCCGCTCTTTATCAATTCATCATTTATCGTGGCAAAGAGGGAGAACCCCTACGAACACTACATACGATCTGGCTTGATGATGAGGCATTGAAATATGGCCTTCCGGCAGGAGCACTTAAAGCTTATCAATACCAGGATAAGGAAACAAAGGAAAAACAAGTCTATAACTATCAAATTATTGCTAAACATAAGGACGGTGGGCAATCTCCCTTGAGCCCTATTCAATCCATTCAGACTAAGTAAAAACACACGTTATATAGAGAATATCTAGCACAAAATATTTAACCATGAAGACGCTCTCTCTGCTACTATGCAGCTTGTTCTGCATGCAAATTTTATTGGCCAACCCAAGCAATTGCGATAACGTCAATGATCCAGGAAGGATTTATCATAACCAATCCAGTGATGCTATTGTTAAATTCTGTGCTGCTTGGCAACCCGCCCCCATCAACGAGACATTTCCTGCGAGTGGGGGAAGTGGAGGAGCTATCCAGTATCAGTGGCAATATCAGAGGGAGAACGGTAACTGGAACGACATCGACATTCCCGAAGGTCAGAGCAATGAGCTCAATCTTGGACAAAGTAATGTAATTCAGTATCTAAATAACAATGGTATTTCAAATAGTCATACGGTGAGTTTTCGTAGAGGAGCACGCCGGCCAGCTTGTACTGATTACGGTTATTCCAATGAAGTCTTGTACCAAGTTTACCCGAATGTAAGCGATGAAGTTGACGCGATCCAAGCAGGAATATTTTGTGACTACCCCTCAGATGAGCACTGCCTTTCCATTGGTCTCGGAAACGCACATGGAGTCTATGAATTTCTTTGGCGATTTTCCTACGACAATGAAAACTGGATATACACCTCTACTGAGGTTCCCGCTGACTACTGTTATACTTCGGGCACCACAGCCTATATTTCTGCTGGTTCTCGGTTGATTGGTTCTCCGTGCGATTTCATTTTCAAGCCGTCTCTTGAAGTCATTACCCACCGTACCCCAGAACTAAATGTAGAGATCGTTCCCTTAAGCTGCCAGGGGGAAAATGATGGTGAGATCCTGGTGTCAGATATTAGTGGTAATAACAGTTCCTTAACCGGCCTATATGTTTACAGTATCAACAACGGTCAAAACTGGCAGAGCAATCCTAGGTTTACCGGCCTAAGCGAAGGCAGTTACACGATCCAAGTACAAACGCAATTCTGCAATTCCTACTCCATAAATACAATTCTGACAGCTTCGCCCTCTCCCGAATTAGACGATATAGAAATAGCAGATGAATCTGATTGTGGTAATAATGATGGCTCAATTAGGATCTCCTTGCTTGGCGGTACAGGAGGTTTTGAATATCGACTTTCAACCACTCCTTGGCAGAACAGTCCAAATTTTGACAATCTGTCCGCAGGCAGCTATGACTTGTACGCTCGAAACCAGGACGGAAGTTGTGAAATAGATATTGGGTCCGTCAATATCCAGGGGCCGAGCTCCCCTATCCTCTCTCATATTGCGGTCAGCCCAATTTCTGACTGTGGAGTTAACAATGGGCAAATTCAAATACAAGCTTCCAGCGGTCAAGGGCCTCTTAGTTATACCATTGATGACGGTGCTAGTTGGAGCAATAGCGCTGTATTCAATTCACTCTCTGCCGGACAGTACGAAGTTGGCGTCCGAAATCAGGATGGGACTTGTGAACTCTATCAGTCGGTATTCTTGGATGCACCCACCGCACCTATAATCGAATCTGTATCAAGCCAAAATCCAAGTAATTGCGGAAGTAGCAATGGACAAATTAGCATCCAAGCTAATGGTCAGGGAAGTAGCTTACAATATACAATTGATGGAGGGGCAAATTGGTCCGCTCAAAATAATTTTACTGGTCTACCTGCCGGCTTGTACGAAATACGCGTAAGAAAAATTGATGGCACATGTTTAATCCATCATGCTTCTTTGGTAGAGTTGTCGGCGCCTAGTTCTCCTGAAGTTTCAACCATTGAAGTAGATCAGCCCTCGGATTGTGGAGCAAATGACGGAGAAATCAGAATATACCCTTCCTCATCAGATTGGCACTATTCTATTGATGGAGGTAACACCTGGCAGGAAGGATCAGGTATTTTTCCGGGTCTAAGCCCTGGTAGCTATAAGCCATACATTAGGAATGGAGATGGAACTTGCCCTACCACTGCCGGGGCAGCTATAGAATTGAACTACCCCAACCAGCCAATAATCGTATCAATAGATTATAGCAATCCAACAGATTGGTGTATTACAGATGGCTACTTATCAATCAACGCCACCGGTGGAGAAGGACCACTGGAGTATACCCGAAACGGGATTAATTGGCAGAGTAGTCCAGAATTCTTAAATGGCTTGGGGGCTGCCACTTTGATTCCCGGAGTAAGAAATGCGGATGGAAGCTGTGAGGTTTTCTTTCCTGAGGCGATTCTCATTGACTTCCCAGATCGGCCTTCGATTGAGGAAATCATCGATACGCCAGACAGTGGATGTGGAGCCAACGATGGTTCAATTTATATAACAGCGACAGATGGGATTGGTGAATTCGATTACTCTATCGATGGAGGAAATAGCTGGCAAAGTTCTCCCCTCTTTGCAGATCTTTCTTCCGGCAATTATGATATTGCTATCAGAAATAAGAATGGTTCCTGTAATATTACAGATGATGTCTACATCCCCCAACTTCTTCCACCCCAAATTACTGATATTGATATTCAATACCCAAGTGATTGCGGCTTAGCAGATGCGTTAATCAACATCGTTGGGGATCGAGGAACTGGTGATTTTCAGTTTACGATTGATGCTGGTCAAACTTGGTCTTCAGGCAGCACCTTTACGGGCTTGGCCCCAGGTGACTACTGGCTAGGAATTCGAAATTCAACTGGATACTGTGAGGAATATGAAAGTACAGCGGTAATTATTTCGGAGCGTCCACACAAAGTAATATCCGAGGTAGATATAGAGCAGCCATCTGATTGTGATACCGATGACGGAAAGATCACCCTCTTTGCACAAGGGAATGGAGTAAGCGAATATTCGATAGATGGAGGTGACAGTTGGCAATCTAGCCGCACTTTTCGGGATTTACCTCCAGGTATTTACGAGCCAATGATTAGAAATACAGATGGTACCTGTCAAAAAACATATGGAGAGTCGTTCACCTTGAACTATCCTCCACGCCCTATATTTGAAGAGGTGATGGCAGAAGCCACATCTGATTGTGGTGTATCGGATGGGAGTATAGAAGTGATTGCTGGAGAAGGAATTGGATCCTTTCAGTACTCCCTCAATGATGGAAATTCTTGGCAGAATTCCTCTATTTTTACGGGCCTAAATGCTACTACTTATGGAAAACTAGCCATCAGAAACAGTGATGGGACTTGCTACGAGGAATATGATGGAAGTGTACAAATCTCTCAGCCTCCTAAACCTACGTTTGGTGATATAGATATTGATCAACCCTCTGACTGTAATCTCGATGATGGTACGATACAGATATCCGCAGCTGGAGGGCTTGGAAGCTATCAATACACTTTTGATGGAGGAAGCTCCTGGCAAGCCCAGTACGACTTAAACAGTTTAGAACCCGGGGCCTATAATTTAGGTATCAGAAATAGCAATGGAACCTGCCCTGTCTATAATAATGGACCTATACAACTATCATATCCCCCGGAACCTACCATCGCAGACATTGACTTCCAACAACCCTCTAACTGCAACACCAATGATGGCTCCATCAGCATCCAAGCCACCAACGGAACTGGCAACTTCCAATACTCCATCGACGGTGGCAACTCCTGGAAAAACAATGGAAACTTCAATAACCTGCAACCCGGAGACTATGAAATAGCCGTCCAGAATTCCAATGGCACTTGCTTCATTCTTGACAACCAAACCATAGAACTGGAATATCCGCCCGAACCTACCATCTCAGACATTGACTTCCTACAACCCTCTAATTGCGACACCAATGATGGATCCATCAGCATCCAAGCCGCCAACGGAACTGGCAACTTCCAATACTCCATCGACGGTGGCAACTCCTGGAAAAACAATGGAAACTTCAATAACCTGCAACCCGGAGACTATGAAATAGCCGTCCAGAATTCCAACGGCACTTGCTTCATTCTGAATAACCAAACCATAGAACTGGAATATCCGCCCGAACCTACCATCGCAGACATTGACTTCCAACAACCATCTGACTGCAACACCAATGATGGCTCCATCAGCATCCAAGCCGCCAACGGAACTGGCAACTTCCAATACTCTATCGATGGCGGCAACTCCTGGAAAAACAACGGAAATTTCAACAATCTACAGCCGGGTAATTATGAAATAACCGTCCGGAATTCCAATGGCACTTGCTCCATTCTTGATCACCAAGCCATAGAACTGGAATATCCGCCCGAACCTACCATCGCAGATATTGACTTCCAACAGCCCTCTGACTGCAACACCAATGATGGCTCCATCAGTATCCAAGCCGCCAACGGTACTGGCAACTTCCAATTTTCCATTGACGGTGGCAACTCCTGGAAAAACAATGGAAACTTCAATAACCTGCAACCCGGAGACTATGAAATAGCCGTCCAGAATTCCAATGGCACTTGCTTCATTCTTGACAACCAAACCATAGAACTGGAATATCCGCCCGAACCTACCATCGTAGACATTGACTTCCAACAACCCTCTGACTGCAACATCAATGATGGCTCCATCAGTATCCAAGCCGCCAACGGAACTGGCAACTTCCAATACTCTATCGATGGTGGCAACTCCTGGAAAAACAATGGAAACTTCAATAACCTGCAACCCGGGGACTATGAAATCGCAGTCCAGAATTCCAATGGCACTTGCTTCATTCTTGACAACCAAACCATAGAACTGGAATATCCACCCGAACCTAACATCGTAGACATTGACTTCCAACAGCCCTCTGACTGCAACACCAATGATGGCTCCATCAGTATCCAAGCCGCCAACGGAACCGGCAACTTCCAATACTCTATCGACGGCGGTAGCTCCTGGAAAAGCAATGGAAACTTCAATAACCTGCAACCCGGGGACTATGAAATCGCAGTCCAGAATTCCAACGGCACTTGCTTCATTCTTAACAACCAAAGCATAGAACTGGAATATCCACCCGAACCTAACATCGTAGACATTGACTTCCAACAGCCCTCTGACTGCAACACCAATGATGGCTCCATCAGTATCCAAGCCGCCAACGGAACCGGCAACTTCCAATTTTCCATCGACGGCGGCAACTCCTGGAAAAACAATGGAAATTTCAACAATCTACAGCCGGGTAATTATGAAATAACCGTCCGGAATTCCAATGGCACTTGCTCCATTCTTGACAACCAGACCATAGAACTGGAATATCCACCTGAGCCAGTCATCGTTAATTTTAACTATGACCAACCTTCTGATTGTGATGTGGATGATGCAGTCGTATCGATTAGTGGCAATGATGGAATCGGCAGTTTTTCTTTTTCAATTGATGGCGGCAGCACTTGGCAAAGTTCAAATACCTTTGGTAATCTTAGTCCAGGGATCTATCAAATTGGAATCGCAAATGCAAATGGCACTTGTCCAGTCTTTTCAAGTGATTTCATCGAGATAGCCTATCCTGCTGCACCAGAGATCATAGATATAATTGATCAAAGTCCGGCTGGCTGTGGTACTTCTGATGGCTATATCGAAGTCGTAACTGTTAATGGTTTAGGACCAACGAACTATTCGATTGACAATGGGGCTTCCTGGTCCAACAATAATCAATTCATAAATCTGGCTCCAGGTGTATACACAATTAGAGTCCAAAATCAAAATCAGACTTGCGAGCAAATCTATGGTGAGGTGCAACTAAATGCTCCAAGTTCTCCTGCTTTCAATGATTTAACACAAATAAGCCCAAGTGACTGTGGCCTGGAAAATGGGCAAATCATCATCAGTGCTACAGAAGGAATTGGAAGTTATCAATACAGTATAAATGGTGGGCAAAATTGGCAGAGCAATGGAACTTTTATTGATCTATCAGCGGGAAGTTATACACCAAGTATCCGTAACGGCAATGGAACTTGTCAGGTAGATTATCAGGGCTTGGTGACACTTGATGAGCCCGAGCCAGCCCAGATAACTGAGGTAAAAGCTGAGCAACCGACAGACTGTGAACTGAATAATGGCAGAATCGAAGTCTTCATAGATCAAACAGTTTCTGGATTCCAATTCAGCACTGATGGAGGGAGTAGCTGGCAGGCCAGCCCAATATTCACAAATCTTGGCCCGGGCAACTATCAAGTAGGGGTACGCAAAAGCACGGGGCAATGTGAGGTGATTCATGATGAAATATATCGATTGGACTATCCCGTGGCTCCGGAAATCACATCGATTTCTCATGACAATGTAAGTGATTGTGGGTTACAAGATGGGATGCTTCAGATAAGTGCCCAAGGCGGCATCGGAAACTTTGAGTATAGTATTGACAATGGTCAATCTTGGTTTGCTAGTAATCAATTTTCAAACCTTGCTGCTGGAAACTACCTCGTAGGGGTAAGAAATAAAGATCAAAGTTGTCCCACTTTTGCCGATACTCCAATTACTATGGCTGAGCCAAGTGCTCCGATCCTTCAGGCTATTCACACAGAACAACCTACTGATTGCGGGGCAGCAAATGGACAAATCCATATACAAGCAGCAGCTAGTACTGGAGCGGGTCTGAATTATTCGATCAATGGTGGAAGCACCTTGCAATCTAGCCCCACCTTCAATAATTTGACTGCTAACACCTACCAGGTGGCTATTCGCAATGCGAATGGAACTTGTGAAAGCTTGGCTCCAGAATTCACTATTTTAGTTGAACCTATACCAGCAAGCATCCTGGCAGTTAATCACCTGCATCCTTCAAATTGCGAGGACAACGACGGTACAATTTCAGTTGTATTGGCAGGAGCAACAAACAATAAGCGTTTTTCAATTGATGGCGGGCAATCTTGGCAAACCTCTCCCACATTTGACAAGCTTCCACCTGGGAACTATCGCATTATGGTCAGTAATGGGGATGGAGCTTGTATCGTTGAATATGGAAATCAAATTCAATTAGAGGCTCCCTCCGCTCCGAGTATACTTGCCGTAGAGACACAGCAAATCTCCGACTGTGAGGTTTTTGATGCCGAAATACGAATCAATGCCTTAGCTGGCTCAGATCCAATTCATTATTCGATTGACAATGGTATAATTTGGCACACTGATGCTACTTTCCGCAATTTGTCCCCGGGAGTCTATCAGGTAGTTGTAAGTAATGATAACGGTACTTGTCCAGTCAAGTATGCGGAAACAATTACCATAGCTCCGCTTAGTCCACCAGAGATTCTTCAAGTTTTTCTGGATAATCCTACAGACTGTGGCGAGACAGACGGAAAACTAGAAATTGAAGCCGAGGGTTTTGGGCAAGAAGTATTGTATTCTGTGGACGGTGGCAGCTCATGGAAAAGCTCTCCACTATTTGAACGATTAACACCCGGACTATACAGCATCGCCATTAAATACGCCAATGGAACTTGTCAGGTAAACCTCCCTCAGGCTGTAAGGATCACCGCACCAGAGGCTCCAAGAATCCTGGACATATTTGCTGAGGCTTCCAATTCCTGTATTCATCACTCTGGGAGTATTCAAATCGCCACATTCCCTACTACCGGACTAGAATTTTCTATCGATGGAGGGAATTCATGGTCTGATCAATCCTATTACGATAATCTGGTACCTGGATCATACCAGATAAGCATTCGGCTATCCAATGGCAGCTGTCAGGTTGATGCTTTGGAGGCGATCCATATTTCAGCCCCTATTGCCCCCGAATTACAGGATATCTTAGTAGCTCAACCCTCGGGCTGTGGATATGAAGACGCTACGATTCAGATTAGAGCTACAGGAACAGGCACTCTCCAATACTCTATCGATGGAGGAGTTAGTTGGAGTCCCCAGTCCTTATTCGAAAATTTGCCTCCGGGGCAATACCAAGTTGCCCTTCAAAACGCAGCTAATGAATGTATCATCTTTTCAGATCAATCCATTCAAATCATCCCACCAAGTGCCCCAGAAGTCATCAGTATTAGCACCCAGTCCATTTCAGATTGTGAGCTTCAAGATGGAGAAATAACGATTGCAGCTACTGGCGAAGGAGATATGGAGTACTCTTTGGATGACGGTTTAAACTGGCAACTGAATTCTACCTTTAAGGACCTAGGTGCAGGAGAATACCACCTAAGTGTACGCTACATCGATGGGAGCTGTCAATTGGAACGGATTGAAACTGTTCAGATAACTAGCCCAATCGCTCCAGCTATCACCGATGTTCAAATCGAACAAACTAGTGAGTGTGCCTCCCCAAATGCTTCACTGAGGATTCTAACGGATCAAGAGGAGGAAGATCTACAGTATTCTATTGATGGAGGAGATAGCTGGCATAACTCATCCGTTTTCACAAATCTTGAGGCAGGAGCATATCCCGTAAGTATCCGGTATATCAATAGCAGTTGCCAAGTTCATGCTCCCGAAGTCATGCAGATAACTCCTCCGGTCTTTCCTGAAATTGAACAAATTCTAATCGATCAGCCTACTGATTGTGAGGTTAATGATGGGCAAATTTCAATTGTGAGTTTCAGCAATCAGGAGCTGCAATATTCCATCGATGGAGGCGAGAGTTGGAGTCTAGACTCTGTATTCACGAGACTCACAGCAGGGTCCTATCTCGTGAGCATCAGATATCTTGACGACACCTGCCAAGTTGATGCAAATGAGCTGGTTAATATTGAAGCGGCTGAGTCGGTGGCCATCACTGAGGTAATTGTTCAGCAACCTTCAAATTGTGATTCGAGCCAAGCCAGTATCATGATCCTTACCAATACCATTGGGGAACTGGAATACTCTATTGACAACGGGGAGAGTTGGACACCTGAGTACCACTCCCAAAATTTGTCTGCTGGACTGTACAATATTGCAGCTAGATTAGTTGGAACAACTTGCCAAACCACTTGGCCAGAAACTATTACAATTCATGATAGTAGTAATGCTGCTTTAGCCCTTGCCGAATTGGAGGTGCAAAATAGTACCCAATGCCAATTATCAAATGGTTCTGTGAAAATAATTACGGATCAAAGCAATCTCCTATTTAGCTTGAATAATGGCGAGCAATGGCAGGCTTCTCCCCTATTCAGTCAATTATCCATTGGGGACTACAGCCTTCTTGCTCAAGACACAATTAGTGGATGTACAGGAGCAATTGGAAATTTCACTATTACGGGAGGTAGCGATCTAGAAATTGAAAATGTGGGTATCATTTTGCCAAGCAATTGCGCGACTGAAGATGGAGGCATTTTCATCAATCCCTCAGATTCAAATCTGTATTACAGCATAGATGGTGGACAAAATTGGCAGCCCAATAATCAGTTTTCAGGGCTGGTGCCAGGTACTTACTTTGTGGCCGTTAGCAGTCAAGACAGCAGCTGTCAAACTTACTATGAGATTCCAGTTAGACTTTCAGCACAGAACGCAGCAACTATTTGGCAGGTAAATGCTTCCATACCAACCCGCTGTGGCGAGATAGACGCTACCTTACAGGTTACTATTTTGGAGGATGAATCTTCCTATGAATTCAGCATAAACGATGGTGAAAGTTGGCAGGACACTAGCTTTTTTCACGGATTGAGCAGTGGTTCATACAAGGTACAAGTTAGAAATAAGCATCTGGGCTGCCTCAGTATTTATCATCCTCCAATAGTCATTCCTGATCCTCCCAATTTTGTGAACCTTATGATCCAAGAACAACTTCCTTCTCACTGCGGTGCACAGGATGGAAGTATAGTGATTAATTACACAAATAGTTCTTCAGATATTGAGGCATACAGTATTGATGGGGGGCTAAGTTGGCAGTCACATCCATTGTTCGATAGCTTACCTGGTGGCCAATATGAAGTGCGGATTAGATTGATGGATCTCACATGCGAGTTAGTTCATCTTCTCCCAATTAATCTGGGTTTTATTAGTACAAACGATAGCTTGCAGGTCGAAATACAAGGGGTAACAGGCTGCCAGGATAATGATGGAAGCATTCGCATTGAACCTCCTTGGGAAGGAAGTTATCAATTTAGTATCGATCGAGGACAGACTTACCAAGACCATCCTATCTTTGAAGGATTACCTTCAGGTAATTACTTGGTAAGAATAAAGGATGTATTGCATGAATGTCAGTATGAATACCCAGTCCTGGTAGAAGTACCAGCCATCACACCACCTACCATTGCTGGAATACAATACAATTCTCCATCTGGATGTGCAGGTAATGGCTCTATTGAAATTTCGTCTTTAGCCGAAGGTCTATTGGAGTATAGTATTGATGCTGGAGAAAGCTGGCGACAAGACAGCTTATTTACCTCACTTTCCAATGGTGAATACCAAGTCGCTATCCGGTATGCAAATGGGTCCTGCCCTACTGCCTATCCAGAAGTCATTGTGCTCACAGACACTTCAATGAATACTACTACAGAAATCTACTGGGAACGAAGCTTATGCCTTGGAGAATCCATTCAAGTAGGAGATTCTGTATTCAACGAAGCAGGTTCCTATCAGATCACTATTCAAGGGGAAAACACCTGTGATAGCCTGATCTTCCTATCCATCATCACCGACCAGCCAGTGACCACCAATCTCACCGCTACGATTTGCGATGGCGAGTATTATGAACTAGGAGGATTGATTTATTCAGAAGCTGGCCTTTATCAAAATATACTACATTCTGTCCACGGTTGTGATTCTATTATTAACCTACAATTATCAGTTAATCAGATAGATACAACTGGATTTTCAATTCTTTTGTGTGAAGGTGAAAATTTTCAATACGGCAGTAACTTCCTTACGGAAGCGGGGAGTTACACTTTTCATCACCAAGGAACTTTGGGCTGTGATAGCATTGTTATAGTAGATCTTGACTTTATTCCCAGTCCATCCCCAGCAGAATGGCAAGTAGTGATGCCTACGAGTTGTCAAGCTGAGAATGGAAGTATACAAATAGTAAACAGTTCCCCTACCCTACTGTATAGTTTGGATAACGGCTTGAACTGGCAAAACCAAGGGCAGTTCGCTGGCCTAGGTAATGGGATTTATCAACTATTGATCAGAGATGTGCAGACCAATTGCATCAGACTGGAGGAGATTCCTGTCCACTCGATCTCTGTTCCTCAAATCGATACCATTTTGGTAGATCCCGGCATGGCCTGTCAGGGGGTGAATGGGCAGATTACCTTCCAGATGATGGATACCAGTCAATTATACTTATATAGTATTGACGCTGGCCAAACTTGGCAAAAAGAAGCCAGTTTCTTCAACCTAAATGCTGGGCTCTATCCACTTTACGTTAGTTCACTGGATTCAAGCTGTGCATACTTCGTACAGAATACCCAAATACAAGCTAGTGATTCTGTACAGATAGAGATTTTAACAACAGGCTACGACTATTGCCATCCCGATAGTAGTGGAGTTATCAGTGCTTACGTGACGCAAGGGAGCTCCCCCTACGAGTATCAATGGTCGAATGGTAGCAACCTTCCAGAGATCGATCAATTATCAGCGGGAGACTACGCTCTTACTATTACCGATAGCAGAGGCTGTCAGGATTCCCTTTCAATCCATATCGCTGACCATGGCCCCTCTATAGTGTACGATAGTCTCCTGCAAGATACCTTCTATCTCTGTAAGGGAGAGGTACTAGAACTAACTGTACCAAGGGAAGAATTCAACTATAGATGGACCAGCACTAACGGATTTTCTGCCGAAGGTAACGAAATCCAAATTGAGGCAGGCGGACAGTATGTATTGACGGCCATTTCTTTAGAAGGATGTGAAATCACTGATTCCTTCCTTGTAGTGGAAGGAACAGATTACTTCCAGGCCAACTTTCTGCTTCCAAATGCTGGATTGATCAATACCTCTATATATGCGGTAGAAGTTTCTTGGCCCATCCCCTCCCGTGTTAATTGGATTACAGATCATAGTAATATCCGGGAAATCTCCACCTACCTAAATCAAACCGAACTGCAATTCACTGCCCCTGGCAACTATGGAGTCAAGATGGAAGCACAGCTAGGAGATTGTATCCAACAAGTAGAGAAGTTTATTACTATCTACACTGATCCAGACAGCCTTCCAACTAATAGCAATCCAATCCATACCGGCGCAATTCTGGACTTTAGTCTCTTCCCTAATCCAAATGACGGCAACTTTGAATTGCTCGCGGAGTTCTCAGACGTCCAGGCTGGACAAATGCGAATTTACAATGATGTTGGGCTTCTGATCGAGGCTCGGGATCTGAGTGGATGGGCAAGTTACCGGGAAAATTTCCTGCTCTCTACAGCTGTGGCAGGTAACTACATCGCGGTACTGCAAACCCAATTTGAGCATCGAACCCTCAATTTCATCATCCAGTGATAAAACCGTAGCATGTCCATTCTAAAACAAACACCCTTACTGCTCCTACTACTTGTTCCGGTTCTGCTCCAATCTCAGGACATAGAAGCTGCGTATCAACAGATCAAGGAGAAACTTGAAGGCCCAGTTCTAAAACTAAGTGGAAGACTAAATGTAGCCTTACTGACCAGCTATAGCAATTCTGATATTCGAAGACTTGACCCCTTAGCCTGGCGACTAAATGGTCAATTGAACTTCGACTTCTATGGTGTGAATGTGCCTGTTAATATGCTTATGTCTTCTAAAAGTACGGTGTTCAACTATCAACTCCCTGCTTACCATTTTGTAGGCATTAGCCCATCCTACAAATGGGTGAAATTACATTTGGGAAATAGCAACGTGAACTTTTCCCCATATACTTTTGCCGGTCAAAGTTTCTCCGGTCTTGGCACTGAATTAAGTCCTGGTTCTTGGCGCCTTAAGGTTTTCCAGGGAACATTGCAAAGAACTGATGTCAACACCTTAGCACAGCGACAGGACGTGGAACGCACGTTTAAAAGGCGGGCATGGGGTGTACAGGGGGGAATTGATTTGGGCAAGGAAAAGCTTTTGCTATCCCTCTTAAAGGTGAAAGATCAAACCAAAACTGGAGATCGGGACTCCACTTTACTCAAACCAATGGAAAATCTGGTAATTGGATTAGCAGGGCGAAAGCAGATTAGCCCAATCATCTATCTGAGCATTGACTATGCTTGGAGTTTCTTGACCCGGAACACCTTCAGTCCACAGCGGTCATCAGAGCAAACGCCTTGGTCAGCCTTGGGTTTAATATCAATGAGAAATAGCACAGGGAGTTATAAAGCACTAAAAACTAGTGTTGGGGTTAAGACAAACTTCGGGCACCTGGAAGTACGTCATGAAAAGATCGATCCGGGTTATCGTTCCTTAGGTACACTTTTTTTTAACGACGACCTGGAGAACATAACAATTAGCAGTGCCCTATCTGCTTTTCGAAAGAAACTTAAATTGGCAGCACAAATTGGAGTGCAACGCAACAATCTCTCAGGTTTTGAATCCAATAGTCAGAATAGGTGGATTGGAACGGTAAATGCTTCTTTCTTGGCCTCACAGCAACTGAATTTAAATGCGAATTATTCAAACTTCAGTTCCACCAATCGCTTGCGGTTTTCCAATGATCCACTACAAATCTTGGATTCCATTAAACTAGTATTGGTCAATCAGCAATTGAGTCTTTCCGGCAATTACCGCTTGGACGAATCGGGTTCATCTTCTTTAAGCGCTCAATTCAGCGCACAACATGCTAACAGTATTGAGAATGAGGTAGTACAAAGGGATCAACAGAACAGCTACTATATGGGCCAGGTATCTCTAATGAAACAGATTGGCCCAAGACCTGTTACCGTCAATGGTAGCCTACTGGTCAATGGTTTTAGTAATGGGCAGGGGCACAACATGGGTATCTCCCCCAGCTTATCATTTGTCATTCCTTTGAAAAAGGATAAGATCAAATGGATTGCCACCTACTCCTATCTACATCAGAAGGCCACCGAATTCAAAGGCAGTCAAATATTCAATTGGCAAAATAGGCTAAGTTTTAAGTGGAACAAAAAACAACAGCTAAGCATCCAGGCTGGACTGATCGTTCGTGCAAGCCAAGAGGGGGTTACCCCTGCTTCCTTTGTGGAAAGCAGGGGTAGGGTATCTTTTGGTTGGCATTTTTAGAGGAGAAGTATCTATTTGTCTTCAGACGGGGTATGCAGTAGTTCCATGCCAGTACTGGAGCGAGGAACAAAACCTGGCCAGGTCTCTTTATTGGAGTTCGCATTGATGTCCAGATATTTCTGGTATTCCATCTTTTTCAAATGGATGCCCAAAAAAGCAGTAAGGAAATGCTGGTTGATATTATTGATGCGACGCTCATCCCAAGAAGGCTCAGCATAACGGTAATATTCATCAATATGCAAGCCAGGCTTCAGCACATCGGCTGGGGGAGGATTGGGTGCCACGTTGTGGCGTGCATTCATATAAGTCAATAGGTAGCGATCTGCGTTGACTGCACCTTCATAGATGGCCTTAATTCCTTTTTCATAACCTGAAATATCATCTTGGCTACCTGCAACAAAAAAGGTAGGCACCTTCAAACCTTTTAGGGTCTCAGCGTCCCAGGCACCTTGCACCATTCCCCAAGGGGCAAAGGCTACCACCGCTTTGATCCTTGGGTCATAGGACTGCTTGAATGCTTCACTGTTCATACCTCGGCTTTCCAGGGCGGTGCTTCCACCAGTCATACCCTTGAAAATATTAATAGCGGCAGCACTATAGGCAGCACCAGCAGCATTCAAAGCGCCATAGCCGCCCATGGAATAGCCTACGACTGCAGTGTCATCGGCATCTACCAAGCCAGAAAGAAAATGCTCTCCTTTACCGGTTCCAAGTTTGGCAATTTCATCAATGATAAACAAAATATCTTTGGATCGATTGAGTAGGGTACTGGGAAAAGGGGCGGCATCTCTGTAAGTCGATTCCGTATGATCAATCGCCACCACCACATAGCCTTTAGAGGCCAGATTCTCCGTCAAGTAAGTCATGAGGAATCGCGACCCTACATAACCATGAGAAACAACCACCAAAGGAAAAGCCTCTTCCGCGACAACAGGTTTAGCATCCCTGCTTGCTCTCCCAAGGAAAGTAAAGGGAATGTTTGGTCGATTCGGATTGCCTTTCATTCCCATAACTTCATTATAGGTAATCAGGCCATCTCCTTCCGTAGATTTCATGGCAGGGTACCAAACTTCAACGGTTAAGGGACGATCGTATAATGGAGCTTTACCTTCCTTGGCATTCAATATATCTACTTGTCCTTTATGCACAAACTCTAGAGTCCGCACTCCTACTTGAAATTCTCCTCGCTTAGGACAGTTCTGGAGCATCGGGTTAAAGGGTCTCCATTCACAAATGTTGCCTGATGGGCTTGAGAGAAGGAAAAGGTTGGGATCAAAAATATCAATAGTACTACAAGGCTAATGACAGGAAAGGCAGATCGGGTTCTCATACTTGTGTTTGTGTTGAAGGATTAAGCAAAGAATTAAAACTTAAATAGCAATTGGTGCTTACTTCCACAAGGATAAGTATTTAGTTCGGAATAAAGAAAATCCCGAACTTTTCAGTAAAGAAGAAAATTCGGGATTCCGCTAACTTGAGACGATAGATACCAAAAGAGATTCATCAAAATTCATCAAACAAACTACTTGGCCTGTACCGTGTCGCCCTGTCGCGTAGTAATCTTAATCACTCCATTCTTTCCTTGTTCTCCAAAGGCATTGGTCTCTGAATAGCTTTTCAAGACTTTGATGGATACAATATCCTGAACATTTACGGCCCGATTAGCTTGATTGTAAGAATTGCCTACGATGGTACCATCTACCAAAAATAATGGCTCTACATCTTTTAAGACCGTAGTTTGCCGCTGTACAGGGCCTCCACCGGTAGGACTGGCAGTAAAAGTCTCAGACACACTAGATTTGGACGTATTGACACCTCGAATCGCTACCTTGGTATTGTGTGCTGAGCCCACTACTTGTACGCCGCTTTGCAAACGGAGAGCATCTGCCAAGGTAGACATCGTAGAATAGTCAATATTGCGGCCACCTTTGGTGGTGTATTGGCTACTTCCACAAGCACTGATTATTAGAACGATAAGAAGTAGAGTAAGACTATATTTCATAAGAGTTAAATTTAAAGAGAAAAGCTGGTGTCGGACCATAGATCAGACACCAGTGAATGTTAGGTTTTCTTCCTAACCAAATGCTAATAAAACGCTCTTTTAAGACGGGTTCACCGATAGTTGAGCCCGCCTAATTCTCGTCAGAAAGGGTTCGGGTGATTTCTAACTTCCTAACTGTGGCCAGTCCTTTCCATCCTGGCGTGTTAAAACCACTGTACCTCCGTCATTGAAGGTATTGGTCCATTCTATAGTGAGTGTTGGCCCATCAACAGAAATGACATTATAAGTATAGCCATCTCCATATTGATCAGAACCTGCTACAGAGATCAAGTCACAAGAATCATTAATGCTCAAGCCTACTGCTGGTGTATCCCCATAACAATCAGCAAATTGTCCAAAAGAGGCATCATCGGTTTCATATAGGCCAGCCCCTGTCTCTGTCCAAGTCACTGTACCGGAGATGGAGGCTTGCCCACAGTTAGCACCATTTGCTTTCATATTGGTTTGAACATAATCAAATGTACCAGCCAAGTCTGATGGACATACCAGAGATACACTGAACTGCATGGCTTGACGTTGACCAGGGTTATTGAGGTCTCCGGTGAAGTCATTGAAGGTAAATTTGGTACCATCTTCGCGAGTAACTTCGGCATTGAAGTCTAGACGTCCCTTCAGGTCCGCAAGATCAACGCCGGCCGCTTTCGCTACGGTCTCTGCATCAAAAGTCAAAGTAGTAGGCAAACTGGTGATGTTTGCAATCGTGAAGGGGCCAGCTACACCTTGAGTACTAACTAGATTAAAGTTGAGATCATAGGCGATCACATTATTTGAAGGTGCAATGATAGGTGCACTAAAAATAGGATTAGATTCCTGTGTTAGATCCATTACAAAATTGATGCTTTCTACCTCTGCATCAAATCTCACAAAACCGCCCTTGGGCACTGCCTCGTGCGGTGGAACGAAGTCACTCTCACAAGAGACAAAAACCACTGATAGGGCTAATAGGGTGAAAAAAGAATGTATAATCTTCATGTTAAATTTCCTTAGTCAATAATTAAAGTGAAAAACCAACGCGCATGCTCTTCTTCTGCTACTGCACAAAACCCGGAGGGTTGGTATCCCAAAAAACCGGTACCGCCACGGTACCTTTCGAACTTATATTGGCATTTCGATTAATGCTATTATTGGGATAAGCAAAGCTCCTTACAAAAGAACCTGGTTGACCGGACAGATGCAATTGCATTCCCTCAGGTTTACCCGTTCTGCGGTAGGCATTGTAAGCTTCTACTCCATTTCCAAATAAGGAAATGTAGAATTCCTTAACAATAACATTTAGGCGTTCATCATCTGTGACCGCTGCGTTATAGCGATCCAGTACCTCAGCCACATAGGCTGAAACATCATCTGCTGTAGCCGCTAAATCTGCACTAACGACCCCAGGGCCGAAATTGACCACCTTCTCCATAGCCTCTTCTACTGCCTCTTGCAGTAAGATAGCAGGATCACCCGCAGTCCCTAGTGTTAAAGCAGCCTCCGCCATCATGAATTTCACCCAACTCGATTGCATTAAGGGGTGCATGCCTGCTCCCTGTAGGCCGTCACTAAATGTAGCAAGGGTTCCTTCATCCCCATCGAATTTCCCTCCTACTGGGTATAGGCCAAAAATGGTCCTTAGTTGATTATCTGGTGGGATACCATCTTGGTCTCCATTGTCTCTTCCCCAATATCCATCACCAGCATTACAGAAGACCATATCGGCACCATAGTGACCAGGCTTAGTTTCCACAATACAGGGCAATTCGTTTACATCCGAGGAAATATCAAGTGTTTGTCGGTAGAAGTAGTATCTCGTTCGAGGATCTGGATTGTTTTTATCCCGCAAAAGCAGATCCATGAAATAATTAGCCATATAGTCCGCAGCTCCACCATAGTTATCAGTAAAATACGGGTGTCGGCTATCCGGTACCGTAGTAGTATTGGTTGAGAATGGGAACTCCCAATCGCCAGCAGCATCTGAAATCACTTTACTGTTACTAATAATATCGTCGATCTTGGATTTGGATTCAGCTGGATTGAGCAGGCGAGTGGTTAAGGCCAGTTTCAGCTTGAGAGAATTAGCTAGATTGATCCACTTCCCTGCATCGCCTCCGTAGAAAAGGTCATTGGCAGGAGCGCCAAGGGATTCCTTGCCAAAATCCGCAATAGCCAGATCCAGCAAAGCTTCAGCCGCCGCATAAACGGACGCTCCATCGTCTACTTTTGGTGTAAAATCTTCACTATTCAATGCCGTACTCAAGGGCACATCGCCAAAAAAGTCAACCAGCGTAACCAGCGTATAGGCTTGAATCGTTCGGGCAATCCCCGAGTGGATAAACAGACTCTTTTCCTCTGCTAAAGGAATCAAGTTGTTCGCATCGCTTAGAATGCCTACGTAAGCTTGCTCCCACATGTCATCAAAATCCTGTGGTTGATAGGCCGTTTCGTAGGTTCCAGAGCGAGGTTCCATAGCTACCAGGCGGGTCACCTCCATGGTGTAGTCCGTGATTTCAAAAAAATACTCATTCAATCCCCACTCAATGCTATTCAACAAAAAGTCAGCATTGGCAGATTCTGGGGAAAGATTATTGGGATCCTGTTGTAATTCCAGGTCACAAGCGTTGACCAAGAACAAACACAAGAGTAAGGAAACTATATTTCTGATTTTCTTCATTTTGCTGTTTTTAAAATTTTGGAATAGAGTTCGCAGGTCTGAAGCCTGAAGCTTAGACGGGTGCATAGTCTGTATCCTAATCTAGAATCGCAGTCTTAAACTTGCACCATATCGGCGAACACTAGGTCCATTCAAGAATTCAAAACCCAAACCATTCCCGTCGGCACCAAATCCTAGTGCATCGGTATCTACATTGGTATGCTCTGGCAAATTGATGGCATCATACCATAGGTTTTGTCCGCTTAAAGCAAAAGTGACTTCCCCAAAAGGTGTATTCTGAATAAAGCTTTTCGGCAAAGAATACGTAAGGGTCACATCTCGAAGTCTAATGGTAGTGGCGTCAAATACACTGGTTTCATCTGGACCAAATCCAAAGTTGTCAAAGTACAGATTGGTAGCCGTGATCATGGTCGTGTTTGGTGTTCCATCTGCCATCACACCGTCCAAGACAAAAGCTTGGGTACGATCAAAGTCAGTATCCTGCGACAAGCCTCTAGCCAACAAAGCTTCTGCAGTACCAGAAAAAATATCCCCACCATGGCGATATTCTAGCTGAGCAGAAAGGGAAAACCCTTTGTAGTTTAGCGTACTGGTCACGGATGTAGTGAAATCTGGATGCGGATTACCAATCACTTGTACCTCATCGTCAATGGTGTAGTACCCATCATTATCGATGATGGCCCTACCTTGTTCATCTCTCAAAATTGCAGAGCCTTTCATGATGCCGTATACCTCTCCTTCAATGGCAAAATTTCCTTGGTTAGAAAAACCAGCAATACTTACTTCATCCAGACCTTGCCCCAACTCTAGCACCTTACTGTTATAAGCATAGAAATTGGTGTACAAATTCCAGTTCCAGTTGCTAGTTTGAACAGGTGTGATATCCAAACCTAATTCGATACCCTGGTTACGAATCTCTCCAATATTAATGGTGGTCCTAGTAAAGCCAGTAGAAGGATCCAAGGGAGCATTAGTAATCAAATCCTTAGTGTTACGCTGGTATAAGGTAAGATCAATTCCTAGGCGGCTTTTGAATAATTGGGCCTCTACGCCAAATTCGTATTCGGTGTGTAGCTCAGGCTTTAGATTGGGATTTCCTAGCGTAGCAGCTGCTCCATTGTCTTCAAAGAAGGTGGCATTACTGTTCGTTGTGATAACCGTACCTGCTCGACTAACAAACTGACGTGCATTAGAGGAGAGCGTACTTCTGGTACTATAAGGACTAGGAAAACCAGCTGAAGTACCAAACCCTAATCGAAGCTTTAAGAAATTTAGCAAATCATTGGAGCCAAATACCTCCGTAGGGATGAAGGATAAGCTTGCGCTGGGATAGAATAGGTTATTATTCTCCTTTTCTACGGTTGAGGACCAGTCATTCCTACCTGACAGATTCAAGTATAAATAATTGTTGTAATCAAAAGTGATCGATGCATAACCCGCAACCAGCCGCTCCAGTTGTCGATTCTGAATATCTAAACCCGAAAGGCTATTAACTGATGATTGATTAGTAAAATTGGAGTGCTCGATAAAGCCAAACACCAACTGGTTGGTAGATTCGATCCCATCTCTGGCGAAATCGTCTTCCCTGAAGTTGAAACCCGCCGTAACGCTCAAGTCTAAACCAGGCGCTACTTCATCAAAGCTAGCAGAAGCAAAAGCATTGTGGTCCCATATGGTATTAATAATATCCGTCGTTCGATACATTCCGTTATTGATGGCAGCATAATCATTACTAGCTAGACCAATTCGGTTGACGACGTACTCCTGGCGTTCAGTATAGGTATCAATCCCAAGGCGGTAAGTCAAGTTTAACCAATGAACAGGCTTATAGCTTAGAGCAGTTTGCCCAAAGACGCGATTGACAAGACTTGAATTTCTTGCGTATTTGGCGGTCCAACGTGGGTTAAGAATATCATTACCACTACGATAATAAACAGGACGATTGTCCGCTGGTGCTTCGAAAGGAAGACCGATAAGATCTATTCCTCTTGGTACATAGAATACATCCGAGAACACAGAAAGACCACCACCTGCGAAGATACCACTACCATCACCATAGCTAATTGGTGGGGTTTCAAAATCGGTTTTAACAAAGTTGATTGTACTGTTCAGTGTCAGATTATTCGCCAATTCGATCCGCCCACCGACGCCGATATTGATCTTGTTTACACTATTACCAGGAAGAAAACCCTGATCTTCAGTATAACCAAAAGAACCACTGAAGTTGGCTTTGTCCGTCCCGCCTTGCAGGTTTAAAGAAGTATTAGCTACATAACCATTTTCGAAGAAATTCTCCGTACTGTTGTAATTGCGATAATCATAGCGTTGCCCAGCAAATTCGGGGAATTGAGCCTTTAGGGTTCCATCCGTCAGGCGATCCAGCGGATGCTGCACTTGACCATTGGCATCTACGCCGCGGCCTCCCCGAGTATTAAAGTTTGGTCCCCAGTTACTGAAGAAGAAACCGAAGTTCTGATGGAAACCGCCCCCATAATTGGTCTGGTAATCGGGTAGGGATGCAATTTCTGTACTGAAATAGGACTGGCTTAAGGTTACGGATGTTTTGTCTCGTGAGGCAGATCCCTGACCATTTTTGGTAGTAATCAAAACCACACCATTTCGACCTTGTTCGCCATAAGTCACAGTGGCACTTAAACCCTTTAACACGCTAATACTTGCTATGTTGTTAGGGTCAAGATCTAGGAAACGACTGGAGGTCGCCTGGCCCCCTTCCAAGAAATCGTTGGTTAGATTATCCTTGTTTGTGTTCGTATTGAATGGGACACCATCTACCACAAATAGTGGCTGGTTACTGCCGGTCAAAGAAGAATAACCGCGAATAATTACATTGGTACCGCTACCACTTACCCCACTGGTAGAGGTTACGTTGACTCCTGCTACACGTCCCTTTAGAAGACGCGATACATCGGATTCAGACTTTTGAGCGATATCATCTCCATCTACTGTTCCGACTGAGTAGCCGAGGGCTCTTTTTTCTTTCTGAATACCCTGTGCAGTTACGATGACTTCATTCAAAGCCAGACCTTCTTGTAAGGAAACGTCAATAACACTGGATATTCCAATAGTAATTTCCTGTGGCGAAAACCCCGTGTAGCTGAAGATTAACACCTTTGCACCCTCAGGTACGGCGAGTTGGTAGGTACCATCAATGTCTGTAATTGTACCAGAGGTCGTTCCTTTTACCAGCACGCTGGCTCCAATCAAGGGCTCTCCGGTGGCATCGGAGACGGTCTCCATTGATCGTACGTTGGGCATAGCTCCAACTCACCATCGCTAACATCAAAATCCCAAGAATTGAGACTCTTTTCATAAAACTAGATTTAAGTAAAGAAATAATTTGGTCACCCTGGGCCCACTCATTTGAGGTAGCCCTTTTCATCTGTTTAAAGCACTAAAAAGCTGTCCTTCCAAAGTCTCTTGGAAGCTTATTCGACGAATCCTTATTTCAATACTAATCCGATAGGAGGGGATATAAAAAATCAGGTAAGCAGATGGACACGATACAGCAATACCTAAGAACGCGGCATTATTTACCCCTACATCACTAGGTGATGTTTCCATGCTCAAGCTTGAGGCCGATCAGACTGGATGTTGCGCATATCCAAGCCCTTAGCTACGTGCTGCATTTCCATTTTTCTTGTTAAAACAAAAAAATGGCACACACACCAGCTCAAAGCAGAGGTGAACATGTAAAAGTTTATGTATCGTTTTATTAGCGGTCAATTGACAATAAGGTTATCCATGGTCAAATTGGATTGCCAATTGTAAAGTCGTAAAAATTTATTGGTGAGTTTTTTTCAAAACTGCGCTATCACGCCTACTATAAACGTTTAGAAGAGTTTTTTTGCTGGCATAAAGTTAAAAAAAAAGTTAATCGCTACCTAAAGTTTAAGTGAAATTTATGGACCAATCGGGCCTTTTAGCCCCCCAACAGCCTATTCATGCCCATAAGTTTAACACTAAAATTACGGCTAGAGACCAAAAAATCAGTCTTCACTGCCACCTGCATTATGGTTTAATTCCTCCAGAATGCTGCCTTCCGATTCAGTCAAGACAGTCGATTCTGGAGAAATGTCCTTTAGGATATGATTCGGAAATGAGCGGAGCTATGGTAATTCTTTGATCTTAAGGTTTCTCCATCTTACTTTAATGCCGCCTCCATCATGTATCTGTAAAGCTACTTGACCACTTGCTTTTCCGATTTTTTCATCCTTCAAATAAATCATTTGCTGGCCATTGATCCAGGTAGTAACTTCATCATTCACCACTTTGATTCGCATTTTGTTCCACTCCCCCATCTTCAAGGCTTTGTCCAGGGCCGGATCGGGTTTAATTAACCAACCTCTCCCATAGGATTCATAGACCCCGCCCGAGTTATTGCCCGGAGGAGCTACCTCTGCTTGCCATCCGCTAATCTTTGTCCCCTCAATAGAAGATCGAAAGAAAACGCCACTATTCCCATTGGCTTCCTGCTTGAATTCCAACTGAAGATCCATATTCTTATAGGACTTGGTGGTGGCCAAATAACCATAGCCCTTGTCAGGCCCACTCTCGCAGACTAGATCTCCATTGTCCACATACCATTTTTCTGTTCCGTGGATTTTCCAGCCAGTAAGATCCTGGCCATTGAATATATTTTGCGTGGAAGTACAGCTAGGAAAGATTAACAAGGCAAGTAGGGCAATTGTCATTAGGCCGTGAAGTAAGGAAAGACCAGGAAGCTGTTTTTTCATGTTGTTTTGATTTCGTTTTGATATAGCGCCCAAATTAAGAAAACCAAATCACACCGCAGCATAGTGAAGAGCTTTGCGAGCTAAAAATTGCCTGGGCCATGAATTTTTAGGACCTTTGATAACATGAATTTACAAAAGTCATTCTGTCTGCTGGCCTTACAAGTCCTTGTATGGCAATCACATGCCCAGTTTGCCAGTTGGCATTGTGCCAACCTGGGTGCAAGAGTTGGTCTGGATGACAAATTAGTGAAGGGAGATTTGCAGCTACCTAAGTTGAGCTTAGATGAATTTATCTGCTTGGGTGAGTTTTATAGCCAACGAGACCTCAAGAATCAAGAGTATATCCTCTATGAAAGTACTGCCCAGCCACAATTTCAATTTAACGGATACTCCATTTGCCAGCTGGAAAAGCACCAGATCACTTTTTACCGTATTCCAGATTTGCTACATGAAAAAGAGGAACAGAAAAAGATCATAGCCTTTGTCAAGAAGTACAACGAGGTGGCTATGCGGCATTATAAGAACACGGTACCTTCAGCAGATATGGAAACCATTTTTAATCCCCCTTCGGTCATCGATCCCTATGTGCTCAAGGAACGATTATCCCTACTCAAGCAACAAGATAAGAAGCTAGTAGAGATTCAAGAAACCAGTCCGCAGCAGATTAGAGTAAAGATTAATCTAGCCCCCCTATTTGAAGATCTCAATCTCCCACCACAGCAGTTCAACTTCATAGTGATTGATGAGAATAATAATAAGCGGGAAGAGCTATCCCTCCAACAACTGAATAAAAAAGGATTTCTTCTACACACAGATGAAAGTCGGCTAAGCTCTTCCTACTGGTATGACTTCAGGATTCGAGTTGAATATGCCCAATTGGCCGCTTCTGGCCAAGTGGTTAGTTGCGAAAAAACGGAAGATTATTATTATCATTTTGAACATCTTTCCGTAACGAAGGATTACCGTCTGATCAGTCATGAACACTGATGTTGCAAGTCGCTTCTTGCAAGGTATCTTGTACATGTAGACAGATTCTACGCTGTCTTTCTTCATCCGCCAAATCTGTATTCGCTATCATCACTAGATATTGATAATCTTCATTTACTGGAATGAGGTTAAGATATCCAGCGAAGGATTGCTTGCGATAATTCCCAGCCACACGAATTCCCCTGGTTCCAGCCTCCAACTGTTCCGCATCTCCGATCGAGGTAAAGGTAGAGCCAAGCAGGATGATAAGAAATAGTCATTGAGTCAATTGAAGTTTTCGTTGATTGACTGATCTTCCTACTTGAGCTTTTGAATTAGCCTACCTAGCACAGCCTTCTCACACTTATAGTTTCATTCATTCCACTTATCAAGCGCTCCTAGGCACTTGTTCATCTGGTGAACATAGCATTCCTCAGGCCATTAACTTCGCCGCAACTTCCCCCCCAATACAGTCCATCTGCCCTGAGTTATAGTCTACCAAAACTGACTTTATAATCCTATCAAAATCTATATGTATGATGAAAAAGAACATCCTTATGACCGCCCTACTCCTTTTTTTGGGCGTCAGCGCTATTCCTCTGTATGGACAAAACATCTCAGGAACTGTAATTAGTAAAGAGGTACAGAAATACCTCACTGAAACGCGAGAGCAACGCAATAATGCTCATCTCCAAAAAAGCAATAGCCCAATTATCTGGATTCCCGTACAAGTCCACATCATGGCCAATACTCAGAATTTCCAGGCCATGGATAGTTACACGCTCGGTTTTTACATGAACCAGCTTAATACAGAATTAATTGAGGCCAATATCCAGTTATATCTATGTGGAGATCCCAATGTCATTGTAGATGACAATCTGTACAATCTTTACCTAAACCAAGACAGTCAACTAGATGTACACGATGTCAGCGGAAAACTGAATATGTATTTCGTCAACAACCTGAGTCAAGGGGTGGCAGGTCCGTACTACTGTGGATATTCAAAGTATCCTGGCGATGGCGAACGCATTGTATTTAGCCGCGGTTGCTTTGGTTATAACCAAGTATCCGTAATTCTTCATCTAATTGGTCAATATCTATCACTTTATCCTACGCATGGACCCAATAATGCCACAATGACGGCAGAGTTAGTAGATGGATCCAACTGTGCTACCACAGGAGATGAAATCTGTGATACGCCAGCGGATCCTCGCTTGAATCGCTCTGGAGCCATGAGCGGTTGTACCTATGTGGGCACCTTCCAAGATGCCAACCAGCAGTACTACCAGCCTAATACTACGAACTTCATGTCTTATGCATCCGGTACCTGCCGCGATCATTTTAGCCCAATGCAACAAGCTAGAATGTATTACAGTGCCAGTACCGACAGGTCTTATCTTAACTGTAGCACTCCCGCACCTTGCAGTACACCAATAAACCAATATCCACACGAAGAGAGTTTTGAAAATGACTGGGGGGATTGGAGATTCAATGAGCAATCTCATTTTGACATGCTACGCGTAAATGCCCCTACTCCCACCCCTAATACCGGTCCAAACCTGGCAGCGGATGGTAACTACTACGTATATGCAGAGGCCACTGGCAACCCTGGCGCTGTCACTGTGATCGAAAGCCCCTGCTATGACTTTAGCAATCTGGGGCAGCCCCAAATGAGTTTCAAGTATCATATGAATGGACAAGATGTGGGACAATTGATCATGCAGATCAGTACAGATGGGGGATCTCTGTGGGGTGCCCCAGGAAGTAGTGCCTTCATCTTCGACATTAGTGGAGATCAAGGAAATGCCTGGCAGACGGCCAATGTAGACCTCTCCTACTTCAGTGGGTATCCCCGGATTCGAGTGAGATTGGGCGTGATTGTAGGCAACACTGGCGATATAGGTGATGTTGCCATTGATGCCGTTCGGGTAGAAGATCTTTGCTTTGGCGTGAATGTGGTTACTACTGCAGAAAGTTGTGCTGGTCAAGGTGATGGTAGCGCTACTCTGGTAATGAGTGGTATGGCCAGTGGATTGACAGTAAATTGGTCGACAGGAGCAACTGCCGTTAACAATCTACAGAACTTAGCCGCAGGAACTTATGAGGTAACAGTCACTGATAATCAAAATTGTAATGTGGTAGAAGCATTTACCATTGATGCTACATCACCTTTAGTGGCTAATATTTCTGCTTCTACGACTAGCCAAGCAGGTTCTGCAGATGGACAAATTGACCTGAGTGTAAGTGGAGGGACTGCTCCTTACTCGTACAACTGGTCAAATAACGCTACGAGCGAAGACCTGAGTGGCATTGGCCCAGGCAACTACGCCGTAACCATTAGTGATGCCTCCGGTTGTTCAACCATTGCTAGCACTTACATCAGTGATCCCGTCAACTGTAACGGAACCTACAGCAATTGGCCCTATTTCTTCGGGTTTGAAACCAATGGATTTGGGATATTCAGACAAAACCGTGATGATGATCGAAATTGGCGCCGAAGAATTGGATCAACCCCTACCAACAACACAGGTCCGACCTCAGCAGGAGAAGGTAGTTATTATCGTTATATCGAAACCTCCGGTAACAATGGCAACCCGTATAAGATTTCTGCCTTTACCGCCAAAAAGTGTCTAGATATCAGCAGTTTGATTCAACCCGAGTTTAACTTCTTGTATCACATGTATGGCGATCACGTTGGACAGTTGGAAGTACAAGTTAGTACGGATGGAGGTACTACTTGGTCGGAAAGTATCTGGTCAAAGAAGGGTAATCAGGGCAATAACTGGCTTAGTGCTTCGATAGATCTGGCTCCTTATTCCTCTACTCAACTTCGTCTTCGCGTTGTGGCTACTTCTGGAAATGGACACAGAGGAGATATAGCAGTTGATGCTTTAGAAATCAAGGAGGCTGGCAGCAACTCTTCCTTCTTGGCTGAACAGAAACCACGAATAGCCCAATCCGAGGTACAGGATTTGCGGGCGGGAAGCTTTAAGCTTTTTCCCAATCCTAGTAGCGGTCAATTTTCCATTGCCATTCCAGCAGATTATCAAGGATTACCATTGGACATCAGTTTACTCAATGCTTATGGTAGACCTGCAGGACAGTTTAGATTGGAGGAAGGAGCTGGGGAAATCGTGCAGCCCGTACTGGAAAAACTATCGTCAGGCATGTACTATGTGGTGATTAGACATCGTGGAAGGATTCTGGCTTCAGAAAAACTGGTAATCTTCAATTAACCGCTACAAGCCCTTACCAAATTGAGGTAGACGCTTGTAGTCTGAAACATTAGTCGCTGCAAAAAAAACAGGCTCCCGGGCGGGAGCCTGTGCAGCTTTTTATGCAGCCAGTTGTCGGCCTTGTAGCTGCCATAATTTACGCACGTACTGCATGCTCGTCTTTTGGTCTTAATGGCAGACATTCAAGTCAGGGAAAAAGGCTGGCGGTATAGGTGGTGAATATTCCCTGGACCATGTCTTGACTCGTCTTATCGAGCAAATCAGTATGAAAGGCGAGTTATCGTAACATGAAAACGGTAAAGCCAAATCTATAACTCCCCATAAATTTCAAACACCCACTATTTAAAGATATTATATTTTGACCAAAAATCAAAACACAAAATTAAAACACAAAATCCAAGGTACCCTTGCCACTTGACCACACCATCAGGGCTGTATAACAAGGCGCCTTGTATGAAGTTCTCCCGCTGAACGAAGCAGCAGGGTATAGATGCCAGCCGGATAACCGCTCAAATTGACTCTTCCCTCTTCCCACCTTGGATAAAAGTGGAGCCGCGAATTAGCCATATTCAATAGTTCGAGTTGTACAGGTTCTTGTAACTGATGCTGAATAAATATTTGATCCCGACTTGGATTTGGATAGACCGTAATGGAGGCCGCTTGCCTCTTTTTCAGTTTCTCTAAGTCTGTCAGTGTTATCTCCCGAGCTGGTTTGCTGGTCCAAGGGCAAAAGAATCCTACATTGTTCTGCCAAAGGTCTGGATCTTGGTGCACATTGGTGAATGGGCACCCATCACAAACCTCAACCGCTACCTCAGCCAATTGCCATTGATCTGGCACAAAATGCCAGTTGAAACGAAAGTCGGCATTTGTATTAAAGCCGCCATCACCTTCGGCAATATCTCCAATAATGAATTTACGTTCTTCGAAGGGCCGTTCCATTTCAGCAAGTACCATATTGATTAGATCTGCATTTGTAGCGGCTGCCACAAAAGAAGTATCCCGCCAATCGTCACCACCGCAAAAGGCACGAAACTGAAAATAGCGAGTTTCCTGGGCTGAAAGATCAGGACCAAACCCTAAGGATAAAATAAAGAAAAAGGAATAGTAAAGGCTTTTCATTTGATTGTAGATTTAAAACGTAAGATTTAGGATGAACCGGAGAGGAATCAGCGCTGCTGATTCTGGAAAAACTAACAGTGGGGCGTATAGGTTATTGTGAATCTAATAGCAATTTTGTCCAACCTTAAAGGCATTAAATTAGTAACTATGTCCATAATTGTCAGAGAACCAACCCAAAATTATTGGCTGGCTTAAGCATCCGACAAGATTTGCCCAAAAATATCCTAATTTACTTGCTCGATCTGATTACTAGTAGTAGTCCTCTTTCATCACCCAACTCTTGATCATGGATCAAAAAGCCCTATACACTGAATTCGAAAACATTAGACCTCAACTCAAGTCCTACATCTTGCGAATGACCGCCAGTCAACAGGATACAGAAGATTTGCTACAAGATACCTGGATCCGAGCGGTCGAAAAACTACACACTTTCCGCGGAGAATCTAGTCTCAAGACCTGGATCTTCGCCATCGGCTCCAACCTCACCATTGATAATCTCCGTAAGAAAAAGCGTTGGCCGGAAAACGTGACCGATATTTGTCGAGAAGCTGCACGCAATGACCCCGCAGCTTTCAAAAAGACAATGGAAGTTATCGCTACCTCCCAATACGCTAAGTTTGAGATTAAAGAGCACATCGCCTTTTGCTTTACCTGCATCGCCAAATCACTCCCCATTGAACAACACCTGTGCCTTTTACTAAAGGAAGTATACGATTTCAAGATAAAAGAAATCGCCCTTATCCTGGAGACAACGGAAGCATTGGTAAAATATCACCTACATACAGGTCGCAGCAAGATGATTGACATCTTTGAAGGTCGTTGTGCCCTAATTAATAAGCAAGGTATGTGTCATCAATGCAGCGAAATCAATGGCATTTTCAATCCCAAACAGAATACACAAGAAGAGATCGTCAAGATCAAAATGGCTCGTGAAGCGGATAAGACTGACAAACAAAGGCTGTTTGATCTCCGAATGGAAGTGTTAAAAGGAATTGATCCGTATGCCTCGCAGGCACATGAATTACAGCTGCACCATTTGGAGTACAATCGTAAAGTAATGGAGAATTACTTAAAAAATAAGGAATAAGAAAAAATAGCCTTCACTCAGGAAAAGGGATATGGGACGAAAATACCTGTACCCGACAGGGTAACAATTTCCAAAAATAGGTATGTATGTACAGTTGCTGGTACCAGAATAATAGGCCAGTAACAATTGAGGTTGCTGGTTAGCTAGTGCAACACTCAATTCACTAGGGATATTCCAAATGATGAAAAATAAACCTATAGCACCTTTATGCTATGATGACAAGTAAGGGCGATAGGCTCCTAAACAGGACATCAGCGGCATAAGCGTTTTCCTTAAGATCGTACTGTCTATGTAAACCGGATGACCTAGCTGAATGATTCACCACAATTCTTACTAATCTATGCAAGAAAAAGTCCAAGGCCTAGACGCCTCCCAATGGCAGAAAAAGTTAGACTGGCATAAAGCAGCACAGCAGTATACTTTTACCTTCATCAAAGCAACGGGGGGAAGGTATTTCACAGATCCCGCCTTTTTAGAAAATTGGACTTGTGCCAGGGAAAATCAATTCATCATGGGAGCTTATCACTTTTATTACAGCGCAGATCCCGCTCAACAGCAAGCTGAACACTTCATTAAAACCGTCCAGCCTCACACTAAAGCCGGGGATCTTCCACCGGCCTTGGACGTGGAAGGCCAGAGTATCAACTCTAGTATTTCACATGAGCAGTTGCTAAGCGATATTAAGCAATGGTTACAAACCGTAGAGTCAGCCTTTGGGAAGACGCCGGTAGTTTATTCCGACTTAGATTTTGCCAAACATTGGCTTGTGGATGATCAGCTGGCAACATACCCTCTGTGGATCGCCTATCCGGATGAACCGATTCGGCTTCCTGCTACTTGGGATCAGGTAGGCTACGCTTTTTGGCAATTTGGGAAAAAAGAAATCGATGGGATCAAATTTGATTACGACTTATTTAATGGAACCATTGAGGAATTGTATAGTGGTTCAATTAAAAATCGACCTGCAAGCTAGCTGTTAGGAAAATTTAATATTTTTAGTATTTGAATCCGTTTGAATGATAGTTTAGCAAGTAGAAATCATCTACCAGCTGCCTTTTTGTTAAAGCCATTTCTGGAAGAATAGAAAAAAATAAAAAAACTTAGTTTTTTGAGGGTAACGTTTTTCGAAACTCGGTATATAGCATAAAATCGAATAAAAAATTCGCCAAAACCCAAGCATTTAAGTGATATATCAGGCCCTAAACTATATCGTGCAAGAATTGAATCGCTACCTGATGGTGCGTTTCCAGCTCAGTGACACCTGTGCCCTACTCGGTACGGTCTTAGATGAAGCAGGTACAGTTCCAGAAAAAAACCAAAATAAGATAATCGTGTCTCTCGTCAATCTTGAACACGAGACCAATCATCCATATGCACTCACTCAGCAATACAGCGACAAAGGAAACATCACTCAGAATCTCCCATACAATTTTAATTTAGACATTTTACTCTTGGCTCTGTTCTCGAATTATGATGAGGCATTAAAGTTCTTATCGGAAAGTATCTACTTTTTTCAAAGTAAACAGGTCTTTACGCACCAGAACGCTCCTGGTCTGGACCCTGCAATTGAAAAATTATCACTGGAAATAATAAAATTATCTTATCACGAAATGCATAGCCTTTGGACAGCTTTAGGGGCCAAATATCTCCCCTCTGTTCTGTTCAAGACTCGGATGCTCTCCTTTCAAAGTGGAGATATCGATTCGATAGTTCCGGTGATTAATACGGTAGCGCCAAGCGTAAACCCCTCAGCATAATGTCATGTAAAAAGGGGAGATAAGATTAAGCGAAAATCAGTAAAAGTTAACAGGTCTCCGAAAAACTTTAATCTGGGAAAACTAAGATATGACCCAATTTGAGCTGTTGTGTAGTATCGAAGTATTTCATACTTACTACCAGAACAACATCTGCCGAGACCTACAGTTGCAACCTGATCTATCGACCAATAGGTGGTTGCAGCAAAATCAATTGATCTGGCGACAATTAAGTCAAAATCGTTGGGGGCTGTTGAAGCCAACCAACTTTGATGTCGTCACTTTTGCTGCTGAAAACCCTGCCTTCAAACTAGTCTTTGAGGGCACATCTATACAATCTTTTATTCAATTCACTCAGTATCCAGTTGATCAGCTAGGCGTTATATCCTTTTCCAATATTAGACCTGGCGAAATCAGCGGATCCGTAGTTAACCTCCCTGGAAAGTTCATCCAATCCGCTAAGCATTCGGCTATCATGGAAGTCGAGCTGACACTAAGCAAACTAGGATCTACAGCCACTCAGTATCAAATATCATTTCAAGCACGAACCACACGTTGGCAATACTATATCCTTGCACAACAATTGACGTTAAATGGAACGCTGGCTTTGCAAGGAGAGAATGCCAGTTTATTTTCCGGCCCAGAGCAGGTGACTTTAGCCAATGGCCAAGAGGCCATACTTTTTGACTCCGGAAAAAACTTATTGGCCATCAATGAATCGGGTACCGTGCAGCTAGGTTTAGCAGAACAAAAGGAAGGGTCTTCCGCATCGCCTACGGTTTTACTAGCGCACCTTCCCAATCCATCACCTAGCAGCCTGACCAGCGGAAATGAGAAAGGAGAAGATTTAATTTCAGCTATGTATATATATGTATAAACTCAAATACAAAAAAATATGAGTCAAGTTTATCAAACGCCGGGTGTCTATATCAATGAGGTCAATGCCTTCCCGAATTCGGTGGTACAGGTAGCTACCGCTGTACCCGCCTTTATCGGATATACTCCCCAAGCCGAATACGAAGGCAAATCCTATCTATTTAAGCCTGTAGCCATCAATTCCATGGCGGAGTTTATGGCCTTTTTTGCCTATCCGGCAGACCCCACCACCCAGACCACTCCTCCACAGTACTCTCCTTCCTTCTATGTGACCAAGCAAAAGAAGGCTCCAGTCAAAGGAGAATACTATAAATTTAATGGTGACATCTACACGATTGAACCAGATCCAAATACTATTTACTATTTATACAATAGTGTGCGACTTTTCTTCCAGAATGGCGGAAGTCAGGCTTACATTGTATCAGTAGGCTCCTATGGCCCAGCTAGTGGTTCGCCGATCAATGCTGGAGATGTATTGAGTAACCCAAATGTAAAATCCAGTGATCTTCTTAGTGGTCTGGCAGCTTTGAAGAAGGTGCCTGAAGTAACCATGTATGTGTACCCAGAAGCAACCCTCTTAAGTGTAGCAGATAATGGTACCTTGATGGAGGAGACCTTATTGCAATGCGGGGAAATGGAAACCGCTGTTGCCATCTTTGATGTAATTGGTGGGCGGGAGCCAGATCCAATCCTTTGGACAGATGATATCCAGACTTTCCGTGATAATACGGGCAATAATTCTCTGAAGTACGGGGTTGCCTATTATCCTTTTTTAAATACTACTGCGGTATCCATTGATCAGGTTACTTATGAAAACATCAATGGTGGAGATGTTTCTGCACTTGGAGATATCCTAAATCCTCCTACAGCTCCCAATAGCAGTGCTGAAAGCATCATCAATTCCATTAGTGGTGGAAACAATCTTTCCGTTCAACAGAACAACGCCGCCCTTGGTACGGCCAGTAAACTGTATAAGCATATCCTGGGCATCGTACAAGAGAAGATCAATATTATGCCTCCAAGCGGAGTGATGGCTGGTGTATATACACTAGTAGATGCGACCCAAGGTGTATGGAAGGCCCCTGCCAATGTGACGCCAATTGGGGTATCCGATTTGACATTAAAAATCGACAACGAAGAACAAGCCAACTTGAATGTAGATGCGGTTAGTGGAAAATCAATCAATGCTATCCGCTACTTCACTGGACAAGGTGTGCTAGTTTGGGGCGCAAGAACCTTGGACGGCAATAGTCAGGACTGGCGGTACATCAGTGTTCGTAGAACCATAACCATGATTGAGCAATCGGCAAAGTTGGCGCTCCGGGCCTATGTCTTTGCAGATAACAATGCCAGTACTTGGGCTACCATCAAGAGTATGCTAGAGAACTTCCTAACGAATGTCTGGCAGGAAGGGGCCTTGCAAGGAACCAAAGCAACCGATGCCTTTTCTGTACAGGTGGGTTTAGGTACCACCATGACCGCTCAAGATATTTTGGACGGCTATTTAAGGGTATCCATGTTGCTAGCTGTAACACATCCCGCTGAATTTATAGTAGTTACAGTTGAGCAAGAATTGGCTAAATCCTAGTCATCCCTTGCTCTTTTGATGATATTAAGAACATTTAGCTTATAACTAAAAAATAATAATCATGCCTAATGATGGAAGTCAGCAGGGAGCCCCATGGCCCTTGCCAAAGTTTAAGTTTTCTGTGGATTGGGGAGATGTTCAACAGAATATCGCCTTCCAAGAGGTATCAGGTATGGATACCGAAACACAGGTGATCGAGTATCGAGATTCTAATAGTCCTGTATACTCTACAGTTAAAATGCCAGGTATTGCCAAATACGGGAACGTCACGATGAAGAGAGGCATCTTTACAGCCGATAATCTCTTCTGGAAGTGGTATGATCAAATCAACATGAACACGATCAAACGGCAAACTGTGGTAATCAAACTGCTGGATGAGAAAAATCAGGTAGCGGTCAAGTGGACCTTGAAGAATGCCTGGCCCACGAAGATCACAGCCACGGATTTAAAGTCAGATGCCAACGAGGTAGCAATCGACAGCATAGAAATTGCTCATGAAGGTCTGACCATTGCTAATCCAGGAGGATCCTAACAGATGCCAGGTACAACTGCGAACGAATCCTTCTATCCACCGGTAGGCTTCCATTTCAATCTAAGTTTCACTGGAATCAATAGCAAGATCGACTTTGGTTTTCAGGAAGCCTCTGGTTTGGATATGGAAATGGGCATAGAAGAGGTCGGATGCGGAGGAGAAAATAGGTTCAAATATCGTTTACCAACGGTAGGCAAGTTCAATAATTTGATCTTGAAGCGTGGCCTAGTACCCAAGAACTCTTCCTTGGCAAGTTGGGTCAATCTAGTACTGAAAAGTGGTTTGTCCACTGCGATCAAAACCAAGACAATCACACTGTCCCTTTTGGATGAGAACTCCAGTAAATTGATGAGTTGGGATTTCATTAATGCTTATCCCGTGAAGTGGAGTATTTCAGAATTTAAATCCATGGACAGTACCTACGTGGTTGAAACACTTGAATTTGCCTACAACTACTTCAAAAAGAATTGATCCATGCCGCTGGAAATTCGGGAATTGATCATCAGAACGCAAATCACTAGCCAGGAGAAACAACAAGAGGAACACAAGGGTTCCACTCCTGCTAATGTAGACCTTAAAGAATTGGTTAATCTCTGCATTAATCAACTGATGCACCTACTAGAAAAGGAAAAGGAACGATAAACCATGGACTTAAAGTATCTAAAGATAACTTCCTACAAGGATAATTCACTGAATGATCAGATTGGATCTTATACCGTTATGCTCAACCCTGAAACCTACACGCAGAATTATGCGGTAAAGTACAATGTTGAACAAGCGCCGGGTACTCCAAATACTACTTTAAGGTATGAAATCTCTACGCCCCAAGAGCTGTCATTTGATCTCATTTTTGACGGAACCGGGATTGTCAATTACAATCGCACAGATTTATTGACTGAGATTCAGAACTTTAAGAATGTGGTCTACACTTACAATGGTGATATTCATAGCCCTAACTACTTGAAATTGAGTTGGGGAGAAGCCATGAATTTCCCGTGTCGGCTTACCTCATTGGCCATTACCTATAAACTGTTCAAGCCTGACGGTACGCCACTACGAGCAGAAGCCAAGGTTTCCTTTAAGGAATACCAAGATCCCGTTGTCATAGAGATGGAAGCCAAGAGAAACTCGCCAGATATGACACACTTAATTACAGTTGTTGTAGGCGATACGCTCCCGGCTTTAGCTTACAAGGTATACGGAGAAAATGGGCACTATCTAAAGGTTGCCGCTTTCAACGAACTAGATAATTTCAGAAACCTGAAACCGGGTTCTAAGATCCAGTTTCCACCCTTAACCTAGATCTATGGCCAACTCGCCACAGGTAGCCAATGCTGACCTCGTCAGTTTAACGGTTAAATCTAATGGTAGTCCCATCAAGGACACTTATCAGGTACTTTCGGTCTACATCCGGAATACGGTCAACAAGGTGCCCTACTGTGAACTAGAATTGGTGGATGGTAGCCCGGCCACAGAGGACTTTCCCGTCAGTGATTCTGACACCTTTACTCCGGGATCTGAAATTGAAGTTTCAGCGGGTTATGAAAATAATACCCAGACGGTCTTTACCGGGATCGTCCTGGAACAGTCTATACAGATCAAGCGGCAGTCGGGTCCGGTCTTACTGGTCACTTGCAAAGACAAGTCTGTCAAAATGACGATTGGCCGTAAAAATGCCTATTATACCGAAACCACCGATAGCGAGATCATGTCCAAGTTGATCGGAGACAATGGGCTTTCAGCGGATGTTAGTTCTACTTCTAATCAACTGAAGGAAGTAATTCAATACTACGCTACGGATTGGGACTTCTTGCTTTCCCGTGCTGAAATCAATGGCATGACCGTAACAGCTAATGACGGGAAGGTATCGATCAAGGATCCGGATGAAGAAACTGATGCGGTACTAACCGTGACTTACGGATATGACATCTATGAGTTTCAAGCTGTCTTGAATGCTGAAAGTCAGTTGAAGACGGTAAAATCTAATGCTTGGGACTACAAGAGTCAAGCCATTACTACAGGGGAGGCTTCTTTGTCTAATCTGGATCTGGGCAACATAAGTGGCGATACGCTGGCAGAGGTGATTGGTTTGGATGACTTTACCCTACAAAGTGCGGGATTCCTAGAATCGGATATGCTAACCACTTGGGCCAAAGCTCAAAGCATCAAGTCCAAATACGCCAAGATTAAGGGTATGGTAAAATTTCAAGGCAATGCAAGCATCTTGCCGGGAAAGCGTATAGAGTTAAAAGGAGTGGGCAAACGTTTCAGTGGAACGGCCTTTGTCTCTGGCATTACTCATGAGATCAGTAGCGGTAATTGGGTGACAACCGCCATGATTGGCTTATCGGTAGATTGGTTCACCGCTAAGGTCCGTACAGAAGCTCCGGTTGCTGCTGGTCTGCTGCCAGGCATCCAAGGTTTGCAAGTAGGAAAAGTGAAACAGATCTACGAGGACCCGGATAGTGAATTTCGCGTGCTGGTAACGCTGCCGCTGATTCAGTCAGGGGATGAAGGGGTATGGGCCCGCTTAGCCACTTTCTATGCAACAGAGGAATCGGGAGCTTTCTTCTACCCGGAAGTTGGAGATGAAGTGGTGGTTGGCTTTTTCAATGATGATCCCCGTTATCCGGTTATTCTTGGGTCGATGTATAGTAGTTCCAGAACACCTCCCGAAACGCCAGATGAAAACAATACGATGAAAGCCCTCGTCACAAAATCTAAAATGAAAATCACCTTCGACGAGGAAAAGAAAGTCATTACGATTACCACCCCTGGTGAGAACCAAATGATCTTCAGTGACGAGGATCAGGGAATTACAATTTCTGATCAAAATGAAAATTCCATCAAGTTATCACCGAGCGGTATCGAAATAAAGAGTGCATCAAGTATTCAAATCAGCGCCTCGGAATCCATCAGTATGGACGGGCCATCCGGTATCACGGCAACGGCTTCCGGAGGCTCTATGTCATTATCCGCTATGACGATTAGCTGTACTGCAGATACTGAATTGAGTTTAAGTGCAGATGCTGCGGCTTCGATGAGTTCCTCGGGAGAACTCTCCATTACAGGAACGATGGTATTGATCAATTCCTAATCGAAGAGTAGCGGACTGCCCTGATATTATTGTATAGGTATCGGCCTATGCCTGTTATTTCTATGTCAAAATCTAAATAGAATTGTATGCCACCAGCTGCTAGACTAACTGACTTTCATGAATGTCCAATGGAAACACCTGCCGTTGTTCCTATCCCCCACGTTGGTGGTCCCATTGTAGGGCCAGGTGCTTTAACCGTACTGATAGGTGGCCTACCAGCTGCCAGAGTAGGAGATATGCTCATCTGTGTTGGCCCGCCAGACGATATTGTCATGGGCTCTGCCACCGTCATTATCGAAGGAGCACCAGCTGCTAGAATGGGTGATGAAACCGCGCACGGTGGTACGATCCTCACGGGTGAACCAACGGTCATGATTGGAGGCTAAGTTATGGATCATCCCTCTTTTCTAGGACAGGGCTGGGCTTTCCCCCCTGCTTTCATCAAAGATCTTGATACAACTGTGGTGCTAAGCAGTGGAGATGCAAACATTAAAGAGAACTTAAAGGTCCTGTTTGACACGACCATTGGCGAACGAATTATGGAGTTTGGTTTTGGGACTAAACTTAAAAAGCTCGCCTTTGATAAGATCGATTCTAATCTGGTAGGAAATATAAAAGATACCGTAAAGCGGGCCATCCTATTGTACGAAAGGAGGATCAAGCTACTCGGTATTCAAGTTGACCTGTCGGATAGTCAAGACGGCTTAGTCCGAGTACAAATCAACTATTTGATAAACCAAACGAATGATAGAGCAAACTATGTTTATCCATTCCATCTAACGGAAGGGACGAATCTAGATTTATGAATAAAGCGATCAACATATCATCTCTCTTCACCGGCAAAACCCAGATGGCTCGCCAGCTTCCGGCCTTAGATCCATCTTTCTTTGCTATTGATGAAAGAGATACTGCTGATCTCCTAGCCTTTACGGTCAAATTCTCTAAGGCACTAACCTATTTTGACCTCGACAACCAACCACAAGGAACATGGCAACAACTGTTACTTTCTGATATCGTCATGTTGACAGCCTACATTATGAAGACTGATCAAACGCAGGCGTATGCTAAGTATGAAGATTATCGAAATGGGATACAAGCTAGCAGAAATTGGCCCATGCGCAGGCTCCTCAGTCAACAGTATTTTTCGATAGGATTCCACATCATCCTTCGCATCAACCGTTGGTATCAGCTTTCTAATCAGACGCTGACCAATCATGTTTTCAGAGATTTTCTGCATGATTTTATAGAGGATGAAGGCAAACAGGCCTTGAGGGAATATTATCTGATCTATTTCACGCTTTGTGAGCGCCTGAAAATCAAGAATGAAGCCTTGTCAAAGCTAGAAGATTTGGATCTGATCTGGTTTTTTGACCCCTTCCCCGAGCTCCCCCCTTTGAAGGTTCCCAGCAAAAAAAGGGAGAGCCTGGCCAAGCTTAATGCCAGAAAAGAAAAGCTCTTTTTGCGATTAATCCAAGCTGCGATGGACAGTGGGCAGAAGCTATTCCAACTACAGCAAAAAGTGATCAAGCATGCAGGAATCTACTTCCAGCAAGCCATACAGCAACAAAATATCTCTCCACATATTGGACTCTTACTTACTTTCCTCAACCTCCTTAAATATCAGCAAGCAGACATTAATGGTTTAACAAAGAGTCACCTGGATTTCTACTACAAGGATATTCTCGGATTTTCCGCACTCCCTCCCTTGGCAGATACTTGTTTCCTTAATTTTCAGTTGGCTAAAGGCCAGGAGGCTTATCTGTTGCCTGCTGGAACAGCATTCGTAGCTGGCACGACCAGTCAGTCGAATCCCATTGTTTTTCTCACTGAAAAGGAATTGGATGTCACTGCTGCTACCATCAAAAAGTATCAATGCCAGAATTTAATCACCTATCAAAAGGAAGGCAAAACATTCGTCGAGCAGGTAGAGATCGAAGACGTTACGCAGTTCTCACAATTACAGGCTGCTAGTTGGCCCTTGTTCGGTACGAGGAAGTCCAAGCCTGGCATTTCACCCAATGCTGCCGCTTCACGCACCTTGGCTAGCCAGGCACCAGGCAGCAGTAGCTCCTCTTCCTCCACTGAAATGGGATTGGCCATTTCTTGTCCTGACCTGATCTTGAACGGAGGAGAACGGCATATCAGCTTTAGCATTGGTGGATCAACAAGTAGTACCGTCTCCCGAGCCACCGTCGGCACTAGATCCACAGTTGACGCGGACAAGTGCCAGCCTGAAGAAAAGCCCCTACAAACGCTCTTGCAATTTGCCCTTACTACGACCAAGGGTTGGTCCAAATTTTCCCCCACTACCCTACAGTTGAATCAGAAAGCTAATACATTGGCTTTTACCTTGGATTTAGAACAAAGTGCACCAAGTATTATTGCTTACAATACAAAGCTACACGGTAAGGGTTATGATACCACTTGGCCCATATGCAAGATCACTTTGGCTAAAGGAGTCGAGGAAAAATACGTCAAGTGGCTCTCCGAACTTCAGATGAACACGCTGACTATCAGCACCCAAGTTGAAGGACTCCAACAGATCGTGCTCCAAGGAGATAAGGGTAAAATATCCCCAACCGTTCCCTTCCCGCCTTTTGGCATGGCACCTACGCCTCAATCAACCCTTTACATAGGTGGGCAAGAATTCTTTGTTAAGCCCTTGCAGGCGTTAGATCTTAACTTAATCTGGGAGCCTATTCCTTTTGATCTAGCGAGCTACTATAAGGATTACCCTGGCGACTATAACAATGAAAATTTCAAGGCAGATTTTTCAACTTTAGATACAGATGGTGAATGGAAGGTGCTCGAAACGGGAGCTAAGCAACTTAGATTCCCTTTATTCACCAGCCCTGAGGCTAAGTCGGTAACTATCCCGGGTTTAGATTCTATTGTCCCCATTGTCAATCCAAGAAAGATCAATTTTCCCTTGGCCAAGATTCTACAAGCTGATCCGGATCTTGCACCAATCACCAACTTTTCGGCAAAGACTAGCCATGCTTTCTTTAAACTGACCTTTGTAGACCCAGAACAAGCCTTTGGCAATGCTATCTACCCAAAGGTCCTTTCCACGATTACGCTCGAAAATAGTCAGGCTATTGTATCTAATGCTACCCAATGCCAACTTGAAGGGGCGATCGAACCCATTGCCAATAGTCTCAAGGAAGTCGATTCCGCGCTCAGTCAGGTGGATGCCATTAGCTGGAGTGTTTTTGCATTGAAATATCAGCTACAAGCAATGGATGAAGAGATCTGTCAGTTGATCAGAAAAGAAGGGGGGAATGCTAGCCAAACGATTACGACTGTAAAAGCCTTGCTTGCGCGGGAAGAAAAATCCTTGACAGAAGATCTACAATCTGTTGAAAAGACACTTGAGGAAGCCATTCAAAAGGCAGAAAAAGAACTTACCCTATTCTTTGGAAAAACGATCCCAAAGCTTCAGGCAATGCTGAAGAGGGCACTGAAAAAGAAGATTACTAAAACTACCAAGTTGTATTTGGAGAAAATGAAGTTTGAATTTACAGCTTGGCACTTCATCCATGAAATAGAAAGGATGTTCCAAAATCTTTTCTCTAGAGCATCAATTAGCAATTTCGAGAAATTCCTCAAGAATCTGGTAAGTAGAAAACAGCCCCCACCTGCCTTGCCCGCTGGGGCTAGTTCCCCTCCCGTATCCAAGCTTCCTAAATTGACGAAAAAGATTGAGGAGTTGCAGGAGCAGTACGCAAATTTCCTCAAGAAACTGGTACAAACTCCTATTGAGAACTTGCACCAGGAGGTCGTGTCTTTTCATGAGAATATTGATGCTGAACTGCAGGAGTTCAACCAGCTGATCGATAAGCAGGTCAAACGCAAACTAACACATATTAAAACGCTATTTGAGGAGGTAATCGTTATGATCTGCCCTGCCTACACGGCCTTAAAACCTTTACCAAACAAACCTTTCTTACCAAAGCTTAAGCAGCTAAAGGTAGACTATAAGGCAGAAAGTAACTGGACAGCTCATAGTGACAAAACACCTTTCTTCAAACTATTTCAGCTCAATCCGCAGGGCATTCAGTCTATTGCAGTCGCAAAAGAACCCCTGCCCTTCTTTCCGACTTATCCCAAGGGGCCACACACATTTTTGGGATTAGTAGATGTGCAGGCAGGTGACAACTTGAGTCTGTTGTTCTCTATTACCAGCCAACTAAAATTGATCAGTGCAAAGGTCACTAAGTCCATCAAATATGAATACCTGACTGATCAGGGTTGGAATAACCTACTAACCACGAGTGATAGTACTTACGGTTTTGAGCAAAGCGGGATTGTCAGTTTTATCATCCCAGATGATATGACCGATACTTCCACTATCATGCCTACTGGCTATTATTGGCTCCGCCTCACTAATTTAGAAGGTAGGAAGATTATGACCAACTTCGTCGCTACTCAGGCTGTCCAAGTACGTCGCCAGGTACAAGTAGACAGTCAGATAGCTACTATTCCCATCGGCACTATTAAGTCTAGTCTAAAACCGATTGCCGCCATAAAGAAGGTATCACAACCGATTGCCTCTTCCGGAGGAAGGAATGCAGAATCGGATACTGAATTGTATCAGCGAACAGCCTATCGGCTAAAGAATAAGCAACGTGCAATAACGCCAAGCGACGTGGAAGACTTAGTGCTCCAACAATTTGGCAACTTGTACAAGGCCACCGCCGTCCCCATGGGTTACCTGGATAAAAGTCAATCCGATGTACTGAAGGTAACCATCGTGCCCTTTACCAGACAGCAGAGTGAAAATCGTTTCCGCCCCCTGGTTAGTCCAGAAGAACTGCGTCGCATCTGGAATCAGCTAAACTCTCTACTCCCCAATAAAACAAAACTAGAACTGGTAAATCCCAATTTCCGAACCATAAGAATAAAAATCGACGTGACCTTCCAATCGACGGATCAGAACGGCACTCTAAGTAAACAATTGAATGAAGATGTCATCAACTACTTAAGCCCTTGGATTGTAGAGAGTCCATTTTATGGGCAGCAACCTAGCCAGTGGACGGCAGCGAATCTCCATGCATTCATACAATCAAGGCCTACCGTAAAGGAGCTGAGTTACTTCTGCTATCAGCTCGATGGCAAGCCCTCTTTTACCAATGAAGATGCATGCCCAGCACCTGCATTTGAGGAACTGCTAAAACCTGGGGATCTACTGGTTCCGAGTCTCGACAATGTGATCAATTCATACGATGTGAAAGAAGATGCCGGCAATCCGCAAAAGAGCACGATTACAAAAATAAAGACCACAAGCCCAAATTAAGCTAGTAGCCATATGCAAGCAACAACCACATTACCGGTGATTCAAAAAGATCAAGTACTGCCCGTTTCGGGAGACTATGAAGTCTTGTTGGAGCAGGGACTTGAACTGATTAGTCAGTATAGTGGTGCGTTGTGGACAAACTACAATCAAGCAGATCCCGGAATTACCATCCTTCAATCCTTGTGTTATGCCTTGACTGAACTCAGTTACAAGGCTGGTCTTCCGATCGAAGATCTCCTAACAGACGCACAAGGAAATATTCATTATAAAAATGCCTTTGAAAAACCCTGGCAAATTCTTCCCACTAATCCCGTCACCCAAATAGACTTCAAAAAGATAGTGGTGGATGAAGAGTCTGTAGTTAAACAAATCTATTTCAATAATTTAGGGCAAGAGTCTCTATTGAACACACTTACGCCCTACGTAGAAATTGCCCCCAACTATCTTACCTCCTACTACTCCACTGAATACCGAAAGAATTTGATCATTAAGATTCAGAGTATCTTGAATCAAAAGTCCAATGTTGGCCAACAATTTCTGCGTCCAGTAATTCTGCGCCCCTTTCAGGTTGTAGTGCAGGGAGAAATCCATTTGTCTGCTCATACTTCAGCAGAAAAGGTCATTGCCAATCTGATATTTCAGGTGAATCAATACTTTTCCCCCTATCCAACTTTCTACAGCTATGCTTCTCTAATTGAATCCGGCTGGAAACAGGAAGAAATATTTGATGGACCATTTCTTCGAAATGGATTTATTAAGGAAGAAGATTTTCCCACTAAGCGAACGGAGATTAAACAGGCGGACCTGGGCGTATTCATTAGTATGCAAGATGGTATAGAAGCTGTAAAAGACTTCAGCATTCACAACGAGACAATCCATCTGGAGGGCAATTACCTCCTACCAATACCATTTGATGTGGCGCCATATGTGGACCTGGAAAGCTTCTCATCAAGGATCGAATTTGTACAACATGGCAAGGTACTAACGCATCTATCCGAAACCAAAGTAGATTATGAGCTGAAAAAGCTTTTGCCTAAACGCACCGCCAATACAGATTTAGATAAATACCTTCCCAATGGCTCCTATCGAGATGTTCGAGCCTATTATTCTATACAATATCAGTTTCCTGCTATCTATAAATTAGCAAAGACTTCATACACGAAACTCAAGTCGTCCCTCGAAGCTGCTAAAATCAAACAATTAAAAGCTTATTTGGTCCTCATGGAGCAAATCATGGCTGATTACCTGGCTCAGCTGAGCAAAATCGGTTCCTTGTTCTCCTTTGAAAGTGGTCGGAATGTGTACCAACTTGCTGGTAAAACTTACTTCTTTCAGGATCTATATGAGGTTCCCGGTATTCAGGAACTATTAGCGGATGTTAAAGGGTCAGCCAAGATATATAATGACAGGACCGAGGCTGAAGACTGGAAAGCCTACAAACGAGACCACCTCAACACCTATCGTCAGCGACTGATCAGTGCCGGGGAATCTCAGCAGGTTAACCTGGATCGTAAGTCTAGGGTCTTACAGCATCTATTGGCGAGGTTTGGTGAGTGCTACTCCTCTGACTATTTACACCAAAATAACCCAGGTTATGGCAAAGGCGAAACCGCTGCTGTGCAACATATCAGTGAAACCTTGAAGACCTATAGCCTGTACAGTGCCAATCGAGGACGCGCCTATTTTCATCACCTAGGCCCCCATACCTTTGTGTCTGGCTACGAATTAAGCTGCGGTAATAAGCTGAATTTGAACCAGTACTTCGCTGGTGTCATCGACTTTATCAAGGAATCGTTCGATCATAAACCCGCCGAAACCTTATTGATTATTGCCTATAATGACCATGAAAAGAAGTTGTTATTTGGGAAACCCACCTCACATCAATTACCGCAACTTTCTAATGGCAGTATTGGTGTATTCCAGCAAGAAAGGCTACTGCTGATTTTCCAAAATGAAGACAGTATTGTCCATCCAATCTCGGCTAAGAAGGCTAAGGAGTTGCTCCATCCCTATTGGCATACTCTACATCAGTTGATTAGACAAACCCTTGGTTTCGTCTTCATCGACAATCTAAAAATCTTGTCCTTTCTTCATTTCCAAGTGAAGATTTTGGATAAAGAACATACGCCCTTATTTACCAGTGATGTCATCACCTTCAATGCTTGGCAACAATTACTACAACTGATTAGAAGTGATTTGCCATTGGACATCATCCCAGAAAATGGAACCTATACCATAGAACTATCCACTTCATTGAATTGGACCTATACCATTTTCACCCATATTAAGACCGAAGCTTTAGCCCAACAAATTAAAAAACGTTTAATCGCCTTTCGCAATCATGATACAGATGCTGTGCAACACTTTGTGTATGGTGACGATTGGGAGAAAAGCCCGAAACTGCTAGATACAAGTCGGTTTGAAAACAATACCACAGCGCTACTACCGGACTGGGTACACCTGCTCCGGGAAAATACTTATCGCTCCTTCCTATACAAGACCTTAATGCTCAATTTAGAAGTTCCATTGCGGAGTGATATACACTTCCTTCAGTTGGCAGACATGAATGAGCTACTGTCAAATTATCAAACTTGGATGAAGGGGTATCGGAAATCATTAGATGGCCAGCCAATCTCCTCCGAAAGCAGAGAAGCGGCCTGGAACATATTTGAATTATTGAATCGCTTATCATGAATAGCATAAGTAACAAACATCAGATCAAAACGCTCTTGTTTGATATCATATTCGACGATGAGCGGAGAGCTGCCGAGCTTTACGATGATGTAAAGCAGCTGCACTATCAGCATCTAGATCAGTTATTGACGGAATGCCTGGACGAGTTCGCACCTAGCGGTGTATTTGCCCAGATTCCCAGACTAGAACTGGACCTAGGACAGATTCCTTATGAGGAACTGGACACCCAACTTCCCCAGCGGGTGTATGCCGCCTTGATTCAACAGTTGAAGGAGGTATTCCATGGATTAAGCCAACAAAGTAGTCCGGTCATTAGTCAACATAAAAGTGCCTTGGTATTACTGGAGCACTTTTTGCTAAAGGGATACCTGTCCTGGAACGTTAGAGAAACACCATCTTCTCTCCTACTGAGTTTACTGCTGGAAAAGCCCAATGAACTACGGAAATTACTCTCCCATCTAGGGCAAAGAGAGCAAGTCAGAAAACGACTAGTATATCGCTTTAATCAGGTTGAAATTCGAAAAATCTTCGAGTTATTGCTACCGAATGACTCTCTCATTGTCTTTCAGTTTCAAAAGGCTCTGAGTCAGGTGCTGGGTAATCAAAGTCATTTACACACTAAAAAAGAGCAAATAGACAAAGAGATTTGGTTCTTCCTGCTGAGTTACCTCTTACTGGGATCACCGGCTACCCTATCCATTAACAACTTAATTCGCCACACCCTCATAAAATTAGGGCGACAATATCACTTGACTTTTGGTCAGTTGGTGGAAGGACTAAGTCAATCTTTGGATAAAACTATGGCATCTGATCACACTGCCCTAAAGATGTCCGTCCAGCAATTATCTGCCCAGTTAAAACTCGGTAATCGCTTACGTGCTAACGAAAAACGTCGGCTCAGCCAATTGAGCAAAGAGGAACAATTAGAATTAGTTTTTAGATTCCTGAAAGATGAAGCTATCCCGCTCTCCCTGGTGAACTTTTCGATTGATGAGCTTCAGGCTTGTTTTTCGAGTTGGTTAGATAAAGAGCCCCAGTTTGTAATAGCCAGCATTCGAAGTCAAGAACACGCTAAATTCTTGTTGAGCTCATTGGTCAGCGCATTTAATGAGAAAACTTTACAGCAACTGATCATTCAGCTCGAACCCAGTTACCATAAATCCATTCGAGAGTATCATAAGGACTTAATCATAGTCCATAAAAGAGCACCATTAGTGCCCACATCTGAAAAAGAGTTATCTGAAAGTGTATGGGAAGTGATTTTGGAGATCTTGTTGTTTTCTACGGGCTCCTACTTCAATCAGAAAGCTTTTCTTAAACAGTTGATTCAGCAGGTAGCTTCCCACTACAATGTGAGCTATCATCGAATGATCCAACAGCTCTTTACTGCCACCCAAAACCTTCAGGTCAGCAGCAACCGTTTACATTATTTCATCGACCTAATTCAAGAATTGCATTCGGAAGAGCAAATCATTAGCGCGCAAGCTGATGCCCTTGCCCCCCTCACTGATCTTTCTGGAACCAGAGCAGAAAACCACCAGAAGAAAGAAGATCAAATCAGCTTTCTCATCAGCAAGCATGGAGGATCTTTTCTTCAACTTTCCACTATGGAACAACGAAAATGGATCATATATTTCTTAAAGAAAGGGCTTCAACAATTGCCAATACCTGGTCTCAGCTTTAACGATTTTGAACGGGTGCTCACGCGGGAATTGGAACACAAACCGGAAGAATTGATCCAAGCTCTCGGCAAAGCTTCCAGCAAAACGAATGCCATTCGTAAAATAGTCAAGCAATTTCAATTAGTATCCATTCATGCCCTCATAAAGTCAATGGTTCCCTACCAATACCAGGAAGTAGTGGCTTTTCAGGAGCAGGTATTGGTCATCCAGGAAAAAGATCCAATCGTAAAAACCAGCCGAGCGGAACTCTCCAGTTCCCTATGGGAATTGATTCTACACATCCTGCTAGATAATGCGGGTTCCCAATTCAATCAAAGATCTTTCCTAAAAAGCCTGATTCGACAAATTGCGGCACATTACAATCTAAAGTATGAAGCACTAGTGATTCAACTGCATCGAACAGCTACCCGACTGGTAAAATACAGCAATATATTCCCCTATTTTGTCCAACTCCTGTCAGCTGTTCGCGAAGAAATCACTGCCCATGTTGAGTCGGATCAGTTCCAAGTTTCCAGCACGACATCCTCCCTTGCGCAATCGCTCCTTCAGGAGGTGGAATTAATTCTATGTGGGAAAAAGGATGTTACAGCCACAGCTGTCATAGACAGCCTAAGCCAGTTTCTACGAAGATTTCCACAGTTGGCCTATGATAGCATTACGGTCCTAAACGAGCAGAATAAGCTAGACCTGCATGCACTAATACAATTACCCCAAGCAACCTTCTTCCAATTGATCCGAGTCATGCACCCGCAGCGGGCAGGTTCCTGGATACAACTACTGTTACAATTGCCCCGATTGTACGAACAGCATCCTGGCGCATTCCCCAACCGCAATAGTTTCGACCTCTCCCTGAAACGCCAATTTATCAAGCATTTCCTGCTAAAGAAACAGGCTAACCAAGTTTCGCCGAAAGACTTCTTATTGGAAATGGCGAAGGGGGTTATGGCTGAATTTTCTATTGCACCCGAGCGAGTAACAAAGCTACTGACTGTGTTAGATCATCCGGAAATAGGAAAAGAGGATTTGGCCTCGCCAGTAGTCCACCGAAATACCACCGCTGCTCCAAGTTCGCTGCTAAAAATCTTACTGAACCCCACCCAAAAGCCGGTCAACTGGTATGCCTTAGGGGTCAAAGACCAAGCAGATGCCATACAACATGTTGTCATGTATGAACAAGGAGCATTGATCTCAGCCTTATACCAAGCTTCGGTCAAGAGCAGAAGTAGCTTTGTGTTGAACTTGCCCGAACCCGCCTTTGATATCTTGATACGTGCAACAAATGCCTCCTACAAGATGCATCTGTTCTATATGATCCAAGGCATTAATCAAAGACTGCATGAAATAGGTTTTGCTAGACGTAATCAACTTGTACTTCAACTCAAGCAAATGAGTCTGCTCTTTCTGCTTCAGCAGGAGACGCAAATTACTGGACATTTTCTAAAACAGATCGAAGAATTACTCTTGCAGCACACACTCCCCAAAGCCTTTTTTGAACAACCTTTAGATTGGAAAATGCCGGCGGTCGGAAATCTGGATCAGAGCATTGCCCAATTGGAACAACGCTTGCGGGAAGCCCATCATTATGAACTTTCTCAACGGTCTCCCACGCAAAGAATGCTTAGCAAACTACTAAAGGAGGGAGAAAAACGCTACGAAAGTATTCCTTATTTCAAAGATGCCAAGGAATCCATGGGACAAGAAATATTTGTCAACAATGCAGGGCTGATTATTCTCAATGCCTATTTACCTTTTTTCTTTGAACGCTGTGGTTTAGTGAGTGGCAAAGGCTTTACATCTCAAGCTATGCAAGAGCGGGCCGTACTCCTCTTACAATATGTATTCCACCCTGAAAAGGCGATCATGGAAGAGGAATTAGTCATGAATAAATTACTCTGTGGTTTGCCAGTTGAAGAAGTGGTTCCCACGGAGTTTACTCCAACGGAGAACGAAATAGAGACCACCCAACAATTGCTAGCTGCCATTATCGGTCACTGGGAGATCATTAGCAATAGCACGCCAGAAGGATTTCGGGAATCCTGGCTATGGCGGGAGGGTAAGCTAGTGGAAAAAGAAAAAGCCTGGGAATTGACCGTAGAACAAAGAGCCTTTGATGTCTTATTGGATTATGTCCCATTTAGTTTAAGTCCGGCCAGCGCTTCCTGGATGGTAAAACCTATAAATGTTCACTGGAGATGAATGCCGTAGCAGAACATATCAATATTCAACGAAGTCTAGTACTGGAAGCAGAGTTAGATTGGTTTGCGGACATGCTCGACCTTGTCTTTCATCAGTATTTCCAAGCAGAGGAAAGCCAGGAACGAGTCCGTCGATCTGCTCCCGATCTCGATGGAGATCCTTCTTCCTATGCCCAGCTGATTCAACAATACAACTTCAACGAAAACGAACGGCTAGTGCTCTGCCTAGCTATGGCTCCGCACCTACGCCCCAATTTATTGGATCTCTTCTTCACCCGAAATTCTCACTTTGATCGTGGTTTTACCGAATTTGGTGGTTATGCCGGAAAAGATCATTCCGGTTTTTTACCGACTGGTGAGACTGCAGCTTTTGTCCTTGGGGCTAATCAATTAGCGGCCCGTTTTCAAGCCTATCACCTATTCAGTGATGATCACCCATTTATCCAGCAAGATATTCTCCGGCTGGATCGTACGGATGCGCAAGAGCCCTTCCTGGCGGGAAGACTATTGATTAATGATGAATACTTGCAACGGTTTATGCACGGCGAGTGGAAAATTCCTACCGCCAATAAAGCCTTCCCGGCCAAGCGTATTGAAACCCATCTGGAATGGCAGGACTTCGTTGCGCCCAACACCGTCTGGGAAGAAATTGATCAATTGATCAACTGGATTAAATGGGAAACCACATTAATGGAAGATGAAGTATTTCAGAAGCAGGTAAAACCCGGCTTTCGAAGCCTCTTCTACGGACCTCCCGGCACCGGCAAAACGATGGCCGCCAGTCTGATTGGAAAGTCTACCGACATGCCCGTTTACCGGATCGACCTATCCTTGATCGTATCCAAATACATTGGCGAAACAGAAAAGAATCTGGCGCGGATATTTGATTATGCAGAACGGCAAAATTGGATTCTTTTCTTCGATGAAGCCGATGCGCTTTTTGGCAAACGTACGCAAACCAAATCTAGTAATGACCGCTATGCTAACCAAGAAGTAGCGTACTTGCTGCAAAGAGTAGAGGACTTCCCAGGTATCATCATATTGGCTTCTAATCTAAAATCCAATCTGGACGAAGCCTTCAGTCGACGCTTTCAATCCACCGTCTTCTTCCCGATGCCAGATAAGCAACAACGCCAATTACTCTGGGAAAAAATCTTCGCTGGACAATTCAAGCCTTCCGCAGAAACAAATTTGCGAGAGCTCGCGGAAAGGTATGAATTATCAGGAGGTTCTATGATTAACGTGTTTCGATTCAGCACGATTAAAGCTATGCAACGAGGATCCCCCATCATCAAGCAAGAGGATCTTATAACGGGAATTCGCAAAGAGTTCCAGAAGTACGGACGCACCATTTAACCAACATAAATTTTAAATCATTTAAATAAGCTAATATGAGTAATGTATTTAATAAAGAACTCGAAACCGCTTTAAAAGGGGTTTATACGCAGCTGGAAAACAACGAGTTAATACAAAAAAACTTAGAGGTAGGTGGCAAACTGGCGTTGTATTATGCGCACGGAGCCACGGAGAAGGCAACCTATAAACTGGAAACGGACCAGGCGCTTTCTACTACAACGGGGCAACAACTGAAAGTAGCAACCAATGTCTCTGAGATCTGTAACAATGTCGTTACTGCAGCTACAGCGGCCGCTACTGATGCCAAGAATACCAATAGCGCCGCTTCCACCGCAGCGGTTAATCTACAGTCTGCCGCTAACCAATTAACGGAGCTTTCCGCCGATGTAGCAGCCATACTGGCTGTAGCTACCTCTAAAGACTATGGTAGCAAATTGCAGAAGTTAGTACAAGTAGCCTTTGACCTTACTAGAACTGCTGCGGAAAAGGCAGAAAATACCACCTTGCAATCTTTAGATACTACGATTGAAGCCGCACAATCCCGAGCTTCCGTCGCTTTGGGGCAATCCAAGACCTTGTCCACTGATATGAATGCACTGGTGTCGGCTTTAAATACCAATTTCGCCACCTTACAAACGACAGTAACCAGCGATTCGGAGGCTGTATCCACTGCTGTTGCAGCTGAAAATGAACAGGATGGCATTTACAAAACTGCACAGCAGGAGGAAAAGGCGATGACTTTTTCAGAACAATTTATCAATAGGTATGTCAACCACAACTTGAAATATCATGCCATTGATCAAATGGGGGAGCAATTCACACTCTCTTTCAATGCCTTCGACGAAAAAGCACTCATATTAGTCAATGGCGAGGAACAGGATGCCAATGTGGCTAAGGAATATAGAATCTTGATTTCTACTTGGGATGATGCGCCTTCCTTCGATGTTCACGCCGCCAAAGCAAGCCAGAACTACTTCTCTCTTGTACCAGATGGTACGGGTCATTACTCGCAGGCATTTATTACAGCCGAGTACATGGCGCATTTACAGAACGTCAAATTAGCAGAAGATACAGATCTGGTTCTACCGACAACTCCTGTCGCCAAGGACTATACGGGCAAGGCGGTACAAAGAGGAGTCCCTTATGTATTCTTTGTCTATTTAGTATACACCTGTGATTATCAAAATGAGATGAATGATACCGATGGCTACCTAAGTCTAGCCTCTCTACCATTCACCCTATTGACGGACTTACCAGCGGCTAATCGCCCTGCCATGAGTTTTTATACCTACAGTGATAATAAGCCAACTAATTGTTCAAGCTCACCTGCGGTTCGGGTAACCTTTACCGTTGATGCTCCAAAACTTAAGTTCCACGATGTTGACCTTACCCAACTCATGGATTTCCGAGTATTGATCTTCAACAACAAGGATCGTCTAGCCAGTATTTTGAACCACTATACTGCTGAACAATTAGAGGAGCTAGCCACCTTGGATGAGGAATACAGATTATCCGAAGAAGCTTATCTGGTTGCTCAAGAGGCCTACAATACAGCCATTGCCACACAAAGTGGAAATGTCAATCAGCTGAAGGTTGTTATGGATGGCGCTTATGCCAAGTACCTCAGTATGAGAAGCAAATATGATCTTCAGCAAGATGTGATCGAAGTGCTGAATGATGTAAAGATCAGCAATTTCTTTATCGACACTGAAATTCTAGAGCAAATCCCCGAGGCTTTCGGCATGGTGGCCGAAATCAATAATGAATTGTTCGTAGAGTTATCCACCCGTTTGAAAGATTACAACAATTATCAGGAGACCTTACTGGCCGAACAAAAGGTAGCCAATACACAGTTAGAAAGCTTGAAAAAGCAGGAAAAAACAGACAAGACGGCCCTGAAACGCCTGAATACCGAGCTCAACAAGAAGCAGAAAGAGTATGACGCCTTATTGGCAGAGCAAGACAAAGAATTCCGCACGCTACTGAATGAGTTGGAGCAAACCGATGAAGAGATCAATGAATTCCTAGATGGTGTCCAAAATATGGATAGCCTCACGGAAGTGGTAAAAATTATCGATGAGTTAAAGGCTGAAAAAGAAATCTTGAAGCAACTCAAAGATATTGCTAAAAAAGTGGACAAGCTCAAAAAGGAAATAGCAGTCCAGGAATTAAAGATTCAGGAGAAAACAACTGGGATCAATGCCTTGATCGAGCAGGAACAACCCTTCCTTGAGCAGCTGGAATATCTAGATGGCGAACTGAAAAAGATTTCAGATCAGATCAAAAATCTAGAGACAGAGATCAAAGAGTTGGAAAGCGGCACGGGCAATGGTGATCCAGTAGACGAAGACTTACAGAACATGCAAGACACGCTTGCGGAAATGCAAAAGACACTGGAAAACATGAAGGAGAATGAAGATCAAGATCCCGAAAGTTTAGCCAGTCTGGAAGCCGAGATTGCTGATCTTGAGGTTGAAATCAATAAGTTGAAAAAAGACCTTGGAGATCCTAAATCTGCTAAAGTTCGTTTCGTTGCCACCAACGAAAAAGGAAACTTCACAGACAATTATGGGGAGCCACTCGTAGAAACTGAGACCTATACGGCATTGGTACTATCGGTCATTAAAGACAACCAGCCTGAAGCGCAACCGCTCTTCCAACCGGTATACTCGGCCTTCTCCAAGCCCTTGGTTTATGACATTCTTTAATCCCTTTCAAATCCAACATTCCTAAATTCAATAAAAAAAATAATCATGACCAGACATATGCGATATAGAAGACTCGACATTACTGCACGCAAAACTAGTAAGATCGAGTTCCTTAAGCGGCAAGTCGATGATGCTAAAACCATGGTAGCCAAGGCACAGGCTAAATATAATTCCTTTGTAACCAAGGCCAATACCTTTGCCGAATTGTATACAGAGGCCGAATCCAACAAACAAACTGCCGAGTCCTACTGGGATCTGTTTTTGAAGGTTAATGCGGACTTGCACTCCATCAATGAGACTGTTGAGGAAGCTAACCTAGTGGCCGTGGATGCTTTTCATGACGTAAAACTACTCATATTGGAGTGGGAGTCGGTCACCAGCTCTACGATCAAAGCAGCAGAGTCGATTATGTTAGCCGCGGACTACATCAACAAGCGCAAAGCTTCTAATCCACTCATATCCAATGACTTGGTAAACGATGCCGCCGCCGCCGCTAAAGCGGCCCAAACAACGGTGAAAGCAGTGGTGAACGCATTTACAGATGCACTAAGTGCACTGAGTTCCTCGGCCCAGGCGAACAATTCTACGGAATTGACCAGTGTCTATCTCAATATTGCTATTTCTGCGGTACTGGATAAGACCATGATACCGCTTCTAAACACTAGCACTTTTGATAACCTAAAGATTAGTAAATCGGAGAAGAAGAAATTAAGAGCGCTAGTCGCAGAACATCGGCCGCTGGAAAAATCATTGAAGACATCCTTAAGTGATGCCAAGACCAAAGCCGCTCAGGCATTGACCGCTAGCGAAAGTGCAAATAAAGAGATGAACCGTGCCAAAGAACAACTCTCTCAGGCAGAAGCATCTCTAGCTACTTGGGAAGCTGCTTTGACTGCAGCAGAAACAGCAGTCGCTGGTTAAGCCATACTCTTCTCATTGCAAAAAGAACTGATGGGAAGGGATTGCCCTTCCTACTAGTTCTTTTTTGTAAGACCATCAAATGTTTTGACATGACGAAACAACATGCTTCTTTTGTTCGCCAACTTTTTCTGCGAACCAATGGATTTGTTCCTGTTTGGCCATTCGACACCGAACCCCGTTTGGGGGACCTCTTTCTCATCCGGGCAAATCGCATGATCCACCTGGGTAACATTATTGGTCCTTACCTAGGCATAGAGGATGTCAAATTGGGAGAGTATACGCAACCCAATCACGAATTGTGGAAATTGGAATCAGGGGTCGAGTTATCTTTCAAAGCAAAAGGGACCATCTATGAAATTGATGGCATCATATTTCCTGAGGATCGCCATGGGTTGTTCATTCGCTTTGAGGAACCGGGCAGCTTCTTCTTCCGGGCCTTTGATATCCATTACCATTTCATTAATAATTTCTATTCATTCTCTTTTAAACTTTTGCAGCAATTGGCCGCCGAAAGATTCAGTTTTCGTGAGGTTTTTATCGTTACCTCCACCGCCACAGCTGCAGGTTGTGCCCTGGCAGTCTCCAATCAACACCAAGCGCATATGCTAGTCTCTAGTCCAGAAATGCTGCAGCCCAATTTAGATCAATTAGCCCTTCCTGATCTATACCTGGAGATTGAGAACATGAAAGGGCTTAAAGACTTTCGCTTAGCGGATAGGAAAGATGGTCATTTCTTTAAGGCCAAGAAATTTGAGTTATCGGGGAAAGGAGTAGAGTTTCTCAGCGACTTCATGGGTGACCAGTTACCACCTGAATTCATGAAGTATCAGGCTAACATTTTAAACTATGCCCCACTTGAAATGCTACCAGCCAATGAGATCTATCCAGCGAGTGTTCATGAGCTGTTTCATTTCCGGGATATGACGCTCAATGATGTAGAGGACTTACTGGCTTAGGATATGTTGAATCCATCATAATCGTATTAAAATGAAGAAGCTAGAAAATAAAGAATCAATCATAAAACCCACTAAAAGCCCTCTGCAACGCAAGAAGCAAGAGCAGAATCCTCCCTTTAAAGACAATAGACCTGAATCGGAACAACAGCTACAAAGACAGGCTATCGCCGACGGAGCCAGCAGCCTCAAAACACAAGAAGCGATGAACGACATCGCTCAATTAATGGCCAAACCTGTGGTCCAAGCCAAGAAGAAGAATGGCAAAATGCGTCAGGGTATGGCCTCAGGCAAAAACAAGAAAGGTTCAAAAGCAGCGAAGCAGTCCAATGCAGATCGATCCTACAATAACATGAAGGACTACCGACCAGGGTGGGTTAGGAGGAATAACATCACCGCTTCAATGGTAGCTGAATTCATTAAAAAATCCCATGTCAAGAAGATCCGAGGCCACGCAAGTGGCGATAACTCGAAGAAAGAACAAGATAATACCACAAATGACCTGAACGCCTACAAGAGTTGGCATACTAGGAGATACGGAAGATGGCTCTAAAGATCACTTTTGCCAGTAGAAAATCATGAAGCTATGTCAAAGTTTGAAATGAAGCACAAAAAACTCGAATCCTCCCTCCTTTTACCCAAAAGACAAAAAGTTTCTAGAGCAGGTGAGTCACCCAGAGGAAGATTGCAAACATTGGCCGATAATGGACCTCAAGTAAACCAACTGCAATCCTATCAAAAAGTTGCCGATCAAACGAGACCAGTACAAAAGCATTCTAACTCGTCTAAGTTACCTCCCCAATTAAAATCGGGTATAGAATCTCTAGCTGGCATCTCCATGGACGACGTCAAGGTAAATTATAACTCAAAGAAACCCTCCCAACTGCAAGCTCATGCCTTTGCCCAAGGTAATCAGATCCATGTAGCGCCCGGGCAGGATAAGCATCTCCCCCACGAAGCCTGGCATGTCGTACAGCAAAAGCAAGGAAGAGTAAAACCTACTGTGCAAATGTCAGGAGTATCTATCAATGATGACAAGGGGCTAGAGAAAGAAGCGGATGTAATGGGTGCCAAGGCCTTGCAGCAGAAACCTGACTTGCGAACAAGACCGTAAATACTGTAGACAATGCCTAGCTATAGCGAAAAAGTACCCAAACCAACAGAGCAGTCACTTGCCCAGCGGGAACCTGTAAGCAAGAAGAGCTCAACCGCTCCCGATTTGGCTAAGGCAGAGCCTACAACTCCACTTCAGGCTCAACGACAAGAAGCCGTTAACCAGAGCCCCAGGTTGACCGGCCTGCTACAGCGGCAAGCTATCGTAAATCGGTATTTGGGGCAAGGAAGCCAGCCAATCCAATTGGGGAGGAAGAGCAAAAAAGCAAACTGGAGTGAAAAGCTAAAAGCCCAAAATAGACGATTGTTAGAACGGAGGGAGCGAAGAGCCAGGGAAGCTGCAGAAAGGGAGGCCAAGTTGGCAGCTGATACTGCTGCCACTACTGCCCATATGAAAAGAGCACAAAAAGAATCCTTCGATGAACAAAGCGAAGCAGTTCAAAGGGGTATCATTAGACTCCATTCCCTTGGTTTTGTGCAGCAAAACACCTCAGGAAGAGCCGTTTTCAATAAACCGGGGACCTTCGCTGACTGTAAGAGAGATGCTGAAAGGAGCTTTGGAGGGTTAGGACCAAACCGGGAAGATGGTGTAGCCGTGAACGCCAATGGTGATATTAAAGAAAGATATATGATCAACTGGCAAGGTATCACCGTGATTGTGCGTAACTTTAGCAGTAATGCAGCCATAAACGGGACCATCGAACTACAAACCGGCGTAGTTTTTGAATTCAAATTCACCTAAGAGTATCTCTATATACACATCACTTGATATTACATGACCTACAAAACACTAGCCCCATCCGCTTTAGAGCGATTAAAGACGAGTCTTTTATCTAAAGTGCTAAGTGGGCAGCACATATTACATGGAGACCCCTTTCTCCCTGTTTCCAAAACCATGTACGAAACATTCGGATTATGGAGACAAGATTTTTTTGAACAACTGCAGTTATTACTGCAACTACAGGATAGCAGGTCCCTATATATAGTCAAGTATTCTGCTCAGGTAGAAGAAATCATATTCGAAAGCGGCTACTCCATTAATTGGCCCGTAGACTTCCAAACCTATCAAGAAATAGGCTTTGATCTAGATTTTATCGGGAATGGAGCCGAAAATCTGTTGTTTGATGAAAGTTGCGAGTGGTGTCTTGGCACGCTTGTCGATGTGCACTACCTCGGAGGAAGTCAAAAAGCCATTGACACTTTTTATGGCTCCCAAGGCAATCTTTCAGAACGAAAGAAAACATTTGAAAACTGGGCTAGTGATAAGGATCTCTTGCAGGCCTATCAAGTTATGCCTACTTATATTCGTTGATGCTGATGGAGATTTCCCCATTGGGTTTTTCCAAACCTTCTCTGCTATTTAATGCAATTTTTCCAATAATTCCTGCGCTTCTTCTTCATTAGGGAGCTCTTCAAGAAGTTGGATCGCCCCATCCCTATCACCTTTTCGTAGATACAACAAGCCAAGATACCACTTGGATTGTTCTACCAATAAGCTGTTCTCATCTGCCACCACTTGTTCAAAATCAGCCTTGGCAGCTGGAAGCGCCCCGGTAGCCAATTGACTCACGCCCCTCAAAAAAGGAATGATGGTGTGGTCGGGATTCCTTTCTGCGGCCACTGTAAAATGTGCGACGGCTTCCTCATACAATCCACGATCATATTTGGCAAGTCCCTCGATAAAACTTTTATCCAAGGAGATAACATCAACATTTCGAAAAGTAGTGGGGGCTTGGTAGGCCTGAAAATATTGTTGGAACAGCTCTTCGTCAGAGGAAGTAGAAGACCATCGATAAAGGAAGCTAGAAACAACAACTAGGAGAATAGCTGCTGCTGCCCCCCAATATTGGCGAATACGAAGCGTTGATTGGCTCTTTTTCTCCGCAGCAAAATAGGCTTGTTCTGAAGCCGCCAAGGTCTCCTTGAAGGCATGCAGCTTCTGATCACCTATCGCGTAATGTACTTCTTTGTGAAAGTTGTAGCTTTCCTTGAGGTCTTGTTCATTTTCCAGGCGATGTTCAAAAGCCATCTTTTCATCCTCCTTCAACTCTCTCCGCAGGTATTTACCAATTATATCGAAGCGTTCTTCCTTACTCATTGTCCACTAAATTTTGAAAAACTTCATCTTTTTTAATTCGATCCATCAGCTGTTCCTTACACTTGAATTTGCGTTTTCTCGCATAGGATACGCTAGCAAACCCCAACTGTTCGGCAATACTTTTCATGTTGACCCCCTGCATATATAACTCTAACAATTGCTGGCATTTTTCACTAATGGCTCGGAATTGTCGGTGGTAGATCTTAATTCGTTCATTGCGTCGAATCACCTCTTCTAATTCTTCCCCATCAATCGTCAGGATGTTTTCATTAATCGTGACGAAGGAAACTTTATTGCTTCTTAATTTCTTTAGCCACAAATTGCGGCAAATTGCAAAAACATACGTACTAAACTTGCAACTCAGCGTGAATGACTGATCCTGAACATTATGGTAGACGGCCAGTAAGGCGTCTTGAAATACATCCTTAGCATCTTCTTCAGTACCAGAATGTTTGATAATAAAATGCTTGATCTGTGGGAATAGTTGCCGATAGATTTGATCCAAAGTTTGCCTTCTCCCTAGCCTAATTCCTTCTAGGTACTCTTGCTCAACGTCGTGGGATGATATTTTAGCAACTTTCATAAAAGTTTTCTCCATTCAATTAAACAGTAAGGTACTCCTATTTCGGCAATTCCCCTATCTAATTTCTGATTTTTATCAATATAATAAAATTTGATTTTTCTGTTTTTATTTTTTCATTACGCAAATATTTTTTTGTAATATTAGGCAATGAAATAAAAGACTCCTAGTTTCTCACTCCAACAACTAAGCATCAGGTCTTTTGTTTAGTCTCCTGTTTTCAGCTAATGACTAGCGTCATTCACTCAAATTAGAAAGTCCTTTACGAAAATTAGTATTTAAAGTTCTCACTTTGAGCGTTTTAACAAACATGATTCTATCTTAGAATATCCCCCTAGATTCGTTCCCGCTGGTTCGATTCTACTTGGCTTCTACACTGGCATTAGTGTGGACTGATTGGGTATTCTTGGATATGGAAACTCAGTAATTAACGCTGGACAGAGCTCATAGCTCAGGTCCATTCTTGACACTTCTTTAGCTATCTAAAATAACCTAAGATGGCCTGATAGAAGTATGCCCAATTGATATTACATTGATAGAATTGATTGCATAAATTAATTGGTTTAACAGTAACCAAAAAATGCATTACCGCAGTACGTTCAACCCTATAATCATCCCTATTCCCACGTTTAAAATGAACAAGATCTACTACACTCTTGCCCTGTTCTCCCTATTATCCTCCCTCAGCTGGTCCCAAATCCACAATACCGAAGATCCCCTGATCCTGGCAGAATATGCTTTAATAGATGGGGACACTAGCTCTTCCCTTGCCATTTTGAGACATATGCAAGCAAATAGCAAATCCCCAACAATAAAAGCACGTGCACAGCTAAGGCTATTCAGTCTTTTGGCATCAGATTCACTGGAGATAAATGACAGGTCCCTCCACCCCAATCAGAAACTGGTCCAGGCTATTTGTCTTTATCGGGCAATCATTGGGGAAAAAATCCCTATGGAGCTATGGGACCATAAGATTCTACAGCAAGTGATCCAGGAGGTGGAAGAGCTTGAACTTTTCCCTACCCTGCCACTCCCCGCTCATTCTTCATCTTTTGCTGCCTCATCTGTATCAGCATGGTCTCACTTTCTCGAACAGCACCAGCTAAAACTCCAATCTTTCAATACTGACGCCTTACGCCTAAAATTGAATGAATACATCCGGAATCATTTCTTGCGTCCAGCATCCTCGGAAAGGAGGCTCAATCCTTACTTTATAGAATTTCACAAATACTATACACTCCTAACTTGGTACGACCTTCAGTTGGGTCAATACCTAAACCAATTGACTGGTTCACCACCTCCCTCTGCGCTCCCCGCAGTACTGACAGCCATAGATCAGTATTTGACCTGGCGCCAGGAGTTGAGACAAACCGGCCTAATAGACGCAGATCGAAAACGTCTGCTAAACCGATCTCTAGATCTCCCGGAATTGGCAATCAATATGTTCCACCGCCTATATCAGGACACCCACAGAAAAATCTGGCTAGAACGGATCTTCTCCATTATGCATTCCCTTAAAGGGGAGACCTATTATCATCACCAATTACCTCTGGTTAGCGGAGGTTTAGTGAGTTCTTTCGGAAAACAGATCTTGGCTGAAATTGAGCGTTCTAAAACAACTTTGGAGGATAGTCGAGCTAAGTGGAACAGAGGAGAAAGAATAAAACAACTTGCTCTGCTAGCACAGCAACAGGAAGCACTATACTACTACTGCCAGACACTCGAAAAAGAGGCCTTCCCTACTTCTATCTTACAACCACAGGATGTTCAGGCAGTGAATCAGCGTCTGGGATCGGTTTATATCGAGTTCATGGATACCGACGATTCCTTTTATGCGATTCTCTTGGACAAGGAAAAAATTCAATTCAATATCATCGAGAAAAGCAAAAAGTTGCAAGCGGCCATAGCGCACCTAACCAGGAGTTTTGAAGTGCCGGAACTAGCCTTGTTTTCCTCCAAGCAAGAGGTAGTAGAATTCCGAAAACAGGCCTGGTTTTTATATGATGAGCTACTAGCCGACATCTTTCCCGATTTGCCCCCGGCTTCCCTAATTATCATCCCTGATGGAGAGCTCCATACCCTGCCGTTTGATGCGCTCTGTATCAAGGATAGTAAGGACGTCAAAGACAATAATAGTTACCTGGTGAATTACTCTAGCATTAGTTATTACCCATCTGCCTCATTCTTTGTTCAACACCATGAGTCCTCTAGCTTACTGGGCTTTGATCGGCTGGCCATCTACACAGCCAGATATTCTAATCTCAGCTATCAGACGAAATACCTTCATCCTAAAGCCCTACCAGGCTCTAAAGTGGAGGCAGAAGCGATACAAAAGTACTTTGCCGTTAAATCAGTCGTTGCTAATCATACCGACCTGAACCAATTTGTCGAACGGGATTTTCACCCCAACGAACTGGTACATCTAGCGATGCATGGCAAGGTTTCAAAAAGGCAAGAAGGTTTGCCTCAGTTGTTATTCACCGAGCGAGATCAAACTGCCCCACTAAATACTAGTAAGATTGCCCAACTGCATTCAGCTCCCCAGGCTATTATTTTGAATGCTTGCGAAACGGCCAATGGAAGATATACGCCAGGTGAAGGTTTGGCTAGCCTGAGTCAAGCCTTCCTTCAGCTAGGTACACGCAGCATCATTGCCTCATTATACCGAATCGAGGACAAAATTGCTCAGCAAATCATGGATCAATTCTACGCAGAACTGCAAGCGGGTCATGCCAGCAATATCGCTTTACAAAACGCCAAGCGAAACTATCTCCGTCAGGCAGATCTCGTCTGCGCTCACCCCGTCTTCTGGGCAGGATTGGTAATGCAAGGCCAGGCCTTTGTATATGTACAATAGCAGGATGTGGTCTTTAGATATACGGCAACCCCTATATCGCAGAGTCAGCATTCCATAAAGGAGATACTCCTAGAAAGTTATTGGCCATATTGTTGTATCGAGAAAATCCGACTTACTTCACCTCCATATAAGATTCCAATGGAGGGCAAGTGCAGATGAGATTGCGGTCACCTGCTGCATTATTCACTCTCCCTACTGCTGGCCAAAACTTGTAACCTTCATGCAGATAGGACAATGGATAAGCAGCCTTTTCTCGGGTGTAAGAGAATGACCATTCATCAGCTGTCAACTGTGCCAAGGTGTGTGGTGCATTTTGCAGCACATTATCTTTAGGATCAGCTTTTCCAGTGGCAATCTCGTCTATCTCTTCTCGAATTCGGAGCATAGCATCGCAAAAACGATCCAGTTCGTCTTTACTTTCACTTTCGGTTGGTTCGATCATGATCGTCCCTGGAACCGGGAAAGAAAGTGTAGGAGCGTGAAAACCGTAATCAATCAATCTCTTTGCCACATCTTCAGCACTTGCTACTGCTTTGAACGGCCGTAGATCCACGATCAATTCGTGAGCTGTACGCCCTTTTTCGCCGACATATAGTACTTGATAGGCTCCCTCTAGCCTAGCTTTAATATAGTTGGAGTTGAGAATCGCATATTCAGTAGCTTCCTTTACACCATCTCTTCCCAGCATCTTGATATAACCGTAAGAAATCAAGAGAATGCTGGCACTTCCCCATGGAGCAGCTGCCACGGCCTGCACGCCTTGATCCCCGCCAGTATGTACCAAGGGATGCTTGGGTAAGAAAGGCTTCAGGCTTTCATTTACGCAAATAGGCCCCATTCCCGGACCACCTCCACCATGAGGTATAGCAAAGGTTTTATGCAGGTTTAAGTGGCAAACATCAGCATGAATGTTACCTGGGCTAGTCAGTCCCACTTGTGCATTCATATTGGCGCCATCCATATACACCTTACCTCCATTATCATGGATGATATCACAAATCTCTTTGATGGCCGTTTCGAATACACCGTGAGTGGAAGGATAGGTGACCATTAAAGCTGCCAGATTGTCCTTGTGCGTTTCAGCTTTGGACTTGAGATCGGCTACGTCAATATTTCCCTTATCATCACAAGCGACTACCACTACTTTCATGCCTGCCATCACAGCACTGGCTGGATTAGTCCCGTGTGCGGAGGAAGGAATCAAAGCAATATCGCGATGAACATCTCCTCTAGACTGATGATAAGCCCGGATAGTAAGTAGACCCGCAAATTCTCCTTGAGCACCAGAATTCGGCTGCAAGGAGCAAGCGGCGAACCCGGTGATTTCACTTAAATAAGCTTCCAATTCTTCAAAGATCTGACGGTATCCGGCTGCTTGTTCCACCGGAACAAACGGATGCAGATTGGCAAAAGCTGGCCAACTCACAGGTAGTAATTCTGATGCGGCATTCAACTTCATGGTACAAGAGCCCAATGGAATCATGGAGTGCATCAAGGATAGATCTCGATTCTCCAGGCGCTTGATGTAGCGCATCATTTTGGTTTCCGTGTGATAGGTGTTAAAAATTGGATGTTCCAGATAAGCCGACTGTCGCACCAGTTCAGCAGGCAAAGCCTCAGCAGCAATCTCCATCTCAATTCCAACCACCGCTTTGCCAAAGGCTTCTGCAAAAACGCTTACAATAGCAGCTAAGTCCTTAACGGAAGTCGTTTCATCAAGGCTAATTCTTACTTCTCCATCAGCATAGCAGAAATTGATTTCATTCGCCTCTGCCACCTTACGTAGGGTTTCCGTTTGCTCCTTTGGCAAGTTGATAGCCAATGTGTCAAAGTAGTGCGCAGCTTTCAGCTTTATTCCCATTTGACCTAGCGCCTTGGCTAGTGCCACCGTACGAAGGTGTACGCCTTGCGCAATACCCTTGATGCCCGCAGGCCCGTGGTACACCGCATACATGCCGGACATAATCGCTAGCAATGCCTGAGCGGTGCAAATATTAGAAGTGGCTTTCTCTCTTCGGATATGTTGTTCTCGGGTTTGCAAGGCCATACGCAGCGCTGGGTTGCCTTGAGTATCTACTGAAACCCCTATGATTCGCCCCGGAATCAGTCGCTTAAAGTCTTCCTTGGTAGCAAAATATGCTGCATGCGGGCCACCATATCCCATAGGTACGCCGAATCGTTGTGTATTTCCCACTACTGCATCCGCTCCCCATTCCCCTGGAGGCATTAAAAGGGCCAAGGCTAATAGATCCGCTGCAACGGTAGTGTACACCTTCTTTTCCCTAGCAGCCTCCACCAAAGCACGATAGTCCGCTACACCTCCATCTCCTGCTGGGTACTGCAGTAAGATGCCGAAGGTATTATCATTGATATCAAACGACTTCCAACTCCCCTGTTTAATCACGATGTTCAGAGGTTCCGCCCGAGTTTGCAGAATAGACAAGGTTTGAGGAAATACGTTTTCATCTACTAAAAACTCATTGATTGCCTCGCCTTTGTTGCGTTTATTCTTCAGCCCGTAGAACATAGCCATCGCTTCCGCTGCTGCCGTCCCTTCATCTAATAGGGAAGCATTGGCAATGGGCAAACCTGTCAGGTCGCTCACCATCGTCTGGAAATTGAGCAAAGCTTCTAGTCTTCCTTGCGCAATTTCGGCTTGGTAAGGCGTATACTGAGTATACCATCCCGGGTTTTGAAAGATATTCCGCAAAATCACGCTGGGCGTGATGGTGTTATAATATCCCAGGCCGATATACGATTTGAAGAGCTGATTTTTGCTGGCTGTATCAGCCAATTCCGTCAGATATTCATATTCACTCAAGGCTTCCGGTAAATCCAAGGGGGCATTCATGCGAATCTCCGCCGGAACGGTCTCATCCATTAATTGGGAAAGGGAGGAGGCATTAATGGCTCCTAACATCTCTTCCACTTCGTTTGCACTGGGTCCTATATGTCGATTGGTAAATTGATCGGAAACAATGGTTTTATTCATGTCTAAAGTCCCTTCTATGATGGTTAGGTAAAAGATGTGCGAAAATACAAACTTTTGTGGGCTTGCCCAGTCAAAAGTAAGTCAAAATCCCGTAACAAGGCGTAAGAGAAAAAGTTGCCTACTTTACATCTTTTAAGCTCCCCTTGTTCCGTCCAAAATCGCTTAATCACCAGGCCTTCAGCATTTATATGCAAGAGACAGGCTAAGCCAGCATGATGTTCATTTCTGAACACTATTTGTACATTCATGAACATTTAAGCATGGAAGCTTAAAGTGCAGACAACTAATAATCAAGTATTTACAACACAGGCATAGTATTTGCTACACCCATTAGAAAAAAGGTATTACGCGGCCAATTAAGAAGTGGTCGTATCCCAAATAGGAAAAATCTCCTTCCTCCCCTCTTTGTACTAAACTGGCAGACCATGTTCAAGAATTATTTGAAAATTGCCCTTCGCTCTTTTGCTAAGCATCGACTTACCTCTAGCATCAATATTATAGGTTTATCTATCGGAATTGCCTGTGCCAGCTTGGGTTATCTATTTGTCCAACACGAACTTTCTTACGACAAATTTCACGAGGAATATGACCAGATCTTCTGGCTATCCACGACTATTAATGAAAACTTTAATTTGTCAAGTACTCCGGGACCTTTGGCGCAAGACTTAAAGAATGAATTCCCGGAGGTTACAGAAGGACTCAGAATCGAGCAAGGAGAAGTTTTAATCCAATCGGGCAACGAATTCTTTAAGGAGAAGAGCCTTTTTGTGGATGAGAATTTCTTTGAGTTCTTCAATTTCACCCTAGTTAAGGGACAGCCTGAGCAGGTGTTAAGTAGAAAAGAAGGCATTGTACTTACCGAGACCTTGGCCAAAAAATACTTTGGACGTACCAATCCCGTAGGGCAAAGTCTTAAACTTCAATTGAGAGGCCGAGAATTGACAATGACCGTCGCTGGGGTTGCAGCTAATCCTCCTCAAAACACCAGCGTAGTTTTCAACCTCTTACTCCCCTTAGAAGCAATGTATCAGGATGAACCAGAAGTACTTGCCAGCAAATATGATGGTTTTCCACTAACCAATTTCATTCGCCTACGGCAAGCTTCAGACCTGGAGGCTTTCGAGGAAAAACTACCTACCTTTATTAAGAGTAAAATGCCTGAAGGAGACTATTCCTATGCTTTCAAGATGCATGCCCTACACCTCTATCACCTATATGACGGACATTTTGCCAACGGTCTGAAGGAACCAGCAGACCTCTCCTATGTAAAGATCATGGCTATTATAGCCGTACTCATTCTTATAGTGGCCTGCTTCAATTTTATGAACCTAGCCAATGCCCAAGGGTCCAAAAGACTTTTGGAAGTTGGTGTTAGAAGAGTACTAGGTGCGGACCGTAGACAATTAATCGGACAATTTTTGAGTGAAGCGGTGTTATTAAGTTTAATATCACTCGGACTTGGTATTATATTGCTAGATTTGGTACTCCCGTTTGTGGCTCAAGTCACTGGCTTTCCTTTAGAGATCGACTGGACGCGCCTACAAGTATTACTCCCATTGCTAGGAATCTCATTACTTACGGGAATCTTGGCCGGGGCTTATCCAGCCTTGCTATTCTCCAAACTGCAAACCGTTCAAACCTTTAAGTCGAGCTTCAAGGCTGGCGGCAACAACTGGGTAACCAAAGGAAGCCTAATCTTCCAATTCGCACTTTCTATTGGATTATTGAGCTGTACCTTCATCATGTATCAACAGCAGCAATATATCCAGGAAAAAAACTTGGGATTTGACATAGAGCAGATCGTCGTGATTCCCACCCAGTTCAATTATGAGCAAAAGTCAGAAACAGAGCGATTTGTAAAGCAGTTCAAACAAAAAGTAAATACCTATCCTAATGTACTGGAATCAGCAGGTGTTTCTTATTCCTTCAACCGGGGCAATGCAGGAATCTTCATTCAGGAGGATGATGGCAGCAATAATATAGTATTCCAGTATGAGGTTGATCCTGATTATCTCTCTACCTTATCCATTCAGCTAAAAGAAGGTCGCAATTTTTCTTTAGACCAACAAGGAGACCGTGAACAAGGAATTCTGGTTAATCAAGCCTTTCTTGACAAATATGAAGTGGAATCCATTGAGGGATATAAACTCCCTGAGAAATTTGAGGGCTTGGCTGGTCGGGAGATCATTGGTGTGCTAGAAAACTACAACTTCTTAGATCTGAAGAGCCAGATTCGTCCGATGATTTGGGAATATCCGAAAGAACCTTACTATCAGTACATGCTGGCCAAGATTAGTCCGGAGAAAGTAGAGGAAACAATTGCACAGCTTAAAACCACCTGGCAGTCTGTAGCTCCCACCAAACCTTTTGAATTTTTCTTCCTGGATGAGGATATTCAAAGTCAATATGAAACGGAAGCCAGATGGCAAAAAGCCATTTCCGGTGCGACGATTTTGGCCATCGTAATCGCCTGCCTCGGATTGTTTGGCTTAATCGCTTTAATCTTGATCGAAAGAACGAAAGAAATTGGTATTAGAAAAGTGCTAGGAGCTTCCATACCTGATATAACCTGGTTAGTAAGCCGTCAGTTTGTGATTCTTTTATTACTAGCTTCCACCTTAGCTATTCCGATCTCCTGGTGGGCTATGCAAAAATGGTTAGCTGATTTTGCATTTAGTGTAGACATAAAGGCCGTGGTATTCTTTGCAGCCATCGGACTGACCTTGACCATCGCACTCCTAACCAGCGGGCTACAATCTGCCAAAGCAGCAGCGAGGAATCCCGTAGAATCACTTCGCTACGAATAAGGAAGTAAAAAAGGGACCTAGGAGTTCAGCTAGGCCCCTTTTTTATTCGGCCGAACGGACGAGTCGAAACCCAATGGTTTCGAAACGTGTATCTGGACGCAAGGGAATTCGATTGCTCACCCTAATCTGCTGTATAGGATCTGTCCATGCTCCCCCTTTTGCCACCCGAAACTTGCCGCGCTTCGGGCCAAGATCTGATATCGGCAGCACATTTTCATTGGTCCAACGACTGTAATAATCCTCATCGTACCAATCCCAACACCATTCCGCCACATTCCCGCTCATATCGAACAGACCGAGGCTGTTGCTTGATAAAGAGCCAACGGGAGCCACGTTGATCAAACTATCTGAAGGAAGTTCAGCAAGGCGGTAATTGGCAAATCGTGCCACTTCATGGGGCTCTCGGGTCCCGGTCCAAATGTGATGTTTTCCACGGCTTTTTGCAGCAAACTCCCATTCCGATTCTGTGGGCAACCGATAGCCGTTAGCCTTGGGGTGTATGGAAATTTTCCATTTGAGTTTATCTTGTAAATTGGCGTTTCGGATATCCTTCCGCCGCTTATCAATCGAGTAGACGGGGGAAAAACCATGTTGCACACTCAACCAATTACAGTATTCTATAGCATCGTACCAACTGACACGATTAACAGGCAAACGTTGGCTAGCATCATCAAATGCTCTATCTATACCCGTAGCCATGCAGTAAGCCTGATACTCTTCTTGCGTCACTTCAAAACCGCTTATTAGAAAAGAGCCAACCTCAACCATATGTAGAGGAGACTCATCGGCTTCTCCCACCTTGAATTCATCTCCTTTCCAGAAAGTGCTTCCATCAACGAAAATCATTTGACTATCCTGTTGCATGCGGCTAATGGGTGACACAATCAAATGATCAGTTGACTCCATCTCCTGTTTTGGAGGTTCAGCTCCTTCATATTGAAAGCCAGCTTGACGACGAAAAATAAAATCTCCGTTGGTACCCGATTTGCCAAAAACATCACAGTAAATGTCAGCATTCTCTTGCCGCATGCCTTGCAGTAAATTGGGCAGATGAAGACTTGAAGAGTCAGCCACTTGCTCTAAGGTTTGATAAAGGAGTTTACTCAAGTTAGCCTCATCCGTATCATAAAAACCAGTACCTGCCAAGCCAATGAACCGTCGAGTTTTACCACTGAGGACAGGGGTTATCTGTAGGCTATCCTCCGCACCTGCCAAGATATCTATGGCTAGCAAGCAGGAAGAATCTTTTCTGATTTCCGCAATATCATCCTGGGTTCCAAGAAAACCCTCGATCCCCATCAGGATATGTTGGCATTCAATTTCATCGACCCATCTACTGAGTTGCGTCAAGCCAATGGCTGTCTTGGTCATTTTGCGAATACTAACGTCCTTGGGGAAAAAATAAGAGCGCCCTTCTATCCGATGGGCTTGGCCAATGAAGTATACCAATAATTGTCCCACTTGGGCAAAAGACTGCTTCTCATCAAGTTTATAGAAGAATTTATATTCCTTAAGTTTGTTGTCAATCTCATCAGCGGTAGGATTAGCCACAACTTCTACCTGAAAATCGTATTGTCTCTGTAGGAGACTGGCCAATTGAGAAGCCTTAGCAATGGAATGCTGGAGGGTATCCAGTTCTTTGTAATCATTGATAGCGAAGATTAACGCCCGATTTGATGGATCCGGGAGATCTTGTGAGGAGATAGAAATCGAGAGGCAGGTAAAGAGTATGCCCCAGAGCGTCCGCTTTGGTAGTTTTCTCCAATTCATGCTTAGTCCTTTTGATGCCCCGATAGTTTTCTTAGAACTATGAACAATTAATACTTGGGTTAAATACCTACCGGAGAAAGTAATTTTTCAGCTATTAATACGCCACAGACATAAAAATGTTTCATATATAACTTAATTTCAACACACGTGCAATCTCTGCTAGATACGTAGTGCCAATTATTTCTCTAATGTCCATTTGCTCGACATTGATTCTACCTTGTAAATACCTTACTTTTGTGACTGCTATACACTAAACTATTGACATGCGCCAACGCTCCTCTCTGCTCTTTCTTTGCCTGTCACCTATCATATTATCTGGTCAGGAATGGTACCAAATTAAACCCAATTTTTCCGGAATAGCGGCAGCTGCATTCATGCCTGAGATTAACATATCGGTCATGGGACCATTGGTAAACTGGAATTGACCCTTCCTAACTTTAATGTCAATGATTGGCAATTGCGGGTGGATGAGGTATTGGGAATCACCAGCAATGGATTTCAACGTCCGATCGAAGGAAAACAGAATACACAAATCGTCTCCGATCAGATTTCAAGTGTATCCAGCTTGCCCCCCGATTCGATCAGCGTACACCCGAATGTACTAGCTGTAGGCCAATCTGAAATCTTCGTGGAGTCCAAAGAACTGGAAGGGAAGCTTTTAATTTTCGCCCCAGATGGTTCTTTGTTGAATCGGTTCAGCCTACAAAAACAGATATCTCTGGGTCTTCGAACCCCGGGATTGTATTTCTTCCAAATCGTGGATCAGACTGGGCAAAAGATCCAAGTTGGGAAGCTCCTGGTGCACTAGTTCATTGCATCTTAGCCAGAAATATCTTATCCAAAACAAACTGTGGATTAGTTCTAATGTTCTGTATAGGTCAAGTCTGCATAGCATCGCTTATTCTCCTGAATCCTCAACCATAGGATGGCGATCTAGTACAACTGCTGGCGATCATTGCCAGACCGAGAAGTTCTGCCTACCCCATATTCAAGTTTTCGTTTTTTTATACCTTTAGATGAGTTTACGAGCTAAGGAGCTCACCCTTATTGCTCAGATATCAGCTACTCATTATAGGGTAAAATGCAGGATCAACTACCAGAAGAAGCACTATGGGCCAGGATGGCTACCGGAGACGAACAAAGTTTCGACCGAATCTTTGAAAAGCACTTTGCTCCTTTGCTAATTTTTGGATTAACCATACGCAACGATAAAGCCCTTGTTAAGGACATCATTCAAGAAGTTTTTCTGGAAGTATGGGACAAACGCAGAAAGCTCCCTGCCATACAACATCATCGTGCTTATCTACAGCAAATCTTAAAAAGAAAATTACTGAAGCGATTGCGTTCTGATGGCGTGAAACCCCATGAAGATGCCCTATTCAGTACTAGCCCTTCCTATGAAAGTCTCCTCATCCAACAACAGGAGGATCAGGAACGGCAAAAGCAACTTGAATTAGCCCTCAACAAACTAACTCAAAAACAACGGGAGATGATCCAGCTCCGTTTTTTTGAAGGTCTAAGCTATGAACAAATTGCCGACAAGACCGCTACACAAAAAAGGACCGTCTACAACCAAATTCACCGAGCGATAAAGTCCCTGAAGGACACCTTACTCATCTCCCTCCTATTACTGCTCCCTTAAGCTATCCTGACCTTGGACTCCTATTTCCCCTCATCAATTCTCCCTCACCAAAACATTGACTTCCAATTATTTAGGCGATTCACTATCGATTTTTTCAAAAAAAATCAAAAAATCCGTGGTAAAAAAGGATAAGGTTTGGCACTTAGAACCAAAGACCAAACTTTTTTATGAACTATACCAACTTTAGTGCAGAAGATTTCGCCGCCAATGAATCCTTTCAGGATTTCTACTTACATCAACAGCCAGAGGCAGTGAAATTTTGGAAGCGTTGGATGAAGGAACACCCAGAGAAGCTAGACGATATCAATGCGGCAAAAACCTTACTAGAGAAGTTGTCACTAGGCATCCATGCTGAGGAAACCCAGGCTGCTTTAGCAGACCTAAAGCTAGCAATTAATCGCCGTCGTGCAAGAGGCAAGGTGATCAAGATAAGACGAAGATGGTATAGCGCTGCTGCGGTTGCCGCTGCCATTTTGGCTTTAGTGGTAATCCTGCCTCTACTCAAATCTCCGGAACCCAACTGGGTAGTAGTGGAGACAGATTATGGACAGTTGCGAGAAGTATACCTACCTGATAGCTCTTTCGTCACCTTAAATAGTAACTCCAAAATTAGATACCAGACCGATTGGAGCAAGGACAAGGATCGCGAAGTTTGGATGGAAGGAGAGGCATTCTTTGACGTAAGAAAGAACCCTAAAATCGGCGGAACAGAATTCCATGTTCATGCGGAGGAAGTAACCGTACAGGTATTAGGTACTTCATTCAATGTATACCAAAGAAAAGAAGATATCATAGTGGCCTTAGCCACGGGTAAAGTTAGCTTAAACACCTCCTACGCTAAACATCAGATGCAGCCCAATGAGGTAATAGAGCTCCAGCATGGAGAGCTTACAAAATTCTCCCACGATGTCAATCTAGAGCTCTATACTTCCTGGCGCAATAGAAGATTGGTTTTAGATAATACCTCCATTTCGAAAGTCATTGATATGCTGGAGGAGAATATGGGGCTGGAAGTACAAATTGACAACCCTGAAGTGCTAAACCGAAAACTTACGGCTACGCTACCCATCAATGAGGTAGACATTCTCTTGACTGCACTCACAGAGATCTACGGTCTGGATATCCGAAAAGAAGCGAATACGATCTGGATCAAGTAAGCCAAATCCGCACAACTTAGTTTATGGAACGACGAGTACAACAAACAAAAACAAGCCTAAGCACGTGGGGGTTGCCACTTTCTCTCCTGGCCCTGGCGCTATTCCTAGCCTTCACGGACCTATCAAGCCAGGCCAGCTTCGCTAGCTATGAAAGCGGTGCACAAGACAGCAATGTAACCTTGGATGTGGCACTTAATTCTCTGGCGAAACAGCACAATGCCAATTTGCTCTTTGACCCCGAGCAGGTAAAAGGGAAATGGGTAAAAAGTTCCACTCTAAAGGGAAGCAACTTAGAGCAAATCCTGCGCAATATATTGACTCCTTTCCGATTAGACTTTCGGAAGGTTGGCAACAACAATTACATCATTAAACCAGCTGCTCCACCAGTCAAGAAGAAGAAAACTTCATCAAATTATCCCACCAATGTATCTCCTTCCGCTCCTAAGACCGCTATCATCCTGGTGTCGGGGGTGATCAAGGACGCCGAGACCGGTGATCCACTCATCGGAGTAAACATCAAAGACAGTAAATCAGGCTTGGGAACTGCCTCGGACCTGGACGGCCGCTACAGTGTGGAGGTAGAAGACAATTCCACTTTACTTTTTAGCTATATCGGTTATATTTCTCAAACGGTTCACGTTCGAAAACGCACTAGGATCGATATTAGCCTCCGCAACGATGCAACACAACTGGAGGAGGTGGTAGTAGTGGGGTATGGTTCGCAGAAAAGAAGTGATCTAACCGGCGCTTTATCATCTGTAACGGAAAAGGAGCTCAAACAAATCCCTTCCACGGGATTAGACCAAGCGCTGCAAGGTAGAGCCGCAGGGGTTTTAGTCACTCAAAACTCAGGTTCACCTGGAGGTGCCGTATCCATCCGCATACGTGGTATTGGTTCCACCTTGACAGCTGAACCGCTGTATGTGATAGATGGCATTCCGGTGGTCAATGATAATCAGGGGACTTCTAGCAACTTTGCTGAATTAGACGGTGGAGGGCAAAACCCAAATGCATTAAACACTATCAATCCGAGCGATATTGAATCTATCGAGATCCTTAAAGACGCATCCGCAACAGCAATCTATGGAGCACGCGCCGCCAATGGGGTCGTTTTGATCACTACAAAACGAGGTACAAAGGGACGTTCCAATATCAGCTTTGAAAGCTTCTATGGAATCCAAGAAATTTCAAAAAAGATCCCAGTGATGAATCTGCGCCAATATGCAGATTACTACAATGACATCGGATGGACTCAGATTGAAGAATTTGAAAACCTAGATCTCTTGGGAGCCGGTACAGATTGGCAGGATGCGGTATTCCGCGAAGCGGGCATGCAGAACTATCAACTTACGATCACGGGTGGGTCTGAAAAAACAACCTTCGCACTATCTGGTGGATATCACCACAAGGAGGGGATTGTCATTGGATCTGATTTCTCGCGAATATCCGCCAAGATCAATATAGACCATAAATTCTCCGATCGACTACGGATTGGAAACAGCCTATTGGTTAGTCGTACCAATGAAAACATTACGTTCAACGACAATAGCAATGGCGTAATCTATACAGCACTGCTTATGGTTCCCAATGCCCCAATCCGGAACGTTGATGGTTCCTTTGCTGGACCGCAAGAAGAGATAACCCTTTCTTTCGATAATCCAGTAGCACGAGCACTGGAAACAGATGATGTTAATACCAAGGTAAGAGTATTGGCAAATGTATATGCCGAACTAGATCTTTTCCCTTGGCTCAAGTACCGTACTGAATTGGGTAGTGACATCGTTTATGCCAATCACAACACTTTTTTCCCTTCTTTTGAAAGGGGCAACTTTTTCGGAAAATCAGGCGTTCGCCGGAGCCTGAATAACAATTTGTTCTGGATCAACAAACACTTACTCACTTTCAACAAAAAGATCGGCGAAAATCATAATTTAACGGCCCTGGCAGGATTTGAGGTGCAAGAGGGTAGATATGAATATCTATTCGCCTCTCGGGAAAACCTCCCTACCAACGACTTGCGACAAATCGCCTTAGGAGATGCCGGCCAGCAACAAAATAATGGTGGTGCCGGTCATTGGGCACTTCTCTCCTACTTTGGCCGTTTAAATTATGCTTACAAAGATCGCTACCTATTTACTGGAACGGTACGGGTCGATGGTTCTTCCCGCTTTGGGGTCAACAATCGCTATGGCGTCTTTCCATCGGCTGCCTTTGCTTGGCGAGCTTCCTCAGAAGAGTTTTTCAAATCCTTCCAGGACCTTAGCAATCTTAAACTTAGAATAGGTTATGGCGCCGTGGGTAACCAGGAGATCGGCCTCTACTCCTACAGCGCTAATCTTAGATCCATCAATACCGTTCTTGGAGATCAACTGATTACAAGTTTTGCCCCAGATAATATTGCCAACCCAGATGTTAAATGGGAGTCTTCTATTCAAACCAACATTGGTTTAGATATAGGGCTTTTCAACAATCGACTTGAGATCATCCTGGATTATTATGTAAAGAAAGCAGATGGCATGCTTCTGCCAGCCTTAATCCCCGGTACTGCCGGCGGCCTAAATCCACCCTTTGTCAATATTGGTGAAATTGAGAACCGAGGCTTGGAACTTACGCTAAGGACACAAAACATGAGCGGTAAAGTCAATTGGCGTACTGGATTGAATTTCTCTATCAATCGTAACGAAGTCATTAGTCTAGGTTCAACTGGCAACCTCGTCGGCTTAGTACAGCGCCTACCCGTAACGAGGACGGTGGAAGGACAGCCGATCGGGCAGTTCTTTGGCTATGTCATGGAGGGGATTTTCCAAGATCAAGCTGAAGTAAGTGAAAGTCCATTTCAAAACGACGGAACGCGAGCCGGTGATATCAAGTTTGCAGATTTAAATCAGGATGGCATCATCAACGACCTGGATCAGACCTTCCTGGGCAGTCCACACCCCGACTTCACCCTCAACCTCACTAATGATCTAACTTACAAAGGCTTTGACGTAAACATCTTTGTCCAAGGAGTTTATGGCAATGAAATCCTCAATCTAATCCGGAGAGATATTGAAGGCATGGCTGGTTTGGTTAATCAAGCACAGGTGGTAGATCAAAGATATCGCAATAGCACGCCCAGTTCAACAGTTCCGAGAGCTACGCATACCGATCCCAACTTTAATCGGCGAATCTCTAGTCGTTTTGTGGAGGATGGCTCCTTTATCCGTCTCCGTAATATCACCTTGGGATACAATCTGCCCAAGTTAACAGCCGCCCGTTGGTCCCTGCAAAATCTGAGGATCTACCTAAGTACACAGAACCTAGCCACCTGGAGTAATTACTCCGGCTATGACCCAGAGATTGGTTCATTTAATCAAAACCCGCTAGTAAACGGAGTAGAAAACGGAAGGTATCCGATCTCCCGCTCCTACACCTTTGGAATCAATGCTACCTTTTAATCCAATTACAGCAAAGAAATGATGAAATCTTATACACCAATACTGATCTTAGGCTTCCTACTGTTGTCCTGTGAATCTATCCTGGACAAGCAGCCTTTGGATCAGTTGACCACAGATAACTTCTATAGATCGGCTCGTGATATCAATAGCGCTATTCTAGCAGCCTACGCACCCATGCAAGACATTGACTGGACTGGCAAGGGCTGGATGATGTTAGAAGTTCCTTCAGACAACGGCCAACCTGGAGGGACCGATCCAGAGTTTTCCCCCATCGACAACTTCACCGTAAATGGAGATACCCCACCCGTTGGGGCTTTTTGGGCTATTCACTACCGACAGGTGACCTACGCTAATGTTGTTCTAGATAAGCTCGGTAATACGGATATCGAACAATCACAAAAGAATGCCTTTGAAGCTGAAGCCCGGTTCTTGAGAGCTATTGCTTATTTCGATTTGGTCCGCATCTTTGGAGCCATCCCCCTGATCACCACCCCTCCTTCTTATGACCAGGATCTACTTTTCCCTCGATCCAATATCAATGAGGTTTATACACTGATCAAAGAAGATTTAAGTTTTGCCGCAACGCACTTACCGAAGATGTGGACGGGGCAAGATCTAGGCCGCGCAACCAAAGGAGCGGCCCTAGGCATCCTGGCGAAGGTTCACCTAACGAGGAGAGAGTTTGGCCAGGCTCGTGACCGAGCCAAAGCAGTCATTGATCTAGGAATCTATGCACTAATGGAGAACTATGCTGATAACTGGGAACTATCCACGGCAGACAATAACAAAGAATCCATATTCGAAGTTCAGTTCACTGGCTGTGCAGCCTTTGGCACGGGGAATTCAAGGCAGGCTTTTTTCGCTCCTTGGGGAGAAGGCATTACTAAAGACAGAGATGGCTGGGGCTCCCATATTCCGACCAGTCCCGTCAACAATAACCCCAGTACAACCATCACTGATGCCTTCGAAGAGGGGGATTTACGCAAGGACGTTACCATCATGACCCCCAACACCTTCTACCCCACCATTAATCCTGAAGACGGGGGCTATACCTATCCACAGGGAGGTGCATCAGCCAGTTCCGTAAACATTAAGAAATATGTCGTTGGTTCTGCTAGTAATGTATGCTTCATGAGCACCCCGATTAATGCCCATGTACTGCGCTATGCCGATGTTCTTCTGATATATGCCGAGGCCTTAATGGAGATTACCGGGGGAGAAACGACAGCACCTGAGGCTTTGAGGTACTTCAATCAGGTACGCGAGCGAGCAGGTTTAGATAAATTGGACAAACTGGATCGAGATATCCTCCTACACGAAAGGCGGGTAGAGCTGGCCTTTGAAAACCAACGCTGGTTTGACCTGGTACGAACCGGTAAGGCAGTGGAAACCCTAACCCTTCATGGAAAGAATATCCAGGAACATCATGTGCTTTTCCCGATCCCAAGCGCGGAACTGAAAATCAATCCAAATCTTACGCAAAATCCGGGCTATTAAGGCCCAAGCCACAGATAATGCCATGAAAATCAAGCCTATCATACTGCTACTCTTTGCTGGAATATATCTCTCCAGTTGCGAAGAAATACCAAGCCCTAAATTGATTAGTATTACCCCCTCCTTTGGGCCAGCAGGTACCTTGGTAACTTTTGAGGGGGTCAACTTAGGCAACATCATTGAAATGAAATTCAGTGAACAGGTTATCAATTTTAATACAGCCTATAATTCTGATAATGCCCTCTTGTTTCGGATTCCGGAAAATATCCCCCTAGGTGATCATATCGTCTCTCTTGAAACCGAAGGCGGAGTGGTTACGACTGAGTTTCGGGTCACCCTTGACCCTCCTGAAATCTTCGGTTTTACGCCAGAATCGGCTGATGTGGGGCAGCAGGTAAAGATCTATGGAGAGAATTTCTTTGAGCCGGTTTCTGTTTACTTCTTTGATAGTATCCAAGCCAATATCCTGACCCAAACAGAAGACTCCATAGAAGTTATTGTGCCGGAGGGCGTCGAGAAAGGCAGTATAACTGTAGTAGCGAATGGTGGTGTTACCCGCTCTCCAATTCAATTTTTTTCCACCAATACCATCTTGGTCAATGACTTTGATGGAAATGGCGTAAGAGCCGAAACCAACAAATGGATCTTCGTAGGCAGTATCGATCAGAATGGGAATACTGCTGTCCAAAACAGCAACCCAGCTCCTATCGATGGGAATTACCTAAAGCTTAGCGGTCAAGATGAACTGGGCATTGGCTGGATTGGTGGTGCAGAGAATCACACCTGGGATACCGATGTTTTTGAGACCTTTCAAATCACTACTGACAATAGCAATACCCTCTTCGAAATGGATGTACATAGCAATGGGCGGGATCATACGCATGTGCTCATTGTCTTATTGGAGAAGGACGGCTCACGCAATGATTTCACCCATCAGATTAAGGTTTCTGGTAGCGGTTGGAAGCATATCAGTCTCCCCCTGAATCGATTTAAAGACCTAAATGATGTCCTGATCGATCCGGCCAAAATCAAGACCATCAAGATTCACCTCAACAATGTGGAAGATTCGAATTTACCCCTGGAAGTCAATGTGGATAACCTTCGCTTTGTAGAAATCCTATGAGCGAGAGATAATGGAATTTAAGCGATCCTGACTATCCACGCTCAATTATTCAATCTCTATAAAGCCTTCTTCAACATAATGTGGAATATCATTTTAAAAAGACGAATATGAAAAAATTCCTACACCCTATCTTTTGCTTTTTCCTATTACTGCTCATGGCTCCTGGCTTCGGTCAAACCTATTTAGATGAATTTGACAATGATGACCCAGCCTTCATGGACGGTGCAGCGGCCTACAGCTTCAGTGAATCCAATTCGGAATTGACGATCACCGGAGATGGAAGTGCTGGCCCATGGGATGTATTTGTATATAAACCACATGATCCAGCAAGTGGAACAGAGACGGTAGTGGATGCTACTTCAACCAATAAGATATTTATCCGAGCAAAAGCCAGCAATGTTGGTACACAGCTGAGAATGGACCTAGAGGATGCAGGAGGTTTTGCGACCTCTCAGGCAGGTATTACCAAAACCCTAACCACCGAATTCATGGTCTTAGAATTCGATTTCACAGGGAACTTCATCGATGGTGGGTTTGGCGGCACGAGCTGTAGTACCGGACCTTGTACTGTAGATGCTACTATGATCCAACAGATGGTTTTCTTTATCAATCCCGGTGCAGGTGGCTTCGGAGGGACTGTTGTCATAGACTATATCGCTTTTGGTGAAGAACCAGATCCAGTGATTACTTCGGACATTTATCAAGATCACTTTGAACAAGACAGTTCCGCCAACAACTTCACTTTCATTGGAGCTGGTTATACGGTGGATGTGGATACTGATAATTCAGAAGTAAATATTACCGGAGATGGGACGATCGCTATGTGGGATCCATTGACCTATATCTTCAGAAATCCCAACACCTTGGATACAATTGATATTGATGTCTCCGAAAACAACAAGTTGTATATCAAGGCCAAATCCTCAGTCGAAGGTACGGCTCTGCGGCTGGATTTACAGGATATCGACGGATTCGTAACCACGGAAGGGTCAATCACAAAAATTCTAGAAACAGAATACAAGGTATTTGAATATGATTACAGTGGAGTACTACGTGATCTAGGTTTTGGAGGTACACCCTGCACCCAAAGTACAGCCCCTTGCCCAGTTAACCCGATGCGAATTGCAGATATTCTCATTTTCATCGAACCCGGTGTCGGTGAGTTTTTGGGGACAGTTAGTATAGACTATATTTCCTTTGGAAAATCACTAGATCCACCTGCTCCTCCGGGTGAGATTGTATATGGTGATCACTTCAACAATGGCACGACCAATTCCGTAACCGATGCCTTTGGTTTGGTAAGTTCCGAAGAGGGAAGCGACTGGACAATCACCGGAGATGGAACCGCAGCTCCTTTTTCGGCCCTGGCTTATGGTTTGAACGACCAATCCACAGGTGAAAGTATCGTTTTGGATGCTACAGGAAATAATCTCTTATACATACGGGCTAAATCTACCGTAGAAGGCGTACCCTTGCGAATTGATCTGGTAGATACCCTTGACTTCGTCACCTCACAACCTTCTTTGACTAAGGTACTTAGCAGTGAGTTCCAAACTTTTGTATACGACTTCTCTAATCAATACATAGATGGTGGATTCGGAGGAACTTCCTGTGAAAATGGCCCTTGCCCAGTGGACGGTTCCGCCATTAGTACCGTCTTACTTTATCCCAATCCTGTGGATGGTGGCTTTAACGGGGAAATTGTAGTGGATTTCCTTTCTTTTGGTGCTCCACTTGGTGCGGATGAAGGCCCTGCCGGCATTCCTAACTATGTCGATAATTTTGACAATAATGACCCAGTATTCATATCAGATATTGGAGGACTGGTAAGCAGTATTGCCGATAGTGACTGGATCATCACCGGAGATGGAACATCAGGTGCTTTTGCACCGCTGGTGTATGATATTCATGACCAAGTAAATGGCATTAGCATCCTAGGAAGTGTTATCGGTAGTGGAGATAAAATCTATGTGAAAGCAAAAGCTTCAGTGGATGGCACAGTGTTACGATTGGACCTGCAAGACGAAGATGGTTTTGTTACTTCAAATCCCTCTGTACAAGGAACCGTCGGAACAGATTACGCGGTCTTGGAATTTGATTATTCAGGAACTTATACGGATGGTGGTTTTGGCGGCACGCCTTGCGAGACGGGTCCATGTCCAGTGGACGGAGAACGTGTAAATCAACTACAACTCTTCATCAATCCAGGCACTGGTGCATACGACGGGACGGTGAATATTGACTGGATCTCTTTTGGTCAACCCATTGATGAAAGCCCCGTTGGAGTAGTCAATTATAGCGATGACTATAATGTAGACGATCTAAGCAATATTGCTGACATGTCGGGTTTAAGCAGTAGCATCGTTGATGGGGAGTGGAACATTTTGGGAGATGGCAGTAGTGTAGCGTTCTCCCCAATTGTATACAGCGCGCATGACATCGAGACCAATGATAGTTTAGCTATTAATGCTGTAGGTAGTAGCAATCTATTGTACATACGAACGAAATCCTCAGTAGACGGCACTGTACTTCGCGTCGATCTTCAGGACAACAAGGGATTTGTCACCTCTAATCCTTCTGTTCAACAGACGATTACTACCGAATATGCTATTTACGAGTACGATTACAGCAATACCTATACAGACGGTGGTTTTGGCGGCACGCCTTGTAGTGCGGGTCCTTGCTCAGTGGACGGTGAACGGATATCGGATTTACAGTTCTTTATTGATCCTGGAGTCGGTGAGTTTAATGGGACCCTTAGTATTGATTGGATTTCATTTGGTCAAGAATTGATGACGAATGTGCGAGAAATCCCTGAATTAGCATCCTTAGCTTTATTCCCCAACCCTGTACATCATACCTTAGGTGTCCGCTTTGATCTTGCCGAAGCAAGTCTGATCAATGTTCAACTATACAATGCCCTAGGCGCCACCGTTTATCAGCAAAACTTGGGCTTGCAGCCCGCTGGTAAAGTATTCCAAGAGCTTCAGGTACAAGATCTTGAGTCAGGCCTCTACTTTATGCAGGTGACTATCAATGGCCAAGCTACTCGCGCTGTCCGAATAGCTAAGCAATAGAAAAATCAGATGGTGGTATTTTGAATAAGGAGTGGAAAAGCAACAACACTCCTTATTCAAGTTTATAACTTCGCTCTTCCCTTAATTTGTTAGGATATGAAAAACGTTTTCGCTCTACTGTTTCTTCTTTGTCAAAGCTGGACATTGCTGGCACAAGACAACTATCACACCAACCTCCAATCCAGCCTCAGTAGTAATTATAACTTGTCCAATGGAAGCTGGGTTTTTTCAAATACCGAAGAAGCCAACTACAGTAATATAGCCCATTGGGGAGGAAGTCGATCTTCTGAGGTTGTGACCGGACAAGATTTTTCCCAGCTCTCACAGATGTCCATTGGTGGGCAAGGAAATAACCCTTGGGATAGTGGTTGGAAAATCAATAATCGCACAAGTATCCAGCAAGGTGATAAGGTGCTATTAGTTTTGTGGGTGCGTGCTATGACCGGTGGTGGTGCAGCTAAGTTGTTCATAGAGCATGCCACCAACTTTAGCAAGGAAGTTTATCTCGATGTCAATATCACGGAAGATTGGGAACAATACTTCATTCCATTTGAGGCAACTAGTAGCTATAATGTTGACGGATTAGCCTTTGGCTTTCATCTGGCTACACAGCAACAAGTCGTACAAATTGGTGGCTTCACAGCTATCAATTTCGGCCAGCAGGTTAATCTAGATCAAATCCCCAGCGATTTCAACAATGAATTGTATGAAGGCAATGAACCAGATGCTCCCTGGCGCGCTGAGGCAGCGGTAAGGATTGAGAACTTGCGCAAGGCGGATCTCACGATAGAAGCATTGGACGGTCAAGGAAATCCCATTGAGGAAGCCCAGTTTGAGGTTCAAATGATGAAGCATGAGTTTGCTTTTGGATCAGCCATCACTGCCGCCCGGATAGCGGGAAATAATAATCAGAATGCATTTTATGAAAACAAGATTCGGAACCTGGATGGGAAAGGCCACGGTTTCAATTGGGTCGTGTTTGAAAATGACTTAAAATGGGATGGATGGGAAGAAGAATGGTTTGTCTCTCACGATGAACTGGTGAATGCAGTAGCCTGGCTAAGGGAGCAAGATATTCAAATCCGAGGCCACAATCTAGTGTGGCCGGGCCTGCAATACCTGCCCGATGACATTGCTGCCAATATCAACAATCCAGACTATATCTGGAATCGCATCAATGAACGACTAGAGGAAATACTCAACTATCCAGGTTTAAAGGGAAATATTCCCGAATGGGATGTACTAAACGAGATCGTTGTAAATACCAGCCTAGAACCGGCCTTTGCCAACGTCCCAGGCAATAGCACAGGAAGAGAGGTATACGCAGATATTTTCAAACGTGTCCGAGAGATCTCACCAGAAACAAAGCTGTACCTAAACGATTACGTTACCCTGACCCTAAATAATACAGGAGGAGGTCAATACGATATCAAGAAAGCCAGGATTCAAGAGTTGCTGGATGCCAATGCCCCTTTAGATGGAATTGGTTTTCAGGGGCATATCGGTGGTTTTCCTAATGGCATTCCGTCCGTCCTGGCTACCTTGGATGATTTTTACGACAGCTTCGGTCTCACCGCGAAGATCACAGAATTTGACCTGCCCCCAATCGTCTCGGAAGCCTTAGGTGCTAAGTACTTAGAAGACTTTCTAACGGCAGTGTTTAGTCATGAGAGCATGGACGGGTTTCTGTTCTGGAATTTCTGGGATGTGGCCACCTGGCGGAATCCAGGAGCTAACCTATTTCGGGAAGACTGGTCTCAAACACCAGCTGGAGATACCTTTATTGATTTGGTATTTAATCGATGGTGGACGGATACTACCGCTGTAACGGGACCGGATGGTCTTTCAGTGACCCGAGCATTTAAGGGAAAATATCAAATCAGCTACACCTGCGGTGGCGAAACGGTCAGAGATACCATTGAGCTGACCAAAGATGAAAAGCTAACGATTAGCTGTGATAACCTCCAAACGAATACCGATGAGTTGGCCGCCAAACTCATCGACTTCCAGGTTTACCCCAATCCCGCCCAAGAGGTGATCACTATAGAACGGACTCAAAACACAAGGGCAAATATCAGTCTCATCGATGCCTTGGGACATGTTGTGAAGGAAATCGCTTCTCAAGATGCCTTGTTACTGCTGAATATTGAGGACTTGAGTCCAGGCATGTACTTTATTCGCCTTCAAACGCTAGAAGGTCACGGATTTAGAAAGATGATTATTAAATAGATAAGTTACGTTTGCAAGTCCTGCCCGGATGGTACTATACCCGCCGTCCGGGCAGCTTTTAAGCTTCTAATTCGTCTTTTGTGTATACGAATTCATTTCCTGCTCCCAGGCTTGATATTCAAGAATAAGTTCTTCCAGAAGTTCCGTACGCTCCACTGATAGATCTTCATTTTCTCCTAAATCTACCCTTAGATCATAAAGGGATGTATCCTGATCACTCATCATTAGCTTCCAGGCTCCCTTTCGTAAGGCTTTCTGTTTTCGATAGCGCCAAGCCAGGCTTCTAGCGGGCAGCGATTGATTTTCCAAGAGTGAAGGAGATAAATCTACTCCATCCAACCCAAACCTCTCCGCATCCACCCCGGACAGTGCAAGGAATGTGGGCATCCAATCAAAACTCATGACGATCTCATCGGTAGTGCCGGGATTTATTTTTCCTTTCCAATAGGCAATGGCGGGTACACGATGCCCTCCTTCCCACAAACTTCCTTTAGATCCACGGAGCGTCCCGTTATGCCCGAAATGCTCCGCCCCATTATCACTAATAAATACAATCAAGGTCTTTTCTTCCAGGCCAAGCTGCTGTACAGCTTGCATTATTCGACCGATGCCTTCATCCATCACCTCTACCATCTCTCGGTAAGCTCTTGGTCTATCCTTAACCGGACCATAATAGCTGAATTCATTGTCTGCAAAGCGATAGGCAGGATCATTTCGGCCTTGAAATGGAACGTGCGGTGCCTCGTGCGGCACGTAAAGAAAAAAAGGTTCGGTCTGATGCGTCTTAATAAAATCAACTGCATGGTCCGTGATTAGGTCGGTCACATAACCTTCCTCATAAATAGAATCCAGGTTATGGTACCAATCATAGATTCCGGCATTATCATAGTGAGAATGAAAATCGATATTCCCACTTACATAACCATAAAACTCTTCAAAACCGTGATGCACAGGATTGTATGCAGGTTGGTAACCTAAATGCCATTTCCCCATGATACCAGTCCTATAATCTTCATCTTGTAACGCTTTAGCTATCGTGACTATATTAGTATCCAACCCATATTGTCGTGTCTTACCTCTTACATAGATCACTCCTTCTAACCCCACCCGCTGCTGATATTTCCCGGTCAGCAGGGCCGCTCGGGTCGGCGTACAAACTGAGCCATTGGAATGGAAGTCCGTGAACTTCAAGCCACCTGCCGCCAGTTGATCCAGCTTTGGCGTTTGGATACTGTCATTCCCAAAGCAAGCGATGCCCTCATAACCCAAATCATCTGCCATAATGAGGATGATATTTGGGGAGAGATGGAGATTTTGTTGTGCAGGAAGAAAGAATCAGATGCAAACAGACTGGCAGTACCCAAAGAAAGATCTTGCAATAGCGCATATCAAGACTCATTAATAGTTGGTAATTTAAGTGGTCTAATAAAAATAGGATTTAGGCTGCTTAGTAGGAACAAAATTGTAATTTGCTACACAAGAAAGACCGACAAAACAAGTTTCAATGTTCGAAAATCCACTAAGAGCAGCTGCTTTCACCTGCTTACTACTAGGCTTTTCCTGTCAGACCAGTCCTTCCACAGAAAATGTCCGTCCTAACATTCTATTCATCATGTCTGATGATCATACTTCACAGGCTTGGGGCATTTATGGCGGTATTTTGGCGGACTACGTCAAGAATGACAATATCAAGCGGCTAGCGGCCGAAGGCATGACCCTCGACAATGTTTTTTGTACTAACTCTATTTGCACCCCAAGTCGGGCAAGTATCATGACCGGACAGTATAGCCATCAAAATGGTGTTTACACCCTATCCGAAGCCTTAGAGCCGGACAGTTTGAATATTGCCAAAATACTTAAGAAAGGAGGGTACCAGACAGCGCTCATCGGAAAGTGGCACTTGAAGAAAACCCCTAGTGGTTTTGATCATTTCAATGTATTGCCGGGCCAGGGACGTTATCATGACCCAATTTTGAAGACGCGTGAAAACTGGGAAGAAGGTGGTCAAGTCTATGAAGGATTCTCCGCTGACGTCATTGGGGATCTCTCCATCCAATGGCTAGAAGGCAGGAGCAAAGAGGAGCCGTTCTTTCTAATGACTCACTTTAAAGCCACACACGAGCCCTTTGACTACCCCGCTCGCCACCAAACCCTTTTGGTTGATGTGGAATTACCAGAACCTTCCTCTTTATACGATTTTGGTCCTGATGATAGTGGGCGTTCCTTTGATGGGCAACAGCTTTGGCGACTGGGGGAACGTTGGGTACAGGACAGTAAAAGGCTGGCAGAAGGGAAGAATGCCCGCTACCCTGGTATACCCTTTTCACTTGAAGGTTTAGACAGTTTGGCAGCACGCAAAAAAACGTACCAGAAGTTTGTCAAAGACTTTATTCGTTCTGGAGCTGCTATTGACGATAACATTGGTAAGATTCTGGACTACTTAGAACAACAAGGGCTTGCGGAAAATACGGTGGTCATCTACACTGCTGACCAAGGCTACTTTCTCGGGGAACATGGTTTCTTTGACAAGCGGATGATCTATGAACAGGCCTTGCGTATGCCATTTGTGATTCGCTATTCGGCAGAGATAGCAGCTGGTACCCGCAATGCCGATATGATCCTCAATCTAGATTTCCCTTCCCTATTTGCAGATTATGCGGATATGGAGCTTCCCAATTCTTTCCAGGGCAAAAGCTTTCGTAAAAACCTGCAAGCCAAGCCCGCTTCAGATTGGCGAAAGCAGATGTATTACCGCTACTGGCTCCATCAGACCAACCGTCCGGCGCATTTCGGCATCCGAGATGAGCGATACAAATTGGCCTTCTTTTACGGACAACCCTTGGGTAAACCAGGAGCGCATCAAGAAGCTACTCCGCCAGCTTGGGAGTTCTTTGATCTCCAAGAAGACCCGGAAGAAGTCAAAAATGCCTATGCCGAGCCTAAGTACCAAGCCAAAATCAAGGAAATGAAAGCGGCGCTGCTCCGCCTTCGCGCGGAAGTTGGAGATATAGACAACGGAGATCCAATTATGCAATCCATCCTCCAGACTTCCTGGGAATAACTAAGCAGAAACTTAAACCAACCAATCATGAAGAAATTAACTCCCACACCTATACCAATAGTTGTTCTCTTGCTGACTATCGTCTTCTGTTCCTGCCAACCAGCAGCAGAGAAAGCACCCATCCGTCCAAATATTCTTTTCGCCATTTCCGATGACCAATCCTATCCCTCCACAGGGATCTATGGAGCAAAGGAATTATTGACTCCAGCTACCGATGGGGTGGCCAAAAGAGGGGTGCGATTTACCAATGCCTTTTGTGCCGCACCTCAATGTAGCCCCTCTCGGGCCGCCATCTTGACTGGGCTAAATATTTGGCAACTGGAAGAAGCGGGTACCCATAGCAGTTATTTCCCCAAAAAATTCCCGGTCTTCACTCAACACCTTGCACAATCCGGCTATCAATTGGGCTACACCGGAAAACCTTGGGGTCCCGGGAATTGGAAGGATGCCGGTTGGCCGGAAAATCCAGTGGGTCCTGCCTTCAACGAAATCAACTACGACAGTGTGCCATACAAGGGTATCAATAAGCGCAATTATGCCGCCAATTTTGCAGCTTTTCTGGACCAACGCCAAGCTGGTTCGCCCTTCTTCTTCTGGTATGGTTGCCACGAGCCACACAGGGTATTTGAAGCGGGCTCGGGACGCAAAGCTGGGAAAAAGATGGCCAATGCAGATCTGCCGCAATTCTTGCCGGAGGATAGTGTCATCCGAGACGATATTTTGGATTACCATGTGGAGATTGAATGGTTTGATCAGCATTTGGGCAAGATGCTATCGCTATTAGAGGAGCAAGGAGAGCTGGAAAACACAATTGTCATCATCACTTCAGATAACGGCATGGCCTTTCCCTCCGCCAAAGCCAACCTCTATGAGTACGGTACGCATATACCGTTGATCATGGCTGGCCCGGGAATTGTTCAAAATGAAGCAAGAGCACAAGTCGTAAGTTTAATTGATTTAGCTCCTACGCTCTTGGAAATGACCGGAGCTCCCCCCTTACCCAACATAAGTGGCCTTAGTATGGCGTCCTTGCTCAACGTTCCAAGCTCAGAAGCGCTGGCCCAGCACAGAGAGTTTGTGCTAACGGGAAGAGAGCGACATACCCATGCGCGCCCTAACAACCTCGGATATCCGGCCCGAGCCATTCGCACGCCAGACTTTCTATATATCCATAATTTTGATTCTACGCGTTGGCCAGCAGGCGACCCTGAGGTCAAGTTCCCTGCTGATCATGTCTCTCCCAAAGGCTTCAAATCGATGGCCGGTGGTTTTCATGACATTGACCCAGCACCCAGCAAAACCTTTATTTTCGAGCATCGTGAGGATTTGCCAAAGTTCTTTGAGTTAGCTATGGCTAAAAGACCGCAGGAACAACTCTATCAAATCACAGTTGATCCAGCCTGTCTAGAAAACCTAGCAGATAAGGCCAGTTTTTTGGCCAAAAAGGAGGAGCTTAAAGCACTGCTATTCGAGGCCCTTAAAGAACAAGGAGATCCTAGAGTCTTGGGGACTGGGGACATTTTCGAAAGTTACCCTAGGTTCGCAGGTATGAGAGCGTTCGATGGCTTCAAGGAGCGCGGAAAATACAATCCAAAGTATGGCAAAGCTAAGCTGGAGGTAGATTAGCTAGTAATTGCCTTTCTCATCAAAAACAAATATTGTGAAAAACCTTACTACACTTTTTTGCCTGGCTTGGCTATTGCTGGCCTGTAACCCAGAGCAGGCAACTGATCAAGAAAAGAAGCAGGAAGCCCTTCCCAACATCGTCTACATCCTGGCTGATGATCTTGGCTATGGCGACGTCTCTGCCAATAACCCCGCTTCCAAAATTCAAACCACCAACATTGATGCCATTGCCAGGGCCGGAATGCGTTTTACAGATGCGCATTCTCCTTCTTCTGTCTGTACCCCTACCCGCTATGGAATCCTAACCGGCCGTTATTGTTGGCGGAGTCGTTTACCCCGAGGGGTATTAAGGGGCTATGGTAGAGCCTTGATTAAAAAGGATCGCATGACGGTTGCCTCCCTATTACAGTCAAAAGGATATCAAACTGCCGTGGTAGGGAAATGGCATCTTGGCTTAGATTGGGTGTTGCAAGAAGGGGTAGATGACCTAACTACACACGAAGGCACACAGATGAATGATCAGGGCATCGTGATTGAAATGGCTGCGGATCTTATAGACTTCAGTCGGAAACCTACGGATGGGCCTCTTCAGCATGGGTTTGATTATTCCTACATTCTTCCCGCATCTTTAGATATGGATCCCTATTGCTTCCTGGAGAATGACTCCCTCATTTCCATTCCTTCCGAACACACGCCCGGTAATGATCTCAATACGGGCTATACAGAAGCTTTTTGGAGAGCGGGACGCATTGCTCCTGACTTCAAAATGGACCAAGTTCTACCTACCTTCAAAGAAAAGGCCGTCTCCTTTATTGAAAGGCAAAGCAAAGACACGCCCTTTTTTCTTTATCTCCCCCTCGCTGCCCCGCATACTCCTTGGGTGCCTACAGCCGACTATAAAGATTCCGCAGGAGCAGGCAACTATGGTGATTTTGTAAAAATGGTTGACGATCAAGTGGGGGCTGTTTTACAAGCTCTGTCAGAGCAAGGTTTCGAAGACAATACCCTGGTTATTTTTACCAGCGATAATGGTCCATTTTGGACACCTGCGCTCATTGAGGAATATGGGCATCGTTCTGCTGGCCAACTCAAAGGCATGAAAGCCGACGCCTGGGATGGTGGTCATCGCATCCCTTACCTTGCTAAATGGCCAGGACGAATCCAACCTGGTAGCATCAGTGAAGCAACAACAACATTGACCCACCTAATGGCAACCGTTGCGGCTATTACAGGAGTTGAACGCTCAAAAAACGAAGGCCCCGATAGCCATAATCTTCTACCCATACTCCTGGGTGAGACGGATACGATTCCTGATCAGCAGGCCATCGTCCATCATTCCTCTCGAAACTTTTTCGCCATCCGAAAGGGGGATTGGAAATTGATAGAAAAACGAGGTTCGGGCGGTTTTTCTCAGCCCAATACGATTGATCCAAAACCAGGGGAGCCTATTGGTCAGCTGTACAATATGAAAGAAGACATTGTAGAGACCAAGAATGTATACCAAGAACAACCCGAGATTGTCCAGGAGTTACAAGCCTTACTCAATGCTATTCGGGAGCAAGAAAAGTAGATGTGTGATAGCATCCGAAGTTTGACCTATCAGATGTCAGGGAACTTCGGATGCTATTTACAACAGCTCCATTCCCTATTCTCCTTTGCCCAAGAATTCCTCTGTATGCACCACTTTGCCTTCGACATCATGATGCTGAAAAACCAACTTGGGGGTCCCCTCTGCCCGGCTAACCATCCCACTTAAGAATCCACCCTTCACCCGTAGAAAACGATGCTGCGGCCGGACATCTTCCTGCTTCCATCCTCCAGCATGCGCATCGGCACCGGATCCGGAACTGAACTCCCAAAGATTGGTACCCTCAAAATGAGTGACGTATTGCCAGTGCCGATCGCCATTGCAAATAAAGAAGTTTTCCTGACTATTGATGAAATCTCGAATTTCCTGACCCTCGTGTTGAAAATTACTATTCGAGTAATTGTCACGTTTCTGCTTCCGATCAGGTCCTAGAATCGGTGTAGAAGTGAGCAAGACCTTGAAAGTAGCATCCGAAGCTGCAACAGTTTCAAAAAACCATTGCTTTTGTTCCGCTCCCCAAATCGTCTTTCCGGGACCATCTGGATCTGTATTCTTACTGCGGTAGTTGCGACCTTCTACCATCCACACCTGAAGATCCTTGCCCCATCGAATCGTTTTGTATGGCTTAGTGTTAGTTGGGAACTGCTCCTTATCAAAAATATCTAGACCTCGTTTATAATCTACCGTACCATAGGTCATACCAGGAAAAGCATCATCAGAAAGTACATCGTGATCATCCTTCATAAAGTAAGTCGTATGATGATTAAAAAACGACCGTTGGAAGGGCAATGCAAATAGTCTATCCCACTTGAAAAGCATGAATTTCTCTGTCATGGCATAAGGAAGCGGCTTATCGTAGTATTCAATATCGCCCGCATGGACGTAAAAGTCGGGCTCTAAGGCTTCCATGGCTGGATATATCTTATGCCCATTGTCCAAATCATCCCTACGAATAAAATCATGACAAGTAACTACACAAAAACGAATATCCTTCTTCTGATCAATCGTCGGAGGGGTAAAGAAACTCCCCTGCAAAGTGTCGGAGAGAGGCGTGTCAGGTCCAGGACGTGCCTGAAGTTGAAGTCGATAGCTGGTGCCTGGCAATAGGTCGGTGAGTTTCCATTGCAGGGTATAATTTTTCAAAGGATCAACCGCTTTCCAAGGGATGGTTTTGCTTTTATCTGCTTGTCCATCAGGATAGTACTGCAACTGCACTTCACCTATCGCCCCAGGGCAGGCACCAATCATTTCATCAAGGGTAAGACCAGCGGGGAGCTGAGTTCCTTCTAGTGAATCGGTGTTGGTTAACGTTCTAAGTCTTTGATGATATTCCCGGCTGATATCCAGAAACTGAGCACCAGTCATATTGCCGTCAGGGCGATTTGTTAATCTAGTCCACAGGCTAATGGAGTTCTGATCTGCCCAGCCATTGTGAATACCATTCCCGAAGTAGGGTCCATTTGCTATTTCGGTGCTTTGTTCACAAGCTAGCAGGGAGAGACAAAGGAAAAACGCCCCACCAAGTCGATGGAGATGAAGAAGTCTGATTTTCATTTTGTTCTGTTGTGTTGGTTTTTCTAATGAGCATGCTGACCTAATTGCACTACCGTATTTGGCCCACAGGACATAGATCGGAAAATGACCAATGTATCATCTAGGATAATTATGTCTGCATACTTCCTACAATATACTAGAATTAATATCTTACTTAATCAGGATTCCTTTCAAAACGGATTGTAACTTTTCAAGTGCGAACACATGAAGTCTTTTTATCTACATTTATTCTTTCCATTTCTACTTTTATGCCTTCTACCTGCTCAAAACTTCCCTCCAGATCTATCCCTTACCGATTGGCCTCGACATACTATCGACAATTCTTCCTCTGGAGCGGATGGTGTGAAATTAGCCGATTGGAATGTAGACGGGAATGTAGACATTGTAACAGGTTGGGAAGAGGGAGGCCTCACCAAAGTATATCTGCATCCAGGGAAAGAAAATGTACAGAATAGATGGCCACAGATGACAGTGGGAAGAACCCCCGCAGTAGAGGATGCAGTGTTTGTGGATTTGGATGGGATAAGCCCCATGGAAGTCCTAAGCTGTACAGAGGGGAAGGAACGGAAATTGTACGCGCATTGGGCTGACTTAGGAGAAAATGGAGTGGAATGGCAACAAAAGAGCATTACCGCTGCCGCAGGGCTTATGCAATGGATGTATGCCATCCCTTTTTCCTTGGGACCGGGTAAATCAGTTATAGTAGCCGCCGGTAAAGGCAAAGATGCAGCTATCGGTTGGCTAGAGATCCCTGCTAATCCCGAAATGGCAGAAGAATGGACATGGCACCCAATTGGCCAAGTCGGTTGGATCATGTCGATTATTCCAGCTGACATGGACCGAGATGGGGATTTTGATCTTCTAATCAGTGATCGTAGAGGGGCTTTACAGGGATGCCGTTGGTTAGAGAATCGGGGATTGGGTAGCTGGGAAGAGCACTGGCCAGGTCATTGGATTGGAGGCCAAGGAAAGGAAGTGATGTTTATCGATTTTGTAGATTGGGATGGAGATGGCGTGAGGGAGGTGTTGGCCGTGGATTGGACGGATGCCCAAATAAGTCTTTTCAAGCCCAGTTCTAATCCACAACGAAGCTGGACTGCCACTAATTTTCCACTCCCTGAAGACATGAGACATCCCAAATCAATCATTGTCGGGGATTTGAACGGCGATAATGTGTTAGACCTGGTCCTTAGTTCAAATACAGGCAAAGTACCCCTGGATGGTCTAGTCTGGTTAAATGGCAATGATCTTGCCGCTGGTTCTGGCGATAAATACCAGACGATTTCGGGGAAGCACGTAGCTAAATATGATAAAGTAGAGCTAGTAGACCTGGATCAAGACGGTGATCTTGATATCTTAATTTGCGAAGAAAACTACGGTTCAAATAGTGAAGGATTAGGCGTCATCTGGTACGAAAATCAACTTAAACGATAGCCTGGGTACCTCAAACATACCAGACCAGCATTCGGCTCTTTCAGCCAGAATTCCTCCAACTATCTATTTGAGTCGAGCATGTAGGGCTATGCCTACTATTTCACTTACCTTCTATAGAAGTATGGCTTTTGAATATAAAGGGTAGAATATCTAGCAAAGCACTATCAAATGGTGAGATATCTCTAGGGCCAACTTGTACTTTTAATACCTCAAAAAAGTCGCCTCTCCGCACCTTAAAGGTCGTATCAGAATGTACAGTGATGGTACGATTTGCTAGCTCAAATAGACTTAGTTCCCCTTTAACTTTACAGTTGAGACTTCCCCTAGTATCTATTCCATCCGTTACTATATCCCTAGTGATCATCTCAAGTGAGTCGTTCGCTGTTAAATGATAGCTTCCTGATTGGGAACTTTCAATTACTGCATCTCTTTGAAAACAATATCTGTTTGTTCTATCAACGTACAACACCAGTTGATACACTTCAGGAATCCGATCGACATATAGATCTGAGGAATTATTCCTATTCATGGATCTAATTAAGAACAATTGTAGCATGGATAAAAGTAGCCATACCCCTAACATTGTTGCTAGCTGATTTTTTCTCCCTCTGTCTTTACCCCTAGAAGTCTTGACAGTATTTGTTGGTATCTGACTTGCTTCTAAGATAACTTCTTTTTTTTCCTCAGTAGGCTCAGATTTTTGATCTCGGTAGGCCTTTGCGTCTCTGTACAGCTCTACCTTTTGTATCATCCGAGTATAACTAAGTTTGTTTTTACCACCTCTTTCCCTTGCTCTACTTGGATTTAGATAAGAACTAAACTGCGACTCCGCTAAGGCCAAGGATTCGGCAATCTGTTTGTTAGTGAATTTATCGAATTTAATAGAGGAACCAGAGATTTCATATTCTCCAAATACTTCTTCTAGAATTTTGAGGAATTCTTCTCTATTGTGGTTCTGGATCTGAAGAGCATCTACCATAAGCAATGAATTAATCTGAATTAAGGTGAATTCGTGTTTAATTAAGCTGAATTAATTGCTTGTTATCAGTAAGATGTTCATCTTTCGGCTCCATGGTTATCAGCTTGATTAAGGTTTTAAGATATTTTCTCGCGTTTCAAAAAATGGCATTCTTCCTTATCCAGGCTAATGAAAATTTCAAAGTCAATGCAACTACTTATCAACATCAGGTAATATTTAGAACACGCACTTAAGGTCAATGTAAAGCACTATCCACTTTCTATCGGAATGGAATTCGTTAATAGGTACCCATTCTGAGAGCATTTGCACCAGAATTGGCAGACCTGCTATACACTCTTTTCAGTTAAATTAATTTAATAGTTTAACCTGACAATTATTTGCCCAAACCCAAGGCCAACACGGCAACTCAACAAGGAATTACAAACGAACTTACTAACACTATTGAAACAAGTCATGTCAATCAAAAAGAAATCAATTCATTTATCTTAAAAAACTATTATCATATCAATAAACAACTAAATACATTTTATTCACCTATATTTGAATAAAATTAAAATTAACACAAACCCATTCAAGCTAACAATTATCAATCTGGCACTTTGGTCAGCAAGGCGGAGAACCAGAACCTCAACTAAAATGTATCACTACCCTACTCTTATGAAAAACATTTCTCTTACCTTTTTTACACTGTTATTAAGTACCGTCCTATCTATTAATTATCTGATGGGGCAAAATGAAACGGAGCCTAATAATAATTTCGTGAATGCTAACACTATCTCATTTGGGCAACTGCTCAATGGTGCCATTACCCCCACCGGAGATAAAGACTATTACCAAGTTCAGGTAGGTGGTCCTGGAGTGATTGTAGTCAGATTGAGAAACATTCCGGCAGGCATGACCTATGGAGTTAGAATTTACGATTCCATTCAAAGAGAGTTGACTAGCGATTTCGGCACATCAACTGATCCAGCATACGCAAATGACTTAGTTTGCACTGCCGGGACTTATTTTATTTCGGTGGAAGAATCCGGAAATAATAATTCCAATACTGGTCAGTACGAGCTCGAGGTTTCTTTTGATGCTACAGATGTATATGAATGCAACAATTCCTTCGAAGAGGCTGCCACCATAAACTTCGATCAAACTATTAATGCTTCTATTTTCGATACAGGTGATAAAGATTTTTATCTAGTCCAAGCGCCAAATGCAGGTGTGATTGTTGCACGTTTGCGGAACATCCCTGCTGGTATGACCTATGGTATTAGGATATTTGATGCGCTTCAAAGAGAATTGACTACTGATTTTGGCACTTCTGCTGACCCTGCCTACGCAGATGAACTCATCTGTACTTCCGGCGCTTATTACATTTCGATTGAAGAATCTGGGAATAATAATGCTAATGCTGGTCAATATGAACTCGAAGTTTCATTTGATGCAACAGATGTATTCGAATGCAACAATTCCTTTGATGAGGCGACTCCCATCGACTTTGCCCAACCCATCAATGCTTCTATCTTTGATACGGGAGATCGTGACTATTATCAGTTTGTCGTGTCAAATCCTGGCTTATTAGAGGTTCGGCTAGAAGATATTCCTAATGGAAGGACCTATGGAGTTAAGATTTATGATGCTACTCAGGAATTACTGAATAGTGACTTTGGGACTAGCACAGATCCAGCAGTTGCATTTAGAAAGATATGCGATCCCGGCACTTACTTCGTATTAGTGGAAGAATCTGGCAATAATTCTTCCAGCTCACTTCCTTATGAGCTTACCCTATTTTTCAATGATGACGATGTATATGAATGTAACGGCAACCAACCTGCCGCTATTTCTATCAATCCATGTACGGAAATACGGGGCAATATCTTACCCGCTGGAGACTTGGATTACTATGAATTAAGCATTGCTACAGCAGGAGACTATACAGCCATCGTAAGAGACGTACCAAGTAATATCGGTATCGACCTGGAAATCATTGATGAATTTGCCAGCAGGATCGCGATCAGTTCAAACGCGCCTGAAGGAGCATCTGCACAACTGAATTTCTCTATCGCTGCCTCCGGCGTTTACTATTTGATAGTTAGTGCAAGTTCAACCAATGATGCTAATCCTGACTTATATACCCTAACCTTTGCAGAAGGTATACCTTGTACGGCAGTGCCGGAAATCTGTAACAATGGTCAAGATGATGATGGTGATGGATTAGTGGATTGTAATGACCCTGATTGCGCCAATTTTGGAGATTGCGAAAATACAGGAACAGATTGCACGAATGTCAATATTGCTCTGGTTGAAACCATTTCCTCGGAAACTTGCACAGGAAATGATGGAACCGTATCCCTAACACCTGCTGGAGGCACTCCTCCTTATGCTTACATCTGGAGCAATGCAGCCACTGGTAACAGTATTAGTGGCTTAACCCAAGGTAGCTACTCTGTTACCGTTACCGACGCTGAGAATTGTAGTACCATAGCCACCTTTGCTGTTCCACAGGATTGCGATAATAGTAATAACTGCCCGATCGCCAGCTTTAACGCAGTAGATCAGGGTGGTGGGACCTACTTTTTTGAAAACACCTCTACCAATAACCCCTTAGCCATTCTTTGGGATTTTGGCGATGGTAGCCCTGGCACAATAGAGTATAGTCCGACTCACACCTACAATTCCGATGGAACCTACGAAGTAATGCTGATAGTCGCCAATAATTGCGGAGTAAGTGAATTACAGGAAGATACAGTGAGGCAAAGTATCACGGTTAGTCTGGGAGGCAGCAATGGGGAGCCTACGATCGTGCTCGGCGAAGCAGAGGGTCCAAGTGGTTCAGTAGTCCAAGTACCAGTAGTCGCCTTAAATTTCAATATTGCCATTGGCTCCATACAAGGTATTCTCAATATCACCGATTCTGCGGTAGCGCAAATTCAAGGTGTTGAAGGTGGAGTGATTGGCAATAACGTCTTGATTAATCCGGCTAATGGGCGATTTAGCTATTTCAATGCGGGAAATTCCATTCTGCTGGGAGCAAGCGATACCCTATTCTTCCTAAATATCCTATTAACAGGGAATAATGGCGACATGTCCGATGTAACTATTTTCGGTAATGACTTTTTCCCATTAGAATACACAGATGAGGAATTTAATTTCCAAACTCCGCTGAGTCAGAATGGAAAAGTTACCATTATTGACAACTTTACCATCTTTGGTCAGGTACTTTCGTACTGGGATTCACCTATGCCGGACTTAGACATACAGATGCAAATGACGGCCGATAATGTTTATTCAGAAAAAGATACACTTACCGATCTCAATGGCCAATACCAGTTTAGGGAGGTGCCAGCGCAAGCCACTTCCATCGTAAAACCGGAAAGGAACACAGAAGTAACCAATGGACTATCAGCCGCCGGTCTTTTTCTCGCTCAGCGTTTTATCTTAGGTTTTGATGTGCCGCAGATCAATTCTCCCTTCCAGATAGTAGCAGGAGATGCCAATTGTGATGGCCGCCTTTCTACAGCTGATCTTTTTATTATTCAGAAAGTACAGGTCGGTATTGAAACTGAATTTCCAGGTTGCCCGTCCTGGGTCTTTGCGCCAGAATCAGAACGATCCAATTTTCAAATGTCTACGCTCTACTATCCCAACTATCCATTCCCTCAGGAAACCGAATTCGCTGCTATGAGTACAGATACGGTAGCGGACTTTATTGGAATAAAGGTTGGCGACATATTAAAACGCGCTAATCTCTCTGGGGTGGTAGAAGATGAGTTCCTCGATGTTCGCTCCAATGATAGAATGGTGATTAATGTACAACACAGACTGGTGGACGGTGACCTGGAATACCAGTTTTTGACCACTTCAAGCACGTCTTTAGCTAGTTATCAGTTTTCTTTGGATGTTGATACCTCTCAATTGGAGTTCAAAGGATATGCGAAGGCTGAAGGTTTTGGCGACGGATTATTGATCGGAGATCACAGCAATCATTTGAAAGTGAGTTGGTTTGCTACCAATGGAGGTCCAGTTAGAACCAATGCCGGGACTACCCTTATGAAACTATATTTCAAGCCCAAGGCACCCTCCATTGATATCGAGCGATCCCTTGCGCTGAAAATAGATGGCCTGGTTCCCATTGCTCACGATCAAGAGCTGGATGGAGCTGCGCTAGACTTGGAATTTGGTTCCATGCTAACCAACACCTCAGGGCTATCCGTTTCCTCTGAACTTATCCTTTACCCAAATCAACCCAACCCTTTTAGCACGGAAACTACGATTCGTTTCCATTTGCCTAAAAGAATGCAGGCACAATTGAGTATCCGGGATATTAACGGGCAACTGGTTTGGGAACAGCAAGACTTTTACGAAGCAGGAGAGACAGCGACATTGCTGCATCTTGATCTGCCAGCAGGTGTCTACACCTATTCTTTATACACTGAGAGCGGTGTAAAAACCCGTTTGATGGTTGTTCAGAACTAACCCTATCCAGGCTAATCTTTCATATGAGTTTCTCTATTATGTTACACATTCTTGTTCGACATAAGGTAAAATACCTATTGCTAATCTATTGGATTGGTGTTCAATTGACTACAACGACAGCCCAATGCTGGGAATGGCAAAATCCATCACCTAATGGCAATCATTATAACGATCAGGATTTCTTTAATCAAACACTTGGTTATCGGGTAGCAAGCGCCGGCTTGGTGGAAAAAACTACGGATGGTGGTAGTAGTTGGCAAGAAATTAATCTAGGCATTGGCGCTACCTTGAGAGCAGTCCAGCTAATTGATGAAAATACAGTCTTCATTGTTGGACACAAGGATTACGCTTCCTTCATCTTCAAAACCACGGATGGAGGGGCATCCTGGACCAGGAAGACTCTGACTTATCAAGGCTTATATGGCATCCATTTCATAGATAGTCTGAGGGGGTTTGTCGTCGGTGAGAATTCCGATGCCATTATACTATCTACGCAAGATGGTGGTGAAACTTGGGTATCTACGGAAATTAAAAACGCTTCAGGTCAGCTTAATGATGTATTCTTTGTCGATCAAAATGCAGGTTGGGCCGTAGGAAGAAATCTAGTCCTTAAGACCTTGGACGGAGGTCAATCCTGGCAAAGATTAGAAGCTCTCAATAATGGTATCTACAATGCGGTAAGCTTCAATACTGAAAATACGGGTTGGATTGTAGGACGGGACATAACCCTGAAAACGATAGATGCCGGGCAGAATTGGGAAGTTCAGGATTCAAACTACACCTTCTACGATATCTTCTTTTTAGACGAAAACATTGGTTGGTTCAGCGGATCCTATGGAAGAGTTAGAAAAACAGTGGATGGGGGAAATAGTTGGTTCTTCCGGTCTACCCCCAGGCGCATCTGGGGCTTACTGTCCATTCACTTTGTTAATGAAAATAAGGGCTGGGCTATAGGGTCTAATGGAACCCAGTATGAAACCCAAAATGGTGGCGAACAATGGCAAGGCATTAGTGATAACTTTGGAGATATAACTTGTACCTATTCTTTATCCTTCATTGATGAGAACAGGGGATGGGCCAGTGGCTCTGATGGTCGCATACTGAAGACCCAGAACGGAGGAGATACATGGGAGGAACGCGTTGTTCTCACCGATAAACATTCCTATAAAAGCATTGCATTTGTAAATGAGAATTATGGCATAGCCACAGGCCAAGTTTACAGGAGTGATTACAGCGGAGTAATCATAAAGACAAGAGACGGCGGGCAAACCTGGGATTATGTTTATACAGATACAACGATTCTCTTTGAAAAAGTCTTTCTGGCAAACGATTCTATTGGATGGGTAATCGGGAATGAGACGATCATAGATAGCCTTGGTTGGTTAGTGGGGTCCCAAGGGACTCTACTCAAGACTGTTGATGGAGGAGAAACTTGGCTAGCTAGGGATAGTACCATTCCTGAAAGATTAGCTGATATATTTTTCTTGGATGAGAACAAGGGTTGGATAGTAGGTTCCAATGGTACTATTCTCAAGTCAATTGATGGAGGGGAGACTTGGGAATCCAAAGCTATTCCAGATTTTAATGCCTCTATCAGAAGCTGCCACTTCCTTGATAATAATAGGGATGGGTGGATCACAATTGGCAGCTTTGTCTATGCAGAAAATGAAGCGGGGGAAAGATGGGGTACTTCTGCGGGTGGAAAGGTCTTTAAGACAACCGATGGAGGAGATTCTTGGGTCGAAATCGGTGAATTTCTGGAAGGGGCCATAGATGTCCATTTCTTGGATGCCAACCGTGGATGGGTTGCTGGACAATACGGATCAGTATTTTCCACGCTAGATGGTGGGGTGACTTGGACCAAGCAAAGACTAAGGACAACTAGCCAGATGCTAGGCTTCCATGTTTGGGATGAAAATAATCTTTGGATTACCGGTTGCTGGGATGATATTCTAAAATATGAGCCAGTCACTCCGAGATGTGATTCCTATATCATGCATCCTAAAACGGGTGACACCGATGTCAGCCGGAATACCACCATTACCTGGAGCGAAAGCATGGGATGTCCAGATGGTTATCTCATTAACATTGGATCTTCTCCAGGTGCAAATGACATTGTTGCCAATCAAGATGTAAAAGACAATGCTTTTTGTCCTTCAGATCCGCTACCTGCTAATACCAAAATTTACGTAAGCCTCACCCCCTACAATCGAAATGGGACAGGAAACGCTTGTAGTGATTTCTCCTTTACAACGGGAGAGCTGAATTGTCGGCCAACGGATTCATTGACTTTAATTAGTATCTACGAGGCTACAGATGGTTCCAACTGGACGGAAAAATGGGATTTTTCTCAACCCATCATGGATTGGCATGGCGTAAAGCTTAACCCGTCTGGATGTGTCTCGGAACTAAACCTAAAGGATAATAACCTGGTCGGTAGCTTACCTTTAGAGATTGGCCAACTCAGTTTTTTAGAAGAGCTAGATCTTTCTGAAAATCGATTGAGTGGAAATTTACCCACCGAAATTAGTGCTCTACAAAATCTTAAGCGCTTAAATCTCGATGAAAATCAATTCTCTGGAAGTATTCCTCCAGAAATTGGAAACTTAAAGAACTTAGAAAGCTTATTGCTCTCTGTCAACGACTTTTCAGGAGGAATTCCGATTGAGCTATGGAGTTTAACTCAACTAAAGAGTCTTGCACTGTTCAGAAATGACTTGGAAGGAAGTATTTCTCCAGAAATCGGTAACCTGATTAATCTCACAGATCTAAGGCTATACTCGAATAATTTTTCAGGAAACATCCCCGAAGAAATTGGCAGTTTAAAATGCCTCGAAAACTTTTGGGGTTATAACAATGACTTTTCGGGTAGCTTACCCGCTTCTATAGGTAACTTGGAAAATCTACGAATATTACATCTATCTAATAATGTTTTAACTGGAACCATTCCAGATAGCTTTTCCCAATTAGGTCAAATCAGAGTGCTAGATCTCAGGTTTAATCAGTTAGTTGGTAACATTCCTTTATCCCTATTTGTTTTTGGCATCGATTTAGATCTGGCCTACAATAACTTCTCTTCGATGGATGATGTAAGTTCTATTGAAACTCGAATCGATGAACTTTACCTACAAGGCAATAACTTGACCTTTAGTGATCTACTGCCGGCCGTAGCCAATGACAATATCAGTGACTTACTGTTTATCCCGCAAGATTCTGTTTTCGTTGATACCACTATAACTACCAGTGTAGGCAGTGATTTGAGCGTAGACCTTGGTTTCGATTCCGCAGTCCCAGACAATGTGTATACCTGGTATAAAAATGGGGAGCCTTATCAGGTTCTTGGCGGATACAACAAATTGACTTTTGAAGCCATTTCGATCGAGGATGCCGGGAGCTATAATGTTAAAGTCACAAATCCAAGAATACCGGATTTAAGCTTGCGGGGTAGGTCCATTGAGGTGATTGTCGAATCCAATACTTCTACGCTGGAGCTTTCCATGGAAAGTATAGCCGGAAGCTATAACAACCCCATATGCATTCCGGTCATGAGTAATGGTTTGGAAAACCTAAGCAGTCTCCAAATCAACTTTGAATTTGACGCAAACCTTCTCTCTTTCCGAGATGTTGGACAAGTCCATCTACCTGGCTTATCTGCTCAAAACTTTCAACCTACTCCTACCGGTGTGACATTGGATTGGAACCAACTGCAAGGAACTTCAGTAGCGGCTGGTGAGATCTTATTTGAACTCTGTTTCGATCCAGCTCCGCAAAGCTTTACTACAACAGTGAATGTCGGGACTGCCGAAGCTGGCCAAATTGTGGATGAAGTAGCATTAGCTGTAGAGATTACGGCGAATTCCGCAACGGTTAGCACTTTTGCCCCTATTCGCCTAATTGCGGGAGAAGTCGAAGGTAAACCAGGAGATTTGGTCCGCCTCCCCATAATGATTGAAAATGGGGGAGGATTGGCCGCTCTACAAGCTAAAATCACCTTTGCGTCTCCAGCATTGCTGGAAGTTATCGGCATGGAAGATGAAGATGCTGAAACTTTCTTCAATCCAGCAAATGGCAATTTTCTATTCTTTGACGCTGCTGGAGAAGGCTTAAACTTAGCTCCGCTAGATACCTTGTTTTACATCAATATCCGCTTACTTGGCCCTGGCAATACTTCTTCCTTGGTAAACTTTTCGGAAGGGGATGCTTTTCCTCTGGCAGCTCATCTCTTTGACACCTCCACCAATCAACTGGTGGAAGTAGAGGTGAACATCCAAACTGGCTTAGTAAGCCTATTAGGAAATGTCCAATTGAGCGGCCAGATCCTGAAGTACAATGACACTCCCGTGGAGGGTGCGAGTATTACGGCCAACATTATCGAATCTAACGGATTACAATCGGCAATCACTACCTTCACCGATGCCACGGGCACCTATCAATTTGAGGAGATACCAATTGGGGCCAGCGTCGAAATCAAACCTGTGCTTGGTGAAAGTGAACTAGAAGGACTAAACCGAAGTCGTGATCTACAAGCTTTTCAGGATCTATTGGAAAACCAGCCGAACCCCGATCTGATTGTTTCTCCCATGCAAATGGTAGCGGCTGATGTAAATTGTGATGGTGTGTTCAGTGTAGAAGACTTATCAATTGTTCAACAATCTCTGGTGGCTCTAAGACAGGATTTTTCACCTTGTCTCCCATGGGTTTTTGTACCTACTACTATTTTACCTGATTTTAGTATCCAAGCCAATTACCACCCCAACTTCCCTTTTGCCCAATCGGTCACCATTGAAGCGATAGAAGAGGACGCACTCGTAGATTTTATCGGCGTACAGAAGGGGGATCTCATCTTAGAGGAAGGTGAATCACCTATCCAGCTAAGGGATAATGTAAAAGTAGTCCCTAGAGTCGTCGATAGCCTTCTCATTGAACGTACCGAGACCTTTCTGGTATTTAACGGCAATCATCCATTTTTGAGCGGAATAAGAGTAGGAGATGTAATGGTGTCAGATGTCGAAAATGAATTGGTTCCACAGGGCTATTTACGACGGGTATTGCAAGTGGAAGAAAGAGCGGAAGGAGGGTTCATCTTTTTCACGGAGTTTGCTTCTATTATTGATCTCCTATTTGATGGAAAAATTGACACTTCAGTGGAGCTTCTTAATGAATTGAGGGAATTTAATGAAGTGATCTTCGATCAGGATGAAAACCCCAATACCGAAAATGATCAAGTGTCGATTATTGGCAGCCTACAATTAGGGGCCACTATAGAGCGCCTATTGATTTGTGCATTGGATGGGAACAGCGAAGCAAGCATACAGCCCAAGATAAGCTTTGAACAGGAATTGAGGTGCGAAATTGGATTAGTTGACTTTGAAGAAGAAATTTCGAAAGAGATTTACCAAAAAAAGTTTCGCCCCATCAAGGTTCGTGTACCCTACTTACCTGTACCGATTGTAGTAACTCCGATTATTGAGGTAGAGGCAGGATTGACAGCAGCGGCTGAAGCTTCTATCACTTTGGGCGAAAGAGCCAATGGGAACTTTAAACTGCAAGTGGATTACAAAGAGAATGAGGGAATTAGCTACAACAGTGAAAGTGGTTTGGCATTCGAATCACTTTTTTCCTATGACGGCAGCATAAGCACAGAGGTATTTCTCAAACCCAAATTGAGTTTAGAGATCTATGAAGGCGTATTAGCCACCTTAGATCTTAATACCAAGCTGTACTTAAAGGGAGAAGTGGGAATTGGACAAAGTAGTACCTGTCAGCTTCTTGGTGGGCTAGAAGCAGGGGTTGCAGGAGCTTTGCACATTTTTGACCTCCCTTTTGAAAAAGAAAAGGTGATCGACTATTCGGAAGTCTTAGATGATTGCAGCGGAAATGAGTCCATCTACTCGGGTGATGTTTTCCTACGAACTCAAGCGGATGTTGATTCGTTTGGGGGACTGAACTATACCAAGATAGCGGGAGATTTAGGTATTGGAGGTTCCGCTGGTAACCTAAGCGATATTACCGACCTCTCTCCCTTGCAATCCCTTGAAGTTGTTACCGGTTCCTTTTCAGCGAATTACAACGAACGACTGGAGAGTTTTGCAGGACTTAGCAGTTTGGAAGCCATTGAGAAAGGTGTTCTTAGCATCTCTTTCAATGACCAACTCAAAAGTTTATCAGGATTACCGAGCATGAAAACCTTCGCCGGTAACACCACCCTTGGCCCGAATGCAATGCTGGAAGATTTTAGTGGTTTGGAAAGTCTGGAAACAGTCCAGGGTGATCTCACTATACAACTAAACCCAGTATTAAAAACGCTCAAGGGACTCTCCAATCTGGCTTCAGTGGAAGGGGATTTATCTTTCAATGCTAACAGCTTAGAGCATATTGATGCCTTAACCAGCCTCACTTCGGTAGGAGGAGATGTAAACTTTGTTGGCAATACATCCATACTCCATGTAAACGGCTTTGAGAACCTGATCGCGATAGGAGGATCTGCCAAATTTGAGTCCAATTTTAATCTATCCGATTTCTGTGGATTGACCAAACTCTTTGAGAACAATGGGTTGGTGGGAACTTTCACCACGGCAGGCAATGGAATTGTTAATCCCTTCAATCCTACCCGGGAAGATATGCTTGCAGGAAACTGTAGGCCATAAGGTTGAAAACTGTTACTTCATGTCGAATATGTTTAAGGATTTCTCTTGGATTACCTTCATCAGTACCACGCTGCTCACTGTACTGCTCTTAAGTGAAGTTCGTACCCAGTCTTTAGCACTAGTACTACCAAATGTAAAAATTAGCCCGACTGACTCCTTTTGTATCGATATCAAAGTCCTTAATTTTGAATCAATTGCATCCCTACAAACCACGCTAAGCTGGGATTCTACCTTATTGAAACTGAAGTCAGCAGATTCCCCTCTGGGGAACGTACAATTTGGAAGCGAAATTAGTGGGAATGTCCCCATCTCATGGACTGATTTTAGTGGCCAGGGAGTCAGCTTAGCAGATAGTTCTATTCTTTTCAGCTTTTGTTTTGAGGTATTAGAGGTAGATCAGCATCTAGACTTTATATTGTTTACGGATGCTCTAGTGGATACTGAATTTTCGCAATTCAATGGGGTTGATCTTTTATTTATCGACCCTGTCCAGGAGGGTGGGCAATTGGAAATAATCCCTTGCCAATCTTTCGATTTAGGACCAGACCAATTTGTATGTCCTGGTGATAGTACCTTCATCCAATTGAAGGGAGATGCTTGTGCTTATTTATGGTGGCAAGATGACTTAGCTTACGTTCCCGAAAATGACTCTACCGCTTGGCTCACTCCTGGCCATAAGTATGTAGTTACAATTGAACGCAGTGCAAATTGCCAAGTCTCAGATACAATTTTCGTTGGGAAGGCGCAAACTGATACGACTATTGTATTTATCACCTCTTGTCAGTCCTTTGATACTAGCATTGTGATTCAAACGCTTCCTAATCAATTTGGCTGTGATAGTTTAGTGATTCAGAACTATGTACCCGGGTTGTTGGATACAACCGAAGTTTTTCTAGATTCCTGTAATCCCCTAGATACGGGGGTTGTAGTGGAGCATTTAGTTAATATCATGGGCTGCGATAGTGTGCTCATTACGCATACTTTATTGTCACCTAATTGTGAAATCGAAGCGACCCTTACCCCCCAATCGCCCATATGTTGGCAAGAGAACAATGGTAGCATAACGGTAGAAATAACAGCGGGTATTCCCCCTTTTGAACTGGAGTTAATGCGTAATGATACGTCCATTCAAATTTATGATAATGTCCTGTTAGATCGCACGATTGAGTTTACAGACTTACTTTCGAGTCCATATCTACTCAAGGTCATGGATGGTGCCGGCGGCATGCATGATTTCGAAGTTATTCTGGAGCAAGGGCCAGCGCCCATTACCACCGTTGAATCTCCAGACATCGATTGTGCTGGGGACAGTACTTACCTACGGGTATTGGCACAGGAAGGACAGGGTCCCTATGTGTATTCTATTGATGGTGGACTTACCTTTGATGCCGATAATACATTTTCGCCAGTAGTCGCCGGAGACTACATGATTATAGTTGAAGATGCCTTAGGTTGCAGAAGTAAGCCCGATCTTATTCAATTACAAGCCCCAGAACCCTTTGTTATAGATTTAGGAGACGATCTCACGATTTTTTTGGGCGATTCAGTTGTTTTAGAGGTAATCTCGGATCAATTGATAAAAGCCATTAGCTGGGCCTCAGATGCTAGTTTGACTTGCTTAGATTGTCCCCGCCCAACAGCAAGACCAGACAAGAGCACCCTGTATTCAGTCATAGCGGAAAATGAAAAGGGTTGTACTGGAAAGGCTGAAATTTTCATCACCGTCAATACTGAAAAACCGATTTATATACCCAATGTGTTCTCCCCTAATGATGATGGAATCAATGATGTCCTGGAGTTATTCAGTCCCAGCCAGGGCTTTCTTTCCATCAAGTCTCATATTTTTGACCGATGGGGAAATGAAATTTTTTTTCAAGAAAATGACTTCAATTCTCAGCAAGGGCTCCTTTGGGATGGTTCAGATAAAAATGGTAATCGTGCTGCCAACGGAATTTATGTGTACTACATTAAAATCACCTCTGAAGAAGATAGTGAAACACAACTAATCTCTGGTGAGGTATTACTCATCAAATGAAATCTGCCTCACAGCAGAATTCCCACAATTACCATTAAGCTTGCTATTTTCTCTTGGCGCTTTCTCCCAAAGCAGCATGAGTAGTCCTTCTACGCCCCTCAAAGCGCCGGATATACTGATAATCGCGGCTCTTGTACTGATGCGTCAGCCCCCACTCAAGGGCTCCAGCAGGCTCTGTTTCAGTGTCGAGTGTACGGTTGAGTCCAATGGCATGTGGGGCACCCTTAATCACCGATTGTATTTCAAAGTTGATGCCATCAGGCGCCCACTGGATGGTGTTTTTTTCTGGGCCATCCGTGGTAATGAGAGAGGCAATCCCCCCATTGTGATGCCAGACACATATCTCATGGCCACTGTTTGAAATGGGATTATAAGGGGATTTCACATAAGGCCCCAACGGATTATCAGCAATGGCTACCCCGTGTCGAATTTGACGTCCACCGAAGGTGATTTCCTCTCCCATCTGTTCCCCTTTGTAGTAGAGGTAAAATTTGTCATTATAGAATAGCAAGCAAGGGTCGTGCACTTTATGACTGTCAAAGTCTCCTTTCTTTTTGACTATAAAGCGATTATCTTCATCGCCAAGCCACTCTCCATTATCAGCAGGACTTAGAATAGGTTCCTCACTCTTGGTCCAAGGGCCATGTGGAGAATCGGCCCAGGCCAAGCCAACCTGGTTTTTCACTCTAACCACATAGGGAGACTTAACGGTCTGATAGGTGAGATAGTATTTCCCTTCGTGCTGTAATATCTCGGTAGTAAAAACACTCCGATCATCATAGGCTCCTTTTTCGCCTCTCGCTACGGCCAACCCTTCCTCCTTCCAAGTCCAGCCATCATCTGAGGTGGCATACCAAATATCGCAGCGATCCCATGGGAATACCTTTTCGTTTTCGATATCTCCGCCAAAACCTTGTGTGATACCTGTACTTCTAGAGTACCAGACAAAATATTTACCGTCCACCTGTATCACAGCGGAAGGATCGCGGCGAACTACTCCTTCTTCGTAAGCTAAATCCCCTTTTAAGTCCTGAACCTTGAACTCTATAAACCATTCATTACCCAGATCAGGCCAATCCAAAGCCCGCTTGGAGGCAGCACTTAACTTATCCCGGTTCGTTATCCCCAAGTGATCTAATTTTTCCTCCGTGATTTCGGGAATATCCTCACTTATAGAAGGAGTTGATGTGGTATCACAAGCAGCCAGGAATGCGATCAGGGCCAACAGGGGTATCCAGCTTAAATAGGACTTTCGATTATAGTGGTACTCGTTTCGTTTCATTCGTTGATAGTATTTAATTAGTTTAGTTTGCTAAGGAAATGTAAACATAGTAGGCTCCCCATTCCTGGCCGTCTTCATCGGCAAACCAGGTCTGTAGATCAACTGGCCCTTCTTCTAGCTCCACCTCGAAGGTCACAGCTTTCTGCCTCGGCGATATGGCACTGGAAAAGGCTTGCTCTCCCACTAGCAGTCTGGCGTGCACAGGCTGAAGGACTCGACTAGGCAACTGCCGTGCCTTATCCTTCATGAATTCACGTTCCGGGTTTTGTTCCGGGGTGGGGAAATGGGCGTCCAGTGCGAGATCCAGCTCTCTAGGCCAGCGGCGCAATTCGATTTGGTAGCTGCCCTGCTGTACTACTTTGAGGTCCCAAAACCCATTCGCTATTTGCCCATTTCTTACATGACGTTGATTATAAAGGGCTTTTTCTCCATGCCAGAACTGACAGTCTAATTGAACAACTTCCTGTTTCGGTGATCCAATACTGGTTCGACAGTATTCGTCGAATCGATCGTCGATATCATCCCACCAGCCTTCATAGGCTTCCTGGAGCGTTGCCAACACTTCCGGATACTGAGGTGCAACATTGGTCTTCTGGCCCGGATCATTTTGTATATCAAAAAGCGTTTGCCCCACCAGGCGCCAATCCTCCGTCATGACGCAGTAGTCCAAATACTTTTGCGGTTGATCGCCTACAGCTTCTTTGCCAAAGGCCACCTGATTATGTACAAACAGGGTACGTTTGGGGAAAGAAATTCCCGTTTCAGGGGTAATTAAAGGGCGAAGGCTCTGCCCATCAAATGGCATGGGTGGCTCCCATTGCATCCCAAGCATGTCAATCAAGGTAGGAAGCACATCCAAATGTGCACTCAGAGTAGAAATGGTTCTTTCTTTCCTGCCCAGTCCAGTTGGCCAGTGCATAGCAAAGGCCGATCGATGTCCCCCTTCAAAGGGAGTAGTTTTTCGCCCTCTCATACCAGCATTATAGCCGTTGGCCAACTGATAGCCTGCCTTTCCATCCTTGAAGGAGACACCAGCAGCAGTTCCGTTATCGGTCATATAGAGCAGCAAGGTATTTTCGTCCAACCCGTTCTCTATCAGGAAGCGCCGCAATTCCCCAAGGTTTTCATCGATGGAGGCTATCATACCGTACATCCAGGCTCTTTGTACTGGAATTTCAGGGTGATCCAGATAGGAATCTACATAAGGTTTGGGAACTTTAAATGGGCCATGAGGTGCGTTTAATGGTAAATAGATAAAGAATGGCTGCTCCTCCGATTTTGAGATAAATTGCTTGGCTTCATCAAACCAGACATCAGTACAATATCCGGTAGTGGCTTCTGGTTCTCCATTCCGAAAATAAGTGTCATCATAATAGTCATTTCCCCAATAATCCGGTGCTTCGCCAATCACACCTCCTCCATGAATATAGCTTTCCTCAAAGCCTCTATCCATGGGTCGAAAGGGATAATTATCCCCCAAATGCCACTTGCCAAAAATAGCGGTTCGATAACCATTGGCTTGAAACACCTCTGCCATCGTAGCCTCCCCTTCTCGTAAATGATGTCGCCCTTTAAAAGTTTTCCAAACTCCAACTCGCGAGGCATATCTTCCCGTCATCAAGGCTGCTCTAGTTGGAGCGCAAGTAGGGTCAACGTGAAAATTGGTAAATCGTACACTTTCCGAAAAAAGTCTGTCCATATGCGGAGTTTTGAGATAGGGATTACCATGACAGGCAAAGTCCCCATAGCCTTGGTCATCGGACAGAATCAGGATCACGTTTGGTCTTTCCTGGGATTGTACCGTTTCTTTGACTTGCTGTGCACAAGATGCCATTAGGAACCCAATGACAAGCCAAAACATTGGCCAAGGAGCAAGTACTAGAAATCTTGATTTATGCAGAACTAACATATGTCTTCCTGTTTTAACAAAGGGCTATTAGTCCATTAGTAGTTGTGGCAAGAACAAGGACAATTCCGGAATCAGGGTCACCAATATCAGCACGATCAAGCTTACTGCTAAAAAGGGTAGACTGGCCTTACTCACTTTCCCAATAGAGACCTTACCGATACTGGAAGCCACAAAGAGACACACTCCAACTGGAGGAGTAGTTAATCCAATGATCAAATTCAATACGGCAATCACCGCGAAATGAATCGGGTCCACACCAACGGTCATGGCTACTTTTAGCAAGATGGGAAAGAGGATCAGCAGTGCTGCGATGGTCTCCATGAAAGTCCCAACGAAGATTAACAGTAAATTAATCAGTAGTAGCACCAAATACTTGTTGGTAGTAAAACCCAGGATCTCAGCTGAGATCAGTTGCGGTAATCGTTCCGTGACCAAAATCCAACCAAAGAGATTAGCAAAACCGATTAGGACCATCAGTGAGGCGGAGGTTTTCATGGAATCCAGCACAATCACCTGAATTTTGCGAAAATTCAGCTTTCGATAGATGAACAGCCCAACCAGCATGGCGTACAGTACAGCAATAATAGATGCTTCTGTAGGGGTAAATACGCCGCCAATGATCCCGAAGAGAATAATAAAGGTCATGAGCAAAGCCCAGAAGGTATCTAGAAAACTTCTAGCCATTTGAGCCAGGCTGCTACGCGGATGCTTGGGATAGTTTTCTCGTACAGAAATCAGGTAAGCTACGACCATTAAACCAGCTCCTAGTAAAAAGCCGGGCAGTGCGCCAGCCAAAAATAATTTCCCGACAGATAATCCACTTAAAGTAGCAGCAATGATCATGGGTACACTTGGCGGTATAATCGGGCCAACGGTAGAAGATGCCGCTGTGATGGCACAGGAAAAACCTTCGCCATAACCTTCCCGTTTCATCGCAGGAATCATGACCGAACCTATACTCGCTGTATCCGACACCGCAGTTCCTGAAATACCCGCAAATAACATAGAGGCCCCAATATTAGCCAGTGCCAGCCCCCCTCTGATGTGCCCCAACAAGTGATTACAAAAGCTAATAATCTTCTCCGTAAGCCCGCCATAATTCATAAGATTCCCAGCCAGGATAAAGCCCGGTACGCTCAAGAGCACAAATACATCAATCCCTGAGTACATCTTCATGGGCAAGACAATTAGTGGAAAACCTGCTAACAGCATATAAGCCAAGCAAGCCAGCCCCAAGGAAAAGGCAATGGGAAATCGCAATACCAAACAGGCGATAAAGACGAGCATTAATACAGCTATCATATCGTTTGCCCTTTTAGTGCCTTCCGTAGGTCTCTGGCTGCGTAGTAACTCATGGAAGCCCCCATGATGAACATACTCAGGAAAGCAACGGACATCCGCATTTTCATACTGGGTGAAAACTCGAAATATCCCAAACGGACAAATTGTATGGCCTGTATACTAATCAAAACAAACAAGCTTAAAACCAGCAAGGGAATCAAAATATCCAGTCCGCTTTGGACCTTTGGAGAAAGTTTGTTGTAAAAAACATCCAAGTGCACATAGTACTGCGATTTGAAAGCTAAACCAGCGCCAAAGGCCGTCGCATAAATGAAGAAAAGACGAGAAGCCTCTTCGGTCCAGGGAGGAGTGTTCGCTAAAAAGAACCTGGCAAAGATCTGTAGAAGTACGCTCCCGATCAGGGCGTAGGTGCTGATCAAGGTCCCGTATTTTAGTAGGCGTGAGATGGCTTTTCCCATTTTATTCTTTTCTTGAAGCTTGAAATTCTTTGTATAACAACTGGTTTTCCGGGGAAAGGCTATTGTAAATGGCCGCCTCGCACTTGGCAGCAAAGGCATCTTTATCCACTTCTACGAATTCCATACCTCTCGCCTTCAGCTCGTCCATGACCTTCTGCTCACTTTCCAGGAATAACCGACGTTCATAGGCTTGCATATCCAGGGCGGTCTCCAAAAAAATCTCTTGTAGGTCCGTCGGTAATCGTTGAAACTGCTTCTCCCCTACTACCGGGTAACTCCAACTCATCACATGCTCCGTGAGATTTACATACTTCTGAACCTCCGGGAAGCCTGCGTTAAGAATTAGTTCAAAGGGATTCTCCTGAGCCTCTATAGTGCCCTGTTGCAAGGAGGTAAAGACCTCAGAAAAGGCCATCGGAGTCGGTTTAGCTCCCATAGCACTCCAGGCAGTCACAAAGGAAGGAACGCTAGGGACTCGAAGAATCAATCCCTTTAATTCGTCCGGATGCTGAATGGGGCGATTAGAGGTCAAATGCCTAGGACCTCGTTCGAATACAGCCACTGGTCGGAGCCCGGTCTTGGCCAAGATTTCTTCCTTGATCTTTTCGCCAATGGGGCCGTACAGAAGCGCATTTTTATCGCTTGTATCTCTTAACAGGAAGGGTAATTCACAGAAAGCAGCAATCTCAATCCAGTTGCTAAGCAATGAGGCGGTGACCGTCATCTCTATGACCTCCGCCTGGATCAAACGAATAGACTCTTTTTCTTTGGCTAATTGTTCAGATGGATAGACCTCGACCTTTATTCTACCTTCGGAACGCTTTGCCAGCCGCTCGCCGAAATGCAAGAAGGCCTTATACCAGGTATGTTCCTCATTGGCCCAGAGACTCACCCGGAAGAGGAATTCCGGTTGGTCTACCGAAGCGCAACGGGTAAGCAAGCCCATGCTAAGTAAGATTAGCCCAATGTTTAAAGTCCGTTTCATTTTGTTGAAGTTATTCTGATCTCATCGAGTGAGAAAAACCAGAATGATAGCTTAGAAAAGCTATAGATGCAGCGGCAAAGCCCACCGGTAGAGCGGTCACGCCCTTGATTAAAAGTAGACTTTAGCGCCCCATCCACCCCCCATCCACCAACATAATGGAACCACTCATATAATCCGAGGCAGCTGATGCTAGGAACACAACCGCTCCTTTAAAATCTTCCGGAGTACCCCAACGACCCGCCGGAATTCGTCCTAAAATAGCCGTAGTTCGATCTGGATTAGCACGCAGTGCAGCGGTATTATCGGTTGCTATGTATCCGGGCGCAATGGCATTCACATTAATACCTTTACCTACCCACTCATTGGATAAGGCCATGGTGAGCTGGCCGATAGCTCCTTTACTCGCCGCATAACCTGGTACAGTAATCCCACCTTGGAAAGTTAGAAGAGATGCCGTGAAGATGATCTTCCCATAGCCCTTTTCCATCATTCCCTTGGCCAATTCACGAGACAAGATAAACTGCGCATTTTGGTTGATTTCAACAATCTTGTCCCAATACTCATCTGGGTGTTCCAAGGCAGGTGCACGCAATATGGAGCCCGCATTGTTCACCAGGATATCCACCACTCCATGATTGGCCTTTACTTTTGCAATGAAAGCATACAAAGCCTTGCGGTCAGAAAAATCGCATTGATAGGCCGTAAAATTTCGGCCTAGCGCCTGCACTTCCTGTTCGACTTCACTCCCGGAAGCTTCCAAAGAAGCCGAAACCCCGATAATATCGGCACCAGCTTCCGCAAGGCCAATGGCCATTGCCTTTCCAATGCCTCTTTTGCAGCCCGTTACCAGGGCTAGTTTACCATCTAGCTTAAATTGATCCAGTATATTCATCGTTATCTTGGGTGATTAGTTTTGGCAATCCAACAGCACTTTCATACCATCAGGATTCTTGTCAATGTTTTCAAATACCTGTTGAATATCGGTTAAAGGTTCGACCCCAGTAATCAAGGAAGAAAAGGGCAATTGGTTCTCCGTGATTAGTTGAATGGCCCTCTCATAATCTTCTGGTTCGTATACTCTTGCGCCAATTAACTTAAGTTCCTTCCAGAAAAACTTAAAAAGGTCTACTGGTTTGGCTTGACCATGGATGGCCACCATAACGATCCTTCCCCGAATTCCTGCAACTTCCGTCATCACATCAATGGTCGGTTGTACACCTGCTACCTCAAATACTACGTCGGCCATATACCCATCGGTTTGTTCTTGGATGTATTGAACCAAGTCCGTAGCAGCTGGATTAACTACGGTGAAACCCATTTCCTCCGCTAGCTTTATCCTGACGGGATTCACTTCCGAGATCAATACCTGGGCTCCAACGTTCTTAGCTACCAAGGCCACGAGCATTCCAATCGGCCCTCCGCCCAATACCACAGCTACCTCCCCTGCTTTCAATCCGGAAAGTCGTACATCATGACAGGCAACTGAAAGGGGTTCTACCAAGGCGGCTAATTTGAGGTCAGTCTTAGCTGGTAACTTATGAAGGGTAAAGGCGGGTACATTCCAGTATTGCTGCATCGCGCCTGGGCTATCGATACCAATGAATTTGAGCTCCTTACAAATGTGGCTAAATCCCTTATCCGAGGGCTGCTCAGCACGATTATCTAAGGGTCGTACTACTACTTTATCCCCAATTTCGTAGCCAGATACCTCCGCTCCTACGGCATCAATCTCTCCAGACATTTCGTGACCAATCGTCACTGGAATTTGTACGCGTTTATCCATCATCCCATGGTAGATATGGACGTCAGTTCCGCAAACTCCGCAATATGCGACCTTGATACGCACTTCACCTCTACCTGGTGGTTCTATCTCCTTATCGGCTATAGAAAAGGTGTGTTGACCTTCATAAAATGTGGCTTTCATGTAAGTTTTGATGATTTGTAAGAAAATAGACAGCGGAAAATACTGCACCTCAACAATACAGTAAAAATCAGCTGATAATCTGAAAGTTTAGCATGAAACAACTAGACAAAAACTGAACAGTGAAGAATTCACCTTGAGCATTCTCCCATGCCTGGGACTTAATTTAGATATTTATATTTAGAATTGAGGTTTTGTGAAAATGATATTTATCGCATGGTCTTTTTAACTAGACAATTCTGGATTATTGGCTTGACAGTGACAGCTTGTGGTTTTGGTACGCCAGTGCTTACGCAGACCGATTCCTTAGCTGTAATGATGAATGAAGTCTTGCGGGAAAAGGCCTGGAATTTACGATTTAAAAATCCGGACAGTTCACTCTATCTACTGGATCTCTGTTATCATCGTTTCGCTGAACAGGGAGATACGTCAAAGGCGATTGAAGTATTGATGGATCAAGCTACTGTAAGTGGTAATCAGGCTCGCTACAAGGATTCTTATGATAAACTCTGGACTGGACTGCTGCTGGCTGATCAAACGAGAGATGAAAAAAATAAGGTAAGACTATATGTAAGATTGGGCCGGTACTATAGTTTTTACAAACGCAGGGATGAGGCTATGCGATACTTTACCATGTCCCTCGATCTCAATAAACGTTTGGTTCAAAATGGCCACGTACCCAAAAGCAATCTCATTAACAGCTATTATCCTTTCTGTGCCACTTACCGAGAGTTAGGAGAACCTGAATTGGCGAGTATCTATTTAGATAGCTGTTTTCAGCTTCATACCACCGAGCACAAGCCCCTACTTAATTATCTACAATTTGAAAAGGCCTTCCTCTTACAAACCGAACGGAAATATGAAGCAGCACTTGATGTTTACCATGATATCCTGCCATGGTTTGCCCAATTCCAACCGGGCTACCGAGTACTACTTAAAACCTACATGGGCGATACCTACCTTAATTTGAATGATATTGAAAAAGCCGAGCAAAATTATCAGGAAGCCGTAGAGATTTCCGCTCAGTTTCACAGTCATAAGGATTTTTCCCCACTTATTCATCAACGACTTTCTAATCTATACCTGGAAAGAGGGAACTATTTGGAGGCCTATAATCGACTAAAGACTGAAAAGACCTTAGATGAGGCTTATTTTGATAGTAGAAGTGAGCAAAACCGTCCATTGCTAGAAATCCAAGATGCTTACCGTGCTGAACAGGATCGGATTACAGAATTACTCCAAGAAAAGCGATTAACAGAGTTGGAACATCAAAATAGTCTTTGGTTTTTACAGCGTATCATTTTACTCGTATGCATCCTCTTTGTCATCCTGGTTAGTATTTTGTATTTCAACTATGTTCGCAGTAAACATCGGACAGAAAAACAAATGATCAAGCGGGAGCGAGAGTTAGAAATTCAAAATGTGAACGAGTTGATCGAAATGAAGAACAAGGAATTAGCCGCTTCCACACTAAAGCTTATTGAAAAAGACGAGTTCTTGTCCAATCTGAAAGAAAAGCTGGCACAACAGAACGGAGATCTTAGTTCCAAGCACGTTAAACAGATTGTGCGCTCCATCAATAGCAATAGTTCTCAGAATTGGGAAGAATTTGAAGCTCGTTTCATTGCCGTCAACCAAGATTTCTATCAACGGCTGGAGGTTAAGTTTCCGAAGTTGACGCAAGGCGACAAGCGTTTGTGCGCCCTGATCAAGCTGGATTTCTCCAGTAAAGACATGGCTAAATTAATGGGAATCTCTGTAGAAAGTGTGCATACCAATCGCTATCGACTTCGGAAAAAGCTGGAACTGGAACGCGATACAAACCTTACGGAGTTCATCGCTACCCTATAGTGATCTGGTATTTATAGAGTAAGCAGGGCTGGTTTTAGTCCTACCGTATTATCCCGAAGCTTGGCCTTATCCACCAAGCCTTTTTCTTTCAGCAAGCGCATTCCCGTTACATAAGCCTTTGCATTGTTCACCGCATCAACCGCCACTAGACGGTCCCCCTTGAAGTACCAAACGGAAAAGCAATTCTCCTTTTCCTTTTCCTCCCGAAGTAAGGCTTCGTCATAGCCGTTGAAAAGGCCTACTGTCTGCAATTTGATATCGTACTGATCGGACCAAAACCAGGGTAAAGCCTGGTATTCTGTTCTCTTCCCACAGATATTAGCAGCAGCCACCTTGGCTTGATCCACAGCATTCTGTACAGATTCTAGTCGAACAAAGGTTTCATAATAGGAACTGTAATGGAAACTACAGTCACCTATGGCGTAAATGTGTTCATCACTTGTACAAGTTGTACGGTCTACTTTAATTCCATTTTCAATCGTTAAATCTGCTGTTTTAGCCAATTCAGTGTTTACTCGAATACCAACCCCAAGGACAATCAAATCAGCTTCGAATGTAGCTCCATCAGCACATTGCACTTCGATAAAGTCATTATTCGTTTCGACTGCTACCACACTTTTTCCAGTCCGGATATCAACTCCGTTTTTCTGATGTAGTTGTTGGAAAAAGCTAGACATTTCTGGAGCAGTGACTCTTGCCAAGATGCGTTCTTCACGTTCCAGCACTTGTACCTTTGCTTCTAGCTTAGATAAAGAGGCAGCTAGTTCAAGGCCGATGTATCCTCCCCCAATGATCAGTACGCGCCTGGAAGAACTCTCCTCCAAGGTGCTGCGGATTTGATAGATATCATCTGCATGACGCAGGGTAAAAATCTTCTCGTTTTTCTCTATTCCAGGGATAGTGGGTAGGAAAGGGCGAGCCCCCGTTGCTATCACCAGTTTGTAATAAGGAATGGAACGGCCATCGGAACAGCTCACCAGCTGACCCTGCCGGTCAATAGCAGAAACCCAGGTATTGAGGCGTTCAATATTTTCTTTTTGATAAGATTCGGCGGGTCGCAAGGCTATTTTTTCAATACCTCCCTCCTCTGTCAAAAAAGTTTTGGAAAGCGGAGGACGATGATAGGGCAAATGGGGATCCGCATCGATGAGTAAAATGCGCCCCTCCCAGCCCTCTCGACGCAAGGCAAATGCACAATTTACACCCGCATGGCTAGCACCAATTATGACACATGCTGGTTGGTTGGCTGGCTGTTCCGACATCTTCCTAGCTCTTTATTTTGCCACTTGTAAGATCAGCCCATCCAGTTCCTCACTGATGGTAAGTTGGCAAGACAAGCGACTGAATTCATTAACGTTATCATCTAATTCCAACATATCTTTTTCAATATCGCTGGCTTCTCCGGTCTTGGATACAAATTGTTCCGCTACATGGACATGACAGGTCGCACAGGAACAAACACCACCACAATCGCCATCGATACCTGGAATGTTATTCTGAACGGCTAACTCCATGATAGAGCCGCTATTTCCTTCTACAGTGGTCCTGTTACCATCACTGGTGATAAAGGTAATTTTTGCCATTTCTTGTTCTTCTTTAAACGTTATTGTTGAAGTTGACGTGAATACTATGATATCCTACTTTCCGATGGAATGGACCAAGGTCCTCTATATTGTCTTCTTGCTTCAGGATGTCGATAGAGTGGACCTTTTTGGCCAAAGTGTACAGTAGGATTTTCATGATCTGCCGAGTGTGAGTGGCTCCTAGGCATTTGTGATGACCAAAACCAAAACTTAGGTGAGGATTAAGTTTACGATCTAAGACCACTTCATTGGCTTGTTCAAAAACCGAGGCATCACGGTTCGCAGAAGCCCAACAGAGCGAAATCCGGCTATCAGCCATAACAGCATGCTCACATACTTGGGTATCTTCAGTAGCTACCCTCCCCATATGCGTTAAAGGCGCAAAATAACGAATCAACTCTTCCACAGCCTTCCCCATGATCTCAGGTTCCTCTTTCAAGCGCCGCAAGGATTCAGGATGCTCGGCGAAATAAGCAATGGAGTTGGTCACCGCATTGATGACTGTATCTCGTCCCCCTGCAAAAGTCAAAATCATCACTCCTTTAACCTCTTCTCGCGTTAATTTTTTTCCATCTACCTCCGCTGCTAGTAGCACCGAGTACAAATCCTGACCAGGGTTTTGGATCGCCAAGTCAATTTGTGCATCGATATAGTCGTATAGGATTTTTGCCTTATTACCATCCAATGCCTCTCCTTCACTTCTAAAGACGTGCGTTCCCCAGGATATCCATGTCTCTGCTTCTTCGTATGGGATATTGAGTAATAGGGTGAGCGCGCGCGATTGCAAAGGAAGCGAAAACTCGCTTACAACCTCGACCTGATCCCGACCTAGCACTTCCTCAATCAGTTGCTCGATTTGTCTCTGTAAGGCTTCCTGATAAGCGGGCTGCAAGGGGCGCTTAAACCATTGCTCCACCAGTTCTCGGTATTGGCCATGCACAGGTGGGTCCAACTCAAAAGGGATTTGGCGTGTCTTGCGAATATTGACCTCAGAGGGTACTACTATACGCCCGGGTTCTGCACCAGACTGAAACTTTTGCCATTGGTGAGCACATTTTCGAACATCTTTATGCCGCAAAACCATAACAACGGGATCATCTTGATCATCCATCTGACCATAACCTTCCTCCAGGCGTGCTTTTTCAAAGGGATCTGGCAATGCGCTTTTTTCCATGCTATTGATATCTGATTAAATGATTAGACTCGAAGACTTTAAACATTCTTCACTACAAAAATCGCTAGCATTGGACGTCTTTTAGAACTCTTTTTTAGCCAATAAGTAAACTATTCTGTAGGCAATAATTGATAAGCAGGTTCTAACTTTTAAAATATAGCATACTTTTAGTCTATTTGGCGCTCCTATAAAAGGATTAAGTTCATGCCTTATGGAGTGGATGGATCAGTTCAAGGAGATACTCAAATTCTTTATCAGTACCGACCGGCCAAGCTTCTTCCAAGCATTGAGGCAGAAGCCAGTTCCTGTCCTTCTTTAACAGCCTTTTAAGCAAAATGAAGCCCTGCTAGGAAACTCGGTGCATTAGATGCTTATCCCTCCTTTCGACTCCAAATTCCGCTGAAGATATATAGGATTTTTCGTTGGCCGTTTTAGCATTTCCCCGGCACTGTATTTTACTAGCATTTTTCAATCCTGAACCTTCAATAGTACTAGTATTTCCCGTACTTTTATCACATCGACTTCCAGCTAAGATTTCGTTGCGATAAGGTGAGATTATCTATTGAACACTTTTATTAACCTGCTTACTTTGAGAACTGCTCTGATCAAATGCATGCTGAAGATATCCGAAAATCAAAGAAACTCATTGCTAATGGTTCCGTAAGGGAGGCTTTCGAATTTGTGATCAACAGAATGCAAGAATTGAATGCACCGCTTCCGGATGAAATTCTTTTGTTACATAGTCAATTCAACTCGCTAAGAAAAAAACAGTCACTTAACTTAACTGACGGGCAAGTAGAGCTAAACAATATCACTTATGGGTTCTTACAGGTGTTAAATCAACTACAGTCTGATCAATTTCATGGTGTAACGCCAGAGCAACCTGTACAACTGCAACAAAAGCCAAGCCTGATCAATAAAGCTCAACATTTATATATATATCACCAGGAGTTGATCACTCAATTTAAGCTTGTACATCAGCAAATTAGCCGGTTATTGGAAGCTAATCCAAGTGGTAGTAAAGATTCCGACTTAGCGAACAGCCTAGAGGATTTACTAACCTTAAAGGATTGGATAGATCAGCTAAAGCACTTAGTCCAACGAAAAGCAGCAGAAGGTGGAGACCCAGACGTAATAAGTCAAGCCCAAGCAAAAATCAATTATGTAGAAGAGCAGATGACTCTTTCTGAAATCCCCTTGCAAATCGTTCAAATAAAGAATCTAATTAAGCTGGTTAATCGATCAAGCTGGACAGAGCGAATTCCGCTGATAGTGATGATTGCCATTATTCTCATCCTCACGACCATCATAGGTCTAAAGTTGTTTTGGCTTTAATTCCCTCGTAATATCCATTGACCTCCATTACTTTCCGGGTAGTAATATTGACTATATCCCCAGGTCCCCTCCAAATTACCATTGCTACCTTTTGCCAATACCCCTTTCCCACTTTGCCCTCCCCAACTCCAATTAAAGTACAGCTTATTATTTATGATTTGGCCTTCTGTAATCATACCATTACCGAACCCAAAGTTGAACATTCCTTGTACAAATTGCCCTTTACGTTGTAAGAATACGACCACACCTAATGTTTCCTGCTGCCGGTTAGGCATATAGCGGATGTAAGAGCCATTGTATTCACCTGAAAAATAAGTTCGTGAAGAGCTCCCCCTACTCTCAGGCACAGATCTTCTCCTCATTTGTAGCGAAGCTATAGTCGCCTTCTGAGCAGCAACCTGTATCCCCACTTGGAGATCTTCATCTGCCAACAAGTTTGCCAATTCCCGAAATTGTTCAGTAATAGTTGCGACTAATTGCCTAGAGTTGCCGTTTCTAGCAAAATCCCTGATGTTGTTCTCAAGGAAGTTGGCCGTATTACTGATCCGTACTGAACTTGAGGGGTGAGTAGCATCTTCGCTGTCCCAATTATAGTGAGCGGTAATTTGCTGGAAGAATAGCCATCCGACTGGTACCTCAGGATGTCGACTTAATAGGTCAAGGGCAAACTTGTCGGCTTCCATTTCATTTTGTCTAGATTGATACCTGGAAACGCCTGGGGCCCTATTGCCTGGATGCCTATGATAGGCATGGCCGATTTCATGTGCAATAATAGCAGCACGTCCAGAATTGAAAAGCCTAAGCGTCTTCTTGTAAATTGTTGGGTTGTCCTCAGCTGCCCTTGGAACCCCCAAGGCTTTCAATGGAGTAGGATACCTACCCCCTGGAAATGCACTAGCCCTTCTGTATCTTAACATAGCTACATAATCCGTAACCCCACCAATTTCATGTCCTTGAGCATTTAGCCAGGTAAAAGCTAAACAGAGATCCCAAAAGAACATCAAGGATTGAGCAGACATGGTAATGGTTTTTCCATCAGTATAGTAGGCCCAGGGGTCATCTCTATGTGTTCGGGGGGTACTAACACGGACATGCCGTATCTGGTTTTTCTCCACGTAATTCAAATACGGGAACAAGGCTTTATCAAATATCTCCTGATTGGATTTCTGGTAGATCCTCTGGAATTTGTCTATTTCATATGATGGATATATAACGCCAAAAGATTGCGCAACTAAGCCACCCTTAGACAACCACAAAAGCAAGATGAAGTAAGTAGGAAGGGGCTTCATGCTTATCTTTCTTTCATAATCAAAAAGTAATCCAGCGCTCCTTGCTTAACCGTTTCCGGTTTAGGCCCACTGGCCCCTTCGATGACCCAGTCCCGAAAGGCAACTTTATCTCCCCATTCACCCGGTTTCCAAATAGACAGCATGAAGTTGAGTTTAACCCTGGAAATGCTCAGCTGTACTTCTCGAGCATCCCGAGGATCAATATCTTGAATCAGGAAACCAGGGACACGATTTAGCGTGGAAAAATACCCTGGTAGATTATTGTAATCAATCATATCATCTTCTCTCAAATTCCGCTTTTGGTTGTCACCAACTCCAGAATAAGATTTAGAAGTCTCATTCTCATTATTGCCTGTATCACCGAAAGGGCGATCTGAAATCACTCCTGCGTCCTTTTCATTATAGCTAACCGTTTTGAGTACAGTGGCCAATGCGATATATGCTCCAAAGATTAGGAATAATGTACCCGCGGCAATTTTAATACTGTTAAAGGATAAGTATTTCTTAAATTTAAAATTATCATCAATATGGCTAAAATTGGGTAGGCTTAGGAATATGCGATATCCCCAATAAATGGCTCCTCCGCCCAGCAAGGTAGCTATAATACGTTCTACACTGCGGGAAATGACCACATAATCAAAAGTTTCCATGACTGTTGAGATTTGTAGGTAAAATAGGTATTTCAATCCATCAATAGCACTGTGTAAAACCTAGATACTGTTGGCTTCCATTCCAATCAAAATTAAAACTAGTGGGACTTGTGGGAAATCGTTGAATATAATCAGTAGGCAGAGATTGCCAGACAATCTCTATATTCTTAGCCTGTTCTGGACTCATACGAGGAGGCTGGCCATACGTTGAATTCCACGTAAAGCTGAATAGGAGGAAAACAAACAAAATCTTCATGTCTTTAGATTTCATACATCAGATTGAAGCCTTACCATTCATATTTTGTTGGTACGTCTGAAACTTACAGGCGACAGTAGATATCTAAAGCATTCAAATCTTTTTCCAAACGACTTTAAAGCGCCCCCAGATTTCCGTCTTTAGCGTAAGTTTCTTTTCGATTATGATATCAACCGCTCCATTTGCATCGGTCATGAGATAGATCAGTGCGGGTAGCGGGTTGTTTTTGTTTTTAAGGTTGACAAGGTATCCGCTATAGGGAGCACTTCGACCATTAAAATACAAGTCATAATCTCCAACTTGAGCCGTGATGGCTCCAGAAAACCAGGTCATCCCATGAGAAGTCCAGGTTCGATCAGAAGAAGAAACAATGACTTCCTGGGCTCCTTTTTCACGGCCAATCCGGCAATGCATGGAAGCAGGCCGATCAAATAGCGTTCCATGGGAAACCGCTTCCCATTCATCCAACTGATTAGCTGGTGGTGGTTGCTGAGCGTAACCCAATGAAAGTAGAGTAATGAAAAACAGCGGCACTAACAGCCAAGCCTTAGGAAGGGGTAAGTAATTGATAAACATGGGAACTGTTGTTTAAAGTAATAAAAAAGTGTGCAGATGTCCTTTCCGTTAGATATTATTTAGAGAAGTATACTTCAGCAGTGCACTACCAATTGTTATGCAAACCACTAGGTCAGCAGTAGCCAACTAAAATCAAGAAACACCTTATCTCAAACTACCGTCTACTACCCTATTTTTCCGAAATATCCACGGTTGGACTACCATTTTCAACAGCTGCGTTTGCGGTATCTTGCTGAAGCTCTTCCAGCACTTGGATAGCACCACTGATCCGGAGGAGTGTGTTTTTCAGGTCATTCATTTCTTGCTCTAAGACAGACAAACGCTCCTGTCCTTTTTGGAATTCCTGCTTGAGTTGATCTAGACGAGCCTTGATTTTTTCGTTCATCATGATGAAAATTTCCTTGTAGGTACCTACTTCAGCAGGCTAAAAAAAATTATGCTTCATTCTCTTTTTCTGAGAAAAAACAATGATATCCAGATAGGTCTTGGTGAAAAAGGATGGGATCAATACTCCTTTAATCTTCCACCAGGGTTATTACCATAGAAGTTAGTTAAACCAATGGTATCTCCATCCCTCTCTACTCTAAAGAGTTCCTTGAATTGACTTCCATTAGCACTATGTACAACAGTTAAAGAATTTGAACTATCACGAGAAAGTTTAATGTAGAATTCCCCGATTTTTATTTCGCTAACTTCTATAGGTCCAAATTTACCATTCCCATTTACGTGCAATGTTGCTTCTGGCTTATCCTCACCTATCCCCACCTTATTTCCCATCAGGTTCAAAAGTAAATCCCCTCCATAGCTTTGAATCCATTTATAGCTATTCGTCCCATTTACCCCAAGCAATAGTCCATTCTGGTTCTGCGGCAGTCCATTCGGTGGGGCCCCAGACTTTAAGATATGAAGGGCTGCTTGAGGGTCGAGCGTCCCAATTCCTAAATTCCCATTGGCCGCGAACCTAGCCCACTCCTTACTAAGGCCATCAGCCTCATTCTTTGCTCTTCCGAATAAAACCCCTTCATTCTGGCTAAGGATCAGTCCAGTTCTATCCGTATTACTACCATTTCCCGTTGCGGTGATAACCAGAAAATCCCCCATACTATTACTCCAAGCCTTCCTAAGCCAAGGCCGCGATTTATTTGCGCCCCATTGGCTCTCATAGTGGTTGAAGCGTACTCCCCATCTCGTAGTAATATCCCCTACGACATGCAATTTCGACTGAGGGGTTGCCGTTCCAATTCCCACATTATTCCCCATCAAGTTAATACTCAAGGGGCCACCGTAGCTTTGTATCCACTTATAGGAAGAGGCGCCGTTTGACCCGAACATTAATCCATTTTCGGCACTACTCACCCCATTCGAGGGCTGGCGGGCATCCACAATATGCAGGGGCGCTCGCGGGGTGCTCACACCAATGCCAACATGCCCATTAAGTTCATCGAGAAACATATTGGTTTTATACTTTTCAATTTCATCCACAAAACCATTCCATTGATCGACGGTCAAGGGACCATCATCCGTATTGATTCGAAGTTCATTAAAAGTTGGCATATGTTTACTGTTTTAGACTATTTAGGTAAAAGGGAATCCAGGTCCACCACCATGCGTACTGGCTTCTGAGCAAAGGCCCGGGCAATAAAGGCGGGATTATTCCAATGCTGTCGAGCCTCCGGCTGGCTTGTTCTTGGTTGAGTATTGTCTAGATAATCACCATCCGGGAAAGCCTGGGATGGGTTATTCGGCGCTCCTCCCACAAAATCTGACCAATTGAGATTATCTGTTCCAGCAGCGGATGCTCCGATATCTAGCCCATAGCGTTGTTCGGATTGCCGTTCTTCAAAAATGATATAATGTTCTCTCGCTACCGGTTCAGTAACGGCGAAACCCAAACAAACGATATCGGGAGGTAGTTCAGCCTCAAAGATGGGATATTCTATATCGTCTTCTGTGAAGTCCAAACTAGTACTAGTAGCATTATCAATAGCTGCCCTACGAACCATGTAGATGAAGGTATTCGGAAAACGGCTTAGCACTTCCGCTCGGATCAACAGGACCAGGTTATTATCTCCAAACCTTGCTGCATCTACCTGATGTTCTCCAAGATTAGTTGGTGGTCGCCACCTTTCTAGCTTGGCAATATCCCTATCCTCTTCCCTACTCAACATCCAATTTTCGACAGCCTCTTCATAAGCCTTGGCAATAACGGCATCTTTCAAGTTGAAAAAGGCCTGTTCGGTATTGATCCATTGTTGTTCACTACTACGGTCAAAACCCAACTGTTCTGCTAAAGCACCACCAGCATCAGAGTCTCTAAAAGCTTCTCGTTCTGGCAGGTCTAAGGAATAGATCGTCGTATCCCAAAACTTCCGGAAATAGCTTCCGCGCATATCCGTTGGATAGCCTCTCCAGCGCAATTCGAGCGCAAATTCATGATTCAGTCCCATCAAGAAAGATTCTATAAAGGGACGATTGGTAAGGACCAGTGAAATGCTATTTTCAGGAATTTTATCCAAGCCAGGTAAAAAATACTCCTCCGATAAATCTCTTAGGTATTTATACATGGGTTCCCTGAACTGCGGATAAAACATAATGGGCCGGATGGGATCATCTTTGTAAGGTTCGTGAAAGATATCGGTCAATTGATGCTGGGTCAAGATGGATCTATTGACTCGGAGGGGGCCTTCGATGGTGAGTTTTGGATTCAGTTTTTCGGCCACTTGGTCTTTAAGCACAGATAAGTTTGGCACATTGGCCGGCGGAGCAGTAGCGGCAGTCCATTTACGTTCAGAAGCTGTAAATTGACTAAGTCGAGTTGATGAGACAATGGTGGACTTCTGTAGGTAAGTTGATTCTTGGTTTCCTACTATGGAAAGAGCACGATTAGAATCTCCACCAGCATATTTTCTAAACTTTAAGTTGGCATGTACATTTGCAAAATCACTTGCATTCAATTCCTGGCTCACCGTTGTACCAATAACATTATCATTGCCAGTGATAGGAATAGTTCCAGTGCCCTGGATATTACTCCAAAAAGAAGGTGTTGCATTAATTTTCGCTGCGGCTGGGGCAATAAAAGACAAGTATTTTGAAGAAGTGCGGATTTGGTTGATCCGCTTATGGTAACATTTTGAAATCTCTCGTCCGAATCTAGCTAAACGCAATTTGCGATTTTCTTCTTGGTGTTTTTCGAGCTGCGCCCAGGCTTCCTTCATCAGCTTCTCCTGGTTCTCTTTGACATATTGTACCCCTAGGCCTGCCGCAATACGATAGCGAATATCCAAATTTAGGGCTTCTAGCCAGTTGCGGGTGGCTCGATTGGCCACCAAAATGGTCGGATCTAGGATGACTCTATCCGCTGAGGCATGATTGACCATCCTTCCGTAGATCGGTGGCACCACTCGAAGATGTCCATTGGCATTTCCTACTCTTTCCGAGTTAATGATATGCGCAAGATCATCCTTTAGCCGCCAACCCTCTGAATTTCTTTCTACTTCTACTGGACCATCATTGCGATCGGCAGTCATTAGTGCACCATCAATTTCGGCAATCCGGATAGGTTCTGTATCTGCTGTTCGCAGACCAAAGCCTGGATTGTCGATATTAATTTTTCTTCCTCCTAGGTTAGATAAGGGTTTAGGAGAAATCAATCGAACCAATTGTTCAAAGTCCCCTCTGCTACCTGTTTGAAACTCCCAACGATAATAGTATGGAATGCCTTCACGGAAGATCAGTTCAGTAGAAGTACTTGCCGTATCACTCCAGCTTAGATCTCTACGATCCGTTTCTGTGTCCTTAGCATCGATACCGAGTGCCGCTTCTAATCCAAGCTTATAGGTAGGAATAACAAAGGCAGCATATGGCTTACCCGCCTCAAGTTTTCTAGCGGCCACTAATCGAGCAACGGCTACCGTAGTACCCCGCTTAATCCCTTCAGCTACTTGGCTAAACCGCTGGCCTGCCTCAGCGTTGCAATGTACATGTGCCCAGCGCCAGGCAGCCGATAGATCTGGAAGTCTCACGCCCTGTTCCACCTCAATCCTAAGCGGTAAGCCATTTCCTTTACTCTCTAGTTCTTTAAATTCCCCGGGATGATCGATGCTAGGTCTTTCCAATACAATGAGAGAAAGCCAAGGGATCCAATGCCCCTCTTCTTTCACAGCGCTGTATCGCCAAGGAAAATCAGGTTCTTTGAATTCAACGAAAGGGACGTTATTCTCTGCAAAATTGGGATCATAAGCAGTAGGCTGAGAGCGCAGGACGATCTTGGCAGTATCAAAACCCAAGACATCACCAGGACCGTAGAGTGAAATGGCCTGCTGGATGTCCCTCGGTATAGGCGCTCCCTTCCTCGGAAGACTCTCTACCTGCAAATTTACGTTCACCTTTGCCCTTAGCTCCCGCTGGTCCGATACCGCATCGTCATTCAGCCGGGCTCCTAGCCCTCTACGCAGATGTGGGAAATAGTAATGATGAAGATTTTGTCTGGCCATTTCTCCTTTGGTTTAGGTAAAATTTTGGTCTTTCATTAAAATAGTTGCAAGCTCTCAAAGGCAAAGTCATTAGCCTCCCCTTTGGTAATGACCATCAGCATGAGCACTTTGATATGATCCATTTTGGGGTCATTTAATTCATGCTCATGAGCTGCTGCCAATTCTGCAAACTTAAACCTGACCGTTTGTTGCTGCTGACTGGGATCCACCTGGACGATCCGGTTATCAATGATATTAGACCAATATCGGTTTCGATAGTCGTACATATAGAAGTACAATCCCAGGGTGCTAGTAGTATGTTTTATATTCAACTGGACGCCCTCATAGTTCCGTAAATCAAAGAATTCACCATTGGGCAACTGGTATCTCACTTTTAGATCAACGACACTCAATCCGGCCTCACTTCGCAGTTGAAAATGGTCATTCCCATTGTCCATACTGGTGTAGTCCACTTGTATCGTCTTAGAAGTCCCATCCGGCGTCCGACCTGCCTTGAGTCTTACTAGTTTAGACATACTGAGCGGGTTCCCAGAACTAAGGGCTATATCACTTTCAAGATCCTCGGTAGGGACTAGCCAACAAGTATCCACCGGGCTGTTTCCAGCGGGTATAGTTAGCGGGAAGTTGATCAATTCTTGGGAAAGCGGGCTAAGCGTATCGCAAGCAAGAAGTTGGGCTTGTTGGGGTCTTCGAAAACCATCCATCAAACGTAGGTTTGGAGAAGAACCTGGGGATTCGAACTGATAGCTAGCCAGCACTTGATAAAGATCCTGGTCCGCAGATAAATTGTCTTGCAGATACACACGCGCTTCGCTAGGAGATTGAAAAGTTAGGGGTTGGTTATTGAAAGACTGCAAAGGAGTAAGATCAGCTACAGAGGCTAGCATATACTGTCTTTCTATTGTAGCAGGCGGTGGGGGGCTGCTGATCGTACCGGAGAAAAAACCACCAGTCAAACCAGTGGCTAGTCGCCGTAGATTACGGTTCAGAATGAGTCGCTCCGTGATGGGGTTTGGTCTGGCGATCACGACGCCTCTAAGCGTTTCTTGCTCAGCCTTAATGATTACATTTTCCGGTTGATTAAGATCTACACTGCGCATGTCAGCCTGTGGTCCTAAATCAAAATCCTGTCCGAGTCCTTCCGCATAGGAAAGGCCCGCAGTGAATTCATCAAAATCGGGTAGGGACAGTTTTTGGGCATTCGACAAGCTTTCAAATTGCCCTCTAGCGAAAGTATCCTTCACCAACTGTTGGTTGCTGGTTTGCGTGAGCATGTTTCCAATGCGCACACTCGGCCTAAAACGGAAGCGAGGTTTTTCCCTTACATAGGAATTACCAAATTTCTCGATGCGTGTGTCGAAAGGTAAGACATTCTGTCGCAGCTCCAAATACCCACTAGGGTGCAAGATCACCCCTTCTTCATCCAACTCTTCCACTGGACGCAATGACTCAGCAGTTGTAAAATTAGGAGGTAGTTTTGCAGCCCAGTTAGATTCCGTCTCAAGTGATTGTTGAACTTTATCCAGCAATCCATCAATAGACTCATAAGTCTTAGGCTGTGGAATCCGATCACCCCAAGTAATGGAGAATCTGATCTTGAGCGTAATGAATAGGATAGAAATCTCTGCATACCCCGAAGCATTCCAAGGAGAGGGCCCTGATAAGCGGAAGAAGAATCCAATACCGGCCAGTGTCTTGCCCTTGTACTTAATCTTTACACTCATGCCCTGGTCCACACTAAAGAAGAGCGGATTGAACTGGAATAAGGCATTGAAGCCATATCGTCCCTCTAAGCTAGCTCCTAGCGCCTTTGCCTTCAGAAAAGCATTAAAACCCACCTGGAAGGAATTGGACGTAATAGCCTGGTAATAAGATGCTGAGAGTACTACTACACTACCCAGTCGGATAATGGCCTGTAGTCGAGGAATTTCTGGAAACTGCGCAGGTTTCTTGTATTGCGGATGGAAACCACCGATGGAGAAAAGAAAAGCGGGTCTGTTACCCCAATTAATGAGAAAAGCAAATCCTCCCTTTAGTGGAATACCTATGACATGAGACTGCCGGAGTCGTCCATCTAGCCTGATGTAACTTTCTGGGAAATTCAAGTCACCCACAACATCCACATGTATCTCAACGATAGCAATATCTTTAACTGGCAAGTAGATTCCCAGGCTTCCTAGAAGAACGATGCGGCCCGTAAAAGGAAATTCCAGGATCACTCCCAAGTCTACCTCTATGATGGAAGGGGTACCAAATCCAATACGCAGGAAGGGCCCCACTAGAAAATGATCGTCTTTGGGAGGAAATACAGCACGTAAATCGCTAATGATACGATCCGCATTTTCGATCGGATCTTCAGGGAACATAATTGAATTCATAGCTCCCGTTGCCAAACGATCACGCAAGGCCTGAACCTTCATGGTGCGATTAATGCCGATAAGGCCTCCAACTGCTGCCAAGGTAAACCCAAATGACAACTGGAATGGAGGGAAGAAGACAGCACTAATAGAAACCAGCATAGAAAAACCTTTTTCCCCATTCGGTAGGCGCGTCGATATTAGGGCAATCCCCAATACATCCAGAGCCATCATATTGAGGGACAACATACCAGCATATCGGTGCTTCTCGGGTTCAAAAGAAAGAAATCCACCGCCAGAAACAAGCCCGGTATCAAGAGAAGCCCCGATGGTCTCTGGAGAAAGGAATTTAGGCGGTTCGAGATCAATAAAACCTAAGTTTCCCCCCTTCTTAAACTCAAAAGGCATGCCTATACCTACCCTAGATAAATTCAAGTGTACCGGCCCCAAGTTAGCAGAAAACGCGATCGAGGTGTTTAAGGAGGAAACGCCGCTCGTTTCAAGCTGAAGTTTGAACAAAAGATCCTTTAGGTGGATCGGGCCAATCTTATTGTGAAGCGGAATTACCGTCTCAAGTCCAGAGCTAAGATTAAAGAAAACTCCATTAACAGGAGACCACCCAATAGAAGGGTCAAAGTTGATATTTAGATCATAAGAGGGAAGCAGTTTTTGAATCAAACCATCCCCTTGCCCAGGATTAATAACGAATTTCCCCCCCTTAGAAAGTAGCTCAATTGCATAATCTGTTTTGGCACCGATCAAGGCAAACAGCCGTACACCAAAGGACTGGACTTCCAGTCGCGATCCATCCGCCTCTCCAAGTAGAATTTTTGGTGGGCCAGAGGTTTTGGTTCCTAGATATACATTGGCTTCTAATTGGCCCGATGGATCATCATCCACAGCGGTTCTATCAGGAAAAATTTCTACGATCCCGACATTAGCATTAGCTGAAAGCCTGTATCGAACGATCAAGTCACCCAACTCAAATTGATCTTGCGTTCCAGCAAAACCGTACAGTTGCATGGTCAGGCCTCTGGGAGGGGCTGTCGGATGATCAAACCCCGGAGTTAAGGTAAGCCCACTTTCCAGTTTTTCGCCACCCTGCTCAAACACAAAAAATGGAATACACAGCTGTACATAGTCTTCGTTTTCAGAACGGCGTACGGCCTTAAAGTAAGGAAGCGTGAAGACAGCACCTAAGAACTGCCTTATTCGCAGCATAAACTTATTGGAATCGAACTGTGGGCTTCCCCAACCGTATTGTGAACGAAACCAAGCTGGAGGGTCTGAGATAAACTGGAAAAGAATTTCAATATCAAATATTTGATAAGGCACAGGCCCCTCTTGCTCTGCTATTGCATCAATAAACTGTAGAAAAGTATAAATATCTTGCTGCTCTCGGAGCAAATAATCGATGAAGAGATAATTGATGATTCTTCTTCCGGCATCCTCTAGCTGAACTTCACCTGAACTGATCGGCCCCAATTCATCCATGGTCTCGATAGCTCGCTGGAGTCTACTAAGGTGTTGACGGCCTTCAGCAGAAAAAGCGTTGCCATTCAGCAACAAATTAGCCAATTGCTGGACGGCCTCATGCATATCTTGTATGCTCGAAATTAAGGTCTGAACATTAGATGAAAGTTCGTCGTAATCATCGATGACTCCTGCATCATCTAAAAAATAGTACACCCCATTTGGCGCTTCCTCGACCGCCTCGATCAAAGGATCGAATATTTTTACAATGACTTCAATAATATCATCTATCATATCTCTGGTCTTGTTAAGGCCAATATTTATAATCTAATTGCTTCAGAATAAATATAAATCTGCGTGTTAGTCTCTAACCTTTGCATCCGTTCTGTAGTGATATCCACAAATAAATCATAGCCTTTTGGCAAGGGAATGAATTGCATTTGAACGCGCCTATGTGTCAGAATAGCGGCACCCGATAAGCGCATAGAAACCGTATACTTTTTAATCCCCCTGAACTCTTGAGGATGGTCTCCGACCAAATCTAACTCCAGATGGTGATCTTCGAACCAAGGACGCGTACTAGCCCAGTTGGAGTTTTTTAGTGCCTGAGAATTGTAAAAGGCTAAAGGAATAATGATGGAGGGTTCGGTTTCTTCTCTCCCCAAAGGGGCTTCTCTGAAAAAACGAATCTTAACATAATAGTCAACTGGTCGTAAAGGAGGCTTATCCACTGTCAGGATGGTCTGCAAATAGGATGGTTCGAGATCACTATCTTCCTTGATGGTAGCTCGATTCATGACGGAGAAAATGGAACGTGTCTGTCGGCGAAAGGTTTCTCCCTTATCTTGTTGATTCCATTCAAACCGTAGGTCAAGGGGATTGGCATTGATATTGTTTGGGCGGGTAGGTAAGTACTGTTTACCAAAATAGCTTGCCCCCAGTACAGTCAATAAATCCGTCTTCAATCGAGAATCAACAAAAATGGATAACAAAAATCCTCCTAAGGCAAAAACAATCCCTACTGCCAAAGCAACAATAAGTGCTGCTCCCAGCAAGGCGAGGACAATTCCTGTTACTGCTGACACCACAGAAATACCAGCTTGCCATGCTCCTCTTGTATCCCCATCACTGATGGCCTCCATCAAATTGTGGAGGTCCATACACATGATGATGGGAGAAAAAACAAAGGTAGAGACCTTACCGGCAAACTTACCAACCTTAAAAGCTACATGCTCCGCTGGGAGTTTCTTTATAGTGGCAAAATACTCCAATGATTCAGCGATCAAATCGGTTAGACTGGCAAGAAACTCCGTGTTATTGCGCAAGGAGGGTGTTTCCCGCATGGCTTTTAGTTTTGAGCCAAATTGGAACATGCTGAAAGCCAATTTGAAGTGGGGAAGCCAGAGCTCCAGGTCCTGTCGAAGACCATTCTTTAGTTCGATGTTATTGGTATCTACCTCCAACTCTTGTTGAATGGCCGCTTCTACCGTATCAATATCATTACCGTACTTAGTTACGAAAGCACTATAGGTATCAGGGAAATTTCCATCTAAAAAGACTCCATCAGTTTCCACAAAATCTCGAAATACGCTGACGTATTTCCCGGTTATAAAAGCTAACTTCTGGCGTTCCAAATCCGGATACTTACTGTATTCAGGAAGCAGGATATGAAATAGCTTGGTCAGTGTGAGTGCATTGCCTATCCAGAACTCCGGAGGTTTGGCAGAGGACACCTGTTTAAACTTGGTGAGGTCACTGGAGAGAACAGAAAGATCAAAAATAGGCGGAAAAGCATTGGGTACGGATGGATTCGTCATCACTTCGTGTAAGTATTCTTTTCCTCGCTTACTAACGAATAAATACCTTGCCATTTCCTCTTTTTCCAGGAGTTGCTGATGTTCCGGCAGCTTGTAGAACGCTTCCAGGAATGATTGTTGTCTAATGCCTACTACAACCGTATTAGCCCAAATTTCGATTTCCTTAAATTTCCAACTGAGTTCGTCAAATTTTAAGGTATTCAAGGTATTCCGTATCTCCGAATACGTAGGAAAATCTGCATCCGAAAGATCCTTCAGGTCGCCATTTGCTCGCCGCTTCAAAATTTTTTCAATTTCACGGAAAAGTGGAATTTGGTCCTTGTTCTTTTCACTCCACTTAAAGAAATTATCTACCTTTTCTACATAGGTAGTGAGCATATTCTTTACCTGCTTATAGGGACTTCCCCGCTTTATAGTATCCATCGTATGGAGTCTTATTGATCTAACAAATAATCGAAGCGCAATCCGCTATTGCCTTCTCCTTTACCGATCCTGATTTTTCTACCTCTCCAGATGTAGGTTTCTCCATTAGCCCCCCTGGCCCGTTGATCCGTCAGTTGTACCTTTCTACCTGATGAAGGCACTGCCTCTTCTCTAATAAACGTAATCTCCTCCCTGGTCAAATGAGCGAAAGCTATAATCGAATCATCGCTTGGCCCTTCGGGCACGTTGTATGGCATATAGGCCCTTTCCAAAAGACCGGTCGGATTGCTAGATCGAATCAGATAGGGAATCCAGTTGTACGGCACCGTACTGGCGAGTCTATACTTTGGCCTTCCCTCCGGATCTGGGCGATCCGCAGCACGGATCGGAAGCATCGGCCCATGTACCTCCGTGTGCAGGTTCAGACCATCTACTGTTTGCCCAAGTTTGTTCCGCACTTTATTTTCAATCCCCCAAATCATATTGGAATACTCATCGCGCATAAAGATGACTTCTTCGATGGGTTCTGATTCTTGACGCATAGCGATGGTAGGCGCCAAGTAGAGGAAGTGCTCCGATTTGTTATACTCCTCCAAATACCGATTTCTAATCTTAAAGACGTCCCAAACATCCAAGCCAGTGGGCTTTCCATTGATCCGTTGTTCCCCCAAGACTGGACCTACGCGCTTCCTTTCTACGTAATCAATGAAATCATACTCCACAAAGGAGCCATTCTCAATTTTTGTACAGACACCAAACACATCCTTGACCACCACATGGTTGATCCAACATAGATCCCCTACTTCCATCGGCATGGGCAGGGTAAACCAATCGCTACCAGAGAATAAAGAGAACTCAATCATCATCATCCGAATCAGATCCTCCGTGTAGATATCCATATTCCCGAGGTCCACTTGGTTGTCTTCAAAAGTAAATAGGCGTTTCTTCGGCATCCCCGGGAAGCTAAGGTTAATAGGCAACTGGAAAGGCGTATCTTCTCCTGACTCATATAGTTCGACAGATGCAGTATCGAAACTATACCAATCGAAATTCCCACTTTGGTAATCCGGGGCATTCAAGGTGGCGTGAGCATCTGGTAAATCAGCATGTATCTGGAATTTATGTACCAATTGTTCTGGCACCCAAGTATCAATGGCGCCATTCGCCCCGTTGGACGGACTGGGCTGCTGGTATAAACGTTCAAACCAGGTCTTCACTTCTTGGACCAAAGGAATAATAGCTGCCAAATTAGGGTCCCTATCGGTCAAGCTTGCTGTTTCTTGTTCCGGGTAAAGGATGGCATTCCCATCTATCCCTTTACCGCGCATCAGGAGTTGAAACCTGTCAGAATTTTCATCAACATTGATCGACTCACCAACTGCAATCGGATAATGCTGCTGTAGAGAACGTATCAGTGGTCCTGCCTGCGTAGGCAAACGTTTCCTAATCAACCGTTTGAGCTGTTCCCCAAGCTTTATTTGGGTTCGAAAATCATCGGGAAGAACCCGCATAGCTTCCACCAGTACTTCCACTGGCTTATCATCAATTTGTCCCCGGGGTCCGAACGAATTTGCAGAAAATTGACTGGTTTTGCGCTTGATGAAGTTTGCCTGGGCCCCGAGCGGACTCCCGTTATCCTCTCCTACAAACTCTCCAAATTGCCATTGCCTCCCAAGCATCCACAGGGGATCGGCCGTACGCATGGCCAAGCTATCATCATTGTCCGGATCTCTAGCTATAGGCTCCAATCGAAACTGAGGGGTATAGGCATGCTCCTCCACCCGTCCTTTGGCCTTGAAAGCTTGTAGTAGTTGAAAATAAAAGCTCATCTATTTCAGATTAGGAATATTAAACCAATAAGTCATCGGCAGCACATTACCATATCGTTTTAGCGCATCCGTATCGACCATTCTTACCTTAGCCAGGTCCATGGTATCAAAGATGATATCGCGAAGCCGATCATCGTTCCAGTCCCGGTCGTCATTCATCGATACCGCAAGAAGCCAGGCTTGAGGAGCCTCATTATTTGGGGCGTTGTACTGAAAAGTTAGCCCCGTGTCCACCTTCTTATCGGGAATGAATTCTGGAAATTGGTCGATCAGTAATCCATACTGCCATGGATTTGCCAGATCGTGTTCTGGATGCCGCAATACCGCTAGAGACTGCACATCATCAGGGTATTCAAGGTCTAAACCTTCGGGATGCAAATGGCTAATCTCTTCGAGGCTTAGTCCAACCCAAGGGAAATCAGCCACATCTGTGTACTGAGCAATCTCCCACTGACAAGTCCCCCAATACTCATTGATCTCATTGGGGGTATCTTCACTGGCCCACAAATTGGCGAGCATCAAGAAGTTACTACAGGCTGCTGTTTGTTCATCTACCGCAGCCCTCCCTTCAAACCAATGCCAAACTCGATCCTGTCCTGCTGATAATCCGTTCGGGAATTGTTGATCATCCCGCCCAATGAGTTGGACTTGGTTTTGATCCAGGGCTTGCTGGAATTCAGTAGGTATCATAAATGGAGGAAGAAGGAGAAAGCCCTCTCCAAACAACAATTGACAGATTTCTAACAATTGTGATCTCCTGCGCAAAAACTGATGTTTTTCATTTTCATCGGGCCGTCCTGTTTGCTGGATTTCCGACCTTAACTTGTCTAACTGTAAGCTGATTTTATCAGCCAATTTACTAGCTTCTAATCGACTACGATTCAGCGCTGACTCGTCCGGATTCAGCAAGGCACCCTTAGCATTCTGCACTTCATATTGGGATAGGGTTGGCAAGGAAGCTTCAGGATCCCGAAGTTGCACTAAACAAGTTTCAATCTTATCGATAAGTTGAGGAATATATTCATGTGGATACTCAATAACACCGGGCTGTCTATCCCTATCAGACATTTGATTTTGGGCCGAATTGGAACTCACGTCCTCCGCCTTCAAAACTTGAGACATAGCTAGCAGATGCTGACAACTTTTGAGCACCTGCAATACATCTCCCAAGGGTCTCAAGTCATTAGCAAGCCCATCAAAACTAAAGCCATAGACAACATCATCAGCAAGAGGACCATGCAGCTGCTGAGCTTGAATAATAATTCTTTGTTCCAATTCATTGGCTGAACCCTCCAGGGACAAATGGCTCAATAGCAGCAGATCCAAATAACCAAGGCCTAATTGATCCCCAGTCACAAGATGGGAGTTGATAAGATTGAGATCGTCTCCTTCCTCCGCTTTCTGATACAAATTCACTTGCACAGCGATATTTTCCAGTGGTCCCACCCAGCCCTGTAACCACTGTTCCAAGGTAGGTTCTATAAAAGCTTTAGGATTGGAGTCAGGACTCGTAATATTGATTGCTGGAGGAGCCATTAACATAATCAAGCGATGATCAAGTGCAGTGCCTGGCAATTTTGTATCCAGTGTCTCTAGTTTTGGTGGTTCAATTTGTCCTTTAGCTGCATCCATGACCGCTGCCGCTTGACTAAAATTACCTTGCGTCATATGATAGGCTGCCTCATAGAGCATCATATCTGCACTGCCATCCATGATATTAGCGAGTAAATCAAGCCCTTCTTGTAGGATAGCTAGCTCCTGACCTTCAAGTGTGACTTCACTAGCTCTCCTTTCCAAAATAGTCAAACCATTTATGACCGTCATGTTGGGAAGCCCCTCTATCTCTCCCTCATTGTTGAGGACTTTATTAAAAGACAATGGATATTGCACACGTAATCCAGGTATAATGGCATCTAGTCCTCGATCGTGCAAAAACTTTTCCAATCGATATCCGAGCAACATCTCTATATCCTGGTCTTGCCGAATTCCATCTAGGAATTGCTTGGCCTGTTGGATCCGATCTGACACAAGATTTAAGGTATATGGACTCCCCAGCATGAAACCACCTTCAGCATCCTCTTCCGGCTCGTAGCTGGAGTAGGACTGCCGAAACATGCCTGCTACTATTGCTTGAGCAATCGTTGGAGTATGAATAACCCCACCTGTTGTATCCGGTAAATCATCCGACCGGAATTCTCCGATATCTTCTAGCGTGGGGGTATTAGTGTTTAGATTAAGATTTTCTCTAAACGTAATGGTCGTGGGACTTTTTCGGATATTCTCCACCCATCCATAGGCACCAAAATAGAAGCCATTAGCTTGTTGGTCGCGAAGTTCAGCCAGTCTTTTGGCAGCGATTCCGGTGATCCACGCATCCAAGCGAAAGCTGTTGAGATCAATGATATCCGTTAGGGCACTTAGCTGTTCCTCGACAAGTAGTTTCCCCTCTGCCAGCCCTCTCTGTTCCTCCTCCGCTTTAAGCCGCTCCAACTCCGTAATGATTTGTGCTCCTATCCCAACCATTTCACGAACCATCGCATCATAGGAAGCACTATCTTTAATCCGGAAAAGCCGTCGATCCCAGTGTGCTTTGTTGGTACTATTACCATAGCGAGTTACGGTCTCATTAGCGGTAACAAAAAGTTCTTCAACCGCTCCGCTGAACGGCGCTACAACATCAATCGTATCTGGTCGATTTGGCAATTGAATTCTAACTACCACTTCTCCCTTCTCAGCTAAATCCCCAGGTGATTTTAATACCTCATCAATAGTAAAAGAAGATAAGCCTTCCACCTCGCTTATGCCAACCGTAAAGAAGACATCTCGATAATATAGATTAACCCCAGCTGCGAAGCCTCTCACCAATAGATCGAGTAGGAGTGAATAGGGTCCATCATGCCATGAAATCGGATCAATATTTCCCTCATACTGTGATTTCAGAAAGGCTAAATACGTTTCTTTATACCATTCCCCAGTAAAAGTAAGCGGTACCAGCTCCTCATCTGGTTTCTTGGGGTTAGCTTGGGGTAACTCAGTGATGAACTTAAAGCTGAAGACAGGAGCATACTTGAAGGTATTGAAACGCGGATCTCTCTCATCAAAGAAGCGGTGGTAATGTCGATTGATTTCCAAGAAGTTATCTCTGGCATATCTCAAGTCGCGAAAGTAGTCACTTTGCTCAATCCCTTGGAAGAGTTCATAAGTCAGATAGGGAGGATAGGTATTTAGCAGTTGCGGGGTCTGTCCCACTTGGTCAGAAAGCCACAAGGGTAGCCTTTCTAACTCCATCATCTGGAAATTGAGAATTGTTGAACGAGGCTCCATGCTAAGGATTCTAACCAATTCCAATTCATTGTCCACTGCTCTATCCATTCTTGGGACATAGCTAGAACTGTTAACCATCCTAGGGGCATTGGCCATCGCTAGCCAATCTTCAAACAGTTTTGTGATGGCTATATTGATTCGATCTTGCGCATCTCCCAATTGTGAGCTGCCAGAGATCTCTCGTATATGTGTCACAGGAAGAATGCCATAGGGTAAATCTCCAATCTTTATGCTGGGGTAAGGTCCTTTGGCCACGACAAATTCGCTGTAAAAATCCCAAAGCTCACGATGTACCTGGTTACTGATGGAGTCCCCAAACAACATTTTCAGCATTTGCCCTCCCATAGCAAACCAAGTTGCTTTTTGCACAAGTTTCGTCAGGCGCGAGGGTTGATGGTTGGCATGCTTAATGTTTTTAAAGTCCGAAGGATCAAACCCCAGCGCGCTTGCAAAAGCGCCTGCAAAGGTGGTCTGAGAAATAGGATATTCATCTATAGCTTCCTGCAAGTCGGGATCACTACTCTGCGGAGTAGGGACCTCCAAGGAGGAGAACCCATTCACCGCATACTCAAAGCTATCCAGTACATCAAGGGACTCGTTGCTAGCGTAGGCACTTTGGCTACCCTTTAAGTTATTAGTGGGCGTTCCATAATCCAAGAAACTAAACCCATTCGTGTATTGATGATTTTCTATTAACTCCTTTACTTGATGCTGAGAAGGCGTTGTCTCCCCTCTTCGCATTCCAACAACAATCAATCGATCCACTTGCAGAATTCGTCCTTGTAGTTTGATTCGTTTCGCCAAACCATATCGCTCCGCCACAATAAAATCTTCCATCCATTCACTTCCGGTACCGAACAAGGATAAAACTCTATCGCGATCAATCCGATTTAGCTGTACTTCCTGCATTTGGCTTCCTCCCGCATCTGTCCAGTACAAATAGGCCCAAAAGTAATCGGGAAGCCAACTGTAGCGAAAAATCAACCTGCCTTCAGCATCCTTATCGGACATTTGTGTCTCGATTTGTTCATCCGTAGCGTGTATAATCCATGAAGCTCTGTATTGACCGTATTTTTCCACCAAATTCTTCCAGGCGTCGATGGTATTATCAAAGCTAGCCCGATCTAGTTTTTCCTCCGCAGTTAAAATCGGGTCAAAGCTTTCGAGAAAGCCTTGATCAGGAAAAATCCGGAGCCACAACTGATGGGGATGTTCATCGTCATTTTCGACGTCCACGAAACGAGTTTCAATCTTTACGGGCATCAATAGAACCGGGAACTGGGAAGAGGCACTAGACATTAAAGTTGGTTTTCAATAAAGATTATGGGAAAAGGGGCATGTTGAGTAACGAAACTGAAGATCCCATCCGCAACGAGGTTCCTCAGCTTTCTCCCCTCAGGGGTTTGTCCAAATCAAGTCCAGTTGGAACCTGACTTTAGATGGAGGTAATTGTGCTCACAGACATGGCTAACCATCCTGAAGTCTATAGTGAATAAGATTCAATGCTAATTTTGATGGGCTATTGGAAGAGCAAGAGGAAAACATTATTTGGGTAGGAGGCCTGAATTTAGGGTGTACGTGGGAGCTTAGCGTGTTCATTTGTATGTCTTTATTGAAATACTGAGTGGGAAATTGATATGTAAGTACAACTAACTTACTCTGTAAAGTTCCCTTTCTCTTCTCAAAAGACCTTACACTATTGTTCCAAGCCTTTAAACTATTGTTCCAAAGTTTTGATTCCCCTTATATCAATAGGAGAGTTACCAAACTCTTCCCGAAATAGATTGGTAAAATAACTATGATGTTTGAAGCCACTTTTATAAGCTACCTGTGCAATGGTTAAATCTGTCTCCAAAACTAATTGTTTGGCGTACTGCAAACGAATAGAGCGTACCACATGAGAGGTAGGGCGCCCCGTTAATGCCTTGAGTTTGCGATGTAATTTCGATCGACTAGTAGTCATCAATTGACAAATGTCTTCCATAGTCAGATCTTCGTTCTCGATATTATCCAGGATAACTGTTCGCAGTCTTTCTAGAAAATCCTGCTCCTTGTCAAAGGCTGGCTGTTTGGGTTTGGGTGTTACTCTTTTTGGCCAAGTTTGGTAACGTTCTTGCAATTGTCGACGGATATAGATTAATCTTTCGATCCGCACCAACAGTTCCTTTCGATTAAATGGCTTCGTCAAGTACACATCCGCACCGGCCTGCAAACCAGCGATCCTCGACAACTCATCCGACTTAGCAGTCAAAATCACAATGGGAATATGGCTGGTAATCGTTTCCTTTTTCAATGTTTGGCAGACCTTAAAACCATCTAGTCTAGGCATCATAAGATCGCAAATAATGATATCGGGGATTTGTTGCAACGCCATTTTCACCCCTTCTTCCCCATTTTGAGCATACAGCACTTGATAAGTATCGCGCATACAGGCGATAATATAATTCGCTACATCCTGGTTGTCCTCTATGAGCAGAAGGATAGGTAAGCCATCAGGATCTATAGCATTCCAGCTCTCCGACTGTGAATCATGTCCCCGTAAATGAGTACTATTTTCCCAGCTGCCTGACCAAGGTGGCGCTTGACGATGAATAGGTAAAAATATTCGAAAAGTAGTATGCTGTCCAGGTTGACTAATTACATCTATAGTGCCATTCATCAACTCAACCAATTCTTTGACAATAGCCAAACCTACACCCGTACCCACTTGGGTATTATCTTGATCTCCTATTGGCGGTACCTGAAAGAATCGATTAAAAATAAAGGGAATTTCTTCTTCGGGGATGCCAATTCCATCATCGCTCAACGAGATAAAAAATTGTCCCTCTTGTTCACCTATCTCTAGCAGTATCCTTCCATTTTCGGAGGTGAATTTCAAAGCATTAGAGAGCAGGTTGTTGAGAATTTTTGCCATAAACTCCTGTGAAAAGTCCATGATCAATTCGTCATCTCTTTTGGAAAACTGCAGTTTAATATTTCTCGAAGCTGCCAAGACCTGGAAGGGTTCAACCAAGTAAGCGATAAACGAGATCACATTTCCCTGAAAATATTCGGGCCGCATATGCTGTGCCTCCAGCTTAGCGAGATCCAGCAGCTTATTGATAAGACCGAGCAATTGCTGGCCATTTCGTTGAATGGCGCTTACCCCTTCATTCATCCAAGACTGGGGATCCTGGCGTAAGAGCTCAGCCATGCCCAGAATTACAGTAATTGGGGTTCTAAATTCGTGGGTAACATTAGTAAAAAGCTGGGTTTTAACTTCATCGATCTCCCGATACTTGGAAGCTTCCGCTTGGGCCATCTTGCGTCTCACCTGAAAAAAGTGCAGTGTTAGCCCAATGGTTGTAAACGCCAGACCATAAAGAAGATAAGCCCACCAAGTCTGCCACCACGGAGATAGAATTTTTATTTCTAAGGTCAATTCTTCGGGGCTCCATTCTCCGTTACGAAGAGCAGTTTGCACCCTAAAAATGTAGTTACCTGGATCTAATTTCGTGTAGTGTACCAGCCTCCGATCTGCCGCAGTCTCCAACCAATCGCGGTCATGCCCCACCAACTGGTAACGATATCTATTGTTTTCCGGAGCAGTGAAGTGTAGTGCAGCAAACTCTAGTGAAAAATAATTCTGCCAATGCGCCAAAGTGATCTTTTGCAGGGTATTGGGAGAGCTAAGCATGGGCGATGGCCAGGTAAGTGAATCCCCCAGGCTGTTACGAATCGGTGCACTATTATGAAATAAAATGAAGTCGGTAAGTGCAATGGAGGGTAATCGATTCTCAGGTCTTAAGCTGTCAGGGTGAAAAGCACTGATCCCATCCATCCCTCCAAAGTAAAGCACATCATCAGGTCCTCGAGCACTCCTCCAGAAGAAGTTTCCAACCATACCATCCCGTTTATCGTAGGCTTTGACCTGTTTGTTAGAAGGATCAAACTGCTGGATCCCTCCAGCCCCAGTACAGAACCAAAGCGTCCCATGATGATCCATGATCGGAGCCCCGACAGACTTCGCAAATAACTTTTTGTGGCGTTGTGGCTCAAATGTTTTGTTGATTGGATCAAATCGAACCAGGCCTTCATTGGTGCCAAGCCATAGAAAGCCTTTAGGGTCCTCACAAAAGCCAAGGATTTGATGGGGGTACCTGAAGAAAGAGAAGCTATCCGATTCAGCATCATACAAATTCATTCCTCCGTAGGTAGCTATCCAGAACTGCCCTTTGGAGGTCATCAGCATGGCATTAACAAATAAGTTCTTCTCCTGTGGAATCGGGTCATCTGCCGGATTCGGCAGCTCATATTGCATGAGACTTTGTGTAGCATCGACATATTTGACCATCCCCTTCTGGGTCCCCAACCAAATATCGCCATTAGGTAGTGGCCAGATTTGCTGCAACCAATCGACGAGGGGGATTCCCAATTTCTCCGAAAGGTTAACAAACCCTTCCTTTTCTTTCTGAAAAGTGAAAATTTGCCCCGTTGAACTGGAGATCCAAACTCTTTCCTCTTCATCCACGTACATGTCCACAATACGTTTAATCCAGTCTCCTAAGGGAGGATTAGAAGTTGCGCCATAAGATCGTAGCAGCTTTTTAGTCTTAACATCAAGGACTGCAATACCACCGGAGGCCAAACCCACCCAAATTTCGTTTTGGCCCTTTTGCTGAATAAACTGAATCCGTTTAGAAGGTATCCCCTTAAAACTTCGATAATTCAGGAAGCGGTTCTGATCGGATTTGTATTGATACAACCCATCGTAGAAACTCCCCAACCAAATGTTGTCGTCTCGATCCTTAAAAAGACATGGAATGACCTCAGAACTGATTTGTGTGGGATCCTGTGCGTCTCCAAGGAAATGCCGCAACTGACCATTTGCTCTATTCCAAATATTTAATCCTCCTCCGTAAGTACCCATCCACATTTGCCCTTCATGTTCTAAAAAGGCAGCTACCTTATTATGACTCAGGCGATCTGTGTCTCTAGGATCGTCAGTAATATGGAAATCAAAATTGGAGTTGGTGGGATCGAAGCGAAAAGCCCCATTCATTTGTGTACCCACCCAGATATAGCCCTGGCTATCTTCATAAAGCGTTAGAATCTCATTTGCCTCTGTGTCTTGCTGCGTAAAAGGATAGGCTAAAAAGGAGTCTTCTCCTGCTTCATATTTAAAAAGCGTATCAGCAACACTAATCCACAAACTGCTGTCCTTGGTCGTTAAAATAGATCTCACGTGACAACTGCCGCCAGGCCTGTACCAAAATCGATCAAATCCCTCCCCATTGGGGCACATTCGATTTAATCCATTGTCCGTTCCCACCCAAAGTGCACCTTCCCGATCGAATCCAAGGCTTTCAATATTACTACTAGTCAAGCTAGTTGTATCCTTCGCATAGTGGAGAAAGTGTGTAAATGTTTCAGTCTCCGGATCAAAGCGATTCAATCCAGCAGAAGTTCCAAACCACAGAAAGTCCTCTCGGCCCTGTGCCAGACACCAAACAGTTTGATGACTCAGCCCTTGATTGTCACTCTGATTAAGCCCAAAGGATTTGAAGCCATACCCATCAAAGCGATGGACACCATTAGCAGTCCCCATCCATAGAAAGCCCGCCTTGTCTTGCAAGAGGGAGGTTACAAAAGTGTTCTTTAAACCATCCTCCTCTGTAAACTTCTGAAAAGAAAGCTGATCCTGGGAAAAAACAGGATGGGTCAATAGGAAAAGCGACAACAGCAGCAGAAAGAGCGCTGTAGGGGTAGGTGTTGAACGCATTGCGGGGTAGAACTTAGTGTGATCGTGATATAGTTCATGAAAATATAACAGTTGTTTTTGATATGAACTAGTGTTTCCATAAGAAAAATTGGTTATCGCAAAAGTTTAGCTTAAGCAAGGAATGAAACAATAGCTAAAGCAATTGAAACAATAGCTTAAATGTCTTGGCTCATAAATGTTCGATATTGAGAGGTGAATTGTAACGGTATCGAATTTGAAATATAAACTTAACAAGGAATCCGACCACCGCAGACGCTGCGGAAGAAAGCAGAATTTTTCATTCCCAAAAAAATACAAACCTAAACCTCACTAATAGACCTAAGCTTTTATTAAGATGAAGAACCTATTACCCCTCGCACTTATCCTTTGTATAGCTACAATTTCCTCCACCCATTTGGTCAGTCAAAACATGGCGCAGCTGGAAGAAGTTACGCCCACTGATACGACCATTGAAATTCGCTTTAGAATCACCAACTCAACTAGGTCGGACTATTATGCGATCAAAATTGAGGTCTCCCTGGATGGTGGTTCCCGGCGGGCAATTCGCAGTATGAGTGGAGACATTGGCCGCAGGGTCCAAGGCGGAAAATCCATTTACTTGGCTACCTGGGATGTATTCAAAGATGTAGAAGAAATCGGCGACGCTGAATTTTTTGTAGAAGCGATTAAATTGTCAAGCTCGATCAACTCCACTCCGTCTACATCCATACAGCGAAACTCATCCAGAACACAAGCATACGGAGGGAGGAACTGGTTCATGGTTGGTGAACTAATTGTGGAACCAGAGTGTGCCATCTTTTCAGCTGGCTTAAGACTAGGCTACGTCGACAGCTGGGGCTTCTATATCTCTGCTTTTCCGGTCGTCCCACTGGAGCACTACACCCTCGGTTTTTTAGCTAACCTATCTAAAAACAGCGGAGGTGCGGTAGACTTATACTTTGGTGGAGGGACAACGAACATTGATGGTTATGGCTATCAGGGATCCTTAGAGACTGGATTTTTATTTACCGTTAACGGTTTGGCCATTTCTGTTGGTGGAGGGATTGAATTTGGGGACAGCTACGCCATTATCACTGCTGGTTTAGGATATAGATTTTAAAGAAAAAGATCATGCGTTTTATCATCTACCTATTCCTTTTTTTCCACCTACCCTACCTATTGATGGGACAATCCAATAGTAGTGGTAGGATTAAGTTTAACATGAGCAAGAAGCCTAAGACTTCTTCCAGCGGACGAATTCCGATCAACATGGTAGCTCCCAATACTAAACATTTACGCTTTTATGAGGGAGAAATCGAACAAGAAAAAGAGCGATCAGGCTTATACCGTCCCAGAGGAGAATTTGAGAAACTGGAAACCTTTCAAGCAAGACAAGAAAGGGCAAAAGCATTTGAACGTGAACTAGACCGAAAGTACAAAAGCAAATATGAACAGTATTTGCGCGATCAAGAGGATGCTTTAAAGAGAAAGATTCGTCAATCCTTTGAAAAAGTGGATGTAAAAATCGATGAACTTGGACGCTACGACCCAGACAATGAGTTCTTCCCGATAAAAATAGATGGCGAATGGATGACACTGCGCATTCCAATAGAGCCAGCAGAGAGCTTTAAAAGCCAACTGGATAAAGCCAGAGCAACAGCCGATCGCCAATTGACAAAAAGTGGAGAATTTCATCATCTGTTTAACTACACTGTATACCATCCCATAACCAACAAGAGCTATCTAATTGGCACCTACCAGGAACCTCTATATTTGGATGAAGCACAGCTAGGTGTCGACGATAGGGTGGCTGCGATGGATGGTATCCCGGAGTTAGTGGCTAAGGTTTCGTTCGAAGATAATTCAGGAAACCGTCTATTAGATGCTAAGGAAACGGCTGATTTAAGAATTGAAATCCGAAATACAGGTCAAGGAACTGCTAGGGAAGTTCGTGCTATTCTCAACAATGAAGCATATCCAAATTTGACCATTCGTCGGCCAGCAGCAATAGCAGAAATAGCAGCAGGTAAAAGTGCTGTAATGGAAATCAAATTAGAAGCTGGGGAACGAATCCAAGCACAAAGCCTGACCTTTAACTTATCCTTCAGCGAGGCGAACTTCTTCCCTCCTGCTCCAGTCAACATCACGATTGGCGTACAAAGCCTAAAGCCTGCAAAAGTCTTATTGGCAGAACGCGGCATTGAGGAATTGCAAGGCAATCAGAATAACACCATCGAAAACGGAGAGCTGATCAAAGTAACAGCTGTATTGGAAAACCAAGGAGAACTACCGGCTGAAGGCTTGAAAATCAAAACAATCGTCAGAAATAAGAATATAACACTGCTTCAGCGAAGAGAATTCCCTTGGGAAAAAACGGTGGACAAGCTAGAAGCTGGAGACCAGCATATTTTTGAGTTTGTGTTCGCCCTGAATTATAATTTCAAAGGGACAGATTTACCGATAGAATTGAACCTTACAGACGGTAGGACGGGAAGCCAGTCGACCTTGCCCTTAAACCTCAACATGCAAGAAAGGACTCAAGCTGCCCAAAATATTCAGATTAAGGGTGTATATGGCACCTTAGGGAATCGTCGGGACTATGCCTTAGTTTTTGCCGTTTCAGAATATCAACATGAAAAGCTGGTCGACCTAGATCGCCCAATAAAAGATGGAGAAGAAATTGTCGAAGAGCTGGAAAGCCATTACGGCTTTCAAACAGAATTGATCAGGAACCCAACCTACGACCAAATAGAAGATAAAATTGCGGAGTATGAACGTCTTTTCAAGACCAACAAGGACAATTTATACCATCCTTCTGGACAGTTACTGATCTATTTCACAGGACATGGTGAAACCTTTCGAGAATCCGGTTTTTTCATGCCATCCGATGCGGATCCGGAAAGAATTACTCGAACGGCCCTACCTTATGATGTATGGCGGACTCGATTGAATGAGATTAACTGTGATCATATCATGGTAGCCATTGATGCCTGTTATAGTGGTTATTTCTATCGGGAGAAATTTAAAGGAGGACCAGATTGGAGTAGACCTGAGGAGCAGACAAAGCAAGATCAAATTTTGAACGACCATATCAAACTAAAGACCAGATTGTTTGTCACCTCAAGTACCGACCAAAAAACGCCGGATAAGTCAGAGTTTGCCAAGGAGTTCCTAAGAGCATTACGAAAGCGGGAGCATACCCACAACATCTTATTTGCCAAAGAAATTTATGCCTCCTATCTCAACAAGTTGCGCCCGAAGCCTTTACTAGGTGGCTTTGGTGATGATCAAGGCGGTAGCACTTTCTTGTTTATCGAAAAATAGTAGCCTAGCTTTGTCGATTAAATAAAATAAGTATGAGGATATAATTAGGCTAAAGTATCTGACTAAGGGAGTTTTCAATCTAGGCAAGGCGCAAAAACCGCGGATAGCCATAGCTAAGCAAGGATTTTTGCAACGTAGCATAGGTTGAAAAATGCCCGTCATATCTTCCAGGATAATTGTATCATCATACTTACTACCTTTAGAATAGATAATAAGTCTCCAAGCTTCTCCATAAAGAGAAAGAAAACTAATGTAATAACTTTCATATGGAGTATTTTTTGCAAATATCAGCTCAAATGCTAATTTGTACATGAACCCTAATGAATAACCTATATGCTTCGCTTTCTTTTAACCTGTGTATTCTTCTTATGTTTAAGCCTACCTTATTGCTGGACCCAAGGAACAGATCTTACCCAAGACAAAGCCTATTTCGAATCGCAAAGAGAGGCCTACCAGGAATGGCTTAATAGAAGTGGATTTGGAGATCACCTACAAGTACATGATCTATCCGTAGAACCTGATGAATTGGCTCTGTATCTCAAAATGCCTTATGAAGACGTGGATTCCATCATGAATGCGTGGAAATCCTTAAAGGTAGGATTTGAACGCTCCAGCATCTTTAAGCTGGAAGAGCAACTATTTTATAAGATGATCCATCTAATGGACATCGATCAAACCGAAGGAAATATACAGCTCTACAACACCTATGACTTAGCGGAGGAACCGGTTTTCTTTAGAGGAATCTATTTTGACCAGGACAGCGTCGCGGTGGCAGAAAACAACCCTCGCTCAAAAATCCGGGAAATGGTATTTGATCGAGAGGATTTTGCCGGCCAGGGAGCAGATGGGCGTTTCTCCGCCAAGAAACAGGCAGCAGAAGTCTTTGACTTAATCTACAATCACGCCGCTAGAAAATATCAGAACCGGAATTGCCCAGATCGGGCTCCCACCATCGAACGGTTGCACGAATCCGAACGCTTACTGCGGTTTGAGGTATATAATCTTTGTCAAGAGGTTATTACAGGCCAAGGCTTCCTATGTCCCTTACTCAAGAAAATGGGATTGAAATGTAATTTTGCCAAGCGCGAATTGCTCCGATTCACCATTTCCTATATCGAAACCCCCACGGGATTCCAATTACAGCTTATTTTAGACGGTAAATTTGGTTCTGCCCTATTCCAGAATGCTCGTCGGAGTGGATACATTAGCATGGAAGAAGACTTTGACGAAGAATTAGAAAGGTATGCGGACCTCTTCATTCAAGAGATACGTGAAAAGATCAAAGGACCATGACGCCAGATCCTATAGATAATCGAAAGAAAATCAAGCGGCTCATTGCTACGGCTAATCTAGAGGAAGCATTAAAAGTGTACCTTGAAAGTACCACCGCCGAAGCCTATCTAAATTTACACAATAAAGCCGTCACATTGATGGCAGACTTTCAGAAGTTCAAGCAAGACAGCCAATTGAATACAGTCGATTATGATGACCTGGCTCGTACTCGAAATGGTATCAATACAGCCCTTCTATCCCTAGCCGATCAGCTGCCTACCTCAGAACAAGTGGAGGAAACTGAGGCCCAAAAAAAGCGCCCTGGCATCCGAGAAAGCCGGCTCAAACGGATTGTGTTACGCTTCATGATCATCAGTAAGGTTTTCGTACTCGGCTTGCTATTTGTACTCTGGGATTCTGGCGGTTTTACTGTCGATCAGCTCATCGGCACCGCTTCTCTTCTCATCCCCCTGTTCACGGCTTACACCGTCTTGATGGTGCGAGATAGCGCCCGTCATCGCTATGTCAACCTGCAACCGAAGATCACGGAGATGCTTGTCACCCACCATTTTAAAAACATGGTTTACTTTTGGTTACTCGTCTACACCTTTGCCATTGGTCTGGTACTCATTCTCAAACCCGCTGGGGCATTGGATTACAAGCAAATGAGTGCTACCTTAACCCTAGTGGAAATCGGCATTGGGGTATATGTGGGAGAGATTGTGTTTGCCTTGTTTAAAAAGACAGGGGAATAGGGCAATTCCAAGGCCTTGACAAGGGTCAATGCCAGGCAAAATATTGGATTTCCATAACAGAAGCCCCTTAATATGAGTTAGCCTTGCCATAGGATCAGGATTCTTTGACTCAGACCAAGGGGCTGTGTTCTAGGTCAGTAGATCTTTGACCACATGACCATGCACATCGGTGAGTCGGAATCTTCGCCCTTGGTATTTATAGGTCAGTCGCTCATGGTCAATCCCAAGCAAATGCATTAAAGTAGCTTGGAAATCGTGCACATGCACAGGATCTTTGACCACATTGTAACTAAACTCATCCGTTTCCCCATATACAATTCCAGACTTCACCCCTGCTCCAGCCATCCACATCGTAAAGCAGCCCGGATGATGATCTCTACCATAGTTATTGGCCGTTAGTTTCCCTTGCGAAAAACTGGTACGACCAAACTCTCCCCCCCAAATAACCAGGGTGTCATCTAGTAAACCTCTCTGTTTCAAATCTTTAATTAATGCTGCTGTAGCTTGGTCTGTATCTTTTGCCTGGTTGCGAATACCTCTAGGCAGGCCGCCATGTTGATCCCAGCCCGTATGATACAGCTGAATAAACTTCACATCTTGCTCTGCTAATTTCCTGGCCAACAAACAATTCCTTGCATAGCTACCTGGCTGCTTGACATCTTCCCCATACATATTATAAATGTACTCTGGTTCATTCGAGATATCCACGGTTTCCGGTACGGATGTCTGCATCCGAAAAGCCATTTCATATTGGTTGATCTTGGAGTTGATCTCGGGATCGCCCCAAATATCCAACTGATGTTCATTGAAGGCTTTAATCCGATCCAAAGCTCTGCGTCGATCAGTCCGGTGCACGCCCTGTGGATTGTTCAAGTACAACACTGGCTCCTCCCCCGAACGAAACTGCACTCCCTGATGATGAGAAGGTAGAAATCCGCTGCCCCAGGCCAAGGAATTGAGTGGTTGGCCACCGCCGCCGTGGGAGGTCATCACGACAAAATTCGGCAAGTTCTTGTTGTCTGAACCCAGTCCGTAACTCAACCAGGCTCCAATTGATGGCCGCCCGCTAATCATCGACCCCGTCTGTACAAACATCACTGCAGGTTCATGATTGATGGCTTCTGTATACATAGATCGTACAATGCATAATTCATCGACAATCTCAGCCGTATAAGGAAACAATTCACTCACCCAAGCCCCGGATCGGCCATACTGCTTAAAGTCATAGATGGAAGATACCAAGGGGAAAGTAGATTGACTGGCCACCATGCCAGAATTGCGTTGTGTCCCTCGAATGGAATCCGGGATTTCTTGTCCATGCCATTTCTTCAAGGCTGGCTTGTAATCAAAAGTCTCAATTTGCGAAGGACCACCACTCTGAAATAGATAGATAATCCTCTTCGCTTTAGCCGGGAAATGGCCATTACCAAGTACTCCACCATAATTTCCCATGGCTGAACTCAATGGATTAGCCAAGGCATCCCCTCCTAGTAAGCCAGATAGAGCCAATGCTCCTAGGCCCATTCCAGATTTCTTTAAAAAATCTCTTCTTGATGGTTGAATTCGTTTATTCTCTGTAAAAGACTTCATCGTTTGTAGCTAAATTTTGTCGAAGTGATTCATCTATTTTTTAGTAAATGCCTCCGTTGTATTCATAATGGAATTCGCCACTATGCCCAAAGCAGCTATTTCAGGAGCATTCATAGCTTTGTCCCAATCCTGTGCCCCATTGTTCATAAAAGCCAAGGCTTGCTCCTCTTCCTCCCTAAAATGTTCTAGTTCTTCTTGATAGAACTCATCCAACATTTGGCGTTCGTTTTTATCTGGCTTTCTGCCCGTTAACAAGCGGAAAAGTTTCTCCAAACGCATGGCCCGGTCCTTTTCAGTCTTAAGCAATCTCTCAGCTAAAACCCGAGATGCTTCCACAAACTGGGGATCATTCAACAGATTCAGGGCTTGCAAAGGAGTGCTAGACAAAGTTCGGTTTACCTCGCAATCACCCCGGTTGGCCACATCAAAAATCTGCATGTAAGGAGGAGGAGATTGCCTTTTCCAAATGGTGTAAATGCTTCTGCGGTATAAACCGTCTCCATCTTCCTGCAAATATCGATAGGCCCAATGCTTAGTCGTCAATACATCCCAAAGGCCCTCAGGCTGATATGGATACACACTGGCTCCTCCTGGCTGTTGAACCAATAGACCACTTACGGCCAAGGCATTGTCGCGAATCATCTCAGCGGGCATGCGATAGCGTGGGCCTCTAGACAACAAGATATTCTCGGGATCTTTTTCCAATAATTCCGCCGTAACCTTAGAGGTCTGTTGGTAAGTAGCTGAGGTGACGATCAGCTTATGTAAGGCCTTAATGTCCCAGTCATTTTCCTGGAAATAAATGGCCAGCCAATCCAAAAGGCGAGGATGTGAAGGCAAGCTACCTTGCGCACCAAAGTCGTCGGAGGTGCGTACAATGCCCTTTCCAAAGTGCATCTGCCAAATTCTATTGACATAAACCCTAGCGGTAAGTGGATGATCTTCCGCAAATAACCACTGACTTAAACCATATCTATTCTTAGGTAAATTCTCATCAAAGGCCAAGATCGCCTCAGGGGTATTAGGCCCTACCTGTTCGGCGGGGGCATCATACGCGCCCCGATCCAAGACAAAAGTGGGGCGAGCTTCGGGCAGGTCTCCCATTACCATAATCTCCTCAATATCGCTAATCAAGGCGTTTTCTTGTGCTCTGACTTCTTTAAGCGCTGTCCTAAGTCTACTGGCTGCCTGATCCTCGACTAGAAAGAAATGGTTATGGAGAAGATCCCGGTTAGGTTCCTTATTGACCAAAATACGCTTAGCTTTATCCGGACTATAGGAGTAAAGCACCTCCAGATGAGAAAGCTGTCGATCAAATATCTTCAGTTCATCTAGACCTCCCCCTTTAAACGGTATGAACTTATCTCTGGCGCCTAGGGTTATGCCACTGAATCCATAGGTATGAATATTAGGTTCAAAGAGAATACTTTTATATAGATTATCATAATCGACTTGTACCTCCTGTTCCTGCCCATCAATAAAGAGGCTTAGGCCGTCTGCTCGGCTGGAACCATCATAGGTTACACTTATTTGGCTCCACCTCTTTGCTTTAATACGTTCTTTAGTGGTAATTTGTATGGCATTCTGTGGCCAGGACATGGCCATAATGAATCGGACTTTGTTATCAACCAAATGAAGAGAATACCCCTTAAGGCCCAGTCTAAGGTTCTCGGCATGCCATAAGATTCCAACCTCATCGTAAACGGTATCCGGTTTAAGTTGTAGCTGAAAAGAGAAATCATCGGTACGATCATACCAGCCAATTTTATTCCCAAGCTTGATTCGGTTATAATCACTGACGTAAAGGGCTTTGCCCTTGGCGCCCTCCTTCAGAATAGGCTCCACTAGTTCGGCAGGTAACTGGTGGGATTTCTGGTTCTTGGATAGGAATTGCTTGGCTTTTGAGGTAGGCTCAATCTGATCAAATGGGTAATAGGCCGTGTTGGATTTGTCCAGCGCTACTCCAATGGGATAATTGCTGTCCAGCTTGGACAACCAGACTTGAAACTCCTTTTCCTTGGACTGTCTATCCTCCAAGTTATCCTCCAGCCCTCTGATCATGGCTTTTATCTGATCAATCTTGATGTCATCCTCCTCGCTTGACAGTAGCAAGGCAGGGCCTGGCACTTGTCCAGGTCCGTATACTGGAGAGCCAATTTCGAACGTACTATTGAAAAAGCCAAAGAGTTGGTAATAGTCTTTTTGCGAAATCGGATCATACTTGTGATCATGACACCGGGCACATTCCAGGGACAAGCCCAGGATACCCTTCCCAAGTGTATTTGTTCTATCGGCTACGTATTCGACTCGATATTCTTCGAATACAATCCCCGCTTCCGAGTTTTTCTTATGTAGGCGATTGAATGCGGTGGCTAGCGTACTCTCCTTAGAGGCCTTCGGTATCTGGTCTCCTGCAATCTGCCAACTGATGAACTGATCGTACGACATATTTCGATTAAAGGCATTAATCACCCAATCTCTCCAAGGATGAAATTCCCGATGTTTATCATCCAGGTATCCATCACTATCTGCATATCTGGCCACATCCATCCAATCAGCTGCCATACGTTCTCCATAAGCAGTTGAAGTCAGTAATCTATCTACTAATTTCTCATAAGCCTCCTCACTTTTGTCATTAACAAATTCGTCTATCTCCTCCAACGTTGGGGGCAAACCCGTAAGATCAAAAGTAACTCTACGGATGAGCGTTTCCTTGGTAGCTGTTTCCGAAGGTGCTAAGCCAGCCTGTTGCAGCTTATCCAGTACAAAGTAATCAATTGGCTGCTTTGTCCATGATTCCTGTTCCACCTGGGGCAGATTCTCCTTTTCCGGCGGCACAAATGCCCAATGTGGTTTATATTCAGCTCCTTGTTCTATCCATTTGCTAATAATGGCTATTTCCTTAGCAGAAAGTGAAAGGTGTGACTCAGGCGGTGGCATAACCCGTTCCGGATCTGTCGAAACCATCCTGATGTAGGCCTCACTTTTCTTAGGATGCTTGGGCACTATGGCTTTGCCCTTTCCACTTTCCAAAAGTTTGTAGGCATCCTCAGCGCGGTCGAGTCTTAAGCCTGCTTCCTGTTTTTCCGCATCAGGGCCATGGCAAGCAAAGCACTTGTCCGATAGAATCGGACGGACGTGAAAATTGTAGTCCAAATTTTTAGGAAGGTGTGCCTCGGCCATTTGTACCGTGGCCGGAATTTCTGGTCCGCAACTAGCGAGTGCCAGAAGGGATAAAAAAAAGCCGCCAAGTTTGCTAAACCGGTTTGTCATTACTAATACAATTTTTTAGAGCTCATGCTTTTACAAACATTGGTCCCCATCGATAAGTCCCTTGCAAAGGCTCTTCGACCTAAGCAGTAGAAATTTACTTAGTTTTGGCTCTAGTCCCACAAATTAACGGTTGTTTTAACCGTTAAAAATCAGATAGTAGGGCTTAAAGCATTATTTCCGAAGCTGAATCCAGGCAAATTTGCTATTGTTCCTCTAATCCGGCCTTGATATCTCTTGCGGACAGAAGGTAATCAAGGAGGAGAAAAACAGATGTGAAGCCGAAAAAAAGTAAGCAGAAGTGGTTCTTTTTAATGTTTTAGCCCGTTCTTGCGCTGAGCATCAAGACGAGATCGAGATGATACCTGACAAAGAAATTGGCACTTTACTGAATCGGATTGAGCGTAGTAATTCACTAGGAGCTTCTTCGACTTATGCTAGACTACTGCGCTTTCTCGTGGAAAGCACTCAAGCGGGAATTATTCCCAAAGAGCAAGCCATTGCAGAACATTTGCTAGGAAAAAATTATGCCAAATCCGACACGTCCAAGATCAGGGTCTACATCTATCATCTGAGAAAGAAACTCGAACAGTATTACGAAAACGAGGGTAAAGAAGAGCATTATCTACTTTCTATCCCTAAAGGTGGCTATAAAGTAAAGTTCAGCAAAAGGGAGCGAAACAAGGGTCTTACTTTTCTACCCAACCCACGAAAATATCTCCTTCCTACACTGTGGATTCTCTTAGTAGGTTCCCTCTTGGCCAATGCCATTCTCCTGGTCTTTAGCTATCAAAATAGTGTTGAAGTTTTCTCCAATTCTATTTTCTGGAAAGAGTTTTTCAATGAAGATAAGCCCATTCAAGTCGTTCTTGGAGACTTGTTCATCTTTTCCGAAATAGATTCTATCAGAGGAGAAGCTAGAAATGTGAGAATGCCAGAGATCAACTCCAAGGCCCAATTTGAAGCCTATAAGGAGTTGCCAAAAAATCAAGATAGACAACTAAATGAGTTAAGTTACACTCACCTCATTAATGGGAGTAGTGAGTGGATCAACGGTCTCACAAAGGTTTTTCATCCCAGGAAAGAGTTCAGTATTAGACCCTGTTCTAGTATGGGGGCACAGGATTTACACGACTACAATATTGTATTTGTCGGCATGCAAAAGACCGCTGGTATCTTCAATACCTATTTTGACAAAAGTAAATTTAGCTTTGACGTTTCCAAACCGAATCAATATCGACACCTGATGGGGACAGATACTATTGCTTTCGGGCCCAAAGGTGACCCTGAGGAACAACACAGGGACTATGGGATTATCGCCAAATATCCCGGCCCCAATGATAATACCATCTTTATGTTTGGAGGCTTATGGGATACGGCTACTTCAGAATCTCTACGGAATTTCGTAATGGCTAGTAAAATCGAAAAGATCGAGGATTATATGGAGGCAGAGCTGGGCTACCTACCCCAGTATTTTGAGATGCTCATTGAGGTAAATGGGATGAATCGAATAGGTTTTGAAACCGAGATTCTGTATTTGCATGAATTAGATGGGGCTCAGTAAATTAGTCCAAAAGAAGTGGAAGAGTCAAAGAAGGCAGCCGTTTGTTCCATAATCACCTGAACTCCTCCCCTACTCAGATATTGGCTGGGGGGCATCGTTCCGTAATTACTAACTATCATAGCATTACTGATTTGACTAGGGATCGTTTGATCTATGCCAACAAAACACTGGAGGAAAGAATATGTGATTCTAAATACAGGGTCCGCACTTGCGTTTGGGCGTTGCGCATTCAAGCACTACCAAACCGTAGCCAATTCAATCCAATTAATAACACCTTCTCCTTTTTCAAAGTCTCCTACAGCATAAAAGAGGTATTTGCCATCAGGAGAAACTTGTGGATTTCCTTGTCCATTTGTATTAACCAAACTAGGAAACTTCTGGACAATCCCCCATTCCCCGGAACCCGTTTTTCTACTCAGGGCCAATTCCAACTCCTTGCCAATTAGTGCAAGGAGGATATATCGTTCCTTTGGATCAATATAAGGGGTACAGGCCTGCTGTTTTTCACCCAAGCCTGGAAGCTCTAGTTTTTGGGCGGGTAGATATTGACCATTCGTAGAAAGCTCAGATGAGTAGACGCTCATCTCGGAATAATCAGGTTTGCTGGAGTGAAAATAAAGGGTGCCATCTAAGGCAACGGAAGGATGAGAGATCAACTGGTGGCGAAGATTGGGGATATCTACATATACTGGTTCTCCCCACTTTCCCGCTAGTCGTTTCACTTTCCAAAGGTGCCAAGTATCTGCCACTTCTTGATTGGGAACCGGACGTGTAGAACTGAAGAAAAGGGTATTTCCATCTTGGCTAAAGCTCATGCCATGCTCATTGAAGTTACTATTAAAAAATGCATCCCTAGGAGCTGACCATCTGGTCCCTTCCTTTGTAATTTGCTTAACGGTAAATTGGCTAAAGCCGGGATCTGAGACCGTAAAATAATAGTTCCCATAGTCGGGCGAGAAGACTCCTTGGTGCGTTATGAATCCATCCTGCGGACCTACTGGCAGAAAGGGCTTAGGTATATCTAATGGAATGTCCTGCGTTAGATAAAGCTCAGAAGAGGAAGTAAGGTGATTATTGCTTGTACATGTCCACAAGAACAGCAGCAGCAGACAACATAATGGGAGTTGGAGGCGCATCTGGTCAATTTTCATCAATGGTGATTTTTACTCTTTTGTTTTTCCGTCTTCCAATGGCAGAATCATTGCTCATAATTGGATTCAATTCATGCAATCCCATTACGGTTACTTGATCTTCCGCAAACCCTCTGCTAAGCGAAGAGTTTCTTGCACATGTGAGTATAGTTGTAGGAATTTCCATCAATTCGGAACATATCCACCATCTCTCCCACTCTAGTAAAACCGCTTTTCTCATATAATCTAATGGCAGCGTGGTTTTGTGCAAGTACCTGCAGATCAATAAATTCCAGACCCGCTTCTCGTTGCGCCCACTGCAAGGCTGTGCCCATCAGAATGCCCCCAACTCCCATTCGCCGATGATTCCGATCAACGCCCATGCCCAACAAGGCGCGGTGTAAGGTATGCTTCTCCCGATGTGACCTTAGATCGATATGACCTGCGATGGCTCCACCCCCTGCTGTAGCTACCCACACCCGCCGCCAACCCAATTGATCTAAAGGACAAGCTAAGCCGGATACAAAGCTTTCCTTCATACTAGCAGGTACCGTTGATTCACGCCTCCCTAAGGGCTGAAACAAAGGAGCCCCGATGGCACCATTATCGGAGAGATGATCATTCAAATAGGTAAGGAAGTCAGATATCTCTTCTGTCTGAAGAGGAGCAATATGTAGGTTACCCATAGTAATTATCCATTATTTGAAACAAAGGCTTGGCCATGATCAATCTCTCCTAAAACTCAATCTTGTAATCAGAGATCTTGGCGGAATATTCGTTACCAAAGGGTTGAGGAGGGACCCCTACTTCAACTGGTGTTGGTGGCATCCATCGACTCTTCTTTCCAGTCATGGCCAATATTCCTTCTGGCTTTATTTCAACGAAAGCATACAGTGGATCAACATATGGAGCTAAGTGCTCTAACCACTTATAGTCCTTGAGCAGTTCCTTTTTATATCTATTGGTCTTGTATTTTTCTCCTAGCCATTGGTAAGACATACTATTGACTTCCAGGTAATGAATTCCATTTTGTACATGATGAAAATCGATATGATTATGGCCATTAAAGCAGCAAATTATTTTATCGACCTGCTTCTCCATTATTTTTTGTAGTCTCAGTCGATTTTTCACTCCCCCTTGGTAGTGCCATAAACTTTGATGCGAGATCACAATGACCGGTTCTTCCGAAGCCGCCAACTCTCCTTCAAACCATTCGATTTGTTCATCGTCAATAAAGGTTCGCAAAGTACTATCTACATAGAAATTCGCTTTATCATAAGGAATATACTTTCCATTTTGATATAGAAAATTAGCATCTAGCACCAAGAAGCGAATCCCCTTTTCAACAAAGGCATAATAGTTGGATTCCATTTCCCACAGCCCCATGATCTCAGCCTTCGACCCCAAATCCATATCATGGTTTCCAAGGACGTGATATTTGCCTCCTGTAAAGCTATTCCAAGTTTGCAAGAACGGTTTGCTCTTTTCCTCAGGGTGACAGAAATCTCCCAATTGCAGTATGAAATCTACTTTTCTGCTTTTTGCTTCTTCCATAAAGCTTTCCAGACGAGCCTGGGTATCAGGGATCATGCCGTGGTGTACATCGGCAACTAGACCAAATGTCAGGGTAGAAGTTGGGAGAAAAGAGGGGAAATGAAGTAAAGGTTCCGGCAACAGCAATGCAGTCGCAGATGACAGCTCGAGAAATGCTCTCCTTTTCATATAATGAGTTTCAATGTTTGATCCGCAAACCAGGTCTTTGAGTGACTAGTCTTACTATACCCATCCGGAATTATCTCCAGGCAAACCTCATTTTCACTTCCTTGGTCAGCACGACACTTGGCTCCATAGATTGAACATACTCTTGCGGCAGGGCACTTAAAGGGGGATAAAATGTCCAAGCATTACTAAGTCTTGTTTGATCTGAACCAAGAGATATTTCTATTGGACTTTCTGTAAGAATCAATAGCTCACCTAGTTGTTTATCAGCCATCTTGGCAATTTGCAGTGCCTTATCTCGCCCTGAACTAATCAATTTATCCAACAACCGTAACTCCAAGGGATCCATAGCTTCTAACTGATACTCTTGGATATCTCCGTAGACGTTATCGTAGTCCCTCAATCGATCATACAGCTGTTCTAATCGCATGACATTGGGCAGTTGCACAAGGGGACCTTGGTCTTCCTTTCCCGTATTGATATCAATGGAGTAATCTCTCGGATATTGCTCAATTTTGGAAATGTTCAATTCGTCCAAAATCATGTCGAGTTCCTTTAGCCCAAGTAAGTTGAAACGTTTCTCGTGACCGGATTCAGCATAGGCAGTTGGATCATACAAGCGGATGCTATAAATGATGTCGATGGCCTGCCTTTGAATGGTATCTTTCACGTTTAGCTCCAGATATGTTTCGGTTTGCCCAACTGCATTTACCTGGGAAAGGCCGTAAAAAACGGCTAGAAAGCATATTTGTTTCATCATCATTACATTTCCTATTTTGAGCACTCTTTATTGTCCTTTTAGCTAATCCCAGATGCTTTGCCAAAAACTTCTTTTCGGCAAATGTGACCTGACCAACTTTACCAACGCTTTGTCCTTGGTCTGCTTTGCAATTGTCAGTGGGGTATCTGGACTAAAACCAGCTCTGAGACTGGGGTCTGCACCATTCTCCAATAGGTACTTAACGATTTCGTACTGCCTGGAGGAAATACTTTCAATCAAGGGTGTCGTCAGTAATTCTGGATGTTGATAGTTGGGATTGACACCCTTTTCCAGATGGTATTTTACCAGATCCAGGTCCCCTTCCTGAGCAGCGGAAAGCATTTCTTTCCAATCTCCTGCGGCCATGATTCGATAATTTGGTGTATTAATCTATACAGGTTTTCTTATTCCTCTGTAAAGGACACAAATATATTTGATCAAGATATACCTCTAAGGGTAAATTTATCTTAGACAGTAAAAGATGGGTGGCTACCGCTGAATCTTGGCTTCACCATTTCTACCCCTACCAGGGTTTCATATGGACTTTATGGGGAAGTCAAATCGTTTACCGGCATGATCACATCGATCTACAATTCTGTGTATTTAATAAGTGCCTTTTCTCCACGGTAATGATGGTGAAATCCTTCAAAGATTATAGCCGACAATAGCTCGAGAAGCTCTAGCGCCTTTAACCGCTCGGGTTTTTCCAAGTAGGCAGAGGCCTCTTTACCTCCTATAACAAATCCCAATTGCCTCAGTTTACTTTTACCGTTCCTGGTCATCAGGTAACTAAACCTACTTTTTCCGGGCTTTACCTGACGAATTCTAATAGATAACTGTTGATCCCTCTGCGATAATTCAAGTCGTATTTCGTCTAGTTCCATTACAAAGTTTTCTATCTCCTGTTTAAGGAACTTCCCGAGACAAACCAACAATTCGTCGCTATCTAGATAAGTAGATTTCCCCAGTTGTTGTAACCTATTTAGCTCTTTACGGTCCTCTTCCAATTCCCTTTGGAGGTCAGGGCTATACATCAGAATACTCGGTTCTTTTTCCATCCACTCTTCCAGGTACTTTATTTTATATTCCAAATCCTCGATAGGTTCCAGGTTGGGGTCTTCTAAGGTCTCCAGTATTTGTAGCTTTTCTTTACTGTAGACAAGATTTTTTCGGTAAGCTTCAGCAAAAGCATAGTCCATCTCCTCCGAACATTTCCTCATTTCGGATTCCAAATAGTCCACTTCCTGGCGATAATTTTCGATTAGAATGGAAAGATTGTTTTTCATGGCACTATAGTTAGTTCTACCCTCACAAAAATGATACTGATGCACCGTTCCAAACTGGATACCTGATGTTTATTCTGAGACAGCTAACTTCGAATAGATGTTATCGACCAATTAGTTTAGGACAGCTAGCGCGTTTTTTGCTAGAAACTGCAAGTAGGCAGTAAATCACCTTTATGATGATAAAAATACAAAAAATTATCAAAAAAGTTACCCAAGTGGTATATTTATTTGCCCCCTTATAATCAGGGCATTGGCCTACTTGCTATAGTTCAACCCTCTACCGAGAATACTTGTTGATGCTAATCTGCCTACGAGCACCTCAATGTGTTGCCCAAAGCAGGAGACTGCCAGCTTGATCCACTTGAATTCCAGCAGCAGTATTGAAATCAACCCTATATTCACATTTAAAATAGAAAGAAAAGTACAGCAGAAGATTTACTCAAGTTTTTCATGGAACGCAATGGTTAAGAAGAAGCAGACATCGAATCCTATGTAGCGTATGTTTAAAACCAGAATTCCCCTAATTATATTCTTAATAAACCTTAAAACTCATAACTTCAGGCAACAATTTCTGCAAGAATACGATATAATAGTATTTCAATTATTAGTTTTACAGAAAAGCAGCGTATTTCGACCATGCACTAGTTTCTCAACTCTCCCTGTCCTATCCATCTATTATACGGATTCATGGTTGTCTAACCAAAGGATAAGTTGCCCTCATGTACGGTTAATTTCCATCAGGAAGATACGCATACCTCCAGTTAACCAAAACACATAGCACTAATGAGTAAACTACTTGAAAGTATAATTGATCAGCTCAAGCTTAAAATAACTAAAGGGAAATATGATCAAACATTCCAGCTACTAGAAGAAATCTTAGTCAAAGGTGGAACTTTTAATGGAAGAGTAGATGGAATCAAAAGCCGAATTAACACGCTTAAGACATCCGGACAGAAAGGGGCTATTACAGAACAACAATTTATTGCTGGACAAAACGGGATTCAGGCAGATTTCCGTGAGATTGTCTCTGAACTCAAGGAGGAAGATCTGGACTTCCGGCCACTTTTAAAGGACGAAACTGCCTCTACTTCTGAGAACGACCCCACCAAGGCGCATATCCAATCTATTTCCAAAGAGGAAGGTGCCGAAGCTCCCAATACTAAGCTAACCGCCAAGCGATTTTCCATCCTCTCAGCGATTCTACTGGTGGTTGCCTTGGTAGGCTGGGGAGCCTATGCTTCCGAAAAGCTGTTCAAAGGGGGAGAAGTTAACCACACTGACCCCGGGGAACAGCAGTTGGATTGGGATAAAGACGAAAGGACTTTAGCTTTACAGGATACTATGGACTCCTTAGAAAAACAACTGGAAGTTACTAGAAAGGAAAAAGAGGAGGTAAAACAAGAACTCGAAGACTATAAAGGAACAGATTCAGAAAGTATCCGGAAACTCCGCAAGGCTAGGGATCAAATTTCAGAACTTGAGGAGGAAGTAACAAAACTTACCTCCACCAAAAATGATCTAGCCGAAAAATTAAAAGTGGCTCAGGGTAGACCAGCCCCCCCCAAAAAAGCTCAATTCCCTGGAGTTACGCTATTGGTACACGGGAAGCTAAGCAAAAGCATCATAAAGAAACTAGCGCACGCAGGCATCTACACTGACTTCAGTTCTGGTAGCATTGGTATGGGCAACTCTCTTTCTTACCACGGAGAAAATGAGGCTGCTGCAAACTATATCTCCTCCTTAGTCAATAACAATATTTTCGGAGGGGCGCAAACCATCAAACCAAAATCAGATGGTACAACGAAAAATGAAATAAAGCTCTATATCGACTAGTTCTACGGCAATCAATGCCATACCGATTAATTTCTTGAACTCCCTACGAGTCGGTCAAATGATGGTCGGTGGCCATCCAACAAATTTTATTTTCATGAAAACTCAACGAGCTAAATTCTGTTGTTTAATTGTTTTATCCGTGCTACTCAGTAGTTGTGCTTCCATCCACGTAGGAAACTTCTCAAGCCACGAGCATTTTCGACAAAGGTTTGACTACAAGAAGATGAACGAAGACATCAGTGTAGTAGGAGATATGCTACAACTGATCCACGATTCCCGAACTAAAAATAAAAGTGATAAACTGGACGCAATTTTATTTAAGAGTTTCCTAAATTCTGACGATGGCAAAGAAACGCTGAAGGCCTTCCAAGAAGATGAGGTAGTCACCGATGGTATCCTCAATCTAGTTCTCTACCTCATTCCAAGTCGTAAATTGAAGTCATTCCAAATCAGTGGCGGCGGGCATTATGACATATACAATGAGAAAACTATGCAAGTGTACTTTTCCACTACCTTTCGGATCACAGGTTGCAAGAATTGCACGGACATAGATAGGCTATTTCAAGCGAACAACCCCATTGACACTCTAATAGTAACCTTTACACAAGTGGCTATTAATCAATTTAATTACCCCAATCCACCTAGAATCATAATAGAAGATAAACTACCACCGACTGATTCCCTTGATTCAAATCAAGATGTGAATAAATGTGGAGATTGTTATATCAAATCATCTAAAATAGCTGAGGTTGGTAGAAAATACAAACATTCACCCACAGAAGATTTTGAAGTGCGGATCAAGGTGGAAAAGTATGGTAAGAAAAGGATCGCTATTGACTACGAAGCAGATCATCCTGTATACTTCAAAAACCTACAAATAGGAGAATTGACCTTTACTCCTCCTCCCGTACCAAACTCTAAAATTATTGACCTTCGTGGCTTGAATACCCTACTGAGAAAGTACCCGAACTTCCCCCCTAAACCGTAGCGGGTTCACTAAATATAACTTGGCTCGATAATTGTCAGAAAGATCGATAGGCTTTGCAAGCTTTGAGGTGAACAAGTAGCATGACTTTATGCCATGCAGTTGGGGTTATCACTTGTTTCCTATTCGCAGTACAAAATGATTCCATGAACAAAACTACATTGCTAGTATTGCTGATTTCACTTACTTCTTGTGTCGGTGTGAGAAAAGCAAACAGAATCCAAGGATACCTATTTCCTCCTTCCTCAGAAGTAGTTGATAATCAGAGTCCCCCTAGCGATCAAATGATTTCAATCCAGTATACCGGCTGCGGTGGATTCCTGCTCCAAATCGACTCCACAGCCATTCTACTTGACCCCTACTTTTCCAATGTTACTCCGCTTTGGCAGATTCCCTTCAAACGCCTAGAAGCTGATACGTTGGAGATAGATCGTTTCTTTACGGATTCCTTTGGGCAACAGAAAGATATTGATGGACAAGTAAAAGCTATTTTTGTAGCTCATTCTCATTATGATCATTTGGCGGATATCCCCAGTATTTATACCAGAAACTGCCATGCCGATAGTACGGAAATCGTAGGGAGCAAATCTACTAAGCATCTACTGGCAGGAATAGGTCTTGATTCAGATGTGTTTGTGATTGACACCATTCCCGATTATTACCATACTAGTGATCACAGAATCAGGGTATTACCTATACCTTCGGAGCATGCCCCTCACCTTTGGGGAATGAAACTCATATCCGCTAAAAAGCTGAATCGTGATGCTTTTTTTTTCCCGAGAAAAGCCAGAAGATTTCCAGAAGGTGAAAATTACAATTTCCTGATCGATTTCCTGGGGAAGACTGGAGAGATAGAGTTCAGAATCTTCTCGCATGCAGGAGCAGCTTGTTCCGATGGGATTGGCCTTCCCAGTCAAGAAATCCTAGATCAGAAGTCAGTAGACGTCCTGCTGCTTTGTGTGGCCAGTTTCAATCAAGTTAAGAATTACCCCGATCAGATCATCAGCTTACTCCAGCCCAAGCACATTATCGGTAATCACTGGGAAAATTTTTTCAGATCTTACCGGAAGAACATTGAAAAACCTGCAACCGTACCTGGAACCAATGTGCGGAAATTCGTTACTCAGTTAAACCAACATTTACAGGAATTGAATTTGCAAGATTCTATCTCTTTTCAGTTGCCATTGCCAAGAACGAATATGCTTTTTCCAATAGAGCATCACTCGCATCACTAGGACTTTCGGCATAAAACGGGGATGGTGTTTCCAACGTAACTTCTGAAATATAGTTCTATGAATACACTGATAGAGTAAGGGAAAATAGACCGTCCTACCAAAGTTAAAATTACAATAGTTAACCAAGAATACTCCCTCTATTTGCAACGGTAGTGATATCTTTAGTACACCTACAAAAATTAGTGGATTCAAATCAATGCAGAATGAGAAACCTGACGCTGTTTGTGCTACTTTTAAACCTTACCAATGCCCTTGCACAAGAAACGCCCCTGCGCTTTACCGTAATGGCGTGGAATATTCTCCACGGGGCTAATGATATTCCAAATGGGCAGGAACACGCTATTGAAATCATCAGAGCAATCAATCCAGACATTGTCTTAATGGTAGAAACCTATGGCTCTGGCCCCCGGATTGCTGATTCCTTGGGTTATCACTTCCACTTGATTGCCTCGGAAGGGACAGCCCTAAATGATAAAAGTGTAAATCTATCCATCTATTCCCGCTATCCCTTCGGCTATCGAATCGACACTAATCATCCCTTTTATCTTGGCGGCAGAGAAATCCTGATTGAGGGGCAGAGAATTCGATTCTTTAGCAATTGGTTCCACTACCTTCCGTGGGAAGATGAACCGGAAAAGCAGGGAAAATCTGCTGAGGAATTATTGGTGTGGGAAAATACCGGGAAGCGATATGAGATGATCCAACAGGTGAAACCCTATTTTGAAAAATATGCTGCGGAAGCCGACTCTTTTCCCCTCATCATTGGTGGTGATATGAATTCCCCCTCCCATCTAGATTGGGGGGTTGAAACACAAGCACAACACAATGGCCTCATCGTTCCCTGGTATGCCACTCGATTTTTGGAGGAATTAGGGTTAATTGATACCTACCGGACGGTCCACCCCAACCCGATCACCCACCCAGGCATTACCTGGAATGCCAAAAACAAACGGGATGAGCATCGGATCGACTATATCTTTTTCAAAGGCAAGACTTTGCGGCCGATTCACTCTTTTTCTGATCAGCGACATTTGGGAGAGCTAATCTATTTGGATGGGAAGCTCATTCCGTATCCTTCGGATCATGGCTATGTCGTGACCATCTTTGAATTGATGGAGTGAATCAGCTTGAGGTCCCATTCATTAAGAGGTTATAAAGAATCAGGCCTACCAAGTTTGTCTTAGTAATATTCATAGTGATTCAATTTAAATAGGCCAAGTACTCAGGGTCTAGTCATGAAGCAGGAATGGAACATGCTTTCCTAACACCATCGAATTTAGTTAGGAACATAAGCTACTCTAGGCAATGAGCCATGCTTACACAAGTCTGTAAGCATGACAAATGGCCAATGTAGGTCAACGCTAGGAGTCCTTCATAAAAAATGGGCACCCTCATCAATCTTTCACCCGCTTAAGGATTCTCCATAAGGTAAGCCGTGTGCGATATTTCTTATTTTTCTCCCTTAGCACTTTATCCCACCATTGTTTAGTTAGGCTTTCTACTTCTTGATCAAGATCAGCCTTAGTGTAATGCTTCCAGCCTCCTTTTGAGGGCCATTGATCAGACCAGTAAGCTTTAAAATTGCCAGGAGACCGCTTATCAAAGGAAATCAATACGCTGTGATATCCATCCATTATGCTCATGCCAAAAACACTCCAATCTCCATCCGAGCCGCTCATCGCATTTAGCTTGTCATAAATACTGTTGTTCAATTTATCAGGACGGACCACTCCTTTAGTGATTTTACCTGCTGCGGACCTAAACTCAATGACCTCTGGTTCACTGGCTAAACCAACATTTTTAAGGCCTGCCATCGTTGCCTGGACGGAGGTTCCAGCAGGTAAATTGCTATCATCGAGCAAAGCTTGTAAGGCTCGATTAAGGGTATCGATACAATTACATCGGCTATCTGGATTAGTGGCATTATCTATCAGGAAGTCCTTCATCCTATCGATTTCTGATGGTTTAAAGACACCAGAAAATCGACTATCCAGTGCTCGTGGATAGAGCAAGGACTGCTGAATGCTTTTAGTGCCTAGCGGCCAATGAATAACCTGAATGGGATAGTCTGCCGCATTATCATAAAGGTCCTGAAACTTCAGGAAGGAAGTCTTGTGTTCTTTTCCATCGCCAGGATCAATATAGGTAGCCTGAGTTCCACTCGGGGAGCCGTCTCCCTTAATGGCTTTCAGAACAATAGTGTGCACCGCACTTCCCGCAGCAGTTCTACGCATCACTACTGAAAGCGGACCATGATCCTCCAGCATCTGGACCCATGTCTCAAGCATTGGGGTGAATCCACGGACACTCTCAAACCCTGCATCTCTAATAAAATCATTCTCAACACTGGCTGCCAGAGCTTTGTTGTTTCTATATAAATCGCCATACTTTTTACCAATCCGATCCATCAACTCCTCTACATTATAGGACACGCCATCCCGCCAACTGTACATCATTGTAGCAGAAGCAGCCCAACAGGCATCTACATATTTCTGCTTGAATACAGGGACTAAGCCGGGAACTTCATAGTCAATCTTATTGGCTCCAGCAGAAAAGGAACTGCTTGGCGGAAGGCTTGTTGGATGCGCACTATTTCTTCTCCCCGTCCCAGCATTCCGTTGTCTTTTCGCTCTAGATTTGCTCTTCTTCAGCCCCTGTAGCTCTCTTTCGAGTTCTAATAATCTATGCATGATTGATTTTTTAGACGACATTAATAATACCAAGCAGACGAACAGAATTGGTCACTGGCGCAGGAGTGTCTAGACGCTTGCCTGTTGCATCGTGTTTATAGATTCGATAGCTACCGGTTAGTTTACCATCAGTATCTAATTCAAAATATTTCTTTCCTACGGTGAGTCCTGTCCGCTTATCCGCATGAGTCCCAACATTTCCACCAATAGCCACCAGATACTTTTTGCTGTCGATCGTTACTTCCTCGACGAAGATATCGCAATGTGAGCTACCAGTAATATTTGCTCTATTGGTCTCATCTTTGTATTGTTCAAGCTTGGCCCACGTCAGCCAAGAAGACACGCCGATACACACCAAATCTCCTTTAGTCGGTGCATGCGCATCTGCTTTTTTCATGTAAAAGTGTTTGCCAGTAGTTCCGACATTTTTCAATGCCTGGGCCATATACACTACATGTCGTTGGTGGAAAGCAAAACCGTCAGTCTCCGTTACGCCAGCCTGTTTCATGACCCAGCAAATAAAGGCGGCACTCCAAGCTTCTCTCGTGCTCACTTTCTTGTCAATGGCAGTACTACTACTGATGAGACTGCCCCAATATTTTTTAATCTCTGTTTTACCTGCCTCTGAAGTCTCCAGGATCTTAGCTCCAGTGCTCTTATCAGACCATTTCTTTTCTTCTGCTATTGCCGTACTAATGATCGTACCTTTAGTATTTGAATTCCATGCTGCTGTCGACATGGGATCATGGGACTGGGGTGTGACCAATAGGGTTGCTTCCCCAATCCCATCATCAAATTGCTCAAAAAGAGAGTTTTCTTCTATTTTTGCCCCAATATCCTCGATATCTTTCTGAATCTCTAGGGGTTTGAAAGCGGAAATGTTGTTGTTTTCACGGGCAGGCTCCGCCTCCTCGATCGCTTGTCTAGATTCCTGTATTTGGTCGTTTCTCCGAAAGTGGGCCTGTTGTTTTTCCTCCCGAGCACGTTCTATCGCAGCATCAAATTCATCGAATGTTTGCTCAAGATTGATTGACCCTAAATCAAAAGTATTAGCATAATTCATTCCCTCCGACATCTTGTCAAACACAGCGTGCGGATTCCCCTTAGGAGTTAATTTTTCCTCGCTTTTTGCAGCCGCCCGATTTTCTTTTGGAGCTGGCTTTGATTGCTTTTGCACCTTATCGGCCTCACCACCCGTGGATACCATTTTCCGGCTAGTTTCATCAAAGGTTTTATTACCAAAGAGGATGGACTGCAAGTCTTCTTCAAACTCACTAGCCGACTCGTCTTTTCCAGTAATGGGCTCCCCTAATATCCCATTTGGTACTTCCTCTGTAGTAGAAGGCATATAAACTTCTTCGCGGTAGGTGTCCTCCTGCTTTGCCTGAAGTTGGTCTTCTGCAAGAGAATGTGTGTAAGGCTGAGAGAATTGGTCATCTTCCAGGTAACTACTTCTACTGGGTAAGCCGTGCACTGCGCTCATTGAGACTGGCGGCATAGCTTCCTCTTTCAAAGGGATGGCCTCATATTCTAGGGAAATGGAATGTCCCATATCATAGAATTGTCGCTTGATTTGCTTTCGTCTTGCCTTCTTTTCCTTCTTATGGTTTTCTGACAAAACTGATAGCTTACTTTTTTTCATTTTCATAAACCCTGAATTATTTAAGTTCAAAGCGTACAATGGTATATGGATCTAAAATGAGCTTCACTTCACTACCTCTACTTTGCAGTAGATCTACATTTAGCTGTATTTTCATTGACTGGGCATCTTTGTACAAGATTTTCACGGGGCTATCGTTAACAAAAGCCATTGTCTGGAAAGATGGCACCATCGCCAGGTTCTTCCCTTTAATGGCCATGTTTACCAGGCCGGCCTCAGCCTTATTCAAGGTCACCTGTTTGATCTCTGGTGGAAACTCCGAACGCTTCAACTGTTGGCTCTTGGCCCTAGAGTGTCGCTGCCGAATATTCTTGAGCTGCTTAAGTTTCCCTGCCAATTCCTGGTAAGTATTCTTAAATCGCCCTTTAGAAACGTCGGCTAGGTTGATGTTTCTCTTCTCCAAATTCTCAATGTCTCGAGAGGAGGTAACACCTATTTTTTGCAAATCTTTTTTTACATCTGCATCTACTTCATCTAAAAGGTCAATGGCTATATCTTCTTCTTTCAGCGGCTCTTTGGTCGTCTGCCGAATTTGTCGATCCGTAATCGAGCCCAGCTGAATAGAAAGTTTTGAGGCACCTGTCTCCCCTGATTTAGCCGTTTTAAACAGGACTTCATCACCACTGAATTCGGGGAAAATCTGCAAATCAAGCGATACGTCCTTCACTGCGTAAGTAAGCGGTTTATTGATCCCCTTTACCGATAGGGTATCCCGCGCCTTATCCAGTTCAAGGATAAAATGATCCAAAAAGGTCTCCAAATTCCAGTTTCTATTTGCCATCGCTATCTCTCGCTATCGTCAGTTTAATTTGATGAAAGACCGGCATAAAGGACGTCTCTACCTGCTGTGTGGGAGGTGCCATCCCAGCTACCAGTCTCCCTTCTTCATCCAGTTCGACATCCAATTCCACCGGTAGATTCAGTTTGATCTCATCTACCTCAAGCAGAAGGCCGGTTTCTTCTTCGTATTGCGGCTCCAATAGTAGTTGGAACTGCTCAACGATAGCCGAAACGGCACTCAATGCATCATCCATTGGAGCATCATCCATTAACCTCTATTTTCTATTTTGCGTTGCTTTTTACGGACGAGCTCCGTTGGGACCAACATCGCTGTACGGTCAAAGATTACTTTCATCCCATTCAACTTGATATCAGTTTGACTCATTGCTACGGGACGATGTGTCGCCGGATTGGGGAATACTGTTGTCTTTTTCTTCATCTTGATTGGAGGTTATTTGTAAATCACTATTCAGTTCTGGCCCCTAAAAAATGGATGAAATGGGGCACTGGAAAATGCAGGACAACATCCTGAAAAGTCGCGATGGAACCATCCTCATTGATCTCTTGCGGCTGTTTCATGTTTAGCCTGGCGATCTTAAATTCTGGATAAGCCCAAAGATTCAATTGATCTCCCTTAATGGCTGTGAAGTTGACCTTTATCCGGGCTATTCTATTGAATTCTCGGAGTGCTTGCGGCACCTTGATTGCTTTCAATTCATGTTCTGTCAGTTGTGGATAATTGGAAATAGTAGGCAAAAGCGAGTTGAGCACATCCAGACTAACGGCCATTCCGGATTTCAATTTCATACTGAGATTGCTTTCTGATTCGGATTCCTCTTTAATTAAGGTCTCCATCCGTCCATTGGCAGCCTCGGTAGGTTCGACCGTGTAGTAATATTTACAATCTAAGGCAATCTGTTCGTTGGCGCTCTCGGCTGTATGCATCCACATTCGATGCCAAAAAGCTCGATGTTTTTCTATATCATTGAAGGGAATGATTTCATCTGAAAGCTCGGTTCTCGTGTAGAAGTAATCATCGACAATCGTGATCATTTTGGTATGGCTAGTACCTACACTGATTCCCTTTTTATTTTTCCAAATCAGCTTAAAACAAATGAGATAGTTCTGCCCGGATTCCATCTCGGAGCGGACTTGGTCACTCAATTCTGGAACGATCACCAAATCTCCACTTGCTACATTTTCCAATCGATGTTTCTTGACGGTAATGATCTGCTGACCATCTTCTTTTTTGACCACCATTTTAAACAGGGCCTGGCTAATCGTCTGTGGTGTGCTAACGCGCAAGGGAAAACGGATGGCCTTTTGAGTAGTGTATGGGAACAAGGTCTTGCCATCAAGAGTGACAGCAGTATTGTCTTTGCATTCCAGCTTCACCAAATTGGAACGACGAAAGTCAATGATTCTTTCAGAAAAACCAGTATAGTATCCTAATTGGCGAAGGTACGGTAAGCTTTGTCCCTTGGATTTTCCCGTCTCCAGCAGTAGCTTGGTGAGGAGTAGCTGATTATTTTGGAGCATTTGATCCAGTGCTGGATCTTCCAGCCGAGGTGCTTCGAGTTTTTCGTTCAGGCCGAAAAAGTCTCGCACAACGCCAACCGTACTGTCGAAAGGCTTATGCGCCACATCACCAATGGCTTTGATCGTTTCAGGGTTGGCCAGCTTTTCCAGGACTGGCGCCAAGGCCGGCAATGCTGCGATCAGTGCAGGATTCTTGGCTTCACTGTACTCAGGCGTCGGAAAGCGGGACTTTCCAGCCCCTACCCTAGGTCGAGGTCTCATTGTCCGTCGGTATCTTCTTCTATAAGGGCGGTGCGACATGGACTGAGAAACAGTTTTTGCTGCGGAGGTTGTATTGCCCGTACCGCCAGAGATCATACCCAATATCTTGGTGATCAGGTCTTGCCCCTGTTCTCCTTTCAAGAGTCCGAGTAAATTGCCTAAGAGGTTACCTCCGCCACCTCCAGCCGCCGCTCCGCCAGTTGCACCTCCGCCACCTCCAGCGATCGCCCCTACTACCTGCTGCACAACTGGCAGTACTTTCGGAAGCAATCCTGTAATGGCTCCCCAAAACATGGCCTCGCTGCGAGGTTGGATCTCTTTGCAGTCGAAAGGAATATTACGAGTTTCGTGGTCTTTCATGCCGGATTTTTTTGAAAATTGTAGTGCCGGTAAATGATCTAAACCTGGGTTGTCAGGATTGACCTGCTCTATGGAAGATATGGCTGGGCCATGCTTTCGGTTATCTCTAAAACTGTAGAGCTGAATGTAGTGATGGTCCTCATCAAACAGATGTTTTGGGATCTCCACCATGCCCATCCCTAATGAACTGGGTGGTAGCGGACCAATCAACTTAGAGCTATAGCTCACCTGAGATAATACTGGCAATCCATTTCGGTTGTGCCGCTCCTTGGTACCAATAGCATACTGGTAATAACGATTCTTACCTAAGTCGAATCGAAAGCGAACACCGGACAAGGTATTATCAACTATTTCCCACCAGGCTAGTGCCATAGGAGTTCAGTTTTATCAGGAATTGGCTTGATTAGCCTCCTTCTTTTCCTCATCTGTTGACCCTCCGTACATCTGGGCAAAGTTGTCTAGTTTAAAGTAGTCAGACTTAAAGATGATCTCTACTTCCCCGGTCAATTTAGCCGCTAACTCTGTATTGGTTACCCCCTGAGCCGAGGCCACTGTAATCTGGGTGGAGCGATCATATCTTTTCGATCTTCTTCCTCCCCATAAGTTACGGAAGCCTCCTCCCTTTCGACTTACTTGACTGGACTGTCTTTTAGAGGAAGCTTGATCCTGGCGAGCCATCTGCTCGCTGGCCTTCATATCAAAAATAACCGCAGCTCGCACCGTACCTTTTTCTACTACTAGCTTGGAAATCCCCATCAAAATGGTCTCTCGCAGCAAGGTTCGTCTTTCTTTCGCCAATTCGATCTGGGCGTCTAGAATCCGAGGCTTGATCCGAGTGTCTTCTGTATCGATGACATTACCATCCTTGTCCATCAACAAGGGTTCGCCTTCCATATTGCCATCCGGAAATTCAATACTGAATTCGTCGGAAGAATTTTCCACGAGATATCCTAGGCTGTCCGCCTTGGTCACTCCTTGAACAAATTTGGTGAGTGGGGCAATAGCTGCCTTGAGAAGTTCCTGGTATTGCTCCATCTGAGCCAAGGTCACCTCCAGATTCGCATCAAAAACGCCCTTCAAGAGATCTTTAACAAAAGTGGGAAAATCAATTTCCCGGATGAAGTCGCCCAGGAGGCGCCCAGCCTGATCAATTCGTTGGTTCTGGTAGGCATCTCGACCGGGAATCATGTCCTTGGCATCCCTTCCTCCCGTTGCTTGTTGACGGGAGAGTCCATGCTGACGGGTCAGGTTTTCGTATTCTGAATTAACTATATCCTTATAGAGATTATATTGGTCCTGCTTGTCCATAGCCCGAAAAGAGTGCGATTGGGACAAAATGGATTTTGCCCGACTTCTGGCCTGGTCCTTTAACATCATATGCTGACGATCCATGCTTTACTAGATTTTTTGTGCTAATGAAATGGTGCCAATCAATTAAAATTCATCAAACTCCTCTTCCATCATTTCCAAGTCGGAGTCATAATCATCATCCATTTCATCATCCTTATAACTCATGCGGCTATTGTAAATCTGATCGGCAGCGTTAATGTAGATTTCAGCCGGATCAATTAGCAGCCGATCAAAGGTGTTTCGGTCCATGACCGATCGATCGAAATCAGCGATAAAATTGAAAATTTTGTTGCCTTCCACTGCCACATCGGTAAATGCCCTGGTATTGACATCATGGCCATGTATCTCGCGGTACACACTCTTAACCACACTGTCCATAGTTCGGAATTGACCACCACTGATCTGATCTATAATTTCCTGGTTTTCCAGTATGGATCGGCACTCCTGAAACTGTGCGTGCAATTCGTGTACATCCATGAGCGGTTTGCCCACCATTGAATAGGTTAGGTTGTACTGTAGGTCGTCCAACACCCGATAAATTCTGGCCCTTGAGACCTGGTCTTCATAAGTATCCAGCCGTTCTACGCGCATCCGGTATTCCACTACTTCAGAGAGTAAACTTTCCCACAATCTGCTGAAATCATTATTGGTGGACATGCCAGAGAGTAGCTCCCCATCTCCCTTATTTAGGACCTGAGCGTAAACCATCATTCTTCCGGCTTTCGTGATTCGATTTTCATCCCGTTTGTGGTAGCGATACAGCATATTGGAAGCTTGCCCCTGTGGGATGCGCAACTCGCCTTTTGCCCACTTCAGTACAATGGCATCCACGATCTGGAAGATTCCCATATGGTCACCCAGTTCGTAGATGAAATCAAGAGCACCTGCGGCCCGAATATTGTCACGAATAATCTGCTGATCAGCCGTATTTTCGAAGTAGTCGACTTGATAATTCCAAGCCGTGCCCGAACCTGGATTATAGATATTAAAAATCGGATCGGCACTACCGGACTGGACATTGATGGCATGGACATAAGCGGGACCAAAAAACTCATCCAGTGCGTGAGGACTATTACTCAGAATACTCAAATTCAGGTTCAGCTGGCTGAGATAACGTAGCATTTCATTTTTCAGCGCAGGTGTGATAAAACTAGTATCTAACAACTCCTTGGCTAGATAGGCATCCAAAGCTCCTTCTAAGGTGTTGACCGATAAGTTTTGCTGAATGAGAGCTAGCACATCTGGACTTGGGTTCCTTAGATTTATCCCCCCAGTCACTAATTGATCGGCCACCCGCTGAATGGCAGTATCCCCTAGATCAATACTGTTTTGTTCCCGAACCACATTCACAATATTAGTAGCCAGGGTATTGGTCAATTCTCGTATTCTGGTGCCGATGAAATAACGAATACTGTCGGAACTATTAAAATTGCGGTCCGTGATAGCTTCGTGGATCAGGGCTACGTATAGGTGATCATTAGCTAAGAACAAACGTTCCAGGTCGCTAAGTCCTTCACGATTTAATTGATCCGTCAAAGGACGAATAATACCAACAGAAGATGCCAGTAGTGCATCTTTTCGGTCCTGAAGGGCTTGCTTATATGAATCGTAATTAGTTCGATGCCAATGTCGAGCCAGTGCCTGAGGGTTGGCCAACAAGCTTTTCAGCAAAGCCATATTCAAGCGTCGGTAGGTTTGTTCACTCTGCCGGTTAGGTGGGAGGGGTGTGCTCGGATCGTCATCGGCAGTTTTTATTGGCTTGACTTCTCCATTGGGGTAACCAGGGTAAACTTCGCTCTCCAATAATTGTTGAAAAGCCTCCTGAGTCACTCGGTCAACCGTATACGGCGGTCCTTTTACATCGAAAGGATCTCTGATCAAATTATTCCATGCTCCTGTCAAGTTTGGTGTAAATCGACTGAACGGGTTACTGGTCCCGAATGCATTCGGATCTCGCATAATGGTGCTATGATAATTTGTAGTTCAAGAATTTGATGGCGTCAATTACATTCAATCGTCCGTATCCTGATTTCTGTTCCTGGTAGCGGTTGTCAGTTTTGTCCGAAGTATGCTTGATGATATACTTGATCTGTTTATCCGAAAGCTGTCGTCCCTTCTTTTTGGCAAAGGCTTTCATCAGCGCTATTGCCCCTGCCACGTAGGGTGAAGCTTGGGAAGTGCCGCTGGCAAAAGCGTAGCCGTTGGCCGTAGCGGTGCTATATACATTGGTACCAGGGGCTGTTACCGTTACTTTCCCATAGGTGGAAAAAGAAGCAACTTTACCGTTTTCATCCACGGCGCCCACTGCAATTACATGGTCAAGCGCACCGGGATAATACAGCCGCTGGGTGCCGTCATTTCCTGCTGCTGCTACCATAGTCACTCCTTTCTGCTCGGCGTATTTCACTACTGCTTCGTGCGGTAATCCTCCTCCGGAGTGAACGATTCCTAAACTCATATTGATCACATCGGCTCCCTGGTCGATGGCCCACTTGATGCCTACATTAATGTTGGAAACTAGCCCTGCCCCGACATACCCCTCCCCTTGTTTCATGGCTCCCAACACGCGAACGGGTATAATTCTACATTCTGGGACGACTCCCATCGGCATCTGCAAGCCTTTAGCAGCAATAATACCTGCCACGTGCGTACCATGGCCCACCAATTCATCGGCGGGATCGGCATCAGCCCCAAGGTAGTCGCCGAAAAACTCGTCGCTTCCATCTATAATATCTACAAAATCATAGCCATCCTCCAGATTATCCACCAGTTCCGGATGAGTTGGATCGATTCCCGTATCGAGAACAGCGATCTTAACGGCAGGATCACCTTTCGAGAAGCGGTGTGCTTCATCCAGATAGATCATACGCTGTCCGAAGCTATAGCCTCTTATCGACTGACCTTGGCTTCGTTCTTCCGGTATGCGAACCCCCTTTACTCTTTGGGGTTCTACACTACGGACCACAGGAAGGAGTCGTATTTCAGCGATTAGTGCTTCGGGAATCTCAGTATTTTCCCTCAAAATCAAACGGAAATGCCGATTTAAGTTCGACTGCATTTCATCTTTGGACCATTCATCTTTTCGAGCGGGTCGATATTCCTGAGTAGCAAAAAAGGGAAGGTTGTACTTTTGAAAGACATGATCAACCACGGGGAAAAAAGTGGATGCTTCAAGTGCCCGATTCTCAATAAGGCTTTGCCAATGCGGCAGTTTGGGCAACTGTGCAGGTGTAATACTATGATCTAATTCTATGACAATATGGGGTTTCAAATTAATCCAAGTGTTTACATTAATTACATCATGTAAATTCAGCTAAAAATTACACCAAACTTGATTTCAGAATACACACAAAACTGACAGAGGGGCGCGTGCACCTAGTACTTATTGACCTAGTCAAATAGCGTCAATAAAGAACTATAGATATAGTTGCTAATTACTTTACTTATGGGAGACGAAATAAATATAAGAGCTGCCTCTAAAAAGGACTTTAGACACTAAATATACGGTATTTTTTTGAACTTTAAAACACTAATTGAGTAAAATCATCTTCTTACAAATTAAATTTTAAGCTATCAGACTAGTTTATGTTGAAACAAGAACCACGAAATCGGTGATTCGCCAATTTATTTCGACTAAGTCCATTCCTATCAACATACGTGGAGCAAATAGACACTAATAGTCTCCGGTAACATTCTGTCATAAATGGGAATAAAGAATAAAACGGGAACGGATCAGCTGTCACAAGCTCATGTTTGGCCAAGACGCACAAGCCTAAAACCACCAAACATATTTTGACATAAAATACAGTTTTACAACGCTTTACGAAACAACAAGCACATAGCCACCAAACTTCTGGGCACTCTCTGGTCCAGATAAGGTTACTCTTTGGACACTGACAACTAGCTTTCTTCGGAGCGATAGATACTAAGACATTCGGCATATCTGTAGTTAACATACCTTTTTAATAATTTGAACCAGAGGGCACTTCCTCCATTCTCCTTAATTCCTTTTTTTATGGACAAGGTCATCGCTAAAACCAAAACCAGGCAACAAATCGCGGAAGAGTATGGCATAACTCCCCGTACGCTTAGAAGATGGATTAAGAAAAATAACATCAATTTACCTAAGCGATTAATTTGCCCTCAAGAACAAAAGAAAATATACGAGGCATTTGGCCCTCCAGTGGTAAAACTTCCACAAAAACAAAAGAAAACCTAGCATCTTTCTTAGCAGCAAGCATTCCCTATTTCCGCCTTTGTCCTATCCTGTCCGGTTTTGTCCGCTTAAGTCCTTTTTTGTCCTCGATTTCTAAGTTGATAAATACCTAGTTTTAGATGGTCTTAGTTATTGTAATAGCCGTATAGAGGCTTCAGACCCTGTTTGAAACAAAATCCTATTTCCCAAATGGAGAAACTAATCATAGACCAAGGAGTAATCCTAAAAGATCAAAGAGGATGTGTTTTATATGTCCCAGAATCCATGCAATTATTTTGCTTAGACCTCCCGACAGAGACCTCAATGGAAGGAATCAGGAAATATCTACCGCCCTCTTTTAACACTACTAGTAATCCTTTGCCGCGAAACGCCAGCAAGCCCAAGGACCTACACTTAGGCTATAGAGAGGCAGTCCTACCAATCATGGTAGAAAAAGATATTCTGGAACAACAGAAAATCAAGCCTAAAATTCGGCGTCTCACCATAAATATTAGCAATGCCTGTAACCTGTGGTGCTCCTATTGCTACGCAGACCATGGCCACTATCATTCCCCAAAATCCTTCATGTCTCCGGAATTAGCAGAAAAGATCATAAGTTCTGTTCTAGAAAATTATGACTCTATTGACACCATACAATTCTTTGGGGGAGAGCCCTTGATGAACCTACAGGCCATTGATGCAGTCGGAGAATTTCTAGTAAAAAAAGTGAAGGCCAAAGAATTGGGGAAGCTTCCTTCCTTTGTAGCCACCACCAATGGAACTCTTTCCTCCAAGAAAGTGCTTGAGACTTTAAAGAGATGGAACATGGAGCTGACACTTAGCTGGGATGGCTTCAAAGAGGTTCATGATGCGAATAGACCTACTCTAGGTGGGGGATCAAGTTATAATCAGATACTTCAGACCATTGAAAAACTTCATCATTGGGATATTCCATACGAAATAGAATGCACCTATAATAGCTTGCATCTAGAGAAAGGAATCTCGGTAGTAGATTTGATGGATTTTTTCTATGAGCAAACCGGGCATGATTCCTTCCACATTGCCCCTGCCTTTTTACCCGACACCCAATCTAAAACAATCGAAGAATACACCGTCCAGCAAGTTTTTAGAGGAGAAGCCTTGGAGACTCAAAAGGACAGCTACGTCTCCGCCTCCTCTTTTATTCCCTACTACATGGAAGCAGCCAGATATACTGTAAATAATATATTCCAGAACAAAGGCCCTTTACTATCTTTTGCTAAGGCCATCGTGGGGCAGATCATAAATAAGCAACCCAGTCTCAACTATTGCCCGGCCTTCTTCACACAGCTCTCCATTGCTATAGACGGTACGGCTTATCCCTGCTTCATGTTTATCGGAGACCCACAGTTCCAACTCGGCAACATTTTGACAGATAGTTTCCCGACGGAAAAGAGCAAGCAGGTTTTCCAGAAGTACTTCTCAGAATTCGGTTATGCCCCGGTCGGTACAGAAGCCTGGTATGCGGATCTATTCAGTGGCTGTATTGCGGGGGAATACATTACTAGTGGAGCTTTCCGAGAAAGGACCGGTGCCGCGCTATTTGAGGCTATGATCCAGGAATGTCTCATGGGAGTGGCCTTGAATTTTGATAAAAACCTACCGCAAGTAGAGCAAGTAGAAATTTGTTAATTCATAAAATATGTAATTATGAGTTTTTGTCCAGATGAAAAAGCCCTCGAAACCTATGCGGGGGCCATAATTAGGGAAGTTCCTCTAGGATCACTCGGCAATTTCGTTTCTAACCTGGGAGATGAACTGGCTATGGGGAATGCCTGTGGCCAAGGTTGTGGCTCCGGATGTGGAGGCAATTGTATCACCACCATTGATCCCTACGGGCATGCCGGGCTTACTTTGACCCAGTTAAATTCGATTGTTCGAAACAAATTGAATTTGAGGACTGAATTAGTTAGGGAGATAGATGAAATCGGTAAATCATTACAAGGTCTTACAATTAAAAAATGATCAACTATGCGTCACTGTCCAGATGATAAGGCACTCGCTACCTATGCGGGGGCTATAATTCGAGAAATCCCCTTAGGGTCTTTAGTAAATTTTGTTTCTAATCTAGGAGATGAATTGGCCATGGGGAATGCCTGTGGTCAAGGCTGTGGCTCCGGATGTGGAGGCAACTGCTTGTCTACTATTGATGAATTGGGGCATACCGGGCTTTCACTAACACAACTAAACGCCATAGTGAAAGATAAACTAGAGTTGAGGAAAGAAGTCGTGAATCAAATGAAGTCATCCGTGGAGGATTTCTTATGCCGGTAATAGTGAATGTATTGGCACGGAGCTAAGCAGATGAAAATCCGCCATAGAAACTGTTCCTACTCTTTTTGTATATCGCTCCGATAAACCGTACACGATAACCGGGTTTGAGCCAGGAAGAAGAAAGCTACGATTGGATGGCTAATCTCAATCTGTATAGCGGTATCGAAGTTGATCGGTACCGCTGTCCTGCTCAAAAGTACTACTGCTTTCGCGTAGAATGAGCCCGAAGCTCCATTGCTTGAGCACTTGGCGCAGGGGACATCGGGCTAGGAAAACGGTGAAAGTAGAACTATTTATCTTTCGAAGGGAACTCCCAAAATCTTTATTACTACGACTTCTCACGCATAGTCTCCTTAGTGCTGTAATTTCAAGATTATTACCGCTTTCCCCGCTAATTGTACAGGAATATTGCCTTGCTCAAGAGGAATTGTCTGCGTAGTATCCAGTAGACTAACAAAAGTACGCCCATTGCTGCACAATGCTTTGATTCTGGAGGGGAGATTGTTGTTTGCATGGATCTGAATAGCTAGAGGGAAGGACATATCACCTCGGCCGTTGTTCATGACAACTACAATGACTTCTCCTCGATACTCTCGCATGAAAGCATAGATGAATTGATCTGCATAAAGGGTAAATAGGTATCCGTATTGAAGGCAGGCATTGTCCTTACGGATTTGGATGAGTCTCCTGACAAACTCGAAAATCGTTCTTCCTTCTTGCGCCTCCCTACTAGTATTGTTTTCATTGAAGTAGTCCCAACGGAAAACATCTCGGTTGTAGGGATCTTTGCCCCCCTCCATCCCGATCTCTGTACCGTAGTATAATTGTGGTATACCTCTAGTGGTAAACTGGAAAGCAAGGCAGGCTTTAAGCATTTTCATACATAAATCTCGATCCCAATGCCCTATGTGATCCAAGATGGCTGTTTTTATTCGACCTATCGCCAAATCATGGTTATCCAGTAGTGTGACCAGTCGGTTGGCATTGTTATAATATTGAGTGTCTACATCCAACACTCCCTGTGTTTCCTCCTCATGGAGCCTGGGTCTAGCCAGCCAAGTCATCGGGCCTTCTCGCACCAAAGTGCTCACTATGGTTTGTTGCAATGGGAAATCAAAAAGGGAATCAAAATCCATTAATGTTTGGTAAAAAGATATGTCACTAGCACTGGTATTCAATACTTCCCCAATCAAGGTAATTGCTGGAAAGCGACCTCTGATGTAGGCTTTAAACGAATACCAAAAGGCATCCTCGACATGCTTTACGGTATCCATTCTAATGGCATCTATGCCAGTTTCCTCAATCCAATCGGTGATGTTATTCACAAAAAAGTCCCGAACATCCGCTAAGTCGTGATTGAAATCTGGCAGGCCCGCTAGTTCGGTCTTTTTTTCCCCTTGCCCCCCGTCATTAAACCACTCATTAAATTGTGCAGTCTTTTCATACTCGCGATAGTTGGTATTATGATAACCTGTATGATTGACTACCATGTCTAAAATCACTTTGATGCCCGCCTCGTGCAATTTATCCACCAAAACCTTGAGGGCCTCCTTTTGATCTACTGGATACCCCTCTTTCAAGCTAGGATCAATAAGATCAAAATCCATCGTCCAGTAGCCATGGTAACTATCTGTATCATTAAAACGACCTATATTCAAATAGACGGGAGTGATCCATAGGGCCGTGATGCCCAGTTGCTTCAGATATGGGATCTTTTCGTCAATCCCCTTAAAGTTACCGCCATAGTACTGCAAGAAATTAGATAATCCCCTGGTAGCTTCATCGCTGATAGAAGGATTTTTGAAGCGATCGGTAAGCACAAAGTAAATAATATCATCTTGGGTAATCATAAGTTGACGCTTTCCTGATTAAGATTTTAGAGTTATAGCTGGCGTTCTTGTACATATAGACTGGCTCGTGTAAAATTGAGGTGCTAGCAAAATTCATGGCCAAGCACAGGTATTTTCCATACCTCAAATTGAAGTTGTAATATCGGAATCTATCCTACGAGTTTCAATTTTATTTTCTGTCAAATCCTAATTTTTAAATGGTCTAAGTTATCCTACTAGAAAGAAATATCACGCTGCGGAATGCGAGGGAGCCTAGATCATGATAGGTGTATAAGAGAGCTTCTTGAAAATTAATAGTACAATTTCTTCACGTCATCCTCATTTTGCTCCATTGTGGCTTGACTGCCAATAATCTCCCCCTCAAAACGTATGAATACCTCGCCGATATTCTATCTCATATGAGCAGTTTTTCAAAAATTGCTCGATTAGCGATTCATCTTTTGAAACTAAACTGAAAATGACATCTCCCTCATAAACATAATAATCGGGGGCTAGGCGTTGCATCTGCTCCCAAAACCTACACTTGGCTGCATACTTCTCTTCTTGGATTTTCCTATCGCTGTAGCTGTCTGGAGCACTCAAATACTCAAACCATGGGCTATAGAACAACTCGTAATAGGCTTCTTGGCTTGGTAACTCAATAGAGGGTACCGAAAAATCATCTATGGGATCATCCAACTCCGTTCCGGCAACCAGCCAGGCATTTGATGAAGGATGCAAATCCTCTATTGCTGTAATGTAATGCTTTGTAATTTTCTCTTGCCGCGCCCCTTCAATCTGCAAACTATAAACATATCGGCCTATAAAGAGTGATGGCAGCACCGATCTAAAATCCATATTGTACCCATACCCCTCTTCCTTAATTCGCCCTTCTATCCAATAATACTGCTTGACCTTATTCTCCCATCTTTGGGGTTTGTAAAAGGGAGGAAAAAGTCTACTTCCAAGGTATTCTTCTATGGCATTAGGCGCTTCATCAGTCCAGTATTTTTCCTTATAATACTCAACTTCCACTATGGTAAGATAGATCTTATCATCAATGGTCTCTCGCATTCTTTTGACTAGCTCCTTGTCTTCCTTGCCCTCATAGAAACAAACGTATCGCTTTGGCCAGTGATCTCCGAAAGTCATGATACTTTTCAAGGATGTGATATCATTATCTTCGTCTAAGGCAAACATGAGTTTGGTTTCCACTGCTCCGGCATCTTTCCGCATCTTAACTAGGCTCCTTCTACCCTTTTTCGTTTGCCGTAGATCGATTTCCAGTTTTAAGTATTCGGATGATTCATGATAATAAGTATAGCTTTCAGTTGGCCGCCCTACTGCAAAGTACTGGGCCTCCGCGATCCAGATTTCTCCCAGGTAATAGCTTTTCACCTCATATATCAACGGACCAACTACATCGAATCCTTCGATAAGGGACCTTCTCATCTTGATCGATTTTAGATGCATCCCTTTTCTTTCGGCAAGGGCTCTTGCGCCCCTGGCTTGAACTCTTAGCAATAGTTGATCAAATAATTGGTTTGCTGGTGGTCGGCTCATCTATTCCTTGGTTTGCTTCTTATTTACAGCCTAAGATGATATCAGGTGCATAGTTGATGTGTAGGAAATACCACGAAGAGATTAGAGTGCAGCGGCATTTAAAGTATAATTAATTCCTACCTGTTCACCATCCTGAGCATGATATAGTTCGTAGCCTTCTAGTTCAAGATTTTCTTGAATAGGCATGCCTAAAAATACTACATCTTCAGCTAATAAAATATTGGTCCTAGGCCTCATAATCGATCCCTTTATTCAGATGAATACATAAACTACTTCCCTTTGAGGAGTAATGCTTAAGTCAAAGGTCACCATTTGTGGTGAACCTTGAATTGATGAATTGGCTTCCAATAGGCTAACTCCCCTTGTGGTCAAATATCTTCTCAGGACACTTTCATATAGTTATCTCATTTTTGTATCGATGTAATGAGTGAGGGAGTCATAACCCAGATAAATGGCAAACTGATTTCGTGTAGTTTTTTTTCCAGTGCTGCCGCCATATTTTCCTTGAAATATTCGTTGAAAAGTTTGAACGCTAGGAATATTTAAGGAGGAGCCACAGAGTCGTAGTTTATTTTTGTCTTTACAATAATCTTCTATGATTGGTTCAAAGCTCTCTTTTAAGAACATATCAATAATATCCGTAGACCAAGCAGAAGGGTTTCCCATACCATATTTTTCCGTGATATCTGTTGCGATGTGTTGCCAAAATCTAGAATAGTCAACTTCAAGCATTTCTGTATCTGATTTTCGGTTTTCCGGTTCTACCTGCTCCTGAATTTTTGTAACAAGTTGCCGGTTGGCATCTTCAATTCGATCCTCAAAAATTAGCCATCCTCGTTCTTCCGATAGCTCATATAATACCTCCATTGCTTTATCATATAAATAAAATAAATTCTCTTGTTCTGGATAGTTTTCGCCAAATTGCCTTAAAAACTCAAGGATATAGTTAGGTGACAATTCAGCAATATTCTTGAATACAGAGCGAACAAAAGGCATGTTCATTTTCGTTGTAGGTAGGCCATATAGAGTAACTTCTCTCTGTAGATGAGGCAGAATAGAGAAAATTTTATTCTGTGTTAAAGCCTTATAGGCACGTTGCTTGAAAGACCATTCGAGATCGTTTTCTTCAAGGGCTATCAGTACTTGCTTTGAGAAGCTAGGTACGACAGACAATAATTCAAGTAGGTCTAGATCCCGATCTAAATCAATAGCTCCGGTACTAATACGATCAAAGTCTGAATGAAATAACTGTTGTAATTTGAGTTTCGCGAGAGGTGAATTATAACCTTTGTTACAGCCTCGAATTAGGAAGGTCAAAATGAACCTACGTTCCTGCCAATCAATATTCTCATCGCTTAAAAGGATGATAAGCCAATCTAAGTTTTCTGGAAGGGTATCATTAATCAGCAGTTGTATTGCAGATACACAAAAGGTGCGGTCAGATATGGAATGCAAGTAGATCCATAGTTCCTTTTTCACCCTTGGATGAACGTTTCCAGCTAAGACTTGGAGGGCATATCTCCTGATCAGATTATCCTCAGTTTCCATTAATACATCTAGTATTACCTTACTCTGATAATAGTCTGGAATACTAGTTCCAATAATGGCTTCCATTGCATAGCTACTATTCCGGTTATTGTAGTCGTTAGCACTAATATATTCTATCAATTGTAACTGACCACTAATATCAAGGATATGAAACCCATCTTGCTTAAGCACATTGAGAATGCTTAACTTATTCTCAAAATCTTGTCTAATTGCCTGCTCACTTGATAAATTAGGAGCAGCTAGTAGTGACTCTACCAAAAGGTCACTTATTTCACTACCACCATATCGCCCTAGCGCTTCTACAATTTCTTGATATATTGTCTGATCATTCTCATGAAGTTGAATTAAGACTGGCACCAGCGGATCATATCGAACGGCGCTTAATTGCCTGATGGCATAGCGTTTTTCTTCTCTGGTACTTTTATCATAATCTTTGGTAAGTAGGGCCATCATCTGCTCTATATCCAATTCGGACAAGCTACCACGGGTTTCTACACCAAGCAGAAAGTTGTAGTCAGTATCTTTTATCAGATCATCGAAATGAGTCTGTCGACGAAGTTTCGTCGGAATAAGGCGATATATCCTTTCCGCCACTATCATATGAAGTGGGTCTGTAGCATCTGCTTCACTGAATGTTTTGGCCAATTTTACCAATAGGAAATCAGGATCTAGTGCCAGGAGAACATTTGCATGTCGTTCGATATTAATACGCCCAATGTGTACATTATTCCAAAAGCTACTGTTTGACCACTCAATATCCTCCCATAGTAATTCTCGAAAGTCTACACCATACAGAGAGAGACCACCGTCGTGTACACCACTTGCTGCCAGAAGACTAGCTACCTCACAGCGGATAATACCAAAGAGGTCTTCCTCTTGACTTCCTTCTTCAACAGCATAGCGAAAAACTTGATGATTCACTGTATGCGATGGAAGATAAGACGATAAAAACCGAAACTCCTCTTGGTATGTTAATTTAAACAAGTGCTCTTTACAAAGCTCATAAAGTTGTCTTGTACTTAGTTGTTCCCCCATGTAGATGGCAGAAAAATATTCTTGAAATTGGTTATGGATAAAAGTGTAGCGAGTAAATTGATAGTGTAGCAGTCTCGTTTTGGTCATCACTTTATTGAAATATTCCAAAAGATTGAGCTCTGCTAAAAAGATGGGATCAAAATCATATCGTTTGAAATCTAGTCCAAATGAAAGCTCGAAAGCTAATTTGGTAAAGGGAGCGGTCTTAAGTTCCTCTGAAAATAGTTGATACTTCTCGGTAAACTCTTTACCTATAAGTTTTATACAAAAATTAAATAGTGTGGTTTTATTTGAAATTTGATCTAATATTTCATTATCCTGAATATAAGCTTGAATAAGTATCGTAAGCAAATAAGGGTTATAGGCAATAGCATATAGCTTTGGAAGCTTATCTATTTTGTCTAGTAGTTCTTCCTCCGCTTGCATGGACAGGTTTTCTTGTCTACAACGGCGGTGGATTAATTTCCGAATGTGATAATAGTCTAGTCCGACCAGCTTAAAAATATTGCTGGCCTGCAGTTGGCCTGGAATACCTGATGGACGAGTTGTTACGAGAATTCGGAAATATTGATTTAGTTCCGCTATCGCATCGTAGGCTTTTCGCTTTGCAGGGCCGGGTTCAATTTCGTCCCAGCCATCTAGAATAACTAGTATTTGTTCAAGTACTCCCCCTACTCTCTGTAGCGATTCAAGTTCAGCTATTAATGCTGGAAAAAGGGTAGAGGGCACATCTGTTGCCTTGGAAGATGTGTAATTGATTAACAGATAAGTCAATAAAGATTCGAATCCAAATTTGTCCTGGAATCCAGCAAAGTCACGTAAGGGAATAATGATTGGTATACACCATCCTCGTATCTGATCATTATAAATCTTTTGGGCTAACCATTTAACACTAGTGGATTTACCACTTCCTGGTTCGCCAACCAAGACAATTCTGTTCCAACTACCCTGCAAAATTCGTTCTATTCGGTCACGATTGATCCATTTTTGCCCCCCATTAACATTAACAGCTAGTTCTTCCACACTCTTTTTCTTGGTAAGTTGGGGAAAGGCTACTACTTTCTCTATAAAGAGTTCAACATAAGTCTTTTCCAGGTCTACTCTCTTCTGGATACCAATTGGGGAGATAGACGGAAGCTTTCGCCACCGATCAGAGTACAATTCTTTTTCCCAATTAGTAAGTATCTCACGAAAAACAGGCAGTTCCCCTCCGGTAGAAGCTCCCGTCGCTGAATGGAGTCGGTAGTAGTTATCGAGTATTAGCTTTTCTATTTTGGTGACCTGCTCTGACAACTTGTTCGGTCGTTCATCAATATGCTTACAAATCAGATCATTCAACAGGTCAGGGGATATTTCCCCTGCTTCCAAGATGTCAATCAATATGCGAGGAACAAGTTGATCAATATCTGTCTTTTCACGAAAAACAGGAAATGATTTTAACAATGTTAATAAAGCATTTTTACAAGCCTTTTCTGACTTTTGGATTAGGGGTATGTTCTCCTTACCCAAAACAAGTATCTCTCCGTTAAGCCTAACACTCCGTGAATGCGAAGCCCCCCTCCTTAATCTAGCGAGTAACGTTAGAAAGATTCTCAAATCCAAATGGAGGCTTTGCTTCTGCTTCATTCTTCCAGTCAATCAATTAAGTGTTTAAGCTAAGAATTATTCAAATCCTTTTCAGAAGTGTTTCGAAAGAGTTTTGACGGCTCTTTCTCCTTATCAACCTGCACTTTTGCTTTAGTACTATCAATCACTGTGCGGTGAATCCTCTAACCGTCAGCGAAGGCCTTTGCGGACATAATTCCAAATGTTATGTCTATTCTACTAAGCGTAACTGTCGATGATAATGGTGATACAACCCATCAAGACAATCTACTCCGTTAAGGGAGATCATCGTTGAAAGCTATTGGGTAGTTTCCTGTAAATCTTCAGGAGGAATAACTTTAATCCGAACACTGGATATAATTAGGAGCTGGATCTTTTTTATATTACAATACCATAAATCATCAGCGGATTTTACATCTATACCATCTATTGATATCAGTTCATATTCTATGGCCGGAAATAAATCGCTCTCATACTATACTTGCCTGAACGGAGCTTTGGGTTCTATAACTACCTTATCCTTTGAACATAACGCCTTATTCCTACTAATCTATTGCTGATTGTTCATTCAAATGTAACGAAAATGGCTTGAAGATTTACAATAGCTCATCCATCTAGAAATTAAATAATATTTTCTCCAAGCGACAAACAAAGATATACTCCTGTTAGTAGCGCGGAGGACAACACCAAGAATAGAATGAATATCGTACTTAGAAAGTTGAGGAGATCTATTTCCTGCCTGGATGGCAAGGGAAAGTTTATTTGGATAATCGCACTATCAAAACCCACTGACTACATGCTGCGTGCAATAGGGTCGAAAGACTTAATTGTTAATTGGTAACTATTCAGCAAATCTGAGAAACTGTTTTGAAATCAATTAGATAATTTTTGTAAATCGATTTTAATCATAGTTAGGTGAATCATGGCCTCGCTGGAACGAGGAAGGCGCTCAAAGTCTTTAGCTAAGCTGTGAGAACCTTCAAACCAGCCTAAAGTATCTACAGCCAGATGTCGTTTGCGCCCCTTGGTTTTCTTAGCATTATCAAAGCCTCTACTGCCTCCGGCTAAAGAGGTTTTAACGCTCTGAGAATCAATAATGCCAAGGCTTGGCGATGATTTTTTGCCTGCTTTGATTCGAACTTTTTCATGTAAAGCAGTATAAACCCGTTGAAGCAGGCCTTGTTCTTTCCATTGGCGAAAGTAAAAATATACGGTCTGCCATGGAGCAAAGTCTTTAGGTAACATCCGCCATTGAATGCCTCCCTTGATCAAATAAAATAAGGCATCAAAAATGGAACGCAATTCCCAACGTCTTTTTCGTTGGAGCATTTTTTCGTCCAATAGTTTCTTTATATTTAGCCATTGGGCGTCGGTCAAATCGCTTGGATATTTTTTCATTTTTGTAACTTTTCATCCAAGCTACGGCGTCTTTTTTTTGCTCGCCTAGTTGACCTGTAATTCATTTATCTCTTTTCAAAACAGTTTCTTAGTGATGCATCAAACACCTGAATTAATGCGAGTACCTGAAATAACACAGGTCATTCAAATAATACATCCATAGATATATACAGTAGGATTGATTTTGATCCTTTATTCACGCTTTTTGACAAGCTAGATGGTCATACAGGCCGTATTTTTGCATAGAGAAGCCTATATTGAAGTTGTTCAAGCATTTACAATGAGCCAACAAAAGATCAAACCAACTGACTGGGAGGTCAATCCACCTCGCTTATTTCCAGATTACAAGTCCACTATCCTACGGGCACCAACACAGCCTTTGGTATTCCATCCTAAAACGTTTGCTGAGTTGTCAGGTCCTGCCTTCGGTAGTTTCAAGGTGAATCCGCTGGACCACGACCTGACGCGCAATGCGGTGAAGAATGGTGCACCTATCGGGGAAAGAATGATTGTGAGCGGAAAAGTAATGGATGAATTTGGGAGGGGTATTCCTAATGCCCTAGTAGAAATCTGGCAAGCTAATGCTGCTGGGCGATATATCCACAAGATTGATCAGCATGATGCGCCCCTAGATCCAAATTTTGTGGGAGGGGGAAGATGTATCACGGATGCTGAAGGGCATTACAAGTTTTATACCATAAAACCTGGCGCTTACCCTTGGGGTAATCATCATAATGCCTGGCGCCCACAGCATATTCACTTTTCTCTATTCGGGGCCAACATAACCAGCCGATTGGTCACCCAGATGTACTTTCCTGGCGATCCACTGCTGCAGTATGATCCGATCTTTTTGAGCACACCAGAAAAGGGCCGTAATCTGCTAGTGGCCGATTTCGAGCTGGATATCACTGAACCTTTATTCGCCCTCGGATATCGTTTCGATATTGTGCTTCGAGGCTATCAAGAAACGCCTTTTGAAAATAAATAGAGCATGGAAAAGAAACTACAAACGCCTTCACAAACGGTTGGGCCTTACTTCGCCTATGGCCTAACGCCACAGCAATATGCTTACGAATTCGAAGGTTGGGTGGACGGAGAGATGGTAGAAGATATATTGGCAGAGGACGTAATCACAGTCACAGGGCGGGTCTTCGATGGAAACGGAGAGGCAATCTCGGATGCGATGCTAGAAATCTGGCAAAAGGATAGAGAGAAGGAAGCCTTTGGGCGCTTTGGAACGGGTACGGATCCCACTAATCGATTCATTTTTCGGACTACCAAGCCACAGGCTTATCTCGGTCATGCCCCCTTTCTATCGGTCATTGTGTTTATGCGAGGACAACTTATCCACGCCTACACTCGGATCTACTTCTCTGATGAGGCTAAGCTCAATGCGCAAGACCCCGTTCTACAAACTGTACCCGAGCATCGAAGGTCGACTTTAATTGCCCAACAGAAAGGAAAAGTATATGAGTTGAATATTTATATGCAAGGGGAGAAAGAAACGGTCTTTTTCGATGTGTAAGAGCAGGTTTTAAATCCGATCCTATGGGGCTTTACAGCGAACTATTCTATTCTAAGTTTACCGACGATTTATGCTCAACTGAGCATTTCGTTCGCTTAATGATGGAGGTGGAATTGGCATTGGTAGAGGCTCAAGAACAGCATCAGGTTGTTCCGCTTGACACTGCGGAGAGATTGAAGGACCACTTCGGAACCTTGTCTATCGATCTTGAGGTATTGCAATCCAGGATCGCCCTCTCCGGCAATGCTGCTGCCCCATTGGTCAAACTATTGATTGCAGGTGTGAAGGAAAAGGATGGGGAATTAGCAAAGTATATTCACCTGGGAGCTACCAGTCAGGATATTGTGGATACCGCTACGATCTTAAAAAGTCAGGCGTATTTGGCTTGGCTTGATGGGAAGCTCGTCGAGTTGGAGCAAATTTTAACTAAACTCACACGACAACATCGAACTACCGTAATGATCGGGCGAACATTAATGCAACAGGCTCGTCCCATTACTTTTGGATTAAAAACGGCATCCTGGCTTCAGGGCATTCAATCCGCCAGAAGACACTTGGAGACTATCAAGCCCTCCTTACTCTCGATACAATTGGCCGGAGCCGTCGGGAGTCAGAATAAATATCTCACCGCCGCTGTTCGCCAATCCTTTGCTCAGTTATTGCAATTGCAGGACGTGCCAGGCTGGCATACCCAACGAGTATCTACGGCTACCTTGGCTGGTGGCTTAGGCGTATTAGTAGGGAGTTTGGGTAAGATAGCTGAAGATATAGTGCTGCTGTCTCAGACGGAGGTAGGTGAAGTAATAGAACCGCTTGTCCCTGGAAGAGGAACCTCCAGCACGCTCCCGCACAAGCACAATCCAATACTCTCCACGGCGATCCTCGCCAATGCCAAACGGACTCCCTTTTTAGTGGCTACGATATTCGCGGCCATGCCGCAAGCGCATGAACGTGCTGCGGGTAGCTGGCATGCGGAATGGGAAACCTTGGATGATATTTTTGGATTGACCGCCGGTGCAGTGGAAAAAGCGATTGAAGTTTTGGAGGGATTGGAGGTTGATCAAGATCGTATGAAGGCCAATCTTGAGTTGACCCAGGGGCTCATCTATGCGGAAGGGGTATCTCTAGCTTTGGCTAGCAAGATCGGTAAAGAAGAGGCACATGAAAAAGTAAAATCTGCCTGTCAGCTAGCTATACAAGAAGGAAGGCACCTTAGAGCAATAATCGAAGAACTCAATCTCGGGTTCTCCGAGCTTGATTTGAAGGCTTTATTTCAGGCAGAGAATGCCATCGGATTGAGTCTGGAAATTATCGATGAAATTCTAGCGACATGAACACCCATTATACACTTGAAGGGACTCCCAATAGCCCCGTATTGGTCTTTTCCAATTCTCTAGGGACTAACCTACATATGTGGGACCTGGTAGTGCCCCTACTCCTACCCTATTTTCAGGTTCTTAGGTATGACACCCGGGGCTTGGGTAAGAGTGAAGTTACAGCGGAGCCTTATCAGGTGGCACAGTTGGGGCAGGATGTTATAGACCTACTGGATCAATTGGGGCTCCAACAAGTTCATTTCTGCGGGCTCTCCATGGGCGGACAGATTGGACAGTGGCTAGGCATTCATCATCCGGACCGACTGCATAAGATGGTACTAAGTAATACCGGATCTAAAATCGGTACTCACGAAGCCTGGAATGACCGAATTGCGCTGATTCAAAGGGAAGGATTGCCCGCCATCTTGGAGGGTTCGATGAAGGTTTGGTTTCGACCGCAGTTCTTGGAACAACAAGGGCCGCAATTGCAGGTTTGGCAACGCATGTTATTGGCCAATGAAGTCTTGGGTTATGCCAATTGCTGCGCTGCGGTACGCGATGCTGACTTTCGGGAGGATTTACACAAAATTCCAGTAGAAACCCTAATCATTACGGGCGATGAAGATCCTGCTACTACAGTAGCTGATGCGGAATTCATGTGTGGCAAGATCCCTCAATCAAAGTTGAAGGTGCTAGCTGCCAGGCATATTCCTAGCATAGAACAACCTCAAGCCTTTGCAGAAGCGCTATTAGATTTTCTGGTGGGCTCTACTACTTACGAAAGAGGTATGCACGTTCGTAGAACGGTTTTGGGGGATGCGCATGTGGATAGAGCCAATCAAAACAAGAATGCGTTCACTGAAGATTTTCAATCCTTCATTAGTAGCTATGCCTGGGGGGAAATCTGGACCCGACCAGGTCTGAGTAAGCACAATCGGAGTTTGATCACCTTAGCTATGATGATTGCTTTAAACCGAAAGGCAGAATTCAAAATGCACGTCAAGGCTGCCATCCACAATGGAGTCAGCGTAGCGGGGATCAAAGAGGTGCTCTTGCAATCCGGTATCTATTGCGGACTTCCCGCAGCCAATGAGGCGTATCATTCTGCTCTAGAAGTTTTTAAGGAACTTAATGTAGACTATTAACACTCGGAGATGAAAAAAATAAAGACACAAGTAGGTATCATAGGCGCTGGCCCTGCAGGCCTCTTCTTGGCCCATTGGTTAAGAAAGAATGGAATCCAAGCTGTTGTCCTGGAGCGAAAAAGTAGAGCCTATGCAGAAGGCCGGGTACGTGCAGGTTTGCTGGAACAGAATACGGTTGATATTCTAAAAATGCTGAGCCTTTCGAAGCGTCTTGAAAGGGAAGGACATCTACATGATGGTGTTTACCTTAGCTTTGATGGCGTCCGTACGCGCGTTCCTTTTGGCGAACTAACAAATGGTAGACACATTACCATTTATGGCCAACAGGAGGTGGTGAAAGACTTAACAGAGGCCTGGCTTTCGGCGGGTGAGCAACTTCTATTCGAAGCACAAGCCAATCAGATAGAGGGAATTGACACGAAAACACCCATCGTACACTTTGAACATGAAGGTCAGACAGGAAGACTGGAATGTGAATTCGTAGCTGCTTGTGACGGTTTCCATGGTATTGGTCGAAAAACCCTTCCGACCGATGCCTATCGGATATACAGTACCATCTATCCCTTTAGTTGGTTGGGCATCTTAGCCAACGTAGCTCCGTCTACTGACGAGTTGATCTATGCCTACCATGAGCGAGGCTTTGCCCTTCACAGCTTACGTTCTGAAAAGGTGAGTCGTCTATATATTCAAGTAGATAATGATGATCACATTGACAATTGGTCAGACGATCAGATTTGGGAGGAACTTAGCATTCGATTAGGAACGGAGGGATGGTCCTTACAAAGTGGCCCCATTTTCGATAAAGGGATCACCCCGATGCGGAGCTTTATGATTGATCACATGCAATATGGTCGTCTGTTTCTCGCCGGGGATGCGGCTCATATTGTCCCTCCTACTGGTGGTAAGGGCCTGAATCTGGCGGTAGCAGATGTTAAGCATCTAGCAGAAGGCTTTATTGAGTACTATCAATCGGGGTCTAGTAAAGGCTTAGACAATTATTCCCAGACTGCCCTTCAGCGAGTCTGGAGAGCACAGGATTTTTCAAATTTCATGACAACGCTATTTCATAAGCAGGCGAAGCACGGTTCCTTTCAATATCGACTCCAAAAAGCCAAGTTTGACTACATTGGTATTTCTCGCAGTTATGCCACCACGATTGCTGAGAATTATGTGGGACTGCCCTTTGAAACTTTCGCCTAAATGAGCGCCTATGATCAACAAGAACGGCCTTCAGACGCTCCTCTTTGTCTGGATTACTATACCTCTATTTGCTCAAAGCCCTGCCATGGAAGATTACAACAAAACGGCAATAGAATCCTCCAAACATTGGCTAGACATTGACTACGTGGGGGATCGGCACATTGGCCATCGCCTAGATATCCACTTGCCACAAAGAAAGACGGCCCCCTACCCTACGGTCATCTGTATTTATGGTAGTGCATGGTTTTCCAATAATGCCAAAGGGGCAACCTTTAAGAGCGGGATCGGACAGGTGTTATTAAATAGTGGCTTTGCAGTAGTGAGTATTAATCATCGCTCCAGTAGAGATGCGATCTTTCCGGCGCAAATCCAGGATGTAAAGGCTGCCATCCGCTTTGTTCGCGCAAATGCCGAAAAGTTCTCCCTGGATTCCTCATTTATTGGCATTACCGGCTGGTCTTCCGGTGGTCATCTCTCTGCTTTTGCTGGGACAAGCAGCTACCTGCAAACCTTCGAGCTGGAAGGAGAAACTATAGATTTGGAGGGGAGCCTGGGGGACTATACTTCAACTAGTAGCCATGTGGATGCGGTAGTAAAATGGTTTGGCCCTACGGACTTCTTAATCATGGATAGCTGTGGAAGCTCTTTTTCGCATGATGCGGCAGAATCACCGGAATCAAGTTTAGTTGGCGGTGCTATTCAGTCCGAAAAGCTGGCCTGCCAACTAGCAGATCCTGCCACTTACGCCCGAAAAGACAATCCTCCCTTCCTCATTTTTCATGGAGATAAAGATCCGCTAGTTCCACATTGCCAAAGTGAACATTTACACAAAAAGATGCAGGCGGCCGAGGCTAGCAGCGAGCTGGTGATCGTAGAAGGAGGCAAGCACGGCCCCGGGGTGATGACCCCAAAGTATTATCAACAGATGATTGATTTTTTTAAAGCTAAACTGAAGTAAGGCAAAATGAAAATAGTCCCACAAATAACAGCAGCGGAAGCTGCCGGAATGGTAAAAGATGGAGACACCCTGCTGCAAGGAGGTTTCGGAATGACAGGCAACCCGGTACACCTTATGCACGCCCTGGCTGAGACCTCAACCAAGAACCTGACCTTTGTTGGGAATAATGTTGGTGAAGTTGGACTAGGGGGAGGGAGACTCCTCCATAATGGTCAGATCAAGAAAATGATTGGCTCCTTTTTTACTTCCAATCCCGATGCAGTAAAGGCGGCGCAAAGTGGACAGGTGGAATATGAACTGCTTCCACAAGGATCGCTGGCTGAAGCCATTAGAGCGGGAGGTGCGGGGATTGGGGGCTTCTACACCCCCACATCAGCGGGTACACCTTTGGCCGCTGGCAGGGAGACGAAGGTGATTCATGGTGTGGAACAGGTATTTATTCCTGCTATTAGAGCCAACATAGCCTTTATTCGAGCCTGGCGTGCCGATACGGCGGGCAATTTGCAGTACCGAATGACGGAGAACAACTTCAATAAGGCCATGGCTACTGCTGCCGAACTAGTGATTGCCGAAGTGGAAGAGATTGTGCCAGCTGGGAGTATTGCGCCAGAGCATATTCATACCCCGTCCTGCTATGTTGATTATCTGGTGGAAGCCAAGCTTACGTTAGCAGATTTAGGTTCTTCAGCCTCCGTTTCTTCTTCCAAAAAGGTAAGTGAGGCCCGCATGCACATAGCTCGACGGGCTCTACAAGAATTGGACCGTGGAGATGTTGTGAATTTAGGTATAGGTATTCCGACTTTGGTGGCCGATCTAATCTCAGCGGATCATGGTATCATTTTACATACCGAAAATGGCATGTTGGGAGTAGGTCCCGTTCCACCAGATGGTGGCGGAGCGATGGACTATCCCGTTAATGCGGGGAAAATCCCCGTCACAGCACTGCAAGGCAGTAGCTACTTTGACAGCACCGACTCCTTTGCGATGATTCGTGGCGGGCACGTCGACGTAGCGATCATGGGAGGACTCCAGGTGGATGAGCAGGCTAATCTGGCTAACTGGGCCGTGCCTGGAAAACCCTTACTGGGCGTAGGTGGGGCGATGGACCTAGCCAAGGGGGCCAGGCGATTAATCATTACTATGACACATACCAATCGTGATGGTTCCCCAAAGATTATCCCCTCCTGTACCTTGCCATTGACGGCGATTGGGGTAGTGGAAATGATCATCACCGACCTGGCGGTCTTCAAGTTTGCTGAAGGCCAGCTGACGCTGGTTGAATTAATGCCTGATGCCACGCTGGAGGAAGTGCAAGCCAAAACGAGTGCCCATTTTTCGGTAGCCTTGTAGGGCTAGATCCACTTCTGCCAATTTACTGCTTATCTAGGCTTCACCCCAGACCTTCAAGGCTGTATTCACCACCAGTTCCAACTTACGCCATTGGTCATCATGCGTCAAGTCATTACCATGGTGGGTGGAAGAAAAGCCACATTGGGGGCTGATGCACATGTTCTCCAGCGGCATATATTGCGCGGCTTCATCAATCCGCTTACATAAGTCATCCATATCTTCCAATTCAGCGACCTTTGAAGATATGATACCTAGCACCACCTTTTTATGTGGAGGTACGAAGCGGAGCGGCGCAAAATCACCAGAACGTTCATCATCGTATTCCAGAAAATAGCCATCGACATTGATCTCTTTGAAAAGGATCTCTGCTACTGGCTCATAGCCTCCTTCTGCAAACCAGGTGCTGCGGTAATTGCCTCGACAGAGATGTATACCTATGGTAAGGTCTTCTGGCCGGTCATCGATCACGGAGTTGATCAAGGCCGCATAGGTTCTTGGCAGTTCATTGGGATCCTCGCCACGCTCGATAGCAGCGGCACGCATCTTGGGATCACAGAGATAGGCCAGGTTGGTATCATCCAATTGCAGGTAACGCAAGCCAGCTTGATAGAGACGGTCGATTTCCTTTCGATAGGCAGCTCCTAGATCGGCAAAGAATTCGCCCATATCTGGATACGAATTGATATCGATCGACTTCCGCCCTCCTCGGAAATGCACCATCGTGGGAGAAGGAATAGAAACCTTGGGTGTTTGAGAAACGACGGACTGTAGGTAATTGAAATCAGCTACTTGTATGTCCTTAATATGCTGAAGTTTTCCTGTAACACTTAGGACGGGTGGCTTGAAACCGTCCGCTGCTACCTTGGCATTGGGGTTGGCTTCAATACCCCCGGTCACCGTAACTCCGGCTAGTTCCTTGAGAAAATCCAGATGAAAGTAATCTCTTCTAAACTCGCCATCCGTGATGGATCTCATGCCAATAGACTCCACCTTCTTCACTGTTTCTGCTATGGCTTGATCTTCGATAGCCCGCAACGCCTCAGCAGATAATTTTCCTTGTTTCCAAAGGAGTCGATGGGTCCTTACTTTTTCCGATCGCAGCAAGCTGCCTACGTGATCTGCCCGAAATGGATAGGCTTTCATGAAGTCAAAGTTTTTAGTTTTTGTCAATAATCATATTAAGCAGTGCGTAACATTCGAATTTCTATCTGTATATAGCTCAATTAACTTTGAAGGTTTGCTTATAGCCTTAGGAAACCTCCTTAGAGGAAATTACCATGGTAACTACTCCAGCTAATAAGGTAGGAACAGCAAAAATCAAGAAATTGGTGGCCATGGTGAGGCCCAAACCTACTAGCAGCCCTCCCACTGAAGGGCCAATTACTCCTCCTAGTCTTCCTGCACCGATAGCCCAACCTACGCCAGTGGTACGAAATTCTGTTGGATACATCCGGGCCGCTACTGCATATAATCCCACAAAGCCGCCCTGAATCCCGAAACCCAGTAAGCCAAAGATGAGTAATAGCCAATCCGAACCGATGAAGAGGCGGAAAATTGCCATCAGAATAGCCGTAGCTATGAAGAAAAGTCCGATCGTCTTTTTTAATCCAAATCTTGTAGAGAACAATCCTTGAGTAAGGATGCCAACAAAAGCTCCGGCATTGAACACCGTACCGGCATAGATAGCTAATGACATGGACAGACCTGCATTGGTGGCTAGTTTGGGAATCCAGCTTATTAGGAAGTACAAAGCACCAAAAGCTAGAAATAGGGCTAGCCACAATTGAAGGGTAGAGATTCTATAGCTGGTGGATAGAAGTTTGCCAACGGGAATACCGGTCGTTTTTTTTGGCACTACCGGTAGCTGCTCTAATTTGGGCCGGCCTATTTTTTGTAAGATGTTATTAATCTTGATCAAGGCATTCCTAGGTTGTTTCTTCAGATAAAACGCTACTGATTCGGACAGAAAAAAGAAGATCAACGGCAGAGTGACGAAGGAACTTACCCCGGCGATCTTAAACATCATTTGCCAACCGCTATTCGGAACCACTTGTGCGGCTACGAGCCCAGACAATACCGCTCCAACAGGGTATCCCGCAATCACCGTACTCACCCAAAAATCGCGCGAACGATTGGGCGTGTATTCGGCAATCAGGGCCGCTGTACTAGCCAACATACTCCCGATGCCAATCCCACTCAAGAATCTAAGCAGAATCAACAAAGAAACGGTCTGAGCATAAGCGGTTAGAAAAATACTGGAACCCATCAATAGGGCGCTGAGTAAGATCATGTTCTTTCGCCCAATGTGATCAGCCATAGGTGCTAGTAGCAATGCACCTAGCGTCATACCAGCCAAGCCTGCACTAAAGACGATGCCTAGCGTCTCAGCGCTTACGTTCCATGAAGCAGCAATAGCTGGGGCACAATAGGAGATAACCAGGACATCCATGCCATCCAGAATATTCATTAGGAAACAAACAAAAATGGTGGCATATTGTAGACCAGATATGGGTCTGCCATCAAAGGTGGCGTGAGTGTCGCTTGGCATTATTTTGTTTTTGTTGTCTTGTTTGTTAGCTCTTCTGATTCAAGGATCCTACATCGAAGCCTGCAATTTGCTTATACGTTTCCATAATTTGGTCAAGCTCATTATGTGGAATTTCTCCCTCCTTAAATCCTTGTGGAAATCGCTCTTCCATCAGATCCATGATAAAGTCGGGGCCTTTTTTTCGGTTCTGTAGGACCACCTTGGCCGTTGCGGGCACGCGCAATCGGTCGTATCGCTCTAAGGCCGGTTTGCTTCCAGCTTCTTCTACCAGGGCTTCACACAATGCATCCGCATCCAAAATGGCCTGCGATGCGCCATTGGAACCAATCGGATACATCGGATGTGCTGCATCACCTAAGAGGGTGACAAGCCCGGAGGTCCAGCGTGGCAAGGGATCTCGATCCGACATCGGAAATTCATAGATGCTCTCTGCGCCTTCAATCATGGCTGGGACATCCAACCAGTCAAAAGTCCAATCCTCATACTTCCGCAGTAAGCGCTCTTTATCTGCTTGTCGATTCCAATCGCGAGTCTTCAAGCTGTAGTCATCTCCTTCCTTAAGGTTGCTCACCCAATTGATCAACTGACGTCCATCCTCCATGGTCTTTTGAATCGGATAGGCCACTATTTTTTGTCGGTTGTGCCCGATCATAACCATGGACGCTCCGGTTAGGTACGGAGGCATAATGGTGGTTCCCCGGTACAATACATTGCCCGAATATTTAACGGAGCCCTCTTTTGGGTACAATTGCTGTCTAACTTCCGAATGAATCCCATCCGCCCCAATTAAGATATCTCCTTCTACTATACCTTGGGTCTCGCCGCTATCTCGATCTATAAAAGTCGCTTTAACCTTTTTGTCATCCTGTTCAAAATGCTGGAAATGATGATTGGCCAGGACATTTTTGGCTCCAAGTCGTTCTACCGCTTCTTGGTACAAAAGCATCTGTAAATGACCCCGATGGATAGAAAATTGCGGCCATTTGTAACCTGCGTAGCGACCACGGGGTTCTTCCCAGAACAATTGTCCATGTCGGTTGGCATAGACGAGTTCTTTTGTTTCTATGGCTATGGGGGCCAGTTTATCAGTCAACCCAAGCTTGGTTAGGATACGTACGGAATGGGGCAATAAATTAATTCCCACTCCTAGTGGTTTCATCTTCTTTACTGACTCGTAGACCTGCACCTCAAAACCAGCCTGATGTAAGCATAGAGCTGCCACCAAACCTCCAATTCCGCCTCCCGCTATAATAATCTTCATGCTGCTCTTTATTTTACAGTACTTTATAAAATTTGAGGATGACACTATTTGCTTTATGCATACCCGTTGAAATTACAACGGATGTGTTGAGCCAACTCTACTTACTATCTGCCTCAAATTTTGCTGCTGTACGCATGTAATACTCGCTTGGGGAAACATCTTCTCCTTTGGTTAGTAATTATCAACGGGAATTCTAAAAAAGCCATTTCCCGTTCCTAATTTAGGTTGTTTTACGGTACAATCAGGCCTAAAGCAAGGCTATTTATTTCAAACGGGAAAGTGGTCCTTCGATTCTTAGTGTTCCATATAATCCATTAGAGGTGAACCATCGACCTCAAATGCCTTGGCTTCCGTCAATACAAAAACGATGCGACATACATCTGTTTCGCTTGGATTCCTCCACAGGTGGATCGTGCCGCGTTGTACTACAATATCTCCCGGGCCTAGCGTTTTAATCACCCCATTATCTAGCTCTAATTCGATCTCTCCACTCATGATAATGCCGTAGTCTATACTACTAGACCGGTGGAAAGGAGATTGCGCCCCGGGGAGCATATCCACTACCCGGATGACTGATCCTCCATTTAGCGTGGTACCAGCATCTCTTTCCCTTCCGTCTGTTTCATCATTGAGATCGGCTGGTACATTGGCCGTGGTCCAGATGAGGGCAAAGGCTGCATCACCCGTTGGAATGGGCTTCGTTTCAAATGTATCATCAGAACGAAATACGGCCACACCTTCTTTGGTATGGCCTGTCACGACTCGACGTATTTTATCCGTCATAATTTACATCTTTAGGAGATATCCGAAGTGGGTTGGTCGATATCATTTGATTATAGATTTTTGAACTTTACCATTTTGGGATATTATTTCGAGGGGTGGGATATATATACCGTACCCAAAGGCACGGTTGTACCGGGATTCATGGCTAGGTATATTTAACCCCTAGCGGGGTTTTTTGGCCAAAGATTGCTAACTCAAAGCAGTCAGTGCAAGCGCCTGTCACAGCGTGACAATATATGCATAGCCAGATACACAGGTGGGATTTTCGTGCATTTATGTACGATATATGAACCATCCATTTTTGGAGAATACAAAACTTCCAGATTGCCAAAATTTCGACTAACCCATATCCGAAGTTTGACAATGTCAATCCTGCTCCAACTTGGGATCTCTGGCGCTCAGTTAAATCACCGTATTCCGTAAAACGCCAATACCTTGGATTTCTAGCTCTACTACATCTCCGGGTTCAATAGGGCGATGAATGGTGAAATTGTTCTCAATCAAACTCCCCCACCCTACAGTTCCAGATCCCAGGATATCCCCTGGAAGTAGGCGCACCCCATTCTCTGAAGCTCTTTCCATCATCTCGGGAAAGGTCCAATGCACGGTTTTGTAATTACCTACGCAGATCACCTCATCGTTGATCTTAGCTGTCATGGTCAGGTCAAAGCGGCCGTCTCTACGATTGGGCATTTGCAGATGCTCTGGGTGAACTTCTCGATTAATGGAACAACGATAAGACTCGAACTCATCTTTGGTAACAATACAGGGCCCAAAGGCATTGGCAAAATCTTTTCCCTTATGTGGTCCTAAGGGAACTGTCATTTCATGCCGCTGCAAGGCTCGAGCCGTCCAATCATTAAAAATCGTATAGCCAAAAATATAATCTTCAGCTTCATCTGCTTTGATGTCTTGCCCCCGCTTTCCAATGATGACTGCTATTTCTAACTCCAAATCCAGCTTTGTCTCTTTGGTAGGTCGCTTAATCTCATCATTAGGACCAAATACGCCATGGTGATTGGTAAAGTAAAAAATGGGCATGTCGTACCAAGCTTGACCGACTTGATGACCAAAAGTCCTAGAGGCATTTAGCATATGTTGCTCAAAGCCAATGTAATCTCTGATACTCCTTGGGTTAGGAAGTGGAGCCTGCAAATGAACTTCCTGGAGTGTATAGTGTGGTTGCAACTCCCCTAGTCCCTTGATGATGTCAAAGTATTGTTCATGATCATCGATAAAACTGAGCATGCCAGTTGGCAATCGTTCATCCGCAAGCTGCATGTCTACTATTCCGCCTCCGGCCAGCCAGCCAGTTCGACTTAGGCCGTCCGGATTTTCAAATGTTACTAGTTTCATTGTGTTACTTTATATCGGTTGTCGCAATAACATCATGGATTTACCCATCAAGGCTCCTATGTTGGCGCCCTCTGGAAGTGGCTGCCCGGAGAATTCCATCTTTTCCCATTCCACCAGCTGCTCAGAAGCATCTACAATGGCTTTGCAGCGCTCGTAGCGTCTAGCCATATAATTTTCAAAAGCGGTTGATACCGTTTGATCTTGGGCTAGTTCCTCTGCTAATACCACGGCATCCTCAATTGCCAGAGCGGCTCCGGAGCCTAGCTGTGGGACTGTCGCATGAGCGGCATCACCAATCATGATCACTCGATGTTTGTACCAAGGTGCAGGAACCGTCATGATTTCTAGCGGTCTATAATTAACCCCTTCTGGATCAGTGATATGCTGTTGCACTTCTTTGACAAAGTCGACCTCAAACTCATCCAGGTAGGCGCTCAGGCGTGGTACCAACTCCTCCTTAGGGATATGCGGGTTATCCTCTCCTTCCACCGTAACCACAAACATGTAGATGGTATCCGCCGTAGTAGGAATCAGCCCCACTTTTGCTTTTTTACCAAAGTACATGTATCCAGTCTCCAATCCTGCTGGGCGAGGAAAGGTGTAACGCCAAACGGATGCGCCAACGTACTGGGGTTTGTATTCTCCAAAGACTAGATCTCTCACCTTAGAGTAGATTCCATCTGCTGCTACAACTACTTCATAGGTTCCAGAGGTAGCATCAGTGAAATTTACTTCAACCGCCTCGGGATCGTTGTTAATGCTGACAACTGAAGTACCCATCCGAAATGTAACCCCCAGTTGCACAGCTTCCTCATGCAGAATTTCATGCAAAATTCGACGAGAAATTCCATTATGACTAGGGAATCGTTCTAGCGGTGGTGGCCCTGCTTTTGCAAACTCAAAGCCAGTGGCTGAGCACATTTTTACTTGTCCGTAAGGCGAACCGCGCCGCATGGCTTCATCTGCTACACCTAGGGCATCCAATGCTCTTAAAGCATTAGCTTGTTGGATAATTCCGGCGCCATAAATTTTGTAATCCTGTTGTATTTCCACGATCTCGGCTTCTATTCCCTGCTTCCTCAAACCTATGCCCAAGGATAGGCCTCCGATCCCACCACCAACGATCAATACTTGCTTTGCTGCTGGCATTTTGTTGAAGTTTTATACTTTAATTTTTTTCGCGATCCAGTCGTACATATTAAAGGTCCTAGTAAAATCATCGATCTGACAATGTTGCGAGCCACTTTCTCCTTTAGGAATGATCTCCAGCACATGCTCACAAGTCAGATGTGCCGCCACACGCTCCGCATGACTCACAAAGTTTTGCTTGTCATCTCCCCCGTGTAGAATATAGGTGGGACAAGCTATTTTTTCAGCTACTCCATTTTCAAGGGTATAACCTTCCAACTTCTTTCTAGCAGCTGTCATATCATCGGCTCCCATAATGTGCTGTACGATCTCGGCCAACGGATGCGTATCCGGCCTTCCTGCCCAGACTTCATAATAAGACCAAACGGCCCCAAAGATCATACACACTTTAAAGCGAGGCTCAAAAGCTGCACAACGAGCAGCCATATACCCCCCCATGGATACCGCACCTACGCCAATGCGCTCCACATCGATTTCGTCTTTAAGGTGTTCAATACAGTAATCCAGGACTGCTGTACCGGCCACATTGAAGTCATGACGAGAGTGGATATGGTTTAGACGAAGAGCAGCACCCTGCCCCGGACCATCAACGGCTAAGAGAGCAATCCCTCGTTCGTTAAGGTGCTGGCCAATCCCGAAATACAGTTCCTCGGCCAGGCTGTCCAGACCACCAAACATCAAAACCGTTGGAGGTTTTTCAACACCTACAGGCTTGAATAGATAGCCCGGTAGGGAGGAGCCTTCAAAAGGAACTTCAACTTGCAAGACGGCTTGATCAAAATACTTAATTGCCTTCAAGAAGGCTTCCCTTGCTTTTAAATAAGTGGGGATTTTTCGCTCATCTCCTAGCTTCATGAAAAACTCGGCGGAGCGCAGGTAGTTGAAAGCCCGAAGGTAGGTGCGCCGGGCAGAAACGGTATTCCCTTTGCGTTCGAACTCTTCTGCTAAATCGTAGACTGGATTTCCCATTTTGAGCCAGGCCACATTAATGGTCTCCCGACGCTCAGGGTCTATCCATCCTGCTACCTGGAGAATTTCGGCAAACTCGCCTCCGCCATAGTGTGCTTGGGTTAAGGCCCTATTGACCTGATAAGAGGGCATATATTTGCCCGGAAAAAAATGCCACATGAAATGCAATTCTTTTTTAGTTGAGATAATGCTACTGCCCAGCTAGATAACCGAAGTTTTGCTAGGCCAAGTCCAGGAATACTTCGGGTATCTTGCCACAGCCTAGATGTCTACGGGCTCTAGTCCCCCTACTTTTCCTTTATCCATCTCCTTGAAAGGACTGGCATCACCCCACGCATCATTAGGGTTGTCTTTTAGGTAATGAACATCCGGTCCGTGATCGGGCGCAAAGACTAATCTAGCACAAGCGTATATCTCCAGCAGTACCCGGGTATGCGGCTCCATAATGTAGAAGAAGAAGCCCTCATCCGCCTTGTGTCGAGTAGGCTGTCCCCAAACACTTTTGTAGCCGTTTTCTACAAACCAGTCCAGTGCTAGTAATACCTCCTCTCGACTATCTACGTTATAGCAAATGTGATTCAGGATGCCTTCTCCTGCTGGTAAATTCGGGTCCGTGAATACGGCGATGTCATGAGAAAGGTTGGCAATGGTCCAGAGGCCACCTACGGGGGGAATATTGTCTTCAATGCGAATTTCATCTGGATTTTTCAAGCCCATAGCCTGCCAGAAAGCTTTCTCCTCTTTATAACTCCCTTTGGGAACTAGGTAGGTGGCATGATCGTAGCGGCGAGGGCAAGCCCCTTTTCGGCGGTTACTGGCGTAACGATCAGCAAAGATGCTACCTCGCTCTCCAGTCTCTCTAAGCCAAACCACATCCCAGAAAACTTCATGTAAGAGGCCACCGGGAGATTTGAATCGGTAAGCTTTACCCCTACCTTTATCCGCTTCTACCCAACCCATTCCCGCGCCAGTATTTTCCAGGTGTGCTACACATTCTTCTAGGGCTTCAGCACTATCGGCTCTCCAGCCCATGACTCCTAAGCCTGAGGTGCTTGACTTTGTAATTTTTAAGGTATAGAGGAAATAGTCTCCCCAAGCCCTGAGGTAAACAGAGTCATCGTCACGACCCGTTTCATCCATACCGACCATTTCTGTATAAAAGCGAACCGTCTCATCCAAATTCGTACTCAATAATTCGACGTGAGACATCTGTGATAAGTAATGTGGATTTTTCGCCATTTTCTTATTTTTTTAGTTCTCCGACAATTCTTGTCGTCAGAGAAGGATTATTCTTTAATGTTAAAAGTAGCGCTTGCGCTAGCATCTAGGGAATCAGTATGTGCAAAGTACTACTCAAAATCAATCATTTACAATTTTGGTACATATCTTAATCTACTATTAGACATCAGATATAAGAGACCAGACCGCTTCGCTACGAGACACTGTCCTCTGACCTCTATTCTCTGTCCTCTGGATGTCCAGTAGTATGAGATCTTGATGCAAAGGTGTGATCCAAGGTCTTAGTCCAGTTCGTTTGCACCCGTATCAGGCTTGAAATGACTCAATTCGATGCCACTGCCCAATGGCAGTAAAACAGAGTCAAAATTCCCGGTTTTCTCGACGGCTGCCCGGTAAGCTTTTGCTTCTTTATGATGCATTGGGGGGTGAATCATATTGTCTGCGATTACATAGGCTCCAGCTTGTAATTTGGACTTAAACCGTTCAAAACTGGGGACATAAAGTTCCTTCCAAATGTCAACCAATACAAAGTCAAAGGACTCTTCTGCTTCCTCTATACTGGTCATTGCATTTCCGACCCGAAAGTCAACTAGCGAGAGTAGCTCTGCCTGTTCTAACTGTTCCCTGGCATAGCTTACTTTATCAGGATCAATTTCTAGCGTAATCACTTTACCACCCGTTTGTTGAGCAGCTTCGGCTAGCCAGATGGTGGAATAACCATAGGAAGTTCCGATTTCCAGAATACACTTGGACTGGGCCGATTTAACGAGCATATTCAGGAAATAGCCCACCTCCTCTCCTACTGGAAGCAAGAACTCATCGCGCCGTTTCATTCCTTCGGCTAGCGGCAGGCTTTTCATCAGCCTTTGCTCTTCTTGCATTCGCTGATGGTAGGCTGCCAGAATCGTTTCTATTTTATTATCAAGATCAATCATACTAATTTCCGTCACTGATGGTCGTACCCCCGTCGACAATAATGTTTTGTCCCGTGATAAAAGCTCCGGCTTTGGAGGCCAGCAGTACGGCCGTGCCCGCGATCTCATCCGGTTGTCCTACTCGACGTAAAGGCGTCAATTGGAGGCGTTTTTGCAGGAATGCTTGTTGAGCCAATAGAGACTCTGAGAAAGGGGTATCAATTAAGCCCGGAGAAATCGTATTGACTCGAATGTTATAAGGGCCATATTCCACCGCTAGGTTTCTAGCTAGTTGCACCAAGCCCGCTTTAGAAATCCCATATAGTCCAATGTGCTTATTCCCTCTCACCGCCGCAATACTGGCTAGATACACGATTACTCCATCTCGACGTTCTACCATCTGCGGCAAAACTTTTTTGCTGAGGTAAAGCGCGCTTTGCAAATTGATTTGCAGTGTACGTTCAAATTGTTCTGCATCTATTTCCAGAAAAGAACCTGCGGGAGCTATCCCCACACAACTCATCAGGACATCAATCTTCCCCTCCAGGGCTATTCCTTGTTTAATCAACTCGTCAATATCTTCCTTTGAAGACACATCACAGTATACCGCGTGAGCAGTGATCCCTTGATTGCGGAAGTGTTCAGCTGCGACCTCACAGGCTTCCTGGTCGTTACTGGAAAGAATAACAGTGGCACCTTGCAATCCTAAAGCTTCCGCGATTGCTCGTCCCATACCACTGCTGGCTCCGGTAATCAGGGCCGTCTTTCCTCCTAGGTCAAAAAGGGGACTCATTTACTTTTATTCATAGGTCAATCCTGCACCAAAAGGGTACAACGGGTCCTTGGAATCGTGTGGTACATCTTCCAGTTGCGCCTCTACCGCTTCTACGCTAGAAGGCAACTCAACTGGTAATTTGCCACTAGGCTTGAATTTGCCAAAAACTAATTCTGCCAATATCTCATCCTCACAGGTAAAATCCACGATCAATGCCTTACTGGCAGCATCGATGTCAGGGATCACGGCGGGGCGATCCAAAGTAAAAATGGATATCGTTGGCTTTTGGTTAATCAGGTCTAACATCCTTTGCTTCTCCTCGGTGGGAAAGTCTAATCTCCCCTCGTGAAACATCCGCTGTAGGAAGTACTTAGGGTTCTTCACTGGGGTAAAGGGGGTCCCAAATTTCATAACTATGACATCTGCATCTTCGGGAGTCTCTACTACTGTAGCATAAGCCTGTAAGGCTTCCGGTTTGATGCCCTGGGCAAAAACCTTAGTTTCAGGAGAAAGCGGTAAAATATTCCCTTCATTTTTCAGCAAAACCAAAGACTTTCGCTGCGCTTCCTTTCCTTTTTCCTTGTATGCTTCGTTCTCAAATACGTTGAGGTTTTCCTCACTTAAATAGGGATTGTCGAATAGTCCTAAGACAAATTTATCGTGTAAGATTCTTCGAATAGACCCATCCAGTCGGCCCACTGAGATGCTACCTTCCTCGACCAGTTCTACCACAAGATCAGCACAACTTTCACCGCCAAACATATCAACGCCAGCGTCTAAGATCTTTTTAACCCGCTCCTTGGGCGAAAGTTGCTCTACTCCCCAAGCAGAAGCTGGTTTAGCCGGATTATCATAAATCAGCACCCAATCGGTGCAAACTACTCCATCAAAGCCCAATGAATCCCTGAGCAGGTTAGTGACTATCTCTTTATTAAAAGCAAAGGCTACTTCTTCCTCCGTTACCCCGATAGGCTGACCGTAATAGAGCATTAATTGGGCCGTTCCAGCGGGCAAAGCCCCCTCCGTAAATGGCTTTAGATGGTAATCAAACATACCTCCCGGATACACTTGTTCCTTTCCCGTATCAAAATGAGAATCCATGCCATCCTTCTGTGGTCCCCCCCCTGGAAAGTGCTTGGTCATTGTTAAAACACTTTCTGGTCCTAGTTTTTCACCCTGAAATCCCTGGATATAGGCTTTGGTTAATTTGGCGCTCAACTCTGCATTTTCCCCGAAGGTTGTAGATACTCTATACCAGCGAGGTTCCGTGGCTAAGTCTGCCATGGGGTGTAATGCCAGACGAACCCCTAATGCCAGATACTCTTGGCGGGAAATATCGCCAAATTCACGAACTAGATCAGCATCACCAATAGCTCCAAATCCTAGCTCAGATGGCCATCTGGAATGATAGCGGTTTTCACCTGCGGCTTCGTTGAATCGAAGAGAATGTCTGGGATCAGAATAGAAGGTCATGGGGATCCCTAAACGGGTACTTTCAGCCTTTTGCTGGAGCATATTGTTATGCTCTACCAAAGCCTTCGCAGTTGCTAATCCTGGCATATTTAGATGATTAATATGCACCTGACTGATCAGGGAATCTACTTTTTCAATGCTTTCTCCCATCTCTACACCCCATCTAGCGTTAAACATCAATCCTGCTTTCTCCTCGGTAGTCATTTGAGAAAGGAGGTCCTCTATTCTGCTTTCAATAGGTTGAGTTGAATCTTCGTAGATGTCTTTTTCACCGTTTTTGTTTAGGTCTCGATAGGTAGACTCACCTTCATTCTCCTTGTTGGTATCTGCATTTTGGCAACTAGCCAGCATAGCGATGGACAACAAGGCAATAAGTAGATGTTTCATTGATAAATTCATTTATGGTTCTGATTTAATCATTTAAAATGGCAACCGCTCTAGTCCATCCCGCACTGCCTCCCTTGATCTTTGCCGGAAAGCAGGCAACGGTAAAACCAAAGGGCGGTAATTGATCCAAGTTGGCCATCTTTTCAATTTGACAATACTCCTTTTCAATCCCAACATAATGCGCCTGCCAGATCACCCCCGGTCGAGGGTTGACTTTGTAATCAGCAGCCTGGATGTGCAGCGGAATGTCCCAACCCCAGCCATCAGTTCCCATAACTTTCACCCCCTGATCGATAAGCCAGTGGGTGGCTTTGGCAGAAGCCCCTACGTGGATTTTGACAAAGTCATCATCGTAGATACGCTTATCGGCGTCGCAACGAATAAGCACAATATCATAAGGCTTCAAAGTGTAATTGATATCCTGCAGTTTTTCCTGCAAATCTTCCGGCTCGAACATGTAGCCATCGGGCTTGTCCGTAAAGTCGAGCACTACGCCTGGACGAAAGAACCAATCCAATGGCATCTGGTCGATGGTCCGAGAAGGCTTGCCTTCACAAGTAGGAAAGTAATGATAGGGCGCATCGACATGCGTACCGCAATGGCTGGTGACTGTGAGCATCTCTCCAGCCGGTCCGTTACCATCGATAAAGCAATCGGTCATGCCTCCAAATAGAGCCGCCCCAATCTTCTTGGCCCCTTTCTGGTGATCCTCGTACTCTATCATAGTCGGCAAGGGCTCCTTGATGTCTTCGGAGATCGTAACAGACAGGTCTATAATCTTCATAATTCGTTTCTTTTCAATAATCTTACAGTATTTCTTTTTTATCGAAGTGGCTAAAGCTGGGGAGAGGAACTTGCCAGGCTCTCCCCGAGCTTAAATTCAGCCATAACTCAATCATTTATCTGTTTAGCGAATAGCTATTGCTGCGCTTCAGTTGTCATGCCTTCATAAAAGTGAAAAAGTGCGTAACCTTCCCCCTCCATGTAGCCGGGTAAATCTGACTTCTGACTCTTTTTGTTGTTGACTCTTCATTTCTAATCTTGTTAGGCCTCTATTCGAGACTTGGCTTTTCTTGCAGCTTAAAAGTGAACAGTAAGGCCAAGACCGCCAAGGTGGCAGAAACCCACAGAAAAGCAGATTCATCCACCAAGTCGGATAGTGCCCCAGCAATAGCAGGTACAATTACCCCACCTACAATCTCAGCAATAGCTGTGATTAAACCCACCGCCTTGGCTTTTAGCCGATCGGGGACCGCTTCAGAAGGGATTACCGCGGCTACCAATGGAATAGCCCCCATCAAAAAGTAGGTGATAAGCATACCCGGTATATGTAGACCTGTGCCATTTAGGAAAAACACCGCAAAGGGATATAGAATGCCTAAGGCCAGTGCTAAGTACAAGGCCTTTTTTCGTCCGATTTTATCAGAAAGCCCTGGGATTATGATGGACGATACGAGTCCGGCAACGCCTAAAAGGCCCATGGTCATTCCCATTTGGTCTGCAGACATGCCTTGTACGTCCGTGAAGTATTTGGAGATGAAAGGTAAGGTAGCGAACCACCAGCCAAATACACAGCAGGCTACTGCGGTACCCCAGCGTATATTATGATACTGGAATAGCTCTGACACATTGAAGGTGCCCCCCTCTTTTGATCCGCGACTTTCGGTAGTGGAGGGTTTCAGGTAAAACCACGCTATCAGGCCCGCGAGCAAGCCTGGGATCCCTGCGATGTAGAAAGCACTTCGCCAGCCCATATTCTCCGCAATTTGTACTAAGACAACCGGAGCAAGAATAGATCCAAATAAGGCTGAACCCAGGGCTTGCAAAATGCCCACATTTATCCCCAAACGATTAGGGGAAGATTCCCGTTCTACGAAGGTTTGAGCTAGTGGAATAACAGGGCCCTCTGCTACCCCCATTACCAATCTGGCAATTAAGAGTGTGACAAAACCTACGGCCAATCCAGACCCTACAGAACAGAGCGAAAAGAGAATAATTGCTCCTACAAAAGTGAGTTTATTCCGATTATTCGCATCTGACCAGGCAGTGGTGAAATAACTGGAAAAAGCCCAAGTCAGGGATAAGCCTGCTGCGAGCAGCCCGATCTGTGTATTGTTCAACAATAGATCTTTGGCAACGAAGGGCACGATAAAGTTCAGTGCCAGTCGATCAAAGAATAGACAGCCAAAAGTAAAGGCCATCAGGGCTACGATGCCATTTTCGTAGGTAAAGAGCCCTTTTTTGGGTGGTATGGCTGGATTACTCATCGTTGTTTTTTTATCTGTTGAAGGTTTCGTGAATAATTACATTCACCTTGTATGCAATAGCGTCTTAGGAGACTTCATTTTTGCACCTAAGCTGGGAACCTATCCGGTCTCTCTCTAGGCTCATGTCCTGTGTAACTTTATAATTCATTTGTCACCAATACCATTTAGTAGAATTACACTCATCAGGGAATTTCTATGATTTTAGGGCCTGCGCAATGGTTTCAGCAGCTATTCTTCCCGTATTAATGGCAAAGCCCATAGAAGTACCTGGAAAAATGAAGGGATAACTGTCACCGTAGATGGAACAAGCATCTGTTCCAGCTGCGTACAGGCCCTTTATCGGTTTCCAGTCTTGACCAATGACTTCTGCCTGCTCATTGATTTTAATGCCCCCCGCACTTCCATAGGCACTAGGGAAATGCCTTCCTGCGTACCATTTTTTTCCTTGTAGTGGCCGTAAATAGGCACGATCCTTATTGAATTGTTCGTCGTAGCCTTGCTCGCAAAAGGTGTTGTATTCTGCTATTGTCGCTTCCAGTCCAGCTGGGTCAATACCCGTCTGTTGGCACAATTCTGCTAGTGAATCCGCTACGTAAAAATTCCCTTTGCCAGAGGCTAAATAGGAATCGATCACAGCCTGGCTATGCTCAAAGCAAGTCACTGGAAAAACGCGGTTCCTGGTATCAAAATCCTGCTCCATGAGTTGGAGGAGGTTGTCATCGAAGATCAAAAAAGCAGTTTTATCCTTTTGTAGGCTAATGGCATTGCCCGTGTAGGTCACATTAGCCATCACTTCCTCATTCAAAAACCTTTGGCCGAGATAATTCACCAGCAGATGGGGTTGGCGGCAGGCTTCGTGCAAAGTTGGCGGCACCTGAATGGGATCTGGCATGCCATATACCAGTTCCATGGACATTTCCGTCCGTTGCGCACCCGCCTCCCAAGCCATCCGAATGCCATCCCCCGTGATACCCGGCACCCTGAAGGGATAGATATCCTCCTCCATTTGATATCCAGCATACTTTTGTATCATGTCGGGACTATTGCCAAAGCCGCCCGTAGCAATGACTACCGCTTCGGCTCGCGCTTCTATGCCTTGCCCTTGATTATCCCGCGCCCATACGCCCACAACCGCTTGATCCTCCTGGATAATCTTTTCGACGGGCGTTTCCAAACGGATGTCTACGCCTAATTCAATCGCTTTTTCTGTGAGCCGCTTAATCATGGTAGCGGCTCCCCCGGGACCGGGTGGCCTTCCCTCTGGCTTCACCAAATGCCAGGTCGAATAAGCATCTTTGAAATAGGTAGCTGGTTCCACGAATTCCACTCCCAGTGATTCCAGCCAATGGATACTTTCTCCAGATTTATTCAAAAAGGCTCTTACCAGCCGGGCATCTACACGCCAGTGCGTATAATCCATGAAGGCCTTAAATGCTTCGTCCTTAGTCGGCCCCAACAATCTAGCTCTAGTGTGCCGACTTTCGATCCCCAGCGGCCCCATCCCTCGATTGGCCGTCCCCCCGGTAGTATCCATCTTCTCAAACATCACTACGGATAAGCCATTTTGAGCAGCGCTGATGGCAGTGGCTAAGCCCGCAATTCCAGCGGCTACCACAACTATATCTGTATGTATCAGGTTGTCAGGCATAGCTTATTTCTATTTTGACTCAGTAATCATTTGTTCAATTGAAGCTTACCGCTTGATAATGATTCTCATGCAATTTCTTTATGGGGCGATCCAGCGTACCTTGGGTAAGGAATTGAGACATGGGTAAGCTAATCCCATCCTGCTCCTGGTAATTGGTGAATTGGCTTACGCCAGCCGCCATGGGGAAAATATCTCTGATGGTGAACTCTAACCATTCCAGTCGTCGAGTTTCGGGATGCAGGTACAACAGGAATTGGTCATACTTAGAATTGGGACCTTCGCTATGCCAGGTGGCGTATACGATATCGTAATTGGTGCCCTCGATTTCTCGTTGCCCGGCATAGGAAACGATTTCGGCTTCTCGGATTTTGAAGGGAAATTGAAACCAATAGCTTTTGTAATCTTGCTTGTGCCAAACCATCTCATTATGTTCGGCGTCAAACTGCCCATTTTCGCCCAAGGTTTTTCCATTTTTTATCTGCCAAGTCATTCCTTTCTTGGGACCATTTAATAAGGTCAATTGCCCATCGGAATGCCCCAGGGTGCAAGTCAGCTCAAATTGCTGTGGATTGGTGGTCCAATTCGTTTCATTATCGTACCAATCAGCAGTTTGGGTAAAGGAGGCGCTGGTATAGCTTTGCCATTTTTCCATGCCACCGCAAGCCTTCTCCATTTCTGCGATTAAGGCCTTACCTTTCTGTCGATCTTCTTCGCTTATTCCTTTTCTAAGATGTTCATTCCGTAGATCCGCCATGGGGATATTGGTGAGAATCGGCTTATCAAAAAGCGATCTTTCAATACCGGTGTTGAACTGGATATCGGTGGAGATTTGTTCGGCCCAATCCGCCTCCTGGATGCTTCCCTCCCAGTCAGCCGGCTTGTATTTTCGGTAGGCGGGCCATTTCAAATCATTCACTTTTTCATACTGCACAAACATCATTCGTGGATCCTTTGCTCCAAAAAACATATTGGTAAACAGAAATTGATCTACGAGTTTGGTTTCTGGATTGATGTATAGGATGAACTTATCTTGCGCGTCCCCGACATTTTCCCCATAGGTCACTTCTACTGCCCGATAGTCTTTCCCCTCAAAAGTTCGATTGGGTAATAGCTTATGTATAGCGCCTGGGTCAAGCAATTTATACATCATATTGAACCAGAAGAAGGCAGTATTCCGGGCAAATTTGGCGACACGCAAGGCGGGTGGAGCAGGTATGAAATTCCCCTCTACCAACAACCAAGGCTTTTCTCCATTCCAAGCTTGTTGAACAGGACCTTCTTTATCTGGAAAGACATTTTTGGTATGCGTAGTATACTCCGCCCAGGCCAACTCCCCATCGTAGATAAACTTTTCGCTAGAAACATCCTGCACCCCTTTGACCGTATCTCGGTAGGTATACATAAAGCTGACATCTTTTAGGCTTCGGTAAGATTCCATTCCACCTAGTGCCTCGACCATCTCTTCCAAAAGTTGGGTAGCTTCATTAGTAGTTGTTTTGCGAGTATTCGTTGGGGTGTCCTTTTCCTGGCAAGCAGTAAAAAGCAGTAAGGCGAGTAAAAGGGTAAAACTAGGTTTCATGTTTCGACTCTTAGATTTCTGATAAATCATCAAAGGAAGTCCTAAGTACATCCAAGATTAGCTTCTGTCACAGCCTCATCTATCTGCCAAGAACAAAAGGCTCTATTTCAATCATATTCTAAATCAGGAAGAAAAAGGATTCTGTTTAGAATAATCTGAAACTTTTTATTGTTGTGAAATTTTATTCGGATTCGAGCTCTAAATTAGAACATAATACTAGGCATTACTATTCTATCTAAATCACTTTACATTCTATATCAATCATTCTTAAAACCTGTAGATCATAGGTGGCAGCTAAGGGTAGAATCAATATTTTTGATTGTAGTGGAAAGCTTATAGGGGCATCTGTAGAAGGAAAGAACTAAGCGATTTCCCATGTTTGTCCAGCAGACACGAGCTTGTGACGCCACCATCTAGTGCTTGGTACAGGACAAAATTGAAAGCGCCCAATTGAGGTAGTTCATAACGAAAAACTTCGCCTTTAATGAAGTCTCCAAACCACTGCTTGACTTTGTCTGCAGTCACCCTTTCTTTTAGGAAGAGATAGTTGTTCTTATCATAAACGATCAAAGAGATATTACTAATATTTCCTTTGTCTCCGCTTCTGGCATGTGCTAATTCCCCAAGTTTCATTTGCTTACGACTTCTGCTTGATTAGTTAGGATTTAAAATATTCAATATCTGTGGTAACTTCTGATTTAGGGAGTAAAGTTGAAACAATTGAAATCAATTCATCTACCCGCTGCGTTGCTCCTCCGCCTGCAGCTGGTCCATTGGTATACAATGTCTCCACTTCTCTTCCAATTTGTCGAGCTTCCTCCATACTGTTTGCCCTCCCGGCGACCCGTAGCCGAACTTCATTTACCAGCTCCTCTCGCATTGCATTCGGAGTAATCGAGTTCAAGCCAATCAAATCAAACCGCAGGTCCATATAATTGAATCGCTCCAACCGTTTCTTTACAATTTCACTAGCTAATTTTGCCCGGTTGAGACAATCAAACCCACCATAACTTATCTGCCCCTCACCATAGAAACCGTTCCTATAACCAATGCTGACTTTGTAGGAGTCAGTAGCCGTTCTGCCATTTGCGCCATGAAAGCTAACTTGATCTGGGCCGATGTTCTCAAAGTTTACCTTGGAAAAATCAGCTACACAATCTGGTGTCAGATAGTGGGCAGGATCATGTATCTCGTACAATAATTGCTCCGTACAGCTGGCTATCGAAATTCGACCTCCACTTGCTGGCAATTTAGTAATGAAACCCTCTCCTTCCCTATCTACTACTGCATATGGGAACCCTAGCTTCCAAAGTTGAGGAACGTCCTTCTGCCTGGAATCGGCAAAATACCCACCTGAAACTTGCCCCGCACATTCTAGGAGATGTCCGATCAGCGTACCCTTACCCATTTTTTCAAAATCATCTAGTTGCCAACCCAATTCATGGATCATAGGCGCTAGAAAAAGAGAAGGATCTGCCACTCGACCTGTCAAGATGATATCCGCCCCATTGTCTAAAGCTTTCACAATTCCACTTACTCCAAGGTAGGCGTTGGCTGATACAATCTTTGCCCTTATGGTCTCCAAGGGCTCTCCGTTTTCCATGATCTTATGGTTGCCTATCTGGACATTTTCCAGTACATCATCTCCCAAGACCGCAGCAACCGTTAATCCTTTTAATCCCAATTCTTGAGCAATTTCCACCGCTTTTTTCGCTGCAGCCTGAGGATTGGCCGCCCCCATATTACTGATGATCTTTACGCCATTCCGATGACAGCTTGGTAGGCAGGCTAATAGTCTTTCTTCCAATAAGGGATTGTAGCCAGTCGTCGGGTCTTTGCTCCTTTGCAGTTGTGCCAAGGCTATGGTCCTTTCTGCCAGGCACTCAAAGATCAGGTAGTCCAACTGGCCATTCTCCGCTAATGCCGCTGCAGGCTCAATGCGATCACCAGCGTAACCAGCACCAGCACCTATCTTGATTTGCTCTTTCATTTATATTATAGATGAATTAGGCCGATCAATACCGAAACAAAGGTCATGATCAAGGTAATTAAGAACGCATACTTGAAAGTAAAACGCTGATGATCAGCCAGGTCAACCTTTGCCAACCCAATTAAAAGGAAGGTGGCTGCCGTTAACGGACTCAAAGGGAAACCTGTGGTCATTTGTCCCAATAGGGCAGATTGTCCCATGGTAACCGGATCAACACCAAAGGCACTCCCCGTCTCTGCAATCACCGGTAAAAAGCCAAAGTAGAAGGAGTTGGGATCAAAAATTAGACTCAAAGGCATGCTCAAAATAGCCAATACCAAAGGAAGCCGTGGACCTATACTAGAGGGGATATATTCAACCGCCTCCTTGGCCATCGCCTCTATCATAACAGACTCCTTCATGATCCCTGTAAAAACACCAGCTGCTAACAGGATACTGGCCATTAGGATAGCTGCATTAGAATGAGCTAGAATTCGCTTCCTTTGCATTTCTTGTTGAGGGTAGTTCAGGAGTAGAACCAGCAAGGTCCCAAGCATGAAAACCAGGGCTGGCGGCACTTTCCCAGAAATTAGGAAAATCAGCGCCAGCATTGTAATTAAGCAGTTCCACCAAAATAATTAGCGGTCTCTTAAGCGTCTCATCTCCGGCCGAAGGCGGATCAGGAAGTCCGCCGTGTACTTTCACTACTGGTTTTGGTTGAAACCTATTCGTTTGGCTTCTTTTTTTCCAAGCCAGGCAGCTATAAGTATCACGGATATCAATCCTGCTATTTGTGGTATCAATAGTGGTGTATACAAGGTTGCGATCTCCACGTCCAAGGCGGAAGCTGCTCTGATCGTAGGACCGCCCCAAGGGACCATATTCATGGTGCCGGCTCCCAAAGAGACAATACAAGCTAAAATTCGATTGTCCATTTGTAAACGCTCGTACAAGGGGAGCATGGCTGGGATGGTAATCAGAAAAGTAGTAGCACCTGATCCATCGAAGTGCACAGCCATAGCCAATATGGCTGTCCCTATTGCGATGTAGGTTGGGTTTGTCCCCACTCTCTTAAGTATCCCATTGATGATCGGATCAAACATGCCAGCATCTGTCAAGATACTAAAGAAAAGTATGGCAAAAATAAACATGGCCAGCACCGGCGCTATGCTTTTTATCCCTGTTATGGCAAATTCAAAAGTGTCCCAACCGAAACCGGAACATAGTGCCCCTAGGACAGGAACTAAGATCAGCGCAGCCAAAGCGCTCATTTTTTTGCTCAGAATTAGGATGAGCAATAGCGTTATTATGGATAAACCACTGACAATCATTAGTTACCACCTGTAGTTAGCTGCAAGAATACTTTATCATGATGGTGCCGGATATGGCAATGATCATTGAAAAATAAGGTGGTACCGTTCTGCATGGTGTAGGGTTCCCAAGCTGGTAGACCAGCATGATTAGGGTTACCTGTTTTGGCAAAATTAATCCAGGCTTGACTGACCTTATCGGCCAAGATATGCGCTTGCCGGCTTCCCCCGGTCATTTGTTCACAGCGAGAAATATTGTCAAAAACAAAGGGCAGTTCGATGCAGTGCATGGCCTTAAACTTACCGTCCATGACTGGCGAATGCCAATTAAATAGATACATGTAAACAGCCGCGCCATCTGACAGGCCACTCTTTAAGTTGGCTTGCTGTACTGCTCCTGGTCGAAACATTAGATCAATATCCATCAGATCAGAAGGTAGCTGATATTCTGGATAAGCAGCTTTAGCGGCTTCCAGATAGGCTTTCGTATTATTTCCTTGTAGCTGTCGAACAAAACCTTGAATTGCTTCCTCTGTTGCAAAGGTCATACCTGTAAAGAGTGATGGGGTAAATTCATTTTTCGCTGTCCCAATTAGCAATGGGATCTCTTTAGAAAGCAATACTGCCTCTTCAGATAGGGGTTGGTATGGTAGTAGTTCAGGATCTATTCGAGGCTCCCAATTTAGGCCGATTATCCCCAGATCCACCCCTTTCTCTTTCAATTGTCCTTCGATAGATCTCATTGCTTTTAAGGCCTTCTGGCCGGCATCAGCCAGTTTTTGAAAGGGCATTTCCTGTAATTTGCTCCGATCTCATTGCTGGAAATATTCAATTCCTTGAGTACCTCTTGGGTAATAGCCTGAGTTTCTTCATCCAGGTGGTCGCTTTATTCGACATGCTTGTTCGATAAGCACCAGATTGATTGACAGCTTTGTGGAACAGGCCTTGTGCTGAAGGCATGGAGAGTAAGTTGTTGACTTTTGCCCCTCCGCCCGATTGTCCAAAGATCATTCAGGGCTTCTCCAAGATTTTTTAGTAGATGCCATCGATCTGCTACCTGGATCGCATTCGGAGCTCCCAGTTTAGCAGCTTGAGAATAACAACTGGCGCGATCCCTACTAATAATCTTGATGCCGGGATGGGCCTCTAGCCATTTTTTCACCGTTTCCACTTCCCGGTCAGGCAAGAGGTCTATTGGCTTTCTCTTCTCCAAATCCACCAAGATGGTGCCATAGGTATTACCTTTTTTGAAGGCCCAATCATCAATACCCAATATCAGGGGAGAAGCTACCTCGAAGTCATTCGGACAATTGCATATTATCCGTAAAATGGTGGACCGACCTACTGGCATCCCCAGAAACGAAGCAAGTTTAGAGCCAGCATTACCGCCAAGGGCATAACCGATTCGAGTAAGGTGTGCTGTCAATCTCGATGTACGACGGGCATAAGGCTTTAGATTTTCACCGAGTCGTTCAGTAAAAACCTTACGGCTGCAATTTTCATTCTTACAGTAGTACTTATTGACACTCAGATTAACCTTAACCGGAATACCCGCCCAAGGTAAGTCTAGTAGTTTGCGCATATAATTACTATGCCTACTTAGGCTTCTTTGGCCACAGTCCGGGCAAATACCTTGGACACTCTTTGTCCTTAGCTTAAGCAGAAAGTGATCTTCCCGCTTATCCAAAGCCTGGAAGCAAACCAAATTCGAGATAGTAGTAGTGCTGGGGATACCATCCATTGAAAATACCCCACCGTCTTTGGTCATCAGGCTTCTTTCCACCAAAAGTGGGTAAGAACCGCTTTATTCGACATGCTTGTTCGATAAGCACCAGATTGATTGACAGCTTTGTGGAACAGGCCTTGTGCTGAAGGCATGGAGAGTAAGTTGTTGACTTTTGCCCCTCCGCCCGATTGTCCAAAGATCATCACATTATTAGGGTCGCCGCCAAATTGCTCAATATTATTGCGAACCCATTCTAGTGCTACTCGAAGATCCAGGATACTATTATTAGCGGAATACTTGAATTGTTCGCCATACTCGGATAAATCCAAAAAGCCTAAGATGTTTAAACGATGGTTGACAGAAATCACTACTACATCTCCTTTCCTAGCTAGGTTTTCGCCGTGATAAGCAGGCAATTCTTGCGAGGAACCAGACCAATATCCTCCCCCATGAATCCAAAATAGCACGGGCCGCTTTTTATCATCATTGATTTCCGGAGTCCAAATATTAAGAACTAAACAATCTTCACCTGGATATCCCCAGTCGTGATCGAAAAAGAACTCCATCTCGTCTTGGACAGCAGCAGTTGGAGCCACGGTAGGCGTCATTAGCGGTGCAACGGGACCCCAGGTGGTAGAACTGCGCACTCCTTCCCAGGCTTTTACGGCTTGAACTGCTTCAAAACGCTTGGCCTCTGCATAGGGAATGCCTTTGTACGTATAGATACCTTCACTGATATAGCCTCGTACCTTTCCCGATTGGGTTTCCACTACGGCAATATCTTTACCTACTTGAACTTGTGCTGTACAGATTAGTTGAAGGGTTAATAGAAGGATCAGTATTCCCAATAATTTTTGCATTGTTGCTTGTTTGGTTCTCCGATTTGTTTAATGTGCTGCCTTAAAAATAGAATTTAATTGGGCTAGGTTCTACTTTACCGCAGAAAAACCAATCCTTTGAAAGAATGTAGATTTTTTACTCCTCCAAAATGGCTGCCAAAAGACTAGTAGCTTCTTCCGTTATACCTTCCGCTATCTTCTTTCCTGGGATTGCAGAATGATCCAAGAAAAGATCCCTGAGGTACTTCAAACCCGTTGGAATATTGTGATACATTTTACCTAGGGTTCGTGCAAACTGAGTCGTGTGATTGGTGTAAGGTCTTCTTAGATCTTCCTATCGCTGTAATCCGGCTTGTAACTGTGTGAGTTGAGCAAGATCTTTGCCTTTCTCAGGTATTTTCCTAATAAGTAGCCATCTTCAATCGCCATTCCTGCCCCATAGGTGTTACTTCCTTGCGCTTGTCATAGATAGTAAAATCGAAGCCCGCCTGGTGTAAGGCCAACCCAGCCGCCAACCCACCAGGGCCAGCACCTATGATTGCTATTTTTTTCCCTTTCATTTAGATAGAATTTTTATACGGTTATCGGGCCAACGCTCCACCATCCACTGGTAGCGCGCGCCCTGTGATAAATGAAGCTTGCTCTGAGCAAAGCCAAAGATTAACAGCGGCCACTTCCTCCGGCTGCCCCATGCGTTTCATGGCCTGGTAGTTCTTGGCAGCCTCCAGAGCGATTGGGTCTGCAGCCAATTTCCTTCGCCCCTGCATAATCATGGGGGTTTCTATGGCCGTTGGACAAACGCAATTCACTCGGATGTTTTGGGTGGCATATTCCAGGGCCGCCGTACGGGTCAAGCCCACGACGCCATGTTTCGAGGCAGCGTATGGTGAGTTTTCGGGCTGGCCACGTAAGCCAGCAGCAGAAGCAACCATAACTATGGCCCCGCCTCCGTTTTGTAGCATTTGCCCAGTTGTGGCTTTCAGGAAGTACCAGGCTCCGGTGAGGTTAACGGCGATTTGTTGGTGCCAGGCTTCGAATGGGTATTCATGGGTAGGCAAAGAGATTGGGCCAGCAATACCAGCAGAATTAACGGCGCAGTTCAGGGTGCCGTATTTAGCCGTGGTAGCCGCAACTAGTGATGCTACGGATGACCAATCAGCCAGGTCACAAGTTTTGGCCATTGCCTGTCCCCCTCCTTCCTGAATGCTAGCGGCTACGGTTTGTACCTCTTCAGAAATATCAGAAAGGAATACATTCGCTCCTGCTTTGGCAAAGGCGATGGCTGTAGCTCGGCCAATGCCTGAGGCGGCCCCCGTTACCAATACCGTTTTTCCTGAAAATTGCATGGGCAGATATTTTTATTTCCGAATAATAAAACTCAAGTTGTCTAATTAGCAGCACGTAAGATATCCGAAGTTTTACCTGGCCTTGCCTTTGCCAAACTCCGGATATCTTGCGTTGGGTATTTATAGTCGATAGGTTAAGGTCATAAAATAGGCACGTGGCTGAATGGTGACGATTGGATGGACCGCGTTGGGATCCGCAGCAATCACATCTGCCGTTACCTGGTTAGGGTTAAAGACCTGTAGGATATTACCTGGTGCGAAGGAGGACATGATCCCCATGGTATTCGTCAGGTTATTGATGTTGACAGACAAAGAGAGTCTATCGGTAAAATTGTAGCCCGCTCCCAGGTTTAATTGACTAAAGCCAGGGATGGTGTAGGCATTAGGTTGATTGGCCCAACGTTCGCCCATATAGCGATACTGCAACAAAGCGTAAAATTTATCGGTTGCGTAGGTCGGCGTCAGATTGATCAGGAGGTTAGGCGTATTTTCTGCCTTATTACCTGTGTAGTCTGTCAATTTATCATCTCCTCTGGGCGCTTCGCCGGTATCCCAAAGCAGCCAATTGGTATATTCAGAGTCCTGCAAGGTAGCCCCACCAGCAATGCTAAAGTTGGTGGCAACATTCCAATCAAATTCAATTTCTAAGCCTATTGTTCTCAACGAATTGAACTGAGGGTCGGGAAAATAGAACTGGTTATTATCGTCGGCAGTAAGTACTATAGTGGTCACGTCTGAAAGATCACTGATAAAGGGTGTAAAGGTGGCCTTAATTCGCTCGTTTCTCACCTTATAAGCTACCTCAAACTGGGTAATGTTTTGGTTTCTAGGTGCTATGTTGTCGCGAGCAAATTCAGAGGTATAGGTAGTGGCATAAAAGCGTAAATCTGGCGCTTTCTGGGCTCTGGTAAATCGGACATAGAAAGCATTGTTTTCATTGATCCGGTAGTTGGCTCCAGCAGACAGCGAAAATCCATCGATGTTGGTATCGAAATCAATTACATTTTGCCCCAATACTTGAGAAAAGTTATCATATATAGTCAAGGGATTTCCGTCGAGCCCCCCACTGAAGTTTGCCGGATTAGGCACAGAACGCTCGTTCGTACCTTTGATCGACGAAGTTTCGTAGCGTAACCCCCAATCAATGTTTAGTTTATTATCGAGGATAGAAAAGTTATTGCCAACAAAGAAAGCCAACTGATCCACTGCGTAATCAATATTGCCATAGCCAAAAGATCCGCCTAATTTCAGGAAGCCATCTGGACTACTAAGCTGATAATTTTGCCCATCCACCGCAGCATAGGTCACGTCAAAAGGAACAGGCGCATTTTGTATGGGATTCAAACTCAAAACCCCGGCGGTAAGCTCCAGTGCATTGGCTTGGGAATTAGAATAGAAAGCACCAATATTCAGGGAAGCATTTTTCCATTTTCTACTAAGGGTCAATTGATTCATGACCTCATCCAAATCGCCCGAACTGGTATTGGATCCTCCGTACAGCACCGCGTTTTGTACACTTTGTGGTAGATTGTTCTCTAAGACATTGAAAGAAGGAGGTCCCATTACTGGTGGAGAAAAATCCACTCTCGCCATGACCTGATTGGTTTCCCGGTTGGTCAAAGTCAAAATACCAGGGCGATTGACAGAACCTGGAGGGCCAAATACGCCGGTAAAGAAATAAGTAGGAACATCAAAGAAGGAGGTAAAGCTGGTAGCAGCATTGTGATTGGCCTCATAGGACTTAGAAGAATATTTGAAATCGTTCCTTAGCGTCCAAGCGTCGGAAAGTTCTTGATTCAAGTTAAATCCCAGACTGATATCTTTGGCTTGCTGCGGTACATTGGTTCTCACTCTACGATTCCCCCCACTTCCATTGGGAATATCAAATTCAGCTTCCGGAAAGGCATAGGAATCTCCAAAATTCACGCCAGGAGCCAAGGTGATATCCTCAAAGCCTTGCGCTGGGATTACCTGCGTAAATCCATTAATGTCATCTAAATACTTACCAAAAAATCGGATAGATCCAGAATCGTAGATTTTGGTCAGGTTCGCTTTGATTTGCCCCCCTCGATTCATGGGATAACCAACGTGATAGGCACCATCTGATCTTCGATAAAATCCGCCAACGTTATAGCTAACCCCATTAGCTAGATTTTCTCCGAAGTTCATATCGATTCTGTAGAAAGGATTAGCATCTCTACCCTCCAGGCCAAATTTCAGCCGAACTTCCTTTGAGTCTTCAATCCCGTTTTTACTCAAAAAGTTAAAGATTCCACCGGGAGCATTGACACTGGTGATGGAAGAAGAACCCCCTCTCACCGATTCCAAACGTTTGACCGTCGCATCTGCCCGGAAGAATAGATCCGCTAGAAAGTTGCCATCGGAAATAGCTGTTACGGGCAAGCCATCCTCCTGCAAGGACAAATAGTAATAACCATTTGCATTGGAGGTTAAGGAGTAATTGGAGCCAGCAGAAACACCACGCGCATACACCTGATTCCTGGTTTCTCCAGCCGAGGAATTGACGTAAACACCGGGGGTATTGGTAAAGAGGTCTGCCGCACTAACGGGGGTCAGTTTCTCAATGGCTTTAGCATCCATCGTCGAAATGGCGATGGAAGATTCCATCTTTGAACGGGCATCAAATACCCCCGTTACGACCACCTCATCCAGCGTGCTCCCTTTGACTAAAATGACATTAACGGTAGTGGTGCTTCCTGCTAGGATCTCTTGACTAGTATAGCCAGTATAGCTAAATACAAGGGTAGTCCCCGCTTTCACATTATCCAGTTGATATTTTCCATCCACGTCCGTTATGGTACCTGTTCCGGTACCTTTAATTACAATAGAAGCCCCAATTAGGGTTTGTCCAGATTCATCTGAAACCGTTCCCGAGACCGTCTGTCCTTGGGCATTAGCAAAGGATAAAAGCAAAAATGCTAAGCAGCAAAATAGGCTTCCATTGCACCGCTTAAGGAAAGCAGTATTGGTAAAAACAACAGATTTAACTCCATTTTCTTTGTTGAAGTGAGGTTGCATAGTAGAAAAAATTTACAGATCTAATCAGATCTCTACAAGACAGAAAAGACCAGATCCATATCAAGGAAATAATATGGTTTAAATCGTATACAAAATGTACTATTCCAGTCTCGCTAAATATATCTTGAGGCCCCTAGGTAATTGTAATTAGCTATTTTTTGACTTATAACAATGGCCTTCCTCCGTCGACGGGAATAACTGAACCCGTAGCGAAAGTTAGTAGCGTATCCAACGAAAACATCGTGTTAGCAACGTCTTCTGGACGTGCTAAGCGAGCCATTGGTGTCAACTCCTTTTGCAATTGTAGATAGGCAGGATCGACCCGTTTGGTATATTCTCCCAGAACCCAGCCGGGAGATACGGATAGAACTCGAATATTGGGAGCTAAAGCTCTCGCTAGCGATCGCGTCATAGAATCGATGGCAGCTTTGGAAGCACAATAAGCTACATTACTGCCGATGCCAGTCTGAGCCGCCACCGAGGAGATATTTGTGACTAAGCTCGGCCTCTCTTCCACTGCCCCCTTCAGCAACAGGGCTTTGAAGGCCCGAATCATCGCAAAACTGCCTCTAAAATTTGTTTGAAATATGCGATCTATCCACTCGTCAGTTAATCCTTCTAAATCCGCATGTTCCACTGGGGTGGTTATCCCGGCATTATTCACCAGCACATCCAACTTTCCATATTGTGCTTCTACTTCCCTGGCTAGTTTATCAATGCTTTGACTGTCATCAATGGATACCTGAAGGCAAGCGTGATCTTCTCCGGACAATTCCTGCCACAAAGCCTTCGCCTTGTCTGCATTTCGATTGTAGGTGATGATCACCGCATAGCCTTCAGCCGCAAATTTTCTGGATATTGCAGCACCTATCCCACCTGCGCCACCAGAAATTAAGATTGTGCGTTTCATTTTTCATTAAGCTTCTTTTGGCACTGTCACTCCATATCTTTCTACTCGCAGATCGATCTGGATCTGAGCAAATTCTAAATCATGTATGACTTGCGCCGGTAGACTAGCTATCAAGCCTTGGATTTCCTCCTCAGAAAACTTAAAACTTGCGGGAGACCAATGATCAAATTGCTCAGAATATTGCCGAATGGCTTGGTCTCCATTGGCTCGGACGTTTTTGAGCATGCTTTCCACGGTAGTTTTCACTGCAGTACCTGCTACATCCTGCTTAGCAGCCGTTATGCCGCGCTGCAAATATTGAATCATAAGATCGTGATGGGCTTGACTTGCGCTCTGTTTTGAAAACTAGATTTTCTTTTACGTTAGCAATCGAAACAAAAGTCAAGACAAACTAAGCCAAACAAAATTATTTTCCGATTTCTATTGTAAAAGTAGAATATCATAATAATGTCAGCAATTCAAAAATCTGCCTTTTGTATTCAAAATCAATCCAGCTGATAAAAATCATTGTTGAATAAACTCCTTGGGCGAGAAACCTGTCTGATTTTTGAAGAAACGGGCAAAGTTACTGGGGGTACTACCGCAAAGCTGTTCTGCTACCTGCGAAATGCTCAAGTTCGAATATTTGAGCAGAGATTTTGCTTCAAGAGTAAGCATTTCATTTAACAGGGTTTGTGCTGTTTTATCCAGGGTCTTTTTCACACATTTATTTAGGTGATTTGGCGTAACATGCAGTATTTGAGCGTATTCTCGTACGGTACGGTATTGATAAATATGCTGGGTCAAAGCGTCTTTAAATTGCTGGGTCAATACAGAAGCCGAGTTTTTGGGTTTAGAGGATGGGAGCAAAACATGTTGGTTCGCTTCAGAAAAGAGCGTCATTAGGTACCAGCGAATAAGTTTGTAATCCTTTTTAACTTCCGTTTTCTCGTACAGTACGACTAATCGCTCAAATATATTCAGAATAGGAGGGATATCTTTTTCAGGGATACTTATGATGGGGGTGGTATTGAATTGTAGGAAAGGGAATTGATTCAGTAAGTGAGGATTCTCAGCAAATAACTCTGGGGCAAAATGTAAGAAGAAACCTTTAGCATCTGGACTCATGTTTTCATGAGACGTAATCTGAAAGGCGGGTAAAAAAAAGAACTGGTTTTTCTGGAATTGATACTGATTTAGGCCTTTTGATCGTTTGCTTTCCCCTTTGGTCAAGAATAATAAGTCATAAACCGTTTTCCGATGAGGAGGTAATGGAAATGATAGTTTTCCTTTTGCTTCTTCCAAGCGATTGATATGGAATACAGAGTGTTTCCCAGAATAGCGCCAAGGTATATTCCCGAAGTGAAAGCGGTCAAGTGAAGCAATTTCAAGGGTTGGAATTTGATCGGCTTTCTTCATTCCAATGGGTATTGATACGCCTTATTTTTCTCCAATGTGTTTTTTATAGAATTTCCAGACTTCTCTAGCTACATCTCTTCCTAATTCCAATCCGGCGACGTTATCCGCTTGAATGTGATATCCTCCTAATACTCTTGATATTCCTGCCATCTCTGCTGTTTCTGTGAAAGTTGGAAATTCCAACCTTATCGTATCTCCCAAATTGTCTGGTTCCGTCATTGCTCCTGCAACCAATTGAGCTTCGGAACCAAATTCATCACTTCCAGTCCAGATTTTTAAGGCTTCTCCGCATCCTCCACTAATTGTGCTATGCCCTGAAACATAACTTGGAAAAGGAGGACACAAAAACGTTTCTGGTGAATAAGGTCTCCATTGTTTTCCATCCATTTCTACCATTCCTTTTCCTTCTCCTCCCCAAGCTTTTATCTTTTGGTTTTCGTAATATTCATGAACCAATGCGTATGGTCTTGCATAATCATAAAACATTTTAGAATCCCATGATGCGATGAAGCCATCCATAGCTACAACTTGATTGTAGAAATACATTTTGACATCTTGGTCCAGTGTATGATTATCTCTTCTTGAAACATCTTGTGCAAATTTTAGCCAATGTCCTGCTTGTTGTACGGATTGAGGACCATCGCGCATAAATTCTACTAATGCTTTTTGATAATCTGTTAGATTGGCTTGCATTTCAATTACTTCTTGAACTTCTTGTTCTAACTGTTTTGAACCAATCATTGGAGGAGGTCCTGGCCTGAATTGGTCACCAGATTTTAAAGCAATGGGTTTAACCTTGTCCCAATAAGGTGTTAAACAACCAGGAGCAAATTTACCGCCCTTCCCATCTGAAAAATATTTTGGTTGCCAACGGTTTGGATCAACATTCTTGTCAGCAGAATTAACGGGTTCATAACCTACATAATTGAAATAAGGTTTTCCATTTGATCCTTCTTCCTCTCCATATTGATTTGCACCGTCTCCTTTTCGTGCTTCAATTACCGCTTTAGCTGCCAAATTGCCAATACCTGCTGGTGTATTTGGATCTAAACTTTCGTTATTAGGATCTAGTTCTAATTCGATCATAAAACTTGTAAACAATTCTTTATCAGAAAAGTAATATTCATTCATTGCCCGAAATGCTGCATAGCTAATGGCTATTTCTTTATTCCTTAATGAATGCTCCTTTTCTGGCCTCCTTTCAACATCATTTAGGTAAACAGGAATGGCTTTCATATCATATCTCGACCAAGCGTCAAATACAGCGACAAAAATTAACCCCAAATATCGAGAGGTAATAGTTGGCCTAGGTTTAAAAAGTTCTGTATCATTTGCTGTAGCAGTTAAAGCCACTTGTCCCCACTTATAGGCGACATTTTGAATTCCCGTTGGCTCTTTTACCTCACCATCCTTTGGTTTGTTGCTTTCCTTGCACCCGAAAACTACAAACACAATTAATAAAATTAAATAACCTCTATTCATTCTTTAAGTTTTTTAAGCCTCAACGCAAACGGCCAGTGTGGGGGCCTGTCTAGCTAGCCAGATAGATTTTTCACCCACGCCTTCCAAATAAAAATTGTTCATGCAACAATGCCATATCCAATATTATCTTGGATATTCTTGCTGAAAGTTAAAAAACTTATCTAAACAAAAAAAAATCTATACTTTGATTTGAGATCCGGTAGGACCTATCCACCACTACTTAAATCATCATTAGTTTGCTAGCTTCCTTCAATTATGATAACTGCAAAGGGTGGGATAGTAAAACTCACTTTTCCGTCCACATGATTCAGTTTATCGAAGGACTTCGGGTTAATTTGATCTGGCTTTTCGAAAGAATTATAATCTTGTATATCATCAGAGGTTAATATGGTGGCGCTTACCTGATCTACGCCCAACTCTTCCACATCAAGCTGAATCTCATGTCCCTGGCTATGGTCAATGTTTACAAAGGAAACATGGACAATACCCTCTGCATTTTTGGAGGCGGAGACAGACAGGGCTGGGAGGCTTTCTCCTTCCATTTCATAGGTTGGCGTATCAAATTGAACGGAGATGAGTTCTGCATCCTGATGCACATTGTACATCTTCATGACGTGGTAAGTAGGGGTTAATACAAGCTGATGGCCTTTGGTTAGTAGCACCGCTTGTAGAACATTTACGGTTTGGGCCAGGTTAGCCATTTTGACCCGATGACTCCAATTATTGAAAATATTCAAGGTCACGCCAGCGATCATCGCATCTCGCATGGTATTCTGTTGGTACAAGACGCCCATCTCCTTATCTCCGTCGTACCAGCCGCCCCATTCATCCACAATCAGATCTATTTCCTGCTTGGGGTCGTACTTGTCCATAATGGCGGTATGCTTTCGAATGAGTTCCTCCATCCGCCAGGCTTTTTTCATCGTTTTGAAATACTGAGTATCACTAAAGGTGATATCTGGCCCCTTATTTCCCCAATCGATCACGGAATAGGAATGTAAAGCTACTCCCTCAATCAAGGACTTTTTGATATCCCGCATCAATACTTCCGTCCAATGATAATCATCCTCACTGGCTCCGGAGGCAATGCGATACATTCCTTGTCCTGTCCAGTCCGGCATGAAGGTGGCGTACTGTCGATAGATATTGGCATAGTATTCGGGCGTCATATTACCTCCGCAGCCCCACATTTCATTCCCTACGCCCCAGTACTTCACGTTCCAGGGCTGCTCCCGACCGTTCTGCTTGCGCCACTCTCCCATGGGCCCGCCTCCTTTACTATTGACATATTCCACCCAATCAGCCAGTTCCTGGACCTGACCACTACCTACATTGGCGGCCAAGTACGGCTCTGCCCCGATCTTTTCGCAGAGATTTAAAAAATCATGGGTACCGAAGCTATTATCCTCAACGGTTCCACCCCACCAGCGATTCACAATGGTAGGTCTTTCAGACTTAGGTCCCACCCCATCTTTCCAATGATAGCTATCGGCAAAGCACCCACCAGGCCAGCGGAGATTGGGGACTTTGAGCTCTTGGAGAGCGGTAATAATGTCATCCCTTACCCCATCTGTATTAGGGATTTCAGATTTTTCGCCGACATAGAATCCATCATAGATGCATCGGCCCAAATGCTCCGCGAAATGCCCATAAATATGTTTGCTGATAATAGTGGGCTCCTGCTTTTCCTGTAGGTTGATTTTGACAGGAGATTGCGCACGGGTAAGTTGTAAAAACAAAAGGGCAAAACAGCCCAATGCAACCAAACGTCGAGTTGAAATTATCATTGTTTAGCTAGTATTTCGTTAAAGTTCTATTACTTTTGAGCAGGTCGAAACCCCTCTAAGGATTTGCCCCTGTTTGAAAGAAACCTATCTCAGTCTATACTCTTTTTCAGATGTACTTCCTAGCTTGTTGTTTTGGGGTAATAGAAAACTACGTCCTCTTTAATGTATTAAGAATCAAACATCTACATAAAAGCACCGCTGCACCGCACTTTCTAATCCGCGCAACTCCGCCAAGCTCTTCAAGCGTCCAACTGCTCCATAGCCCGGGTAAACGTTTTTACCTAGGTCATCCAGCATTTTATGGCCATGATCTGGGCGCATCGGAATGGATCGTTTCTCTTTTTGCATTAGCCCCACTGCAGCCTTCACGATCTCGTACATATCCGTATCTCCCTCCAACAAACTAGCCTCCCAGAAACGATTGGGGCCATCTCGTTTGGTATTACGTAAGTGAAAGAAGTGAATTCGACTCCCCCACTCCTTAAGCATCTTCACAAGATCATTTTGGGGGTGTGCGCCGAAGGAACCGGTACAAAAGCAAAGTCCATTTGCTGTAAAAGGAACACTGGACATGACTTCTTCGACATCAGCTGCTGTGCTCATAATTCGCGGCAAACCAAATACGGAAAAAGGTGGATCATCGGGATGAATAGCCAGTTGTATCCCTACCTCCTCCGCCACTGGGACAATAGCTTCCAAAAAAGCGATCAGATTTTCTCTCAGCTGTTTAGCATCGATCTGCTCATACTGGGCAATGGCAGCCAACACTTGATCCTTCCGCAATGCTGTGCTGGTGCCCGGCAAGGCTTGAAAGACACAGCTGAACAGGGCTTGCTTTTCTTCTGCTGGCATGTTATCAAACCGCTCCTGGAGACTGTCCAATTGGACTTGTTCTTTTTCAGCTCTAGCTCCAGGACGTTCCAGCAAAAAGAGATCGGCTAGTTCATACTTTTCCTGATCGTATAGCAATGCTTCAGACTGGTTGGGGAGCAGGTGGGCAATATCTGTGCGTACCCAATCGAAAACGGGCATGAAATTGTAGGTGACGACTTCCAGACCACAATCGGCCAGATTGCGCAGACTTTCACAATAGTTTTGAATATATAGTTCAAATTGACCCGCGCGCATTTTGATATCCTCGTGCACGGGTAGACTTTCTACCACCGTCCATGCTAAGCCAAAGCCATTGATCAAAGCTCTACGTTCCTGTATCAACTCCTTCGTCCAAACTGTACCAACTGCTACCTCATGCAAAGCCGTAACCGCCCCTTGGCAACCTGCTTGCGCAATATCACCCAAGGATACTGGATCCGCTGGACCAAACCAACGCATCTGCTGATTGAATCGCATTTTCCTCATTTTCATATTCCTTACCATCGGGGTCTTATCCCCGGTGCATAGGGGTGTGAAAGGGATCGGTAGTATTTTAAATCATGTGCTGGCTGCTCTAGGTCTGCTGGTATTTTCATCTTGGAAAAACTTTGAAAATACCGAAGGGAAGCATCTCTCCACCACTTGGCTTCTTTTTCTTGGATCTCCAGGTGCATTTTGACGTGCGCAAACCTTTGCTCGTCCACCGCATACTCAATGGCTTCCCACCTTTTCTTCATCGCACTCACTTCTTGGGCCCCCTGATGGTAGGTGCGACAGAGCTGCTCCCAGAGGGTTTTCCCGGAAGGCATTTGGTAGTCCCAGGGGACATGATGAAACCACAAGAGGAATTCAGGCGGGCAAGTCTTCTTATCCGCATATTGCGCTTGCAAATCAGGATGGTACTGTCCCAGGGCATCCGATCCCGTTGCGGTACGATCAAAACCCAGTCCTGCCGCATCGGCTTTGTGGTAATAGACGGGATTCCAGTCGGCTCGGGAGAGATTATCCACCCAAGGCCCAGGTCCATAGTGATGCCCAGTGGCCATAAGGTGATGTAGCCCCATTGGCGTCATATAGCGTACGCAAGTGTCGTGAGATTTTCGGAGTAGTGTCATGACCGTCTCCTGCACTTGAGGCGCATGGCTGAAGGTCATGGCTGCCCATTCTCTGAATATTTCATCAGATTTGAGATTTGGATTCCAGGCCAGGCGTCCAAAGGCATACCAATCGGCTTGCCCAAAGAGATTGCCCGTCCAATTTCGAGCTGTACCGATATTGGCCACGCCAGCCATCCCCGACAGCTCATGTCCATCCAGACTGCCATCGACCACCTTAGCCACCGTGGAGCCCGGCCCTTTGACATAGGTATCTGTCTGCAAAACTTCCTCGTACATCTTGGACAAACCCACCAAATGTGTGCCTTGCCCCAGGTACTCCTTGGTGATCTGGAACTCCATCATCAAAGGCGTCTTGGGCATGGCCCCAAAGAGCGGGTGGATAGGCTCCCGAGGTTGGAAATCAATCGGTCCATTTTTGACCTGAATGAGTACATTCTTCCGGAATTTGCCATCCAAGGGGGCAAACTCATTATAGGCTTGCTTTGCACGATCTTCCGGTTCTTCGGCACTGTAGACAAATGCTCTCCACATCACTATACCTCCATAAGGCGCTAAGGCATCTGCCAACATATTGGCTCCATCGGCATGGTTTCTTTGATATTGCTGAGGTCCTGGTTGCCCCTCCGAATTGGCCTTTACTAAGAAGCCACCAAAATCAGGGATGGCGGCATAGATCTCTTTGACTTTGTCTTTCCACCACTCTTGCACCTGAGAATCCAATGGATCTGCGGTGGGTAACTTCCCTAGCTCTATGGGAGAACTAAATCGGGCCGTCAAATATAGTTTCATGCCATACGCCCGAAAGACGTCGGCCAAAGCGGCAGCCTTTTCTATGTAATCTTGGCGAAACACCAGGGAGTTCGCATTCACATTGGTCACTACGGCACCATTAATGCCGAGGGATGCATTTGCCCGGGCATAGTCTTTATATCGTGGATCAATGTATTCGGGTAGTTCATGCCAATTCCAAATGGAAAATCCAGCATATCCCCTTTCTACCGTTCGGTCCAGGTTATCCCAATGATTCAGGATGCGCACCTGTGTACCAGGGTTTTCCAAAATGGACAATGCTCGAAGAGGAGCCCCTACTTGTAGCAGCCGGAGAAAATGAAAAACTCCGTATAAAATGCCTTGCTCATCCTTTGCCGCCAGGAATATATGTTCCTGCCCTTTGGCGCCACGGCTTAGTATTAGATATCCCTCACTGTTTATCGATCCCTTTTCCGCTTCGGTCAAGGTTTGATCTATGGCTGTAGATTTTCCAATGATCCCTCCATGGAAACCGCCTTTCCCCCGGCTTTCCTCCACTACATCTATCTCCTTAGCTAATAAGCCACTGAGCCCCATTTGTAGTTCTGCTCTGGCGTTCTCAAGCATAGCCCCTTCTCCTTCAATCGTCGCGGACTGCAGTGCATTTTCGTACGAAGCTCGGATCGGAAGCGATTCTATTGGGTCATAGCGTAACCACAATCTATAACCATCTTCAATGGATTGACTTTGTCCACGTGTAGCAAGACACAAGAGCAGTAAATACCAGGTATGGTATGGGGAAAGCAAATGGCGCATGTTGTTGTAAAGTTTGGTTGATCGTTGTTGTTTTGTAGGCTCTGGTAGGGACTCAAATATATAAAATCTTTGCGGAATGCAATCGATTGCGTATATTCTTAACACTTTGAGGAATAGCTTAGCTAAGACTCAGGTACGGGGATTATTTGAACGGAAGAAAAGGGCTGGAATCATCTATAAAGCCAATTGGCATGTAAATGGCTTGACAAATGATTGAAGTCCTCTTCAAAGCCGAAACCAAAGCTTTCGAAATTCGTTGGAACCTATGGTAAAAATCTGTAAATTGTTCTACTAGACGTTTTGAGTTATTGTTACAACAGCGGTACCTCCAAAAACCTCCGGTCCTAAACATGACTAAATGCCGGTAAACTTTTCCTTTTTACCCCTTACAAAGGCCCTTCTGGCCTTTGCCCTGCTTTTATTGCCCCCAGCCTTAGCAGGAGGCCAATCTAATGCCCAGCTTTTACATGCTATAGATAGTTTCCAAAACCTTTATCAAACTGGAGAGAATGACAGCTTAAGACTGGAAGGACTCACCCTAGTGGGACAGCGCTACCGCTACGTCAATATGGATAGCTCCAAGTTTTATCTATGGAAAGCTATCGCCATGCATAAGCAAAAACCGGTCAACAGAAGAAGGCAGGCTTTTGCCTATAATGTGATTGCGGATATCTATCGGACAGAACCTAACAAAGATAGCGCTCGATTTTATTACGAAGAGGCTTACCAACTTTTTCAAGCAGAAGAGGACAAGACCTTCTTTCTGGCTATTGCTCCCCCGTACGGCTATTTCTTGGCCAAAAATCAGGAGCCGGAAAAAGGGATCCAGATCTTTCAGGAGGCCATTGCTATTGCGCAGGAGAAAGGAGATTTTCATAACCTCAGCTTTTTGTATGGTTCGCTAGGAAGAATATTCTACACAGAACAAAGGGATAATGCGAGGGCCAAAGAAGTTTACAGGAAAGGCATTGCGGCTAGCAATAAGATGTCTGATGGGCTCAATTACAAAAGAATCCATTCCACCTTACTCCTTGGTCTGTCTAGTATCTTTCTGGATGAAGGACAAATGGACAGTACCATTCTGTATGCCAGTAAAGCCGCCGAAATGGCCTATGCTGGTGAAATCCCTCAAAAGGTTGTCGTGGCCTATAATAATCTATGTGAAAGTTATTTGCGCAAAGAAGAATATGCCATTGCAGAAAACTTCAACTTGCAAGCTATCGAATTGAATAGTTTGGTTAAGGATATTTCTGCTACCATAACGACTGCTATTCATACACAGGCATTGCAGTTGGCCGTACGGAATTATCAGGCATGTATTGCTGAAGGAGATGACATTTTAAGGGTGTATAGCACTTCCCTATCTGCTAAGATGAAGGAGCAGGTATATGAAAATCTATGCGAATGTTATGCCCTGCAAGGAAATGCCAAAAAATCAATTAACGCCAAAGATTCTTTTTCCTTTTATGCCCAACAACGGCTCAATAAAGAACAGGAAGCGTCCCTCGGTAGATTGTACAATGAATTTGCGATCCGCGAACAGAAAATCGAAAATAAAAGATTGCGAGCTGATCAAGAGAAGGCAGAAAAGTTGCTGCAATTTCAGGGTTATGCTGCGATCGGCCTCATCCTTGGCCTGGGCTTTGCCATTGCCTGGGCGATCACTTCCCACCGCTCTAACCTGGAAAAGAAAAAGCACAATGCAGAGCTAGAACACCTAGTCGACAAACGAACTGCTGAATTGCGGCGGACTAATCTGGATTTACAACAATCCAATTACGAACTCAGAACTTTAACCTACATTGCCTCTCACGATATTAAAGAACCCATCAGAAATATCGGGACTTTTGCAGGCCTCATACAGCGTAAGCTACCGAAGGAGGAACGCGAAGAACTCAGCCCGGAATTCCAAGTGATCCAGAAAAGTGCCAAGCGTCTTTACACCCTCATCGAAGATTTCACGCACTACATTTCGTTTTCCAAAAGCAAGGAGCTACCGAAGGAGACGGTCGACCTGGATGCCGTGATCCAGGCTATTAAAGAGGAAATGAGTAGCGAAGGCAAATACGAGCAAGGAGAAATAGTGCATGCCGGTTTACCAAAGATCATTTCTCACCCATCTGCCGTTTACACCATTTTCCGAAACCTAATCGATAATGGTTTGAAATACAATGAGTCCGAAAAACCACGTGTAAGCCTATCCAGTCAAATCGAGGAGAAGGATGTTCGAATTTCAGTATCGGACAATGGCATTGGCATCCCTGACCAATATCAGAAGACCATCTTCGAAATGTTTAAAAGGCTGCATAATCAAACGAACTACCAGGGATCTGGTGTTGGCCTAGCACTCGTAAAATTACTCCTTGACAAACTAAACGCCACGATTGAATTAGAAAGTGAGCCTCAAAAAGGGACTTCCTTCACCCTTAGTTTTCCGAGAGAATCCTGAACTTACAGCTTCCTACCGAAGAGCTGTCATCATCTTTGGCCATCTATAGGTTCCCTCCTCAGTAGTAGCTACAACTTGATACACGTAATTTCCGACAGCTAAGCCAAGTTGACTCGGCATTAGCTCAATTTGATGAAGGCCTATTCCTCTCCTTTCATCAAGGAGTATAGCCACTTTACGACCACTCAAATCCCATAGTTCCACAATTACCTTAGCAGCCTGCTTCAAATCGATTGGAATAGTCGTCTTGTCGAGATAGGGATTAGGGAAATTCTGGCCCAGTTCGAATACCTTCCTAGTTTCTTGTTCTATATACCCCAATCCCGTAACCCCACTTCCTTGCACAGTGATTTCCAGGAAAGAACTGTATCCACCTGTTCCTGCGTTTTCTTCTAAAGTAGCCATTTGCTGATCATAACCATCCGAAAAAACCATGTCATTGGCTAAAGACATCGGATCGGTACCGTCAGGGTAAAGGGTAGCGTTGCTAGTGTAGATCGCATTCTTCGTGTCTACAGGGAAAGTTAGCTGTGAAACAGCAGCATAAGAAGAGCTGACGTATACTTGGAAATGGATATGGCAAATCCTACCGTTGTACCAGCCCGGAAAAATGGTGGTGAATTCCACCTCCCCATTCGCATCAGTAAACTGATATCCCCGTAGATGGGTGGCATCGGCATCTCCAGGATTATTGTTCGTATTATAACCAGAATACACCCCTTCGTTGGTACAATGCCAGACATTAACCCGGACATTTTGCATTGGTCCGCAATTTTCAAGCCCTAACACTTTAAGTCGTACCTGCAAGGGTACACCGGCTTGACCTTCCGTGATATCCTGACGAAAAAAGGTTTCATTCTCCGTTAAATCCAAAGGAAAAGGACCAGCCGTTTCAGAAGGAATTAATACGCAATCATTAGTCACTTTCAGTGGCAGTTTGCGTTCGGCCTTGGCTTTTGATTTCGGTAATACCAATCCCAGGCTGGCCAATCCAGCTCCTTTCAGAAAGTCTTTTCTTTTCATCATCTCAATTTTGAAATTAATACGGTGATAAAAAATACTCCTGAAATTTCAAGCCTCATCCTATAGCCTAACTGCTGCGAATACCACCAAGACTTTCGCTAAATAAGCAGTGCGAAGCTATATGGCACAAATTCTATTGAATCTGGTGCTGCTGCCCTTGATGAGGTTGAAATCCAGGAATATCGATTGTCCTAAGCGGGGTATGCTTACGCGTTAAGGGAACATTCATTAGTCAAATTATCATGTAGCAAAGTGTCGCGAGGAATGGGAGCAGCTATACGACTATCGTGTGTGTGAGCGTATAGCCATCATTGGTGTTACCCGTAGTATTTCCCATATTACCTTCCAGGCTATCTGAGAAAACATTGTCGCTTGCATTTGAAGTATCAAAGTCTCCGTGATAGGCCGAGGTAGCATAGACCGTTTTGGAGATGTCCTCGGGGAAGGCAATTTGAGATACTAACAATGAGTTTTCATTTGAGTCCAACACCTCTACATGAATGTGGGGGGCTCTACTTGGGTACCACCCGGGATAGATGGTGATGAAGGAGACCTGCCCATTGGCATCAGTGGTTTGCCTACCCCTCAAAAAGTGTACATTGGAATAGTTAGTGGACTGCATTTGAGTCCCGCCGTATTCAGAATAGTTACCGTCGCTGTCGCAATGCCAAATATCCACCAGCACCCCTGCCATCGGAGCACAATCATCATCCTTACTTTGAATGGTAAGGGTTACCAAGAGAGCTATTCCCTCTCGATCAGAGACGATATTCGCCCTCACTAAATCTGCTGGTGTCTTAATCGGGAATGGACCTGCGGTTTCACTAGGAGAAAGTGCACAATCACCCGTTCCTCCTCCTCCTGGCGTAGTTAAATCCTCCTCCTTACTACAGCCTGCAACCACTGCAGGTAAGGCAATGATGGTCCCTAATCCCTTTAAGCTTTGCTTGATAAACTGTTTTCTTTGCATGTTCATGTTGTTTTTTGGTCAAAATACAGGAACAAGCTACAGCCAATCTGGAAGAGCCTGCCGAGCCTTTGTGGTGAAAGCTGGAATTGCTGGGGTGAATGCAGGAAAGTAGGCTATTTGTTACCCTTTTGCTGCTTGAAAGCCAGTTCGAAAGAGGGGAAATAGCTATTACTGATGGGGATCTCCTGGCCTTGGATACGGATGACTCTGTTTCGGACAAATTCAATAGCGCCCAAAGCAACAATATAGGAACGATGTACGCGGCAAAAGTGATCAGTCGGGAGCATTTCTTGTAGTTCTTTCAAGGTAATGCGCACCAATAGGCTTTGCTGATCTTTTAGATATAGCTTGGCGTAATTGTCCATCCCTTGTATGAGGAAAATGTCCTTGGGCCAAACCCTAGTGGTGCCATAATTGACTTTTAGCAACAAAGGAGGAGACTCTAGCGTACCAAGTTTTGCCCGATACCAATCCAGGGCCTTTTCTATAGCCTGCTTGAACCGCTTAAAGGTGAAGGGCTTCAATAAGTAGTCAATGGCGTTCAACTCATAGCTTTCCACTGCATATTCTCGAAAAGAAGTCGTGAAAATGACCAAGGTATCTGGAGGCAGTTGCCGGGTAAATTCAATACCAGTCATGGCAGGCATTCTGATATCTAGAAAGATCAGATCTACCGGATTGTCCCGCAGAAATTGTAGGGCATCTCCGGTCTTGGTAAAAGTAGCTTTCAAGTCTAGCTGGTCTACGCGCTCAGCAAAAGTCTCTATGATTTCAAGTGCCGGGCGTTCATCGTCTAGGGCTATAGCGGTTAAGGTCTGCATAGTTTACAATTGAATCCTCAGGTCTACTTCATAATCCTTTTCTCCATCTTCAATGACAAGTTGGTGCCGCTCCGGATATAGGAGGGCCAGTCGCTTGCGGGCATTTTCCACACCAATTCCACCGGAGGAGTGGGCATCTGTTCGGTTGACTTTGTAATTGTAGGTCTTGAGCTGTATACGATTCTCTTCAATGAGTATGCTCAGTTCTATTTTGGAAGGTTCATCCGGATTGACCCCGTGCTTGAAGGTATTTTCGACAAAACTAAATAGAATGAGCGGAACAATGGTGAGCCCTTCCGGACTTCCTTCTAATTCGTAGTGTAAATTGACGCTATCTCGCAAGCGTGATTTTTGTAGATCTAAATAGTTCTGAATGTAATCCAGCTCTTTCTCCAAGGGTACCGCTTCATTCTCGGCATCACGGATAACATAACGCAAAAATTCAGAAAGCTGAACGACCACCTCAGCCGTCTGGTCGTTCTTCCTGACGGCCAAAGCATAGATGCTGTTAAGGGTATTGAACAGAAAATGCGGGTGAATTTGAGATTTGAGTTGATTGAGTTCGGCGCGCAATTTCACTTGCTCTATGTCACGGAGGCGCAACTGTGTATGGTAGGAAATAGATCCCAACACACTTACGGCAAATAGCAGGACAATATGGCTCACCTCACTAATAGCTGCAGGCTTTGCGGGGAGATCCCCTGGCCTAGGACTCATGTGTGGAGGTCCTTTTGGAGGTCCTGCATCCCAGGCCAATCCGATTACATCTGGTAGCCACAAGATCCCAGCCAGCCCTAGCAGGACCAAAAGAAAATATTTGACTCTTTCTTCCTTGAGATAGAATTTGGGTACGAGCTGAAGATGATTTCCATAGACAAACCCGATAAAGAGCAACCAAGATATCAGGTTCTTAAGATCATTGGGACTGGAAAGCAAACGATCAAATTGCACAGCACTTCTAAAGGATAGTATGCTGGGCAAAAAGAGTACTGCCACCCACACAAAGACATGCAGAAGAATGGTATAAAGGGGCCTTCGAAAGGTTCCCATGCATCGAGTAATTTAGTCTGGCTGAAAGTTAACCAAAAAGGAGAGATTGGACCCAAGAGATTGGTCAAATAGCGGATTTTGGGGGTGAATGGGAAAAACGTAGTGAATGAACCTAGAAAACCTTACGCAAAAACCGAACCGAACGCTTCAGTGTTGGTCGAAACCAAGGATCAAGCAACCAGAAAGAGTGCGGAGAACCAGCTAAGGTGTGTACCTTATAGTAGGTGTTGTGCTGATCAAGGAGCGTAAGCATATCCTCTCGCCCAGCGTGAAAACGAGGAAAAGAGCTGTTGATAAACAGTGTTGGTGGCGTATTTTCCCCTACGTATTCCAAGGGGGAAGCCTCTTTCCAACGTTCAAAGGTCTCCGTATAGCTACCCAACCAAGTATTGGCTGAACGGCCAGTCCATTCAGGCTCTGCTTCCGGGTGAATAAATGATACTATGCCGTCAATATTTAAGATAGCCTGCACAGATGATGAATAACCACTGTTCCAAGGATGTTGGTCGTAGAGATCCAGTTCATTAGTTGTTCCAAGGAGACTGGCCAGATGCGCTCCTGCTGAACAACCATAGGCAGCTATCTTATCGGGATCTATGCCAAATTCCTGCGCATGCGCTCTTAGCCAGCGAATGGCGGCTTTTAAATCATGTACACCAGCCGGATAAGGGGCTTCTCTACCTAGCCTATACTCTACGGTGGCCGTCACGTATCCCTTCCCGGCAAGGGCGTGAGCCATAGGGATCATATTCTCTTTAGATCCTGAGATCCACCCTCCCCCATGAATGATGAGAACCGCAGGGACTAGTTTTGTTTTTCGCAAGGGCTGAAAAACATCAATATGCAATTCACGGCCATTGGCCAGTTTCCCATAGACCAGATTTTCGTGCGCTTTCAGCCCTGCTGGAAGCTCAGCAAAAACGGGTTTCACTTTTGGATGTTGCTTTCGGATTTGCTGGTAGGCAGATTGAATGGTATAGGTAGTATCTCGTGGATAATAGCTCGACTGCGCCAAGCTCCATTCAGTGATCATCAGGATTAACAACATGAATATACCTCTAATCATAGTTGCGCTATTTGAGAAAGTGGGCTAAAGGGAGTAATGGTTTTTCTTTGATGACAGCGGCTACCAGCCCTGCGTAGGTGGTAGCTCCATGAAGCGTTAGATGTGTATTATCTTCCTTTCCCTCCGGAAATTTGGCATACTTACCAGGAGGGACCCAGAGGTAGATCTCTTTAGATTTTTCCACACCCAATTCTAGGACGAGTTCTTCGGTCATCCATTGCATGTCAATAAAGGTGGCTTCTTGGTGTTCGGCAGCTTCACGAGCTACAAAGGGATATACCCCATGGGTATCAATGAGTGTTCCCGAATCGTTGAAATTTCTTCGCACAATCGAAGATAGGACCACTGGGATGGCTCCTTTCGAACGGCTATCCTGGATGAATCGTTCCAAATTTCGCCGATAGCTGGTCCATGGATTAGTATATCGTTTTGGATCAGCATGCTTCTGGTCGTTGTGCCCAAACTGTATAAAAACGTAATCGCCCGGCTGTAACTGGTTCATGACTTCATACCAACGCCCTTCATCGATAAAACTCTTAGAGCTTCGCCCATTGACTGCGTAATTCCGCACGGCTACTTCGTCCGTAAAGAAGGTGTGCAACAATTGTCCCCAACCCCGCTCCGGGTTCTCATCAGGTGTTCCGGGTTTATCTGCCATAGTGGAATCACCAATTAGGTGTATGGTAAGTTTAGGGGGGGCTTCGACTTCAAAGCCCAGCGTAAGTCCGATGGCAAAAAGGAACGGAAGAAGCAATCGCATAGCAGGTTTTTTTGATAAGTATGAGGATATAATTAGGCTAAAGTATCTGACTAAGGGAGTTTTCAATCTAGGCAAGGCGCAAAAACCGCGGATAGCCATAGCTAACCAAGGATTTTTGCAACGTAGCATAGGTTGAAAAATGCCCGTCATATCTTCTAGGATAATTGTTTCCTCATACTTAAAAAAGTTAGTTTAACAAATAGGTTTTCGCAGTCAGTCGAGCGGAATCATAAAATGAACTTGTCTAAATATTTATCATTAGGGACTCATTTTTTTGCATCATTCAACCACGCTTTTAGGCTGGAAGCAATTGCTTAGTTCTCAAAACGCTGCGGCACCGCTAGTACAGCCTCCAAGGCAAGTTTGCCTTTTCTATCTCGATCATATAGAAGCGGATAATTTGTTCTGCCAGGTATGGGATAGCCATTTTTCCAGGACATCCCATCGTGCAAGCCCCATAGCGTCACCCGGTCAATTTTATCTCGCTTCTGGTAAAAAATGCGGAATAGCTCCGCATAGCGATTTGCTAATGCTTGCTGTTGAGAGCGAGGAAGACCCGCTGCAAAAGGATCAAAAAAGGCCTTGAATTCCTCCAGTTGGAATTGTTTGTCGCTCATCACGCTCCCAATCACTTGACCTTCTTTGGTAAGTGGCAAAACATCGACATCTAATTCTGTAATCATCACCTTTACCCCTAGCGAAGCAAATGAATCAATCGCTGCTTCAATGTATTCATTCTTGGGATAGTTAAGGCCCCAGTGCCCCTGTATACCCACGCCGTCAATGCGAATTCCTTCCGCTTGCAGCATCCGGACTAGACGCATTATTCCATCTCTTTTCGCTGGCCGCCAAGCATTGAAATCATTGTAATACAAGTCCGTGTTAGGCGCGTATTCGTTAGCATATTTAAAAGCCAATTTTACCAATTCATCTCCACTTCCGATTCCCTTGACCCAGGTGGTGGGCCGGTAGGAACCGTCATTGTCAATCACCTCATTGACGACATCCCAGGCGTGCACCCTGCCGGCGTATCGTCCGGCTATGGTTTCGATATGTGCGCGCATGCGTTCTGCCAGTTCCTCAGGGCTTTTGGTTTGCCCTTGATCGTTCTGGAAAAACCAGGTGGGGGTTTGGTTATGCCAAACCAGGGTATGTCCTACAATGAATAGATCTTGCTGCTCTCCAAATTGTACGAGCGCGTCGGCTGGCTCAAAATTGAAAACGCCCGGCTCAGGGTTTATAGGACCCGCCTTCATGACATTTTCCGGAGTGATGGTGTTGAATTGACCGATAATGATTGCTTGGGAGGCTGCATCTTTTCCAGAAACAATATCCTCATTTAGTGCGCATCCCACTAAAAAGGCGTCTTTGTAGGCCTCCTGCAAGCTCAGGGCGTCGGTTGATAGTGGTGTAGGCTCAGATGGAGAGCAGCTGAACAGCAGTACGAGGCTAGATAGGTAGAGTAGGTGGAATTTCATGTGTTGGTATTTTCGTTTTGTCCTTTAAGTTGAAGCTAATCTATGAGGGTTTGGGCGGTGTAATCCACCCTTGCCAGGCTTGATAGTACGCTTGTTTTTGTTGTGCCTTGAGGCCAGGTTGAACAACACTTACTGCTTGCTGTAAAGACTTGAGTGCTTCTATGCTCTCATACATCTCAATCTGTAATCCTGCTAAATAAGCAGCACCCAAAGCCGATACATCCGCTATCTCAATCTGCGTAACTTCTCGCTCTAGCAGATCTGCTAAAAATTCAATGACGAAGGTATTTTTGGTGATGCCTCCATCGATTTTGAGTGCACTAAGGGATGTCCCCGAACCTGCTTCCATTGCCACAATCACATCTTTGATTTGGTAGGGAATAGACTCTACCGCCGCTCTGATTACATGGTCCTTCGTTGTAGCAAAAGTCATCCCTTCTAGGCTGGCCCGTCTGGTCATATCCCAATGTGGAGATCCTAGCCCGCTAAAGGCTGGAATAAGGTAAACCCCTCCATTGTCTTCCACCGAGCGACAAATGGCTTCCAGCTCAGTGGTAGATTCAAAAAGCCCCAATTGCTTTCTTAACCATTCGATGGTAGCGCCAGCAGAGACGATGACCCCTTCTAGCGCATAATCCGTGCGCTCGGCGGTACTCCAACATATGGTAGTGATCATGCCATTTTCTGAGGCAGTAGGTGTATCGCCAATATTCATTAGAATAGAACAACCCGTACCCAAAGTGGCTTTGGCTACACCGGACTCAAAGCAGCCCTCTCCAAAGGCGGCAGCATGCGAATCTCCAATTAAAGCCGTAATGCTAATTTCACTGGGTAAATGGCCTACTTATCCTTTTCGGCTATGATCAATTCGATTTCATGTTCTTTAAAAACGGATGTATGCTTTTCTTCTATTCCATCATCCGTAATGATGTAATCGATCAGCGATAACGCCCCTAAGCTCGCGAAGGCACTCTGCCCTATCTTGGAGGAATCTGCTACCAGATAGGTGATTTCCGCAGCATCAATCATGGCCTTCTTGACTACCAGGTCACTTATACTGGGGTAGGTAAGACCATACTTCAAAGAAATACCAGCAGTGGCTAGAAAAAGCTTTTGCACATACAATCCCTCAAAAAAGTCTGCTGCTTTCTGCCCCGTCAAGGAAAGTGTTGGGGGCTTAAATTCACCTCCGGTCATGACCACCTCAATATGTGGATTTGCACCGAGCATCAGCGCAATATTCAAAGCATTAGTGATCACTACTAGACCATTGATATGCTTAATCTTCTTCGCAATTTCAGTCGTGGTGGATCCCGAATCCAGGATAATGGTGTCTCCGGGTTGAATCAACTCTAGACATTTTTGCGCAATCATCTCCTTTTCCAGCAAATGCTCCCGCTGAATGAGCGAGAAGTTCCGGACCTGATCCTCCACATTCTTAAGATGAGCTCCTCCATGTTCTCTGACGATCAATCCCTCCTTTTCCAGCTTCTCGAGATCTTGCCGAATCGTTACTTCTGTTACTTTGAAAAGCTTCGCCAGGGCAGCCACTTTTGCCGATCCATCCTCCTTCAAGAGTGCCAGTATTTTTTCCTTTCGCTGAGTAGCTAGCATTGACAGTAAGATTAACTTATGAGCAAAGCTAGTAATTTTTGTTTATTTTCTTTTTGCTTCGTTTATTTTTCTTTTAATACATTTGTGTTACGAAATTTTGTGATTTAGTCGATGATAGCAAACAAAACGATTCTCAAACGCTTTAAACTGTACGGATCATGAAGAACCGCTGGGCTTTCCTAATCGTCTCTAGCCTACTACTGCATATTCCCCTTTCTGGCCAGGTTGTTCCGCAACAGCATCGGGTTATTATACTCACTGATATCGAAGCGGATCCTGATGACACGCAATCCTTGGTACGCCTATTACTGTATGCCAACCAGATAGAAATCAGGGGAATCGTAGCTACTACTTCCTGTTGGCTACAATCTCAAATCAATCCAGAATCCATCCGAAAAGTGATTCGTGCCTATGGCGAGGTTCAACCTAATTTACTACTACACGAAAAAGGTTATCCGGATGCTGATGCACTCTTGGAATTAGTCAAAGCTGGCGTTCCTAAATATGGGATGCTGGGTGTGGGTGAGGATCAGGATACAGAAGGTTCGGAGTGGATCATTCAAGAACTGGAAAAAGAAGATGAGCGGCCTTTGTGGATTTCCGTTTGGGGAGGGGTGAATACCTTGGCGCAGGCGCTAGATAAAATTCGGAGAACAAAATCAAAATTGGAGGCTACACAGCTGATATCGAAATTGAGGGTATATACTATATCTGACCAGGATGATAGCGGAATCTGGATTCGAAATAACTTTCCAGAACTATTCTACATTGTGACGCCGGGGGATCACTACGGAAGTGCCACTTGGACGGGGGTGAACACTGTTGTTAAAGGAAAGGATAATAGTGAGATTTCCAACGGCTGGCTGGCTGAAAACATTCAACAAGGGCATGGTCCGCTCGGATCTCAATACCCGGATGTAGCCTGGGGGATGGAAGGGGACACACCGGCCTTTCTATCCTTAATTCCCAATGGCTTGAATGAGGCCGAACACCCAGAATGGGGGGCATGGGGCGGTAGATATGAGCTCTACAAGCCGGATTTTTCCAAGATGAAGAAAGGGGGATCCATCGTTACGCTCGCACCGGAAACTCGGGATATTTGGACCAATGCCATTGATCGGTATACGCCTTATATTCCCAAAGCATATGGTCGGACAGTGGGAAGAGACACCACTACATTCACGGGCTACAAAGAGACCTTATGGCGCTGGCGAAATGATTTTCAAAACGATTTTGCGGCACGTATGGATTGGTGCTTACAATCCTATGCGCAGGCTAATCATCCACCAGTGCCTATTTTATCCCATCCCGAGGAGTTTACCGTAGAGTCGGGCAAAGGTTTTCTGCTAAATGCTTTTGACTCCGTAGATCCGGATGGAGACAATTTAAGCTTCCTTTGGTTTCATTATCCAGAGGCAGGATCCTACCAAGAACCGATCAAACTGGGGGCAGAAAACGTGCATCGAGTTTATGTGACTGCCCCGGAAGTTGAGCAAAAAGAGACCCTACACTTCATCTTAAAAGTGACAGACAAAGGGGCACCGGCACTTAGCCGATATAAACGGGTGATTGTAACAGTTGAGCCGTAGTAAGGAACAGGAAAATCTGATTATTCGCTTGTTAGTGATTAGAAATTAGAAAACTTCGTTCACTAAAAGCAGGAAGCGAAAGGGAATCATCTCCATAAAAGAATGATATTTCATCTCCATGCTCTACCAAACCTAGACTATATAAAACAGGAACATAATGGTCAGGCGTAGGAGAGGCCAACTTCCCATATTTGTGACTGGTCGTGTAATTGATCAGGTTTTTAAAATTCCTGGCTTCAATCTGTTTCTTCAGCCAAAAGTCATACTCTTCTTCCCAGCCGAAAAGGGACATATCGTTTTGCCTGAATTTCTGCATAGCTAATCTTAGATTATGGACCATAGAACCACTACCGATGATCAGCACCCCTTTTTCGCGTAAGTTTTTCAACTGCTTTCCCAGTTCATAATGATAACTCGAAGGAGCATTGTAATTTATACTCATTTGAAATACCGGTACATCCCCTTTCGGAAAAAGGTGCATAAGCATCGGCCAGGCTCCGTGGTCTAGGCCCCATTCAGTAGTTGCATCTGCCTCCGGAACAATCTTCGCGACTTCTTTTGCCAATTCCGGTGCCCCTTGCGCAGCATACTTTACTACATAGTACTCTTTGGGAAATCCATAGTAGTCATAAATCTGTTTTTGAGTAGCAGATATATTCACTTTGGTTTTATGATTGGTACACCAATGCGCTGAAACGACTAGAGCCGCGTTTATTTCAAATTGATGCTGCAACTTTTTCCCCAATTCATACAAGGTATGCCAGAAAGCCCTCTCTTCTTTCGATTTCACAATATCCAAAGGATTACCATGAGAAGTAAACAATACGGGCATCTTTTTCCCCTGGACAGGAAGGGAGTCGGTGTAATGCTTAAAACTACTTAATGATGACATCGCGGTAAAGGCTAACAATGATTTAATGAAACCCTTTCTATTCATACTTAGATTACAGGTTTTATCCTTTGGCGAGGATAGGTTGTTTTTTCGTTCTTCCCCAGTTAATCAATAGCAAGATACCTAGTAGGATAAGATTTACGGGAATAACTTCTAGCTCTCCTCGATAAGCGTGAAAGGCCGTTGCTAAAACCATTACAGCTGCTAAGCCAATGGCGGCGAAATTGGTGAGTTTCGGCTGGATCCGTAAAGCGGCCGGTAGTATTAATCCGAAAGCACCCAATAATTCTGATAATCCGATGAAACGAACGAGCATTTCAGGAGCTTCTGCTACCCAGGGGAGCATTTCTACCAATTCTGCGATAGGGGTAGCTAATTTTGTGATTCCCGCCATTCCGAACAGACCAGCCATCAGAACTTGGGCTACCCACAATCCGATGTTCCATGCTTTTGAATTTTTTGAAGTCGTCATTTTGTAAAGTTTTTTTAGTAAAAAAGTTGATACAAAATTAGACATGACCTCATCCCAAACCATTGAGCTAGGTTAAAAAACAATGTTGATCTAGATCAACGTTTTGAGTTTCCTGCATGAATTTGGCTATAATTTGTTCCGTTTGGAACTACTGCGTATTCGACTAAGCGTTTCTTTAGTCATACCCAGGTAAGATGCTATGATGTGCTGAGGAAAGCGTTGAAAAAAAACAGGATAACTACTTTCTAAGTCTTTTAATCGTTTTTCGGCAGAGAAAGTATTGGCCGCATGGACTCTCCTCATCAGATGATATGCCTGACGTTCTGTCAATACACGACTAAGTTCCTTCATAAAAGGTAGCTGGCTTAGGTTTTTGTCTATTTCCTCCTTAGAAACCATAAGCACCTCAGTAGGTTCCAAGGCATCAATAAAATAGGGAGAGGGGGTATTCATTGACATGCTTTCTCGATCTCCAACCCACCAATTTTCGATGAACAAGCCAATTATGCTTTCTTTACCGGATTCATCAACTGTGTATTGCTTCATGGCTCCCTTTATAATGAAACCGGCCTTTTTACAGACTTCTCCTTCTTGAAGGAAAAATTGATGTTTACGAATTCTTTTTAGCCTAAATGCTTGTCTGACCTTTACAACAGATTCCTGGTCCAGATCTTCTTCCAAGTGGCTATTGATATAACTTATCAAATTTTCATGCATATCATTTCTACCCTTTATTATGTACCGCTAGTCCTTTGGGTTCTGCCATGCTTGAGGATCTTAGTCACAGGACCTCAAGAACTGCTGTAACTACGAGGCTTAGCTATCAATATCTAAAAATTTCAGATTACGACCAAGTTTCCATTTTATCTGTGATCTGGTGGAAAGATGCCAGCGGCATAAAATAAAGAAGGGTAGGAATAAGGTTCTCCTAAATGGGCCTCCAAATAAGGTATTATCAAGCTACCTATTTCTTAGTCTAGAAATAACCAGCTCAACGGCCATAAGGATCAATGGTTTCGATGGTCCCATCTTCTCGATACTTAATTTCAGTCATCTTCGCGGATCTAAGGTGGGTGACTCCTTGGGAGAGGATGGAGTCGTGGTAGAATAGATACCATGTACCCTCGAATGCACAGATGGAATGGTGACTGGTCCAACCAATGACAGGGTTCAGAATTCTTCCTTTATAGGTAAAGGGACCGTAGGGAGAATCGCCTACGGCGTAGCAGATAAAATGAGTATCCCCGGTAGAATAAGAAAAGTAATATTTTCCTTGATATTTATGGACCCAAGAGGCTTCGAAGAAGCGCCGGTCATTATCCTCTGCCAAGAGGGGGCTTCCACCTTCATCCAAAATCAGAATTTCTCTTGGAGTTTCAGAAAACTGTGTCATGCTCTCGTCGAGGAGGGCTACAACGGGGCCTAAGGCGGGTTGCCCCGGCGCAGGTTCCTCATTCATCTCATCGTATACATTATTGCGGTATTTTTGCAGTTGTCCTCCCCAAATCCCTCCAAAGTACATGTAAAAGGATCCATCTTCGTCTTCAAAAACTGCTGGATCAATCGAATAACTTCCTTGGATGGCCTCTGATTCAGCTACAAAGGGTCCAGCTGGAGCTAAACCAATGGCGACCCCAATTTGAAAGATCCCATCTTTTCGTTTGGCGGGAAAGTAAAGGAAATATTTACCATCCTTGTGGGCCGCATCCGGTGCCCACATCTGCCTTTCTGCCCAAGGTACATCTTTGATGTGCAATGCGACTCCATGATCAATCACTTCACCATCCGGACTATCCATCGAGAACACATGATAATCCTCCATCCCAAAATGGTCGCCATTGTCATTAAATGGTATCCCAGCGTCAATATCGTGGGAGGGATAAATGTAGATCTTTCCCTCAAAGACGTGTGCGGAGGGATCTGCGGTATACAAGTGGGTGACTAGTGGCTGGGAAATAGCCCTGTTTTGTAATTCTTTCAATTCCGCTGGAGCAATCTTTTCTTCTGGCATGCTTTGTTGTGTTGAAAAAGGTCCTCTGATTAAAATTTACGTTACTTACCTGCCCTACGCTGTTCTAGTTCTAGTTGGATTTGATCTTCCGTCTTCTTATTGATCTCATAGAAAAACAAGGACGCTACGCCCAGTAAAAAGACTATGCCTGGAAATATGCTTACAGAGAGTAAAATTCCATGCACCGCACTGGAGGATTGCGTAGCTAAAGCCGCATCATATCCATAAGCGGCTAAGAGTCCCGCGACCAAACTGCCTCCAATACTTAAACCTATTTTCAAACCAAAAATCATGGCGGAGAATATAATGGCCGTAGCTCTTCGGTTATTCTTCCATTCTGAGTAATCGGCTACGTCTGCGATCATAGCCCACAAAAGGGGAATGGTGATCCCGTAGAAGAAACCGTGGAGTATCTGAGTAATAAACACAATGCCTATCGCCTGCGGGGAATAGAAATAGAAGGCCAATAGAAATACGGTAGAGAAAAACAAACCCAAGCCAAATACATCTCTTTTACCGAAGCGATCAGCTAGTGACTTGGAAAATAGAATACCTACAATCATGAAAATAATTCCCCCTGCATTAAACAGACTAAAGGCTGAAGTTGGGGCATCTTCTGGCCATTGAAACTGGGTTAATCCGAGGCCAGTAAGAAAAGTGTTCAGTCGATCAATAAAGCCGTTAAATCCAATATTTTCGAGAAAGGCAGCCAGGTGAGGTTCACTCAGATAATTCTCAAAATAGTATACGTACATCCCCCCTTTCAAGGCGAGCGTAATAAAGATCAAAATGGTCAAAACCAACATCACTACCCAGGGTTTATTTTTTACAAGGTCCAGTAAATCCTGCTTGATCGAGGACTGTTGTTCAACCGTTGGCACTATCCTTTCTTTGGTCGTAAGGAAGGTGATCAGTAGGAATATCACTCCTACTACAGCAAATATGCCCATGGTATACTTAAACCCAATCGCTCGATCTCCCTCCCCTAGGATCAATACCAATGGTAACAATAAAACTTGAACAATGAATTGGGCGACCATCACGGCCACAAAGCGATAGGATGATAAACTATTCCGCTCCGACATATCCCCGGTTAAAACGCCACTTAGAGCAGCATAGGGCAGGTTATTGGCAGAGTAGATGATAACCAGTAGAAAGTAGGTAATCAAAGCATAAGCAACCTTCCCGTTTAGACTGAAATCCGGTGTACTAAAGGCTAGCAGGGCGATAGCTCCAAAGGGCACAGAAGTCCACAAGATCCAAGGTCGAAATTTGCCCCAGCGGGTTTTGGTACGGTCAGCGATGAAACCCATAATCACGTTGAAGAAGGCTCCTACAAATCCACCCAAAAAGATAATTGTAGCAGCCGTCCCGGCTGGAATTTGATACACATCCGTGTAGAAAAAGGCCAGGAAGGTCATCAGGGTTTGGAAAATCAAATTTGCCGAGAGATCACCTAAGGCATAGCCCACCTTTTCTTTGACGGATAGTTTTTGTGCGTTGGTATTCATTTTGTCTGTTCTTTTGTGAAGGAACCGGATTAACTAGAAGGTCGGATTTGGTGATTTCCCCTGCAATATTTCTTCTTGCGCTTGTTTAAGACTCAAAATGCTATGATAAGCTTTTTTGGGTTCGAAGGCTCGGTCAAATAAAAGCGGATAATTGGTTCTCCCCTTGATCGGCCAATCGTTTTTCCAGGATTGCCCATCGTTGACGCCCCAAAAGGTTACTCGGGATATCTTTTCTTCATGCTTGAGGAAAAGTTTGAAAATGTCCTCATATCGCTGCGCCAGCTGCGTTTGTACGGAATCGGGGAGCCCTTCGCGATAGGGATTCATGAATGGACTCCCCTCAAAGTTTTGATTGACATCAGCCCCTTGGAGGTCCCAGGGATTGGGGATTACATTAATATCCAACTCCGTGATCATCACTTTCACACCAAGCGCTGAATAGTCAAGAATACTCTTTTCAATTTCTTGCAAAGAGGGGGAATCGAGTCCCCAATGCCCCTGCATGCCTATTCCATCAATCTTCACACCATTTGCCTGTAACTTCTTGACCAATGCGATGGCGCCCTCCCGTTTTGCGGGATTGCAGAGGCTATAATCATTATAATAGAGTTCAGCCGCTGGATCGGCTGCTGCCGCCCACTCAAAAGCCTTGAGCAGATAATCCTCGCCAATTAGCTCCAGAAAAAGGGAAGAGCGCAAACTCCCATCCTCATTCAGGGCTTCATTTACCACATCCCAGCCTTGCACTCGGCCTTTGTAGCGCCCTACAATCTTACTGATATGATTTTGGAGATGTTGGAGCATTATATCTTTATCCTTAATCTCCCCCACCCATGGTGCTAGCTGACTGTGCCAAACCAGGGTATGCCCTACGATGAACATGCCGTTCTCCTCCCCTAGCGCCACAAACTTATCCGCAGTGTCGAATTGAAAGGCATCTGCTTCTGGATGGATGTGCATCCATTTCATCATGTTTTCAGCTGTAATACTATTGAACTCCTTGGAGATTAAGACAGAGGCCATAGAATCAGCTTGATAAATTTGGGGGCGATTGATAGCTGCTCCAATGTGAAAATTATCCTGGAAGGCAGATTTCAGTGAAAGTACTTCCTTCTGGGCTGCCTCCGGAGAAGTGGTTGAACAGGCTTGCCATAGCAGAAGCAACCCAAGAAGTGGGAAGTGAAATCGGTTGGTTACCATTGGTTGTTCGTTTTGTTCCAAGAATTTCAAGTGTATCCTTGTTCAGCTAAGGTAAGGAAAAAAGTAATTAACACAATCGATTGCGTAATATTTGTTACCTTTATTTGCAGCCGAATAAACTGACCTTAAACTCAAAACAGCGACCTACTGGAGCAGGGATATTGGAGCAGGATTAGAAAACAGATTTAAGCAGGTTTTCCACTTCACATGAGAAATTGCTGGCTTGGGGCGGCACACATGTGCTAACAGATTGTTTACCAATCACTAAGTAGCAAATCATCAAGAATTATTGAACAAATAGGCATTTATTGCGTAGTTTAAGGCGTAATAGCCCAATATATCATCAAACAAATAATGATTGAAAAGAAGAAGAAAAGAATAACTATTTACGACCTCGCCGAAGAATTAAATGTTTCGCCTTCCACTGTATCTAGGGCTTTAAAAGATCACTTCAGCATTGGAGCGAAAACCAAGAAAGCCATCAAGAAGCTGGCTAAAGAGCGCGGGTATCGCCCCAATTCCTTGGCCTCTTCCCTAAGGACCAACAGCACCAATACCATTGGCGTGTTGGTGTCTTGGATTAATAGACCCTTTATCTCTTCTCTAATCTCAGGGATAGAGAAAGAGGCTCGGCAATCCGGACATCACGTCATTATCTCACAATCTTACGACAAGACAGAACTGGAAAAAGAAAGTCTACAAGCTATGTTTGCCAGTAGAATTTCAGCCTTGATCGTTTCCTTGGCTATGGAGACGAAGGACTATGACCATTTTGATCTTTTTGTGGAAAATGGGATACCCGTGATCTTTGTAGACCGGACGCCAGGAGAAACGAGCTTCACGAAGGTTAAGATTAACAACTTTAATGCAGGTTTTGAAGCTACGGAACATTTGATTGAGCAAGGCTGTAAACGCATCGCCCACTTTGGTGGAGCCAATCACCAGAGTATCTATCAAGATCGGAGATATGGTTACATGGCGGCCCTAAAAAAGAACAATCTGACAATTGATGAGTCCATCATCTTTCAAGCCCATTCTTTGAATGCAGAAGAGGGGTTCCGCTTGGCTGAACAGGTCTTGGGTATGGATAATCCGCCAGATGGCATTTTCTGTGCTAACGACACCTCTGCGGTGAGTACGATTTTATATGCTAAGAAAAATGGGATTAAAATCCCAAGCGAATTAGCTGTTATTGGCTTTAATGATGATCCGATCTGCCAGATTGTGGATCCTCCTCTTTCCTCAGTTTATCATCCTGCGGTGGAAATGGGCGAAGTAGTAGTTCGCAAAGCACTTTCTATCATGGGCAATGAAATCGAAACGAAAGAGTTGGCTTCGGATACAGAGCACGCTACTACACTGGATACTTACATTATTACAAGGGCCTCTTCTAATCGGAAACAAAAAAAGGAGAGCGACTAGAGCTTTGTCTTTTTTTAAGTGAATTCACGCAATCGATTGTGTTATTTGAAATCTATAGCTTCATAGTGAGAACCGAAGGATGCCTACTCATAGTCGTACAGTTCAAATCGTTGAATAGCGTAGTTACCTTGAAAGATCCTTATGTGCCGCCCTTGGTGGGTTTTGGTCTCCATTCAGATGGCGTAAAACCTGCCATTCTCCTTGCTTGAAGTAACCTTCATCTGCCTTTAGGATGCCCACTACCTTTTCCGCATCGGTACGTTTAAAGGTAATCGCAACTCCGGTTCCTGCAACGTAGAATTCTTTTTCATCAGTCTGAATAATGATGGCACCGGCAGGTTCCCATGTATCATCCTTAGCCGCTGCCGACCACCCTAAGGTATGACTATGTTTTCACGACCAGTTCATAAGATCCAAAAGTCAGGCTGGTTTCTTGTTTATCCTTATCTAGCAGAATCCCATCCATCTTACCTTGACCGTGTTTTTCGGTGATCAGCGGAGTCAGTTGGGCAAGCATTGTATACACTTTGGCAAGGTCTTCTTCTTCTGGCTTTTCCTTTGAATCGATGGAAAAAGGCGAAAAACCTAGGCTCTCATAATGGCCTATGGTAAAGAGGGCTTTAGCGGCTACGGTATTGTCGAAGCGGTGCTCTGGAATAAACAAAGGATTACCTTGTCGGGTGTAGAGGTCGCACCAATAAGCAATATTGGGAAAATAGAAATCAGGAGATAGAAAATCAATATTAGGCGCACCTGCTTTCCATACATCCATGATATGAGGAAGTGGTCCGGCACTAGGATAACCCGTACCTGGCTTTCTGCCTGGTCGTATCAGTGCTGCATTCACGAACATTGGCAGCGGATGAATAGCTTTTCCCGCTTCCACAATTTTATTGGTAAATGTGGCGTAATACCAGGCCAAAAAAGCTCATCGGTGTGACTTCCCACGCCAAATATGTCTTCCCAATTACCTGCCGTTTTGAATCCGTTTTGTTCCCATCGTTCGTAGAATTCTGGAACCAAGGAGGACTTGTTTTCTACCAGATATTCTATCAGTTCTGCTGGCACCTCTGCGGAGAACTGCTGATTGGCTAAAGGGCTATGATCTCTAGCCACTGGCAGCATACCAATCTCATTTTCCGGCTGCATCATAATAATGGTATGCTCTTCCCCATCAATCTCTTTGATGTGTCGCATCAAGGCCTGATAGGCTTTCAAATCCGCTTGGAGGTTGTTTTCGCTGAAAGGGGTTAAAATTTCATGACTTTTTCCCTGATCATCTTTCACTCTGGGGAATCTCTCCTGGTTGGTCTTCACCCAGCTAGGGACATGGGCTTGACATACTGTTCTTCCAGGAAGCAAACCATAATAGGATGAGCTTAAAGTCGTGTCTTTTTGCCTCAAAAATGAGTTGGTCCAATAGCGCAAAATCAAATACCCCCTCCTTGGGTTCGATCAATTCCCAATACACCGGAGCCAAAACCGTGTTGAGGTGTAGGGCTTTTAGCTTTGGCCAGATGGGCTCCATATACGCTACACTGGTGAAGGAAGAATTGGCTAGTTCCCCACCTAAAATCAGATAAGGTTTGTCATGTACTATCAATTGGGTAGTGTTCCCTTGTTGCCTCAGATGGGGTAGAGAGCTTGAATGGGTGGGGCTATTTTGGGCCAGGCTAGCAATGGTAAAAGAGCTGACAGCAAATAGGCTAAACTCAATCGCTGGATAAATCTTGTCATTATGAATCGATTACTTTGGCTACTCTTCAATGATTGGTCTGTAAATACTGAACCTACGCTAGTGAATACGCCTAGGGTGTTGCTCAGGGATTTCTATTGGGTTTTGAAAAGGCGATGCGGGTAAGCCTTCCCGATTGCAAAGGTTGGGGTTATCAGGATTGTCTGCCCAGGCATAGCGGACGTATTTTGGGCTAGGTACCTCTTCACTCCAAACTACCACCTTATCCCCTTCAATCTTGGCTTCGGCCCATACGAATTGCCCATCCTCCCCGGCTATAGCAAACTCACTTAAGGGTTCTCCATCTTTGGTGGTGAGTCCTCCACCCAATTGTGAAAAGGAAATTATGATCCGGTTTCCTACGATGCGATGCTCTTTATACAAAGGGCCAGAATAGACTAGGTCTTCTCCATAGGCAAGCTGCAAGGCGGCTAATGCCATTCTTTCTCCTACATCCTTCTTGTTATCCGGATGAATGTCGTTCCATTCCCCCAGGTCTATATTAACGGTCATGGCCGTATGGGGTATCTTGAGCCCCTTTAATTGTGATGCTCTGAATTCTGCCCATTTACTTTCCGAGGGCAAATAGTCGACCTCCATAAAATTGGGCAGTTGAGCATAGATAAACGGTAGATCAGGATCTTGGAACTTCTTTCTCCAATCGTAAACCATAGCGGGCAGCAAATCGGCATATTCCGCAGGTCGCCCAGCATTACTTTCTCCTTGATACCATAAAATCCCTTTGATCGGTAGATCGATGTAAGGAGCAAGCATACCGTTATAGAGTGAAGTAGGTTCATTTTGGGGGTTGATCCGGCGTGGAGCATTCGTTAGCGCGGCCGCTAGGAATGAATACTTGTCCGACCTTATATTGCCAGTATCCTTTTAGGTCGATGGTATCTGTAGGGCTAAAGATGCAGTAAGGCTTATCGGGCACAAAGCCTCCTTTGCCTCGATTATTCCTAACTCGAACTACGAAGGTGTTTTTACCTTCCTTCAGCAAACCGGCTCGCACCTTGTATCTCCTTTGTGGATATTGATAAGGTTGTTCTACCCACCTGTTCCCCATTGATATACAATTGATCAGCGTCTACTATCCTTCCCAGAAATACCTTAGCTGCTTGTCCTGCCATAGACTGAGGTAGGTCAATATCTCTGCGATACCACACCACACCATCTAGATCCCTTATCCCTTGATCTTCCCAATATCCTGGAATATTCATCCTTCGCCAGTTTTTTGGCCTGAAGGAGGGTGAATACCAGGGTTCAGGCCCGCTCAAGCCTTTGTCCTGGGGTTGGGAACTGGTAGAAGCTGAGGTATTAGACCGACTGTTCAGCCGACTATTTACATATGCAGTGTCTCGGTTCTGGCTGATGCGTTTTTGATAGTCGGGGAAAGCGGAAAATCCTGCTTCGCTCATCCACGCTTCGATTGGCGTACCTCCTACACTAGCATTGATCAACCCGATGGGAACTTGATACTTTTCGTACAGTTTCAAGGCAAAAAAGTAGGCTACTGCCGAGAAGGGACGAACATTATCTGAAAGAGCAGCTTGCCATGCTCCTCCTTTAAGGTCCTCTGTTGGGCCTTGCAAGCTCGTTTGAGTGGGCACTTTATAATGTCTAATGGCGGGATAATTGGCCTCAGAGATATCCTTAGCGTAAGTAACATCGTGGATATTTAGTTGATGCACCATATTGGATTGGCCAGCACAGAGCCAGAGATCACCAATAAGTATCTCTCTGATTTGAATGTGGTTCTTACCAGCGATATCCATGGTATAGGGCCCGCCTGCCTCCATGGCCGGGATTGAAACTTTCCAACACCCTTCAGCAGAAGCCGTGACACTATACTTTTTATCCGCAAATGCCAGCTCAATTTCCTCTCCAGCCGATGCCCAGCCCCAGACCTTGATGGTGGCTTGACGCTGTAAAATCATGCTGTCCTGAAATAGTTGTGGTAGGCGGACTTGAGCTTTCCCAGTGATAGGGAAGATAAGGATAAAGAGTAATGTTGGAACGATAGATGGATATTTCATTGTCTCTTCCTTATTTTTGAAGGGAAGGTAAGCTTTCCGAAGAATTATGTAGCTATTTGAGAAACTTACTTTCTGGCGGCCCCAAGTAACTTGACTTAAGGCCGCCGGCGTCGATCACAAATTTCTGAAAGACCAGTCCGGGATCAATCATCCAAAGTTTGAGTGTGTGTTTGCCGGGTTTAAGGCCCTGGTGTGAAGACGGCTTCTTTCGAATGTGGTCGGTTACAGAATTATTCCACCAGGCCGGGTATTCCCAGTCTGGCTTAAGATCTCCTTCATGCATGTTGATGATTTGAGGTGCTTCATCGTCAATAGCGATTGCGTATTTTAAGCCTTCGTTTTTCTGATAATTGAGGGTGGGTGAGAGGTAGGTTTCTATGTTGAGATTACCTCCTTTAAAGAGCGTAAATTCGTATTCAAGATAAGGGGTGTTTTCAAGATTTAGCTGCCGCTCTGCATTAGCCGGTTCAATAGTCATGGCGGAATGCGTACGACCCAAGTTAGGTACTTCTATCCATTGAATTTTCTTTATATCAAATTTCTTGGTGTAATGGGCTGCCTCAATGGATATGACGCCGTTATTTTCGATGAAACCCGATGCTGGAGGAAGATCATTACGAATGGGAACTTTGACCACAAACTCCTGCCCTGCCCCAACGATTACAATTTCTCCTTCATGGCGCCCTTTTGGCGCTTGTTTCCAGTCTATATGGAGCTCAATCTTTTCATCATGTTGAATCGTTCCTGCTGAGGCGGACAGTTTAATCCATTGGTTTTTAGGCGTTATGGTATAGCTTAATTCTTCTGATCCTCTATTGAATACCTCTAGGTAATAAGCTTGGTCATTGATCGGATCAAAGGGGCTAAAACTTCGGCTGAATAATCCTCCTGGGTTTCTTGGTGAACTACCGAGTCCGTGCTCCACCACGTATCCTAGTCTTGCTTTTTGGGGTAACTGGAGATAGGATACTTCAGGCATCTTATTCACAGGTGGATTGCTCCAACTGGTATAGCCAATATGGGTTTGAGACATGATGTGATTCCATTTCCCTTCCGCCAAGGTTTCATGATAGTATTGGGCTAGTTCGGCATCCTTGAAGAACCTTTTTTTGACCTCATCTGCATAATGATTAGTGGAAGCTCTTTGTTGCTTACCGTACAATCTATTCTTGCCAGCTGCCACATACATTTCATTCAGGTTTTTGGCTACCTCAATTGGATAAAGTATCAATTGATAATAGGCAGCTTTTGCACTCTTTGGCAATCTTTCGTAAATCTCTTTGGCCTCTTTATACAACTGACCATACTCCTGGATTATCCGATCTGCCTCGCAGTAGTGTTCTAGGCTATAGGTATCTGGTTTCAGCATCTCAGGAGTACGTCGTGCACTATACTTTGCCGTAAGTGCTAGGATTTGGGCAATTTTTTGGGCATTAAGAACCCCAAATTGTTGACGAGCCCATGCTAGATAATAGCCTGGGAGATCTTTCGATTCAATGCCTTCTGCGTCCCAAGCAAAATCTAAGAAGAAACTGATCGGTAGTTCCATCGGTTTGATATCCCCAACATTGACCAACCAGAGGTCCTGTACGCCCCATTGATAGGCCAGATTCATCTGTTCCCAGACCCTTTCGATTTGCGTGACATTGATCCATCTATAGGATACTGGCCCGCCCACAAAGTCAAAATGATAGTAAATCCCGTATCCTCCTTTGTGCTCCCGGTCTTCCTTTTTGGGAAGGATGCGAATATTGCCCCAATTGTCGTCGCAGAATAACAACAATACATCCTCATCTACACGCATGCCTTTATCGTAATAGTCCTGCATTTCTTTGTATAAGGCCCAAACCTGCGGTGTTTCTGCGGCGGGATTGCCTGTGACATCAGCGATAATGGCTCTTTGATCAGCAATGATCGTCTTCATTAGATCGATCGCTGTTTCCTCACTCATTGCTTCGTCCCCATCCCCTCGCATGCCTAAGCTTACCACACTTTCATAATTTCCCATTCGCTTAATCCCTTCTCGCCAAAATGCCCGCAACTTTTCTTTATTGGTTTCGTAGTTCCAGGCTCCTCCCTTTGATCTCCCCCACTCTTCGTGATAGCGCATCATTGGCTCGTGATGAGTGGTAGAAATAACGATACCATACTCGTCGGCCAAACGTAAATTATCCGGATCATCAGTAGCAAATACACTGGGCTTCCACATCGCTGGCCATAAATAGTTGGCTTTATGACGTAGGATCAACTCGAAAACTTTCTCGTAGAAGTGATGATTAAATCCGCCGAATTTCTCCAGAGCCCAGTTTCGCAGTGCCGGGGCTTCGTCATTAATGAAGATGCCACGGTATTTTACCTTAGGCTCCCCCTTGCTGTGTGCTCCCGGTTTTACCCATATATTTTTTCGGACCTTTACAGGCACATCAGCCCACCAGTACCAAGGCGATACGCCCATTTGCTGTGATAGCTCAAACATCCCAAAAATGGTTCCTCTTTTGTCACTACCTACAATCACCAAAGCTTCTTGGACACCCCTCATCGGTTTTTTTACTGGAATAATGAAAAACTGCTCCCATTTACCCTTCAAACCATCAACCTTAATTTTACCTGCCTTTGCCAATCGATCAATAAGCTTGCTCTTTCCTAGCGTACCTACGATCACGACCTTGTCTCCTTGGTGTTTTTCACCAATAAGCAACTGACTTCTCCCCCCAGAAACATGGTTGAGATCCTGCCGGAACAATTTAGCCATTTTCAAAACCCCTGAATAATCACCTTCACTCAAGAGGATATCACTAGGGACACTATTCTGGACAAGTGCAAATTGGCCTTTCTCTTTCTGCGTAGTTAAAAATGATGACTCCTCGAAAGTATCCTCATTGGCGAGCAAATGGATCTGATTTAGAGGATCAACGACATCAGCCTGACCTCTTAGTAACTCAGATAACAACAGGGCAGAAAAGCACAGACATATGGTTAAAATACTTTGCTTTGATCCGAAAGAAAACCTTGCTATGAACTTCATTTTGTCGTTGTTTTTACTTGCTGGCAGGGGTTCGCCATATATGCTTTTACTGTACAGTCATCTTCTTAGTTACGGTAGATTCTCCCTGTTGCAAGGTGTAGAGATAAGTCCCTGTTGGCAGTCCACCAATCTCCCAAACCACCTGGTACTCACCTGCTAATTGATGTTGATCTACCAAGGTTTCTATCTCTTGACCAAGTAAGTTGAAAATCTTTAATTCGGTATATCCCGATTCCTTTAACTGATAGCCAATCGAAGTGGAAGTAGTGAAGGGATTGGGTTGGTTTTGCCAAAGCTTGAGCTTCAGGTTCTCGCCATTTGCTAGCTCTTCGGTGGAGTTGGGAATTTCGCAATTCGTAGCCTCACCACCGGAGCCGATCGGTTTATCTGAGGAATTCGAAATGTATAGCTTATCCAGCAAAGCACCATCCTCTCGGTACCCTATGGTCAGCCTATGGTCGCCTTCTACCAAATCATAGGCGGTCAATTCAATCCACTCCCAGCCATCATTTTTCAGGCCATTAAACAGCATGAATTCTCCATTGTCCATCTTGATCCAAAAGGAATCGTCATCGAAACTTGGGCAATTTAGGCGGGCATGCAAGGTGTAGCTATCATTGGCCTTCACGGAAAAGGGAATTACGATTAAACCTTCGCTAGCATCGGGCGGTGCCTGGATACTTTCTGTGCCCGGCTTGACCGTCACATAGAAGGCATTGGAAGCGGCAGCAGATTCAACTACTTGCCAGTCTTGTCCGACAGTCCCACATTCCGGCTCCAACCAGATATCCGAAAATTCAAAATCACTTGCAAATACGGCAACGTTCACCTCATCGGTGTCAATAGCTCCTTCATCATCAATTACAGTAAGTGTAATGAGATGATTACCTACGGGCAGGGCTACAACAGGACTTGCGCCAGTCGCAATTTGAGTATTTCCAATACTCCAGAGATAAGATTCAATAATTCCATCTGCATCCACACTACCACTACTTTCCAGTAGAACCGTCTCAATCCCATCTTCATCCTCATCTCGGGCTGTTTGATCTGTGCCAGCAAAAGCAAAAGGAGGTTGATTAGTAGAAACTCCATCCGTACTGGAGTCTGTATTTTCGATCACGATATTGTCAAGGTAGAGCGTCTGTATACCGCTGCCGTTGGCCATAAACGCTATGGTATTAGTTCCTTTAACCAATTGTATGAGCTGGGTTTGAATACCCCAATTGCTTAGGGAAGAGGTAGCCGTAAAGGTGGGCGTACCGACCTTATTACCATTTACATACAAATCGACCGTGTTAACATCCTGACCTTCTACGGTATATCTAGTTTCCAATTTGTAAGTTCCATCTTTAAGAACTGTAATTTGGTCTCGTACTGCAGTGGCCGCTCCGGTTCCAAATTCTAAGTAGCCTTGCCCCGTGTAATTACGGATGTCTCCATCTGTACCACCTCGCTTGATGATGCGAGCAATGTTCTTGTATTCGAAGGTTTCAGCCTCATATTGATGAGCTCCAAAATACACGGGTGGCCGGAAAGGCGTAATCAGATTGGCAGGTGTGAAATCGGTAAGGCGATTGGTCGCCGAGCCGGAGCAACTGATGCTAAGATCAATCGGGCCGTTATGCTCAATCGTAATTGTCAGCACGCCATTAGCCCAGTTTTTAGATACGATACTCCCCTGGTGATCACCTCTATCCTCATAGGTCACAGTGGGTTCTGTGGTGCTTCCATAGATCTTGATGATGTCTGTTTTTAAGCTTGGGTCAAGTTTAATGTCGTAATTGCTCAAATACACGCTTAAGTGGTCCGGGTATTCCTTGATGATACCAGCTGTGTAGCGCGAAAAAGAAAGTTCCATGCGCTCGCTGGTGTTGTAGGTAAAAGGAATACTAGCAGAGGCTGTCTGGTCTGATTTATAGGGATTATAGGTTACCCAGGTATTTTCATGGCGTCCCGCATACAGGTCCCCCGTGTACTCTTCTGGGAATAGTTCGTTTAACTCCGCTAGCTTATCCGAAATGCTCGACCATCGATTGGCATAATTCGCCTTATTGATCTTGAGTTGAAAGCTTCTAGCGGGGTCATCATTTAGTTGGTAAACGGTAGGAATGGTGGGGTAACGTCCTGTCTTTTTAAAGAAGGTAATATTGTCTCTAAGGTTTCCATCGCCATCCATGCGATACAATCCCTCAAATAAACGCTCGGGAGAACTATACAAGTCGTCATCACTCCCGCCAGCATCCAAGCTATTGACGATGACTACTTTCGTGCGATCAATGACTTCTTGGCGACTTGGAATGCGGATGGTCCCATCGAGCACTTTTCGGAAAAGATCCACGCTAACATTATCAAACTGAGGAAAGGTTTCCCATTTTCTAGCCGTGTATCCATCTGTAGTAGCTTCTTCCTCTACTTCCTGGAAACAATATCGCCAGATTAACTCCGGCGCATCGATTACCGTCTGGCCTGTTAGCGTCACATGTTCCAGGAAGGGCGCGCCATAGGTAGCCATGGTGAAGTTCTCATTGATATTCCCCTCTTCATCTGACCAGCCCGAGTCATCATAGCGTAGTCCATATTGGCCGGCATAGCCGGAAAGGTAAGTGCCGAGACATAGGCTCTCCATATCGGACAGATAGGATTTGAAGGTATATTTCTCACATAGAATGTAATTTTCTGTATATCGAGAAGCGGCGGACCTGAAGCCAGGATGCCGCTTAAGCATCGCAATGGGATTGATACTTTGTACCCAGCGATTACCTGTCCAGCTGACAATCAGATAGCCACCATGCTGATTACTGAGTTCCAAAAGGTCAGCAAAGTGATCCATTCTATCTTCCCAACTCCCATTGATGGGCGTCTGATCTCCGAAACCCCAAGACTGTTCGGCGTAACTGAAGCCAATCAAATTGGGGAATTCTTCGTAAAACTCTTCGTAAATAGACAAGTCTCCGTCAGGGAAATGTTTGTAGCTACCACTGGCATGCTGCACGACGGCCCAAACCCGGTTTTCGGCACAAACTCTTAGCCAGGACTTGGCAATCTCATATCCATCTTCAGCAATTCTAAACCGATAAGTTTCGGGATCATGGCTTACCGATAGTGAAATATTCATAACAACGTAGGGTAGAATATCCTTGGGGATTAAATCAATAATCTTTTGTGGATCGGGGTTATTCCAGGTGTCAATATGGATGAGCCACATGGGTTGTTCCGGAGATATAGGTCGTCGCAATTCGGGATCTGATTGTCCGAAACTGAGGTAGGAGAAGAAGACCAAAAGTGCGGTACTGGCGATTTGAAATAAAAGGCTTTTCATTGTACGATACAGTAAATCTCAGATTTGGGTGTCAGAGAGAAAAATTGGTAGTACCCACTTTACCTTTAGATTTGGTGGCGCCTCCAAAGGTTTATTGAGTAAGTATATAGAACCAAGAGGCACCACCATCGATGATATAGCCAGTACTAACTTTTTCGAATTGTATGAAACTAAAAGACGAGGTAATTCAGGGCGTGAGTGTCCGGATCTTGCTGACTAAGCAAAATACCGGACGACTCCAATACTCTTTTATGCAAACTTTATTCTAGTATCCTGGATTTTGTGGGAAGCCAGGGGACAAGTCAATTTGACTTTGCGGTATTGGCCTACGCGCGTGATGGGGTTGAATATTCGCCCCCCCCTGTTCGTTGTATTTCTGTACCCTTTCGATCAATTTACCTGTTCGGGCCAAGTCAAACCACCGCATCATCTCCCCATTAAGTTCTCTTGATCGTTCATCGAGAATGAAGTCGATATCAACATCAGCAGCTGTAATCTTATTTTCATCCTCTTTTCCTGGCCAGGCTGCTCTAACTCTTAAAGTATTAATGTAATCAGCCGCTAAACTCTGGTTACCACTCATCAAGGCCGCCTCAGCGCCCAATAGATAGGTGCCCGCCAAACGGTAAATAATTACAGGGCGGTAAGAATTAACATTGGGATCAGTTCCAGTGCCAGGGAAAGGACGTTGTTTTGCATCATACTTTTTCAAAGAAGGATAAGCAGAATCATTATAATCTTCCGTATTTAGTACTGCAAAGCCTTTCTTGGCTTTTTCTTCATCCGTAAATTTAATGTGATCAGGCAACATCCAAACGGCGGTATCACCCACATTGAATTTCAATTCGCCTACCTGAGATTGATCGACGAATCCAGCATCTGCCTCCTCTTGGGTCCATTTAGGAATCCCTCTCACGCTTTGTTGTCCAGTAAGTCGGTTATCACCTGCAGAAACAGAATTAGCAATCCACACCGTTTGGTAAGATTTATCATAACGAGAATCTACTTCCTTGTTATTGTATACCTCGTTCAGCAAGTGTTCGGTAGGTCTAAAGCGAATCCAAGGTCTTCCGTTTTCTACGTCTCTGGCCATTCCAGCCCATTGTACATAGAAGGGTCTGAAAAAGAAATTCTGCCATCCTCCTCGGTTATTCAACTCATTTCGATCTGAGCTTTCTCCTTGAACCGCAAATAGTACTTCCGCATTATTGTGATTATTCTCGGCATGTACTTCTGCAAAATCATCCATTAATCTTGCGCCGAAGTTCGCTGTTGGACTGGTGGCATCTGGGATAAGCTGCTGCACAGCTGCTAAGGCAGCTTCGTAGTCACCCGCCTGTGAAGCATCAGACCAAGCTCGAGTGAGATAAGCTTTGGCTAGTAAGTGCAAAGCAGAAGCTTTCCACACTCGCCCCTCTTCTCTGGGTGAATCAGGTAATTCCTTAGATGCCTCCTCCAAATCTTGAATAATCGCAGCCAATACCTCACCTTGACTATTTAGGGAAAACTGATCCGTTGGGTTTCGATTGAAAGCTAGTGGACCTGATCCAAGATCTAAGGTGGCTCCGCCGTAGGTTTGTACCAGAAGGAAGTACCATTGAGCACGCAAGAATTTAGCTTCAGCTACCAATGCTGCCAACTCTTCAGGTGTTAGCCCCGTGGCATTTCCACCCAATTCGATCACCCCGTTACAAGTGTTGATCGCTGGATAAGCGGCATTCCAAAAAGTAGCGGTATTACCGTTATCGGGGTCGATTGCGGTATAACTGTTCAATCGATTATTTCCGACCTGTTGACCATAGGTGTATTCATCTGTCCCCCAGATGGTGCAGAACATGCCCCCTTGTCTGGTCATAGTCTTCAAGGCGGTGTAAGCGGAGATTACTCCGCCCTCAATACCCTGCTTTGTTTCAAAAAATGAAGGGGTTAGGATCGATCTGGGATTCTCTTCCAGAATCTCATCTGAGCAGGATGCCAAGCAGGCTAAACATGCAAAGATGATAGTATATTTAGTTATATTTTTCATGTCTAGTTATTAATCGCTTAGAATTAAAGTGAGAAATTAACTCCTACAATAAATGACTTCGTGAAAGGCGTACCCTCTCCTACCAACAGTCTTCTGCCAACCCCTCCTCTACCATTGGGTTCAGGGTCTATACCACCAAAATCAACATAGTCTGAAAAGAAAGCTTTGAATGGATTATTGGCCGTCACGTAAATACGGGCACCTGAAAATGGGCCTAAGTCATCTTTATTGAAGGTGTACCCTAAGTTGATGGTTCTGATCTTGGCAAAGGTACCATCGAAATATCCCAGCAGGCTATTGTGCCTGGTATCTTGGTCACCTGGTCTAGGGAAGGAGTTGGTAGGGTTTTCATCCGTCCAGTAATCTACCAGGGGTGCGTTTCTACGGCCTTCCAAGAGCGTTCCACCTTGATAGAAAGTACCGATTAGCATATTACCTACATTGGCAAAGCCTACCACGGAAAGGTCAAAATTTCGATAGGAGAATCTAGTGGTGAGTCCCATTGTCCATTTCGGATCTAGTTGTCCTAGTATCTTTCTATCGTCTCCAGTCTGCTTTCCATCGCCATCAAGATCGGCTACTTTAATATCGCCAGGCCGGTAGTCTCCAAATTCAGTTGCGGCATCCGCTTCATTCGACTGCCAGATTCCGATTTTCTCATAATCAAAAATCACATTTACAGGATAGCCAACAAACCAGCCATTTCCAATATTCTGCTCCACCCCATTACCCAGCGCTACGATCTCTTCTTGGTGGGCTGCGAAGTTGACGTCCATTCCCCATTGGAAACCTCCTTTCTCCGGCGCACGAATGAGATCGGCCCCCAATGAAATTTCTATACCGCTACTCTTTGTTTCTCCAATGTTTTCTTGGATTGGGTTAGGCACCCCACTCGTTGCGGGTAATGCCCTAGACTGCAATACCCCGTCCGTAGAAGTCCAATAGTAGTCAATCGATCCCGTCAATCGATAATCAAATAATCCGAAGTCAATCCCGACGTTTTGTGAAGTGGTAAACTCCCAGCTCAAATTCGGATTCGGTAAGTTGGTTACCGCAAAGCCAGAGACAGAATTACCACCCAGTTGGTAGAGGGATCGACTTAGCCTTCCTAGAGAGGAATAAGGCGCTACCGCTTGATTAGAGGTTCTACCCCAGCCTGCTCTTAACTTGAGATTGTCAAAACCAGTGTCCTTCATAAAGGCTTCATTTCCGAGATTCCAAGCAGCGGCAAAGGCGGGATAGGTAAAGTATTTATTGCCATCAGCCAAGCGTGAAGAGCCATCTACGCGGAAGGTGGCTGTCAAGACAAATTTATCAGCATAGGCATAGTTGGCACGCCCCATATACGAAATCAATCCCCAGCGAGAATAATTGAATTGGTTGGATGGAACACTTACATCCCCAGCCAAGAAAAAGTTATTAGCACCTACTAAATCTGAGAATACATCCTCAGCATTAAAGCCACTTCGCTGACTCTCCTGTTCTTGTACACTAAAAAGACCGGTCAAACCAATGTTATGTCGACCGAAGGACTGATCATACTTGACAATGTTCTCAATGGTGTATCCCCAGTCATCTCTATTTCTAATGCGAGCCTGGTTGGCAGCTCCTCCTCTGAAGGGCGTATCACTGCCAAAAAATGAATTGTACTCATCCTGAGAATAATCTAGTCCTACGTTGATCCTATAGGATAGCCCCTTGGCCAAATCAATTTCACCATATAGCGTGTTAAAAGTCCGTAGCCTTCTTCGATTTTCATTCCAGCTATCTTCGTTCTGAATCAGCAAAGGGTTTCTGGTGAAAGGCTCATCCAAAGTATTGACCGCAGGATTAAGGTAAATACTGCCATCGTCGTTATAGGCTCTGAATAAGGGGCTTAAATTATTAAGTGAACCAACCGGATTGGCACTTTCCCCCCCGCGATTGGAAACCGTATTGATGGTGGAAAGTCCCACTCTCATCCAACTCGCTACGTCAGAGTTAATGTTTGCTCTTAAGGTGTATCTTTCAAAATCTTGCCCTTCGATGATAGTCGATTCTGAAAAATAGCCGCCAGATACAGAAAACCTTGTACCTTCCGTACCTCCGGACAAGGTCAATTCATGATTTGAGATATGTCCACTCTTATACACTTCGTCTTGCCAGTCCACGTCTCTTCCTAATTCGATCCCTTCCAATTCGTCAGGAGAAAGCTCCCCTACTCCACCGTAGAAAGCAGACCATTCCTTTAACTCCTGGATTCCTGCAGCATCAAATACAGGGTATTTATCCAGCGCTGAAGAAGCCCCGTAATAACCATTGTAGATTATCTTGGTCTTACCTGGAATTCCTTTCTTGGTAGTAACCAAAATTACGCCATTTGCCCCTCTGGAACCATAGATAGCAGTGGCGGAAGCGTCCTTCAAAACATTAATAGATTCGATCAAATCTGGATTCAAATCTGTAATACTCCCTCCTTGATAAGGAATCCCGTCAACAACGATAAGTGGGTCATTTACTCCTGACTCATCAGAGCCTAGGGAACGATTTCCTCGAATTCTAATCTGGGAGCCTGCCCCTGGTCTGGAGGAGGTCCGTTGTATAACTACACCCGGCAATCTTCCTTGTAAGCCTTGTGCAATATCGGCCACTGGCACCTCTTTCAACTCCTCAGATTTTAAGGTTACGATGGAACCGGTCACATCACTCCTTTTACTGGAACCATAGCCCGTAACCACGATCTCATCAAGTAAGTTGGCATCAGTCGATAGCGTGACATTGACAATACTTTGGCCATTGACGGCTACCTCTTTGGAGGCAAAGCCAGTATAGCTAAATAGGAGAACGGCATCTACAGGAACATCGATGGTGTAGTTTCCATCGATATCCGTAATGGTACCGGTGGAAGTTCCTTGAACCACAATGTTTACACCGATAAGCGGGGTATCTTCCTGATCAGAAACGCTTCCGCTTACGTTGACTTGGGCCTGAACCAGGGCCAAGTTCATGAGGGCAAATAGTAACCCTAGCAGGAATCTTTTCCCTGACGTTCTAGCTTCTAAGTTTTTCATAAACCATAATTTTGTTTAGTTGTGTTGATGTTTTGAATTGATGCTTTATTCTTTCCTGTATATAGCCTAAGAGCTAATCAGTCTAACGGTAGCAGGTAATTGCAATTGGTGATGGATTCAAGTAGTGCAAGCGACTTAGCAATCGATTGCGTCAATGACTGTAGTTTGGTCAGGCGTGCTCAAAACGATCAGGGAAGTAAACTACTAGCTGTTCTTTCTATCGTTATCTAGCTTTTCGTCTTCAGCTATATAGCTCACTTCCCTTCTTTAAAATCAAACAAAACAGAATAGCATTTATACTTTGTCTACAGCAAATATAATATGCATATCAATATTTACACAATCGATTGCGAAAATATTTCGTGTAAGTTTCGCAAAATATTATTCCACACCTGCATTTTGCTTAAAATTAAATTCTAAATTACTCCTTTGATTTATAGGCGATAATGCCTGTATTATAAGGGGATTAGCGGAAAAATATAGCACGAAGAATTCACCAGGAAAAGAATTATTAACACGCCTAGTTCGATTAGGCGGCCTAGCTAAGGTTTAGAAGAGGGTGTAAACTTGTTGTGCTTTATAACATACTGTAAATCAAAATAAAGGCCAATTAGAGTCAATCGATTGCATAAATAATGGGGGTTATCCCCTAGTGGGACTAATTGAGCCAGCCCAGCTTACCAATTCGAATTGGACAATGTCGTAACTTCTTTTTCTACTTTCCTTTTCTACTTTCACAATACGGGATTAGTTCTTTTTGTGAAGATTCTAATCGGACCTTTATTCTCAGTAGAAATCAGTTTGTTATTTATAAGGAATAGGTCTTTAACATCTCCATTCAAGTAAATTCCACTTTCTACCGGCCTCAAAGCATCCCAAGTCCGATTGCCTTTATTCATCAAGACAGTTCCCATGGAAGCGTCCGAAGGTGTGGTTTCTACCTCGACATTGAATCTATTGCCGGCTGTAATCACATCCAACCATCCGTCTTCATTAAGATCTGTGATGACTATTCCGTTAATCACGGACAACTGACACTCCTTGGGTAGTTTCTGCATTAGAAAACCATTATCCCCCTTGTTGTAAAGAATGGTACTAGAAAAAAGGTCGATTTTTCGATGCTCAGCTTCTGAAATCCCAGGCCCGATGACATCATCTATATCTGCTTTGGCAAAGGAGGCGAAGGATTCGAATTTTTGGGAAAGCTGCGGCATCTGCTCTGAAGAGCATTCTAGACCACGAACGGGTTTATGACCATACTTTGAGCTCGTAGCCAGGAATACATCATAGGTTCCATTCTGATCAAAATCATCGGCAAACACCTCAAATTGATGGGAATTATCGACACTAAACTTATAGTTTTCTCCTAGATTTCCGACGATTAGATCCTCTTTACCATCTTTGTCCAGGTCCGCTGCCTCAACGCTGGTCCACCAGCCAACGGTATTTTCCAAACCAAAGGCTTCTGTTTTATGCTCAAACCCTTGACCTGTCCAATCTAGAATCGTTATGGGCATCCACTCTCCTACTAACACCAGTTCCATCTCTTCGTCATCATCCAATTGTGCTACCGTAACATCGTAGATAATACCTAGGTCAAATAAGACTTCTCCGTACCATTCAACTGGCCGTAAATTGCCGTTCTGATTTTCCAAAAAGAAGGAAGCATCACCTAATGGATATTCATTCGGGCGGACGAAGCCTGCTACAAAAAGATCCATGTCCCCATCCTGATCAAAATCGTGCTTAATGACTTGGGATCCATTGGCTCTCATCTGTGGAAGCTCTGATTTGACAAATATTCCCTCTTGATTTTCATAGAGTCGATCTTGATAGACCATCTCGCCCCCTGCACTTTCACTCCCCCCACTGACGACATACAGATCCTGATCACCATCGGAATCAACATCTAGGAATACCGACCCCATATCTTCAAAAATTCGATCCAAATAAAAGGCCTTTTGATCGCTTTTGCGCCATTTATCCCCAGAGGAGAGATAGAGGCTTCCTGCCTCACTTCTACTGCCTCCCACATAGAAATCCTCTACCCCATCACCATTCAGGTCCGTAGCTGACATTTTGGGACCAGCCGTCGCAAAACTATGCGGCAATAATACCTGCTTCCCGTATTCAAAAACTTCATTCTCTACATCGATATGAGGTGGACTGAGAGAAGTGTTTTCTTCAGTAAATAGTTGGTTTAGAGTTGACTGGACATCCGCAAGGGGCAGATCAGCCTCGTATTTTATGGTGACCAGTTCATTGGCAGCCAGATCAGTCAAGATGCTTTTTCTGCCATCGGGCCACTGTACCACCAGACTGTCCAAGCTGGCATTTTCACCCAAACCGAAAAAGATATGGGGGTCACTGGAGGAGAGATACCCTCTGATGATTTTCTGTTGGAAGAAGTGAGTTTGGCCGTCAGCGTAGGCCCATACCTTCGCTCCTATTCCTAAGGCATTGTTTTGCGGTCCTTCCAATCTGACCTTCGTCCAGTAGTTAGTGGCAGCAGAGGTATTTTCTAGCAAGAAAGCTTGATCTTCCATATTATTGACCACAATATCCAGATCGCCATCATTGTCAAAATCTGCTAAGGCCGAGCCATTGGAGAAACTTGGGATGCTCGTGCTCGAGCCACCATCTGCTTTGGTAAAAGACACATCGCCATGCCCTTGAAACAAATAATTCTTCAACTTCAAGGGTTTATAGTTTTCTAGTATACCTTGAAAGCCAGATCCGAATAGAACTGCCGTGTCTTGGAAGGCGGTCCGATTTTCTTCTACATAATTTGAGAGTCTGCGCCGAGCATCACCATCGAAGAGATCTCTACGCATGCCGTTCGTCACATACAAATCCCGGTAGCCATCACTATCAAAATCTCCAAAAAGGCCGGACCAACTCCAATCCGTCTTGGCAATACCAGCGATCTGCGCTACCTCGCTAAATACCCCTTTCCCCTGATTGAGGTGCAGCATATTGTGCATATACTGTTTGTGCATGCCCGCATCTACAATGGCATGAAAGCCTTCAATATTCATGGGCGGCATGGATACCTTGGATCGAACATAGTCTTCTGGGCGCATTTCCATCACAATAATATCTTCCAAACCATCATTATTGATATCCCCAACATCCGTACCCATAGAGAATAGAGAAATATGGTTGGTAGCCTGTTGCAATTTATCTACAAAGACCCCGTCTCCCTGATTGATATACATGTGGTCTACCGTAGCGAAATCATTGCTTACATATACATCGATTAGGCCATCGTTATTAAAATCGGCAGCGGCGAGACCGAGGGAATAGCCATAGTTTACAATACCCGCAGCCCGACTGATATCCACGAATTTGCCGTTATCATTGCGATATAGACGGTCGCTGCAACAATCTGGCCCAGTCTTGGCGCGCTCCTCCATGACCGATAAGGGCAGATAATATTCATCGGGGCGGTTGGTCAAGTATAGGTCTAAATCGTTGTCGTTGTCAATGTCCAGGAACAAGGCTTGCATACTATACCCTTCATCCGCTAAACCGTATTCCTCCGCTTTTTCTTCAAAGGTGGCATCTCCGGAATTGATGTACAACAGATTTTTTCGCTGATCCGGCGTTTCTTTCCAGCCACCTCTACAAACATAAATGTCGTTTAAGCCATCTGCATTGATGTCAAGAATCGTAACGCCATTGTGCCAGCCGTCCTGTCCAGATGTAATGGCACTTTCAGTAATATCCTCAAATTGGAAATTTCCGCGATTGATGTAGAGTTTATCCCTGACCTCATTTCCGGTGAAGTAGACATCTTGGAGGCCATCATTGTTGATATCTCCTACGGCTACCCCCCCTCCGGTGTAGATATACGCATATTTGTCGAAGAAAGTCTCATATCTTTCCTCGACGTGATTATTGAAAGTAATGCCCGTCTCTTTTCCGGGTTTTAGTTCGAATGCTAATGTTGATTGGTTTTGCTCTGCTTGATCCCTATTGGCTTCGTTTTCACATCCCAATACAAGTAGTAATAAAACTACAGATAGAGATGTACTCAAGCTTCTTAATGAAATGTTGATCATCTTGTAAAAAGTTGTCTAGGATTTGAGTTCCATTGAGTAATTTCAATGAAGTTGCTTAAGAATATCTGCTGAGTCGAAATGGAGAAGATTTTTGGCTCAATTGAGGCTTTTTTATCGCCACATAGCAGCGCTACGTGGCGATAAAAAAACGAAGAGTGAGCTAAAAGGAGCTTCATTGCGGGCAGTGAGATGTTTTTAAACAACTTCAATCTATCTTATTAGTCGCGGTATCTTGTCTTTCGTTTTTATTCTTTGATCATCTCTCTAATCTCCTCGGCCAACTCCCCAATACTTCCTTCCACTTTATTCCTGAAGGCCATGTCTGTGTAAATGGTGGCGCAGCTCGGTTCTTTGGCTAGCTGTCGCCATTCCTCCCATAGTTTATCATATTTCTCCAGCGCATTAATAGAAAAGATCAGGTTTTGATGCGGTGCAATCTGATTGGTGACAGCCAGGTAGTACTTGGGATTATTGTAGACCATATCCATAATGTAGGGCAAGGGCTGACCGAGGATGGGCAAAGCTCCAGTTCCAAACAGGAACATCAATAAGACCAAGTTCTGAAAAAGCTTCATATCCTAATTCTGTTGAAGCTAGCCCCACTGTATCGAGTTCAGTCAGCGGTAGACCGGCCAGCTGAGTTTTACCACTTTTTTTGGCAACATGTTCATGCTTTTACAAAAATAGAATTATTTTACGCAATCGATTTCGTAAATCCATATTTTTTCTTGGAAGAGCGTCTGTGGATGGCAGAAATCAACAGAAAAACTGACAAAACAAGATTATGAGACACTTCCATTGGTCCATCTGGCTTTTTTTTGCTTGCACCCTTCTATTGCTCCCCATAATAGGCGAAGCACAATTCCAGATCAGTAGTCAGGTCCCTAGTGAAAAAGGATATTTCACCTTAGCAGACACCCGAAGCGCTACGGACATGCTGATTGATCAAGAAGACGATAAGGTCGTTCATAAAGTGGCTGATTTATTTGCGGCGGACATGGAAAGGGTCACAGGAAAAAGTCCAAAAGTAAATTCAACTACTCATAAGCCAAATGGCCCTGTGATCATCATAGGGACAATTGGTAAGAATCGGTGGATAGATCAATTAATTGCAGACGGGAAGCTAGTGGTTTCCACCATTGAAGATCAATGGGAACGATTTACCGTCCAGACCGTCAGTAGTCCTTTTAAGGGGGTTAAGCAGGCTTTAGTCATCGCGGGAAGTGATCGGAGAGGTACAGCCTATGGCGTTTTCTCGCTTTCGGAATCAATCGGAGTTTCTCCCTGGTATTATTGGGCTGATGTGCCCGTTCAGCAGAAGGAAGAGCTGTACATCGCTCCGCTATCCTACGTATCCAAGGCCCCTACGATCAAGTTTCGCGGCATCTTCTTAAACGACGAAGATTGGGGATTACAACCCTGGGCCGCTACGCAGATGGACCCTTCCATAAAAGATATCGGTCCCAATACTTACGAAAAAGTCTTTGAATTGGTATTGCGCTTGAAAGGGAACATGGTAGCCCCAGCCATGCACGAATGCACAGGAGCCTTCTTTAAATACCCAGAAAATAAAGTGGTCGCTGATAATTTTGGGATTATGATAACCAGCAGCCATGCTGAGCCCTTGCTCTACAACAATACCACCGAGTGGCAACAGTTGGTAAATGGCAACTGGGATTACGTGGAGAACAAGGACGGGGTATTGGATGTGCTCGACAAAAGAGTAGCGGAGGCTGCCCCTTACGAAAATGTATACACCGTCGGTATGCGCGGGATACACGATACGGGCATGCGGGATGTACCAGAAGGATTCACAAAAGCCGGAGTTTTGGAAGAAGTGATCGGTGAAGAGAGAAGCATATTGGAAAAGCATATCCAAAAATCCGCTACAGATATTCCACAGATTTTTGTGCCCTATAAAGAGGTCTTAGACATCTACGAAGGAGGCATGAAATTGCCGGAAGATATCACCATCGTATGGCCAGATGACAATTACGGCTACATTAAAAAACTAAGCAATACAGCGGAACAAAAGCGATCTGGGGGAACCGGTGTCTACTATCATATTTCTTATCTGGGATGGCCCAATGACTATCTGTGGCTCAACACCACTCCCCCCGCCTTGATGTATGCTGAAATGAAAAAAGCCTACACTTTGGGTGCAGATAGATATTGGTTGGTGAACGTGGGAGATATTAAGCCTGGAGAAATGGGCATGCAGTTATTCTTAGAAATGGCTTGGGATTTTGAGGCATTTAGTTTTGAGAATATTAATCACTATCAAATCAATCAACTGGCCTCGATCTTTGGGGAGCAGTACCAAGAAGATCTAGCTTATATCTTTGATCGCTACTATTACCATGGTTTTACTCGAAAGCCGGAATATATGACCTGGGATTGGGCATGGAATAGCATCTTTCGGCATCCCAAGATAAAAGATACGGAGCTTTCCTTTGTGCATTACAAGGAGGCCGAAACGAGGTTACAAGAGTATCGTCAAATTGCTAGCATGGCCGAGGATATCTTGGCAGAACTCCCTGCCTCACTCAAAGCTCCCTTCTTTGAATTGGTTTATTATCCGGTGAAGGGAGCCTCCCTGTATAACCACAAGATGTTGATTGCCCAAAAGAATCGGTGGTATGCCCAACAAGGCCGAGCTAGTGCGAATGAACTCGTGCAGGAAGTAGAATCCTACCAGGACAGCATTGCTGAAATTACCGCTCGATACAATAGCTTGCTTAATGGGAAATGGAGAGGGATGATGACTGCCCCTGGCTTTCTCCCCACGCCCCATTTACCCCCCACTGAAACTGTTGACTTAGCTAATAAGGCTGAAATGGAACTTTTCGTAGAAGGGCAAGCGGATGAATCCAAAGCAACCTTCGAACTTCCCGCTTTTAACTGTGACTTCGAGGCCACTCATTTCTTTGAGATATACAATAAAGGTAAACAGCCTTTCGCCTGGACGGCTACAGCTTCCGAAGACTGGATTCAATTGGATAGGCAAGAAGGGACGACTAGTAGGCAAGAGCGCATTCAAGTGACGATTGACTGGAATGCCTTTCCTTCGAAGTCTATGGCAGAAGGGAACATTGAGCTCTCTACAGGGACGACCACCAAACGTATTGTAGTCAGAGCTACTGCTCCAAAGAGGGGTCAAGCCAAGCTCTATAGGGAATACAATGGCGTCATCAGTATTAGCCCGACCCATTTTCATCGGAAAACAGAAAATGGGGAGATCAAATTCCAAGCCATCCCTGGCTTAGGATATAGTAATGCTTCCTTACAATTGGGATCCGCTAAATACGATGCGGGTGAGGACTCATTCGTAGCCTACGATTTCCAGCTTGCCAAGGCAGGAGAAATAACTATTCATACCTACCTTTTGCCCTTGTTTGCCAAAGACCGAAAGCATGGTACGGCCTATCGCGTTCAGGTGGATGATTTGGAAGTCATCGAGCAATCTAATGAGGTGAAGGAGTATTCGCGAGCGTGGGCCAGCAATGTCATTCGGAATAGTGCCATCAATAGCACCACTTTCAAACTGTATAAACCTGGAAAGCACACCCTCAAAATCTACGCCGTCGATCCTGGGATGATCCTACAAAAGATTATCATTGATACCGGAGGACTCCAAGATACGTACATCGGGCCCCCAACCATGAAAATGGACTAGTTGATGCCGAGTGGCGCAACTGCTGGAATGATGTGGACCACTTTAGCCTTTGCTCCCATTAGGTGCTATACTCGATGTAGCTTATAGGGATAAACCTGATCGGCATTCCATTGTAGGACATACATGTTTTTATCATCATCAATGCAAACATCATGACAATGTTTAAAGATGGGCTTGTCCTGATACATCGTTTGTAATTCGCCATCGATATAGGCTGGCGCTTTACCGCCGGGATTAGAGACCACTTTGCCATGCTGGTCCAGAATGGTAACAAAGCCTAGATTTTGAGTAATTAAAGGGCGATTGGGTTGCATGCCAAAGCATACCCCAGAATAGAGCATTTGATCATCAATCACTGGGCGACTGAGGAATGCCCCGGGCAAGTAGATATCTTCCAAATACTCCCCATCCAGCGTGAATCGTTTAAAGGAATTCTTAATTCTTGCTGTACATAATAGAGTGGGATTATCTTGGTCTCGAGTATCTATAGCCACGCCATGTACTTGCTTGAATTTGCCAGGCTGTAGAAAGCTATCTCCTCCAAATTTTCGGATCCCCTTTCCTGTGTGATCGTATTGAGTTATGAATTGCGAACCATAGCCATCGGCTACGTAAATATCACCGTTGGGTGCCACGGCAGTCTCCGTCGGTCGAAAGGCCTGACAATCCTGATAAAAGCCCTCTTTGAAAGGATCAATTTTCAAGATAGTTTTTCCAGCCATATCTGTCTTCACCACGCTCCCTGAGCTTGGATCAGTGACCCAAAGAAACTCCGCTCCCCCTTCTTCCACCAGGGTAAGGCCGTGGGTTCCTTTGAAACCCAATGTCCAAGTCTCTAGTAGTTTTCCGGATTTATCCAGGATAATTACATTGTTTTTAGGATGGTCCGTAACCATGATGAGCCTTTTCTGCTTATCCATCACCATTTCATGGCAGTTGATTACGGGCGTCTGTTCGGGATTGAGATTTGCCCAGTCTTTTTCTACTCGAAAACGAAAATCACCATGGCCAATAATCTCTTCTTCTAAGCTGGGGCGAACGGAGATGTTGAAGGAAAGGGAAGGTAGGCCAGCAGCTAGTCCGATAGTGCAAGCATCCTTCAGAAATTGTCTTCTTGCTTTCATGATCATAGTCTTAAAATCCTCAAGTGTTGGTGAAAGTACAAGGGGAATTTAGCTCCTTTGACCAATAGATTTCTCCTTTAACGGTTGACTTAACCGTTAAAATCAGCCGTCAGATAGAAATTAGGACTCAATAACTGAAGATACGGGCAGACTCAGGCAGATTTCTTCTGATAGGCTTCTCTGGAGACCTTTATATTCCCATAGTGTTGTTCTGCCCATTCCACTAAGGCTTGTAGGTGAGGGATTAAACTTTGGCCTCTTTCACTCAGCTTGTACTCCACCCTGGGTGGGACCTCCGCATATACCTTCCGATCAATTAGTCCGTCCGCCTCAAGGGATTTCAAGGTGGTAGACAGCATTTTCTGGGAAATGGTGACAATACACTTGTGAATTTGATTGAACCGAAGTACTTCCTGGTCACTCAATACCAGCAAAATCAAGATAGACCATTTGTCACCAAATCGATCAAGGATGTTGCGCACGGGGCAGTTTTCAACATCTTCATATTTTTCTAAGTTTTTTTCCATTTCGAACCCATTGATTATCAACAATAGTTACGCCGACGTAAGTATCAGAGCTGCACGTAAGTTCTTTACTCATACTCACTTACTAATTATCTTTGACTAACTAAAAGTAAGTAACTTTAAATAATTAATCAACAATGAAGAAGGTTTTAATTACAGGAGCGACAGGAGGACTAGGGTCCAAAGTGGTCGAATTTTTACAACAGAATAATGGAATACAAACGATTATACTCGCGAGAAATCCCGAGCATGAGCAAGCCAAAGCTTTTGCAGCGCAGGGTTTGGAAATTAGGCAGGGAGATTACAATGTACCGGCTTCTTTGGTGCAGGCTTTCCATGACATAGATATACTTTATTTTGTTTCGGGTAGCGATCTTACTAGTAGAATGTCACAACACGAAAAGGTAGTAGCTGCTGCAAAAACCACCCAAGTTGGACACATCATTTACACCAGTGCAGGAAGAAAAAATGAGGCTGAAACGGCTCCCTTATCTCCAGTTATTTCTACGCATGTGAAAACGGAGGCCCTGATTAAGGCTACGGGAATTCCCTACACCATTTTGCAACACAATCTCTACTCCGAAGTGATTGCTATGTTTTTGGGAAGCAAAGAACAATTGCTAGGCTCCAAGACTGTATTCCTTCCCACAGGAGCGGGTAAAGTGGCCTTTGTTACACGTGATGACTTAGCTGAAGCCGGAGCACGAATCATCGAAGGAGCTGATCAGCACATCAATCAAGTATATACCTTAAATGGTAGTGAAGAAATAAGCTTTGCGCAAATCGCTATGTACCTCTCTACTGTACTGGGTGAAAACATTGCTTATGTCTCCCCTAGTATTCCAGAATTTGAAAAAACCTTAAGCTCTTTTCAAATTCCCGCAGAGATCATCGGTATGATAACGATGTTCAGCCTGGGTATAGCTGACGGGGAGTTCGAAGGTTCGGGACATGATCTGGAGCAAATTCTCGGGCGCAAAAGCACCTCTGTTGAAGCTTTCATTGGCAATGTTTACGGAGCCGCAGTTACTGCGGAATAGCTTCTTGTCTACTTTTAATCAAAATTACCGCCTGAAGTGTTAGGATAGGAAGGTGTTTGACACGGACCATTAGTTTAGCGTTCAAGTACCTTCTATCATTCAGGCCTGAGCCTTAACTTAGCCGGCATGAATCGCAAACAATTTGTACAATCATTGGCCTTAATCTCAATCGGAGGAATTGCAATGAAATTAAAAGAGCTGAAAAAACTGGTATCTCCACTTAAGCGTACCCCTAAAATGCCGGTCCTGTTTCTGGGACATGGCAGTCCCATGAACGCCATTGAGGAAAATGAATTTGTGGCTAGCTTTCGAAAGCTGGGGCAAACGATTCAGAAGCCCCTTGCTATTCTTTGTATCTCAGCACATTGGGAGACGCGTGGCACCTATGTCACGGCCATGGATCTTCCCCGTACTATCCATGACTTTGGCGGATTCCCAAAAGAGTTATTTGAAGTCCAGTATCCGGCACCAGGTAGCCCAGAATTAGCCGAAGAAACGGCGAAGGTGATTACCACAACGGAAATAGGGATGGATCATCAATGGGGACTAGATCATGGGGCGTGGAGTGTGATTAAGCATCTTTATCCCAATGCGAATATTCCCGTGATCCAGATGAGTCTGGATCGAGGAAAATCCCCGCAATACCACTATGAACTGGCCCAGGAACTTTCTGTTTTGCGAGAAAAAGGGGTACTGATTATCGGCAGTGGAAATATCGTACATAATCTCCGCATGATGGCCTGGGATAAAATGAATGAAGATAACTATGGGTATGACTGGGCGATTGAAGCCAACGAAGGAATGAAAGGGTATCTTACCGATGGCAACCATCAGGCTTTGATTGATTTCAGAGCTCAAGGCAAACCCTTCCAGCTATCGATTCCAACCCCAGAGCACTATCTGCCTTTGCTCTACACGCTCGCATTGAAGGAGGAAAAGGAACCACTCAAGCTGTTCAATGATAAACTTTTGGCCGGTTCGATTGCCATGACTTCGGTTCAGATTGGGGGATAACAGCAGCTCAAGGCCCGAATCAAGCCTTTACCGTAACCATTGCAGTCTTTTTGCCCAATCGGCGAGATATGCTGCTCTCCATTGGGCTACTGTCTTAGCTCCTTGATATTGATCGAGGTAGGTTTCGCTTTCGGTCCGATCGCTCCACCATCTGTTTACTTCCAGGTCACCTTCTGTTCGCTGTCCGGGCCAAGGAACGGTACTGATAAAGGCACCGGTAGTGTCATCCAGCTGCTGAGCCGTACAATGCATCTCATACGTCCAGTGATCCGCCCGTTTAGGAACGAAACGAATGTTGTAAGTGCCTTTCCCTTGGTAAAAACCATCGATGCGTTGTCTGTCGATGTTCATCCAGATACTTTCTGTACCTGAATCCTGCTGCCATCCGGGATCTGTAAAAGTCCATTCGACCACGGCGTAAGCGGGAACCGTATCCCTTTCACTGGTATGAGCCTCATAGATCCGGTAAGGACTGAAATCCAAGGGGGTAAAACTGCCACCCCAGCTTGATGCCTCCGGCTGACCAGGATCACCATCCATTAGATAGGCTAAAGAGGGCGTATCTCCCATCTTTAAATGGCCTCCATAATGCTTACCAAATTCTTGCCCGATGGCCCCAGCGTTCTTGATGTTGCGTTCGTAAAAGGCTTCGTTACCCAATTCTGCCGGAATATTATCTTCTATGAACCAGCCTCGATAGGTGGAGTTAGCCTCAATCATCAACAGATCAGGGAAATGCTGGGCGATGTATAGGTAGGCATGAACACTCCATTTCTTATTGGGTCCACCAATCCAATACACCCGAATTTTATCCTGAATTTCTGGCGCGTCGTGCAAAGCTTGGGCCAGGTCCTCCAATCCACCCCAGACCAATACCCAAAGCGGCTGTTCGGTCTCTTTCTTTGCCTGACGGATGATCCAGTTAGAGCCTTCCGTAGCACTCCTCCATCCGGCAGCTGGTGCAAAGCCGGTAGCGCCTTGCTTTACCAAGTTTCTCAGTGAAGCGGGTGTCGGGAAATCCGCTTTCCCTCGCAATTTTGGAAAGTCTCGCTCATACACGTCGATCATACGGATAATATCAGCAGCTCGACCTTCTCCATAGGGAGAGGAAATGAGTCCTTCCGTTTGAAACTGATCGGCATACATGAGAAAATGCAACATCGATTGAAAATCATCCGGATCTGTTCCGCCGATATCTGTACTAATGATGATCCTGGGTTTAGTCTTCCCGCTTTTACCCTCGGTTGAAACACAAGCCTCTAGCAAAATGGCCATGGCGAATAGGAGAAGTAAAGAAGGTTTAGTTACGTACTTCATGATGAATCGATTAAAGAAGCAAAGAAAGACTAACTCATTTTAATCCAGCTGAAGGGTTTTCCGCCATGCCGGATATGTATTCAACACCTTTTGCGGAGCCGAAGTGTACCAGCGGTATCCATTTCTACGTTCATAGCTAATTTCTGCTAGGTGGTTTCGTTTTATGCCATCTCGACTACAGAAATAGGCCTTCTGCGTATCCAGATCGTAAAAGCGCCCCCAAAGTGGAGGGGCCCCTTTCGATTTTACCACGACCTTATCTGTTTTGCCCTCAGCATTCAATTGTTTCTCTACGCGGATATTTTCAATCTTATGGGTTTCGAGCCATGCCACCGCACCATCGACAGCAGCTATAATCTGGGCCGAGGGCTTGTCAATGCTCATTAGCAACATAATAATACCCACCGATTCTGCGCCGCTTAGGGAGGGAAGTTCATAGCTCCGAGCCTTAGCCGGGGCTAGGGTGTTTCGGTCGTGTTGCGCACACCATACAGTCGGTTTCCCAGCAAGGTAAACCTGTGTTTGTAGGATACAGTCAGTTCCCCGATCAAAGGCCTTTGCTACTTTTTCCTTTAGTGACCTCCTCAACTCAAGTGCTTTGAAGTCTGGTGCATCCAAGGCTATCTCTTGTAGTATTTTGAGCACCCCCACCATTGCATCATCATTGTAGGTGATTTGTGAATAATAGCCTTCTCTCAATGGAAAGAATTGAGGCCATCCGCCGTTTGGGTATTGTGCATCTAGCAGATATTGGATGCCCTTTCGGATAGCTCGTTTATATTTTGCCTTTGGCTTATTTGGGTATACCCGGGCCAAAAACCGCATCTGAGTATGTGTCGCCCCATTATCAATCGTAGTTCGACTAAATTCGCTTTCCTGGTCCTTTTGAGCTTGCTTTATTTGCTTTACTTCCGCTAAACTTAGGATTGTAGCCATATCCATATTCTTTGGCCATCCCCCATTGCGATGTTGGTAGACCAGGACATTATCTGCGATCCGCAGGGCTTCGGGGCTTCCGTACCAATCCGGGACTTGTTCAAGGATCTCTCCCCAGCTGATAGATGTGTTTGAGGTTTGGGCCTTGAGATTTGATTTCACTGAGAAAGCCAATAGAAATAGAAAGGTGGCATGGCATATCATCTTCTGAATCCCAAGGTTTCCATTGGATATTAGATCAGCGGGAATTTTCATAGGAATTAAGGTCTGATGTCAACAATGACTCGCTGATAGCGAGTTAGGCGAGGTGAGCCATGATCCGTGACCGCCAGGATGATATGCATAGTGCCGGTACCTGGTGGCATAACGCGGCCGTTCGGAACTACGAAGGAAGCCTCGGGTTGATCAAAGCTTTGAATGGAGACTGCCTCGCCACTGCGGGCACTTGAAGCGGGAAAACTACCGGCCTCATTGTAGTAGAACCAGCGATAGGAAAGCGCATCGCCATCCGGGTCGGAGGAGCCTTTTGCACTTAATTGTACGCGTTCACCCTTTCTGGCCGTCAATCTGGTTTCGTGTGCCAGCTTTGGTACTGGGGGATGATTGACCTCATCGACCTTCTTTATCGTCCAATCCATCCTGGCTGCAAAATCATTCTGATAGGCCTCTCGCCAGCGCCAAATGGTTTCGTGATTACCTTGGTGCCATTTTCCGTCGATACCCAGTACTTCATCTTCCGCATCCGCCCAAATCGGCCGACTCTCGGGATAGAGATGCCATTTTCTCATCCTCGGCGTGTACATTTCATAGCGACCTCCCCAGCCTCCCCAATTGGGATGATCAGGTGCGTTTAATCCATTATTCATCAAAAACATAAAGGAAGGAGAATCGCCTTCCATGAGATACTCCCACTGTGGGTATTCAGCACCCAAGGGCCCTTTTCGGCGGATGTTGCGATCCAACCATTCATTAGTAACCAGACTAAAATCTCCTCCATCACAGCGCGCGTGGAAATAGTCTCCGCTAATCCCACTCCAGGTAGCATGATGATAAGCACCTCCCTTATTGAAACCAGGACTTACAATGTAAAAGAGCTCTGGAAACTCTTTTCTAATCCAGGGACCACTGTCATCTTGATCAGAAATCGTATACACGCGCAGCTTGGCAACGAATTGCTTCAATTTTTCAGCCGTACGGTTTTTTCTCACCTTCCATAAAGCTTGAGCCAGTACGTTGGGGCCTCCCCAGACGGTGACCCACAACGGCCGCGGATCATCCTTGTCTGCTGCCGCGATGAGCTTCTCCGAGGCAGGAGAATCCTTGCCTTCGCCCACGGCCTGCATCCCGTATTCTGGCAAGCCTTCCGTGATGCAAGAACGTACATAGTCAGCTGTGGGAAAACCAGATTCATGTTGCGCTAGATTATCCCGAACCTTGGCATAGGCTTCCACGATTTCTCGTATGCGGTAAGTAGCTACCTTGTTTTGTTGATGTATAGAGGTCGTAGCTGCTAGGCCCTCAATATCAAAGTGATTGGCATAGACCAGAAACCGAACCATGGACATGGCATCATCTGGTTCATTTTCGATATCCGTCAAGACAAATACGCGCTCTTGTGCATCTAGGTGTCTGGGGATCAACAAACCACAAAAGATGATGAAGCAAATAGTTAGGATAGAGAAGGAAGTGGGTAAAAGTGTGCCAGCGCACGACGAGGGTAATGCTTGTCGTAGCATGTTTTGTAGGTTTTTCGTTTATGTTTAAATCAGTGCCTTGTTTAAAGCTACTTCATTCTGGTAGCGCCGTTTATTCAGTTCTTAAGTTGCGCTTGGATGATCGGCAAAGCCAAGCTCTTCATCAGCTCGAAGCCCTTTTTAGTAGGGTGCACCCCATCCGCAGCTATATCCTTGTTCATTCCATTATGCTCATTCTTCATCGCCCCATGATAATCGATAATGGAAATATGGCGCTCCTTAGCGTAAGCTATAATACGTTCATTGAGATCCACAATCATGCCTGACCGATCCCCCAACGCACGATTCCACTCAAATTTGGTAGACGGTAGCACAGTAGCTAGAATCACCTTAATCTGATTGGCTTCAGCTATTTCTACCATAGATTGGATATTACTCATTGTAAATGCTGGATCATAAGGTCCGGTATTCTCGGCTACATCATTGGTGCCAATATGAATGACTACCGTCTCCGGTTTTAACTCGACCACATCTTGGCGAAAACGGAGTAGCAACTGTGTGGAAGTCTGTCCGCTAATTCCCCGACCGACAAAGTTATTATCGGTAAAAAAGGCTGGATCATCCCGAGTCCATCCCTCTGTAATGGAGTTGCCTAAAAAAACGACTCTTTGTTCTCCCTTTTTCACGGGTGGTAGGGATTGATTAGCGGCCTTGTAACGCGCTAGGTTGGCATAGTCTAATTGCATTTGTTTAACCCTTTCGACGTTGGAGCGGGCAACGGCTTCCTGCCCATATAATTTTTCGTATTTATTGGGATACAGTTTTTCTAAATATCTCTGTAACTGTAACCACTCCCCTAGCCTTTCGTACCAGGTATCTGTCGGTAGATTTTGTTTTCGCATGCCAAATCCATGCCCTCCTTTTTGGTAAATATGTAATTCTGCAGGCTGCCCCGCTTCGTACCATTTCTTATAGATATTGATACTGTAAGGCATCATATCCAGCTGATCATCACCAGCCACTGCCACAAAAATGGGCGTTTCTGCGGTAGGAACTTCCGAACCAATAATCGCTGGCTCGTAGGCATAAATCGGTGCCACAAAATTAGGACGACTGTCTTCCTCCTTATTGTACGCCACACACATCGTCAGGGTCCCCCCCGCCGAAAACCCCATGAATCCGATTTTATCGGGATGGATATCGTATTTTTTAGCATTTTCTCGTACATACTTTACCGCCGTTAGACCGTCTGCCATGGCCAATGGGATGACCGATGCATTAACTTTGTCTAAAGCCTCAAAATCTTCCATCTTGCCCACTAACTCTTTGACGGGATCATCCGTAAAGCTCCTCGCCACTCGGTATTTCAATACGAAGGCGGCAATGCCTTTACTGACCAACCATTCTGCCACGGCTCTACCCTCACTTTCGGTACTAAGCACGTGAAAAGCACCGCCTGGGGCAATAATCATGGCGGTACCTGTAGCGAGGTAATAAGGTGGCAGATAGGCAGTAAGGGTGGGCTCTACCACATTGTACGTGATCTCCGTATTGAATAGATTATTGGTGTCCACTCCTTCGGTCCAATTCCAATCTTCTGAGCCTGGTGCTACGCCATCGTACAGCGGAATTACTTCTTGGGCTATTAAGCAATGTGTAGCAAGAAGTAAAACAAGCGATAAACAATTTCTAGCTAACATGATCTTCTGCTTTTTCGTCTATACCTAATTGTTTTTTTGCAAAGTCTTTGTTCTGGGCCGTGACCACCAGATATAGGAATTAAAAGTGGATAGGATTGGAGGGAAATCTGGAATTGCGATAAGAGAAAGGGCAGCAAAATTTTCGCATGCTGATAGATACGATAGGTACAGTAAGCTTGCACTTATTGTTAAAGGTTGAGTCATTTCGTTTTGTCTTGGTTCTTACACTCGCGCTGCACTCGGGGCAACACTATCATAAAACTAAGAAAATATTGGATAGTAATGTCTCTAAACTTCTTTGAACTAAACTGATGTTTTTACAATTTTTTTGAAATTCGGGTAGGGTAAAGTTGGGGCTTGAAGTTAATAGAGTTGAAACAATCCTTTAAGTATTCCAACAGGTCCAAAATGAAGAAAAACTTATCAACTTTGTTATCCCTAATCGTTTTCTTGCTGATTTCTTGTCAAAAAGAGCAAGCCAATAACACTACAGTCTTAACATTTAATCGGCTATCTAATCCAATCTTTGAAAGTCCGCTCAATATTGCTGCCGACCCCTCTATGCTCAGATCGGGAGATACCTTATTTATGTATTACTCAGCGGAGAACCAGAAAATTGGGGTTGTATATTCCTTAGATAATGGTTCCAACTGGATCAACCCTTCCCCGAATACTCAAACGGACTATCCGGCTTTGATCGGCCAGCCGAATAAGTGGGATAATACCCTGGAAACAGTGGATGTGATCAAAGTGGGCGATCAATATCTGATGTACTATGCAGGCTATCGGGAGGGGGAAGCAGATAACCCCCACGTGGAGAATTATGCGATTGGCTTAGCCTTATCCACTGACGGGATCAACTTTACCCGACACCAAGGGAGCATCAACGGTCCCATCCTCGATAGAGATACTTCAAACGAAAATACGGGGGATCGACACGCTATGACCAGCCCGGGAGTCGTCTATGAAAATGGCATGTATTATATGATCTATGCCGGCTGGAATGTGACGGATAATTGGACGGGGCCCAATGCGGGAATCCGAATCTTAGGTGCCACCTCCCCGGATGGCTTGAACTGGACGAAACTACCTGCTCCACTCATCGAGCCTGCCGAAGTAACCTATAGTAATGATATCAACGAGGCGAGTCTAATCCGATCCGATGATGGCTATTGGTATATCCCCTTTTCTACAGCCTCTTCTATTGGGATAGCACGAGCCCTGAATTTCACCGATTCTTACCAGGTGTACCCCGAAGCCATCGTCTCACCACAATTTACCTGGGATAGCGAAGTCACGGCTCCCGATGGTTTAATTGAAGATGGCAAACTTAGGATTTGGTACCATGGTGTCAAAGCGCCATTGTATTTTCCTTGGGTCATTGGTTATTCGGAAGCCCAGTACCCGCTGGAATGGGAGTAAGAAATCGGGGAACTGAGTTGCACCAAGAAGAAACCCATCACCTAAATTGATAGAGATAAGAATCCTTACCCCAAAGTATCATAAACAGAGAGTCAAGGGAGCATTCGAACTAGAATAGTGTGGTTTACTGCGTGAACGCAAGAATGGCAACGATAGTCAAAAAGTTGTCATGATTCACAGCAAGATGCTGTTTTAGATGTTGACGAGCTTTTACCAGTTGCACCTTCACCGTGTTAATAGAAATCTGCATCTGCTCCGCAATCTTCCGATTGTCCTTTCCTTCGAAATAGCGCATTTTGAAAATGGCTTTTCTTTGAGGAGGTAGGGTTTCTACTAATTTGCTTATAGCTTCCAACTGCTCTTTTTCAATCAATAAATGCTCCCCACTTTTAGAATTGCCGACGCTGTGAATTAAGAGAAATTGTTTTTGGAGGCGTTGGTCGTTAGCAACCTTCTTCAGATAATCATATGCTTTGACCTTTGCGATGTGATACAGGAAGGGTTGAATAGAATGGTTGATATCAATGATGGAACGCTTCTCCCACAATGTGAGGAATACTTCAGAGGTAGCTTCTTCCGCCAAAACCTCTATGCCTATCAGTTTTTTACAATAAAGAAAAATAACCTGGAAGTACTTGGCATAAATCCACTCTAGACTATTTTGTTCCCCATCCTTCAATGCGCTCAAGTGCCGATATTCCTCTCTTATTGGCAAGATGATATATTTGATTTACCTATTAAAACCTGATCCTATTTATTCAAATGTACAAAAAAATGAAAAAAATCGCTGGGTGAGTAATCCCATTTCTCTTTCCAATCTATATACAGGTATAGGAACTAAATAACCTAATTTTATTCTGCCAATGCAATCCAGAGAAGAATTAATTCTTAAGCTCTTTGCAAAAAAATGTTCTGAAGCGGAACTAAAGTTGCTGCTGCAAATGATTCGTGAGGATGAATCCGGCACAATACCGGAGATCATGGATGAACTGTTTCAGCAAATCAAGGAAACAGAAACAGTAGGAAAAGCAACTTACGATAAAGTTTGGAAGAAAGTAGCTGAACAGGTAAGTGACCCAAAGCAAGAAACAATTGAGATACGACCCTTGTGGCGTCGAAGTCACTTTGCATTAAAAGTAGCCGCTGCCATTACGCTAATCCTTGCCTCTCTGTTTGTGGTCCAGTATTTCCTTAGCGATAATTGGGTCGTTCATCAATCCGTTGCTGGCCAGCTCAAAGAAGTGACACTCCCAGATGGGTCATTGGTCACACTAAACGGAAACTCCTCTATCCGGTACCTCAAAAACTGGTCGGAAGATCCTATTCGAACCGTGCAACTGGAAGGAGAAGCCTACTTCAAAGTGAGAAATTTCGGCGATGGAACCAGCAAATTTCAGGTAGTGACTTCCGATTTGACCGTTGAAGTACTCGGCACCTCCTTTAACGTAATATCCTGGGAAGAAGAAACTGGAGTATTCCTGGAAGAGGGCAAGATCAATGTAAAACTGGATAATTCAGATGACCAAGAAGTACGCTTGGAACCAGGTGAGTTATTACGCTATTCTGCCAAAGAACAAAAGTTGGAACCTCCGAGAAGAGTAGCAAATGAACTTGAAGTATCCTGGAAACAAGGCATGCTTGAGTTTGTCGAGACTCCGCTCGAAGGTATCCTGCAGCGATTGGCTTCGCCTAACAACCTCAGCTATACCATAAGCAATGAAACTTTAGCTAAGCGTGAATTTACCCTCAGGATACCAACCGAGGATATGGGCACGGCACTGGATCTTTTGAGTAGACTTACAGGAACCAACATTGAGCAAGTAGATGATCAACTTGTGATACAGGAGAAGGCCTCCAGTGAAAATGAGTAAGAATAGTCAGGACATTTGACCGCTAGTGTAGAAGGCTACCCTGGAATTAGGGGTGGATAATCAAAACAAAACGATCATGAAAAACCAATATTTGTACAGAAGACTCCTGTCCCTGTCCCTTTTTCTTGTGCTATTGACAGGCATGCAAAGAAGTGCCTGGGCTAAGAGCACCCTCGACTTTGCCAGCATTCAGGAACAACCTTTGGATGAAGTGCTAGAGGAGCTTGGAGAATGGTACCAAGTATTCTTTAGTTACGAGCCTAGGTTGGTCAAGGAAATTTATGTGGATTTTGCCATTCGACCGGAAGAAAAGCTGGAAGAAGCTATCAATCGCTTATTACTCCAAACCAATTTCACCTATGAGTTAGTCAACGAAAAATTTCTTGTGGTTTATAAAAATGACAAGAAGGGGCAGCGAAAGGCAAAGAAAATTCGGAAGAAATTCAATCAGATTGGGAAGCTGGAACGAAGTGGTAATCTCAGCGTTCAAAGAACCAGTCGAAAACCACAGGATAAAGCTTTGAATATATTGTCGTCTATAAAGGCGGCCAAATCTAGAGCACAAGGTCCTGGAACCATCGTTGGTACGGTGGTCGATAAAACTTCTGGCGAAGCACTTAGTTTCGCCAACGTTCAATTGGAAGGAACAAGTCTAGGAGCATCTACTGGGGACAAAGGAGAGTTTGTTATCCATCAAATACCTCCTGGAGATTATAGGTTGTTGGTTACCTACATTGGTTATCAAGAACAAGCGATCCCTGTTACAGTTGCTTCGGATGAGACCACAAAAGTGAAGATCGAATTGGATTATGCCGCCGTTTTGGGGGAAGAGGTAGTAGTGTCCGCCCAGGCCTCCGGACAGATGTCCGCCATTAATGAGCAGCTGTCTTCCAACACGATCAAAAATGTGGTATCCTCTGACCGCATACAAGATGTCCCAGATGTAAATGCTGCCGAATCCGTAGCCAGGTTACCTGGTTTATCGCTTATCAGAAGTGGAGGAGAGGGACAGAAGGTTGCCATTCGTGGTATATCGCCCCAATACAATGTGACAATGGTTAATGGTGTGCGGATGCAATCAACAGACCGGAATGATCGGAGTGTAGATCTGAATATGATTGCGCCAAACATACTCAGTGGCATCGAAGTGACTAAAGCTCTAACGGCGGATATGGATGCTGATGCAGTGGGGGGAACGGTTAACCTAAAAATCGGAGGGGCTTCCGAAGGGTTTCGAGGGAATTTTGCGATGCAGACGGGCTATGGTTCCATAGCAGACACCTATGGAAACTACCGAGTCAATGGCTTACTCAGCAATCGTTTCTTTAACAATAAACTAGGCGTTCAGATATCCGGTTATCTGGATAACTTCAATAGAAACTCAGATGTGTTAAGTGTTGGGTATGCCTTGAATGAGGAAGACGTACTCGAAGAGGGTTTTATCCCCATCGACCTTAACCGGGTAAGCATTATTGATCGCGTTACAGAAAGGCAAAGAACCGGTGGAGGATTGGTGCTAGACTATAAATTTAAAAAGGGTTCACTCATCCTAAATAACTTCGTTAGTAATTTGGCTCAGGATCAAATAGAGCAACAAAACTCTTTGGCACTCATCGGGAATCAATGGTCTGGCTTTGCAGCGGATCGTGAGCTGAGCAATACGGTACTTAGTAACGCCCTGCAAGGGGAGTTTGATTTTTCTTCCTTCAGCATTGATTTTTCGGTATCCAATTCGATTTCCAAACAATACTCTCCCGGGGATTTGACCATGAGTATTGGCATCGCTCAGAATGAAGCTGGTTTCACAACACCCTCCTTGGATGATCCGCTTAAGGCAACCCCTAGTGAGTTGTTGAATGCCGCTCAGATTATCCAGGGGCCTAATGCGAAAAGGGTGAGGCGGTTTAATACCTTGGAAAGGGATGTGACGGAAGCTGCCCAGGAGGCCATGTTGAATATAAAAATTCCTTTTAGTGTATCACAGGGTGTTTCAGGGCTACTAAGGTTTGGAGGAAAATATGTGCGCAATACCAGAGACAATGATGAAACACAAAACTTTAGCCAGCCCGATAGAGATTTCATCGGAGAAGAATTTGTACGGGTATTAAAAGATAGCCTTTGGACAGATCTGGGTTTGGAAAACCTGGATCAGAACCTTGGTATTAGAGCTTTCCTATTTGAAGATCCTAACTATAATGTGGACAAATTTCTTTCTGGTAATGAAGGGGTTGATGGATTCTTCTACAAGGCTGATATAGCAAAGATGAATCGTTATGAAGAACTAGCCGTCGGTAGTGGCTATTATCCGAATGATGTCAGGGGATCTGCCCAGTATGATTATGATTACGAAAGAAACCTGTTTGCCTTCTATACCATGGCAGAGATCAATATTGGCAAGTACGTGACGCTTTTCCCCGGTATACGATATGAAGATTTTACGTTCAATTATAATTCTTTCTTCACCGAGCGGTTTGGGCCAAATCCAGAAGATTTCAGAAATGAAAGCTTGGAAGAAAATGACATCAGTGGAAGGAATTGGTTCCCACAGCTGCATATTCGTGTGAAACCCACGGATTGGTTCGACATCCGTTTGGCCAGGACCAAGAGTATCATCTATCCAGATTATCGGGCGATTTCACCTTACATTTATTACGATTCATATAGCGGCCCCAGTATACAATTGGGAAACACCTCGCTTCAGCCGGCATTGTCCCAGAATTATGATGTTTATGCCTCTATCTTTAAAAATCGTCTAGGATTATTTACTGCTGGATACTTCTATAAGGAAATTGACAACTTGATCGTTACGACGAGTTTTAGAAGCAAAGATTCCGAGGCAATCAATAATAGATTTGAATTAACCCAAACCCAACAGACTACGGTCAATACCTGGATCAACTTGGATGCCACTTCCACTGTACAAGGATTCGAACTGGATTGGCAGACACACTTTTGGTACCTGCCATCCTTCTTGAAGGGGATTGTCTTGAGTGTAAACTATACACATATTACCTCTGAAACTAGCTATCCTTTTCAGACATCCGTCAAACAAGGATCTGGGCCATTTGCCCCAACCGTATTTGTCGATTCTACACGAATCGGCAGGATGCCAAATCAACCGGATGACGTGTTCAATTTTACGCTAGGTTATGACATTGGTGGTTTTTCCGCCAGGTTGTCCTATGTATATCAGGACAATATTCTTACCGGGGTCAATCGAACATATGATGAGCTAGATTCCTATACCGCTGCATACCGGCGTTGGGATCTTACCGTTTACCAGAAACTACCTTGGCTTAAAGGAGGACTCCAAGTGTACCTGAATGCTAATAACATTACAAATACGCCCGATCGTGCCTTTACCAGTACACTGCGAAAACTATCGTCGGTAGAATATTATGGAAGGACAGTGGATGTAGGTCTGCGTTATCAATTTGAATAAGGTTGCTTTAGTCCATGTTTGGTGATTGCCTTTATGGGAGGAAAGTGTCACCTCTCGTCTACCGGCCAACTAGGTTTTGCTGGTACTGGCCCATTCTAGCAGACCGCCTTCTTAGGATATGGTTAAGAGAAGCAACCAAGTCTGCCTGACGGTAATCAGGTATCAGTAAAAAAAGTGCCTTTCTCACCCGAAGGTTGATTACCAAACGATACTCTGAACTACAAGAGCTTGAATATAGCATCGGTAATAAGCCGGATGTGGGAGGATTTCCACATCTAAACAATAGAATCATTACATCTTAAAACTCTTAAAAAAGAGCTAATTATGAAAAGAACAATTACTTTATTATTGGCATTCACTATTGGACTTTTTTCCATAGCAAGTGCACAAACCGCACTTGATCCCAACGAATTTGTAAACACTCAAATAACGGGTCCAGGCGTTTACACAGTAGAAGCTGGTAAAGCTTATGCTTTTGATGGTCGTATTGACCTAACATTTGACGTGACGATCGAAGGGCCTGCTGACGGATGGATCATGAATGTAACTAATCCCCCTGTTTTTGCGAATACACCGGCAGCGGATGGCTCCGCCAGAAATTTCTTTGAAATCAAAGAGGGAGGATCTTTAACTGTGAAGAATATCCTATTTACTGGAACAAATAACAATGATGAAGTAGTCGGCAATTTCATAGCTAATACTGGTGGTAGTAATATGATTGTGGACAATTGTGCTTTTACGGACTGGCAAGACTTTGCACTTAGAAACCAGAACAAAGGGGATAGCATCAGTATCACGAATTGCGTGTTTATCAATGGGGTTCGGCTACGTTATTCTCCTTGGGGAGGCTTTCCTTTGCGTATGGATGTAGCTTGTGATAACGTGGTGCTGGAGAACAATTCCGTTGTTAACTCCGGACGTTTGCTGGCAAATAGTGGACCTTTCCACAATGCTAGTGTTCATGAAATGCATAACACCTATTTGAATCAAACGGTAGCTGGACATGAACAGCGTGCGGACGAGTTTATAACGGCAAATAACATTTTCTACAATTTCCACTTTTTAGGACATAAAACTGAGTTTCATTCTAGTCCTAACAATACCTATGATTCCTACTTTACCACTTGGAATTACTTTGCAGATTCAAAAAATTCTCTAGACAGTATTTCCCTGTATCTAGGTCAAAATTTGTTTTATCGCGACCAGGAAATCTTGGACTTCTTTGCCACAGTAGGCGGCGATTCTCTGGCTCCCAGCCTCTTGTGGGAGCATCCTGATGTAGACTCATTTATCATTGCTGATGACAATTATACCATTGGGGCCAACTATGCCGATATGGATCCTGGGTTTACCATGCATCCTGGCAATGCTCAAGCTATTGCTAATCATATCAATGGACACTGGATTGAACCAACGGGCGATTGGGTAGACTGGCGGATTCCATCTCCGGTATCTTGGGATGAAAGTGGTCTCCCTGCTCTAAGCAACTGGCCACCGGCCTTTGACCTGAGTTATTCCAATACATTCTTGCAGACAGCAGGAACAGACGGGTTACCGCTCGGCGACCTAAACTGGTTTCCAGATAGCAAAGAAACATTTGTAGCAGACAGAGAAGCTATCGTAGCCGCAATCCGGGATTCTATGACCATGGCAGTAGAGGTTTACGATCCGATGACCATGGATCAGACGCCATTGATTACGCCACTCACTTCTACGGAGGAAGTAGACCCTACTCAATTGTCTTCTTCCGGAAACTTCCCCAATCCATTTAACGGGATTACTACGATCAAATTTGGGTTACAGCAGCCTTCTAAGGTATCCTTGGTCGTATTCAACCTATTTGGTCAAAACGTATACCAATCGACTGGTCAGGATTTAGCTCCAGGTAACTACGAGTTTAATTTTGATGGTTCTAACCTAAGTAGTGGCATGTATCTGTATAAGATCATTGCCAGAGGTAGAGATGGTCGAAATTATGTGACTACCAATCGAATGATTCGATCTAAGTAATCTGAGCCGCCTCCCTAAGAGTACCTTATAGGTTTCACTGTACAATCAAAGCAGTGAAACCTATAGGGTGCTATCGATAGCGTGATCACGCTTAGTCCGCGTACCTCAAGAAGTTTCGTTTGAGGTCAATCTCTTCTTATGCCATTCAACAAAGTAACTTCGGAAGTTTATCCGATTTTACCAGCCAAATTTTGAAATGCAAAACTGATTAGTGGTCGCTCAGTACCTCTTGTAGGGTATTGCTCCTAAACAAAAATGAACCATTCATGTTCGTGACCTTTCTTTATACACTACTTTTAGGCATTATCTATCTAGTCAAAAAGAACTGGAAAGCTATGCATTCCAGGCGGAGGCAGGAGTATTTTGCACAGACTAAGAAACGGCCTAACGAAGGTATCAAACGGGAAGCTAAGCCCCAGGTAGTGATTGAGTTTAGGGAGGAAAAATCGGCCCTGCGAGAGGTAGTAGCGGAGTTGACTTAGCGCCTAGTAGCATTCCTAGAAAAGATGAAATAGACGCCAATCACGCACAATGGGTACATGAAGGGATCTACACGGCCTACGCTAGAAATGCGCTACTTTTGGAGGATAGATTAGTAGTTGTTTAAGCAAGAAAAGGACAACCCGCTCAACTACAAAAGCGCTATTTTCTATTCTGGCAATGGTTTTCCCATATACTTCGCTAATCGGAATAAACTTCCCGCCTCACCTGAAGGGCTCCTTATTAAAGCATTCCTTAACTAATAAAAGCAGCGTGAAAAGTGAAAAAAATAAGTAGAAAGTCATTTCTAAAAACAGGTTCTTTGGCTGTTGTAGCGGCATTTAACCCACCAAAACTCTTTGGAGGGACACCCGTAGTTGCAGATCCAACTGATGAATTACTGTTAGATCGCTTGGTAAAAGCCAATGATGTATCCGTTGAGCGATCTCTACGAATGATCTCAGCACCACAACGGCGGCAATATTATCGCAACCTTAGCGGGTCCTTTTCCATCTTTGCAGCTGCTTTTTCTCACCCTAAATCTATATACTATAGGTCAAATGAGGTGCTAAAAGCCCTGGATAGTACCATTGATAAACTACTGGCGTTCCAGTATCCTGATGGTACGCTTGATTCTGCGGGTAACCGACAATCGCCTCCTGATACTGCATTTGTATTGGATTCATTATGCCCCGCAGCTATGATCCTTAAAGGAAACGAGTCTGAAGAGATGGACTCCGTCAAAACCAAGCTTGATAAGTTCTTATTGGCTGCCGGTGAAGGGATCAGAACAGGTGGAGTCCATACCCCTAATCATAGATGGGAAATATGCGCTACCTTGGCCAAGCTCTACAAATTATACGGAGATCTGAAGTATGTTGATCGGATAGATGAATGGTTGGCGGAAGGGATTTATCAAAATGCAGATGGCAACTATCCAGAAAGAAGCCGGAACTATGCTGTGGTAGAAAACCAGGCCTTTATCACCATTGGTGAAACATTAAATCGCACACAATTTTTTGAGATCGTATCCAGAAACCTAGTTTCTAACTACTATTATATGGAAGTAGATGGTGAATTGGTTTCTTTAGACTCCAGAAGACAAGATCAATTCAGACCCATATCAAGTTGGAAAACTTATTCCACCTACCGATACATGGCCATACATGAAAACAGCGGTTTTTTTGCTTCGATTGCCAGAGAAATTGAGGGTTTTGATGGGTTCGATCGGAATTTCCTGAGTAGGGCTTTGCCCCATTTTATGAGCAGTCCAAGCTTAAAAAAAGAAATGCCGAAGGGGGAAACTTTACCAACTACCTTCACCAAACACTTTACAGGATCAGACCTAGTTAGAATTAGAAGAGAAGATAGTACGGCTTCTATCTTTGGGGGCAATGACAAACCACTAAGGGTGGCATCAGGAAGATCATGCAACCCTACATTTTTTACATTTAGAAAGGGAGCTGCCATCCTCGAATATGCCCGCCTTTCTACCTCTTTTTTCAATACCGGTTATGTGAGAAGTGACGGCCTTAAAAAGGTAGGGAATAGGTATAGCTTATACGAAAAGAAAGAAGCCTATTATTATGACCCCATGCCTGAAAATAAAAGAAATGAAAAAGGTGATTACAAGCTCACGCCATCCCTGGATGGAAGATTTTGGAGTAAAATGGATTTCGGATCCAGGCCCAAAAAAACATTGATACTGGAATCGAAAATTGTCATCGAAGAAGTTGATAATTCCTTCAGGATCGATATTGAGATTGATGGTGATGGAGCTAAAAATGTTGAGGTTACTTTGGACCTTTGCTTCAGAAACGGGGGACAATTGGAAGGTGCATCGCCCGGAGATAATGAAAAGGATTTTTTCTTAGAAGATGGATTCGCGAAATATACCTTAGGCAGTGATACGATTGAAGTGGGTCCTGGCCTAATGGACCATGCGAATGTTAATCGTTTGGATGGAGAGGTTTATTCCACTCATTTCGGATCAATTAAAGGCAAGGGTCAACACCTTTATATTACCGGTTTAGTACCATTTAAGCACTCATTGACTATTAGATAGAAACACTAATCATATAGGCTTTCACTAGCTTCCGATAAGGCTGACTAAATCCCTATCAAAAAAATACTTGTTATCAAGGCCTCCCCACCGAGATAAGAACAGGATTTTTTATTCCCGGAGTCAGATGTGGTTTTGAAGATTTCTTCTATTTTCATCTTCCTAGGGAAAGCTCTTCCGCTTTACCTCTTTTCGTTACAAGAAATCTGTACCTGATTTAATAGGGTAAGCAAGCCAAACTAAGTACAGTATGTACTAAATTTACTCACATCCTCGCGCGGCAGATATCCGAAGTTTTACGTAGCCATATCTTAGGAAAACTTCGGATATCGCGCATCGCTATTTTATTAAAGATTTTTTTACACAATAACTGACTCGTGACCCATTCTAAAATATCCTATCTTATTTGTTGTTGCCTCTATTGTTTAACCGCAAGTACTAGCTTCGCCCAAGCAGGTGATCAATTACTGGACGGCATCGGAGAAACGGGATTAATTGCTCGGTACTTGTTGGATGATTCAGTTAAGGATTGGTCCAGAAATGATTTTAATGGGCAACTAGTCGGAATACAAAACTTCATTGCTGATAACACTTTCGGAAAAGTACTCTCCCTTTCAGCAACACCCCCTGCCTATATCCAATTAGCCCCGAAAATGCTAGTAGATGGAGAGGCGATTAGCATTATGGGATGGGTCTATTTGTTGACCACTCAGACTAGACAAACCATCCTTGACTTTGGTCCTAAGGGCCACTCAAGATTCTCCGTTGTGACCAAAGGTACAGAAGATCATAAAGAGTCTATCGAATCTCTTGATACCATTAGTTACGTAAGCTCATTAGCCTTAAGTCCTGAAAAGTGGCATCATTTTGCCGTGGTGATTGATCCTGCTAGTCAGTCGATCAAGAGCTTTGTCGATGGGGTTCTGGCAGAAGAGAAAAATTTGCCCAATCTGGACTTGGATAAGCTTTTCGTTCAAGATGCCAGCAAGCTTTTCATAGGCCGATCCCTTTCGGCTAGAACTGGTTTTCTAAGGGCTAACCTGCACGATTTCAGATTTTACAGCATCCCATTAAGTGAAGCGCAAATTGGGACGATTTATTACAATGCCATAGAGATTGAGGCTGCAGCAGTCAATGAAAGAAAAGGAGCGGAGGATAACCTGCTACAGTTGGATGAAAATGTGCCTCAGCTGTACCATCAATTTCTACTTGATGTGCCTGATATTAAAGTGACAACAAGCCTAGGGCACTTACCTCGATTGCCACGCTATCTTCCGGCTCAATACAAAGCTGGAATCAATGACAAAAAAGTACGCGTCCTATGGCCAGCTCCGGTAGATAATCGTCAAGTCTTGAAAGCGGGTCAGTATACCATTAGGGGAACGGTAGTAGGTACGACTTTTGAGCCGAAGGCTATCATCACAGTACTTGACCAGAAAGATTCCCATACGCCCAAGCGAAATGTAGCCCCCTTTGCCCTCCATGAAGTGCAATTGGATAAAGACAGGCACGGTCAAGCTACCCAATTTATCAAGCACAGAGACTTGTTCATTTCATCCCTGGCTCAGACTAATCCAGATGCCTTTCTGTATATGTTTCGGAATGCTTTTGGACAGGAGCAACCCAATGGTGCAGTGCCGCTTAAGGGCTGGGATTCTCAGGAAACAAAGTTGCGTGGACATGCTACAGGCCACTACTTGACCGCCCTAGCGCAGGCCTATGGGAGCACCGCTTATTCGAAAACACTACAGGATAATTTCCAAGGCAAGATGGAGTATATGGTCGAGGTACTTTATCAATTGTCACAACTTTCTGGTCAACCCAGTCAGCAAGGTGCACAACCAAATATCTATAATGCTGATCCAACGGCCATCCCACCCAGCGCCAGCAAGCCGGATTTTGATTCGGACTTGAGCGAGAAGGGCATACGAACAGACTACTGGAATTGGGGCAAGGGCTATCTAAGTGCGTACCCGCCAGATCAATTTATCATGCTTGAAAAAGGCGCTAAATACGGTAGAGATAGCAGCAAAGTCTGGGCCCCCTATTACACCTTACATAAAATACTGACCGGACTGCTGGATATCTATGAAATCACCAATAATGAAAAGGCAGTAGAAACTGCTAAGGGGATGGGTACTTGGGTGCATGCAAGACTCAGTCAGTTGCCCAATGAAACCCTGATCAAGATGTGGAATACCTATATCGCTGGAGAATATGGTGGGATGAATGAAGTCATGGCCAGACTCTATCGACTGACGAATGAAAAACACTACTTCGAACTCGCTCAATTATTTGACAATATCAAGGTTTTTTATGGGGATGCTAAACACAGCCATGGCCTAGCTAAGAATGTCGATACCTTTAGAGGTTTGCATGCCAATCAACACATCCCCCAGATCGTCGGCGCCTTAGAAATGTATCGCAATGTAGAAGCACCAAGCTATTACCATATTGCGGATAACTTCTGGTATAAAGTTACGCAAGATTACAGCTATAGTATTGGAGGCGTAGCCGGGGCAAGGACACCTGCCAATGCCGAATGTTTTACCGTTGAACCTGCCAGCCTATTTGAGCATGGCCTTTCCGCAGGCGGGACAAAATGAAACCTGCGCTACCTACAATATGCTCAAGTTGACCAAGAACTTATTCCTTTTTTGATCAACGGGGCGAATTGATGGATTACTATGAACGTGCCTTATACAATCATATCTTGGCTTCGGTCGCAGCGGATAGCCCCGCCAATACCTATCACGTACCCTTACGACCAGGGTCGAAAAAGCGCTTTGGTAATGCGAAAATGAATGGCTTCACTTGTTGCAATGGAACGGCGCTGGAAAGTAGTACCAAGCTGCAAAATTCCATTTACTTCAGGAGCCAAGATAATAAGCAACTCTACGTGAATCTATTTATACCGTCCACCCTCCATTGGTCGGAACGAAAAATCAGTATCGTCCAGAAAACTGCCTTTCCTCAAGAAGACCGTAGTCGATTATTGATAGAGGGTAAAGGTAAATTTGACATCAACATCCCGAATCCCTTACTGGGCTACCAAAGGAGCTTTTATCAGCATTAATGGGAAGTCGCAGGCCATCAATACTACTCCAGGAAGCTATGTTAGCTTGCGGAGAAAGTGGAAAAATGGTGATATAATAGACATCCATTTCCCTTTTCAGTTCCATCTTGCTCCCCTGATGGATCAGCAAAATATTGCCAGTCTATTTTATGGTCCTATCCTGCTAGCTGCCCAGGAAACGGAAGCGCGAAAAGATTGGAGAGCTATCACTTTACTAGCAGGAGATATCGGCCAATCCATCAAGGGTGATCTCAACAGATTGGAATTTGAAATTGATGGGGTCTCATTCAAGCCTTTTTACGAATCCTATGGCCACCATTCTGTTTACCTTGCTATTACGCTTAAATAAGAGACTACATGAAAAGTCAACTATACATCTGCCTGTCTTTCTTGTTGCTACTATCGCTTCATCTGGAAGCGCAGGATTATTGGAAAGCCATAGCAGAGAAAGAGCCCACCTTAGGCATCGCAGAAGTATTTCAAAAATTTAACACGCCACAATTTCAACTGAAGTTGGTCCGGGCCTCGCAGACCGTTGCTGCTTTGCGTCTTCATGAAGATCCTAGATTCGACTTTACGCCGGGCGATAGATTGGAAATCAGAGATAAGGATGGGCTCTACCATTTGGGAGATATTAACCTCCGATTAAGAATCAAGGATGGTATCTGGAAGCAGTATTCCACGGCTGCCAAACGCGCTCCTGTAACGGCCTTAGCCCCCACCGCTAACATATTAGCTGGTGCGGACTTAACCAATACCTTAGCACCTGACATACCGCTCGGCATAAAAAGGTTTTACGAAGTCGACCAGGAGCAGTTGGTCCTCCGATTTGAGATCAGCAATAAGGTGTCCAGTACGGTCGAAATTGGCGCATTGGGTATCCCGATGATTTTCAACAATATATTGGAAGGTAAATCTTTGGATGAAGCGCATGCACAGAATGTATTTTTCGATCCTTACATTGGTATGGAAGCTGGTTATTTAGAAGTTAAAAGGCTACATGGCGGCGGACCGACTTTACTAGTCTTACCCAATGAAAACATGGCCTTTGAGGCTTATCGCCCTTTGTTGGATGATCCCTCACGTCGGTCCGTAGTTTTTGAAGGTTTTCACGAGTGGATGAGTTGCTCCCGGGCCTATGCGGAAAAGGAATGGAAAGGTGTGCAACAATGGAACAAACCCAGTTCCGTATTCTTAGCTCCAGGGGAAACCAAAAACTTTTCCATACGCTTAGTCTTGGCCGAGAGCATTGCCGGCGTACCTCAAAAATTAACAGAAGTAGGCCACCCCGTCGGCATCGGTATCCCAGGTTATGTCATCCCCAAAGATGTCCAGGCCCAATTGTTTCTCAACTATCGAGAAGACATACAATCTATGGAAATTGCTCCGAAAGGCAGTCTTGAAATAACCCCAGCTGGACAAACGAAAGGCGGACTACGGAAGTATACGGTTAGCGGAAAAACATGGGGACAATCTCGATTGACCGTCACTTACAAGGATGGCCTACAACAAACGATTCACTATAAGGTCATTAAACCTGAAACAGAAGTCGTCAGAGACCTAGGACATTTTCTGACTACTGAACAATGGTTTGATCAAACCGATCCCCATTTCAATCGGACACATTCCGTCATTAGCTATGACTATGACACCAAGACCCAGATCACGCAAGATCGCCGCGCCTGGATTGCTGGATTGAGTGATGAAGGTGGGGCGGGTAGCTGGTTAGCCGCCATCATGAAGCAACTCATACAGCCGGACAAGGAGGAAATCCGCAAGTTGCAGCTTTTCATAGACAGTACGCTGTGGGGCGGCATTCAGTACCAGGACGGTCCGCTGAAATATGCTGTCAGAAAGAGCCTTTTTTTCTATGAGCCAGATTCCTTGCCTCCGGGAACCTACAGCGATAGTGTCAATTATACCACTTGGGCCGCCTGGGATCAAAAACATGCCGAAAGTGTCGGACGGTCTTATAACTATCCGCACGTAGCTGCGGCTTACTGGTGTATGTACCGTTTGGCCCGATATCATCAGGGTTTGGTGGATAATAGAAGCTGGGATTGGTATCTCCGACAAGCCTATCATACGATCGTCGCTATGGTAGAGCATGCTCCCTATTATGCGCAGTTTGGGCAAATGGAAGGCTCCGTATTCTTGTTCATTCTACAAGATTTACAGCGCGAACAATTCAATGAGCTCGCTACCGATTTAAGTACTAAAATGAAAGATCGGGCCGTGCATTGGAAGGCCTTGAAATACCCTTTTGGTAGTGAAATGCCATGGGACTGTACCGGGCAGGAAGAGGTGTATATGTGGTCTGATTATTTTGGCTATGATCGTAAGGCTGAAGTCACGCTCAATGCCATTTTGGCCTACATGCCCGCCATGGCCCATTGGGCATATAATGGCAATGCCCATCGATACTGGGATTTTTTATACGGTGGTAAATCAGGAAAGACTTCTAGGGTAGAACGACAAATCCATCACTATGGCTCTGCCCTCAATGCGATTCCGGTCCTGCATCACTATCGGAAGCATCCAGAGAATTTCCATTTATTAAAAATCGGCTACGGCGGACTGATGGGTAGTATTTCAAATATTACCCAGGATGGTTTTGGACCAGCGGCCTTTCACTCTTTTCCTTCCACCTTGCAAATAGATGGTATCTCGGGGGATTACGGCTCCGGCTTTTATGGATATGCAGTCAATTCCGCTGCTTATTTGACGCATCACCAAGACTTGGGCTGGTTGGCTTTTGGGGGCAATTTAATACAGAAAGACAAGATCGTGACCCTTGAACTAACTACTGCCGCTAAGTCCCGGATCTTCATTCAACCGAAAAAGCTATGGCTAACCCTAGATGCTGGAAAATTCAAGGCGGTAAGTTACAATCCGGATACTGAAGAGGTAGTGCTCACCTTGTATCCAAAAGATCCATATACTACTCATGCCTATTTGAGAGCAAAGCGTACACTGGGCTTACCTTATGAATGGGTGAGAAATGCTTATAAAATCCCTCTACAGGAAAGTACCAGCGAGATCAAAATTAAGTGATATAAGGATGCCTTAGCTTTTTTATCTTTAAGCTATTTGAAAGCTTGCCAAGATTTATCAGATATGCATAAGACCTTATTCGCTGTACTTTCCTTATTGTTTTTAGCTTGTCAAAACCAGGATCGCCCCCCTGAGCAAACAGATGAAGTGGCTGAGGTCATTTGGGACAAGGCGCAAACCATCCTAGATGAAGTCGTACCGCCAGTATTTCTGGATCAAACCTTCAATATCCTAGATTTTGGTGCTAATAAAGGCAGTACTGACAAAAGTACTGATGCGATCCATCAGGCCATTCAGGCGTGTACCAAAGCTGGTGGTGGGACAGTGTTGGTGCCCGAAGGTGTCTTCCATACGGGGGCCATACATTTGGAAGACAATGTAAATTTACACCTTGCCAAAGATGCTGTACTGCAATTTAGCACTGACCCTGCTGATTACTTACCCGTCGTACAGACCTCCTTTGAAGGAACAGAATTAATGAATTACTCTCCACTTGTCTACGCCTACCAGAAAAAGAACATAGCGATAACTGGTCAAGGGGTGCTTGATGGACAAGCCAGCCGAGAAAATTGGTGGATCTGGAAAGGGCAAGAAGAATATGGATGGAAGGAAGGAATGCCTCACCAAAACCTGGAAGTTAATCGCACGAGATTGATTGAGCTGGCGGCTGAAGGCACGCCTGTAGAGGAGCGAGTATTTGGAGAAGGCTATTACCTTAGGCCTTCTTTTGTCGAATTTTTCGACTGCCAAAACATTCTAATTCAGGGCGTGAAAATTATCCAGGCTCCTTTTTGGGTAATCCATCCAATCAAGTCCAGCAATATAACCGTAGATAATGTTGAGGTGGACAGTCATGGACCTAATAATGATGGCTGCGATCCCGAATACTGTCAAAATGTAGTAATTAAGAATTGTCTGTTCAATACGGGGGATGATTGTATCGCCATAAAATCTGGTCGGAATGAGGATGGCAGGCGTGTGGGAGTAGCTAGTGAAAACATCGTGGTAAAGGATTGTAAAATGCTAGACGGACATGGGGGCGTTGTAATGGGGAGCGAAATATCTGCGGGAGTGCGTAATGTCTTCATTGACAATTGCGTAATGGATAGTCCAAATCTAGATCGAGCCATCCGAATTAAGACCAATAGTAAGAGAGGAGGCTTTGTTAAAGGGGTGTATGTAAGAGATCTCCAAGTCGGACAGGTTAAGGAAGCCCTACTGAAGATCAATCTATTTTATGCGACTTATGCCAATCAAGAGGGATCCTTTATCCCAACAGTCCAGGATATTCATCTGCAAGATGTGCAGGTAAAAAATGGAGGCAAACACGCGATACTGGCCGAAGGCCACGCTGGAACTCCCATTAAAAACATCACCTTTAAGAATGTGACCATAGAGCAGGTAGAAGACCCCTTTCTACTGGAACAAGTAGAAGACCTTGATCTGCAAAAAACTACCATTAATGGGAAGCTAGTTACGCTTCCTGATTTGTAGATCAAGATCTTCTCAGTGGATCACCACTCATTTTCAAATCCGGGTTTATTATAGATTTCAGCCCAATCTCTGTGCCCTTCCGTAAAGCTGGCTAAACACCAGGTAAACATAAAATCGACGGATGGCGGAGCCATCGTATCATGATAAGTTGGCGTCACGTTTATGGCTACCTCATCAAAGACATGAGCATACACATTTACTTTCTCTTCTGGAAGCGCACAATTCTGCAGTACATAGGGCACGTCACCTTCAATGTCGGTTTCACAGCGGAAGTGGTAAATCTCTTCTTTGGCGTTGGCACCGAGGCCATGCGGCCCGTCCGGTCCATGGAAATGGGGCGGGTAGCTACCTACACCTCCGCGATTAGCCATATAGGTGTCCCCGAAGAGTAAGCGACAAGCTTGCACATTTTTATCCACCAACTTAAACACCGTACGTTCTGACATAGGGCGCTTACTACCCAAGTGAGCTGCGAGTTCTGTCCCTTCGATATCACTATGCCGAACCAATTGTACGGGATGTTTAGTATGACACTGTACAGCCTTAAATTCGCTAACATCACACTGATTTTCAGTAGTAATCGAGATCTGTTCCTCTATCCCTACATAGAGAACATCTCCTTTCTCCAAAACGTAGCTAGCGTTTTCCACCTGTATTTTAGCTGTTCCCCGGTTGACGTAAAAAACGGCCTCCTCTTTTTCTAACACCCGGGTAGCGATGACAGCTGGTGTCAGTTTAATCCTCGCCAAACGCAAGAAGTTAAAACTGGAGTTTTCGGCCGTGATGATTTCACTGACTCCCTCCGCAGGCGTGGCATCAAAAGCTTCGACGGTGCGAACGACATGAGCTTTCGGAACCATAACTTGTATGTCCTGCCGCCTCGATTCTGCTGTTTTAGCAGGGATACTCCTCTCCCTACCAATTGTTTTTGGTGTAACCATATCTGTTTAAGATGTTTTTTCTAACCACGTTTTAAATTTATTGTACAGGCATAATGGAAACTGGCCCCGCTAAACCAGATGGGAAAGGGGTCCAAGCCTTGGTTGTAAAAACCCGATCGGGGCCCAGGTTTTCCCGCAGTCGTGCTGAAATGTTGATATTATAAAATCGTTGCCAACGTGTACCATTTTTCTCTAGATACATCACTCGATTCGCCATGAGGTTGGATACTTCAACAGATAAGCTATTGCTTTTTTTCAGCACTTCCGCAGGTAGGAGTATCTGAAAGTCGGGTCCGAAGGCTGTACCCACCCTTTGCCCATTCACGCTTACCGTAGCCGTTTCTGAGACCTCCCCGAGATCTAAGAGCAGGCCCTGCTCGGAGCCACCGGGAAGCTCAAAGCTTGTCCGATAGGCAGCCGTGCCCGAAAAGTGCTGGAATTCGTCTCCTGGGAGTGCTGTCCATCTTTGTAACTTGTCTAGCTGTTGAGCGGCGGGTAATGCCGGGCCACCCTTGATGAAGTCAAGTTTCCAGGGGCCATCCAGGCGGATGACTTGCTCGCTTGACGGGCGATATTGCCAATTTGCCACCTCTATGTCCGCTTCGGTAGCTTCAAGGAGGAGTGCCTCTCCCCTATTGAGTTGCAAACGAATGAGCGTATAACCATTTACTTCTTTTGTCTCCGCCTTACCGATCTGCCCATTCAAGGCATCGTACAAAACAATATTTTTGCCCGTCTTTTGCAAAGGCAACCACTGCTCAACAGGATCAGCTGACCAGTTAGCCACGAAATAGATATGGTCGTCTCCTTGTTTTCTTCTATGGAAACTTAGACCATAGCTCACTAGATCCTCTCCAGCTACCTCAGCCTTTGCCATGCCTACCGCAAGATCAGCTTCCACAATCGTATTTTCTTTTGGAAAATCTACTTTCAGTTGTTCGAAGGCCGCTTGCCGCTCTTGCCAGTTGTACCATCCGGCTACCTGTGTGGGCCAGGCTTGAAAAATGATTTTAGCCCCTTCTTGGGCTAGTTTTTGCAGCTGTTGCAGGGTCTCTAGCGGCATGTATTCGGTTGTTGGAATCAAAATGACTTGATACTTGGCATTGGCCGCCTTGATCTCACGCCCATCTAATTCCACTTTTGCCAGTTGTTTATCCGAGATAAAGTCAAATCCGAAGCCACCTTCCTGGAGCCACTCTGCCACTTCGCGCACCTTGGAAGCACCACCTCTAGGTGCTGCCTCCCCATGGAAATGATCCAGCAACTCCCTGCCTCGCTCTGCATAGCGATCATAGGCGGGGAGATACAATAGCACCTCATTATCCGGCACGCCAGATTGCAGGAAGGACTGCACCCGGCCGATATACTGGTTCAGGGCCGGATAATCAGGCCATAAGGAGTTGCGTGGGTTGGCGTGAATGGCGGCGTAGAAAAGGCGCCCGGGCCACTCCTCCTCCGCTGGTGAATAACAGGTACCATGATAGAAGATATGATTGATGCCCGCTGCAAAATAACGATCCACGTTTTCCTTCAGATCAGCCAAATTCGTCGTAAAGTGCTCACCCAACCAAGTGGCTGCCTCCGCAGATACCAAGGTTTTGCCGCTGACATGGGCCGCCGAGCTGGCCATCTTCGCCTTGATAATATCCGTGCCTTCCGTTTCGGGGATGTCAGAGGCCGCGTAAAGATCCAGGATATTGGCGGGGGAGCCGTGTGCCTGGTTTCGAATCATAGCGCCTTGATCCCTCGCCCAAGTTCCCCAATCTTTGGTAAAGGTTTCCAACAATAAGTCAGAGATGGTTTCCCGGTAATCTGTGAGTACCCGGCGGTTCTTCTCCGGTTCATCTTCGCCTAGTAGAGCAGGTAATTCTAGTCGAAGATCATAGCCTTTCCGCTGCTCAAATTCAGTCAAAAAATCGGGGGTCCAGTTGGCCTGTCCCCGCGCATCATCTACCTCGTAGCTATCATTAAAAAAGGCACGTAAAGAACCGATGTCTTTACCTGATAGGGCCTCATCGAATTGGGCCAAGTACGCTTTGATCGGATTACGATCAAAGTGATCGATGACAAGTCCTTCCCCACCCGGAGCTGCTCGTTCCACCATTTTTCCATGCGCTCCCTGGAAAAGGGCGTATAGCTGCCAGGTACCGGCGGGGGCTGTCCAATCCAATTGGCCCGCTGCGTCTACCTTAGTGGTCAGGTCTATCTTTTGGCCGTCATCAGAATATGCCATTAATACCTGTAAGGGTAGCTCCACTTCAAAACGGACTTGATCAATGGCTAGGTGTTGTAGGTTTTCGTTGGCAGTGACCGGCTGCTTCAGGTCTTGAATCGTCAGATCGGTCGCTTGCACCGTTCTGAGAATCGGACTTTGCGTGAAAGTCACCTGCTCGCCTAATTGCTCTCCTCCTTTCACCTGAAATCGCCGATGGGCGATATACTTGCTGGACATGGCTTCATCTACCCAGGGACCACCAAATGGCCAACCCGTTCCAGTGGCCATATCTACGCCCATGCCCAAACGCTCTGCCTCCTGAAGCGTATGTAGCAGTAAGTCTACCCATTCTTCCGACAAATATTCGATGAAGGCTTCATCCTGATCTTGTATGCCATAGATGGGCGTTAATTCTACCCCGCCGATGCTCGCTTTTTGCAGGGCTTCTAATTCGGCTGTGATGCCAGTACGGCTTACCTGGCTCCCATGCCACCACCAGCGGGTCCAGGGTTTGTTGGTTGGTGTGAGCGTCGAGAAGCTTGTCGTCTTCTGGGCAGCCGAGGGGGCAGCAGGGCCACAAGCCCATGGAAGTAGTAGGCACACGAATAGTGCGATGCTTGTTGAAAGTTTGGTCATTTCGTTCTGTTATTGAGTACTATATCCTTCTAGTCTAAGGTAATGATTGTGTCTTTATCCGCTCCTCTTTCTGGTAGGTCTTTGGGGTTTTTCCAAAATGCTTCTTAAATGACTTACTAAAATAATTAGCATCATTGTAGCCTACCTGATATGCGATATCTGCTACGTTGTCATTGGTTTCCTTCAATAGTAAGGCCGCTTTTTTCATTTGAATCGTGCGGATAAACTCATGCGGCGTTTCCCCTGTGATGCCTCGCATTTTCTTATAAAAATTAGTTCGACTGCAGTTCATTTTTTTGGCTAATAATTCCACACTAAATGCCTCAGTCCCAAGGTTTTTATTGATGATATCGGTAACTTGCTGAATAAACATTTTATCGCGATCCGAACGCGTAAGCGTATCCGCTGATAGCTCTGGTGCCTGTTGAAAATGAGTACGGAGTTGTTTACGCTGTTGAATTAGGCTTTCAATTTTCAGCAGTACATAGGTATAGTCAAATGGCTTGGTAATGTAATCATCCGCACCCGTTTCGATGCCTTCAAATCGCTTCTCTTCCGAGGAATTAGCCGTAAGCAGAATAATGGGAATATGACTGGTGTTAAAATTCTTGCGTAAGGCTTCGGTCGTGGCAATTCCATCCAAAACGGGCATCATTACATCACAAATGATAATATCCGGAATTTCCTGGATCGCCAATCGAAATCCTTCCTCCCCATTTGCGGCCTGCTGCACCTGATATTTTGCTTTTAATTTATTGGCTATATAATGACGCATTTCTTCATTGTCATCAATAATCAAAATTCGATCGGTGTGATCTTGGGGCGCCACTTTTGGCTGGGTAATGGGAAGCCCTGCGATGATGGGAGGTGCGGAAGGTGCGGAAGCTGATTGGGTATTCGAAATTTCACTATCCTCATACTCTGATTTGTAGATGGGTAAGTCCAAATTGAAGGTAGTACCTCGATTAAATTCGCTTTCTACCTCAATTTCCCCTTTGTGTAAAAGCACCAATTCTTTAACAAAGAATAGTCCCAATCCGGAACTGTTTTCACTTCGATAAAAGCGCTCAAATAGCCTAGATAAGGCCCTTTTTCCCATTCCCTTTCCTTCGTCTCGAACGCTTATTTCCAAGCGACCCAAGGGGGTGGTGTCCATCAGGAGTTCAATCCGTTTATTGGCAGGGGTGTGTTTGAAGGCATTAGAGAGTAGGTTGAATAATATCTTTTCGAGTATTTTGGGGTCTAGGTAACCGTGAATATCCTGCTTCGGTTGAAACAGTAAAAAATCAATATCGCTTTTCTCCGCTAGGGGCTTGAATACATAAAAAATATTCCGGATGAAGGCTGTAATATTTAAATGGACTACGGCAAGAGGCATTTTCTCCTCTCGGATTTTTCGGAAATCCAAAATTTGTTCCACGAGTTCCAATAGATAGGCGGCATTTCGTCGAATGTGCGTGGCATAGGTAATGATCTCCGGCGTCGCCTGGGCATCCTGAAGAATATCTTCTGCGGGACTAAGGATCATTGTCAGCGGGGTTTTGAATTCATGAGAGATGTTGGTATAGTATTTCAGCTTCTTTTCATTGATCTTTTCTGTAAACTCTATCTGATGTTTGGCCTTGATTTGTCGCTTGTAGAGGCTTAGCAAGGCAGTTAAGATCAAGCCAGTCAAGAGGATCAAAAGTGTATAACCTGAGGAGCTCTTGAAAAAGGGTGGGGCAATTGAAATACCTAAGCGTAGGGGTTCTTGGATCGGAACACCATCACTGTTTGTCCCCTTTAGCCAAAAGGTATAATCCCCTGGCGGTAAGTTCTGATACAAAGCGCTTCGGGTAGTCAATTGGGTACTCCAGGCTTCATCGTAGTTTTCTAGTTTATAGGAAAACTGCACCTTCGCTGGGTCACTAAAGTCCAAGACCGAAAAGTCTAATTGGATAGAGTTTTGCGTATGATCCAGTTGGATGTTTTTTTGAAACTCAATGGATTGGTCCAAAATGGAGGAATGCTTAGGATCGATGACTACCCCATTGACCAATAGTTGAGATAATACAATCGGATATTGAGCGGTATCCTTCACAATTTCTCGTGGGTTGAATCGCAGCACTCCTTTGCTGTGCCCAAAAACGATTTCCCCACTGGCCACTTTGGTGGCACAACTCTCTGTGAAATAGTTCAGTCCCTTATCTTTCTCGATGTAAAAGTTCTGGAAGGTTTCCGTGTCTGGATTGAACTTGTTAATCCCCAAGCTGGAACTTATCCACAAATTTTGTTGCTCGTCTTCTTCAAAGGCATATACTTTATTGGTAGAAAGCCCCATAGATTTGTTGTAAAACTTCCACAGGAATTCTCCTTCTTCCCAGTTTGCGGTTTCTAGTTTATTGATTCCCCCTCCCATCGTAGCCACGTAGATCGTCTTATCCTCTGCTTGGAAGATATGATCGACACTATTGTAGCTCAAACTAGTCAGTTGGCTTTTATCATTGGTGATGGACAGGAATTGTTTTTCATTTTTATCCAGTTGTTCCGCTGTCAAGATGCTTATCCCATGTGACGTGCCTACCCAAAGATTATGATCATCGTCCAAGGTGAGATAGCGGATGTAATTGCTCACCAATTTTCCATCGGTATTGGATTTCGTATAGCGAGAAAACAGCGGCGTGCTAAAGGGGTGCTGTAACAAGGTCAAGCCGGAGGAATGGGATCCTATCCAAAATTGTCCTTTGGCATCCTCCTGAATGGAAAATACTTCATCTAATCCGGAAGTATTGGCCGCTTCGAAGTCCTTGTCAAAGTGACAGACGTCAACAGCGGCAGTCCTCGCTTTCAATAAGTGCTTTACCACGAATACGCCTTTGCCCTTAGTCCCGATCCAAAGATTATCCGCACTGTCGAAGTAGAGGCAATACACACTGACATTGTTCAGCTGGGCCTGACTGGCCAGAGGTAGGTCATCGGGAAGTGTTCTTGTTTTCTGAAAATTAGAATTGTAGCAGAATATCTTCCCTCCTTTACTTCCCATCCACAAATTACCTTGAGAATCTGTAGAGACGGCTCGGATTTCATTATCAAAGGTATGCTTAGGATGCTTAATAGGTTGCTCCCAGGCGAAGGCGGGATTGGTACGGGTCAATTTATTTACCCCTCCATACAGCGTACCGACCCACATGTTTTTAGAGTTGTCCTCAAACAAGCAGAGTACTTGATTGGAAGAAAGGGTGTTTTGCTGATTTTCAGCGTAGGAATGGGGTATAAATCTATCGCTGCCCCGATCATACAAAAACAGCCCACCACCATAAATACCCACCCAAAAATCACCATAACTATCTTCAAAAAAGGTTTGTTTATCAGTATCCCCGAGAAAAGAGCGCTCCGCTGCCCCTAGATCGAAATACTTCAATACTTGATCGGAACTGTCGTATTGATAAACCCCTCTGTTTTCTGCTGAGATCCAGTGGTGGTTCTGTGCATCCGTTCGAATTTGGATTACATTTTGTAAGGTGGGATGGCTATACTCAGCTATGGTATTGACTTCAATATCTACATCATAAATGGATGCAGCAGATCCCAGCAGCAAGTGTTGATCCGTGATGGGCTCAATATATAGAATGGGATGGCCGGTCAGCGGATCGGTCACCGCTGCGGATAAGCGTTGGAAGGTATTTTGTTCAAGATCAAACGCTCTTACCTCCCCCGTTAAGGTCCCGAACCATATTCTATTTTTTCCCTCTGCAAAAGCGGAGAGGGACTGGCCTTCGAAGTAGTTGCTAAAAACTTCCTTCCCTTCTTCTTTTTGGACCAAGCGTACCAAGCCTTCTTCAGTGCCTATCCAGATATTTTGGTGTCTATCCTCATGTACAAACTTGATCGGACTATTCGGGAGATACGTCTGATGGTTATAGATGGTTGTCTTTGGTTCACTATGGTCATCAGGATACTGAATTTGTACACAACTGTTTCCGCCCCAAAGCCATAAAGCTCCGGATGGCATCAGATTAAAATCTGTAATCGATAGCGGTTCATCTATAAAGTGCGGATAAACGTCTAGCACCTGATTGGTGGTAGGATCTACTCTACTGACACGACCATCCAACGTAAGGCACCAAATGAATCCCTTTGCATCTTCAATAATATTTTGAATCCGACTGTTTTTGAAACTAGTGTCATCTCCTGGGATGGAACCATAATTCTTAAACCCTTTTCCATCGTAGCGATCTAACCCATTCAAGGTGGCCAACCAGAGATACCCTCGGCTATCCTGTAAAATATCCCTCACAGAGTTATCCGACAGCCCATCTTTAATGGTCAATTTCTCAAATTGTAGTCCTTGAGCATATCCCCCCAGGAAAGACAGTGAACATAAAAGGAATAGGATGGCAATGGTCCGCATCAATAGATTTATTGTTTGATAAGCAGATGGTTGGCAACCATCGATTGATCGGTCAAGATAAGCCAATATATACCTGGTGGAAGGGTCTGGCCAAAACTTTTTACCTTTCCTAAAGTACCTTGCTCCAGTAGGCTGCCAGTAGCTGCATAGATTCTGTACTGGAGCGTATAATTGATGGCCTCGATCTGAAAGACGTCACTGGACGGATTAGGGAAGATTCTTATATCGTTCTGCCCGATGCCTAGCTCGGCCGTATTAGTGACGGTGGAATCACAAGAGATATTATTCACGGTCTCTCCGACAATACCTAGATAATCAATATTAGGCAAGCCTCCACTAGTCGTAGCTTCTAGTCGCAACTCACTTACCCCACCTGGCAATAGGACCTCCAAGGCTGTCTCTGCCCAGTTGGTCCACTCACCGGTTGGAGGAGCGTCCAAAGCACCTACTTCATTTCCATTCAGTAGAACCCTTATGGGTCTATTGCTATTTGCTCCGTTAGCATACCGAACGCTCATCGTGTACCCCTTAGCCTCTCCCACTTCAATGCGATAGTCAATGCCTTCCCCGACCGCGTTATCGGTGTTTGCAAAGCCTGTACCGGTAAAGCCTTCATGTTCGGAGTCTACCGTTCCATCCACCCCACAAAAGCCCGTTTCATTTTCTTGAAAGATGGTGATATTGACTGGCGTAGCACTAACTAAATTGGAAGATACTTTCTCCCCCGCAAAGTCATTTGTTTCAATCCAATAATAGTAGGTAACCCCATTGATTAGATTATTATCGCTATACGATTGCTCCATTTGCGTCAAGGAAGCGATCCTCAACCTTCCTGCTGGATCGGGATCTGTATCTCGATAAATGATGATGGTATCGCTAGCGCCCATAATTTCCCATTGTAATTCAACTAAAGTGTTTCCGGCTTGAGCTTCCAGAGCAATGCTCGTTCTACTAAAAGCGGTATTGACCACATTAGAGAAAATGGTATCTCCATTAATATCGGTCGATTTTACCCAATAGAAATAGTCTGCCTGTGAGGTATTGACATTTTCATCCTGAAAAGTAGTTGAGTTAGGTGTCAGGACGGCAAGTAGTTGACCATTTGCTGGATCAGCAGCTGTATCTCGGTATATTTCCAGGTCTCCTGTAGTACCCGATGCCACCCAATGTAGATACGGGCCACCTTCGATATTATCTAGGCCCAGGTTAATCAGCGCAGGTGGTACTTGTTCGCTTACCAAGTGTATATCTGGAAGCGGAGGAATCTCCATACTGTCTCCCAGATAAAAGCTAGGGTGAGGCGGTTGATTGTAGCCTACATTTTGCCAGGCAATGGCGGTTCGATACTGTGCGTCATGCATCAAAGTAGGTAGGCGATGTTCCGTTGGGATAGTCGTGGTAAAGATCAGCAGCTTGTCATTCTCGCGATGTCGCCATATTACTTCTTCTCGCCAGTCTCCCAGTATATCTGCCGAAAGTGCCGGAGTAGCTTTTGTACCGTTATTGGCTACCCCTCCATAAATATCCGCAGATAGTATGGTCTGGGTTTCTTGATCAATGAAGTCCCATTTGCTCACCACCGTTTTGTCTAACAGCTCTCGAATCCAATCGCCATCCCACCAGACGCCAAAATTCAATGGAGGACGGGCATCTGAAATCTGTTCTCCAGTAGCCGCATTTAGCCCCCCCCTCGTTCCCCAAGCTTCATAGCCTTTGTAATTGGGGTCAATGTCCATAGCCACTCCCCTACCAATATCCGCACCATTACCGGGTCTGCTCCAAAGTATTTCTCCGCTGGCCGCGTCCCGCATTTCCACGCCATGTGGGCCATATTGCGAAGGAGATTCATGTACCATGAATACTTCCATTCCAGGCCTGTCCGGGTCCATATCTGATAAATGTAAGGCGTCTCCATGCCCTAGTCCTGTATTATAAAGTCCCGTTCCGTCATCGTCAATCGCACATGCACCGTAGGTGATCTCATCCTTTCCGTCCCCATCTACATCTCCAATGGTCAAGCTATGTGCGCCTTGGCCCTCATAGTCGGCATACGGACCTCCATCTGTATCAAAAATCCACCTTTGCGTCAATTCCCCTGCACGCCAATCCCAAGCTGCTATAACTGTCCTGGTATAGTAGCCGCGGCACATTAACAAACTGGGCCGTTCTCCATCGAGATACGCTATACCTGCCAGAAAACGATCCACTCGATTGCCGTAATTATCACCCCAACTGGAGACCGCGCCCCGCGCTGGAATATAGTCCGTCGTCACCATTGCCTGCCCAGTCTCCCCATTGAAAATGGTCAAGAATTCTGGTCCTTCCAAAATATAACCATCACTCTTGCGGTAATCTGCATCCCCATCCCCAATAATAGTACCTACCCCATCGATGGTACCATCGGCTGTTCTACAGGCTAGCTCTGCTTTACCATCTCCATCCAAATCATATACCATAAACTGCGTGTAATGCGCGCCCGCTCGGATATTGCTGCCCAAGTCAATCCGCCAGAGTCGTACCCCTTGCAAATTGTAAGCATCAATAAAGACATTTCCGGTATACCCCGAATGCGCATTGTCCTTGCTATTGGTAGGGTCCCACTTTACGATTATTTCGTAATCACCATCGCCATCCAGGTCTCCTACACTACAATCATTGGGCTGGTATTCATAGCCTTGTCCATCCGGAGTAATCCCATCACTTGGACGTTGCAGGGGAAGAGTCCAGTAAGGATGTGCCCAAGGGCGTGCTGTACCAAAAGCGGATTGCTCCACTCCATCCATAACCGGAAGTACAGTATAAGAATAATTGAAAGCCGTACTATCTGTAAAATTGGTGCTATTGGTAATTGGCGTATCGTTTAGCAACAGCCCACCCCGATAAACATTAAAAGCGATATCCTGAGGGTCCGTACCTAGCATACGCCAGGAAATAAAAACCTCTTGATGGCTCGTACGTACAGCTACCAGCCCTCTATCCATAAATTCGAGCTGTTTTTGGGCAGCACTCGAAAAGCAGGTGCTCAGTAGCAAGAGCAGTACCATAAACGGCTGAAGAGAGAAATGCTGATGGAAAGGCTTGTCGCTTTGAAGCATGGTGGTCACTTTTGTTTCTTGACTTCAATAAGATAAACACCAACCAAGCAGGTAGCAGAGGAATTCCATCCAAAAAAAACGGGAAAATCGTACAAATAGATAGGGTACAATTTTCCAAGAATCAAAAAACAAAATTGCCAGTCCTTAAGCATAAAATTTATTCCCTTGCGGGGAATGACCAATCATCGCTATTTGCAGTTTAAAGAGTTGAGTTGATGAAATCTCCACTATTGTTATTACTTATCCCGCTTAGTTTTCTTCTGTCTTGTTCACAGGAGCAGATACCTAACAAAATGTTTACTATAGCCCCCTCTACTCCGGTTAGCATCTATCTCAGTCCAGAAGAAGACGACCTGATCAAATGGGCTGCGCAAGATTTTGCGGAAGATCTCGGGAAGATACTGGACAAAGAAATTCCAATCACATTCACCGATACCCTTGTTCCCAACAGCCCTGGCATTTACATCGGCCGTGTGGGGACTAAGCTAATGGAAAAAGAGCTGCTCGATCAAACTCAAGTATTAAAGGATCAATGGGAACATTTCTACATCGGCAAGCAGCAAACTAATCTTTTTATTGTGGGAAGTGATTTAAGAGGGTCAATCTACGGTATTTTCGATCTGGCAGAACAAGTCGGTATTTCACCTTGGAAATGGTGGGCTGATGTAACCCCCGAAAAACAAACTCAAATAGAAATTCATCTGCCAAAAGAGGGGATTAAAGAAGGCCCTTCTGTTCAATACCGAGGGATCTTTCTCAATGATGAAGATTGGGGCTTACAGCCTTGGGCGGCGAACACCTTCGAACCGGAAGTCAATGATATTGGCCCCAAAACTTACGAAAAGATCTTCCAACTTTTACTGCGACTGAAAGCCAATACCATCTGGCCCGCCATGCACCCTTGCACTCAAGCCTTCTTTGACATTCCCGGCAACCGGGAAATGGCCGCTCAATATCACATCTTTGTCGGCACCTCTCACGCCGAGCCCTTGCTACGAAATAATGTAGGAGAATGGGATAAAACTACCCAAGGGCCTTACAATTACTTCACTAATGCGGAGCAAGTACAGGCCTACTGGCAAGAGAGAATTGAACAGGCAGAAGATGGGGAATACATTTTCACCTTAGGCATGCGTGGGATCCACGATTCGGGTATGGAAGGAAATGCTTCACTTAGTGAAAAGAAGCAACTTTTAGAAAGGATTATTACGGATCAGCGGTCGATGCTGTCAAAGACGCTGACTAGACACATTGAAGCTATTCCCCAAACCTTTATTCCCTATAAAGAGGTACTAGAATTGTATGAAAATGGCTTGCAAGTACCCGAAGATATTACCCTGATGTGGACGGATGACAACTATGGATACATCCGCCGACTCAGCAATGAGGAGGAACAGCGCAGGTCGGGAGGAAGTGGTATTTATTATCATTTGAGCTACTGGGGAAGGCCGCACGACTACCTATGGTTATCTACTACACAGCCGGGTTTAATTTGGTATGAGATGTCTCGGGCCTATCAGAATGGGGCCAAGAAAATTTGGATTGCTAATGTTGGAGATATCAAACCCGGAGAGTATAACATGGAATTTTTTCTCGACTTGGCTTGGGATATCAATGGTATTTCGGAAAAGACAATACAACAGCATTTAGTAGCCTGGAGTGGCCGAGAATTTGGGGAGGAATCAGCCCAGAAAATAGCAAACTTGAAGAACGAATACTACCGCCTCGCCTTTCTACGGAAGCCCGAATATATGGGTTGGAGTCAGACCGAGCCTACCACGAGAATACACCCAACGGAATTTACCACAAACAATGAGAATGAAATTCAGCGCCGGATCGATGCTTATACCCAGCTCCACAATTCGGCAGAAGAATTATCCAGCCAAGTCCCTGTTGAAAAACAAGCTGCCTACTTCCAACTTGTCCAATACCCCATCCAAGCTGCAGCCTTGATGAATCACAAATTTCTGTACGCACAGCAAGCCTTATATGAAAAAGATAATGGGAAGAAAAGACAGTTGACCGATCAAGCGCGAGCAGCCTTTGAAGCCATCCAAGCACTCACCACCAGCTACAATGAGCAAATCAGTAATGGAAAGTGGAATCAGATGATGTCCATGCAGCCACGCCGATTGCCCGTTTTTGAAATGCCCAATTATCCGCCTGTCCTCAAAGATGTTCAGGTAGAAGAAGAGACCAGCGTAGAGCCCATCTTCCTGCAAGTGGATGAGTTTACGGATAGTTATTCGACTGAAAATCATGATTGGAGAAAAGTCGAAGGGTTGGGTTACAGCAATGAAAGTATCACCTTATTCCCCTTACAACATCATTCGTTCACAGCAGACAGTCCTTACCTAAGCTATAGCTTTGACGTAAAGCAAGCTGGTAAATATGCAGTCGAAATTCGTTGTCTTCCCACCCATGCCAATGATTTTAATCATCAAGTTTGGATAGAGTTTGAGGGACGGGTATCAGATACCTTTGCGCTCAATACCAAAGGAAGGAGTGAGGCTTGGAAGACTAACGTATTGAGAAATTACGTCGCAGCCACTTTCCCCATTACTTTCGAACAAGCAGGCCTGCACAAAATCAAGGTCTTCGTGAATCAAACTGGAATCATATTGGATCAAAT
>CBDHHG010000056.1:0-312304 GCA_965263225.1 Saprospiraceae bacterium
AGAAACGGCCCAGCATCCGGCGGATAAGGTGACAGTTATTTCGATAGATAAAACCTTAGGGAAGGCGATTCTGCCTGCCAGCGATGATTTAACTTATCTGGCACATGTCCGGCAGGGTAAGGATGAACTTGGCACACCTGTTGGCGATGAACGGGCGATTGTCATCTGTAATCGCCTACCTGCACTTGGACAAAAAAGTACGGTACATTTGGTATCAATCGAAGATCGCTATGATGCTACTGGATTTAAAATGCCTGATGGTGATACCATCAGGTTGATTAGTTTGAAGCAATGGCACTTCTATACCTCTGAGCATTTTAGAATTACGGCGGATACACTTGCCCGTTTACCCAATGCGGCAACTCCAGATATTCCAAATCTTCGGCAGTTGTTTAATCAAGAAATTGTCGGAACACAAGCTACTTTTCTGGATCAGGTTAGCCAGGTTTTAGGCAAAGCTGTACCTGATAGCTATCGCGATGCTTTAAGTAGTGCTGCCGCTTTCTCAAAAACAATGAATGGGCTACTAAAACGACTGGACCGAGTGCCTGCTAGCTTTGGCCTGGGAGCTGAGGTAGCCGACCAAACTCAAAACTACTTGCTAGAAGGTTTAATTCCTATTCGGCATCAAATAAGAACTGGAGACAGGACGGCTTCGTGGTATCAAGGCCCACTAAGGGGAACCAATGTGACCGGAGGTATGGCTGATTTTTTGCCGGATCATCCCCGCACAGCTGATGAGTTGGTCATCTACATGAAGGGAACAGGAATGTTTAATATTTCTTATGCTGCTGCTTGGGAATTTGGTCGTATGCTGGCTCTGGCTGATAAGGACTTTTCAGTAAAACTGTTTAAGTGGAAGCGATATATGCAGCAGACGGAGAAAATGAATAATCAGGCAGTCCGTTTGAATCACATTGTTTTGCCTGGCCTACAGCTTCAAAATGATCCAGTCGAAACACTTAGGCAAAGCATTGACAAATGGTTTGAGGATGTGAACTTGCTGCGTCCTATCCCTTTTAACTACTTGGTTGGAAACGAAAAAATACTCCCTCCTGAATCCATCCGATTTTTCAATATAGATAATCAGTGGTTGCGGTATCTAATGAAGGGTGCATTTAGTATTGGGCAAACGAGCAAGGCAGATGAGACATGGGAAGCAGAGTTGCAGAATCATCCAGTCCGCTTAAAGTATGATTCCCTAAGTGGGTTTTTATTGCGTTCTGAGCTAGTTAAGGGCTGGCCCGGGATCATTATTGAAGCTTATCAGGAGCTTATTCCTGGAACTGATCCACCAGGAGATAGAAAATCGTTGGTGATTCATCGTCGATTACTGGCCGAAGATGTGATGTTATGCTTATTCGAAGGGAATTATCAAACGATTGATTTTCACCAGAAGCCAGAAGTGATCCACTTTGGAGTGGACATTGATGGAAGTAGCTTTCTGAAAAAAAAGAAGGATGATGATGGTAATCAGATCAATGATGATCCAGTGGCAGTACCTTGGAAAAATCAACCTGATGATCCGACCGACTGGACAACAGACGGAGTGCTGAACATGCTACAAATGGCCACTAATCTTTCTAGTGCATCCGATCCAGCGCGTTTTGCAATGGAAATGACTGAAGGTGCGCAAAAGGTAAGGTTCACTATTGCTCAGTCCTGAAGTCCTATATTTTGACGCTTTTATAGGTTTAAAAAGGCTATTCTGAAACAGAGTAGTCTTTTTTTTACGACATTTGTCGTAAAAAAGTTTGCTTCTACGACAAATGTCGTTTATATTTGTTCTTGTAAAGGAAACACACCATCTATACAACGACCATTTAATTTTTGAACCCATGTCTTCAACATCATTCCGACAACCAACTGAGCCAGAATTAGAAATTCTACAAGTGCTTTGGGAGCACCAACCGGCAACAGTTAAGTTCGTCCATGAACAATTGGTTCAGCATCGGGAAGTAGGATATACGACGATCCTCAAACAGATGCAACGCATGTTCGAAAAAGGAATGATTGGACGCGTAAAGGAAGGAAAACAGCACTTATACAGTGCAAGTTTCTCAGAATCACAGATACAAGAGTCACTTTATAACAAACTGGTGAAGACGGCATTTAAGGGATCACCAATGCAGTTGGTGATGCATGCTTTAGGTCGCAATAAAACCAGTGAGGCGGAATTAGAAGAACTACAACAATGGCTTGACGATCAAAAGAAGAATAAGAAGGAATAAGGCCCGATAGTGCCAGTTTCTATTTAAGTTCTATACAACACAAGCTGAATAATAGTCTTCGATTACAAGGTCTCGTGATTAGGCTCTACAGGCCTAATCCAACCCACTAAATTTTTTCCAAACCAATGTTTGAATACCTACAGACACATCCAATAGTGCAAGCTATGGGCTGGACCCTAGTGCATAGCCTTTGGCAGGCGATTATCATCGCCATCATTTTTCGTGGCTTACTAATTTTTGTTTCAGCCGCGCAAGCCAGATGGCGATATGCACTGTCTCTATTAGCTATGCTTACCATTTTGGTGAGCTCCGTCTGGACTTTTCAAACACATTACAGGGTAGAGCGAGCGGCGATGGACATAAAAATCGCTACGCAATCTCTCCCTGCCATCGAAACAACTGGGGCTGCTTCGGCAGCACCTACTGTACAGGTGAATTACGAACAAGGTCAGGATTTTTGGAACGAACTCAATCGACGTGCCCACAACTTAATTCCTTTACTCCCAACATTTGTTTTACTATGGTTAACCGGAAGTATGATGGTGTTGATTTGGTTAGCCTATAGTTGGTGGGACGCGAATCGATTGGTCAATCTAAAGACAAGCCCTGTTCCAGCGGAGTGGCTCCAGCGTTTGGAGGAACTCAGGGAAAGAATGGGCGTGAGTAGAAAGGTAAGACTCTATTTTTCAGAAAAGGTAAGCGATGCTTTAACCCTAAAGCATTTCAAACCAGTGATTTTATTGCCGATAGGCATATTAAACGCGCTCTCTACCGCAGAAGTGGAAGCTATTCTTCTGCACGAATTAGCGCACATCCGAAGATGGGATTATTTGGTTAATTGTTTCCAATTGGTGTTGGAAGTCCTTTATTTCTATCATCCGGCAGTATGGTGGATTGGCCGCCAGGTAAGAGAATCGAGAGAACATTGTTGTGATGACCTGGCCTTAAACCTAGGGGGAAGCGACCCCTTGGAGTATGCCCAAGCCTTGACCAACCTAACTGCCTTTTCATTCACTCAAAAAATACCCTTTGCCATGAATGCAAGAGGAAATAAAAAAGATTTTACGGTTAGAATTAAGCGTTTATTTGGTGTTCAGCCTGCGAGGTCTTTAGGCAAATCATTTTTGTCGGCGCTACTAGCAGGTATTATGTTACTCGTCTTCACCCTTTCTGCGAGGGCCGAATTCTATGAATCTTTAGCCGAAGAGGATTGGAGTGAGGTAGAAAAAGTCGGAGCAGATACGGCCATCAATGCGACCCTAGAACAGTTTCTTTTGGCTTGGTTGTACAAAGATCCCATAATGAAAGGGAAGAAAATTACCCTAAATGTACCCTTAGAAGGAGGGATGTCAATCGATATTTCTGGTTCATCTGGGACGATTTATGATGGAAGTATTCCCGTCTTTTTCCTGAATGGACAACGAGTCGAAAACCCTGGGGAATTGAAGGTGCCTGAAGCAATCAAGAATATTGAAGCGAAGGATTTGTATAAAATAGGTTTGATACGTGGAACGAAGGCAGCCGAGTATGGTATTTCGGACCTCCAGCAGAAAGTATTGATTATCACTACTACTGATTGGGCGGCTGACAACATCGTGAAAGAAGAGAAAGAGGATCGAGGTGCTAGTACAGCAAAGAAGAAAAAGGTTTACACAGACTCTATGAGTATGATTGTAAACCACTATATCAGAGCTGACGACTTCTTCATGAGCTCAAATACGGGACGTAAACCAGCCTCTATTCAGCTTAAAATCTCACAGGAGGATAATCCCACTAGTTATCCGATTTATATCCTAAATGGAAAAGAAGTACCGATTAGTCGATATGGGAAATTTCCCCCTTCTTTTCGCAAAGTTAAGATTGACTCAGTAGTCATCTTGAATGATGAACAAGCGGTCCGGTATGGAGCAAGAGGACAAGAAGCAGGGGTGTTCCTACTCTATGATCAGTTAGAAGGAAAGCAACCAGTCGGGCGTATGAGCAGAAAAGAAAAACGCGCGCTGGAATCCAGTCTGTTGATTAAAGTGGATAACCTGGCTAAAGAGTTGGAAGTGAGTTTCAATTTGTCAACAACCAAGATGATTAAGGTACATGTCCTGGATCAAGAAAATGAAGAAGTGAAGCAGATGACGGATAGTTGGACATGGCCAGGGGAGAAGAAGTTTAACTGGAACTTTGGGGAAGAAGTATCAGGTGCGTATCGTTTGAAGATTGAGGTTGGAGAACTCGTCATGCTCCGAGATATAAAGCTATAAAAGGACTTTGACCTGCCCATTGGCATGGGAGCTGATGGGCAGTATTCTCCCTGTACTTTTGGCGGAAAAGATGTATTTTGCTGACCGTCCAAATTGTCAGACAAAGTAGAATTAGTATGCAAACCATATTCCGCCTGCCATTGCTGGCCCTTATACTGTTTCTTTTCTTCCTTACTAATATCAATGCCCAAACCGGGCGTATTCCCGTACCCGCTAAACATGGTATCGTTACTAGTAGCCAATATTTAGGCTCAGAGGTAGGTACAGCCGTGCTGAAAAGTGGGGGAAATGCGGTGGATGCGGCAGTGGCTACGGCCTTTGCTTTGGCGGTTACCTATCCCTCGGCTGGAAACATCGGTGGTGGAGGTTTCTTGGTCTATCATGGTGCTGACGGAGCTGTAACGAGCTTTAACTTCCGGGAAAAAGCGCCCCTGGCTTCTACTTCGGATATGTATCTCGATGCAGAAGGTAAGATCAAAGATAATAGTAATCATGATGGGCCGCTCTCCGTGGGAGTTCCCGGAACGGTAGCGGGCCTCTGGGCGGCGCACCAGAAATTGGGCTCCAAACCCTGGGCGGAGCTCCTCCAACCCGCTATTGATCTAGCGGAAAAAGGCTTCCCTTCTTCCTGGAATATGCAGCGTATCATGAAGTATTTCCAGGATCAGGATCAGGCCTGGTATGATGCTTCCAAAGAAGCTTTTCTGAAGAAAGGCAAAGAACGCTATGAGCCAGGTGAAATCTGGAAACAACCCGATCTCGCCAAGACCTTGAAGCGCATCCAGAAGGATGGGAGAGATGGTTTTTATAAAGGTAAAACGGCTAAACTTTTTGCTAAGTTCATGAAAAAGCATGGCGGTATCATCACCGAAGAAGATCTCGCCAAATACGAGGCCGAAGAGCAGCAACCCATTCACGGTAGCTATCGGGGCTATGATGTATATGCCATGTCTCCTCCTAGTTCGGGAGGGGTGGCGATAGTGGAAATGCTAAATATTTTGGAGGGTTTTAACCTCAAGGAAATGGGCCACAATTCAGCCCTGTATTTACACGTCGTAACGGAAGCTATGCGCCGGGCCTATGCCGATCGCGCTGAATTTCTGGGCGATCCGAATTTCAACCCAAATATGCCGATCGAAAAGCTAATTTCGAAAGCACACGCTAAAGAATTGCGACAAAGCATTGACCTTTTCAAAGCTTCACCGAGTGATTCTTCCCGCTTCAATGATGCATTATTGGCTTATGAGAGCGAAGAAACGACACATTTTTCGGTAGTGGATGCCGATGGCAATGCGGTCTCGCTTACTTATACCTTGGAATATAGTTATGGCTCGCGTATCGTGGTAGAAGGCGCCGGCTTCCTATTGAATAATGAAATGGGCGATTTTAATCCAGTACCAGGTTTGACCAATTCCCGTGGCCTTATCGGCACCCAACCCAACCTAGTCGCCCCGGAAAAACGCATGCTCTCCAGCATGACACCTACCATTGTGGCGAAGGATGGCAAACCCTTACTGGTCATTGGGACTCCTGGAGGCCGAACCATTATCAATACGGTCCTACAAGTGGTGTTGAATGTCCTGGATCATGATATGAACGTAGCACAAGCCATAGAAGCTGGCCGGATTCATCACCAGTGGCTACCCGATATCACCTCCTTTGAGCGACTATCCATTTCCCCGGATACGCGTCGCCTGTATGAGATGATGGGCCATAAAATCCGGTATCGCAATGCCCAAGGCCAAGCCATGGGGATCTACATTGACCCAGAGACAGGTATCCGATACGGAGCGGCGGATTCGCGCAGCTTTGATGGTAGAGCTGTGGGGTATTAGGGGGAGTTGTAAGAGGGCAGTACGCAGAAGACAGAAGGCAGAGCATGAAATTTGTATTCTGCTATCTGCCAACATAGTGTTCTTATATCTATCTTCTGCCCTCAGCCAACGCAGGAGTCTACCTTCTGTCATCTTCAAATCCTTGACATTCTCTATGGCTAGCCCTATCTTATGGACTTTCATCACCCTAAAAGGATTGGCTTGGAATTTAGCCGGGAGCTCTTGTTTTTCTTTAGTGCTTTAGGAGCCTTCAATGGGATTCTGCTAAGCAGCTATTTTCTCTTCTTTGTTCGCCCAAAGCAGCTATCGAATGCATTTTTAGGAGCCCTGTTGTTGGCTTTGAGTATTCGGATTGGGAAATCGGTTTTCTTTTACTTCAAACCAGATCTTGCCTTCGGCTATTTACAGTTGGGTTTGTCAGCCTGTGCTTTTATCGGCCCCTTTTTATACTGCTACATTCGCTCAATTGCCGATCCTAAGGCCTTGCGTACGGAGTGGAGGTATCATTTTGGCTTTTGGCTCCTGCTAGTCACGGGGCTTGGGCTACGTTATCCTTTTGCCGATTATGTAGACTTGTGGCGCCCTTATTTTATTCACGGAATTTACCTGCAATGGTTAGGGTATATCTTGCTTTCTAGTATTTGGATTAAGGATGCACTGTCCCTTCAAAGGGAGAGTGGGGAGAAATCCTGGTTACTTAGTATTTATCTGGGGAATATTGCCATTTGGGTGACCTATAATGTTTGTGGTTATACTTCCTATATTCTTGGAGCTTTATCCTTTTCCTTTATGCTGTATTTGCTGGTGCTACTTTTGGTATTTAAGCGTCGTAAAACTTCGACCGACGGCTCCCCGAAATACGCAAGCAATAAGATAGCTCGTGAGGAAGCCGATCCTATTCTGGCCCAATTAAAGGACCTGATGGCCCAGGAAGAATTGTTTAAGCATCCCAATCTTAAACTCCCGGATGTAGCTAAGCGCTTGAACATTACACCTCATCGGCTTTCGCAACTGCTCAATGATAATTTAGGGACCAACTTTCCTTCTTTCATCAATGGATTTCGGGTGGAAAATGCCAAGATCTTATTGCTCGAAAACAAGGTGTTTTCATTGGAGGCAATTGGATACGAGTGTGGTTTCAACTCAAAGTCTACCTTTTACGCCACCTTTAAGAAATACGTAGGCACTACTCCCGCAAAATATAAGGACCAATTGGATTCCTCTACCTCCAAGGCAATTTCCCCCCAGTAGAGGTAAAGGATAGACCTCAGTCCAGTTGAAATTCCAGATTTATAAAACCGTACTCCTGCTTTCTCGCAATACTTGTACCACCACAGGCAAAGGGCTTATGTTTACTACGCGATCAATTCAAAACTTCTCATTAATTATCGTAGAGTAAGAAAGCTATGAAAACCATTTTTTACCGACTCTGTCTAGGATTACTTTTATCCTATAGCCCAACGGTTCTAACAGGACAATGGGCACAAATCTCTGATGACCTGGCTCAACAACTGGATGCGATCTTTGAAGATTACCAAGGAAGTCCAGGGTGTGCCTTAGGGGTATTTCACAATGGAAAGATTGTTTATCAGAAGGGGTATGGATATGCCAATCTCGACTATGAAGTAGAGGTGACGCCTCAAACGATTTTTGAGACGGCATCGATTTCTAAGCAATTTACAGCAGCCTGTATTCTCCACTTGGAAGATCGGGGAAAAATTAGTCTGGACGATCCCATTCACAATTACTTTCCGGAATTACCTAAATACGAAGGGAGAAAAATCACCATTCGTCAATTACTGCATCATACCAGTGGCCTTCGTGATTATCTCATTCTTTTACAAGTAATGGGTAATAGCTGGGATATGGAATATAGCAATGATCAAGGATTAGAGCTGCTGGCAAGGCAACAAACCTTATGCTTCCCTCCTGGTACCCAATATGGCTACAGTAATTCTGGCTACCTCTTACTAGCCGAGATTGTAGAGCGACAGAGTGGCAAAAGTTTAGCAGAATATGCAAGTACATATCTGTTTAAACCACTACAGATGCAGCATACCTTTATTCACAAAGATGCAAAACAGGTGGTAAAGCATAGAGCCGTAGGGTATGTACTAGGGGAGAACGGCTTTGAGCAGGAGCACTATTTTAACTTTATTTCTGAAGGGGATGGAGGCGTGCAAACCAATATCGTAGATTTTTTCAAATGGAGTGAAAACTTGACAAACAATCGTCTGCCGATTAAGAATTTTAGGGAGAGAATGTTGCAGCGAGGGATCTTGAACAATGGAGACTCCATTCCCTATGCCCTTGGATTGGAGCATGCGGTGCATATGGGCAGTAATTTATATGCACACAATGGCATGTGGGGAGGTAATCGTTCTATGTTCCTGCAATTCCCCGAAGAAGATTTATCAATTCTCACCCTTAGCAACAATGGCGAGCAGAATGTCTGGCAAAAAGCTTATCAAGTTGCCAGCGTACTGCTACAAGCTACCAATTCATCCACCGATTCAGATCCAGCTTCCGCTTATTCTCCTCCCGAAACCATTGTGCTAAGCCCCAAAAAGCTTACGCAGTACTGCAAAGACTACTTTGACTTTGATTCTGGCCTTTCTCGCCGAATTTATCTCAAAAACGATACGCTACAATACTATCGCGGTCCAGGGAATGAAAGCCCACTCTGGCCGATTTCAGCCAATGAATTTATTATGGGCGAAGTCGGTACAGATCTACGCATTACCTTTGAGTCCACACCGGAGGGAGAAGACATCATGTGGGTCCGAGTAAACCTAGGTACTACTTATAAGCATGTAGCTTATGAAAAACCGGAATACAGTCAGCGGGATTGGGAGTCCTTTACCGGTCGTTTTTATTCACCAGAATTACATACCCAGTACGAAATGAGCCACCGGGAGGGGCAGTTAGAATTGTCCACGAATGGCGAGGTATTGGCCCGCTGGTCACCCGCCATGAAAAACACTTTCCGTGATGATCATTTCGGATACATCACTTTTGATCCTCAACGCAACAGTTTTGTACTTACAGAAGAATCTGTGGGGAAGCTACAATTCACGCGGGGAAAGATCTAGATTTAAGTAAGAAGGTGCCGTATAGCAAACATCCGAGTTCGTGATGGGGTATACACCTGCGAGCATCGGATGTTTGGCTTTGGTTGATATCGTGTACCCCCGGAACATATCTGTCTCACCTCTATCGTGGCTACCTATGTTTGGTCTTTAGCGAGACTGTAACCGTGTTCCTGCTCTTGAAATCAAACCAGTGTTCCATTTTACTTTAATGGATGTACGCCCTTAGTCTTCCACATCGAATCCGAGAAAACTACTCTGCTTACTCACTTGCACTCGTATGATCTGCGACGATCAACCATTTTCCTTTCATCTTTTTCCACATGAGGATGAAATAACCAGTAGGGCGATCGTTCTTCCGTTCCAGGGTGTATTTGCCCGTGAGCATGATTACTTTTCGACTCAATTGATGTACCTCTAGGATATCAAAGGTGAGTTGTCCCATGGCATCTTTGTCAGGGTAGGTACGCTTATATCTTTCCAAGGTAGCCTGCCAGCCTTTAATGACTCCGCTACTACCGATGAATTGTAAATCATCCGATTTCCAATAATATTCCATAAAGGCATCGATATCGCCTTTGTTCCAGTCGACGGATTGCTGTATTAAGATGCGCTTGACTTCTTCGATGTCTTTGGTTTGTGCTTGGGTGATGGAAGGTAGGCAAAGGAAGAAAATCCAGACGAGGCTGCGATAATTCATATTCTTTTCCACCCAAATTACCAAAGGCATGCGAATATTGTGTGCTTATCAAGTGGAAAGTGATAAATTGTTGAAACATCTACTTCAACAATAACTATTAGCGCATGTACAGCAGATTAAATTTATGCTTTCTTTTGCTTCTATTTGCCTGTGGCGATGCTGGCAAGGAGGCAGAAACCTACGACATTGGCCAAATCAAAACACCACAGGGCGAAATGCTTTTCTGGTTGTATGATGAGACGCCCAAACACAAGGCTAGTTTTATCGAGTTGGCCAACGGGGATTATTGGGATACCCTAACCTTTAATCGGGTGATTGAGAACTTCGTGATCCAGGGAGGATGCCCTGATACACCCGAGGGCTTTGCGGACTCTCCCTATCTATTAGAACCCGAGTTTAGAGATCACATCAAACATATATACGGAGCTCTGGGGGCAGGCAGAGATGGCAATCCAGAAAAGCTATCAGCGGGATGTCAATTATATGTGGTACAGAATAAGGAAGGTATACCACGCCTTGATGGTAACTATATGATCTTCGGACAACTTTTTAAAGGTTTCGATGTATTGGATACGATCGCAAAAGTAAAAACAGATAGCTTGGATAAACCCTTTACGGATGTACCGATGGAAGTGAATATATTGGCTCTGACGGCTGCGGAATTGAGCGAACTGGGGTATGAGGTAGGAGAAAAGGAATAACAGCCTAGGGTGACAGCTGTTGGATGGCGGATGGACAAAAAAAAAGCCCCAACCCGGGGCTTTTTAAACAAATCATAATCTCATGGAAAAAAATTCGACGACCTAATCTTATATATCTTAACTAATCTTAGTTTCTTAAAAAAATCGGTTTTTGAGATAGCCAAGTTTTTGGGAATATGTTATGGCTGTTTGCTCTCTCTTACAGTACAAATATGCAGCAGTTCCGGGCAGAAGTAAAAGACAAATCTTAGTGTTTGTTGATAATTAATTAAGTTTATTGTCTTTTGTTGTTTTTTAATGTTCTGATTGTGAGATTGTTGTGTTTATTATCGTGTTGTTAAAAAATGTCTTTTTTGTGTACTCTTTTTTCTGAAAAAAGTTTTTTAGGGGAGATTTTAGCGCTTGTTTTACCAGCTCGTGTCGATATTCTCAGTGAGATATAACCCTTTGATTACTACATTTCCCATCTTTTCCACGCCTAGTAGCTTGTTAATTTTAGTAGCTGACCCCTGCTCCTACCGCAATTCTTCCTAATTTAGGAAAAGATATAACCAACTTAAACTTGTCAAATGTCAAAGAAGACCTCCTCTCGGCGTTCTTGGCTACAGACTATGCTATATGGCGGTGCCGCTCTAGCAGGTCTCAACGCTACTAGCTCCACGGTTAAGAACGCTCCAATCCGTCCTAAGGACAAAATCAAAGTCACCAAGATCGAAACTTTCATCTTAAAGAATTCCTGGGTGTTTGTAAAGATTTCTACTGATGCCGGAATCACAGGCTGGGGAGAAATGTTGAAGGATGATGCGAAGGCTTGTGCGGCTGGAGCCCTGGAAGTGGGAGACTATCTAATTGGAAAAGATCCTCGGCCTGTGGTCCAGCATTGGCAAGCTATACACAGAGGAGCATTTTATCGGGGCGGCCCGATCAAGACGGCCATTTCCTCCGGGATTGATATGGCACTTTGGGATATTACAGGGAAATGTTTTGACGTACCGATCTATCAATTGATGGGTGGACCCACTCGTGATAAGGCATATGTCTACGGTACGCCAAGTGAAGAAACAGGCGTAAAGGCGATGAAAGTGGGCCCGAAGGCCGCACGAAAAGCTTTTAAATACACCGAAGGGCAGAAATTTGTAGAGGAAGTAGTGGAACGATTTGCTGCGCTAAAGGCCAAGCATCCCGGTGTGGATATTGGCTTGGACTTTCATGGAGCAGTGCAGCCCACCACTGCCAGTTTGCTGATCAAGGCTTTGGAACCCCATCATCCGTGGTTCTTTGAAGAAGTGGTACAAGCCTTGAATGTGAAGGTAATGGCTGATCTGGCCAAGAAAACGCATATACCTTTTGCAACGGGTGAGCGGATTTTCACAAAGTGGGGGTTTAGAGATATACTGGAACAAGGGGCCGCCATGATTATGCAACCCGATGTCTGCTACGCGGGAGGTATCACCGAACTGAAAATAATAGCTGGAATGGCTGAGGCCTACTACGCACCTATAGCCCCCCACAATCCGAATGGTCCTTGCTCATTAGCCGCCAGTCTACAGATTGCCGCTTCGGTGCCTAATTTCATGGTGCAGGAGCGAGGTGATCGGGAGTATGACCTTCTGGCGGAACCTCTGCCACCAGTAAAAGAGGGTTATCGACCAATTCCAACTGGGCCTGGTTTAGGTATTACAATCGATGAAAATAAGCTGATGGATAGAGTGGGGGAACCTAGACCTTACCTACCACAATATGATGCGGATGATGGTTCAGTAGTGGATTGGTAGAGTGCTAAATGCAGCACAAAAAAAAAGCCCCGACCCGGGGCTTTTTAAACAAATCATAATCTCATGGAAAAAAATTCGACGACCTAATCTTATATATCTTAACTAATCTTAGTTTCTTAAAAAATCGGTTTTTGGGGCTTTGCCAGTTTTTGGGATTATGGTTCTGGCTGCTTTCTTGTTGTTTACATTACAAATATGCAGCACTTTCTTTCCCAAGTAAATGACAAAAAACTTGAATTGTTGAAAAAAAATCTGATTTTTATCTCCCTTTTTTTATGGTAAGTATTTGAAATACTGTTGTTTGTGGTGATTGTTTAGTTGTTCGTAAAAGAATTTTTTTTCAAGAAAAACCTTTACTTTTTCTATAAAAAGTACATCAACCCTGCTATTTAAGCCGCATAAATTAGGTTTTACCTTACTCTAGCCGCACTCTAATGGGAATATTGTACGTCACATCTACCTTTCGCCCGTTTTGCCGGCCCGGAATGAAATCGGGGAGCAGCTTGGCAATGCGAAGCAACTCCTTGTCTAGATCAGGATGAATACTTCGAACTACCTTTGCGGACTTTACTTTTCCATCTTTTCCGATGACAAACTGCAGTACACTTATACCTTCTAGACTGCTTGTTTTCAATATCGAAGAAAACTTTAATTGTTGATGAAAGAAAGCTAGAACTGCTTTACCCGTACAGCTTTGGCGCTCCTGTTTACGCGCACTCGCACAAGAATTCAAATAGGGCATTTCTTCTACAACCCGGAAGCATTCCTCCACAATCGGTGGAGGTGGTGGTGGCGGCAGTGGCGGTGGTTCTGCTGTCCTTGGAGGAGTGATGGTGATTTCTTCCTCTAAATTAGGATCAACAAATATAGGGGTATCCTCTTCGGAGATTGGAGCCCAATTGCCGCTTACATTTTGGTTCCCAACGGCTGAGTTGGGGACTTTCAGAGGGAGTGGTAAAGCTTGTTTGACGGGGGGGCTCGTCCCTGGTTTTCCACGGATAACCGTATCTACGGCTACAAAAGAGGTGTAACGAGTCAATAAGCCATATTCTAACCCTAAGGTTGTAATCATTTCTTTCTGTTTATCCTGCTGTCTAAAAACTTGCCCAAAATCATCGAGGCTTTTGATCTGATGTCGTGCCCATAGAAAGGGAAGCGCCGCATTGGAAGCTTGGGACATTTCTTTGGAAATGGGAATAGTTCTTTCCTTCTTCCGCAGATGTTGCCGCCCGGTCAAGGTGATTCGTCCTTTTGCTTTTCCTTTGTACTTACCAAAAATGACGATCGGACGCTCTGCCAGTAAATCGGGGATCTGCTTGGGGATCACATCGTATACCTCCAAGCCTTCGAATTGGACCTTAATATCTGTTAGTACAGGGGATTTGATGTATTGTGCAAACTTTTTAGCGATGGATGTCCGGTCCTCTTTCTTGGTTGCTACGAAGGATTCACTCATGGCAACGTGGGCTATTCCCTCAATGAGATGACGATTGACCGAAGATCCGATCCCAAGCGCAAAGAAATTAGCCTTACCAAGGTGCTGGCGTATATAGGAAAACACTTCCTGTTCCACACTGATGTAGCCATCTGTGATAATGGCAAATGATCGGGAAGTACCTACCTTTTTAGGAATACTCATTGCGCTTTTGATGGCAGGTAGCATTTCCGTTCCTCCACCGCCTTTTTGTCCATCGATAAGGCTAATGGCTTTCTGTAGGTTAGCAGAAGTGGCTGGCATGGATGTTTCACTGAGTTGTTTGGCCCCCCCTTCAAAGAATACGATATTGAAAAAATCATGGGGACTCATGGTTTCAAAAAGTTCTAAAAGCACTCCTTTTGCCAATTCTAGGGGTTGCCCCCTCATAGATCCCGATACATCTAATAGGAAGACATACTCCCGAGGAGACAGGTCCTTTTTCTGTGGGGCTTTCGGCGGCTGGACTAAGGTGAGAAAGAAGTTTTCTTTTTCCCCCTCCCATAGTAAAAGGCCTTCCTCTATTTGCCGCCCAACAAGCTGATATTCCAGAATGAAATCGCGATTTCCTGCGGATGCTTCCTGCGGATCTAGTTGTATGTTGACCGTTGATAGTTGTTGGTACTTTGTAGTGATTTGATGCGAAGGACTTCTCAGTCTACGAATTGGGAGTCCACCATTCAAAGAAATCTGGAGATCGAAGTCATAAGATGGCGCCTGTTTTTCTAGTGTATAAGGCTGCTGTATCCAAGTCTGCGTCTGTGCTGTATTTTGTGTATGGCCACCATAGCGCGGACCTACCACGGTAGGGTAGATAAAGGAATAGGTGCCTCTTTCTGCTTGTATCAGTTCAGTGTAAGCTATCTCAACCTCAATAATATCACCTGGTAGGATATTGGCTACGTTCATCTGGAAGACATTCGGGCGGTGTTGTTCTAGAAGGGATGCACTTTTCCCCGCCTTCTTTGCCCTTGCATAAGTCCGGCGAGCTTGCTGTTTTTCTTGGATCTTCGCCTCAATATGACGATCTCCGATCTTCATCGTCATGTCATAGACGGCAGATTGGGTGGAACCCGGAAAGACGTAAATGGCTTCAATGGGTTTCTCACCATTGTTTTGATAACATTGGGTGATTCGAACATCTGCGATCACTCCTGCGATACTGACTTCGGCGAAGCTAGACAGTAAGGGCATTTCATCGATGTCCTGGTCCCCTTCCGGAATATAGAAGTAGGGGGCAAGCGTATTTTCTTGAGTATGGGCAATAAAAGAAATGCCCAATAGCAAGCAGCTAAAGGCAAGACATAAGCATCTCATGTCGATTTGTATTAGATGACTAATATCTTTCCTGCCCGTTATACAACAGGTAGAAGAGCCAAATCAGTCATATGGATTGGGAATAAGACTTGAATTTTAGAGAGAACGGATTTGCATCCTTTGATTTCTATAAAAGATGCACAAATGCTATTATTTGGCGTATTTGTGGAAACATTATTTAAAATCTATGGTTTACTCTTAGTCATACAGCCAGCACTCCCTTTTTCGCCAAAGTTTGCTACAATAAGGCAACTGGCTCACCCAGGACTTCAGGATAGGAATAACAGTAAATCGTTACCACATTCTATTGAGTGGCGTAAAAATGGATTGAACAATACTTCATGTATTGTTGATCATACGTTTGTCAGAGCACAAAAGATGAAGAAGACATCTGGTGAAGATGGCAAGATTTCCTAACAAATGCTGAATAGTAAAGCTAATCTTGGAATGCTAAAGGGTTCAGCGTGTCTAAAACCGAACTCAACTGTTAACTATCATGAAAAAAATTGTACTTAGTCTATCCGTTCTATTGACTTGCGTATTGACCATGGAGGCGCAGCGCCCATCTTGGGTGGGAAAATCCAGTGGACCTTCCATTACGGGAAGAATTAGTGGTGTTTTGATCGACTCCATGTCACAAGAACCCGTAGAATTTGCTACGGTTGTTTTAATCAATGCCAGAATGGGCAAAGAGATAGACGGAACCTTGACAGACGAGAAGGGAGCTTTCAAGCTGCCAGAAGTAAAATTAGGCGTTTATGATATAAAATTTTCTTTCCTTGGCTTTCAAACCAAAACAATCAAAGGGATCAAACTTACCCCGGAGAAGCCTGACAGCAAGTTAGGGGATATATTTTTTGTAGGAGAAGGCATTAACCTAGCGGAAGTGGAAGTAGTTGGTGAAGCTGCGGTGATCGAGAATCGTATTGATAAGATGGTGTATAATGCAGAAAAAGATATCACCAATATTGGAGGAGATGCCTCGGAAGTGTTGGCAAGGGTACCAATGCTGGCTGTCGATCTTGATGGTCGTGTATCACTTCGGGGATCACAAAATATTCAGATATTAATCAATGGTAAACCATCTTCCATGTTTTCCAGTGATCCAGGAGAAGCACTGAAATCGATTCCTGCCGATCAGATCAAACAAGTAGAAGTCATCACTGTTCCAACGGCCAAATATGACGGTGAAGGTACTGGAGGAATTGTTAACATCATTACTAAGAAAAGCAGTATCCAAGGCTTCACGGGTACCGTTAACTCTACGATAGGTAACCGGACGAATAGAGCAGGGATAGACTTAAACCTGGTTCGCGGTCGTTTTGGCCTCAATGGTGGAGGTAACGTGAGTTACTCTTGGCCTAACCCTTCTTTCAGTTCGTTTTCCAGAGTGGATCGGGTTGGTGAACAAACCAGAACATTGAACCAAAATGGGGAGGGAGAAAGCACCTGGGCTGGTGGTGGCTTCCGATTTGGAGCTTTTTATGACATTAATGCTTACAATAGCATCAATTCCAGCTTGAATTTCAGAGGGAGAGCCAGTGGCAATGATGGAATCACCATCGCAGATTTTGATGATCCAATCAACAATGTTTTCCAGGATTATGAGCGTATCAATGATGTTAGCTCGCTAAGGGGTAGTTTTGATTGGACGACAGACTATCGCAAGACCTACGAAGGTAGTGAACGAGAATTCTCGGTGGCTTTCCAATTGAGTGGAAATGTAAGTTTATCTGACAATGAGCTTATTCAACTGAGTGACAATGCACCTGAATTATTCCGCGACGAACTGAATACCAATGATGGGTTGAACCTGGAATACACCTTTCAATTAGATTATGTACATCCATTCGGGAAAAATATAAAGTTAGAGACGGGGGCAAGGGCTGTAATCCGTCGTATTGATAGTGATTTTAGATTTGAGTTCAAAGATCAAGATCGATCTGACTATACTATTGATCCTGCTCAGACCGACATTTTCAACTACTTCCAGGATGTATGGGCAGGATATGCTTCCTTTAACTTCAAGTTGGGTAAGAAGTACGGCTTAATCACTGGACTTCGTTATGAGCGTACGGACATTGCAGGGGAATTTCAGAAGTTTGATGCACCTTTTGCCAATAATTACGACAATTTCCTTCCCAGTGTAATCTTCAATCGCAAGCTAGGTAAATTCAGTAATATCCGAGCCAGTTACAGCAAGCGGATCCAGCGTCCTAGTTTGTTCTTTGTCAATCCATTCATTAATCAAAGTGACCCAAGAGACATTAGCTTTGGTAATCCCGAGCTGCTGCCAGAGAATACGGATGCTTTTGAAATAGGTTATAATACCTTTATTAAAGGAGTCGTATTAAACGCATCTACTTATTACCGAGTGACGAATGATGTGATCGAAAATATCCTGGATGTAGATAATTCTGGGGTATCTTTCACGACCTATCAAAACCTCGGTAAGCGAGAAACGATCGGAGTAAATGGTTTCGCTTCAGCGACTGTGAAAAAGGTACTTACCCTGCGCGGTGGCTTCGATCTGTTGAGCTACGAAGGAGAAGGAATTATTGATGGCAGAAGAATTTCGCGACAAGCCTGGGAATGGAGATTCAACATGGGATCTACCTTGAAGTTTGGTAAGGGGTACACTATCCAAGTATTTGGTTTTTACAACTCGCCCAGACAAACGCTTCAGGGGTCTAGAGGAAACTTCTCTATGTTGAGCATTGGCTTCCAAAAAGAATTTACCAAACGTACCAGTTTGGGGATTAACGCTTTCCGACCCTTCAGAAGGGCTTTGGCTTTTCCAAATGAGCTAGAAGGAGCCAATTTCTCTCAAACTTCTATACGTGAAGTTGTAATCCGATCCTTCGGGATTAATTTCAGACACCGCTTTGGTAAGTTGGACTTCAAGCAGCCACGCCAAAGACGAAGTAAGATCAGAAACACAGATCTCAAGCAGGGACAGGATCAAAGTGGTAGTGGTCCTGGAAACTAATAGGTGAAAAAATCCTTCTCCGATCATTTTTGTGGCCGGAGCACTAAAGATGTAATAGGCTTTTAGGCGGTGAAGTAGGCGAATATTCTACTTCACCGCCTCTTTTTATCCTTCATTGTTCAAGGCTTGGCCAAAATTAATTTTTGCGCGACTTTAGTACTTCTTTGGCTATCCGATGGGCGTTGGCCATGATGGTTAGCGTGGGACCCTTGGCGGGGAGGAAGCGGAAGCCAGAAGCATCTCCTATATAGATGTTTTCGGTAAAATGAAGCCGTCCAGAAGCGGCCAATTGGAAGGCTTGCGGCCATTCTGCAAAGGGAAAGGTTCCTGCGTAGTGTTTGCTGCTTCCCGAACGAGTTACTCGGGAAAGAATCGGAATGGCCCGCCAATGGAGCATGGCGCTATTGATTCTGCTTAATACTTTTTTCGTTTTACTGAGATCATGCTGATAGTGAATGTCCAGCGATTTTCCGAGAGGAGAAGTTGTACAAGGTACCAGTTGTACGAAGTTTCCCGGATGTGCCTCTTCGGGTAAATGCAATCCACCAATGACCAGCATCTCCTTCACGATGGCACTCAACTGATAGCTAAACCTAAAACTAAAGGGTAGCTCCCGGATGAGTTTACTCAATAGCAGTGATCGGTAGGTATATAAGTTGAGCAGATTAAAATGTTGGTGCTCACTTTCCCGCTCATAGATAGAAAGCTGACTAAAACTCGATCTTTTGAGACTATTTTGCTTGCCGAACATCTTGGCATTTAGCCAAACTCCATACGTAAAGGCATTACAAAGCAAAGGAACCTTACGAGGGGATTGACTTAGGCTGTTCAATACAATTCGCGCGGTGCCAAGAACAGAGGCACAGAGGATCAGGCGATGACACTGAAAGCTTTTATTTTCCTTCGATCCTACATGTCTAGCCAAGACCTTTACAGTGCCAGCCGTTTCTTGAAATTCGTATACATAATGTTGAGGAAGATAGTGGAAATTACTTTCTTGTAGTAGTTTCTTCAAGCTGTGTCCGGGGTGATAACCTGCCGATTTCTGTAAAGACCAAAAGTCAATATCCCAATACTGTTCGTTTAGGCGTTCAACATCCGGTTGATTTTGCACGGCCAGAGGTGTGCGCTCCATGTAGATTCCCTTCCTTTTCCATCGCTTGCTAAGGCGTTTGTATTTTTGAAAAATCATCTGCATGTTCTTGTCTAAGAGCAAGGGGGGCATGAGTTGTTCTAGATCAAGCCCCATTCCTTTATTGCCTGAAACGCCGATGCGTTGGGCAATTTGCTGGTAATACTGGGGCCATCCATGCGCGGAAACCCCTACTGCCTTTAGCTCGTGCTGGTTGTAGGTAAAGGCCCCTCGGCCCCAGGCATTTCCTAGTCCACCTTTGGCCAAACTTTCCATAAAGGCATGATCTTTAGACGATTTTGTCTGCCATTCTTCCACCAACTCCTTGGTGAAGGCTATGGGAGGAGTTAGCCGATCTTGTTTGTCTTTCCAATCCTTGTGGATACTGTTCATGTCTTTACCCAACAAGTATAAGTGTTGATTTTGATCAGATTTACGCAATTGATCGAAGTCCGTAGTAGGCGACTGTTGCTCATAGAACTGATCCTGACGCACCCCAACATCCAGCATCGCCACTTGTATGCCTCCTTCCACTAGTGTTTGGGCGGCTTGTACCCCACTAGGACCAGATCCCACCACAATACAATCATAGATCATTGACTTAATCGATATTTACTGAGTTGTAAACCATATAATAGACTACCCAGTAGTAAGTAAAACAGATATTTTGAGGCTCCCACACAGGCAATCCGAAGGCAAGCCCAGCGGCCATGTACTCCCAAGAAAAGACTGGCATGATCGGGAGAGGTCTCCAGTATGGATAACATCAAATAGAGGCGTTTGCGGGTTTGGTTTTGCGGATCAATAAGACTTAATATGGTGTCGTAGGCCGCACAAAGCAGGGGAGATAAAAGCATGTGCTGAAAAAGCTGTGCCTCAAAGGCAGTAAGTTCGAATCCTCCTCCTTGGATACCCGATGCGTAAAGTTGGCTTTCTCTCGTTCCAATCCTAACCTTGAGTAGGTATCGACTGAGGATATGGGGTTCGTTTGGCGTAAACATGTTTCACAAATTGGCTGGTCTTCTGCTAATAAGGCCCAAAATCATATACTGTGTACCTGTATTATATTGGGTTCATAAGAAAATGTTGCAAACATCAGGCTGAAACTGTATTCTATGCGTTATATATTAGATCAATGATAGTTGTGATGAGGGGCAACCAATAGCCGACTATTTGTCCCGCAGATTTTCTCAAAAAAAAGTACGAACTTTAACCATAGGATAATTTGTCTATTTTCAAAAGACTTGCATGGAGAACGAAAGTATTAAAGCGCTCAGAGAAGCTCTTGAACATTCCCCGACTAATCTACCCTTGAGACTCCATCTTGCTCAATCCTTATTGAGCTTGCTACAATATGACGAAGCGGAAAAAGAATTCAAACAGATCCTTTCTCAGGACCCACAGCAGAATAGGGCTAAGATTGGTTTAGCCAAGGTGTATTTCCAGAAGGAGCAGTATAAAACGGCGATTGTCATTTTAGAGGAAGTCATTGCACTCCAACCGGAGGAAGCCCTACAAGTAATGTATTGTAAGGCCCTGCTTCGTTCGGGTAGTACAAAGGAAGCGGGAGAAGTTTACCGAGAATTGGTAGGATTTAATCCCGCTTTGCGCGATGAAGAATTGGATCAACATTTCCGTTCCTATCATTTTGATCAGGGAGCCACTGGAGAAGATGATTTTCATGATGAAGATGCGCTGCAAGGTACTCGTCCAACCATTAACTTTAATCATGTTGGTGGGATGAAACGGGTGAAGGAAGAAATAGATCTTAAGATCATAAAACCTTTGCAACATCAGGAGCTATATGCAGCTTATGGCAAGAAAATAGGTGGGGGGATTTTGCTGTATGGACCTCCTGGTTGTGGTAAAACCCATTTGGCTCGTGCCACGGCGGGTGAAATTGAAGCCTCCTTCATCAGTGTAGGTATTAGTGATGTTTTGGAAATGTGGATCGGAAGTAGTGAAAAGAATCTACATGAGGTGTTTGAAAAAGCCAGAAGCCAAACTCCCTGTGTGTTATTTTTTGACGAGGTAGATGCTCTGGGGGCTAGCCGCTCCGATATGCGTCAATCTGCCGGCCGACAACTGATCAATCAATTCCTTTCGGAATTGGATGGGGTAAAAGCGAATAATGATGGCCTGCTCATTATTGGTGCTACGAATGCCCCTTGGCATATGGACCCCGCTTTCCGGCGCCCCGGTCGATTTGATCGAATTATCTTTGTCGAACCGCCAGATCAATCTGGGCGGGAGGCCATCTTGCAAATTATGCTGGCAGGCAAACCGCTGGGTAAATTAGACCTGGCCGCCGTAGCCAAGAAAACGGATGGCTTTTCGGGGGCTGACCTACAAGCAGTAGTAGATATCTGTGTGGAAGATAAATTGAAATCAGCTTTTAGCTCTGGCGTGCCAGAACCGATACAGACCAAAGACCTAATCAAGGCCAGTAAGCTACATAAGCCAACCACAAGGGAATGGTTTAATACGGCTAGGAACTATGCTTTGTATGCGAATGAATCGGGGCTGTATGATGATATTCTCTCCTACCTTAAAATCAAGAAGTAACCATGTTCGAAGCCCAGATCATGAAGGCCGTTTTCTTTTTCCGCCAAAATCGATTTGAAGAGGCGGAAAAGGAATTGTATCAACTACTTGGTCAAGATCCCAATAGTGTAGAAGCGCTGGGCTTGTTGGCTCGCTGCCAAATCAAACTGGACAAAAACGAAGAGGCTCTGGCTACGATCCAACAGGCACTCTCCCTAAGTCCCGATGATGACCGATTGATCTTTCAACATGCACGGGTATTGTACCTGATGGACCGCTACGAAGACGCGATCCAACAGATGGAGAATGCTATCCGGTTGAACCCTGCGGAAGCAGTCTATTTTGGCTTGCTAGCCGATATCAAACTACACATGAAGAAGTATCAGGAGGCCCTAGATTATGCGGACCGTGGATTGGCACTTGACCCGGAAGACTCCTTTTGCCTGAATACCCGGGCCTCAGCCCTCATTAAGCTCAAGCGGCCGAATGATGCTTTTGATACAATAGCAACCTCCTTGGAAAACGATCCCGAAAATAGCTTTACCCATACCAATTTGGGCTGGTCAAAACTAGAGACCGGACAACACAAGGCAGCCTTAGAGCACTTCCGCGAGGCCCTACGCCTCAACCCGAATAACGATTATGCGCAAGCTGGAATGGTCGAAGCACTGAAAGCCAAAAATATCTTCTATCGCCTGTTTCTCAGGTATGTCTTCTGGATGAACCGGATGTCGGCCAAGTATCAGTGGGGATTTATTATTGGTATTTATTTGTTGTTCCGCGTATTTCAAAGTTTGGCGGAAAACAATCCAGCCTTGGAGCCCTTCCTTATGCCCTTGGTCTATGCCTATCTGGTCTTTGCCCTTTCAACTTGGTTCATGGAGCCCTTGGCTAACCTCTTTTTATTGGTTAACCCTTATGGACGTTTTGCGCTAAATAAAAAAGAACGCTTAAGTGCCATCTTGGTAGGCACTGCTTTACTATTGTCCGTTGTGAGCATTTTGGTTTACTTGCTGATTGGGCAAGAATCGATGATGGCTACAGCATTTTTCTTCTTTGGCATGATGATTCCGTTGGCCTCTATGTTCAAGCCAGCAAAACCAAAGCCCCGCAAGCGTTTGATTGTCTATGCCATAGGTTTGGCAGTGGTAGGTTTATTGGCTTTACTCCCAATGTGGATGAGCGGTGAACTAATTATGAATGCCTTTGCTACCTTCTTTCTCATTGGATTATTTATCTATCAGTGGGTAGCTAATGCCAATATAGGCTCCAAGTATTGACGAAAAAGAAAAGCCTCCGGCAGGGCCGAAGGCTGATCAAAAAAAGCTTCCTAAATACCTAAGTTGTTCTTATCGGAATTTGACCTGGAATTTTCCATTTTCAACAACTAGCTTTTCGTTGCCGTCATCCGTTTCGATGGCTGTAAACTGGAAGCTACCTTTAACGGTAGTAGCAGTCCGCTCCGTAACTGTTACCTGTCCTTCCCCTCCTTCAAAAAGGGTAGAATAACTCTTTCCTCCTTCCTTAGAAATGATCGCGAAAGTAGTTTCTCCATTGAAGGCATGTGTGCCATCGGTAATACTCTGATCAATGGCTACGTACATGGTAATATCATTTACGGTCAAACCATAGACATTGTAAGAGTCGTCCCAGTCTACCGCGTAGGCATAAGTACCTTCGGCTTTGAATGCTTCTCCATTCATGGTACAAGTCACAAAAAGCCCGTCGTCAGCTGCTGGACCTTCGTTGTTTTTAGAACAGCTAGAAAAAACTAGAGCAAGTAGCAGCGGTAGGCAATAAAAGATAGATTTTTTCACGATTTTGATTTTTTGTGGGTTATTAATTTTCACATCAACTGGTGCAAAGAAAGGGGCTAGTGCGAGTCCAAGAAACTTTGAAGGAGTGAATTGGTGAATTGGCGGTGTGAAGCCTAAACTTTCCCGCGGCAAGTTGTCGATCAGTACCGGGCTGCTTGCCGATTAACTGTTTAATGCCCATCTTTGCTGACATGGATCAAAGAGTGGCCGCTGCCTTAGAATATATCAAGCGATATTACCATCAAAAGATTAAGTTGGAGGATATAGCCAAGGCTACCCATTTATCTCCTTTCCACCTACAGCGTTTGTTTAGCCAGGAGTTAGGAGAAAGCCCTGATGTTTATCTACGACGTATTAGATTGGAGAAAGCAGGCCACTTGCTGCACGTTAACCCCAACAAGTCTTTAACCGCCATTGCCCTACAATGCGGCTTCAGATCCCTTCCCTCCTTCTCCCGTACCTTTAAGCAGGTCTATGGGATGTCGCCGAGTCAATACCGGAACAATAGAAGTACTATACCGGAGATAAACACACAGGAGGGTACTACCTCACCCCAGGTGGAAATCCTATATTTTCCGGCTACTTGGATTTATTACCGCCATACGAATGTCTATTTTCCACAATTATATGGAGAATTCGAAGCTGCCAAAGCAGCAGCACAGGCGGCTGGCGTCATGTCAGCACGCGAAAGATTTCTGGGAGCTTATGTGCATATTCCTTTCCATGTGCCACGTACCATTTTAAATTACTTCGCTGGGGTAGAGGTCGATATCGAAAAAGTGAAGGATAAATCTGTTGTCTTCTGTATTCCCGAAGGCCGCTATGCTGCCTTTGAAACGGACGATTCCTATGAAAACCTGGCGGCAACCTTGATTCGCTTCAAGGAAGAGTGGCTAGATTTACACCCCTACCAGATTAAGGACATCTTCGCCATGGAAGAGCTTCTGCCCACTGCGCAAGCTCATGCCTATCCAAAGTTGAATCGAAAGATCTATGTCCCCATCGAGCGCACAGGCTAGTCTGCAGCCTAATCCCGCAAGATTTGTATAGCGAATCGCAAGATTTGTTAAGCGACCTTACTGAAAGCAGTGTTCATTTGTGGAGATAAACTAGACAACGAAGATGACTCCACTTGTACATTTGGCCAAGGTCAACAAGACCTATCAAGCCCTGGCTGGCCCTGTCCCAGCCTTACAGCAATTAGATCTCAGCATTCATTCTGGTGAGCATGTAGTTATTACCGGCAAATCGGGTAGTGGAAAATCTACCTTACTAAACCTGTTGGCAGGACTGGATCGCCCAGATAGTGGTGAACTTAGTATCGCCGATACGAACCTACAGGATCTCAGCGAAGCAGATCTAGCTTTATGGCGTGGTCGGCACGTCGGCATTGTTTTCCAATTCTACCACCTTTTTCCGACTCTGACAGCATTGGATAACATCTTGTTTGCCCTGGAACTGGTGAACTGCCTACCTAAGCAGGAGCAGAAAGAACAAGCATTAGTATTGCTGGAGCAGGTAGGCTTGGCGGCTAAAGCAGATAAGTACCCCAATGAATTAAGTGGGGGAGAACAGCAGCGGGTCGCCATCGCCCGAGCAATGGCCAATGACCCACTCATCCTTTTGGCTGATGAACCCACTGGAAACCTGGATACCCACACCGGACAGCAGATTAAGCAGCTATTTGAAGCTTTCCACCGGAGAGGTAAGACCTTAATTACGGTCACTCATGAAACGATTAAACCTGCTGCTTATGATCAGGTAATAACCCTCGAAGATGGCCGAATCATCACAAAATAATGGAAGTATGGGCGTGATACTCAAGAAATTAAGAAAAGACATCAGGAAGACCAGCGGGCAGGCATTTCTATCTCTGTTTGCCATTATCATAACGGTTTGGGGGGCGAGTACTGTATACTACGGCTACTGGATGACGGAACGAGACTTTCGAGTGAATTTTGATAAAACCGAACCCGCTCAAATGCTCCTTTCTGTGGATACTGCGCAGCTGGATGTCATTGCCTCTTTCGTCAGCCTGCCCCAGGTTAAAGCCATTGAACGTAGGGAGAGTTTCATGGGGCGCGTGAAGGACGAGGATGGGGATTGGATGCCTATCTTGCTTTTTGCGGTAGAAGATTTTAAAGCGCTAAAAATCAATACTTTTACACAGGAGGGAGGGGCTTGGCCAGAGGCTGGAGAGCTGGCTATTGAACGCAAATCAGCTGGCTTTTTGGGAGCGGAAAATGAGGTCGAACTGTAGCTGCCCGGACAGAATCCCATGCGCTTTCCATTGGCCCAATGATGTATGCCTACGCTCCAGATAGATTAGTAAGTAAAACCCAAGCCATTTGGGTACAAGTGGAGCATAGGCAAGGCAATGCTGTGGAACAAACCCAAAAGGCCATCGAATCTGCATTGGGTAAGCGCTTGCTGGGGAGCAGTAATAATGGACTTCGCCTGGAAATGCTGCGCGCACATTTACAACCTACCTTTTTAATCATCCAGGCAATAGGTGAGCTGACGATGGGTATGGGCTTATTGGGGTTGGCCCTTTTGATTAACATCAATATCCAGGAACGTCAGAAAGAAATTGGTATCCTCAAAGCCCTGGGTACTGGACCAGGGAAAATTAGTCGCTTACTACTACAGGAAATTGCTTTACTAAATGCATTAGGCATAGTGCTAGCCATTCCATTAGCCTGTCTTCTTTCTGTTGAAATGGGAAAACTACTAGGTGGCACATTGCTACATACTCCTATACCCTTCCATGTGGATGGGTTTATGATGAGTACTAGTATCATCTTATTACTAGTATTCCAATGGTTAGTCTGGTTTCCTTTTATACAAAATAAGATCAGGCAAAGTAGCATTGACCTGGTTAGGGCATAGGCTATTTGCTTAGGATAAGCGTGTGTACAGCTTCCTGCTCTGCCTTACTTGGGTCTAACCACCAATACAACGGTTTTTCCGTTAACCAGGCGTCCAATTGCGTAGTTAACCCAGGATGAAATTGGCGTGCAGCATTGCCACCGGCGACTACAGCTCGGATTTTTTCATTGTCTGAAAGGTCGGCCACCATCCGCATGGAGCTGAACCACTTACTCTCATATGGCCCTCTGTCCATCACATATTGGCCTCTATTGAGGGTTTCGCCAGATCCATTGGCAGGGTGTTCACCCCCACCGACCCAATCTCTACCCGTGCCGCTGGTTCGGAGTGGGCTTACGAAAACGACTTTATGCAAAGCTCCCCAGGTCCATTTTTGTGGGTCAGCTCCTAGTAGTTCAGTTATACGTTCTTGGGAAAGTTGACCAGCTTCCACGATTAAGTCATTCAAAGTTTCTTGGTCAGGTGTCTGTTGTTTGTCGATCCAGGGTGATTCCCCCTTAGCAATCCATTCGTCTACTCTTTGCAGCCAGTAATAACGCATGTCCAGTAGCGTCTCAAAAAGTGGCGCAGGAAGATCATCTTCCAGAATGAGGCGAACTAAATCTTCGTGGATTAAATGGTAGACACCGGCACCCAGTGATTCGACATTATCTTGATAATCCCAGTCCTTGAGGATAGCTGCCAATTCCCTGGTGCTTTCGTCCTGTTCCAAGGCTTGTATGAAAATTGGGGTAAATCGTTTGGCGTGGAGGTTGGTGACATCCAGGAGGTTTTTCCATTGGTCCTCAGGATTGAATTTTTCCTTGGCGGTAAGCATCTCGCCAATTCTCTTATAGCGGTAATTGGGAGAAAAATGCGAGGAGTAATAATAAGGGAAGCTATCAGGGCGCACATCATGATTAGCCGTCCCCAGCCAATTTTTACTTGGATTTACTTGGCCGGGCATTTCCGCTTTGGGAATAAAGCCAAGCCAGTCGTCCTCCACAGTAGGAGCTTTGGCCAGAGCGCCTTGGTGCCCACGTCTGATCGGAATCTGACCAGAAGCCCGATGTCCAATATTCCCTTTCACATCTGCGAAGACGAAGTTCAGGAAAATGACATCAATATCAGCAATTACGCTATCCAGTTCAAAAATATCCTCAGCCATCAAAAGGCGATTCAAGCCGATAGTTGTACTAGCTGTTTCTGCCAGTACCCAGCGAAAGCTTACCGGTTTTTCAGGGTCTAAACCAAAGAATTCATGATCAGAAAGAAGCGGGCCTCTCTGGGTATAACGTAGCCGTAAGGGCTGCTCTCTAATTCCACCTTCGGCCTCTTCATCCTTGATTTTAATGCTTAAGGTCTTGATGCGATAAGGCGTACTTACACCCTGCTCTAGATAATGGTCTTCTTTACTGGGATCTGGGGATTCCAGATATAGATCTTGGCTATCTCCATAAGAATTTGTAACGCCCAAAGCCAGGTTCTTGGTTCTACCGACTAATATGCCAGGTAGGCAGGGTACCGTAGCACCTACCGCTTGAATACCAGGGGCAAAAAGGCCAACCGGAAACCAAGGTCCAGGAAGGATCGTGGCATCCAAATGCGGATCGTTCACCATGATCGGAAGTCCCGTTTCAGTTTTTTTTCCGTTTACTACCCAGTTGTTAGATCCCAAGGTAGGCATACTGGTAGGCACCCAGGGGTTTATAGTCGTTTTAGAGAAATTTCCACTTAATAGATCATCAGGAATCGCATCTCTCCATAGTTCCATTTCAGCCTGTTGGCGATCTGGGTTGATATTTAGGGGGAAAATACTCGCCGCTTTTTCTTTGCCCAAGGCCCGTTCCAGATTTAGACTCATAATCTCATCCTCGTGATTCTGACTATGGGTAAAGCCCATATAATGCTGTACGGCCATCAAATCTTGAACGGCAATCGGACGAGGCTTAAAACCTAGCAATTTGAATTCTATCGGCGTTTCATCTGGCTTTGTTTCTAGATAGGCATTGTATCCATCAGCCAGCCACTGAAGATATTGGCGGCTAGGTTCATCCAATTGACTTGCGTGTCGGGATGCGTTTTCATATACCCCCAACACCAGCATCTGGATATCCGATTTGAGGCCAACTTCCCCAACCAATGAGGCCAACTTCCCTTCAATAATGGCCCGATAGAGTTCCACTTGGAAAATTCGATCTTGAGCTACCACAAAGCCCTGCGCTTTGATAAGGTCCGCTAAGTTTTGGGCGTGGATATAGGGCACGCTATTTTTATCACGAGTAACCTTAACCTCTGCTTCCAAGATGTCAAGCGTAAGCTGACCATCAAGCTGGTAGTCATTGATATGTGATAGATAATAGGAACCTGCACCAATGGCAATGAACAACAGAAATACTAGAGCAAGTAGGATCTTTTTGAACATCTTGGCGTGAATTGAAAAGGTGGTAAGTAGGAAATTTTAACCTTGTGCTTCAAAAATAGATTTCTTGCTCTAATATTGGACAATTTGTCCAGAAATTCCTGCTGCTTCGTAGCCACTAATTCTTTTCTTGGGATTAAACAGGACTTTTCCCCTCCTGAAATCTACATCTTTATGTAACTTACCTTAGATCATTGATCTAGACCTCGAGCGATTCCTGCTCAAAACGGAGTTTGGAATAATACTTGTGTCTTTATGGATGATCTATGAGAAAACCTAATAAAACCATATGAAGGCTACCCACTTGCTACTGCTCATTCCCAGTTTGCTGATAAGTTTGACCTTTTTGCAGGATCATTCTACAGGATCTCCTCCTGTGGTAGACCTTGATAATCAAAATCTACGGATACCGTCTTACTGTGCTGAAGGTGAAGGAGGAACAGAGGTACACAGCCAGCGCCCTCAATTCAAGGAAATGAACTTGTTCAAGGCAGGGATGGAAGGCTATCACTCGTTCAAAGTCCCTGCTATTGTTAGTACCAAACGTGGTACTTTATTAGCCTTTTGTCAAGGACATAAAGACGGCGGTGAAGATGATGGAGATATTGATGTAGTATATAAGCGTTCCACTAATAATGGTACCAGTTGGAGTCCATTGAAAGTGATATTCAGCAAAGAGGGAGGGGCTTGCGGAAGCCCAACCGCCGTGGCTGATATGATTAATGGTCGCATATGCATCATTATGTCTTACTACGAGGAGCAGCCTGCCCAATATGCCGTTTCCACTAAACATGAAACTACCGATGAACGGGGCGATAGAAAGGTATTCCTCAATTGGAGTGACGATGATGGCCTGACTTGGAACAATCTTAATGAGGTTACCAAAGAACTTTTACCTCGAAACTATACTTGGGATGTTATTGGTCCAGGAGCGGGCATTCAATTGCGACACGGCCCTAAGGCCGGACGCCTCATTATACCTGCTTTAGGTAGAAATCTTTATAGCGATAATCATGGCTTAAGTTGGCAGTCCCAACCGGTCCGATCAGGGACGAGTGAAGGTACTATCATGCAGCTATGTAACGGGGATTTGTTGCGAAATGATAGAGGAGCTTCGGGAGCCTTCAAGGCGAGAAGGCGGCGCCAGATCTCCATCAGTAGTAATAATGGCAATAGTTGGTCCGCTTGGAAGTCTAGCGAAGATTTACTGGATCCGCTCTGCCAGGCTAGTCTACTCCGCTACAACTACTCCTATCCCCAACGTTTGATCTTCCTTAATCCTTCCACTACTTTAACGGGGCTACCCAACCGGAAGAAGATGAGCGTTAAAGTAAGCTATGATGAAGGTGTTACTTGGCCAGTAGAGCGTATGTTGGACGCCAACAATGGTGGCTATTCCAGTATGGCCAAAACAGACAATGATCAAATTGCTTCCTTACAAGAAGCTCGCGAAAATAATAATACTGCTTACACCATTAAGTTCCGCCGATTCAATCTATCTTGGATATTGAACGGGAAGCCGGAACCGGTGCAGTGATATTCTTCACGGGGTGGGTAATTCACCCCGTGAAGGATCACTCATATTAAGGCTTAATTCCTTTTTTCTGCGCCTTTTGCATTGGGTTGGGTACCTTTTTAAATTTATGCTGCTTAAAGACCTTGAAGCGACTTGGCATCGGAATATCTGGCCAATTGTTGTTGCTTTCATCAATGTCAGCTGTCTCTTTGAAGGGGTCGACACGGATACCGGTAACTTCTTTATCCTTTACAAATACTTTGGTGAAGTTATTTTCATTCTTACGCCAGATCTCTACAGGGATGCGCTCGATTTCAGTAGTACCGTCCTCAAAAGTCCATTCTAAGATCACTGGCATGACTAAGCCCCCTTTATTCGAGAATTTTAACTCATAGTAGTTCTTACCTCCGAACTTCTCCTTTTTCTCCTCGGCACTGAAAGTTTCTGCAAAAAGCTCTGTTGTAACCGTCTGTACAGAATCTTCAGTTTCCCAAGGTTTATAATTGGTATAGAAGTCTACTAAGTCGGGATCTTCTTCCACGGAGAACTTAACCCCCTCTTCGCGATTTCTGATCTTGGAGATATGATCAAAAGGTTTTTCCTTCCTGATTGTACTCTTGTATTCCCTTTTTTCGGGATCGTTCTCTAGATCCGCTTTATACCAAGCGACATCATCCAAGGAAATGTCTACCGGATCAATACCGTAGAACCAACCTCGCCAAAACCAATCTAGATCTACTCCGCTTGCATCTTCCATCGTGCGGAAAAAGTCAGCGGGTGTTGGGTGCTTGAAGGCCCAGCGACGGCAATACTCTTTAAAGGCATAATCAAATAACTCTCTTCCCATGATGGTCTCGCGAAGCATGTTAAGACCTACCGCAGGTTTCATATAGGCATTATTACCAAAGCCAATGATGTTCTCACTATTGGTCATGATGGGCTCTAATTGATCCTTGGGTAGGGACATGTAGGAGGTAGCTTTGTAGGCCGCGCCTCGACGAGATGGATAGTTGTTATCAAAAGTTTGCTCTGATAGGAATTGTACAAAGGAGTTAATTCCTTCGTCCATCCAGCTCCATTGTCGTTCATCACTATTGATGATCATCGGAAAATAGTTGTGCCCCACCTCGTGAATGATCACAGAAATGGCGCCCAGCTTGGCTCTTTCGGTATAAGTACCATCCTCCTCCGCGCGACCGTAGTTAAAGCAAATCATCGGATATTCCATACCGTTGGATGCCTCTACTGAGATGGCTACCGGATATGGATAAGGGATGGAATACTGAGAATAAGTCTTTAGAGTATGTGCTACTGCTTTAGTGGAATAGCGGCTGTAGATGGGGTAAGATTCCTTCGGGTAATAGCTCATACACATCACCCGCTTGCCGTCTTCGTTGAAGTGTGGCATGGCATCCCAAACAAATTTCCGACTGGCCGTCCAGGCAAAATCTCGTACGAAATCTGCTTTGTATATCCAAGTTTTCTTTTCCTTGGACCTTTTGCTTTTGGCATTTTTAATGGCTTCATCTAAAGTGACGATCTCGATGGGTTTGTCACTACTTTTAGCTTGCTCCCAGCGCTGTAATTCGGTAGGAGACAATAAGGTACTATAGTTCAGGCATTCACCCGTAGACCCTACGACATAGTCAGAGGGTACGGTCATTTTTACCACATAGTTGCCGAAGGTCAAGGCAAATTCGCCTCGGCCTGTAAATTGCTTGTTTTGCCATCCGGTTACATCATCATAGACACACATGCGAGGAAACCATTGGGAGATCGTAAAGATGTAGTTGTCTTCCTCTGGAAAATACTCATAACCTCCACGACCCCGGTTGGCCCCTTTAATGCGATCTACCAAATAGTAAGACCATTTAATGCGAAAGCTAAATTTCTCCCCTGGCTTCAAAACTGTAGGAAGATCTATTCGCATCATGGTTTGATTAATCGTATAGCGAAGTTCATTGCCATTGTCATCCGTGACTTCCTTGATTTTATGGCCATACTTTTCCAGTTCCTTGGTGGCCTCCAATTCTCGAAGGGCGCTTTGGTCCATGGCAGGTGTGATTCTGCTAGGATCAAAATAGTGGTTGTCAACACCAGGATCGTGTTGATTTTCATCCAGTTGAAGCCATAAATACCTTAGGTTATTCGGCGACTGGTTGTAATAAGTAATCAATTCATTTCCTACCAACTGCTGCGTTTCCGTTAGCAATTCGCATTCAATATCATAATCTGCACGTTGTTGCCAGTAATCTGGTCCGGGTGCGCCATCTACACTGCGATAGGTATTGGGACTTGGCAGTTCTGTGCCTAGCTGTTCGAACTTATTGCCGTGGTTGGAGGTGTTTTGCGCATAAACTATTTGGCTAGCAAAAAGCATAAGGAAAACACCTAAGGCAGTACACTTGAGTTTTTTCATGTGCCTTATCATTTAGAATATGGTTCGTTGTAAAAAAATATGTCTTTGTAGGCTGATTGGGGGCTAGCTTTATACAAAGTCGGTGGCTTTGAAAAAATAATGCTTTTTCTGTATGGAAAGAAAGAGGTGTATCTAGCTAAAGAGGTAACAAGAACGTCGAATTTTAACCAGTTTTTAGTATATCTAGTTCTACAAAAATACCTATCCGAAATATTTTAAAAGAGCAAAAACTTGCTAATTGTCGTTTTTGTGAAATCGGAAATGGGCTTTTCCTCATGCTAAGCTATCTGTACTAGCCTTTGGTTAGTGTCTCGGCAATTGGTGTTTTGGAAGCTCGGAGGGCAGGTAACAAAGCCGCTAAAAAACCAATGATTAATGCACCCAACAGCAAAAGGTATTCCTCTTCCAGAAACTCCCAACCTGAAAAGGAATATCGGTAGGAGTCCTTCATAAAGTTGGCTATCATTTCCATGCTGACATGACTCATCAATATCCCAAGTCCATAACCAATGACGGCCAATAATAAACCTTCCAAGACAATCAAGAGGAATAACTTGCCGGGTCGAGCCCCCATTACACGCATTAAGGCTAATTCGTACTGTCGTTCTTTCAAAGAAGAGTATAGAGAAATGAAAATACTTAGAGCTGATACGATGACAATTACTATTCCAAGTATTCTTAGTACACGCTCTCCTTGGTCCATTTGAGCAAACACGCGGTTGATCTCAATGGCCGGAGTAGCAGCTTGTAGATCTGTATTTTCGTTGATGTTCCTTCCCATGTTTAGGGCCTGGAAGTTCCGACCTTTAAACTTGATTAAAATACTTGTGATATCCTTATCATCAGCTGCCTCAATCAATGGTTTGGGAGGAGCATTGTGATCGTGGTCATGTCCTTCTTCATCCCCATGATCATGTCCCTCGTGATCGTGGTCATGTCCTTCTTCATCTCCATGATCATGTCCCTCGTGATCGTGATCATGTCCTTCCTCGTCTCCATGATCATGTCCCTCGTGATCGTGGTCATGTCCTTCTTCATCTCCATGATCATGTCCCTCGTGATCGTGGTCATCCTCTTCTTCTCCCGATTCGGTGGTTGCTTGGCTGCCTCCATGGTCATGCACATGCCAATAGCTTTGCGGTGTCGTGATGATGAGTTGGTCGACTACCGCTCCTGTAGGTGCTAAGATGCCTACGACTTTGAAGGCTTCCGCGTCACCATGCTCTAGGTCTTCATTATCATCAAAACCATGGGAGCTTTTAAATTTATCCCCCAACTTTAACCCTAGATCCCTAGCAGCAGTAGCGCCAAGCGTTACCTCGAAATCCCTATCCCATAACTCACCTTCCGCCAATTTACCTTCGTAGAGGTCCACCAGATGCTGAGTACTACCTACAATCCGAAAGCCCTTGTAACTGTCACCCATTGCTAACGGAACAGCCGTTTCGATCAATGGGTGTTTAGGATTGAGAAAGGGCCTGGCTTCCTTGATGCTCATATTACCTGTCGGCGCATCAATATGATACATACTGCTGAGAATCAATTGCAACGGACTTCCTTTGGCACCCACTACCAAGTCGATACCAGCAAGGTTCTTTTCAAAGTTGTCTTGTAATTGCTTCTCCAATAGGAATAATAAGGAAATGAGTCCGACACCTAAGGCAAATAGCAAAATGCTAAGGCTTGTATTCAATGGCTTGAATCGAAGGTTTTTCCAGCTAAGGCTTAGTAAGTTCATGCAGATAGCTATGTATTCGCACAAATATACATTAGAAGCCGTTCTTAGTTTCCTACTTCACTACTTATTTTCCCCATCTTACTTCCATAATACTGCTCCGCCTTGTTTTTAGCAGCAATTTGCCACACAAAAAAAGTCATGAAGATTTTAGCATACACGATAGTGGGATTGTTGGCAGGAGGAGCACTGCTTTTGTTTACGGGTTATCGTTATGTCTCAAAGGCTAGCGGCGGAGGATATAAAACCTATAATGATAAAGTCTATCATATCGGTAAAATGCAGGGACTAGGTAGTCGTAAGAGTACGGAGTTGAATGGGGTAGATTTGGTTTCTTTTAAAGAACTCAGAAATGGATATGCAAAGGATTCCCAGCGAGCTTACTTCCTGGGACACCCGGTTTCCAAAAGCCATTCCCCCTCTTTCAAGCCGATGAAATACCAGTTCGCCAAAGATCGAGATTGGGTGTACTATCATGGGAAACCCATTAGCCAGTTGCCAGAAGACTTCAAAGTAATGAGCAGCGATTATGGGCGAGATCAATTGTATGCCTATTACCGAGGAGAGATTGTTACGGGAAGTAAAGGGTCGAGTTTTCGACTGTTGCGACATGGCTTTGCCAAGGATTCAGAACACATCTACTACGAGGGGAAGATCTTAAGTAAAGACGTGTCGAACTTCAAAATACTCAAATTTGAAAATGGAAACGCCTTCGCGAAAGATAGCCAGCATGTGTATTTGAATGGGACGATCATGCGGAGTAAAGATCCTAAGACTTATCAGCCGTAGCTTAGCCAATCAGATTCTTCCGATACCGGCGACTCATTGGAATGCTTCGCCCATCCTTCAATTCGATTGTGCAATCTCCATGAGACTTGGAATGGACTGCTTTAATAAAATGCATATTCACCAGCCAACTGCGGTGGGTGCGTCTAAAAACGGCAGGGTCCAATTGCTCTGCCAGATGCTGTAGGCTTTCACGCAGGAGATAGGTGCGTCCTTGGAACTGGCATTCTGCATAGTTCCCATCCACGCCGAACACAGCAATTTCCTGAACTGGTAGTGGCAGATAACTTCCATTTTTACTGACCCAAAGATGCTCTTTGTATGCGCGCTGAGGAAAATGGGGAGATAATTTTTCCAGGTTCTTCGATTGCTGAGTGGAGTGATCCTCGAAAACGCGATCTAAGGCCTGTTTCAGTCGATGATAGTCAAAGGGCTTAAGCAAATAATCTACGGCGTGTACCTCAAATGCCTGTACGGCATATTCATTGTAGGCTGTTAGAAATATAACCGGAGGCATATTTTCAAATCCAATCTGACGAACGACCTCCATTCCCGTATACTTCGGCATTTGAATATCCAATAAGGCTAGATCAAAATTGCCATTTTTGAGTAGTGTCAAGGCTTGCAGTCCATCCTCTACCTCTTCATATCGGAACTCTCTCTCATATTCTTTTAAGAACTTTATAACCTTACGCCTGGCAGGGGCTTCATCGTCAGCAATGAGGACGCTTAATTCAGGCTTATGCATGATAAGGGAATTTTATTTCTATACATAGACCTCCTTCTTCCGGACTCAACATGGAAAATTGATGTTGTTCTGGGTATAATCGTTCCAGTCTACTAATAATGGTATGCAGCCCAATTCCGGTTTGTTGTGGGAAACGCCCATTCGCTAAGCCGGGGCCATCATCTTTTATCTGGCAGTGCAATTGATCTCCTTCCTTTTGGATGGAGATAATGGCATGACATTTATTGTTGTGCTGCATACTATATTGTATGGCATTCTCTACCAAAGGCTGAAATAATAGAATTGGAGTCATAGCGAATCTAGCTTTGGCATCTATATCAAATTCAACTTGTAGATTTTCCTCGAACCGCCCTTTCATGATGCTCACGTATTGTTGAGTCAAGCGTATTTCTTCCTCCATTTGATGCATGGATTTATCCTGAGCGGTTAAAACTTTTCTAAAGAAATCGCCGAGGTGGGTGATAAGCTGGTCCGCTTTATCCGGCTGGTCATGAATGAGTGAGGAAATAGTATTGAGCGTGTTAAAAAAGAAATGAGGATTCAAGCGCATCTGTAAAGCCTCCAATTCGGACTGTACTAAAAGCTGTTTGAGTTCTGCCGTTTTGATCGCATTTTCTCGGCGAGTTCTACTCTCTTGTAATAGCCGATATACCACATAGACTAACCAAAAGGTCGAGAACTGCTTGAAGTATTCCATCAAATACCGATAAGAAAGCCCGTTGAATTTGCCCTCAAGCGATATGCCTGCGAAATGGTATAGCGGTACTCGTGAACCGTACATAATACTGGTGTACAGAAACCCATAAACTAAACTTATGCCAAGGTACAAGAGTAGGGTAGAGAAGAAAGCACCACCATCAAGAGGGTAGCGGTTAAAGAAGTAGAATAATAGAGGAACAGATGCTACTCCAATCAGTGTGCCGGTGCCCTCATTTATGAGGTAAAAGACCCATTTTATTTCAGCATCTACGGCGATATCCTCCGCTACCAATATTCCTACATTGATACCGAAGAGCAAGAAGCCGATTAGGAAGAAAATTAAGATCTCTTTTCGATTAGTTCTCAGGTAGTCTAATAGTCTCAAATGCTTTGGTGTTGAGTCCACTGAAGGAGGCTTACGTCCGAATTAGAACAGTCTCCTTCAACGGATTGATAGAGTAAGGAAAATACTGAACTTTGTACTAATCTGGTAAGGCGAAGGCAATTACGTAATCTCCTTTTTTGGAGAAGGAGACCTTACCATGTCCCCCGGCTGCAATGACAATATACTGTTTACCATCTATTTGATAACTCATTGGCGTTGCATTTCCTGCGGCGGGCAATTCGTAGGCCCAAACTAGTTCTCCCGTTTCAGTGTTGAAGGCCCGGAAATAGTTGTCGAAGGTAGCGGCAACGAAAGTGAGGCCAGATTGCGTAAGCAGGGTGCCTCCTAGATTGATGCTTCCCCAGTTCACGGCTTCGGGGTACTTCGTTGGGTCCATCATGATCCCTAGGGGGCTTTCCCAGACCTTTTCTCCATTATCTATATTGATACCTACTAGCGTGCCCCAAGGTGGTTTGGTTTGCACCCAAAATCCATCTTCCTCTTCATGAGCGAAAATAGTGCGGGTCATGAAATACGGGGTACCATGCATGCCCGTGACTTCTGGGGGAATTCGATTGTCATCGTTTTCCCAACCCCTAATCACTTTATTATGCAGATCATAGTCGTGTCGTGGGAATAAACTGATCACATGAGCCATGTTATTGGTGTTGGTGATGAGCATCCGTCGAGTGGGATCGTAGCTCATACCGCTCCAATTGATACCACCAATGTTCCCTGGAGCCACCAAGGTGCCTTCTCCCAGATGGGGAGGTGTGAAGATGCCTTCGTATCTCAATTGCCTAAATCTGGCTTGGGCTTTGGCCTTGGCTTCAGGGGTGGGCGCCCAGATATCGTCAATTGTTAGGTTGTGTAAACCTAGCGGTTCGGGTTTGATCGGGAAGGGCTGGGTAGGATGGTTCACTTCTCCCTTTACCCAGGTCTTAGGGACGGGGCGCTCCTCAATCGGAAGCAGTGGTTCACCTGTCAACCGATTCAAGACATAGATGAACCCCATTTTGGTACCAATGGCTACGGCTGGAATCTCACCTTTGAAATCAAACAAGACCGGTTGGGCGGCGATATCGTAATCCCACAAATCGTGATGCACCACTTGGAAATGCCATTTGTATTCGCCAGTTTTTGCATCTACAGCTACCAGGGAATTGGCCATGTCATTCCGGCCCAGACGCTCGCCTCCGTAAAAGTCAGGACTGGGGGAGGAGGTAGGGATGAAGGCCATTCCGTTGTCTGGATCAATGGAGAGCGTAGACCAAGCATTTGCTGCGCCGGTTTGGAGGTGAGCATCATGCAGCCAGGAAGAATCCTTGGGCATTTTTCGAGGGATAGGGTCAAAATCCCAAATCAGCTTGCCGGAATGGATGTCATAAGCGCGCACCACCCCTTTCGGCATATTGGTTCTGCCGTTGTCTCCGATGGAAGATCCGGTGATGATTAGATTGTCATAAATAGCCGGAGCAGAAGTAACCTGCACTCTCCCAACTCCTTCCTTCAGGTCTACGAAGCCTTGATCTCCAAAGGCCGGATCAGCTTGTCCGGTTTCAATGTCTAGCGAGAAGAGTCGGCCATCGACAGTGGCTAGCACAATTCGCTCTAGCCGTTGGCCATCTCGTTCCCCTTCCCAATAACTTACGCCTCGATTGGTCAATTCGGAAAAGGAGGTGTTTTTGAGATCGACGCGAGGATTAAATTCCCATAGTTGTTTTCCACTTTTTGCCGCAACGGCAAAGACTCGATTGGAAGGAGAACTAAAGTAAAGTGTTTGTTTAATCATAATTGGGGTAGCTTCGAAAGCTGACTTGTTGCGGAGCCAAGGAGCCTTTTCGTATTGAGCATCCTCTTGGGTTCTAAAGGTCCAGGCTACCTCCAATTGCTGAACGTTTTGAGGCGTGATTTGACTTATCGGAGCACAGCGTTGGCCGCCCTTGTCATTGCCGTAGTTGGGCCATTCGATATTCTCCTGTGAAAATATAACAATCGGGAGCACCCACAAGAGCAATAAGCATATTAGTGTTCTTATCATTGTATGGTCGTTGTGGTTAAGTAATGAGTGGTTTGTGAACGGGTGATTTGGAGTTCAAGGATAAGTAAGGAGAAATTCCGATCTGCCACAAGCAATATGGGGTAAGTGGGATTTTAGGGAGGACAAGAGGCGATGCATCGGTTGTTGGAAAGAAAATGAGAGAGAAATGGCGACAAAAATAAAATACTGGCTATTTTGTCATTAGCTCATCCGACATAGTTTTTAATACCTCTTCCTTAATGTCCAGGCTTGCTCCTGTCTTTACTAAATCTATGCCATCATGATACGAACAACCAACTTGCCATTCCTTTGCCGAAAATTAGGGCTAGTGCTTCTCTTAGCGATATTTTCAGCCCTTTCCGCAGTGGCTCAAGATCAGTTTAAGGCTTCTACTTTTTCGGGATTGAAAATGCGTAGTATTGGCCCTGCCTTCATGTCGGGGCGAATTGCGGATGTTGTGAAGGACCCAACGAATCCTAGCACTTGGTACGTAGCAACGGCTAGTGGTGGAGTGTGGAAGACGACAAATAATGCGACGACTTGGGCGCCTATTTTTGACCACTATGATTCTTATACAACGGGAGCGATTGCTATCGATCCAACTAATCCTAATGTACTTTGGTTGGGGACTGGTGAAAATGCGAGCCAAAGAAGTGCAGGCTATGGTGATGGCGTGTACAAAAGCCTGGATGCCGGGCGTAGTTGGACCAACGTGGGACTGAAGCAATCGGAACATATCGGGAAGATCTTATTGGACCCAAGGGACCCGAATGTGGTTTACGTGGCAGCCCAGGGGCCATTGTGGGCACCCGGTGGGGATCGTGGCTTGTATAAAACGACAGATGGTGGAAAAAGCTGGGAACTGGTGTTGGCCATTAGTGAAAACACCGGCGTTACCGATGTCGTATTAGATCCCCGAAATCCGGATATCTTATATGCAGCTTCTTACCAACGCCGAAGACATGTAGGAATCTTGGTGGCCGGAGGCCCCGAATCAGCCATTTTTAAGTCCGTGGATGGAGGAAAGAACTGGAAAACGTTGAACCGGGGTCTCCCGGGAGGAGACAAAGGACGGATTGCCTTGGCTATTTCTCCGCAGCAACCTGATGTAGTGTATGCTCATATAGCAGCAGAGGAAGGGAGAAGCGGTTTTTTTCGATCCAGCGATAAAGGCGAGAGTTGGCAAAAAAAGAGTGACTACATCATTGTAGATCCGCAGTACTACGGTGAGATCTATCCGGACCCGCATCAGTTCGACAAAGTTTATGTGATGGATGTGATCATCCATGTAACGACCGATGGTGGCAGTAATTTCTCTCGCCTCAATACCCGCCATAAACATGTCGATAACCACGCTTTGTTGTTTGATCCAGAAGATGAAGATTATCTGTTAGTGGGATGTGATGGAGGGATCTATGAAAGCTGGGACAGTGGGGATTCCTGGAAGCATGTAGCCAATCTGCCGCTCACCCAGTTTTATCGAGTAGGCATTGATAATGCTGAGCCCTTTTATCATGTTTATGGCGGTACGCAGGATAACTCTACCCTAGGGGCCCCTTCGCGGACCAACAATATCCATGGCATTCGCAATAGCGATTGGTTTATTACAACCGGTGGGGATGGCTTCCAGACCCGGGTAGACCCGACTGATCCTAATATTCTGTATAGCCAATCTCAATATGCGGGAATTGTACGCTATGATAAACGTAGTGGCGAGCGACAAGATATTCAACCCCAAGCCAAACCCGGAGAGGATGCTTTACGTTGGCACTGGGATTCTCCCTTGATTATCAGTCCACATTCCCCGAGCAGATTGTACTACGCTGCTCAGCGCTTATTTCGGTCTGATGATCGCGCAGAGAGCTGGACGCCAGTCAGTGGAGACTTAAGCCGGAATTTGGATAGGAATCAGATGGAGGTGATGGGACGAATCTGGGGCCCAGATGCGGTTTGGAAAAATGTCTTTACGTCTCCTTTAAGCACTATCGTCTCTCTAGCAGAATCGAGATTATCTGAAGGACTCTTAGCGGTAGGGACTGATGATGGCTTGATCCAAATCAGCGAAGATGGAGGGAGCAATTGGCGAAAGGTAGATCAATTCCCTGGAATCCCCTCAGGTACCTATGTATCGGATGTATTTTTCTCACCACACGATCGGAATACCCTGTTTGCCGTTTTTAATAATCATAAAGCTGGAGATTTTAAACCCTATGCTTTGAAGTCTAAGGACCTGGGGCGAAGCTGGACCAATATGGCCCATTCCTTACCGGATCGATATATCACCTGGACTATTGTAGAAGACCATGAGCAAGCCGGCCTCCTCTTTTTGGGCACTGAATTTGGCTTATTCTTTAGCCTAGATGAGGGAGCAGAATGGATACAGTTGAAAGGAGGCTTGCCTACTGTAGCAATTAGAGATCTGGAAATTCAGGAAAGAGAACAGGATCTAGTGGCAGCTTCTTTCGGACGAGGGATTTTCATATTTGATGATTATAGTGTTTTGAGGCAGCTGGGATCAGGGCAATTAGCGGAGAAGGCCCATTTGTTTGAGGTCAAAGCCGTAAAATCCTATACGCCAGCTAACCCAATCGGCGGTGCCAAAGGAAGCTTGGGCGATGCTTTGTTTTCGGCTCCTAATCCCCCTTATGGCGCCATTTTTACCTATCATCTGAAAGAAAGCTTGAGCACTGCGAAACAGGAAAGGAGAGCAGCAGAGCAAAAAAGTTTGAAGGAGACAGGCTCTATGAAATACCCCGCCTGGGAGACCCTGCGTGCTGAAGATATGGCAGAAGAGCCTTTTGTACTATTGACGGTCAGTGATAGTGACGGAAAGGTGATTCGAACACTTAAAGGCGCTGGTAGAGCCGGTTTTCATCGAGTTAATTGGGATCTACGATATCCTTTGTCTCCTAATAGTCGCCGTGGTGGACCAATGGTGATGCCTGGGGAGTATACGGTGAGTTTGTCCATTTATGAGAAGGAGGAATTAAAGCAGATCGGCAAGGGACAGCGATTTCAAGTAAAGCCTTTGGGCCTGGCCACCCTAGCAGCTAAAGATCCGGCTTCGGTAAATGCTTTTTTTGAAGAAGCGGGACAACTTCAATCCGCCTTGCGCGCGAGTTCTGACTATTTGGAGGCGCAGTTGAAGAACATAGAAAGCATTAAACGGCAGGCATTGTCCACTACTTCAGCTGGTAATTATTTGCAAAGGCTCCGAGGTATTGAGGTTGAGCTACAGGATCTTGCGCTGGATTTCAACGGAGATCAGACGCGATCAAGCCGGGCAGAGTTTGTGCAAACAGGTTTGCTGGGACGATTACGTAGGGCCATGCGCAGTCAATACAATTCCTCAGGGCCAACCCAAACACATCTTGAGAATTACCAAATAGTCAAGGAGGCTTTTGGCGGCGTTCACCAAAAGCTCAAAGCTATTGATCAAAAACTTACGGTATTGCAAGAAGTCTTTATGGGGGAGGGCATAAGGTGGCCCGCGGCTCCTTCTTTACCTGATTGGACAGGAAAGTAATGTCTGATTCTGCGACAAATCCCATGCTTGAAGACATTCAAAAATGGAATTCAACCTAATGCTGAAAGCAATCAACAGCAATACCTATTCATCCCATTTTATGCTTATTCACGTGATTTGTCGCAGTAGGTAATTCTTCTACTCCCAGCTGAGGTTGATCCAATTACGGCTGCTGCTGCAACTCCAAACTGAAGTGAAATCCAGGAAAGGGAAAACACTATTGGGGTTAGAACAAGACAAGCTATTAATATCTATCGCCGTGCCGGTGGTATTAATCATGCTAGCGCCATTGTAGTTGATTACCTGATCGGCTGGATAGTAGATCGCGTTCGTGCTGCCAGATATGGCGGTTTGGCCAATGGCGTGACCAACAAAATCGCCATTTTCATTTTCATCTTCAATAGTAATGGCCCCAGTAGCATAACTCGAATTGGCCGTTCCTGCTAAATGCCCGATCAAGCCGCCGCCTTCTCGCAACACAATAACTTCTCCTGTAGCATAGCAATTCTTGACCAAGCTATTTTCTCGTAGAGCCCCAATCAGTCCACCAGCCTCCGGTTTGAAAGCCCGCACATTACCAGTAGCAAAGGATAGCTCTACTGTCCCTAAGCCAACTTCTCCTACCAAGCCACCAATCATGCCCCCTTCCCCGACAATCTTGGAAGTGGAAAAAGATCGCATGATGACTCCTCTCTCTAGGGAACCTACCAGGCCTCCGGCTCTGTCACCAACAGCCGAAACGGTGCCCGTGCTAGAACAAGATTCAATTTGTCCTTCTACGATCCGACCCACTAGCGCCCCAATTGGGGAGCCGCCGGTTATATCTGCTTTGACTAGATGCAAGTTTCGGATGGCTCCATTACCCGCCAGCACACCGAACAAACCCTGATTGGTACGGAGGGTCCTTTGCACCATCAAGCCTGAAATGGTGAAGCCATTTCCTTCAAAAGTTCCTGTGAAGGGTCTTGCCATAGTACCAATGGGCAGCCACCCAGATGGATCGCCAGCAATCAAATCTTGAGCATTAATATCCCGACCTAGACTATAGTGGTTGTTAGGGAAATGTCTAACCAAATCTAGCTCTTGAGCGGTATTGATCAAATACGGACTTGTAAGACTCCCATCGCCCGCCGAAAAAGCCGGTACGGGTTCCATCTCTGTTGTGAAACTAATCTCGAAAGTGGACAGCAATTGCTCGCTTCCTGGCCCTAATTCTCCCGCCTCGATTTTCAAGGTATAGGCAGTGGCATATGCCAATTCTTCTGCAGGTACTACGACTACCTTCAAACCTCCATCCGTAAGTCCGATGGCTTTGCCCAATTCCTGAGTGCCCCTAGTTAGCTTTACTGCTGCTGCGGTTTTGGTATTGTCAACTGGCCTCGAAAACGCTATAGTGAAGGCAGGCTCAATGGATATACCTGTGGCCCCATCTTCCAGGGGCACACCATTTATGCTAAGGGTTGAGATTTTTACCTCCTGTTCATCAGAAGGGTTATCATCTTCTCTTTTATTACAGCTTATAAGGAGGAGGAAACTGAATAGGATCAGAAAACGAGAAGAGATCTTGAAGTTTGAAGTTTGCATGTCTAAAGATTTGCAGAAATGGATACGGTCATGACTATGCCTCAGAAGTTGTTCGAACATTAACAAAGTGGTTTTGTTATGGCTCTTTTTCCGCCACTTTTCGGCTTTTTCCTGCCTGGCTGCGCCGAGCAGACAGGTTCGTCACATAGCGCTGCTCTCTTTTTGCCACTGGCAAAAACATGCGCTAATCCTCAAAAAGAGCCTCAATTGGCTAAAAAATGGGCCTATAACAAATTCCAAAAGCCAAATTCAAACAGCTTCTTAGATGTGCAAAGGCATGCATGAATTAACAAAGCATATCGCTGATTGTTGTATCTCAAAACACAGTGGGTGGGCTTCCTGCCTTGCAATTTTTCTAGGGTTTGGCAAGAATCAACATTGAAAATACGACTTTCCAATTAATTTTAAAAGACTCCCGGACTTAAAGCTGAACATCCACTTTTTGAGAAATGATCCAACCTTGCCCCGGCCCTAGATAATAGAATAACCCAAGTTGGATAAGGGGGAAGGAGAAGGTTGGCTGGTAACGGGTGATGTATTGTTGAGCAGTCTGGAATTGCTCGGCTTGCTGAAAACCTGCAATACTTGCGTGAAATTTGACATTACTACCCTCGTAAGGATCGGGAGAAATGCCAAACAAGCTCATCATATCTTGTAGGACTCGCTCATGAAAATCAGTAAGGATAGCATTCTCTTGGACATCTAGAAACAACACCTGCTCTCCAAAATGACCGAAGCCTTCAAAGCTTAGCTCAAAAGAAGGAATATCTGTGGCTAACTGTTTTAAATACCTAACATACGGCCCGATTTCTGTGGCCTCAAAAGGAGACTTAAAGGTCACATGTGGAGGTTGCCGAGGCATGCCTATGCCAATGACTTGATGCAATTCGAGTTGCAATTGGCGGATAAAATTGTGAGTAGAGGTATCCAAGAGAATGCCAAAACCTATCGTCATCTATGTGGTTCTGTTTAATTATTTGCGAATGTATTCTTTCTGCCTATTCCTTGAGCCTTACCGTGAGATTATCAACTAAGGCAGCAGGTCTGACTTGTTTCCCTTTCATCCCGAAATCGCCTAGTTCTTGCCTGACTTGGTCCACCTTTCCTAATAATTCTTCCACAAGCTCGGGATGCAGATGGGCTATGTTTTGGCTTTCAACATCATCTTTAGACAAGTCATAAAGTGCCACGGGCCTTCCTTCTCTCATAATCGCTCGATGGAAGTGCTGGTACATGCTATCCAGTGGTAAATGGATTTTCCATTGGCCTTTACGAATAGCTTGTAGGTGTTCTAATTGATAATAGTAGAAGTATTCGTAAGGCGAAGCAGCTTGTTGGCCCTGTAAGAAAGGAAAGATGTCATGGCCATCAAGCTTCACCTCTGGTAAGGGAGCATCCACGATCTTAGCTATGGTAGGGAACAAATCCATGGTAGTACCCATTTCATTTTCAATTCTCCGGGCAGGTAGTTTCGATGGCCACCAGAAGATACCGGGAACACGCATACGGTCTAAACTCTTACCTCTTATGTCTAGTAGTAAGATCCTTGTTTAGTGTTTAAATCGTTTTTTTATTGTTCTTCACTACTCAGCTTGCCAATGGGGCGATTCCCACTTCCTTTTTCCATACCTTGATTAAGATCCCCTAGTTCTTCACGAGCACGCTGGGCCACGGCCTGCAATTCTTCGATTACTTCCGGATAAAGTGTGGCTACATTATAGGCTTCTCCCGGATCACGAACCAGATTGTACAGTTCTATAGAGTCTACTTTAGTTGATACTCTTCTTCCTCCTCTACCATCATTGCCCGGAGGAGCATTGTAGGAGCCATAAGTATGTGGGAAAACCAGTTTCCACTGATTCTTGCGCACGGCATTCAGATGGTTCTTTCTAAAGTAATAGTATAGTTCCTTTCGAGGAGTCTGTTCCAAGTCTCCTCGCCATACTGCTTGCATACTCACCCCATCAATGGGATGCTGAGGAAGCGGAGCATTGACGATCTCAGCAATAGTAGGAAAGATATCAATATTGCAGGACAATTTATTACTGACCATGCCGGCAGGGATCTTTCCAGGCCAGCGAATGATCATAGGTACTCTTTGACCTCCTTCCCAACTCGTCGTCTTTCCTTCCCGTAGGCCACCCGAGGATCCGGCGTGATTACCGTAGTTAAGCCAAGGGCCATTATCTGTGGTAAAAATAAAAATGGTATGCTCTGTAAGTCCCTCTTCCTCTAGCGTCCGCATGACCTGTCCCACCGACCAATCCAATTCCATCATTACATCACCATACAGCCCTTGCTCACTCTTTCCTCGGAAATCAGCAGATACACCCAGCGGAACGTGTGGCATGGTATGAGGAAGATACATGAAGAAGGGCTGGTCAGCATTGCGTTTAATAAAGTCTACGGCCTTATCTGTGTACAGTTGACTAAGTTTGTCTTGCCCAGCAAAGGACTTAATTTCCTCGATGGTCTCATTGCCTTCAATCAAAGGAAGGTGTGGAAAATGTCCTCGACCTTCTCCCTCTTTTGCTTGGGTTCCATCCAATTTGATGGGCCACATATCATTGGAGTAGGGGATACCCACATATTCATCAAATCCATGCTGTAGGGGTAGGAATTCTTTGTGATGCCCCAAATGCCATTTGCCAAAGATCCCCGTAGCGTAGCCTTTTTCCTTTAGCATTTCTGCCAGGGTCACTTCCTCTGAGTTGATTCCTATCTCATGGTGCGGGAATAGGGCACCCGAAATGCCGATCCGATTGGGGTAGCAGCCAGTTAGGAGGCCAGCGCGGGAGGCGCTGCATACGGGTTGGGCCGAATAATGGTGCGTAAAGCGCATGCCTTGGCTAGCGAGTTGGTCGAGATAGGGGGTGGTGAAACCAGCGGCACCGTAGCTGCCAATGTCGCCGTAGCCTTGATCATCAGTGAAGATGAGTACAATGTTGGGCAGGTCATTGCTATTTGTCTGAGAGGCTTGCTGATTTGTACAAGCCGCGAGGCTTAGAATTAAGATTATCGTAAATAGACATTTGTGAAGGGTCGGCATACAATTAGAGTCAAAGCTTAATGATGGAAATGAGGGATACGTCCCTGTTGTTAAAATAGGTATTTGCTCCAAGAAAATAGTGTGTCAGATCAGAAATAATCAGCTGGACAATGGCAATGAGCAAGGAAACTACAAAACCACAAGAAAGGTACAAGTGCCAATCGTCCGAAGGATCAGTGGGCTAATTGGAGCAATCTCCACATATCCACAAGACCGGTAGACAATGTGGCACCGTACCTAATTGAAATGGGAGCATTAGCGGTAAGCAGGGAAGGAAAATTGGAGGAAAGAAACCTGCAGATATAAGTTTCAAAGGAAGACTTTAAATAGCTACTTTATTGAGGTAGTATCAGTACCTTAACTTATACATTTGAAAAATACAACAATTATAGCACAAGAGCAACGCTTAAACCCATATGTAATGAAAATAAATAATACGATTTTATTGCTAGCCCTCGCAATGATAAGCCTTTTTGTCCAGTGCAAGCCTGTAGATACCGAAGAGCTTTCTCGTCCTAATGTCATCTTGATTATGGCCGATGATCTCGGCTATGAAACGGTACAAGCCAACGGGGGAACTTCCTATCAAACCCCCAATCTTGATCAAATGGCTCAGGAGGGTATTCGGTTTGAACACTGTTATGCACAGCCGCTATGTACGCCAAGTCGAGTGCAAATTATGACTGGTATCTATAACGTTCGCAATTATATCAAATTTGGAATTCTGGACACTAGTCAAACTACCTTTGGACATCTTTTCCAAGAAGCAGGCTATCAAACATGCATTGTTGGGAAGTGGCAGTTGGGTAAAGATCCGATGAGTCCGCGCTGGGCTGGTTTTCAGGAACACTGTCTATGGCAAGTACGAGAAGGGCGGGTAGATTCTACTGGACGAGATACTCGCTTTTCCGAACCCGTATTGGAAACCAATGGTACGCTTAAGGCTTATGAGAAGGGGCAATTTGGCCCGAGAGTCGTAGCAGATTATGGCTTGGATTTTATTGAGCGGGCTGCTAGTAAAGAGGAGCCTTTCCTATTATATTACCCCATGATCCTGACCCATTGTCCCTTCAGTCCCACCCCGGATTCCCCAGAATGGATGGTGGATGATACTACCGTAATGAAATACAAAGGGCAAGCCCATTATTTCGAGGACATGATGACTTATACGGATCGGATTATTGGGGAAATTAACGATAAGTTGGTAGAGCTTGGAATTGATGATAATACCTTGGTCATTTTTACTGGCGATAATGGGACTGATGTGCCTATCGTTTCAGAACTGGATGGACGACAAGTTGCCGGAGCCAAAAGCAAATCAACGGATGCAGGGACTAGAGTTCCACTATTAGTGAAATGGCCGGCACAGATTTCTGGAGGCCAATTAAATGCTGAACTGGTGGATTTTACAGATGTGTTGCCAACAATTTGTAAAGCAGCAGAGATTGCTGTTCCCCGCGATTTAGATCTTGATGGTCGAAGTATCTTACCGCTTTTGAAAGGGCAAGATATGGAAACTCGCTCTTGGATTTATAGTTGGTATTCTCGGAACGGAGAAGTGGAAAAAGCACGCGTTTTTGCACGCAATCAGCGCTATAAACTCTATGATACCGGAGAATTTTATGACGTTCCTGCTGACTACTTGGAGGAAAGTCCGCTGGCCTTGGATAGTCTAGATGAGGACCAAACGCAAGTATTTACAGAATTGAAAGCTGTATTGGATCACTATGCTGATCGGCGTCTAGCAGATATTGAGTAGCTTAATGTTCCGGTAAATTATTTTTAGAATGGAGAAAACTCACAATGTGAGGCCAAAACTCACACCAAGAGGGTGAAAGCTTTCAAAAAGAAATCATAATATTCTTTCATCTTGTAACTCCAATTTCTAAAATGAAAACCATCCGATTGTTTATGCTAGGGGCACTTGCCCTAGCCAGTCTACAAGCTTGCCAAAAAGATGATTTTGGCCCATTTGAAACTACAGAAACTTCAGCTTTTGTGTATGACGATCCTGAGCTAGAAGGTAACGATGATCAAGATAATGCTCCACCCATCCAAACAGACTTCTTGTTTGATGTTACGCAAGACACGATTAGTCTACAAGGAAATGCGGAATTGATTTTTTTTGATGAAGACCTGGTAAATCCAGTCGAAAACCTGAAGGGGTTTACCCAAACCATTACCTTATTTGAATCCCATGAACCAGAACACAAAGTGGCTAGTGCCGAAATCTCGATCACACAGATCGACCCCATCCGCCGCGACAGTATCCTTGCCTATACCCAGATCCGTTTCGACTTTGGTCATGGTTCCCTTTATACTGAGGTACAATTTGTTATCCAGCCCACGGCAATTGAAGCGGTAACTGATGTACAGGCTCAAATGCAGGAGATGATGGTTTTAGCCGGGACTAGAGAGGTGAGTGAACAGGCGGGTAAGTTTCGTTTTGACTCTATACAATTTGACTTTCAGGAAATAGCAGACGGTAGGGTAGCAATAGCTTATTCTCTTAAGTTTGGCATGAATAAAGACGGAGAACTTGAAGTGCCTTCTGATAAGCCGCAAGATAATCCTACAGACACCGATAGTCCAGCCGAAGAGAACTAAGCGTCAATAATTCGATTGATCTAAATGGGGCGAGGGCCTGCCGAAAATTCCGGCAGGCCCTCGCATACTTATGACCACATTACTCTAGAGGCTCGTCGCTATGTAGATACATTTTCCACCGTTCTTTATAGATCGATCGGTAAATGACCTCTATATCGAAAGGTAATGTATCCCCTTCCACTTCCAGATAGTCTCTAAATGCTTCTATGGTTCGTAGTGGAGCAACCAGCGTGAAAAAATTTACACTTTCCCCTTGTGATAGTGTACTTCCTCTCGAAAGTTTGGTATCTGATTGTAAGGTCGCAAACTCAGGGAAGCGAGGAAAGTACTTTTCAAAAAAGTCAGAGAACCGCATATCAATCCGTTCACCTTTGTAGATGATGGTTACAGATTCAACGATCGCCGGCCCTAAGCCTTTATTGATCATGTTATTCTTGTAGATATATATGGAATCATTGGTCGTTTCCTGCTGGTTGAAACTCAACCGAGGCGTTACAGATAATCGACTTTGCTGCCGCATGATATTCGTCTGATAGATAAATATAATTAGCGTTAGCAAGCTGATCATCATGGCTGAAAGCCCGAGTATTCGATCAGTATTCCAGTTCTTTTTCATGTGCTTTGGATTTCTATAGACTACCCTCAGTCGACCTTGCTTGATCCATTAATAGCCAGCTGCCTGTCCGTCTTTACGCGATTCTGAGGCGCCATAATAAACTTTATTCTTGGCATCAAATTTTATGGCTTGATAACCCCCATAGATCCCCACGGCAAATGAAATAGTATGTCCCTTTTTACGCAATTCCCTAATGGCCTTATAATCGAAACCAGATTCCAGGTTGAGCGTTCCTCCGCCGGTCATCACCGTTCCCGTTGGTTGCGAAGAGCCAGAATGGCGCATTCGAGGCGCATCTCCTGCTTCCTGTAAGCCCATGTCAAAATCAATCAGATTAACTACGATCTGGGCATGACCTTGCGGTTGTACCGCTCCGCCCATCAAGCCAAAACTAACCCAGGGCTTGCCATCTTTTGTGATGAAGGCAGGGATAATGGTGTGGAAGGGACGTTTGCCGGGTTCTAGTACATTGTAGTGATCAGGGTCCTTTACATTGAACATCTGCCCGCGATTTTGCAGTACGAAACCAAGTCCGTCTGGAACCATTCCGGAAGCAAATACCGCATAAATACTCTGGATTAGAGAAACCATATTCCCGTCCTTATCTGCCACGGTCAGATAGGTTGTATTGCCGGATTCAATCTCGCCCGCAGGATAGGCATCTGCGGCATCGTCCATAGAAATTAGCTTTCTGCGCTCGTCAGCATATTCCTTAGAGATTAATTCTTCAGTGGGCAATTGGTTAAACTCAGGATCTGCATAAAATTTGGCTCGATCTTCATAGGCCAGCTTCTTGGCTTCGGTCAGGACATGTAGGTAGTCGGCAGAGCCGAAGCCCATAGAGCGAATGTCATAAGCCTCCAGGATATTCAGCATCTGCAAGGCTGCTGTTCCTTGACCGTTAGGCGGTAGCTCCCAGACCTCATATCCACGGTAATCGGTACTAATGGGCTCGACCCAGTTTGAGCTATGACTTGCCATATCTTCATATCGGAGCATGCCTCCATGCTTCTTCATATATTGATCGATGGTCTTGGCTATCTCCCCTTTGTAGAAGGCATCACGACCTCCATTGGCTATCTTTTCGTAAGTGTTACCCAGGTCTGGATTCTTAAAGATTTGACCTTTCCTGGGAGCACTACCACCTGGCATATAGGTCTCTGCGAAGCCAGGCAAATTTTGTCTTCTGGCTGTGCTAGTCGACATTTCATAGGCAATTACTTCGGAAACGGGGAAACCGTTTCTCGCATATTCGATCGCTGGCTTAAGGACGTCTCTCATTTCCAGCTTCCCAAATTTATTATGCATTTGAAACCATCCATCTACGCAACCAGGCACGGAAACGGGGAGTGGTCCAGTAAAGGGGATATAATCCATGCTGCGTTCTACGAAGTAATCGCGGTCGAGAGACTTGGGGGAACGCCCACTACCATTAAAGCCGTACAGCTTTTCGGTTTTTGCATCCCACACAATCGCAAAAATATCGCCACCGATTCCACAACTAGCGGGTTCTACCAGCCCCAGGACTGCATTAGCAGCAATGGCCGCATCCATCGCGGAGCCCCCTTTTTTCAAGATATCAAGCGCCACTTGGGTCGCGAGCGGCTGACTGGTAGCCGCCATTCCGTTTTGCGCTAGCACTTCTGAGCGTGTCGCAAAGGTCTGGCCCGTTAATCGGTCTTGTCCTTGAGCCATGAAACATTGGAAAATGAAGAAGTAAAGAAAGAATTGTTTTTTCATAATAAGTGCTTTGTGAGTAATCACGATGTAAGCCCTATCCAATATTGTAGTTCTTGATGATAATGATTATCCCTTAAAATTTATAGTCCGATTGAAAATTCCGCAAGATGTTTTATCCTACCTACTTATCGAGCCAGCCTTGCCCTTGCATCTGACTACAATATTCGAAAAATAGCTAGGTACCCGTACGCATACGGTATCGGTACTTTTCCACACTGCTCCACGCTGGCTTCCTATTGCTGGGCCGACTACATTTGTCATCATCTCTTCATCAATCAAAATCAAAATGTCTATGAAAATGTTTAAAGTTTCTGTGCTCACTGTGATCCTAGGATTAGGTATGATACATGCCCAAGCCCAATCCGAGAAGAAGCAATTCTCTTTGCGAAAGGGGCAAGTCTTGGATGTTCTCTTTGTTAATACTCGGGTTGGGGCAGAGGGTTTACAGAAGGAATATTTCCAGACGGTCTTCCCATTGGCTTCCAAATTGGGATATCATCGACTTCCAGGTTTCCCCATCGCTAATGTCCCACTGCAAGGCAATTACCATCCCGAGTTTTTGGCTTTGGCCTATTGGGATGATCTAGCTACGAGATCCAACGCTATGGCCGCCATCGAAAAGGAAGTACCCGATTTCCATGACCGCCGGAAGGCCATTTGGACTTCTTTCAATATCACTTACTTTGAATTGCAGGAAGATGTATCTTTCGAAATCGATGAGCATAAGTACTATGTTGTGAGTGCCTATTGGGAAGACGATAAAAGTGCTTTTAAACAGTTTCAAAAGAACTGGCTCAAAGAGTGCAAAGCAGCAGGAGGAGAAACTCAGCTAGTGCTGACCAATGGAGCATCTCCTTACCGCTATTATCATAAACCTGACTTTTTGGCCCTTACCGCCTGGGATAATCAGGCAGCTTTCAAAGCATTTAATGAAAGGAATCACAAAATGGGGCCTAAAGGAGTGCGACGGGTCAATGAATTCCATGTACAGTAAGCGATTCATGTCCACTCCAACAAACAATTGTCGGAAAACCATAAAAATAAGCTTGGTGTTCGGTCTTCTTTATCACAGTAGAAAAGGCTGGGCACGAGGCTCATCAAGCTATGGAGTCATTGATCACACAGATCGTCTATTTTGGCTTTTTTCAAAGCATCTTTCTGCTGCTGATTTTCCTGTTCTCGCCTAAGAATAGAAGAAACATTAATGGGTTTATTGCCTTTTTGGTGGTGATCCTGATGATTGGGCTGTTGGGGCGTGTCCTGTTTCTGTCCGAGATCTTTGGTCGAAACTTGAGACTGATCTCCCTATCTGAGATGGCGACTTTGCTCTTTGGACCCACGGTTTTTCTCTTTACTCGATCCACCCTGTACGGGCAGCAATTTGAAACCAGCGCACTCCTTCATTACCTGCCCGCAGTGGTGTACAATGTGGCCATTCTCTTTGTGTTTGTATTACCCTCAGATGAAGAACTGGGGCAGCGAATAGCTACTGGCGAACTCTTTAGAACGATCAGCCTGTTTATCGGAGTAGCTATCGCCTTCAATTTCCTTTACTGGTGGAGAAGTTATCGACTGTTTTTAGATTTTAGGAAGAAGCTTCAGGAGGAATTGAGTTTTACGCTAAAAACCCAGTTTTTCCATAATTTTCTATTGGCGATAGGTGGGTGTTTCTTCGTTTGGGTGACTTTCTACCTATTAAGCTTTACCGGAAATGATATGATCGAACGTTCTGCCAGGCAATTCATTTGGTTAAGCTTAGCTTTCATCATTCTCTTCATCGCTTACTATGGTATGACAGCTCCCGAGCTCTACCGCTTCAGCCCCGCAATCAGCACACGAGAACCTTTACCTCCTAGTTCTGCCAAAGAAACGCCCAAATACGCGCAGTCAAAATTAGATGCTGCTGATTTAGATGCCTTGAAGGAAAAATTGGAGAGTATCATGCGGGAAAAGAAACCCTTTCTCAATCGGAAATTGATGAAAGCTGAATTAGCAGCAATGTTAGGGGTGAGTAACCCAGAAATCGCTCGCTTGCTAAATGAACGGATTGGGATGAATTTCTTTGAGTATGTCAACTATTATCGCATTATGGAATTTGTGGAGCTGGCGCAAAAGGAGGAAGCCAAACAACTCACCTTTTTTGGCTTAGCCCAAGAAGCGGGCTTTAATTCAAAGACCACTTTTAACAAGTCCTTCAAGAAGTTGATGGGAACTACGCCCAAAGAATATTTCTTGCAGCAAAAAGGCAGTTAGCCAGCACAAAACTTCCAAATTTTTCCAAGACAGGGCTAAAGGAAACTTCGGAAAGTTGCGTACTGGCTGCTCTAGCCTTACTTTTGAAACGTGAAGAAAAGATTACTTATCCTATCCGACCTCTGGGGGTTTACTCAAGCCAAATATCTAGACTTGTACCTCCAGCAGCTCCAGCTGGTCTATGACTTACAGCCCTATGATAGCTGTCACTTGGCTGAGTTGCCGCAAGAACAGACTACTCAGGAAGAGCGGCATCAGCACTTTGTCTCTGGAGGGATTCAGCAGGCAGTGAAGGCTTTAATCAGTACAGAAAGGGAGCGCTTGCAGATCCTCGCCTTCAGCGTGGGCGGAACCATAGCCTGGCGGGCAGCCCTTGCAGGCATACCCGTAGATCGGCTATTTGCTATTTCTGCTACTCGCCTGCGTTATGAAGAGCGTCGACCTGCTTGCGAGCTCCAGCTCTGGTATGGGGCTCTAGATCCCTATCAGCCCAATGCGGGATGGTACGAAAAAATGCAGCTTTCAGCTCATCAATGGCCAGGACAAGGGCATGATATCTATAAAGATCCAAGCGTAATTGATGCCATTTGTCAGGGGCTGCTGGTTAATTCGCTAGGCTAAATGGAGGTAGCACACGTTCGTAGTCTGGTAGTAATTGTTTCAAGTGGTGTTCCAGGTGAAAGATGTAATCCCAGATTAGATAGGCCAATGAACTGAGGGAGCCTTCGACGGGTCGATTCATACCAATAATATGATAGTTATGCTCTATCATCTCCTGCGTCAAGAAGCTAGGATCGATGTTGGCAATGACATAGCTGAGATGCCGATTCGTTGCCTCCCATAATTGCACAATCTCAGCCCATTCTCTTTCCTGGTACGCATTCTTCTTTACCCAGGCTACCTGATCATAACCATTGAAAATCAGATTCCCTTGTCCTTCGGCTCGGATAAAGCGCTGATGATTGTTGTAGGCAGAATCGACTAGGTGCCCCAGAATTTCTTGTTTGGACCATTTGTTGGGTTCCGTTTTGTGCTGCATCTCTTCGGGAGTTTGAGCAAGAAGCTGAGGCACTGCTTCATCCAGTATTTGACCTAAAGTTTGTTGGTATGACATCTTATTATACATTTATCTAGCGAAACGATAAGTTGTTTTTACCAAAAAGGTATTGGCAAAAGGCAAATCAAAAATCTCCTCCCCAAATCGACGTTTTTCCTGAAAACTCAGTTGCTCAAAACTGTTGGCCCCTTGGGCCCAAACGAAGAAGAGCATGGAACCCGGAAGGTACTCATATCTCAACACTAAATTTGAGCGAAATTGGGCGAAAGCAAAATCGGGATTACGGAAGGAATAATCTACTTGCTGATCCATATTTTCATCAACAACATAAGCTTGCCCGTCTGGAGTTCCCTGAAGTTGTTCGGTTTGAAAAAAGTGCATTTGATCCGCTTGCGCTTTAGCTAATGGCTCAAGTATGAAGTTAAAGGCTTGGTATTTTCCACTGGTGAGAAACGCCTCGCCATAATATTGCAGGGAAAGGTCAGCGTGAAAGGTGTAATTGAGCCGCAAGGCTAGGCTAAAAGTGTTTTGATCTAGGTAGGATAGGATATAGCGTTGGTTCTGCTGAAAGTTTACTTGATCGGTAAATTGTAGGCGATCTCTGATTAGGGTAAACTTGGGTTGCAGAGAAGTACTAAACTGATCGATGGGCTGGTAGGTGAGCTGTAGCCCTGAATCTAATAGTTTATAACTTCCCACACCTCCCGTCTTTGTCCAACCACTTAAACCAAAATATAGTTTTTTCCTAGGATCACTTCCCAAGGCCCACCAGGCACCATATTGATCCGGTAAATAGATCCTCGGACCACCCATAAGTAGTGATCTAGAGTAGATATGTGGTTGGGAGAAAAAACCTAGGGTGGCGTACCCGTTGTTCTGGAAGGTCGCATTCAGCTCCACATCCCAGTCAATATAATTTAGCTGCCCCGCAAAATCCCATACGACCCAATGTTGATATACAATGCTACCTTGGCGGAATGCGCCAAAGGGCTGCAAGGAGCGATAGGTAAGTCGCATATAATCTTGGATTTCATCGGCACTACGCATAAAACCAAGATCGTTCAATTCAAGGCCAGGAGAGCGCCAGGTAACACCCGTTTCGAGCGTGAAATGTCCTTTGCCTGCCTTGCCGAGACGGATGTCTCCACCGTGTCCAATCAGGGCTGTCAACGTACTATCCACCGATAGATGTGCGGCATCTGGACGTTGAAATAGATGAGCGATGGAGGTCTGAGTTTGGTAGATGGCCTCAGAACTCCCTTGGACCTGACTCATGACTAGGCTCCCTTGTAAATACCAGTTCCGCTCGTTCCATTGATGTCGGAAATCCAGTCCACCAGTATAAGCTGACTGGTGTAAAAATTGCAGTTCCGGGCTGAGGTCTCTGTGGGTAGCAGTTAAAATGCCACCGATGAAGGAGTTCCGATGGTTGAAGTCCTGTTGAACCCGAGCTACGAAGTAGTTGGTTAAAGGCTCCACCCGAACACGCCGATCCTTTTCTCCATCAATGATGTCGGCATACTCATTGCTGGTGACACTCTCTAGCACACCAAAAGAAAGTCCCTTTTGCGTTTTGCCGCTAAGTTTGAGCGCTCCTAGTATGGTCGTGTTATCAGGCACCTGACTAAACTCGCCGGGCTGGATATGGACAGAACCTTGCGGGCTTCTGCCGATCCTTCTGGAATAAAAGAGATTGTCACTGCTGAAAGTTCCACCCATCTGCGGGTTCGAGAATTGATAGTTGAACAACTGCTTGTTTTCGATAAAAAAAGGCCGGCGCTCTTCAAAGAACAATTGAAAGCCATCGAGCGCAATCGCAGCGGGATCGGCTTCGACCTGTCCAAAATCGGGATTCACTGTAAAGTCCAAGGTGACGTGATTGCTGATCCCAATCTTGCCATCCAAACCAGCGCTGAAGGTTTCTGTAATAGAGCGTGCTTCTGGGCCGACTGGTGTTCCAGCGTGGGTTTTTAAAGCGGAGGTGATAAAGGGCTGAAGCTCGATCTGGCGTTGCAAGCGAGGCTGGAGGTCGTGTAGCTCTCCGAAGGAACCTACCCAGGTAGGAGCATCCAAAGGGACGCGCTGCCAAACGGACAGCTCTGCCTTCCGAAAGATTTTCCGAACCACCTGGAAACCCCAGACTTGTATTTCCTGATCACTGAAGCGCAATTGATTCAACGGGATCTGGATTTCGGCGGTCCAGCCTAGACTATCCATATGGCTTTTGCCATCCCAGGTCGGATTCCACGACGGGTCTTCTTCCTGCCCATCCATAGCTAAAGTGTGATCACCCTTATCTCCGGCAGCCGTCAAGGTAAAGGAAAAAGCGGAACGCTGATCGTGATAACTATCAAAAAGCAATTGAATCCAATCCCCTTCTAAACCATCCCGAGCGGATTTTCGACTATTAATGGCTGCCGGATCGGGGTCGAGACACTGAATACCAATGTAGAGATTGTTGGCATCATAGTGAATTTGAAACTGCGTCTGCCCAGTAGGAGCCTGGTTTTCTTCTGGTTCTCGCTGTATAAATTGTCCCTGCCATTCTCCCTGAAGCCAGATGGGGTCATTGAGTAGTCCATCTATCGTAGGACTTTTTGCAACGGATATTGCGTTCGGACTATAACGTTTCTTTATGGTTAGAAAAGGCCCATCTTGCCCGTAAACTACGGAACCGATGAGCCCAAGCTGTAAAGCCAAATAAATGATTTTAAATTTCATGATCTTGCGTTTTTCTCTAAATCAGTCCTCAAAATTATCTGGCTTCAACACCACTTCCTATTTCTATAATTGAAGGCTTTTGAGGGCTTAATTGAAATCTTTTCAGATCATCGCATCCCGAAGTCGGCTATCTTTGTGGTATGGAACTCAAATACTTTAGGTTGATTAAAACCATTACAGAAGAGGGGAATATTGCCAACTCTTCGGAGCGACTGTTTCTCACCCAATCTGCACTTAGTCATCAGTTGCGGGATTTAGAGGAAAGGCTTGGATTTAAGGTGTTTTTGAGAACGCGAAACAAGTGGCAGTTAACGGCAGAAGGGCAGGAGTTGTATAAGCTTGCCAACCAGCTCTTTGAGGCCATTGATGCCGGCTTTACCCACATAAAACAAATCAAGGAAGGATCGAAGGGGACGATTAAGTTGAGTACGGAATGTCAATCTTTCTTTCACGGTTTGCCTGCCTTTGTGCAAAAGATGGCCATCCTCTATCCCGAGATCGAAATAGACCTAATCATAGGCGCTAATCAGCAAACGATTTCAAAAATTTTGTCTAATGAGGTAGACATCGCCATTGTTACGACGAAGCCCGCCTCCGATGCCTTGGCGAGTATTGAGATATTTGAAGATGAGATCTTTGTGCTAGTTCATCAAGAACATTATTTAAATACTTTACCCTATCTGGATGCTAGTCATTTCGCAGATGTACATTTGATTATCAACTCCTTCCCTTTGGAATCTGTCTCCGTATATGAGCATTTCCTGCGCCCCAATAAGATTACCCCTATCAAGATATCAGCGATCCCCTTCACGGAAGTATCACTCGAAATGGTAGAGGCTAATATGGGCGTGATGTGCCTACCTCGTTGGGGCTTGGATGCCTTCAAGATCCCCGATGACATCGCTTTTAAGCGAATTGGGAAACACGGCCTCAAGCGCACCCACTATCTGGTGATGAAGGCCGAAAATAGGAATAAGCCGTATATGAATCACTTCATCGCCAACTTTAAAGAAGACTTTGTAGATCGTTAGTCGATGGCTACCGTCACGGGCCAGCCCTGAAACTGTTCGGCACCTTCTTTGGTCACGTCAACCTCCCTCGGCCAACACTCGAAAGTGACTTTTTGGGAAGGTTTCTGGAATCGAATTAAACCATAACCGGAGCCACTGGAAGGGGACTCTGGGTTGACGTAGGCATTCATGGTGATTTTATTGGCGAAACCATCCAAATAACGTCCAGTCCAAGGTAGCTTATCATTGGAATTTTCCCCTGGCTTTTCATCTTCTGGCCACCACCATCTGCTGTAGTAATTATTCACAATCGCAGGAACTACAAAAGCCCAGGGGCCATCTTCCCATTCATCACTCCCATGCTGAATGACCGTAGCCAAATGCTGATCTCCGGCGATGTGCACGGCTTTGGCTTTTTTGATGGCCCTAATGGCTTTATTTCGACCCGTCTGGGGCCAGCCATTCGAGTCCATATCAGCATGTAGGCGATTTTCTTTCTTGCCGTGCAAGTGCGCACCGCCGCAGAAGCCCGTCTGGGAAAGGACAGCCTTCATGGAGACGCCCTCCCAACTCTCTCCCCACTTATCTAGAAAGTCCAGCTGTCGTTGTCCCAACAATTCTAGTCCTTCCACATCTACACTTTTAGGATCATAATCCGGATTGCGGATGTGATCAGGGCGAGGCCCCTGCTGCGGAATTTTTCCTTCTGGTCCAGATTTGAACTTACGGTCTTCGATAATGGCGAAATCTACGCCTCCAATATTAAGGTTGGTATAATATACCCCGATACCTTGTTGTATCGGCGTAGGATCAAAGGCGTCGGGAAGATGGGCAGTCTGGCAGCGCTCCACCATTTTTACATACTCATGGTGATAGAAGTAGCCACCATCAGGCCCAGCTGAAGTAGACGCCTTTTTACCATACTCCCCCCAAATATTACCTTGCCCGATATCATGATCATCCGGAATGGTAATACAGGGCCGTTCTCTGAAGATATCACGGAACTGCATGCCGAATTTCAGCCAAGCAGCGGTGTGTTCTTTGTGATCATAAGATTGATCGCCAGCAAAGAATAGTAGATCCGGATCATGATGATTGACATTGCGGATATAGTGGGCGCGATCACCTCGATCTTTATTGCTATTGCAAGAGAAAGCGGCCAAAACGATCTCCTCTTTTTCTTTAGGGTCTTTGCGAATCAAGCCCTCGAAGCTCGCTGCCTCGCCGTGCAGAAGGCGATATGGGGTATCTTGGCTGCTATCCCAATTCTCCACCCGGAATAGCGCTGACCAGCCTAGGTCATTCACTTCTTGTTGCTGAATTTCCTCCCAGGCATCTCCATGCTTCACTTCTAGTCTAACAGTTCGTGTTTCGTCAGGGTAAAGTGGAAAAAGCTGTGCACTTAGTTTTAGCACGCCCTCAGCTACTGTGTAGATGCCAAAGGCGACCACCTGATCACGCTCTACCTTCATATTGATGATCCGACTATTTCCTCGATTCCACCAATCATTGGTAGCCAAGGTGTCTAATTTTTCGAAAGGTGCTAGGACAGGAGGTGCTTTTTCGGTCTGTTCAGCGGGAGTGTTATTGCAGGCCACGCAGGCCAACAAAAGCAAGAAAACACAGATCTTTTTCATAGAAGTGGCTTGATAAAAGTTGGTTGATCGTAATCGTTTCAAACTGCAGCCATTCAGCTGTAAGCTCAAGAGTGAAGGTACTAAAAATCTACCTTTAGATCGATTTAAACGGGATAAGGACAATCCTCAAAGTTCTGATCATGGTATCCTTTTATCCCAATACTTTGAGCCAGCGGGCTGCGATAATCTGCTCCCTTAGCTAGACATTCTAGAATGCGACCAAAATCATATTTAGGTTTCCAATCCAGTTTAGCCCGAGCTTTATCGTTGACGTAGACTCGATTGATGCCGGGAAACATTTCCCATCTTTTTTCAGTATATAGCTGCTGGTAGGCCGGGTACTTAGCAGCCAATACGGCAGGAGCATCTGTGCGGAGTTTTGGAAGATCTGCTTGTGTAAAGGGAGTGGTAGCCGTGATGATGTAACGGTCAAATCCAATCTCTGGGGCTTTTTTTACAGCCAGTAGATGAGCTTCCACGATATCTTCTACATCTACTCGACGGTAAAGAAATTCATTGACTTTGATGTTCGCATCGGTAAAATGTTCGCGCATACTGGGATCGTCATCCAATTCTAAAAAGAAGCGAGAAGTCCGTAGGACTAGGCAGGGGAGTCCGTGATTGCGATAAAAGAGTTTACAAAGATCCTCAGCAGCCGTCTTGGTCACTCCGTAGATGTTTTTCGGCACGGGCGTAAGTTCTTCGGTTACCCAGACTGCGGGGTCTCCAGGACCAGGTGCCATGGCATCACCAAAGGTGCTGGTGGTAGAGGTGAAGATGAAGGCTTGTACTTTGGCGAGGGTAGCTTCTTCCAGTAGGTGGAGCGTTCCTGTGGTATTGGTATCGATGAAATCTTGGCGAGTATGGGTTTTGATATGAGGTTTGTGTAGAGTAGCGGCATGTAAAACGACCTTGACCCCTTCCATACATTCTTTGACAAATTTACGATCAACAATGGAGCCTACCCGATCCGTATAAGGAGCGGGAAGGATGTCGACACCGATAACCGGCTGGTTTTGTTGACGCAAAGTGCGAACCAAAGCTTCGCCGAGGTGCCCGCTACTACCTGTGACAAGTATTTTCATGCCTGCTCAGTTATATGAATTTTTTAATATGCCTTGCTTGCCATTGAGTTTAACCGTAATTAGCCCCTCCTTGATTTGTGATATGAGATCATATTTTGGTTCGAGAACTACTTTGCGTTGGTGCAAAAGGCCAAATTTCCCATTTTCTTTAAATCTCCTCAGCTGTTCGGTTCTACCCGTTAGCAATTCGTAAGTTTTGTATTCGGCGTTAAAAATCTCGTCAGCGAATGTAAAAACACCCATATCAAGTCGAACCACATTGTCTTTCATGAATAGAAGGCTTCTATTGGTGAAAATTCTCTTTTGGCCGGTTTGGAAATTATGGACGATCAGACTATCCCTAGTAACAGATTCTTTAAAGAGATCCTTCGCTACCCTTTTTATCGGGTGGTTTACAGGGCCAAAAACGACTTGTATAGTGCTATCATAAACCGTGTAACTTCTAACGGTAATCTTCTTGTAAATCGAGTCCTTTAAAACAGAATCTTGCCGTTCAGTAGTTGCCAAGTAGTAGTGTCCCTGTTTTTGAATGTTGGAATAGATGGTATCAGTGACAAACTCTCCTTTATGGACATCGAAAAGGCCAAATTGGTTTCCTTTTGATACCGCAAATTTATCTAAAGCGGGCATTTTGAATTTTCGAAATTGAGGTGGGGTATACTTTCCGGTCCGGAAGGAATAAAACCCTCTTAATTTATTCTTTGAGAGAATAGTGAAATCCTTTTTGAAGGGATCTCTAACTGCATCAAAGCCTTCCTCAACCGCCGGTGTCAAATCTGGAAGCAAGAGGTATACTTTTTTGTCAATTTCAGCTTTCACATATAGGTGATCCCGAAGGGGATACATTTTATCAGCTTTGATAGTGCCTCTAACTTGCCCTTTCAGGTCAATGATAGAATATTGTGAGCCTTTATGCGCAATCACAAATTCATCATGGATGACGCCACTCCAGATGTCGTCATACTCAAAAGGAACCACAATCTTACCATCTTTATCCAGTACCCCATGTTTATCGGTTTGGCTATCAATTGCGATCATCACTTGGGCTTCAAAGTCCATTTTTCTAGAATCGGAAAAATATCGATCTGGACGGAGGATCGTATCCCCTTGTATATTGGTAAATCCGTGGTAGCTGTAACCTCGCTTTTTTGATTTTGCGGTAACAATAATACGGTCTTTAATTTTAGAGGATATTATCCTTAAGAAGGATGCTCTTCCTTTGGGCGTTCTTCCGTCGGATTCCTCTACCATGATTTTTTCTTTGGGCCCATTGGGGGTATTCCCTTCGTATAGTCCTCGTTTTATGCGTTTTATATTTTTGTATTTAGGTTCTCTTACGATGTTTCCAAGCGTATCAATTAGGCCGAATAGTTTGTTCTTTTCAGTGAGTAAAATATTGGTATGGTGGTATCCGTTCAGTCGGTCGTAGCCATCGGAAAGAATTTTTCCTTGACTGTTGAAGACAATGGTTTCATTCTGTTCCGTCAGACCATAGGAGACGCCATTCCCATTGATGAAATTTACGCGGCTAAACGTACCGGGGGAGAAGAGGTATTCACCATTTCGTTTCAGGACTCCCTGCCTTCCATCCTTTCCAGTCACTATGATTAATTCTTTTGCATGATCTGGTTTATAGATGAATTTATCCTGTTCTATGATGGGTTTAATTACCCATTCAAGTTGCGCCATGACTGAGGTAGAGACCAAAAACAAGGCACAAATAAGTAAGCATTGATTTTTCACGTTGAGAACTATTTATTGTATGAATATCTATTTTTTCTGAGCGTTTTGGATGGGGTGTTGCCACAAAACAACTTTGATGTATTCAATCTGTTGCTTGACGGCAGAGTGATCAATTTTTTGGATGAGTTCGATTAGCGTAAGCTGCTGCATTTCGACTTTTTCTGTTTGATAGACCTCATACCGCTTAGCCTTTTCAGCAAAGGCCACAAAATCAGGTAGGAGTTCACTGGTGTTGGTCGCTTTCATTTCTACCGATAAACCAATATTGGGACGATCCGGGGACTCATAGGTTTTTAAAACTTCTGGTAGGGTTTGTTTCTTCCTAAGGCATAACGCCTTTATGCGATCCAATTCCTCCTGAAAAAGCTCATCGCTCATTCCAAAATTTTGTTGTATTTGAGCTAAGGCGAAGTTGAGGTAGCGAGGAGAGAGTGTTTTTAGCTTTTGCAGGAAGTATACAGTGCTATCGGAATCAAGATAGGGCCCATATAATTTAGAGGGCTTGTAGCGATTGATTTTCTTGAAAAGGCTTGGGTCTTCGTCTGTGCCAGCAACCCAATTCTTGTATATCCGGTACGTCTTCTGGTGGTCCGACGAGAGGCGTCCTTTGCGTAGGTATTCAGGAATGACTTTTTCGCTTATCTCTGCCTGCTCGACTGAATATGTTCGAGCAAACCTGTGAGCTGGCGTGCAAGCAGACACTGCCAGGTACAGTAGGATGTAAAATAGCAAACCTGCCTTGATTGGTGGTGAGTTACTTTCCAATAACATGAAATAAAAATCATGAATTATGCGTCTGGGGTGTAATGTACATAATTCTTTGACAAGACTAATAATAAGGAAACCAGTAGATAGCAATTTTCTACAGAAGCCCACTTGATTTGAGGGTAGTATTAGACATCTGCCAATTCGTTAATTTATGAACAATTTTGGCTAACCCACTGCTATATTGGGAAGGATTGCTATTTTACTAAAAAAAAAGATTGATGGCGGGAAAGCAGAATTTTACCCTAATCGGAGCTGGAATCATGAGTGCTACCCTGGGTGTGCTATTGAAAGAATTGATGCCCGATGCCAAGATTAGCATCTATGAACGGCTAGATCGGGTAGGTGCGGAGAGTTCAGATGCTTGGAACAATGCCGGAACGGGGCATTCGGCTTTTTGTGAGTTGAATTATACGCCCGAAAGGAAGAGTGGGGTAGTGGATATCTCGAAAGCATTGAAGATTAGTCAAGCCTTTGAAGAGTCGAAGCAGTTGTGGGCCTATCTCAAGGAAAACGGGAAGGTTCGGACGGGCAGTCCCTTTATCAATGACATCGACCACATGAGTTTCGTGTGGGGAAAAAAGAACATTCAATTTCTACAGAAGCGGCATACTGCCCTGAGTATCTATGGCATGTTTGAAGACATGGAGTACTCAGAAGATTTCAATGAAATCTCAGAATGGCTACCCTTAATGATGGACGGCCGCAATCGTGGCGAAGAGATCGCGGTCACCCGAATGGCCATCGGCACGGATGTGAATTTTGGAGCCATTACGCGCGGAATGATTGAATACTTGCAGACATGCGATGGGGTAGAGGTGCACTTGGGGCACCAAGTGGAAGATTTGAAGCAAGAAAAGGATGGTCGCTGGCGCATCGAGGTGGAGGATTTGGAGACCAAGGAAGAAAAAGAAATCTACAGTGATTTTGTCTTTATTGGTGCGGGGGGTGGTGCCTTGCCATTGCTAGAAAAGTCAGATGTTCCGGAAGCCAGAGGATACGGGGGATTTCCAGTGAGTGGGCAATTCCTTTACTGTAACAACCCAGAGGTGGTGAGCCGTCATGAAGCTAAAGTGTATGGGAAAGCGGCTAAAGGATCACCTCCTATGTCCGTCCCGCATTTAGATACACGAATGTAGATGGAAAACGATCTCTACTATTTGGTCCTTACGCTGGCTTCTCCACTAAATTCCTCAAGAATGGCTCTTATCTAGATCTACCTTTATCCATCGAGGTGCACAATGTCTGGCCCATGCTGGCCGCCGGCATCCAAAACATTGGCCTAACCAAATATCTGATCAAACAAGTATTCCAATCTCCGGAGGAACGCTTCGCTTTCCTACAAAAGTTCTATCCGGAAGCGAAAATGGAGGACTGGGAACTCATTACCGCTGGCCAGCGGGTACAGATCATCAAGAAGGACAAAGAAGACGGAGGCGTCTTAAAGTTCGGTACGGAGATCGTATCCAGTGAAGACAAGAGCCTCGTAGCTCTCTTAGGCGCTTCTCCTGGTGCTTCCACCGCCGTGACTATCATGCTGGATCTACTTAAGACCTGCTTCCCAGATGATGTCAAGGGCGATGATTGGCAAAATACCTTGACCAACCTCATTCCATCCTATGGCCAGTCCCTGATTGCCGATCCGGTATTGTGTAAACGGACGCGGGATTATACGAGTAGGGTGTTGAAGTTGGAGGAGTAGGGCGAGAAAAGCGGAAGTTCAATTTTCTGCAAGATTTATGTTGTTGTGTGAGTACTTCTGCCTAGCTGATGCATAAGCTTAGATTTACTTTGTGACTAGCATTCAATTGCTATGATTTTCTATAAAGTCAGTATATCGCAAAATCTTCAGGGAGTGTTCAAAAAAGTGTGTCAGTTCAAAAATAATTAAATTTGAAAAAGGACTGACATGAGTAAATCAAAGAAAAAGGGTTCTGGTTCAGCCTTCGATTACAAGAAATTTGAGGAGTCTGCTTTAGCTGGCCTACAAAAGGGTCAAGGCTTAGTAGGCGAGGAAGGCATCTTGAAGGATTTAATCAAGCATCTTGTAGAAAGCTCTTTGCAAGGTGAGTTGGATGCTCACTTGTTGCAAGACCGGCAATCGGGTCAAGCCAATCGTCGTAACGGTAGTACGAAGAAACGCTTGCGAACACAGTTAGGAGAAGTTCAGATTGAGCCTCCTCGTGATCGCCAGGGTAGTTTTGAGCCACAGTTGGTAGGCAAATGGGAGCGAGATCTTCATAGCGGCTTGGATCATCAGATATTGGAATTGTATAGTCTGGGTAATAGTTATGGCGATATACAAATGCATTTGCAACGCATGTATGGTATCCAGCTCAGTATGGGGCAACTTAGTACCATTACTGATCGGGTATGGTCAGATATTCGCCAATGGCAGCAGCGTGCCTTGAAGTCTTTTTATATGGTTGTCTTTTTAGACGCTATTCATTTTAAGGTACGCGACAATGGGGTGGTTAAGAGCAAAGCTGTTTATACCGTCTATGGAGTAGATGCAGAAGGTTATAGAGATGTTTTAGCTATTCAAGTGGGGCCTCAAGAAGGAGCCAAACAGTGGGGTCGTACTTTGGAACATATCAAAGATAGAGGGGTAGAAGATATATTATTCTTCTGCGTTGATGGATTGAGTGGATTTAAGGAAGCGATCTGGAGTGTTTTTCCTCAGGCTATCGTCCAGCGCTGCGTGGTGCATATGGTACGTAATGCGATCCGTTTTGTTGATGACCAAGATGTTAAGCCTATTTGTAAAGGGCTGAGAGCCATATATACAGCAGACGATGAATCTCAAGGACTCCAGGCGCTCAAGGATTTTGAGCACACCTGGAACCAAAAGTATCCTGAAATTGGCCAGGCTTGGACCAACAATTGGGTAGAACTAACAGCTTTTTTTGGCTTCAATTGGGCCGTTAGAAAGCTCATTTACACTACCAATCCTATTGAAGGTCTGCATCGGATTATGCGCAAAACTACCAAAACCAAAGCTGCTTTCGTCTCTGAAGAAGCATTAACTAAATTGCTCTATCTTACGCTGATGAAGAAGGAAAAGGTTTGGAAAAAACGCATTCATTCCTACAAAGCTGTTATCCGCTCTATGAAAAGAGAGTTCAAGGACAGGTTTGATCAACATCTATGAGTATGACACACTTTTCTGAACAATCCCAATCTTCACCCAAGTTGAAACAAGGATTATACACTCTACTGCGAAAATAAATAAAAACAAATTATCAAGACTATAATTTTTATTCCTTAGATAAAGGAACAATGATAGAGCTCCAGGGGCTACAAAAGTGATAGAATCAACAGCAAATTGAAGCATTTTTCTTCCTACCCTCCTTTTATCTGACCGATGAAAAAATTCCCACCCCAAAAAATCAGGAGTAATTTCGCTGTTCTTTAAATAAAGAGCCATCCTCCTAGAGTAATTGGTTCTCAGATATTTACCTATGGAAGACACTTTTTCATCATTTGAAATATACATCCAACTCAGTATAAAACAAACCCACGGCATGACCAGAAGTATTTCATAGTTTTGATCACTTGAAAGCACAAAAGCAAAGATCCTCCAACGGCAGTTAGATTGACATAAATCAGATTATCTCTAAACCCAATTCGACTAATTTGCTCGTCTTTCAACTTTGAATATTCCTCAAGGTAAATACTTAATGCATTTGTACTTAAACTATCGTTCATATTAAGTTAGAATTGTAAGCTGTTCATAAACAAGTACTTGTATACAATCATAAATGACTGACAATTACTATCCTTAGTATGGAATAGCTTTGCCTAGCTGTCCATATTAAACCTCCAATTGTTTCGTCTCAGACCGTTAATCTATGAAATGTGAAAAATGCTTTGGTCGTAAATTCAATACTTTAGTCTTAACAATAACTAACAGGTTTGATGGACTCCTAAATATTAGTATCTAATTTTGGGTCTACGATTCATGGCACATGTTTTAACCTGACATCTCTTAAAAGAGTGCTAATTTCATCTTAAACTCAGAGACTGTCTTTGAAAACTCCTAGTCTGGACTATCTTTTTATGGAATAAATACTAAAACCTTGATAACAAAAGGACTCTCTACAATTGAACATTTTAAGTCTAACCATATATCGACCTGAATAGGTTGGTTTAAAGGATAATACTGGATTATCGTTTCTCTCTGTATCCTTCGCAATATTGGTAGAAGAGTTGGGCTTTGTAATGTATAAATCTACATCAGAACAATCATTATCACAAGCACCGATGATGAGATAGGATTTGCTGCTTGAAAAATGGAATGTCCAGTCATCAGATATATCATCGGCAACATTATTGATTATCGTTTTCTCCAGTTTTACATCGCCGTATTGTCGTAGAGTGCTATACACTCTTTTGAGCTGATTATACACCTGATCAGAATAGGTTTGTGCGGAAATATTTCCGAGAGTTAGTATACAAAAGACAGGTGTCAGAAATAAAGTTTTTGGAAGCATTTTAATTTATTAATTTTCTTTATTAGTGAAATGAATTACTACTAGAATGCTCAATAGAGGTAAGACATACTGATACTACTAGTTTGCTGTTCCAAACTCAATAGATTGGTTCCGATCCCAGATTCTAGTAAGAAAAAATTAGGACGCCTACAGCCTTGTAAAGCACAAGACTATAAGCATTGATATCTGAAAAATTTAGGATATCCCACAGGTCATAAGTAATTCTTGGTTTTAATCTAGTATAAGTTGTATAGTGTTCATTTCAAAGCGCCCTAATTGGACAATCTACATCAGAGATCATCCTCTGGATTCATTGAGAAGATTGAATAACAAAGTAGAGGCTATGTAATTTTAACGGAATGCTCAATCATTTTCTTAACTGAGAACCAAAACCGGTTAAACAAGAAGCGATCTCTAGATTTAGAAATCTCAAGAACAGGGCTGTTCGCTCTGCGTACTCCGAATAAATAAGGTGAAACAAACATTTTCCCCGTTGGTTCTTCGCCATCTATAACCGAGGCATGGATATAGGGAAATGTATTTAAGTAGAATAAAGACATTTTCCCTTTATCACTTTTGGCATTTAATTGCTCCTTAATTTCTTTTAACCTGCCAAGGATCTCTGGCAACTCTTCTAGATTCTTCATTTCTTCAGGTTGTGCTTTGGCCCGATCTTGAAAGTATCCGGTTGCGAAACGCCCTCTCGGGTTTAAAACGTAACAATGTAGGTTTACCCCTTCTCTCAGTTTATTTACAAGTGGGAGTTTAAATGCATTATCACTTTCATCAATAAAGTGAGTAGAAAAACTCTTCAATCGGACACCCAATTCTATTATTTGTTTTTGAGCATCTTTATACAAGGCTACTTTTTCATTGACGCTTCTTCTGCCTTCGTAGTGTAAAGTGTATGGGATTGATTTTATGCTGTTTGTAGGCAGCTCAACTTCATTAACTTTAATTTCTATATTTCTCAATTCTGGTCTGAACTCGAAAGACTTTTTGTCTCTATTGTAAGAGTATTGTAGCTCATGCCTAATCAGTTCCTCTAATCCGTTTGCCGCTTTTATTAACGTTTTCAGGTTCACTCTTTTTTCTGAATTCTTAGTATTCTTTAGGTTACTAAGTGTGGATTCAGAGATAACATAGCCCAAAATTCTCATTTTTTTGACTACTTCTTTTTGAGTGTAGACCTTCTTTCCTTGTCCTTGAGTTAATAATTCAATCGCTTGGGAGATAATTTCAGTACATTCTTTTCTTCGGTTAATATGAGAATTAGAATCCATATTTTTGTTAAAGTTGTGGTGTCGATAGCCTATATACATTTGAAAAAGGAAACAACGAACGAAGGCTTAATTCCTGTGACAAAGCTCACTTTGTAAATAAGCTATGTTGTCGTATTCAACCCTTAGGAATATGCCAAGTTTATATTGAATTTCCTTCCATTCCACGTAGTTCGGGCAAATCTTACTCACAGTTTTGTCACGCAACTTCATCCATTCTTCTGTTTCAGTTCGTAACGATGAGTAAAACTCTAATTCCTCTTCCAGAAGATCCTTGATGTCATCAATTACTTTAGAAAGTTGCTTTTTCTTTTTTCCTTTATCTATTAGTTTTAAAGAATTAGCTCTATTTACCAAACTTAAATAGGTGTCAATTTTTTCTGACCCATTTGTTTCTAAACTGTCCTGAGCACTCAAAATAAATCTGTCCTCAATATTACTGCAGTAACGATACATCAAATCATAAACATCTATTCTTCTAATAGTATCCATAAGCCTAGCAATCACAGAATCGTTGGAATCTCCGACCTCTGTGGGATAACTATAGTATTGCCAACCCAGAGTATCTGAAGATATTTGTGAGAAGATACTCTGACAATTCTCCATTCTAAGGTCCTTCCTATCCCAAGCTTGCTGAAACTGAACGTAAGTCTTATCTTTTCTCTTCATAAGTAGCGCCAGATTGTTTCTAAGCATCTTGTTATAGCGTTGGAAGGAAGGAGAACTATTTCCTGAAATAGAATCTAGACGAGCTTGATAATAGAGCATTGATTTCTTTAACTCATTCCAGTCTTCATCAATGTACAAAGTATTTATTGTGAGATTTGCATCAAGATAAATGTTATGAACAAAGTCATAGGCTGGGGAAAACTCAGGAAGTCCAATGAGTTGAACATTTTGTTCATTGAACCAGCGGAAAAGTCCTAGGACTTTTGCAAATTGATTTAACCTTTCATATTCATTGATCGAGTTCGTTAAAGGTGGTAATAGTTGACGAAATTCTTTTTCTTCCGCTGCGGTATCAGCCAAATTATGAAAACTAAACATCCTTAAAAAAGCCTTATCCAAATTATCTTTATAATTAGACTTCACTTCGATCACCTCTCCATTATTTGAAATTATCATTGGCACGTCTGTTATTTTCCAAGACGTTTCGACATTCGACAACCATTTTTTTGCAAGTACTAGTTCCTTCTTTGTGCAACCTCCTTCTTTCAAGCTATTGATTATATCCAAATCAGCACCTGGGATAAAGTCTGTTATTACACAGGCCCACCCTAGTTCATGTCCAAAGATATCAGGGTGCAAAATAGGCTTACCTCTTTGAATTTTTTGTGGTTCGAGATCAATATATTCAATACCAACTAGGCCAATGCCATCTTCGCTCTTGTATGGAATTTCAGAATTATTAAGGATTTGATTGGCTAAAAAAACATCTTCTTCAAAAAGCAATGGAACAATCTGTTGCGAACCATCTTCAAAAGTTACCTCCAACATGCCCGTCTTAGTAATTGAATCAGAACCTTCTTCATAATAGGGAATCCAATTAACTCGTTTAATACTCCCAAGGTCAGGAGAAACTTCAACAGAACTACCAAAAATTATTCCACCAAAACCTTTTTTCCTTTTAATAGATTGCTGATACTTTCTGCTTTCTGGATCTGGATATTCTTTGATTAGATATCGTTTATATATTTCGAGTGCTTTAGTCTTAGAAACGTAATGCTGATTTATGTCTAGTTTCTTTTTCTTCGCTACTTCATCAACATAACGATAAGGAGGTGGGGCTTTCAGAAATTTTTCAAATGCTACATCATGTCTAGCACTATCATATTTCTTTGTAATTGTTTCAACTATCTCTGCCATTCTCACCTTCTGCTTAGGAGGAATTTTAGCTTTTGTAATACCTACCTCCAAAGCTTCTTTAGAACTTCTACTTCTACTTAAAATGTCGAATGCTTCATCTTTAGAAAGACCGTAAAAGTCTAGTAATATCCTTCTCGTTCCTCCAAGTGCACCCTTTTCTGTGTATTTTGATATAGACTCTATTCCTTTTCTGATTTCTGGATCAAGTTTAATCTCATCAAGGTTAGTAGGATGTAAAAAATCAAATTGATCTTTGGCCTCGATGTCGTTTAACTTCCTTACTTCGAGATCGTCTTTAGCACCATCATATTTTTTGTATACTTCTTTTGCAATTCTACTAAGTACCTTCTCGCCGTCCCCAGCGTTTGCCTCTTCAGCCGCAATATATGCTATCCGCAACTTGTTAATAACGGGGTAACCGTTCCACTCCTTATTTTGTGGTCGGTAACCAATCTTTAGTAATGTTCTACTTACTAGGTCATTTTTGCTTATGGAATATTTCGCTAAGGCTTCTGTTACTATACGAACTTCTTCTTTTACCGGTTGGCTATAGACCTCATCTGGCAAGGAAAAAGAAAGGAAAATTATAAGACCTAACACCAAAAATTGGTATAGTTTTTGACTCAAAGCTACAAGGGAGTTATTTTTCTTCATGATGGAAAAGATTAACTATTAGATAATCGGAGGTGTTCTAGAATATCAAGTCTGATTTTTTTAACTTCTTCCGGGAACTGATCATCTTTAATGACCAATAAAATTGCTGCCAACATTCTTGGACCATTCAATCTAGCTTCGTTAAAGACATCATCCCAAAACACAAATGGATTAACATTCATAACAGGGGGCAGATCAAAATCCTCTATGATAGTAGCATTAGGATCTGCTTCTTTTCGTAAAGCATTAGCACTTCGCACTACAGCCATTGCCCTTACTGGCTTTATATTCGCAGCGTATGCCTCTATAAGAGGTATTTTTACAATGAAGGATTCGACGCTTGGACCTCTTGGGAATAAGTGTAAAATATGCTCAGGCTCAATTTCAGTAACATTAATTGTCATTTCAGGTAGCCTATTAATTACCTGTAAAGCGAATGCACAAGCATTTTCAGCAGCCAACTCTCTTCCCCCTTTACTATAATGCTCCTCTTTCCCATCAAGCATATCTGAGATTCCCCTTATTATAAGACCTCTCACATTATTTAAAGCATGGAGTGCAGTGGTTAAACCAATCCCTTCCATCTCTACTGCTAGAGCATCTTGTGAACTTTTGTCAATCCAGTTAGCAACAGATGAATTACTGGATGCAATAATTTTTTCTCCAGAGGCAACTGCTCCGGAGATTACTTTATATTTGTCATCCTTATGACTAGTGAACGTCAGCCAGTCTTTGTTTCTGGCTTCCCCTTTAGCAACCTCGATCAGCCCATTGTCTAAACTTCCACCTTTTTCTCTAGATTTAAAAAAGTCCTTTTCAACAATAATTCCTGACTCATAACTATAAGTCCTTGTAACAATCAAAACATCACCAATTTTGACTTTTTGTGGCTTCCTTCCACCCGCAATACCTACAAGAAAAACAACATCGGGGTTTAAAAACTTAATTGCTCTTTCAGCTTCCAAGGCCATCTTAGGGTTACCCTGACCTGTACACCTAATAGCAATTCGGTAATTAAGGTAAGTTCCAATCTCATACTGACTAAAAGTTCTTGGATCTTCAATCGTTTCTAAGCTTTCCACTTTCTCCCGAACAGCTTGATATTCTACCTCAACTGCAGTCAATATTAATATGCCTACTTTTAGAGTTTGTTCATTTGAATTCATCTACTGAAAATTTGATTTAATACAATAGTTATAACTACCGGCAATAGTAATCCAATCAAGTGCTACTAATTTAACTATTATTGAAATCAAAATTCCTTTGGAATGTTAACTTTATATCTGACAGATGATTTTTTTTGACGCGAATTTTATCAGATGGATCGTACTCTTCTATTTACTACTGTAAAAATAAGAGTTTTGCACCTAAAATTTCTGCACACTATTCATACGTCTTCATATTGTTGGATTGGCTTTTATATTTGTTCCCTTTCACATGTACAAATAGTTTTTCCATACGAATTTCAAATTGAAGAGTGGTGTCTATAACTTCAGAAACATGAAACAAGGAAAGTGCATACTTTTATTAAAGTCCTTAAGCAAGAAGGAACTCCGCGGTTTTTCAGAATTTATCAAGGGATTGCATCAGGATGATAAGGACATTTTTCTGCTTTTTACTTATCTAGTCTCTTTGCACCCTAAGTTTGGTCGTGCAAAATCATATGATAAGCAAGTTATTCATAGTAATATATACCCGGATAAAGACTTCAATTATGGTAAAATCTCAGATGATCTATCCGAATTATCCAGATACATTGAAGATTATTTACTATTACAGGAGTTCCGAAAAAAAACCTTTGACAGAGAGTTTCATCTAGCGAAAATATTTCAGAAAAAGAGATTAAATGGTCTTTTTTATCAACAGTTAAACAAAGCTGAAAAAATAACTAAGAAGATTCATAAGAGAGAATTATGGACCTACCTACAAACTCTACAAATTCATCACTACAGGTACTTTGCGAGTGATACTGATAAAGTCTCTATCGGGGAAATAGAAATAATCAAAGCTCGAAAAAGCCTAGATTTATTCTATTTTGCGGTAAATCTACGCTATGAATGTGAGTTAAAAAGTAGATCAACTATTTTATCTCAGGACATGGAGGGCTCAATTGGTGAAGAAAGTGTAATCCATCATTTCAGAAAAAAAACCACTGAAGTTTTACATGAGATTTATCTGGATTTATTGGATCTGATTGAAAAAAAGGATCCAGACCGGTATTATAAATTCAAGGAAAAACTTCCGACGTATCAAGAGGTTTTATCAAAAAGGGAGCTGTTTGTAATATTGAGCTACTTACTCAACTTTGTTGCAGCCAAATTAAGAGTAGGTAAATCAAAATCACTCGAAGAGGCATTTTTCCTGTATGATTACGGACTGCAAAATAAGATTCTCCTGGTCGACAATTACTTCCAAAAAACACAATTCATAAATATCGTATACATTGCTTGCCGACTAAAATTGTTTGATTGGCTTGCTGAATTTATGAGGAAAAATAAGACCTTTATTCAACCTAATGATAGAAATGCCACTGTCAGTCTTTCAAAAGCCGTTATTGCTTTTGAAAAGGGAAATTATCTAGACGCTATTGCTCTGACAAATTCGGTCAAATATGTCGATCCATTTTTTAAATTACGGAGCCGTTTCCTACTTTTAAGGAGTTATGTGGAGTTAGATTATGAAAGAAAGATTATTCTTGATCTCTGTAGAGCAATAAAGGCATCTCTTTCCAGAGATAAAAGACTTGGAGATGAGACTATAAGTGCTGCCTTAAATACAGTAAAATTTTTATCTAACTTATATGGAACAAAAAAAATAAAAAAGAATTTACTTGCAACACAGGTTGAGCAGGTAAAACTTATCTTCTTTAGGCCATGGTTACTGGACAAAATCCATCAAATTGGTATCCGATCTAGGCCTTAAGCCAGGCCTAGATCTCTGATAAATGTAATTTACATTATGATGTCGTTGATGACTATCATCAATAATTGAAGAATATGCATGACAGGTAAGAATTGAAGGTTTGAATGTGGATTCCAACGAAGTTTTTCGCCACTCCAAGAGCATCTGACTATGGTCAGGTGGTGGGCGAGGGCCAAAACAACGCAAAGGATTCCCAGGCTTCCTGAATGGCGGTTCAGGAGGCCACCTTTGGTGGACAAGCATGTCTTAAATATTTAAAGAGTAAGAATTAGTAGAAAAACAATAAACAAGATCAAAACTAGATACATCACCAACTTTGTGAGCTCTAAAGCCATACTTAGGAGAACAGACGCTATATTTAACAATTGCGTTAAGCACTTCACTGCTAGCAATAAAACTAAGAATGATAAAATGATAGTGATCATATGTTATTGCATTTCTAGCGTTTAACTTGATATAAAGATCACTGATAATCATTCAGTATTCCCGTCATTCAACCGATTTACCTTTTTAAAGAAAATGGATGGAAATTTTCAAAAATTTTCGTGGGAGAGTAGTAATTAAAGGCACGAGTTCCAGCAACATATCGCAAGTTGGCAATTAATAAGGAAACACTATAAAACTAGAAGCAAAAACAAGTTGAACTACAAGAACAATATTGGTGGTAATCTCTATTTGAAGGAGAATTCAATAATACAACGGTACTAGTCCAATCAATCGTAGCTATTACAATTAGACCCTCCATTTTCCGAACTTTGATAAGGCCATAAGTATCTTACCCGTAAGTCCAATCTCCACATCTAAAAGGAGAAACCCCGCAATCGCTTATCCATAGATAAAGCGTAAATACCAACACCACAAATAACACAAGCCCTAAAATTGATAGTAAGATCTTTTTCATCAAAAATTATCTGAGAATCTAAGAAATCCGATGACCTGAATAATTCACTTTTTCTGTTCCTTGCGTATACTCGAATGCAACTGGTCTTTGGTTTAACCTCCAGCAAATTTCCGCAGCTGAACAATTTTTCCGATTAGTACTTTATACAATGTAAGCATTTCTGAACCAAAGACGGAAATGACCAAAACCGTAAAAGGGGATTACGCAATTGTTCAATTCAGTAATGAGCTGTGACTAGGCAAATTGCTCAACAATTGATTGATCCTTTGACAAAAAATAAAAACTAATTATGGCTCTTCCACCACTATTCGACCGCTTGAGACTCCCTGTTATTGGCGCTCCTCTGTTCATCATTTCAGGCCCGGAGCTGGTCATTGCGCAATGTAAAGCGGGCATTGTTGGGTCATTTCCGGCTTTAAATGCAAGACCACAAGCCCAATTAGATGAATGGCTACACCAAATTACAGAAGAATTAGCGGCTCATAATCGAGATCATCCCGAGCAGCCTGCCGCTCCATTTGCGGTCAATCAGATTGTTCATCGGAGTAACAATCGCTTAGAAGAAGATATGCATACATGCGCCAAGTGGAAAGTGCCTTTGGTGATTACCTCACTCGGTGCGAGAGAAGAATTAAATGTGGCTGTACATGAATGGGGCGGTATTGTATTGCATGATGTGATCAATGACCGATTTGCGCACAAAGCCATTGAAAAAGGGGCTGATGGATTAATCCCCGTGGCGGCTGGTGCAGGAGGTCATGCAGGTACGATTTCTCCATTTGCTTTGATTCAAGAAATCAGAGCCTGGTTTGATGGACCGGTAGCCTTATCAGGCTCCATTGCTTCCGGGGCTGCCATCTTGAGCGCACAAGCCATGGGCGCTGACCTTGCCTATATCGGTAGTGCATTTATATCCACTAAAGAAGCTAGGGCAAACGATGCCTATAAACAAGGCATTGTCGAGGGGAAAGCGGAGGATATTATTTACACCAATTTATTTACGGGGGTTCATGGTAACTATTTAAAAAAGTCAATAGAAAATGCGGGTTTAGACCCTCATAATCTACCGGAGAGCGACCCGAGTAAAATGAATTTTGGTTCTGGCGGTAATACCAAAGCCAAAGCCTGGAAGGATATCTGGGGTTGTGGTCAAGGTATCGGGAATATTGATGCAGTCTTATCGGCAGGTGAATTAGTGGCCAAGTATAGTGGAGAGTATCATCGAGCAGCAGAGCGGTTGAATGCTTTAACGGTTTAAAGAATCGCCCTAAGTATTCCCTTCATTTTACGATCAGCATAGAATTGATGTTCTCATTGTCGTCTAATTCGGCATTGGGATTTTCGGGGTCTAGGGTCCACACGCCATCTATCACGAATTTATAATGATACCTTCCCGGCTTCAGTTTTAGTCTGCAAACCCACTCTCCATTTTGTTTTACAAATGGATGTATCATGGGATTCCAATTGTTGAAATCTCCGGCAATGGTAATCAGTCTGGCATATATGTAATTGGTCTGTCTTAGCTTGAAGGTAACATTGGCTTGGATAGTGTTGGGTTCCAATTGCGAAAGAAGGGTATTGATCCTGTCGTTGTCAGGCTGTAAAGCTTGTGCTTTTAGATAGTAGGTTTTTGCTTCATCAAAATCGCCGCTTTTCAGACAGCAGTCGGCATACTGTAAATAGGAACTGTAGGAAGGATAGGCAGCAATATTAGACCTGTAAACCTTTTTCGCATCTTCAAAACGCCCCTCCCGCATAAGCCGGTAGCCAATTCTTCCCATCTGACGTTGGCTAATCAAGGTGGTATCATGATGAGTTTGCGATGTATCAAGGTATGCTGCAATGGCATCATCATACCCTTTTTTAATAGTCTTTCTCAATAGTGCCTGGTAAGGTTTGTCCTTGACGCTATAGTCTATCATGTCGAAGGCCGGGCATTCATCGGCCCATTCGTGTCGGATCAATTCAGGTACGATTCTTAGCCCATTCTCGCTGTTCGTCAGAAAAACTATCCCTTTTTTGGTAGTGAGGTTGGTAATGGTAAAGGCTTTGTAGGTGCCATTATCTCCCCATTGCCAGATGGCCTTACCTTTTTTCGTCTTTTGAATGCCCCAGCCCAGACCCCAATGAAGATTGTCCCATGCTGGAACGGCCACTTGTGCGGATAGCATTTCATTAATTGTGGGCTCCTTTAATTCAGCATCAGCTAATACAGCCAAAATCAATTTGGCGTAATCTTCGGCGGTGGTCTGAAGCGAAGCTGCCACATTACTCCTTCGTCTTTTCCGCTTAGGAATAGGGTATCCCATAAAATCATGTGGGGGTGCAAAGTTGGTTTCAAATCTATCCTGCCAGCTAAAGCTTGAATTTATCATTCCTAAGGGTTGAAAGACCAATTCTTCTATCACTTGCCCAATCTCCTTCTGTTGAAGATGCGCAATGACTTTCCCTAGGTACACAAACCCTTCACCCGAGTAGGAATATTGTGTTCCAGGATCAAATTGTAAGGCCAGCTTTCCATTTCTCCAGTTGGGTAAACCGCTCGAATGACTTAGCACCATCCGGGCAGTGATGCGTTTGTACCTTTCATCGTAGGTCAAGTCCTCCAATTCCAAATATTGATAGAGCGGTCTATCCAGGTCAAATTCCCCTGATTCCACCAATTTCATTACGGCATAAGCAAAAACGGGTTTGCTCAAGGAAGCTGCCGAAAAGATGGTTCGGGTATCTACAGGTACTTTGGTGTCGTTTGCCCTGACACCATGCCCGCTGTTGTAAGTGACTTTGCCATCCTCTATCAGGGCAACGGATAGCCCTGGGATGTCATGGGTTTCAATTAAATCGTCAAAAAATTGCGCTCGATTGGTTTGTCCATGCAGGCTATAGGCGAGCAATATAGTGAGTAGAATGACAGTGGTTTTTTTCATTACTATTATTTCTAAGCAGCTTTCCTGTAAGGACAGGTGATTTTTAGAGTAGTTGTATCATTTTTTAAGTTCTGTCTAATCACATAAGAAAACTACATTCAAATCCTCCCTTATCTATTTCCAATCTCCATGCAAATGAATAACTTGGGATCAATCAAAATTGGTCCGGAGATTGCTAAAGGAAAAAAGCATATTACCTCTTCTTAAGTATTGGAAAAGCTTCCTCGCTGTATTCCTTTTTACGATATCGCTGAGTGCTCAATCTAGCTCACTACCTCATAACCTTAGCTTTCAAAATATAATGATTCCTGGGGGAGTGAAAGCGAACATGGTGAGCCGGATCACGCAAGACTCCTTTGGTTTTCTCTGGTTTCCTTCGTCCAATGGCTTGCACCGCTTTGATGGAGAGAATTTTCGTTCCTACTTTTTTGACAACGACCAAAACAATAGTGAAGGACAAAATCAAATTGAAAAACTGATCATCGATTCTGATGGAGAGTATTGGGTGGCCAGTCAGGGGAATGGTCTTTATCATTTTGATGTGATAACAGGAGCGTTTGCGCATTATAAATTTCGGGAAGGCACTAATCTCATTTTGGAGAACTCCATTGTGGACATGGTGGAGGGACCGAATGGAAACCTTTGGCTTACAGCGGTCAAGGGAATTTTGAACTTCAATAAAGCGGATAAGTCGTTTACTTATTTTGATCAGGTAGAGATAGATGGGAGAATGACGAGTTTGAGTAGAGTGGAAACGGTGACATTGGATGATCAAGGTGAGTTATGGTTTGGTGCGGGTGATGTCTATGCTGCCGATATTAGTGAGGTAGGAGGCTTGTTTCAGTATGTGAAAGAGAAGAATAGCCTACAGCAGTCAGCTATTGAATTTGAGGGGGGACCAAGTCCTGGTACGCTACACATTAGTAGTATGTATGAAGATAAAAAGGGGAAGATTTGGATAGGGACTGCAGATGGTAGATTATTTGAATTGGACCCTAAAAACCAAAAAATACAATCCCATGCTTTTCGGAATCCTCCCTTAGCCGGAGATTATGAATCCTTGTTTATATCCTCGATTACTGAAGATGACTGTGGCCGACTCTGGCTTGCGGTTTTCGAAGAAGGCTTGTACTGTTACGACCCAATTTCAGGAGAATCCAAGTTGTTTCGAGCTGATCCCAACCTCCCCTCCAGCTTATATTCCAACCGGATCATGCGGCTTTTTACGGCTATGGACGGGACGATTTGGATCGCAGGCGGGACAGTTAGTCCTTATCTACAGTCGCCAAGCGCTTTTCTGCAAAAGATCGAGCTTTGTGATGAAAGGCGCTATGATCAGGGGACACGTATCATTGAATCTTTCGAGGGTTTTCAGGTCACGGCCATAGTGCCAGGTGACGGTGACCAGGTATGGGTGGGTACACAACATAATGGCCTGTTTTTGCATGATCGGGTAAAGGGGACTACACAATCCATTTCTCAACTTTATCCCAATTTTACGGCCCAACATCAAGACCGTAGAGCGGGATCAATCGGGGAATATTTGGGTGGGATGTTGGCCGGAAAAGGAAGGACTTTTTCATTTAAATCCTACTACACAGGAAGTCATTCACTACAAAAGTGATCCTGGTAATCCCGCTGGCTTATCTTCCGATGTGATTATGGATATCCTGGAAGATCAAAAGGGGAAATTGTGGATAGCCACCTGGGGCGGAGGCGTTAATCTATTTGATCCTGAAACTAAAATCTTCACGAGGTTCATGCACAGCACTTCAGACAGCATGAGTTTAAGTGGTGATTATTCCATTTGTCTGTATGAAGATCATGCCGGTAATATCTGGATCGGAGGGGGAGGTACGATGCTGGAACCCTTTGAGCAACCCTTTTTGGATCGATACGATCCAGCCACACATCAATTTGATCACTATTTTCATCTAATGGAAAATCCCATTTTCCCAATGGCGGATGGAATAACGGATATAGTGGAAGATCAGGATGAAAAGATTTGGATAAGTAAAAAAGGCGCCATCATTTGTTTTAGATCCGGACTCTGAGAAGATCAAAACATTTTCACCCTCCCTATATACTCAGAAGTACTTATGGTTTTGGGAATTGGAAGTCGATACCAAAAATAGAATATGGGCGACTAGTCAAGAAGCACTCTATCACTTTAACCCAGAAAAAAAGCACTTTACCCCTTTCTCTTGGAATTCTCTTCCTGCCACAGCGAATTGGTGGCAACCTTTAGAAGTAGTGGGTAGCGAAGCTATTTTAGTCGGTGGGCAAGATGGAATGGCTTCCTTTTCAACCCAAAATATATTAAATACTTCACACGGTAAGAATCCTCGTATATATGTTTGGACTTGTCTGTACTAGGGGATTCCATGCTAGCGAATAGTACGGTTTTAGAAACCTCTGACCTAGGCAAGACAAGAGAACTGACCCTCACACCTGATCAAAGTAGTTTTCTCCTTTACATTGATCGCCCCCTTTTTCAAGGAAGAAAAGACCTTTTCTGTTGAATATAAGCTAGAGGGACATGATTTGAACTGGAAGACCTTTGATGGGCAGGATGAAATAGCCTACTTCAAATTGTCCGCTGGAAAATATCAGTTGAAGGTAAGGGTACATCATTTAACGGGTGAGGTGGCAGGTCCTTGGACCAAACTGGCGATCAGGGTGCTTGCCCCTTGGTGGCTGCGGTGGTGGGCTTTCCTTCTATACGCCCTGGTGCTATCAGCCTTGTCTTACGTGTTTTACCGATTCCAATTACAACGGAGGTTGGCAGAACAAGAGAAATTGCAATTGCAGGAGCTGAATGACTTTAAGACCCGTTTGTACACCAATATTACCCACGAGTTTAGAACGCCGCTAACGGTCATCAACGGATTAACACAAGAAATCAAAGGGTTTGATCGGGAAAGACAGCTGATATTGAAGAACAGCAAGCATTTATTGTCTTTAGTGGGGCAAATCCTGAGTCTACAAAAGTTGGAATCCGGGAAAATGCAGTTGCAGGCAAAGCCAGGCGATATTGCGCGCTTTTTGAATTATTTGACGGAGTCCTTTCAATCCCTTGCACAGCAGAAACACCTGCGGTTGATTTATTTTTCTGACCCCAAAAGCATTCCGGTGGTCTTCGACCTAGAGAAGATCCAACAGTTTAGTGAGCAACTTGATATCTAATGCGATTAAATTTACCCCCGATTACGGGAAAGTAGAAGTTTTTGTTAGTCAAACGAATACGGCAGTAAAGGTCAGTGTAAGAGATTCCGGCATCGGTATCACAGCCGCAGAACAGGCAAAAATATTTGATCGGTTTTACCAAGCGGACAAAGAGCCGACATCGAATGGGATGGGTAGTGGAATTGGCTTGGCTTTAGTCCGGGAATTGGTCCAGTTTATGGGGGGAAGTATCGACTTAGAAAGTGAGGTGGGAAGAGGTAGTTGTTTTACTATACTACTGCCCTTGGAAAAACTAGATTCATACGAAGGGGGACTCTCTAGCCTTTTCAGATGCTGGATATGAAACCTCTCCTGCCGATAGTTTTTCCTATTATTCTACTCCTGCTGCGTATGATGCTATAGCCCTCCACTCAAGCTCTAATGGGATCAGTAAAAAATCGAATCAAATCTTGCTGGTAGAAGACAACACAGATGTACTCTTTTATCTAAAGAGCATATTGCAAGATCAATTTTCCATTACAACGGCCAGGAACGGACAAGAAGGTCTAGACCAGGCTATTGAAGCCATACCCGATCTAATTATCAGTGATGTGATGATGCCGGAAATGGACGGATTTGAATTATGCCAAATCTTAAAGAACGATGAGCGGACCAGCCACATTCCGATTATTTTATTAACCGCTAAGGCGACGCAGGAGGAGCGTTTAGAAGGTCTTAAAACTGGAGCAGATGCCTATCTGGCCAAACCCTTCGATAAAGCAGAGCTCCTGATTCGAATCGAAAAACTATTAGAGGTACGGAAGAAAGTCCAATTGCAATGGCAGCAGTCGATTTCGGCTACAGCAATGCCAGTCTATCAGGATCCATTTCTAAAGAAATTGCAACGTGTCGTGGAGGAGAATTTAGAGGATGAAAACTTTGGCACGCAACAATTGTGTCGTTTAATGGGGATGAGTCGTACCCAGTTACATCGAAAGATTACCTCCCTACTCGATATTCCAACTAGTCGATTTATTCAAAAGACGCGCCTATTTAAAGCGCGTCAATTGATCCTCACGAGCCAAAAAACGATCGGCGAAATAGCTTACGAAACCGGTTTTAAAGACCCATCCTACTTTACTAAGCTATATGCGGCCGAATTTGATGAAACACCTTCTGTAACACGTAACTAGTTGTTTATGAGGAGTTAGCTGGTGGTTTTGAAACCCTGTTACCAGCCTTAGTTCAACCCATTACCAGCATTTGGAACCGGATTACTATGCCTGAGCCCTTAGAGAAACGGATATTGAGTCCATCATTTAAGGTTCTTAGACAAATTTATGTTTCGAGATACTCAAAAATGAAATTAAATGCTTTACTGATCTTAAGCGTCAGTGTCGCTTATTCATCTCATTTTATGATTGTCCACGAGATTTGTCTAAGAATGTCATCTAATAAAAAATCATTTATGATGAAAAACGTCTGGACAAAAACTGGAATCCTCATCTTGGGGCTTGCTATTCTCTCAACTACCGCCGTAGCTCAAGATCAGGATAGAAAAGCAATTATAGAAGTAATAGAAGGAGAGCATCAAGCTTTTCTAGACAGAGATTTTGAAAGGTTGATGAGCTTTGTGGACAAGACTGAGGCGGTGCTTTGGGGGGATGGAATAAGCCTGTCCTTAAAGGGATATACTGAGGTCTATAATAGCTTTAAAACCTTCATTGAAAAGAACCCGGAACCCTTCGAGCGGGATTTCTTAGGAAACTACAACATTTCCATTGCAGGCGAGAAAGCATGGGTAGTGATGGAACGGAGAGGAAAATCTGGAAACCTGATATCAAAGGAGCAACGTATCCTAGTCAAGAGAAATGATGGATGGAAAATCGCCGTTATGCTAGCTTTCGGGGCATAGACAACTTATATAGAACTCCCCTCTTGTGTAGACCCTCCAAAAAACCAAATGTAGGAATCTTCATCTTTCAGTGATCAGATGATAGCGGAAGATGGGGTTCCTACCATTTGACTTGGAAATTACTACCTCCTAACAGCGTATATACATAGCAGATTAGCTAAGTAACCTTATTTGGAAAGCAGTTATTTCCTCTACTAAGAACTAAGCGGGCAAAGCCTTGTACATTAGTTCACGATCCATAAAACAAATTTGTAACGCTTATGTGCATGCCTGGCCATCACCACGCATACACTAATAAATTACCTTATTATGAAAATCAAGGCACTACTTGTTGTTTTTTCCTTATTCAGTCTGACTTTGTCTGCGCAGTTGAATCAAACCCAGCCACATCTGGATCAGACCGTTGAGATTCAAAACACTGCAGTGGCAGCCAACAAAGCAGTAGTTAGTAAATGGATAGCCGCTCCTAAAACTAATGATTTAGAGACGGCCCTATCGTTTTGGTCAGATGAGTGGCAAGAACGACTAACCCATGGTTTCAAGGGTATTACCGTGTCATTTCCGGATGTCAAGGTTATTGCCGACGATATGATTGCTGAGGACGATAAGGTGGTTCTCCGTTGGACCTTCAAAGGAACCCACAACGGTCCATATCGCGATATCCCCGCCACTGGAAAGGTCATCACCTGGACGGGAATAGACATTTACACCCTTAAAGAATGGAAGATAGAAGGCATTATGCGTGCCACTGACCCTGAAGCGATTAGTCGTCAGTTGAAAGATGAATAAAAGTCGAGTATAAGACTGCAAGGTCTACCAGGTATTGAGAGACTTGTAGTCTTATGCTTCCTGCATCGGACCCCTAAACAATCACTCCAACGCTCCATTCATTGAGCAGAATTTCGATGCAGGATGCATTTCCCTGCATTAATCTCATCGCTTACTGCATGATCCGGTCGGGAACCTTCATTCCGGTTTCGGGGTAGCCATAATCAGTCTATTTTGCGCTTAAAATCCTATGCGCTTGGCGTAGCGACTAAGGGCGTTTTTTAATCTGTACGTGTTAAGCGTCAAATGAAAAAATATAGACTGTGAATCAAATTACCCGACTAATTTTTATCTCTCTGTTATTAATTACAAACATCTGCTTTGGGCAGAATCCACCGGAGGCTACCGCGGTTGAAACTACGCTCTCATTCTGGGATCTTCCGCTTCTCCAAGAAGCTTTTATCGATGCCGCGCCAAATGAAAGAGACAACGGTATAGCGGTTGGCTATTTAGCCATTGATAACGATCGTCGCAAAGCAATTATCGAATTGTCTAAAGAGCTTTCGGACAGTATTCATGGCCAATACGATGGCCTGTTGATCTCACATAACAATGAGTTGGTGTTTGAGTCCTACTACAGGAGAGGGCGTATCGATCTACCGCATGGGCAAGCTTCCGTGACCAAGTCCTATATAACCCTGGCCATAGGCCGAGCTATCCAATTAGGCTATTTGAGCATGGCTGATTTGCACAAACCCATTGTTCATTTTCTCAAAGACCTAGCGCTTGAAAATCTAGCGGATGGGGTAGAAAACATTAGTCTTCATCAAGTCATGACTATGCGCTCAGGGATTCGGGTGAGTTCCGATATGTTGGAATCGATAACCGCTAATGGTGTGGCCAATACCACCCCTCAATTTTTGCAACGCACTACAGCTATTGCACCTGAGACACAAACCTTTAAGTACCAAGGAATAGATCCCAGGTTAGCATGGCAGGTGCTGGATAGCGTTGTGCCAGGATCTGCCGAGGATTTTATGAAGCATGAAGTCCTGGCAAAAATTGGAATAACTAACTATAGTTGGGAAAATGATGTTGAAGGCTCAAGTATGATGGCTCGCGATATGCTCAAGCTAGGCGCATTGGTCCTCCATAAAGGGAAATGGGAGGGTGAACAGCTTATTTCGGCGCCCTTTCTAGCTAAAGCCACCAGCAAAATCACTAAACCCACTGAAAATTGGATTCCTGACGCCTATTTCTATGGCTATTATTGGTATCAGGCGGATATGCCGGTCGGTGATCAAAACTATCAGGTCAATTTTGCCTGGGGTGGTGGCGGACAATATATAGTTACTGTAGAGGAACTGGACTTAATTGTGGTGATCACTGGACATGACCGGGAAGATACGATCATGGAGCAGATCTCAAAAGTCATCCTACCCGCTTTTGTTGAAGATGAAAGCTTGCCATTGAAAGGCCCTTATCTCGGTCAAACGCCTCCGGGCTTGGTGGCCGAAGTCTTTGCACCTGGCGTAGTCTCTACGGGCCGTTATGAATTGTTCAGCGCCTTCACACCCGATATGAAAGAATTCTATTTTGTTCGATATGATGAAGAGGATAAACCCAGCATGATCGTCTATGAATGGAAAGATAACCGCTGGGACATGTCCATAACCGGGCCAAGGGTAGGGGAGCCTGCTATTTCACCCGATGGCAAGGTCATGCATCTCGGTAGGCGGTATAAGGAGCGAACCGACACTGGCTGGTCGCCTGTCAAAGAAGTGGAGAAGCCTTTCAAAGACTACCGGATCATGCGCTTAGTGTCTTCTGCTAAAGGGACCTACTATTTTGATGATGCCACGGAGGAAGGTCCGATTCGATATACACGAATAATAGATGGCAAATGGGAGACACCAAAGCCGCTGGAAGTAGACCTTGGGAAATTCAATGCGCATCCCTTCATCGCTCCAGATGAGTCCTACGTGATCTGGGATGATCAACGCGAAAGTGGATTTGGCAAGGCCGATATCTATATCAGTTTTAAACAGGCAGATGGTTCCTGGGGGCCTGCTATCCATATGGGAGACCAGGTTAATTCTGAGCAATCAGATTCCTATGCCACAGTCACCCCTGATGGTAAGTACATCCTGTTCAACAGAATGATAGATAAGGACAACGTGGATATCTACTGGGTAGATGCGCAAATCATTGAGACACTTAGGCCTCAATAAAAACTCATCTCCCAAAAGGAAGAAAACATGAAATCAACAACAATATTACTATTAGCATTCATTATAACCATCCATTCGGCTTGTACTCAAGAAGAAAAGGAAAACGAGGCCAACTATCCGAGCTTAGAAGATCGATACTTTGGAGCCAAACCACCGGGCTTAACGCCTCAGCTTTTTGCGCCTAAGATTGTCTCTCCAGATGGGCTTTTTGAGGGGGGGACCTATTCACCAGATATGCGGACTTTCTATTTCAATAGGAAAAATGGGAAATATGAAAAGCGTACCTTTTTTGTTATTCGATACGAAAATAATAGTTGGGGGGAGGAATCTGAGACAGAGATAAAATACCCTCGCTTTGCTAAGGATGGCAATACGATGTACCAAGGGAATAAATATAGGACGCGAACCGATACGGGTTGGTCAGCGCAGAAAAGTATGGGAGCCCCCTTTACCGATAAGCATATCATGGGAATATCGGTTTCAGACAATGGAACTTTCTTCTTTGACGAATGGGATGGAAAGGATACCACTGGTGCGATCAGTTATTCCCTTTTGGTAAATGGGAAATATGAAGCCCGGCAAAAACTCGGCAAAGAGATTAACACCGGAGAATGGATTGCCCATCCGAGGATTGCTCCTGACGAGTCCTATTTGTTGTGGGATGTCGAACGAGAAGATGGGTATGGTGGCTCTGATATCTACATTAGTTTTCGACAGAAAGATGGCTCTTGGCTACCCGCCCTTAATATGGGAGATAAGATCAACACAGAACTCCAGGAAAGCGGTGTTTCGGTCACGCCCGATGGGAAATATCTATTTTTTTCGAGAGGACAGTGGGAGACTAAAGCGGACGGAAGTACCAATTGGGTAGGGAAAAGTTATTGGGTAGATGCGCAGATTATAGAGGGGCTTAGGCCTAAACCATAAACCATGTAACACAATACGGTTCATATTTTTCTTAATTTACAGCTTCTTGAATCTTAAACAGTATCCATTATGGCATGACATCATCCCGCCCTTTTTTCAAGAAATATGGAAAGGTTTTCGCAGGTTTCTTGATGCTGCAGTTCCTTTTGGACCAGGCTAGATCCTGGACTTCCCTACTCACCGGAAAAACCACGGAGATAGACTGGAGCCGAAGTGTTATCAGCTCAATGACTGATCAAGTGATATGGGCCGCCATTCTATTTTTCCTTTATCAAGGCTATCGAAAGATCCAACCTTTGTCCAATGGAAGGGCATGGGGTAAGCTTTTTGGGTTGGTGATTGTAGTGGCTACAGTCCATGCCTTTCTAGCTCAGTTTTTTTATTTGGTTGGGCATAAATTTTTAATGGGGGATGAAAGAACCTATTATGAATTGTTGTCAAGTAGTTTGAAATTCTTTGTGTTCGGCATTTTTGTGGGCACATTGATGGGCTGCTTTTGGTTGAGTCTAATTATAGCACTAGACTACTATGAGAAATACCGAGATGAAAATCTTAAAAGTACGAGCCTGGCACTTGAATTATCCAAGTCAAAATTGGAAGCTATTCAGGCTCAATTAAACCCTCATTTCTTGTTTAATGCGCTGAATACGATTTCTATGATGGTGCGCACAAAGAACAGTAGCAAAGCCATCTCTATGATTTCAGCCTTAAGCGATTTATTACGGTTAAGCCTGAATATGAAAACGGCTCAGATCATACCCCTAAAGGAGGAGCTGTTGCTGGTTAGGAAGTATTTAGCGATTGAGCAGGAGCGATTTAGTGATCGCTTGACCATTGACATCAAAATTGATCCAAAGACGGAGTCGCTGGGAGTGCCAAACCTGATTTTGCAACCGATCCTAGAAAATGCATTCAAGTATGGTGTCTCTGAAAATTTAGATAGCGCATATATCCGAATCGAATCGACCATTGTGGACGACAATTTGGTGCTGGAAATTTCAAATACAGGAGGGAAAATACGCGAAGATTGGTCGTTGGCATCCAATAAAGGGATTGGACTCAAGAATGTGGAAAATCGGCTAGGTAATCTATTCGATGAATACGAATTTAGTCTTCGAAATAGTGAAGACGAGGAACTAGTGGTCGCCTGCATTTCCATTCCTAAACTGCAAATGGAAGAAGCATGATCAGGACGATAATTATTGATGATGAACCGAACGCTCGAAAAGGTCTAAGCTTGTTGTTAGGACAACATCAAGAAATAGAAATCATTGCTCAATGCGAAAATGGAATAAGTGCCATCAGGGATATTGATACGCTCAAGCCTGACCTAGTTTTCCTCGATATTCAGATGCCGAAGGTGAATGGCTTTGAAGTCCTGAATAGTATTAACTACAAAATACCCTATGTCGTTTTTGTCACTGCCTATGACCAGTATGCAGTCAAGGCTTTTGAAATAAATGCACAAGACTATTTACTCAAACCCTTTACAGACGAACGTTTTCAAAGCGTTCTGGACTTAGCGATCCAAAACTTGAAAGCCAACAACAATCAAAGTGAGTTGATTGAGAAATTGGTCAACGCTTATCTTTCCAATCAACGGAAGAACGAGGATGTGGATCAATTGATCAAGTCTGTGCCAGGGTGGAACAAGATTACAATCAAAAATAAAGGGCGGATCGTTTTTGTGGATTACGCAGATATTACGTGGATTGAAGGATACGATTATTGTGTCAAGGTACATACCGCTGTAAAGACGCATGTAGTGCGCGTTACGCTAAAAGAAATGGAAAAGAAATTGGATGTACATCGCTTCCTTAGAATAAATAAGTCTGCTTTGGTCAACATGGAATATGTGACTGAGATACAGACCTTTGGGAAAGTTGATCTTTTGGTAATCATGAAAGATAACACTCAAATCAAGGTATCCAGAAATTACAAATCGAATTTAGAGAAGTATATCTAAGCTGGAGGATTTTAGTGGCGGCTTACCGCTGGGAAGCCCGCTATCCACAAGTTAATCCCTAATTCGGAATATGATGTAGGTGCTTTGCCCCCTTTATTTCCCATCATAGATTTCTTTGAGATGACCTTTTATACTGAATACTGAAACGTCATAGAAAGGAATATCTATAGAGGTCAACTGAAGGAACGACTTGTTGCATTTATTTTGTTATGAACAACCTTCTCTTGCTTCTAAAGTTGCAATTTTATGCAGATACTTCTGCTTGATGCTCTTGCCTTGCGATTTTGTAAACAATAATAAATGCCCACACCTGAAGTGCAACAATAATGACATGCATTCCGAAATCAATAAGCGGAGGTCCAGCATTTGCATAGGGGAATAAAGGATCAATGAAGGTCTCCTGTCCTTCACGAAGAATGCTCAAGAGTAGGACTATAAGATATTGGTTAGGGTTTTGCATGATTAGAACGAAAATAGCTATTGTTATCATTGCAACGAGCCTTCCTGCTGTAGTAGACACAATATTTAAATCAGGCACACCTTAGAATAGAAGGGCTTTTCCTTGTACACTTTTGAACGATGCTGTTCATATTCGGACAATCCTAAAGGGAATTTCTAAGGGGTAAAATCTATAAAACCATGAAAATGAGGCACCCATGTTTTTCGGCATGGGTGTTGAACATATAGTGGTAGAACTCAGTTTAACACGGGTATTGTGATTAAAAGCCAACGCCAGATATCCGAAGTTGCCTGGCCCTGCCTTTGAGAAACTTCGAGTACCTGCCGCGCTGCCACCAAAAAGCAGCAATACCTAAAACCACTTCCAAATATGTTAAAGAACTACTTCACCCTAGCCTACAGAAACCTGTTGAAAAATAGGCTCCATTCTTCTATTAATATTTCAGGTTTGACCCTGGGGATGGGTTTCCTTTATCCTGATTGCCTTGTATATCCAGTATGAGCTGAGTTATGATCAGCACTTTGAAGACGCCAGTCAGATTTATCGGGTGTACATGAAGCAGATCGGAAGTGATTTTCCGTGGGAGCAATGAATTTGCCGTTAGCCCTATGCCTTTGGCACAAACCTTGAAGGAGGAATTTGCGGAGGTGGAGCAGGCTACCACCTTGGCATTTTCGAGTGGACTCGTCTCTTTAGAAGGTGAGGTATTCAGAGAGTCCGGTCTTTATGCTGATGAATATTCATTTGATGTCTTTCATTTTCCGCTTGTAGAAGGTGTTGGTAAAGAAGCCTTACAAGATCCCACCGCAATCCTAATCACGCAGTCCTTGGCGAACAAATACTTTGGCAATGAATCTCCTATTGGCAAAACCTTGACCGTCAATCAAAAGAAGCTGCTGACTGTCAAAGGAGTTCTTCAAGATCCACCGAAAAAACCAGCATTTTCAATTTGATTACATTACGGCCTTATCCAATAAGCGCTACTCCAGGTATGATATCGGTAAGTGGGGAAACAATAATTACTGGACGTATATGACCTTGGCTGCAGGCCAGGATTACAAAGCCTTGCAAGGCAAACTCAGAACGATTGATGAAATGGCAGCTCCTGCTTATGAAGATGTTCCCTTCAAGCCTGCTTTTAGATTACAACCCATAACCGATATTCATCTGCACTCACAAATGAATGTGGAATTGCAAGCGAATAGCGATATTCGATATCTCTACTTATTTGGTGCGATCGGGTTTATTATCCTATTCTTGGCGGCTATCAATTATATGAATCTGGCTACCGCAAGCTCTGCTCAACGCGCCAAAGAAGTGGGTATCCGAAAAGTTATGGGTGCGCATAAAGGACAACTCATCCGGCAGATGCTGGGAGAATCATTCTTACTGACTTTCATAAGCTTTGCCATAGCACTGGCCTTAACCAATGTAGCGCTACCTGTTTTCAACCAACTAGTCGATAAATCCATTCCCTTTAGCATCCTTGGAAATCAATGGTTATTACTTGGGCTGTTAGGTACAGCACTCTTGATTGGAGGACTATCGGGCCTCTATCCAGCTCTATTTCTAGCTGTTATATCACCGGTAAAAGCTTTTCGTGGTAACTTCCTAAAGGATTATCGCAGAGGGGCAAGTCTTCGTAATGTATTGGTCATCGGCCAATTTGTTGCCGCAATCATTTTGGCGATTGGCAGTGTGGTGGTCTATCAACAATTGCAGTTCATTCAAAACAAGAAACTAGGTTATAATCGGGATCAGGTGGTCCATGTGCCCCTCCAACAAGCGCCTTCACTGAATAAAATAGCTACCCTGGAAGCAGAACTAAGAAAGCACCCAAGCATCGAAGAGGTCGCCTACGCCGCCAACTTGCCACTTAATAGCTATAACTCAGGCGTGATTAAGGAGTGGGAAGGGAATACGACGGGAGAAGAGCTTAGCATCTATCGCAATTACGTAGGCTATGAGTTTTTCGATTTGTTTGAAATGGAAATAGTGGAAGGGAGAAGCTTTTCCCCTAGCCATCCTACGGATACCGCTGAGGCGTATGTTTTAAACGAAGCGGCCGTAAGTGCTATCGGTTGGGACAAAGCGGTAGGCAAGCAGTTTTTGGACGGGCAGGTCATTGGTGTAGTTAAGAATTTTCATTTTCAACCTTTCAATTTTGCCATCCAGCCCATGTATTTGCGGTATCAAAACTACAACTACAATGGTGGTGGCAATATAAATATCAAGCTACAAACGGGAGACATGGAGGGCACCCTGGCGCACATAGAAACCACGGTCAAAAAATTCATTCCGAATATGCCCTACCAGCAATTCTTTTTGGATGATACTTATAGCCAGTTGTACCGATCTGAACAACGAATTGGGCAAGCCTTCAATATTTTCACCCTGATTACCTTATTTATTGCCTGTATGGGCTTGTTTGGCCTGGTTTCTCACCAGGTACTACAACGAAGCAAGGAAATTGGGATTCGTAAGGTGCTGGGAGCTAGTGTTGCTCAAATTGTGGAACTGCTCTCTAAAGACTTTGTGCGCTTAGTTTCTATTGCTTTAGTCATTGCCATTCCCGCTGCCTGGCTTCTGATGCAATATTGGCTACGAGATTTTGCCTATCGAATTAGTATTCCTTGGTGGGCATTCTTGATGGTGGGACTCTTATCCATTACCATTGCATTTGTAACCATTAGCATTCAAAGTGTAAAAGCGGCTGTTGCCAATCCTGTAGAGGCGTTGAGGCAGGATTAGTATTCCCACATTTCATGTTTGGCGATCGCTTTTGTAGGAAAAAAGGGGCGATTTTCGACCCAATAAGGTGATGGCCAAACATGAACTCAATGACTTGTTCTCATGAAACCAGGTTATACCGGCAAAAGATAGTCGACGCTAATCCTTTTCTCTTGTTTTTTTATTATACTGCTAAAATTAAGTTAATCGAATTGATCAATCCTTATTCATGGCAGCCATACCCGCGAAAAATGAACAAGAAATTCAATCAGCAATTATTGAAATTTTAGCCAAAGCTGGATGGAATCGGGAAACACAAATCAAAGAAGAGTTTGCATTTACTCAGGGGCAGATATTGGTTGATCAAGGGAAGTTTTCTAGAGGTGGCATTAGGAGGGCAGATATTGTTCTTTTTTATAAAAAACATTTACCAATAGGACTTATTGAAGTGAAAAGTGGGGGGATGTCTATAGATGCGGGTATGACTCAGGCACTAGAGTACTCAAGGGTTTTAGACGTCCCATTTAGCTATAGTACCAATGGAGAGGCCTTTAAAGAACATAACGTATTCGTCAAAGGGGAGCAACAAGAAAGGTTGATACCCTTGCAGCAGTTCCCTACTCCTGAGGAGTTATGGGAAAGATATACAAAAGGTAATGTACTCAAATCAAAGGTACAGGAAAGGGCTATTCTACAAGAGTATTACTATGATGATACTTACAAGCCCCCCAGGTATTACCAAAGAATTGCAATTAATCGAAGTATAGAAGCTATAGTAAAAGGACATAAAAGGGCTCTAGTGAGCTTGTCTCAAGAATCTGGAAAAAACTATGTACTTCTGCAAATAGTTGCTAAGCTAAAGAATTCGAAAACGAAGGATCGATTCTTAATTCTCTTTGATCGAAGGGCAATTCTTGATCAGACGTTAGAAGGGTTTACGCCAATATACAAGAACGAGCTTTCAATCATCCAGCAAAGTAATTTCGAAAAAAATAAATCGCTCTACCTAGCAACCGTTCAAAGCCTTTCTCAAAATCAAGTATTCAAAGAAATTCCTAAGGATTTTTTTGATCTCGTATTGGTAGATAACCCTTCAAGGATAACTTCTACAAGCGAAAATCCTTCAAGAGAATTATTGGAATATTTTTCCTCGGCAGACATCCTTGGTATTGGTTCAACGCCAACAGAGTTTCAAGATCCACCAGAATATAGTTTTTTTGGAGAAAGTATTTATAACTATTCTTTTCAACAAAGTCTTGCAGATGGTTTTTCAGCTCCTTTCCAACTTGTCAGATTCTCCATTGATGAAGTACTTGAGAATGGAAATAATTTTCTCAACCAGACTCAACAGGATCAGACAAATCTAGTTGCCAAATAGGTTTCGGAGTTTTTAAAGTCTACCAATCGGCTAGACAAAACCATTATCTATTGCTCCAGTATTGAGCATGCCGCGATGATGAAGGAGGCAATAGCCCGTGAAAATGATGATTTAGTTTCGGAGCATGAAGATTATGTTGTCCAAATAACTTCTGATAATCCTGATGTCAAGCAAGATATTTATCGATTTAAAGATGCAATAGGTATTTATCCAGTCGTAGCCGTAACAGTCAAGATGTTGGTTACAGGTATCGACATTGCTGATTGTAGGTTAATTGTCCTGGCGAAAAGGGTGAGTTCTAATTCTGAACTTTTTCAAATGATTGCTAGAGGTAGCCGGATAAACCCCGATTCGGATAAATATTTCTTTACCGTGCTCGATTTTTATAATTCATTGGATCAGAAGCGATTTGATGGCTCTAGTATTAACCTTGGAGAGGTTACAACTCGCACTGTAAGTATAAAAGAAAAAGATAACCTTGAAGAAGCAGAAAAGCTTCAAAAGATTAGTGGTGCTCCTCTTCTCTCAGTAGAATCAAGACTTCATTCGGACCATTGGTCAAAGGAGGATTATCTAGGATATGAAATTTATGCCCAGGCGATTGAATACATAATTAAAGACAAAGAATCGAAGCCTCCACTAACTATTGGAGTTATTGCTCCTTGGGGACAAGGAAAAACGACATTAATGCGCTATGTGTGGAGGCGTTTTGAATCTAATCCAGGGGATCAGTTGAAACCGCAACCTTGGAAAATAGTTGCTCAACCTCAGGAGATCCTCAAATGGACGAAAGATAGCTTAGGGGCTTGGGGAAAACCTCTTGAAAAAAACCCAACCGTGTGGTTTAACCCTTGGAAGTACCAAAGTAGTGAACAGATATGGGCGGGCATGGCGGACGCAATCATTAATCAACTGGTGGCTAAATTACCTATGACAAGGCAAGAAGAGTTTTGGTTAAAGCTCCAATGGAAGCGTATTGATAAAAATGCTATTCGAAGCGATGTCCATAAGGCTATATTTACAAGGCTATTCCCAAATCTTATAATTACACTTATTGCCGTTGGGGCTGCCGTAATAGCTTTCAATATCCACGGAATTGAGACAGGATGGAAATTCGCAGGAATAGGATCTGTCATTACTGCAACTCTGGCTGCTTTTCATGGTGTTTGGGCTTGGTGGAAAGAAAAAGGAGAAGGCGTCGCTAAACAGTTGGAACCTTATCTCCAGAGCCCTAATTACAGTAGCAGTTTGGGGGCATTTCATCATGTTAATGAAGATCTTGAGCGAGTCTTTGCTTTACTTGTTTCAGATGATTCGCCTGCAATTATTTTCATTGATGATTTGGATAGATGTACTCCCAATAAGGTCGTAGAGGTAATGGAGGCCATCAATCTGATGATGAATGGCAAATTTAGACATAAGTGCTATTTTATTATGGGTATGGATGCAGAAATGGTTGCTGCTTCAATTGATGTCGCTTATGAAAAAATGAGGGGTAAAATCCCCGGAAAGGAACAAGCTTTCGGCTCAGTGGGCTGGTACTTCCTTGACAAATTTATTCAACTTCCTTTTTTAGTCCCGACACTTAGAAGGGAGCAAAAAGCAGAACTAATACAGAGCCTTTTTCCTGATACAGACGATGGCGAAGAAAAGTATGAAGTCCATGTAAATACAAAACAACCTGAAGAATCCGAAAAAAAAGCAGAACAAGCAATAAATGAAGGGATAAAGAAAGAAATTAAGCAGCTAAGCCCTATCCAGAAAAAAGAATTTGAGAAAGCCTTTTTGGAAAAGAAATTCGAAGAGAACCGAGATTCCTCCGATATCCGAGAAAAGGTTATTCTCTATGAAAAATTCTTAGATCCCTCCCCAAGAAGTATTAAGCGATTTGCTAATCTTCTTCGATTCCACTCTAGTTATCAAGAGTTACGTCAAGCAAAAAACCTTAACTACGCTAATTCAGATACATTAGCTTTCTGGTTAATCCTAAGCCTTCGATGGCCTCAGGTAGTTCGTTGGTTGCAGTGGTATGATGAGAGAGAATTCTTTCAGATCTCAAATTTTGCTCAAGATCACGATTCTGATCAGGATACAGGAAACTATTTCGTATCAAAGAGTCCGCTTGAAAAAGCACAAATGTTGGATCTCCATATTCAGGAAATTCAAAAGCTATTGGACTTTGATAAGGCATTTACTAATTGGAGAAAATTGGGCGCTAAAAACAACCACTTAGCATGGTTTAATGATAAAGAGCTCCTAAAGTTACTTTATGAAAAACATAACAGGAACTCTTCCTTCGAGAAAGCCTTCAAATACAGAGTTTGGTAATTGACACATGATATTAGTTCATGTAATGTGAAGGGGATTTACAGAGATAATCGATACATTACTTGCTGCATTACCGGACTCATCAATCGTACTCCTGTTCAGTATGCCTGAAAGAGCTTGCCCATAAGCCGCGGAGTGCCCACCAGTCGAAAAACTGACGTCCTTTTAATACTATTTACTGTCCGCATTGTCATCGATTATTCTTTTGTTGGAATGGGTGACCTGTTTTCATTGCGAAGTTGCAATGGTCACCGGGAGGTTCAAAAGAATAACGGATGAGATGTCAGATTGAGGGTATCAATTGTAGATGGGGTACTATAGCATTTTGGGAGGAACTATTATTGGTTGAGGAGTGTATATTCAATCCAATTAATTCCTACTTTTGGCACGCTTTAAAGCATTTCCTTCAACAGAAACTAGAGCTAAAAATGGCGAACACCCGCTCCACCACCATTCTATTCTTTGCCCTTTTCTGGGCGATTACTTACGGATATAGCCAAAACCAACCAGGTACAGAATTACATATTAAGAAGGCCAAAGGAGCCATCGTATTGGATGGAAACATCGATGAAAGCGACTGGCAGACTGCCGATGTGGCAGATGATTGGTACACGAACTTTCCCGTAGATACTGTAAGAGCACCCTTTCAGACGGAAGCCCGCTTTACTTTTGATGACGAATTCTTCTATGCATCCTTTGTCTGCTACGACGATGACACACCAGATATTGTGAACTCGCTCCGTCGTGATTTCAACTACGACCTAAATGATAATGTTGGCTTTACCATTGGTCCCTACAACGATAAGATAAATGGCTTTTTCTTCGTGATTACACCAGCGGGCATTCAAATGGAAGGCACGGTGACAGGAGGAGGTAGCAGCAATGATTCCTTCAGTGCTTTTTGGGATAATAAATGGTATTCCAATGTAGTGCGCTATGAAGATAAATGGATCGCTGAATTGGCTATCCCTTTCAAGAGTTTTCGGTACAAAAGTGACATACGGGAATGGAATATCTCGATTGATCGCTGGGAGTTAAAGCGGAATCGAAAGACGAGTTGGATTCGTACCCCTATTCAATTTATCTCTGCCTCCTTTCCTTATGGGGGACAATTGATTTGGGACGATCCTATCCCCCCAGCTAAAACCAATATCTCTTTTATTCCGTACGTCACCGCTAATACTTCCTCCAATAGAGAAGTTAATCCAGCGGTTCAAAACGCTGATCTTCAAGTTGGTTTCGACGCTAAAGTAGCAGTCACCCCTTCTTTAAACCTAGATCTGACGGTAAATCCAGACTTCTCACAGGTGGAGGTGGACGATCAAATCATTAACCTGACGCGTTTCGAATTTCGGTTTCCAGAAAGACGCCAGTTCTTCTTGGAGAATAGCGATTTATTCGACTTGGCGGGTTTTCCGGGAGCACGACCCTTTTTCTCGCGGCGGATTGGGCTAGCACGTGATTCTTTGGGTTTATTGCAGCAGGTTCCTATATCATTTGGCGCGAGGCTGAGCGGTTCCTTAAGTGAGAAATGGCGATTGAATATTCTAAACATGCAAACCAAAGAGGAAGCTTCTATTGGCTTACCTGCTCAGAACTATACGGTGGCAGCCATTCAGAGAAATTTTGGGGCGCAGTCCAACATTGCCTTTAGTTTCGTCAACAAGCAAAGTCTTGAGGTAGAATCGGGGGATTCACTCAAGTTTTTCAGTGAAAATGTCTTTCGAGAAATACAAGTGGGAAACCGGACGGAGTTGAGACGGAATACCTACAATCGAGTCCTTAGTGTTGATGTGGAGGCATATAGTAAAGACAATCGATGGTATCACAGTTCCTATCTCAGCAAGTCTTTTGATGATTTCAATGATCGAGAAAATCTTTCTGGCTTAGCATTTGGTAGCTATTCGACGCGTACATTTAGCGCTTTTACTGGCTTTTCCTTTATCAACGAATTTTTCAATGCTGAAGCCGGGTTTGTGCCCAGTGCACGAACTTATCCGGGCCAGTATTCTTTCTTTACCAATTTGGGCTATCAAATTTATCCAGAAAAAGAATCCATTATTCGCATGGGGCCTACCTTTGACATCCAGCATACCTATATCCCTGGAGGTACGTTGACGGACCGAAGCTATCAATTAGGGTATCAGTTTCAATTTAATAATGCCTCATCTTTCCAGCTAAACTTCAACCACGTCTTTCAAAAGCTGACCAACAGTTTCAATTTATTAGATCCGAATCAATATACTGGCTTTCTGGAAGGAGAGGAATACAACTGGAACTCCTTTGGAATAGAATACAAGAGTAACCCTAGGAAGTCATTCTTCTATGAAATCAGCGGTAGTTACGGTGGCTTCTACAATGGCGAGAACTTCAACCTGAGTGGAGAATTGACCTATCGCTACCAACCCTATGGGAATATTGCCTTACGCTTTGACTTCAACGATTTGCAACTTCCGGAAAATTATGGTCAAGAACAATTGTTTCTAATTGGGCCCCGTATTGACCTGACGTTTACTGACAAGATTTTTTTAACCACCTATGTCCAGTACAATAATGTATTTGACAATATTAATCTGAATGCTCGTTTTCAATGGCGCTACCAACCGGCCTCGGATCTATTTGTTGTTTACACTGAAAATTATTTGCCAGCAGATCTATTTAGTAAGAATCGGGCACTGGTCTTTAAAATGACTTACTGGTTGAATTTGTAAGAGCTAGGGTAAAAGGGGCTTTATGAGATCACCAGACTAAAAAATAATAAAATGATCCGAATCATCTATAACTGGAAAGTACAGCCAGAAAACATTGACCTTTTCATCGAGACCTGGAAAAAAACGACCAATAAGATCCATAAAGAAGTGCAAGGAGCGAGAGGTAGTTTTATGATCCAAAGTCATGAAGATTCCAGTGAAATAAAGACTATCGCGAGGTGGGATGCACTCCAAGACTGGAAGCGATTTTGGCAAGATAGCAATCCGAGTCAGATGCTTTCTATGCGCGATCTGGGGGAACGAACTTCGGTAGAAATCTTTAGAGAAATAGATGATTTTACGAGGTGAGCACTTTAGGCTACAAGCACGTTCCTGATGAGTCCTTGAATAGCTGAGGATCATCCTATTTGATCGGAAAGGGATAACCGAAAATTATCTCCAGATGGATGAAATATTGTTGCAGCAATTCGCTGATACATTTGAGAATCTAGATATTCGTTTCCTTATGTTTGGGCGTGTGTTAGTGGAAAAATCCATTAAGCGTGGACAATTGAATTAAACTAGACATGAATAGAATCGGAATAATTGCGGGCATTGGACCCGCTTCAACTGTAGAGTATTATAGTTTAATCATTCAGCGATTTCGAGAAAGATTATCAACAAAGGATTATCCTGAAATGCTTTTGCACAGCATCAACATGACGGAGATGTTGAACTATGTGTTCAAAGGGGAATTGGAGGAGTTAGTGGCCTTTTTACAGGATAGGATACAGGTGCTGGAAAACGCTGGTGTAGACTATGTTGCTCTAGCCTCCAACACGCCGCATTTAGTATTTGATAAATTGGCGGAAGTAGTTAAGACGCCCCTGATCAGCATAGTAGAGGAAACTTGTAAGGTAATCGAAACATCCAAGCTGAAAAAAGTAGGACTGCTGGGGACAAAGTCTACGATGAGCATGGGGTTCTATCAAAGGGTGGGCGCAAAGCGAGGCATTGAAATAGTAATTCCAGAGGAGGAAGAACAAGACTGCGTTCATGAAAAATACATGGGGGAGCTGGTGTTTAATGAAATAAAACCTGAAACGAAACAACGATTAATCGAAATAGTCAAGCAATTAGCAAAGCAAGAAAAGATCGAAGGTGTCGTCCTTGGCGGGACAGAACTCCCCTTAATATTGGAACAAGAAGACTTTGACCTCTTGAAAGTCTTCAATACAACCGAGATTCACGTCAATGCTATATTGGATAGGATGTTAGAGTAAAGATCTAAGAATAAAAGGTAGTGCGAAATAGAATTTGCGTAAAAACAGATTTCGAAAACCCACGAGGCTGTTCGAATACAGGCTTAGGTCTTAAGTACTCGGCCAAGATTAAACGAACTCATCCCAAATAAATGGTTGCCTAATCATGTCCTAGTACTTAGCTACTGATAAACAATAGGAAAAGGCCAGGCTTAGGGTAGGAAGTACGAACGGGTCGGGATGAGTTATTAGATCAAGTCACCGATAGGGATATGGAACAAGAAATTAATTTGACAAGGATCAATTAAAGGATTAATTTGCAGCGCTGAAAAACAATAATTAAAAACGCAGTTCTCTAAAGAATACTCTCCATGTTTAGAAAGGCGCTTTTTGTGATCGAGTGATCACAAATGATGGATTTGTAGCTATGCCATGCTGCGAAAATGCAGTCCCTATGGCTATCATCCCCTTTTTACCATAAGTGGTAGACTTTAGACGACGTCAAATGTGAAATTAAGGATGAAAACCAAAAGTTTTTTGTGTTTGCTCTACTTGAGCATTTCTACGCTTTCTGTCTTTTCTCAAACTCGTTTAGTTTGGTCAAACAAAACCAAACATACCCTGTCATCTTGTAATTTGGAAGGAACTGATGTAAGGGAAATATTGAGGACTAACTCTCCTGTAGATTTAGGTTTTTCTGAGAAAAGCAATGAAATCTACTTTACGGATTTTTCAAAAAAGGCAATTTATGCTATTAATGTCGAAACCAACAAGCGGAGACTTGTCATAGACAGTTTGCTAGCGCCTAAGGGGGTAGTAGTCGATGATGAAAATGGTAAATTATACTGGTGTGATCAACAAGAGGGGACGATATTTAAATCCAGTTTAACAGGAGAAAGCAAAGAGCCCGTTTTGGACGGACTAACAGCCCCTAATGATCTAGCAATAGATTTTTCTATGGGTATCCTATATTGGTCAGATGTATCAGAAAATGTCATTTATCGCGCTGCAATAGATGGTTCGGACCAGACTGTTTTGGCTGAAAACGCCCTCAATGCTGTTCAGTTAGAATTATCCTCGAATCAACAAACGCTTTTTTGGCTACAAGATGGGCAAGTCAATACCAGCTCGGGAGTCCGCAGTATTAATGTAGACGGAACAGATTTCCAAACCATCAATACAGAGCTATCTCGCACTTTTACGCTGGATACCAGCGAAGCAAAGATTTACTGGGTAGATTTTTCTGGAGATCTGCACCAAGTTTCTTTTGATGGAACAAATGATGAGACCCTATTTGCAGTAGATGCCCGCCAACTTGCTTTTCGAGCGAACACTGGAGAATTCTATTGGACCCGTAGAGGACAAGTCATCTTGAGGCGATCAAATGCGGACGGTTCAAACGTCCAGAATATGGCCTACAATGATGTCTATAAACCGACGGGTTTGGTGGTGGATACCATTACAGATCATATCTATTACATTAATTCTTCTGATGGTTTTAACAATATTCCTGGGGGAGCCATTATGAGAACTACTCTAAACGGGAATCGAACCGAAGTAATCATTAGTGACCATTCTATATTGTTTGAACCCTTATACATTGATGTTGATAATATTGCTTCAAAAATGTATTGGACGGATGGGAAAAGAGATGGAGGTTCTGTTTGGAGGGCAAACTTGGATGGGACAGAAATTGAAAGACTAACAAGAAACACCTTTGGACCTAGAGGCATTTCTATTGATACAGACAGGGAAGTCGTTTATTGGGTAGATGACTCACAAAAAGAGCTCAAGTTGATCAATGCAGATGGAAACGGAGGAGAATCGGGGGTGTTCGTTGGATCAGACAGCCGACTTATAGATGCCTTTTACCATAACAATAGAGTGTTCTGGTCTGATCATCAACAGGAGACCATGTACTTCAGAACGGGAGCTCTACCCACAAGGTTTTTTTCGAGTTTATCCTCTAGAGATGGACTGGTATCACCAGGACCAGTGATACTTAGTTCGAAGGAATCCACCAATCCATTAACTTTTTATTGGATAGACATACAGAACAATGACATTTATGAATCAATAGGTACCAATACCTTCGAGACTAGATTAATTATCGACCTAGATACCGAAGGGAACAGCTCTTCCATCTACGGTAATCTTATTGGCTTGTCTTTATATGATGAAAGTGCCATTGAAGCAGATAAGGACGAGGATGGGTTCTACGCCTCTGAAGATTGTGATGATGAAAATGCGAAAATCAATGCGGTCGCGCTGGAAGTGCCCAATAACGATATAGATGAAGACTGTGATGGCACAGCGCTAGTGATCGATGTGGATATGGATGGCTTTAATTCTGACGAAGATTGCAACGATGAAAATGCAGCGATCAATCCGGCCGCTACAGAAATACCTGATAATGGGGTCGATGAAGATTGTAATGGCGAAGATCTGATTACTTCTTCTATTTATGAAGTGGAATCCGCCAAAATCAGCATATATCCTAATCCGGTACGAGATAAATTAGTTATTGGCTTTGATGGTATATCACAGCTACAAGGTGAAATACTTGATATGAATGGAAGAACGATTAGGGTATTCACCATTCGCGGAGGTATGAACACGATTGATGTGAACGATTTGGTGAGTGGATTTTACTACTTGCGGGTAAGTTCTACTACTACCACTGAGTATATCATTGATAAGATCGTGAAGCAATAAAAGGAATGGGAAGGGAGAGAAGTTTCTTTTCTCCCTTCTTGTATAGATTTGAGCATAGTAGACATGATCTCACATTTCTTTGGTATATTTCAGCAAAGAAAATTCTCCATTCAGCAGTAAACAAAGGCTGACAAGTCCATACTTGACTTTCAGCTATACCGCTGAAACCCATTAGGAACTTATACCACACAATGACCTTTTTCGAAAAAGAAGTAGAAAGAATAAGTAACCTCATCTATTCGAATCAAGTACAACTAGATACCATCATCGCGACTCGAAGGTATATCAACGAGCATTACCACACTGATTTGAACCTAGAAGTACTGTCCCGAGAATTACTGGTCTCCAAATATCATTTGCTCCGTTTGTTCAAGAGATATTACGGACAAACACCACAGCAGTACTTAAGCCAAAAGCGGATTGAAAAGGCTAAGGAACACCTGAAAGAAGGCATGAGCGTAACAGAAGTGTGTTATGCGGTAGGCTTCCAAAGCCTGGGTTCCTTTAGTACTTTGTTCAAAAAGAAGACGGGTTCATCGCCCCTTGAGTTTCAAAAAAGAGCAACTTTCAAGAAATAACTTATCTGCCAATTTTAGAACTTGTAGGCCTTAACCTAAATAGTTAATTAATGAGAGTTAAAGTAACTAGCGTTCCCGTACAAGACCAAGAAGTAGCCTTGCAATTCTACACCCAAAAATTGGGGTTTGTAAAAAAACTGGATATGCCTTTAGGTGGAGGTAATAGATGGCTAACCGTAGTGTCTCCGGAAGAGCAAGATGGACCTGAAGTTCTCTTAGAACCTGCTCCCATCCATTTTGAACCCGCTAAAGTATTCCAAAAAGCTTTATTTGATGCTGGAATTCCTTGGACAGGATTCTACGTTGACGATGTACAAGCCGAATATGATCGCTTGACGGCACTCGGCGTGGAATTTAGCATGGAACCTAAAGAAATGGGTACCGTGAAATTTGCTATCTTGGTCGATACTTGCGGTAATAGAATTCAACTGGTGGAAGAATTGTAAATACCATGTCGCAAAACAAGGACTTATAGTCCAATTCCGTTTTCACAGTAAATACATTCCTGACTTCTGTAATGCTGAGCTACAGGCTGCCTTGCTTACCCAGGCCTGTAGAGATTACATGTAATCATTTTTTCTCTGACCCTATCTGCAGATGGTATGCGGTGGGAGACCTCACGCTTTGCAACAATCGGCTTTCAAATAAAAAGCCCATGTAGTATCGCAGAAGGGTTGGAGAAGTAACCCTATAAATCAGGAACTGTGAAAGCAATATTTACCTGTCTATTTTTTATGCTTAGTGTTCAAGCTTTTGGCCAGCAATCCTGGGTGAATCTACCGGAGGAAAACCTGGCGGAGAAAGCCATGGAAGAAGACAATTATGCCTTGGCGATTAACTTGTATGAACAAGCGCTGGAAATTCGAAAAGCTAAATACCCAAAAGGGATTTACTGTAGCCTGACGGCCTTTAAAGAAGTGGCTGAGGCCATGGATCACCTAATCATAGCGCATGGTAAGGCAGGCAACTATCGGAAGCATATTGAGCTTTGTCAGGAACTATCTGCCTGGGCTAAAGATGGAATGGAGGTGTTTCCCTCTAAGCCAACTTGCTATCTAGAATATGGACTAACACAGATAAAAGTTGCAGAATCCTATCAGAAGCTTGAACAATACGACCGCGGCGTGGAAGTCTGTCAAAATCTTATTGAGTACTTACAAAATCCCGCAAATAACAAACCGCTTAAGCATGTAGCCAAGTATACTGTCGGCTATGCCTATAGTAGGGCTGGGGATATCCTAAAGGATCAGGGCCAGTTGAAAGCCTCAGCGATACAGCATGAAAAAAGCGTGGCGGCCTGGCAAAATACACTCAAGCAGTCCAAAGAAACACTAGTGCATGAAGCGATTGCGAGGCAGTCTGAGATATGCGTGCAACGATTTGCGAAACTAGAGGACTCCACGTTGGTGATTAAGTATGCTCAGATCTCCTTGAGGCATTATGAAATCTTACTCAATCAAGACCCCCGTAGCGAGAAACTACGCAATAAAGTACAGACGGCCGGCAATTCATTAGCCAATTATAAATCTGGGTTTGGGGAATACCAAGACGCTATCTGGCGCTATAAGAGAAGTCTAACCATCCATAAAAAACAGTTTGAAGAAACTGGGAAAGCGGAAGATTTAGAACAAATGGCTGCCCTAAATTTGAAGATATCCGAGGCCTATACCGCTTTAGATGATGTTGCAAAATCAGTGGAACACCTTTTTACCAGAGTAGAACAACTGGTGAAATTAGATGAACTCGTGGCAGAGATCGATTACTCCTACACCGTTTCTAGAAATCAGTATGATCTGGCGAAGCAATATGAGACCCTCGATAGTTATCCAGAGGCGCTAAACATGATGGATGAATCCGTCGTTTGGGGGATAAAAGCCATTGAAAAGGACACCACTAGTACGCGGAGAAAGGAATGGCAATGGGTACAAGAGTTTTTCCGATACCAACTCTTGAAGAAGATGGAAGATTATGGATCTGCTCATACCTCACTAGATCGCTTGAAAAAAATTCTAAATGGACTAGAAGAACTAGAACCCGAGATTCAATATTCCGAATACATCAGGGAGGTGGAAGTCTCACAGCGGGAATTGGCTTATCCAGAAATCGTGAAGTTGGATATGGAAATAGACAATATGGAAGGGGGGAAAATGAAGTTTGACAAAGCCGTAGAATTAGTGGGGTTACTGCAAAAGAAGATGCGAAAAGATCGATCTATGCGCTTGCCCTTCGTCCGGCATACCAATATATTGGCTTGGAATGGGATCTTGGCAGGAGAGTATAAAACCACTAAAAAAGCCCTGAAAAGAGCCATGCGCATCAAACCCGTAGACCCTTACCTCCTCACCAACTATGCGCCTTGTATGCTATTCCTGGGGAAATATAAGAAGGCAGATAAAATTTATGCCAAGTATTACAATGAGCCATTTAGACCCGGGCAAAAGGTAATTGCTGGATTTATAGCTGACCTGGAAGAGTTTGAACTAGAGGGTGTCATACCTGAAATGCATCGCGAAAAAGTGGATGAGGTCAAAGCTCAGTTGAAAGTTTGGCAAGAGGAGATGAAAGACACCTCCCCGAAAACGAATTGATCGTCATAAGGCCATATTGTTAGCCCAAATTGAAAGATCTTTCTTCTTCCGCTTCAGTACGGCTGGAGAGTGGTAGCTAATTGTTAATTTAGTTCCAGCGCTTAGTGCAGGCTTAGAGCCTGTACTAAGAGTCGCTACCAGTAGCCTAGATGAATATGGAAGAAAAAGAAAAGCCAAGACTGGCCCGATCAACGGCTATTATCACACAGCTACAGTCCAAAAGACTGGTCACTGCCAAATACTTAGCCGAGAAGCACAAGGTGAGGGTCCGGACGATATACCGAGACATTCGTACGCTCGAAAAATCAGGCATCCCCATCATCACCGAAGAGGGCAAGGGCTTTTCCATTATGGAGAGGTATCATCTTCCACCGGTGATTTTTACCGAAGACGAAGCGAATGCTTTGATCACCATGGAGCTCCTAGCAATCCGCCATTATTCACTTTAAGCTCCTGAAGATTGAATATCTGTCCACCGAGCAAAAGCGGACCACTCGCACCATTGAGCCCTTTGCGGTTTACAGCAACAAGGGAAATTTCTTACTCATTGCCTTTTGCCGATTGAGAAATGATTTCCGGGCTTTTAGAATAGATTTTATTGAGAAAATCAGCTCGCTAGAGGAGACGTTTACGCCCCACAACATGACGATTCAAGCGTATTTTGAAGAATATGTAAAGTAGTAAAACCACCCTTGACATACCTATGTCACAGGCCCATTTTAAGTTTGCTGCATAATCATAAAAACAGCAATAAAAATGGAAATTTTAACAATTGTAACACTTGCTTTATCCGGACTCCTCTTATCATTTGTTGGATTATTCACTGGACAAAAGTATCTGCTTATCGGAAGACGCTTCTGGCGAATCCGGTAAAATTAGTTTGAAGCTACCTTCTAAGGTCTTCCGGCTCACCGGTAGTGGGAGCCGTAGATAACTTAGGCTTGTAGTTCCTTTTTTCTACCGAAGGTATACATGAAATAGCCGCCGGAAATAAACATAATCAAGCCGTAGATACCGGCAGGTATAGAAAGGGTGAAATTGGCCAAGACCGTTGAAGCAATGACGATGGCCAAGGTACCATTTTGAATACCCGATTCTATAGCAATGGTTATCGCCTGTTTTTGCTCTAGCTTAAAGAGCTTGGCACTGTAGTAACCTACAATTAAAGTCAAAAGATTTAAGGCCACAGTCGCGCCTCCGATTTGTGGAAAGTACTTGGCAATTGTTTCTCGCTCTGTTATTATGATAGAAATTAGGATGACTAGGAAGAGAACAGTAGAAAAGATTCTCACCGGTCTATCCATGCGTAAGGCAAAAGCTTTTCTACGAGACCGGATAAACATGCCAATGGCGATAGGTATAATAACAATGACCAACACCTGCAGTAACATCCCCACCTCATCTACATCGACGACCTGCCCAGAATTACTGAAATAGTTGAAGGCAAAACCCACGTAAAGCGGTATCGTAAGCAAAGTAATCAAGCTACTTACCGCCGTCAGCGATACAGATAGGGCGGTATCTCCCCGAGATACGTGGCTGATGAGATTCGAGGTCACACCCCCAGGACAAGCCGCCAACAACATCATACCGATGGCCAACTCATTGGGCAAATTGAACAAATGACAAATACCGAAACCGATTAAGGGCAAGAGAATGATTTGATTCGCTAAGCCTATCAAAGTGGCTTTTGGATATTTGAAAATTCGCCGAAAATCGTCTATGACAAGGGATAAACCCATTCCCAGCATAATGACAAAGAGAGAGGCGGGCAAAAAGACATCGGTAAGAATTGATGATTCCATACAGGCAGTGTTGGCTTTATTTGATCACTAATGTAGCGGTTTCATATGGATTTTCTTAGTCCTATTGCTTACCTTGTAAGCCATCCACAGTGCAGACAAAATCCATTTCCTTTAAGATGATACTTATATGGATAGTTCCCGCTTAAGATTCGCACTATTGATACTTACCTTTCTTATTTACTGTGCTTCTTGCTCAGGCCGAGCAAGTCAAAAAGAGCTGGAAGATCTAGAAAAATACGAATTGACCGGAGCAGTTCAATACATGGAGGAAAAATTCTATTTCCCTAAAGATCCAATCGATTTACCAGATTCGAGTCACCTTAACCTTGCCGAGAACTTTAGATTTTCAGGCAAGCAGCAACTGCACTTTAGTGAAAAGGGCTTGCTCATAGAGCATAAGTTCTTTCAGTCTACGTTCTTGTCCTGGCAGATGTTTTTTGATGAGTTAGGAGTCATTAAAAACGGAACTTATTATAACGCTGAACTGGAGATGACAGAATATGTAAAATTAAGTTATGACCAAGCGAGAAATCCCCAACGACAGATATGGTACAATAAGGACAGTATCAGCTTTAGAGAGAAGTTGTTCGTGTACAACGAAAAGCGGCAAAAGCTAGAAGAAAAGTATGGCAACAAAAAAATCACCAAATTTACCTATAGCTATGACTCAGCAGGAAGAGAAATAGAGCGGAAAACATATTTCGACGAGGTACTATCAACAAAAAGAATCAAGACCTACAATCGGAAAGGAAAATTGTCCACCCGATTGGCCTACAGTGCGGATGGGACCCTTCTTTGGGAAGAAAACTTCGAATATCGGAATAACAAATTGTACCGAAAAAAGGTGTCCGATCATGCTAAAGCGGTAAGCCGAATCTACCAATATAATCCTTCAGGCCATCTCTCGGAAGTTACAGAGCGAGCGCAGGGAGGGGAGGCTAAGATCAAAAGATACGAGAAATGGACTTATGAGTACGATGAGCAAGGGAACTGGACCCGCAGACTCCACTATCTGAATGGTGATTTACAAGAGGTGAAGACCAGAGAAATCGAATACCGCCAATGACATTTTTCCAAATTTGTAATATCCCTGAAGGTGAGACTAGTCAGATCACATGTAATTAACTCAAAGCTATGCAAGGCGTAATAGAGCATATAATCAGTCAATTGGTAAATAACCAGGAAGGTAAGGCTTGGATCGGGCCCACTTATCAGAGCAAGCTCAAGGACATTACTGACGAGAATGCCTTCACCAGACCCTTACCGGATTTACACAGCGTGGCGGAAATCATCTCACACTTAACGACCTGGCAGAAGGAAACTATGCTCAAGATTAAGACGGGGGAGGGGAGTCTGACGGATGACTGCGAAGAGAATTGGTATTCGAATGATAAGCTCCGGGAAAAGAAATGGGCCACGATTTGGAAGGAATACCAAGAAAGCTTGGCTGAAATCATAGCTTTACTTAAAACCAAAAAGGACAGCTTTTTGAAAGAACAGTACTATGACACGGATTTTAAAGGGCATTATCCCTATTCCTTCGTCATCAATGGCATGTTACATCACAACCTGTATCACCTGGGCCAGTTGGGGATTATTGTCAAATACTTAAAACTTGAAGGGAAGTACTAAGATGAAGAAAGCGATTAACGAACAATACGGGGGCGTGGAACAAATCAAGATCATCGAAACGGAAATACCTAAGATTTCGAATGGAGAGGTATTGGTAAAGGTGGCAGCAGCGGGACTAAACCCTAAGGACATTCTGGTTAGAAAGGGGAAGTTTAAAAGATTTACTGGCAACAAATTTCCGCAAGGAATCGGCTACGACTTCTCCGGTATCATCGAAGATCCTAAGAATAGCAGCTTTCAAAAAGGGGAAAAAGTTTTCGGTATGGTGAATGGCTGGAGGGGAAGGTGCTGCGCCGAATATGTGGATGTCAATGCCAAAGAACTTTACAAAATGCCAGATAGCATTTCGTTTGAAGCGGCGGCTGGCGTACCTCTAGCTGGTCAGACGGCCTTGCAGGCGATCCGCGACCAAGGAAAGATCACCAAAGGAAGCCAGATACTGATCAATGGGGCCTCCGGGGGAGTGGGGACCTTAGCCATTCAGATCGCCAAAGAACTGGGCGGGGAAGTGACTACCGTTTCTAGTTCGAAAAATCTGGAGCTTTGCAGTTCCTTCGGAGCAGATCATACGATCTCCTATGAAACAACTCAGCTGCTTGAGCTTGGGCAATCCTACGATATCTTCTTTGATGTCTTCGGTAACTACAGCTTCCGCCAGGTGGAAGGCCTCCTGAAGAAGAACGGCATCTACATCACTACGGTGCCCAAAGCAGATATCATCAAGGAGCAATTCTTTAACCTATTCAGAGGTAAAAAGGCGAGATTGGTGGTGGTGAGATCCAACGAGCGGGATTTGAGGTGGTTTAGCCAAAAAATCGGGGAAGGCCAGATCAAGCCTGTCGTAGATCATGTGTACGACTTAGGTGAAATCCAAGCCGCCCAAAAGTATATCGAATCCAAGCGGGCGAAAGGGAAGGTGATTGTGAAGCTGAATACCTAATCCATACGTTATTAGAATGCAAGAACTCAACCAGCAAATTGCCCTCGTTACCGGAGCGAGCCGTGGCATAGGAAAGGGAATTGCCATCGCTCTAGCAAAATCGGGAGCCTTCGTCTATATAACCGGAAGAACAACAACGGAAGGGGAGGGAAGTACGAATCTTTCTGGTAGTATTGGTAGGACAGAGGCAGAAATTCTGTCGCTTGGCGGTAAATGTAAGGCCATTCGCTGTGATCACACCAATGATCTTGAGGTGGAGCAGGTATTCCAGCAAATATCTGCGGAGCAAGACCGGCTTGATATCTTAGTGAATAGCGTTTGGGGCGGATATGAACACTTTAATGATGGTACTGAGTTTTGGTTGGAGGAAGGGTTTTGGACTTCTCCGCTATCGAGATGGGATAAGATGTTCTCTGCTGGGGTTCGGGCAGCCTATGTAGCCAGTAGTCACGCCGCCAAAAGGATGATTGACAAAAAGGCTGGTATGATCATTAATCTCTCTTATTGGGCAAGCCAAAGGAATGACATGGGCGTAGCCTATGGTACGGCCAAGGCTGCCACCGATAAGATGACGGCCACCATGGCGCACGAATTGCGGCCGTATAATATCCCGGTCATCTGCTTGTATCCCGGTTTGGTAAAAACGGAGGCGGTACTCAAAGCTCAAGATCATTTTGATTTATCAAACGCTGAATCACCAGAATTTGTGGGTAGGGTAATTAGCAGACTAGCCACCGATCCCAATATCATGGCCAAGACCGGAAAGGTATTGATTGCGGCTGCTGAAGCTATAGCATATGGGGTCAAGGATATTGATGGAAAACAACCCCGACCGATGACAATCGATGAGGCCTAGCTTAAATCGATTCAATATAAGATTCAAGACTTATCATGAAACACAAGGAGGAAATAGCCCAATTTTTTGAAACAGATTTCCCGCTGAATAGAGAAGGGGTAAACGAGCTGATTGATTCCTTTACCGTCCGGGAATTTCCCAAAAACACCTTTTTGCTGGCGGAGGGAGCCTATGAGAACAGGCTCCGGTTTATCAATAAGGGGATTGTCCGGGAGTTTTATAGATCCGAAAAACGGGAAGTCAACATAAACTTTTACACCCAGCCCCAATTCATAACGGATTTTTCCCCCTTCATACAGGACGCTACCACCAGGAAAAACCAGGAGAGCTTGGCCCCAGTGCAGCTACTAGAGTTGGGGAAGGAAAAATTTGTCCGGTTGTTGGAAAAGTACAGCTGTGGTAAATCATTCATTGACCAGACCTTCCAAAAAATATTGAAGAACAAGGAGATCTTCGAATACAACCGCATGACCAAAAAGCCTGAGACCCTTTACCATGAACTTCGCATTTACCGACCAGATTGGTTGCAAGACATACCTCAATATCATATCGCCTCCTACCTGGGCATCACTCCCGAGACCTTAAGTCGGATAAGAAAAAGACTTTCTTGATTTGAATCAATGAATTGGAGGCCAAAACTGAAGTTCTTGAGCCTTATTTCACAATCCGCAATCTAACTATTGATGAAGATTCAACACTTTCGCAACGCCACTATGGTCATCGAGACCGGAGACATAGTCCTATTGATCGATCCGATGATTGGCCCGACCGGGACAATGCCTCCTTTTTCGTTCTTCCGTTCCAAACCCAGGAGAAACCCAATCGTGCCGCTACCCGAAAGCTGCCAACCCACGCTGGAAAAGGTCACCCACTGCCTGCTCACCCATCAGCATCCCGATCATCTGGATAAGGAAGCAGAGCAATATTTGACCCGAAAGAAGATCCCCGTCATTTGTAGCGTCTTGGATGAGAAGGCCTTCCGTAAGAAAGGGCTAAACGTAGTACATACTATAGATTATTGGAAGCGAGTCGACTTTCTGGGCGGTAAAATCGAGGGTATTCCCGCCAGACACGGCTATGGCTTTGTCGCCAAACCAGCAGGCAATGTCATGGGCTATTATATTGAATTGCCGAATGAACCATCCATCTATCTGAGCTCCGATACCATCTACACAGATAAGGTCGATAAGGTATTAAAGGAATACAAGCCCGCCATCAGTGTGGTAGCCGCGGGCTCAGCTCAATTTGATATCTTCAAACCCTTGTTGATGACCATAGAGGATATCCTGAAATTCACGAGGAATGCTCCAGGTAAGGTGATGGCCAATCATATGGAAGCGGTGAATCACTGCCCGACCACCAGGATTGCCTTGAAACAAAAATTGAAAGAGCAAGGCCTACTTGAAAAGTCATATATCCCCGAGGATGGAGATTGGTTGGAGATCAACTAGGGGAATGGCAATGGGCTTTTTTAGCAAGCTCTTACAATGTTTGACTTTTAGTACGTTGTGAATCCGATAAGCCTGAGGGTTTGTCGAATATTCTATATGGCAAATAGGAAGGCGCGTAAATTAGGCCTGGCTTGTTTCAGACTCGGACTACAAAGAGACACAGAGGACCTGACGCTTACCTAGGTTTGACTCATGCCGACCTTCACACGCCAACAATAAACCCTACAATATGAGAACGCTCCTTCTGCTCTCTTGCCTATTCGTATTTGCCTGTTCAAATCCGAAAGCGCCCCATGCGGAGCAGCCAAGCTATCCGATCACGGACCTGCCATCTATGTCCCTGGAAGAGGCTGGCTTCAACCGCGATTCTATCGAACATCTGATGAGGGCTTTAGCTGAGTCCCCGCGCCGGGGAGATTTCCGCGGAATGGTCGTGATCAAAGATAACAAGCTGGTACTAGAAGAATACTTCGGCACCTATTGGAGAAAGACCGTTCATGACATCCGTTCGGCGGGAAAAAGCGTTACCGCCCTATTGCTTGGGATAGCCATTAAGGAGGGTTTGATCAAGGATCTAGACCAAAGTGTCTACTCCCTGTTTTCCGAAGAGAAAAACCCTTCCATCAATGAAGACTACCAAAAGATCAAACTCCAACACCTCTTGGACATGGCTTCTGGCTTGGATGCCGATACCGATGATACGGACACGCCGGGCCATGCCGTGCAATGGATGGCGAAAGACGATTGGAAGTCTTACTTGCTCAATGTTCCTTTGAAAAATAAGCCTGGTGAACGATTCGTGTATGCCGATATTCATCCCCTATTGATCGGCTTAGCCATGGAAGAAGCATCTGGGATGAGCCTCAAGGACTATGCGCGGGAGAAGCTCTTTGGTCCTTTGGGGTTCGAGCCGGTGTATTGGTATACTAATCCAGCCAATCAAACCGGAGCAGCAGGTAATTTGTACCTGACGGGCTTCGATTTTGCGAAGTTGGGGCTACTCGTGGCGAATGAAGGCCAATGGGAAGGGCAGCAAATCATTAATGCTGACTATATTGAGGCGTTGAAAAATAGCAAAGGTTATCCGGAGGTATCCGATGTGTTCTTCGCCGCTGACTCTTATGGCATGTTGTGGTATAAGTCAAAACGTACCTTCGGTAACAAGGAATTTGAGTATCTTTTTGCCTCTGGAAGTGGCGGCAATCATCTGATCGTAGTACCCGAAGAGGAATTGGTCATCGCCTTACTTTCAACTGCCTATGGTCCGGGGCATGGGCAAGGCCGAAGTTATACGGTGATGAGCATGATATTGGCGGCATTGGAGTAAGTACTTATAAACGACATAAAATAATAGCCATAGGCGCAAACATCCGAAGTGGATTGGTTCAAATTAGGTCGTTCTAGTTTTTCGAACTTCACCATTTTGGGATATTTTTTCGATGGACGGGACATATATACCGTACCCAAAAGGCACGGTTTTACCGGGATTCATGGCTAGGGACATTTAACCCCTAGCGGGGTTTTGCCTTAAGCTTGTTCAACCCCAAGCAGTCAGTGCTAGCGCCTGTCACAGCGTTACAACATATGCATAGCCAGATATACAGGTAGGATTTTCGTGCATTTATGTACGATATATGAACCACCCATTTTTGGAGAACATTAAACTTTCGAATGGTCAAAATATCGACCAACCCACATCCGAAGTTTTGCTTCGAAACACCTGGGCTAACTTCGGATGTTTTGCCCATGCTTTTGTAACAACTTCATAGTAAGTTTGCTCAGTGAAATCACAAACACCTGACGATGAAAAAACAACTTGCTTTGCTTTTATGGGTAGGCTTTTTGACAAGCTGTAATAGTCAAGTTAAAGAAACCCTACCGTATTTGGGACTAACTCCCCCTTCCACCACCCCTGAAGTCTTTGCCCCTGGATTGATTTCGACGGAGAAGGAGTATGAGTTTGGATCCGTTTTCAATAAAGATGGGACCGAGTTTTACTACGGCGTGAATGTAGGAGGTAGAGAGGAGATTCGTTTTTGTAAACTAACGGAGCAAGGATGGAGCAAGCCTACTGTCATCATGAGTCATGAGCGCTACGGGTACAATGACCCTTTCCTATCCCCAGATGAACAGCGTTTATTTTTTATCTCTAAGAGAGCCAGGGATGGACAAGGCGATTTAAAGGACTATGATATCTGGTATGCGGAGCGCAAGGGCGATGGCTGGTCTGATCCCATTAATGCTGGCCCAAATATTAACACTCAGGGAGAGGAGTATTACATTTCCTTTAACAAGGAGGGGACTATGTATTTTTCTTCCAATAAGATAGACGGCAACTTTGATATCTATACCTCCGAGTTTGTGGACGGCGAATTTCAAGCTGCTGTTCCTATGGGTGAGGCCATCAATACGACTAATTATGAGGCAGATGTTTTCATCGATCCAGATGAATCCTATATCATCTTTTGTGCTAGACGCCCGGATGGAATAGGGCAGGGAGATTTGTATATCAGTTTCAAGAAAGACGACGGAACTTGGACCCAGTCAAAGAATATGGGCGAGCGAATCAATACCCAAGGCCACGAACTTTGCCCCTTCGTAACGGCAGACGGAAAGTATTTTTTGTATACCAGCAATAAAGATATATACTGGGTGGATGCTAAGTTCATTGAGGAAATGCGGGAATAAGAAGTACTAAGCTCCTCCTAAGTGTTGCCAAAGCCCACCTATTGTGTATCTTATGTTTTTTAGGTAACCACTTTAAAACAAGTACAATGACAGTTGGCAATAGATGTTCTTTGGCCATCTTGGCAGCCATATGGATCTTTGCTGCCTGCAACAATCCCCCTCCTCCTTCCAATACCGATGCCCTTCCGAATGTCATCATCATCTACACCGATGACCAAGGAACCATTGACGCCAACTGCTTTGGTGCAAAAGACCTGCATACGCCGAATATGGATCGTTTGGCGGAGACCGGGATCAAGTTCACGCAATTCTACGCCGCTGCACCGGTCTGTTCTCCTTCTAGAGCGGCCTTGCTGACGGGCAAAACACCTTTAGCTGCCGGTTTACCCGGTAATACCCCCTCCCTGAAAGGCAAGCCAGGCTTACCTACCGAACAGCTCACCATTGCTGAAAAGCTCAAAGAGAACGGCTATGTAACGGGACATATCGGAAAATGGCACCTAGGCTACACCCCGGAAACAATGCCGAATGGACAAGGCTTTGATTACTCTTTCGGACATATGGGTGGCTGTATTGATAACTATTCCCATTTCTTTTATTGGAATGGTCCGAATCGACATGATTTATGGGAAAACGGAGAAGAGATTTGGATGGATGGCGAGTATTTTCAAGATGTGATGGCGGAGAAGGTTGATCGGTTTGTGGAGGAGCATAAGACTTCGCCTTTTTTCCTCTATTACGCCATTAATCTCCCGCATTATCCTTTGCAAGGCACCGACAAATGGAGAGCCCACTATCGCGATATGGAAAGTCCTCGCAACATGTATGCGGCTACTGTTTCTACAGTGGACGAAAGGATCGGCCTGCTATTAGATCAACTGGAAACACTTGGACTACGGGAAAACACCATTGTCATCTTCCAATCCGATCACGGGCATTCCATGGAACAGAGAACCTTTGGTGGTGGCGGCAGCGCTGGTATTTACCGAGGAGCCAAATTCTCCTTATTCGAAGGCGGGATTCGGGTACCTGCCATGATTAGCTGGCCCGCCTCCCTCCCACAGAATGAGGCTAGAGATCAGATGTGCGTGAACGTAGATTGGTTTCCGACGATCCTTGATTTGTGCGGGATCGATTATGAAGAGCAGGCATTTGAAGGGAAAAGTATGAAGGAGGTGATCGCAGAAGATGCATCTTCAGCTCATGATGCCTTTTGGTGGTATTCTCGCCCTAATCGGTGGGCGGTGAGAAAAGGGGATTGGAAGTTGCTGAAGAACCCCATAGATCCTACAGAGAAGGCACCCATTACCGAGAGCGATTCTCTTTTTTTAGTGAACCTACAAGAAGGGCCTAGCGAAATGGAGAATCTAGCGGATCAGCATCCGGAGATCGTGCAGGACTTGACCCAGACTTACAACAACTGGTATACGCAGTGGAAAAAGTAGGGGTAAAACCCTGGCCAATCACAAAACGGATGGATGACCTAGGACAGTCGGATAAAACGTCGTAAGCGTCGCCCCAATTTTCTAGGTATTTTCGGGAATTAAGGAGCTCAAAATGGTGTTATCATCCTATAAAAACGCAAAATGAAGCTCCTAACACAATTACTATTTCTCCTTCTCCTTCCCTTTGTTGTGTCCTGCAAAAAGCAGACTTCCAGAGTGTTGGTCGGTTTTCAAATGATTGAAACCGATCCGATCCGAGGGGATTTTATTTCAGACAATAACCTTATCCTTTCATTTGATGGAGATTCTCTAGAGGTTATTCCCTTATGGCAGGGGTGTATTATTGCTCCAGCGAACAGTAATAAATACCTCTTGCAGAAAAATCGAGCATTTTCTAGCTACATGGTAAGTAGGGGGGACACTGTGTCCGTAGATATGGATCATATTGGAAGTGACATTTACGCACATAGGATAGATAGATCGTCTTATCAATACAGCTCAATTCTCGATGTAAGTCCAGCAGAAGAAGAAGCCCAGTGGAGAGACTTGCTGCAAGAAAAGTCCTACCGCTTGTCGGTGGAGGAAACGATCTATACAATCTCTTTTCATGAGCACGAATTCCTGATGAACCAACAGAAAGGAACGGATAGATATGTTAAGCGAGGAACGTGGTTCATCAAAAAAGTACAAGATTACTACTTCTTGATTCTAGATGATTGGGATAGCATTCTAAAGTTTCAACTGCTGGGCCAGAAAAATAATGAAATTGGGCTCTATGATCTAAATCCCGAAAGTAGAGGTGAAATAGGAGTATTGAAGCCTGAGGCGGGATACCTTTCAATCATCGAGGGGGCATGGCTAGCTGAAACAGAAGTGACACTCCTAGGGGAGAAGCAGCCCTTGGGTTCGGCCTACTGGCTGTGGGCCAATGATGTATTTATGGCTGAGGATACAGTCGCACTTTATAATTACTCAGCAGGAACGGGTAATACCGCTTACCTCGACCGAGGGACGCAGACGATTTTGATGGGCCATGAATTGATGTTCTATTTTCGTCCCGATATTACCAATAACAGAAGAATTACCTTATTTCCTGTTGATGAATACGGAAAAGTATACCTAGATTTGCCCAAGGTCTATTCCTTAACCTTAGAAAATGAATGGCTTGGTGCTCTTCCCGTTAAAGCCGAAGACTTTCGCTAATCGAAGGAGATCTCAATTGACATTTCGATACTCTGCTGGACTCATTCCTGTTTTACTCTTGAACAGGCGGGTGAAGCTTTGAGGATAATTAAAGCCTAGATCATAGGCAATCTCACTTACCTTTTTATTGGTACTCAGCAGCACGGATTTAGCCCGATCGATAATGTAGCCGTCGATATGTTCCTTGATACTTCGTCCGGTTTCTTTCTTTAGCATATCACTCAAATAGTTGGTTGACATATTGAGTTTTCTTCCGAAATAGGGGGCAGAAGGTAAGCCCTCCGTTTCCATCTTTTTTGAGGTGAAATATTGTCTAAGAGCTAGCTCAAATTCCGCTACGAAGTCTTTGTTGAAATTTGTCCGTGTATAAAACTGCCGATCGTAAAACCTCATACAATAGTTGAGTAGAAGTTCCAGGTTAGAGATGATCAGGGTTTGGCTATGTTGGTCTATGTTTTGGGAATATTCTTCTTGGATTTTTCGAATTAATTCAAATAAGAATTTTTCCTCTTTTGGAGCTAAGTGCAGTGCTTCATTCACCTCATAGGAGAAGAAGGAATAGCTATCAATTTTTTCACCAAGAACGGACTTCCTGATCAAATCAGGATGAAAGAGCAAAGTCCAGCCTTGCTTGCCCTTCAGGTCCTCCTTGCCAGGCGAGGTAAATACTTGACCCGGGCTTGAAAAGATGATGGTGCCCTCTTGAAAATCGTAGGTATTTCTGCCATAACCGATTGAGCCACTGATCTTATCCTTATACATAATCGAGTACAGATCGGAAGAGAACCTGATGTTGAATAGTTTATCATCCAAGTCAGGTTTTTTCATGGCATCTCTATCCTCAATTAAGGAAATCAAAGGATGAAGCGGCCGAGCTAGTCCTAAGATTTCGTGAAACTGTGAAATGCTTTTTATCCTAAATATCTCTTTCATCTCTACGCTTTTGTCCTTAGTTCAAGCCCTACCAATTTTCTACTTTGCTCCACCAACTCCCTAGCGGCTTCCAAGTCCATCGCATGAGGGTTTGGAGATAGCATCGGGAAACCTCCTTTCTTGCATTCTTTATCCCGATAAAGAACACTGTGTTGGCTGAAATATTGACCGGAGTATTGAGGAGCTTCATTAGATAATAGGCAATGTAGGGAGGCTTGAGCTGACTCCCAACTACTATCGCTAATATTTAATGCTGCAAATATCGGTTTGGTGATAGTCATGGCTACTTTCATCAAAGCATTTCCACCGCCACCAAAATTGGACCTAGCCCATCCTGGATGAACAGAGTAAGTCGTTACATCGGTATCCTTTAGTCTATCGGCCAGTTCCAACGCATATTGTACAGAAGCTACTTTTGCCTCTCCGTAAGCATCAAAATTGTTGTACTTGCGATTCTTCCAATGCAAGTCTTCTAAATGTACCTTGTATCTATTTTTTGGACTTCCGGCATGAACTACCGAGGAAAGAATTACCATCCGAGAAGCGGGGGTGCTACGGAGTGTTTTCAAGAGTAGCTCCGTCATGAGGAAATGACCAAAGAAACTGGCTGCCATGGTAATTTCAAACCCATCTTTCGTGTATTTGGGTTTATTGTCCATATTGACCATCCCGGCGTTGCAAACCAATCCATCTAGGCGGTCATGTTTTGCTAAAAACGAACCTACGAATGCTCTTACGGATTGTAGGTCGGCCAAGTCACAAGCAATGACTTCAGCACTCCCTGATAGGCCATTGAATGTTTTCGCCGCATCTTCTCCTGCCTCCACTCTTCGGCAGGCCATCACCACGTGGGCTCCTTGCTTTACCAATTGTTTCGTTGTTTCAAATCCAACTCCAGAATTAGCCCCCGTTATGATGTAAGTTTTACCATTGAGATCTTTTGAGAAATTGGCGGGATCACACCATATTACATTTTTGTTTGCCATAATTGATAGATTTTATACGGCAAAGTTGGCGTGATCCTAAGTCTAATGCTAAACGGAATTACTGTTTCTCTTAACTTGTTTCCAGTTTTCTTTCATTTTGGATCCCGTAATCAGTATGCGGCCATGCTGCCGATTTTTTCAGACACCTCCAGGCCAGAACGGCGAGTTAAAACACCACTACCCCCTAGGCACCAACAAAAATCACCAGCACGTCGCATACCCCCCTTAGATAGATCTCTATGCTAAGCGGGTTGAGGCTGTAGGGTATAAAAGAACTGTTCCTGTACAATCTTGCCGTCATTCACAGTGTAGAGACAAACCTCATTCATATCCACTGGAACAGGTACACCTTTCATATTTACATTCATTAGCATAGAGCAGGAGAAGAAATTGTCAGCTACCACAGGATCTGAGATAAAGCTGGAGTTTACCTTTTCAATTCTACTATCAAACTGTTCTCCTTTAGCAATAATGGCTTCTAAGCCTTCTACGATCCGATTAGGTGTCCCTTCGGGTTCTATCGAAACGATATTGGGAGCATATAACTCTTTAACAACTTGTTCGTGTTTGCCCTCACGGCATAGACTTACCAATCTGTCGGCTACCTCTTGGGTGGTCATAATCAAGGATTTAAGAAATGAATGATTAGGAATGTTTTGATTGTTTCTGAGGCAAAAATAGAAGGGGCTTATGACAAGAGTGTGTCAGTAAGTTTTACAGAATTGAAATTTGAAGAAGTTTTATTGGTAGTGCCTGTAGAGTTGGGTGGCCAAGACCTTAATTCGGTCCTTTAGTGCTGCTGGTGTGATGACGGTGGCTTGATCTCCGAATTGTAGCAGCCAGCGCGCCATGATTTCCAGCGAGGCGTGTAGGAACTTCATATGCACCATGCTGCCCTGGGTGCTTTGTTCAATGAAACCAAAGTAATATTTGCGACTTTCAGCGTATTCAAGGAGAGACGGAGCAAAGGCAATCTCGATGGTATGGAAGGGGTGCTCCTTTTTCCAGGCTTTATCTTGTTGATCGATATAATCTTGAAGCCCGATGTGTTCCGTATCAAAATTCTGTTCTAGGACCCGTAAACTGACAATTCTGTTCATTTTGAAAGTCCGATACCCTTTCTTGAGCTGACAAAAAGCCACTAAGTACCATCTATCTCGATGGCGATAACAGCCAATGGGTTCTAATTTTCGCTCCGAGCTGCTGCCGTCAGCTTTCCGATATTGCATCTTAAGCAACTGCTTCGAAGCAACACTCTTGAATACATCTTGCAGGTAGGTGCTATCCTCCCCATCCTGCTGATTAGTAGTAATAATGGAATTATCCAGAACCTCTAGCGCTCGTTTCTCTGTACTTCTCAATATCGCTTTGATTTTCACCATCGCATTTGAGTAGTAAGCCTCGGTCTCCTTGTCGGTGAGCTTGCCGATGAATTTTTCGGCTGTTAAAAGGGCAGCCGCCTCTCCTTCATTGAACATTAGAGGGGGAATGCGATACCCTTCCATGATAGAATATCCAATCCCCGGATCACCACTAATTGGGATGCCCGCATTTTTCAGTGTTCGAATATCCCGATAAATAGTGCGAAGACTAATGCCGAATCGCTCAGCAATAGTCTTCGCCTTGATGATCCTTTTGGTTTGTAAAAGGACTAAGATGGAAAATACTCGATCGAATTTATTCATGGAGTGAGCATTACTAATGCGGATTAACCCAGCCTAGACGTACTACTTCAAAGAAGCAATCAATTGCTCATTCAAGCGCACATAATCTGGATTCTGAGCAGTCTTAGCCAATTCAATGGACTTTACTGCCGCCGCCGAAGCTTGCTTTTTCTTACCCACTTTAGCAAATAACTTGGCTTGCAAGTGGTACATCCAGTATTGCTCCTTTTCACTGCCTTTTATCCCCTTGGTAATCCATTTCAAGGCCAATTTCGGATTGCGGTCCGTATCAAGATAGTAGGAAGCCGCCTGGTAATAAACCCCCATATTGGTAGGTTCCGCATCGATCACCTGAGCTTTAATATCTGCCATAACCCGGCTATCCACATCTGCTTCTATCTTGAACATGGCCTTGGTGTGTTCCCACTTCATATTCAAATTGGCACTATTCATCGTGAAATCAGAGAAGCTAATCGTGAAGGTCTCATAATGACTGGAAGGATGTTTGACTGGTACCTCGATGCGCAGCGCATCTTCCGCTTCATTATACCCCGCTGCACCCCAAAGTTTCAGATTCTTGTTGAAGATGACCGTAGCCGTCTCTTCGGTGAAGATCGTGTAGAGCGCATATTCCCCAGCAGCAAGATCACTGCCATTGATTTTCACCCCTTCACTAAAGCTGATCTTGGTGGAGGCATTAGCACCCGTTCGCCAAACTTCTCCATTCCGAATCAAGTTACCAACTACCTTCCTACCTTTAGCACTAGGTCGAGAATAAACTACTTTCACCTCCGCCAAGCCGACTGTACCCTTGAGTTCAAACTTTGGGCTAGCCGCAGGCATGTTGATCTGGGCAGTCAGGAAATTTGCCATCAAGCAGCACGCAATGAATAAGAAATATTTTTTCATAGTTGAATGATATATTGAAAATAAGATATTAAAGCCTTAGCCCCCAAGCCCTCGTTGGTGTTTCTCACCAATGAGTCCCCAAGCTCCCTCAGCCCCACAAAAATAAACTTCTTTCAATCATTCCCATCGCTTGAAGCCAGCACCTTCCTTTTTTCCAGTGGATACCAGCCTTCAATAGCGGCACTTAGGCGTTGAACTACCTCCGCCTGCTGTTCTGCCAGATTTGTTGTTTCATCCGGGTCCTCGATGATGTTGTACAATCGAATGGCCTCTCTACGCATGTCTGCGTGGGTGTCCGAACCGTAGCCCTCCAGCTCTCCATCGTAGCAAAGGATCAATTTCCAAGGTTCTTGGATACACCATCGGTAGGCGAGTGAGGCTTCCGGATCGTTCTTGTCCATCATATTGTGGCCGTAGCCTTCACCAAAGATGATATCCCTTTCAATAGGTGTCCCATTTTTCAGGTTAGCCCAAAGGTTCAGGCCAGGGCGAGGACCTGGGGATGAGATACCCGCAGCTTCGAGAATAGTGGGGAAAAGGTCTATACTCGAAATGAATTCCGTCCGTTCAGCAGGTGCCAGCTCCCCAGGCCAGGAGAAAAGAATCGGGGTGCGCACGCCGCCCTCCATAGGACTCTGTTTAGACCGTACATCAAATCCATTTTTATCCTCTTTTTGAATCCAGCCATTGTCACAGAGGTAATAGATCAAGGTATTTTCGCGTAAGTCGTTTTGATCTAGGTAATTCACCAGATTCCCGCAAGTTTCATCAAACCATTCTATCATAGCGTAGTATTTAGCTACGGGTAAGGGTAGCTCCATCTGTGTATATTTCGACAGGAGCCGCTCCGGGGGTGTGTGCGGAGTGTGGGGTAAAAAAGGTGCGTACCAGACAAAGAAGGGCTTTTGCTGTGTGCGTGCCGTATCGATAAAATCAAAGATCGGTTGTAGTCCTTCTCTACCGATAGTGAGCCCTTCATCGCCGTGGCGACGTCCTTGTGTCATCCCGGCAGAAAAGCCCCCTCGGCTATGATGACCTTCCCACCACTTGCCAGATTGATGGGATAAATAGCCTGCCTCACCTAAGATAGCAGGTAGCTTGGCCAAGGTGTCAATATTGGCCAGTAGGTCTTCTCTAGGGTACCTAGCCTCTCTGAATCCTCCAGCCGGATCATTGCCAGTAATGTGATGCTGATGAGGATATAGTCCCGTTACCAAGGTCATCAGGGAAGGCCGACAAATAGCCGTTGGGACATAGCCACGTTTGAACACCACACTTTCCGATGCCAGTCGGTCCAGGTTGGGTGTTTGGACAATCTCATGCCCCATAAAGCTGTAATCACCCCAGGCTTGGTCATCTGAAAGGATCAAGACAATATTAGGCGGAGCAGCTGATGCCGCGGGCTGGTTGGACTGGCAGCCGCTGAGTAGGCCCACACAAAGTACAATGAATGCACGCTTTAAAATGAATTTCATGTTTGTTGGTTTTCGTTATGAGTAAGAAACTTTTGCTAAGCTATTTGTCCAGGTCCTTGGCACAACGACAGCCCGTATGTATGGAACCGATCTGGCCATCGGCAGCTAGACGATTTCTCGTTCGGTAGCCACTGCAATAATTCTCTGCGCAAAGAAAAGAGCCTCCGCGAATCACGAAGTGCTGTGCTACTGCAGGACTATTGGGAGATGGCCGATAAGGATCTGCACACCATTCCCATACATTGCCAGCCATATCATATAGGCCATAAGCATTAGGCGGGAAGTGGGCAACCGGAGCTGTACTGGCGAAACCATCTAATTCTTGGTCTTTCCAGGGGAAAGGCCCTTGCCAAAAGTTGGCTTTGTCAAAGGCCTGATCAGGCGAATCACCTCCCCAAGGGTAAGGGGATTCGGGTTGTCCTCCCATCGCGGCCCATTCCCATTCTGCCTCCGTTGGCAAACGCTTCCCTTTCCATCGGCAATAGGCTAAAGCATCCGCATGACTGATCTGTACTACAGGATGATCCAGTCGTCCGCTAAGGTCACTGTTTTTCCCTTCGGGCTGCTTCCAATTCGCCCCGCGTTCCCAATGCCACCAGCTGCGTTCATCTCTTAGATCAATAGCATCCAGCTTGGGCTGAAATACCAAAGCCCCTGCTTTCAAAAGAGAATCGGGTGGTGGTGGGGTGCCGGGGGGGAACTGTTGCTTTATCTGTTCCCAGTCTAGGTCCTTTTCTGCTGTTGTTACGTAAGCCGTGGCAGTAACGAAGTCAGCAAATTCTGCATTGGTTACTTCTTTAGAGTCTAACAGGAAAGCAGCAACGATTCCGGTAGTTGTATGCGTTTCGTCCACTACCTGCTTGTTGCCTGCAGGAATCAATTGCATACCAGTAGGGAGATGAATTGGCGGCTGAATAGCGTCGTTTTGACAAGCCAGTAACAGCAGAGAGGCTGCCATTAAGATGGCAAATGGATGTTGGGTTTTCATTTTGATACTTCCTCAGGTAACACGGAATCTTAGACATACTCAACGTATGGCGGCAATAGCCAAGATAAGTTAAGGCTTTTTCCTGAACCCCAATCAAAACTTGGTGTATGAGCAAAGGAATTCATGAAAACACCTGTACTCATTACTAATTTGCACTACACCTAAGCTATGAAAATCCCATATGTACTCCTGATTACTTTGCTAAGTCTGCCATTAGTGGGACAAGAAGCCTTGACCATTACAGGGCTTGTACTCGATGATGAATCAGTTCCACTGGCTTTCGGGGAGGTACTGTTGTTGGAAGCTTCGGATTCCAGCCTAGTGAAGTTCGCGAGTGTTGAAACAGGAAATTTTGCGCTAAACGCGATCAATAGCGGGAAGTATGAATTGGAGATTCGAGCCTTAGGGTATGAGATCTATCGCCAAGTTCTTGATCTAGCAACGAATCAGCATATTGAAATACAATTACAGCGGAATGTTGCTATGCTGAAGGGCGTAACGGTGGTTGGGAAAAGGAACACCATAGAAAATAAGAATGGTAACCTGAAGTTAACCATCGATCATTCCACTTTTGTCAATCCCGGATCGACCATGGATGTCTTAGCTCTTTTACCAGGTGTCCAGTTGAGCAATGATCGACAATCCATCAGTCTTATTGGTCAGGGTAACCCACTTATTTATCTGGAAAATCAACGGATTACCATGGATGATCTCAATGCACTCCCGGTTGAAAGTATTAAGAGTATTGAGATTGTCAACAATCCTTCTGCTCGCTATGAGGCAGATGGAAGAGTGGTGATCCTCATTACTCGTCGCCTTAACTTTTCCGATGGAATTCGGATGGATATTTCTGAGGTGATAGCCCTGCGCAGACGGTTTAATAGTTATGCCACGATCAATACTGCACTGAAAAAGAAGAAATGGGAATGGAAAGCTAACTTTAGCTATAATCAAATCGGCATTTGGGAAAATGTCAATAATAAACTCACAATCCCCGATCTACCCGCTGCTCTAGATCAATATTCTGTATCCACGGGACCTCGCCCTCAGTTCATTATAGGTGGTGGGTTTCATTATCAGATTGGGACAGCAGAGTATATTTCTGCCAACACTAACCTTCGAACACACACTACGGAAGCGCCCATTACTACCCATTCTACTTTGCTTCAAGGTATGCAATTGGATGAGATTACCTCCCTTGTGGATGGTTTTGAGAACCGCTCTTTCTTTACCAGCAATTTCAACTACAATAAGCTATTGCCAGCAGGCAAAGGCAATCTTTTTCTAGGTCTTCAATATTCAAGTTATTTGCGGGACTTAAGTAATCAGATCTTTAATGACTACAATGAGCAGGGTGCTGAATTTTCGCAGGAACGATACCAGAAGTATACGATCGATGTTTTTGCTGCTCGGCTAGATTTTGAAAGGAAGCTGGCGCAGGATCATCGCTGGGAAGCGGGCTTGAGCTATTATCATGCGACGGCAGATGCATTCTTGGATTTTGATTTTTTAGGTACTGCACCAGCACTACTATCAAATTATGATTATGAAGAAAGAACCTACGCAGTGTACAGCCAATTTACCGGACAAGGTAACAAATGGGATTATGTGCTGGGACTGCGATCGGAAACCACCACCGTAGAGGGAGGCTTTCGGGAAGAGGCACAACTACTAGTAGATCGTGATCAAACCATCCTTTTTCCCAAAGCAACTTTAAATTGGCAGTTGGATACTTTCCAGACGATCTCCTTCAACTATGCTAAAACGGTACAAAGACCAGATTATCTAAATGCCAGTTCCATCTCCACCTTTGTACACCCCTTTTTGGAATACACTCGGAATGCCAATCTTCAGCCGACCATCAACGAATCGTTTTCCATCAATTACCAGTATAAGAATCACTCTATTAGCATTGCCCGTTTTAATCGGAAATCGCCCGTCTATGTTTCAGTAGCGTATGATGAAATACAAGGTCGACTCGTACAATCACCTGAAAATTTAGACCGGGAAAACGGCTTTGATATTCGACTTACTAGTCCTTTCAACTATAAGTTTTGGAGCATGACTAATTTTCTGAACATAATACAAGTTAAAGTACGAGATGGTCGGGCACAGCTAGCAGATAGCCGACCATATCTATACTATTATTCCAATCATCAGTTCCGCTTACCAAAGAAATGGACCCTTGGCTTATATGCTTGGGGCTTGAGTCGTCAGTTCCAAGGCATATTCGAACGAGATCCGTATTGGGTGTTAGGTGGGTCCTTGAATAAGAAATTTCCGGAAGGTTTACAGATAGGAATATACTTTGATGACCTTTTTCGTGCCATGAAGTTGCGGGAAGGCTATCGCATCAATCAAATTGATACCAGAACGCTTTACATTCTAGATCGGCGCACCTTTGGCCTGTCAATTCGGTATGCCTTTGGGAATATCTCTGATTCTGGCTACCAAAACCAGGAGGTAGATGAGTATCTGAATCGCATGAAGTAAGGCCCCACTCAACACGTTAAGAAATGAATAAAGCCATGATTTTTTGGTCCTTTTTTATCATAGAAAAAAGGACGAAGTCTCATACATCACAACTGCAAAAAACAATGTACCCCCTTCTTATTGGCACTAACAATATCCAATTTCCCATCCCCATTCAAATCCTCGACCAGCACCTGCAAACCCACACCAGAGTTATCATCGATCTGATGTGGAATCCACTGCGGTGCTCCTAAATCATCTCGCTTCATCTCGAACCAATATAAGACCGCAGTATCCTTTCCGCCCGGATCCTTCCCATTGTGCGCATAGAAACGTTTACCAGTGATTAGGTCGGGTAGCCCATCATCATCTAAATCAGCCAATGCAGCTGCGTGCGTTTGAGAAAAAGTCTTTGAAATGAGATGTGTTTGAAAAGTACGGTTATCCATCTGCTCATGCCACCAGATCCCAAAGTTATGAGCAGAGGTGGATAGAATATCGGGGTCTCCATCTTGGTCAAGATCTAAGGCAAACATCTGCGAACAAGGCTCGCCCAAGGAGGCTTCGTGGAAAGTCCAAGGGACGTCGAGGGGATCCACCGGAGCCTCCCACCAACCCTGGCGAATGAGGATATCACGCCTTCCATCGCCATTGATATCACCATATCCGAGACCGTGGGCATAGCGATTGGTTCCTAAAGCACTGCGTGCACTTAGCGCTAAGGGCTGCCAATCTGCTCGCAAGCCTTTTTTAGGCGCTCGCAAGCAGTAGAGTACTCCTTCCTCCTCATGAGCGAAAACGAGGTCTTTGCGCCCATCTTGATCAATATCCACATGCATAGGAGACTCATTGCAGGCACTGCTATCGATAAGGTGCTCCGTCCAATAAGTACTATTTATACCTGGGTTTTCATACCAGTATACCCCTTCGCCTGGCGTGTCTATTCGGATGAGGTCCACTCGACCATCCTCATTCACATCCATTGCAAAGTTGAGGAAAGTCGAACTGTAGGCGGTAGCATAGTCGAATTCTACTGGTGTTTGGATGTCGTGCCGCTCCCAGTTCGGAGCCTCAAACCAATGAAAACCTGTCAGGATATCTAGATCACCATCTTGGTCCACATCACCAAGGGCTACGCCTTCAGCAAGAAACTGTGCTGTTATCTGGTGTTTTTCAAATTGAATAGCTGAGTCTTTGGCAGAATCTGTAGAAGGACTGATCTGCTGAGCACAGCCTGCTAAGAGGCCAAGCATGGAGAGCAGTGCGATTTGAGTTTGTCTCATATACTTTGGGTAAAAAGATCCGCGATGACCGTTCCTGTTCCATCGGGGGTAGTATAAAACGGGCGTTGTTCTATGTTGTAATGGGTTTCAGGAGGGATACCCAGGGCATGGTACATGCTTTGATGAACTTGATCGATTACAATGGGTTCCGTGATGGCTTTAAATGGCCTTTCCGCCGCGGTTTCTCCAATGACTACTCCCTGTCTGACCCCGCCTCCCCACATAAGCATGGAGCATCCATCTGTGAAATGTCGATGCATGCCGTAGTGTTTCAGTGATTCGACTTGATCTGGTACATTTACTTGATCCTTCACATTTGCCCCTGGCCGTCCTTCCATCAGCATGTCTCTGCTAAACTCACTTGCCAGTACCACTAAGGTGCGGTCTAGTAATCCTCGTTCTTCTAAGTCTAGAATCAACTGTTGAATCGGGCGATCAATTTGAGCCTTCATGCTGCGCAGGCGGGTATGCCCATTCTCATGCGTATCCCAACCTAAGAAGGGTTCATACTCTGTCGTAACGCTGATGAATCGGGCACCATTTTCCACCAACCTCCTGGCTAGCAGGCAGCCCAATCCAAAGCGACCAGTATTATACCGATCGTAGACCTCCTTAGGTTCCAGGGAGAGATCGAAGGCCTGTGCCTCTGGGGACTTTAGCAATTGATAGGCTTGCTCCATAGACCTCAGATAAGACTCCTGTTGATAACTACTCCCATATTCACCAAAGGCATTACTCTTGACCAAATCACGGTACAGCTTGTTCCGACTTTCGAATCGCTTTAGGTCCATGCCCTTAGGAGGACGAACACTTTCTAGTCCATAAGCGGGGTCCGGAATGAAAAAAGGGCCAAAGGCGGACCCAAGAAAGCCTGCCGAATGAAATGCTTTCAATTCTTCTCCCTCACCAACCGTAAATCGTTGGCCAATATCAATGAAAGGTGGGATGACGGGATTCACCGGTCCTAGCTCCTTGGCGATCCAGGCGCCAATGTGTGGCGGTTGTACAGATTGAGGCGGTTCATAGCAAGTATGCCAATGATATTGATGGCGAGTATGCAGAATGTGACCTAAATCTGCCGCTCGGTAGGAGCGAATCAAGGTGCCACGGTCCATGACGCTACCAATGCCTTCTAGACCCTCCGAGAAATGGATGCCGTCCAGCACAGTGGGGCTAGCCGGGAAAGTACTTACTACGGCTTTACTTTCCATACCCTTCTCATAAGGAGTGTAGGTTTTAGGATCAAAGGTCTCGGTATGACACATCCCCCCAGCCATCCAGAGTAGAATAACACTATCAGCCGTTGCGTTTGACGATTTAGTGGTGCTACAACTTGAAAGGAAGGAAGTGCTGGGCAGGCTCACTGCCATGGCAGCCAGACTGGCCTGCTGCATTTTTCTTAAGAAGGTTCTTCGCGTTTCGGTTTCGTGTAACATAAGAGGGGATTAGATCAATTGAAATTCAGGAAGCAATACGATCGACCAAATGACATCCTCCAGGAATTCCTCCGGATCGCTTGATTTAAGTTGTTTTCGTAAAATGCGTTTTTCTTTCTTATTGGGCTGCCTTCCCAAGGCTTGCACATATAGATCTTCGGCAGCTTCAATGGGGGATTGGCGGCTAGACAGCCATACCTTGGCTGCTTCTTGGATTTTATCATGGAAAAGGGCACTATTGGTCAGTAGGAGAGACTGGAGCAAGGTAGAGGTGGTACTTCTCTGGGAGGTCACATTCTCACGCACTGGGCGCCCCAGCGTCTTCATGAAGTCGTCTTGCCGGACTAATGATGCTCGGACGAACCGAGAAGTATCGGAAGATCCGAAGTCAAAGGCAGGCAATACTCCCCAGAAGCTCTTCTCAAATCGGCCTGCTCGCCATGCCTTTTCCCAACTAGAATCATCATAATCCAAAGCCATCCAATTAAGATCGGAAGTATCTTTGGTCGTCTTCCAACTGCGGTCCGAATGTACAAAGAGTGTATCTCCGGATTCCAATTCTAACCGCAAGGAAAATAGCAGGCCTGCTGGGTTGGCAATGACGCCTTCATTTTCAGCTTCTATAGCGATTTGATTATTAGCTCGGAGAAGATCCAACGGAAGGTCCAATTGCTGCACTTGTTGCCAGCCTTTTCCTGCTAGGATACGCTGACCATTGAGGAATAAGGCAAAGGCATCATCTGCCGTTATGAGGAGTTTGTTACGGAGCACCTGTTGCCCCAGTGGCAAGGAAAAAGCCTTTCTAAAACGGCGTTTGCCAGGCTTAGGTAATACCCTCCGTTGTACTTCTATCTCTTCGTGCCAAATCCATTCGCAATCCATATTTAGACTGTCCGGATCATAAGATCGGCTATGATATAGTGGCTGCACGACCTGGGCAAAAGCATCAACAAATTGCTCAGCACTTAGTCGTTTAACGGTAGGGCCTTTGAAGACGAATTTTTCGGAAGCTATAAAGGCCGGGGATGGGTAGTTGACGGCTGGTAGCTGATAGGTCTGAGAACTCATGATCTCTGCCAGTAGCTGGGCTAGGCTGTAGTCATTCTGAATGAATTCTGCTGTCATCCAATCGAGTAGGTCCTGGCTCCAGGGGAGGTTATCCAATTCATCTACCGGCGTGATGATGCCCCGTCCAAATAACTGCTGCCAGAACCGATTGACAATGTTGCGATAGAGTCGACCATTGGCGGGTTGGACGATTACCTCAGCCAGGGCAGCTAGGCGTTCTTTTAAACTATCGCCCACTACCTCTCCTAAACTTGGGTACAGAAAGTTGGGAGGGGTAAACTGGCCAATGGGTTTATCGCATCGGTGAATCTCTAATGGTTCTGTTGCAAATATATTGGCAAAGCCATAGGCCTGTTCCAGCGTTAAATTGTTGATAAAGCTATTGTGGCAGGAGGCACACTTGAGGTTGATCCCCAGGAGGGACTGAGAGATGTTTTGGGCGGCTTGTAGTTCTGTGCGTTGGCTGGCATTGACGACTCCTCGCCATTGTATACCCTTGATAAAGCCTTCTGACTTTTCTGATGGATTGATTAATTCCTTAGCCATCTGATCATAGGGTTTATCCTGAATTAGGGAGTGATATAGCCAATCTGTGATTTGCTCTCTTCCTCCCGTAATGAAGCCGGTACCAGAATAATCGTTGCGCAAGAGATCATTCCAAAAACTTAGCCAGTGCAGGGTGTAATTTTCTTTATCCGATAATAAATCCGCCACCAATTGTTGACGTTTATTTGCGGCGGGGTTTTCTTCAAACTGGATTATTTCTGCTGGCTTTGGTAACAATCCTGTAATGTCCAAATACGCTCTGCGAATAAACTGGCGATCGTTGATTAAACGGGGCCATTCTATGCCCTGTTCCTGGAAGTAGGCATGTACAAATTTATCGATAGGATGCGCGAACTTAGCAGGTGTGCTGGGGAGTTCGGGGCGCGTGAGAGCTAGTGGCGCCTCTCGGAACACTTTCAAGGAAGTGTCCGCCCAATGAGCGCCTTGCTTTATCCAAAGGGAAATTAAGTCAATTTCTGCATCAGCTAAAACTTTACCCTTGGGTGGCATCGCTTCTGCATCAGACCTCGGAAGCCGCAATCGTCGGATGATTTCACTTTCTTCTGGGGCGCCAGCTACGAATATGGCCCCTCCGTCTCCTCCTGCAAATACACCTTCTTTATGATCTAAAGCTAAGCCTCCCTTCCGTTTAGCTTCACTATGGCATTGGTAACAGCGATGAGCAAAGAGTGCCTGAACTTCCAGGTTTAATCGATTCAATTGATCCTGGGGGAAGGAATCCACTGAAGAGAGGGCTTGCCAATGCGCAAGCTCCACTTTGTCTTTCGTAGAAGACGAAGACCAAATGGAGGATAAATAATCATTCCCATGGGTGAGGCTAGCGCCCCAATGCCCAGCAAAGGTGAGACTTAGGCAATTTACACTTAACAGTAAGTAGGCTCTTCCAGGGTATTGTTCGGCTTGATACCGATAATAAAGTGCCGTGATTAGCGCCAAGCCTGCCGTCAAATAACCGCTAATCTCATGCCATCGGATCGTTTCTCCACCGTAGTCTTCAGATGCTTTTAACAAGGCTCCCGCAATCACAGAGCAGCCGGCAAAAAATGCCCCGAGATAAATCATTTGGCGATAATCATTCGATCCTTTTTTCCACCATTTCCAGCTTTCCAATAACCATGCACCCACCAAAAGACCAATGGGGAAGTGAACCAAAAGCGGGTGGAGTTTACCACCTAATTCTAACAGCCAGTGGGAGGAAAGCAAGAACATGTTTTTCTTTCCAAAATAAGATTTCTTTTCTGAGGCTAAAAATGTTCTTTCCATCAGATGATGAGTGGTGCCCAATTATTTTGCGCCACAAGTATCTTGTGATGCAATACAGCTTCATTTCCAGGTCATTTGTAAAGGAATCAGGATCAGTCGTCATTAGCCATCCCAATGTTGAGCTGATCTTGACTGCTTGGCGATTGATCTTGGAAATTCTGGCCCACTCATTCCTGCTGGTCGAGAAAGAGAATGATATTTTCTACTTCGGTATCGCTCAGGTTGGGGAAGCCCACTTTGGGGTATGCCTTGCTCGTAATTTCCAAAGCCCTAGGATGAAGTTCTTTGCGAAGACTATCAGGATATTTGATAAAACGGACTAAGTCTTGCGGAGGGTAGGCACCCCAACGATCCCTGACCCCTTTGAGATCGGAGGCAGGCATTACATGCTGGACCTTGTAGGGATGACAAGAAGAGCAGTATTGCTGGAATAGCGCTTCTCCCTGTTGAAGGAGCGTATCTTTGTTTTGTAGGTCTTTTCGCCATTGGATTTCCGTATAGGGAACCTCCTCGATACGATCAATCAATTGTAGATGATAGATAATGCCTATCGCTAATAGCATGGGAAAAACTCGAACGAAGTAGAGGCGCATACATAGTAGTTTTATATCGAAAAATTAGGGCGTCCCTGAAAATATTTACAAGGCTGACTACGAAGTAGTTGGCCTTTAGATTTGGGTATAAAATTCCCCGAAAATAGCCTAAAAAGGCTAAATTCGGGGAAGACAAAATTTTCGTTAACTCAAAGTACCCAAATTAGATTTGGAAAATCAACTTTTTGCGGACCGACTTGGACGCGATTTGCGCTGGAGTAAATTTCTCAGTACTCCCTTAGGCCAACTCTATCAATCTTTTCCCTTTAAAGAATTAGCAGGCTTATTTCCTCAAGGCTCTGGCTTAGGTCGTCAGGCTCGATTGAGTATTGCGGGAGGTATCGCTTTACAAGTACTGAAGGCTTACTTAAATCTGAGCGATGCCAAGTTGGTCGATCGCTTGAATTCAGATTGGGTATTGCAGTATTTCTGTGGTATTCGATTGGGGCCAGGAGAGTGGATTAGGGATCAAGATTTGGTAGGTCGTTGGCGTCGATACTTAGCTCGGCATATAGACTATGCTCAATTTCAAGCCATACTAGCCCAGCATTGGCAGCCCCATATGCAAAATACACAGGCGGTTTTGATGGATGCGACCTGTTATGAGAGTCATCTGCGTTATCCAACGGATGTAAAACTGTTGTGGGAGTGTTGTGAGTGGATCTGGGACTTGATTGACCAACATTGCCAGCGCTTATCTATTGGTAAACCGCGTCGCAAGCAAAAGCAGCAATACCAAGCCTTTATCAATTTTCAGAAGCGAAGACGTAAAACACATAAGCTGGAGAAAAAGCGAAGGCGTAGTTTACTCTATCTGTTAGCTAAGGGCCTAAAACAATGGGATGAGTTGGTCTTTAGACATGGCGCCATACTCAAGCAACGTACTTATGAGCGACTACAAACAGTACGCTTGGTCTACCAACAGCAACAAGCTCGCTTCGATGATCCAGAGACTAAGATTAAAGGACGTATTGTGAGTCTATCTAAACCCTATATCCGTCCCATTATTAGAGGCAAGGAAACCAAACGAACTGAGTTTGGTGCTAAAGTACATTGCTTCCAGGTGGATGGTATCAGCTTCATTGAACATCTATCTTTTGAAGCTTTCCATGAAGGCATCCGATTACAAAATACAGTGGAATTAGCTCAACAATACTTCTCAACTTGTCGTCAGTTAGGAGCTGATCAGATCTATGCCAATAATGCTAATCGCAAGTTCTGCACCATTAATGGCATCGCTACTAGTTTCGTTCGAAAGGGAAGAAAGCCCAAGCAACCTACTGCGGCAGATCACATGCGAGGTATACTGTCCAAAGCTAGAGCTTGTCTAATGGAAGGAGCTTTTGGAAATGAAAAACTCCATTATGGCCTTCTGAAAATACCAGCTCGTACTGCTCCTACCGAAACCCTTTGGATCAGCTTCGGTATCTGGACTGCTTCAGCCTCTAAAATCGCCAAGCGATTAGCTAATCAAAAGGCACCTCCTGTAGCGGCATAACCTACATTTTGGCCTCAATTGTACACCAAAAGAAGGGCGGAGCTATGCTCAAAATCAAGCTTTTGCTAACCTAAGGTCCCAACATCACCGCAATACCATCTCCTTACCCTTCCATCACCTTAAAATCAAAATCAGCCTCCCAGAATATTATTCCGAAAGGCTGATTCTTATGGCATTTTCAGGGACGCCCAAATTAATTTCTCACACTAGGGGCTAAATTCCCCCGAAAACTAGCTACCGACCGTCCTGATGCATTTTCCTAATGACTTTTTTTGCGCAAATGCCCTTCGGCTTGGCGCTTGGCCGAATTCAACATAGGACTGACCAGTTTATCTGACAGCGGAGCTAATACATTATAAACTTCCCAAAAATCGGCTGAGGGTGTGTCCACCAGAACAGCAAAGACACTTTCCTTATGCACACTTTGATCAACGGGAATGGGCTTTCCTCTACCCGCTTGAATGGCGGTAATGATCATGTCCATCTTATTGGTGAAAGGGATATTGGTCCTGATATCAACATATTGGTTCAATACATGCCCGGAATGTAAATACCAAGTTCCTTGGGAGTGACTATAGTTGACTTCTAGTACTCGACTATTAAGCTTAATGGGAAGTCGCTGCCTATCCGTATGAACCCGATTGTATCGTTCTATGGCTTTGCGCGTTGGGATGAAAATGGCTTTCACCAGTGCCATACTGTTTGCATCTATATAGAGTTTCCCTTCAAAAAGTCCCTCTCTTTTTTCCTGAAAAGGTTTGAATTTGACGATGTGCAGACTAAAGGTATCAAGGTTGGTGTAGCCTTGGTGTTGGAATTGGTAACGTTGCCAAAAGTCATGTTGTAAGAAATCTGGTAGTGTTTTGACAATATCAACCAGGATACCTAAATGCGAACCTTGTGATATAGCGGGTAAAGAAAGCGTGTCTTGCTGGTGTTTATAACCGTAAAAAAGAGGCTTCCGCACTCCTTTTACAATTCGAACTGCATCGCGAGGACGCACTCTTTTTTTATAGCCCGTCTTGTAAAATTCCAATACCCCTTCCGCATACAGCATTTCGGTAGGGGGAGAGGTGTTCAGATAGATAAGCTCCCGAAAGAAACCGGTAGTGTTTTTGCCTTTTTGTGGATAGTTCCGCTTTAGCTGACGCAGCATACTTTTGACCAGCAGTATTGGATCTACGAACTTGGGACGAACCACAATTTCTTCCAAGTCGATCCCCCCTCGCTTAAGCCGAATGACTGCTTCCTCCCGATCCAACTCAATGATGGCGATGATTTTTGATTGATAGCCAATGTAGCTCACCTTTAGGGAGTCAAATGCTAAGTGACTCGGAAGTTGCAGTATAAAGTAGCCGTCTTCATTGCTAGTTGTTCCTAATCTTCCATTTACTAGGCTAAGGTGCGCAAAGGCGAGAGGAGTATTGTCCTTTTGGTCGACTAACTGTCCCTTGATGTGGAAATAGCTTTGGGTATATGCTATAGAACTACTCCAAATAGAGCCTATCCAAAGTAGTGTAACAAAGTAAAATCTATACTTCAGAGGCTTTGTTAGGGAAAGGAGTCGGGGCGGAAGCATGTCGGAACGGTTTTAACTGGACATTTCCTCAATATAAAACAATATGGCTTCTATATCCTCATCAGTAAGCCCGTCAAATGGACTCATAACTACTTTATTCCATTCCTCATACAGGCTTACAGCCCTTGGGTGTCCTTGCTCTATTAATCGCGGAGCGTTGCGGATCCATTCATAGAGATCTTCTTTGGGATAGTCTTTCCATCTCATTTCGACACCGGCTAAGGCAGGACCAGTAAGATCATCCTTCATGTTTCTATTGTGACAAGTTGCGCAGTTGCGCTTGAAGAGGGTCTTACCAACTTGGTTGAGCGCTGGATTGGAACTTTGGTCAACAACCCCACAAAAATATAGATCGGAAGATGCCGATGGTTCTTTTTCAATATACTTCAGTTGCCTCGGTGACTGATGGGGAAACTGAATATTGTGTTGGAAAGCTAGGCAGCCCCCGATCGTTAGGGCTAGCATGTACATTAGAATTTGAAAGAGGCGCATATGGTGGAGTTTTTGTGGATGAAAACCTTGCTCCTGGAAACTGCTTTAGCCATTGAATATCAGGTCTGTAGCTGACTTCATTGAGTTATAATTTACAAAGAAAAGCGATTCGGATCAAGCCCGTCATTGTCATGATTTTGCAAGCTTTGCGGGTAGGTGCAAGCCCTAGTATTTAATTTCATTAGTAACAAATGTGAGAATTGTATAAAGCCCTTACCATACTGGATGATAACATATGTAGACGTATTGGTTTATTACTATTCTAATCCCTTCTTCTCTAAACCAATGGATTGATGTTATTTATACCAGGGGACCACAAGATTTTGCGAAGACACCTAGGAAATAGCCGGAACCATTGAGGAAAATCATTGCTGCAATGCAGAAGCATCTGCACATTGGAGGTAAAAATAGCCATGAAGATTGTGCCCTTACGCTTCTTTTGGGTTCAGCTCTTGAAAGACCTACCGATAGAAGAAATGGTGGATGAGGTCCGGGATTTTGATGCACGTTTTGTATTGATACTGAACAAGCATTTAGCGGTATTAGCTTGGTGGTGTTTTTTGCACTTGCTGATCGGATTGCCAATGTTGTTTTTGAGTAGCGAGTTGTGGCAGTACTTTGCACTGATGAATATAAGTTGGGCAATGATCAACCTATGGATTGTGTTTACCCTTTACAATCATATCTACCATCGTCGATTTAGAATGGGGAATGTGTACCGTCGATTTCAGATTCAACAGCATGTGGAAAAGATGCTGGCCCTAAATATCGGCTTAGATATCACTTATTGTATCATTGGTTTGTATCTGACTACTTGGACGGGATCGGGGCCCAAAGGCTTGTGGTTGGGGTTTGGTTATGCAGTCTTGCTGCAAGGAGCTTACCTTTTAATACATGATATTTCCTTCCTCATCTTGCATCATCTTAACTTCCGTAAATGCAGGCCTTTCTTGGAGGACATTATTGAAACGCAACTATTGCTTAAGAGGGAAGGGGTGGAGGTTTGATCAAATTTACTCCTCTTTGCTTTATCCTACTAAACAGCGGGAAGCCGCGATTTTCTGGTATCCTGGTTTTGGGAATTCAGGTGTTGGTTTTGGCAGTAGAATGTAGGACTTAGCCCCCTAATTATTTAGTTTGGCTTGTAATAAATTGAAAATCAATAGTTTATTAGGGTGTTTTGTGCCTCGTCTAAGTAAATCAAACCGTGTCCAATGTTAAATTTTACCCTAAAACTGAAAACTTAACATTGGAATCCGGATTTTTTATTTACTAAATGTTAATTTTGTGTAAACTTATTATTAATTAAACATTAATCTCTCGTCTTTATGAGCAGATCAGCGAAATTGAAAAAGAGCATCAAGAAGATGCAGAAGAAAGTTTCTGGACTTAAAAGTGAGTTAAAGAAAGCCAAGAAAAAAGAGGCCAAAGCAGCAGCAAAGAAGAGCAAAGCGAAGGCTAAAGCTAAAGTTGCTAAGAAGGCTAACAGTAAGAAGACGGCGAAAATTGCCAAACTAAAGAAAAAATCCAAACGAGCATAAGAGCTTAATAGTGGCTAAAGTTTAGTGCGAAAGGGAGAAAGGAAGCTTTCTGGTTTCCTTTTTCCTTTCATTATTGTTCCTTCCTACGCATTTCCGCCCTTCTCATCGGCATGCTATCGATCAGTTCAAAGAGTTGCTTCATTTCTACTACCTGATCACTACGTAACTTCACACCTCCATCCTTCCCGAGCAATACGAAAAAGAAGGATTTTCTGCTCCGATTAAATTCCCTTTTAAGTTCATCAGCCCATTTCATTTTCATTATTTCTCCGCCAGGGTTAATCGCTTTTTGCTTGAACAGCCGATAAACTACGAGATCCCGATCTGTAAGCCCTTCTTCGTTGGATTGTAGTAGCTTTTGCTGCTCTTGATAGCGGGGATGTGCTGCACTTTCGGCAAAGATGAGTATAACTCGATCTTCCCATTGGTGCTGCCTAAGGGATGATTGTGTCATGCCTGTGGAATAAGAGGAAAAAAGAAAGAAGATGACTAGGAAGGAACGCATAGACTAAACATTTAGGTGATTAGAAGAGGACCAAAAATAAAGGCGTAGAGCAGATACAAAATATCAACTCTACGCCTGGAAAAAAGTTCAGTCTATTTCAATGAGTCTAGAAGATATATCGTAGACCAAATTGCAACTGCCAGCGAGATAGCAAGCTGAAATCATCTACAAATGAGCTTTGTAAACTTGTGTCAAAGCTATAAGTAGGAACGCCATCAGCCACACTTACACCGACAGGTTGGGTGTTGGTTACAAACTGACGAACACCCCAATTGCTGCTAATCAAGTTGCCAAAATTCAAGATGTCAATACTGAATTGGATAGTCTGTGTTTTATCGCCGGAAGCAAAGCTATAATCCTGCAATAATCGGAGATCCCAAGTGGAGAACCATGGGCTTAGGATGCCATACTTCTCTACATAGCTGCCTCGATTCTCACTCAAATAGTCATCTTGCTGAATGAATGCTTCAAATGCCGTTCTTTGTGCAGACTGTTGTGCTGCGTCTCCAGAAAACTGCATTTGACCAACTTCTCCCACAGTAGGGATGTACAGCAAGTCATTCAGGCCAGATCCGTCGCCATTGATGTCTCCAGAATAAGTATAGGAGAAACGGTTTCCTTGCGCATATTCGAATACCAAACCAAAAGTGGTAGCCCAAGGTCCGTACACCCACTGCTTATGTGCCGAACCGATTACTCTATGACGATTTCCGTATAGGGAAGGAGCTAATACAGCCTCGTTAACGTGACCAATTGCTGGGTTTCTGTCATACGCATCACTAGAAATCTCCGCTTCAATAGAACTCGCATCTTGTGCATCCAGGAAGTTATAGCCAATGCTGGTGAAAAGGCCATTCGACCACTGGCGTTGCAGTTGAAGACTAATATTGGTAGAACGACCTACGTTTGTATTAGTAAATACATAGGCGTTATTACCGTTCTCGACTCTATCATTAGGTCCGTAGATCAGGCGATTATCGACACCCTGTAGCCTAGCTGTTGGGGGACGCAAACCGTAGTTGCGGACCATCATGGCATTCACATCTTCGGTGTAAATGAAGTCCGCTGAAAGCGTCCATCCACCTTTGAAGCTTTGGTCATATCCCAAGTTCGTTCTCCATACCTGTGGGAACTGGAAGTCCGGGCGAGTAACATTGTAGAAGAAGATATTGGGGTTAGCCACGTGGTTGCCAATCCATACGAATGGGAAACGACCAGTGAATAGACCTGATCCACCACGAAGTCGCTGCGAGTTATCTCCTTTTACATCCCAGTTGAAACCAACCCGAGGAGAAATCAGTACTTTCTGATCGGGTAGTTGAGTATGATCAAAAACAATATCATTGCCATCCTCATCACTCCAGGTTAAACCAGGAACGTGACAGCAGTTGCGATCAATAACTTCTTGGATCTTGGTTTCTGTATCAAAGTACAACGGCACATCAAAACGCAAGCCATAAGTTAGATTGAAGTTGTCAGATACGGCCCATTCATCTTGCAAGTAGAACGCCCATTGACCTAAGTTGGTCTCAGCTAGTGCCCAACCTTCTCCTTCTACTCCATCGTCACCACCATTGGCTTTGAATACACCTTCAGCGAAGGCAAACTCATCGTCAAATCCACCTGTAGAAACACTATCTACAAATGCCTGTACGCTTGGGAAACCAGGTCCAAAAGAACCACCACCGTAGGTGAAAGGATCATATACCCCTAGGTTGAAGGAGTTGTTGAAATTGAAGCGCTCAAGGCTGGAACCAATGGTAATCGTATGACTGCCAGCGTAGATATTGAAATTGTTTGTGATCTGAAAAACATCCTGATCCAATCGGTTGTGGATGGAAAATGGCTCATGTCCAGCTACGATATAGCGGATACCATCCCGATTGATATTGATTACAGGAATCGGTTCAGAGAATGGATCACGTGAGTCACGGAAGGAGGTGAATCCAGCTTGGAACTTGTTCGAAGCTTGGTTGCCGAAGATAGATTTTACTTCAATTATACCTGATTGCAACTTGTTGTTAATCTGATAGCCCGAATTTCTAAACTGTAGCGTTGTAGCATCGGGGCCTCGACGTCCTAGTGCAGAAGGGTGTGCATTATTGTGTTTCAAGGCATCCAAGAAGTTGTAAGTAGCGGTAACGGTGTGGTTCTTGTTTACATTCCAGTCTAGCTTGAAGATACCCTTTTGATTATCCGTGTCGTGGATATAGCCTTCGTAGGCTCCCGTTTCATAACCAAACTGATTGCGAAGTGCATTGGAAACAGCTTCTAGATCAGCAACTTCTACCCGGGATACCTGCTCTCCACTGCGTCCAGCGGCAGCAGCGATGAAGTTAGATCCAAGGTCCTCTCTTCTTTCTATTTCCGCATTAACGAAAAAGAATAGTTTATCCTTTATAATTGGCCCACCTAAGCTAAACCCTGTTTGGAACTGCGCCAAATCTGGAACGAAGATCTTGTTTCCACTTACTCGAGAACCTGTCAAACCTTGATTTCGGTAGAAACCGAAAACGGTGCCCGTAAATTCATTGGTACCAGATTTAGTAACCGCATTCACTGCTGCACCTGTAAATCCAGCTTGGGTTACATCATAGGGTGCCAAAGAAACTTGAATTTGATCAATTGCGTCCAGAGAAATAGGCTGCGCATTGGTTTGCCCACCTGGCGTAGCCGCATCCAGACCAAAGGGGTTATTGAAAATAGATCCATCCAAGCTAAAGTTGTTGAACTGATCATTTCTACCTCCGAAAGAGTTGCCGCTGGCAGAGGGCGTTAAGCGAGTGTAATCAGAAGCGGATCGAGAAATAGTAGGAAGACGAGTAATCTGCTGGGAACCAATGTTGGTCTCAGCACCTGTTCTTTCACTGTTGAGTATAGGATCGGATTTAGCGATAACGTCTACGCCCGTCAAATCGACAGCCCCAGACTGCATGCCAAAATCTAGCTTCAATTTCTGAGCTAGACTTAAGAAGATATTCTCTTCTTTTTGCCCGTCAAAGCCTATATAGCTGGATTGAATCGTGTATGGACCTCCAACTCGAAGGTTGGGAATCGTGTAACGACCACCTTCTCGGGTCGTTGTTCCATACTGTGTCCCTGAAGGTTCGTGGATGGCCACCACATTAGCACCAATAAGAGGGGTGCCGCTGTCATCCAAAACTACACCAGTAAGCGTAGCCGTGGTGACCTGAGCGTGCAGTGTACTCACAAAGAGTAGCCCCGCAATTACAGTGAGTAATCGACTTAAGTTCATAACTAATTTAAATTTATAATAGTATGTATGGAGAAATCTACCTTTGCTCTAGAAGTATTTACCGCAGTAAGAGGTCTGCGATGCATACCGCATTTTCTACTAAAAGTATCTCTATTAATAGTGGCTTGAACATAGTTGTTCTGCTGAAGAGGGTATACGCTGACCCTTCAATTTAGATAGATTGACAAAACTGCTCAAAAGATTTATGACGCTGAGTCTAGGTGCTAAGTGCTTCAGCAGTAGGGATCACTTTGGGATTAAAGTCGTTATGGCTCTGATAGATTTCTTGCTAGGACAAAAATAATAAAGAAAAGACAGCTAACTAAAGGAAACGGTATAATAAAGCGAGAATTAGGACAAAAGTCTGGAGTCGACTAGAAGGGAAGGGCAGAAGAAGTATTTCCAAATATATCCAGGTCTTTTCGGGTTTTATCCTCCATTACCCTAAAATTGGAGTGCAAGCTCTTGTTTTGGAAGGTGTACTTTCTGTTGATAGTATTGGTTTGCATTAGACGGAAAAAAGCGAGACAAGGAACCTACCGTCTTTAGTCTGTGTTTGACGAGCACCCTTTAGGTGGAAGATCGCCTCTTTTTTGCTGATACTTTTTTGCTTTCCTTGACCGTATCTTCCAGATATGGCCTGGGGAAGCACCGCATCTCAGCAAAAAATGACACTTTTTCCCTCCAAAAGTATTCATCAAATATACAATAGGCTCTCTGCCCCGCTTTTTCTTTACGATATTTCTAATGTTTTACTTGTATGCAGCTTAATCAACAGCCTGTTTTAATTGATAATAAAGGATTCTTCTGCAGTAGACATGCCGTAAAGTATAATGTTGTTGTTAGTTTGAGTATAGACTCCACGGCCCACCAGCAAACGAATTAAAGCCCCTTTAGGAATCTTGCCAAAGTCAGAAGACCCCAATGTATGTGCTCCATCATCTTTTGTTTGAATTACCTTTCTATATGCTGGTTTCTTAGAAAAAGCCTTATTGTCAGGATCATGAGGAATAAAGTCGATCATAATGAAAACATCCTTCGTATTGTTACTGTCTGCATTCCATTTGACCGTGAGGTTTCGATTGATCGACTGTCGGTATTCCGAAGTCTTTTTGGGAGATCTGATATAGATTCGCTTTGGCATTTTAACCTGAGAACTAAAAATTACATCACGTGCACCATCATTTCCATTCAGCTGGATATCTATTTCTTCCCCGAATACTCTTTTGATATTCTGCTCATCGACATTGGATCGCGAGGCATAATGCTCATTTTGATTTGGAAGAAATTCCATGTCACCAACTTGCAGAGAACCATAGGTCTTTAAAGTTCTATCATCGTCAAAAAAAGTCGCTAGGACTTGTAGACTTTCGAAGCTCGAAAAGGTTTCTTCTGCTCCAAATCCTTTGGCATCAAATATGCCGACATTGCCTGCTCGGTTAGCATGTAGAGATCCTAGTTTTATATAATCTAGTAGACCTGAAAGTTCTAGATTGTCAGTGGCTTCGACTTCAGCCTTGGAACAAGAATAGTTTAATCCGATAAGGAGTATGAAAAATGTATAAATGGTTGATTTTTTCATGTTTAATGATTTTAAATACACGAGGGTAAGCATTCTTTGTTGTGAATGTCTAATCGTATTTGATCAAAAGTATGAGACGACGGTATGAGCGTAGTGACTTCTGTATAGATAGCCCTTGTATAATCCGTAGAGCAGCAAAGCTGGCGATCTCGATGACAAGGCTCGAAAAGTTCGAACTTGATTTTAACAAATTCGCTATTAAAAGCTGGAATATTTCGAATCCTTAGGGTCCTTCCCTGAAAATCTAAATCGGAAAAACCGCCCACTCTATCATACACCAAAACATATGGATCACTACTGAAGGCATCACAACTACCATCAATGGTCACCTTTAGGTACCATTGCTTGTCATTAGGTGAACTTGAACTAGCGAAGTCCCCAAAACCAGGGTTGCTGGGGAAGTCTATTTCTGAACTACAGTCACATGTGTGCCCCGTATCCGTACAAAGATTCATATATAGATCAACATCGTGGACAGGTACACTTGGATCACAACCTACCCTAACACTGCTTAGACAAGAACTTAAATATAAGCAGGTTAATAAACCGAATAGAATCGTAATTCTATCTCTTGGATTCCTTTTCTTTGAGCGCATATAATAGATTTTAAGGTTAAAATTCGCGTTGTTATTAACCCAGGTGCTGAAGTTTCTAAAGAGAAGACAATAGCACAATCCCTTAGCACAAGGCATACCATTTGGATCATGTGATAAGCTAGTGTGATCCAGTTAATGGCTAAGACCTTATACTGGGCTACTTTCCTGCTAACAAAGTTAAGGCAACTAGAAATCTAATGTTGTGAAAAAATGGGTAGAAGTGTGGAAATCTGGGGTGTCAGCTTAATGGATTGTGTTTCTTGTTTGGTTTACCAAAGTAACTATAAATAACTTCCTGTTCTTTTGGTGTAATTAATCTACCACTCAGCTTAATTCTTTCCTTTTTCAGCCAGTTATAAAGTGTTTTTCTGCTAATGCCATATTCTGCGGCAATTTGACTCCTGGTTTTGACAGCTTGACTTTCCATAATAGTAACTTTTGTATTAGAGAGCGACGTAAACACGAGAAAAAATCAATGATAGGCCCAACACTCAAGAGGTTAATCTAAAGCAGATTAAATTATTGTTAGAGAGGTTGAGAGCGCTATAACTCAACTAAAGATATTTAGAATTATTCAGAATCAATAGGTAAGGCCAGGAGAAATTATTACTTTAGAAAAGCTTTCTATGGAAAGTATAATATTAGATTAGCGGATAAGTATTTAAAAAGCAGTCTCTTCTAACCAAGCTACCTCGCCTTCCTCTTTACCAAACTCCACAAAGTATTGTCCAGTATAGATATAATTGAAGTTCAATTGCTCTCGCATTACTTCAAATTGGCTTTCATTTTCTGCTTTTTCAGCGATCCAATCTATCGCTTCGAGTCGGTTTGAAAAATGCTTTTTCATGGGGCAGCTTTTTAGGTTAAAAAAAGTATGACTTTGCTTCGATAGGCTTTTGCTTATGGTTTTCTATTGGTCAATAAATTGCTTGTTTTTTCACTACATCGCTACAATTATCGACTAATAAACACCTCTATTCTATATATGTTCTGAAAAGCAAAATAATTCCGCCTCAGGCCTACCTTTAACGAATCTTTAAGGAACGCTGGTTGTGTGGCAGACTAAAACAGAAGTGGTAATCGGTGGATGGCATGGATATATTAGAAAAGGGCATAAAGCGTGCCAAAAGAGAGGGAGGAAGCTTTTAGATTTCGGAAGTCTTGAAGACGACCGAAATCTAAAAAGAGGCGATTAGAAGCTGAATCCTGCATTATGGAAGCATTTAGGACGCTACCAGCTAAGCAACCGGGCAGGCAAAGGATCAGTACTAAAGAATGATATTTGAGCATAATGTGTAGTTTGTATCCGGATGAAACTTAGTAGCTTCGGCCAAGGCTAAATTAAAAAGGACTAAAGCCAGGGCGGAAATAAGAACTTTATGTTTTTATTCGTTTAATTTAGCAAGAATAAACCCACTTAGAAATCGAGCTATCGGCTACCCTTTCTATTGGGTTACCCCTTAATCCCTATAAAAGAAATACAAACAAACACCAATGGCCATTTCGTTAACTGCCGAAGCTATTATTTTAGCTATCAATTCAGCTATTAAGCTTGGTAAAAATCTCCAAAGGGCTTACGCCAAAAGTGCAAAGTCCAAAACTATTTTCCTACCACTTCCCAAGTTTGATATCCGACCCAATGCCGACCGTGCCCACCGCTTCTTCCAAGACCATGATGAACTCAAGGGAGGACAACAGTTTATCGGGCAAATTGAGCGCCTCGATTTTCTAGTTCAGAAATTCGAGAATGGTCTACTCTTGGAAGAACAGGAAGAATACGTTGATTATTATGAAAAACTAAGCTTTCAACTTGAGAAAGATCGAGATGTTGATCATGATGGTGTCAATACAGATGATCTGGTCGCCCTTCTTCGAGTAAAACAGTGGGAAGATGGTAGCGAACCTCGGAATACACCTTTGAAAATGGTCGCGGGTACGCTGGTTGAAATCGGGATTGATTATTTCAATGAGATACCAGGGGCTTTGAATGTCAATTCCACTTTTGGAAAGACGATGCGACATTTTCTAATAGGCCTGGATCAGGTGAAATTCAGTGAGGCCGAAGATTTGAGAGACTTTTCTAAGGTAGTTGTGCCTCGTTTATTCATAGCAGCAGCAGAAGTAGCTAAAGAATTGAGTGATGAAATTACCAAGGACGAAAAGCTGCAAGCTTTTATTGAAGCTACTGCGACTGGAATCGCTAAAGATGTTTTTAAGTATTCAAAACAACAGGATGGTGAAGCAGCTTTGCAATGGGGACAGCTGCTAATACGGAGCATGGTAAAGAATGCCGGCCATTATGTTTTTGAGGCACCAGGGCTGATCTTTAATACGAATCAAGGGGTGAGTGAAATCATCGAGAGAACGGGAGGCATACTAATGGATATTATCCTGAACGATCCAGATAAAATTAATCTACAAAGCGGATTTAATCTAGAGGCCTTGGATCGACTGGTCAAGTCTACCTTTGAGGTAATTGCCATGCATCCAGAACTGATCGCCAAAAAGGATGGATTCCGGCATATTGTGATCGGTGTAAGTAAAGCTATGGCGGAGGCCGGTATCCAAGATCGTCCTGATCTGTTGCCGGAGCTGGTTCGACTGATTTTGGAACATACCGCCGGACATCTATCCACCTTGATGGGGAAACCGACGGAAGGACCACGACATTTGCTGGTAGAGGCGATCCGCGAATTCCTTTTGGTCATCAGCAAGTACCAAACGCCTGGGCCTTGGAAGCCCCGCTTCTCCAAACGCCACATTTTAGCAATAGCTAATCATATCTTGGATGAAGTAGTGCTGAATCCAGAATGGGTGTTAGCCGAAGTGGAGGATAAAAAATTGTTGAGGAAAGCCCTGGAAGTTAGCTTTGATGCCCTGTCCAAGATACCTGAAGGAGAGCGACTCAACCTGGATGTTCTTGAACTGCTGATACAACTCAATATACGGACTATTGCTACTAGTCAAGCTGTCTTGGACAGGGTTCCCTGGGGAGCTTCTGCGGAGAAGGTGGTGATACTGGAAAAGGCCCTAGATCTAATATTTGCCTTTGTATTTGATAAGAATAAGGTAGCAGCTGGGCAGCGGGTGGAACTGCTAGTTGACCTATTAGAATATGTGTTAGAGGTACTGATTCGGGAATATCCGGACGAGCGATGCCTGGCCCTCATTGACCTCATTCTCTTTAAAGATCCTAATGTTCAGTATGGTGGTGGCTTTAATACGGAACTAGCCGATGCACTGATTGATGCGGCATTAGATGTGTTGGAAAGCCATCCTGACCTATTGACAGGTAAAGTTTCTCTACAGGAAATTATTAGTGGCATTGCTGGTGCTCTGGAGGCGTCTTCGTTTCGGAAAAAAGGAGTACTACCGGACCTGCTGCGTTTGGTCTTGGATTACACTGGACGTAACCTCTTCCTGATCGTGCCAACGGATGCAGGCAAACCGAACTATCTATTATTACTAGCGCTCGAAGAGCTTTTGATCCGACTTTCCAGTTCCAATGATCCCAATAAGTGGCAACCCGAGATCAGTTGGAGACAGGCTATGCTAATCATTGAGGAGGTCTTTGATCATTTGGTGATGCATCCGGAGTGGTTGTTGGCTGAAGCTGGGCAAACTTCCTTGCTGCAAAAGGTGCTGCAAGAGGTCTTTGTGGCCTTGCAGGAGATACCCAAATCAGAGCGATTGGATCCCGCAAGTTTGGAAGCCATTATTAAACTTTGCTTGTTCACGGCAGCATCTAGCCCTAAGGTATTGACGGCGATAAAGTGGGGGAATATAGTAGACACAGAAACGGTACTGAGGAAGGCTTTACGACTCATTTTTACTTTCGTATTTAAATCTTCATCTACTTCTGGGGGAACGCGCTTGGCGCTTTTGATGGATCTCTTAGATTATGTTCTGGACGTAATACTAGCTTATCACCCAGATAGCAAAGGCTTGATTCTCATTGATTTAATCTTATTTGAAGATCCTGATGTAGATTATAGCGATGGCTTTGACGCAACCTTGGCTGATGAACTGATCGAGGCAGGCTTGCAGGTACTGACCGAATACCCAGACCTGGTCACTCAGGAAGTACCTCTGAAAAACATTATTGTTGGTATCAGCGGAGCCCTACAAAATAAGGCCTGGAAACAGGCCGGACTGCTGCCAGAGCTTGCTCGCCTTATTCTCTCCAACACCGCACAGAATCTTCAACTATTGATTCCGAGCGAGGCTGGTGAAACTAAATATTTGCTGGTAGAGGCTCTAAGGATGCTCATGGAGGCTGTTGCGGCGGTTGAAACCAATGGAGAGCCACCTCTATCATTGACTGCCGATGAATTGCTGGAAATTGTAGAAGATATCTTGGATTTGCTGGTCGAGTATCCCGCTGCCTTGCTAACCAAGGTTCGAGGGGGCAGCATTTATGAAGGAGTGTTGAAGGTTACCTTTGAAGCCTTAGCAAGAATTCCTAAAGATCAGCGCTTGAAGGAGCGCACCCTGGCCTGGTTGTTACCAATAGTGTTGCGGGCGACTGCCTTACACCCATCGGTCTTGGATGAGATTAAATGGGGAAGAACGGAAGACAAGCTCGTGCTACTGGATAAAGTACTGGATTTGATCCTGGTTTATGTTTTTTCAGCAGATCATGGAGCAGAAGATCATCTCGCCCTCCTAGAGGATTTGATCTACTACGTCTTAGAAACTTTGATGGCAGAACATCCGAATAAGACCATTCTCCTATTGTTGTATTTGATCTTATTTGAGGATGAACGGTTAGCTAAACGATCTTCTTGGGATGAAAATCGCATGGACGATCTAGTGGAAGCTGCCCTACAGGTCATTGAAGCTTATCCGGAGTTGATCACTAAGGATGTTGTTTTCCAGAAAATAATCCGGGATACTGCCGGCGCCTTGCAAGCTTCTAGAGTAGATCTCCCTGACTTATTCCCCGAGATGATGCGCTTGGTACTGCTGTATAGCGCAGATCATGTGGAACTAATTACCAATCTCAAGCCTACTGGGCCAAGGTATATTCTGGCAATAGCTTTGGAAGAATGCCTGCGCATTATTACGGCAAAACCCAAACGCGGCAAGTGGAAGCCAAGTCTTTCTATTGAACAGATGGGGGAAATCGTAGAAATGGTATTGGAAGCCGTAAGCAATAATCCTCAATGGATAAGTCGAGATAAATGGATACAGTTATTGTTGCGCATTATCTTCGAAGCGCTAGAAGTGATTCCAAAGGATCATGGACTGACCTACGAAACGATTCGAAGATTGATTCAAGCCAGTCTGCAAGCCGTCTCCTTCCGCAAAACAGTTGTTGGTCAATGTTATCCAGCAAGATGGATCTCGGAAGCAATTGGTGCTAAGCTATGCGCTTGAAGGATTGTTTATCAAGCTATATGATAAAAATAATCAATCGTCAGGTACTTGGACACTAACTCAAGGTGAAATAATAACGGCAGTTATTGATCTGTTTTTGCTTCGTTTGTCGCAAGTTCCTGCTCAGCAGGAGGAAGTTGATAAAGCTTTACAGGCCATCCAGAGTGCCATTGATAAATTGAATCAAAATTTGGCCTTTAGTCTTGCCGAATTGGAAGTGGCTCTTGCCTTGGAGGATACTTAATCACATCGGGCTTCAAGCCTCAATTTTAACCACGCTAAACCAAAAAATCTATGAAATCCTATACGTATTCCACGCTAATTGGCCTTTTAGCCATACTGTTGTTACCTGCCTGTTTCCCAGCTATTCAACTGTATAAAGGGGCAAGTGCAGATTTTAGCAGTGGCGCTGAGAAGGAAATGAAAGATGTGCTGGCGGCGCGTTTTGAAAATGCACCAGCTGAGGTTATCCCTAGTTTGAGTCAAGTCTTAGACGCTAAGGGAGAAGGAACAGTGAGCAATCTGAGTTATACGGAATTATATGCCAATGCATTGGAAAAACTGGACAAAGCTTTGAAAAAGAAAGGAGCTTTGCAGGAGAGCGATGTGTTGGGAAATGCTTTGACGGTTAAGGCTCTCGTAGCCTGGAAACTGAAGCGTTACGAGGAAGCCGAATCTGCTGCTGCTGAGGCTAAGGCCCTGTTTAGAACCCAGGAAGAGAATAGCCCCAGAGATGAGGTGCTGTCACAATCAGTATCTAGTTTGATCACACTGGATATAGTGTATGATAGTACCCACCAAATGATCGAGAACCTAAAGGCGGCAACCAATACTGCCAGTGACCTAACAAAGCCGGAGGCCATGGACCTATTTGAAAATTTCCGAAGTATGTATGCGGCTTCTATCCATAGCGAAGCAGCCGATGCAAGGTCTTTACTCAAGGCTTTTGCAGATCTTGATCAAGTAAGAGCAGTTTCGGATCCAGAAAAGAAGAGCGTTTGCCAATTTGTACTGCTATCGGAGCTTACGGGTTTGAAAAACTGGTACGATGCGCTATTTCATATCGACAATGTCATGAAACTCAGTCAGGTCAAACAGTCAGAGACTGCGGTTAAGAATTGGATTACTACGGAAAGAGCCCGTTATGATGAGAAAAGAAAAAATATGATGGAAGAACTCCTGGAGGGGCTTGGAGGGGCAGAGGACCATCCTACCTACACCTTCTGGGATAGCAAGCTATAGACGGTAACGCTAGGCCCAGCCCAATCCTGGAAAGAAGGCATCCTGAATGTGATTCACTTCTGGCGTGGCCTTCACTGGGATAATGATGGCGATAATATCGAAACGAATTTCACCTTGGTAGCGAACCTGGTCCATATAAGCGCAGGCTGCTGTAGCCAATTGCTGCTCCTTTTTGGGTCCTACAAACTCATCGGGTTGGCCAAAATATGTACTGCTTCGGGTTTTAACCTCTACAAAAACTAATGTATTATCAATTTCAGCAATGAGGTCGACCTCAGCCCGGCCATGCCGCCAATTCCTGACGATGATGCGATACCCTTTATTCTCTAAATAAGTGCGGGCGAGTTCTTCTCCTTTTTGCCCAAGATCATTGTGACTAGCCATGTTTGCTGGATTTTCTGGGGAAATAGGTCGTACTTATTTATTCAAAGCTAAGATACGGACCGATCTTTAGGATTGTCGCTTCAGAAAGCGCATGGAGTGCCCGTAGGTCATTTACTTGACTGAATTTACCATGTTGATGTCGGTAGTTAACAATCGCATTGGCTTCCTTCCAGTTTAAGAAAGGGTGGGATTGTAGTGTTTTGGCATCTACATGATTGATCTGAATTGGCCTAAAGATTGGGGAGTTATGTAAGAATGATCGAATCTGCTGAAAGGTACTGTCGGGGAGATGGTAGGTTTCCGCTACTTGATCGATGGAAATAAAACCACCCAATCTCTCCCTGAAGTTTAGAATGCGACGCGCATAGGCCGGGCCGATCCCTTTTAGTTGTTCCCAATCAGCTGCTTCGGATTGATTGATGTCTATGGCTACGGGAACCCTTTCATAGGAAGCCGGAATGACTTCAGTCGGAATATTGACCCTGGCGATTGCGGCGGAATCCTTAGCTAAAGGCTTTGGAATGCTGATGAAGGCGCTAAGTTCTTCATAGCGTTTTTCACTGAGCCCGTATATCTTCTTTATATCTTCCGGCCTTCGGAACACACCTCCTTTGTTGCGAAAATTAACCCAAGTTTTTGCTAGTTTTTCGGACAAACCCAAACGCCGCAATTCCTCCCCTGATACGGTATTGGGATTGAACGGAAAAAGAGTAGGGGAACTGCCTTCTTTATTGATGGCAGCAGCAAACTTGGGAGACTTTGCCGATATGTGGATATAGGGTTCTAGACTATCATACATATGGGGAGCTAATCCATAGATTTTTTGCAAATCTTCCTTTCCGTAAAAGCGTCCGCCTTTCTTTCTGAATTTGAGAATAGTCCGTGCTACCTTCTCACTCACACCTAATTGTTGCCATGCTTCCAGGCCAATCTCATTGGGGTCAAAGGGAAAACGTTCCACCCGTTCTGGAATTGGGGCGGAAGGTTGTAACGCTGCAATCTGTGCTTCGAAATTGGTGAAATCATAAACAACGGGAGGACGGATCAATGGGAAAAGCCTAGGTACAAATAGAATGGCGATAGACAAGGAACACAGCACCAAAATGCCGATTCTTTCCGTGCGTGTGTAATAGTAGATAGCTTGAAGAAGCCTTTTCATCCTTCCGGTAATTTATGAGATTAATAGTGCCGGAAGGCAAAAGGTAACTGGTGAGCAGGACTTTTTGTGGTCTTTTTTTGTTGTGCGTAGTGTCAACTACGCACAACAAAAAATATTGGCTTTAGCAGTTGCAATAGTACCATTGATGCAGTTCCTGGCTCAGCTCATCCAAATGGGCTTGAATCTCCGCTAAACCCTGAATCTGCTTGGTACCATCAAGAAGTTGCAAGTCGGCCGCCTCCGACACACTTTTACTTTGGAAAGCCAAAGAAAGCCCCCTTAATCGATCTTCTATTTCTGCGACCTGCGCATTGCGTTCTGCATATTGTAAGGTGATCATCCTATTACCTTTTTTACAAATCTACGAATAAATCCATTCCGGCTCCACACCTCTGATTGTTGCCCCTTGTCGAGGTCAAATAAGGTGTGGCAATCTTTATCAGCCCACTGGGAGAATCCCCAACAATTGGGGCAAGCTTGTACTTGGGAAGGAGCAATAGTTTCGTTGATACGTTGAAGAACTTTTTGAAGTAGCATAACTATCTTGATTTATGGGTTAATGATGGTAGCAAGTTGCAAGACTTTTAGCGGTAAATGAATGGACAAAAGTTCCTGTTAGGTGGACGATTTTCCAACTAACGCGAATCGGTTTTATCTTAGCAGCCGACACACATAAAAAAAGACCGACCGCCACGGGTAAGTGACAGTCGGCCGTACTTTTTACGATAATCTACGCCTTATATTTAGTCATTGGCCTGGCCAATGTTGCTTATTGCTTAGGCTGTAACGGTGTAATTTTCAATCTTTTTCTCTAGCGTAGCAGCCGTTTGGATACCCACTAGTTTCTCTTTTACTTCTCCACCTTGCAGGAAGAATAAACTTGGAATACTTCTCACACCAAATTCCTGTGCCAGTTCACCCACATTGTCTACATTCACTTTGGCGATGATGAAGTCTTCGCTGTACTTATCGGCCAATTGTTCCACGATCGGCAATTGTACCTTACAAGGTCCACACCAATCGGCATAGAAGTCTAACAATACAGGTTTATCTTGTGCTGCAATAGCTTGGAATTCGCTGACATTTTTAATCTCTCTCATTTTATAGGATTTGTGATGAAGTACTTGGCTAAGTTTTTAGTTTTGGTCTTCATCTGTTACCATTTCTTATTGACACTACAAAGATAGGGGCGAGCCAGTCCGAATAGAATGGACAGAAGTTCCCAAGACTTGGACAGAAGTTCCCTACTTGTATTTTTGTGCTTTTGAGAAACGAAAATGACCAGTGAGCAGCAAAGTTTGTTGGATTTATTGGCCGTTATCCAGATGAGCGGCACGATAAGCTTGGGGCGATTCTTGCGCTGACTTTTTGAAGTAACGAGTAAAATAGGCAGGATCCTCGAAGCCAAGATCAAAGGCAATTTCCTTTACGGATTTTTGCGTAAAGCGCAGATCGCGTTTGGCTTCTAAGACAATTCGATCACGGATGATCTCTGTTGGTGTCTTATAACCCATTGCATTGAGTCGCTTGGCAATGGATTTGGGGGATACATAGAGCATCTCTGCATAGTCTGCCACAACGTGAATCTTTCTGAAATGCTTATCGACAAGCGCAATAAAGTCTCCAACCAGGCGATTTGGGTCATCGCGCTCGTCTGACTTAGGAGTAGCCTTTTTGTCATTTCTTCGCAATGCTTCGATCAAAAACATCCGCAAGAAGGCATCTAACATATCCCGATGGGCCTGACCTGGACTTTCCAACTCCTGCACCATCTGTTTGATTAAATGCTGGAAGGTGTCTAGATCTGAACTGTCGAGAGGTATAAAGGTAGCCCTGTGCATATTATTGAATAATACACCATTGCAGGCAATCTCTTTACCGTGCGTTTCTACACAATAGAATTCCCGATCGAAATTAATTTCATAGCCTTTCTTCATCGACTCTGCCTCAACCGTCAGCACCTGTCCTGGCGAAAGAAAGAATATGCCAGCACCATCGATTTGGAAAGAATTAAAATCCACCCAGTAATCACCCGTCCCTTCTTCCATAAAAAAGATCGTGTAATGATCCGAACGATGACTGGTATTGGTACTACAACTGGTAGCTACTTCGATCGCCTTGAGTTCAAAAAAGGGAGGCTTTGGCCCAGCTAAGGGTTCTTTATAAATGAAGTGCTGATTAGTAGCAAAGGCCATAGGATCTGGGCATTTAAATTCTCTATTTCATCAAAACACCCTAATCCTACCTTTAGTTTAGGTACTTGTATGTAGTATCCTACCGACGACAAGTGTCATACTTAGCCCATTAACGATTCAACTTAATCACCAATGCTCCCTCTTTTTGTACATCATAACCTGTCATACCTAAGGCTTTACATTCCTCATCCCATTTCCTAGCCCGATAATAGGTGTTAGACCCATCCCAAGCCAACTGTTGGGTAGCAATTCGGTTTTTTAGATCAGAAAGCTCAAAACTAGGGTTGTCATGTAAAAGCACCAGATCGAATCCTGGGGTAACCACCGATACCCTAGGTAGTTCATGCAATATGGCCATTCGAAAATCTCGGAACTGCAAGAAGCCAGCACGAAAATACCACTCCGTCCCACTACTTGAATCTTGCCAATGAACGGTTTCAAGTCGCTTGACCCCTCGATAGCTTAGATAATTGTCCGTAGCCCATGCCCGATCTTTTTCGGTTCTCAAAGAATCGACGATTCTCAGGCCATTACGACCACTAATACAATCGACCACAGTTTGCCCCTTTACCTGGTAGACGATGATTTCTCTATGATTGAATTTTTGCCAGCTCTGCCAGGAGAGTTGACCACAAAGTAGGAGTAACGTACAGCACAAACTATAAGCTAATGCCTTTGCAGGTTTTAGTAGATAAATGCCCAGGAAAATAATCCCCAGCCATAAACAGAGGATTCCGCCAATAGGGAGCCAGATATCCACAAGCGTACTATAAGGCAGGTCCTCCAGAAAAAAGATAAGTGTGTTCATGCACTGGATAATCCAGTAAAGCAGTTGGCCCAAAATAGCACCCAAATAGGGAACACTAGAAAATAGAAACAGGCTCATGCCGACACTTAAAATGGCCATGGCTGCTGGAACCACTATCAGACCTGAGAGTAGGAAGTAAACTGGAAATTGATGAAAATAGAAAAGACTAATGGGCAGTGTCGTGAGTTGTGCAGCCAGAGCTACACTAGATAGTTTCCAGCAGTAGTCTATCCATTTTGGTGTAAAGTAGAATGCCCGATAAATGAAAGGCTGAAAAAATATGATACCCAAAAGTGCTAAATAGGATAGCTGAAATCCAATGTTGAGTAATAGTCGTGGATTGACGAGCAGCATGCAGAAGGCAGCAGCAGCAATGGTATTGTATATATTGGTATAGCGTTTGAGCGCCTGTCCAATAATGATAAAAGAAAACATGCATCCAGCTCGCACAACTGAAGCAGTTGCCCCAGTAAAGTACACGAACGCCCATACTCCTATCAAAAGCAAGCCCACGCGAAGCCATTTCCAGCTACCGTACCAATGCCCGAAAACACCCAGCAAAAATTGTAAACCAAGGTAGATCAGTCCGACATGTAGACCCGATACTGCTAGCACGTGCATGGCGCCGGTATTCGCATAGCTAGTTCGAAGCTCAGGAGAGAGTGCATCTCTATGGCCAGTGATCAAAGCTGCACCGATGGCATAGGTTTCTGGCGTCGGCAAATGTTGCTGTAGAACCCCTAAGCAGTATTGTTTTAACCGCTGCGTTGAGCTAACCACATTGAACCCTCGGGCACGTGGTAGATGCTTCCAATGGGATTCTTTGATAAAAGACTGTAGATAATAACCTTGATTATGCATATAAGCAGCAAAGTCAAAGGCCTTGGGGTTCTTGGGGCCTGGAATAGGCTGAAGTTCTCCCTGAAATTCAAGCTGATCTCCCACTTTGTATTGCGCAACCGTATCCGGAAGATAGAGCAATACCCTACCACCAGGATTTGCAGAGGTCCCAGCCATGGCATGTAGCTGTAAGCCGATTCTTGTAAATCTACCCCCCGATTCTGTGCGCAGAATCCTACCTACAGCCTGCACTTCCTCACCAATCGCTTGCTGTAAGACTTTTGGATAAACCTGAGTTAACTGCTTCTGGTACAGCAAGCAGCCCAGGCAAAAGAGAAAACCGTAGAGGGTAGCACCAAACCACCATTGTTGATGGGGTAATGGCTTTCGCCGGTGGAAGAGTAGCAGCAGCACTACTAGGATAGCTGAAGTCCAAGCGCTAAGCTGAACAGAGGTGAAAGATGCAAAGCCAATTCCTAGTCCTAAACTCGGAAATAGGCGTACGAAAGGAGCAGCGCGCCAGTTGAGCGTCATGTGATTTGATTTAGAGAGCGTCTGTAAGCAAACTTAGCAGGAAATTTGCTTTCTGTAATATTCCAACTTTAATAGTGCCTCAATTGATAGTTAAATATAGGAGGAATTTTTCTAATGTAAAAACAGCGTGTTTGCTCCTAAAAAGGGGGAGAAGGTGAAAACTTAGTCTGAAAAGAAGCCTACGGCAGTCTTTCAAGGGGAAGATATTGTAAAAAATACACTAATTATGCTTCGTTCCTCCTGCAAAATAATTAACTTGCTCCCTAACAGGATATTATAGTGCCTTAGCAGCAGAAAACAATGGCTAAATTACAAGAATTTTTTGGAGCGGCTTGTACCGTAGATAATGTGATATTTGGATTTGATGAAGGAGACCTCAAGATCCTACTCATTAAGAGGGGGGAAGAACCCTTTAGTGACGAATGGGCATTGCCGGGGCACTTTGTCTACCCTTCGGAAGACCTAGAAAATGCCGCCGTACGCGTACTGGAAGAGATGACAGGCCTGCATAACGTCTTCCTGGAACAGGTACATACCTTTGGGGAAGCCAATCGCCACCCTTTCGGTCGAGTAATTACAGTAGCCTATTTCTCCCTGATTAAGATTGCTGACTATAAGCTACAGCCTGCTGGGATCGCCAAGAAAGCAAAGTGGGTCCCCATCTCAGAGGTTACCGATCTTCCTTTCGACCACAGTGAAATCCTTGAGGCCTGTTTTCAAATGCTGAAACGATTGGTCCGTACCAGGCCAGTTGGTTTTGAGCTATTACCGCCGAAATTTACCCTCACAGAGCTACAGCACTTGTACGAAGCTATTCTCGAAGTATCCTTAGATAAACGCAATTTCCGCAAGAAGATCCTATCCATGAACCTCCTGATTGATCTCAATGAAAGCCAAGAAGGAGTAGCACATCGCCCGGCTCGTTTATTTAGTTTTGACCAGGGAAAATATCAGGAATTCCTATCTGATGGATTTAATTTTGAGGTGAAGGAAAGTAAGAGTAAGAGTCGCATGAGAGTGAGTACCAGTGCTTCCTAAACCTCCGCTTTTGAGAATTGAAACACCTCTCCTTGGGCAATCTCCAAGTAATCCATAATGGCTAAAATAATGGAATCTGTAATTGATCCTGCATTGAAGTCGATTCTAGAATTTTCAGTTACTGAGGTGTCAATGTAATGTAGAGCTTGAAATCTAGGATTGGACGCCCAAAAGGGGGAACGGAACCAATTAGCTACAATTCCCGTTTCATCCAAAGTAATACCTTTTCCATTTCTTTCTTCAAAGGCTCGGAGCCAGTAGGGAAGTTGTTGTGCATAAAGCTGAATATCAGGGTTTTGCCGCTGTCGGTCAGGAGGTAACCACTAAGACAATGTTTATTGCGTAAGGTACCTGTTTTGGCATATAGATAAGGTTGCTTGGCATTGCCATACCAGTTACTAATAGTACCAGCTTTCCCTCCTCCGGGGAAGATGGAAAATAGCCATTGGGCATCAAAAGTGTTAAGCAGTTTTTCTAGTACAAAAACTACTGTTCTCGGCGTGAACATATTATAGCGCGTCAGGCCAGAGCCATCGTACCACAATAAATCATCTGGAGTTTCTGCATAGAGATCCTTTTTCGCTTTCTCAATGAGAGATGTTGTTTCGATAAAACCCAACTGTTGGTTGGCGCACATTAGCAACAATTGTTCTGCTATGAAATTATCACTATCCTTCATCAATAACTGATAAAGGGTATCTGGAAAGGGGAGGAGTAAAGTCTTGCTTTGTTGCAGGGCGTCGCTAGTGAGTGTAGAAAGTTCAACCGGTCGCCCTAAGGTATCTGTAAGGAGTTGAGCAATTAAACTCGGGCTGCTCCTAAAAGGTTTTTCAATCCGGTAGGCTGAATCACTTAGGGCCAGTAAGTTATGTTCAAATTGATTGTTGACGGCTTGTCGTCGAATGTAAGGAGCCTCTTCGTAGAAAGCGGGGTTTCGCTCCAGTCGCTCCTCGAAGTAAGAGGGATGCACAGTGATACTATTCGGGGGCTGTAGCGTATCTCTACTGAAAGATACCACATTTCCATAAATGGGAAAGGAAGACTTTTCGGCTTGAAAGGCGTAGGTGTAATCATCCCATGCCCATCCAGACCCAAAATGTTGATCTTGGAAATTGTGAGAGGCGTAGAATAAAGGTCCTTTATGTTGCTTTAACAAACTAAAGATGTGGTCATTTTGGGGTAGATGTGGGTGCAGAAATACGGGATTGCCCGTTCCCCAAAAGAAGAGACTATCGCCAACTATCTGATAATTAAGTAGAGGTAAAGAATCACCAAGAAGCTGAGTGGCGGTATACAGGGTAAATATCTTGGTATTAGAAGCTGGCGTAAAATACTTATCGGCATCCTGGCTGTACAGCGTCGTCTGGGTAGCCGGATCATAGAGCATAAAGCCCGTAAAACTCTTGGAGAAGACTGCAGATTCCGTCAGTAGGGCGTGAAGCGTTTTTGCGCTTCTTTTCGGAAGGCCCTTTGTCGAAGAGCAGCCCAACAAGCAAAGACATAGTCCGATTACACAATTATTCAGTAACTTTTTGCTCAAGGTTTAATACTTTGCGTTTATTAGCGTTTTAATGCGTACAAATCCGGATGAAAATACCAAAATGAGACAGATTACCCAACTAATATGCCTGATCCTTATCCTAGCGACTGGAATCGGATCACTCTCCGCTCAACCCCTAAGAGATAGTAAAACCATTGAGCTCTTTGAAGCCGCTCGGGATCGAGTTTGCTTGCTCAAAAACGATGCGGGAATAATTCCTATCAAAGAATTGGAAACTCAAAAAATTGCCTATCTCCAACATGAATTTGAGGACAATACCGTGATTCCCGCCTTGCAAAAAGGAAATGACCTTTTGAGTATGCTGCAAAAGTATACCCACGTTGATACCTTGTCTTTGACGGAGCCTGATGTTGAAAGCTGGGCAAAGCAGTATAGCTTGTTCATTATAGGATTGCAGGATGGAATGTTGGACGAAGAAGGTAATATGCGGCTTGCGGAGGATGATTACTACGCCGAAGTAGAAGCCCTGAGCAAACTGGCGAATGTTATCGTGGTAGCGCGTAATTCTGGTCCCAACACCTTGAAAGTACCTCCTGGCATCAAAGGCCTGATACAGGTGCCCCCCTCTACTGTTTGGGGAGAGTCGGTAGCTGCCCAGATTATCTTCGGAGCACTAGGGGCTCGGGGGGAAATGAGCGAAGATTTTAGTGACGAATTCAAGAAAGGTCGCACCTTTGTGTCAACAGGTAAAGCTCGCTTAGCCTATATGCCACCAGCCGTATTAGGGATAGATGGTTATTTCCTGGATCAGCAAGTGAAGAGCATCGTAGAAGAAGGCATTAGAGAAGGGGCATTTCCCGGAGCCCAGGTTTTGGTGGCTAAAGATGGCGCTGTGGTGTATCATAAAGCCTTTGGGTATCACACCTACGACAGTAGCCGAACCGTAGAGCTCACGGACATCTATGATTTTGCCTCGGTATCAAAGGTCACGAGTGCTCTACCAGCAGTGATGAAATTGTATGGGGAAGACAAATTTGACCTGGATGCCCCCTTGAAGCAGTATTACCCTTCGTTTTCAGGTTCGAATAAGGCCGATCTGACCTATAGAGAGATGCTAGCTCACTATGCCAGACTCAGGCCGTGGATCCCGTACTGGCAAGGAACCTTGAAAGGGAATGCAAAGTATCCCTGGAAAAAGAACTGGGATACCAATCGAATCAATGATGGACGTTATCGGGCCAAGACCTTTAGTCCTACCTCTTCCGCAGATTATAGCGTGAAGATTACCGATGATCTCTATCAGCACAAGGGATTCCGCAAGAAGATGATGAAAGCCATCAAGAAATCACCACTCCGAGACAAAAAGGAGTATGTGTATTCTGGTTTGTTATTCTATCTTTTACCAGATATCGTTTCCGGCCTGGCTAATGAAGATTATGAGACTTATCTATACAAGAATCTTTATGATAAAATAGGTGCGCACACCCTTCGTTATAATCCGATGCGTTTTTACCCTAAAGACAGGATTGTTCCCACAGAGAAAGATACCTTTTTCCGCTTGACGCAATTGCATGGCACCGTTCATGACGAAGGAGCAGCTATGATGGGAGGGGTATCTGCAAACGCAGGCCTATTTGGTTCAGCCAATGATCTGGCTAAATTGTTCCAGATGTATCTGAAAGAAGGAAACTATGGCGGGGAGCAAATTATTGCAGCTAAGGCCCTCCAAGAATTTACTAGATGTCAATATTGTGAGGAGGGCAATCGACGCGGCTTAGGCTTTGATAAGCCCTTGATTGAATACGATAAATCTGCGAGTTCAGTAGCTGAGCAGGCGAGTCCAGCCAGTTTTGGTCACTCTGGCTATACCGGAACCTTCGTATGGGCAGATCCGGAAACGGACCTCTTGTATATTTTCTTTTCCAATCGCGTTTATCCAACGCGAAATAATCCTAAGATATATCGACTCAATATCCGCCCAAGAATTCATACGGCGCTCTACGAATCATTGGATCGAAAGACCGAAAAGGTTCCTCTTGCTAATTTCCAGCCTAAAGAGCTGATCTCTTCCAATGGCACAACTTACCGGCTCAACTATTCCACCGGCGGTAAACCAGCAGAGAAGGGCGATTACGTCTACTTTCACGCCCGCACTTCTAACGAGCAAAGAGTGGTGAGTTCCAGTAGAAGCGCCGGAGCAACACCTTTTTACCAGATTCCCAAGGTAGATACGAAGCCTACTAATCCAGTCCAGGATATTCTACCTGATCTGGCTTTAGGAGACAGTATTACGATCACTATTGCGCTAGATACCTTACCTTCTAAACCCCCAGGTTTCGAAAATTCCGATTATCTATACTTCACCTTGACCGTAACGGATGTTGTTAGTGAAACGGAACATGAGTTGAATCAAATGGAGAAGAAACTGGCTGACGCTAAGAAACGCCGGGTGTTGCAGGCTAGGGAAAAAGAGGTGGGCACCTTTGTGCAGGAAATGCTCCAGCAATATAAGGCTGGAGAGCTAGATGATCAGGTTAAAACCGGCCGTGGATTAGACTATATCATTCATGAGCAAGGTAATGGCCCGATCGCAGAGGCTGGCCGAACGGTGGAAGTCAACTACTACGGGGTGCTTCCCGATGGAACCATGTTCGACAACTCTTTCCAGAGAGGACAATACTTTTTGTTTCCCTTAGGTCGGGGGCGAGTGATCGATGGTTGGGATCAGGGTTTTCAGCTGCTGAGAGAAGGAGACAAGGCGACGATTTTTGTCCCTAGCCATATGGGGTATGGGGAAAGAGGCGCCCCGCCGAGCATTCCACCAAATACGGACCTTGTCTTTTATGTGGAAGTGATTAAGGTGTGGGGGCTTAGCAATTAGAGCTTGTGGAAAACAAAAGAGGACAACGGTGAGAAGACGGCAGTGTAAGACGCGGTAGCCTTTATCGTAGCTCGGGTGAGTCCAGAGCCAATCAGTCGATAGTTAGAAGACGTGGACAAGGCAATAAAGATAGTGCGGTGCTTCAGGATAGTATCTATCCCGCTGTGGACTAATCAACCATGGACTCAAATACCGATGCGCGAGCCAAACTTTCGGGCCTCAAATAGTTCTATCATCTGGCAGTGAAACGATATTCCCTCCGCCTGCTCTCTACTTCTCGCAGCAGAGCGGTCTCCTTTCTGTCTCCGTCCTTTCTCACACCGCTTCCGGCATCTCTACCTTGTACACTTGTCCCATATGTTGTAATCCTTCCACGATAAAAGGCATCAAAGGGACCCCTTCTTTTCGATACTGATCCCGCAACCTCAAGGCCCGCTGCCCTGGCAGCCTAACTGGAGGTTTTCCTTCAGCTACTGCTGAGTTCAGGCATTTATCCACTAAATAATCCATCTGATTGGTAAAGGCTGCTGAACCCGCAAAGGCGTCCGGGTTGATAATTTGCAGAAATACAGAAGAAAGCCAACCTATGATTGGCTGATCCGCACGTCCATGCCCACTTAAAGCTGTTGTCATGGCTTCCACCATGATCCCTAAAGCAAATCCTTTGTAGCCCGTTGACAAGCCCCCTAGTGGTAAGATGGTAGAGGCGACCTCGGGATCGTAGAAGGTGCCAGGGTCATCCGTGGCTTGCCCCTTGTTGTCTAAGAGCCAGGGGTGGGGAAGGGGCTTCCCTGATTTATGGGCCTGATTGACCATTCCCGCAGCAGTCTCAGAGGTGCTAATGTCAAATATTATCGGGAGTCCACTGGTTGGGATACCGGCAGCGATGGGGTTTGGGCTGTAGGCACCGGTTAGGCCTCCGAAAGGGGCTACCCGATCAAAGCCAGGATCAGAGCAAGAAAGTAGCATCATTAAGCCTTTTTCGGTCGCGCGTTCAGGATAGGCGGCCAGACAACCAATATGGTGGCTATGCTGAATGGCCACTGTGATGACAGGATGCTCCTTGATGCGATCAAAGGCGAGATCGATGGCTTGATGGGTGAGCCAGGCTCCAGGTAGGCAACGGCCATTCCAGGTGATGCTAGCCCCGGTATCTTGGATGACTTCCGGCTCTCCTTGCTTGGTCATATGCCCTTGCTCAATGGACATCAGGTAGGGCTTTAGCAGGGAGAGGCCATGTGTAGTATGCCCCATGAGATCAGATTCCAATAGCGTTTTGGCCATGCATTGGGCCTTTTCTTCTTCGATACCAGCCTTGGAGAACAAGCGGCTAGCGAATTGCTCTAATTCGTCCGCTCTATAACGGGTAGATTTTTCGTTTGTTTTCATGATGGTGAAGCTACCAAAAATGTCCAGCATCTGGGGCCTAGATCTCGTTTCTTGATCGGAATTCTTTAGCTCAAACGTCAATCACGCCTAGATTTCGACCACATTAAGATGTGGTGCGGAAAGCCCCGGAATTTGAGACCTTTGTGATGAGTGCTAAGCGGTTTTGCTGTGCCATCTATTATTGCTATCTTAACAAAGCATACTAACGTACACATAACAAAACCAATTATGGATTTAACATCAATTTTGATCAACACCATCGCAGGCGGTGGTGGAGGCTTTCTGGGCAATATGCTTAAGAAAAATGGCCTCGGACTCGTAGGCAATCTTCTTGCAGGTGCAGTCGGCGGAAACGCATTACCTGCCATACTAAGTGCTGCCGGAATGTTCGGCGGTGGCGGTTCGAATGACATGATCATGTCGATCATCTCTGCCTTAGTGGGTGGTGCGGGCGGTTCTTTACTAGGTGGATTGTTCAAGAAATCCTAGTAAAATGTTCGCAACAGAGAAGTAAAAATTATATTGAGCCTCTATCTTTCGGATGGAGGCTTATTCATTTAAGTAGGATGAAAAATATTCTTTATAGCAGTCTAGTTTTATTCTTATTTACAGCCTGTTCAAGCAGTCGGGTTAGCGATCGCCAATTAGAGAAGGCTAAAATTCGTTTTTTGTTGGTAACGAATCAGATGGGGCCACACGGTTCTGGACGGGTTGGTGCGGACCTTTCAGCGATCCATCCAAAGGATGAGAATGAGCAAGGGTATGTCCCGATGCTTGCGTGGAAAAATGGAGTAGATGCCGATAATTTTTACGCAGCAGTTGGAGCCTTGGATACGCTTTCGACCACTCACCTCACTTGGGTGACTAAAAAAAGCGAAATGATCCAACGAGCTCAGGCACTAAAATTATCACGTTACTCGGGTTCACGTTTAGCGCTGAGGATGGAACAGTTGTTAGGCTTAACCCCTCAACCACAAAAAGATACGAATCGTGTGTTTATGGAAATTTGGGTAAAGGCGTCAGATTTGTTTAGGCCCTGTAGAGATCCAGAAATATCTGATTTTTCGTGCAGCCTCTATGCTCATCAAGGAGCCTTTGCTAGTGCTAAGCTGGCTTATGATACCGTTTACCAGGAACTCATCAAGAACAACCAGCGAAAGGAACCAACGATGGACACACCCGCTTATTGGGCACCGTGGACACGGATGGGCTATACGTACGATTGGTATCCTGGAAACCGAAATCATGTAGGAATGAGCGAGTATATCATCAAACAGGGGGCCATCGTCTGGATTAAAGGAAAAACAGCAACAGCGGACTGGTTAGCTACACATACGCAGTAAATCCCCTGCAACAAAGTGGGAGTGCTAGCAGTACAACTAAAGATCCTCCCTGCTTGCTTCCTGTGGCATTCATGCCTGAAATTATTATATTTACGAATAATACAAAACGAGGAATAAGCGCTTGATATACAAGCACCTCAAAACCCAAGGCAGTCAAGGTCAATGAGCGAAAAGAAACGCTTAAAAGGTTTAGTTACCAAGAGTGAATACGAACAACTCTTCAACATTCTAGGAGAGGCCTTCTCCGCATACCCTAGTGAAAGCAATGATATTATCACTTTACTGGGTAAATACGAAGAACTTCAGAAGTCCAGACGGGGTGCTACGATTACGGATGGGGAGTTTACTACCAATTTGGCTCAGATCAGTAGGAGCCTGTTGGAACTCATCGATGCTTTACCGGATGATGCCGAAATGCCTACGGAGGGCAAGCCCCTCCAGGATTACCATCGCCTGACCTGCGATCGAGTAGATCAAAGCGATTTGTTTTATGAGCTTTTTGAAGGCAAGCGAGAGGAAAAGGTCCACTACTACTACATCTATGGCATGGAACAACATGCGCACGAGGGACTCTTCCAGCGTTTCGCATTTGACCTTGAGGGCAAGTTGCAGGATTTTTTAAATACAACTAACCTGCAAAGCAATTGCCAGGCCCTGAAGCTTCCGCCGATTCCCTTCGAAGAAAGTCGGAACGAAGATGGTTATAAGCGCAATGTATTGAAAAACCTGTTTGGTGGTCTCAATGTGTTAGTTGATGATCAGGCTCCCTTATTGGAGAAGAAGCTGAGCGACCTTTTTGACTGTAGCCCTGTGCTCAAGGGGTTGGGCCAGGAAGACTATGTCTGTATCTTCCTAACGATTCAGGAGTGGGATTGGGACCCTGATATCACACCTGCAGTTGTTAACTGGTTTATTACGACTTTCTGCGCGGTCAGCTTGCCAGAGACTGCGCCAACCTTCCTGTTCTTTTTCGGACTGATCTATGAAGAGGATGAGGGAGAGATAGAAGAAGAAGTACAGAAGGCCATAAGAGAAGGTGGACACATCCAAATCTTACCAGAACTAAACACGGTCAGACTTAGAGATATTAAGAAGTGGCTAGCCAAATACAAGAATAGCTTGGACCTAAGTACGGAGGAGCGCAAAGCGATCATTGCAGAACACTTTCAAGGTGAAGATGAATTTTATATGGAAGATGTAGAGCAGATTTTGGCCCAGATCATTATCAAACACAACAAAAGATTCTATTCATGAGCGTAAGCCCAGACAAACTGAAGGCCCTGGAAGCGAAAGCAAAGAAGTACATTATTCATGAGGCGCTGCAAAACGCCTATGAAGTAGCTGTGGAGCTTGGGCAACCGCTTTTGCTCACCGGAGAGCCTGGAACTGGCAAGACCTTATTGGCTGCTAAGGTAGCTTATGAGTTGAGCCAGCAGGAGGGGAGTACCTTTTATCCGGAGGTGCTAGAGTTCAATACAAAAACCTCTTCTACCGCACGAGATCTTTTCTATACCTACGATGCGATTTCGCACTTTCAAACGGCTAATATCCGTCGGCAATCAAACGAGGATGCTCCAGCAACTGCCGACTTTATAGAGTTGCAGGCTTTAGGGAAGGCTATTGCCTTCAGCAATCCCAAGGAGACGGATCAACCATTCTTTTCTACTCCTCTACCCAAGCAACCGCAAAGTTCTGTCGTGTTGATTGATGAAATTGACAAAGCTCCAAGAGATTTCACTAATGATATATTGATGGAAATCGATAAGTTTTCTTTTGCCATCAAGGAACAAAATAATCACCGTATCGATATGGATACGGATCAGCAGATTGCGGTGATCATGACGAGTAACTCAGAGAAAAACTTGCCCGACGCCTTTCTCAGAAGATGCGTTTTTTATCATATTCCTTTTCCCAGTGATGATATTCTGTTGAAGATTGTGAAGAGCCAGTTAGGGGAGGGGACAAAGTACACGGATCAAACGCTGGAAGCCATCATCGGGCAGTTCAATGAGGTAAGAGAAAACTCTGTGCGGAAGAAGCCAGCGACAGCTGAGTTGTTGGCCTGGGTTCGCATTTTGGAGTTGCGAGACTATCTGGAAGCCAATGATGCCGAGCAGAAGAAGATCATGAGACAAAATCTTTCTGTCTTGGTCAAAACACAAGAAGACTGGAAGGCCATACATCGCATGTTTACCTAAATCGATAGAAATTACCCATATCCTTGCCAGATCATGATAACATAAGATTCCCGCTGGATTCTTTTCTAGAGCGATTAGCACTAGAAGGTATCGAAGCGAGCTTGCCACAGCGACTTCAGCTACTAGATATGTTAGGCCGTGTTGGTTCTGAACTTCTAGATAATCCTTCCCTGCTTAAGTATAAGATAGCTCCCATTCTGGCCAAAAATGCAGGCCAGCAAAACCGGATACATCAGTTATTCGAAGAGTTCATCGCAGAAGCAGTCGATTATACACCACCCCCGCCCCCTGTCTCAATACCTTGGTGGCAAAAGTTGCAACGATGGCATTGGGGGATCATTGCGCTGGCGCTCTTTATTGTTCCCTTGATTCTTATCGAGGAGCGCTTGAGAGCAAAGGTGGTGGAACCTCCCTTAGAAGCGCGCTTTGATGCACCATCCATGGTGACCCTGGGAGGAGAACTCGTGGTTCAGAATACTTCTCTCCATGTTGATACAGTCAACACCAATTTTCGTTGGGAACTATTTGATGAAGATCGCGGGGAACGAGAGTTGGATACGATGATAAATGCGAAAGAATGGCGATTGCCGATTAATGATATAGGCGAATCCGCCGATAAATTCCTCCTACTTACCGCCACCGATACCTTACAAAAAGAGGTTTCCACTTATAAAAAAAGATTCCAGCTTCGTTGTGAAACCTTACCTGAGAAGCCTACGATTATTGCGCCAAATAAGGCCTTTAAGGATTCTGTGGTAGCCTTCCGTCTAGGAGAGGATGCCAATGTAGAGTGGCAGTATACCTGGAAATTTGGAGATGGTATAGACACCACTGGGATGTCGGTGAATCACACTTTTGTGGAGCCCGGTGTGTACCAAGTACTACTCCAAATCCAAAGAGAGACTGACGGTTATTGCCAAGTAGATACCACCCACACGATCACCATCACCAATAAAAATGATGAAAAGGCTTATCTGGCGGACCTGCCCTTGGCCCCAGATGAGGCTCAGGGGACTAGTAGCGAATTGAACTTCTACTGGATGAGTTGGCTTGTACTGGCCTTACTGCTCCTTTATGCCTTGTATCAATTCTGGCGATGGTTAAATCAGCCTCCTCCGCTAGTTACAGCGGCAGAACAAAAGGAAGAACTAGATGAGCGATTTGCCTCAGCAGACAGAGGGCCCTACAATATACCTTTTGAAAATTATGAAAGCAACATCCAGGTAGAGGAGAATCTGTTTCGATTGGCAGATAAGCTGAGGAAAAGACAAGAGGAAGGACGAATGGTGCTGGATATCCAGGGGAGTGTAAGACAAACCGTGGATCGGGGAGGATTCCCGATTCTCTTGGAGAAGAGAACTAGTTTGCCACCGGAATATCTCTTCTTGATCGATGAGCAAGCCGAAAAAAGTCATCAAGCTGAGTTGTATAAATACCTCGTGAGCTTCCTGCGAGACAAGGATGTATTCATTACTACCTTCTACTACAATACCAGCTTTCACCGTTTCTGGAATCCAGATTTTCCGGAGGGTGTTACCCTAGAGCGCTTGAGACAACTATATAGGCGACATCGACTGGTGGTATTGGGAGATGGACTAGATCTGTTGGATCAGCACGGGGATCAGCTGCAAATGAAGGAATCGTACGGATCGATTTTCGAAGAATGGGACAGCCGACTATTGCTTACTCCTATACCGCCTAGTTCTTGGACCTTCAAGGAAGCTACCCTATATCAAACCTTCCCCATTTTTGACAGTGATGCCAGTGGGTTTTCGGCAGCGCTGAGATACCTGGATGTTTTGGCAGAGGAAGCGGATGATCCCGGACCAAGACCAACCTTTACCGAATGGCAAGAAGACCAGTCTCTACCACCAGAACATCCAGATGTAAATCATCGAATTTGGCGGAAACTTTCTACCTATCAAGATTATCTTAGGGATTACCCTCAGGTATACCGATGGCTATGTGCCTTGGCTGTGTATCCTGAGGCGAATTGGCAAATGACTTTAGCCATTGGCCGGGCGATTGATGCTCCGGTTAACTTCGATAACCTATTGCTCTTGTCTAGGATTCCCTGGCTTCAAGGCAAAACGCTGCATCCCAAGACCCGGCAACAGCTCTTGGAAGAAATAGATCTCGAAACGGAACAACAGGCCCGAGCAGCGGTGCAAGAAGCGCTAGCAGAAGTCGCCCCGAAGGTGGCAGGTAGTCATATCAATACTGACCTGCAAACCAATCTGGCTATCCAATCCTTCTTACTAAATCCCGAAGACCTGGAGAACCGAGCCCTAATCGAGCAACTGCAGCAACATAAGATGCTAAGCAAGCGTCAACTGCATGAGCTGGATCGAGGTATCGGAAGAAAAACAAAGGGTGCGGCAAAAGATCTCGAAGCCTTTATGATCGGGGAAGGGGAAGCGGTTTTGCGGCAAGAGCAGGCCCCACTGTTTTTCAATAATAACTTTTATCTAGGGGCATCTGCAGCTACTATAGCGCTCATTTTGGGGCTATTTATGCTACAATTCAATGGCTCAGAAACATTACGAGAATGGGTATATGGGGAAGCCCAAACGACCGAAGATTTTACACCTAAAACACCTGCACAATACGGCTATTTCTTGAAAGAGGAGACGGTCCAGGATAGCGCTATTATCTATAATAATCTAGCTGTGCAAAGTTGGAATCGGAGTATCGAAGCGGCCGGGGATTCGGTTCGGTTTCTTGAAAATGCTACTTACGATCTCCTGGATAAGGCCTTAGCCCTGCGAGATGATTATCTGAGGGCGAAGCAGAATAAAGCTAAACTACGCTATAATTACGGTGTCCATGCCTACAATGATTATTTGGAGTTTGATCAAGAACGAGAGACCTTGGAGCGGGCAGAACAGTTCTTTGAACGGGCAGAGGCAGATACAAGTATTGCACAGGAAAGCCAACACGCACTGGGTTTATGTGCTTACTATCAAGATGAAATTTCGGAAGCCCGAATTCGTTATGAAGCCCTTTTGCTTACGGGCTTTTTTGAGCGCTTTCCTTTAGACCCAAATCTACAATCTCTGTTGGACCCACAAGCCAGAGAACCCGTCTTCACAGGCGAAGGATGTAATCCCCAAGTGGCTTTTTCCATTGCCAATGAGATCTTCTGCCGTGGAGATGAGATTGTTGTAGTCAATGATAGTCCAAGCGATCAGTCCTTTGAATATTTCTTGCTGGATTGGGGCGATGGGCAACGGGATAGCTTGACAAGCTTCGATCAAGTAAGACATACTTTCCGTTCGGGGCGCTCGTGGACTGTGCGTATGACGGGGTATATGCAATGTGACTCTACGGGTATGATTAGTCGAACTACTTCTCAACGGGTTAGTGGACTCACCCCCGCCGCTGCGCCCTTAGCCGATGATGAAAGAGTGGGATGTGCACCTATGACAGTATCCTATAATGCTAGTAGCCTAAGCAATGTAGAACATGAATGGAGAATTATAAAAGCATCTGAAGCGACCATTCAAGGACCAGAACAGAAGAGTCTACCCACTCAGACTACCCCTACGCGACCACAAGTAATCTACAGTAGTAGTGATCCTGCGCTTAAATATAACTTTACCGATGCAGGTAGCTACCAAATCTGGATATACGTGCAAAATGCCTGTGGCCGAGATTCTAATTTCTCTGTTTTACGGGTACTTCCCCCGGAGGAGTGCGGTGGAAGTCGCCCAGGTATTGCTGGACTTGTGGTAGGAACCAGCAGCAACTCAAAGTTGGGGCGGCAGCCTATAACTGGGGCGGTAGTAAATTGGGAATCAGGTGAAGCTGTGACTGACGCCCAAGGAACCTTCAATATCCCAACCAGTGATGTCCAAGAAAATGCCATCACCATAGACGTAGAACATCCTGACTATTTGACTAAGGCCCAGGCCTTCAATTTAGAGAACTATGATGGGGGTAACCTTACGATTACCCTGCAAGCCAAGGAGGATGACCGAGATGGAGATGGAGTGGTGGATAGCTTGGATGACTGCCCAGATCAACCCGGGTCTGAAACGGCTCAAGGATGCCCGGATAGAGATCAAGATGGATTACCTGATCAAAGAGATGTTTGCCCAGAATTGGCTGGCGAGATAGAAGCTGATGGTTGCCCAGTAAATGATGAGCAGAATCCACAAAAGTATGAAGTGGTGTTTCAGAATTCCTGGGTGAAGTCGCGTGACTTATTAGGGGATCGATACTTTCTATCAATTGAAGATAAGGCCTACATTTGGCCAGTAAATATTAAGCGAGGGAGTGTAGTCCTATTGATTAACCAGAGTCGAACTAGCGCTTCGAGGGGAGAGTCAGAATTATTCTATGGCGAGTTGGAACCAGGCCAGAAAGTTCAAGTACGGACCGAAGGAGAAGTCTATCAGGTTACCCTAGAAAAAATTGCCAGGGCAGGTCTAATTCGAACTAGAGGGGCATATTTTACAGTTGAAAAAGCTGAGCGATCGAACCCTAGCATACGGTATTACATCCAGCTGGGTACGTATGACTATCGAGATGTCAGCACACAACTCCTAATTGATGCCATTCCCAAAGGATGGGACATTTGGGAAAAAGAAGTAGATGGCACTAAGATATTATATATAGGTGAATTTGAGACCAAAGCTGAAGCTGAATCGATCATGGAGCAGGTGAAACTGATTTTTCCAAGTGGCTTCATTAAGTCTTTTATCCCTGAAGAATTAGAGGATGTAGTGGAAGTGAGTCCTCCGTTAGTAACAGAAGACCAGCTAACGCTATATTTTGATCATGATCAACCTGACCCAGACCGTGGTACTAGTTGGGAAGGCTATGCTAGTTTGGCGGAGGAATTTTTGAAGGGCTTTGAGCCTCAGTTCAATGGGGTAAGTGAAACTCCATCTAAGGGAAAAAAGGGATCGCCAGCCAAAGATGATGTACGGGATAGCTATCCAAGTAATTCCCGTATTGCGGAATATCTCGCTGCCAACTGCAACGGAGATACGAATACTTTGGCAGTGACGAGGTTCTTTGAAGAGGTTCGAGCTAATTACGAGGATTTCCAAAACTATGGCGGAGGGATTTTTAATTATTACGATTATGGTTACAATATTCAAATTGAAATCGAAGGGGTAAATGCTGTTCCGGGCGTTGTAAAGGCTGATGATTCCATTTTAGGAAGAAGAATTGCTGCTTTGACTCAATATTTCCGGTATATAATTGATAAAAAAGGGAGACGCTTTAGTTCAGAACGGTTTACTTATGTGGTTGTGGAGAATACTGCAAAGGCTAATTCCTCTGACTATCCTCAAACCGGCAAATGCAGTATATACGATGTTAGAGCGGCGCGTGACCGTAGGGTGAAGATCCTCAGGACAAAATATTTTCCAATGCAAAATTAACCAAGTGGGTCTCGAAATTTCATCCTTCTAACGTACGGTAATCCGCTTGCTCGTGACCGCTTTGCGGGCCTGCCTTCAGGCCTGAAGGCAGGCTCCTATTCGCCGTAAAGCCACAGCCTTGGCCCGCCTTCAGTATCTCTAATCCGTCTCTGGCTTCACATCCCCCATGATCGGAAGACTCCTATTGGGCCGCAAAGTCTCTAAAGGAATGGTATCAAAGCCATAATCTTTTAAGCTTACATTGATCAAACCTTTTTCCTTTTTTCTTGGCTGAAATAACTGGATAGCCAGCTTGGTAGGCATGATCAAGCCGTCCTTGGCCTCGGTGCGCTCAAGGTAGCGTACGGTGCCGTACATGAAGCCTGGAACGGGCATGTAATGGTCCCGGATATTCACTTGTAACATATCGGCCAGATGCGTTTCCTGATTGATAAAGAAAACATATTGATCATACTCCTTATTGGGCTTTTCGGAGCCCCAGGAGGCGAGAACAAGGTCATATATTTTACCATCAAACTCCCGTTCCCCACCATAGCGTACAATCGGAGCGGTTTGGATACGCATGGGAATTTCTAGTACATAGTGGAAAGCAGCCAGGCCCCATTCCCAACGTTTCTTCTTCTTAAATACCGGTTCTGGTTCTCCTTTTTTCTGTACATAGGTTTCCCAAGATTGCAAGCCATAAATATCTCCTTCTCGCTTCTTATTCAGGTAGCGGATTCGGCCATCAAAAGAATTGACGGCATAAGACATTCTGATATCTTGATTCTTCTTACTCCGGAAGGGGTCCATATTCATCATATCCCAAAGACCATTGATGCCTAGATTGGCGGTGACCTCGAAGGTTTCGTGTTCAGCTAGTTTATGAATGCCTTGGGCTTCGGCCATTTGGGCCAATAGGGCTCGTCCTTTTGCCTCTAATTCTTGACTATTGGGGTTTTCTTTAACTAGGTTGGGACGTAAGTCAGACAGACAACTGGTGGCGAAGATGGATAGACCGAATAGGGCTACTACGGGTAGCCGAGATGGACTAGCATATTTCATGATGATGTTAAATTATTGTCCATGACTTGGTATCAGCAGTCTGATACAAGCAATGGTGTCAGATGAATTAGATTGAGAATGTCAAAATTTGTGAGGAAGGATATGGGCCAGATGGCTTGCTATCGTTCAAGCCCTGAGTAGCACAGGTTTTAGTTGAAAGCCAGGCAGATGCTTGAAAAGCTGCACGCCAGGCCCTATCATTTTCTGGGCCTGAGCGCAGCGAACCCTGATTGCTAAGCCCGGGAACGCATAGGCGTTTCGGCATAGCTTTTCAGTCCAGCTAAAAGTTTGTCGGCGGCACCCGTAAATTGGGAACGCACCATTATATTATCCATAGCTTTACCTAGAAAGCTATATTTCAGATCATATTGGATCACAAAACGTACCCGCGTCTGATGATCACTTTCTTCTTCTACACTCAAAGTAGCGGTACACTCCTGAAAGGGTGGTACTTTCTCCCCTTCGTAGATCTCCACGGTGTAAGAACGGCCCTCTACCCATCGGATGATTCGCTCCTGTATGACTCCCATTGGCTTCAGCTCACACTGGCGAGTCGCTCCCAAACCATTGGCGATATCGGAAGTGCAATGGGAAGATTTGAGATTGGGATTGAAGCGATGAATATTTCCGTAGTCAGCTAAAATATCCCACACTTCGTCCTTTGGTCGATTGATAATGGCCTCTTTTTCAATGATAGTCATGGCAGTTTGCTTTTAGGTTCTTCGACAGCTTCCTTCCTGGGTACTCAAAAATGAAATTCAAAGCTTCCTTTGGTCACTTTTATCTTTCTTGTTTTGATTTTCCATTGGACTCGTCAAAGAAGGTTTCTATTGTGAACTCAACCACAAGATCGTCGCAAAAGGTACGGGAGTAAAGAAAGAGGGGTGAGGAGGCTGAATTATGTGTTGAACGGACTAATGGACCTAGTTTCTGTGACGAATGGACGCCCCATGTGACGAATGGTCACTAGTATAATTGATCTGGGCCATCCAACCCAGGCAGAGCAGGAGATTAGTTAATCTTTTCTGAATTGGTCTAGGGATTGCTTTACAAAGGCCTCTTTGTTTCGAGATATGGGAAGCTTGGTAGCCGTCTGATGGCACAGGAGATTCAGTTGCCGGGAGGATCCACTTAGAGAATTGAAGAAACTGAGATTGGCCAAGTAAGAACGATGACAATGGATGATGGTTTGAGAATCAATCTTTTCCTTAACGGCGGATAAAGGGATGCGCAATAATCGCTCCTTAATATTGAGTCCATCGAGGTATACGAATTTTGTATAATTGCCCTGAGCTTCTACATACAGCAATTCACTTTGTAAGATCTCAAGTTTTTCCTTGGTGTCGGATTGTATTACCAGGAGCGGAGACCTAGCGGCTGACTCCAAGGTTTTCCCTTCCCGGTAATAAGGTGTGAGTTTGAGCCGATCCATCAACTGCCAATATTGTTCTTCATCATGGAGTTCCCGAAAAATCGAGTCAATGCCTAGGCGAGCTATCGTCCAAATATGATGACTATCAACAGCTTGCTTCAGAAAGCTCAAGGCCTTTCTTTTGTTCCCTAAGCCCAGGTATACTAAAGCATAATCTAAAGCCAGATTTTCATGTGGGTCTTCAGCTTGCCGCTGATTGTGAATCTCAAGTATCTCATACGCTTTATCAACCCATTGCATTTTTCCATACAAATATCCTAAGCCAAACCAGCCCTTCAGTGGATGTCCTACGGCAGCTTGGTAGCGAACCAACCATTGTTCTGCCTTACTCCACTTCCCCTCGTAGATGTAGCTGAAACCCATACTTTCCATGGCGGGTCTGAAGTTGGGGTCAATCTCCAAAGTCCGAAGGTATTCCTGTCTTGCTGCTTCAAAGCGACCAGAATAATCTAATGCCCAACCCTGGCTGTTGATGAAGAGGGTATTCATCGGATCATATTTGGTAGCCATTTCGTGGGAATAGATGGACTTTTCCCCTTGTCCCATAATGATTTCTATAATACCCTTCATACGTAGCGCCTCAGCCGAACGGATATCTAGTTCAAGGGCTTGTTGTATGGAGGACATGGCTCCCGGCCAGTCATAGTCATAGAAAGCCTTAACCATGGCCATGGATAAATGCGGCTCAATCAGAGCAGCATTTAATTGAATGGCCTCAAAAGCGGTCTTCTTAGCGATCTGATAATACCGAGGATGAATATAGCCTCCGAGAGCAACACTACAGCTCGCTATGAGTGCATAGGCCAAGGCAAAATCTGGCTGATGTACCAGGGCCTGCTTGCAGCAAGCCACGGCCTTTTCCATTTCATCCATTGTGTATAGGTTGTAATGGTAAAGACCTTGTAGATACAGCTCATAGGCATGAACATCATTGTTCGGGACTAGGTCGGATTGAATATTGGGAGTAGAGGCCTGCTGTTGTGCGAATTTTTGGGCCACAAAAGTGGCAATATCGTCTTGCAGACTCAACAGATCTTGGTATGGGCGATTAAAGCTTTCTGACCAGACGGTAAAACCAGTATCTACATCCGTTAGATGGATATTTATCCGGATTTTCTCATCATATCTTCGGATACTCCCTTCGAGCATATGAGAGATGCCTAATTGTTCCCCAATCTGCCTCGGTTGAAGATCTTTGTCTTTGAAAAAGAAACTAGAAGTGCGGGAGGCGACCTGAAGATGATCGAGGCGAGTCAGCGTGTAAATCAATTCTTCGGTGATGCCATCACATAGGAAGTCATCCTGGGGGGATGAACTCCAATTGCGAAAAGGTAGCACCAATAAGCTGATCTTCATATGCCTCTATGTCAACCATCAAACACGTAAGAAAGTTCGATCTCAGCAGCTCGTTGTAGGCTAGCGAGATCAGTCTCAATTCTAGCAATAGCTTTTACGCCATTGATAAAGGTATAGATGTGCTTGGCCAGTGTTTCAGCGGGATGATTATTCTTGATTTCTCCGCGTTCCTGGCCGAGCTGAATGATCTGTGTGAAGAAAGCTACCATGCCCTCCATATGTCCCTGCAAGAGGGAACGGACTTCTGGGGATTGATTGGGCATTTCGCAGGTGGTATTGGTGATGAAACAGCCGTTCTGTTCTGCGCCGCTTTGTAGTTCATCCAATATTTGCTGGAAAAAATTGACAAAGAACCCTTTTACAGAGCCGTCTTCAAGCTGTTTTTTGACAAGCTCTGGATCCAGACCAAATTCTTTTTGATAGAATTGAAAAGCCTCTTGGAAAAGCTGTTCTTTTCCTCCGGGGAAGGCATTGTATAGACTTGCCCGGTTGATACCAAGGTGATTGACCAAATCTTGCATGGAAGTGGCATGGAACCCTTTTTGCCAAAAGCGTTCCATAGCCTTCCGAAGAATATCTTTTTGATCAAATTGTTTTGTCCTTGGCATCGAATTGGAATATTCGTTCCAAAAATAGGCAAAAAAAATTCCTTCCTGGACAAATTCCCTGGACAATCATAAAATGAAATGAATAAGCGACCAGAGGAAGCGTTGAATTTCATTTTTGAGTGTCTCGAAACATGAGATTTGTCTAAGAATCAAAAAACATGCATCTACAACTGGGACATGCCGCCATCTACGACAATTTCCGTGCCCGTAACGTAGTCATTTTGAGCCAGAAAAATGGCTGTTTGTGCAATTTCCTCTGCTTGTCCGAATCGACCAAGAGGTACCTGACTCAAGATCGAACCCGCCATTTCACCTACTTGTTCCTCCGGCAACCCCATTTTGTTAAAGATAGGTGTTTCTATCGGACCGGGGCTGATACTGTTCACTCTGATTTTGCGTTCAGCTAACTCAGCGGCAATGGTTCTGGTGATAGAGCGGACCGCAGCTTTGGTGGCAGCATATACACTCGCGTTTGGCATGCCCATTTGATTGACGACAGAAGAAGTGATCTGTATAGAAGAACCTTCTTTTAGGTATGGCAGGGCCTTCTGAATTCCAAATAGTACTCCTTTTACATTCACATCAAAAATGTTGTTGTAGAAGGCTTCATCAATAGCTTCAATCGGTGCAAACAAGGCAATACCGGCATTTAAGAAAAGCAAATCAATGTGACCGTATTTATCAGCGACCTGCTTGTAGAACGAATCGATTTGATCCACCTTGGTAACATCTGCGATGAAGATGTCATCGAAGGCATTGGGGTGTTCCTGGCGGGTTTGCTGTAGACGCTCCTCATTACGAGCATTCACAATTACCTTAGCTCCAGCTGTTTTAAAGGCATGGGCAGATGCTAGTCCAATACCACTATTTCCTCCGGTGATGACTACTACTTTTCCTGAAAGACTTTTCATGGTGTGTTAATTGATCATTTAGTGAAGAAGATGAATTTTTAGAACGATCGTTCCAATTTAGTTACATGAATTAGAACGATCGTTCCATAATAAAGTTGAATGCTTTCAAAAAAAAGTTTAGAAAAAGGGAAGAGATATCCATTAAGGGTCAGAAAATGAGGGAGTTATAAAAGTTTTTTTTTGAGAAAATCATAAAACCTATTACTTGAGGCCCTTTGCTAATAATAAGTTAAGCGAATTATTGGCTTCCAGCTTGCGGTCTGGGGGCTACCGGTCTTTATAATGGTGCAGAAAAGTTACAACACTTCAGTATCTTCCTTAATCAAAACAATTATCCGATCACTAACTGACAAGATATGTTTAAAAAGAATCGACGATCATTCCTGCAAAAGCTGACCGGAGGACTGATAGGAGCTGGTTTGTTACCCAGTCATCTTTCGGCAACATCTCAAATCGAATGGGAAGATACTTCTCCTTTGTTCCAATCCTTTAGTGCCAATGATACTATTAGAATTGGCTGTATAGGAATGGGGATTATGGGCTTTAGCAATTGCCGCACGGCTTTAAGTATACCTGGAGTAGAATTGGTTGCCGTTTGTGATTTGTATGATGGACACCTGACGCGGAGTAAGGAGGTATTTGGAGCACATCTATTTACCACCCGCGATTATCGGGAATTAATCAATCGTTCGGATATAGACGCGGTAATAGTAGCGACCTCAGATCATTGGCACGATAAAATTTCTATTGCAGCGATGGAGGCAGGTAAAGCAGTTTACTGCGAAAAACCGATGGTACATCAATTAGAGGAAGGACATGCAGTCATTGCGGCGCAACAAAAAACAGGGCAAGTTTTTCAGGTGGGAAGCCAAAGGGTGAGTTCCATTGTCTATCATAAGGCCAAAGCACTCTATGAAAGTGGTGTGATAGGAGACTTGGTCCTTGCTGAAGTCTGGTACGATCGCCATTCCGCCCTGGGGGCCTGGCAATACTCCATCCCCACCGACGCCTCTCCTGAAACGGTTGACTGGGAAGCCTTCCTAGGTGATGCCCCGAAACGCTCCTTTGATAAAACTCGTTTTTTCAGATGGCGTAACTATCAAGACTATGGTACTGGCGTAGCTGGTGATCTCTACGTCCACCTCTTCTCTGGCCTGCATACGATCCTGAGTTCTTTTGGCCCCAACCGAATCTATGCCAGTGGGGGCTTGCGATACTGGAAAGATGGACGAGATGTACCGGATATCATTCTTGGCATCTATGACTATCCTGAAACGGAAACACATCCGGCCTTCAATCTACAACTCCGATCCAACTTCGTGGATGGTGGAGGTGGAGGCTCCAAGTTCCGTTTCGTAGGTTCTGAGGGGGTAATGGAGATTCGGGGACGCAGTGTCACGGTTAGTCAGCGCAAGCTTCCCAATGCCCCAGGGTTTGGTGGCTGGGATACTTATAACACCTTCTCGGAGGCACAACAAAAAGAGTATGAACAGTGGTATAAAGCCACTTATCCAAAGGAATTCCGCATGCAAGGTCCCAAAGAAATGACTTATACCGCTCCTGATGGCTATAGCGACAGCAAAGCTCATTGGATGAGCTTCCTCAGTGCTATGCGGGGTGGTCCAAGGGTGATTGAAGATGCCTCCTTTGGTTTGCGTGCTGCCGGTCCTTCTCTAGCCTCAAATCGGAGTTACTTTAGTAAAGAAGTAGTCCATTGGGATCCGGTGAAAATGAAGGTGAAGCAGTAGGGGCTGGGCTGCTGTACGGGACATCGGAAGTGGGCTGGTCGAAATTTTGTCCATTCGAAAGTTTTGTATTCTCCAAAAAATGGGTGGTTCATATATCGTACATAAATGCACGAAAATCCCACCTGTATATCTGGCTAGGCATATATTGTCACGCTGTGACAGGCGCTTGTACTGACTACTCTTGGCTAAATCACCTCGGGGCGAAAAACCCCGCTAGGGGTTAAATACATCTAGCCATGAATCCAGGTAAATCCGTGCCCTTGGGTACGGTATATATGTCCCGTGCCTCGAAAAAATATCTCAAAATGATAAAGTTCAAAAAGCTAGAACCACATGATTTCGACCAATAGGTCGAATGCACCTTGCTTCTATTAACTGAAAACCAGCCAGACTAGCATTCCGCCTACTTCTGCTGTTCTCATGGCTAATGCCACTTCTCATCCAGCCCCTCAAGTACAAACTCCCAGAGCATTTCGTAGGGCACGATTTCGAGCTCCGCACTTTGGTTGGCTTTTTCGATGGGTTTAGATTGCAGTTTCTTCCAATACTTATCCGCTTTTCTTAAAACGGCTTTTTTGTGGAAGCTGGCAGCGGGTAGGCAAAGCAACATTTTAATGAAACAGTTGGAACGGAAGGTATCATCCTCCCGCAGATAACGGTGAGTATAAGCTTGAAGAGATTCCATCTTATCGATGATCGCACCGTATTTTTTTTGTTGTAGCAGAAAAAGAATTTGGAGGATGATAACCGTAATGTTATTGCCTCGTTTATCCTTGGCAAAAGATGGTACTTCATTGAGGAATTTAGAAACTCTAAACTTTCTATTGCCAGTCGTTTTTTTCAGTACACTTTTCCCGATAAGATGAAAGTACTGAATAAAGGCCTCATGGATTCTCCAATGCTCAGAGATCTGCTTGGATGGAAACTTCTTCTTGGTACTGCTAATGACGCGTTCATATGTTTCAAGAGCACGAGGGAATTGACGGGAATGATACATGTAAATCATCTGGTAGTGAAAAGTCAGGAACCAATTCACTGAACCAGCAGGTATTAGAGACTTACATTTTTCAATATAAGATTCTATAACATCAAATCGTTTCAGGTATAGCTGAGCCCCAATAATCCTCAGGAGAAACAGACATTTCGCGTTGTTAGTTGCAATGTGTTTCTTTTGATCGAAAAACCTCAAAGCCTCATCACAGGCTTCGATCGTCTTGGTGTAGTCATTTGCCAGCTCATGACTAAGGGCGTTAATATTGTAGTAGATTAGATTGTACCAATAGGAGTTTATGTCCTTACCAAGTGTCCGTAATTCTTTACTATAATCTTCGGTAAGTTCAATGATCTCAGGTTTGGTAGCATTAGAATGAATGAAGTTTATCATTACCTGTGTATAATATTCCTCTGCCACCAATTCAGCATTTAGTAAGTCTGTATAGGTTTTTACGAGTTCATTATAGAACTTATATTTTTTCCTATTACCTGCAATCGTACCATAATGGAATCTCAAATCTTTAGAGAGCTGTAAAATGATGTCTGTAAACTCAAATTTAATCGCATGTTTTATTGTTTTCTCGGCAAGATTTATTGCCGGAGATCGCGCATGTTTACCCAACAGTATTTTAGTAGCTGTTGCTGCCTTATAGCAGGTATAGTATGCCTTTTGATAATCGGTAAAATTCGGTTGATTCGTGTCGATGAAGAACAGTGTATTGATTAACCGATCATTCAATTTTTTCTTCAACCTTTGAAAGTAATAGGTTTTGTTAGCGCTATTTGGGAAGAAAAAATTTTCTGCCTCCGCTTCGCTTTGTAAATTTCCGCTAGCCAATTCGTTGTAGAGGACTTGATGTTGCGCTTGCCCCATCCCAATCAACTCTATATTCTTAATCTTATTTCTCGAAATTACATCTACAAGAGCTTTTAGGTCTTCCATAGCTGTCAATTTACCTGCCTAAGGTGATTTGTAGCTTGTTGATAAAGAACGGAATATACAAATAGTTTCGTTTTGCTAAAAGTTTTATAGGTGTTGTATTTTGTGAAAAAAGTTACACTCTTTTCATCCGCTTACGCGTAGTTTTAAACTAAATTTAAAAAGTTTAAAACTATGAAAATTACAAAAAGATCTGTTGCTAAATTGACTGGTTTGACTAAGGTTGTACGATTTAATGAGAAGTTTTCCAATAATAAAAAGATGGCTTCTTTTGAAAAGCTTAGCATTGGGCAATCTGGCAACAACAAGATAAAGGGTGGTACCTTAACCTCGGATTTGCAAGGACTTTAACCTGGATTTTCCAGATTTTTTGATTCTGAAACCTACGGATTGATTACAAGCTTCATTTTTGTTTGGTTTTACTTTGGTTTTAGGTTTTAATGAATTGGTTTTCATTTGTTTATGTAGGTGAATTGGTTTTTATTGGTTCTTTTGGTGTGTTGAATATGCCGTAAAGTGCAATTCCTTTACAGCGTTCTAGCCCCTATATTTGTACTATCATGTTTATGGTTAGAACGCTGTAGAACAATTAGCGCTCCAAGGCATCAAGGTTCCGTACCGGGCAACACTTGGTGCTTTTTTCTTGGGGTATTTACTTTAAGCACACGCCACGGGGCCTTTGCTGACTGAGCGCTACTCAGTTTGGCAAAGGCTCTCTTTACATCTTGCCATTTTTTCAATGAACTAATTTTGCCCTCAGGTAGCGTTTTCCCGCCATCTGTACCTGTCATTGGGGAAAAAAGTCTATTTACTTGCTCATGATATGGCTAGTAGTTTCATTTACCTCTCGAATGCATTGATAATCTGAGAAGTGCTCATAGGGAAGAAAGAAAAATCCCATCACTAGCTGACAATATGGGGGGTAGAAGCTTCTCGTCTAGAATCCTTATCTCAATCCAATAAACTGCACTCAATTTAGCCATAACGGTAAAATGGAGAAAATTCGTGCATTTTGGTTTTTCTTGTGCTTGTCAGTGTTTGGTAGAAAATAGATCAATTAATGTATGAAGCGACATGAGTGGATTTTCGAGCCTTTGTCATGACCAGGTTTCATGGATTTAGCGGCCTAATACATCCTGAAACCCCCGTCACTCCTACAAATATAAGGTATTCTACCAAAGATTATAACAGAAAAGGGCATATGAAAGTGCCCATCCTATATATATAAATTACTAGTTATTTTTTTTGAATTGAAAATAAGGGTATTAGTGGAGAATTGCTAGCGATTGGACATAATCTGAGGGGAAAAGAAAGAAGGGTGTCAGTTTGGATGCTAGGGTCGTTAAAAAAAGCAAGCAGCCCCTTCCTTATCAATGTTGGTTAAACTAGTGAGCGTAAAGTAGGGGCTGCGTATGCGTTAACGCCTATATCATCAAACTGATACTAATACGTATGACCGATTCGATTCGCTGCTTGTGCTGCATCTTTTTTTTATATTTTTTTTTGACGAACGCAAACTACGCTTGAATTGGGGCTTGGATTGATACTTCAACTCCTTGACCAAGAGTACTTTGTAGTTGCACTTGACCGCCAATCATATTTATTCGACTTTCTAAATTATTAAGGCCTAAGCCCTTGTTTTTTACTTTGTCGGGCTCAAACCCTTTCCCATCATCTCGGTATTGGAGCGACAAATGACTAGCCAAAAAGTCTAGTTGAATTCGGATCTTCTGAGCCTCACCATGTTTGACGGAATTCTTGATTAGCTCCTGGATAACTCGGAACAGGTTAAGCTCCGCCATCTGTGAGGGTAAACGTCTCCCCCCAGTATTGGCATTAAATTCGATCGCCAACATACCAGACTGCTCGTAACTTTCCGATAACTCCTTGATGGCTTGTTCCAGGCCAAAGTTTTCCAGGGTAGGAGGGAGGAGTTCATGGGAAATTCGCCGGGTAGTATCTACGGTAGTATGTAGCATCTGATTGATCTCTCCTATGGTTTGACCAAATTTCTCTGGTTCCTCCCGGAATTTGCGGAGCCGGTGCATGTGCAGGAGAGCAACGTTTAACTTGGAACCGATATCGTCATGTAAATCTTTGGCGATTCGCTTGCGTTCATTCTCCTGGGTGAAGAGAATGCTGTTCAATAGTTCTTGCTGATGTGCTAGCTTAAGGGCCTGGCGCTGGTTCTTTTCTTGCAATAGCTTTTGTTGACTTCGATTGAAAAAAAATACGAAGGCCAGAGCCAGTGCTAGCATAATAATCACTCCAAATGCCATCAGGAAGACGATTTCGTTTTCCTGTAAATAATTTGCCATAGACTGAAAGATACCAGCGACAGGAACACCAAATTCAGAATGGTATTGAATGCCCAAAGCCCGCTGGGAAGGTTTAGATTGTTTTGCAAGAAATAATTGCTAAACATAAAAATAAACAGACTTCCTGAATAATAGATCAGGATGGCAGAGTTGATCAACCTCAGGTACTTTTTCTCCGTAACTTCTAGCGCATCTCGCTCTGAAAGATCAAAGAAGTAAAGAATAGCATAGGTGATCAAGATAAACTGTATGCTTGTTTTGGCATAGGTGTTGAAACCATAAATGGATTGTAGGAATAGGGTGTTACAGATAATCAGGGTAGCAATACCCAGGGTGATCCATTTGAAGTGTTGGGATAAAAGAGATGGGGCATTCAATAGACCGGCATAGAAAGACGACAATAAAAGGAATTCTCCCAGGGTATGTAAATGTAAGAGCGGAAGATTATTACCCACTAAATGGGCTAAAATTAAGGCTCCTAGTTCTATGATAAAGTTAAACCAGATCAGGTGTACAATTCTTTGAAAGCGATTGGGAAGCAAGGAGTACTTCCATAGACATACAATGGCAATGAATTCTAAAAAAATGATATTAAAGTCAGCCAAGGTATTCCAAAATGCTAGCATATCACTATTTAACTTTAGATCGGTGCGAAGTTTTACTAGTGCCTTCGCACCGATATTGTACTAAGTACTGAGGCCTAATCTGGACAATTGGTCGGACAAGGTCTCGTAAAGTCATAGAAGTCATCATCATCATTCCCCGACGCTTTCTCAACAGTCTGCTGCTTTCGTTCGGCTTGGAAGAAGAGATCTGGGCTAAGGGTCCCTTTCTCATCAGGGATGACCGTCAACATGGCCCAAATCAGCCCATCCCGATCCTCCTTGATAATGTCTTCTAACTCGCCCTTCGGGATCTGGAAGCCGTACTTTACTAAGTCTTTATAGGGGCTATCGAGTTGCTGGTTCAGAGCATCTGCAAAGCATTGCCAATAGCTTATAAATGCCCTCGCACAAACTGGTTTTACTTTTAATGTATCACTTTCCTCATGGAAGCTTTTACACTCTGGAGGAAGCGGCATATCGCAATTGATAGTGATATTCAATGCTTGTGCTATTTCTGTTGGGTTAGGGGGCGTTTCTGAAGTCTGCTCGGCTTGCTGACATTGTGTGAAAATCAATATCATTAAGAGCATTCCAAGAAACCGAATGTGTGTGTTGAACATGAGTATGGTATGGTTTGGTAAATAAATCCTTTCCTATAGTAATATTTTGAAATCAGCTCAGAGATAGGTTTTATGATGTCTTGCGCCTTTGTTTGAGACGAAGTACAAAGGTTACCGGGAAACCTTCCTGCGAAATGATCTTATATACATGGGAGTGAAGCGCTTCTTGCCTGCGTCAGTGGGATGAACTATTTGCGTCAGAAATTACTTAAAGGGGGGCGATAATGCAAGTCTAGTAAAGTGTGCACACCAAAAACAGGGGTTTTCCCCTGGTTGGCAGGGTGAAAATACCTGAATTGGAATATGGAGGAAAATGCGCTTATGTCTAGCCCTGATTACCAATACCTTTGCAACAGATTGGATCCAATCTAAAAAAAGGAGACATAAACTTTTACTGAGTGAGAATTTCGGCCATCGAATCGCATTACTATAGTGTTCGATGGCCATTTTTTATCCTCTTGTGTTCCCCAAAAGTCATCCTTCGTAAGCATTCATTTTTGACATATGTAAAAAAATGAGGTCTTGGGCGCTAATTCTTTCCCTTGTGACGTTATAGTAGAGCCTTTTACACATAAAAACCCCTTGACAAGTTTATGGCCCACTAATTAGTGCTTAGGAATTGTGGCCAAAATGCATAAGTCCTTGATGAGATATCAATGACTTAACAGGAAAGCATTGTCAAGGAATAACTGACGCTATGAGTCTAAGAAATGTTTGTTTCATTCCTGTGGCTGATTTAGAACAGCCAGAGTGGAACAAAATAAGTCGTTCAACCACTAATCACAAACTATTAGAAGAGCCGATCCAACATGGCTTTACCCATCTGCTCTTACAGTATCGTCAAGATACGAAGGAGATTCTCTCGGGTATTGGACTTACCCAGGAAGTTATTCCGGCTGCAGATGGCAAAGGGGTACATGTCCTGCGCTTAGGGCTACCTTTTGGCCATCTAAATGCAGATCATCTTGGCGCTTTGTTTTCCTTCCTCCTCCGATATAGTTTCCGCAGTTGGTATCAGAATGGATGTAAACCTCTCTATTGGTGGACCGCGGCAGATCATGAAGTATACTCAATGATTGCCCGCTTCAGCATGCGGTTTTATCCTTCTCGGAGATATCTAATGTTGAGCAATATCAGTTGGCTCCAGGAGAGACTGGGAAGGAAGCATTTCGGTGACCTATACTCACGCTATACAGGGACTATCCGTTCCCGAAGTAAGAAGTTAGCTTTGGAAGCGCGCGTGCCTGTTACCAATTGGCTGGATAAGGTAAATCCTGATCAATGGCATAATCCCGACTACAGCTATTATCTGGATATTAATAGTGGAGCCGTACGTGGTAATACCCTACTGGTTTTGATGCCTTTCAATATTTCCAATATGCTGGTGATGCAACTAAAAATCAGTGCGAGTTGGTTGAAGGGGAAGCTCAGCATGCAAGCCCGCGAACTGCGCACTGGACTGATGCGAATGCTAAGCCCACATTGGAGTAAGAAAGCTCCCAGGGTCGATCAAATGCTGCCAGAAGAATAATCTCCAAGCCTGTAGAACATGTTCTTACTATGCAGCCCCTTGTATGAATTGATAACTGCGTTCGACACTGGCCAGGGGTGCTTCCGACCAATCCTGCTCTACGGAGCAATGATCAATTTTTAGTTCCTCCGCCTTTTGTAGGATGTCTTTAATAGGCACTATCCCTTGGCCAAGCGCTTGGAAGGCTTCGTGGGGGACCGCGGATTCATCAAATTCATTGGCTATTCCCTCCTGCTTATCCTTTACGTGCAGTAAACGAATACGGTCCGATAAGCGCTCCATCAACCTAAGAAGGTCATATCCTCCGATGCTAGCCCAGAAGATATCCAGTTCAAACTGTACAAGCTCCGGGTCCAGTTTCTCCATTAACAATTCAAAAGGAACCGCTCCATTAAGGGGTTCAAACTCAAAGGAGTGATGGTGATAGCACAATTGGATTCCTTCTTCTTTGCATTTTTTTCCCGCTGCTAACAAACCGTCAATGATATGATGATAATCGTCCAATACCTTTCGATCCTCCTTTGGAATGTAGCCAAACACTAGATGGGACAATTGGGCGGCTTTTGCCTGATCAATTACTCGATCAATATTTTCAACGTATTCACCTTTTCCGGTAATGGCCGTCCAATTCTATTTTCTCGCCATTGCTTTGATATTTCGAAGATAAGTAAGATGATTAGAAATAGCTTGAAGTAAGGCACGAGCGGGTAAATACTGAGCTCCCATCTGATGGCTCTTAGCTCCGATACGCCCGATGACTAGCCAGTGCTTGGCAATGTCTTTTAATGCCTTCCAATAGTTAGATTTTCGTGGGTCATAGATATGCGCTGGCTCGGCTAGAATCCCATTGATTTCGATGATTTTGATCTCTTCTCCGGCTTTCAAGGTATCAAAATCAGGGCACTTGACGTCAAAACGGCCATAAAAGAAACCTTCAATCTCGCTGCTAATCTTATCAAAGGTCTCTATTAGTTGTTGATCAATCAAATGATTGCCATTCAAAAATGTGGTCCCACGCGAATGATTACCGATTTTACCCAAGTAAACTTTCTCTCCTTTAGCGGGGACTTTATCCATCAGTTCTGCCCGCTCCTCCAGCATTCGCTCAAGCTGTAGGCTTGTCCTGGATTTCTTCAACATCAGTTCTTTCACAGAGGAGCTCCCGTCGCCGATAACGTGTAAAAAATCCTTAAGGGTGATAGAACTTACTTGCCCCGTCTGCTGGTGTGGGTATCTGTAATAGAGAATTCCAAACTCTTCCGGATAAGGGACGTATTCCTGGATAATGAAATTGACTGGATAGGTGCGAAGTAGGTCTTGGAGTTCGGCCTCCGTCTTTACTAAATGCACCAACAAGCCTCGATATCCGACATCTGGCTTTAGGATGATCGGGAATGCTATGTTTTCTTTCTGTAGGTTTGCCTGAACTTCAGCATAATCCTGGCCACTAGGCACATAGATAGTGATGGGACGATAGGTGGGAGGAATTAGCAGTAAAGTCTTAAACTTGGATTCCATGCCAGTACCTCCGGTAAATATTTTGGGGTTGGCGGTGGTGAAAAAACACAAATGCCGATAGCGCAATGCCATCCAGCAAAACAGTGGAACCATTGGTCCATAAAACATAAAGGTGGGCCAAAACTCCCAGTTCAAGATGCGTATCCATCTAGGATTAGTCTTCAGCTGATACCACCAATTCACTTCGTAAGCGTATTTCTGCAGTTCGTATTTGATCCGTGAGCAATTCATGATACATCACATCGATTCGATCTGACGATTTAAGGATACTGGTGATGCTTACTGTTTGGACAATTCCTTCCCTATTCATGATTACATCATTCCAGATATCACCATCCCCTGCTGTTCTGTGGAAGTACAAAATATTTTCTCGGTTGAAGATATGAGAACTATCTATCCAGTCTCGAAACCAGTTCCTTCTTTTCTCCTTCGTCTTTTCATCATATAATGTTGAGGAGGACCAGATATATGGCTTCTCGCTATCAAGTTGGCTGGTGTATTTTTGTTCTTCATCCCAACGAAATTCCCAAAGCTTACCTCTTTCTACAATTAGCATGGTGAAGGATTCCATGCCTTCGAACCGATATTTGCTAAAGAAATCTTCTGCCTTCTCGAAGGAAAAAAAATCCAATACCATCAGGCCTCTACTCCTTCGGTATGGGGGTTGTCTATCGTGGCGTTTGAAAGCACCGTTCAGCAGACATACTACCCGATTTGCATCCGAGGAGGCTATCCAAGTTCCACCTGCTGCTGTATCCCTAGGAAAAAGCAAATTTTGTCCATCTTGTTCCACTAAGGTCAATGACTGGGGGGACCTTGAGGCATTTTCATCCCGATTAGAAGTCAGAATAAAATCGCCCTTTTGCCGCGGAATGTAAGTGACCGTACACATGCAATAGCCGTTATTTAAGAGTAAACGTTAATTGGGGAAAACAAGTCATTGGGCATAGGTCGTGGAGGGCTTTCGATCTTTGATCCGAAAGTTTCGGTCTGGCCATCGAAATGGAGCCGGGTAGTCTTAGAGTTGATTCCTGCAAATGGCTGCCACACCGATGAAATTACCGTGTTCCACGAATAATAAATAGGAACTTCCTTGCTGGACTGATACGTAAAATTTTCTTGCTTGTCTTACAAAGGAACAGCTAAAGATAGAAATCAGTTTTGATTAGCCTTATAATGCGGTATGATTTTCTCATTCTAGCCATCCTGGATGAGATCAGATCAATACCATTTTGATATCTCTTCCAAGTCCTTGCGCTGTAGGTCTGGTACGGTAGCTTGATCAGCGGGATAACCCACGGGAATCAGCAAAAAAGCCCGTTCATTTTCTGGCCTTTCCAATATATGCTGTAGAAAATTCATTGGACTGGGGGTGTGCGTCAGTGCAACCAATCCTGCTTGATGGATAGCCGCTAAAAGAAAACCAGCAGCAAGACCAACAGACTCATTAACGTAGTAATTCTTTTCTCTTTGATTATCTGTCGTGAGATCGTAGGGTTTCTTGAATACTATGATCAAAGTTGGGGCAATCTCCAGAAATCCCTTTTCCCAGTTGGTACCAAAGGGCTTTAAATCTTCCAACCATTCATCGGACATCCGTCCATGATAATTCTCGTATTCCTCTTTTTCCGCAGCGATCCTGATCTGCCGCTTGATTTCGGTGTCTTGTACCACACAAAAGGTCCAAGGTTGCTTGTGTGCTCCTGAGGGCGCAGTGGAGGCAGTCAGGATAATATTTTCGATAACCGATTTGGGGATGGCTTTATCGCTGAACATGCGGAGGGAACGCCGTCTATCCATATATTGATAGAATTCTGAGGATCTTTGAGTCATTTCTTCCTCAGAGTAAGCTAAACCGCGGTAAGGGATGAATGTAGATTTCGTGGACTGCATAGGACAGAGAGATTGTGCTTTTAATAAATATACATTAAGGCGTTGAGACAGAAACAGGCAGGACCTTGCCATTGAAGAAAGCTTTTCCTTGTAGGGCGAACCAAGCTACCATCTCACCCATTTGATTGCTCTCTACCGGAGCTTGATAACCAGGGAAAGCCTCCGCTAGCATTTCAGTCTGGACAGCGCCTAATGCCAAACAGTTTACGCTAATTTTTTCCTCTTTTAGCTCTTCCGCAAGACATTCTGTTAGATTGGCAAGTGCAGCTTTGCTGGCGCTGTAGGCCGAAAGTCCGGTAAACTTACTACTGCCCTGGACACCGCCCATGCTACCTAGATTGACAATATGAGCCCCTTCTCTACTGGATAATTGAGGTAAAAGCAATCGAATTAAGCGTGCAATGCCAAATACATTCACTTCGAAGATCTCCCACCAATCCTTATCTGTTAGTTTCGCAAAAGGCTTATTGCGTAGCAAACCCGCATTGTTAATGAGCACGTCTACACTATCCCAATGGGCTATCTTCTTGATTAAGGCATCTTTGTTGGGTCTACTGAGGTCGTAGGCGAGGTATTCAATGTTTTGTGCAGGACTGCTGGCTGCAAGTTGCTCTAGTTTTTCTTCATTACGGGAAATGGCTAATATTTTATGTTGAGTATCTTTTGCTAGCTGTAAGGCCGTATCATATCCAATGCCACGACTTGCTCCAGTGATGATGATATTCATAATTTGGTTTTTGCATTGATTAAAGGCCATGGCCTTATAGGTCTCCTTCTTGTGGCCTGAGGACCAGCTCTTCCACTACGGTTCTTGGGCTGAGTTGCCAAACATCCCAGATTGCTTGGGCAATGTCGGAGGGAGGCATCAGGCGCTCCTGAGGAAGGGTGGCGCCCTCCCAAGAGGCAGTCCAAGTCGCTCCGGGCAAAACGGCTGTCACCTTAATGGAACTGGCTAGTAGTTCCTGTCGCAAAGCCTTTGTGAGTCCCAAGAGGGCAAACTTAGTAGTCGCATAAGATCCTGAACCTGGAAAGACCTTTTTGCTGGCCACCGAGCAAATATTGAAAATATGGCCTTTCCCAGCGACTTGCATTTTGGGGATAAAGGCGCGACACAAAAAGTAGGGAGCGTGTAGATTGACCTGCATCATTAAGTCGAGGTGATGATCGGGCTCATTCAATAGCTCTCCCTGTAAGAATATGCCTGCATTATTGATCAAAACATCGATACTAGGCCAAGTGTTATGGACTAGCTCAATAAATTGCTTTAACTGATCGCGATCCGCCAGGTTTGTGGCCTTGGTGATCACTTCTATACCAGGATGCTGCTCTCGCAGTTCTAGTGCTAGTTCCTCCAGGTCTGCACTGGTACGAGCCGTGATGGCCAAATGAAATCCTTTTGCTGCAAAAAGCTCGGTAATTGCTCGTCCAATCCCCTTTGTAGCACCAGTGATGACAGCTGTGTAGGCCATGAAATTTAATTTTGGCCCGAAAATAAGTCTTATGTAGGATACTCCCAAACAACCACTTTTGGTTTGGCATTGTTATAAATCCTTTGAGGGGTAGGCGAATTACGGAAATTTACCCTAATTTTGGCCGTTCCCAGCAAAATCGGGGAGAGCCGCATCATATGGTGGTTTAAAATTAACCGTAGCTCCAGGTATCTTCGATGAGCTACTTCAGTGTGATTAAAGCGAATTATGGGTATTTCAAAATTTTTGTATCACTTCGGTCGCTATGTGTTGATGATGCGCACAGCCATTGCACGTCCCGAAAAACTGTCGATGTACTATCGGGAAACGCTTCGACAGATGAATGATATTGGGATTGGCTCATTAGTCATCGTCGGCTTGATTGCCGTATTCATCGGAGCGGTAACCGCCGTACAATTTGCCTATCAATTGGAGGGATCTTTTGTACCTCGCTATTACATTGGTTACATTGTTCGCGATAGTACGATTATTGAACTGGCACCTACCATTTCATGCTTGGTGCTGGCAGGTAAGGTTGGGTCCAACATTGCAGCGGAGATTGGAGGAATGCGGCAGAAAGAACATATCGATGCCATGGAGATTATGGGGGTGAACACGGCGGCTTACCTGGTGATGCCGAAGGTGATTGCTGCCTTGTTTGTGATTCCCATGTTGGTAGCTCTTGCCGCCTTCATCAGTATTATCGGCGGATACCTAGCCTCTGTACCCGCAGGTTTGATGTCTGATGCAGAATATGTATTAGGTGTACGCTCCTTTTTTGAGCAACGCAACATCACCATGATGTTTGTCAAATCCTTGGTTTTTGCTTTTATTCTGACGACGGTCTCCTGTTATCAGGGATATTATGTAAAAGGGGGGAGTATTGAGCTGGGAAGAGCAAGTACGAATGCTGTGGTGTTTAGTGATATTTTGATTCTATTGGCGGATTATCTGATCGCTATCATTTTGACCTAGCTACCAGTAAAAAGGACTTTGAGCCTGGTAGAATAATTTCAAAACGTTCGAAGATTTCCCAACAGGAAGCGTTCCGTTTTTACCTAACTTGAGCTTATGATACGCACGGAAAATGTATTCAAATCTTTTGGTGAGGCAGAAATCCTTAAGGGGATATCGACTGAGTTTTACAGTGGAAAAACCAATTTGATCATTGGGCGTAGTGGCGCAGGTAAGACTGTATTGCTAAAACTCTTGGTGGGGCTGTTGGCTCCGACTTCAGGTAACATCTGGTATAATGATGTGGATTTCTGCAACTTAAATAAGAAAGACCTGCGTGCTATCCGGATGAAGGTCGGGATGTTATTCCAAGCTTCAGCCCTATTTGATTCTATGACCGTGGAAGAAAATATTCGCTTCCCCTTGGATATGTTCACGAATATGACCAAGAAGGAAAAATTGGATCGGGTCAACTATTGCTTGGAGCGTGTGAGTCTGGAGGGGGTGAATAATAAATACCCCTCCGAAACCAGTGGAGGGATGCAGAAGCGGGTAGGTATTGCACGTGCTATCGTTCTTGATCCTGAATATCTTTTTTGTGATGAGCCGAATTCAGGGCTCGATCCTAAGACGTCAATCGTAATTGATGAATTGATTCGTAGTATTACAGAGGAAAAGCAGATCACAACGGTAATCAATACGCACGACATGAACTCCGTGATGGAAATTGGGGATAATATTATTCTCTTACATCAAGGAGAGGTAGCTTGGAGAGGAAATAAAACGGAGGTGCTAGAAAGCGAAAATCAGATCTTGCGCAACTTTATTTTTGCCTCTCCCTTCTTACAGCGTCTTCGTGATACAGCCTTGGAGAAGTAAATACACCATCCTAATTACCTGGGGCTATGGCCAACAATCGTAAAAGCTTTGATCGATCAGACCTGATTGCGGTAGCAGCCTTACTGATGAGTATGTTGGCCCTGTTCGTTTCCATCTATGAGGCTCGGATACTCAAAGCCCAGCATAAAATCATGGTTTCGCAGGAGCGCAACGCAGTTTGGCCGTATGTAGATGGTCATCTAATCTATCAATACACGGATAAAATCCTGATTGAGTACCGATTGGAGAATAAGGGAATTGGGCCTAGCAGAATTGATCGAACCCAGTTGATGGTCAATGAGGAAGTAGTCGAAAACTACAATCAGTTGAGTGAACAGCTTTCCGCTTATTTCCCAGATTCTGTCGAGATCGACCTTGCTTTACTTGATATGACGAACCAGATCCTTTCCCCAGAAGAAGAGGTACAAATCTTAGGCATTCAAGTTAGTAGATTCAAGGATGACATTGAGATAGTGCGCAACTTTAAAATCAACGCAGCGGTTTGCTATTGTTCCATCTATAACGAATGCTGGTCCTTTGAAGATCGTAATGAAGGAAAAAACACTCCCTGTACCCATTGAGTGGAAAATCACTTGCCTGCTGTCTACGCTAATGAGTACAATGTCGTTCTCCTTACCCTTTATTTTGTTGCAAGGGATGGATAGAATCTTCTGCCATTCACAGCTTTGCTTGTATTTTGATATCTTTACTCAGCCTATTTCTAGCAAGAAGTCCTTGTAATTGTCCCAAATTAAAGCTTCGGGAAGATCTTGATTACGGTGACCGTAAAGGATTCTCCGATCTATACCTAAGTATTTTTAACCCAAACTGAGATCCAGCTTTGCTGGCTAGGGTATAATGCATTTCTCTTTAAAATAGTTTTTCTAACATGGGGTTCCCTTGGTCAAAGGGAACCAATAAGATGTAGGGAAAATGCCCCTACAAATAAATCAAACTATATTTTGAATCCTCAACTGCATCGATGGTGGAATAGCTTGACTAGGGGAAGGACATGGTTGATTTTACAGTGTTTGCTGTATCCCTGTCTGCTAATGGGACAAGTGCAGGATAGCCTAGCGACTTTCTTTCCACATCAGGCTGCGGATAGTACGGGCGTAAGTGAAATCGAGATGCAAGCGCTCTATCACAAGATTGTTTCCCAGCTAGAACAGCGGCTTATTCTTGAGCAAGTTTGCCCACTGGATCAACTGCAATCAGCGTTAAGTAATTCCGAGGTTAATCTAGACTATTGGCTGCAAAGAAGCTTTGATCTTCGGCGGTTTGGTCAAATGAATTGTAGCATAAAACTATTGCAAGAGCTAAGGACTTACACCAAGGCTTATTCTTTAGCCGAGAAACTCCTCTTAGAGAGTCACTTGGCTTTGACTTGGAGCGAGTATTTAGGGGATTACCAGATCGCCTTACAGCATGCGGAAGCTGCGATGGATCTGGTCAAGGCAGATGACGAAGGGGCTGCGTGGGCCTATTATGCCTTAGGGCGGGTTCAACATCGCTTGGCGCAATTCGCACCAGCTTATCAGCATACTGAACGGGCCCTTGCACTAGCCAGGGATCACGGAAATTTAGCCCTGGAAGCTCAAGCTTTGGGTTCACTGGCCTTGATCAACCGCGATGTGTTTTTCGGAGAAACACTCAAGGCGGTTTCTTTACATAGGGGGGCCATTAAAATCGCAGAGGCTATAGCTGATACCTCCATCTTCCTACACGAACGCCTTTACTTGGCGGCTAATTATGGAGAAGCGGGAGAACATCCCAGGTACTTGGAACTCATCCATCAAGTTACCGCGATAGCTGCTAAATTTAAGGATGTTCGGATTGAGGAAAAGATCTTGATTAGTTATGGTGCTTTCTTGAGTTCCAAGGGTCTTTATCAAGAAGCTGAGCATCTTTTTGGTTTGGCTTTGGATTTAGTTCGAGAAATTGACAAGCAGTCCATTATTAGTCATTTGCACTACCAGTTATTTGAAGTCCAATTGATGCAGGGACAGGTAGAGGAGGCCGCGCAAATTCTTTCTGCTGGCTTAGCAGAAGGCGTTTTGGATTCAGCTTTCATTCAACAGCAGTTATATGCCGTGGAAAGACTTCGGGGGAATCGATCTAAGGCCCTGCAATACCTGGAATCAGCATACAATGCCATCAAAGGGCAATACATGGATAGGAATACAGCCATGCTTTCCTTTTGGGAGGCGCAATTAAAAACCCAGGAAAGTCTACTGGAGGTGGAACAGCAGCAAGCTCGCCTGGAGGCTGAACAACAACAACGCGTATTGTACACCTATATTCTCGTAGCAGTAGGTCTATTGCTAGTGATGGCCATTTACGGCTTCTACTATCAACGGAAGAGTTCAAGGGAGCTACAAAAGCAAAAATTGCAAATAGAGAAGCAGGCGGAGGAACTAAAGCAACTGGATGACCTGAAGTCCCGTTTTTTTACCAACGTTTCGCATGAATTGAGAACTCCACTCAGTTTGATCTTGGGACCAATTCGATCTATCCTCAGTCAAAACTCCTTGACGGAGGAAGACCGGCATTTGCTTTCTATGGCAGATAAAAATGGGACTCAGCTTAATCAACTGGTGGATGAAATTCTCGACTTTAGTAAATTGGAGTCGCAACGGCTAGAAATTCAAGAATCTTCCGTCAATTTATACCTTTTCTTACATCAGCTTATTGATCGCTTTGAATACCTGAAACATACTAAGGAGATCGAATTAATGTTTGACTTCCAAGGAGATCGAGACATGAGGGTTGAATTGGATCAGAATAAATTGGAGAAGGTGGTCAATAACTTGCTATCCAATGCCTTCAAGTTTACACCTAAGGGAGGGAAAATTAGTGTCCGGCAAGTGGACGAGGGGGAAAGCCTTTTGTTCCAAGTAGAAGATACTGGAGCAGGGATTGAGGCTAAAGATTTGCCCAACATCTTTAAGCGATACTACCAAGCCGCTAACCAGCCGGTGGCCCAAACTGGGACTGGGATAGGACTTGCCCTGAGTTATCAATATGTAAAATTGTTTGGTGGAGAGATGTGGGTGGAAAGTGAGCTTGGGAAAGGAAGTCTTTTTCAGGTTCGGATTCCTAAGAAAATGAGCCGATCCAAAGCGGGTTCCACTGAAGATGCTGAGGTGTATACCGGACCAGCACGCGAGGAGTATCGGGGTGTTGGAAAAGGGGCAAAACAACTAAATATTCTGATTGTTGAGGATAACGAAGATCTTCGTTCCTATCTATCCTACATATTGGGGAAACGGTTTGAGCTACAGGCAGTGTCCAATGGGGCAGAGGCCATGACTCTGCTTGGGCAACATCCAAAGCTACCAGACCTCATTATCACGGATCTAATGATGCCTGTGATGGATGGATTCGAACTATTGACTCGACTTCGAGGTAAACGGCAATACAGCCATATCCCCGTTATCATGCTAACTGCAAAGACCAATATGCGCGATAAACTTGCTGCTTTGCGGATTGGCATTGATGACTATTTGGTGAAGCCCTTTTTAGAAGAAGAATTGGCAGCCAGAGTGGATAATATCCTTCGACAGTTGCGTTCCCAACCCCAGCCATTGGATGCTACTGCGGAGCAGCATAAAATTCTAGAACCTCATTATGGAGCAACGCTATCAAAAAATCAGCAGGACTTAGAGTGGCTAGTGCAATTGGAAGATGTTATTCTACAACAACTAGGGGACTTCAATCTGACGGCAGACATGATCGCCAGAAAATTGTTAATGAGTAGAACACAGCTGTTTAGAAAGATTAAGAAACTCACGGGACTAACCGTTAATCAATACATTCAGGAAATGCGGTTTCAAGAGGCCAGGAAGCTATTGGAGGATCAAAAGCATCGAAGCGTAAAGTCGGTAGCCTTGACGGTTGGTTTTAAGCATGTTAAGAATTTTTCACAGCGGTTTAAGGATCGATTTGGACGTCTTCCTTCCAGCTATTTCTAGGATTTTAACACAAATGAGACGCTGATGTACCTAGTATGGTACGATCATGTACCTTATGAGTTTCTACCTTTGAACCAGGATGTTTAGTTTTATTTAGGAAAAACAAGTCAATCCTCTGTAGAGGGAATCTGACGAACAGTATGTAGTGTTATTCTTCCCATTCAGTAAAAGTCTCAACAAAATCTGACCGACCAAAGAAGAATCCTCTTGGGATGGTATGGAAAGCAGTCTCTCCGTTGCAAATAACCTATTTCATATTGGGGAAGAAACCTTGTCAGGAATCCCACTTTTTTAACCTTATATACTAGACATATCTAAAATCCTGGTTATGCGAAAACAAATTACGCTTGTTCTACAACCTACTCGTTCTAACCGTAGACAATCCAATCTCCGGAGTACTGCCCTCTTTATTACTGAAGAGATCATCGACTCCTAAAGAAAAAGGACCGGCGCTTGAGTTGTATAAACTTAAGCGCCATTTTCCCTTATCAGTTGACGGGATTTTGCCTGTAGCCAATTCTGGCTAATGAATCTTTTGTTGGATTCAAGTTCTTGCGCCAACCAGAGTCGGATCGTAACCCTAGGCTCGCGATCAAAGAGGAATTGTGCCAATTTGCGAACCAATCTCATCGTATTCAAATGCGGTTCCAATCTAGACTTCGCTAGAAAATCGTTGCGTAGAATGTACTTTTCAAAAGCATCACATTGGGCTTGCAGCAAATTGTAGATGCTCTCATCTTGTAAAAATTGTTCAAATAAGGCTCGTACGATAATGATTCGAACCCTTGGTTGATACGCAGGCGAGAATCGGTGGTTAAGTAATTGATCTACGGCTTGGTCAAACTTTTTCTCATAGAAGAAGCGAAGACCTAAAGCATGAGCTCTGGCATCTGCGCCAATATCTTCTTTCAGGTAGCTGTAGTACTGTTCAATAAAACCATCTACCCAGGAAAACTCCCCGGCTTGACAGCCTAAAAGGATGATATTACTATAAGTAGCTTCCCTAATCTTGCCGTTTTCAAGTAGAAGTCCAAGCGAAAGGCCCGTCTTATAAAGGGCTAATGCTTCCTTGTAAAAGGGGGTTTTCCCGGAATTGATTTGTCTCGCGGCGAAATTGATCAAGTGGTGCAGGATAAAGAATTGATCTGGTTTTCTAAGCGAGGCAATATTTTCGTTGAATAGCTGCTTAAGCTTAGCAAAGGCAGTAATGCTTGCAGGCTCCTCAAATAGATCATATACTAACTTATACATCCGGTATACAGAACTATTATTGGTCATTTCAGCTCCCGTTTCTCCCAAAATCACTTCTTCGAGCTGATTCTTATATCGGATGTTCAGCATTTTTTCACGATTCTTTAGTTCGCTTCCAATTCTTAGCTTAGCTAGGACATAATAATTATCCAGACTTTCGGTCAACCGGTGCAAATGATTATTCTTCTTGGAATGTCGATTGGTAAGAGGGTGAAAGTAAATACCATAATGCAAGCCGATCAGACTTTGGAAGTGCTCTACATCCAAAAAGCGTTCTTGTTCTACCTCCTCTAGTACCTGCAGGGTACTACGCTCAAAATAGGGATAGACGTTTCTTCGACCCAGAGCACGTAGAAGCAGTCGTTGCTTTTGTCGCCCGCTGTGGTCATCTTGCGTTTCTAGATAGATTAAGAATTGCTCAATAACTTTGGTGAACTCAGAGAAAAGACGTCTTAATTTGTAGTCATCGTATTGTTGTTGATTGAATACTTTATGATAAATACGATGATAGTGTTTTTCCGATAGATCAAAGTTAGGATGGAAGGGCTTTAGTTGAGCATATAGCGTGAGCAGGTGTTCATTGGTGTTCCAGATGGGAGATCTAACCGCTTTTTGTAAGCGTTTGTACTCTTCATCTGATAAGCTCGAAAGCAGATGGAACAATTTCTTTCCTTTCATGGGTTAGGATTATAATCTGTGGTATCGGGGTGGAACCTTGCTTTTGGTGTGGTTTTTCATCAGAATCGACAAGAATCACATTGCTGTTCTCGTGGACAGTTTTATTTTTGACGACATATATGTATGGTGTAAGTTGTTGTTTTTTAGTTGGTTATTTGTTGATTATTTTAGTATTTGATGCCATAAATGTACAAAATTGTCTCTATTATTGCAGGAATAAATCTGTTTCTTTGTAATGTAATCAGAGAAAATTTGGCTATACACTCTGATCCAACCTTTGAGGCCAGCTAAGCTTACCAAAAATCGAAAAAACTTTTGTGGACGACCATCTGTAGCTAAATAGCAGTTCTGTTGCTATCTACAGATAAAAACTTGCTTGTTTCTTTCCTGTAGATTAATCATCAATCTGGAGGAAAGTAGAAGGAAAGTGCGCGGTAATTTGGCGAGTTTTCATCCACACCTAAATTTGCCTAATTATACTTAGGGGGACATTATTTTATAGTGGCTTTTGGGACAACCCAAAAGCCTTTTTTATATTCCCAAATAATTTGCGAACTTCGATGTGCACCAATTGGCGCTTAGATGGCAAGCCCTAGTAAGTATTCATATCCAATGCATGCTATAAGATAAGCCGAGTAGCAGCTATAAGAAGCCGAATTCAGACTGAAATCGCTTGTTGATACAACTACGATCTTCGGGAGATACATTAGGAAACCTTTGGATATGAAATTTCGTACACCAGTTAATTAATGTATTCAATTAGCCAAATACACCATTAAGCATCCAATCGTTCTCCTGTGCTACGGAGCAAGGAGACTGGTGATTGCTTGTAGAAAAGACATTCTCATCTATCCCAGTACATATCCTGTGAATTAGTCTAAGATTATTCATGTTTGATGAAGTAGCTGTATACAGCTATTAAGTCACCTGAACTTCTTAATCACCCAATTCTACACCTCAAAAGTAAAACGCTTACGTTAAACCGGGCTAATGTGATTTAGCTGACGTTAATTGCGATGCACAATCAAGTTGCATCTGATTAACGCAAAGTAATATTGTACTAGAACCTAGGACTTAAATCAAGGGAGTGAAAATAACCCAGCAGATAGCTAGTAGAGTACTTTGGCACAGAGGGGTGAGTTTGATGATTTGCCTGATAGGGATTGCTTTTGTCAGTTTGACGGCACAAGCATCTTCCCCTGCTATTCGCTCTGGGCAGGTGCATTTTCCGACTGGCTTTTTGACTGATCGCTATGTCGCTCTAGATGGACAGTGGGAATACTATCCTGATGCTTTGCTCTCTCCTGAACAGTTGTCAACTACTACCGCAGATAATAAGCGTTATGTCGACTTCCCGGTTACCTGGAATACGCTGGAAGGTAAAGGCTATTTCGAATCTGCTTTTGGGTATGCGACCTATCGCCTGACAATTAGTGTAGTTGATCCTGAGGTAAACTATGCTTTGTCTATACCAGACTTGTACACTTCCTATCGTCTTTTTGTTAATGGGACAGAATTTGCGGTTAATGGACAGGTGGGGCAAGATAAGGAAAGCACTATCCCTTATTGGGTGCCGATTACGAAAGAATTGGAGGCCGATGTAGAAAGTTACGAATTGGTTTTGCAGATCGCTAACTTTGATCACCCTACAGGGGGACCAGGAAAATCTCTTTTTTTTGGTCCTTATGAAATGCTAGAAGCGCGATCTACTAAGATTGACAACTTAGCTTATGGTTTGTTTGGAAGTTTTGTGATGTGTGGTCTCTTTGTTCTAGGTTTTTATGCCTTTGGCCAACAGGAAGGGGCCTTATTGTCCTTTGCTCTGTTCTGCTTGACCCACAGTTATCGGATGATTGGTTCAGCCGATTACCAAATACATGAGCTATTTCCCAATATGGATATTTATTTATCTGCTCGCTTGGAGTATTTATCCATGTATGTCAGTTTTATCTTCTTTTGGGAATTCTGCTATCAGAGTTTTAAGGAGATTATTTCTGCTCATTTTGCTCGGGCGATGCAAATAGGAACGCTGATCTGTGTGTTGATCGTACTTGTTTGCCCGCTCTCCATTTATTCCTATACTTTAAGTGTTTTTCACTTAGGTTTCTTCTTGAGTGTGATCTATGCAGTTGTATTCCTGATCAATGGCTTGCGAAAGTATTGGAGTAAGGTATTATTTTTTGCATTAGGTTTAGCCTTTATGGCTTTAAATGCAACGGCTATTATTGCCAATTTACGGGGCTGGTGGAATACAAATCTAGTCTTAATTCTCATTGGTTATATCTCCTTCTTATTCTTTCAGACACTGCATCTTTCTCGTCGGTTTGCCCTGAATTACCGCCGGCTAGCACAAGCTGCTGAGGCAGCGAACAAGGCAAAATCTGAATTTCTGGCTACGGTGAGCCACGAGATTCGCACTCCTATGAACGGGGTGATGGGAATGACTGACCTTTTGGCAAAAACTCCATTGGATCAAGAGCAAAGGCAGTATTTGGAAACGGTGCAGGTAAGTGGAAATAGCCTATTGTCCATTATTGATGACATATTGGATTTGTCTAAAATAGAGGCAGGTAGGATGGAGTTAGAAATTCAACCTTTTGCTCCTGCCAGTCTACTGGATAGTATCGTTAAACTGTTGCGACCCACTATCGAGGAGAGAGGGCTAAGCCTACATACAGTGGTGACGGAAGAAGTAGAGTCAGTGTTACTAGGGGATGTCCAGCGAATCCGCCAAGTCCTGTTTAATCTGGTTGGGAATGCCATAAAGTTTACAGAAAAGGGCTCCATCAGTATAAAGATAGAGCAAGAGAATATCACCGATGATCAAGCACTGTTAAAATTTTATGTGCAGGATACGGGGATGGGAATTCCTCGAAATATCCAAAGAAAGTTGTTTAAACCTTTTTCGCAGGGAGATACTTCCATCTCTCGTCGTTTTGGCGGTACTGGGCTAGGGTTGGCCATTTCACATCAGCTCGTAGAACTAATGCAAGGGCATATATCAGTGGCCAGTGAGGAAGGGAACGGATCTATCTTTTCATTTCAAATTCCACTACAGCGAACTCAATTGGAAATTTTGCCATCAGATGATCTTCCCGATAGTGATGGGGAGCAAGACCGATTGCTGGCGGAGCGTGTACCCTGCCAGATATTGTTGGTAGAGGATCATTTGATTAATCAAAAACTGGTGCTAACCCTACTCGGGCAGTTGGGCTATCAAGTAGAGGTGGTAGGAGATGGGCAGGAGGCGGTGGAACTACTACAGGTGAAAGATTTCGATGTAATCCTGATGGATATCCAAATGCCTAAGATGGATGGCCTGGAAGCTACAAAGCTCATCCGAAAAATGAAGAAGGGAAAGAAACTGGTTATTATCGCTATGACCGCTAATGCCTTGCAAGAGGATAGACAAAAGTGCCTCAATGCGGGCATGGATGATTATATCATGAAGCCTTTGAAATCGGGGATATTGGAAAAGATGATTGTGAAATGGGCTAAAAGTCAGAAATCAACAACAACTTAATAATAGCTTACCTACATCGATGTAGGTGGCAAGAAGTAATGTGTCGGGCCCTGAGTATATTATTGATCCTCTTCTTTAGTCCTATATGGACTTACGGACAGATTTCATCATATCTAATCACAGATGGTGAGCTGGATATGTCATGGCAGCAGGCTGCCGAATGGAAGACACTGCTCAATGGAGAATGGGAGTTGTACTGGGATACCTTACTCAGTCCGCAAGATTTTAAGGCTGGAACTACTTTGGAACCCCTGATAGTACCTTTCCCGACTACCTGGAATGATTTAGAGGAGCAAGGATTACCCGTAAAACCCAAAGGAGCTGCAACCTATCGACTACGTATATACTTTGATAGTGCCCATCCCCTCCTTGGGTTCTCTATGCCTGATTTTTATACTTCCTATGAGATGTGGATCAACGGAGAACCATTTTTGAGGAACGGAACCGTTGGAATGACGGCCGATGAAACTACCCCTTATTGGCTCCATCAGACAAAGACCTATGATCTTGAGCAAGATACGCTTGAGATTGTATTGCAAATGGCCAATTATGTACACCGGAAAGGGGGACCATCAGAGCCTATCCGAATGGGGACCAACGAGTTAATTGTACAGGAAAAAGCGAAGGTAGATAACTTTGCCTTTGCGCTCTTTGGCAGCCTGGTCATGTGCGGCCTTTTCCTTTTAGGTCTTTTCTTCTTTGGTCAGGAGGATAAGGCCGTCTTATTTTTTGCCTTGTTTTGCCTGGCGCATAGCTACCGGATGATTGGGGCGGGAGAATACCAGTTACATAGCCTGATTCCAGAATTATCATTTTTCTGGGCAGTAAAATTGGAGTACTGGTCCCTAATTCTAAGTTTAACCTTGATTTGGGAATTTGTCTATCGAAATTTCCCCGAATTTATCAGTAAGAAATTCCTTCGTTTCGTAGAGTGGACCACCGGTGCATTATGCCTGGTGGTGCTGTTTTTACCCCTATCCATATTTAGCTATTCTTTACACTACATCTTCCCGATGATCTTCATCAGCATCCTTTATGGCTTCGTGGCATTGTATGGGGCCTTGCAAGCTAGGGTGGAGGAAGTCATCTACTTATCTATTGGCCTATTTGGTATCTTGGTCGTAGCCATTCTGACGGTGGGAGAAAACCTTGGATTGTGGAATGATATTCAAGTATGGATATTTATAGCTTATCTCTTCTTTTTGTTCTTTCAGACCATGCAGCTATCACGAAGATTTTCCTACTCTTTCAAAAAAATGGCGAAAGCGGCTGATGTGGCTAATCAGGCAAAAACGGAATTCTTGGCTACAGTTAGTCATGAGATACGGACCCCCATGAATGGCGTGATTGGTACAGCGGACTTACTCGGTCGGACCCCTTTGAGCCAAGAACAACAACGCTTTGTGGATATCATCCAATCTAGTGGTGACAATCTAGTTAGGATTATAAATGATATTTTAGATCTATCTAAGATCGAAGCAGGTCATGCTGAATTGTCAGAGGCAGACTTTTGTGTACATCAGCTATTAGATGAAATTATCGGTTTGCTACAGGCGAAGGCGGACCAGAAAGGACTATTCCTCAAAAAGGAACTGCTTACAGAAATCGACGTTCGAGTATTTGGAGATATTGGAAAAATCCGACAAGTGTTAATCAACTTGGTGGGAAATGCGATCAAGTTTACGGCTGAGGGTGGCGTTACGATCCGGACTGCTTTGCACCGTTCCATAGATGATAGTAAGGCAGAATTGAGGTTCAAAGTCGAGGACACAGGCATAGGGATTGCCAAGCATCAATTGCGCGAGTTGTTCAAGCCTTTTACGCAGGCCGATGCGTCTATCTCCCGTCAATATGGAGGCACAGGGCTTGGGTTAGCCATTTCGAAGAAGTTGACTTTATTAATGGATGGGCAGATCGATGTAGAAAGTAGGGAAGGGGAAGGCACCACTTTTTCTTTCCAGGTACCTGTTCAGACCCACCCCTCGCAAGTAGGGAGTGAAGTCAGGGAGATCCCGGACTCCTTGCTCAAGGAGAGGTTTCCCTTGCGCATCCTTCTGGCTGAGGACCACCCGATTAACCAAAAACTCATGCAGATTATGCTGCAACGATTTGGTTATGCAGTAGATCTTGCTCAAGATGGGAGTGAAGCCGTAAATTTGATACAGGAACATATGTATGACTTGATCTTCATGGATATCCAGATGCCGGTCATGGATGGCTTAGAAGCTACACGTAGAATTAGAAAGGGGGTAGGTCCAGAACGGCAACCTGTAATCATAGCCATGACGGCTAATGCTTTAGACGAAGATAAAAGGAAATGCATCAATGCTGGTATGGACGATTTTATGGTCAAGCCGATCAAATTGGATATGGTTGAAAAAATGATTGTGAAATGGGGCGAATCCTGACACTCAGCTTTTTGCTGATAGGCCCTGTCTTTTTGTACGGACAATTTGAAAGTGCTGATCGTAAAGCTGTACAAAAAGGAGGCATAGCCATCAATGCATCTGCATTGGATGATGGGCCTATTCAGTTGAGTGGAGAATGGGAGTTTTACTGGGGGCAGTTGCTTGAACCAAGCGAAATTACGGATTCTTTAGGGGTAAAGATGCAGTATGCGGAGTTTCCAATGCTTTGGAATGATCTGAAACGGAATGGGGAAGAACTGCCCGGACAAGGAGTAGCGACTTACCGCTTACGAGTATTATTTGACCAGCCTCCTCCGATGCTCGCGCTTGGTCTCCCCGATTTCTATACAGCCTACCAACTGTGGATTGATGGCGAGCCCGTGGCGAACAATGGCCGTGTGGGGGCTACCAGGGCAACGACCGAACCACATTGGCTGCCTCAGGTTGTACCCGTCGCAACGACGGAGAAGGAGCTAGAGATCGTCTTACAAATAGCGAACTTTCATCACATACGGGGCGGTCTTGGAGAGCCAATTTTACTAGGGAAAAGTAAGATCATTTACGATCAGCACACTTCCATCTTCAATCTTTCTTGGGTAATTTTTGGTTGCCTCTTCATGTGTGGCCTTTTTCTACTGGGATTATACAATTTCAAATACGGCGATAAAGCCACATTATTTTTTGCGCTATTTTGCATTGCTCATAGTTATCGTATTATAGGGGCCGAACACTATGCTTTACACCAGGCAGCTCCCTGGTTAGCCTGGTGGTTAACAGCTAAGTTGGAGTATCTTTCCCTTTTTGTCAGCATTGCATTTTTTTGGGAGTATGGGAATGAAATACTTGAAAACACTATTCATCCTAGGGTGATCCAGACGGAGCGCTGGATTATCGCTATTTGCTCTTTTCTGGTCTTTATTTTGCCTTTACGATATTATACCTTCACCTTAGAAATTATCAAGCCAGTATTGGTGCTTAGTGTATTCCTTGGAGTGTACTATCTCGCACGGGCTACCTATCGCGATGGCCAAGCCATGATTTACCTTAATTTAGGAATCGCAGCACTCTTGGTAGTCCTGGTGGGTACCTTACTCGATTTTATGCGCATTTGGCAACCTACTCCCTTTCTGGTACTCTCGGCTTATATTTTGTTTTTGTTTTTTGAAACCCTACATCTCTCTCGAAGATTTGCCAATAAGTATCGACTACTGGCTAATGCCGCGGATCGGGCCAACCAAGCCAAGACAGAGTTTTTGGCCACAGTAAGTCATGAAATTCGCACGCCAATGAATGGAGTAATTGGAATGGCGGAGTTATTAGGTGAAATGCCCCTGGATGAGGAAGCCCAGCGTTATGTAGAAACCATTAAGTTGAGTGGAAATAATCTGGTAGATATCATCAATGATATTCTAGATCTATCCAAGATTGAGGCCGACCGAATGGATATAGAATTAGTTCCTTTTGAGTTGCCTGAGCTGCTAGATCAGATTGTGGAATTGTTGCGACCTAAAGCCGAGGAGAAAGGTTTGCAGTTGGAATTGGAAATACAAGATACTCTACCTGAACTATTGGAGGGAGATGTAGCTCGTATTCGTCAAGTGTATACCAATTTAGTTAGCAATGCGATCAAGTTCACAGAGGAAGGACGTATCAGTCTGCGATTCCATATCATTCAGCAGAATTTACATAATATTCTCGGTCGTTTTGAGGTAGAGGATACTGGAATCGGCATTCCGGCGAATCGAATAAATGCACTGTTCAAACCTTTTTCACAATTGGACCCATCGGTTTCTCGGAAGTATGGAGGGACTGGCCTAGGTTTAGCTATCTCCAGGCGTCTGGTGCATCTGATGGGGGGTAAGGTGACTGTGGAAAGTGTAGAAGGGCAAGGCTCTACCTTTAAGGTTACGCTTCCCATGAAGATTAGCCACTTGGATGTTGAAGAATGGAAAGCAAAACAAACGCTAGTAGTTGAAAAATCAATTGGGCTACTGGCTGAGGAGCTACCCTTGTCCATCTTGGTAGCGGAAGATCATCCCATTAATCAACAGCTAATGCGAATTGTGCTTCAGAGGCTTGGCTTTGATCCCACCTTTGTATCCGATGGGGTAGGGGTACTCAATAAGCTGCAAGAGAAGATGTTTGATTTGATCTTCATGGACATACAGATGCCCATTATGGATGGATTAGAGGCTACCCGTCAGATTTACTCCATCTTTCCGCTGGACAGAATTCCGCCCATTATAGCCATGACTGCCAATGCCCTACAGGGAGACCGAGAACGGTGTTTAGAGGTTGGCATGCATGATTATGTAGCAAAGCCCTTGAAATTAGCGCAGATAGAAGGCATGATACGTAAGTGGGGCTTACAAAGGAAAAAGGGAACACTAGCCTGATATTGAAGGGACTAGAACTGTACTTTGCAATAAACAGAGGCACCTGTTAGCCGATAGGCGGGCTCCAATTCCCAGGAAGTTAACTGTATCAGACGGATAGCTTCTTGATCTAAGATTAGACCTTTCGACTCTACTATTCTCAGATTTTCTATCTTATTTCCTGGGCCAACAGTAAAAGTAAGACTTACAGCTTGGCCAATTTGGGAGTAGTGAACATCTAGCTTTCTTGCTCTATTTCTAAGCGTGCGATTGAGCTTATTGAGACCTCCAGTTGGTGAAACGCCGATCGCATTGAGGTCTTTGACCGAAAGGGCTTTTGCAATGGCTTGGCGGCTGAAATTGGCTTGGCTCGGTTTCTGGGACTTCCTCTTGTTCGAATTCGATAGGGTTACTTCGGCTAGTGGTGCAAATTCTGGGCTTAATCTGATATCATAGGTGTCAATTTGGGGTAATGGTACCTTCGTCTGCTGAAAGCCAACATAGCTGAATTGTAATTCTTGAGCATTGCCATCGAGCGAGAGATTGTATCTGCCATCGTAATCGGTTACGGTACCAATATTAGTATTGGGCACTGCAACGGCTGCTCCGATCAGCGGTTTCCCATTAGGGTTTGTTACCAGTCCACTAATTTTGCGGATCTTGTCTATACCAAGATCAGTTTTAGGGCTATTGCGCGGACTGAACTGATCAGCCCTTACTTCTTTTACTTCATCTTCCTGGTCGTCGGAGCTTATGGTTTGCTCTCTTTTCCTAGCTAAGGCCTTCCCGGTTCTACTTGCTACGGGCTTTTCCTCTATAATGGGCTCTTCCTCAATAGATGTCGGCAGTTCTTCGGCTTCCTGCGCTATTGTTTCTGCTGCTAGCTCACTGGAAGCCAATCGATCTTGGTCGGCTTCTTCCTGCGTCATTTCTTCTTTCTCTCCCTTTGCTATTACTTTTCGAGGCAGACTCGGAGCTTTTTTCCGAGACTTGCTTGGAGCTTCAGCTTGGACTGCATCTTTTGCCTCTACACCAGGGGTTGGGGTAGAAGGTGTTGCTTCTTCCTCAATGATTACCGCTGCGACCTCTGATGCTGTCACTTCATCCTGTTCTACTGATGGAGGATCACTTTCCGTACTTTCTACAGCAGGAGCAGTCTGTCCAATTTGATCTGCTTGCGGGGCATTTACCACTTGCAAGGCAAATAGTGCAGCAATCAATATGGCTCCACCTGCTGCCACCTTCATCCAAATAGGGAGCCCTCTTCGTTTCTCCTCCTTCATTGCTAATCGCTTCCTAAGCCGCTGCAAATGCTGTTCGTGGTCTTCTCCCGCCGTACTTTGAAAGCCCTCCAAAGCATCGGCCATAAAAGGATCATCTTGAGCCAACTGTTGTAGCTCACGCTCTTGTTGTAGACCAGCATTTCCGCTGATCCAACGCTTAAGGGAACGGATGAAGGTTTGATCCTTTTTCATAATTAGTTGATCGCCTTAATGGCTATTCTTTTCTGCCTTTTTTTCCAGGCAGATTTTCAAATTTCTACGACCGTTTTGAATGTATGAACGAATTTTTCCTACCGCTTGATTCTTTTGCGCTGCAATTTCTTTGTAGGATTTATCCTGATAATAGAACAAGTCGATACATTCTTTTTGTTCAGCATTTAGCTGTTCCATACAAGTCTTTAAATGCACTTCTCGCTCATCCTCTTCGTAGTCTTCATCAATAGGATGCAAAAAGGTGTCAGATTGCATAAAATCACTATCAAAAGAAACGTGCATCTGTTTGTTTTCCTTGCGCAGCAACATCAAACAATGGTTCTTGGCCAAGACATATAGCCAACTTCGGAACTGTTTAATATCATGTCGCAAAACCTTTTCTGGTAATTCCTCAAAGATATGCATCACGGCATCTTCTGCCCGACTGGCACTCTTGAGGTACTTCAAACAAACCCCGTACGTCAGTTCCAGATATCGATCATACAATTGCCCCAAAGCCTGCATATCTGATTGCTGACGGTAATTGGCCAGCAACTCCTCATCGGAGAGATTTGCGCTTTTGGAACGTAGGAATCGAAGCATGGAATAAAGGTAAGCAATGCCCTGTAAATATTTATGGCTACTACTCGAAGCCCTGGAAGGATGGTGTAATTTCCATGACTTAGAAAAAAAATAGATTTTCTTTTATGCAATTCACAGCACGCACGCATCCTATTCTAAAAAACCAAATATCATGAAAAAATTATTCTTCTTTTTCGCGCTTGCTGCCTTACTTTCTGCTTTTGAAATGACTACTCATGCTGAGCCTACATATGAAATCAAAGGGGTAGTGGTAGAAGATGGTTCAGGAGCCCCCCTGATAGGTGTGAATATCATCGAGAAGGGAACGAGTAATGTCGTCATGACAGATATCGATGGGAAGTTCATTTTGAAATCCTCTAATTCATGCCCCACCCTAATGCTATCCTACACAGGTTATCAAAAGCAAGAACATCCTAAGGTTTGTAGTGACAAAAAACACAAATTCTCCTTAATCGCTGATCACACGATTCTTGAAGAAGTTGTGGTAGTTGCCAGCGAAGCGAAACCCAGGAAAGATCGAAGAAGTTCTAAGCGAAGTTGGCAGGCTTCGGTCAAAAGCCGTGCGTTGATGAATAGTAGCGTTCCTGCTCCCTCCCGCCCCTATCCCACCCAACCCTTGCAAACGGAAGATTACAGCACGATTACTGAAAATAGATTTTTGAGTCCACTAAGTGAGCCACTCTCTACCTTCTCCATTGACGTAGATGCGGCTTCTTATAGCAATATCAGACGCTTCATCCAGAATGGAGATTTGCCTCCCAAAGATGCAGTTCGGATAGAAGAAATGGTTAACTACTTTGACTACGATTATCCTATGGCCTCGGGAGAGCACCCCTTTTCCGTTATCAGTGAAATGGGACCTAGCCCGTGGGCACCAGAACATCGCCTTTTGCACATTGGCATGAAGGCTAAGCAAATACCTTCTGGGAATCTTCCTCCCTCTAATCTTGTCTTTCTAATTGACGTATCTGGCAGTATGAGTGCCAGTAATAAATTACCCTTATTAAAATCTGCCTTCAAACTATTGGTGGATCAGTTAAGACCCAATGATAGGGTATCCATCGTAGTGTATGCGGGAGCTGCCGGACTGGTACTCCCTAGTACCAAGGGTAGTAATAAGCCCAAGATTAAAGAGGCTTTTGATCAGCTGCAAGCTGGAGGATCAACCGCCGGAGGAGCGGGAATTAAACTGGCCTATAAAATCGCACGTCAGAACTTTGTACAACAAGGAAATAATCGAGTGATCCTGGCTACCGATGGGGACTTCAATGTCGGTGCGAGTTCTGATGCTGAGATGGTGGAGTTGATTGAAAAGGAGCGAGAGAGCGGTGTATTCTTAACCGTTTTGGGCTTTGGTATGGGCAATTACAAGGATAATAAGATGCAGCAACTGGCCAACAAGGGCAATGGTAATCACGCCTATATTGACAATCTTCAGGAAGCAAAGAAAGTCTTGGTCACAGAGTTTGGTGCCACGATGTACGCCGTAGCAAAAGATGTAAAATTGCAAGTAGAGTTTAATCCTGGCAAGGTGCAGGCTTACCGGCTAATTGGATATGAAAACAGAATGCTCAATAAGGAAGATTTTAATGATGATGCCAAGGATGCAGGAGAACTTGGAGCCGGGCATACCGTTACCGCTATCTACGAGATTATTCCTACTGGTGTGCCAACAGACTGGCTGGCGAAGGTCGATGACTTAAAGTATCAGACTAGTAAGCATACCGCTCCGACTGGATCAGAAGATTGGTGTCATGTCAAACTACGGTACAAGCAACCGGATGGAGCCAAAAGTCAGCTACTGGAACAAAGCATTACTCCAAGAGCCAAGGCAAAGACTTCGGATAACTTCCGATGGTCGGCGGCAGTGGTCGGCCTAGGAATGTCCTTGAGAGACTCTCCTTTTAAAGGAGATGTTAGCCTATCTTTGATCCGACAACTGGCGAAAGCTGCTAAGGGAGAGGATACCAATGGTTACCGCCAGGAGTTTATTGATTTAGTTGATAAGGTAGAGCGCTTGCGGAGCAAGCTTACTGCGGATAAGTAAGCCAATGCGCTAAGAAACAGGGACTAATGCTACCTGGATGTTACCATCTAGGTAGCATTTTTCATTGTGTTTGGGGGAACTTAATATCAATAAAACTACTTTACGGCACGGTTGTTGTAAATAAATGTAAAACGCTTCAAGAGCGTCGCTAACCCAAGCGCTCTAAATACAGTAAACTACAAAGAGATAGAACAACAATAGATCTTCCAGCGTTGCTTATAAAAAGCGCTTGGGAAAGTAGATTAAACACAATACTCCTTCCCTAATGGCAGATCTGCCCTGAACAGTAATACCATATACATTTTTCTAGCTAACCATACATTGTTAGTGGCCTGTAGTCTTTTCAGTTTGGTTATGATTTTTTCTAGCCATCTGAGGGATTATTATCTGCTTAGCATTAAGAGGTTCTTCAAATAGCTCCCAGGCTCTTTTGAGGCAAGGGGAGTAGAAACTCTACTTGGAAAGTTGAATCACAGTTACTTGTACTATTTCTGCAGCACTATTTTAGACTAAATCCAATCAAAACATGTACACTGGAAATGAAAAAACGGTAATCACTAGAGAAACAGCTGTTTCTAACATTAGTGAAACCATGCAAGGTCGGCACCTCGATTTTGATTCTACCTATCTCAGCCAACAGGCTTTGGGAGATCTTTTGAAAGTACCTAATGCCGTTGGTGTAAGATTCTACATGGGGAAAGTTGTGGAGCAAGGAAAGGTCTATAAGACCTTGATTGCCGTGGCGGTAGACGCAGATGGCAATGACTTGACGGAAGATGGAGAGGTTGTTTTGGGCGATCAGCCTTGTCCAATTCACTGCGGTGGTGGTGGTATGTGGCCGTAGGTAGTAAGTAGAATGTTATTCTATTGAATATTGTGGGAAAGTTCTGGTATTTTCACTTTCCCACTTTTTTATTTGGTGTCGAGCCTAATCGCTTATTTGGATGTTTGTACAGTTGATACCTTTAACCCGATCTACTCTTCTTATTGCTATCGTCAGCCTGATGGTGTGCTCAGTTGTACAGGCACAGGTAGATAAGATCTCTATTCCCTTTCACCACCTAGCACAGGCACAGGGCCTACAGGATCTCAACAATGCGTTTGTGACCAAGGATTCCAAGGGGTATATCTGGATTAGTAGCTTCGAAAATGGCCTGATTCGCTACGACGGTCGAGTATTTACAAGCTATAAAGCTGATCCAACGGATTCTACCTCAATTGCCACCAATCATATTACTGGGCCCTGTTTTGAGGATAAAAATGGTGACCTCTGGTTTTCTAGTTATGATGCAATTAACCGCTATGTGCAAAAACGAGGAACTTTTCAAACGTATCGGATTCGGGATGCGGAGGGGAAGGAGTTGAAGAACTTTTACTCCGCCTTTCATCTGGATCAACAAAATAACCTCTGGGTTCGTCTGGCGGATGCAGGGGGCTCCTTATACCTATTTAATACACAATCTGAACAAGCTACTTACCAACATCAGATGTCTGGTCAGCGATTTACGGTGATAGAGGATGAACACGGACAGGTGAAAAGCGTTTTATCTTCTATGCATTTGCCTGATGGAGGGGCTACCTTGTACGATTACAATGGATTAGGTCAACTGGCTTCGGAGGTCGCTTTACTCAGTCCGGAATTCCTACAAAGAGAGGTGATCACCTATCAATCGTTTCTATCGGCAACAGGTGCTACTTGGATAGGTACCTCTGCGGGTTTGGCGCAAGTCACTGATTTGAGGACAGATTCTATTCAGGTAGATTTTTTCCCTATTTATAATGAAGATTCTATCGGCTTTGCTTGGTCAATTGTTCCTATTCAAGATCCATATTTACTGGTCTCCACCAGCAGGCAAGGATTGTTGCTATTTGATGTAGAGCAAAGACGGTTTGTCCAGCGTATCGCTAATGAAGTGAAGGACGCCTTTAGTCTTGATGCTCATCCCTTGTACGAATTGTATGTAGATCGTGACAATGTGTTATGGGTAACTAGCTATAATAATGGACTTTATTACGGTAGCCCGGATAAGAAGAAATTTGAAGTGCTTAGATCGGGAACACCATTGAAGAAGGTACCTGCTGTTCGTTATTTAGCAGAAACAGCCAATGGCGATGTTTGGGGTATGTTACCCAAGGGTAAGGTATTGAGGATTGAAGCTGGCACAGATCTAATGGAAGAAGTACTATTCCCCAATGTTGACTTTCAAGATTTAAGAACGCCTAGTGCTCTTTTTCAGGGGCAAAATGGGAAGATTTGGTTTACGGATGGTGGGAATCTCTTCCTTTTGCAAGATGAAACTCTAGTACCCATAGATACGCTGGACAAACCAATAGGCAGTCTGATTGAACTGCAAAGTGGTAAGGTTTTGTTGACTTCATCTGAACGAATTTTTGTGCTTGATCCCATTGGTCCTGCTAAGTACAAGCGAGTGCCATTTAAAGAGGCTGGAACGGACGGTTATACTTGGTTCACGACAGCTATTCAAGATGCGGAGGGCCGAGTCTACCTATCTCTGGAATATAACCGAATAGCTGTTTTACAAGAATCTTCGATAGGCCTAGAACTAGTAGCTGAAATCGAAGATCCTTCTCATTTCTGGGGAGCCTATGAGGATGTAGCCGAAGGGGTTATTTGGTTGACTACGCCGACCGGCTTAGGTAGGTTAGACAAGGAGTCTTTCCAGTTTGATCGAGTAGAAGTGGATGTGGATATTGGGACCTGTTGGGGATTGTTGGCAGATGAACGTAAGCATCTTTGGTTGAGCAATGCCGATGGACTACACCAGTATGCTATAGCGGAGAAAGATTTTCATTCCTTTACACCTGCTGATGGTAGCTTTAGAACCGGATATTCTCGGTACGCCTATCTGAAAAGATCCGATGGTTCCATGTGGTTTGGTGGGAAGGAGGGAATAAGTGTTTTTCATCCCAAGGACATAGAATTTGTCTCGGTCTCTCCTCAAATTCATTTGACCAATCTGAAAGTACATGGAAAGCCCTATCAAACGTCGGATTCCAGTCTGATCGGCGAAGTCCGATCCTTCGAGCTGGGACCAGGACAAAATTATCTAGATTTTGAATTTATTGCGTTAGAGTTTAGTGATCCCACAGCTATTCGTTATCAATATAAGTTAGAGCGTTATGATCGAGCTTGGATAGAAGCAGGGCCTTCAACCAGAGCAGCATATCAAAAAATTCCGCCTGGAGATTACACCTTTTATGTTCGAGCGACTAATTCCGATGGCCGTTGGTCAGATCCGGTTGATTTCAGCTTAACCATCCGACCTTGGTTTTATCAAACCATCTGGTTTCGAACTGCTGTGTTGCTATTAATTATTGGAATCGGACTTGTAGTTTATAGAGCACAATTGAGGCGTCGCTTGCGGGAAGAAGCGGTTAAAAACCTACAGGAGTTAAATGCGTTTAAATCGCGCTTTTTTACAGGGATTACCCATGAGTTCCGGTCACCACTAAATATTATTTTGTCTTATCTGGATTCCGCATTGAAGAAGAATAGTCAATTGAAGAAGGACAATATTGAAATGATGCAGCGAAGCGCTTCGCAATTGATGCATCTGGTAAATCAAATCCTAGATCTACGCCGAACGGAGGTAGCAAAGATCCAGCTACAAAATGAACGACTGGATTTAGTGCCATTAGTGAAAGGGTTGGTGGAAGAGTATCAAAAACTGGCCTCCGGTAGAGGCATCCAGCTTTCCTTTCAGACCGAAGTAAAGGTTCTGCTAAAATTGGTAGATCGAGAAAAATTGCGAAAGATACTGTCCAATCTCGTATCCAATGCTATCAAATTCACAGCCCGTGGTGGACAGGTTAGGGTACAATTAGAACAACAAGACGAACAGGTGCTGTTTCAGGTCAAAGACAATGGAATAGGGATTCCTCGCGAAAAACTGCCCCGTATATTTGATCAGTTTTACCAAGCCCATGATAACAACACGAGTAAGTTTGGAAGTGGGGTAGGCCTCGCCTTGGCGCAAGAATTAGCAAAAGCTATGGGAGGGGAAATCAGCGTACAAAGCAAAGTAGGCAGCGGAAGTACCTTTACTTTTATTGTACCATTGGTCGCCGCCGAGGAAAACGCAATGGTTTCCCTTGACCTCGTCCATGACCCGGTCCCCGCTTCTGAATTGGAGGTAGATGCAGTAGACTCAGCAAAGAATACCCAAGCACTAGCGGCGCAATTGTATCTGGAAGCTATTGAAGACAGGGAAGAAAAACCTTTGATACTCATCGTTGAAGATAATCACAACTTCAGACAATACATTGAGGAAACTTTATCTCCTTACTACCGAACGGTAGTTCGGAATAATGGAGAAGACGGCTTAATCACTGCAAAGAAGTTAATACCTGATTTAGTAATTACGGATGTAAAGATGCCAGTCAAGGACGGTTACGAAGTAACCAGCGAATTGAAATCGCATGATGCTACTTGTCATATCCCCATTATTTTATTGACGGGTTTGGACGACATGGATGCCCGGGTCAAGGGGATTCACAAGGGGGCTGATATTTACCTCAACAAACCTTTTCAGGAACAAGAGTTGCTTTCCTGGATACAAAATCTGCTTCGGCTACGAGGGAAATTACAAGGATTCTATCGAGGACTTGGTTTTTCCGCAAGCGATGAACCCCAGGAACAATTCGGGCCAAACGATCCAGATCGTGAATTCATGCAGCAGGTGGGAGCAGCGATTGACGATAACTTTCATAAGGAAACTTTCTCCGTAAAGGAACTCAGTAAAATGATGAATATGGAGTACGTTACCTTCTATAGAAAGTACAAGGCAATAACGGATGAGAATGCTAAGAAAACTATTCAGGATAAGCGTATCGCTAGAGCTAAATATTTATTGCTGAATGAGCCTTCCAAGCGTATTCGCCAGATCGCCTTTGAAGTTGGATTTTCTGATCCTGGGTACTTCTCAAAGGCTTTTAAAGAAGTCTTGGGATCAACACCGAAACAATTTCGTGAAAGAAATACCTCCAAGTCATAAGCTTCTAAGCATTCAAGATTACAATGCCATAAAGCTGAATCGAGTATAGTAATTAGTCCTTTTTTGTTTTTCTGTGATACAATGCATTCCTTATTCCTTGAAAAGAGAACTTTATTCTACCTGGATGAAAGATTTTTACCATCTCTTGAAATAATACTCACATTTTTCTTCGCTCTTAATCCAGACATTTGCAATGTTTTGAACATGCAAAGCGCGTTTCTAGAGAATTGGCCTTGGTCAGTACAACTGTTAAAAAGTCCAGGGGTGAGTCTTGTCTCATCCCAAAAAACCAAGCACTCCCCTAATGGAGAAAACTAAACCCCAACAAAACAAAAGCAAAAAAAGGAAAGGTTCGGATAAGATGTCTCTAAAATTGGGCATACTCTCTCTTTACGCCCCCAGATGTAATTTTATTCCACCTTCCTGTAAGAAATCTCCCCTTAAGAACACTTGAGTTTATTGTAACTTGTGTTCTCAGCAATAACCCCAATGTTGTTAGTCAAAGGTGGTTTATATAGGCAAGCATAGATTTACCGTTGTAGTCTATCTCAAAAAACCAGATTCTATTTTGACGACCAACAGTTAAAACCCTATTTTTTTGCACGCCGGATAATGTAGCCAATTGATTTAACCCCAAGCGCTTTACATTATCCGGTTCTTTTTGTGGTTTTCTTTCTAGTGGCGGTGGCTCGTTTTACTTTTTCCAAAACGACTACGGATAATGGCGGTAAGCTTAGCTGGAGAAAATGAGGTCTTCCATGCCAAGTCCCCTGCGTAGTTTTTAACTTGTTCCCCGTGTGATCTCCACTACCGCCAAAGGTTTTTTCGTTGCTATTTAATACTTCTTTGTAAGTGCCCTTAAACGGGACACCGACCTTATAGCCTTCGCGAACAACCGGAGTGAAATTACAGATTACAATGAGTGGTTTTTCATCCTCCTCTCCTTTGCGAATGTAGGATAGCACACTATTCTGGTGATCGCCAAGGTCTATCCATTCAAAACCTTTTTGATCAAATTGCTTTTCGTACAAGCTAGGGCTACTGCGATAATAGTGATTGAGTTTCTTAACCCAGGCTTGCACCCCCTCATGGTAGTCGTATTCCAATAGCTCCCATTCTAAGCCATTTTCTAAACTCCATTCGCTGGTTTGACCAAATTCTCCGCCCATGAATAGCAGTTGCGTTCCCGGATGCGTAAACATGTATCCGTATAGCAATCGAAGATTGGCAAAACGCTGCCATTCGTCACCAGGCATCCTCGAAATAATGGCTCCTTTTCCATGTACAACCTCATCGTGAGAAAGGGGTAGCTGAAAATTCTCGGTAAAGGCATAGACTAAGCTAAAGGTGATCTCATTGTGATGATAGCGGCGGTGAACGGGATCCTTTTTGAAATAATTGAGCGTATCGTGCATCCACCCCATCATCCATTTCTGCCCAAATCCGAGCCCCCCGGTGTAGGTGGGGCGAGAAACGCCTGACCAAGAGGTAGATTCTTCTGCAATGGTGACGGTATCAGGGCATTCGCGATAAACCGCTTCATTAAATTCCTTCAAAAATGAAATGGCTTCTAGGTTTTCATTTCCACCATATTTATTGGGAATCCATTGCCCTTCTTCTCTAGAGTAATCAAGATAAAGCATAGAGGCTACCGCATCGACACGAAGACCATCAATATGATATTGCTTTAACCAAAACAAAGCATTCGAAATAAGGAAACTCCGGACTTCATTTCGGCCATAGTTGAAAATGCAGCTCTTCCAATCCGGATGAAATCCTTGGCGTGGATCAGCATGATCGTATAGGTGAGTCCCATCAAAGTCGGCTAGCCCATGTGCATCATTTGGAAAGTGAGAAGGTACCCAATCCAATAGTACTCCAATTCCAGCCTGATGGAATTTGTCCACCAGATACATGAAATCCTCCGGTACACCAAAACGAGAGGTCGGAGCAAAATAACCTGTAATTTGGTAGCCCCAGGAAGGAAAATAGGGATGCTCCATCACTGGCATGAATTCTATGTGGGTGAAGCCCATGTCCTTCACATAGTTGACCAATTCATCGGCCATCTCGCGATAACTGAGGCTTTGGCTACCACCTGCTTTCTTACGCCAAGAACCGATATGGCATTCGTATACAGAGTAGGGCTTGTCCAAGCCTGCTACATCCTTTCGTTTCTTCAGCCAATCCTTATCTTGCCAATCATATTCCAGGTCCCAAACAATGGAGGCCGTATTGGGAGGTATTTCCCAAAATAGAGCGAAAGGGTCCCCCTTTTCTAAAGCTCGACCGTCCTTTGAAAGGATAGCATATTTGTACAATTCCCCTCGACCAATTCCTGGAACGAAGCCTTCCCAAATACCGGATTGATCCCATCTGGAACTCAACGGATGACTGCTTCTATTCCAGCCGTTGAAATTACCCACTACGGCTACTCGCTCAGCATTAGGAGCCCATACCGCAAAATAGGTTCCCCACTGACCATCTACCTCGATGATATGACTGCCTAGTTTTTCGTAAGCATTGAAGTATTTACCTGCCTTGAAGAGATTGGTATCATAGTCGGTAAGGAGACTATGGCTAATGACGTTGGACATATAGCTGAAATTGGTTTCTTACATTTATTAGGATGGGAAGACTGTAAGCTCTCCCTCCTCCTCTCAGAAATCTTGTTTTTGAGGTGCTGCAAATGTACTATTTATTGCATAAAAATCACGGGTAATACGAGGGAAGACTGCTTTCCTGCCCTTCCCTAACTACTTCCTGTAGCAGGGGAAGTAGCTGTATAGATGATTAGAGGGAGTGGGAAAAGCACTTCCCAAAGAAAAAGTCATTCTAGGTTTTTAAACCCGGAATGACTTTATGGAAGTATCTTCATACAAATGTATGATAGTAAGTAGATAGCTTCGGTCATGACCAAATCGCATGAACGACTATCCTTGGTCTATTCTAGTTTAAAGCGCTTACCACAGAATTTTCTACACCGAAGGGAGTAGGGGCGTAAGCATCTGCTTCGAAATCGTTCTCCCACGTTTCGCCGTCAATTAGATAACGGAACTGATATTCTTTACCGCTTTCCAATTCTACTAGTGCTTTGAAAACACCCGCTTTCTTTTGCTTTTTCATTGGAATAGCTTCCTCTACGTTCCAGTTGTTGAATTCACCAACAATAGCCACAGAAGTAGCTTCAGGAGCAGCTTCTAGGGGAAAAGAAAAGGTAGCCTTACAAACAGGCTTAGATTTAAGAAATTGCTTTTTGATCATGACTATATTTGTTTAAAAGGTTTATCACTTCGGAGCGGAAGAATTACTTGCCGCCTTTTAATTCATCCTGGAGTTTTGCCAATTTTTCCCATTCGCCTTTAGCAGCTAATTTGGCTTGCTTTGGCCAAGTTCTAGGTTCGTGCATTTTGTAGCGTGGCCCTGCTTCAGCCAAGAATTTTCTTAGGCTGGTTACTTTGGCTTTCCCGAGATCTTCAAAGGAAAGGATCCCATTTTCTTGCAGGATTTGGGCAATTTTCGGACCGATCCCTTCGATCTTCTTCAAATCATCCTTCTTGGTAGATTCGGCTACCTCCTTTTTCGGTGCAACTTTTTTCTTTGGAGTAGGTGCAATCACTACTTCCTCCAGAGCCACTACACTATTTTCAACACCATAGGGTGTAGCCAAGTAGGCATCGGCAGCCCAATCGTTTACCCAAGTGGTACCGTCTACAAGATAACGGAACTCATATTGGCGTCCTGCGTGTAATTCAACGCTTGCTTTGTATTCGGCTTTAGTCGCCTTCATGGGTACACCTTGTTCCCATGTCCAATTGTTGAATTCGCCAAGCAATCTAACCTCACTTCCACCATTCACAGCTTCCTTCGGAAGGCTAAAAGTAACTTTACAAGTAGGTTTGTTTTTGAGATATTGTTTCTTAAGCATCCTTTTGATTAATTAGGTTCCGCAATAAGGTTCGTGTATAAAAAACACTAAGTGTCGTTTCATTACAAAGTTATGCGATATTTAACTGATTTTCAAAGAAAAATACTTTAAGAGAGGATCTGGACGAAATGTGGTGAAAAGCTTTTTTTCGGGTTGGAAATTCAAAATCGAAACCAAAAAAAGTTAAAGTTTCAGCGCGCCAAATACGATTTTTAGAACATGAAGGATTGCCAAATTATTTGAAAACTAAAAAAAATGTGATTTTGAACATTTTTTTAGAAAAACTTTGTCTGAAATTCGCACTAGTAGGACTAACTGAAGGTCAATCGACTAGCTCTTTCCTACGCCATTGATGCCGATACGAATTTTCCCCTGTTTCAGTAGAAGTTTTTCGTTAGGGAGATATACCTGTAGAATATTTAAAATATTTATTTATATTTGTTTCGTCGAGTTGGGATCTTATTTTATGTCTCCAAATGTATCCTAAGTTCATCGACGATTTCATTAAGTCTCTTCATTTCAGGAGTATCACGTGTAGTAAGCTCCTCCATTCAATCAGTAAAGTTAAAGACTCCTAACTGCAATTGGCACCTGCTATGTGGAAAACTGTTTTACCCTCATTAAATTGTGGTAGAGGTGGGTGTACATATTGCCACTGAATTTGTTTCTTAAACTTACATTTATTCATAATTCAAAACCCATTCTATGGAACCATTTATTGGCATGATTGTAATGTTTGGTGGCAATTTTGCCCCAAGAGGTTGGGCACTCTGTGACGGAACTTTGTTGTCTATTTCTCAGTATCAGGCTTTATTTTCAATTTTAGGAACTACTTATGGAGGGGATGGTAGAACAACTTTTGCTTTACCTCCATTGAGAGGGCGTGTACCTATGCATGCCGGTAGCGGCCCAGGGTTGACTCCTAGATCTCTAGGTGAGAAATCTGGCTGGGAAAACGTTACGCTTAACACTAACCAAATTCCTTCTCATACGCATACAATCAATGCCTCTGGTACTTTGCGTGTGGTTCGCGAAGATGGAAATACGGCTGAACCAGCCGGCGCTGCTATTGCTAATGTCAGCCCAGACTCCACTTTGGCATATAATGATTCAACGACTCCAGATGCGGATGCAGCTGCGGGATCTTTACAGGTTTCTGCTCAGGCACTGAATACAGGTGGTAGCCAACATCATACGAACATGCAACCTTTCCTGGCAGTGAATTTCATCATTGCACTGGTAGGAACTTACCCATCTAGAAACTAGTGATTTTTCTAGGAAGTAAAGGAAACTTTGCTCCTGACAAAGAGGAAGGAGCAAAGTTCCTACAAGGCAATTTAACTTCTATTTTGCCTAGGAATTCTAAGTTTCAGTTGTACCTTCCCGTTCAAGTTAATCAATTAAGAAAGTAGATACATGCTTAAAGAATGGTGGGATTCATTGGAATCTCAATGGAAGAAAGCTTTTAATGAAGCAGTATTGGGGAATGGGGCCATCGAAAATCGACCTTCCCGAACCGAAATGGAGTCTATCCATCAGGCAACAGCGCTTCGCTTTGCCGGACCCAAAGCACCTTATCCCAATATGACCTTTGAACTAACAAACACCTCCGGCCTTGCCGAGTTGGATAAGGTAGAAACGCTGGTGATTATCTTTCATTCTGTCCAGCAACTGGGCAGTCTGGCTCATATGAAAGAACTGACAGGGCTATTTGTGAACAACTGCCAATTGCAATCGCTTTCAGGCATCGAAGAATTAATTAATCTGAAGCTTTTGTACGCCTCTACCAACGAAATTAAGGATATCAAGCCGATCAAAAAGCTAACTAATCTCGCCGATTTTCAATTTCCCTACAATAAAATCGCCTCCTTAGAAGGGATTACTAATAAGCACACCTCTAACTTGAAGAATTTTGTTTGCTTACCGAATGATGATCTGCCGGATCGCGATATCATCAAGGTAGAAAACCGCCTCGGAATAAGGTGTAAGCGCGGATAGGTATGCTATCCGCTAGCCCCTTTCCTATTCGTACCGCAGGGCTTCTACCGGATTAGCGGTTGAGGATCGCATCGTCTGAAAAAAGACGGTTACCACAGCTAATAAGACAGCTGCGAGCAAAGCCAATACAAAGGGTGTTGGGCCCATGGAAGTGGCATAGGCAAAATCCTGCAACCAGCTACTGACAAACCAATAACCTAATGGGATGGCCAATAGTCCTGCAATTAGGACAAGCCTCACAAAATCCTTGATAATCAACTGTACTAAATTCCCTACGGTAGCACCCAGTACTTTACGGATGCCGATCTCCTTGGTTCGTTGCTCAATGGTAAAAGTGGATAAGCCGAATAGACCTAAAATGGCTACAAATATGCTTAGCAACGTTCCCATCAATATAGTATTCCCAAATCGTTCATAGCTGTTGTATTGCTGCGCGAATTCCTCATCTAGGAAGGAATAGCGGAAAGGATACTGGGGCTCTAGCGTTTTCCAAACTTCTTCTATTGCTGCCAGGGAACCCGAAATTTGATTGGGGTCCACCTTAAAGGCTACATTCGTAAACCACGCTAGGTCTTCTCGGGCAGATAGAATTAGCGGTTCTAGAGCGGACTGTAGTCCTTGGTAATGAAAATCTTTGACTACACCTATAATTTCTCCATATTGCTCGTCAAAGGAAAACTTCATACGATACCCGATTGGGTTTTCAATTTCATAGGTCCGAACAAATTCTTCGTTTACGACGAATGCACGTGCGGTATCGCTGGCGATCCGCTCTGAAAAGTATCTCCCTGCTATGACTTCAAGATCCAAAGCTTCTGCCGATTGTGCATCAGCGAATAGCGTATTGATGTAGGCGCCTTTTTCCTTGCCTTCGAGTTTCATGCCATAATTGGGAATACGCTGGCCGGGTGTACGGGCCATGATCGAGCTAGCGGAGATTCCTGGCTGTTGCAGAATATCGTTCTTTGTACGTCGTAGTTTGGCTATAGCTTCTTCGGTGTTAAGTGTGGCGACCACCACCTGATCTCCATTAAACCCAAGATCCTGGTTAAGCATAAAATTAACCTGCTTCCAAACAAATCCAACGACAATAATCATGGCAATGGACAGGCTGAATTGCAAGACTACCAGGGATTGTCGCATTCTGCCCCCTCTTTTTCCTTTGCTTAGAGCCCCCTTCAATGTGCTAGCGGGGCGGATTCTGGATAGATAAAACGCGGGATAGCTACCCGCGATCAAACCAATAATAGTAGCTAGGGCTAAGAGCCATATAGGTAATTGGGAGCCCAATATTCCAGCGAAGCTTAACTCTCTATCGATTAATAAATTGAAGAAGGGTAAGGCTAGGTCTGCTAGGAGAACGGCCAAAATTAAAGCCATGCCACTTTGTAGCAGTGATTCAGATAAGAACTGACTAACCATTTGACCAAAGGTGGCGCCGCTAACCTTTCTAATTCCAACTTCCTTGGAACGCTTGGCTGCCTTGGCCGTAGCAAGGTTCATGTAATTGATACAGGCGATCAGTAATACAATAAAAGCCAAGAGTAGTAAAATTCCAATTTGTCGAAGACTTCCATTTTTGCCATTATAACCACTTACATCGGTTGAGTGTAGATGTATATCTAGTAAGGCTTGAAACCTCCAATTGGGGTAGCGAGTTGGAGGAGCATCTCCATCTTCTAAGTATTCTTGCTTCACATAACTATTGGCCATGGCTGTGGCTTTTTCACTTGCCACAAGGGCTTCACTTTTGCTGTTTAAGTTTACGTAAACTTCGCAATGCCCTCCCGTCCAATAGGGAGAGAATTCATCTTGACTGACTATGATGTTTACAGCATTGAAGTGGGAAGGGCCTGTGGGTTTGGCTAAGACGCCGGTGACCGTTACTTGAGTTTCTTCATTGATTGTCAATGTCTGTCCTACCGGATTTTGTCTGCCAAATAGTTGCTCAGCGGTTGCTGCTGACAACACAGCACTGGCAGGTTGGCTCAATACAGTCTGCGGTTCTCCGATCTGTAGAGGGAGGGGAACGGTTTGGAAAAATAAACTATCTGCTGTGGCGAAGCCATCTATGAAAATACTTTCTGCTCCTTTTTGTACCAGGACTTCATCTATTCCACTAAATCTGGTAGCGGATGTGATTTCCGGAACCTCATCTACCAAGGCCGGAGACACCGGAGCTGGAACAATTGCCGTTTTGCGGCTATTTGCTGCCGGATACTCTCTGTATAACCTATAGACTTGCCCTTTATCTGGTATACTTTGATTGTAGCTGTTTTCGTGTTGGATGTAAAGGAAGATCATAATGATCAGTGCCATACCTACACTGAGTCCAAGAATATTAATAAAGGAGAAGAGTCTGTTCTTAATGATGTTTCGCCAGGCAATCTTGAGATAGTTCTTCAACATGGTTAGCTTGGTTTGCGTTTTCTTCCTTTCAGTCTAAAAGCATGCCATTGGTTTAATAGACTGGTTGTTAGTTTTTTGTGCAGATTAGTGTGCTCAGATATTGTGCGTATCTGAACAATCGGTGTTCATTAATGAACAGTAATTTATGGTCTTGCCTGACTTCAGGTCAGCGTTTTCGGTAGAGATAGTACAGGTTAAGATCCCCGGAATTGGCCAAGATGATATCCGGGAATTCATCATCGTTAATTCTCCCGACGGCTACTTGATAGGTGTCATATTCTTCTTCAGACAGGGGCTGACGATCAAATTGCTTGGCTTTGCCTTGATTAAAGTATACCGCTGAAGGGGTAGCGGTATTACCCGTTACCACATCTAGCTCTCCATCCAGATCGATATCTGCTAGCAACAGGTGATAAGTACTTTCCTCAGCTGTACCCAGTACATGTTTCCGTTTATAGCTATGATCCTCGTCGCCAAAGTAAATCACATTGGGTTCCCGGATATTACCCGTTACAATATCCAGCCAACCGTCTTTGTCCAAATCTGCCACCGCTACCGAACGAGTCTCATCGGAACCCGTACCAAAGGGAATACCTTCTTTTACAAAAGAACCATCGCCATTATTCAGATAGATATAGTTTTGTTGTTTATCCCGGTTTGCCAACACTAAATCTTGATCCCCATCTTTATCAATATCGGCAGCGGCCACATCAATCGTAGAATCCTCAGCATTACCGAATGGAATGCAATTATCAAAATTGGCTTTTCCATCATTGAAGCAGATTTCATTGGCTGATCCGCGATTGGTAATTAATACATCAATATGACCATCGCTATTGATGTCTGCCAGTAACAGACTTCGGGTGGGGGCCTCCAATTCACCAAATAGTCCTTTTTCAGTGAACTGACCTTTGCCATCATTTAGAAAGATGCGGTTGGGAGCCATATCATTTCCAGTCATTATGTCCAAATCGCCATCACCATCTAAGTCTGCTAGCGGAGCCGCATAAGTAGTGGAAAGATTCTGTCCTAGTGGCTGTGCGATTTTATACCCTCTCTTTGTCAGAATAAAGACGTAGTTTTGCTCCGTCCAGTGGCGGCCGTTGGCGACGACTGCATCTAAATCGCCATCCCCATCCACATCTCCCATACTTACAGAGGCTGTTCGATGTTCTGCGGTTCCGAGTGAATAGAAGTAGCCTCTAGGGTTAAAAAATTGGTGGGTTTGGGCCCTGAGCTGGTTTTTTAGGACCAGGAACAAAGGAAGGAGCAATAGGAGGGGAGTAAATAAAGTTTGCTTCATTGGAATTGATTTTGAAGTCTGGAGTGATTATGTGAAATTTAAATGTATGAAAAAGTCGGATAATAGGAAGGATGGTCGACCCACGGAAAAAGTTGATGCTGAATTAGAAATTGGGATGCGACTCAATAAGTTTGTGGCACATTGTGGAGTAGCTTCCCGGCGAGCAGCGGCCGAATTGATCAAGCAAGGCCGTATTGCAGTCAATGGCGAGGTAGAAAAGGCACCAGGCTATCAAATAGAGGCAGGAGACGTTGTCACCTTTGACGGAAAAAAGCTACAACCGGAAGGTCGCAAAGTCTACATCCTAATGAATAAACCTAAGGATGCGATAACGACGGTGAAGGATGAGCGGGGAAGGAGAACGGTAATAGATCTTTTGAGAGGTAAAATTAAGGAGCGTATTTTTCCGGTTGGTCGGCTGGACCGGGAAACGACTGGGCTCCTACTGTTGACCAATGATGGGGATCTGGCGGAAAAGATGACCCATCCACGGTATCAGATGAAGAAGGTCTATTACGCCAGCCTAGATAAAGAATTGCATCCTGCTGATCTTAAGAAGATTGAACAGGGCTTGCAATTGGACGATGGACCAGTGGAAGTGGATTGGGTGGAATACCTGCCGAAGCAAGCTAAGAGTGAGGTAGGTCTGGAAATTCACGTTGGCCGGAACCGGATCGTTCGCCGTATCTTTGAGCATCTTGGGTATCAAGTTAAACGGCTTGATCGAGTCTACTTGGGTGGCCTGACGAAGAAGGATCTAAAGCGGGGATGGTGGCGTCATTTGACACAGCAGGAGATTGTTATGTTAAAGCATTTTAATAAGCAGCGCGATCAGAAATAGCCAATTATTCTTTTAGTACAATGCTAATAAATTGAGCGGTATCGAAACTAGCCGATACCGCTCAATTTATTTATATCCGAAGCAGTTTTTCTGGTTGATCCATAGATCAACCTGAGGAAATGTGAAGATCACATCGAACTTGAAGGCTTCAGAGCCGATGATGGAGTGTAGGGACTATGAGGCAGGCGAGCTATTTTGTATCGGTAATTTTACGTTTTTCTTGCTATAATAAGGCAAGCTTTTACCTTTGTATTGCTGTGTGCATATTCACTGAGAAAGCTATAAAGGATATAAAAATATTGCTCAATGAGGTATCTGATAGTCATCGTTTTAAGTTTAGGATTGCTGGGCAGTTGCCGATCTGGAAAAGAACCGACTAGTGGAGAGACGCCTGTGGTCATCAGTTTACTTATTGGCCCTGAAAAGGTAGATTGTATAGGGGAAGGGCCTCAATTATGTTATTTGGTTAAGGAGGAGGAAGGAGCGGAGTGGACAAACTTTTACGGTGAGATCGCTGACTTTGAATATCAAGCAGGCTACAACTACGAGATCTTAGTGGAGAAGATCAAGATTCCTAACCCGATGGCGGATGGCCCTGCCTTTAGATATCGCCTATTAAAGGAATTACAAAAACAAAAAACGACGGGCTCTATCTTACATGATATTTGGATCGTGCAAACCTTAGAAGGAGAAGCCTTGAAGAAAGGGGCTAGCCTGCCGCGATTGGAACTGATGCCTACTAATGGAAGAATGATTGGCTATACTGGTTGTAACGATTTGAGCTCAAGACTAAAAGTTGCAGCCCTTCGGATTGCTTTCACCGATATTGCCTTCACCGAAAAGTTCTGCCAAGGGTTAATGGAACTGGAAAGCACCTTCGTGAGAGCATTGGAACGGGTAGATCGCTATGAAGTGCGTAACCTGGAATTGATCTTGTTTGCAGGAGAGGTGGAGATGGTGAGATTGAGAAAAGTGGATTAACCATGAGTATTGTTGAATGGATAATTAAGTTTGGGGACTTACTAAAGTGAATTTGATCTAAGCGATAAGATGAGCGATAATGCAGTATTGAGAATGAGTATGTAACATAAACTATGGCAGATTCAGATTTATTGAAAATAGGGTTAGCCCAGATGACACCGGTTTGGCTGAACAGAGAAAAGACCTTGCAGAAGATGAAGGAGTGGGCGAAGGATGCTGGGCAGCAGGCTTGTAAACTCTTGGTATTCCCTGAGGCTTTCGTTCCGGGCTATCCATTTTGGCTAGAGTTGACCGATGGTGCTCGCTTTAATAATAAGCGTCAGAAGGAACTCCATGCCCATTACCTGGATCAAGCGATTCAACTTGAGCAAGGACATCTTGACGGGCTTTGCCAAATGGCTAAGGAATACCAAATGATGATTGTATTGGGAAGTATCGAGCGACCCAGTGATAGGGGAGGGCATAGCGTTTACTGCTCAATGATCACGATCAATACAGACGGACAGGTACTGAATGTACATCGGAAATTGATGCCTACCTACGAAGAACGACTATGCTGGTCACCTGGTGATGGTCATGGACTGCGTACCTTTCCGTTGGGGGCTTTTACCGTTGGTGGTTTGAATTGTTGGGAAAACTGGATGCCTCTACCACGTGCTGCTTTATACGGGATGGGAGAAGATCTGCATTTGGCAATTTGGCCTGGACAGCTAAGGAACACCGAGGATATTACCCCTTTTTTAGCCAAAGAGGGACGTTCTTATTCTATTTCAGTCTGTAGTTTTATGCGAAGAGAAGACATTCCACTGGATCTTCCTTATGCGGAACTGATTCGGGAAAATAGCCCTGAAATTTTAGCTAATGGGGGGAGTTGCATAGCCGCACCAAATGGGGAATGGTTAGTAGAGCCGGTAGTAAACGAAGAAAAACTGATTATAGCTAACTTAGACCATGCCCGAGTCAGGGAAGAACGTCAAAATTTTGATCCCGTAGGGCACTACTCACGCCCAGATGTAACCCAATTAGTGATTGACAGAACACGCCAAAGCACCTTGAAGATTAAGGATTAAACGGTATATACTACTTATCGAATTCCTGCCAGGCAAGGGCTGCCGCTCCGAGGATAGCATCGTGTTCACCGCCTACCTCTGAGATCATCAGCTTTACTTTGCCGCGAAACATATGGAAAAGCCTTTCTTCCATAGCTGCCCGAGTGGGATCTAGTAATAAGTCTCCTGCTTTTGTCAAGCCGCCTGTCAGGATGATGGCTTGTGGGCTTAGGTATGCTACCGTATCGGCCAGTTTGGTCCCGAGTATTTCCCCGGTATAGGTAAATGCCTCTTGAGCAATGGTATCACCCTTCAAAGCAGCCTCGGTGATCATCAAACCGGTAAGTTGGTTGTAGGAATAGTTGCGCATGACGCTTGGATAAGGAAGGTCAGCCAGTAGCTTGAAAACCGTACGCTTTATACCGGTCACCGACACATAGGTCTCCAAGCAACCTTTCAAACCACAATTGCACTGACGGCCATCCGGACGTACATTGACATGACCCATTTCCCCAGCTATACCATCTTGTCCAAGCAGGAGTTGGTTATTCACGACAATCCCGCTGCCCAGTCCGGTTCCTAAGGTCAGCACTACAAAGTCCCTTAAGTCTCTTCCTAGTCCATACAGGTTTTCACTCAGCGCCGCCGCATTAGCGTCATTGGTAATGACTGCGGGGACAGCTAATCTAGCACCAATATCCTTTGCGAGAGGGACCCGTTTGCCCCAGCTAAAGTTTGGCGGATTCATCATTTGACCGGTAAAGTAATTGGCGTTAGGCGCCCCAATTCCTACCCCTTTTACCTCAACGCCCTCTTGTTGGGACATGATTTCGTCATATACCTTTCCCAATCTATTTATGAATGAGTCGAAGGGGTCTCTGCCTTGGGTGTCAAAGCGTTGTATTGCCACAACTTCTCCTGTCTCAGAAACGAGGCCAACTTTAGTGGAGGTTCCTCCAAGGTCGATACCGACTACCACCTCTTTTTTCATCGGATATTGCTATTTTTTCGAATGGACTGTAGACCTCTAGAGGATGATCTCTATTCGTCTAAGTTTTACTAAGGTTTCATCATTATCAAGGCTTCAGTAGAAGCCCTTTTTTTGAAAGAAGGCTAAAGATAGGAGATTATGAGAAAAACAAGGCCCTTTTGCTGGAAAGTCTGGAAACACGTAAAGAAAGCAGCATTTAATTATCAAATTCATAAATGAGGTGAAGAAAAGAAGTGGAGCCGTGAGGAATAGTTAAGTATCAATCCGTACCAAGAAGGTACATTGCAAATACTAGACGACTGGTCAATTTTAACACAATCTTAACAATTCTCCCTTGATTTACTAGATGGGTGATCATATTTTTGTGTGGCAGAAGGATAGACAATGAAAATTACCGAAAAATACGCGGCAAAAAAGGAAGCCATTCTTGAAAAAGGAATGGAGGTGATGTGGTTCAATGGTTACAATGGGACCAGTGTAAAGGATATTGTCAGTGCCGCAGGAATTCCGAAAGGGTCATTTTACTTCTATTTTGACTCGAAAGAGGAGTTTGCCATTGAAGCCTTGAAGTATTATCTGGAATTCACAGAAAAACTATCCGAACCCATTATGGAAGATCCTACCTTAGGTCCCATGGAGAAACTGCGAAAACTATTCAAAGTAAGAGTGGACGCAGCCTTCAACATGTTTGATTGCAATTGTGATGAGTATCAAGGGGGGTGTTTTATGTCCAATTTAGGACAGGAAATGTCAGATACCAATGAAAGAATTCGCGAGGCGGTTAACTATGCCATAGAAGAATTCAAAGGACCGATTGTGAAGCTGTTAATGGAGGCGCAGATGGCAGGGGAGGCTAAACAGGATTTGGATCCGCATAAGTTCATGAATTTTCTAGAAAGTACCATGCAGGGGGCCATGATGACGGTCAAAGCAAGCCGTGATCCTCAGCCTCTTCATGATGCAGAGCATTTCCTCTTTGATGTTATATTGAAGCCATAAGCAAACCAACAGCTCCATATGGGGCGATCAAGTGACACATTCCAGCTAAACATTAATTGAAGCATAAGATCTATTTCTTCAGTGGAAATGGATTACCACTATTGACTGCTTGGTGTATACATCGAGGCAGGTAGTCACGATATGTCATATTGATTTATTTATAGACGACTGGTCAATTATTTTGTGCTGAACACGAAATAACAGATAGTTCTATGCCTTGAATAGACGACTGGTCAATTATTTAAACTGCATTCATGAAAACAGAACATTCAAACGATCCACAGGGATCACCGACCTTTGCAGAGCGATTTGGACACGGGGTGATCCGTTGGCGATGGCCCGTCTTATTGGGGTCTCTGCTAGTGGTTATGGGATTGGGTTACGGAGGTCAATTCCTAGCTTTCAATGGAGATTACCACATCTTTTTCAGTAAGGACAATCCGCAATTAAATGCCTTTGATGCCTTGCAAGAGAAGTATTCAAAGGATGACAATGTACTCATCGCTATTGAGCCCAAGGATGGCAATGTGTTTACTGCAGAAACCTTGGCTGCCTTGGAAGACCTGACGGAGCAAGCTTGGCAAACACCTTATTCAAGTCGGGTGGATGGGATTACGAATTTCCAGCATACTAGAGCTGTAGCTGATGATCTGTATGTGGAAGACTTAGTGGAGAATGCAAAGGAGAAGACGCCAGAACAATTGGCTGAGATCAAGGAAATTGCTACTTCCGAACCCAATTTAGTCCATCGGCTGGTGGATGAAAAGGGCACTATTGCTGCGGTAAACATTACCGTGAAACTACCAGGAGAAAGTCAGACTGAAGAGGATGAAATCACCGCCTATGTAAGAAATATGCTGACTAAATTTGAAAGTCAGCACCCAGATTTAAAGACTTACGCTTCTGGTATAGTAATGATGACTGCGGCCTTTAAGGAAGCTGCTTCGGGAGATATGGCGACCCTCATTCCTGCCATGTTCTTAATCATCATCGTAACCATCTTCCTGGCTACTCGCAGTTTTACCGCCACGATATCGACCTTGGTCATTGTGATGTTATCTATCATGGCAGCTATGGGTTTTGGAGGCTGGATGGGCATGGACCTCACACCGCCCACAGCTTCCGTTCCGACTATCGTACTTACCCTGGCCATCGCGGATAGTATACATATTCTGATTTCTTTAATACAGAATTTGAGGGCTGGTATGGATAAGAATTCAGCTATCGTGCAGAGTTTGAAGGTGAACTTTATGCCAGTATTTATCACGAGCCTAACAACAATTATCGGTTTTCTGACGATGAACTTCAGTGATGCCCCTCCCTTTCGTGAGCTAGGAAATATGACCGCAGTAGGGATGCTTGGCGCATTTGTCTTTTCAGTCACCACACTTCCTGCTTTAATGTCTTTGCTACCGGTTAGACCTTTGACCTTTGGCCGCCGAGAACGAAAAGGAACAAGCTGGATGGACCGTTTCGCAGATTGGATCGTTGCCCGCCACCGGCCAGTTATGTGGCTGTCTAGCTTTGCGATTCTTGGCATTTCCTTGTTTGCCGTTCAGAATGAAATGAACGATGAGTTTGTTAAATACTTTAGTTCCAATATCACCTTTCGGGCCGATACAGATCACATTAGTCAGCGCTTAACAGGTATTTATAACACTGAGTTTTCGTTGAAGGCTGGGGAGAGTGGTGGTATAAATAATCCCGCTTATCTGGCCAAGTTGGAAGAGTTTGAGGGGTGGTTAAAGGAGCAGCCGGAAGTGGTACATGTCAATACCTTTTCGGAAGTGGCAAAGCGAGTAAATAAGTCCATGCATGGCGACACTTCGAGCTATTACCAAGTGCCAAGCAATAGAGATGAGGCCGCACAGTATCTGTTGCTATACGAGATGTCTCTACCCTTTGGCTTGGACCTGAACAATCAGATTAATGTGGACAAATCCGAGTCCCGCTTCACGGTGACATTGGAGAATATATCCAGTAATGATTTGATCGCCTTCAATGAGCGTGCGGAGGAATGGCTCCAAACGAATGCACCAGAAAGTATGTTTGATAATGGGACCAGTACCACCACGATGTTTGCCCATTTGGGCAAGCGGCAAATGAAGAGTATGATCTCCGGTACTGCTCTGGGTTTGATCCTGATCACCATTGTGCTCATGTTTGCATTGGGTAGCTTTAAATACGGCATGCTCAGTCTGATTCCTAATATTACGCCAATCACAGTAGGCTTTGGACTCTGGGCAGTTAGCGTAGGGATGGTCAATACGGGAATTGCCATTGTCTTTGGTATGACCTTGGGCATTATCGTGGATGATACAGTACACTTTATATCCAAGTACCTGCGAGCACGTCGAGAGCAAGGGAAGGACCCACAGGAAGCAGTCAAATATGCCTTCTCCACCGTAGGACGAGCCTTAGTAAGCACAACGATAGTTTTAGTGGCTGGGTTTTTCGTCCTGGCTCAGTCTCAGTTTGCCATGAATTCTGGAATGGCAAAAGTAACTGCATTGATTATCAGTCTAGCTCTGATTATTGACTTCTTGCTCCTACCCGCCTTATTGATCTTGTTGGGTAGAGGAGAAAAGAACACCACGACACCGCTGAAGGTAAAACCTGCTAGAGTAACTGCTTAAAAACTAATCGCAAATGTGCTGACATTCATATTTCCGATAGGGATCATCAGGACATTTAATTTCTTACAACCATCATAATATGAAAACGAAAAGAATCATTTGGGTAGCGTTTTTTGCCTTGCTTGCTACCAGCATCTTCGCACAATCCAGTGCGCAAAAAGGGAAAGACATTGCTATTACTGCGGACAAAGCGGATCAAGGTTTTGAAAGTCTGATAGTCGATTTAACCATGACTTTGAAGAACAAGAACGGTCAAACGAGTACACGATACCTGAAGAACGAAACCCTAGAATTGACGGCGGATGGCGATAAGAGTTTGATCGTCTTCAACAGTCCTCGGGATGTAAAGGGAACAGCCACACTCACTTTCACCCACAAGTCTGGCCCAGATGACCAGTGGCTGTATCTACCTGCTGTAAAAAGAGTGAAGCGGATTAGCTCTGATAATAAATCGGGCCCATTCATGGGCAGCGAGTTCGCTTACGAAGATCTTTCTTCTCAAGAAGTGGAAAAATATACTTACAATTTCCTCAAAGAGGAAACCTATAATGGAAGCAATACCTATTTGGTGGAACGTAAACCCGTTGATCCCAAATCAGGTTACGCTCGCCAATTGGTCTGGTACAACAAGGATCAGGGATACCGATTAGAAAAGATAGAGTTTTACGATCGAAAGAATGCCCTCCTAAAAACCTTGACTTACAGTGGATATCAGATCTATTTGAACAAGCACTGGCGCGCTGCCAACTTCAATATGGTCAATCATCAAACAGGTAAGGAAACACTTCTTGAATTCAAGAATTATCAGTTTGGCGTTGGTCTGACCGACAATGATTTTACACAAAATAGTTTGAAAAGAGCAGGTAGATAGCAGGCTTTTAGGGGACAGCTGTAAAGCGTCAGATATAAGATACTGTCTTTTGCCGTCTGAACTTTCTCCGCTGTCCTCTACCCAGCACGCCACCTAAAAGAATAATCATGAATACCTATAAAAACTGGATCCTCTTTCTCTTACCCTTCTTCACTTTAGCGACACCTCTTACAGCGCAATTAGATGCGCAAGACCCTAAACTCTATCAAGATCTCAACTTGGAGATCATTGGCGATTATCGCTACTATTTCAATGAAGGGGCTTACGAGGGGCAATTGCAACATTATCCATCCCTGGCTTTGGAACAGGATTATTATGTAGAGTGGGAGGATGGCGTTCATAGTCTTCGGTTCACTACCTTTTTTCGTTTGGACCGAGATCGGCAGCGTACGCATTTTGATGTGAGAGAATTGTATTGGCAATGGGTTAAACAGGACTGGGAATTGAGTGTGGGTATGAAGAAAATATTCTGGGGTGTGACGGAATCAGCCCATCTGGTGGATATAATCAACCAGACGGATCAGGTGGAAAGCTTTGATGGGGAGGCCAAACTGGGGCAGCCGATGGTGCATTTTTCGTATCTCACTAACTTTGGTATCCTTGATTTCTTTTTGCTGCCCTACTTTAGAGAGCGCCAATTTCCTGGGCAAAAGGGCCGCTTGCGGCCACCCTTCCTCTTGCAAGAGGAGGACTTCCGTTATGAGAGCCGTGCCGAGCGCTGGCATCCCGATCTCGCCCTTAGGTGGTCTAACAGTTTAGGTATTTTTGATATGGGGCTCTCTTATTTCTATGGAACCGGGAGAGAGCCCGTTTTTGTTCCAGACGCCGAGAATGCAAGCTTCGATTTGGTGTATCCGATCAACCATCAACTTGGCCTAGATTTGCAGGCTACGACTGGCCCTATCCTATGGAAGGTAGAATCCATGTGGCGAGAGAATGACTTGCAAGATCCCGTGGTAGCCTTAGCGGCTGGCTTTGAATATACCTTCGGTAATATCAACGGCAAAGGCCTGGATATCGGTCTTGTTGCCGAATACCTCTATGATAACCGTGATGCCTTAGCCTTAACCGGACAGGACAACGACCTCTTCGCCGGCCTTCGCCTCGCCTTGAATGATGCCCAGAGTACTTCACTATTGTTCGGTGGCATCTTTGATTTGGAAAGGAGTAGCCGCCTACTGAGTTTGGAAGCCAGTCGCCGCATAGGAGAATCTTGGAAAGTGGAATTGGAAGCGCGCATGTTAGACAATATCGCCCAAGAAGAGTTCCTGGCCCTCTTTCGAGAAGACAGCTTTGCCCAGTTTCGCTTGATCAGGTATTTTTAGTCCTGTCGATTTGAAAAATATCAAATTGCCTCTATCTTTGCGGAACCTTTTTTCGGAAGGGTATTGTTCCGTAGTTAGAGGCAATTATTTTATTGCTTTTTTCCAGCAACCTGCCCAGGTGGCGGAATTGGTAGACGCGCTAGCTTGAGGGGCTAGTGTCCTTTATGGACGTGCAGGTTCGAGTCCTGTTCTGGGCACAACTTTTTTGTAAGTATTTGTATTTCAATTAATTACCTCCTTTTTTAGGCTTTTTACTGACACACTTTAAGTGGCGTGGGTAAAAAAAATGGCCAAAACACAGATCAACACCTTCCTTCCAGCTCGACTAGTTAAGGGGCACCGATGGTATATCGTATTTTATCAAGTTGATCCAGTCACGAATAAGCGCGTACGCTTTCGTGAAACCTTTAACTTCAATCGCATTCCTAATCTCATCACTCGGTAGAAGCGAGCCAACTATAGTAGCCTACAGATCAGTAGTAAATAAACTTTTGGACATCCTTATCAGGACAGCTTCAAGGGAGATCCTACTTATGCTAATTTCCAGGTGTAAATCGTCAACGAAGTTGACTAGTGGGAAGTGATAAATTGTCTATCTTAATGGCAAGGGTGGAGAGCGATAACGGAAGAAACAAAGACAGGTAAAGAGGAAGATTCTATGCTTGTAGATGGAGAGTATTGTTTGGATATTGTCTTGGGCAAAAGCTCGCCACCTCAGCTGCCCGAGACCATTGTAGCGCATTAAAGATGATCATATGTCCCCAAAAACTGGTATTGTTTCGCCATATCTGTAGAACTAAAAATATACAAAAATGGAATTAAAAGAATTTATGCTAATCTTCATTGGAGTAGACTATGGCGAGATGGATCTATCTATGGCCGAAATTGAGAAAAGAGCAAAAGCATGGATGAACTGGCAACAAAAGATGGCCGAGTCGGGAGTCATGCTAAGTGGTAATGCTTTAAAAAGTCCACTAAAAAGAATCTCAGGCAGCGAAAGGACGGTCACGGATAGGATATCAGTAGAAGCCAAGGAAATTATAGGTGGCTACTATATTATCAAAGCTGAAGATTTCGAGGATGCTGCAAAAATTGCTGGAGAGTACCCAGATTATGATCTTGGTGGGACGGTAGAAATACGAGAGCTGATGCACTATAATTGATGAATACTAAAATAAAAATTGACCATCTTTTTAGACATCAATATGGAAAGATGGTCTCGACCTGTACCAGGATATTTGGGCTTAAACATCTGGATACTATTGAAGATGCTATCCAAGACACCTTTATCTATACTTTAAAATCGTGGCAAAATCAAATCCCCGAAAACCCTGAAGCATGGTTAGTCAAAGCAGTAAAACATAGAATAATTGATTTGCTTCGGAAAATTTCTGCTGAGGATGCTCGGGTCAATAAGCTAAACACAGGTATAGAAACCCACGCCATCAGTGAGCTCTTTACTGAAGATGAAGTGGATGATAGTCTTCTTCGGATGTTATTCGCTGCTTGTAATCCAGCTATAAGTCCTAAAGATCAAATTGCATTTGCCCTAAAAGCCATTTCTGGTTTTAGGAGGAAGGAAATTGCCACGGCATTACTATTGAAGGAGGAGACAGTTAAAAAAAGACTCTTAAGAGCTAAGAAGGTGATTATCGAACAACAAATCACTTTTGAAATCCCTACTGGAAATAATCTACAAGTAAGAATTAGAAGAGTGCTAGAGGTTATTTATCTGATATTTAATGAAGGATACTACTCTGCAAAAAAGGATACGATTATCCGTGAAGACCTATGTGGGGAGGCAATACGATTATCCAATTGCTTATTAAAAAAGGAAATCACTCAAACACCCGAAGCATACGCACTCCATGCCATGTTATGCTATCAATCGGCTAGAATGAATGGTAGAGTCACCGATTCAGGAGAAATAATTCGACTGAGGGAGCAAGATCGTTCACTTTGGTATTATCCGCTGGTTCTTATTGGACATGAAGCTATGGAAAAGGCCATGCAAGTAGACAAACTAAGTCATTATCATATAGAAGCGGCAATTGCAGCTGAGTATGTGCAAGCGTCAACTTATGACGCCACTAACTGGGATAGACTATTAGAGTTAAATGCCCATTTGTATGAATTAGATAACTCTCCCTATATCTTGCTAAATATGGCTGTTCTCCATCTCGAAAAAAGAGACTATTCACAGGCTAAGCAACTCCTTTTGGATATTAATCCTGATGAACTGGAAGGAAGGTCATATTTATATTATGCTGCATATGCCGAATATGAGTTTGCAACGGATAACAGATCTGCTGGAGTGGAGAATATAGAAAAAGCCATAGCTATGACAGAAAATAGATACGAAAAGGCTTTTCTCAACAGAAAAAAAATCAAGCACTTGAAAATTTCAAATGCTTGATCTAGTACATTAATTCCAGACGGCTAAAATGATCGATACGATGACAATCAAAATTGCCTGACTACCTATTGCCAATAAAAAAGCATTTGTTCTTTTGAGAAAGATATAGCCTGGAAGTGAGGATGCGATAGCGAAGAAGACCGCTACAAATCCCCCAAATAAGAGACCTCCCATCAATGAGTCAATACCAATTACTGATTGTATAGCGGCTAATCCCACTATGAGTAAGAATGTACAAAAGGCCTGAATTGCATACGTATAGCCAGGAATTTCTTTGGCATGTTGTTTTTTATCCTGAACCCCATATTCTTTTGCCCATGGAGTACCAAAAATTACAATAAACCAAACCGATAAAAACACCTGGCCAAAGACTAAGCAAGTACCAATTGTTATCCAATTCAAAGAAGATAGATCTAAATTCATAATCAGTTTTTTAATTAATAGCGAAACTGATGATTAGATTGGGGACATGAACCCATAAAAAGGGGGCAGTTTTTTTAGTAGGGTTGACCTGAAAGATGCTAGATGGGTTTCAGAGAAGTGGAGAAAGGAAGAGGATGGAGAATGAAAATCGCATACACATTCAATTAATATCAAGAATTAATACATAGTTTGTGTCAAAGCATATTACAAGCGAAAAAGGTGTTTTCTACTTCTAAGGAAAAAACTTCAAACTAATCACTACAATACGAATTGAAAATGATGGAACTCTCCTTCGAATACATGAATAAACTGGCCAGTCAAATACAATTTATTAGTGCACTGTTGTGTGGATTCTCGCTGACGATATTGGTGCTATTGTTTGACAAAAAGGGTTCCGATAAAATTAGTATCAACATATTTCGGTTTTCAATCTTAGCGACTGGCACGTTCCTAGTGTCAATTTTTGCTATGACTAATGTGTTTATGATGACGACGGAGGGATTCCCCTTTAAAGCGGAAAGTAAAGATCTAGTGTTTCCCAATACCTTAGGTACTAGCTCCTTCTTTATCGGAATCACTTCAATCGCCATCATCATTGCTTTGGTGGGTTGGACGCAATCAAAGAAACTGGGAATATTTTCTACGATCGTTGGTCTGCTTGCATTGATACTGATCATCTTGATGATGACTTGAAGATTAATACTAGAGCGCTGAAAAAGTTAGCAACCTATACGCTAAGGAAGAGAATGACTTTCCGCAGAATGAGGTGCGTTTGTTGATGAAATACGGTCTTTTTTCCTGGACTCCAAGACTGCCCGCTCAGGCAGGAATTTACTTTCGATTCTTTCCTATATTTGGTAAACTTATATCGAATAGGTTGTGCCTTGGAAGATTACAGCAATGAATTTGGTGAAATCATATTGTATACTTTTTAGCTGAACATAAGATTGCGACTTAGCAAAATAATACCCTACTATGCCTACCAATCCACCCAAACTGACCCTCCACATGGTATCCAGTCTTGACGGCTTCATCGCTAATAAAGAGAATACCGTAGATTGGATGCATTCTAGTGATAGTTATCCCGCAGGCGTCAGGCTTACGGAGGAGGACATCACGGAATTCCTAGCTGGGATCGATTGCTATGTCATGGGCTCCAAGACCTATGAGCACGCCTTGAAGCTCGGCTGGCCCTACGGAGAGGTGTCGGTAATTGTGCTGACGAATCGAGACTTGCCAAAAGGAAAGGAAAGTGTCGAGTTTTATGCCGGGGATTTGGAAACATTGGTGAATACTCAGCTGAGGTCCAAGTATCAAAACATTTGGCTGGTTGGCGGGGCGATGCTTACGAAGGCATTCCTGCAGGCGAAGCTGGTGGATGAGATTGTACTTTCCATCATGCCGATCCTTCTAGGGGATGGGCTGTTGTTCTTCGATTACATCAGACAGGAACAGAGGTTGCACCTGAAAGATGCTAAAGCTTATACGGATGGGATGGTAGAATTACACTATGAGGTTCTCAAAGAACAAGCGTAGTCGCAGGTCATCAAATACCTTTCCAGCTCAACAAATCCAATAAGTCATCATACCCGCGGAATCGCTCATCAATCGGACTTGAGGGTACCTGATCCTCAAATTTAGTGAGTGCCTCATCCGCACCTTCTTTGTACATCAATTCGTTGGCCCACGGCTCTGCGCTATGAGCAATGAGGTAGACTTGATCCCCAAACCGACTTCTTAGGATCTCGATTACTTCCAATCCATTGCGATCCTCGATGAAGTAATCTGTAAAGACAATGTTTGGAATGTATTCGGCCTCCAGTGCTTCTTCCAGTTCATCGACAGAAAGAAAGGTTGATAACAGGGTTTCAGGCGAGCAGAAAGCTTGCATGGCTTGGAGCCAACCCTCCAGGTTCTTGATTCTATCATCCACAAAGGCAATCTGTAGTGCCCTTTGAGTTTGTTGCATGCGACAAGGGTTACGGATTATTCTTCTTCAGTATGGCTCTGGTCTAGCGCTAACAGATCTTCATATGACCAAAATCTATCAACTACCGTTGGGGATGGCGTAATGCCCTTGAATTTGGGAATCATCTCATCCGCACCTACTTGCAGTAGATGGCGATTTCTCCAGTCCCCGGAACTATGTGCAATAATATATACCTGATGACCGAATCGTCCCCTCAGGATCTCGACAAGCTCGGTACCACATCTGTCATCAATATTGTAATCGGTGAAAACTACTTGGGGCTGATAACCTTCTTGAAGGGCCTCCTCAAAGGCATCGATTGAGTCGTAGATATCTAGAATAGCCTGTCCTCCGGTGATCGTTTCCATACTGGACAGCCAAGCCTGTAAGTTATCAGTCTTATCGTCTATGAAGGCAATTTTCATTTGGCTCTTTTTATTAACATATGAAATAATGATTAAGGAAGCAAGTAAATCCTTCTCCTGTCCCATAGTATTGTTGAAGAAAAATAGGATTTGTGGGTAGGACATTGGTATTATTACGAACGGAAGTATAAATGTTACTAAGGTAGAAAGAAGGGCAGCCTGTTGCACTGAGGCTGATTTACTTTGTAATAATTTGAATATTCATGAAAACAATAGGTCTAATCGGCGGTATGAGCTGGGAATCCTCAGCCATTTACTACAACTGTATGAATAAGGCGGTGAGGCGAGAACTGGGTGGCTTTCACTCCGCCAAAACTTTGATGCTATCGGTGGACTTTGCAGAAGTGGAGCACTTACAACATGAAGGAGATTGGAAGGCCTTGGACCAAATGATGGCCGGGGCGGCTCTGCAATTGGAGAAGGGGGGTGCGGACTTAGTATTGTTGTGTACGAACACCATGCACTTATGTACCCCAGCTATAGAAGCCAGTATCGAGATTCCATTCTATCATATAGCGGAGGCGGCCGGGCAGGCGATCGCAAAGCAGGGCTTGAAAAAGGTGGGCTTGCTGGGGACTCGTTTTACGATGGAAAAGGATTTCTACAAAGCGAAATTGCGGAAGGATTTTGGCATAGAGGTGATCATACCGGATTCAGAAGATATGGATATAGTGCATCAGATCATTTATGGAGAGTTGGTGCATGGAGTGATTGAGGAGGCGTCTCGGGAAAAGTATAAGGCGATCATAGCCAAGTTGGAGGAGCGAGGTGCGGAAGGAGTGGTGTTGGGGTGTACGGAGATACCGCTATTGATCTCTGATGAGGACGTGAATATTCCAACCTTTGATACCACCACATTGCATGCGGAAGGCGCCGTTGCCTGGGCATTGAAATAGCTTTAAGGAGGATTTACGAAGGCTATCCAGTCGATCCAGAAAGCCACTTCGTCTAATCCCAGGCGTGATCAGGCTGTAAGAATTGATCTAGTCTTATCAAGCTAATACTTTTGGTTCTGGAACAAAATTGTATGGAAGATCATTTTTCACCACTTAACAATGTAAGTATGAATAGCTTTTCTTGCAATCGTGATGATCTTCAGACAGATCGATCGAAGTCCAAAACCATAACCCATGAAAAGTATCAAGGGGCAATCCTTCTATGATCAAGCAGATGTATTCGAGCAATATGTGCAGCATAGAGCCAAGTCTGATAATCCCAATGCCGTCATTGAAACGCCTATTGTCCGGGCGATGATTGGGGAGGTGAAAGGGAAGGACTGTCTGGATATTGGCTGTGGTTATGGAGCCATGGCTGCGTATTTGCGAGAAAAAGGGGCTGATTCTTACCTGGGAATTGACCCTTCAGCCAAGATGATTGCTGCAGCTCGGGAAAAGGTAGTACATCAAGACTTTCGATTTGAGCTGGGGCAAGTAGAGGAGCTAGTCATCGAAGATGAGCAATATGACCTGGTGATCTCTCGCCTCGTTTTCCATTATGTGGCGGATATTAGAAAGATCTTCCAAAAGATCTTTAAAGGCCTGCGGGCCAAGGGTGTCTTTGTCTTTTCAGTGGAACATCCCGTTATGACTGCCTTGATGGATAAAGCAGAAGCCGGTAGCAAAAAAGAGGGCTGGAAAGTTGGGGCCTATTTTAAAGAAGGCCCCCGAGCACACCAATGGATGGGTGCTGCGGTAACCAAATACCATAAGACAATCGAAGCCTATTTTGGGGCGCTAAAGCAAAGTGGTTTCCAAATTCAAGACCTAAGAGAAGGTAGACCTAAAGAACAATTTTTTACCAATGAGAGCGAGTATATACGCCGTTTGGAGCTCCCTAGGTACCTCATCTTTAAGGCGGTCAAGCTGTAGGGTAGCCATTGATCTAGATTATACACCAAGATTCCTTCGGTGCACTCTATGAAGGCCATGGATAAATTTAATGCTTGCTGGAATCCTTGAATTGCCAGAGCACATTTACAATTTGCCATTTACCTTCCAGTTTTACGATGTGCATGTAATCTATCCAGTCATCTGCGATCAGTTTTACAGAAGCAGTTTTGTCGAAGACATCGAGGATGATCACATCTTTGGTGGGGTTTTCCGGAAACTTATCCCCGTTCTGGTTGTAAGTCTCTGCTAGTAACACCATGGCATCTTTGAAGGTCTCGCCTAGGTATTCCTTCTGTGTTTTTTTGTTGACCCAGAAGGTTCTTTTGACCATTCGGGGATGCGCCGAGCGGTCAAATTGTTCAGGTTTTAAGTTATGCTGAGACTCAATATAGTCCAAGGCGGCTTGCCTAATTTCTAGGGTATCTTGGGCGGTTTGTGCCTGAGTGGTTATGGTGGCGAGAAAAGATAAGGGTAAAAGCAAGAAGAATAGTTTACGCATGGTCTGGTGATTTTTTATTCAAAATTTCGCTCAAGATCGCTCCTGTTGGACACATTATCAGCCTCGAGTTCGCTAAAGTTTTCTTAAAATTTGGGTGGATTCCCCAAGTAGGATAGCAAAGCTTCATCGCCAACCATTTGGCGTTCCCCCAAGCCTTTCCTAACTTGCTCCCATTACCTACTCAACTACCTATTCGTAATGAATCAACATTTCGACTTACAGAAGATTACTAGACAGAATGTAGCCAATAAAATTGCCGGAATGAGTCTAGATGCAGTGAATACTATTCCTGCTGGCCTATCTAACAATTTAGCCTGGAACTTAGGACACATCATTGTTACACAACAATTGCTGCTATATCGCCTCTCCGGTGTAAATTGCAGAATCGAAAACGAGTACATTGAGCGATACCGCAAAGGCTCTCGCCCCGAGGGACGCATCGAGCAGCCAGAAATTGACTTCTTATTGCAACAATTAGTAATCACGGCGGACGTCGCTCGCGTTGATTATCAAAATCAACACTTCGGTACTTATAAATCCTATACGACTAGCTATGGCATTACACTCGAAAGTATTGAGCAAGCCATTATGTTTAATAACGCACACGAAAGTATGCATCTGGGCACAATGATTTGTATTAGCAAATTGGTTGGTTAAGCAGCTAGTTTTTGGATTGAGTTGAGATACAAAAGGCAACTATAATGCTATAAATATAAAATTAGAATCTGTCTAAATAAGCCTTCCATGTATTGTTGGCAAAACTAACTTTCCGCTAAAACAAAGCTCTTTCGCTAAGGTTTTTTTGAAAAATCTAATAGCTATTTGCTGGACTAAAATCAGGCTTTAAAGCTTTGGCAGATCAGATCTATCAGAAGGGTTTCAACTTTAGCTGGTCCAAGCTTGTATATTACTCTAAAGTGTAAGATCATACTAGGATAGACCTTTGAGACTAGATTTTGTGATCTAAATGAAAAGCTATTGTATGAATATTTGTTCATATATTCATATTTTTGAAAAGTTGATCATTATTACCTAAACTTGAAAGCATGAGCAGAACATCCAATGCCCTGCAGTTGAAATGTCCGAAGTGCCATACGGGTACTCAATTTGAAACCGGAAGTTTCTCCTTTGACAAACCTTTTGATATGCGGGATCGCTGTGATCACTGCGGCCAAAACTTCATGCCCGAGCCGGGTTTTTACTACGGAGCGATGTTTATCTCCTATATCTTTATGGGTTGGTTTTGCTTAGGTTTTGTAGCGCTATTCCACTGGGTTTTGGGATGGAGCACAGCTGCTTCTTTCGCCCTACTACTACTGGTTTGTGCTATCATATTCGTGTACGTCTTCAGAGTTTCACGCTCTATTTGGCTGCACTTCAATGTGAGGTATGATCCGAAGGCGGCAGGTAGTGCAGCGGCTTAAGTAGTTAAAAGGTCTGCCCTTGTATCCTTCTGGCTAATGTCTTCTTTTATGACACTAATTTCACAATTCTCCAGCATCCAAATACTGGATTTCCTGTTGATAAGAGTGTAAAAACAATACACAGGTTTATGCCGGACCGCAGTATAAAAGGCATTCTCGAACTATTCGAAAGGCAGGCGGAGGACGAACTCAACCTACTTTCGGATACTGGTCCGGAATTCTTTAGTACTCCAGAGTTGATTCGCCTTCGCGGTCAATGGGAGGTTAAAAGTGCTTTCTTTTATTTCTTTCAAAAAATTCTGTTACAAATCGTAGCCTCATCCCCCCTGTGGATTGTGCTGGCAATGATAGCTTTTTGGCTGAACTGGACGTTATTGGCCCTAGTTTTTGTTTTGCTGTTTCCACTGTGTTTTCTCTTGTATTTCGTAGGTTTATGGTGGATGCAAAAGGTTTTTAGAGGACGTGGACATTTGGATGAGGTAGGCCGAACAATAGCCGGAGAGCTGGAAAAGCGGAGAAGGCAAAGAGAATTGTGACGGAAGTAGGAAGGACCTTAGCTAAGATAGTTCAAATAGCAATATAAAAAACTGGCTTATGGACGTCGAAATATTAGCACGATTACAGTTTGCCTTCACGATTGCCTTCCATTACATTTACCCACCACTGAGCATTGGCCTAGGACTAGTCATGGTCTTCCTGAAAGGGGCTTACCTCCGCACGGGGAATAAGGAATATGAGACCTTGGCCAGGTTTTGGACCCGAATCTTTGCCATCACTTTTGGTATTGGGGTGGCGACAGGGATTGTCATGGAATTCGAATTTGGAACCAATTGGGCGACCTACTCTCGTTACGTTGGGGATATATTCGGAAGCGCGCTGGCGGCAGAAGGAATTTTTGCCTTTGCCCTGGAGAGTGGGTTTCTTGGAATCTTATTATTTGGATGGAATAGGGTAAGTCCCCGCGTACATTTCATTGCTACCCTTGGGGTTTGGTTGGGTTCTATGTTCTCCGCTGTGTGGATTGTGGTTGCCAATTCTTGGCAGCAAACTCCGGCTGGTTATCATATTGTCGGAGAGGGCTTGAATGCTCGGGCGGAGATCACCGACTTTTGGGCCATGGTTTTTAATCCTTCTAGTGTTGATCGACTACTCCATGTTTGGGTGGGAGCCTTTCTGGCCGGAGCTTTCCTGGTCTTGAGTGTTCATGCCTATTATATCCTCAAGAATCGACACGTAGAATTGTCCAAGCGCGCCTTTAAGATTGCTTTAGGGATTGCTATTGTATCGAGTTTGGCGCAGTTGGTGATTGGACATAGCTCAGCAGAAGGAGTAGCACACAATCAACCAGCCAAATTAGCTGCCATGGAAGGGCACTTCGACACCTTGGCCCCAGCACCTATGTATGCCATTGGTTGGGTTGATAAGGAGGAACAAAAAGTAACCGGGATTGGCCTTCCTGGAGGTTTAAGCTTTCTACTGCACGGAGACTTTAAAGCACCTGTAAAAGGGCTGAACGCATTCCCTGAGGATGAACGTCCAGGCGCCGTCAATGCAATATTTCAGTTTTACCACATTATGATTGCCATTGGTATGATCTTAATAGCCCTTTCGCTTTATGCCGGATGGCTCTGGTGGCGTGGCAAATTATTTGATAAACCTTGGCTGCTCTGGATATTCGTTTGGGCTGTCATTTTACCACAGGTGGCCAACCAGACTGGCTGGTTTGCTGCGGAGATGGGACGGCAGCCCTGGGTGGTTTATGGTCTATTAAGAACCTCAGATGCCTTGTCCAAGGCTGTAACGGCCAATCAGGTACTCTTTTCCTTGATCTTATTCTTCATCATCTATACCTTATTATTGGCCTTGTTTCTCTATATGATGAATAAGAAGATTCAACATGGGCCCACCGTTCATGCCACCTTGAATGAACATCGGCCGATGCAGAAGGATATGTCCAATAGTTTAAACCGCTAAAACCAAACATTATGGCTACATTTCTGGGCTTAGATTATCCTACCTTATGGTTTTTGGTTGTCGGAGGGGTATTTAGTGGGTATGCTATTCTTGATGGTTTCGATTTGGGAGCAGGTGCCTGGCACTTATTTCTGAAGAAAGAAAAAAGCCGCAGAATTGCTCTCAACGCGGTTGGACCCGTTTGGGATGGCAATGAAGTCTGGCTGGTGATTGGGGGAGGAGCTTTGTTCGCTGGTTTCCCGGTTCTATACGCCACGCTGTTCTCTAGCATGTATATTCCCTTCATGCTCTTTTTGGCTTTCTTGATCTTTCGAGCCGTGTCGATTGAGTTTCGGAGCAAAGAAGAAATGGCTTGGTGGAGGAAATCTTGGGACATTACCTACAGTGTTTCAAGCATTATGTTGGCCATCCTCTTGGGAGTCGTACTGGGAAATGTTTTGCAAGGTTTTGCTATTGGAGAAAACTATGAATTTGTGGGCAATTGGCTGGAATTTATCAATCCCTATGCTCTGATCGTTGGCTTTACTACCTTGGCGCTTTTCATGATGCATGGCGCTTTGTACTTGAGTATGAAGACAGAAGGGCGGTTGTTTGAAAAACTTCGACTGTTACTCAGGCGATCCATCGTCTTTTTTATCTTGATGTTCGCGCTGACAACCTTATATACGTTGCTTTATATTCCAGCCTTATCGGATCGCTTCAGGGAATCGCCTAGCCTGTTTATTTTTCCCGTTCTAACCTTTTTAGCCATTGCTAATATCCCGCGTCTGGTTACCAAGGAAAAATATCGAACAGCTTTTTTCTTTTCAGCACTGACCGTAAGTTTCTCCCTAGCCTTGGTAGCCATTGAATTGTACCCCGTTTTAATCCCTTCGACCGTGGATTCGGCTTTTGATATTACGATCTATAATGCTGCTGCTTCCGAAAAATCTCTGGGAATCATGCTCACCATTGCTTCGATTGGTGCGCCCTTGGTATTAAGTTATACCGCATTCGTGTTCTGGACGTTCAGAGGTAAGGTTACCTTAGATGAGACCAGTTATTGAGCATGGAACCTACATTATACGTTTAGAAGCCAATAGTTACAATTGCTGAAAGTCTTTTAATTTAGCTACATTCGTGAGCATATGTTTAAAAGATCTTAAACATATTTGCTAAACGGTACGAAAACCAACTGAATGTCTAAGCCTATCTCCCTTTTGCTATTGGGCCTACTGCTGTTGTCTTGCAGTGGAGCTAAGGATGAAGCTTCTTCGACCTCTCCAAACATTCTGCTTTTTTTTGTTGATGATATGGGCTGGCAGGATACCTCTGTCCCATTTTGGCATGAGCAAACGGCATTCAATCGTTTGTACAAGACGCCAAATATGGAACGTCTAGCCCAGCAGGGTATGAAATTTACGCAAGCTTATGCTACACCTGTCTGCTCCCCTACTCGCGTGAGTTTGATGACTGGTATGAATGCAGCGCGACATCGAGTTACCAACTGGACTTTACACAAAGATCTTTTACAACCCATGGAAACTGGGCATAAGAATCTCCGTTTTCCGCATTGGAACGTCAATGGCCTGAGTCCAGATTCTACTATCGAGCATGCTGTGTATGCTAAGCCTTACCCCATGATCTTGCAAGAGGCTGGCTATCATACCATACACGTCGGTAAAGCACACTTTGGTGCGATAGATACGCCTGGAGAAAATCCACTTAATGTAGGCTTCGATGTTAATATCGCAGGCCATGCAGCAGGTGCGCCAAAAAGTTATTATGGCACCGAAAATTTTGGAAATACAGCGGCCTTTGAAGATTCACCCTGGCCTGTACCCGGCTTGGAAAAGTATCATGGAGACTCTATCTACCTGACAGAAGCACTGAAGAATGAAGCCATCGAAGCTTTAGAAGAGCCAATCAATGAAGGAAAGCCTTTCTTTTTATACATGGCTCTATATGCCGTCCATACGCCTATTATGGCAAACCCTCGTTTCGTGGAACCCTATCTGGCAATGGGATTAGATACCATTGAAGCTCGATATGCCTCGATGGTGGCTAGTATGGATAAGTGCTTAGGAGACCTGATGGATTTTTTGCAAGAAAAGGGGATTGCAGATAACACCATTATTCTATTTATGTCGGATAACGGGGGATTAAGTGCACTAGCCCGGGGCGGAGAACCCCATACACACAATAAACCTCTATCCAGCGGTAAGGGATCCATACACGAAGGTGGCATCCGAGAACCTATGCTGGTAAAATGGCCGGGTGTGACTAGGCCAAAATCTACAAGTGACAACTATCTCATCATCGAAGACCTTTATCCTACCATCCTGGAGATGGCGGGTATTACAGATTATCGAACGCCTCAAGAAATAGATGGTAAGAGTTTTGTCGATTTGATTGAGCATCCGGAATCTCAGGAACAAGATCGACCGTTGTACTGGCACTATCCCAATGAATGGGGGCCGACTGGTCCTGGAATTGGGGCCTTCAGCGCCGTGAGAAAGGGAGACTGGAAATTGATCTACTATCATGAGGAAGAAGCCTTTGAGTTATTCAATATTACGGAGGACATAGGTGAGACCCAAAATTTGGCAACTGTCGAACTGAAGGTACTATCCGAATTAGCACTTGAATTGACTAACTTTTTGATCGATGTAGAGGCTCAAATGCCCGTACATCGAGAAAGTAATAAGCAGGTAGCCTGGCCAGTTGATCGGGTTCCATCAGCTATAAATTGAAATTCAGATTCATGAAAAATTACCTATTGTTAATCGGTATGACATTCCTTTTGGGAAGTTGTACTGACACGCCAGCGGAGGATACTTCGCAAGCTCCTAACATCGTATTCCTTTTTGCTGATGATCTTTCTTACCAAGCTGTAAGGGCGCTGGGTAATGAAGAAGTACATACGCCCAATATCGATCGTCTGGCACAAGCGGGTACGACTTTTACGCACACTTATAACATGGGGGGATGGAATGGTGCCATATGTGTGGCTTCACGAGCGATGATGATTTCTGGACAATACATCTGGAATGCACAAAAAAGAGCTAAAGAATGGAGTGACAAGGATTCTACTGCCTTAGCTGACACCTGGGGACGTCTAATGGCCCGTGAAGGCTACGACACCTACATGTCTGGAAAGTGGCATGTGGCTGCGCCTGCTGACCATGTATTTGATCAGGCTAAACACGTGCGGCCTGGAATGCCAGGTGATGAAAGGGGGAAGAGATGGCGTGATATCAATGAGGATATCAAGAAAGCACTGATCGAAAGTGGGAATGTTAAAGATGCCATGCCAGTAGGCTATCATCGACCCAATGATGAAAATGACAACAGCTGGTCTCCTTATGATACCACTTTTGGTGGTTTTTGGGAGGGAGGAAAACACTGGAGTGAGGTATTGAAGGACGATGCTTTGGGGTATATTGAGGAAGCAACTGCTAAGGAGAATCCCTTCTTTATGTATCTGGCTTTTAATGCCCCGCATGATCCTCGACAAGCACCGAAATCCTTTGTGGATCAATACCCTCTGGATCAGGTAGCCGTTCCAGGAAACTTTTTACCTACCTATCCATGGGCGAAGGAAATTGGCAACGGGATCGGTCTTCGCGATGAGGATCTAGCCCCTTATCCCCGCACCGAATATGCCGTAAAAGTACATCGACAGGAGTACTATGCCATTATTACGCACCTTGACGAACAGATTGGGTTGATCCTGGATGCTTTAGAGGCAACGGGTAAAATGGACAATACCTACATTTTCTTTTCCGCAGATCATGGTCTGTCGGTAGGGCATCACGGATTGATTGGTAAGCAAAGTCTATTTGATCACAGTGTTCGTGTTCCGCTGATGGTGGCGGGCCCTGGAATACCTGCGGGACAGCGGATTGATCAGGATCTCTACCTGCAAGATATTATGGCCACTAGCTTGGAGATGGCCGGTATTGAGCAACCGGATTATGTCGAATTCAAGAGCTTCCTAGGCTTGGCAAAAGGGGAGGATGAATCTATTCATTATTCTGAGATATATGGAGCCTATGTCAACTATCAACGGATGATTCGTAAGGATGGCTATAAGCTACTGGTCTATCCTGAAGTGCCCAAGGTATTGTTGTTCGATATGGACGAAGATCCCTTGGAAATGAATGATTTAGCGGAAGATAAAGCCAATGAGGAACAAGTTCAGGCTCTTTTCAATGATTTACTGCAGCTACAGGAGAATATGGATGATGAGTTGGACCTCCAACCCGCATTCGACGCTTGGAAAGCGGCACAGAAAGAAAGTTGATGGATCTGATCCTTTCAGGCCATGTTTTCTCATGTGGCGGATGATACTAAAATGAACATAGGTCCAAACACACCTTTAATGGTATTTGGACCTACGATAGGAAGAAGGTAGTGGTGCTGGCCTAACTCGCTTCCGCCAACGTTTCTACCTCGGCAGTTTCTTCAGCTGAATCTCCTTCTTCCGCCTTTTCCTCTACCTCATCAATTTCAAAGCGGAGGTTATCGATAATGAAATCTTGTCGTTGTGGCGTGTTTTTGCCCATGAAATAAGAAAGAATATCATCGATATCGGCTTCCTCATTAAGAATCACCGGCTCTAAGCGAATATCATCTCCAATAAAGTCACCAAACTCATTGGGGGAAATTTCACCTAACCCCTTGAATCGGGTAATCTCAGGTTTACCGCGCAGTTTATTAATGGCGGCTTGTTTTTCTGCTTCGCTGTAACAATAGAAAGTCTTGCTTTTATCCCTTACTCGAAAGAGTGGAGTCTCCAAAATGTATAGGTGGCCATTTCGGACTAGGTCGGGAAAGAATTGCAAGAAGAAAGTGAGGAGTAGGAGGCGAATATGCATACCATCTACATCGGCATCCGTAGCCACTACTACTCGATTGTAACGCAGATCATCCAGATCATCCTCGATATTCAAGGCGTGTTGGAGCAGATTAAATTCTTCATTTTCATAGACTACGCGCTTCGTCAATCCAAAACAATTGAGTGGTTTGCCACGAAGGCTAAATACCGCTTGGGTTTGTACATCCCGTGCTTTGGTAATGGAACCACTGGCAGAATCTCCCTCGGTAATGAAGATGGTGGTCGCTAAGCGCTTTTCTTCTGGGGTCTTTCTTGGTCCGTCATTAAAGTGGAGACGGCAGTCGCGTAGCTTTTTGTTATGTAGATTGGCCTTTTTGGCCCTTTGGTTAGCGAGTTTTTTGATTCCTGCGATTTCCTTCCGTTCTCGCTCAGACTGTTGTATCCTTTTTTCAAGAGACTTGGCGATGTCGGGAAATTGATGCAGGTAATTAGAAAATTTCTCGCCGAAGGTATTCTTTACATAGGTCCGGATCGTAGCTGCATCCGGTCCCATATTGGTGGAACCCAGTTTGGTCTTGGTTTGAGATTCAAAAACGGGTTCTTCTACCTTTAGACTAATGGCCGCAATGATGGAGGCCAAAATATCTTTTCGATCAAACTTTCCGAAGTGCTTCTGTACGGTTTCCACTACCGCTTCCTTAAAAGCCATCAGGTGTGTCCCTCCTTGTGTAGTATTCTGCCCATTGACAAAGGAATAGTATTGTTCACCATAGTGGTTGCCATGGCTCATGGCTACCTCAATATCATCATCCTTCAAGTGGATGATGGGATATCGAAGATGTTCACTGTTCGTCTTTCTGCTTAACAAATCCAGCAAGCCATGCTTGGAGACAAAGGTTTTGCCATTGAAATTCAGTTTCAACCCGGCATTCAGATAGGCATAATTCCACAGCTGATTTTCTACATAATCAGGACGGAATTTATACTTTTTGAAGACACTATCATCGGGTTGGAAAATGATGCTGGTGCCATTATTATCTTTGGATTTGCTAATTCGATGGTCCTTTATCAACTCCCCACGCTTAAACTCTGCTACCTTGGTCTTCCCATCTCGGACGGCCTGCACCTTGAAGTAATTAGATAAGGCATTTACCGCTTTCGTACCTACACCATTTAGACCCACTGACTTTTTAAAGGCTTTGGAGTCGTACTTCCCACCTGTATTTATTTTGGAGACACAATCAATCACCTTGCCCAGCGGAATACCGCGCCCATAATCCCGGATTTCTACTTGCCCTTCTTTGATCGTAATATCTATGTTCTTACCGAAGCCCATTACATATTCATCGATAGAGTTATCGAGTACTTCTTTCAACAAGATATAAATACCATCGTCCATTGCTGAGCCATCTCCTAGCTTCCCGATGTACATGCCGGGTCTTAGGCGGATGTGCTCTTTCCAGTCCAGCGAACGAATATTGTCTTCCGTGTAATTTACTTGTGCCATTTTTAGTCGAAATGTTGGGATGCTTTAAGATATTGCTTGAATCAAAGAGATCATTTTATGAAAAGTCGCAACGGCTCCGTAATTAACGCTCTAAATACAGGGCATAATTACATTTTTTTTCTCATTTTTATGGAAACAGTTAATTTACAAAACGTTTTGGCATAAAATTCGTTATACGTATAGCGAATTGCAATCATACATAACGTTCTCTACACTATGCGACACTGATATTAACGTTTGAACATAGTCCCCTGGAAAGCCGATAAAGGGCTTTTAAACTAAGCACACAGGTCACGTTAACTAAGCCTTCTCACACTATTCACAACCTGGTTCATCTCTATAGTCACTTATTTTGCAGTAAGCAAAAATAAGAAAAAGTGGCGTATTGTCAACAATTTGTTTAATGTTTTTAAAACTTTTCGTGTTATTTTGAAAAGGACACAATTACTGCAACATCCAGGTCTTGATGTGCTGCGAAAGGCACTGATTAAAGAGACGAGATGGCAATTGGTGGCTGCCGTTGCCCTGTTGTTGGTAGGATTGGTGTTGCTAAGCTTCTTCTATAAAACTAGTATAATAGCGGGCTTGCTGGGCTTATTTATGTGCTTGACAGCAGCACGATATGTTTATACTTTCTCTACCATTAGGGAAGCGGAGGATCACCCTTTGATCCAACTGATTTCACACGAACCAGAACGCATTGTTTGGGTGTACGGCCAGCAAACCGAACGCTTACCTTTCGGTTTACAATTCTCCCGCTCTTCCGTTTTGTATTTTAAGTTAATTGATGGAGATGAATTTAGCGTGAGCATCCCCGGTCGTTACGTAAAACTGGTTTCTCGGACCTTAAATCGATTACTGCCGGAAGCTAGCTTTGGCTTCTCTGAGCAAAAGGCCATTCGATATGCTGAGAAACCTAGATTACTCCGCAAAGATCCAATTCGAGGAAGAGACAGTTCACCCAAGGGGTAGCAGTGTAACCTGCAATGGTGCTTCTGAGGCTTCCTGTCCTACTGTTCAGTATAGCCCTGATCAGGGGTCTTACAGTTATCCTTACGTCGAGTATCTACAATGGAGGTGATCTTCCAACCTTCCTCAAATTTGACTAGTTCAAATACATTGTATCCGCAGTGTAAGGGCTTTTCACCCAGGTAGAAGGTGTAATCGGTCCAAACATAGGCCAAAGGACCATCAATCCGGACTTCATAAGACCAGATTTTCTCATCGTATACCTGATCATGTGGGGTAGCCATTTGGGTGAGAAACCGATTTAGAGAACCTTCCCTTAGTACGACTTTCCCTTCTCGATTTTTAGCTGCCGTCCCCATTCGAGCATTTTGTACAAATACGGCACTGATCATACTACTGTCTCCGGCTCGCATCCCGTCAAACATCTGCTGAATCGCTTTGATAATGATCTTCTCATCTTCGGATTCTTGGGCATTCCCTGGTGTAGAAAAAAGAATCATCGAAAAGAGTAACGAACAGCAGATTACTAGTTTTTTCATAATAATTAATATTTTGCGAATGGCAATATAGATTAGATAGATTCGGTTTTATGTATACCCTCCCTGAACAATCTTTGCCTTTAGTTCCAAAATCAAGTGGAAAAGTGGTTGTACTAAGTTCTGACTTGACAGTTAGAACATAGTAAAGGAACAGGAATTGTTTCGGGATTGTAATAAACTAATATATCTATTGTAGGCATTATTTAGTGCAATAAACAGATCCTGTAAATAGGTGCCATTTTCTGAAAGATACATCTCGAATTTTTGCTTGAAACCGATAATGACTTAGCATCTGGATTCGGTGCCAAAGTACTGTCTAAAGAACACAAAAATTGTTTGAGAATCAAGGAAAATGATCGCCACAGTTTAGAATAGTTGGCAAATGAGCAAGATTTTACTGCTAGTGGGCGTAGCCTGTTGTATGCTTTCTTGTGCATCGGTAAAACCGGTAGGCAGCTTCCCCATGACCCCCAGCGCGGGACCTGATTATGGTAATTTAGCATACTGGGCAGCACATCCGGATAAAGAAGATCCAGCTGACCGGGTGCCAGATGGGGTGGATAAGCAAACAGATTTAGTGGGAGAAGTGGACGTTTTCTTCCTGCATCCTACCACCTATACGGGCAAGAAAGGGCATGATCAGTGGAATGGAGGATTGACGGATGTCAAATTGAACGAGCGGACCGATGGAAGTACGATCCTATATCAAGCCAGTATTTTTAACGATGCTGGCCGGGTATTTGCTCCCCGCTACCGCCAAGCGCACTTAAATGCCTATTTCAGTAAGGACACCGCTTCCGCTCGTAAAGCCTTTGCCCTAGCTTACCAGGATGTTAGAGCAGCTTTCCAATACTACCTAGAGCATCATAATGCAGGACGACCGATCATTGTCGCAGCTCATAGCCAGGGCACGACACACGCTGGAGCATTAATCAAAGCGTTTTTTGACGGCAAACCTTTGCAGAAACAACTCGTAGCTGCCTACCTGATAGGAATGCCCGTGCCAAAGAATTCTTTTGAAGAAATAAAGGCTTGTGAGACACCAACTAGTACGGCATGTTTTTGTAGCTGGCGCACTTTCCGGCGAGATTATTTGCCGTCTAAGGAGGTAATAGGCGATCAAATTGTGGTGACTAACCCCCTATCCTGGTCGCTGGACAATACCTATCAACCGAAGGCGTTGAATCAAGGAGCCGTTTTGCGAAAATTTGAGAAGATATTGCCGGAATTAGTCGATGCCCAGGTAGAGCAAGGCGTGCTCTGGGTAAACAAGCCCAAATTTCCGGGCAGTTTTTTCTTTCGTACCAAGCGTTATCACATTGTGGATTTGAATTTCTTTTATCTCAATGTGCGTAGCAATGCCAGGCTAAGAGCAGAATCCTGGCTCAAAGAAATAGCGGACCGTTAGCTGGGCCCAAAATGTAAGTTTTATGGACATCTATTCTCGGGCATCAAAGTGGAAGATATATCTGGCGATTGGGGGAATCTTTATCATCGCCGCCTCTATGGTCTATACCCAGTATCTAGCAAGACAACTGGCTAAACAGGAGGAGAAACAGGCATTGCATTGGCAAATGGCCAATGAGATTGTCAACTCGATTGACGAAGAAGAAATTGATGCCTGCGATTACACCCTGCAAGGGGTGATCATGACCAGTAATACAACTATACCTGTGATCTTGGTCGATAGTGAGCGAGGTACAATTTTAGATGCGGTGAATTTTGGCCCTGAACTGGATGACGATAAAGAGTACTTAGCCAAGGTAGTGGCCCGACTTCAGAGAAAGCCGGACTTCGAGCCCATAAAGGGCTTCGGTGCAGATATTTATTTTTTGGAGTCTAAGTTACTCCGACAGTTACGCTACTTCCCCGTCGTACAGTTATTGCTTATCTCAGGTTTTATCTTGTTTGGTTATACCAGCTTTAACTCTGCTCGAAGAGCCGAGCAAAATCGTGTTTGGGTGGGTATGGCTAAGGAAACAGCTCATCAATTGGGAACTCCCATTTCTGCCATTATTGCTTGGGTAGAGCATGTGAAAATGATCCGAGAAAAGGATGAGGAAGTAATGGAGATCATGGGAGAATTGAACAATGACGTAAATCGCCTCAATCTCATCGCTGATCGTTTCTCGAAAATTGGTTCCACGCCGAAACTTCAGCCAATTGATATTTACGAAGAGCTGGAAAAATGTCGGGCGTACATGGTGCGACGGGCTCCTCGACGTGTTTCCTTCGAGTTCCCGCATCCCGCCTCCGGGCGAGCCACCGTTATGGTTAACCCTCCCTTATTTGATTGGGTAATCGAAAATCTACTGCGCAACGCTTTAGATGCTATGGAAGGCAGAGGAACCATCAGTGCTACGGTAGTAGAAGAAAAAGGAAACATCCATATCGATGTCAGTGATACTGGAAAAGGAATTCCTGCTGGCAAGTTTAAACGCGTCTTCCAGCCGGGCTTTACCACTAAAAAAAGAGGTTGGGGCTTAGGTCTATCTCTAGCTAAACGAATCATCGAAGAATACCACTCCGGGAAAATTTTCGTCAAGAAGTCAGTGGAAAATGAAGGAACCACTTTCTCTATTATTTTACCCAAAGGAAATAAGCAACTAGCCAAAGGACAAGCTGAAGCCATAGCAGTCAATAAGGCGGTCTCCTAGAATATCTTACTTTTCATAAACCAGATATCCCTTAAGGTAAAACTGACCGAGATTTCATGTTTCACTTCTTGGATTAGATGATGTTCAAGTGTCCCTCTTCGCTGGTAGCTATAGTTTACATTCAAATGATGGGTATATCTATTAAAGGGAATTCCAAGTCCGATAGTATAGGACCATTCCGTGAAATTATTGCCCTTAATTCTCAAATTGGAATTCTTCAACTGGAACCCCGTTCTGAGTAGGAGCGAGTGCTCATAATCCAAATGTTTATTCTTGAATGGGATAAATTCCAGGCCCGTCCTTGATGTCCAGGTGTTAACATATTGGCTCGCTTCCATTCCATCCTGCCCTTCCCAATCCTGATACAATAGATCCGTTGTAACTAGAAATTGAGCATGCTTCCAGGAAATGCCTCCCCCTATCTCCATAGGAACATAGTATTGGTTTTCTTCCGTCTCCTCTTCAAATAACTCTCCTCCAAAACCATCCAAGGTAATATCTGTATTGGGCCGTAAATCGACGGCGGGACTGTAGGTGGCACCGAAACTTAAACGATCCCTACCCAAGGGTAAATGAAATTGTAGTCCTAAGTCATAGGTGAATGCCCGTAGGAAGGTTGCTTCACTTAAGACGAAGTTGCTGATTACACTATTAGAACTAAAGGTCTGAGATTTATCAATCGAACCAAAAAGGAAATTAGCATTCAGTCCGATGCTGATAAAGGGGGATATAGAATAGGAGTGTCCCCAGAATAAACGAGTAACCCCTCCCTCGCCTTGATAAATTAGTTGGTAAGGTTCTCCAAGTATATCGGAGTATCGGTCAGATTGAATCGAATAGCCTATGGTACTATAGGGGTGGAGACCTATCGTGTTGCTCCAGTTCCTAGTAAACCTAAGCCAGAGGCTAAGATGAGATAGCCCCCCTGCTCGATGGTGGTTAACCTCCTCTCCACTGGCCATGCTTAGAGAGCTTGCTTGCACACCAAAGTCAAAGAACATATTCAACTGTGTGGATAAGCTGGAGTAACTGGCAGGGTTAGTTAGGTTTAGGAAATAAGTAGAGGAAACGCCAATTCCTGCTCCGCCTAAGCTCTCTATTTGTCCATTGCCTCGTGGCTGTAGGTCTCCTAAGCCATAAGCTGAGTAAATGGAGCCTGAACCTTGTCCCCAGAGTGATAGGCTAGTACGGATTAGGAGTAAATAAAAAATAAGGAAAGATGATTTCATATCTGATCAGTTGTAGAAAAGGACCCAAAAAAATGAGAAAAAACGTGAGAAAGAAATTTCATCAAACACTAAGGAGTGAAACTGCCTACTTCAACGTTGTATACTTCCTTGACTAATCAATGTAGGTTGATATTACCTCTATCATCGGAAGGACTTTCCCTACCAACTTACTATTTCTCGCTTTTTGATACCAAGGAGGGCTACGTGGAGGTAATTCAGGTGTTAGTTGAATTAATTTCTGTCTTGTTTGTCCAGCTTGGACCTTTGTGACTCATGATAATCAACTGTGGATATGAGTCAAGTCAAGTTATTACGGCACCTAGTTTTCCTACAAATGGTGCTTTGCTGGGGATGCAATCCACCAACGGAAATCGGGGCCAGTTTTTTTGAAGAGGAGTCATTTGAAATACATCTGGTAGACTCCATGCAACTGCTATCCTATACCATACAGGCGGATAGTTTGCCCACTGGACGGTTGAATCGATTATTAGTAGGACACAGGGATGATCCACAACTGGGCAAGATACAGGCTAAGGCCCACCTGCAATTTGGCCTAGATGAAAGCTTAGAGGCTTTGGATCCACGCTTCGATGTACTGGATTCGATCACTTTGGTTCTCCATTATGACAACTATTTTTTTGGGGATACCAATGCCTTGCAAGGCATCTATGTATATCAGCTTACCGAAGAACTGACGCCTAAAGCAGATAACTTTGATTTTTATAATTCTGATGATTACACACATGAGCGGGAGCCTTTGACCTATCAGAACTTTTACCCGCATCCTTTTCGAGGGCAAGCTTTGGAGCTCCGATTGCCTGATGAATGGGGCAAGGAGTTACTGGAGCTTGCTTCGGAAGGAGCGGAAGAAGTGACAGAGAATGCCAAATTCCAGGACTACTTTCCAGGCTTCGTCCTATACCCTGATACAAGTTTAGGTAATGCTTTTCTGGGCTTTGCAGCGGATGCAGAAATCAGGCTATACTACCGAGATACGAGGAGTTTGCCGATCAGCCAATTCTATTATACCTTTTCCATGACCGATTGGAATTACTACAATCAGATCCGTCGCGTACGGGGAACCTCCGCGCTAGATCAGTTAAAGGACGGAGAGGATAAGCTATCATCTATCTACTCTGGTCAGCAGAGCTTTATCCAGGGAGGAATTGGCTTAAGTACCCGGATAGAATTGCCAAGCATTCGGCGACTGCTGGAGCAATCTAAAGACTTTTTAGTAAACCGAGCCATTTTACGCCTTTATCCCATCGTAAACACAGCGGATGAATTAGCACAACTTCCCAATCAGCTTAGTACGTATTGGGTAAATGAAAATAATACTGTGGTGGAAGAGGCCTCTGGTCTGGCCCTGCTGCAAAAGGATGCGGAGTTTAGGAGGGATACCTACTACGAATTGGATGTCACGGACTTTGTCGAATTGCAATTGGCATCCGAACAATTTAGCAAGTACGGACTACTGCTGACCCTTGCACCGGAAGATGTCAACAGTTCGGTCCATAGCATAAAAATATACGATGATCAGGCTGCCGCACCCATGCGGTTGGCGGTCTATTATTTATCTATCAAGGAATAAGTAGCAATCGATTTCAAACTGGGGATGGCTAAAAAGACGATTAACTCATGTGAGAGGTACTAGCCTTCCCTTCTCTAAATCTAGATCTAATGAAAAATAGGTTTGACACTAAAATTCTACTGTTATTCGGGATTATCCTGTTGGCTTTCTCTTGCACTACTGATGAGGATGAAGAATTAACGGGAAATTGGATTCGGCGTTCGGATTTTGAAGGTGTTACACGTTCGAGTAGTGTCAGTTTTTCCATTGGTGAATTTGCCTACGTCGGATTAGGATATGACGGAGATGATGAATTGGTGGATTTTTGGCGCTATGATGCGGCCCAGGATTTTTGGACGCGAGTCGATACCTTTCCTGGTCTTGGGCGTCGTGGTGCTGTAGCTTTTAGTATTGATGGTGTGGGTTATGTAGGGACGGGGTATAACGGTGATACAGATCAAGAGCTAAAGGATTTTTGGGCCTTCGACCCCAATGCCCCTTCTGGGAATCAGTGGAAGCAAGTAGCAGATTTCGCCGGGAGTGCTCGCTACAATGCAGTGGGATTTGCGCTGAATGGGTTGGGGTATATTGGTACGGGGTATGATGGGAATTGGTTGAAAGACTTTTATGAATATGATCCCACAACCAATACCTGGCAGCAGATTGTCAGTCTAGGTGGAAGTAAGCGAGAAGATGCCATTGCTTTTGTAATTGATCAGCAAGCATATGTAGGGACGGGCCGAAATAATGGGGTGTATGAATTTGACTTTTGGGCTTTTTCAGCGGATACTAAAACCTGGACACGAAAGCTGGAACTAGACGAAGAGGATGATTATAATATTATTCGACACAATGCCAGTGCCTTTAGTGTAGGAGGATTAGGGTACATAGTTGGTGGTTCCAACGGGAGCACGCTGAATGCAGTCTGGGAGTACGATCCCCTGCTGGATACCTGGGAGGAACTGACGGGTATAGAGGGCTCTGCTCGGGAAGGGCATGTCGCTTTTGCTGTTAACAGCAGAGCTTATATCACCACAGGGCGCACGAGTAGTATCCGGCTTGACGATTTATGGGAATTTCAACCTAATGAGGAGTACGATGAAGACGATTAGATCAGATGGTTGATCTAAAGGAAGTGATTCTGTCAGCCAAATAAATGGAAGCATACAGTATGAAATACTTATTACTAATCGTCATGCAATTTGTCTTTTGCTATCACTTGCTGGGGCAGAAAAGCGAGGAGGTACCTCTACTGGACTATGCAGAGGGAAGGGAATACCAGCTGGGTGGAATCTCTGTCGTTGGGTTGAAATACACAGATGAAAATGCCTTAATCTCTATTTCAAAACTTGCGGTAGGAGATAAAATTACAATTCCTGGTCCAGCCATCCAGCGCGCTATGAAAGCACTATGGAAGCTACGCCTTTTCACAGATCTCGAGATCCATTTAGAAAAGACCATTGGCGATGTGGCTTTTTTGGAGATCAGGATTAGTGAGCTTCCTCGATTGGGGAAGCATACGTTCAGAGGAGTTAAGAAAGGACAACATGATGATTTAAATGATGAAGTCAATCGCTTTCTTTTGAAAGGAAGTATAGTCACAGAGAACACCAAGCAAAATGCAGCTAATGCCATCAATAGGTACTATCAGAAAAAGGGCTTTCTGGATGTGGAAACCAGTGTTGAGGAAACCTTAGATAGTACGCAATTGAACAAAGTTACCTTGGCCTTTCAGATCAGAAAAGGAAGACGAGTTAAGATTAAAGACATTCACTTTGTTGGCAATACCCAGTTGAAGTCGAAAGCACTGCGTAAAGCCATGAAGCATACTCGTCGAAAAAGACGACTTTTTGCCGCTTCCAAGTTTCAGCCGGATTTGTATGAAAAAGATAAAAACGAACTAGTGCGACTCTATCAGACACAAGGATACAGAGATGCCAGGATTCGGTGGGATAGTGTCTGGCGTGATGATAAAGGAGAACTACACTTGCGCTTAGAAATTGACGAAGGTCGACCCTACTATTTAGGGGAAGTGACTTGGAAGGGGAATGTGATATACAGTACGCAGCAATTGGATGCTATCTTAGGGTTGGCACCAGGAGAGATTTACAATGCAGCCCAATTAGAAGAACGTTTGTTTTTTAGCCAAAATGCATCTGATATCAGCTCCCTGTATTTGGACCGAGGATATTTGTTCTTCAAGTTGGACCCCGTTGAAGTAGCAATAAGAGCGGATACGGTAGATCTGGAGTTGAGGATTTTTGAGGGCCCGCAAGCGACGATTGATCGCGTAGAAATTAAAGGCAATCACCAGACTTTTGATCATGTCATACGCCGAGAGTTACGAACACTGCCCGGAGCCAAGTTTAGTCGGTCAGATATCATCCGTTCTCAGCGAGAAATTGTCAATCTGGGCTATTTCGATCCAGAACGTTTAAACATCCATACACCCGTTGATCCGCAAAATGGAACCGTGAGTATTGAGTATGAATTGGAAGAACGCCCTGGAGATCAGTTGGAGTTATCAGCGGGATGGGGGGGGACAGGTAATGGTGTGATTGGAACAATAGGTATCTCTTTTAATAACTTTTCCATTCGGAACCTCTTTAATCCAAAGGCGTGGAGACCCTTACCGAAGGGAGAAGGGCAGCGCCTGTCGGTGCGTTTTCAAAGTAATGGCCAAGTTTATCAAAGTGCCAATGCTTCCTTTACTGAGCCCTGGTTATGGGGGAAGAAACCCAATAATTTTACAGTAGCCGGTTTCCTGAATAGGTATACGAATGGTCTGAGTAGAGACAATGCAAGTTTTGGTGAATTCTCTATCCAGGGACTTAGTTTGAGTCTGGGAACACGCCTCCGATGGCCAGACGACTTTTTTGTGACTACCACAGGCATTAATCTGCAAACCATAACCCTTCGCAACTGGGGGACAGGCTTGTTTACAGCGGCGGATGGTACGGCTTTAGGAGATGGTGTTTTTAATAACTTCAGTATCATCCAAACCATTAGCCGAAACTCTATTGATAATCCAAATTTCCCGACCAGAGGAAGCCGCCTTTCGCTCTCTTTACAATTCACACCCCCTTACTCCCTTTTTACCCAGAATCAGGATAAGGATCCGAGTTTAGAAGAGCAATATCGCTGGGTGGAGTACCATAAATGGCGATTTAATGCCGAGTTTTTTAGTCCCTTGTTTGATAAAGTCGTGCTAAGGGTGAGTGCAAAAATGGGCTATCTAGGGTACTACAATAGAGCCTTAGGTTATGCACCTTTTGAACGCTTCCAGTTGGGAGGGGATGGTATTAATAATCAAGCTATTGGATATCAGGGAACGGATATTATCGCTTTGCGGGGATATGAAGTAACAGATTTGGAGGCCAATGTCAATGACGGACAGACAGTAGCTGCCCCTATTTTCCAGAAGGTGACTACTGAGGTTCGATATCCGCTTTCTACTAATCCCACTTCTACTATGTATACGATGTTGTTCCTGGAAGCTGGAAATGCTTGGGAGAGCTTTGATCGCTATAATCCTTTTCAATTGAAGCGATCGTTTGGGCTTGGCTTTCGGGTTATGTTGCCCATGTTTGGCTTAATTGGGTTTGATTATGGTTTTGGTGTGGATAAGAAAGGGGTGAACACCTTGAGCGACTTAGGGAAGTTTAGCATCATTCTTGGGTTTGAGCCAGAATAAGAGTTGTGTCCTTTTAATTACGACGGATAATCCTACCATCAAAAATCAGTGAGAAAGGGGTAGCTTTTGTCTGGCACAGGGATTCCTTTAAAAACACAAAACCAAGATAGTATACTTATAATTTATTCGTCCTCTTGTTTGTTGATGCACAAACAAGCTTTATAGGTGGAGGCTTATGAGACTCATAGTGGTTTTGTAAGCCTCATTTTTTTTGTTTACCTTGCTAATAGAAGGAAGCTAAAAGTGATTGTGGTTTTTTACCGCAGCTCTTAGTTTTTGTTGAAAGTCCAATGCCCCTCGACTTTAAAAGGGAGCTTTGCTTTATTCATTCGTGGTCCCTCCCCAATCAGGGACTACAACTCACCCTGGGGGAGACTTCCCTCGTTTTTCTCAAACATGCAATGAGAAAACATACTATCCAATCGCCGGAGAAGTCTGCAAATCTTTCTCCGGTTTTTTTATGGGTTTAATCCAACTATCCTCTAAACATCCACTTCCCTAATTCCTTTAAGCCTACTTTCTTGCCGTACATGAGGATACCTACGCGATAAATCCTACCAGATAACCAAACTAAAGCCAAGGCGGTTGCAATCAAGAGTAATAAGGATAGCAAAACTTGCCAAATCGGTGGATCAAAGGGAATTCTGGCAGGCATCACGATAGGGGAGAATAGCGGAAAGATCGATGACCAGATCGCTAAGCTGGAATTAGGAGCCTGCACACTGACCATCATGATATAAAAGGCAAGCAGAACGGGAATGGTAATTGGAATAGTTAGAGCTTGCCCTTCCCCTAGATCATCTCCCATCGCAGATCCTACCGCGGCAAACAAGGCAGAGTACATGAAATATCCGCCCAAGAAGTACAAGATGAATAGCGGAAGAATCGCCCACCAATTTTGTTGGGATAACTCCTGAATAACCAGACTCAACATGGCTTCCGCTTCTTCGGGATCAATTTCTGCCCCGGCTGCCGCTGCCGAAGGGGGCATGGCATCTGCATCGGCTCCAAAGAAAAGTCCCGCTACGGTGACGATGAGTGGAATCAATATGGCCCAAATGGCTAATTGTGTTAGGCCTACTGCTCCCACACCAATAATTTTACCCAGCATTAGCTGAAAGGGTTTAACGGAAGAGATCATGACCTCTACGATGCGACTTGTTTTCTCTTCCATAACGGATCGCATCACCATCATCCCGTAGATGAATACGGTCATATACATGATAATGCCCATGAAAAAACCTATTGCCGCAGCTATTTTGCCCGCCATCTTGGTCGTTTCTTCCGGGGCCGCCTTGATGGGTTTGGGTTCCAGTTCAATCTTGGTGTTGAGCGCATCTAATTGCTGTCGATCAATTTCCAGTTGATCAATCTTGTAGTCTCTTACCCGGTCCCGAATTCTGGATACGATAATGGGTTCTATATCCAGGGTGAGTTTTTCATCGGAATAATAGAAAACCCGGAAGTCTTTCTTTAGAAGATCATCCAAGCTGGGGATGAGGAGGATACCATTATAATCCATCTCATCAAAATTTTCCTTGATTACCTCAAGTTCTGTATCGACAAATTTGAAAAAGAGGTTATTCTCATCCTTAATTTTACCTTCAAAGATGTTGCCTTCGTCAATTACGGCAATTCGTTTCGAGTCATCGCTATCGTATTGGAAAATTAAGGAAACCACGACAAAAAAGAGGCCGATGGCCAAGGGGGTCAGAAGGGTGGCGAGAATGAAGGACCGTCTCGTGACACGAGTTAGATATTCTCTTCTTATGATTAACCAAAGATTGTTCATCTTCTATATTTTCGTTGGGCTTTGAATAAAGAGAAGCATTATACGGCTTCCTCTACGGTGGTAACTTGCTGAATAAATATCTCATTCAGACTGGGCAAGATTTCATTGAAAGCAGTTACATGTAGGCCATTGCTAATAAAGTAGCGGAGTAAACTATTTGAATCTTCCCCCACAGAAAGCTGGATGACGACGTGATTGGGGCCTTGCTCCACGATGTTGGCCTGCTGCGAAATGGCAGCGGGTAGGTCCGTGTCGAAGTCCAATCGGAAGCGATTCTCTTTAAACTGATTCTTGATGGCTTTTACTTCCCCATTCAAGATGTTCTTCCCTTTATTGATCAGGACAATCTCTTCGCAAATCTCTTCCACTTGTTCCATCCTGTGGGTAGAAAAAATAATGCTCACTCCCTCCTGTTGCAACTGGTGGATTTCATCTTTAATGAGGTTTGTATTGATGGGGTCTAGGCCGGAGAAGGGTTCATCTAAAATGAGGAGCTTGGGTTTGTGGATGATGGTAGCAATGAACTGAATTTTTTGCTGCATCCCTTTGGACAACTCTTCCACCTTCTTACCCCACCAATCAGCAATTTCAAACTTTTCGAACCAGTCTCCAATTGCTGCTTTGGCTTCTTTTCGACTGAGCCCCTTCAACTGGGCTAAGTACATGAGGTGATCGCCCACCTTCATCTTCTTGTACAACCCCCTTTCTTCGGGCATGTAACCAATCTGCGTAGGGGTATTGCTGTTGATGGGTTCGCCAGCGAGCAGTACTCGACCTTCATCAGCTCGGGTGATGGTGGTGATGATCCGTATTAAGGAAGTTTTACCGGCACCATTTGGACCTAACAATCCAAAGATGCGTCCCTCGGGAACCGCAAAACTCACCTTGTCTACCGCCACATGTTTATCGTAGGTCTTTACAACATCTTCTAGTTGAAGTATATTCATATCCAATCCGTACTTAAATGAGAAGTAGAAACATCGGGAAATTAGTAATCTTCAAAGATTTTTTTCTACGAGGGGCAAGCAAAGTTGGACAGATCGCCTGAAATTGATCATACATAAATATTTTACTAAAATAATGCGGTAAAAAGCTGTTAATTTGCTCCAGAAACTATTTATATTAGCACTGCCTTGTCTTACTTCCACAGTAAATACACTTCCTGATACTCCTCCATCGCATGGTTATGAGCGCCTTGGGGAGCTTATTACTGCTATGTTTTGTTGTTCACCCGTCGCCTAATCAGCTTAGTTTAACCGTCTACTACTTATCGCGTGATTTGGTGCTTATCGGGATGGGTGCTATATGCCATGAAATACCTGTCTCATGGGCTAAAACTCACTGTTGGCCCTAGCCACCTCTATAAGAGAAGGCCTGGGGTATTAGCTATGCCTCAAGTGGAATGCAGCCTATTGGATCTGTTTAAAAACATCGGCGGATCATGCTTGCAGCACCCATTGGAAGAGCGTATCAACGATTAACCAACTTAAGTCCGACACTACTTGATGACCAATTGATCTGAGTAACTAACTGCTTGGATCAAAGGGACTTTGATCATATGAAAACCTATATATCCACAGAAATAATGTTATGAACACTCAGTTGACAACACTACATTTCATATTCCAAAAAACTAAAACCATGAAAACCTCCGCACTACCGCTTGTCATCCTACTGATGACTATAGTACTCCCTTATAAGAGCATGACCCAAACGGTTGAACCCCTAGACAGTCTGAAAGCACTATTGCCCGTCGTTAAGGACACTTTAAAGGTGGAAGTGTTAAGTAAGATTGCCAAGAACTACATTTTTTTAAACCAGTTAGATAGTTGCAAACGCTACACGGATCTTGCTGAGCAGCAGTTGGAAAATAGCCGTATCCCTTCCGAAAAACATGAGGCGGCCCTCTTAGTCTTACGCGGAAATATTGCCCACCAAGAACAGGACTTAGGGGGAAGTACCGTATTTCACCAAAAGGCACTAGACTTGTTTGTCAAGATTGGAGACAAGCGCGGAGAGTCGGTGGCTTTGACCAATATTGGTATAAACTATATCCTATTAGAGGATCATGAAAGGGCACTCAGCTATCTATATCCTTCGCTCCGGCTCTCTGAAGAGATTGATAATAAAGATGATATCTACAATGCCTACCAAAATATTGCCGTTGTTTTATCCAATATGGAGCGGAACGAAGAAGCTAAAGCCTACCGACTCAAGATATTGAAGTATGCCTATCAGACAGAAAATTGGTACAAGATTATCTACGCTGCTGGCTCCTTAGCGGGTAATTATAAAAACATGGGCATTATCGATAGTGCTTTGCATTATGAACTCATTGCCTACGAGAAGGCCAAAGAAGTAGGTAATAAAGTATTTGAAGGGCGGCTATTACGTTCGCTCAGCCGTACAGCTATTCTACAAGAAAAGTATGAAAGGGCCTTAGAATACGTCGAGCTGGCTTTCCCCTTAACGGATACCAGCCATTATCTAGATATGGCTTTTGTGTATAATTATGATGCAGAAGCCAAATTTGGTTTAGGTAGATACAAAGAAGCCTTCGAGTCTGCTTACAAAGCACTCGCTTACGCAGAATTAGATGATCACATCGTTTTGTTGAATAATGCTTATTTTCAATTATACGAATTCTACAAGAAACGCAATCAGCCGGAGGATGCCCTAGAGTATCACGAATTGTACAAGCAAATGCAGGATTCAGTGTACAATCAAGAAAAGAATAATAAACTGCAAAATATGCACATGATCTACGAGACTGCTGCGAAGGAGTCAGAAATTGTGCGTTTACAGCAAGAAACTCAGATTCAAGAATTACAGTTGCGGCAACGCAACCTGTGGCTACTTCTGCTTGGCGGAGGTGCTTTACTACTCGGAAGCTTAGGCTATTTTGGTTATCGCCAACGCATATTGAGGAAGGAATTTCTCTTAATGCAGTCTGAGCAGCGATTACTACGAACCCAAATGAATCCTCATTTCTTTTTTCACGCCCTCTCCTCTATCCAACAGTTTATTTTGAAGGAAGCGAAAAAGCGTGAAGCGGTACTGTATCTATCCAAATTTTCTCGCCTCATGCGTAATGTTTTGGAAGGCAGTAGAACGGAAAGTGTTAGTCTTGGGGCTGAAATCGAATCCATTAGTCACTATATAGAGTTGCAGCAGTTGCGCTACGGAGACTGCTTCGACTTCAGCTTACACGTGGACGAAGACCTGGATATTGACGAATGGTCTTTCCCTCCTATGTTATTACAGCCAGTAGTCGAAAATGCCATAGAGCATGGCTTAATCCCTAAGAAACAGTCCGGTAGACTCCATTTATCCTTTGAGCGAGAAGCAGAGCATTTGCATGTGGTAGTGGAAGATAACGGGATTGGTCGGAAAGAAACTGTTCCTGGAACACAACCGTATAGAAAATCAGTGGCACTGGAAGTAATGAAAGATCGTATAGCACTGATGAACCGCCGAGCCAAGACGAAATCAAGCTTTACCATTATCGATCTTCGGGACGATCACGGTGAAGCGGCAGGTACTAAAGTTGAATTCCACCTTCCATTAAAATCCGCGATATAATGATGAAAGTAGTATTGATTGACGATGAGAAACCCTTCCGCGATGGTCTCCGACATTTGATCGAACTCTATTGCCCGCAGCTCGAAATCATGGGCGAGGCAGATGGCGTAGCCGCAGGCAAGGCGCTAATTGCTGCCAAGCGCCCAACTTTGGTGTTTCTAGATGTCCAGATGCAAGATGGAACGGGCCTGGATTTGCTCCGGCAGCTAGGTGATCGGAATTTTGAGGTGATCTTTACAACGGCTTTTGACCGTTTTGCCCTGGAAGCGATCAAGCTCAGTGCACTTGATTATCTGCTCAAACCCATTGATCCAGAGGAGTTGATGCAAGCTGTGGAGAAGGCTGAGGCTAACTTGGATAAGCAGTTAAAGGAAGAGAAATGGGCACAAATGGAGGCGGTTTTTCAAAACTTCCTTCAACCCCAAGGTCCCAAGAAACTCGTGCTGAAGGATGCCGAAAATATCTATATGGTGGAGGTGCCTGAAATTGTCCGCTGTGAAGCCGCTGGTAGTTACACGCGATTTTACCTGGTAGATGGGAAGGAAATATTGGTTTCTAACAATTTGCGAGAATATGAGAATCTGCTGAAACCTCATCACTTCTACCGTCCGCATCATTCCCACCTTTTCAACCTGCACCAACTGGATCGCTTTGAAAAATCGCAGGGTGGTTTTCTGGTGATGAAGGATGGGAGTAAAGTACCGGTATCTGTTCGACGGAAAGATCAGATCCTGCAGTTGTTTTCGCTGCAATAGCCGAGGTGTCCCCGTATGTCGTTGGTGAAAACACCAAGGGCGGTTTTGTTGAGCGGTCTATTACTGGTTTTTTTTACCGACAACAGACGGCTCAACAAAGCCAATCTGCTTCCACTCTCCCTCAATCGGATCATTCTCCTGCGGTGCTCCCGGAGTGCTCCGGCCCTGGGTGATATAGGAGCTAAGAAGGGCTTTCAGCGCTTCCACCTGTACGGTTTCCGTAGCTTGCAGATTTTTGGTTTCAGCAGGATCATCTTGTAGGTTAAACAATTGAATCGGCGGCAAGCTATCTTGGGCTTGCACCTGCTTAGGCGTAGGATAACTCCATCCCGCTGAGCCAGCGCTCATGATTAGTTTATAATCCCCTTTGCGAATGGCAAAAGAACCATTGATAGAGTGATGAATAATATCCTTTCTTTCTGTTACTCCATCAGCGTTTTGTAAGATGGGGAGAAAACTGTAGCTATCTTCTCCCTCGTTATCTTTCAAGGAAGCACTCACCAAAGCTGCACAGGTAGCAAGAAGATCGGTACTGCAAATAAATTGATCGCTGGTACGGCTGTCGCTGATTTGAGCAGGCCAATGGACGATGTAGGGAACGCGATGTCCTCCTTCGTAAATGTCCGCCTTGTGCCCCCGGAAAACGTAGCTAGGGTCATGCCCTTTTTCGCCTAATACTGCAAAGTCAGCTTGAGGAGAGCAGCCATTATCGCTAGTAAAAACAATGATCGTATTTTGATCAATACCTCTTTCCACCAGTGCCGTTTTCAGTTGCCCCATATAATCATCAATCATCATCACGAAATCAGCGTAGGGGTTTAGCTGACTTTTACCCAGCCAATCTTTGGTGGGTAAAATGGGAGTGTGTGGAGAGGGGAGGGCGAGATAGAGGAAAAAGGAAGAATCTTGCTCGTTTTCAATAAATTCTATGGCTTTTTCAAAAAAGTGAGGGGTTACCTGCTCATGAATAAAATCTGGAGCGGTAGGGCCTTCTCGCCACCAGGTATACTTGCCAGTATCGACGGTAACCGTATCAGGCATCGCTGTGACTTTCCCGTTCTCTACATATACATAGGGAGCCATATCCAAAGATCCGGAATGTCCATAGGCATAATCAAAACCAAGATCATTGGGATTGTTGCGAATCGGTTTACTGAAATCCATATTGTCAAAGTCTACCGCCTGCCAGCCACTGCCACCCATAGTATCCGTCGTCAAGCCCCAGTCCCAACCTAAATGCCACTTACCAACAAAGCCAGTTCGGTAGCCATGTTTTTTCAGGAGGGAGGCAACGGTCGTGCGGTCATTAGGGATCAAGGCCTTTGATTTACCCGTTAGTACCCCAGACTTTAGACGAGTTCGCCAGTTGTACCTGCCGGTGAGTGTACTATAACGAGTAGGCGTACATACAGCGGAAGAGCTATGTGCGTCGGTAAAGCGTATTCCGTTTTGCGTTAGCTGATCTAGGTGAGGAGTAGGAATTTTACCCTGCTCGTTGTAGCAAGAAAGGTCGCCATAGCCTAGGTCATCAGCCAGGACATAAATGATGTTCGGACGCCGCTCTTCCTCAACTTGAGGATTGCTGCAACTCAAGAGGAAGAATAGGGGAAGGGATAGAAGTTGAAGGACTTTCATATTGATAGGCTTTATCCAAGTTATTGACTGGAAACACTGGAGGGGTAGCTCTGGTAAATGGCTTTTTCAAAGGCCTGCCAATGCGCATCAGTCATGCGATTTGGTGTGAACAAGCAAATCCCTTTCGCGCCATTTTCCATAGAAGCTCGAACGGCCGTTTCAATTTCGGATGGCAATAGACCATGATTTTCAGGATCGTTTTCTTCGGTCTTATTTTCTGGCTTAGGGCAGATAAACAAGCCACTATAAAGTGGCGCCTTGCCCGCCAAGGCGTTTACCCCTTCCTGCGTTACCTCACCAACCCACTCGGGCTTTTCAAGATAGAAATCATTGTAGTGCATAGGATAGAAGGCGTCCAAATTCCATTTATCCCATTCTTGCCGAACGATCCTTTTGGCTATCGAATTAGGACCTGGAAAGACAGCGGCATGTATTTTTTTGCCTTTGGCGTGGACATCTTCGACGAGTCGATTGACCAAAGAGGTGATCAGATCATAGCGGTATTGTTTCCAAGCTTCTACTTGGCTAGGGTCCTCTTCTGCTAGTATGTCGATCCCCGTCTTAGCCTTAAAACCATCCACACATTCTTTTCCGTAGCAATAATCATAGGCAGGGTATTCTTTGTCCATCACTAAACCATATTTGTCCCACAGGCCTCTGGCTAGGATGACATCTGGAAATCGAATGTAATCCAGGTGGATGCCATCGACTTCTGGCACCTCTGCTACGCTCGTATACAGCTTAGACAAGAATTCGTACACCCCTTCGTGATTAGGACACAAGAATTTGTAGTAGTCTACATAGGCGGGCTTCTCCAAAGCTCTTTCTCCTTTGCCATTGATACCATACCATTCCTCTTGTATAGCATCCGTTTTGCCTTGCACCATGGTAGGGATCCAGGTATGGAATTCCAAGCCTACGTTTTTGGCAATTTTTCCTACTCTGGCGTAGGTTGCTGGATCATGGCCACCATTGTACAACAAGCCATCAATGCCACGTTCTTTCCACAATTTGAACTGACTTAGAATAGCTTCGTCGCTTGCATCCCCTGGCCCTCCTGCCCAGGCGAATACGGGTATCTTAGTAGTATTGCTGGTATTTTCGCTCGTGCCATTGTCTTGGCAGCCGCAGAGAAGCAGGACCATTACAAGTCCCCATAATTTTGACATGTCTTGTAAAAGTTGATTTTTCTGAGGCTAAAATAGGATATAGTGTTTGAACTTAGTTCCCCTTCGACAGAATTCTTTAGGAGTATGGCTATATTTGATTGACATGAAAGGGACTACAGTTAATTGGTACATTATTATCAATCCCGCCGCTGCGGGTGGGAAGGCGGCAAAGCTATGGCCGGCCATAGAGCAGGAGCTATCAGCTGCCAATGTTTCATTTACCACCGCATTCACCACCTATAGTCGGGAGGCCACCCTGCTGGCGAAGCAAGCCATACAAGATGGATTTAGGCGTTTGGTGGCTGTCGGTGGAGATGGCACAAACAACGAAGTCATCAACGGGATTTTACAACAAACCACCATTCCTTCCGCCGAAGTACTCTATTGTCTTCTACCGGTAGGAACGGGAAATGATTGGATTAAAAGCCATGGCATACCGAAAGGTCGAAAGGCTTGGCTGCGCATGTTTTTGGCGGGGCATGAAAGTCAACAAGACATTGGCTGGGTTGAATATCAGCACGAAGGGGAGGTGAAAAAACACTATTTCGCTAATGTAGCCGGCTTGGCTTATGATGCCTTTGTGGTCCACTATGTAGAGGCGGCAAAAAGTCGCTTGGCTAATAAGCTTATCTACCTTTGGGTGGTGTTGCGATGTTTATGGAAATATCAGTTGCAGAAAGCGCGACTCCTTTTCAAGGGGCAAGTGGTTGAGGATTTCTTTTATACCATCAACATTGGCGTATGCCGCTACTCAGGTGGTGGGATGCAATTTGTGCCACATGCAGATCCTGCTGATGGCCTTTTAGCCCTGACCTATGCTGGCCAACTGAAGAAATGGCAAGTCATTGCTAATACCTACCGCTTCTACAATGGTAGTATAGGAGCTCATCCATTGGTGTATACCGATCAGGTGAAAAGTGTGGTGATTGAATCGGAGGGGACACTCTTAGAAGTGGATGGTGAGTTTTTGGGAAGTACACCGGCACAATTTGGAATTGCTACCAGGGCTTTGCGATTTATTTGCCCGGTACCTTCATAACCAACAATTTATACCCTTCTATCTCCTTAATGTGACCCAGGATTGAAAGCCCCGTCTTAAGAGCAAACTAATTCCTGAGAAAGTCATGAAATTCAAACTATTCACACTCGTTTTTGCCCTACTTAATGTACCATTTTTAGGAAATACACAAATTGCAGAGCAAACTAGAAATATGAGCCTTGGTACTCACAATGCCCTAGTGTTGGAGTTGCCAGAAAACGACCAGAAGTTAGTGGGCAAGGTTTGGGCAGGATATATGAAAAGCTTCTACGATACAAAGTCAAAACACAACCGGAAAACTGGTGAGTGGGTAGCTGAAGAGGCAGATATTGTATCTCTAGGTAAAGGGGATGATGTGGACTTATTCACTACGATTGAACAAAGAGGAAAGAATGTAGAACTAACCCTGTGGGTGCACTTGCAAGAAGAAGATACTTATGTGGCCTCGGATCGCCATCCTGACCGAAGTGTAGAAGCTGAAAAACTATTGATGCGTTTCGGCTTAGAAGTGGCTCGTGAAACGATTAAGATTGAACTAAAGTCCGAAGAGAAGAAACTTAGCCACATGGGGACAAGTATGAAGAAACTTAAGAATGCCCAGGATCGTTATCGAAAAGATATTGAAAAAGCACAAGCTGCCATCCGCAAAGCAGAGGAGAATATCCTCAAGAATGAAGGAGAGCAAGAAGATATGATGAAACAAATGGAAGTGCAACGTGAAGTGATTGAAATGGTACAAAAGAAATTGCGCGATCTCTAAGCATAAACATGATGTGACCAAAAGTCACCCCAAAAAAACAATTATAATCCCATAAACAAATTTGAGTGTTTTCATTAAGGATGTGGCCATCGATCAGTACTAACCGATCGATGGCCTTTTTGCACATCAGCTTTTCCTGTATCTTTGAATAAAGTGCACCCGAATGAAGAAGCTTGGTCAAATCTTACTCAAGATAGTCGAGGAAGTACCTGCCATTGTCGTTGCCGTTTTCCTGGCGCTGGTCGTTAATGACTGTAATGAGAACCGGAAAGAAAATCAGTTGGCCATTAGTAGCCTTAGAGCTTTAGAGGCTGAGTTGCTACAAAACGAGGAATCTCTCAGGCGAAATATTGATTCCAACCAAATAGAAGCAGAAGAAATGCGGGCGGATCTCGATTCCTTGAAGACCGTGGGTTTGGAAAACATGAGCAGCGTGAGGGTAGGGATCAGCCAAACCATATTGCAAAGATCAGCCTGGGACATGGCTATCCTAAGTGGTTCTACTCGACAATTTGACGCACCGGTACTAACAGAATTGGCCGAAATTTATGGGCTTCAAGAGCTATACGATGAAATGTCCGTTAATTATTTCAAGGAATTGGGATCTGTCCAATTTTATAAACCAGATCAGGAGCAAGAACGATTACAGGCGGGACTGCAAGTACATCAACTGACAAATGATATCTCCAATCAATTGATGGAGTTATATGATCGAGTGATACCGAAGATCAAGGCAGAAACAAAAAAATAACGGGAACTTTTCCACACTATAAAGCATGTTTGCAGCAAGACTGGATATGGTCTAAAAAAATGCATAACTTGGATAAAACCCACAATCTTACTTCTTTAAGTTCTCCACAGTGATGTGGAAAATGTGTACAAAGTAGTAGTTTTCAACATTAATTAGGGGGTTATCCACAGCCACGAAGGCTAATGTTAACCCAATGTTTCTAGATATTACCAGCACTAAGACTTAAATTTGCTTGCCTTTTCCTAACAATTTGGACGCTACAGCATGGCCGAACCACAAAAACCTGCCAAATCAGACAAAAACATGAGACCCGGGAAGACCTACCAAAGAGGTGGAGATCTTTCTAATTATGTCTTTGGAAAAGTGCAGCCACAGGCACTTCCGCTGGAGGAGGCTGTCTTGGGTGCGATCATGCTGGATAAGGAAGCTTTACCGGTTGTTTTGGATATTCTTCGGTCGGATAGTTTTTACCTGGATGCACATAAGTCAATTTACAAAGCTATGCTTCGGCTTTTTGAAAAATCGCAACCCATTGACCTGTTGACGGTAACCGAGGAGCTTAGAAAAGGAGGGGATCTCGAAGCTGCTGGCGGACCAGCCTACATCGTAGAACTGACGAACAAAGTAGCTTCTGCTGCTAACATCGAATACCACGCCCGAATCATTTCCCAAAAATATATCCAACGGGAATTGATCACTGTCTCCACTAAGATAATAAAGGACGCTTTCGAAGACACTACCGATGTTTTCCAACTGCTAGATGATGCTGAACAGGGCTTGTTTTCCATTGCCCAGCAGAATATGAGCCGTGGCTACGAATCGATGAGTTCATTATCTGGCAAGATGTTGAAGCAATTGGAAGAGCTGAAGAACAAAGAAGGCGGGCTCACGGGAGTTCCCACTGGCTTTACCGAACTGGACCGTTTGACCTCCGGTTTCCAGTCTTCTGATTTGATCATCTTGGCCGCACGGCCTGGTATGGGTAAGACGGCGTTTACGTTATCCCTGGCCAAAAATGCCGCCGTTGATTTCAATAAACCCATTGCATTTTTCTCCCTGGAGATGTCCAGTCTACAGCTAGCCCAACGGATCATTTCGATGGAGGCAGAAATCTCCGGTATGAAGATGCGGAACGGCCAATTAGAGGACTATGAATGGCAACAACTGCACTCTGCCATTGAGCGCATTGGAGAGGCCCCGATCTATATCGATGATACACCAGGTATCAACGTTTTCGAATTGCGAGCCAAGTGTCGACGCCTAAAGATGCAGCACGACATCCAAATGATTGTGATTGACTATCTACAGCTCATGAGTGGGGGGGGAGAAAATCAAAAGGGAAACCGGGAACAGGAGGTCAGTGCGATTTCTCGGGCTTTGAAAGGACTGGCAAAGGAACTGCATGTGCCAGTCATTGCTTTGTCGCAGTTGAGTCGGGCAGTGGAACAAAGGGGAGGGACAAAGCGCCCACAGTTGAGTGATTTGCGAGAAAGTGGATCGATCGAACAGGATGCCGATATTGTTTCCTTTATTTATCGACCAGAATACTATCAAATTTTGGAAGATGAAGAGGGGCAATCTCTAAAAGACGTGGCAGAAATCATAGTAGCCAAGCACCGGCATGGTGCCCTAAAAACGGTTAAGCTCCGATTCACTCCCGAATACGCACGCTTCTCAGATCTCGAAGACGCCGATTTCAGTGCCTTACCTGCGGATGAAAACTTTGATCCTGCTTCCTATACCAATATCATTACTCGGCCCTCCAAGATGAACGATGAGGATATCCCCTTTTAAGGGAGAATGAATGATTGATAGGGAAAAGGTGTGATATGCGCTTAGCTATAATTATCTATTCCACGATCTTCATTACCCATTACTGTCCTCTCCTTTCTGCCAGAGCTCAGCCAAAGATTTAGGATTGTAAGGAGCATACCAATATCGAAGGTAAACCTCCTTTGGAATGATCAAGACTTTCACTTCTTGAGTAGCCAATACCGTTGCATTGCGAATAGAGCCCCTAATCACTCCGGTATTACCGATAGGTACCCAAGCTGGTGCGGCGGTATTTTCGTATCCGCCCAAGGGGACAACCTGGAGTCCTTCTGTTAGTGGGACGTATACAAAACTAGAAGCGGTTCCACTGTTAATGAGAACTTCTCTTGGATTAAGCTGGCTAACCTTCACTTCTTGAAAGGCTAGTTGTGGATCAAAGTTCTGTAGATTGAGGCCGGCAGCAACTATTTGTTCCACGATTTCTTTTCGGGCCTTTTTCTTATTGAAACTGAATTGAAAATCATCAGCGGCAAGATATCGTCGCACAGCTAATAGGTCTGCACCCTGCAATGACACTGCCCGTTGCAGGCGCGGCTTGAGCATAGGATTAAGCTCCTCTAATGCCGCACAAACCATTTCTGCGAAATCAGGATTGTCATTAACCTCTTCAATTACAATCTTGATGGCCGGGAAATCTTTGGTAGGAGGGGCAAAATGGGGACGGTCTGTGGCCACATTTCTTTGAAAACTCTGGATTGTATCTCCTTGGATATCGTTGATGGCTACCGCAACATTTTTGGCGGCTTTGCGCGTAATGCTTGGATTTCGAAACTGGCCTCTGTGAAATGAAACGTGCAGGTTTCCATCATTGTCAAGTTCACTGCTAGCTAGATTGGCTTCACCCGCATTGATGGGTTTCTTGCCTTGTAGTAAGAAGAGCCCTTGATGATCACTGCTCCTAAGGGCAAAGATGGCATTAGCCGTATTTTGATCGACAAATATTTCATAGCCAGCTGAGGTTCGAAGGACGGTCCCCCGCTGACGGAGGGCATCTGCAGCTCGGATACAACGCAAGCTGTCAATGACATTCAAACAGAAACGCTGAATGGGTATATCATTGGAAATTAACCAATTAAATTCATCTGGAGAGATCCCCTTTTGTCTTTCCGGGGGCGTTTCCTTGTTTTGTAGAGCTTTCAGGGCTTTCTCCCACTTATTTCTTTTTTTTACCGTCTTAGTTGCTACCCCGTTTCCTTTTTTGCGTTCCAATCGTTGCAACTTTTGGATGTAGTACAACTGTTCCAAAGGAGTATGAAGGATGAAATGCATATGCTCCTTAAGAGCGGCAGGATTATTCAGCAGATCGATCGGAATTTTACTCTTGCTATGGGCTAAAGAAAGACTCAACATTTCGCGGAAAATCTGTTGTAGAGGCGCCTCGCCGGCCTGATCGCGGAAAAGACGGGATAAGTGCCACGGGATATTTCCCGCATTTTCATTCCAAAGATGTTCCAGCAATGAGTCAAAGTCATCCGAAAATACATGTTGAGCCGCGAATTCTGGATGCATGAAGCGCCCGAACTCGGTAAGATCAAACATCCCAATATCATGTAGGTAGGCAAGAAGGACGGTATAGCCTTGGATGAAAGCGAGATCCTGTGGGGTCCGTTTGGGAATGAGCACACCGTTTACCTGCTTAATGACAGCTAAACACTGAGTGGCTACATCTCGGACGTGCACTACGCCATGATCGGAATACAACGCAATATGCTTGTCAGGGTGCTTGAGAAATAGAGGGTCTCCTTTAATGTATTCCAGTTTTGCCCTCTTGGAGATGGTGGCATAGAATTTCTCTTCGATTTGCTGTCGAAAGTGAGTGGGAATAAGCTGTTCGAATGTCAATTGGGTTTCAGACATGATCAAAATGCAATTTAAATCCTAAGATTCTATACAGTAGACCGGATACACTTTGACCCTGATAGGGTTTGCCCTAATTGATCCGGCAAGATAAGTGATTGATGTCAAAATCCCTTAATTCAGCATCAGTATGAGGATATAATTAGGCTAAAGTATCTGACTAAGGGAGTTTTCAATCTAGGCAAGGCGCAAAAACCGCGGCCCTGTCTGGCCGCCAGGCAAGATAGCCATAGCTAACCAAGGATTTTTGCAACGTAGCATAGGTTGAAAAATGCCCGTCATATCTTCTAGGATAATTGTATCCTCATACTTATTTGAAAAAAATCATATAAATTCGGTTACCTTTTCGGTGGACAAGCGATAAACACATAGGAAAGCATGAACGAACACCCGGAAGACGTACTCGTAGAGATATTGCGGAGTGGGGATCGGCAGAAAGTTAATAAAGCATTAGCTCAGCTATATGTGCAGCACTCCGAAGCCATCAAACAGTTGGTTACCAAGAATAGTGGAACCGAAAGTGAGGCGGAAGATATTTTTCAAGATACGGTCTTGACTTTTTATACCCAGCTTCGGCATAAGAACCTGCAACTAAACTGCAACATCCAAACCTACTTGTATTCAATAGCTCGGAATCTTTGGTTGGATGAGTTGCGCAAACGCAAGAGGAAAGTTAAGTTAGTGGAAACGCACACTTTTATCCCCGTACAGGAGGATCATTTATCTACTTTGTTGGAAACGGAACAAAGTCAACAAATGGCAAAGCTCATCAGCATGCTGGACGAAAAATGCCAACAAGTGCTCATCCACTTTTACTTCGATCGTTATCGTATGCAGCAAATTGCCAACCTACTAGGGTTTGCCAATGAACAGGTAGCCAAGAATAAGAAGTCAAAATGCTTGAAAAAACTTAAAACGCTGGTGGAGGAGCGCCGCCATCAATTTGAAGAATAGCTATGAAAGTTAATGAAGAAAAAATAGATGATTTCTTGTTGGGGCGATTGTCACAGAGCGATCGACAAGCTTTCGAAGAGGAATTAGGCAGAGATGCTGAACTAGCCCGTCAAGTAAAAGTGCAGCAGGAAATCATGGGAGGAATCGCCATATTAGGTAAAGAGCAGTTCAAAGCCCGTTTGCAAAGGATCAAAAAAGAAACCTTTGCCGAGCCCGTGGTACAAGAAGTTGCAAAAGCTGGAACGCCCACTTGGTTATGGTGGCTATTAGGTGTGATTGCTGTTGCCTTGGCTATCTTTCTATTTTCGAGACTCAACAGCGGTGGGGGAGAAGATCCCAATGTGATCTATGCTGATCTATTTGAGGTCTATGATGTACCCATTACCCAGAGAGATACGGATGATCAACAGTTAATTCAACAACTCTACAGTTCTTACAATGAAGGAGCTTACCAAGCGTTCATCGACGTCTTCAACACACGCCATCCGGAACTTAGCAATCATCCAGAATTACAACTCAGTTTAGGCATCAGTTACTTGCAAACTCAGCGTTCTGCTGAAGCGGCAGCTGTGTTTGCCGAACTGGAAGCCAGCAATTATCCAGCCTATCATGATCATGCGCGTTGGTATCGAATTTTGGCTGCCTTACAGAGGGGGGATGTGGAGCAAGCGAAACAACTATTGCCGCCATTGCTAAACAATGTGGAGGCCGATCATCATGGAAAAGCCGTAGAACTGGATAGACGTTTGTAGCTTCGGTAGTATAAGCCAGCTGTTCAGCTGTTTTTATGATAGATCATAAGCTGTATACAATGCGTTAAGTGGCAAGGGCATAGCCCCGGCCCCTTGATCTAAAAACTCGCCGACTTTATCTATCTCGTGAGGGGACCAAGAGAAAACTTTTCTTAGTGCGACCCCAAATTCTGTCCGGCGTTATCAAGGCTTGTTGTTTTAGCTTTGAGTGAACAAGTTCATACCCTTGTTCAAGTTCTTCCACTTGGCTCAATCTACTAGAGGAGAAATCTTTCCGTCCGGGTAAATCAGAGCCCCTAATCTCTGGCTGATCAAGACTTAATACATGGAATAAAGTATAGTTTGGTTGGCCAACTTACGTTTAAGGACTAACTTGAGTAGCAATTACCGAACTTTGGACAAAAAGAGCTATCTTTCGCTTTTGTCCATCAAACCGGAAAGCGTAGCGCTAAATAGTATTGATTTCAAAATAACCTTTATGAAGCTGGAAAAACTTTTACTCCTTTTTTTAACGGTCATCTCTCTGTCTTCCCTATCCGCACAAGATATTCACAATACGCTCTTTAACATGTCACCGCTTACGCTTAATCCGGCCTTGACAGGTGCCTTTGAAGGGACGGCTCGAATTGGTGGAATCTATCGCGCTCAGGATTTTGCCCTGGATGGTGGAGATGGCTATTCTACACCTTCATTTTATGTAGATGCACCTATCTTTCGAGGTTTTGGGAAAAGAGATTGGATCGGAGTTGGAATGATGTTTTATCAAGACAATGCGGGTAGCCTGAACTTAAAAACGACAACCAGTCAATTATCGGGTTCTTATCACTTATCCTTGGATAAGAAATCTCAAAATATGTTGACCTTCGCTGTACAATGGGGGCAAGTAACCCGTGGTATTGATCCTTCAAGAGGGGTATACAGCGATATGTTTGAAGAAGTATTTGGGGGCTTAGGAAATCAGATGTCCGAAGATCCTTTAGCAAATGGCGGAAGTATGCCTAACCCAGGACAAGGAGGACAGAATGAACCGGAATTAACTAGGAACTTTTCCGATATAGGCGCTGGTATCATGTTGCGTTCTAATATTGGTGATGATTCTAAATTGGAGTTAGGTATTGCTTACGGGCACTTAACTACTCCCCGATATAACTTTATTTCTGGAGGCGGCTCTGATGCCAATAGACGCCCCGCCAAAATTGTGGCGCACGGGCGCTTGGTGATGCCCTTACAGGGAAAGTGGACTTTTGAACCTACCTTCTTGTTTCAGAATACCAGCGCAGCCAATGAGTTGGGCTTGCAAGCTTGGGCGGGACACCAAATCAATCCGGATACAAAGCTGAACTTTGGTTTGGGGTACCGGGTTGGCGATGCGGGTAAGTTTCTCTTCGGAGTAGAACACAAAGATCTAACTGCTGCTATTGCTTACGATCTTTCGTTGTCTTCTAGAAATCAAATCAATAACTTTCAAGGAGCGATTGAATTGGCGGCCTTCTACATCCTGAAAATTTATAAGAAACCAGATGTAAAACCAGCCATTCTCTGTCCTAGATTTTAACAATTTATTAAACAAATATTTCTCGATTTCTTCGTTTAATAAGGGAATGACTTTTGAAAGACTAGCTCGTCTCAAAAATGTCATTAGAATCAGCACTTATCTCAGTGCTACAGCTTGATGCGAAATTTTCGTTTGTATAGATTAATATAAAGAGTAAGTAGGGATCAGTGATCAGCAGAAAACTACTCAATACATATGGGCATCCGATCGCTATTCCTCCGACAAACCTCAATCATATGATAAAGAAGATATTTACGCTTTCCCTTATCCTCGGGGCGAGCCTCACCCTGACGGCCCAGCCTATTAGTAAGTCATCGTATGAGACCATGATTGAAACGGCAGAGGAAACCTTAGCAAAAGGGGACTTCTATAATGCCTTGGATTGGTATCAAAAAGCATATGATGAGCAAAAAGATACAGAGCTACTCCCCATCTTAGCTAAGTTGCATTATGATATCCGCGACTATATTCGTGCTGCGCGTACTTACGAAAGAGTATTTCGCAGAGATAAAGAGAATAAATACGCAGAGGAGCGATTTACCTTTGGTCGGGTACTGAAGATGAACAAAGAGTATGACGAAGCCATCGTCCAGCTGCAAGAGTTCATTGATAATACGGAGGACCCCATTCGTAAAGAATTGGCACAACAGGAGATTATTGGAGCGGAGATGGCCATGGCCATGTCGGAATCTTCCCAGGGGGTAGAAATCGAAAACATAGGTAAAACGGTCAACACTAAGACGAGTGAATACGCACCAACCATGTCCCCGGATGGGAATACGCTCTATTATTCTATGCTTGAAGAAGCCGATGATGTAACCATTATCGATGCGGACAATGTCGATTTTCATGCAAAAATCTACATGTCTAAGAAAGGAGAACGGGGTTGGGGTAAGCCAACTGCTCTAGATGAAAAGATTAATCGTCCTGGCACTAATTCTGTGAATACAGCGCTTTCGCCAGATGGTCGTCGCTTATTCTTCACACGATCCGTATTAGAAGGCAATGGAGTATCCATTAGTAAGATCTATGTGAGTGAAGAAGGAGATGGAAGTTGGCTTGGAGCGAATGAAGTACAAGGGGTAAATGGCGAGTACATTGCTACACATCCTGCTGTGGGCGAATTGTTTGGTAAGGAAGTACTCTTCTTTTCCTCAAATATGGATGGCGGTAAAGGAGGTTTAGATCTCTATTATGCCACCTACAAAGGTGATGGTGTTTATGCTGATCCCATTCCACTAAGTGATAAGATTAATACCGTCGGGGATGAAATGACTCCTCATTATCATGATGGGACGCTGTATTTCAGTTCTACTGGACATCCTGGTATTGGCGGTTTGGATATCTTTTATAGTGTTTGGGATGGTTCTAAGTGGAGTGATCCTCAGAATATGGGTTCCGGCTATAATACAAGTGTGGATGATCTTTATTTCCGTTTGGATGCAGGCGGATACAATGGCTTGCTGACTTCCAATAGAGAAGGAGGACGTTCGGTGAAGAGTAAAACTTGCTGCGATGATATCTACACCTTTAGCATTGCCAAAGTATACGCAGACCTGGCAGTTGGGGTGTTTAACGATCAGAAGAAAGGTTTGCCGGGAGCTACCGTGACTTTGATCCCGATGGAAGGGAAAAAGCCAGATGGTCCGGGACGTAGCCAGACTAAGCAAAAGGGAAATCGGTTTGATTACGACCTGGATTTGGAGAAGGGCTATAAAGTGGTAGTGACCAGAGAAGGATACTTCCCTGATTCCTTGGAATTCAACACCTTGGGGGTGACGGAAGTTACCCATGTCGTAAAGCGTGTTTTCTTGAAGGCTAAACCTGTGCCTCCTCCAGAACCATTGTATGATACCATCACGATCGAACAGGCTATTGTCTTGGAGAATATCTTATACGATTTTGATAGTGATCGAATTAAGAAAGAGGCTGAACCAGATTTGCAGTTGGTAAAAGAGTTAATGGAGGAATACCCTGATATGGTGATCGAGCTGAGTTCGCACACAGACCTTCGGGGTGATGATAATTATAATGAGAATTTGTCACAAGCCAGAGCCGAATCTGCTAGACGTTGGTTAGTTAGGAACGGTGTCTCTCGATCAAGAATACAAGCCAAAGGATATGGTGAAAAAGTACCGCAAACGGTCAGTAGCCGGGTAGCTAGCCAGCATGAATTCCTAAGTGAAGGAGATGTATTGACGCCAGAGTACATTGGAGGTCTTAGTGATAAAGATTCGGAGGAGATCGCTCATAGTATTAATCGCCGTACCGAATTTAAAATTTTGGAAGGGCCACAGACGATTACCATTAAGAGTACCCGCTTGCGCAAGCAGGAACAAAGCAAGAAAACCCCAAAACGCAAGCGTAATATCTTAGGTGCTAAGTCCTATTCGGCTGACTCCTTGAAGATCAGTCAGCTCTCCTCCTTGTATGGTAAGAAAAGCTTGAAGGGCGTTCCCGTGATGAAGTTTAAAAGTCGCATGATTCCTTTAGGTCAAGTCAAGAAAGGAGAAAAGCGTAGTTTCAAGTTCGAGTTTACCAATATGGGAGACACACCTTTAGAGATCTCTTTGGTTTCAGCTTGTGACTGCACCACTATCGATTACTCCACGGACCCCGTGGCTCCTGGAAAAACCGGAGTAATCAATGTGACCTTTGATAGTACTGATAAGGATGAATCTGAGGTGATTGATGTGGATGTGATTTTGGAAAACGTGGACCCCGAAACGGACTACCCCATCATCGAGCAATTAAAGTATACCTACGAATTGATTAAATAGTAGGGCATCATACCATAAGTTTCCGGTAAATAAGGTGTGTCAATTTGATCTGGCACACCTTATTTATTTGGAAGAACGTAAGATTTCCCGGTTCGCTTAACCTTCTTCACCCCCCAGCTTGACAGTAATTTGGCTGATCCTGTTATTTTTGCGGCTGCAAAAACTATATGTATCACTATGATAGAAGAGCTTTTGGCCTTGAGTTGGGTAGATTGGGTAGTGACAGTAACCGGGATCATTTATGTAATCCTCGCAGCACAAGAAAATATCTGGTGTTGGTTTTGGGGCTTTATCAGCTGTAGTCTTTGGGCATACGCAGATTTTGCTTTTTACCAATTGTATGCGGATGGAGTATTGCAGCTTTTCTATGCTGCCATGAGCGCTTGGGGCTATTGGCAGTGGAAAAGCCAAGCTTCAGAAGGAAAGCGGTTAGCCATTAGCCGGATGAGTACCAAGGAACATGTGTGGATGATTAGTTTGGGGGTGATTGGGGGAGTGGTAGCTGGGCATTTCCTAGCTACATACACTGATGCAGCAGCTACTTATCCTGATGCGCTTACGACGGTATTTGCCTTGCTAACCACCTATTTGGTCATTCAGAAGAAGATCGAAAATTGGTTCTATTGGATCTGTATTGATAGTATCTATATTTTCATTTATCAAAGTAGGGGAGCCTACCTATTTGTTGCCATCATGTTAATCTATTTAGTTGTGGCAGCCTATGGTTGGCGCAATTGGCAGCGAAAATACCAGGCACAATCCGCTGCTACTCAAAATCTCGCCTAGCTGTAAACTTCAGACTGAAATGTACTTTCCTTAATTTTCTCGCTATTCCTCAAAACATTGAGGAGTAAAGTGTGGTCTTATTCACAAACACCAAATAACCGGAACGCAGGTATATGGAAAATTCCATGTTAGGTGCTCCAGATTGTTTCGAATAAGGGCATAAACGACGCCTATCTTGTAACTATTGTTTTGCTCAACTAGTAAAGCATCGAGCTCAGAATGGAAGGCTTCATAACCCCTTAATTAGCTTGAGAATAACACTTTATTTAGATTGAATCTAAATAATTAGACTGATTAACATTGAATAAGCCTAGGTTCTGGATAAATGCAAAAGTTTATATCTTTGCGGTGATTTTTGGAAATCAAAATAAACTGCATTTTTTGCTATACGATAAAAAGTTGTAAAACAATCAGTTATAGCTTTTATTTTGTAGCGTTAACAAGCGAAATCTAAGATGAAAAGCAGAATAACCAAGAACCTTTTCTTTCTGGTACTGATGCTGACCTCAGATATGGCATTCGGACAGTCTGGCACAAGCGGATTCAGTTACTTTATTTATTCCTTGATTGGAGTGGCGGTGCTGATCCTTTTGTTTTTGGTGGTGCAAGTAGCAGATAATCTACTTGCAATAGAAGCCAAATCGATTGGGGCTGACGATGAAAAATCTAATTTTTCTATTTTTCCTCGGTTCAATGAGCTCTTTGCACCGAAGACGCCGGACTTTGTAGGAGATTCCTCCGTAACTTTCCTAAAGCAAGGGCATGACATCTTGTTGGAAGGTGCTCCAGAATCTAGCGAGATTCAAGAAGGATCAGCAACAACTTTTGCGGTTCAGCCACCAAACTTCATCGGCCTGGCACCCATACCTAAGGTGTTAGTGGAAGTTGGGGATGAGGTGAAAGCAGGTGATCCGATCTTCTTCGATAAGAAGGTTACCGAAGTAAAGTTCGTAGCTCCTGTCAGTGGAGAAGTTATTGCCATTAACCGAGGGGAGAAGCGATCTATATCAGAGGTGGTAATCTTGGCGGATAAAGAGCAAAAATTCAAAGCTTTACCTGCTTTTGATCTAGAAAATGGCAGTCGTGAAGAATTGGTAGCTTATTTGATGGAGAATGGGGCCTGGCCTTTATTTCAGCAGCGCCCATTCAATGTGATTCCCGCTCCTGGTGATGTACCTCGCGATATCTTTATCTCTACTTTTGACTCTGCACCTTTGGCGCCAGATGCCAATATCATCGTAGCGGGTAAAGAGGCGGCCTTCCAAAAAGGCTTGGATGTTCTGAATCAATTGACTCCAGGTAAAGTATTCCTGGGACTGAACGCTAAGGGGGAAAATGCTCCATCTTCAGCCTTTGCGCAAGCAGAAGGAGTAGAAAAGAACTGGTTCCATGGTAAACACCCAGCTGGTAATGTTGGAATCCAAATTCACCATGTCAAGCCAGTGGGTGGACAAGATAAGGTGTGGACTTTAGGCGTACAGGATGTAATCACTCTGGGAACGATGTTCCTAGAAGGTAAGTTTGATGGTTCTAGAGTAGTGGTAGTGGCTGGTGCCGAGATTAGCGAACCTAAATATGTTCGTACGGCGATCGGTGCTAAGGTAGGAGATTTGGTGAAAGACCAAACGGTTGCGGATAATGTACGCTATATCTCAGGTGATGTCTTGTCCGGGCGTCAAAAGTCAGCAGATCAGTTTTTGAATTTCCATGATGATCAACTTACGGTGATTGCGGAAGGCGATTACTATGAATTATTTGGCTGGTTGCTACCATTGTCACCAAGACCAAGTGTTTCTGGTACCTTTCCAAACTTCCTTTTCCCTGATGCTAAATTCAAGGCTGATACCAATACTCACGGTGAAAAAAGAGCCTTTGTAGTAACTGGACAGTACGAGAAGGTACTTCCAATGGATCTTTATCCTCAACACCTAATGAAGGCGATCCTGGTAAATGACTTCGAACGCATGGAAGGACTCGGAATCTATGAGCTAGCCGAAGAGGATTTGGCGCTGTGCGAATTTGTTTGTACGTCTAAACAACCCTTGCAGCAGATCTTGCGAGAAGGTTTGGACACCATGAGAGAGCAGAGTTAATAGACCTGCGCCGATCCATCATTTTAAAATCTTATTGAAATCGCTATAAGAAATCATGAAAAAAGCATTACTGAATTTTTTCCAGCGAATTGAACCTGATAAAAAGAAGTCACCTTTCCTTCATACTTTGTTTGATGGCTTCTTCACTTTTGCATTTTCTCCTAACACTACAACAGCTAAAGGTGTACATATCCGCGATGGTATGGACCTTAAGCGTACCATGGTACACGTTGTATTGGCCATGCAGTTGTGTTACTTGTTCGGTACTTATAATATCGGACATCAGCACTACTTGGCTTTAGGACAATATACTGGCTTGTTGGAAGGTCTACACCTAAAGATAGCCCATGGATTAATCAAGATCTTACCCATTTTCATCGTAACGCACGTTGTAGGTCTGGGTATTGAATTCTACTATGCCACACGCAAGGGGCACCCAATTGAAGAAGGGTTCTTGGTATCAGGAGCATTGATTCCATTGATCATGCCACCAGATATTCCATTGTGGATCCTTACTGTATCTATCGTTTTTGCCGTAATTATTGGTAAAGAAGCATTTGGTGGTACGGGCATGAATATTTGGAACATTGCCCTGCTGGCGCGGGTATTCGTCTTTTTTGCTTATCCGACCTATATATCTGGTGATGAAGTATGGGTGTCTGCTCTAGAAAAAACTGCAGTAGATGGCATTCCCACTTATATGAGTGCGCAATATGGTTGGGCACACGGTTTCTTCGACTGGATATTTAGTGGAGTAGGATGGAGTACCTTTGGTGATGGAGGAGTGCTGGTAGCAGATGGCTTTACTGGAGCTACACCGCTTTCTCTAGCAGCTAGTGGTGGATGGGAAAGCGTAACCAGCGTCTATACGGAAGCTCAGATGTGGTGGGGAACAATTCCGGGTTCCATCGGAGAAACTTCTAAGCCGTTAATCATTCTAGGAGCCATCTTCTTGATCGCGACTGGTGTAGCTAGCTGGCGCATTATGGTATCGATGGTGATTGGTGCTGCGGTAATGGGCATGATCCTTAATGGAATTGCCCCTAGCGAATTCACGGAAACAACGCCAGGCATCTTCAAATTCATGGCTATTCCTTGGTACTACCAGTTATCTATGGGTAGCTTCTTGTTTGCGATGGCCTTTATGGCAACCGACCCAGTTACAGCATCATCAACCAATACCGGAAAATGGGTGTATGGATTCCTGATCGGATTTGTAGGTTTGATTATTCGTGTCATGAACCCTGCCTATCCAGAAGGCTGGATGTTGGCTATCCTATTTATGAATACCTTCTCTGCCTTGATCGACCACTATGTGTTGGAGGCCAATATGAGCCGTAGAGCTAAGCGGACCCAGGTGGCCGTCAGCTAGTGGATAAGAATGACCATAAGAAGACGAAAACATTAATAACCTAAAATAAAAAGCTGTGGATACCAGATACGTTGTAATATTTGTGACTGCATTAACAGCTGGTGTCGCTGTTTTCCTAACTAGTTTCCGACAGGTAACGAAACCAGTGGCAGATAGAAATGAAGAGATCTTTAATAAAAGAGCCATCCTCAGTGCTGTAGGGGATTATCTAGGAGAAGGAGTGCAGGTGAAGGACCTGAAGGATGACCAAGTATTGGATATTTTCGATAAGCAAATGCAGCAGATAGTGCTTAATTTGCAAGGAGAAGAAGTGGATGGTGTGAAAGCTGAGGATATTGATATGGCTAAGGAAAAGAAGAAGGCGGATAGTGAAAAACGCTTGCCTTTGTTTGTCTTCAGCCAAGGTGGAGAGAAATTCTACATCCTTTCTATTCGTGGAGTTGGTCTTTGGGATGAAATTTGGGGCAACATTGCCTTGAAGAGTGATTTGAACACCATCGCCGGTGCATCTTTCGATCATGCTGGTGAGACCCCCGGTTTGGGTGCTGAGATTAAGGACAATGCCAGCTTCCCTAGGTCCTTCAAAGAGAAGAAGATATTTAATGGTGGGGAGTATGTCTCTGTGAATGTGCGGAAAGGAGGAGCCATCGATCAAAATCATGATGTGGATGGTATCACCGGTGCAACGGTTACCTCAGATGGGGTTACCGATATGTTGTACGACGGTATTAAGAATTATCTACCTTACTTCAATAGTCTTCGCCGCCAAGGCATGCTCGTGAAGTAAGATTGCGAAATAGTCAATTGAATCATCTAGAAAATCAACCATAAAATGGCTGAAACATTAGAAAAAACTGCCCCCAAAACAGCGGAACCTTTTTTTGGAAAGAAGGAGAAAAAGCTGTTGACGGATCCTTTAAATGACAACAACCCAATTACAGTTCAGGTATTGGGTATTTGCTCAGCCTTAGCGGTAACCTCTCTGGTATGGCCGTCTTTGGTTATGGCTATCGCTGTAGTCTTCGTTTGTGCTTTCTCTAACCTATTCACTTCACTGCTAAGAAACTATATTCCAAAGCAGGTGCGTATGATCGTACAATTGGTCATCATCGCCTCCTTGGTAACCTTCGTAGAGCTCAGCTTGAAGTTTTTGAACTACCCCGTTTACAAGCAACTATCTGTTTATATCGGTTTGATCATTACCAACTGTATTGTAATGGGACGCTTGGAAGCTTTCGCTATGGCCAACAAGCCATGGAGATCTTTCCTTGATGGGATCGGTAATGGCTTGGGATACGGTGCGATCCTTGTGATGGTAGGCTTTATTCGCGAGATTTTCGGAAAAGGAAGTCTTTTCGCGAGTAGTCCTTTTGAGTGGAAGATTATCGGGCCATCTGCTGAGTATTCTATTGATACTACCACTAGTGTATTGTTTGGATGGTACGCTAACAATAACCTAATGGTATTGTCAGCCGCTGCCATGTTTATCATTGGTATCATGATCTGGATTCAACGTAGCTACAACAGAAAGCTAATCGATGTATCCTAAGTAAGGGATACCAGAAACTTATTTGAAAAGCATATAACTTAAAGATAATGGGCGAGTTTATAAATGTATTCGTAAAGGCAGCTTTCATAGAGAATTTGATTTTGGCATATTTCCTAGGAATGTGTTCTTATCTGGCCGTTTCCAAATCGGTTAAAACAGCTTTTGGTTTGGGATTGGCGGTTATCTTCGTTTTGGGGATCACCATGCCAATCAACTGGTTCATTTTTGAATATTTATTGTCAGATACTGGGATTTTGGGCATGGATTTGACCTTTTTGCGCTTTCTGCTGTTTATCGCAGTAATCGCATCTATGGTACAGTTGGTAGAGATGATTGTGGAAAAATATTCTCCTAGTTTATATGCTGCTCTAGGGATTTTCTTGCCACTAATCACCGTGAACTGTGCGATCTTAGGAGGCTCACTATTTATGGTAGCTAGAGATTTTAATTTCTCTCAATCCGTAGCCTTCGGTTTAGGTGGTGGGTTTGGTTGGTTCTTGGCAATCATTGCTATTGCAGCCATCCGGGAGAAGATCCGTTACTCTGCAATTCCTGCTCCTTTGAGAGGTCTAGGGATGGCCTTCATCCTAACCGGTTTGATGGGTATGGCCTTCATGAGCCTGATGGGAATTGACCCAGCGGTATTTGGCGGAGCTGGAAACTAACAACAACTATTCTTATACTACAATAAAGGAACAATGACAACAATATTATTTGCAGTACTAGTCTTCGTTTCTGTGATCTTGGCTCTGTCCTTTATGCTTATTGCAGCAAGGAAACGCTTGGTTCCGCAAGGCGAAGTCAAGATTGTGGTCAATGGTGATGAGAGCAATCCTTTGATGGTAGCTCCTGGTTCCTCGCTGTTGTCAGCACTCTCTGATAAAAGTGTTTTCTTACCCTCTGCCTGCGGTGGTGGTGGAACTTGTGCGATGTGTGAATGCCACGTAGAAGAAGGTGGAGGAGATGTACTTCCAACAGAAATGAACCACTTGACCCGAAGAGAGGTGGCAGAGCACAAGCGTTTGGCTTGCCAGGTGAAGGTGCGTTCTGATATGAAGATCCGTATCCCAGAAGAGATCTTCGGTATCAAGAAGTGGGAATGTGAGGTGGTATCCAACTACAACGTGGCTACTTTCATCAAAGAATTTGTGGTGAAATTGCCGGAAGGTGAGATTCTAGATTTCGAATCAGGTGGATATATCCAGATCGATGTGCCTCAAATCACTTGTGATTTTGACAAGATCGATATTACTTCTCACCCGAAGCTGGGTAAAGATCCGATGGAATTCAAACCAGAGTGGGATCAATATGGCATGTGGTCTTTGAGCATGAAGAATGACGAGGAGCAGTTCCGTGCCTATTCGATGGCCAATCACCCAGCGGAAGGAAATATTGTGATGTTGAACATCCGTATTGCCACTCCACCATGGGATAGAAAAGCCAATACTTGGATGCCTGTCAATCCTGGTGTTTGTTCTTCCTATGTATTTACTCGTAACCCAGGTGATAAAGTAACTATTTCCGGACCTTATGGTGAATTTTTTATCAAACCTACGAAGAAGGAAATGGTATACATCGGTGGTGGTGCGGGTATGGCTCCATTGCGCTCTCATATCTTCCACTTGTTCCATACGTTGAAGACCGAAGATCGCAAAGTGAGTTACTGGTACGGTGGACGTTCTAGAAGAGAGTTGTTCTATACCGATGATTTCCGAAACATCGAAAAGGACTATGATAACTTCCGCTACTACATCGCTTTGTCTAATGCCACAGATGAAGATAAGTGGACAGTGAAGAACGATATCGAGGACAACAATGCTGAAGGATTCACCGGATTTATTCACCAGGTATTGTACGATGAATACTTGTCTAAGCACCCGGAGCCAGAGGAAGTAGAGTACTACCTTTGTGGACCTCCGTTGATGTTGCAAGCAGCCTTGAAAATGCTTGACGAACTCGGTGTTCCCGAAGAAAACATTGCTTTTGATGACTTCGGTAGCTAGTACCGAGTTTTCATGATAAAGAATTAGAAAAAGCCTCGTCCTATGGACGGGGCTTTTTCTATGCACTCAATCGAACAATCCTCCACGTTAATCTAGATTAGTTCGTCAACTATAGAGAATTTGCTTCCTTCGCATAGAAACCAAAAAAGAAAATTATGTGGAAGAAATTATCATTTCTATTTGTAGCTCTTCTCTCTATTTCAGCCCTACATGGCCAAACTGTTGATGAAATTATAGATAGTTATTTTGAAAATACCGGAGGGTACGATAAATGGAAAGCGCTTACCTCTCAGAAAGCTGTAGTGACTTCTGCTATGCAGGGAATGGAATTTAAAGGTACAGTATACTCGAAGCCACCTAATAAAATGAAGGTGGAAGTGGATGTTATGGGTACTCCCATGGTCCAAGCTTATGACGGAAAAGATGCTTGGATGTTATTCCCGATGCAAACTGGACCAGATCCTCAGTTACTTCCTAAGGAACAAGCTGAGTTCATGACTGAGCAAACCTTCGAATATCCCTTTATGGACTATGCCAAAAAGGGCAATACGGTCACTTTAGAAGGCAAGCATGAGATAGAAGGTGCTGAAACTTTTAAATTGAAGGTTACCAAGAAGAATGGAAAGGAACTCTTCTTTTATTTCGAAACTGAAAATTATGTGCCAATCATGATGGAAGCTGCCATTACAAGCGGGCCAGCCAAAGGCCAAATGGCACAAACCTATTTCAGTGATTACCAGGATGTGGACGGTCTGATGATGCCTTTCTACACAGAAACTAAGGTGGAGGGCCAAACCGCTCAAAAGCTGACACTGGAATCCGTGACGCTAAATGAAGAGTTACCAGACGAGATGTTCGCCATGCCTAAAAAGAAAGAAGCTGCACCAGCCAGCGGAAACGATAAAAACTAGTTGAGTAATTATTTTCCTCCGGCGCAGAAGTTCTTAACAGTAGAGCTTCTGCGTCTTTTTTGTCGCAAGCTTTAGGTGATTTCCTGCTCATTTCCACTTGAGATTTATTTTTCTAGTTCTACTCATTGACCTCTTTATTCTACTGTGGGAAAGCACCTCATTCCATAAACCAGCAGTATGAAGAAAATTTTCCTACCTCAATCTTATACTAATAAAGATAACTTTTCCCATTTCAGTTTTCTATCTTCTATTGTATTCCTACTTATCCTAGGAGCAACGGATATGGTAGCTCAACCGAAACCACCTAGTGGTAAGGCCCTGCTTGGTGGCCTAAGAGCCAGACAGATAGGGCCTGCAACTATGAGTGGCCGGATCTCTTCCATTGCTGTCGTACCCGGTCAATCCGAAATCATCTACGTTGGTGCCGCAGGAGGAGGGGTTTGGAAATCAGTAACAGGGGGAACAACTTTTCGCCCCATTTTTGACGATCACACACAATCCATCGGTAAAGTAGCTATTGATCCCACTAACACAGAGACGGTTTGGGTAGGGACTGGTGAACCCTGGGTACGAAACAGTGTCTCCGTTGGAACGGGCTTGTACAAATCAAGTAATGGCGGGAGCAGTTGGCAATTTATGGGATTAAAAGATTCCGAGCGTATCGCAGATATCATTGTACATCCCAGTAATTCAGAGATCGTCTACGTAGCAGTGCTAGGGCACCTCTGGGATGCCCACAAAGAGAGAGGCGTATTTAAGACGGTAGATGGAGGGAAAAATTGGGAAAAGGTATTGTACATCGATGAAAATACTGGCTGTGCAGATATCGACATTGATCCTGAAAACCCAGATATCCTCTATGCAGCCATGTGGAGCCACAGAAGAAAGCCTTGGACTTTTGATTCTGGCTTTAATGGGAAAAGCGGGTTATACAAAACAATGGACGGTGGAGCCAAGTGGGAAAACATTCATGAAGGTCTACCGGAAGGCAAGCTTGGCCGACTTGGAATTGGGGTTGCTCCCTCTAATGGCCAAAAGATATATTTGTCCGTTGAAGCGGAAAAACAAGAGGACAAAGGACTTTACCTCTCCACCGATCAAGGAGCCAATTGGAAGCAGGTGAGTACAGACTTCAATACGACTGTTCGTCCTTTCTATTTTTCCAACGTAGTTGTTGATCCACAGAATGATAGTATCGTCGCCAAATGTGGCTTAGTCGCGATCCTCAGCGAAGATGAAGGTAACCGTTTCCGAGTCATGGGGGCGGGAGTACATTCTGATATTCACGACATTTGGTTTGATCCTGCGAACAGCAAGCATATTTTGCTCGGTACCGATGGTGGTATTTATGAATCTTTCGACCGAGGGCAAACTTTCCGGATGTGGATGAACCTGCCGGTATCGCAGTTTTACCATGTAAGTGTAGATAATGACTTCCCCTACAATGTCTACGGTGGTCTACAGGATAATGGCTCCTGGTACGCCCCTTCTCGCAAAACAGGAGGGATCAATAATAGCGATTGGAAATCTTCCTTTGGCGGGGATGGTTTCTATAGTTTCCGACATCCGACTCAAAAGGAAATCATCTTTAGTGAGTACCAAGGTGGAAACCTAGCTCGATACAATTCCAAGACTGGCCAGGCCAAGGAGATCAAACCCTATCCAAGCGGAGATGAAGAGAAATTCCGTTACAATTGGAATGCCCCGGTTCACCTCAGTCCTACTGACCCAAATCGCATGTATTTTGGCGCTCAATATCTATTTGTATCTCATGATATGGGGGACAGCTGGGAGCGTATTTCCCCAGACTTGACTACAGATGATCCTGAAAAACAAAAGCAACATTTATCCGGTGGCTTGAGTATTGATAATTCAACAGCCGAAAATCACTGCACCATCTACGCCATCGCAGAATCACCAAAGGATGACCAGGTGATCTGGGCAGGAACTGATGACGGCCTTCTCCAATTTACCGCAAATGGCGGAAAATCATGGACCAATCTGACGGCCAATGTCCCTAACCTTCCTGCCAATACCTGGGTAACCTTTATTGAACCCAGTCCACATGATGCCAATGCTGCCTACGTAACTTTTGATGGGCATAGAAATGGAGACGGTAAGACATATCTGTACTATACTGCCGATCAAGGTAAGACCTGGAAGTCCTTGGGAGAAAATGGCCCTGAAGGCTATGCACTGAGTGTTCGCCAGGATCTAGTCAACCCTAATTTAGTGTTTTTGGGAACTGAGTTTGGTTTGTTTGTTTCTTTGGATGCCGGAGAAACCTGGAATCGTTTTGAGAACAATATGCCGAAGGTCGGCGTGCGCGATATGGTAATTCACTCGACGGAAGATGCGCTGGTGATGGGCACCCACGGACGTGGAATTATTATTATTGATGATATCAGCCCCTTGAGGGCTATTAATGCAGATGTCTTGAAAGAGAAGATACATTTCTTCGCCTCTTCGCCAACAATACTTCGAGACCCTGGAGCAGGAGGAGGTTGGTTCGGAGGTTCCGGTAATTTCGTTGGTCCTAATCCAAGCACTAATGCCCAAATCGTCTATTATATGAATCGTCGGCATACCTTCGGAAAGATGTATCTGGAGGTGTGGAAAGACGGAGAATTGCTAAGAACCTTACCAGCCGGGAAAAGCGCCGGGATTAACTTCGTCAGCATGCCCACTGCTATTGACAAACCTAAGGCCGCCCCCTCCAAGAATCGGATGGCCTTGATTGGAGCCATTTCCGGACCAAATCTAGAGGCCGGGAAATATGAGGTGAAGTTGATTAAAGGAAAGACTACTTATGAAACCTCTTTCGAGCTAGCTTATGATGAAGAATCTCCCTATTCACCTGCTGATCGTGAATTACAACACGAAAAGACCATGACCCTATATGGCATGGTAGAAAAGCTAGCTTATTTATACCATAGTTTAGATCAGGTGCAAGGGCAGCTTGCTAAGCAAGAAGACTTAAAGCGCAAGGCTCAAGCTAAGGTAGACGATTTAGAGGAAGCTGTTCAAGCTGCCAAGTACAAGATTTCCTCACAAGAGGGAGACTACTACGTCAATGAAACAGAACAATTGCACGAAAGAATTTCAGATTTGTATCGGCAAGTCAGCAGCTTCCCAGGCAAGCCGTCGACTTCGCAACTTCAGCGCTTGGAATTATTACAGGAAGAACTGGATGCGCTCAATCAGGAGACGGAAGGATTGCTTCAAGAGCAGCTTGCGGAAGTGAACAAGTGGCTTGCCAAAGCAGATCGTAAGGCTGTTACTTACTCTAACATGGAAGACTTTATGAAAGGCGAAGGTAGTAAGAGCCAAGGTGGTTTTCAGCAGCTTAGGGTAGACAAGAAAAAATTGTCAACTAGCTGGATGCAAACACCCCTAGGTATTACCTACTTTTTGCGCGGCTTTATGAAGTAATCACTCACCCGGTGAGTGATTGTGATTCGATAGGGGTAAAGCTTTGATTATCTGTTGATTATTTCTTGAAGGAAACCTATTATATATCTTTTTTACCCCATTTTCTCCCTTTAGCCCACCGAGTGAGTACTCACCCGGTGGGCTATTTTTTTTGGAAAAATGCTCACAACTATTGCGTAACCGATCGGTTTCTTTTAAATTTGTAACCGATCAGTTACTTATTCAATGAGAAGAGATGTTTTCCAAGCTATTGCCGATCCGGTAAGAAGGGCCATTATTGGCCTGCTCGCCAAAGAAACCCTTACCGTAAATGCGGTAGCAGAACGATTTGACCTGACAAGGCCAGCTATATCCAAACACTTGAAGATCCTCAATGAGTGTGGAGTCATCAGTATTACTAAGCAGGGACGGGAGCGGTACTGCGAGATTGAAGCCAAGACCTTAGTTCCGGCCTTCCTGTGGCTGGATCAGTTTCGCAATCTTTGGGAGGATCGCTTCGACGCGCTGGAAGATTACTTGATTCAATTACAAACAAATAATAAAACAATGTCGATGAGTACAATGGATGCCGCAAAAGACCGTACCCTTACGATTGAAAAAACCTTCAGCGCTCCGGTAAAGCTAGTCTGGGAAGCCTGGGCCGACCCTAAGCACGTAGCCAATTGGTGGGGCCCCAAAGGGATGAAAGTAGAAGTGTTAGAACACGATTTTAAAGTAGGTGGAAAGTGGAAGTACAAGATGGAAATGCCTAATGGAGGCATCTTTATCTCCGAAGGGCAGTACAGTGAAATTATTAAAATGGAAAAGATCGTTACAAGTGCCGATTTCAAACCAATGACGGAGGGCGTGACAATGGAAATGCTATTTAGCCCGAATGGAGAGAAAACGGACTTTGTATTTCATGTGATTCACCCTACTGCGGAGTACTGTAAGCAACAAGAGGAAATGGGCTTTTATAATGGCTGGGGATCAGTATTTGATAACTTGGCAGAATACGTGCAGAAGATGTAAGCCCACGCTAGGCTAAGAATTACCCTAAGATACAGACATCCCGAGCCATGACCTAATGCCAAAACTCGGGATGTCCTTGTTAAGGGGCAAGCTCATTATTGCCCATTATTGTTCTGTACAATAACCTTTATATCTACCCGACGATTCAAGCGCTTCGGGTTGTCATCATTGATTTCTCCCTTCCCTTCCATATAGATCTGGTCGATGTCTATATTATTTTCTCGGAAGTAAATGGCAATGTTTTTAGCTCGTTTCTCAGAGAGAACCATATTATAGATGTCTTCTCCCACATTATCCGAATAGCCAATAATTTCAGCTCTAATGATATTTTTCGCTTTGATGAATTTATAGAAACCCTCTAAAAGAGTTAACTCATTGACCGACATCTCATATTTATCAAAATCAAAATAGATGGTATGCGTGAATTCCTCTGTTAAAGGGGCTTTGATTACATTGACTACAGTGGTATCAACCTCTGGCTCTGGTTCGGGCACCACTGGTGCTTTGGGGACGAGGTAAGGTTGAAGCTGCAACGTAATGGGATACAATTCTTTATTGTCCCATTCTGGAATGGGGAAAGTATTATGGTAAGGATAGTAAGCATCCTGTTGCACCTCTAGATCCAATACTTCATCTGCGCCTGCACAAATAAAGAAACGTCCATTTTCATCCGTTGCAATGGGATCACGGCCATTGATTTCAAGAATACTTGGGATAGGCTCACCGTCGAGTGAGTCAATTACATAGCCTTCTACAAAGGTGATTGGATCACTATGGAGTGACTTGGACAGGTCAAAATGATAGATATCCATTGCGCCAAATCCTCCTGTTCGATTAGAGGCAAAATATCCAGACTTATTGTCGGCGGATAAAAACAAGCCCATGTCGTCAAAAGCAGAATTCACGGGCCGCCCCAAATTAATGGGTTTGTTCCATTTACCGGTTTTATAATCGCGCCAACTCATGTAAATATCCTTTTGTCCCATTCCTGGATGGCCGTCGGAGGTAAAGTATAAAGTATTGCCATCATTGGAAATATAGGGGGCCTCCTCGTAACCCGGTGTATTAATATCTGGACCTAAGTTTTTAGGTTCCGACCAGGTCCCATCTGTCTGTAATTTACTATACCAAAGGTCAAATAGGCCAACTCCACCTGCTCGGTTACTAGCGAAGTAAATGGTGCTACCATCACAGCTAATACTAGCTTGTCCTTCCCAATCTGCGGAATTAGTTAGGCCATCTATGCTTTTGATATCAACAATCTTTTGCTCAGAGATTAAGGCCTCCCATATGTCGCAAGGACCCTGTACATTTTTACGACGACAAGCTGTAAAGTAAATGCGTCGACCATCCCGCACCATAGAAACCATCCCTTCTGGATTCCTAGTATTGAAATTGCCTACGGACTTGGCTTTCTGCCATTTGCCATTTTTGTATTCACTGGTAAATAAGTCTTCGTCCTGGAAAATGGCCTTTTGTCGATTGAAATAAAGGGTTTTTTCTCCATTTAGGAGCATGGGGAAGTAATCATTGAACTCTGAATTGATGCTCGCCCCCAAGTTATTTACCGTTGTTAGGTTGATGAACTCTACAGAATCCATAGCCATCTTGCAAGCGGTAATGCTCTGATCCAACTGTTCAATATATCTTAGTTCCGCTTCCGCTTCCTTATCCAGGTTCAAGGCAAAGCTGGAACTATCGCTCTTCTGCAAGTAACTGAATCGATAGTAATAGTCGAGCGCTTTACTATACTCTCCAGACTTATAAAAGGCATCAGCTGTTTCATAGTACAAGGTCCGAGAGAAATTGGGATCGGCATATAGGGTTTTTTCGTAGTGTTCAGCAGCTTTGGGATAGTCGTTGAGCATCACGAAGGCCGCTCCGATGCCTCGATGGGCAGCATAGAGTCCTGGACTGATATCTAGCGCCTTTTTAAATTGGCGGATAGCCTGATTATAATTTTTCTTGAGCAAGGCTTCGGTCCCCTTCTGGTACAGTTTCGTGGCTGCGGTTGGAGACTTAAATGTCTTTTGTTGTGCTAAGGACAAACCAGTCCATAGCATCATTCCAATAAAAAGAGATAGGATTCTTGGAGACATGGGTAAATAATTTAACATGTACAAGTACTTGCCAGAGGCCAAGAACGGGCTACTTGATAACCAACTTTTACGTTCTAATAGCTCCTATGCAAAGGTAAGTTTTCTACCAGGCTGTTTTAAAACTAGTAACAAGAGAATTTTGTAGTAGTTTCAAAGTAAGCTCTCAGTATGTTGTTTATAAAGTCTCTGGCCGTAAGGTCTGTGAATAGGTTTCTCAGCGGTACAGGATCGCTAGGGTTTCGGCCTTCGTATAACTAGGGGATAACTGTAAGGGGTAGTCTAGTAAGCTAATGTAACCAATTCAATGAAAATATATGAATTGTAACAGTAAGCTTTTGTTAGCAGTTTGCTTGCAATTGAAAATACGCCAAAACCAGGAGAAAGGTTTCCAAATTCTACCTTCTTAAATACAAAAATCATGATAAGTAGGGTGACCGTGGCTACTCCTGGTTTCCGCTGCGACTTTATTACCTAGACTTCTTTAGAAAAAGTCTTCCCCTTGCAAAGGGGCAGGACAGATAATAAGCCTGCGGCAAGGAACGATTTTTCTGTCTGGCCTTAACATTCACGACCAAAAATCTAGTTACGACTATGGTGATTTTACTAAGGATCAAAATAGCATCATCTAGTCGGCAGTAAGCCTAACTTGATCGGCCTCCGCAGCAATGTATCCAAAGGCAGACCAATAGGTGGTGGCTAAGATTTTGTCAAATACAGTTCTTGCCTGGACTTCATCGCCATTGTACAAATACCAATTACCTACACCATAGCCTTGCGTTACTATGTTTAGTAGTTGCTCAGGGTCGGTATTGTTCAAATCCAGCAGATCAGTAGGCGCCTTTTCTCCTTTATACATAAGCAGGCGGTTCAAATAACTATTGTTTTCTATGATTTCTAAGTCAGCATTGATTGGACTCAATAGCTCTTCTGCTTCTGCCGTTTTGCCTAGTCTTCTGTAAGTCATATACAGCCAGTCAGTTGTCGCGGTAAGTAGATCGGGATTAATGGAGTAATCCATGCATTCCTCATAGAGTTGGGCGGCCTTTTCAAAATCTCCCTGCAAGTAATAAGCTAAGCCCCAATGATACCAGATATTGAATTGCAAGCTTGATAAGGGGATGTTCAATTTATTGGGTAACCCGTCGGGTTCAATCTCGATATCTCTTCCCTCCGCTAAGCTTGCCGCCTTTTCAAAGTCTGCAATAGCCTTATCAAACTGGCGGGTCGAAATGTAGCGATGCCCTCGATGCCGATAGAGTTCCGGGGCTTTGGGGTGCACAATCATGCCTTCTGTGAACACTTTGATGGCTTCTTTGTATCTACTCAAATAGGCCAATCGTCTGCCCAGCCAAATGATGTTATCCAGTTCCTGAGAATCTGAGTCAAAATTGCTTTGAGCTATTGCCAGAAGGCTATCCTTTTTCTGTTGGCCCGCTGGGGTTTCTGGTGGCGGGAACAATTCGCGGCCATCCAGCGAAACGGCTTCAGGGCCTTTCTTGATTTCTGTGGCCTCTTCGGTGGGGACAGAGGCAACTTCGGCGGGACCACAGGCCTGCAAGAGGGCAAAGCAGCAGACAAGTAGGTAGGTAGTTTTTTTCATGCGAATTGGATTGATGTTGATGAAATGCCGTACCGAAAAGAAAAAATGGGGCAAGGCAACCCCTCAAAGGAAATCTATCGTCAAGATAGTAAATCAACATTTTAAGAGAGAAGCTATGAAAACTTTTGTTTACTCATTTTTAAGTATGGCAGCCTTTAGCTGCCTTTTGTCCTGTGAAAAGGAATCTCACATATCTATAGGGCATACGCTAGAAGGCCAATACATTCAGGCTGAAGTCAATGGAGAAGATATTTATCTAGCCACTACCAATGGCAGTATTTCTGGAAACCAATACTTCTACCAGGAGTTTCCCAACAATCCCTTACCCTTGGATCAGCTCAATATGATCCGCCAAAGTCGTGATGGAAAGACGGCTATGCATTTCTACGTATCTCAAGGGCAACTCCTACAGGATGAATATCCCCTAATCTTTGAAGAGGGAGTCTATGAAGCTTACTGCCGCCACGTCGAATTGCAGTTCTACGAAAATCAAGGAACGGCCAAGGAGGTCAAGTACTGCGGACTTGTCAATATGATCATTGAAGAGTGGGATGATGAAGGCTTTCTCGTAGGCACTTTTGACGGGATTGTACGCGCTCCTGGAAGTAAATGGAAGGACCTCAAAAATGGAGTATTCAGAATTAGGGTGGCTTCCGATCAACTATGAGTAAGGCACTGACAATTGTCGGAGAACTCCACTAGTATGATGAAATTCCTTTTAAATCAGTTCAACGCCCTTAGGTTCAACCAACCGATATGCCAATAAAACAAGAAGAATTAAAACAATTGATTCAGGATTGCCGTAAGGGGAAGCGATCGGCCCAAAAGCAGCTATACCAGTACTTTTATAGCTATGGCTTGACCGTTGCCTTGCATTATGCAAAGAACAGAGAGGAGGCGGAAGAAATGTTACATGATGGTTTCCTAAAAGTTTTTGATCGTATTCAACAGTTTCGATTTGAAGCCCCATTTAGATCCTGGTTCAGACAGATCATTATCCGATCCGCTATTGATTATTTCAGGAAGCATCACAAAGCCCATAAAGAGGCCCGCTTGATTCCCCTACCAACTGTCAATAAAATTGAAAATGAAGCCATTAGGCGCCTGAGTAAAGAAGATGCCTGGAAGCTATTACAAGTACTGCCACCTGCCTACCGAATGGTCTTCAACCTACACGTTATGGAAGGGTATACACATGCTGAGATAGCGGAAGAGCTAGGCATCAGTATTGGGACATCAAAATCAAATTTATCTAAGGCCAAGCAGAAGTTGCAGCTATTGATGGGACCTTTTTTTGAGATTGGCCATAAAAAAGCAAAAGCATAATGAGCGATAATATGGAACATATAGCCGACTTCTTCAAGGAGAGCGGACACCGCGATCGGCATTTCGAAGTAGATGAAGCCGGCTGGGATCGGCTGGCTGCTGTATTAGATCAGGAGAAGAAGAGGCGTTGGCTGCCCTTTTGGTGGAGCCTAGGTGTCTTTTTACTAGGAGGAGCAAGCCTGGGGCTTTGGTTGACTGGGACAGCCGATGTACCAAGAACTACTGCGACCTTTGGGGAGATCGAAGCCGAGCCAACTATGGAAAATCCTAGCTTGAACCAAACGGAACAACAGTTTAACCTAACTACTGCTGAGTTGGATGGGGAGATCATCACCCATGCGGAAGGCACTTCAGGGACTACGCAAGAAACGGCCTCTACTACTGGTTCTACCGCGCCCATTCTAATAGGGAAGTCTGAAACAGTTACCACTGACAGTCGAAAGAAAATAACCCTTGCCGTTTCTACTGCTGAAAGCGCTGCTAAGTTGGCTAGTCAGAAAGAAAGTTTTGATGCTGAATTGGGAGGAGGGGAGAAGATTCCTGAGGCTATGGCAGAACAGGCGCCGACGTTTAGGAAAGCCCCCATCACTTCACCGGAAGCCCTGCTAGACACTGGAGCAGCACAATTGTCCACTACTCAACTGCGGTCCATGACCACTGCCAGTGTGGTAAATAGTACAGGTAGCAAGAAAAAACAATCAAGCCGCAGACCTTACCCAAGACCCAAGGCTCAGCAGCGGGCTGCTAGTCCCATGACTACTATGCAGACGATGTTGGGCGCACCGGTTTATGGATCAACGATTCTGGGAGAAGAAATTAATGCTTGGGAGCGCGAAAAGGTAGGAGGTCGTTGGCAAGTAGCTCTAGGTGTGGGAACTATACCCGCTAGCTATCAAGGGGTGCTGTTCCCTTATAGTACAGAGGAAATTGTGGGCGCATTTGTTACTTCCTACACCATGGCGGATGGCGGTGTGGTTGATCTTTATGTGGATGGCAGTACTATTGCCCGTGGTAAAGTAGCTCAAAACTTTAATTTCTACCGTTTCGCTTTATACCGAGACCTGGGTAAAGGCTTTGGGCTCAAGGGCAGTCTACTAGTGGCGACGATTAATGACAAAACGCCTAGTAGCCTGATTAATCAGGTACCCAATCGGCCAGATTTGGCTTATTTTACCTACAACAGTCGTAGTACTAACCTCATGGCTGAGCTTGGACTACAATACACCTTTTATCGTCGACAGCGCTTTCAGCCCTTCCTGGGCTTGAGTGTCTTCAATGTAATGTCTAGCTCATTTCGAAGTGAACAACGCTTTGTCTGGCCAAGTATGGGAATTGATGAGGTGAGTAGTAGCTCTAGCATTAGTTCTAGCACTAGTTTCCCTGGGTATTACTTTGAATTTGGGATGCAATATCTGCCTGCTCCTGATTGGAGTATTGGTCCAAGTTTTATTATTACCGGAGCCCCATTTCTAGAGCCACAGTTTGGTTTAGGACTGGAGGCGAGATATCGGTGGTGATGGATAGGTAGGAATAGATGTAGCGTTTATCAGTTGAAAGTTCAAGGGGAAGTCTCAATTAAAAGACCGTTTCGTCTAATCCCTCTTAAACTTTCAACTGTCTTCTCTCCCCACTATTTATTAAGCCAGGCCTTAAAGCTCCTGGTATTTGCTGAACTAACGACGATATCTCGGCTGGCGGTGGGTTTTAAATCCACTTTGACTCGACTTTTCGACATAGAAGTGATCTTCTCGATGGATTCAAAATGGGCAATGAAGCTACGGTTGAGTCTAAAGAAGGTGCTCGGGTCCAATAGCTCCTCTAAATCGGCTAACTTGTAATCGATGATATATTTGGTACCGTCCTTTCGATTGAGATATACGTAGCGATCTTCTCCTTCAAAGTAGGCAATGTCCTCAATTTTGACACTTAATATCTTATCTCTCCTAGAGACTACAAAACGCTGTTGGTAGACCTTGTCTTTCTCGTTGATAATCTCTCGAATCTTTTCCACATTGAGCTCTTGTTGGGGAGCTTGTGTACTTCGATACTTATCCAGGCTTTGGGACAGTTCTTCTTTATCAATGGGCTTCAGTAGATAATCTACACTGTTTACTTTGAAAGCCTTCAGGGCGTATTGATCATAAGCAGTGGTAAAGATGATGGGAGTGGTTACTTTGATCTTTTCAAAAATCTTAAAACTCAAATCATCGGCAAGGTGGATATCAAGAAAGATTAAGTCTGTCTCATTGTTCGTCAACCAGTCCACCGTTTTGCTAACCGTATCCATCTTTGCTTGAATGTCCAATTCAGGATCTAATTCTAGGAGCAGTTTTTCCAGGTTGTCTCTGGCATGTTTTTCGTCTTCAACTATGATAGCTCTCATAATAGGGTAAGGTTTGGGTATTTAGGGAATGATGACAACGGTGTGTAATCATCACTTAAGGATTGATGCCTCAAAACTATCTTCAAGTAGCTGAAATGTACAATTTTTCGAAGTGAATTGGGTAATTGCTGTAGTAAAATGGTGCTGCGGATGGCGTGAATAGGCTGAAAAAGAAGCCTAGCTTCCGCAGCTTGAATCTATTTACGGGTAGAAAAGCCTTAGTCTTCTTCCACCAGCAGAGGGAGTCGGGTCACATATTGCCCCTCTTCTTCTCCACTAAAAATCTGTTGTTTGGCAATCATCTCGTAGCGGGCGCGGAGGTTGGCTAGACCAATGCCCGTGGAGTCTTCTACCGAACCCCTTAGCTGTAGATTGTTAACCACTTGGAGGGCATCTCCTTGGGTGAAAATGTCGATGGTGAGAGGTTGATCTTCCGAGACGATATTGTGCTTAATGGCATTTTCAACCAACAGTTGCAAGGCAAATGGAGGAAGACAACTTTCCTGGTGACGCGACTCAATATTATAATTAATAATTAGACTTTCGTTAAAGCGCATTTTTTGGAGGAATAGAAAGGAATCTACAAATTCTAGCTCTTGGGAAAGCGGAATGATCAACTGGTCTCTCAATTCTAATACTTTGCGATAGAGTTTGGCAAAACGAGTGGTGAAAGCGACTGCTTTGTCTGGAGCGGAGGGGATGAGTGCCGCTAGAATATTCATGCTATTGAACAGGAAGTGGGGATTGATTTGGTTCTTTAGTATTGAAAACTGAGAAAGAATATTCTCCTTTTCCATTCTTTCATTTTGTAGCTGTAGGCTGGTCTTTTCCTCCTCTAATTCTTTGTTTCGCTTTTTGAGCATGTAGGTCTCCAGGGCATTCTCCATGATGATCTTCAGCTCATCTACATCCCAGGGTTTGGTGATGTAATGGTAGATTTTTCCTTTGTTGATGGCATCAATAATGGCTTGGACATCACTGTATCCCGTTAGTACCATACGGATTATATCAGGAAACCGCACCCGCACCTGTTCCAATAACTCTACGCCAGTCATTTTTGGCATGCGTTGATCGCTGATGATCAAATCTATAGGCTGTTGATCCAGAAGTGTAAGAGCATCCTGTCCACTTTGCGCCAAATGTACTTGGAAGTGTCGGCGAAACACTGCTTTGAAGGCAATAAGATTATCTTCTTCGTCATCTACGTACAGTATGTGGAAAGGAGACGCCATGTTTCAGTTCAGTTATTAGGTGAAAGAAGAGCTAGCTATCGCCCAGCTAGCAGATAGCTAAGGAGATGTAGATCAGGCGAGAAAGTTTCGCACAAAAATAAGAAAAGAGCTGGAAATTGCCAGCTTACTCAAGAATACAGGATGGGCGAATCAACTTTTTTCTCCATCATTCCTTTTTATACAAGGTAGTATTTGATTTACTTTGCCATGAAAATCTAGAGCAGGCTGGTAAAGCCTTGAAAAGTCTCCATACCAAATCTGAAAAATTACTTAAATGAACACTAGATCAATTCTAACACTATTGTTTCTTTTTGGCTTAGGGAACCTACTGACCGCGCAGATGGACCTACCCAGAAAAAGCCCCAGAGCCAGTGTTTCCTACACGATCGCTTATACAACCGTTAATATCAACTACTCCAGCCCTGCCGTCAAAGGACGTGAAATATGGGGCGAATTGGAACCTTATAACCAATTGTGGAGAGCTGGAGCCAACGAGGCGACTACCATTGAGTTTTCTACTCCTGTTAAAGTAGAAGGGAAGTCTTTGCCGCAGGGCAAATATGCATTTTTCTTGATCCCTAAAGAAGAAGGCAAATGGACCGCAATTTTTAACAAAGATGCGGAGCAATGGGGAGCCTATTCCTATGATAAGGAGAAGGATGCTTTACGTGTAGAAGTGGGGATGCAAGCGTCCAAAGTAAATGAGGAACGGCTAAACTATACCGTGGTAGAACAAGAAATTGATCAGGGCTATATCCGCTTGGGATGGGGGCATACAAGAGTCTACATCCGTTTCCAGTCTGATCTACTGAATCAACTGGAAACTCAGTTGAATTCTGCCCTGTTGCAAACTTCAGAAGAAGACCGCTGGAAAACCTATGCGCAAGCCGCAGATCTACTCTCAGAAAGTAGCAAATACGGCAAACAGGCTTTGGCCTATGCCGACGAATCTACTAACCTCTTTAATCATTCTAGCAACTGGTGGATTAAAGCGCGGATTCAGGCTTCCATGGAGGACTATCAGGCCGCTATTGAGAGCGCGAAGAAGGCTGCCGAAGCTGGGCAAGCCGATGAAAAGGATCGTTTTTATCGCAATTCCAAATCTCGGATCGAGCGCATGGTGGCTGATTGGGAATCTAAGACCCGCTAGCGTTCACAGCCATCTATCGCGGACTAGTAGGTCGGTTCGAGTAGGAAGAGCGGTGTCGAGTTAACGGCACCGCTCTTCTGAATTTAGAATCTCTTACACATTCATCATCACTTCGTTAAGCGCTTGAAGAGGGAATCCGCTAAATCATTCAAATAATCCCATGCCTTCCAGGGAGAAAGTCCAATAAAGGTAGCCACCAGAATAGAAATATAGATATTGGTCAGGTCCAAATTGAGTTCTGCCTCACCAAAAGCAATGTTGATCTTGATGAAGGACAACACAATAGATAACAATAAGGCTAGGATAGGAACTGTAAATATTAGCCCCAGACTATGGTAAATACCGGTTATTATGAAACGCTGGCGGAAAAGATAATATCCAGTGTTGATAATTAAACGTAGGAGTGTAGCCAAGAGGGCCCAAAGCAGTATTTCCGACATACGCATGGGGTATATATCCCAGAAGAAGTTGTTCGGCTTTCGGCTACTTTCTTCTCGTATTTCTTGTAGTAGAAGTCTGAACTCTGCTTTATTTCCGCTCTGGGCCGCTCTTTGGGCCTCGTCTATGAGGAAGAGATAAGCTTTGCCGAAGTCAGATGAGTCCAGCTTTTCGCGTTCCAAGGTGTGCAAGGCAATGCTGCGCATGGTATCCAGGGTATTCATGACGAAGCTATTGCCTGAAACAGCGGTAGCCGTTAAGGTAATTGAGTCAGTAGAAGCATTACTGGAATCCTGAACGACTGATACATTGATGCTAGGTGCTTGAAGTGTGTCTCTATCCTGATTACCTTGATACGCTTCCAGCATCTTTGCTAATTTGGACACCTGCCTGTCCAAAGGGACCGGATATTTGATGTGCAAAAAAGCGTAGAAGCCGCCAACGACTAGTAGTAAGAAGACTAAGAAGGCTCCAAAAGCCTTACCCGCTTTCTGTGAGAACTGATCCCGACTGAGCAACCCCACATTTTGGACATCCTTACCCTCCGCCATAGGAACGGAAATCGTAGGCATATCCTTTTCCATCTTAGCATCATCATGATAAACCGATAACTTGTATTTTCCCTCTGGAAAATTAGATTTTTTTGAGAGATCCAATTCAAATTCTCCGTTTTCATCAGTCTTACTAAAGGCGATTTCACCTTTGAGCCCTTTGACGGGCTCTAGCTTAACTGTAGCATCTGAATAGCGAGCTTTACTGGTTTTGTCATATACTTTTCCACGTAGTTTTCTGGTATTTGCCATGACATCGAAGTTTAGCTTTTAGAATTTGAGGGGTGGTCAGGCACTAGAAAGTATGGATTTTCATCAAACCTCTTCCAGTCCTCCATTAGTTGAGCATGGAGTTTGTCCAGGTCGTCCTTAACCTCGTCAGATAAGTCCTCATAACCGCTTTTTTTACGGTGTTTAGGATGTTTTATCTCATTGAGGTAATAGATGAGATTATAGCACATGGTAAATTGGCCCGTCGCAATGAGCTTATCCAAGGTGGCCTTTTTACGATCTTCCGGGGTGAACCATAGGGTGGTACCAAAACGACTGGCGTCCGCCGCTACCTCGGGAATGGAGGTGCCAAGCATGCCTTTGATGGCCTGTTCATCTTCTAGCTTTTCCTTGGCATCTTCTATCGTCTCTCCTTCCGCAGGTGTTACTTCCTGCAACCAGGGGCCATACTTCTTGTTTCTTCCAATGTTATAACTTTGCGAAAAGTCATCTGGACGCAATTCGTAAATCAGGTTGCTCATCTGTCGGTAGCGCCATCTATAGGAATCATAGACCTCACCGTAGATTAAACGCCGTATCTGCTTCAAAAATATTTCTTGGATGAGCGTCAATAAGGAAGATACTCGATCAATAACGGGTTCCCTTAATTCCTTAAAAGAGACCGTCTCCAGTTGTAAGAACTTAATCTTGTTAAGATAGAAACTGAATTTCTCATTTACATCTGTCCAAACTTGCTTAGTGGGCTTGACAATTCGTTTGTTCACGGTGCGCAAACCCCAAATTAGAGCTATTGACGCCAATACACCTACTATACCA